>NZ_LJSD01000074.1 GCF_001303895.1 Mesorhizobium sp. 1M-11 | reverse complement strand
GCCTGCCGGCGCAGGCGTCTCCTGCACGGCGAGCGCGGTCTGCGCGGCCTTGTCCTGGGAGGAGGACATCGGTGTTTCAGTTTTGGCGGTCGCAACAGGCTGCGGCTCGGCGGATGCTGGTGCAGGCGCAGCGGCGTCCTCGCCTTCGGCATAGATCCAGGCGACCGGCGCGCCGACCGGAATGTCGACGCCTTCCTTGCCGGTGATGTTGCGCAGCGTACCGGAAGCCGGCGCATCGATTTCCATCGCCGCCTTGTCGGTCTCGATCTCGAACAGGACATCGCCCTGCTTGACGGTGGCGCCTTCCTCGAAGAACCAGCGCGAGATCTGCCCGGTCGCCATGTCCATGTCGACCTTGGGAAGGATGACTTCGACTGGCATCGTCAGCGCTTTCCCTTAGCGAGGTCGCGCGCGGCCGCGACGATATCAGGCACCTGCGGCACCGTCGCCTTTTCGAGCTCCGGATTGTACGGGATCGGGATTTCGGCGCCGCCCAGGCGCACGATCGGCGCGTCGAGATAGTCGAAGGCATCGCTTTCGGCGACAGCGGCACTAACTTCTGCGCCGATGCCCAGCGTCTTCACCGCCTCGTAGACGCAGAGAAGCCGCGAGGTCTTCTTGACGCTGTCGATGATGGTCTGCTTGTCCATCGGGCGCACGGTGCGCAGGTCGATGACCTCGATGTCGATGCCCTCGGCCTGCAGTGCGGCGGCCGCTTCAAGCGCCTTGTGCACCATGATCGAGGTGGCCACGATGGTGAGGTCGCGGCCCTGGCGACGGACATCGGCCTTGCCGATCGGCACGGTGTAATGGCCTTCCGGCACCGGGCCCTTCATCTTGTAGAGCAGCTTGTGCTCGAAGATCATCACCGGGTCGGGATCGGCCACGGCCGCCAGCAGCATGCCCTTCACGTCATGCGGGGTCGCCGGCTGGATCACCTTCAAGCCAGGCACATGGCCAAGCCAAGCTTCCAGGCTCTGGCTGTGCTGCGCGGCGGCACCCGTGCCGGAACCGGCGGGGAAGCGCATCACAACAGGAACCGAAACCTCGCCGCCCAGCATGAAGCGCATCTTGGCGGCCTGGTTGACGATCTGCTCCATGGCGAGCGTGGCGAAATCGGAGAACTGGAACTCGAAGATCGGACGAAGGCCGGTCAGGGCCGCGCCAACGGCGACACCCGCGCCGCCCAGTTCCGAGATCGGCGTGTCCATGACGCGCTCGGAACCGAAACGCTCGACCAGATCGCCGGTGACCTGGAAGGCGCCGCCATAGACGCCGATGTCCTCGCCCATCAGGAAAACGCGCTCGTCCTGCTCCATGGCGATCGCCATGGCTTCCTGGATGGCCTGGGCATAACTCAGCTCACGCACGGCGACGTCCATCACGCAACCTCCGTATAGACGTAATTCTCAAGGTCGCGGATTTCCGGGCTCGGGCTGTCCTTGGCGAACTCGATGCCGTCGGCAATCTCTTTCTTCACCGCTTCGCGCACCGCCTCGATGCCTGCGTCGTCGATGATGCCGAACTCCTTCAGCTCGGCTTCGAACAGCGCGATCGGATCGCGGTTGGCCATCCAGTCCTCGATCTCCTCCTTGGTGCGGTAGCGGTTGCGATCGCTTTTGGAGTGACCGCGGTAGCGGTAGGTCTTGGATTCGATCAGCGTCGGACCCTCGCCGGCCCGGGCACGCTCAACAGCGGCGTTGGCGGCCTCGGCCACTTCGGAGAAATTATTCCCGTCGACGATGACGCCAGGCATCGCATAAGCGCCGGCGCGGTCGGCGATGTTCTTCACAGCCGTCGAGCGCTCGGTCGAGGTCGACATGCCGTAGCCGTTGTTCTCGCACACGAAGATCACCGGCAGCTTCCATACGGCGGCCATGTTGAGCGCCTCATGGAAGGCGCCCTCGTTGTTGGCGCCGTCGCCGAAGAAGGAGACAGCGACCTTGCCGGTCCTGAGCTTCTTGGCGGCAAGGGCAGCCCCGACCGCAATCGGAATGCCACCGGCAACGATGCCGTTGGCGCCGAGATTGCCCTTGGTGACGTCGGCGATGTGCATGGAGCCACCACGGCCCTTGCAGTAGCCGGTGGTCTTGCCGAAGAATTCGGCAAACATGCGCTTCACATCCGCGCCCTTGGCAATGCAGTGACCGTGGCCGCGATGCGTGGAGGTGATCTGGTCCTGATCGGTGAGCGGCATGCAGATGCCCATGGCGCTGGCCTCCTGGCCGATGGACAGGTGCATGGTGCCGTGGATCAGGCCGCGCATATAGGCGTCTTCAGCGCCCTCCTCGAAGCGGCGGATCAGATACATCTTGTGCAGCACTTCACGCAGCTGCTCAGCCGTGTACTTTCGGAAGGCAAATGGCAGGTTGGGTTGCGCCGCCTCGTTGTTGGCGGCTTTCCTGGCGGTGGCCATGATGATGCTTCCTCAGTTGCCGTAGACGAGCTTGTCCTGCCGGGCACGCAGCTCGGCGATCTTGGAGCCTGGCGCCGGAGCGGCGTTGGCGTAGGTGATCAGTTCGCCCTTCTTGATCGGCGCCGTCACCGAGCCGCCCTGCAACAGGCCGCACGGGATGGCCTTGGCGGCGTGTGCTTCCGGCGCGGTCATGATCCAGGCGCGGTAGCAATATTCGCCAATGGCATCGAGCTTTTCGCCCGGCTGCATATCCTTCTTGGCGACGGCGCAGACCTCGGCGACGGGCTTGGCCAGCGGCACCATGTCGGCCTTGCCGTAGAGCACGACGCGGGCGCAGGTGAGCGGCACTTCCAGCGAGGTCAGGTGGTAAGGACGATGGAAGGTGAAATACGGGCCCTTGCCCATCTTCAGATCTTCCATGCGTTCCGAAACGCGCGGATGCGACATGTCGGCGACGACGAAGACGCCCGGCGCAACGCCCTTGCCGATCGAATAATCGACGACGCCAACCCTGGAGAGGACACCACCGTCCTTTTCCGGGATCAGCACCTTGTTGAGCTCTCCGAGCGTTGCGGCCGGACCGTGCATGCCGGCCTTGTCGGGCACGAGGCCGGTGGCATTGGCGATGGCCGCCATCTCGACCATGGTCTTGGAACCGTCGACGAACTCGACCAGCATGCGCACATTCATGTGGCGGCGCGCCGCTTCCTCCTCATAGGCGGGAGGCGTGGCATCGATGTTGAGCGGGTTGTTCTTGCCTTTGCCGGCGGCAACGATGGGATGGCCCATCGCCGAGACGAATTCGATCAGTTCCATGCAGGAGGATGGTTCGTCGCCGGCGCCGAGCGAATAGGTGACGCCGAGGCGGTCGGCCTCGCTTTTCAGATAGGCGCCAATGGTGACATCGGCTTCGACATTCATCATGACGAGATGCTTGCCGTGCTCCATGGCGCGCAGGCCAATCTCGGCGCCGACAGCCGGCACGCCGGTGGCATCGATGACAACGTCGATCAGATCGTTGTTGATGATGAGGTCGGCGTCGTTGGTGACGGCAACCTTGCCGGCCTCCATCGCCTCGGTCATGGCCGAAGCATTCGACACTTCCTTCGAATGACCGCCTTCCTGGAAGGCGATGTCGACAGCCTTATGGGCATTGGGGATGTTCAGTTCGGAGATCGCGCCGATCTCGATGCCGGACATGTGCGCGACACGCGTCACGATGTCGGTGCCCATTTCGCCCGAGCCGATCAGGCCGATGCGGATCGGCTTTCCGGACTTGCCGCGCTCCTCGAGATCACGGGCCAGACCCGTCAACGCAATATTGGAAGCCATAGCAGTCACTCCTCCCACATGCAGGCTATTCAGATGCCTGACGGGTATTGAACATATGTATTTCTGTCAAGACTAATGTCCACAAACTTCCGTGTTGGCGGAGGGTTTATGGGGATGATGGCCAATGGCGCGGACGTGCGTCCTCCGCAGTTCGCCCGCGAAGGTTGCACCCCTTTTCAACATGTGCAGAACAGCGCACCGCCACTCTCCTTGAAGGAGAAAGAGGCTCAGACGTTTGCCCGCAGCCACTCCGCCAGGGATGGACGGCGCGCATCGTTCCTGCCTTTGAAAGCAGGCGAGGCAAGCATCGAATTCAGCACCGCTTCCTGGGTTGCCTCGGCGGCGGCCTGGAACAGCAGGTCGATGCGCGACTCATTCAACACCTGGACCGGAACCAGACCGCGTTTCTCGTCGTGGTCGACCGGATCGGCGGTCGAGAAAGCAATTGCAATGTCACCGCTGCCATGCCCCCAGAACGCGCCAAGCCTGGCGATGCCGGCGCCGGCGCGGCGGGCGACACGTTTCAGCTGCCGGTGTTCAAGCGGCACGTCGGTGGCCATAACGATGATCACCGACCCGCTCTCGGCTTCGGACGGCCGGCGAGCATCGGGACGACGACCGTCGGGCAGCACGAGATCACCTGCCCTGCCAAAGTTGGAGAGCACGAGTGCGCCAAGATGATGATCGTGGCCATCGAGCACGAAGCGCCGCGACGCGGTGCCGATGCCGCCCTTGAAGCCGAAGCAGGTCATGCCCGTGCCGGCGCCGACACTGCCCTGCTCGACCGGCCCTTCGCCGGCGGCTTCGATCGCGGCCAGCGCATGCGCCTCGCTGACCGCAAGCGCCTGAATATCGTTGAGCGGCCCGTCATTGCATTCGGCGACGAGCGGGTTGACGGTGCCGGTGCGACGACCGACGTCCGGGTTCTGCCGGATCGCCTGCCGGATCAATGCGGTTGCGCATATGCCGACCGAAAGCGTGTTGGTCAAAAGCAGCGGCGTCTCGATCGTGCCGAGCTCATCGAGCTGCACCAGCCCGACCGTCTTGCCGAAACCGTTGATGACTTCGGATGCCGCCCTCACCTTGTTGCGGAAAAGATTGCCGCCATGCGGCAGGATGGCGGTGACGCCGGTGTTGATGTCGCCATCGCGCATCGTGACATGGCCGACCTGAACACCAGCAACATCGGTGATGGCGTTCAGCATGCCGGAAGGCAGCGAACCGCAGGTCAAACCGAAGTCCTTGATGCTGACGGTCATCGCCACTCCTCGCATGCTGCCACCGGATCGGGCACGGCCTTGCCAGTTGCCAGAACCGCTCCGGTTTGTGCAAGTGACGGAGTGGTTCATTTTCCGGTCAATGGCTGGTTGATGTGAAATATATTTCAGTATATGAATTTTATTGACAGTATCGTCGCATGCTGCAATGATCCAGTTGCCGGCTTCGGGAGGAAGTCCGGCTGCAATCAATCCATGAAACGGCGCAGAGGCGCCGCGACGGTTCTTGAGGAATGGCTTCGGCCAAGGGAGGAAACTTGCGCAAATTTCTGAGCACGCTCGCCATGGCGGCAGCGGCGTCGACCTTCATGAGTTCGGCTCCGGCGCTCGCTGAAACCGCCAACCCATTCAAATGCCAGCCCGGCGAAAAATACGTCATGAACGTCATGGTGTCGGGCGTCGAATACTGGTTCCCGGTCTATGAGATGTTCAAGCAGGCCGGCCAGCAGTTCGGCTGCGAAACCGCTTATACCGGCACGCCGGAATATGACGTGAACAAGCAGATCGCCACCTTCGACCAGGCGCTCGCCCAGAAGCCGGCCGGCATCCTGGTTCACCCGATGAACTCCGACCCGTTCATCGAGCCGATCAACCGCGCCATCGACCAGGGTACCGCCGTCGTGACCTTCGCGGCCGACTCGCCCAATTCCAAGCGTGTCTCCTACATCACCTCCGACAATGTTGCCGAAGGCACCTACGCTGCCGACGCCGTCGCGGAATCGATGGGCGGCAAGGGCGAATACGCCGTGCTGGAGAACCCCGGCCAGGACAATCACGACAAGCGCGTCTCGGCTTTCGTCGCCCGCATGGAAGCCAAATGGCCTGACATGAAGCTCGTCGGCCGCGCTGCTTCCAACCAGGACCCGACCAAGGCCTATCAGGCAGTGCTCAGTCTCGCCCAGGCGCATCCCGACCTCGGCGCCGTCTTCATGCCGGAGGCCAATTCGGCGATCGGCGCCGCACAGGCGGCCAAGGAAGGCGGCGGCAAGATCAAGGTGATGCTGGCCGACGTCAACGCCAAGATCCTCGACATGATCAAGGCCGGCGAGATCTTCGGTTCGGTCAACCCCAACCAGGGCATGCAGGGTTATATGGGCTTCATGCTGCTCTGGCTGGCCAAGCACCCCGAGCTGATCGATCCGATGAATGACGCCAAGCGCGCCGGCACCAACGCCATGAAGGTACCGTTCGTAGACAATGGCTTCTCGATCGTAACCAAGGACAACGCCGACGATTTCTATTGGGACAAGTATCTCAAGCGGCGTGGCACCAAGGGCATCGAAGAGTAAACTTCGGTCTGAACCATCAACTGGCCGGAAGGGACAGTCCCTTCCGGCACCTTTTCAGAATCTTTCGCAGGAGCATGGCGTGACCGACGCGCCCGTCCTTCAGATCCGCAACCTTTCCAAAGCGTTCGGCCCGGTCAAGGCGCTCAGCGGCGTCGAGCTCGAGCTGCGGCGCGGCGAGGTGCACGCGCTGTGCGGCGAGAACGGCGCCGGCAAGTCGACGCTGATGAACATGATCGGCGGCGTGCTGCATCCCGACGAAGGCGAGATCCTGATCGACGGCCGGCCGGTAACGATCGCTTCGCCGGCGATGGCACAGAAGCTCGGCATCGCGCTGGTGCACCAGGAGATCGCGCTCTGCCAGGACGCGACGGTGGCCGAAAACATCTGCATGGCGGCGATCAACGCCCGCCGCGCCCCGCTGATGAATTACAGCGAAGTCTATGCGCAGGCCGAAAAGGCGATGAACCAGCTCGCGCCCATTCCGGTGCGCACCAAGGTCGCCGACCTTTCCATTTCCAGCCAGCAGTTAGTCGAGATCGCCAAGGCGCTCACCCTCGACTGCAAGGTGCTGATCCTCGACGAGCCGACCGCGGCACTGACCGAAACCGAAGCCCAGCGGCTGTTTTCCATCGTGCGCGGCCTGAAGGCGCGCGGCATCTCCGTGATCTATATCAGCCACCGCATGGCCGAGATCTTCTCGCTCTGCGACCGCGTCACCGTCTTCCGTGACGGGCGCTATGTCGCGACCGAAACCATCGCGTCGACGTCCCCCGACGATGTCGTGCGCAAGATGGTCGGACGCGAGATCACCCAGCTCTACCCCGACAAGCTTCCCGTGGATGCCGTCTCCGGCCGCACCTTGCTCTCCGTCAAGGGGCTCTCCGACGGCAGCCGGTTCGCCAATGTCGACCTTGACCTGAAGGCTGGCGAGATCCTCGGCATCGGCGGCCTGATCGGCGCCGGCCGCAGCGAGATCGCACAGACGATCTGCGGCCTGCGGCAGGCAAGCACCGGCAGCGTTGCGCTCGACGGCAAGCCTCTCACCATCCGCAGCTATGCCGACGCCGTGCAGGCCGGCCTCGTCTACCTTTCCGAGGACCGCAAGGGTTCCGGCGTATTCCTTGATCTGTCGATCGCCGCCAATGTCTCGGCGCTCGACCTCGGCAAGCTCACCGGCCGTTTCGGCCTGCTCGATCGTCGTGCCGAAGCTGATCAGGCGGCCAGCCTTGCCAAGCGCCTCGGCGTGCGCATGGCCGGCATCGATGCGCCTGTCTCGACGCTTTCCGGCGGCAACCAGCAGAAGGTGGCGATCGCCAAGCAGCTCTCGGTATCGCCCAAGGTCATCATCATGGATGAGCCGACGCGCGGCATCGATGTCGGCGCCAAGGTCGAAATCCACCGCCTGCTGCGCGATCTTGCCAACCAGGGTGTCGGTATCCTCGTCATCTCCTCGGAGCTGCCCGAACTCATCGGTCTGTGCGATCGCGTCCTGGTCGTGCGCGAAGGCGCGATTGCCGGCGAGCTCGGCGCGGGCGAGCTCGACGAGGAAGCCATCATCATGCTGGCCTCCGGCGTGCAGCCGGCCCCAGCACATCAAGGACAGGTGAACCATGTCGCCTAGAGCGGGAGAAACCGTCATGCATGCCGACATCAAGGCCACGGGCCCGAGCCGTTCCAGCTTCGCCCGGCTTGCCTCGATGCGCGAGGCCGGCCTGATCGTGATCATCCTGGCGCTGTGCATCGCCATGAGCTTCGCATCGCCGCATTTCCTGACCTGGGGCAACTTCCGCGCCATGCTGATGAGCTTCTCGATCGAGGGCATCGTCGTGGTCGGCATGACCATCCTGCTCATCGTTGGCGGCATCGACCTGTCGGTCGGCTCCGTGGTCTGCTTCTCCATGGTGGTTTCCGGCGCGCTGTTCCTGATGGGGTTGGACCCCTGGACCGCCAGCCTGATCGGCATCGCGGTCAGCGCGCTGATCGGCGCGGTGATGGGTTTCTTCGTCACCGTGGTCGGCCTAAACCATTTCATCACCTCGCTGGCTGCGATGGTGATCGTGCGCGGACTGTGCCTGGTCATCACCAAGGGGACGCCTTTGTCCCTGTTCACGCTGCCGCCGGGGTTCAAGGCCATCGGCCAGGGCAGCTTCCAGGGCATTCCCTATGTCATCATCATCTTCGTGGTCGTGGTGACGATCTTCGACTTCCTGCTGCGGCGCGCCACCGCCTTCCGGAAGGTGTTCTACACCGGCTCCAACGAGAAGGCAGCGCAGTTCTCCGGCATTAAGACCAACCAGGTGAAGTTCTGGGTGACGGTGCTGTGCGCGACGCTGTCGGGCGTCGCCGGCGTCATCTACATGGCGCGCTTCGGCGCCGCGACGCCGACCTTCGGCGCCGGCATGGAGCTCAACATCATCGCGGCGGCGGTTATCGGCGGAGCCTCGCTGAAGGGTGGCTCCGGCACAATCTTCGGCGCCATCCTCGGCATCGCGCTGCTGTCGGTGGTCACCAGCTCGCTGATCCTGCTCGACATCTCCGTCTACTGGCAGGACATGATCAAGGGCTGCATCCTGCTGGCCGCGGTATCCGCCGACCACTTCCTGCACGCCAAGAAGTCCTGAGGCGCGACACCATGGCACCTCCCAGCACACGCGACGACATCTCGACCGTGCGCCAGATGCATCAGGCGCTTGTCCTCCACTACATGGAGGGCAAGACCCAGGCCGAGATCGCCAAGGAACTCGGCATCTCGCATGCCACGGTGAACCGCCTGATCAAGCGCGGCCACCAGCTCGGTCTCGTGGAGATCAAGATCAAGTCGCCGATCGACCATCTGGTCGACCTCGAAACGCGGCTGGTCGGGCTTGGCGGCATCGAACGCGCGGTGGTGGTGCCGACGGTCTCGGAGAACCCGCAGACGGCGTTGCAGCGCGTCGGCGAAGCGGCGGCCAGTCTGCTTCTCGAAACGATCAAGGACGGCGACACCATCTCGATCACCGGCGGCAAGGGTGTCAGCGCGCTGGTCGCCGGCCTCAAGCCCGGCCGCAGCTACGATGTCGAGGTAATCCCGGCGACCGGACTGGTGCAGGGCAAGCACTACACCGACGTCAACCACGTCGCCTCGCTGATGGCCGACAAGCTCGGCGGCCGCGCCTACCAGATCCATGCACCGCTGTTCGCCGATACGCCGGAACAGCGCGAGATGCTGATGGGCGTGCGCGCTGTCGCAGATGTGTTCCGTCGGGCGCGCGAAGCCACCATCGCCGTGGTCGGCGTCGGCTCGATCCTGACCGACGATTCCTCCTATTACGACCTGCACCCCTCCTCCAGCGCCGACCGCCAGGCCATCGAGCGTTCCGGCGCCTCGGGCGAACTGCTGGCGCATCTGATCGACAGAGACGGCAGGCTCAGCGACTACACACTGAACCGTTCGCTGGTTTCGCTGACGCTGGACGAATTCGCCACCATCCCGCGCTCGATCGGCATCGCCAGCGGGCCGAGCAAGGTCGCGCCGATCCTGTCCGCGATGCGCGGAAACCATCTCGACATCATCGTCACCGACGAGGCCACCGGCCTCGGCATCCTCGACCTCGCCGAAAGAGAAGCAGCATGAGTTCCAGACAGATCCAGCGCGCCATCGGCGCATCCGGCATCCAGGCCTCCGCCGTCGGTCTCGGCACCTGGGCGATCGGCGGCTGGATGTGGGGCGGCACCGACGAGCAGGCTTCCATCCACGCCATCGAAGCTTCGATAGACGCCGGCGTCAGCCTGATCGATACCGCGCCTGCCTACGGCCTCGGCCGCAGCGAGGAGATCGTCGGCAAGGCGATCAAGGGCAAGCGCGACAAGGTCGTGATCGCCACGAAATGCGGCCTGAACTGGCACTCCGGCAAAGGCAACCATTTCTTCGACCAGGACGGCAAGCCGGTGCACCGCTATCTCGGCGCCGACGGCATCGCCTATGAGGTGGAACAGAGCCTGAGGCGGCTCGGCACCGACCATATCGATCTCTACATCACCCATTGGCAGGACCCGACGACGCCAATCGCTGAGACGGTTGCCGCGCTGGAGAAGCTGAAGGCCGCAGGCAAGATCCGCGCGATCGGCGCCAGCAACGTCAACGCCGAAGAGCTGAAGCAGTATGTCGCTGCCGGGCAGCTCGATGCCATCCAAGAGCGCTATTCGATGATCGACCGCGAGATCGAAGGCACCCTGCTGCCGATCACGCAGAGAAACGACGTTGCGACGCTCAGCTATTCTTCGCTGGCGCTCGGCCTGCTCACCGGCTCGATCGATCCCGGCCGGGCCTTCTCCGGCGACGACCAGCGCAAGGACAATCCGCGCTTCTCGGCATCCAACCGGCAGAAGGTTGCGGCGCTGAAACAGACGATCCAGCCGATCTCGGATCAGCACAAGGCCTCGATGGCGCAGATCGTCATCGCCTGGACGCTGGCGCAGCCCGGCATCACCTTCGCGCTGTGCGGCGCCCGCAATCCCGAACAGGCCCTCGACAATGCACGCGCCGGAGAGGTCAGGCTCAATTCAGCGGAACTGGCCGCCATCGACAGAGCGATAGCCTCGCATCTGACCCAGTTGGATGCCTGATTAAGCGAGACATTCTGCCATGAAGCGCAATGAAACACTCGCCGCGCTGCGAGAGCGGCCGGATATTGCCGTGCTGGTGATCGGCGGCGGCATCAACGGCATCAGCGTCTTCCGCGAGCTGGCCTTGCAGGGCGTCGACGTGCTGCTGGCTGAAAAGGGCGACTATTGCGGCGGTGCCAGCGCCGCGCTGTCGCGCATGGTGCATGGCGGTCTGCGCTATCTGGAAAACGGTGAATTCAAGCTGGTGAAGGAATCGCTGCTCGAGCGTGACCGGCTGCTGCGCAATGCTCCCCATTATGTCGCGCCGCTGCCAACCACCGTGCCGATCTTCGACATCTTCTCCGGCATCGCCAACGGCGCGGTGCGCTTCCTCGGCCTGACCCGGCGTCCGAGCCGGCGTGGCGCGCTCGTCATCAAGGCGGGACTGACGCTCTACGACGTCTTCACCGCGTCACGCCGGCTGATGCCGGTGCACAGTTTCCGCGGCGCCCGGAAAACGCTGGCGACGTGGCCGGCGATCAATCCGGCGACGCGCAGCTCCGCAACCTACTACGACGCCTGGGTGAGCCGGCCGGAACGGCTGGGCCTCGAAATGCTGCACGATGCGATGGCGGCCTCGCCCACGGCGCATGCACTCAACTATGCACAGGTCGGCTCCGATGCGGACGGCCTTACGCTGACCGACACCATCTCCGGTGAGACGCTGCCGGTGCGCCCCCGCCTGATCATCAATGCCACCGGCGGCTGGATCGACCTCACCAACAGGTCGATCGGCGTGTCTGCGCCGACCATGATGGGCGGCACCAAGGGGTCGCACATCATCGTCGACAGCCAGGAGCTCCACGACGCGCTCGCCGGCCAGATGATCTATTATGAGAACGAGGACGGGCGCATCTGCATCCTGTTCCCCTATCTCGGCAAGGTGCTGATCGGCTCGACCGACATCCGCGTCGACGATCCCGACCAGGTGCGCTGCGAGGATGATGAGCTACGCTACATCCTGCAGTCGCTCGCCTTCGTCTTTCCGTCGATCAGGATCGCCGAAGAGGAGATCGTCTTCCGTTTCTCCGGCGTGCGGCCATTGCCCGCAAGCGAGGACAGCTTCACCGGACGCATCCCGCGCGACCATTTCTGCGAATTCGTCGAGCCGACCGGCATGCTGCCGGCGACGCTGTGTATGATCGGCGGCAAATGGACCACCTTCCGTTCCTTCGGCGCTTTGGCTGCCGACATGGCGCTGGAGCGACTGGACCTGACGCGCAAACTTGGAACCGAAGACCTGGCGATCGGCGGTGGTCGGGATTTCCCTGCAGATACGGCGACCTGGTGTGGAGCACTGGCGTCCGAATACAAGATCAGCAAGGCGCGCGCGCAGACGCTACTCGAGCGCTACGGCAGCTCGGCTCGTGCCGTCGCTGACGTGCTTTCCACGACACCGGACGCCATGTTGCCCGGTTACGGCTACAGTCACAATGAAATCCGGCTGATCGTGGAGCGCGAACAGGTCGAGACGCTGGCCGACATCTTCCTGCGCCGCACCACCATCGCCATCACCGGCGGCCTCACGATTGATCTTGTCGATGCTGTGCTCGATATCCTCGCCGCCCACAAGAAATGGGACGCCAAGCAGGGTTCACGGGAGCGCGCCGCGTTCCTGGCGCTGCTCAAGCACCAGCATGGCGTCGACCTCTCCAACCCCTCCGAGACCGACAACAAAAGGAGCGCGATATGCGCGTGAACAAGAAAGTCCGCATGAACAGGCTGTTCGGCAACGGCCGCTGCCTCGACGTCGCCATCGACCATGGCGTGTGCAACGAGCCGAGCTTCCTGGTCGGACTGGAAGACATGGCCGGCGTGGTGGACAAGCTGGTCAAGGCCGGCCCCGATGCCATCCAGATGAATTACGGCCAGGCCGACCTGCTCCAGGATGTGCCAGGCAAGGACAAGCCGGCGCTGGTCATGCGGATCGACATGGGCAACCCCTACAACAGGATCCGCCATCGTGCGATGTGGGCCGTGCTGCAGAACGAGGCCGAGCCGCTGATCGGCGCCATCGAGATGGATGCTGCCTGCGTGGTGGTGAACCTGTTCATGCTGCCTGACGAGCCGGACCTGTTCAGGCAATGCGTGCAGAACATTTCCCGCGTGCGCGCCGACTGCGAAAAATATGGCATGCCATTGATGATCGAACCGCTGGCCATGCTGCCAGTGGAACAGGGTGGCTACATGGTGGACGGCGACGCCGAGAAGATCGTGACGCTGACGCGCCTGGCGCGCGAGATGGGCGCCGACGTGGTCAAGGCCGACCCGACCACCCGGGCTGAAGACTTCCATCGTGTCGTCGAAGCAGCACGCTGCCCGGTGCTGGTGCGCGGCGGCGGCAAGGAGAATCTGCGCGCGGTGTTCGACAAGTCGGCGGCGCTGATGGCGCAAGGTGCGCTCGGCATGGTCTACGGCCGCAACATCTACCAGCATGCCAATCCGAGCGCCGTCGTGCGCGGCCTGATGGCGATCATTCACGACAACGCGGATGGCGCCAAGGCCTGGGACCTGTACAACCAGTCGTGATGCCCTTCCCTTCTCCCCTCGTGGGAGAAGGGAACACCTCGGGAGGAGGCCGATGGGTAACTACATTCTGGGTCTTGATGCCGGCAACACGGTCATCAAAGCCATCATCTTCGACACCACAGGGCGGGAACTGGCGATGGCCGCACTCGACGGCCGCTCGTCGATGCCGAAGCCCGGCCATGTCGAACGCGACCTCAGCGAGCTCTGGGCCAATGCCGTCACGGTGATCCGCCGCTGCATCGAGCAAGCGGGCATCGATGCCGGCGACATCGTCGCGATCGGTTGCGCCGGGCACGGCAACGGCCTCTACGCACTCGACCGCGACGGCGCGCCGCTGATCGGCATCCAGTCGCTCGACACGCGCGGGGTCGGCATCGTCGCTGAGTGGGCGCAAGCCAATGTCGGCGACCGCACCTATCCCTATTGCCTGCAGCGGCCCTGGGCTGCGCAGACACCGACACTGCTTGCCTGGATCAAGCGTTTCGCCCCGGAGCTGTTCCAGCGCATCGGCACCGTGTTCCTGTGCAAGGACTTCGTCGTCAACCGGCTGACCGGCGCGCGCTCGAGCGACACCACCGACATGTCGGGCTGCGGCCTGCTCAGCATGCCGGCGCGCCGCTACGAACAGGGCCTGCTCGCCGCCTACGATCTCGACGACTGCATGGACCTGTTGCCGCCGGCACTGGAATCCGCGGAAATCGCCGGCCATGTCACGGCGCAGGTGGCGGCGCTGACCGGCCTGAAGGCCGGAACGCCGGTGATCGCCGGCCTGTTCGACGTGGTGGCGAGCGCCATCGGCTCGGGCGTGACCCGCACGGGTGCCGCCTCGATCATTGCCGGCACCTGGAGCATCAACCAGGTCATCACCGACGAGCCTATCCGCGACCCCTCGATCTTCATGCTGTCAACCTTCGACCCGCAGCGCTACCTGGCGATCGAATCCAGCGCCACCTCGGCGGCCAATCTCGAATGGATCGCACGTGAATTCCTGGAACACGAAGCCAGCGATGGAAAATCGCCGTTCGAACACGCCAGCGAGCTGGTCGCTTCCGTCGACCCTGCCGGCGACGTACCGATCTACCACCCCTTCCTGTACGGCTCGCAGCAGAACGGGCGTGCACGCGCCGGATTCTACGGCATCGCCGGCTGGCATGGCCGCGCGCATATGCTGAGAGCCCTGTTCGAGGGCGTTGCCTTCGAACACAAGCGCCATGTCGAGACGCTCTACCGGGCCGGAGCGCATTTCGATGAGGCGGTGTTGTCTGGCGGCGGCTCGCGCAGCGGCGTCTGGGCCCAGATCTTCGCCGATGTGCTCGGCGTGCCCGTCACCGTGGCGAGGAGCCGCGAGACCGGAGCGCTGGGTGCTGCGATCGCCGCCGGCACCGGTGTCGGTGTCTTCACCGACTTCGCGGCAGGCGCTTCTGCGATGACCTCGGCTGCACGGCGCTATTCGCCCAATGGCGCGATTGCCCCTGCCTATGCCGCGCGCTACCAACTCTATGGCGAGATCAACCAGGCGATGAACCCGATGTGGGAACGCATCGCCAAGACGCAGGCGCAGCCGTGACCGAACCCGCTTCCTTCGGCGAATTCGACTTCGTGATTGTCGGCGCGGGCTCTGCCGGCTGCGTGCTGGCGAACCGCCTTTCGGCCGACCCGCGCAACAAGGTGCTTCTGCTCGAAGCCGGCGGCAGCGACCGCTACCATTGGGTCGATATCCCGATCGGCTATCTCTACTGCATGGGCAATCCGCGCACCGACTGGCTGATGAAGACCGAGCCGGATGCCGGCCTCAACGGACGCAGCCTCAACTATCCGCGCGGCAAGGTGCTGGGTGGCTGCTCGTCCATCAACGGCATGATCTACATGCGCGGCCAGGCCGCCGACTATGACGGCTGGCGCCAGGCCGGCAATGGCGGCTGGGGCTGGGACGATGTGCTGCCCTATTTCCGCAAGTCCGAGGATTACCACGGCGGCAACAGCACCATGCACGGCGCCGGCGGCGAATGGCGGGTGGAAAAGCAGCGCCTTTCCTGGCCGATCCTTGATGCTTTCCGCGACGCTGCCGAGGAGCTCGGCATTCCGCGCACTGAAGACTTCAACAGCGGCACCAATGAAGGCTCCGGCTATTTCGAGGTCAACCAGAAGAAGGGCGTGCGGTGGAACACCTCCAAGGCGTTCCTGCGCAGCATCGTCAACCGCCCCAACCTGCGCGTCCTGACCGGCGCCGAAACCGAGCGACTCGCCTTCGACGGACGCCGCGCGACCGGCGTGGTCTTCCGTCATGAGGGCAAGCTGCAATTCGCCAAGGCTGCAGAAACGATCCTGGCAGCCGGCGCCATCAACTCGCCGAAGATCCTTGAACTTTCTGGCGTCGGCAGACCGGACCTCCTGTCCAATCTGGGCATCGAGACGCGGCACGCCCTGCAAGGCGTTGGCGAAAACCTGCAAGACCATCTGCAGATCCGCACCGTGTTCAAGGTCAAGAACGCCGATACGCTGAACCAGCGCTACCACAATCTCGTACGCCGCGCGGCGATGGGCGCCGAATACGCGCTGTGGCGCAGCGGCCCGCTGTCGATGGCGCCGAGCCAGCTCGGCATCTTCGCCCGCTCCGACAGCAGGCTCGCCACGCCGGATCTCGAATACCACGTGCAGCCGCTCAGCACCGACCGGCTAGGCGAGCCGCTGCATCGCTTCCCCGCGGTGACGGTCTCGGTCTGCAACCTGCGGCCCGAAAGCCGCGGTACCGTCCACATGGAAAGCGCCAATCCGAAGGCGGCGGCAAAGATCCGGCCGAACTATCTGTCGACGGAAGGCGACCGGCATGTCGCGGTCGCATCGATCGAACACGCGCGCCGGCTGATGAAGACCAAGGCGATCGCGCGTTTCGAACCGGAAGAAATGCTGCCCGGGCCTCAGGTCACCAGCCAGGATGATCTGGTGCGCAAGGTTGGCGACATCGCCACGACGATCTTCCACCCTGTCGGCACCTGCAAGATGGGTTCGGACGACATGGCGGTGGTCGATGACCGACTTCGCGTACACGGCCTCGGCAGCCTGCGCGTCGTCG
Source organism: Mesorhizobium sp. 1M-11 (assembly GCF_001303895.1). Lineage (GTDB taxonomy): Bacteria > Pseudomonadota > Alphaproteobacteria > Rhizobiales > Rhizobiaceae > Mesorhizobium. The sequence continues at coordinate 183,629 of NZ_LJSD01000074.1, read as the reverse complement.
ACGCTTCGATCATGCCGACGATCGTCTCCGGCAACACGAACTCGCCGGTGATCATGATCGCCGAGAAGGCGTCGGAGATGATCCTGCAGGATCGGTAGACAAGTCCTCGCACTCTCTTAAAGTGGCATGCGACTAGAGCGTTTCCGTTTTTCACGGAACCGCGGAAACGCTCTAAGTTTTGTTTTAGTCGCATTTTTGTAACGCCAAGTGATTCCACTTGGCTACAAAATGCTCTGGAGCGCCGGGCGTCCTTGGACGCGCAAAGGTCGCTCTAGCACTTTGATTTTGCGCATGATGGGTGGCGCAAGCCACCCTGCCTTTCCGAAAATCGATGCCGATTTTCGGGGTCATGCGACAAGGCCGGACGGGTGGGCGCGCATGCTGACGAAGAGCGAAAGCCTGGCGGAGCTTGCCCCGCAACGCGCCGTGGGGCACGGCAACATCCAGGTGGAACAGCGACACGGCCGATCGCGCATCGCCCGCCTCTTCCAGGAGGGCTGCGCCAAGATCCGCATGCCGCGTGTGACGTGCGACCCGTTCGAAGCCATCCTCATCAACACCGCCGGCGGGCTGACCGGCGGTGATCGCCTGAACTGGACCGTCCAGGCATGCGAAGACACGTCGGCAGTCATCACCACCCAGACCTGCGAGCGCATCTACAGGTCGCCTGAAAGTGCAGCCGTCGTCGAAACGCGGCTGACCGCCGAAAAAGGCACGCATCTTGCTTGGCTTCCGCAAGAGACGATCCTGTTCGAGCGTTCGGCCCTGTCCCGGCGGCTGGAGGTCGACATGGACGGCAGCGCTACCGTGCTGCTGGTGGAAGCCGTGGTGTTTGGAAGGCAGGCGATGGGAGAGATCGTGACGGAAACGCGTTTCCATGACCGCTGGCGGATCCGCGTCGATGGACGGCCGATCCACGCCGAGGATTTCCGGCTTGGCCCGGATCTCGGCGCGCAACTGGGTCGCGCAGCCATAGCCGGCGGCCAGCGCGCCCTGGCAACAGTGTTGCTGGCAGGCCCCGAAGCCGGGCGCCATCTGGACGCGGCGCGTGCAATCGTCGGCAAGGATGGTGCGGTCAGCAACTGGCAAGTTGGCGGCGTCGACAAGCTGCTGGCAAGGCTTCACGCGCCGGACAGCTATGGCCTGCGCAAGCGGCTGGCACTCCTGCTGCGACTACTGAATGGGCAGTCGCTGCCTAAAGTTTGGTCGATCTAGAACAACGAACGGTCCGGTTGAACCATGAATCTGACACCTCGGGAGAAGGACAAGCTCTTGGTCGCCATGGCGGCGATGGTAGCGCGCCGACGGCTGGAACGGGGCGTCAAGCTCAACCATCCGGAGGCGATCGCGCTGATTTCCGACTTCCTCGTCGAGGGCGCGCGCGACGGACGTTCCGTCGCCGACCTCATGGAGGCCGGCGCGCATGTCATCTCCCGCGCCCAGGTGATGGAGGGCGTGGCGGAGATGATCCACAACGTGCAGGTCGAAGCGACATTCCCGGACGGCACCAAATTGGTGACCGTGCACGAACCGATCCGTTGAAAACGGGCAGAAGCCAAGAGGAGAGACGACGGTGATGAAGAAGAAGACCCTGTTGACCACGATCGCGCTCAGCCTGGCGGCAAGCCCGGCTTTCGCCCATCTCAACCCTGCCGAACATGGCTCCTTCGCCGCCGGCTTCAGCCATCCCCTGTCCGGCCTGGACCACATCCTCGCCATGGTGGCGGTGGGCCTGTGGGCGGCCATGCTTGGCGGGCGGGCCCTGTTAGAGCAATTCCAGGAAAAGTGCGCAGCGGTTTTCCGTCCGGAATTGCGCAAAAACAAAAAGCTAGAGCGTTTCCGCGTTTCCGTGAAAAACGGAAACGCTCTGCTGGTGCCAGCAGCCTTCGTCGGCGTCATGCTGCTGGGCTTTGTCGCCGGTCTCTCCGGCATGCCGCTGCCATTCGTGGAGCCGATGATCCTCGCATCGGTGGTGGTGCTAGGCCTGCTCGTTGCGCTGGCGCTGCGGGTGCCGGCGGCAGCCGGCGCAATCATCGTCGGCTTCTTCGCCTTCTTCCACGGCCATGCGCATAGTGCCGAGATCGGCGCCGCGGCATTCGCCTCCTATGCCGCTGGGTTTGCGATATCGACTGCCCTGCTCCATGGCGCCGGCATCCTGGCCGGCCTCGGCCTTGGCCGCCTGGGCGCGCGCGACAAGGCGCTTGTGGCAATGCGCATCGCCGGTGGCGCGACGGCGCTGGCCGGCATCGCACTGGCGATCACCGGGTGAGGACGCGATGATCCCGGGAGAAATCCTCACGCCGGATGGCGATATCGAGCTGAACCAGGCTGCCGAGGCTCTTATCCTCAAGGTCGCCAATACAGGCGACCGGCCGATCCAGGTCGGCAGCCATTATCACTTCTTCGAGGTCAACGCGGCTTTGCGTTTCGACCGTGAAAAGACGAGAGGGCTGCGGCTGGACATTGCTGCCGGTACGGCCGTGCGGTTCGAACCGGGACAGGAACGCGACGTATCGCTGGTTCCGTTCGGCGGCGAACGCGTCATCTACGGCTTTCGCCAGATGGTGATGGGAAAGCTCTAAGTTTGCGGCCGGTTCGCCGGCCTCCGCAACAGACATCCTTCGACGGAGACGTTCGATGCCAGCAAGGATCAGCCGCGCCACCTATGCGCAGATGTACGGGCCGACGACCGGCGACAGGGTGCGGCTGGCCGACACCGAACTGTTCATCGAGGTGGAGCGGGATTTCACGACCTATGGCGAAGAGGTGAAATTCGGTGGCGGCAAGGTGATCCGCGACGGCATGGGACAAAGCCAGGTCTCGCGCGCCGACGGCGCCGTGGACACCGTGATCACCAATGCGCTGATCGTCGATCATACGGGCATCTACAAAGCCGATGTCGGACTGCTGGACGGGCGCATCGCCGCGATCGGCAAGGCGGGCAATCCCGACACCCAGCCCGGCGTTACCATCGTCATCGGGCCGGGCACGGAAATCATCGCCGGCGAAGGGCGGATCCTGACCGCCGGCGCCATCGACAGCCACATCCATTTCATCTCGCCGCAGCAGATGGAAGAAGCCCTGACTTCGGGCGTCACCTGCATGATCGGCGGCGGCACCGGACCGGCGCACGGAACGCTGGCCACCACCTGCACGCCGGGCCCGTGGCACCTTGAGCGCATGATCCAGGCTTTCGACGGCATGCCGATGAACATCGGCTTGTTCGGCAAGGGCAACGCCTCCCTGCCCGGCGCGCTCGAGGAGATGGTGCTCGGCGGTGCCTGCGGCCTGAAGCTGCATGAGGACTGGGGCACCACGCCTGCGGCCATCGACAACTGCCTGGCCGTCGCCGATCGCTTCGACGTGCAGGTCGGCATCCACACCGACACGCTGAACGAAAGCGGCTTCGTCGAGGACACGATCGCGGCGTTCAAGGGCCGGACGATCCACTCCTTTCACACCGAAGGCGCCGGCGGCGGCCACGCGCCCGATATCATCCGCGTCTGCCAGTACCCCAATGTTCTGCCGGCTTCGACCAGCCCCACGCGCCCCTATACGATCAATACCGTGGCCGAACATCTCGATATGCTGATGGTCTGCCATCATTTGTCGCCGTCGATCCCGGAGGACATCGCCTTCGCCGAAAGCCGCATCCGCAAGGAAACGATCGCGGCCGAGGATATCCTGCACGACATGGGCGCGTTCTCGATCATCTCCTCCGACAGCCAGGCGATGGGGCGCGTCGGCGAGATGGTGATCCGCTGCTGGCAGACCGCCGACAAGATGAAACGTCAGCGTGGATCGCTGGCCGAGGACGATGCCGGCAACGACAATTTCCGCGTCCGCCGCTATGTCGCCAAATACACGATCAATCCGGCCATCTCCCACGGCATCGCGCATGAAGTCGGTTCCATCGAGATCGGCAAGCGTGCGGACCTCGCACTGTGGAGCCCGGCCTTCTTCGGGGTGAAACCCGACATGGTCCTGCTCGGCGGGATGATCGTGACGGTGCCGATGGGAGACCCGAATGGCTCGATCTCGACGCCGCAACCGGTGCATTTCAGGCCGATGTTCGGTGCCTTCGGCAAGGCGCTGAGCGCAAGCTCGGTGACTTTCGTGTCGCAGGCCGCGCTGGCATCAGGCCTGCGCGAGAAGATCGGCGTTGAAAAACAGATGGTAGCGGTCGCCAACACGCGGGACGGTATCGGCAAGCGCTCGATGGTGCTCAACGACGCGATGCCGGTCATGGAAGTCGACCCCGAGACCTATGAGGTGCGTGCCGACGGCAGGTTGCTGACGTGCCCGCCCGCAGAAACCGTGGCGCTGGCACAGCGCTACTTCCTGTTCTGAGAGCCGAAGGGAAGCCCACCATGCGGGCCATCGAGATCATCCGCGCCGACAAGACGCACAGTCAGCGGCCGCCTGCCGATCATGCCGTGCTGGAGCGCGACGAACGGCATCTGCGCCGCAAACTCATCCTGCTGGCAAGCGGCGAGAAGCTGCTCGCCGACTTCACCGAACCGGTGGTGCTGGAACATGGCGACAGGCTTCTGACGGAGGACGGCCGCGAGATCGAAATCCGGGCGGCGCGCGAACCCTTGCTGGAGATCCGGGGGCGTGACGCGCTGCACATAGCCGAACTCGCCTGGCATATCGGCAACCGGCACCTCGCCGCACAGATCGAAGGCGATCGCATCGTGATCCTGCGCGACCACGTCATCAAGGCGATGCTCGAAGGGTTGGGCGCAACGGTGCACGAGATCGACGCCATCTTCAGTCCGCTGCGCGGCGCCTATTCCGGCGGGCATCATCACCACCATCACGACGACCACCATGATCATCATCACGGTGGGGGCCATGACCACCACCACGACTGATCCCGGCCATGCGCTGCTGAGACTGCTGGCCTGGCTCTCACCGGTCTTCCCCGTCGGCTCCTACAGCTACAGCCACGGCCTCGAACAAGCGGTGCATGACGGGCTGGTCGTTGACACCGGCAGCCTGGAAACCTGGCTGAGCGATCTCGTTGAACGCGGATCGGCCTGGAACGATGCCTTGCTGCTCGCCGAAAGCTGGCGGCTGGCGCGCGAGGGCAACGATCTTGCCGGCATCGCGGCGCTGGCGGAGGCCCTCGCCGGCAGCCGCGAACGCCATCTGGAAAGCCTCTCGCAGGGTTCGGCCTTCCTTGAGGCCGCGCAAAGCTGGCCATGCACTGTCCTGCAGCGCCTGCCGCGTCCCTGCGCCTACGCTGTCGCCGTCGGCGCCGTCGCGGCCGCCCATGACATCGCGCTGACCAGCACGCTCACCGCATTCCTGCAGGCCTTCACGCTCAACCAGTTGCAGGCTTCGATCCGGCTCTCGGTGACCGGCCAGAATGGCGTGACGGCATTGATGGCCAGGCTGGAACCCGCTGTCCTCGATGCCGCACGACGCGCGGCGCACGCGGCCCTTGACGATCTCGGCTCGGCGACGTTCCTTGGCGAGGTCATGGCCATCAGACATGAAACCCTGCATTCGAGGCTTTTTCGCTCATGACACAGAAAAACGGCCCCTTGCGTGTCGGCATCGGCGGACCTGTCGGTTCTGGCAAGACGACGCTGACCGAGAAGCTCTGCAAGGCACTGCGCGACCGCTATTCGATCGCTGTGGTGACCAACGACATCTACACGCGGGAAGACGCCTTGATCCTGGCGCGACACCAGGCACTACCGGAAGACCGTATCATGGGCGTGGAAACCGGCGGCTGTCCGCACACCGCGATCCGCGAGGACGCCTCCATCAACCTGCAGGCGATCGCCGAGATGAACCGGCGTTTTCCCGATCTCGACATCGTCTTCATCGAATCGGGCGGCGACAATCTCGCCGCCACCTTCTCGCCGGACCTTGCAGACCTGACGCTTTATGTCATCTCGGTCTGTCAGGGGGAGGAGATCCCGCGCAAGGGCGGTCCGGGCATCACCCGCTCCGATTTCCTGGTGATCAACAAGAGCGATCTCGCTCCTCATGTCCATGTCGATCTCGATGTGATGGAAGCGGATGCATCCAGGATGCGCGGCAAGCGCCCGTTCGTCTTCACTGACCTGCATCGCGGCAAGGGCCTGCAGGACGTTGTCGACTTCATTGTCGAGCATGGCGGCCTGGCTGAGGAAAGCGCGAGGTTATCGGCCTGATGGCAGATTGTCAGCCGGAGCGTTTCCGCTTTTCACGGAAACGCGGAAATGATCACGACGCCAGCGACAGCTGGCCGGTGATGATCGATATCAGCGCCTCGCCGGCGGTCTGGAGTTCGGCACTGTTGTCGATGGTGATGTCCTGGCCATAGGCGCCGAGCTTCAGGCCCCGCTCGACGCGGCGACCGATCTCTTCGGCCGTCTCGCGTCCGCGCGCGGAAAGCCTAGCTGCAATGATCTCAGGCCTGGCGGTCAGCCCGACCACGATGACATTGGCGAAGGCAGCGCGTATGTCCTCGATCGCCCCGCGTGACCCATTGGCGATCGCCGTGTCGCCACGGCTGACATGGTCCATGACGCTGCGCGGCAAGGCATAGCTCAGCCCGTTCGCCTGCCAGCTCACCGCGAAGCGCCCTTCCCCCTGCGCTTCCGCAAAGGCGACTTCGCTCAGGCTGTCGTGATCCTCGGCATCCGCCGTCGCTTCACGCGTGACGATGCGGCGCACGAACAGAATGTCGCTCCGCGTAGCCAGGCGCTCGCGGGCATAGCCGATCACGCTGTCCTTGCCGGCGCCGCTGGGGCCGACCACGACGACGAGCGTGCCATGCAGCCTTGTGTCAGGCAACGCGACGGCCCTCGCGCCAGACGGAACGCACGACTGGAACACCCCTGGTGTGGCGCACGCGCACGACATCGCCGCGCAGGCCCGGCGCGATACGGCCGCGGTCGCTGAGGCCTACCGTGCGCGCCGGCGCGGCGGTGACCAGCTTGATCGTCTCGTTGAGCGGCCTGCCTTGCGGCCCATCGGCCAGGATGAACGGCGCCTGTATCAGGCTGAACGGTACATAGTCGGACGACAGCACGTCGAGCACACCGGCCTGGGCCAGTTCCCTCGCCGCGATGTTGCCGGAATGCGACTTGCCGCGCACGATGTTGGGGGCGCCCATCATCACCGAGATGCCGGCCTCGTGCGAGGCCTTTGCAGCTTCCATGCTGGTCGGGAACTCAGCCAGCTTGACGCCGAAAGCAATCGATTCCTCGACATGCTCGACGGTGGCATCGTCATGGCTAGCGAGCGCGATGCCGCGTTCGCTGCAAGCCTCGACAATACTCTTTCGGTGCGGCGCGGAGTATTTCTGCGAAGCGGCGATACGCTTGGCCATGAAGCGCTCGAAAGCCGCGTCGTCCAGCCCGCGCTTGGCCTTGTAGTAGAGCGCGTATTGATCCAGCGTCTGGAACTGGCGCTGGCCGGGCGCATGGTCCATCAGCGAGGCGAGCCGCACGAAACCGTCTGTCCGGAAGTCGTCATAGTGGTCGAGCACGTCAGCCGCCGAGACCTCGCAGCGCAAGTGGATAAGGTGGCTGGCGCGCAGCCGGTCCTCTGAGACTGCGACCTGGATGGCGTCGGCGATGGCACGCATCTCGCCCTTCTGGAAACCGCCGTCCTCGTCGGAGCCCAGGCGCAGGCAGTCGAAGACGGTGGTGATGCCGGAGGCCACCACCTGCGCGTCATGTGCCTGCAGGGCAGCGATCGAATCCCAGCGCACGCCGGGGCGCGGCGAATAGTGAGCCTCGAGATGATCGGTGTGGAGTTCGACGAGGCCGGGGACCACATAGTCGCCCTCGCAGTCCTCGCCCGTTGCCGCCGCACCGCTGTCGATCGCTGCGATCCTGCCGTCACGGAACAGGATCGATCCGTTGACGATCTCGTCCTCGAGGACGACGCGGGCATTTTTCAGGACGATCTCTTGGGACATCTCAGGCAGACTTTCTGGCTTCAAGTGGCCGCAGCGGCCGATAGGAATGCACGGTGAAGGGCGCGCCGGGCTCGCGTTCGATGAACAGGGCAAGGCCGTCGATGGGGAATGGCCGCCCCGTGAACGCTTCGAAGCGGCGTTCCAGCGCCGGCTGCATACGCGCCAATGTTTCCCCCGGCAGACGCTCGCTCAGCGTCATGTGGAAACGGAACTCGTCCATCACGAAGGGGTAGCCATGGCGCCTGAGATAAGCGGCCTGGCGTGTGGTGAGCTTCGAAGGACCGCGGCGCTCGATCTCGGCTTCGGTGAGTGCTGCACGCAGCGGCGCGAAATGCAGGACGGCATCGGCTGCAAAGGCGGAAAGCTGATATTCGGTTTCGGTCGGCAACAGCGCCAGGAAGGAGCCCAGTTGCCCGACCCGCAGGCCTTCGATGAAGAACGGAGTTGTCTTGGCGCAGAACCGCTCGAAACTCTCCTCAAGTTCGGCCAGGCCGACGCCATCGGCGAGCCGGAACGGCGCGACGATGGTGGCGTGGAAGCCGTAGCGGCGCGGCTCACTCGTCAGGTGGGAAATTTCCGCAGCCGGCAAACCGTCGAATGACGGCGCAGCAAGCATTTCATCCGAGAAGGCATCGCGACCGAGCCAGTTTGAGGCCGCCCTGGTCAGCGGATCGTCCTCGGAAGGCGTGAAATAGACCGCGTAGCGCATCACAGGAACAGCTTTCGCAATTGCTGCGAGATGACGTCGATCAACGACACCGTCACCAGCATGATGATGAGCATTGCGGCTGCTTCAGGGTAATAGAAACCGCGGATGCTCTCGAACAGCACCTGGCCGATACCGCCCGCACCGATGACGCCAAGAACGGTGGCAGCGCGGACGTTGGATTCAAAGCGGTAGAGCGCGTAGGACATCCACAGCGGCAGCACCTGCGGCACCACGCCAAAGACCACTTCCTGCAGGCGCGTCGCACCGGTGGCACGGATCGCCTCGACAGGGCGTGGGTCGATCGCCTCCACGGCCTCGGAGAACAGCTTGGCCAGGATGCCGGTGGTGTGGATGAACAGCGCCATGACGCCGGCAAACGGCCCGAGACCGACAGCGACGACGAACAGCACCGCATAGACGAGTTCATGGATGGAGCGGAACAGATCCATCAGCCGGCGTACCGGCTGGACGATGTACCAGGGCGCCATGTTGGAGGCCGACAGGATGCCGAACGGCACCGCCAGAACGGCCGCCAGGAACGTACCCCACAGCGCGATCTGGATGGTGACCAGCATCTCCTGCAGGTAGTAGCGCCACTCCCCGAAGTTCGGATGCGAGAAGCCGGCGGCATATTGCGCCATGTTGCCGGCATCGGTGAAGAGATAGGTCCAGCGAAACATCTCGGCCGGCGCCCAGCTCCAGATCAGAAGCAGGACCAGGCCGATCCAGGTGACGGCGGTCCAGGCGTCGCGGGTCCAGTCGCGCCCGATCTCGGGACGAGGTTTCGCGGTTTCGCCGATATGCGTCGTTTGGGTCATCGTCCTGCTCGCTGGGCTATGCCGGGCGCTGATCCGCCCGGCATGTTTGATGAAACGGCGTTGGCCTGAAGCCGATCAGCTCTGGCCCTTGGCCTTGATCTTGGCTTCGTAGCCTGCCTTCTCGGCTTCGATCTTCTCGATCTTGGCCTTCTTGTCGGCTTCGGAGAGATTGGCGTCGGCTTCCACCTTGGCCTGAGCCTTAGCCAGCTCCATCACGCGGATCGGCAGCAACTGCTCATTGTCCGATGCGCGGAACGGTGCCCACTGCAGGCCGGCCAGGATTTCCTTCTCCTTGGCGACGTCACCCTTCGACTTGTCGGTGCCGTAGCTCAGGATGAAGTTCTTCAGCTTGTCCTTGGTTTCCTGCGGCAGATCCTTGCGCCAGACGATCGGGTCGGACGGGATCAGCGGCGACTTCCAGATCACCTTGATCTTGGCGAAGGCTTCCGGCTGGTTCTTCTCGATGAGGGCCATGTTCTCGGTGTTGTTGGCAGCCGCATCGAGCTGGCCATTGGCAACGGCCATGGCGTTGGTCTCGTGGTTGGCGTTGGTGACAGCCTTGAAGCAGTTCTTCGGGTCTACCTTGTTGGCCGCGAAGACGAAGGTGGTCGGCACCAGATAGCCCGACGTCGAGTTCGGATCGCCGAGGCCGAAGTTCAGGGTCTTGTCGCACTTCAGCAGGTCTTCGACGGTGTTCAGCTTGCTGTCCTTCGGAGCCAGGATCAGCGACCAGTAGCCGGGATTGCCGTCGACGGAGACGGTCTGGGCGAAGATCTCGCCGTCGGCGCGATCAACGGCTTCCATGGCCGACTTGTTGCCGTACCAGGCCATCTGCACCTTGCCGAAACGCATGCCCTCGATGACACCGGCATAGTCGGAAGCGAAGAACGGCTTCACGTCGAGGCCGGTTTCCTTCTTCATGTCGGCGAGGAAGGGCTCCCACTTGGGCTTGAGGTTCTGCTGGGACTCGGTCGAGATGATGCCGAAGTTGATCTCCTCGGCATAGGCGGCACCAGTGAGGGTGAAGGCGATCGCCGTGGCGGCGATGGCCTTGAGCATAGCGTTCATGTCAACGTCTCCTGTTGGTTTTCTGTTCAGGCGAAAGCCGGCGCCATGTCCGGGTTCTTGGCAGTTGCAGGTTCCGGGTATTCGGGGACGAAATCCGGAACAGCCTCGGGCAGGATCAACTCCTCGGAATTCGAGCCGTAGAGTTCGATCAGGGTTCTGTGGGTGAGCCTGGAGGACGGGCCGTCGAACACGACGCGGCCGTCCTTAAGGGCGATGGTGCGCGGGCAATAACGACGCGCATATTCCACCTGGTGCAGCGACACCACGCAGGTGATGCCGTCTTCGCGGTTGACGCCGGCCAGCACTTCCATGACGCGGCGCGCCGAAGAGGGATCGAGCGAAGCGATCGGCTCGTCGGCGAGCAGGATGTTGGAACGCTGCACCAGCGTACGGGCGATCGCCGCGCGCTGCTGCTGGCCGCCCGACAATGTCGATGCGCGCTGCCAGGCCACTTCCGGGATACCGACCTTGGCGAGCGCCTCGCGGGCAAGCCGCTTTTCCTCGGCGCTGAACAGGCCGAGCGTGCCGCGCCACACCGGGATGCGGCCGAGATTGCCGATCAGCACGTTGGACAGCACGGACAGCCGGCTGACCAGGTTGAATTGCTGGAAGATCACGCCGATGTTGCGCCGGAGACCACGGGCGCCGCCCGACAGCCGGCCATTGTTCTGCAGGCTGGCGCCGAAGATATCGATCGTGCTGGAGCCCGTCTGTCCGGTCTCCAACCCGCAGATGTGACGCAGCAGCGTGCTCTTGCCGGAGCCAGAGGCGCCGATCAGCGCAACCATCTCGCCTTTGGCGATATCGAGGCTGACGTTGTCGAGTGCGCGCTTCTTGCCGAAATTCTTCGACAGGTTGCGTATGGTGATGGCGTTCATGAAATCGCTCCCTGGTTTGGGCTTGAGCCCTGGTACCAATTGAGTGGTCGTCGATGGACGCGTGTTGCTCGGCTGTCCGGACATGCGACCGCGACCGGCAAGGCCGCGACGCCCAGCCGGAAATCGTTACCCGGTTATCGCTTCTCGATGACGGTCCGATGTACCGTTCATGTCAGCTGTGTGACCATTCACCGATATCGTGCTTTCGGATCGGTCTTCGTAGCGTTCGAGGAATGCCTCGGCGCTCAGGTCGCGGAAATCATCGAGCGCGGCACGCAGGCTGGCGTGATCCCAATCCCACCAGGCCAGCGCCTGCATGCGCTCGGCGATCGCCGGTTCGAAGCGCCGGCGCATGAACTTAGCCGGCACACCAGCGACGATCGTGTAGGGCTCGACATCCTTGGTGACGACGGCGCCCGAACCGACGACCGCGCCATCGCCGATGGTCACGCCAGGCAAGATGGTGACGCCGTGGCCGATCCAGGTGTCGTGGCCGACCACGACACGATTGGCGCGGCGCGCGGCAAAGAAATCGTCCTCATGCGCGGCGTCATCGAAATAGTCGCCGGCGCGATAGGTGAAGTGATGCAGCGTGGCGCGCGACATCGGATGGTTCGTGGCATTGATGCGCACGGAAGCGGCGATGTTGGCGAACTTGCCAATGGTCACGCACCAGGTCTGACCGTTCGGCATGACGTAGGAGTAGTCGCCGAGTTCGGTCTCGGTGAGACGGCAGCCCTCGGTCACTTCCGTGTAGCGGCCGAGCGTGCAGTTCTCGAGGCGCGCGGTCGGATCGACAAACGGAGTCTCGGAAAGACGCGGCATGATCAGGCAGCCTTTCGGTCCGGCGCGAAGCCGGTGACGTCGATCACGATGTCGGCCACCGCATTGCGCACGTCGGCATCGTGGAAGATGCCGAGCAGAGCTACCCCTGCCCGCTTCTTCTCTTCGATCATCTCGACGACGACGGCCCGGTTGGTGGCATCGAGTGAAGCGGTCGGCTCGTCGAGCAGCAGCACCGGATGGCCGGTGATGAAGCCGCGTGCGATGTTGACGCGCTGCTGTTCGCCACCGGAGAAGGTGGCAGGCGGCAGGGCCCACAGCCGCTCCGGCAGGTTGAGCCGGCTCAGCAGTTCACGAGCCTTGTCGGCCGCCTTCCTGCGATCGATGCCGCGCTCGACCAACGGTTCGGCGACGATGTCGAGCGCGCAGACACGCGGCACAACACGCAGGAACTGGCTGACATAGCCGATCGTCTCGCGGCGGATCTCAAGCACGGTGCGCGGGGCAGCAGATGCCAGGTCGACCATCTCGCCGCGATGCAGGATCTCGATGCGACCTTCATTCACGGCGTAGTTGCCGTAGAGCATCTTGAGGATCGAACTCTTGCCGGCGCCCGACGGGCCACCGAGCACGGCGCATTTTCCGCCGTCGAGCACAAAGGCGGCATCTGTGATCACCGGCAGTTCGATGCCGCCGCGCAGATGCATGGTGAAGGTCTTGGCAAGACCGGAAACGGTAAGCACAGGAGCCATGATCATGCCTCAGACTTGCAGGATCGAAGAAACGAGAAGTTGCGTGTAAGGCGCCTGCGGATCGTCGAGCAGACGGTCGGTCAGCCCGTGTTCGACCACGCGGCCGTCCTTCATCACCATCATGCGGTGCGACAGCAGGCGCGCGACGGCGAGATCGTGCGTGACGATGATGACGGCGAGGCCGAGATCGTGAACCAGGCCGCGCAGCAGGTCGAGCAGGCGTGCCTGCACCGAGACGTCGAGGCCGCCGGTCGGCTCATCCATGAAGACAAGGCGCGGCGCGGTGACAAGATTGCGTGCGATCTGCAGGCGCTGGCGCATGCCGCCGGAGAAAGCACGCGGCTGGTCGTCGATGCGATCTGCGTCGATCTCGACACGGCCGAGCCAATCGGTGGCGGTGGCGCGGATCTTGCCGTAATGGCGGTCGCCGACCGCCATCAACCGCTCGCCGACATTGGCGCCCGCCGAAACCGTCATGCGCAGGCCATCGGCCGGGTTCTGGTGGACGAACCCCCAGTCGGTGCGCAGCAGCAGGCGGCGCTCCGCCTCGCCCAACCCATACAGATCACGCATCTCACCGTCACGCATGCGGTAGGACACCGTGCCCGTAGTCGGGGCGAGGCGCGTGGAGATGCAGTTGAGCAGCGTCGTCTTGCCCGAGCCGGACTCGCCGACGATCGCAAGCACCTCACCGGGCCAGATGTCGAAATCGACATCTGCGCAGCCGATGCGCTGGCCATAAGACTTGCTGACCGACCTGGCCGACATCAGCGGCAGGTCCGTGGTTTCGACGCCGGCTTGGTCGATTCTCACCGAAACAGTCATGACAGCGCCTCACCGGACATCTCGCCGCGATGGCCCGCGGCCTGGCGGCTTTCGCAATGGTGCGTGTCGGAACAAACGAACATGCGCCCGCCGCGATCATCGAGTACGACTTCGTCGAGATAGACCTGCTCGGCGCCGCACAGCGCGCAGGGCTTGTCGAAGCGCTGCACCTCGAAAGGATGATCCTCGAAGTCGAGGCTGATCACCTCGGTATGCGGCGGCACCGCATAGATGCGCTTCTCGCGCCCAGCGCCGAAGAGCTGCAGCGCCGGCGACATGTGCATCTTCGGATTGTCGAATTTCGGCGTCGGCGACGGATCCATCACGTAACGGCCCTCGACCTTCACCGGGTAGGCATAGGTGGTGGCGATGTGGCCGTTCTTGGCGATGTCCTCATAGAGCTTCACATGCATGAGGCCGTATTCTTCCAGCGCATGCATCTTGCGGGTTTCCGTCTCGCGCGGCTCTAGGAACCGCAGCGGCTCCGGGATCGGCACCTGGTAGACCAGCACCTGGCCTTCCTGCAGCGGCGCCTCCGGGATGCGGTGGCGGGTCTGGATGATTGTCGCGTCCTCGGTGCTGGTGGTCGTCTCGACACCTGCAACCTTCTGGAAGAACTTGCGGATGGAGACCGCATTGGTGGTGTCGTCGGCGCCCTGATCGATGACCTTCAGCACATCGTCGGGTCCGAGGATCGAGGCGGTAACCTGCACGCCGCCGGTGCCCCAGCCATAAGGCATCGGCATTTCGCGGCTGGCGAACGGCACCTGGTAGCCCGGCACGGCGATCGCTTTGAGGATGGCACGCCGGATCATGCGCTTGGTCTGCTCGTCCAGATAGGCAAAGTTGTAATTGGATGCGTGCGCGTTCACTCGGCGGCCTCCCTTGTTTCAAGAACCGCCTCGCCAGTGCGCTGTTCGTATTCGGCGCGCATGGTGCGAACCAGGCCAAGCTCAGCCTGGAAGTCGACATAGTGCGGCAATTTCAGATGTTCGACGAAGCCTGTGGCCTGAACATTGTCGCAATGCGACAGGACGAATTCCTGGTCCTGCGGCGCAGCGACCAGATCTTCGCCCAGCTCCTCGGCACGCAAAGCGCGGTCGCACAGCGACATCGCCATCGCCTTGCGCTCGGACTGGCCGAAGACGAGGCCATAGCCGCGCGTGAATTGCGGCGGTGCCTTGGCCGAGCCCTTGAACTGGTTGACCATCTGGCATTCGGTGACCTGGACACGGCCGACCGGCACGGCAAAGCCGAGTTCCGGCATGAACACCTCGACATCGACCTCACCAATGCGGACCTCGCCGACGAAGGGATGGCTGCGCGCATAGCCGCGCTGCGTCGAATAGCCGAGCGCGAGGAGAAAGCCCTCGTCGCCGCGCGACAGCGACTGCAGCCGCATGGCGCGCGACATCGGAAATTCCGTCGGCGTCTGGTTGATGTCGCCGGGCTCAAGCGCCGGATCGATGAAGCCGTCGTCCTCGATCAGTCCTTCCTGGTCGAGAATGTCGGCCACGCGCATGACCGGCTCCTGAGCATCGGTGCGCTGCGCGCCTGTTTCGATCTGCGGATCGCCTTCGAGTTCTTCATCGAGCAGGCGGTGCGTGTAGTCGAAGGTCGGCCCGAGCAGCTGGCCGCCGGGCAGGTCCTTGTAGCAGGCGGACACGCGCCGCTCGACCAGCATGGCGCCGGTGTCGACCGGCTCGCTGTGGCCGAAGCGCGGCAACGTGGTGCGATAGGCCCGCACCAGGAAGATCGCCTCGATCAGGTCGCCGCGTGCCTGCTTGATGGCGAGCGCCGCCAGCCTGCGATCATAAAGCGAACCTTCGCTCATCACCCGATCGACGCCGATGCTGAGCTGTTCGGTGATCTGGTCCAGCGTCAGTGCCGGCACCGACCTGTCGCCGCGACGGCGATCGGCCAGCAGGCGGTGGGCATTGTCGATGGCGACCTCGCCGCCCTTGACTGCAACATACATCGATCAGCCCTCCATCTCGACGAGGCGCGCCGAACGCGGCAAGCAGGCAATGGCATCGCCCGTGGTGAGGATGAGGTCGACGCCACGCGGGAACCGTTTGCGGTTGGCCTTCCACTGCGCCGCGAAATCCTGCGGCAGGCCACGCGGCGCCAGAACGACACGATCGCGTATGCCTGGGCCCTCGAACGTCAGCGGCGCGCCGCTTTCGAGACTTGGCACCTGCAGGATCAGCGTGGCGGAACGGTTCGGATATTCCTGGGTACCCTGAGCAAAGCGCTCCAGCGGCGGCATGGTCTGGGGAGCGCCGACCAGGGCGAAAGCGACATCACCGCAGGTTGCCATCTCACGAGCACCTGTGTGGAAAGTGAGCCAGGCGCGCAGTGCCGTGCTTTCGGCCAGTGTGGCATCGAGCCAGAACGGGGTATCGGTATCGATCAGAGCGCAGGCCACGGCGCCGGCCGCCCGGTCAAGCCGCGACGGCGGCGTCACGACCGCGTCCACCTCGACGATGGTCGCAGGCTTCGCCATCGCATCCATGACGGCGCGGAAGACGGACTGGGCATTCAGGACCGGATTGGAGAACCCGCCTTCGAGGGCAGTCGCTTCGTTCAACATCAGTCTTCTCCGCGTACCATGGTGAAAAAGTCGACGCGGGTGGCAGCGGTCTGCTGGCGTCGCGTCTCGTCGGCAACGTCCAGTTCGCGTCGTATCGGCTGGATCAGTTCGGCATCGATGCGCGCCGCGGTCTCGGGATTGCGGCAGAGCGCATCGATGACCGCCGAGAGCCGCGCTTTGGCATGATCGCGACCGAGCATCATGGCATGACCGACCGAGCCATCTTCCAGCTTGACGCTGGCGCGGGTGACGGTCGCCTCGCCGACATTGAACGGCTCGCCGGTGCCACCGATGCGTCCGCGCAGCATCACCAGGCCAGCCTCGGGGCCGCGCAACGGCGTATGCGCCTGTCGCAATCCAAGCACCGCCCAGAGTGCGCTCAGCCTTTGGCTGCTGCAGCGCGCCAGAACCGCCATCCGGTCCCGTCGCGCGGTTTGATCGGCAGTGATGTTCATGCTTACCTCAATTTGTCTATTGATCTAGACAACTAGATATCTTAGCCTGTCTTAGCTCCGTTGGATGACGGAAGCATGACAGCGAGCGGCAGGAGCGGGATATTGTCGAAATCGGCATTGCATCGAGGAGTCGGCGTCGCGCTGTGGCGGCAGATCGGCGACGAGATCAGGCGGGGCATCGGCAATGGCCTTGCTGACGAGAGCGGACGCCTGCCGCCCGAAGCCGAACTCGCGGCTCGCTTCGGCGTGAACCGCCATACGGTGCGCGCCGCCATCGCGGCCCTGGTCCACGAAGGCGTGCTTCGGAGCGAACAGGGACGCGGCACCTATGTGCGACGCCAGAAACGCCTGACCTATCCGATCGGCGCGAGAACTCGCTTCTCCGCCGGTCTCGAGGGCCAAGTACGGGACCGCCAGATCGAGCTCCTCGACCATGCCCGCGAACCGGCCAACGCCACGGTTGCCGCAGCACTTGGGCTGGAGCCTGCCGAAGAGGTCATCCGTCTCGAAATGCGCGGCCTTGCTGACGGCGTGCCGGTTTCCCGTTCAACCGCCTGGTTTCGTGCCGCGCATTTCCCCGATATCGCGGACTATTTCGCCAGGACCCATTCGATCACACGGGCACTCGCGCTCTCCGGCATCAGGGACTATCGCCGCGCCTCGACGACTATCGAAGCGCGGCACGCCGACGACACCGACACGCGCGATCTGCGGCTTTCGCCCGGCGCCATCGTGCTGGTCGCGCGTGGTATCAATGTCGATGGTAGCGACAAGCCGATCCAGTATTCACAGACGCGCTTCTCGGCGGATCGCGTCGAACTGACGGTCAGCGCGGACTAGGCGTCATATGACTCATGGCGCTTCCAGCGTGCTCCGCCCTCAACCCCACATCATGAGGCCGATCCAGCAGGCTATGATGAAAGCTGCTGCAATCGGAACACCCCAATCCGAGAGGAAGTGCGCGGGACGGTTTGTGTCGAAGTGGAGGAATGCCATAGCATGCCCTCCTCTAACGGGCTGGATATCGCCCTCTTGCAGCCGAGCCCAGTTTCGGCTGTCGACCAAGATAATTATACACCCAGTTGGCAGTCTTCACCAAACGAATCATAAGCTTACGGAGGCCAGGTGAAACCGCATCTCTTGCTCGTAGAACCGATGATGGCCGAGATCGAAGCCAGGCTCGATGCCGCCTATCAGGTGCATCGTCTCTTCGATGACGCGCAGCGTGACGGCATCGAGGCGGCGCGCGCCGACATTCGCGCCGTCGTGACCGGCGGGGGCACGGGCCTCGCCAATGACTGGATAGACCGGCTGCCATCGCTCGGCATCATCGCCGTCAACGGTGTCGGCACGGACAGGATCGACCTCGGCTATGCCCGAACGCGCGACGTCCATGTCGCCACGACACAAGGAGCGCTCACCGACGAGGTCGCCGACATGGGACTGGCATTGATCCTTGCCGTGCTGCGCCGGATCGCCGAGGGCGACCGGTTCATGCGCGGCGGCCGCTGGCAGGCCGGCGAGCCATTCCCACTCGGCTCCAGCCCGCGCGGCAAGCGGCTGGGCATCCTGGGGCTCGGCCAGATTGGCCGGGCGCTGGGCAGCCGCGCCGAGCTCTTTGGCATGGCCGTGCGCTACTCGAACCGGACGCATTATCACGACGTGGCGTGGCCGCATTTTGCCGATGCGGCAGCACTTGCCGCCGACAGCGACGTGCTGGCCGTCTGTGTCGCGGCGACGGCGGACACGCGCCGTGTGGTCGACGAGGCCGTGCTCAAGGCGCTCGGCCCGCAAGGCACGCTGATCAACATCGCGCGCGGCAGCGTGGTCGACGAGGACGCGCTGATCACGGCCCTGCGCGATGGCTCGATCGCGTCGGCCGGCCTCGATGTGTTCGAGAACGAACCGGCCATCCGCAAGGATTTCCTCGACCTGCCCAACGTCGTGCTGATGCCGCACCAGGCCAGCGCCACCGTCGAGACACGCCGCGCCATGGGCTACATGGTTCTGGCCAGCCTCGATGCCTATTTCGCTGGAAAGCGGCCTGAAAACACAGTGAACTGACGTTCAGCGACTGCCTTTTCTGCCCCCGAGGCGTTCACCGCTTCTTGAACGCTTCGGCCAACGCTGCACCGAAAGCACCCTGCGACGGCGGCACCTTGTCCGGCCGGCCCTTGCCCTGCTGCGGCATGGCCGGTTTCCTCGGGCCGTCCTGGCGCGCCGGCTTGCCGGAACCGCCATCGCCGTCGCGCCGCATCGTCAGGCCAATGCGCTTGCGCGGAATGTCGACATCGACCACACGCACCTTGACGATGTCGCCAGCCTTGACCACCTCATGCGCGTCCTTCACGAACCTGTCGGCCAGTTGCGAGACGTGGACAAGACCGTCCTGGTGTACGCCAATGTCGACGAAAGCGCCAAAAGCTGCGACGTTCGTGACGGTGCCTTCCAGCAGCATGCCCGGCTTCAGGTCCTTGATGTCGTCGACCCCTTCGGCAAAGGTCGCCGTCTTGAAGCCCGGACGTGGATCGCGGCCAGGCTTTTCCAATTCGGCGATGATGTCGCGCACGGTCGGCAAGCCGAAACGCTCGTCGACGAAAACGCGCGGGTCCAGCGCCTGCAGCATGGTTCGGTCGCCCATCAGCGCGCGCACGTCGCGCCCGCAGGCGGCGACGATCTTCTTGGCCACACCATAGGCTTCCGGATGCACGGAGGACGCGTCCAGCGGCTCGGTTCCGTTCGGAATGCGCAGGAAGCCGGCGCTTTGTTCGAACGCCCTTGGTCCCAGGCGCGCCACCTTGAGCAGTTCCTGGCGGCTGGGGAACGGACCATTGGCATCGCGATGCGCAACGATCGCTTCCGCCAGCGAGGCACCGAGACCGGACACGCGCGCCAGCAGCGGAGCGGACGCGGTGTTGAGGTCGACGCCGACAGCGTTCACGGCATCCTCCACCACCGCATCGAGCGAGCGCGCCAGCCGGTACTGGTCGACATCGTGCTGGTATTGCCCGACCCCGATCGACTTGGGCTCGATCTTGACGAGCTCCGCCAGCGGGTCCTGCAGCCGCCTGGCAATCGACACCGCACCGCGCAGGGAGACATCCAAGCCCGGGAATTCAGCAGCCGCTGTTTCAGACGCGGAATAGACCGATGCGCCAGCCTCGCTGACGATCACCTTGAGCGGCTTCGGCGCCGGCATGTCGCCCAGAAGGTCGGCGACCAGCTTCTCGGTCTCGCGACTGCCCGTACCATTGCCGATGGCGATGAGCTCGACATTGTGCTGGCGCATCAGCCGGGCGATTTCGGCCTGGGCGCCGCGCACATCGTTCTTCGGCTGGAACGGATAGACCGTCGCCGTTTCCTTGAGCTTGCCGGTGCCGTCGACTACCGCCACCTTCACGCCGGTGCGGATGCCCGGATCGAGCCCCATGGTGGCGCGCGAGCCGGCGGGGGCTGCCAGCAGGAGGTCCTTCAGGTTGCGGGCGAAGACGTGGATCGCCTCTTCCTCGGCGCGTTCACGCAGGTCGCGCATCAGATCGAGCGACAGATGCAGCGACAGCTTCACACGCCAGGTCCAGCCGGCGACCTCGGTCAACCATTTGTCGCCGGGCAGCGCGTTGCCGATCGCCAGCGTCTGCACGATGATGCGATCCACCGGCTTCACCGGCGAAGTGTCGTCGGCATCGACTTCGATGGCGAGCGAAAGCACGTCTTCGTTGCGCCCGCGCAGCATCGCCAGCGCCCGGTGGCTGGGCGTGGTCGCCCAACGCTCGGCATGATCGAAATAGTCGGAGAATTTGGCGCCGGCCTCCTGCTTGCCGTCGACGACGCGTGCCCGCAGGAAGGCGCGATCCTGCATATAGGTGCGCAGCTTGCCGACCAGTTCGGCGTTTTCCGCGAACTGTTCTGAAAGAATGTCGCGCACGCCCTCCAGCGCCGACTTCGTGTCCGGCACCTCTTCGGTGATATAGCCTTCGGCCAGCTGTAGCGGAACAGCCGCACGGTCGGCCATGATCGCCTCGGCCAGCGGACCGAGCCCGCGTTCGCGCGCGATCTCGGCCTTGGTGCGCCGCTTCGGCTTGTAGGGCAGGTAGATGTCTTCGAGTTCCGCCTTGGTCGCGGCCGCGGCGATCTTGGCCTTCAACTCGTCCGTCAGCTTGCCCTGCTCGCCGATCGATTCCAGGATCGCGGCGCGGCGTGCGTCGAGTTCACGCAGATAGACAAGGCGTTCGGCCAGTTGGCGCAACTGGGTGTCGTCAAGTCCGCCGGTGACTTCCTTACGATAGCGCGCGACGAAGGGAACCGTCGCCCCTTCATCGAGCAGTGCAATTGCCGCCGATACCTGCTGCGGCTTGGCCGCGATTTCTGTCGCGATGATGGAAGCGATCCGTGCGGTTTCCACCTGTTCTGCGCCACTCATGCGTTACCCGTCTCCAGCCGTTGAGTCGGCGCACCATATTGAAGTGCGCAAAAGGCCGCCATGCTGTTGGCCAGGCGGCGGTGTTTCTCCACAGCGAGCAGGCAGAACTGGAAGAGGCCAACTGAAAACTTGCGGAACCGATCGGCCGCTCATGCATTCCCGACCTTAGGGGCCTTAGTGGAGAGCATGCCCCCGATGGATAAACCCCTCCTTCAAGTCCAGCATCTGACCATGGAATTTGGCGGCCTTGTCGCCATCGGCGACCTGTCTTTCGAGGCTCGACGCGGCGAGATCACCGCGCTCATCGGCCCGAACGGCGCCGGCAAGACGACCGTGTTCAACTGCATCACCGGTTTCTACAAGCCGACGGAAGGCATGATCCATTTCACCGGGCAGGATGGCTCGGAGTTCCTGCTGGAGCGCATGCCGGATTTCCAGATCACGGCCAAGGCCAAGGTCGCCCGCACCTTCCAGAACATCCGGCTGTTTCCTGGACTCACGGTGCTGGAAAACATGCTGGTTGCCCAGCACAACAAGCTGATGCAGGCTTCGGGCTTCCTCATCCTGGGGCTGTTCGGCATCGGCAGCTATCGCCGGGCTTCCGCGGAATCGGTGGAGTTAGCGCAGTACTGGCTGGAAAAGGCCGACCTCATGGACCGCGCCGACGACCCTGCCGGCGACCTGCCCTATGGTGCGCAGCGCCGGCTCGAAATCGTGCGCGCCATGTGCACTGGTCCGGAGCTGCTCTGCCTCGACGAGCCTGCCGCCGGCCTCAACCCGAAGGAGTCGCTGGCGCTCAACGAACTGCTGATGGATATCCGCAGCAACAACGACACATCGATCCTGCTGATCGAGCACGACATGTCGGTGGTGATGCAGATCTCCGACCACATCGTCGTGCTGGAATATGGCCGCAAGATCTCCGACGGCGATCCCGCCTTTGTGCGCGCCGATCCCAGAGTGATTGCCGCCTATCTCGGCGTCGACGACGAAGAGGTCGAGACGGTGCTCACCGATGTCGGCGACGCGAAGGTCATCGAACAGTTGGACACTGACCGCTAAGTCCTCTCGCAGCCGAGCATGGCCACAAGTTGTCAGGCCGTTTCCTGGATGACCAGGGTGAGCGTCCCGGACTGGTCTATGGTTGCCGCCACCACCTGCGTTGGATCGAGCCCGTTCTGGGCCAGCATCATCACCGCCACCGGCGAAGCCTGGATCGATGTCTGCAGCTCACGCAGATCGTCCGCGCTGGTGTCGTTCAGTTTGGTTTCCACCTCGGCCCTGGCCGGTTGCGGCAACTCTTCGACCCTGACGATATTGATTGCCGTGACCTCCTGGTCGGGCGACAGGCCTGGCATCGGCACGGATGGCTGCGGCGACTGATCCGGAGTCTGCTGTCCGGGTAGCTGTTGTTCCGGCTCCTGTGCCATTGCCGGTGAAGCGGCGGCCATCACGGAAAGGGCCGCAACCAGCGTCAAGATACGCATCGGCTTCTCCTTTCATACAAATACAGAACAACCCCACCGGCAGCCGGTTCCATATTTACCGATTCAGCAAGCTGGAATCTCGAGGGAGGCAACGTTCCCCGCAGTCGAGTCGGCAACAAACCTGCTTTTGGCGGCTATCGCGTTTTTCAAACCACAATGCTCGCCGCCACAGCCCCCGCGCTCACACCTCTCAATAAGGACGCGCGCGCGCCGGAACTGGTGTGGCGGCACGAACTCGCCTTCGGAGTCCGAACGATGAAGTCGTGCGCTCCGGCCTGATTGCTTCTGGCTCGATGGAAGCCAGTTCACGCGCAACGCGATCCTTCAGCCTCCGGCACTCGACGATCCGCCCTTGTTCCCGGGCTGCAAGCACAAAGGCCTCGAAAGCGGCGCGCGGGCTGCACCATCCCAGCTTGGCCTGTTCGAGAATGCAAGCGGCGCTGCGATAGCTGTCAGCCGATTTGTCCGGCCACGACATGCCCATTGCTCTTTCCACATCATACAAGGTCGTGATCGGGAGCTTATAGTCCCGTGTCGTGCGAAAGATCACCGCTTTGAATGGTGGCATCATCCTCTCCGATTTTGGTTTGATCTCGCCTCGTCTCCGAAATTCCCTTCAAGGGACAATTCAGACCAGTCTTAGAATTCCGGCAGAACAGTCCCGTTCCAAAAATCTGCAACGGCAACTCGACACGCTCATTTCTCCGCATTCTTCTGGCCATTGGGATAGACCCCCTTCAAGACGGCCTCGAAATGCCGACTGACGGCGGCATTGCATTCGCAGGCGATTGAACGAAGCCGGCTCGTTTTGTGCACGATGATGCGACCGCGCCTCGTCTCGATGACACCGTCATCCCGCAATTGCCGGAAGACGCGGCTCAGATAGCTGCGACCCACGCCGAGCATGGCCGCAAGCTGTTCCTGCGTCAGCAACAGATCGTGCCTGCCGGTCCGATCCATGGCCGCCAGCAGCCATTTGGCCGTGCGCTGTTCGATCGAATGGGCGGCATTGCAGGCGACCGACTGGAATATCTGAGCCAGCAGACAATCCGCATAGCGCGCGAACAGGTGCCGCAGGGTCGGCGAACGGGATTTCGCCTCCTCGAGCTCCGCCAGATCGATCCGCCAGAATGAGCCACCGACCTGGACAACGGCTCTGGCGTAGGCCGGCAATTTTCCCTGGCTGACGATTCCGCCAACCGCGCCTTCGCGTCCCACCAGCACCGTTTCGATGCCCTGGCCGTCGCTGAGATCGACAAAATAGGAAATCAGGCTTTCGGCGCGCGGAAAATAGGCGTGGCGGACAGTATCACCAGGTTCGTGTATCAGCAGCCCGGAATGCCCGGACCAGTCTTCCAGATGGGGCTGGAGCACTGCCCAATCTTCCGGCTTCAGCGCGCGCAAAAGATTGTTGTCGAGCTCTTCGAACGACACCTGCATGGTCGACGTGTCCCTTCTTGCGCTGGTCTCCATCAAAGGTCTGCCCGAAAAGCCGAGATATGTTCACTAGTATGCAGACGGGCTCCACCTTGTCTGTCTACAAGAACACACAAGGTGCGGTTTGAAGTGCTTTTAAGGCTTCCGATCAATCCAGGCGAGTTTTCGCTATCAGAGCGCGCCGCACGTCCGGTCGGACAGGTCACGCGCCAGCCCGGAAGATGCCCAGGCAATTCCAGCAAAAGCGCGCAGCGGTTTTGTGTCCGGAATTGCGTAACAGCAGTTACAGCGTCTCCGCGAAAAGCGGAAACGCTGTTGTCGACGACTGGACTTTCGAGGGCGTAGCGCCGTTGCCACGCCAAACTCTACAGGCGTGAGACATGACCAGGAAACTTCGCGCCGACGCCCCGGTTCGGCTTCGGCTCTATGTCGCGGGCGATAGCCCCGCCATGCAAACCGCGCTCGAATGCAGGCATATGATCCTGCAGCGGCTGGGGTCCCGGATCGAGATCGAGGTGATCGATATTCTCGAGGATCGGCACGCCGCTCGAAGCGCCGGTATCCTTGCAGCGCCAACGCTGAGCGATGACACGCAGTCGCCGCCGCGACGACTGGTCGGATATCTCGGCGCTCCCGAGGACGTCCTCGGTCACTTCGATTTGCTTGGGATAGGAGCCACCTCATGAGGGTTGCCACAGGCGATTGCCACGCAATGCATGCTTCGCCTTCCGAGCGCCCATTGCCCGGTTTTCGGCGACCTCGCGGGCAGAACAGGCCAGCGCATCAGAACACCCGCGACGGCATTCTGGTTGTCGACGCCAACGGTATGATCCTTTTCGCAAATGCCGTTGCCTGTCGGATGTTCGGCTGCCAGCCAGACGACCTGCTTCTGGCCATGTTCGGCTTCCCCGTCGCAAACGGAAGCGGCAGCGAGATCATCATCCACAATCCGGACCGACCCGGTATCCCGGCCGAGCTGCGGATAGCCCAAACCACGTGGGCCGGCATGCCGGCCATGCTGGTGCGGCTGCGCGATGTTTCAGAGCGGAGGGCCGAGAAGGCTCGTCGGCGACGAGCCTTGAAACTCGAGGCTACGGGGCGGCTTGCCGCCAGCGTTGCGCATGACTTCAGCAACCTGGCCGCCGTGCTGGAGTCCGGCCTCAGGGTGCTGCAGCGGCACCTCGGCGACATCGACCCGAAAGCAGCAACATTGATCGAAGAGATGCTCGGTCGCACCCATAATGGCGCAGCCCTCGCACAGCGGCTGCTGTCCTTTGCGAAAGGTCGATCCCTGGGCGTGGAATCAGTCGATCCCAACGAACGGATCGTTTCGCTTGCCGATCTGCTTGGACAGACGCTGGGCAAAGGCATCGAGGTGAAAACCGATCTCGATCCCCGCGTGGAAGCCATGCGCGTCGATGGCGACCAGTTCGACATCGCCATCCTCAACCTCGCCATCAATGCCAGGGATGCGATGGCAGGACGGGGCAGGCTTTTCATAGCCACTGCCGGCGGTATGGAGCAGCCATCGGACGAGAAAGGCAATGTCGCTCCCTTTGTCAGAATTTCCGTGGCAGACACTGGCTGCGGCATGACCGGCGAGATCCTTGCCCATGTCATGGAGCCGTTCTTCACCACCAAAGGGCAGGAACAGGGAACCGGGCTGGGCCTCAGCCAGGTGTATGAGTTTGCCCGGCAATCGGGTGGCCATGTCCAGATCGAAAGTCAGGTTGGCGAGGGAACCACCGTCCATCTCTTTCTGCCCGTGCCGACGGGAGAAGCCGGCATCCGCTGAGCCGGACGCGTATCCTGCCTGCAGAAATCTGGAACCCCGGCCTGCACCAGATGTTTTGCCAAGTGCTGGCGTTTCCCGTCCCTCGGAGCACCAGCCAAAGCGGACGTCGCTTTGCAGCCAGCCCGGCAAGCCGCCGACTTCCCTCGCACCGGGCTGGCTGGTTCGCCGTGGTCTCCGGTCGCAACTGAGCTTGAGTATTTCGCAGCAGTAAGGCCCCTCAACGCTTGCCGGCGCCGCTGCCTTCCTCGACCAGCATCAGCCACTCCAGCGTACGGACTTCGTCGTTGTCGAGAAATTCCTTCCTCCTAACCGGACCCACCGCCTTCAATTCCGCCGGCAACTGTCCGCTTTCCCATGACGCGATGATCTGGGGATGGATGTAGCCGGAGCGGCAGACAGCACGCGTATTGCCAAGCGCTGCGGCTACCTTGTCGATGATGCTGTTGCGGAGTTCGGCCATCCTTTTCTTGGTTTCAGGCAAGGGCGTCTGCGCGAACAGGGACAAGGCCTGCACCGTGGCGCCCCAGGTCCTGAAGTGCTTTGAGCTGAAGCCGCAAATGTCGCCGATATAGGCGTTGACGGCATGCGACGTCACCGAGGCCCGATCCCCGCCCTCGTCCAGATACTGAAACAGAGTCTGGCCCGGCAGGTCCTGGGTATGACGAACGATGGCTGCGATACGCCGGTCGGCCAGTTTCAGCCTCCATTCCTTGCCAGACTTGCCCTTGAAGACAAAACGCAAGGTCGAGCCGACGATATCGACGTGTTTGTCCCGCAACGTCGTCAGGCCGAAACTGCCGTTCTCTCTTGCGTAGGCCGGATTGCCGATCCTTATCAAGGTGTTGTCGAGCAGCCAGACGACCACCGCCAGCACGCGCTCCCTCGGCAATCCATGCCTGCGCAGATCGGAATCGACCTGCAGGCGCATTGCCGGCAGTGCTCGCGCAAAGGGAATCAAGCTTGAAAACTTGGCTTCGTCTCGCATGCGAAGCCAGTCGCGATGGTAAAGATACTGCCGGCGTCCGCGGGTATCCCGGCCCATTGCCTGGATATGCCCCGTATTGTCGGCGCATATCCAGACGTCCGTCCAGGCCGGCGGTATAGCAAGCGCACGAATGCGCGCACGATTGACCAAGCCGGCGACCTTCCCGCCTTGCGCGTCGAGATAGCGGAACCCTCGCCCTGCGCGGCGGCGGTAAATGCCAGGTTCGCCATCGGCAACATATCTGAGCGAAATCGCATGGGCCGCTTCCGCGCCATCATGCGGCGCGTCGTTTGCTCCAACCGCGTTGTCCAAGGGATGCCTCCTTCGAGGACAGCAACCCATTCGGCAAGGACCGGTTCCCGTTTTGAACTTTTCGGAACTGTCCCGGGACCGTGACGTTGGCCGAGGACAACCCGTGAAACGGAACAAGCCTGCGAAGGAGGCCAACATGCCCCGTGGCGACAAAGACAAATACACCGACAAGCAGAAGCGCAAGGCCGAGCATATCGAGGAAGGTTACAAGGAACGCGGCGTCTCGAACGATGAAGCCGAGCGCCGGGCCTGGGCCACCGTCAACAAGGAATCCGGCGGTGGCAACAAATCAGGCTCCGGTCGCGGCGATCCCGACACCAATGTCGCCGCTAAGAAAGGCGGACGACTTGGCGGCCGCGCCGCAGCCCGGCGCCCCGCCAGCGAACGCTCCGCATCGGCCAAAAAGGCTGCGGCAACCCGCAAGCGGCATGAGGCTCACTGATGGGAGACCGGCCAATGGCAAATGTTTCAGGAACCAATGCAGCGCTGAAGCAGCGTGAGATCCAGCGTGACATCGACAGCAAGGATCACCAAAAAAGCGCGAATGGAAAAAAGGGGGATGCAATGCAAGCAGGTGCCCGCCACTATCCAGTCCCGCCCTTCCCCAAACAGCATCTGGCCAAACCCGGGAAGGAGACGGAGGTCGAGCCCGCCCCATTGTACGATGCCCCCTACTATGTCGGCTCGGAAAAGCTGGCGGGCAAGGTCGCCCTGATCACCGGCGGCGCTTCCGGCATCGGTCGGTCCGTCGCCGTGCTGTTCGCGCGCGAGGGCGCCGACATAGCCATCAGCTATCTCTCGGAACATAGCGACGCGGCTGCAACCAAGGCGGCGGTGGAAGCGGAAGGGCGGCGCTGCATCCTGTTGCCCGGCGATGTCGGCAATCGCGAGAAATGCGGAAAAGTCGTCGACGAGACGGTGAAGCAGCTGGGGCATCTCGATGTGTTGGTCAACAACGCCGCGTTCCAGATCCATGCAACCGATATCGCCGATATCTCCGAAGAACAGTTCGTCATGACGATCGAGACCAATCTTTACGGCTACTTCTTCATGGCACAGGCGGCTATTCCCCACATGAAGCCAGGTTCAGCCATCATCAACACCGGATCCGTTACGGGAATCGAGGGCAGTGCCGACCTCCTCGACTATTCCATGACGAAAGGAGGTATTCACGCCTTTACGCGGGCCCTCGCGGCGAGCCTTGTCACCCGTGGCATCAGGGTCAACGCCGTTGCGCCTGGCCCGGTCTGGAGCCCGCTCAACCCTGCCGACAAGCCGGCCGAACGCGTGGCGAAGTTCGGGGCGAACACGCCGATGAAGCGGCCAGCCCAGCCGGAGGAGATCGCACCCGCCTACGTCTTTCTCTCGTCACCGCACTGTTCGAGCTACATCACGGGCGAAATCCTGCCCGTGGTCGGCGGCTACTGACGGTAAATGAAACGGCCCGCGGCGCTCAAAGCACCACGGGCCGAACTGCCTCCGCAACGAACATGCTATTTCTTTCCGCCTTGCTTGCCCCCCGAAATGGTGGACGAAACCACCGCCGGCGGATCGCTCGCCGGGAAACTGTCCTCCAAGCCGGACTGGAGTTGTTCCTCCAACGTCCTGGAGTCTTCGGAACGACCGGAAGTGCGCCGTTTGGCGATGTCCTCAAGCCGCTGTTTCGTGTCCGGAGATTCTTTGGCCTCTCGAATGACTTGATAAAGCTGTTCGATCGCGAATTCCTTGAGCAGAGGAAAGTCCGCTTCCCCTTCTCCGCTCTCCCCCTCAACCAGTTCGATCATTTCGCGCTCGAACTTGGCGAGTTCCTCTTCGCCACGAATCTTGGAAAGCCGCTGCAATGCCGCCCGCAAAAATTCGGGCGCAAAATGAGCAGCGGCCAGCTTCCGCAGATGCTCGACCTGTTCAGGGTTTTTCGTTGCCAGACTGCGCATAGTCCTTGCTCCTCACTTTTCGCTAGGGTTGGCTCTGCGTAACCGGCGGCGCCGACCCGGTATCCGTGCTCATGCGCCCATAAATCTCCACAGCCCCCCAAGCGACCAGCGCGAGAGCGAGACTGGCAAGCAGGATCAGAAGGACATGGGTGCCTTTGCGACCCTGCCTGGCTTTTTCGGCCGGGATCTTCTTTTCAGGCATGATGCCGATCCTCTCCGGTCAAACCCGTCCGAGCAGCATCAGGATGACGATGATGATGAGCAGCAGGGAAAGTCCGCCGCCGCCGTAATAACCGGTCCCATAAAAAGGACCGCCACCGAGACCACTGAAACCGCCAAGCAAGAGAAGGATCAAAATGATCACAAGAATTGTGCCGAGGGTCATTGTTCTCTCCTTCCGATCGTCTTGAACCGTGCTCAAGAATTCCAGGTTCAACGGAAAACGAACGCTCCCAGGCAGAGGCTCGTTCCATTTATTTCCATGGCAGGCACTGCGGACCAATCGAGATATTTTTTCGAATCTTTTGGAACGAACCGGAAAACCTCGGGTTGGCCCAGATGAGGGCTGACTGACTGAAGTGGCGGATGACCGAACCACTTCGTGGCGGCCCGCTCGGCAATCCGCATCGATTGCTTCCACCCGCCGTCGGGGCCTGACGCTTCGAACGAGCATCTTTGTCCAATCACCGAGCAGGAGATGATTCATGAAACCATTCGTCCTTGCGTTGGGCGCGCTGACCATCACCGGCGCAGCCTTTGCCCAGGAACAACCCCCTCAGCAAACTGCTCCAATCAAGCCGTCCGTCACGAGCCCGGATTCGACCAACCCTGCTGCACCCGTGAAGGGCAAGAACAGCTTCACGGAAAGACAGGCGAAAGATCGGATCGAAAAGAAGGGCTTCACCGACATCACGAATCTGAAACTCGGCGAGGACGGCGTGTGGCGCGCCTCGGCACAGAAGAACGGCGTGCCGATATCCGTGGCCCTCGACTACCAGGGCAACATCACTGAAGGCGCCATCTAGAGCTCGTGACGAAACGAGGCCGACATCGCCGGGATGTCACCGCGCCCCAATCCAGCCGTTCAATCCAGCATTCACCGAGAAGGAGATCATCATGCAAACAGTCACCGGACTGTTCGATACACGTAACGAGGCGCACGCCGCGATCCAGGATCTCGAAAAGGCGGGCGTCGCAAGCGACAAGATCAGCATCGTCGGACCTGCCGGATCTGAAAAATCTGAGACGGAAGCAGGTGATGGCGCCGCTGCCGGTGCTGGCGTCGGCGTGCTCGCCGGCGGTGCGGGCGGCCTTCTCGCCGGTCTCGGCTTCATCGCCATTCCAGGCATCGGCCCGGTCGTCGCGGCAGGCTGGCTTGCCGCGATGGCCGCCGGTGCCGCTGCAGGCGGCGTAGCAGGCGGCCTCGTCGGCGCGTTGGCCGGCGCCGGTATCTCCAAGGACGAAGCCGAGCTCTACGCAGAAGGCGTGCGCAGAGGCGGCGTTTTGGTCGCCGTGCAGACCAATGAAGCCGACGAGGTGACGATCCGTTCGCTTCTGGTTTCGAATGGGGCGGTCGATATCAACGCCCGTCGCGATGCCTACCTTTCCGATCCGGATGCGCCGGCAGAGGAATTTCCCGAGCAAAGGCGTTCTGCATCGTACCGCTAAGCGGAACGCAACATTCGCGACCGGGGAAGGCCAGCGATGATCGCCCCTCCAAGTCGGGGTGTGCGACCACCGTCACCCCGCCCCGGCCGCTGCTTCAAAGCAAATGAAAGGATGTAATCATGGGACTGTTCTCGAAGGAGATCAAAACGCTCGATGACCTGTTCGTCCACACCTTGCAGGATATCTACTACGCCGAGCAACAGATAGCGAAAGCCCTTCCCACCATGATCGGCAAGGCAACGGATGAGAAACTCAGGGAAGGTCTTGCCCATCATCTCGAGGAGACCAAGGGGCATATCGAGCGCGTCGAGCAGGTCTTCGAAATGCACGGCCAGAAGATCAAGGCGATCGATTGCCCAGCCATCGACGGCATTCTGGAGGAGGCCAATGACGTCACCGGCGACGTCGCCGACACGAAAGTACTCGACGCCGCCATTATCGCTTCCGCCCAGGCTGTCGAGCACTATGAGATCACCCGCTACGGCACCCTGATCAGTTGGGCGAAAGACCTCGGCCGCGACGATTGCGCCGCTGTGCTCGAACAAAATCTCAGTCAGGAAAAAGCAGCCGACAAGAAACTTTCGAAGATTGCCGAAGCGGCTGTCAATCTGAAGGCGGCTTGACCCAGGCATTCCGGGAGGCGGCGCTCGGCCGCCTCCTTTCATCGATCACGTATGGGTCGTTCTTGAAGTGTCGAAGCACGGTGTCTACCGCCCGGGAGGGATCACCCCTCGGCTTTCATGGTGCGGGCAATTTTGCGCAGCTTGTTCAAATTACGCCCTTCCCGATCCACCAGGTCCTTGGCCTGGTTCGGCGACAAATCGGTATGTTCGGCGAGAAACTTCACCAACGGATCGGCTGTTGCCGGTTCCTTCGTCGACGTGACATTGGCATTCCCATCGCGAAGCATCGCAACGGCTTCCCTTTTCGTGATGCCCACGCGGCGCGCATAAAAATCGGCCTCTATGGCCCGCTCGATACGGGTCGTCGCCTTACGGCTCTTTATTCTTTGTCGTAAGCGCATCGGACAACTTCCTCTTGTCTGGATTGGTCAGCGTTTCGCCCGCCGCATCGCGATCGCGGTCCGGATCGTCATTGGCAGGCAGATAACCGCTAGGGCGATTCTCCGGTGGTCCTTCCCATCTGGGTCTCTGCTCCGTGGTACCCGGTTTGCCACTGCCCTCGACCGGCTGATCGAAAGCAGCGGCATGGAGCATCATCACTTTCGCTACTTCGATGAGCGTCTCGTCGTCGTCAGCCGCCGAGCGAGCGTTAAGTCGAACCTGGATTTCTTCTCCGCCTTGCCCGTGAAACTCCACCACCGGCATTGGTCCATGGTCGACGACTGTTTTCAGGATCTGCATGAAAACCTCCTTCTATCGAAGTCTCATCGAACCAACCCATGCCACAGGCTGAGGTTCCGAAATTCCAGATTCTTAAAGGGTCCAGCCACTATCGCTGAAACATTTAGTGAGGGAACCGGGAGATCGAAGCTGGGTTGGTCCTCAGCCGCTGAACTGGTGCAGTACGGCGCGCTGGTTTTCATCAACAGATAGGGATTTCGCAATGGCCATATTGCCGAACACCCCCGAGCCTCAGCCACCCGAGCCTCCTCCCCTGCCCGACGAGACACCGCCTATCAAGGAGCCGGAACCCGACCGTTTGCCCGACGAAATACCGCGGCCCAATCCCGACGAGACCCGCAACCCGCCACGGCGGATGCGGATA
Source organism: Mesorhizobium sp. 1M-11 (assembly GCF_001303895.1). GTDB lineage: Bacteria > Pseudomonadota > Alphaproteobacteria > Rhizobiales > Rhizobiaceae > Mesorhizobium. The sequence continues at coordinate 151,055 of NZ_LJSD01000074.1, read as the reverse complement.
GAGGCTGCCGCAGGCAAACCGCCGCCGACGCCTCCGGAAAATCAAAGCCAGGCTGGAACAGGAGACAAAAAAACGCCTAAAACGGACGAGACCGAGCATGGTACGCATGGCAGCCTCGATCCCGAAAAGCAGGGCGAACCTGCCAACACCAAGATAAACACCACCAACCGGCGCAATTGATCCGCCCAGCGTTTCGCCGAAGGGCAACGATCTGCTTTGGATGTTCAATGGAAGCCGCGCGGAACCGGTGGCCCTAGCTCGAGACCCGGCGCTGTTTGCTTTTTGCGAGCTCCACCACCTTCTGCTCGATTTCCTTGCGAAGCTGCTCCACCTCTTTTTCCGTCAGATGCTCTATGCCGATCAGGCGGTTTTTCGCCTCGGATGCCCGGATCAGTTCATCCAGCTTGGTCTGGATCGCTGCGTTATCCCTGTTCTGGGTGTTCTGGATCAGGAAGACCATGAGGAACGTGACGATGGTCGTGCTGGTGTTGATGATCAGTTGCCAGGTATCCGAATAGCCAAAATAGGGACCAGTCACACCCCAAGCCAACACCGCCAGAACGCAAAGCCCGAAGGTGAGCGCCTTGCCGGTGGCATGGGCAACAGCATTCGCGATGCTGGTGAATATCTGTTCGGTTTTCATTGGCAGATCACTCCTCCCCACTTGGCGGTAACGACTGGAACGAAGGCGCCGACGCTCCCGTTCCGAGAAACTGTGGCAGGTCACCCGCAAGCCCCAATTTTATCGGAACGTTTTGGTCGCCCACTCATTGGGCCTGCATCACTTCGATCAGCGTGGGGCGTCGAACTCTGGGAGATCACCATGAGAGTACGAGATTGCATGACCAAGGACGTGAGGATCGCCATGCCGGACGCGACCCTGCGCGATGTGGCCCAAGCCATGGCCAGCCTGGACGCAGGGCTGCTGCCGGTCGCCGAAGGCGATCATCTGATCGGCATGGTCACCGATCGCGATATCGCGGTTCGTGGTGTTGCGATGGGAAAAGGTCCTGAAACACCGGTACGGGACGTGATGACGGGCGACGTCAAATATTGCTTCGATGACGAAGAAGTCAGCGCCGTTCTGCAGAACATGGGCGATATCCAGGTGCGGCGCCTGCCCGTGCTCAACAGGGATAAACGTCTCGTCGGTATCGTCTCGCTCGGTGATCTGGCCATGAATGGCGAAGCCATGCATGCCGGCGAAGCGCTGGGCGGCATCTCGCAGCGCGGCGGGGAACATTCGCAAATCACTCACTAGCAGACTGTGGAAGCAAGGCATTGGAAGCGGCTGCCCTGGCGGGCGCTTCCAATGTCAGCGCGGCTGATCGCGTCCGAACTCCTTGCGCAATTCCACCTTGGCCTGCTCCAGGACTTTCTTCTGCGACGAGGGCAGATTCTTGCCAGCCCGATTGATGTAGAAGGTGAGCATCGACATGGCGGAGCGGAAGGGCTCCGATTTTCGCCGGCTGCTCTTTTCGGCTGAATGTTTCAGCGATGCAGCGATCTTTTCCGGATCATGGGATTCGAAGACGCCTTCCTCCAGCGTAAGCGCATCGCTTTTTTCAGTGACTTCAGCGGACCATTTCCTAGGCATCGTGACCTCCTGTTTGTAGGGGTAACTGCTCCCGGAGGGCCACGTTCCAATTAAAGGAACCGTATCGTGGGCCGACCATTTGCTATGGAGGCAAGCAACTCGGGAGACCATCATGGCGCGGCAGGCGTTCTGGAAGGGCTACCTCAAACTATCCTTGGTGACCTGCTCGGTCGCCATGACGCCCGCGGTTTCGGGCAGCGAGCAGATCCGTTTCCACACCTTGAACCGCAAGACAGAAAATCGCGTTCAAAGCCGCTATGTCGACGCGGAAACCGGCAAACCTGTCGCGGAGGACGACGAGGCAAAAGGATATGAAGCGGCGGAAGGAAAGCTCGTCGTGCTGAGCGACAAGGAGCTTGATGCCGTCGCACTCGAAAGCACCCGCACCATCGACATCGATATGTTCGTGCCGCGCCAGTCGATCGGCTGGATCTGGTACGATCGCCCGCATTTCCTCACGCCGAACGACAAGGTCGGTGAGGAGGCCTTTGCCGTCATCCGCGACGCGATGCAGTCGGCGAAGGTCGTCGGCATCGCGAGATTGGTCCTTTACCGTCGCGAACACGCGGTGATGCTCGAACCTCGAGGGAAAGGCATCGTTCTGTGGACACTTCGATATGGCGATGAGGTTCGCGATGCCGACGATTATTTCGCCGAGATCGGAAAAGAAAAGCCTGCGGCCAAACCCATGAGCGCCATGCGCAAGGTCATCGCCAAGGGGACCTATCCCTGGAACGACAAGTTCGCCCACGACCAACTTCAGGATCGGCTGCGCAGGCTTATCTCAAGGAGGCGGAAATCGATGGCACGCCCCGGAAAAGGCGAGAAACGAAAATCTTCCGACAATGTCATCTCGATCACGGACGCCTTGCGTGCCAGTCTTGCCTCAGAGCGCCGGAAAAGCTGATCGCTTCAGCGTCGCTTCAAGGCCACTTCCGCCTTGCGAAAATCCCGCCAGGGATCGGCAGTCGAGTTGCTCAGCCTGCTCAGGGCGTTGTTTACGGTGAAATGAGCCGGACCGATCGAAGGGCCAAGTTCATTCCATTCAAGCGGCATGGAGACAGGTGCGCCCGCACGCGCCCGGGTTGCGTATGGCGCGATTGCCGTCGAGCCGCGCTGGTTGCGCAGGTAGTCGACAAGGATGTGGCCGACGCGCTTCGACTTGGTGATCGTCGAGACATATTTGCCGGGGCTGTCCGAAGCCATGTCGTCCGCGATTGACTTGGTGAATTCCTTCACGTCCTCCCACCCGGTGACTGGCTTGAGCGGCGCCACGACGTGGATTCCTTTGCCACCGGTCGTCTTGACGAAGGTGCTGAGCCCGGCCTTTTCGAGGCGCTCGCGAACCTCCCGCGCGGCATCGATCAGATCCTGCCATGAAATTCCCTCCCCGGGATCGAGATCCATGACGATCTGGTCCGGGTGTTCCAGATCCGCCAGGGGTGCCTGCCAGGGATGGACCTCGAGCGTTCCGGCCTGGACGAGCCCGATCAGACCGTCGAAGCTGTCGATCGCCAGGATGGGCTCTTCGGAATTGTCGTTCGGATCCTGTACGGTGAGGATCTCCTTGCTATGGCCCCGCCACGCATGCTTCTGGAAAAAGCACTGGCCGGCGGTGCCTTCCGGACAACGCAGCAAGGCCAGCGGCCGCGAGGTCACGAAGGGCGCCATGCGTGGCCACGCCTCGGAATAATAGTCCGCGAGGCCTGCCTTGGTGACGCCGGCATCCTCCCAATAGACACGGTCCGGATGGGTGAGCTTCACGACGGATTTTGGTGTGTCAGCTGATTTCATGGCTTGTTCCCGCACAATCGTGGCCGCTGCCTTGTCCTCGCGCAGGCCACGGAAGACAGCATGGCGCAACACCCCGTCGGCGGTCCAGTTCTTGAATTCGATCTCGGCGACCAGTTCCGGCTCCACGAACCGCACCCCTCGCCTGTTCGCAGCATCGAGAGGTTTGGCCAAAGGCGACTTTTCGCGCGCAAGCTTTTGCAGCCGGTCGAACAACGAGCGCGCTGTCCTGGTGTTGAATCCTGTTCCGACGCGACCGGCATAGACGAGCCGGCGCGCCTGATAGTAGCCGAGAACCAGCGAGCCGATGGCATCGCGTGTCGCAGTCGACGGCACATAGCCGATGACGACGAATTCCTGCCGGTCGTTGCACTTGGATTTGATCCAGTCGCGCGTGCGGCCAGACGGGTATTTGCCTTGCCTCAGCTTCGACACCACGCCTTCGAGACTCAACCGGCAGGCATGCTGCAGCACCATTTCGCCCTCTTCGGCGAAATCATCGCTGAATCGCAGGCCGGCAGGCTGATCGGCCAACACATCTCTTAGCCGTGCCTTGCGATCGACCAGCGGCAAAGCGCGGAGATCCTGTCCGTCACAATAAAGCAGGTCGAAAAGATAGAGGACAAAGCGGTCGCTGCGACCCTCGCTGAGGTCCGCCTGCAGAGCGGAAAAATCCGAAGCGCCGCCACCGGCCTCCACCACCAGCTCGCCATCGAGGATAGCCTCCTTGACCGGCAACGACGCCAACGCGTCCGGGATGGCCTTGCCGAACTTGCCGGTCCAATCGAGACCGGAACGTGTCAAAAGCTGCGCCTTGCCCTCCCGCACATGCGCTTGCAGGCGATAACCGTCGAACTTGATCTCGTGGATCCAGCGATCGCCCGACGGCGCGTGAGGACGCAATGTAGCAAGCGCCGGCTCGACAAAACCCGGGAACGCGCTCTTGCGGCTGCCTTTCGGATGCCGCTTCGACGGCGGCGATGCCGCGGATTTCCGAGCGCGCCTTGCCTTCGGCGGCGCTGCCTTGTCGGCGACTTCCTCGACGGACCTGCCGGATTTGACAGAGTCCGGCTGTTCTTCGAGAATATCTCCAGCGTTCTCGTCACGAGCGAATTCGTCGGCGCCCTTGATCAGCAGCCAGTTTTCGCGCTTCTCGTTGCGGCGCGAGGCCATGCGCACCAGATGCCATCGCCCCTGCAGCTTCTCGCCCGACAGCTCGAATTCCAGATGGCCTTTCTTGAGGCCTCTCGCCGCATCGCCGAGGGGCCTCCAGTCGCCGCGATCCCACAAAACGACGGTGCCGCCGCCATATTGTCCTTTGGGGATCGTCCCTTCGAAGTCGCCATACTCCAGCGGATGATCCTCGACATGCACAGCTAGCCGCTTGTCGCTCGGCACAAGGCTCGGACCGCGTGTCACGGCCCAGCTTTTCAGCACACCGTCCATCTCCAGCCGGAAGTCATAGTGCAGGCGGCGCGCATCGTGTTTCTGCACGACGAAACTGTGTCCGCCGCGCCGGTGCGGAACAGCACCTTTCGGTTCACGCGTGGAGGCAAAGTCGCGTTTTTGACGATAGCTGGTAAGAGCCATGGTCAGCCTGCCTTGCGCCGATTGGGTCTGTCGTCACTTTTCGTGACATCAGCGCTGCGCCGCAACGCGTCCATCAGATCGACAACCTTGCCCTCACGCTTGCGTTTCGGGGGCTTGATTTCGCGGCCTGCCATCTTGGCCTTGATCAATTCCGCCAGAGCCGCGTCGTAGCGATCATCGAACCGCGCCGGATCGAAAGTACCGGCCTTCGATTTCATGATGTGCTTGGCAAGATCCAGCATTTCCTTCTTGATCCTTGGTTCCGGAACCTTGGCGAACGCTTTTTCCGGCGACCGGATTTCGTAGTCGAAATGCAGAGTGTTCGCCAAAAGCCCGTCGCCATCGGCGCGGATCACCACGGTGCGCAGCCTTCGAAACAAGACGGCCTCGGCGAGGGCTACAGCCTTCTCGGCCGCAAGACTGTCGCGGACAAGGGCAAACTTTTCGTCCGCGCCACGATCCGGACCAAGATAGTAGGGACGATCGAAGAAAAGCGGATCGATATCCACGCATTTGACGAAGCGGGCCACGGAAAGTGTCTTGTCGCTTGCCGGAACAAGCTCGGCGACTTCGTCCGGTTCGACGGTCACGAAGGTGTCATTGCCGATGTCGAACCCCTTCACCTGATCTTCGTCGGCTACCTCCCTGCCGGATTCTTCATCGACATATTCACGCCGGACCCGATTGCCCGTCTTGCTGTTGACGACATGGAAGGACACACGATCCAAGGTCGAGGCGGCTGCGTAGAGCGCCACCGGGCATTCGATATCGGCGAGCGCCAGATTGCCTTTCCAGAGTGCGCGCGGCGCCATCGGCTCATCCCCACGAGGTCTGTGCGTCAGGTCTCATCGAAACGACCACCCTCGCGGGACGGATCGCGACTGATCACCGCCTCTTCCGTGTCGTTGGGCAACGCTTCGTCGCTTTCCTGGTAGGAGTTGTCGGCGTCCTCCTCTTCGGTCTCGCCGCTCCCCACTCGTTCCGTCATCTCGACCTCGGGCGGGATGTTGCCGTTGCTCAAGGCATCATAGGCATTCAGCGGACCGGGCGTGGATACGGTGTGCGCCATCATCGCCATCGCTTGCCGCTTCACCTCATCATCGTCGTCGAGCCAGCGGTCGGAGCGAAAGGCGACCGTGATGGATTGTCCTTCGCCATCCTGGAATCGAACGCGATAGCCATAGGCATCGCCGCGATCGACCTGCGTTGTTATTTCCGTGCGTCGAACCTGCATTCGCGCCTCCTCGCTTGAGTTACGGGGCTTGGAGTTACCGGGGTCAACGCGGCTCTTCTGCGGGCGTTCCGCTTTTTGTCCGGGTGGCCGGAAAATTGGAACAACCGCGCCGCCCAGCTGTTGGCCAGAACAACGCTACGCCAACACAAGGAGGATTTTCGATGGCCCGAGAACGCGATCCTTACTTCGGCCCGAACTATAGCGACGACCTCGACGACTTCGAAACAGAAGACCTGCGGTTCCGCGGCGGTCGTCCGCGCGATGAGCGCCCCCCTCGTCTAAGATCGAACGCCGATTTCTATGCAGGCACCCGCTATCGTCGTCCGACCGACCCCGACCATGATGATCGTTACCCTGCCGGACAACCCAACTACAGTTACGGTTCGCGCTACAACTATCCCGCACCGCGACACGAGAACCGCCCGGGCGGTTACCGGCAGTCCGACTATGACGATTTTCGCAATCGCGGGCATCGCGATTTCCTCGATCGGGCCAGCGACGAGGTTTCGTCGTGGTTCGGCGACGAGGACGCAGCGCAGCGCCGACGCACCGATCATCGAGGGCGCGGCCCCAAAGGTTACACGCGCTCGGACGACCGCATTGCCGAAGACCTGAACGATCGCCTTACGGACGACTGGTTCCTCGACGCGTCGGATATCGAGGTCAGCGTGAAGGCGAGTGAAGTAACGCTGGATGGCGAAGTGACTAGCCGCTCCGACAAGCGGCGGGCCGAGGATATTGCCGACGATGTTTCAGGCGTCATCAATGTTCAGAACAATCTGCGCATCCGCTCCGCCGACACGTCGTCTCAAGCCGCTGCGTGACCGGCAGCATGCTTCTTTCAGCGGTACGGCCAATGTCTAGCGAAGAAATCAATGCCGCCTCCCTCGGCGAGCTTGCGCGCGCGGAAGCCGCCTGCACACGCTGCCCTCTCTATCGCAACGCAACGCAGGTGGTTCCCGGCGAGGGTAAGGTGCGCTCAAGCCTGATGCTGGTGGGGGAACAGCCGGGTGACAAGGAGGATATAGCCGGCAAGCCATTTGTCGGCCCGGCCGGCCAGCTGCTCGATGAAATTCTGGAAGACGCGCAAATCCCCCGTTCGGCCGTGTTCGTCACGAATGCGGTCAAGCACTTCAAATTCGAACCGCGAGGCAAACGCCGGCTGCATCGCCGCCCAAATGTGGGTGAGATCGAGCGCTGCAAATGGTGGCTCGAGCAGGAGCGCAGACTCGTTGCTCCGAAAACCTTCATCGCCATGGGCGCGACCGCGATCAGAAGCCTGACCGGACGCTCACAACCGGTCTCATCTCTCAGGGGCAAGACACTGGAGCTTTCGGACGGCACACCACTGCTTGCGACAATCCACCCCTCATACCTTCTTCGCATCCGCGATCCGGACGATCGGGCACGCGAGCGCCTTGGCTTGCAGCAAGATCTGGCGCGAGGATGGGAAATGGCGAGGCACCTTCCACAGACATAGCGATGCTATTCATTCAGTTCCTTGGCCATGTCGAGATGGTGCCGCAGCACCGGCAGCGTGTTGGCCGCCCAGGTCTTTATCGCTGTGTGCTCGCCTTTCTCGCTATAGCGCTGGAACAGGTCGACGGCATCCGCATGCGCCTTGACCTGTTCGGAATGGTAGCGATCGTTGAAATCCTGTCCTCGCATTTCTTGAAGCTCGGCAATCGTTTCTTTCTGGCTTTCCGTCATCTCGGCCGGAACGACGGCGTTGATGGCCTGGTTTTCCACCATCTGCTTCAATTCGCTGCCGATCCGTTCGTGGTCGCGCACCATCTCCTCTGCAAACGATTTGGTCGCTGGATCGGCCCGCTCGATGGCAAGCTTGCTCACCGCAATTTCGAACAGGTCGCCGGTCGCGGCTTTCTTGACGAAATCTTCGGTCGAGGGAGAGACACCCAGCAGCGAATTCACACCCGCCTTTTCGGCGGCTGATTGGGCCAGTGCGGCCGTGGCCGCCAATACGATGGCGGCGGCAAGGACGAGCTTCTTCATGGACTTTCTCCCTGTCTCGGATCCGAACGAGAGCGGACTTTGATCGTTCCATGAAATGCGGGGTGCTCCAGCGCGAGCGGCAGATTTTCGGAACCGCGATGATCGCTTGGCATTGAGCTCGTGTTGAATTTTAAGGGCGGTAACCCGATCGGGCAACGCAAGGTATGGCGCACCATGACCCTCAAGGACACGATTTCGATCGATATCGATCTTGGGACCGAACCGCGTGAGGCCTTCCTGCATTTCACGCGAGAAATGACGAACTGGTGGCCAAAGGACTATTCGTGGTCCGGCGAAACGCTCCAGGAGATGACCATTGCCGATCAAGCCGGTGGATTTTGCACCGAAATCGGGCCGCACGGATTTCGTTGCGATTTTGGACGGGTCCTCGAAATCGATTTACCCCGGCATATCGTCTTCACCTGGCAGATCGGTCCCAATCGCGAGCCGGTTCCCGATCCGTCGAAAGCCGGCGAAGTCGACGTGACCTTTTCGGCAATACCCGGCGGAACGCGCGTGACTCTGACCCATAGGGGCTTCTCAAATCATGGCGCCAGCGCTGAGCAATACATGGAAGCAATGGGCTCGGCGCAGGGTTGGCCGTTGATCCTGCAACACTTCGCGAAGTCTGCGCCACAACGGGATAAGATCAGCAGGCAGAGCGATCCCTCACTGTGTGTGTCCAGCACTAAGCACTTGTGAAAGTGCGCGAGCGAATGTGATTTGAAAGCCATCCCAGAAAGGCGCTTATAAACCTCCGGTCGAGCATGCCAAGGGAGGTAGACGTGACTGTCTCTTTCACGAGTGGCGTTGCGTATCCCGGTGACCTGACTGCCCTGCAGCGTATCTATGACGATGTTTGTGACGACCATGGCTTTTGCCATGGCAGTCCAGCGGCTGAGGACCTGGCTCGAGCAACGATGGATCTGTTCTCGCAAGGGATCCTGGACCAGGACGAGATGATCGAAAGCCTCGAAATCTATCTGGAACGGAAATCCGGCGGACGTTAGCCTCCTGCTTAATCTGATCACCCTCAACTTATTGGTATTTCACAATATTCCAAAACAGTGTGCGCACGAAACATACTGTGTTGGAACGAGCTTGGCCGTGATCGCTTGATAGACCCGGGCGCGGTGAACAGTACGACCTGTCACAGCCCGTGAGTTTTGATGCGCAATGGCAGAACGCCGTCGCGCAAGAACAAGGAGGACAGAGCCCATGGCTTGTTTCACACCGGTGAGCTTCAGGACAGCGTGCGGAAGCAAATTCGTGATCCGCAACATAGCCGACATGGCCAATGCGATGCGCCGTTCCTGGCCGGACAAGGATTGCGAAAGCTATCTGCGAGCGGTCGATTTGATCGAGCGCGCCCAGGAAGGCGAGTGCAGCCCACGCGCAGCCTTCGGCGCCTTCATGCAGGCCGCGACCGAACAGAACCGCATCGTCCGCCGGCGCCACCGCTTCCCGAAGGAAGTCGCCCATACGCTCGCGGACATTTCGAAATTCGCGGCCTCCTAGAAGAGCTCAGCTGGCAAACAGCAATCCGCCGCCGCTACTTGCCTGCCTCACCAGACGGACTTCGGCCGTGACAGCCGTTGCAATCATCGATCGGGCCGAACTTCCTGCCGGCCCGCTTGTCCGTCCGGTGGCAGTCGGAACAGAATGCGTGGAACATGCCGTCGACGCGGGTGGTCTCGGAGATCGAGACACGCTTGTGGCAGGTCAGGCAGTTCTCATTGCCCGTTCGGTCGACGAAATTGTGGTGGCAGCCGGCACATGCCAGCCCCGTATGGTCGGTGTGCAGGAAGCGTGCATGGTCGATCGGAGCCTGCCGCAGGCTCGCGAGCCGCGTTTCGGCCATCGATCCCATCGCCAGCCAGGCAATTGCGCCGGAGAACAAAGCCAGCGTCGCCGCCAGCCGGAAGGGGTGCCGCTCTCGCAGAAAACCTTCGATCAGCAGGAAAGTGAGCCCCGCGAGCAAGGCGGCTGCCGCGAAGACGGTCATCCCGGCGATCAACGCGATGTGGGTGCAGGCAGCCGCGATCAGCAGATAGCCGGCCGTCCTGTGCACGGACAGGCTTGAGAAAGGACCGAGCTGCCGGCGCAATGATCGGGACCGCTGCACGAGCATGACCACGAGGAATGCCAGAAGCGCTACGATGCCGGCAACGATCTCGACCGGGATGGCCGGGGTCAGCCAACGCCAGAAGACAGGCTGGAAACCCGTGGTGATGATGATGTGGGCGGCAAGCGCTGCCAACGCCGCCCAGCCGAAAATCCTGTGCCACGGATATTGGCCGGAGGGAGGCCGCAGGAATAACGTTGCGGCGGCCAGCAGCAGGGCGGCAACGCCCAACAGGCGCGCCGCCCACCACGCCATGTCGGTCGGTTGCCAAAGAAGAACGGAGACACTGGCCACCAGCAGCACGAGCCCGGCCTGGCCGGCATGGCCGGCCAGCTTATGCAGCCCCTTCGCGCGCAGGTTCATAGCCTCATTCCCCGGCGAACTGGTCGCCAAGCTAGTGCCTTGACCGGCAAAGGGCATGTTCGACTTCAAGGCAATTGACAGCTTCCGACGACAAACCAACAATTCCCGCAGAAATCCCACCAGGGCATGGGAGGGACATGCCCCTGGCGACCGTGACTGGAGCAATTCCAGGAAAAGAGCGTAGCGGTTTTCCGTCCGGAATTGCGTGAAAACAAAGTTAGAGCGTTTCCGCGTTTCCGTGAAAAACGGAAACGCTCTGGAGGTACGGGATGCAGGGAAGCGGGACGATCGCGCCTCGGGCAACGACACTGCTGCTCGACGCACTGGCCAACAAGGGCCAGGAACCAGAAAGCATTTTGGCGCGGCTCGGACTCACTCGCTCCAGCCTTGCGGAGAGCCGTGAAAGCACGCCGCTCGCGATCTTCACCACCATCCTGGAAGCCGCCGCGCGCGAGAAGGGTGACATCACCTTCGGCCTGAAGCTCGGCCGCAGTTACAATCTGCCGGCGCTGGGCTCCATCGCCACCGTCTTCTTCACCGCGCCGACACTCGGCTGGGCCTTTTCGAAATTCACCAGCTACTTCTCCAGCCTGCAGAGCAATACCGAGGCGCGTCTGGACGTATCGGGTGGCCTCGCCAGGCTGAGCTATTCGATCTCCGACCCTACGGTGCGCCTGCGCCATCAGGATGCCGATTTCACCATCGCGCTCGAGCACAAGATGTTGACCGACGTGATTGGGCCGCGGCGGATCATTTCCCATGTCGATCTTGAGCATGATTGTTCCAGGGACATGGATGCCTACCGCAGCTATTTCGGCTGTATGGTGCAGAGCGGACGGCCGCGCAATGCGATCTATTTTCCCGTCGCCTATCTCGATCACAGCGTTCCCGGTGCAGATCCGGTGGCGAATGCGCGAGCCGAGGAGGAGCTTCAGGAAAACCGGTCCGCTCTGCGGCAGGAAGTCGACCTTGTCACCGCCCTGCAGGCATGGATGAGCGCCGCACTTGCGCGCGCCTTCGATGCCGACGTCGAACACGCCGCTGCCGATTTCGGCGTGTCGCTGCGCACTTTCCAGCGGCGGCTGGCGGAATGCGGCGTGAATTTCCTCGATATCCGCAACAAGGTGCGTATCCAGATCGCCAAATGCATGCTGGTGGCGACCGACATTCCGCTGACGACGATCGCGCTGCAGCTTGGCTACAGCGAGCCCAGCGCTTTCTCGCGCAATTTCAGGAGCCAGGTGGGCGAGACCCCCGCCGACTACCGGACCCGGGAAAGGCATATCTAAGAGCAATTCCAGGAAAAGTGTGCAACGGTTTCCCGTCCGGAATTGCGTAAAACAAAAAGTTAGAGCGTTTCCGTGAAAAACGGAAACGCTCTAAGGCGGAACGGCAGCTCGCCTGCATTTTGGCGCATTCTGTCAAGCGGGCCGCCGAAGTCGCGATGCAAAGTCGAAATCGAGAGCCTGTCGCCGCCCTGGGAGGAGTGGAAAGAGGCTGCGGACGAGGTCGCCAGGCGAAGGAGAAGCGCCCGGACAACCATCATCGACGTCGCCTGCGGCCGCAATCGTTCCTGCTACCTCCAGCTTGATTCCGCTGCCTTGCCGAAACGGCATGGTTGCGGCGCATTCATGAAGGGTCGGCATGGGAAGGAACGAGCAACGGGGAGGACCACCAATGCGTTTGGGTCTGTTCGCAGCGGCCATGCTGGCCGGCACGGCGATCTTGCCTGCCTATGCCCAGGAGGCTGCCAAGGAAATCCAGCCGGAGGAGATCACCAACGTCAAGATCCCGGCCGGCACCGAAATGCTCTTTTCCATGGATCTCGCGCTGAATCACGTGGTCGACGGACGCATCTATGTGATGGACGCCAAGACGTTGAAGCCTATCGGCATCATCGGCACAGGCAGCCTGGGCATGGCCCAGTTCCCACAAGGCTCGAAGGACATCTATGTTGCGACATCGCATCTGTCGCGCACGACGCGAGGCGACCGCTCGGATTTCGTCGAGGTCTATTCCGGAGAGGATCTCACCTTCAAGGAAGAAATCCCGATCTCGAAGAACAGGGCGCAGGCGCTGAACTATCGTTCGTTGTTCCAGCCGTCGGCCGAGATGAAATATCTCTTCGTGCAGAACGCGACCCCGGCGACCTCGGTGACCGTGGTGGACCTCGCTGCCAAGAAACAGATCGGCGACATCCCCAATCCCGGCTGCTACGGCATCTTCCCTTCGGCCAAGACCGCGACACGCTTTGCAACGCTGTGCGGTGACGGCACTGTCGGCACCATCGACGTCAAATCCGACGGCACCGGCGAGATGAAGCCGTCGGAAACGATCTTCGATCCGGACAAGGACGCCATCTTCACCAGCGCCTACCGCTGGGGCGACAACTGGGTGTTCCCGTCCTATGGCGGCAACATCTACGTCATCGATGTCGAAGGAGACACCGCCAAGCTGGTCGACAAGATCGAGGTGGCCAAAGGCGTCGAGGGCGATTGGCGCCCAGGCGGCTACCAGCCGCTTGCCGTGCATGACAAGAACGGCGTCGCTTATATGCTGATGCATTCCAAGGGCACGGAAGGCAGCCACAAGAATCCGGCCGAAGAGATCTGGGCGATCGACCTCAAGGACAAGAAGGTCATCGGCCGTTCGAAGTCGGTGCCGGCCATCGGGCTGACCGTCAACCAGGGCGACAAGCCGGCCTTGTTCGCGATCGACGGGTTGAAAGCGGAAATTGTCCGCTACGATCTGCCGGAAGCGGGCAAGGAGTTCGCGCTGACGCCAGCCGTATCGGCCTCGGGCGGAGATCTGCCCGACCAGGTCGAGGTGCGATAGTCCGCCATGGTAGCGCTGCACCCGATCCTTGTGGTGATCGCGGCGGGGACGCTGGTCTGCGTGTTTGCACGCGCGGCCATGCACAAGACCACCGACCTGACCATGTTCATGCACACGATGGGCGGCTATCGCCTGCTGCCTGCCGCGCTGCTGACGCCGGCGGCGCTTGGCCTGCTGTTTATGGAAATCGCGGTGATCCTCGGCCTGATCGTGCCGACGACCCGGCCGTTCGCGGCCGGCATAGCCTTGCTTCTGCTTGTCGTCTATGCCGGTGCCATTGCCATCAACCTGGCACGCGGCAACACGCATATCGACTGCGGTTGCGGCGGCGCCGGGCAAGGGCTGTCCTGGTATCTGGTGGCCCGCAACGCCGTGCTCGGCATGCTTTGCCTGGTGGCGATGGCTTCGCTGCTGCCGGTCGAGATGACCGCCATTGGCTGGCTGAGTGCTGCCGCCGGCATCCTTTCCACCATCCTGCTTTTCGCAGGCATCGAAAAACTCATCGACAACTGGTCCTGGCTGCAGGCGTCCAATCGCACGTTCGAGCAGCACAATCACGAGGGGCACGACTGATGGATCCGCTGGTTGTAGCCGTGATCGTCCTGTGGGCGATCGTCATCGTTCTCCTGGTCGTCGTCTTCGCGCTGGCGAGACAAGTCGGCATCCTATTCGAGCGCGTGGCGCCGATGGGCGCGCTGATGACCGACGCCGGCCCCAAGATCGGCGAACAATCGCCGCGCTTCGATCTTCTCACGCTGGACGGCAAGCCGCTGACGCTTGGACCGCCGGCGCCGAAGAGCACGCTGATCTTCTTCCTGTCGACCACCTGTCCGGTCTGCAAGAAGCTGTTGCCGGTACTGAAGTCGCTGAAGCAGGCGGAGGCGCAGAGGCTCGGCATCGTCATCGCCTCTGACGGCGATGCGCTGGAACACGCCGAATTCCGCCGCGCCGCCGGCCTGGCCGATTTTCCATACGTGTTGTCGCGCGATCTCGGCATGACTTACCGCATCAACCGGCTGCCCTTCGCGGTGCTGCTCGACCAGCAGGGCGTGGTGCGCGGCAAGGGCCTGGTCAATTCACGCGAGCAGCTGGAAAGCCTTCTCAATGCGCAGGACCTCGGCCAGGCCTCGATCCAGAACTGGATCGAAGCCGAAGTCGCCCATCGTAGCTAGACGACACGTGGTTAGAATTAGGGGAGACACGCTATGTCGAAACTGATCGACAAACTCTTCGGTGCCATCGACCACGTCACGGAGCGAGGGTCGCGGCAGATGGCACACCGGCTTGGTCGCCGCACCTTCCTGTCCTTCGTCGGCAAGGTGGCCGTCGGCGGGGCGATCATGCCGCTGCTGCCGTTCGACCGGGATGGCGGCGGCACCGCTCGTGCTGCCGCGGAAAAGACCGACCAGGAATGCGAATACTGGCGTTATTGCGCGCTCGACGGCTTCCTGTGCACCTGCTGCGGCGGCACCATCAACCAATGCCCGCCCAATGCGCAGGTCTCGGCGGTGACGTGGGTCGGCACCTGCCACAACCCAGGTGACGGCAAGGACTATCTGATCAGCTACAACGACTGCTGCGGCGTTGCCTCCTGCGGCAAGTGCCTGTGCAATTTCAACCTGCGCGAACGGCCCGGCTACCGCATGGGTGTGCACAACGACATCAACTGGTGCATGGCCAACACGCAAAGCAATTATCACTGCACCGTGGCAGCCGTCGTCGGCCTCGGCAACAGCAATGGCTAAAGCAATTCCAGCAAGAGTGCGTAGCGATTTTGCGTCCGGAATTGCGCTAAAACAAAGGGCTGCAACCAGCCTCGCCTTCGCGCTGGCAATGCTGGTCACGGCCAGCGCGCAGGCCGACGATGCAGCCCTGTTCACGCAGACCTGCGGAGCCTGTCACGGCAAGGGAGGCGTCGGCATCCCCGGCATGGCGCCACCACTCGCCGGTGCCGACTGGGCAAAGGCCGGGAAGGCGGAAAGCCGAACCTATGTGCCGACAGTCATCCTGAACGGCCTGTCCGGTAAGCTGATGGCCGCCGGTCGCACCTATCAGAGCGTCATGCCGGCGCAGAAGCAGCGTAAGGACGACGAGATCGCGACACTGGCGAACTATGTGCTTGCCACGCTGAACACCGCCCCGACCGATTTCAAACCGCTGACGGCGGCGGATGTCGGGGCACTGCGCGCCAACAAGGTCGACCACAAGGCGCTTCTCGGCACGCGCTCGCAACTGGTCCAGTGAGCGATGAGAAGCGTCGCCCTCGCCGTCCTCTTGGTCTCGATGGTTGTCGCCGGCATCCTCCCCGCCGCTGCATCGGAGAGCGGTCAGATACTCTACCGGCTGCATTGTTCGGGCTGTCATGGCCTGCAAGGCAATGCGGCAACGGTCGGCCGCATCCCCGCCTTGGCCGGCAACGTCGGCACCTTCATGAAATCGGCGGAGTCGCGAACCTTCCTCACCCAGGCTCCGGGCATCATGAATTCCGGCCTCAACGACAAGGATGTGGCGACGCTGATGAACTGGCTGGTGCCGGCACTGGCAAAAGATTCGCTGACCGAGCCGTTCAAACCGTATTCGGTCGAGGAGATCGCGCATTCGCGCGCCAACCGGCCACCCGACTTCTTTGTCGCGCGGCGCAAGGTGGCCGAGAACCTGCAGAAACAAGGCTATGCGCTGCCGAACTACTGAAATAGCTCGCAAATCCTGGCAGCGCTAATCCGCGGCAGTCGTCGACACCGGCGGACCTTTGGCTGTGCGTTCCTCCACCTCAACCCGGTCTCGGCCCTGCCGTTTGGCGCGGTAGAGCGCGGCATCGGCGCGTGTGGTCAATTCGCTGAGGCTTTCGCCATGTCGCGCCGAGGCGACGCCGAAACTGGCTGTCAGCTGTTGCGTCTGCGGTAATCCCTCGAAACGGTTCTGCCGCACGCTCTCCCTCAACCGTTGAGCAAAGACATGGGCGCCGGACGCATCGCAGTTCGGCAGCAGATAGGCAAATTCCTCGCCGCCGAGGCGACCACAGACATCAACCTGGCGCATCGTTTTGTGCAGCAGACGGCCAAAATCCTTCAGGACGGCATCGCCTGCCGGATGCCCGAACGTGTCGTTGATGCTCTTGAAATGGTCGATGTCGACCAGGATGAGACTGATCGGCCGGTTGCGCGCGTCGGCAAGCAATTCCTGCGCGCGTTCATCAAAGCCGCGCCGGTTGAGTACCCCCGTGAGGGGATCGACAGCGCGTTCATGGCGCAGGTCGGCGACCATGTCGCTCACGGTAACGGCAAACAATGCGAGCGCCAGCATGACGCCCAGAACCGCCAGCGAAAACTGCAGCGCCAGCCAGAAAGGCGACGTACCGAATGCCCCCGCCGATGGCGCCACGCCGCCGACCGTCAGCACCGTACGTGGGAAGAAATGCAGCGAAAAGGCAAGCAGGATCCAGAACAGGATCTTCTCGGCAAACATCCCACCACGCAACTGGCGCAGGCGCCAGGCAGTGGCAAGGCAGATCAGCCCGTAGCCGAAGTTCAGGATGTAGATGCGAACGATCAGCTGGCGGTCGACATAGAAGAAATAGGCTATGCCGCCGCAGATCAGGACGAGAATGGCGAGATAGCCGGCCAGGCTCAAACGCTGGCTGGAACGCCGAAGCAGCCCGTCATTGAGCAGAAGCACGCTCAGCGTATAGAGGAAGGATGATGCCATTGCGTTCGGGCCGTGCCCGTCCGGCACTGCCAGGATCTGCGACAGGGTTCCGAGGCAGAAGAACAGGCAGGCCGCGCAAAAGAACAGCAGATATTGAAGTCGCCGGTCGCGCAGCCAGATCGCCGCGAAACTTGCCGCGAAAACCAGCAGGATGGCGGGTCCGATGAGGACAAGGGGATTGGAAGGGACACGCATGGCGGTATGACGGTTCGGCGGTCCTGAAACGCGGGGCAGCTTTTGCACAGAAGGCGGCCACCCGCAACGACCGAAGCCAAGACCGGTTACCGCTCCGTCAACGCGTCCCGCGGAAACCTTCCATTTCCTTACTTTGGGCCGGGCAAAGCCAGCCTTTCATATGTGGTTCGGCTTGACGCCCCCGTTTCAGGCCCGCCTTGTCGGGTTCGCCAAACCATCGCGACGCGCCCTGAGCACGGCATCGCCTCCCCTAGAGAGATATTTAACGCGCTAAGCATGACAGGCCGGTAAAGTTGAGTTATGAATACAGCTTACGTGCCTTTTGTCCATTTGTGGAATCCGCCTTCGCCAACGGAGTGGTTCCACCGACTGGTTGGGACGACCGATGCATCGGCTAGACGATGGTCAGCGAAAGAAACTGGAACGCATTCGCAAAGCCCTCGCCCTGCAGATCGAGGAGGCTGCACGGGACGGCCACGATATGCTGGCGCATCTCTTGGAAATGGCGCGCATCGAAGTCTCTGCGATCCTGAATGACGCCTCGAGGGCGAAGCACTAGTCGGAGGCGCCGTAGAGTTGCATCGAAGCTGGAGCAACTCCAGCAAAAGTGCGCAGCGGTTTTGCGTCCGGAATTGCGTAAAAAGAGTTAGAGCGTTTCTGCGTTTTCGTGAAAAACGGAAACGCTCTAGTCCAGACTTTTCGAAAAACGCAGTCCGGTGTGTTCATACCCAAGCCGGGCATACAGGCGGTGCGCGTCCTCGCGATGTTTGCTGGGCTTCACCGTAACATAGCTGACGCCGTTATCACGGAGCCAGGTTTCTCCACACCCCACCAGCAATGCGCCAACCCCGCAGCCCCGAAAACGGGAGGAAACAACGAGCGCGACAATCGCTCCTTGCGGATCGCTTCGGTAAAGCGATGGCGAGGTCGAGACCGCGACCATCCCCGCAACAGCGCCATCTTCAACCGCAACGAACATTGCGTGGTCCGCCCGGTTGGCTACAGCCGCTATCCGTGCCGCCATCTCATCGCTGGAAGTCGGGTAACCGAGCTCGGTCATAAGCTGCCCCAGCGACGAGACATCACTCGACGTAGCGTACCTTGTCTCCATCGCGAGTCCCCTTGTTTGCCGGCGTACTCATACGCAGTGCGTATGAAGGCGACGCGACATGGCATCTCCCGCCAACTCGTCTCCACCATCTGTAACCGTGGCAGCTGCAGTTTACGGTTGATCTCACAGCCATTTTGTGTAATTAAATGACCGACCGGTCGGTGAATTACACAGGCAGAGCAAACCGACGGGGAGGAAACCCATGCCGGAAGCTTCTATCTGCGACACCGTTCGCGCGCCGACGAGCCGTTATGGCGGCGCGCTGGCGGCGATCCAGGCTGATGATCTGGCAGCACTTCCCCTCGCCGCCATCGCATTGATCGTCGGACGCGTCTGACGCGCGATCCTCAAACGCGATCAGGAAAAGGAGACGTCGCCATGTATGCACAGATGGTCAAGACGGACGCGGCTCGGGTCAAGAGCCTGGATGAGATGGAGCCGCAGGAACGGGCTTTCCAGGAGCGCATCGATGCCGGCCAGAAGATCGAGCCGAAGGAATGGATGCCGGAAGCCTATCGCAAGACGCTGATCCGGCAGATTTCCCAGCACGCCCATTCCGAGATCGTCGGCCAGTTGCCGGAAGGCAACTGGATCACCCGCGCGCCGACGCTGGAGCGCAAGGCGATCCTGCTCGCCAAGGTGCAGGACGAGGCCGGCCATGGGCTCTATCTCTATTGCGCGGCCGAGACGCTCGGCATCAGCCGCGACGAGATGTACGGACAGCTGCATTCCGGCAAGGCGAAATACTCCTCGATCTTCAACTATCCGACGCTCACCTGGGCCGACATCGGCGCCATCGGCTGGCTGGTCGACGGCGCCGCGATCATGAACCAGGTGCCGCTGCAGCGCTGCTCCTACGGGCCCTATGCGCGCGCCATGGTGCGCATCTGCAAGGAGGAGAGCTTCCACCAGCGCCAGGGCTTCGACATCCTGACCGTCCTGTGCAAGGGCACGCCTGAGCAGAAGGCGATGGCGCAGGATGCGCTGAACCGCTGGTGGTGGCCGTCATTGATGATGTTCGGCCCTTCGGACGATGCCTCGGTCCACTCGGCCCAGTCGATGGCCTGGAACATCAAGCAGGACTCCAACGACGAGTTGCGCCAGAAATTCGTCGACCAGACTGTGCCGCAGGCCAGGTTCCTGGGCCTCACCGTTCCCGATCCCGACCTGAAGTGGAACGAGGAGAAAGGCGGCCATGATTTCGGCGAGCCGGACTGGACCGAATTCTTCGAGGTGATCGCCGGCAACGGCCCCTGCAACCGCGAACGGCTGGAAGCCCGCCGCAAGGCCTGGGACGACGGCGCCTGGTTCCGCGACGCGCTCACCGTGCATGCCGAAAAACATGCCGTTCGCAAGACGCCGGCGGCAGCAGCGTAAACCGCGATGGAGCGCACAATGGCACCCTCCCCGATCCTGAGGATATTGCTTCTGATCTGCGTCGCCTTCTTCCTGTGCATGGGCGCGGCCCATTTCCTCGGCCTCAAGGTGCCGGTGCTGTTCGTCTATTTCGACACGCCTTTCTACGCCTACCAGGACCGCATCATCTCCTTCACGCTTGTCACCTATGCGGCGTTGTTCTTTGCGGCCTCGCGTGACCGAGCGGTGGTGCCATTCGCGCTGATCTCGATCTGGGCGACTGTGATCGGGCTTGCCTACATCAACCAATCCAGTGAACTCGCCGAGGTGCTGAGCTGGCGCGGCACCGCCATCTACTGGCTGCAGACTGCCGCACTTGCCGCCCTGGCGGTGGTGCTGACCGGACTGTTCATGAAAGAGCGCGGCTCGAGCGCGCAGAGGAGCCTGACATGACAAGCGAATGGCCCTTGTGGGAAGTGTTCATCCGCGGCCAGCACGGCCTCAACCATCGCCACGTCGGTAGCCTGCACGCGCCGGACGCCAAGATGGCGATCCACAATGCGCGCGACGTCTATACCCGCCGCAACGAAGGCGTGAGCATCTGGGTGGTGCGCTCGTCCGATGTGGTGGCCAGCGCGCCGTCCGACAAAGGCCCGCTGTTCGATCCCGCCAATTCCAAGGTCTACCGGCACCCGACCTTCTTCGACGTGCCGGACGAAGTGGGGCACATGTGATGGGCGCCACTCCCGAGGCAATAGCGGAATTCGCACTGCGCATGGGCGACAATTGCCTGATCCTCGGCCATCGCGATTCCGAATGGTGCGGCCATTCGCCGGCGCTCGAGGAAGACATCGCGCTCGCCAACACAGCGCTCGACCATGTCGGCCAGGCGCAGCTCTGGCTCGGTCTTGCCTGCGAAGCCGAAGGCAAGGGCAAGACGGCCGACACGCTGGCCTTCCTGCGCGACGCCTCCGGCTATCGTAACCTGCTGCTGGTCGAGCAGCCGAACGGCGATTTCGGCCGCACCATCATGCGCCAGTTCCTGTTCGATGCCTGGCACCTGCCGATGCTGAAGGCTCTTGTGCATTCCAGCGACAAGCGCGTCGCCGAGATCGCAGAGAAGGCTTCCAAGGAGGTCGCCTATCATCTCGATCGCAGCACCGACCTCGTCGTGCGGCTGGGCGACGGAACCCGCGAAAGCCAGACCCGGATGCAGGCGGCGCTGGACTTCCTATGGCCCTATACGGGCGAGATGTTCCTCGGCGATGCGCTGGACGACGAGTTGGAAGCAGCCGGCATCGCCCCGGCACCCGCTTCGCTGCGGCCAGCCTGGGACCAGCACGTCAATCGCACGCTGGCCGAGGCCACGCTGAAAGCGCCGGACAAGAGCTACGCCCAGAAAGGCGGCAAGCGCGGTGTGCATTCGGAACATCTCGGTTTCATCCTGGCCGAAATGCAGTTCCTGCAGCGCGCCTATCCCGGCGCGAAATGGTGAGGCCGTCATGAACGTCGCCGCCATCACCCGCCCCCGTCTCAGCCAGGTCTGGTCCTGGCTTGCCGAGATCCCCGATCCGGAAATCCCGGTCATCTCCCTCATCGATCTCGGTATCATCCGCGATGTCGCCTGGCGCGGCGACACGCTGGAAGTGACGGTGACGCCGACCTATTCCGGTTGCCCGGCGACCGGCGTGATCAACCTCGAGATCGAACGGACACTGGTCGAACACGGCATCGAAAAGCTCGCGCTCAAGCGGCAGCTCTCGCCGGCATGGACCACGGCCTGGATCAGTGCCGAAGGGCGCGAGAAGCTGAGCACCTATGGCATCGCTCCGCCCCAGGAAGGCACGGCGGCCTGCGCAGGCGCGTTGATGCCGCTGACTGTCGCCTGCCCGCAATGCGGCTCCACGAAAACGGAGCGTATCAGCCAGTTCGGTTCCACACCGTGCAAGGCGCACTACCGCTGCACCGAGTGCCTGGAACCCTTCGATTATTTCAAGAGCATCTGAGGCGCCGATGGCCCGCTTCTTCCCCCTTGAGGTCACCGAAATCCGCCGCGAGACCCGCGACGCCGTGGTGGTGACACTTGCCCCCCGCGATGAAGACCGCCAGGCCTTCGACTTCACGCAGGGCCAGTACCTGACCTTCCGCCGTTCGTTCGACGGCGAGGAGTTGCGCCGCTCCTATTCGATTTGCACAGGCAAGGATGAAGGGCTGCTCCGGGTCGGCATCAAGCGTGTCGACGGCGGCGCCTTCTCGACCTGGGCCAATGAGGAGCTGAAAGCGGGCGATGCGCTGGAAGCCATGGCACCGATGGGCGCTTTCCACGTGCCGCTGCAGCCCGAAGTGAGCCGGCACTATCTCGCCTTCGCCGGCGGCAGCGGCATCACGCCGGTGCTGTCGCTGATCAAGACGACGCTGGCGCGCGAACCCGGGTCGCGCTTCACGCTGATCTACGGCAACCGCTCGATCAACTCGATCATGTTCCGCGAGGAACTGGAGGATATCAAGAACACCCATCTCGGACGTTTCAACGTGGTGCACGTCCTGGAAAGCGAAGCGCAGGAGATCGACCTGTTCTCGGGCCGCATCGATGCCGAGAAATGTGCGCGCCTGTTCAAGGGATGGGTCAACATCGATGCAGTCGATATGGCCTTCATCTGCGGACCGGAGCCGATGATGCTGGCGATCGCCGCGTCGCTGCGCGAACACGGATTGCGTGACGACCAGATCAAGTTCGAGCTGTTTGCCTCCGCCCCGCGCCGTGCCAAGCATGTCGTCAAGACCGCCGCCGATGGCGCCAAGGCCGAGACTTGCAAGGCGACGATCACGCTCGACGGCTCCACCCGCATCATCGAAATGGCGAAGAAGGGCGAAACCCTCCTGGAGGCGGCACTGGCTGCCAGCCTCGACGCGCCTTTTGCCTGCAAGGCCGGCGTCTGCTCGACCTGCCGCGCCATGGTTCTGGAAGGCGAGGTCGAGATGGAGACCAACCACGCGCTGGAGGACTACGAGGTGCGCCAAGGCTACGTGCTGACCTGCCAGTGCCATCCCTTGTCGGACCATGTGGTGGTGACCTATGACCAGTAGTGATCCGCAAGAAAGCATGCCGCTGGAGGACTATCTCGCCCAGGGCGGCAAGCTGACGACACCGGAAAACGCGCCGCCGCGCTATCGCGGCGAATTGCTGCGTTTGATGGCGACCTTCGTCGACAGCGAGCTGGCGGGTGCTGCAGGCTTTGCCGACATCGTCAACCAGGGCCCCGGTATCAAGGAGCGCATCGCCGCTTCCCGCATCGTGCTGGAGAAACTCGACCATGCCGAGCGTGTGCTTGCCGTGATGGGCGAATTCGGCGCCGACATTTCTCGCTATGCCAACCATCATCCCTGGACGGCGCGTGTCGCCCGCGACAGCGACCTGGGTGCTGCGCGCCATGGCTCGGACATGCGGTTGGCCGTGCTGCACTATCCACTGCAGGACTGGCTCGACGCCGTCGTCATGAACGTGCTGATGGGTCGGGCGGTGACGCTCCAGCTCGACGAGCTTTCCAGCCTGTCCTATCAGCCGCTCGGCGACATCTTCCGGACGATCCTGCCGCGTGAGCGCCGGCACATGGAACTCGGCGAGGAAGGCCTGCGCAAGCTGCTGCAGGACAAGGCCAACAAGCCGCCGATCACTGCATCGATCGCCTATTGGCGCCCGCGCGTCGCGGCAAGCTTCGGTGCCGCAGCATCCCAGCATTTCGACACGCAGAAGAAATTCGGCCTGCGCCATACCGGCAATGCGGAACTCGCCGCCGAATGGGCACGCCAAGTCGACAGTTTTCTGGGCGATATCGGCCTGCGCTGATCCACCTGCCCGCCTTTCACAGCCATCGAGGAGCCAGCCATGAACGCGCCCCTGAAGAATGTCCGCCAGCTGGAATCCTACATTGCCGGGCAATGGGTTCGCGGTGCCGGCAAGGCGGTGTCGCTGCTCGATGCCGCGACCGGACAACCTGTGGCGCTGATCGATGCCAGTGGCATCGACTTCAAGGCGGCCCTCGGTTTCGGCCGCGAAACAGGCAATCCGGCACTGCGCCGGATGAGTTTCCACGAGCGGGCGCTGATGCTGAAAGCGCTCGGCCAGGCGCTGATGGAGGCCAAGGAAGAATTCTACGCGCTGTCGACGGCGACAGGCGCTACCCGCACCGACAGCTGGATCGACATCGAGGGCGGCATTGGCACGCTGCTTTCCTACGCGTCGAAGGGCCGGCGCGAGCTGCCCAACACGCACACGCTGGTCGACGGCGACGTCGAGCTTCTGTCGCGCGACAACAGTTTTTCCGCCCAGCATATCCTGACGCCGCTGGAAGGCGTGGCTATCCACATCAACGCCTTCAACTTCCCTTGCTGGGGCATGCTGGAAAAGCTTGCTCCCACGCTGCTTGCCGGCATGCCGGCAATCGTCAAGCCGGCCAGCCAGACCGCCTATCTGACCGAGCTGATGGTGCGCCGGATCATCGATCTCGACATCCTGCCCAAGGGTGCCTTGCAATTGGTCAGCGGTTCGGTCGGCGACCTGCTCGACCATGTCGACTGCCAGGATGTGGTGACTTTCACCGGTTCGGCCGCGACCGGGCGCAAGCTGAAGGCACATCCGACGATCGTCGAGAACTCCGTGCGCTTTACCATGGAGGCGGATTCGCTCAACGCGGCGATCCTCGGGCCCGACGCGGTTGCCGGCACCGAGGAATTCGACCTTTTCGTCAAGGAAGTGGCGCGCGAGATGACCGCCAAGGCCGGCCAGAAGTGCACGGCCATCCGCCGGGTGATCGCGCCACGCGCCAGCGTCGACGCCCTGATCAAGGCTCTCGGCGAACGCCTGGCCAAGACCCCGCTTGGCAATCCCGGCGAGGACGGCATCAAGATGGGGCCACTGGCGAGCCTGGCGCAGCGCGACGAGGTGCGGGCCCGGATCAGGGACCTGCAGGGTGATGCCGAAATCGTCGCCGGCGATCCGGACAAGCCGAATGTCATTTCAGGCGATGCCGAGGCCGGCGCGTTCCTCAGCCCCGTGCTGCTTTATTGCGACAGGCCGGGTGCCGCGAACGCGGTACACGACGTGGAGGCCTTCGGGCCTGTCAGCACGATCATTCCCTATGAGATCGCTGAAGAAGCCGCCGTGCTGGCGCGGCGCGGCAAGGGCAGCCTTGTGGCATCCGTCTTCACCAATGACTCGAAATTCGCGCGCGACACGGTCCATGCGCTGGGCCCCTGGCACGGTCGCGTCATGATCGGCAACCGCGCCAGCGCGAAATCGTCGACCGGCCACGGCTCACCTTTGCCGGTTCTGGTGCATGGCGGCCCCGGCCGCGCCGGTGGCGGCGAGGAGCTTGGCGGCATGCGCTCCGTCAAGCACTACATGCAGCGCACGGCGGTGCAGGCAGCACCCTGGCTGCTTTCGGAAGTGGCAGGTCGCTGGATGCAGGGCGCGAAGGCCAAGCATGACGATGTGCATCCCTTCCGCAAGTCACTCGCCGAACTGGAGATCGGCGACCAGTTGGTGACGGGCACTCGCACGGTGACGCTGGAGGACATCGAGCATTTCGCCAATTTCACCGGCGACACCTTCTACGCCCATATGGACGAGGAAGCAGCCAGGGCGAACCCGTTCTTCGAGGGACGTGTGGCGCACGGCTATCTGATCGTCTCCTTCGCCGCCGGCCTGTTCGTCGACCCGGCGCCTGGGCCGGTGCTCGCCAATTACGGCGTGGACTCGCTGCGCTTCCTCACGCCGGTCAATCCCGGCGACACGCTACAGGTGACGCTGACGGCCAAGCAGATCAATCCGCGCGAGACCGAAAGCTATGGCGAGGTGCGCTGGGACTGCACGGTGACCAACCAGGACACGCAGGTGGTGGCGCAATACGACGTGCTGACCATGGTGGCGAAGACCTGGCCGCAGTAGCCTTAAACCGGCACCTGCCCATGCACCTTGATGTCCTTGAGCACCAGATTGGTGCGCACATGGGCAATGCCGGGCAGCCTGAACAGGAAGTGTTCGAGGAAGTCGTTGTAGGCATCCTTGTCGCGACAGACGACATGCAGATGGTAGTCGGCCTCGCCAGTGGTCGAAAAACACTCCAGCACCTCCGGCCGCGACGCGACGCGCGAGACAAAGGTGGCGACGTGATCCGCCTCGTGGCGCGACAGCATCACATGTACCACGGCCGAGAAATTCAGGCCGGCCTTCAGCGGATCGACGACGGCACCATAGCCTGAAATGATGCCTGCCTCTTCCAGCGCCCGGACCCGCCGCCAGCAGGCGGACGCCGACATACCCGCCTTCTCGGCCAGTTCCTGGTTGGAGATGCGGGCATCCTGCTGCAGCAGCCTCAGCAGAATCCTGTCCGGTTCGGTAAGGTGCATCGAAATCCCGCCTATCGGTTGGTCTTACCAACTATCTAGCTAAAATCGGCAGAATTGACCATATCGTGAGCAAATCGGGGTGAAACTGGCAGGATATTTCAAGCAGCAAGCGTAGACTGGATCGGATGGTACCCTTTCGGGAGATCCCGGCCGTGGCTGACGTCTTGCTTGCCGACTACAATCTCAACGACCGTTATACGAACAAGAACGGCCGTGTCTTCCTCACCGGAACACAGGCGCTGGTGCGCATCACGCTCGACCAGGCGCGGCGCGACAAGGAGCATGGCCTGAAGACGGCCGGCTTCGTCTCCGGCTATCGCGGCTCACCGCTTGGCGGCGTCGACCTGGAGCTGTGGCGGGCGAAGGAGTTGGTCAAACAGCACGGCATCGAGTTCCTGCCCGCCGTGAACGAAGACCTCGCCGCCACCGCAGTACTTGGCTCACAGCAGGTCGAAACCAATCCGGATCGCACCGTCGAAGGCGTGTTTTCGATGTGGTACGGCAAGGGGCCAGGCGTCGACCGTGCCGGCGACGCGCTGAAGCACGGCAACGCCTATGGTTCCTCGCCGCATGGCGGCGTGCTGGTCGTCGCCGGAGACGATCACGGTTGCGTGTCTTCTTCCATGCCGCATCAGTCCGACGTCGCCTTCATGGCCTGGTTCATGCCGACGCTGAACCCCTCCTCCGTCGGCGAATATCAGGCCTTCGGTGAATATGGCTATGCGCTGTCGCGCTTCACCGGCATGTGGGTCGGCTTCAAGGCGATCTCCGAAACCGTGGAAAGCGGCCAGTCGGTGGACATCGTCGCCGACCGCGAGTTCCAGCAGCCGGACTACACGCCGCCACCAACCGGCCTGCATTACCGCTGGCCCGACCTGCCCGGTCCGCAGATCGAAGAGCGCATGGAAGCCAAGAAGATGGCCGTCTATGCCTTCGCCGAGGCCAATCCGATCGACCGGCGCATCTACGACGTCGCGGATGCCAGTTTCGGCATCGTCACCACCGGCAAGGCCCATCTCGACCTGATGGAAGCGCTGCGGCTGCTCGGACTGGACGAGAAGGCTTGCCGCAAGCTCGGCATCGACATCTACAAGGTCGGCATGGTGTGGCCGCTGGCGCGCCGCGACGCGCTGGAGTTCGTGAAGGAGAAGAAGGAGATCCTCGTCGTCGAGGAAAAGCGCGGCATCATAGAGAGCCAGCTCAAGGAGTATTTCTACGACTATCCCGGCCACAAGCCGCACTCGATGGTCGGCAAGCGCGACGAGGACGGCAACAGGCTGATCTCGTGGATCGGCGAGCTGTCGCCACGCATGCTGGCGCCGATCGTGGCCAAGCGCCTGGACATGGTGTTCCCGAACCTGCGCCTGCTCGACCGAGCCGCGGCGCTGGTGCCGGAATCCGAGCGGCTGATCCAGGTGCCGGGCGCGGCGCGCACGCCCTATTTCTGTTCCGGCTGCCCGCATAATTCGTCCACCAAGGTGCCGGAAGGCTCCAAGGCGCTGGCCGGCATCGGCTGCCATTTCATGGCGAGCTGGATGGACCGAGAAACGACGTCGCTGATCCAGATGGGCGGCGAAGGCGTGAACTGGGCGGCATCCTCGCTCTTCACCGGCAAGGGCCACATCTTCCAGAACCTCGGCGAAGGCACCTATTACCATTCCGGTTCGATGGCGATCCGCCAGGCGGTCGCGGCAAAGGCCAACATCACCTACAAGATCCTGTTCAACGACGCGGTCGCCATGACCGGCGGCCAACCGGTGGACGGCCCGATCAGCGTTCAGGCGATCGCGCAGGAAGTGCGCGCCGAAGGCGTGGAGCGCATCGCGCTGGTTTCCGACCAGCCGGACAAGTTCAGCATCGCGGCATTTCCTTCAGGTGTCACCCTGCATCACCGTTCGCAGCTTGATGCCGTGCAGCGCGACCTGCGCGAGGTGAACGGCGTCTCGGTGCTGATCTACGAACAGACCTGCGCCACCGAAAAGCGGCGGCGGCGCAAGCGCGGCACGATGGAGGACCCCAAGCGTTTCGCCTGGATCAACGATCTGGTCTGCGAAGGCTGCGGCGACTGCTCGGTCGAGTCCAACTGCCTCAGCGTCGAGCCGAAGGAGACGCCGTTCGGCCGTAAGCGCAAGATCAACCTTTCCAACTGCAACAAGGATTTCTCCTGCCTGAACGGTTTCTGCCCGAGCTTCGTGACGGTCGAAGGCGCGGTGCGGCGCAAGCGGCAGGCCAGCAACGAGGATTTCGGCGCCCGCGCTGCCGCACTGCCCCTGCCGGATGCGCCCACACTCGACCGACCATACGACCTGCTCGTGACCGGTGTCGGCGGTACCGGCGTGGTGACCGTCGGCGCGCTGATCTCAATGGCGGCGCATCTGGAAGGTAAAGGCAGCTCGGTGCTCGACTTCACCGGCTTCGCGCAAAAGTTCGGCCCGGTGCTTTCCTTCATCCGGCTGGCGGCAACGCCCGATGCCATCAACCAGGTACGCATCGATGCCGGGGCGGCGGACGCCCTGATCGGCGGCGACATCGTGGTGTCGTCTTCACCGAAGGCTTCCGCCTGCTACCGGGCCGGCATGCAAGCGGTGGTCAACATGGCGGAAATGCCGACCGGTGACATCGTGCGGCTGCGCGATGCCGATCTTTCGACCCGTCGCCGGCTGAAGGAGATCGAACGCGTGGCCGGAGCCGGCAACGTGCGTGCGCTGGACGCTAACGCCCTTGCCGAGCGGCTGTTCGGCGATGCGGTCTTCGCCAATATCATCCTGCTCGGCTATGCCTGGCAGCGAGGGCTGGTGCCGATCGAACACAACGCACTGCAACGGGCAATCGAGCTGAACGGCATTGCGGTCGAACGCAACAAACAGGCTTTTGCCGCCGGGCGGCTGGCTGCCGCCGACCCACGCCCCCTGATCGCCGGTCAGCCGGCCATGGCAAGTGAAAGCCTCGATGAGATGATCGCACGGCGCGAGGCTTTTCTCGTCGATTACCAGGATCGTGCCTGGGCGCAGCGTTATCGCGCGACCGTTGAGCGGGTTCGCAGCGCCGAGCGGCCGTTCGGCTCGGAAGGCCTGACCGATGCCGTTGCGCGTTCCCTGTTCAAGCTGATGTCCTACAAGGACGAATATGAGGTGGCGCGGCTGCATATGCAGACCGGCTTCCTTGCTGAGCTCAAGCGCGAGTTCGATGGTGATTACAAGGTCAACTACCACTTCGCGCCACCGTTCATGGGTGGCGGCAAGGACGCGCGCGGCCGGCCCCGCAAACGCCAGTTCGGCCAATGGATCCAGACGCCGCTGCGTGTCATGGCCCGGATGAAACGGCTACGCGGCACGGCCTTCGATCCGTTCGGCTACACGGCGGAGCGCCGGATGGAGCGGGAACTGATCGGCTGGTACCAGGGGCTGATCGACCAGATCATCGGACAGCTCCCGGCACGCTCTCCGGCCGAACTGATCGAACTTGCAAAGGCCCCTATGGATATCCGCGGCTACGGGCCGGTGAAGGAAGAGGCGGCCGCGAAGGTCAAGGCGCGGGTAGCCACCATGCTCGCCTGCCCAAAAGAGACACGCCAAGCAGCGTAAGAGGCTACCGTAGTGAATTCACGCCATCGAGGAACAGCGACGTCACCATGTCGGCGTAGCCTTCGCGGTTGAGCGCGCCGCTCGGTTTGAACCAGGTGTAGGCCCAGTTGAGGATGCCGAACAGCGACATGGTGACGGGCGTGATGCCGGCGCGGGCCTTGCCGAGCTCAGGGTTGATGTCGGTGAGCACATCGGAGAACGCCTTCACGATGCGGCGCTCCATCTGCTGCAGCTCGGTCTTCTGCACCTCGGAAAGCGAGCCCGTGCCGTTGAGCAGGACCTGCTGGAAATTGGCGGCGGTGCGGTAATTTTCGAGCACCCCACCGATCAGATGGCGCAGGCGTTGCCTGGGTTCGAGGTCCGGACGATCGGCTGCGAGGATCGCCTGTTCAAGCTCGACCAGATGGGTGCGACCGATGTCGAAGAGCAGCAATTCCTTGCTCGGATAGTAATGGTAGAGCAGCGCCTTGGAGACGTTGTTCTCCTGCGCGATCTGCGCCATCGATGCGCGTTCCATGCCGAGTTTGGCGAAGACCGCGGCGGCGCTGTCGAGAATGCTGCGCCGTTTCTCGTCGAAATCCGCAGCTCTCGTCCTTGCCATCTTCCTATCTCTTTGTCCGGCGCATGATCATGTTTTAGGCCTGTTGTCGACGATCCGCCTGGCCTTGCCGGCAGAACGCTCGACCGAATCAGGATCGCCGACCACGATTTTGGTGCTCACACCCACCACGCTCTTGATGTGGTGCGCAAGTTCTTTGGCTGAGGTACCCCGCTGGGCGGCGTCAACAGCATGCGGCATGGCCTCGACATGAACGGTCATGCAGTCCAGACGGCCCTCTCGGCTCAGCACGATCTGGAAATGCGGCGCGAGGCCGGCGCATTTGAGCAGCTGTTCCTCGATCTGAGTCGGGAAGACATTGACGCCGCGCAGGATCATCATGTCGTCGGAGCGGCCGGTGATCTTCTCGATGCGCCGCATGGAGCGCGCCGTGCCCGGCAGCAGGCGAGTCAGATCGCGCGTCCGATAGCGGATGATCGGCAGCGCTTCCTTGGTCAGCGAGGTGAAGACCAGCTCGCCCATTTCACCATCCGGCATCACTTCGCCTGTCTCAGGATCGATGATCTCCGGATAGAAATGATCCTCCCACACATGCAGGCCGTCTTTGGTCTCGACGCATTCGTTGGCGACGCCGGGACCGATGACTTCCGACAGGCCGTAGATGTCGACGGCATGCATGTCGAAATCGTTCTGGATCTCCTCGCGCATGGCGTTGGTCCAGGGTTCGGCGCCAAAGATGCCGACCGCCAGTGACGAGGAACGCGGGTCGATGCCGATCCGCCGGTATTCATCCAGGATCGACAGCATATAGGATGGCGTCACCATGATGATGCGCGGCTTGAAATCCTCGATCAGCGAGACCTGGCGCTCGGTCATGCCACCGGAGATCGGCACCACGGTGCAGCCGAGCTTTTCAGCACCGTAATGGGCGCCGAGGCCGCCGGTGAACAGGCCATAGCCATAGGCGACATGGCAGATGTCGCCAGGCCTGCCGCCCGACGCCCTGATCGAGCGCGCGACACAGGTTGCCCACATGTCGATATCGTTCCTGGTGTAACCGACGACGGTCGGTTTACCCGTCGTTCCGGATGAAGCATGGACACGTGCCAGCTTTTCGCGTGGCACCGCGAACATGCCGAACGGATAGGTGTCGCGCAGGTCCTTTTTGACGGTGAATGGGAATTTCGACAGATCCGACAGCTGCCTCAGATCGTCGGGATGGACGCCGGCCGCATCGAACTTCGCCTTGTAGTGCGGCGAGTTGCGGTAGGCATGGTCGAGCGTTGCCTTCAACCGCTTCAGCTGCAGTGCTGTAATCTCGTCGCGCGAAGCAATCTCGATCGGCTCCAGATCACCCGGGCGCGGAGACAGGTCTTCCATTCAATCCTCCCAGATTGTGTGTGGACTGGCGCACCCCAAGCGGATGCGCAGCGCTCATGCCGACGACGGCAGATGTGTTCCCTTGACCGTGCGCGAGTGACCGCGGAACTCCGCCACCCGCTCGCCTTTCTGGTTGGTCACCGCGATGTCGTAGATGCCGTTGCGCCCGGCGCGCGACACCTCGCGGGCGCGTGCCGTCAGCCGATCGCCAAGAAAGGCCGGCGCAACGAACGTGACGGAGCAATGCTGCGCCACCGTGCGCTGATTGTAGCTGTTGCAAGCGAAGGCAAAGGCCGAGTCCGCCAAGGTGAACATGTAGCCGCCATGGCAGGTGTTGTGGCCATTGGTCATGAGATCGGTCACGGTGAAGGAAATCGTCGCCTCACCTGGCCCGATATGCTCCAATTCCATGCCGAGATGTTGCGAAGCGCGATCGTCCCGCCACATCGCCTCAGCCGAGGCAATCGCGACAGCCTGCGGATCGCTCATATTGATCGTCATTTGCCCTTGAACTCCGGCGCCCGCTTGTCCAGGAACGCGGCGACGCCTTCGGCGTAGTCGGCGCTACGACCCGCTTTGCGCTGCAGGTCGCGTTCGAGGTCGAGCTGCTGGTCGAGCGTGTTGGCGGCGCTGGCATGGATGGCCTGCTTGGTCAGGCCGATGCCGAAGGTCGGACCGGCGGCCATGCGTTTCGCCAATGCAGTCGCCTCCGGCATCAATTGTTCGTCGTCGATGGCTTTCCAGATCAGGCCCCATTCGGCTGCGGTCTGCGCCGGCAGGGGTTCGGCAGTCAGCACCAGCGCCTTGGCGCGCGCTTCGCCGAGCAGGCGCGGCAAAGTCCAGGTGCCACCGGAATCGGGGATCAGGCCGATCTTCGAGAAAGCCTGGATGAACTTGGCGGACTTGGCTGCAAGCACAATATCGCAGGCCAGCGCAATGTTGGCGCCGGCACCGGCGGCGACGCCGTTCACGGCACAGATCACGGGTTTATCCAGTGAACGGATCAGCCGCAGCAATGGGTTGTAAAAGGTCTCGATCGTAAGGCCGAGATCCGGTGCCTCGGTGGCCTTGCGCGGATCGCGATCACCGAGATCCTGGCCAGCGCAGAAGGCGCGGCCGGCGCCGGTCAGCAGAACGGCACGGATCGCTGCGTCATCGTGTGCCCGCTCAAAAGCTGCGCGCAGGGCCGTGTGCAGTTCCGGATTGAAGGAATTCAGCTTGTCGGGACGGTTGAGCGTCAGCGTCATGACGCCGTCGGCTACCGTTACCAACAGCGTGTCGGATTGCGTCACGTCATCTCCTCCCGGTCCCGCCAAGCCCCTCCTTGGCGAAGGCTTGACAGTTGCATAATCCGACCGGTCGGTCAATAATAAACTGACATTCCGGACTGCGGCTTCGATGCCATCGAGAGCTCAGGCCAACGGACAGCTGGTTCCTTTCGCCGATCCTGAAACATTCGCGATAATCATCACCGCAATGCGGAACCACCAAGCCTTCTAGCAGTTGAATATAGACGAAGCGGTCTATCAGCTTCGCGGACCTAGAGGCGCGAATTGCCATGACTGAACATCAGGCGGACGTCTTCGATCTTTTTTCGGAGATCTATAAGAGTGCGGCGCAAGAAGAAATCAGCATCCAGCAATATCTGCTTGCCTGCCGCGAAGACAAATCCATGTATGCCACCGCCCCGGAACGCATGGTCGAGGCGATCGGGGAGCCAAATCTCATAGACACCAGCAAGGACGAACGGCTCGGGCGGATTTTCTCAAACCGCACCGTCAAGGTGTATCCATCCTTCGCTGACTTCTACGGCATGGAAGACACGATCGAGCGGATAGCAGGCTATTTCCGTTATGCTTCCCAAGGCCTCGAGGAACGCAAGCAGGTCCTCTATCTTCTGGGTCCCGTCGGCGGCGGCAAATCCTCGCTCGCCGAGCGGCTGAAAAAGCTGATGGAGCAACGTCCGATCTATACGCTGAAGGTCGGCAACGAAATCAGCCCGATCTTCGAATCGCCCCTTGGACTTTTCCAGCCCGACCGCATGGGAGATTTGCTGGAGGACAAATACGGGATCGCCCGGCGCAGGCTCAACGGCCTGATCTCACCCTGGGCCGCCAAGCGTCTCGATGAAATGTCCGGTGACATCTCCAAGTTCAGCGTCGTCAAGCTGATGCCGTCGAGACTGCGACAGATCGCCATTGCCAAGACCGAGCCCGGTGACGAGAACAACCAGGACGTCTCGGCCCTGGTCGGCAAGGTCGACATCAGACAGCTCGAAAACTTCAGCCAGTCGGATCCGGATGCCTATTCCTACAGCGGTGGGCTGAACCGCACCACGCAAGGCCTGCTGGAATTCGTCGAGATGTTCAAGGCACCCATCAAGGTCCTGCATCCGCTGCTGACGGCGACCCAGGAGGGCAGCTACAACGGCACGGAGAATTTCGGGGCTTTCCCCTATCAAGGCATCATCGTGGCCCACTCCAACGAGTCGGAGTGGCAGCAGTTCAAGACCAACAGGAACAACGAAGCCTTCCTCGACCGCATTCTGGTGGTCAAGGTGCCTTACTGCCTGAGAGTCACCGAGGAGAGGCAGATCTATGAAAAACTGCTGCGCGAGAGCGAACTGGCCAGCAGCCCCTGCGCTCCGGAAGTGCTCGATATATTGAGCCGTTTCTCGGTCTCGACCCGGCTCGCCGAGCACGACAATTCCCCTCTCTACACAAAGATGCGCATCTATGACGGGGAAAATCTGAAGGAGATCGACCCGAGAGCGAAATCCGTCCAGGAGTATCGTGATACCGCGGGCGTCGACGAAGGCATGAACGGCGTTTCCACACGCTTCGCCTTCAAGATCCTGTCGCAAACCTTCAATTACGACACCAAGGAAGTGGCGGCCGATCCCGTCCACCTCATGTACATCCTGGAAGAGGCGATCAAGCGGGAGCAGTTCCCGAAGGAGACCGAGGCGTCCTATCTGGAATTCATCAAGTCGGAACTGGCCGCGCGTTACGCGGAATTCATCGGCCACGAAATCCAGAAGGCCTATCTGGAATCCTACAGCGAGTACGGCCAGAACCTGTTCGACCGCTATATCGCCTATGCCGACGCCTGGATCGAAGACCAGGATTACAAGGACCCCGACACCGGCCAGATCCTCGATCGGGAGGTTCTGGACAACGAGCTGTCGCAGGTCGAGAAACCGGCCGGCATCGCCAATCCCAAGGACTTCCGCAACGAGGTGGTGAAGTTCACGCTGCGCGCGCGGGCCCGCAACAATGGCCGCAATCCCTCTTGGACCAGTTATGAGAAGCTGCGCGAAGTGATCGAAAAGCGCATGTTCGGCCAGGTCGAGGATCTGCTGCCGGTCATCAGCTTCGGATCGAAGCAGGATAGCGTCACCGAAAAGCGTCACAACGAATTCGTGCAGCGGATGGTGGAACGGGGCTACACCCAACGGCAGGTGCGCCGGCTGGTCGATTGGTACATGCGGGTCAACAAGGCCGGTTAAGAGCCGGGATGGTTCCATGCCGATCTTCATCGATCGTCGACTGAACCCGAAGGACAGGAGCCTCGCCAATCGCCAGCGCTTCTTGAAACGCGCGCGCGAGGAGCTGAAGCAGAACGTTCGCGACGAAATCCGAAGCCGTCGGATCGCCGAGGTCGATGCCGAGCATACCCTGCCGATACCAAAGAAGGGCACCGGCGAGCCGAACTTCGATGACGCGAAGAACAGCGGTCGCCGCGAGCGCATCCTGGTCGGCAACAAGCAGTTCGCCGAGGGGGATTTGATCCCCAAGCGAGGCCAGGGCGGTTTCGGATCGTCGACGCCGGGTGACACCGCGTCGGAAGACGATTTTCGCTTCGTGCTTTCGCGCGAGGAGTTTCTCGATCTTTTCTTCGAAGACCTCGAACTGCCTGACCTCGTCAAGCTCAGCCTCAAGGAAATCGTCGCATTCAAGCCGCGCCGCGCCGGTTTCACCCAAAGCGGTGCCCCGACCAACATCAATGTCGGGCGCACGATGCGAAACAGCTACGGCCGTCGTATCGCCCTCAAACGTCCCAAGCGCGAAGACATTGAAACGATCGAACAGGAGCTCGCATTTCTGCAAGTCCAGCCACCCAGCGAGGCAATCATCCAGCGCATCGCTGCCTTGAGTGAAGAACTCGAGCGACTGGAGCGGCGGCGCAGAAAGATTGCCTATGTCGATCCGGTCGATATCCGCTTCAACCGCTTCGAACCGCAACCTCTGCCCAATGCCAATGCCGTCATGTTCTGCCTGATGGACGTGTCCGGTTCCATGGGAGAGCGCGAGAAGGACCTCGCCAAGCGTTTCTTTGTGCTGCTGCACCTGTTCCTGCAGCGTCGCTACAAACGCACCGAAATCGTCTTCATCCGCCATACCCACGAAGCGCATGAAGTGGACGAGGAAACCTTCTTCTACTCCACGCAAAGCGGCGGCACGGTCGTCTCCACGGCGCTCGAAGAGATGCATCACATCATCGCCAAGCGCTATCCGGTGAGCGAGTGGAACATCTATGCGGCGCAGGCTTCGGATGGCGACAACTTCTTTTCCGATTCCGAGCGATGCATTGCTCTGCTCGATGGCGAGTTGATGCGCCTGTGCCAGTATTTCGCCTATATCGAGATCATCGACGAACGCGAAAGCGAGATTTTCGGCGCGACCGAAAATGGAACATCGCTGTGGCAGGCCTACAGCAAGGTCGCCGGCCGCTGGCCGAATTTCCAGATGAGCCGGATCGCCAAGGCAGCCAACATATATCCGGTTTTCCGGAAGCTCTTCACCAAACAGCCGACGATCGGCAAAAGTACCTAGAGCGGAATGCGATCAAGATGAACCGTTACTCCGCTCTATCTCTTTGTTTTATCGCATGATCTTTGTCCGAAAAGTCTGTCAACTTTTCGGGATCATGCTCTAGGAGGTACCATGCCAGCGAGCAAGGCGCGCCTGCTCTTTTCCGGTTCCGACTGGGACTTCAAGAAACTGTCGCAGGTTTACGAAGCGATCGAGGAAATCGCCGTCGAGGAACTTCAACTCGATGTCTATCCAACTCAATTGGAGATCATTTCGTCCGAACAGATGCTCGACGCCTACGCATCGGTCGGTATGCCGCTGATGTATCGTCATTGGTCGTTCGGCAAGCATTTCCTCTATCAGGAGTTGCTCTACCGCAAAGGCGGCCGTGGACTGGCCTATGAGCTGGTTATCAATTCCAACCCCTGCATCGTCTATCTCATGGAAGAAAACACGATGGCCCTGCAGGCCCTGGTCACGGCGCATGCGGCGCTCGGCCACAATCATTTCTTCAAGAACAATCATCTGTTCCGCCAGTGGACCGACGCGGCGATGATCCTCAGCTACCTGGACTTTGCGAAGGACTATGTTGCTCGCTGCGAAGAGCGTCACGGTCTTGCCGCCGTCGAGGAGATCCTGGATGCAGCGCACGCATTGAAGGAGCAGGGCGTATTCCGCTATCAGCGGCCGCCCAAACTGTCGTCGGAGCAGCAACGCAAGGGATTGCGCGAACGGTTGGAATACGAAGAACGGTCCTACAACGACCTATGGCGTACACTACCGGCGTCGCGGGGAAGCAGCGAAGACCAAAATCAGGCCGAGCGGAAAAAGAAACTCAATCTGCCGGAAGAGAACCTGCTCTATTTCCTGGAAAAGAACAGTCCGACCCTGGAACCCTGGCAGCGCGAGATCATCCGCATCGTGCGGGTCATCGCACAGTATTTCTACCCGCAGCGGCAAACCCAGGTGATGAACGAAGGCTGCGCCACTTTCGTGCACTATACGCTGATGAACATGCTGTTCGATCGCGGCCGCATCAGCGAGGGCGCCCTGCTCGAAATGCTAAGCAATCACTCGAATGTTGTCTTCCAGCCAGGCTTCGACGATCCCCGTTTTTCCGGCATCAACCCCTATGCGCTCGGGCTTGACATGATGCAGGATATCAAGCGCATCGCGACAGAGCCGACGGAAGAGGATCGCGACTGGTTCCCAGATATCGCCGGTAGTGGCGATTGGCGAAGAATATTGCTGGAAGCCTGGGCCGACCACCGTGACGAGTCCTTCATCCGCCAGTATCTCAGCCCTGCCCTGATCCGAAAATGGCGGTTGTTCCTGTTGGTCGACGGCGCTGACGAACCCCACTACAAGGTGGCCTCCATCCACAACGAACGTGGTTACGAGAAAATACGTTCCGTCCTGGCGCATAGCTACGAGGTCGGTGCAAACAGACCGGACATACAGGTCGTGGATGTCGATCTGCTCGGCGACCGCCACCTGCGGCTGCAGCACGAGGTGAGGAACGGCGTTCTTCTGGAAGACAAAAGCCGCGACGACACGCTGCGTCATATCAGAAGGCTTTGGGGTTACGAGGTCAGCCTGGCATCCGTGGATGCCGAAACCGGAGCGACGATTGCCGATCGCGCAACCAGCCAGATCGCAGGATGAGCCTCGAAGACCATAATCAGTGCTGAATGGACCGCTCTTTCTCGTTAAGCCTCTCGCCACAAGGCCCTGGCCAGTCGTCCCTCACCATTTCATCCCGATTTTTACGGTTCCTGCGATGTTGTGGACATTTCGGGAGACCTCGCCCTGGAGCGTTGCCGCGGCAAAGAAGCCGTTGGCGGTTGCGTATTGGACACCGGCATCGATGAGTGCGCTGTAGCGGTCCGGATTGGCCCCTTCGATGCTGAAGCTGGTGCCAGGCAGGGCCTGGAAGCCGGCGACGAAGCCGATTGCGTCGCCGCCATTGATGGCAAGGGCGGCACGGCCCGAGAGCGTCAGCGTTGCATCGTTGTCGAGGCCGATGCCGTGATCCAGCCTGGCGCCGAGTTCAGTGCGGGTGACGGTCGTGGTGTTGCCCTTGTAGGTCAGCCCGAAGCTGCCGGCACCGGTCTCGGAGTAGCCCGGCATCCGGTAGGCAATGGCCTGGAAGGCGGCATAGGGGGTCAGCGTCGCCAGCGATGTCTCGATGTCGTAGCCGGCCTCGATACGCCCGGAGAAGGCATGGGCGTTGAAATCGCCCGACAGCACAGTGCCGAGCACAGTGCGGCTGGTCTCGACATCGTAGAAGCTGTAGGCGGCGGCAGCCGCGACATAGGCGTTGCCGACCTCCTGCCGGCCAAAGGCACCGGCATTGAAGAAGCGCGCGCTGCCGCTGCCGAGCTTGTCGGCAAGATGGAAGTCCGACGAGCCGCCGCCCAGCGCGATGCCGAGCGTGGCGTCATCCCATTTGCGGGCAATACCGCCGGCCAGTCCAAATGTCTTCAGGTCGGTGTCATGGGATCCGGCAGCACCGTCGCCACCGATCTCGGAGGTGCCGCCATAGGTGGCACCCCAGCTGCGCCAGCGGCTGTCGAAGACCCTTGCGACAGGACCCGCCAGACGATCGGACTTGGCACCGAGGGCAGCCAAGGCTTTGTCACCGTCTCCTGCTGTCTTCTCGTCTGCAAAGGCAGCCACTGTGCTGCTGGAGGAAGTGCCCTGCCCGCCACGATCCGCCAGCGCCTCGCCCGACAGCAGGCCCAGGAACTGATCGGTGCCCTGGATGCCGGCGCCGATCGCACCGGCCGTCGGTTCACCGGAGACCAGCGAGAGGCCGGCGCTGTCGAGCGCACCGAACTCCGCCTGGATGCCGCCTTTGGCATCGAAATAACCGACGATGGCATTGGCCACCGAGCGCTGGTTGCGGTTGAGCGGATCGAAGACCGGCCTGCCGCCAGGATTGCCCGGCTCACGCATGTCGAGATCGAGTGCCAGATAGGCATTGTTGCCGTCATAGGCGAGCTTGTGCGTGAAGCCGGTCGGGGCAGTGCCGGTCAAGCCGGCGAAGGTGGTGCCGCCCAGTCCGCCCTGTGCATTGAGGATGGTGTAGGTCTTCTGGATATAGGTGGCCGCCGCATAGCTGGTGGCGACGGTACCGCCGGAGAGATTGGCGGTTCCTGTCACATTGGTGCGATCGGCGGAAGCCGGGTCGAGCTCGATCGCATAGGTCGAGCCGGCACCCATCACCAGATTGCCGGCGATGTTGACGGTGCCGATCGAATTGCCCGGCGCCAGCGTGCCGCCATTCATCACCGTCACCGAAGCCAATGTGCCGGTGCCGCCGAGCGTGCCGCCTGTTTCGACGGTGATACCCGACGAAGAGGCGATCGAGCCGTTGACCGACAGCGTGCCCTGCTTGACGAAGGTCTGGCCGGTATAGGTGCTGGTTCCCGACAGCATCAGCTTGCCGGTGCCGGACTTGGTGAAGGTGCCGCCGCCGGAGAGAGCGCCGGAGAAGGTCGAGTTGCTGGTCTCGTCGACGGTGAGGTTGCCACTTCCCATTGCGACGTCGCCGGCCCCCGACAGCGTGCCGATGACCTGGTCGAGGCTGCCAAGATCAAGCTTGGCGCCGCCCGCCACCGACACCGCGCTGCGGGCCGAGAAGGAGTTGGCGACACTGGCCTTCAACATGCCTTGCGAGACCGTGGTGGTGCCGCTGTAGTCGTTGTGGCCCGACAGCGTCAGGGTTCCTGCCCCCGCCTTGGTCAGGCCGCCGGCACCGGTGATGTCGGCAGCGACGCCTGCCGCGAAGCCATTGCTGTCGAAGGTGCCGCCGCCTGCCTGGAGCGTGACCGCGCGACTTGCCGCGACATCGAAGACTGCGTCATAGCGCAGCGCGCCGCCATCGAAGGTGAGCGCGCCGGCGGCATCGCCGAGATTGCCGTCGCTCGAAGCGGCGATCGTGCCCTTGTTGAAGAAGGTGCCGCCCGAATAGCTGTTGGTGCCCGCAAGCACCACCACGCCGGTGCCGTTCTGCACGAGCTGGCCATGGCTGCCGGCCTTGTCCGAGACGACACCGGAGAAGGTGTAGGTGTCTGAGCGGTTGAAGGCGAGCGTGCCGCCGAGCTCTACATCGCCAAGGATCGAGCCTGTGGTCCCGCCATTGCCGAGCTGCAAGGTGCCGGCCTCGACCACCGTGCCGTCGCCATAGGTGTTGTCATTGGTCAGGATCAGCGTGCCGGCGCCGGCCTTGTGCAGGGTGCCGGGATCGGTGGCGTCGGCAATCACGCCGGCAATGGTCATGGTGTGGCCGTTGGTATCGACCGTGCCATAGCTCGGGCTGACCTCGAAACGGTTGGCGAAGGAAAGACCATCCGCGCCCGCCTGGAACAGGCCGGCATCGTTCAACAGCACACGGCCACTACCGACCGCATGATCGTTGGTCACGATGAGTTTGGTGCTGCCGGGGGCTCCGAAATACCCCACGGTGGTACCACCGGTGTAGGTGTTGACACCGGTCAAGGTCAGCGTGCCGCCACTCAGCGTGAGCGAACCGCCGGTCGAAGTGTTGAAGCAGTCGGTACCTGTCGCCCCGCAATCGCTGATGACGCCGGAGAAGGTGCCATCCGCATTCACGATGCCGAGGTTCCTGTCGCCGAGATAGACCTGGCCGCTGCCGGTCAGCGCTTTGATCCCCGGCCCGGATCCGGTGCTCTGCGCGGAAATGTCGAAGACGCCATTCGCGATGACACCGCTGGAGGCAAACAAGCTGCCATCGCCCGAGAGCTGCAAGGTGCCCCCCTGCTCGATCGTCGTCGAGCCGGTGAACATGTTGACGCCCGAGAACATCTGGGTCGCGCCATTGGCGATCACGACGTTGCCGCCGGTGCCGCCACCGATGCCGCCCTCGCGGATCGAACCGCCAAACAGGGAGCCGTTGGTGATGGTGAGCGTCTTCGAACCGAGTGCCACGATGCCGTCGCCCGTCGCACTGAACAGGCCGGCAATGCGCGCGCCTGCGGTCGTCTGCGAAATGTCGAGAACCCCGTTGGATACAAAGCCGACATAGGCAGAGCTTGCGATCGACCCGCTGCCCTTCAGGGCCAGCGTGGCACCGGCATC
The DNA here is from genome assembly GCF_001303895.1 of Mesorhizobium sp. 1M-11. Taxonomy (GTDB): domain Bacteria; phylum Pseudomonadota; class Alphaproteobacteria; order Rhizobiales; family Rhizobiaceae; genus Mesorhizobium. The sequence continues at coordinate 109,292 of NZ_LJSD01000074.1, read as the reverse complement.
AATCTGGGTGGCGTTGGTGTAGGTGTTGACGCCTGACAGCGTCTGCGTGCCGCCGGCGATCTCCACTCCGCCGCTGCCCTTGATGACGCCGGCGAAATCGGTCGAACCGTTGGTGATGACCAGGCCCTTGCTGCCGAGCTCGACCGTTCCGGAAGAGGTTCCGGCGAGGCTGGTGATGGAAGAGAACGGCAGCGTCGTTCCGGAAATGTCGAATGTGCCGTTTTCGATCGCCACGACATTGGATTTTGCGAGGCTGCCATTGCCCGACAGCGCCAGCGTGCCGCTCTTGATGGTGGTGGCGCCGGTATAGGTGTTGACACCCGAAAGGATCAGCGTGCCGCTGCCGAACTTGTCGAGGCCGATGCCGGCAGCACCCGTCAGCGCCGAGGCGATCTCGGCCGTGGCGCCGCCATTGACGGTGACGAAGCTTGCTGATGTGTTGTTTGCGCTGTCACCGCTCAGCGTCAGATCATCGCCTTCGATCTTGTAGCCGTCGCTCGCGAACTGGATGCCTTCGAAGCCGACAGGTCCGCTGACCTTCACCACGCCGCCAGTTCCCGAAAACACCGCGACAGAGCCACGCCATTGATCGTTGAAATCGGCACTGCCAGGGGCGCCGGTCCAGTTGGTCCCGGCTGCACTCCATATACCGGCGCCACCGTCGACGGTGCCGTTACCGATGCTGTCGCCGCCGTCCCAGAACTGCACGATCTGGAGGCCATTCTGGATGAACAGGTTTACCTGATGCGGGATCGCGGTCTGGACGCTGGCGTTGATCGGCACGTTCACATAGTTGCCGGAGACCGTGCCGTCGACATCGAAGAGCCTGTAGTAGCCCGACACTGCGCCGGGCGTCAGCAACGTGCCGTTGAGCACAAGGTTGCCAGTAACGTAGACGAGGTCATTGGCGGGACCGCCGACAATACCCGGCGCACCCAGTTCGAACAGGCTGGTCGACGTCGAGCCCAGGGTGAGATCGCCGGCGACCGTCAGCTTGCCGGGGCTGTTGCCGGCCGAGAGCGTGCCGTTGACGACAGTGCTGCCAAGCGTGCCGCTGCCGCCGATCGTGGCGCCATAATCCACCGTCACGCTCGAAGACGAGGCGATGGAGCCATTGACCGAAAGCGTGCCAACCGCGACCTTCGTCGCACCTGTGTAAGCGCTGGTGCCGGCAATGGTCAGCGTGCCGGAGCCAGTCTTTGTGAACCCGCCAGTCCCGCCAACGCTCTGCGAAACAGTGGTGGCGAAGCCGTTGGTGTCGATCGTGCCACCACCGCTGTTGAGCATGATCTGGCGCGTGGCGGCGAGATCGAACGACGCGCCCAGCTTGAGCGCGCCGCCATCGAAGGTCAGGGCGCCGGAGGCATCGCCCAGATTGGCGTTCCTCGAAGCCTGCACGACGCCCCCCAGCAGCGAAGTGCCGCCGGTATACGTGTTGTCGCCCGACAGCGTCAGCGTGCCGGCGCCGGTCTTGGCAAGCGAACCGCCGGTGCCTGCGGAGCCGTCCACGATCGTACCGCTGACCTCGGTCGACTGATCGTTGGAGCCGACCGTCAGCTTCTTGGATCCAAGATAATATGTGCCAGCGCCTTCGATCGAACCGGCGGTCGTCCCCGCAGAGGTCAGGTCTCCGATCTCGAAACTGCCGCCATCTTCTATGACAATGCGCGCATTGCCGCCGCTGCTCATGTCGTGGAATTTGACCGAGCCTCCCGAATTGATCGTAACGGCCGCGCTTTCTGCATTGCTGTTGCCTTTGAAATCCACCGTTCCCCTGGCGGAAATTTGGGCCGTTCCCGCCGTGCTGTCGCCTGCAAAAACCGTGATACCGTCGCTTTCGATCCTTGCGCTGCCAGCCGTGCTGCGGTCATCGAAATTCATGGCGGACATGTTGCTGATGTGGGCTTGGTCAGCGGAGCTGTCGCCGTTGAAATTAATCCTCTGAAGATTGAATATCTCGGCGCTTGCTGCCCTGCTGCTGTCGTTGAAATTGAGAACGCCGCTGCTGTTGTTGATGTTAGCGCTGCCACCGGTGGCGGTGTCGTGGAAATTCAGCGTGCCAGCATTGATCCTGATGGTGTCGCCGCTACCGCCGGCGCTTGTGGCATTGCGGAAATTCGTCGTGCCACTGCTGGTGATGGACAGGGCACTGCTTGAGTTGATGTTGACGATGTCGAAGGTGCCACTCGCGGTCACATCGACGGAACCGGTAATCTTGCCCGCAATGCCGCCAACACCGATCGTACCGAGCTGCAGCGTGCCGGCATTGACGGTCGTGCCGCCGCGATGGCTGCTGGTTCCGGTCAGCGTCAGCGTGCCGGCGCCGATCTTGCTCATGGTCAGGGAGCCAGCACCAGCATCCTGGATCGTCCCACCGAAAATGGTGGAGCTGTCATTGCGCCCGACCGTCAATGCCGCATCGGAAATACCGGTGTTGGTGACAAGTCCATCGCCCGTCAGCGAGCTGATCTCCTGATCGAACCCACCGAGATCGATGGTCGCGCCGCTGGCGACGCTAAACGCGCCAATTGACGAAAACGCGTTGACCTTGCCGCCTTGCAGCGTGCCGGCGGAAACCGCTGTCAGCCCGGTATAGGTGCTGGTGCCCGAGAGCTTCAGCGTGCCATTGCCGATCTTGACCAGCGAGCCGCCGGTACCGCTGATCGTGCCACTGACCTCGGTCGAAAGGTCGTTCGAACCGACGGTCAATTCGTTGTCGCCAAGCAGATAGGAGCCACCGCCAGCGATCGAGCCGGCGCCGAGCTTCTTGTCACCGTTGGCGCCAGTCGAACCGGAGAAATCGACGGTGCCGGCAACGTTGTTGATCTCGGCATTGCCGGCATTGCTGTTGAAGAGGAACGCAACATTGGAATTGTTGGTGATTTTGGCACTGCCGGCCGTCGCAGTGGAGCGGAATGTCAGGCTGCCGTTGTTCATGATCTCGGCGGAGCCCGCCTGGCTCGCATCATAAAAAGTCAGATCCTGATCGTTGGTTATGTCGGCATTGCCCGCAGAGCTGTTTCCATAGAATGCCAGCGTGCCGCCATTGGTAATGTGCGCAGCGTCCGCGGAACTGAAATTATCGAAGTTCAGGAAACCACCGTTGTTGTTGGTGATTGCGGCGTTGCCCGCCAGACTGTTCTGATAGAACAGAAGCGTGTTGTTGTTGGTGATATTGCTTGCGCCGGCCTTGCTGCCGTCGTGAAACTCGACAAAGAAGTTGTTGGTGATCCTGGCGCTGGCGGCGCTGCTGGTGTCGTAGAAATACAGCTCGCCCGTATTCGTGATCGTGGCGCTGCCTGCGGTGGTGTTGTTGTAGAAATTCGTGGTGGCCTTGTTCGTGATGCCTGTGATGGCCGTCGTGTCGGCATTGGTCAGGTTGAATGTGCCACTGTTTACGGTCACCGCCCCACGGATGGAGCCAGCCGTGCCGCTGGTGCCCAGTTGCAGCCCACCGCCACCGCTCACGGTGGTTCCACCGGTGTAGGTGTTGTTGCCGGTGAGAATGACCATGCCGGAAGGACCGGTCTTGACCAGGCCGGCGCTGCCCGCCAGCGTCGCGCCAATCGTGCCCGCCCCCAAGAGGTTGAGATTGTTGGCGGCTTCGATGATACCGGTGCCCGAGATAGTGCCGCCGTTGAAGGTGAGTGTCCCCAGGCTGAGCTTCCGGCCGGCATCGATGGTCAACGTCGCGGTGTCGGAGTTTGTAAACGTGGCCACATTGAACATATCGCCGCCGGTGAGCCACACCGAACCGCTACCAAGGTTGTTGAGGTTGCTCATCTGCACGTCGACGGTGGCACCGCCGGCGACGTTGATCTGGCCGCGATTGTTGACGCTATAGCCAACTCCAGGAGAGAGTGTCGCCGTACCGCCCGGGCCGTTGAAATTGATCGTGCCAGTGGCATTGTTGTTGATGTCGCCATTATCCATCACGACGCCGTCGGTAGCGACATTGATGACAGAATCGTTGTTGAGCGTGTTGCCTGTGCCGAAGAGCCTCGCACCGACGCCCAGGGTGATCCCTCCCGCACCGGCATTCGCGATCGTCCCGGCCGACAGCATGCTGCCGGCGCCGATCGTTACAGTGCCGAAATTGTTGAGACTGGTGAACCCGGTCGCATCGCCGGCGGCATCGCTCACCGTGAGTGTGGCGCCACCATTCACCTGAAGGACGTTCGAGTATATGCCGGAAACGGTCGTCGTGCCCGCGGCAAGCTCGATCTTGCCGATATTGCTGCCGGCAAGCGCCTGGATGCTGTTCGTCCCGCCGGTGATGGCGATGGCGGAAGTGAGGTTTCCGGTAAGGCCGCCGGCGCCGCCACGCGCGCCGCCCAAAATGGTCCCGCTGTTGATGATCGTCAGGTTCTGGCCGATGATTCCGTAGCCGCCGGCCTGAGGGCGATAGGGCTGGAAGTTCTGGAAATCCGTGCCGCCACCACCTCCTTGGATCGTACCGGAATTGTTGATCGTCAGGCCATTGGTGGCGGTTGCAGTAATGCCGTTGCCGCCCAGCCCTCCCGCGCCATTGCCAGAGGGATCGGCAAATGGGTTGCTGATACCGGGACCGACCACGGATGCCCCACCACCGCCATTGCCGCCGGTTACGGTGCCAGTATTGGTCAGACTGCTCCCCGTCGTGACAATGATGCCGGACCCGCCACCGCCACCACCGCCGCCGCCAGCATAGTTCCAGGATTGTGAATAGTTCGCGGCGCCGGAACCACCGTTGCCGCCGTTACCTCCCTTGATCGTAGCGCTATTGACAATATCAGTCGTCAGCCTGAGACCGGCGCCACCCGCACCGCCACCGCCGCCGCCCGCGCCTAAGCTATATCCCGCTCCCCCGCCGCCGCCGCCGTCCGAGCCACCTCCTGAACCGCCACGATTGCCAGAACCGCCCGTTGCGCCGCCACCGCCACCAGAGCCCGTCGCGCCGCTGCCGTCCCCGGCATTGCCGGCGGCTCCGCCGCCGCCCGGAGTGGAATAGTTCGGCGCTCCTCCACCGTTTGAGCCATTCTGACCAATACTGTCCGGCCATGCCGGTCCCGCGGCGGCGATCAGCGCCAACGGCGCCACTGAGGCAGTCAACAATGCCATACGCATGACAGCCGACCGCAGCGCAGCGCGGTTGGCTTGCGTCAGGTTCTTCTTCCCAGAAATCACGAAAATGCTCCGCATGCTTTGATGTCGGCGGTGGAATTGGAGAGGGGCGGCCGACGCGTCACGCGAGGCAGATGCACCCGAAAAAAGTCAGGCGCGGCAACTGCGGGATATCTGCCGAAGCGGCGTGCAAATCGCGGCTCCAAGCGGTCAACGCCGCCTTCAACATCCTTGATTTCAAAGTAAGTTCCCCGCACAAGCAGCCCTGCCCTGAAACGGCATCCCGGGCATTTCATCTCATTGAAGGTGCGGAGCCGTCCTGAAGCGGCGTCGAAGACTTTCTGAAGATTTTCTGATATTTGAACGATACGCGGCACTGCTACGGAAGGTGGGGGTGGAAGTGCTCCGGTTCGCCGGCTTTGAGCTCGATCAGCGACGTGCGGAGTTGCGGGATGCCGATGGCAGCCCGGTTCGGCTGCGTCCGAAAACCTTCGACATGCTGTATCTGTTCGCCGCCAATGCTGGACGGATCGTCAGCAAGCAGGAACTGATGGAGGCAATCTGGCCGAACATCCATGTCGGCGAGGACAGCCTGTTCCAGTGCATCCGCGAAATACGGACAGCGCTCGGTGACGAAGAACGCAGCCTGATCAAGGTCGTCTCCGGGCGTGGCTACATGTTCGATGCCGAAGTGACGGGCGCGCCTGCCGATCTTGTTGTTCAAACGGAGTCTGTATCGACCGCGACAAAGGAGGAGCGGACAACTGCCCCGTCAGCGGAAATGCACGCAGCGCCAGCGGCACGACAGCAATCCTTCCGTGGCTTGCGCGGCTGGGCTGCCATCGTCGTGAGTTTCTGCGCGATCCTCGGCTTGGCGGCCGCGGCGCCGGCGATCGCGCCAAACTTGATTTTCTCGCGCAAGCCGCCCGTGGTCATGGTGATGCCGATCGCCGCAGCAAACAGCGATGCGCAATCGGCGTCAATGGCGGGAAATGTGACCGAGCGCCTGAGCGACGGCCTGGCTAGGATCGACACGATCCGCGTGGTCACGTCACGAACAAAACCGGCGACGGCATTGCTGGCCGGTGTGTCGGCCTCCGTCGTCGATGCCGATTTCCTGGTGAACGGCGAGCTGCAGCGAAGCCCCAATGCCTGGACATTGGAAGCGCGCATGACCGACACCGCGACCGGCGAGGTAAAATGGACGACGTCGGTTTCGGTCGGCACAGACGAAATCGAGACGTCCGTTCAGCAATCCAGGCTCGCCGCCGGCCTCGGTCATGAGCTCGCGCTGCGCATCAACGCATCGCTTTATCCCGATGCCGGGGGAATCGCACTCAATTCACCCGCCGACAACGCCAAGGTTGTCGTCGAGCAGGCCGTCGCCTCGATCAACCAGACGACGCGCGAGCGCTTTGCCACGGCACAGGTGATGCTGGAGAATGCGCTGACCGAGGAACCGGACAATGTCGACCTGCAAGTCACGCTCGCAGCGTTGCAGACGCGCGGCATCCAGATGGTCTGGTATGGCCCGGTCGAAATGACTGCGTCGGAAACACGGGCAAGGTCTTTGCTGGAACGCGCGCTGCACGCAAAGCCGCGCTACTTGCCTGGCCTGGAAGCCTATTGCCGTTTCCTGACCGCAACCAACAATTTCGTCGAAAGCCTGGTGGCCTGCGCACGTGTGCTGAACCTCGATCCCTGGAACGGCGGTGCGCTCTACCAGCTTGGCCTCACGCAGCTTCAACTCGGCCGCACCGAGGATGCACTTGCAACGTTCAAGCAGGCAGATGGCTTCGACACCCCTGCCGTCTCCCGCTGGACCTGGAAGATCGGCATCGGCTGGGCCTATCTCATGCTCGGCCGCAATGACGAGGCGGTGGAATGGATCAAAAAATCCATCGCCATTACGCCTGCCTCGGGGCGCCCCTACCTGTTGCTGGCTGCAGCGCTTCAACGCGCCGGCCACCCGGATGAGGCAAAGGCCGCGCTGGCCAAAGGGATGGCACTGCGCCCGAATTCAACCGCGCTGAACGTGCGGCCACCAGACCGCAACGCCAGCCCGGCCTTTGTGGAAGCGAGCGTGGGCATCGTCCAGACGATGGTCGATGTAGGGCTGCCGCGAAACTAAAAGCCCTTCAGAAATCGTTGAGCACAGAGCCACAGGACTCCGCGCTCATTCTGATCGGCTTGCCCTAAAAACTCCCTCTCACGCCAACACCAAGGGTGCGCGGCATGGTCATGCTCGCCTCGACGCCACCGATGCCGCGGTTCTGCTGCATGTAGGTCGGCGCGCGTTCGTCGAAGATGTTCTTGACGTAGCCATAGACCTGCAGGTGCTCGTTGAAGTCGTAGCTCGCACGAGCATCCGCGATCGTATAGGGCTCGATCAGATAACTCGGCGTGTTGGCCGTATCGGAATAATACCTGTCCATGTGGCGGACCTCGCCGGAGAGGTTGAACTTCTCCGTCACGTCCCAGCTGGCGCCGAAGCTCAGCATATAGCCGGGCGACTTGGCGAACTCGTTGCCTTCGTAGCTGACATTGCTGGCGATCCTGTCGATGCGCGTGCGCAGCAAACCTACGCTTGCCTTGAGCGTCAGATTGTCGAGTATCTGGTAATCCGCTCCGACCTCCAGCCCATAGGCATGGGCCTTTTCGGCGTTGATCGTGTAGGACTGCGCAACGCCGGAGGAGATGACGACCGGTATTGTGTACTGGGCGTTCTTGAAATCCATGTAGAACAGATTTCCATTGAGTGTCAGCGTGTCGTCCAGCAGGCTGGCGCGCGTGAACAGCTCATAATTCCAGAGTGTTTCTTCCTCGAAAGGCATCCACTTTCGTGCGTTGAGGTTCAGCGATACGCCGCCCGGATTGTAGCCACGGTTCACCATCGCACCCACGGTGAGGTCAGGCGTCACCGCATAGGCCAACGAGACTTTCGGCAACACCGCGCTGAAGGTGGTGTCGAAATCGACCGACTGCGGCGCAAAGACCGATTTGCCCTCGCGCTGGATATGATCCTGCTGATAGCGCAGGCCGCCGGTCAGCGTCCAAAAATCGGTCAGCCGGTAGCTCGCCTCCGTGAAAAGGCCGAGATTCTGCTTGGTGTCATCGAAGGTCGACAAACCGCTGAGATAGAGCACCTCGTCGCTCTTGGTGTGGGCGTAATAGACGCCCGCCACACCGCTCAAGGCATCGCCCTGCTCGCCGAAGGTCACGCGCGCTTCGTTGGAGGCGTTCTTCTGCTCGACATCGGCATCGCCATTGTTGACGAGCCCGGTGGTTCGGTGAACGGACGATGCCGAATACTGCGTCTGGTTGAAGAATTTGAAGCCGTTGCCGACGTCATAGCTGATGTCGAAAATGCCGGTGTTGGTGTCCTGCTTCCAGGTCGGCATCGTTGTGGTGATGTGTTCGAGGTTCTCGAACGGCATCGACGCAGCTTCCTGCGACGGACGGTTCGACCCATTGTGCGAATAGGTGAATTTCGCTTCCAGGCCGGGGATTTCGGCCGGTTGCCACAACAGCTTGAAGCGGGCATTCAGCGCCTCGAAATCCTGGTCGGTGTCGCCGTGCTGGAATTTGGTGCTGATGTAGTCGATGAAGGTGTCACGGCCGGAATAGTCCACCGCAAGGCGCGCCGCGAGTTCGTTGTCGACGATCGGACCGGACAGCATGAACGAGGCGCGCTTGGAATTGTAGCTGCCGATCTCCGCCTGATAGGCGGCCTCGGGCGTGAAGGTCGGATCCTTGGTGTTGACGATGATCGCGCCGGCGATGGCGTTGGCGCCTTGCGAGGTTGTCTGCGGTCCACGGAATACCTCGATGCTGTCCACATCCCAGGCCGACGCCGCACCGAAATAGAACTCGTTGTAGTTCAGGTAGTGGCCGTCGAGATTGATGGTGGCGCGCGGTACCGTGCCACCCCAGAACGATCCCTGGCCGGTGAGCGGACCCTGCGTGTCCTGTCCACGGATGATCGGCGTGCTGACAGTGTCGGTGAAGACGACATTGGGCACGTCCTGGATCACCTCGGACACGGAAGAATCGCCGGTCTTTTCCTTCGCAATCTGCTTGCCGGTGATGACCGTGACAGACGAGGCCGTGTCCTTGAGGCTGCGTGCGATCTTCTCGCCGGTGATGACGATGCGCTCGAGCAAGGTAGCGCTTTCTGCCGCAGCCGGCGGTTTTTCCTGAGCCGAAGCGGCGGTCGCCGCGAACACCGACAGGATCGAAAGCGCACTGACGCCAAGCTTTAGTGGCGTAATAAGATGAGATGGCATGAAGTCCCCGATCGCCCAGACAAGAAACGCTGGCTAGGAACGGACCGTGGCTCGCGGAAGAATTCCACAATGCATAGCGCATTCCGCATGTCAACATGAGACCAGGCGTCTGAGATGAACCTCGTTGAAACTGTCGCAGGGAAAAAGAGCCCATGAGGAAACCGGGGCAACGGCAAGCCGGAGCGATTGATCGCAGACCCGAAGCACCGTAACGTCACCTCGTCCGTTAGCCGAAACACAGTCGCCGATCTTTATCCTCGCCACTGTCAGCCTTGATCTTGTCCGCATGATTGCCCCAGCCCCCAGGCCCTTGCCGGTCGCCACGGAACAGAACGCGTGAAACCAGACAGGTCCGACGACGAGGAAATCAGCAGCGGCAAACGCTCCACGACCATCCAGTCGGTGTCCATCGCAGCACGCTTCCTGGATATTCTCGCGAGAGCCGACGGCCCACTGGCGCTTGGCGAAGTCGCCCGGCAGGGGCGGACAGGCACCTCGACGGCGCATCGCTACATGCAAAGCCTTGTCCGCGAACGGCTGGTTGCCCAGGACCCGATGACCGGCCGCTACGATCTGGGGCCGGCCGCGCTCAGCATCGGCATCGGCGCGTTGCGGCGCATCGAGCCCATCGAAGTCGCGGCACGCCTGATGAAGACGCTGTCGTCGGAAATCGCGGCCAGCTGCGGCGTCGCGATCTGGACCGATCAGGGACCGACCATCATCCGCTGGTACCGCAGCTCGGATTTCTCGATCAGCACGGTTTCGCTCGGCGATGTCCTGCCGCTTGACAACACCGCCTGCGGCCTGGTGTTCCAGGCCTATCTGCCGCGCGAGACGGTCGCCGCGGCGCGCAAGCGACAACCCGCAACGTTCAGGGGCAGCCCGCCCTCGAAAGAGACGCTCGATGCAGCACGCCAGGCCGCCGGCGTCGAACTCAACGAGCATCTGTTCTCTCTGCTGACCGGCAAGGCAGCACCGGTGTTCAACGCGCAGAACGAGATCGCCTGCGTCGTCACCACCGTCTCCTTCGTCAAGACGGCCGAAGCCACCGGGCACTGGAGCGCTCTGCGCGCCATGGCCACACAGGCCTCGCTCGAATCCGGGGCTTCTCCGCATCGCGGGTGAACAACACCTCACCGGATGCCCAGGTGCCCCCGCAATGTGGAGCTTTCATACTCACCGCGGAACAGGCCGCGCCGCACCAGTTCGGGAACCAGTTCTTCGAAGAAAAGCTTGAGCGAACCCACCGAACCGCCGGGGAGCGCGATGAAGCCGTCGAGTGCACCCGCCTCGAAGCGCTCGACGATGTCGTTCAGGACATCGTCGACTGTGCCGACGGAAACCCAGTGCGCGGAGCCGACGACTTCAGGCCGTGCCAGCACCTCCTCGACAGTCGGGCTGTTCGCAGCAATGAAGCGGCGCAGCAGTTCGGCATGGGTTCGGCTGCGGACGGGATGGTCGGAAGCAGGCAGAAGATCAGGGCTGACGCGGCTGCCCGGGGCAAGCGCGCCGACATCCAGTCCAAGCACGCTCTTCAACGCTTCCACGCGGCGCTCGCGTGTCAGATGTGCGTGCGCGCGTTCGTGCAGTTTCCAGGCTTCCTCGCGCGTCCTGGCAAGGAAGAAATAGAGCCCGGGCAAGACGCGGACGGCATTCGCCGGGCGTCCTTGCCGTTCTGCCCTGTTGCGCAGATCCGCGCGCAGTTCGATGCCGTCGCCGATGTCCGGCATGGCGGCAAAGGTCGCATCCGCGACCGACGCTGCGAAGCTGCGGCCGATTTCGGACGCGCCGGCCTGAAACAACGGCGGCGGGCCGGCCTCATGCCCCGGAACATTGAGAGGTCCCTTCACATGGAAGAACTCGCCGGCATGGTCGATCGTCCGGACCGATGCCGACGACGAAACGCCGGGGTAGCTTGCCCATAGCTGCCGCACGAGATCAGTGAACTCCGCGGCCCTGCGATAGCGGACTTCCGGCGAAGGCATCGGCTCGTTGCCGAAATTCTCGGCACCCTCAATCGAGGTCACGATGTTCCAGCCGGCCCTGCCTTTGCTGATCCAGTGCAGGGACTGGGTCTGGCGGGCAACGACATAGGGCGGATTGAAGGTGGTCGAGGCCGTCGTGACGAGCCCGATCTTCTCGGTCTCCCGCGCGATCGCGGCCAGCATCATCGTCGGGTCGAGCCCGACATGGGTAGGCGAATGCGCCACCATGGCCTGGTTCATGACGAGATAATCCGGCCTGAAGACGAAATCGAGCTTTGCTCTTTCGGCCGCCTGGGCGAGCTCGACATAATACTCGACCGGTCCCATGCCCGCCGAGAGCGCCTCATCCGGATGCGGACGCTGTCCCTTGAGCCAGGTGGGCGTCAGGCTCAATCCGATGTGCAGTTTCCTGTGCGTGCTCATGCCGATTGTTTTCTGCTGTCTGGACCATGGATTGCGGGAACCGGCCGTCCTTTCGGGATGACCAGCGGGGTTGCCGAGACCGGATCGGCGATGATGACCGAAGGCAGGCCGAAAACCGCCTCGACCAGTTGCTCGGTGACGATCTCGACAGCCCTGCCTTCGGCGACGATCGCACCATGCTTCATGGCGATCAGATGGGATGCATAGCGGCAGGCATGGTTGAGATCGTGCAGGACGGCGACGACGGTGTGGCCCTGGTGGTGGAGGTCGGCCAAGAGGTCGAGCAATTCGATCTGGTGCGCGATGTCGAGGAAGGTGGTTGGTTCGTCGAGCAGCAGGATGGGCGTTTGCTGCGCCAGCACCATGGCGATCCACGCCCGCTGCCGCTGACCGCCCGAAAGCTCATCCATCAATCGATCGGACAGATCCGTCATGTGCGTGGCTTCCAGAGCGGCGGCCACGGCTTTTTCATCAGCCTTCGACCATTGCCTGAGGAAGGATTGGTGAGGATAGCGCCCCCGCGCGACCAGGTCCGCGACGGTGATCGCATCGGGAGCGACGGAGCTTTGCGGCAACAGGCCAAGGCGGCGGGCCACTTCCTTCGCCGGAAGCTCGCCGATGCTCCTGCCGTCGAGAACCACGCGACCGGCCGAAGGCGGCAGCAGTCGCGACAGCGCACGCAAAAGCGTGGATTTGCCGCAAGCGTTCGGCCCGATGATGACGGTGAAGGACCCATCGGGAATCGCCACCGACAACCCAGTCGAAATCAAACGCTTGTCGTAGCGAAGCGTCACGCCATCGGCATGCAGACGATGCGCCATATTGCCCTTCCTGCCTGACCGTGGCCCTGTGAGAACTGCGACCTCGATATCGCATTACGGAATGCATATTGCATTGCGGGATACAATGCCTATTGTGGAATAAACAAGTCAAGTTTAACACCCCGTGCGATGACGCAAGGTCGCACCACGGCTTCCCTTCAATCCCGACCCGATCCTCAACGATGATGCCGATCCAGAAATTCGTCCTTTCCCTGCTGGCCGTCGCGGCAATCGCGACGATGCCGGACCGCGCGCTTGCGCAGGAGCAGGACTGGCCGAGGACGATCGCCCAGACAGGCGGCACGCTGACGTTGAAATCGAAACCCCAGCGGATCATCTCGACCACGCCCAGCGTCACCGGCATCCTGTTGGCCATCGGTGCGCCGGTGATCGCCACGGCCGCGACGACACCCACGATCCTGACTGACAAAAAGGGCTTCTTCTCGCAATGGGCTGCGGCGGCCGACGAACGCAGCGTCGAAGTCCTCTACCCCAACCTCAACTTCGACATCGAAGCCGTCATCGGACAAAACCCGGATCTGCTGATCGCCTCGGCAACAGGCGCCGACAGCGTGGTACAGCACAGGGCCGAACTTGCCGCGCAAGGCGTCCCGACGATGGTCGTCAACTATTCCAACCGGAGCTGGCAGGAGATCGCCGTCGAACTCGGCAAGGCCACCGGCCTTGAAGCGAAAGCAGGCGATGCCATCAAGCGGTTCGACGACTATGCCGTGCAGGCAGCAGTCTCGATGACACGCCCGAAAGGAAAGGTCAGCATCGTCGGATACAATATCGGCGGCAGCTATTCGATCGGCCGGCCTGAAAGCCCGCAGGCCAGATTGCTGACGGCACTCGGCTTCGACGTGGTGGGACTGCCCAAGGACATCGAAGGCGATGTGACGCGACGCTCGGACTTCGACTTCATATCGCGCGAGAACCTTTCCGCGGCCATCACAGGCGACACCGTCTTCCTGCTGCGCGGCACCGACAAGGATGTCGATGCCTTCGTCGCCGATCCCATGCTCGCCAATCTGCCCGCCGTCGCGAACGGGAAGGTCTATGCGCTTGGGCCGACATCGTTCCGCATCGACTATTATTCGGGGCGCCAGATGATCGATGCGGTCGCCGGGCACTTCCGATAATCATGGATCGTGGAGACCGGCGGGAAGTCGAGAGGCCGTCTCGGCTTGTTCAACGGCGAAAGCGCCTCTGGGGTCTCGCCGGTGCGGTCCTGACGCTCGCGGTTGTCAGCCTGCTCAGCCTGGCCGTCGGCTCGCGACCGGTTCCATTCGCCGAGCTGCTGGATACGTTCCGGGCCTATGACCCTCTCGATGACCGGCATCTCGTCATCTGGGAATTGCGGGTGCCACGCACCATCGTGGCGATCCTTGCCGGACTGGCGCTGGGGATCGCCGGAGCCGTCATGCAGGCGATCACCCGAAACCCGCTCGCGGAGCCCGGATTGCTCGGCATCAATGCGGGCGCGGCGACGGCCGTGATCATTGGGATCGCGGCATTCCATCTGACGGCGATGATCCAGTATGTCTGGTTCGCTTTTGTCGGTGCGAGCTTGGCGGGGATTGCCGTTTTCATCCTTGGGCAGGCCCACGAAACAGGCACCAATCCGGTCCGCCTCGTGCTTGCCGGTGCCGGCCTTTCCGTGATGCTGGGTTCGCTGACCGGCATCATCATGCTCAACGCACCGCTGGAGGTGGTCGACGATTTCCGCCACTGGTGGGCCGGTTCCATCGAGGGACGCGGCTTCGATGTCGCCGCCATACTTGCCGTCGCGGTGACGATTGGCCTTGCGGTCGCCCTATTCATCTCGAGGGACCTGAACGCCGTGGCGCTCGGCCGTGACCTCGGCGAGGCGCTGGGCGTCAGGCTTGGCCGGACATGGGTACTCGCCTGCCTGTGCGTGATGCTTCTGGCGGGTGCGGCGACAGCGGGCACCGGACCGATCGGTTTCGTCGGGCTTGTCGCACCCCATATCGCCCGGCTCATGACCGGTCCGGACCATCGTTGGCTATTGCCTTTTTCGGCGTTGTTTGCGGCAATCCTGCTGCTGTGCGCCGATATCGTCGGGCGCGTCGTCGTCGCTCCTGCCGAAGTCGCGGCAGGCATCATCGCCCTGCTTGTCGGCGGACCGTTCTTCGTCGCTGTGGTGCGCCGATACCGATTGGCCAGGCTATGAGACAGCCCGGCTCCCTCATCGGGCTCCGCATCGGCGGCCTCTCGTTGCGGCTGCGGCCACGCGCGGTTGTGGTCTGCGGCGCACTCACGCTGATTGGCCTGATGCTTGGCATCCTGCTGCTTGGAACCGGAACGCTGCACTTAACCCCGTCCGAAGTAATCGGTAGCCTGTTCGGAGCCGGCGGCAACCCGACTGCGGAGCGCATCATCCTGCGCATCCGGTTGCCGCGGCTGGTTACGGCTGCGCTGGTCGGCGCAGCGCTCGGTATGGCCGGCGCGATCTTCCAGTCGCTTTCGCGCAACGCCCTCGGCTCGCCCGACATCATCGGCTTCACCACGGGCGCCGCGACCGGCGCCATCCTGCAGATCATGCTTTTCGACGCAGGCCCGCTCGGCGTATCTCTTGCGGCGTTCGCCTCTTGCGTCGCGACAGCCGTCGCCGTGCTCATGCTGTCCATGAAGAATGGCGCGACCGGCGGCTACCGGCTCGTTCTCATCGGTGTCGGGGTCGGCGCGATCCTGTCCGGCATCAACACCATTCTCCTGGTGAAGGGTGGTCTCGACCAGGCCGCAGCCGCCCAGCTCTGGCTGGCCGGTTCCCTCAACACACGCACATGGGCGCATGTGATACCAGTGGCATTGGGCTTCGCGGCGATCGTTCCCGTTGTCGTCCTCAACGCCCGTCAAACGACCCTGCTGGAGATGAGCGACGACACTGCAAGCCAGCTTGGCGTCACTCCGGAGCGCACGCGGCTGACCATGGTCCTGGCAGCCGTCGGCCTGACCGCGATCGCGACCGCAGCCGCCGGTCCGATCGCCTTCGTCGCGCTGGCGGGACCGCAGCTCGCCAGGCGCCTCACTTCCTCACCCGACCTGCCACTGATGAGTGGGGCACTGATGGGGACTGTGCTGCTGCTGCTTGCCGACCTGGTCAGCCAGCGCACACCCTTTCACGTAAACATGCCTGTGGGCCTGACCACAGGCATGTTGGGCGGGCTCTACCTGCTCTGGCTGCTGAAGCGGAAGAGAACGATTTAGACCGGCGCACCTTCGACAACAGCCACCACCGACACACAATCCCCTGCCTTGACCAGGCCGGGGAAATGCCGGGCCGTCAGCAGGCCGGAGATCTTGGCCCTGATCTCCTGTGGCGCCTGCCCGGTGCGGCCGGTCGAATGGATGCGCGCGACCACGGCACCGGCATCGATCGGCTCACCGAGGTCGACCATCGTCTCGATCATGCCATCCTCTTCCGCAAAGCAGAAACAGTCGCCTGAAGGCATATCGAGCCAGGAAGTTGGAGTCTTCTCGACAGCACCATCAACGATGCCTTCATGGCGCAGCACGTTCAGGATGCCGCGCCTGGCGATGCGCACCGTTTCGGCCCGCGAGGTGCCGCCGCCACCAAGCTCGGTGGTGACAAAGACCTTGCCCATCTCCTCCGCGGCGGTGTCGTACATGCCGACCGCATCGATCTCGAGCATCTTCATCGAAAAGGGCGCGGAGAAAGCCTCGACGGCTGCGAAGGCACGCGCCTCCTGCGCTTTGTCCGGCAGGATATGGGCGGCGCAGAACGGCACGAAATCCAGCGTCCGCCCGCCGGAATGGAAGTCGAAGACGACATCTGCGCGCGGCAGCAGTTCACGCTGGAAGTAATCCGCGATCTTCTCCGTGACCGTACCGTCGGGACGGCCAGGAAAGCTGCGGTTCATGTTGCCCTTGTCGACAGGCGAGGTCCGCGTGCCCGCACGGAAGGCCGGATAGTTCATCGCCGGCACGATGATCACCGTGCCGGAGACCGCCTTCGGGTCGAGCGTGCGGGCGAGTTCGTAGAGCGCCAAGGGCCCCTCATACTCGTCGCCATGATTGCCGCCGGTGAGCAGTGCGGTCGGACCGCTGCCGTTCTTCACCACGCAGATCGGGATCATCACCGAGCCCCAGGCGGAGTCGTCACGGCTGTAAGGCAGGCGCAGGAAGCCGTGCTGGACACCGCCACGGTCGAAATCGACCGTGGGAGAAATAGGAGAGGGCCGCGACATCGTCAGTCCTTCACCACCAGCTTGCGCGGCACGTTGGCCAGGCACTCGACCCCGGTCTCGGTGATCAGGATCGATTCCGTGATCTCCAATCCCATCGTTTCCAGCCACAGGCCGGTCATGAAATGGAATGTCATGCCGGGCTTGAGCTCGGTGCGGTCGCCGGGGCGCAGGCTCATGGTGCGCTCGCCCCAGTCCGGCGGATAGGAGATGCCGATCGGATAGCCGGTGCGGTTGTCCTTGACGATGCCGTACTTCTTCAAGACGGCGAAGAAGGCATTGGCGATGTCCTCGCAGGTGTTGCCGGGCCTCGCTGCCGCCAGGCCGGCCTCCATGCCTTCGAGCGTCGCCTTCTCGGCGTCCAGGAAGGCCTGTGTCGGCTTGCCGAGGAAGACGGTGCGCGAAAGCGGGCAATGATAGCGGTGGTAGCAGCCGGCGATCTCGAAGAAAGTGCCCTCGCCCGCCTTCATCGGCTTGTCGTCCCAGGTGAGGTGCGGCGCCGACGCATCCTCGCCCGACGGCAGCAGCGGCACGATCGCCGGATAATCGCCACCGAAGCCATCCGTGCCACGGATGCCGGCATCGTAGATCTCGGCAACGAGATCGCATTTGCGCATGCCGACTTCCATCCTGTCGACGATGCGCTGGTGCATCGCTTCCACGATTCGGGCGGCCTTGCGCATGTAGTCGATCTCGGTCGCGCTCTTGACCGCGCGCTGCCAGTTGACCAGCGCGGTGGCATCGACGAAGCGGGCGTTGGGCAGGTGCTGCTGCAGCGACGCGAAGGCCTTGGCCGAGAACCAGTAATTGTCCATCTCGACGCCGATCCGCTTGCCATCCCAGCCGCGCTTGGCAAGCAGTTCGGCGAGATAGTCCATGGGGTGGCGCTCGGTCGACTGCACATAGTGGTCGGCATAGCCGATGATGTTGTCGTGGTTCAGATAGGCGGTGCGCTTGGCGCCGTTGGCATCCTGGCCGCGCCCGTACCAGATCGGCTCGCCATGCGGCGGCACGATCACCGCCTGATGCACGTAGAAGGACCAGCCATCATAGCCCGTCAGCCAGGCCATGTTGGAAGGGTCCGAGCAGATCAGCACATCGACACCCTTGGCTTCCATGGCCGCGCGTGTCTTTGCGAGGCGCTGCGCATACTCCTCGCGCGAAAACTTCAAGTTGGGCTGCATTCTTCCAGTTTCCTCGTTTTGACCCCTTACAGGGCCATCAGCTTTCAAAGATTGTTCCGGCACCCGCCGCCCTCGCCCGATCCCGCGCGAGCGTGGCGATGGCGGTATCCTGCACACCCGTACCGGTAAGATCGGCAAGTGTGATGTCGGCCGCGGTGCGGCGGCCATGCCTGCGTCCAGCGATGATCTGGCCGAGTTCGGCGACCTCGGCATCGGCCGCGATCAGACCGGCGTCGATGGCGTGGTGCAGTTCGCCGAGCCGGCGTGTCTGCCGGGCGCTGTCGGCGACATAGAGATCAGCCATGCGGATCACCGCCGGCGCGATCTCGTTCTTGTGCTCGGCGTCGGAACCCATGGCGGTGATATGCTGCCCCGCCGAGACAAAGCCGGCATGGATCAGCGGCTCGGTCGCCGGTGTCGTCGTCACGATCACATCCGCGCCGGCTGCCGCTTCCGCCGCATCGGGCTCGGCGCGCACGTCGATGCCCAGCCTCTCGCGCAGTTCGCCGGCAGCCGCCTCCGCCCTTGCGGCATCGCGGGCCCAGATGCGGGCTTCCGTGATCGGCCGCACCAGCTTCAGCGCTTCGAGCTGCAGTTTCGCCTGCATGCCGGCACCGAAGATGGCAGCTCTTGCAGCATCCGGCCGGGCAAGATGTTTTGCCGCCACAGCACCGGCGGCGGCGGTGCGGATATCGGTGAGATAGCCGTTGTCGATCAGAAGCGCTTCGGTGACGCCGGTCGTTGCCGACAAAAGCACCATCAGCCCGTTGGTGCTCGGCAGGCCGAGCGTGGGGTTGTCGAAGAAACCGGGACTGATCTTGATGGCGAAGGCGTCGATGCCGGGCACATAGGCGGTCTTCACATCGACCTCGCCTCGATGCTCGGGAATGTCGAGCCTGAGGATCGGCGGCATCGCCACCTTCTCCGTGGCGAGTGCGCGGAAGGCGTTTTCCACGCAGGCCACGGCTTCGAGGTCGAGTTTGACGAGACGGCGCAGGTCCGTCTCGGTGAGGATGGTCATTGGCCTCATGCCGCCAGTTCCTCTTTCCCGCAGACGATGTCGCGATGCCGGCCCATGTCGATGTTGCGACCGGAGAGCACCAGCACGACCGGGCCATGCGATTTGACCTTGCCGGCCAGCAGCGCCGCGATGCCGACCGCGCCGGCCCCTTCGACGATCTCGCGTTCCTGGCTGTAGGCGTGCGTGATGCCGGCGGCGATCTCCGCTTCGGACAGCAGCACGACATCGTCGAGCAGGTCGCGGCACATGGAAAAGGTCAGCCGGTTGTCCAGGCCGATGCCGCCGCCGAGCGAGTCCGCCAGGGTCGGCACTTCCTCGACTTTCACCGGCCGTCCGGCATCGAGGCTGGCCTTCATGGCCGCACCGCGCTGCATCGAAATGCCGATGATCCTCGTGTCCGGCTTGGCGCCTTTCACCGCCGCGGCGATGCCTGCCGCCAACCCACCGCCGGACAGCGGCACCAGCACGGTCGCGACATCGGCAACGTCGCTCACGATCTCGAGCCCGAGCGTGCCCTGCCCGGCGATCACCGCCGGATGGTCGAAGGGCGGCACCATGACCAGCCCCTCTTCGGCCACCAGCCGATCGACTTCGACCTGGGCATCGTCCTGGCTGTTGCCGACGATGCGGATCTCGGCACCTAGACGCCGGATCTCCTCGACCTTGTTGGCCGGCACCAGCTTCGACATGCAGATGACGGCGCGCATGCCTTCCAGCTTCGCCGCAAAGCTGAGCGCGCGGCCGTGATTGCCGGTCGAAGCGGCGACGACGCCGCGTTTCCTGTCTTCGGCGCCGAGCCACGCGATCGCATTGGAAGCGCCGCGCAGCTTGAAACTACCAGTCGTCTGGCGATGCTCGAGCTTGAGATGCACCGGGACGCCGAAGCGCTCCGATAAGCTGGCCGAAACCACGACCGGCGTCGCGGCGACCTTGCCCACGATATGATCGCGCGCGGCAAGGATGTGCTGGAAGGTGACTGCATCCATGGCTGTCAGCCGCGCGGCAAGGGGCTGGTCATCAGCCGACCCCATTCGGGATGGGGGGTATCGTCGCCACAGAGCCTGAGGCAATTCCAGGCGCTCGCCTGGTTGGACGTGACGACGGGCCGACCGATGGCCTCCTCGATCGCGACGGCCGCGAGTGCCGAGCGCAGCGCCGTGCACGACACGAACAAAGCTTCCGCATCGGCATGCATGGCCTGGCGCGCCAGATCGACCAGCGCCGAAGGCGCGATACGCGCCATCTCGCGATCATCGTCGAAGCCGAGGCAAGTGAAGGACGCGATGTTGAAACCGTGGCGGACAAAATAATCCGCCATCGGCTGGCTGGTCTCGACTGTGTAGGGCGTGAGCACACTGATGGTCTTGGCGCCCAATGTCCTCAGTCCCTGCATGGCCGCCATCGGCGGCGTCACCACGGCCACGCCGGGCTTGGCGGCTTGTATCGCGGCCTCGATCTCGAGGTCGCCGATCACGACCGAGGCCGAGGTGCAGGAATAGCAGATGGCGTCGAGCTTCTCGTCCGGCAGGATAAGAGCGGCGGCCTCGGTCAAGGCCGGCTGCATCTTGCGCAGGTTTTGCGGCGTGGTCGGGTTGGCGTAGGCGACGCGCGCGACATAGACGCCGATACGCTCGCTCGCCACCATGCGCCGATAGTCCGGCTCGGTGGTGTGATCGGTCGCCAGGATGATCAGGCCGACGCGCTTTTCCAGCGGGCGCGGGTCGAGCGCCGGACGGTCCGGATGCAGGTGGATATCGGGTGCCATGTCTATCTCTCCACCTTGCCGTAGCGCCGTTCCAGCCATCGCAGCAGCACCACCGAGAACAGGCTGATCACCAGGAAGAAGGCGCCAACCAGCGTCATCGGCTCGACATAGCGGTAGTAGGTGTTGGCGACGCTTTTGGCCTGGTTCATCAGTTCCAGCACGGTGATGGCCGAAAGCAGCGGCGTTTCCTTGAACATAGCGATGAAATAGTTGGCCAGCGCCGGGATCATCGGCGGGATCGCCTGCGGCAGGATGATGTGCGTCCAGGTCTGGCGGCCGTTGAGGTTGCAGGCCTTGGCCGCTTCCCATTGCCCACGCGGCACGTTGTCGATGCCGGCGCGATAGACCTCGGCCGCATAGGTGCCGTAGTGCAGGCCAAGCCCGATGACGCCCGCCGTCAGCGGCGGCAGCAACAGACCGAAATCCGGCAGTACGTAGAAGATGAAGTAGAGCTGGACCAGGAGCGGCGTGCCGCGGATGAATTCGGCGAGGAAGCCGACCGTGCGCGAGACGATCCGGTTCTCCGAGCGCCGCAGAAGCGCGATGGCAAGTCCGAGTGCCGCCGCCAGCGCGGAGCCCAGAATGGTCGCCAGGATGGTGATCTTCACCCCCTCGAGGAGGGTCGGCATGATCTCGCGAACGAAGGCCCAATCCCATTCCATCAGACGCGCACTCCGTCGAGACCGCGCGACAGGCGGCGTTCCAGGCGGCGCGTGCCCCAGGAAATCAGCAACGCCAGCACGAAATAGATGATGAGGATGGTGGCGAACGGCACCAGCGTGTTGCCGGTCTGGGCACGGACCACCTGCGCCTGGAACGTCAGGTCGGCCAGCGAGATCAGCGACACCACCGAAGTGGCCTTGAGCAGCTCGATGGCATTGTTGCAGAAGGTCGGCAGCATGACCAGGAAGGCCTGCGGCAGGATGACGTGACGCATGCCTTGCCAACGGCCGAGATTGAGCGCCGTGCAGGCTTCATATTGTTCCTTGCCGATGGACTGCACGGCACCGCGCACGACCTCGGCCGCATAGGCGCCGACATTGAGGCCGAGCGCGAGCACACCGGCCTGCAGCGGCGTGAGTTCGAAGCCGAGGATGGGCAGGACGAAATAGGCCCAGAAGAGCTGGACGAAGATCGAGGTCCCGCGAAAGAACTCGATATAGACCGTGGCCAGCGCACGCACCGCGAAGAAACGCGAGAGCCGGCCAAGCCCGGCCAGGAACGCCATGATGAGCGCCAGCACCGACCCCATCAGCGTCAGCTTGATGGTGACCAGCGCTCCTTGCAAAATCAGGTCGAGATATCCGGACCAGGCGGTCATAGCGTCTTCCGGTTGATGAAAACGGGATCACTGCGCTCTTCTCCCCGTTCACGGGGAGAAGATGCCGGCAGGCAGATGAGGGGTGGCATGAACTTCTCAAAACGGACACAGCTCCTCATCCGGCCCTTCGGGCCACCTTCTCCCCGTGAACGGGAAGAAGGAAGGATGCCAAGTCTCACTTCGCCGCGCAGAGCTTGTCGCGCGTCGTCGACAGTGCCGCCTTGGCAGAGAAACCGTAGGGCTCGACGATCTTGGCGAACTCCCCGGACTTCTTCATCTTCGCCAGCTCGACGTCGAAGGCATCGCGCAGTGCCGTGTCCTTCTTGTTGAAGGCAGCACCATCGCAATAGACGGGCGCGCCCTGCACCGGCGCGATGACCTCGAGGTTCGGATCGTTGGCCTTCTTCATCAAGTCGTTGATGGAAAGCACCGGCAGCGAATAGGCGTCGATGCGGCCGTCCTGCAGCATCTTGATGCCGCTCTGGCCATCCGGCACCACGATGACACGGTCGCGCGGCACGCCGGCGTTCAGCGCCAGCTTCTCCTCGGTGCCGCCGCCCGGCGCGCCGATAGTGGCGGCGGTGTCCTTGGCGACATCCTCGTAGCTCTTGAAGCCCTTGGGATTGCCCTTCTTCACCAGCATGGCTTCGGCATCGCACAGCACCGGCTCGGAATAGGCGACGGCGGCGCAACGCTCGGGCTTCATGAACAGGCCTGCGGTCACGACGTCGAAGCGTCCGGCCTGAAGACCCGGGATCATCGCTCCATATTCGGAGATCGAGGCGGCGACGTCGGCCACGCCGAGACGCTTGAAGATCTCCCGCGCGACGTCGGGAGCGGCGCCCGAAACCTTGCCGTCTGCCGCGACCGCCGTATAGGGCGGCTCATTGGCGATCGCCAGGCGGGCAAAACCCTGGCTCTTCAGTTGTTCGAGCTTGCTGTCGTCGGCACGGCTGCCGACGGTCGTGGCAGCCAAAATACCCAGCGCGAAACCGGCGACGGCTACCGTTGTTGTAAATGTTCTCATTGTTCCCAGCTCCATGTTTTTCGGTTTTTGTTGGTGGTCGTGATGCCGCCTGCGCGGCAACCATTCGCTTCCGCCTACGGTCAGACGCGATGTCCTGCCGCGATGATCTTCTTCAGGAAGCTCTGTGTGCGCTCCTGCTTGGGATGACGGAAAATGTCGTCGGGCTTGCCCTCTTCCACGATCTTGCCGCGGTCGAAGAACAGCACCCGGTCTGCGAAGTCATGGGCAAAACCCATCTCGTGCGTGACCAGCAGCATGGTCATGTCTGTCTCGGCAGCGAGCTTGCGCATGACGTTCAGCACTTCGCCGACCAGTTCCGGATCGAGCGCGGAGGTCACCTCGTCGAAAAGCATGATCTTGGGCGATAGAGCGAGTGCGCGGGCGATCGCCACGCGCTGCTTCTGGCCGCCCGAAAGCTGCGCCGGCATTGCCTTGGCCTTGTCGGCCAGGCCCACCATGTCGAGCAGTTCCATCGCCCGCTTCTCGGCGGCGGCGCGTGGCGTGCCCTTGGTCAGCATCGGCGCAAGGGTGATGTTGTCGAGCACGCATTTGTGCGGGAACAGGTTGAAGAGCTGGAAGACCATGCCGATCTTCTGGCGCATCCTGGCCAGATGCCGTTCGCTCGCCGGCACCAGGGAGCCCTCGCGCTCCATGTGGTAGAGCTGTTCGCCTTCGACCTCGATGTGGCCACCATCGATGCGCTCGAGCGTCATCAGGATGCGCAGGATCGTGGTCTTGCCGGATCCCGACGGGCCGATGAGCGCCAGCTTCTCGCCGGGCATGACCTGCATCGACAGTCCGTCCAGCACCTTGAAGGCACCGAAGCTCTTCGAAATCGCGTCGACCTTGATGATGGGCGCGGCCAATCGTCTATCCCCGTGTTGGAGAACTCTTGTCTGCCAGAGCGTTTCCGTTTTTCACGGAAGCGCTCCAACTTTGTTCTTCCGCAATTCCGGACGCAAAACCGCTGCGCACTTTTGCTGGAATTGCTCTAACGATGGGGAAGCAACAAAATCATGTCAATTGCCAAAATAATATCATGACAATTTTTCCAATTCTGCCCGAATTTCGGGCAGAACGGCTAGATCGCCAGCAAGAGATGTTCGGGGTCACCGAGCAGCAGGCGGGTGACGACGCCAAGGCCTGTTCGCAATTCACTCTCGGTGGTGGAGCCGATCGAAATGCGCACTGCCGGATGCCATGGGGCTTCGGAGATACGGAACGATGCGCCGGGCGCAATCGCCACGCCCTGCAGCCGCGCCTGCGCCACGAACCCCTCTTCCGCGCGATCCTCCGGCAGC
Organism: Mesorhizobium sp. 1M-11; assembly: GCF_001303895.1. GTDB lineage: Bacteria > Pseudomonadota > Alphaproteobacteria > Rhizobiales > Rhizobiaceae > Mesorhizobium. The sequence goes on along the minus strand of NZ_LJSD01000074.1, from coordinate 84,826 downwards.
GGCAGCCACAGGTGCAGTCCATCGTGATGAGCGTGGAACGTTACCCCGGCCAGGGTCTCGGCCGCAATGTCATGACGCCGGCGCACGGCGGCCCGCTGCCAGCGCACCAGTTCCATGGCGGTGCCGTCCGCCACCCATTTGCTGGCGATCTCTGCCACCATCGGCGTCGCCATCCAGTTCGACACCAGATGCCGGTTGGCCACCGCCGCCACATAGCGGTCGGGTGCGGCAAGGTAGCCGATGCGCAGGCCGGGCACGGTGATCTTGGAGAACGAGGTGACGTAGAGCGTGCGCTCCGGGGCGAAATAGGCGACCGGCGGCGGACGATCCTCCAGCAACGGGCCCAGCACATCGTTCTCGATGATGGCGATGTCGTGCTTGCGCGCCACTTCGGCGATCTGCGAGCGCCGGATGCCGCCCATCAGGGTCGCGGTCGGGTTGATGACCGAGGGCTGGACGAAGACGGCGCGGATGTCCGAAAGCTGGCAGGCCTGATCCAGCGCCTCGGGCACGATGCCATGCTCGTCGATCGGCAGGCCTTCCAGATGGAAGCCGAGATAACGCGCCAGCGGCACCAGCGTGTGATGGCCGATGGCCTCGGTCACCACTGTGGAGCCGGGCGGCGCCACGCTCATCAGCGCCACCGTCATGCCGGCGGTCGCCCCGTTGGTGAGGGTGATGTTCTGCGGCGAAGCCTCCAGACCGCACAGCTTCAGCCATTCCGCCGCCACCGCGCGATGCCGCGGGAACACCATGTTCGGCCGGAACGACAGCGCCGAGCTCGCCGGCAGCGTCTCGGCCAGCCAGCCGAGCGCCTGCTTAAGCCGTTCCAGATGCATCGGTTCGCAGACCGGCTTCAGGATCGACAGGTCGATCACCTCGCCCGGCCGCTCCGGCAGGTAGGGCGGGTCCGGCTCCCGGCGCTGCGTCTGCACGAAACTGCCGCGGCCGATTTCCCCCGCGATGAGCCCGCGCCGGATCAACTCCTCATAGGCACGGCTGACCGTCTGCACCGACAGTTTCAGCTCGTCCGCCAGCGCCCGGTGCGTCGGCAGCCGCTCGCCATTTGCCAGCCGGCCATCGTGGATGGCGCGCGCGAACTGGTCGGCCAGCGATAGATAGGCAGGACGGCGGATCAATGCCGGATCGGGACGCCACAATGTCATGACTTCATTAGAGATCGAAATCAGTGCAATTGACAATCGGAATCATGCGCCTGCATGGTGTTGGCGACAGGAAAAGCGATCAATATGACCGGACTGAAACTCGACGCGATCGATCTGAAGATCCTCGACGCCATCCAGCGCGACGGGCGCATCACCAAGCTGGCGCTCGCCGAGCAGGTGGGATTGTCGCCGACGCCCTGCTGGATGCGGCTGGCGAAGCTGGAAAAGGCCGGCATCGTCTCGGGCTATCATGCCCGGATCGCCATGCGCGCCATCGCCCCCATCGCCACGGTGCTGATGGAAGTGACGCTGGGCGCGCATAGGCAGGCCGATTTCGAGCGTTTCGAGCGCGCCATCCGCGACATTCCCGAGATCGTCGCCTGCTGGTCGGTGGGTGGCGGCGTCGACTACCTGCTCAAGGTGATGACCTCCGACATCGATGCCTACCAGCGCTTGGTCGATGCACTGCTGGAACGTGAACTCGGCATCGACCGCTACTTCACCTACATCGTCATCAAGACGGTGAAGGACGAGGCCGTTCTGCCCTTGCCCGAGCTGCTTGCGAGCAACTAATGGCGGAATCCTGACGCTTGGTTCGCGACACAGAAGCCGGCTCCGGTGCGGCCAGCCATTCAGCTTTGCTATGCAGCGAGCTCATCATCCGTAGGGGGCTCGAACATCTCGGACCATTTCAAGATCATCTCATCAGAGACGCGGAATGTGTCGGCCGCATTGCGAGTGGCGAGCCGGCTTAAAATCTCTTCCATCCTCGTCGGCAGGTAATGAACGACAGTGCTGGCCCCCAATTGCGCGGCACGCCTGCGAAAGTCGTCGCGCTCGAACCTGGACCAGAAACCAAAGTCCAAAATAACATCAACACCCTGCGTGAGAATACGCTCGGCCAGCTCCCAAAGCAGCGCTTCTATCGTATCATGCCTCATGTCGTGCTGGGGATGCTCGATGTCCTGACCGAAAAGGCGAAGATGCCATTCATCCGGCGTTAGCCGAATGGCCGGCAATGCCTCTTCCATCTCTTTCGCTCGCGTCGTCTTGCCGGAGCCCGGCAGTCCAACCATCAGATGCAGCGTGGCCAAAAGAACATCCTTCCGCTTTTGTGGCCACGACTTTGTACCGAGTTCTGGGATGGGTCGACCCCTACCGTTCCTCGCGGGCCGAATGTCCAACCAATCATATTCCGAATTCATGACCTGAGCCGCCGTCGAAACTCTCTGTTCCGCCGCGCCTGAAGAGAGAGTTTCTCTGCCAGCCGCATGCGGAATGGTCTTTCTCTCGCATCAGTGCCCCTAGACTGAAGGCATCCGACACGGAGGCCTTATCATGTCCGCCCATGCCCATTTTGCCCGCCAGCAGCGCCATGAAGCGCTCGACGGCCTGACCGACCGGCGGCTCTACCGCGAACATGCCTATGTCGACGGCCATTGGACCGCGAGCGACGTCGCCGCCGGCTTCGAGGTGACCGATCCCGCCACCGGCGCAAGCCTCGCCTGGGTGGCCGCACTCGATGCCGCTCAGACAGGCAAGGCGGTCGACGCGGCGGCACGTGCCCTGCCCGGCTGGAAAGCGCTGCTGCCGCAGCAGCGTTCGGCCATCCTGCGCAAATGGTTCGAGCTGATCGTGGCGGCCAAGGAGGATCTCGCACTGCTGATGACGCTCGAGCAGGGCAAACCGCTGCAGGAATCGCTGGGTGAGATCGACTATGCGGCCTCTTTCGTCGAATGGTACGCCGAGGAAGCGAAGCGGCTGAACGTGGAGACCGTCACCAGCCATCTGCCGGGCGCCGAAATGGCTGTCCGTCGCGAGGCGCTCGGCGTTGTCGGGGTGGTGACGCCGTGGAACTTCCCCTCGGCCATGCTGACGCGCAAGGCCGCCGCCGCACTTGCCGCCGGCTGCACCATTGTTGCCCATCCCTCCTCCGAGACGCCGCTTTCAGCACTGGCTCTGGCCGAACTCGGCGAGCGCGCCGGCCTGCCGGCCGGCGTCTTCAACGTCATCACCGGCGATGCCGCCACCATTGTCGGGCAGATGTGCGCCGATGCACGCGTCCGAGCCATGAGCTTCACAGGCTCGACCGAGATCGGCCGGCTGATCGCGGCGCAGTGTGCACCGACGATGAAACGTTTGATCATGGAACTGGGTGGGCATGCGCCGCTGATCGTCTTTGCCGATGCCGACCTCGACAAGGCGGTGAAGATCGCCGTCGACGCCAAGTTCGCCACCTCGGGACAGGACTGTCTCGCCGCCAACCGCATCTATGTCGAGCGGCCGGTCTATGACCGCTTCTGCGCGGCCTTCGCCGAAAAGGTCTCGGTGCTGAAGGTGGGCGGCGGCCTCGCCACCGACAGCGACATCGGCCCGCTGATGCATGAGCGGGCGGTGAAGAAAGTCGACGAACAGGTGAAGGACGCCACCGCCAAGGGCGCGCGCCTGCTCTGCGGCGGCGAACGTCATGCGGCGGGTGCGCTGTTCTACCAACCGACCGTGCTGGCCGACCTTTCGGACGACGCGCTGATCATGCGCGAGGAGACATTCGGCCCGGTGGCGGCGATCACGCCCTTCGATGCCGAAGACGAAGTCGTCGCCCGTGCCAATGCTTCAGAATACGGGCTCGTCGCCTATGCCGTCACCGAGAACGGCGCGCGCCAGCGGCGGCTGGCCAGCGCGCTGGACTACGGCATGGTGGCCGTCAACCGGGTCAAGATCACCGGCGCACCGATCCCCTTCGGTGGCATCAAACAATCCGGCCTCGGGCGCGAAGGCTCGCGCCACGGCCTGGAAGCCTTCACCGACCTCAAATACATCTGCTTCGATCTGGCGTAAGCCGGCGGCTGAGACGAAAAGGAGAAAAACATGCTGCAGCAATCCAACGAACTCACCGCCTGGGATCGCGACCACTTCTTCCATCCCTCGACCCATATGGGCATGCACGCGCGCGGCGAGATGCCGAACCGCGTCATGGCCGGTGGCGAAGGCGTGACCGTGTGGGATACGACCGGCAAGAAGAGCCTGGATGCCTTTGCCGGGCTCTACTGCGTCAATGTCGGCTACGGCCGCCAGAAGATCGCCGACGCGATCGCCGAGCAGGCCAAGAGCCTTGCCTACTACCATGCCTATGTCGGGCACGGCACCGAGACCTCGATCCGGCTCTCCAAGATGATCATCGACCGCGCGCCGCAAGGCATGTCGCGCGTCTATTTCGGCCTGTCCGGTTCCGACGCCAACGAAACCAACATCAAGCTGATCTGGTACTACAACAATGTCCGCGGCAAGCCGGAGAAGAAGAAGATCATCTCGCGCTGGCGCGGCTATCACGGCTCGGGCGTGATGACCGGTTCGCTCACCGGCCTCGCCGGCTTCCACAACGCCTTCGACCTGCCGCGCGCGCCGATCCTGCACACGGAGGCGCCCTACTATTATCGCCGCGCCGACCGTTCGCAGTCCGAGGAGCAGTTCTCGCAATATTGCGCCGACCAGCTCGAAGCGCTGATCCTGGCGCAGGGACCCGAAACGATCGCTGCCTTCATCGGCGAGCCTGTGCTGGGCACCGGCGGCATCGTGCCGCCGCCCGCCGGCTACTGGCAGAAGATCCAGGCAGTGCTTGCCAAATATGACATCCTGCTGGTGGCCGACGAGGTGGTGACCGGCTTCGGGCGACTGGGCTCGATGTTCGGCTCCGACCATTACGGCATGAAACCCGATCTCATCACCATCGCCAAGGGACTGACCTCGGCCTATGCGCCGCTCTCCGGCGTCATCGTGCGCGACACGATGTGGAAGGTGCTGGTGGAGGGCTCCGACAAGCTTGGCCCGATCGGCCATGGCTGGACCTATTCGTCCCATCCGATCTGCGCCGCGGCCGGCGTCGCCAATCTGGAGCTCATCGACGAGATGGGGCTGGTGAAGAATGCCGGCGAAACCGGCGCCTATCTCAACCAGCAGCTGAGCAAGGCGCTCGGCGACCACAAGAATGTGGGCGAGGTGCGTGGCGAAGGCATGCTGGCGGCGGTGGAATTCGTCAAGGATCGTGACGGGCGCGTCTTCTTCGACGCGTCCGAAAAGATCGGCCCGCAGGTGTCAGCGGCCCTGCTGGAGCGCGGCGTCATTGCCCGTGCAATGCCACAGGGCGACATCCTTGGCTTCGCGCCGCCGCTCTGCCTGACCAGGCAGGAAGCCGACACCATCGTCGAGAAAACCGCGGATGCGGTGAAGACAGTGTTCTCCAAGATCTGAGACCCGACCATGAATGCAATTGCTAAACCTTTGCCCGACACCATGGCCGCCGTGCTGTTGACCGGCCATGGCGGGCTCGAGAAGCTCGTCTACCGCACCGATGCGCGGGTGCCGAAACCTGCCGCCGGGGAAGTGCTGGTCAAGGTGACGGCATGCGGCATGAACAACACCGACGTGTGGGTGCGCCAAGGCGCCTACGGCACGGAAGAAGATGCGGCAGCCGTTTCGACCTGGCGCCGCCAGGGCAACACACTGACCTTTCCGCGCATTCAAGGCACCGACACGGTCGGCGCGATCGTTGCCGTCGGCGAAGGCGTGTCACCCAAGCGGCTCGGCGAACGGGTGATGGTGGATTTCTCCATCTACAACCGCGACGACGATTCATTGGCCGACATCGACTATATGGGCCATGGCCGCGATGGCGGTTACGCCGAATACCAAGTGCTGCCGGCCGAAAACGCGCATATGGTGGACACCGAACTCACCGACGTCGAACTGGCGACCTTCTGCTGCGCCTACCTGACCGGCGAGCAGATGCTGGAACGAGCCGGGCTCAAAGCAGGCGAACGCGTGCTGGTCACCGGCGCTTCGGGCGGTGTCGGCTCGGGCATCGTGCAACTGGCCCGCGCGCGCGGCGCCATCCCCTATGCCGTGGTCGGCAAGGGCAAGGAGCAGGCGCTGCTCGATATCGGCGCTGAAAAGGTCATCACGCGCGGCGTCGCCGATCTACCCAAGGCGGTAGCCGAGGCAACCGATGGCCAGCCGATCGACGTGGTGGCCGACCTCGTCGGCGGACCCGCTTTCAACGACCTGCTGCGCATCCTGCGGCCGGAAGGCCGCTATACCACGGCCGGCGCGATCGCTGGGCCGGTGGTGCAGCTCGATCTCAGAACCATGTATCTGAAACAGCTTCAGCTGCATGGTTCCTCGCAGGGCACGCGTGCGGACTTCCGCCGCATTGTGCGCTACATCGAGGAGAAGAAGATCAAGCCGCTGGTCGGTGGTGTCTACCGCCTCTCGGACTTCCACAAAGCCCAGACCGATTTCATGGCCAAGGACTTCGTCGGCAAGCTCGTGGTTGTGCCTGATGCGATGTGGACTGAGTGAACCGGGGCATCGGCAACGGCATCACCTGGTCCAGGTGATGCCGACCAGGGGATAATCGGGCCGGCGCCCTCAGCCCTTGACGGCGCCGGCGGTCAACCCGGCGACGATCTTGCGCTGGAAGAACAGCACCAGGACGATCAAAGGCAAGGTGACCGTGACCGACGCGGCCATGATCGGACCGAACGGATATTCATAACGCGAGTTGCCGGCCAACAGGCCGATCGCCACAGGCACCGTGCGGCTTCCTTCAGTCAAGGTGAAGGTCAGCGCGAACAGGAACTCATTCCAGGCCAGGATGAAAGCCAGCAGGCCTGTGCTGACGAGCGCCGGTCCCATCAGCGGCAGAAGAATGCTGGTGAGGATGCGCCAGTGCGAACATCCGTCCATGATCGCCGCCTCTTCCAGCTCGCGCGGGAACTCGCGGATGAAGCTGGTGAGCACCCAGGTGGTGAATGGCAGCGTGAAGATGAGGTAGGCGAAGACCAGCGACCAGACGCGGTTGTAGAGGCCGAACCAGCGGATCAGTTCGAACATGCCCGACAGCACCACCACCTGCGGGAAGATCGAGATCATCAGCACGGTCAAAAGCAGCGAACGCCGCTCCGGGAAATTGAGGCGGCCGAGCGCATAGGCCGCAAGCGTGCCCAGCCCCAGTGACAGCGCCGTCGTCGAAATGGCGACGCAGAGCGAATTGAAGATCGAGGTGGCGAAATTGGCATCGCGGAACAGTTCCTTGTAATGCCTGAAATCCAGCGCCGGCAGCAGCACCGAATTGTAGAGCTCTGCCCCCTGCTTGGTCGACGAAACGATCGCCCAATAATAAGGAAAGAGCACATAGAACAGCACGAGTGCGGTGACACAGCCGAGCGCGACCCGGCGCACACGGCGCATGCCTCGATAGTAGGCGGCCGAGCGCCGTTTGATGCGTGTGCTCATCGCTCCGTCGCTCCCGACCTATCGAGCCGCAGCGCGCCGACGATGAAGATCGCCACAAAGGCAATCAGCAGGAAGACCATGGTCGAGGCAGCCGAACCGATGCCGAGCTCCTGGTTGTTGATCAGGCGATCACGCGCATAGATCGACATCGTCATGGCATTCACATTGGCACCGGCCAGCACGTAGGCAAGGTCGAACATGCGCAACGCATCGAGCACGCGAAACAGCACCGCGACGCCGATGGTCGGCGCAAGCAGCGGCAAGGTGATCGACCACAAACGTTTCCACCACGGAATGCCGTCGACCTCGGCGGCTTCGAAGATCTCCTCGGGCAGGATCTGCAGACCAGCGAGGATCAGCAGCACCATGAATGGAGTCGTCATCCAGACGTCGATGAAGATGACGACCCCGAGCAGCAGAGAACCGTTGGCGACCCAGGCGACGCCGTGATCCGCGAGCCCCAGCCCAACGATCGCGCGATTGACCACGCCGAACTGGTCGTTGAGCATCCATTCCCAGATCTTGGTGGAAACGACCACCGGCATCGCCCATGGCACCAGGATAGCCGCGCGCACCAATCCGCGTCCGGGGATGGCTCCATGCACCAGAAGCGCGATCGCCAGTCCGAGAACGGTCTCGATGGCAACGGAGATCGCGGTGAAGATTGCCGTGTTGCGAACGGCGCGCCACCAGACAGGGTCGCCAGCGACCTCGACGAAATTATCGAAGCCGACCAGAACGTGGTTGGCGCTGTCGTCGAGGTAGGCATCGGTGAGGGAAAAATAGAGTGTGCGGGCCAGCGGCCAGCCCGCCACCAGGATGAGGACGACGATCAGCGGCGCGACGAACAGCAGCCCCGAAAGATGCTCACGCCGTTCGAGCCTCGTCTTCACACCCGTCCTCCATTGGCTGCTGCAGAGCGTTCGTGGCTCAGCGAATGGTCGAGCCGGCGGCCATCCTTGCCGAAGAGGAAGAGATCCTCCAAGCGCCAGTCCAGGCCGACCGATGTGCCGGTCGAGATCTTGCCCAGCGCATTCGGCAGCCTGACCGACCAGGCGACATCGGGCGCGATGCGCACATAGGCGAGATGCTCGTGACCGAGGTCTTCCAGCCGTTCGAGCGTGCCGGTGACCTTGCCTTGCCCCTGCGTGGTAATCGACAAGGCCTCGGGCCGGATGCCGATCTCCGCTGGCGAACCGGGCCCCGAAAGCGTGACGTCCAGCGACAGGTTTCCCGGTCCCTGCACGCGGCACTCGGCACCGGAGCTGTTGGCTGAAACAGACATGAAATTCATGCGCGGGCTGCCGATGAAACCGGCGACAAAGCGGTTCTGCGGCGCATGATAAAGCTGTTGCGGCGTGCCGATCTGCTCGATGCAGCCCTTGTTCAAGACGACGATGCGGTCGGCCAGCGTCATCGCCTCGACCTGGTCGTGGGTGACATAGATCATCGTCGCCGCGAGATTGGCGTGCAGCTTGGCGATCTCCATGCGCATTTCCATGCGCAGGTCGGAATCGAGGTTCGACAGCGGTTCGTCGAAAAGGAACACTTCGGGCTGGCGCACCAGCGCCCGGCCGATGGCGACCCGCTGGCGCTGCCCGCCGGAGAGTTCGCGCGGACGCCGCGACAGGAGATGGTCGATCTTCAACGTCGCCGCGACTTCGGCCACCTTGGCGTCGATCTCCTGCCGCGACAGCCCGAGCGTCTCCAGCGCGAAGCCGATGTTGCGTGCGATCGTCATGTGCGGATAGAGCGCGTAGCTCTGGAAGACGAAGGCGATGCCGCGTTTGGAAGCTGGAATATCGGTCACCACCTCGTCGTCGATGACGACATCGCCGACACCGACCGGCACCAGCCCGGCGATCAGCCGCAGCAGGGTCGACTTGCCGCAACCCGACGGGCCGACAAAGACGACCAGCTCACCGTCGGCGATTTCGAGATTGACGTCGGTGATGACCGGAACGTGTCCAAACGACTTGGACACTGACCGTAGGGCAACTGATGCCATGGCATCCTCTGGCTAGAGCATGATCCCGAACCGAAGGTCAGCAAAGCAAGAAGTTGGAGACTTTCGGACAAGGTCATGCGTCAAAAAAAGAGCTGGGAAGGCAGGTGACCGGTTCCAGAGCCAAGCAGCACCGGAACCGGTCTCGAAAACTAGCGGCTTTCCTTCAGCTTCTCCAGCCGGCCGGCAAGATCGGTCAGCGTCTTGTCGGCATCGGCGCCGTCGGCCAGGATCTCGTGGACGGCGCGATAGAATGCCTGCGAGACGCGATTGTAGCTCGACCCGGTGTAACCTGACGGGCGTGCCACCGAACCGTCGAAGGCGGCCTGCGCATCGGCGAGGAACGGCAGTTTCGCCAGAACATCCTTGTCGCTGTAGAGCGACTTTTGCGTCGGATTGTAGGCGCCTTCGATGGCCCGCATCTTCTGAACCTCGGGTCCAACGAGATAGCGCAGGAGCTCGGTCGCAAGTTCCGGCTTGGCCGTATATTTCGAAATGCCGAGATACATCGGGCCAAGACACCCGCTCGACTTCTGGCCATCGGCGCCGACGGGCAGCGCCATCATGCCGACCTTGCCGGCAACCTTGGAGCCGTCGGCCTGCGAGGTTCCCCAGACATAGGGCCAGTTGCGATGGAAGACCGCATTGCCTGCCTCGAACACCGCGCGCGAGGTCTCCTCGTCATAGCCGAGCACGCCTTCCGGGCTGATCGTCTTGACCCAGTCCTTGGCGCGCGTCAGCGCCTTGGCGGCTGCCGGATTGTTGATCGAAACCTTGCCATCCGGCTCGATGATGGTGCCGCCACCGCCGGAAGCGATCCATTCGATGGCGTCGCAGGTCAGGCCTTCATAGCTCTTGCCCTGCCAGGTGAAACCCCAGAGATCCGGACTGCCGGCGGCGCGTTCCTTCTCCTGGATGAACTTGGCCGTTTCGGTCAGCTCATCCCAGGTCTTCGGCGGCTGTTTGCCGTATTTCTCGAGCAGATCCTTGCGGTAGTACATCAGCCCGGTATCCATGTACCAGGGAAGCGCCACCAGCCGGCCGTCCTGTGTGGTGGCGGCATCGATGGTCGACTGGAAATGCTGCGCCACTTCCTCGGCCGGAACCAGCGGCTTGAGGTCCAGCATGTTGCGCTGGAGCATGCCGATCCAGATCACATCGATGAACAGCACGTCGGCATCGGTGGACTGGGCCGCCAGAAGCTGCTGGTAGATCGGGATGGCATCATCCAGAAGCGCCGGCATCTTGGTGATCTTGACGTCATTGCCGGTCTTTTCCTTAAAGCCGGCAGCCGCCTTGGCGCAAAGCTCATATTCGCTGGCACCGCAGAACATGGAGACGCTGTCCGCCCAGGCGGGCACCGCCGTTGCGGAAAAAAGCATGGCCGCGCCGAGCGCGATGGATCTCATCATCATTGTCTTTGTTCCCTCTGTTGCTTCGGATGATGTCGGTGAAATGGCTATCGCGCGTGTTTCTCCTTCCCGTCTTGAGAGACATGCGCGAGCAGATCGGCTTCGCGCGGCAAGGCGCGACCGCCATAGTCGGTGGTGGACAGCGAACCGCAGACAACGGCGTAGCGGAGCGCCTCCTCGAACGGCGCGCCACGCAGCACGCCATAGATCAGGCCGGCATTGAAAGAATCGCCGGCCCCGGTGGTGTCGACGACCTCGACCTTCGGAGCGGGCACCGCGTGGCGGCGCCCGTCATGGATTGCGATGGCGCCGTTCGCACCACACTTGATCACCACGGTGCGAACGTAGCGCGCCAGGATTTCAAGTGCGGCCTCGGCATCCGCTGTTCCCGTAAACTGGACTGCTTCCGTCTCGTTGGGCACGAACATGTCCAGCGCCTGCAGGACATCGACAACACCTTCGGCTTCGATGCCGAAATCGAGGTGCTGGCATTCGCCGCAGACGAGCACGCCGGCCCGGCGCGCGCCGTTGATGAGGGCAAGCCGTTCGGGGCTCCTGGCAAAACCTTGCAGCATCAGCACAAGCGGCTGCACTGCTTCAACGTCCTCAACCGTCGGATCGCTATCATGCTCATCGACATAGCTGATGAAGCCGCGGTCATGCTGAAAGGAGAAAGCGGCGCTGACCCGGCGCAAGGGACCGTCATGCCTCTGGAACAGTCCTTCGTCGATGCCTTCGCGCCGTACCTCGTCCAGCACCATGCGGCTGAAGATGTCGGTGCCGAAACCGCACCACCAGCCGGCCTTCAACCCGAGCCGCGTCAGTGCCAGCGCCGTCGTGTAGCTGGCGCCCGGCAGGTCGTCGAAGCTCTTCGCCCAGATGTCCGTTCCCAGGCTTGGCAGTGTGGGCAGATCGGTGAAGATCAGGTCGTAGTAATATTCCCCCACAACCATGACGTCATAACGATTGGCCGGCGCGGGTCCACTCATCAGCGCCACTCGCCGACATAGGCGGCATGCGCCTTGAGATATTCATCCACCAGGGGCTCGGCACGCGAATAGGACAGCACAAGCGGATGCGCCACCAGCGCCTCCACCGCGACATCGCGGCGCCGTTCACGGATGGCCGCAACCGCCAGCCGTTCGTAATGCTTGACGTTCTGGACAAGCTGGGACTGCGCTTCAGGCATCGCACCGATCTTGGTCGGGCGCACGCCTTCCTTATCGATGACGCAGCTGACCTCCACGACGTCGTCCGCGCGCAGGCCGTCGATGGCATCGCCGTTTCGGATGTTGAGTCCACTGTAGCAAGGCACGCCGGTCTGCAAGGCGTCGACGAGATTGAGCGCGACGCCTGCATAACCCTCGCCTTCATGGCCGGTCGTCTCCTCCGGCATGCCGGTGGTCTGATCGGCTTCCTCCATGCTCGGCGCGTCGCCGCGGGCATAGTGCATGTAGGTTGCGTTGCGGCGCTGCTCATAGGCGAAATAGGCGGACAAGGCCTTGTCGGCGTTCTGTGTGACGCCGATCTCCTTCAGCCGGGCCATAAGGGAGCGGTTGAGGTCGCGTACTTCCTCGCCGCGGGTCCGCTTGTCGTTCTGCACGGCGTCGACCGCCTTCTCCGCATAATAATAGTAATAGAGATATTCGTTGATCCACAGGCGATGCCGGCGCACGACCGATGGCGCGAACATGCGCTGCGAGGTCGAGGCCAGGAAGGCGTCGTCGTCGAGCAGATCCTGCAGGACTTCCTTGCCGTTCACATAGGCCGCCCGCGTGAACGACAGATGGTTCAGGCCAAAGACCTCGGTACGGACATCGTTCTGCGGCACCCGGAAGCGGGATGCGATTGCGTCCTGCGCGCCGTTGGCGCCGTCGCAGATGCCGATGACGCGATCGAAACCGGCATCCTGCAGCGCCTGCGTGACGAGGCCAGCCGGATTGGTGAAGTTGAACAGCCAGGCATTGGGACTGACCCTGCGCAATTGCCTGGCATAATCGAGGATGACGGGAATGCTGCGCAGCGCCATAGCGAAGCCGCCGGGGCCGGTCGTCTCCTGTCCGAGCACGCCGTGGGCGAGCGCGATCCGTTCGTCCTTGATCCGGCCTTCCTCGTCGCCGGGACGGACGGTGGTGACGACATAGGACGCACCGTCGAGTGCCCGCTCGGCGTCCGAAGCTGTCGATATGCGCACCCGTGATTGCATGCGCACGGCGAGCTCCGAACTCAGCGCGCCGAAGGTTTCCAGCTTGTCGGAATTGATGTCGTGCAGACAGATTTCCGTCAGCCCGCTTTTCTGGGCACGCCGCAAAGCCGACCCCACGAACAATGGCGCGCGAACGCCTCCGCCACCGATCAAAGTCAGCTTCATCTGTTCCTCATGCAATGCCGTGACAAGGTCATTAGAACTGGATATAACCAGTGATGTCAACGAACATTTGTTGCTTGGATGCAGTTCCGCGTGTCAGAAGATTTTCCGATGCCATCGACCAGTTTTCGCGGTACAGGCATCCGCCCAACCGGAGATCATCGTTGAAGGACGCTCGTCCCACCCAGCCGCTCGACCGCAACGATCCGGCGCCGCTTTACATGCAGGTTCGGCGGCACATCCTGAACCTGATCGAGAACGGACGGCAGCCGCTCAATTCGAAACTGTCCTCGGAACGCGAGCTGGTCGAACTGCTCGGCGTCAGCCGGATCACCGTGCGCCAGGCGCTGAAGGACCTCGAGCATGACGGCTATGTCGCCAGCCATCCCGGCAAGGGCTTCTACGTCACCGGCGGCAAGGCCAAGCCTTTCGAACTCGATCTCCTGAAGAGCTTCACATCGACGGCGATCACCACGAACCGCAAGCCAGGCAGTCGCCTGATCGAAGGTTGGGTCGGCAAGGCCAACCGTGAAATCACCCGGCCGCTGTTCCTGCCGGACGGCGCCGATGTCGTTTATCTCAGACGCCTGCGTTTCCTGGACGATGTGCCGGTGACGGTGCAGGAAGACTGGCTGTCGCCAGCCCTCGCCCCCGGCCTGCTCGATCTCGACTGGTCGAGCGGCAACCGCTCGCTCTATGGCGAGCTGCGCGAGCGTTATTCGGTCGTGCCGGTGCGCGGGGAGACGATCGTCAGCGCGCGACTTTTGACCAGTGAAGAGGTGGCACTGCTGCAGGTCGACGCGCCCGCGGCCGCCCTGGTCATCGACCAGATCGCCTATGACAACGACAACCGGCCGGTCAATCTCTCGGTCTCGGTGACGCTGCATCCGCAGGTGCTGTCGCAGGCTTGAGGCGATCTTGCCCCAACATCACCTGCGACGGCGATCCGGGAACGCGGCCGCTTCCGGTGCATTGGCCCAGCTCTGCAGGGTCTGGCCACCATCGATCAGCCAGTCCACTCCGGTGATGTGGCGCGCCTCGTCGGCGGCAAGGAACGCGACAGCGGCGGCAACATCTTCCGGCTGTCCGATGCGGCGCAGCGGAATGCGGTCGGCGAAACGCTGGATGCCCGAAAGATAACCGGCCCGATCGGCTGCGGGCACGCCCAGCGTCGTCTCGATGACCCCGGGGCAGATCGCATTGACCCGGATGCCATAGGGCGCGGCGTCGAGGGCTGCGACGCGCGTCAGACCGACCACGCCATGTTTGGTTGATGCATAGCCAGCGCCTCCGGAAAGAACGTCCCAACCCGCCATGGAAGACCCCATGTTGACGATCGCGCCTTCGATACCTGCCGAAATCATCGCGCGGAGCGAAGCCTGAAGCACGATGAACATGCTGCGCAGATTGATGCGCACGATGGCATCCCAATCCTCGATCGGCAGTTCGTGGACGGGAGCGACCTTGCCAGAGATACCGGCATTGTTGAACACGACGTCGAGACGGCCAAAAACCTTCGCGGTTTTCGCAACCGCTTCACCGGCTGCAGTCTCGTCCGAAACGTCGGCGGCGATCGCGATCGCCTTGTCTCCAATGGTAGTCGCTATCGCCTGTGCCCGCTGTTCATCGATGTCGACGATCGCCACGCGGGCGCCTTCCTTTGCGAAACGCAGCGCCGTTGCGCTGCCGATCGCGCCACCCCCGCCTGTCACCAACGCGACCTTGCCTTCGAACCGCTGCATCGTGATCTCCTTCAATTCTCGTAGTCGCGCCAGGAATGGCGTGGCGTGAACCCCAGTGTGGTGCGGGCATGCCCGTTGTCGATGACGGAGGTGAAGCCCGGCAGAGCCGGTGAAACCGGCGTGGTGGGGAATGCCCTGGCGACAAGTGTTTCGGTCGGCTCTTCCGAATATGTGTCGGCGGCGCTCAGGAACGTGCGCAAATGCCCGTCTCCCTTCCAGCCCAAAGCCTTCACAAAGGCATCGGCGGCGTCACGCGCGTCGAGATAACTCCACAAATCCCTCGCAGACTCCTGGAGGCGACGGCGCGGCACGACGGTTTCGTAGAAAGCCTGCGGCGTCTGGATCCACGGCATGCGCAGGCTGACCGCTGAAAACGCACCACGTCGCACAGCCGCCTCGACAATCTCCTCGCCCAGCCATTTCGACAGGCCATAGGCATCCTGCGCCCCGATCGGATGGTTTTCGTCGATCGGAAGATAGGCCGGGGCCGGAAGGATATCGGCGAACGGATATCCCAGGACACTGAAGGAGGAAGCGTAGATGAAGCGCTTCGCCCCGTTCAACGCCGCCGCCTCAGTGACGTTATAGGCCAAGGCCATGTTGGTTGCGAAAACTTCGGAAGGCGCCTTTCCCGTCGGACGCGGAATGGCGGCGATATGCGCGACGGCATCGCATTCCCGGATCAGTTGCAGCGCGATGCCGAGATCGGTCAGATCGGCGCCGACATGGACCCAGCCATGATCGGTCTTTGGCGCCGTCGCATCGATGCCAAGAACCTCATGGCCGGCCGCAATGAAGGCAGCCGCCACGTGATGGCCAAGGAGCCCGCTGGATCCGGTAACGATGATCTTCATGCGATGGCCCTCCTCAACGCGTCATGGAACTGCACAAATATCATTGATGGTCAAACAATCGGAGACCTCAATCCGAACGCGTTGTCAATGCCCTTTGCGCAACTCCTGTAAAGCTTCAAAATCCGGCAAACATCAGGCTGCGCTGCACTGATCCCGGCTTGCACCAGAATTAAAGACGCAAGGATTGACTTGGAAAGCGTAGCGGTTTTTTGTATGACCACCAACAATCGGCAGCGCCGGGGAGGATTGGGCATGGCATTGGATAGTTTCTCGTCGCATCGGCAAGAAGGTGGAGTGACGCTCGATCCGGGCCGGGCCGCAGTCGTTGTTGTCGACATGGTCAATGACTTCTGTAAACCGGGCGGGGCCATGGTGCTGCCCGGCAGCGAAACCCTGTTTGCACCGCAGTTGCGTCTTATTGAAACGGCCCGCGCGATCGGCATGCCGGTAATCTGGGTGCATGACGCACATCGCCCCGGCCTGCGCCGGGATCGCGAATTTCTCAAGCGTTCGCCGCACTGTATCGAAGGCACCTGGGGGGTCGAAATCGTCGATGAACTCGGCGCCCGGCCAAATGAGATCCACCTCATAAAGCGCCGTTTCTCGGCCTTCTTCCAGACGGATCTCGACCTGACGCTCAAGGACATGCTGGTCGACCAGCTGATCGTCTTCGGCGTCGTCACTAATATCTGCGTACGCTCTACCGTGCATGATGCGTTTTTCAACGGCTATCAGGTCGTCGTGCCGGCCGACTGCTGTGCCGCGACCGGGCCGCGCGAGCAGGAAAGCACGCTTTATGACATTTCGACTCACTTCGGAGTCGTCAGCGACTCCGAAGCTGTCGTTCGGGCGCTCACCGAAGGCGCTTTCGTGGAAAACGCGACCATCGCGGCCTGACACTGGCAATTGCCGGCGTCGGGCGTCCAGCAAAAAGGTAAGGCAGTTCGTGACGATCCTCGACAACAACGCCGAAAAATCCAGTCCATCCAAAGGCGACAAGATCAGTCGGGAAGAGGCAGTTATACGCTACGCCGAGACCGGTTATGATCTCGACGCGCATCCTGCTCATGTGGTGCGTCGGGCGCACCAGCGTGCAACACTCTGTTTCCAGCAGATCATGGCGGGCGAAGACCTGTCGCCGACGCAGTTCGCTGCCCTGGCCACCATTCTCAAGCACGGCGAAGTTTCGCAGAACCAGCTCGGCCGCATGACGGCAATAGATCCGTCAACGATAAGCCTCGTGGTTCGCAAGCTGCTCAAGCAGGGGCTGATCAGGCGCAGCCCCTCCAAGACGGATCAGCGCCTGGCGATCATCACGCTCACCGATGAAGGGACCCGCTATACACTCGAACGGCTGGAGCGAAGCGTCGAAGTCGGGAGGCGCCTGCTCGCCCCCCTTTCGGCTCCCGAACAGATCACGCTTCTGAGGCTGCTGCTGCGCATCAGCGAGGACGAAAGCCCCGAAGGCAAATGATCCTCTGACCTGACGCCGACCATTCAATTCCGCAGCAATGAGCCGCCGGCTCCGACGGCGGATGCCGCTGCTCGCGCCCGCAACAAGAAACAAGCAGACAGGAGGCCCTTTCATGGCGCATGACCCGCAAAGCAACGCCACTCAAAGCGGCAGAACACTCATCCGCAACATCGGCCTCATGCTCAGTGGTGATATCGGGCAACCGGTGCTGAGCGCAAACGCAATTCTTGTCGAAGACGGATTGATAGCCGGCATCGGGACGGCCGAGGAACTTGGTGCCGGCGTCAATGCGACCGTCATCGACGCGAATGGCTGCGTCGTCACGCCCGGCCTGATCGACAATCACGTCCATCCGGCGGCGGGCGACTGGACCCCGCGCCAGAACCAGATCGGATGGATCGATTCGACCCTGCATGGCGGCGTCACCACGATCATATCCGCCGGCGAGGCCCACTATCCCGGCCGGCCGAAGGACATCGTGGGCGTGAAGGCACTGGGTATCGCCTCGCAGCGCGCATTTGCGAATTTCAGGCCAGGCGGCATGAAGATCATCGCCGGCGCGCCCGTGCTCGAGCCGGGCATGACGGAAGCTGATTTCAGGGAGCTGGCCGACGCCGGCGTGACATTGATCGGCGAGGTCGGGCTCGGCGGCGTGAAGGATGGCCCCACCGGCCGCCAGATGATTGCCTGGGCACGCAAATACGGCATGACCTCGATGACCCACACCGGCGGCCCCTCCATCCCCGGTTCCGGCCGTATCGGCGCCGACGTCGTCATTGAAGTGGATGCCGACGTGATCGCTCACGTCAACGGGGGGCCGACCGCATTGCCGGACGACGAGATCCGTCGCATCTGCGAGGAGAGCCCGCGCGCCCTGGAAATCGTGCACAACGGCAATTTGCGTACCGGCCTGTTCGTCCTCGACATCGCCAGGAAACGCGATGAGCTTGGCCGTGTCGTCCTCGGCACCGACGGACCGGCCGGTTCGGGGGTACAGCCGCTCGGCATCCTGCGCACCATCTGCCATCTTGCTTCGCTGGGCGATGTGCCGACCGAAACGGCGTTCTGCTTCGCGACCGGCAACACGGCGCGGGTGCGCAATCTTCGTGACCGTGGCCTGATAGAGATCGGTCGAGCCGCCGATCTCGTCTTCATGGATCAGGCCGCTGGCGGCATCGGCGACGGGTTCCTGGAAAGCCTGGCGCTCGGCAATCTGCCCGGCATCGGGATGATCATGATCGATGGCGAGGTGCGTACGGCGCGCAGCCGCAACACGCCGCCTGCGATGCGAGTACCGGAGGTGATCGCGTAAATCGCGTTCCAAAAAAGAAGAAAGGCGGCTCGCAGGCCGCCTTTTTAGTTCGTATCAGTTCACGCCGTCTTTGCCGACGATCTTGTCTTTGGCCAGTCCGCCGACGCGCGGCAAAGGTCGGCCGGAATCGGTAACGGCAATGGCCACGACGATTTCATCGTCTCGTGGCGCATCCGGCACCCGCACTTCCATGCCGTCGAAATGGCTGCGCACCTTGGCCGCGTCCTTGTGACCCAGCGGGATGTCGAGCGGCATGCCCATGCCGCCGCGCTTCTTGGATGACGGAATGAGGGCGGCGCCCTTGCCAAGTACTTGCCGAAAGGGCGCGCCGAGCTTCGGATGCAGGATCGCCGCCGCATGTTCCAGCTCGCCCTCTGCCCCAACGGCTGCGGCCTTGCCAAAACTTTCGATCTCATCGCCGGCAATGCCCAACGCGGCCACTGCCCGGCGCGGCAAAATGTCTCCCAGCGCCTCACCAACGGCGATCAATTCGGAGAGATCGTCGACATACCGACCGGCGTAAGGATTGTGGATGACGGCGATGGCGGCAGCGCGCCTTGTCGGAGGATCGACCGGTCTGGCGCCCTCGGTGCGGACCTCCTCCACAACCGTGATGATCCGGCGGATTCGGGCGCTCATCGCAGGCCGTCCTCGCCCTTGATATCTTGTGCCTGCAGGCCGCCGGCGCGCGCGTGCACGCGGGCTCCGGTGGTCATGGCGAGCACCAGAACCATCTCATTGTTTCGCGGAGCGTCGCTGATGCCAGCCTCGATGGCGTCGAAATGGCTGCGCACATAGGATGCGTTGATGTGGGTGATCGGGATGTCGATGCGAGCACCGGGCCCACCAACCTTTTTGCTGGAGGGAACAATCGCCTTCGCTCCGCCAAGCAATTCGCGCATCGCGTAGCCGCCGGGGTTGTGCCAGAGCGCACCATGCTCGAGTTCGCCGCCACCGCCAACGACGGCACCCTTGCCATAGCCTTCCACTGCCGAGGCATCGCCACCGAGTGCGTCGACAAGCTTCCGCGCCATCTCCAGCCCCAGGGGCTTCAGATCTTCCATGAAAGGCTGGATGTCCTCGACATAGCGGCCCGCATAAGGATTCGCGATCACCGCAAGCACAACGCCCCGCTTTACCGGATCGCGACGCGCCGGCCCTCCCTCGTGAAATATCTCCTCGACCTGTACGACCATTTTCCTGACGACCACATCTGGCATCGCTGTCCCGATCTCCCGGCTGAAACTTGTTAGAGTATCAACAATTATTGTTCCGCGATCTTTGTCAACCCACGTGACAGAAAGCACCCCGTCTCCGAAGCATGGCAACGATTTCGAGCGCATTCTCGCTGATTGACAGTTCGTCTGACCGCCCATAAAGTCATATGACCACCAACAAGTTTTGGATATCGAAAACCGAACCCGAATCTTTGAAGGCGGGAGCTTTAATGGGGAGTGAGATGAAAAGCGTATTCCAAAAGTGCCTGATCGCCGGTGTGGCCCTGGCGACCTCGCTCGGCTCGGCCGCCGCCGCCAACGGCAAAGTGTCCGTCGCGGCGATCTCCGGATATTTCGCGCAAGGCTTCGGCGTTTCGATCGTCAACGGTCTCAACAAGGCCAAGGACGAGTTCGGTGTCGACCTCAAACTCGTCGACACCGGCAACCGCGCGCTCGACTATGAGGAGCAGTTCGCCAATCTGGCAAAGGGCGGCCAGTACGATCTGATCTTCGTGATGGGCTGGGAGCTGGTCGACGCGCTTCAGAAGGCCAGTGCCGCCTATCCGGACCAGCGCTTTGTCTTCATCGACGGCGTGCTCGACAGCGACAAGATGATCTATGCCAACTTCGCCGAGGAACAGGGTTCCTTCATCGCAGGCGCGCTTGCAGGCATGATCGAGAACAAGGGCAGCGCCTTCGACAAGATTGGCGATGGCAAGTCCATCGGCTTTGTCGGCGGCCGCGACATCCCGGTCATCCGCAACTTCCTCGGCGGCTATGAGCAGGGCTCGAAATATGCCGCGCCCGACGTGAAGGTGAACTCCGTCTTCGCCGGCACATTCGACGACCCGGCCAAGGGCAGCGAACTGGCGCAGGCGCTCTACGGGCAAGGCACCGACATCGTCTACAACGTCGCCGGCCCGACAGGCGAAGGTGTGATGCAGGCAAGTGCTGCCGTCGACAAATATTCCATCGGCGTTGACGTCGACATGTGCGCCTCGGCGCCGGGCAATGTCCTTGCCTCCATGCTCAAGCGCGGCGATATCGCCGTCTACAGCCTGATCAAGGATGAGGTCGAAGGCCGCAAGGTCACGGCAGGCACCCGTACGTTCGATCTCGCTTCCGGTGGCGTCGAGGTGAAGATCTGCGACGATATCGCACCGTCGATCCCAGCCGACGTGACCGCCAAGCTCGACGAGATCAAGAAGGGCATCGCCGACGGTTCGATCAAGGTCGAGCGCCACAAATAAATGCGCCCTGTTTCCGGAGCCCGGATTGCCGGTCTCCGGAGCGATCTTTTCCCGAAAATCAGGTAGAAATCGATCAGCCCCATCCTGGGGCTGATCGGCGCAACTTGCGAGGCTCTCGTGTCGGACACGTCGCCAGCCAAAACACAAGAAACGACATCATCGGCCGAAAACGCCGTTGAATTGATCGACGTCACCAAGCGCTTCGGTGCTTTCGTCGCCAATGAAGCTGTCAATCTCCGCGTCAAGCGCGGCGAGATCCATGCCATCATCGGTGAAAACGGCGCTGGCAAGACGACGCTGATGAACATCCTGTTCGGACTGCTGCAACCCGACGAAGGCAGGATCGTGCTCAACGGCAAGGAGACCGTCGTCACCGATCCCGCCACCGCTATCGATGCCGGCCTCGGCATGGTCCATCAGCATTTCAAGCTGGTGCCCTCGCTGTCGGTCGCCGACAACGTCTTCCTTGGCATGGAGATCCGCCGCAACGGCCTGATCGACCACGCAGCCCAGGTCGAGAAGACACGCGAGCTGTCCGAGCGCTTCGGGCTCAAGGTCGAACCGCAGGAGCGGGTGTCGCTGCTGTCGGTCGGCATCGAACAGCGCATCGAAATCCTGAAGGTCCTGGCGCGCGGTGCACGCACGATCATCCTCGACGAACCTACGGCCGTCCTTACCCCACAGGAGAGCCGCGAGCTGTTTCAGACGCTGCGCGGTTTCGTCGCCGACGGCATGACCGTCATCTTCATCTCGCACCACCTCGAAGAGGTGATGGAGGTCTCCGATACGGTCACGGTCCTGCGTCACGGCAAGCACGTGGCCACGCGTCCGACAGCCGAACTTAGCAAGGACGACCTGGTGCGGATGATGGTCGGGCGCGACGTCTCCTTCGACCGACGCCAGCGCACCAAGACCTCCCGCGAGGTCGTGCTCGACGTCAACAACCTGTGGGCACGCGACGAGCGCCGTTTGCCGGCGCTGCGTGACGCAAGTTTTACAGTACGGGCCGGCGAGATCGTCGGCATCGCTGGCGTTGCCGGCAATGGCCAGACGGAGCTCGCAGAAGTGCTCGCCGGCTTACGGCCGGCAAGTCATGGATCAGCCATGCTGAAAGGGCGCGATCTGACGGCATTGACGCCGGCTGCCATTCGCCAGGCCGGTCTCGCTCACGTTCCGGGCGACCGCATGGTGCGCGGGGTCGACGGCAGCGCTTCGATCTCGTCGAACCTTTTGATGGGCCGCCAGTTCAAAGCTCCATGGAGCCGCAACGGTGTCCTCGACTGGAAGGGGGTTGCGAAACAGGCCGTCGAGATGATCAAGCGCTTCGATATCCGGGCGCGTGGTCCCGAGGATACGGTCAAGCGGCTGTCGGGCGGAAATATCCAGAAAGTGGTGCTCGCCCGCGAATTCACCAATGACGCAGACTTCCTTCTCATCGATCAACCGACGCGCGGAGTCGACATCGGCGCGCAGGAATCCATCCATGACGAGATCATGCGCCAGCGTGCCGCCGGCCGCGCCGTGCTCGTCATTTCGGTGCAACTCGACGAGCTGCTCACCCTGGCCGATCGCATCCTGGTGATGTTCAACGGCCGGATCATGGGCGAGGTCGAGGGCGATAGCGCCGACAGCGAAAGGATCGGCATGATGATGGCAGGCTTGAACGCCAACTCTGCAGCAAGCGAGGTGGCGGCATGAGTGACAGGTTGCGTGCATTCTATGGGCAGATCATCGCCCTCGCGATCGCCCTTGCCCTGGGTGCCCTGATCATCGTGCTGATCGACGAAAGCCCCATCAATGTCTTCATGACACTGGTCAGGGGCGCGTTCGGTGACCAGTCCAAGATCGCAGGTACGCTGCTGCAGACGACGCCGATCCTTATCTGCGGCATCGCTGCCTGCATCGGCCTGCGCGGCGGCATGTTCAATGTCGGCATCGAGGGTCAGCTCTTCCTCGGCGGCTTCGCCGCCGCCTGGGTCGGCTTTGCCTTGCCGCTGCCGGCCGGCCTGCATGTCGTGGTCGGCATGGTGGCTGCCGTGCTTGCCGGTGCCGCCTGGGTAGCCATCCCGGCCTATTTCCGCGCCCGTTACAACACCAACGAGGTGGTTTCGACGATCCTGTCGAACTATGTCGCGGTGCTGCTCACCTCCTACTTCACGATCTTCCTGTTCAAACGGCCGGGAGGCTGGTCCGAGACACCGCCAATCCTGCCGACGGCATACCTGCCGGAGCTGTTTTCCTTCTCCCGCCTCAACTGGGGGCTGGTCATTGGTCTCGCGCTGGCGCTCTTCGTCGCCTGGTTCTTCCGTCAGACGGCCAAGGGCTACTCCATCTCGATGGTCGGCTCGGCGCCGAAATTCGCCGAATATGGCGGCATCGACGTCAAGCGCCAGGGCTTCCTCGTGCTGCTCGCTTCAGGGGCCGTTGGCGGCCTCGCCGGCGGCGTGGAGACACTCGGCGTCCATCACCGCTTCATGGAAGGTTTCGCACCCGGCTTCGGCTTCGACGGGCTGATCGCGGCCCTGCTCGCCAACGGTTCTCCGATCGTCACCATCTTCACGGCACTGTTTTTCGGCGCGCTGCGCAACGGCTCGCTGTTGCTCGAGACCGACACCAGCGCATCGCGCGAGATCATCACCGTGATCCAGGCGTTGATCATCCTCAGCGTTTCGGCGCAGGTCCTGATGAAGCGCCGCGGCGACAGCACCGCAGGAGAGCGTCGATGGAAGTTCTAGACAAGCTCCTCAACGTCGCCCTGCTGGTAGCGACGCTGCGCACGACCGCGCCGATCCTGCTCGTCGCATTGGGTGGCTCCTTCACAACCAAGGCCGGCATTTTCAACATCGGCCTCGAAGGCCAGATGCTGGTGGGCGCCTTCTTTGCCGTGCTCGGGTCGATCTGGTCCGGGTCGGCGCTGATCGGCGTTGCCTGCGGGATCGCCGCCGCACTCGTCTTCGCCCTCGCCTTCGCGGTGCTGGTGGTCTCCTTCCGTGCCAATGAGGTGGTGGTCGGCCTGGCGCTCAACATCCTCGCCGGCGGCATGACGATCTCGCTGATGAAGGCGATCTTCGGCACCCGCGGTTCGATCGTCGGCCAAAAGATCGTGGGGCTCCCAAAGGTTCAGATCCCTGGCGCCCGTGACCTGCTTGGTTCCTGGGCGCCGCTCATCTCGGGCTACACGCCCATGGTCTATGTCGCCTTCATCGCCGTTCCGCTTCTGGTGCTGTTCTACAAGCGCACCAGGCTCGGCCTCTATATTCGCGTCGTCGGCGAAAAGCCGGAGGCTGCCGAGGCACTCGGCATCTCGATCACCCGTGTTCGCTATACGGCTTCGCTGTTGTGCGGCCTGCTCGCCGGCCTTGCCGGCGCGCATCTGTCGCTCGGCTACATCACCATGTTCACCGAGAACATGTCGTCCGGCCGTGGCTTCATGGCCGTCGCCATCCTGATCTTCTCGGCTGGCGATCCGCTCAAGGTGCTGGCGGGTTGCTTGTTGTTCGGCTTTGCCGACGCGTTTTCATTGCGTCTGCAGACCTTCGGCTTCCCGTCCTACCTCATCCTGGCGGTGCCCTATCTGGTCGCGCTGGTGGCGCTGTTTGCGCTGTCCTATCGCAGCCGACCCAGGATCATCCGTGAAACCTTGGAGAGCATGAAAAAGATGCTCTCCGTCGAGACCAAGCCGGCCGAAACCGGCAGCAACCACCCGCGCTGAAGGATCCCACCAAGCCAATGGAACGCATAATCCTCGACGTCGATTCTGCCGGCGACGATATTCTCGCGGTGCTCTTCGCCGCCGCAAATCCGAACGTGAAGCTCGAAGCGGTAACGACCGTCACAGGTGCTGCCGGTCCGATCGAGCAAGTCACCGATGTGGTGCTCAACACGCTCTCGCTCGCAGGTCGTGACGACATTCCGGTTCATGCAGGCGCCTGGCGGCCAATCGTCGGCCATTCCAAGGCCGCCATGGAAGCGCCGGTGCATTTCGAAAAGACGCTGACGGCACGCTTCGGCGATCGGTTGAAGAAGTTCAATCCGCCGGCGCCCAAGCCGAAGCGCGCAGCAACGCCGGGCCACGCCGTCGACTTCATCATCAAGACCGTCATGGCAAACCCTGGCGAGATCACTCTCGTCACCACGGGGCCGCTCACCAATGCCGCCATGGCGCTGCTCCAGGAGCCGCGGCTTGCGCAGGCGCTCAAGCGCCTGCTGGTGCTCGGTGGTACCTTCACCACGCCCGGCAACATCACGCCGGTGACCGAATACAATATCTGGGCCGACCCCGAGGCATCGCGCATCGTGCTCAACGCCGAGGTCGACAAGATCCTGGTGCCGCTCGACATTTGCGAGGACAACCGCGTCGCCACCTCCATGCTGACGCGCGACGACATCGCCGACATGCAGGCAACCGCAAAGGACAATCCTGTCCTCGAGATGATCGCCGACGTCTTCCCGATCTACATCGATATCTGGCGGGAGTTCTTCGGGCTTGTCGGTTTCCCGCTCGACGACGTCATTACCGTGGCACTGGCGTTCGATCCGGGCCTCGCCACGCTCACCGACCCGCTGTTCGTCGACGTGCTGATCGACGGTCATGTCTCGCGTGGCCAGACGGTCGCCTATCGCGGCTTCCAGATCCTGCCCGGTGGCGGTCCGAAGACCACACGCATCGGCACCGATCTCGACGGACGCCGCTTCCTTGAAATGTTCAAAAAAACCATCGCGCGCTACGAGCGGGCGGCCTGATGAGTGCAATGATGAAGCCCACCCCCATTCTTTTCGACTGCGATCCCGGTCACGACGACGCCATCGCGCTGGTCATGGCGCATCGCTCGCCGGCCATCGAAATGCTCGGCGTCACCACCACCTGCGGCAATGCCGAACTGGAGAAGACGACGACCAACGCCCTGCGCATCCTGGAATATATCGGCGCCGGCGACATACCCGTCGCCGCTGGCTGCCATCGCCCGCTGGCGCGTCCCCTGGTACTCGGAACCGCAGATGGCCCGAGCGGCCTCGAAGGCTCGCCCTACCTGCCGCAGGCGACCATCAAGCCGGTCGACCAGCATGCGGTCGACTTTCTGGCCGACAAGCTGATGGCTTCGCCAGAACCGTTGCTTGTCGTGGCGACAGGCCCTCTCTGCAACATCGGCCTGATGATCCTCAAGCATCCCCATGTATTGCCCAAGATCAAGGAACTGATCTGGATGGGCGGCGTGTTCTATCGCAAGAGCGAGATCATAACGCCGACGGAATTCAACGCCTTCTGCGATCCGGAGGCGCTGAAGATCGTGCTTGATTCCGGTGTCCCGATCACCATGGTCGGCCTTGACGTCACCATGCAGGTGCTGATCGAAGAGCCGCAATATGCCGAGCTCGCCAAGATCGATACGCCGCTCGGAAAACTCGTCAACGACTGGCTGCTGTTCTACGAGAAGCTGCATCGCAACTCGATGGGCGTCGGCGGCGCCATGCATGATCCGCTGGCGCTGGCGCTGGCGATCGACCCGACCCTGGTCAAGACGCGCCCTGCCCACATTGCGGTGGATCTTCAGGGTAGCCACACATTTGGAGCGACGGTCGCCGACTTCTGGAGTGAGCGTGGCGAGAAGGACAACGCACGCATTGCCTACGAAGTCGACGCCGACCGCTTTTTCAAGCTCATGTTCGACCTGCTGAGGGACTAGCAACTGCAAAAGGTGAGCGCTGAGCGCTCACCTTTTCAATTTTCGCTGCCATGCTCGACCGCGGCCCCGCAGAGGCTGAGCGCTATAGCGCTCGGTCAGCCGTGCGCGACGTTGCTGGAGCATTTTGTAGCCAAGTGGGATCACTTGGCGTCACAAAAATGCGGCGAAAACAAAAACTTAGAGCGTTTCCGCGTTTCGGTGAAAAAACGGAAACGCTCTAGTGCCGAACCATGCCGGCGTCGACGTTGATCGTCTGGCCGGTGATCCAGCGTGCGTCGTCCGAGGCGAGGAAGGACACGACGTCGGCGATATGCTCCGGCTGGCCCTTGCCCTTCATGGCCTGCAGCATCTCGACGAAACCGAACGCCTCATTGTGCGGGCTCGCCTTGACGCCGTCGCTTTCGATCAGGCCCGGCGTCACCGCATTGGCCGTGATGTTGTATTTGCCGAGCTCCGTCGCCAGCGCCCTGGTGAAGCCGATGACACCGCCCTTGGCCGCGACATAGGCCGCCATATTGGGCGTGCCAGCGAAGAAGGTGTTGGAGGCGATGCTGATCACGCGCCCGGCCTTGTCTGCCGCCCGCATCTGGTCGGTCGCCGCGCGGCTGACGATGAAGGTGCCGGTCAGGTTGACGTCGATGATCTTGCGCCAGTGGTCGAGGTCGACATCGTCCCAGGCGATGAAAGGCACGATGCTGGCGTTGTTGACCAGGATGTCGATGCCGCCGGACAGCGCCTGGATTTCGGCAAACAGCGCCTTCACCGATGCCGGATCTGAGATGTCGGCGGCGATCGCCTTCGCCTTTCCACCGATCGCGGCGGCGGCAGCCTTGGCGCCCTCGGCGTTGACATCGCTGACGATGACGGTCGCGCCATCGGCTGCCAGCCGCGTCGCGATCGCCTTGCCGATGCCTTGTGCGGCGCCCGTCACAAGGGCCGTCTTTCCCGCAAGCCGTTCAGTCATGAAATTTCTCCCTTATGCCCATTCTTATGGTCTGTGTTCAGGCGTCGGCGTCGATGACGGCCAGCGCCGCGTCGATGCCCTTGCCGATTGCAAGCTTCTGACCGGCGGCATTCATGGCGCCGCCGAGTGCCGTGAGCGCCGCGATCGCATAGATCGGCTGCGCGGTCGGGCCCATATGGCCGATGCGCGTCAGCTTCCCCAGCGTTTCGCCGCGCCCCGACGAGAACACCACGCCGTAGCGGGCGCGCGCGGCCTGACGCAGCGCCTTCTCGTCGACACCGGCCGGTGTGCGCACAGCGGTCGTGGTCGGCGACGCGATCCCCTCGCTGGCGGCCCAGATCGACAGGCCCATCGCGGTGACACCGGCACGCATGGCCTTTGCCGTCAGCGCGTGGCGCGCCCACACCGCTTCAGGCCCCTCGTCGAGATAGAGGTCGAGCGCCGCGTCGAGCCCGTTGACCTCCGCGACCGATGGCGTGAACGGGAAAGGCTGCTCGCGCGACCACGCGTTCTCCCAGTCGACGATGCTCAGCATCGAGGCGCGCGGTGCCGCCTTGTTGGCCTTCATTTTTGCCCAGCCGCGCGCACTGACGGCCATCAGCGTCAGGCCAGGAGGCGCTCCCAGGCACTTGTTCGGGCCGGTGACATAGATGTCGGCCTTGCAGTCTTCCGGATGCGTCTTCATCCCGCCGAAAGACGAGACGGCGTCGACGATGAGATAGGCGCCATGCGCCGACACCAGCGCGCCGATGGCATCGATCGGGTTTATGGTGCCTGACGGCGTGTCGTGATGGCAGACCGAGACGACGGTGATCTCCGGGTGCTTCTTCAGCATGTCGGCAACCGCCTGCGGGTCGATTGCCTCGTTGTAGGGCACTTCGATCTCGAGCAGGTTGGGCGAATAGCGTTTCGCCCAATAGCCGAAGCCCTTGCCGTAGACGCCCGAGGCCAAGTTCAGCACCACGTCGTCTGGCGTGATCAGCGACGCTGCAGCGGCTTCCAGGCCGAGGACCGGTTCGCCGTGCAGGATGACCGGCTTGGTCGACAGCCGCATCGCCTTCTGCGCCTTGTCGACCACTTTCTCGTAGAAGAGCTGGAACGCCGGATCGTAGTCGTAAAGCACCGTGCGGCCAAGGCCGCGCAGCACCTTTGCATAGGCGTCCACCGGCCCTGCGGTCAGGGTGATCACCGGATCGGCATGTTCAAGGTAGCGCATTTTCTGTCTCCGGATTGGTAGGCTTTCAGCCGTAGAACTGCGTGCCGGTTCTGTAGGTTTTGAAGTTTTCCATGTCGTGCGAGTACATCAGCTCGGCACCATGGTCCTCGGCCAGCTTCTTGACCTTGCGCATCGAATTGACGCCGGCGACCGGGTCGATGTGGAAGGCTGCCTGGCACAGCGTCTCCAGGCTTTTCTGGGTGTAGGCGGCGTCGATCGTGAACATGATCGGCTTGCGCTTGGGAAACTCCACGAGAAGGCTGTAGTGGCCGATCGAATGGCCGGGCGTCGAGATCAACTTGACGCCCTTGGCGAGTTCGACGTCGCCGTCGATCCCTTCGAAGGTCGAGTTGGCGCGCGTGGTGCCTTCCAGGAGTTGCGCGGTGGCGCCGCGTGCCTCCGCCGCTTCCGCCGAGAAGCTCAAGTCCGAATAGCCGAGATGTTCGAACGGCTGCGGATTGCAGGCCTGCGGCACCTCCGTGCGGTGGCAGATCTTCTTGGCATGCGGGAAATATTTGTTGCCGCCGCAATGGTCGAAATGGAAATGCGAATTGACGACGACGTCGATGTCCTTCGGCTCCAGCCCGAGCAGCGCCAGCGCGCCCGGAATGGTCTGGTGCTTTTCCTGGATCGGCTTTTCGAAGGGCAGCACCTTCATGACGTGGTCGTAGTCAAAGCCTGTGTCGATAAGGAAGCGGCCCTCGGCATGTTCGATCAGGATCGAATAGACCGGAAAGCGGACTTCGCCGCCCGGGCCGCGGTTCCAGAACACATGATAACCGTCGAGGACGAGCGAGCCGCCGTCGAGCAGGTAGACCTTGGTATCCGACATTCTTGCCTCCTGTGTTGGCGCGGCTCCCGTCCGCGCATCCGTTGTCGTCAGCGCGCACCGCGCTCATAGGGAATTCCGAGTGCCGCCGGCAGGCTCGCCCGCCGGCCGAACAGCACCAGCATGATCATCACTGCCAGGAACGGCAGCATCTGGATGACGTCGGTCGGTATGTTGATGCCCGCCACCTGCATGGCCGTTGTCAGCGACAGGCAGACGCCGAACAGTAGGGCGCCGAACAGCACCCAGACCGGCCGGCCGCGCGCCAGCATGGCAAGCACGATGCCGAGGAAGCCGGCGCCGTTGGTGATGAAGGGAATGAACAGGCCTGCCCCGACATTGGCGAGATAAGCTCCGCCGAGCCCTGCCAGCGCGCCGGTCGACAGCACGGCGATGGTGCGCGTCCGGATGACGTCGATGCCGGCGACATCGAGTGCGGCCGGCTTGTCGCCTGCGGCCTGCAAGTTGAGGCCAAGTTGCGTGCGCCGGTAGAGGTAGCCCATGGCGAACACCAGGGCGACGGCCAGGTAGACGATCAGGTGATGTTTGAAAAAGGCCGGCCCGATCACCGGAATGTCCACCAACGTCGGAATTACGGTGGGATTCGGAGCCGGCAAACGGGGATAGCTGCGCGAGAACTGGAAGTGGTGCAGCAGCGCCGTCAGGCCTTCGAGGCCGAGCGTCAGCGCAATGCCGATGACGATCTGGTTCAGGCCGATGCGCACGCACAAGAGCGCCATGACCAGCGCCACCGCCACGCCACCGGCGGCACCGGTGAGGAAACCCAGCCACAGCGACCCCGAATAGAAAGCGCCGACGAAGCCGAGATAGGCGCCGGCCAGCATCATGCCTTCGATGCCGATGTTGAGCACGCCGGCCTTTTCCGACATCTGCTCGCCAAGCCCCGCGAGCAGCAGCGGGACAGCCGCGGTGACCGCGCCGAACAGCAGCGCGCTGAGAAAGACTTCGCTGAACAGCCCGGTCATGCGTCAGGCCTTTCTCGACTGGTTGTAGCGGTGGTCGACATATTCGGCGAGCGCGAGCACGATCAGCACGATCGAGACCAGCACCAGCGTGAAATGATTGGGAACGCCGAGCCGCCGTGCCGCGCTTTCGCCGCCGATCGACAGCACCGAAAGCAGGAACACGAAGCCGATGGCCGCAAAACCGTTCATACGGGCGAGGAACACCGCCGGGATCACCGCCAGCCCATAGGCCGGGTTCCAGTCGGCGCGGACATTGCCCTGCACGCCGATGATGTCGACAGCGCCGGCAAGGCCGGCCAGCCCCGCCGAAATAGCGAAGACGGCGATGGTCAGGCCAGGCACGCCGAGCCCGGCATGAACCGCCGCTCGCGGATTGGCACCGACGACTCTCAGCCTCAGTCCGAAAGCCGTTCGCGTCATCACCAGATGCACGATGATGATAGCCGCCAGGCCGAACAGCAGGCCGCTGGTGATGGTGGTGTCGAACAGGCGCGGCAGCCTGTCCTCCACCGGCAAGGTGCGGGTCTGCGGCACCGTCGTGCCGGGATCGCGAAACAAAAGCTTGACCAGCACATTGGCGAGCGAAGTGCCGAGGAACGTCATCATCAGCGTGGTGATGATCTCGTTGACGCCCTGATAGGCGCGCAGCAGTGCCGGCACCAGCGACCAGACCATCGCGACAAGCGTGGCGACGACGAAGGCGCAGAACAGTGCCAGCCAGGCCGGCATGACCTCGACGAACATCGGCGCGCTGGCTGCCGCCGTGACGGCGCCAAGCAGGAACTGGCCGTCGCCGCCGAGGTTCCACATGCCGGCGCGGAAGGCCACGATCAGACCTGCGGCGAGGAACAGAAGCGGCGCCATGCGCGTCAGCGTCTGCTGGATGCCGAGCGGCGAGAACAGCCCCTTCTCCAGCACGTAGCCGTAATAGGCGAGCGGATCGACGCCGACGGCGAGTAGGATGCAGCCGGCAATGACGAGCGCGACGAGGATCGGGCCAAGCGTCATCAAGAGCCGGCGCAGCACGTCGCGACGCGTGCCGACGCTGCTGGTGGCATCGAGTGCGGTGGCGCCGGCGGTGGGGGCAGTGTCGATGCTCATGCGGCTAGTCCGATCATCAGGCGACCGACCCGGGTGCGGGCATCGTCGGCATTGTCGACGGTGCCGACCAGCGACCCGTTGGCCATGACGGCAATGCGGTTGCACATGCTAAGCAACTCCTCGAGGTCGGTGGAGATCAGCAGCACGGCGAGGCCGCGTTGGGCGGCGTCACGAATGCGCTGGCGCGATGCCAGCGTGTTGGCAAGGTCGAGCCCATAGGTGGGCTTGTTGAAGATAACCACCTTCGCGCCGTCGGCCAGTTCGCGTGCCAGAAGCACTTTCTGGATGTTACCGCCCGAAAGCCGCGCGACGGGCGTCTTCAGGCTCGGCGTGCGCACGTCGTATTCGCGCACCAGCTCGCCGGCGCGCCTGTCGATCTCGGCGCGCTGCTCGACGCCATTGCGCCAGAACGGCGCTGCGCCGACCTGCTTGAGGAAGAAGTTGATCGAGACCGGGAAAGTGCCAACCGTGCCCTCGCCCAACCTGTCGTCGGTCAGGTAGCGAAGACCGCGCCGGCTGCGCTCTCCAACGCTCAGCTTCTCAATGGCGGTTCCCTCCAGCCGCACCGAACCGCTGGTCGCCGTGCGCTGGCCGGCCAGTGCCTCCGCCAGCTGCTTCTGGCCGTTGCCGTCGATGCCGGCGATGCCGAGGATCTCGCCCGGACGGATGTCGAAGGAGATCGACGACAGGCCGGGCGCATTGTCGGTCGGAGCCACCTCCAGATCGACAACCTGAAGCAGCGGAGCGGCCTCAGTGTGGACCGAGGCAACGGAACGCTCGGCCGCTTCCGGGTCGTCCTTCTGCTTGCCGAACATCAGTTCCACGATTTCGGAGATGATCTCCTGTTCGCCGAGCGCACGAAAACGCTCCGGCGGGATCTCGCCGACCTTGCGGCCGAGTTTCAGCACCGAGATGCGGTCGCCGAAGGCGGCGGCCTCCTTGAGCTTGTGGGTGATGAAGACGATCGCCAATCCCTGTTCGACGAGGCGGCGCATCAGCGCGCCAAGCTCCTCGATGCCTTGCGGCGTCAGCATCGACGTGGATTCGTCGAGGATCAGCAGCCTGCTGTTGCGCACCATGGCGCGCACGATCTCGACCTGCTGCTGTTCGCCGAGCGAAAGCTCCGAAACCCTGGCATTGAGCTTGACCACGATGCCGAGGCTCTTGCTGATCTCGGCGACACGCGCCTCGAGCTCCTCGGTCCTTGGTCGTTGCCACCAGGGGCCACCAAGCAGCAGGTTCTCCGCCACGGTCAGTGTCGGCACCAGCATCATGTGCTGGAACACCGTGCCGATGCCGAGCGCCAGCGCCTGGCGCGGCGAGGTGATCGGCGTCGGCTTGCCGTCGACCAGGATGCGTCCTTCATCGGGCTGCTGCAGGCCGGACAGCATGCCGATCAGCGTGGATTTGCCCGCCCCGTTCTCGCCGAGCAGCACATGCACTTCGCCCGGACGGATCGACAGGTCGATGCTGTCATTGGCGACGATACCCGGAAAGCGTTTGGTCACGCCTTCGAGTGCGACGATGTCGCCGACGGGCGACGGAGTGGTATTGCTCATCTAAGCCCAGCCCTGAAAAAGGGGAATCGTCCGAAGGGGCGATCCGATCGCCCCTTCGGCAACCGACTTCTCGCCGCCTTACTTGGCGACGCTTGTCATCAGCGCCCTGACGGCGGCGGCGTCATAGACCGGCTCGACCTTGATCTTGCCGGAGATGACGTCCTCGCGCACGGCCTGGATCTCGGACCAGACGTTGTCCGGGATCGCGGCGGTCTTCAGCAATTTCACGGAATCGTCCTTGAGGCCGATCGTGTAGTGCTTGGTGCCGAACGTGTCGGCCTTGAGGTCGGCGATCATCGCGGCGTAGACCGGCTCGATGTTCCATACCACCGATGACAGCAGGAAGCCCTTGTCGATCGGCGACTTGTCACCGATGACGTCGATGAAATAGACCTTGCCGCCATCGGCGGCCTTGGTCGTCTCAACCGCCTGCAGCATGCCGAAGCTCGAACCGTTGCCCTGGCCGAAGATGATGTCGGCGCCCGAGGCGATCACGCTTTCGGCGACACGCTTGCCGCCGGCCGCATCACTGTAGGCGGCGGGCCCGATCACCGCATAGGTGATCTTGACGTCGGCGTTCTCCGCCTTCACGCCCTGCGCGAAGGCAGCCGATTGCGAGTTCCAGGACGGCGGCTCGCCGGAAACCACGATGCCGACCGACTTCGAGCGCGACATCTTGGCAGCGAGACGGCCGGCGAGATAGGCGCCCTCGTGGCCGCTCAGCGTGTAGTCGGCGACGAGGCCTTTCTCCAGCCCGGCCGGCGTATCCACGATCGCCACCGGAACCTTCGTTTCCTTGGCGATCTCGGGCGCCGAGGTGTTGTAGCCGCTGGCATGTGCGATCAGCAGGCTGGCGCCGTCGGAGGCGAGTTCCCGCAACGTGGGACGGACGTCGCCATAGCCGAGGCCCTGGGCCACGACCACTTCGACGCCGGCGGCCTTGCCGGCCGCCTTGGCGGCATCGATGCCCTGCTGGTTCCAGCCATAATCCGTGCCCTCTTCGGGCGTCAGAATGGCGATCGACTTGACTTCGCCAGCGAGAGCGCCACCCATCAAGACGCTTCCCAGTATAACTGCACTTACGCTGCTTTTCAGAAGCTTTAACATGTTACCCTCTTTTTGCTGTCTTCCCATGGATATTGTTATTGTCATTACGAAGAAGAGAGATAGACTTTCAGAATAAATCGCATCCGGAGCCTATTCGAAGTGAAGATCCGTTATGTCCTCCCGTTAGCGCTGGCGTTCGTATCCTCTGCCAACGCGGTTGAGTTGCACCATGTCACCGTCCGCACCGGCACCGATGGGCTCGCCATGGTGCCGTTGACGATCTCGAATTCCGGCAAGGACGGCCTGTCCTGCAGTGCCGACTTCGCCCACTGGTATTCGGCAGGGATCGCGACAGTCGAACCGGGCGAGAGTGCCCGTGTCGAACTCTGGTTCGAAGCCGAGACCGGCACCTTCACCATTCTCAACGACAAGCACGAAAACCTGCCGGTCGAGCGCCTGTGGTGTGGCCTGTCGGGCCGCGCATATGCGACCCGCGCACAGATCACGCTCGACCGTGCCGATGCGCAGAAGGGCACGCGCGCCGTATCCTGCGGCATGGAGCAGGACAGCCTGGCCTGCCGGTAGGCGCTCATCGAGCCGTGGCCCTCAAGCATCGCGCCTATTCCTTCGCCAGGAATTTGTCGGTGAAGATATCGTCCGCCGACAGCGCCGCTTTGAGCACGCCCTGATCGCTCAGCGTCTTCAGCGTCTCTTCCCATTGCGTCTTGCTCATCCAGCCGAGGCCGTGTTCCTTGGTTTCGGGGCTGGTGAAGGTCGAGGCGATATCGGCGTTGATCTGCGCCAGCAGCACGTCCTTCTTGTCGGCATAGCCGGGCGCTGCCTTGGCCGTGATCTCGGCAGCCTCTTCCGGATGGGCGACGACATAGTCGAAGGCTTCGCGGTAGGCCTTGACGAAGCGGCGCACGACGTCGGGCTTGTCCTTGATCATCTTCTCCGAGGTGAACAGGCCGGAGCCGTAAGCCTTCCAGCCATGGTCCGCACCCATCATGATGCTGAGCGAACCCGGACCGCCCGCCTTGGCTTCCAGTTCGGGAACCTCCGCGTCCACGTAGCCGACCACCGTCTGGACCCGTCCGAGCAGCAGGTAGCTCTCATAGGGCGGCGACACGCTGTTCAGCGTCATGTCCTTCTCGGTCAGTCCATTGGCGGCCAGGAAGCCCCTGAAGAAGATGTAGGTCGATCCTGCCGGGTGGATGCCGATGGTCAGCCCCTTGAGATCCTCCGGCTTGGTGAGCTTCAACGTCTTGGCCAGCGAAAGGATCGCCAGCGGCGAGCGCTGGTTGACGGCGGCGAGCGCCACGACCGGGACTTTCTGCGACCGTGCGACGGCGAGCGTGGGAAGATCGCCGAAGCCGAAATCCGCGTTCTCATTACCCACCAGCCGCATGGCGTCCGGCGAACCCGAGCCCTTGCGGATTTCGGCCAGGTCGATGTCGTTCTTGGCGAAGAAACCCTTTTCCTTGGCCACGAAGAACATGGCGTGGTTGCCGCGCACCACCCAGTCGAGCTGGACGTTGACCGTGTCGGCGGCCAGTGCTGCACCGGAGAAGCCAAGCGCACTGGCAAACGCCGCAAGCGTGGCTGCCTTGATAAGTGAGCGTCTCAGCATTGTTCGATCCTTCCCTGTCGTTGACTGCCCAAAGTCTTAGGCATGGCTGAATTTCGGTGCCCACGGCACCACGATGCGTTCGAGGATCTCGGCCGCGTAGTAGAAGGCGATACCGAGCACGGAGACGAGCAGCAGCGCCGCGAAGACCAGTGCGGTGTCGAGCTGGGTCGAGGCGAACTGGATGACGTAGCCCAGCCCGTCCGAGGCGCCGGCAAATTCACCGACGATGGCGCCGATGACGCTCAGCGTTGCGGCAATCTTGGTTCCCGCCATCAGGTTCGGCAGCGAGTGCGGGACCCGGATCCTGAACAGGATCTGCGTGCGGCTGGCGCCGACCGAATTCATCAGCGACAGTAGCGAGCGGTCCACCGATTGCATGCCTGCCAGCATCGACAGCGTCACCGGGAAGAATGCGATGACCAGGATCAGCCCGATCTTCGGGGCCAGCCCATAGCCGAACCAGAGGATGAAGATCGGCGCCAGCGCCACCTTCGGCACGTTCTGGAACAGCACCACCAACGGATAGAGCGCCCGGCCCAGCCAGTCGAAACGCACGATGACCAGCGCGATGGCAACGCCGACCACGACCGAGACGACGAAGCCGAGCAGGATCTCCGCGGCGGTGACCAGCGTGGCCTGCATCAGCGTTCCCCATTGCGCGACCAGCGATCGCCCGATCTCCGACGGAGCGGGGATGATGAAGGATGATATGGCGAAGATCCGCACGATCGCTTCCCAGGCCACGATCGTGCCCAGAAGGAGGATGACTGCCGGCAGCCAGCTGCTCGTCGCGGCGGCAAAACTGGAGGCCAACCGAGGTTCGGACGTGATGGGTTGATCGCTCATGACGCGTCTCCCGGTTGATGGCTGGCGCGCAGCATGGTGCGCAACTGCACGACCAGCCGGACGAATTCCGGATCTTCCGTTACCGCCAGGTCGCGCGGATAAGGCAGACCGATGTCGATGCTGCCGGTGATGCGTCCGGGCTTGATGCCCAGCGCGTGGACATGACGCGACAGGTGGATGGCTTCGTCGATCGAATGGGTCACGAGCACGATCGTCTTGCCGGTGCGCTGCCAGATCTCCAGCAGCGACTGGCCCATCGAGTCGCGGGTGATGGCGTCGAGCGCGCCGAAGGGCTCATCCATCAAAAGCACCGCCGGATCGAGTGCCAGTGCGCGGGCGATGGCCACCCGTTGCCGCATGCCACCAGACAATTCGTTGGGCCGCTTGTGGGCGGCATCGCCAAGCCCCACCAGCTCCAGCATTTCCTGTCCGCGCGCCCGAAGCTCGGCGCGCGAAAGCGACTTGTCGGCAATGGAAAGCAGCATGGAGGCGTTGTCGACGGCATTCTTCCATGGCAGCAGGTTGGCATCCTGGAAGACCACGCCGATCATACGCTTGCGCGCTGCCTCGACCGGCGAAAGCCCGCCGATCGATACGCTGCCGCTTGTCGGCTCGACCAGCCCTGCCAGCACCTTGAGCAAGGTGCTCTTGCCGCAGCCGGAGGGCCCGATCAGCGAGACGAAGGACCCCTTCGGCACCGAAAGGTCGATGTTCTGGAGCACCAGTTGCCGGGCATAGACCACCGAGACGCCTTTGACGGAGATGAGGTCGTCATGGCGGATGTGGGCAGGCTTGCCGCCGTCTGCCCGGATCGTATCAATGCGCATGGCTTGTACCTCCGTACGCCCCGATCCAGCCACTTCTTGGTGTGTTGCGAGCCATCGGCTACTCCCGGCCTTCCAGGATGCGTCGCACCGCGACGAGCTTGCGTGCGCGTTCGGCCTGCAGCGCCTTTGTCTGCTCGGGCGTGTAGGAGAACATGCCCTCGCCCGACTTGATGCCGAGCTTCGAGGCGCCGGTTTTCTCCAGCACCATCGGCGCGACATCGTCACGATTGGAAAGATCGGCGTTCAGGAAGGACGAGACCGATTTGTAGATATCCAGCCCCGCCATATCGAGCAGCGCCATCGGACCGACGACGGCGATCTTGTAGCCGATGCCCCAGGACACGCAGGTGTCGAGATCTTCCGGCTCGATGACGCCGCGTTCGACGAGATCGACCGCCTCGCGCAGCAGCGCATAGAGCACGCGGTTCTCGACAAAGCCCGGCACATCCTTCTTCACCACCACCGGCAGCAGGCCGATCGAGCGGATGAGGTCGCGAATGGTCGTTACGGTCTGCGGCGCCGTCCTCTCGCCGCCGATCACCTCGATCATCGGGATGATGTGCGGCGGGTTCGACCAATGCATGCCCACCATCCGCTCGGGATGCGAGATATGCGCCTGCAGCTGGGTGATCGGGATGCCCGACGTATCCGATGCCACGATCGTGTCCGATGCAATCAGGCCGTCGATGCTGCGATAGACCTCGGCCTTGATCGCAATGTTCTCGGGAACGTTCTCGATGATGAGGTCGGCGCCGGATACCGCCTCGTTTATATCGTCGGTGAAGCGAACACTTCCGGCACCGGTTGCCACGATGCCGAGGGCATCGAGAACACCCTCTGCCGTGCCCAGCATGGTGCGCGCGCGTTCGATCGCGGCGGGTGCGACATCGTAGGCGGTCACCTGCAGGCCGCCCCTGGCGAGCCTTGCGGCCATGCCCGGCCCCATCGTGCCCAGACCGATGATGGCGATACGTTGGATCATCACGCTGCCCTGCTTTCGATTGTTGCTTTCGATGCCGCGATGAGGTCGGCGGCCTTCTCCGCGATCATGATCACCGCCGCGTTGATGTTGCCGCAGACCAGGTCGGGCATGACGGAAGCGTCCACCACGCGCAGGCCGTCGATGCCGCGGATGCGCAGTTCCGGGTCGACGACCGAGCCGGCATCGGCGCCCATCCGGCAGGTTCCGGCCGGGTGATGCACGGTGATGGAGGTCTTGCGGATATGCTCGTCGATCTCGTCGTCGCTCTGGCACTTCGGACCGGGAAAGAACTCCGCCTCGATGAAGGGCTGCATGGATGGCTGGGCGGCCAAGTCCCTTGCCACCCGGAAGCCGGCCCGCAGCGATTGCCAGTCCTTCGGCGAAGCCAGGAAGTTCTGGTGGATCAGCGGGGCCGCGGCGGGATCGGCCGAGGCCAGTTTCACGGCTCCCCGGCTCTCCGGCTGCGTCGCCACGATCCGGGTCGCGAAGCCGTCTGCGAACGGCGCCTTGAATGGCTGGAAATATGGCCATGCGGCGAGCGGAGCCGCGGTGAACAGCAACTGCACATCCGGCAACGGCCGCTCCGGACCGCTTTTCAGGAAGGCCACGACCCCGCCGGGCACGTCCCCCGAAAAACCGCTTCCCGTCAGATAGGTCTTGAGGAAATCGAGCCCGATCCGGTCGGCGCGCATCTTGTGCAGGAACGGGCCCGGGGTCTTGCGACGGTACATCAGGATGACCGAGACGTGATCCTGCAGGTTCTTGCCGACCGAAGGCAGGACGACCCGCGTCTGGATGCCGTGTGCCGCCAGCTCGTCCGGGGCGCCGATGCCGGACAGCATCAGCAGCTGCGGCGTGTTGATCACGCCGCCGGAGAGCAGGACCTCCCTGCGGGCGATGACCGTCCGTTCGGTGCCACGATGCCTTATCGTCACCCCTTTGGCGCGCGTGCCTTCCAGCACGATCTTCGTCGCCATCGCTTCGGTCAGCACTGTCAGGTTGGGCCGCTTCAGGGCCGGCCGCAGATAGGCGGACGCAGCCGAGCTGCGCCGGCCTTTGGCGATCGTCATCTGCAGGCGGCCGAAACCCTCCTGCTGCTCGCCATTGTAGTCGCTGGTCTGCGCATAGCCGGCCTGCACGCTGGCCTGCGCAAAGGCTTCGATCAGCGTGTCCTTGTAGCGGCAGAACTGCGTGCTGAGCGGGCCGCTGCCGCCCCGGAAGCGGCTTCCGCCCTTTTCCCAGCTTTCCTGTTTCTGGAAATAGGGCAGCACCTTCTCATACGACCAGTCGCTCAGTCCGCTGGCGGCCCATCGGTCGTAGTCGCCGCGGTTTCCCCGCACATAGGCCATGGCGTTGGTCGACGACGACCCGCCGATGACCTTGCCGCGCGCGCACTCGACGCGGCGTCCGCCGACATTGTCCTCCGGCTCGCAGAAATACATCCAGTCATGGCGGCGCTCGGTCAGGATCTTGCCCCAGCCGAGCGGTATGTGGATCATCGGGTCACGGTCCCAGCCGCCGGCCTCGATGAGCAGCACGGAACATCGCGGGTCGGCGCTCAGCCGATTGGCGAGCACGCAACCGGCCGATCCGGCCCCAACGATGACGTAGTCGTAGTTTTCTGCGTGCGGCATGGTTCTACTGCTTTCGCCTGACGCTCTGGCCCCGGAGAGTTTCAAGATCGGGGCTGGATACCCTGGCAGGGCTCTGATCCCGCCAGAGGTGTTCAAAGACCTGCTGGCGCTAAGCCAGGCCCTTTTCCTTGAGGCGCTGCGACCAGTGATCCCATCCCCGGTCGATCTGTTTGCCGACAAGCGCGCCCGCCGTCTTCACCTCGCCCGGTGTCAGGTACTTGATCTTGCCGATCTGGAGTCCGGCCGTGAGCGCCTTGGCTTCCTGCTCGAGATAGAAAGCGCGGAACACGACCTCGCGGACAGAACTGCCGACGTTCACCACGCCATGGCGTGCCATGAGGACCACTGTCTGGTCACCGAGGCTTTCGGCGATATCCGCGCAGACGCCGTGGCCGCCGCCGAAGAGATCGGTCTCATCACCCTGCTTGTCGCGGATCTCATAGACGGGTACGGCCTCGCCCATGAACGCACCCATATGCGTGACCGGGCGCAGCGGCGTGTCGGTAAAGCAGTATGGGAGCACGGCCGGCGAATGGCTGTGGAGCACGCACTGAACGTCCGGCCGTGCCTTGTAGATTTCGCTGTGGATGTAGCGTTCCAGGTAGGACGGCCGATTGTCGGACGTTTCACCGTCGAGATTGAAACGCAGGATGTCGTCGGTCGTTATCAGGCTGGGAGCAAGCTTTTGAGCGAGGAAGAAGCTTTGGGGATCCTCCGGGTCACGGGCGCTGATGTGCCCGAACGTGTCCAGGATGCCCTCGTTCAGCAGGATCTTGGTCGCGGTGACCAGTTCCTGGAAGACCTTCTGGCGCGTGGCGTTGCTGTCTGTCATTCTTGAATCTCCCATTCCGCAGCGCTGGCGATCGTTTTTTATTGTTGTTGTCGATCGCCAGGGTCGCGCTGTTCACTTGTTTTCGTAGATGCCGACGATCCGGTTCTGCTCGATGATGTTGCCGGCATATTTCTGCAGGAACTCCTCCCGGGTGGGCGTCCCTTCGACCTTCGTGTCGAGGGCATAGACCCAGAAGTAGTAGTGATGTTCGCCATGGCCAGCCGGCGGCTGCGGCCCGTAATACTGCATGTGACCGGCGCCGTTGGGTCCGACGCGGAACTTCTGCTGCGCGTCCGAAAGATCGGTGGTCGACGGATCGATGCCGTAGACGACCCAATGCGTGAAACCGTTGGCCAAGGGCGCATCGGGATCGTGGCAGATGACCGCGAGCTCTTTCGCGCCTGCTGGAACGCCGCTGACGGTCAGCCTGGGCAACACGTTGCCTTTGTCGCCGGCATGCTCGTCGCGCAGTCTCCCGAGCGGCTGGAAATCCGCCGAGATGATTTTGAGGTCCTTGATGTTCAGGGGCATGGAATAGTCCTTTTCGATCGAATTAGGCAGTGGCCGCGAGATCAGCGACGGTCTTGCCCCCGACGCGCTGATGCACGCGCGGACCAGATGCAACGGCGACGCAGATCAGAAGCTCGTCCGGACGCGGGCCATCCGGCACGGAGAAGGTGACGGCGTCGTAATGGGAACGGATGTAGAGCTCGTCCTTGTGAGCGAGCGGGATGTCGATGGCCGTGCCGGCGGCGGCAACCTTGCTGACCGACGAAATCCAGGCCCTGCCACCGCCCACCTGCTCACGCAGTGGATCTCCAAACAGCGTGGTGATGCAGGCTACGACATGTTCCTGTTCGCCGGCCGTTCCGGCGATGCCGCCCTTGCCATAGCTGTTGACCGGCCGGTTGCCGAGCAGCGCCGCCGCCCGTTCACCGAGCGCATGGCCAATGGCCGCGCTGGGATTCACGATGTCGGACAGGTCGGCAACAAATTTGCCGGCAAAAGGATTGCGAATGAC
Organism: Mesorhizobium sp. 1M-11; assembly: GCF_001303895.1. Classification (GTDB taxonomy): domain Bacteria; phylum Pseudomonadota; class Alphaproteobacteria; order Rhizobiales; family Rhizobiaceae; genus Mesorhizobium. The sequence continues at coordinate 42,577 of NZ_LJSD01000074.1, read as the reverse complement.
GACGCCCACCGCGACCTTGATGAGCGTGTCGCCGGGTTCTCCGCCGTCATGCCGGATCTCATGGACAGTCGAATACCAGCCTCGCACGTCGTAGTTTTTTTCAACTTCCAATGAATGGTCCATTCTAATCTCCCGAGGAGAGCACAGCTTCTGCCGCACCAATTGATCTGTTGGGCCGGGTCGAAATCATTGCGGCCATGAGAAGACGCGGCGCAGCGGGTCGTAACGCGCTGCTTCCAGGGCTGCCGGCGTGAACATGTTCCCGTTCGAGAGCGAGCGGTTGGCCGCGTACTCACCGGACAGCGCCTGGCAGCGATCGGTGATCGGGCGAATGCGCTTCTCCCATGCGACGAGCGCATCTTCGACCGAAGAACCGGCTTCCATGTCCTGCGACAGGCTGAAGGAATTGACCATCGCGCAACCGGCGCCCTGGGCAAGAGCCGGACACATCGCATGGGCGGCATCACCGACAAGGGCGACCTTGCCTCTCGTCCAGCTGTCCAGCTTGGTCGTCTCGTATTTGTCGTAGCGGGCGGTCTTCAGCTTCGCCGCCTCGATCAGGCACGGCTCCAGGAAGGGGAACATCTCGACCCACACTTCGAGGTCGATCGGTACTGCCGATCCGCGCGGATCGGCGGCTGGAGCCATCAGGCCGAGATAGAGCTCATTCTCGTTGCAGGGCGAATAGAGGATGCGCTGGACGCGCGGCCAGAAGTTCCACATGTCGATGGTGTTGTCCCACTCGCCATGGCCGAGTTCCTTCTTCATGCGCGGGACGATCAACCGGATGAGGCCGTCCTTCGATATCCAGCGATCCTGCTTGAAGCCGATGGAGTCCCTGACCTTGGAACCGACGCCGTCAGCGCCGACGATCAGGTCGGCTTCGAGGACCTCACCGGTCTGGAGGGTCAGGCGGCCGGCCGGATCGGCGGCGACCGCCTCTGAATTGGCACGAATTTCGACACCGACCGCGCGGGCACGGTTGACCAGCGCGTCATGCAGATGGCTCCGGGTCATGATGCGCCAAGGCAGCCCGTTGAACGTCTCCTTGGAGACGGACTTGTTGTGCATCCAGGTTTCGTAGGTCGGCGGCGTGTGGGAGCCCTGGAGAACCTCGTCCAGCGCGCCCAGCCCTTCGAGCACGCGAAGGCCGTTGTGCCAGAGATAGATGCCTGCGCCGAAAGCCCTGAGCTCGGAGCTCTTTTCGTGCAGCCTGACATCCCAGCCATTCTGCCGCAGAGCGATCGCGGCTGTCAGGCCGGCGAAGCCGCCGCCGGCGACCTCGGCACGGCGCGTCTTGCCTGGAGTGTTGTTTACATTGGGCATTGCCTTATCCGCTATTTCTGTTCGAGATGAAGATACGGGTCGTCCGGTGCATCCAAACGGCTCGTTACGGCTTCCAGATGATATCGTTGAGGTCGACAGCGTCCGTGAGGATGCCTTCCTTCTTGGCGGCGTCGATCCAGAACTGAATGGACTCCGGCGGCGCATCCTTCTTCCACTCGCCAATATTCATCTTCGACACGACTGACGCGGGTATCTTGGTGTTGGCCGCAATCGTTTCGCGCACGATCGCCGGATCCTGGAAATCATCGATCGCGCGATTGATGGCTCGTACGAACCGCTTCACGATTTCGGGATTCTCCTGGACATAGGGCAACATGGCCGTGACGCCGGACAGAACAATCGGCGATTTCACGTCGGTGAAATAATGGCCGATGACGCGCGCGCCCTCTGCTTCACCCAGTGTGACGAACGGTTCGGTTGCGCCGACTGCCGCAATCGTCTTGCTGCGAAGCGCGGCCAGCATGTCTGGAAACGGGATTTCCTTGAAAGTGATGCTGTCGACATCGGCCTTCTGCTGGCGCAGCCACTCGCGCATCATGGTCCAGTCGGTGTTGTAGCTCAGATTTGTCGCTACATCCTTGCCAGCCAGATCTGCACCCGACTTGATATTCGGATCCATCGTGAGCACTGCGTGGACGGGATCGTCGGCCGTCTGCTGGAAATTGAACGAGACATAAGTGACAGGGATTCCGCCGTTACGCGCGTTCAGGACACCCAGGGCATCCGAAATGCCAAATTCGAGGCTGCCCGACTGGAGAGCCGGAATGATCTGACCGCCGCCCGCCATCGGGACCAACTCGATCTCGATGTTCTCCTCTTTGAAATAGCCGGCGTCGCGGGCGCGCCAAAAATAGCTATAGACGCCGATGGGCAGGTAACCGACGCGAAGTTTGGTCATCTCCTGCGCAAATGCCGGCGATTGGACAGATGCCGCGGCAAGACCAATCGTGGCTGCCAACGCAAAGACAGTAGATCTGACAAATCCCACCTTCGTAGCCCCCTGTATCAGTTGTTGTTCGACTTGGCCTGAGCCCGGATCAGCGTGTAAACCTGATGCCTGAGCCGCAAGAAGTCCGGCGTCTCTTTCGTCGCGAGTTGATCCCTCGGATATGGAAGGTCGACGGTAATCTCCTCGACCACTCGCGCTGGACGGGTTGAGAGAACGACGATGCGGTCGGACATGTAGACTGCTTCTTCGACGTCGTGCGTGACGAGCAGCGTTGAAAGGTTCATCCGGCGCGAAAGGTCGATGACCAGGTCCTGCAGATCGATTCTGGTTTGAGCGTCGACGGATGCGAACGGCTCATCGAGAAGCAGCAGTTCCGGGCGCACGACAATGGAGCGCGCCAGCGAGCACCGTTGCTGCATCCCGCCCGAAAGCTGCCACGGATAGAGATCAATCGCGTGCGTTAGATTAACCGCCTGGACTGCAGCCTGGACGCGTTCATCCCTCTCCCGTGAACCGATATGGTGCAGGCCGAAAGCCACGTTTTGACGAACAGTCAGCCAGGGGAACAGTGCGCGGCTGTAATCCTGGAAGACGATCGAGAGCCAACTGGGCGGTTCGGCAAATGTATTTCCCTTGTGTCGGACCGAACCCGAGTTGGGCTGCATCAAGGAGGCGATGCATCTGAGCAGGGTTGATTTTCCGCATCCGGATGGGCCGACTATGGATAGGAATTCGCCAGGCCTCTGTTCGAATTTCAGGCCGTCAAGGACGGGGGCCGATCCATAGTTCTTGGAAATACTTTCGACGGCGAGGATCGAGGGCACCGCGACGCCCTCCGAAGATGACCGGAATGCTCGATCAGATCGCATCGGCAGCTCCTCGCCATCCCTTGTACCAGGCCAGGAAGCGCCCCTCGATCGCCAGCATGCACGCGGTCAGGACAAAGCCGATCGCGCCCAGCAACAATACGCCTGCGTACACGTTCGCGGTCTGGAACAGCCTCTGGCTGCGCAGAATGAAGTGGCCAAGACCATCGTTGGCGGCGATCAATTCCGAAATCACCATCATCACGAGCGCAATGCTGAGAGCGATCCGGATGCCGGCAAATATCGCAGGCAGCACCGCCGGCAGGATTACCCTGAAGATGCGCTGAGGGATCGTCAGTCCGTTGACCCTGGCGACATCAATCAGGACCTGATCGACACGGCGGGCTCCATCCATGGCGGCGAGGATGACCGGGAATATCGATCCGAAGGCGATGACAAAGATACGCATTCCATCGGTGGCGCCGAAGAGCAGCAGCGCAGCGGGAAGAATGGCAACCGTTGGCAGGAAGCGCAGATATTCAAGGATGGGGCGAACCCACTCATTCAGGCCGCGCAGATAGCCAAGCGTCAAGCCTATGAAGCTTCCCAGGAGGACGGCGACGCCGAACCCGATCGCAAATCTGTAGAGACTGGGCAGCACAGCCGAAAACAGCAGATTGCCGTGAAAGAAATTCAGGAAGCTCGCGAGAACGGTCTGCAGCTTCGGCAGGTAAGGGGCCGGCCACAATGTCGCCGAGACCTGCCAGGCAGCGAGAAGCATGCCTATCAGGCATAGCTGCCATAACAACGCGCTGGTTCCCCATGACCTAGACATGATGTTCGGCGCTCCACGGAATGAGACGCTTTTCGAGCATCAAGAAGAGGCCGTTCACCAGGTAGCCGACAATTCCAGTCAGAACGATCGCGCTCCACATTTCCGTGACGAGGCCATTCAACCGCACGTTTTCAAGGAAGGAGCCGATCCCCGGACGACCGACCAGCATCTCAACGGTGATCGTAAGGACGAGCGCAATCGCCGACGCCGTCCTGATACCCGTCGCGATATTCGGCAGCGCCGCCGGAAGCACGATGCGCCAAATGCTCGCCAATCGCGACAGGCCGAACACGCGTCCAGTTTCCAATTGTCTGGGGTCGACACCCTCCACGCCGGCCTTTGCGGAAAAGATGACCGGCCAGATCGCCGCAAAGACGATCATGAACAATTGCATCGGAAGTCCGATGCCCAGGACAAGGAGCGCGACCGGGATCAGGGCCACCGAGGGAACCGGCCGAAGGAACTCGACGATCGGCCTCGTAACGGTCTCCACGAGCGGAGAGAGCGCCAGAGCCACGCCGACAACAGTTCCCAGGATGGAGGCAATGACCAGCCCCATCGACCAGGTTCGCAGGGTAGCCAGCACCGACGGCATCAGACCGTCCGAAGTTGCGAGGCCGGAGATCATCGACTGCAAGATCGCACCAATGCCGGGCAACGATCTTGAATCGATCGTTCCCGTCGCGCGAACCAGTTCCCAGACTGCAATAGCAGCCAGGAAACCAGCCATACCCTTGATGATCGCGATCGTACGCAAAAGCTCTCTCAGCTGTCGTCAGGCATCGATGAAATTGGTGATGGCTTTCAGCGTGATCTCGGGCGAGACCTCGTTGACGTAATGGTCGGCGTCCGGGACGACGACCACGGGCAGGTCCGGCCGCAGCCGGCTCGTCTTTGCCAGTGCCGCCGCCGAGACCAGCTTGCTTTGTTCGCCGCGGACGATGAGGACGGGTTTCGCCACATCCCGATAGGTCTGCGTCAGGTCTGCCCGCAGCCCCTTGGCGGTCTGGGCCATGGCAGAAGGCGACGCCAACGGACGCAGCCCGCCGTCGACCCGCTGATAGCCGCTTTCGGCCCTGATCCTGATGGCGTCCGCGGGAATATTGGGATAGCGCGCGGCCAGATAGGCCTCGACGGCTTTGACATCCTCGAAAAGCCGATCTCCCCCATTCACCCTGGCCTCCAGCGCGTCCAGCACCTCGCTCTCGATATAGGGCGTGAAGTCGATCGCGATGACCGATCGCACCAGGTCCGGATTTCGCGCGGCGACCGTGACGGAATTCCTGGCGCCGAGCGAATGTCCGACGAGGACGGCAGGGCCCTGGTCGAGCGTGCGTATCAGGCTGGCAATATCGTCCGCGTAGTCAGTCGCCTCGTAGCCGCTTTCCGGCTTGTCGCTGAGGCCATGTCCACGCTGGTCGACAGCGATGGTCGTGAAGCGGTCCGACAGCCGCGCCATCAACGGTTCGAAAACCGCGGAGTTGGAAGTGATGCCGTGGAAGAACAGCATCAACGGGCCGTGACCCATCTCGCGTACATTCAACGCGATGCGGCCCGTATCGATGCGCCGCGAATTCAGCTGATTTGAAAGCATATCCGCCGCCATGTTTATGACCCTTGTTCTTGCGGCCTGTCTTTCTCAAGAGGATCATATTAGCCAGAAGCCGTCAACCAGATTGTCTGACATTCTTGCAATCTTGATAATTGACAATCTGACTATTCCTGCTGTCCAATATGTGCGACGTCGCATATGATGCGTCCGATCATGACCCTGAGCCCAAGAGACGTAATCAATGTCGGCAGATCTGAATTTGCGGATTTCTCCACGGACAGTTCAGCAGGAGACGGTCGACAAGTTACGGCTCGCCATCCTGTCTGGACTGTTCCAGCCCGGAAGCCGTCTGATCGAGAGCCAGTTGTGCGCGCAGCTCGGCGTCAGCCGCCCCTCGCTGAGGGAGGCATTGCGCAGCCTCGAGGCCGAACGCCTGATCGAGATCGTACCCAACCGCGGACCGGCGATACCGGCACTTTCGTGGGAGGAAGCAACCGCCATCTACGAGGTTCGAGAGCTGCTGGAAGTCGAGGCGGCGGGACGATGCGCGCTAAGAATTCCCGCGGAACAGCTGCGTGAGCTCGAAAAATCTCTTCTCGCCTTCGAACAGGCGGCAGCCAGCCATGACGGCCTGGCGCAAGTCATGACCGCCGCGGACTTCTATTCGATCATATTGGCGAATTGCGGCAATCCCATCCTGGAGGAGGTCCATCGTGGTCTGGTCGCCAGGATCAGCTTCTTTCGCGGACGGTCGATGTCATTGGATGGGAGAGCGCAAAGCAGCCTGGCGGAGATGAGGGATATCTACGAGTCCATCGCCGCCGGCGACGAGAAAGCCGCCCGCAAAGCCTCGAAGAAGCACCTTTTGAAGGCGAAAGCGGCCGCGAAGATATCCATGGAAAACGGGGCCTGAATTCCGGGAAGGGAGAGCTACCCGCCCGAGGTCCCGAAATCCTTCATCACGTTTCGGAATCCGCCGAACGCAGATCAGCGCGCCGGGGCCTTGCTGTGCGGCGCCGGACATGCCGGCTACCGAAGCCGGCACGCGCAATGGAGTTGTGATGACCAAGGCGACTATCGAGTGCGAACGGAATGCCGATGTCATCATCGTCGGCGGTGGCTCGGCGGGCGCGTTGCTTGCAGCGCGTTTGAGCGAGCAGCCGGCCCGTCGTGTCCTGCTGATCGAGGCGGGCGAAGAGGCGAACGACCCCGATATCTGGAACCCCGCCGCCTGGCCGGTGCTTCAGGGCCGCAGTTACGATTGGGACTATCGCACGGAGCCACAAGCCGGGACCGCGGACCGGGTACATCACTGGGCGCGCGGGCGGCTGATCGGCGGTTCGAGTTGCCTGCACGCGATGGGCTACATGCGCGGCCATCCTTCGGACTTCCAGGCGTGGGTCGACGCGACCGGCGATCACCGATGGGGCTGGGACGGACTGCTGCCCGCGTTTCAAGCCATCGAGGATCATCCGCTCGGCGGCAACGGCCTTTACGGCAAGGGCGGGCCGATGCCCGTTCATCTGCCGGAGGACGAGGTGAGCCCTGTCGCGCACGCCTTCATCGAAGCCGGAGCCTCTCTGGGGTTGCCGCGCCTCCAAGGCCACAACAGCGGACAGATGATCGGCGTCACCCCGAACTCGCTGAACATCCGCGACGGGCGGCGGGTCACGGTGGCCGATGCCTGGCTGACGCCGGCCGTCCGAAGCCGCGCAAATCTGACCGTCCTGACGGGAACCCGGGCGCGGCGGCTCGCGCTGGACGGCGGCAATCGAGTACGCAGCCTTGAAGTCGTTGGGCCGCAAGGCACCCCTGAGCAAGTCTTTTCGGATCAGGTGGTGCTGTGCGCCGGCGCGCTGGAAAGCCCGGCTTTGCTGATGCGATCGGGCATCGGTCCGCACGATGTTCTCGCTGCCGCGGGCGTTGGTTGCTTGGTCGATCTGCCTGAAATCGGCCGCAACCTCCAGGATCACCTGCTGGGCGCCGGGAACCTTTACGCGGCCCGCAAACCCGTTGCGCCGTCACGCCTTCAGCATTCGGAATCAATGGCCTACATGCGGGCCGGCGACTTCACCGCGATCGGGCAGCCCGAAATCGTCGTTGGTTGCGGCATCGCGCCGATCGTGTCCGAATGTCTCCAGGCGCCGGCCGCCGGCACGGCCTATTCGCTGCTGTTCGGCATCACCCATCCGACCAGCCGCGGCAGCCTGCGCATCAGCGGGCCGGAGCTCGGCGACCGGCTGATCATCGACCCGGCCTATCTGCAGACCGGGCGGGATCGTGACTTGTTCCGCCAGGCTCTCGCGGCGGCAAGAGAAATCGGCCACCACGACGAACTCGCCGGATGGCGCGAGCGCGAACTCCTGCCAGTGTCCTTCAAGGACAAGGCCGACATCGACGACTTCATCGCGCAGGCGGTCATCACCCACCATCACCCCTGCGGCACCTGCAGGATGGGCCGGGACGCCGACGCCCCCGTCGATGCAGACCTGCGGCTCAAGGCGCTCGACAATCTTTTCGTCGTCGACGCTTCGGTCATGCCCAGCCTGACCGCAGGACCGATCCATGCCGCTGTTCTGGCGATCGCTGAGACCTTCACCAGGGGCATGACCGCAGAAGGCTGAAATGCGAGTGTCTCTCGACAGTCGACATGAACGACATCGGGGATGTCCTCGATACGCTGGAAATCAAAGGCCTGACGCGCTATATGACCATCTACATGGTCAGGAGTGCGAGATGGCTGCGGTCAATCTGGCAGATGCCAAAACCCATTTAAGCGAGTTGGTCGACAGGGTTGAAGCGGGCGATTCGGTGGACATCACCCGACGGGGCAAGCCTGTTGCGCGGCTCACCGCTGTCACCAAGCCACGCCGACGGATCGACGCAGCTCTGCTTGAAGCATTGACCGCAAGCATGCCGGCGCAACCCCAGGCCGCTGCCGACCTGCTCCGATCGATGCGCGATGGCGATCGCTACTGATGCTCTATCTCGACACGTCGCTGATCGTGGCCGCACTCTCCAACGAAGCGATGACGCCGATCATACAGGCTTGGCTGGCTGAGCAGGATCCGGAACAGCTTCTCATCAGCGATTGGACCATCACCGAGATGTCCTCCGCCCTGGCGATCAAACTGCGGACCGGACAGATCAACCTCGAACAGCGCGCGGCTGCACTCGCCATGTTCAACAAACTGGTCACCGATAGCTTCACCGTTCTGACGGTGACGGGTAGCCAGTTCCGCACGGCAGCGCGGTTCGTCGATCAGCATCTGCTCGAGCTTCGCGCCGGCGATGCACTGCACCTTGCAATCGCATCGGAGCATGGCGCCACTGTACACACGCTCGACCTGCGGCTTGCCGAGGCTGGCCCGGAGCTCGGCGTGCCTACGAAATTGCTCGCATGAACTCATTCGGTGAAATTCCCCGAAGCGCAGGACTTCTTTCCGAAGAGATTTCGCGACGGAGCTGATCGCCGCGACCCGAGACCTTCGCGGAACATGAACACGCCAAAGCTGCGACACGCGACGTGAACTATGGACGTTTCCTGCGCGAGGCCAGGTTCTCCCGCATCGTTTCCAGCCAACCGGCGATCCGGCCGAACGCTTGGCCTCCCGCGCCAAGCAATTCCGCCAGTTCTCCTTCTGCCTTCTCACGCCACGCGGATTCCTGATCCGGGAGCGGCGGCAGGATGTGCGCGAAATAGGTCTTGTCCAGCAACCGATGGAGCAGTCGCTCGCCCGGAAAGGGTTCGTCATTGTTGAGCGCCCGCGCCGCCTTGAGGAGCGTGCGGATATCGTACTGCACAGGGCTGATGTCCGGGACCTGCTTGCGCAGGCCCAGAAGCGTGTACACGCCGACGCGCGCCGTGCGGATCGAACTGTCCATCGTGAAGATGATGTCGTTTGCGGTCTCGACGAACTGGCCCATCAGCGCCAGGTTGGTGCATCCCGCCGGCACCACGTGCGGCCGGTCTCCGGCGGCGCGTGGCATGAACATGGCCGTGATGTAGGGCATCAGGGCAAGGCGCGCCTTGGTATTGGCGACGACAGCGTCGACCTGGTCCTCGATCCCCAGGTGATAGCAGAGCTCAGCGATGATCTCCTTGCCCGTGCAGGCAGGCATCGGCTTCTTCACATAGTTGCCATCCTTGTCCATCAGCAACGCGTAGACCCACAGAACCAGCACATCGCCCGGCTGATCCGGGAAATGCGGCTGCCGGTTGCAGGTGAAGCTCATCACCCAGTTGGAATCGGTGAAGGTGATGATGCCGCCAGTCACCGTCCTGCCCGAATACGGATCGTTGACCGAGAGTTCCTTCAGCTTTTCGACAAGAGGCGACGGCTTGCAGGTGAGCGTGACCGATTCCCACATCGAGCCGTCGACATTGCCGTAGAATTTCTCGGGCCTGCCGAAGATCGGCGATTTCTTGGCCAGGTTCTTCCACAGTGCCCAGTCGCTCGTTTCGCCCGGTTCGTGCTTGCCGCGCTCCAGCACCGGCACAGTGTCCATGTCGCCATAGGCGGTGCCTTCGGTCATCGATCCCGTCAAGGCGAATACAACGTCGTTCGGCCCGACCGGAATCGAGGTGTCCTTGCCCTTCACCTTGGCGCGGATCGCAGTGACGGTACGACTTTCGCCCTTGACCGCAATGTCGAGGTCAAAGGCGCGCGTGTCGAACTGCACGACCACCCCGCGTTCCTTGAGATGGTCCACCAGCGGGCGCACGAAACTGTCGTACTGGTTGTATTTCGGGAAGACGAGCGCGGAGAGGTCCGTCAACCCGTCGATCGCATCCAGGAACCGATGCATGTAGAGCTTCATCTCCAGCAGGCTCTGCCAGTTCTCGAAGGCGAACATGGAGCGCCAGAGGTACCAGAAGTTGGTCTCGAGGAAGCCCGGGCTGAAATATTGCTCGATGGTGACGTCGTCCAAATCTTCCTTGCGCTTCAGCAGCAATCGGATCAGTTCCCATTGCTGCGAACGCGAAAGGCCGAGGGTCGAGAAGTCACGTATCTGACCTCTTTTGTGCATCAGTCGGGACTTCGAATAGTTGGGATCGTTGTCGTTGACGAGGCGGTACTCATCGAGCACGCTGTATCCCTGCGGCAGCTCGAGAGCCTGGACGTCCTGGAACATGTCCCACAGATTGTCGTAGTTCCAGTTCATCTCGCGACCGCCGCGGATGATGTACCCTTCCTCGGGATTGCCGGCGCCATCGAGCGATCCGCCTTCGATCTGCATCGCGTCGAGGATGGTGATGTCCTTCCCCGCCATGCCGCCGTCGCGGATCATGTAGAATGCGGCTGCGAGGCCGGCGATCCCGCTGCCGATGATCCACGCCTTGCGGCCCTTGACCTGGTTTCCGGGCACCGGCCGGTTGCGCATGTAGGCACCCATCATGTCGGGTGGCGGCAGGGTGTTTTCTGCACGGTGGTGCCAGTATTCCGCGGTGGTGTCGTTCTCCACCTTGAATGTCCTGTTGGCGTCGGGGGCTTGGGTCATGGCAACTTCGCTCCGCTGAAAGACAACATTGCCAAGCGCTGGGATCGGACATCGGTCGATACCAGCACCTGTCCTGGCTTATTCGTGCATGGCGGGTACGGAAATACAACCGGATCGACAGCCCCGACACGATGGCGTCCCCCTGCCGCCAACCGCATTCCTTCGAAAATACAGCGAGCGCCATTCAACTCTACGTGCGCGCAACGCATCGATAATTGACACCCTTCCTACTAGTTGGTAGGTAACCCTATGGAACACCCTCAATCCAAGGCCGACGAGATTCTTCGCTGCGCCCGCTCCCTGATCATCAAGGGCGGCTACAACAGTTTCAGCTATGCCGATATCTCCAACGTGGTCGGCATCCGCAATGCGAGCATTCACCACCATTTCCCCAGCAAATCGGACCTGGTCCGTAAACTCGTCGCACAGTACCGCGAGGAAGCTGCTGCCGGGATCGCCGAACTGGAACGAAATGTCTCCGATCCGTTTGAACAGCTTCGCGCTTATGTCGGCTATTGGGAGGGCTGCATCGCTGACGCGACCCACCCCTTCTGCGTCTGCGCCTTGCTCGCCAGTGAGATTCCGGTTCTCCCCGAAGCGGTCGTCCTTGAGGTGCGCGCACATTTCCGAGGACTCTCGGACTGGCTTGCCTCCGTCCTGGAGCGCGGCGCCGCACAAGGCCGCCTCACTCTGACCGGGACTGCAAGGGCGGAAGCTGAAATGTTCATGGCGACCGTGCATGGCGCGATGCTTTCGGCGCGCGCCTACGGCGATGCCAGGACCTTCGGCGCAATAACCCGTCCTTTGCTGGATCGCATCGCTGCCTGAAAATTGGAGACTTCGCCAAGAGCGTATACGCATGACCAAGATACCTACCAACTAGTAGATAGCTGAACCAATCTCGCGGATATGCCATCGGCTGTCTGCCTGCTCCCCCTTTGACAAGAAAGGCAATCTCTCATGTTCGGAATTTCCCCGCTCGGCTGGGTCCATACGCTCGGCAGCCTGCCAGCCATTCCCGTGGCGTTTTACATGTTTGCCTGCCACGGCCGGATCGTTCCCAAATCCGCGCCAGGCGCCGTCTATTTCGTCTGCATGCTTATCGGCGCCGCAACGGCCTTCCTCGTGGCGCATCAGCCGGTCAGCTACATCATCGGCGCCTTGACCATCCTGCTCGTGCTTGCAGGTTACGGGATCGAACGCATCCTGGGTCCGACGCGCATAGCCAGATATGTCGAAACTGTCTGTCTGAGCCTGAGCGCGTTTCTTTTGATGGTGCCGACCGTTACCGAGATCTTGCGCCGCGTTCCGGACGGCCACCCCCTGGTGACCGACCTGAAATCGCCGCTGCTTCTCGGCGCCCAGGGTGGGCTGCTGGCCATTCTCGTGATTGGCCTGACGGCCCAGATCGTCTACCTGGCAAGACAGGGTAAGACTGCTGCAAACCGGCCGTAGTGCCACTGCGAACGACGCCGGCAGGACTGAGTGCTGGAGCAATTCCGGAAAGCCACACTGCGCTTTGGCTGAAGGTCCACAACAGCAAGAATCGAGCCTGCGCTGTCCACTCCCCTTTGGCATTTTTCCGCCTGGCCATGAACGCCACCGGCAGCGATGGCCGCGAACTACTCGGACGGGAGGCAACACACACGATCACGGGAGGATATGATGATCAAGACACTGCTTGCTGGCGTCGCGATGGCGTTGGCACTCGCGGAACCAGCCTTCTCGGAAACCTTGAAGATCGGCTTCATGGCCTCGCTGACCGGACCAATGGGATCGATCAGCCAGGACGCGCGGGACGGCTTCCTCCTGGCCGTCGAGCAGCGCGGCGGCAAACTGGGCGGGCTGCAGGCAGAAGTGATTGTCGAGGACGATTCCCTGAAGCCGGAACTGGCGGTTGGCCATGCGCAAAAATTCATCGAGAGCGACAAGGTGCATTTCGTGGTCGGAATGATTGCGTCCAACATCCTGCAGGCAGTCTTCCACCAGATCGCAGAAAGCGAGACCTTCATGATCGGTGTCAACGCCGGTACTTCGGTCTATGCCGGCAGCAAATGCAGCCCCTTCTTCTTCTCCACGTCCTCCGAAAACAACCAGATCCCGGAGACCATGGGCAAGCATGCGCAAGACGCAGGCCATAAGCGGATCGTCATGATGGTGCCCAACTATCAAGCTGGCCGCGACGCGGTCGAAGGCTTCCGACGGCACTATCGCGGCGAGGTTCTGGAGGAAATGTTCGTCACGGTCGGCCAGCTCGATTTTGCGTCCGAGCTGTCGCGCATACGCACTTTGAATCCCGATGCGTTGCTGGTCTTCATGCCGGGCAGCATGGGCGTCACCCTGGTACGCCAGTTCAAGCAATCGGGAATGGCTGAAAACCTTCCATTCCTCTCAGTCTGGACTGTCGACGAGACCACGCTGCCGGCCACGCAACAAGCTGCCGCCGGGCTCTATAGCGCCTCGCAATGGGCCCCCGACCTCGACGTCAAGGCCAACCTCGAATTTGTTCGCCAGTTTAAAGCCAGATACGGTCACACCCCGTCTGCTTTCGCTGCCCAGGCCTATGATGCCGCGCTGCTGATCGATTCGGCGGTGGCAACGGTCGGGCTCGCCGACAAAGACAGGCTTCGGCAAGCTCTGCAGGCTGCGAACTTCGCCTCGACGCGGGGTGGTTTCCGTTACAACACAAACCACTTTCCCATCCAGGACTACTACCTTGTGCGGGCAGAGCAGTCGCCGGACGGCTCCTATGCGACCGCGATCAAGGAGAAAGTGTTCGAGGATCACGCGGATCAGAAGGCGGCCGAGTGTCCGATGACCGCAGAGACGAAAAACTAAGATGCCCTTCTCCGGCGACGACGAGATCATTTCCGCCACCACCCAAACGGATCTCATCTGCCGAATGCCGCCCCCGAATTGCGTCGTATGAAGACGTAAGCAACTCCGGCAATGAAGGTCATCAGACCAGCCCAGACCAACCCGAAAGCCGCCAGTTCTCCTTCTTGGCCGTTTGTGGCCTTGTCGAACATTGCAACTGCAATCGTCTGCGAACGTGGCCCTGACAGCAGAACGGAAATGGCCAGCTCCTTGCCGACGCTGAGAAAGACGAAAAGCCAGGCCGAGACGATGGCTGGCGATAGCAGCGGCACGACGATGCGGCGAATGAGCTGGAGCGGTGAGGCTCCCGAGATGGCTGCCGCCTCCTCGAGCTCGCGATGGATCTGCAGCACGCCGGTATAGGTATAGCGCAGGCTGAACGGCACCGCCCGGATGACAAACGCAAAGGCCAGCAGCCAGATCGTGCCGTAGATCGCGAACGGCACCTGCAGCCCGATCTGCATGACCGCTGCGCCCATCACGATGCCGGGAAACAGCATCGGCACGGTGCTGAGCTGGTCGAGTATGGTGCTGCCGGGCGCGCGGCGCGCCGTCAGCCATCCGATGATGATCGTCAGGAAGACAGCTACCGAGGCAGCGACGGCTGCGATGGTGATCGTGTTGCTCGCATATTCGAGATAGGAAGTCTCCTCGAACACTGCATTGAAGTTCTTCATCGTCAGCAGCTTCAGGTTGGACCAGCGCATCGGCGCCATGAACGGCGTGGCGGCGATCCAGACCAGCGCCGCGATCGGCACCAGCAGAACGACGAAAAAATCGATCACGATGAACGCACCGGCCAGCCAGCGCAGGCGACCGAGATCGATCGGGCGCGGCCGGTAGCCCTTGCCGGTCACGCTGGCAAAGCGGTCGGCATTGCGCGACAGGCGGCCGTACCAGACCATCAGGCACGATATTGCGAGGATCAGCAGGATGGAAAAGGCACTGGCCTGGTCGAGCCTCGGCGGCACCTCGCGTATGGCGAAATAGATGTCGCTGCTCAGAACATTGATGTTGCTCGGAACCCCGACGAGGATCGGCACGTCGAAAGCTTGGAGCGTGTTGATAAACACAAACATCGCTACAGCTGCCATCGCCGGCCACACCAAAGGTATCGAAACCCGCCAGAACATGTCGAACACCGATGCGCCGCTCATCCGGGCGGCTTCCTCCATTTCCGCGTTCGCGGCGCGAAACGCGGCGGAGAACATCAGGAAAACCAGCGGCATCCAGACGAAGGTCTCGATCAACGCCATGCCCCAGATCGTATGGACGTCGAACAGCAGATCGGCTCGGCCGGTCAGGGTCCGATAGAGGTCATTGACCGGCCCTGCCCTTCCGAGCACGTAAAGCCAGGCGGCGGTGTAGAGGATGAACGGCGTGCCCAGCGATATGATGGTGGCAAGGTAGGCGAGCCCCTTGAATGGCGCGTTGGTCCGCTCGACAAGCCAGGCCAGGAAGGCGCCGATGATCAGCACCATGACTGTCGACAGCCCGGCGAACTGAACTGTGTTCCAGGTGCTGACGTAAAGATCCGGTTGCGACAAGATACGGGAATAGTTCTCGAAGGTGAAAGCGCCGCGCGAGCCGTCGGGATTGGCCACCGTCAGGCTGTTGCGCAGCAGGATGAGCAGAGGCGGCAGCATCAGCACCGTCATGACCGCGATCATCACGCTGCTTACAACGGAGATCGGTTTCGCCCGAAGCGGTTTGAGGATGTCGGGCAAATTCCCTGCCGGGGGCTTGCCGAGCGGCCGCGCCGTCATGATGTCATCGCTCATCGTCGCGCCTCATCCGTATGCCCGCATCTGCCGTTCCTCGCCAAGTCTGGTCACGGAGCCACTTCCGCGACTCCGTTGCGATTTCAGGAGGAACTAGCCGGCGACGAACAGCCGCTTGTAGATTTCCAGCCATTTCGGCAGCGAGTCCTGGTTCATCGAAGGCAGGATCGGGACCGCCGTGAAGCCGCCTTGTTCGGGTTTCAGTTCCGGCACCTTCGCCGGCACGTTCGGATCGGCCGGCAGGTAATTGGCCTCCCGCAGCACATTCTGCCCTTCAGTCGACAGCAGGTAGTCGAAGAGCAGTTTAGCCGCATTCGGGTGTGCCGCCCCCTTCACCAGGCCGACCGTCTCAGCAGTGCTGGCCACAGGTCCGATCTTCAGCCACTTGATCGGAGCACCCTGGTCGGCACTGATGACGACGTGATGGTTGAGCGCCGTTATCGCCAACGGGTATTGGCCGAGAATGACCTGGTCGAGAGCCTTGCGGGCGTTGCCGGGAACGCGGGCTATGTTCTGCTTCGCCAGTTTTTCGAGATAGGTCATGCCGGCCTCTTCCCCCATCGAGATCAGCCTTGCACCGATGAAGCTCGGAGGACCGGCAAAGTTCTCGTTGTTTTGCCAGACCATCTTGTCCTTCCATTTCGGATCGAGCAGGTCCTCATAGCTCTTTGGTTCGTCCTCGGGCTTCACCATGTCGGTGTTGATCGCCACCGTGTAGAAGAACACACAGCATGAGGCCCAGTAGTTCTCGGCGTCCTTGTGCTCGGGGCGATATCTGGCTGTTTCCGGAGAGGCATAGGGAACGATCAGATCGGCCGCGCGCATGGCCGAGATGGTATCGCCGGCATTGTCGAAAATATCGATCGTCGGCTTACCCGCGCTTGCCTCGTTGGTCATGCGCAACAGGAGGTTGTCGGCCGTGGCGATCTCGACATGGATGCCGTATTTCTTCTCGAAGGCGGTGGCGACAGGCCGGACGGCCTGATTGACGATAAGACCACTCGCCCAGGTAACGGTACCTTCCGCCTTGGCCGCCTCAATCAATGCCGGGTCGGATTCGGCCCGTGCGCCCCCAGCATATGAAAAAGACAACGCGGCGATGATTGCCGCCACCCATAATTTCGCCTGCAACATTCCGTTCTCCCATTTTCGACGCGACCTCGCCTTGCGCCGGCGCGTTCGAGACGCGCGCGGCACTTGCTCACGATCGCAATGCGATGGCCATGCTCCCTGTCCGCCCCTCAAGCGGCAGGGAAAACCTGATCTTGGGCAGGGAGTCCGTCAAACGACTAAACGAATGGACTGCTTGAGTTCTCCTCAAGCGCGATCAAAGCGAGGAGCCAAGCAGAAAGGCACTGAAGGCACATGTCATCTACCGGATCTCGCCTCACGGGTTCGAAACCGAGAAGCATCACGCTTGGGTGACCTGTCCGCTGACCGAAAGCGGTATCCGTATCGCCGGCCACCCACATTCGGCCAAGGTGAGCGACAGGTCTTATCATGATACGACAATCGCAACTTCTGGCGCCGAGGTAGAACTTCCGTTCAGCTGAGGACCCTGACATGATTCCGATCATCAAGCCCACGATGGATGAGGCCGAGGCCGACGCGGCACGCCGCGTCATCCTGTCCGGCTGGGTCACACAAGGCCCCGAGGTCGCGGCCTTCGAGACGGAGTTCGCCACCTTCACGGGAGCGCCGCACGCCGCGGCCGTCTCGAACTGCACCACGGCCCTGCACCTGGCCCTGCTGGCAGCCGGGGTGAAGCCCGGCGACGAAGTGGTCACGGTCAGCCACTCCTATATCGCCACGGCCAATTCGGTGGCTTATTGCGGCGCGATCCCGATTTTCGTCGACATCGATCCGGCCACCTACAACATCGACCCGACCCTGATCGAGCAGGCGCTTTCGGCCAAGACCAGCGCGATCCTGGTCGTCCACCAGATGGGCCTGCCCTGCGACATGGCCGCGGTGGTCGACATCGCCAAGACCAAGGGCCTGCCCGTGATCGAGGACGCGGCCTGCGCCAGCGGCAGCGAGATCCTATGGGACGGCCGGTGGGAAAAGGTCGGCAAGGTGCACGGCGACGTGGCGTGCTTCTCCTTCCATCCGCGCAAGATCATGAGCACCGGCGACGGCGGTATGTTGACCACCAGGCACGCCGACTGGTCCGCCAAGTTCAAGCTGCTGCGCCAGCACGGCATGAGCGTGCCCGACACGGTCCGCCACGGCTCGGCCCAGGTGATCTTCGAGACCCACCCGGTTCTCGGCTACAACTATCGGATGACCGACATCCAGGCCGCCGTCGGCCGCGAGCAGCTCAAGCGCCTGCCCGGCATCGTGGCCCGCCGCCGTGCGCTGGCCGCCCGCTACGCCGAATTGCTCGGCGAGGCGCAATGGCTAGGCTTGGTCCGCGAACCGCCCTACGCGCGCACCAACTGGCAGAGCTTCTGCGTCCGTCTGCCGGATTCCGCCGACCAGCGCACCGTCATGCAGGCCATGCTGGATGCCGGTATCTCCACCCGGCGCGGTATCATGTGCGCCCACCGCGAGGACGTCTACGCTTCCCACCCCCTGCGCATGTCCCTGCCGGAGTCGGAGGCGGCCCAGGATCATGCCATCGTCCTCCCGCTCTATCCCCAGATGACCGACGAAGATCAACGGAAGGTCGCCTCGGCCCTGATCGAAGCCACCCGATTCAAAATCCACAGCCCAAGACCCCAGTTCTGGGATTCAGGGCGAGATGTGGTGGCGGTCCGGTATCGAGGCCAGTCTTATCGAAGGTGAGCGATAGAAATGGCGAGCGTTCGGCGCGCGGTGGTCGCGGTCTATTTCGAGAAGTACGCCACCCTCATCCTCAATTTCGCGACACTTTACGTTTCGTCGCGGCTTTTGACACCCAACGAAATCGGCGCTGCCTTTCTTGGCGCCAGCCTCATCGCGCTAGCCGAGGGTCTGCGGGACTTCGGTGTCACCAACTACATCGTCAGCGCCGAAAATCTCTCGAAGCAGGAAATACGCACCTCTTTCACCTTGATGCTGGCGGTCGCCATCGTGCTGACGACCGCTTTGGTCGCGACGGCAGGCCTCTACGCCGACTTCGCCCATGAACCGCGCCTGGAGAACTTTGTCCGCATCGTGGCATTCGGCTATCTGTTCTCCAGCATCGGTTCACCGATCGTGGCTCTGCTGCGCCGCGACCTGAAATTCTGGAGCATCGCGACCATCAACCTGGGCTCAGCCCTGGTCGGCAACATCACCACTATCAGCCTGGTGATGATGGGGGTGGGCTATATGAGTTTTGCCTGGGGCTCGCTGAGCTATCCGCTCTCCACTTTCATCTTCGCCATCCTCATGCGCCCCGACTTGTCTATCTTCCGGATCGAGTTCACCAAATGGCGCGAGATTCTGGCGTTTGGCGGCTTCAACACGGCGACCGGCCTCCTGACCGCCCTCAGCGCGGTCATTCCGACCTTCATGCTGGGCCGGGCCAGCGGCAGCACCGACGTCGGCCTCTACAGCAGAGGCCAACAGGTCACGGAGATGCCCAGCCGCCTGGTCATATCGGCCATCTCGGCCGTGGCCCTGCCGGGGTTCGCCGCCCATGCGCGCACGGGTCGTCCTCTCAAGGACCCCTATCTCAAGGCCGCCGCCAGCCTGACCGCATTCCACTGGCCGGGCCTGGCGATGGTCATCCTCTTCGCCTATCCCCTGGTGTACACCATGCTGGGGTCGCAATGGGACACAACCATCCCGCTGGTGCAGGTGATGGCGGCGGCCACCATGCTCTACTTCCCCGTCCCCCTGATGTTCCCGGCCCTGGTAGCCGCGGGCGGGATCCGCGACACGGCCAAGGCCTGGGTCATCTCCCTGCCGATCACCAGCCTGATCATGATCCTGGCGGCCCAGCATGGCCCCTTCGTCCTGGCGCTCTCGATCTTTGTCACCACACCGATCCAGGTGGGCGTTGGCCTCTGGTTCCTGATGCGCCGGCTGAAACTGAGCGTCGGCGAATACCTGCGCGCGCTGGGGCCCAGCGCCGCCGTCACCATGGCCACAGCGCTGGGCCCGCTTGTCGTCATCGGGCTGAACGGCCTCGACATGAACATATCGGTTTTGCTGGCACTCCTGGGCGGCGGGCTTGGCGGCGTGTTCTGGTTCCTGGCCATGGGCTGGACCCGCCATCCCTTCGCCGGCGAACTGGCCTATCTGCTGGGCAGGGCCCAGGCCTTGGCGCCCGCGCGCCTGCACGCCCCCCTCGCCTCCATCCGGCGTTTCCTGGGTGAAACCACAGAACCGGGACAGGTGCCTGCGCCGGGCCGTGCGGACAGCGAAATCAATACCATGGGCCGTCTGGGTGGCGTGCAATCTGTTTGGTCTGTGGTCAAGGAGCGGTCCGGCCGCCTCTTCGAACGATCGCCTGGATGGCCAACAAGCAAGGAAGGCAGGGGAGTTGGTGATGAGTCACTTTGACGCCATAGATTCCGCCGGTCCGAACCCAGCCGGCTCGGGTTTCGAGCGTGCGCTGGGCCACGTCGCCGCGCCCGCCGTGATCTCTGCTGCCCGCATCGTCACCCGCTTGACGACGCGGGGCGTCCACATCGCCTGGTTCGATGCCTGGAACCCAACCCTCGACCAGGCCCTGGACGCCCTGCCGGCCATTCCCGGCTGCGCGCGCGACCTCTATCGTGAGCTCACCCAACCCACGAGCGTCCGAAAGCGCCACGCCCTGGCGACGGAGAACGGTCGACCAACCGCGCTCATCTCTCTGCGCCGCCGCCGCCGATACTGGGAGCCCGTCACCTATCAGGCGCTTCCAGGCGTGATCGCGCCGGCTTCCTCTCCAGCTGCCCTTGGCCGAGCGCTGCACGCATTGGGCGTCGAGGTGCGGGTCGAGGCGGGGCTCGACAAGAGCGTCGTGGATCTCAATCCGCGATGCCACTGGTCCTCGGACAACTACCGCGTCGACCTGCGGGGCGACTATGAGGCGCGCTGGAGCCGCAACCACCGCAAGAATGTACGCAAGGCCTGCAAACGTTGCGATGAGTTCATGCGGCTTCGCATCGACGACGTGGGCGACCTGGAATGGTCCTGCGCCCAGTGGGAACGCACGTGGGAAGGCGCCGACGCCGGGGAGACCGTCGCCACCGAGGACCGCCTGCGGTTTTGGCGCGCCTTCGTAAAACAGCAAAGCGCCGACAGTCCGATCCAATTCCGCACCCTGCACCTGCTCGACGGCAATCGGCGCTCGGCCGGCGTCGTCCTGATGTGCAAGGACGGCGTCGCGCTCGGCCAATGCATCGTCCGCGACCCCGAGTATGACCGTTTTTGGGTCGGTGTCCGCATCATGGAGGCATCGATCAAATGGGCGGCAAGCGCTGGGCATCGCCAGTTCGATCTCGGCTCCGGGCAAGACTACAAGCAGAGTTGGGGTGAGGCTGTGACCGGGCGGTACGGTGCAATCTTTCGCCCACGCGCCGTCAGCGCACTCTATCGGTTCGGACTTCTATGATTTCGCTGTGTGAAGCTGTTCGAGATGCGGAGTATCGGCTCGGGTATTGATCCATGGCAACGGTTGATCAAAATGCGATCTTCGCCGCCCAGCCCGCCAAGGCGATCGCCCGGCCGGCGGAAGACCGCATAGCCGGCTTCGACGGCGTTCGTGCGATCGCCGTCCTGATGGTCTTCATCAGCCACAAGACGACCCTGCCGCACCACGATTCCTACGGCTCCGTCGGCGTCTGGCTCTTTCTCGTGCTCAGCGGCATGCTCATCTCCTCAATCCTGTCGGAGATGCGCGGAAAGGTCGAAGCCGGGACCCAGTCCAGCTGGCGGTCGATGGGGGACTTCTATATACGCCGCAGCCTGCGCATCTTCCCGCTTTACTACGCCTGTCTCGGCGTTTTCGCACTGGGGTCGCTGTTCACCTCATTCGTCGGCTTCTCGCGCATGGAAGCGACGATCTATGCCCTCTATGGCACCAACATTTATATCGAGATGACACCGGCTGCGGACCACGGCCATTTCGGTCACCTCTGGTCGCTGGCGGCGGAGGAACAGTTCTACCTGCTCTTCGCGCCGATCCTGCTGTTCACCCCACGCAGATACCTGGCTCGGATATGCGTCGGCTTCATGCTTGCCGGCGCAGGCATGCTGGCTTGGCTCGTGTCGGTGAAGGCCCACCCGAACGCCATCCACGTCGATCCGCTGATCGCCTTCGGCATGCTCGGCGTCGGCGGCTTCGTCGCTTCCTTGAAAAACCTCAAGCCGCCCGCGTGGCTGGTGAGTGCGCTCGCCCAAGCGGCGGCTGGCCTGGCGCTGATCGTGATCCCGCTGGTCTTCGGATACTTCCGAGCCACATGGAACGTCTGGGGACCGCTAACCTGCATAGTTGCAGGCCTGTTCCTGTTCCAGATCGCCCGGAACCAGCAGACGCCAGTCGTGGCTTTCCTCAACCTGTGGCCTTTGCGCTCACTCGGCCGGGTGAGCTATTCCTTCTACGTCCTGCACCAGTTCATCCATTTCTACGAGGTCCAAGCGGTCTTCCGTAGACTTCACATGGACCTCGACGCGCCGCTTGTCGTGCAACTGGCCCTGGAGCTTTCCATCACCGTCGCGCTGGCGACGCTCTCCTGGCACTTCTTCGAGCGGCCGTTCCTGCGGTTGGGCGCAAGATTGACCGCGCGGGAGGGCGCCGAGGCCAGCAGCGCGACCGCTGCCTTGTCCCCGAACCGACAAAGGGCCATGCGATAGATGCGGGCGGAACTGCGGTCGATGCGACTGAATGACGAACGCCGCATCAGAGGGTTCGATGGCCTGCGCGCGATCGCCTTCATCTTCGTATTCATCAGCCACAAGTTCCATCAAGGGACGTATGGATCCCTCGGCGGCGACGGGGTCATGCTCTTCTTCGCGCTCAGCGGCCTCTTGATCACTCGTATCCTGGCTCGCACGCGGGTGGCGATCGAGGCGGGCGAGACGACGACGCTCGCAGGTCTGGGGCGCTTCTATCTTCGGCGCTCGGCCAGGATATTCCCCATCTACTACGCGACGATAGGCTTCTTCCTGATTGCCTCGCTGTTCGTTCACTTCGATGGCTTCGAAGGCGGTGCGCCCCTGGCCATGCTGCTCTACGCCACAAACATCTATGTGTTCACGACCGGCCACTGGGTGGGCCATTTCAACCACTTCTGGACGCTGGCGATCGAAGAGCAATTCTATCTGTTGTTTGCACCCTTGCTGCTGTTCACTCCCAGCAAGGCCGCCAGACACATCTGCGTTGCCTTCGTCGTTCTGGGTCTTGTCACTCAGGCGAGCCTCGAATGGGCCGGAGTATCGGCCAAGGTCGTCGGCCTGAATCCCATGACCGGCTTTGGTTATCTCGCCCTGGGCGGTCTGGCAGGACTGAACCTCGACCGGCGGGTGCCAGGATGGCTGGTCTCCACGCCGGCCCAGACCGCTGCCGCGCTCGCTCTTCTCATCGTGCCCCTCACTGTCCTCAAGGACGAGATCGTCTGGCGCATCTATGCGCCAGCAATCGCGGTTACAGCCGCGCTTCTGGTCCTCCAGATCGCGGAGAACCAGGCCTCGCGCTTCGTCGCCTTTCTGGAGACCAGGCCCCTGCGCAGCCTGGGGCGCATCAGCTACGGCTGTTACATCTTCCACGAGTTCGTGCACTTCTATGACATGGAGACCGTACTTCGGAAATTTGGCATCACGCTCGCAACGCCGGATTGGATCTCGGCGCCCATCGAGCTTGTCGCGACCGTCGGCCTCGCGACCGTGTCCTGGCGGTTCTTCGAACGACCAATCATGGCCTGGGCTCACCAGGTGACGCAGAAAGTCGCGCCGGTTGCCGCCTGAGCCCGCTCAGCTCTTTGTTTCGCGCAATTCCGAACGCAAAACCGCTACGCACTTTTCCTGGAGTTGCTTTAGGCGAACAGCTTTCGCAGCAGGCCAAGGTTGTGGTTCAGGCGCAGGTAATACTCGTGTTCGGGCCGGTCGAGCATCTGGAGCATGGCCAGCATCGGGGTGGCGATGAGCATCTTGATCGCGCGCGCGATCTTCTGGCCCGGCGTTTTCAAGCGCCTCAGTTCCACCTCGCCTTCCTTGCGGGCGCGCTCCGTGAGCCATGCGCGCGTCAGACGGCCAGCATGGATCTTGTGGTCCACTACGAAGGCGTCCGAGTACCAGCAGCGATAGCCGGCCTCGATCAGGTCGGTCATCATCTGGGCCTCTTCCCCGCTGGCCAGGTTCGAGCCGACCCGACCGGTCGTGACGTCGAACCCGCCGTGTGCTTCCAGCATGCTGCGGCGGAACAGCATGTTGGCGCCGACGCCGATGGGATGATCGGTCGTGTCCCGGAAGCCGTCCTCGTCGACCACCGACAACAACAGGCGCGCGCGCGGCCCGAGCTGGCTCGGCGGCATTTCAAGGCTGCCGGCAGCGTCGGGCCAGCGTGGGACCACACGCCCGGCCAGGATGGCGGTCTGGATGTCACAGCGGGCCGCGTCGGTGATCGCTGCCTCTACCCAGCCGGGGCGCGGTACGGCGTCGTCGTCCAACAGCGCAATCCATTCGCCCCTGCCAGACTCGAAACCCGCGTTGCGGGCCCGGGCAACGCCTGGCTCGTCGAGCCGGACGAAGCTCAATCCCTCGCGCGCTCTCAGGTTCGCCAGCACCTCGGCATGCGCCGGCGCCGAGGCGCTGTCGATGACGATGACCTCTACCGGCTGGCCCACACATTGCGGCAGCAGGGCGCCGACGTTCTCCAGGACGTCGAGACTGCGGTTGTGCGTGGCTATGACGATGCTGATGACGGGAGCGCCGGTTTTCGGCGCGGCCTTGGCGTCCTGCATGCCCATCCGATCCTTAAGCTCCACGCCTGTTCACTCCAGCGCCGTGTCCTCGGCGGCCAGCGGTCGCGCACCCAGGCCGATCGACCATAAGAATGCCGCGCGCAACGGCGTCGGCATCACGAGCTGCTTTACCGCCCGGAACGGGAACACCAGCAGCGCATGACGCACCGCGAACCGCACGCCCTTCGCATCCCCCTTGGCCGCCCGCTCCACCGCTGCATCGGCGAAATAGGTGTAGAACCCCAAGAGCGTGGCGAAATAGGAATGCAGCCACTCCTTCGGCGAGCGCCACTTGCGCCAGACGGGGATGGCGTGCCGCAGGAACACCTTGCGCGTATAGGGGATTCGCCTCAAGACCAACGCATCGTAGGATCCCGACGGACGCTGGCGGAACAAGACGCAAGGCACCGCCACATGCTCCATGTGCCGCCCGCCGGCGATGCGCAACTGCCAGTCCCAGTCCTGGTCGGCCAGCAGGGTCTCGTCAAAGTAACCGTAGGCATCGCGTACCCCGATACGCGCCATGGTGGCGCCGATCTGCGGGAAATAGCCGTCCAGCATCATCTTCAGGTGGTCACCATCGGGACGGACGTCATCGGGGATGGGGCGCGCGATCGGCCGCAGATCAGGATCAGTCATCACCACCTGACCGAAGACCGCGTCGACCTCCGGATGGCGGTCGAAAAGTTGCAAGTGCGGCCGTATATGTTGCTCGGTCCAGACGTCGTCGTCATCCAGGAAAGCCAGGAACTCCCCCGTGGCCGCCCGCATCGCCGCGTTGCGCGCGGCGCCGGCGCCCGCCGTCGTCACGATGAGGTGCTGCGCGCCGTGGAGTTGCGTCACGGTGCCGGTGGAGTCGTGGTTGGAGCCATTGTCGCCAACCAGAATCTCGAACGTCAGGTCCGGACCCTCCAGCGCGCGGATGCTCGCCAGCGCCTGGTCCAGGAACCGCGGACGGTCGCAGGTCGGGACGATTACCGAAACGATGCGCGCCTGTCTCATCCCCACTCCTCCCACCGATCGAAGACGCCCGTCAGGGCCGCCGAAAACACCCGTATGTTGTCGAAGCGCGTGATGAAGGTGCGCGCGATGGTGCCAGCCGAACGCGTCTCCTCGGCCTGGGCGTAGATCAGATCATAGCCTGCTGCCTTGGCCTCCCGCATGGCGATCGGCGTCCAGTTGGCCGACTGGCCTAGCGGGATCGCGAACGACGTCGGCGCAAAGCCGAGCCGGGCCTCGATCATAGCGCGCGAGCGGTCCAGTTCCTCGCGGGCGGTGGGGCCGTCCAGCAGTCCAAAATCGGGATGGGTCGCGGAGTGGCTGCCGATTTCGGCGCCTCCGGCGGCCAGGCGCTCCAGATCGCGCCAGCCCAGAATCTCGTCGGTGTTCCAGGGCGAGGCGCCTTCGCTCCAGTCGGTGACCACGAAGAGGCTCCACGGCGCCGCGAAGTCCTTCAGGATCGGTGCGGCCTCGGTCATCACGCTGCGCAGGCCATCGTCGAAGGTTATGGCGAGGTCCATCGGGCCGCCTCCCGTCCGCGCAATCTCCGCGGCTGGGACGAACCGATAGCCCCGCACCGCGGCCCACTCCAGCTGGCGCCGGAACAGCTTCGGTGGCACATCGTTATGAGCCATTAGCGGCTGGCCCACAGAATGGTAGGCGAGGATCCGGCCTCCCAAGCGGCGCACGCGTCGTCCAAGAACGGACATGCCTTCACGTTCGAGGACCATGCGCGGGCCGACCAGATGACGCCTTTCGACACCGAACGCGCGGACAGCCCGCTTCAGAAGCTTCGGTGCTCGCGCAAGCGTACCCACTTTCGCCCTCTGTCTTTTCAGTATCGAACAGCAAGCCTCATACTAGCTGTGATGTCCGGCACGCCAACGCCACCATATTGAGCCCGGGGTGCCCATGAGCCTTATCCTTTCGAAGGGAATCGCTCATCAGAGGTAAGGCTCTAACCCAAAAGTATAAATCGCGATGGCTGTCTGAACTGGCGGCCACTTCAGGCGATGGTGGTAACGCATGGTGAGGGCGCAGCAGATGCGGCCGACTATGTGCGCGCCGATCAACCCCGGTTTTGAAACCTCACATTCAGTGGCCGCCCCTCAGCCGGCCCACGAACCGGGGCAGCCATTCGGGCAGCAGGTTGCGCATCGCGTCGCGCGACCCGTCAAAGGTCCTGGTACGCGCCAGGCGCTGCCAGACCCGGAGCCGTTCCGGCAGCGACATCAGGCGCATGGAACGCTTCAGGATCGCCTCGACGCTGTCGAATTCGCCGAACACCTCGTTGAGAAGGATATCGGGATAGCCGTCGTAGAACTCCTCGCCCGCGCGCACTCCCTTTTTGCGCAGCGGCGTGACTGGCGGGATCGCCAGAACCCTGGCGTAGAGCGCCTCCAGGCTTTCGAGCCAATTCGGCGTGGTGTGCAGCAGCTTGACGTTGAGCGCTGTCTCGTCACCCCGCCGACGCAGCGCCTCCGGCTTGGCCAGCCAGTCCGCCAGGATGCTGTTATAGTCCGCCATCGAGGTGGCGAAGCCGATGGTCGGCGCCAGCCCGGGCATATCGGTGCTCATGACGTTCGCATCCGGCGGATAGGGAAACAGCGTCACGCAGGGCGCGCCCAGCCCGCCGGCTTCCAGCATCGAAGTGATCGATACGAAGGGGTAGGAGTCGAGATAGACGTCCGCAGCCTCGAAAGCGAGCGAGGGATCGGGCGTCTCCGGCAGCCCCATGATCCGCCCACCGGTCGCCGCTATGGCCTCCTGCCAGTCGGCCGGCTCTCCCGGACCCACGACCAGTAATCGCGCATCGGGGTGTGCCAGGAGCGTCTCGACATGCATGTCGGCGAACGAAATCCCGCCCACCGTGCGATATTTCACGCCACGGGCCACCGAAACCAGGAGCGGCCCGCCGACCGGAATGCCGAGCTTCTCCCGCGCCTGGAGCCGGCTGTGCCTGCGCATCGGCGCATCGATCTGGATCGGCAGGATGGCGTGACGCTCCGCCGGAATTCCACGCCGCTCCACCACCAGCCGCTCGCCAGACGCGCGTGAACTGGCGATCAGGTCGCACACGGAGAGCCCGACCCAGAAGGCATGGTCAGCGTGGTTGACCAGCACCACCGGCGGTCGGTTGCGCTCGTCGGCGAAGGCTATGCCCGGCGTCGTCTCCTCGTTGCTGACGTGCAGGACCACCAGGTCGAAATCGAGCGACAACTTCCGGAGCGCGGCGGCCCATTCGACAGGTCCGCCGCGCGTCGCGCCGATTATGTGGATCTTGCCACCGCGAGCCTCCACGGCCTGGCGCACCGACTGCGGTGGCTGCCCGGGATGGCGCAACAAGGCCAGGGAGTGATGACGACCCTCGTCGGCAGCGATCCAGCGGCGCATCATCCGCGTCAAGCCGCCGACCTCGTTCAGAACGGTGGCCACGTGCAGCACGCGGTCGATCTTCGTCCGCACCGGCCATGCGACTTCGGCCTTCGCGGGAAGCGTTCGGCGCGCGATCTCGATCAATATTTGCTCGAGCGGCTCGGACCGGTAGAAGCCGCAGTGCCGCTTCCGTGCAAGCGTGACCGCCGCTTCCACATAGGCCGCCGCGGAGTTGAGGTCGTCTGCCTCCAGGCAGCGTTCAGCCTCACCCCGAAGGCTTTGAAACTCTTCGTAGTTGTGACGCATGCGCGCCACCTCGGCTGCGGGCGGCTCGGTATCAGATGGCTCCGGCATCCTTCCCCCCACGGTCGCAGCCTGCCCTAATCTTGTTATCCCGAGTGGCCAAAGCTTGCCAAGCGACAAGGCAAGCTACATAAAACTGTGACCGACCGACAGACGGCCGTAAGGGGGAAGCGATGCCGATTTCGGACAGTGTGGTGCTGCATGGCGAGGTCGTCATCCACCACCCCGATCTGGTCAACCTCTACGGCTGCGAGGTCGGCAACGG
Source organism: Mesorhizobium sp. 1M-11 (assembly GCF_001303895.1). GTDB lineage: Bacteria > Pseudomonadota > Alphaproteobacteria > Rhizobiales > Rhizobiaceae > Mesorhizobium. The sequence continues at coordinate 14,127 of NZ_LJSD01000074.1, read as the reverse complement.
CTCGCGCATCGGCGCTTTCGTCGAAATTCAGAAGAATTCCTACATCGGCGAGCGCTGCAAGATCTCCTCGCACACCTTCATCTGCGAGGGCGTGACCATCGAGGACGAGGTCTTCGTCGGCCACGGGGTGATGTTCACCAACGACCGCCTTCCCCGAGCCACCAACCTGGACGGGAGCGCGCAGAGTGAAGCCGACTGGAAGGTCGAGCCGACCCTGGTCAAGAAGGGCGCTTCCATCGGCTCCAACGTCACCATCACCCCAGGCGTGACCATCGGCGAGCGCGCACTGATCGGCGCCGGCGCCGTCGTCACCCGTGACATCCCCGACTTCGCCATCGCTACCGGCGTGCCGGCCCGTGTGGTCGGAGACGCAAGGACCGCAAAGGCCAGCTGACTCCCCTGTCGACACGGCTTCGTACCCCGAATTGCAATCTTTGGGGTAGATCGTTTGAGGTAGTTTCAGCACCTGCCCTCGTCTGCCTGGATGACCCTGGTTGGGTCCTGATGACCCAACGGCCATAGTGACTTCGCGGCTTCAAACTAACAACTTGAAGAGGTCGAGATGGCTTGAAGAGGTCGAGATGGCACGACATTGGACGATCAACGGGCGCTTCCCCTCTCAGCCAGGCGTCCGACGGGACCTCCAGGACTCCAGCGAGCGAGGAGCGGGTGAGGAGCAGGCCAAAATCATCAATATCGGCATCATCGGTTACGGCTACTGGGGGCCGAACCTTCTGCGCAACTTCATGGAGCTCCCCAATGCCCGGGTCCGCATAGTCGCCGACCTGGACCCCAAGAAGCGCGAGTTGGTGGAGCGCCGCTATCCGGGTGTCCAGACCACCGGCGACGTGCAAGCCCTGTTCCAGGATCCCGAGATCGACGCTATCGCCGTGGCGACGCCGGTCAACAGCCACTTCGAACTGGGCATGTCGGCGCTGAAGGCCGGCAAGCATCTCTGGCTCGAAAAGCCGATGACCGAAACCTCGCTGCAGGCCAGGATGCTGATCAATGAGGCCGACAGGCGCGGATTGACCCTGATTGTCGACCACACCTTCATCTATACCGGTGCGGTCCGGAAGATGCGTGAGATCGTCGCCGCCGGCGAGCTCGGCCAGATTTATTATTACGACGCCACCCGGGTGAACCTGGGTCTCTTCCAGAAGGACGTGAACGTCATCTCCGATCTGGCGGTCCACGACTTCGCGATCATCGACCATCTGTTCGAAGAGCATCCGAACGCGGTTTCGGCCAGCGGTATCAACCATTTCCCCGGCACCCCGGAAAATCTGGCCTACATCTCGCTGTTTTACGACTCCGGCATGATCGCGCACATCAATGTGAGCTGGCTGGCGCCGGTAAAGGTGCGCAACATCCTGGTCGGCGGCTCCAACAAGATGATCACCTATGACGATCTGGAGCCTTCCGAAAAGGTCAAGGTCTACGACAAGGGCGTCTCCTTTACCGACGACCCGGCCAAGATCCACGAGATGCGCGTCGGCTACCGGACAGGCGACATGTGGGCGCCCAAGCTCGACTCCGCGGAGGCCCTGCGCATCGCCGGCCAGGAGTGGATCGACTGCATCATCGAAAAGAGGGTTCCGACCGCGGACGGCCAGCTTGGCCTGCGCGTGGTGGAGATCATCGAAGCCGCCACCAGCTCCATGCGCGGGCGTGGCGAAACCATTCACCTGCGACGCAAAGGGGCTGCGTAACATATGATCCCGTTCGTCGATCTGAAAACCCAATACGCCTCCATCAAGCCCGAAGTAGATGCCGCCATCCAGCGCACGCTGGAGACCTGTCTGTTCACTCTGGGCGCCGAAGTTACTGAATTCGAAAAGGAATTCGCCGCCTATTCACAAGCGACCTTCGGCGTCGGCGTCAACACCGGCACCAGCGCCCTGCACCTGGGCCTGCTGGCCGCCGGGATTGGGCCGGGCGACGAGGTGATCACCTCCCCCTTCACCTTCGTGGCAACGGTGGCGGCCATTTACTACACGGGCGCCACCCCCGTTCTCGTCGATATCGATCCTGCGACCTACACCATCGACCCGGCCCAGATCGAAGCCGCGGTCACGCCGGCCACCAAGGCGATCATCCCGATCCATCTCTACGGCCAGCCAGCCGATATGGATCCGATCCTGGCCATCGCCCGGAAGCGCGGCCTCGTGGTGCTGGAAGATGCCTGCCAGGCGCACGGCGCGGAATACAAGGGCAAGCGCGTCGGCGCCATCGGCGACATGGCGGCTTTCAGTTTCTATCCCGGCAAGAACCTCGGCGCCTATGGCGAAGGCGGGATGCTGACCACCGACAATGCCGACCACAACCGCGCGGTCCGCATGCTGCGCGACTGGGGCGCCGAGCGGAAGTACCACCACGAACTCAAGGGCTACAACTACCGCCTCGAAGGCCTTCAGGGCTCAGTCCTGCGCGTGAAGCTCAAGTACCTGGACCTGTGGACCGAGCAGCGCCGCGCCATGGCCGCCCGCTATGACGCCATGTTCGCCGGCACCGGCCTGCCGACCCCTTTCGTCCGCGCCGATGTGCGCCACGTCTACCACATCTACGCCATCCGCACGCCCGACCGCGCCCGCTGGCAGGAGGCGCTGGACGCTCAGGGAATCCAGTCGGGTATCCACTATCCCATTCCGGTGCACCTGCTGCCCGCCTATGCCGACCTCGGCTACAAGCGGGGCCAGTTCCCGCACGCTGAAAAGGCCGCCGCCGAGGTTCTGTCCCTACCCATGTTCCCGGAATTCACGGAGCAGCAGCAGGACGTGGTCGTGGCTGCGGTCAAGGAATTGCAAGCAAGCGTTTGACGAGCAGGATCTCGCTTAAGCTGAAACAGGCCTGCCGAGGCCATCTCCAACCGACAAGGGGAAACACGATGAAACTTGAGGGCTCTCGCATCCTGGTGACCGGCGGCTGCGGTCTGATCGGCTCGACCACCATCGACCTGCTGCTGAAGGATCACGCACCTGAAAAGATCGTGATCCTCGACAACCTGGTCCGCGGTAGCCTGCACAACGTCAAGGACGCCCTGCAGGACCCGCGCGTCCAACTCGTCGAAGGCGACATTCGCGACGTGGAGGCTGTCCACAGGGCCACCGACGGCATGGACGCCGTGATCCACATGGCAACCCTGAGGGTCATCGCCTGCGCCGCCGAGCCTCGCGAAGCCCTTGGCGTCATGTGCGACGGCACCTACAACGTCTTTGAAGCCGCCCAGGCCAAAGGCGTGAAGAAGATCTGCGCGGCTTCCTCGGCCTCGATCTACGGCCTGGCCGACCTCTTCCCCACCCAAGAGAACCACCACCCGTACAACAACCGCACCTGGTACGGCGCCAGCAAAGTCATGCTGGAAGGCCTGTTGCGCTCGTTCAACGACATGTACGGCCTGCCTTACGTGGCCTTGCGCTATTTCAACGTATACGGCCCGCGCATGGACGTGCACGGCAAGTATACCGAGGTTCTGATCCGCTGGATGGAACGCATCGCCGCCGGCCAGCCGCCGCTGATCCTCGGCGACGGGTCCACCACCATGGACTTCGTCTATATCGAGGACGTCGCCCGAGCCAACATCCTGTCCCTGCTGTCGGACGTGGAGGACGACGTGTTCAACGTCGCCAGCGGCGTGGAGACGAGCCTCAACGACCTGGCCGCCTCGCTCCTGCGCGTGATGGGCTCCAACCTCCAGCCGGAATACGGACCCGAGCGCAAGGTGAACCCCGTCTCGCGGCGTCTGGCCGACACGTCCAAGGCGGAGAAGATGCTGGGCTTCAAGGCGACCGTCGACCTCGACGAAGGCCTCACCAGACTGGTCGAATGGTGGCGCGCCAATCGCGATCAGGTGACCGAACGACCCGCTCGAGCGGCGGCTTAGCTAATCGTCTCCTGCCGTCATCTACTCCCACTCGATCGTGCCCGGCGGCTTCGAGGTCACGTCGTAGACGACACGGTTGATGCCGCGCACTTCGTTGATGATGCGGGTGGCGGCGCGGCCGAGGAATTCCATGTCGTAATGGTAGAAATCTGCCGTCATGCCGTCGACCGAGGTCACGGCACGCAAGGCGCAGACGAACTCATAGGTGCGGCCATCACCCATGACGCCCACAGTCTGCACCGGCAGCAGGACGGCGAAAGCCTGCCAGATGGCGTCGTAGAGGCCGGCCTTGCGGATCTCGTCAAGGTAGATCGCATCGGCTTCGCGCAGAATCTCCAGCTTCTCGCGGGTGATGCCGCCCGGACAGCGGATGGCAAGGCCTGGTCCCGGGAAGGGATGGCGGCCGATGAAGCTGTCCGGCAGGCCTAGCTCGCGGCCAAGCACGCGCACCTCGTCCTTGAACAGTTCACGCAGCGGCTCGACGAGCTGCATGTTCATGCGCTCGGGCAGGCCGCCGACATTGTGGTGCGACTTGATTGTCGATGAGGTGGCGCCGGTGAAGGACACGCTCTCGATGACATCGGGATAAAGCGTGCCCTGCGCCAGGAATTCAGCGCCCCCGAGTTTCTTGGCCTCTTCCTCGAACACCTCGATGAACAGGCGGCCGATGGTCTTGCGCTTCTTTTCCGGATCGCTTTCGCCTTCCAGCGCGGAGATGAAACGATCCGAGGCGTCGACCAGGATCAGCGGCAGATTGTAGTGCTCGCGGAACATGGTGACGACGTCCGCCGCCTCGTTCTTGCGCATCAGGCCGTGGTCGACCAGGATGCAGGTGAGCTGGTTGCCGACCGCTTCGTGGATCAGCAGCGCCGCGACAGAGGAATCGACGCCTCCCGACAACGCGCAGATCACCTTGCCTTTGCCGACCTGCTTGCGGATCGCCTCGACGGCGTGCTCACGATAGGCCTTCATGGTCCAGTCGCCCTGGATGCCGGCGATCTTATGCACGAAATTGCGTAAGAGCTTGGCGCCGTCCGGCGTGTGCACGACTTCCGGATGGAACTGGACGGCGTAGAACTTGCGCTCTTCATCGGCGATCGCCGCGAACGGCGCACCGGTCGACGTACCGACGACCTTGAAGCCCGGCGGAATGGCGGTGACGCGATCGCCGTGGCTCATCCACACCTGGTGGCGAGTGCCCTTTGCCCAGACGTCGTCGAAGAGCGCGCAATCCTGCTCGACCTCGAGGAAGGCCCGGCCGAATTCGCGGTGATGGCCGCCTTCGACCTTGCCGCCAAGCTGGGCACACATGGTCTGTTCGCCGTAGCAGATGCCGAGCACCGGGATGCCGGCCGTGAAGACCGCGTCAGGGGCGCGCGGGCTGCCGATGTCGACGGTGGAATGCGGACTTCCCGACAGGATGACCGCCTTGGGATTGATCCGCCGGAAGCCTTCGTCGGCCGACTGGAACGGCACGATTTCGCAATAGACGCCGGCTTCGCGCAAGCGCCTGGCGATCAGCTGCGTGACCTGGCTGCCGAAGTCGATGATGAGAACTGTGTGGGGATGTGTCGTCATGGCGAGCCTTTAAAGAAAGAACCGATTCGACGCAATGGGCTCGCTGGAGCGGAATGCGGACAAGATGAACCGGTATGCCGCTCTCGTGTCGCGGCAATGTCCGCCGTCAAAGGTCCAGCGCGCCGTCGGCAAGTGCCACGCTGAGCAGGTCGACGGCGGCGGCCAGCTTTTCGTCTATGACGTGGAGATATTCGGTCCAGTCGCCGACATGCCTCAGTTCCGCAGCGCCGTCGGAAATGCCGCGTAGCGCAATCAAAGGCAAGGAGAACAGCTGGCAGGCGCGCAGCGCGGCGAAGGTCTCCATATCGACCATGTCTTCGGCAACGGTATCGTAGGCGGCACCCGATACGATGTTGGCGCCGGTGGAGAGCGACGCGCCTTCGATGCCGGCGATGCGATGACCGAGCGGCAAGGTTGCCGGCAGGTCGAGAAACGGCGTGACGCCTCTCTCGAAGCCGAGCGCGGAAGCATCCATGTCGCGATAGGATACCGACGTCGCCTGGTAGATGCCGGTCTGCTCCAGCCGGCGCGAACCGGCGGAGCCGAGCGAGACGATCAAATCAGGCAACCGGTCGGCGGCCTGCAGCCATGCGAATTCGGCGCCCAGCCGCACGCCGGCTTCGACCGGGCCGACGCCGGTCATCAACGGCTTGAACAGGCGCTTGAGGTGCGGACCGTACTCGGCATCCGCCGCCATGACGAACAGGACCTTGCGTCCGGCGAGAGCGACAAGCAGGTCTGCGGAATTCTGGTTCATCGACTTAAACACCTGAGGACATGGCGCACGGCGTGGTTTCGGCCTGCGTAACGTCTCGTCGTGTCAGTTGCGCGACGAAATCGTGAGCCGGCAGCTCACCCTTCGATGCCTTCACGTCCGGTCACCGTCATCATGGTGCCGGTCATTGTGGCGATCAGCTTGGCCTCGCCGTCGGCGGCGAAGGCGTAGGCCTGGCCGTCGGCAACGATGATGGTGCGGCCGGGCTTGGTGACGGAGCCACGGAACAGGAAGCGTTCGCCTTTGCCCGGCGCCAGGAGGTTCACCTTGAACTCGATGGTCAGCACGCCGGAATTTTCCGGCATCAGCGAATAGGCGGCATAGCCGCAGGCTGAATCCAGCGCCGTCGAAATCACGCCGGCGTGCAGGAAGCCATGCTGCTGCGTAAGCTCGGCCGAATAGGGCATCTCGATCTCGATGATGCCCGGGGTAACCAGCGTCAGTTCGGCGCCGATCGTGGCCATGGCTTGCTGGCGCGAGAACGAGGTCCTGACGCGCTCCTCATAATTCGGGGCCGGTACGATCTTGGCTGCCATGGTGCTTGCCCCCAAGGTTATCTTGCACGTGCAATAGAGCCCGCGACTTTTCAGGAAATATGTTCTAGCCGGCTTACCGCAGAGCCACCCCACAGGCAATGCCCATGCTGCATCGCAGCATAGGTCAAGGGATCACGCAGCCTTGCGCAGAGCGCAGAAATAGAAGCCATCGGTGCCGCTCAGCGCCGGCGACAACGAGATGCCGAAGTGCGGGCCGAGGCGAGCCGCAGCGTTATGGCCAGGGAAACGGGCTTGCCACAGCGCGGCATGATCGACCGGCGCAAATCCTTCGTGCCGGGCCAGGAAAGCCGACACCTGCTCGCCATTTTCATCCGGGAAAACCGAACAGGTGACGTAGACGAGCAGGCCGCCGGGTTTCACGAAGTTCCTGGCTACATCGAGTATGGCCGATTGTTCGGCCTTGCGCGCATCGAGCTGGCGGTTGGTCAGCCGCCATTTGGCATCCGGCCGGCGCCGCCAGGTGCCTGAACCGGTGCATGGCGCATCGACCAGCACGATATCCATGTGGCTGGCCAGAGGCGCCAACTCCTGCTCGCGCGCGACGACCTGGATGTTACGGTTTTCGGAGCGGCGCATACGGTCGAAGATCGGCGCCAAGCGCTGCTTTTCCGCGTCATGCGCGAAGACCTGGCCTTTGTTCTCCATCGCCGCCGACAGCGCCAGCGACTTGCCGCCGGCGCCGGCGCAATAGTCGAGCACCTGCATGCCGGGTTTTGCGTCGGCGAGTTCCGCGGCGATCTGCGAGCCCTCGTCCTGCACTTCGAACCAGCCCTTCTGGAAGGCTGGTTCGGCCTGGACATTCGGGTGCCGGCCGTCGCCGGCGATCGGCGCGATACGGATACCCTGAGTGGCGAGACGTGCCGGTTCGGCGCCCGTCTCAGCGAGTTCCGCCAGAACCTTGGCCCGATTGGCCTGCAAGGTGTTCGTGCGCAGGTCGAGCGGCGGGCGGGCGGCAAGGGCTGCACCCTCTTCCACCCATGTTTCGCCGAAAGCTTCTTTCAGCAGCGGCACGCACCAGTCGGGGCTATCGGCCCGCACCTCGTCCGGTGCGTCGGCCAGTCTGCGCCCGGCAACGGTCGCCAATTCGGCATCGCTCAGCAAGGGCGGCGCGAATTTGTCACCTGCGAGCACGGCATTCAGCGACTGCGCCGTCTGCCCCCATTCCAGCAAAAGCGCGCCAAAGCCGACCGCGCGCGGCGTCTCATCATCGAACAGCCAGCCGGCACTGCGTTTGCGGCGCAGGGCGTCATAGACGATGTTGCCGATCGCGGCACGATCGCCGCCGCCGGCAAAGCGGTGTGAGAGGCCCCAGTCGCGCAAGGCATCGGCCGCCGGACGATGCCGGCGATTGATGTCTTCCAAAACTTCGATGGCTGCCGCCAGCCTTCCGCCCAGTCGCATTCGTCCGCCGCGTAGGATTGATTTCGTTTCTGCTCTAAAGGGCGCAACCCGAATGCACAAGGCGTTGAACTGGCGCAATATCCGCCGCTTTAAAACGGTTCGGCTTAAGCTTACGCTCCCGCTTGCGATTCGCGGCTCTTGCCAGGAGCTGGCAGGGCCCTTTCGAGGAGAGGGACTATGAAATCTTATCTGGCTGAAGTTCTGGGTACATTTTTGTTGGTGTTCATCGGCACCGCCTCGGTGGTGACCGGCGGGTTCGGCGGCGCCTTGCCGCTTGGACAGGAAGGCATCGGCCTTGCTTTCGGCATCGGCCTTATCGCCGCCGCCTACGCGATCGGACCGATTTCCGGCGCGCATCTCAACCCGGCGGTGACGCTGGGCGTCTTCCTGGCCGGTCGCTTGCCGGCCAAGGATGTGATCCCTTACTGGATCGCCCAGATCATCGGCGCCATCATCGCTTCGCTGGCGCTGTGGATCATCGTTTCGGGACAGGTCGGCGGCCATACCGGCGGCTTCGGAGCGAACGGCTGGGACGAGACGAAATGGGGCATGAGCTCCGCGTTCCTGTGGGAACTGATCGGCACGTTCACGTTCGTGACGGTCATTCTCGGCGTCACCAGCGGCAAGCACACGACAGCCTTTGCCGGCCTGGTCATCGGCCTGACGCTTTCAGCGTTGCACTTCGCGATCATCCCGGTGACCGGAACCTCGCTCAACCCGGCACGTTCGATCGGCCCGGCGCTGTTCACCGGCGGCGCGGCCATCAGCCAACTCTGGCTGTTCATCGTTGCGCCACTGATCGGCGGCGCCATTGCCGGCGTCGTCGCCAAGACCGGCATGTTCGAGAAGGACTAAGGACACGAAGGCAAGGCGCTCACCTGGGCGCCTTGCCAACCTTCCAATAAGAAACAGGCGCGGATCGCTCCGCGCCTGTTTTATTTTGATCAGCTTGAACTCAGACGAGATCGAAGCGGTCGGCGTTCATCACCTTGGTCCAGGCCGCCACGAAGTCCTTCGCGAACTTCTCCCTGGAATCCGCGCTGCCATAGACTTCGGCGAAGGCACGCAGTTGCGAGTGCGAGCCGAAGATCAGATCGACGCGGGTGCCGGTCCACTTGGGCGCCTTGGTCTTGCGGTCGCGGCCTTCATAGACGCCGTCGCCCGCCGGCTGCCATTCGGTTGCCATGTCGAGCAGGTTGACGAAGAAATCGTTCGTCAGCGTGCCGGGCTTGTCGGTGAACACGCCGTGCTTGGAACCACCGGCATTCGCGCCGAGCACGCGCAGGCCACCGACGAGCACCGTCAGTTCCGGCCCCGTCAACCGCAGCAGTTGCGCCCGGTCCACCAGAGCTTCCTCCGGCTTCATGAACTGGTGCTTCTTGCCGATGTAATTGCGGAAACCGTCAGCGCGCGGCTCGAGCGGAGCAAAGGACTGCACGTCGGTCTGATCCTGCGAGGCGTCGGTACGGCCCGGTGCGAACGGCACCGTCACGTCGACGCCGGCGTCGCGAGCGGCCTTCTCGACCGCGGCGCTGCCGCCGAGCACGATCAGATCGGCCAGCGACACCTTCTTGCCGCCGGTAGCCGAAGCGTTGAATTCGTCGCGGATCGCTTCGAGCTTGCCAAGCACGGTCTTGAGCTCGGCCGGCTGGTTCACTTCCCAATCCTTCTGCGGCGCGAGACGGATGCGCGCGCCATTGGCGCCGCCGCGCTTGTCCGAACCACGGAAGGTCGAGGCCGAGGCCCAGGCGGTCGAGACCAGCTGCGACACCGTCAGGCCGGAGGCGAGGATCTTCGCCTTCAGCGCGGCGATGTCCTGCTCGTTGACCAGCGCATGATCGACGGCGGGAACCGGATCCTGCCAGATCAGCGTCTCCTGCGGGACCAGCGAACCGAGATAGCGGACGCGCGGACCCATATCGCGGTGGGTGAGCTTAAACCAGGCGCGGGCGAAAGCGTCGGCGAACTGGTCCGGGTTCTCATAGAAGCGGCGCGAGATCTTCTCGTATTCCGGGTCGAACCGCAGCGACAGGTCTGTCGTCAGCATGGTCGGCAGATGCTTCTTCGATGGATCGTAAGCATCCGGAATGGTGGCTTCGGCATTCTTTGCCTTCCACTGCTTGGCACCCGCGGGGCTCGCCGTCAGTTCCCATTCGTATTCGAACAGGTTCTTGAAGAAGAGGTTGCTCCACTGCGTCGGCGTCTGCGTCCAGGTCACTTCCGGGCCGCCGGTGATGGAGTCGGCACCAACGCCGGTACCGTGCTTGCTCTTCCAGCCGAGGCCCTGATCCTCAATGGCGCCCCCCTCCGGAGCGGGGCCAATCAGCGACGGATCGCCGGCGCCATGCGTCTTGCCGAAGCTGTGACCGCCGGCGATCAGCGCCACGGTCTCTTCGTCGTTCATCGCCATGCGGAAGAACGTCTCGCGGATGTCCCTCGCCGCCGCAATGGGATCGGGATTGCCGTTCGGGCCTTCCGGGTTGACGTAGATCAGGCCCATCTGCACGGCGCCCAGCGGCTCGGACAGCTGGCGTTCACCGCTGTAGCGTTCGTCGCCAAGCCAGGTGCCTTCCGGGCCCCAGTAAAGCTCTTCCGGCTCCCAGACGTCGGCGCGGCCGCCGGCGTAGCCGAAAGTCTTGAAGCCCATCGATTCCAGCGCGACGTTGCCGGTCAGGATCAAAAGATCTGCCCAGGAGAGCTTGCGGCCGTATTTCTGCTTGATTGGCCACAGCAGGCGGCGAGCCTTGTCGAGGTTTGCGTTGTCCGGCCAGGAATTCAGCGGAGCAAAACGCTGCTGACCGGCGCCGGCGCCGCCGCGGCCGTCGGTGATGCGATAGGTGCCGGCGCTGTGCCAGGCCATGCGGATGAACATGCCGCCGTAATGCCCGAAGTCGGCCGGCCACCAATCCTGCGAATCCGTCATCAGCGCCGTCAGGTCCGCGATGACCGCGTTCAGATCGAGGCTCTCGAACTCCTTGGCGTAGTCAAAGGTCTCGCCCATGGGATCGGACAGGCCTGAGTTGTTGTGCAGGACCTGGACGTCCAGCTGTTCGGGCCACCAGTCGCGATTCTTCGGTCCATGGCCGCTGAACGGGCATTTGCCTGCGCTTTTGTCGTCGGTCTTTGCGTCCATTTCTTTCTCCAATCCTGAACTTCAAACGAGGCCAAACCCCATGCCCTTTCGCGGGGCGCGCGGCAGACGTTGATCTGGAGAGAGGCTGACGATGGCTGCCTCCCTCGTAAATGGGTGGGTTGCCGAAGAGCTGCCGCAGAGGCGCCCGCCGAATTGTGGAACAGAGACAGCGTAAGGGGTCCATTCTATAAAAGCAAATTGCCTTTTGTGTTTTTTACGATAGGTTTTTCTTATGATAAAACTCACACTGCGGCAGATGCAGTATTTCGAGACGCTGGTGCAGACACTGCATTTCGGACGCGCTGCGGTGCTATGCGGAATCAGCCAGCCGGCGCTTTCCGCGCAGATCGCCGACATGGAGGAAAAGCTCGGCTGCAAGCTGTTCGACCGCACGGGCCGCAACGCGATCCTGACGCCGGAAGCGCTGACGCTTTTGCCGCTGATTACGCGGGCGCTGGCAGCCACGCGCGACGTGGAAGAAGCAGCTGTGGCGGGACGCGGTTCTCTGGAGGGCCGCTTCCGGCTCGGCATCATCCCGACGGTGGCGCCCTATCTGCTGCCCTCGATCCTGCCGGAACTGCGGCGGCTCTATCCCGAGTTGCGGCTTGAGCTGCGCGAGGCGGTGACAGACACGTTGGCTGAGGAAGCCGCGCTCGGGAGCCTCGACGCCTTCATCGCGGCGCTGCCGCTCGACCAGCCGGGACTGACCGCCGAAGCCCTGTTCGAGGACCGCTTCTTCCTGGCAGTGCCGCGCGCGGAACCCGACCTCGTGGCGCCGCCTGTACCACCGGAAAGCCCGGTGCTGGAGAGACTGATGCTTCTCGAAGAAGGCCATTGCCTGCGCGAACAGGCGCTACAGCTGTGCGGCAGCGTGCGCCCGACCGCCATGGCGAATTACGGCGCGACCAGCCTGACCACGCTTCTGCAGATGGTCGGACACGGCTTTGGTGTGACGCTGGTGCCGGAGATGGCGGTGGCGCCGACGGCAGCACTGCCCGACCTTCGCGTGGTGCCCTTCACCGAGCCGATGCCTTCACGCATCGTCGCGCTGGCCTGGCGCCGCAACGGCCACCGCCAGGCGGAATGCAAGGCGCTGGTCCAGGTATTGAAAGGCGTGCGAGCGGAACCGGGAACCCCTCCTAAGAGTTAGGCTGACGGCGGCGAGCCGGCTCGAACAGACGGTCGGCCTCGGACGCGCGGGCATTTGTCTTTCGTATTGCACTCAGCTCAGTTCTTGAGCGAGTCCGATGAGAAGCCCTTCAGGCCCACGGATGTAGCAGAGCCGATACGCGTCCTTGTACTGGACGACTTCGCCTACGAGCTGAGCGCCGCGCGTGCGGAGCCTTTCAAGGGTCTCGTCGATGTCGTCCACGGCAAACATGACACGAAGGTAGCCCAGGGCGTTGACCGGAGCGTTCCGGTGGTCTGCAACGACAGGCGGCCTCAGGAAGCGGGAAAGTTCGAGCCGGCTGTGGCCGTCGGGTGTGCGCATCATGGCAATCTCGACATGCTGGCCGCCCAGTCCAGTGACACGTCCGGCCCATTCTCCTTCGATCGTGGCCCGCCCTTCGAGCTCGAGGCCGAGTTCGCGAAAGAAATCAATCGTCCCTCCGAGATCTTCGACGACGATTCCGACGTTGTCCATCCGCTTGAGCGCCATGTTTCCAATCTCCAAGGTATCGCCTGACAACGGCCGCTCGAGAGCGCCGCGCGTCCTTTGCGGACGCGGAAAGGTCACTCTAACACTTGTATCTGGCCTGCGATCCTTTCCGAAAATCGATTGCGATTTTCGGGGTCATGCAGCGGCGGCGCGCAGCAACATGCCGAACAGGTCACGCGGTTCGTCGGGATCGGCAAGCAGGTCGAGCTCTTCATAAAGGCCGGTGGCGTGGAGCTGATCGCGCACATAACGCAGCGCCGAGAAATCCTCGGTAGCAAAGCCGACCGAGTCGAACAGCGTGATCTGCTTGTCGCTGGTCCGGCCCGCCGCCTTGCCTGCCATCACCTGCCACAGCTCGGTCACCGGATGATCGCCATCCAGCTGCTGGATCTCGCCCTCGATGCGCGTCTGCGGCGGGAACTCCACGAAGATATCGGAACGCAGCAGGATGTCGCGATGCAGCTCGGTCTTGCCGGGACAGTCGCCGCCGACCGCATTGATGTGCACGCCCGAGCCCACCATGTTGTCGGTCAGGATCGTCGCATACTGCTTGTCGGCGGTCACCGTGGTGATGATCTCCGCGCCCTCCACCGCTTCCTGGCCGGAAGCGCAGATGGTGATGTCGAAACCCATGCCGGCGAGGTTCTTCGCACAACGCCGCGAGGCCGACGCATCGATGTCGTAAAGGCGCAGCCTGTCGATGCCGGTGATGGCCTTGAAGGCGATCGCCTGGAACTCCGACTGCGCGCCATTGCCGATGATGGTCATGGTGCGGGCACCCTTCGGCGCCAGGTACTTTGCAACGAGCGCCGACGTGGCTGCGGTGCGCAGCGCCGTCAGGATGGTCATTTCGGTGAGCAGCATCGGATAGCCGGAGCCGACATCGGCAAGCACGCCGAAAGCGGTCACCGTCTGCAGGCCCTCGCGCGTGTTCTTCGGGTGGCCGTTGACATATTTGAAGCCGTAGAGATGGCCGTCGCTGGTCGGCATCAGTTCGATGACGCCATCATGGCTGTGCGAGGCGACGCGCGGCGTCTTGTCGAACAGCTCCCAGCGGCGGAAGTCCTCTTCGATATAGGTGGCCAGCTCGGTCAGGAAGCGTTCGACGCCGATGGCCAGCACCAGCTTCATCATGGAATC
>NZ_LJSD01000054.1 GCF_001303895.1 Mesorhizobium sp. 1M-11 | reverse complement strand
CGAGATGGACGACTATCCCGGCCAGGCGGAACGGCACCTGGCCGAGCTGAAGGCGATCCTGGATGAGCAGGAGCCCGTCTACCGCAGTTGATTGACGGCTAAAGGCCGAGTTCGGCGCGCAACTCGTCCACGGTGTTGAGGACGACCGCGCCGTCCGGACCGGCCATCGGCCTTTCCGGCCAGAAGATCGTTTTCATGCCGGCGGCCAGGCCGGACATCGCGCCTGTTATGCTGTCGTCGATTGCCACAGCCTCGCTCGGGTCGACATCGAACAACCAGGCCGCGCGCAGGAACGGCTCGGGGTGTGGTTTGCCTTCGCGCACGTCGTTGCGGCTCACCGTCTTCATCCCGGCGTGCGAAAGGCCGACCGCGCCAAGATTGGCATCGACGATCAGCCGGTCGGAATTCGAGACCACCGCCTGCTTCACGCCAAGCGCCCGCAGTTCCTGATAGATCTCGATCGCGCCCGGCCGGGGCTGCAGGCCACCGACATTGGCCATGTAGTAATCATATTTGAGTGCGATCCATTGATCGAACGGCAACGTCAGGCCGAACTCATCGCGCATCATGTCGTAAACGAAAGCGGCGGTCTTGCCGAGCACACGCTCATGCAGATCGGCAGGCGCCGCCAGGCCCACGCTGCGCATCGCCGAAACCAGAGCGGCATCGTGCAGCGGTTCGCTGTCGACGAGTGTTCCATCCATGTCCCAGAAAACGGCTTTTGGCGTCATCGGTCATCCTTTCGGGATCATGCTCTAGAGGTTTAGGGCGACGGGACAATGTCTTCCGACGATCGGTCTAGCGCCTCACCTGAAGAAGATGAAGCCCGCAATCACGAAGGCCGGGATCAGCACCGCGCCCGACCATAGCATATAGCCGAAGAAACCCGGCATCTTGACGCCCTGATGACGCGCAATGGCATAGACCATGAAATTGGGCGCATTGCCGATATAGGTGTTGGCGCCCATGAAGACGGCGCCCGCCGAGATCGCAGCCAGCGTCGTCGCCAGTTCCGTCATCAAATGACGCGCGTCACCGCCAGCCAGTTCGAAGAAGACAAGGTAGGTCGGCGCGTTGTCGAGGAAAGAGGACAGCGCTCCGGTCAGCCAGAAATAGGCGAGATCGTTGGGTGTTCCGTCAGCAGCCGTCACCAGGGCAACCAGAGGCGCCAAGGCGCCATCCTTGCCGGCCTTCAGGATGGCGATCACCGGCACGATGCAGATGAAGATCGCGGCAAACAGTTTTGCCACTTCGGCGATCGGCCCCCAGGCGAAGCCATTGGCCTTGCGGTATTCGGGGCGCGACACCGCCAGTGAAACAAAGGCAAGGGCCAGGATGATCGCGTCGCGCACGAGATTCTGCAATTCCAGCACAACGCCCAACACCGAGACCTCGATGCCCGGTTTCCAGGACGCCGAGAGCAGGATCGCTGCGATTACGCCGGCAAGCAGCGGCAGGTTGGGCAAGCCACGTAGACGCACTTTCGAATCCGGCGTCGGGTCCTTGATCTTCGGCTGGCCTTCCTCACGCCAATGGAGGATGAAATCCAGCACAAGAAAGGCCGCCAGCACCAGCACGGTGACGAACAGCGTTTCCCGCCACAGGTTCGCCGTCGTCCAGAAGAACTCGACGCCGCGCAGAAAGCCGACGAACAGCGGCGGATCGCCGAGCGGCGTCAGTGAACCGCCGATGTTGGAGACCAGGAAGATGAAGAAGACGACGACATGGGCGTTGAACGGCCGGTTGTCGTTGGCGCGGATGACGGGCCGGATCATGATCATCGAAGCGCCGGTGGTACCGACCACCGAGGCCAGCAGTGCCCCGATCAGCAACAGGCCGGCATTTGTCCACGGCGTGCCGTGAATGTTGCCGGCAACCAGAATGCCGCCCGCAATCGTGAACAACGCGAACAGCAGGATGATGAACGACATATATTCGGTGAGCAGCGCGTGCAGCACGGCATTGAGGGAAAGGTCCGCACCGAAAGCCAGAGCCAGCGGGCCGACGACCAGCGCGGCCCAGACGGCGGCAATCTTGCCGTAGTGATGTTCCCACAGATGGGGAAACAGCAGCGGCCCGCTGGCGATGGACAGCAGCAAGCCGGCGAAGGGCAATCCCCACCAGAGCGACATGGTTGCGCCGGGCAGTCCCTCGGCGGCGAAAGCGGGAACCACACTCCCGCAAAGCAGCCCGATCGCCGCCAGAACTTTCCTGTAATGCACGTCGCCCCTCAACCGATCGCCCGAAACACCAAGAGCAATTCCAGGAAAAGTGCGTAGCGGTTTTCCATCCGGAATTGTGTAAAAGAGCTAGAGCGTTTCCGTGAAAACGGAAACGCTCTAGCGTCAAACCAGCACTACGCCGGCATCACGCATACGGCCAAGCATTGCGTCAAGTGAGCCATTCAGATTGATGCCACGGCAGGCATCGAGACGCACGGTCGTCGCAAAACCTTGACTGACCGCGTCGAGTGCGGAGAAAGCGACGCAGAAATCCGTTGCCAGGCCGACGAGCGTGATGGCCTCGATGCCGCGCTCACGCAGATAGCCGGCAAGCCCGGTCGGCGTCGTATGGTCATTTTCGAAGAAGGCTGAATAGCTGTCGATGCCCGAGCGGAACCCTTTGCGGACGATCAGTTCGGTCTTGCTCCAGGCGAGGCCGGAGTGGAAGTCGGAGCCAAGGCTGCCCTGGATACAATGATCCGGCCACAGGGTCTGTGGACCGTAGGACATTTCGACCATCTCGAACGGCTGCTTGCCCGGGTGGCTGGACGCGAAGCTGGAATGGCCGGCGGGATGCCAGTCCTGTGTCATCACCACGTGTTCGGCATTGCGGATCAGGTCGTTGACCAGTGGCACGATCTCATCGCCGCCGGTCACGGCAAGAGCGCCGCCCGGGCAGAAATCATTCTGCAGATCGACAACGATCAGTGCTTCATCGGCCATGGCGTTACCTTTCAGCGGGCAGGAGAGGCCGCCTCGGGTGTGTTGGGAACACACCCTGGGCGACCGGGGTGGAGAAACTCGATCAGATGGTCGCTCGCGTCAACCTTCTAAAGCTGCAGGCCGCTGAGGCCGAGCCGGGAATGCCCACTGCTTTGACAAAGCCAGCACGACTGATATCATTTGCATACGAATGAATTTGCCGGCGATGCACCGGCCGATCTTGGCGCATGACCCTGAAAATCGGAGTCGATTTTCAGAAGGCATCATGTGCTAATTCAGAGTGTTGGAGTGTCCTTTGCGCGCCCAGATGGCGCGACGCTCCAAGGGGAGAAGGCCTCCTTCGGGAGGAACCGGGAAGGCAGGCGTGATCCGTTACGCGAAACCCGCCACACTCGACGAAGCGCTCACGCTGCTCGACGAAACATCGTGGCGTGTGCTTGCCGGCGGCACCGATTTCTACCCTTCCCAGGGCAATCGACCCATTCGCGAGAACATTCTCGACATCAACGGCATCGTCACGCTGCGCGGCGTTGCCGAGAATGAGACGCACTGGTTGATTGGCGCCCGCACGACCTGGGCCGATATCATCCGCCAGTCTCTGCCCTCCGCCTTCGAAGCGCTGAAGCACGCCGCACGTGAGGTCGGCTCGCCGCAGATCCAGAATGTCGCTTCGGTTGCCGGCAATCTCTGCAACGCATCGCCTGCAGCGGACGGCGTCCCTGCGCTGTTGGTGCTGGATGCCGACGTGGAATTGCGCTCGAGCGAAGCGACCCGGTATCTGCCACTCGCCGATTTCATCCTTGGCAACCGCCGCACCGCACGCCGGCCCAACGAACTGGTCACCGCCATCCGTGTGCCCAAGACCAGTGCTGCCGGAACCTCGGGTTTCGTCAAACTCGGTGCTCGGCGGTATCTGGTGATCTCGATCGCCATGGTCGCCGCCCGGCTGGTCATCGAAGACGGTATCGTCCAGCAAGCGGCAATCGCCGTTGGCGCGTGCTCGGCCGTCGCGACACGGTTGTCCCACGTCGAAAAAGCCCTTGTCGGCCGGACGCTCGACGGTTCGCTTGCAGATATCATCCAGGCCACCCCGATGCCGCAACTCGCCCCTATCGACGACGTGCGTGGCTCTGCCGCCTACCGGCTGGATGCTGCTCGCGAGATCGTTGCCCGCGCCATCCAGGCGGCTGCCTGCCAATCTCCTCAGAGGGAGGTTGCGGCATGAGCATGGAGCGTGGGGACATAACCTTTCAGGTCAACTCCAGACAAGCGACCGTGTGTGCCTCACCGGTTAGCCGGCTGTCATCCGTGCTGCGTGACGAACTGCAGCTCACCGGGACCAAGGTGGGGTGCGATGCCGGAGATTGCGGGGCCTGTACCGTGCTTGTCGACGGCCAGCCGGTCTGCGCCTGCCTGACGCCGCTCGCTTCCGTCGGCGGAGCGAAGATCACAACAGTCGAAGGGCTGGCCAACGGCCGGCTCTCCGCGCTGCAGGCATCGTTTCTCAAACACGGCGCCGCGCAATGCGGCATCTGCACGCCCGGCCTGCTGGTGACCGCGACCGCGCTGCTGGACGAGAACCCGCACCCCGGCGAAGCCGAAGTGCGCGATGCGCTGGGCGGGATCCTGTGCCGCTGCACCGGCTATCGGAAAATCATCGCCGCGGTCCTCGATGTCGCCCGAGACAATGGCGCGGAGCTCGACTTTCGCCTGCCGATCGCCGGCAAGGCCGTCGGCTCATCTCCGGTGCGGCTGGACGGCGTGCCCAAGGTCACAGGCACCGAAAAGTTCGGCGCAGACTCCTTCCCTGAAGATGCCCTGGCCGTCCTCGTGGTGCGCTCCCGCCACCATCATGCGCATTTTGCGTTCGGCGATCTCGCAGCCTGGAGCGCAACCCATCCAGGTGTCGTCGGCATCTTCACCGCCGCCGATATTCCAGGCCGGAATGTGTTCGGCGCTATTCCCGCCTTCGCCGATCAACCCGCGCTGGCAGAGGGTGTTGTCCGCTTCCGTGGCGAGGCGGTGGCTTTGGTTGCAGTCGAGCGTTCTGTCGCTGCCGATCTCGACCTGGAGGATTTCCCGGTCACATGGAAGGAAGGCCAGCATCTGTTGGCCGCGGAAGAAGCACAGGCGCAAGATGCGATCCCGATCCACGCGGACCGCACCGGCAATCTTCTGACCAAAGGCTTCGTCGAGCGCGGCGAGCCCGACAAGGCTCTGGCTGCCGCCTTCGCCACCGCTTCGGCAACCATCGAAACATCCTATGTCGAACACGCCTATATCGAGCCGGAAGCAGGCTATGCCTATCTGGACGATGATACCCTTGTCATCGTCGCCTGCACCCAGGCGCCCTACATGGATCGTGACGATACGGCACGTGTTCTTGGGCTTGCCCCGGACAAGGTGCGCATCGTGCCGACAGCCACCGGCGGTGGTTTCGGTTCCAAGCTCGACATTTCCGTGCAGCCATTGATCGGCCTGGTCGCTTTGAAGACTGGCCGCCCTGCCGCCCTTGCCTTTTCTCGCTCGGAATCGATGATGGCGACGACCAAGCGCCATCCGGCAACCATGCGTGCCGCCATCGGCGTGGCGTTGGACGGCACGGTCTCCGTCATGACCTTCGAGGGCGCCTTCAACACCGGTGCCTATGCCAGTTGGGGACCGACGGTCGCAAACCGCGTGCCGGTGCATGCCTCGGGTCCTTATGCCACACCGCACTATCGTGCCGAGGGTCGCGCCATCCACACGAACGGCCCGATTTCCGGCGCCTTCCGTGGTTTCGGCGTGCCGCAGGCAACGATCATGCAGGAAGCCCTCTACGATCAGCTAGCAGAAAAGCTTGGCATCGACCGACTGGAATTCCGCTTGAAGAACTGCCTTCGGAACGGCTCGGAAACGGTCACCGGCCAGAAGCTGGAAGCCGGCGTCGGCATCGGCGCATGTCTTGAAGCGCTCGAACCGCATTGGGCGCGCGCGCTGGCGGAAGCGGACATGTTCAACACCGGCGATCAAGCGGCAAGCCGCGCGCTGCGGCGCGGTGTCGGTATCGCCTCGTGCTGGTACGGTTGCGGCAACACTTCTCTGCCCAATCCTTCCACGATCAAGCTGGGCATCTCGCGGGATGGCGAAGTTATTCTTCATCAAGGCGCGGTCGACATCGGCCAGGGTTCCAACACTGTCATAGCCCAGATCTGCGCGGATACGCTCGGCATCCCACTGGAAAATCTGAAACTGAAAGGCGCTGATACCGCAATCTCCCCGGACGCCGGCAAGACATCCGCATCCCGCCAGACCTTCGTGACCGGCAAGGCCGCCGAAAAGGCGGGACGTGCGTTGCGCGAGCGCATTTTGCGCTATGCCAATGTCTCCGAGGCGGCCACGCTCTCGTTCGACCAGGGTGTGCTGCTTATCCGAGAGGGCGACGCCACCCGCCGCGTCGACCTGGCCGGATTGCCGGCGGACGATGACGGTTTCGTCTTCCGCGCCGAAGAAACCTATGATCCGCCGACCTCTCCGCTCGACGCCAACGGCCAGGGCAAACCCTATGCCGTCTATGGCTATGGCGCGCAGATTGCCGAACTCGAGGTCGACATGCGTCTGGGAACGGTGCGACTGATCAAGATCACCGCCGCGCACGATGTCGGCAAGGCGATCAATCCCATTCTGGCCGAAGGGCAAGTCGAAGGCGGCATCGCCCAAGGCATCGGCATGGCGCTGATGGAAGAATACATCCCCGGCCGCACGGAGAACCTGCACGACTATCTCATCCCGACCATCGGCGATGTGCCGCCGATCGAGACGATCCTGGTCGAGGTGCCCGATCCGGAAGGGCCCTTCGGCGCCAAGGGGCTCGGCGAACATTCGCTGATCCCGACCGCACCGGCGATCCTCAACGCCATCCGCCACGCCACCGGCGTGATGATGGCGAAGGTCCCTGCGACGCCATCGCGCATCCTGGTTGCCATCAAGGAGGCGAGCCGATGAGCGAACTCGCCGAGCGTTTCGACACACATGACCCCGGCGAAAAGCAGGTGGCGGAAAAGATCCGCTGCGATGCCTGTCCGGTTATGTGTTACATCGCCGAGGGCCGCACCGGCGCCTGCGATCGCTACGGCAACCGGGCAGGACGCATCGTGCGGCTTGATCCGCTCACCATTCTGGACCACGCCGCTGAAACCGGCCAGGCCGTGGTGCCCTTCGTCGCCGATGGTGAGGCGTGGACTGGCGACCTCGTCAACACCGGCCGGCGTTTCGTGACGGCGATCGGCGCCGGAACCACCTATCCTGACTACAAGCCGGCCCCCTTCATCGTCAGCCAGGAGGTGGACGGGGTGGACCTCGTCACCGTGGTGACCGAGGGCATCTTCTCCTATTGCGGCGTCAAGGTGAAGATCGACACAGATCGCCATATCGGAGACGAGACGGCAACCGTGCGTGCCGGGGGTGAGGCGATCGGCCATGTCACCACCGGCGAATACGGCTCGCAGATGTTGTCGCTGGGCGGCGTCCATCACCTGACCGGCGGCTCCAAGGCGGAAGGCCGCGCCACCTGCGACGCGTTGCTGGCGCTGTGCAACCAACAGCCGGTCGAACTTGCGATCGACGGCGGTGCCACCCTTGTCGTGCAGGCGGGCAAGGCGCCGGTGATCGACGGCAAGCTGGAACACCGCATGCGGGTCGGTTGCGGCTCGGCCACCATCGGCATGTTTGCCGCGCAATGGCGTGGGCTGGTAGACGAGGTCGTCGTGGTGGACGACCACATCACCGGCGTGGTTTCCGAACACCAGGCCGGCAAGGTGCTGGGCTGGCCGGACACCGGCATCCGCATCGTTGGCCGTCGCTCCACCCCCGGCCGCTATTTCAAGGTCTCGGAGCCTGGGCTCGGCTGGGGTGGCACCGCCATCGACGACCCGCTGTCGATCCTTGGTCCATGGAATGCTGTAAAAGGCGCACGTCCCGGCCTGTCGCTGCTGATGGTTTCCACCACCGGCGAGCAGTTCGCCTATTACGAGCTCGACGAAGAGCTGAAACCGGT
This sequence comes from Mesorhizobium sp. 1M-11, assembly GCF_001303895.1. GTDB lineage: Bacteria > Pseudomonadota > Alphaproteobacteria > Rhizobiales > Rhizobiaceae > Mesorhizobium. Next base: position 198,303 of record NZ_LJSD01000054.1, on the reverse strand, counting down.
CGAAAAACCATTCCCGGAACGGCTCAGGAAATCGGTATCGCTCATCGAGGAGAATTGCGAGCCGGCGCTGTGCACGGTGCTGTTCGTCGGCGGGGCGGGCGGAAGCCTCAGGGCAGGCGTGACGGAGAATCCGGTCAACCTCACGCGGTCGGTGCAGCGCCTGGAGACCTATGTCACGGTCGGCGGCGCACCCGTCTACGTCTGGCCGGGTGGCGGCATCACCCTGATGGTCGATGTCAGCCGTGTGCCGGAAGGCGCTTTCGGCTATGTGCCGACGCCGGCTCTGGTGGCGCCGATCGAGTTCACCCTGCGCCGCGACGATTATCTCAGGCTTGGCGGGTATGAAGCCGAGATCCGCAGTCTCGCCGATATTTTCGCGCGCGGCGGCGAATATCTCAATCCGCGTCGCAACACCGAAGCGCCCAACGCGAATTCCTGGCCGCCGATGGCGCAGCTCAGGCGTCATGGAGGCGGCCTGTGAGCGGGCCACAGGCACACTGGCTGGCCGGTGGCAGGAGGCTGCATCTGAACCATGGCCCGATCGACCTGATCATCGAGGCTTTCGGCGATGCAGCCGAGGTGCGGATGGCCTGCGAACAGGCCGTGGCGCGCTTCCAGACGATCCTGTCCGAACTGGTCGACGAACTGCCGGCGTTGCGCCAGCCTGCTGCCGTCGCCGCGCGTCTCTTCGCCGGGCCGACCGCGCGGCGCATGGAAGCGGCTGTCTCGCCGTTGGCGGAGCGCTTCATCACACCGATGGCTGCCGTCGCAGGCTCAGTCGCCGACGAAATGCTGGCCGCGATGGTTTCAGGGCGAAAGCTCGAACGCGCCTATGTTAACAACGGCGGCGACAGCGCGCTGCATCTGGTGCCGGGCCAATCGATGACGCTGGCGATTGCGGGAACCGGGCATGGTTTCGCGGACCGTATAACCGTGCGTGGCGAGGACGGCGTGCGTGGCGTCGCTACCAGCGGCTGGCGTGGGCGTTCGTTTTCGCTGGGCATTGCCGACGCGGTGACGGTGCTGGCTTCCTCCGGCGCCGCTGCCGATGCCGCCGCGACGCTGATCGCCAACGCCGTAGACCTGCCTGGCCATCATGCCATCGAGCGGCGCCCGGCGCGTCAGCTTGCCCCCGACAGTGATCTCGGCGAGCGGCTTGTGACAACGGCGGTCGGAACGGTATCGCCGCAGGAAGCGGCGCGAGCATTGCAGTTCGGCCTGACCGTCGCCGAGGATTATCGCCGGCAGGGGCTGATCACGGCGGCAGCGTTGTTCTTCAACGGCGCGACCGCTTTCGTCGGGAATTTTCCCAACCTTCGCAGCGATCGGCTGCGCTCATCCGACCAAGCCAAGGATTTCGCCCATGCCTGAATTCCCCATTCGCAAGATCGCGGTACTGACCGAGGAGATCGTCCATGATGGCGGGCCGGTGGTGAACGTTCCGCGCCGCCGTGCTGCGGCGATGGCTCTGGTCAGGAACCCGTTCGCGGGACGCTATGTGGAAGATCTGCAAGGCGCGATGGAGGACCTGAAACCGCTCGGCCTGATCCTGACCGATCGGCTGATCGCGGCACTCGGCGGCGATGCCCACGTCATCGACGGCTACGGCAAGGGCGCCATTGTCGGCAGCGCCGGCGAACTCGAGCACGGCGCGCTCTGGCATGTGCCGGGCGGTTACGCGATGCGCGAGCGGCTGGGCGAGGCCAAGGCCATCGTGCCTTCCGCCAAGAAGGTCGGGGCTTTCGGCGCCCGCCTTGATGTGCCGATTGGCCACATCAACGCTTCTTATGTGCGCTCGCATTTCGACGCCATGGAAGTCGGCGTTGCCGACGGGCCGCGGCCCGACGAGATCCTGTTCTGCCTGGTGATGACCTGTGGTCCGCGCATCCACAACCGCATGGGTGGGCTGGAGGCCAAGGACATCAAGGTCTGGGACGGCCAGCGATGACGACGGGCAAAGCGCCGCTGCTATTGGTCGGTGATGAGTCGGACGACACCTACCGCCTGCAGGATCAGGTCGGGTTCGTGCTGCGCAAGGCGCATCAGCGCCATGTCGCGATCTTCGCTTCGCGCATCGTCGATCTGACGCCGCCGCAATTTGCCGCCTTGGCGAGGCTATATGAAATCGGCGAGACCTCGCAGAACCAGCTTGGCCAGATGATCGCCATGGATGCCGCCACGGTGAAGGGCGTCATCGACCGGCTGAGGGCGCGCGGTTACGTCGATCTCAAGAAACACGACGCCGACAAGCGGCTGCTGCTGGTATCGCTGTCGGCAGCGGGGCGCGAAGCCGTGGTGGAGCTCATTGCACGGGCCAAGGCGATCACCGAGGAAACGCTGGCACCGCTGACGGCGAAGGAAGCCGCACAGTTCCTGCGCCTGCTCGTCAAGATCGCGTAGGAGGATCTGGCGTAGGGGGATCGATCGTCGGTGCCCCTCACCTGCCTGCCGGCATCCTCTCCCCGTGAACGGGGAGAGGATTTCGCCAATCGCCAACATTGCAGAATGGGTACCATCGTTGCGGCCAGCCTCCTTCTCCCCGTTTTACGGGGAGAAGTGCCCGGCAGGGCGATGAGGGGCGGCGCTAATTTACGCCTGCTCCGCCGCCTTCGGCTCCTTCAGCCGGAACTAGGCGACATAGAGGGCCGGCAGGAAGAGCAGGGTGATCGCCGTGCCGGCGATGATGCCGCCCATCATGGCATAGGCCATTGGGCCCCAGAACACCTCGCGTGCGATCGGGATCAGTGCCAGCGAGGCGGCAGCGGCCGTAAGTGCGATCGGTCGCATGCGATGCTCGCTCGCCTCGATCACCGCCAGCCAGCGATCCTTGCCTTCGGCGACGAGGTCTTCGATCTGCACGATCAGGATCACCGAGTTGCGGATCAGGATGCCGATCAGCGCCAGCACGCCGAGCAGGGCGACGAAGCCCATCGGTGAAGAGGACGACACCAGCGCCGCGACGACGCCGATCAGGCCGAGCGGCGCCACCGCCACCACCAGGAACAGGCGCTGAAAGCTCTGCAACTGGATCATCAGGATGGTTGCCATGACGAACAGCATCAGCGGCACCACGGCGGCGATCGGGCCCTGGCTCTTGGCGCTTTCCTCGACCGAGCCGCCGGTGGCGATGCTATAGCCGGCCGGCAGCTTGGCGATGAAGGCGTCGACAGTCGGCTTCAGCTCGTTGACGACCGTGTCCGGCAAGGCATTGCCGACCAATCCAGCCCGCACCGTCAGGGTCGGAATGCGGCCGCGCCGCCAGATCGTCGGCTGCTCCAGCGCATAGTCGAAATTGGCCACCGCCGCGAGCGGGATGGATTCGCCCGTGCCGGTCGGCAGTTGCATGTTCTTCAGCGTTTCCAGCGAGCCGCGTTCTGTCTCGCGCGAACGCCCCACGACATTGACCAGGTAGGTCGCGTCGCGCACCTGGGTGATGGTGACGCCGCCGACCACGCTGTTCAGCGCCGAGGCGATGTCCTGCGAGGTGATGCCGAGCTGGCGTGCCTTGTCCTGCAGAACGTCCACCTTCAGCACGCGCTCCGGTTCGTTCCAGTCGAAATTCGGAGCTGCGAGCTTGGGGTTGGTCGAAATCTGACCGGCGAGATCCTGAGCGAGGCTGCGTACCTTCTGCACATCCGGCCCGCTCACGCGGTATTGCACCGGCCGGCCGACCGGCGGCCCGAGTTCCAGCGTCTTCACAAACGTATCGGTGCCGACGAATTCCTCGCGCAGCAGCTTGTCGATCGCCGCGTGCACGCGGTTGCGCTCCTCGACTCCCTTGGTAACGATGACGGTCTGTCCGTAATAGGGATTGGATGGCTGGACATCATAGGCGAGCACGAAGCGCACCGCGCTCTGGCCGACATAGGAACTCCAGTGGTCAATGTCTTTGTTGCCGACCAGCGCCATCTTCTCGAAACGCTCCATCTGCGCGCGCGTCTCGGCGATCGAGCTGTTCTGCGGCAGGTTCCAGTCGACGATCAGCTCCGGCCGGTCGGACGCCGGGAAGAATTGCTGCTGCACCAGGGTCAGCCCGGCAAGTGAAGCAAGGAAAAGCAGGATGGTGGCGATGATGGTCAGCCAATAGCGTCGCACCGAAAAAAACAAGGCACGCCGGAAAAGCATCGTGAAGCGGCCGGGCTGATCATGATGTTTCTTCATTGTCGCCGGCAGAAAGGTAACGCCCAGCAGCGGTGCGAACAGCACCGCCACGATCCATGAGATCAGGAGCGAGACCGCGATGACGACGAACAGCGTGAAGGTGTATTCACCGGCGGCGCTCGAATTGAGGCCGATGGGGATGAAGCCGGCCACCGTCACCAGCGTGCCGGTGAGCATCGGGAAGGCGGTGGAAGTGTAGACATAGGTTGCCGCCTTGTTGAGCGGATCGCCCGCCTCCAGCCGGGCCACCATCATCTCGACGGCGATCATCGCATCATCGACCAGAAGGCCGAGTGCGATGATCAAGGCGCCAAGCGAAACGCGCTGCAGCGAGATGTCGAGATAGGTCATGACCAGGAAAGTGATGGCCAGTACCAGCGGGATGGACAGCGACACGACAAAACCGGCGCGGACACCGAGGCTGACGAAAGAGACGATGAGCACGATGGCCACCGCCTCGAACAGCGCCCGCGTGAAGCCGGACACCGCTTCCTCGACGATCAGCGGCTGGTCGGCAACCAGATGAACGCCGACGCCGATCGGCAGTTCGCCCTTCACCTCCTCCATCTTGTGTTCCAGCGCCTTGCCGAACTCCAGCAGGTTGGCGTTGGGTTTCATGCCGACAGCGAGCCCGATCGCATCCTCGCCGTTGAAGCGGAATAGCGAGGCCGGCGGGTCGGTATAGCCGCGTGTGATGGTGGCGACGTCGCTCAGGCGGAAGAAGCGGTTGTTCACCCTGAGGTTGATGGCGCGCAGGCTCTCTTCGGAGCTGAACTGGCCGGTGACACGCACGCTGACCTGTTCAGGTCCGGATTGGATGACGCCGGATGGCGCAATCGCGTTCTGCGCCTGCAGCGAAGCGATGATCTGCTGCTGATTGAGGCCGAGCGCGGCGATCTGGCGGGTGGAGAATTCCAGGTAGATCACCTCGTCGCGCGCGCCGATCAGCTCCACCTTGCCGGCATTCGGGACCGTGAGCACTTCGGCTCGCACGTTCTCGACATAGTCGCGCAGCTGGCGTGGCGAGAGCCCGTCGGAGGTGAACGCATAGACGTTACCGAACACGTCGCCGAAGCGGTCGTTGTAGAAGGGCCCGAGCACACCTTGGGGAAACTGCGGCTTGATGTCCTCGATCATGTTGCGGACCTGCAGCCAGGTCGGCACCACATCGCGTGCCTTGGTGTTGTCCTTGAGATTGACGAAGACGATGGTGCGCCCGGCGGTGGTGACCGAACGGGTGAAGTCGAGCTTGTCGAGTTCCTCGAGTTTCTTCTCGATGCGATCGGTGACCTGCTTGGCCTGCTCATCCACGGAGGCGCCCGGCCAGTTGGCCTGGATCAGCATCGTCTTGATGGTGAAGGAGGGGTCTTCCTCGCGGCCGAGATTGATGTAGGCGAACACGCCGGCCACGATGAAGACCAGCATGAAATACCAGACCAGCGACCGATGCTCGAGCGCCCAGTCGGACAGGTTGAAACGCTTCACGTGTCCGCTCCTACTGCAACTTGATCTTTTGGCCAGGTGTCAGGCTGTGCACGCCCGCGGTCACCACGCGTGTTCCCGCGGCCAGGCCGTCTGCCACGGTGAAGGTTCCGCCGGTGCGGGTGGTAACCTGAATATCCTGTGGCGCGACGCTCGCCGTCTTCTCGTCGACGATCCAGACCTGGGTCTTGCCGTCCTTTTCCAGAAGCGCGGAGAGCGGCAATTCGATCGCCGGTTTGAGTGCGGTGGTCCGCGTGACGGTGACGGTCGACCCGATGCGGAAGGCGGCGGACGGATCGACAAGGGAAAGCCTGACGCGGCGGCTGCGCGTGGTGTCGTCGGATTGCGGCGCCATTTCGCGCAGTCTGGCCTGCGTCTTGATCGACGGCAGCGACTGTAACGAGACCTCGAAGGGTGCATCCGCGGTAAGGTCGCCGGTCAGCCAGTCAGGAATATCGACCACCGCCTCGCGCGCGTCGGCGCGCGCCACGGTGACGACCATCTGCCCGGGTGACACAGTCTGCCCGACCTCGGCGCCGACCGCAGTCACCACGCCATCGAAATCCGAGAACAGACGGGCGTATCCGAGCTGTTCCTCCGATTTGGCAAGCGAAGCGCGGGCACGCTCGACATTGGCATTGGCCGCCTGCTTTGCCTGTTGCGCCGCGTCATAGACTGCTTGCGAGGCGTTCCTGGAGGCCAGCAGCTGTCGCATACGTTCTTCGCTGGCACTGGCATTGGCCGATTGGGCCTGCGCATTGGAGAGTTCTGCCTTGGCCGCCTGCACGGCAAGGTCAAGCGCGGTCGGGTCGAGCGCGGCCAGCGTTGCGCCCTTGGCGACTGTATCGCCGACATTGACGTCGCGGGCGACGACACGGCCGAGCAGCCGGAAGGAAAGGCCTGCGCTGTAGCGTGGCTCGACGGTGCCGGCGAAACCGAAGCTTTGGGTGGCGCGCGGCTGCACGACAATCGATAGAACCGGTCGCGGCGTCTCCGCCGTCTTGTCGCCGGTCTCCTGTGAACAGCCGGCCAACAGTGCGATCACGGGTAAAGCGAACAGGATCGAACGGCTCATCGCGCCGCCTCCATCGTTTCGACCACCAGCCCTGGGCTGAGCATCTGCCCGCCGGCGGTGACAACAGTCTGGCCGGCTTTCAACCCTTCGCCGATGGCAACAGTCGCCGTTCCATAGGCCAGTACGGAGACAGGTGCGATGGCGACTGCCTTGCTCGCAGGATCGACCACCCAGACCGCCGGCTTGCCGTCGCTGGACGTGAGCGCTTGCCATGGCAGCACTACAGCCTGGCCATGCGTGCCACTGACGCTGCCGACGACTGCTGCGCCGAGCGGCATGGCGGCAGGGGTCTGGGGAATGCCCACCTTGACGCGGACTGAACTGGAAGCCGGGTCGACCACCGGCGATATCTCGCGCACCACGCCTTGCGCGGTGATTTTCGGGTCTGCCAGCAATGCCACGGCGACTGGTGGCGGCCCGCTGCCGTGCACACCGGCCACCAGCGTTTCCTGCACGTTGAAGACGGCGTCGCGGTCGCCATCCTCGGCGACGACGAACACGGTCTGCGCCGCCTGCACCACCTGCCCCGCCTCGACCGTGCGGGCTGTGACGATGCCGGGCGCGCCGGCACGCAGTTCGGTGAAGGAAAGGTTCTCCTTGGCGTTGGCCAGTGCGCTTTTCGCCGCCTCGACGCTGCCCTGCGCCACTTTCAGCGCCTGGTCGGCCTGATCGTAGTCGCGCCGCGTCGTGTAGCCTTGGGCAAGCAGCGTCTTCTGGCGATCGAAGGTCGCGGATGTCTGCGTGAGCTGTGCCTGCGCGGCATCCAGATTGGCTTGCGCGGTCCTCAGATCCGATTCCTGCTCCTGCGGGTCGATGCGAGCAAGCGTCTGGTTCTTGTCGACGTGGTCGCCCACCTCCACCAGCCGTTCCGCCACCCGTCCGCCGACCCGGAAGGAAAGGTTGTTCACCGTGCGCGCGGCGATCACGCCGGTCAGCGATACCGTGTCGGCATAGTCCGCGATCTCGGCTTTCTGCGTGGCGACCAGAACCGGCAGCTTTTCCGCTTTCTTGGCCTCCTGCCGCTGGCAGCCGGAAACGAGCGCGGCGGTCGCGGTTGCAGCCAGTATGACCGAGGCGAGGCGCAGCGCGGGTGGAAGACGGTTTGCTGCGGGATTGGACGTGACCGATCGTCGTGCTGCCATGGCCGGGCACCTGTGCGCGGGGGGCGCCGCTTCGACATGAAGGGACGCTGATTGAGGGAGCAGGATAGCCTGCGGTCTGGAATTTGAAATAGGTCATTGATTTCGTACCGCTGACGCGGCGGAAATCGAAAGACGGCGGCTTGCGCAGGCACAATGGCTTGGGCCAAGCTGTCGGCTTGAGTTGGGTTGGAAATAAAGCCAGAAGGCTAGGCGAAAGCTGAAGGATACCGGGGCAACGAAGCCCTTGAGGAGAGAAGCACGATGAGCAACGCGACCATTTCCGCCCGCAAGAATGCCGCCATCTCGCGCGGCGTCGGCATGACGACGCAGATCTATGCCGAGCGCGCCGAAAATTCCGAGATCTGGGACGTCGAGGGTCGCCGCTATATCGACTTCGCCTCGGGCATCGCCGTGGTCAACACCGGCCATCGCCATCCCAAGGTGATTGAGGCTGTCAAGGCGCAGCTCGACCGCTTCACCCACACCTGCCATCAGGTAGTGCCCTACGAGAATTACGTCCGGCTGGCCGAACGCCTGAACGGCTTGCTGCCGGGCAAGTTTGACAAGAAGACCATCTTTGCCACCACGGGCGCGGAAGCGGTCGAGAACGCCGTCAAGATCGCGCGCCACGCCACCGGCCGTCAGGCGGTTGTCGCCTTCACCGGCGCCTTCCACGGCCGCACCTTCATGGGCATGGCGCTGACGGGCAAGGTCCAGCCCTACAAGGCCGGCTTCGGCGCGATGCCCGGCGACGTCTTCCACGTGCCGTTCCCGGTCGCGCTGCATGGTGTGACCACGGCGGATTCGCTGGCCGCGCTCGACAAGCTGTTCAAGGCCGATGTCGATCCGGCCCGGGTTGCGGCCATCATCGTCGAACCCGTGCAGGGTGAAGGCGGCTTCTACGAGGCACCGCGCGACTTCGTCTCGGCGCTGCGCAAGATCTGCGACCAGCACGGCATCCTGCTGATCGCCGACGAGGTGCAGACCGGCTTTGCCCGTACCGGCAAGATGTTCGCGATGGAACACCACGACGTTGCGCCGGACCTCACCACCATGGCCAAGAGCCTTGCCGGCGGCTTCCCGCTTTCGGCCGTCACCGGCCGCGCCGAATTGATGGACTCGCCGAACCCCGGCGGCCTCGGCGGCACCTATGCCGGCAACCCGCTCGGCGTCGCCGCGGCCAACGCGGTGCTCGACGTGATCGAGGAGGAGAAGCTCAACGACCGCGCCAATGCGCTTGGCTCCCGGCTTAAGCAGCGGCTGGAGGCATTGCGCGACGACGTGCCCGAGATCGTCGACATCCGCGGCCCCGGCTTCATGAACGCGGTCGAGTTCAACGACGTGAAGACCAAGCTGCCGTCGGCGGAATTCGCCAACAATGTACGGCTGAAGGCGCTGGACAAGGGCCTCATCCTGCTCACTTGCGGCGTCTACGGCAACGTCATCCGCTTCCTGGCGCCGATCACCGTCCAGGACAATGTCATGACCGAGGCGCTCGACATCCTCGAGGACTCGATCCGGGCGGCACGGGCGTAAGCTCTACCGCTCCCTGCTCAATGAAAGAGGCCGGTGCCCGTCAGGCGCCGGCCTCTTTCATATTTCGCTGCACGCATCAGGTTCGGGCGCTGATCGTCGCACCGACGCTGGCGCAGATGACGCAGGCGATGCCGGTGATCTGCTGCGGGCTCAGCGGCTCATGCAGGATGAGATAGCCGGCGAGCGCGCCGATGCCGGGTTCGGCGCTCATGAGGATGCCGAACGTAGCCGAAGGCAATCGGCGCAGGGCCTGCATCTCCAGCACATAAGGCAAGAGCGGGGTCAGTATGGCGAGGCCGACCGTTTGAAGGACCAGACCGGCAGGGAGGTTGAGGCCGACCTCTTGGAGGCCAAAAGGTGTGGCGATGAGCGCCGAGGCCACGAAGGATATGGCCAGGCCGTCGAGGCCTCTGAAGGCGCTGCCCACGCGTTTGTTCAGCAGGATATATGAGCCCCAGCCCGCGCCTGCCGTCAAGGCGAAGGCCACGCCGAGCAGATCGACCGTCCATCCTTCCAGATTCCGCACCAGAAGCAGCACGCCGGCGAAGGCAAGCACCAGCCAGATCAGGCGCCAGCTGCGGGCAAAACCAAAGGCCGCAACGCCGAGGGGGCCGAGAAACTCGATGGCGACGACAAGGCCAAGCGGCACACGCATGATTGCCAGGTAGAAGGTCAGCGTCATGACCGCGATCGTGGCTCCCAGCGCCAGTGCGGCGGCAAGGTCTCGCGGCTGGTAGGTCCGGATATCGGGACGCACGACGAGCCAGAGCAGGATCGCGGCCCAGGCGAGGCGGCCCCAGGTCACCGCAAAGGGGCCGAAGCTGTCCATGGCAGGCCGCGCCAGCGCTGCCCCCAGTTGCACCGAGATCATCGCCGCGACCGCCATCAGCACGGCCAGCCCCAACTGCGAGGACGATGGATCCACTGCCGCCTTGTCGGGTGCGTTCTGCAAACTCGACTCCATGGACGTCTTCAGCGCATCGGCCAGAAAACCGGAACCGATTTTCGAAAAGCACGATGCGCAGGTTCAAAGCGTTAGAACGTCCTTTGTGCGTCCGAATGGACACACGGCGCTCCAATTGTAGCTGCACGGTATAATCGAGAAACCCCATAACGCGCCGTCCGGCATTCGCGCAGTTCCACGCGGCACGTGAATCTGATCCAGCCTCCGGCTCGTCAGGGTCGATTAAGCGGCGGGCTCGGCCTGCTGGTGTGCCGCAAGAGCCGCCTTCAGCGCGTCGGTTCCGGCCTCGACCTGGGAGGGTGTCGGCGAGAAGCCCGCGCCCAGCATCTTGCGGCCGAGCATGTGATCGGCCGGCCGATTGATGGATTCGATGGCGATCAGCCGGTCGCCGCAGAAATGATAGACGGAAAGCTTGTTCTCCGTGGCGTCGCCCGAAACGATGTGCCGGTCGCCGGCGGTCGTCAGCCCGACCATCTGCAATTTCATGTCGCCGATGTCGGACCAGAACCAGGGCACGGCCGAATAGGTGTCTTCGTGGCCCAGGATGGTGCGCGCGGCAAGCTTGGCCTGGTCGGTGGCGTTCTGCACGGATTCCAGGCGGACATCCGTATCTGTCGCCCAATGCCGGTAGTTGGCGACATCGCCCACGGCCAGCACTTCGGGCAATGAGGTGCGCATCCTTGTGTCGATGCGAATGCCGTTGCCGATGGCGATGCCCGCCGCTTCGGCCAGTTCGACATTCGGCACCACGCCGACGCCGACGATGACGAGCTGTGCCGGCAGCCGTTCTCCAGACGAGGTGACGGCCGCCGTGACGTGGCCGTTTTCGCCGTCCAGTCTGGCGACGGTGGTGCCGGTCAGGATGCGAACGCCGCCGGCAATCAGCCTCTCGTGGACATGGGCAGCGATGACCGGTGCGACGGCACGGCCGAGCACCCGATCCGCTGCCTCGACCACGGTCACCCGGCGCCCGCCGGCGCTGAGCGTCGCTGCGATCTCCAGCCCTATGAAACCGCCACCGAGGATGACGGCATCGGATGCCGCAGTGCTGAGTTCGCGGATGATGCGGGCATCGTCCAGTGAACGCAGTGAAATGACGCCGGCGAGATTGCTGCCCGGCAAGGGCAGCAATCTCGGCCGCGAACCGGTGGCCAGGATCAGCCGGTCGAACGGGATGGTGCCGCCCCCCGTGACATCGAGCACCTGCGCGCCTGTGTCGATGCGCTCGATACGGAGGCCAGGCCGGAGGTCGATATCGTGACCGGAATAGAAGGTTTCGCCGCGCAGCGGCTGCGGCTTGGCCTCGGCGTCCTTTATGAAGGTCTTGGACAGCGGCGGCTTGTGATAGGGCAGATCCTTCTCGTCGCCGAGAAGCACGACCGGACCGTCATAGCCTTCCTCGCGCAGGCTGGCTGCAGCCTGAACCCCGGCATGGCCGGTTCCGACAATGACGACACCATTCTTCATCACAACCCGCCTTCGCATGGAATTTAGATCGATGCCGCAAGTGGCAATTGTCCGCTGCCGCCACAAGAGGCCACCTGCGGGTCGCACCCTGGACAGCCGGCTGTCAATGCCATCTCTTGGGCCATTTCGGAACCATCGCCATGTGCAAATGCGGCGTAAACTTGATCCTTCTAGTTTAGAATTATTCTAAACTATTGTTTTGAAAGGCTTTATTGCCGAATTGCATTGACTTTCGCCTTTCTCGCAGCTTTATGGGAGCTCGCGCAACCCCGCGCATTCCTTTGATGTCTGGGCCTTGAACCCTTTCGATTGGAGGCAGTCCATTGCTTTTCCCGCGTGCGCCGCGCCTTCCGGCGGTTATCCGCTCGGCCTTTCGCGACAGCTGTCGCCGCGTCCGCATGCCTTTTTCTCGTAGTTTGCGCCATCTGCCGGCCGGGACCTCGTTTTCCGGGGCTGGTCATTGCCCATCATTGATTGTGATTGTCCCGAGGGAGACGTTTGAAATGCAGAACAAGAAGGTGACGGCACGCTTCGGCGGCAAGATCGTCGCGATCGCCGCCACGCTGGCGCTGACCACGGCCATCTTCGCGCTGCCCGCCAAGGCGGAAACCGACCCGAAGGCGGTCATCAAGACCTATTCCGATATTGCGCTCGCCAAATATGAGGACTCGCTGACCACCGCCAAGGCGCTGGATGCCGCCGTCGATGCGCTGATCGCCAAGCCGTCGCAGGAAACCCTCGATGCTGCCCGCACGGCCTGGAAGGCGGCACGCGTGCCTTACCAGCAGACCGAGGTCTATCGTTTCGGCAATCCGATCGTCGACGACTGGGAGGGCCGGGTGAATGCATGGCCGCTCGACGAAGGCCTGATCGACTATGTCGACAAGAGCTACGGCACCCAGTCCGACGAGAATGCGCTCTATACGGCGAATGTCGTCGCCAACAAGGAAATCGAGATCGATGGCAAGAAGATCGATGCTTCCAAGCTGACCAAGGAATTCCTGTCGGGCACGCTGCAGGAAGCAGGCGACATCGAAGCCAACGTCGCCACCGGCTATCACGCCATCGAATTCCTGCTCTGGGGGCAGGATCTGAACGGTACCGGCCCGGGTGCCGGCAACCGCCCCTTCACCGACTACGACGCCAAGAACTGCACCGGCGGCAATTGCGACCGCCGCGCCGAATATCTGAAGGCGGCCAGCGACCTCTTGGTGGCCGATCTGGAGGAGATGGTCGGCAACTGGAAGGAAGGTGGCGCGGCGCGCAAGGCGCTCGCCGATGGCGATCCCAAGGCCGGCATCTCGGTCATCCTGACCGGCATGGGCTCGCTCTCCTATGGCGAGCTGGCCGGCGAACGCATGAAGCTCGGCCTGTTGCTGCACGATCCGGAAGAAGAGCACGACTGCTTCTCCGACAACACCTACAACTCGCACCTCTATGACGCCGTCGGCATCCGTGACGCCTACCTCGCGAGCTACAAGCGTGTCGACGGCAGCACCGTTTCCGGGCCTTCCGTTGCCGAGCTGGTCAAGGCGCTCGATCCGGCGCTCGACAAGGAAGTCACCGGCAAGCTCGAGACAAGCGTCGCCAAGATGGAGGCGATCAAGGCGCGCGCGGAAGGCGGCGAGGCCTACGACCAGCAGATCGGCGAAGGCAACAAGGACGGCAACGCCACCGTGCAGGCGGCGATCGATGCGCTGGTCGACCAGACAAAGTCGATCGAGCGCGTGGTTGCGGCGCTGAAGCTGGACGCCATCGCCTTCGAAGGTTCGGACAGCCTCGATTCGCCCGACAAGGTGTTCAAGTAGGGGCATGGTGCCCGCCGATGAGGCGGGCGCGAACAAGTAACCCAGAAAGCCATGCGGCGCCGGTGAGGCGCCGCCAGCCATCCAGAACCGCAAATGCTGATCTGTCATTGCAATATCATCACCGAAAAGGAGATCGAGCAGGCAATCGTCGCCTTGCTGGATGAAGATCCGTGGCAGCTTATCGTGCCGGCCAAGGTCTATCATTCCATGCGCAAGCGTGGTCGCTGTTGCGGCTGCTTCCCAAATGTGGTGGAAACGATCATTCGGGTCACCGAGAACTACCACGCTCGCTCGGAGGCGGGCGGCGTGGATATCGTTTCACACCTGGACCGCGTGAGAGAGCTGCGTGTCCAATACGGGAGCAAAACCCATGAAGGGCGAAAAACAGGTCATCGAGCGGCTTAACGAAGCTCTTTTTCTGGAGCTCGGTGCCGTCAACCAGTACTGGGTCCACTATCGCCTGCTGGAAGACTGGGGTTACACCAAGCTCGCCAAGAAGGAGCGGGCGGAATCGATCGAGGAGATGCAGCACGCCGACAAGCTGGTGGCCCGCATCATCTTCCTTGAAGGGCACCCGAACCTGCAATCGGTCGCGCCGCTGCGGATCGGACAGAACGTCAAGGAAGTGCTGGAATCGGACCTCGCCGGCGAGTATGACGCGCGCACTTCCTACAAGCAGTCGCGCGAGATCTGCTCCCAACTCGGTGACTACGTGACCATGAAGCTGTTCGAGGAACTGCTGGCCGACGAGGAGGGCCATATCGACTTTCTCGAAACCCAGCTCGATCTCCTCACCTCGATCGGTGAAGAGAAATATGGCCTGCTCAACGCGGATGCGGCCGACGAAGCGGAATAGGACATGCGCGCATGCGGCGCATCGTAGACTTGTTGCGCCGCGCGCCGCGCGGAACACCTGAACCGACCGACCAGCCCTTAAACGGGATGGTCGGTGTCTTCTGGCCAATTGCCCGCCATTTGGCCGTTGCCGCATTGCTTGCGGCCTTGTCGCCCGCCGCGCTCGCGCTTGCCGGCGATACGTCCGGGCTGCCTGCCACGCGCACCGACCTTTCCGAGCAGGATCGCGCTCGCGTCGAGGCCATCACCAGGCCGACGACGGACTTCTCCAAACCGGAGGAGTATGAGTTGATGCAGGGCGGCGCCGGCACCTCCAGGAAACGCGTCAATGCCGACGCCTTTTCGCAATCCTCGGCCAACATCACCTTCGAGGAAGAAGGCACCTTCAAGCTCGGCAACGCCATCTTCCGCAAGAACTGGGTTTCGTCGCCCTCGTCCACGCAGGCGTCGGACGGGCTCGGGCCGCTGTTCAATGCACGCGCCTGCCAGAGCTGCCATCTGAAGGACGGTCGCGGCCATCCGCCGGAAGGCAATGCCGACGCCACCTCGATGTTCCTGAGATTGGCGCGCGAAGCCTCGACCGAAGAGGAAAAGGCTGATCGCGCCGCGCGCAAGGTGCTGAATTTCCCTGATCCGACCTATGGCGCGCAGTTGCAGGACCTCGCCGTGCCCGGTCTCGCCGGCGAAGGGCGCATGCGCATCACCTATGCCGAGCAGCCGGTGATGCTCGGCGACGGCACCAAAGTGTCGCTGCGCAAGCCGAGCTACGCGGTCGACGATCTTGCCTACGGTCCGATGCATCCGGGCACGACGCTTTCGCCGCGGGTGACCCCTGCGATGATCGGGCTTGGTCTGGTCGAGCAGATCCACCCAGCCGACATCCTGGCCAAAGCCGATCCGGATGACCGCGATGGCGATGGCATCTCCGGCCGCCCGAACATGGTGCGTGATGCCCTCAGCGGCGAACTCACGCTCGGCCGCTTGGGCTGGAAGGCGCAGACCCCGTCGATCCGCCAGCAGTCGGCGGATGCCTTCGCCGGCGACATCGGCATCTCGACGCCCGAGAAGCCGCAGCATTGGGGCGATTGCACGAAGGCCGAAAAGGCATGTCTGGACATGCCGAACGGCGTGCAGGAGCGGCTGGGGCCGGTCGAGGCACCGCCGCCGGTCATGGACCTCGTCACCTTCTATTCCCAGAACCTGGCTGTGCCGGCGCGCCGCGACATCAACAAGCAGCCGGTGCTGGCCGGCAAGAAGGCTTTCTACGAGATGGGCTGCGTGTCCTGCCACACGCCGAAATTCGTCACACGCCGCGACGCACCCAACAAGGCGCAATCGTTCCAGTTGATCTGGCCGTATTCCGACTTCCTGCTGCACGACATGGGTGAAGGCCTGGCCGACGGCCAGGCCGTGGGCGATGCCACCGGCAACGAATGGCGCACGCCGCCGCTTTGGGGCATCGGGCTCACCAAGCGTGTCAACGGCCACACCTTCTTCCTGCATGACGGCCGCGCCCGCAATCTGACGGAAGCCATCCTGTGGCATGGCGGCGAAGGCCAGAAGGCGCGCGACCGTTTCGCCGCTGCAGGTGCCGAAGAGCGCGACGCGCTGATTAAGTTCCTGGAGTCGCTGTGATGTTGAAACGCCTAACCACCGCGCTTGTCGTTCCGTTTGCTCTTGCCGTCGTCGAACCGGCGGGCGCCGCAGTGCAGGCCTCGGATGTCGTCAACAGTGCGGTCGACGGTTTCATCCGCCCGGCCTACGCTTCGCTGCAGCAACACGCCGCGGCGACAGCCAAGGCCGCCAAGGCGTTGTGCGAGGCCCCCTCGCAACAGGCTCTCGACGCCGCGCGCACCGAATTCGCGGGTACGGTGACGGCATGGTCGACAGTCGAGATCGTCCGCTTCGGGCCGATCACCGAAAACAACCGGCTGGAGCGCATGCTTTATTGGCCGGACCGCAAGGGGCTCGGCCTGAAGCAGGTGCAGGCGACGCTGGCCGAAAGGGACGTTTCGGCCACTGATGCCGCCGGCATTGCTGGCAAGAGCATCGCCATGCAGGGGCTTGGTGCGTTGGAATTCGTGCTCTACGGCACCGACGCGGAGACGCTCGCCGGCAAGGACGGCGCCTATCGCTGTGCTTATGGCCTCGCCATCGCCGGCAATGTCGAGACGATTGCCGCCGATGTGTCCGCCGCATGGGCGAAGCCGGACGGATTCGCCGCGCAATGGGCCAGCCCCGGTCCCGACAATGCGCTCTACCGTGACGGCAGCGAAGCGGTGACCGAATTGATGGGCGTCTTCATCAATGGGCTCGAGCTGGTGCGTGATCAGCGCCTCAAGAGTTTTCTCGGAGCCAATGCCGACGCCGCCAAGCCGAAACAGGCGATCTATTGGCGCTCCGGCCTCACCGGCGCCTCGCTTGCTGCCAATCTCGATGGCATGAACCGGCTGTTCCAGGCTTCGAATCTCGGCGATGCGCTGCCAAAGGACGATCGCTGGATCGCCGATTCGATCGAGATTCAGCTGGGCAACGGCGTCGCCGCGGCCAAGGAAGCGTCAGGGCCCGCCGCCGAGGTTCTGGCCGATCCCAAGCGTCGCGCAGCACTTGAACATTT
Source organism: Mesorhizobium sp. 1M-11 (assembly GCF_001303895.1). Lineage (GTDB taxonomy): Bacteria > Pseudomonadota > Alphaproteobacteria > Rhizobiales > Rhizobiaceae > Mesorhizobium. Next base: position 181,196 of record NZ_LJSD01000054.1, on the reverse strand, counting down.
CCAGCTGATCACCAGCAGCCTCAGCAACCTGTTCGGCACCCGGCTGTCGGCCGCCTTCGGCCTGACCGCCGGCTTTTCCTCGCTGGACGGTGATTGAGGGGTTCGCCATGCGCACGCCGCTCATCGACCGCCGCGATTTCCTGAAGGCTGCAGGTGCCGGCTTCCTGGCAGCGCTTGCACCGCAGGCCTGGGCCGCGACGCTGGAGGCAGACGCCGTCTTTGCCACTGCCTACATGAAGCGCGACGGCAGCTACGGCGCTGCCGTGCTTTCCGAAGCCGGCAAGATGCTGCATGCGGTCGATCTGCCCGACCGCGGCCATGACGTGACCTTCGATCCCGTTTCGGGTCGTTCAGCGGTGTTCGCCCGCCAACCCGGAACGTTCTTCGTCGTCTTCGACCACAAGGGCCGCGCTGAACCACTGACCATTGCCAGCCAGCCCGACCGGCATTTCTTCGGCCATGGCGCGTTCTCGAACGATGGCGCGCTGCTCTACGCCACCGAGAACGATTACGACAATGCCGCCGGCATGGTCGGTGTCTACGATGCCAAGGGCGGTTTCAAGCGCATCGGCGAATTCCCAACCTACGGTGTCGGCCCGCACGAGCTGCTGTTGCTGGGCGATGGCCGCACCATAGCGGTCGCCAATGGCGGCATCGAAACGCATCCCGATTTCGGTCGCGCCGAACTCAACATCGCCACCATGAAGCCGTCCTACACACTGGTCGATCGCGTCACCGGTGAGCTGATCGAAAAGCACGAGCTGCCACCGTCGCTGCACCAGCTTTCCATTCGCCACATGGATCTCGATGCCAAGGGTACGGTGTGGTTCGGTTGCCAGCATCGCGGGCCGGCGACGGAGCAGCCGCTTCTGGTCGGCCGCGCCGAGCGCGGCAAGGACCTGGCATTGCTCGACATGCCGAAGGACGTGCTGAGCGGCTTCCGCAATTATATAGGCTCGGTGGCAACCAATCCGGATGCCGGCACGGTCGCGGTGTCGTCACCGCAGGGCAATGCCTTCGCCGTGATCGAGGCGGCGAGCGGTAAGATCGTCAGGACCAGCAGCCTGATTGAGGTCTGCGGCCTGGCACCCGACCAGGCCGGGTTCCTCGCCTCCACCGGCGCCGGCGCCATCATGCAGCCCGACGGCAACACGGTGAGCGAGCCGGATTATGTGTGGGACAATCATATGTTGAGGATAGGGGAGTAGGAGAGTAGGAGAGTAGGGGAGTGGGCAAGTATCGCTCGGCAGTTCCGTGCCTCACTGTTTTATTCCCCTACTCCCTTACTCCCCTACCTGTTCACCAGCCACTCATGCTCCACCGCATTGTGGAACTTCCACGTCCGCTTCGGTCCGGCCATGACGTTGAGATAATAGAGGTCGTAGCCGTGGCAGGCGGCACAGGGGTGGTAACCTTTGGGCACCAGCACCACGTCGCCATCTTCCACCGCCATCGCTTCGTCGAGTGAGCGGTCATCCGTGTAGACGCGCTGGAAGGCAAAACCCTGCGGCGGGTTGAGCCGGTGGTAATAGGTCTCTTCCAGATAGGATTCGGCGGGCAGATTGTCCTGATCGTGCTTGTGCGGGGGGTAGCTGGATGTATGTCCGCCCGGCGTGATCACCTCCACCACCAAGAGCGAATCCGCCGGCTCGCTTTCCGGCAGGATGTTGGTGACATGGCGGGTGTTGGTGCCCTTGCCGCGCACTTCCTGGCCAAGGTCGTCGGGCCGGATCACGCGCACCGGCAGGCCGCCTCCAAGTCCCGGTGCCGTGCAGACGGCAAGCTCCAGCTCGGTTTCTGCCGTCACCGACCAGTCCGAACCTTGCGGCACATAGACCGACCATGGCTTGCCGTCGAAGGGCGACATGCGTTCGCCGAGCAGGCCGAGTTCCTGCCCGCCGGCTGTAGTCTTGCCCCTGCCAGTGACGAAGACCAGGCAGGCTTCACGGCCGCCCGTCTCGCCGGACACGCTTTGTCCCGGCGCCAGCCGGTGCAGGTCGAAACCGACATGGGTCCAGCCGGCGTTCTGCGGCGTGACATTGGCGACATGGCCATGACCTTTCCTGGCCTTCACCAGCAGTTTCGACATGGTCTCAATCCTTGGTTTTGGTTTCACCGGAGGGCGGGGGCTCTTCACCCGGCTTGTATTGGATCAGGAAGGTCCAAACGGCGTAGATGGCCATGCCGGCAAGCAGCGTGCCCCAGAACGGCGTGCCGACCGCGAATTCGACCGCCGACCAGATCACGCATACGGCTATGACCGCGATCCGGCGCCACAATGGCCGGAAGAAGGGATGCTGGTTGTCCTTGGTCATGGCGATGTCCGTTCAGCTGTTAGGGAAGCCTTGCGTCTCCACCGTATAGCCTGCCGCGGTCATCACGCGCATCAGTTCCTCGTGCCCGACCTGTGCCATCCTCAGCGGCGGGTTCTTCTTCGGATCCTGTTCGGCTTCGACCACGAACCAGCCTTCATATCCATAGCCGGCGAATTTCTGCACGATGGCGCCGAAATCGAGAGAGCCATCGCCTGGCACGGTGAAGGCACCCAGCGCTACCGCGTCGAGGAAGGACTGTTGCGACCAGTCCAGGCTCTTGATCACATCCATGCGCACATCCTTCACATGCACATGGTTGATGCGCTTGTGGTGGTTGTCGATGGCCCGCAGCACATCGCCGCCGGCGAAGGCGAGATGACCGGCATCGAGCAGTAGTGGAATGCCTTCGCCCGAATGCGTCATGAAGGCGTCCAGCTCGTGCTCGAACTGCACCACCGCCGCCATGTGGTGATGGTAGGATAGCGGCATGTCTTGTTCGGCGCACCATTCGCCGAACGCCGTCACCTTGCGGGCATAGGCTTTCATCTCATCGTCGCTCAGCACGGTCTTGGTGGCGAGCGGCCTGGAGCGATCGCCCTGGATCGAGCGGCCAACCTCGCCATAGACGATGCAGGGCGCGTTGACCGCCTTGAACAGCTCGATCATCGGCGCGATGCGATCCTTGTTGGCGGCAAGCTCCTCATTGACCAGCGTGCCGGAGAACCAGCCGCCGCACAGTGTGACGTCGGCCTGTTTCAGGATCGGCAACATCTCTTCCGGCGTGCTCGGGAAACGGCGGCCCTGCTCCATGCCGGTGAAACCGGCCGAGCGCGATTGCCTCAGGCACTCCTCGAGCGACACGTCATCGCTCAATTCCACGAGGTCGTCATTCCACCATGCGATGGGGGACATGCCCAGTTTGGCTTTCAATTCAGGACTCCGGTCTCGATGGTTGGCTCGCAAGCTCAGTCGCCGATACTCTGCAGCTTGCGCTTTTCCTCATAGCCTTTGCGGGCGGCGTTGACTTCCTCGCGGGCACTGACTTCCGGCACCGCCACATCCCACCAATGGCCGCCAGCCTCGGTTGAGATCAAGGGGTCGGTGTCGATGACGATGACCGTCGTGCGGTTGTTCGTCTTCGCCTTCGCCAAGGCGCTTTCCAGGTCGGCGATCGAAGACACCTTTTGCGAGATGGCGCCGAGACTCGCGGCATGGGCGGCGAAGTCGATGTCGGGCAGCGTCTCGTGGCGAGTGTCCTTGAGCAGGTTGTTGAAGTTGGCCCCGCCGGTCGCCATCTGCAGCCGATTGATGCAGCCATAGCCGCGATTGTCGAGCAGGACGATGGTCAGCTTCAGGCCAAGCATCACCGATGTGGCGATCTCGGAATTGAGCATGAGGTAGGAACCGTCGCCGAGCATGACGACCACGTCCTGTTCCGGCTTCGCCATCTTGGCGCCGAGCGCGCCGGCGATCTCGTAACCCATGGTCGAGAAGCCGTATTCTGCATGATAGGAGCCCGGCGCGCCGGCCTGCCACAGCTTGTGCAGTTCGCCAGGCAATCCGCCGGCGGCGTGCAGCACGGTGACGCCGGAGCCCATCGCACGCTGGACCGCGCCGATCACCTGCGCGTCGGAGGGATAGGCGGCATTGGTGGGAGCGGTGACCTTGGCGGCCGCAGCCTGCCACTCCTGCTTCCCCTTGGCCGCATTCTCCGTCCAGCCTGCCGGCGCTTTCCAGCCCTGCAGGCCGGCGGTCAGTTCCGCCAGCCCCTCAATGGCGTCGGCCACCAGTGGCAGCGCACGATGTTTGCCGGCATCGAAAGGCTGTACATTGAGGCCGAGGATGGTCTTGGCGGCATTCTGGAACAGCGCCCAGGAGCCGGTGGTGAAATCCTGTAAACGGGTGCCGACCGCGAGAACGACATCCGCCTCTTCGGCCAGCCGGTTGGCGGCCGCGGTGCCGGTAACGCCGACAGCCGCCATGTTGAGTGGATGGTTGTCAGGCAAGGAGGATTTGCCGCCTTGCGTTTCGCAGACCGGAATGCCGGCGGCTTCGACGAAACGCGTCAGTTCGCCGGATGCGCCGGAATAGAGCACGCCGCCGCCGGCGATCACCAATGGTTTCTTGGCGCCCTTCAGCGCTTCGATGGCAGCCGCGAGTTCGGCACGGTCTGGCCGCGGCCGGCGTACCTGCCAGACACGTTCCTCGAAGAAGCGTTCCGGATAATCATAGGCCTCGGCCTGTACATCCTGGCAGAGCGAAAGCGTCACCGGTCCGCATTCGGCGGGATCGGTCAGGACCTGCATGGCACGGGCCAGTGCCGGGATGATCTGCTCCGGCCGGGTGATGCGGTCGAAATAGCGCGAGACGGGGCGGAAGCAGTCATTGACCGAGAGAGTCCCATCGGAAAAGTCTTCGGCCTGTTGCAGCACCGGGTCGGGAACGCGATTGGCGAAGACGTCGCCGGGCAGGAGCAGCACGGGAAGCCGGTTGACATGCGCGAGCGCCGCAGCCGTGACCATGTTCACCGCGCCGGGGCCGATCGAACTTGTGGCGGCCATGAAACGGCGGCGGAAATGCGCCTTGGCATAGCCGATCGCTGCATGCGTCATGGCCTGCTCGTTGTGGGCGCGGAAGGTCGGCAGGTCATCGCGCTGTTGGTAGAGGGCCTCGCCGATGCCGGCGACATTGCCGTGGCCGAAAATCGCCCAGACGCCGCCGAAGATCGGTAGCTTCTCGCCATCGATCACAGTCATCTGGCGGGACAGGAAGCGGGTCAGCGCCTGCGCCATCGTCAGGCGGACGGTTCTAGCCTGCATTTCTCACACTCCATGTGGCCTGCGTTGCACTTTGGGCGAGGCGGATACGGCGTCGAGGGGCGAAGAGCGTATTGGACATACGGTTGAGCCTCTCGACGCCGCAGACGTCCGCCGAAAGGCAACCCGGAGGGCCGGTTGAAGAACCGGCGCAGGCCACATCGAGTGTGAGAAATGCAGGCCGGTCATCGTGCGTGTCCTCCAGCCGTTCTTATGCCGCCTCGCGGTTGCGCGCGGCAAGCCAGGCCCTGGTCAATTCCTCGAAACGCCGCGCCATGTCGTCCACGGCTTCCTCGTCGCTCATTTTTCCGGCGAGCCATTGTCCGGCGGCATGGGCGAAGATGGTGCGGCCGACGGCAAAACCCTTGACGATCGGCACGTCCGCCGTTGCGCAAAAGGCTGTCTCCAGCTCGTTCAGCGGCGCCTCGAGACCCAGCAGCACGACACCCCGGCAGAACGGGTCGTTGCTGACGATGGTTTCTTCGATCTTCGCCCAGGCGTTCGCGGAAGCCTGGGGTTCCAGTTTCCACCAGTCGGGTTTGATGCCGAGTGCATAGAGTTCCTGCAACGCGCGCTGCACCGTGGTGTCATCGATCCTGCCATGCTTGCTGGCGATGATCTCGATCAGCAGTTCACGACCGACTTTCCGTGCGGCTTCGAAAAGGGCGCGCAGCTTTTCCTGCTGCTCTTTCTTCAAGTCCTCCGGATCGTCGGGGTGATAGAAACACAGACATTTGATGCAGTGGTCGACAGGCCAGTCGACGAGTTGCGAACCGATGTCCTGGCTGAACTCGAAGCGCAGCGGCCGGGAGCCGGGCCGTTCGACCGGACGGCCGAGCCAGGCGAAAGAATGGTGTGCGAACTCGAACATCGCTTCACGGCCAAATTTTTCGTCGAGCAGCATGCCGTAACCACCCCGTCCGGCAGCAACCTTCGAGGCGGCCTTCACCGCCAGCACCTTGAAGGCGTTTATCCGTGAAACATCCGCACCGGCCTTGGTTGCGATATCTTCCAGTTGCAGGCGATGATCGCAAGCCAGCGCCATCAGAAGCGGGATGTCGCGGCGTCGCGTGGTCGCCCAGTGGACATGATTGATCGCCTCGTCCTTGCGCAGCGCCAGATGTTTCGAACCGTTCTTCAGGAAGAACTGCAGTTCCGCATAAGTCGGATATTCGGGCGCGCAGAGCAGCCGTGACACCGCGAACGCCCCGCAGGCATTGGCCCAGGTAGCGGCGGTGGCGAAATCCTCGCCGCCCAGCCAGCCACGCAGGAAGCCGGACATGAAGGCATCGCCGGCGCCGAGCACATTGTAGATTTCGATCGGGAAGCCGTCGCCGACGACGCCATCCTCGAGATCGTCGCTGATCGGTCCGTCATAGACGATGCAGCCCTTGGCCCCGCGCTTGAGCACGATAGTGGCGGCAGACAGCGAACGGATAGTCTTGAGTGCGGTCAGCAAATCGCTTTCGCCGGATGCGATCAGCACCTCCTCTTCGGTGCCGACGATCAGGTCGCAATCAGGCAGCACCGTCTTCAACTGCGCCGAGACGCGATCGGATTTGACGTAGCGGCCGAACCCCTCGGCATGGCCTGCGAGGCCCCACAGGTTCGGGCGGTAGTCGATATCGAACACCACCTTGCCGCCATGCGCCTTGGCGATGCGGATCGCCTTGCGCTGGGCGGCGTCGCTGTTGGGTCGGGAGAAATGCGTGCCGGTGACCACGATCGCCCTTGCCGAAGTCACGAAAGCCTCGTCGACATCGTCCTCCGACAGCGCCATGTCGGCGCAGTCGGAACGATAGAAGATCATCGGCGAGACGCCCTCATCCTCAACCGAGAGCAGCACCAGAGCTGTCAGCCGTTCGGGATCGGTGCGAAGGCCTTCGACATTGACTTTTTCGCGGACCAGCTGTTCGCGGATGAAGCGGCCCATCTGCTCGTCGCCGACCCGCGTCAATAGCGCCGACTTCAGGCCAAGCCGCGCGGTGCCCACGGCGATATTGGCCGGGCAGCCGCCGACGGATTTGGCGAAGGACGTGATGTCTTCCAGTCGGGAACCGATCTGCTGACCATACAGGTCCACCGAGGCACGGCCGATGGTGATGACGTCGAGCGCCTTGTCGGCGCCGCGAGGGCTCGCCATGCTTTCCTCCCTGAAATGAAGGCTCCTGACGTCACAAGACGTCGTCGTCACTCCTTGATATGAAATGTTAATTCCATTGCATAGTCAATATGGAATAGAAATTCCCGAGTTGTTTTGCCGGAATCAGGCTCCGCTGCGGCGCTCCGCCGTCGCCACGGCCAGCGTCATCGCCAGCGCCATTGTGGCCGACAGGGAGCGGAAGCCGGCACAATCGGCTTCGGCCACTTCGAACCAGACGCTGGCCGACTGGGCGAGCGGCGAAAAGGCGCTGTCGGTGATGGCCACCACCGGCACGCCCTGGTCGGCCAGTATGCGGGCATAGTCCACGGTCTGCGTGGCATAGGGCGAGAAACTGATCGCCACCACGGCATCCTTCGGCGTGGCGAAGGACATGATTTCCGGATCGAGGCCGGCAGCGGATTCGACCAGCGTGTAGCGGATCTTCAGCTTACCGAGCGCGTAGGCCATGTAGGAGGTGATCGGGTAGGAACGACGGCGCGCGACGAGATAGATGGTCTCGGCCTTGGCCAGGATATCCACCGCGCGATCGAGAAGACCGTCGTCGAGCGAGCGCGATACCGCTTCGAGCGACCGTGTCGAGACCTCCACGAAGCCGTCGAGGATGGCGCGGTTCTGCGTGGTGCCGCTTCCACGCAGCGTTTTCAGCCGATCTTCATAGGATACGGTGCGCTCGCGCAATCGCTCGCGGAAGACCGATTGCAGGCTGGTGAAGCCGTCGAAACCAAGGAACTGCGCGAAGCGGATGAGCGTGGAGGGCTGCACGCCGGCGGAAGCTGCGATACTCGCCGCCGTGCCGAAGGCGATCTCGTCGGGATTGTCGAGCGCATAGGCCGCGATCTGCGCGATGCGTTTCGGCAGTGCGGCGCGCCGTTCCAGGACGAGGTTGCGAAGCGATTCGTAATCTTGCGGCAGGCGAGGGTTCATGAGCCGGAGAATCCCCTGTTCCGTCCCTGATCGCAAGAGCTTAGCAGTCTCAGCAAGGGCTGTCACAGAAAATAGATCGTATGTTCCAAACAAGGAAAAAATGGACTAAAAAGTGCAAATGCTATGAATGCCTTGCGCTCAGAGGAGATCGCGCATGATCGGTGTCGGCCTGATTGGTACGGGTTTCATGGGCAAATGCCATGCCCTGGCCTGGACGTCCGTACGCACCGTTTTCGGCGACGTCGAACCGGTTCGGCTCGTCCATCTCGCCGAGGCCAATGCCGAGCTGGCCAGGCAGCGAGCCGGCGAGTTCGGTTTCGAGACGGCTTCCGGCGACTGGCGCGCTGTGATCGAAGATACAGCCGTCGATGTCGTCTCAGTCACCACGCCGAACCAGTTTCATCCGGAAATGGCCATCGCCGCACTCGAAGCCGGCAAACATGTGTGGTGCGAAAAGCCGATGGCACCGTCCTTCGCCGATGCGGAAGCCATGCTGGCGGCGGCACGCCGGTCCGGCAAGGCAGCAGTGCTCGGCTACAACTATATCCAGAGCCCAGCGATCCGGCACATCAGGACGCTGCTGGATGAGGGCGCGATCGGCGCGGTCAACCATCTGCGCGTCGAGATGGACGAAGACTTCATGGCCGACCCCGAAACGCTGTTCGGCTGGAAGCATGAGGCGGCTTCCGGCTATGGCGCATTGGACGATTTCGCCGTGCATCCGCTGTCTCTGGTCAAGGCGCTGTTCGGCCGGGTCGCCAGCGTGATGTGCGACATGGCCAAGCCCTATGCCGACCGCGCCGTGGCGGGCGGCGGGCGTCGCGCCGTCGAGACCTATGACGTTGCCAGTGCGCTGATCCACCTCGATAATGGCGTTTCAGGCACGCTGCTGGTCAACCGCTCCGCCTGGGGCCGCAAGGGCCGCATTGCGGTGCAGATCTTCGGATCGAAGGGCTCGATCCTGTTCGACCAGGAGCGCTTCAACGAGTTCCAACTCTATGTCACCTCCGACCGTGTCACCGATCAAGGATACCGCACCATCCTGGCGGCACCGGTGCACAAGCCCTATGACCGCTTCATCCCCGCGCCGGGTCATGGGCTGGGGTTCAACGACCTCAAGACGATCGAATGCCGCGAACTGATCCGCCGCATCCGAGGCGAAGAGGCGAACCTCATCGAATTCGACGAGGGGCTGGAGATCGAGCGCACCGTGCATGCCATGGCGCGCTCGTTTGAGGAAAAGCGCTGGGTCGACGTGCGATGATGTCATTGGGCGGCAGACGTCTTCTGCCGCCCAACCGGTGTCCCGCGCTTACGCCGCGCCCGGCCGCTTGGCGATCATCGCATTGCGTGCCGCCCGGCGCTGCTCGACGGCATCGGCGAGCCCCTTGAGCACGGTCTCCGTCGTTGCCCAGTCGATGCAGCCGTCGGTGATGCTCTGGCCATAGACCAGCGGCTTGCCGGGCACGACATCCTGACGGCCCGCAACGAGGTTGCTTTCGATCATCAGGCCGATGATGCGCTCGTCGCCCGCCGCGACCTGTCCCGCCACGTCGGCCGCGACCATCGGCTGGTTCTCCGGCTTCTTGCTGCTGTTGGCATGGCTGACATCGATCATCAGCCGCGGCGCGATGCCGACACGGGTGAGTTCGGCGCTGGCCGCCTCGACGCTTGCGGCATCGTAATTGGGCGCAAGCCCGCCACGCAGGATGACGTGGCAGTCCTCATTGCCGGTGGTGGCCGCGATCGCGCTGCGCCCGCCCTTGGTGACTGCCATGAAATGATGCGGGTGCGCGGCGGATTTCACGGCATCGGCTGCAATGCGGACATTGCCGTCGGTGCCGTTCTTGAAGCCGACCGGGCACGACAGGCCGGATGCCAGTTCGCGATGGATCTGGCTCTCGGTCGTGCGCGCGCCGATCGCACCCCAGGCGACGAGATCGGCGATGTATTGCGGCGTTGTCATGTCGAGGAATTCGGTCGCAGCCGGCAGGCCGAGATTGTTGACTGCCGCCAGCACATTGCGCGCCAGCCTAAGCCCCTTGTCGATGTTGAAGCTGCCGTCGAGATCGGGATCGTTGATCAGGCCTTTCCAGCCGACCGTGGTGCGTGGCTTCTCGAAATAGACCCGCATGACGATCTCGAGCCGGTCGGACAGACTATCGCGCAGTGCCGCCAGACGATTGGCGTAGTCTATGGCTGCGGCCGGATCGTGGATCGAACAAGGACCCACCACGACCAGCAGCCGGTCGTCGGTACCGGTCAACATGGCGTGGATCGCGTTGCGCGACGCGGCGACCGTGCGGGTCGCCGTCAGCGTGCGCGGTATCTCCTGCATCACCTGTTCCGGTGTGCTCAGTTCCTTGAGTTCCTTGACCCGAAGGTCGTCTGTGGTGGTCAACACGGCTTTCTGCTCCTGGTTGGGAGACCTGCCGGCTGAAACAAAAAAGCCGCCAGGTCTGGCGGCTGTTCGGATTTTTATGCTGCAATCTTCAGATCGAGCGCAATCCTCCCGCCGCCAGCGAGCTACCGTAGCTAAAGTACCAAAACGAGGCGGTCAGGTGGATCATGGGGTGGCTAATAGCCGAAGTCATTGCGTTTGTCACGCCCCAGAACACCAACCAAACCCGCTTCGGCTGCCAACTGACGGCGCTTTCTGTGTTCAAGGCATACTATTCGCCGATGATGCCAGGCACATTCTGGTCATAATCCACCAGCGCGCCGGTCATCACGCCGGATTGGGGCGACAGCATGTAGGTTATGAGACCTGCCATCTCGTGCGTCTTCACGAGCTGTCCCATCGGCGCGGCGGCTTCGGCCTTGGCCAGCCAATCGGCTCCGGCGCCGTGGAACCTCGCCTGCGTGTAGGCCTCGCCCGGCGTGTCCATCCAGCCCGGCAGCACGGCGTTGCAGCGGATGCGGTTGCGGCGATAGGCGTTGGCGACATTCTTGGTCAGCGTCGCCAGGGCGCCCTTGCTGGCCGAATAGGAGGACAGGAACGACTGGCCGCCATGCACGTTCACCGAGAGCACATTGACGATCGAGCCCGCCTGCCCGGTTTCCAAGAGATGCTTGACCAGGCCCTGCATCAGGAAGAACGGGCCGCGCACGTTGATGGCGAACATCTCGTCGAACATGGCGGGCGTGGTTTCGACCAGCGAGCCGCGCGCGGCCGAGGCCGCAGCGTTGACCAGCGCATTCAGGCTGCCGAACCGCTTCACGCCGGCTTCAACGGCGGCAAGACAGGCATCCGGATCCGCAAGGTCGGCGCTGATGAAGATCGCTTCCGCGCCCTTCTTCTCCAGCTCGGCCACGGCGACCTGGCCTTTTTCTTGCGAGCGTCCGAGCAGAACCAGCGCCTTGCAGCCCTCGTCGACGAGTTGCCGCGCCACGGCCAATCCGACGCCCTGCGCGCCACCTGTGATCAGTGCGCGCGTTGCGCTGTTGCGTGTATCGAGAGCGCTCATTTCGGCCTCCCTGCCTGCCCTATTTATCGAGACGGATCGTCTTGCCCTGCTTGGCGGATTTGAGCGCCGCATCGGCGATCTTCAGCGCGAGCAGCCCGTCCTTACCGCTGGGCGAGGCCTTTTTGCCAGTAGTCGTCGCCTCGATGAAGGTCGCGATCTCATTGGCATAGGCGTCGATGTAGCGGGTCATGAAGAAGTCGTGCAGCGGCGGGCGGACATAGCCCTTCTCGCTCGCCACTTCGATCGAAACGGGACGCTGGTTTTCGGCTGCGACCATGCCTTTCGAACCATGCACTTCGATGCGCTGGTCATAGCCATAGGTGGCGCGGCGCGAATTTGAGATAACGGCCTGTTTGCCCGACGCTGTTTCCAGGATGACGCTGACGGAGTCGAAATCGCCGGCTTCGCCGATCTTCTTGTCGACCAGCACCGACGCGTGCGCCGATACCGCCACAGGCTCCTCGCCGAGCAGGAAACGCGCCATGTCGAAATCATGGATGGTCATGTCGCGGAAGATGCCGCCCGAACGCTTGATGTAGTCGACCGGCGGCGCACCCGGATCGCGTGAGGTGATCACCACCTGCTCGACCTTGCCGATGGCGCCGTCGTCGATCGCCTTGCGCACGGCGGCAAAATGCGGGTCGAAGCGGCGGTTGAAGCCGACCATCAGCGCCGCCTTGGTCTTGTCGACCACAGCCAGGCATTTCTCCACGCGCTTGACGTCGAGATCGATCGGCTTCTCGCAGAAGATCGCCTTGCCGGCCTTGGCGAAGCGCTCGATCAGGTCGGCATGGGTGTCGGTGGGCGTGCAGATGATCACCGCATCGATGTCCGCAGCCTTCTCGATCGCTTCGATGGACCGGACTTCGGCGCCGTAGCTCTTTGCCAGTTCCTTGGCCGCCTTCTCGAAGGCATCGGCCACGGCGACCAGCTTGGCCTGCGGGTTCGAGCCGACCGCCCGCGCGTGAACCTTGCCGATGCGGCCGGCGCCGAGGAGACCAAAACGCACTGTCATGACAACCCCTTTGCTAGGCGCGCCAGTCGAGGTCGCACCGGATTCGGAATGAAAAGGCCAGAAAGACTCTGTATGAAATATTTATTCCATATTCTCTCGGGCCGTCAAGCACCAAGGCATGCCGGATGCGATCCTGAACACACGCATGTGCTTTGTACGAACGCAGCTTCGACTGACCCTGGAGCAGGCTGGTCGAAGCTAGAACAGCGCCTTCAGTTCGGCCAGCTTGTCGTTGACCAGCCAGCCGTAATAGTTCTCTTCCGGCAGCTTCTCTGGCTCGCCGGCGGCGCGGCGGCGGTCGTTCTCGGCCTTCAACTGAGAAGCGCGCGCTTCCGGATTGCCGACATTGTAGAGCGTGGCGGTAAGGCCTGGATTCTGCGAGATGTCGAAGCCGGCGATGTTGCGATAGGCCTGGATGGATGTCTTCACGATCGCGGCGACGTAGGGCAGCGTCATGTCCGGGTCCATGATCGTCTTGTAGATCTCGTTGGGATCGTCGACATCGAGCTTGGGGAAGCCCGAGACCTTGTTGACCATGTCGCTCATCTGCAGCGCTGTCAGCGGGTTGAGCTGGCCAAGCCCAAAGGTCTGGCCGGCATAATAAGGCTGGAAGAAGGTTGCGCCGAAGCGGTCGTTGGGGAAGCTTTTGCCGCCCACCGTCTTGCCCCGGAAGGAGCGGTTCCACACCTGCTCGCGGCATTCCCAGATGTCGTTGCTGCCGGTCTCGTTGGCGCATTTCGTGAATTCCGGCCGACGGATGAATTCGGAGACGTCCTCGCCCTTGTAGGCGAAGGTCAGCTTCGAGGAGAGGTAGGACATCGCCTTGACGTAATAGGTCTGCAGGCGGTCATAGGCGCCGACATTGTAGGTGTGCTCGCCGACAAGCGCGCCGACGATGTGCATGGGATCGACACCGTAGGCTGCCGCGGCCTTCTTGATCTTGCCACGCAATTCGGCGTCGTTCTGCAGAAGCGCATAGACCTTGCGGTACTTGGCATCGAAGGAGGTGTTGGTCGCCTTGGTGCGCTTGGTGGAGGCGCCGGGGACGGGTGGCTGTTCGGCATTGCGGTTTCCCGGCGGCACCAGGGTGGCTGCATGTGCTGCAACCAGCGTCCCTGCGGCCAGCGCCAAAGCGAGGAGGAAAGAGACCAGTTTCGTCATCAGCGGCCGCTCGAAATCATGCTATCCAAGAACCCGCAAAGGCCCGGAACAGACCTTGCGCTGGATTTGCTCTAGGAAAAGCGAGGGGGCGAGTCGAGCCTTTCGTGCCCGATTGCGGCGAAAGACGTAGGCCTGCTTCCATTTGGCCACACCGGGATGGTGGGATCTAGTCGAGCGCCGACTTCTTCAGGAACTGCACGAATTCTTCAACGAGCCCGGCGTACATCCCTCGTTGGGGGACGTCGAGCACCAGCACCAAGTCATGAAGTTCTTGCTTCGAAAGCGGGCCGTGCTCGGAGCTGACTTCGCCATATTGCGGGGTACCACGCGAGGCGATCGATCGGTTGAGGGTGTAGTTCTTTATCTGACCACCGACCGAGAGCTGAACCCACAGCGACCCGCCATCGGCCGCAGCCGCACAGTCAACGACGGTGGCAGGCGATGGCGTGGCGTCTGTCATTTGGAGTCCGTGCTGCCGGGCAATAACAAACCGATGAAACCACTCGTCGCCGCTACCGCTTCGGCCCGGCGACGAGCGATCTCATCGGCTATTTCTTTTCGCCCAGGGTTACAGGATGAATCGCGACAGGTCGGTGTTCTTCGACAGGTCTCCGACATGCTTCTTCACATAGTCGGCGTCGATCGTCACCTTGCTGCCGTTGCGGTCCGGCGCATCGTATGAGATCTCGTCCAGCACGCGTTCCATCACCGTCTGCAGGCGCCGCGCACCGATGTTCTCCACCGTCGCGTTGAGGTCGACGGCGATGCCGGCCAGCGAATCGATGGCATCGTCGGTGAAGTCCAGGTCGACGCCTTCCGTCTTCATCAGCGCGATATACTGCTTGATCAGGCTGGCTTCGGTCTCGGTCAGGATGCGCACGAAGTCTTCCTTCTCCAGCGCCCGCAATTCGACGCGGATCGGCAGGCGGCCCTGCAGTTCCGGCAGAAGGTCGGACGGTTTGGAGACGTGGAAGGCACCGGAGGCGATGAACAGGATATGGTCGGTCTTCACCGGTCCATATTTGGTCGCCACCGTCGTGCCTTCGACCAGCGGCAGCAGGTCGCGCTGCACGCCTTCGCGCGAAGGGCCGCCCGAAACGTCGGAGCGCGCCGCGATCTTGTCGATCTCGTCGAGGAAGACAATGCCGTCATTCTCGGCCGCTTCCATGGCGCGGCGCACCACTTCGTCCTGGTCGAGCAGCTTGTCGGACTCGTCCTGGATCAAAAGGTCGTAGCTTTCCTTGACGGTGGTCTTGCGCATCTTGGTGCGCTTGCCACCCATGGCCTTCGACAGCATGTCGTTGATGTTCAGCACTCCGACGCCGCCCGGCATGCCGGGAATCTCGAAGCCGGGCATGCCACCGGTGCCAGTATCGGTCACCTCGATATCGATCTCCTTGTCGTCCAGCTCGCCATCGCGCAGCTTCTTCTTGAAGCTTTCGCGTGTCGCCGGCGACGCAGTCTTGCCAACCAAGGCCTCCAGCACGCGCTCTTCGGCGTTGACGTGGGCGCGCGCCTTGACGTCCTCACGCATCTTTTCACGCACCAGGCCGATGCCGACCTCCACCAGATCGCGTACGATCTGCTCGACGTCGCGGCCGACATAGCCGACCTCGGTGAACTTGGTTGCCTCGACCTTGACAAAGGGCGCGCCTGCCAGCTTGGCGAGGCGGCGCGAGATCTCGGTCTTGCCGACGCCGGTCGGCCCGATCATCAGGATGTTCTTCGGCATCACTTCTTCGCGCATCTGGCCTTCCAGCTGCTGCCGGCGCCAGCGGTTGCGCAGCGCGATCGCCACGGCGCGCTTGGCATCTTTCTGGCCGATGATGAAACGGTCGAGTTCGGAAACGATTTCGCGGGGAGAGAAATTGCTCATGAAATTACACGTCTACGCTTGTTTGATGGGAGGGAGTTTTTCGAGCACGGATGTGGGGAGCGTCGGGCGTACGATCAAGCGCCTGATATGCTGCCAGCCGGCGCCGAAGGTTATGATCAGCGCGCCAACCACCAGCAGGATCAAGGCAAAGGGTGGAATTCCGGTGCTGTTGGCCGTTGAATTGACCAGATAGTAGATACCGAGCGACCCGAAATAGGCAAGCGTCGGCACCAGCAGCGACCGGCGGTCGATGGCAAGCGCCACATAGACGAAGGCGATGATGAGGATGGCCAGCATGATCGTGGCGTTCGCATCGGGTTCTATGCGGCCCATCACGACATCCTGACCCGTGGCCATGATGAAAAGCGGGTGCACCAGCATCGGCGCCGACACGACATGAAGCCAGAACGCGCAATCGGACCAGATCTTGCGCCGTTCGCGGTCATACACGTCGAGCGCGACAGCCGTGCCGAAAACGATCAGACCGCAGATGAGCGGCATGTAGAGCGCGGCCCGCATCAGCTCCGGCATGTCTTCCAGCCTTGGCGGCGCAACCATCCCGGTGGTAACGCCGTCGCAAAGCAGGAGCGCGGTCTGAAGGAAGGCGAGAAGCGTTGCGGAGATCGCGAAAACGCCTGCAAGGATGGGGACCCTGAAGCGCCAGAAATAGAGCGCGACTGCCGCCATGATGCCGCCGAGAAAGAGATAGCCGGCGCCCGAGGCCTGCTGGCGAAGCGCCAGCAGCTGCCAGATCGATTCCGGTTTCTGGATCGGATAGCGCGCGAAGATTTCCAGCCCGAGCGCAACGGTGAGGGAAATGACGAAAAACAGGCTGAGCACCGTCGACGACAGTTTCATGCGGTGCTGGCGGGTCACCACTTCGGCGAGCCCCCAGGAAAACACGGCAACGAGCGCCGCGATCCAAAGCCGCTGGCCGGGCAACAGCGTGTTGAGCACGAAATAGAAACCAACCGTCAGCAGGATCGTGCCGACAGTGACGAAAAGATCGTTTCCGCCGCCGATCAGCCGCAGGTTCTCCTCGGCCGACTCCGCGGCATCTTCCGCATTGAAGGAGCCGCTGCGCTCCAGCGCATAAAGCCGGTCGCGCTGCTGCACCGTGATCACGCCCTGGGTAACCGCGCTGTCGAGTGTTTCCTGGCTGATCACGACTGACATCCCGTCATCATGCGGCACCTTGCCAGGCTTTGACGGCCTCGAGCGGGTAGACCAGCATCAGGACGTTGAGCGTGAGATTGTCGCGGATCATATAGCCGGTGCCGAGCTCGAACAGAATGGCGATGGTCACGACCAGCCACACGGGAAAATAGCGGGCGGCCGCAAAGCCTACCATCATGGCCAGTGTGTCCGACACCGAATTGATGATGGAGTCGCCATAATAATCGAGCGAGATCGTGCCGGCGCGGTAGCGGTCGATGATGATCGGGCTGTTTTCCAGGATCTCCCAGCCACCCTCGATCACCAGCGCGAGGGCAAGCCTGACCCAGATCGACGAGCGCGGAAACAGGAATTTCGCCAGCGCATAGAACAGGAAGCCGTGGATGACGTGCGAGGGCGTGTACCAGTCGGTGATGTGCTGGGAATTCTCCGAGCTTATCACCACGCCATGCCACAGCTTGACATAGCCGCAGGTGCAGATCGCCGGATGACCCTGAAGGTAGAGTGTCAATGCCTGGATGGCGACCAGCGACACCACGATCACCAGACCGGCCGGCCAGGCCAGTCGCTGATGCAACGGCAGATCGCGGGCGCCGGCAGCGGTCATTCGCCGTCCGTGTCGTCTGGATTGTCGATCGCCATCAGCAACGCTTCGCCTGTGGCGGTCTTGAAGCGACGGACCGGGCGGAAGCCGACTTTTTCATAAACCCTGACCGCAACCTCATTCGCTGGGTCCGGATCCAGGATAACGCGCGGCGCGCCCTCTTCGAACAGCATCTCCACGAATTCCGTGATCAGCCGGGTGCCGTGACCTTTACCGATCAGGTCGGGTTCGCCGATGAACTGATCGATGCCGAGCGTACCGGTCGGCTGATCCTGGAACGGGTTTTCGTCCTCGTCGAGGTGAGGGTCATAGCTCTGGATGAAGCCAATCGGTTTGCCGTCCAGCTCGATAATGAAAGGTTCGGTGTCGACGCTGTCGATCGTCCCGGCGATGCCTTCCATCTCTGTTGCCTTGGCGCCCCACCATGCCGCGACATGCGGCATGACGAGCCAGCGCGCCAGCAGCGGCATGTCCTCATGCGTCAGTGGACGAAAGCCGTAGCTGGGCGCCTTCGGGGAATTCACGATCAGGCGGCGTCCAGCGTTTCGACGACGAAATTGTGGTTGGTGTAGACGCAGATGTCGGCCGCGATCTGCATGGCCTTGCGGGCGATCTCCTCGGCGTCTTTGTCGGTGTCGATCAGGGCGCGCGCGGCGGCCAGCGCATAGTTGCCGCCCGAACCGATCGCCATCACGCCCTGTTCCGGCTCGAGCACGTCGCCATTGCCGGTCAGCGCCAGCGAAACATTCTTGTCGGCCACCAGCATCATCGCCTCCAGCCGGCGCAGATAACGGTCGGTGCGCCAGTCCTTGGCGAGCTCGACGCTCGCGCGCATCAGTTGGTCGGGATATTGCTCGAGCTTGGCTTCCAGCCGCTCCAGAAGCGTGAAGGCATCGGCCGTCGCGCCAGCGAAACCGGCGATCACGCTGCCGCCCTTGCCGATGCGGCGCACCTTGCGCGCATTGCCCTTCATGATGGTCTGGCCAAGGCTGACCTGGCCGTCGCCGGCGATCACCACCTTGCCACCCTTGCGCACGGTGACGATGGTCGTGGAGTGCATGGAACGTTCGTCTGACATGTTTTGCTCCGGACCCGCGCCATCCCTTCCGAGGCGATTGGCGCGTTACGAGTTGAGTTGCGGCATATGTATGCAGCGCTGTCCCGTTTGCAAACTCGGAATGGAGCTGCAGCCCAACCCGACTCCAAGTCCACAATAGACTGCAAAGGCTTATGTTTCGACTGGCGGTTTTGGCAACTGGCAATCGCCGGATCATGCTGTTAGAACGCACTCGTTTTCCTGTAACGAGGATGAGGTCATGGCGCCCCGTTCGGCCGAAATCAGCCGCAAGACAAAGGAAACCGACATCACCGTGTCGGTTCATGTCGACGGCACCGGCAAGTCTGACATGTCGACCGGGGTCGGCTTCTTCGACCATATGCTCGACCAGTTGTCGCGCCATTCCCTGATCGACATGACCGTGAAGGCGAAAGGCGACCTGCACATCGACGACCACCACACCGTCGAAGACACCGGCATCGCCATCGGTCAGGCGCTGGCCAAGGCGCTCGGCGAACGGCGCGGCATCATGCGTTATGCCTCGATCGATCTCGCCATGGACGAAACGCTGACACGTGCTGCCATCGATGTGTCGGGCCGGCCATTCCTGGTCTGGAACGTCGCTTTCTCGGCGCCGAAGATCGGCACGTTCGACACCGAGCTGGTGCGTGAGTTCTTCCAGGCGCTGTCGCAGCATGCCGGCATCACGCTGCATGTGACGAACCACTATGGCGCCAACAATCATCACATAGCGGAAACCTGCTTCAAGGCGGTTGCGCGCGCCTTGCGCGCCGCGCTCGAAAGCGATCCGCGCCAGCCGGACGCGGTTCCTTCCACCAAGGGTTCGCTGCAGGGTTAGTCATGGCCAGCTTTATCGTCATGGAACCGCCTTCCGACGGCCTCGGCACGAAGCCCGAAGGGACACGGTTGATCCGTGACGGATTTTCCTGGGTGGCCTTCATCCTGCCGCCGCTGTGGCTGCTGTGGCATCGCCTCTGGTTTGCCGCCGTTCTGGCTTTCATCGTTCTTGGCGCGCTGTCCTTTGTCGGCGAAAGCCAGGGATTGGCCCTTGCCGGTTCGCTGCTGACCTTGCTTGTCTCTTTCATCGTCGGATTCGAGGGAGCGACATTGCGGGCAGCTGCACTCCGCCGCATCGGCTGGACCGAGTGGGGCGTGGTCGAGGCTGACAACTTCGCCGATGCCGAAACCCGCTATGCCTTCGGACGGGAAACCTCCGAACCTGCGGTTGAGCCAACGGAACCTCGCCCGACGATCGTGCCGGCCGCCAATCACGCACGCGCGGTGCAGACGGGCATGGCGCTTGGACTTTCCCATCCCGGACGACACTGACATGCTGGTTGCCATCATCGACTACGGCTCGGGCAATCTGCGCTCGGCCACCAAGGCCTTCGAACGCGCCGCGCGTGAAGCGGGCATTGCTGCAGACATCGAACTGACGGCGGATGCCGAGCGGGTACGTCGCGCCGACCGCATGGTGCTGCCCGGCGTCGGCGCCTATGCCGATTGTGCAGCCGGCCTGCATGCGGTCGACGGCATGTGGGAAGCCGTGCAGGAAGTCGCCCTTTCCAAGGGCCGGCCTTTTCTGGGCATCTGTGTCGGCATGCAGCTGATGTCGGAGCGCGGGCTGGAAAAGACAGTCACCCAGGGTTTCGGCTGGATCGGTGGCGATGTGAAGGAGATCAAACCCTCCGAGGCGACCTTGAAGATTCCGCAGATCGGCTGGAACACGATCGAGGTGAAGCGCGAGCATCCATTGTTTGCCGGCATACCGACCGGGCAGGACGGTCTCCATGCCTATTTCGTCCATTCCTATCATCTCGATGCCCGCGACCCGGGGGAGGTGCTTGCCGTTGCCGACTATGGCGGGCCGGTGACCGCCGCCGTCGCACGCGACAACCTTGCCGGTACGCAGTTCCATCCCGAAAAGAGCCAGGCGCTTGGTCTTGCACTGATCGCCAATTTCCTGCGCTGGAAGCCGTGAGGAGGATATCGTGAGCAAGAAGGGCTACTGGATGGCGATGGTCGATGTCCGCGACGCGGATATCTACAAGAAATATATCGAAACCAATGGTGCGGCCTTTTCCAAATACGGCGCCAAATTCCTGGTCAGGGCCGGACGCCATACCGAGCCCGAGGGCCCGACTGGCAACCGGCATGTGATCATCGAATTCAGCTCCTACGAGACGGCACTCGCCTGCTACAATTCGCCGGAATACCAGGAGGCCCTGAAGCATCGGCTGGCTGGATCGATCGGCAAGGTCGCCATTGTCGAGGGGGCGTAAGTGATCCTTTTTCCGGCAATCGACCTCAAGGATGGCAAGTGCGTTCGCCTGAAATTAGGCGACATGGACACCGCCACCGTCTACAATGAGGACCCCGCCGACCAGGCGCAGGCCTTCGAGGCGCAAGGCTTCGAATGGCTGCACGTCGTCGACCTGAATGGCGCCTTCAAGGGCAAAAGCGTCAACAGCGCCGCCGTCGGCGCCATTTTGAAAGCCACCAAAAACCCGGTGCAGCTCGGCGGTGGCATCCGCACCTTGCCGCAGATCGAGGATTGGCTGGATCGCGGGCTTGCCCGCGTCATCCTGGGGACGGTCGCTGTGCGCGATCCCGAGCTGGTCAAGGAAGCCTGCCGGGCATTTCCCGGCAAGGTTGCCGTCGGCATCGACGCCAAGGGCGGCAAGGTGGCGGTTGAAGGCTGGGCGGAAGCCTCCAGCCTCGGCGTCGTCGAACTGGCGAAGAAGTTCGAAGGCGCCGGCGTCGCGGCCATCATCTACACCGACATCGACCGCGACGGCGTGCTGACTGGCATCAATTGGGATTCGACCATCGATCTTGCCGAGGCGGTATCGATCCCCGTCATCGCTTCCGGCGGGCTGGCCTCGATCGCCGACATCGTGCGCATGACCATGCCCGACGCCGCCAAGCTTGAAGGAGCCATTTCCGGCCGTGCGCTCTACGACGGCCGTATCGATCCCGCAGAGGCGCTGGCGATCCTGAAGGGCAAGACGAAGGAGGCAGCCTGGTGAAACTGTCGATTATCCTGGCCTCCTATGACAGTGGCCATTTCCATGGTGGCTGCGGCCAAGGGCCCGACGCGCTGATCGCCGGCGGACTGGTCGAGGCGCTGACGCTTGCCGGTCACGAAGTCGACGTGGAAGATATCGGCAAGGTCGGTGACGAGCAGGGTCGCGAGATCGCCACGGGATTCGCAGTCTGCAACGCGGTCGCCGACAAGATACGCGCCGTGCGGGAAGATGGCCGGTTTCCTGTGGTGCTGACAGGCAACTGCCTGACAGCCTCGGGCGCCGTTGCCGGCGAGGACGCCGATTCCGTCATCTGGGCCGACCAGCACGGCGACCTCAACACACCCGAGACCTCGATCTATGGTTTCCTTGATGGCATGGCGCTGTCGACGCTGCTCGGCCTGTGCTGGAAACCGATGGCACTGGAGATACCCGGCTTCAAGCCGGTCGATCCGTCGCGCTGCATATTGGTCAATGCACGCGATCTCGACCCGGACGAAAAAACGCTTCTGGAGACACTGCCTGTCATCCGCACTGAATGCGGTGGCGCCGTCGGAGCGGTCACCAAGCTGAAAGCGGCCGGCGCGACCCGCACCCACATGCATATCGACCTCGACGTGCATGATCCGAACGAATTGCAGGCCAACCGTTACACGACGGAAGGCGGTCCAAATCCGGTACAGCTGCGCCGCGCGGCCTGCATCATGGCCAAGGACGTGCCTGTTGTGGGCATCACCATCTCGGCTTACGACCCGGCCTTCGATGCACAGGCTGAAGTACCACCATTGGTGGGGCAACTGCTCACCGACCTGCTTGCCACGGTGGAAAAGGAGGCCGTTCTTTGACACTGAAGGCAAGAGTCATCCCGTGCCTGGACGTCAAAGACGGCCGCGTGGTGAAGGGCGTCAATTTCGTCGACCTAGTCGATGCCGGCGATCCGGTGGAAGCCGCCAAGGCCTATGACGCGGCCGGCGCCGACGAGCTTTGCTTCCTCGACATCACCGCCTCATCCGATAACCGCGAAACCATCTTCGATGTCGTCGCCCGCACTGCCGAACAGTGCTTCATGCCGCTGACGGTCGGCGGGGGCGTGCGTCAGGTGGCCGATATCCGCAAATTGCTGCTTGCCGGCGCCGACAAGGTTTCGATCAACACCGCGGCCGTTAAGAACCCCTCCTTCGTGGCGGAAGCCGCCGACAAGTTCGGTAACCAGTGCATCGTCGTTGCCATCGACGCCAAGAAGGTGTCGGCGGCGGGCGAAGCCGACCGCTGGGAGATCTTCACCCATGGCGGCCGTGAAAAGACCGGCATCGATGCGGTCGAATTCGCGGCCAAGGTCGTCAATCTCGGCGCCGGCGAGATCCTGCTGACCTCGATGGACCGCGACGGTACGAAGGCGGGTTACGATATCGCCCTGACGCGCGCTGTCGCGGACGCGGTTCGCGCGCCGGTGATTGCTTCCGGTGGTGTCGGCACTCTCGATCACATGGTCGCCGGCATCCGCGATGGCCATGCCACTGCCGTGCTTGCCGCGTCGATCTTCCACTTCGGCACCTACACGATTGCCGAGGCCAAGCGGCATATGGCGGCGGCTGGTCTGCCGATGCGACTCGACTCGCTGTCCAAAGGGTCTTAAACGGCGGTTATGACTGGCTTTTCGCTTTCCGACCTCGAAGCGGCCATCCACGAGCGCGCGCATTCCGGCGACCCGGAATCGTGGACGGCCAAGCTTTATGCGCGCGGCATGGACAAAGCCGCGCAAAAGCTCGGTGAAGAAGCCGTCGAAACCGTCATCGCAGCCATCAAGGGCGACCGGCAGGGGCTCGTTTCGGAAAGCGCCGATCTTCTCTATCATTGGCTGGTGGTGCTCGGCATCGCCGGTGTGCCGCTGGATGAGGTGCTTGCGGAACTTAAACGCCGGACCGGGCGTTCAGGCATCGCCGAGAAGGCTTCGCGGGACTGATGCTGGAAAGGGCGGGGACCTCGATGGATCAGCTCACGCCGACCGAGAAATACTCTCCCTATCTGTTCTTTTCCGCCGATGATTGGGCCAAGTTCCGCGCCGACACGCCAATGACGCTTGGTCGAGACGAGATCGACAGGCTGCGTTCGCTGAACGACCCGGTCGACCTGGAAGAGGTGACGCGCATCTACCTTTCGATGTCGCGCCTGCTTTCGGCGCATGTCGAATCCAGCCAGATGCTGTTTCGCCAGCGCCGGGCCTTCTTCAACAAGGCAAGCGTGGTCAAGACGCCTTACATCATCGGCATCGCCGGTTCCGTGGCGGTCGGCAAGTCGACTACCGCGCGCGTGCTGAAGGAGCTGCTCGCGCGCTGGCCGTCGAGCCCGAAGGTCGACCTGGTCACCACCGATGGTTTTCTCCTTCCCAACGAGGTGCTGCGCCGCGACCGGCTGATGGAGCGCAAGGGCTTTCCGGACAGCTATGATGTCGGCGCGCTGCTGCGGTTCCTGTCGTCGATCAAATCGGGCGAACGCGACGTGCGCGCGCCGCTCTATTCGCACCTCACCTATGACGTGCTGCCTGGCGCTTATGTCACCATCGACCGGCCGGATATCCTGATCTTCGAAGGCATCAACGTGCTGCAGCCCGGCAGGCTGCCGATGGACGGCAAGTTCGTGCCGTTCCTGTCGGATTTCTTCGACTTCTCGATCTACATAGATGCCGAGGAGGATTTGATCCACGAGTGGTACATCGCCCGCTTCATGCGGCTGCGCGAGACCGCGTTCCGCAATCCGGAATCCTTCTTCCATCGCTATTCGCAGCTGTCGGAGACCGCCGCTCGCGCCATCGCCGAGGGGCTTTGGGCCAACATCAACCTGAAGAACCTGCGCGAGAACATCCTGCCGACGCGCCCGCGCGCCGATCTCATCCTGCGCAAGGGCGCCAATCATCTGGTCGAGGAAGTGGCGCTGCGGAAGCTCTAGGTTGTGCTTGTTGACGGCCGATCCTCGGGTCACGCGAGGAAAAGAAGCGGCAGGATCAACAGCGGGGAGATCGGCACGCCCGCCATGTTGAGAAAAAGCACGAGCTGAGGAATCATCCAGGCAAAGATAATCGGCAGTTCTGCTTTGAATGGGCCGCTGCCAGCGACCCAGGGGCGCCGCGCGACGAGGAGAGCGCCGCACAGCAACAGCGCAAGATCGTAGTTGTGTATGTAAGGGGTTATCAGAACCGTCGCCAGCAGCAGCAGGGCAGCTCGCCGCTCGGGGTCGGACACACGCCAAAGGCGCCAAACGAAAGCAAT
Source organism: Mesorhizobium sp. 1M-11 (assembly GCF_001303895.1). Lineage (GTDB taxonomy): Bacteria > Pseudomonadota > Alphaproteobacteria > Rhizobiales > Rhizobiaceae > Mesorhizobium. The sequence goes on along the minus strand of NZ_LJSD01000054.1, from coordinate 156,308 downwards.
GCCGATCGCGATGGCGAAGACGGCATGGGCTGCTATGGCGATATCGGACTGCCCCGTCACGATCCGCATGGCCATGAACACGGACGGTATCATGGCCATGAAAGGTCCAGTGCCATTCCGTTCGAGCTCACTGAGTTTCGGCAGGGTGTCACCCAGATAGGTGCGCCATGTTTCGATTCCGAAAATGGCTATCGAGGAACCCAGGAAAAGCACCGTTAGAAACGCTGTCCAGAGGATCATCCACCAGCGGCGTTCGACACCCCAAAGCAGAGGCAGCAAGAAACCGCCTTGCGGTTTGATCGTCAGCACGGTGGCGGCGATGGTTGGAATTGCGTCGCGTGACGTTCGGGCCGACAGTGCCAGCAGCACGAGTCCGGTGACGAGGCTGCCGCTCTGACCATAATAGAGGTTCAGGACCGTGGCCGGGGACGTGAGCAGGACGGCAGTCTCGAGCCGATTGAAACCAAACCGCCGCGCGCCGATGAAGAGCAGGATAAGGCCGAGCGCTGACCATATGGCGAGTGCCGGATAATAGCCGATGAGCCCAAACGGCCAAACAAGAAGCAAGGAGTGTGGTGGATAGGCCCACAGGCGCAGGCCAAGTTCGGCTCCGCCTACCAGTGTCGCCTGATAGGCTTCGAAGTCGGCAATGGAATAGATTTTACCTGCCTGGCCCGACAGCTCCATGCGGGCCACCGTCCACAGATTGATGAAGTCGTCACCAACAGGCCTGCCATCGGCATTAAGCAATCCGTTGATGCCGCTCAGCTCGCTGCTTTTGTATGCCAAAAAGCCGACGAGATGAGCCAGGCCCAATGCAAGAAGAGATAGTTTGAGATTGCGCCCGGTCTTGCCCATGCCCACCACCGCAGCGATTCGATGGCGAGACGATCCCCGAACTGGATGTGGACTGTCTATAGAGAACTTGCGATGAGCCGCGCTACGGCTGTGTCACCCGCCTCAGCGTCAGATTGATCCGGCCGCCGTTCTTCAGCAGTGCCGAAGTCATGGGATAGATGCGATCGACGCCATGGAAGGCGAGGCGCCCTTCGCCGCCCAGCACAACGACGTCGCCCGATTTCAGCCGGAACGAGACCGTCTTGCCGTCGCGCACCGTCTGCCCGACACGGAACAGGCAATCGTCGCCGAGCGAGATCGAGACGACCGGCGCTGCGAATTCAACCTCATCGCGGTCCTGATGCAGCCCCATCTTGGCGTCGGCCGTGTAGAAGTTGACGAGGCAGGCCTCCGGCGGGTGCGGATAGGCTGAAACCTCACGCCACAGGGCGAGCAGGCTTTCCGGGATGACCGGCCATGGCTTTCCGGTCACCGGATGCACGGCCTGATAGCGATAGCCGTTCTCCTTGTCCGTTACCCAGCCAAGCGTGCCGCAATTGGTCATGCGCACGCTCATCTCCTTGCCGGTGCGCGGCATTGCCGGCACGTAAAGCGGCGCTTCCTGCACGACGGTGCGTACGGCTTCGACCAAGGCCTCCTGGGCCGGCCGCGGAAGGTAGCCAGGCATGTGGCGGACGCCTTTGGGCAGGACGAGCATGATGATGGTTCCGGATTCGTCTCGCGTTCGAGGATAACAATGGATCCACGAACGAAAAACGGCGACCCGAAAGCCGCCGTGTCATTGTTCTGGTCCGTTTCGCGGATCAGGACAGCTCAGGGATGCGCAAAACCTGACCCGGATAGATCTTGTCGGGGTGGGTGAGCATCGGCTTGTTGGCCTCGAAGATCAGCGTGTTCTTGGCACCCTTGCCCTTGCCATACTGCGCCTCGGCGATCTTCCAGAGATTGTCGCCCTTCTTCACCGTATAGAATACGGGGGCATTGGCGGGTGCTGCGGTGGCGGTATCGGCGCCGACCTTGAGCTCGTCCGCCTGCACTTTCGAGACACCCAGCGTGTTGCCGACGGCAATCACCGCTTTCTCGAAGATCGACTGGTCCTTGACCTCGCCCTTCAGCACAGCCGTGTCGCCTTTGATCTCGACCTGGACGCCATCCGTGCCGAGCTTGTGCGAATCCAGCTCTTTCTTCAGCGTGCCTGCGTCAGGTGCTGCTTCCTCATCGTCGCCAATGCCGAGCTTCTTGCCGACGCCTTTGACGAAATCGAAAATTCCCATTGGAGGCCTCCATGCCTGTTGAGCGGGAGCGCCAACCTTGCATCAGAAAGCTTCGATGGGAAGTCACTTAGAGCATGATCCCCGAAAGATTGCATGCTTTAGGGCAAAATAACGCTTCAAAACAAAGAGATAGGGCGAAATGGCGGTTCGTCTTTTATCACATTCCGCTCAACCGGAATTTGCCGGTTATTCTTCGCCAACCCTGCCGCGCAGCTTTTTCACCGTTGAACGCCCGGCCTTGCTCTTTAGCCGCCGTTCGATCGCGCCTTTGCTGGGCTTGGTCTTCTTGCGCGGCGGCGGTGGCGGTTCGGCTGCCTTGGCGACCAACGCCACCAATCGGGAACGCGCGTCGGCGCGGTTCTGCTCCTGCGTGCGGAAGCGGCCCGCTTCGATGACGATGACACCGTCCTTGGTGGCGCGCTGGCCGGCAAAGCGTATCACGCGATCGCGCACGCGCTCGGACAGGCCTGTCGCAAGCGCCGCGTTGAAGCGCAACTGCACTGCGGTGGCGACTTTGTTGACGTTCTGCCCGCCGGGGCCGGAAGAACGGATGAAGCTCTCCTCGAGGTCGTCCGGATGGATGACCGCCTCCGCGCTCACCGCGATGATGTCTTCGTTTGCCATGACGCAGTGATGGCGCGGCGGCGACAAAAAGAAAAGGCCCGACCCGGAGCGCCGCGCGTCCTTTCGGACGCGCAAGGGACCGCTCCAGCACTCTGCATGACCCCAAAACTGGGGTCATGCACTGAGCCGGGCCCGTTGGAGGCGGATTAAGATAGGAGCGTTGCGCAGCCTATTCCGCAGCTTCCTGTACACGTGGGGCCGCACCGCGCACGGCCGCGTCGACGTGATCTTCGAACTTGCCGAAATTGTCGATGAACATGCCAACCAGCTTGGCGGCCTGGCGGTCATAGCCGAGCTTGTCGGCCCAGGTCGAGCGTGGATCGAGAATGGCGCCGTCGACGCCTTCCACAGCCACCGGCACCTCGAAGCCGAAATTCGGATCGGTGCGGAATTCGGCCTGGTTGAGGGAGCCGTTCAGCGCGGCTGTGAGCAGCGCACGGGTCGCCTTGATCGGCATGCGCCGGCCGGTGCCATAGGCGCCGCCGGTCCAGCCTGTGTTGACCAGCCAGCAATCGACGCCATGAAGAGCGATCAGCTCACGCAGCAGATTGCCGTATTCCGAAGGATGGCGCGGCATGAAAGGTGCGCCGAAACAGGTCGAGAAGGTGGCTTCCGGCTCGGTCACGCCCTTTTCCGTGCCGGCTACCTTGGCGGTGTAGCCGGACAGGAAGTGGTACATCGCCTGTGCAGGGGTCAGCTTCGCGATCGGCGGCATCACGCCGAAGGCATCGGCCGTTAGCATGATGATGTTCTTGGGATGGTTGGCGCGGCCGCTGGCGCTGGCATTCGGAATGAAATTCAGCGGATAGGCGCAACGCGTGTTCTCTGTCAGCCGGCCATCGTCGAAATCCGGCACGCGCTGGTCGTCAAGGATGACGTTTTCCAGGACGGTGCCGAAGCGCCGGGTGGTTGCGAAGATCTCCGGCTCCGCCTCTGCCGACAGCTTGATGGTCTTGGCATAGCAGCCACCCTCGAAGTTGAAGATGCCATGCGGTCCCCAGCCGTGCTCGTCGTCGCCGATCAGCGTACGCGACGGATCGGCCGAAAGCGTGGTCTTGCCCGTCCCCGACAGGCCGAAGAACACGGCGGCATCGCCGTCCGCACCCTCATTGGCTGAGCAATGCATCGGCATGACGCCCTGCTCCGGCAACAGGTAGTTCAACGCCGTGAACACCGATTTCTTCATCTCGCCGGCATAGGACGTGCCACCGATCAGAACGATCATGCGCGTAAGATCGAGTGCGATCATGGTTTCGGTCCGCGCGCCGTGGCGGGCGGGATCGGCGCGGAAGGACGGCAGATCGATGATCGTCATCTTCGGCAGGAAACCGGCGAGCGCTTCCGTCTCCGGGCGGATCAAGAGGTTGCGGATGAACAGCGAATGCCAGGCGAATTCGGTGATGACGCGGGTCGGCAGGCTGAGCTCGGTATCGGCGCCGCCGACGAGATCCTGTACATAAAGATCCTTGTCGGCCGCATGCGCCAGGAAGTCGGCAAGCAGCGTGTCGAACTGCTCGGGGGTGATTGCCTTATTATTGCCCCACCAGACGGTGTTTTCAGTCCTGGCGTCGCGCACCACGAACTTGTCCTTGGGTGAACGGCCGGTGTGCTGGCCGGTCTCGGCGACCAGGGCGCCGTGAGCCGTCAACTTCGCCTCGTTGCGACGCAGCGCTTCCTCGTAGAGCTCGGCAGCGCCGAAATTGTAGCGCACCGTGCCAGACGTCTTCAGGCCAATCGCCTCGAGTCCGCATGCGGGGTTACGCTTGCCGCGTTCCGCCATCGATATTCTCCTTGATTGCCGTTTCGGTGGTTGCGTCAGATCGGGCGATCCAAGCCTCGGAAAAAGGCCAAAATCAGAAAAGGCAAACGATATCAAATCTTTAATCGATTTAAAAAATTTGAAAGATGTTTAAATCGTTTAAAAGCAAAAAATTCCCGGGCCGGTGCCAAAGCATTGCGAGAGGTGCGTCGTCCAATCTTGGCGAAGTGATGGCGAAGGGCTCATTGTGGACATAAGCGCTTAGCCGATGTAGGACGGCTGGCGGCGTGCCACATTTTGTACCCAATTTGTCCTGCACAAGCCCCTTCCCACCGTATGAAGGGACACCCGCTCATGAGGGAGCCGCTTGAAATGGCGACAATCGCGCTGGTCGATGACGACCGCAACATCCTGACGTCTGTTTCGATTGCTTTGGAATCGGAAGGATACCGGGTCGAAACCTATACGGATGGCGCATCCGCGCTCGAGGGGCTCGCGGCGCGTCCGCCGAACCTTGCCATCCTCGACATCAAGATGCCGCGCATGGACGGTATGGAATTGCTGCGCCGTCTGCGCCAGAAGACCGACCTTCCGGTCATCTTCCTGACGTCCAAGGACGACGAGATCGATGAACTGTTCGGCCTGAAGATGGGCGCCGACGACTTCATCAAGAAGCCTTTCTCGCAGCGCCTGCTGGTTGAACGCGTGCGTGCGGTTCTGCGCCGCACCAGTGCCCGTGAAGCGGCGGCCAAGGCGCCTGCGCAGGCGTCGCGCTCGCTGGAACGCGGCCAGCTGGTCATGGACCAGGAGCGCCACACCTGCACCTGGAAAGGCGAGCCGGTGGTGCTCACCGTCACCGAATTCCTTATCCTGCATTCGCTGGCGCAGCGCCCGGGCGTTGTGAAAAGCCGTGATGCGCTGATGGATTCGGCCTATGATGAGCAGGTCTATGTCGACGACCGCACCATCGACAGCCACATCAAGCGGCTGCGCAAGAAGTTCAAGGCCGTCGACGATGACTTTGAGATGATCGAAACGCTTTACGGGGTCGGCTACCGCTTCCGCGAAGCCTGAGATTGACCGGGATCCGATGGCAGTAGAGGTAGAGCGGAACAGGCCAGCGGCCGCGCGGCGGTCGTCGCGAATCCTGCCCTCGGCCTTGTCGAAGGTAACGGTGCCGATGCGCCGTTTCCTCGGCCATCACATCTTCTCCAGCCTCACCCGCCGCATCCTTTTCCTCAACCTTGCCGGCCTCGCGGTGCTGGTCGTCGGCATCCTCTACCTCAATACGTTCCGCGATGGCCTGATCGATGCCCGCGTCGAAAGCCTGATGACGCAGGGCGAGATCATTGCCGGCGCCATCGCGGCTTCCGCGACGGTGGAAACCGACGCCATCCGCATCGATCCGGAAAAGCTGCTTGAATTGCAGGCCGGCGAGAGCCTCGGTCCGTCAGCCGACCAACTCGACAATCTCGATTTTCCGATCAATCCCGAGCGTGTGGCGCCGGTTCTGCGGCGGCTGATTTCACCGACCCGCACCCGTGCCCGTATCTACGATCGCGACGCCAATCTGCTGCTCGATTCCAGGCATCTTTATTCGAAGGGCCAGATCCTGCGCTATGACCTGCCGCCGGTCGAGGAAGAGGAGCCCAGCCTGGCGGAACGCGCGCAGAAATTCGTCTTCGACATTTTCTCCAACCATTCGCTGCCGGTCTACAAGGAGCAGCCGGGCGGCAATGGCGCTGCTTTCCCCGAAGTGGTGAAGGCGCTGACCGGAGGGCCCTCCACATTTGTGAGGGTCAGCGAAAAGGGAGAACAGATCGTCTCGGTCGCGGTTCCGATCCAGCGCTTCCGGGCGGTGCTTGGCGTGCTCATGCTGTCCACCGAAGGCGGCGACATCGACAAGATCGTCGCGGCCGAGCGCAAGGCAATCCTGCGCGTCTTCGGCGTCGCGGCGCTGGTGACGGCGATCCTTTCGATGCTGCTTGCCTCGACCATCGCCAATCCGCTGCGCCGGCTGTCTGCGGCGGCGGTGCGCGTGCGCCGTTCCATCAAGAACCGCGAGGAGATCCCGGATTTCTCCGAGCGCCAGGACGAGATCGGCAATCTGTCGATCGCGGTGCGCGACATGACCAACGCGCTTTATGCCCGCATCGAGGCGATCGAAAGCTTCGCCGCCGATGTCTCGCATGAATTGAAGAACCCGTTGACCTCGCTGCGCAGCGCCGTGGAAACCCTGCCGCTGGCCAAGAACGAGACCTCGCGTGGCCGGCTGATGGAGGTGATCCAGCATGATGTGAGGCGGCTCGATCGCCTCATCACCGACATTTCCGATGCCTCGCGGCTCGATGCCGAGCTGGCGCGCGATGACGCTGCCAAGGTCGATTTCAAGCAGTTCATCTCCGATCTCGTCAGCGTTTCGCGGGAGGCCTCCCATCACAAGAAGTCGGTCGAGATCGAAGTAAAGATTGCCAAGCTGCCGCAGGGCGCGAAGGGCTATTATGTTCAGGGTCATGATCTGCGCCTGGGCCAGGTCATCACCAACCTGATCGAGAATGCCCGCTCATTCGTACCCGACGGCCACGGTCAGATCACGCTGTCGCTGGCCCGGTCGGGCAAGTTCAATATCCTTACGGTGGACGACAACGGCCCGGGCATCCGTGTCGAGAACATCGAACGCATCTTCGAACGGTTCTATACGGATCGGCCTGCCGGCGAGGCGTTCGGCCAGAATTCAGGCCTCGGCCTGTCGATCAGCCGGCAGATCGTCGAGGCGCATGGCGGCACGCTGACAGCCGAGAACATCTCCGGCACCAAGCCGGGCGAAATCAGGGGCGCCCGCTTCATCGTCGCCCTGCCGGCTGAAGGCTGAGCTTGGCCGAGGACGGGGTGGCTGTGACGTCTGCGCCAAACATCCACGGCAGCGGTCTGCTGATAGGGGACCGCGGCATCCTCATCACCGGAGCGTCGGGCTCGGGCAAGTCGACGCTGGCCCTGGCGCTGATCGGCCATTTTCGCGCGCAAGGCCTGTTTTCCCGTCTGATCGCCGACGACCAGCTCCTCGTCTCCAATCACGGTGGTCGCCTGCTTTGCGCTGCGCCACCCACCATCGCGGGGCTCGCCGAGGTTGCCGGCATCGGCCCGCAGCCGGTGGCATACGAGAAGGAAGCGATGATCGACCTGTGCGTGCGGCTTGTCCCGGCTGCCGAAATGGAGCGGTTTCAGGCGGATACAATGGCCGTCGTTGCAGGTTGCGAGATCCCCGGACTTGACGTCGCGGCCGGCAACGTCACCGCAGCCCTGGCGGCGATTTCGGCGCGGCTGTCGATCGCGTCTTTTCGATGACGTAGCGGAATTTTTATGCTGCAATGCGTCAAAATGGCTCGCGCTGGCGCAAATTGGGGCTTGTCAACGCGACTTGCGTCGACAAGATAGCGCTCCCGCCGTCTGGACAGACTGGCGAAAATAAGATGTGCCTGTGAAGGGGCCATGACGGGAGCCGCCAAAGAATGATCGGACTCGTGCTCGTCACGCACGGTCGACTGGCCGACGAGTTCCGCCTTGCCGTGGAACACGTCGTGGGACCGCAGGACAATTTCGAAACCGTCGCGATCGGTGCCGAAGACGATATGGAGCAGCGCCGCAGGGACATCGTCGAAGCGGTACGGCGCGTCGATACCGGTGCCGGGGTCATCCTGCTGACGGACATGTTCGGCGGCACGCCTTCCAATCTTGCCATCTCGGTGATGGAAGCAGGGCGCATCGAAGTCATTGCCGGCATGAACCTGCCCATGCTGATCAAGCTCTCCAGTGTCCGCAAGAGCGACAATATGGCTGCCGCGCTCGATGAAGCGCAGGCAGCTGGCCGCAAATACATCAACGTCGCCAGCCAGCTCCTCACCAGCAAATGAACACCATGTCCTCCAATGCCGGCCATGTTGTCCGCGATATGCGGATCATCAACCAGCGAGGACTGCATGCGCGTGCCTCCGCCAAGTTCGTCCAGGTCGCCGGCAGCTACGAGGCCGATGTGCATGTCGAGAAGGATGGCACCAGGGTCGGCGGCACGTCGATCATGGGGCTGATGATGCTGGCCGCCAGCCCCGGTTGTTCGATCCGGGTCACGGCCTCCGGTCGCGAAGCGGCCCAGGTGATTGCCGCGCTGGACGAACTCGTCGCCTCGAAATTCGGCGAAGAGATCTGACGCTGGTGCCCCTGCCTGGGGTGTCAGAGGCTTCGCCTTTGTCGCAGCCGATAGCGGTCTTCGATGCCGGCATCGGCAGTTATGCGATTGTCGATCTCATTCGTCGCCGTCAGCCCGGCCGGGATATCGTCTATTTCGCCGATCGGGCGCGGTTCCCTTATGGTGAAAAGGGCAGGGACGAGCTCCTGTCGATCATGCAAGGAACCGTGCGCTTTCTGCTGAACTATGAGCCGCAGGCGATCGTGGTGGCGTCAAACGCGCCGTCGATCATGGTTCTCGACGCCGTGAAAGAGACCTGCCCGGTGCCTGTCTTCGGTGTCGCGCCGCCGCTGGCGGAGGCCGTCGCCCGCAGCCTCAGCGGTGAAGTGGGCATCATGGGCGTTCGTTCGCTGGTCGAGAGCCGGGAACTTGCCTGCTTCGTTCGCGATCATGTCCCGGATCCGGGCCGCGTGGCCCTGATCAACGGCTCCTCCATGGTCGAGCTTGTGGAGAGCGGCGCTTTCCTGTCCGAGCCGGAACGGACGCAACGGGCTGTTGCCGGCTTCCTGGCTGAAATTGCAGTCCAATATCCCGCGATCGACGTACTCACCCTTTCCAGCACGCATCTGCCCTGGTTGCGTCCTTTCTTTGAGCGGGTCCGGTCGGACTGGTCATTCCTCGATCCGGCCGAGAGCGTCGTGGCCGCTTTGCCTGCACCGCAAAGCGGGTCGGGTTGTACGCTGGCGCTTGTCAGCGAAAGCCGGAACTACGACGTCGCCGGCTTTCGCAGGATGCTGGAAAAACTCGGTATCGACCTGGTTCTGACGGTGGTTGATCCAGATATCGCATAGCGCAAGCCATATGCGCAGATAAAGATTTCTTTATATCCCGTTGTCTGTTTCGGCGTGATCTGCTAGGCAGTCGCCAACGCCGCGTTCATCTTCGCGCCATCCGGCCCGGACGCGTCAGCACACCAAATCAATCGGAGCACTGCCATGACGGGTAGCAAGGACTATGTGATCGCCGATATTTCGCTTGCCGGCTGGGGCCGCAAGGAAATCGAGATCGCCGAGACGGAAATGCCGGGCCTGATGGCCTGCCGCGAAGAGTTCGGCGAAAAGAAGCCGCTCAAGGGCGCCCGCATCACCGGCTCGCTGCACATGACCATTCAGACAGCGGTGCTGATCGAGACGCTGAAGGCTCTCGGTGCTGAAATCCGCTGGGCTTCCTGCAACATCTTCTCCACCCAGGACCACGCTGCCGCCGCGATCGCCGAAACAGGCATTCCCGTCTTCGCCGTCAAGGGCGAGTCGCTGGAAGAGTACTGGGAATACACCGACAAGATCTTCCAGTGGGCCGATGGCGGCGTTTCGAACATGATCCTCGACGATGGTGGCGATGCCACCATGTACATCCTCATCGGCGCCCGCGCCGAGGCTGGCGAGGACGTGCTGTCGAATCCGGGCAGCGAGGAAGAGGAAATCCTCTTTGCTCAGATCAAGAAGCGTCTGAAGGCCTCCCCTGGCTTCTTCACCAAGCAGCGCGAAGCGATCCGTGGTGTCACCGAGGAGACCACCACCGGCGTCAACCGCCTCTATCAGCTGCAGAAGAAGGGCCTGCTGCCCTTCCCGGCAATCAACGTCAATGACTCGGTCACCAAGTCGAAGTTCGACAACAAGTATGGCTGCAAGGAATCGCTGGTCGACGGCATCCGCCGCGGCACCGACGTGATGATGGCCGGCAAGGTTGCCGTGGTTTGCGGCTACGGCGACGTCGGCAAGGGCTCTGCTGCTTCGCTGTCCGGCGCCGGCGCTCGCGTGAAGGTCACCGAAGTCGACCCGATCTGCGCATTGCAGGCTGCGATGGATGGCTTCGAGGTGGTTACGCTGGAAGACGCCGCCCCCACGGCGGACATCGTCATCACCACCACAGGCAACAAGGATGTCGTGACGCTCGATCACATGCGCGCCATGAAGGACATGGTGATCGTCGGCAACATCGGCCACTTCGACAACGAGATCCAGGTCGCGTCGCTGCGCAATCTCAAATGGACCAACGTCAAGCCGCAGGTCGACATGATCGCCTTCCCGGACGGCAAGCGCATGATCCTGCTGTCGGAAGGGCGCCTGCTCAATCTCGGCAACGCCACCGGCCATCCGAGCTTTGTGATGTCGGCCTCCTTCACCAACCAGGTGCTGGCGCAGATGGAACTGTGGACGCAGCCCGGCAAGTACGAAAACAAGGTCTACACGCTGCCGAAGCATCTCGATGAAAAGGTGGCTCGCCTTCATCTCGGCAAGCTCGGCGCCAAGCTCACCGAATTGTCCGGTGAGCAGGCCTCCTATATCGGCGTGACGCCGCAGGGTCCGTACAAGCCGGAACACTACCGCTATTAACCTTATCTGACTTTGCTACAAGATATTGAGGCCGGGCGATTGACATTTCGCCCGGCCTTATTTTTGCGGAATCGCCGCCTTCACGTCGATTCGGCGAGCAGGTATTGTGAGGTGATTCGCGAAGCTTCCTGCTCGCGCGCGGCCGCGATCCGGTCCGGCTCAAGGCACGATGCGCGGGTTTCCCGGTAAAGGGGTGTTCTTTGCGTGTCCGGGACGGGCTGCGCAGTGCTCCGGATTCGGGACGATGGCGGGTCGGGGGCGGCTTGTATTCAGGCGGAGAGGACCAGCATATGCCGGGGGAAGACCCGCACGAGGCGGGACAGGCCGTAACCGGCGGCAAAGAGGATTCGGCGATCGGGGATCGCCTGGCGGCGGCCAGCCGTCGGCGTTCGCCGCGCGGGTATCTTGCGCGTCTGCTTGCCGGCACGGCGTTGTTCCTTCCCCTTGGCTGCCTCGCTGCCCGGGCTCAGGACGCGACCGTCAAGGCTGCCGTGCCGCTGGGCACCATCGAAGTCATCCAGATGGCGGTCACGGTCGGCGTGCTCGGCGCGGCACTCATCTCCGCCATTGCGCTGATCCGCGAGCGCCAGCGCACCGCAGCCGAGAATGTCGAGTTGCGGGCCCGCCTGGCCGATGCCAACGCCTCGCTCCAGCGCTCGGAAGCGCTCCTCAACCTGCGCGATCAACGCGTCGTCGTCTGGCCGGCCGACAACAGGAAGCCCGACATCGTCGGCGGCCTGCCGATAGAAACAGGAGCGCCGGACGAGCGTGCCGCCTTCCTGGCTTTCGGGCGCTGGTTGATGCCGCGTTCGGCGGCGGCATTGGAAAATGCGATCACGGCGTTGCGCGAGAAAGGCACCTCGTTCGATCTCGTTGCCGAAACCCAGGCTGGCGCGCCGCTTGACGTCCAGGGACGCAAAAGTGCCGCGCACGGCATCGTACGGTTCGTTTCCCTGTCCGACACGCAGCGCAATCTGGCGCGGCTGAAGCTGGAGCACCAGCAGGTTGCCGCGGAGCACGATACGATGCTCGGTCTGTTCGACGCGTTGAAGATGCCGTTCTGGCTGCGCGACAGAGATGGTCGGCTGAAATGGGTGAACCGCGCCTACTGGAGCGCAGTCGAGGCCACCGATCGCGAAGCTGCGCTGAGGGACGGCCGCGAGTTCCTGGGGGGCCAGGCGCGAGACGCCATCGTCAGCCAGCACAATCAACGGCCAGTGTTCGAACAGACACTGTCGACCGTCATTGCGGGTGACCGGCACGTCTTTTCGGTCACCGATGTCGCCGGCGCAGAGGGATCGGCCGGGCTTGCCTACGATGTCAGCGCCGCCGACACCGCGCGCGAGGAATATGAGCGCACCGTGCGCAGCCATGCCGATACACTCGATCAGCTCAACACGGCGGTGGTGATCTTCGACGCCGATGAGAAGCTGCGCTTCTACAACCAGGCATTCCAGAAGCTCTGGGGTCTGGACACGGCCTTTCTCGGCAGCACACCCGACAATGCGCTGCTGCTCGATCGGTTGCGCAGCGAGGGCAAGATCGCCGAACAACCGGAATGGCGCCGCTGGAAGGAAAGCCTGCTGTCGGCCTATCGATCGGTCGAGCCGGTGGAACACTGGTGGCATCTGCCGGATGGCAAGACCATCCGCGTCGTCGGAAATCCGCAGCCGAAGGGCGGCGTCACCTGGGTGTTCGAGAACCTGACCGAAAAGATCGACCTTGAAAGCCGCTATCAGACGGCGGTGCGGGTGCAGGGCGAAACGCTCGACAATCTGGCCGAGGGCGTCGCCGTGTTCGGACCGGATGGCCGGTTGAGGCTTTCCAATCCGGCCTTCGCCACGATGTGGAACCTGCCGGTGGATGCCACGCAGCCTGGCATCCATGTCTCGCTGATCCGCGATCTCTGCGCCACCCGCGCCGAGGATGGGCCCTGGGCGGGCTTCGTTGCGGCAGTCACCGGTTTCGACGATGAACGCCGCGACCGTCATGGACAGGTCACGCTGGAGGACGGCAGCACGCTGCGCTATGCCGTCATCCATCTGCCGAACGGCCAGGTGATGATCACCTTCGTGGACGTCACCGACAGCGTCAATGTCGAGCGGGCGCTGAAGGAGAAAAACGACGCGCTGCTGAAATCGGATCAATTGAAGAACGACTTCGTCCAGCACGTTTCCTACGAATTGCGCTCTCCACTGACGAACATCATCGGCTTCACGGAATTGCTGTCTCTCCCGGCGACCGGCCCCCTCAGCATCCGGCAGCAGGAATATCTCGACCATATCGGCTCTTCGTCTTCGGTGCTGCTGACCATCGTCAACGACATTCTCGACCTCGCCACCGTCGATGCCGGCATCATGCAGCTCGACATCTCCGAGGTTAAGGTGGAGAGCGCCGTCGCCGCGGCGGCGGAACTGGTGGCCGACCGCCTGGCCGAGCATACCATCCGGCTCGGCGTCGACATCGCAACCGCACCGAAGAGCTTCCACGGCGACGAGACGCGCGTGCGGCAGATTCTTTACAATCTGCTCAGCAATGCCGCCAATTATGCGCCCGAGAAGAGCACGATCGCGTTGACCTGCCGCGAAACCGCGGAAGGCGTGGAATTCTCCGTCCACGATGACGGGCCGGGCATGCCGCCGGACGTTCTCGATTCGGTGTTCCGTCGTTTCGAACCGCGCGTGAATGGCGGCCGCCGGCGTGGCGCTGGCCTCGGACTCTCCATCGTCAAGAGTTTCGTGGAGCTTCATGGCGGCACGGTACGCATCGAAACCGGCGAAAACCGCGGCACGACGGTGATCTGCATGTTTCCGGCAGCACCGGCCGGCATCCGCGCGGCGGCCGAATAGCATTGCCGATGGTGGAGCGGTTTCTTGGCGACGAAGCGGCGACGATGCGTCTCGGCGAGGATCTCGCCATGGCGTTGCGGCCAGGCGATGTGCTTGCGCTCCACGGCGATCTCGGTGCCGGCAAGTCGACGCTGGCGCGGGCACTGATCCGCGCGCTTGCCGACGACGGTGCGCTCGATGTGCCGAGTCCCACCTTCACCCTGGTGCAGAGCTACGACACGCGCGTCCCGGTCCATCACTTCGATCTCTATCGGCTTTCTTCCGCCGATGAACTGGAAGAGCTCGGCTTTCCGGACGTGCTCAAGGATGGCGCGGCTCTGATCGAATGGCCTGAACGGGCAGGCCGATTGCCGGATACGACGATCACCGTCGAGCTCGTCCATCAGGACGAAGGGCGCTCGGTGCGCATCCTGGGTGAGGGTGCCGGTTACGAGCGCGTTGTGCGATCGCTGGCGATGCGCGATTTCCTGGACAATTCCGGTTGGGGTGCGGCCAGGCGACGGCATTTCATCGGCGATGCCTCGGCCCGCTCCTATGAAATCGTCTCGCTGGCGGACCAGGCGCCGCGCGTTCTGATGAATTCGCCGCGGCTCGTGCTGGGACCGCCTGTGCGCGACGGCAGGCCATATGCCGAGATCGCCCATACCGCACAGACCGTTGCCGCCTTTGTCGGTGTCGACAGGCTTCTTCGCGAAGCTGATATCGCAGCACCGGAAATCCATGCGCAGGATCTCGACAAGGGTTTTTTGCTCATCGAACATCTGGGAACGGAGGGGTTGCTCGCATCGGACGGTGCGCCCATCGTCGAGCGGTACGCGCTGGTCTCCGAACTGCTGGCCTTCATGCATGGGAAGCGCTGGCCGGATCGTGTCGCCGTTGCGCAGGACATATTCCACGTCGTGCCGCCCTTTGATCGCGATGCGATGCTGATCGAGGCGGAACTGCTGATCGACTGGTATCTGCCTGCCATTCGGGGTCACGCGGCGAGCGATGAGGAAAGAAATGCGTTTCGGACCGCCTGGAACGCCGTGCTGGACCGTATCAGCGGTGCAGAACCGACCTTGATGTTGCGCGACGTGCAGTCGCCCAACTTCATCTGGCGCGGGGATCGAACCGGCTTCGACAGGCTCGGTATCGTCGATTTCCAGGATGCGCTGATCGGCCCTTCGGCCTATGACGTTGCGTCGCTCGCATTGGACCCGCGGGTCACCATCGAACCCGCGTTCGAGCGCGCCGTCGTGGATGCTTATGTTGCTGCCCGCAGCTCCGCTGGAGGTTTCGACAGGTCGGACTTCGAGGAGGCCTATGCCATCATGGGCGCGCAGCGGCACTCGAAGATATTGGGGATTTTCGTGCGTCTCGACCGGCGCGACGGCAAGCCTCACTATCTGAAACACCTGCCGCGCATCCGCGACTATCTGCGCCGGCTTCTCGTCCATCCCGCGCTCGCCGAGGTGCGGGTGCTGTATGATCGCCTCGGTGTCCTCGAGGAACCGGCATGATGGGTGCTGAACGTCCCTCCACGGCGATGGTGCTGGCTGCCGGGCTCGGCAAGCGCATGCGGCCGATCACCGACACCATTCCGAAGCCGCTGGTGCCGATCGCCGGCAAGACCTTGCTCGACTGGGGTCTGGACAGTCTCCAGCAGGTCGGGGTCGAAAAGGCGGTGATCAACGTCCACTACCTGCCGGATCAGATCGTCCGGCACGTTGCAACACGCGATCGGCCCGGGATCGTCATCTCGGATGAGAGCGAGCGCCTGCTGGATTCGGCGGGCGGCATCGTCAGGGCGCTGCCCGAACTCGGCAGCAAGCCCTTCTATATCCTCAACGCCGACACGTTCTGGCTCGATGCCGGCAAGCCCAATCTCGAACGGCTCGCCCTTGCCTGGGACGGTAAGGCGATGGATATTCTGCTGATGCTGGCAGAACTTCCCTCAACGACCGGCCATTCGGGCGGCACCGATTTCCTGATCGGGCCGGATGGGCGCCTGTCCCGCGCCAAGGGCAATCCAGACGAGCTGATCTATGCCGGCGCAGCCATCGCCGATCCGCATATCTTTGCCGGCGCTTCAGCCGAACCGCATTCGCTCAACGCCTATTTCGACCGCGCCATAGCGGCCGGCCGGCTGTTCGGCATGGTGATGCGGGGGCACTGGATCACTGTCGGCACGCCGGGTGCCATCGCTCCGGCGGAAGCGGCGGTCAGAAGGGCCTTCGCGGATGCGCCCCGCGTGGACATGTCCCGCGTAAACCGACAATGAGCGGACTGCCCCGCGTCTATTCCATTGCGCCCGGTTCTCCGTTCCTGTCGACGCTCGCCGACGCGCTGATCGAAGGGCGCCTGATCCCCGGATTCCGGCACGGAGGCGATCCCCTGGCCCTGGCCGGTGCCACCCTCTATGTACCGACGCGCCGTGCCGCCCGCGCCCTGCGCGGCGTTTTCGCGGAACGTCTGGGTGGTGCTTCGACCATCCTCCCGGTCATCAAGCCGCTCGGCGAATTCGACGAAGACGAAGCGGCCTTCGACCAGGAAGCCGAGGACGCCGGCGCCATCGATCTTGCGCCGCCGGTCGCCGCCCTGGAGCGGCTTCTGCTTCTGGCACCGCTGGTGCGTGCCTGGAAACGCCAGCTCCCGGCCCATGTCGCGGCGCTGTTCGACGAGGAGGTCGTCATTCCCGCCTCGGCAGCGGATGCGGTCTGGCTGGCACGAGATCTCGCCCGGCTGATGGATGAGATCGAGACCGAGGGCTCCGACTGGGCGAGGCTTGCCGGCCTGGTCGAAGGCAATCTTGCCGGCTGGTGGCAGGTGACGCTGGATTTCCTGAAGATCGTCACCGAGGCATGGCCCGGTGTCCTGATCGAACGTGACCGCTCGAACCCGGCTGCGCACCGCAGCGCGCTGCTCAGGCTGGAGGCGGAGCGCCTGAAGCGCAATCCACCGGCCGGTCCGGTGATCGCGGCGGGCTCCACCGGTTCGATCCCCGCCACCGCCGATCTTTTGGCGGTGATCGCCGGCCTGCCGAATGGTGCCGTGGTGTTGCCGGGACTCGATACGGCAATGGATCAGCCGTCATTCGACGCGCTCACCGCGCCGGAGCCACGACCGGCGCTGCTTGGTCATCCGCAATATGGTCTCGCCAAGCTCATCGGCCGGATCGGCATATTGCGTGGCGACGTCGAGGAGATCGGCAGTGTCGCCGACGCGTTGCGCGGCCGCGCGGCGCTGGTTGCCGAGGCGTTGCGACCGGCGGAGACCACCGAATTGTGGACTGAGACGCGGGCCGGCTTTGAAACGTCTCGGATCTCGGCGGCCTTGCGGGGAGTTACGTTGGTGGAAGCCGCCAACGAACGCGACGAGGCAGCCTGCATCGCGCTCGCCCTGCGCCGCGCGGTTGTTCAGCCGGGCCATCGCGCCGCGCTCGTCACCGGTGACCGTGCGTTGGCGCGCCGTGTCTCAGCCGAATTGCTCCGGCTCGGTATCGTCGCCGACGATTCCGGCGGCAGGCCGCTGGCCGACACGCCGTCGGCAAGCCTGCTGCGGCTTTTGCTCGACACGGTGCTGCGGCCAGGCGATCCGGTAGCGATCCTGGCGCTGCTGAAGCATCCGCTGCTCGGTCTCGACCTGCCGCGTGCCGACGTGCGGCGCGCTGCCGAAACGGTAGAACTGGTTGCTCTGCGCGGCGGCACCGGCCGGCCCGACATCGTCTCGCTGGCCGAGCTGTTCGAAACCCGGTGGGCGCTGGCGCAGGAAGCCCAACGCCGGCCGTTCTGGCTGTCGCGGCTATCGGCCAGGCGCATCGAGGAGGCGCGTGCCTTGCTCTCGCGTCTGGCCGATGCCGTCGCGCCACTCGCAACCTGCCGCACCGAGCCGGAAAGCGACGTTGCAAGCCTGGTGCGAGCAAGTGTGGTTGCGCTGGAGGCGCTCGGCCGGTCCGAGAACGGCTCGCTTTCGACGCTCTATGATGGAGATGCCGGCGAGAAGCTGGCTGAATTGCTGCGGGGCCTGATCGGTGCGGATGCCGTCTTCACGCTCTCGCCGCAGGAATGGCCCGATGTGGCGATGGCGCTGATCGCGCCGGAAATGGTCAAGCCGGCGCGCGGCGCGGATGCGGCGGTCGCCATCTGGGGCACGCTGGAAGCCCGCTTGCAGCCTGTCGACACGCTCGTTGTCGGCGGTCTCAACGAAGGTGTCTGGCCGCGCAAGCCGGAAGGCGACCGTTTCATGTCGCGGCTGATGAAGACCGGCATCGACCTGGAGCCGCCGGAGCGGCGCATCGGCCTGGCGGCTCATGATTTCCAGATGGCGATGGGCACACCGAACGTCGTGCTGACCCGCTCGGCGCGGGCCGGCGATGCGCCCGCGGTCGCATCGCGCTGGCTGCAGCGGCTGCTCACCTTCATCGGCAGGGAGCAGGCGCAGCCGCTGCGCCGGCGTGGCGGCGAGCTGCTTGCCTGGGCGCGTGGTCTCGACGCCGGCCCGAAGGTGGACTTCGCATCCCGGCCGCAGCCGAAGCCGCCCCTGGCGAGCCGGCCTCAGCATTTCTCGGTGACCGAGATCGAGACGCTGCGGCGTGATCCCTATGCCGTTTATGCCCGTCGCATCCTTGGCCTGATGCCGCTGGAGCCGGTGATCCGCGACCCGGGTGCGGCGGAACGCGGCACATTGTTCCACGCCATCCTGCACAACTTCTCGCAGGTGGTGACGGATCCACGCGCGCCGGAAGCCCTTGCCGTGCTTCTCGACGCCGGCCGAACCTGTTTTGCCGAGGCAGCGCTTCCGCCCGATGTCGAGGCCGTCTGGTGGCCACGCTTCGAGAAACTGGCCACCGGCATCGTCGAATGGGAGCGCTCGCGTGCGGACAATGTCGTGCGCCGGCAGTCGGAAGAACGCGCCGAGAAGACGATTGTCGGGCAATCCGGCGTCACCTTGTCGGGTTACGCCGACCGCGTCGACCTGCTTGCAGCCGGCATGGCCGATATTCTTGACTTCAAGACGGGTTCATCACCGTCCAAGGCACAGGCGCACACCTTGCTGGCACCGCAGCTGGCGCTGGAAGCCGCTCTCCTGAAACGCGGTGCGTTCCGGGAGGTCGGCGCGCGCGAACCCGCCGAACTCGCTTTTGTCCGGCTCAAGGCCAATGGCGAGGTCGAGCAGGAATCGATCCTCGAATACAACCGCAAGCCGCGCACCGCGTCCGATCTCGGCGAGGAGGCCTGGGCAAGGCTCGAAAAACTGCTCCTGCATTATGCCGATCCGCAGACCGGTTATCTGTCGCGCGCCCTGCCTTTCCGGGAGGGCGAAACCGACGGCGACTACGATCACCTCGCCCGCGTCCTGGAATGGTCTGCCGGCGGCGATGGTCCGGATGAAGGAGGGGAGGCTTGAAGAAGCTCTACCCCATTCCTTCCGGCACCGCCGAGAGCCAGGCGCGCGCTTCCGACCCCCGCACATCCGCCTGGGTCTCGGCCAATGCCGGTTCCGGCAAGACACATGTGCTGGCGCAGCGCGTCATCCGTCTGCTGCTGCGCGGAACCGATCCCTCGAAGATCCTCTGCCTGACCTATACGCGCGCTGCCGCCGCCAACATGTCGAACCGCGTCTTCTCGACCTTGTCGGAATGGACCGTGCTGCCCGATGCGGAACTGGAGAAAAGGATAACCGCGCTCGACGGCCGCATGCCCGATAGCGAGACCATGCGCCGGGCGAGGCGGTTGTTCGCCGAAGCGCTGGAGACCCCGGGTGGCCTGAAGATCCAGACCATCCACGCCTTCTGTGAATCGGTGCTGCACCAGTTTCCGCTGGAAGCCAACATCGCCGCCCATTTCGAAATGCTCGACCCGCAGATGGAACAGGCGCTGTTGGCGCAGGCGCGGCGCGAGATGATCACCGGCGCCGGCGCGCCGGGCGGCGTGGAACTGGCCGAGGCTTTCGCCACCGTGCTGGAGCGCGGCGGCGAGAAAGGGCTGGACGATCTTCTGTCCGAGATCATGCGCAAGCGCGATGGCCTGCGTGGTTTCATCGATGCCGTAGGCGGCGATGGCAAGGGCTTCCGACCGCTCTTCGACGAGTTTGGCTTCGCTTCTGAAGAGACCGCTGCAGGCATTGCCGCTTCGTTGTGGCCACTGCCGGGGTTCGAACCCTCCTATTTCGCGGCCTTCGTGCGCGCCGCCGAGGCGACCGATGCGCGGTCTGTGCTCAACAACATCGTGCCGCATGCGGTACTTGGCTTTGCCGAAGCCGATCCGGTGCGGCGGTTGCCGCTGCTGGCGAAGGGGTTTCTCCGTTCGGACGGCGATCCTTACGATCCGGCTAAAGCATTCAAGAAAGCGCTGCTCGACCGGCTGCCCGACTTGCCCGAACACTATGAGGCCGCCGCCTCTGCCATTGTCCGCACGGCCGACCGGCTGGCGCTGTTTCGCATGCTGGAAGGCACCGTCGCTGCCCTGACCGTCGCAGACTGGCTCATCAGCCGCTACGAGCAGCTGAAGCGCGGGCGCGGCTTCCTCGACTTCAACGATCTGATCACGCGCACCGTCAATCTGCTGTCACGCACCGATGCCGGTCCCTGGGTGCAATACAAGCTCGACCAGGGCATCGACCACATCCTGCTCGACGAGGCGCAGGACACCAGCCCGGATCAATGGGGTGTCGTCCGGCGTCTGGCCGAGGAGTTCTTTTCCGGCGAAAGCGCGCGTCTGGTGCGGCGTACGGTCTTTGCCGTCGGCGACGAAAAACAGTCGATCTATTCCTTCCAGGGCGCGGCGCCGGATTCCTTCCACGAAAGCCGGCAGTTGTTCGCCCGCCGCGTGCGCGAAGCGGAGGCCAGCTTCGCCGACCTGAAACTCACCTGGTCGTTCCGTTCGACCGGCGACGTGCTGGCGGCCGTCGATCGTGTTTTCGCCGCGCCCGAGACACGCCGCGGTATCAGCCACGATCCCGATCCTCTCGACCACAAGGCGATCCGCAATGACGCGCCGGGCTATGTCGAGGTCTGGCCGTCCATCGGGGCGGATGTGGTCGAGGAACCCGACGACTGGACGTTGCCGGTCAACCATGTCAGCGCGCCTGCCGTGCGGCTGGCCGAACAGATAGCCAGGACCGTCAAGGGCTGGATCGAGAGCGGCGAGATCATCGAGGGCAAGGGCCGCAAGCTGAAGGCCGGCGATGTCGTGGTGCTGGTGCGCAAGCGCGACCGTTTCGTGCATGCGCTGTCGCGAAGCCTGAAGGAAAAAGGCATCCCGGTCGCCGGTGCCGACAGGCTGAGCCTGCCCGGCCATATCGCGGTGAAGGATCTGGTGGCGCTTGGCCGCTTCCTGATCCAGTCGCAGGACGATCTTTCGCTGGCGGCGCTGTTGCGCAGTCCGATCTTCGACCTGGCGGAAGAAAAATTGTTCGAGCTTGGCGCTCACCGCGGCGCCGGCATCTCGCTTCACAAGGCATTGCGCGCCAATGCCGAGAGCGACGAGACGTTGGCAATGGTGGTTGCGCAGCTCGATGCCTGGGCCGACGAGGTCGCCTTCAAGCCGGTCTTCGAATTCTATGCCGGCCTGCTCGCGCGCGACGGTGTGCGACGCCGGATGATCGCCCGGCTCGGACCGGAAGCCGGCGACATCCTCGACGAATTCCTCAATTTCTGCCTGGCCGAAGAACGCGCGGGCCTGCCGGGCCTGGAAGTTTTCCTGTCGACGCTGGAAAATGCCGGCCCCGAGATCAAGCGCGAGATGGACCAGACCCGTGACGAGGTGCGCGTCATGACGGTGCACGCCGCCAAGGGCCTGGAAGCACCCGTGGTCTTCCTGGTCGATGGCGGTGCCGCACCCTTCAGCGACCAGCATCTGCCGCGCCTGATGCCGTTCGACGGCTCCGGCGGGCACTGGGTCGGCAAGGGGTTTCTGTGGCGGTCCAATGCCGAAGTCGCCAACGGTTTTTCCCAATCCGTCGCGGCGCGTGCCCGCGAACTGGCCGACGACGAATATCGCCGGCTGCTTTATGTCGGCATGACCCGCGCCGAAGACAGGCTGGTCGTCTGCGGTTATCACGGCAAACGCACACCCAGCCCCGGCACCTGGCATTCGCTGGTGATGCGGTCTCTTGCCGGCGCAGAAGAGACGGAGACGCGTCCACATCCGGTCGACGAAGGAGAGGTGTTCCGCTTCCTGTGGACGAAATTTCCGCCGCTCGTCGCTGCGGAAGCCGGTGAGCAACTGGAAGCCGAGACCTTCTCTCCGGTCCCCTCATCCTTGTTCGAGCCGCTGCCGATCGTCGAAGACCTGCCGCGGCCGCTGTCGCCATCCGGCGCGTCGGCGCTGATCGACGAGACGACCGAGCCCGCCACCGACCGCCGCTCGCCGGTGCTGGATGCCGACAACGAGCCCGGCATGGCGGTGCGGCGCGGCCTTGCCATGCACAAGCTGCTGCAGATGCTGCCCGAGCTCGCGGAAGAACAGCATATGGCGGCGGCCCGTCGTTATCTGGCGCGTGCCGGCAGCGACTGGGCCGAGGCTGATCGCGAGCAGGCGCTGGCATCCGTCGCCAGCATCCTTGCCGACCCGCTTTTCGCGCCCTTGTTTGCATCCGGTTCGCGTGCGGAAGTCTCGGTGATGGGCAGCCTGACGGTGAAAGGCAAGCCGCGCGTCATATCCGGCAAGATCGACCGCTTGGCGGTCGGCGCCGAGAAGGTCTTCATCGTCGACTACAAGACCAACCGTCCGGCGCCTGCGACATTGACCGAGGTGCCGCCGGCCTATGTCCTGCAGCTCTCGCTCTATCGCGCCCTGCTCAAGCCGCTCTATCCCGGTCGGGAGGTTGCCGCCGGACTGCTTTTCACCGAAGCGCCGCGGCTGATCGAACTGCCGGCAGCGGCGATGGACGATGCCCTTGCCCGACTCACCGAGGCGTGACACAAACTGTGCTTGAACAGAGCTGCCTGCAGCACCACATCTAGCATAACGAAACATCCGAAAGGACTTGGCTATGGCCACCGTCAAGGTCGACAACAACAACTTCCGTGCTGACGTACTCGAGGCCAATGTGCCGGTCGTCGTCGATTTCTGGGCGGAATGGTGCGGCCCCTGCAAGATGATCGCCCCGGCGCTGGAAGACATTGCGAGCGAACTCGGCGCCAAGGTCAAAGTCGCCAAGCTGAACATCGATGAAAATCCGGAACTCGCCGCGCAGTTCGGCGTGCGTTCGATCCCGACCCTGATGATCTTCAAGGGTGGCGAAGTGGCCGACATCAAGGTCGGCGCCGCCCCCAAGACCGCGCTGTCGCACTGGATCAACGGCGCCGTCGCCTGATCGCTTTCGGTTCCGATACGATAAAAGCCCGGCCTAGCGCCGGGCTTTTTGTTTGCCCCCACCGAACCTCGGTACTGGCCCTCGTATTGTAGCGTGGGATGGCTTTTCCTTTACCGAAAAGAGGCCGGCGGCACATCTTTTGTGGGATTGTTGGCGCCGCCCCTCATCGCCCTGCCGGGCACTTCTCCCCGTAAACGGGGAGAAGGAGGCTGTCCGCAACGATGGTGCCCGTCCTGCAACGCTGGCGATTGGCGAAATCCTCGGCGGGAGCGTCCCTCTCCCTGTTAACGGGGAGAGGATGCCGGCAGGCAGGTGAGGGGCAGCGCAAATGATCAGCACCCAAGCTGAATATGCACGCTCGCTGGTCGAAAGAGGAGGAAAGCATGACCGGAACCGCCAAAGCCACCGTCTTCATCGACAACGAACGCGTCATCGTCACCGAGTACCGTTTTGCGCCGGGCGCCAACACGGGCTGGCATCGCCATGGCCATGACTATGTCGTCGTGCCGCTGATGGACGGCAAGGTGAAGCTGCTGACCGACGACGGCGAGAGCGTCGCCGAGATGAAGAAGGGCGTGCCCTATTTCCGAAAGGAAGGCGTCGAGCACGACGTCATCAACGCCAATGACGGCGAATACGCCTTCATCGAAATCGAGCTGAAATAGGCGTGTTTTGATCCCAGTGGCCAGCTTGCGCGATTCCATCCCCGCGTCGTACGGGATGTCATGGGTCTAGGGTCTCTCGTCGCCTTTGTCGGTTTTACCGCGGTCGCAGCCTACGTCCAGACATTGACGGGTTTCGCCTTCGGTCTGGTCATGATGGGCGCGATCGCGCTCGTCGGCCTGCTGCCTCTGCCCGATGCCGCCGCGATGGTCGGCATGCTCACCTTGATCAATGCCACGCAGATGCTGGTCCAGGGCGGCTGGCGCGAGGTTGCTCTGCGGGAGTTGCGGCTGATCCTGGTCGCAAGCCTGCCTTCCCTGTTCGTGGGTTATGCGCTGCTGGAATGGCTGGCGGATACGCGGTCCGATCTCTTGAAGATAGGACTTGGTCTGGTCATCATGCTGTCCAGCCTGCAACTGGCCATCAGGCCCGCCGGTTTGGCAAAGCGGTCGTCGAATGCGAGTTTCGTCGGCTTCGGCGTCATCTCGGGCCTGATGAGCGGGTTGTTCGCGACCGGTGGTCCACCGCTCGTCTATCTTCTTTTTCGCCAGCCGTTGCCGCATGCACGCATTCGCGAAACGCTGGTCACCGCTTTCGGCACCGCGCAGGCGGTCCGGCTCGTCGTCGTGGTGGCAAGCGGCAACCTGCCGTCCCTGTCGCCTATCGCGCTCGTTCTCGCCATACCGACAGTGATGCTGATGACCTATGCGGCGCGCCGCTGGCCGCCGTCGCTGTCGCAGCGGACGATGCGCACGAGCGTCTTTTTACTGCTTTTCCTGTCAGGCCTGTCGCTGGCGTTGCCGGCCGCCATGCATCTTGCCGGCTAGAGCGTTTCCGTTTTTCGCGAAGACCCTCTAGCTCTTTGTTTTTTAAGCAATTCCGGACGGAAAACGCGGTGCACTTTTCCTGGAATTGCTCCAGAGAACCATCGCATGCTGGCGCCGAGCATTGAGGCCGACGCTGCCGGCCGATGACTCGCCAGTCAGATCTTTCCCTTCAAATCAGACAGTATTTCTCACGCCGGGCGCGTGATCGCAGCGCCGGTCGCGCGTTGCGGCAGCGCCAGGAGGGATTGAGTCGTCAGCCGCTCGCGCTTGACGAAACGGAAAGTGGATGGAATAGTCATACACAAATAAAGCATAAATTACATAATAAGGGAACAAGGAGAGGCTATGAGACGCTTGTTGAGTGTTGCCGCGCTGCTTGCCGCAATGACATTGCCTGCCGTGCAAGGAGCCTGGGCCGAACCGGTCAAGGGTGGCGTGATCGACGTGGCGACCGTTGGCGAGCCGCCGACGCTCGATCCGATGGCCTCGACCGCCGATCTGGTTGGCATCGTCACCCAGCACATCTTTGAGACGCTCTACACCTTCGGCAAGGACTGGAGCATCACGCCGCTTCTCGCAGCCGACCTGCCCGGGATTTCGGGGGACGGGCTGACCTACACCATCCCACTCAGGACCGGCATCAAATTCCACGACGGCTCCGACATGGATTCGGCCGATGTCGTCGCCTCGCTGCAGCGCTGGGAGAAGGTGGCGACGCGCGGCAAGCAGGCGGCCGAGGTGATCAGTTCCATTGAAGCGGTCGACGCCAGCACGATCAAGATCGTGCTGAAGAAACCCTATGCGCCGCTGGTCTCGCTGCTCGCTTTCAACAATGCGGCGGCCATCATCATCCCATCGGAAAATGCCGGTGAAGACCCCCTCACCAAATTCATAGGCACGGGTCCGTACCTGCTGAAGGACCGCAAACCCGACCAGTTCATCCAGCTTGCCCGCTTCGACGGCTACAAGTCGCGCGAAGGTGAGCCGAACGTCTACGGCGGCGCGCGCAAGCAGTATCTCGACGAAATCCGCTTCGTGCCGGTGCCGGACCCCAATACACGCGTGGAGGGCGCGGTGGCTGGCCAATTCGCCTATGCCGACGCGTTGCCGGTGGAAGCCTACGACAAGATCTCCGGCGGCAAGACCAAGCCGGTGATCCTCAAGCCGTTCGGCTGGCCGGTCTTCGTCATGAACACCAAGGAAGGCCTGAATTCGGATATCCGCATCCGCAAAGCGGTGCAGGCAGCACTTGCCCCGAACGACATGCTGACCGCCGCCTTCGGTTCGACGGACTTCTTCACAATCGACGGATCGATGTATCCGGAAGGCTTCGCCTGGCACAATAAAGTGGGCACTGACGCCTATAAGTCCGACGGCGACACCGAGACCGCCGCGACGCTGCTCAAGGAAGCCGGCTACGACGGTTCGAAGCCGCTGCGCATCCTTACCAGCCGCCAATACGAGTTCCACTACAAGATGGCGCAGGTGGCACAGGCCTATCTCGAGCAGGCCGGCTTCAAGGTCCAACTCGACGTGGTCGAATGGGCGACGCTGACGAAGAACCGCCAGGACCCGAAGCTGTGGGACATCTACATCACCCACAGCCCCTTCCTGCCCGAACCCTCGCTCAATGGCTTCATGTCGGACACGACGCCTGGCTGGTGGGCGACCGACGCGAAGCACAAGGTGGTCGAGGCCTTCAACGCCGAGTCCGATCCGGCCAAGCGCGCCAAGCTTTATGAGGATGTGCAGAAGGTGATCTACGAAGAAGCGCCGATCTACAAGGTCGGCGACTTCAACGCGCTCGCCGCGCAGGCGCCGAACCTGCAAGGGATGACGCCGTCGCCGTGGCCCTTCTTCTGGAACGCTTATCTGGAAAAGTAAGCCGTTCCTCCCGCCCGTCCTCTTCTGCGGAAGAGGCCGCCGGGCGCCGAAAGGTGCCGGCGCCCGGCAAGTTTCCAGCGACTATGCAAGGATCGTGAGCCGATGCTGCGCACCATCTTCAACAGGCTCCTCGGCATGATCGTGGTAATGGCGCTGGTCGTGACCATCGTCTTCGTCATCGTGCGCGTCACGCCCGGCGACCCGGCCGCCGTCATGCTGGGTCCGGACGCCACTGCCGCCGACGTCGCCGCACTTCGTTCGAGGCTCGGCCTCGACCAGCCGATGGTCGTGCAGTTCGGCCGCTATGTTCTCGGCGTCGTGCAGGGCGATTTCGGCCAGTCCATCTTCCTCAACCAGCCGGTGACGACGGCACTCGCCCAACGCGCCGAGCCGACTTTCTTCCTCACCGTCTTCTCGCTATTGATCGCCACAGTGATTGCGCTGCCAGTCGGCATCCTTTCAGCTTATAAGCGCGGCTCCACCTTCGATCAGGTGGCGACGACACTGGCCATGTTCGCGGCCAGCGTGCCGAGCTTCTGGCTCGGCCTGCTGTTCATCCAGTTCTTCGCCGTGAAGCTCGGCTGGTTCGACACGTCTGGTTATGGCGGACCGGGCGCATCCTTCCTCGAGCGGCTCAATCATCTCGTCCTGCCGGCCCTGGCGCTCGGCCTCGTCTCGTCGGCGCTGATCACGCGCTTCGCGCGCGCCTCCATGCTCGACGTGCTCAACGACGACTATGTGCGCACTGCCCGTTCCAAGGGCATGAGCGAGTGGCGCGTGGTTCTCAAACATGCGCTGAAGAATGCACTGATCCCGATCCTCACCGTCATCGGCCTGACGGCGGCACTGCTGATCTCCGGTGCCGTCGTCACCGAGACGGTGTTCAGCCTGCCGGGCGTCGGCTCGCTGGTGGTGTCGGCGGTGCTGAGGCGCGACTACCCGGTCATCCAGGGCGCGCTCCTGGTCATCGCCGGCCTCTACGTGCTGGTGAATTTCGCCATCGACATGCTTTATCTTGCCATCGATCCAAGGGTACGCGCCTGATGGCCGCCATCTCCGCCCCCCTGCAAAGCGAACCCAACCTGCTGGCGAGGCTGATGGGCCGGCCGACCTCGGGGATCGGGCTGGTCGTGCTGGTGGTGATCGCGCTAGCCGCGCTTCTGGCGCCATGGATCGCACCCTATGCGCCGGTCAAGCTTTCCGTCGCGCACCGGCTGGAGGCGCCGAGCCTCACGCATCTGTTCGGCACCGATGATCTCGGCCGCGACGTCTTTTCCCGGATGCTTTACGCCGCACGCACCTCGCTGTCGGTCGCGCTTGCCGTCGTGGTCTTCTCGTCGATCGTCGGCATTGTGCTCGGGCTGATGGCCGGCTTCTTCAAGAAGCTCGACATGCCGGTGTCGCGCCTTGTCGACGCCATGATGACTTTTCCCGACATATTGCTCGCTATCGCGCTGGTCGCAGCACTCGGCCCGACCGCCGTCAACGTTGTGATGGCACTCGGTATCGTTTATGCGCCGCGGCTGGCGCGCGTGGTGCGCGCCTCGACGCTGGTGATCCGCGAGCTGCCCTATGTCGAGGCAGCCCGCGCTCTCGGCGTGCCGACCCCGGTGATCCTTGTGCGGCATGTGCTGCGCAACATCGCCTCGCCGATACTGGTGCAAGGCACCTTCATCTTCGCCAACGCCATCCTGGCCGAGGCCGGCCTTTCGTTTCTCGGCGTCGGCATCTCACCCGACATCCCGACCTGGGGCACCATGATCGCGGTCGGCCGGCAGTATATGGACCAGGCCGGCTGGATCATGATGTTTCCGGGTGCCGCCATCGTCATCACCGTGCTCGCGCTGCAACTGGTCGGCGACGGCTTGCGCGATCTCCTCGATCCCCGCCTGGCAAAGGATATCTGATGTTCGCCAATCGCTTCCCGCAAGCTCAGCGGCCGCTGCTGATCAGCGGGGCAAGGCCTGTCGGCTTCGGCTCCGGTTTCCCCGAACGGCTGGATGTGCTGGTCGGCAGGGACGGTCGTATCGCCGAGATCGGGTCGACAATCGCGGCGGGCGACGATGTGCGGACCGTGGAGGCGAACGGCGCATATCTGTCACCCGGCTGGACCGACCTGCATGTCCATGTCTGGTATGGCGGCACCGACATCTCGCTGCGCCCCGAGCAGTGCGGCGCGGCGCGCGGCGTTACCACCATGGTCGACGCGGGCTCGGCCGGCGAGGCTAATTTCCACGGCTTTCGCGAATATGTCATCGAGCCGGCGCGGGAGAATATCTACGCCTTCCTGAACATAGGCTCGATCGGGCTGGTGGCCTGCAACCGCGTCTCCGAACTGATCGACATGCGCTCGATCGACATCGACCGCACCATCGCCACCGTCGAGGCTAATCGCGATGTCATTGTCGGGCTGAAGGTGCGGGCAAGCCATGTCATCACTGGTGGCTGGGACCTTACCCCGGTGCGGCTGGCGAAGAAGTTCAGCCGCATCTTGAAGCTGCCGATCATGGTGCATGTCGGCGAACCGCCGCCGCTCTACGACGACATCCTGCCGCTGCTTTCGGAAGGCGATATCGTCACCCATTGCTTCAACGGCAAGGCCGGCGGGTCGATCCTCGAGGACGAGGACCTCTACCGGCTGGCCGAGGACGCGGCCGCGCGCGGCATCGTGCTCGACGTCGGCCATGGCGGCGCCTCCTTCTCCTTCGACGTGGCCAAGGCAGCGCTTTCGCGCGGCTTGCCGCCGAAGACGATCTCGACCGACCTGCACAACCGTTCGATGGACACGTCCGTGTGGGATATGGCCACCACCATGTCGAAGCTTCTCTCGCTTGGCATGGCATTCGAAGATGTCGTCGCCGCCTCCACCGTCGCGCCGCGGCGGGCGATCTCGCTGCCGAGCGAAAAGCTCATGGAGAAGGGCAAGCCGGCCGAATTCACGCTGTTCGATCTCGTCGAGGCCGATGTGACGGTGAAGGATTCGCAGGGAGCGGCCTCGACGCTGCACCGCCTGTTCGAGCCGCGCCATGCGATCCTCGGCGCCGAGGCAGTTCCTGCGCACCGCTACGTGCCGGTGGAAGGCGCGCCGAGCGGTGGCCAGGTCTGCCCGCATTGCGGATGGAAATCATGAGCGACAGCCTGGCCTCCGACACCATCCTGTCCGTCCAGGACCTGAAGACCTGGTTCGTTACCCGGCACGTCACCGCCAAGGCGGTCGACGGCGTGACCTTTGACCTGAAGCGCGGCGAGACGCTTGCCGTGGTTGGCGAGAGTGGCTCCGGCAAGTCGGTCACCAGCCTGTCGATCATGGGACTTCTGTCGCACCCAGGCAGGATCGAAGGCGGCCGGATCCTGTTCCGCGATCGCACCGAGAACGTGCATGACCTCGTCACCTTCCGGCCCGCGGACTTCCGCCGCATCCGTGGCCGCGAGATCGCCATGATCTTCCAGGAGCCGATGACCAGTCTCAACCCGCTCTATACGGTCGGCGACCAGATCGGCGAGATGATCGCGCTGCACGAGAAGGTGAGCCGCGAGGAAAAGCGCAAGCGCGCCCTGACCATGCTCAAGCATGTCGAGATCCCGGACGCCGCTTCGCGCCTGGACGACTATCCGCACCAGATGTCGGGGGGCATGCGCCAGCGCGTCATGATCGCCATGGCGCTGGCCTGCAACCCCTCGCTGCTGATCGCGGACGAGCCGACGACGGCGCTTGACGTCACCATCCAGGCACAGATCCTCGACCTGTTGCGCCGGTTGCAGGGCGAGTTCGGCATGTCCATTCTGTTCATCACACATAATCTCGGCGTGGTAGCCGAGATCGCTCACAATGTTGTGGTCATGTATGCCGGCCGCGTCGTCGAGCAGGCGCCGGTCAACCAGTTGTTCGCGCATCAGCGCCATCCCTACACGAAGGGGTTGCTCGCCTGCACGCCGAATGCCGGGCGTGATATCGATGCAGCGGGCGAGCGTCGCGCCCTCTATTCCATTCCAGGCTCGGTGCCGCCGATCACCATGCTGCCGCCAGGCTGCACCTTCGAGCCGCGCTGCGACTTCGCCATCCCGCCCTGCAAGGCAGCGCCTCCGCCGCTGGTACCGGCCGGCGCGAACGGGTTCTCCCGCTGCATCAGGAGCGCGGAGCTATGAGCGCCGTCACTGAGATCGATCGCCGTATCGAGACCAAGCCGCTGCTTGTCGTAGAGGGCCTCACCAAACATTTTCCGGCCCGCAACGGCCGCATCGTCCACGCGGTGGAGGATGTCAGCTTCACGGTGAAGCGCGGTTCGACGGTGGGGCTGGTCGGCGAGAGCGGTTCCGGCAAGACCACTGCCGGCCGCGTCCTCCTGCGCTTGACCGAGCCGACTTCGGGCAAGGCACTGTTCGACGGTGTCGACCTGTTCTCGCTGTCGACCGCCGAGATGCGCGCCTATCGACGCAAGCTTCAGATCGTTTTCCAGGACCCGTTCTCCAGCCTCAATCCGCGCTTGCGCGTGTCGGCCATCCTTGGCGAGGCGCTTGACGCCTGCGGTTTTCCGCGCGGTAGGAAGCGCAAGGAGCGCATCGCTGAACTGCTGACGCTGGTCGGCCTGTCGCCGGACCACGCCTTGCGCTATCCGCACGAATTTTCCGGCGGTCAGCGCCAGCGCATCGGCATTGCGCGGGCGCTTGCCGTGGAGCCGGAATTCGTCGTCGCCGATGAGCCGGTTTCGGCGCTCGACGTGTCGGTGCAGGCGCAGGTTCTCAACCTGCTTGGCGAATTGCAGAAGAGGCTGGGGCTCACACTGCTGTTCATCGCCCACGACCTGTCGGTGGTCGAATATCTCTGCGACGAGGTGGTGGTGATGTATCTCGGCCGGGTGATGGAGCGGGGTCCGAGCAAGCTGGTCTATGCTGCGCCGCGACACCCCTACACCAGGGCGCTGCTCGCCAGCGCACCGGTGCCAGACCCGACGCGCCGGCGCACGCATGTGGCGCTGACGGGCGATATCGCGAGCCCGATCGCGCCGCCGTCCGGCTGCGTCTTCCGCACCCGCTGCCCCGAGGCGATTGCCGCCTGCGCGGAAATCGTTCCGCCTACCGTCGAGATCGACGGTGGGCATCATGTGGCCTGTATCCGCCACGACGGAAGAGCCTGACTGGAGCCTTGCATGAATTTTTCGACAACGAAGCGTCCGCACGAGACGCCCTATGAGCGATTGAAGGCGCTCGGGATCACGCTTCCCGAGGCGCCGCCGCCGATCGCCAATTTCGTCACCCATGTGCAGGAAGGCAAGCTGCTGTTCCTGTCAGGCCAAGGACCGATCGAAACTGACGGCCGCAAGCATATCGGCAAGGTCGGCGCGGATGTCACCATCGAGCAGGCCTACGCTCATGCCCAGCTGACCGGCGTCAACCTGATCGCGGTTATGCACGCGGCCCTGGGCGACCTTTCGCGCGTGCGCCGCCTGGTCAAGCTGTTCGGCATGGTCAACGCCGTACCGGATTTCGCCGACCATCCGGCGGTCATCAATGGCTGCTCCGACCTGATGATCGACGTTTTCGGGCCGGCCGGCGCGCATGCCCGCTCTGCCATAGGCCAAGGTTCGCTACCCGGCCAGATCACTGTCGAGATCGAAGCCATCGTCGCGATTGACTGACGAACGATTGATGAGGAATACCATGGACAAGCCCTCCAGCAGAAAACAGATCGACATCCGCGCCCGGCTCAAGCTCAGGCCGGTCATCAACGTCTCCGGCACGATGACGGCGCTCGGTGCCTCCATCGTGGTACCCGACGCTGTCGAGGCGGTTTCGGCCATTCTCGGTGAATTCGTCGAGATGGGTGATCTCTATCGCCGCGCCAGCTCTATGATCGCGGACCTTACCGGCGCAGAAGCCGGCTTCGTCACGGCGTCCTGTTCGGCGGGCATCACGCTGGCCGCCGCGGCATGCATGACCGGCTCCGATCTGGCGGCGATCGAACGGCTGCCCGACGCCACTGGATTGAAGGACGAGGTCCTGATCCAATCCGGCCACATGGTCAGCTACGGCGCGCCGGTTGAGCAGGCGATCCGGCTGGCCGGCGCGAAGGTCGTTCCCGTCGGCCAGGCCACGAGCGCTCATGCGTATCAACTGGCCGGTGCGATCACCGAACGCACGGCCGCGGCCGTCTATGTCGTGTCGCATCACGTCGTCGACTATGCCCAGATTCCGCTGAAAATATTCTGCGATGTCTGCCATGCCCGCGGCGTGCCGGTGATCGTGGATGCCGCCTCCGAGTACGATATGACTGGCTTCCTCGCTGACGGTGCAGACTTGGCGCTTTATTCCGGCCATAAGTTCCTCGGCGGTCCGACGTCCGGCATCGTCGCCGGACGCAAGGAAATGGTGCGTGACACCTATCTGCAGAACCGGGGCATCGGCCGCGGCATGAAGGTCGGCAAGGAAGGCATCGTCGGCGCGCTTGCCGCACTGCAAGCCTGGAAGAGCCGCGATCATGCCGGTATCCGTGCTCGCGAGCGGCTCGTCTTGGATTGCTGGGTCGAGGCCCTGGCTGACCGGCCGGGTATCACCGCTGCGGTCGTTCCCGATCCGACGCACAACCCGCTCGACCGGTTGAAGGTGAACGTCGACACCGAAGCGGCAAACATCACCGCTTGGGATCTCGCCGACCGGCTGGCCGCCGGCGATCCGCCGGTGATTGTGCGCGATCACGAGGTCGAGCATGGCTACTTCTTCCTCGACCCGTGCAACCTGCATCCCAATGAGGAGTTCATCGTGGCGAAGCGGCTTGCCGAGGAACTGGATCAGGCACGGAAGTCGAACACAGTCATTGCGACGCCTTTCGAGGATCGCCTGCTGGCGCGTGAGGCGGCGATCCTCAAATGGCCGGATTGAACGTCTGTTGCGCACCAACCCCTGATTCTACTATGGGGGTGAAAAAGGCGAGATTTCATGTCGACGACAGAGACTGATATTGAGGTGGGCGAGGCGAAAACGGCGCGGATGCCGCGCCGTTCGCGCACCAGCGGCATCGATCGGGCGCTGCAGGTCCTCGACCATTTGCAGAAGCAGGGCCGGCCGACCACCGCATACGAGATCGCGCGCGCTGTTGGTGCGCCACTGTCGACCATCTACGTCATCGTTGACGACCTTGTCGACAAGGAGATGCTCGATCGCAAGGACGGCGGGCTGCTGTGGCTCGGGCCGCGGCTCTATCATTACGGCCTGAGCTATGCCCGTTCGCTGGATCTGCTCGAGGTTGCCGTGCACGAGATGCACCAGCTGGCGCACCGTTCGGGCGAGACGGTTCAGATTTGCGGCAGGGACGGCGACAACATGGTGGTGCTCGCCATGGAGGAAGGATCGGATCACTTCCAGGTCACCTCGCGCGTAGGCACACGCACGCCGCTGAATTGGACCGCCTCCGGGCGCCTTTTGGTTGGCCATCTTTCCGAAGCCGAACGGCTGGAGCTGTTCGGCCGCTCGGCCACGGCCTCGCCCACCGGCCGCGCCGAAACCGATAAGGAACTGCTTGCGTCCGCCGCTGCCGCTGCGCTCGAGCAGGGCCTGTCAATCCAGGCCGGCGAGTCCGATTTTTCGGTCGCCTGTGTCGCGGCTCCCATCCGCGACTCTCAAGGTGCCTGTCGAGCCACGGTTTCCATTGTCGTGCCGGATGTAAAGATCAAGCAGAAGGATCCGGATCTGGTAGCGCTGGTCAAGGAAAGCGCTCGGCGTATCGAGACACGGCTGGGCTGGCACCGCCCGGACTGAGAAGCCGCCGCATAAGGCAGCCCAAGCGTAATGTGAGCGTCAGGTTCAGCTCGGCGGGGTACCGTTTTCGGCCAGCACGGCACCGGCCAGATAGAGCGAGCCGCCGATCAGGATACGCGGCGGGACTTCCTTTTCGTCCCAGGTATCGCGCAGCAGCATCAGCGCGTTGGCGACGGAGCTGACCGGCTCCGCCGACAGCTCCGCCTCGGCCGCGCGTGCAGCGAGTTCGTCGTTCGGCACCCCGGAATCGCTCATCGACACCGGCACCGTGTAGACATGCCTGGCCAGCCCCTTGAAGGCGCGGAAATAGCCGCTCTGGTCCTTGGTGTTGATCATGCCTGAAATCAGGAACAGCGGCCGCGGCGTCTTTTCCTCCTGCTCGGCGAGCGCCTCGGCGATGGCCGTGCCGGCGCCCGGATTGTGGCCGCCGTCCAGCCAGATCTCGGCGCCGCGCGGTGCCAGGTCCACCAGGCGTCCCTGCGTCAGCCGCTGCATGCGGCCTGGCCAGGATACGCTGGTCATTGCCTGGTCGGCGTCATGTTCGCCGATCTCGAAACCGGCGGCCTTGATTGCGGCGATGGCCGCCGCGGCATTGGCGAACTGGTGGCGACCGGGCAGGCGCGGCGGCGACAGATCCATCAGCCCGTCACCGTCCTGGTAGACCATGCGGCCGTTCTCTCCGAAGGCAAGGAAATCCTGGCCATAGACCGAGAGCGGCGCGCGCAGCCGCTCGGCGGTCTCGATCAGCACGAGCTGTGCCGCTTCGAACTCCTGCGCACCGACCACGACCGGGCAGCCGCGTTTGATGATGCCGGCCTTTTCGGCCGCGATCAGTTCGACGCGATCGCCGAGATAGGCTTCGTGGTCGAGCGACACCGGCATGATCACCGAGACCGCCGGCCGCTTGATGACGTTGGTGGCATCGAACCGCCCGCCGAGGCCGACCTCCATGATGGCGGCGTCCGCCGGATGCTCGGCAAACAGCAGGAAACCGACAGCGGTCAGGATCTCGAAGACGGTGATCGTCTCGCCTGCATTGGCTTCCGCCACGCGGGCGATCGCGTCGGCGAAGACCTTGTCTTCCACCAGCCTGCCGCCGCCTTCGGCGCCCAGCCGGTAGCGTTCGTGCCAGTTCACCAGATGCGGCGAAGTGTGCACATGCACGCGGTAGCCGGCGGCCTCGAGCAGCGCCCGTGAGAAGGCCGCGCAGGAGCCCTTGCCGTTGGTGCCGGCAATGTGGATCACCGGCGGCAGCCTGTCCTGCGGATTGCCCAGCCGCTCCAGCAGGCGGCTGACGCGATCCAGCGAAAGGTCGAAGCCCTTCGGATGCAGCGTCATCAGATGTTCGATCTGACGCTCGGCGGAGAGTGTTGTCATGCGGAGGCTCCGCGCTGCACTTGGATAGGGTTACGCCTGCGGTCGCGCTTCGGGCTTGGTCACAACCGGAGGCAGGATTTCCGGCTCGGCGGTCTTCTTTTCCGGCGGCTGCTTGAGCAGCAGCTTGAGCAGGCCGGCCACGGTTTTCTTCATCTCCAGCCGGGAGACGACCATGTCGACCATGCCGTGCTGCATCAGATATTCCGAACGCTGGAAGCCTTCGGGAAGCTTCTCGCGGATCGTCTGCTCGATGACGCGCGGGCCGGCGAAGCCGATGAGCGCGCCGGGTTCGGCGATGTGTACGTCGCCCAGCATCGCATAGGAGGCGGTAACGCCGCCGGTCGTCGGATTGGTCAGCACGACGAAATAGGGCAGGCCGGCTTCCTTCAGCCGGTCGACGGCAACGGTGGTGCGCGGCAATTGCATCAGCGAGAGGATACCCTCCTGCATGCGCGCGCCGCCGGATGCAGCGAACAGGATCAGCGGGCGCTTGCGCTGCAAGGCGACCTCGAAGGCGCGGATGATGGCCTCACCGGCGGCCATGCCGAGCGATCCGCCCATGAAGGCGAAATCCTGCACGGTAACGACCACGGGGAGGCCCTCGATCGTGCCGGTGGCGTTGAGGATGGCGTCCTCCAGTCCGGTCTTGGCCTTCGCCTCCTTGAGGCGGTCGGTATAGCGCTTCTCGTCGCGGAACTTCAGCGGGTCGATGGGGACCTTGGGGTTCTCGATGACCTCGTACTTGCCGTCGTCGAAGAAGAACTTCAGCCGCTCCCTGGCCGAGATCTTCATGTGGTGGCCTGAGGATGGGATGACGAACTGATTCCCTTCCAGGTCCTTGTGGAAGATCATCTCGCCGGTTTCCGGGTCTTTCACCCAGAGGTTCTCCGGCACTTCCCGGCGGCCCAGCATCGAATTGATCTTCGGGCGAACGAAGTTGGTGATCCAGTTCATCGCTTCGGCTCCTGCCCCAATAGCGTGGTTGGGCGTCGTGATTGGAAAGAGGTAGGAAAACTATTCGGCAGCAGCAAGGCGGGCCGAACGCACGCCTTGTGCCAGGCCGCTCACCAGCGTGGCCACGGCCTCGGCCGGGTCGGCGGTCTTCTCGCCTTTCGGGCCCAGCACATTGGCTATCGCATTGACGATCGCCGTGCCGATCACCACGCCGTCGGCGGAAGCGCCGATGATGCGCGCCTGCTCGGCGGTCTTGACGCCGAAGCCGACACAGACCGGCAGGTCGGTGTGTTCCTTGATGCGCTGGACGGCGGTCGCCACCTTGGTTGTGTCGGCCAGCGCCGACCCGGTGATGCCTGTCATCGACACGTAGTAGACGAAGCCGGAGGTGTTCTCGAGCACCTTGGGCAGGCGCTTGTCGTCGGTGGTCGGCGTGGCGAGGCGGATGAAGTTGATGCCGGCCTTCAAGGCGGGGATGCACAGTTCCGCATCCATTTCCGGCGGCAGGTCGACGATGATCAGTCCGTCGATGCCGGATGCCTTGGCCTCGGCCAGGAAATTGTCGACGCCATAGACATAGATCGGGTTGTAGTAGCCCATCAGCACGATCGGCGTCTCGTCGTCGCCCTTGCGGAATTCGGCGGCTATGGCCAGCGTCTTCTTCAGCGTCTGTCCGCCCTTCAGCGCGCGCAGGCCGGCAGCCTGGATCGCCGGACCATCGGCCATCGGATCGGAAAAAGGCATGCCGAGCTCGATGATGTCGCTGCCGGCCTTGGGCAGCGCCTTCATGATCGACAGCGAGGTGTCGTAGTCCGGGTCGCCGCCCATGAAATAGGTGACGAGCGCCGGACGGCCCTCTGCTTTCAGCTTCGCCATGCGGCGGTCGATGCGGGTGGTCATGCCATGCCCTTCATAGTCGAATGGATCTGGGTGGTTACGCCGGAGGCTGTGGAGCCAGACGCGGCAAGGTCGAGGATCGCAAGCATCCGTCTCATTCGGGATGTTCGCGGATTTCGATGGTCACCGCGAAGGCGTAGAAGCCGTCGCGCGCGATACGGCTGCGTGCCAGCTTCGGATCGAAGGCGATGCGCGGCTCGCCGTCGTCGGCGACATTGGTCAGGAATTTGAGGTTCTGGCTGTCGCGCACGCCCTTGGCGTTTTCGCGCTGGTCGCCGGCCTCCACCGCCACATAATGGTGGGGATTGTGCCTGGAGTGATAGATCTCGAAAGTGCTCATATCTCCATGCCCATCATCTTTGCGACCGTGTGGACGTCTTTGTCGCCACGGCCGGACAGGTTGACGATGATGATCTTGTCCTTGGCCATATTGGGCGCGATCTTGACGGCATGCGCGATGGCATGTGCCGATTCCAGCGCCGGGATGATGCCTTCGGTCCGCGTGCAGAGCTGGAATGCCTCCAGCGCCTCGTCATCGAGGATCGGCTGGTAGTCGACCCGGCCGCTGTCGCGCAGCCAGCTGTGCTCGGGACCGACGCCCGGATAGTCGAGGCCGGCCGAGATCGAATGGCCTTCCAGGATCTGCCCGTCGTCGTCCTGCAGCAGGTAGGTGCGGTTGCCATGCAGCACGCCCGGCCTGCCGGCATTCATCGAGGCGCAGTGCTCGACGCCGTCCAGCCCGCGGCCGCCCGCCTCGATGCCGATGATCTCGACATCCTTGTCGTCGAGGAAGGGATGGAAAAGGCCGATGGCATTGGAGCCGCCGCCGACGGCGGCGATGATGGTGTCGGGCAGGCGACCCTCCTGCTCCAGCATCTGCTGGCGGGCTTCCGTGCCGATGACCGACTGGAAGTCGCGCACCAGTTCCGGATAGGGGTGGGGGCCGGCGGCGGTGCCGATCAGGTAATAGGTGTCCTCGACATTGGTGACCCAGTCACGCAGCGCTTCGTTCATCGCATCCTTCAGCGTGCCGTGACCGGCGGTCACCGGCCGCACCTCGGCACCCAGGAGCTTCATGCGGAAGACGTTGGGGCTTTGGCGGGCGACGTCGGTGGCGCCCATATAGACCACGCAAGGGTAGCCGAAGCGTGCCGCGACCGTGGCGGAGGCCACGCCATGCTGGCCGGCGCCGGTTTCGGCGATGATGCGCTTCTTGCCCATGCGCTTGGCCAGCAGGATCTGGCCGAGGCAGTTGTTGATCTTGTGCGAGCCGGTGTGGTTCAAATCCTCGCGCTTGAGGTAGATCTTGGCACCACCGAGATGGCGGGTCAGGCCTTCGGCGAAATAGAGCTTGGAGGGCCGGCCGGCATAGAAGGTCGACAGTGCCGAGAGCTCGGCCTTGAACTCCGGATCATCCTTGGCCTTGTTCCACTCCCGCTCCAGGTCGAGGATCAGCGGCATCAGCGTCTCGGCGACGAAGCGGCCACCGAAAATGCCGAACATGCCCTGCTCGTCGGGACCCGTGCGGAAGGAATTTGGCAACGCCGGCTTGTTCATAGCCGATCTCCTAGAAAGCTGTTTGATGCTCAGGCGGCGCGGATTTTACGCGCTGCCCGCACTGCCTGAAAGAACTCTGCGATCAGCCGGACATCCTTGACCCCCGGCGCGCTTTCAACGCCGGACGAAATATCGAGGCCGGGCGGATTGGCGATTGCCAGCGCCTCGCCGACATTGTCTGCGTTGAGCCCTCCCGAAAGCATGTAATCGAGATCGGCGTCAAGGCTGGTCAGAATGCGCCAGTCGAAGGCAACACCGTTGCCGCCAGGCAATTCGGACCCTTTGGGCGGCTTGGCATCGAACAGGAAACGGTCGGCGACGCCGCGATAGGGTGTGACGGCGGCGAGATCGTCGGCTTCGCGCAGCGAAAACGCCTTCATGACCGGCAGGCCATAGCGGGCCTTCACTTCGGCCACGCGTTCGGGGCTTTCGGAGCCGTGCAGTTGCAGCATGTCGGGCGCCATCGCCGTCACGATCTCGTCCAGAAAGGCGTCGTCGGCATCGACGGTGACGGCGACTGCCTTGGCTTTGCCGTGTGCCGCCTGGCGCAGGCGTCCGGCATCGGCAGGCGCGATGTTGCGCGGGCTCTTGGCAAAGAAGATAAAGCCGACATGGCTGGCGCCATTGTCAAGCGCGGCGGCCAGGGCCGTCTCGGTCTTGAGACCGCATATCTTGATCTCGCGTGTGTTCTCACGTGCCATGAGGCCGGCAAGTGCCACGAAAAGCCGGCAAAGTCGAGGAAAAGCGACGATTTGCCGAAATGAGGAAAGCGGCTACCTTGTCAGCAAATGGGAGCAGCATTGCCATGGCCGAAAACACCGTCACCGAGCTGAAGGAAAAGCTCGCCCAGGCGCGTGAAGTGATCGCGCATCTGATCGACAAGGCTGCCTTCAACGGGGCCGAGGCGCATCGCGCGCTCGACTATTTCGGTGGCGATGCCTTCGAGAAGGAATTCCTGCCCTGGCCGCGCCAGGAGGACGAGGGGCTGAGGCCCGACGAACTCAATGCCGCCAATGACGATTGAATCCGGCTTCTGCAGCGACTGGCGCGCCGATCAAGCCTGGTCGGTCGTGTCGACCAGCCATTCCCGGAACGCGGTCATTGCCGGCGTCTCTTCGCGCGATTTCAGCCGCGTCAGCCAATAGTTCCCGGTGTGCACGGCGATGTCGAAGGGCTGCACGATCCGGCCTGTCGCGATGTCGTGGCTGAACATCGCCACCGGAACCAGCGCGACGCCGACCCCGCGCGCTGCCGCCTCCACCAGCGTCAGCGAGGAATCGAACATCCAGCCACGCAGGCTCGGTGCCTCTGTCCCGGCAGCTTTGAACCACAGCTTCCATTCGTCGATCCGGTAGGAGCGCAACAGTTCGGCATTGGCCAGGTCGGCGGGGGTGCCAAGGCGCGGATGCAGCGTCGGCGCACACACGGGTGAGAGTGGAGCATCCATGAGGTGAAAGGCCTCTGTGCCGTGCCAGGCGCCATCGCCGAAGCGGATGAAGAAATCGAGCCCGTCGAGCACGATGTCCGAGCGGTTGTTGTTCGTCTTGAGGCGCAGATCGAGATGTGGGTGCTGTTCCTTGAACGCATTGAGCCGCGGCAGCAGCCAGCCGATGGCGAAGGTGCCGACCACGCCGACCGTCAGGATTTCACGGTAATTGCCGTCCTCGAACTGACTCAGGGTTGCGCTCATGCGCCTGAAGGCATCGCTGAGCACGGGCAGCAATGCGTGGCCCTCGTCGGTCATTGCCAGCCCACGCGGCAACCGCTTGAACAGGGTCACTCCCAGGGCATCCTCGAGCGCCTTGATCTGGTGGCTGATCGCCGTCTGCGTGACGCGCAGTTCGAGCCCGGCCCGGGTGAAGCTGCAATGGCGCGCCGAAGCCTCGAAGGCGCGCAGGGCGTTGAGCGGCAGTTGCGACACTTCCATAGGGCTATGACCAAGTTTTGTTCATGCCAGAGCTTAGAATTGATCGTTTGCTTGGGGCAAGCGGCATCGCCATAGTTGTACCCGAGAGTCGCGAATGGGAGTTGGCCACCGGTCTGAGACCGTTGGCGTTCGTTCCTCTCTCCCAATCAATGCTGACATGGAACACGCGAATGACGATGTCCTTTTCGCGCCGGCAGGCTCTTGCCGGCAGCCTTCTTGCCATGCCGACCTTGGCGGCTTTCGATTCGATCGCACGTGCAGAACGCAGCGGCGAAGCTGAAAACAAGCTTGCCGAATTGGAGCGCAAACATCCCGGCCGCTTTTGCGTGACGATCCTCGATCTCGGCAACGGCCGGCGCATTCAGCATCGGGCTGACGAGCGCATCCTGATGTGCAGCACTTTCAAGGCGCTGCTGGCCGCCTTCGCGCTGGCACGTGTCGACAAGGGCGAGGAAAAGCTCGATGAGCGCATCAAGATCACAAAAAAGGATCTCGTCACGGCGAATTCGCCGGTGACCAAGCCGCATCTCGGCGGTCCGGGCCTGACGATTGCCGAACTGTGCGATGCGATCGTCACCCGCAGCGACAACACGGCTGCGAATCTGCTGCTGGCCCGTTTCGGTGGCCCGGCTGCGCTGACGGCTTTCTGTCGCCGCCTTGGCGATGATCTCACCCGTCTGGACAGGTTTGAACTCGAACTGAACTTCCACGACGGTCCGGATGACCAGCGCGACACCACCACGGCAGCCGCCATGGCCGAAACCCTGCGCAAGCTCCTGTTCTCCGACGTGCTATCAGCGGCGTCGCGGTCTCAACTGGCGGCATGGCTGATCACCAACAAGACCGGCGACACGCGGCTGCGTGCCGGCGTGCCTGGAGATTGGCTTGTCGGCGACAAGACCGGCACCAACGGCGATAAGCACGGCAACGCCAATGACATCGCTGTCATCTGGCCGCCGGATCGTGCCCCGCTGATCGTGACGGCCTTCTGTGAGATACCCGAGATATCCTCCAAGGACCGTGATGCCGTCATTGCTGAGATCGGCCGCATCGCATCGCAAGTTTGACATGGCCGGCTTATCGAAGGATCCAAAGACCATGACCGGAATTCTCAAAATCGGAATCCTTGCAGCTGCATTCCTGCAAGTCACCAATGCCCACGCCGCCGACAGCAAGGGTGCCGAGCACCAGCTGGAGCAACTGGTGAACGAGACGGTCCGGCCGGTGATGAAGGAAAACGGATTGCCCGGCATGGCCGTGGCGATCACGGTCGACGGCAAGCGGTTTTTCTTCGGCTACGGTGTCGCTTCCAAGGAAAGCGGCCGGAAGGTCACGGAAAACACCATCTTCGAAATCGGTTCGGTATCGAAGACCTTTGCCGCAACGCTGGCTGCCTATGCCGTGGAAAGCGGCACGTTTTCGCTGTCTGAAAAGGCGAGCACCTACTTGCCGGCGCTTGACGGCGGTGCCTTGGGCGAGACCGATGTCCTCGATCTCGGCACTTACACGGCGGGTGGCCTGCCGCTGCAGGTCCCGGACGATGTGACCAATCAGGACGGAATGATTGCTTATTTCCAGGCCTGGAAGCCGGAATTCCCGG
Source organism: Mesorhizobium sp. 1M-11 (assembly GCF_001303895.1). GTDB lineage: Bacteria > Pseudomonadota > Alphaproteobacteria > Rhizobiales > Rhizobiaceae > Mesorhizobium. The sequence goes on along the minus strand of NZ_LJSD01000054.1, from coordinate 113,627 downwards.
CGGGCACGCACCGCCGCTATTCCAACCCCAGCATTGGCCTGTTCGGTTATCTGGCGGCAGAAAGCATGGGCAAGCCCTTCGATGTGCTCATGGAGCAAAAGCTCCTGCCGGCGCTCGGCCTCTCCAACACCTTCATCCACGTGCCCAAGGCGCGGATGGGCGACTATGCCTATGGCTATTCGAAAGCAGGCAAGCCCGTTCGCGTGACATCAGGCGTTCTGGATTCGCAGGCCTATGGCATCAAGACCACCGCGCCCGATCTGATCCGCTTCGTCGAAGCGAACATGAGTGGCGCGGTGTCGGATGAGAAACTGCGCGCCGCCATCGCCGGCACACATCTCGGTTACTACAAGGTCGGCGGCATGACTCAAGGGCTGGGCTGGGAGAGCTATGCCTATCCAACCACTCTCGACAGGCTGCTGGCTGGCAATTCGGCCGACATGGCGTTCAAGCCGCAGAAGGCCGAGAAGCTCAATCCGCCAGTGCCGGCGGGAGCCGATGCCTGGCTCAACAAGACCGGTTCGACGAACGGTTTCGGCGCCTATGCCGCGTTCATTCCGGCGAGGAAGGTCGGTATCGTCATCCTGGCGAACAAGAGCTATCCCATCCCGGTTCGGATAGAGGCGGCTTATCGTATCCTTTCCGGGATCGAGAAATTGCCTGGCCTGTAAACGACTGCGCAGACGCATTTGCGACTGGACCGGCCGGGTTCGCCTGGCCGGTTCTGTCACTGTCGTCTGGACCATGCCATGGAGTTGCTTCCGACAGGAGCTGTGGCCATCTGTCGGAACAACGGATAGGCGACGAAAGACTGGCGGCGATGACGGACGGCTTCACCATCAGGGCCCTCGAAGCCGGCGATCCGGAGCGGATCGCTGCGACGGACGGCGGCCCGGCATGGAATGCCGACCCCGTACTCTGGCAAGGCTATCTTGCCGATGCCGCTCAGGGCCGCCGCGTCGTGCTGATTGCGTTCAAAGGCCAGGACGTTGTCGGCTATGGCACGCTGCTGTGGCAGTCGGGCTATCCGCCGTTCAAGGCAGCGGGCATTCCCGAAATCAACAATCTGGTTGTCGCGCAGGCTGCGCGCGGCGGCGGTATCGCCACGGGGATGATCGGTCGCTTCGAACAGCTCGCCGCCTCGGCCGGCAAGCCGAGGATCGGCCTGGGCGTCGGCCTCTATGCCGACTATGGTGCGGCCCAGCGCCTCTATGTCAGGCTGGGTTATCTCCCGGATGGACGCGGCATCACCTATGGCGAAAAGCCGGTTGCTCCCGATCAGTCCGTGCGCGTTGACGACGACCTGATCCTGTGGCTGACGAAATCGCTGTGAGCGGGGCCGGACTGTCGACAGACGGTTTCTACTCGAACGCGATCGCCTGCAGCGCACCGCCGTTCTTCTTCAGCCAGGCCCTGCAGCGCTCGGTATCGGGGCACAGTTCTTCGCACAGCTTCCAGAATTTAGGACCGTGGTTCATCTCCTTGAGATGCGCCACCTCATGCGCCACCAGGTAGTTTATCACCGGCGGCGGCGCCATCATGATGCGCCAGGAGAAGGACAGGTTGCCGTCCGCGGTGCACGAGCCCCAGCGGCTCGACGTATCCTTGAAGCGGACGCTTTTCGCCTTGCGGCCGATCGCGCCGGTATGGCGCAGCACCAGCGCCTCGATATCGCGCTTGGCCTCGCGTTTGAGGAAATCGGCGACTCGGCGCGGCAGGTGCAGCCGATCGCCATGGATGGTCAGCGTCGGGCCGGTTTCGTCGGCGCCGACCACAACGGTACCGCGCTTGCCCGGTTCATGAACGACCAGATGCGGCACGCCGCGCAGCGGGATCTTGATGCCCGGCCGCACCTGCGGCCGGTCCGGCACCTTGGCCAGCCTTTGTTCGAGCCAGCCCTGATGGCGGGTGAGGAACCTCTCGACCTCGCCCTGGCGCAGGCCAGGCGGCACCGTGATGCGCAGGCTCTGCCCGCCGGCATCGATCCTCAGCGTCAGGCGCCGGGCCCGCTCGTTCTCCACGATCCTGAGCGGCAGCGTACGCCCGGCCACATGATGCTCGCGCTCTTCGGTCTGAGCGGGCCTGGGCTTGGTCAGGTTGCGGAAGAAAGCGAAGGACATAAGAGGAACATAAGCGATTCGGAAAAATCTGTAGTGGTCTTTGCGGTGATGCCGCAGCGAGCGCTCACAAGACAGCGGCGCCGCTTTTCAGGCGGCGCCGCTGGAACTCATGCTGATCGCGTCGATCAGTCGTCGAGCAGGTTCGTGCCCTTTCCCTTGGTTGACTTGCCGGGGGCCGGCTTGGTGGTCGTCGGCGCGGTCGGCTTGTTGCGCTGGGCCATGAAGCGGTCGAACTCTTCCTGGTCCTTGGCGCGGCGCAGCTCGCGGGCATACTCGTCGAACTCGGCCAGCGCCTCATCGAGCTTGCGGCGCTCTTCGGCCAGGCGTTCCAGCTCCTTGTCGCGCCAGTCGTCGAAGGCGACATTGCCGGTGCGGGCAGAGCCATGGCCCCAGCGATGAGCCTTGTCGGCACTGCGGCGGCAGCCGGCGAAGATGCCATCCGTGGCCTTGTTGACGTCGCGCTTGAAGCCGTCGAGCCGGTCGCCCCAGATGATGTAGGCGAGCATGGCGAGGCCTAGCGGCCAGAACACCACGAAGCCAAGAACCATCAGCGCGATGGTTGCCGGCGTCCAGGCCGGGCGGATCAATGCAGTCGTGTTCATTTCTCCCGTTCCTTTGGTTGGAGGCAGCCAAAGCGCGGCTGCTTCCGATCGAAGTGGGAACAGCGGGCGCCTTGTTCAAGACAAAACGCCTGGGGAACCGGGCAACCGGCTGTAAAGCCTAACGATTTTTTGCGTGATCGAGCAGGACCACGATCATGCCGGCGACAAGACCCCAGAACGCGGCGCCAACGCCGAACAGGGTGAGACCCGAGGCGGTGACGGCAAAAGCCGTCGTGGCGGCCATGCGTTCATGCTCGTCCTTGAGCGAGATGGTCAGCGCATTGGTGAGCGGCCCCATCAGGGCGAGGCCCGCGACCAGCACGATCAGGCTCTGCGGCAGCACAGCGAAGATCGCCACCAGCGAGGCGCCGAAGATCGCGAAGACAACATAGGCGAGCGCATAAAAAGGCCCGGTCTTCCAGCGCTCGGCAGGGTCCGGATGCACGTCCGGTCCGGTACAGATCGCCGCCGAGATCGCGGCAAGATTGGAGGTCGAGGCGCCGAACGGCGCGAGCAGAACGGAAACCAGCCCGGTGAAACCGATCAACGGGCCAGGTTCGGGGTGGTAGCCGGCTGCCCGCAGCACGGCGAGACCCGACAGGTTCTGCGAGGCCATGGTGACGAGATAGAGCGGTAATGCCAGCCCGATCGCCGCCTTGGCGGTGAAGACGGGTGCGATCAGCGTCAGCGTCGAAAGTTCGGGTGTCGGCAGGCTGCCGACGCGGCCAGTCGCAAAGGCGGCGAACCCGCCACCGATCAGAACCGCGAGCACGGACAGCGAGGGGTTCCACAGCCTGATCAGGAAGAAGGCCGCGATCAGCGGCAGCACAAGCCAGGGGTCGACGGGAACAGTCCTGACGGCATTGAGTGCGAAGGTAACGAGGATGCCGGCCAGCATGCCGGATGCCACCGAGGCGGGGATTCTCGAGATCAGCCGGGTCAGCGGCTTGAGCAGGCCGGTCAGCACAAGGAGCACGCCGGCGATCAGGAAGGCGCCGACGGCTTCCCCGATCGAAAAGCCGCTCGATGCCGCGATCAGTGCCGCCCCAGGTGTCGACCATGCGCTGATGATCGGCATCTTGGTGCGCCAGGACAGCCATGCGGTCTCGACCGCCATCGAAATGCACAGCGCGGTGACCCAGCTCGCCGTCTGCAACTGCGTGGCGCCGACGGCATTGGCGGCCGCGATGATGATGGCAAGCGTTCCGCCGAAGCCGACGATCGCCGCGACGAAAGCGGATATCGGGATGGAAATGCGCATCAGCGGATCCGCTCGACCAGCGTTTCCACGGCGCGGACCAGCAGTTCCAGATCTTGCGGCCGCGACAGGCGGTGGTCGCCTTCCGGCACCAGCGACAGCGTGACGTCGTCGGCGGGCAGGTGGCTGACCAGCTTCAAGGCATGGGTGTGCGGCACATCCGGATCGGCCAGGCCTTGGATCACGTGAACCGGGCAATGCGTGTCGATCGGGCCGGTCATCACGAGGTTGTCGCGGCCGTCCTCGATCAGCGCGCGCGTGTAGACATAAGGCTGATCCGAATATTCGGACGGCTCGGCGAAGAAGCCTTTTTCGGCGAGATCGCGGCGCTGCGTGTCGGTCAGCGTCGGTTCGATCAGCTCGGCGGTGAAATCGGGCGCAGGCGCCAGAAGTACCAGTCCGGCGACACGGTCGTCGCCCGCCTTGCGCAGTTCCTGCGCCATGCGCAAGGCGATCCACGCGCCCATCGACGAGCCGACCAGGATCTGCTTGCCTTTGGCGTGCTGACGAAAGACCGCGAGGCTTTGGGCAAGCCAGGTCGAGATGGTGCCTTCGTTGAAGTCGCCACCGGATTCGCCGTGGCCGGAATAGTCATGCCGCAAAAAGGCGTGGCGGCTCCTGTCGGCCCAGTCGGCCAGCGTCTCGGCCTTGGTGCCGAGCATGTCGGACTTGTAGCCGCCGAGCCAGATCACGCCCGGTGCTTTGCCGGGCTGTTGGCGGACGGCGATGGAAATGCCGTCGACATCAAGGAATTCGGGAGCGGTCGGTTGCATGGCGCGGTTCCTGGCGCATCGTGCCTGCCAGGCCGATGCGCAGCTTCAAAATGTCAGAACCCGCGTCCCAATAATGACGTGCAGTGTTCTGGGGTCGCGCTTCTTGACATGGCCGAGGCGCAGCGAAAAGACCGCTGTTCAGTTCTTTGCTTGGTTCAGAAAGCAACAGTAGGACTAAATTGCCTGAACAGGTGATTTGTTGTCGCGCCTGTGCTATTGACTCGCGCCGCGCGGTCACCACATTGACGCGCCAAAGCAAAATTTGAACTGAATCCCAGAACGCCAACGGCTCGAGGAGACCACGACAATTCGCAGACCTTTCAAAGCAGCGGCGCCCACGAAGGATGGCCCGCGCGCAAACCGGGATATCCGCGTCCCCCGCGTCCAGCTTATCGACGCAGAAGGCAAGAACCGCGGTGACGTTTCCATCAACGAAGCACTGCAGCTGGCTGAGGAAGCCGGGCTGGATCTGGTCGAGATCTCGCCCAACGCCGTCCCGCCGGTCACCAAGATTCTCGACCTCGGCAAGCTGAAATACGCCAACCAGAAAAAGGCTGCCGAGGCTCGCAAGAACCAGCGCGTCATCGAGATCAAGGAGATCAAGATGCGCCCCAACATCGACAGCCACGACTACGACGTGAAGATGCGCGCCGTGCGCCGCTTCTTCGAGGAAGGCGACAAGGTCAAGCTGACGCTGCGTTTCCGTGGCCGCGAGATGGCGCATATGGAACTCGGCATGCAGCTTCTCAACAAGGTGCGTGAGGAAGTCGCCACCATCGCCAAGGTCGAGGCCGAGCCGAAGCTTGAGGGCCGCCAGATGATGATGGTGCTGGCGCCGCGTTGACCGTGGCCGTACCAGCCTGTTCCAAGATGAAGGCGCCCCACCCTCGGTGGGGCGCCTTTTTCCTGCCTCAACTCGGTGATTTGTCGCCGACATCGCGACACTCGGCGGACTTCTGAACATGAACGACAAAATTGCGGAGACGGATGCCCGGCGCGCGCTTGGCGCCTACCAGTCTCTCAGGCGCCTGGTGCTTGCCTTCGTCATCGTTGCGATGTTTGCGGCGCTGCTGTTCGGAGAGGCCGTCTATCCGCCCGAGAGCTTCATCCACGAAACCGTGGAGATGGTCGGCGTCCTGATGATGTTTCTCGGCATCGTCGGGCGCCTGTGGTCGACGCTTTATATTGGCGGGCGCAAATCGCATGAGGTGGTAACGGGTGGGCCGTATTCGATCACCCGCAATCCGCTTTATGTCTTCTCGACGCTTGCCGCCGCCGGCGTCGGCGCGCAGATGGGTTCGCTGGTTGCCACAGTCGGTTTTGCCCTGCTCTGCGCCGGCGCGTTCCATATCGTGATCCTGCGCGAGGAGCGGTTCCTGACGGATGAACTCGGGGCGCCCTACAAGGCCTATCTCGCCCGCGTGCCGCGCTTCATTCCCAAGCTCTCGCTCTACCAGGAAGGCGATACCGGCTCCTTCCGGCCGCGCCTCCTGCTCAACACCTTGCTCGACGGCCTGGTCTTCCTGGCCGCCATGCCGATCTTCGAGCTGATCGAAAACGCGCAAGGTTCAGGCACGCTGCCGGTTCTTTTCCGGTTGCCCTGACCGCCACGATTCCTCCGCAAACAGACCGGGTAAATTCCACAAACAGGCCCGACAAATTCCGCAAACGGGTCCAATAACAACGCGATCGCAGTTCTGCGGTCGGGTTCTTCCCATGCCCACTACCCCATCATCCGAGGCGCTCGAGGCATTGGGGCGCTATCAGCGCCGACGGCGCGGCGGTCTTGCTGTCCTGATCACTGTTTTCTTCGGATTGCTCGTCTTCAGTGGTTCACTGCATGACGAACTCACGCATGAGCGGATAGAATCGACTGGCCTTGCCCTGATCCTCGTCGGCATTGGTGGCCGGCTCTGGTCGATCCTCTACATCGGTGGGCGGAAATCGGCGGAGCTGATTTCGACCGGCCCCTATTCGGTGATGCGCAATCCGCTGTATTTCTTTTCCACGATCGCGGCCGCCGGCATTGGCGCCCAGACCGGCAGTGTGGTGGTGACGATCGCTTCCACGCTGCTCTGCGCGGCCGCGTTTCAAATCGTCGTCTTGCGGGAAGAGCGTTATCTGAAGTCCGTGCTCGGCGCGCCTTACGAGGATTATCTGCGGCGCGTACCGCGTTTTCTGCCAAATCCCTTTCTTTACCGGGATCAGACCGAAGTGACGTTCACCACGCGCATCTTCAATCTCACCTTGCGCGATGGGCTGATGTTCCTGGCTGCCATCCCCTTCTTCGAATTGATCGAGGAGGGTCAGGAGAACGAGCTGGTCCCGATCCTGTTCTGGCTGTATTGATGCCGGAGCGTCGGCGGGGATTGCGCGGCCGGCGTCTTTGCAGTATAGGGCCGCGTTCCAGAAAAACCGCCCGGCAGGGCATGCCGTGGCGGTTTCATTTGCTTTCCAGGCTTTGGTCGGTCCGGAAACAACAACAAGAGGTGCTTCAAGCCCTCGCATAGGAGTAGCAAAATGCCCAAGATGAAGACCAAGTCCGCCGCCAAAAAGCGGTTCAAGATCACTGCGACCGGTAAGGTCCTGTCGGCTGCGGCCGGCAAGCGTCACGGCATGATCAAGCGCAGCAACAAGTTCATTCGCGATGCCCGCGGCACGATGGTTCTTGCTGAACCGGATGGCAAGAAGGTCATCAAGAACTTCCTCCCGAACGGCCTCTGAGCCGGCTGCGCCCCAATTTAAGGAGATCATGACATGGCACGCGTAAAGAGAGGCGTTACCGCCCACGCCAAGCACAAGAAGGTCCTGAAAGCCGCCAAGGGTTTCTACGGCCGTCGCAAGAACACCATCCGCATCGCCAAGCAGGCGGTCGAGAAGTCGCTGCAGTACGCCTATCGCGACCGCAAGGCGCGCAAGCGTAACTTCCGCGCGCTCTGGGTACAGCGCATCAACGCCGCTGTCCGCGAGCACGGCCTGACCTATGGCCGCTTCATCGACGGTCTCAACAAGGCCGGCATCGAGATCGACCGCAAGGTCCTGTCCGACATGGCTATCCACGAGCCGCAGGCTTTCGCCGTGCTCGTCGGCAAGGCCAAGGTCGCGCTCGAATACCTGAAGAACACCACCCCGAATGCTTTTGAAAGCGCTGTCGCTTAAAGACCAGCGTCTTCCCAAGCTTTTCGAAATCTGATTTGGGAAACCCGCGCTGGCACGGCTGGCGCGGGTTTTTTCTTATGTCGCGCTCGAAATAATCAAATTGGCTATCAGGCAGCTCGCATCGGCTGCCGCGTAGTCCCGATCGAAAGAGTTTTATCGTGAACGCCAACGCTGGAAATCTCGAAGTCCTGGAGAGCGCGCTGCTTGCCGACATCGCAGCTTCTGCCGATGAGCAGGCCATCGAGGCCGTGCGCATCGCTGCCCTCGGCAAGAAGGGCTCTGTCTCGGAGCTGTTGAAGACGCTGGGCGCGATGACCGCCGAGGAGCGCCAGGTCCAGGGCCCGGCGATCAACGGGCTGAAGAACCGCGTCACCGAGGCGCTGGCTGCACGCAAGGCCGAGCTGAAGAACGCCGCCGTTGCCGCCCGCCTCGTCGCCGAGACGGTCGACGTCACGCTGCCGGTGCGCCAGTCGCCGGCGGAGCGCGGCCGCATCCACCCGATCAGCCAGGTCGTCGACGAGATCGCCGCCATCTTCGGCGACATGGGCTTCGCGATCGCCGAAGGCCCGGACATCGAGACCGACCACTACAACTTCACCGCGCTCAACTTCCCCGTCGGCCATCCGGCGCGCGAGATGCACGATACGTTTTTCCTGCAGGCGGCCGAGGGCAACGAGGCCAGGCTCCTGCGCACCCATACCTCTCCCGTGCAGATACGCACCATGGAGGTGCAGAAGCCGCCGATCCGCATCGTCATCCCGGGCAAGACCTACCGTATGGATTCGGACGCGACCCATACGCCGATGTTCCACCAGCTCGAAGGGCTGGTCATCGACCGCACGGCCAACGTCGCCAACATGCGCTGGGTGCTGGAAGAATTCTGCAAGGCCTTCTTCGAGGTTCCGAGCCTGAAGATGCGCTTCCGCCCGTCCTTCTTCCCGTTCACGGAACCGAGCCTGGAAGTCGACATCCAGTGCGACCGCTCGCGTCCGGGCGAAGTGCGCTTCGGCGAAGGCAACGACTGGATGGAGATCCTCGGCTGCGGCATGGTGCATCCCAACGTGCTGCGCGCCGGTGGGCTCGATCCGGACGAATACCAGGGCTTCGCCTGGGGCATGGGCATCGACCGCATCGCCATGCTGAAATACGGCATGCCGGACCTGCGCGCCTTCTTCGACGCCGATGTGCGCTGGCTGTCGCATTACGGCTTCCGCCCGCTCGACATGCCGACGCTGTTCGGCGGCCTCAGCACATGAATGCCGTTGCCGATCCCTATGCCAAGGCCGTGACCTTCACCTTCGGTGACAGTCCGGAACTGGCGGACGAACTGCTGGCGCTGGTGCTGGCAGGCCGCAAGACCGCGACCTGCGGCGCCTTGCGCGACTTCGGCGATCACGAGCCGGTTCCGGCGGTTGGACGGCGCGACGTCGTGCTCGATGGCCAGGGCCGCCGTGCGGCGGTCATCGAGACGATGGCTGTGGAGATGAAGCGCTTCGACGAGGTCGACGCCGCCTTTGCGCGCGAAGAGGGCGAAGGCGACCTGTCTTACGACCACTGGCGTGAGGCGCATGAAGCCTATTTCGCCCGCAATGGCGGTTATTCGCCCGAGATGATTCTGGTTTGTGAGCGGTTCCGGCTGGTGGAAGTGCTCGACCGCAACGATACGAAACGAGTGAACCCATGAAATTCACCCTCTCCTGGCTCAAGGATCATCTGGAAACCGATGCCACGCTGGACGAGATCGTCGAGCGTCTGACCTCGATCGGCCTCGAGGTCGAAGCGGTCGACGACAAGGCGGCGCTGAAGCCCTTCGTCATCGCCAAGGTGCTGACGGCTGCCAAGCATCCGGACGCCGACAAGCTGCAGGTGTTGAGCGTCGACATCGGCTCCGGCGCCCCGGTACAGGTGGTCTGCGGTGCGCCGAACGCGCGCGCCGGCCTGATCGGCGCCTTCGCTGCGCCCGGCACCTATGTGCCCGGTATCGACGTCACTCTGTCGGTCGGCAAGATCCGCGGCGTCGAAAGCCACGGCATGATGTGCTCCGAGCGCGAGCTCGAATTGTCGGACGAGCACAATGGGATCATCGATTTGCCGCAGGATGCGCCGGTCGGCACATCCTTCGCTGCCTATGCCCATCTCGACGATCCGGTCATCGAGATCAACCTGACGCCGAACCATCCGGAAGCCACCGGCGTCTACGGCATCGCGCGCGATCTCGCCGCATCGGGCCTCGGCAAGCTGAAGACCGCGCCGGTCGAGCCGGTTGCAGGCAAGGGCGCCACCCCGGTCAAAGTCAGGATCGAAGCGCCGGATCTCTGCCGCGTCTTCGCGCTCAGGCTGGTACGCAACGTCAAGAACGGCCCGTCGCCGAAATGGCTGCAGCAGCGGCTGATGGCGATCGGGCTCAGGCCGATCAACGCCCTGGTCGACATGACCAACTACATCACCTTCGATCGTGGCCGTCCGCTGCACGTCTTCGACGCCGCCAAGGTCGCGGGTGACCTGGTGGTCCGGCGCGGCAAGGAAGGCGAAAGCGTGCTGGCGCTCGACGGCCGCACCTATGCGGTGACCTCGGACATGTGCGTCATCGCCGACGACAACGGTGTCGAATCCATTGCCGGCGTCATGGGCGGCGAACATTCGGGTTGCGATGAGAACACCAAAGATGTGCTGATCGAGGCGGCCGTGTGGGAGCCGCTGACCGTGGCGCGCACCGGCCGCACGCTCGGCATCATCACCGACGCGCGCTATCGCAACGAACGCGGCATCGATCCGGTCTTCAACAGCCCCGGCATCGAGCTCGCCACACGCATGGTCATGGACCTCTGCGGCGGTGAGCCGGCCGAGGTCGAAGTGTCCGGCGAGACCGGCTTCACGCCGAAGGTGGTTTCCTTCCCGGTGTCGGAGGTGAAGCGCCTGACCGGCATCGAGGTGCCGAAGGCGGAGAGCCTCGATATCCTGACCCGCCTCGGCTTCGTCGTGAAGGGCGATGGCGACGTGGTCGAGGTCGCGGTGCCGTCCTGGCGCCCGGACGTCGACGGCAAGGCCGACCTGGTCGAAGAGGTGATGCGCATCCACGGCGTCGACGAGATCCGGCAACAGCCTTTGTCCAGCCATGGCGTCGTCAACGGCAAAATCCTGACCACGCTGCAGATCCGCACCCGCGCCGCCAAGCGCGCGCTAGCCGTGCGCGGCATGATGGAAGCGGTGACCTGGTCGTTCATCCCGGCCAAGCACGCCGAGTTGTTCGGCGGTGGCCAGAAGCATCTGAAGCTGGCGAACCCGATCGCCGCCGAAATGTCCGACATGCGGCCGTCGCTGCTGCCTGGCCTCGTCGCCGCGGCACAGCGCAACGCCGATCGCGGTTTCAGTGATGTCGCCTTGTTCGAGGTTTCCGGCACCTATGAAGGCGATACGCCGGAAACACAGCGTCGTGTCGCCGCCGGCGTGCGTCGCGGCACCGCGAAGCTCGACGGTTCCGGCCGTCACTGGGCCGGCAATGCGCAAGGAGTCGGCGTGTTCGATGCCAAGGCCGACGCCCTCGCGGTGCTGGAAGCCTGCGGCGCGCCAGTCGACCGGCTGCAGATCGAGACGGGTGCCCCGTCCTGGTACCACCCGGGCCGTTCCGGCGTCATCAAGCTCGGCCCCAAGGTCGTGCTCGGTCATTTCGGCGAGTTCCACCCGACCGCGCTGGAGGTGCTCGACGCTTCCGGCCCGCTCTGCGGTTTCGAGGTGTTCGTCGACGCCATCCCGGAGCCGAAGGCCAAGCCGACGTGCACCAAGCCGAAGCTGGAGCTCTCGGCCTTCCAGGCGGTGAAGCGCGACTTTGCCTTCGTTGTCGACAAGACGGTCGAGGCTGGTACGCTGACGCGGGCCGCCCTTGCCGCCGACAAGAAGCTGATCACCGGTGTTTCCGTCTTCGACGTGTTCGAAGGGGCAGCGCTCGGCGCCGGCAAGAAGTCGATCGCCATCGAGATCTCGATCCAGCCGGTGGAAAAGACGCTGACCGACGAGGATTTCGAAGCGCTCGCCAAGCGCGTGGTCGAAAACGTTGCCAAGCAGACCGGCGGCGTGCTGCGGACCTGACAGGTCCTGTTCCAAGGGAGAAAAACGATGCCGGCGATCCGTACCACACGACTTCCCGCCGGCGTCGATGTTCCGGTGCTCGGCCAGGGCACCTGGTACATGGGCGAGGACAGGCGCCGCGCGGCTGACGAAGTGGCGGCGCTGCGGCTTGGCCTGGATCTCGGCATGACGCTGATCGACACCGCCGAGATGTATGCCTCGGGTGGCGCCGAGGAGGTGGTGCGCGACGCCATTGCCGGGCGCCGCGCCGAGGTCTTCCTTGTCTCAAAGGTGTTGCCGTCGAATGCCTCGCGCCAGCGCACGATCGCAGCCTGCGAGGCCAGCCTGAAGCGGCTGGGTACGGACCATATCGATCTCTACCTGCTGCATTGGCGCGGTGGCGTGCCGCTGGCCGAGACGGTCGAAGCCTTCGAGGTGCTCCAGGCTGCCGGCAAGATCGGCCATTGGGGCGTCAGCAATTTCGATGTCGACGACATGCGGGAGCTGACAGACGTGTCCGGCGCCGCCGCCGTGCAGACCAACCAGGTGCTCTACAATCTGGAAAGCCGCGGCATCGAGTTCGATCTTTTGCCGGCCTCGCAGCAGGCGAGCATTCCGGTGATGGCCTATTCGCCGATCGGGCAGGGCGGGTTCACCGGCGACGACAGGCTTGCCGCGATCGCCGGGCGTCACGGTGTCAGCACCACACAGGTGGCGCTGGCCTGGGTGCTGCGCCACAAGGGCGTCATCGCCATTCCCAAAGCCGTAAAGCCAGAGCATGTGCGCGCCAATCGCGCGGCCGCCGATCTCGTCCTGACTGAGGCGGATCTCGCCGAACTCGACGCGGTCTTCCCACCGCCGCGCCGCAAGGTGCCGCTGGAAATGATCTGACGGCGAAAGTTCGCGGCTCGCTTCGACCGATTTCGGCATATCCGCCCTTGCAAAGCAGCCGTCCGCCTCCCACATCCCATGCGCGGGCCGGGCCCCTCTGACGTTCGTGCAAGACACGACGTGATGTCGGACCGCTGAATTGGGCCCGCTTTTTCAAAAAACTCACCGGAGCGGGTTGTGGGAGAAGGACCCGATGATCTCTGGCAAGACACGTTCATTCGCATTGTTGGCCACGCTTCTGATGGCGTTTACGCTGGTGTCGACCGATTTCGCCGACGCCCGGCGCGGCGGCAGCTTCGGCAGCCGTGGCACACGCACGTTCCAGTCGGCACCGCCGACACGCACCGCGCCGAACACGACCGCTCCGGTCGAGCGCTCGATGACGCCGAACACCGGACCGACCGCGACCACGCGGCAGCAGCAGCCTAATATGGCGCAGCAGCGCCCCGGCCTGTTCGGTGGTTTCGGCGGCCTGATGCGCGGCATCCTGATCGGCGGCTTGCTGGGCGCGTTGCTCGGATACGGCTTCGGCGGCATGGCCGGCGCGCTTGGCTTCATCGTGCAGCTCCTGCTGGTCGGCCTCGTCGTCATGCTGGCGCTGCGCTTCTTCCGCTCGCGCCAAACACCGGCGACCGCGACAGCGAGCGGACCCGCCGCCAGCGGCCCGGACGGCCGCGAGATGTTCGGACGCATGGCCAACCGTGATGCTGCAGAGGACGAGCGTCCTGCCGGCAATGGCCGCGCGGGCTCGTTCTCCATCCCCGGCTTCGGGACCCAGTCGGCCCCGGCCTCGCAGGACATCGAACTGGAAAAGGACGATCTCGACAGGTTCGAGCGCATGCTGGACGAAGTCCAGACCGCCTTCGCCAAGGAAGACCATGCCGGCCTGCGTCGCCTGACGACGCCCGAAATGGTGTCCTACTTCTCGGAGGAGCTGGCCGAAAATGCCCAGAACGGTGTCCGCAACGACGTTGCCGACGTACATCTGGTCCAGGCCGACATCGCCGAAGCCTGGCGCGAGGACAACCAGGATTACGCCACCGCGGCCTTCCGCTACGAGTCGGTCGACGTGATGCGCGACCGTAAGACCGGCAAGATCGTTGAGGGCGACGAGGAACTCACCGAGACGACCGAGCTGTGGACCTTCACGCGTCCACGCGGCGGCGACTGGAAGCTGTCGGCGATCCAGGAAGCGACTGCTTAATCTTGGAGCAATCCCGGGAAAAGTGTTGCGGCCCGCGAGACATCGCGGGCCGCAACTGCTTTTGGCGTGACGTTGCGTTGCCCAAACCGACGAATCGCCGTCATCTCGGTCCATGAACCACCTGCGCCATTCCGGCCTGCCCTTTGCCGAGCAGGCTGCTGCCCTGAAGGCTATCCTTCGCGCCGACCCGATCGTCTGGGAGGCACTCATGCTGAGCCGCGGCCTCGACCTGCCGGACGGGATGGTCGTCTCTGGCGCGATTTACAACAGCGTCTGGAACAGCCTGACAGGCAAGCCGCCGGGCCACGGCATCAAGGACGTCGATCTCTTCTATTGCGACGGCTCGGACCTCTCCTACGAGGCCGAGGACGCCGTTATTCGCCGCGCGACGGCGCATTTCGAACGCCTGCCGCTGCCTGTGGAAGTGCGCAACCAGGCGCGGGTGCATCTCTGGTATCCGGACCGTTTCGGCCGCGCCTGCCCGGCCTATCGTTCCAGCGCCGAGGCGCTCGGCTACTTCGCCTCGCGCACCCATGCGGTGGGCGTGCGCCTGACACCGGAGGACGCTCTCGAGGTCGTCGCCCCTTTCGGACTCGACGACATCTTTTCCTTCCGCATCACGCCGAACAAGGTCATGGACAATCGCGACACCCACAGGACCAAGGGCGAGAGGGCCGTGGGGCTGTGGCCTCAGATCACGGTCGAGCCGTGGTGACCCGATCGCTTACAGGTTCTGCGTCGTCGAAAGGCACACAATGCGCATTCTTCTCATCCTCGGCGCCCTCATCGCTGGAACGATCGCCGGCATTTACCTGTTCGGGATGATCTGGCGAACCACTGCTCAGGAAGGAGCGGTGGCGATGATCGTCGGAGGCGCTACGCCGGTTGGCCTCGGAGCCTGGGCGTTTCTCGGCACAAAGGGAGCTGACGGCCAGCGGCCAAGCCTCGGCAATGTGCGGACCTGGTTCGCTCTCTTGGGTATAGCCGCGGCCGCGGCCGGGCTCTTCGTGCTGTTGATTACAGCTCTTTTCCTGGTGGTTCAGCGCGGCTAGCCGGGCCTCAGATCACGGTGAAGCTGTGGCGAGCGGCGAACGCTGCATGTCCCTTCTCCCCTTGTGGGAGAAGGTGGATCGGCAACGGCGGCTTTTGCCGCCGGAGTAGCGCCGAGACGGATGAGGGGTGCTGGAAGAAATGAGGCTTAGCAGAATCATATGCTTAGCATCAAACTAGGCAGATAATCGGGAACGCAACTCTCCGTCCAACACCCCTCATCCGACCTCGCCTCCGGCTCGGCCACCTTCTCCCACAAGGGGAGAAGGAAAGACCGAGCAGATAACAGCCGATCAGCCGTTGACCAGCGCCAGCGCTTCTTCCGTGTAGCGCTGGCCGACAACCTTGTCGGGGGACAGCGCGTTGCCGATTTCGGCGACTTCCGCTGCGGTCAGTGCGATCGCGGCTGCTCCTGCATTCTGCTCCAGGTGATGGATCTTGCGGGCGCCGGGGATCGGCACGATGAAGTCGTCCTGATGCAGCACCCAGGCCAAAGCGAGCTGGGCTGCCGTCACGCCTTTTTCCTTGGCGAAGCGTTCCAGCACGGCCACGACCTTGGCATTGGCGTCCAGCGCTTCGGGTTGGAAGCGCGGCAAGGTATGACGCCAGTCGTCTGCGCCAAGCTGCTCCGGCTTGTTGATCGTGCCGGTCAGCAGGCCGCGTCCCAGCGGACTGTAGGGCACGAAACCGATGCCGAGCTCGCGGCAGACGTCGAGGATCTCCTCTTCAGGATCACGGCTCCACAGCGAATACTCGCTTTGCACGGCGGCGATGGGATGCACGGCATGGGCGCGGCGCAGTGTTGCGGCGCTCACTTCCGAAAGGCCGAGCGCACGTACCTTGCCTTCCTTCACCAGTTCCGCCATCGCGCCGACCGTGTCCTCGATCGCCACATTGGGGTCGACCCGGTGCTGGTAGAAGAGATCGATGACATCGGTATCCAGCCGGCGCAGCGATGCTTCGGCGACGGCCTTGACATGTTCGGGCCGGCTGTCGACGCCGATCATGCGTTCGATGCCGCTGCCCTGCTCGGAAATCTTGAAGCCGAATTTGGTGGCGATCGTCACCTTGTCGCGTATCGGCTTCAGCGCCTTGCCGACCAGGATCTCGTTGTCGAAGGGGCCGTAGACTTCCGCCGTGTCGAAGAAATCGACGCCGATGTCGACGGCGTGCCGGAGCGTGCGGATCGCTTCCGCCTCCTCCTGGCCGCCATAGGCGAAGCTCATGCCCATGCAGCCGAGGCCGACGGGGAAGACTGTGAGTTCGGTTCCGAGTTTACGCTTCTGCATCGCGATGCTCCTTGGTCTCAATGGTTGCGATGCGAGAGAGATAGCGCCTTGCCTTATGTTCGATAATTACTTCATAAGTGTACGAGCTGTTCTAAAAATTAGAACAATTGCCAATCTTGAAGTCAGAACAATGGATCGCAGTCATCTCGCCCAGCTTGCCGTGCTTGCCGCCGTGGCGGACAGAGGCAGCTTCCGTGGCGCCGCCCGCGACCTGGCGATCGCGCCTTCGGCCGTCAGCCATGCCGTGTCCAGTCTGGAGGCCCGCCTCGGCGTGCGGCTTCTGGCGCGCAGCACACGCTCGGTCGCACCGACCGAAGAGGGTGCCCGGCTGCTCGAACGGTTGCGGCCGGCACTGTCCGAGATCGATCTGGCGCTGGAGGCGGCGGTCGAGGCCAGGGACCGTCCTGCCGGCAATCTGCGGCTGACCGTGCCGCGTACAGCCCTCAACCTTGTGCTGGCGCCGAAGCTCGGAGCTTTCGCAAAGGCCTATCCCGAGATCGTCCTCGACGTCGTCATCGAAGATCGTTTCACCGACGTCGTCGAAGGTGGCTTCGATGCCGGTGTGCGGCTGGGCGAAAGCCTGCAGCAGGACATGGTTGCCGTGCGCATCGGCCCACAGATCCGCAGCGCCGTCGTGGGGGCCCCATCCTATTTCGCCAGAATGCCGAAGCCGAAACACCCGCGCGACCTGGTCGGCCACCGCTGCATCCGCTTCCGCTTCTCGAGCGGGGTGCTCTATCGCTGGGAATTCGAAAAGGACGGCGAGGAGATCGAGTTGCCGGTACAGGGGCCGCTCATCCTCGGCGTCGACAGCGCCATCGTCCGGGCGGCCATCGACGGCGCCGGCCTCGCCTTCGTCTTCGAGGAGTATGCCGCACAGGCGCTGGCAGCCGGGAGCCTGGTGCGGGTGCTAGAGGACTGGTGTCCGCCCTTCGACGGCTTCTTCATCTACTATCCGAGCCGCCGCCAGATGCGGCCGGCGCTGCGGGCCTTCGTCGATTTCTTCCGCTGGCGAGACCGGGATGATTGACCGCCTCTCGGTCGTTCATCTGGCATGGCGCTTTTGATCGGCAACACACAGGCTCGCTACGGCTGGATCGCGATCCTGCTGCATTGGCTTATCGCCTTGCTGTTCATCGCCCAGATCGCGCTTGGCCTCGCCATGGTTCGTATGACCAGCCAGCGCAGCGCCTTCGAACTCATCCAGCTGCACAAGTCGATCGGCTTCCTGCTGCTTGGCCTTGTCGTGCTGCGGCTCGGTTGGCGGCTCGCCAATGTCACGCCACGACTTCCCGCCGGAACCGGGCTTCTGGAGAGGCGGGCAGCTCCGATCGCTCATTTCACGCTCTATGCACTGCAATTCGCCCCGCCGCTCACCGGCTGGGCGCTGGTGTCGGCTTCCGTCCTGGAAATCCCCAGCATGCCGTTCGATCTGTTCGTGATGCCCAACCTGCCTGTTCCTGTCTCGGACGCGAGCGAAGCCTGGTGGGGGGCGACACACGCCTATCTGGCTTACGCAGCGGTCGGCCTGGTAGCGGTGCATGCGCTGGCCGCATTGCGGCATCACTTCTGGCTCGGAGACACTGTTCTGGTGCGCATGATCTCGCCCTCACGCCGGTGTGATGGCGACAAGCCGGAATAGACGCCTTTCGTCGTGCGTTGACGTTGTGGGTGCCGCCATTCAGCCGGGAAGCTCCGATGCCAATTCGCAATTCCGTTGCCGCTACGCTCGCCGCGATTGCCATCGCCATTCCCGCCGCTCGCGCTGCCACCTCGCTCTCCGAAGCGGGTGGCCGCTATACGATCAGTCAGGCGGGGTCCAGCATCCGCTTTTCGATCGGAAAGACCGGCGGCGGCAGCCTGGACGGTGCCTTCGCGCGTTTCTCCGGCAACATCCGCGTTGACAATGCCAGCGCCGACCGCTCCGAGGTCAACATCACCATCATGCCCGCCAGCGTCGGGACCGGCCAGGGCCGCATCGACGCTTTCCTGCGCTCGGACGCCGTCTTCGATGCCGCCAATGACCCGGAGATCCGCTTCCGCTCCACCAGCGTGCGGCGTACCGGCGAGACATCGGCAACGATCACCGGCAATCTCACGGCCCGTGGCAAGACCATGCCGGAGAAGTTCCAGGCCGAACTCAAATCCTTTCGTGGCGGCACCATCACCTTCCGTGTCACCGGCAAGGTGCTGCGCTCGCGCTACGGCATGGATGTCGGCACGCCGATCTATTCCAACGTCGTCGAGTTCGACATGACGCTTTCGGGCCGGCGCGGCTAGGCTGTTGCCGGAAAGTTGCCGCAACGGCACTGGTTTTTCAGCGCGTTTCGCGCAAGTCTCGCGAGCACAGAATCTTGCGAGGAAATGCCGGATGTTTCGTTGGGGTGTGTTGTCGACGGCCAAGATCGGTCGCGAGCAGGTGTTGCCGGCCATCGCCGATTCCAGCAACGGCGTGCTGACCGCCGTGGCCAGCCGCGACGTTGGCAAGGCCCGGGCATTGGCGGATCGTTTCGGCGCGCCGCACGCCTTCGGCTCCTATGACGAACTGCTGGCGTCGCCGCATGTCGACGGGGTCTACATTCCCGTGCCGACATCGCAGCATGTCGAATGGGCGGCCAAGGCGATCGAGGCGAAGAAGCACGTGCTGGTCGAGAAGCCGCTGGCGCTCGACGCCAAGGACATCGCACCGCTGATTGCGCTGCGCGACCGGCACAAGGTGCTGGTCTGCGAAGCCTTCATGGTCATCTATCATCCGCAATGGATCAAGGTGCGCGAGCTGATCGCCAGTGGCGCGATCGGGCGGCTGCGCCAGGTGCAGGGTTGCTTCACCTACTACAATGTCGATCCCGCCAACATGCGCAACCAGCTCGATCTCGGCGGCGGCGGCCTGCTGGACATCGGCGTCTATCCAGTCGTCTCCACGCGCTTTGCGGCTGACCGGGAGCCGGTGCGGGTGCAGGCGACGATCGAGCGCGACAAGACCTTCGGCACCGATGTCTATTCATCCGTGCGCGCCGATTTCGGCGACTTCGAACTGTCCTTCTATGTTTCGACGCAGATGGCCGGGCGCCAGTCGATGGTGTTCCACGGCGACAAGGGCTTCATCGAAGTGGCGTCGCCCTTCAACGCCGGCGTCTATGATCACCACCGTGTCGAGCTGCACAACCAGAACCATGCCGAGGCGCAGATATTCCGCTTCCCGGGCGTGCAGCAGTACAAGCTCGAAGCCGAAGCTTTCGTGCGCGCAGCACTTGGCGGCGGTGACCGCGTCTTCACGCTGGAGGAATCGGTGCTGAACCAGAAAGTCATCGACGCGATCTTCCGCGCCGGCGACAAGGAAGGCTGGGAGACGGTCTGACAGCTACGTTGCCCTGGCTGGGAGGAAAGGCCGGGAAACGACGCAACGATGGGAGGGGATGTTGGCTTACGACGCGGATGTCATCATCGTCGGCGCCGGCCTGGCTGGGCTGGTCGCGGCGGCCGAGCTCGCGGAGGCGGGCAGGAAAATCCTTGTCCTCGACCAGGAACCGGAACAGTCGCTCGGCGGCCAGGCCTTCTGGTCGTTCGGCGGGCTGTTCCTGGTCGACTCGCCGGAGCAGCGGCGCATGCGCATCCGTGATTCTCACGACCTTGCCTTGGAGGACTGGCTGGGTACGGCCGCCTTCGACCGCCCGGAGGACCATTGGCCGCGTGAATGGGCGAAGGCCTATGTCGGCTTCGCATCAGGCGAAAAGCGCGCCTGGCTTTCCGAGCGCGGCATCAAGTTCTTTCCCGTCGTCGGCTGGGCCGAACGCGGCGGCGGCAATGCCGTCGGCCACGGCAATTCGGTGCCGCGCTTCCACGTCACCTGGGGCACCGGCCCGGGCGTGATCGAGCCCTTCGTGCTGCGGGTGCAAGAGGCTGCGAAACGGGGGTTGGTCACGTTCAAATTCCGGCACCGTGTCAGCGAATTGACCAGAAGCGGCACGGCAGTCGATGGCGTGCGCGGCGAGGTGCTGGAGGAAAGCAGCGTCGGGCGTGGCCAAAAGAGCTCGCGCACGGCAACAGGTGATTTCGCCTTCAAGGCGCAGGCCGTCATCGTCGCGTCAGGCGGCATCGGCGGCAATCATGATCTGGTGCGGCAGAACTGGCCGGAGCGACTGGGCAAGGCGCCGAAGCGCATGATCACCGGCGTTCCGGACCACGTCGACGGGCGCATGCTGGCGATCACGGAAAGCGCCGGAGGTTCGATCGTCAACCGCGACCGCATGTGGCACTATGTCGAGGGCATCAGGAACTGGGCGCCGATCTGGACCGACCATGCCATCCGTATCCTGCCCGGTCCGTCGTCGCTGTGGCTGGATGCGCGCGGCAAGCGGCTGCCGGTGCCGCTCTATCCCGGCTTCGATACGCTGGGCACGCTCGCCCACATCATGAGGTCCGGCTTCGATTATTCCTGGTTCATCCTGACCGAGAAGATCATCCGCAAGGAGTTCGCCTTGTCGGGGTCGGAGCAGAACCCGGATCTCACCAACAAGAGCTGGCGCCAGGTGCTGCAGCGCGCCACGTCGGGCATTCCCGGCCCGGTCAAGGCCTTCCTCGACAAGGGCGAGGACTTCATCGTCGAGCGCGAGTTGCCGGCGCTGGTCGCGCGCATGAACGCGCTGGCCGGTGGCGAGCCGCTGCTCGATGTGGCTGAGGTCGAGCGCGAGATCCGTGCCCGCGACATGCAGCTCGACAATCCCTTCTCCAAGGACATGCAGGTGATCGCGCTGCGTGGCGCCCGCAGCTATCTCGGCGACAAGCTGATCCGCACCGCCAAGCCGCACAAGATGCTCGATCCCGCCAACGGGCCGCTGATCGCGGTGCGCCTCAACATCCTCACCCGCAAGACGCTTGGCGGCCTGCACACCGATCTCGACAGCCGGGTGCTGGGCGCCGACGGCCAGCCAGTCGAGGGTCTCTATGCCGTGGGCGAAGTGGCCGGCTTCGGCGGCGGCGGTGTGCACGGCTATGCGGCTCTCGAAGGCACCTTCCTCGGCGGTTGCATCTTCTCGGGCCGCAGCGCCGGCCGCGCGGCGGCGAAGGGCGTGCGTTAGGTTCGCGCTCTTCCTACGGCAGGGTAATCGCATAGGGTTGCGAAGTCCCCCTCTCCGTCTCGCCCTTTGGGCGATCCACCTCTCCCCCATTTTCATGGGGGCGAGGAACCCAGGCTGGAAAAGCGCCGACGTTGCAACTGCGGTTCCTCGCCCTGCCGAAGGCGGGGAGAGGTGGCGCCGCGAAGCGGCGACGGAGAGGCGTTCTTGGCACCAATGAAGGGGCGTTTGCAGCGCATGCGATTGCCCTGCTCTACAAGAGGGAAGAGTAGTCTCAGCCCTTCTTGCCGTTGCTCTTCCTGAGATCGCGCAGCAGGTCCGAGCAGCTTGCCGGCGTTTCGAGGCCGATCGGGCCGTTCACCTTAGCCTTGGAATCGGCCATCAGCTTGTTCACCTTGGCTTGCGGGGCCTGCCATTTCACCTTGCCTGCAAACCTCAGCAGCGATGCCCGCATCTCGTCCAGTATGCCGGGCGTCTTGACATAGGCGGCGCACTGCTGGGCCAGTGACAGCGACATCACCTGGCCCATGAACTGGCTTTCGTACTTCTTCGGAACCTTGAAGTCCTGAGCTGCGGCCGGCGAGATCGCAACGGCAAGGACAAGAAAGGCGATCGCTGGCATTTTCATAGGTGAGTTCCTCAGAATTGCCTGGCGCCTATTGCCGCTCGATATCGCGCCTGAGCACGATCAGCGAGGTCAGGTCCTCGACGCTTTCATGCGAGGCGATCTCGTCGCGCAGCGTGTTCAGCCGGTCGATCGACGGCACCTCCACCTCGACCATCAGGTCGACCTGGCCTGAAATGGAGGATACCCGCCGCACCTCCGGATGGCGCGCGAGCAGGTCGAGCATGCCGATGGACGGTGTGCGCACCAGGGTCACCATCAGGAAGGCGGAAAGCTGGTTCTGCTCCAGTTGGCCGATGTCGGCGCGATAGCCCCGGATGACGCCGCTTTTCTCCAGCAGCGCCACGCGCTCACTGGTGGCACTGCGCGACAAGCCGATGCGGGCGGCCAACGTCTTCAAGGGGATCCGAGCCTCCTTGGACAGGATGGCGAGGATATCCCGGTCCTTCGCGTCGAGTTCCTTCATGGCGATTTCCGCTCACCGTTAATATGCCGGTCGAAGCAGGCATAGTGCCGGTCTCACCGACGCTTTGCCGGATGCCCGATTTTTCCGCTCGTGCCAAGCTCCTTGAAGATCAAATCCGGACTTCCAATGACCAACATCACTCACCCGGCCCCGAATTTCTCGCTGATCGAGGCGAAGGCGCTTGCCGCCAGCCACTTCGGCGTGTCCGGCTCCGTCGGTTCGCTCGACAGCGAGCGCGACCAGAATTTCAGGCTGTCTTCGGAAGACGGCGACTGGATCCTGAAAGTGGTCAACGCCAGCGAGCCGCGTGGCGAGAGCGAGTTCCAGACCGCGCTGCTCGATCATCTCGCCGCCAGCGGGGTCGACCTTGCCGTGCCCGCGCTGAAGAAGACGCTGGACAACACCTCGCTCGCTTTCGCGGCGGCCAATGATGGCACCCGCCACGCTTTGCGGCTGGTTTCCTGGTTGCCGGGGCAGCCTCTGGCTGAAGCTGAACGTTCGCCTGAAGCGCTCGACAGCCTCGGCCGCGCGCTCGGCAAGCTCGACCGCGCGCTGCAAGGGTTCATTCATCCCGGCGCGCTGCGCAGTTTCGACTGGGATATCCGTCGTGCCGGCGCTTCCCGCCGCCGCCTGACGCATGTGAGCGACGCCAATGACCGGGCGCTGTTGGAGCGGTTCCTCGATCGCTTCGATGCCCAGGTGGCACCGCGCCTGCCGGGGCTGCGTGCTCAGGTCATCCACAACGACGCCAATGACTGGAACGTCCTGGTCGATGCCGCAGATCCGAAGCACGTCGCTGGCCTGATCGACTTCGGCGACGCGCTCCATGCGCCGTTGATCGCCGAACTGGCCGTGGCCTGCGCCTATTCCATCCTCGACACCGAAGATCCGATCGGCGCGGCAGCGAAGCTCACCGCCGGTTTCCACGCCGAATACCCGTTGCGCGAGGAGGAGATCGATCTTCTCTTCGACCTCATCGCCATGCGCCTCGTCACCAGCGTGACCCTGTCGGCGCTACGTCGGCAGGAGGCAGGCGACAATCCTTACCTCGCCATCAGCGAGGCACCGGCCTGGCGCATGCTGCGCCGGCTGGGCGCCATGAACCGCAGCTTCGCCACCGCGATCCTGCGCCACGCCTGCGGTTTCGATGCCGTGCCGGGTGCGCGCGCCGTCACAGCCTGGATTGCCGCCCACGCCAAGACGTTTGCGCCGCTCCTCGACCGCCATCCGGCGACCCTGGTCAAGGAATTGGTGCCGTATGGCGATCCGCAGCATCCGATGACCGTCGCGTCGGCGGCGCAGGAGCCGGCCAAGGCCAGCGCCTGGTGGGACGCCCACTCAGCCGAACACGGCATCGAACTCGGCATCGGCCCCTGGGGCGAGGTGCGCACCGTCTATGCCAGCGACATGTTCCAGTCGCGCTTCGTCGAGCAGGAACGCCGCATCCATCATCTCGGCCTCGACCTGTTCATGCCGGCCGGCACAAAGGTGCGCACGCCGCTCGCCGCGACCGTGAAAAGCGTCGAGATCGAGACGGATCCGCTGGGCTACGGCGGTCTCGTCGCCCTGGAGCATGCGCCGGAAGGCTGCCCAGCCTTCGTTACGCTGTGGGGGCATCTCGCCCATGAGGCGGCATCGCGATTGAAGCCCGGCCAGCGCCTGGAAGCGGGCGATGTCGTCGGCGAGATGGGCGTGGCCGCGCAGAACGGCGGCTGGGCGCCGCACCTGCATTTCCAGATCTCCACAGACGCCAGCCTGTCTGCCCGCGAGATTCTGGGCGTCGGCGAAGCACGTTATCTCGACGTGTGGCGCGAGCTCTTCCCCGACGCCGCCGAACTCGCCGGCATCCCGCCGGAGACCTTCGTCCAGACCGGCCGCAGCCGCCCTGAGATCGTAGCCGCGCGCAAGACCTCGCTGCTGCCCAACCTGTCGATCTCCTATTCGGAGCCGATCAAGTTCGTGCGCGGCGAAGGCGCCTGGCTGATCGACGACCGCGGCCGCGCCTATCTCGACTGCTTCAACAATGTCTGCCATCTCGGCCATGCCCATCCCGACGTGGTCGAGGCGATTTCCCGGCAGGCCGCCAAACTCAACACCAACACCCGCTACCTGCACGACGCCATCGTCACCTATGCAGAGCGGCTGACGGCGACGCTGCCGGAAGAGCTTTCGGTGGCATCCTTCGCCTGCTCGGGCAGCGAGGCCAACAGCCTGATGCTGCGCATGGCTCGCACCCATACCGGGCGCAGCGACGCCATCGTGCTCGACTGGGCCTATCACGGCACGACGCAGGAGCTGATCGACCTCAGCCCCTACAAATACAAACGCAAGGGCGGCAAGGGCCGGCCGGCGCATGTGTTCGAGGCGACGATCCCCGACAGCTATCGTGCGCCGGCAGACTGGCCGGTCGCCGAGCATGCCAGCCGCTTTGCCGAAAGCATTGCCGAGCAGATCGCCGCGATCAAGGCACAGGGTCGTGCGCCGGCCCTGTTCATGGCCGAATCCATCCCGAGTGTCGCCGGCCAGGTCTTCCTGCCTGAGGGTTATCTGAAGGAAGTCTACGCACTCGTTCGCGCTGCCGGCGGCGTCTGCGTCGCGGACGAGGTGCAGGTCGGCTTTGGCCGGGTCGGCAGCCATTGGTGGGCATTCGAGACGCAGGGCGTGGTGCCGGACATCGTCACCATGGGCAAGCCGATCGGCAACGGCCACCCGATGGCAGCGCTCGTGACGACGAAGGAGATCGCCGCCACCTTCAACAACGGCATGGAGTATTTCAACACCTTCGGCGGAAACCCGGTCTCCTGCGCGGCCGGCCTTGCCGTGCTCGATGTCATCGAGCGCGACCGCCTGCGCGAGAATGCGGCAGGCATCGGCGCCTATCTGATCGAGCGCTTCCGCGAATTGCAGACGCGCTACGACATCATCGGCGACGTGCGTGGCATGGGGCTCTTCCTCGGCATCGAGCTGGTCGAAGACCGCAAGACCAAGGAACCGGCAACGGCGCTGGCACGACGCATCAATGACGGCGTCCGCGCGCGGGGCGTGCTGATCGGCACCGAGGGTCCGCATGACAATGTGCTGAAGATGCGCCCGCCGATGATCTTCAGCCGCGCCAATGCCGACCACCTGGTCAGCGCATTGGACGACACATTCGGCGAGGTGCTGGCGACGCGCTAGCGCTGAGACTTCTCCCCGGCGGTGTTGCCCGCCGGGCAGTTCACGGCAGGAAACAGGATCAACGACGGTGTGTCAGCACCGGCGTCAGGAGAGGCTTTGCATTAGAGCGTTTCCGTTTTTCACGGAAACGCGGAAACGCACCAACTTCTTATTTCACGCAATTCCGGACGGAAAACCGTTTCACACTTTTCCTGGAATTGCTCAGAACAACAGGGAGGAGACCATGAAGACACATCTTTTTGCAGCAGCGTTTATGACGGCTTCGGCAGCAGCCGTGCCGGCGAAGGCCGATACGCTCGATACGATCAAACAGCGCGGCACTGTCACCTGCGGCGTCAGCCAGGGTGTTGCCGGCTTCTCGGCCCCGGACGATGCCGGCAAATGGCACGGCTTCGACATCGACTTCTGCCGTGCCGTTGCCGCCGCAGCACTCGGCGATGCCGACAAGGTGAGCTACGTGCCGCTGTCGACCAAGGAGCGGTTCACCGCCCTGCAGTCAGGCACCGTCGATCTCCTGTCGCGGCAGACGACATGGACGCTGTCGCGCGATGCCGGCATCGGCATCCATTTCGTGGGCACCGCCTATTATGACGGGCAGGGTTTCATGGTGCGCAAGGACCTCAATGTCGACAGTGCCCTGAAGCTTTCCGGCGCCACCGTCTGCGCCGAGCAGGGCACGACGACCGAACAGAACACCGCCGACTATTTCAGCGCCAACAAGCTGCAATATGAGCCGGTGGTGGTCGATTCCGCCGAGGGCATCATCAAGGCCTTCGACAGCGGGCGCTGCGATGTCTACACCACCGACGCCTCGGCACTTTACGCGCAGCGTCTCAAGCTGGCCAATCCCGATGGCTATACCGTGCTGCCGGAGATCATCTCGAAGGAGCCGCTTGGACCGGCCGTGCGCCAGGGCGACGACAAATGGTTCAACATCGTGCGCTGGACGCTGTTTGCGCTGCTCGAGGCGGAAGAGCTGGGCGTCACCCAGGCAACGGCGGAGGCCGGGCTCACCTCCGCCAACCCGGCGGTCAAGCGCTTCCTCGGCGCCGATGGCGACAATGGCAAGCAGCTCGGGCTCGATCCGCGCTTCGCCTACAACATCGTCTCGAAAGTCGGCAATTACGGCGAGATCTTCGAGCGCAATCTCGGCCAGTCGAGCGCGCTCAAGATCGACCGCGGCATCAACAAGCTCTGGAATGCCGGCGGCCTGATGTACGCCCCGCCGCTGCGTTGACTGACAGAAAGCGCATCGACACCTAAGGCTAGGGGCTTACGGCGCGAGTACGGCACTGCCCCTCATCGCCCTGCCGGGCACTTCTCCCCGTAAACGGGGAGAAGGAGGTTGGCCGCAACGATGATGCCTGTTCTGCAGCGCTGGCGGTTGGCTAAACCGCTGGCGTGAGCGCCCTCTCCCCGTTCACGGGGAGAGGATGCCGGCAGGCAGGTGAGGGGCGGTGCCAACTGCTGATATTGGCTGACATCAGAACCTAGGCTTCGGACAGCTGCGTTGCCTGTCCGGAGCGCATCGCGACGACGATGCCGAGCACAGCCGCGATCGGCAGCAGCCAGGGCGCGTAGTCCAGCAGGCCGAGGCTGCCGGTCAGCGTCGCGTAGTTCTTCATGACGAGAAGGGCTGCAGTACCAAGACCAATGGTCGCGACGATGGCGATCAGCAGCTGGAACAGCGAACCGGCTTCCCTGTCGCGGTTCTTCAAGGTGAAGACCGCCACCGAAAGCGAGGTCACTGCCTGCAGGATGATGATGCCGAGCGCCGCCAGCCCGAACGTGCTGGACAGCAGGGTCATCAGCGGATCGGCACCCGCGATGGCGAACAGCGCCACTGCGATCGATGAGACCACCGTCACGGTGATGCTCGCGACATGCGGTGATTGAAGGCGCGTGTGCAGGCTGCCGAGCACGCCGGGCAGCATGCCTTCGCGGCCGAGCGCGAACAGGTAGCGCGCGGCTGCGTTGTGCAGGGCAAGCGTCGCGGCGAGCGCGCTCGTCACCATCAGGAACTGCACCGCCACCAGGAATACGGGGTGGGTGTATTGGGCGAAGGCGCGGAACACCAGCGTGCCCGGATTTTCACTGGCCGCGGCCACGACCTTGTCTTCGCCGAAAGCCAGCACCACCGCCCACATGGTGATGGCGTAGAAAAGGGCGATGAACACCACGGCGGTGATGAGCGCGCGGCTGACGCTACGGTGTCCGTCACGCGCTTCCTCGCTGTAGATGGCTGCGGATTCGAAACCGAGGAAAGAGACGAAGGCGAACATCAGGCCGACACCAAACGAGCCGCTGAGCACATTGGGCAGGCTGAACGAACCGAAGGTCACCTGGGCCGGGCTGCTGGGTGCCAGCACGGCCACCGTCAGGACGATCAGGATCAGGACTTCGAGCGTCAAGAGCACCGCCAGCAGGCGCGCGCCGAGCGTGATCTCGCGATAGCCGACGATGGCCGTGATCACCAGGCAGATCGCACCCCAGGCCTTCCATGACAGGTCGATGCCGAGGTTTTCGCTGAAGAACACGCTGGCGAAGAAACCGAAGCCGCCGACGCTGCCGATGACCATCATGCCGTAGACGACGATGGCGACGAAGGCCGCGGCGCCGCCGGCAAGCGGTCCCAGGCCGTGGCGGACATAGGCATAGAAGGCGCCGGAATGCTTCACATGCGGGCTCATCCGAATGAAGCCGATGGCAAACAGGATCAGCACGAGACCGGCGAGCAGGTAGGAGCCCGGCATGCCGACGCCGTTGCCCATCAGGACGCCGAGCGCCCCGTTGCTGGCCACGGCCGCAAGCGGTGCTGCTGCGGCGACGACGAGAAAGAAGATATCGAAGGAGTGCAGGCTGCGCCTTGGCGCGGTGCTGGTGGAAGACATGGCGTTTGGTCCGGCGATGGCGTGAAACGAAAAAGGAAAGGCAAGTGGCGCCCGCTCTTACGGCAGGGTCACGCGCTTGCCTTCCAGGGGTGTCGGCAATGGGCCGCGCAGCAGCTTGTCGTCCGCATCGTAGAAACGTGCGGCGGCCGTGCCGGTGAAGGCGTCGCCGGCGAGGTCGATCTCGTAGGAAATCTCGCCGCGGCTGACGAATTTGTGGGTGTTGCGGTCGGCGGTCACCTCTACGAATTTGCCGATGACCTTGCCGTCCTTCTCGGCCCAGATGCCCTTGCCGTCGCTGTCGCTGTTATCGGGATTTCCGGAATCGGGATTAGCCTGCTGCATGGTGCCGTCGGCATTGAAGACGAACATGTGGTGGGTGAACGGCGCGTCGACTGCCTTGACCACCCATGTGCCGACGATGCCGGCTGGCTTGGCGGCGTCCTCGGCTTTTGCCGACGCGGTCACCGCAATGAGCGCAGCGGCAGCGGGCAAGATAATTGATGTGGCGAACCGCGAGAGCGGGCCGGGTCGTGAAACATCCATCGATAGCCTCCCTTGTTTTGGCCGGACCGCGCCGCCTGTTCCCGATTGATTATGCTTTGGGACGGCGGGTCCGGTATTTCCTGATCAGTCCTCGTTCCAGGGCGCCCACATGGCCTGTGCGGCGGCCCAATCGTCATTGCTATGTGAAGAGGTTGGGCCTTCCGAAGGCGCCGGCGTGTAGCGCGCGCCAGGCACTTCATGTGCGGGCAGGGTCCAGGTGCCGCGCTCGACCAGCCTTGCGATGTTTTCGCGATAGACCTCGTCCACTGTTGCGTGACGCTCCGGATCGCGGTTGAGCCACAGATTGCGCGGGTGGATTGGCTTCTCATACATCTTGGAAAACAGCTCGGTGCGCAGATCCTTCAGCCAGTTCGAATTGAGGTTCATGGCGCGGAACTGCCGCAGCGCTTCGATGTCGATCAGGCTCGCCACCATGGTGTTGGCGCCGCTGGCCGAGTAGGAGCTGATGTTGCCGCGGAAGTCGACGATGTGGCTGTTGCCGCCGGCGATGTCGATCGGATGGCGCGAACTCGGCGAGAGATAGACCGGGCCGATGTTGGGGCACAGCATGTAGACGCTGTTGAAGTCGGCATGGGCCCGGTTCTGGATCATCCAGCTGCCGCCGCCGGGATAGGAAGAGCCCGTCATCGGCATCGCTTCCGAAGGGCGATAGACGACCTCGGCGCCGCCGAAGGCAAGTGCGCGCACCGCTTCCGGATATTCGCCATCCGAGCAGCAGATGGTGCCGATATTGCCGATGTCTTCGGTGCGCAGCACCGGATAGAAGGCCTCGATGCCGTCGCCGAACAGTTCGACCCAGCGGTCGTAGACATCGTGCGGCGTGCAGCTGCGTTCGCGGCACCAGATGTGGTTCTTGGCGGCGCGGTGGATGAGCTTGCCCTTGCGGTCGATCACGAACAGCGTGTTGAAGAAGCGGTCTTCCATCACGTCGGGCCAGCGCGCCTTGCACTGGCCGATGATGTAGGTGTCGTAGTGCCGGGCCAGTTTGCCGAGCGCTTCGGTCTCTTCGCCGGGCAGGTCGATGAAGATGTCGCGCGCTGCCGTGACATGCGGAACGTCGAAGATCTCGTCGGTGAAACCGGTCAGTGCGCCTTCGGCCAGTGCCACCACGCGGATCGGCGCGTTGATGGCACAGATCGAGACGGCGGCGTGGATGGCTTCCTCGATGGTCTCCAGATTGTGGCGGATGTGCTTGCGCTGTGCGACGCCGGTGACGATGGTCGAAAGGCCGATCGCCATATAGGGCGCGACATAGGCAGGATGTGAGGCCATTCCGGTCGATACTCCAACGGTCGGGTTGGAGGAGCGGTTCTTTCAGGGAACAGGCGTCGGCACATGCACGGCCATCTCCCTCGAACGCCGCGTTCCTCCCAGGCGTTTACAGGAACCGGCAGGATAGGGAGCAATCTTGGCCCGGGGCTATCATACCGAAGTACGACGCCGTGCTGCTGTCAGCCGCGGCCGTGCAGCTTCTTCATCAGCTCGCCGCGGTTGCGCACGCCGGCCTTGACCAGGATGCGGCTGATGTGGGTCTTCACCGTCGGCAGTTCGATGTCGAGCCGCCGGCAGATGTCCTTGTTGCACATGGCTGCGCCGACGAGATTGGCGATCTCGCGCTCGCGTGGCGTCAGGCCCGGTATATCGATCCCGAACGCTTCGTCCTCATCGGACAGCACGCTGTCCTCGACGAAACCCACCAGCCTGTCGAGGAAGGTGAGATTGTCGGAGGTGAACGGACCGTTACGTTCGCTGCGCAGCAACGAAGCACCGGCGACGATCCGCGACCCCACACGGAAATAAAGCTCGGTCTGGTGCACCGTGTTCTGCGGCACCAGGAATTGCTCGAAATATTCGGGCGCGCCAATGTCGCGCCGCGCCGTCTCGCGCGTCACCGAGCGCAGCCTGATGCCGGCCTGGTCGACACGTTCGGGATGCAGCGGATCGAAACGCCAGAAGCGATGGTAGTAGCGGTTCAGCCAATAGGGCGAGAGGCCGGACAGCCGATGGTCGACGACATGCTTGCCGTCCTCGACACGATAGAAACAGCAGCCGACCAGCGGCATCGCCGCCGCGACGACGGTCAGGAACTGGTCTCCGAAAGCTGTCCTGTCGAAATGCATGAGCGTTGGCCCGATCGACGGATCGGCCATTCTCGGCCTTTCCGGTTCCCCTGTCGCGGCGATACTTTAACATCATAGTATCGTTATGCGGCCCTCAAATAAATCGAATTCCTGCGCGCCGCATTCCGTCGGATCGAACCCCATGCTGTGGCTCCGGACAGGTGGATCCGTCCGGAGCGGAAGGCGGCGACGATGCCCGCCTGCATCTGCCGGTCTACTTGCCCGGCGTCAGCGAGATCCGCGTCGCTGCCCCGCCTTCGACCGCATCGCGTGAATAAAGCAGCGGCACGTAATCGCCGGTGAGCCAGAGAGGAGCGAGATCCCTGTAATGCGGGCTGAAGGGGTCGCCCGATTGGCCTGGTGTGTTGATGACACGGCTGTTGTCCCAGCCGCCGACGTCGAGAACCATGCGGAACGATGCGCCGGACATGAGCGTGAAGTCCGGATTGTAGCTTGCCGCGTGCGGCGTCGTCGAAGAACCGGACATTGCCCAGGGACCGACCGTGAGCTGCTCCTGCAGCGCCTTCGAAACGACCGGCGACAGGGAATGGTTGAAGACCGCGCGATGCAGATCGCCCCAACGCCATTTGTCCATGTCGTTTCCGAGCCGTTCCTTCAGGGCCGCGACGGCAGAAGCAAGGCTTTCGGAAACGATCGCGGCTCGTGCCGACTGAGGATCTTTCCCAAGGCTCTCGTCTGCCGTCTCGAGCATGTCGACGGCCGCGGTTCCGCTGCCCTTGCCGATCGCCTTGCGGGCGGCTTCCGGCACGACATGCGCGATCAGCGCCTTGGGCAGATGCTGGCTGATCCACATCTCGTAGATCGCAGACGGAGCGCTGTCGATATCGTTCGACGCATTCCAGTTCCTCAACATTTCGGCGGCCTGCTTGGCCTCGCTGGAGGTATCGGCAGGCAATTCGACCGATTTGAGAAGCTTGACGGCACGCTCTGCCAACAGGTTCTTGTCGTCGTTCTGAAGCTTCATGGAATCGGCCAGCGTGACCTTGTCGTTGGCGCTGAGAACCTGCGCGATGCGCTGGTAGCGCGAAGGATCAGCCCATTCGAACCCGACCTTGCGTTCCTTTACCGGATAGCCTTCGGGCAGATTCATCTGGTTGGCGGTGGCGAACCATCCCTCAGTGGGATTGTAGACGCTGGGCAGGTCGTCGCGTTTCAGGAAGCCCCACTCGTATCGGCCGTCGCCCGGCACCGGCAGCAGGCCGTCCCAGTTCTTGCGCGCCGGCGTCATGGCCGCCGCCACCCAGCCGATGTTGCCCTGGGTGTCGGCGTAGACCTGGTTTTCCGACGGCGCATAGAAGCGGTTCATGGCTGTCAGGAACTCGTTCCAGTTCTTGGCCGTCATATAGTCCGACGAGCCGAAATAGGCCGAGGTACCGGGCTCCATCCAGACGCTGCGCACCGCGAACGCCCGGTGGTTTTCATCGTCGGTTTTCACGACCGGTCCGTGCCGTGTGAATTTGAGCGAGACCTTGCGTGGCTCGCCGTCGCGAACCGCGATCGTTTCCTCGACCGTCTTGATATCCTCCCAGCCGTCCTTGTATTTGTACTGGTTGGGATTGTCGGGGTTGAGCTCGTAGACGTAGAGATCTTCCTGGTCGACGTTGAAGATCGTGAGCCCGAAAGCGATGGTGCCGTTGTGTCCGATGGAGATGCCGGGCAAGGCCGGCTCGCCGGCACCGACCACCGACATGTCGGGACTGTTGAGATGCACGATATAGCGCAGCGACGGCGCGCTATGGGCGCGATGCGGATCGTTGGCGAGGATCGGCCGTCCTGTCGCGGTGCGCGAAGGGGCAACCACCCAATTGTTCGAACCGATGTTGTCGACCGTCCCGTCGGCCTTGTCGAGGAAGGGTTGCGGATCGTAGAGCTCCGCCTTCTTCTTGGGCGGGCTGAAGTCGACGGAATCGGTCGCCCAGTCATAATCCTTCAGGACATCGGCCGGGATGATGCATGGGTCGAGGCCCTGCGGCACCTCGGGCTTCCACTCCGGCTCCAGCTTGCTGCGCAGCCGGTCCGCGTCGACATCGGCCTTGCAGGTCACGAGCGCCCGCTTCACTTCGGACGAGACGTTGCGCGTCAGCCCATGGCTGCGGATGCGCACGACGTCTTCCGGCCCCCAGATTTCCGGCTTCGATCCACTCAGCGAAAATTCGATGGGGAGCGGTTTGGAACCGGCCAGCACTTCCGACACATAGGCGTTGACCCCGGCGACGAAAGCTTCCGCGAAGCTTTTCGCGTTGGGGCCATAGGATGCCCATTCCTTCTCCATGTCGCCGCGGAAGAGGAAAAGCCTGGCGGCGCGGTCCCGTTCCGCGAAATCTTCGCCGAAGCTCTCGGCCAGCCGACCCAGGCCGCGCTTGCGCCACAGGTCGATCTGCCACAGGCGGTCGCGGGCGGCGTTGTATCCCTGCAGGAAAAGCGCGTCGCGATTGCTCTTGGCGTAGATGTGGGCAATGCCCCAGTGGTCAATCAGGATCTCGGCCGGCTGGTCGAGGCCCTTCACCGGATAGGCGTCGGAACGCACCGCGGTGGACATGTCGGCAAGCGCCGGACCGGCAAGAAGAACAGACAAAGCGTAAGGCAGGGCGGCCGAGGCGGCCAAGCGAAGAGAGCGCATCATTCCTCCATTCCGCGCCCCGCCAGCAAACTATTCATGGCCGGCTGGCGGATGACAAGCTGACGCACCAATTGGACCGACGATCCATGAACGGCTGGCACAATTGGTTGACCCGAGTCACCACGCCTGCGGCAAAGCGGATTGGGCTATACGGAAATCGCATGGCGATGTGGCTGTCGAAATAAATGGGATTCCTGCAATCCGCCTCCTGCTGGATCAATTTTTCGTAGCCGTGAGCTCTTGCCAAGGTTCCGGCATTCAACGAAAACCGCATTTGAGCCGGGAGCCATCCCGTTTCCGGCGAGATGCGGCTTCCGGCTTCAGCCGATGCGCCGTTACGGGAAGTATAGACAATGTCCGCGATCGAAGCCGGCGTGAGAGCGCCGGGAAGCCTCTGGCGCTCCGAAATCAAATCGACGCTGTCGCTGGCCTGGCCGATGGTGCTGACCAATCTCGGCCAGACGGCGATGACCGCCACCGACGTCATGATGATGGGTCGGCTGGGATCGGAAACGCTCGCCGCCGGCGCGCTCGGCTCCAACCTCTATTTCATGCCGATGATCTTCGGCCTCGGCCTGATGCTGGCCACTTCGCCGATGATCGCGACGGAACTCGGCCGCTTCCGCCATTCGGTGCGCGACGTGCGCCGCACCGTGCGGCAGGGGCTTTGGGCCGCCATTTTCATCGCCATCCCAATCTGGATATTTCTCTGGAACGGCGAAAACATCCTGCTCGCCATGGGCCAGGAGCCAGCGCTCGCGCATCAGGCCGGCATCTATATTCACTGGCTGCAATGGGCGGTGTTGCCCTTCTATGGCTATATCGTGCTGAGATCCTTTATCTCGGCGCTCTCGCGCCCCGGATGGGCCTTGATCATCGTCTTCGTCGCCGTGGCCGCTAACGTGCTGCTCAACTGGATGTTCATGTTCGGCAATCTCGGCGCGCCGAAGATGGGCATTGCCGGGTCCGGACTGGCCACCACCATCTCGTCGGTCCTGATGCTCATCGGCATGGTTCTGGTGGTGACGCTGGAGAAGAAATTCCGCCGCTACCACCTGTTCGGCCGTTTTTGGCGCTCCGACTGGCCGCGCTTCCGGGCACTGATGAAGCTCGGCCTGCCGATCGCCGGCATCCTTGCCTTCGAGGTGACGATCTTCAACGCCGCCGCCTTCCTGATGGGATTGATCAACGCGCCGTCGCTCGCCGCGCACGCCATTGCCCTGCAGATCGCCTCGATCAGCTTCATGGTGCCGCTGGGGTTAAACCAGTCGGTCACCGTGCGCGTCGGCCTCGCCTACGGCGCCGGCGACAGGGATGGCATCACCCGTGCCGGCTGGACCTCCTACGCCATGGGCGTCGGCTTCATGGCGCTGACAGGGCTCACCATGCTGTTGTGGCCACGCGTGCTGATCAGCGGTTTCATCGACGTGCATGATCCGGTGAACAGCCAGGTCGTCAGCCTGGCCGTCTCGTTCCTGGCGTTCGCGGCACTTTTCCAGGTTGTCGACGGCGCCCAGGCCGTGGGCGCGGGCATGCTGCGGGGCCTGCACGACACGACGGTGCCGATGATCTACGCGGCGATCGGGTATTGGGGCATCGGGCTGCCACTCGGCGCGCTGCTCGCCTTCCATTTCGGCTTTGCCGGCATCGGCATCTGGATCGGCCTTTCGACGGGACTGGCGGTCGTCGCCGTCCTGCTGCTCGGCCGCTGGCTACGCCGCGACCGCCTGCCGGCAAAGACCGGTCCGATCGTGATGCATTGATCGGTCCGGCTGTACTCAGCTGTCGGAAGACATCGCACCGAGCAGCCGGCGGATATCGCCGAAATAGGCGATCGCCCCGAACACCAGTGCCGCGACGGTGACGAAGAAGATCGACACCGCCGCCATGGTCGGCGTGTAGCCGTAGCGCAGCGCGTTGAAGATCTTGATCGGCAGCGTCTCGGTGGTGAAGCCGATGGTCATGTAGGCGACGATGTATTCGTTGAGCGACAGCACGAAGGCGAATGCGAAGCCGGAGACCAGATAGGGCAGGATCAGCGGCAGCACGACGGTCTTCAGCACCGTGCGGTCGTCAGCCCCCATCGTCGACGCGGCCTCGACCAGCGAGCGGTCGATGGAGGCGAAGCCGAGCGACAGCGTCACCAGCGGCAGCGTCACGAAGAAGATCGCGTGGCTGATGATCGCCGTATAGAACTGCCCGAACAGGCCGACCGTCGCCCAGAAGCTGAGGAAACCGAGCGCGGTGATGACCGGCGGCAGGATGAAGGGCGCGAGACCCAGCACCTGGAAGATGTTCGCCCAGGGTGCGATGCGCCGCCACAGGAACCAGGCCAGCGGCAGTGCGATGGCGACCGCGATCGCCGCCGAGCAGATCGCCAGCGTGACTGAATGAATCAGCGCCAGCCGCCATTCCGGATCGTTGAAGATCTGCCCGTACCAGGCGAGCGAGAAACCCTTCGGCGGGAAGGTCAATTCCTGTTTCTGGTTGACGGAAACACCCGCCACCACGATCAGCGGTGCCGCCAGGAACAGCGCGACGAGCACGAAATAAAGCCGGCGAAGCACGTTCATAGCGCGCTCTCCTTGCGGCCGGCGAGCAAAGTGAGTCCGACCAGCGCCAGCGAGATCAGCACCAGGAACACGGCCATCGCGGCAGCGAACGGCATGTTGGACTGGTAGATCGCCTGGTCGGTGATCAGCACCGACAGCGTCCAGTTCGACGGTCGGCCGAGGATCTGCGGCAGCAGGTAGGAGCCGAGCGCGAAGACGAAGACCATGATCAGCGTCGCCACGATGGTGTTGCGCAATGCCGGCGTGACCACGTTGAAGAAGGCGCGCACCGGCGAGGCGCCCAGCGTGCGTGCGGCCTCCAGCAATGTCGGGTCCAGCCGCACCAATGCGGGGTAGAGCACCAGGATCGTATAGGGCAGTGCCTGGTAGACCATGCCGGTCAGCACCGCCCAGAAGCTCGGCAGCAGTGCCACCGGTTCCTTCATCAGGCCGATCGCGACGAACAGATTGGTGATGCCGGCGGTGCGCGAGAACAGCGTCGACCAGGCAAAGCCGATGATGACTTCAGAAAGCGACAGCACCGAGAGCAACCCGACCAGCCACACAGTCTGCACCGCGCGTGAGCGCTTGGTCAGCAGATAGGTGAAGGGAAAGGCGATGACGACGCAGCACACGGCGACGAGGATCGCCAGGAGCAGCGAGAAGCCGAGCACCGAGCCGAAGAAAGTGGTGAGGAAGCGCGCGTAATTGTCGAACACGAAATCCGGCGTGTAGAAGCCCGCCGGATTGCGCTTGAAGAAGCTCACCGCGATCATGATCGAGAACGGCACGACGAAGAAGACGATGAGCATCAGCGCCGGAAAGAACAGCGGCGCGTAGTCTGCGAGTGCTCTTGGCGGTTCGCGTCTCATGGCTGCAGCACCACGCAGCTTTCAGGCGGCAGCACGACGCCGATGGCCTGGCCGACACTGACATTCGGGCGTTCGCGCGGCGTGGCGACCGCCACGATGGTGGTGCCGCCGGCTTCGACGAAGGTTTCGACCGTGCCGCCGAGATCGCGCACGAAGCTGACGGTGCCTGGGATCGCCCCGGCGCCGGGCTTGGAGAAATGAATGTCTTCAGGACGGATCGAGATGGTGGCCTTGGCCGAACCCGATGGCAGGGCGACGCCGGGTACCGCTGCGCCGAGCACGGTGGTGCGGCCGGCCTTGTCGGTCTCGGCCGGCAACAGGTTGGTGATGCCGATGAAGTCGGCGACGAAGGCATCCGCCGGCTTGCGGTAGATCTCGATCGGCGAGGCCGCCTGCAGGATCTTGCCCTTGCCCATGACGACGACGAGGTCGGCCATGGTCATCGCTTCGCGCTGATCGTGGGTGACGACGATAGTGGTGATGCCGAGCCGCTGCTGCAACTGGCGCAGCTCCACCTGCATGGCTTCGCGCAGCTTGGCATCGAGCGCCGACAGCGGCTCATCGAGAAGGAAGAGTTTCGGCGACAGCGCGAGTGCGCGGGCGATCGCCACACGCTGGCGCTGACCGCCCGACAGTTTCGCCACGGGCCGGTTCGCGAAGTCCGGCAGATGGATCATCGCCAGCAGTTCATCGACGCGCTTGCGTTGTTCTTCCTTCGAGGCGCCGCGGATGCGCAGCGCATAAGCGATGTTCTCGCCAACCGTCAGGTGCGGAAACAGGGCCAAGGATTGGAACACCATGCCGAGATTGCGCTTGTGCGTCGGCACCCGGGTGATGTCGTCGCCGTCGAGCACGATGGCGCCGCCGGTCGGCTCCTCCAGCCCGGCGATCATGCGCAACAGCGTGGTCTTGCCGCAACCGGATGGCCCGAGCAGGCAGACGAACTTTCCGTCCGGTACCGAGAGGCTGATGTCGTCGACGGCGGCGAAATCGCCGAAGCGCTTGGTGATCGAATTTATGGACAATCCGGGCATGGCGTTATCCTGCTTGGCTGGTCGTGCATGCGGATGGTGCGTCAAGTGCCGCAACCGCTTTCAAAATTAGCGGAAGGCGGGCGACATGTCTGCGGTCGATGCGAAGATGCGGAGCCCGCAGGGCGGGCTCCCGGAATCGCTCGCAAATTCTGCTTCCACCATGGCGGTGGGAACGCAGCTTAGCCGACGATCAGCTCGGTCCATTTCTGGTTGATCGCGTCGGCCTTCGACACATAGAGGTCGTAGCGCGGAATGATCGGCGCGATGTCGGACGACACGGCGGCGAATTCTTCCGGCTTGAGGTCGAGCACGTCGCGCTTCAGCGTCGGTGCGGTGCCGACATTGCGCGACATCAGCCCCTGGATCGCCGGCTGACTCATATAGTCGATGAAGGCATGTGCCTCGTCGACCTTTTTCGAGGCACGCGACAGCACCCAGTTGCCGGAGTCCTGGATACCGCCCTCCTTCGGGAAGGTCGAGCGGACAGGCTGGCCATCCTTGGCGGCGAGGCCGGTGACGTCGTGGTAGTACTGGCCCATCGGGATTTCGCCCGACTTCAGCGCCTGCTCGAACTGGGCCTCGTCGCGGTACCATAGACGCACATTCGGCTTCACTTCGGCGAGCTTGGCAAAGGCCTTGTCGATGCCTTCGCCGGTGTCCAGCGCATTGGTGCCGCCCATGAAGGTCTTCGCCGTCACTTCGAGCAGGAACGAATTGGAGGCGAGTGCCAGAAGGCCGAGCTTGTCGGCATTGGCCTTGTCCCACAGCGTGTCCCAGGAGGTCGGTGCTTCCTTGTAGACATTGGTGTTGGTGACCAGCGTGATGTACCAGGCCACCGCGCCGATGCCGGCAACACGACCGTCCGGGTACTTATTGATGAACTGCGGCAGCAGTTCGCCGTAATGCTTGAACTTGGCGGTATCGAGCGGCTGCCAGAGCTCGGTCGACTGGCCCTTGAGTGTCGAGGTCTGCGACATCATCGAAAGGTCGGCCGGCGCCTGCCCGGCCTTGGCAGCCTGCTCCAACTGCACCAGCCAGGCTTCACCGGTCGGCTCGGCCACCGATTCCACCGCGATGCCGGTCGCCTTGGTGAATTCGGGGAAGATGTGCTGGTCGAACGACTTCTTGAAATAGCCGCCATAGACGCCGACCTTCAGCGACTTTTCCTGGGCGCGCAGGATGGCTGGCATCGCAAGCACGCCCGCCGCGGCAACACCGGCGCCAAGCACGCTGCGCCGGCTGAGCATGGTCTTCATGATCTCGGTCATCATTGTTCTCCGTTGTTCCGGCTTGGCCGGGTTCCCTTATGGTCTTCTTATAAAACGGCGTCACTATCTAGAGCGCCGTCAACCTTTCAGCGCTGGGCTGAACACCATCAGCGACAGGATCTCGAACAGCACCTGCGCGCCGGCATGGGCGGTGTTGGTGGTGGAATCGTATTGCGGCGCCACCTCGACGACGTCGCCGCCGACGATGTTGAGGCCTTTCAGCCCGCGCAGGATCTCCAGCACCTCGCGCGTCGTCAAACCGCCGACTTCCGGCGTGCCGGTGCCCGGCGCAAACGCAGGGTCGAGGCTGTCGACGTCGAAGGAGATGTAGGTCGGGCCGTCGCCGACGATCTTGCGGGCCTTTTCGATGATGGCCGGAATGCCGAGGCCGGGAACCTCTTCGGCATGGACGACGGTCATGCCGGATTCGTAGGTGAACTCCCACAGATATTCGGCCGCGCCGCGGATGCCGATCTGGATAGTGCGCGACGGATCGAGCACGCCGTCCAGCACCGCGTTGCGGAACGGGCCGCCATGGTGGAACTTGGTCTGGTCGAAGGCGCCGCCGGTGTCGCAATGCGCATCGATATGGATCATGCCGACCGGCCGGTCCTTGCCGACGGCTTTCAGGATCGGATGGGTGATCGAGTGGTCGCCGCCGACCGACAGCGGGATGACGCCGGCATCGACGATCTGGTTCAGGCGCTTTTCGATATCGTCATGGCTCATCTCCAGCCGGTAGCGGCTGCGGAACGGCACGTCGCCGATATCCGCCACCCTCAGCTCATGGGTTGGGGCGCAGTCCAGAACGTGGTTGTAGGGCCCGATGCGCTCGATGGCGCGCAGCGCGCGCGGGCCGAAACGCGAGCCCGGACGATTGGTGACGCCGAGATCCATCGGCACGCCGATCATCGCCACCTGGAGGTC
This sequence comes from Mesorhizobium sp. 1M-11, assembly GCF_001303895.1. GTDB lineage: Bacteria > Pseudomonadota > Alphaproteobacteria > Rhizobiales > Rhizobiaceae > Mesorhizobium. Next base: position 73,004 of record NZ_LJSD01000054.1, on the reverse strand, counting down.
GCCGAAATCGGGATTGTCGGCAGCCATCTCGCGATAAGGCGCGGTCAGGAAGGTCGGGATGCCGGAATAGGGCGCCAGCCGGGTTCCGGCCTTGGAGAAGATCTTGTCGGCCACCCGACGGAACTTCGGGTCGAACAATTCGCCGCCATGGCTTTCGCCATATTTACGGCGCAACGCGTCGAGCTTGCCGCTGTCGAAACCCATCCTGCAACTCCTCCTGCTGCGCATGACCCCGAAAATCGGATCGATTGTCGGAAAGGATCATGCGGCAATCAACTTGGCGAGCCGATGTGCCTCCGATGCGGGGCATGAAACAGGTTCGGCTGCCTGCGATAGCGTCTTTTTATGATTGATTGCCGCAGATTGTCGGAGCGTGCGGATGGAAAATCAATTGATATTGTTATAGCGCTGTCTGTTAGAAAAACTAACACTGGCACAAGTTGCAGACGAAGATCATGCGACAAAGTCTCGTCCCTGGCTCATGAGCGGTTCGCGTCGCCTTCCCCCTCTCAATCCCTTGCGCGCGTTTGAAGCGACGGCCCGGCATGGCTCGCTTTCCAAGGCTGCTGCCGAACTGCATGTCACCCACGGCGCGGTCAGCCATCAGATCAAGGCGCTGGAGCAGTCGCTCGGGGTCAAGCTGTTCGAACGCGCCGGCTCGCGCCTGAAGCTGACGCCGCATGGCGCCGAGCTGTTGCCGGCGGTCTCGGGCGCCTTCGAGGGGATTGCCGCTGCCGCCGCGCGGCTTACCCGCCCCGCCAGCAGCGGCGCGCTCGTCGTATCCTGCGTGCCGGCACTTCTGTCCTTGTGGCTGATACCGCGCCTCGGCTCCTTCACGGCGCGCTATCCCGATATCCGATTGAAACTGGTCGCCTCCAATGACGCGCGCGATATTCGCCAGCCCGATATCGATGTCTGCGTGCATTATGGCGACGGCAGCTGGACCGATTGCTGGATCCGCAAATGGTCGGGACTGGAACTGTTCCCGGTCGTCAGCCCGACGCTTGCCAACAACCGGCCGATCCGCTCGACCCGCGATCTTGCCGACCATGTCCTGCTGCATGGCGACGATGGACGCGAATGGCACACCTGGCTTGCCGCCGCCGATGCGCTCGACCTCGAGCGGGTCTGCCGGCGCCATCATTTCAACGATGCGCGCCTGTCGATCGAGGCCGCACTCCATGGCCACGGCGTGGCGCTCGGTGACACGATGACGGCGAGCCGCCTGCTCGCGATGGGTCAGCTCATCGTGCCGTTTGGTCTCTCGGTGCCGGCGGTCGACGATTTCTATGTCATTTGCCGCAATGAGATGCGCTCTACGCCCATCGTGCAGCTCTTCGTGGACTGGTTGTTCGCGGAAAGGGCCGAAGCGGACAGCCGGGCCGAAACGGTCGGTACGAGGCTCGGCGCACGTCGTAAACGACCCACTCTGCAGCTGGTGGCGAAATCTGAGTTCTGAGGTGGCGCGTTGGCCGCATCTTGGCGCGTGGCGCGGAGCTACGCTTCTTGCATCGCAGCCTGCCACAGCCCGGCAAGCGTGAAAGCGACGGCGCTGATTGTCGTCACAAAGGTGGCAAGAATCGCAATCAAGGCGACCGCCACCGTCGTCCCGCCATCAAATTTGCCGGTCGACCCGACAATGAAGAAAATAAGTGGAATTGATCCGGTTACCAACCACGCGACGACGGCCTTGCCCATTTTCCCTTCCTTCGATTTCCGCAAGGATACGGCACTTGCCTTGCGCAACCGTGAAGATTGCAACCAAAATTCGAAGTGTCAGGGATGTGAGACGCCGAAATCCGCACCATATTGGTGGGCGGAACTCGATCCGTCACCGCGAGCCCGGTTCTCACTGGTTGACAAAGCGGGAAGCGCGTTAATCATTTCAATGCTATGAGGCCAACCCGGTAGCGGATTGGACTTCGGCGGAAGCAGGTTTCGGACATGGCCAAGACAGACATCGCGCGGCGCGTCTACAACCACACCTGGAAGCTCGACCCGATCGTGCGGTCGCTGCTCGACACCGATTTCTATAAGCTGCTGATGCTGCAGATGATCTGGGGCATGTACCCCAAGGTCGATGCCACCTTCTCGCTCATCAACCGCAAGACCAAGGTGCGGCTGGCCGACGAGATCGATATCGGCGAACTGCGCGAGCAACTCGACCACGCCAGGACGCTGCGCTTCTCCAAGAAGGAGATGATCTGGCTGGGCGGTAACAACTTCTATGGCCGCAAGCAGATCTTCGAGCCGGAATTCCTGGCCTGGCTGGAGAACTTCCAGCTCCCCGAATACGAGCTGTCCAAACGTGACGGCCAGTTCGAGCTCTCTTTCTCCGGCCCGTGGATGTACACCACGCTGTGGGAAATCCCGGCGCTCGCCATCATCAACGAATTGCGGTCTCGATCGGCACTCAAGGCTTTCGGCCCGTTTGCGCTCGACGTGCTCTACGCCCGCGCCAAGGCCAAGATGTGGGCCAAGACCGAGCGTCTGAAACAGCTTCCCGGCATCCGTATCTCCGACTTCGGCACACGCCGCCGCCATTCCTTCCTGTGGCAGCGCTGGTGCGTGGAGGCCTTGAAGGAGGGTATCGGCGAGGCCTTCACCGGAACCTCGAACGTGCTGCTCGCAATGGATAACGATCTCGAAGCGCTCGGCACCAATGCGCATGAATTGCCGATGGTGCTTGCAGCACTTGCCAATTCCGAGGCCGAGCTTCGCCAGGCTCCCTACAAGGTTCTGCAAGACTGGCAGCGTTATTACGGCGGCAATCTGTTGATCGTGCTGCCTGACGCGTTTGGTACGGCAGCTTTCCTGCGTGATGCGCCGGATTGGGTCGCCGACTGGACCGGCTTCCGCCCTGACAGCGCCCCGCCGATCGAAGGCGGCGAACGCATCATCTCCTGGTGGCGCGAACGCGGCAGGGATCCTCGCGAGAAACTGCTTATCTTTTCCGATGGCCTCGACGTCGAAACCATCATCGAGACCTATCGCCATTTCGAGGGCAAGGTGCGCATGTCCTTCGGCTGGGGCACCAATCTCACCAATGATTTCGAGGATTGCGCGCCGGTGCCGACAGACCGCCTCAACGCGATCTCGCTGGTGTGCAAGGTCACCGAAACCAATGGCCGCCCGGCAGTGAAGCTCTCCGACAACCCGGCCAAGGCGACGGGTGATGAGAAGGAGATCGCCCGCTACATCCGTGTTTTCGGCGAAGAGGCGCGGGTGCGCCAGCTCGTCAAGGTTTAAGCAAGGCGGGCGTCGGTTTGCCGTTCTCCGGATGAGCAAACAGTTCAATCATCGGCAAAGTCGGTGGGCAGCGCTCGCCGCATCGGCATTCGCGGCCCCGCTTCTTCCCGTTGAGGCCTTGGCCCACGCTTCCGACCGCGGCCATGTCCTGCTTTTGCCGACCAACTATTACCTCGCCGGCGGTGCCTTCGCGGTGGCCGCATCCTTTCTGGTCCTGAGCCTGGTGTCCGCCGACGCCCTTGGCCGTGTCTGGCATGGGCGTCTGTTTCTCTTCCGGTTCGCAGATGGCGCGGGGGTGGCGGTCAGCCTGCTTTCCTTCACGCTTTTTGTCGCCCTGATCGCAGCCGGGTTCTGGGGCAGCCGTGATCCCCTCTCCAATCCCTTGCCTTTGACGATCTGGACCCTGTTGTGGACCGGCGTGACGTTGGCTCAGGGTGTTTTTGGCAATCTCTGGTCATGGCTGAACCCATGGTACGGACCCTGGCGGATCGTCACACGATTGACGCGCGCCGGGCGCCGGGGAGAACGTATGCCGTCATGGCTCGGCTATTGGCCGGCCTTCCTGTTTTTCTTCGGCTTTTCCTGGTTCGAACTGGTCTATCCCGCGCCGGATGATCCCGCGAAATTAGCAACGGCGGCCGGCATCTACTGGCTGCTCAGCTTCGTTCTGATGCTTGTCTTTGGCTATGAAAGCTGGAGCAGCCGGGGCGAGTTCCTGAGCGTTTTCTTTTCGATGCTCGCGCGCTTTTCCATTCTGGAGCGCAACGAGAGCGGAAAGCTGTCGCTGTGCTGGCCCGGAGCCAAGCTGCTCGATGTGGAACCGCTGCCGTTGAGCGGCGCCGCCTTCCTGCTGCTCGCGCTGTCGTCCGTATCCTTCGATGGGCTGATGCGAACCTTCTTCTGGTTCGGCCTGAACGGCATCAACCCGCTCGAACTGCCCGGCCGCACTGCGATGATCGGCATCGGCAGCATGGGCCTCGTCGCGACGTTCTTCATGCTGGCGCTATTGTTCAGCGTATCGATCCTGGCTGGTCTCAGCCTGGCCGGCCGCCTGTCTTTCGGTAGGGTCGCCGGGCTGCTCGTCTGGTCGATCGTGCCGATCGCGCTTGCCTATCACATCGCGCACTACCTCACCGACGTGCTCGTCAACGGCCAGTATGCGCTGGTTGCGCTGTCCGATCCTTTCGCCTTGGGATGGGATCTGTTCGGAACGGCCAACATGCCAGTCACCGCAGGCATCGCGGCCGGTGCGGATGCCGCCTGGTGGCTATGGAACACACAGGCGGCGTTGATCGTCGGCGGACACATCCTGGCTGTGCTTGTCGCCCATGCGTCCGCATCGCGCCTTGAGCCGATGATGCCACAGGCGGTTTTGCTGCAGGTTCCCCTCACCGTGCTGATGGTTGCATACACGCTTTTCGGCCTCTGGCTGCTCGCGACACCCACCGCCGGATAACGGTCTGTCGCCGCGGCAAAGGCTGGAATGCTAGCTTGCCTTGGCGGGGGTTTGATGCTTGGTTTGCCTCGTGATTTTCGTGCGGCCGCCTGTGGCCGCGGGTCAATGCCATGAGGGGGAACTCGATGACCGGCCGCTTCTTCGATCTGACCAAGGGCAAGGCATCCCGCCGCACCGTCCTGAAAGGACTGGCAGCCGGCGCAGGTCTCGCCGCCACGCCCGGCTTCGTGCGCTATGCGCAGGCGCAGAGTTCGGCACCGATCAAGATCGGTTTCCAGGCGCATCGCACCGGCATCGGTGCAGCCTATGGCCGCTGGTATGAAAGAACGACCGCAGCGGCCGTGAAGGCGATCAACGCCGCCGGCGGCATCAACGGCCGGCCGATCGAAGTGGTCATCGAGGACGACGGCACGGACGCTGCCCGCGGTGCTGAAGTGGTGGCCAAGCTTGCCAACCAGCATAAGGTCGACATCGTCTACGGCACCCTGTTCTCCAATGTCGTGGTCGGCTCCGCGCCGACGGCCGGCGAACTGAAGATCCCGTACTATGTCGTCTCGGAAGGCTATCACGTCGCCTCCGGCAAGCTGAATCGTTACGTCTTCCAGCCGGGCATCACCGATGTGCGCGCGCAGGTGACTTCGGTTGCGCCCTGGATCGCCGCCAATGCCGGCAAGAAGGTCACCATGATCTTCCCAGACTACGCTTTCGGCTATGACCATCGCGACTACCTGCCGCCAGCCCTGCAGAAGGCGGGCGCGGAAGTCGTCGCAAAGATCGCCATCCCGCCGACGGAATCCTCCTTCACCAAATACTTCCCGCAGATCCCGCCCGAAACCGATGCCATCTACCATGTCATGGTCGGGCCGGCGGTGCTCACCTTCGTCAAGGAACTGGGCGATTTCTACGGCTCGAGCGGGCCGAAGCTGTTCGGCTTCATCGACTCGCTGGAAGCTGTCGACATCAACAGCCCTGGTCTCGAATATCTCGACGGCAGCCATTTCTGGGAAGGTTCGCCGCGCTACGCGCAGGCTGACGACACGGAAGCGCAGAAGGCTTACCGCACGGCCGTTGGCATCGACGACAACGGTGCTGCTGTCGCCGACGCCAAGGATGTCTCCACCGCCGCACATATGTTCGGCTGCTGGGAAACGCTCTACGTCATCAAGAAGGCGATGGAGGATGCCGGCTACAAGGGGCCGGAAGATCGCGCCAAGCTGGTCGAGGCGACCGAGGCGCTGACCGAATTCGCCGAAGGGCCGGAGCATCCGCAAGGCAAGAAGCTCTTCAACGGCAAGATCCACCAGTGCTTCGGCCACCAGAACATCTCCAAGCTGGAAGGCGGAAAGCTCAAGGTCGTGCACAAGACGACGATCGAGGACGGCATGTACGAGCCGGAAGCCGACTACACCAAGCAGTCCCTGTAAGTGATGGCCTTGCTGTCGTTCGAAGCCGCAATTGCACGTGGTCATGCTTCGGCTGGTGTCACTCCCTTCAGCGTTCCGGAATGGATCCCCGACACTTGCCGCTCCCTGCGGTCGCTCACGAGGTCGAGGATGACGCAGCTTGCGATGCCGCGGCTCATCTCCAGCGGTGACGATGGTGCCGACGTTGGAGATTGGCTGAAGCGCTTCCCCAAGCTCCGTCATCCTCGACCTCGTAAGAAGCGAAGCGACTGGAGAGTGTCGGGGATCCATTCCGGAACCTGGAAGAAGGTGCGGCGATCCAGACCCTGCTTCATGTCACGCCGAGTGGCATGTGCAATTGCCCTGCCCGAAGGCGGGACCAGCGCCTGAATGGCTTTCGGACCGCATCTCCTGCTCGCGACACTGGAAGGGCTGGTCACTGCGGCCGTGCTGGCGCTCACCGCGCTTGGCCTATCTTTGGTGTTCGGCGTGATGCGCATCGTCAACGTCGCCCATGGCGAGTTCTTCATGCTGGGCGCGGTGCTTGCGTGGGCGGTGGCGACGGCGCTCGGCACGCATCCCGCCATCGGTTTCGTGGCGGCGCTGATCGTGGCGCCGCTGGTGGTCGGTGCCGTTGCTCTGCTTTCCGAACGGCTGGTGCTGCGCCGGCTCAATTACGATCCGGAAGCCACCATCGTTGCCACCATCGGCCTGCTCTACATCATCCAGCAACTGGCGCTCAGCCTCTACGGGCCGGAAGCGCGGCCGGTGACGCCGCCTTTCAGCTATCGCGTGCTTTTGCCCTGGTTCGGCTATTCCGGCTACAAGCTCTCGATCATTGCCGCATCGGCGTTGCTGCTCGTCGCGACGTGGCTGGTGCTGACGCGCACGAGAATCGGCCTCGTCATGCGCGCTACCCAGTATGACCGCGAAATGGCGCAGGCCTTCGCCATCCCGGTCGAGCGCGTCTATGCCGGCGTCTTCGCGCTGGGGGCCATGCTCGCGGCATTCGCCGCAGTGCTGATCGTGCCGATCAGCCAGGCGCATTACCTGATGGGACAGGACCCACTGCTGCTGTCCTTCATCGTCGTCATCATCGGCGGCCTGGGCTCGTTGCGCGGCACGGTGGTTGCGGCGCTACTGATCGGCCTCTCGGACGGCATCGTCTCGATGTTCTTTTCGCCAACGCTTGCCAAGCTCATCGCAACGCTGGTGGTCGCCATGGTGTTGGTGTTCCGCCCGCAGGGCCTGTTCGGAACCGCGGCCCGATGACCGAAGCGTCGACGGCAAGGATCTATGGACTGCACATGGCCGTGGTGGTCGTGCTGTTCGCATTGAACTTCCTGCTGCCCGACTATCACCATGGCCTGTTCGCGCGCATCCTCGTGCTGGCCACCTTCGCTATGGGCTACAATCTTCTGTTCGGTTATGCCGGCTTGCTCAGCCTCGGCCACGCCATGTTCTTTGCCGCCGGCCTCTATGGCAGCGGACTGGCGATCACCTATCTCGGTTTCGGTGTGTCTGCCGCCTTTGTTGCCGGTCTCGGCTGCGGCGCGCTGCTGTCGCTGGTCGTCGGCCTGCTGGCGTTGCGCACCTCGGGCGTCGCATTCATGATCGTCACCATGATGTTCGCGCAGGCCTTCGTGCTGACCATCGTCTATTTCAACCAGTGGACGGGTGGCGACCAGGGACTGGTTCTGCAGCAGGCGAGCCGCATTCTGACGGTCGGCAATGCGAGTCTCGACCTCACGGCACCGGCCGTGCGCTATCTCGCAGCACTCCTGCTGTTCGCCATCGTGCTGTTCGTCACGCTCGCCATCGTGCGCTCGCGCTTCGGCCGTGTCCTGGTGGCGATCCGCGAGAATGAAGAGCGCACGCGCATGCTGGGCTACGACACCTTCGCCAACAAGCTGGCGGCGGTCGTGCTGTCCGGCGTTTTCTGCGCCGCGGCCGGTGCTGCTTACGCACTGCTGTTCGGCTATGTCGGCTCCAACTTCGCCTCGGTGCAGTATTCCATCCTGCCGCTGCTCTGGGTGCTGGCCGGCGGCGCCGCCACCACGCTCGGTCCGCTGGTCGGTACGGTGTTCATCTACTATGTGACCGACATCGCCAGCAGCTACACTTCTGCCTGGCTGCTGATCGTTGGCGCCGCACTCGTGCTCCTGGTGCTGTTTGCGCCGAAGGGTATCCTTGGTTTCGTCCGCCGTCGCTGGATCGGGTGGCTGCCATGACGCAGCCATTGCTGACAACCAGGGGCCTGTCGCGCCATTTCGGCGGCCTGCGCGCCGTGGACAGCGCCGACTTCAGCCTGATGCCGGGAGAGATCCGAGCCATCATCGGCCCGAACGGTGCCGGCAAGACGACCTTCGTCAGCCTGGTCTGCGGCCGCATCCTGCCGTCGTCGGGTACGATCGATTTCGCCGGCACGGACATCACCAACCTGCCGGCGTACAAGCGAGTGCGGCTGGGCATCGCCTATACGTTCCAGGTCACCAGCGTCTTCGCCAATCTTTCCGCCTACGACAATGTCGCGCTTTCGGTGCAGCGCACCTTGACCGACGGTCGCTCCAGGGGCGCGGTGCGCGAAGGCGCGATGAAAGCCCTGGAGCAGGTGGGGCTGGCGGAGCGGGCAGGAACGCCTGCCGGGCAACTTGCCTATGGTCATCAGCGCCTTTTGGAAGTGGCCATGGGCTTGGCGCTGCAGCCGCGACTGCTGATCCTCGATGAGCCGACGCAGGGTCTCTCCGATGGCGAGATCGAAGGTTTCGTCGCCCTGATCCGCGAGATCGCGCTCGATGCCACTGTGCTGATCATCGAACACAACATGCCGGTGGTGATGCAGCTTGCCCATCGCATCACCGTCTTCGACGCCGGCCGGATTATCGCCGAGGGCGATCCGGCGGAAATCCGCGCCAACACTCAGGTTCAGGAAGCGTATCTCGGAGCGGCGCATGGCTGAGCTGCTCACCATCAACGGGCTCGATTGTTTCTATGGCGAAGTGCAGGTGCTGCACGGGCTGGACCTTGTGCTGAACAAGGGCGAGGTGCTGTGTCTGCTCGGGCGCAACGGCGCCGGCAAGACGACGACGCTGAAGGCGATCATGGGGCTCGTGCCGGCGGCGGCCGGTTCGATCAGCCTGGAAGGCCGCGAGCTGTCGACACTGGCCGCGCATGAGGTGCCGAAGGCCGGCGTCGCCTATGTGCCGCAGGGTCGCCGGCTGTTCGCCGAGATGACCGTTGCCGAAAACATCGAGATCGGCCTGATGGCGCGCGGCAAGGGCCAGGCGACGCGCGAAGCCGTGCTGGACCTGTTTCCGCGCCTGCGCGAACGGCTGAGGCAACGCTCCGGCACGCTGTCGGGCGGCGAGCAGCAGATGCTTGCCATGGCCCGCGCGCTTTGCCTGGAGCCGCAGGTCCTGCTGCTGGACGAGCCGACCGAAGGGCTCATGCCGTCGATGATCGAGAAGATCCGCGAGACGGTCGCCAAGTTGCGCGGCCTCGGCGTTTCGACCATCTTGGTCGAGCAGCGGGTGGAGGCGGTGCTTGCCGTCGCCGACCGCGTCGCCTTTGTCGAAAACGGCCGCAACCGCGAGACCATGACAGCCGAAGCGTTGCGCGCCGATCCGGCGGCCGTCAAACGCTATGTGGGTGTTGGGTAGGCCTCATCCTGAGTTAAAGAGGAGGCGATCGGTAATACCTCTAGAAAATAAATCATTACCGAGGCGAAGATGGCGACGACAGTTACAGCCAAAGGCCAGGTTACGATCCCAAAGCCGGTCCGCGACCTTCTGGGGATCGTGCCCGGCAGCAAGGTAGACTTCCAGCGCGCTGCGGACGGCAGCGTGGTAATCGCACGCGCTGACAAGAAGCGGCCGCCGAGTCGGTTCGCAAGATTGCGCGGCCATGCCGGAGCCGGTCTCGACACGGATGCGATCATGGCGCTGACACGGGGCGAGGAGTGACGCTGGTCGATACCAACGTCCTGCTCGACCTGGTTACGAACGATCCCCATTGGGCTGACTGGTCGGTCAGACAGCTCGAGGCCTGCAGCTTGCAAGGACCGTTGTTCATCAACGACATCGTCTACGCAGAACTCGCAGTCCGATATCAGCGGATTGAAGACCTGGAAACATTCATCGAGGAAGCTGGTCTCGAGGTCTTATCGATACCCCGGGAGGCGCTGTTCCTTGCGGGGAAGGTGTTTACGCAATATCGCCGCGCCGGTGGCTCACGGACAGGTGTGTTGCCGGACTTCTTTGTCGGTGCACACGCCGCAGTTGCCCAACAGCCGATTCTGACGCGCTATGTTGGCCGCTTCCGAACCTATTTTCCTTCACTGACCCTCATTGCTCCGAACACGTAGCGTAGGGCCTGCCAATCAGCTTTGCCAGCGCCCGCAGGGATCGTTGCCGTCGAGCAGGCCGATGTCGCGGCGAAGGTGCGGCGACAATTCCCTGACGTCGAGCTGCACGCCCCGACGGCGTCCAAAACCATCGGCCAGCCAGGACAGCCAGCGGTGACTGGAAACCGAAAGCATCAATTGCTGTGTCGTTGTCATGGCGGAACGCCTCCGATATGCCTAGAGCGTTTTCGTTTTTACGGAAACGCGGAACGCTCTAGGTCTTTGTTCCACGCAATTCCGGACGCAAAACCGCTGTGCACTTTTGCTGGAATTGCTTTAAATGCATCTGATCCGTTGAAGCAGAATGTCGTGTCGTTACGCCTTTGTTTCCAATTGAACGTCGATCATGACTCATAAAGACAGCTTATAGCTATGAGCTTTCAACTTCCGCCTCTCACCGCCACACGCGTCTTCGAAGCGGTCGCGCGGCATCTGTCTTTCACCAAGGCGGCGCGCGAGCTTGGCATGACGCAGGCTGCCGTCAGCTATCAGATCAAGCTTCTGGAGGAGCGCGTCGGCGCGCAGCTTTTCCTGCGGCATCCGCGCCATATCGAACTGACCGAGGTCGGGCAGAGACTGGCGCCAGCGATCACCGACGCCTTTGCCATCATCGGCGAGGCTTATTCGGCGGCGCGTTCCGGCGCGGAGGGCGTCTTGTGCGTCAGCACGATCCTGACCTTTGCCTCCAACTGGCTGGCGCGTCGGCTTGGCGCGTTCCAGATGGCCTATCCTTCGCTCGCCGTGCGCCTGGACACGTCGTCCAGACTGATCGACTTCGCGCGCGAGGACGTCGACATCGCCATCCGTTCCGGTGGCGGCAAATGGCCCGGCACCGAGACCCACAAGCTGTTCTCGGCCGACTTCACGCCGATGCTGAGCCCGGCGCTGGCTGCAAGCATCGGCGGCGTGCATAAGCCGGCGGACCTGCTTCGCCTGCCCATCATGGATCCTGGCGACATCTGGTGGAAGGAATGGTTCAAACTCGCCGGCGTCGATGCCGGCGAGCTTGCCTCACGCACAGCCTCCAGCATGGGCGCGCAGATGTATGAGGCGAGCGCCGCGATTGCCGGTCACGGCGTCGCAATCCTGACCCGCGAACTCTTCCAGGCAGAGCTCGCCGATGGCCGGCTGATCCAGCCCTTCGACCTCGTCGGCGACGACGGCCATTCCTACTGGCTGGTCTACCCGACCTCGCGGCGCAACGTGCCCAAGATCAAGGCTTTCCGCGAATGGCTGTTGGCCGAGGTGGAGACGTCACGCAAGGAAAATACCGAAGCCCGCCGCGCTGCCGAAGTCGCTCGCGCTTCGGGCTGATTTTCATGTCTCGTCCCCGACGAAGCGATAGCCAACGCCGGGTTCCGTCCGGATGATCGCCGGCGCGGACGGATCGCGCTCGATCTTGCCGCGCACCTGGCCGACGAACACGCGCAGATAATGCAGGTCGTCGGCATGGGCCGGACCCCAGACCGATGTCAGCAGCGCCCGGTGCGTGACGACGCGCCCGGCGTGGCGCGCCAGCATCAACACGAGATCGTATTCCTTCGGTGTCAGGTGGATCGGCGCCTCGTCCCGGGTGATGAGCCGGCGCACGGTGTCGATATGCAGCCCGTCGACCGAAATCTCCGTCACGCCGCCATCCTCGCGGGTACGGTGTCGCAGCGCCGTACGGATGCGGGCCGTCAGTTCGCCGATGCCGAAGGGCTTTTCGATATAGTCGTCGGCACCGAGGTCGAGCGCGGCGATCTTCTCGCTCTCGCGGTCGCGTGCCGAAAGGATGATGATCGGCAGTTCCGACCAGCCGCGCACATTCTTCACCACCTCCTTGCCGTCCATGTCGGGCAGGCCGAGATCCAGGATGATGAGGTCGGGCGCCGCCGTGGCGATCGCCTTCAGCGCCTGGGCGCCGGTGCCGGCCTCGATCACCTCGTAGCCGGCAGCCGTCAGCGCCGGGCGCAGGAAGCGCTGGATCTGCGGTTCGTCGTCGACGACCAGGACACGAAAGCCGCTCACGACATGGTCTCCGCTTCGACAGGCATGTGTTCGACCGGGAAGCGCAGGATTATGCGCGTGCCTTTTCGTTTCTGGGCCGGGCTTTCCGCCCTGATGGTGCCGCCCATTGCCTCGACGAAGCCGCGTGCGATCGGCAGGCCGAGACCCGTGCCGGGCGCGCGGCCATCCGGCTTGCCACGCCGGAAGAACTTCTCGAAGACCTGCTCGAGGTCCTTCTCGGGAATGCCTTTGCCCATGTCGACCACCGAAAGGGTGACTTCATCGCGGTCGCGCCGGGCATAGATACGGATTGGCTCGGCGCCGCCATATTTGTCGGCGTTGTCGATCAGGTTGAACAACACCTGACCCAACAGCACGCTGTCACCGCGGATGAGCGGCAGTTCGGGCTCGAGCTGCACTTCGATCGCACGACCCGGAAATACCTTGCGGGAACGCTCCACCGTTGAATTGATCACATCGGATATGTCGACCCAGTCGCGCTTGGCTTCGACCGAGCCGGATTCGATGCGTGTCATGTCGAGCAGGTTGGCGAGGAAACGCGACAGCCGGGCGCTTTCTTCGTCGATCGAAACGAGGAGATCGTCGCGGCTGCTCTTATCCATCTTGTCGCCGAGTTCGCGCAGACTGGTGATTGCGCCAGTGATGGTGGCAAGGGGGGTCTTGAGATCGTGCGAGACCGAGGCAAGCAAGGCCGAACGGAAGCGCTCGCCCTCCAGCGCCGTGGCCTGCCGGAGGCTTTCCTTGGACAGTCGCGCCCGGTCGATGGCCACCGCCGACTGGTCGAGGATGGCGTTCAGCATCCTTTCCTCGGTTCCTTCAAGCAGTTCGCCGTCCTGCTGGATGCCGCAGACGCCGACCACGCCATGAGGGCTCATCAGCGGGATGAAGCGGAAGGCACTGTTGGGCAGCGTGCCGGTGCCGCTGCCGGCCTCTTCGCTCTTCTCATAAGTCCAGCGGGCTGCGGCCATGTCCGAGACACCGAGCTCGGTGTCCGGCGGCCACGATGCCTGCAGCCGCAATTCGCCTTGGTCGGGAAGCAGGAGCGCGACGGTGCGCGACAGCGCTCCCTGCAGCTGGGAAACCGTTGCCCACACCACATCGTCCTGTTTCGCCGTGCCCGAAAGCTTGCGCGAATAGTCGTAGAGCGTCTGTGTGGTGACGGAGCGCTCGCCCGATACCTTGGCCTGCTCGCGCAGCCGCGAGGTGAGGCCGCCGGTGAGCATGGCGGCGGCGAGGAAGACGAACAGCGCGAAGACCTCGTGCGGCTCGGCAATGGTGAGCGTGTAGAAGGGCGGAATGAAGAAGAAATTATAGGCGACCGCGGAGCCGAGCGCGGCAACGACCGCGGCCAGATAGCCGCTGTTGATCGCCGAGACCAGCACCGCCAGCAGAAAGATGATCGAGATGTTCGGCAGCCGCACCCATTCGCCGATCATGAGGCCGAAGCCGGTCGCGGTGGCAACCGTGGCAAGGGCCACGCCGACGTCGCGGGCGAGGCGAAGCGCCAGCGGCCTTTGCTTCACCGGTGTTGTAGGCGGCGGCATCGTATCGTCGCCAGTGACGACATAGACGCCGATGCCGGAGGCTTTTTCCATCAGGGCATCGGGCAACGAGCGCCGGAACAGGCGCCATGGGAAAGGCTGCCTGCGCCCGCCGATGACGATCTGCGTGGCGTGCTCGCGCCTGGCCAGCCGCAGGATCTCCTCGACGAAATCGCTGCCCTTTACCCTGCGTGTTTCCGCGCCGAGCCGCTCGGCAAGGCGGAAAGTATCATCCAGCCTGCGCTCGCCGGCCTGATCGGCAACGGCACGGTCCACCGGCTCGATCGACGCGACGATCCAGTGTGCGTTGAGGCCCGAGGCGAGCCGGCTGGCGATGCGTACGACCTTTTCGGAAAGCGCATCCGGGCCGATGCAGACCAGCAGCCGCTCGGCCGAAGGCCACGGGCCTTCGATGGCGTTCTGCTTGAGATAGTCGACCATCTGGTCGTCGACGCGGTCGGCGGTACGTCGCAACGCCAGGTCGCGCAGCGCGGTGAGGTTGCCGAGGCGGAAGAAGGAGTCCGCCGCGCGCGCCGCATTGGCGGGCAGGTAGACCTTGCCTTCCTTCAGCCGCTCCAGCAGCTCCGCCGGCGGTAGGTCCACCAGCAGCACCTCGTCGGCCTTCTTCAGCACCGTATCGGGAATCTGCTCGCGCACCGGCACGCCGGTGATCTGGGTGACGACGTCCGACAGGCTTTCCAGATGCTGGATGTTCAGCGCCGTCCAGACATTGATACCGGCGCCCAGAAGCTCGTCGATGTCCTGATAGCGCTTGGGGTGGCGGCTTTCAGGCGCATTGGTATGCGCCAGTTCGTCGACAACGATGGTGTGGGGCCGGCGTTCCAGCGCCGCGTCGAGGTCGAATTCCTCGATCGCACGGCCACGATAGGGGATGCTGCGGAGCGGCAGCATCTCCAGCCCTTCGAGCAGTGCCGCGGTCTCGCTGCGCCCATGCGTTTCGACAAGGCCGATAAGGATGTCGCCGCCATCGTCCTTCACGCGGCGTGCGCGCAACAGCATGGCGTAGGTCTTGCCGACGCCCGGCGCGGCACCCAGAAACACGGTCAGCCGACCGCGTTCCTGTTTGCCTGCCAGTGCCAGCAGCGCGTCTGGATCTGCGCGCTTTTCTCGGTGACGGTCGCTATCGGCCATTCAACAGGTTTAAGACTTTAGCCGATCCAGCGCGAGATTTAGTTTCAACACGTTGACACGCGGTTCGCCGATCAGGCCGAGCAGCCGGCCCTCTTGCGTGTCGTCGACCAGTTTGGCGACGTCCGTTTCCGGCAAGCCGCGCGCCTTGGCGACGCGCGCCACCTGGTCGCGCGCGAAATCGGGCGAGATGTGCGGGTCGAGGCCCGAGCCGGAAGTGGTCGCCGCGTCGGTGGGGACGGGGCTGGCTATGCCGGCGCCATTCAGGCGCTGGATGTCCGTTGTCACCCGTTCCTTCAGTTTCTGCGAGGTCGTGCCGAGGTTGGAGCCGCTCGAATTGGCGGCATCGTAGGGCGTGCTGCCGATCGCCGACGGACGCGGCCAGAAATAGCGGTCGGTGGTGAAATTCTGGCCGATCAGCTCGGATCCGATGACGGTTCCGTTCTGCCTGATCAGGCTGCCGTTCGCCTGTGCCGGCAGGACGATCTGCCCGACCCCGGTAATGGCGAGTGGATAGGCGATGCCGAGCAGGATCGTGAACAGCACGATCATCACGAAGGCGGGACGAAGATAGCTTGTCATGATTACACCAGATGAAGAGCCGAGACGGCGATGTCGACCAGCTTGATGCCGGCGAAAGGCAGGATCAGGCCGCCGAGGCCGTAGACGAGAAGATTGCGGCGCAGAAGGGCTGCGGCGCCCACCGGGCGGTAGGCGACGCCTTTCAGCGCCAGCGGGATCAGCGCGATGATGATCAGCGCGTTGAAGATCACCGCCGACAGGATCGCCGATTCCGGCGACGTCAGACGCATGATGTTGAGGTAGTCGAGTGCCGGATAGGTCACCACGAACAGCGCCGGGATGATGGCGAAATATTTGGCGACGTCGTTGGCGATCGAGAAGGTGGTCAGCGAGCCGCGTGTCATCAGCAATTGCTTGCCGATCTCGACGATCTCGATGAGCTTGGTCGGGCTGGAATCGAGGTCGACCATGTTGGCTGCTTCGCGCGCGGCCTGGGTGCCGCTCTGCATGGCCACGCCGACATCGGCCTGGGCGAGCGCCGGTGCGTCGTTGGTGCCGTCGCCGCACATGGCGATCAGCCGGCCACCTTCCTGCTCCTTGCGGATATAGCCGAGCTTCTGTTCCGGTGTCGCTTCGGCCAGATAGTCGTCGACACCGGCTTCGGAGGCGATGGCCGCCGCGGTGACCGGGTTGTCGCCGGTGACCATCACGGTGCGGATGCCCATGGCGCGCAGCGCAGCGAAGCGTTCCTTGATGCCGGGTTTCACCACGTCCTTCAGGTGGATGACGCCAAGCAGCTTGCTGCCTTCCGCCACCGCCAGCGGCGTACCGCCGGTACGGGCGACCAGTTCCACCGCCTGCCGGAAGGCGGCAGGCACGCGGGCCTCGTCCAATCCGGTAAACTTCAGCACGGAATCGACCGCACCCTTGCGCAGGCGGCGTACGCCGAGGTCGACACCCGACAGCCTGGTCTCGGCCGCGAACGGCACGATCGCATCGGGCTGCTTGGCCGGCGCAGTGGCACCGAATTCACCGGTGGCGAGCGCAACGATCGAACGGCCTTCCGGTGTCTCGTCGCCAAGGCTCGCCAGCATGGCGGCTTCGGCCAGTTCTTCCGCACTGATGCCAGGTACCGGCAGGAATTCGGTCGCCATGCGGTTGCCGAAGGTGATGGTGCCCGTCTTGTCGAGCAGCAGCGTGTCGACGTCGCCGGCTGCCTCCACGGCGCGGCCGGACGTGGCGATGACGTTGAAGCGCACCAGGCGATCCATGCCGGCGATGCCGATGGCCGAGAGCAGGCCACCGATGGTGGTGGGGATCAGCGTTACCAGAAGTGCCGCCAGCACCGTCACCGAAAGCACCGTGCCTGAATAGCTGGCGAGACCCCACAGCGTCGTCACCGCGATCAGGAACACCAGAGTGAGACCCGACAGCAGGATCGACAGCGCGATCTCGTTTGGCGTCTTCTGGCGTTCCGCACCTTCGATCAGGGCGATCATGCGGTCGACGAAGGACGAGCCGGGCGCGGCGGTGATGCGCACCTTGATCCAGTCGGACAGCACCTGGGTGCCGCCGGTGACAGCAGAGCGGTCGCCGCCGGATTCGCGGATGACAGGCGCGGACTCGCCGGTAATGGCGCTTTCGTTGACGGAGGCGATGCCTTCCATCACCTCGCCATCGCCGGGGATCAATTCCCCGGCCTCGACCAGCACCATGTCGCCGACCTTGAGGTCGGTAGCGGGGATGCTGGCGATGTCCAGCCCGTCTTCCGACAGAAGCTTGCGTGCGGTGAGCTGCGACTTGGTGCGGCGCAGGCTGTCGGCCTGCGCCTTGCCGCGGCCTTCGGCCACCGCCTCGGCGAAGTTGGCGAACAGCACGGTGAACCAGAGCCAGGCCGCGATCTGGCCGGAGAACAGCGGCTTGCCGCCGGCGATGACGAGATCGCGCAGGAACATCAGCGTCACCAGCGCCGCCACCACTTCGGTGACGAAGATGACGGGATTGCGCATCAGCTTCTGCGGCGCCAGCTTGGTGAAGGCCTGTCCGAGCGCCGGCCAGAGGATGGCCGGTTCGAAGAGCTTGTGTTGGATAGGAGTAGACATGAGGGCCTCTTAGAAGGTCTGGCCGGCCAGCATCGCGAAATGCTCGACGATGGGGCCGAGGGCGAGGGCCGGGAAATATTGCAGGCCGCCCAGGATGAGGATGATGCCGACGAGCAGGCCGACGAACAGCGGCGTGTGGGTCGGGAAGGTGCCGGCCGAGGCGGTCGTCTTGGTCTTGCCGACCAGCGAGCCGGCGATGGCCAGAACGGGCACGACATAGCCGAAGCGACCAAGCAGCATGGCGATGCCGAGCGTGGTGTTGTACCAGGGCGTGTTCGCCGTCAGGCCGCCGAAGGCCGAGCCGTTGTTGGCCGTCGTCGACGTGTAGGCGTAGAGGATCTCCGACAGACCGTGCGGGCCGCTCATGCTGATCGAGGCGACGGCGAAGGGCAGCATGGCCGAGAGCGCGCTGAAGCCGAGGATCGACAGCGGCAGGATGAGCACCGCCAGCATGGCGTATTTCATCTCGCGGCCTTCGATCTTCTTGCCGAGGAATTCCGGCGTGCGGCCAACCATCAGCCCGGCGACGAAGACGGCGAGGATGGCGAAGACGATCATGCCGTAGAGGCCTGATCCGACACCGCCTGGAAGCACCTCGCCGAGCTGCATCAGGAACATCGGGATGAGGCCGCCAATGCCGGTCAGCGAGCCGTGCATGCCGTTGACGCCGCCATCGGAAATGCCGGTCGTGACGGCGGCATAGGCTGCGGTCATGGCCTGGCCGAAGCGCACTTCCTTGCCTTCCATGTTGCCGAGCGCATTGTCGAGACCGAGCGCGGTCAGGATCGGGTTGCCCTGCGTCTCGGCCCAGTAGATGACGCCGACACCGGTGATCAGGAGGATCGCGATCGTCGCGACGAAAGCCCAGCCCTGACGGCGGTCGCCGACCATCTGGCCGAAGGTGTAGGCAAGCGCGGCCGTCACCATCAGCATGGCGAGGATGTTGAGATAGTTCGACAGCGCCGTCGGGTTCTCGAACGGATGCGCGGCGTTGACGTTGAAGAAGCCGCCGCCATTGGTGCCGAGCTGCTTGATCGCTTCCTGGCTGGCGACGGGTCCAAGCGCGATGGTCTGGTTGGCGCCTTCGAGCGTGGTCGCGGTCACCGAACCGTCGAGCGTCTGCGGCAGGCCCATCGCCACGAAGGCGATTGCTATGACGATGGCGATCGGCAACAGCACGTAGAGCGTGGAGCGGGTCAGGTCGACCCAGAAATTGCCGACGGTCTTGGCGTTGGAGCGGATGAAGGCACGGGTCAGCGCCAGCGCCATGGCGATGCCGCTGGCCGCGGAAACGAAGTTCTGCACGGTCAGCCCGGCCATCTGGGTGAAATGGCTCATCGTGGTTTCGCCACCGTAGGACTGCCAGTTCGTGTTGGTGACGAAGGAGGCGGCGGTGTTGAAGGCGAGGTCGGGCGCCACGCCTGCGAAGCCTTGCGGGTTGTAGGGCAGGTAGGCCTGCAGCCGCTGGATCGCGTAGAGCAGCACCAGGCCGGCGATGGAGAAGGCGATCATCGAGAACGCATAGGCCAGCCAGCCTTGCTCTTTCTTCGGATCGATGCCGGCCAGCGCATAGAAGCTGCGCTCGACAGGGCCAAGCACGGGCGACAGGAAGGTCCGTTCATTGGAAAAGACTTTTGCCATGAACAAGCCAAGCGGCTTGATCAGCAAAAATGTAACGAGAAACAACAGGCCGATCTGCAGCCATCCGATCAAAGACATGGCGGAACTCTTTTGTTCTTATGTTCTTAGAATTTTTCAGGTCGCAGCAGCGTCACCAGCAGGTAGACGCCGAGGGCTGCGGCAACGGCGAGGCCGAGTAAGGCTTCCATCAGGATCACCTCCCTCAAAGCCGCGTCAGCGCACGCGCGTAGAGCGCGAAAATCAGGAAGGATCCTATGCCAAGGGCAAGGTAGGCGAGGTCGAGCACGATGCTTCTCCGCAATTCAAGGAGTGCGGAAAATGCTCCCGATGCCGGTCAAATATCGATTGGGAATAGCTCTGCCGGGTATCAAGAAAAGATAAGGATCGCCTTAGGCTGCGGTTTGCCCGGCAACATGCAGCCGCGTGCCGGTTGCCTCCAGGGCCGCGACGATGTCGGCCGGCGGCGCACTGTCGGTCGCAAGTTCGGAGAAGCCGGCAAAACCGCAGACCCGGACGAGGCCCTGGCGGCCGAACTTGCTCTGGTCGGTGATGACGACGGAGCGCTGGCCGCGCGACAGCACGGTTGCAGCGAATTCCGCCTCTTCGAGATCGAAATCCATGACGCCGCCCGCTGCATCGATCGCGCCGGCGGAAATGATGGCGTGGTCGACGCTGAAACGGCCGACGAAGTCGATCGCCGAGACGCCGAAAGCCGCGCCTGAATCGCTGCGCAGCTCGCCGCCGGCCATGTAGACCCGGTTGCCGTTGGCGGTGGCCAGCGTGCGGGCGATGTCGGAAGAATTGGTCACCACGGTGAGCCGGCGATGGCCGAGCAGTTCCCGGGCGAGGAAGCTGGTGGTGGTGCCGCAGTCCAGCATGATCGACTCGCCGTCACGGATCGTTGCCGCCACCATGCGCGCGATTGCGCGCTTGGCGTCGGCATTGTCGCGCATGCGCCGCTCGAACGGCGCTTCGCCGATGATGCCGGGCAGGCTGATGGCGCCGTGCATCTTCAGCACCGAACCGTCTTCGGTCAGCGGCTTCACATCACGCCGCACGGTCTCCAGCGAGACATCGAGCCGCTCGGCGAGATCGGCGATGGTGACCGTGCCTTCCTCTTTCAGGAGGCGCAGGATTTCACCGTGCCGCTTGGAATGGTTCACTGGGAGTCGCTTGGTCTGGTATGTTAATGACCGATTTGTAGGACTTTGCTGGATTAAAAACAACAGAAGCGGTCAGAAAAACATAAAAAGCCACAGAATAACGTTGACATTACGGACCTGTCGTTCGACGTTGAGGGCGAGGAGATGCGGTGAACCTGGTGAATGAGCCTGCGAGAAGAAGGGCGCTCCAGTCGGAGGGGAGGAGCTGTGACGACGAGCGAAGATCGCATTCGCCGCCTGCCATGCTGGAAGGGAAGCGTTAATGTCGCTCCCTTGTCCGGCGGCCTGAGCAACGAGAACTTCCTGGTGACGGATGCCGCGGGCAAGCATGTTGTCCGGCTGGGGCGCGATTACCCCTTTCACCATGTGCTGCGCGAGCGCGAGTTGATGACGGCGCGGGCTGCTTCAGCAGCCGGTTTCGGGCCAGCGGTCGAATATGCCGAACCCGGCGCCATGGTCACGCAGTTCCTCGGCGCCAGGACCTTTGGCGCGGAAGATGTGCGCGCCAATGCGGAGCGCATCGCGGCGCTGATGCGTAACTTTCACCGGTACATGCCCGAGCATGTCTCCGGCCCCGGTTTCATGTTCTGGGTGTTTCATGTCATCCGCGACTACGCCCGCACGTTGAGTGCCGGAAAAAGCCGCATGATGCCGGTGCTGCCGCTTTACCTTGCGCTGGCAGATCGGCTGGAAAGCGTACAAACGCCGCTGCCGATCGTGTTCGGCCACAACGATCTGCTGCCGGCCAATTTTCTCGACGACGGTGACAAGCTCTGGCTGATCGATTTCGAATATGCCGGCTTCGGCACGGCCATGTTCGACCTCGCCGGTATAGCCTCCAACTCCGGCATGCCGGATGCGGAAGCGGAGCCATTGCTTGCCGCTTACCTTGGCCACAAGCCGGATGAGGCCATGCGCCGTTCCTTCGCGGCCATGCAATGCGCTTCGCTGCTGCGCGAGGCGATGTGGAGCATGGTCTCCGAACTGCATCTCGATGCACCGGGCGTCGACTATGTCGCCTACACCACCGAAAATCTCGCCCGCCTCGACGCGGTGCTCGAAAGCTACAGTTCGAAATACGGAAAAATCCTGTCATGACCCTGCCAAGTCACGCCGAAATAGTCGTCATCGGCGGCGGCATCATCGGCTGTTCCACGGCCTATCATCTGGCGCGCGACCACAAGGCCGATGTGATCCTGCTCGAACAGGGCGCCATCACCTCGGGCTCGACCTGGCATGCCGCCGGCCTGGTCGGGCAGTTGCGGTCGTCGGCCTCGATCACGCGCGTGCTCAAATATTCGGTCGAGCTCTACAAGGGGCTGGAGGCTGAAACCGGGCTCGCCACCGGCTGGAAGATGACCGGCTGCCTGCGCCTTGCCACCAATCAGGACCGCTGGACCGAATTCAAAAGGCTGGCGACGACGGCGCGCAGCTTTGCCATGGACATGCATCTGCTTTCGCCGGCCGAGGTGAAGGCGATGTGGCCGCTGATGGAGACCGGCGATCTCGTCGGCGCCAGCTGGTTGCCGACCGACGGTCAGGCAAGCCCTTCCGACATCACCCAGTCGCTCGCCAAGGGCGCGCGCATGCATGGCGCAAAACTGTTCGAGAAGGTCCGCGTGACCGGTTTCGACATGAAGGACGGCCGCATCGTCGCGGTGAAGACCGACCAGGGCGACATCGCCTGCGAGAAGGTGGTCAATTGCGCCGGCCAATGGGCGAGGCAGGTCGGCGCCATGGCCGGCATCAACGTGCCGCTGCAACCCGTCAAGCATCAATACATCATCACCGAGAAGATCCCGGGTCTCGCGACCGATGCCCCCACCATCCGCGACCCGGACCGCCGCACCTATTTCAAGGAAGAGGTCGGTGGCCTCGTCATGGGCGGCTACGAGCCGAACCCGCAGGCCTGGGAAACCGGCCTTCCCGGCGGCGACGTGCCGAACGAATGGGAGTTCCGCCTGTTCGACGACGACTACGATCATTTCGAACAGCACATGACACAAGCCATAGCGCGCGTGCCGGCGCTCGAAACCGTCGGCGTCAAGCAGATGATCAACGGCCCTGAAAGCTTCACGCCGGACGGCAATTTCATCCTTGGCGTGGCGCCGGAATGCTCGAACATGTTCGTCGGCGCCGGCTTCAACGCCTTCGGCATCGCGTCGGGGGGCGGCGCCGGCTGGGTGTTGGCGAAATGGGTGGTCGACGGCGAGGCGCCGCTCGACCTCTGGGTCGTCGACATCCGCCGCTTCTCCGACCTGCATCGCGACCGGCAATGGGTGTGCGACCGCACGCTCGAAGCCTATGGCAAGCACTACACGGTTGGCTTTCCGCATGAGGAATATGACAGCGGCCGGCCGCGCATCGTCTCGCCGCTCTACCAGCGCCTGCACAAATACGGTGCGGTCTTCGGTTCCAAGCTGGGATGGGAGCGGCCGAACTGGTTCGCGCCTGCCGGGGCCGAGGCGAAGGACGTCTATTCGATGGGCCGGCAGAACTGGTTCGAACCGGTCGGCGACGAACACCGCCATGTGCGCGAGAAGGTCGGCGTCTTCGACCAGTCGTCCTTCGCCAAATACGAGCTGAGCGGCAAGGATGCCGGCAAGGCGCTCGACTGGATCTGCGCCAACGATGTGGCCAAGCCGGTCGGCAGGCTCACCTACACGCAGCTCCTCAACACGCGCGGCGGCATCGAGGCCGATCTCACCGTGGCGCGGCTGGCCGACGACAAGTTCTACATCGTCACCGGCACCGGCTTCCGCACCCATGACCTCGCCTGGATCCGCGATCACATCGGTGCGGGCCTAAACGTCAAAGTCGCCGATGTGACCGAGGCTTTCGGCACGCTATCGTTGATGGGGCCGCAGGCGCGCGCGGTGCTGGAGAAGGTGACAAAGTCGGATGTCTCCAATGCCGCTTTCCCATTCGGTCATGTGCGCGAGATTTCGATCGCGGGGCATACGGTGCGGGCGCTGCGCGTCACCTATGTCGGCGAGCTCGGCTGGGAACTGCACGTCCCCATCGCCGCCACCGGCGACGTGTTCGATGCCCTGATGCAGGCAGGCAAGGCCCAGGACATCCGCCCGGTCGGCTATCGCGCGCTGGAGTCGCTGCGCCTCGAAAAAGGCTACCGCGCCTGGGGTTCCGACATCACGCCGAACGACACGCCATTCGAGGCCGGCCTCGGCTGGGCGGTGAAGCTGAAGAAGGAAACCGATTTCGTCGGCCGCGCGGCGCTTCAAAAACTGGACGGGCAGCCGCTCGCAAAGCGTTTTGCCGGCTTCTCCGTGGATGATCCCGAGATCGTCCTGCTTGGCCGCGAGACGATCCTGCGCAATGGCGAACCGGTCGGCTATCTCACCTCGGGCGGTTACGGCTACACCGTGGCCAGGAACATCGGCTACGGCTATGTGCGTTATGCGGCCGGTGTCGACGATGCGTTCCTGTGCGAAGGCGATTACCAACTGGTCGTCGCGACGCAGAGCGTTCCGGCGCGCCTGCATCTGGAACCGCTCATTGATCCCGGCATGAGCCGCATCAAAGTCTGAAGGACTGGGCGAAGCACCTGTTCTGATGGCCAGTTCAGGGCTTCGACGTGTCTCTGGCCTGGGTAAACGCTTGCACCCGCGATCCGGCTTGCTCTACGGTTCATGCAGGCAAGCTGAGGAGCTACCCAATGGTGCGGAAATTCGTCGAAGGCGAAAACATCGACATCGGTTTCGACGGAAAGCTCTGCATCCACTCGCGCAATTGCGTGCTCGGCCACCCGGAGGTCTTCGTGCCCAACGCGCCCGGCCAATGGATTCATCCGGAAGCCGGAGCGGTCGAAGCAATCGTCGGTGTCGCCCATTCCTGTCCTTCCGGTGCGATCACCTATCGCCGCAAGGATGGTGGGCCGGAGGAAGCAGCACCGGTGGTCAATCTGGTCAGGGTGCGCGAAAACGGGCCGCTCGCCTTCAACGCCGAAATGGACATCAACGGCGAGACGATGCTGCGCGCAACGCTCTGCCGTTGTGGCGCCTCCGAGAACAAGCCTTTCTGCGACGGCAGCCATACCAAGGCTGGTTTCGCCGCCACCGGGGAACCGGAGACAAAGGAGTCCATCGCGCTGGAGGCACGCAATGGCGCGGTCAAGGTAACACCCTTGCCCAACGGATCGCTCAAGGTGGAAGGCAATCTGGAGATCGTCTCGGGCACCGGCCGCACGGTCGACCGCGTCACCAAGGTGTTCCTATGCCGCTGCGGCCACTCGAAGAACAAACCGTTCTGCGACGGCAGCCACAAGGCGGCCGGCTTCGTCGGTTGACTGAACCCGATCTAGTTTAGTTCACGCCCTTCGGCACATTCTCAGGCGGCACGGTGTCGACCACATTCTGCCGGTGGAAGATGAACAGGCCGGCCAGCACGACGATGGCAGCACCCACGAGCACGCGCGGGCCAGGGACGTCGCCAAAGAACACCATGCCGAACACGATGGCCCACAGAAGGAGGCTGTAATGGAGCGGGGCGAGCGTCGAAGCCGGTGCCAGTTTCAGCGCGCGGGTGATCATCAGATGGGCGGCGCAGGAAACGACGCCCAGCAGGAGCATGGGGCCGATATCGACGAGACCTGGCGTTTGCCAGTCGGGAATCGCGAAGATGAGACCTGCCGCCAAAGCCGCGATGGTCTGCCAGGTCACCAGCGTGGTATCGGGCGTTCCCCGCAATTGGCGGCTGTAGACGATCGACAGGGCGAAGGCGACGGAGCCGACAAAGGCAAAGATCGCCGATTGCGAGAAGGCCGCTGCCGAAGGGTTGAGGATGACGAGCACGCCGCAGAAACCGACCAGGATGGCAGCCCAACGACGCCAGCGGATGCGTTCGCCAAGCATGAAATGCGAAAGTGCTGCCACATAGATCGGCCCGGCCATGTAGAAACTCATCACGTCGGCGAGCGGCAGGTGCACGACGGCGGCATAGAAAAGACCGGTATCGATCGTTGTCATGATGGCGCGCATGACCTGCGTGCCGGGTCGCTCGACATGGACGAGTTTCGCGACACCCTGTCGGGCGATCATCGGGCCCAGAATGATGAAGGCGCCGATCGAGCGCACCGCGACCACCAGCCCGACCGAAAAATTGGCGACCAGCCATTTGCCCATCGCGTCGTTGAGCGCGAACATGAAGTCGCCGGCGATCATCAGCAGGATGCCCGCTACGACGAGGTTCTTGGGTGCGAGTGCCCGAAGCGGCGCCATGGGTCGACAATCCTTCACGCCGATCGTTCAGCCGACGGCCCTCTAGCCGTTGGCTGAGATCTTGGCGAGAGGAAAGCAGAACTTTTGGTTACGCCAGCAAGATATTGGCGCTTTCGCTCAATAAAGGCTGAAAAACACCGGCAGGTAGCCTTCGTCCTGCAGGTACTCGACCAGAAACATCGCCGGCACGGCAGCAAGGAAAACAAGGCTGTCGATCAGGGTGCCATAGAGACGCCTGAGGGTGATCTCGATCGTATCGCGGTCGATAAACAGCCGGCAATCCAGGCAAAATGCCGGGACGCGATTGCAATAGTCGGCATACACCTGTCCGAAATGCGCCTGCAGCAGATACTCCTCACGTGTCGCTGTCCTGAGCAGGATCGCATGCACCACGAGGGCGCAGATGAGTGCGGGTCCTGCACTGCCTGTTTGTGCGCCCACGCCTGCCGCCCCTATGATCGAAAACAGGTAGAGCGGATTGCGGCACATCGAATAGGGGCCGTCCTCAACCAGCACCATCGACTTCTTTCCCCCGATATAGAGCGTGCACCAGAGCCGTCCCAGGATCGCCGTGCCGATGAGGCCGATACCGGCGACCCTGATTGTCAGCTGCAGGTCGACGCCGCCCGGCGGATAGAGTTTCCAGGCGGATTGGAACAGCAGCGCAAAGGCGATGAGGAACAAAGTGACGATCCACAAGGCCGCTATGCGAGGACGCTGAACATGTCCGAAGGTCTTTGGTGGCGTTTGCATGATGGTTCCGACGAGGTAACGCCGGCGCGCCATTGGGTTCCGCCCATACCATGACGACGCGCCGACGGACGGACCTTGTTCGAGTTTCATCAAGGTTTGGCGGAGAACCCACCAAGGCTTGCCAAGGAACCTAATAGTTACAGGTGTTTGCGATTGCCTGCCGGTTCATGTTGCGGAATATGGCCCTGCAAACCATTGAAGGGCGGGGCATGGACAAGGGGTTGATCCTTATCGTCGAGGACGAACCGCGCATTGCCGAGATTCTCGAGGCCTATCTGGCGCGGGAAGGCTTTCGTACCGTGACGGCAGCAAGTGGCGATCTGGCGCTTTCCCACCATGCCATGTTGTCGCCCGATCTTGTGCTTCTCGACGTGCACATTCCGCGTCTCGATGGTTTCGAGGTTCTGGCGCGCATTCGCCAGGAGGCGAACACGCCCGTCATTATGGTGACGGCGCTGGCCGAGGATATCGACCGTCTTTCCGGCCTGCGGCTGGGTGCTGACGATTATGTCGTCAAGCCGTTCAACCCGCAGGAGGTCGTTGCCCGCGTCAACGCGGTGTTACGTCGGTCGCGCGCCGCCGGCGCCTCCCGGACGTTGCGATTTGCTCCGGTCGAGGTCGACCTCGATGCGCATGTCGCCTTCGTCGATGCAGGGACAAGTCGCCAGCCCCTTGCGCTGACGCTCAGCGAGTTTCGCATCGTCGCCTATATGATCCGCCGGCCGACCCACGCCTTTGGACGGGCGGATATCCTCGATGCCTGCCTGCCGGAAAACGATGCATTGGCGAAGACTGTCGACACGCATGTCGCCAACCTGCGCCGCAAGTTCGAGACTGCCGGAGTTCCCGGTCTCTTCCAGGCCGTGCGCGGTGTCGGCTACCGCTTTGCGGTGCCGAAATGAAGCTGCGCCGTTTCTCCCTCTCCACCGTCACCGCAGTGACGATTGCGGCAATGCTCGTGCTCAGCATGATCATAGCTTATTCCACCTTCTTCGCGATCATGAAGCAGTTGACGGAGATCGCGCTGCGGACGCTGCCCGCCGATGTGGCTCAGGCCTATCGGGACATCCAGGACGGGGTGATGCCGTCCGTCGACAGCTTCCGGAAACTTATGCTCGTCGTTCCGGAATTCGAGAGAATTGTGGATGCCCAGATGAACTGGGCATTCATCGGTCACATTCTGCTGGCGGCATTCATCTGCGGTTCGATCGGCTATTGGCTTGCCCGACGTATCGCGCGGCCGCTGGAGAAGTTGGTGCTGGCGGCGGAAACGCTGCGAGAAGGCGATTTCGCAATTGGTCTCGGCGATTTTCGCGGCGGTACATCCGAGGTGCAGCGGCTCGGCAAGACCATCGATGCATTGGCCAGCGATCTCGACCATATGGAGAAGCGTCTGCGCTTCAACACCATGGCCGTGGCACATGAACTGCGCACGCCGCTCACTATCCTGCAGGGCAATCTGCAAGGCATGATCGACGGCGTTTTCCCCGTCCACCAGCAGGGGCTTCAGGATCTGCTGAAGCAGGTTCTGGGGCTGTCGCGGCTGGTCGAAGACCTGCGCACGCTGTCGCTCGCCGCAGGTCACAAGCTGATTGCCGCCCGATTACCCACCGACCTTGCGGTTGAGGCCAAGACCGTTCTTGCCGCGGCGCGCCCGATGCTCGAAGAGACAGGAATGCGTGTCGAGACGGATTTCGGTGCGGCCCCGGTCAATGTCGATTCCGAACGCATGCGACAGGCCATGCTGGCGCTGGTTCACAATGCCTGCCGCTATGCCGCAACAGGCGGTGTGCTTCGTTGTGAGACAGGTCTCGACAAGGATGGAAGCGCCTTCGTGCGTTTCCTGGATCGCGGCCCCGGCCTTCTCGAGGAAATCCGCTCGATTTCATTCGATGTCTTCTGGCGCGGCGAAACCTCGCGTTCGCGTACAACTGGAGGAACCGGCCTCGGTCTCTCCATCGTCGAAGCGATCGCCAAGGCGCACGGCGGCAGGCTGGAGGCCGGCAACAGACCAGGCGGAGGCGCTGCCATCACTCTTTTCGCGCCGTCACAGTCGATCTGATCGAGGGCCCGCCGAGGTCCTGCGCTTCAGGCTGGGGTGCACGCCTACTGTTTCACCACGACCGGGCGATAGATCACCACGGGAGGGCGGGCGGTGAAGCGGGCGAACTCCGCATCGCGGGCGCGCATATCGGCCGAACGGTCGAGGTCGATCCGCTGCAGGCATGCGGCGAAGGCGTCGGTATTCCTCTTGAAGCCGTAGGCGCTGCATTTCGCTTCGTCCGCCGCGCGCCGTTCTTCCGGCGTCATCGTCTGGCAACCGGCCAGAAGGGCCGCAACAACCACCGCCGCCAGGACTTTGAGCGACATCGCCGTCTCCTCGGTTCAAAAGGTGAGGGGCATTGTAGACTTCATCCGTGGCGAAAGAAATGGAGGGCCGGACGACGATTTTCCGCCCTGCTGCGTCTGTTTGATCAGGGATATCAATGACGTCCGGGCCATATCATGTGCTCTGATCAGCCATCTTGATCGTTGTGCAGTCTCACTGTACAGTCTGTTCAGTGGAGTTCACGACATGACGATTGTCGCATCTTCGTTGAAGCATGCCTCCGACGAGACCTCGCCTGAACAGGCCGGGCCCGAAACGACATTGCTTGGCCAGCGTCTCAAGGACCTGAGGCTGCGGCGACGGCTCTCGCTCCGCCAGCTCGCAGACAAGACCGGCACCAGCGCGAGCTTTATCAGCCAGCTCGAACGCGGGCTGACAGGTGCCAGCACCGCCTCGCTCAACCAGATCTCGGCAGCACTCGGTGTCACCGTCGCCGCGCTTTTCGAAGAACCGGCCATGCCTTCACCCGAGGGTGTACTGCGTCGCAGTCAGCGGCCTGCCATCCCGACCAGCTACGGCTGCCGCAAAACGCTTCTGTCCCGCCGCCCTGCCACCGAGATGGAAGTCTATGTCGGTGAATTCGAGATTGGCGGTTCCACCGGTCCCGACCTCTACACCCATGGCGATGCCCACGAGATGCTGGTGGTGACGCGTGGCGTTGTCGAGGTCAGCCTCGGCGACAGCCGCCACGTGCTCGAAGAGGGCGACAGCATCGAATACGCGACCTCCACGCCCCATCGAACCGAGAACATCGGCAATGGCCGGGCCGAAGTGATGTGGATCATCGCGCCCCCGACATCCGGAGGCGAGGAGCTCGATCAATACGTCAGCTGGTAACCGCTCGCGGCCAGCGACGCTTCACAGAACGTGAGCCAATGGGAGAATGACGATGACCATCTTACGCTCCAGACTGGAGCAATTCCAGGAAAAGTGTGCAGCGGTTTTCCGTCCGGAATTGCGTAAAAACAAAGAGTTAGAGTGTTCCCGCGTTTCCGTGAAAAACGGAAACGCTCTAGCAACGATCAGCGCTCTTGCAGTGCTGGGTCTTGCCACGACGACAGGTGCCTTTGCGCAGGAGAAACCGGTAGCCGGCGCGGTTGCCGAGGGCTCACTCAAGGACAAGACGCTGACCTTTGCCTCCTTTGGCGGCATCTTCCAGGACGGACAGATCGCGGCCCTTAAGGAATTCGTCGACAAATCAGGCGTGAAGCTGCTGAGCGACGGCCCGACCGAGATCGCCAAGGTGCAGGCGCAGGTCGAATCGAAGAATGTGACCTGGGATGTCGTCGATACCGCCGACTTCCCGCCCTACGTCCATTGCGGGACGCTGTTCCAGAAACTCGACTTCACCAAGATCGACACGTCGAAGATCCCGCAGGGCCAGGTCAGCGACTGCTCCGTGCCGGCGATGAACTACGGTGTCGTGCTGATGTACAACACCGAGAAATACAAGGATAACCCGCCCAAGAACTGGGTCGATTTCTTCGATACGGAAAAGTTCCCGGGTGTGCGCGGCATCGATGGTTCCGGCGACTTCACCGGCGGCCTTCTCGAACAGGCTTTCCGCGCCACAGGCGGCGATCCGAAGGCGATGACAAAGGACGATATCGCCACCGCGATCAAGAAGGTCCACGACCTGGGTGGCGACACCATCTACTGGAAGACCGGTGCCGAATCCCAGCAGCTCGCCGAATCCGGCGAAGCCGACATGCTCATGATGTGGACCGGCCGCGCCATGACAGCGGTGAAGAACGGCGCCAAATACACGCCGGCCTGGCAGGACTGGCTCGTCGTCATGGATCAGTTGACGATCCCCGTCGGCGCCAAGGATCCGGATGCGTCCCACGCGCTGATCAACGCCTATCTCGGCAAGAGCGCGCAGGAGATCCTGACAAAGGAGACTTCCTACACGCCGATCAACAGCGAGGCCAAGCCCGTCGTCGACGACTCGGTAGCCGCCTTCCTGACCAATACGCCGGAGCGCCAGGGCCAGGGCTACCAGCAGAACATCAAGTTCTGGGTCGAGAACTTCAAGGATGCCTCCGAGCAGTGGGCTGCCATGATGGCCGGCGGCTGATCCGATGAGCGCGAGCGACGCCCCGTCCGAAAGGGCAGCTTCATCCCGCCGCTCCTGGGGCCCGCTCGCGCTGGCTTTGCCGGCGCTCGTCCTGCTCGTCGCCGTCATCGGTTATCCGCTGGCGACGATTGTTCTGAGAAGCTTCGCCGAACCCCAATGGGGTTTGCAGAACTACAGCTGGTTCTTCAGCACGCCGGTCAATCTCATCGTGCTGCAGCGCACCTTCACCATCTCGGCCTGGGTCACGGTCGTCTGCATAGTCTGTGCCTACCCTTTCGCCTATGCCATGACCGCTGTCGGTCCCAAGGTCCGATTGCTGCTCACGCTCTGCGTGCTCATCCCGTTCTGGGTCAGTGGCGTGGTGCGCACGCTGTCCTGGGTCATCCTCCTGCAGGATTCCGGGGTCATCAATTCCCTGTTGCGCTCGGTCGGTCTTGATGGCGTCAGATTGATCCGTACCCAGACCGGCGTCATCATCGGCATGGCGCAGGTGCTGCTGCCCTTCATGGTGCTGCCGCTCTATTCGGTCATGAAAGGCATCGACCTGCGCCTCGTCCAGGCGGCACGCAGCCTCGGTGCCGGTCCGGTCCGCGCCTTCTTCACCGTCTACCTGCCGCTGTCGCTGCCCGGCGTCTATGCCGGTGCGATCATCGTCTTCATCCTGGCGCTGGGCTTCTACATCACACCCGCTTTGCTCGGAGGGCCGCGCTCGACCATGCTGTCGACGCTGGTCCAGAACCAGGTGCTCAGCCTGCTGCAATGGGGACGCGGCGGCGCCATGGGCGTGGTGCTGCTCGTTGCCACCTTCATCCTTCTGGCGCTGGCAGGTCCGCTGATGCGCCAGAAGCACAAGCAGGGCGCGCGCTGATGACGATGCATCCACTCACCCGCGTCCTGCTGGGGCTGGCCTGCATCCTCGTCGGCCTCTGGCTGGTCGCGCCGACACTGGTCGTGGTGCCCATGTCCTTCAACGAGAACAAGTCGCTGGCTTTCCCGCCGCAGGGCTTCTCCTGGCAATGGTACCAGAATTTCGCCACCAATCCGGAATGGTCGACGAGCTTCTTCAATTCGCTGAAGGTCGCCACGGTCGTGGCCATCCTCGCCACCGTCCTCGGCACGCTCGCAGCCTTCGGGCTCGACCGTATGCGGGCCCGGCCCGCGGGGCTGCTGCGCATGCTGTTGCTGACGCCCATGGTCGTGCCGGGTGTCGTGCTGGCGATCGGCATCTATGCCGTCTACCTCGATGCGCGGCTTGTCGGCACCATGACCGGCTTCGTGCTCGCTCATACGATCCTGGCTTTGCCTTTTGTGCTGATCGCCGTGCAGGCCAGCCTCGAAGTCTTCGACAAGCGCCTGGAAACCGCCGCCGCAAGCCTCGGCGCCGGCCGTATCGCCACCTTCCGCACGGTGACGCTTCCGCTGATCGCACCCGGTATCCTGTCCGGCCTGCTCTTCGCCTTCGTGACGTCCTTCGACGAGATCATCGTCTCGCTGTTCATCACCAGCCCCTATATGAAGACGCTGCCGGTGCAGATCTTCACTTCGATCACGCGCGATGCGGATCCGACGGTCGCCGCCGTCGGTACGATCCTGCTTTGCGCCACCACCATCCTGATCGGCGGCGGCCTGCTGCTGCTCGGACGCGACAGAAGGAGCAGCCTGTGAGCGAGACCGGCAAACAGCGCGGCGCAGCGATCGACCTGAGCGCGGTCAGCAAGGCCTATGGCAGCTTCCGGGCGCTGGACGACATCTCGCTCCATGTCGAGCCTGGCGAGTTCATGACGCTGCTCGGCCCTTCCGGCTCCGGCAAGACGACGACACTCAACGTGATCGCCGGCTTTACCGAGGTCACCTCAGGCAGCCTGCAGGTGGGTGGCCGCAGCGTGGTCGGCGTGCCGGCGCACAAGCGCAATATCGGCGTCGTCTTCCAGCACTACGCGCTCTTCCCGCACATGACGGTCGGCCGCAATGTCGCCTATCCGCTGAGCCTGCGCGGCATTGCGAAGACCGAGCGTGAAGCCCGCGTGAAGCGGGCGCTCGATATGGTGCGGATGGCGGATTTCGCTCACCGTTACCCCAGCGAACTGTCGGGCGGGCAGCAGCAGCGCGTCGCACTCGCCCGCGCCATCGTCTTCGACCCGCCGCTGCTTCTCATGGACGAGCCGCTCGGCGCGCTCGACAAGAAGCTGCGCGAATGGCTGCAGCTGGAGATCAAGCGTATCCACCGCGAGCTCGGCACCACCTTCGTCTATGTCACGCACGACCAGGAAGAGGCGCTCGTGCTGTCCGATCGCATAGCCGTCTTCAATCGCGGCAAGATCGAGCAGGTGGGCACCGGACGCGACCTCTACGATGCGCCAGCGACGCTTTTCGTCGGCCGTTTCATCGGGGATTCCACCGTGCTGCGCGGCCAGTCGCGCGGCGACGGCTCGAGCACCGCGCTGGATATCGCCGGCGAGACCGTGACGGCACCGCACAAGCATGCGGGCGGCAGTCCGCCGGTCATGCTCCTGCGCCCGGAGAAACTCGCCATCCGCCGGCCCGGCCTCGACCGGCGCGACGGCGACAACCGGCTTTCCGGCACGATATCGGAAGCGATCTATCTCGGTTCCGGCTCGAAATACGAGGTCAGGCTGCGCGACGGCTCGACGGCCATCGTGCGATCGACCTTGACCGACGAGAGCTTCGCGATCGGCGACGCGGTCGATCTCTGCTTCCGTGGCGAGGACGCCAAGCTCCTCGCCGACGACAGCACGGCCGACACCTCTCTCACCTGAACGAACCCTGGAAGACCTTCACCATGCATGCTGAACGCAACGGCGACATCTCGTTCTGGTATGCCGACATAGGCGGCCGGCCAGCGCCGCGGCCGCCCATGCCGGGCAATCTCGAGGTCGACGTCGCGATCGTCGGCGCCGGCTATACCGGGCTCTGGACGGCGTACTATCTCAAGCAGGCGAAGCCCGACCTTTCCATCGCCATCCTGGAACGCGAATTCGCCGGCTTTGGCGCCTCGGGGCGCAACGGCGGCTGGCTTTCCGGCGGCTTCGGCTGGTCGCGGGAGAAATATCTGAAGACATCCACCCGTGAAAGCGTGATCGCCATGCAGAAGGCGATGGCCGGCACCGTCGACGAGGTCATCCGCGTGACGGACAAGGAAGGCATCGACGCCGACATCCGACGCACCGGCAACCTGACCGTCGCAACCAACGGTCCGCAGCTGGAGCGAGCCAAATCCGAATTTGAAGAAACGCGGTCCTGGGACTTCAACCCTTCCAGGCTGGAATGGCTCGATGCGGCCCAGGCGAAAGCACGCATCAACATACACAATGTGCTCGGCGGCTATGTCATCAACGGTCAGGCGCGCGTGCAGCCGGCAAAACTGGTGCGCGGCCTGGCGGAGGCGGTCGAACGGCTGGGTGTCGCGATCTACGAGCAGACCACCGTCACGGACATCGAACCGGGTGTCGTTTCGACCAATCGCGGCACGGTGAAAGCCCGGACCATCATTCGCGCGACCGAAGGGTTCAGCGCCGGCCTGCCTGGGCAGGAGCGCACCTGGCTCGCGCTCAACAGCGCGCAGATCGTCACCGAGCCGGTGCCGGACGAGCTCTGGGAAAAGATCGGCTGGGCCGGCCACGAGCTCCTCGGCGACGCCGCCCACGCCTATTGTTATGCGCAACGCACCCGCGAAGGCCGCATCACTATGGGTGGGCGTGGCGTGCCGTATCGTTATGGTTCTGCAACGGATGTGAATGGACAGACCCAGCAGGCGACCATCGACAAGCTGCACGCCATCCTGAAGCGCCTGCTGCCGCAGGCCGCCCATCTGCGCATCGACCATGCCTGGTGCGGCGTATTGGGCGTCCCGCGCGACTGGTGCACCACGGTCGGCCTCGATCCGAAGACGCGGATCGGCTGGGCTGGCGGCTATGTGGGCCTGGGCGTGTCGAGTTCAAACCTGTCCGGCCGCACGCTGACCGACCTCATCCTCGGTCGCGATACCGAACTTGTGCGTCTGCCCTGGGTCAATCGTCAGGTGCGCAAGTGGGAGCCCGAGCCGTTGCGGTGGCTTGGGGTCCATTCCATGTACCAGCTCTACCGCATCGCCGACGAGCGCGAGGAGCGCGGTTTGCAGCATTCCTCCCGGCTGGCGGCGATCGCCGACCGCATCACGGGACACTGAGTTTTCACGAACGTTGGGAATGAGCATGATCGATCTGGAGACTTTCAAAAGCCTCGCCGGTGTCGAACTGGGTACGCCGGTGCCCAAGCTGACCTCCATCGAGGGCAACCAGATGGAGGCGGCGACGTCGCTGTGGAGTTCGCCGGACGGCAGGCTGGACGTCGGGGTCTGGGAATGCACGCCGGGCCGTTTCACCGCCGACCGCTCGGATTCGACGGAGATCTGTCACATCGTCTCGGGCAAGGCCGAGATGCGGGACCATCAAGGGCAGTCACGCATCCTCGGTCCGGGCGACCTGCTGGTGTTGCCGAAAGGCTGGAAGGGCGAGTGGCGGATCATCGAGACGACCCGCAAGCTTTATCTGATGCAGACATAGAGCCTTTCCGTTTTCACGGAGACGGGAAACGCTCTCTTTGTTTTTACGAAATTCCGGACGGAAAACCGTCCCGGGCGATCGGATCGCCCGGGAAATGCTGTTGGTAGCGCTTATTCCGGCACGTGGCGGACCGCGCCCTTGTCGGCGCTGAGCGCAAAGGCAGCGTAGGCGCGCAGCGCCGGCGTCACATTGCGCTTGCGCTTCTCGGCAGGCTGCCAGCCCTTGGCGTCCTGCTCCTTGCGGCGCGCCGCCAGTTCCTCGTCGCTGACCAGAAGATTGATGGTGCGGCCGGGGATGTCGATGGCGATCTGGTCGCCTTCGCGCACCAGGCCGATGGCGCCGCCGGTCGCCGCTTCCGGCGAGGCGTGCCCGATCGACAGGCCGGACGTGCCGCCGGAGAAGCGCCCGTCGGTTAACAGCGCGCAGGCCTTGCCGAGCCCCTTCGACTTCAGATAGCTGGTCGGATAGAGCATTTCCTGCATGCCGGGCCCGCCCTTCGGGCCTTCATAGCGGATCACCACCACGTCGCCGGCCTGCACCTCGTTGCCGAGGATGGCCTTCACCGCCGCGTCCTGGCTCTCATAGACCTTGGCCGGGCCGGTGAACTTCAGGATCGAATCGTCCACGCCGGCGGTCTTCACCACGCAGCCGTCGAGCGCGATGTTGCCTTTCAGCACGGCGAGGCCGCCATCCTTCGAGAAGGCGTGTTCAGCGGAGCGGATGACACCCTTTTCGCGGTCGAGGTCGAGCTCGTCCCAGCGGCGGTCCTGGCTGAAGG
Source organism: Mesorhizobium sp. 1M-11 (assembly GCF_001303895.1). Lineage (GTDB taxonomy): Bacteria > Pseudomonadota > Alphaproteobacteria > Rhizobiales > Rhizobiaceae > Mesorhizobium. Next base: position 36,570 of record NZ_LJSD01000054.1, on the reverse strand, counting down.
CGACCTGGGTCGGCACTCCCCCGGGCGCGGCCATGTAGAACTTGCGCACGTTTTCGGCGGTGGTGCGGGAGATGTCCCAGCGATCAAGCGCTTCGCCGATCGTTTCTGTATGCACGGTCGGCTGGTTGCGATTGATCAGTCCGGCTTTGTCGAGCTGGCCAAGGATGGCCATGATGCCGCCGGCACGGTGCACGTCTTCCATGTGCACGTCCGCCTTGGCGGGCGCGACCTTGGAAAGCACCGGAACCTTGCGCGACAGCTGGTCGATATCGTCCATGGTGAAGTCGATGCCGCCTTCCAATGCGGCGGCGAGGATGTGCAGCACGGTATTGGTCGAACCGCCCATGGCGATGTCCAGCGCCATCGCATTCTCGAAGGCCGGCTTGGCGGCGATGTTGCGCGGCAGCACGCTTTCGTCGTCCTGCTCGTAGTAGCGTTGGGCAAGATCGACGACGAGATGGCCGGCCTCGACGAACAGCCGCTTGCGGTCGGCATGCGTGGCGAGCGTCGAACCATTGCCCGGCAGCGAAAGGCCGAGCGCTTCGGTCAGGCAGTTCATCGAATTGGCGGTGAACATGCCCGAGCATGAGCCGCAGGTCGGGCAGGCGGAGCGCTCGATGACCTGGACTTCCTCATCGGAAACCTTGTCGTCGGCGGCGGCCACCATGGCGTCGATCAGGTCGACGGCGGTCACCTTGTCCTTCCACACCACCTTGCCGGCTTCCATCGGGCCGCCGGAGACGAACACGGCCGGGATGTTCAGCCGCATCGCCGCCATCAGCATGCCGGGCGTGATCTTGTCGCAATTGGAGATGCAGACCATGGCATCGGCACAGTGCGCATTGACCATGTATTCGACGCTGTCGGCGATGATTTCGCGGCTCGGCAGCGAATAGAGCATGCCGTCATGGCCCATCGCGATACCGTCGTCGACGGCGATCGTGTTGAATTCCTTGGCCACGCCGCCGGCTGCCTCGATTTCGCGGGCGACCAGTTGGCCGAGGTCCTTGAGATGCACATGGCCTGGCACGAACTGGGTGAAGGAGTTCACCACCGCGATAATCGGCTTGCCGAAATCCGAGTCCTTCATGCCGGTGGCGCGCCACAGGCCGCGGGCGCCGGCCATGTTGCGGCCATGAGTGGTGGTTCGGGAGCGATAGGCTGGCATGGGTACTGTCCTTGATGCCTGTACGGCACGTTCCTGTGCGATAAACGTAGATAGGAAGCTGGCGTTATATACGCCATGATCCAGTCTGGCCACGGTTTTGCGACAAAGCCGACTTCACGGAAATGCGACCCCAATAGGGCTGCCCTTTGCAGAAAAGTTCCAGGCGCCTGTCGGATCGCAGCGACCAAGCCCGTCCTTGATGTGACGGTGGCGTATTTCGGCCTTTGAGTCGCACCCAGAGCCGCCGCAAAATATTCGAAACGGGACCTCTCAGGAGAAGATCATGCAGAAGATCACCGCTTGCCTCTGGTTCGAAAACAACGATGCCGAGGACGCGATCAAATTCTATTCGTCCATTTTCAAGAATTCGAAGATCGTCAGCGAAACGCGCTGGGGCAAGGATGGCCATGGCCCCGAGGGCAGCTTGCTGGTCGCCGATTTCGAACTGGACGGCATGCGCTTCCAGGCGCTGAACGGCGGTCCGCACGCGACCTTCAACGATGCGATTTCGCTGAGTATCGACTGCAAGGACCAGGAAGAAGTCGATCACTACTGGAACAGACTGACCGCCGATGGCGGCAAGGAGGTCCAGTGCGGCTGGCTGAAGGACAAGTACGGCATTTCCTGGCAAGTGGTGCCCGACATGCTGCCCAAGCTGCTGAAGGACAAGGATCAGGCGAAGGCAGGCCGCGTGATGCAGGCGATGATGAAGATGGTGAAGATCGACATCGCCGCGCTGGAGGCGGCGGCCAGAGGCTGATGTGTTTTCCCTTCTCCCACAAGGGGAGAAGGGGCGTCGCGCCTGCAGCGATTTCCCCCCAAACAAAAAGGGGCGCCGGATTGCTCCGGCGCCCTGTCTTTTTGTGTTTGCCCGTCGCTTATTCCGCGGGCGCCGGCACTGCCGTCCCCGGCTGTTGCTCGGGAGCGTGGCCCCGATGCGCCAGGAATGTGTAGAACATCGGCACCACGAACAGCGTGAAGCAGGTGCCCACCAGGATACCGGTGAAGATCACCAGACCCATGGAGAAGCGGGCGGCGGCACCCGCACCCTGGGCGGTGATCAGCGGCACCACGCCCAGCGCCATGGCGGCGGTGGTCATCAGGATCGGGCGCAGGCGGACCTTTGCCGAGGCTACGATGGCCTCCCGGATCGACAGGCCGTGTTCTTCGCGCTGCTGATTGGCGAACTCCACCAGGAGAATACCGTGCTTGGTGATGAGGCCGATCAGCGTGATTAGTCCCACCTGTGTGTAGATGTTCAGCGTGGCCCCGGCGATACCGCCGTTGATCAGGTTCAGCGGCAGGATGGCGCCGAAGATCGACAGCGGCACCGACATCATGATGATGAGCGGGTCGCGGAAGCTCTCGAACTGCGCCGCCAGCACCAGGTAGATCACGATGATCGCGGCCACGAAGGCGATGATGATCGTGTTGCCCTGCTCCTTCTCCTGCCGCGACTGGCCGGTGTAGTCGATGAAGAAACCGTCGGGCATGCTCGCCTTGGCGATATCCTCGATCGTCTTCAGGCCGTCGCCGGTGGTCACGCCCGGCATCGGCAGCGCCGTGATCGTCGACGAGTTCAACTGGTTGAACTGCTCGATCGCTGCCGGCGATGCGTTGGTATCGATCTTCACCACCGAGGTCAGCGGCACCATCTCATCCGTCACGCTGCGTACGAAATAGTCGCCGAGCTTTGCCGGGTTGTCGCGATAGATGATCGGCACCTGCGGGATGATCTTGTAGGCGTTGGAGTCGCGGTCGAACTTGGCCACCTCGTTGCCACCGACCAGCAGCGTCAGCGTGCGGCCGATGTCGCTGATCGGGATGTTGAGCGCGGCGGCACGATCGCGATCGATGGTGATCGAGGTCTGTGGCGCGTTGTACGACATCGAGTTCTGCACGACGATGAAGCGGCCGGAAGCCTGCGCCTTCTGCTTGATCTCCTCAGCCACTTCGAACACCTTCGAGGACTCGCCCGTCGAACGGACGACGAGGCCGACCGGCAGGCCGCCACCGGAACCCGGCAATGTCGGCGGCGCGAACACGAAGGCTTCCACGCCGGCAACCTTCTTCAGGCGTTCCGTGATGTCGGCCTGGAGTTCCTTCGACGAGCGTACGCGATCGGCCCAGTCCTTGAAGGCGAAGCCGACGAAGGCGCTGTTGGTGGCGCTGCCGAAGGCAACTGCCGAGAACAGCGCGCGTGTTTCCGGAATGTCCTTAACCAGGTCGAGCATCTGGTTGACGTATTTCTCGGTATAGTCCGAGGTCGCGTATTGCGGACCGGTGACGATCGAGAGCAGGAAGCCCTGATCTTCTTCCGGCGCCAGTTCGCTCGAGGTCTTGGTGAACATGAAACCCGTCACCCCGACCAGGGCGATGACGATCAGCAGCGTCACCCAGCGTGCCTGGAGCGACCGGTGGACCAGCCGCTCATAGACGTTTTCGACACGCGTGAAGGTGCCGTCCACGATCCTCTGGAACCGGCTGTGCGAGCCGGCCGTGAGAAGCCGCGCCGACATCATCGGCGTGATCGTCACGGCGACGAGGCCGGAGATGACCACAGCGCCGGCCAGCGTCACCGCGAATTCGCGGAACAGCGAACCGGTCAGGCCGCCGGTGAAGGCGAGCGGCGCAAACACAGCCGCCAGCGTGATCGTCATGGCCACGACAGCCGAGAAGATTTCGCGCATGCCGGCAAACGCGGCCTGCATCGGCGTCATGCCTTCCTCGATGTGGCGGTGGATGTTCTCCACGACCACGATCGCGTCATCGACCACCAGGCCGATCGCCAGAACCATGGCGAGCAGCGAGAGCAGGTTGATCGAGTAGCCCATGAAATAGAGGATGAAGCAGACGCCGATCAGCGACAGCGGGATCGTGATGATCGGCATCAGCACCGAACGGAACGAACCGAGGAACAGCAGGATGACCACCACGACGATGGCAACGGCCTCGCCGATGGTCTTGAACACTTCCTCGATCGAGGCGCTGATCTGCTCCGTGGAGTCGTAGACGACCTCGATCGTCATGCCTTTCGGCAGCGTGTCCTGGATGACCGGCACCAGCTTCTGGATGGCTTCCGCCGTCGTCAGCGGATTGGCTGCCGGCGTCGGGAAGATGGCCAGGAAGGTGCCCGGCTTGCCGTTGAAGGTCACGCGTGTGTCGGTGTTTTCCGCACCCAGCTCGACGCGCGCCACGTCGCGCAGGCGAACGACATTGCCGTCGACCGACCGGATCGGCAGGGCCGAGAAGGCTTCCGGCGTCTGCAGGGTCGAACGCACGGTGATCGACGAGATCACATATTCGTTCTCGGTCTTGCCCGGAGCCGACAGGAAGTTCGAATTGTTGATCGCCGTCACCACCTCCGCTGCGGTGACGCCGCGCGAGGCCAGCCTGACCGGGTCGATCCACACGCGCATCGAATATTGCTGGGCGCCGAAGATCTTGACGTCGGCGACGCCTTCGACCGTGGTGATGCGCGGCCGCACGACACGCTCGATGTATTCGGTCAGCTGCTCCTTCGTCATGTTCGGATTCTGCATCGAGATGTACATCATCGCGAACGAGTCGCCGGTGCCCTTGACGATCACCGGGTCCTTGGCTTCCGAAGGCAGGTCGCCGCGCACGCCCTGCACCTTGGACAGGACTTCAGCCAGCGCGACGTCCGGATTGGAGCCGAGCTTCATGTTGACCGTCACGGTGCTGGCAGAAGGCGCACTGGAAGACGTGACGTAGTCGATGTTTTCCGTCGAGGCGACGGCGCGCGCGATCGGGGCCGAAATGAAGCCCTGGATCAGGTCGGCGCTGGCGCCGGGATAAGCGGTCGTGACCGTGATCGCGGTTTCCTCGACCTTCGGATACTGGCGGATCGCCAGATTGAAGATGCCTTGGATACCCACGAGCAGGATCATGGCGCCGAGCACCGTCGACAGGACGGGTCGTTTGATGAAGAGGTCAGAGAAACTCATTGGGCGGAAGCCTTCTGCTCTGCCGGCTTGCTGGGGTCGACCGTGTTGTCGATCTTCACCAGCGCGCCGTTGCTCAACCGATTCTGTCCGGCGGTGACAACCTGATCGTCGGCCTTGACGCCCTCGACGATCTCGGCGACGCCGCCAAAGCGACGGCCGACCTTGACGAAGACCTGGTTGGCGACAAGCTGTGGGCCTTCTGCCGGCTTCTGCTCGGCAGCACCGTCGGCTGGCTTGGCGCCCTCGGCGGGCTTTGCTTCACCTTCCTTCGGCTTGGCCGGAGTGACGGTGTAGACATAGTCGCCGTAGAGGCTGGTGGTCAGCGCGGTCTGCGGAACGGTGATGACATTGTCTTCCTTCGGCAGCTCGACGCGCACCTGCACGAACTGACCGGGGCTCAGGCGCCCTTCCGGATTGTCGATGCGGGCGCGTACCGAAACCAGGCGGCTGCTCGGGTCGATCTTGGGGTCGATGCCGGTGACCACGCCCTTGAACGACATGTCGTCGGAGGTCGGGCCGAAGGTGACGGGCTGGCCGACCTTCAATTTCTCGAGCTGCTGCTCAGGAATGGTGAAGTCGACGCGCATCGTCTCCAAGTCCTGCAGGGTGACGATGGCGTTGCCGGGCGCGACATACTGGCCGAGCTCGATCTTCGGAATACCGGCGACGCCACCGAACGGTGCCTTGAGCAGCTTGAGGTCCGCCTGGGCCTGCGCCTTGGCAACCTGGGCGACCGAAGTCTCGGCATTGGCATTGGCGGTATCCAGCGCAGCCTCGGTGCCGACACCGGTCTTGCGCAGCGCCTGGGCGCGCGCCAGCGCCTGCTGATCGAGCGTTGCCTTGGTCTTGGCCGCGATCAGGTCGGCCTGTTCCACCGCATCGTCCAGACGCACCAGCAACTGGCCGTTCTCGACCTTGTCGTTGGCCTTGAACAGGATCTCCTTGACCACGCCCGACGTTTCCATCGTCAGGTTGACACCCATCGAGGCGCCGACGGTGCCGATGGCCTCGATGCCCGGTGTCCAGGTGGTCGGCTCGATCTTCTTGGCCGAGACCGTCAGCACGTTCGCCGGCATGTTGGCGAAGAACCCGGCGATCATCTTGTCGCGGAAGAAGTTGAACCAGATGATGCCGCCGGCCACCGCGGCCACGAGGACAAGCAAAATGAAACGAATGATAAAGCGCTTGATCATGGGATCCCTCAGACGGCGCGTGGCAATGACAATTGAATCAAAATAGCCGGGTGTGTTTTGTACGAAACCCCGGCTGTGATTTTTTCGACGCCTTACTGTACCGTCTGGACGGTCTTGTCAATTGGGTCTAGTGTGTCTTATAGGCGACAGAGATGAAGAAACCACGAGCAAACTCACGCGACAAAATCCTGGCAGCCGCTGCCGATGTGGCGCGTGAGTCGGGACCGGGCAATTTGTCGCTGGATGCCGTGGCACAACGCGCCGGCGTCTCCAAGGGCGGCCTTCTCTACAATTTTCCAACCAAGGCAAAGCTGATGCAGGCACTGGTCGAGCATCACCTGCAGGAGTTCCAGGAAGCGCTGGAAACGGCCAGGCGGGACTGTGCCCAGGGCAATCTCCTGGCGGCCTATGTGAAACTCTCCGCGAAGAAGTTCGAGGAAGACCAGCCGCCTTCCGCCTGGATTTTCTCGGCGATCGCCGAGAATCCGGATTTCCTCGCGCCCATCCGCATCTTCCAGCGTGAGCTGTTCGACCGGTTGAAAGCGGAAACCCCCGATTTCAAGGCTCTGCTTCTCACCTATTTCGCGGTCGAAGGCATGCGCAGCGCCAGCCTGTTCGATTTCCAGGTCCTTTCGGAACAGGAGCGCCAGTCGCTGGTTTCCTCGCTCCTGTCGGTGGCCAGGGGCAACCTGACGCCGGTTCCTGCCCCCGCCCTCAACTAGGCGTATCGGCACCTCCACTTCAACATGCTCCCCGCGACGTCGCGGCTCCCTTCTGCCGTTCTGGAAACGTCATCCTGAACAGCGCGCCCGGAAAGCCGTCCAGCACCTCGATGCGGCCGCCATGCAGTTGCATGATCTCCTGCACCAGGTTGAGGCCGAGCCCGGCGCCATGGTCATGCGGACGCAGGCGATAGAATGGCTGGAAGATCTTCTTGCGTTCGTCCTCGGGCACGCCTTCGCCTTCGTCCAGGATTTCGATGGCCGCCGGCCTGAAGACGCTGATGGTGATCCTGCCGCGATTGCCGCCATGTTCGATGGCGTTCTGAACGAGGCTGGTCACTGCACGTTCTATCGAGGCGCGATCGCCGGTAGCTGCCAGCTTCTCGACGGCAGGCTCGAAAGCCATTTCATAGCCGGATGAAAAGGCGATCGGCGCCATGTCGACGACGACGCTGCGGGCGATTTCAACGAGATCGACCTTCGTGAAGCGATCGACCTGGCGCCCAAGCCGCTGCAGGTCGAGCAACTGGTCGGTCAGTGTGGAAAGCCTGGCGGCGTCGCGCAGCACGCGCGCGCGTTCCGGCGTTGGCGGCAGGGAAGCGACGCGGGTGTTGAGGATGGCAACCGGGGTGCGCAGCTCATGCGCGGCATCGGTAAGGAAGCGGCGGTGGCGCTCATAGCCATTGTCCAGCCGCACCAGTGCCTCGTTCACGGCATTGACCAGCGGCGTCACCTCCATCGGCACGCCCTTGAGGGGCAACTGCACGCCGCGCTTGTCGATGTCGATCTGTCCGGCTTCGCTGGCCGCCGCCCCGAGGCCACGCAGGGCGCCACGCACGACCCAGGGCGTCACGAACAGTGTCGCCAGCGCCATGACGCCGGCCACCGGCAGGATGACGACCAGGAAGAAGTCCCAGGCGGCAAATGCCAGGCGGCTCCATGAAAGCCGGCCTTCGGTGCCGGCCAGGATCTGCACCGCTCCCGCCCCGGTGTTGTCTTCCCACACCACGATGCCCGCGGGCCGGTCGACCTTCCCCATCTTCCATGAGAAGCGGGCCTCGCTGATGTTGTCGAGCTGGCTTGCGAATGGGGCGAGTGCCGGCGGGATCGTACCTTCCTTCAGCACATTGCCCTGCTTGTCGCGCACGACATACCAGAGGCCTTTTTCCGTTCGGCGCAACTCTTCGAGTTCACGCGTCGGCTTGAGCGCCAGCTTGCCGCCGGCATCGCGGGTCAGCGCGTCCTTGATCACGTCGGCGGTGCCGCCTTCATAGTCGTTCATGCTGGCCACGCCGAACCAGATGAGGGCGACGATCAGCAGGGGGACGAGCAGCGTGATCAGGATACCCTGAAGCAGCGCTATGCGCAGCACCAGGCTCCATTTCAGCGAGCGGGGGCGGCGGGGCTTACGGAAGATCATGAGGTTTCGCGCAGGAGGTAGCCGACACCGCGCACCCCGTTGATCGTCACCCCGACGCCGGCCTCGGCCAGTTTGCGGCGCAGGCGCGAGACGTGCGTGTCGAGGGCGTTGGACTGGATTTCGTCGTCGAGGCCGAACACCGCCTCCATCAGGGATTCGCGCTGCACCATGCGGCCCATGCGCCGCATCAGCGCCTCCAGCACCAGCAATTCGCGTCTCGGCAAGGCCATCGGCTCGCCGCGGATGCTGGCCTCGCGGTGGCCGACGTCGAAGGCGAGGTCGCCGGCGCGGATCACCTGGGAATGCACCGTCGCCGGCCTGCGCAGCAACGCGCGCAGCCTGGCCATCAGTTCCTCGAAGGCAAAGGGCTTGGCCAGATAATCGTCGGCGCCGACATTCAGCCCGTCGACCTTGTCGGCGGTGTCGCCGCGCGCCGTCAGGACGAGCACGGGCGTAGCACTGCCTCCGGCCCGCAGCTTGGTCACCAGGGAAAGCCCGTCGCCGTCGGGCAGCTGGCGGTCCAGCAGGATCGCGTCGTAGCTGTCGGTCGCCACGAAGTCTTCAGCCTCGAGAAGCGAGGCGGCATGGTCGGTGACCATGTCGTGGCGCTTGAGCGCCACGCGCAGCGCCGAAGCCATTTCCTGTTCATCCTCGACCAGAAGGATACGCATTGTCGTCTCTTGTCATGGAGCTCGTCACGGCGGGCTACGATCTCAACATTGCGTAAACATGGCAAAACGATGTGAGTGTCCAGAACGCGTTTTTCATACCGGAGCGCCAATTTCCGCAATGTTTATGCAATCCAGCGGCAGCAAACAGCGCTGCATCGGCTGGCGTTCGATTCGCCGGCAGTTCGATTTCGGATCGAGGATTGATATGCACACCAACGACGCTTTCTCCTTTCTGATGGCCTGGGCGGCGGCGCCATTCAGGATCGGATCGGTCGCGCCTTCGGGCTCTACCCTGGCTGGGCTCATGACCCGCGAGATCGGTCCGGATACCGGTCCCGTGCTGGAACTTGGACCCGGTACCGGCCCCTTCACGCGGGCCCTGATCGAGCGCGGCGTGCGCGAACAGGATCTGACTTTGGTCGAGGCCGACAGCGATTTCGCCGCCATGCTCACCAAGCGCTTCCCTGCGGCGCGCATCTTCGAAATGGACGCTACCGGCTTGCGCCACCTGGCGCTCTACAACGGGCCTGTGGTGGGTGCCGCTGTCAGCGGCCTGCCGTTCCGGCTGATCTCGCCGCGCCGCACGCGATTGATCCTGGAAGGCGTTTTCGCCAATTTGCGGCCAGGTGCCTCTCTTTATCAGTTCACGCTTGGCCTGCGCTGCCCGATCGACCAGAGCATGCTCGACCAGCTCGATCTGAAGGCCAGCCGTGTCGGCCATACGCTGCGCAATTTCCCGCCGGCCACGGTCTACCGCATCAGCCGCATTCCGATCGTCAAGTCATACGACTGGCGTTACGCGTGACCGGATCACTGCAAGTCGTCCTGGGTTCCGGACTTCTCGGCGTGTTTTGTGTCGCGTCGGTCGAGAAGATCTTTCCGGCGCCGCCGTCACACATCGTGCTGCTGTTTCTCGGCATGACGGCGGCGCCGGGTCTCGATCGGCTGGAGTTGCTGCTGGCGATCACCGTCGCCGGGTCCACCCTGGGCTCGCTGTTCTGGTACATGATGGGCCGCCGCCTCGGCGAGGAGCGTGCCGAGGCGCTGGTCGGCCGGTTCGGCAGATATGTCTTTCTGCCGCTTGCAACCTATCGCAGGCTGGCCGAAGCCTATCGCCGCAGGGCTTTTGCTGCTTCGCTGGTGGCGCAGCTCATTCCAACGGTGCGCAATTATCTCGGCATCGGTGCCGGTGCGCTGCGGCTGGCCATCCTGCCTTTCGCCTCGGCTACGCTGCTCGGCGCGATGATCTGGAATTCGTCGTTCCTGCTCATCGGCTATCTGCTGCGCGGTGGCGACCACAACCTGGTTTCCATTGGCTTCCGCATCATCGCCATCGTCGTGCTGGTGGAAGTGACGTTCTTCCTGCTCCTGCGCTATCGGTCTGTGCGCCGCCGGCGAGCGGAACTGGCCGGCGGCTGACGGCTTTTCTTCCCGCCTGCGCCGGTGTTTATTCAGCACATGGCATTCACGCTCAGGCAGCTCCAGTTCTTCGTCGCCGTCGCGGACCAGGGCTCCGTCTCGCGGGCCGCGCAGAAACTGTCCATTTCGCAATCTTCCGTCACCGAAGCGGTCAAGGAGCTGGAGAGCGACCTTGGCGTCGAGCTGTTCGAGCGCCATTCACGCGGCCTCAACATCACGCACAAGGGACACCAGTTCCTGCGCCACGCAACCAAGATCCTGTCCGACGTGTCGGATGCGCGCCGCACCTTCCTGGGCGAGCAGGAACAGACCAAGGGCCGTCTGCAGCTCGGCGTCACTTCGCTGGTTGCGGGTTATGTCCTGTCCGACATCCTGGCGCGTTATCGCCGCGCCTATCCCAGCGTCGATATTTCGGCGATCGAGGACAATGGCGATTATCTCGAACACCTTTTGGTCGGCGGCAAGCTCGACGTCGCGGTGATGGTGATTTCGAACCTGCGCGACCGCACCGCGCTGCAATCGGAAATCCTCGAGGTCTCGGCCTATCGCCTGTGGATGCCGCTCGGGCATCGCCTGACCGGTGCCGATATCATCGGCGTCGGCGACATCGTCAGCGAACCGCTGATCATGCTGACCATCGACGAGATCGAGGAGAACACCGGCAAGCTTCTGGCCGCGATCGGCGCCAGACCGCATGTCGCTTTCCGCACCCGTTCTGTGGAGGCCGTGCGCAGTCTCGTCGCCACCGGCGCGGGCGTGGCCCTGCTGCCGGACCTGATCTATCGCCCATGGTCGCTGGAAGGCGATCGTATTGAATCGCGTGATGTTTCCGGCTCGCTGCCCGTGGTCCAGGTCGGCATGGTCTGGCGCCGCGGCTCGGCCTTGGCACAGCCGGCGCGCGACTTCATCGGCATCGCGCAATCGCAGCGCACAATCCGGCAGCGGCAATAGTCGGGGGAAGGTCATAAGCTATCGGAAAAACCGATATCGCCTTTCTGATAAATGAATTTGCGAAAGCGGCTTTTTCAAGACACCTTCCATTGCAGGGAGCGAAGCCGCCGTCAGAGCGCGGCCCCTGAGATGGGAGACGACGATGAATTCTTTCCTCAAATCATGCACTGCCCTGACGATCGCGCTGACCTTTGCCGGTCAGGCCGTGGCGCAGGAAGCCTTGAAGGAAGTCGGCAAGGGCGAAGGCCAGCTCAACATCATCGCCTGGCCGGGCTACATCGAACGCGGCGAAACCGACAAGGCCTATGACTGGGTCTCGGACTTCGAGAAGAAGTCGGGCTGCAAGGTCAACGTCAAGACCGCCAACACCTCCGACGAAATGGTTTCGCTGATGAACGAGGGCGGTTTCGACCTCGTCACCGCCTCCGGCGACGCTTCGCTGCGCCTCGTTGCCGGCAAGCGCGTGCAGCCCATCAACACCGACCTTATCCCGAGCTGGAAGACGGTCGACGACCGCATCAAGGATGCACCCTGGTTCACGGTTGATGGCAAGCACTATGGCGTGCCCTACCAATGGGGCCCGAACGTGTTGATGTACAATACCAACGTCTTCAAGGAAGCGCCGAAGAGCTGGAATGTCGTCTTCGAGGAGCAGACGCTTTCCGACGGCAAGTCCAACAAAGGCCGCGTCCAGGCTTATGACGGCCCCATCCATATCGCCGACGCCGCCAACTACCTGATGGCGCACAAGCCCGACCTTGGCATCAAGAGCCCGTACGAGCTGACCGAGGATCAGTACAAGGCTGCGCTCGACCTGCTGCGCGTGCAGCGCACTCTGGTCGGCCGTTACTGGCATGACGCCGCCATCCAGGTCGATGACTTCCGCAACGAAGGCGTCGTCGCCTCGGGTTCGTGGCCGTTCCAGGTGAATACGCTGGTTGCCGCCAAGCAGCCGGTCGCCTCGACCATCCCGGAAGAGGGCGCCACCGGCTGGGCCGACACCACCATGATGGAGGCCGACGCCGCCAATCCGAACTGCGCCTATATGTGGCTCGAACACTCGCTTTCGCCGAAGGTGCAGGGTGATGTCTCGGCCTGGTTCGGTTCTCTCCCCGTCGTGCCGGCCGCCTGCAAGGGCAATGAATTGCTGACTGACGAAGGCTGCAAGACCAACGGCTACGACCAGTTCGAGAAGATCAAGTTCTGGCGCACCCCGACTTCGAAATGCGCCAGCCAGAATGACCAGTGCGTGCCTTACTATCGCTGGGTCTCGGACTACATCGGCGTCATCGGCGGGCGTTGATCTCCCTCCCTCCCCGTAATCGGGGAGGATCGCCCCTGAGGGGCGGGTTGGGAGCCGCGCGGACCTGAGCTTTCACCCGCCCTTTGGCGCTGCCTCCCCGTGATGGGAGGTGACCGCGTCTGCCCAACGGCTGTCGAGCCGCCAGGTCAGGCATGATCGTTCGAAACAATGATCGCAGATGAGATGACCCCAGCTGTTTCCTTCCAGAAAGTGGCCCGTCACTTCGGCGCGGTAAAAGCCGTCGACGCGCTCGACCTCGACATCGCCGCCGGCGAGTTCTTCGCCATGCTTGGCCCTTCCGGTTCGGGCAAGACGACCTGCCTGCGCCTGATCGCCGGTTTCGAGCAGCCCACCGCCGGCACAATCTCGATCTTCGGCGAACGCGCCGAGGGCGTGCCGCCCTACCGGCGCAACGTGAACACCGTTTTCCAGGACTATGCGCTGTTTCCGCACCTCAACGTGCTCGACAATGTCGCCTACGGCTTGATGGTCAAGGGCATCGGCAAGGCCGAGCGCCTGAAGGCCGCCGAAGAGGCGCTGGCGCTCGTGCAATTGCCGGGCTATGGCGCCCGCCGTCCGGGCCAGCTTTCCGGCGGTCAGCGTCAGCGCGTCGCTTTGGCGCGTGCGCTGGTCAACCAGCCCAAGGTGCTGCTGCTCGACGAGCCGCTCGGCGCGCTCGATCTCAAGCTGCGCGAGAACATGCAGGAAGAACTGAAGTCGCTGCAGAAGGCGCTCGGCATCACCTTCGTCTTCGTCACCCACGATCAGGGCGAGGCCTTGTCGATGGCCGACCGTGTTGCCGTCTTCAACGAAGGCAGGATCATGCAGGTGGGCTCGCCGCAGGAAATCTACCAGCGCCCGAAGACACGCTTCGTCGCCGATTTCGTCGGCTCCTCCAACGTGCTGCCGCCGGATTTCGTGCAGCGTTACGCAGGCCAGCGCCGCTGGGGAAGCCTGCGTCCGGAGGCGATCCGCATCACGCGCGAGACGGGCAGTGACGCCATTCAGGCGCGGGTTTCCGGTGTCAGCTATCTCGGCGCCGCCACGCGGCTGGCGCTCGACACGGAAGGGTTGCGCCTGCATGCCAGCGTGCCATCGGGCACGGCGGTGCCGGAGCAGGGCGATGCCGTTGCCTTCACCTTCAACCGCGACGCCATCCACCTGATGGACGAAGCGCCATGAGCATCGCTTCCGTCACCGCAACGCGCGACGCGCCTGTCTCGGCGATCCTGCCCGCCCGCGGCGGCATGCTGGGAGCGCTGTCCGACCTGTTCTGGCGCCGGCCCCGCTTCCTGCTCGTGCTGATGCTGATGCCGCCGCTGCTCTGGCTCGGCGTCGTCTATATCGGCTCGCTGCTTGCCTTGCTGTTGCAGAGCTTCTTCTCGATCGACGAATTCTCGGGCCTCATCAACCGGCAGTTCACTCTGAAGACCTATGCCGACCTGTTGCAGCCGGCGAATTTCGACATCATCGTGCGTACGGTAACGATGGCGGCCCTGGTGACGCTGGCCTCCATCGCGGTCGCATTTCCCATTGCCTATTACGCCGCCCGCTACGCGCAGGGCCGCTGGAAGGCGCTGTTCTACCTGGCGGTGATGCTGCCGCTCTGGTCGAGCTATCTCGTCAAGGTCTATGCCTGGAAGCTGATCCTTGCCAAGGAAGGCATCCTCACCTGGCTGCTCGCCAAACTGCACCTGCTCTGGCTTCTCGACGGTTGGCTGGCGCTGCCTTATGTCGGCGGCAACTCGCTGTCGGTGTCGGCAACCGGTACCTTCATCGCCTTCGTCTATGTCTGGCTGCCGTTCATGATCCTGCCGATGCAGGCAGCGCTGGAACGCGTGCCCGGCAATCTGGTCGAGGCCTCGTCGGATCTCGGCGCCTCGCCGGGACAAACCTTTCGCAATGTTCTGTTTCCGCTGGCGCTGCCCGGCATCGTCGCCGGCTCGATCTTCACCTTCTCGCTGACGCTGGGCGACTACATCGTGCCGCAGATCATCGGCACGTCGCGCCTGTTCATCGGCCAGGCCGTCTATTCGCAGCAAGGCACCGCCGGCAACATCCCGCTGGCCGCCGCCTTCGCGGTGGTGCCCATCGTCATCATGGGTTTCTACCTGTGGGGCGCCAAGCGCATGGGAGCCTTCGATGCGCTCTGACCGTAGCCAGTCGGCCCCGCTCGGCCTGAAGATCGCCGCCACCTGTGGCCTGCTTTTCCTGCACCTGCCGATCCTGCTGATCTTCATCTATGCCTTCACCACCGAAGAGAAGAGCTACCAGTGGCCGCCGCCCGGCCTCACCACCCAATGGCTCGCCGTCACCTGGAACCGGCCGGATGTGTGGGAAGCGCTGTCGCTTTCGGTCCGCGTCGCGGCGATCTCGACGCTGGTTGCCCTGATCCTCGGCACCCTGTGTGCGGCGGCTGTCTCGCGTTCACGCTTCTTCGGCCGCGAAACGGTGTCGCTGCTGGTCATATTGCCGATCGCGCTGCCCGGCATCATCACCGGCATCGCGCTGCGCTCGGCCTTTGCACTGACCGAGATACCTTTCTCGTTCTGGACGATCGTGCTTGGCCACGCCACCTTCTGCGTGGTGGTGGTCTACAACAACGCCGTCGCCCGCTTCCGCCGCACCTCGGGTTCGCTGATCGAGGCGTCCTACGATCTCGGCGCCGATGGTTTCCAGACCTTCCGGCATGTCGTGCTGCCCAACATCGCGACAGCTCTGCTTGCCGGCGGCATGCTTGCCTTTGCGCTGAGCTTCGACGAGGTCATCGTCACCACCTTCACCGCCGGCCAGCAGCAGACGCTGCCGATCTGGATGCTGGAGGAACTGATCAGGCCACGCCAGCGCCCGGTCACCAATGTGGTGGCCATGGTCGTCGTGCTGGTGACGCTGCTGCCCATCCTGCTTGCCTATTACCTCACCCGCGACGGCGACCAGGTCGCGGGGGCGGGGAAATGAAAATCAGCGAGTAGGGAGTAGTGAGATAGTGAGTGGTTGATAGGGAGGCTGCTTTCGCAGCGACGAAAAGAGCGCTCCTATTCCCTACTCACTATTTCACTACTCCCTGCCCGCTCCCACGAAAGAAACGGGAGTACGACAATGAACACTGAAATGCTGATCGGTGCCGCGTTCGAAAAGGGCGCCGAGGCCGAGGAAGCCGTGCTGAACCCGCGCACCGGCGCCACCATCCTTAGCCTGCCGGAAGCGAGCGAGGCGCAGATCGAGCGCGCCGTCGCTGCAGCCGAGAAGGCTTTCGCCACGTGGTCGCGCACCACGCCGGCGCAGCGCTCCGCCTACCTGCTCAAGATCGCCGACCGCATCGAGGCCGAGGCGCAGGAGTTCGCCGCGCTCGAGGCGCTGAACTGCGGCAAGCCGATCAATGCCGTGCTGAACGATGAGATACCGGCCATCGTCGACTGCTATCGTTTCTTCGCCGGTGCGGTGCGTTCGATGCCCGGCCAGGTGGCGGGCGAATATCTGCCCGGCCACACTTCGATGATCCGCCGCGATCCGATCGGCATCGTCGCCTCGATCGCGCCCTGGAACTATCCGCTGATGATGATGGCGTGGAAGCTGGCGCCAGCCATTGCCGGCGGCAACACCGTGGTGTTCAAGCCGTCGGAGCAGACGCCGCTCACCGCGCTGAAACTATCCCGCATCCTGGCCGACCTCCTGCCGGAGGGCGTCGTCAACGTCGTGCTCGGCCGTGGCGAAAGCGTCGGCAGCCCGCTCATCAATCATCCCAAGATCAACATGATCTCGATCACCGGCGACATCGCCACCGGCAAGAAGGTGCTGCAGGCAGCCGCCAAGTCGGTCAAGCGCACGCATCTGGAACTCGGCGGCAAGGCGCCGGTCATCGTTTTCGACGATGCCGATCTCGACGCCGTCGTCACCGGCCTGCGCGCCTTCGGCTACTACAATGCCGGCCAGGACTGCACCGCCGCCTGCCGCATCTATGCCGGCAAGAAGATCTACGACAAGCTGGTCTCCCAGCTTTCTTCGGCGGTATCGACCATCAAATTCGATCAGGCAGACGACACCGAAAACGAGATCGGACCATTGATCTCGCGGCGCCAGCGCGACCGCGTCGCTTCCTTCGTCGAGCGTGCCTCGGAGCTGAAGCACATCGAGATCACCACGGGCGGCAAGCCGGGCGATGGTTCGGGTTTCTATTTCCAGCCGACGGTCGTTGCCGGCGCCCTGCAGGATGACGAGATCGTACGCCGCGAGGTGTTCGGGCCGGTTGTGTCGATCACCCGCTTCTCGGATGTCGACGAAGCGGTCGGCTGGGCCAATGACAGCGACTACGGTCTTGCCTCGTCGGTGTGGACCAAGGACATCTCGCGCGCCATGGCCACCGCCGCCCGCCTGCAATATGGCTGCACCTGGATCAACACCCACTTCATGCTGACCAACGAGATGCCGCATGGCGGCCTCAAGCAGTCCGGCTACGGCAAGGACATGTCGGTCTACGCGCTGGAAGACTACACCGCCGTGCGCCACGTGATGGTGGCGCATGGGTAGGGCAATTCCAGGAAAAGTGTGTAACGGTTTTCCGTCCGGAATTGCGTAAAACAAAAAGTTGGAGCGTTTCCGCGTTTCCGTGAAAAACGGAAACGCTCCAGGCAGATGAGGGGCTGCACGAACTCGCCGGGATCTGCCCCTTATCCGGCCTTTCGGGCTTCCTTCTCCCCGTGAACGGGGAGAAGGAAGAGTGGGTGCTACTCCACCACCCGGAAGATCTGCCAGAGGCTGGAGCCCGAGACGACATAGGGCTCTATCTCCTTGCCCCATTTGGCGTGGGCGTCGATCTTGGCGATCTTGGCGAAGAACTCCTCCAGTCGGGCGAGGCTCTCGACCTGGTGATGCGTCTCGATCGTCGCCTCGCGCGCGCCGATCGATCCGGTCATGATCTGGAATTTGAGCTCGGCGATGTCGACCTGGGAGCCGATCTCGCGTTCCCATTGCCGCATCATCTCAAGCACGGTTTGCTTGTGACCGAATTTGGCGTCGATCTGCCATCTGGCGCTGAACATGCTGGTTCTCCTCCCATGGTTTGCGGCCTGAGCACGAAGGTCGTGGTCAACCGCTGAAACAGAGCCCCATCCCGACGGGATCGGGATGGGCAGGCTCCACTGCCGGTCTATTCGTCCCAGGCCTGCACGACCGTTTGCCGCGCGATGAGGCCGTTTTTCAGCTCAAGTGTCGCCGCGCAGAACACCTTGGTGCCGTCCGGATAGGCGCAGGCCTGGGTGAAGGCGAGGCTGTCGCCCTCGGCAATGGTGGTGTCGACCTTGTGGGTCATGGCCCGGCTGCAGATGTCGTCCCAGAAGGTGCTGATCGCCGCGCGGCCGCGGATCTCGCGCGGCTTGCTCGGCGGATTGTTGCGGTCCATCACCCGCACCAGCGCATCGTCGGCGTAGAAGCTCGACAGCAATTTGCCGTCACGGCTCTCGATCGCCTTCTTGATCGCCGCGCCATCCACTGCTTTTGTCTTGGTCAGCATTTTCATCTCCATACCCGTTTGACTGGGGTGTTCGAGTTGATCGGATGCTGCCCGGCGCCCATCGCCGGGCGGCTGTAATCACTGCGACTTCGCCTTGGCGGCAGCGAGCAGTTCGTCGGTCTGCTTCTTGAAGGTCGCGAGGTCTACCTGGCTGCCGTTGAGCATCGTCGACCAGTGGCGCACGATCGCCGCCATCGCCACGGCCTCCTTGATCTCTTCGTCGCTCGCGCCATTGGCCTTGGCTGCCAGCGTGTGGAAGTAGATGCAGTACTGGCAGGGGATCTGTGCGGCCACCGCGAGCCCCATCAGTTCCTTGGTCTTGCCGTCGAGCGCGGTGTTGGGATTGAGCTGGACCCCTTTGATCTCGGCCCAGGCGCCGGCCACGGCCACGTCCGGCAATGTCTTGAACATGTCGGGCACCGAGCCGAGCGTGGCCTGGATGTCCTTGTAGGCGGCGGTTGCCGAAGCATCTTCGGCCTGCGCCGGTGTGACGGCCAGCAACGCAGCTGCCGCCAATGTCAGCAATCCGGTCTTGCCAATCAGTCTCAGCATTTCATCCTCCATTCGCAGTGCCGTAACGGCGACATCGCCTGGCCTGCATGGGGACAAATCGTAATCCTCAAGGCGTGCCGAGCGCTTCGCTCGAAAGCGCCATGGCTCTCATGGCCCGTCCGGGCCAGCATGCCGGGCCGAAAAGGCCGCCGCTGCCGCCCGCGACGGCAGGTCGAGCTTGAGCAATATGTTGGCGACGTGCCGCTTCACCGTATGCTCGCTGAGCTTCAGTTCTGCGGCGATCGCCGCGTTGCTCTTGCCGTCGGCGATCAGGCTCACCACCTCGCTTTCCCGCGCCGTCAGCATCGCCGGCTCCACGGGCTTGGCCTTGGAACGGCAGGCCGGTTCCAGATGCTGTTCCGAGGTTGCCTGGACCACCGGCAGTGGTTCGCCCAGCTCTTCCAAGCTGACGCGGCCTGCGTCGACGAAGTGGAGGCCGGAGCCCACCGCAAGTTCGGCGACGAGCCGCGAGGCGATGATGTCGCCGCGCCCGGCATGGGTGGCGAGTTGCATTGTGACCCGTGCTGTCAGGCCGGCTGGCAGGCCGCGCAATTCGATCTCTCCGACGTGCACGCCCTGCGCGCTGGCCACCCCGATCTGCTGCGCCGCTTCGCGCAACGCCGCCGCGCAGCGTATGGCGCGTGCAGGCCCGTCGAAGCGCGCAATCATCAGCTCGCCATGCGTGCCGGCGACGCGTCCTCCGTGGCGGCCGACCAGCAGCCGCCATGTCTCATGGAAGCGCTGGCTCCGCTCGCTCCACATGCGGTCGCCGAGCTTGGCCGTGTCGTAGATGCGCGTTGCCAGCAGCGCAGCGAGCACACGCTCGGTGTCCGCCACTGCCGGTTGACCGGTCAGGAATTCCTCGATCAGGTCGGACACCCGGTCGACGTCCCCGGTCCAGACCGGATGGTCGCGCCCGGCTATCTCGATGAGGTGGGCGTCCTGGATCTTCCTGGCGAGGAAGCGACTGGCCTGCGGGTCGACGCGCACGTCGTTGCGGCGGTGGATGAGCAGCGTCGGTGCGCCGATCGACGAAAGGATGCTGCGCACGTCGATCCCCGCATCCATGCAGGCAAGAGCCGCAGCCGCGGTTGGACTGGCCGACAGCCTCTCGAACCGAGCCCACCATTGGATGAAATGCGTGTCGTCCAGCCGCCCCGGCGCGAAATTGGGCAAGGTGGCACCAGTGCCCCACGAGGTCTCGGCCGTTTCGAGGAAGGTTTCGAGACGCTCCGGCGACATCACCCATTTGTGGAAATGTGCATAGCCGCCATAGAGAACCAGCGCCCGTATCCGCTCCGGATAGGTGGCGGCGAACAGCATCGCCATCGGCGAGCCTTCCGAGGCGCCGAGCAGTGCCGCGCGGCCACTGCCGGCGGCATCCATCACCGCGCGCACGTCGTCCATGCGGGTTTCGAGGCTGGGCAGGCGATGGCTGTCGACGCGGTCGGATAGGCCGGTGCCGCGCTTGTCGAACAGGATCAGTCGCGAGAAGGCGGAGAGCCGTTTGAGCAGGCGGCTGTAACCCTCGTCTTCCCATTGCAGGTCGAGATTGGATATGAAGCCCGGCACGAAGACGAGGTCGAGCGCGCCTTGACCGACCACCTGATAGGCGATCCGCACATCCCCGCTACGCGCGTATCTGGTCTCGATTGGCCTCACGCAATTGTCCCGCCGGCCAGACGATAGGGTCGTCAACCATAGCAGAGAACGCTATCTCGCGCGCAAACAAATTTTAGAAACTGAAATAATACCGGCGGCCTCGGTTAGGGATGGTCGGGGTCCGGACAGGCGCCGGTTGAACACGACGAAGCAATCCTCACTCGCAGCGGAGTGTCACCGTCCCCTGATAGTTGCCGGAAGCGTAGATGCCGGAGCTTTTGGTCGCGATCAGGTCGATCTGAACGCTGTGCGGGCCGTTCAGCACCTTGACCGGCGTATTCTGAGGCTGGTCGGTTGCGCTGCCGTCGATGCGGAACACCGTGTTGAAGCTGACATTGGTGCCGCCGCCGGAGGGAGCGCTTGAAAAGCTTGCTGGCGGCACCACGGTCAAGGCGAAGCAGTTGAGCAACTGGACAAGGCTGCACAAGACTCCAAGAACACCGGGCTGAATGGTGATCGAGGCCGCGGCGTAAGCGCCGCCAGCCGGCTTGGAACTCAAGACGGAAGCGTTGGCATTGGTCACCATCGTCCCGGTCCGCGTCACCATGATTGTGCAGGTGCCATCCAGGGCGGCGTAGGCCGGACTGCTGACCAGCGCCGCCATCACAAGTAGCGCACTCAGGCGCGGCACAGCGATACGCAAGGGTTCGCAAGCCATCATGGGCGCTCCGCTATTTGCCGTCACCTCGCGCGCTCCAGCCCTCCGACACCCAGTTCTTGCTCCTGCGCTGCGCCTTGACCTGGCGTTTCACAGTGGTGGAGGCGGGTGCAGTCTGCGCGGTCGAGGCGGTGGACATGCCGGCATCGGGACCGACGCCCATTTTCATGAGATCAAGTTCTATCTGCAGGCGTTCAACTTCGAGGTTATAGAGCTTGGAGCAATCCAGTCGTTTCGGCCTGCTGCCCAGTGGGATCACCACCCTGCCGTAAGCAGCCATGTCCTGCGTGCTGACCGCGGCGCTGTTCCTGATGACACCCATGTCGAGATAAGCACCGGAGCCGGAAATCGAGGAACTGCAGGTTGTGCCGTCTGCGGCGCGCACCTCATCCTGTCCTTGCGGGAGAGCCACCCCAGGCAGGTCGAAGCCGTTCTGATTCTGGACGAGCTTGTAAACGTCCTCAGCATGGGCCTGCCATCCACAGATCCCGGTCAGTGGAAGCGTGGTCAGGAGCGCCTTTGTCCAAGAAATTTTCCGCATATCTGTGCCCTTATCTGGGTTTGATCATTTGGAAACGGGATGCTTTCAGTGCAGATTCGAACTTTGCGTTCGGTCGTGCCGTTGAATGGAACGACGACGAGAACCGGGCGCGAGGCATCGCCTCCGAGCATGAACTCGGAAGGGCTGACACGGGCGTCTTCGACCGGATAAAAGTCCTGGTCATAGACACGGACCGAGATCTTGATGCGTTGCTTGTAGGGATTGGCCGGATAGACACGCACGGCGAAGACATTGGAGAAGCTCATGATTTCGCCGCGCATAGGCGACATCGACTGGGCTGAAACCGCTCCCGGAAGCACGCACAACAGGGCCAAGGGCCCATACAGGCACTTGCTGGTCATCGTTGTCCCTTTCGAACTGGACTCGAGCAATTCCAGGAAAAGTGTGTAACGGTTTTCGTCCGGAATTGCGTAAAAACAAAGAGTTAGGGCGTTTCCGTGAAAACGGAAACGCTCTAGGGTTCGCAGCGAACCGTAACCGTCGCCTGGTAGTTGCCTGCCACGAATGTATCCGAGCCCGTCTTGGCCCCGGCCAGATTGACCGTCACCACGGACGTACCCGGTCCCGCTAACGCATGAGAAGCGCCGCCCTCGGGGAAATTATGCGCGCCGGAAACCGCGTAGGTTGGTGTCCAGGCGATAGTGCCGCTGTCGGCAGCCGGCGTGGTCACGCCGGTCACGGCGGAATCGACGCTGAGCGTGACACCGCCTGTGGTTGCAAGATTTGCCGTGCCTGCCGTGCCGCCGCTGTTGTGCGAGCTGAGCGATTGAAGATTTGGGCTGACGGTCATCGTACCGTTGGAGCCGACGGTCAGCACGCAGACAGAAGCCACCGATCCGTTGAAGATCACGCCTTGCGTAGCGGCAAGTGAAATAGAAGAAGATGCCGCAAGCCCAAGAAGCGCAAGTCCAGGTAAAAGACCTTTCATGCGGAGAGCCCTCTCCTTACTGGATAAATGAAACGCTTAAACACAAGTAAGCTTAAGTCAAGGCGCAAATATTCATGTCCAGTGCGCCGTACATTGTACACATCATTTATGCTTTAATTTTATAGGATATCTCGCCGCAATCCGATCACGGAGAAAATATATCTCTAATGTTTATTTTGATAGATTAGAATATTCGAAATAGAAGACAGGAAGCCCGTCTCTTCCTCACGCATGCTGCTACTGTACGGGTCCTGTAATCCGTGTCCGGAAATTTGGACAGTTGGATTGTTTTCTGGCCTCTGGATAAAAGACAGGGCGCGGCGACTCGCAAAAGACTCCGGTCTTTATACTGTGTAAGACGAAGCAAAACTGGCCGTCTGACAGCAATTCGCCGTCAAAATCAGGCTGCGGGCTTTTGTTCCGGCGCAGGGCGGCGAATCAGTGGTGCCGCGACAAGAACCAGTTCATCGAAACCGTTACCGCCAGCGTCGATCATCTCGAACATCTGCCGGCGCATGCGCGGCTCCCAGAACTTGTTGATGTGTTCGGCCACGCCGGCAATGCCTTCCTCGCGCGGCTTGGAATGGAAGAAGGTCGCGATCTGGTTGGCCATGCGCACCAGCTTCTCGCTGGTGGAGGCGACATGATCCTCGTCATGCGACATGTTGGGAAACTCCGCTGCTGACCCGCTCCGGGCGGGTGAAGATGTCGAATTCGTCGCCGCGCACCAGCGCCACCAGCGTCATGCCGGCTGCCTCGGCGGTGCGGATGGCAAGCGCTGTCGGCGCCGAGACGGCAATGATGAAGGGCGCACCGATCGCCGCTGTCTTCTGCACCATCTCGACCGAGACGCGCGAGGTGACGACGACCGCGCCGGTGGTGCCGTCGATGCCGGCCTTGGCCAGGGCACCTGCCAGTTTGTCCAGCGCGTTGTGGCGGCCGACGTCCTCGCGCGCTGCCACGATGCCTTTGCCCGGCAGATAGAATCCGGCGGCATGCACGGCGCCGGTCTCGGCATGCAGCGGCTGCTGCTTCGAAAGCGCCCTAACCGCACCGGTGATGTCGTCGGCGCTCAGCGTGAGCCTGGAAGTGTCGACGGCGTCGACCGAGCGCATCGCTTCCTCGATCGACTCGATGCCGCACAATCCGCAGCCGACCGGACCTGCCAGCCGTCGGCGCCGTGCTTCGAACCGTGTGTTCGCCTTGTCCTTCAGCCGGATCTGGATGTCGATGCCGGCCTCGACGTCTTGCACCTCGACGGATTCGATCTCGTCGGGCGAGCCGATGATGCCTTCCGTCAGCGAAAAGCCGACCGCGAAATCCTCGAAGTCCGCCGGCGAAGCCATCATCACCGCATGGGTGGTGCCGGCATAGGAAAGCGCGACCGGTGTTTCCTCCGGCACCATGCGCGCAGCCGCCTTGGTTCCGCCGGCACGGCGGGCAATGCGGGTGGTCGACGTGGTGGCGGGGCGGATCATCGCGCGATCTCTAGGGGGACGTTGAGGCAGTTCTCACTCCGCCGCCTCGAGATGGCCTTTGATGCGCCGGCTCTGGCGGGCCTGCTCGTTATAGTCCTTCTGCCATTCGGTCGGCCCGTTGGACGGCGCCACCTGCACGGCCGTGACCTTGTATTCCGGACAGTTGGTAGCCCAGTCCGAGAAGTCGGTGGTGATCACGTTGGCCTGCGTGTCCGGGTGATGGAACGTCGTGTAGACAACACCCGGCGAGACGCGGTCGGTGATCAGCGCGCGCAGCGTCGTTTCACCCGAACGGCTCGCAAGCCGCACCCAGTCGCCGTCGCGGACGCCACGGTTCTCGGCATCGTGCGGATGGATTTCCAGACGGTCCTCCGAATGCCACATGGAATTCTCGGTACGCCGGGTCTGCGCGCCGACATTGTATTGCGAGAGGATGCGGCCGGTGGTCAGAAGCAGCGGATAGCGCGGTCCGGTGCGCTCGTCCGTCGCCACATATTCGGTGCGGATGAATTTGCCCTTGCCGCGCACGAAACCGTCGACATGCATGATCGGCGTGCCGAGCGGTGCCTTTTCGTTGCAGGGCCACTGCACCGAGCCGACACGGTCGAGCAGTTCGAAGGAAACCCCTGCAAAGCTCGGTGTCGTCTTGGCGATCTCGTCCATGATCTCAGACGGATGCGTGTAGTTCCAGTCCAGCCCGATGGCGCGGGCAAGCTCCTGCGTCGCTTCCCAGTCGGCATAACGCGCCTTCGGCTCCAGCACCTTGCGCACCATGTTGATGCGGCGCTCGGCGTTGGTGAAGGTGCCGTCCTTTTCCAGGAAGGTCGAGCCCGGCAGGAAGACATGCGCGTAGTTGGCGGTCTCGTTGAGGAAGAGATCGTGCACCACCACGCATTCCATGGCGGCAAGGCCGCCGGCGACATGCTTGGTGTCGGGGTCGGACTGCAGGATGTCCTCACCCTGGATGTAGATGCCCTTGAACGAGCCGTCGACGGCGGCGTCCAGCATGTTGGGGATGCGCAGGCCGGGCTCGTTGTCCAGCTTCACGCCCCACAGGCTCTCATAGATGTCGCGCACCGCCTCGCCGGAGATGTGGCGATAGCCAGGCAGTTCATGCGGGAAGGAGCCCATGTCGCAGGAGCCCTGCACATTGTTCTGGCCGCGCAGCGGGTTCACGCCGACGCCGGGGCGGCCGATATTGCCGGTGGCCATGGCGAGGTTGGCGATCGCCATCACCGTGGTCGAGCCCTGGCTGTGTTCGGTGACGCCGAGACCGTAATAGATCGCGCCATTGCCGCCCTTCGCATAGAGACGGGCGGCCCCGCGAACCAGTTCCGGATCGACGCCGGTCAGCTTGCTGATGGCTTCCGGGCTGTTTTCCGGCAGGGCGACGAACGAAGCCCAGTCCTGGAACTCCGCCCAGTCGCAGCGCTCGCGGATGAAGGCTTCGTCGAACAGGCCTTCGGTGACTATGACATGGGCGAGCGAAGTCAGCACGGCGACGTTGGTGCCGGGCTTCAGCGGCAGGTGATAGGCGGCCTCGATATGCGCGGACTTCACCATCTCGGTGCGGCGCGGATCGATGACGATCAGCTTGGCGCCCTGGCGCAGCCGCTTCTTCAGCCGCGAGGCGAAGACCGGGTGGGCGGAAGCGGGATTGGCGCCGATGATGAGGGCGACGTCGGTGAATTCGACCGAATCGAAATCCTGCGTGCCGGCAGAGGTGCCGTAGGTCTGGCCGAGCCCGTAGCCGGTCGGCGAATGGCAGACGCGGGCGCAGGTGTCGACATTGTTGTTGAGGAAGCCCTGGCGCACCAGCTTCTGCACGAGATAGGTTTCTTCATTCGTGCAGCGCGACGAGGTGATGCCGCCGACGGCGCCGCGTCCATATTGATACTGGATGCGGCGGAATTCGCTGGCCGTGTGGGCGATCGCCTCTTCCCAGCTCACTTCCCGCCACGGATCGGTGATCTTTTCGCGGATCATCGGCGACAGGATGCGGTCCTTGTGCGTGGCATAGCCATAGGCGAAGCGGCCCTTAACGCAGGAGTGGCCGTGGTTTGCCTTGCCGTCCTTGTAGGGCATCATGCGGACGACTTCGTCATCCTTCACTTCGGCCTTGAACGAGCAGCCG
Source organism: Mesorhizobium sp. 1M-11 (assembly GCF_001303895.1). GTDB lineage: Bacteria > Pseudomonadota > Alphaproteobacteria > Rhizobiales > Rhizobiaceae > Mesorhizobium. The sequence goes on along the minus strand of NZ_LJSD01000054.1, from coordinate 10,272 downwards.
ACGCCGCAATAGGCGCAGGTGGTGACGGCCGAACGCTCCGGCAGGCCCTTTTCCAGCACCGTCTTTTCGCGCAGCGCGTCCGTCGGGCAGGCTTGAACACAGGCGCCGCAGGACACGCATTCGGAGGCGATGAAGTCCTCGTGCATGCCGGCGACCATGCGCGATTCGAAGCCGCGGCCCTCGATGGTCAGCGCGAAGGTGCCTTGCACTTCTTCGCAGGCCCGCACGCAGCGCGAGCAGACGATGCACTGTGCCGGATCATAGCTGAAATAGGGGTTGGTTTCGTCGCGGGCGATGTAGTCGACCGCCAGCGAACCGTGGCCAGGAGCAACGCCGTTCTCATGAACGTGGTTGCGGCCTTCGACACCGTAGCGGTTCTCAGCAAGGCCGACCGATTTGGCCACCGCGTCGAATTCGCTGGCGCCGGTTCCGGCCTTTTCGTTCCAGCCGGTCGGGTGGTCGGAGACGTAGAGCTCCATGACACCGCGGCGGATGGCGTCGAGCCGGTCGGTCTGCGTGTGCACGACCATGCCTTCGCCGACCGGTGTCGTGCAGGAGGCCGGCGTGCCGCCACGGCCTTCGATCTCGACCAGGCAGACGCGGCAGGAACCAAACGAGTCCAGCATGTCGGTGGCGCAGAGCTTCGGGATCTCGACGCCGCCTTCCATCGCTGCGCGCATGATCGACGTGCCTTCCGGCACGGTGATGCTGCGGCCGTCGACGGTCAGCGTGACCTGCTTTTCAGCCCTGGACTCCGGCGTGCCGTAGTCGGTTTCTTCGATAAGTGTCGGGAAGTCGGCCTTGATGTTCATCTGCCAGCTCCTATTCCGCAGCCACGCGCGCAGGCGCCGGCTTGAAATCCTCGGGGAAATGGGTGATCGCGCTCATGACCGGATAGGGCGTGAAGCCGCCCAGCGCGCACAGCGATCCGAATTTCATCGTGTTGCAGAGGTCGGTCACCAGCGCGAGGCTCTTTTCCGGTTCGATGCCGGCGGCAAGCCTGTCGATCACTTCCATGCCGCGTGTCGAGCCGATGCGGCAGGGCGTACACTTGCCACAGCTTTCGATGGCGCAGAATTCCATGGCGAAGCGCGCCATCTTCAGCATGTCGGCGGTGTCGTCGAACACGGTGATGCCGGCATGGCCGATCAGACCGTCACGCTTGGCGAATTCTTCATAGTCGAACGGCGTGTCGAACAGCTCGCGCGGGAAATAGGCGCCGAGCGGCCCACCCACCTGCACGGCCTTCACCGGCCGGCCCGAACGGGTGCCGCCGCCGATCTCGTCGACGATCTCGCCGAGCGACAGGCCGAAGGCGATCTCAAACAGGCCGCCATGCTTGACGTTGCCGGCGATCTGGATCGGGATGGTGCCGCGCGAGCGGCCCATGCCGAAGTCTTTGTAGAACGCCGCGCCCTTGTCCATGATGATCGGCACGGAGGCGAGCGAGATCACGTTGTTGATCACCGTTGGCTTGCCGAACAGGCCCTGGATCGCCGGCAGCGGCGGCTTGGCACGTACCACGCCGCGCTTGCCTTCGAGCGAGTTCAGCAGCGAGGTCTCCTCGCCGCAGACATAGGCGCCGGCGCCGACGCGGATCTCGATGTCGAAGGCGTTCGGCGAGCCGAGCACCGTGGCCCCCAGCACGCCGGCCTTGCGGGCGACTTCGACGGCCTTGTTCATCGCCGCCACCGCATGCGGATATTCCGAGCGGATGTAGACGAAACCCTTGGTGGCGCCCGTGGCGATGCCGGCGATCGTCATGCCTTCGATCAGTACGAACGGGTCGCCTTCCATGATCATGCGGTCGGCGAAGGTGGCGCTGTCGCCTTCGTCGGCATTGCAGACGATGTATTTGCGGTCTGCCGCCGTATCCAGCACCGTCTTCCACTTGATGCCGGTCGGGAAGCCGGCGCCGCCGCGTCCGCGCAGGCCGGATTCGGTCACCTGCTTGACGATGTCGAGCGGCGCCATGGCCACGGCCTTGCGCAACCCGTCGAGACCGCCATGCGCTTCATAGTCTTCCAGCGACACGGGGTCGGTGATGCCGCAGCGGGCGAAGGTCAGCCGTGTCTGCTTGGCAAAGAACGGGATGTCTTCCGGATCGCCGAGCGCCAGCCTGTGCTGGCCACCGGTGAGGAAGCCAGCGTCGAACAGGCCTTTCACGTCGGCGGCCTTCACCGGCCCGTAGGCGCGGCGGCCATCAGCCGTCTCCACCTCGATCATCGGTTCCAGGAAATAAGCGCCGCGCGAGCCGTTGCGCACGATCTTCGCGGCGATGCCGCGCTCCGCCAGTTCCTTGGCAGCCGCCTTGGCAACTTTTTCGGCGCCGAGCGCCAGCGCGCCCGAATCGCCCGGGATGTAGATGGTCGCGCTCATCGGCGTACCTCCGCGACGATCTCGTCGATCGCCTCGTCGTCCAGCCTGCCGATAACCTGGCCGTCCAGCATCGCCGACGGCGCACAGGCGCACAGTCCGAGGCAATAGACCGGCTCCAGTGTAACAGAATTGTCCTTGGCCGTCTCGTGGAAGCCTACGCCGAGCGCCTGCTTGACCTTGGCCGCGATAGCGTCCGAGCCCATCGACTGGCAGGCCTCGGCCTGGCAGAGCTTGAGCACATGACGGCCTGCGGGCTGCTTGCGGTAGTCGTGGTAGAAGGTGGCGACGCCATGAACCTCGGCGCGGGAAAGGTTGAGCGCGTCGGCGATCACCAGCAGCGCTTCCTGCGGCACGTAGCCGAACTCTTCCTGGACACCGTGCAGGATCGGCAACAGCGGACCTTCGAGGCCCTTCATCTCGCTGATCACCGCGGCAGTTCGCGCCGCTATCTCGGTACTTGCAGGCTGCAACGACATGCAGCGCCCTCCCTGACACCGCGCCCTATTGGGCGCCTTCTCCCTATTAAATGCGATGCAAACCCTTGGAATCAATAAAGCTGTTTCGTCGTATGATAAAAATTTTCTATCGATTAAGGTTCGATCGGAGCTTAGCCTCGGCCTCGCGGCGCAGATTGCCTGCCAGCGTCGTCGCCTCGTCCAGCAGCGCCTGCACCAGCGGCGTCTGCGGATCGCGCGGCGCCGTCACCAGTCCGACGGCGTGGCGCGCGTCCGGGTCGACGATGGGGATCGCCCGGATCGGTTCGGAAAAGCCGAATGTTTCCGCGAGGTTGAGCGGCATGATCGACGACCATTTTCCGGTGCGGATGTGCGAGAACAGCACGATCATGGAATTGCTTTCCAGCGTCGGGCGCACCTGCACGCCGGCGTCCGCCAGATGCTGGTCGATGATGCGGCGGTTCTGCATGTCGGGCGTGAGCAGGCAGAGCGGCAGGCTCGACACCTCCTCCCAGGTCACTTCTCCGCGATCGGAATATTCGGTGCCTGCCGCCGTGATCAGCTGATAGCGCTCGTCATAAAGCGGCACGCTGGTCACCCGGCCGAGCGGCTCGTTGTCGAGATAGGTTATGCCGGCATCGATATCGAGATTGCCAAGCAGCGACAGCACCTCGATCGAGGTGCGCGACAGCACCGAGAAGGTGACGCCGGGATGTTTTTCGCGGAACGGCGTGGTGAGCCTCGCCACCATGGCAAGCGCGGTCGGAATGGCGGCGATGCGGATACGGCCGGAAAGGCCGTGCTTGGCCGCCCGCATCTCCTCCTTCATCGAGCGCGTGTCGCTGACGATGCGTCGCGCCCAGGTCAGCACCTGTTCGCCTTCCGGCGTCAGCCCCTGGAAACGCGATCCGCGCTTCACCAGCATCACGCCAAGCTGATCCTCCAACTGCTTGATGCCGGCCGATAAGGTCGGCTGCGTCACCCCGCACATTTCGGCCGCGCGCCCGAAATGCTCTTCGCGGGCCAGGGCTATGAAAAATTCGAGCTTGTCGATCATGCGCCGAAAACTAGAGCATTTCCCGCCCGGATTGAACCATACGGGCGGGTAGGAAATACCCTATCGGCAATGCGGTGGAACGCCGTCAGGAATTGCGTCAGACCAAAGAGCAATTCCAGGAAAAGTGTGCAGCGGTTTTCCGTCAGGAATTGCATCAGACCAAAGAGCTGGCGACGTCCGCCGTTTCCGTGAAACGGCGGACCGCGCCAGGCCTCGGCTTTAGTAGTAGAAGCGCTCTTCGACGATCTTGCCGTCCTTGACGGTGTAAACGCCGACCTCGTCCATCTTGACGCGCTCGCCGGTTGACTTCGGTGTGACATCCATCGTGAAACGGAGGGCGAACTGGTCGCCATTGACGAAGGGGCCTTCGACAGAACCGCTATGGACGTCATGGTTTTCCGTCCACCACGCGCTCTTCTGTTTGACGGCATCACTGCCCTCGCAGACCGCCATCGGACCTTCCATGGCTTCGTAACTGACAATGTTGTCGGCGTTGTATTTCTCGGCGGCTCCCTTGTGATCGTTTTGCTTGAGCAGATGCGTGAAATCGTTGGCAAGCTCGGTGATGGTCATGATCAGCTCCTGGCGATCTGAAAACTACAGCCCCGTCCAAGCCTGAATAATGCATCCCGCGTCGTTTGATGTCGACGCGAGAGCCGCATGTCAGCTGACAGATATCGCCAATGCGACTGCGCTATTGGTCGATCACATTCAGGATGTTGCCGTCCGGGTCCCTGAACCAGGCGACCTTCATGCCGTGGCCGACGTGGAGATCGCCGTCCAGTGTGGTGCCGGGCATATCGTAGTGTTCGAACGGCACGCCCTTCGACCTCAGGTCCTTGACGATGGTGTCGATCTCGGAGCCCACGGCCCATGTCACCGAGGTCGCCTTGTTGGTACCCGCGAACTCGGAACGGTAGACGACAAGCACGGTCTCGCCGCTCCTCAGGACAACGAGGTCGTCGTCCATGTGCGAGACCTCTTCCAGCCCCAGTATGCCCTGGTAGAAGGCACGCGCGGCTTTGACATCGCGGACGGCGATGTTGGCGGCTGCATTGTTGTTGGAAAGCATTTCAAATCTCCCTTGCTCTTGGTTCGTTCGCCGACTGCGCTGAGCTCGGATCGTCGGCGCGAAGGATGATTGGCGAACAGACGATGTGCTTCCCAAGGACGGATGAACTGGCCCTATTCCGACAAGGGCGGCGGGTTTTATCGTTTGGCATATGAGGATGGCTTGGTCTTATGCTTGAAGTGCACTATTTCAGGCTCAACAAAAGGCAGCACAGGCAGAAGAAACAGCAGCATGTCCGTCAGCAAGGAAGCCGTCATCGATCGCCTGAAGACGATCAGCGGGCCGGATTTCTCCGGCAATATCGTCGATCTCGGCATGGTGTCGGAAATCTTCATAGCCGACGCCAAGGTGTTCTTCTCCATCACCGTACCGGCGGCGCGCGCCCAGGAGATGGAGCCGCTGCGCGCGGCCGCCGAGCGCGTGGTGAAAGCCATCCCCGGCATTGCCGGCGCGGTCGTGGCGCTTACCGCTGAAAAGCGGAGCGGCGGCATGGAAGCGCCGGTGCCGCAGCGTCCGGCAGCGCCCCGTCCGGCTCCGCCGCCTGCCGCCCCACGCCCTGCGCCCGCACCCCGGCAGGCGCCGCCATCGCAGAGTTCCGGCAAGCGCGGCGTCCCCGGCATCGAGGCGATCATCGCCGTTGCTTCCGGCAAGGGCGGTGTCGGCAAATCCACCACCGCCGTCAACATCGCCCTCGGTCTCGCAGCCAATGGCCTGAAGGTCGGCGTTCTCGACGCCGATATCTATGGGCCCTCCATGCCGAAGCTGCTCGGCATCCATGGCAAGCCGGAGACGGTAGACGGCAAGGTGCTGAAGCCGAAGGAGAATTACGGCCTCAAGGTGATGTCGATGGGTTTCCTCGTCGATGAGGAAACGCCGATGATCTGGCGCGGGCCGATGGTGATGTCTGCGCTCACCCAGATGCTGCGCGAGGTCGAATGGGGACCGCTCGACGTGCTGGTGGTCGATATGCCGCCCGGCACCGGCGACGCCCAGCTGACCATGGCCCAGCAGGTGCCGCTGGCCGGCGCGGTGATCGTCTCGACGCCGCAGGACCTTGCCCTGATCGATGCACGCAAGGGTCTGAACATGTTCAGGAAGGTCGACGTGCCGCTGCTCGGCATCGTCGAGAACATGAGCTATTTCATCGCCCCCGACACCGGCAAGCGCTACGACATCTTCGGCCATGGCGGCGCGCAGAAGGAAGCCGAGCGCCTGGGCGTGCCGTTTCTTGGCGCGGTGCCGCTGGAAATGGGCATTCGCGAGAGCTCGGACGCCGGCTCGCCGGTGGTCGCTGCCAAGCCGGATGGCGCAGAAGCGAAGATCTACAAGGACATCGCGGCCAAGACCTGGGCACAGCTGCAGGCCGGGAAGGGCGCTGCCCAGACCGGGCCGAGCATCGTTTTCGAATAGCCGAGCTTGCTGCCGGCGCGCGGCCATCGGAGGCCGTGGCCGGATCGAGGTACTCTGCTTCAATGCAGTGGCCGGCAGGCAGGGTTCGCAGTGTCCTGTCGCAATGCCTGGAGCTCGGCTCGAAGGCATCGCGCGTGCGTTCGCTATGCCAGAACCTCACCACCACTCTTCACCGACAGGCTTCAGGGATGAACCCTCACCTTGGGGGAGCACACCTAGCACTTAGTCGTATGTCGTAAGTCGTATGTCATAAGAAGTTGCTTTCATTAGGATGGACGAATGGGCGTTTCAACGGGGGAAATTCATAGACTGTTGAGGGAAGAAAGTGATGAGATCGGTTCAGTCCATTTTGAGAACTGGCGTGGCGGTGTTCGGCGTTGCTGCCTTGATGGGAACAACGGTGCCTGTTGCTGCGCAGGAAACCGATGGAGCCGTTAAGCTTCTTCAACAGCTTTTGCGTTTCGACACGTCGAATCCACCGGGGAAGACGCTGGAAGAAGCGACCTTCCTGAAGAAGGTCTTCGACGAAGCGGGCATAGAGAACGAGATCATAAAAACCCCGAAAGAAGGCGTGGCTCATTTCATCGCCCGGCTCAAAGGGGACGGCAGCAAGGGTCCGATCCTGCTGGCCGCACATTCCGATGTCGTGCCGGTGGAGAGGCAGACATGGAGTGTCGATCCTTTCGCCGGCGAAATAAAAGGCGACTATGTGCTTGGTCGCGGCGCGATGGATTTCAAGGGCGGCCAGGCTGTCTTCGTTCAAGCTCTTCTGGATCTCAAGAAGAGTGGTGTCGCCCTGTCGAGGGACGTGATCTTTCTCGCCGAGGCCGACGAGGAGGCTGGCGACTATGGCACCGACTGGCTGGCAAAGAATCACTGGGAGAAAATCAAGGCTGAATTCGTCTTGAACGAAGGCGGGTGGATTTTCCAGGATAAGAACGGGGTCGCCCGGCAGGTCAACATCACAACGCGTGACAAAATCTACGCCGGTCTGCGGCTGCGGGTGGTTGGCACGCCCACGCATTCCTCGCGTCCACAGCCAGACAGCGCCATTGGCAAATTGACCAGAGCCCTGGCGAAAATATCCACCTGGGACACCGAGCCGACCCTTACGGATCAAACCAAAGCCTATTTCAAGGCCCTTGCGTCGAGCGCGAGCGGGCAGATGAAAGCGGATCTCGAAACCTTGGCATCGAGCAGCGATGCTTCAGCGTTGAAGGAAGCAGGAGAGCGCGTCTCCGCAACGGGCGACTATCCGTTGCTCTGGCATGCTCTGATGCGCAACACGGTGGCGCCGACGATTGTCAAAGCCGGGGTGAAGGAGAACGTCATCCCTGGCGCTGCCGAGGCCTATGTGAATATCCGCCTCGTCCCCGGCTCCACGCCATGGGATGTGCAGCAACAGGTCGAGAAAGTCGTGTCCGATCCGGATGTCAGCGTCGATACGACGATGGACGAGGCCGATGCGAGGGCTTACTACAAAGAACGCACCGAAGCTCAGGCGTCGCCCACGGACACTCCCTTGTTCAAGGTGTGTTTCGGCGTGGAATAAGGACCCCGTTTCAGGGGTGACCGGCGTCCAAAAAGGACCCCTGTAACGCAGGGTTGTCACACTGCCTTCGGTTTCATCGGGGGCATTTGTTTTGGATGTTGGTTGTGGAGACGATTGCGAAGATACGTCGGCTTTCGCTGGTCCAGGGGAAGTCGATCAAGGAGATCTGCCGCGAGTTGAGGATATCGCGGAAGGTTGTCCGGAAGGTGCTGCGGTCGAACGCGACGGAGTTCCGTTACGAGCGTGAGCATCAGCCGATGCCAAAGATCGGCCCCTGGCAGGATCAGCTCGACGGGCTTTTAGGTGGCAATCACGGCAAGGCGGGGCGCGAGCGGCTAACGCTGATCCGAATCTTTGAGGAGCTCCGCGGTCTCGGATACGACGGCAGCTACGACGCGGTTCGCCGATACGCCAAGAGCTGGGCGAAGGCGCAGGGATCAGCGACGGCGGAAGCCTATGTGCCGTTGTTCTTCGCGCCGGGTGAAGCCTACCAGTTCGACTGGAGCCACGAGATCGTCCTCATCAATGGCGTGACTGTGACCGTGAAGGTTGCCCATGTCCGGCTTTGCCACAGCCGCATGATGTTCGTCAGAGCCTATCCGCGCGAGACGCAGGAGATGGTGTTCGACGCGCACGACCGGGCCTTCGCCTTCTTTGGCGGCACCTGCACGCGCGGCATCTACGACAACATGAAGACGGCGGTTGAGACGGTATTCGTCGGCAAGGACCGGCAATACAATCGCCGCTTCCTGCAGATGTGCAGCCATTATCTGGTGCAGCCGGTCGCCTGCACGCCGGCGTCGGGCTGGGAGAAGGGTCAAGTCGAGAACCAGGTCGGGCTGGTGCGCGAGCGCTTCTTCACGCCGCGGCTGCGCTTCAAATCCTATGAGGAACTCAACGCCTGGCTGCTCGACAAATGCATCGCCTACACCAAGACGCACCGTCATATCGATCAGCCGGAGCGCACGATCTGGGAGGTGTTCGAGGAGGAGCGCGGCAAACTTGTCGAGTATCGCGGCCCCTTCGACGGCTTCCACACGGTCCCCGCCTCGGTATCGAAGACCTGCACGGTGCGCTTCGACAACAACAAATACTCGGTGCTGTCGACTGCCGTGGGCCGACCGGTCGAGATCCAGGCCTATGCCAGCAGGATCGTCATCCGGCAGGATGGCGTTGTCGTCGCCGAACACGCCCGTTCGTTCGGGCGCGGTGAGACCATTTACGATCCCTGGCACTATGTCCCCGTGCTCGCCCGCAAGCCCGGCGCATTGCGCAATGGCGCGCCGTTCCAGGACTGGGTTCTGCCCTCGGCGATGGAGCGGACCCGGCGCCGACTGAAGTCCTCGGATGACGGTGATCGCCAGATGGTGGCGATCCTGGCTGCGGTGTTGACCGACGGGATCGATGCCGTGGAGGCCGCCTGCCAAGAGGCGCTCGACCAGAACGTCTGCTCGTCAGCTGTCATCATCAACATTCTGGCGCGGCGGCGCGATCCGGCGCCAGCCATCACCATTCTCACCCCGGACGCTCTTCGCCTGCGCCATGAGCCGCAGGCCGACTGTGCCCGCTACGACAGCCTCAGGAGGGCAAGCTGATGGAACGCACGCAGGTTCTGGATCTGATGGGAACGTTGAAGCTCTACGGCATGCGCAGTGCCTATGACGAGGTTATGGCGACCGGCATCAAGCGCCAGCACGAGCCGCCGAGGATCGTCGGCGATCTGCTGTCGGCCGAGATCGCCGAGAAGCAGGCGCGCTCCATCAAATACCAGCTCACCGTCGCAAAGCTGCCGATCGCCAAGGACATCGAGGAGTTCGACTTCGACGGCACGCCGGTCAACGAGGTGCTGGTCAGGGACCTTGCCAACGGCACCTTCGTCGCCGACCAGCGTAACGCCGTTCTCATCGGCGGCACCGGAACCGGCAAGTCACATCTGGCGATTGCCCTTGCCCGATCCCTCATCCGCAACGGGACGCGCGGTCGCTTCTTCAATGTCGTTGATCTCGTCAACCGGCTCGAGACCGAGCACCGCGGTGGCAAGCAGGGCCGTATCGCTGACTACCTGACCCGATTGGACTTCGTCGTCCTCGACGAACTCGGCTATCTGCCCTTCGCGCAAGCCGGCGGGCAGTTGCTCTTCCACCTGATCAGCAGGCTCTACGAGCGCACCTCGATCATCGTCACCACCAATCTGGCGTTCGGCGAATGGCCCGCTGTCTTCGGCGACGCCAAGATGACGACGGCGCTGCTCGACCGGCTCACCCATCACTGCGAGATCATCGAGACCGGAAACGAATCCTGGCGATTCAAGAACCGCGCCTGATCACCCCATAACGCCGATCCGCGC
>NZ_LJSD01000010.1 GCF_001303895.1 Mesorhizobium sp. 1M-11 | reverse complement strand
AACGCATCGGCCCGAAAATCGGGATCGATTTTCGGAAAGCACGATGCGCAGCTCAAAAGTGTTAGAGCGTCCTTTGCGCGTCCGAAGGGACGCGCGGCGCTCTAACGCATCGGCCCGAAAATCGGGATCGATTTTCGGAAAGCACGATGCGCAGCTCAAAAGTGTTAGAGCGTCCTTTGCGCGTCCGAAGGGACGCGCGGCGCTCTAACGCATCGGCCCGAAAATCGGGATCGATTTTCGGAAAGCACGATGCG
>NZ_LJSD01000068.1 GCF_001303895.1 Mesorhizobium sp. 1M-11 | reverse complement strand
ACTACCTGGTCCAGGGTGCGTGGTACTGGGGACACCTCAATCCGCCCGACCTCCACTCCGAGGTTCCGGCCAAGACCATCGCGACGCTGCTGCACCACGCCTTCCCTCGGCATTTCGGGCCGGCGTGAAGCGGGGCGGAGCCCTTATCTCCCCCCTTGCGGGGGAGATAGTGGCGCCCGGCCCCACCAGCACCGATCCGGCCAAGCCACCAACCAGCTACGGATCTCCATCCTTCCTGTCGATCCGCACCAGTTG
>NZ_LJSD01000059.1 GCF_001303895.1 Mesorhizobium sp. 1M-11 | reverse complement strand
GCCAGCGACCTGCTGGCCGAGATCGTGCGCCTGGGCAACTACAGCGGCGTCGACCCGAAGACGCTGTCCGAAAGCCTCAACTACCTGGTCCAGGGTGCGTGGTACTGGGGACACCTCAATCCGCCCGACCTCCACTCCGAGGTTCCGGCCAAGACCATCGCGACGCTGCTGCACCACGCCTTCCCTCGGCATTTCGGGCCGGCGTGAAGCGGGGCGGAGCCCTTATCTCCCCCGCAAGGGGGGAGATAGTGGCGCCCGGCCCCACCAGCACCGATCCGGCCAAGCCACCAACCAGCTAC
>NZ_LJSD01000008.1 GCF_001303895.1 Mesorhizobium sp. 1M-11 | reverse complement strand
TGTCAATCGGCCTGGAATGGGGACCCTGGATCGGCGCGCAAAAGGGACCCCTGTAGGGCACCACGGTTAGCGCTCGCCGGGCGAAGCTGGTCTGGGTTGCGCAGGCCGGCGGGCGCGGATCGGCGTTATGGGGTGATCAGGCGCGGTTCTTGAATCGCCAGGATTCGTTTCCGGTCTCGATGATCTCGCAGTGATGGGTGAGCCGGTCGAGCAGCGCCGTCGTCATCTTGGCGTCGCCGAAGACAGCGGGCCATTCGCCGAACGCCAGATTGGTGGTGACGATGATCGAGGTGCGCTCGTAGAGCCTGCTGATCAGGTGGAAGAGCAACTGCCCGCCGGCTTGCGCGAAGGGCAGATAGCCGAGTTCGTCGAGGACGACGAAGTCCAATCGGGTCAGG
>NZ_LJSD01000069.1 GCF_001303895.1 Mesorhizobium sp. 1M-11 | reverse complement strand
CGGTGAAGGGGAATATGGTCGCGGTCGTCTCGAACGGCACCGCCATTCTGGGTCTGGGCAATCTGGGCGCGCTGGCCTCTAAGCCGGTGATGGAGGGCAAGGCCGTCCTGTTCAAGCGTTTCGCCGATGTGAACGCCATCGATATCGAGCTGGATACCGAAGACCCGGACGAGATCATTCAGGCCGTTCGCCTCATGGGGCCGACCTTCGGGGGGATTAACCTCGAAGACATCAAGGCGCCGGAATGCTTCATCATTGAACAGCGGTTGAAAGAGATCATGGACATTCCGGTGTTCCATGACGACCAGCATGGCACGGCCGTGATTTGCGCTGCGGGTCTGCTCAATGCGCTCGAAATCAGCGGCAAGAAGATCGAGGATGTGAAGATTGTCCTCAACGGGGCAGGGGCAGCGGGGATTGCCTGTCTGGAACTGCTGAAGGCCATGGG
>NZ_LJSD01000048.1 GCF_001303895.1 Mesorhizobium sp. 1M-11 | reverse complement strand
CCTGACCCGATTGGACTTCGTCGTCCTCGACGAACTCGGCTATCTGCCCTTCGCGCAAGCCGGCGGGCAGTTGCTCTTCCACCTGATCAGCAGGCTCTACGAGCGCACCTCGATCATCGTCACCACCAATCTGGCGTTCGGCGAATGGCCCGCTGTCTTCGGCGACGCCAAGATGACGACGGCGCTGCTCGACCGGCTCACCCATCACTGCGAGATCATCGAGACCGGAAACGAATCCTGGCGATTCAAGAACCGCGCCTGATCACCCCATAACGCCGATCCGCGCTCGCCGGCCTGCGCAACCCAGTGCGAATTCCGACGAAGCCGGCCAGTGATTCCGAACAATCACCGGCCACCCATTCCGATTTCATTCCGGCCGGGATTCCGATTTGAAGCCGGCCACCTTTGGACATCACCTGGGTCGTTGTTGAGGTTTGGTTCGAGTTTCGTTTCGGGTCAAGCCTGAGCGGTTTGCGGCATGGCGACGGCTCGCTGTTTTCGCATGCTCTCGCCACCCAGTTCGATGCGGTAAGCATTGTGCACGAGGCGGTCGAGAATGGCGTCGGCGATGGTGGGATTGCCGATGATCTCGTACCAGCGATCGACGGGAACCTGGCTGGTGACGATGGTCGAG
>NZ_LJSD01000025.1 GCF_001303895.1 Mesorhizobium sp. 1M-11 | reverse complement strand
GGTATCGGTGGCTCGCTTGGCGGCGTGGTCGGTGGTGTAACTGGCGCGATCGGTGACATCGCCGGCGGTGTCGACGGCACAGGTGGCATCGGCGGCTCGCTTGGCGGCGTGGTCGGTGGTGTGACCGGCGCGATCGGTGACATCGCTGGTGGCGTTGATGGTACCGGCGGTATCGGTGGCTCGCTTGGCGGCGTGGTCGGTGGTGTAACTGGCGCGATCGGTGACATCGCTGGTGGTGTCGACGGCACAGGTGGCATTGGCGGCTCGCTTGGCGGCGTGGTCGGCGGTGTGACCGGTGCGATCGGTGACATCGCTGGTGGTGTCGATGGTACCGGCGGTATCGGTGGTGCTGTTGGTGGCCTGACCGGCGCGATCGGCGACATCGCTGGAGGTGTCGATGGTACCGGTGGTATCGGCGGTGCTGTTGGCGGCCTGACCGGCGCGATCGGCGACATCGCTGGAGGTGTCGATGGTACCGGCGGTATCGGCGGTGCTGTTGGCGGCCTGACCGGCGCGATCGGCGACATCGCCGGCGGTGTCGATGGTACCGGTGGCATCGGCGATTCCGTGGGTGAAGCAGTCGGTGGCCTGACCGGTGCAATCGGCAGCATCGGAGGCTCCCTCGGTGGGGTGGTTGGTGATCTGGGCGATGCCGTGAATGGTGTCGTTGGTGGTTTGGTTGGCGCGATCGGTGGCACCCCTGGCGGCGGCACTCCCGGCGGCGGCACTCCCGGCGGC
>NZ_LJSD01000006.1 GCF_001303895.1 Mesorhizobium sp. 1M-11 | reverse complement strand
ACCGCGCGCTCCTCGCCTGCACCCACTGCCAGGATCGTCGCATGCGGCGGGTTGATGACGGCGGCGAAGTCCTTGATGCCGAACATGCCAAGGTTCGACACCGCCGTGGTGCCGCCCTGATACTCTTCCGGCTTCAGCTTGCGATCGCGGGCGCGCTTGGCGAGGTCCTTCATCTCGTTGGAGATCACCGACAGCGTCTTCTGGTCGGCCTTCCTCACGATCGGCGTGATCAGCCCGCCCGGGATCGATACCGCCACCCCGACATCGGCGTGCTTGTGCTTGACCATGGCCGTTTCCGTCCACGACGCATTGGCATCCGGCACGGCGACCAGTGCCTGGGCCATCGCCTTGATGATCATGTCGTTGACCGAGAGCTTGTAGGCTGGGACATCGCCCTTTTCGGTCTTCTTCATCGGCGCAGCGGCATTGAGCTCGGAGCGCAGCTTCAAAAGTGCGTCCAGCTCGCAATCCAAGGTCAGGTAGAAATGCGGGATGGTCGACTTTGCCTCGACCAGACGCCGGGCGATGGTCTTGCGCATATTGTCGTGCGGAACAAGGTCGTAGGAGCCCTCTTCGAACAGTTTGAGCACCGCCTCGTCCGACATCGGCTTGGCAGCAGGTGCAGCAGCCGGAGCAGCGGCAGGCGCCGCAGTTGGAGCAGCCTTCGCCACGCCACCACCGGCAATCGCCGCCTCGACATCCGCCTTCACCACACGCCCATGCGGGCCGGAACCGGTGATGCCGGCCAGGTCGAGCCCCCCTTCCCGCGCCAGGCGGCGCGCCAATGGCGTGGCGCGGACCGCGCCTGCCGGCGCAGGCGTCTCCTGCACGG
>NZ_LJSD01000029.1:0-240000 GCF_001303895.1 Mesorhizobium sp. 1M-11 | reverse complement strand
AACGGCGGCCGTAACTATAACGGTCCTAAGGTAGCGAAATTCCTTGTCGGGTAAGTTCCGACCTGCACGAATGGCGTAACGACTTCCCCGCTGTCTCCAGCATAGACTCAGTGAAATTGAATTCCCCGTGAAGATGCGGGGTTCCTGCGGTTAGACGGAAAGACCCCGTGCACCTTTACTATAGCTTTACATTGGCATTCGTAGTGGCATGTGTAGGATAGGTGGTAGGCTTTGAAGCCAGGGCGCCAGCCTTGGTGGAGCCACCCTTGAAATACCACCCTTATTACTATGGATGTCTAACCGCGGCCCGTTATCCGGGTCCGGGACAATGTATGGTGGGTAGTTTGACTGGGGCGGTCGCCTCCTAAAGAGTAACGGAGGCGCGCGATGGTGGGCTCAGAACGGTCGGAAATCGTTCGCTGAGTGCAATGGCATAAGCCTGCCTGACTGCGAGACTGACAAGTCGAGCAGAGACGAAAGTCGGTCATAGTGATCCGGTGGTCCCGTGTGGAAGGGCCATCGCTCAACGGATAAAAGGTACGCCGGGGATAACAGGCTGATGACCCCCAAGAGTCCATATCGACGGGGTTGTTTGGCACCTCGATGTCGACTCATCGCATCCTGGGGCTGGAGCAGGTCCCAAGGGTATGGCTGTTCGCCATTTAAAGCGGTACGTGAGTTGGGTTCAGAACGTCGTGAGACAGTTCGGTCCCTATCTGCCGTGGGTGTAGGAATATTGAAAGGATCTGTCCCTAGTACGAGAGGACCGGGATGGACGTATCTCTGGTGGACCTGTTGTGGCGCCAGCCGCATAGCAGGGTAGCTATATACGGACGGGATAACCGCTGAAGGCATCTAAGCGGGAAACCCACCTTGAAACGAGTATTCCCTGAGAACCGTGGAAGACGACCACGTTGATAGGCCGGGTGTGGAAGAGCGGCAACGCTTGAAGCTTACCGGTACTAATAGTTCGATCGGCTTGATCGTTCTCATTCCTTATGTCCATCACCAGCGCTCACGCATGAGCGGCCCTAAAGGGCCTATGCTCCGCGAGGGCGCCGGATGACCGGCGACGCGCAGTCGCGCTTGCGGGCAACGCCCGTAGCAAAACTGCAAGACGCCAATGGCACAAATACAGCTTCTCATACGTGCGTTTCGCCGACCTGGTGGTTATGGCGGAGCGGCTGCACCCGATCCCATTCCGAACTCGGCCGTGAAACGCTCCAGCGCCAATGGTACTTCGTCTCAAGACGCGGGAGAGTAGGTCGCTGCCAGGTCTGCCAAACGCACGTAATTCTCTTTATTCTTTTGTCTTACTGGACCTTGCCTGATCGGTTCGGCCGTTTCAGCATTTCCTCGGCAAAATGGAAACCCAACGGTTCGCGCACCGCGCGAACGCTTGGCGAGGCGTTTTTCGCGAATCCGCAGGCTCTCGTAGAACGAGCTCGAGCGCTTTCGAAGCGCGTCGATCCTTCTCTTGCCATGTACGCTTCCGTTCAGGCGGTTTGTCGAGGACGATCCGGGCACCCTCTGCTCTTGCAGCACAACGATCGCCTCCACCTGCTTTTCACTTTCCAGCCCGCCGGAACATTTCCGCCTTTCGCTGAATCCCGGCACTGCCCTGGCTCCTGTTTGTCGAGCAATCCCGGACGCAAAACCGCTGCGCACTTCTGCCGGAATTGCTCTAGAGTTCCCCGAACGGGATTCGCACAAAGAGCAGGTCTTCTCGTACTGGACACTGACAAAACGATGGATCAGAACTGATATATCTCAGGAAAACATGCAGGATAACGCGACAAGAACAGGGAAGCGCGAACGGGCCGGCAAGGACCATGACGTAAGCGTGGACCTCATCGCCGTTGTCGTGGCCGTGGCCGATCAGGAGCCCCGTGTCCTCACCATCGGCGAGGCAAACGGCCTGCCTTCAGGCCCTTTTGAACTTGGACACCGATCGCTGCAGTTCGGTCTCAGAACATGGGTGGAGCAGCAGACCGGTCACCGGCTCGGATATATAGAGCAGCTTTATACATTTGCCGACCGCGATCGGATCGGTGACGAACGCCAGGAACGGGTGATCTCCATCAGCTATCTGGCTTTGGCGCGTATGGACCAGGTCGCAGGCTCTCCCAAACGTGCATGGCGCAGTTGGTACGATTTCTTTCCGTGGGAGGACCGCCGGGCCGGTATCCCTCTGCTGGTGACCGAGATCCTCCAGCCGCGACTTTTGGCGTGGGCCAGCGGGGCTGTGGACGCGACTTTCTGCGGAGAACGGCGTCGCAGGGCAGCGATCGCCTTCGGCTTCGACGACCACGATTGGAACGAGGAATTCTGCCTGCAGCGCTATGAGCTTCTTTATGAAGCCGGGCTGGTCGAAGAGGCAATGCGTGGACGCGAAGCGAACGGCGCGCTGATACCCGGTCCGGCGATGATCGCCGACCATCGCCGTATCCTGGCCACGGGAATTGCGCGGCTGCGTTCCAAGATCAAATACCGGCCGGTCGTCTTCGAACTGATGCCGCCGGTCTTCACGCTGCTGCAGCTGCAGCGGACGGTCGAGGCCCTGGCCGGTGTCACCGTCCACAAGCAGAATTTCCGAAGGCTGATCGAACAGCAGGATCTCGTTGAAGAGACCGGCCAGATGTCTTCCGACACCGGTGGACGGCCGGCGAAGCTGTTCCGCTTTCGCCACGCCGTGCTGGACGAAAGGCCGTCGGCCGGCACCAAATAACAGATCCACTCTTGACACCCCTTATGCTCATGGTAAGCATATGTCCTTATTATACTCCACATGAGCATAATAAGGATTGCCATGACTGCCATCTCCCCCGCTGCGGCCGCATTGCACAGTCGTGTTGCGAGCTTCATCCCGGCCATCGAATGGCCGGTCTTCTCCGGCGATATCGATGCGATCCTGCGCCTCAAGCTCGAGCGCAATGCCGTCATCCTGGCGCATAATTACCAGACGCCGGAGATCTTCCACTGTGTGGCCGACATCGTCGGTGACAGCCTGGCGCTGGCGCGCAAGGCGATGGATGTCGAGGCCGATGTGATCGTTCTTGCCGGCGTGCACTTCATGGCCGAGAGCGCCAAGCTGCTCAATCCGGGAAAGATCGTGCTGATCCCCGACATGGGCGCCGGCTGCTCGCTGGCCGATTCCATCACGCCGGACGATATCCGGCTGATGCGGCAGCGTCATCCGGGTATTCCCGTCGTCACCTATGTCAACACATCGGCAGCGGTGAAGGCGGAGTCCGACATCTGCTGTACTTCGGGCAACGCCAAGGCCGTCGTGGAATCGCTCGGCGTGCCGCGCGTCATCATGCTGCCCGACGAATATCTGGCGCAGAACATCGCCAATCAGACCGATGTCGAGATCATTGCCTGGAAAGGCCATTGCGAGGTGCATGAGCGCTTCACGCCGGGCGATATTCGCGAGCTGCGCGCCGCCCATCCCGGCATTATCGTGCTCGCTCATCCCGAGTGCCCTCCGGAGGTCGTGGCCGAAGCGGATTTCGCCGGCTCGACCGCGGCGATGTCCGACTATGTCGGCCAGGAAAAACCCGCGCGCGTCGTGCTGATGACCGAATGCTCGATGAGCGACAATGTCGCCATCGAACACCCCGAGGTCGAATTCATCCGTCCCTGCAATCTCTGTCCGCACATGAAGCGCATCACGCTTGCCAATATCCGCGCGGCGCTGGAGGGGATGCGTCATCCGGTGACGATCGATCCGGCCGTCGCGGTCCGCGCCCGACTCGCGGTGGAGCGGATGCTCGCGGTATGATCCTTGATCTCAATCACCTCGCCAACCGGCCCGTTGTCGTCGGCGCAGGCATCGCCGGTCTGATGACGGCACTGGAACTTGCGCCGCGGCCAGTCGTGCTGATGTCTGCCACCGCACTTGGCGCCGAGGCGTCGAGCGCTCTCGCGCAAGGTGGAATGGCGGCCGCGCTCGGCAGCGACGATTCCCCGACACTGCATGCAGCCGACACACGCAGAGCCGGCGACGGCATGTGCGATGTCTCCGTCGTGGAGCGCATCCTCGAAAAAGCTTCCAAAGTCATTGAAAAGCTGGAACGGCTCGGTGTCGCCTTCGACCGCATGGTGGACGGGAGCCTGGCTCTCGGTCTCGAAGCCGCGCATAGTCGCCGGCGCATCGTTCATGCCGGAGGCGACGCCACAGGACGGGAACTCGTTCGGGCGCTGATTGCGGCCGTGCGCGCCGCGCCTTCCATTACGGTGCTTGAAGGTTTCGCAGCGCGCAGGCTTGTCGTCGAGGACGGCACCGTCGCCGGGGTCGTGGCGACCAGCGAAACCGGCGGCGCGGTGCTTGCAACCGATCGCATCGTGCTAGCCACCGGCGGCATCGGCGGTCTCTACCACGACACGACAAATCCTCTCGGGTGCTTTGGGCAAGGCCTGGCGCTTGCCGCCCGGGCGGGCGCTGAACTCGCCGACCTCGAATTCGTGCAGTTCCATCCTACGGCGCTCGATGGGCCGGTGCGCCCGATGCGGCTCGTGAGCGAGGCGGTGCGCGGTGAAGGCGCCGTGCTGATCGATGAGAAAGGCGAGCGCTTCCTTGCAGACCTGCCCGGCGGCGAACTCGCTCCCCGCGATATCGTCGCGCGTGAAGTATCCCGGCATCTTGGCCGCGGGCACAAGGTCTTTCTCGATACGCGCCGTTGTCTCGGCGCCCGCTTTTCGGAGCGGTTCCCGGCCATCGCCGCTTTCTGCCACGAGGCCGGGATCGATCCGTCACGCGAGCCGATCCCGGTGCGCCCCGCCGTCCATTACCATATGGGTGGCATTGCGGTGGACGACGAGGGCCGCAGTTCCGTGCCCGGTCTGTGGGCCTGCGGTGAAGTCGCATCGACCGGACTTCATGGCGCCAACCGGCTTGCCAGCAATTCGCTGACCGAGGCCGCCGTGTCCGCTGAATGGGTGGCCCACAGCGTGGCTTCGGCAACCTCGTCGCGTATCGTCAAGACGCCTCCGACAGGGCTGCTGCCGCCGCCGGACCCTGGAGTTGTCCGCGACATCGTCTCGGAAAGCCTTGGTGTCGTGCGAACCGCCGAAGGCCTGGGCAATGCGATCCGCCGTCTGGCGCCTCTGGCGATCGGCGGGAGCGCTTGTGCCGACCCGGCAGCGGTCGCGCTGATGATGGCTGTCTCGGCGCTCCGGCGCGAGGAAAGCCGCGGCGCGCATTTTCGCAGCGATTTTCCCGATCAAGCCGTGGCACCCCGCCGCTCGCGGCTGACCGTCGAGAGGGCTCTGAACGCAGCCGCTGAATTCGATCCCCTACCCTTGGCCCGGAGTGCCTGATCCATGTCACTGTCCCCTTTGCCCCTGCTCATGCTCGAACCGATGGTTCGAGCTGCCTTGCTGGAAGATCTCGGCCGCGCCGGCGACATAACCACTCAAGCGATCGTACCGTCGGACGCTTCCGGAAAAATGGTCCTGGCCGCGCGCCAGCACGGCGTTGTCGCCGGCCTCGACCTGGCAGCCCTCGCCTTCACCCTGATCGATCCCGAAATCGTCGTGAAAATCGAACGCGCGGATGGAAGCAGGGTAGAAGCCGGCGACGTCATCGCGACCCTCGCAGGGCCGGCGCGCGGGCTTCTGACCGCCGAACGCGTGGCGCTCAACTTCCTGTCGCACCTCAGCGGCATCGCCTCCGCCACGGCCGGCATCGTCGATGCGGTGCGTGGTCACAAGGCAAAGATCGTGTGCACACGCAAAACCACACCCGGCCTGCGCGCGCTCGAAAAGTATGCCGTGCGGGCGGGTGGCGGCTCGAACCACCGCTTCGGACTCGACGATGCGATGCTGATCAAGGACAACCACATCGCGATCGCGGGTGGCATCCGCCCGGCAATCGAGCGGGCCAAGGCCAATGCCGGCCATCTGGTCAAGATCGAAATCGAGGTGGACACGCTCGCACAATTGCGGGAAGCGCTCGAGCTTGGCGCGGATGCAGTGCTGCTCGACAACATGGCTCCGGATATGCTGAGGCAGGCCGTACAGCTGGTCGGCGGACGGGCGGTCACCGAGGCTTCGGGTCGGGTCACTCAGGAGACCGCGCCGGCAATCGCCGCAGCCGGTGTCGACATGATCTCCGTGGGCTGGCTGACCCACAGTGCGCCGATCCTCGACATCGGACTGGACTGTGAATAGGGAGCCGGCCTTCCAGAGCGTTTCCGAAAGCGGAAACGCTCTAACTTTTTGTTTTTACCCAATTCCGAACGGAAAACCGCTACACATTTTTCCTGGAATTGATCTAGAATTTTCGAGGATCTATCCCCTTGGTTTCAGGCCCGTAAGGGCTCGGATAGATTTCGCCGATGCTCATAAGCTCGATTTCGCCGTCGAGTGTCGAACCGATGATCCGGACCTCCGGGTCGTCGCAGCAGAACTCCCAGATCACCTGCCGACACTCGGCGCATGGCACGCCCGAGTAAGGCCCATGGCACACGATCGCTTCGATCTGGCGCTCGCCGGCGGCGGCCATCATCATCGCGGCGTTGCGTTCGGCATGAACCGATTGCTGCAGGGTGACGATCTCGACATTGCAAGCCGCAAATATCCTGCCTGTTTTGGTTCGGATGGCCGAGCCGACCTTGTGGTTCGAGTAAGGCGTATAGGCTTTTTCACGCGCCTCGGAGGCAGCGGTAACGAGATCCTGGTCAGCTTTTGAAAGCTCGTGGAAACGGCATGCGATCATCTGTCTTCTCCTATGCTGTCCCGTGTTTTTTCGGGCGAGTCGCTAGGCCGGCAACGAAGGGGATGGCGGACAGGATAAAGCCCACGAGCGACGCCGGAACGCCACCGGGCTCACCGGCGAGCACCAAAACCGCGGTCGAACCGGCGCCGACGATGATCGTCGTCAGCATCGACCAGACTGGGATGCGCCAGCCGAAAGTGGCCGACAACACTGGAAGCAGCAGCCCCGGTACATAGACAGAGAAACCGAGCATCAGGATGGTCACCACGCTCGGCACCGTCAAGGCGACGGCGAGAGCGATCAGACCGAGGAGAAGCAGGAGGATGCGGCTGGTCCACAGCCTCTCGCCATCGGATGCGTCGGGGCGAAAACGCGAGATCACGTCGCGCTGCAAGGTCGTTGCGGTCACCAGCAATGTCGTGCTCGCGGTCGACATCGCCACCGCCAGGAAAGCCGCGACCAGAAGGCCGATGAGCCCGGAGGGCAGCAGTTGCCGCATCAGGTCCGGCATGGCGTTCACTGGATTGGTGTCTGCCGGCAGCAGCGCCTTGGCAGCGATGCCAAGAAACGTCAGGATGACGCCGAAGACCGCCATCAGCACGAAGCCGTTGATCAGTCCCTTGCGCGCGGTGTCGGGCGAGTTGGCGGCAAAGACGCGTTGAAAGCCGATGGTGTCGATGAAGCCTGCCGGCAAAAGCAGGAACCACACGAAAAGCGTCGCGGGCGGCACGTTGCCGAACAGGTTGTAGAAATCGGGAATGCTCCGGGTCGCTTCGTAGACGCCTGAGACGCCGGGGCCGAAGACGACGATCAGCGGCGCGACGACGCCGATGACGATCAGGAAGATGACGGCCTGCAGCACGTCGGTCGCCACCACGGCGAGGAAGCCGCCGAGCATGGTGTAGACGATGACCACTAGGTAGGCGACGATTGCGCCGGTGGTCGGGTCCATGCCGGAAAACAGCGTGAAAATCATGCTGATGCCGAACACCTGTGCCGCGGCCCAGGCGAGATAATTCCAGCTTGTCACCAGCGAGGCAGCGACGCGTACGGAGTTGGGATAGTCGCTCGCCACGATGTCGGGCGTTGTCACATGCATGCGCTGGCGCACGATCTTGGCAATGAAGATGCCCATCAACAGCAGGCCGATCGGAAAGGTGAACCACCACCACGTCCCTGAAATGCCGTAGCGAACCACCATTTCCGGCGTGCCGAAGAGGCCTGCCAGTCCGGTCCAGGAGGCGAACGCTGAAATGGTCAGCCACAGCGGCCCCATGCGACGGCCGGCGACGATGTAGTCCTCCTCGGTCTTGATGGTGCGCGCATAAAACAGGCCGATGACGGTGACGACCGCCAGATAAAGCACGACGATCGCTATATCGAAGCTTCCCATTTCCCACTCCCTGCTTCTCCGGCCGAGCGACCGGACCGATGCGACGCTTCCCACGGCGCCGTTGGACCACAAATGGCTTGACGGCCAGTGATTAAATTCGTCACATACAAAAATCTTTTTTGCAAGTGCTGGAGACGAATGATGACGACAACCGGTAGCCAGGACATGATCCAGACCGATCTGCTCGATCGTGGCCGCCTGCGAATCGAGTGGATACGCTCGCGCATGTCCTTGCTTGCCGGTCTGCGATCGGAGTTCGAGAGCTTGCGCCCGTTCGCGGGTCGGCGCATCGGCGTCTCGCTTCACATCGAGCCGAAGACAGCCGTGCTGCTCGAAGTGTTGCACGCCGGAGGCGCCGAGATCGTCGGAACGGGCAATCACGGCTCGACCCAGGACGACATCGTTGCCTTCCTGAAAAGCCAGGGCATCGGCATCATCGGCCGTCGCGACGACACGCTGGCCGAACATCATGCCAATCTGGGACGAATACTCGATGCCGCACCCGACATCCTGCTCGACAACGGCGCCGACCTTGCCGCCGGAGCGGTGGCTCGCGGGATGGCTGGTTCCATTCTCGGCGGCACCGAAGAGACGACGTCCGGCGGTGACCGTCTGCGCGGCGAACTCGGCGGCAAGATCCCGTTTCCTTCCATCGTCATCAACGACAGTCCGCTCAAGCAGATCGGCGAGAACAAGCACGCCGTAGGCCAGTCGGTGGTCGAAAGCTTCATGCGCATCACCAATCTGATGGTTCCGGGCAGACGCTTCTGCGTCATTGGATACGGCTGGTGCGGGCGCGGTATCGCGCAGTACCTGCGTGTCCTGGGTGGACGGGTCGCGGTCGTGGAGGTCGACGAGATCAAGGCGCTCGAAGCCGCGCTCGACGGTTTTCGCGTTGCCGGGCTGGACCGGCTGGCTCCGTGGGCCGAGGTCTTTATCACCGCGACCGGACGCAATGGTGTTCTGCCGGCGCGCGTCGCCGGCGCGATGACGAACGGCGCTGTGCTCGCCAACTCCGGGCATTTCCCATGGGAGATCGACGTCGAAGGGTTGCGCGCGCAGGCGGTCAAGACCACCGATCTCGACGGGACGCTTGAACGCCTCGACTTTGCAGACGGGCGTCACCTGGTCCTTGTGGCCGACGGCCGTATGTTCAACCTGGCCGGCCGCGAACCGAAGGGCAATTCGATCGAGTCGATGGATTTCGGCTTCATGCTGCAGGCGCTTTCGCTCGAGCGCGTAGCCTCGGGGACCGGACTCGTTCCCGGCGCGCAGCCGGTGCCCGACGACATAAACCGCCGCATCGCTCGGCTGATGGTGGAGGCGATGGGCTCGGCCGCATGATCTGGATCGATGCCTGTTTCGCGACGCCGCGCTCTATAGTGTGGGACGAAATCCTGATTCGGGCGTCGGCGAGGTAAGGACATGGCCAGGAAGGATAGCGTGGAGACGCCGGATTATTCGGTCCCCGCGCTGGAGAAAGCCTTCGATATCATCGAGTTGCTGGCCAATCAGAAGGACGGCCTGAGCCAGGGTCAGATATCCGAGGCCGTGGGCCGCTCGATCCACCAGATCTACCGCGTGCTGCAGGCACTGGAAGCGCGGGGCTATATCTATCGCGAGCGGCCGGGAGGCCTGTATTTCCTGTCGATGACGATGTTCGAGCTGGCACACCGGCACGAGCCGCTGCGTGGGCTCGTCCAGATCGCGCTGCCGCAGATGCGGCGCCTCTCCGATGAACTCCAGCAATCCTGCAATCTCGGCATTCATTCGGCGGGCCGCGTTCTCATCCTGGCGCAGGTCGAGAGTCCGGCACCGTTCGGCTTCCGGGTTCGCGTCGGGGCCGAATTTCCGTTGTTTGCCACAGCGACCGGCCGGACGCTGATGGCATTTCAACCCGAAGCGACCGTCGAGAAATGGCTCGACGGTGAACCGCATGCGCGCGCGGCCGCCAAAGCGACACTCGGGATTATCCGGGAGCGAGGCTTCGAGGAACAGCCCGACGGGCTCCAGCCCGGGATCACCGATCTCGCCTTTCCCATTCTCGGACGATATGGCGACTCGGTCGCGGCGCTGACCGTGCCCTATGTGGCAACAACCTACAGCTCCCTCGACCAGGCGACCGTGCGACGCCACGCGGCTTCTGCCGCGCGCGAGATCGGGACGTTGATCGCACCGCGCGGCGAGAACGAATAAACCCCGCATACCTCGCTTCGGGTGCGATCGCTTGGCAGGCGGCAAGCCAAACCGAGCCAGCCACCTGCGGCTGTTCAATATCCCCCTTCGAAACGCCGATGCTGACAAGCAGCCCGGACATAGTCGATCATCGTGGTGAAATCGAATACCGGAAGTCGGATCCTCTCCTGCAGTGCCTTGGCATAGGGAGACAGGTTCGAGCATTCGAGCAGCACCGCGCCAATTGCCGGATTTTTCTGCACCAGTTCGCAGCCGGCCTCGACCAGTTCGCGTTCGACAAGCTCCGGGTCGATGGACCCTTCCTCCTTCAGGATGGCCGAACGGAACTCCGGCTGGTTCTCCATGCCGTTGACGAAGATGGTCCGGTCCCTGGCCGGGAAAGCTTTCGTCAGCATCTCTTCCGTCAGGCTCTGGGCGTTGGCGCAGACAATTCCAATCGCTTGCGACGGCGCCAAAATGGAGGAGATGAAAGGGAGCTGGAGCAGGCTGGACAACATGACCGGTATGTTCACCGATTCCCGCACCATCTCCTGGAAGTGCAGCATATAGCCGCAATCGCTGGTGATGGCTTTCACGCCTTGTGCTTCCAGAAAGCGCGCGGCCTCGATGATGTTCGACCTCAGCGTGAGGTCGCCCTCCTCGACCAGCCTCTGGATCGTGACCTCGGGAACCTTATGGTACAGGACCGGATAGTCGTAGGTGTACGCGTTGCCGACGTCACCCGGCACGAACGGATTGAAGCAGTCGATCATCAGGATGCCGATATCGTGGCCATAGCTGATGGCTCCTGGCCGTCCTGCAAGACGGGTCATTCCGGTCTTCCTTCTCGCTTCCCGCAATTCAGGCGGCGACCGTGACGGTCTGGTTCTGGATATGATGGGCCATCTTCTCGGCAATCATCATGGTCGACAGGTTGGTCGTTGCACAGGGTACGGAAGGCATCACGGAAGCATCGACCACGCGAAGGCCATTTACCCCGTAGACCCTGCCTTCGCTGTCGACGACCGCCGTCGCGTCGGTTGGCCTTCCCATCTTGCACGTACCGCATGCGTGCCAGTCGCCCTGTACGCCGGTGCGGATCCAATTCTCGAGGATACGTTCGTCGTTCAGGACTTTTTCGAGGGTAAAGCGGCTGTCGACAGCCTTGCCGAGAACAAAGCTGCGCGCCGCGCCGCCGAAATCGAGAAACGAGGCTGCCACGCGGGTCTTGAGGTCGTTCAGGCGGGTCTTGGCTGCCAGATTGCGGATCGAATCCGCATAGATGCCCGGCCAATGGCTGCGGACGAATTCGCTTGCCGGCGCCTTGCTCAGAATGTCGCTCACCCAGAGTGCGGTGGATTTCATCCGGTCGAGGTCGCGGGGGTCCGACAGGTAGTTGAAGGCTACGAAAGGATGCTTGCCGGCACCGGGTTCCTGCAGTTGAAGATAGCCTTTCGAAAAGGCCTTGTTCGGGCCGAAATTGACCATGGCCAGACGCTTGCCCAGTTCGCTCCACGCGAAACGGCCGGAAACGGTGAGCTTCATGTCAGTCGAAGGGCAGCCGGCGTGGCCGGAACTCCAACGCATATGCATCAACAGGTTGCTCTTGATGTAGTTCTCCATCATTCCCGTCGGGTGCAGATACACAGCGAAGCCGATCAGCGGGTGATCTTGCAGGTTGTGTCCGACGCCTGGGCGGTCTGCCAGCACCGGTATGCCCATGTCCTGCAGATGATGGCCAGGACCGATACCGGCCCTGAGCAGCATGGCGGGCGAATGGATGGCGCCGGCCGACAGGATGATCTCCTCGCCTTTGAATGTCTGCACCTGGCCATTGCGCCTGACCTTGACGCCTGTCGCGGTCTTGCCCTTGAATTCGATGGCTTCGACGAAACTGTCACTCAGGATGGTCAGGTTCCTGCGGGAGCGCGTTGCCTCGTCGAGATAGCCGGCGGCGGACGAGACCCTGTGATCGTAGATGTTGTTGCGGGTGAACGGGAAACAGCTGTCCGTCGGCTCGGCATGGCAGTTGTCGACATAGGGAATGCCTCGCGCTGCGACCGAGTCGCGCATCGCCAGCGCGAACTTGCTCCAGTGCTTCGGGAAGGTTCGCCGGATCGGGATCGGCCCTGGTCGCTGGCCGTTGGTCTCCGGGAAATCGATGTCGTTCTCAAGCTTCTGGAAAAACGGCAGGCAGGCTTCATAGGACCAGCCCTCGGCCCCGAGCTTTTCCCATTCGTCATAGTCGGAAGGGATGCCGCGAATGGCGACCTGGCCGTTGACGGTGGAACCGCCGCCCATCACCCGCGCCTGTTCGTAACGACGCGGCTTCATCTCGGCCTCGACCTCTTTCGGCGAACGGTTGCCGACAGGATCGGCGAAGGCGGTTAATTCGGTCCAGTAGCGATTGGGCTGGAAATAGTCTGGCAGGAAGGAATCGCCGTAGATCGAGCGTGGCACATCTTCCGGCGGGGTGTCGGGACCGGCCTCGATCAGGCAGACATTGTCCTTGCCGGAGCGCGTCAGTCGATTTGCAAGAACGCAGCCCGCCGATCCGCCGCCAACAATGATGTATTTGTAATTCATGCGGATTTCCCGTCAGATCTCTGAAGCACTTCGGTGCGTGGCCGGAACCGATCCATTTTGAAGGCTAGCCGCCGAAGAAATCGATCAGAATACAAATTTAACTTCGGAGTGTAGCGAAAAGCTTGGAACATCCCGTCCCGGGAGAACGGCGTCGGATCGCGATCCCAATGGAGTTTGGAATGGCGCTCTGGTAGGACTGCGTTCGAAAAGCGTCTACCCGTTCGGGCGTGCGACATGCCGATGCAGCCGGGCTGGCTCTCTTTGGAAGGACCTGGATGAAAGACGTCAGCCTAACCCTGGTTCAAACATTCCATCTGGTTGCCAAGGAAGGCTCCTATTCCGGAGCGGCTCGCAAGCTGAACATATCTTACCAGTCGGTCGCCAACCACATTCGCAGGTTTGAACAGATCCTTGGCGAAAAGCTCGTCATTTCCGAGCAAGGCGCGAAATCGACCATGCTGACGGCACGGGGCAAGACGCTCTACCATCTTCTGGTGCCCGAGCTGGACGCCATGCTCAGCCGCCTCAACACGCTGGTCGACAAGGAGCGACCGGTTATCCGGCTCGGTATGCCGCAGGCGATCTTCTACTACCTGCTGCCGCAGGTGATCAGCGATTTCAACGAAATCCATCCGGACGTCCAGATCGTTTGCTACGAGCGGGATGTGGCGCTTGTCGATCTGATCAAGATCGGCCAGGTCGATGCCTTCATCACCGAGAGACCTTATGTCGGCGACGAGGTCGTCCAGCATACACTCGGCGCCTACAAGCTGTTCCTGGTCTACCCTTCCGACTGGCCCGCGCCCTCCAGCTTGCCGTCGCTGGCCGACTGGGCGGACGGGCGGCCTTATGTGACGTTCGAGCCCGGTCACATGCTGCGCAATATGGCGCTGGACCTGATGCGCCAGGACGGCAAGGCACCGCAGGTCGCGATCTCGGCCTCATCAAGCTCGAGCGTCAAGCGCTGCGTGGAAAAAGGTCTTGGCTTCACCATCCTGCCCGGATGGACGCTCGACGGCATTGGCGACAATCTTTCCACCGTCCTGCTGGACGAGCTGAAGGAGATCCCGGTCTATTTCGGAGAGTCGCGCTATCTGGCGAAGAACCCGTATATCTCGTTGCTGCGGGATCTGTGCGCCAAGAATTTCTCCCTGTTCTTCACGCCCGGCAACACCGTGGTGGAGCAGTAACGCCGGGATTTGTACTCGCAGCGGCGCGTCAGCGGTCAGGCATCAAGGCCGACCTGGGTGGCGAATTTCACCGTGAGATAAGCATCGACCCCCTCGGTGCCGCCTTCGGAACCGAAGCCGCTGTCCTTGACACCGCCAAAGGGGTGCTCGGGTAAACCAAGGCCATGGTGATTGATCGAGATCATGCCGGCCTCGATGCGATCGGTGATCTCGGCTGCAGTCCTGGCGGAAGAGGTGTAGGCATAGGAAGCCAGCCCATAGGGCAGGCGATTTGCCTCCGCCAGCGCCTCGTCGAAATCGTCAAAGCGGTTGATCAGAGCTAGAGGGCCGAATGGTTCGACATTCATGGCCATGGCATCGGTCGGGACGTCGGAGACCACGGTCGGTTCGAAGAAATTGCCCTGATTGCCGATGCGCGCGCCGCCATGGCGCAGCTGCGCGCCCTTGGCGACAGAGTCGGCCACCATGGCTTCCATCGCCGCAATGCGGCGGCTGTTGGCGAGCGGCCCCATGACGGTGCCTTCATCCATGCCGTTGCCCACTTTCATCTCGGCCGTGTGACGCACGAAATGATCGGTGAACCGATCGAACAGCTTGCTGTGGACGAGAATGCGTGTCGGGGAGCCGCAGACCTGGCCGGCGTTGCGGTATTTCTTGCTGCTGAGAATCGCGGCGGCGCGCTGCCAGTTGGCGTCTTCGAAGACGATCGCCGGGGCATGACCGCCCAGTTCCATGGTGATCTTGGTGAGATTTTGCCCGGCAAGCGATGCCAACTGGCGCCCGACGGCCGTCGAGCCCGTGAAGGACAGTTTCTTCACGCGCGGATCAGCGATCAGCCGTTCCGAGATCTCGTTCGGCGTGCCAAAGAGAAGATTGAGCGCGCCAGCAGGCAAGCCTGCCTCGTCGAATGCCTCAGCCATTGCCGCGGGCGCGCTCGGCGTCTCTTCCGCCGCCTTCAGGATGACGGTGCAGCCGGCGGCAAGGGCGGCGGCAACCTTGTGCGCCGCCGTGTTGATCGGAAAGTTCCATGGGCTGAATGCCGCGACCACGCCGACCGGTTCCTTCAAGACCATCTGACGCACGTCGTGCGCGCGGCCTGGTATGATGCGGCCATAGGTGCGACGGCCCTCCTCGGCGCTCCAGTCGATGAGATCGGCGGTGACCGACACTTCCGACAACGCTTCGACGGTCGGCTTGCCCTGCTCGCGCGTGATCATGGCGGCGATACCTTGCGCCCTATCGCGGATGATGTTGGCAGCCCGGCGCAGGAGGGCGGAACGGTCATATGGGCTCGTCAGCCGCCAGGTCTGGAAGGCGGCGGCGGCGGCATCTATGGCCCTGTCGATGTCGGCGATCTCGGCCTTGGCAACCTTACCGCAGACTTCGCCGGTGGCCGGATCGTGGACAGGACGCCACTGCCCTGCCTCCCCTTCCTGCCACTGGCCGTCGATCCACAGCATCGTCGTCATGCCTGCCTCCTGCGTCTTTTTCAAAGAAGATCCCGGCCTATTTCGAGAAGCGCCTTTCGAGATAAAGCGTGAGATAGGCGAGCGGGATCAGAATGAGCGAAAAGAAGATCGCCAGCGTCGTATAGGCTTCGATCGGCCTGAACTCCTGGTCGGCAACATTCTTCGTGTTGAGGACAAGTTCGCTATAGGCGATCAGCGAGGCGATGGTGGTCAGCTTGATGATCTCCATCGCCTGATTGGCGAAGGGCGGGATCATCTTGCGAACTGCCTGGGGCAAGACGACCAGCCTCAAGGTCTGCCAGCGCGACAGGGCTAGCGACCGCGCCGCCTCGTACTGGCCCTTGGAGATGGAGGCGATGCCTCCCTTGAAGATGCCGGCGATATAGCTGGCGCTGTAGAGTGAAAATGCGATCACCGCCGCGATGAAAGGCGTCAACTGCATGCCGATCAGGACGGGCAGCGCGTAGTAGATCCACAACAGTTGCACCATGGAGGGCGTGTTGCGAAAGATGCCGATAAAGCCCTGGGCCGGCAGCCGCACCACTTTCCGGTTCGAGGACAGGGCGATGCCGAGCAGCAGACCCGCCAATGTGCCGAGCACAAGACAGACCGCCGCCAGAATGAGTGTGCCTTCGAAACCTCTCAGCAGATAGGGAGCATTCTTCCAGATGCTGGAGAAATCCCAGCCGAAATTGTTCATGCGTGGCCTCCCGAAACGGAAAGCCTTCTTTCCAGATAGGCGGCCAGCTGGTTCAGGGTGAAGATGACGACGAAGTAGATGCCGGCGATGATCGTGTAGGTCTCGAGCGGGCGGTAGGTGGTCGAGGAAATCAGCGACGCCTGATAGGCCAGTTCGCCGTATGCGATACCCGCCGCCAGCGCGGTGCCCTTGACGATCTCGCTGAGCACGTTGACCAACACCGGCACGATCGTGCGCAGGGCCTGCGGTGCGATAACCAGCCAGAACATCTGCCCCAGATGCAGACCAAGCGCCCGCGCCGCCTCCCACTGTCCGACAGCGACGGAGGAAATGCCGGCGCGAAAGACCTCGGCCAGATAGGCGGCATTCTGGAGACCAAGTGCCAGCGCCGCGGCCTGGAATGAGCTGAGACGAATGCCCGTCAGGATCGGGAAGGCGAAGTAAAACCAGATGATCAGGACCAGCAGCGCCGAGGTGCGGAAGAAATCGACGAAGCCGCGTGCGATGAAATACGGAAAGCGGTATTTCGACAGCAGCACGATCGATAGAGCAAAGCCGAGCGGGACCGCGATCGCCACCGTGGTCGCCGTCAGCTTCAGGGTCGCGACAAGACCGCTGACCAGCATGTCACTGCTGCGCAGAACGACGCTGAAATCCCAAGTATAGTTCATGCTTTCTCAGATCATCCGTTCGCGCATCAGCGGTACGGTCTTGGAGGGATCGAGGCCTCTCCAACGGGCATAATCCTCATAGGCGTTCTGGATTTCACTGGAATGGTAGAGATAGGCGATCGCGGTGCTGAGATAGTCGCGCAGGCGCGGATTGGTCTCGTAGGGCAGACCGCCGCCGGAGGGAATGGCGAACAGCGGCTTCGGGATGACGACGGTGCCCATCTTCAGCCTTTCGCGCAACAGATCCATCTCCGGCCCTGCTCCGGTGATGCCCTGGACACGGCCGCCCTGGAAGGCGGCATAGGTCTGCGAAGCTTCCTGAAAGCGGACGATGTTGGCCTTGGGCAGCAGCTTGGAGATGAACTGGTCCATCGATGTGCCGAGCATGACCGCTACAGCGAAGTCGGGCTTGTCGAGCTCGGACCACTTCGTGACTTTGATGTCATCTGTGACCAGAAGGTTGAAGGGGTTCCAGGCCATCTGAGTGGTCAGGAAGTCGATCGCAAGCGCGCGCAGCGGCGTACCGTCAAGGGATAGCATCACGTCGAATTGGCCTGCCTGCAGGCCGGCGACCGCCGTCGCCCAGGTGGTCTCGACGAGCTGGAGCTTTATGCCCATGGCATCCGCCAGCATCTTGGCTGTAGCGGGTCCGACGCCGCGCCAGATGACGCCGTTGGACTCCACGCCGCCCGGATCGGAGCTGCCGCTGGTGTCCTTGAAATACCATGGCTCGCTGTTGGCGGCGCCGAAGCGGATGACGCCGGCCTTCATGATCCGGTCCCAAGCATCTCCGCCCGCCGCCGCATCCTGTGCCCGAGCAGGAGACACGGCGGAGGCCGCCATTGCTGCAGCAACACCCATGACAGGAAGACCAGTCAGAAGATTTCTTCTTGATTCATCCATCTTGATACTCCCATTTTTCTTGAATGAACTCGCCAGTTATCTTGTTTATTTAGTATGGACGACGTTGGCATCGTGACGATATTTTAGCGAGAGACTATACAAAATCGTATGCCCATCCTATCGGCATTCTTGGATCATCGATGCCGCCAGCGACACGGTCAGATACCCGCCACCAGACCACCGTCAACGAGCAGGTTTTGGCCGGTGACGTAGCCTGACTGGTCGGACAGGAAGAACTCGACGACGCCGGCCAATTCATCGACCGTGCCGTAGCGGCCGGCGGGAATCTTGGTCAGCCAGTCCTGGTCGATGGGACGGTTGTCGACAAAGCCGGGCATGATCGAATTGATTCGCACACCGTCGCCCGCATATTCGCGCGCCACCAACCGGGTGTAGTTGGACAGCGCGGCGCGCAGCGCGCCTGAGACAGCGAATTTCCTGTTGGGCTGGACAGCCGCATGCGAGGATATCGTCACGATCGATCCGCCGCCCGATTTGCGGAACACGGGCAACAGCAGACCCAGCAGGACGGCGAGCGGCATGACGGTCAAATCGAGCCCGGTGTGCCATTCCTGTGACGTCAGGCCGAGCAGTTCGCCCTTTCTCGGATGACCGGTACTGATCACCGCGCCGTCGATCGTGCCGAATTCCTCGACGGCCGTGTCGACCAGATGGCGAAGATCGCTTGCGTCGGTGACGTCGCCACATACGGCGATCCCGTCCAATTCCCGGGCAAGCTCGATCACCTGATCGGAGCGGGCCAAAAGCGCCAACTGCCAGCCTCTCTTTGCCAGATACCGCGCGCATCCCGCGCCGAGCCCCGAACCGGCAGCGGTGATGATGGCCGTTTTTCTCGCCTTGTCGATCATGATGCCCACCTCGCTAAAAGGCTGCTTGAACGAAGCGTCGCGGTTTCAGGCCGAGTGCGAACCATTCGATGAAGTTCACGACGTCGAAGACGGGAAGCCCGGTGGCCCGCGCGACGGCTGGCGAGTGCGGTGGCATGTTGGTGCATTCGCAAACGATGGCGCCGACGTCTGGATTGTTCTTCACCAACTCGCGCGCCGCGGCGACCACCTCCGCCTCCAGCACCTGGAAATCGCCTTTGGCATGCCGGTCGCCATAATATTGGCGAAAGAGACTGTTGGCCGGCAGTCCCACCGTCGGCGTGTCTTCCGGAGCGCCGGCGGCGGCGAAATGGCGAGGTCCGAGCGAATCGGAAGAGTAGGTAAGCACGCCGACACGCTTTCCGGCGGGCAAGATCTGTTGGACAAGCGGTATCTGCAGCAGGCTGCTCGTCGCCACCGGAACCGGGAGCGCTGACGAGAGCTCTTCCTGAAAGACGGCCAGAAAACCGCAGCTCGTGGCGATGCCGCACACACCGGTCTCGACAAGCTCGTTGGCGGCCGTGATGAATGGCTCGAGCAGGCCTTCTGCGCCGCCTTCGACCACGCGTTCGGGCCGGGCATCCTTAACGATCTTGAATTGAACGGGTATCGACCAGGTCATGGCGTTGCCGACATCGCCTCTGAAGCGATGAAAATGCGTGTCGAGCATCAAGATGCCGATCGGGAGATCGGCGACGGTGCCGGCTGCACGGGCGGGGGTCGGGACGATGGGGCTCATGGCTCTTCTCTCAGTCCGGGGTTTCAAGGCGTCTTTGGAAAGGATCGTCTTCGATTTCGGCAGCGCAGAGAGCGGCTACCGAGACCGGACGGATGGGCCATCTCGGATAGCCTCGCCCCCGCCCTTCAAGGCTCACCGGATCGAACCCGGCTAGCCTCGCGACATTGGCGCGGCAGAAGCGACCTTGGCAGGAGCCCATGCAGAAGCGTCCAACCAGACGCGTTTCGAAGGCTGATCTGCCGGTCCCGAGCGCGTCCAGATCGGCTTTCCGCGAACCGTCGCAGCGGCAGAGAATTGTCCGATCCTCGATGGAAGCCGGTTCGGATCCCGTCAGCGTCCCAAGCAGGGCTTGCAGTTTCCGCGCCCGGACGACAGCACGCGGCTCCTTGGAGGCAGTCCTTTCGCCCTTCAGGACGGCATCGAGACGTTCGGCGGCGAAAGCGCCGTCGGCGATTGCCGCATCGGCACCGAGGACTTCACGGCAGTCTCCCGCTTTCGCAATGGGAAAACCGTTGAGATCGGAGCCTCTTGGCAGGCCGACATCGTTCGGTCGCAGGCCATTGCCGACGACGAGCGTATCGACCTCGTAGTCACGGATTTTTGCCTGCCCGACGCGTACTTCGACCGCGAGTCGATCGCCCCGTGTTGTTGCCTTCAAAACCCTGACCCCGGTGCGGTAGAGGACGCCGGAGAGAAACAGCGAACGGGCGTAGGACAGGGTTTCGAATGCCGCCGCGGGATTGGCCAACAGTTGAAGCCCGGCCCAGGGGTTGCGCCAAGGTGTGCCCTGCTCGAGCAGGGCGAGCGGAGGCCGGTTGACTGCTGCAAGTTGAGCCGCAACCGCAAAGGGCAGCGGTCCAGAGCCCGCAACCATCGCCCGGCCGTCCATGAAACGACCCGTTTCCTTCAGAATCATCTGGGCGCCGCCGGCGGAGACTACCCCTGGCAGGTCCCATCCCTCGAAAGGTTCGATGTGCTCCATCGCGCCGACGGCGAACAACAGGGCTCCGGGCCTGACCGGCCGGACATGTCCCGTCGCACGGTCGTCGAGCAGTACCTGCCCGGTATTGTCGATGCCGATGAACACGGTGCGAAAGCAGATCCGCACGCTGGCGGCAACTGCTTCCAGCCGCCGAGTCAAACCCGCCCAGTTGTGTTCATGACGACGGCTCAACAGAGAGATGCCTGGAGCGGCAGCTTGGCGATAAATTGCACCGCCCAGCCGGTCCCGTTGTTCGACAAGGGTAACGGTATGACCGCGCTCGGCCAGAGCCGCCGCCGCGGAGATGCCTGCCGGTCCACCGCCGACGATGAGGACAGACATCTCAGGCATCTTCCGTTTCCCTGAAGGGTCTCAGGCGCATGCCGGCGCAGGCGATCGTGATACAGGCTTCGAAAGGGGGGCCATCCTGATCCGAGACGAGGCAGGATTGACAAGCGCCGATGCCGCAGAAATAGCGGGCCCGTGTGTGGCTCGAATACGCGCCGAAGTCGGTGACGCCGGCGAGCATCAGGGCCGAAGCAACGGTCTGGCCGCTGGAGAACGGGATTGCGCGGCCGCGCCAATACAGCACTCCGTTCACGCCGCCACTCCGCTCGGCGCCAGCCTCGTGGGGTCGAATGCGGCAATGTCCACCTCATGGTCCCTGCCAAGAAGCAGGTCGGCGACGATGCTGCCCGTCAGGGGGCCGAGGCAGATGCCGTCGCCCTCGAAACCCGTGGCGATCAAAAGATTGTCGACCTCCGGGTGAAAGCCGACGATCGGAATTCCGTCGTGTGAGGCGCTGCGTACGCCGGAGAAGGTACGGATAACCCGTCGTGTCATCAGCGGCGGATAGAGCTCGATCGCTTCCCGCAGGATTGCCGAGATGGCGCCGACATCGGTGCCGGTATCGACGCGATTGTCCTCACGTGTGCCTCCGATCAGGAACTGACCGGTCAGCAGAGGGTCGATGACAAGGCCAATGGGCGACGGCGGTGCCTTGGCGCCACGTCGCTTGGCGGCGATGTAGGTGGCGGCCATGACCTGGCCATTGAAGGCCACTTCTCCTGGTCGAGCGCTGTCGGTGATGATGATCTGCCCCTTGCGCGGAAAAATCGCCTTGGTGAAGCCGCATAGACGCCCGGACTCCAGGCCCGCGGCCACCACAACGAAGTCGGCGGCGATCTCGCCTTGAGACGTGACGATGCCGGTTACCTTGTTCTCGACTTGTATCAGGCGCTGACACGCGCAGTTGCGCAGCACATCGAGCTCGGCCAGGCGCAGCAGGCGTTCGGTTATCTGGTAGCCGAGCGCATGACCGTCATTCTGCACGATGACACCGCCATGGACGCATTCTCCGAGATCGGGAATCTGCCCGACAAGCCCGGCACGGTCGGCGACTTCGATCGCTTCCCCCGCCGATCTCAAATCGGAAGCATGGAGCTCGAGCAACGCCATCTCTTCGGTGGACCTGGCAATGAGGTAGGTCGGGCGGCGCTGATAGAGACCGGCCAGAACGCCCTCGTCGGAAAGACGCGCATAGAGGCCGCGCGCCTGCTGGGCAAAGGCCATCAACATGCCGGGTTGCTTGCTGGCGACAGAGATGGCTCCGTCGGACGAACCGGTGGCGCCAGCCGATGGCGACGAAGAATCGATCAGGACGGCGCGGATGCCCGCGCGGGCCAGGAAATAGGCGACCGATACGCCGACAATTCCCGCGCCGATGACCACCACCTTGGGCGCTTGCGCCATTTCCGATTTCCGGGCCGATCCATTGAAGTGGCCGCAGTTTTTTTGAAATAGAACGGCAAGTCGATCCTAATGAAAGGGTCGTTCTTGTTCGATTTTTTTTAGGTTGGCTCGGACTCCGTGGAAAACCGGTGGGCAAGACGTGCCGCTACAAAAAAGAAACATTGAAGAGGCCGGATTATTGTATTTCAGCGCCTTCGCGATGCTGAAATATTCTGCCCCGTTTCGACGTGAGCCGGCCAATCCCTCAAGGATACTCTGCAGCGATTGAGGTCCTGAAAGATTTCCCGGTCTGGATCGAGTTGTCTTGCCGACGGAGCGGATATGAAGCTGAAGGGCGGGTTCACCAACTACGGGGAAGTCATCGGTGTCATCATGCTGGACACGCGTTTTCCGCGTCCCGCTGGCGATATCGGCAACGCCCGATCCTACGATTTTCCAGTCCGCTACAAGACAGTACAGGGTGCGCTGCCGGTCAGGATCATGGGTGATGATCCCGATCCCGAATTGCTGGAACCGTTTATAGCCGCCGCACGGGAACTCGAGCGCGAGGGCGTCAAGGGGATCACGACGAGCTGCGGTTTCCTGGCGCCATTCCAGAGGAAACTGGCCGAGGCGGTCAACATACCGGTCTTTGCTTCCGCCCTTCTACAGGTTCCTGTTGCCAGCGCGCTCATCGGCAAGAACCGGACAGTCGGTGTGTTCACCGAGCGCAGGCAGCATATGAACGATCGCCACTTCCAGGGTGTCGGCTGGTCGCAGAAGGACCTCCGCATCCATGTCCAGGGCATGAAGCCCGATGCGAAGTTCCCGCAGGTCTATATCGGCAATCAGACGGAGCTCGATTTCGATGTGCTGCGAGCGGAGATGGAAGACATGACGCGCGACTTCCTGCGCGACTGCCCCGATGCCGGTGCCATCGTGCTGGAATGCACCAATATGTGCCCCTTCAGCACTTTCATCGCAAACATATCCGGGCTGCCGGTGTTCGACATCAACACGATGATCAATCTCTTCATGAATGCGTCGCGGCCGCGCGTGTTCGAACAGGCCTGAACGAGCGGGCAGGCTTAGCGGAAAGCAGGAGCAGGAACGATCATGAACGGTGCAGCCGCGCTTGTCGAAATGCTCGTCGGCTATGGTGTGGAGGTGATCTTCGGCGTGCCCGGCGACACCAATGTCGCGCTTTATCAGGCGCTGAAGGCAAACGGTGGACGGCTGCGTCACGTAACCTGCCGCGACGAGCGCTCGGCTGTCTTCATGGCGGACTGCTATGCCCGTCTTACCGGAAAGCCCGGCGTGGCCGAAGTGCCGAGCGGTGCGGGCGCCATGTACGGCCTGCCCGGCGTCGCTGAGGCGACGCAGTCGTCGGTGCCGCTGATCCTGCTCGTCAACGACATACCCCAGCCAGGCATGGGGCGCGGAACGCTGACCGAATTGCCGGTAACGGAGCTGTTCAACCCTATCGCCAAGAGGGCGGAGGCGTTGGGCAGCATTCAGAAACTGCCGGAAGTGGTGCGGCGCGCCTTCCGGTTGGCGACGGGAGGCAGGCCTGGTGCGGTCGTCCTCTCGCTGCCGGAAGACATACTCTACGAGACCCTGCCGGACAGCGCCTCCCTGCATGTCGAGCAGCGCTGCCGGAGCGCCCCTTCCAGCCGGGTACATGCGGCTGCGAGTGACGTCGAGATGGCACTCGAGACACTGCATGGATCGAAGCGCCCGCTGATCGTCGCCGGTGGTGGCGTCAACCGATCGCAAGCGGGCGACATGCTGACCCGGCTGGCCGAAAAACTGATGATCCCGGTGGTGACCACCATCACCGGTCAAGGCGTCATCCCCGACGACCATCGGCTGGCTATCGGCATCATCGGCGACAACGGCTTTCATCCCCATGCGCTGTGGGCGCTGCGGCAGGCCGATCTTGCCATCTATGTCGGCTGCCGCATGGGCTCGGTCGCGACCATGAACTGGAAGTTGCCGACAGACAATTCAGCGACCAGGATCATTCAGATCGACATCGATCCCGGCATCATCGCCAACACCTACGACGTTGACCTAGCAATGGTCGGCGACGCTCAGGCGGTCCTGTCCGACCTTTACGCGCGGGCACCTGTGGCTGTACCCGACGCACGCGAGGAATGGATCGCCGAGATCAATGGTCGCCGCAAGGAATTCTGGCGCGGGACCGAGCCCCGGCTGAAAAGCGTGCAAGCGCCGCTCCTGCCGGAGCGGGTGATCGACGCTCTGGCTGGACATCTCAGTGGGCCATGCAACGTCATTTCCGACGCAGGCACGCCGACGCCCTATTCGACACGTTTCCTGCGTCTCGATCACCCGCGCTCAAAACTGGTGATTCCACGCTTCTTCGGAGGGCTGGGCTACGCCATCCCGGCGGTCGTCGGCGCGCATTTTGCCTGTCCGGAAATGCGCTCGGTGGCGCTGTTCGGCGATGGTTCGCTCGGCATGTCGGCAGGCGAACTGGAGACGATTGCTCGCCTGAAGGTTCCGGTGGTGCTGATCCATTTCAACAACGCCTGCTTCGGCTGGATCAAGGCGCTGCAAAGAGTGCAGAGCGCCGGCCATGACAATGAAGGGACTTTCGGCGTCGACTTCAGCAATCTCGACATGAGCAAGCTTGCCCAGGTCTATGGCATACGCAGCTTCCGGGTACAGACCTCGACGGAGCTGGAGCAGGCGCTTGCCGCTGCCTTCGCCTCGGACGAGCCGGTTTTCGTCGACATCGTGGTGGAATCGATCGCTGACCGGCTGCCGCCTGTCTTTTCCTGGCTGGAGAAGAGCGGCGTCGATCCGGAAGATGTCGGGACCGGAGCAAGACATCGCTCAAGCCTGTCGCACTCCGTCGAGACAAGCGAACAGGCTTCCAGACCCTGACCGTCATAGAGAAATCAACTTGGAGGATCTCGCATGTCGAAGCTCAAGATTTCCGGCTCGTTCGTCGCCCTGGTCACGCCCTTCAACGAGAATGGCGCTGTCGATCTCGGCGCCTTCCGTTCATTGCTCGACTTCCAGCGCAGGCATGGCACGGCCGCTGTGCTGATCATGGGTTCGACCGGCGAAACATCGATGCTTTCGCCGGAGGAAAAGCGGGCCATCATTGTCGAGTGCTCGAAGATGAAGACGACCGATATGGCGATCTTCTACGGCTGCACTGGCAACAACACCGACACAACCATCGCCAATGTGCGCTTCGCGAGGGACAATGGGGCCGACGGCGCGATCCTTGCCGCGCCGTCCTATATCTGCGCGCCGGAATCCGACATCGAAAGCTTCTTCCTCGAAGTCGCGGACGCAACCGACCTGCCGCTGGGAGTCTACAACAATCCGCCGCGCGTGAAGACCGACCTGCATTGGGAGCAGTTGTTGCGCATCTTCAAGCATCCGAACTATGTCATTCACAAAGAATCGACTGCTCGCGTCGGCCAGGTGGCGCAGGTGCTCGCCGGTCGGCCGGACGTTTCGGTGATGTGCTGCGACAGCCCCAATCTCGGCTTGGTCGTGCCCACGATGAGCCTTGGCGGACACGGCACGGCCAACATGACCGGCAATATCGCGCCGGCGGAGCTAGCCGTGATCTCCAGGCCATGGACCGGCCACGCCGAGGCCGGCGACTTCAAGGAAGCGTATCTGAACCTCCTGCCCCTGTTGCACTACACCTATTCGGCAATCAATCCGGTGGCGGTGAAATCGCTGATGAAGGCGCTGGGCATGCCGGTCGGTGCCCTGCGCAAGCCGCTGACGTCCCTGCAAGGGGAAGCGCTGGCCAAGGGCGTTCGCGTCATCGAGGCGCTCGGGCTCGACAGGAAATACGGTTTTTCGATCGACCGCGCGGCGCTTGCCGCCTGAGCGACATCCGATTGTCTCCGATTTTCAGGCGGCGGGCTCATGAAGATAATCGTGCTTGGTGCCGGTGTGGTTGGGGTCACGCTCGCGCACTTCCTCAGCGAGGACGGGCACGAGGTCGAGGTCATCGATCGGCAGCCTGGCCCGGCGCTCGAGGCGAGTTTCGGCAACGCCGGCGGTGTCTGCCCGAGTTTCGCGGGTCCCT
The DNA here is from genome assembly GCF_001303895.1 of Mesorhizobium sp. 1M-11. GTDB lineage: Bacteria > Pseudomonadota > Alphaproteobacteria > Rhizobiales > Rhizobiaceae > Mesorhizobium. The sequence continues at coordinate 213,769 of NZ_LJSD01000029.1, read as the reverse complement.
GGGCGGCCCCGGGCATGCCGTTCAAAGTGCTGAAATGGATGCTGACGAGCAGTGGACCGTTGGTCTTCCGCCCACGGTTCAGCAGCCGGCAATGGCGCTGGCTGCTGCAATTCGTGCTGAACTGTTCGCCACAGCGCTTCGCAGTCAACAAGCAGCGCATGCAGCGCATCGCCCATTACAGCAAAGCCCGGCTTGTCAAACTTCGACAGGACACGGGCATCTCCTATGACGAACGGACAGGCGGCGTGCTGCAGACTTTCGTCACCCAGCAGGAATTGGAGGGTGGAGTGCGGTCGAGTGCTGTGCTGAGTGAACTGGGCATCGACCACCGCCTCGTCGACGCCCGGGAGGCCGCATGGATCGAGCCGTGCCTCCTGCACGCGAGAAAGCCTTTTGCCGGCGGACTTTATCTTCCTGACGACGAGGTCGGCGACTGCCACCGCTTCACCAGCACGCTGGCTGGGCGATTGGCTGGACGCGGCGTGTTGTTCCGCTACGGCACGACCATCCGCAACATCAGCATCTTCGGCGGCAAGGTCGAGAGCATCGACACTTCATCCGGCAGTTTCACGGCCGATGCCTATGTCGTGGCGCTGGGCGCAGAGGCGCCATTGCTGCTTTCGCCGATCGGGGTCAGTCTGCCGGTGTACCCCCTGAAAGGCTATTCCCTGACCGCGCCCATCGTCCGGGACGAAATGGCGCCCGGCTGTGCGATCATGGACGAACACACCAAGATCATGGCAAGCCGGCTCGGCAACCGGCTGCGCGTGGCAGGCATGGCCGAACTGGGCGGCTACGACAGGAGCGTGCCGGCCGGCATGGCGCAGGTCATCCGGGAGATCAGCGAGACACTGTTCCCGTTCGCCGCCGACTATGAAGCGGCGACCTTCTGGTCCGGCCTGCGCCCGATGACACCCGACGGTCCGCCTTTTCTTGGCAGCACGCCGATCGCCAACCTCTTCCTCAATGCGGGTCAGGGCTCGAACGGCTGGACGCAGGCCTGCGGTTGTGGGCGCATCGTCGCCGATATCATCGGTCGGCGCTCTCCGGAGATCGATATCTCGGGGCTGACACTGGAGACCAGATGAGCGATCCGCTGTTCCGACAGGTCCGCAGGACCTATCGATCCGCCTGCGACATGCTCGCCACCAGCTCCTCTGCGTCGGCGTCTGCATGGCGTATGGCCAGTTGGAATGCCGTGTCCGCGTCTCCGCTGACGATCGCCGCGATCAGAGGTTCGTGCAGGCCGGGTATCTCGCGCGGATCGTGGTAGAACTGGTCGGTCAGCTGGAGGAACATGCGCGTCTGTCCTTCCAGCTTGTTGTAGATGTCCATCAGCCGACGATGCCCCGAGATATCGATGACGGTGCGATGGAATTCGAAATCGAGTTCCACAAGCTTCTTGCGATTTCCGGCATCCGCAGCGGCCTGCATGGCCTGGAGCAACTTTTGTAGCGCCTTGCGGCCGTCGTCATTGATCCTCTTGGCGGCGAGCCGTGCACCGAGTGCCTCCAACGAATCGCGCAGCATCGAGATTTCGTAGATGTCGGCCTTCTCCACGGTGATGACGAAGTTGCCTCGCCTCGGGCGATATTCGATCAATCCCTGAGCCTGGAGGTCCTTCAATGCGGCGCGAATGGTGCCCTGGCTGACATTGAAGCGCGCAGCAAGGTCGAGTTCTATGAGGCGCGTGCCAGGCGCGAACTCTCCCTCGACGACAGCCGAACGCAATGCGTCCCCGATTTCCCGCTCGAGGCTGGAATGGGTATCGCCAGATATTGCGCCTTCGCGCTTGATCATCGATCAAATTCCATGGTCCCGCGCCAAGGGCGATTGCCCGTAGCCATCAAATCGGCACGGTAGCGGCTATCGTCCGCAGATCAAGCTCATCACGCAAAAATATCATTTATCAATAATCGATATTGACACGGTGAGTGCATTCCAAGATGCTTTCGCCGTTGGGAGGCTTGGAATTGTCAATGTCATCGGTCTTTTCGAGGGATTACGCCTCCGAGCTTCCCATGATGGCGCGCGGCAGCGGCGTCTATGTCTATGACGATACCGGTAAGGCCTATCTGGACGGCATGGGCAGCGCCGGAGTGGTCGGCATCGGCCATGGCCGGACCGAGATCTACGACGCGCTGGCGAAGGCCGGCGACACCGTGACATTCGCTTATACAGCCACCTTCTCGCATCCGTGGCAGGAAAAACTCGCCGCCTCCATCCTGTCGGTCGCGCCCGAAGGCATCGACTCCGTCTATTTCGTCTCCGGCGGCTCGGAGGCCAACGAGACGGCGTTGAAGCTGGCACGCCAGTATCATCTCGACCGCGGTGACGCGCAGCGCCACAAGATCATCTCGCGCTGGCAGAGCTATCATGGGGTCACCATTGCAACGCTGTCACTGTCCGGCCGCACCAGCTGGCGCACTCCCTACACGCCTTATCTGCTTCCGGTGATCCACATCGCGCCGCCCTATGAGTATCGCTGCGCCTATTGCCGGGACAATGGCGGCTGCACCCTCGACTGTGCCGACGAGCTGGAAAAGGCGATCAATCTGGAAGGGCCGGAAACGGTCGCCGCCTTCTTTGCCGAAACGATCGTCGGCACGACGGCAGCCGGGCTGGTGCCGCACAAAGACTACTACAAGCGGGTGCGTGAAATCTGCGATCGCTATGGCGTGCTCTTCATTGCCGACGAGGTGCTCGCGGGCTATGGCCGCACCGGCAAGCCCTTCGCCATAAGCGATTGGGACGTGACCCCGGACATGATCACCTGCGGGAAGGCCATCGGCAGCGGCTACGCGCCGCTCGGTGCGGTCCTGGTCAACGAGCGGATCACCGATTTCTTCCGCAGCAATCGCAAGCGCTTCGTTCATGGCTTCACCTACAGCGGGCATCCGGCGTCGTGCTTCATTGGACAGCAGGTCTTCGACATCATGACCCGTGAGGGGCTGTTCGCCCGGCCGGGCGAGATCGGCAAATATCTTTCGAGCCGGCTGCAGGAACTGCAGCAGCGGCATAGCTGTATCGGAGACGTGCGGGGCAAGGGTCTGTACGCCGGTGTCGAATTCGTTGCCGACCGTTCGACGAGGCAACCGTTCCCGGTCGAAAAAGCATTCACCTCGCGCCTTGTCGCGCTCATGCGCGAGCGCGGCGTCATCGTCGGCGGTGGCGTTCCGGGCGCCAATTTCGGCAAGGGGGGCGATCACATCCAGATCACCCCGCCCTACGTCGTCAGTGAAGAAGAGATCGACATCATCGTCGACACATTGGACGAGGTGATCACGGAGCTGACCTGACGGTCAGTCCGCACGACAAAAAGAAACCTGTCTCGGCGCGAGCACCGGCCGGGATCGGAACGCAAGAAGCAAAAGAACCATAAGAAAGGGGAACCTGACATGTTGAAATCCGTCCTTGCGGCTGTGTTTGCGGCAGCGCTTACGACCGCGACGGCGCAAGCCGGCGTCACGATCCGCATCGGAGGGGCCGGCTCGCCTGACAGCCCCGACACCAAGGCCATGGAAGTGTTCAAGGAGAAAATGGAGGCCGAGCTTGGCGGCGACGTTTCCATCCAGCTCTTCCCGTCCTCGCAGCTCGGAACGGTCGACGAGATGGTCGAGCAGATCAAGGGCGGCGTGCTCGAATGCATGTATGAAAGCGTGGGTGACCTCGGCTCGTTCCATCCCGCGGCGAATGTCGAAGGTGTCGCCTATCTCTATCACGACGAGGACCATTTCTTTCGCATCTGGCGTGGGCCGGTCGGCAAGGAAATCCTCGATGCGATCGCCAAGGATGCCGGCTTCCGGGTGCTCGGGCCCGCCTTCCACGGCTTCCGCCAGTTTCTTCTGACCAAGCCGGCGGAAAGCCTGGCCGACATACAGGGTCGAAAGCTCCGGGCTCCCGGCATCCCCGCCTATATCGAATCGATCCAGGCACTCGGCACGAATCCTGCGACGATACCGTTCGAGGAAGTCTATACCGCCATCCAGCAGGGTGTCGTCGACGGCGTCGAACAGCCGCTGGTCGCCATCAAGGACCAGCGTTTCTACGAGGTGGCCAAGCATCTGCTGATGACCAATCACATGGCCGAGACGATGGGGTTCATGTGCGGCGAGCCGTGGTACCAGGGATTGGACAAGCGCACGCAGGACGCTTTCGCCAAGAGCGCGGACGCCAGCGCAGACTGGTATCGTCAGTATACCGATGAATCGCAAGCCAAGGTGCTGGAGGATCTTGTTGCCCAGGGCGTGGTCGTGCACAAACCCGATCTCCAGGACTTCATGACCAAGGTTGCCGGTGCGAAATACGACGCCGCTCTGCAGCCCTATATCGAAAAAATTCGGGCCGTTAAGTGAAAGGCGGGCCTGCCGATCGACTCCGCGGCAGGCCGATTTCCAGAGGCAAACGGATGATCCAGTTGTTTGAACGCTTCGGCAACCTCTTGCGCCGCTTGCTGGACCTGGCGGTTGGGGCCGCGCTGTTTGCGATCGTCCTGCTTGTCTGCGTGCAGGTGTTCAGCCGCTACTTCCTCGGGGCGCCTACTCCGGGGCTGGCGGAAGTTTCCCGCATCCTCTTCATCTGGCTGACTTTCACCGGATCGGCAGTCCTGATCAGCCGCCGTGAGCTGATCGTCATCGACCTTCTTCACGACCGGCTGGGGAAGCGCAGCATGGGCCGCCTCAACGTCGTGGTCGATATCGCCACGGCCGTGTTCCTGGTTGTCCTTGCCATCTACGCGCGCCAGTTGATGATCATCGTCGGTCAGAAGATCGCGCCTGCAACGGGCATCAGCTTCGACTGGTTCTACGGTGCCTTGCTGGCCTTCTGCTTTCTCGGCCTGCTTTTCATCCTCGAACGCCTTGTGCGAACGGCTGCTGCTTTTGGCTCTGCGCCGGAAGCTCGCAACGGCGCACGCCGTGAGGAGTCGGCCTCATGACCATGCTGCTCGTCCTATCGGCCACCTTTCTCGCCCTCGCTCTGTTGGCGGTTCCGGTCGCAATCGCACTTGGCCTTTCCGCACTTCTGGTCGTCATGATCTGGGGCATGCCCGGTTTCATCCTGGCGCAGAAGATGGTCAATGGCATCGATTCATTCCCGCTGCTTGCAGTGCCGTTCTTCATCCTCGCTGCATCGGTCATGAACAGCGGCGGCATCACCACGCGCGTGGTGGATCTGTTCACTTCCCTGCTCGGCAGGGTCCGTGGCAGTTCGGGTGTCGTCAATGTCGGGACCAATGTTTTCCTCGCCGGCATTTCGGGCTCATCGGTGGCCGATGCTTCCGCCAGCGGTGCCCTGCTCATCCCGGAAATGCGCAAGGAAGGCTATTCCGGCGCATTTGCGGCTGCCCTGACGGCCGGAGCCGCCGTGATCGGGCCCATCATCCCGCCCAGCATTCCCCTGGTCATCTATGGCGTCATCGCACAGGTCTCGATCACGCGCCTCTTTGTCGGCGCCTATATCCCCGGCGTGCTGATTGCGGTGGCGCTGATCGTGTATGTGACGAATTATGCTCGCAGGCATGAGCTTCCGGCTCGTGGCCGACCCTCCTGGGGCGTGATCGGCCGCCAATTTCGCGGCAGCGCATGGGCGCTCTCCATGCCGCTGCTATTGGTGGTCGGCGCCAAGGGCGGCCTCTTCACCGTCACGGAACTGGGCGCGGTGCTGGTGCTCTATGCGATCTTCATCGGGTGGATCATCCACCATGAATTCCGCTGGAGGATGTTCCCGGCCATGTTGACGGATGCCGGCCTTCAGACAGCAAACATCATGCTGGTGGTGGCGGTATCATCCTTCATCGCCTACCTGGTCGTGGTTCACGGCATTCCGCGCGACATCCAGACCATCCTACATCAGGCGAACCTTTCGCCGGTCGAGTTCATGCTTCTGGTCAATGTGGTCTTCCTCGTCGCCGGAATGTTCCTCGATTCCACGCCTGCGACCATCATCCTCGTGCCGATCTTCCTGCCCGCAGCCAAGAGCTTCGGCATCGATCCGACGCATTTTGGGCTGGTGATCGTCCTGAACCTGATGATCGGCCTGATCCACCCGCCACTGGGTTTGAATCTCCTGATCACCCAGTCCATCTCGAAAGTGCCCATGCGGGATGTCATCTGGGCCAGCTTGCCGATCGTGGGCATCGTGCTGGCGGTCCTGCTCGTCATCACCTTTGTGCCGCAGACTGTACTCTGGTTGCCAACCGTCATGGGGCTGTAGCAGCAGACAGCAGCGCATTTCGACCAGCGTCCATGATATATCATTCTGATATATCAGACGCGATCAAGAGCTTGAAGGGTCGCAACTGCTGATCGCTAGGCTGCCTTGAGCCTATCTCCGGCGGGTGCCAGGCTGACCCAAGCCTTGATCGGCAGATGATCGGAGGCCAGACGCGCCAAAGGCGTGTCGTGGGCGATGATGGGCGACAGGATTTCCTTGCGATTGGAAATCAAGCGATCGAGGGCCAACAGTGGAAGCCGCGACGGGAAACTGGGAACCGCAGGCGGCAATTCCCCGAAGGCGGTTTCGAAGATGGTGAGGGCGGAGCGGCCGTTGAGACGCCACTCATTGAGATCACCCATGAGCAGTGTCGGCGTCTCTCCGCGGTCATTCATGATATCCAGGATCGCACGAACCTGCCGGGTCCGCGAGTGGCGAAGAAGGCCGAAATGCGCTGCAACGATCCGGATCGCGCCGCCCGCCTCCAATTCGATCTCTGCGATCACCGCCCCACGCGGTTCTAGTCCCGGAAGCTTGATCTGATGCACGTCGCGGACGCTGCCGCGCCTGAAAAGCACGACATTCCCGTGCCAGCCATGCGCCTTCGCCTGTCCCGAAACCGGTACAGCCGTGAGCCCGGCCTCGCGCTCCAGGCGAGCGAGGTCCAGCAAGCCGTTCCGGTCGCCGAAGCGCTTGTCCGCCTCCTGGAGGGCGATGACATCGGCATCGATCTCGCGGATGACGCGTCCGGTACGTTCCGGGTCGAACCTTCCGTCGGTGCCTACGCATTTATGGACATTGTACGAGGCTACGAGCACACCCGGTTGTTCGATGCCCCCCGTCACCGGCTCCGCGTGATCCCGACGCATTCGAATGCGCTCCAGGATGTTTGCGGGAAGACCGCCACCCAGCCTATGCATGATGCTTCTCGTTTCCGTGCTCGTCAGTCCAGGCCAGAGTCACCTCCTCTAACTGGGTAGGGGCGAATATCCCTGCAACCGACGAAAACACCTGCAGGGGACCTTGTCAAAGATAGGGCGATCCAAGCCAAAGGACACGGTCGATCAAGCGTACAAGGAATGGACGTTTGCGCAACTCCGGCAGGGTCACTTCCACCGCCGAGTCGATCGCGGCCTCGATACGCGCTTCGATCTTTCCCGCAAAGCCGGGATCCAGAACTTCGAGGTCGATCTCGAAATTCAGCCGAAGGGACCGCGGATCGAGATTGGAGGAGCCGACGAAGGCCCAGGTGGAATCGACGACTAGCAGTTTCGAATGATCGAAAGAGCCTTGAGCGCGCCAGATCTTGCAGTAGCTTCTGAGAACCTGGTCGAATTGGGCGGTCATCGCCCGATCGACGAGAACAAGATTGTTGGCCGACGGCACCACGATATCGATATCGACCCCTCGCCGCGCTGCAGTGGTCAGTGCGCTGATCAATTCGCGATCGGGGAGGAAATAGGGTGACATGATGCGGATGGAATGGCGAGCGACCGAAAAGGCAGCCATCAGCATCTTGTGATTGGCTTCCAGGCTGGCATCGGGCCCCGAAGGAAGCGCGCGCATCAGCATCGGCGAGCCGGGCTCTCCGGCTGCGTCAAACGCGATATCCCAGGCCTCGCCCTGGAGCCGCTCGCCGCTGGCGAAATACCAGTCCTCCGCGGCAACCGAGAAGATGTCGGCGACCACGGGGCCATCAATGCGGAAATGCGTGTCGTGCGCCATGGCAGCGCCGGCGAATTCGGCAGTGAAACCCTGCCTTATGTTCATTCCACCCATGAAGGCCACGGCGCCATCCGCAACCAGGATCTTCCGGTGCGTTCTCAGGTTGGCATAGGGCAGGCGAAGCCCCATGATGATGCTGCCGTTGAACACATCGGTCGGGACACCGCTTTTTTGCAGATAACCGACGATGCTGGGAACCGAGTAGCGGGCACCGACGGCGTCGATCAACACCCGCACGGCAACACCGCGTCGTGCGGCTTCTATCAAGGCGTTTGCGATGCGCAGCCCGATCGGATCGCGATCGAAGATATAGGTTTCCAGGATGACACTGCGTTGCGCGCCGCCGATTGCCGCGATCATCGCAGCATAGGCCTCATCACCAGTCTCGATCATGGTGACGGCATTCGCCGTCGTCAGAACGTGGTGCGTTATCCTGTCGCCGGCGGTCTTGAGGGCAACGAACCGCGGGCCGAACCGGGCGTCGATGGAGCTGTCGGTTGCATCGAAGCGGGGATGCTCCAGCACCGCGCGCCCGGCCACGGCCCGCTCCGCCGCGAGCGAGACACTCCTGATACGGTTTATCCCGGCAATGGCATAAAGTGCTGCGCCGACGAAAGGCGACAGAATAATGACGCCAACCCAGCCGATCGCCGCCCGCACCTCATCCTTCGTCATCGCCGCATGCGCTGCCGCCACCGCCGCGATCACCGTCGAGACGACCGCGAGCATATGAGGCCAGTAGGTGGCGATCAGCGTCCACATGGGGAATATCTATGCAGTTATCCTGTACGCCGTCGATTGGCAGGGGTACGGTGCGATAAGCTTTTTCGCACATCTCTCAGGCAAAGGTGGTCGGAAGAGCAAAAAAAGCGCCCCTGAGGGCGCCTTTTTCGCTGACGGCGCGGCCGTTGCTGCTACGTGGGCCTGCGAGCTGATCACATCGCGCGTCCCGCGATGCATCACGGGCCAGACCGTCAGGCCAGCGCGTAGGTAACGAGCCACAATCCATTGAATACTACGTGCACAAGAAGACCGGGCCAGATCGACGCCGTCTTGCGGAACAGGATAGCAGCCAGGATGCCGACCAGGAGCGCGTTGAGAAAAATGACGCTCGGTCCATGCATAGCGGCAAAAATCAGGGCGCTGCCGACGACACCAACCCACGCTCCATAGCGATTCAATGAATTGGCAATGACGCCGCGGAACACTGCTTCCTCGCCGAGTGGTGTAAGAACAGCACCGGTAAACAGCAAGATGAGCAGGGACCAAGCTCCGCCCGTGGCGCCAGCCTGGAAGTCGGCCTGGGTGTTCGCTTCGGTGACGAACAGGAAATAGACGCTCTCCATGACGCGACTGACACCATAAGCGGCTATCCCGATAGCGGCCCCGGCCAGCCACCATCGCCATGGAATAGCGCGGAAGCCGAAGACGCCAAGATCGCGGATGCGCAGGGAGCACGCAGCGGCAAGAGCGGCAACGCCTGCGATACCGTTGCCGGCCATGCCGAAGTTGCCACGTAGGACGGCCTGCTCGTCGGGCATCCTCAGTATCACGACAGAGACTATCCCCAGAAACAGCACATAGGTGATCAGCGCGACCGCCACTTCCGGCCATCCAGGCCGCCTAAAGAGCGACCAGTTGATACGGGTTTTGATTCTGGTCATTCCGTGATGTCGATCATCGTTTCAATAGTAGGTGGCGCCCCAAAACTGCTTTCACCGGCCGTAGACGGGTTGAATTACCGGAACATTACAGGTCCCGGCAGTCATGCACTTATGGCTGATCTTTGCGGAATCTGCCTGCGTGACCGCACAGCTTGCCGTAATCTCTGCGTAACTGTGGCCGGCCATAGGCCTTCTGACGGACCAGTGTTCCGACGGGTGAACGCGTGCCGGAAGGTCAATGGACGAAGGACACGACAATGAAGAAAGCAATCGTAGGTGTGCTGGTTTGCCTCACGTTGACTGCGTGCAGCCAGACCGAAAAAGGGGCCGGCATCGGCGCGGCGAGCGGCGCAATCATCGGCGGGCTGGCGAGTGGGTCATGGGAAGGTGCGGCAGTGGGTGCGGCTGCCGGCGGTGTGGGTGGCGCGGTGGTCGGCAATATCAGCGAACGCAACGAGCGGAACCGGCGCGACCGATGGGATCGCGGCGATCGCTGCTATTATCGTGACCGGTACGGGCGCTGTCGCTGACGCAGCGCTGCAGAGCATAAGGGCCAGACGTGCTGGAACTCGTCTGGCCCTTTCGTTTTCAGTGAATTTCGCGCTCCGGCTGCACCCTCAGGACGGTGAAGCTTTTTGTCCTGTGAGGGATACGCGCCCCTCGCGCCACCGAACGGCGAAAGTGCTGCCTGCGCCTGGCGACGATACGAGTTCGACGTAACCCCCATGACGGGTCACGATTTCGTCCACCATGCTCAGACCGAGGCCGGCACCGGCGCCATGCGGGCTCACCCGGTAAAACGGTTCGAAGATGCGTGCGTGTTTGTCGCCGGGAATGCCAGAGCCCTGATCCGACACCAGAACGCTTCCGTCGTCCTCGACCTCCACGCAGATTTCACCTGCCTTTCCGCCATACTGGACGGCATTGCGCACCAGATTGGCGAAGGCGCGCTCGAGAGCTTCGGGATCGCCAATGACGAAAGCCTGATCCGCCTTGCTGTCGAACGAGATCTCGTAACCATCTGCGATGGCGAAGGGCGCGAGATCGGCTACCACTTTGGACGCCGCACCATTTAGGTCCACCTGGATTTTACGGGACGGTTTCTGCCGATACGCCTCGATGTCGAGCAATTGATTGGCAATCGCCGTCAGCCGCTTGATGCCACTCTGCAGAGAGGATTTTTCCGCGCCCGGCGGAATCGTATCGATGCGCACCTGAAGGATCGCGATCGGCGTGCGCAGCTCGTGCGCCGCGTTGACGAAGAAGCGTTCCGTCTTTTCGAATCCGCTGTCGAGACGCTGCAGCGCCATGTTGATGCCGTCGACGACGCGCAGCACCTCGCCGGGCAACCCCTTCTCCTCAACGATACCACCACGAGCGTTGAAATCGATCTTGTCGAGCCGCGCGGTGAGATCGTTGAAGGAACGAAGCGCCCACCGGGTGACCAAAGGAACACCAATCAGGGTGATCGCGGCGAGGATAAGCGCAGGCACACCGATTGCGATGTTCCCGAGCATAACCGTCACTCCATACTGAGACATGGAAACCCCGCCTGCGAAAATGGTGGCCTCACCAGCTTCAGTGTCCAGGCGTTCAAGTCGCGCCACGCTTGTCGGATCGTTGACGTAGCCATGCAGTTCGGTGCTGCGGAAGGTACGCAGCGCGTCCGCGCTTGCGGCCATGTCTGTGGGCATGTCGCCGTGAGACAAAGTATCGCCGTTGGGCAGAGTCACGACGAACCACAGGCTCGGCGATTCTCTCATCATCTTTGTTAGGCTGGGCGTCGGAGAAAGGCCTGGTTTCCCATCCGCGCCGAGATGAACGGAATCGGCGACTTCCTGAGACAGCCAGATCGATGTGATCGCACCGTCGGTCTTGATGCTGGATGCGATGTACAAGACGAGCGCCAGGGAGGCAACGACGGCACATAGCTGAAGGGTGATGAAGCCGAGCGTGAAACGCCAGCGAAGGGACGTGCTCTTCATTTTATTCCGGTTCACGAAGGAAATAGCCAATGCCGCGAATGTTCTTGATGACGATGTTGGCCCCCGCCTCCCCAAGTTTGCGGCGCAGCCGCGACACGTTGGCTTCCAGGGAATTCGACTGGATCTCGTCGTCGAACGAATAAACATTGTCTTCGAGCAAGGACCGCAGGACGGTGTGCCCGCGATTGCGCAAAAGCGTTTCGAGGATCAGAAGCTCGCGCCTAGCCAGAACGAGCCTGACACCGTTTACATGGACGTCGCGCGAGGTCCGGTCATAGGCGACATTCCCCGCCACGAGCGTCGGCGCGCCGGATATTGGAGAACGCCTGAGAACTGCGCTCATTCTAGCAAGCAATTCATCGATCTCGAACGGCTTGGGAAGATAGTCGTCCGCACCCAGGTTGAGCCCCAAAATCCGGTCGGCGGTCGACCCCAAGGCCGAGACGATGATCGAGCGCGTGGGTTTGCCTGATGCCCGCATATCGGCGAGAAGGGCGCTGCCGTCCCCGTCCGGCAGCTGCCGATCCATCAGCAGAATGTCGTAGTCTGCCAAGGCGATCGCCTCGCGAGCCGTCGCCAGATCGGCGACAATGTCGAGGACGATGCCGTGTTGCGAGAGTGCTGCCCTGAGAGCGTCGGCCATTTCCGGATCGTCTTCGATGAGCAGGAGTTTCATGGTGTTGGGGCTGAGAGTTCTGCGGGTTGTTTGCACGGGCGGAATTACGCCAACGTTACGGCCTCGTGTTGTTTGCACCAAGAAGAGGTTCCGTTCAGAGACACGCCAGATATCTCGCCTGCCCATGATGAATTTGTCTCCGGCGAGGTCAAAGGGTTTGGCCTTGCTGGAGAGTTGATGGGGCAGGAACTACGGCATGTTGCGCTGCAACAGACCCTCCCGTGCTTCCCTGTAGGGGAAAAGGAGGTCGGGGAAGCAAAAAGGCGCCCTAGGGCGCCTTTTTCACGTGCTTGGTTTTCCTGAGGAAAACTGGAGCGGGTGAAGCGATTCGAACGCTCGACCCCAACCTTGGCAAGGTTGTGCTCTACCCCTGAGCTACACCCGCTCACACGGCCTTGGGCCGCAAGCCGGGCCTATATGGCCGAAGACCGCGCCGAATGCAACAGGGAAAAATGCGCTTTTTTCATCGTTGGCAAAAGTGACCAAAACGCCTTGGCTTGCAGGCTCTCTCTGCTCTATGGGTCAAGAGGACACGCATTCATGTGGCCCATGAGAGGTCACGTCGGACGCAAGCGCGGCAACAGGATGGAGCTTCATGGCCAAGACAGAAGACGAGCTTTTCGCTTTCCTGGCTGGACTGGGCATCGAGATTTCGACGCGTCGACATGCGCCGCTCTTCACCGTCGCCGACTCGCAGGCGCTGCGCGGCGAAATCGACGGCGGGCACACGAAGAACTTGTTCCTCAAGGACAAGAAGGACAATTTCTTCCTGGTGACCGTGGATGAAGAAGCGGAAGTCGATCTCAAACAAATTCATCATCTGATCGGCGCCACCAGCCGGGTTTCATTTGGCAAGCCTGAGAAATTGTTGGAACTGCTCGGCGTCGTTCCGGGTGCCGTGACCGTTTTCGGGCTGATCAACGATAGCGACAACCGGGTCAAGATCGTGCTGGACGCGCCGTTGATGGAAAATGCGGTCATCAACGCCCATCCCTTGACCAATGAAGCGACCACGTCGATCGCTTCCCGCGACCTGATCAGATTCATCGAGGCAACCGGCCATGAGCCTGTTATCTTGAAAGTCTCGGCATGATCGCCACATTTGTGGCAAACCAGCCCCTGCAGAACAGGGTCGCCGTTTTTGCGTGGCGACCCGAAAGGACAAGACGATGAGTGACCAAAATCCGTTCGGCGGCACGGGCAACGCGTATACGACAACCGTGCAGTATGGCGGGCAAAATGGTGGAGCTGCACCGGCAAATGGCACGGCGGCCGGCTTGATCAAAGACGCGACCACGGCGACGTTCACCGCCGACGTCATCCAGGAATCGCGACGCCAGCCGGTATTGGTGGATTTCTGGGCGCCATGGTGCGGACCGTGCAAACAGCTGACGCCGCTGCTGGAAAAGGCAGTCAATGCCGCCGGCGGCACGGTGAAGCTCGTCAAGATGAACATCGATGAACATCCCTCGATCGCAGGGCAGCTCGGCATCCAGTCCATTCCGGCCGTGATCGCCTTCAAGGACGGGCAACCGGTCGACGGTTTCATGGGCGCCGTTCCCGAAAGCCAGATCCGCGAGTTCATCGAACGTGTGGGCGGCAAGGGTGGAGGCAAGCCGCAGCTCGCCGAGGCTCTGGCTGCCGCCAACGAGGCTCGCGAGGCAGGCGATGTCCAAACCGCTGCCGATATCTATCAGTCAATCCTGGAGCAGGCGCCGGATACGGTTGAGGCCATCGCTGGTCTTGCCGAAATCCTGTTCGATGGCGGCGATACCGCCGGCGCGGAAGCCGTGCTGGCACAAGTGCCTGAAGGCAAGGCCGATGCGCCCGCCGTCAGCGCCGTGCGGGCGCGGATAGCACTTGCCGCACAGGCGTCCGACCTTGGCAATCCCGCGGAACTTGAGAAGCGTCTTGCCGAGAACCCGAAGGATCATCAGGCTCGTTTCGACCTTGCCATGATCCAGAACGCCATGGGTGAGCGTGAGAAGGCCGCCGACAACCTGCTGGCGATCGTCAAGGCCGATCGTGCCTGGAACGACGATGGCGCGCGCGCGCAGCTGTTGCAGTTGTTCGAAGCCTGGGGGCTGACCGATGAGGTAACCTTGTCGGCGCGTCGCAAGCTGTCGTCGCTGCTGTTTTCTTAAGGGCTCCGAGGTCCAGATCGACCGGCGCGGGGAGGATACCGGTTCGTCCTTCTCGCGGAAGAAATTTATGGGACGAGAAAAGGATGCGAGCGGGAAACGCCCGATATCGGCTCGAGACCGATCTGCCCAACACGATCGCGGTTTTTCCGTTGGGTGGAGCTCTGCTGCTGCCCGGCGGACGCCTGCCCTTGAATGTCTTCGAGCCACGCTATCTGCAGATGGTAGATGAGGCGCTGGGCGATTCACGGTTGATCGGCATGATCCAGCCAAGTCTGGATGGCGCACTTCGCGACGATGGCGAGCCGGAGTTGAGCGGCATAGGCTGTATCGGGCGCCTGACCTCGTTCATGGAGACGGGTGATGGGCGCTATGTCGTCTCGCTGCAGGGGATCTGCCGTTTCAGGGTGACGCAGGAGCTCGCTGTGCGCACGCCGTTTCGTCAATGCCGCGTGGCGCCCTTTCTGGCGGATCTTCAAGAAGATCCATCGGCATCCGCCGTCGACCGTACCGCGTTGCTGAAGGCATTTCGTGCCTATCTTCAAGCCAACGACCTGGAAGCGGATTGGGAAAGCGTCAGCCGCGCCGACAATGCCATACTGGTCAATGCGTTGTCGATGATGGCGCCCTATGGGCCGGCAGAGAAACAAGCGCTGCTGGAGGCGCAGGATCTGAAGAGCCGGGCCGAGACGCTGATCGCGATCACCGAGATGACGCTGGCGCGTGAGAACGAGGATTTTGGCTCGGGCCTGCAATAGGGTTTTGGAAGGCAGACAATGGGTGAGCGGGAAGGCAACAAGGTCGGTGTCGATCCGAAGCTTTTGGAGCTTCTGGCGTGCCCGCTGACCAAGGGACCGCTGACCTGGGACGCCGAGCGCGGCGAACTGGTCTCGCGCCTTGCCAAACTAGCCTATCCGGTACGGGATGGAATCCCGATCATGCTGCCTTCCGAAGCGCGATCGATTGCGCCGGGTAAAAGTTGAGCATAGCCGACGCCCGCTGGCAGGGTGTCGGCAAGCCTTGATGATCAGTGGAAGTTGCGGCCTTTTGGCATGACGCGTTGCGCATCATCGGCAAGGGCGCGGAAATCCTGTTCCGATGGTTCCTGCCGCTTCTCGGGCCTGCCGGTATGATTTTGGCCAGCGGGTCCGGTCAGAGGTTTCCTCTCATCTGCCGATTTCGCAAAGCCAGGAGGCGCTTCTTCCAGCAGCGACGACAGCCAGGGTGTCAAATCTTCGATCTTGTCGGCGACGATGTGGATGACACCTGACTCGCACTGCAGCTTGCCGGTGACCTGGACGAAACGGGCCCCCATGATCACCGGACGAAAACGCTGGAAGACCCGTTCCCAGAAAATGACATTGGCCACGGTCTTCTCATCTTCCAGAGTGAGAAAAATAGCTTTGCCGTTGCCGGGCCGCTGGCGCACCAGAACAAGGCCGGCAACAGTGACGCGCCTGCCGTCCGGCACGGAAGGCAAGAGAGTATTCGGCGTTACGCCATTGCGGGCCAGCCGTTCGCGCAGGAACGAGACCGGATGCGACTTGAGCGACAGGCCGAGCGAGCGGTAATCATGAATGACGTGCTCGCCCGGACGCATCATCGGCAGTTTCGTCGCCGGCTCCAGATCGGGAAGTCTGATGTCTGGCTGATCGAACAAGGGCAGTCGCTCCGCGGCCTTGCGACCGTCGAGCGCGCGCACCGCCCACAGGGCATCGCGCCGGCTGATACCGAGCGAGCGAAAGGCATCGGCTTCGGCCAGCTTCTCGATCTCGTCGGCGTCGAGGCCGGAGCGCAGCCAGACATCGCGCACGGATTCGTAACCGTCGCCGCGTCGGGCGACGAAGGTGCCCATTCTGTCTTCGGATATCCCCTTGATCTGACGAAAACCTAGCCGGACCGCATGATCGGTCAGAATGACACCCCTCATGTCGGCATGGCGTGCAACGATGCGCCCGGGGTCGAAAGAGGCCTTTTCGAGCGTGCAATCCCAAACGGAGGCATTGATGTCGACATCGCGGACCTCGACGCCGTGGTCGCGGGCATCCCGCACCAGCTGGGCAGGCTGGTAGAAACCCATCGGCTGCGAATTGAGGATCGCGGCGCAGAAAACGTCGGGATAGAAGGTCTTGAACCAGCAGGACGCATAGACGAGCAAGGCGAAGGATGCGGCATGGCTTTCCGGAAAGCCATATTCGCCGAAGCCTTCGATCTGCTTGAAGCAGCGCTCGGCAAATTCCTTGGGGTAGCCGCGCTCGACCATGCCGTTGATCATGCGGTCGCGGTAATTGCCAATGGTTCCGGTGCGCTTGAATGTCGCCATGGCACGACGCAATTGGTCGGCCTCGCCCGGCGTGAAGCCTCCTGCGTCGATAGCGATCTTCATGGCCTGCTCTTGAAAGAGGGGTACACCGAGTGTTCGTTCCAGAATCTTCTCAAGTTCGACACTCGGATATTCGATCTTTTCCTTTCCCTGTCGGCGTCGGAGGTAGGGATGAACCATGTCACCCTGGATCGGACCAGGGCGCACAATGGCGACCTCGATGACGAGGTCGTAGAATTTTCTGGGCCGCAGACGCGGTAGCATCGACATCTGCGCGCGGGATTCGATCTGAAAAACACCGAGTGTATCAGCCCGGCAGATCATATCATAAACGCGGGGGTCTTCTTCAGGGATCGTGGCCAAGGCGAGCTTGCGATCATATCGATCTCGAACGCCATAGTGATTTTCAACCAAGTCGAAAGCCCGCTTCAGGCACGACAACATGCCAAGCGCCAACACATCGACCTTCAGCAGGCCGACCGCATCGAGGTCGTCCTTGTCCCATTCGACCATCTTGCGCTCTTCCATCGCCGTCTTGACGATGGGGACGATCTCATCGAGTCGGTCCTTGGTGATGACGAAGCCGCCGACATGCTGGGTAAGATGGCGCGGGAAACCCATGATGTCATTGGCGAAGTCGAGGACATGCCTGGTCAACGGCTCTGTTCGATCGAGGCCGCCAGCTTGAGTTTCCCGTTCGCCGAGCTCAGAAGAATACCAGCCCCAGATCGAGCTCGACAAAGCGCTTCGGACGTCTTCGGACAGTCCCATCGCCTTGGCGACCTCGCGCAGGGCCGAACGTCCGCGATAGCTGATTACGGCTGCGGCAAGCGCGGTGTGTTTTTCACTGTATTTCTTGTAAATGTAAGCAATGATCTTCTCCCGCTTTTCGTGTTCGAAATCGACATCGATGTCGGGTGGTTCGTCGCGTTCGGTCGAGATGAAACGTTCGAAAAGCACATCCATCAGGCCGGGGTTCACCTCGGTGATGTTGAGGCAATAGCAGATCACCGAATTGGCGGCCGAGCCGCGTCCCTGGCACAAAACGTCCACATCTTCCGAACGGGCGTAGCGGATGATGTCGTGAACGGTGAGGAAATAACGCGCGTAATTCTTCTGCCCGACGATTGCCAGCTCATGGCGGATCAGTTCATCGACTTTCTCCGGAATGCCTTCTGGGTATCGGTCATGCGCCCCTCGCCAGGTCAGCCGTTCCAGCTCCGTCTGAGGGTCCACACCTTCTTCGGTGGTTTCGTCAGGATAGTTGTGTTTCAACTCGTTCAGCGAAAACCGCAGCGTCTTAGCGAAACGCCGCGTCTGCTCCAGCGCTTCCGGATAGCTGCGGAAAAGCCGGGCCATCTCGACCGCTGGTTTCATATGACGCTCGGCATTTGCCGCCAGTTCGAAACCGGCGTCGGCAACCGGTACATTGAGGCGGATCGCGGTGACCACATCCTGGAGCGGCCGGCGTGCAGGTGTGTGGTAGAGAACATCGTTGGTCGCCATCAGAGGCAGGTTGGCCGCTGCGGCCAGAGCGGCGGCCTGCTCCAGCCGGAAGCGGTCGCTGCCCTGATAATCGGGAGCGGCCGCCAGCCATAGATTGCCGTCGAAGCGATCTTTCAGCTGCCGTAGCAGGGCCAGTTGCGCTTCACCATCACCTTGGAGATCCGGCAGGACGGCAAGCGACAGGCGGTCACCCCATTCGAGCAGATCGGCTCGCTCAAGCAGCGTTGCGCCTTTTTCCGTTTCGGGGCGCAGATTGGCCTGGGTGAGCATGCGGCACAGATGTCCCCAGCCCTCGCGATCCTGCGGATAGGCAAGGATGTCGGGAGTACCATCACCGAAAACCAGCCGGCAGCCGGGATGATAGTCTATGCCTTCGACCTTCGATTGCTGCCAGGCGCGCACGACACCGGCGACCGTGTTGCGGTCGGCCAGGCCGATTGCCGAAAAACCATAGAGCTTCGCGGCAACCATCAATTCCTCGGGGCGGGAGGCGCCGCGCAGGAAGGAAAAGTTCGACTGCACCCCGAATTCGGCATAGGGCAGGTGGGCAATCAGGCTCATGCAAACACTCCATGCATGAACCAGCGCGGGGGCGGTTTCGAAGCGTCGTAAAAGCCCTGGCGATAAAGCCAGTAGCGACGGCCGTCGGTGTCTTCGATGCGAAAATAGTCGCGTGTCGGTTCTTCCTGGCGCCACCATTCCGCTGCGATGCGTTCCGGCCCTTCCACCTTGGCGACACGGTGGAGCGCTCGCCGCCAACGGAATTGCAGCGGAGGGCCATCCGGAATTTCCGAAGCAGGAACTTCGACGGGTTCAGGCACCTGAAACAGCCGGATCGGACGTTCCGGCTGGAAGGGCACGGCGGAAGGCAGTCCCCTGGGCCCGGCCGGCTTCTTCGGCGGCGAAATTCGCTGCGGCGCGTCCTGCCAATAGGGAATGACCGCAACGGCACGTTCCGGCAGATGGCTTTCAACGTTAACGGGTTTCAGTACGGAAGCTTCGCCGAGGCGCGCACGAATGCGGTCTGCAAACAGTGCAAGGTCCTCCTCGCCGTCTTCGGTCGCATCGGCAAGGTCGGCCTGGTGCATGTCGAAAGGAGCGGTCGCCAGTATGGCGAGGCGAACCAGATCGAAGCCGTAGCCGGCGTCGAAATCCTCGGCGATCGCCGTCAGCTTCTCCTGGAACAATCTCAAGATGAGTCGAGGCTCGCGCATAGACCGCGACGTGCCGACGACAAGGCGACTGACCACGCCATCGACCCGGAAGAGCAGGAGGGCAACCGCCCTTGCCCCTTCGCCTCGCCGCTCGAGATCGGTCTTCAATGCCGTTGCAAGCAGAAACACCAAACGTTCGATGTCATCGATCAGGATGACGGGTTCAGCGAGGTGGCGCTCGACCGAAAGCGGGGCAACAGGCAATCGCGGCGAGACGGCTTCATCCTGCCGTCCAAGCGCCTGGTCGATGCGCAGCAGCAAGGCAACGCCGAAGCGGCGCACCAATGGCGCGCGCGGTGCTGCCAGAACAGCGCCAACCGTGCGCAAGCCGACGCTCTCCAGACTGCTGCGTATTTCCGGTTCAAGGCGCAGTGCCGCAAGCGGCAGCGGGGCGAGAAGGGCTTCTTCCTCCCCTAATTCGACAATGCAGCGGTCGCGAAACCTGGCGGCAGCCCAGGCTGCCCCCGCGGTCGAGGCGATTCCGGCACGAACGTCGAATCCCTGGTGGAAGAAACGGGCCAGAATTTCGTCCAGCATGGCGTGTTCACCGCCGAACAGATGCGTGCAGCCGGTGATGTCGAGGAACAGACCGTCGATGCCATCGAGCGCAACCAGCGGCGTGTAGCGATCACACCAGTCGGCGAGGCTGTCGAGCAGACGCAAATCGGCCAGCGGGTCGGCTTCGACAATATCGATCGACGGATGCATGGCGCGCGCATCGGCAATGCCCATGCCGGGTTTCAGGCGCAGCGCCTCTGCCCGTTCGTCAAGCGCGGCGATGCGCTGGGCGTTGCGGTCGCGATGGTTGATCACCAGCGGGCGATGGCCGGGGGGACGGGAACGCCAGGACCGGCCGTGACGCTGCCGCAGGATCCGTTCCGCTGGAAGATAGGGGAACCACAGCGACATGATCCTTTGCTCGCTTCTGAATGTCCCATGGCCGCTGGTGGATTGCGCCCGCGTGCCTTCGATCCAGGAATGTGCGTTCATCGGGGTTCCACTCCAGTGTGAATTGTCCAGGCTGTGCCGCGCGGCTTTTGCCGATGGTGACGGCGATGCCCGGGCGGCCGATCGTGCCGTCCAGGGGGCCAGCCATGGTGTTGCGCGGCGTTGCCGGTGCCGGTGCGACGACGAGGCGGACAGGTGCCGCGGTCGGCTCGGCAAGCGCTGCCTGCCGCAGCAGGAAGACCGGCCGCCCCGCCATCTGCGCGCGACGATGCAGTCGGCGCGTGGCGGTCAGGTCGAGCCGTTCGGGATTGCCGCGCAGTTCCAGCACGACGGCGGAAAGCGCGGTCAAGCCTGCTCCCTCCTCAGCGATCCACAGGGCATCGGTGGTTTTCGGCGCTTCGGCGTAAAGCAGGCTTTCGGGTGCGATACCGAAACCGGCCTCGAGCCCGCGCGCGTAAGGAAAACCAGCTTCCCGAAAGATCTCGGTGGTGCCGACCCACAGAATGGGCGCCGGCGTTTCCGTTTTTTTCAGCAGCAGACAGGCGAGAGCCAGTGCAAAGCCAGCGACGGTGCCGGCATCGCGGGTCTCGGCACCGTGGAGTTCGGTCAGGGCAGCCTTGGGCAGTCCGCCATTCAAGGCAGCGTCGAAATGATCCGCGCCGGTGACGAGCAAGCCATGGCTTTCAGCCACGCCGCTGCGGCGCACCAGCATGCGGTCCGCGTCGGGGCCGCTGCCAGCCGGCGCATCGAGGCGTTCCGACAGCGTTCCTTCAATCTTCGCGATCTGGCGGCGCAAGGCAAAAACAGTGTCTCGCGCCACGGCGTTCATCGCCATGTCGGTCAGCGTCCAGTCAATTTGTTCCTGTTATGTTCTTATAGATTCCAGAGGGTGAGATGAGAGTCAAGCGGACTCATGGAGAATTTATTCCTCTCCCGTCAGGGCAAAATGCCGTCGATCGGATCGTTATTTGCCGATCTTGCCGCAACAGCCTATATGCCGGGGTCAAAGGACAAAGAATGGCCCGCATCTACAAGACCCGCACCTGGCACAACGAGCTTTCTCCCTCCCTTGATGAGCTTGAGTTGCTGGCGCTGGAAGCCTACGCCCATCTGTCGGAGGAGTTCCGCAAGCTGACGGGCGAGATCGTCGTCCAGGTAGCCGAGTTTCCGACCGATGAGATCATGGACGATCTGTCGCTGGAAACGCCCTTCGACCTGCTCGGCCTGTTCGAGGGGCGCGGCATCGCCGAACGTTGGAATCCAGCGACCGGCGAAGGGCCGAACCGCATCACGCTCTACCGCCGCGCCATCCTCGACTACTGGGCCGAGAACGAAGAGACACTGGGCGACATCGTCACCCATGTGCTCATCCACGAGATCGGCCATCATTTCGGCCTCTCCGACGATGATATGGAGCGTATCGAGGCGTCGGCGGAATAGGCTCTTGCAAATAGGAATTGAGAGCAATTCCAGCAAAAGTGTGCAGCGGTTTTGCGTCCGGAATTGCGTAAAACAAAGAGTTAGAGCGTTTCCGCGATCCGGAGAAAAGCGGAAATGCTCTGGGCGACGGCTACTACCAGTCGCTCAATTTGGTTTCGCCGGGCACGTATTCCTGGCCGTCGACATCCTTCACCACGGCCTGGCCGCAGCGCATGACCTTTTCCTTTTTGTCATAGGCATAGGTCGGCGAGCCATAGAGGTGCCAGCCCTTGTTCAGCGCCGCTGTCACCTTGTGGCAGAAGGTGGCGTCATCGACGGCGGTGAGGAAGCGAAAGAGGCGCATGGTCCTGTCCTTAAAGCTGTTGCTCGATCATGCGCCGATGCTGGCGGCTTTCGCCAGCAATTTCTCAGCCTGGACCAAGTGGAGACGCTCCACCATCCTGCCTTCCAGCGCAATGACACCCTTGCCGGCGTTTTCCGGCTTGGCAAAGGCGGTGACAATGGCCTTGGCCTCCGCCAAAGCCTGATCCGAAGGGGTGAAAGCAGCATTGGCAGCCTCGACCTGCGACGGATGGATCAGCGTCTTGCCGTCGAAACCCATGCCGGCGGAATCGGCGCATTCGCGGGCGAAACCGTCCAAGTTGCGGAAATCGTTGAAGACACCGTCGAGCAGGGCGATGCCGCCGGCACGCGCGGCCAACACCATCTGCATCAGCCACGGCACCAGATAGCGCCGGTCCGCAGTGGCCTGAACGCCGGTCTCCTTGATCAGGTCGTTGGTGCCGGCAACCAGGCAAGCGAGCCGCGAAGCGGGGTCGCGGCCGAGCTCGGCGATGGCGGCGATGTTGATCAGCGCCTTGGGCGTCTCGATCATCGCCCACAGCTTCACTTCGTCGGATGAGTCGGCCTCATCGAGCGCGTCGCCGGCCTCCAGGATGTCGCGCGGCGTGTCGATCTTGGGCAGCAGGATGCCGTCCGGCTGGCAAGCGAGCGCCGCGGTAAGATCCTCCGGGCCGCCTTCGCCTCCGAAGCGGTTGATGCGCACCACCATTTCGCAGTGCGGGCGATTGGCGAAGATCGCGCCGAGCCTGTCGCGCGCCGAGGCTTTTTCGCCGGAGGCGACGGCATCTTCCAGGTCGATGATGACAGTATCGCAGGCAAGTGTCGCGATCTTGGCCAGCGCCCGCTCGTTGGCGGCAGGAATGTAGAGGACGGAACGGCGCGGGCGATAGGGATTTTCAGCCATCTGGTCTTCTTGCCTGCCGAAGCTGGCCCTTGCAAGGGCTTGCAGTGGGGTGGCTGAAGCTGGTTAGAGAGTGAATAGTGAAATAGTGAATAGCGAATAGTGCCGGTTGGGGCACCGTTTGGCCCTCTACCCACTACTCACTATTCACTACTTGCTCATCCAATCCGGAACAGGCTTTATGGCGCAATACGACATCGTGATCATCGGCGGGGCCATTGTCGGCGCCTCGGTTGCCTATTATCTGCGCGAGGAAGGCTTCACTGGCTCCATCGCGCTGGTCGAGCGCGATCCGCAATTCGCCCACGCCGCAACGACGCTGTCCTGTGCCTCCATCCGCCAGCAGTTCTCCATCCCGGAAAACATCCGCCTGTCGCAGTTCACGCTGAAATTGTTCCGGCGTCTCAAGGAAGAATTCGGCGAGGATGCCGATATCGGCTTCCGCGAAGGCGGCTATCTGATCCTGGCCGGCGAGAACGGCCTGCCGATCCTGAAGGCCAACCACGACGTGCAGGTGGCCGAGGGCGCCGATATTGTGCTGGAGGACGCCGAGGCGCTGACCCGCCGTTTCGCCTGGTTGTCGGCGGAAGGCATCACCGCCGGTGCCTATGGCCGTTCCGGCGAGGGCTGGTTCGATGCGCATGCCTATCTGCAGCTGTTCCGCAAGGCGTTGCGCACCAAGTCGGTCGACCTGATCACCGCTTCCGTCACCGCCATTGCCCGCCAGGGCGATCAGATCCAGTCGGTGACGCTCGACAATGGCGAGACGCTGCAGGCGGGCATCGTCGTCAACGCCGCCGGCCCCAATGCCGGCAAGGTTTCGGCCATGGCCGGGCTCGAACTGCCGGTCGAGCCGCGCAAGCGCTCGGTGTTCGTGTTCGAGGCGCGCGAGCGCTACGAAGACCTACCGCTTCTGGTCGATCCGAGCGGCATTTATGTGCGCCCGGAAGGCTCGGTCTACATCACTGGCGGTGCCGAGCCGGAGGAAGGTGAGCTTGCCGCCGATCCGGCCGATTTCGAGCCGAACTGGTCGTTGTTCGAAGAAACGATCTGGCCGGTGCTCGCCACCCGCATTCCCGCCTTCGAGGCGATCAAGATGACACGCGCCTGGGCCGGCCACTATGACTACAACACGCTCGACCAGAACGCGGTGATCGGCCCGCATCCGCAGGTGAAGAATTTCATCTTCGCCAACGGCTTCTCCGGCCACGGCCTGCAGCAGGCGCCGGCGGTCGGCAAGGCGCTGGCCGAGCTGATCATGCATGGCAGCTACCGCAGCATCGACTGCTCAGCCCTCGGTTATGCCCGCGTGGCGGAAGGCAGGCCGTTCCGCGAGCTCAACGTGATCTGACCGCCACAGGCGGGCCGAACTTCATCGCCAGTCCCTGGCTGCGATTGACTCTTGACGCAATCGGCGTAAAAGCCCGCTCCGAACAGGAACGTCTCCATGCGCGGCCTCATCATGGCTCTTTTCGCATTCGACTTCCCCGGCCATGGCAACATGGTTGCGGGCGGGCGGCAGCGTGCGCTCCTGTCCTCGACCAAAACTACGGCCAAAAAAACCACCGTCACCACGGTCTGATCTCCCTTGGCCTGCTCGCCCTCTCCCCGGGTCCGGCCCGAGGGAGGCGAGACCCGCAGTGGCCGGCGGGTTTCTCCAAGCAAAGCGAGCGGAGAGCGACAGGAGAATTTTTCGATGGGTTTCAAGGTTGCGGTAGTCGGCGCCACGGGCAATGTGGGCCGCGAAATGCTGAACATCCTGGAAGAGCGCGGCTTTCCGGTCAGCGAAGTGGTGGCACTCGCCTCGCGGCGCAGCCAGGGCACCGAGGTGTCTTTCGGCGACAAGACGCTGAAGGTGAAGGCTCTGGAGGGCTACGACTTCTCCGACACCGACATCGCCGTCATGTCGGCCGGCGGCAACGTCTCGAAGGAATGGTCGCCCAAGATCGGCAAGCAGGGCTGCGTCGTCATCGATAATTCGTCGGCGTTCCGCTACGATCCGGACGTGCCGCTGATCGTCCCGGAAGTGAACCCGGACGCGATCGAAGGCTTCTCCAAGAAGAACATCATCGCCAACCCGAACTGCTCGACCGCACAGCTGGTCGTTGCGCTGAAGCCGCTGCATGAGGCGGCGACCATCAAGCGCATCGTGGTGGCGACCTACCAGTCGGTGTCGGGTGCCGGCAAGGAAGGCATGGACGAGCTGTTCACGCAGACCCGCGCCGTCTTCGTGGCCGACCCGGTCGAGGCCAAGAAGTTCACCAAGCGCATCGCCTTCAATGTCATCCCGCATATCGACGTGTTCATGGAAGACGGCTCCACCAAGGAAGAGTGGAAGATGGTGGCCGAGACCAAGAAGATGCTCGACCCCAAGATCAAGCTGACGGCCACCTGCGTGCGCGTGCCGGTGTTCATCGGCCATTCGGAAGCGGTCAATGTCGAGTTCGAGAAGCCGATCACGGCCGACGAAGCGCGCGACATCCTGCGCGAAGCGCCCGGTTGCCTGGTCATCGACAAGCGCGAGGACGGCGGCTACATCACGCCGATCGAGTCCGCCGGCGAGGACGCCACCTACATCTCCCGCATCCGCGAGGACTCCACCCTCGACAATGCCCTCAATATGTGGATCGTCTCCGACAATCTGCGCAAGGGCGCTGCTCTCAACGCCGTGCAGATCGCCGAGTTGCTCATCGAGCGCGGCCTGATCCAGCCGAAGAAGAAGGCGGCTTAGTTTCGTCCTCACGCTGTCGCCGCTTCGCGGCTCGCTCCGGACGGGGCGCGCCACGAGGCGCGACGCACGGTCGTGCTTGCGGTCTTTGACCGTTGGTTGCGCTCACGGGCCGTATCGCCGCCCGCTGGGCGGCTGGCCCTCCGCGAGGGCGCCGGACGACCGGCGGCCCGTGGTCGCGGGCTTAAATCGGCGTTTCGCCCTCTCAAAGAACATCCTTTAAAAACAAAGGCCCCCGGCATATTTATGCCGGGGGCCTTTGCGTTCTAGATACTCTTGTCGAGCGCGATTAGTTCCAGTCGCGGATGTCGACGAAGTGGCCGGCGATCGCGGCGGCGGCGGCCATGGCCGGCGACACCAGGTGCGTGCGGCCCTTGAAGCCCTGACGACCCTCGAAATTGCGGTTCGAAGTCGAGGCGCAGCGCTCATGCGGCTTGAGGCGGTCATCGTTCATGGCCAGGCACATCGAGCAGCCCGGCTCGCGCCAGTCGAAACCGGCCTCGATGAAGATCTTGTCCAGCCCTTCGGCCTCGGCCTGCTCCTTCACAAGGCCGGAACCCGGCACGATCATGGCGTTGACGGTCGCTGCGACTTTCTTGCCCTTGGCGACGGCTGCGACCGCGCGCAGATCCTCGATGCGGCCATTGGTGCAGGAGCCGATGAAGACACGATCGAGCTTGATGTCGGTGATCTTGGTGCCTGGTTCGAGACCCATATATTCGAGCGCACGCTTCTTGGAGTTGCGCTTGTTCTCGTCATCGATCTCGTCGGGGTTTGGCACGACGCCGAGCACCGAGGTCACGTCCTCGGGCGAGGAACCCCAGGTGACGATGGGCGGCAGCTTGCCGGCATCCAGCACCACGACCTTGTCGTAGTGGGCGCCCTCGTCCGAGTGCAGCGTCTTCCAGTAGTCCAGCGCCATGTCCCAGGCTTCGCCCTGCGGCGCGCGCGGCTTGTCCTTTACATAGGCGAAGGTGGTCTCGTCCGGCGCGATCAGGCCGGCACGGGCACCGCCCTCGATCGACATGTTGCAGATGGTCATACGGCCTTCCATCGACAGCGCGCGGATCGCCTCGCCCGCATATTCGATGACATAGCCGGTGCCGCCGGCGGTGCCGATCTCGCCGATGATGGCGAGGATGATGTCCTTGGCGGTGACGCCTTCCGGCAGCTGGCCGTCGACACGCACCAGCATGTTCTTGGCCTTCTTCTGGATCAGCGTCTGGGTGGCGAGCACGTGCTCGACTTCCGAGGTGCCGATGCCATGCGCCAAAGCACCGAAAGCGCCATGGGTGGAGGTGTGGCTGTCGCCGCAGACGATGGTCATGCCCGGCAGGGTGAAGCCCTGCTCGGGGCCGATGATGTGGACGATGCCCTGGCGGCGATCCTTCTCGGAATAATACTCGACACCAAAATCGGCAGCGTTCTTGGCCAGCGCCTCGACCTGGATGCGGCTTTCCTCGTTCTTGATGCCGTTCACGCGGTCCGGCGAGGTCGGCACGTTATGGTCGACAACGGCGAGCGTCTTTTCCGGATGGCGAACCTTGCGGCCGGCCATACGCAGGCCTTCGAAAGCCTGCGGGCTGGTCACTTCATGCACGAGGTGGCGGTCGATCCACAGCAGGCAGGTGCCATCGTCCTGGCGATCGACCACGTGTTCGTCGAAAATCTTGTCGTAGAGGGTGCGCGGTGCGCTCATGTGCGTAAATCCGTCGATATGAAGCAGGGAAGATGACGCGCCGGCTGAATATAGGCGCAGTCGGCCGTCAGCTAAGGCGATGAAATCACCTTAGTCGGCTGGTCAGCGCGCCGGAAATGCGGGCGAAAAAGCGCGCGGGCAGGCGTTTCTTGTCCTGCAGCACGAAGCCCTTGTAGGCCGGATCGCCGAAAAGCTCTTCCATCGCCTCGCTCATACCAATCTTTTGCGGGATCGGCAATTGGCGCCGGTTGGAGCGCCGCGCGTCCATTCGGACGCGCAAAGGACGCTCTAACAGTTTTGAGCTGCGCATCGTGCTTTCCGAAAATCGATTCCGATTTTCGGGCCGATGCATTAGAGCGCCGCGCGTCCGTTCGGACGCGCAAAGGACGCTCTAACAGTTTTAAGCTGCGCATCGTGCTTTCCGAAAATCGATTCCGATTTTCGGGCCGATGCATTAGAGCGCCGCGCGTCCGTTCGGACGCGCAAAGGACGCTCTAACAGTTTTAAGCTGCGCATCGTGCTTTCCGAAAATCGATTCCGATTTTCGGGCCGATGCATTAGAGCGCCGCGCGTCCATTCGGACGCGCAAAGGACGCTCTAACAATTTTAAGTTGCGCATCGTGCTTTCCGAAAATCGATTCCGATTTTCGGGCCGATGCGCAGGGCCGCAATTAAGCCTGAAATCTCGATTGCCTTGAGCGGCCAATGAGGAGCCGCCATGGTCAACCGCCGTACCGTCCTGACATCCCTGGCGCTGGCAGCCTGTCCGGTGTTGCTGCCGCGTCCGGCGTTGGCCGCAGCTCAATCGCAACCGTGGACCACGCGGCTGGTCGATGCGGCGCTCGACCAGGTTGGCGTGACCGTCATCTACGACCCGGCCTATGTACGGCTCGCCTATCCCGGCGGTGATGTTCCCTCAGAACGTGGCGTGTGCACCGATGTGGTGGTGCGCGCTTATCGGAAGGCGTTCGACGTCGACCTGCAGCGGCTGGTCAACGAGGACATGCGTGCGGCGTTCTCCGCCTATCCAACGATATGGGGCCGGAAGCGGCCGGACCGGAACATCGATCACCGACGTGTTCCCAATCTGGAAACCTTCTTCAGGCGAAAGGGCGCGGCGCTCGATGTCGTCGACGATCCGGCAGCCTATCGGCCGGGTGATCTGGTGACCCAGCGGCTGCCCGGCAACCTGCCGCACATTGCCATCGTCACCGGCCGGATGACGCCTGACGGCCAGCGTCCGCTTGTGGTCCATAACATCGGTGCCGGCGCCAAGGTCGAGGACACGCTGTTCGCCTTCCGCGTGGTCGGCCACTTCCGTTTCTCGCCCGACGCCTAATTCATTCTGGCTGGCCCGTGTGGTGAGCGCTGCCGTTACAGGACCTCGAACACGAAAGTCTTCACCTGCGCGTCCGGCTCGGCGACGGCATAGCAGCGGAACCAAGGGCTTTCTTCGAGCGGCCGCCATTTGCCGGCCTGCTCCAACTCGGTGAAGACGTCCCGGAAGCCACCGGCTTCGAACACCTGGTCGCGCACGGTGAAGATGGCATGGCCGCCGCTTTTCGTAATGCGCACCAGTTCGTGCAGGCCGGAAGCCGGCGCGTGACCGATGGTGAAGACACCCGTAGAGAAAAAAGCGCGGAAATGCCCGTCCGGCCATGGCAGTGGACCACCGAGCATTGCCTTTTTCAGGTCGCCATAGGTCTGTCTGCCTGCGGCGACCTGCAGCATTTCGTCGGACAGGTCGAGCCCGGCAAGGTCGGAATAGCCAAGCGCCTTGATCTGCGGACCGGTTAGGCCGGTGCCGCAGCCGGCATCGAGCAATGGACCCTCGCCAGCCGCAACATAGCGCGTCACCCAGGCCGTAATCAGGAAGGGCAGCAGGTAGCCGAGCGAGGCAGTTTCACTGTCATAGCTTGCCGCCCAGGCGGCATAGGCCGCATCCAGGGCATCGGGCGAACCGGCGCCATAGACGGAATCCAGCGCCGCGTGTGCCTTGTCGGTGTCCATCGTCTCTCTCCCTGCGGCCATCCTTCTGGCCAGCGTGGAAGCGAACGGCATCGGCGTCAACCTAAGAGCGTTTCCGTTTTCACGGAAACGCGGAAACGCCCTGCAGGCTGTCCTACGCAAACCGCTACGCGCTTTTGCTGGAATTGCGCCAAGGACGTCAACCCAGGCGCTGGCTGCGCCGCATACGCTGCTCCAGGGCCCTGAGCGCCAAGGACAGGCTGACGGTGAGGGTCAGGTAGATGTAGGCGACAATGGAATAGGTTTCGAAGAAGCGAAACGAGCCGGAGGCATAGATCTTGCCCATCTGGGTGATGTCGGCGACTCCGAGCACCGAGACCAACGAGGAATCCTTGGTGATCGCGATGAAGTCGTTGCCGAGCGGCGGCAGGATGACCCTGATCGCCTGCGGCATGACGATCAGCCGGAAGCGCTGTCCACGATTCAGGCCGAGTGCCTTGGCAGCCTCGATCTGGCCGATGTCGACCGACTGGATGCCGGCGCGGAAAATCTCGGCGATGAAGGGCGAGTAGCCGAAGGCGAGTGCGATGATGGCGCGCCACAGCAGCGATACCTCGCGCACCAGCAGCGCATCCATGTAGCCGGCTTGTTGCAGAGGCAGGGTAATGAAATTCCAGCCCGCGACAAAGGCGGGTACGCCGGCAAAGGCGATCCAGAACAAAAGCACCAGCACCGGAATGCCGCGCATGATCTCGACGTAAAAGCGCGCAGCCTGCCGCAGCCAGATCGAGCCAGACAGCCCCATCAGCGCGATACCAAGGCCGATCGTCGCCGCCAGCAGAAACGCGACCAGCGCAACGAATATGGTGATACCGATCCCTTGCGCGACCGTGGCGAAAACCTGAGCGTAGATGTCGCTCGTGGCGATCGCAATCGCTGCAACCATCGCCATGGTGGCAGCTACCGCCAACCACCAGGGAAATTCCTTGGCCTGCTTGCCGGACGCGATCGGGGTCAATGTCGCGGCTCGCGAAAGGAGGAAGGAAGCGTCTCGAAGCGATCGAGAATAGCGACGACCTGGCGGCCGCCGTCGGACAGCGCATAGACGACGCCGCGCGGGAAGGTGGAGACCGCATGGCGGTTAATCAATCCACGCTGCATCAGGCCATCGAGCCGCTCCGACAGCACCTTTGCAGTGATGCCGGGCAGAAGGGCTATCAATTCGCCGTGCCGCCTGGCGCCCACGGACAAATGCCACAGCACCAGCGCGTTCCAGCGGTGACCGAGGAAGGCCAGCCAGTCCTCGACCGGGCACAGGTCCGGCCGGCGCGGCGCCGGCGTTTGCAAGCTGGCTTCGGCCATCGCCGGTTCGGTCATGTTGGGTTCCCGTTTGGATAGTTTTGAAACGACATGGTTCTGTTCTCCAAACAGGAGAAAGCCAATGTCAAGAAAAGTCTATCGACCAGCCGAGTTGAATGGAGCCTTCGCGGCCGCCCGCAACGCCGGAAATCTCGATGAGTTGCTTTCGCTCTATGAAGAGGACGCCCAGCTGCTGGTGGATGCGAGCGGGGCGAGCCTCACTGGCAAGGCCGCGATCGCGACAGAACTGAAGAGGCTCATCGAATTGCCCGGCACCATGGTGTCGAACGACACGTTCTGCGTCGAACATGGCGATCTGGCGCTGCTGCGCGCCGATTTCACGCTCACTGACGAAAAAGGCGCCGTCGTCTATTCCGGCTTTACCGCCGAAATCGTCCGCAGGCAGAAGGATGGCACATGGCTCTATGTGATCGATCATGCCGGCGCCAGCTGTTATGGCGCCGGCTGATTTCAACCTAGCGCATCGGCCCGAAAATCGGAATCGATTTTCGGAAAGCACGATGCGCAGCTTCAAAGTTTTAGAGCGTCCTTTGCGCGTCCGAATGGACGCGCGGCGCTCTAAGTGGCTGATTACTGGCCAATCTTGTAGTCGAGGAACCACTTCTTGTTCAGCGTCTCGATTGTGCCGTCGGCCTTGAGGGCCGCGATGGCCTCGTTGACCGGCTTCACGATGTCCGAGCCCTTGGCGAAGATGAAGCCGAAATCCTCGGTGCCGAGGGGACCGCCGACAAGCTTCAGCTTGCCTTCGGAGGCGTCGACGTAGCCCTTGCCGGCAGTCGAATCGGTGAGCACAACATCGATGTCGCCTGATTTGAGTGCCTGCACGGTGGCGCCGAAGGTCTCGAACAGTTTGATGCGCGGGTTCTGCTCATTGCCGTCCAGCACGGAATAAACGGCGGTGTAGAAAGGCGAAGTGCCCGGCTGCGCGCCGATCAGACCGTCCTTGAGGGCCGCGAAGCTCTTGGCGTCGTTGAAGCGGCTTTCATCGCCGCGCACCAGCATGAACTGCTCGTTGCGCATGTATGGCTCGGAGAAATCGACCTTGGCCTTGCGCTCGTCATTGATGGTGATGCCGGTCATGCCGATGTCGTATTGCTTGTCGGCCACAGCCTGGATCATCGCATCCCAGGAAGTGTTCTGGTATTCGACCTTGAAGTTCAGCCGCTTGGCGATCTCGTTCATGAAATCATATTCCCAGCCGATCTGCTTGCCCGACTTAGGGTCGACGAACTGCAGCGGCGGGTAGGCGTTTTCCGTCACCACCACGACTTTCTTGCCGGCAAGGTCCGGCAAGGTCTGGGCTGCGGCCGCAATCGGCGCGAGAAGGCAGGCGGCAATCGCGGCCAGCACGAGTTTCGATCTGATCATGAGACTTCCCCCGAAGAACAAGGACCGCGCGGGAATTCCGTCGACGGTCGAAAAAGATCGCCGACATTAGCCTTCCAGCACGGCCTTGCAAGCCGCCACGCTGCAGCTGGAACGAAGAAACTGGAATTCGATACCGGGAAGAGGCCGGATTCGGAACGAATTATCTTTCGTTGCCTTGTTCGACCGCAGTTGCCTCGGTTTCCAAGGCGCGCAACTGACCAACGAGCCCGTTCAGCGTGTCGCGCAGCTTGGCCAACTCGACCGGTTCGAGCGGCAACTGGCAGCCAAGGGCCTCCTGGATACCGCCGGCTGCAGCGCGCAGCGCCTCACCCTCGGCGGTCGGCTGCACCAGCACGCGGCGCTCGTCGGCAGGGTCGCGACGACGGCTGATCAGCCCGCCCGCCTCCATACGCTTCAGCAGCGGCGTCAGCGTGGCCGGGTCGAGGCCGAGCGTGTCACCCAGCTCGCCAACGGTGCGCGGCGCCCTTTCCCACAACGCCAGCATGGTGAGATATTGGGGATAGGTCAGCCCGAGCGGCGCCAGCAGCGGACGATAGAGCTTCGTCATCAGGCCGCTGGCAGAATAGAGCGCAAAGCAAAGCTGCCGGTCGAGCCGGGGCGTTTGCACCCGGCTCTCGGTGGTCTTTTCAATGTCAGTGTCTGAAAGAGTCATCCCGCCTTCACCGAAAGAGCGACGTCGACATTGCCCCTGAGTGCGTTGGAATAAGGACATACCTTGTGCGCAGCGGCAACCAGCGCCTCGGCTGCAGCCTGATCCAGGCCCTTGGTTTCGGCGGTGAGTGCAGCACCCAACCGGAAACCGCCCTCGCCGTTCGGAAGAAGATCGATCTTCGCCGTCACGGCTGCGTCCGCCAGCGGCAGCTTCTGCTTGCCTGCAATGAAGCGCATGGCGCTTTCGAAACACGCGGAATAGCCGGCCGCGAAGAGCTGTTCGGGGTTGGTGGCGCCACCCTTGCCGCCCAGTTCCTTCGGCATGGCGAGGTCGAGGCTGAGCAGGCCGTCGCTGGACTTCACATGGCCGGCACGGCCGCCAACTGCACGGGCTTCGGTGGAATACAGAGCAGACATCGTTTTCTCCATTAATTTGTACACAAATCATTAGTGTACAAATTAAAAGGAGTCAACACCCTCTGCCCAGCCTTGCCGTCGTCTCGGTGAAACCTTCGATTGTGGGCTGACGGTGGAAAACAAAAAAGGCGGCCGAAGCCGCCTTTTCCAAATCGGTATTATCCGAAAATCTTATTCGGCAGCTGCGGTTTCCGCAGCAGCGGCGGCCTCAGCGGCAGCCTTCTTCTCGGCGGCTTCCTGAGCAGCCTTCTCGGCAGCCAGCGCCTCGGCGGCAGCGATCTTCTCGGCTTCGATCCTGGCCTTCTCGGCGGCGAGCGCTTCGCGCTCCTCGTCGTTCAGCTTGCGGGCGCGCACGCCGGTGTTCTCGGAGATACGAGCCGACTTGCCGCGACGATCGCGCAGGTAATACAGCTTGGCGCGACGGACCTTACCGCGGCGGACGATCTCGACCGCTTCGAGCATCGGCGAGTAGACCGGGAACACACGCTCCACGCCTTCGCCGTACGAGATCTTGCGGACGGTGAAATTTTCCTGGAAGCCGGAGCCGGAACGGGCGATCACGACGCCCTCATAGGCCTGCACGCGGGTGCGGGTGCCTTCCGTGACGCGCACCTGGACGCGCACGGTGTCGCCAGGCTGGAATTCAGGCAGCTTGCGCTTGGCTTCGATCTTGGCGGCCTGTTCGGCCTCGAGCTGACGGATCAGATCCATCTCAAAAATCCACTTCTTGTTCTTCCGACAGCCAGAGCGCCCTGCACTTGCCTTGCAGTCTCCCAAAAATCACACTCGGGGACCGCTCGGCTATGCCTTCCATCCGAGGATGTCCGGCAGGGGCGACTACACCGCCATTGTTGACGGGTCCGGACGATCTTGTCCGGTTCGGCGCGGCACATAGCGCTATTTCGCGCATTTGTCACCTGTCCAACGGTATTTTTTACCGTGGCCGGTTGGTCGGGCCGTCTCCAGATGCCAGATTGGCGCTCCAAGGGGAGTTGCCCATGACTGGACCTTATCCCATTCGCTTCGCCCGCACAGCCCTGCTCGACATCGCCTATGAGGACCATGGCGATCCAAATGGCGATCCGATCATCCTCCTGCATGGCTTTCCTTACGATCCGCGCGGCTATGACGAGGTCTGGCCGCTGCTGACAGCACGGGGCCAACGCGTGATCGTGCCTTATCTGCGTGGGTACGGCCCAACGCGGTTCCGCTCCGAAGCAACGATGCGCTCGGGCCAGCAGGCGGCGATCGCGCAGGACCTTGTCGATCTGATGGACGCGTTGTCGATCGAAAAGGCGGCACTTGCTGGCTATGACTGGGGTGGCCGCGCTGCCTGCATCGTTGCGGCACTCTGGCCGGAACGGGCGCGCTGCCTGGTGAGCGGCGACGGCTACAACATCCAGAACATCCCGGCTTCGGTGAATCCAGCTTCCCCCGAGGCCGAATACCGCTACTGGTACCAATATTATTTCCATTCCGCCCGCGGCGTGCGCGGGCTGACGGAAAACCGCGAGGAACTCGGCCGGTTGTTGTGGAAGCTGTGGTCGCCGACCTGGGGTTTCAGCGACGACGATTTCGCTCGCAGCGCGGTATCCTTCCATAATCCGGATTTCGTCGAGATCGTTATCCATTCCTATCGCCACCGCTATGGTTATGTGCCGGGCGATCCTGTGCTACAGGCAGTCGAAGACCAGCTTGCCAAGCAGCCGCTGATTTCCGTGCCGACGATTTCCCTGTGCGGCGCCGACGATGGCGTAGGCCCGCCGGACAAGGAGGATGGCCACCAGTTTTCCGGGCCGTTCGAGCGCCGGATCCTGCCCGGCGTCGGGCACAACATTCCGCAAGAAGCGCCAAAGGCGACGGCGAAAGCCCTGCTGGAACTGATCGGCAAGGGCTGAGATCGCTTGCGCGAAGGCAGTGCGCGCCCTAAACCTCGCTAGAGCAATTCCAGCAAAAGTGTGCAACGGTTTTGCGTCCGGAATTGCGTAAAAACAAAAAGTTAGAGCGTTTCCGCGTTTCCAAGAAAGGGGAAGCGCTCTAGAAGCTGGAGCCTGCCGACGCCTTGACGTTCATCGACGCCGCCATCCTCTTTGTCGCCGGCCTGCTCTCCGGCATTGTCAACGCCGTCGCCGGTGGCGGCACCTTCCTCACTTTCGGGGCGATGAGCGTGCTGGGCATTCCGCCGATCTCGGCCAATGCCACATCCTCGATCACACAATTTCCGGGCTATATCACGTCGACGCTGGCCTATTGGAGCGACATCCGCGCCATCTGGCGCAGTGCCCTGCTGCTTTGCATCGTGTCGGCCATAGGCGCGCTGGGCGGTGCGCTCCTGCTGCTGGCGCTCGACAACCCGTCTTTTCGTGCCATGGTGCCCTGGCTGCTGATCGCAGCAACCGCGCTGTTCGCCGCCGGCCCGTGGCTGAAGCCGAAACCGAAACCCGGCCAGCCAGCAGCCGTCGGCACCGTGCCAGGTGCCGCGATGCAGTTCGCAACCGCCATTTATGGCGGATTCTTCGGTGCCGGCATGGGGGTGATGATGCTGGCGACGCTGGGGCTGACCCAGAGCGGCGACTACCATCGCCTCAATGCGCTGAAGAACATGTTCTCCATCGTCATTGCCGCCGTTGCCATCCTGATCTTCGTGTCCGGCGGCGTGGTGTCCTGGCCGCAGGCGATCGTGATGATCCCGGCGGTCGCGGTCGGCGGTTATGTCGGCGTGTGGATCGCCAAGCGCGTGCCACAGAACGCGGTGCGCGGCTTCGTCATCGCCGTGGGACTGTTCCTGGCGGCGTATTATTTCCTGAAAGCCTAGCCGCTAGGACTTACCCGCAAGCAGGTCCGGTCGTCGTTGCGCAGTCAGTTCTTCCGCCTGTTCGTGCCGCCATGCTGCGATCCTGGCATGGTTTCCTGAAATCAGTACCTCGGGGATAGGTCGTCCCTCGAAGTCCTGTGGCCGCGTGTAATGCGGATGCTCGAGCAGGCCGTTTTCGAAACTCTCCTCCTCGCCGGAACGCTCATTGCCCATGACGCCGGGCAGAAGCCGGACAACCGCGTCGAGCAGGACCAGCGCCGCCGGCTCGCCGCCGGACAGGA
Organism: Mesorhizobium sp. 1M-11; assembly: GCF_001303895.1. Taxonomy (GTDB): domain Bacteria; phylum Pseudomonadota; class Alphaproteobacteria; order Rhizobiales; family Rhizobiaceae; genus Mesorhizobium. Next base: position 177,363 of record NZ_LJSD01000029.1, on the reverse strand, counting down.
TGAAATCGCCGATGGAGACCTCTTCCAGGTCGCGCGCCTCGATCAAACGCTGGTCGACGCCCTCGAAGCGGCCGCACAGGATGACGACACCTGGTCCTGCCGCCAGTTCACGCACGCGCGCCTGCGTCAGCGGTTTTCCACGCGGGCTCATCAGAAGTTTCGGGCGCGGATCGCCTTCGGGCGCGGCATGATCGATGGCGCGCGCCAGCACGTCGGCGCGCATCACCATGCCGGCACCGCCACCGGCCGGCGTGTCATCGACGGTGCGGTGCTTGTCAAAAGCGAAGTCACGGATCTGGATCGCCTGCAAGGACCAGTCGCCGCGCTCCATCGCGCGGCCGGCGAGCGAAACGCCGAGCGCGCCCGGAAACATCTCCGGATAGAGCGTGAGAACGGAAGCCGAAAAGCTCACCGGTTGCCCCCGGCGTCCTTCGGACCACGGGGCCGGCGCTTTGCATCGAAGCCGTCATTGTCGGGAGCTGTTTCGCCGTCGGGTTCCCCGTCTTCATCGTCAACCAGGCCGGCCGCCACCGGGTCGATGCGCACAAAGCCGCCGGCGATCGAAACTTCGGGTACGGCGGCCTGAGTAAAGGGGATAAGCACGCCCTTGCGCGAGCCAAGCGTGATGTCGAGGATATCGCCGCCGCCGAAATTCTGCACTGACACGATCTTGCCGATGGTCGCGCCGGCATCGTCCTTCACCGCGAGGCCCATCAGGTCGGTATGGTAGAATTCGTCCTCGTCGCCATCGTCGGGCAGAGCCGAGCGGTCGACGAAGAGCTCGACATTGGTCAGCGCTTCGGCGGCGTTGCGGTCATTGACGCCTTTGAAACGCACCACGACGACGTTGCCGGCCGGCCGGATGTCGATGATCTCGAAGGCACGACCGTCCTTGCCATAAAGCGGGCCGTAATCGGCAAGCGCCAGCGGATCGCCGGTGAAGGTTTTCACGCGCAGCTCGCCCTTGATGCCATGGGCGGCGCCGATCACGGCCATCTGGACGGGGTTTTTCAGTTTGCTCATCGGGCGCGCTTCATCGCTTGGTAACCTGAAAAGTAAATGCTTACTTATTCAACGGGACCCGCTCTGCCAATGCAGGAATTCCTCATCGCCGCCAAGCCGGACCTCCAGGTCGCCCGTGAAAGCTGGCTGAAGGCGCTGGCCGGTGAGCGCAGGCTGTCGGCATTGACGGTGGAGGCCTACGAGCGTGACACGCGCCAGTTCCTGCAGTTCCTGACCGGCCATGTCGGTGGTCCGGCAGGCATCGCCGATATCGCAGCCTTGCGCCCTGCCGACCTGCGCGGCTTTCTCGCCCAACGCCGCAACGAGGGTGCCGGTGCCCGTACGCTGGGGCGCGGGCTTGCCGGCGTGCGCTCGCTGCTGCGTTTCCTGGAAAAGCGAGGATTGGCGAATGCTGCCGGTGCGGCGGCACTGCGAGCGCCGAAACAGCCGAAATCGCTGCCAAAACCGCTGACGGCCGCGGATGCGAGGCGTGTCGTTTCGACAAGCGAGCAACTCGCGGAGGAACCCTGGATCGCGGCACGCAACGCCGCCGTCCTCACCTTGCTGTATGGTTCGGGCCTGCGTATTTCCGAAGCGCTCGGGTTGACTGGTGCTGACCTTGCGCATGCGTCCGAAACGGTCCTGCGTGTGACCGGCAAGGGCGGCAAGGTGAGGCTGGTGCCGGTGCTGCCAGTCGCCTTCCGGGCGATCGCCGAATATCGCCGGCTCTGCCCGTATCATCTCAGCGAGGATGGGCTGCTGTTTCGCGGTGCCCGTGGAGGCCCGCTCAACGCGGCGATCGTGCAGCGGGAGATGGTGAAATTGCGTTCGGCGCTGAACTTGCCCGAGACAGCGACGCCGCATGCGCTGCGCCACTCCTTCGCCACACATCTGCTGGGACGCGGTGGCGACTTGCGCACCATCCAGGAATTGCTCGGCCATGCCAGCCTGTCGACGACCCAGATCTATACCGGTGTCGACACCGCTCGCCTGCTCGACATCTACGAGGCGGCGCACCCCCGGGCATGAGCTCTGTCCACGATCGGGGCGGTGACAATTTTCATCGCCCGATTAACCGTTTCGCCGCCTTTGGCGCCTAGAACAGTCGCCATGAATCTTGCCCCGACCAAGGCCGACCGCATCGCGCTCCTGTCGCTGAAGCTGCTTGCAGCGGTCAATGTGGTTCTGTTCCTGTCGTTCGTGGCGATGGCGCTGCTGGCCTCAAGCCGTGCGCACGCCGCGACGGTGGCCTGCAGCGGGGCCGATATGGTTGCCGGGCTGCAGAAGAGCGACCCGGCTGCCTATGCCGCGATCGAGAAGGAAGCGGCGGCCGTACCCAACGGCAAGGGCCTGCTGTGGAAGCTGGAAAAGCCTGGCGAAAATCCGTCCTGGTTGTTCGGCACCATGCATATGACGGACCCGCGGGTGGTGACCTTGCCGCAAGCCGCGCAGAAGGCCCTCGACGGTGCGGATACCGTGATCATCGAAACCACCGACGTGCTCGACCAAAGCAAGATGATGGCGGCGCTGGCCAAGGAGCCGGAGCTGATGATGTTCACCGACGGCAAGACGCTGAGCGCGTTCCTGTCGCCGGATGACGTCAAGGCATTGGACAAGGGCCTGGATGCGCGCGGCATTCCCTCTGCCTCGGTCGCCAAGATGAAACCGTGGATGCTGTCGGCCATGGTTTCACTGCCGGCCTGCGAGATGGCTCGCAAGAGCGAGGGAAAGCCGGTGCTCGACGTCAACCTGGCCGAACAGGCAAAGGCGGCGGGAAAGGACCTGCAGGGGTTGGAGACCGCCGCGGAGCAGTTGCGGGCCATGGCCTCGCTGCCGATGGAACAGCACATCAAGGGGCTGATCGAGACGCTGAAGCTGGGCGACAGGATCAACGATGTGTCGGAAACGATGATCGTGCTCTACAGGCGTGGCGATATCGGCATGATCTGGCCGCTGTTTCGGGTGACGCTGCCGGATGCGGCGAAGGACGAGGCAGGCTACGCGGCCTTCGAGGAGGCCATGATCACCAAGCGCAACAAGACCATGGCTGAACGCGCCTTGCCGATCCTGGCCAAGGGAAACGCCTTCATGGCGGTCGGCGCGTTGCACCTGCCCGGTGCAGATGGGCTGGTCGAGGATTTCCGCAGAGCGGGCTACACCGTTACTGCCGTCAACTGACCGCTCCCACCCGCGACAGCATCGCCGGCACGATGATGCGGTGGAATGGCATGACGATTGCCAGATAGGCGCGGCCGAGCAGGTTGTGCGTGGCAACGAATGTCGAAGCGCTGACCGACTGCCGGCCATTGCCGAGTTCATTCACTTCGACCAGCAGCCTGAAATCGAGATGCCGGTCATCGAGCCCGAGAACCACGCTGGAGCGTTTCCGTTCTTCACGGAAACGCGGAAACGCTCCAGCTTTTTGCTTTTGCGCAATTCCGGACGGAAAACCGCTACACACTTCTCCTGGAATTGCTCTGGACGGGCTTTCATCGATCAAGGGAAACAGTCCGATCCGTTCTAGACCTGCCGGCATGTCGGCAGGCCCCGTCTTCAGGCCGAATGGACGAACCATGAGATTGCGCAATGCCATCAGCCAGCCGATCCAGGCCGGCCTGCGCAGCATCACGCGTTCCGCAGCGCAGCGCGCATCGAGATTCTGGCCATCGACCTCGATCGAATAGCGGTCGAAGAATTGGGCTGCGGGCAGGATATCATGATGTTTGGAGAGATCGTGCATATCAGCCATCTCCTATGCTCCAGCCAAGATGCGGAGCAATTTCAATTCTAGTGCTGTTCCAATCACAGAATCAGCTGACCAAATGTCGCTGCGGCGATCTCGTGAACGGTATCGATTGCACAATTTTGGATAGTAAAAAGCCGGCTATAGATTCGAATATATGGATTTTGCCCTGTTTTGAGGCAAAAAAGCTGGGTGATTTGCCGATTTTAACGTCAGTGTCGTTGTTTTGACGCCTTGCGGCTTCTAGATTCGAAGCACAATCACGCGTTGCGCGTCGATTGGCGTTGATTGATAACTTTCTCCCAGGAGGACTTCCATGGCGGATTCATCCAACAGCTCTCCAAGCTCTGGTGGTGGCGGCAGCGGCTGGCTGATCGCTCTCGTTATCGTCGTTCTGGCCGTCGTCGCGTATTTCGTCTTCGGCCGTAGCGGTGGGGAGGCTCCGGCACCTGCCGAAGCTCCGGCGGCCAGCACGCCGGCTCCAGCGCCTGCGCCTTCCGCTGAACCGGCCAAGCCAGCAGAACCAGCGCCTGCCGAGCCCGCGAAGCCTGCAGAACCTGCTCCGGCTCCAGCAAATCCGGCTCCGGCCGCTCCGGCCCAATAACCGGGGATGTCATGAAACGAAAACGGCCCGCCTTCCGGCGGGCCGTTTTCGTTTGATCGGACGCGTTTACGTGAAAAACGGAAACGCTCTAGAGATGGATCGGCTTGAAGAAGGTGGCGAGTGCTGCTTCCTTGACCGCCTCCGACATGGTCGGATGCGCATGGCAGGTCCGGGCGAGATCTTCCGACGAGCCGCCGAATTCCATCAGGACGGTCGCCTCGTGGATCATCTCGCCGGCACCGAAGCCCAGAATATGCACGCCGAGCACGCGGTCACTCGTCTTGTCCGCCAGGATCTTCACGAAACCGTCGGTGTGCAGCATGGCACGCGCGCGGCCATTGGCCGTGAACGGGAACTTGCCGATCTTGTAGTCGATACCGGCCTTCTTCAGCTCTTCCTCGGTCTTGCCGACGGAGGCCACTTCGGGGCTGGTGTAGACAACGCTCGGAATGACGTCGTAGTTCACATGCCCGGCCTGGCCGGCAATGGTCTCGGCCACGGCGACACCCTCGTCCTCGGCCTTGTGCGCCAGCATCGGACCGGCCACCACGTCGCCGATCGCATAGATGCCCGGCACATTGGTGCGCAGATGACCATCCGTCTTGACGCGGCCGCGCTCGTCCACTTCCACGCCGGCCTCCTTGAGGCCGAGCGCATCGGTGTAGGGACGGCGTCCCGTGGCTATCAGCACTGCATCGGCCTCGATGGTTTCGGCAGCGCCACCCTTGACCGGCTCGAAAGTCACCGTCGCGCCCTTCTTGGCCTTGGCGACGGCCGTCACCTTGGCACCGAGCTTGAAGTCGAAACCCTGCTTGGCCAGCATGCGCTGGAACTGCTTGGACACTTCGCCATCCATGCCGCCGAGGATGGTGTCGAGATATTCGACCACGGTGACCTTGGCGCCCAGGCGTCCCCAGACCGAACCGAGTTCCAGGCCGATGACACCGCCGCCGACCACGACGAGATGACCAGGCACCTTCTCCAGCGACAGCGCGCCGGTGGAGGAGACGATGACCTTCTCGTCGATATCGACCTTCACGCCCGGAATGCCGGCGACATCGGAGCCGGTGGCGATGACGATGTTCTTCGCCTCGATTTCCTGCACCTTGCCGTCCTCGCCGGTGACGGAGACCTTGCCGGCCGACACCACCTTGCCGGTGCCGCGGAAGGCATCGATCTTGTTCTTCTTGAACAGGAAGGCGACGCCGTTGACGTTGGAGGCGACGGTCGCGTCCTTGTGCGCCAGCATCTTCTTCAGATTGAGCTTCGGGGTGCCGACCTCGACGCCGAGCGTATCGAAGGAATGCTGCGCTTCTGCCAGCATTTCGGAAGCATGCAGCAGCGCCTTGGATGGGATGCAGCCGATGTTGAGGCAGGTGCCGCCATAGGTCTCGCGCTTCTCGACCACGGCCGTCTTCAGGCCAAGCTGCGCGGCCTTGATGGCGCACACATAGCCTCCAGGGCCAGATCCGATAACGACGACGTCATAAGCCATGATCTTGTCCTTCCTGCCTGGCGGTCAGCGGCCGCCGCTTACGTTCACAATGGAGCCCGTCGTATATGATGCCGCGTCCGACAAAAGCCAGAGCACGGCATGGGCGACTTCTTCAGCCTTGCCTTCGCGCTTCATCGGCACGGTGTCGCGGATCGCCGCGACCCGTCCCGGCTGACCGCCGGAGGCATGGATTTCAGTATCGATGATGCCCGGCCGCACGGCGTTGACGCGTACGCCTTCGTTGGCAACTTCGCGGGCGAGGCCGATGGTGAAGGTGTCGATGGCGCCCTTGGAAGCGGCATAGTCGACATATTCGCCAGGTGAGCCGAGCGTCGCCGCGGCCGAGGAGAGGTTGACGATCGAACCGCCTTTGCCGCCGCGCAGCGTCGACATGCGCCTGACCGCCTCGCGGGCGCAGAGGATCGAGCCGATGACGTTGATGCGCATCATGCGCTCAAGGCGTTCGACGCTCATTTCGTCGACACGCGCCTTGCGGTCGACCACGCCGGCATTGTTTACGAAGGCGTCGAGCCTGCCGAAGGTCTTGTCGACGGCTTCGAACATCGCGATGACGTCGGCTTCGTTGCCGACATCGCCCCTCACGGCAAAAGCCTCGCCGCCACCGGCCTCGATTTCGGCGACCAGCGCCTTGGCTGCGGCTTCATTGGAAGCGTAGTTGACCGCCACGCGATAACCGGCTCCGGCCGCCTGCCGGCACACCGCAGCGCCGATGCCGCGACTGCCGCCGGTGACGAGCAGGGTCCTTTCGGAAGCGGTCATTCCTGGCATCCTTTCATGGCAAAGACATCCCAGGGCAGTTTGGGCAGCTTGTCGTGAATCGCCGAACGGGAGAGGTGTCCCGCGAGATCGGGGAAGATCAACGCGCTCGGCGCGTCCTTGTGCTCGTTGGGCAGGAGATCGACAGCGCCGGTGGTGTCCGCCGTGTAGATCACGCCTTCCCAGACGGTGCAGGCCGCAAGTTCCTCGCCGGTGACATCGCCTTCCGGGCACTGATGCATGAGTGTGCCATGCGGGCGGGCGGCATCGCTGCTCCACAACACCACGCCGTCCAGCACGATATTGTTGCCCAGCACCATCTTGAAACTGTTGGTGGTCGTGGCTGAGCCCATGGATGGCCGGAAATCGATCTCGGCCACCTGCTCGCGCTCGCCATAGACGGCAAGCTCGATCGGACACGCTGCCAGCGCCGGAGAGGCGCCAAGCAGAGCCAGAGAAGGGATCAAGGCCGGCAGTCGCATGATGCTCAGTTCGCCTGCTGTGTTGCCAGACGCACGCCGAGGCCGATGAAGATCACGCCGGTGACGCGGTTGAACCAGCGGCCCCAGGCGACAAAGCGCTGCCTGACCGAGGCAACCGTGAAGAAGGTTGAAACGCCGACGAACCACAGGATCAGCGTTGCCGCCATCAGCAGGCCGTAGGCGGCCTGGATCGTGGCTGGCGTGTCATGGCTTACCAGGGCCGTAAACAGCGACAGGAAGAACAGCACGGGCTTGGGGTTCAAGGCATTGGTGGCGAAGCCGATCAGGAAGCAGCGCAGGGCCGAAGGCGGCACGGCCGGCGCGGTTTGCGCAGTCGCCTTTTGATCCGGCATCTCGAAAGCGTCGGCACGCAGCGACTTCCAGCCGAGATAGACCAGGTAGGCGGCACCCGCCCATTTCAACAGGCCGAACAGGAACAGCGACTGGGCGACAATGATGCCGATGCCAAGGATCGTGTAGCCGATGTGGAACAGCAGCGAGGCACCGATGCCGAAGCTGGTGACGATGGCCGCGCGCCGGCCATGAACCAAACTTTGCCGGACGACCAGCAGGAAGTCGGCGCCGGGCGAAACCACCAGCACCGAAAAGACCGCCATCAGGCCGAGAAATTCATAGACGTAGTGCATCGGTCGGTGCCCTTGTTGCGATCGGCCTAGGCCATCAGCCTGACCACCATCAGCGCAAGGCCGAGGATGGAGACAAACCAGACGAGTGTACGCAGCACCGGAACACCGGCCGCGTAAAGGAATACATACACGATGCGCGCTGCAAACCAGAGCCACGCGCCGGTAGCGCCAAGGCCGCCGGTCTTGCCGGTGACGGCAAGGGCAAGGGCAAGGGCGACAAAGGCCGGGTAGGTCTCCAGCAGGTTGCTCAGCGCACGCTTCAGCCGGCCGGGCAGAACATTGTGCGGTTCCTTCGGCTGATCGCGCGGACCAAGCAGATATTTCATGCCGAGATCGCTCGACAGGTCGAGCGACAGGGCCTGAACCAGAATATGGACCAGCAGGAAGATAACGCTCAGGCCGAGCACCCACATCTCGGTCGACGCTGCCGCAGCTTCCATCATGCCTCCTGCCGGTAGTCTGTCATCTCAGGTTATTAGTCTGATCAGCATCATCCCCAGGCCGACGATGGAGGCGGTCCAGATGATGGTGCGCACGACCGGTACACCGGCTGCATAGAAAACGACATAAAGCACCCGCGCAACGATCCAAAGCACCGCGCCGGTCGCGGCGATGCCGCCGCTCTTGCCGGTGAGTGCGAGCGCCAGCACCAATGCTATGAAGGCCGGATAGGTTTCAAGCAGGTTGTGCAGGGCACGTAGCAGACGCCCGGCCAGTACGCTTTTCGAAACGCGGATTTCGTCGCGCGCGCTGAACAGATATTTCGGGCCCAGATCTCCAATGGCCGAAGCCTGGGCTATGACCTGGATGAGCAGGAGCGCCGCGCTCCAGCCAAGAACCTGAACTTCAGTCGATGCTGCTATCGCTTCCATATTCCTTGTCCCCTTGTTGGGAGGCGCATCGCGCCTCGCCACGATCAGTTACAAGCGAAAGTCGTTTGCTGGCCGGTCATTTCGACCGGCCATGAAGAACAATCTTCTTCGAGCAGCAAATAGAAAACGACCTTACAGATCCAGCACCAGGCGTTCCGGATCCTCCAAGCTTTCCTTGACGCGCACCAGGAAGGTCACGGCTTCCTTGCCGTCGACGATGCGGTGATCGTAGGAAAGCGCCAGATACATCATCGGGCGGATGACGATCTGACCGCCGACCACCATGGGGCGCTCCTGGATCTTGTGCATGCCGAGGATGCCCGACTGCGGTGCGTTCAGGATCGGCGTCGACATCAGCGATCCGTAAACGCCACCGTTGGAAATCGTGAAGGTGCCACCCTGCATGTCCGCAACTGAAAGCTTGCCGTCGCGCGCGGCGATGCCAAGGCGGCCGATTTCCTTCTCGATCTCGGCGATCGACATGGCATCCGCATCGCGGACCACCGGCACGACAAGGCCCTTGTCGGTGCCCACGGCCACGCCGATATGGGCGTAGTTCTTGTAGATGATGTCGGTGCCGTCGATCTCGGCGTTGACCGCCGGGATCTCCTTCAGCGCATGCGTCACGGCCTTGGTGAAGAATCCCATGAAGCCGAGCTTCACGCCGTGCTTCTTCTCGAAGATGTCCTTGTACCTGGCGCGCAGGTCCATCACCGCCTTCATGTCCACCTCGTTGAAGGTGGTGAGCATGGCGGCGGTCGACTGCGCATCCTTCAGGCGGCGTGCGATGGTCTGACGCAGCTTGGTCATGCGCACGCGTTCCTCGCGCACCGCATCGCCCTCGGCCGATGGCGCGCGCGCTGCGGCAGGCACCTTTGGCGTTTCAACCGGCTGGGACGGCGCGCCCTTGGCGATGGCGTCGAGCACGTCGCCCTTCAGCACCTGGCCGCGCTTGCCTGAACCCGACACCTGATCGACGGCGATGTTGCTTTCGGCAAGCATCTTGGCAGCGCTCGGCGCCGGCGGCATGGTGCGCGCTTCGATCGGGCCTTCGCCGGCAATCTTGTCGCTCTGCGCGGCGGCTTCCTTGACGGTCGAGGCGGCGGTTGGCGCGGAAGCCTGAGCGACCGCCTCCGGCTTGGTGGCAGGGGCGCCCGCGCCGGCGCCGATCGTGCCAAGCAGAGCGCCGACGCCGACCGTCTCGCCTTCCTTCACCGTGATCTCTGCCAGCGTGCCGGCCGCGGGAGCGGGCACTTCCACCGTCACCTTGTCGGTTTCCAGTTCAACCAGCGGCTCGTCGACGGCAATGGCATCGCCGACCTTCTTGAACCACTTGCCGATGGTCGCTTCGGTGACCGACTCGCCGAGTGTCGGGACTTTGATTTCGGTAGCCATGTGCCTGTCCGTTGTTGTCGGTTGGGTTCGGTATGCCCGGCTTAACCGCCGAGCGCGTCTTCAAGAAGGGCAGCCAATTGCGCCAGATGCTTCGACATCAGGCCGGTGGCTGGCGAAGCAGCAGCCGGGCGACCGGTGTAGCGCACGCGCTGGTGCTTGGCGTCGATATGGGCGAGTACCCATTCCAGATAGGGGTCGATGAACGACCATGCGCCCATGTTCTTGGGCTCCTCCTGGCACCACACCATCTCCGCGTTGCGGAAGCGGGACAGTTCGGTGATCAGCGCCTTGGCCGGGAACGGATAGAGCTGTTCGACGCGCAGCAGGTAGATGTCGTCGATGCCGCGCTTTTCGCGTTCTTCATAGAGGTCGTAATAGACCTTGCCGGTGCACAGAACGACGCGGCGGATCTTCGAATCCTTGACCAGCTTGATCGCCTGGTTCTGCAACAGCTGGGCATCGTCCCACAGGAGACGGTGGAACGAACTTTCGCCCGACAGCTCGGCGATGGTCGAGACCGCGCGCTTGTGGCGCAGCAGCGACTTCGGCGTCATCAGGATCAGCGGCTTGCGGAAGTCACGCTTGAGCTGCCGGCGCAGGATGTGGAAATAGTTGGCCGGCGTCGTGCAATTGGCGACTTGCATATTGTCTTCGGCGCAGAGCTGCAGGAAGCGCTCGAGGCGCGCCGAAGAGTGTTCCGGACCCTGTCCCTCATAGCCGTGCGGCAGCAGGCAGACGAGACCGGACATGCGCAGCCACTTGCGTTCGCCCGACGAGATGAACTGGTCGAACACGACCTGGGCGCCGTTGGCAAAGTCGCCGAACTGGGCTTCCCACAAGGTCAGTGCCTTCGGCTCGGCCAGCGAATAGCCGTATTCGAAACCAAGCACGGCTTCTTCCGAGAGCATCGAATTGATGACCTCGTAGCCTGCCTGTGCCGGCGACAGGTTGTTCAGCGGAATATAGCGGGTCTCGTCGCGCTGATCGTAGAGCACCGAGTGCCGCTGCGAGAAGGTGCCGCGCTCCGAATCCTGGCCGGAAAGACGGATTGGGTTGCCGTCCAGCAGGATCGCGCCGAAGGCCAGTGCCTCTGCAGTCGACCAGTCGATGCCTTCGCCAGTCTCGATGGCCTGCCGACGGTTTTCGAGGAAGCGCGCGATGGTCTTGTGCGCTTCGAAGTCCTTCGGCACCTCGGTCAGCTTCTTGCCGATTTCCTTCAGCGTCTTGACCGGTACGGCGGTCTTGCCGCGACGCAGTTCGTCCTGCTGGTCCGCCGAACGCAGGCCCGACCAGGCGCCGTCGAGCCAGTCGGCCTTGTTCGGCTTGTAGGCCTGGCCGACTTCCCATTCGGTTTCCAGATGCGCTCGCCAGTCGGCCTTCATCTTGTCGAAGTCGGCCTGGGCCATATGGCCTTCGGTGATCAGGCGGTCGGCATAGAGCTGCACGGCAGTCTTCTGCGTGCGGATCTTGCGGTACATGAGAGGCTGCGTGAAGGCCGGCTCGTCACCTTCATTGTGGCCGAATCGGCGGTAGCAGAACATGTCCACAACCACCGGCTTGTGGAACTTCATGCGGAACTCGGTCGCCACCTTCGCGGCGAACACCACCGCTTCCGGATCGTCGCCGTTGACGTGGAAGATCGGCGCCTCGATCATCTTCGCCACATCGGATGGATAGGGCGACGAGCGCGAGAAACGCGGGTTCGTGGTGAAACCGATCTGGTTGTTGATGATGAAATGCAGCGTGCCGGCAACGCGGTGACCGCGCAGACCCGACAGGCCGAGGATCTCGGCAATCACGCCCTGGCCGGCAAAGGCGGCATCGCCATGCAGCAAGAGCGGCATGACCTTGGCGCGCTCCGCCAGGGGCACGATCTCGCCGCGCTCGCGGCCGGCAAACTGGTCCTGTTTGGCGCGAGCCTTGCCCATAACCACCGGGTCAACGATTTCCAGATGCGAAGGGTTGGCCGTCAGCGACAGGTGCACCTTGTTGCCGTCGAACTCGCGGTCCGAAGAAGCACCGAGGTGATACTTCACGTCGCCCGAGCCCTCGACGTCGTCGGGTGCGTAGGAACCGCCCTTGAACTCGTGGAAGATGGCGCGGTGCGGCTTCGCCATCACCTGCGACAGCACGTTGAGGCGACCGCGGTGGGCCATGCCGAGCACGACCTCCTTGAGGCCGAGCGAACCGCCGCGCTTGAGGATCTGTTCCAGCGCCGGGATCAGTGACTCGCCGCCGTCGAGGCCGAAACGCTTGGTGCCCTTGTACTTCACGTCGAGGAACTGCTCGAAGCCTTCGGCCTCGACCAGCTTCTGCAGGATGGCCTTCTTGCCCTCGGCAGTGAAGGAGATCTCCTTGTCGGCACCTTCGATGCGGGCCTGGATCCAGGCCTTTTCCTCGGGGTCGGAGATGTGCATGAACTCGACACCCAGCGTCGAGCAATAGGTGCGCGTCAGGATCTCCAGCATCTGCCGGATGGTGCCGAACTCGAGGCCCAGCACATTGTCGAGGAAGATCGGCCGATCGTAGTCGGCTTCAGTGAAGCCGTAGTTCTCAGGCGACAGCTCGTTGTAGTCCTCGAGCGGGTTGGCGATGCCGAGCGGGTCGAGATTCGCGTGCAGGTGGCCGCGCATGCGGAAGGCGCGGATCATCATGATGGCGCGTACGGAATCGCGGGTCTGCTGATGGACATCGGCCTCGGAGATGGCGACGCCATTGGTCGCGGCCTTCTCCTTGACCTTCTTCTCGATGGTCTTTTCGACAAGACCCCAATTGCCGTCGAGCGCGGAAACCAGTTCGCCGTTGGCGATCAGCGGCCAGGAAGGACGCGCCCAGGATGCGCCCTTGGCGTTCTTCTGCACGTCGGCAGCATCATCCTTCAACGCCGCGAAGAAATCCTGCCATTCCGGATCGACCGATGCCGGATTGTCCTCATAGGCGGCATAAAGCGCGTCGATGTAGTCGGCGTTGCCGCCATAGAGGAACGAGGTGAGGGAAAATTGGTCGTTGGCCTGATCTTGTCGTGCCATCTGCCTTATCGGAGCTCAGCTCCGTCTCCTTTGTGAAGGGGAGTAGGGTAGTAAGGCAGTAGGGGAATGTGGTTTTTCCCGAATGCCTTACTGCCCCACTCCCTTACTCCTTAACCCTTGATCGCTTCGGCCAGCGTCGTGCCGAGGCGCGCCGGCGACGGCGACACGCGAATACCTGCCGATTCCATCGCTGCGATCTTGTCTTCCGCGCCGCCCTTGCCGCCCGAGATCACCGCGCCGGCGTGACCCATGGTGCGTCCGGCGGGAGCCGTGCGGCCGGCGATGAAACCGGCCATCGGCTTCTTGCGGCCACGCTTGGCTTCGTCCTTGAGGAACTGCGCGGCGTCTTCCTCGGCCGAACCGCCGATCTCGCCGATCATGATGATCGACTTGGTTTCGTCGTCGGCCAGGAACATCTCCAGCACGTCGATGAATTCGGTGCCCTTCACGGGATCGCCGCCGATGCCGACGGCAGTGGTCTGGCCGAGGCCAACATTGGAAGTCTGGAACACAGCTTCATACGTAAGCGTTCCCGAGCGCGAAACAACGCCCACAGATCCCTTCTTGAAGATGTTGCCGGGCATGATGCCGATCTTGCATTGTTCCGGCGTCAGGACGCCGGGGCAGTTCGGGCCGAGCAGCCGCGACCTGGAGTTTTCCAGCCGGGCCTTGACCCGCACCATGTCCAGCACCGGGATACCTTCGGTGATGCAGACGATGAGGGGGATCTCGGCGTCGATCGCCTCGATGATCGCCTCGGCCGCGCCTGCCGGCGGCACATAGACAACGGAAGCAGTAGCGCCGGTTCTTTCCTTGCCTTCGGCTACCGAAGCGAAGATCGGCAGGTTTTCACCCTTGGCGCCGGTCCAGGTCTCTCCGCCCTTCTTCGGGTGGATGCCGCCGACCATCTGCGTGCCGTAATAGGCCAGCGCCTGCTCGGTGTGGAAGGTGCCGGTCTTGCCGGTCAGGCCCTGAACCAGGATTTTGGTGTTCTTGTCGACGAGAATGGACATGCCCAACCTTTTTACGAGAGGGTGATGGAGGAAGGTGAAACGCGCCGGTAGACGCCATTCACCATGTCTTGCCAGACGTCACTGCCGGCCGCCTTGAATTCCAGGCGCATACGGTAGCTGTCGGCGGTATCGAAATTGTAGGTCGCGCGCGCCGTTCCGCGCGGCGAGGTCTTCACCAGCGCCAGTTCGTTGCCGCTCCAGGCGCCGGAGGCTGGAGCCGCCGGCACGAAGCCCATGGTGTCGAACTGATGCATGGTGCAGGTACCGTTCGGCTGATCGAAACCAAAGACGTTGTGCGAAGCAAAAGACGACTTGCCGTCACGGTTCTGCCGATAGCGCTGCACCACGAACAGACCGCCGAATTCGGGCTCGGCAACGATCTCCGCGGTAGCCTTGCCGGCCGGTGCCCATTGGGTGGCCGAGACCTCTTCCTCGCCGCGCCACGCGCCAACCAGCGCCTGCAGGCGCTGGTGGTCGGGCGAAAGCGTCGAAGAGGTACTGCTCATTGCCTTACAGCCGCTTCAGATCGGTAACTGTGAGGTCGCTCACTGCGTTGCCGGTGTTCAGCGTGGCTGCAGGTTCGAACATCAGCACCACCGGCTCGTGCGTGAGCGAGCGTGGGCGATGTTCCACGCCGCGCGGCACGACCAGAAAATCGCCCTCGTCGAGCTCGACGGCGCCATCACGGAAATCGAGCGCGATCTTGCCGCGCAGGACAAGAAAGGCTTCGTCCTCTTTTTCATGCGCGTGCCAGTCGAACTCGGCGCCGAACTTGGCGACCTTGGCCTGACTGTCATTCACATCACCCGCGACATGCGGATCGAAGACCTTTTCGATCTTCTCGTCCGCCGCGGAAACGAGGTTTATCTTGCGGGGAGGCACGATTTCAGCCCTTTACCGCCGCCACGATCTTCTTGGCAGCGTCGTCGAGATCGTCGGCCGGGGTGACGTTGAGGCCGCTCTCGCGGATGATCTTCTTTCCGAGCTCGACATTGGTGCCTTCGAGGCGCACGACCAACGGCACTTTCAGGCCCACTTCCTTGACGGCTGCGACGACACCCTCGGCGATGACATCGCATTTCATGATGCCGCCGAAGATGTTGACGAGGATGCCTTCGACCGCCGGGTCCTTGGTGATGATCTTGAAGGCGGCTGTCACCTTCTCCTTCGAGGCGCCGCCGCCGACGTCAAGGAAGTTGGCGGGCTCGGCGCCATAGAGCTTGATGATGTCCATCGTCGCCATGGCAAGGCCGGCGCCGTTGACCATGCAGCCGATATTGCCGTCGAGCGCGACATAGGCGAGATCGTATTTCGACGCCTCGATTTCCTTCTCGTCCTCTTCGGTCTCGTCCCGCAGCTCCATCATGTCGGCATGGCGAAACAGCGCATTGTTGTCGAAGGAGACCTTGGCGTCGAGCACGCGCAGGCGGCCGTCCTTCATGACGATGAGCGGGTTGACCTCGAGCAGGCTCATGTCCTTCTCGGTGAAAGCCTTGTAGAGCAGCGGGAACAGCGTTTCGCCATCCTTGGCCGCATCGCCCGAGAGCTTCAACGCTTCATTGAGCTTGGCGACGTCATCGCCGGTGACGCCCTTGGCGGGGTCGATCGCCAGGGTGACGATCTTTTCCGGCGTGTCGTGCGCGACGGTCTCGATGTCCATGCCGCCCTCCGTCGAAACGACGAAGGCGACGCGCCCAACCGAGCGGTCGACCAGGATCGACAGGTAAAGCTCGCGGTCGATATCAGCGCCGTCCTCGATGTAGAGGCGGTTGACCTGCTTGCCGGCGGGCCCCGTCTGCTTGGTCACCAGCGTGTGGCCGAGCATTTCGTTGACGTTCGAGACCACTTCGGCGATCGACTTGGCAAGCCGCACGCCGCCCTTGGCATCGGCGGACAGTTCCTTGAACTTGCCCTTGCCGCGGCCGCCGGCATGGATCTGGCTCTTCACGACATAGAGCGGTCCGGGCAGGCGCTTGGCGGCCGCTTCCGCGTCGCCTGCCTGGAACACCGGTACGCCTTCGGCGACCGGAGCGCCGAAACCCTTGAGAACCTGCTTTGCCTGATATTCGTGGATGTTCATTGGAACTGTCCCCGCTTACTTCTGACCGAGCTGCGGCGCGATCGCCACGCAGGCCTCGCACAGGCCCTTCACGGCTTCGACCGACTTCTCGAACATCTTCTCTTCGGTCTTGTTGAAGTCGAGCTCGATGATGCGCTCCACACCGCCGGCACCGATCACCACCGGCACGCCGACATAGGTGTCCTTGAGCCCGTACTGGCCGTTGAGGTGGGCGGCGCAAGGCAACACGCGCTTCTTGTCCTTCAGGTAGCTCTCGGCCATGGCAACCGCCGAGGCGGCCGGGGCGTAGTAGGCCGAGCCGGTCTTGAGCAGGCCGACGATCTCGCCGCCGCCCTTGCGGGTGCGCTCGACGATGGCGTCAAGCTTCTCCTGGCTGGTCCAGCCCATCTTGACGAGGTCCGGCAGCGGAATGCCGGCGACGGTGGAGTAGCGGGTCATCGGCACCATGTCGTCGCCATGGCCGCCGAGCGTCATGGCGCTGACGTCTTCGACCGAAACCTTGAATTCCTCGGCAAGGAAATAACGGAAGCGGGCGGAGTCCAGCACGCCGGCCATGCCGACCACATGGCTCTTCGGCATGCCGGAGAACTTCTGCAGTGCCCAGACCATCGCGTCGAGCGGGTTGGTGATGCAGATGACAAAAGCGTTCGGGGCATATTTCTTGATGCCGGCGCCGACCTGCTCCATCACCTTGAGGTTGATGCCGAGCAGATCGTCGCGGCTCATGCCGGGCTTGCGCGGCACGCCGGCCGTAACGATGCACACGTCAGCGCCTTCGATGCCGGCATAGTCGTTGACGCCGACATAGCGGGCATCGAAGCCGTCGACCGGCGAGGATTCTGCAATATCCAGTCCCTTGCCCTGAGGAATGCCTTCTGCGATGTCGAACAGGACGACGTCGCCAAGTTCCTTCAGGCCGATCATGTGAGCGAGCGTGCCGCCAATCATGCCGGAGCCGATGAGCGCTATCTTGTTGCGTGCCATGTGAGGATCAATTCCCTTGTCTAAAGACGGCGCCATTGCGGCGTCGGAGGAGAGGCCGGTAGGATCGGGAAACCCGCGAGATTTCGCCGCACCCAATAGTCCCGTTGTCGAAAAAATTCAAACGATTATTTTGAGGCTAAATATTTCAATCGGTTAGATTGTTTTGGATTTACGTAAACGTCAAAATTCGAACCTGCTTATGAAGGAAACGTCCGCATCATGCCCATAGAGATCAGAAGATTGTTGCCGGGTGATGACGCCTTCCTCGAACGGGTTGCCGAAGAGGTCTTCGACGAACCGATCGAACCAGCCAGGCTGGCAGCCCATCTGGCGGCACCGGGCCATCTGATGATCGTGGCCCTGGCGGATGGATTGGTCGTCGGGCAATGCGCAGCGGTGATCCATCGGCATCCCGACAAGCCGACCGAACTTTACGTCGACGAAGTCGGCGTTTCGCCCGCGTTTCAGCGCCAGGGCGTCGCCCGCAGCATGCTTGCCGCAATGTTCGCGCTTGGCCGCGAACTCGGGTGCGAAGAAGCCTGGGTCGGCACCGAGCCGGACAATATCGCTGCACGCGCGCTCTATGAGAACCTGCCGGAAAGCGGCGAACCGGCGGAGAGCTTCGTGATGTATGTCTACAAACTCTAGCCGGCCACGACCTGCTTCGCCTGCCTTTCGGACCAAGCCTCCAGCCAGTCCTTGCTCTGCATCTCGATGAGGCGGGAAACGGTGCGGTCGAATTCGAACGCTTCGGTTGTACCGGCACGGCCGGCGTAAAGTTTGTCCGCCGTCGTTTCGGCACTCACCACCACGCGCTTCTTCGTATCGTACAGCGTGTCCACCAGCAGGATGAAACGTTTCGCGGGGTTGCGGCGCGTCTGGTCGAGCACCGGCACGTGATCGATGAAGATCGTGTCGAAGCGCCCGGCAATCGCCAGATAATCGCGTGCACCAAGCGGTGCGTCGCACAGGTCCGCGAAGGAGAAGCGCGCGCAGGAGCCGACCGCAAGGGGAACCGTCACATGTCGGCCCTTGAGCGGAATCTCCAGAGAAGAGGCGAAATGGCCGCGGGTGACGGCATGCCAGGCTTCGTCCATCCTGCGGTCGGCGTCCTCGTCCAGCGGGGACATGTAGACCGGCAGCCGGTTGAGTTTTTCCAGCCGGTAGTCGGTGTCGGAATCCAGGGTCACCACATCGGCATGGCGTTCCAGGATCGCAATGAAGGGCAGGAAAAGCTGGCGGTTGAGGCCGTCGCGGTAGAGATCGCGGGGCGCCACATTGGAGGTGGCCACCAGCACCACACCATTGGCGAACAGCGCGGAAAACAGCCGCGAGAGAATCATGGCGTCGGCAATATCGGTGACCGTGAATTCGTCGAAACACAGCACCCATGATTCTTCGGCCAGAGCCTTGGCGACCGGCGGGATCGGATCGTCTTCCTTGACTGTGCCTTCCTTGCGGGCCTGCCGGTGCTTCTGGATGCGGTCCTGCACGTCGGTCATGAAGTCGTTGAAATGGACACGTCGCTTGCGCCTGACCGGCACGAGTTCGAAGAAGAGGTCCATCAGCATGGTCTTGCCGCGGCCGACGCCGCCATAGACATAGAGACCCTTCACGACGGCAGGGGTGCGGGGTCGCTTTGCAAACAACCAGCCCAGGGCGCTGGATTTCTGTGCCAGCCGCTTGTCGGCGATCTCGTCGATGAGGCGGTCGAACCGCCCCACGATACGTTCCTGTATGGGATCGCGCGTAATAGCACCGGTCTCGACCAGATGATCGTAGCGCTGCCTGACGGTTACGTGGGTCTGGAGGCCGTCACGCACATGCATGATGTCTGGTCACCGGATAGGGATAGGAGATGCCTATCCCCGGTCTTATCTGGAAAGCGAGATCGGCTGGCCGTTCGAGGTCTGGCCGTCGAATTTGGTCGGGCTCGAAGAATAGAGCCTGGCCAGCGTGCCGCCGTCCTGATCGTAAAGGGTCAGCTGCTTGCCTGCGACGTTCCACGACTTGACGTTGTCGATCGGTGGCGGGCAGCGCAGCGGACCGGCACGGTAGCCCTGGCCGAACTTGGTCTGTGGCGTCGCCACCTTGCAGCCCTGGCCGGCGACCGAGGCGCTCCACACGCCGGCAATGGCCGAAGCGGTGAGATCGGGTGCGTTGGCTGGCGGGGTGGTGCCGCCGCCCGGCGGCAGCGAGGCGACCTGGCTATTGCCCGGTGCCGTCGGGAATTTGGAGGCGTCGGTCGGAGCCGGAGTGGCCGGGGGAGGCAGCTGGCTGGAAGAAACGGTACCGGAAGGCTGCGGCTCGAGCGGAGCGGGCTGAGGCTCCTCCGAGCCAAAGCGCGTGCTGGTACAGCCGCTGGCAAAAAGTGCGGCAAGCGATACGGCAACAAGACCGGATCTCGACAGGATCATGGCAACCTCCGCGGCCCGAAACGGGCGCCGTCCAAAGAAAATGCGCCTTCAACCAAAACGGCGAAGGCGGCAGAATTTCAACCCGATATGGTTAAAATAGGGTTTGTGTTGCCATCTGTTGCATTTTTATCGCAACCGGAAGCCGTGACGAAACCACGGATTGCAGCGCTTCCAACCCCTCACGCGCCCGCCATTTCTGGGAACCCGGCATTCGAAGCGGCGTTTGACCAAGGTCGGTTCATCGATTGCAAGGGTAACGAAATGATCAAATGGATTCTCATCCTGCTCATCATCGCCGCTGCGGCGAGCTTGCTCGGCATGCCGGCATTGGCTGGTGCCGCGGCAACAGGCGCGCGCATCCTGATCGCCATCGTGCTGGTCCTGTTCCTGCTCATCCTTCTCGGCGTCTTTGCCGTCACTTGACGCAGCCGTTCCGCAGGCGGACTGGTAATTTCCGGCTGTTTCCGCCATATAGCGCCGAACAGACGTGTAATTTCAGGACCACTATGGCTGGCGCGGCTCCCTTCGCCAAGATGAACGGCATCGGCAACGAGATCATCGTTGCCGACATGCGTGGTCGCGCCGATCGCGTGACGGCTGTAGCGGCGCTTGTCCTGAATGCCGACCCCGCGACGCGTTTCGACCAGATCATGGCGATTTACGATGCCAAGACTCCCGGCACGGCCTATTTCGTCGAAATCCTGAATTCGGATGGATCGTTGGCGCAGGCCTGCGGCAACGGCATGCGCTGCGTGGTGCAGGCGCTGGCTGCCGAAACCGGCGAGACGATGTTCACCTTCGAGACCGTCGCAGGCATACTCAATGCCAAGCAACATGCCGACGGGCTGATCTCGGTCGACATGGGCAAGCCGCGTTTCGGCTGGCAGGAAATTCCGCTGGCGGAGGAATTTCGCGATACCCGCATGATCGAACTGCAGATCGGGCCGATCGACGCGCCGGTGCTGCATTCACCCTCGGCCGTTTCGATGGGCAACCCGCATGCGATCTTCTGGGTTGATAACGACGTCTGGAGCTATGAGCTCGAGCGTTTCGGCCCGATGCTGGAAAACCATCCGATGTTCCCGGAGCGTGCCAACATCAGCATTGCTCAGGTGACGTCTCCCGACAGCATGATCATCCGCACCTGGGAGCGCGGCGCGGGTCTGACCAAGGCCTGCGGCTCCGCCGCCTGCGCCGCCGCGGTTGCCGGGGCGCGCACCAAGCGCACCGGGCGCAGCATCAATCTCACCGCGCCGGGCGGCCAATTGCATGTCGAATGGCGCGACGATGACAATGTCGTCCTGACTGGGCCGGCCGAATGGGAATTCTCCGGTACCTTTGATCCGGCCAACGGCGCCTGGACGCGCGACACCGAGAGCGCCGCCTGATGCCTGCAACACCCGCCAAGGGGATCGAAGTCGTCACCTTCGGTTGCCGACTCAACACCTATGAATCCGAAGTGATGCGCCGCGAAGCGGAGAGCGCCGGCCTTGGCGCCCTGAAGGGCGGCGCCATCATCTTCAACACATGTGCCGTCACCGGCGAAGCGGTGCGCCAGGCCAAGCAGTCGATCCGCAAGGCACGGCGCGAGAACCCCGAGGCCCGCATCATCGTTACCGGCTGCGCCGCCCAGACCAAGCCGCAGGATTTTTCGGCCATGGGCGAGGTGGATCTTGTGCTCGGCAACGAGGAGAAGCTCAAGGCGCATAACTACCGCGCCTTGCCCGACTTTGGCGTCAATGATTTCGAAAAGGCCCGCGTCAACGACATCATGTCGGTGAAGGAGACGGCCTCGCATATGGTCGATGCCATCGAGGGCCGCGCGCGCGCCTTCGTGCAGGTACAGAATGGCTGCGACCATCGCTGCACCTTCTGCATCATCCCTTACGGACGCGGCAATTCGCGCTCGGTGCCGATGGGTGCCGTGGTGGAACAGATCAAGCGGCTGGCCGGCAACGGTTATGCTGAAATCGTGCTTTCCGGCGTCGACATGACCAGCTACGGCGCTGATCTGCCGGGCGCGCCAAGGTTGGGCAAGCTCGTGAAAACCATCCTGCGCCAGGTGCCGGAAGTGAAGCGGCTGCGCCTGTCGTCCATCGATTCGATCGAGGCGGACGCCGATCTGCTGGAAACGATCGCCACAGAAAACCGGCTGATGCCGCATCTGCACCTGTCGTTGCAGTCGGGCGACGACATGATCCTCAAGCGCATGAAGCGGCGCCACCTGCGCGACCAATCGATCCAGTTCTGCGAGGATGTGCGAAAGCTGCGGCCCGGTATCGTCTTCGGTGCCGACATCATTGCCGGCTTCCCGACCGAAACGGACGAGATGTTCGAAAACTCGATTGCAATCGTCGAGGAATGCGGCCTGACCCATCTGCACGTTTTCCCGTTCAGCCCGCGCGAAGGCACGCCAGCGGCCCGCATGCCCCAGGTGCGGCGCGAGGTGGTGAAGAGCCGTGCGGCCCGGCTGCGCGCAGTGGGTGATGCGGCTTACGCCAGGCACCTGGCATCCCTGGGCGGTACCACGCAGTCGATCCTCATCGAACGCGAAGGTCTCGGCCGCACCGAGGGCTTTACGCTGGCGGCGATTGCGGCCGGTCAGCCCGGCGAAATCATCGAGGCGGTGGTGACTGGCCATGACGGCGCCCGGCTCGACGCCGCGCCGTTGACTGCGCGCGCAGCCTGAAACGAGCGGAACGCATGGCATTCGGGTTCATCAAGAAAGTCTTTTCCTTCGGCAGGAAGGAAGTGGTGGAGGAAAAGGTCGACGAGACCGCCCCACTGCCGCCGCTCAATCTGGATGCGCTGGAAGCACTCAAGCCCGCCGCCGAACAGGAAGTCCCCGATTTCCTGAAACGCGAAGAGCAAGCCGAAGCCATACCGGCTCCGGAACCGGCCGCGCCTGAGCCAGAAAAAATCAAACCAGCGGCGCCTGAAGCCAAGGCGCCTGACGAAGAACCGATCGAGACTGCCGCCGAGCAGAAAGCCCCTGATTTCCTGAAGCGTGAAGAGCAGGCCGAGGCCATACCGGCTCCGGAACCGGTCGCGCCTGCGCTTGAAAAGATCGAACCAGCGGCGCCTGCAGCCAAGGCGCCTGTCGAAGAATCGATCGAGGCTGCTGCTGAACCGGAGGCGTCGACAGCTCAGGTCGAACAACCGACAATTGTCGAGGTTGCGCCCGAGCCGGAGGAAGAAGAGGCGCCGGCGGAACCCGCGGCAGAGCTTGAGCGGGAAGCCGAACCGGAAGTGCCGGAGCCGGCGACGGAAGAGCCCGAAGAGGTGTCGGCAGCACAGACCGAGGCTGTGCAGGCAGAGGTGGCTGCCGAGTCCGAGCCCGCAGCGCCTGTTGGGGAACCGGAACCTGTCGCCGAAATCGAGGCAAAGCCCGAACCGGAAGCGGATACCGCAGTCGAGCCAATTTCCGTAGCGCCGGAAAGCGAGCTGGAGGTCGAACGGGCCGAGCCGGAAAAGCAGCCCGAGACACAACAGGCTGAGGAAGAACCTGCGACGGCGGTCGAGCCTGAGAGTGTCGTCGAGGAGGTGCCGCAGGCGGAAACCGAGGCGGCGGTGGAAACGGCCGAGGTCGAGCCGGCATCTGAAGCAGTTGCGCCCGAAGCGGCGGAAACACCCAAGGTTGAAGCGCCCGAGCCGCCGATCTCCGTTGCGGAGCAGGCCGCAGCCCGTTCAACCGCCGGCAAGGTTACCGTCAGCAAGAAGGTCGAGCAGAAGGCCGAGCCCACGAAGGCCCCGGAACCGGTGGCGAAGCGCTCGTGGTTCCAGCGCATGCGCGAGGGACTGGCCCGTTCTTCGCGTGAGCTGAGCGGCAACATTGCCGGCGTCTTCACCAAGCGGAAGCTGGATGAGGAGACGCTGCAGGATCTGGAAGACGTGCTGATCCGCGCTGACCTTGGTGTGGAAACAGCGCTGCGGGTCACCGACTCGCTGGCCTCCAGCCGCTACGGCAAGGACGTTTCCGACACGGAAGTGCGTGCGGTGATGGCCGCCGAGGTGGAAAAGGTGCTGGGGCCGGTGGCCAAGCCGCTGGAGCTCGACCTGTCGCACAAGCCGCATGTCATCCTCGTGGTCGGCGTCAACGGCACCGGCAAAACCACCACCATCGGCAAGCTGGCCGCCAAGCTCACCGACGGCGGGCTTTCGGTGATGCTGGCCGCCGGCGATACGTTCCGGGCCGCGGCAATCGAACAGCTCAAGATCTGGGGCGAACGCACCAAATCGCCCGTCATCGCCACCAAGCTCGGCGCCGACGCCGCCGGTCTTGCCTATGATGCCTTCGAGAAGGCCAAGGAGGCCGGCTCCGACGTCCTGATCATCGACACGGCCGGCCGCCTGCAGAACAAGGCCGAGCTGATGGCGGAACTGGAAAAGATCGTGCGCGTTCTGGGCAAGCTCGATCCGGAAGCGCCGCACACGGTGCTGCAGACGGTGGATGCGACCACCGGCCAGAACGCACTCAACCAGGTCGAGATCTTCCGCAACATCGCCGGTGTGAACGGACTGGTGATGACGAAGCTGGACGGCACGGCGCGCGGCGGTATTCTGGTCGCAATTGCCGCTAAACATAAACTGCCGGTCTACTTTATCGGTGTCGGCGAGCAGGTCGATGACCTTGAACCTTTTTCCGCCAGCGATTTCGCCAGGGCGATCGCCGGCGTTGGATAGATGATGAACGAACCCATTCTCGAACAAGACCCATCCGACCCGCGCAAGAAGGCCTTGAATCCCGGCCTGAAGTTCCTGCTGGAACTCGGCCCGGGCCTCGTCTTCTTCTTTGTGACGTTGCGCGGTGAGTGGCTGGCGCAGAAGTTCCCGGTGCTGGCAGAGCTCGGCGAGCCGATCCTGATCGCTACCGCCTTCTTCATGGCAGCGACCGCGATTTCGCTGACCGTTTCCTGGCTTTTGACACGCAGCTTGCCGATCATGCCGCTGGTATCGGCGGTCGTTGTTTTCGTGTTCGGCGCGCTGGCGATCTGGCTGCAGGACAAGACCTTCGCCTTCATGAAACCGACCATCATCAATTCGCTGTTCGGGGCCGTCCTGCTGGGCGGGCTGTTGTTCGGCAAGTCGCTGCTCGCCTATGTCTTCGATACCGCCTTCAAGCTCGATGCCGAGGGGTGGCGCAAGCTCACTTTCCGATGGGGCCTGTTCTTCTTCTTCCTCGCCGTGGTCAACGAAGTGGTGTGGCGCAACTTCTCCGAGAACACCTGGCTGTACTTCAAGGTGTGGGGCATCATGCCGATCACGCTGGTTTTCACCTTCAGTCAGATGCCGTTGATCATGCGGCATTCCGTCGAAGAACAGCCCGAAAAATAGCCCTTCAATCGATTAATTCGGCATTAACCGGCCATGCGCGAGGCGCAATGCTGCATTGCAGCATCTTGTTTTGCAATGCACACGAACTATGTCATGGTGGAATTGAAAAGGGAGGACTAACCGCCGCGTAACAGTGGCCACCAGCGAAGGAATTTCGCCATGATCCTCGACCTCGTTTCCCGTGCCCGTGACAGCATGGCCAAGCGCAAGCGCTACAACCAGCTCGTCAACGAAATCCAGGGCCTCACCGACCGCGACCTTGCCGACTTCAACGGCAATCGCGCCGAGATGCTCTACAATGTCCGCAGGCAGATCTACGGCTGAGCCCGTTCATCCCCGGTCCGGCTGAGAAAGTTCTCGACCGACCAGCAGCGGAAATGTCTGGAACCCGAAAGCCGGCCGGCTTTCGGGTTCTTTGCATATCAGGACAAGTGTCGTGCGGCGGCCGGGTCGGTCTGCGCCCGCTTCAGCCAATAGCCGAAGATCGCAGCGGTAACGAAGGCGATGACCCCGTAGATCGCCGCCGGCACGGCCATCGTCGCATTGTTAAGCAGAAGCGGGCTGAGCGCGATGGCGATCGCCAGCGTGCCGTTGTGGATGCCGATCTCCATGCCGATGGCGGTCGCTTGCCGCCGGTCAATGCCGGTGGCACGCGGCACGCAATAGCCGACCGCCAGGCTGACGAGGTTGAAGGCGAGCGCGGCGAGACCGACCACCGGACCCCAGGTAACGGCTGTTTCCCATTCCTGGACAAGCGCCACCAGAACCACCGCGAACAGGAACAGCATCGACAGGATCTTCACCGGCTGCGCCATGCGTGCGGCGAATTCCGGGAAGCGGCTGCGCAGCCACATGCCGATCAGAACCGGTCCGAGCACGATGACGAACACCTGCACGACCTTTGCGAACTGCAGCGGGATAGCCTGGTCGCCCGTCATGAAATGCGCGAGCGACCAATTGACGATCAAGGGCAGCGTGACGATCGACAGCGCCGAGTTGATCGCCGTCAGCGTGATGTTGAGTGCTACGTCGCCACCGGCGAGATGGCTGTAGAGATTGGCCGATGTACCGCCGGGGCTGGCCGCCAGCAGCATCATGCCGACAGCCAAGGCGGGTTCCAGCTTGAACAGATAAACCAGAGCAAGGCAGGCCAGCGGAAGGATCAGCGTCTGGCAGAGCAGGGCTACGATCACAGCCTTTGGTTTCTGGAGAACGTTGCGGAAATCCTGGAGCGTCAGCGACAGGCCGAGGCCCAGCATGATGACGCCGAGCGCAAGCGGCAGAAAGATCGTCAGCGCGGAACTATCCTGCATCGAAGTCCCCTCCCCTTTTAAGCTGCGCGCGCCGTTGTGGCGCCCTCCCTTGCAGCCATTGCGGGAAAGGTAATCGAAAAGCTGGTCGCGGCCTATCAGGCAGGCAGCCAAGCAGGCTTACCATACGTCAAGTTGGTGGATGGGCAGATGCGGGTGTAAAGCGCCTTCGCGCCGAGGCTTAGTCGGCCGCCAGCGCCTTTTCGATTTCGGGCAGAAGCAGTGCCTTGGCGGTCTGAGGGGTCAGCGGCCCGACATATTTGAAGGCGACCTTGCCATCCTTGTCGATCAGGAAGGTTTCAGGCACGCCATAGACACCCCAGTTGATCGCGGCGCGGCCGTTTTCATCGACGCCGATGACATTGAACGGATTGCCGAGTTCGCCGAAGAAGCGGCGCGCATTTTCCGGCTTGTCCTTGTAATTCAGCGCCGCCATCACGAAGCGCTTGTCCTGGGCGAGGCCCATCAGCACCGGATGCTCCTCGCGGCAGGGCACACACCACGAGGCGAACACGTTGAGCAGCGTGACCTGGCCTTCGAACTCGGACGAATCCAGGCCTGGCAGGCTGCTTCCCTCCAGCGGCGGCAGGTTCGTCTCCGGCGCGTCCTGACCGATGAGCGCCGAAGGGATGGCGGAGATATCCCGCCCGGACAGCAACTGGGACAGGAACAGGCCAGCGAGTCCGAGGAAGATCGCCAGCGGCAACAGCAGAATCGGTTTGAAACGACGGCGCGCGGGCGCCTCTGTCTGGTCGCTCACAACAGCACCGCTTTCATGATCTGCCCGTCTTGTCCGAACGGCGGCGAACGCCGGCTGCTTCCAGTTCAGCGAGTTCCCGATTGCGGGCCCGCTGGTCGAGCAGGATCCAGCCGATCAGTCCGGCCAAAGCAATGACGGTGATGCCGTAGGCGGCGGTTACATAAAGAGCGTGTGCACTCATACGAGGCCTCGTGCGCAACGGCTGGCGCGCCAGCTTTCTTTGCCTTTGGCAATCATGCCTACCCTTAGCCCCCGCTCCCGGACAGCGCAATCTGCCGCCGCGCCGCACCCTAAAGGGTCGTCAATCGCCGCTGTGGCGCAATGCCAGGGCGGCCGCGACCGGTCCAACCACCGCCAGAAACAACGTCAGCGCGGCAAGAATGAGGAAAGGCTGAAAAAAAGGATCGGGGTCGTTGACGGCGCCGTAGCTGGCCGAGACGCCAAAGATCAGCACCGGAATGGTGATCGGCAGAACCAGTACCGAAATCAGCAGGCCGCCGCGCGGCAGTGCCACTGCCACCGCCGCCCCAGCCGCGCCAATGAAGGTGATGGCAGGGGTGCCGACCAGCAGGGTCAATGCGGTGGCGCCGATGCCGGTCGGGTTCATGTTCATGAACAGGCCGAGCAGGGGCGAGGCCACGACCAGCGGCAGCACGCTGACTGTCCAGTGCGCCAGGCATTTGACGAAGACGGTGAAGGCCAGCATGTGGCGATCGCGGTTGAGCACGAGCAGGTCGAGCGAGCCGTCCTCGCGTTCGGCCTGGAACAAGCGATCAAGGCCAAGCAAGGAGGCGAGCAGAGCGCCGATCCAAAGGATGGCCGGACCGATGCGGGCGAGCAGGTTGAGGTCTGGGCCGACGCCGAAGGGAATGGTGGCGATGACGGCGAGAAAGAAGATGACACCGGTCAGCGCACCGCCGCCGGCGCGAATGCCCAATCTGAGGTCGCGGAGATAAAGGGCGAGCATCAGGATTGCCTCCCCATCTCCAAGGTCTTTGCCCTTTCAAGTCCCAGAGGCAGGTGGGTCGCGGCCATGACGATACCGCCGGCCGCACAATGCGTGCCCATCAGGCCGGTGAACCGTTGTTCCGATGCCTTGTCCAGACCCGCGGTCGGTTCGTCCAGAAGCCAGAGCGGTCGATGCGAGACGAGCAGCTTGGCGATGGCGGCACGCCGGCGCTGGCCGGTGGAGAGATAACCGAAAGGCAAATGGCCGATACCGTCCAACCCGACCGCGTCGAGGGCTTCGCCGATGTCGAGCCGGCCCTTCCCGCAGAATTGCTGCCAGAAGACGAGATTCTCCGTCACCGTCAGCGCCGTTTTCATCGCGTTCTGGTGACCGAGATAGTGGCAGGCGGAAGCGATGCTTGGAAATGTCTCGTCTACCTCGGCGATCCGCACGCTGCCGCGGGCGGCTGGCAGGAAGCCGGCAACGACGCGCAGCAGTGTCGACTTGCCCGAACCGTTGGGGCCGGTGATCACAAGGCTCTCGCCGTCTTCGACGGAAAAGTCGATATCTTCGAAAACTGGCTCGCCGCCGCGCTCTCCGCTCAGATTTTCGGCGATCAGCCGCATCATTTCCCCTTCGTCGAAAGCCTGAACGGCAGCGCGTTGCGTCGCAACAAAAATGCCAATTCCGTGTCTAGAGCGTTTCCGCTCTTAGCGGAAACGCTGAAACGCTCTAACTCATTATTTTTACGCAATTCCGGACGCAAAACTGCTACGCACTTTTGCTGGAATTGCTCTAGACTATTCAACGATTTTCTCTATATGCACCCTTACCAACCCCAGCGGTCGGGGAAGGCAAACACATTTGCGCCGAACCAGCGCACGCGCCGCCTTGAACGGCTCGGGTTGCTTGGGAGCGGACAGCGGAAATGGCCGTACCCGCACCTTTGCGCGTGATGAGCATGCCCATCGGAGTCCGTTCCCTTTCAGGCTGAACAGACAAGGATGGATCGCTCGTGTCCAAATCAATCGACAGTTTCAATTGCCGCCGGACCCTGACCGCAGGTGGCGGAGAATATGTGTATTTCGACCTCACCGAAGCCGAGAAGAACGGCCTGGCCGGGGTCTCAAAGCTTCCCTATTCGATGAAGGTTCTGCTGGAGAACCTGCTTCGCAACGAAGACGGCCGCTCCGTCACCAAGGAAGCAATTCAGGCGGTTGCTGCCTGGCTGACGGACAAGGGAACCGCCGGCGTAGAGATTGCCTATCGTCCGGCGCGTGTGCTGATGCAGGATTTCACCGGAGTTCCGGCGGTGGTCGATCTGGCCGCCATGCGCGACGGCATCGCGGCTCTCGGCGGCGATCCGCAGAAGATCAATCCACTCGTGCCTGTGGACCTGGTCATCGATCACTCGGTCATCGTTGACGAGTTCGGAACGCCGATGGCGTTCGCCCGCAATGTCGAATTGGAATATGAGCGCAACGAAGAGCGCTACAAGTTCCTGAAATGGGGCCAGCAGGCGTTCCGCAACTTCCGCGTCGTGCCGCCCGGCACCGGCATCTGCCACCAGGTCAATCTCGAATATCTCGGCCAGGTCGTGTGGACCAGCGATGAAGATGGCGAAACGGTCGCCTATCCGGACACTTGCGTCGGCACCGATTCACACACCACCATGATCAATGGTCTGGGCGTGCTGGGCTGGGGCGTCGGCGGCATCGAGGCCGAGGCCGCCATGCTTGGCCAGCCGGTCTCCATGCTTCTGCCCGAGGTTATCGGCTTCAAACTCACCGGCAAGCTGAAGGAAGGCGTGACCGCCACCGACCTGGTGCTCACCGTCACCCAGATGCTGCGCAAGAAGGGCGTTGTCGGCAAGTTCGTCGAGTTCTTCGGCCCCGGCCTTTCCAACATGACGCTGGCCGACCGCGCCACCATCGGCAACATGGCGCCCGAATATGGCGCGACCTGCGGCTTCTTCCCCGTCGATGGCGAGACCGTGCGGTATCTTACCATGTCCGGCCGTTCGGAAGACCGCATCGCGCTGGTCGAGGCCTATTCGAAGGCGCAAGGCATGTGGCGTCACGATGGTTCGGCCGACCCGGTCTTCACCGACATGCTCGAACTCGATCTCGGTTCCGTGGTGCCGTCGATGGCTGGCCCGAAGCGGCCTGAAGGCCGTGTCGCACTGGAAGACATCCCGGCCGGCTTCGCCAAGGCGATGGAGACCGAGTACAAGAAGGCCGCCGAAATCCACAAGCGCTACGCGGTCGAGGGTACCGATCACGATCTCGGCCACGGCGATGTCGTCATTGCCGCCATCACCTCCTGCACCAACACGTCCAACCCGTCGGTGCTGATCGGCGCCGGCCTGCTTGCCCGCAACGCCAATCGCCTGGGCCTCAAGCAGAAGCCGTGGGTGAAGACCTCGCTGGCGCCAGGTTCGCAGGTTGTCGCGGAATATCTGGAGAAGTCCGGCCTGCAGAAGGAACTCGACCAGATCGGCTTCAACCTGGTCGGCTTTGGCTGCACCACCTGCATCGGCAACTCCGGCCCGCTGCCGGGCCCGATCTCCAAGACCATCAACGACAAGGGCCTGATCGCAGCCGCGGTCTTGTCCGGCAACCGCAACTTCGAGGGTCGCGTGTCACCGGATGTGCAGGCGAACTATCTCGCCTCGCCGCCTCTGGTGGTCGCCCATGCGCTCGCCGGCACCGTCACCAAGGACCTCACCAAGGAGCCGATCGGCGAAGACAAGAACGGCAAGCCGGTCTACCTCAAGGACATCTGGCCGACCTCGGCCGAGATCCAGGAATTCATCGAGAAGAACGTCACGCGCGAGCTGTTTGCCCGCAAATATGCCGACGTCTTCAAGGGTGACGAGAACTGGCAGAAGGTGCAGGCCCCAAGCGGCCAGACCTATGCCTGGGACGACAAGTCGACCTATGTGCAGAACCCGCCTTACTTCGCGGGCATGGGCAGCAAGCCGGGCCATATCAGCGACATCAAGGGCGCGCGGGTGCTCGGTCTGTTCGGCGACAAGATCACCACCGACCACATCTCGCCGGCGGGCTCGATCAAGGCGGCTTCGCCCGCTGGCAAGTACCTCACCGACAATGGCGTCGGCGTCGCTGACTTCAACCAGTATGGCACGCGCCGCGGCAATCATGAGGTGATGATGCGCGGCACCTTCGCCAACATCCGCATCCGCAACCACATGCTGGGCGAGAACGGGCGCGAGGGCGGCTACACCATCCACTATCCGTCCAAGGAAGAGATGTCGATCTACGACGCGGCCATGGAATACCGCAAGGAAGGCGTGCCGCTGGTGATCTTCGCCGGTGTCGAATACGGCAACGGCTCGTCGCGCGACTGGGCGGCCAAGGGCACCAACCTGCTCGGCGTGCGTGCGGTGATCGCTCAGTCCTTCGAGCGTATCCATCGCTCGAACCTGGTCGGTATGGGCGTCATCCCCTTCACCTTCGAGGACGGCACGTCCTGGGCTTCGCTCAACCTGAAGGGTGACGAGCTGGTCGAGATCGACGGGCTCGAAACCATCAAGCCGCGTCAGAAGATGGTCGCCAAGGTCACTTTCGCCGACGGCACGGTCAAGAACGTTCCGATCCTGTGCCGCATCGATACGCTCGACGAGCTCGACTACTACAAGAATGGCGGCATCCTGCAGTATGTCTTGAGGGATCTTGCTGCCTGATAGTGGTTGAAAGATCCAAGAATAGGCCGCCGGAACGAAAGTTCCGGCGGTTTTGTTTTGAGGAAAAGACTGTTTTGTTAAGCTGAGAATTTCACCGCAACGTGACTTCCCGTTGACCGCGGCTTCTGGCAGATATTTTAACAAACACGAACGAGCCGGCTTAGCCGGCGGGACCAAAAGTATGCCCTCTCGGAAATCACTGCTGCTGGCTGCTGCCGGGCTGGCGGTTTCGACGCTTGCAACCGCAGCCCAGGCGGCTGAGACGGCGCGACCGCTGGGGGTCGTCGAACTGTTCACCAGCCAGGGCAACAAATCCTGCCCGCCTGCCGATCGTTACCTGGCGGAGATCGCTGCCAAGGGCGATGTGATCGCGCTCGCCTATCATGTCGACTATTGGGACTATCTGGGCTGGCAGGACTCGCTTGCGCGCAAGGAAAACACCGAGCGCCAATACGGCTACATGCGTGCCTTCAAGGGTCGCTCGGTTTATACGCCGCAGGCTGTCATCAATGGCCGTGCCGACGTCAACGGAGCCAGCCGCGAGGCCATCAGCGGCGCGCTGACTCGGTTGAACAAGACCGGCGAAGGCATGCGCATCGACATCACGGTGACCGATACCGGCGATGGGGTCTCGATCGAAGCCGGCAATGTTCCGAGCGGTTCTGCAGGCATTCCGGTAAAGGCGCATGTCGTCATCGTCTATTTCAATCCACCGCAGGTGGTGAATGTGGGTAACGGCGAAAACAATGGCCGCAAGATGACCTATTGGAACGCCGTTTCCAACGTCCAGACTGCCGGCATGTGGTACGGCAAGGCGCAACGATACGACCTGCCGGCCAGTGAGGTCGCCAAGGCGGCGGGCTCCGCGGTTCTGCTGCAGTCTGTCGGCCGTGATGGCGAGCTCGGCCCGATCATCGGCGCGTCCTTCATCCGCAGGCCGTCCGTCTGATCGTGTTCGGCGGGTAGCTGCTGCCGCGTCACGAGGATCGCGGCGTCACCACCGCACCGTGACCGACGATCGCCACGCCACCGCCGACCTTTACCGAGGTGATATTGTCCGGCACCCCATGCGGCTCGACAACGAGCTCGCTGGGCCGTCCGGTAAAGCGCCCCTGGTTCAGCGTGAAGGCCTCTCCTGATTGCGCGCCACAGTAACGAAGACGGTAGGCGCCGATGGTTCCGGCCGCGCTTCCGGTGGCGATATCCTCGATGATGCCGTCATTGTTCCAATGCCGTATTTCGCGTGATGTTTCGTCGAAGAGCACGGCGAACTGGGCTCCCAAGGCTTCGAGAAGTCCGGTGATGTCAGCCTTGATTCTGGCGCGCGGCAGGACTTGCGAACGCACTGGCAGGATCAGATAGCGCAGACCGGTGCTCATCACCGCCAGAGGCAATGTCGGATCGAGATCGGCACGGGTCAGATCGAAGACGGCGGCTATGTCGTCATCCACCGGCACCTCGCCGAGGAATTGAGCATGTCCCTGATCAAGCATACCGAAATAACCCGAGTCGGTGCGACGCGTGACAACCGTAACGCTCTTGCCAGCGAGGTTGAATCTCCACTGCTGGTCTTCGTCGCAATCCGCCGTTTCGTGCAGGGCGGCCGCCGCGCCGATGATGGGGTGGCCGGCAAAGGGCAGTTCCTCGAACAGATCGAAGACGCGCGCGCGATACGTCCGGGCGTCCGGCTCGGCTTCCAGGAAGATGGCCTCGCCGGAGCTCGCGGGTGATTGCCAGCATCTGGGTGGCGTCCAGACCGGCGCTGTCGAGGAATACAGGCAGGCTGTTGCCGGCATAGGCGCGCGGCGCGAACACGTCGACATGCAGATAGGACGGCATGAAGCGGTACCTCGTTCAGAGATCGCGGGCGAGATGGGCCGTGAAGCGGGCGATCGCCTCTTCGTTGCGCCGATAGAAGGTCCAGCCCTTCCTGCGTGTGGCAATCAGCAGGTCGCATTCGGTGAGAAGTGTCAGATGGCGCGAGGCGGTTGCGGCCGCGATGCCGAGCTTGTCGCGCAGAAAGTCGCCGCAGACGCCGTCGGCCACGAGGTCGCCGTCCTCCTGCGGGGGGAAGTTCGCAATGGGATCCCTGAGATAGTTCAGCACAGCCAGCCGCACAGGACTTGCAAGCGCTTTCAACGTGGCCAAACGGCACTTCGGGTCAATATACGTTTCGCTATTTCGCATAAATACGAAATAGTATGATGGACTGCCGTGGTCAAGACGGTGCGATGGTGTCGCCCGATGCTGGAAGCCCATAAAGGCAGCAATCGGCTTGGTTGACCGTGTGACTGCCCCGCAGTCAGGCAGCCACGCGTGGTCCAAAAACATAAAAACCGACGTCAGCTCAGGTCCGACGCCGGTCTAAAATGCTCAGATTGTCGCCGAGGTTGGTTCGATCCGACTCAGACCCGTGGGCGGGGGGCTTGGGGTTTACGAGTCAGTGCCGGACCGAACCGTCTCAGGCAACACCCGCAAGTTCGTCGGATATTGGGGCGACAACGCGGATAAAAGACGGCGAGAATGTGGCAGGGAATCACCAATTCCAACACATCGTTCGCAAACGTGAGTAGACGCGCCCTCCATTGATGACGGCTGCTGACGCGACGACAGATTCGCAAGCGCCCTTGCAATTGCGATCCGAAAGCGCGACCCTGTTGCCAGCAAACGATTCAGCCTGAGGACAAAGGCATGATGGACCGTGGTGGCGGGACGGAGGATGGGGACGCATCCGCAATACTGATCCCGCTACATGAGGCGCGACGCGAGCGTCTCGATCTGCCCGTTGCCTTTGAGCGGCGGGAACTCGATCTCATTCTTCGCCTCTATGGACGCATGGTTGCCGCCAACGAATGGCGCGACTATGCCATCGATCACCTTACCGACCGGGCCGTGTTTTCTGTCTATCGACGCGCTTCCGAAGTGCCGCTGTTCCAGATCGTCAAGGACCCGAAACTGGCGCGGCGGCAAGGCGCATTCGCCGTCATCGCCGCCGGCGGCCGCATCCTGAAGCGCGGCCATGAACTTGCCCGCGTGCTTGGGATCTTCGATACCAGGCTGAAACTGGTGAAGGCTTAAAAGTCCATAGTTTTCAATTTGTTGATGGCATCTAGCCTTGCCGGAATTTCCGTTCGGGCCAAGATACCGGATCGGGCGGAAGCGATGCACCGCCGTTCAGCTCGAGCTGCATGAACACCGTGTCCAGCCAGCGTTCATGCTTATAGCCTGAGCCGACAAGGCGGCCCGAATGGCTGAAGCCAAGCCTCTCGTGCAGTTTCACGGAGGCGCTGTCAGGGTGGCCGTCGCCGATCACCGCGACGATCTGCCGGAAGCCCAGCGCCCGCGTTGCCTCGATCAGGCGTTCCATCAATTGCCGGCCGACGCCCCGACCTTTCGATTCAGGCGCGACATAGACCGAATCCTCAACGATGAAACGGTAGGCTTGGCGTGGCCGAAAAGCACCTGCATAGGCGTAGCCGAGAATGGCTCCGTCCGAATCAGCGGCGACCAGATAGGGGAAACCGCCAGCCCGCAATGATTCGTAGCGCGCGCCCATCTCCTTTCGGCTCGGCGGTTCAAGTTCATAGGAGGCCGTGCCGTTGGTAACGGCATCCGCATAGATTTCGGTTATCCGGTCAAGGTCGGCGGGTTCCGCATCGCGAATCGTCAGATTGCTCATTTTTTGTGCACTCATCCTTTATGCCTTTAACAACAGCAAAACTGGGCACAAAAGAAAAGGGGCGGCCGTTGGGCCGCCCCTTCGATTTCGCTGGTCCAGGACCCGTCTTAGCGACGGTCGCCCATGAACTGCAGCAGGAACATGAACATGTTGATGAAGTCGAGATAGAGCGACAGCGCGCCCATGATGGCCTTGCGGCCGGCGACGAGCGTGTCGTCGTTCTCGTAATACATCTCCTTGATCTTCTGGGTGTCGTAGGCGGTGAGGCCGGCGAACACCAGAACGCCGATCGCCGAGACGGCGAAGGACAGCGCGGACGACTGCAGGAAGATGTTGATGACCGAGGCGATGATCAGACCGAACACGCCCATGATCAGGAACGAGCCCATCGCGGTCAGGTCACGCTTGGTGGTGTAGCCATAGAGCGACAGCGCGCCGAAGGCGGCCGCGGTGGCGAAGAAAGTCTGCGAGATCGATGCCGTCGTGTAGACGAGGAAGATCGACGACAGCGACAGGCCAACCAGGCCGGCGTAGACCCAGAAGGTGGTCTGCGCGGCCGAAACGCTCATCGACTGCACGCGGAACGACAGGAAGAACACCGCGGCAAGCGGGGCAAGCATGACGACCCAGCGCAGCGGCGAGGCGAAGATGGCGTAACCGAACGACGTCAGCATATCGCCGTTCGGCAGCGTGGCGACGGCCGAGGCAGGGTCGGTCGTGGTGGCCAGCATGACGGTACCGACAGCGGCAAGGCCCGTGATCAGCAGACCAAGGCCCATAAGGTTGTAGACCTTGAGCATATAAGCGCGCAGGCCTTCGTCGATGCCGGCGTCGGCACGGCTTCCAACCGGCACGCTACGCGTTTGATAGTTGCGGAAGTCAGACATGGGATTCCTCTGTAGCTCTGCCCCGTCGGGTGTCAGGTTCCTCCAACGAAACCCAGGCGCCGCTGGCGGGGCTCCAGCATGCCTGCCCGAAATATGAGGGTTATTGTCGACAAGAACAAGACCGTAACGGCCTGCAACGCTTTGTGAATGGCCAAAAGGCCATCGTTTTTCGCTAAAACAGGCCTTTTCTTACCGAAAATTAATCAAAATCTTCGGCAGGGCGCTCAGCCGTCAAAGGCTGCGCAGCACCGGCGCTGCCTTCTGTCCGAGGATTCGCCATGTGCCGGCGAGACCGATGCCGACGGTGACGATCAGGGAAAGCAAGATCGTACCGATGGCCACTTCGGGCAGGAACATCCAAGGCAGCGTCATGACATTCGAGATCACGAACCATGCCGCCATGCCGCCGGCAAAAAGGGCGAAGATGGCGGTGGCCAGGCCGATCAGCATGTATTCCAGCGAAAAGGCGGCGATCAGCGTGCGCCGCGTGGCGCCCAGCGTCTTCAGCACCACAGCGTCGTGTACACGGGCCCGGTTGCCGGCGGCCAGCGCCCCTGCCAGCACCAGCACCGAGGCGACCAGCGCCACGCCGGCGGCGGCACGGATAGCCGTGCCGATCTGGCCGACGAGCTGGTTGACGACGTCGAGCGCGTCCTTGACCCGAACGGTGGTCACCGTCGGATAGGCGCGCGTCACCGCATTGAGCAGGCGGGCATCATCCGCAACGGTCGCCGATTTGTCCGACAGCGTGGCCAGCCAGGAATGCGGCGCGCCGGCGAAGGTGTTGGGCGAGAACACCATGACGAAATTGATACCCATGCTTTCCCATTGCACGCGGCGGAAGCTGGCGATCCTGGCCGTAATGTTGCGGCCGAGCACGTTGACCGTCACGGTGTCATTGAGTTTCAAGCCAAGCGCCTTCGCCTCGTCGGCGGAGAAGGAAACCAGCGGTTCGTCCTGATAGTCGGCCGGCCACCATGTGCCTTCGATCAGCGTGGCGTTTTCCGGTTTGACGGCGGCATAGGTGACGCCGCGGTCGCCTCTCAGAACCCAGGCGCCTTCCGGCTGTACCTTGACCTTGTCCACGGGAACGCCATTCAGGGCCATGAGCCGGCCGCGCAGCATCGGTACCTTGGCCAGCGCGCCTGCCGGGGCCTCCTTGCCGACCAGGGCGGCGAAGGCATCGACGTCGGCCGCCTGGATATCGACGAAGAAGAAATTGGGCGCGCGTTCGGGCAGGCTGCCGCCGATCTGGCGCCGGAGGTTGCCGTCGATCAGTGCCAGCGTAACCAGCAGTGTCAGCCCCAGCCCTAATGACAGCACGACCGAAGGCGTGAGCGCACCTGGTCTATGGATGTTGCCGACGGCGAGCCGCAACGCCGTGGAACGCACCCGCGGGCTCTTCCTGGCGAGGAATTGGACGAGCGCGCTGACGACCCGCAGCACAAGGAACGAAAACACCGTCGCGCCGACGAAGATTGCTGCTATGCGACGATCGTTCGCCATGAACACCGCGAGCGCTGCCAGTGCGACTGCAATGACAGATGCGGTTGCCACATAGGGCAAACGTGGCAATCCGGTACTTTCGAAGCCCATTTCGCGAAACAGGGCAGTGGCTGGCACGTTGCGGGCACGCCCGAGCGGAAGGAGCGCGAAGACAAGCGTCACCATCACGCCGAAAAGCGCCGCAAGCGCCAGTGAAGCGGGATAGAAGCCGCCTTCCGCCGGTATCGGAATGACCGATTGCAA
Organism: Mesorhizobium sp. 1M-11; assembly: GCF_001303895.1. GTDB lineage: Bacteria > Pseudomonadota > Alphaproteobacteria > Rhizobiales > Rhizobiaceae > Mesorhizobium. Next base: position 139,449 of record NZ_LJSD01000029.1, on the reverse strand, counting down.
TGCCGCACTCGCCGCGAAGGGCATCGCCGCGCCGAGCACGAGACCGACTGTGATGCCGAGCCCTGAGATTATCAGAATCTGCACCAGGTAGACGGTGAAAACGAAACCGCCGGAAGCGCCGAGGCTCTTGAAGGTGGCGATCACCGAACGCTTGCCGTCCAGATAGGCACGCACGGCATTGGCGACGCCGACGCCGCCGACCACCAGCGCCGTCAGCCCCACCAGCGTCAGGAACTGCGAAAAGCGTTCGATATTCGATGCCAGGGCCGGTGCCGCATTGGTGCGATTGCGGATGGACCAGCCCGCTTCCGGGAATTTCTCCGTTGCCTGCCGGCGGATGGTTTCGATATCGGCTTCGCGGGCATTCCGAGGCAGACGCACTTTGTAGGCGTTCTCCACCAGACTGCCGGGCTGAACGAGCCCGGAAGCGGCGAGCCCTTCTCGCGAGATGAGCAGGCGGGGTGCGAAACCGAAGCCGTCCGATACCGCGTCCGGTTCACCGGTCAGCCTGGCGCGCAGCTCGAATGTCGCGTTGCCGAGCTTGATGGAGTCGCCGAGCTGCAGATGCAGACGTTCGAACAACAGGTCAGGTGCCGCCGCTCCGAAAACGCCGGCCACTTCCCCAAACAAGTCTCCGCGCGCAAGACTGGGCTCGGTCTGCAAATCACCGTAGAGCGGATAGGCGCCGTCAACCGCCTTGGCCTCGACCAGCGCCTGGTCGGAGCCGTCCGGCAGACGCGCCATCGAACGCATGCCGGAGCTTTCCGAGACCGCGCCCAATCCATCGAGAAAAGCCCGCTCCGCCGAATTTGCCTCGCGCTGGTTGAGTTGGAAGCGGATGTCACCACCAAGCAGCGTTTGACCCTGGGCAGCGACACCGTCCGAAATCGAGCGCGCCACCGAATTGACGCCGCCGATGGCCGCGACACCGAGCGCAATGCAGGCGAGGAAAATCAGGAACCCGGAAAGGCCGCCACGCATCTCGCGCACTGAAAAACGAATCGCCAGAGCCAGGGTTCTGGCTGGTGAAACCGGTCGGGCGGGGCCGCTATCCGTCATTCGCCGGTCCTTTAGGCCGGGATCTTCACTGGAGCGGCATCGGCTTCGATGCGGCCGGAGCGCATTGCCACCTGCCGCGTGCAGCGAGCCGCCAGGGAAGGATCATGGGTGACCAGAACCAGCGTCATGGCGCGCTCGGCTGCTTTTGCGAAAAGCAGATCGGCTACCTGCTTGCCGGTGGCCTGGTCGAGATTGCCGGTGGGCTCGTCGGCAATCAGGATGCGCGGCGAGGGGGCGAGTGCTCTCGCGATCGCCACGCGTTGCTGCTCGCCACCCGAAAGCTCGCCCGGATAATGGGTGACGCGATCGGCAAGGCCAACGGCCGCCAGTTCACGAGCGGCAACGCCGAACGGATCGGCGGCGCCAGCCAGTTCGAGCGGCACGGCGACATTTTCAAGCGCCGTCATGTTGGGGATGAGATGAAAGGACTGGAAGACGATGCCGACATTGCGGCCACGGAAGGCCGCGATCTGGTCCTCGTTCTTGCCGTTCAGCAATTCGCCCGCGATGCGCACCGTTCCCGCATCCACACGTTCCAGCCCGGCCAACACCATCAGGAGAGTAGACTTGCCCGAACCGGACGGCCCGACGATGCCTGTGGCTTCGCCAGGGGCGACATCGAGGCTGATTCCCTTGAGCACATGCACCGACGAAGCGCCCTCGCCCAGCGTTAGCGACACGTCCCTCAGCTGGATGGCGGCATCAGTCACGAAATTGTCCTATATGGGAGGAATGTGGGCAGGACTGCCCCGGTGATATGGGTTCTGTCGCATGGCTTTCAAACATCTGACTGCTTTTGTCGCGCTTTTCCTTGCGTTCGTGCTGACTTCACCCGTTCGGGCCGAACAAGTCCAGATCGTCGGGTTCGGCGACAGCCTGATGGCGGGCTTCGGCCTTGCCCCCGGCGAAGCCTTCACCGAGCGGCTGCAGGCAGCGTTGCGGGCCAAGGGTTATGACGTCGTCGTCGCCAATGCGGGGGTTTCAGGCGATACCTCCAGTGGTGGCCGCGCTCGGCTCGATTGGTCGGTTCCCGATGGCACCAGGCTGGTCGTCCTCGAGATCGGCGGTAACGACATGCTGCGCGGCATCGATCCGCAAATGATCGAGGACAACCTGGACAAGATGCTGGCACGATTGAAGGAGCGTAAGATTCCTGTCCTGCTGGCCGGCATGCTGGCCGCTCCCAATCTCGGTCATGCCTATGGTGAAGCGTTTGGCACACTCTATCCGCGGCTGGCCGAAAAATACGGCGTGGCTTTCTATCCGTTCTTTCTGGACGGCGTCGCCGGCAACCCTGCCTTGCAGTTGGAGGACAAGATGCATCCCAATGCAAAGGGTATCGACGTGATCGTCGAGCGTATCCTTCCCGCGGTCGAAAAAGCGATCAAGGCACTGCCGGCAAAGTCCTGAGCCGGCTGCGGGATCGGCGGCTGGCGCCTGGGTATCGTGAAATAAACCCCTTGCTCCCGCCGCTTTTCAGTGATTCGCTGTGAATCGAGAGTTCGATTCGAGGACAGGAGGCTCCCTATGCCACGTCTTTTCACGGCCCTCGAAATTCCGCGCGATGCGGCGCTTTCGCTCTCCCTGCTCAGGGGCGGCCTGCCCGGCGCCCGCTGGATCGATGTCGAAAACTACCATCTGACGTTGCGCTTCATCGGCGATGTCGAAGGTCACGTCGCCGACGAGGTTGCCAATGCGCTGGACCGCATCGACCGCTCCGCGTTTTCGTTGACCCTCTGCGGTGTTGGCGCCTTCGGGCAGAAGAAGCCACATGCGGTATGGGCCGGCGTCATCCCATCGCCAGACCTCAATCTGCTGCAGGCCGACATCGACCGCATTTGCAAACGGCTTGGCGTGCCGACCGATCCACGCAAGTTCACGCCACATGTCACATTGGCGAGACTGCGCAATTCCAGCCCGCAGGAGGTTGCCGGCTATCTGTCCGCGCGCGGCAATTTCGCCGCCATGCCCTTCAGGGTCGGTCGTTTTGTGCTGATGTCGTCGCGCGATTCGGTTGGCGGCGGACCTTACATCGTCGAGGAAGCGTGGCCGCTTTCGGATGCCGCGACGCGCCCATCCAATCGGGTGGCGATGGCCTCCGACGCCTCGCGGATCATGCGGTAGACCGAAGCGAAGCCTTCCGGCCCGCCATAATAAGGATCCGGCACCTCACGGCTGGGGTCGCCGGCGAATTCCAGGAAGAGCTGGATACGACCCTGCGCCGCCTCAGGTGCAATGGCCTTGAGATCGGCGACGTTCGACCGGTCCATGCCGAAGATCAGATCGAAGCGGGCGAAATCTTCCCGAGAAACCTTGCGCGCCTTCTGCCCGGAAATGTCGATGCCATGGCGCGCGGCGATTTCGATGGAACGCGGATCCGGCGCCGAGCCGGCGTGCCAGCCGCCGGTGCCAGCCGAATCGAGCAGGAAATTCCGCTCCATCCCGCGCGTGACCAAGACCTCCCTGAAGACACCTTCGGCCAGCGGCGAGCGGCAGATGTTGCCGAGACAGACAAAAAGGACCGATCTTGGGAGGGTCGATTTTTGGGGTTCCACGCGCATCCGACGCTACGTTATCCTGCCAGTTCTGATGCACATCGCGATTTCAGCTTCGCTTCTTGCGCGTCAGGTTTTGTTTTTGCGCATGTCGTCATCGCAAAACCGCTAAGCACTTTTGCGCGACATGCCTAACCGCGATAGCACGGAAGCAAGCCATGACGAGAGAAAAATTGGACGGACAGGCCATTGCCGCGCTTCTGGCCGGACTCGAGAACTGGACGCTCGCCGCCGACGGGAAGTCGATCCGCCGCAGATTCGAATTCAAGAATTTTTCGGAGGCCTTCGCCTTCATGACGCGTTCAGCGCTGGCAGCCGAAAAAATGGATCATCATCCCGACTGGTCGAATGTCTACAAGACGGTCGATGTCACGCTGAACACCCATGATGTCGGGGGGCTGACGGCGCTCGATTTCGAACTGGCCAAGAAGATGGACCGCTTCGCGGGTAACTGAGTCGATTGAATCGACTGAAACGGTTGCATCTTGTGAAGGATCGCGCCGGTCCCCACATTTCGCAGCGATGCGAGGGAACCACTGATGGTGCAAGGCAGCAACTACGAGTTCTTCGGGCCCGACGGCAAGGTCATCGGCGAGGACAATGTGCGTGCGAAATTCTGGCGGACCGCCAAGAAAGCGGCGCGGCAGGTTCCGTTCATGGAAGATCTCGTCGCGGCTTATTATTGCGCCCTGGACAAGGACACGCCTTTCAAGGTGAAGGCGATCCTGCTCGGCGCGCTCGCCTATTTCGTGCTGCCGGTGGATGCCATTCCCGACATCGTCGCCGGCATCGGCTTTACCGATGACGTGGCGGTTCTGACCGCAGCGATCAGTGCCGTGCGCGCCCATATCACGCCCGCTCACAAGCTTGCGGCCCGCAAGGCGATCGCCGAGCAGGGCTGACGCCGCTTCGCGCATCTCCCGGCTGTTGCGGCTCCGGTCCGGCATTCCAGTCAAACTCTTGCCGCTTTCCTGCTCTCCAAGTCGGCGCCGGGACACCGTACCCTGTCCAAAAGACGGCCAAGGCACGGAATTGGCGGCGGTTTCCAAGGGCTGTGTTCTTTTCACGCGAAAGTTCACCCTTTGGTAACCCAGATTAAATCAAACTGAAGCGAACCGGCGGGCGGGGGTCCGCCTGGCCCCGCACCGTATGGAATACAGGGAATAAGATGCGCGGATTGATCCTCACAGCCACCAGCCTGGTCCTGCTTGCCGTTGCCTCGCCGGCATTGGCGCAGCAAGCGACCAAGATCGGCCAGCACAATGCCTGGGGCACCTACAGTTACAAGGCGCAGACCGGCAAGGTGTGCTACGTGTTGACCGTCCCGACCGACAAGCAGCCGCCGACGCTCGACCATGGCGACATGTTCTTCTTCGTCAGCCAGCGCCCGGGCCAGCAGGTTTCGTATGAGCCGCAGTTCATTGCCGGCTACAATTTCCAGCAGAATTCGAAGGCCGTCGTCACCATCGACAACAAGTCCTTCTCGATGTTCACGCGCGGCAAGTCGGCCTGGGTCGAAAACGCCGCCGAGGAACCGGTGCTGATTTCCGCGATGAAGACAGGCAAGGAGATGAAGGTCACCGCCAAATCCGGCCGCGGCAATCCCACGTCCTACACCTTCTCGCTGAAGGGCATTTCGGCGGCGCTGCAGTCGATCGCCAGCTGCAAATAGAACAAGACATCTCCCACATGTCGGAAACCGGCCGGGTCAAAAACCCGGCCGCCCTTCTTTTTGACGACGGTTGTCGATGGAGCCGACAGCGATCTCGATGCGGCTGCCCAGCGGTCGCTAATCACGCCATCGTGACGCCATGCCGCAGCTGTGATATGTGGCCCCTGAACCCTATCTAGCCAGGATTGTTTCTGTTCAAGCCAGATCGCCATGACGCTTTCGCTCGATATCACTGATGGCAACACGCGCGCCGCGCTGGCCGCACGTACAGCCATGCCGCAAAAAGGCTCGCTGATCGGTCTCAGCCGCGCTGAAATGGCCGAGGCGCTGGTCGCCTCCGGCATCGTGCCGGAAAAGCAGGCCAAGATGCGCGTGCAGCAGCTCTGGCACTGGCTCTATGTGCGCGGCGTTTCCGAGTTCTCGCAGATGTTCAACATCTCGAAGGACCTGCGCACCGCACTGGAGCAGCATTTTACGATTGCCCGTCCCGAAATCGTCGAGGAGCAGATCTCGTCGGACGGCACGCGCAAGTGGCTGTTCCGCTTTCCGCCACGCGGCGCCGGCAGGCCGGTGGAGATCGAGACGGTCTATATCCCTGAAGAGGGGCGCGGCACGCTTTGCATCTCCTCCCAGGTTGGCTGCACTCTGACATGCTCCTTCTGCCACACCGGCACGCAGAAGCTGGTGCGCAATCTGACGGCGGAAGAGATCCTGGCGCAGCTGCTGACCGCGCGCGACCGGCTGGGCGATTTCCCGGACCGCGATACGCCGGCCGGCGCCATCGTGCCGGCCGAAGGCCGCAAGGTCTCCAACATCGTCATGATGGGCATGGGCGAGCCGCTCTATAATTTCGAGGCGGTGAAGCAGGCGCTGCTGATCGCTTCGGATGGTGATGGACTGGCCTTGTCCAAGCGGCGCATCACGCTTTCCACCTCAGGCGTGGTGCCGGAAATCTTCCGCACCGGCGAAGAGATCGGCGTGATGCTGGCGATTTCGCTGCATGCGTCGAATGACGATCTGCGCGACCTTCTGGTGCCGATCAACAAGAAGTATCCGTTGAAGGACCTGATCGACGCCTGCCGCAAATATCCCGGCCTTTCCAATGCGCGCCGCATCACCTTCGAATATGTGATGCTCAAGGACGTCAACGACAGCCTGGAAGACGCCAAGGCGCTGGTGCAGCTGCTCAAGGGCATCCCGGCCAAGATCAATCTGATCCCGTTCAATCCCTGGCCCGGCACCAACTACCAGTGTTCGGACTGGGAGACGATCGAGAAGTTTGCCGATTTCATCAACAATGCCGGCTATGCCTCGCCGATCCGCACGCCGCGCGGCCGCGATATCCTCGCAGCCTGCGGCCAATTGAAGTCGGAATCGGAGCGGCTGAAGAAATCCGAGCGTCTGGCGCTCGAGGCGATGATGATCGCGGGACACGGCGAGTGAACCGCTTCGCGGCCTATTTCGTCCGCTGCCTCGTCATTCTGTTCGGTTATGCAATCGCGGTGCTGGCGGCGAGTGCTTTCATCAATGTTCTGTTCCTTGGCGCGATCGGGTTCAGCGCGGAAGAAACCCGCTGGATGGCGGGCGGCCCGCTTGTCGTCACGATCCCGCTTCTGGCGATCTTCGTCGCCTATTTCGCTTTTGCACCTTCTGCGCTGCTCATCCTGGTGGCCGAGGTGATGGCCCGGCGCGACTGGCTGTTCTATGCGCTGGGCGGCGGCGTGATCGCGGGCATCGTCCTCGGCGTCGCCTGGCAATCCGGCGATCCCGATTTCGCGGTCACCGACACGCGTGTCATCCTGGGCATCGTCGGCGCCGGAATGGTCGGCGGTATCTTCTATTGGCTCTGTGCTGGCCGCTGGGCGGCCAGCTGGTGGTCGGAAGGCAATCCGCCTACTTCGCCTGGGCCGTCAGGATCTTGAGCGCGAAGGCCGAGAACACGCCGGCGAACAGATAGTCCACGGCTCGCGTCACGCGTGGGCTTGCCTTCATCGCCACCGAGAATTTTTCCGCCGCGAACACCATCGGCGCGGTGACCGGAATGGACAGCACCACGAACATCGCGCCCAGGAAGAACAGCTTGCCCGGTGCGTGAGGGTCATGCGCGGAAACGAATTGCGGCAGGAAGGTCATGAAGAACAGGATGATCTTGGGATTGAGCAGATTGACGCCCAATCCGGCTGCCCAGGCCCGGGTGAGCGAGACCTTTGGGCCGATCTTCTTCTCCGGCGAGAAAGCCGAGCCCTTGGTGATGGCCTGCCAGGCGAGGAAGACGAGGTAGCCTGCGCCGAAGATCTTCAGCACGAAGAACGCCATCGGCGAGGCAACGATGAGCGCCGAAATGCCGACCACCACCAGCGAGGTGTGGATCAGCGTGCCGGAGAGCGCTCCCGCCATGGAGGCGAAGCCGGCTGCGCGCCCCTGGCTCAGGGTGCGGCTGACGAACAGCGTCATGTCAGGCCCAGGCGTGATCGCCAGGATGAAGGTGGCGATGGCGAACTGGATCAGTGTCGTCGTATCGGGAATGAAGGACATCGGTGGCCCCAAGCAAGGATGCCATCGCTATAACGCGGCACGCGCTCGCGCGCTAGCGGACCCATGTCCCACCTTTGGCGGACTGCTGGTCCCTTGCGCTGGCCAGAAGGTGCGTGATACCTCGCCACCCGGAAAATCCACGCGCAGGACCGGAGCGACATGTCCAAGCTCAAAGACGTCAAGAAGGTTGTGCTCGCCTATTCGGGCGGTCTCGATACCTCGATCATCCTCAAGTGGCTGCAAACCGAGCTCGGTGCGGAGGTCGTCACCTTCACAGCCGATCTCGGCCAGGGCGAAGAACTGGAGCCGGCGCGCCGCAAGGCCGAGATGCTCGGCATCAAGGAAATCTTCGTCGAGGACGTGCGCGAGGAATTCGTGCGCGACTTCGTCTTCCCGATGTTCCGCGCCAACGCGGTCTATGAAGGCGTCTATCTGCTCGGCACTTCGATCGCTCGTCCGCTGATCTCCAAGCATCTGATCGAGATCGCCGAAAAGACCGGCGCTGACGCGATTGCCCACGGCGCGACCGGCAAGGGCAACGACCAGGTGCGTTTCGAGCTTTCGGCCTATGCGCTGAACCCGGACATCAAGATCATCGCGCCGTGGCGCGACTGGTCCTTCAAGAGCCGCACGCACCTGCTCGAATTCGCCGAACAGCACCAGATCCCGGTCGCCAAGGACAAGAAGGGCGAAGCGCCGTTCTCGGTCGACGCGAACCTGCTGCACTCGTCTTCCGAGGGCAAGGTGCTGGAAGACCCGGCGGTCGAGGCGCCCGAATACGTTCACATGCGCACGATTTCGCCGGAAGCTGCGCCGGACAAGGCGACCGTCATCAAGATCGGCTTCGAGAAGGGCGACGCGGTCTCGATCGATGGCGAACGTCTGTCGCCGGCGACGCTGCTTGCCAAACTCAACAATTACGGCCGCGACAACGGTATCGGCCGTCTCGACCTCGTCGAGAATCGCTTCGTCGGCATGAAGAGCCGCGGCGTCTACGAAACGCCGGGCGGCACAATCCTGCTCGCTGCGCACCGTGCCATCGAATCGATCACGCTCGATCGTGGCGCTGCGCACCTCAAGGACGAGCTGATGCCGCGTTATGCCGAACTGATCTACTACGGCTTCTGGTTCTCACCCGAGCGGCAGATGCTGCAGGCGGCGATCGACCTCAGCCAGAAGGACGTCGAAGGTGAAGTGACGCTGAAGCTCTACAAGGGCAATGTCATGGTCATCGGCCGCGAGAGCCCTAGGTCGCTCTATTCCGACAAGCTGGTGACCTTCGAGGACGACCAGGGCGCCTATGACCAGAAGGACGCCGCCGGCTTCATCAAGCTGAATGCGCTGCGCCTGCGCACACTCGCCGCTCGCAACAAGCGCGGCTGACCGTGCGCGCGGTCGCCTTCACCGTCGTCGGTCTCATGGTTCCGACGACGGTATTGCCCGCCGCCGCGCAGGAGTTCGATCCGGCTGCACTGGATCTGCCTGCGCTGGTCGAATGCAGAGCCGACGTACCGACTTACAATGGTCTTGCCTTCTGGCTGACGGGCGAACCTGAGGCGGCTGGAGAGCTCGGCTGGCGCAAGGTCGATAGCGGCAATCCCTTCCTGTCTCAGTATGAACTGGAAAAGCCGCTGGCTGTCTTCGGCACGGAAACGAAGGCCCTGGTCTTCACTTCAAGCGGTCCGATGGCGGTGCTCGAGGGCGTCACCGCCACCGATCTGGCAAAGAAGCTCGGCATCGAGCCGATGATTTCCACCGAGCAGAAATTCCTCGGCGAGAAGGTCATCCTGGAGAAGACCGAGACGTCCGAAGGCTTGACGCTTGCCACGCGCGTCAGTCTCAACGTTTCCACGGTCGAGTCGCATCCGGGCAAAGTGCTTGCGGGATGCTCCTACAAGATCGAGGTCAAGTAGCGAACGGGACGAAGGCGGCTATCGTCGGCGGACAAGCAGACAATTTCATGGGGCAGCCGCCTCGCGAGTGTCGTGCTGGCTTGAACTTTCGGTCGCCTTCGATACGCTCTGGCCTTGTTCGGCTGGGGGGCCTTCCATGAAGAAAGAATTCTACGCATCGCTTGCGGCGGTCGTGGTGCTGACCAGCGGTCAAACCGCCCAAGCCGGGAACAAGCCGGATATCAAGGCCGGCATCGACAGGTGCATAGAGCACTATGCCACGATCCCTCTTTCCCTGAAGGAAGAGTTCAGGACCTTCATGGGTGTGTCGAAAGAGCGCGTGCCAGCGATTTTCTGCCAGCGCCTGGTCAAAGCTTTCGCAAGCGGACGAATTACCTATTCCGACATCAACCGTCTCCAGGAGAGCCGGTCCACTGAGATCTGGAAGGTCATAAAAGGGAAATAGGCGAGGACCGCCCGATGAGCGATCCTCGATGGCCGAGCTTCTGCTCGGCCGGTCCCGTCAATTGTTGTCGATAGCAGAAGCGATGCGGGCGATTGCCTGCTGATAGACGCTGGCGGAATTCCAACCGGCGATCGCGCCCATGTTTCCTTCCGCGCCTACGCCGGCCTGCCAGCCATGTCCCTTGAGAAAGTTGGCGGTTGAAGCAAGCGCGGTTTCCTTGTCACGCAGATTTGCGCCGCCGACGCCATATTTCAGGACGTTGCCGGGCAGGAACTGGGTGTGGCCGATCTCGCCATGCATCGCGCCCACCGAGCTGGCGCTCAGCGCGCCGCGATCGACAAGCTTGAGCGCCGCAATGGCATGGGGGTAGAAGAACTGCGGACGGCGGCAGTCATAGGCGAGCGTCACGATGGCCGAGACCGTATTCTGCTTGCCCATGGCGGCGCCGAAGCCGGTTTCCATGCCCCAGATCGCAAGCAGCACGCCGGGCGACACGCCATAGGTGCTCTCGATCCTGTTGAAGAGCGCCGCGTTCGCCTTCTTCATCGACTTGCCACGCGAAATGATCGTCGAAGCGCCCCGGCGCCTCATGAAATCTTCCACCGACCCGCTGAAAGCCTTCTTGACGGCCCGGTCGGCCCTGATGGTTGCTGCGGCGTATGTTGCGCCATTCAGCGCTGCAAGCCCGCGACCCTTGACGCCGGCAGCCTGGGCCTCCTGCGCGAACTCCGCCTTCCATTCCTCGAATCCGGCGGAAGTCTTGCCGCATTCGGCCGCCTGGCTGGCGCCCGTCAGCAGCCAAAGCGCCGCCGCGGCTGCGAAAACCTTTCCCTTGGCACGCAATGCCATTCTCATCTCCTGGTTGCCTGAATCACCTCGCGAGGCGAATTTGCCAGCGAAACCCGTGCTTGTCACCGACGTTTGCCTGGCCGCCCGCCATGCTCCGGCTAAAGGGCAGAACCCGGCGCCAATCAAGCGTTTTTTGCAAATATCGGCCGGTCGGCCGGTCGATGTGCGAGAACCTGCGGCTCACCTGCAACGACAATGCGGAACAAAGCGTGAGCATTGGTCAAAACTTTAGCGGGAACGCATGGGAGAGGGAGGCGTTTGGGTCCCCGAGGGACACAACGAAGGAGCAAGACAATGAGAACATTGCTGTTGTCCGCGGTCGCGGGAACACTGGTTGCCATGTCAGGCTCGGCATGGGCGGATACGCTCGTATCGGCCGATAGGGACCTCAACATGCGCGCCGGTCCTGGCGCGCGGTACCCAGTCGTGGGTGTTTTGGCGGCAGGCCAGACCGCTGTGCTGGATGGATGCCTGCAAGGGTCGAAATGGTGCGCCGTCGGCAGTTCCGGCAACCGCGCCTGGGTCAACTCGGACTATGTCACCTCCGAATTCGCAGGCCAACGCGTGGTGCTGACCGAACGACCGGTGGATTCCGGTGTGACCGTCATCGAAACACCCGGTGCTCTCAGCGACGACGAGTTGTCCACCGGTTCGATTGTCCAGGACGATGAAGTGGACGCGCCAGTACCGCCGATGGAAGTGCGCAGCTATGTCAGGACAAACGCGATCGATCCGATCGATATCGAGGATGAGGTTCGAATAGGTGCCACGCTGCCCGATACGGTCGTGCTGCGTGAGGTTCCCGGTTACGACTATCGCTATGCCTATGTGAATGGCGAGCCGGTGATCGTCAGCCCGTCGTCCCGGCATATCGTCTATGTGGGCGATTGAGACCGGCTTCGGTAGCCACGCCTGCGAACTTTTAACCTAGCCTTTGCAACCTGATTGCGAGGGGCCCGGGCATCGCCTAGTCATGGCGATGCCCGATACAATTTGCGGGTAATCGAAAGAGCCCGCATGATCACCGAACCGACAGCCTTCCAGCGCTACCGTTCGAGCCCAAATGGCAAGACGACGCTGTTGCGTCTTATCCTCGGCACCGTGGTCATCGTGCTTATCTGGACGCTGTCGACCTTTGCGGTGGTTCGGCTGGGTTGGGGACTGGTTGGGCTCGTGCCCGTGTCGCTGCGGCCAAGTGGCTATGGGATGGAGCCTTTCCTCGCCTCGCCCATAGGCGTGCTGACGGCGCTCGTCACATTCTGCGGCATATGGGCCGGCGCCTGGCTGGTGATGCGATGGATTCATGGCGAGCCGCTTTCGTCCCTTTTCGGCAACAGCCATCGGATTTCCCGATCCGATTTTCTCAAGGGTTTTATTGCCGTTATCCTCACCTCGATTTTTTCGGAGGTGCTGCTGTATCTCATCGATCCCGTGGTCCAGCGCGGGACGATTGACTTCACCGCCTGGCTGCTGGCTTTGGCGCCGGTGGCGCTGCTGGGCTTCGTCCAGACATCCTCGGAAGAACTTCTGTTTCGCGGTTACCTACCGCGCGGCCTGGCCAGTCGTTTCCGCAGCCCGTTGGTGTGGGCGCTGCTGCCGACACTGGTCTTCGCCATGCTGCACTGGAATGGAAGTTCCACACCGGCGATGAACGCAGCCGCACTTGTTTCTGTCGGCGTCTTCGCGGCGGTCCTGATGGCGCTCGTCTATTCGACCGGGAATCTCGGCGCCGCCTTCGGCGCGCATCTCGGCAACAACCTGTTCGGTTTCCTGCTGATATCGCACCAGGCCAATCTTTCCGGCTTCGCGCTGTTCGAGGCGCGGTCGTTGGAAGGTGCTGGCTGGGCGGGCATCGACGCGATCCTGATCGCGGGCATCGGCGTCGTGTCCAGCCTGCTGACCGCATTGCTCCTGTTGCATCCGCGTTCGTTGCTCAGGGTGTCGCCGGATCTCGGTTGAGCAGTCGAAACGGCCGATTTCCGCCGTTTCTCTTGACTCTCGCCCATTTTTCCTGTCAAAGGCCGCCAACTTCCGCGACGATCATTCTCGCGAAAGCCGACCGGGACGTGGCGAGCGCTGCAAGATGCGCGTCACATCGATCCCGGAGGCCAACATCCGGCAGCGCTGTGCGCCCCCGGGTGCTTTTTGGTTTTGGGCTTTGCTTGGATGATCGATACGGGCGTATTACCTCTCGGGTCTGACCATCCGGGATCGAAGGAAGAAGCATGTTCGAATCGCTACAAGAGCGACTTGGCTCAATTCTGAATGGCCTTACCGGCCGCGGCGCGCTGTCGGAAGCCGATGTTTCGGCCGCGCTGCGCGAAGTGCGTCGCGCGCTGCTCGAGGCCGACGTCGCACTGGAGGTCGTGCGCTCGTTCACCGACAAGGTGCGCGAGAAGGCGGTCGGTGCTGCGGTTCTGAAGGCGATCAAACCTGGCCAGATGGTCGTCAAGATCGTGCATGACGAACTGGTCGAGATGCTTGGTGCCGAGGGCGTTGCCATCGATCTCAACGCGCCGGCACCGGTCGTGATCATGATGGTCGGTCTGCAGGGCTCGGGTAAGACGACGACCAGTGCCAAGATCGCCAAGCGGATGACCGAGCGCCAGGGCAAGAAAGTGCTCATGGCTTCGCTCGATACGCGCCGTCCAGCCGCGCAGGAACAGCTGCGCCAGCTCGGCGAGCAGACCAAGGTGGCGACGCTGCCCATCATTGCCGGGCAGACGCCGGTCGACATCGCCAAGCGCGCCGTGCAGGCGGCCAAGCTTGGCGGCCATGATATCCTCATTCTCGACACCGCCGGCCGCACGCATATCGACGAGCCGCTGATGGTCGAGATGGCCGATATCAAGAAGGCATCGACCCCTCACGAAATCCTGCTGGTGGCCGACTCGCTGACCGGTCAGGATGCCGTCAACCTCGCCAAGAATTTCGACGACCGCGTCGGCATCACCGGTCTTGTCCTCACCCGCATGGATGGCGATGGCCGCGGTGGCGCGGCGCTGTCGATGCGCGCCGTCACCGGCAAGCCGATCAAGCTCATCGGCACCGGCGAGAAGATGGACGGGCTGGAAGAGTTCCACCCCAAGCGTATCGCCGACCGCATCCTCGGCATGGGCGATATCGTTTCGCTGGTCGAGAAGGCTGCCGAAACCATCGACGCGGAAAAGGCCGCGGCGATGGCCAAGAAGATGCAGTCCGGCAAGTTCGACCTGAACGACCTCGCCGACCAGCTTGGCCAGATGCAGAAAATGGGCGGCATGGGCGGCATCATGGGTCTGATGCCCGGCATGGGCAAGATGAAGGACCAGATGGCTGCTGCCGGCCTCGACGACAAGATGTTTGGCCGTCAGCTCGCGATCATCTCCTCCATGACCAAGGCCGAGCGTGCAAATCCGGACCTTCTGAAGCACAGCCGCAAGAAGCGTATCGCAGCGGGTTCCGGCACCGACGCCGCCGAGATCAACAAGCTCTTGAAGATGCATCGCGGCATGGCCGACATGATGAAGGCGATGGGCGGCAAGGGCAAAGGCGGTGGCATGATGCGCGGCCTGATGGGCGGGCTGGCTAACAAGATGGGCCTTGGCGGCATGATGCCCGGCATGGGCGGCATGCCCGATCTTTCCAAGATGGATCCCAAGCAGCTCGAAGCCCTGCAGAAGCAGGCTGAGGCTGCAGGGCTCGGCAAGGGGCTGCCGGGCGGAATGCCCGGAGGGCTTCCCGGCTTGGGTGGCGGCGGTCTGCCTGGTCTGCCAGGCGGCCTGAAGCTCCCTGGTCTCGGCGGCCCGGGTGGCTTGCCGGGTCTCGGCAAGAAGAAGTGAGGCGGCGATGAGCGACGAAAAAGCAATGGAAACCGCCCGAGGCCAACTCGCCGGCTATCGCGCTTCGATCGACAACATCGATGCCGCGCTCGTTCACATGCTGGCGGAGCGCTTTCGCTGCACCAAGGCGGTCGGTGTGCTGAAAGCCACGCACGGCTTGCCGCCTGCCGACCCGAAGCGTGAGACAGAGCAGATCGAGCGGCTGCGCCGGCTTGCCAAAGAAGCGCAACTCGATCCCGATTTCGCGGAAAAATTTCTGAACTTCGTCATCCGCGAAGTTATCCGCCATCACGAACAGATCGCCGCGGAAAACGGCGCAAGCAAAACCGGCTGAACCCGGCCGTAACCCGATCAACGAGAATCAGAGCTTTAGGAGAAAAAAATGGCACTGAAGATCAGACTGGCCCGCGCGGGCTCGAAGAAGCGTCCTTACTACCACATCGTCGTTGCCGACGCGCGCTCGCCGCGCGACGGCCGCTTCATTGAGGCTATCGGCGCCTGGAACCCGCTGCTGCCCAAGGATGGCGAGCGCATCAAGATCGATGCCGACCGCGCCAAGCATTGGCTGGGCAATGGCGCACAGCCGACCGACCGCGTGCTGCGCTTCTTCGACGAAGCCGGCATTGCCAAGCGCGAAGCCCGCAACAACCCGACCAAGGCCGAGCCGGGCAAGAAGGCACAGGAACGCGCCGCCCTGCTGAAGAAGGCCCAGGAAGATGCAGCCGCCGCTGTGGCTGCCGCTGCCGCGCCGACCGAAGCACCGGCCGAAGCCAGCGCCGAGTAAGATCTCCGCTACGGCGAAGAGACGGCGGGCCGAAAGGCCCGCCGTTTTGCGTTCAAGGGACAGGGTCGGCGAACGGTGTATCCGGTGTGCTGGCATAGAAGATCACCATCCGCGCAGGGGTATCGGCGCTGAGATTGCGGCCGATCATGGCGATGTGCGGCGGTTCGACGAAGACGTCGCCTGCCTTCAGGTCCACCGGTGCCCGGCCCTCGAGTTCAAGCGTGAACGTTCCTTCCAGCATGTAGACCGTCACGGGATGGCGGTGCCTATGATGAGGCGTGCGATCGCCTGGATCGAGCCTGGCCAGCAGGACCCGGATCTCCTGCGTCTCCTCCGTCGGCATGCCGGTCGCCGCCTCGCGGCACAAGACTGAGAGCTTGGCGGCGCCCGAGGGTTGTGCCGAGGTGGTGACGCCGACGGTCATGCCGGCGATGGCGTCACTGGTCGCCATGGTCTTGTGCATCGCTTCCCTCCATCGTTCCTGGATGCAGGCTAATGCAGGGCCGGCCTTTGCGGCAGCCGCAAGCTTGCAGAGCCGTCGGGCAGAAGCGCATAACATCAGGATGTTCGACTGGAACGACTTGCGCTATCTGCTTGCTGTCGCACGCGAGGGCAGCACGCTGGCGGCCGCGCGAGTGCTGGGCGTCAACCAGTCCACCGTTCATCGGCGGCTTGTCGAACTGGAGCGACGCGTCGGTTTTGCGCTCGTGGTCCGCCATGCGACAGGTTACAGGCTTACCAGCCTTGGCGAGGCGCTGCTTCCGGCCGCTGAGCGCGTGGAGACGGACATCTCGTTTCTCCAGAACCAGATCCGCGCCCATGGCGATGAACTTGTCGGGATCATTCGCTTGACTTGTCCCGAGCCGCTGGTATCGCGCCTCGTCGGATCGTCCTACCTCGATCTCTTCCACGAGGAATACCCGGGTCTGAAGATCGAATTCGTGATGAGCGACCGCTATCTCGACCTTGCAAAAGGCGAAGCGGATGTGGCGCTGCGTTCCGGGGAACCGGATGACGAAACGCTGATCGGCCGAAAGATCGCCGATTCGATATGGGCGGTTTACGCGAGCAAAAGCTATCTTCAGCATCACGGCCGGCCGGAACGGATCGACGATCTCGGCGATCACGCGCTCGTTGGCTTCGATGGAATGCTCATCAATCACCGGGCGGCGAAATGGCTGTCCGCCGTTGCACCCGGTGCCAGGATCACGGCGCGCAACAACAGCGTGCTCGGCGTGCTGCATGCCGTGAAATCGGGTGTCGGTATCGCGCCGCTGCCGACCACCATCGCGGACATGGAGGATGATCTGGTCCAGGTTCTCCCGCCGGTGCAAGACCTTGCGCGCGGCTGGTATCTCCTCACCCGGGCCGATCTGCGCCAGACGCCGCGCATCAGCAGTTTCTTCGATTTCACCTTCCGTCATCTGAATCTCATTCGGCCGATCCTGATGGGTTGAGCCTCTCCGAAGTATGACGGGTATATGACATCCGGCTTAAGCAAGAAGTAAGTAAGCGCCCGCTAACGTGCCTGCTATGGCGCGCGCTTCAAGGATGTTGTGCGGGCATGATGCCGTCACGCCGAGCCGGAACTTGTCCGGCATGTGCTGAAAATCGATGCGACTCCGCCTTGAAGCCCGGCGCATGCCGGGCCGTGGGGTGTTGCGGCAATGGGGCTGAATGATGTCGATTGCGGTGCGGATCAAGGAACCGGATGAGCTTGCAAGGCAGCTAAAGCCGATCGAGCACAGTCCAGCAGGCCCGACGGATCGCGCCTTCCGGATCGACACGGAATTCGAAGATGTACGACTGATGCTGCGCCGCTGGCAGGCGGCTTGCATCGACGGCGTTTTGCCGCCTTACGAGGAACTTGCGCTGGGCAGCGTCGGTCGTTTTGCCGATGAACTGGCAGTGGTGCGGGTGGCGGAAGGCCGCGAGGGGGTTCATCCTGCGCGCGGGATCGCGCTTCCGTGGCCTGGCCGATATTGCGGAGGCCCCGGTCTCCCTTTCCGCTTTGCCGTTTGCCGTTCGGCGTGCGGTGAACGACGCCATCGATCTCGCGCGCCTGGCCGCGCGCCCGTATCTGACGCTTTGCCGATCGATCATCGACGGCATGGTGTCGACCATGGAGGTTCTGGCGCTGCCGCTGTCCTGCCGCTGGCCGGGCGAGTACTTCCTGGTCTTCGCAAGGCCGCGCAAAAGCCAGGTCGATCTTGCCCGTCTGCTTATCAATTCGACCGACGAAGGTATCCTTGCGCTGAGCCCGCTGGAAGGTGTCGGCGCATCGCCGCGCGACTACCAGGTGCTCAGCATAAACAATGCCGCCGCGCGGATGCTCGGCGCGCCTGCCGAAGACATGCGGTTCCGCCTGTTGTCGGAGGTAAGTGCGGCGGAATGCCTGGCGCGCTTGCTCGACCGGCGTAACCGCGACCGCGCGCAAGGTGCTGCCGCGCCTTCGCTCGAACTCGAATACGATCTCGCTGGCGAAGTCATTTCCTTGCAGGTCGGTGTCGTCGAAACCGACGGTCTTCTTGCCGTGACGCTGACCGATGTGCGCGAAATCCGCAACCGCGAGGTGCTGTTCCGCTCGCTTTTCGACGACAATCCGGTGCCGATGTATGTGCGCCATATCGCAACCGGTGCCTTCCTCAACGTGAATGCCGCGGCACTTCACCTTTACGGATATGATCGCCCCGCGTTCCTCGCTTTGGACATTCGCAATCTCGAGCCGAATTCCGCTGCGCGTGTCGGTTCCTCCGGCGAGCGTTTTGCGCATCATCGAACGGCATCCGGAGCCGAGCTGGATGTCATCGAGTACACGCGTGCGATAACGGTCGGCGGACAGGCGGCCACGCTGTCGACCATCGTTGACGTGACGGAGCGCAAGCGGGCGGAAGAGCGGATTTCTTTCCTCGCTCATCACGACCCGCTGACGGGTGTCGGCAACCGCACGACCTTTTCGCAGGAAATCGAGGAAGCCGTAGCCACGGCGGTTGCCGGCCACCAGCCATTCGCGCTCGTCCTGATCGACCTCGATGACTTCAAGGCCGTCAACGACACTCTGGGGCATGCTGCCGGGGATTCGCTGCTGATCGAAACCGCCGACCGGATCCGCCGGCTGCTGCGTCGTACGGATCTCGTCGCGCGTCTCGGTGGCGATGAATTCGCCGTGCTGCTGCGCGGCGCGCTGAGCCGGGACGACGTACAACTGCTGGCCGGGCGGATCATCCAGGCCATTTCCCAGCCGCATGGCTATGAAGGACACAAGCTTTCCATCGGTGCCAGCCTCGGAGCCGCCATTGCGCCGGTCGATGCGCGCGATGCCGGCACGCTGCTGAAATGTGCTGACCTGGCGCTCTATCGCTCGAAGCGTGAAGGCAAAGGAACGTTCCATTTCTTCGAACCGGAGATGGATGCCGAAATGCGGGAGCGCAGGGAACTGGAGCTGGAACTCCGTTCTGCCGACTTCGACCGCGAACTGGAATTGCACTACCAGCCGATCATTTCCCTGCGCAGCGGCGGCTTGCGGGGTTTCGAGGCGCTGGTGCGCTGGCGAAATCCACGGCGGGGAATGGTATCTCCAGCGGAATTCATCCCATTGGCCGAAGAGACCGGCATGATCGATGCCATCGGCCGCTGGGTGCTCGAGGAAGCCTGCCGGCGTGCGGCTTGTTGGCCGCAGGATCTCATCATCGCGGTGAATGCGTCCGCGGTTCAATTTCGCCAGGGCCGCTTCGCCGAGACGGTCGGCAAGGCGATCGCTGCATCCGGTCTCGACCCTTCGCGCCTGGAGATCGAAATCACTGAATCCGTGCTGCTGGCCGATACCGGCGCCAATCTCGCCTTGCTGCAACGGCTGAAAGATGTCGGCGTGCGTGTCGCGCTGGACGATTTCGGCACCGGGTATTCCAGCATGAGCTATCTCAGGCGCTTCCCGTTCAGCCGGCTGAAGATCGACCGCTCCTTCATCCGCGACATTGGCTCCAGTCGCGAGTCCATGGCGATCGTGCGGGCCATCATCGGGCTGGGCGCCAATCTTGGCATCGACACCACAGCCGAGGGGGTCGAGACAGGCGCGCAGCTTGAATTGCTCAAGCAAGAGCGCTGCGGCGAGATCCAGGGTTTCCTGTTCAGTCCGCCGGTCGACAGCGTTGGCGCCCTGCGCATCATCGACAGCTATCGCGGCGGCGAGAGCAAGGTCGCCTAGCACCTGAAAGAGGCGATCCCGCGCGGACCCCTACGAGTAGAAGAAGTTCTCGGCCTCCAGCATCGGCGGAGCCGGTTCGCCGAGCGCTTCGAACACCGACACTTCGCAGACCCGGCAAAGCGCGTCCAGCGCAAGGTCGTTGGCCTCCGTGCCGAACGGGTCTTCCAATTCTTCCGACAACGCGTCGAGCCCGAAAAAAGTATAGGCGATCAGCGCTGTGAACAGCGGCGTCACCCAGCCGGCGGTGGTGGCCAGGCCGAACGGCAAGAGCAGGCAGACGATGTAGGCTGTCCTGTGCAGGAGCAAGGTATAGGCGAAGGGCAGCGGCGTGCCGGCTATGCGTTCGCAACCGGCCTGCATGGCGGCAATCGCCGACAGACGCTCGTCGAGAATACGGTAGCCGATGCTGTCGATCGCGCCGCTTTCACGCAAGGCCGCCACCCGCCTGCCCATGCGCCGCACCAATTCGTCCGGCCGATTGGCGACGGCGGTGAGGCTGTCGGCAGCCTCGCCGATGAAAGGACGGGCGTCGGCGGCGCTATCGATCCGGCGCACCTGCCCGCGCAACAGGTGGCAGAAGGCCAGCACGTCCATCAGCAGTGAACGTTGTTCTTCCCGCGGTGAAATCAGGCCGGTGGTGGCACGGGCGAGATTGCGGACATCATAAACCAGCTGTCCCCACAGCTTGCGCGCTTCCCACCAGCGATCATAGGCGGCGTTGTTGCGGAAGCCGAGATAGATCGACAGCGTCACCCCAAGCAGGCCGAAAGGGGCGATGGTGAAGCCGCTGAGTTCAATGTCGAAATATTGCACCAGCGCCACCATGGCAGCCGCATAGGCGGCAAAGCCGATGATCTGCGGCAGAATCCGCGGCACGATCGAACCGCGCATGATGAAGAAGAGCTGCCAGAGCCCCGGTTTCGGCCGCACGATCATGAGAAGGCCCACCCTTGGAAAGCGTCCGTCTCAGCGGACTGGCTGGGCATAGAATGAGAAGCGACAACTGGCAACAGACGGCCGCGACACGATCCGTCGCGACCGCCGCTTCAGGTGCTGTTTTTGCAATCGCCGCGTCAGTAGCCGGGGCGGTCGCGATAGTCGGGATCGCCGTTGTAGTAGCGGCCGCCGCGATCCGGACAACGGTCAACGAAGACGCGTCCATAACGGTCACGGTAGCGGCATTTGCCACGTTCGCTGGCATTGCCGATCAAGGCGCCGGCCACGGTGCCGACAGCGCCGCCGATAACGGCGCCCTCGACCGGATTGCCCGCAACGGCAGCACCCACTGCCGCACCACCCAGTCCGCCGATCGCAGCGCCCTTTTCCGTCTGCGAGCAGGCGGCGAGGGGCAGCAATACCGCTGCCAGGATCAAGACGTTCTTCATGATCGTTCCTTTCGAGAGCGATATGCCGCCCGCCTGGCCCCAACGCTTCAGCACTCGATTCGATCCAAAGGATGGTACCCTTGGAGCGTTTCCGCCTTCGACGGAAACGCTCCAACTCTTTGTGTTGCGCAATTCCGGACGCAAAACCGCTGCACACTTTTGCTGAAATTGCTTTAGCCGGAGAACGGCAACAGTGCGCGCAGCCGTGGATTGCGCAGCCACAGCCCGCCCCACAGAAGCAGGCCGAGATAGATGCCGAAAAATGTATGCGAGAAAAGCGGATTGCCGATCCTGACCTGGGTGGCGATTGCGCCGCCGAAATAGGCCGTGAGCAGGATAGCGCCCAGAAAAGACGTGCGTGGCAGAGCGTAGAGCGCGGTGGAGATCAGGCCGATAATGCCGAGCAGGCGCGCCGTGCCGACATCAGCCGGCCAACCAAGCTCGGCCATCGTCTGAGTGACGATGTCTAGCGGCGGCAATTTGATGACGCCGTCGAAGATCATGAACAGGATGATCACGCCGCTCATGATGCGGCCAGTCCACAAGGCGCGAGCTGAGATGGTTTCGGCGCCGGGCGTGTTGATCTGCGAAATATCAGACATGGTTGTTCCCTCCGGTTGTTCGCAGCCTGGATTTGTCAGCGACTGGCTGCGAAGTTGTCTTCAAGACGAATGGAAAGGCATCCGCCCGACATCGGGCCGCAAATTTTGCCGACGAACCGCCTTGTGAGGAACCATGAGTGGTGAGACCGACTTGAAGATGCTGCTCGGTTCGATGCGGCCAGACCTGCAGCCGGACACCTATGTGTTCGTCACGCTTCCTCTCGATCAGAGCTTGCCGGACGGCGTCCCGCCGCTGATGGTGTTCGGTGAGAAAGAGGGCTGGACCTGCATCGTGGGCGAAGAGGCCGCTGGCCGAGCCGGGCTTTCGGGTACTTTCCCCTGCCGCATGATCACGCTTTCAATCCACTCGTCCCTGGAAGCCGTGGGCTTTCTTGCCGCGGTGCTGCCGCGTCTTGCTGCGGCCGGCATGGGCGTCAATCCGGTGTCAGGCTTCTACCACGACCATCTGTTCGTGCCGGCCGATCGTGCCGAGGACGCAATGCGGATCCTTGAGGAAGTGGCCTCGGCGCACAGGAGCTAACAGCGGGGTTGCCACTTAACGCGTTGTTTGTCCCTTCGCGCTATCATGCAAGAGGGACATTCGGGCGTGGCGGTGAGTCAGCACCTTTTCATTTCTCTTCTCAACCCGGTGCTGTCGATGGTCCTGTCGACGGCATTTTTCGTGTTGTGGTCCTTTCGACGCGAGAACCGCTACGTGCTGCAGCTGTGCGTCTGCTACCTCGCGGTGGCGATTGGCTTCACGTTGCAATCCTTCGATCTCGGCGCCGGTCTGGCCGTATCGAAAGTGATGTCCAATCTTTTGTTCTTCGGAGCTCTTCTGCTGCTCGT
Source organism: Mesorhizobium sp. 1M-11 (assembly GCF_001303895.1). Lineage (GTDB taxonomy): Bacteria > Pseudomonadota > Alphaproteobacteria > Rhizobiales > Rhizobiaceae > Mesorhizobium. The sequence continues at coordinate 116,776 of NZ_LJSD01000029.1, read as the reverse complement.
GGCGGCTGTCACGACCCGTCAGGGCGTGCGCATTCCCTGGGCGGCGTCGCTTGTCTGCGTAGTTGCGGGCATGGGCGGCTTTCTCTGGTTCTTCTTCGTGCATCCGTACTTTCCGGGGCGGGTGTTTTCCGTGAATTACGGATTGGGCGCTCTCTGCATCGTCGCCATGATGCGGCTGCGCCAATCCAGCCGCCGCTCGGTGATCGACCGCATGATCATCCTGGTCGCCGGCCTCAGGGCTGCGGACTTTTTCATTCGTCCGCTGCTGGTTGCGCTGCTGAGCGGGGCGGATGCCGCCCGCCCGCCATACATAACCTCGCCTTATTGGCTGACCACCAGCCTTTCGGTCATGGTCTTCTCATTGCTGATCGCGCTCACTTTGCTGACTGCCGTCGCGCTCGATACCATCAAGGAACTGCAGGCCGAGTCCGAGACCGACGCACTATCGAAATTGCTCAACCGTCGCGGCTTCGAACAAAAAGCCGCTTCAGTGCTGGAGCGCAGCGCGCAAACGGGTGCACCCGTGACATTGGTGATGGCTGATCTGGATCATTTCAAGTCGGTCAACGACCGTTTCGGGCATGCCGTCGGGGACCAGGTCATCGTCGATTTCGCCGCACGACTCCAGGCGGCAGGTTCGCGCGCGGTTGTCGGCCGTATCGGTGGCGAGGAATTCGCGGTGTTGATGCCGTCGACCGATCTTGTTGCCGGGCGTCTCTTCGCCGAAGCGGTGCGCGAGGCCTTTTGTTCCGAAACGATCGAAGGTGTGCCGCCTGGCGTCAAGCTGACCGCCAGTTTCGGCGTCGCCGGCCGCTTCGGGGGCGAGGCGCTCGCACCCCTGATGCTGCGTGCCGACGAGGCACTTTACAAGGCCAAGCAGAACGGACGTGACAGCGTCCGCATATCGTTCCAGAGGCAGCCGATGGCTGCATTCGTGGAAATCCCTGCTGCAAGCTGAGATCGGGACAGCTGCCGGTCGGTTAACCTGTTCTTCGTTTCGAAGCGATACGATCGTCTCTTGCTAAGATCATTAAGTCGGTGCGACCGAGGCTACGGATAGATTTGTCGCGATGAGCGGTGCGAACTTCATCCTGGCGATCAACCTTTTCGTCGCTGGCCTGCTGGCAGCGGCCTTCATGACCGTTGCCGCCTATGACACGCGCCGTGTCGCGGCACGCTGGCTGGCTCTGGGTTATGCCGTCGGCATGGCCTATTTTGTCGTCGAATTCTCCATCCCCGCCTTCAACTATGCGACGCCGCCGGTGGTGGCGGCCTTTGCGGTGTTTCTTGCGGCGACACTCATCTTCAACGTCGGGCTGGCCCATAAATACGGTCTAACGCCGCCCTGGCGGTTCATGGCCGCGTTTCTGGTGGCCACTTCGGTGATCGTCTATTTCGTGCAGGACCTGCCCAGGCACTCCTTTCCCCGCATGATGGCGTACCAGCTTCCCTATGCGGCAGCACAGCTCATCGGCCTCTGGATCGTCTGGTCGTCCCGGCAGCGGCGCGAGAATCTTGATGTCATCTTGATGGTGGTTCTCGCGGCGAGTGCGCTGCAATTTGCATCGAAGCCGCTGATCGCCCACGCGCTGGGCGGCTGGGGCGCCGATCCGCAGGCCTATCTGCAGACGAACTATGCGATGGTCTCCCAGTCATTGGGGACCGTATTTGCAATTGCCATCGCATTGCTGCTTCTGGTCATCCTGGTGCGCGACGTGCTCGCCGAAGCCACCTCGAAATCGGAAACCGATACCCTTTCGGGTCTGCTCAATCGTGGCGGCTTCAAGCGGCATGCCGAAATTGCGTTGCGCGAAGTCGGCCGTCAGGGCTTGCCGGTGTCGCTCGTCATTGCCGATCTCGATCACTTCAAACGGGTCAACGACAATTTCGGCCATGCCTGCGGCGACCGTGTCATCGAAACCTTCTCCGGCTTCCTGCGCGATGCGGCGGGCCCGAGCCACCTTGCCGCCCGCCTCGGCGGCGAGGAATTCGCCGTGATGCTGCCAGGCACCAATCTTGCTGCGGCGCGGCTGTTCGCGGAAGGCGCGCGCAGCGCCTTCGGCGCGCTGCCGATCAAGGGATTGCCGCTGTCCTATCGCTGCACGGCGAGTTTTGGTGTCGCAGAGCTGCGATCCGGGGAAACCCTTTCCGAATTGATGCGCAGGGCAGACGAGGCGCTCTATGGTGCGAAGAAGGGCGGCCGCGACCAGGTGCGTGTCGCTTCAGGGCCGATCGCCATCGTTGCGAAACCCAACGGCAAGCCGTTGGGCAATGGCTTCAACGGCAGGGACTGATCTCCGGCATTTCGCCGTCGGCAAGGCCATACATATAGGAGCGGCCTTTCACGAAAGCCGGCGGGCGATAGCAGTCGCGCTCGTCGGCATAGTCGCCGCTTCGCTCCAGATGGAGAACCCTGGGTTGGCCGGCACTTGTGTAGTCCGCCATCTTCCTGGCCATGGCACCTTCGCCGACCAAAATGCGCTTATAGCCGGAGGCGCTGTCGATCACGAGGTTGCCAAAGGAATCGGCGTAAGCATGGTCTTGCTCGCCTGACCATGCCAAGGCAGGAGCCGCGTGGCCGAACGCCAGGACGGCAAGGGCGACGCCGCTGACGGCATTGCGGGCAGAATTCCAAAACATGGCGCTCCTCCATCCAAAATGAGGGCTGCCTCCTCGAATCGCAGAATTAACCTTTTCTTAACCTTTGTTAAGGGGGTGGGGCGGTGGCAGAGGGCGACTTTGCTTAACATGGTTAACATCGCGGCTTGATCGGCCGGGACGATCGCGACTAGGTTGGCGCACTGGAGGATTCGCATGGCGCTACGCCGAATGTCCCGGGCGACGCCCACCTCGAAGCGTTTCCGCTTTTCGCGGAAACGCGGAGACACTGAAACGCTGCGCACTTTTGCTGGAATTGCTCCCGTAGTGCTTTTGGCGCTTTCAGCCTGTGTTTCACAGGGCAAGCCTGGCCAGAACACCGCTGCTGCTGGCGCACCAGATTCGCAAACCGCGGCCACGTTGATCGAAAAGGACACGCCTCAACCGCGCACGGCAACTTACAATTGTGCCGACGGCGGCCGCATAACCGTCGAGAACATCGGCAACGCGATCCGCGTTGTCGGTTCGGATGGCGTCAACGAGGAAATGCCCGCCGCGCCGGCCGGCCAGAACAGCCGATTCGGCATTGACCATGACGCAATCGTGATCGACGGCCGAGAGGCGCTGGTCATGAAAGCCAACACCACTCCAGTCGCCTGCAGGCGCTAATCCTTTCGGGCAGCATCCGATAGGCCGGTCGGGTAGTGTCATTCGCGGTCGCGAGGACGTTCAATCGGTTAAAGGCGGCAGCACCGCTATTCGTCAGACTAAATGACTTTTCCGAAACGATTTTCTGGCTTTGACGCGGTGCAAAAAGCGTTTTAGAACGCCGCTGTCCATAGTCGCATTCCGAAGCGTCGGTGCCGCGTTTGCATCGCCGTGACGGGTGCCGAACGGGGAAGCCATGAGCCACTCACCAGCCACCCGCGACAGACCGCTTTCGCCCCATCTGACCGCATATCGATGGCCGGTGACCATGACGATGTCGATCCTTCACCGCGTCACCGGCGGCGCGCTCTATTTCGGCACGCTGCTGGTCGCCTGGTGGCTGACGGCGGCGGCCGGTCCGCAGTCCTATTTCGATTTCGTCAACGGTATCTTCGGCTCATGGTTCGGCCGGCTGGTGCTGTTCGGCTACACCTGGGCGTTGATGCACCACATGCTTGGCGGTATTCGTCATTTCGTATGGGACACTGGCACTGGTCTGGAAAAGCACACCGCCTCGAAGATTGCCTGGGCGACACTGGTCGGCTCGGTCGTCCTGACGATCCTGATCTGGGTTGTCGGCTATATGGTCCGGGGAGGCTGAGCGATGAGTGCAAACAAATCCGACATGCGCACGCCGCTCGGCAAGGTCCGCGGCCTGGGTTCCGCCCGTGAAGGCACCATGCATTTCTGGCGTCAGCGGTTGACGGCAATCGCCAACATCCCGCTGCTGCTCTTTTTCGTTGGCTTCCTCATCGCGAACAACGGCGCGCCTTACGAAGATGTTCGTGCCGCGCTGGCCAATCCGTTGGTGGCGCTGGTGATGGTCCTGGTGTTGATTTCAGGGCTCTATCATATGCGGCTGGGCATGCAGGTCATCATCGAGGACTATGTCCACGGCGAGGGCAGCAAGCTCGCGCTTCTGATCCTCAACACCTTTTTCACGATAGCGGTTGGCGTGGTTTCGATCTTCGCCCTGCTCAAGCTGGCATTCGGAGGCTGACGCTTTGGCCAAGGACGCGAAAAGCGGCAGCACGGCTTCCGCCTATACTTACGTAGACCACAAGTTCGACGTGGTGATCGTCGGTGCCGGCGGCGCCGGCCTGCGCGCAACGCTCGGCATGGCCGAGCAGGGCCTGCGCACGGCATGCATCACCAAGGTCTTCCCAACCCGCTCGCATACCGTGGCAGCGCAGGGCGGCATCGCCGCTTCGCTGCAGAACATGGGTCCCGACAGCTGGCAGTGGCACCTCTACGACACCGTCAAGGGTTCCGACTGGCTCGGCGACGTCGATGCCATGGAATACATGGTGCGCGAGGCCCCTGCCGCGGTCTACGAACTCGAGCACTACGGCGTGCCGTTCTCGCGCACTGAAGAGGGCAAGATCTATCAGCGCCCGTTCGGCGGCCACATGATGAATTACGGCGACGGTCCGCCCGTGCAGCGCACCTGCGCTGCGGCCGATCGCACCGGCCACGCCATCCTGCATACGCTCTACGGCCAGTCGCTGAAGAACAACGCGCAGTTCTTCATTGAATATTTCGCGCTCGACCTGATCATGGACGATGACGGCACCTGCACCGGTGTCGTAGCCTGGAATCTCGACGACGGCACCATCCATCGCTTCTCGGCAAAGATGGTCGTGCTGGCGACCGGTGGTTACGGCCGCGCCTACCTCTCGGCAACCTCGGCACATACCTGTACCGGCGACGGCGGCGGCATGGCGGTACGCGCCGGCCTGCCGTTGCAGGACATGGAGTTCGTGCAGTTCCATCCGACCGGCATCTACGGCGCCGGCTGCCTGATCACCGAAGGCGCACGCGGCGAAGGTGGCTATCTGGTCAATTCGGAAGGCGAGCGCTTCATGGAGCGTTACGCGCCATCGGCCAAGGACCTTGCTTCGCGCGACGTCGTCTCGCGTTGCATGACGCTGGAAATCCGCGAGGGTCGCGGCGTCGGCAAGCAGAAGGACCACATCTTCCTGCATCTCGACCATCTCGATCCGGCCGTTCTTCACGAACGTCTGCCCGGCATTTCGGAATCGGCGAAGATCTTCGCCGGCGTCGACGTGACGCGCGAGCCGATCCCGGTGCTGCCGACGGTGCACTACAATATGGGCGGCGTGCCGACCAACTATTGGGGCGAGGTGCTGAACCCGACCGCGAAGAGCCCGGATCGCGTATCGCCCGGCCTGATGGCGGTGGGCGAGGCCGGCTGCGCCTCGGTGCACGGCGCCAATCGCCTCGGTTCCAACTCCTTGATCGACCTGGTGGTGTTCGGCCGCGCTGCGGCAATCCGCGCCGGTCAGGTGGTGGACCGTACCTCCTCGGTGCCTGCGGCCAATCCGCGTTCGCTGGAAAAGATCATGGATCGCTTCGATCGGCTGCGCCACGCCAATGGTGGCACGCCGACGGCGGTGCTGCGCGACAAGATGCAGCGCGCCATGCAGGAAGATGCCGCCGTGTTCCGTACGCAGGAGTCGCTGGAGCAGGGCTGCAGGCGCGTCTCCGAGATCTGGAAAGAGAAGAAGGACGTCAAGGTCTTCGACCGTTCGATGATCTGGAACTCGGACCTGGTCGAGACGTTGGAGCTGGAAAACCTGATGGCGAACGCCATCGCCACAGTCTATGGCGCCGAGGCGCGCAAGGAGAGCCGTGGTGCCCACGCGCGCGAGGACTTCTCGGCGCGTGACGATGCCAACTGGCGCAAGCATACGCTGGCGAAGGTCAGCGAGGACGGCAAGGTGACGCTGACCTATCGCGGCGTGCACACCGAGACCACGCTGCCGATGGACAAGGGCGGAATCGATCCGGCCAAGATCGCGCCCAAGGCGCGGGTGTACTGACGATGGGTGCGGCGCTGGCCACGGCTGGCTATTCCGGTACGCCGCTTGCGGCGAAGCTGGGGTTGAAGGACGGCATGCATGCCGCCTTCCTGGCCTTGCCGGAACAGTTGGCGGGGCTCAGCGAAGCAGTCCGCTTTGCCACGGTGGAGCATTTCACCGCCTGGGCAGACGTCGACGCCGATGCAAGCTGCGATGTGGTGCACGCTTTCACCGACCGACGCAACGAGGTCGAGGGTTCGCTCGGCCAGCTGCAGGCGGCGATCAAACGGGACGGTATGATCTGGGTGTCGTGGCCGAAAAAGGCATCCAAAGTGCCGACCGATGTGACCGAGGACGTGATACGCGCCGAAGCGCTCAAGCTCGACCTGGTTGACGTCAAGGTCGCGGCAATCGATGAAATCTGGTCCGGGCTGAAGCTCGTCATCCGAAAGGACCGCAGGTAATGGTCGAACTCGCACTGCCCAAGAATTCGCAGGTCAAGCCGGGCAAGACCTGGCCGAAGCCGGAAGGCGCCACGAACCTGCGCGAGTTTCGCATCTACCGGTGGTCGCCGGATGACGATGAAAATCCGCGCATCGACACCTATTTCGTCGACATGGACGATTGCGGGCCGATGGTTCTGGATGCGCTGCTCTACATCAAGAACAAGATCGATCCGACGCTGACGCTGCGCCGTTCCTGCCGCGAAGGCATCTGCGGTTCCTGCGCCATGAACATCGACGGCTCCAACACCTTGGCCTGCACCAAGGGTTGCGACGACATTTCCGGCGCCGTGAAGGTCTATCCGCTGCCGCATATGCCGGTGGTGAAGGACCTGGTTCCGGATCTCACCAATTTCTATGCCCAGCATCGTTCGATCGAGCCCTGGCTGAAGACGGTCTCTCCGGAGCCGGCCAAGGAATGGCTGCAGAGCCATGAGGACCGCCAGAAGCTTGACGGCCTCTACGAGTGCATCCTGTGCGCCTGCTGCTCGACCTCATGCCCGAGCTACTGGTGGAACGGCGATCGCTACCTCGGCCCGGCCACGCTGCTTCAGGCCTACCGCTGGCTGATCGACTCCAGAGACGAAGCGACAGGCGAGCGCCTGGACAACCTCGAAGATCCGTTCCGGCTCTATCGCTGCCACACCATCATGAACTGCGCGCAGACCTGCCCGAAGGGTCTCAACCCTGCCAAGGCGATCGCCGAGATCAAGAAGATGATGGTGGAGCGCCGCGTCTGAGGCGACAGCGCATATGACAGCAGAAGATCTTCCCCATCTCACCCCAGCCGAGGCTCGTGTCCTCGGCTGCCTGATCGAGAAGAAGGAGCTCACGCCCGACGTCTATCCGATGACGTCGAACGCGCTGGTGGCTGCCGCCAACCAGAAGACCTCGCGCGATCCGGTGATGGCGTTGGAGATGGTCGAGATCATGCGCACCCTCAGCACCTTGCAAGCCAAGGGCCTGGTGCGCCAGCAATTCGCGTCGCGCGTCGAGCGCTACGAACATCTGATGGCGCAGAAATTCTCGCTGACCCGCAATCAGACCGCGCTGATCGGCCTGCTTCTGCTGCGTGGTCCGCAGACGGTCTATGAATTGCAGGCCCGCGCGGAGCGCATGGCCAATTTCGCCGATGCCGATGCCGTGCGCGGCGAGCTCGACATGTTGATCGGCCGCAGGCCGCCTTTGGTCAAGGAAATCGGCCGTGCGCCCGGCCAGCGTGAGGACCGTTTCGCACATCTGCTTTCAGGCGATGTCGAGGTCAGCGCGGTGGTCGCGACCAGCCGCGCGCCCGGCGTTGCGTCGCCCGCCGTCTCGGAGCTCGAGGAACGCGTTCGGCTTCTGGAAGAGGAAGTGGCGGCCCTCAAGGCGCGGCTCGATGCCGTAGGCGCATAAGCGTGGCCGAGCCGCAGGCCGACGCTTCGACAAACCTACTCTTCAAGGTCGACATCGTCGTCATCGGTGCGGGGCAGGCCGGGCTGTCTTCGGCCTATCATCTCGGCAGGCTGGGCCTGTCTGTCGGGCGGCAATTCCTCGTGCTGGACAGCAATTCGACGCCTGGCGGCGCCTGGCAGCATCGCTGGCCCTCGCTGACGCTCAGCACCGTCAACCGGGTGCACGATCTGCCGGGCATGCAGTTTTCCGAAGCCGTCGACACCGGTGACGGAGCGGTCAAGGCCTCTGTCGCGGTGCCCGAATATTTCGCCAGCTACGAGCGCAAGTTCAACCTGCCGGTCTACCGGCCTGTCACGGCCAAGGTCGTCTGCGACCGGTCCGGACGGTTGCGGATCGAGACGAGCCGGGAGACGTTTTCGGCGCGAGGCATCATCAACGCAACGGGAACATGGGAAAATCCGGTCATTCCCGTCTATCCCGGTTCAGAATTGTTCGAAGGGCAGCAACTGCACACGCACGACTATCGCGGCGCCGACGCCTTCGTTGGGAAGCATGTCGTCGTGGTTGGCGGCGGTATTTCAGCGTTACAGCATCTCGACGAAATTTCGCAGGTGACCAGCACGAGCTGGGTCACCCGCCGCGAACCACAATTCCGGGAAGAGCCCTTCACGGTGGAGGATGGCCGCGCCGCTGTCGCTGCGGTCGAAGACAGGGTCCGGCGCGGGCTGGTTCCCGGATCGGTGGTCTCCGTCACCGGCATCTCGCTGACACCGGCCTTGCGAGCCGCCCGGGATCGTGGCGTGCTGAGGCGCCTGCCGATGTTCAGCGAGATCACGAAAGATGGTGTTCGCTGGCCGGATGGTTCCGAGCAAAGGGCGGACGTCATCTTGTGGGCAACCGGTTTCCGCAGCTCGCTCGATCACCTCGCGCCGCTGCAGTTGCGCGAAGACAATGGCGGCATCGTCATGGGCGGACGGCTGGCGACGCAGGTCGAGAAGGATCCGCGTGTCCATCTGGTCGGCTACGGCCCTTCAGCCTCCACCATCGGCGCCAATCGCGCCGGAGGTGCCGCGGCCCGCGAGCTGGCGACCTACCTTGGTTTGATCTGACGGCGTCCTCGCCGTTCCCGCGATGCCGGGGCGCTGGCGAGATGTGTCAGCAACGACGGTGCCGTGCCCTTGAACCGGCCGTCGGCGTTTCCTCTATATGAGGCTTGGCAAATATACGCCGGCACGGCTGGCGATGGAGGGGTAAGTGCCGAGCCACACGGAGAAGGCGACACGCCGCGAATGGATCGGGCTGGTGGCACTTGCGCTGCCTTGCCTGCTCTACACGATGGACCTGACGGTACTCAATCTGGCGGTGCCGCATCTGGTCGCCGATCTGAAGCCCAGTGCCGTGCAATTGCTCTGGATCGTCGATATCTACGGCTTTCTGATCGCCGGTTCGCTTATCACCATGGGCACGCTCGGCGACCGTATCGGCCGCCGCAAGGTGCTGCTGGCCGGTGCCGTTCTGTTCGGCATCGCTTCGGTGATCGCCGCATTTTCCACCTCGGCCGAAATGCTGATCGCTGCGCGAGCGCTTCTCGGCGTTGCCGGTGCCACACTGGCGCCGTCGACGCTTTCGCTGATCCGCAACATGTTCCATGACGCAGGCGAGCGCACCTTTGCCATCTCGATCTGGGCAACCAGCTATTCGGTGGGCGCCGCCATCGGCCCGCTGCTCGGCGGCGTGCTGCTCGAATATTTCTGGTGGGGCTCGGTGTTCCTGCTGGCCGTCCCGGTGATGGTGCTGCTTCTCATCGTCGGGCCGATCCTTCTGCCCGAATATCGCGACCCCGGCGCCGGGCGGCTCGATGTCACCAGCGCCGCTCTTTCGCTGGTAGCGGTGCTGGCCATGGTCTACGGCCTGAAACAGATCGCTTCGGATGGTGTCGCCTGGCTCCCCGTCGCGGCGATCCTCGCCGGTCTCGCCGTCGGTGCGGCTTTCATGGTGCGGCAGCGGCGCCTGGCCGATCCCCTGCTCGATCTCACCCTGTTCCGGTCACGTCCGTTCAGTGCGGCTCTTATCGTCAACGTCATCGCCTGTTTCGTCGCCTTCGGGCCTTTCGTCTTCATCGCGCAATACCTGCAGCTGGTCATCGGCCTGACGCCCTTGAAGGCGGGTCTCTGGACGCTGCCCTCGTCGGTCGGCTTCGTGGTTTCCTCGATGATGACGTCCTGGGTCGTCGCGCACATTCCGGCGCCGCGAGTCATTGCTGGCGGGTTGGCATTGGCAGCGCTTGCCTTCCTGTTGCTCACCCAGGTCGGCAATGGTCATCCGCTGGGAATGATCGTTGCGGCAACGATCGTCATGTCGCTGGGGCTCGGTCTCGTCTTCACGCTGACCACCGATCTGATCGTGGGTGCGGCGCCGCCAGAACGTGCCGGCGCCGCCGGTGCGCTTTCGGAAACGGGCGCCGAGTTCGGCGGTGTGCTGGGCATCGCTGTCCTGGGCAGCATCGGCATGGCGATCTATCGCGGCGCGATGGCGGGCGGTGTGCCAGCCGGCGTGCCGGAGGAAGCGGCTCAGACGGCACGCGATACGCTGGGCGGAGCTGTCGCGATTGCACCGCAACTGCCAAACGGGCTTGCCGACGCGCTGCTGGTGGTGGCGCGCGATGCCTTCACCAGCGGTTTTGAACTGATCGCTACGATCTCGACGGTGCTGACCGTCGTCGCCGCAATCGTGATGCTGCTTATGTTCCGCAAGGACGGGCCGACCAAGCCATCCGACGAGCCGCAGTCGGCCGCCTTGCAAAAGGCCGCATAGCCCAGCGCATCGTGCTTCAAAGTGTTAGGGCGTCCTTTTGCGCGTCCGAATGGACGCGCGGCGCTCTAAAGTGGCAACGCGGTCAAATGCCCTGTCCTGATCAAGCGAGTTTGGCGTCCAGGCCAACCTTGATGGCACCGAGCGCACGCGAAACCGGGCACTCGGCCTTGGCCTTGGCAGCCAGTTCCTGGAATTTGGCGTCGTCGATGCCGGGAACATCAGCAACCAGCGTGATGTTGCTCTCGGTGATGCCGGTACCGGGAATGAGCTTTACCGCCGCCGTCGCCTCCAGCTTTGCTGCCGGCGTGCCGTTTTCAGCGAGGAAATGCGAAAGCTGCATGGCGTAGCAGCCGGCATGGGCGGCCGCGATCAGTTCTTCCGGGTTGGTGCCGGATTTGCCGCTTTCGTCCTCGAAACGCATCTTGAAAGAATAGGGCGTGCCCTTGAGCGCGCCGCTCTGGGTGTCGATCGTGCCGCCACCTTCCTTCAGGTTGCCTTTCCAAACGGCTGTTGCGGTGCGATCCATGGTCTTTCTCCTGCTGGGATTGAGAGACAACTATAGCGCCGTCACCTGACAAGACCACAACATCATCGACGATGTTGAGCGGAGCTGAAAATCGCTGCGTGGAAATGTCGGCTTCGTTGAAGCTGAGCCGTCCTGCGGTCGACGCCATATCGGCGCGCATGAACACCACAACAGGAGATGAACGATGAAGTATCTCTGTCTGGTCTACCATGAGGAAACAGCACTGCGGGCTTTGTCTGCCGCGGATGCCAGGAAGCTCGACGCCGACTCGCTTGCCTACGACAAGGTCCTGGAAAACAGCGGCCATCTGATTGCGGCCGAGGCTTTGCAGCCGGTGAAGACGGCGAAAGTGGTGCGCAAGCGCAAGGGCAGGATATTGGTCACCGACGGCCCGTTTGCCGAAACCAAGGAGCAACTGCTCGGTTTCATCCTTATCGAGGCGGAGGATCTCGAAAAGGCGCTGGCGCTTGCTGCCGACATCCCGCTGGCAGAGATGGGCATGATCGAGGTGCGAGCGATCTACGACATTCCGCAACCGTAGCGCGGCAGCCGGTCAGTCCTGAACTGCAGGCGCCGGGGCCTGGCAGACATCGACCCATTCGGCGGAGACAAGCGTTGCCATGCGTTCGGGCGCAAGCCGCACGGCGGCGTTGGTGGCGCCGGCCGCAGGGACCACTTCGTCGAAGGCTTTCAGCGAAACATCGCAATAGACCGGCAATGGAGCGGGCAGGCCGAAGGGACACACACCGCCGATCGGATGGCTGGTCAAGGCAACGACCTCTTCGGCCTCCAGCATGCGCGCCTTGCCGCCGAAATGATCCTTGAACTTGCGATTGTCGAGCCGCGTCGTACCGGCGGCGACCACCAGCATCGCCGTATCGCCGACCCTCAGGCAGATCGTCTTGGCGATCTGGTCGGGCGCCACGCCATGCGCCTCGGCGGCAAGCGCTACCGTTGCCGAACTGGCTTCGGTGACGATGACTTCGATGTCTGGGGCTTTGGCGGCGAAGAAGGCGCGGACGGATTCGAGGCTCATATCCGAACCATAGGGACACCATGCCGGGCCGGCAATCAGCCAGGACTCGGGTACCGGATGCCAGCCGCGATATCGATTGGTCCTGATTGGCCCGGATGACCCGTGGGCTAGATCGCCTCGCCCTTCAGCAGGCGCGGCGTTCCCTCCGCCAGGCCAGATGCCTGGCGGATGAAGAAATCCTTCAGACGGGGCATGCGTTCAACCAGGCCGAGACCGATATCGCGAACGGCGCGCAGCGGCGCGATATCGTTGGAGAACAGCCGGTTCAACACATCGGTGGTGACGCCCATCTGCATCGTGTCGAAACGGCGCCATTGCTGGTAGCGCTCAAGCACATCGAGCGCGCCGATGTCCTGGCCGAGCCGATCTGCCTCGACGATCACCTCGGCCAGGGCGGCAACGTCCTTGAAGCCGAGATTGAGACCTTGCCCGGCGATCGGGTGGATGCCATGGGCTGCATCGCCCGCCAGCGCAAGGCGCGGCGCCACGAAGGCGCGGGCAAGCGTCAGCCCCAGCGGCCATGCGCGCGGCTTGTCCATCGCGCGGATCTCGCCGAGTTTCAGGCCGAAGCGCTGCTCCAGCTCCATTTCGAAGACGAGGTCGTCGCCTTCGACGAGCTTGTTGGCATCTTCGGTGCGTTCCACCCAAACGATCGAGGAGCGATTGGTGCCATCCTTGTCGGGCTTCAGCGGTAAGGTGGCGAAAGGTCCAGCGGGCAGGAAATGCTCTTCGGCACGGCCATTATGCGGCCGTTCATGCGCCACGGTGCAGACGATGCCGGACTGGCCGTATTCCCATCGCACGGTCTTGATGCCGGCCATGTCGCGCAGTCTGGAATTGACCCCGTCGCATGCGACCAGCAGGCGGGCGCGCAAGGTCGCGCCGTCCGCCAGATGAATGGTCATGCCGGTGGTGTTGGTGTCGAAGGACTGGACGGCCACGCCTTCGATCAGATCGACGTCCAGGCGCTCGGCCTGGCGGCGCAGCGCACCGTTGAGGTCACGGTTGGCAACCATGTGCGCGAAGGGTTCGCCGGGAGCGACTTCGCCATCGAAGGTCAGGAAGGTGGGGCGCACCGGATCGGCGGTGCGCGAATCGGTGATGATCATCTCGGTGATCGCCTGCGCCTGCGAGGCGATCTCCGCCCAGACACCAAGCTGGTCGAGCATGCGGCAGGCCGCTGCCGCGATAGCCGAGGCGCGGCCATCCTTCTGCCATACACCGGCGGGAGCGGCATCGACAACGGCGATACGCAGGCTGGGGCGCGCCTGCTTGAGCGAGACAGCGGTCGCGAGACCGACATAGCCGGCGCCGGCAATCAGCACGTCGAGCCGTGTGCTTTCCAGCGTTTCCCGCTCTTGTTTCGTCGCCATTCCAGCCACCTTTCCCGCCCGGTCTTCGGGATCATGTTCCAGACCATGCCCGCTTTATGCCTTGACTGCCCGTCACTGCTGTCCGAAACCGCACCGACAATTGCGAGGAACGGACGCATGACGCAAGCCATGAACGAGCTTCTTGGCATTCTCGACCTGGAGAAGCTGGAAGACAACCTGTTCCGAGGTCGCAGCCCCCAAACCGACTGGCAGCGCGTTTTCGGCGGCCAGACGATCGCGCAGGCACTGGTGGCCGCACAACGCACCGTGGAGCCGGACCGGCATGTGCATTCGCTGCATGGCTATTTCATGCGGCCAGGCGACACCAAGTTGCCGATCATCTACGAGGTCGATCGTATCCGCGACGGTTCTTCCTTCACCACGCGTCGCGTGATGGCGGTCCAGCATGGCCACGCCATTTTTTCTCTCGAAGCTTCATTCCATCTCGATGAGATCGGGCTCGAGCACCAAATTCCCATGCCGCTCGACGTTCCCGAACCCGACACGCTGCTGACGCAGCGCGACCTGTTGGAAAAATTCGGCGAAGCCGTGCCGGAAGGCATCAAACTCTACTGGCAGCGCGAGAGGCCGATCGAGATGCGGCCGATCATGCTTAAACATTATACGAGCCGGGAGCGGCTGGAGCCGAACCAGAACATCTGGATCCGCACCACGGGGCCGGTGCCGAACGACCGCGCGCTACAGGCCGCCGTTCTGGCTTATCTGTCGGACATGACGCTGCTCGACACCTCGACCTTCGCGCATGGGCGCGCGATCTTCGACCGCGATATCCAGGCGGCCAGCCTGGATCACTCGATGTGGTTCCATCGCAGCCATCCGTTCGACGACTGGATGCTCTACACGCAGGACAGTCCCTCCACGCAAGGCGCGCGCGGTTTCACACGCGGCTCGCTGTTTGCCCGCGACGGCACGCTCATCGCTTCCGTGGCGCAGGAAGGACTGATCCGCCTCAAACGATCGCCTGCGAAATAGGCAATCCTTTAATTTTGCCTATTCAATAGGCATTTTGTGAACGCGCTTTGCGTGGCCGATTTGGCCAACACCTCTCTTATCCATTTATTTTCAGACGCTTAGAACTTCGTCTCGGCATTTGGCACGGAGCTTGAATTGGCATGGGCACTCGCCGGCCCGTGTTGAGGCCGGTGATGTCGCGTGGAACGCGGGGACCGTAACGAACAAAGGGCGAATCCTGATGAAGATCGTGATGGCCATCATCAAGCCGTTCAAACTCGACGAGGTGCGCGAAGCGCTCACCGCCGTCGGCATCCAGGGTCTGACCGTCACCGAAGTCAAAGGCTACGGGCGTCAGAAGGGGCATACCGAAATCTATCGTGGAGCGGAGTACGCCGTTTCCTTCCTTCCCAAGATCAAGATCGAAGTCGCTGTCGCAGCCGACCTCGTCGACAAGGCCGTCGAGGCGATCGCCAACGCGGCCAAGACCGGCCAGATCGGTGACGGCAAGGTCTTCGTCTTCGGCATCGACCAGGCCGTGCGCATCCGCACCGGCGAAACAGACACCGACGCGCTGTGAGCGGGTCACGCATCGTTATGGAGAGATCGATGAACAATCTTCCTGCCTTGAAAAGGGCGGTCGCGCCGCTGGCGGCCCTGGCTGGCCTGCTCGCAACGACCGTGGCCTACGCGCAAGAAGCGACACCGGCTGCAGCCCCAGCCCCCGTGCTCGATACTGGCAACACCGCCTGGATGCTGACCTCGACGGCATTGGTGCTGATGATGACCATTCCAGGGCTCGCCCTGTTCTATGCCGGCATGGTGCGCAAGAAGAACCTGCTCGCAACCGTCATGCAGAGCTTTGCCGTCTGCTGTCTGGTCACGGTGCTGTGGTTCGTAGCCGGCTATTCGCTGGCATTCTCGGACGGCGGTTCTCTCAATGCCTATGTCGGCGGCTTGTCCAAGGCGCTGCACCAGGGCATCACGGTCTCGTCCCTGTGGGCGCCGGGCGTGGCGAACATTCCGGAATTCGTTTTCTCGATGTTCCAGATGACCTTTGCCATCATCACGCCGGCGCTGATTGCCGGCGCCTTCGCCGAACGCATGAAATTCTCGGCACTGCTGCTGTTCAGCGGGCTGTGGCTGCTGATCGTCTACGCACCGATCGCGCACTGGGTCTGGGGCGGTGGCTTCCTCGGCTCGGCCGGCGTGCTCGACTTCGCGGGCGGCACGGTGGTGCATATCAATGCCGGTGTCGCCGGCCTGGTCTGCGCACTGGTGCTCGGCAAGCGCGAAGGCTACGGCACCGTCAACATGGCGCCCTATAACCTCGTCTACGCGGTGATCGGTGCTTCGCTGCTGTGGGTCGGCTGGTTCGGCTTCAACGCCGGCTCCGAGCTCGCCGCCGACGGTCTTGCCGGTGCCGCCATGATGAACACGCAGGTCGCAGCCGCCGCTGCCGGTCTCGCCTGGATGTTCACCGAATGGCTGATCGCCAAGAAGCCGTCGGTGCTTGGCATCATCTCGGGCGCCGTCGCCGGCCTTGTCGCCGTGACGCCGGCCTCCGGTTTCGTCAATCCGACGGGCGCCTTCGTCATCGGTATCGCCTCCGGCATCATCTGCTATTTCGCCGCCGTCAAGCTCAAGCATGCCTTCGGTTACGACGATTCGCTCGATGCCTTTGGCGTGCATGGCGTCGGTGGCATCGTCGGTGCGCTGCTCACCGGTGTCTTCGCCGATCCCGCCATCAACGCGCTCGGCAAGGACGCCACGGTGCTCAAGCAGCTCTACGGTATCGTCTTCACCATTATCTGGACCGCAGTCGCCAGCTTCGTGATCCTCTATGTGGTCAAGGCGCTGGTCGGCCTGCGCCCGAGCAAGCAGGAGGAAATCGAGGGACTCGACGTCACCTTGCACGGCGAGGTGATCCAGTAGCTCTCATTTGCCTGCGGGATTACCCGTTTCGAAGGAAGATCCCGTCGTGAGCCGCTGCGAACGCGGTCACGCCACCTGGGCCCGGAGCGATCCGGGCCCCTTTTTTATGACCGACCGATAGTGATCACATTTGCTTGATCCAGCGACCAATCGACGCCCGCCGATGAAACATCGAAGCGCCTGTTCCGAACTATTGCGGTGACCGTGATCTGGCGGTCGACAACAATGAAAAGGGAGTTATCCGATGAGCATTAGAAACATAGCGCTTTGTGCAGTTGCTTTGTCCTTGGTTGGCGGTGCTGCCTTCGCAGGAGCCCTAGACGAGCCGGCCAACATGGCGCCTTTTTTCACCGATTCCAGCATGAAGACCATGAAGCCCAAGGGTGAATTCAAGGCGGCGTGGGATTCCATGGCGAAGGAAAAGCAGATGGCGATGAAGAAGGAGTGTCAGGACGCTGCGATGAGTAAGCCATATGCGGAATTCTGTGCTAATCTTCAGGCGCTGGGCGGCGCCAACTAGAGGCTGCATAGGGGTAGCTCACACCACGATAACCTTGGCATTTTGTAGGGAGCGGGGCTGATTATCTGCCATCCTATGTGGTCAAAATGCCGGTCGGCCCACACCCAAACGAGCAGGAAGAAATCGAAGGGCTGGACGTGACCCGCCACGGCGAGGTGGTGCAGTAAGCAGCATTCGTCAGCGGGGTTCCCGCAGGGGAACGAAGATCCTGTCGTGAGCTGTTGCGAACGCACTCATGCGACCTGGGCCCGGAGCGATCCGGACCCTTTTTCCGATCATGGATGCGGGCGCGCTGGCCAAACCTCGCATGCTGTCCCGCATAGTTAATGCCGCCTTAACCATCGTCTCGATAGTCTGGGCTTCGAATCTGCCGGACTGCGTCCCGCATCCGGCTCAGGCAATGACAGACGGGGAAATGCATGCGTTCAGGGGCATCGGCACCGCTCGCGCTGACCGGCACCGGGCACGGGTTCCAGGCGTTCCTGCGACGCCAGGCCGGCCGGCTTGTCGGCGGCGCGCTGTTCGTTTTCGTCGCTTTCGGCGTGGCTGCCCTGGCGACATGGAACGTCGCCGATCCGTCCTTCTCGCATGCCACCGACAATCCCGTGACCAACGCGATGGGATACCCGGGCGCGGTGTTCTCCGACCTCGCCACCCAGTTCCTGGGTCTCTCCGCCGTCGCCGCTCTGGTGCCTGCAGTGATCTGGGGCTTCCTGCTGTTTTCCGCCCGCGGTGTCGACAAGATGCCGCGCCGTGGTGTCTCGTGGGCTGGTTTCGCCCTGCTTGCGGCGGCGATGGCCGGCTGCGTCGTGCCGCCCAAGACCTGGCCGCTGCCAAGCGGTCTTGGCGGTGTCTTCGGCGATATGGTGCTGAAGGTGCCGGGCCTGTTCCTGGGTGGCTATCCGACCGGGCTTGCCGCCAGCATCATCGCCGTCCTGCTGGCAGCTCCCGCACTTTGGCTGTTCGCCCACGGCTCCGCCCTGATTTCTCGCACCAACGGCTTTGCCGTGATGGACGAACCAGAGCCGAAGCGTCGTGAAAAGGAAGAAGATCGCGACGCCATCCTGTTCGAGAACGAAGAGGACGATGGCGACAATGGCGGGTTGCTGGCGCTCGGCGCCGTCACCCACTGGTGGCTGTCGTTCCGTGCGTGGCGGCATCGCCGCGCCGCCGCCCGTCGGCGCGAAGAAGAGGGCGAGTTCGATTTCGCCGAAATGCCGTCGCGCGAAAGCGCCTGGCGCCGCGCCGCCGAACGCGTGGAATCGGCCGAGCTCGCCGAGGCTCGCATGAGCTCGAGCGGCCGTGCCCGTGTCGAACCCGAGTTCTTCGCGGCGATGGTCAAGGATCGTCATCCAACGGTTGATCCCGCCGTAGCCCCTTTCGAGACGGATGATTTCGACAGCGGCGATTTCGGCGAAGCCGATTTCGAGCGCGACGAGGACGATTATCCGTATGACCAGCCTGTTGGCGCGCCGCGCACGCAGGCCGGCTCCAACACCCAGGTACGCAATTTCCGCTCCGATGCCGCCACGCGCGTCGAAGCACCGGCACCCCGGCCCACGCAGGGTGCGCGCGTTCAGCGCGAGGCGCAGACCTCGCTCATCGCTTCCAGCAGTTTCGAGATGCCGTCGCTGCATTTCCTGTCTGAACCGAAGAGTGTGGCGCGTGATCCGAGCCTGTCCAAGGATGCGCTGGAACAGAACGCGCGTCTGCTGGAAGGCGTGCTGGAGGACTTTGGCGTCAAAGGCGAGATCATCCATGTCCGGCCTGGTCCGGTGGTCACGCTCTACGAGCTCGAGCCGGCGCCCGGCATCAAGTCGAGCCGCGTCATCGGCCTTGCCGACGACATCGCCCGCTCGATGAGCGCGATCGCCGCGCGTGTCGCGGTGGTGCCTGGCCGCAACGCCATCGGTATCGAACTGCCCAACGCCAAGCGCGAAATGGTCTATCTGCGCGAGATCCTGGCCAGTCGCGATTTCGAGGAAAGCAAGGCCAAGCTCGCGCTTGCGCTCGGCAAGACCATCAATGGCGAGCCGGTCATCGTCGATATCGCCAAGATGCCGCACGTGCTGGTGGCCGGTACCACCGGCTCAGGCAAATCGGTCGCCATCAACACCATGATCCTGTCGCTTCTCTACCGGCTGAAACCGGAGGAGTGCCGCCTCATCATGATCGATCCGAAGATGCTGGAACTTTCCGTCTATGACGGCATCCCGCATCTGCTCACCCCTGTCGTCACCGATCCGAAGAAAGCCGTGGTCGCGCTGAAGTGGACGGTGCGCGAGATGGAGGACCGCTACCGCAAGATGTCCAAGGTCGGCGTGCGCAACATCGACGGTTTCAACCAGCGCATCGTGCAGGCCGACAAGAAGGGCGAGAAGATCTCACGCACGGTGCAGACCGGTTTCGACCGCCAGACCGGCGAGGCGATCTACGAGACCGAGGATCTCGATCTCGAGCCGATGCCCTATATCGTCGTCATCATCGACGAGATGGCCGACCTGATGATGGTCGCCGGCAAGGATATCGAAGGCGCCGTCCAGCGTCTCGCGCAGATGGCGCGCGCCGCCGGCATCCACGTCATCATGGCGACACAGCGTCCATCGGTCGACGTCATCACCGGCACGATCAAGGCCAATTTCCCGACCCGCATCTCCTTCCAGGTGACGTCGAAGATCGACTCGCGCACCATCCTTGGCGAACAGGGCGCGGAGCAGCTGCTCGGCATGGGCGACATGCTCTATATGGCAGGTGGTGGCCGTATCCAGCGCGTACACGGCCCGTTCGTCGCCGACGACGAGGTCGAGAAGGTGGTCCAGCACCTGAAGCTGCAAGGCGTGCCTGAATATCTCGATGCGATCACCGAGGATGATGAGGAAGGCGACGACGAACCGTCGGGCCGCGGAGGTTCCGGTGGCGGCAATCTCGACGATTCCGACGATCCGTACGATCAGGCGGTGGCGGTGGTGCTGCGCGACGGCAAGGCATCGACCAGCTACATCCAGCGCCGTCTCGGCATCGGTTACAACCGTGCCGCCTCGATCATCGAACGGATGGAGCAGGAGGGCATCGTCGGTGCAGCCAACCATGCCGGCAAGCGCGAAATCCTGGTGCCGACGGAAGAAGACAAGTTCTGACAAGAGGACGGTCAAACTAAAGCCCAACTGAGGGTCCACCACCTGTCCGGAACAACGATACGAGAGTAAGCGGCATGGAAGACAACCTTTTCGCAGCAGCAACCGGCCTTGCCTTGACGCGGCGGCGGTTGCTCGGGCTTGGCTTGATGGTGGTGGGTGCCGCTGCCGCCAACACCGTGCCGGTCTTCATGCCCGTGGCCGCCGCCCAGGCCGCTGTCCCGCCTGCCGCCCAGAAGATCGCCGATCATTTCTCGGCGGTGAAGTCGATGACGGGTGAATTCGTGCAGTTCGGTCCGAAAGGCGAACAGACCGGCGGCAAGTTCTTCCTGGAACGTCCGGGCAAGATCCGATTCAACTATGAAGGCGCGGCCAACTTCAAGGTGATCTCGGACGGCGAATCGGTCGTCCTCCTCAACAAGAAGTTGCAGACATCCGACCTCTACCCGCTTTCGAAGACGCCGCTGAAGCTCCTGCTCGAAGACAGGATCGACCTGTCCGGCGACCGTGTGAAGAATGTGAAGGAAGAGGAAGACCTCATCACCATCAAGCTGTCGGACAAGCAGGTGTTCGGCAATTCGACCATCACCATGATGTTCGATCCGAAGACCTACGACCTGCGCCAGTGGACGATCACCGATGCGCAGGGCAAGGACACGACGGTGATGATCTTCAACACCAGGGAAGGCGTTTCCTTCGCGCCCGATACGTTCAAGATCGACTATACGGCCAATCGCGAGCTCAATGCCAAGAAGGGTTTGCGTTGAGGTTTGCCGCAGCGCGCCCTGGTCCGACTGCCGTCATTTCCTAAACTCTTTGTGGAAATTCGGCACACTGGATCCTTGTCCGGTGCGCCGTCTTGTTTTTCCGAACCCAGGCTGGCAGGTTCCGCGCAAATTTCATCGCATTGATGCCTTCGCTTGAGCCCGCCG
Organism: Mesorhizobium sp. 1M-11; assembly: GCF_001303895.1. Taxonomy (GTDB): domain Bacteria; phylum Pseudomonadota; class Alphaproteobacteria; order Rhizobiales; family Rhizobiaceae; genus Mesorhizobium. Next base: position 95,508 of record NZ_LJSD01000029.1, on the reverse strand, counting down.
GCTTGACGGGCACGGGTTCGGAACACGCATGGCTTTTACTCTGGCAACCTGGAACATCAACTCGGTCAGGCTGCGCATGCCGCTGGTCGAACAGCTGATCGCGGAGCGCAATCCCGACATCATCTGCCTGCAGGAAACCAAATGCCCGGATGATCTGTTTCCGGCGAACGCTTTCCGCAAGCTGGGCTACGAGCACATCGCCATCCACGGCCAGAAGGGTTATCACGGTGTCGCCACCGTCGCGCGGCGGCCGATCGAAATCGTGGAAAAGCGCCGCTTCTGCGAAATCGAAGACAGCCGGCATATTTCAGTACGCTTCGAGGCTGGCGGTAGGAAGATCGTGCTTCACAATTTCTATGTGCCGGCGGGCGGCGACGAACCCAACCCCCAGATCAACCCGAAGTTCCGGCACAAGCTCGATTTCGTGCAGGAGATGAACAGTGTTCGCGCCGACGAAAATGACGGCGCGGGATCGATCCTGGTCGGAGATCTCAACATCGCCCCGCTCGAACACGACGTCTGGTCGCACAAGCAACTGCTCAACGTCGTCAGCCATACGCCGGTCGAGACGGAGAGTTTCGAGGCAATGCGCAAGCAGGGCTCCTGGGCCGACCTGATGCGTTTGAATGTGCCCATCGAACAGAAGATCTACACCTGGTGGAGCTATCGCGCCGCCGATTGGCAGGCGTCGGATCGCGGCCGCCGGCTCGACCATGTCTGGTCCTCGAACAACCTCGTGCCGGCTTTCACGGGATATGAGATCTTGCGCGTCGCCCGCGGATGGGAGCGCCCGTCCGACCATGTACCGGTGATTGCCCGGTTCGATCTCTGAGAAATGCTAGGCGTTGGCGGCTTCCCATTCCGGCCGCAGCAGCGACATCACCAGTTCGTCACGATATTCGCCGCCGAAATAGGCACTGCCGCGTGAAATACCCTCGGCCTGGAAGCCGATCGCCTCGTACATGCGCTGGGCGCGCAGATTGTCGGGAAACAGGCCGATGACGAGGCGATGGACATCCGTCTCCTGGAACGTGCGCGCGACGACCGCAGCAAGCAGGCGCCGTCCCTGGCCCTGACCGGGGCTGACGACGGCGACGCGGCGCACCAGCGTCGTGCGCTCGACCGCGTTCCAGAAACGCAGCATGGCGAACCCGACCGGTGCCGGACCGTCATGGCCGATGAAATAGGCATGGCTGCCGTCGACAAAAGCATCGCGGTGCCGCTGCTCGTCCCAGCGTCCAACGAGCCGGTCGTACCCCTCCAGCCGTTCGGTGGCCATGATGAAAGGCAGATCGGCCAGGCCGCCGCGAACGAGATGAAAAGTCGTTCCCACCGGTGTTCCGTTAGCCGCCGAAGCGCGGCGCCAGCTGTTCGATCCGCTCGATCAGCGCCTGCAACTCTTCGACGATTCGCTGGTGCAGTTGCACCGCGAGGTCGGGATATTCCTCGAGAATACGCCGGAACATCTTGCGGTTGAGGCGCAGAACCTGCGAATCGATCGCCGCGGAAGCGCTGGTCAGGCGTTTTGTGTCGGCGATCAATGCCAGCTCGCCCAAAATCGCGCCGGGTCCCGCGGTGCTGATCACGACATGGTTGCTGTCGGCCTCGCGATAAAGGGCGATGCGGCCGCTGATCACGACATAAGCGGAATCGGCTTCGTCGTCCTCGCGATAGAGCTTCCTGTCCGCCGGGAGCGAGGTGGTCTCGGCACCGAAGGCGAGCAGACGCAACTGTTCCGGCGTGAAGCCCTCGAAGAGCCCCACGGCGGACAGGACACGGATGTCGTCATCCAGCGCCATCAGTTATGTCCCCGGACCGACAGGTCATTCCCTCCGTTGCGCGACCCCACCCAAAATCGCCATCCGGTCAACTACACTTAATTGACCAATAATATAGAGCCTTTAACAGAATCTGTTCGGACAGGGGAGCGGGTCAAGAAAAGGCAGCTTCGCCGCGTGCCGCCCCATAATGAAACGGCCGGGAAATCCCGGCCGTTGGCTAAACAGGTGCGTGAGCCTTGGGCAGGCGGTGGCGCGGTTCAGGGAACCAGCTTGTAGCCGCCGCTTTCGGTGACGAGGATCGCTGCGTTGGATGGATCGTGTTCGATCTTCTGGCGCAGGCGGTAGACGTGGGTTTCCAGCGTGTGGGTGGTGACACCGGAGTTGTAGCCCCACACCTCCTCGAGGAGCACATCGCGGGTCACCACTTTCTGCTCGGCGCGGTAGAGATATTTGATGATGGAGGCTTCCTTTTCGGTCAGCCTCACCTTGCCGCCGCGCTGGTCGATGAGCAGCTTCTGGCTTGGTTTGAAGGTGTAGGGTCCGACCGTGAAAGTCGCATCCTCGCTCTGCTCGTGCTGGCGCAACTGCGCGCGGATGCGCGCAAGCAGCACGGCGAAACGAAACGGCTTGGTCACATAGTCGTTGGCGCCGGCTTCCAATCCCAGGATCGTGTCGGAATCGGTGTCATGTCCGGTCAGCATGATGATCGGAGCCTTGTAGCCGCCCTTGCGCAGGATCTTCACGGCTTCCCGGCCGTCCATGTCCGGCAGGCCGACATCCATGATGAGCAGATCGATCATGCCGCCGCGTGCCGTCGCGACGCCTTTCGCCGCACTGGTCTCCTGCAGGACGTCGAATTCCTCATAGAGTGACAATTGCTCTGCCAGCGTGGTGCGGAGGTCTTCGTCGTCATCGACAACCAGGATGGTGCGTGAAGTCATGGATCAATCCGTTGTTTCAAAATCACAAAAAGATAGATGTGTCGTTGACCGGAATCCGTTTATGCGGATGCTGTCGCCTTAAACAGCCGATCACGGTAATTTGTTCCATGGTAACATCATATCCGAAAAACCGTGTGCGCAATGGGGCGGACCGGCCATTGCGCACAGGTCTTCGCACACTCGTCGTGCGGGCTCGCCCCGGCGATGGAACCAAGGGGCTGTTGCAGGCAGGAAAACTGGTGTTTTCCTGCGCATTGGGACGAGGCGGTATTTCGGCGAACAAACGCGAAGGCGACGGTGCGACGCCACTCGCGGCGATGCGCATCCTGTCCGGCTATTTCCGAAATGATCAGTTTGCCGGCGCGCGGCGTACGCGGCTTGCGATGGCACCCATCGGTCCGGATCTTGGTTGGTGCGAGGTTCCTGACGACCGCAACTACAACCGGCCGGTCAGGATTCCCTATGGCGCCAGTCACGAGCGCATGAAGCGGGACGACCGGCTCTATGATGCCTGCCTGGTGCTTGACTGGAATATCGCGCCGCGCCGCCGCGGGCGCGGCAGCGCGATCTTCTTCCATCTGGCGCGGCCGGGCTTCACGCCGACGCAAGGCTGCGTGGCAGTCACCGCGCAAACCATGGCGCGGCTGTTGCCGCTGCTGTCGGACCGTACGGTGGTGAAGGTGATCCGCTGAGAGGTCGGCGCAGCGTCAGCGACGCTTTGGCGGCCGCGGTGCCTGCCAGCCGAGGTCGAGCAGGCCAAGGCGCTGCGGGGCCTCGGTGACCGTGCGGGCAACGTCTTCCCGACGCAGGCCGACGTCACGCAGGTAGGAGTCGGAGAGGGCTTCGGCGTTCTGCAGCGGAAGTGATGCAGCGATGCGCGCCTGCCTTAGCCAGTCCAACACGGGCTGGATGCGGCTTGGCCGCTCCGGGGGGCATTTCAGAACGATCGCGGACATAACGCAGGTCTTTCATCAGGAGCGAAACTTTAAGCTTCGCTTGGCAATTTTCGACTGATCCCAGTATCTCTCATTGAAACGAAAGGGGGAAACGAGTAGTTCTTGGCAGATCATCAAGGGGCGCTTGAAGATAGCCATGTCCCGCCTGCTGCCTGGAACCCGTGCCTTGCGGACGCTGGAAGCGGCAGGACGCCATCTCAATTTCACTCGCGCGGCCGATGAACTCGGGCTGACACCGGCTGCCGTCAGCTATCAGATCAAGGAAATCGAGGATCAGCTCGGCCTGATCCTGTTTACGCGAACCAGCCGCAGCATCCGGCTGACGGAGGCCGGACTGGCGCTCGTGGATGCCTCGACGGATGCACTGGAAACGCTCAACCGGGCGGTGGCCAAGGCAAAAAAGCTTTCCCGTGGAACGGAACAGTTGAAGGTGACAGCCAGCGCGGAATTCGCCACACGCTGGCTGTTGCGGCGTGTGGACGGTTTCCGCAAGCTGTATCCCGACATCGATCTGCGCTTCGACATCACCTATGACGTGCGGGATTTCGATCGGGACGACGTCGATATCGGTATCCGCTTCGGCACCGGAAAATATCCGGGGCTTTGCTCGGCGCGGCTGTTCGAGAATGTCATCATTCCGGTTTGCAGCCCGGAACTGCTGCGGCAAGGGCCGCCACTCACCGAGCCGCGCGACCTGCTCAAACATACGCTCGTTCACATCGAATGGGTGCGCCAGGGTATCGTCTGGCCGAACTGGCGCATGTGGATGGCGGCGGCAGGCGTGGAGGATTTCGATGACAGCCGCACCGTGGTGATGACGACCTCCACCGATGCTATTGCCGCCGCTGCGGGTGGCAATGTCGTGGCGCTGGCGGACTTCGCGATGGTCGCCAACGATCTGTCCGAAGGCCGGTTGGTGCGACCCTTCGAACTCGGCATCAAGGTGCCGCCGGAATTCGCCTATTTCCTGGTCTATCCGGAAGCGTCGGCGCAGGATGCGCGCATTATCGCCTTCAAGGACTGGATCCTGGCGGAGGCGCATGCGCCGCCGATCGATACGGCGCGACGACCATGGGATGACTTCTAAGCGAAACGCCAGACGGTCGTCCGCTTGACTTCGGCGTCCTCCAGCGCGCGCGTCACCGGCACTTCATAGGTCGCCAGTCGCTCCAGGCCGGTTTTCGGCAGGTAGGCGCGGCCGGGATCGCCGATCAGAATATCGGCGCCACGGGCCCTCAAAGCGGAGAACCACGGCAGCAGCCGCTCGGCAAATGGCTTTTCGTAAAAGACATCGCCCGCAAGGACGAGATCCCATCCTGTGTCGGTTTCGACCAGATCCTGCCCATTGAAGGTGACCGCGACTCTGTTTGCTTCGGCGTTGAGCCGGATCGCCGTCTCGCAGAAGGGATCGATATCGGCTCCCTCGACAGACGCCGCGCCGGCCTTCATCGCGGCAATGGCGACCAGGCCGGAGCCTGAGGCGAAATCCAGGACACGGCGGTTGCGCACGATTTCCGGATGGTCGAGCAGGTAGCGGGCCAATCCCTGTCCACCGGCCCAGGCAAAGGCCCAGAAGGGCGGCGGCAGGCCGATTTCAGCCAATTCCTCCTCGGTGCGCCGCCACAGATCATGCGCCTCATCGGCTAGGCGCAGGGTGATTTCGGGTACATGCGGCGGCGTCATCGGCGCCGTGTTGTTGAGAATGAAACGCTCCGCGGTTTGCGGCGTCAGCGTCACGGTGCGGGGTTGAGACCGCCCATGCGACAGACTTCCTTCCACTCTTCAGGGGTCACCGGCTGCACCGACAGGCGTCCGAGCCTGACCAGCGCCATTTCCGACAGCTTCGGGTTGGCCTTGATGTCGCCGAGCGTCGGCGGATTGGGCACATCGCGAACGGCGCGGATGTCGACGCATTCCCAGCGCGGATCGTCCGTCGTGGTGTCATGATGCGCCAGCGCGCAGACCTCGGCGATGCCGACGATGTTGAGCCCTTCGTTGGAATGATAGAAGAAGCCAAGGTCGCCGATCTGCATCGCCTTCATGTTGTTGCGCGCGGCATAGTTGCGCACGCCGTCCCATTGCGTGCCGGCTTTGCCCTTCTCCTTCAGCATGTCGAAGGAGAATTTGAACGGTTCGGATTTGAAGAGCCAATAATTCATCGTGGTCCCTCTGCTGCCCGCGGACTCAAGCTTCGGCTGGTTTGTTGAACACCCAATTCCACGGTCTGACTTCGACGCTCTCGAAAAGGCCAGCCTTGGCGTAGGGATCTGCCGCAGCCAGCGCCTCTGCGGCGGCGAGATCGGCGGCCTCGATGACGACAAGGCTACCATTCGGCTTGCCGTCGGCATCGAGGAAGGGGCCGCCAAAGGCCAGCCTCTTGTCGGCATTCAACCCGTTGAGGAAGTTGACGTGATCCGGGCGTGTGTCGAGGCGCACCTGGAGGTGGCCGGGTTTATCCTTGCAGATCAGTGCAAACAGCATCGTGCTTCCTCAGTCGGTTTAGTCGTTTTCCGTTTTCAGGGGCCGCGTCATCAGCATGGAGACGGCTTCGCCGATGGTGATGGCGCCTTCGAGTATGGCGGCGACGGCGGATATGATTGGCGCGTCGATGCCCTGTTCGGCGGCGAGGCGGGCGGCAATCGCAGCCGTCGGCACGCCTTCAGCCAGCGGCCGGCCGGCGAGTGGCTCGCCCCGTCCCAGCGCCAATCCGTAAGCGAAATTACGCGATTGCGCCGAGGAACAGGTCAACATCAGGTCGCCCAGGCCGGAAAGGCCCATCAGCGTCTCCGGCTTGGCCCCGAAGGCAGCACCAATGCGGCGCAATTCGACGAAGCCGCGCGTCACCATCGCGGCTTGCGCGCTGGCGCCGAGGCCTGCGCCGGTCACAGCGCCTGCGGCCAGGGCGAATACATTCTTCAGTGCGCCGCCAATCTCGACGCCAACGAGGTCGTCGCTGGAGTAGCAGCGCAGATTGCGGGCGGAAAACAGCGCCGCGAGTTCAACGGCCAGGGTTTCCTCGCGCGCTGCGACGACAACGGCGGTCGGCAGGCCCTTGGCGACATCCGTGGCAAAGCTTGGCCCCGACAGGGCGGCAATCGGATTGTTCGGCAGGATCTCGCCAGCAATGGTCGAAAGCAGCGCGCCCGTGTCGCGCTCGATCCCCTTGGCGCACAAGACCACCGGAATGGTGGTGGCGAGGTGCGGTTTCGTTTCGGTGAGAACCTGACGCAGCGACTGCGCGGGCGTGACGACGAGGATGCAATCGGCGTCCTCCAGGGCCTCAGCCAGGGATGAACTCACCGCAATGCCTCGGTCTATCGCGATACCGGGCAGATAACGCGGGTTTTCGCCCCGCCGGATTGCTGCAACCATTTCCGCGTCGCGTGCCCACAACGATACTTTGTGGCCGGCTCGCAGCATGGCCTGGGCCAGCGCAGTACCCCAGGCTCCGCCCCCCAGGACGGCAATGCGGCGGCCACTTGCCTGCACTTTGCTCATGCCTTGGCTCCTCGTCTTCCCGCGCCCACCACCGGCGTGGAGACAATATCGAGCGGCCAGCGCGAACGGGGCACGAAATCGAAGGCGTTCTCGTCCTTCAGGCCTGCCTGCAAGCGTTCGATGCCTGCCCAGGCGATCATCGCCGCATTGTCGGTGCACAGTTTCAGCGGCGGCGCGACGAAACGGAAGCCTGCCTTGTCGCAGAGCCCTTCCAGCGTTGTCTTGATCATCCGATTGGCCGCAACACCCCCGGCGACGACAAGCGCAGGCCGTTCTTCATGCGGAAATTCTGCCCTGAAGCGGCTCAATGCGCGTGAAACACGGTCCGCGAGCGCATCGGCGACAGCTGTCTGAAACGAAGCACAGATGTCGGCGACATCCTGTTCGGTCAACGGCGCGATCGCTTGAGCGGTCTGGCGCACGGCGGTCTTCAGCCCGGAAAAAGAGAAGTCGGGCTGGGGCGAGCCCTTCATCGGCCGCGGGAAGGCAAAGCGGGCCGGGTCACCCTTCGCGGCAGCCTTCTCGACATTGGGGCCGCCTGGATAAGGCAGGCCGAGCATCTTGGCGGTCTTGTCGAATGCTTCGCCCAGCGCATCATCGATGGTGGTGGCCCAGCGCTGGTAGTCGCCGACGCCGGCGACACGCACGATCTGGGTGTGTCCGCCCGAAACCAGAAGCAGCAGGTAAGGAAAGGTCAGGCCATCGGTCAGCCGGGCGGTTAAAGCATGGCCTTCGAGGTGGTTGATGGCGAGCAGGGGCTTGCCGGCGGCAGCGGCGATGGCCTTGGCCGTCATCAGGCCGACGATCAGGCCGCCGACAAGGCCCGGGCCGGCGGTTGCGGCAATTGCGTCGATGTCATCCAGGCTCATGTCCGAGTCGGTGAGTGCTGCCTCGACAATGCCGTCCAGCGCCTCGACATGGGCGCGCGCGGCGATCTCGGGCACGACGCCACCAAATGCCGCATGTTCGGCGATCTGGCTGAGCACGACATTGGACAGGATTTTCGGCGCGGAAGCGCCGTCCAGCGCCACGATGCTGGCCGCCGTTTCGTCACAGCTCGTCTCTATGCCCAGAACGCGGATCAATTCGCCGCAAACCTCGATGATTGCCCATGCGCCACTTCCCCGTTAGGAGAGGGCTGGATATCCGGAGCTCAGGCTCCGAGCCGGGGTTATCACGGACCGCGCTTGATGCAAACAACCTTGAAGATTGGAACCCGAGGCAGCCTTCTGGCGCTGGCGCAGGCACATGAGACGCGCGACAGGCTGATGGCGGCACATGGCCTGCCGGAAGAAGCGTTCGACGTGGTCGTCATTTCGACCAGCGGCGATCGCATCCAGGATCGGCCGCTATCCGAAGCCGGCGGCAAGGGACTTTTCACCAAGGAGATCGAAGAAGCACTGCTTGACGGGCGCATCGATATCGCCGTGCACTCCTCGAAGGACATGCCGACGATGTTGCCGGAAGGGTTGGAATTATCCGCTTTCCTGCCACGCGAGGACGCTCGCGAAGCTTTCATCAGCCGCAAGGCAGCGCGCATCGCCGACCTGCCGGCAGGGACAAAGGTCGGTTCCTCTTCCCTCAGGCGCCAGGCCCTGATCCGGCGTATGCGGCCCGATCTCGAAGTGGTGCTGTTTCGCGGCAACGTGCAGACACGTCTGCGCAAGCTGGACGAAGGGATCGCCGACGCCACGATCCTCGCGCTGGCCGGGCTGAAACGGCTCGATCTGGAGCATATCGCCACTGATGTGATGTCGCTGGAGGCGTTTCCGCCGGCGCCGGGGCAAGGTGCGATCTGCATCGAAAGCCGCATCGGCGATGCGGAGACAGGTGTCTTGCTCGCCGCCATCCACGATGTCCCGACAGGGCAGGCACTGGCCTGTGAGCGTGCTTTCCTCGCTGCGCTCGACGGCTCCTGCCGCACGCCGATCGCAGGCTACGCGACGGTCGCAGGCGAGGAGCTGTCTTTCTCCGGCATGATCCTGACACCCGACGGCAGCGATGTTCGCGAGGTGGCGCGAAAGGGGCTCGGCAAGGATGCGGCGGCGATCGGCGCCGAGGCCGGGGCGGATGTTCGGGCGCGTGCCGGCGCTCACTTCTTCGAAGGCTGGAATTGATGTCTCCCCGGCGAGACGGCGCTGAATGATGCGCGTGCTGGTGACGCGGCCGGAGCCGGCTGCCAGCCGCACGGCGGCGCGGCTCCGGGAGCTTGGCTTCGAACCGGTGGTTCTGCCGCTTTCCGAAACGCGCGCATTGCCTGTCACCGCCGACATCTGGCCCGAGGATGCGGCAGCGCTTGTCGTGACGAGCGCCAACGCGATCCGTCATGCGTCAGCCGATGTTCTGCAGCGGCTCAAAGATCTGCCTTGCCATGCCGTTGGACCGAAGACGGCCGCGACGGCACGCGCAGCCGGGCTTTCCGTCGCCGAAGTGGGGTCGGGCGATGCCGGGCAGCTGGCGGGGCTGATCGCGCCTTCGCTCATTGGCAGGACGGTTGTCTACCTCTGCGGCCGCGTCCGCTCTCCCGATTTCGAGGCATTTCTTGCCGGACAAGGGGTCAAGGTCCTGCCCGTCGAGACCTATGACACGCTGCCGGTCGATCATCCCGGCAACGTGGCGGCGACACGTCTTGCCGGCCGGCCGGTGGATGCGGTGCTGCTTTACTCCGCCAAGGCGGCGCAGGCCTATTCCGCACTGGCGCAGCGGCCCGAATTGGCGCGCTATTTTGAAGAGACACGCATTCTGACGCTCTCGGTGCGGGTTGCCAAGGCAGCAAGCGCTGTTTTTCCCGGACGGCTGGCGGTCGCGGGGCGGCTGGACGAAGATGCGTTGCTGGCGTTGCTCAACGCGCTGGAATGAAGGTGCTTCATCATACCGCCCCTTTTCACAGCTTGGAGGTGTGGTAGACCGTTTTTAGCCTGCCGCCTGACGGTCCGAACCATTTGGGGAGCCGAAGCATGGTCAAGACGCCCAAGACGCGCCATTCCAGGAGCCGTCGCGAACCGGTGACGATCGATCTCGATCCCACCGACGTTTCGCGGGTGAGTGGTAAGGACCAGGCCGACAACGGCAAGCAGCCGGAAGAGGTTTTGGGCGCGCCGGCGGAAATGCCGGAATCCGAGGAGCAAACAGAAGCGGCTGCCTCCGAGGCAGCGGTATCAAACGATACTGCTTCTCAATCCCGTGGTTTCGATTACGATTTCGGCGAAAGCCATGCCCGCTCGGAAGCGGAAGCAACAGACAAAACCGCACCGGAAATGGCGAAGGCAGCTGACGAGGGCAAGGCAAACGGGGGATTTGTGAACGATCAACCTGTCGAACCGAAACGCGGCAGCTTTGGCGCTCTTGCTGCGGGCGTGATAGGCGGCGTCGTAGCCCTCGCCGGAATGGGCGTTCTGCAAACCGCCGGTCTGCTGGGTTCCTCCGATACGGCGTCAAACAGCGAAATCGCGGCGCTCAAAAGCGAGGTCGCGGCACTCAGGTCGGGCTCCAATCCAGATGCCTCGGCGCAGCTTGCGGCTGCCCTTGACCAGGTGAAGGCTGAAGTCGCCGCGCTGAAAGCGACACCGCCAGCCACGGGTGTCGACGAGGGGCAGATGAAGGCGCTTTCCGACAAGGTCGCTGAATTCGACACCGCGCTCGCCGCCTTGCGCAGCGAAAATGGCGCTACAGCCATCGACCTGGGACCGCTGAACAGCAAAGTGACGACGCTGGAGGCGCAGATGCAGTCTGCGGAACAGGCCGCAGCCACCCTGGACGGTCGCCTTGGCGCGGTCGAGCAACAGACCTCGCAACTTTCCGGCAAAGTGGATGCGCAGGCCTCGCAACCCAAGATCGCGCTGGCCATTGCCGCTTCGGCGCTCAAGGCCGCGCTCGATCGCGGGGGCCCCTTCACTGCGGAGCTCGAGACTTTCGCGGCAGTCCGGCCGGATGCGCCGCAGATCGCGACCTTGCGCACCTATGCTGAAAAGGGCATCCCGACCCGTATCGACATCACCGCCGGTGTTGGCGATGCCGCCAATGCGATGATTTCGGCGGCAACGCCGGTCGATCCCGACCAGGGCGTATTCCAGCGCCTGCTGACCAGCGCGGAATCACTTGTAAAGGTGCGACCGATCGGTGCCGTCGAAGGCAAGGGGGCGCCGGAAACCGTGGCACGGATGGAGGTTGCGGTGAACCAGGGCGACTATGCCAAGGCGCTGTCCGAATACGACACGCTGCCGGAAACGGCAAAGGCAGCCGGTGCTGACTTCGCCGGCAAGCTCAAGGCCCGGCAAGAGGCGGAAGCGGCTGTGAACGAGCTGGTGTCGGGCGCAATGAAGGGGTGATGAGATGATTCGCATCCTCTTCTATCTCGCCATCATCTTCGCGCTCGGATTGGGTTTTGCCTGGCTCGCCGACCGGCCCGGCGAAATGGTGGTCACCTTTTCCGGCTACCAGTACCAGGTCAGCCTGATGGTGGCGGCGGTGGCCGTCGTGGCGGTGATCGCCGCCGTGATGATAATCTGGTGGCTGCTCAAATCGATATGGAACAGTCCCTATGCGATCGCCCGGCACTTCCGGGTGCGCCGCCGCGACCGCGGCTATCAAGCGCTGTCGACCGGCATGATCGCGGCCGGTGCCGGTGACGGTGCCCTGGCGCGTCGCAAGACCAAGGAAGCCGTCAAGCTGATCCGCTCCGATCAGGAGCCGCTGATCAATCTTCTCGATGCGCAGGCCTCTTTGCTGGAAGGCGACCACGACAGTGCCCGCCAGAAGTTCGAGGCGATGCTCGATGATCCCGAAATGCGACTGCTTGGCTTGCGCGGGCTTTATCTCGAAGCCGAGCGGCTGGGCGACCGCAACGCGGCCCGGCATTATGCCGGCCGCGCCGCTTCGGTGGCACCGCAACTGGCCTGGGCTGCCGAAGCGACAATGGAGGAACTGGCGGCGCGCGGGGACTGGGACGGTGCGCTGAGGCTGGCCGATGCGCAAAAGTCAGGCCGGCAGATCGAGCGTGATGCAGCAAACCGGCGCCGGGGCGTGCTTTTGACCGCCAAGGCCGAGGCCTTGATGGACAACGACCAGGCTGCTGCCAAAGCGGCCGCGTTGGAGGCGAACAAGCTGCTGCCGGAATTCACGCCGGCGGCGATCGTTGCGGCCAAGGTGCTGTTCAAGCAGAACGATCTGCGCAAGGGCTCAAAAATCCTCGAAGCGGCATGGCGGGCGGAACCGCATCCCGATCTCGCTGATCTCTACATCCATGCCAGGCCGGCCGATGCCGTGCTCGACCGCCTTGGCCGTGCCCGCAAGCTGCAGGAGATGAAGAAGAACCACGCCGAATCCTCGCTTGCAGTGGCGCGTACGGCACTCGACGCGCAGGATTTTGCGCTCGCCCGACAGGAGGCCGAAGCAGCCATCCGCATGCAGCCCAGCGAAGGCGCCTATCTCCTGCTTGCCGATATCGAGGAAGCCGATGGCGGCAATCAGGGCAAGGTGCGGCAGCTGCTTTCGCAGGCAGTGCGTGCTCCTCACGATGCTGCCTGGGTGGCCGATGGCGTCACCGCCGAGCGTTGGGCGCCGATCTCGCCGGTGAGTGGGCGGCTCGACGCGTTCGAGTGGCGCGAACCGGTGGAGCGTACGGGCAGGCTGATCGAGGCGAGCCGACCGGTTCCGGATGTGGTGCCACCATCCTTGGCCGGGCCCGAGCGCGATGATGACGTCGTTGTCGTGGACGCAGAAACGGTGCCGGCCCCCAACGGAGCAACGACAACCGCCACGCCAAATCGCGGCCCCGTGCCCGATGCGGCGACAGGCGAAGAGCCGGTGTCGCATCAGCCCGACGATCCGGGAGTGACACCCGAAGACGAGGCGGAGAAACCACGCCGTTTCCGTTTGTTTTGAACAGCTGTGACTTGATCGCGATCCGGAAAGGACCAGATTAGCCTTATGTTTGACCGTGTTCTGTCTTTTCTGAAAGAATTGCCCGCCAATGGTGCGCGCACCCATGCCAAGGCGGATGACCCACGCGTTGCGGCAGCGGCACTGCTTTATCATGTCATGAGCGCCGATGGCGTTCACCAGGATGTCGAATGGGAGCGCTTCAAGGCTATCCTGGCCGAAAGCTATTCCATTCAGGGCCAGGAACTGGAAGCGCTGGCGCAAGCCGGCGAGAGGGCCGATGGTGAAGCCATCGATCTTTATGCCTTCACCAGCGTTCTCAAGCGCCATCTCGATCCCGATGCGCGCAAGGCCTTTATCGGACTGATGTGGGAAATCGTCTACGCGGATGGCGAGCTGCACGAGCTCGAGGACAACACGGTCTGGCGCGTGGCGGAGCTGCTCGACGTCGAGCGTGTCGATCGGGTGGCGGCGCGGCGCAAGGCGGCAGCCGAGGTACCCGGAGCCAAGGGCAGCGCGAACGACGAATGAGCAGGGCCGGACGTTCGTGAAAGCCGACCCGCGGCCCCGGATCCTGATCGTCCTGCATCAGGAAAGCTCCAGCCCCGGCCGGGTCGGCCACATGCTGATCGAGGCGGGCTACGAGCTGGATATACGCCGGCCGCCGCTTGGCGACGCGTTGCCTGAAACGCTTCGCCATCATGCCGGCGCGGTTGTGTTCGGCGGTCCGATGAGCGCCAACGACCATGAGGAATTCGTCCGCCGCGAGACGGACTGGCTGGCTGTTCCACTGAAGGAAAAGAAGCCCCTGCTCGGCATCTGCCTGGGCGCGCAGATGCTGGTCAATCATCTCGGCGGCAAGGTCGACGGCCATCACGATGGGCTGGTCGAGATCGGCTGGTATCCGCTGCGCGCCACCGAGGAAGGCAAGAAGCTGATGCACTGGCCGGAAATGGTCTATCATTTCCACCGCGAAGGCTTTTCCCTGCCGAGGGATGCAACGCTGCTTGCCACTTCCGACACCTATCCCAACCAGGCCTTTCGATATGGCGACACGGCCTGGGGCATCCAGTTTCATGGCGAACTCACCCGCATGATGATGCAGCGCTGGGTGGTGCATGGCGCGCATCGCTTCGAATTGCCCGGTGCCCAACCCGGCCGCGATCATCTCGGTGGCCGGCTGATCTGGGACATGCATCTCAAGCGCTGGCTGGGCGAATTCCTGGAAACGATCTTCGGCCGTCCTGCGGCGCACCGATAGGGCTGCGGTCAATCATTCCCGCTTATCGAGACGACGCACCTTGCGCAGCTCCGGGAAGATCGCTGCCCAGATGCCAGCCACCACGATGGCGCCGAGACCACCGACGACCACCGCCGGCACGGTGCCGATCAATGCCGCCATGGTGCCGGCGCGAAATTCGCCGACCTCGTTCGAAGCGCCGACGAAGACCTGGTTGACGGCATTGACGCGGCCGCGAACCTCGTCGGGCGTCCACAGCTGGATCAGCGTCTCACGGATATAGACGCTGACCATGTCGGTGGCACCGAGCAGCGCCAGCGCGACGATCGAAAGCCAGGTGATGGTGGACAGGCCAAACAGCGCGGTGACGGCGCCGAAGACGGCAACGAAGAACAGCATGATCGCGCCGGCTTGGTCGCGCAGCGGATGGCCGGCCAGCCAGACCGCAACGCACAAGGCGCCGATACCGGGAGCCGAGCGCAGCATTCCGAGACCCCATGGGCCGAGGTCGAGGATGTCGCGGGCATAGACGGGCAGCAGCGCCGTTGCGCCGGAGAGCAGCACTGCCACCAGGTCGAGCGAAATCGCACCCAGCACCACCTTCTCGCGCCAGATGTAGTGAAAGCCCGCAAACAGGCTCGCCAGGCTGGGTTTGTCGGTTTCACTGCGCTGTGCGGGCTTCGGGATGCCGAGGATCAGCAGAAGCGCGAACAGCATCAGCACGGCGGCCGTGCCATAGGCAGCTTCGGACGAAAGACCATAGAGCAGGCCACCGGCAACCGGACCGATGATGGTGGCGGTCTGCCAAGCCGACGAGTTCCAGGCAATCGCGTTGGCGAAATCGTGGGGCGGCACGAGGTTGGCGACCAGCGAAGCCGAGGCGGGGCCGAAGAAGGCGCGGGCAATGCCGAACAGGAGGAGCACGGCAAAGACCGGCAATGGCGAATAAAGCCCGTGCCAGGTCAGAAGCAGGAGTGCCAAGGCGCAGCCAGCTTCCATCAGCGTTGCCAGGGCCATGATCCTGCGGCGGCCGAAGCGGTCGGCAACGACGCCGGTAACCAGCACCAGAACGAGCGACGGCAGGAACTGCACGATGCCGACCAGACCAAGGTCGAACGGATTGCGGGTGAGGTCGTAGATCTGCCAGCCGACCGCCACGGACACGACCTGCGTGGCGAAAGTCATGAGGAAACGTGAGGCCCAATAATTGCGGAAGGCCGTGTGGCGGAACGCAGCATAACGCTGATCCGGAGACGGTCGAGGTTCGACAGGCATGGAATTCAGCCCTTGGCGGTTTATACAGGCCGGCCGGGCTCTTCCACCATGGGCGCTGTTCCGGAGGGTGAGCTATAACCCAGTTTGCCATGTTACGCGCGCATAAATTTCGCTGCGTGTCCGGCAGCTGTGAAAAGTTCGTCCTTCAGTCGCGCAGCGCTGCCGAGCTGCAACAATCCCGACCGTCTTGTTTCGGGCTAGATTCTCGGCTGCAGGCCCGAGACGATCAGGGCGTAATATTGCAGGGCGAAATCCGCGGCGCGGGTTTTGCCCTCGGGCCGGAACCAGCGCACCATCCAGTTCATCAGCGACAGCACCGCACGGGCAGCGGTGGCGACATCGTCGACGGCAAAAGCACCGCTGGCTTTGCCATCGGCGAGCAGCGTGCGCAGCAGCTTCTCGTAGCGATCGCGCAACGCCAGCTGTTGTTCCGTCCAGTGGTTCTTTTCGATGCCGCCGAAGCCATGCAGCATGACGACGAAAGCAGCGTGATTGGCCTCCAGGAACTCAGCCTGCGCACGCATGAAGGCCTTCAGCTTTTCCGGAGCATCTTCCGCCGCGTTCACCTCACCGCTGACGGCGGCATATTGCCGTTCCAGAAGGTCGACCATCATCTCGTCGAAGATGTCTTTCTTGGTCGGGAAGTAGTGATAGACGGCTGCCTTGGTGACGCCCACCGCCTGCGCGACATCGTTCAGCGAAGCGCCTTCGAAGCCATGCGCGGCAAACAACTTTGCCGCGGCATCCAGAATGGTGGCACGCGGTGCCGGCATGCTCGGTGGCCGGCCGACCGGAGCTTTCGCTGTCTTGATCTGATCGGACCGTTGACGAGGCATGGTCCAAGTTTTATTACCGGCCAGCCGGTTTGTAAATATCAACGGTACTGCCTGCGCAATTGGGAAGAGGTGCGATCATGGCTGAAGCAGCATCATCCGAAAACAAGGTGAGTGTCGAACATCGCGGCGGCGTCGCGATCGTCACGATCGACAATCCGCCGGTGAACGCGCTGTCTTTTTCGGTGCGCAAGCCGCTGCATGACGCGCTCGTCCGGCTGCGCGACGATGCAGCCACGGCCGCCATCGTCGTGACCTGCGCCGGGCGCACCTTCATCGCCGGTGCCGACATCACCGAATTCGGCAAGCCGATGCAGGATCCAGACCTGCGCGCGCTGATCGCGCTTCTGGAATCGATCGAAAAGCCAACGGTCGCCGCCATCCATGGCACCGCTCTGGGCGGCGGATTGGAACTGGCGCTCGGATGTCATTTCCGGGTCGCCGACAAGGCGGCGAAGCTCGGTCTGCCCGAAGTGAAGCTCGGCCTGCTGCCGGGCGCCGGCGGCACGGTGCGCCTGCCGGCTCTGGTCGGTCCGCTGAAGGCGCTGGATATGATCACATCCGGCACGCCGATTGCAGCTACCGAGGCGCTGGAAGCAGGCCTCGTCGACACGCTCGCCATCGATGGGCTGGTTGCCGATGCCGCCGCCTTTGCTGCGGTCAAAGCCGCAGAAGGTGGGCCATTCGCTTCCGTGCGGAGCCGGCGCGACCAGATTGAAGCCGCCGATCGCGACCAGCTGGAAGCCCGGATCAAGGCCGTTGTCGCCAAGGCCAAGGGTTTGCGGGCCCCGGTCGCCTGCACGGAGGCGGTGCGCAATGCCGTGCTTCTGCCCTTCGAGGAAGCCCTGGCCGCCGAACGTGCCCTGTTCGTCGAACTGATGGCGTCGGACCAGTCCAAGGCGCAGCGGCATCTGTTCTTTGCCGAGCGCGAAGCCGCCAAGGTCGAAGGGGTCGACAAGTCGGTGAAGCCGCGGCCTATCCGCCGGGTCGGCATCATCGGCGCCGGCACCATGGGCGGCGGCATAGCCATGGCCTTCGCCAATGGCGGCATTGCGGTCACGCTGGTCGAGGCGGCTGAAGAAGCGCTGCAGCGCGGGCTCGATCGCATCGAAAAGAACTATGCGATCTCGGTTTCACGCGGCTCGTTGAGCGACACCGCCAAGACAGCGCGCATGGCGCTGCTTTCGGGCACCACGGACTATGCGGCGCTGGCCGATTGCGACCTCGTCATCGAGGCCGTGTTCGAGGATATGGCGGTCAAGAAAGAGGTGCTTGCCGCCATCGACGAGGTGGCCAAGCCGGGCACCATCATCGCCACCAACACTTCCTATCTCGATGTCAACGCGCTGGCCGCTTCCGTCAGCCGGCCGCAGGATTTCGCCGGCATGCACTTCTTTTCGCCGGCCAACATCATGAAGCTGCTGGAGGTCGTGCGCGGCAAGGAAACGGCGCCGGATGTACTGATGAGCCTGCTGTCGCTCGCCCGCTCGATCGGCAAGGTACCCGTGGTGGTGGGTGTCTGTCATGGTTTCGTCGGCAACCGCATGCTGACGGCGCGTGGCGCCGATGTCGAAGCTCTGCTTCTGGAAGGCGCCAGCCCTGCGGACGTCGATAAGGCGTTCACCGATTTCGGCTGGCCGATGGGTCCTTTCCAGATGTGGGATCTCGCCGGGCTGGACATCAGCTGGCGCAACCGCAAGGCGCTGGGCAAGACCGCGCTGATCGCGGACTGGCTGTGCGAACAGGGCCGCTTCGGCCAGAAGACCGGTCGCGGCTTCTATCTCTATGCCGACGGCCGCACCGCTGAGCCCGACCCGGAACTGGCCAGCCATATTGCCGGTGAAGCAAAGCGGCTCGGCATCGCGCCGCGCGTCATCTCAGCCGAGGAGATCATCGAACGCACGCTCTACCCCCTGATCAATGAAGGATCGCGCATCCTGGAGGAAGGCATTGCCGCGCGCGAATCCGATGTCGATCTGGTCTGGGTCAACGGCTATGGCTTCCCGCTCGGCAAGGGCGGGCCGATGTTCTGGGCGCGCCAGAAGGGGCTGGCAGGGATCGTCGATCGCCTGGCTCATTGGCACCAGAAGACGGGCAAGGACGTGTTCAAGCCGTCGGAACGGCTGAAGGCGATGGCTGCGGAAGCTTAAGAGGGAATTCCGTTGGTGGAGCTGAGGGGGATCGAACCCCTGACCTCGTCATTGCGAACGACGCGCTCTCCCAGCTGAGCTACAGCCCCGTCCAGCGGATGGCGCATTTATGGGGCGAGGCGCTCGGCTGTCAAGCGAGGTTTTGGTCGCCAACCCGTCGTTGCCTCGAGTTTGGCGACGCTCGATCGTCAATGCCATTGCCGCGGTCTCGAGGTGGTGGCGGCTCTTCCACAGGCTCAAAAATTCCGTGAAACCGCTGCAAGCCTGCCCGGCCCTTGCCGCATCCGTGCGCAATCGCTAAATGTCGGCAACACTCGGAGACCTGCATGACCGCCCTCATTCAAACCGTCATTCTGGCGCTGGATCTCTACTGGTGGATCATCATCGCCTCGGCAATCTTCTCCTGGCTCTATGCCTTCAACGTCGTCAACCCGCGCAACCAGGTCGTCGGCACGATCGGCAACGCGCTCTACCGGTTGACCGAGCCGGCGCTGCGGCCCATCCGTCGCATCCTGCCGGACCTTGGCGGCATCGACATTTCGCCGATCATTCTGCTGCTGATCCTGTTCTTCCTGCGCCAGTTCATCCTCACGACCATCTATCCGGCGCTCGTCTGAGTGCCGGCATGGGCGAAATCTTTCGCCTGCGCGCCGACGGCATCGATCTGTTCGTACGGCTGACGCCAAAGGCGGCGTCCGATGCGCTGGATGGTGTCGAAACGACCGCCGATGGCCGCAGCCATCTGAAGGCACGCGTGCGCGCCGTTCCGGAAAAGGGCGCTGCCAATGTTGCGCTGGAAAAGCTTGTCGCCAAGGCTCTCGGAGCTCCGGCATCATCCGTGGCGGTGGTGGCCGGTGGCACGGCGCGGTTGAAGACGCTGCGCGTCAGCGGCGACCCTGCCGAGCTCGCGCGGCGTGTGTCCAGCCTCGGTGCGGCATAGGCGCAGTCGGCATTTGGCGATAAGGTGCAAGACGTCCGTCAGCCGGAGGCCACCATGCGCAGCATTCTCACCGTCCTCGTTCTTGCCGGTTTCTGCCAGTGCGCGTCAGCGGGCGAGGTCGCGAGCGTCTATACCGACCTTGTCACGGAAAAGGATTGCCTGACCTATGCCGAGGCTGGCAAAGATGATGGCGACTGGGCTGAGCTCGCCTGCGCGGGTTACCTTGGTTATCCGGTGCTGCTTTCCTATGGCGATGCGCGAGAATCCGTCTTCTTCGGCTTTCCGCCGGAAGACATGACCACGACGTGGGAAAGCTTCTCCGGCTTCAACAGTTCAGGCGCGAAGGTGGAATGGCGGGTCGAGAAGACTGGCAACGTCTCCACTCCCTTTGCGGCTATCCACCGGCGCTCGGTCAGCATCAGTGGCGAAGATGCCGAAAAGCAGGCAGATGTTCTCGTGGTGGCGAAGGTTGCCCAGATGGAGGGCCGCCAAGGCTGCACGGTCGCACTCGTTGCCGGCACCAGCCCCAACGCCAATGAGGAAGCCCGCAAAATTGCCGATGAAAAGGCGCGTTCCTTTGCCTGCGGCAAGGACAAACGCATCACCGTGGGGGACGTCCCGGCCTTCGGCCGGGTCGACAATTGAAAGTGCCGGCTGGCCTGGAAGCCGCCGGCACCTGAAAGTTCAAAGCGCTGCCTATTTCTTGGCGGCTTTGGCGCGTTCGATCGCTTCGACGATCATCTTCTTGGCGTAGGCAGCATCGTGCCAGCCGCCGATCTTCACCCACTTGCCGGGTTCGAGATCTTTGTAGTGCTCGAAGAAATGCTCGATCTGCTTGAGGGTGATCTCCGGCATATCGGTGTAGTCGAACACCTTCTCATAGCGCTTGGTGATGTGTGACGACGGCACCGCGATCACCTTCTCGTCCTGGCCGGCATTGTCTTCCATGATCAGAACGCCGATCGGGCGCACGTTGATGACGCAGCCCGGCACCAGTTCGCGCGTGTTGCAGACCAGCACGTCGATCGGGTCGCCGTCACCGGACAGGGTGTGCGGGACGAAGCCGTAATTGCCCGGGTAGCGCATCGGCGTGTAGAGGAAACGGTCGACGAACAGCGTGCCGGCTTCCTTGTCCATCTCGTATTTGATCGGTTCGCCGCCGACGGCCACTTCGATGATGACGTTGACGTCTTCCGGCGGATTCTTGCCGATGGATATCGCCTCGATACGCATGGATTACCCTCTCTTTGGCGCTGTCCTGATTGGGGATCTGTCGTCAGGTCTGCGCTGGATGGAATGGCTTGCCGACAACCATGAGCCTCCAAGGTGGCGCCTGGCCTCGCAATCGCGCACCGAATAACGGGCGAAACGGCTTTGTGCAATGCGGCAATGCGTGCGGGCGGCGATAAGCGGGAGAGCGTTCCCGTTTTTCACGGAAACGCGGAAACGCTCCAACTCTTTGTTTCTACGCAACCCCGGACGGAAACCGTTACACGCTTTTCCTGGAGTTGCTCGGGCTCAATCCCAGACGAAAGCGACCTTCTTCAGCGCCTTCTGCTCGAAGATCTCGACGCCTTCGGCGACATCACGACCACCCTCGCCGGAGTAGAAGGCAAGCGCGTTCTGGTTCTCTTCCAGCGCCCACACCACGAGGCCATTGAGGCCATGATCGGCAAGTTTGCGGCGGGCGGCTGAAAACAGCCTGCGACCAAGGCCGATGCCCTGATATTCCGGGCGCAGGTATAGCTCGTAGATTTCGCCCTGCTGGCGCAGCTCGCGGGCACGGTTGCGGCCGACCGTTGCATAGCCCGCTATCGTTCCGCCGATCTCCACCACCAGCACGGTGGCGGCTCGGCGAATGGCGTTCGCCCACCAGTCGGACCCACGACGGTTGATCATCGCCGTGAGCGTCTTGTGCGGGATGATACCGCTATAGGCGCCGCGCCATGCTTCCAGATGCACGTCGGCAATCGCGACCGCGTCGCGCGGTTCTGCTTTGCGGATGTCGATGGTCAAGGTGTTCATGGTTTATTAACCATAGACCCGGTCGGCAGGCTTGCAAAGAGTCCGACTTGCTTTCGCACAAACGAAATACCGGGCTACCGCATCGTGCTTTGCGCGTCTGAATAGACGCATGGCACTCTCAAGGCCGGGGAGCGTCCTAGATCTCGACCAGATGATCGTCGAGTTCGTTGATATCGCCTGGTGCGATCGGGAAATGTTCAGCCAGTACCGCGCCGACTGTGCCGATGGCGTTGACGAAACCGTCAGCCAGGCGGTCGTCACCGGCGTGAGCGGTCAGATCGCGCACCACGCCGTCCCAGACATGCTGGCCGACTTTGGCATCGATGCCGCTATCGGCAACCACTTCGGCATAGCGTTCGGCGATCGAGACGAAGATCAGCACGCCGGTCCGCTCGGCGGTGCGATGCACGTTGCGGGCAAGGAACTGCTTCACGGCATTGGCGTGCGCAGCCTTGTAGCGCTGCCTGCGCGGCACGAAATGGATGCGCAGGCGCGGTATCAGCCACAGGAGGATGTACAGGCTGACGGCGGCCACCGCCTGCACGATGAGAAAATGCGGCAGGCGTACCGTCACCCATAGCGCCTCCAGCACATAGGCGAAGGCGATGCTGACAGCGAACAGGGCAAGCGTTGCCGTGAAGGCGGCCTGGAAGAAATAGCCGTCGCTTGAGCGCGCCACCACGCAGTAGATTTCGCCGCCGGTCTTCTGCTCTGCCGTGCGGATCGCCTCCGCGATGCGCTCATGGTCGGCATGGGTGAGCGAACTTGTTGCCATCGTCACCAGCTCCCCGAAGATCCGCCGCCGCCGGACGACCCGCCGCCGCCGGAAAAGCCGCCACCGCCCGAGGACCACCCGCCACCACCGCCGGACCAGCCTCCGCCGCCCGATGACCAACCGCCGCCGCTGTTGCCGGACGAACGCCTGTTGGTGTCGAAGGTCATGCCCAGCCAGCGGTAGCGGCCGGGGCCGATCTTGGTGCCGAAGATCGGCGGCAGGATCGCCATGGCGAGGCCGCCGAAGAACAGCACCGCCCAGATGGTGATGAACAGCGCGAACATGACCTGTTCGGCGTCGTATTCGCTGAAACTGTCCTGCTGGTGGCGCTTGCCGCGCGCCTCGAGTTCTTCCGGATTGCCTTCCAGAACCATGATCATGTCATCGACGGCCTTGGTGATGCCGCCGGCGAAATCGCCGCCGCGAAAAGCCGGAACCATGTCGTTTTCGATGATGAGCTTGGTGTGCAGGTCGGTCAGCGTGCCTTCCAGCCCGTAACCGACCTCGATGCGCATCTTGCGGTCGTTCTTGGCGACGAGCAGCAGGACGCCGTTGTTGTCGCTGGCCTGGCCGAGCCTCCAGGCGCGGAACAGCCGGTTGGCATAAGGTTCGATCTCCTCGCCACCGAGGCTATCGACGGTGGCGACGACGATCTGGTCGGAGCCCTTCTTTTCGAAGTCGGCCAGCTTCTGTTCCAGCGCTGCCTTCGCAGCCGGGTCGATCATGCCGGCATTGTCGACGACGCGTCCGGTCAGTGTCGGCAAATCGTCGGCCAGCGCCATGCCGGCAAGCAGCATGGCAAAGATGGCTGCCAGCAGGGCCTTCAACGCGATAGCCCGCGGCGCTGCCTGGATATCATGCACAGGCAAGCGGCGGGACGGCGGGAAGGAGCGCAAGGTTCAGTCGGTCCAAATGAGGAAGGGTGGCGTTCAGCCACCCTGCCCCGTGGTGGTCTTGTTGGTGCCGAAATCGACTTTCGGCGTCTGCATCTTGTCTTCGGCGATGGTGAAGTTCTGGAAAGGCTCGTTGGAGCGGAACCAGAGGGTCGCCCACAGCACCGACGGGAAGGTCCTGAGCGTCAGATTGTAGTCCTTGACCGCCTGGATGTAGTCGCGGCGGGCAACGGCAATGCGGTTTTCGGTGCCTTCAAGCTGAGCCTGCAAGGCGATGAAATTCTGGTTGGCCTTCAGGTCAGGATAGTTTTCGGTGATGGCGAGCAGCCGCGACAGCGCGCTGGTCAGACCCGACTGGCTGTCCTGGAACTTCTTGAAGGCCTCTGGATCCTGGAGGGTTTCGGGCGTCACCGTCACCTGTGTGGCTTTGGCGCGCGCCTCGACAACGGCATCCAAGGTGTCCTTCTCGTGCGCGGCGTAGCCTTTTACCGTCTCAACGAGGTTCGGAATCAGGTCGGCACGGCGCTGATACTGGTTCAGCACTTCGCTCCAGGCGGCCTTGGCGTTTTCTTCCGCCGTTGGAATGGTGTTGTAACCGCAGGCGGACAGGAGCGGCAGCAAAAGAGCCATCAAGAGGAAAGCTGGCAGGCTGCGGGGAAGGGAAGACAGGCGCTGGGCGTACATGAGCGGTCCCTCGTTTGCTCGAATAGTCAAGCAATACCATAAAGATCGCAGGAGAAAACGTCTGTTGGTGAAGTGGTGAATGTCTGCCTTGGCGCAGCTTCGCGATCCACAAGGCCCTGTAACCACGAGGAGGATCGGTCTAGGATCAACGAAAAGAGGGATCGTTCATGGCAGGTCATGCCGACAGGGACAGCGAGCACGAATCGCGCCGTATCCTCGACCGGATCGCGCGCGAGACCGAGCCGGGCGGCCTGCCGTCCGACAGGCACGGAGATGACCGCAATGATTTCGATCCGATCGAATATTGGGGCACGCGCATCGGCCGCGTGCTAGGCCTCATCCTGGCGATCGCGATGATGATCGCCGTCGGTTATTACATCGCCCGCCATCTATAGGACCATCATGAATACCAGCCAGGCCGAGGCGCCCCGCGCCGTCATCGTCGTGTCCAGTCACGTCGCGCGCGGTTCCGTGGGTAACCGCGCCGCCGTTTTTGCGCTGGAGACCCTGGGCTTCCCCGTGTGGGCAGTGCCCACCGTCATCCTGCCCTGGCATCCCGGCCACGGCCGGGCGACGAGGATCGTTCCGCCTGCGGAACAGTTCGCGGCATTGATGGCGGACCTGGCGAGCGCACCATGGCTCGGCGAAGTCGGCGCTGTCCTTTCGGGATATCTCGGCGAGGCAAGCCAGGCCGACGCGCTTGCCGATCTGGTCAATGCGGTGAAGGCCAGGAACCCGGGCGCGCTTTATGTTTGCGATCCGGTGATGGGCGATTCCGGCGGACTCTACGTGCCTGAGGCTACAGCCAAGGCCTTGCGCGACCGGCTGATGCCATTGGCCGACATCGCCACGCCGAACCGCTATGAACTGGCCTGGATGGCAGGGGCCGATCTGCCGGATCTGAAATCGACCACCGCCGCCGCGCTGGATGCCGGTCCGGCAACCATGCTGGTAACGTCCGCGCCCGCGATGATGTCTGGCAGTACCGGCAATCTCCTGCTCGACGCCAGCCAGGTGCTGTTGGCCGAGCACCGCCTGATCGATCGGCCGCCGAATGGTCTCGGCGACCTCACGGGAGCCGTCTATCTGGCTCGTACGCTTTCCGGCCAACCGCCGGCCAAGGCGCTACAGTCGACGACAGCAGCGGTCTATGAAATCCTCGCACGCACCGCCAAGCGTGGCGGCGACGAACTGCAACTGGAAACCGACGCGCAGAGCCTGTCGCAGCCGATGGCCATGGTGCAGATGCGCCATCTCACCCATCCGGGCCGAGGTCGCACCGCGTGACGGGCAACGCGGCCAGCGCATCGGCCAGAAAATCCCTGGCCGGGGTCGATGGCTGCAAGGCTGGCTGGATCGCGGTACGACAGGATCCAGGCGGGTTTCCGACTGTCGGCATCTATCCAGGTTTTGGAGATCTCCTTGCGGCCTTGCCGCCGGATGCGATCGTGGCGGTCGACATGCCGATCGGCTTGCCCGAGGTTTCGGGCAAAGGCGGGCGTGGACCCGAGGCATTGGTGCGCCCCCTGCTTGGCGAGCGGCAATCCAGTGTTTTCGCGATTCCTTCCCGTGCGGCCGTCTATGCCGACACGGCGCCGTTCAGCACGATTGAGGCCTGGTATGAGGCACATCGGCGCGCGAGCGCAGTGGCAGCAACCACATCCGACCCGCCACGCAGCGTTTCCATCCAGGCCTTCGGCATTTTTGCCAAGATCCGCGAGATCGACGGGCTCCTGACAGCGCGCCCGGAACTGCGAACACGTGTGTTCGAATCGCATCCGGAAGTGGCGTTCTGGCGGCTCAATGACGGCCGCGCGATGAGCTTGCCCAAGAAGATCAAGGGCGCGGTCAATCCGGCCGGCATGGAAGAGCGGCGTGCCTTGCTCGCCCGCCATGGCTATGAGCACACGTTTCTCGATCAGATGCCGCCGAAGGGCGCTGCCGCAGACGATTTCCTCGACGCGGCCGTCATGCTTCTGATCGCTGGCCGCATCGCGCGGGGCGAGGCTGTATCCTATCCCAATCCGCCATTCGTCGATGGCAGGGGGCTCTCTGTCGCAATCCATGTTTGAACGGCATCGCGCGGTGGGCTATGCGCAATGCATGGCACGCGCGACCAAGCCATGACGATTTCGCATTGATTGCAGCGCCGATTTGCCGTTAGTGCCATGCGCAGTGGAAAACTGCCGTCCAGGCTGGAAAGGTCCTCACCGCCAGATGCCGCATCTCCCCGATCATCTCATTGCCGGTTATCGCAATTTCATCAACGGCCGCTACGTGGCCGAGGCTGATCACTACAAATCGCTGGCGCGTGAAGGTCAGGCGCCAGAGACCATGATCGTGGCCTGTAGCGATTCGCGGGCGGCACCCGAAGTGATCTTCAACGCCGGCCCCGGTGAGCTGTTCGTGCTGCGCAATGTCGCCAATCTGGTGCCGCCCTATGCGCCGGATGGAGAATATCATTCGACCTCGGCCGCGCTCGAATTCGCGGTGCAGAGCCTGAAGGTCAAGAACATCGTCGTCATGGGCCACGGCCGTTGTGGCGGCATCCGGGCCGCGCTCGACACAACCTCGGCGCCGCTGTCGCCGGGCGATTTCATCGGCAAGTGGATGAGCCTGATCGCGCCCGCAGCAGAAACCGTTTCGGCCTCGACCATGATGACGGCCGGCGAACGGCAGACGGCGCTGGAGCGTATCTCGATCCGCTACTCGATCGCCAATCTGCGCACCTTTCCTTGCGTCAAGATCCTTGAAGGCAAGGGCAAGCTTGCCTTGCATGGCGCCTGGTTCGACATCTCGACAGGCGAGTTGTGGGCGATGAACACCGAAACCGGCGATTTCGAGCGGCCGGATATCAGCTGAAGACAACAACCTTCACTTCTCGTCCGTACAGGCCTAGGTTGTATGGAGGAGGTGTCGCGTTGTGCCCGTTGTCGGCTGGTCGAAACTCTGTGCGGTCGTTCTATTCGCTCTGATTCCGCTTTCAGCGCGCGCAGACGATAGCGCCGTGATCGGCCGCTGGTATTCCGCACTGCTGGGTGCGGACCGCGGCAGCCTTGCCGATATGCTTGCCGATGATGCCCGCATCCGGCTGCAGGATGTCGATACCGAGCAGAACAAGCAGCAGTTCCTCGCTTCGATGGATGAATGGCAGGGCGCGGTGTCGGGCGCGACCATCCGGCACCGGATCGAGAGCACTGAGAACGGGCTGGTCACCGTGGTCGTCTGCTACGACTTTCCTGGTAACGATCTTCTGACACGAGAGGTTTTCGCACTGACGGACGAACATATCACTGCATCCTCGCAAGCGACCATCGCGGAAAATTGCGACAGCTACTAGAAAAGCTGCGCCTGGCGTTTGCCCGCTGGCTGCCGATGACCGGCCGGCGGTACCCGCCGTTGCACCGGCGGCCCCATCGGCCTACATCGGGGAAGCATTGCCGTTCCGTCTTCAAGCTCAGCGAAAGTCCCGCCATGTCCGTATCCGATCTCGCCACCCATCCTTTGACCAACTGGCAAGGTCCACTCGGTCTTCCTGATTTCACGAAGATCGGGGATGGGGATTTCGGATCGGTGTTCGATGCTGCGCTCAAGGCGCACGAGGCGGAAATCGAGGCCATAACCGCCAGTGCGGAACAGGCTTCCATCGAAAACACGCTGCAAGCGCTGGAGCTTGCCGGTGAAGCACTGGATCGGGTCTCTTCGATCTTCTGGTGCCGGGCCGGCGCCCATACCAATGATGCGATCCAGGCCCTGGAGCGCGAAGTCGCACCGAAAATGTCGCGGCATTTCTCCGCGATATCGATGAACGAAAAGCTGTTTGCCCGGATCGACGATCTCTACCAGAAGCGCGACAGCCTGAAGCTCGATTCAGAGACGTTGCGCGTGCTGGAGCGGACCTGGAAAGGTTTCGTCCGGTCCGGCGCCAGGCTCGATGCCGACGGCAAGAAGCGGCTTGCCTCGATCAACGAACAATTGTCCTCGCTCGGCACCACCTTTGGCCAGAACGTGCTGGCCGACGAGCGCGAATGGGCATTGTTCCTCGACGGGGGCGACCTTGCCGGCCTTCCTGATTTCCTGAAAAGCGCGATGGCGGAAGCCGCCGAGACGCGCGGCCAGAAGGGCCGATACGCGGTGACGCTGTCGCGGTCGATCTACGAGCCCTTCACCACCTTCTCCGAGCGTCGCGACCTGCGCGAAGCGGCATGGCGTGCCTTCACTCAACGCGGCCAGAACGGCGGCGCCAGCGACAACACCGCCGTGGTGCGCGACATGCTGAAGCTGCGTGCCGAGAAGGCAAAGCTCCTGGGTTATGCTTCCTTTGCCGCGCTGAAGCTCGACGACACCATGGCCAAGACGCCGAAGGCCGTGCACGACCTGCTCGACCCGGTCTGGGAAAAAGCACTCGAGAAGGCAGCCGCGGACCAGAAGGAGCTGGAACGGCTGGCGACCGCCGCCGGCAGCAACGAGCAATTCGCGGCATGGGACTGGCGTTTCTACCAGGAGAAGCTGCGGGCTGAAAAATTCGCTTTCGACGAGGCCGAGCTGAAACCCTATCTGCAGCTCGACCACGTCATCGCTGCCTGTTTCGACGTGGCAATGAGGCTGTTCGGTCTCACCTTCGAGGAGAAGAAAGGCATCGCCGGCTGGCACCCGGATACGCGGGTGTTTGCGGTGAAGAATGCCGACGGATCGGATCGCGCGCTGTTCCTGGCCGACTATTTTGCCAGATCGTCCAAACGTTCCGGTGCCTGGATGAGTGCGCTGCAATCGGGCTATAGCCTGGGCAAGGGCTCGAAGCCGATCATCTACAACATCATGAATTTCGCCAAGCCGCCGGTCGGCGAGGCGGCGCTGCTCTCGGTGGACGAGGCCAAGACGCTGTTCCACGAATTCGGTCACGCCCTGCACGGTACGCTGACCGATGTCACCTGGCCGTCGGTCTCGGGCACCTCGGTCAGCCGCGACTTCGTCGAACTGCCCTCGCAGCTCTACGAACATTGGCTGACAGTGCCGGCCGTGCTGGAGAAACACGCGCTGCATGTGAAGACGGGCAAGCCGATGCCGAAGGAACTGCTCGACAAGATGCTGGCGGCGCGCACCTTCGGCGCAGGCTTCGCCACGGTCGAATTCACCGCTTCGGCACTGGTCGACATGGCCTATCACGCACGCCCGGATGCGCCTGCGGAACCGCTTGCCTTCGAGACGGAGACGCTCGAGAAACTCGCGATGCCGGATACGATCGCCATGCGCCATCGCACCCCGCATTTCAGCCATGTCTTCGCCGGCGACGGTTATTCCGCCGGCTATTATTCCTACATGTGGTCGGAGGTACTCGACGCCGATGCCTTCTCCGCCTTCGAGGAAACCGGCGATCCGTTCAATCCGGCGCTGGCGAAGAAGCTGCGCGAAAACATCTACGCAGCCGGCGGCTCGAAGGATCCAGAAGAGCTCTACACCGCTTTCCGTGGCAAGATGCCGACGGCGGACGCCATGATGGCGAAGCGCGGGCTGGTCTAAAACGTGGTTCTTACTCTCTCCGCCGAAGGGAGGGTAAATTCCTAACTTTTCAAACTGGCGCCGATCAGCAGGTCGGCCTGTTTGGCAACCGACTGCGAGGGACCGCCCGGGCCGAAGATCTGGCTCGAGATATAGGCGCCCTCCATGAGGAGCAGCAGGCCGTCGCCCAGCGTGCCGGGATCGGCTGCGCCCATCTCCTTCGCCATGGCGCGCAGGCGGCGGCGCAGCTCGCGCTTGTTCTCCTCGCTCACCACGCGTGCTGGATGGCCGGGTTCGGGATATTCGACGGCCGCATTGGTCATGCCGCACCCGCGGTAACCCGGCTTCTGCGAGCGTTTGCCGACACGGGTGAAGAAAGCGATGATCTGCGCGCGCGCATCACCAGGATGCGCCGCCACCGCCTCGTCGAACCGCGCCCAGAAGTCGATGTCGTATTTGCGCAGATAGGATGCAGCCAGCTCGTCCTTTGACGAGAAAGAGCGGTAGAGGCTCGGCTTGGTGACGCCTGCCTTTTTTACGATTTCGTCGACACCGATCGCCCGGATGCCTTCGCGATAGAAAAGCTCATGCGCGACGCCGAGGATCTTCTCGGCCGCCGGGGGCAGGGTGGTTTCTCGCGAAACGCTGGCTTCAATATTTTTGTCAGCAGGCATGATGCATTCCAATTGACATGTTACTAACCGGTACGTACACATTCGGCAACTGTAACGTACCGGTCAGTAACATGATAGTCCAGTCCCGTCCGTTTGGCCAGCGCTACGCCTTCGTGGTCGTTGCGGTCATCTTTCTTTCCCTGCTCATCGCTGCCGGCTTGCGTTCGGCGCCCTCGGTGATGATGCTGCCGTTGGAAAATGACTTCGGCTGGCGCCGCGACGTGGTGTCGCTGGCGGCCGCCATCGGCATCTTCCTCTATGGCTTGACCGGACCTTTCGCCGCGGCGCTGATGGAACGTATCGGGCTGCGCAAGACGGTGATCGGCTCGCTGGTGGTGATGTCGGCGTCCACAGGCCTGTCGTTGTTCATGACGCAATCCTGGCAGCTGGTCGCCACCTGGGGCGTTTTCTCGGGCGTCGGTTCAGGTGCGGTGGCCACCGTGCTCGGCGCCACCATCGTCAACCGCTGGTTCAAGACCAATCGTGGCCTGATCATGGGTCTGATGTCGGCAT
The DNA here is from genome assembly GCF_001303895.1 of Mesorhizobium sp. 1M-11. GTDB lineage: Bacteria > Pseudomonadota > Alphaproteobacteria > Rhizobiales > Rhizobiaceae > Mesorhizobium. The sequence continues at coordinate 64,951 of NZ_LJSD01000029.1, read as the reverse complement.
CCAGCGCCACCGGGCTCCTGATCTTCCTGCCGTTCCTGGCATGGCTCGCGCAGTCGGGCGGCTGGAAACCGGTCGCGCTTATCATCGCCATCGCCACGGCGGCACTCGTGCCGCTGGTCTGGCTTTTGGTGCCGGAGCGGCCGTCGTCGATCGGCCAGGTGCGTTTCGGTGCCGAGCCGGACGATGTGCCGCCGACGCCACCGGCGGCAGCCGGCAACTTCATCTCCCATACGCTGGGTACACTGCGTGACGCCGCCAGGACGCGCGTGTTCTGGTACCTCTTCGCCACCTTCTTCATCTGCGGCTTCACCACCAACGGCCTCGTCGGAACGCATCTGATCGCCTTCTGCGCCGATATGGGCATCAACGAGATCCAGGCTGCCGGCCTGCTTTCTCTAATGGGTATCTTCGACCTTATCGGCACGACCCTGTCAGGCTGGCTGACCGACCGCTTCGACCCGCGCAAGCTGCTCGGCGTCTACTACGCCATCCGGGGCCTGTCGCTGATCTACCTGCCCTATTCTGGCTTCTCGGCGACCGCGCTGATCGTCTTTGCGATCTTCTACGGCCTGGACTGGATTGCTACCGTGCCGCCGACGCTGCGTCTGTCCAACGAAGCCTTCGGCGACGCCAGGGGACCGCTGGTGTTCGGCTGGATCGTTGCCGGGCATCAGGTCGGCGCTGCCGCGGCTGCCTTCTTCGGTGGTGTCATGCGCGAATTCCAGGGCAGCTATGAGCTTGCCTTCGTCATCGCGGGCATGACCGGCATCATCGCCGCCTGTCTGTCGCTGCTCATCAACACAAACCGCCCGATGCTGGAACCGAAAGGCCAGCCCGCCTGATCCGCTGGGGACCTGTGGACAGTCAAGAAAGTTTCACGTCTCCGAAATGTGGCTGAAACAATGGCCGAAGACCTTGGCGACTCCATCCGTTGCCAAGGAGCCAGCCATGAGCAAGCCAGTCAGCATCAGCCGCCGTGTCTTCCTCGCTTCGACAGGGGCGGCTAGCCTGGTCGGGCTGTCCGGTCTGGCCATGCCCTACTATTCGCGTGCGAACACGCGCCCGGTGTTCACGCATGGCGTCCAGTCGGGGGACATCGACGCGGTGTCGGGCATGATCTGGACACGTGCCGACAGGCCGTCGCGCGTGCAGTTCGAGGTGGCGACCACGGAAAATTTCGCCAATGCCGAACGTCTGGCGCCGCTGAACGCGCTGCCCGACAGCGACTACGCGGCGAAGCGCCTGCTCACCGATCTGGCGTCCGATCAGGACATCTTCTACCGCATGACGCTCGCCGACCTGAACGACGTCAATGCCGTGTCCGAGCCGATCGTCGGCCGTTTCCGCACCGCGCCGACCTCGCGCCGTTCCGTACGCTTCGCATGGTCGGGCGATACCGCCGGCCAGGGCTGGGGCATCGACGAGGTCGGCATGAAGACTTACGCGACCATCGCCAGGCACACTCCCGACTTCTTCCTGCATTCGGGCGACACGATCTACGCAGACGGCGCCATGAAGGATGAGGTCGATCTCAAGGACGGCAGCAAGTGGAAGAACGTCGTGCTCATCGACGAGAAGCGCAAGGTTGCCGAGACGCTCGACGAATATCGCGGCCAGTGGAAATACAATCTGCTCGACAAGAACCTGCTGGCGATGAACGCGGCCCTGCCGACCTTCTTCCAGTGGGATGATCATGAGGTGGTCAACAACTGGTCGAGTTCGAAGGACCTGACCTCCGACGACCGTTACAAGGAAAAATCGATCGCCGTGCTGGCGGCACGGGCCGGCCGTGCTTTCCATGAGATGACGCCGATCCGCTTCACGCCGGCCGAACCCGGCCGGGTCTATCGCAAGATCGCCTATGGTCCGCTGGTCGATGTCTTCTTCCTGGACATGCGTTCCTATCGCGGCGCCAATGGCCCGAACCTGCAGTCCGAGCTCAATGCGGACTCCCGCATGCTGGGCGAACAGCAGACCCGCTGGCTGAAGCGCGAGCTCGCCAATTCAAAGGCGACCTGGAAGGTGATCGCCGCGGACATGCCGATCGGGCTGGTGGTATGGGACGATGGCGCCAACAGACGAGGCTCGGAGGCGGTCGCCAATGGCGACAACGGCCCAGCCAAGGGGCGCGAACTGGAATTCGCCGATCTGCTGCGCTTCATCAAGAATGCCGGAATCACCAATACGGTGTGGTTGACGGCGGATGTGCATTATACCGCCGCCCACCACTACAGCCCGGATCGCGCCCAGTTCCAGGATTTCGAGCCGTTCTGGGAGTTCATTTCCGGACCGATCCATTCCGGCACCTTCGGCCCGAACGACCTCGACATGACCTTTGGCCCTGAAGTGAAGTTCATCAAGGCGCCCAGCGCCGAGCAAGGCCAGAACCTGGCGCCTTCGGTTGGCCTGCAATTCTTCGGTCTCGTCGATATCGACGGCAACACCGGGCAATTGACGGTCCGGCTGATGGATCGCGACGACAATGAGCTCTACAAGACGACGCTCGATCCGGTGCGGGCGGCGTAACGCATGTCGCGCAAAAGTGCGCGACGGTTTTGCGATAACGACACGCGTTAGGTGAGGGGCTTAATGCTCGAAGCAGGCGGCGGGCACGTTCGGCCAGGCTGCCTTGTCGCAGCCGGCATCCGCCTGGCGCTGCTTGAAGGCGGCGCTCACAGGACCGGTAACGATCGGGTCGACGCCGTCCGGAGCATCGGGAAACAGCTTCTCCGCCTGCGTGGAAACCACGGCCATCGGCTTGTCGGCGGGCGTTGCGGCCGACCAGGCACCGCCCAGCGCAAGCAAGGCGGCCAGCGTCGCCGACAGGAAGATCATCACGAACCGGTTCAGACTGCGTATCATGGACGCCCGAATGCTCCACAGCGGAAAAGGTTCCGCGCTTGGTTAATGAAATTCTACGCTCCTGCCACTTAACAAAAGGTGACCAGCCAACTGCCGCAACGCCGCCCCCTTTCGCAAATGCGAAAAACCCTGTATGAGCCGCGCAACTGAAAAAGGCGGCGTCTCGATTTGACTATCCGGGCGTGCTGCCTGAACAACCTCCGAGACCCAGCATGAACATCCGCAATATCGCGATCATCGCGCACGTCGACCATGGCAAGACCACGCTGGTCGACCAACTCCTCAAGCAGTCCGGCTCGTTCCGCGAGAACCAGCGCGTCGCCGAACGCGCGATGGATTCGAACGACCTCGAAAAGGAACGTGGCATCACTATCCTGGCCAAGGCGACTTCGGTCGACTGGAAGGATACCCGCATCAACATCGTCGACACCCCCGGCCACGCCGACTTCGGCGGTGAAGTCGAGCGCATCCTTTCGATGGTCGACAGCGCGATCGTTCTGGTCGATGCCGCCGAAGGCCCGATGCCGCAGACCAAGTTCGTGGTCGGCAAGGCACTGAAGGTCGGCTTGAAGCCGATCGTGGTGATCAACAAGATCGACCGTCCCGACGGCCGCCACCAGGAAGTCATCAACGAAGTGTTCGATCTGTTCGCTGCACTCGATGCCACCGACGAACAGCTCGATTTCCCGATCCTGTACGGTTCGGGCCGCGACGGCTGGGTTTCCGAGAATCCGGAAGGTCCGAAGGACCAGGGCCTGGCGCCGCTGTTCGATCTGGTGCTGAAGCATGTTCCGGAGCCGACGGTTCACCCGGGCCCGTTCCGCATGATCGGCACCATCCTGGAAGCCAATCCTTTTCTTGGGCGCATCATCACCGGCCGTATCCATTCCGGCACGTTGAAGCCGAACCAGGCAGTCAAGGTTCTGCACCATGACGGCTCGCTGCTGGAGAACGGCCGCGTGTCGAAGATCCTGGCGTTTCGTGGTCTCGAACGCCAGCCGATCGAAGAAGCCCAGGCTGGCGACATCGTCGCCATCGCGGGTCTCTCGAAGGGTACTGTCGCCGACACGTTCTGCGACCCGGCCGTCACCGAGCCGCTGCATGCGCAGCCGATCGATCCGCCGACCGTCACCATGTCCTTCATCGTCAACGATTCGCCGCTGGCCGGCACCGAAGGCGACAAGGTCACCAGCCGCGTCATCCGCGACCGCCTGATGAAGGAGGCCGAAGGCAACGTCGCGCTCAGGATCGAAGAATCGGCCGACAAGGATTCGTTCTTCGTATCGGGCCGCGGCGAACTTCAGCTCGCCGTGCTGATCGAGACGATGCGTCGCGAAGGTTTCGAGCTCGCCGTCTCGCGTCCGCGCGTCGTCATGCAGAAGGACGAGAGCGGCCAGCTGCTCGAGCCGATCGAAGAAGTCGTGATCGACGTCGATGAAGAGCACGCCGGCGTCGTCGTGCAGAAGATGTCGGAGCGCAAGGCCGAGATGGTCGAGCTGCGTCCCTCGGGTGGCAACCGCCAGCGCCTGGTGTTCCACGCGCCGACGCGCGGCCTGATCGGCTACCAGTCGGAACTGTTGACCGACACGCGCGGCACCGCGGTCATGAACCGCCTGTTCCACTCCTACCAGGGCTACAAGGGCGAGCTGCCCGGCCGCACCAACGGCGTGCTCATCTCCAACGAGCAGGGCGAATCCGTTGCCTATGCAATGTGGAACCTCGAAGACCGCGGTCCGATGGTCATCGACGCCGGCGTCAAGGTCTACCAGGGCATGATCATCGGTATCCATAGCCGCGACAACGACCTCGAAGTGAACGTGCTGAAGGGCAAGAAGCTCACCAACATCCGCGCCGCCGGCAAGGATGAGGCGGTCAAGCTCACCCCGCCGATCCGCATGACGCTGGAACGCGCTCTGGCCTGGATCCAGGACGACGAACTGGTCGAGGTGACGCCGAAGACGATCCGCCTGCGCAAGCTCTATCTCGACCCGAACGAGCGCAAGCGCTTCGAGAAGTCGAAGGTCAGCGCGGCCTGATGATTTAAAGGGCGGGGATTTCCCCGCCCTTTCTTGCAAATTCAGCCGCTGCGGAATGTCTTGGCTGAAGCTATCTCCTGCCGCACGAAGTCCTGAATTGTTGGTGCTTCGGAAGCTGTGTGTCCGAGGCGTTGAATTCGGGCTTTGTCCATCCCACAGTAGTAGATACTTGCTGGGGGGACTGTTATGAGCGCCAGACTTAGTTTGCTGACGACATATTTCAGCATCATCGAGGCACGGATTTGCTTATCCAAGCTTGATGCCTACGGTGTCTATGCGCTTTCGCCGCTTGAGGTCGTGTCGGTGGCGCCTCACTGGATGACGATGCATGGTGGGGTACCTGTCTGGGTTTTTGAGCAAGATCTCGAAGCGGCCCGGGCATTGCTTGCAGCGGTGGAAGAAGAGGGCACGCCGAGAGCGCCACGCCGTCGGATTCTTGAAGGCATAAGTGGGATGCTTCTGATCTTCTTTTTCGGAGTGCCGCCAGGACCGTCTCCCGCATTCGCACGCAGCCAGCTTTGGTTTTCCGGAACGATGGTCGTTGTGCTGGCTCTCATAGCCTTTCTCCACGCAAGCCAGCTCGGTCTCGTATAGCGTTCAACAGGATCGTTTCGCTGCATTCCTGTGACAGATCGATGCCGATTCTGCTGCCATCGATCGCCAACCTGTTGAGCTTGATATTCGTTTTAGGATGATCGTGCCTGACTATCGTCGCGATCCGGGCTCGCGACAGGCCGAGCTCCATCGACAGGAGACGATCAAGTCGGATGGAAACCGGGCTTGGCAGACTGAGAAAGATTTCCAGTCGTTTCGGCCTGTCTGGCCTGTCTCCCAATACTTCTTTGCGCGCGACGCTTCCTGCGAATTCCTCAACGCGATGCGCGACCCGGCGCAAGGCTGCGACATCGAAGGCGAAACGGCTGACCAGCACCGGATCGTTGGCTTCCAGGCCCGAAAGCATGTCCGGATCGAGGTCGCGGGCGTTGCGGCGCTCGAACAGTGTGTGGTTCCAGGTGTCGTCGCAAGAAACGCATTTGTAGACGAGCCAGGCATCGAGTCGCCGGCCATTGGCGTTGAGGCGGACCTTGTCGCTGCATTCGAAGGCGCGCTGCGTGCCGCAACGCGGACAGGCGCGCCAGGGGCGGGGAAAACGGTTTGCAATGAGAGTCCATCGGACGCGGAGTGTGCACGGCATGCCGGTTGGTCCTTCCCGTCGGGAAGTCCGTCCAAGCGGCGATAAACGAGATGCCTTTTTGGGAGGCGCGGATTGGCGTTCGTGTGGGGATCAGGCAGGCGCTGGCCAAACCGGTCTCGAACCGCCACAGGAACGAACGCAATCATGAAAGCGGCAACGCTTTCACGCTGCCATGCGAGTTCTGGGAGTGCTGACGAGACCGGCGGTTACGATGGCAAAGTCGGGAGCCTGGGGCTGATGAGGATGCGGCGTTCTAGCGGGCGGCATTGATGAGATCAAGCTGTGCCTCCCGCACTTTTTGAAAGCGGGGTGATGAGAAATCAGCCCCGGATTGCATCGGATGGCATTCGGCCTATGCTTCGGCGCCCGCCTCAAGGAGCGCGTCCGTGACGTTCACGTCCCTTCTCATTTTTGCCGGTGCGCTGTTCGTTGCCGCCGGTTCACCCGGTCCTTCGATCGCCGCGCTGGTGGCGCGGGTGATTTCGAAGGGATTCCGCGACGTGTTGCCCTTCCTGCTCGCCATGTGGATCGGCGAAGCGATCTGGCTGTCCTTCGCGGTATTCGGGCTGGCAGTGGTGGCGCAGACCTTCCATCTCGCCTTTGTCGTCATCAAATGGCTGGGCGTCGCCTATCTCGCTTACCTCGCCTGGAAGATGTGGACGGCGCCGGTTGAAGCCGCGAAGGGCTCGTTGCCGAAGGAGGATTCGCCAGTGAAGCTCTTCCTTGCCGGCATGGCGGTGACACTCGGCAATCCCAAGATCATGATGTTCTATCTGGCGCTTCTGCCGACCATCATCGATCTCGCCTCGGTCACCATGCTCGGCTGGATGGAGCTGACGGCGACGATGGCCGTGGTTCTGATCGTCATCGACTTCGCCTGGATCCTGGCGGCGGCGCAGGCGCGCAAGCTGCTGAAAAGTCCAAGGGCCATGCGCATCGCCAATCGTGTCAGTGCAACCACCATGGCGGGCGCCGCGGCTGCGATCGCGGCGCGTTCGTGAGATTTCGCCGGCCGGCACTTCAGCCGGCCGCGGTTGATGCCTTGGCTGCCACCTATTTGGGCATTACGCCGGCAGTCGGAGCGGCTGCGCTTTCGGGCGCCCTCGGCCCTCCCGGATAGAAGTTCGAGGCAGGGGTTTCCTGCATGAATTCGTAAAGCACGATGCCGAGCGGCCGTTTCGGCCTCTCGGCCGGCGATTGGCGCCATGGCACCACCTTGCGCAGCGCTGCAAGGGCCGCCGTCGGCGCTTCGCCGAATTTACGGTCCGGTTTCTGCGCCTTGCGCACGTCCATCCAGTAGCTTGCCGTCAGAAGATCCTGCGCAAGTAGATGAAAGGAAAGGTCGACGGCCTGACGCGCGCGCTGCGTTTTGATGCGTGTCGCAGCCTCCAGGTCCTCGACCGTGGCGACGATCGCCTGGCCGGCCGGCGAGACCGGCGTGCCGAGGCCGGCAAGCTCCTGCCATAGATCGGTCGGCAGATAACCATCGAAGGTCGGGATTTCCTTGCGTTCCTCGGCGCTGAGCACGTCCGCCGGCTTGATCACGGTGAAGAACGGATTGCGGAACCGCTCGATGCGCTGGGCGACCGCCACACCCAGATTGGTCAGGGCGTTGGTGAAGGCCTCGACCTGGTTCGCCATAGGGTAGGGATCCCAGTTGGCATTGGAGAAGATGTAGCCGGACTTGCCATTGCTCAGTTTCCCGCCCTTGACGTAGTACTTCATGAATTGCGGCGTGGCGAGTTCCCACGAGCTTTCCGGTGTCAACCCGGGCAACACCGCGGGGTTGTGGTCCGAGGAATTGATCGAAAGCAGCACGCTGTCGCGCAGCTCCGCCCAGGCCTGCCAGGCGGAGCCTTGCCGCTGGCTCGAGGCGCGCATGCTTTCGGGATCCTGGATGATGCGAGCCGGATCGTCGTCGAAGAGGTAGCTGCCCTTGATCATGTCCATGACACGCGCGGCATCCCAGGTCAGCCAGGGATAGGGCCGCATCGATTGTACCGGCGCTGAAATCGGCGTGACGCTGGAGTTCATGCCGTTGAGCCCCATGGCGTAGCTCAGATCGGTCCAGTCGAGCAGCCGGCGGCCGTCCTCGACCAGCAGCACGGCCTGTGCCTGGGCATAGGCATTGGTGCTGACCAGGGCCGCCTGATCGGCGCCGAACGGTTCGAGCGGCTTCAGCCCCGCTTCGTCCAGCGCCTGCGCGGCCGGCATGCGAACGCCACGGTAATAGGCGTCGCCTTCGCCGACCATCGCGGCGGCGATATTGCCCAGCGTCGACAAATCGCCTTCACCCAGCGTGCCGCGTGACTGCACGGCCGGGGTAATGCGCGTGTTCAGCATGTCGATCAGCATATGGGTGAGTTGCGGGCTCGCCGCTTCATAAGACATAGTGTTGGCGCGGATCGCCATGATGGCGCGAACCAGCGCCTCCTCAGCGATCTCGGGCCCATAGCCGCGTGTGACGCCGCCCTTGAAGCGGGCGAGTTGCTGATCCTTCAGAAGTTTGGTGTTTTCCGGCGAGGTCGGGTCGCCGGAAAAGATCACCGTTTCGCGCTGGTCGCCGGCACCACGGTTGAACCAGTAGATCGTCACGCCCTCGGCGGCGCCTTCCAAAAGCAGGCCATAGGCGTCGGCCGAGCGCTGCAATGCTTCGGGACTGAGCTCGACCTTGGCGCCGTTGCGGGCGATGTCGATGACCTGTTCAACGGTGAGATCCCGTCCGGTGAGCGTCACCGTCCTGCCGGCTTCGGTCTCGGTGATGGGTTGGTAGGTCTGCGGCGCTTCGAAAGCGTACGACACAGAAGGTGTCGCCAGGAGCGCGAGACTTATCGCAAGCGCATGGAGGACATATGATCTTGGTCTTTGAACGGTTCTCCGGTCCAGCATGGAAACTCCCATTTATTCAGGTTCAGGAACTTTTTACCCCGCCGAAATTTTGTTTCCTGAAACGGTAATGGGATGACGCCCCCTGTCAACGATTGTCGGCGTCAGGACCGATAGCGAAACCTCTGTGGTCCTACCTTGCCATTGCGTGGTATTCGGCGTTCGGACGCATGTCGATGGCGGCGGCGACGCGGTTCGACATGTTGAAGAAGGCGGCGGTCGAGGCGATGTCCCAGATGTCGCGATCGGTGAAACCTGCTTTGCGCAGGGCCTCGCGATCGGCTTCGACGATCTTTGCCGGCTGCTCGGTCAGCTTCACCGCGAATTCCAGCATGGCGTGCTGTTTTTGTGAAAGGTCGGCGGCGCGGAAGTTCATCACCATCATCTCGCCGAGTGCCGGATCGCCGGACAATTGGCGTACGGCTGCGCCGTGCGCGGTCAGGCAATAATAGCAATGGTTGATGGAGGAGACCGCGACAGCGATCATCTCGCGTTCGAGCTTGGAAAGCCCGGAATCGCCAAGCATCAAATCATTGTATGTGTCGGTGAAGGCACGCAGCTTCTTTTCATCGAAAGCGTAGGCCTTGAGCACGTTCGGCACGAGACCGAGCTTTTCCTCGCATTTGGCGAAATAGGCCTTGGTGGCGTCGCTCAGTTCCGCCTGGGGCAAGTCCAGTGCGGTGATTTTCTCGCTCATTGCGGTGTCCTTTCGCCAGCCTCTGCAAATTTCTTATGCAGGCAGCATTTTTCTTAGGCAGCCGTCAAACCTTTGTCGCCAAAAGGCGATCATCTGCTACGATAGTCGCAATGCAGCCTATGGCGGAGGAAAATCGCATCATGGCCAGCCTGAAGTCCGCAACCAAGCCCAAGAAACCGGTGGTGAAGGGAGGCGGTGGAAAGGAAGGTCAAAAGCCAGGGCGGCTTGCGGATTATCTGCTGGCGAGGGCTCCGTCCGAAGACGTCGCCGCCTATGACGTGGCCGATCTCGCGCGGGCTGCCGAACTGGCTGAGAATGCGGTTTCCCGGCACAAGAAGGGCGAAAGCATCGTTGCCATCGAAACGGCACCCGGCATATCGCGCCAGGGGCGGCCGGTGACGGTGATCACCGTCGTCAACGACAACATGCCTTTCCTGTTCGATTCGATCCTCGGCGAGATCACCGAGGTTGCGGGCGAGCCGACCCTGGTCACCCATCCTGTCATCGCGGTCAGGCATTCGAAGACCGGGGTTGCCGAAATCGTCGGCGACGGCGGCCTGGTCAAGGAAGATGGCGGCCTCGACAAGGTCAGCGTCGTCCATGTCCATATCGGCCGGCTTTCGGAGGAAACCGGGGCGGCGCTGAGTGCGCGGCTGACCAAGACGCTGGCGCAGGTGCGCGCCGCGGTTACCGACTGGAAGCCGATGCTGGCGCGGCTCGACCAGGCGATCTCGGAATTCCGCTACGCGCCGGTGCCTCTGGACAAGAAACATGTGGCCGAGGGCATCGCTTTCCTCGAATGGCTGCGCGACGACAATTTCACTTTCCTCGGCATGCGCGAGTTCAAATATTCCGGCGGCGAGAAGAGCGGCAGCCTGGAACGCGACGACAAGCCGGGGCTGGGCATCCTCGCCGATCCGGATGTGCTGGTGCTTCGGCGTGGCACCGAGGCGGTAACGACGACGCCTGAAATTCGCGCCTTCCTGCATGGGCCGGAACCGCTGATCGTCACCAAGGCCAACGCCAAGTCGGTGGTGCACCGGCGCATCTATCTCGATTATGTCGGCATCAAGACCTACGACAAGAACGGCAAGCTGGCAGGCGAACTGCGCATCGTCGGCCTGTTCACCTCGACCGCCTACACGCGTTCGGTGATGAAGATCCCTTATCTGCGATCCAAGGCGGAAACGGTGATCGCCAAATCAGGCTTCAATCCGGACGACCATTCCGGCAAGGCGTTGATCAACGTTCTCGAGAGTTATCCACGCGACGAACTGTTTCAGGTTCCGGTGCCGACCCTGCGCAAGCACGCCGAGGCTATCCTCGGCCTGATCGAGCGGCCGCGTGTGCGCGCGCTGGTGCGCGCCGACCAGTTCGACCGCTTCGTCTCCATCCTCGTCTTCGTGCCGCGCGATCGCTACGACAGCGTCGTGCGCGAGAAGATGGGCGTCTATCTGAAGACCGTCTTTGACGGTCGTTTGTCGGCTTACTATCCGGCCTTTCCGGAAGGTGGCCTGGCCCGCGTGCACTTCATCATCGGCCGCTCCGGCGGCAAGACGCCCAAGGTGGAGCAGGAAACCATCGAGGCGGCAATCCGCGATATCGTGCGCACCTGGGAAGACGTGTTGGCCGAGGCCGCCGAAGCCGGCGGCAACGACCCTGCGCTGAAAGCGATCGCCGCGCGTTTCCCCGAAAGTTATCGCGACTCGTTCTCGCCGGCAGTGGCGCTGGTCGATGCCGAGCGTATCGCAAGGATTTCGGCCGGGAACCCGATCGATATTGACTACTATCGCGACGCGGGCCAGACGCCGGAGCAGGCTTCGCTGAAGATTTATCATCACGGCAGCCCGGTGGCACTGTCGCGGCGCGTGCCGCTCCTGGAAAACACCGGTTTCCGGGTGATCAGCGAGCGCACCTTCGAGATAGACAAGGAGGACGGCAATCGCGTCTTCATCCACGATATGGAACTGGAGAACGCCTACGGCCAGCCCATCGACCTTGCCGATGAAGGCACGCTGTTCGAGGATGTGTTCCTGGCAGTGTGGCGCGGCGATGTCGACAATGACGGCTACAACAGCCTTGCCCAGACCGCGGGCCTGAAAGCAACCGAGATCCTGGTGCTGCGCGCCTATGGCCGCTACCTGCAGCAGGCCGGCATTCCGCAGAGCCAGGACTTCATAGCGGCGACGCTCAATCGCTATCCTGATATCGCGCGCGGCCTCTATGCGCTTTTCGTCGCGCGACATGGAACGGATGCGGCGGGGGAGGGTGTGACCACAGCCAGGCATCTCAAGGCGAAGATCAAGGATGCGCTGGAAGATGTTCCCAGCATCGACGACGACACCATCATCCGTCGTTACCTCAACCTGATCGAAGCGACGCTCAGGACCAATCATTTCGTGGACGGCAAGAAGGAGCGCGGCCAGTCGCTGGCGCTCAAGCTCGATTCGCGTGCCGTCGACGGGCTGCCGGAGCCTCGGCCATGGCGTGAGATCTTCGTCTACGGGTCCGAGGTGGAAGGCGTGCATCTGCGTTTTGGCGCGGTGGCGCGCGGCGGCTTGCGCTGGTCGGATCGCGCCCAGGACTACCGCACCGAAGTGCTGGGCCTGGTCAAGGCGCAGCAGGTGAAGAATGCCGTCATCGTGCCGGTGGGCGCCAAAGGCGGCTTCTATCCGAAGCGTTTGCCGCCGGCCAGCCAACGCGACCTGTGGTTCGAGGCAGGCCGGCAAGCTTACATCAACTTCGTTTCCAGCCTGCTGTCGATCACCGACAATATCGGCATCGACCATGTCGTGCCGCCGACCGGCGTGGTGCGCCACGACGCCGACGATCCCTATTTCGTCGTCGCAGCCGACAAGGGCACGGCGACCTTCTCCGACACCGCCAACACGATCTCGGAAAAACACGGCTTCTGGCTGGACGACGCCTTCGCCTCGGGTGGTTCGGCCGGATACGACCACAAGAAGATGGGCATCACCGCCAAGGGTGCCTGGGAAGCAGTGAAGCGGCATTTCCGCGAGATGAACCGCGACATCCAGTCGACGCCCTTCACCGTGGTCGGTGTAGGGGACATGTCCGGCGACGTGTTCGGCAACGGCATGCTCCTGTCGGAACATACGAAGCTGATCGCGGCCTTTGACCATCGCGATATCTTCATCGATCCCGAGCCGGACGTGGCGGCTTCCTTCGCCGAGCGCAAGCGTATGTTCAACCTGCCGCGTTCGAGCTGGCAGGACTACGACAAATCGAAACTGTCGAAGAACGGCGTCATCGTATCGCGCAGCCAGAAGTCGATCACATTGCCGGCGGAAGCTGCATCTGCGATCGGTCTTGCAAAGACGACCGCGACGCCGGCCGAGATTATGACGGCCATTCTCAAGGCTCCGGTGGATCTCCTGTGGTTTGGCGGCATCGGCACCTATGTGAAGGCGGTCTCGGAGACCAACCAGGATGCCGGCGACCGCGCCAACGATCCGATCCGCGTCAACGCCATGGACGTACGCGCCAAGGTGATCGGCGAGGGCGCCAATCTCGGCGTCACCCAGCGTGGCCGCATCGAGTTCGGCCTTGCCGGCGGGCGTAACAATTCGGACGCCATCGACAATTCCGGCGGCGTCAACTGCTCCGACGTCGAGGTCAACATCAAGATCGCATTGGCATCGGCCATGCGCAAAGGCTCGCTGGCTAGGCCGGCGCGCAACAAGCTGCTGGCCGAGATGACCGACGAGGTCGGCAATCTGGTGCTCTCCAACAATTACGAGCAGACGCTGGCGCTGTCGCTCGCCCGCAAGCGCGGGCTGGCCGACATCGCGCATCAGGGTCGTTTCATGGCGGCGCTCGAGGCGCGCGGCCTGCTTGATCGCGTGGTGGAGACACTGCCGTCGCCGGCGGCGCTGGCCGAGCGGGAAGCGCGCGGCGAGCCGTTGACCCGGGCGGAGCTCGGCGTTCTGCTCGCCTATGCCAAGATCGTGCTGTTCTCCGATATCGTCGCCTCGGATGTGCCGGACGACGCGCATTTCAACACCGATCTGATTGGTTACTTCCCGGAACGGATGGTCAAGAAATTCAATGAAGAGATCCACGGTCACCGGCTGCGGCGCGAGATCATTGCCCGTGTCGTCGCCAACGATCTGGTCAATCGTGGCGGACCGTCCTTCACCAACCGTCTGATGGAGGCTACCGGCCGCAGTGCCGCTGATGTGGTGCGCACCTTCGCGGTGATCCGCGACGGCTTCGGGCTGCCGGGGCTCTACAACGAGATCAACGCGCTCGATACCAAGATCGACGGCCAGGTGCAGATTGAACTCTACCAGATCGTCAGCCGGCTTATCTTCGTGACCGCGGGCTGGTATTTGAAGAACGATGCAGGTACTGCGCCGCTCGGCCAACGCATCGCCGAACTGCAGGAGGCCCGCAAGGCGCTCGAGCCGAAACTGGGATCGCTGCTGTCGGATTTCTCTCGCGAGCGGCTGGAGGAAAAGCGACATGGCTTGTTCAAGGCCGGGGCTCCGGACAAACTGGCGGAACGACTGGCGCTGGCCGATGTCGCGGAACTGATCCCGGACATCGCGCTTGCATCCCGCCTGGCTGGTTCGGACATCGTCGCGGCTGCGAAGGCCTTCTTCGCGGTCAGCGAGGCCTTCCGCATTCCGCGCATCGAGGAAGCCGCGCGGTCGGTGACGCCACCCGACTATTACGACCAGTTGGCCCTGTCCCGCGCCACCGACACGATCGGTGCGGCACGGCGGGGCATCGCGGTGGCGGCCCTCACCCAGCACGGCAAGGCGGCCGATCCGGTCGCAGCCTGGCTGGAAGCCGGTGGCGAACGCATAGCCCGCGTGCGCGAACGGCTGCAGGCGCTGACGGAAGGCGGCGAGATCACCGTCTCGCGGCTTTCGGTGGCGTCCGGCTTGATGAGCGATCTGATCGGGGCGTAAGGTCCCGACTTAGGGTAGGTCCTAAGCCACCAGCCGCGTCCGCGAGAGGCCCTCACGGATATGGCGTGCCAGCTCGAGCGTCGCGGGTGCCGGATCGCCTGCCGGCAAATGCAGGTTGATCGCGAAAGACGGCAGCGGCGGCAGGCCAGCCTCGGCGGGCAGGATGTCCAGATGTGGCGGCACTGTGAAGGCAAGCCAGGCCGTCACGGCAAGGTCCGTTGCCACGGTGGCGGTGGTGGCATCGATGCTGCCGTTCTCGAATACAGTGCGCCAGTCGCGGCTCTGACCTTGCAGGGCTGCTAGGACAGCGGGTCTGAACGCGCAGGTTTCGGCCACCATCGAAACCGGAAGCGGTGTTTTCAAATGTGCGACACCGCCCCTGGCGCCGACCCAGACCAGCCGGTCGATGGCGAGGCATTCGCCTTCGGAGGCACCGAGCTGCGTTTCGACCAGAGCCAGATCGATCTCGCCCTTCGCCAGCGCATGCACCAGATCAGGTGAGGCGGCGCACAGCAGGGAAATCTCGACCTGCGGAAAGGCGCCTGCAAAGCCTTTCAGGATGGGTGCGATTAAAGGGCCCGCAAGGTCGAAGGGAACGCCGAGCCGAACCGGTCCTTCGACCCGACGTGTTGTCATATCGGCCCAGATCTCATCGTTGAGCCCAAGCAGATGGCGCGCCTTTCCCTGCAGGCGTTCGCCGGCGGGCGTCAGTTTGAGGCCGCGCCGGTCGCGCGAAAAGAGCTCTCGGCCGAAAGCCTGTTCCAGCCTGGCAACCTGCTGGCTGATGGCGCTTTGCGTGAGGTGCAGCGCGTTGCCAGCGGCAGTCATGTTGCGGCGCTCGGCGACGGCCAGAAAAGTCCTGATCAAGGCAATATCGAGGTTACGGGTCATATTTGCATTATGATTGCTAATGCCAATCATAATCAACATGCGTTTCCCTAATGTTCAGGCAACGGGTAGCATGAAGCCGCTGTTGTCGTCCGGAGAAGGGCATGTCGCCAGAAACCGTTTTGCCGCTGGTCCTCTTTGCACTGGTTTCGTCCATTACGCCGGGTGGAGCAACGACATTGGCCACCGCTTCGGGTGCTCATTTCGGCTTTCGTCGCTCGATCCCGTTGATGGGTGGCATCGCCGCGGGGCTGGCCAGCATGGCCGCCGCCGCCGCTGCCGGGCTCGCCGGTGTCCTGGAGGCGATGCCGTCGCTGCAGCTCGTCATGAAGGGGGCCGGCTCGGCCTATCTGTTGTGGCTTGCCTGGAAGGTCGGTCGCGCCGGCCCGCCGCGCCTCGATGCCGAATTGGCGCAGCCTACAAGTTTCGTGGGTGGGGTCTGGCTGTTGTGGGTCAACCCCAAGGCCTGGGCGATGACATTGGGGGCGGCTGCCTCCTTCGCTGCACTGGCCAGTGGTCCGGCACAGCTCAGTGTCCTGCTGGCATTTGCCTTTGGCTTTGCTGCCACCGTCTCGGTGTCGCTCTGGTGCACCGCCGGGACGCTGATGGCGCGGCTTATGCGGACCGAAGCGCAATGGCGTGCCGTCAACATGATACTCGGCGCGTCGCTCACGCTCTCGATCGTGCCGATGTGGTTGTGATGCCGATGGTGCGGACGGACAACGAAATCGGCTTCATCGGCCTTGGCGTGATGGGACAACCCATGGCGCTCAACATGGCGCGGGCGGGAACGCCTCTGCTGGTGTGGAATCGGTCATTCGAGCGAAGCGAACCGTTGCGCGATGCTGGTGCAAGGGTGGCTGCAAGCTCCGGCGAGGTCTTCGCCAAGACACGCATCGTCATTCTGATGCTGGCCACCGAGCAGGCGATCGATGCGGTGCTCGCGCGTGATACGGCCGATTTCACCACTCGTGTGGCGGGCCATGTCATCGTGCACATGGGCACGACCTCCGCGGTCTATTCGCGCGGCCTGGAGGCCGATATCCACGCCGCCGGCGGCCGCTATGTCGAGGCACCGGTTTCGGGTTCGCGCAAGCCGGCGGAAGCAGGGCAGCTGGTCGTGATGCTTGCCGGCGAGACCGAGGCGGTGGAGGCGGTGCAACCGCTGCTCCTGCCGATGTGCCGCGATATGGTTCCGTGCGGCGCGGTGCCCAACGCTCTTCTGATGAAACTCGCCGTCAACATCTTCCTGATCACCATGGTGACGGGCCTGGCCGAGTCGGTGCATTTCGCGCAACGGCATGGGCTGGACCTTGCCCGGCTGACTGCCGTGCTGGATGCAGGGCCGATGGCAAGCGATGTCTCGCGCATCAAGGCGGCGAAGCTTGTCGCCGGCGAGTTCTCCGTACAGGCAGCAATCACCGACGTCTTCAAGAACAACCGGCTGATTGCCGACGCGGCGCGGGCAGCGAAGGTTGCCTTGCCTCTGCTCGATATCTGCCATGCGCTGTACGGCGAGACCGAGGCGCTTGGGCTCGGTCAATCCGACATGGCTGCCGTCATCCGCGCGATCGAGGCACGCACTGCGGCGGTGCGGGCTATATGACCGGCACCCGGATTTCGAACCCGCCCGCACCGGTGACCGGATCGAAATCCTCGCCGTAGCGCTCGATCAGGTCGGGCATGTCGCCCGGCGTCAACCCTGCTTCCGGCAAGGCCGTGGAGAAGATGGCGTGGATGGTGGCCGAAATGGTGGTGATGTGATCGTCCTGGCGGAAGATCGCCCAACGCTGCGCGGGTAACCTAATTCCAGTCAAGACGCCATCCAGTTCGGCAAAATCGTGAACTTCAACGCCGGCTAAATAAAAATAGGTATCGCCGGCGCCTGCTCCGGTTACCAGACCGTAGGTGGCGGTGCTTTTCCGGCCAGGGATCGCGCCGAGATATGGCGTGAATTCCTGCCAGACCGCGGGGATGCCGGCAAAGTCGTCGCAGGCAAAGCGGCGGCCGATGCCTGCGATCAGCAGCGGACCGGAGGCCTCGACGCGAGGTGGTGGCAGCCGCACGGAGACTTTCGGATCTTCGCGCAGCGGTTCGACCAAAGCGAGGCCGTCGAGATGGCCGCGCCCCCGGATTTCGGCCGGGGTCTGACCGAACTGATCACGAAAGGCACGCGAGAAGGCTTCGTGCGATCCATAACCCGCGTCGATGGCGACGGCGAGGATGTCCGGCGCGTCGGATGCCAATGCGCGCGCAGCCTCGGTCAGCCGCCGTCCACGCAGATAACCGGTCACGGAATTGCCGGTCGCATAGGAAAACAAACGCGACATCTGGAACCGCGAGAGGTCGCAGACCTTCGCGACATCATCGAGCGTGATGTTGCCGGCGAAGTGGCTCTCGATAAACCAGATGGCCTTTTCGACCGGTGTCGGCATGACGACGACCCGCGTTTCAGACTGCGAAGACGTCTTCCTGACGCTGGCGCAAAGCGTTGAAGACCGAATACGGCAGGGCGAGCCTAGCATCATTGGCAAAACGGCGCTGCATTGCATCAAAATTCGCGTCCGGATCGGCAGTCAGCGCGGCGACTTCGTCGAAGAAGGCAATCTCGCCGGTTGAAAGCCTGGCATCGACAGCCGGCTGCGCGCCCCAGACATCCCAAGGCAGGATCTCGCATCCGTTCAGGGTAGCGAGATCGCGGGCAAGGCTGCCGGCGACGAACCACAAGCCGCGCATCTGCGAAAACTCGATGCCGAAGAGTTCGGAATCCAGGTCTCCGCTGCGACACCGGCGCCATGCGTGGGGCGAAGTGAGGAATTGATCGCGCGGGACATCGAGAGGATCGAGGCGGATCGACAGATTGCGGGTAAAGACAGCGTCGATCTGGCTGTCGAGCAGGATCCAGCGATGTTCATCCGCCTTCCAGTATTCGCAGACCCAGTGGTCCTCATACTTGCCTGGATTGAAATAGGCGCCGAAGCCGCCTCGGCCTCGGGCCGGGATGCCATGGTGACGGAAAATGGCGACGGCAAGCAGCATGAAGTGCCGGCAGATGCCGACAAGACGGTGCTCTGGCGGCCGCGCCACGGAGAGCGGCCGGCTGTCGAGTGCCAGCACCGTGTCGATGATCTTCTCGACGGGACGGATATGGCTTTCGGCGCGGCGTTCTTCGCCAATGGGACAACCGTAGAATGACTCGGCGACATGCTCGTAGATCAGCAGGCCCTGGATAGCGCGAGCGATGCCAGCCGGATCCGACGGCAAGGCATCGAACAGGGCTGCATGACGGCCTGGCGTGCTGAAGGCGGACTGCCGGATATAAAAGTCGAGGATGGATTCAGAGGTCGAATTGGATGAACGAGGGGCCAGGACTGGGGCGGTCATGATCGTCTCCCGGGATCGAGTGGTCATCTCGACGTTCTGCCGCAGGATTTCACACTCCGCTTGATCGTGTTTGCAGCAGTGCCGTCAATATTCCTCGCGCTGGCTCACGACATCGGACCAGTATCGGGTCTTTGCAGTGTCGCGAAAAACGTGCAGACATGGGCCGCCGCGAACGGGACAAAAGCGGTGGAGGACAAATGACCGACGTGACCATGCAGCGCGCTTCCAGGCGCGGCATCTGGGGCTGGATGTTCTTCGACTGGGCAGCCCAGCCCTTCTTCACAGTCGTCACCACCTTCATCTTCGGTCCCTATTTCGTCTCGCGCCTCTCGGCGGACCCAGCCATGGGCCAGGCCGTATGGGGCTATGGACTGGCCGCGGCGGGACTTGTGATCGCGGTGCTCTCTCCGATCCTCGGTTCGATCGCCGACCAGACCGGACCGCGCAAGCCGTGGATCGCCTTCTTCGCGACAATCAAGATCATCAGCCTGTCGCTTCTGTGGTTCGCCGCGCCGGGATCGAACCTTTTCATGGTGGTGCTGTTCTTCTCGCTGGCTTCGGTGGCGGCGGAATTCTCGACGGTCTTCAACGATTCGATGATGCCGCGCCTGGTGCCCAAGGCCGAGATCGGCAAGGTCTCCAATATCGCCTGGGGGCTCGGCTATCTCGGCGGCATGGTGGCGCTGATCTTTGTCGTGGCGTTGATGGCGGGCTCGCCGGAGACCGGCAAGACGATCGCCGGCCTCGACCCGATCTTCGGTCTCGATCCCAAGCTCGGCGAGGATGCGCGCGCAACCGGGCCGCTCTCGGCGCTGTGGTACCTCGTCTTCATCCTGCCGATGTTCTTCTTCACGCCGGACGCGGTGAAGGGCATCCCGGTCGGACCGGCGGTCAGGCAGGGGCTGGCCGAGCTGAAATCGACGCTTGCCGAGGTGCGCAAGCGTGTCGGCATATTCCGCTTCCTCGTTGCGCGCATGATCTACCAGGACGGCGTCAATGCGCTGCTTTCCCTCGGCGGTGCCTTTGCCGCGGCGATGTTCGGCTGGTCGATCACCGAGATCGGCGTGTTCGGTATCATTCTCAACGTCGTCGCCATTCTTGGCTGCTGGGTCGCGGCAAGGCTCGACACCGGGCTTGGGTCGAAGGTCGTCGTGATGATTTCGCTGGTGCTGCTGACCATCGCCACTGTCGGCATCATTTCGACCGGGCCGGGCTACACGCTGTTCGGCTGGCTGCAGCTTCCCGGCGTCGATGCGGGCGGCTTGTTCGGCACGCCGGCCGAGAAGGCCTATATCGTCTACGGCCTGCTGATCGGCCTGGCGTTTGGACCGGTGCAGGCGTCGTCGCGCTCCTATATGGCGCGCAGCGTCACTGCGGAGGAATCCGGCCGCTATTTCGGCATCTATGCGCTGGCCGGGCGGGCGACCAGCTTCCTGGCACCGTTCCTGATCGCCACCGTCACAGCGACAACCGGATCGCCGCGCCTCGGCATGGCGATGATCATCCTGTTCCTGCTTGGCGGCATGGCGATCCTCGCCGGAACGCCCTATCCGGCGGACAAGGCGAAGCGATAAGGCAACAGCTTTCTCGCGTCGCTTCGCGACACCTTCTCCCCTTCGCGGGAGAAGGAAGGTGCCTAGTGCCTGAAATGCCTTGTTCCGGTGAACACCATCGCGATGCCGTGCTCGTCGGCTGCCTTGATGACGTCATCGTCACGCATCGAGCCGCCGGGCTGGATGACCGCCGTGGCGCCCGCTTCGACGGCGGCAAGCAGGCCGTCGGCGAAGGGAAAGAAAGCATCCGAAGCGACCACCGAGCCCCTGGTCAGCGGCTCGGCGTGGCCGGCGGCTTCAGCAGCATCGAGTGCCTTGCGTGCGGCGATGCGCGAGGAGTCGACACGGCTCATCTGGCCGGCGCCGATGCCAACCGTGGCGCGGTCCCTGGCATAGACGATGGCGTTGGACTTCACATGCTTGGCGACGCGGAACGCGAACTTCAGGTCGGCCATTTCGGCCTCGCTCGGCGCGCGCCTGGTGACGACCTTGAGATCGAGATCGTCGACCACGGCATTGTCGCGGTTCTGCACCAGCAACCCACCAGCCACCGATTTCAGGGCCGTGCCTGCCTGACGGGGATCGGGCAGGCCATTCGTCACCAGCAAACGCAGGTTCTTCTTGGCGGCGACAATTGCTGCTGCCTCTTCGGAAGCCTCGGGCGCGATGATCACCTCGGTGAAGGTCTTGACGATTTCTTCCGCCGCTTCGGCATCAAGCAGGCGGTTCAGCGCGACGATACCGCCGAAGGCGGAGACGGGGTCGCAGGCCAGCGCCTTGAGGTAGGCTTCCCTCAGCGAGGCAGCTTCGGCGACGCCGCAGGGATTGGCATGCTTGATGATGGCGACCGCTGCCGTGCGGACGGGATCGAATTCGCCGGCCAGTTCGAAGGCGGCGTCCGTGTCGTTGATGTTGTTGTAGGAAAGCTGTTTGCCCTGCAACTGGCGCGCGGTGGCAACGCCGGGACGGCTGTCGCCGTTGACGTAGAAGCCGGCCGACTGGTGCGGGTTTTCGCCGTAGCGCATCACGCTTTGCAGGTGTCCGCCGAAGGCGCGCCAGGTCGGCTGCTCGATTTTCAGTTCCTCGGCGAACCAGCCCGAGATGGCCGCATCATAGGCAGCGGTGCGAGCAAAGGCCTTGGCGGCCAGTTGCTTGCGGAACTCGAGCGGCAGCGCACCGCCATTGGCGCCGAGCGTTTCCAGCACGGAGGCATAATCTTGCGGCTCGGTGACGATGGCGACATAGGCATGGTTCTTGGCCGAGGCGCGCACCATGGCCGGACCACCGATATCGATGTTTTCCACGATCGCCGCATAGCCGGCGCCGGAGGCGCGTACTTCTTCGAACGGGTAGAGATTGACGACGACGAGATCGATCGGCTGGATAGCATGATCGCGCATGGCGGCGGCATGTTCGGGATCGTCGCGGACGCCGAGCAATGCGCCGTGCACCGAGGGATGCAGCGTCTTGACGCGGCCGTCCATGATCTCGGGAAAGCCGGTCAGTTCGGAAACGTCGCGCACCGCGATGCCGGCGGCAGCGATCGACTTGGCGGTGCCGCCGGTCGAAACCAGTTCGACGCCAGCCTTGGCAAGCGCCGCCGCGAAATCGATCAGTCCGGTCTTGTCGGAAACGGAGAGCAGCGCGCGGCGGACGGGAACGAGATCCGGCGCGGGAATGTTCTTGGCGGCGACGGCCATGGCGGCGGCCTTTCTGCGGGCTGAGGAAGATGGCCCGGCCCGTAGCACAAGGACGCTCAAAATCAAGCGCAGTCGGGGCTGGAAGATGCGTTGGGCCGCAAACTCAGGCTGGCAGTGCGTCCGTCTTGTCACGCCAGAAGGATAAGCGTTCCTTCAACGCGGCGCCTTCTGGCTGGATGTCTTCTTCGAAGCGCTCGACCACCTCGATGGCGATAGCGTCCCGGCCGTGCCGGTTAAAAGCGGCCTGCAATTCGGTCGAACGGTGGTTGCCCAGACTGAGCGTGAACCAGAGCCGGTTCGGCATCGCGTCCAGATCCGGCGAATGGCCGATCCAGCGCTGGCCTGCTTCAGCGCAGGTCAGCGCGTAAATGCCTGCCGGGGCTTCGCGTTTCTTGTAGGCTGCGATGGCGGCCCTTTTGTCGATGTTGCTCATGATCAAAACCTTTCCGGGCTGGATGTAGGAGCAATGTCCGGCCTTGTCAATTATACCCGGGTAATATTGACGAGAGGGCTCGAACAGGTGCATAAGGCCGAGCCAAGGAGAGTTTTGATGCCTTTGTCTTTGATTGCAGCCTGCACCGCGTTCCAGGGTGACCGCCGCATAACCAGTGGACCGCTGGTTGAAGTGGCGCTCGCCGTGAAGGCGCAGGGTGGTGCGGACACCGCTGCCCTGGTCTTCGACGATGCCACGGGGGCCGTCGTCGATCTCGATCTGCGCGGTTCGGATGCAGAGATCATTTCGCGGCTTGCCGCGCGGTTTCCACCGGTCCCGTCTACCGAACCCGTCGCTGCGGACCGATCTGCGGCGGAAGGCTCGGACGCTGGAACCCGCGGCCGCGGCCGGCCAAAACTCGGAGTGGTCGCGCGTGAAGTCACGCTGCTGCCGCGGCAATGGGAATGGCTGGCTTCTCAGCCGGGCGGTGCCTCGCAAGCGCTACGCCGGCTGGTCGATACGGCACGTCGCTCCGATGGCGACGAGAGTGCCCGGCGTATGCGACGAGAGGCAGCCTATCGCTTCCTTTCAGCCATGGCCGGAAACCTGCCTGGTTTCGAGGAAGCGTCGCGCGCCTTGTTTGCCGGCGACCTGGAGAGGTTCACGCGGGAAATGGCGAAATGGCCGGCGGATGTCCGAACTCACGCTCAGAAGCTTGCGGGATTCGCGACCGACGAATGAGCTAGAGCAATTCCAGGAAAAGTGTGTAACGGTTTTCCGTCCGGAATTGTGTAAAAACAAAGAGTTAGAGCGTCTCCACGTTTCCGTAAAAAACGGAAACGCTCTAGGATCAAGCCTTCGGCGCAAACCCGGCCTGACCGGTGCGCACCAACTGCCAATGTACTTCCGGCAGGGCCGATGCCTGGAAATGCAGCACGATCTGCCGGCTGCGGCGCGGCCCCACTATGCCGGCGAAGAAGATCGATTCCTCGACCTCCGGCTGCATTTGCGGAGAGGTGAATACCCAGATGTCGCCGCCTTCGGTGGCCAGGACCAGTCGGTCCTGCTCGTCGCGGAACAGGCTGGCGTCAGGATGGATGTGGAAGCGGATCGCGACGACGTGCTGTCCATCGCTGCGGACCGCACCGTTGCCAGCTTGCAGGAAACGGTCACGGCCAGTCAGAACATTGCCATTCGCCGACAGCACCAACTCGCGTTCGTGCAGGATTCCGAAGCGTTGGGCGTAACCGTCATGACGTGCGAGGAAACCCTGGCGACTGCCGTCGTCGAGACGCTCGCTCGACACCTTACGCGGACCGCCGAGCAGCGGCGAACCCGGCAAACCCCCAACGCGCATCGACAAGGCGAAACGCGCGGATGACGTATCGTTGACCGTCGCGGTGGAATGCGCGGCAGTGGCGCGTGCCAGCGGGCGAAATTCAGCGGCGCCGTAAGTGTCGACGCCGGCATTGACGATGTAGTGCTGGCGGCCGGATGACAGTTCGAACGACAGGCAACCGGCATGGGCCGAATTGGAAACATCGATCGGCGGCGGTGCACCGGTGTCGGCAATCACCGTCACGTCGCCCATGGCCAATCGCTCATAGCCGGAATAGGGCGCATGCAGCAGCGGGGCGCCGGCGGTGTCGTCGTGGCGCAGGATCGCTGCGATGCGGTCCTGAATGGTGGCCCCCATGCCGTTGAAGCGGGCAAGGCTGCCGTCCTGGTGGCGGAAGAAGCGCAGCGCCGGCAGCATGCGGTCGATGGCGCCGATCAATCCTGCCGGCGGCGTCTCGGCCTGATTGGCGTAGGTCTGGCGCAGCGGCAAAAGATCGGCCAGGATTTCCAGCACCGTCAGCGGATTGCGTGAGATATGGCCGCCATCGGGAAGGATCTGGCGGTCGAGTTCTTCGCCGAGATTGCGTGTTGCCGAACGCAATGCCGATGCCGGCGCGGGCAGGGACAGTGCGGCAAAGGCAAGAGCGACGCGGGCGCGCAGCCTGTCCTTGCCGTCCGGCATCTCGCGCGTCAGCGATCGCAGATAGCGGATCTGAACCGCAAGCGATTTGAGAAAGGCGCGGTAGAACGGGAATTCCGCACCTTGCAACACGACGGAGGAATGCTGCTGCCAGGCGATGATGCGCTTGGCGGTGGTGCCCGGCTCCCAGGCCGGGCCGGCAATGCGATTGCCGTGCTGGACGATCCAGTCGGAAACCAGCGCGCGTGCGTTGGCGGCGGCCAGATCGGTTCCAGCGGCGCGCATGTGGCGCAGCCAGCGGAAGCCGTGCAGCGAGCGTACCCAGCCATCATGGGCGACATCGAGCTGGAATGGCGACAGGCCACCGGTCTCGATCAGGTGGCCGGACAGCGGGAAGCGCCCATAATAGATCTCGTGCGCTATCTGCGGATCGGCCAGCCTGAGATCAGGCGGCGCGATCAGCACGCGTTCGGGCGTTCGGCCCGAATAGCGCCAACGATAAATGGGCCCGGCGCGCAGGCGCCGGCGTGCCTTACGCCAAAACTCTTTCGCGACGAGCGCCCACAGACGCGTCGTTTCGTCGGCAGCGAGTGCCAAAAAACCTCCTCGATTTGTCCCGTCCGCCAGGCTGAATTATAGGGTTCAACAATATCCTTGAAAGCGAATTCCGCCGAAAGCCCACAGATCAGGGCCGCGCCAGACCTTTTTTGGAGGGTTTCGGGTATTTTGCCGCGACAGGAAAGGCCGGAATGGTGGATTTCAGCTTGTTCTGCGCAGTCGTGCGGCAAAAAAGCCGTCGAGGCCGGATAACGCCGGATTGCCGAGATCGAAGCCGGCGGGTGTGGTGCGCAATGTGCCCTGTGGCGTCACAAAGGATGCGATGCCGGGGATTTCGTCCAGCCGAATCGGATCGTCGATGATGTCCTTCGCTTCGGTCAGGAACGTGCGGTGCAGATCCTCACCCTCGAGCGGATCGAGCGAGCAGTTGGAAAAGATAATTCGGCCGCCCGGCTTCACCAGCGTGACGGCACGCTGGAGCAGTCGGCGCTGCAAATCGGCGAGCTTACCGATGTCGGCCGGTGTCTTGGTCCACGGCACGTCGGGGTGGCGTCGCACCGTGCCGGTGGAGGAGCAGGGCGCGTCCAGCAACACGGCGTCGAAAAGCTCAGCCGGGGTGTAGTCGAACAGGTCGGACTGGACGACCTCGGCGTTCATGCCGAGCCGGTCCAGATTTTGCCGGAGCCGCGTCAGCCGGCTTTTCGAGGTGTCTACCGCCGTTACTTTCGCACCGGCCAGGACCAGCTGCGCGGTCTTGCCGCCAGGGGCGGCGCAAAGATCGGCGACACGTTTGCCGGTGATATCGCCGAAAAGCCCGGCCGGCAGGGCGGCAGCGGCATCCTGCACCCACCAGGCGCCCTCGGCAAACCCCGGCAATTCGATAACAGCAGCGGGCAGTCTCTCCACGCGCACCGTGCCTGTCGGCAGGACGATGCCGCCGAATCGCTCTGCCCAGAGCGCTGGATCGGCCTTCACCGTGAAATCGACCGGCGCCTCGATCCGATGCGCGGCGAGGATCGCATGGGCTGTCTCGGAGCCGTAGGCTTTGCGCAATCGGTCGCCGAACCACTCCGGTGCATCATCGGTCGTCGCGAGTGCCTGCGGCAGCTCCACATCCTTGGCCCGAGCCAGCGCACGCAGCACGCCGTTGACGAGACCGGAAAAACGCGCGGTGCGTGGATCGGCCTTGGCATGGGTGACGGCTAGGTCGACGGCGGCGCTGTCGGGAACATCCAGGAAAAGCACTTGCGCTGCAGCGACATGCAGGATGTGCGAAAGCGTGGTGGCGTTGGCCGGCAACGGCTTTTCCAACCGGCGTGAGAGCAGGCCGGCGATGGTCATGCGGTGGCGCAGTGCCGTCACTAGAATGGCACGAACGAGCGCACGGTCGCGACCGTCGAGTGCCCGGTATTGCGGGTGGCCATGTTCGTTGTCGGTCAGTCCGTCCAGCGGCGTATGCGCGTCAACCACCGCTGCCAGCAGTCGCGCCGCCGCCTGGCGCGCGGCAAGGCCGGGCGCTGGCGGCGCGCTGTCGGAACGATGAGAGCTTGGCTTGCCGGCAACCCTGCCGCCCTGTCTCACGACCAGGGGCCTTTTTGCCCAGACGGTTTGCGGCCCCAAGGATTGGATTTCGGCGCTTCCGGCTGCGACTGTCCATCCGGTTCGGAACCACCCCACGGGCCGGCTGGATCGGTCTGGCCATGGCGTGGCGACGGTGCGGCCTCGGGATATGCGGTTTCGCCAGCGTCACGCGCCTGGCCCATTTGCGTGGCGAGGGCCTGCAGAGCGGCGATACGGTTTTCCGTATTGGGGTGGGTGGAGAAGAGATTGTCCATGCGCTCGCCGGAAAGCGGGTTGATGATGAAAAGATGCGCGGTGGCAGGGTTGCGCTCCGCATCGTCGTTGCGGATGCGTTCGGCGCCGCGCGCGATCTTGTCAAGGGCCGATGCCAGCCACAGCGGATGGCCGCAGATCTCGGCGCCGCGCCGGTCAGCTTCGTATTCGCGCGTCCGGCTCACCGCCATCTGCACGATCATTGCCGCGAAAGGCGCGACGATCATCGCCACCAGCACGCCGATGAAGCCGAGCGGATTGTTGTTCTCGCGGTTGCCGCCGAAGAAGAAGGCAAAGTTGCCAAGCATGGAGATGGCGCCGGCAAAGGTCGCCACGATGGTCATGATGAGGGTGTCGCGGTGCTGCACATGGGCGAGCTCGTGCGCCATCACGGCGGCGACCTCTTCATGCGAAAGACGCTGCAGTAAGCCTGTGGAGGCCGCAACGGCGGCGTTTTCGGGGTTGCGGCCGGTGGCAAAGGCATTGGGCTGGTCGGTGTCGATCAGATAGACGCGCGGCATCGGCAGGCCGGCATTGGCAGCCAGGCTTTTCACGATGGCGTAGAATTCCGGCGCGCTGCGCTCATCGACCTCCACGGCGTGGTTCATCGACAGCACCATCTTGTCGGCATTCCAGTAGCTGAACAGATTGGTGCCGGCTGCGATGACCAGCGCGATCATCATGCCGCCGGAGCCACCGATCAGGTAGCCGACACCCATGAACAGCGCCGTCATGGCGGCCAGAAGCATGGCTGTGCGCATCGTGTTCAAATGTTTCTCCATCGTCGGGCAAGGGTCGATCCCTCGCCTTGGTTTCGTTGGAGCATTTCCGGCGAGAAAAGCCGCCTCCAATGCTCCATCTTCTTAATTCGCCGCAATTCCGGACGCAAAACCGCAACGCACTTTTGCTGGAATTGCTCTATATGATGGTTAGAAGCCCAAGCCGTTTCAATCCATTGGAAGAAAAGCATGCCGGACGAAAACCGCAAGCCGCATCAGATGCCGGACGAAAACCGCAAGCCGCATCAGATGCCGGGCGAAGCAGGCAAGGATAAGGCGCTGTCGCCGGAGGCCAAGCGCGCGCTGGCGGAGGCGGAAGCGCGGCGTGAAGGCTATAAACGCGCCGAGGCCGCATTGCCCAAGGAGATCGGCGGTCGTGGCGGCAACGATCCCAATCGTTATGGCGATTGGGAGGTGAAGGGTTTGACCAGCGACTTCTGACAGCCCGTTCCAGTCGCGTCTCGTGACCCGACCTTGGAACTGCGCTAGCTCGAAATTTACTCAGCATTTACCTTCGTTACGATTAGGCGTGCTGGAAAGCCCGGCTTTTACCAAGCAATCACCATTATTGGCACAGATGCCACGCCATCCGGCGGGAATCCTGCATCGCGGACATCGGTCCGGCAGGACGGAGAAGGGCGATGGCATTGGATAAATTCTTGGGGCTGGCCTGCCGTTTCGGCCGTGACCGTCATGGCAACTTCATGGTCATGGCCGGCGTCATCATGGGGTTGCTGGCGTTGGCCGTGGGCTTCGCTGTCGATGTGGGGCAAATGATGAATGCCCGCTCGGCGCTGAGCAATGCCATCGATGCCGCGGTGACCTCGACGGCGCGGGATCT
Source organism: Mesorhizobium sp. 1M-11 (assembly GCF_001303895.1). Lineage (GTDB taxonomy): Bacteria > Pseudomonadota > Alphaproteobacteria > Rhizobiales > Rhizobiaceae > Mesorhizobium. The sequence goes on along the minus strand of NZ_LJSD01000029.1, from coordinate 36,391 downwards.
GACTACGGGGACTGCGACCGAGCAGGAAGCAACCAAGGCAATAAAGGCATTCTTGAGTGCCAACAGTGCCGGCGGCATCTTGGCGTCGGATCAGATTGTGCTCGACAAAGTGGAACTGGACCGGACAGTGCGCACCCTTGAGGTGACAGCTCACGTCGACGTGCCACTCTACTTCCCCCTATTTGGTTCTGAAAAAACGCGCCGTGTTTCGCAAACAGGCGCCGCGGTCTATTCTGATCGAAAGCTGGAAGTGGCAATGATGTTGGATGTCACTTTCTCCATGTACGGGCAGAAACTTGCCGATTTGAAGAAAGCGGCAAACAGCGCGGCCAAGATATTCCTGGACGGTCAGGATGCCGCCAATCCGCGCAAGCGACTAGCGATTATCCCTTACTCCGATTCCGTCAATGTTGGACCACTCGCGGCCAAGAGTGTGTTTGCAGAAAAATATGCCAGCGACCGGTTAAAAACAGGCGGTAATACAGATGCTGCAATGTTGAAAAACCAATCGGTCGGCAATTGTGCTACGGAACGTCCAGGGCCGTATCAATACAAGGAAGATGGACCAGAAGTCTCTATGGTTCACCGTGACTATTATTTAGACAAATATGCTGAACATTATGATACGGATCCATGTCCTAGCTCTGAAATACTGCCGCTAACCGCAGATCTCTCGGCTGCGCAGGCAAGGATAAAGGGACTTGTCGCGGTTGGTGGGACAGCAGGACATATTGGTATTCAGTGGACCTGGTACATGCTTTCAGAGAAATGGGGTAGCATAATGAGTGCTTCCCAGCGTCCGGCAGCAAAAAATCCAGAGAAAATTGGAAAATTCGCGATTTTGATGACGGATGGCGAATTCAATCTGTCCTATTTCGACATCAATAATTATTTGAACGCTTATAATAACAACGGCAAACTTGCTACTCGCGAAGCGGCGAAGACATTGTGCAAAGCTATGCGTGAGAGCGGAATTGAGATTTTCTCAGTTGGCTTCCATCTCACCGAGACAAATGCAAAGGCAACAATGAAAGACTGTGCCAGCCCTGATAGTGGCAAGACAAAGCACTACTACGAAACGTCCACAGGTCCGGAACTGGAGAAGGCCTTCGAAGAAATCGCCAGAAATATCGAAGGCCTGGCGCTTACAAAGTAAAACGGAAAAGGCCGCCACATCTTGCGATGGGCGGCCTTCCGTGGCTTTCGTCCAGGCGCGGCCCGTGGCCACGATCCCTTCGGATCGTGCGCCGCGCGTCACGCGCTTCAGCGGAGAGGCTGCTCCCCGTGAAGGCGATCCGCCGGGATCACGCTCTGGAAAACGAAATCACTCGACATTGGATCACCTCCTTTCAGTTCGTTGAACACGCGCACAAGGTGGGGTGTTTTGGCGCCAAGCGCAAGTGCAAGACCGCAACAGTTTCACGCCGCTGCGACAAGCGCCGGAATTCCGGGGTTCGCCAGATACAGAATGTCGTAGGCGGAGCCTCGCTCGGGCGTGCTTGCCGCCTCGGCAGAAAGCCGGAAACGCGACAGGCGCCAGTTGGCCAGGTCGATCGCCGTCACCGCCGCATAGGTGCCGGCCTGGCTGACGATCGAGGTGTTACGTTCGCTTTCGCTGCGTTTGAGCGTCGAAAAATCGGTCACCGGATCGATCAGGACGTCTTCGCGATAGACGGCACGTGCGCCGGTGGCCGATCCGAGATGGATATCGAGCGGCAGCCATGTCTCGATGGCCGGGCGGCCGAAGCCGTCGATCACCTTCTGGAAGCGCTCGCCTGTGATGAAGTCGCTGGCTGCCTCGTCGTCCAGCCACAGATAAAGCGAGGAATAGGCGTTGTTGATCGCGCCGTTCTCGCCGCGTCGCTGCGCGATGAAGGCCTTGAAGCCGAGGCCGGGGGTGTCATCCCAATCCGGACCCAGGCTGGCAGCCCGCCTGGCGAGCTTGTCCATCTCGTAGTCGGCGGGAAGACGATGGATGTACTGCATCATGAACATGGCTTTGCTCCTGTTTGCATGGAGCTTGTCATGAGAGAATGATTATGAAAACATATTGCTGGATATATCTATCATAAGATTTGAACATGAGTGATCAAGCGCGGGTGCTCGATATCGATACCGTTCAGGCTTTCAGGCTGGTGGCGGATCTTGGCGGCTTCACCCGTGCCGCCGAGGTGCTGGATACATCGCAGGCGACCATCAGCCTGAAACTCAAGCGGCTGGAAACCCGGCTCGGTCATCGTCTTCTGGAGCGGACACCGCGCCATGTCAGCCTGACTGCTCAGGGGGAGCGTTTCCTGCCGGCGGCACGCAATCTGCTCGATGCGCATGAGCGCGCGCTGTCGGGTGTTCAAGCCGTGGCACCCAGCCGGCTGACGCTCGGCATCAGCGATCATGTCGCGGGACCGGAGTTGCCGCTGCTGCTTGCAAGGCTGAATGCCTATGACCCGTCGCTGGTGGTCGAGGTGCGTATCGCCTCTTCGCGTGACGTGGTTGCCCGTTACGCCCATGGCGAATTGGACGCGGTGATCGCGCGCCGCGGCGACGACAATGCCGATGGCGAGATCCTGTTTCGCGAACCGTTTCGCTGGTTCGCGTCGCCGTCATTCCAGTACCGATCGGGCGAGCCGCTCCGGCTGGCCGCATTGGCCGCGCCGTGCGGCATCCGGGCGCTCGCCATCGACGCGCTGGACGAAGCGGGCCTGCCTTGGAGGGAAGCTTTCGTCGGCGGGGGCGTTCTGGCGCTCGGCGCGGCGGTCAGCGCCGGCCTGGCTGTGGCGGCGCTCGCGCAAAGGGTTGCGCCGGCTGGCGCCGTCGATGTCGGCGAGCGCTTCGGCCTGCCCTCGTTGGCGGCGCAGGATATCGTCCTGATGGCGCGACCGGGGCGGCGTGACGTGCGCGAGGTGGTGAAGGTTCTCGCCGCCGCCTTCAGGAGCGCAGCCGGGCGGTGATGAGTTCCTTACGAAATTAACGCCAGCCAGCAGCGTTCATCCGGCCGCCATGTTGATCGAGTACCACGTGGTGCCGACGGAGAAACGGAAATGAGCCACCCTGCCGCCCGCGATATCGACAAGATCTATCCGAGGCAAGAATTCGTCGCCAAGCTGCGCCGGCTGGCCGACGCGCTAGAAACCGGAAAAAGGTTCGAGATCAGCATCGATGGCGAAAAAATCCGCGTTCCGGCCGGCGCGGTGGCAAGCATCGAGCACGAACGCGGCGAGGGCGTGGAAGAGATCGAATTCCAGCTCAGGTGGAACCGTGAAATCGCCGGAGACGAAAGCGCCTCCGGCGACTGATCGACCCTTGCAGAAGCGGACCTAGGCCTTCTTGTTCTGCCGGTTGCTGACGAGGTCGTCGACGACGGCAGGGTCGGCGAGGGTCGAGGTGTCGCCCAATGCACCGAAATCATCCTCGGCGATCTTGCGCAGGATGCGGCGCATGATCTTGCCCGAGCGCGTCTTGGGCAGACCCGGCGCGAACTGGATCTTGTCGGGCGAGGCGATCGCGCCGATTTCCTTGCGCACATGCGCGATCAGTTCCTTGCGCAGGTCTTCGGTCGGCACCACGCCCGCCATCAGCGTGACATAGGAGTAGATGCCCTGGCCCTTGATGTCGTGCGGATAGCCGACGACGGCGGCCTCCGACACCTTGTCGTGGGCGACGAGCGCGGACTCCACCTCCGCTGTCCCCATGCGGTGACCCGATACGTTGATGACGTCGTCGACGCGGCCGGTGATCCAGTAATAGCCGTCCTCGTCGCGGCGACAGCCGTCACCGGTGAAGTATTTGCCCTTGTAGGTCGAAAAGTAGGTCTGCACGAAGCGCTCGTGGTCGCCATAAACGGTGCGCATCTGGCCGGGCCAGGAGTCGGTGATGCACAGATTGCCGTCGGCAGCGCCTTCCAGCACCTTGCCGTCATTGTCGACCAGTTGCGGCATGATGCCGAAGAACGGTCTCGTCGCCGAGCCGGCCTTGAGGTCGGTGGCGCCGGGCAGCGGCGTGATCAGGATGCCGCCGGTCTCGGTCTGCCACCAGGTGTCGACGATCGGCACCTTCTTTTCGCCGACGACGTTGAAGTACCATTCCCAGGCTTCCGGATTGATCGGCTCGCCGACCGAGCCCAGCACGCGCAGGCTCTTGCGCGAGGTCTTCTTCACCGGCGCTTCGCCGGCGCCCATCAGCGCGCGAATGGCGGTGGGGGCGGTGTAGAAGATGTTGACCTGGTGCTTGTCGACGACTTCCCAGAAGCGTGACACCGACGGATAGTTGGGCACGCCCTCGAACATCAGCGTGGTGGCGCCGTTGGCGAGCGGGCCATAGAGGATGTAGCTGTGGCCTGTCACCCAGCCGACATCGGCCGTGCACCAGTAGATGTCGCCGTCATGGTAGTCGAAAACGTATTGGTGGGTGATCGACGCATAGACGAGATAGCCGGCGGTGGTGTGCAGAACGCCCTTCGGTTTGCCGGTCGAGCCCGAGGTGTAGAGGATGAACAGCGGATCTTCCGCCTTCATCTTCTCGGGCTTGCATTCGGCCTTAACCGTCCTGACCTCATCGTGATACCAGAGGTCGCGGCCTTCCACCCAGCCGATCTTGCCGCCGGTGCGGCGCACCACGACAACCGACTTCACCGCCATCTTCTGCTTGGTGGCGATCTCGATCGCCTTGTCGGTGTTCTCCTTCAGCGGAATGCTCTTGCCGCCGCGCAGGCCCTCGTCGGCGGTGATGACGAAGGTCGATGCGGCATCGACGATTCGGCCGGCCAGCGCATCCGGCGAAAAACCGCCGAACACGACGGAATGGACGGCGCCGATACGGGTACAGGCCAGCATCGCATAGGCCGCCTCTGGGATCATCGGCATGTAGATGGTGACACGGTCGCCTTTCTTGACGCCGTGCTTCTTCATCACATTGGCGAGCCGGCAGACATGCTCGTGAAGCTCGTTATAGGTGATCTTCTTGTCGTCGTAGGGATTGTCGCCTTCCCAGATGATCGCCACCTGGTCGCCGCGCTTCTTCAGATGCCGGTCGATGCAGTTCACCGAGACGTTCAACTGCCCGTCCTCGAACCATTTGATCGATACCTTGCCGTCGAAGGAGGTGTTCTTGACCTTGGAATAGGGCTTGAACCAGTCGAGGCGCTTGCCGTGCTTGCCCCAGAACTTGTCCGGGTTTTTCACGCTCTCCGCGTACCATTTCACATACGTCTCATTGTCGATCAGCGCATGCTTCTTCCACGCTGGCTGTACGCGGTGGACCTTCGCCTCGGTCATGTCTTGGTCTTCCTCCTGAGATCGGCCACCGGACGGCGGCGTTGCGGCCTGCAGGCCGCGAAAATCGCGGGCATTATTATCAGTTCGGACGTTACGGCAATATTAGACATTCGGTTTGTCCGTTCGTAACAGAAAATTGCTCACGGTAGTCCGCGGTCAGGTCGAACCGAAAGCCCGGCTCACGCGTTTAAAGGCATGGTTAAGGTTCGAGGCGCACAGTTTTCACGGGAGGACCAGCAGGGGGGTGTTGAAGCCCAACACACCCGAGATCAACTTGCGAGGGCTGTCATGCGCGACCATTCCGAACTGGAACTGCTCCTCAAGGGGTACGGGCTGACCACGGCCCGCATCCTCTATCACTATCCGGATCATCCGCATCTGCTGCAGACTTATGTCTGGCAGGACTACGACATCGCTCCGAAATTCCCGATACTGGGCGCTTTCATCACGTTCTGGCGCGAGAAGCTCGAAGGGCCGCTGCATTCCGTGTGCTTCACGCATCAGAAACTGATCGCGGCCAATGAATGGCGCAAGGTCGACGGCGAGATTCTGCTGCACTGACCAGTCTCCCGAGCGACTAGCCCAACAGCCGTGCCAGGATCGCGAAGGCGAGCATGCCGAAGGCGACCGCGGCGATCGGCAGCAGGATTTCAAGTGTCGCGTCGGCGCCTGACATCCGCCCGCGATCGATGCCGATCTCCTCGCTTTTCCAATCCTTGAAGCGAGGTACTTTTCGACCTTTGTCTTGTCCGGTTCGCTGACGATAGGCATGGCGCGTGTGCCAGGCGGACAGCGGCAGGATGACGCTGACGGCAATGAAGCCGGTCATGATCATCAACAGATAATCGGTATAGCCACTTCCAGCAAAGCCGATCCAGGCCGACACCACGTAGAGCGCGGCAAGGCCGATCAGTGCGTAATAGACATTTGGGTGCAGACGGTCCGGCGAGCGGACGGGGATCTTGGTCATGATGGCCTCCTTCGCTTGGCAAAGGAACGGCCCTTCTGGGTCGCTCAGTCCTGATCACAATATGGGGTGCATCCGCACGCTTTCCACCAACGATCTTCCCTGGAGCGTTTCCGTTTTTCACGGAAACGCGGAAACGCTCTAAGTTTTAGTTTTGACGCAATTCCGGACGGAAAACCGCTGCGCACTTTTCCTGGAATTGCTGTAGCGGAAATCCTCGCTTGACAAGACGCCGGCGATTGATTGTCATGCGGTCAATTGGTCAGTCCAATTGACCGCATGACTCGACCACAAGGGAGGAGGTGGGCGTCGTGCCCATCGAGACAATCGTGCCGCGTCGGCTCTACCGTCAGGTAGCCGACCAGCTCAGGCAACTTTTCGACAGCGGCGAATACGTCGTGGGCGATCGGTTGCCGCCGGAGCGCGAACTGGCGGAGCGGATGGGTATTTCACGCCCGACGATCCGGGAGGCCCTGATCGCATTGGAGGTCGAGGGAAGGGTACGCATTCGGGTCGGCTCGGGGATATATGTCGTCAAGCCGCCGCCCGTTCCGCCGGTCCCGACCTCCGGCGAGGGACCTTTCGAGTTGCTGCGGGCGCGGGAATTCCTCGAGAGCGCGATCGCCGAAGAGGCTGCCCGGCTGGCGAAGCCCGCCGATGTCGCCGTCCTCGATGAAATCCTGGAGAAGATGGCCAGCAAGGCCAATCCCGACCATGTGACGATCGCCCTCGATCGCGCGTTCCACACCGCCATCGCAACAATTCCTGGAAATGCAGTGCTGACGCGGGTCGTTGGGGAACTGTTCGACCAGCGCCTGACGCCGTTCTTCGAGCGACTGTCGAGCTATTTCGAGGATCCAACGACCTGGCAGGCGGCGGTGGAGGAGCACCGCCATATCCGTGACGCGATCGCCGCGGGCGACATGGTTCGCGCCAAAGCCGCGATGCGGAACCATCTGGGCAAATCCCAGGAGCGTTTCTCGAGAAGTTTCAACAAATCCAAATCCAGAACGACGTCGGAAGGCACGTTCTCCAGACACAGTGCATGAGGATCAGCCAACAGACCAGCAACTCCCGGGAGGAAAGAATGCCATATCGTTTGACGACACTATTTGCCGCCGCGGCCGTGCTTGCTCTTTCGGCATCGGCTGCCCTTGCACAGACAGTACTCAAATGGGCTCATGTCTACGAGACATCCGAACCGTTCCACACCGAGGCCGTGTGGGCCGCCGAGGAAATCGCCAAGCGTACCGACGGCCGCTACAAGATCGATGTCTTTCCCGCTTCCCAGCTCGGCAAGGAAGCCGACATCAACCAGGGGCTGACGCTGGGCACTGTCGACATCATCATATCCGGTTCCAGTTTCGCTGCGCGTGAATACCCTCCAATCGGCGTCACCTATTTTCCCTTCATCTTCCGCGACGCCGACCACCTGCTCAAATACACAAAGAGCGATACCTACAAGGCGCTGACCAAGGGCTATGAGGAGAAGTCCGGTCACCACATCGCCGCGACGACCTACTACGGCACGCGGCACACGACTTCCAATCGTCCAATCGCCAAATGCGCCGACATGCAGGGGTTGAAGATACGTGTGCCCGATGTGCCGGCTTATCTCGCCATGCCGCGCGCCTGCGGCGCCAACACCGCACCGATCGCCTTCGCCGAAGTCTATCTTGCGCTGCAGAACGGCACGGTCGAGGCGCAGGAAAATCCGCTCACCACGATCGAGGCCAAGAAATTCTTCGAGGTGCAGAAGAACATCGTCCTGACGGGACATATCGTCGACCATCTGAACACGATTGTTTCGCAGTCTCGCTGGGCATCGTTGTCCGACGAGGACAAGGCGATCTTCACCGAGGTGATGCAGGAAGCCGCCGCGCGCGCCACCGCTAAGATCGTGGCCCGCGAGAAAGAGCTGGTGCAGGTGTTCAAGGATCGCGGCCTCTCGGTGACGGAGGTCGACCGTGCCGACTTCGAGAAGAACGTCATGGAAAAAGTCACCTTCGAGGAGTTCGGCTACAACAAGGCCGACTGGGAAGCGATCCGCGCCATCAAGTAGGTGTTATCCTCCGCCGGCCGGCGTGAGCCGGGCGGGCTCGATCCCTTACACGAGAGTGTTTCCGTTTTCATGGAAACGCGGAAGTGCTCTAACTCTTTGTTTTTACGCAATTCCGGACGGAAACCATACACACTTTTCCTGGAATTGCCCTAAGCTTCGGAGCGGCGCCGATGGCCCAGGAACATCACACGCAGATTACAACCGAGGAGATCGCTCAGGCCTTCGAGGAGGAGGCGGCGCCGGTCGACCTGTCGGATCGTGGTATCGAAGACTGGGTCACCCTTGCGGTGTTCTGGGGAATGGTGGCTTGCGTCTTCCTCCAGTTCTTCACCCGCTACGCGCTGAATAACAGCCTGGCATGGACCGAGGAGATCGCGATCAACGCCCTGGTGGTCGTGGTGTTCATGGGGGCAGCCATGTGCGTGCGCCTGTCGCGCCATATCCATGTCGACGTGCTGTACCATTACCTGCCCCAACGCATCGGACGCATGCTGGCGATTTCCGTCGACGTGATCCGCGTGGCGTTCTTCACCTATGCCGCCTGGCTGATGTGGCGCTACGTGGCCATCGTCGCCCGTGAGCGCATGGTCACGGTCGACTTGCCGCGCCGCTGGTTCTTCTACCTCGTGCTGGCCGGTTTCGTTCTCATGTTGCTGCGCTCGATCCAGGTTTTCATAGGCAATTATCGCCGCGGCTATTCGGTGCTCGAACGGCCGGATGCGTTCGAAACGACGGGGATCTGAGCCATGCTGCTGTTGGTCGGAGGTTTCCTGCTGCTCATGCTGATCGGAGTACCCGTTGCCGTCTCCATGGCGGTGGCGTCGGTACTCTATCTCATCCTCTATGGGGTCGCGCCGGATATCATCGCGGCACAGCGCATGATCGCGGGCGTGGAGAGCTTTCCGCTGCTCGCCGTGCCGTTCTTTATCCTCGCCGGCAATCTGATGAACATCGCCGGTGTCACCGGCCGGATCTATTCCTTCGCGCTGGCCCTCGTCGGCTGGATGAAGGGTGGGCTGGCGCAGGTCAACATCGTTGGTTCCGTGATCTTCTCCGGCATGTCGGGCACAGCCTTGGCCGACGCCGCCGGCATCGGCACGATCGAGATCAAGGCAATGAAGGACCATGGCTACCCGGTCGAGGCCGCCGTGGGCGTTACCGCGGCGTCCGCCACGCTCGGGCCGATCTTTCCGCCGTCGCTGCCCTTCGTGATCTACGGCATGATGGCGAATGTCTCGATCGGCGCGCTGTTCATGGCAGGCGTATTGCCGGGCGTCGTCATGACCCTGCTGATGATGATCACCGTCGCGATCTTCGCCTACAAACGCGGCTGGGGTTCCGACACGCAATTCTCCATCCGCAAGCTCATGGAGGCGAGCGTCGAGGTCGTTGTCGTGCTGGCCTTCCCGCTCATGGTCTATCTTCTGGTGCTCGCCGGCCTGTCGGTCAATCTGGCGGTGGGCATTGCTCTGGTCTTGCTCATCGCTGTCGACTGGTATTTCGATTTCTCGGCGGTGATGGCGCTGATGACGCCGGTCATCCTCATCGGGGGCATGACCATGGGTTGGTTCACGCCGACCGAGGCGGCGATGGCGGCCGTCATCTGGTCCTTGTTTCTCGGACTGGTCCGTTACCGCACCATGACATTGTCCCTGCTTGCCAAAGCGAGCCTGGACACGATCGAGACCACCGCGTCGGTGCTCTTCATCGTCACGGCGGCTTCGATCTTTGCATGGCTGCTGACGGTCAGCCAGGCCGCGCAGCTGTTCTCCGGCTTCATCTTCGGCTTGACCGAGAACAAGTGGGTGTTCCTGATCCTGGTCAACATACTGATGCTCGTGGTCGGCTGCTTCCTCGATACGATCGCTGCCATCACCATTCTGGTGCCGATCCTTCTGCCCGTGGCGGTGGTCTACGGGATCGATCCGGTGCATTTCGGCCTGATCATGACGCTCAACCTGATGATAGGCCTGCTGCATCCGCCGCTCGGCATGGTGCTGTTCGTGCTGTCGCGGGTCGCCAAACTGTCGGTGGAACGGACCACCATGGCGATCCTGCCCTGGCTGGTGCCGCTGGTCATTGCACTGCTCCTGATAACCTTCGTTCCCCAGATATCGCTGTGGCTGCCGACGCAGATGGAGTTGATCCGGTGAGTTCGGCATACGCAGCTACGCTGTTCGGTCCCGAGGATCTTCGCGTCGTCGAGCGTGACCTCGGTGCGCTGTTGCCGGGGATGGTGCGGGTCCGTCTCCGCGCCGGCGGCATCTGCGGTTCGGACATGCACTATTTCCGCCATGCTCGCACCGGCGATTTCATCGTAACGTCGCCGCTGGTCCTGGGTCACGAGGTGGCTGGCGAGGTGGTCGAGATCAACGGCAGGGCCGACGGTCTCGCCATCGGCGATCATGTTGCCGTCAACCCGTCACGATGGTGCGGAACATGTGTGCGCTGCCGGGAAGGCAGGCCCAATCTCTGTGAGAACATCTATTTCATGGGCTCGGCTTCGAAGACCCCACATATGCAGGGCGGCTTCTCCACCCTGTTCGATGCCACGCCCGCCCAATGCGTGAAGGTGCCGGAGAACCTGCCTTTTGCCGCTGCCGCATTGGCCGAGCCGCTTGCCGTTGCATTGCACGCCGTAGCGCGCGCCGGAAACATCGAGGGCCGGCATGTCGCGCTGTTCGGAGCCGGGCCAATCGGGCTGCTTTCCATGCTGGCCGCCCGTCTTGGCGGCGCCGACCGTATCACCATGGTCGATATCGCGGCCCAGCCCCTGGCCTTTGCCAAAACATTGGGGGCCGATCGCGTGGTGGACATCGGTGCGGATCAAGCCGGTCTTGCCGACGTCGCGGCTGTCGATCCGATCGATGTCGGGCTGGAGGTTTCGGGCACCGCCGCCGGGCTGGCATCGGCGATCCGGACGGTGCGGCGCGGCGGGACGGTGGTTCTGGTCGGAAATCTTCCGGGAGGCGAAATCTCCGTGCCGGCCAATGCCATCATGGCCAAGGAACTCGATGTCAGAGGCACTTTCCGCTTCGGCGAAGAGTTCCGCCAGGCGGTCGAACGGATCATCTCCGGTGCCGTCGATGTGCAACGGCTGATCACGGCGACGCGCCCGCTGGCTGAAGCACCGGAAGCTTTCCGTCTCGCGCTCGACCGTGGTCGCAGCATCAAGGTCATCCTCACCGGCGATTGACAACGGCATCGGCGGCTCTATCACAGGCTTAGTAGGAGCTTGCGACGACCAATCGAATCCGCTTGCTGGCCGATTGGTCTTTCGGTCGAGGCGGCCTTTGTTGCACGCTTCGAATCAACCTTTTTTGAGGAAGTGCTATGAAAACCAAGATGCTAGCGGGCGTTGCCCTTGCCACCTTGATGGCTTTCGCATCGACAGCCCGGGCCGACATCGTCATCGGGCTTGTCGCACCGCTGACCGGTCCGGTCGCCGCCTATGGTGACCAGGTCAAGAATGGTGCCGAAGCCGCCGTGGAAGTCATCAACAAGGATGGTGGCATCAAGGGCGAAAAAGTCGTTCTGAAGCTCGCCGACGATGCCGGCGATCCGAAACAGGGCGTTTCCGCCGCCAACCAGCTGGTCGGCGAAGGCGTGAAGTTCGTCGTCGGTCCGGTCACCTCGGGCGTCGCCATGGCGGCCTCGGACGTGTTCGCCGAGAACGGCGTGCTGATGGTGACGCCGACCGCGACCGCGCCGGACCTGACCAACCGTGGCCTCACCAACATCCTGCGCACCTGCGGCCGTGACGACCAGCAGGCGGAAGTGGCGGCTGCCTATGTGGTGAAGAACCTGAAAGACAAGAAGGTTGCCATCGTCGACGACAAGGGCACTTACGGCAAGGGTCTGGCCGACTCCTTCAAGAAGGCGATCAATGCCGGTGGCGTCAAGGAAGTCAGCCACAACTCGCTGACCCCAGGCGAGAAGGACCTTTCGGCTCTAGTCACCCGCCTGAAGTCGGACGGCGCTGAAGTGATCTATTTCGGCGGCTATCATCCCGAGGGCGGTCTGCTGGCCCGTCAGCTCGCCGACGCAGGCGTCAAGGCGCTGATCATCGGCGGCGAAGGCCTCTCCAACACCGAGTATTGGGCAATCGGCAACCAGGCTGCTGCCGGCACGCTGTTCACCAACGCAACCGATGCGCTGAAGAACCCGGACTCGGCTCAGGCCGTCGAGGCGCTGAAGGCCAAGAACATCCCGGCGGAAGCCTTCACGCTCAACGCCTATGCCGCCGTCCAGGTGCTGAAGGCAGGCATCGAGAAGGCTGGCAAGGACGATCCGGCGGCTGTCGGAACCGCGCTCAAGGGCGGTGAAGCCATCCCGACCGCCATTGGCAAACTGACCTATGGCGAGACCGGCGACCTGACCAGCCCGAGCTTCTCGCTGTTCAAGTGGGAAGACGGCAAGATCGTCGCCGCTGAGTAAGTTCCACGAATTGATGAAAAGAAGGCCGGGACGTTCCCGGCCTTTCTTTTTTTGACCTGAGTGGAGCGCGTTATCGGTGGCCGAAAATGGCCGAGCCGACCCGCACCGAGCTGGCGCCGAAGGCCACCGCCAGTTCGTAATCGCCGGACATGCCCATCGACAGTTTCTCGACGCCGGCCTCGCGGGCGAGTTTTTCCAGCAGCGCGAAGTGTGGACCGGGGTTCTCCTCCGCCGGCGGGATGCACATCAGCCCCTCGATGGCGAGATCGTGCACGTCGCGGCAGCGCGCGACGAAGGCCACGGCATCCTTCGGTTCGATGCCCGCCTTCTGGGGTTCCGAACCGGTGTTCACCTGAACATAGAGCTTTGGCGCCTTGCCTTGCCTGGCAATTTCTTTCGCCAGTTCCGACGCGATCTTTTCGCGGTCGACCGTTTCGATGACGTCGAACAGCGCGACGGCTTCCTTTGCCTTGTTGGACTGCAGCGGACCGATCAGGTGCAGCTCGATGCCGGGAAATTCCTGGCGCAGCGCGGGCCATTTGCCTTGCGCCTCCTGCACGCGGTTTTCGCCGAAGACGCGCTGGCCGGCGGCAAGCACCGGACGGATGGCGTCGGCCTCGAAGGTCTTGGAAACGGCAACCAGGGTCACGGCTCCCGCCGTCCGGTCCGCTTCGCGCTCGGCGGCTGCGATTCTCGCCTTGACCGTTTCGAGTTGCTGAACCGCGTCACTCATGTGCCAACCTGTCCTGATCCTGCTGTTTTTGCCGGGCCTTGCTGCCCATATGGTTGACGGGTCCCTGAAAGCATGGTGAAGACCCGGACCATGTCCTTGAACCGCCAATCAACCGGCGGTTTCCCGCATGCTTTGTAAGTGAAAAACCGGCCATGGCAACCGAACGATACAATCCCCGCGCAGCAGAGCCCAGGTGGCAGAAGGCATGGGACGAGGCCAAGCTCTTCGAGACGAAGAACGACGATCCACGGCCGAAATACTACGTGCTCGAGATGTTCCCCTATCCTTCGGGGCGGATCCACATGGGCCACGTGCGCAACTACACGATGGGCGATGTCGTTGCGCGCTGGCGCCGTGCCATGGGCTACAACGTGCTGCATCCGATGGGCTGGGACGCCTTCGGCCTGCCGGCGGAGAACGCGGCGCGCGACAACAAGGTCAATCCGCGCGACTGGACCTACAAGAACATCGAGACGATGAAGGGCCAGCTGAAGACCATGGGCCTGTCGCTCGACTGGGCACGTGAGATCGCGACCTGCGACCCGAGCTATTACAAGCACCAGCAGAAGATCTTCCTGGATTTCTGGAAGTCCGGGCTGGTCGAACGCAAATCGGCCAAGGTCAACTGGGATCCGGTCGACATGACCGTGCTGGCCAACGAACAGGTCATCGACGGGCGTGGCTGGCGCTCCGGTGCACCGGTCGAGCAGCGCGACCTGACGCAGTGGTTCTTCAAGATCACCTCGATGAGCCAGGATCTGCTGGACAGCCTGGACACGCTGGACAAGTGGCCCGAAAAGGTCCGCGTCATGCAGGCCAACTGGATCGGCCGCTCCGAAGGCCTGCTGGTCCGCTGGGCGCTGGCCAATCCGCCCGCCGGCGAAAGCGAGCTGGAAGTCTACACGACGCGCCCGGACACGATCTTCGGCGCTTCCTTCATGGCGATCGCCGCGGATCACCCGCTGGCCAAGAAGGTCGCCGCGGACAATCCCGAACTGGCTGCCTTCATCGAGGACGTGCGCCATATGGGCACGTCGGCGGCGACGCTGGAGACGGCCGAGAAGAAGGGCTTCGATACCGGCCTGCGCGTCGTTCATCCGTTCGATGAAAACTGGACGCTGCCGGTCTATGTCGCCAATTTCGTGCTGATGGATTACGGCACGGGCGCGATCTTCGGCTGCCCCGGCCACGATCAGCGCGACCTCGACTTCGCCAACAAATACGGCCTGCCGGTCACTCCCGTGGTGCTGCCGGATGGTGGGGATGCCAAGAGCTTCCATATTACGGAAGAGGCTTTTGTCGACGATGGCGCGATGATCAATTCACGCTTCCTCGACGGCATGCGCTTCAGGGAGGCCTTCGACGAAGTGGCGACCAGATTGTCCGGTGTGACGATCGGCAACCGGCCGCAGGCCGAGCGCAAGGTGCAGTTCCGCCTGCGTGACTGGCTGATCTCGCGCCAACGCTATTGGGGCTGCCCGATCCCGGTCATTCATTGCGAGTCCTGCGGCGCCGTGCCGGTGCCGGCAAAGGACTTGCCGGTCGAACTGCCGACCGACGTCACGTTCGACAAGCCGGGCAACCCGCTCGACCATCATCCGAGCTGGAAGCATGTCGGGTGCCCGCAATGCGGCAAGCCGGCCCGGCGTGACACCGACACGATGGATACCTTCGTCGATTCGTCCTGGTATTTCGCGCGCTTCACCGATCCGTGGAACGACAAGGCGCCGACCACGCTTGAGTACGCCGACGGCAAGAACGGCTGGCTGCCGGTCAGGCAGTATATCGGCGGTATCGAGCATGCGATCCTGCACCTGCTCTATTCGCGTTTCTTCACGCGTGCCATGCAGGTCACCGGCCACCTGAATGAGGTGAAGGAGCCGTTCGAAGGCATGTTCACCCAGGGTATGGTGGTGCACGAGACCTATCGTGCCGGCACCGGCGCGAATGCGTATTGGGTGCAGCCGGTGGACGTGAACATCGTGGATGTCGACGGCAAGCGCAGCGCTACGCTGATTGTAG
This sequence comes from Mesorhizobium sp. 1M-11, assembly GCF_001303895.1. GTDB lineage: Bacteria > Pseudomonadota > Alphaproteobacteria > Rhizobiales > Rhizobiaceae > Mesorhizobium. The sequence continues at coordinate 20,900 of NZ_LJSD01000029.1, read as the reverse complement.
ACGGCAGCCCGGTCGAGATCGGCGCGATCGAAAAAATGTCGAAGTCGAAAAAGAACGTCGTCGATCCGGACGACATTCTGGCGAGCTACGGCGCCGACACGGCGCGCTGGTTCATGCTGTCGGATTCGCCGCCGGAGCGCGACGTGATCTGGACCGAGGCTGGTGTAGAAGGCGCGCACCGTTTCGTGCAGCGCATCTGGCGGCTGGTTTCCGAGACGGCGCCTGCTCTGACGGGCGTTGCGGCTTCGGCTGCAAGCGATGGCGCCGCCGCGGCGATTTCGAAGGCTGTTCACAAGACGGTGAAGGCCGTCGGTGAAGACATCGAACGACTGTCCTTCAACAAGGCGGTCGCCCGTCTCTACGAATTGCTCAACACGATCCAGCCAGCGGCAACTGCGCTTGTCGACGGCAAGGGCGATCAGGCTGGTGCCGCCGCGTTACGCGAGGCGATCGAGGCGCTTGTCGTGATGATCGCGCCGATGATGCCGCATCTGGCCGAAGAGTGCTGGTCGGTACTGGGCGGCGAGGGGTTTGTGGCGAATCAGCCCTGGCCGCGCTTCGATCCTGCGCTGGTGGTCGACAACGATGTCGTCTATCCGATACAGATCAACGGTAAGAAGCGTGGCGATTTGACAATCGCCCGCGACGCAGACCAAGCTCAGGTCGAACAGGCCGTCATGGCCCTGGACTTCGTACAGAAGGCGCTCGAGGGCAAGGCGCCGCGCAAGGTGATCGTCGTGCCCCAGAGGATCGTCAATGTCGTTGCCTGACACTCGTAAGACAGCGGCTCCATTCGCGCGCCGCGCTGCGCTTCTTGGCCTATTGGCCGGCATGGCGCTGGTTTCGGCATGTCAGGTGCGGCCACTCTATTCGAACCAGCCGCTCTCGACGGGTTCGACGGCGACTGCGCGTGAGGAGCTTGCTTCGATCGCCGTGAAGCCGGTGTCGTCGCGCTATGCCCAGCAGGTTCGCAACAACCTGATCTTTGCGCTGACAGGAGGGGGCGAGCGTCCGACCGCGCCCGTCTATTCGCTGACGCTCAATGTCACGGAATCGGTGATCTCCACGGCAACGATCCAGGTTGCCAAGGACCAGGACCAGCCGACTGCAGGTACCGTAATCATGACGGCAGCCTACACGCTGACCGACGCGAAGACCGGCAAGGCGGTCTCCAACGGGCAACGCTCGATCTCCTCGTCCTTTGACAAGCCAGGCCAGGAATTCGCGTCTTATCGCGCGCAGCTCGATGCCGAGAATCGTGCGGCGCGCGAACTGGCTGAACTGCTGCATCTGGCGCTGGCGCAGGATCTTGCCAAACCCGGCGCCAGGTAGCCGGCGTCAGCGATGCGCTGACAGGCAATGAAACCATGCGTCTGACCGGGCTTGTCGCTGAAGGGTACCGATCACTCAAATCGATCCGGCTCGAACTCGGCCAGATCGGGCTGTTCGTTGGTGAGAATGGCGTCGGAAAATCCAATCTTTACCGAGCACTCCAACTGATCAAGGCAGCAGGCGAGGGGACCCTGGCCCGCGCCATTGCCGGCGAAGGCGGCATGCAGTCGGCGCTATGGTCCGGCGCGCGCCGCCTGGGGCAGCCAGCGCGTGTCGTCCTGCAGGCGGATGTCGAGGATGATGAGATGGCGGCGCGATTTTCCTATCGGGTGGAGATTGGCCTGCCGCCACCCGCTTCGGCGGGATTTGCCTTCGAACCCCACGTCAAGGAAGAGGCCCTGACGGTCGAGGCCGGACGCCGCCCGGTGGAGATGAGGAGTCGCAAGGGACCTGCGGCCCATGGCCGTGACGGCGATGGCCGGCGTGTCGAACACCCTGCAGGGCTGCTCAATTCGGAGACGGCGCTGGCAGTGCTCGGTGCCTCTGGCCGCTATCCGGAGGTGGGGGATCTGCGGGCCGCCGTCTCGAGCTGGCGCTTCTATCACGGTTTTCGCACCGACGCCGATTCGCCCGTCAGGAAGCCGTCGCTTGCAATCACCTCGACGCTGCTGGACGAGGACGGCGGCAATCTTGCCGCCGTGTTCGCAACGCTCGCCCATATCAGGCAGGATACGGTCGATCTCGACCTCGCGCTGGCCGATGCCCTGGGAGCGAAACTCGAAGTGCCGGAGCCGGGCGAGGCCGCCACATTCGGATTGCGGCTGCCGGATTTTCCGCAGCGGCTGTTCCGGCCGCAGGAACTCTCGGATGGGCAGATACGCTTCCTGGCGCTGGCGGGAGGGCTGATGTCCTATCGCTTGCCGGGGCTGATAGCCCTCAACGAGCCGGAAGCCAGCCTGCACCCGCGCATGCTGCCGGCGTTGGCCGACATGATCGCAAAGGCCGCGGAGCGAACGCAGCTCTGGGTGGTCACGCATTCACGCGAATTGGCGGATCTGATCGCCGACCGCACCGGCGCGCGAGCGCTCACCGTGGTGCGGCCGGACGGAGCGACGACAATTAAAGGCCTCAGGCTTACCGGCCAGATGCCGGAGCAGGACTGAAAGCTCGGATTCAAGACCTACCGGGTGACCGGAAGACTGCTGCGTGGCTTGATCAGGCTCCAGCCGAGCGTCATGCCGGCCGCGGCGACCAAGATAGCAGCGGCGCCCACCAGTTGCAGCGGATGCAGGCGCTGCCCGAAGACCACGAAGTCGGCAATGATGGCGACGACCGGATAAATGAAAGACAGCGCGCCGACGAGATTGGTCGGCAGTTTCTGGATCGCGCCATAGAGCAGGATGTACATCAAGCCGGTGTGGACGATGCCGACTGCGGCGAGCAAGGCCCATGTGCGAGCGTCCGCCGGCAAGTTCGTCAGGTTGGCGAAGGGTATCAGCATCAGGATGCCGACCGTGACCTGGATGAGCGCAATCAGATGCGGCGGCACGCCTTTGAGCTTCTTGGCGACTATCGCGGCAATCGCGTAGAAGAACGCCGCGCCGAGCGCCAGCAGGATGCCGACGAGATAGTTCGACCCGGTATGCGCGGCGTCCGGCTTGGCCTGCACGATCAGCAGCATGCCGGCGAAGGCAATCGCCAGCCACATGAGTTTGGCGAGCGTCAGGCGTTCGCTGAACAACAGCGCGCCCAGTGCCACCAGCATGAAGGGCTGGGTGTTGTAGACGGCCGTGGCGATCGAGATCGAGGCTCGCGGGAAGGCGGCGAAGAGCAACAGCCAGTTTGAGACGATGGCGATGCCCCCGATGATCGCATAAGCGATCTGCTGGCGCGAAATCACGTCTCGCCTGAACAGGCCGAGCGCGCCGCAGACGATCAGCAGCGTGACAGCGCCGAAGGCGCAGCGCCAGAAGACCACATCCATCACCGGCTGTCCGGACAATACGACAAATACGCCGATCGTTCCCGAGATCACCATTGCTGCGGTCATTTCGACCGTCCCACGCGCGTTGTCCGACATGATGCGACCTTCCTTTTGTTCCGATCGTTTGTACGCTCCCAAAAGTCCGGAATATATGCATCATGGAAGGTGTTTGCCGGATCGATCCTAATCTTGTAAGGTTTCTTATGTTTGAAACCTAAGGATGAACGATGTTGGACGATCTCGACCGGCGTATCGTCGAAATCCTCGTCGACGATGCGCGTATCTCGCTGAAGGAGCTGGCGGCTCGTGTGAACCTGTCGTCGCCGAGCACGTCGGAGCGATTGCGGCGGCTGGAGGAGCGCGGCGTGATCCGTGCGTTCACGGTGGATGTCGATCCTGCGGCGCTCGGCTATACGCTGCAGGCGATCGTGCGCATCAAGCCGCTGCCGGGCAGGCTGCACCAGGTGCAGAAACTGGTCGAGGAAATCCCCGAATTCACCGAATGCGACAAGGTCACCGGCGACGATTGTTTCATCGGGCGGCTGCATATCCGCTCGATCAGCGATCTTGACCGCATCCTCGACAAGATCACCGACAAGGCCGAGACCAGCAGCGCCATCGTCAAGGCCCAGCCGGTGAAGCGCCGGCTGCCGCCATTCGCTTGAACCGTGCCGGACAAAAAAGAACCGGCGCTGCGAAGGCACCGGTTCTTTCCATCAAATGTGAAACCAGTTCGAAAAATCAGCCGATCTTTTGGCCAGTTTTGGCCCAATCGGCGAGGAACTGCTCGAGGCCCTTGTCGGTGAGCGGGTGCTTGACCAGCGCCTTGAGCGTGGCCGGCGGGATGGTGGCGACGTCGGCGCCGATCAGCGCGGCGCGCTTGACGTGATCCGGAGTGCGGATCGAAGCGGCGAGGATTTCAGTGTCGAAGCCGTAATTGTCATAGACCTGGCGGATCTCGGCGATCACTTCCATGCCGTCGAAGCCCATGTCGTCGAGGCGGCCGATGAAGGGCGAGATGAAGGTGGCGCCGGCCTTGGCCGCGAGCAGCGCCTGGTTGGCTGAGAAGCAGAGCGTGACGTTGACCATGCGGCCTTCGGCGCGGATGGCACGGCAGGCCTTGAGACCGTCGAGCGTGAGGGGCACCTTGATGCAGACATTGTCGGCGATCTTGGCCAGCGCCTTGGCTTCCTTCATCATGCCATCAAAATCGGTGGCGGTGACCTCGGCCGAGACCGGGCCTTCGACGATGTCGCAGATTTGCTTCGTGACTTCGTCGATCTTGCCGCCGGATTTGAGGATCAGCGACGGATTGGTGGTGACTCCGTCGAGCAGACCGAGTTCGTTGAGTTCCTGGATTTCCTTCACATCAGCGGTGTCGACGAAGAATTTCATGGTGGTCTCCTTGGGAGGGAACGGGGCTGTTTGCCGGGGGCTCGGCGTCGCCCTTTGCTCTAGACCAAAGTCGGGGCAAGGTCACGCGTCATGAAAGAAGATTCGCCCTTCAAGAACGCCGCGCCGGTTCTGGTGCCAATGCCGGCCGAACGAGCCTACACCTACGCAGTGCCGGAACGCATGCGTGTGGTGCCGGGTTCCATCGTGCGCGTGCCCCTCGGCCCCAGGTTGGTGGCGGGCGTCGTGTGGGATGGTGCAGTCGAACATGTCGAGGCCAGGAAGCTGAGACCCATCGAGCACGTCTTCGATTGTCCGCCGATCGATCACGCCATGCGCCGTTTCGTCGACTGGATCGCGCAATACACGCTGACCCCGCCCGGCCTCGTCGCGCGCATGCTGCTGCGTGCGCCCGAGGCTTTCGACCCGGAACCGTGGATCGAAGGACTGCAGCGCACCGCCATGATCCCCGACCGGATGACCGGCGCCAGGTCGCGCGTGCTGGAAACCGCCGATGGTGGCTTGGCCTGGACGCGCTCGGGTCTGGCGCACGCGGCGGGCGTCTCCTCGACCGTCATTGATGGATTGAAGACACAGGGTGTGTTCGAGACGGTGATGATCCCGCCTCGCCCCGTCGTGGCCGCGCCCGATCCAACCTATGCGCAGCCCGAATTGACACAGGACCAGGCGGCGGCGGCCGAGATTTTACGTGCCGGTGCCTCCGCCGGGGCTTTCGGGGTCACACTGCTCGATGGCGTCACCGGATCGGGCAAGACGGAAGTTTATTTCGAAGCGGTGGCGGCGGCGCTCGACCGAGGCAAGCAGGTGCTGATCCTGTTGCCGGAAATCGCGCTCACCCATGCTTTCCTCGAACGGTTCCAATCGCGTTTCGGCGCCAAGCCGGCGGAATGGCATTCCGACCTCGCACCGAAGATGCGGGAGCGCGTGTGGCGGCAGGTGGCGGAAGGCACCGTGCGGGTGGTGGCAGGCGCGCGATCGGCGCTGTTCCTGCCATTCAAGGAGCTCGGCCTCATCGTCGTCGACGAGGAGCACGACCCTGCCTACAAGCAGGAGGACCGTGTCTTCTACAATGCCCGCGATATGGCGGTGGTGCGCGGCCACATCGGTTCCTTCCCGATTGTGCTCGCTTCGGCCACCCCCTCTGTCGAAAGCCAGGTCAATGCCAATCAGGGGCGCTATGCCCGCGTCGATCTGCCCGCACGTTTCGCCGAAGCCGCATTGCCTACCTTGCGCTCGATCGACATGCGGCGTGCGCCGCCAGCGCGTGGCAGCTTCCTGTCGCCGCTGCTTGTCGAGGAGATGACCAAGACCCTTGCAAGGGAGGAGCAGTCGCTGTTGTTCCTCAACCGGCGCGGCTACGCGCCGCTGACGCTGTGTCGATCCTGTGGCCACCGTTTCGGCTGTCCGGTCTGCTCGGCATGGCTGGTCGAGCACCGCTTTCGCGGGCAACTCGTCTGCCACCATTGCGGCCACAATGAGAGACGGCCGGACGCCTGCCCGGAATGCGGCACGCTCGATCACCTGGTGGCGTGCGGGCCGGGCGTGGAGCGCATCGCAGAGGAGGTGGTCGCCACTTTCCCGGATGCGCGCACCATCGTGCTTTCGTCCGACCTCGTCGGCGGGGTACGGCGACTCAGGCTGGAGTTGGAGGCCATCGCCAAGGGTGAGGCCGATATCGTCATCGGCACGCAGCTTGTCGCCAAGGGCCACAATTTCCCCAACATGACGCTGGTCGGCATCGTCGATGCCGACCTCGGTCTTGCCAATGGCGATCCGCGCGCAGCGGAGCGCACCTTCCAGCTTCTGTCGCAGGTGACGGGCCGTGCCGGACGCACAGGCAAGAAAAGCCTTGGTTTGCTGCAGACCTACCAGCCGGATCATCCGGTCATGCGGGCGATCGTATCGGGGGATGCGGCGGCCTTCTACGAGCGCGAGATCGCCGAGCGCGAGCGTGCGGCACTGCCGCCGTTCGGACGGCTCGCCGGCATCATCGTCAGCGCCATGACGCGCCAGGAAGCGGAAGCGCATGCGCGGGCCTTGCGTCGTGCGGCGCCAGAGGCATCGGATATTTTCGTGCTGGGGCCTGCGGAAGCGCCATTGGCGCTGCTTGGCGGCCGCCACCGTTTCCGCCTGTTGATCCACGGCGAGCGCCGCTCCGACATGCAGGGCTTCGTGCGGGGTATGCTGGCGGATGGACCGAAGCTGCGCGGATCGGTGCGGGTGAGCGTCGATATCGATCCGCAGAGCTTCCTGTGAGGTTCTTCCATGCGTGAAGCCGACGGCAGCGCCCCCGATTTCCTTCCGCTCAACCGAAACCAGCACAGTGGAGCCGTAGCGGCATTCTACGAGCGGGCTGGCGACTACGCATTGATGGAGCGCGGTCATCTTCCCGATGCGGCGAGCGTTCAAGGCTTCTTCGAAGAGTGTCCTCCGGGTTGCGACCCGGTCAGTTCTCTCAAGGTGGCGTGCCTTGACGGAGCTGCGAGCATCATAGGCATAGCCGACATGGCATTCGGTTTTCCCGAAACGTCTGACGCATATATCGGGCTGCTACTCGTTGACCCCGGCAGGCGGGGGCAAGGCGTCGGCCGACGTTTCCTGGATCATCTTGTCCGCGAGGCTCAAGCGCGGCATTGCGAGCGGATGCTCGTTGCCGTGCTTGATGAGAATGCGCGGGGACGCAGATTCTGGGAGCGCGAGGGTTTTGTGCTGGAGAAAACTTTCGAACCGCGAGACATCGGCTCGAAAAACCACGTGCTGCATCGGCTGATCAGGCCGTTGTGAGGGGCTGTCAGGGCAACTGGGCTGATACCAGCACAAGCGGAGCATGTTCCGCCCTGTCGGTTGCTGTCACCTGCCAGCCAGCCGCCTCGAGGTTGATGCGGAGCTCGGCGACTATCGATTCGATCTGGTCCGCCGATGGCGGCTCATAGGTCAAAACAAGCCTGCCGTCTGTCTTGAGTGAAGCGCGAATGGTTGCAAGTGCTGCGTCGGCGTCGATCCAGAACAGGTTCACATTGATGGCGAAGACGATGTCGAAGCGGTCGGTGCCGGCATCGAAATTGTCGATGGCGGTCTGAACCAGGCGCAGCTTGCCGATGCGCTCATCAACCGCGTTGAGCGTGCGTGCGGCCGCGATCGCCGTGGCGGAGCGGTCGATGCCGACCAGCCTGCCGGTTGTCAGTTTTGACAGCACGAGCGCGGCGGCGATGCCGCGCCCTCCACCGATTTCGAGGATGGTCTCGCTACCCGCGATACCGAGCCGGTCGATCGTCCAGGCAAGCCGTTCAGGGATATTCATCTCTTTGGCGGCACTTTCACTTCAGAGTTGGGCACTTCAGAGTTTGGGCACTTCAAAGTTTGGGTCGCATTTGAGGATGGCGACAGAGTGCTGGCAAGGGTTGTCAGGACGAGCGAGGGAAAGTTTCCTTCGGAGGAAACTTTTGATTGCCATTCGCCCTCGCCGCCAATAGTTTCCATTTACGGAAACCATCGGAAAGCTCTTGATGTCGCTGACTCTCTACCTGCACCCACTCGCCGCCTTCTGTCACAAGGTGCTGATCGCCTTCTATGAGAACGGCGTGGATTTTCGCGCCGAAACCGTCGACCTCATGGATCCCGGTTCGGCGACGGACCATCTGGCGCGATGGCCGGTGGGCAAGATTCCGGTTCTGCACGATGCGGCCCGCAACCGTGTGGTGCCGGAAACCAGCATCATCATCGAATATGTGCAGCGCCACTATCCTGGCCAGCGGCCGATGCTGCCGCAGGAACCGGAAGCCCGGCTTGATGCTCGTTTGTGGGAGCGCTTTTTCGATCTCTATATCAGCGAACCGATGCAGAAGATCGTTACCGACCGGCTGCGGCCGGAGGGTGGCAACGATCCGATCGGCGTCTCCCAGGCCCGCAAAACGCTGGATACGGCCTATGCCATGATCGACGGTCAGCTGGCGGGCAGGGAGTGGGCTATTGGCGACGACTTCACCATCGCCGACTGCGCCGCGGCGCCCTGCCTTTTCTTTTCCTCGATCGTGCATCCGTTCGGTGCCGATCAGAACAATCTCCGCGCCTTTCTCGAACGCCTGCTGGCTCGGCCAGCGGTCAAGAGAACACTTGAAGAAGCGCGGCCATTCTTCTCAATGTTCCCCTATCGCGAAGCCATGCCGGAGCGGTTCGCAAGCGGCGCAGCTTTTGTCTGAGGTTTCATCCATGCAGCAAGCCCAACCTCTCGACCGCATCTTCCTGGCGCTGGCCGATCCCGGCCGGCGCGGCATGATCGAACAGCTGGCGCGCGGCCCGGCAACGGTGAAAGAACTGGCGCGTCCGGCCAATATGCGCCTGCCATCGGCGGTGAAACATCTGAGGGTGCTGGAAGAAGGCGGCATCGTGGTTTCGCGCAAGGCCGGCCGCACCCGCACCTACGCCATGCGGCGCGATGCATTTTCGCCGGTGAACGATTGGGTGAGCGCACGGGAGACTGCGCTCGACGCGGCGTTCGATCGCCTCGCCCAGGCGGTCGCCGATATGCCCGAAGAGGAATAGTCATGACCGTCGAACACAAAACCTTTGTCGTCGAGCGCGAACTGGCCGCCAGTCCGAAACACGCTTTTCGCTTCTTTTCGGAGCCGGCGCTGAAGGAGCGCTGGACCTCCTGTCATCCCGACTGGACGGTGCTGGAGGAGCAGTTCGATTTTCGCGTCGGCGGCGTCGAGGCCAAGCGCTGGCGCACCGATGAAGGGCATGAGCAGACCTTTTTTGCCCGCTATCTCGATATCGTGCCGGCACGGCGTATCATCTATGCCTTCGACATGGGCTTTGCCGGTGAACGGCTCTCAGCCTCGCTGGCGACCGTCGAGCTTTTTGCCGTGGCGGCCCGAACACGCATGGTCTTCACCGAGCAAATCGCCTGGCTTGGCGATGCCGGCTCATTGCAGTTGCGTATTGCCGGTACGGGCGAAGGGTTGGATGTGCTCGCGGATATCATCGAGATGGATATCGCTGGTGTGCACTAAAACCATTGGTTTTATGATGATATATCAACTGGTATATCAGATGCGGGTCGTTTCGGACCGCGTATCGGCCTGCTGAAAATCAGTTTCGAGATTTCGCGCTACTGTGCCATGGTCATCGCCAGGATGAGGCCGCCGATAACGGCAAAGTTGATGATGAAGGCGGAACGCAGGCCCTGTCTTTGCTGGCCGGAGTAGCGCCAGAAATTGAGCGCCAGCGCGCTCGCGGCAATCGTGAAGCCGACCAAGGCAGCCGCGGCATAGGGTCTGTAAAAGCCGAGGACCACGCACAGGCCGGCTGCGACCTCAAGCAGGGAGCCGGCGGCAAGCAGCGGAATGGGCGCCGGGAAGCCTTGTTCACCGAGCTGTGCGGTGATGGTGCGGAAGCGCAGAAAATGTTCCAGCCCTGCCCAGACAAAGACACCGCCGAGCAGGAGGAAGCCGAGCTGTTGAATGACGGAGTACATGGCAGACCTCATCATCGTGTGAACCTGTCACACCATGCGCCTTGCATCGCCCCGCAATCTTGAACGAAACGGCCAAACTGCGGCCGGTTAGCCTTCCGGAGCGCCGGTCGTGATGCCAGCCAGCCAGCGGCGGACGATCTTGTGCTCGGCCTCGGAATATCCCGCGGCGAGGTCGGCTTCGAGCACGCGGACGCGTCCGCGTGCCTCTGCATAAAGCGCCTTGCCCTTTTCGCTTAGCTCCAGCTGGCGAATGCGCTCGTTGGTGGCATGTCGGCGTTTCACGATCGTGCCGGCCTTCTCCAGATTGGTCACGATGACGCTGAGCGTCTGCGGCGTCAGCAACGCAGCGCGCGCCAGGTCGGCGTTGGAAAGGCCCGGATAGGCACTCAGCATCGCCATCACCGCGAATTGCGGCTGGGTGATGCCGAGATCGGCAAGTGTCGCTTCCATGCGATAGCGATAGGCGCCTGCCGCCTGGCGCAGCAGATACCCGAAATAGCCATCCTCGCCACGCTTGCCTTCGCCGGCACGCGGTATCGGCTGTTTGGGATCCGGTCTGGTTATGGCGCGTCTCCTGTCAATTGGCGTGGCCATCGTGTTCGTCCGGCAAAAACACCGTCAACGGGCCGCAATTCTCGTCGGCAACGAACATGGCAAGCAACGATGCCGGCTCGGTCTTGCTGGCGTTTTCTGCAAACAGATGGATTGCGCCTGTCGGTTCGAACCAGCTTTGGCCTTTGGTGTAGGTCATCGGCGGCTCGCCGGCGAGCTGGGATTTCAACGTGCCCTTCAACACAAAGGCGGTGACATTGCCAGGGTGGCGATGGCGCGGCGTATAGGCGTCAGGCGGAAAGTTCACGATTGCCGTGGTTACGGCCTTGCCGGGAATGTCGGGCAAGGGTGTGCAGGAAATAGGCTTGATTTCGGTAACAGGCCGGCCTGAAGCAGCAGCAGGTTTGCTGCCCTCCGCCATGTGCATGGTGGCTGGCCGAGGGTCCACCCTCGCCATGTAGAGCCCCGCGAAGATTGCGCCTGCCGCCACAACGGCCGCCAATGCGATGACGGACCGCCACTTCGACAGGCCGGGTGGAGTTTGGTCGTTGAAGACTTGACTGCTCATGTCGTGGATCTCCTGAAATCGGCGTTCCAACCAAGGTCGGCGATGGCTCTTCCGGTCGAGACTTGGTCGTTCGGCTCCGCGATGTTGTAGATGCCGGCGCCGCGATCGACGGCAAGCAAAGCAGCGTAGGCGGCCGCATCGACATGCACGGAAGCGCCGAGTTTCGCTGCGTTAAATCCAGTACCCGGACCATAGAACTGTCCGTAGCGCAGGATGACGGCGTCCATCGGCGTCTCGAGAACCTGGCGTTCGAGTGCAATGACCCCGTTGACGCTGATGGCGCGGGCGCCTTCTGCGGTGGAATCCAGCGGGTCCTGTTCGTCATGTGGCAGCGGGCCAGGGGCATAGGCCCAGGCGATGCTCTGCGCGATCAGTCGCGTGGCGCCGGCCCGCTTTGCCGCCTCGATCAGATTGCGGGTGCCTTCGTTACGGATGCGTGCGTTGCGCGCGATCGCTTCGCCCATCAGTGCGGGATCGAGGTCCTTCGGCAGATCTGTCAACTGGTGGATGACGACCTCCGGCCTGATTTCGCGCGCGGCTGTCGACAATGCTTCGGCATCGAACACATCGACGACCACGGCATTGGCACCTGCCGCTTCCAGCTCTGCTGCTTTTGCCGCCGAGCGGGTTGTCCCCCACACCGGATGACCTGCTTCCACGAGAATCGGTACGAGGCGTCGCCCAACCGCTCCCGTGGCACCTGCAAGAAGAATCCTTCGACTCATATCGACCACCTTCTTATTATCAGTGCTCTGATATCAGTGTACTGATAATAAGTCAAGCAGGAGGGCACGGTGTGTCCATGGCGCGTGGGCGCGCGCTTGACTTCCCGAAACGATGATCTTCAATGCGGTCACGTTTCGAGGGGATCGCAGAAAATGGAATTTTCATTTCCTTGGCCGACCACCCAGGGCGAGTGGCTTGCGTGGTCGAGTGCGGCGATTACGCTGCTGCTCGGGCTGGCGCTGTTTTTCGCGCCGGGTCTCTGCTTCAAGCTGTTGCGCCTGCAACCCAAGCCGGAAAAGCCGGAGGCGATTGCCGAGGGGCGAGCCCGCATGGCTGGTTTCTATCTCGGTGTCGGGCTCTGCGCGATTCTGCTGGCACAGCCGCTGCTCTATATGGCGCTCGGCTTCTCCTGGCTTTTCACCGCCTTCGGCCGAATCCTTGCCATGATGTCCGATGGCGCCAACACGCCCTACAATTGGGGGGCGGTTGTGGTGGAGCTCGTGCTGGCTGCATTGCCGCTTGCCTTCGCCTTCGGCTTTTTGGCCTGAATCGCATTGAATCCGCCGCCAAGCATTGAACTCGGCCGCCGGATGCGACAAAAGTGCCTTGAAAGCGTGCCCGTGGACGCATTGCGGTCCTGAAAAGCCTGTGCTAGACGGCAACCGACTTTCGACCGGGGGACAGCGGAAGCCGCGTCCCTTGGCTTGAAAAAATGCAGTAAGGTCAAAGATTTAGCCAGAGTTTTTGCTCGCGCCAAGGATCTGCGGCCTCTCAGACAAGAGAAAAGACGGTCCGTGGCCCAAACGTCCTCGCCAATCTCCGCTGTCGCAGAGCGCTATGCGTCATCGCTTTTCGAGCTGGCGCTCGAGGCGAAATCCGTCGCCAAGGTCGAAGCCGACCTCAACAGCTTCGAAACTCTGCTCGCCGGCAGCGCCGATCTGAAGCGCCTGATCGAAAGCCCGGTGTTCACCACCGAGGATCAGGTTCGCGCCATTTCCGCCATCGTCGACAAGGCCAAGATCGGCGGGCTCGCCAGGAACTTCCTGCGCGTCGTGGCCGGCAATCGACGCCTGTTCGCCGTGCCCGGCATGATCAAGGCTTTCCGCCGTATCGCCGCCGAGCATCGCGGCGAGACTGCCGCCGAGGTGACGTCGGCACATACGCTGACGTCGGGCCAGGAAGCCGAACTGAAGACCGCTCTGAAGGCCGTCGCCGGCAAGGACGTTGCGATCACCGTCACGGTTGATCCTTCGCTGCTCGGCGGCATGATCGTGAAGATGGGCTCGCGCCAGATCGACACGTCGCTCAAAACCAAACTCAATTCGCTCAAGCTTGCACTGAAAGAGGTCGGCTGATGGACATCCGCGCCGCGGAAATTTCCGCAATTCTGAAAGACCAGATCAAGAATTTCGGCAAGGAGGCTGAAGTCTCCGAAGTCGGTCAGGTTCTGTCGGTGGGTGACGGTATCGCCCGCGTCTACGGTCTCGACAATGTCCAGGCCGGTGAGATGGTCGAGTTCCCCGGCGGCATCCGCGGCATGGCGCTGAACCTCGAAGCCGACAATGTCGGCGTCGTTATCTTCGGTGCCGACCGCGACATCAAGGAAGGCGACACCGTCAAGCGCACCGGCGCCATCGTCGACGTTCCGGTCGGTCCGGGCCTGCTTGGCCGCGTCGTTGACGCCCTCGGCAACCCGATCGACGGCAAGGGCCCGATCAAGGCCACCGAGCGTCGCCGCGTCGACGTGAAGGCCCCCGGCATCATTCCCCGCAAGTCGGTGCACGAGCCGATGTCGACCGGCCTCAAGGCTATCGACGCCCTGATCCCGGTTGGTCGCGGCCAGCGCGAGCTGGTCATCGGCGACCGTCAGACCGGCAAGACCGCCATCATCCTGGACACCATGCTGAACCAGAAGTCGGTGCATGAAACCGGCCCGGATTCGGAAAAGCTTTTCTGCGTCTACGTCGCCGTCGGCCAGAAGCGTTCGACCGTCGCGCAGTTCGTGAAGGTTCTGGAAGAGCGCGGTGCGCTCGACTACTCCATCATCATCGCCGCCACCGCTTCGGACCCGGCGCCGATGCAGTTCCTGGCGCCGTTCACCGGCTGCACCATGGGCGAATACTTCCGCGACAATGGCAAGCATGCGCTGATCTCTTATGACGATCTGTCCAAGCAGGCTGTCGCCTACCGTCAGATGTCGCTGTTGCTGCGCCGCCCGCCGGGCCGTGAAGCCTATCCGGGCGACGTGTTCTACCTGCACTCCCGTCTGCTCGAGCGCGCTGCGAAGCTCAACGACGACAACGGCAACGGTTCGCTGACCGCGCTGCCGGTCATCGAGACGCAGGCAAACGACGTGTCTGCCTACATTCCGACCAACGTGATCTCGATCACCGACGGCCAGATCTTCCTGGAAACCAACCTGTTCTTCCAGGGTATCCGCCCGGCCGTGAACGTCGGTCTGTCGGTGTCGCGCGTCGGTTCGTCGGCACAGGTCAAGGCGATGAAACAGGTCGCCGGTTCGATCAAGGGTGAGCTCGCGCAGTACCGCGAAATGGCGGCATTCGCGCAGTTCGGCTCGGACCTCGACGCTGCTACGCAGCGCCTGCTGAACCGTGGTTCGCGCCTGACCGAGCTCCTGAAGCAGCCGCAGTTCTCGCCGCTCAAGACCGAAGAGCAGGTCGCGGTGATCTTCGCCGGCGTGAACGGCTACCTCGACAAGCTGGCGCTGAACCAGGTCGGCAAGTTCGAGCAGGGTCTGCTCTCGCATATGCGCAACGCCGGTAAGGCGGTTCTCGATGCGATCCGCAAGGAGAAGGCGCTGTCCGACGATCTGCGCGGCAAGCTCAAGGCCGAGATCGACAACTTCGCCAAGACCTTCGCGTAAGCGGCGGAAGACGGGACCGGGTTTGAAGCATGCCTTCACTAAAAGACCTTCGTAACCGCATCGCCTCGGTCAAGGCGACGCAGAAGATCACCAAGGCGATGCAGATGGTCGCCGCGGCGAAGCTGCGTCGTGCCCAGGAGGCTGCGGAAGCGGCGCGTCCCTATTCCGAACGGATGGGCGCGGTGCTGGCCAACATCACCCAGGCGGTCGGTGGCGGCGGAGACGCTCCGGCGCTGATGACCGGCACCGGCAAGGATGATGTGCACCTGCTCGTCGTCTGCACGGCCGAACGCGGCCTGTGCGGCGGTTTCAACTCGCAGATCGCACGTCTGGCCCGCGACCACATCCGCAAGCTCCTCTCTGCCGGTAAGCAGGTGAAGATCATCTGCGTCGGCAAGAAGGGTTACGACATCCTGCGTCGCGACTATGCCTCGCTGATCCTCGACCGCGTCGACCTGCGCGAAGTGCGTACGCTGAGCTTCGTCAACGCAGACGCGATCGCCAAGAAGGTGATCGGCCTGTTCAACGACGGCCAGTTCGACGTCTGCACGCTGTTCTATTCGAATTTCAAATCGGTGATCAGCCAGATCCCGACCGCGCAGCAGATCATTCCTGCCGCGGCTGTCGAAGCATCGGGCGAAGCCGCCAATGGCGCCGCCGTCTACGAATACGAGCCGGAGCCGGGCGAAATCCTCTCCGACCTCATCCCGCGCAACATCGCGGTGCAGATCTTCCGCGCGCTGCTTGAAAACGCAGCTGGCGAGATGGGTGCCAAGATGAGCGCGATGGACAGTGCGACGCGCAATGCCGGCGATATGATCAACAGACTGTCGATCACCTACAACCGCCAGCGCCAGGCGCAGATCACCAAGGAACTGATCGAAATCATTTCGGGCGCCGAGGCGCTCTAAGCGTGAACCGCGAAGGCAGGCGGCCTTCGCACGGAGCACGCGGTAACCAAACGGACGAAAAAGGGTAAACACGATGGCGAAAGCAGCGACCCCGAAGAAGGAAGCACCGGCCAAGGCCGCGGCTGCTTCCAAGGCGCCGGCGGCGGCGAAGGCCGCTCCGGCAAAGAAGGCGGCTGCTCCCGCCAAGGCAGCGGCTCCGGCTAAGGCCGCGGCCCCAGCCAAGGCAGCTCCAGCCAAGGCGGCTGTAGCAGCGAAGGCTCCAGCCAAGACCGCTGCGGTCAAGGCCACAGGCGCAGCCGGCAAGGTCCGCCAGGTCATCGGCGCCGTTGTCGACGTGCAGTTCGACAATCACCTGCCGGCGATCCTGAACGCGCTGGAAACCGAGAACGTCGGCAACCGCCTGGTTCTCGAAGTCGCCCAGCATCTCGGCGAAAACACTGTGCGCTGCATCGCCATGGACTCCACCGAGGGTCTGGTGCGCGGCCAGTCGGTCTTCGACACCGGCGCTCCGATCTCGGTCCCGGTCGGCCCTGGCATGCTCGGCCGTATCATCAACGTCATCGGCGAGCCGGTTGACGAAGCCGGCCCTGTCAAGGGTGCCGAAATCCGCGCCATCCACCAGCCGGCCCCGGCCTATGTCGATCAGTCGACGGAAGCGCAGATCCTCGTCACCGGCATCAAGGTTCTCGACCTGCTCGCACCTTACGCCCGCGGCGGCAAGATCGGCCTGTTCGGTGGCGCCGGCGTCGGCAAGACCGTTCTCATCCAGGAACTGATCAATAACGTCGCCAAGGCGCACGGCGGTTACTCGGTGTTCGCCGGTGTTGGCGAGCGCACCCGCGAGGGCAACGACCTCTATCACGAGTTCATCGAGTCCGGCGTCAACAAGAAGGGCGGCGGTGAAGGTTCGAAGGCTGCGCTGGTGTACGGCCAGATGAATGAGCCGCCGGGAGCCCGCGCCCGCGTCGCTCTGACCGGTCTGACAGTTGCCGAATATTTCCGCGACCAGGGCCAGGACGTGCTGTTCTTCGTTGACAACATCTTCCGCTTCACCCAGGCGGGTTCGGAAGTGTCGGCGCTGCTCGGCCGCATTCCTTCGGCCGTGGGTTATCAGCCGACGCTCGCCACCGACATGGGCGCGCTGCAGGAACGCATCACCACCACGACCAAGGGTTCGATCACTTCGGTGCAGGCCATCTACGTGCCTGCTGACGACTTGACTGACCCGGCGCCGGCCACCTCCTTCGCGCACTTGGATGCGACGACGGTGTTGAACCGCGCCATCTCGGAAAAGGGCATCTATCCGGCGGTCGATCCGCTGGACTCGACCTCGCGCATGCTCGATCCGCTGATCGTTGGTGACGAACACTACCAGGTCGCCCGCCAGGTGCAGTCGATCCTCCAGCGCTACAAGTCGCTGCAGGACATCATCGCCATCCTGGGCATGGACGAACTGTCGGAAGAGGACAAGCAGACGGTGGCCCGCGCACGCAAGATCGAGCGCTTCCTGTCGCAGCCGTTCTTCGTCGCGGAAGTGTTCACCGGTGCGCCGGGCAAGCTGGTCGACCTCGCCGACACCATCAAGGGCTTCAAGGGCCTTTGCGACGGCGACTACGATCATCTGCCGGAAGCGGCCTTCTACATGGTCGGCAACATCGACGAGGCGGTCGAGAAGGCCCAGCGTCTGGCAGCGGAAGCGGCTTGATCGCAGAAAAGCAATCGCGCGGACGACGTCGTCCGCGCGCTTCGTTCCGAGCGTTTGTGAGACGACATGGCTAAAGCTTTCAAATTCGAACTGGTCTCGCCCGAGCGCCTGCTTGTCTCGGAAGAGGTCGAGTCCGTCGTCATTCCGGGCGCGGAAGGCGAGATGACTGTCATGGCGGAGCATGCTCCGGTGATGACCACCATCAAACCGGGTGTCGTTACGGTGAAGCCGGCTTCCGGTAACACCCAGCGCTTCGTGGTGTTCGGCGGTTTCGCCGACATCCTGCCTTCGGGCTGCACGCTGTTGGCGGAATCCGCGGTCGCCGTCGAGGACATCGACCGCGCCGAGATCGCCCGCCGCATCCAGGAGGCGCGCGAGGATATCGCCGATGCGAAGGACGATGCATCCCGCACGAAGGCAGAGCAGTTCCTGCACCAGCTCACCACGCTGGAAGGCGCGATCCTGCCGGCGTAGTTCCGAAGGCATATCAAATCGAAAAGCGGAGCAAATGCTCCGCTTTTTTATTTGAGCACGACAGATTTCGACCGGCCGCTCAAAATCGTCAAACTCCGTCCAGCACGATGATGGTCGGCTGACTGGGTAGAGTTTTCTGGGACAGTTCGAGCGAAGGACCGTCCCTGACCTCGACTGCGAATTTATCCCGTAGCCTGTTCGTGAATTCGTCGATCGGCGTGGAATGTCGGTGCATCGGCAGGACGATGGAAGAGCGCAGTCTCGTGATGATCTCGCTGAGAACCGGCAGAGACAGCGTCAGACCACCGTCGATTGGAACCATCACCACATCGAGGCGACCCACTGCACCATATTGGGCATCGTTCAGACGCGTGTGCAGGTGGCCGAGATGGCCGATGGACAGCCCGGCCGTCTCGAAGATGAAGATCGAATTGCCGTCGCGCTCGAGTTCACCGCCCCAGCTGCGGATATCGGTCGGCACGTTGCGAATGTAGACGTCATCGATGGTCAAGGCATGGCTGGCCGGGCCGCCTAAAGGATTCCAGCCGCGCAGGACATGAGCGATGCCGGGGGGAGGCGTATCGGTGAAATGGGTGCGATGAGCCTTGTTCATGGTCACCACGTCGGGCAGCAGATCATTGCCATAAATGCCGCTGTAGTCGGTGGCGATGCGCACGCCAGCCGAGCTCTCGATGAGGTAGGTTGAGTGGCCGGCATAGGTAATGGTGACATCGCCGTCCGTTGTCCCGGTCTGCGCGGTCACAATGCTGGCATAGACGACATTTGGCAGAGCCTCGGCTATGGCCAGGCATCCTTGCGCAAGAGCCGTCAGCGGCAGGCAAAAGAACGACAGAAAAAAGATCACTGCGCGAGCCACACCTTCCTCCAGCGGTACGAAGAGCCCCTGTCGCCAGTATGCTGGCCGACCGCCGTCGGTAGGGATCACGTTTTCGCGAGGGAGATTGGCGAGGTTTAGGATCATCACAGGCAGAAGCGAAGTGAGTTGCCGGTAAATCCTCAAGATGCATGCGAGATCAGTCAGCACGATCGCCTCGGGGAAGCTTTTTTGCCGCACGGGCGGCGAGACGCAGTGGTCAAGGCAACTGCCTTTCCCTAAGGTGCGGTCAACCGGAGACGGTTTCCATCGGCGGCACGACCCGTGCGCGATCTCAGGGCGAAGGATGCGGACTGAACAGCGGAGCTCGCCGCTGTGTTCTCTTGCGGATCGGGGTGTCCGCTGCCGGATACCAGCGCAGAGGCAGCGGGCGTGGAAGGCGCCGGCACGGAGGAGGAAGACGAAACGATGGGTTCACTCGACGGCAAGTCCGTGGTGGTCACTGCGGCGGCGCAAGGCATCGGGCGGGCAAGCGCACTGGCATTTGCGGAGGCTGGCGCGAGCGTCGTGGCCACCGATATCAATGAGCCGTTGCTCTCGGAATTGGCCAAGACCAAAGGCATCAAAGTCCGCAAGCTGGACGTGCTTGACGATGCGGCGGTCAAGCAGGCTTTTGCCGAGATCGGCACCGTCGACGTGCTCTTCAACTGTGCCGGCTTCGTTCATTCCGGATCGGTGCTGGAAATGAAGGACGGCGATCTCGATTTTGCCTTCGACCTCAACGTCAAAGCCATGGTGCGCACCATCCAGGCCGTGCTGCCGGGCATGCTGGAGCGCGGTGACGGTGCGATCATCAACATGTCGTCGGTAGCCTCCAGCATCAAGGGGGTGCCTAACCGCTTCGCCTATGGGTTGACCAAGGCGGCCGTGATCGGACTGACTAAGTCGGTTGCGGCGGACTTCATCACCAAGGGCATCCGCTGCAACGCCATCTGCCCCGGCACAGTCGAGAGCCCGTCCCTGGAAGGCCGGATGCGTGCGCAGGGCAACTATGAAACTGCCCGTGCAGCCTTTCTTGCGCGTCAACCCACGGGACGGCTCGGAACACCCGAAGAGATCGCGGCGCTTGCCGTCCATCTGGCTGGCGCCACCTACACCACCGGACAAGCCTACGCCATCGACGGCGGCTGGTCGCTTTAACTGTTGGAATGAACTGGAGGACTGCATGAAACTTGTTCGCTATGGCGCCGCCGGCGCCGAGAAGCCTGGCCTCGTCGATGCGGACGGCGTTATTCGTGATTTGAGCAGCCATGTTGCCGACATCGGCGGCAAGGCACTGGACCCGGCGTCGCTCGCGACCCTTGCCAGGCTCGATCCGAAGTCGCTGCCGGCGGTCACCGACAAGCCGCGTTTCGGTGCCTGCGTGGCCGGTACCGGCAAATTCATCTGCATCGGCCTCAACTATGCCGATCACGCCGCCGAATCCGGCCTGCAGGTGCCGCCGGAACCGGTGGTCTTCATGAAGGCGACATCCGCCATCGTCGGCCCGGATGACGATGTCCTGATCCCGCGCGGCTCGCAGAAGACCGACTGGGAGGTCGAACTCGGCGTCGTCATCGGCAAGACCGCGAAATATGTCTCGGAAGCCGAAGCGCTGGATTATGTGGCCGGCTACTGCGTCGCCCACGATGTCTCGGAGCGTGCGTTCCAGACCGAGCGCTCCGGCCAATGGACCAAGGGCAAGAGCTGCGACACCTTCGGGCCCATCGGCCCGTGGCTGGTGACCAAGGACGAGGTCAAGGATCCGCAGGATCTCAAGATGTGGCTTACCGTGAACGGCGAGACGATGCAGAACGGTTCGACCAGGACGATGGTCTACGGCGTCGCCTTCCTGGTTTCGTATCTGTCGCAGTTCATGAGCCTGCAGCCGGGCGACATCATCTCCACCGGCACGCCGCCCGGCGTCGGCATGGGCATGAAGCCGCCGCGCTATCTCAAATCAGGCGATGTCGTCGAACTCGGCATCGAAGGGCTCGGCAG
>NZ_LJSD01000066.1 GCF_001303895.1 Mesorhizobium sp. 1M-11 | reverse complement strand
TTCTGCGATTTCGTCGGAAAGCACCCGTAGCGGCCGCCCGGTCCACAGTGCCTTGATGTAGGTCTCGGCCGCGCGCTCGAAATAGAACATGCGGTTGAAGGCATCCGCCACGCTGTCGCCGATGACCAGCACGCCGTGATTGCCCATGATCATCACCTTGTGCTTCGGATTGGCTAGCAGTTGCGAGCAGCGTTCGCCCTCCTCTTCGAAGGCAAGCCCGCCATAGTGCTCGTCGACGACGGTGCGGTTGAAGAATGCGGCCGAGTTCTGGTCGATCGGCGGCAAGGTCGAATCGGCCAGCGACGCCAGTACGGTTGCGTGGATCGAATGCACATGCATGACGCAGCGCGCATGCGGGACATTGCGATGGATGGCGCCATGCAGCCCCCAGGCCGTCGGGTCCGGCGCATCGGGGCCTTTCAGCGTTTCAGGATCGTTGGCGTCGATCAGCAGGAGGTCGCTCGCCTTGACGCGCGAGAAATGCACCTGGTTCGGGTTCATCAGGAACCGCGAGCCGTCTTCATTGACCGCCAGCGAGAAATGATTGGCCACCGCTTCGTGCATGTTGAGCCGCGCTGTCCAGCGGAAGGCGCAGGCGAGATCGACCCGCTCGTCATAAAAAGGCAGGTTGGTCAGCGGTTCCTTCAGGCGTGCCAGGCTCATCGTCTCTTCCTCCGTGGAGAGGCGAGCATGCCGCGCCCTTGACCCAGCGGCAACCAGAAACGGCTGATCCAGATTTTAGAGCGCCGCGCGTCCGTTCGGACGCGCAAAGGACGCTCTAACACTTTGAAGCTACGCATCGTGCTTTCCGAAAATCGATCCCGATTTTCGGGCCGATGCGTTAGAGCGCCGCGCGTCCCTTCGGACGCGCAAAGGACGCTCTAACACTTTTGAGCTGCGCATCGTGCTTTCCGAAAATCGATCCCGATTTTCGGGCCGATGCGTT
>NZ_LJSD01000063.1 GCF_001303895.1 Mesorhizobium sp. 1M-11 | reverse complement strand
GGCGGTGCTGGTGGTACGGGTGGCATCGGCGGCTCGCTTGGCGGCGTGGTTGGTGGTGTGACCGGCGCGATCGGCGACATCGCTGGCGGTGCTGGCGGTCCGGGTGGCATTGGCGGCTCGCTTGGCGGCGTGGTCGGCGGTGTGACCGGTGCGATCGGCGACATCGCCGGTGGCGCAGGCGGCACAGGTGGCATCGGCGGTTCGCTCGGTGGCGTGGTCGGTGGCGTGACCGGCGCAATCGGTGACATCGGTGGTGAACTTGGCGGTACGGGTGGCATTGGCGGCTCGCTCGGTGGCGTGGTCGGTGGTGTGACCGGCGCGATCGGCGACATCGCCGGTGGCATCGACGGCACAGGTGGCATTGGCGGTTCGCTCGGTGGCGTGGTCGGCGGTGTGACCGGTGCGATCGGCGACATCGCCGGCGGCATCGATGGCACAGGTGGCATCGGCGGCTCGCTTGGTGGCGTGGTCGGTGGCGTGACCGGCGCAATCGGTGACATCGGTGGTGAACTTGGCGGTACAGGTGGCATTGGCGGCTCGCTTGGCGGCGTGGTCGGCGGTGTGACCGGCGCGATCGGCGACATCGCCGGTGGCGCAGGCGGTACGGGTGGCATCGGCGGTTCGCTTGGTGGCGTGGTCGGCGGTGTGACCGGTGCGATCGGTGACATTGCTGGTGGTGCAGGCGGTACGGGTGGCATTGGCGGTTCGCTCGGCGGCGTGGTCGGTGGTGTGACGGGCGCGATTGGTGACATCGCTGGTGGTGTCGATGGTACCGGCGGTATCGGCGGCGCCGTTGGCGGCCTGACGGGCGTGATCGGTGACATCGCTGGTGGTGTCGACGGCACAGGTGGCATCGGTGGTTCGCTTGGCGGCGTGGTCGGTGGTGTGACCGGCGCGATCGGCGACATCGCCAGTGGCATCGACGGCACAGGTGGCATTGGCGGTTCGCTTGGCGGCGTGGTCGGTGGTGTGACTGGCGCGATCGGTGACATCGCTGGTGGCGCAGGCGGTACGGGTGGCATCGGCGGTTCGCTTGGTGGCGTGGTCGGTGGTGTGACTGGCGCGATCGGTGACATCGCCGGCGGTGTCGACGGCACAGGTGGCATTGGCGGCTCGCTTGGCGGCGTGGTCGGTGGTGTGACCGGCGCGATCGGTGACATCGCTGGTGGCGTCGATGGTACCGGCGGTATCGGTGGCTCGCTTGGCGGCGTGGTCGGTGGTGTAACTGGCGCGATCGGTGACATCGC
>NZ_LJSD01000073.1 GCF_001303895.1 Mesorhizobium sp. 1M-11 | reverse complement strand
TGGATCGGAGCTGACCTTAGGGTGAAGCTGCTGGCTCAGGCCTCGACGGCCGGCAACGACACCATCACGGGCTTTAATGTCGCCGACACCATAACCGGCGGTGCCGGCAATGACACGATCGATGGAGCGGAGGGCGACGACATTTATGTCTATGCCCGCGGCGACGGCCACGACACCATCGTGGAATATCTCAATAATGGCTACGACGACCGGCTTGTCTTCACCGATATCAATCCGGCCGACGTCTCGCTGGTGCGAAATGGCAATGACGTCACCATCGTCATCGCCGACAGCGCGCCAGGTGCCGGTGACGGCGGCTCGGTGCTGCTGAAGGACACGCTCGACGATCGATACGGTCGTGGCGTCGAAAAGGTCATCTTCGCTGACGGTACGACGTGGACCCCAGCGCAGATGCGCGACATGTTGCTGACCAGCACGGCAGCGGACGACACATTGGTCGGCTTCTTAGGGGACGATACTTTCCGCTACAGCCGCGGCGACGGCCACGACACCATCGTGGAATATCTCAATAATGGCTACGACGACCGGCTTGTCTTCACCGACATCAATCCGGCCGACGTTTCGCTGGTGCGAAATGGCAATGACGTCACCATCGTCATCGCCGAAAGCGCGCCAGGTGCCGGTGACGGCGGCTCGGTGCTGCTGAAGGACACGCTCAACGATCGCTACGGCCAGGGCGTCGACAAGGTCGTCTTCGCCGATGGCACGACCTGGATCGGAGCTGACCTTAGGGTGAAGCTGCTGGCTCAGGCCTCGACGGCCGGCAACGACACCATCACGGGCTTTAATGTCGCCGACACCATAACCGGCGGTGCCGGCAATGACACGATCGATGGAGCGGAGGGCGACGACATTTATGTCTATGCCCGCGGCGACGGCCACGACACCATCGTGGAATATCTCAATAATGGCTACGACGACCGGCTTGTCTTCACCGATATCAATCCGGCCGACGTCTCGCTGGTGCGAAATGGCAATGACGTCACCATCGTCATCGCCGACAGCGCGCCAGGTGCCGGTGACGGCGGCTCGGTGCTGCTGAAGGACACGCTCGACGATCGATACGGTCGTGGCGTCGAAAAGGTCATCTTCGCTGACGGTACGACGTGGACCCCAGCGCAGATGCGCGACATGTTGCTGACCAGCACGGCAGCGGACGACACATTGGTCGGCTTCTTAGGGGACGATACTTTCCGCTACAGCCGCGGCGACGGCCACGACACCATCGTGGAATATCTCAATAATGGCTACGACGACCGGCTTGTCTTCACCGACAT
>NZ_LJSD01000005.1 GCF_001303895.1 Mesorhizobium sp. 1M-11 | reverse complement strand
CCGCGATCGGTGCCATCGGCTTCGCGCTGCCGATCGTCAGCGCTGGCTTTGCCGTGCTGTTCGGTCCCTTGCGCCTGGTGACACGGCTGTTCGTCGGGCTGTTGCGGGTGCTGCCTCGGGCATCGCGGGCGCTGATCGCCTTCTTCCGCGGTTGGTCGGGCATCGCCACCGGGCTTGGGTTCCGCAGCACTGCCGGAATGTTCGGCTCGATCTTCGCCTCGCTGCCGCGGCAGGCGGCCACCGCGCTGCGCCGCCTCGGCCCGGTCCTGCGCGGCTCGCTTGCCGCGGGCTGGGTCATCCCGCTCGCTTTCGAGTTCCTGGACGATATGGGCCGGACACCCGAGCAGCGGCTTGAGCAGATGCGGCGCAACGCGGCGGCTTACCGCGATCTGGAAAAACGCGTCGACCGGAGCAACTTCGGGCGGTGGTGGCAGGGCATCAAGGACAGCGCCAACGAAATGATGGGGCTGGAGAAAGGCGAGGTTCCGGCGGAGGTCTTCGTCGGCAAGACGAAGGAGGCGCTCACCGACCTGAAACAGTTCCTGTCGCAGCCGATGGACTGGAAGAACATCATGCCAACCGGCGTCGTCGAGGGGTACCGGCAGGTCATCGGTATCATCGACAGCGTAAAGCAGAAGATCTCGGAGTTCGCCGCGTGGCTGTCCTCTTTCAAGCTGCCGTCCATCAACCTCAACCCATTCGGTGGCACTTCCGCAGGACCTGGAACCATTCTTCCGAACGGCACTCATGCCGGCGATCCGAACAAGATCGGACCGAGCGGGCTGCCGGAAGACCGCGAGCGCAGCATGGACGATTATCTGGCGCCTCCGGTGGTGCGGCCGCCGCAGAAACAGTCCTCGCTGGCCGCGCCGCAGTCGCGCCAGTTCGCCGCGGCCGTGGCACGCGGCGGGCCGGCTCCGGCGGTACGGCTCGACGGTCAGGTCGGCGTCACGGTCAAGGTGGACGGTCCCGGCAAGGTCACCCAGACGGCGTCCAGCAATCCGGCGATCGTGCCGACCGGCCGCATGGTGGGGCGCGTATGATCCTGGACAGCAACGGCCACGTCCTTCCCGGCTGCCTGCCGGCATCGTTCCGCGGCGTCTCCTTCTTCGTTCCCGACACGTCGACAGAGCCCGGACGGCGCGTCGCGGAGGCCCTGTTTCCCGGCCTCGACCGCGCCGCCTACGACGATTTCGGACTGTCGCCGGCGGTCATCACCGTCGACGGCTTCATGGTCGGCGACGACTATATCATCCAGGCACGCGCCCTGGAGGCCGCGTTCGAGCGGCCGGGTCCGGGCACGCTGATCCATCCGTGGCTCGGCGGCATGACCGTCATCCTGGAAGAGCCGGGAACGATCTCCTTCTCGGCCAGCGAGTTGCGCGTGGCGCGGTTTTCAGCGTCGTTCAAGCGGGTCTCGAGCGGCCTTCTGGCACTCGGCGGCACCGCCGCGACGTTGCTGTCGGCCGCATCAGCGTTCCTTCTGGCCGTCCGGGCGTTCGGCACGGCGCCGGCTGCCGGCTCCATCTCCCGCACCTCGTCGCTGGCCGCCGGCCGCACCGGCAGGATCGTGACCGCGACCTGGTCCGACGTCGCGACCGGCCTG
>NZ_LJSD01000028.1 GCF_001303895.1 Mesorhizobium sp. 1M-11 | reverse complement strand
GATGATACATTGGTTGGCTTCGCGGGAAATGACACCTTCCGTTACAGTCGCGGCGACGGCAACGACACGATCATTGAAGGCATTAATGCCGGCGACAACGATCGTCTGGTCTTCAGCAACATCAATGCGGCCGATGTCTCGCTGGTGCGCAACGCCAATGACGTCACCATCGTCATCGCCGAGAGTTCGCCCGGCGCCGGTGACGGCGGCTCGGTACTGCTGAAGGATACGCTCGACGACTATTATTATCGCGGTATCGACAAGGTTGTCTTCGCGGATGGAACGACGTGGGCCAGGGCTGACCTGCGCGACAAATTGCTGACCAGTACAACTGCGGATGATACATTGGTTGGCTTCGCGGGAAATGACACCTTCCGTTACAGTCGCGGCGACGGCAACGACACGATCATTGAAGGCATTAATGCCGGCGACAACGATCGTCTGGTCTTCAGCAACATCAATGCGGCCGATGTCTCGCTGGTGCGCAACGCCAATGATGTCACCATTGTTATCGCCGAAAGCTCGCTGGGCGCCGGTGACGGCGGCTCCGTACTGCTAAAGGATACCATCGAGGATTATTACTATCGCGGCGTCGACAAAGTCGTCTTCGCGGATGGAACGACGTGGACCAGGGCTGACCTCAGATTGAAGTTGTTGGCGCAAGCCTCGACGGCCGGCAACGACACCATTACGGGCTTTAACTCGAATGATGTCATCACCGGCGGCAAGGGTAATGACACGCTGAATGGCGCCGGTGGCAACGACACCTATGTCTATGTCCGCGGCGATGGCAACGACACCATCGTCGAGGACCTCGATAATGGCTATGATGATTGTTTGGTTTTCAGCGACATCAATCCGGCCGATGTCTCGCTGGTACGCAATGGCAATGACGTCACCATCGTCATCGCCGAAAGTTCACCCGGCGCTGGTGATGGTGGTTCGGTCCTGCTGAAGGACTTGCTCGACGAGCGTGTCAGTCGCGGTGTCGAAAAGGTTGTCTTCGCAGATGGTACCGCGTGGACCAAGGTGCAAATTATTACCAAGCTTATTAGCCATGCAGGCACCCCTGGAGATGACAATATTACTGGTATGGGTGCAAATGAGGTAATTTCTGGCGGCAAAGGCAACGATACGCTAAACGGTGCTGGTGGAGACGATATCTACGTCTATGCGCGCGGCGACGGCCACGACACCATCGTGGAATATCTCAATAATGGCTACGACGACCGGCTTGTCTTCACCGACATCAATCCGGCCGACGTTTCGCTGGTGCGAAATGGCAATGACGTCACCATCGTCATCGCCGAAAGCGCGCCAGGTGCCGGTGACGGCGGCTCGGTGCTGCTGAGGGACACGCTCAACGATCGCTACGGCCAGGGCGTCGACAAGGTCGTCTTCGCCGATGGCACGACTTGGATCGGAGCTGACCTTAGGGTGAAGCTGCTGGCTCAGGCCTCGACGGCCGGCAACGACACCATCACGGGCTTTAATGTCGCCGACACCATAACCGGCGGTGCCGGCAATGACACGATCGATGGAGCGGAGGGCGACGACATTTATGTCTATGCCCGCGGCGACGGCCACGACACCATCGTGGAATATCTCAATAATGGCTACGACGACCGGCTTGTCTTCACCGATATCAATCCGGCCGACGTCTCGCTGGTGCGAAATGGCAATGACGTCACCATCGTCATCGCCGACAGCGCGCCAGGTGCCGGTGACGGCGGCTCGGTGCTGCTGAAGGACACGCTCGACGATCGATACGGTCGTGGCGTCGAAAAGGTCATCTTCGCTGACGGTACGACGTGGACCCCAGCGCAGATGCGCGACATGTTGCTGACCAGCACGGCAGCGGACGACACATTGGTCGGCTTCTTAGGGGACGATACTTTCCGCTACAGCCGCGGCGACGGCCACGACACCATCGTGGAATATCTCAATAATGGCTACGACGACCGGCTTGTCTTCACCGACAT
>NZ_LJSD01000047.1 GCF_001303895.1 Mesorhizobium sp. 1M-11 | reverse complement strand
AAATCGGGCCGCGCTTTTGGCGCGGCCCGAAAGATGAAGTTGTTGCCTGAGAAGGTTCGGGATCAGCCGCGGAAGAGCGACAGGATCTGCTGCGACGAGCCGTTGGCGATCGACAGAGCCTGGATACCGAGCTGCTGCTGGACCTGGAGGGCCTGCAGGCGAGTCGATTCCTTGTTCATGTCGGCGTCAACGAGCTGGCCGACGCCGCGATCGATCGAGTCCGAAAGCTTCGAAACGAAGTCCTTCTGCATGTCGATGCGCGCCTTCGCAGCACCGAGTTCTGCAGCGCCGGTGGCCATGCCCTTCAAGGCAGCTTCGATGCCGGTGAGCAGGGCGTCGAAATCGCCGGCAGTGCTTGCACCGCCCGTGCCGGAAACCTTCAGATCCAAAGTCGACGCGCCGCCCGTCGAGAACGCCTTGTCCAGGATGCCAGTTCCCACAGCGCCGGTGGCGGCGTTCGAATCGATCAGTCGGATGTTCGTGAAATCGACGTCGATCGTGCCGGTCGTAACCTTGCCAGCCGAATCGCGGTTGTAGGAGGTCATGACCGTCAGCTTGGTGTCAGTCGTCGAGGTCGAGTCGGTCTTCAGCAGGTTCGAACCAGCATAGTTGGCACCGGCGATGTTGTCCTTGAGTTGGGACTGCAGGTTGCCGATTTCCGTCTGGATGCGCTCGCGGTCGGCCGCGCTGGAGGTCTTGGCCAGCAGCACCTTCTGCTTGATCTGGTCGACGACGTCGATCGCCTTGTTCATGGCGGTGTAGGCGGTGTCAACCTTGCCGGCGCCCAGGCCGAGCGCGTCCTGCACGACCGAGTTAGCCTTGTTGTCGGAACGCATGGTGGTGGCGATCGACCAGTAGGCGGCGTTGTCGGCGGCCTCGGCGACGCGCATGCCGGTGGCGATGCGGCCCTGGGTGACGGTCAGGTTCTTGTTGGTTGCATTGAGGCTCTGAAGAGCGGTCAAGGCGGCGGCGTTGGTCAGAATGCTGGACATAAGTCCTGTTCCTTTTACTAAACTCTACCAAGGAACATGCCGTAATCTATCGGCCAGAGCGGAGCGGCATCATGCCTGTGGCTGGTTTCAGCCACCCGCTCTCTAGGTCGCCTTTATGGCGGAGAGGTCCTACCAAACCGCTAATATGCAAGGTGCAATTCGCCTGAAGTGGCCCAAAGGTCGCCAATTGGCACGCTTTGCCCTGAGGGGAACAAATGCAAATCGGGCCGCGCTTTTGGCGCGGCCCGAAAGATGAAGTTGTTGCCTGAGAAGGTTCGGGATCAGCCGCGGAAGAGCGACAGGATCTGCTGCGACGAGCCGTTGGCGATCGACAGAGCCTGGATACCGAGCTGCTGCTGGACCTGGAGGGCCTGCAGGCGAGTCGATTCCTTGTTCATGTCGGCGTCAACGAGCTGGCCGACGCCGCGATCGATCGAGTCCGAAAGCTTCGAAACGAAGTCCTTCTGCATGTCGATGCGCGCCTTCGCAGCACCGAGTTCTGCAGCGCCGGTGGCCATGCCCTTCAAGGCAGCTTCGATGCCGGTGAGCAGGGCGTCGAAATCGCCGGCAGTGCTTGCACCGCCCGTGCCGGAAACCTTCAGATCCAAAGTCGACGCGCCGCCCGTCGAGAACGCCTTGTCCAGGATGCCAGTTCCCACAGCGCCGGTGGCGGCGTTCGAATCGATCAGTCGGATGTTCGTGAAATCGACGTCGATCGTGCCGGTCGTAACCTTGCCAGCCGAATCGCGGTTGTAGGAGGTCATGACCGTCAGCTTGGTGTCAGTCGTCGAGGTCGAGTCGGTCTTCAGCAGGTTCGAACCAGCATAGTTGGCACCGGCGATGTTGTCCTTGAGTTGGGACTGCAGGTTGCCGATTTCCGTCTGGATGCGCTCGCGGTCGGCCGCGCTGGAGGTCTTGGCCAGCAGCACCTTCTGCTTGATCTGGTCGACGACGTCGATCGCCTTGTTCATGGCGGTGTAGGCGGTGTCAACCTTGCCGGCGCCCAGGCCGAGCGCGTCCTGCACGACCGAGTTAGCCTTGTTGTCGGAACGCATGGTGGTGGCGATCGACCAGTAGGCGGCGTTGTCGGCGGCCTCGGCGACGCGCATGCCGGTGGCGATGCGGCCCTGGGTGACGGTCAGGTTCTTGTTGGTTGCATTGAGGCTCTGAAGAGCGGTCAAGGCGGCGGCGTTGGTCAGAATGCTGGACATAAGTCCTGTTCCTTTTACTAAACTC
>NZ_LJSD01000039.1 GCF_001303895.1 Mesorhizobium sp. 1M-11 | reverse complement strand
AACGGCAACATGCTCTCGCGCAGCCGGGTCTCGGGCAGCTATGTGTATCCAGCAGCAACGGCACAGCGCCCGCATGCGCCGTTGAGTGTCGGTTCGCGGTCCTTCGCCTATGACGCTAATGGCAACACCTCATCGGACGGCATCCGTACCCTGGTCTGGGACGAAGCGAACCGGCTGACGACGGTCACGCAGGCCAACGGCACGACAAGCTATGCCTACGGTCCTGATGGTGCGCGGGTGAAGAAGAGCTCTTCCTTCGGCACCACGCTTTATCCGAGCGCCGATGTCGAGATCGATCCGGCGACACCTGGGGCGGAGAAATACACCCGCTACCCACATGCCGACATCAAGATCGTGAACGGGGCGAAGTTCTTCCTGCATCGCGATCACCTGGCATCGGTGCGCTTCGTCACCGATGCTGATGGCGCAGTCGTCGAAAGTACCGGCTATGCGGCCTATGGCGAGCGCCTGAACTCCGGCTTCCAGACCCAGAAGAGCTATATCGGCGAGCGCTTCGATCCGGAGACCGGTCTGCTCTATCTCAACGCCCGCTACATGGATCCGACGCTCGGACGGTTCATCTCGCCCGACGACTGGGATCCGACACTGCCGGGCGTCGGGACCAATCGGTACGCGTATTCCGAAAATGATCCAATCAACAAGAGCGATCCGAATGGACATGCTGGGATTGTCGAAGCACTTGGTCGGGATCCTCGCGCACGAGCTATTGAACTGGGTGGAGCTATGGCCGGCATGGCCGCGCTCGCGCTTGCACAAGGGGGCATTACCCACGCGATAGTCAGTAATCCTCCAGATCTCGGAATAGCTCCGAGTGCTGTTGAAAGTGCAAGCACGCACGCAAAGACATGGGATACCTACCGGGAAGTGCAGGCGCAAAACAGCGCAGCAAGCAAGCTCGACAACCAAAACAGGCAGGCGCATCACACGGTTCAGGACGCTGCAGTGCGCGACCTTAGCCGCTACAGCAGAAACAAGGCCCCATCAGTTTCCTTGTCGGCGCAAGCCCACTACGCTGCGACGGTCACTCAGAGGGAAACAACCATACAGCGAGGAACTCTGGCTGCCGAGTATCAAGTGGCCTATTCTGCGTTGCTATCAGCGGGTCTTTCCCCCGCAGAAGCGAGGCAGAAAGTTAAAGAAGCGAAAGCCTATTTTGACTCGCTGGGATACGGTCCCAATACGCCCACAAGGACGCCCGGAGACAAAGACAAAAAAAGTGGCTCAGATTCAGATTCCTCGAAAGGTCAAAATTCTAAACCAAGTAAACCAAATAGCCCGCGAGCTCCTTGAGTTTCAATAAGATTGAACTGGTTTACGAAAAAGGTAAATTGAATATGGTTGATGTTTATCCTCTAGAGAAAATTAGAATTGATGAGATAATTAGCTCGGCTAAACGTCGCTCCTGGGAGGGTTTCAAGAAGCTTACGGACGTTCCATTTATAAACGAGTCTTCGATGCGAGAGCAGTTCGAGGACTCGTCAAATAGGATGGCTGTTGCCAAGGGTGATCTAGATATCAGCGTAGTTGCTAAAGAGGTTGGGGATGGAACAAGGGCAATATTTACGACGATTATTTCGGAATCAGATGGACTCAATTTGATTCTTACGATGCACAACTCCGGAAATGCAGACGTTCCGGAGTTTGCTATCTGGAATTTCCACCAGAATTTGGATTTGAATTCGTTGTTTGATTGACGGTTTGGTAGAAGGCGATGGCTCATGCCCGCAAGGCGTATGAGGGGAGCCAGCGTCGGACGTGCTAGGCTCTGGCGATCGATCGTTCGACGGTGCGCTACACCAACATCCTTCCGGACGACGTTCCGCTGCGCGAGGCGATGAAGGCTGTGGCGGTTAGAGCGGCGACGGTTCGGTTATCTCAGGATCCACGCATGCTGGACCAGCAGGGGCATCGTGATGAACCAGAAGAAGTTGCGGCGTACCTCTACCGGAAGGAGAAACTGCAGATGCGCCGGCTCGGCGGCAGCAACGAACGCTGGGCACATGCAGACCGGGTGCTCGTTCAGGATCGCGCCTTCGTCCGTTAGAGCTTGAACGTCGTCTCCTACACCTTACCGACCGCCGTCGCTTCCCGGTGCTCGCAGCGGTTGACGACAATATGCAGGAGTGTCTGGCACTGATTGCGAAAAGAGAATTTTTAACGCTTCAATAGTTGGAGGGCCTATCAGCACCCACGTGCCCTGGAACCACAAACAATAGGTCGCTGTAGCGCTTCTGTTTCTGCTTCAGCAAGAATCTGTGCACATTTGTTACTGGCATAACACCTTCGTCATGTGCGTATGAGTGGCCTTAGCTAACTTCCGCTCAACCGGACACGGAGGGGCTGATGAGTCGGTTGTGGCTTTGCGCGGCGTTTGTCGTCGCGGGGTTTTTCGGTGCGAGCAGTTTCGGGCTTCCGGATGGATATGGCGGCCAGGCTTTTGCGCAGACGCAGCCCGGGACGGCATCGAGCGGCACCTCCACGATCTCAGGCAGCGGTGGCTTCGGCAATGGCGGTGCAGGCTTTGGAGCGGCGGCAGACGGCAAGGCCACAGATGGCAAGTCAGGCGGATCGGCGGCAACATCGTCAGCCAAGGATGGCAGTGGCGATGGGCTGAAGGCAGGAACCGGCGGGCAGGCCGATGGCAAGGCCTCTGCCCAGGATCGCAATCCTGACGCGGCTTCCAAGATCGGCAATGGTTCGACCAACACGGCCGAAGACAAGGCCACGAGCGACAAAAGTGGAGATGCCGCCAAGGCGGATGCGAAGGCGGCGGCTCCGGAAGCTGCTGCGGCCATGGCTGCAGCAACCTCAGCCAGCGGCACGGTCGGCCAGGATCCGGAAGCGATCGGAGCGCCCGCCAAGGTGGACCTGCCCAACCGGGCCTCGAATGGCAGCCTCGGTTATTCGATCGACATCGATGTGCCGGCCTTCCGCGGTCTCGAGCCGAAGCTGTCGCTGACCTACGATTCCTCCCGCAAGACCAAGCTCGGCGGGCTCTACCAGGGCTGGCTGGGCTATGGCTGGGGGCTGGACGGCATCGATGTGATCGAGCGGGCAAGCCCCGGCTATGGCATGCCGATGTTCGACAGCTCCGATGTGTTCCTGCTCAACGGCATGCCGCTGGTTGCCTGCGGCCCCGGCGTGTCCTCGCCTTCGTGCACGGCAGGCGGCACCCATGCCACCGAGAACGAATCCTATCGGCGTATCAAGCTGCTCGGATCGGAATACAGCAGATACTGGGAAGTCACAGACCGTGACGGAACGGTCTCGACCTTCA
>NZ_LJSD01000036.1 GCF_001303895.1 Mesorhizobium sp. 1M-11 | reverse complement strand
CCCGCCGTCTCCTCTGCCGCGCCGCCGGCGATGCCGGCACCGGCAACGGTGATGCGGCTGATGGCCGGAAACGGTGCGACAGTGACGAGGCGGATGCCCGCTTCCAGATTGCCGGTCGGGCCGGCGACGGATGCGGTCACCGCCACGTCGACGGTTCCGCCGCCGATCGTCGCAACGGCATCGGTGGTGAAGGCCACCGCCTCGGAAGAAGCGAGTTCCGTGCCTGCCGGGACGACCGTGCCGGCGACGCCTTCGATCGTGACGGTGCCGACCGCGGTGGTGGCGCCGCGATGCTCGACGCCCCAGATTGATGCGTGCCGGAGCGCGAACTCGTCTTCGGCGCTGTCAGGGAAATACTGCCTGCTCCACCATGCGACGTGGTCGTGGATCTCGCGCGCTTCCATCGCGACCACGCGCCCGATGATGGAGAACATGCCGCGCGCGCTGCGCACCGCGCGCGACAGGGCGACGGGATCGACTTCGGGCCGGATCGCGAGCACCAGCGTCTCGAGGGCGCTGGCGAAACGCTCGGCGATCGTCCTGGCGGTGGGGACAGGCCACGGCATCAGGCGCCTCCGGCGACGGAAAGCGCTGCATCGTCGACCAGGACACGATAGCCGAGCGTCTGCGGCCGTACCCACGCGACCTCGATGTCGGCCGGCTGGCCGGTCTCGCGCGCGGCCCAGGCAAGCGCCTCCTCGAGCCAGAACCTGAACAGCAGCCGGGTTACCTCCGTCTGCTTGGCGCGGTCGAGCAGCCAAAGGCGCGAACCGGAGCGCTCGCCCCGGCCATCGAGGCCGTCGCCGGCCCAGCCGCGGCGCTCTGAAAACGTCTCCGTCAGGAAGGCGGTGCGGCCCTGCGGCAACGGATCGTCGGGTGCGGCTCGGCGGTCGAGCCCGATCGACAGCAACACCGGCGTGATCGACGTGTCGTCGATGGCCAGGTCGCCGTCGTCGCCGATCGTCAGGTCGCAGCGCCTGGCGGCAGGATCGTAGACAAGGGCGAGGTCGAAGAACATCGTGCCGGTTTATCGCGCGCGCGCGATCCCTCTAATGCCCGCCATGGCGGTCGTCAGTCGCATTCCCATTTGCTGGCTCCGGAGATCAGGCTGGCGCCGCAGGCCGTATGATCGCCCTGCCGCGCGATCTCCGCGTCCTCGCATTTCCACCGGCTCGAGCCCTCGACTATCGCGTTGACGCCATGGCCGGGTATCGGACAGGAGAACATGTCGCCCTTGCGGGCGATGAGCGCGCCTTCGCAGCGCCATTTCGAGGCCGAAGACACGACGGCGCCGCCGTGGTCGGACGTGTCACCGATGCGGACGACGAGAGGCATTATTCGAGATGGCCCGATGCGGTCTTGAGGGAGATACTGGCGCCGCTGGCCATTTCGACCGCGCCGCCGGCCTTCATCACCATCTTGTCGCCATGGGCGTTGTAGAGGCCGACATCGCCGGGCTGCAGCCCGCCCATGCGCTTGGACGGATTGCCGACCGGCAGCACGACCAGGTCGCCCTCGTCGCCACCGACGGCCAGCACGATCGCCAGCGCGCCGTCCTCCGGCACCGAACTGGCGAAGCCATAGGGCTGCATGACCTCGACATCGTCGCGCCAGATGCCGTCTGCGACCTCCACCGAGCAGCGCTGCGTCTCGCCGTCGTCGCGCACGTTCCTGATCGTGCAGCGCCGGATCGTGCCCCGCTGCTTGTCGGCCGTCTCCTTGTCCATCGTCCTCTCCTTCACAGGGCCTCGGCGGTGCCGTCGAGCGGCCCGGAGGAACCCTTCTTCTTGAGGTTGCGGCGGCGCGAACCGACCGCCTTCTTGTCGAACGCCTCGGGCGAGGTGACGGTGATCTCCGTCTCCTCACCCTCGTCGGAGGAGCGGAACACCACCTTGGACACCAGCATGTCGCGCTCGATGCCCTGGAAAGCGTCGGAAACGTAGGCCATCTCGTTGACGCGCCAGACGCGCCCCTCCACCGAGAAGCCGCGCACCCGGTAGTTGGCCTCCTCGCTGGCGGCGCGGGCGGTGCGCATTCGCCAGTCCGCCTCGTCCTGGACGGACTGCTCGTCCGGCTGGGTGCGGGCCAGATGCACGATCGGGCGATGGCGCGTGATCTCCGGATCCGTGGCGCGGCCGGTCAAGGCGGTGCCGCGGCGCTCGCGATCGGTGGCTGACCCATCGGTCGGTTCGCGCGAGCCTGGATCCACGGGATCGCCATCGGCTATCAGAGGGGCCGCCCGGCCGTCCCGGCCGCCATCCGCCTTCTCGGCCTGGCCGCGCACGATCGTTTCCGAATGCCGGCCCTCGTGGCTGAAGGTGGCGCGCGATCCCTTGGCGTTACCGGGCAAGGTCAATGCAGCCGGCGCGCGGCGGGCGCCGGTGCGGGTAATGACGATACCGCCGACGCCGTCGCTCATCACGAGCGCATGGCGTTGCCGCGCACCCTTCTCGATCGCTGCGTAGCCGGCCTCGCCGAGATCCAGCGCGTAGCGCGGAAACGCCGCGCCCGTGTCGATCTCGGTGCGGACCTGAAGGCCGTAGGGCGCCGCGATCTTCTTCGCCGCGTCTTCCAGCTTGACGTTCCTGAACTCGCCCGGTCCCTCGGGTGCCGCGGCGCAGTCGACCAAGTCGCCCGCCTTGTCCTCGCCCGAGATCGTCACCTCCGCATGGCTCTCGTCGATGTTGGGCTCTACGGTCTTGATCCAGCCGACCAGCACGACAGCGCCGTCGACGATCGCCTTGACCGCCTGTCCCGGCCGGACGCGGAATATCGAGCGCGGCGACGCATAGGCGAACGTGGCCATCGAGCGCGTGCCGTCGCGCAGGGTGAAGGAGAAGGAGCCGGCGAAGTCCTTCAGGTCGCGGGTGACCTCCGCTTCCGTCCACTCCTCGTAGAGCGTGCCGTCGATCTCCAGCGCCATCGTCATTTGAGCGCCTCGATGCGGCCCGCCGGCAATTGCGCGGGATGACGCGGGCGGTTGCGCTCGACGATGGAGCGGTAGCCCGCCTCGATCCGCTCCGGACGGTCGCCATAGAGATCGTTGGCGATGACGAACGCGTCAACCGGCGCGGCAGTTGCGACCACGACGACGGACGGCAGGCGACCGATGGTCTCGTTGATGTCGGCTGCGAGCGCTGCCTTGAGATCCAGCGTTGCCCGCCCGACGGCGGCCGCAGGCCCGGCATAGGCGTCGAGCGTGCCTACGGCCGTCGCGATGACGCCGAGGGCGGTGGTGAGCGCGGCGCGCATGGCGAGTGCATCCTGGCGACTGGTATAGTCGGCATAGACGGTGAGAGAAACGGCGGTGCCGATAGCGTCCGCGCCGGCGGCGATCAACATGGCGCGGTCGACAGCGGCGGGCGCGTCGTCCTGCATGGCGGCGATGCTGCCGCCGGCATCCAGGAGCAAGGCAATCGCCTCGGTCGGCGTCAACCCGGC
>NZ_LJSD01000053.1 GCF_001303895.1 Mesorhizobium sp. 1M-11 | reverse complement strand
CATATGGGTTGCTCCACGACGAACAACGCGTGGTGGCCAGCCTCGCTATTCTGATCTTGCCATCGAGACAGCCTTGTCCCCGGGCATGGTGTTCGGACTGCGGCTACGCCAGGCCGAAGGCTTCCTTGAATCGGTATTGCAATTGATGGGATTGGCACTCTCCGTCCCCGATCATACCACGCTCAGCCGTCGGACACGGACATGGCAATCGCCCAGCAAACGGCAGCATCCTCAGGTTCCTCTGGGCGGACGGGTGCATGTTCTTGTCGATAGTACCGGCCTTCAAATCTATGGCGCGGGCCAGTGGCTGAAGGAGAAACATGGCGCGCCAAATCCCGTCGCGGTTGGCGCAAACTGCATCTGGCGCTGGATGCCGATAGCGGCGAGATCATCGCCCACACAATGACCGACCAGGACACAGGCGATGCCTCGCAGGTGGGGCCACTTCTCAATCAGATCGACGGTCCAATCGGACGGTTAACCGCCGATGGTGCCTATGATGGAAAGCCCATCTACGACGCGATCATCAACCACAGTGCCGATGTTGCCATCGTCATTCCGCCACGGGTCAATGCGGTCGAACCGGCCGGCAATCGATCTCTCGGCCAAAGAGATCAGCATATCGCCGCGATAAGCAGAGACGGGCGGATGAAGTGGCAAGCTTCCACCGGCTACGGCAAGCGTGCGCGGGTCGAGACCGCCATCGGACGATACAAATCCATCATCGGACCGCGTCTGCGGGCTCGGTCGTTTCACGTTCAGCAGACGGAAGTCGCCATCGGCTGCGCCGTCCTCAACCGCATGCTTGCCTGCGCACGCCCGAAGTCCGTCCGCCGCAAGGCAAAGCGAGCGTAGCCCACGTCATCAAACAATCAAAGATCGAGATCCGCCGTGCTCCAGATCCGTGCACCAAAGCCGTCGGGTCCGTTGCTTGGAAAGATCGGCCTTGAGCTTGGCCTCGTCGCGGGCAAGCCGCGCCTTCTGTTGTTCGAGGCGGCTCATGCGTTCGGCGAGCGAGGTGCGGGTCATGGCGCGAACTGATCCTTCGATCCCACAGGCGTAGCCAGCACAACCATATCGCGCCAGTTCCTCGCCCCGACTTCCCAACAGCGGCGAGGAACCAACTCTGCCGCCGTCAGCCTGCCCGCACCCCGCCACAATCAATTTGCCATTGTTTGTGCGCGCCAATCTCGCCCGCTGGCTCGCCTGAAGTGAAGCAAGCCATTCTCAACCGTCGAGCTTCGATGCGTTGCAATCCGCCTGGGCGCTTGAAAGTAATGCAACACTGCATTATTTGTCTCGTTGCAACCAAAAGGATCTTGCCATGACGACGCTGACCGTAACGGCACGGGGACAGGTCACGTTTCGGAAGGACGTGCTCCAGCACCTTGGCATCAGGCCGGGTGAGAAGATCGAACTGGATCTTCTGCCGGATGGCCGGGCGGAGCTGAAGGCCGTGCAGCCCAAAAGATCGTTTCGGAGCCTTCACGGCTTCCTGAAAGGGAAGACGAACGGGCAGGTTCTCTCCATAGAGGAGATCAACGAAGCGATCGCTGACGTCGGCGCGGCCGCCGGGGCCGGCAAGGAATGAAGATCACGGCCGACACGAACATACTGTTGCGCGCCTATGTGGCCGACGACGCAAAGCAGGCGGACGCGGCCGTCGAGGCATTGGCCGATGCTGAGATCGTTGCCGTGAGCCTGCAATCCCTGTGCGAATTCGCATGGGTGCTGGATCGCCAGTATCAGACGGCACGCATGGACATCTCGGCGGCAATCCGCGCCCTGCTGGACACGGAAAATGTCGTCGTCAACCGTCCCGCCGTAGAGGCGGGCCTGTCGGTTCTCGACGCCGGCGGCGACTTCGCCGACGGCGTGATCGCCCATGATGGTACTTGGCTTGGCGGAGAGACCTTCGTTTCCTTTGACAAGAAGGCTGTAAGACTGCTTTCCGAACAAGGTCAATCGGCGCTCCTGTTGTCGTGAGCAGCCACCGAGGCGCGGCCGCGCTCAAGCAGCAGCGAGCCCAAGGTGAAGCTTGCGCCCAGCAGCGGCGTTTCCGTTTGGTTTTTGTGCTTTTCTTCAAGCCATTCGCCGGCGCCAAAGATTTTCAGCCTGTACTGTCCACGACAAAAGCACAGGCTCATCGGCCGGGCGCGCTTCCTGACGCCTGTCTTCAAGCCCACCCCTCGGCGTGACAAAGTCGAGAAACACGGCGCCGCAATGGAGGCGCCGGTCAGCCGAGCGATGGAGCGCACGAAACCTTGCGCCTGCTGCAATGGCAGGTCGAACACGAGCCGCAGGGGTGTCACATTGTTCTCGCGTTAACGGATTGCCGGTAAGGCGCAGGGATGTCTGACGCTGCCGCCCGTTACAAGAACCATCGCTTTCCGCCGGAGATCATCGCCCGCGCCGTCTGGCTCTATTACCGGTTCCCGTTGAGCCTGCGCCACGTCGAGGAAATGCTGCTGGAGCGCGGGATTGTCGTTTCCTACGAGACGATCCGCCGATGGGGCCGAAAGCACGGCCCCGATTATGCCCGTCGCTTGCGCTCGGAGAGGACGAGCAGGACTTTCTGGTCAGGTGTCAGCCCAGCCCGCAGCCCATCGGGTGAAGTTGTGGCGGCCTGACCAAGACGGAAAGCCGCTTCGTTCGGGCGGGCCGGATCAACGTGGCAATGCGTTGTAGGGGGGCGTATTCGGTGGATCCGGGAACCGGCCAGCGGCCAACCGGACAAGCCGAGAAGCGCTGGCGCATGGCGCCACCCGTCTCCAGAGTTCCCGATTGTGATCGCCGGTCAGGCCAGGAAATCGCGAACCAGCGCGTTGAATTTGTCCGGGTTCTCGAAGAACATGAAATGCGATCCCTTGTCGGCCTCGGAGCAGATCTCAAGGCGCGCGCCGGGAATCTGTTCGGCGACCCACGACTGCGACCGGGCCGGAAAGATGCTGAGATCTCCGCCGATCACCAGCGTGTTGTTGCGGATGGTCTTGATCTGGCTGCGCCAGTCCAATGAGCAATGGTCGTGCAGCAGTTCCGCTGCGTAGTGCCGTGGAAGCTTGATGTTCTCGGCAGCCACCCAGGCGAGGTCGTCTTCGCTGACGGATGACGTGAACATGCCGCGGATGATTTCCTTGGTCGCGGTCGCATCGGTGGCGGCCAGGACGCCGCTCTCGAACTGGGCCAGCGCCTCGAAATCGGGCAGCAGGCAGCCGGCTTCCGCCCGGGCCTGTTCGTCCCAGCCAGGTTGAGCCACGACGGCTGGCGCCTGATCGACGAGGACCAGGCGACCGAGAGGCCGCTCGTCGCCGAACATGGACAGATACGACCATATGATCGAGCAGCCCATGGAATGACCCAGAACATCGGGCCGGTCGAGACCGAGCTGGCCGATTACGTCAAGGAGATCCTTGGCAAGACGCTGGATCCGGTAGCCGACGGTGGCCTTCTCGGACTCGCCATGGCCGCGCATGTCGATGGCGATGACCCTCGCAAACTTGCTGAAAGCATCGATCTGGCGGCCGAACTCGGCTGCCGTCTGCGACCAACCCGGCACCAGGATCAGCGGATTTCCTTCGCCGGCTTCGATGTAGTGCAGGGATGTGTTGTCCGAAACCCGTGCTGTCTTGTGGTGCATGGCTTTGGTGCACGGATCTGGAGCACGGCGGATCTCGATCTTTGATTGTTTGATGACGTGGGCTACGCTCGCTTTGCCTTGCGGCGGACGGACTTCGGGCGTGCGCAGGCAAGCATGCGGTTGAGGACGGCGCAGCCGATGGCGACTTCCGTCTGCTGAACGTGAAACGACCGAGCCCGCAGACGCGGTCCGATGATGGATTTGTATCGTCCGATGGCGGTCTCGACCCGCGCACGCTTGCCGTAGCCGGTGGAAGCTTGCCACTTCATCCGCCCGTCTCTGCTTATCGCGGCGATATGCTGATCTCTTTGGCCGAGAGATCGATTGCCGGCCGGTTCGACCGCATTGACCCGTGGCGGAATGACGATGGCAACATCGGCA
Organism: Mesorhizobium sp. 1M-11; assembly: GCF_001303895.1. GTDB lineage: Bacteria > Pseudomonadota > Alphaproteobacteria > Rhizobiales > Rhizobiaceae > Mesorhizobium. The sequence continues at coordinate 536 of NZ_LJSD01000053.1, read as the reverse complement.
CTGTGGTTGATGATCGCGTCGTAGATGGGCTTTCCATCATAGGCACCATCGGCGGTTAACCGTCCGATTGGACCGTCGATCTGATTGAGAAGTGGCCCCACCTGCGAGGCATCGCCTGTGTCCTGGTCGGTCATTGTGTGGGCGATGATCTCGCCGCTATCGGCATCCAGCGCCAGATGCAGTTTGCGCCAACCGCGACGGGATTTGGCGCGCCATGTTTCTCCTTCAGCCACTGGCCCGCGCCATAGATTTGAAGGCCGGTACTATCGACAAGAACATGCACCCGTCCGCCCAGAGGAACCTGAGGATGCTGCCGTTTGCTGGGCGATTGCCATGTCCGTGTCCGACGGCTGAGCGTGGTATGATCGGGGACGGAGAGTGCCAATCCCATCAATTGCAATACCGATTCAAGGAAGCCTTCGGCCTGGCGTAGCCGCAGTCCGAACACCATGCCCGGGGACAAGGCTGTCTCGATGGCAAGATCAGAATAGCGAGGCTGGCCACCACGCGTTGTTCGTCGTGGAGCAACCCATATG
>NZ_LJSD01000030.1 GCF_001303895.1 Mesorhizobium sp. 1M-11 | reverse complement strand
TAGCTCTTCTGGGTCTGGAAGCCGGAGTTCAGGCGCTCGCCATAGGCCGCATAGCCGGTACTTTCGACGACTGCGCCATCAGCATCGGTGACGAAGCGCACCGATGCCAGGTGATCGCGATGCAGGAAGAACTTCGCCCCGTTCACGATCTTGATGTCGGCATGTGGGTAGCGGGTGTATTTCTCCGCCCCAGGTGTCGCCGGATCGATCTCGACATCGGCGCTCGGATAAAGCGTGGTGCCGAAGGAAGAGCTCTTCTTCACCCGCGCACCATCAGGACCGTAGGCATAGCTTGTCGTGCCGTTGGCCTGCGTGACCGTCGTCAGCCGGTTCGCTTCGTCCCAGACCAGGGTACGGATGCCGTCCGATGAGGTGTTGCCATTAGCGTCATAGGCGAAGGACCGCGAACCGACACTCAACGGCGCATGCGGGCGCTGTGCCGTTGCTGCTGGATACACATAGCTGCCCGAGACCCGGCTGCGCGAGAGCATGTTGCCGTTAGTGTCGTAGCTGAACGTCTCGTTGAGGCTGGCGTTGGCACCGTTGGTCGCCGTCATCAGCCAGTCGAAGTTGTTGTAGGTGTAGCTCCAATCCTCGGCCGTGCCCGCCGGATCGAGTGCCGTCGGCGCACCATTGATGGCGGTGATACGACCGGCAAGGTCACGGCTATAGGTGTTGTCCATCAACACGGCGCCGCTCGAGCCTATCGTTACTACCCTGGTCAGCCAGCGTCGTGTCGGCGAATAGCTGAAGTCCGTCTTCACGCCATTGGCATAGACGATCTGGCGCGTCTGATTATCAGCCTCGTAACTGATCGAGGTGATGTAACCGGGCGCTGAATAAAACAGGTTGCCGCTTGTATATCCGAGGCGATCGGCATTCGTCCCAAAATCAGCCGGTGAAGGCGAGTAGTTTTGAAAGACGACGAGACCCGAGCGATCTCGCGCCATGAAAGTGGAGTGGCTTGCCCCATCGATGCTGGTGGTTTGCCACCTTACCTTACCGAAGCCATCATAGTTGTAGACCTGTGTGGCCGCGCCGTTCACCGATCGGGTCATCTGACCGACATTGTAGTAATCGGGCTCGATTTGGTCATAGCTGTTCTGGACAAGCGTGACGGGCGCGCCGCCCACTGCCGTCGCGGTCTTCGTCACCAGTCTCCCCATCTGGTCATAAGACAAGGTGGTCACTGCTCCGCGGGCATCCGTCTGCTCGACCAGCCGATTGGCTGCGTCGTATTTATAGGTCCAGGTGCCAAGATCGGGATCTGAGGCCGTCAGCCGATTGCCGGCCATATCGTAGCTGTAGGTCCAAGTGGCAAGGCGGTCGTCAACCAGCTTGGTCAGCCGATGCAAGGCGTCATAGTTGCGATGCTCGGAGATATAGGAACCGTCCACCATAACACTGGTCAGGCGGATCGCATCGCCCCGGCTGTTTGTGAAGACGTGACTTTCCCGTCCAAGTTCGTCTTTCTGGACGACGAGGCCGTATGTAACGTTGGTGGAATGGATCAGGGGGGTGGGCCACAGGCGGTACGTGTAGGTGCGCTCACTGCCATCAGGATTGACTACCGCGGTTTGCCGATCTGCCCAGTCATAACGAGTGCTGGTCCATTGATCGGCTTCGTTCGAACAGCGAGGCAGTGATTTTCGAGCGACGTTGGAGCGCTGATCGTATTCCGTGTTGACCATCACCCAGACGCCGGGCGCGTTGCACCCGGGCGTATCCTCGTGCCAGGCGCGGCCAAGCCCGTCGTAGAAAGTTTGCTTGTAGTATTCCCCCGATGCGTTCGGCAGAGGCGAATAGGTCACAAAGTGCTGTAGGGAGCTTCCTTCGTCGAAGTAGCGAACTTTCGAATAGTATCCGGTCGCGGTGTTTCGGATTTCCGAAGACCGGCAGTATGGATCGTAGCTGAAGGTCGTGATGCTACCATTCCAGTCGGTCTTGCTCGCCGGCAAACCACAAACCGGGTTGTAGGTAATGGTCGAGACGAAACGCGCGTCGGCAGGCAATGAACCGTTGGCAAAATACTTTGGTGCGCGCTCCGTCACCGGGTAGAGGTGATAGGTAGGATCGTAGTCCCATTCTGTACGGTTACCGGCACCGTCGACCTGCGATATCCTGTTGCCGAAGCTGTCGTTGGTGAAGGTTTCGGTCGTCTGATAGAGTGGCTGGGTCGAATCCGCTCGCACCCGGTGGATAGAGGATGTCAGATTGCCCTTGATAGGCTGGGCCAGATTGTCTGTAGAACCATCATAGAAGAACAGATCGTATTTGATGGGAAAAATTGGATCAAACGTGTCTCGGATCGCTTCGTAGCGCGGTTTGGAGACGATGTAGGAACTGAGTGTTGGCGCAAAGGCATACACAGTCCAAATTTCGTCACCACTGACATCGTTGCGGCCGTAGTCCTTTAGTTCAATGATGTTGCCCCATTCATCGAAAACGCGATCGAGGGCTCGCGTCAGGACCGCGCCGTCACTCGTTTCGGATATCGCTGTGCCGGTGTTCTGGACCCAATAGGGTTTGGTTGCGGCATTGACCGAATAGCTCTCCGTTACCCTTTTGCGTTCGATGCCGGCACCGTCCTTCATGACGGTCAGTGACGGCAGACCGTAGCTGGCCAGATCCTGGCGGTAGGTTGTTTCGATTGTGGGCCGCCCACCTTCGCCGTTGGCGGAAGGTTTGGTCTCGACGACGCTGGCAAAGCCGAGGAAGCGGCGGGCGACGGGGTCGTATCTGCCGCCCGAATAGGAATAGTTGGTTACGGCGGCTTGCCCTCGACCATCGTAAACCGTCAGCTGGGTTACCGCGTGCACAACTTGCGGCAAATAGTCATTCTGCCACTGCGTCGATGGCGCGAAGTTAGCCACAACCGTGCCGCCCAGTTCTGTCGTGACAATTCGCAACAGGTTGGGTGTGCCGGCACCGGCGTTGGAAGCATAGACGATGTCGACGAAGCTGCCGGCACCGTTGCGGTTGATGAAATCGGGTAGACCGTCACCATTGAAGTCGCCGATGACAACGCTGGCGGTCAGAGAGAATGGCGCGAACTGGGTGGGGTAGTAGGTCGTGCCGCTCGGCTGTAGGGAAAACACTCGCAACTGTCCCGTCGACATGGGGGACGGCGCGGTGCTCGTCTCAACCGTGACCAGGTCCATACGGCCATCATTGTCGAAATCGCGAAGGACGGCGGAACGACCAACGGCTGAGTTCACGGCAAACGATTTGAAGCCGTTACCGGTGGACAACAGGATCTGCATGCTGCCGTTGCTGCTGTAGCGCAAGATGTCGCTGGCCCCATCGCCATTGATGTCACCAACGACACAGCTGCCGTATTCGCGGAATGACTGTGGTGAACACGACAGGGAGATGTTTGCTCCCGGCTGCCATGTTCCGCCCGACAACACGCCTTTGCTGACATAGCTGATCCCAACCCAATACAGGGGCTGCTGGCGTCCATTGCCCAGGAAGTCTCCCACCCCCAACAATTGAGTGGATGCCGATGTCTGCGGATAGACGGTGTCGGTTGCGTCGCCATCCGCATCGGCAACGATGCCATCGACCAGCGGCGTAGCACCATCGCCACCTTGCGGAAGCCCCGCACACGTACCCTCGTAGCCCGACACAGGACAGGTATATCTGCTCAGGTTGAACTGGCTGTCGACCTGTATGATCGAGCGCGTCGAACTGTAGGTGACACGACCCGTGGCGCCATTGACATAGTCCTGGAGCGCGGCATCGGCGAAATCCATCCGGGCACTGCCGGCGATGAAGCGACCGGGCTCCGAGAAGTATTTGGGTGTGTAGGAATCGCTGTTTGGATTTGTCAGCGTGTCGAGCAGCAGCGCCCTGTTGGCAGCCAGGGAACCGTCGGCATTGAAGGCGAAGAGCTTCTTCGTACGACGCCAACCCTCGATGGGATCCCGGGAGGAGCCTGCATTGACCCGAACGATCTCGTCGCCAAAGATCTCGTCGCGGCCATCGAGATTGAGATCGCCGACCTGGGTCGGCAAGGCCAGAAAGCTGGTCCCGCTCCCATAGGCAGACACGTTGACCCCACTATAGGCCGCTGCCGCATCCTGGTAGCTCATCTGCGCGATGGTCTTGGAAGAGCCGCCAGAGATGGCATTGTTTGAGGCAAAGGTCACGTCCGTGCCGTAACGCGTGACCCTAGTCAAGCGTGATGTAGAGGAGAACGGAGCTTGGTCATAGGTCAGAGCGTAGACGCTACGCATTTGCCCGGAGACGCTGATCCTGATCGACTTGATACGCTGCAGGGTTTCCGAGATGCCCTGGCCATTGCCCATCAGAATGGGATCGGGACGGGTCTCCCGCTCGAAAGCAATGTAGGTTCCGTTGTAGGTGATGGTGTAGATGTAGCAGACTGGTGAATCCGGGCAGTTATAGGTATAGTTGACCGTATTGCCGTTGGTGTCTCTGACCGAGGTTAGCAGCCAGCGGTAGGCGTAGCCCAGATCGTTGGTTGGAGCACTCCCCCAGACCGCAACGACAGAACTGAAGGTCGAGACCGTTCCGTCACGGTCTGTGACTTCCCAGTATCTGCTGTATTCCGATCCGAGCAGCTTGATACGCCGATAGGATTCGTTCTCGGTGGCATGGGTGCCGCCTGCCGTGCACGAAGGCGAGGACACGCCGGGGCCGCAGGCAACCAGCGGCATGCCGTTGAGCAGGAACACATCGGAGCTGTCGAACATCGGCATGCCATAGCCGGGGCTTGCCCGCTCGATCACATCGATGCCGTCCAGCCCCCAGCCATAGCCCAGCCAGCCCTGGTAGAGCCCGCCGAGCTTGGTCTTGCGGGAGGAATCGTAGGTCAGCGACAGCTTCGGCTCGAGACCGCGGAAGGCCGGCACATCGATGTCGATCGAATAACCGAGGCTGCCATTCGAGGCCCGGTTGGGCAGGTCCACCTTGGCGGGCGCTCCGATCGCTTCCGGATCCTGGCCGACCGTGCCGCTGGCTGAGGTTGCTGCAGCCATGGCCGCAGCAGCTTCCGGAGCCGCCGCCTTCGCATCCGCCTTGGCGGCATCTCCACTTTTGTCGCTCGTGGCCTTGTCTTCGGCCGTGTTGGTCGAACCATTGCCGATCTTGGAAGCCGCGTCAGGATTGCGATCCTGGGCAGAGGCCTTGCCATCGGCCTGCCCGCCGGTTCCTGCCTTCAGCCCATCGCCACTGCCATCCTTGGCTGACGATGTTGCCGCCGATCCGCCTGACTTGCCATCTGTGGCCTTGCCGTCTGCCGCCGCTCCAAAGCCTGCACCGCCATTGCCGAAGCCACCGCTGCCTGAGATCGTGGAGGTGCCGCTCGATGCCGTCCCGGGCTGCGTCTGCGCAAAAGCCTGGCCGCCATATCCATCCGGAAGCCCGAAACTGCTCGCACCGAAAAACCCCGCGACGACAAACGCCGCGCAAAGCCACAACCGACTCATCAGCCCCTCCGTGTCCGGTTGAGCGGAAGTTAGCTAAGGCCACTCATACGCACATGACGAAGGTGTTATGCCAGTAA
>NZ_LJSD01000050.1:245000-248103 GCF_001303895.1 Mesorhizobium sp. 1M-11 | reverse complement strand
AAGACAAAAGAATAAAGAGAATTACGTGCGTTTGGCAGACCTGGCAGCGACCTACTCTCCCGCGTCTTGAGACGAAGTACCATTGGCGCTGGAGCGTTTCACGGCCGAGTTCGGAATGGGATCGGGTGCAGCCGCTCCGCCATAACCACCAGGTCGGCGAAACGCACGTATGAGAAGCTGTATTTGTGCCATTGGCGTCTTGCAGTTTTGCTACGGGCGTTGCCCGCAAGCGCGACTGCGCGTCGCCGGTCATCCGGCGCCCTCGCGGAGCATAGGCCCTTTAGGGCCGCTCATGCGTGAGCGCTGGTGATGGACATAAGGAATGAGAACGATCAAGCCGATCGAACTATTAGTACCGGTAAGCTTCAAGCGTTGCCGCTCTTCCACACCCGGCCTATCAACGTGGTCGTCTTCCACGGTTCTCAGGGAATACTCGTTTCAAGGTGGGTTTCCCGCTTAGATGCCTTCAGCGGTTATCCCGTCCGTATATAGCTACCCTGCTATGCGGCTGGCGCCACAACAGGTCCACCAGAGATACGTCCATCCCGGTCCTCTCGTACTAGGGACAGATCCTTTCAATATTCCTACACCCACGGCAGATAGGGACCGAACTGTCTCACGACGTTCTGAACCCAACTCACGTACCGCTTTAAATGGCGAACAGCCATACCCTTGGGACCTGCTCCAGCCCCAGGATGCGATGAGTCGACATCGAGGTGCCAAACAACCCCGTCGATATGGACTCTTGGGGGTCATCAGCCTGTTATCCCCGGCGTACCTTTTATCCGTTGAGCGATGGCCCTTCCACACGGGACCACCGGATCACTATGACCGACTTTCGTCTCTGCTCGACTTGTCAGTCTCGCAGTCAGGCAGGCTTATGCCATTGCACTCAGCGAACGATTTCCGACCGTTCTGAGCCCACCATCGCGCGCCTCCGTTACTCTTTAGGAGGCGACCGCCCCAGTCAAACTACCCACCATACATTGTCCCGGACCCGGATAACGGGCCGCGGTTAGACATCCATAGTAATAAGGGTGGTATTTCAAGGGTGGCTCCACCAAGGCTGGCGCCCTGGCTTCAAAGCCTACCACCTATCCTACACATGCCACTACGAATGCCAATGTAAAGCTATAGTAAAGGTGCACGGGGTCTTTCCGTCTAACCGCAGGAACCCCGCATCTTCACGGGGAATTCAATTTCACTGAGTCTATGCTGGAGACAGCGGGGAAGTCGTTACGCCATTCGTGCAGGTCGGAACTTACCCGACAAGGAATTTCGCTACCTTAGGACCGTTATAGTTACGGCCGCCGTTTACTGGGGCTTCGATTCAGAGCTTGCACCCCTCCTCTTAACCTTCCAGCACCGGGCAGGCGTCAGACCCTATACGTCGCCTTGCGGCTTCGCAGAGCCCTGTGTTTTTGATAAACAGTCGCTACCCCCTGGTCTGTGCCACCCTCCACTGCTTGCGCAGCAAAGGGTCACGCTTCTTCCGAAGTTACGCGTGCAATTTGCCGAGTTCCTTCAGCATAGTTCTCTCAAGCGCCTTGGTATACTCTACCAGACCACCAGTGTCGGTTTCGGGTACGGTCTATAAGTGGGAGCTATTTCCTGGAACCGCTCCGCTGCCCAACCAATCCGATAAGGTTGAACAACTTGTGCGATCCGTCACTACCCACAGGCCCACGAATATTAACGTGGTTCCCATCGACTACGCATTTCTGCCTCGTCTTAGGGGCCGGCTAACCCTGCTCAGATTAACTTTAAGCAGGAACCCTTGGTCTTTCGGCGGGGGAGTCTCTCACTCCCCTTACGTTACTCATGTCAGCATTCGCACTTCTGATACCTCCACCGTCCCTCACGGGTACGGCTTCACTGGCTTACAGAACGCTCCGCTACCGCTCGTGATTGCTCACGAACCCTAAGCTTCGGTGTATGGCTTTAGCCCCGTTACATTTTCGGCGCAAAGACCCTTATTTAGACCAGTGAGCTGTTACGCTTTCTTTAAATGATGGCTGCTTCTAAGCCAACATCCTGGTTGTTTTGGGATCCTCACATCCTTTCCCACTTAGCCATAACTTGGGGACCTTAGCTGTAGGTCAGGGTTGTTTCCCTTTTCACGACGGACGTTAGCACCCGCCGTGTGTCTGCCGACTAGTACTCCTGGGTATTCAGAGTTTGCTTAGGTTTGGTAATCCGGTGAGGACCCCTAGCCCATGCAGTGCTTTACCCCCCAGGGTATTCGGTCGACGCTCTACCTAAATAGATTTCGCGGAGAACCAGCTATTTCCGAGTTTGATTGGCCTTTCACCCCTAGCCACAAGTCATCCCGAACTATTGCAACAGTTATGGGTTCGGTCCTCCAGTAGGTGTTACCCTACCTTCAACCTGCTCATGGCTAGATCACTCGGTTTCGGGTCTAATGCGTCGAACTGAACGCCCTGTTCAGACTCGCTTTCGCTGCGCCTACACCTACCGGCTTAAGCTTGCTCGACACACTAAGTCGCTGACCCATTATACAAAAGGTACGATGTCACCCTTGCGGGCTCCATCTGTTTGTAGGCAATCGGTTTCAGGTACTCTTTCACTCCCCTTGTCGGGGTGCTTTTCACCTTTCCCTCACGGTACTAGTTCGCTATCGGTCATGCACGAGTACTTAGGCTTGGAGAGTGGTCTCCCCATGTTCAGACAGGATTTCACGTGTCCCGCCTTACTCAAGGACTTTTGTTCGCATTACGTGTACGGGGCTATCACCCACTTCGGCCCTCCTTTCCAGAAGGTTCCACTTATCTCACAAAAGCCACTGGCCTGGTCCGCGTTCGCTCGCCACTACTTGCGGAGTCTCGGTTGATGTCCTTTCCTACGGGTACTTAGATGTTTCAGTTCCCCGCGTTCGCCACTTTACCCCTATGTATTCAGGGTAAGTTACCTATTATCGATACTTGGAAACCACAGCAGCAGATCGCTCTGCTGCTCTGATTTTCCAAGTACCTTAGGTGGGTTTCCCCATTCGGAAATCTACGGATCAAAGGGTATTCGCACCTCCCCGTAGCTTATCGCAGCGTATCACGTCCTTCATCGCCTGTGCATGCCAAGGCATCCA
>NZ_LJSD01000050.1:0-240000 GCF_001303895.1 Mesorhizobium sp. 1M-11 | reverse complement strand
GCTTTCGCCGAGCTTCGTCATGGCACGGCCATTGGCGGTGAACGGAAACAGTCCCGTCTTGACCTCGCCGCCTAAGGCCTTCGCTTCATCCGGCGACAATCCCACGCTCACCACTTCCGGATCGGTGAAGCAGACCGCCGGAATGGCGCGTTTGTCCCAGCTGCGTTTGTGTCCAGCCACGATCTCGGCCACCATCTCGCCCTGCGCCATGGCGCGGTGTGCCAGCATCGGCTCGCCGGTCACGTCGCCGATCGCAAAGACACCACGCATCGAGGTGCGACATTGCTCGTCGATGCGAATGAAGCGGCCATTCATATCCAGATCGATCTGGTCGAGGCCCCACCCTTCCGTTACCGGCTTGCGCCCAACCGTGACGAGAATCTTGTCGGCCTCGATCTTCACGTCCTTGCCGGCAGCGGTTTCCACCAGCAGCGCGTCGCCTTTGCTCGAGAGACCCTTGGCCCTGGCCTCCGTCAGCACGTCCACCCCAAGCTCGGCCAGTCGCTTCGTCACCGGCTTGGTCAGTTCAGCATCATATTGTGCGAGCAGGCGCGGCAACGCCTCCACCACCGTCACCCTGGAGCCGAGCTTGGCAAAGGCCATGCCGAGTTCCAGCCCGATGTAACCGCCACCGACGATGGCGAGCCTCTCGGGCACCTCGGCCAGCGACAGCGCTTCGGTCGAAGAGATCACCGAACCGCCGAAAGGCAGGAACGGCAGCTCGACCGGGGCCGAACCGGTGGCGATGACGACGGTTTCGGCACGGATCACCTGCAGGCCGGTCTCGGTTTCGACTTCCACGGTCTTGCCGTCCCTGAATGTCGCCCAACCGGAAACATGCTTGACCTTGGCCTTCTTGAGCAGTCCGGAAACGCCATTTGTAAGCCGGCTTACGATACCGTCTTTCCATGCGATGGTCTTTCCGAAATCAATGGAAGGGCCTGCTGTCGTTATGCCAAGCGGACTGATGCCTTCGGCCATATGCGCGACTTTCTCGAACTCCTCGGCGGCATGGATCAGCGCCTTGGAGGGAATGCAGCCGATGGTGAGGCAGGTTCCTCCCGGCTTCGCCGCTTCGACGATCACGGTGTCGATGCCGAGCTGGCCAGCGCGGATGGCGCAGACATAGCCGCCGGGACCGGCGCCGACGACGAGCAGTTTGCAGGAAATGTCCTTCATTGCCCAAGTCCCCGTTGAGGAAGGTTCGCTGGCTGATGATCGTGAAAGCAATGCATCTTCAGTTGTCCACGAAGATCAGCGCCGGGGTTTCCAGAAGCGCCTTGATGCGCTGGACAAATACCGCCGCGTCCCAGCCATCGACGATGCGATGATCGAAACTGGATGACAGGTTCATCATCTTGCGCGGGACGAACTGGGTGCCGTCCCACATCGGTCGCACCATCATCTTGTTGACGCCGATGATTGCGACTTCTGGATGATTGATGACGGGCGTGGTCACAACACCGCCCATGGCCCCCAGCGAGGTGATGGTGATGGTCGAACCGGAAAGCTCGTCGCGGGTCGCCGTGCCTGTCTTGGCGGCTTCCGCCAGACGATTGACCTCGGCGCCGCAATCCCACAGGTCGCGCGCCTCGGCATGTTTCACCACAGGCACGACCAGCCCATTCGCGGTCTGGGCAGCGATGCCGATGTGGATGCCGCCATGCTGGTGGATGATGCCGGCCTCATCGTCGAACAGCGAATTCAGCAGCGGCTGCTCGCCGATTGCCTTGACCATTGCCCGCATCAGGAAAGGCAGCAGCGTCAGTTTCGGCCGATCCGCGCGCTTCTCCTTGTTGAGTGCGGCGCGCAGTTCTTCCAGCGCCGTCACATCGATCTCCTCGACATAGGTAATGTGCGGGATGCGCGATTTGGCGAGTTTCATCTTTTCGGCGATCTTGCGCCGAAGTCCGATGACCTTGATCTCCTCGACGTTCTCGTTGCGCGAAAGGCCGGTCGCCGGCCGCATCGTCTGCGGTCCCCGTGCGAGGAATTCGTCGATGTCCTCGTGCCGGATAAGGCCGGCCGGTCCGGTGCCTGCGACCTGGCGCAGATCGATGCCGGCCTCCTTGGCGCGAAGCCGTACCGCCGGCGACGCCAGCGGCTTTTCACCTTCGGGACGCGGCGCGCCACCGATAGAGGCGGACGGACGGGATACGTTCTTCGTTGCCGCTGGAACTGACGATGCCGCTGGCCTGGCCTCAACCGGCTCCTTGGGCGCCGCTTCCGCCGGAGCTTCTTTCGCGACCTCAACCTTCGCAAGTTTCTCGGCTTTGCCGGCGGCCACGGGCTTGGTGTCCGCTGTTGCCGTCACATTGCCTTCGCCGGCCACCTTGAGCCGCACGATCGGCGAACCGATCGCCACCGTGTCGCCGATCTCGGCGCCGAGCCAGAGAATCTCTCCGTCCACAGGTGAAGGGACCTCCACCGTCGCCTTGTCGGTCATGACGGCCGCCAGCACAGTGTCTTCGCGCACGAGGTCGCCGACCTTCACGCTCCATTCGACGAGTTCTGCCTCGGCCACACCTTCGCCGACATCAGGCAGCTTGATGACATACTCACCCATGTCAGGCCTCCATCGTGGCGATGAGCGCGCGGCCGACGCGGGCCGGTCCAGGGAAATAATCCCACTCCTGAGCATGCGGATAGGGCGTGTCCCAGCCGGCAACACGCACGACCGGTGCCTCGAGGTGATAGAAGCAGTTCTCCTGCACCAGCGACATCAGTTCTGCACCGAAGCCGGAGGTCAAGGTCGCCTCGTGCACCACCACACAGCGTCCGGTCTTCTTCACCGACTCCACGACGGTATCAAGGTCGAGCGGCAGCAGCGTGCGCAGATCGATGATCTCGGCGTCGATGCCGGTCTCCTCGGCCGCAGCCTGGGCGACGTAGACCATGGTTCCATAGGCAAGCACCGTCACGGCATTGCCCGGGCGGCGGATAACCGCCTTGCCGAGCGGCACTGTGTAGTGACCGTCGGCGACTTCGCCCAGTTCATGCTTGGACCACGGCGTGACGGGCTTGTCGTGATGGCCGTCGAACGGACCGTTGTAGAGCCGTTTGGGCTCCAGGAAGATGACCGGATCCGGATCTTCGATGGCCGCGATCAGCAGGCCCTTGGCGTCTGATGGATTGGACGGCACCACGGTCTTCAGGCCCGAGACGTGGGTGAACAGGGCCTCGGGGCTCTGGCTGTGGGTCTGGCCGCCGAAGATGCCGCCACCCGTCGGCATGCGCACGACGATCGGACAGGTGAAATCGCCATTGGAGCGATAGCGCAGACGCGAGGCTTCCTGGGTCAACTGGTCGTATGCGGGGTACATATAGTCGGCAAACTGTATCTCGACGCAGGGCTTCAAGCCGTAGGCGGCCATACCGATCGCCGCACCGACGATACCGGATTCGTTGATCGGTGCATCGAAGCAGCGGCTCTTGCCGTATTTTGCCTGCAGGCCCTGCGTGCAGCGAAACACGCCACCGAAAAAACCGACATCCTCGCCAAAAACGACGACGCGTTCGTCCAGCCCCATCGCGACATCCATGGCATCGCGAATAGCCTCGATCATGGTCTTGCGTGCCATGGTTCAGATCCCCGCCTGCTGGCGCTGGCGCCTGAGATGCGGCGGCATCTCGGCATAGAGCCCTTCGAACATGTCGCGGATCGACGGTTTGCCGCCGGCATGCAGTGTGCCGTGCGACTCGGCTTCCTTCTGCGCTGCGATGACGGTCTCGAGGATTTCGGTTTCAGCCTGTGCGTGGCGTTCGTCTGACCAGACGCCGCGATGGACAAGATGGTTCTTCAACCGCACCACCGGATCACCGAGCGGCCAGGCCTCCGATTCAGCTTTCGGCCGATAGGCCGACGGATCGTCCGAGGTCGAATGCGCGCCGGCGCGATAAGTCACATATTCGATTAGTGTCGGCCCGAGATTGGCGCGCGCACGTTCGGCCGCCCATTTCGCCACGGCATGCACGGCGAGATAGTCATTGCCGTCGACCCGCAAGGCCGGAATGCCGAAACCCAGGCCACGCGCCGCAAAGGTGCCGGCGCCGCCGCGTGCAATGCCCTGGAAGGTCGAAATCGCCCACTGGTTGTTGACGATGTTGAGAATGACCGGAGCCTTGTAGGTCGAGGCAAAGACCAAGGCCGAATGGAAATCCGATTCCGCCGTCGAACCGTCGCCGATCCAGGCAGCGGCAATGCGCGTGTCGCCGCTGATCGCGGAGGCCATCGCCCAACCCACTGCCTGGATGTACTGCGTAGCCAGATTGCCGGAGATCGAGAAGAAGCCGTGCTCTTTCGACGAATACATGATCGGCAGCTGCCGCCCCTTCAGCGGGTCGGCTTCGTTCGAATAGATCTGGTTCATCATCGTGACCATCGGGTAGTCGTCGGCGATCAAAAGCCCGGCTTGCCGATAGGTCGGGAAATTCATGTCACCCTTGTCGAGCGCCCTGCGGAAGGCACAGCTCACCGCCTCCTCACCCAGATGCTGCATATAGAAGGAGGTCTTGCCTTGGCGTTGCGCCATCTGCATGCGCGCATCGAAGGCCCTCAGCGTCATCATGTGACGCAGGCCTTCCAACAGCTCTTCATCGCTGAGCATGCCGGCCCAGGGACCGACCGACTCGCCGGCGCGATCCAGGACGCGGATGATCGAAAAAGCCAGATCGCGGATTTCGCGGGGATCGACATCGATCGGCGGTTTGGGCACGGAGCCGGCCTTGGGAATGGGAACGTTGGAGAAATCCGGTGTTCCACCCGGCCTTACCTCCGGTTCCGGAACATGAAAGCGCAACTTCCCGGCTTCGGCCATGGGCTCTCGTCCTCCACTGCATTGGAACGCCGGACGTCCATGCGGACGCGCAAAAGACGCTCCATCACTTTCAATCTGCGATGTTTGCATATCTTCGACGCCGAAGCAGCGTCAAAGTACGTCCACCGCGTTTGCCTCTCCCTGCTCGGCGCACGAGGCACCGACGGCGGCGCAATGTTGCAGGAAACGCGCGTAATATCCCGTCTCATCCATGGCTCTTGCGGCAACAAACGAGATTGCTTGTCGCCGTTTCCATTCCAAATGCTGCCGGAAAGCGCTCTGGGCAGTCGCGAGCTTGATCTCGCTCACACGGTTGGCGCAAAACTGCCGCACGCTTTTGCGCCACATGCTTTGAGTGCCACATCGTGCTAGGGGACCAGCATGGCACAGAAAAAAGCCTCAGAAGTCGATTCGTGGCTGGCCCGGCCGGATCCCAGCACCTGGCTGGTGCTGATCTATGGTCCGGACCGCGGACTGGTGGCGGAGCGGGCGCGTGCCTATGCGACGCGCACCGGACTGCCGCTCGACGACCCCTTTTCCGTGGTGAAGCTGGATGCTGACGATGCCGACCGCGACCAAGGCCGTCTGCTCGATGAAGCGCGCACCGTGCCGATGTTTTCCGATCGGCGCCTGCTGTGGCTGCGCAACGCCGGTGCCCAGAAAAACCTCGCGGATGACGTCAAGGCCTTGCTGGCCGAGCCGCCGCGCGATGCCGTTGTTCTGATCGAGGCCGGAGATCTGAAGAAGGGTGTCGGGTTGCGCGCAACCGTCGAGGCAGCGAGCGGCGCGATGGCGCTGCCCTGTTATGCAGACGATGCGCGCGACATCGAAACCGTCATCGACGACGAACTCGGCAAGGCCGGCATGACGATGACGCTGGAGGCGCGCCAGGCCTTGCGCCGCAACCTCGGCGGCGATCGCCTCGCCTCGCGCGGCGAGGTCGAGAAGCTGGCGCTTTATGCGCATGGTCGCGGTGAAATCACGCTGGAGGACGTGCGCGCTCTTACCGGGGATGTCTCCGGGCAATCCTTTGACGATGCGGTCGACGCGGTGCTGGCCGGCAGGCTGGACGATTTCGATACGGCCTTTACCCTGCAATGCCAGGCCGGCGGCCAGCCTTTCCTGGCGCTGGCTGCCGCGATGCGCCAGTTCCAGGCCCTGCATTCGATGCGCGGTGCCGTGGATGCCGGCGGCGGTCGCAACGCGGCCGCAGTCGTTGCCGCGCACAAGCCGCCGGTTTTCTTTACCCGCCGACGCTTGATCGAGACTGCGCTGGAACGATGGAATTCCGAAGCCTTGAGCCGGGCACTTGCACGGCTTCAAGCCGCTGTCCTGCAGACGCGGCGGCGGTCCGATCTCGCCGAGCCGATCGCTCGGCAGGCTTTGCTCGGCATCGCCGTGGAAAGCGCGAGACTGGCGCAACGACGCTGAGCAAAACCTGCCTTGCGTTAAAACTTTTGTTTTACAATGACTTAGAACGAATCAACCGATATATGCCGTCGAAGGCTCAGGTCTGTTTCAGCCGCCGGCAGAGATCATCGAGCTGATCGAGCGAGCGATACGACACCCGCAGTTCGCCGCCGCCGCTCTTGTGCGCGATCACCACTTTCATGCCGGTGACATCGGACAGGAGCTTTTCCAGCGCCAGCGTATCCGGATCCTTCTCAGCGGGTGTCGAAAGCTTGGCCTCGCGCTGCGCCTGGACCGGCATCTGCGCGAGCGCCTCAGCCTGGCGCACGGAAAGCCCTTCTTCCACGATGCGCTTGGCAAGTCCTGCCGGATCCTGCGCGGTGACCAGCGTGCGCGCATGGCCTGCTGACAAAGAGCCATCCACCAGCATGTCTTGAATCACATCCGGCAGTTTCAGAAGCCGCAGCGTGTTGGCGACATGGCTGCGGCTCTTGCCGATGACCTGACCGAGATCGGCCTGACTGTAGCCGTGATCATCGATCAGCTGCTGATAGCCAAGTGCTTCTTCAACCGCGTTGAGATCAGCACGCTGAACGTTTTCAATGATCGCCAGCTCCAGCGCCGTTCGATCATTGACCTCCCGCACGATCACCGGAATCTCGATCAGGCCAGCGCGTTGCGCGGCCCGCCAGCGCCGCTCGCCGGCGATGATTTCATAGCGCCCCTGCTGTGTTGGCGACGACCGCACCACCACAGGCTGGACCACGCCATGTTCGCGAATCGACTGAGACAGGTCCGTCAGTTCGGCATCGCCGAAATGACGTCGCGGATTGCGCGGATTCGGGGAAACGAACTCGATCGGCACTTTGCCGTCCGCCGCCGTCCGCTGCTGTTCGGTGGCCGCCGCCGGTCGGTCGATTTCGCCGATCAGCGCCGCAAGCCCTCGTCCCAGCCGCTTTCTCGAAGGATCGTCGTTCATCTCAGGTCTTCCAGGTCATCGTTTCGGTAACGTATCGAATCTTATGCGGCCCGCAGCTGGCGCTCGCGGCGAATCACCTCCGAAGCCAATTGCAGGTAGGCTTGGCTGCCGGAGCATTTGAGATCGTAGAGAATCGCCGGCTTGCCATAGGATGGCGCTTCGGAAACCCGAACATTGCGCGGGATGACCGTCTCATAGACCTTGTCGCCCATATAGGCGCGCACATCCTGCACAACCTGGTTGGCGAGATTGTTGCGGCCGTCGAACATGGTGAGCACGATGCCCTGAATGCTTAAATTCGGGTTGATCGAGCCGCGCACCTGCTCGACCGTCTCGAGCAACTGGCTGAGGCCTTCCAGCGCGAAGAATTCGCATTGCAGTGGAACCAGCACGGAATCGGCGGCCGCCATCGAATTCAGCGTCAGCAGATTGAGCGATGGTGGACAATCGATCAGAACATAGCTGTACTGATCGGAAGCGTGGATCGCGTTGCGCAGGCGCAGCACGCGATCCGGTGCCGAGGCGATCTCCATCTCGATGCCAAGCAGGTCGAGCGTCGACGGCACGATCGACAGACCCGGCACAGCCGTGGGCATTGCCGCGGCTTCCAGATCAAGCTGACCGGTGAGGACGTCGTAGGAAGAAACGGTGCGATCCCGACGGTCGATGCCGAGCCCCGTGCTGGCATTGCCCTGTGGGTCAAGGTCAACGATGAGCACGCGCTCGCCGATCGCCGCGAGCGCCGTTGCCAGATTTATGGCGGTGGTCGTCTTGCCGACACCACCCTTCTGGTTGGCAACGGTAATGATCCTTGGTCCGGTGGTGGTCATGGTTTTCCGCCACAAATTCATTTCGCTAGCATCACGCGTTGAATCAAATTCTGCGAACATTGCGCAGCTCAAGCACAACCCCTTGTGGGTCGACGGTGCTTGGATGTTCTAGCAGATCGAAACGCCAGCGGAGAGAGCTTTCTTTTATTTCCCGCTGATAATCCCTGCCTTTGTGGAACAAAGCCCGGGCACCGGCCGCCAACCAAGGCTCCGTCAGAGCCAGGAGATCGGTCAATGAAGCCAAGGCGCGGGCGGTGACGATCTCCGGCGCATCCACAAATGGGTATGAGTCTTCGATACGCCTGGCGATGATTCGCGCGGGCAATCGAAACTGTCCGACCGTAGCCTGCAGAAAGCCGGTTTTCTTGCGATTGCTCTCAACAAGAGAGATCGAACCGCCGCGCTCGCCAAGCAAAAACGCCATGACCAAGCCCGGAAACCCGCCGCCAGACCCAATATCGACCCACCGCTTTGCGGCCGGTTCGATCTTGGCGAGCTGGGCGCTGTCCAGGATATGACGTTGCCAGACATCATTTTCGGTGGATGCCGCAACGAGATTGATGCTTCTGTTCCATTTCAGGAAATGTGCTTCAAAAGCTTCGAGCGCCGCAAACGTTTCACGTGAAACGTCCCCCGCCGCCGCCCGCAAGCTTTCATAAGATGCAGCGCTCACGCGGCACCCTTCTCGGCGATTTCCGCATTTCGAATATGCGCGACAATCACAGCCAGAGCCGCGGGCGTCATGCCCTCCATACGCTGCGCCTCGGCGATCGATCGCGGCTTGCGATCCCGCATCTTCTGCTTGAGCTCATTGGAGAGCCCGGAGACACCGCCAAAATCCAGTTGGGCCGGGATCAGCCGGTTTTCCTCCCGACGCAGTTGTTCGGCATCCGTCTTCTGGCGATCCAAATAGACGGAATACTTCGCTTCGATTTCGAGAGCTTCCGCCGTCTTGGCGTCGATCCCGGCGAATTGCGAATCGATCTTCGCCAGCCAGGCAATATCCACATCCGGATACGCCAGCAGATCGTAGGCTGAACGCCGGACACCGTCCTTGTTGATCTCCAAGCCATAGCCGGCGGCTTCGTTCGGGGTAAACCGGATCTGTTTGGCCAATTCACGTGCGCGATCGATTCGCGTCTTGATCTCCTCGAAGCGACGAGAACGATCCGCCGACACAATACCAAGCTCGATCGCTTTGCCCGTCAGACGTTCATCGGCATTGTCGGCACGCAATGACAGCCTAAACTCCGCGCGCGATGTGAACATGCGATAAGGTTCCGCGATGCCCCGGCTCGTCAGGTCATCGATCATAACGCCGATGTATGCCTCGGTCCGGCTGAGCACGACCTGGCTGCAGCCGCCGGCGCGACGCGCGGCGTTCAAACCTGCGACAAGTCCCTGCGCCCCTGCCTCTTCATAACCGGTCGTGCCATTGATCTGACCGGCGAGAAACAATCCCTGGACCTTTCGGGTCTCGAGCGACTGGTGCAACTCACGCGGATCGACATGATCATATTCGATGGCGTAACCCGGCTGAAGCATTGTCGCGCGCTCCAGACCCGGGATTGTCTTGAGCAATTCGAGTTGTGCATCTTCCGGCAGGGATGTCGAAATCCCGTTCGGATAAACCGTAGGATCGTCGAGACCTTCCGGCTCCAGAAAAATCTGGTGTCCTTCGCGATCGCCGAACTTGACGATCTTGTCCTCGATGGAGGGGCAATAGCGCGGCCCGACCCCTTCGATCTCCCCGGAATACATGGCGGAGCGATTGAGATTGGCGCGAATCACGGCATGCGATTCCGGGGTCGTGCGCGTGATGCCGCAATCGATCTGAGGATTGCGGATACGATCCGTCATCAGAGAAAAAGGCACCGGGTTTTCGTCCGCGGCCTGGCTTTCCAGGATTTTCCAGTCAATCGTTCGTCCATCCAGCCGGGGCGGCGTGCCTGTCTTCAAACGCCCGAGCTTGAAGCCGATGCGCTCCATCGTAGCAGAAAGGCCGACCGAAGCTTGCTCGTTCATACGCCCCGCAACGATCTTGCGGTCGCCGATATGGATTAATCCGCGCAAGAACGTGCCTGTGGTCAAAACCACGGCACCGCAGGACAGCCGCCGACCGTCTGCCAACACAACCGCCGTTACGGTGCTGTTCTCGACTTCGAGATCGAAAACCTCACCTTCAACAACATCGAGATTAGGCTGCGCCTGGATGGCATCTTGCATGGCCAGCCGATACAGCTTTCGATCAGCCTGCGTTCGAGGTCCGCGCACCGCAGGACCTTTACGACGATTGAGCAGGCGGAACTGGATGCCCCCGGCGTCTGCGACGCGGCCCATCAGGCCGTCCATCGCATCGATCTCCCGAACGAGATGACCTTTGCCCAGGCCTCCAATCGCCGGATTGCATGACATCACGCCAATGGTGTCGAAGCGCAGCGTGACCAAGGCGCAGCGCGCACCAGCGCGCGCGGCTGCGCTGGCCGCCTCGCAACCGGCATGGCCGCCTCCAACCACGACAACGTCGTAGCTGCTGATCATTGCTTATGCTCCTGGAGTTTCGCTTGCGCTGTCATGTTCTCCCGAACGATTCCTGTCAAGAAAAACCGAACGTTTCACGTGAAACACGCGACAGTTGTGAAGCAAACCACCCCATCCACTGTTTCACGTGAGTCACCCGCCGGGCGGTGTTTCACGTGAGTCACGTTTTTGTTTGTGAGAGTCACTGTTTCACGTGAGTCACTTACCGATGCAGAACTGCGAGAAGATAACGTCTAGGAGATCTTCGACATCGACGACACCAACAATTCGGCCAAGCCGCTCGCCGGCCAGCCGCAGGTCTTCTGCCCGCAACTCGAGATCGCGTTGTCCGAGGGCGTGCTCGACAAACGCCCTGCCATCGTTCAGCAATTCCACATGCCGAAGCCGTGATGGTAGTAAACTCCCCGCAGATCCAGCAGCCTCTTCTGCCATATCGCCCAACGTCTCGAGAAGCTGGGTAATGCCTTCACCCGTCTTCGCAGAGAGTATGAGATCGAATTCCGGGCGATTCTTCTTTCCTTCAGAAAGCAAATCGGCCTTCGTTCCAATGCGGAGCACCCGCGACCTCGTTGGCAACTCGATGTCCGGAACCGTGGCGGTCATGTCCTGCAGCACCGCCACCAGATCCGCTTTCTCGGCGCGTTTCCTGGCTCGCTCGATGCCGATGCCTTCAACGGTTCCGGCATGTTCCCTCAACCCCGCCGTATCGGTCAGCCGGACCTTAAGGCCGTGCAAATCCAGCGCGACCTCCAGCAAATCTCGTGTCGTGCCAGGCTCGTCGCTGACGATGGCAGCTTCCCGTCTGGCCAGGGCGTTGAACAAGCTGGACTTTCCTGCATTGGGCGCGCCGAGGATCACCACATCGAAGCCCTCGCGAATGATCTCACCCGAACGAAATCCGGCAATATGCTCAGCGATCTCATTGGAAAGCCTACGCATATCAGACCAGATCGTGTCCGAGACCGAGCCGGGAATATCGTCTTCGTCCGCGAAATCGATCTCGGCCTCGATCATCGCGCGGGCGTGGACAAGCCGACGACGCCAGGCGTCATAGAGCTCACTCTGGGCGCCTCCGGCATTGAGCAAGGCGAAACGACGCTGCGATTCCGTTTCGGCGTTGATGAGATCGGCAAGGGCTTCGGTTTCGACGAGGTCGAGCTTCCCGTTGAGGAACGCTCGCCTCGTGAACTCACCAGGCTCGGCATGACGGATTCCATCGATTGCAGTCAAAGCCTGCAGCAGGGCCGACACCACGGCTTTACCGCCATGCACCTGAAACTCGGCGACGTCCTCACCGGTAAAGCTTGCCGGCCCTGCGAAAAAGATCACCAGGCCGGTATCGATCAACGATCCATCGGCCTGCCTCAGCCGGCGCAACGTCACCTCGCGCTCAGACGCTGTCGTTCCCGCTATCGTTTCGATAGCGAATCGAGTCTTTGAGCCCGACAACCGGACAACCGCAACTCCGGCAGGCAGCTTTCCGCTCGATAACGCAACGATTGAATCCGAGAATTTCATTGTTCGCTCTTCGAAATGCCCTAACCTTCTAGGGTCGATAACAGGCTGGAACCGTGACCTTACCGCAGAAGAACCTGCTCGCTGACGAGGCAAGTCCGTATCTGCGCCAACATGCGCAGAATCCCGTTCACTGGCGAGCCTGGTCACAGGCAGCCCTGGATGAAGCGCGCACGCTGGAACGTCCCATCCTGCTTTCCGTCGGTTATGCCGCCTGTCATTGGTGCCATGTCATGGCGCATGAAAGCTTCGAAAACGACGAAATCGCCGGCGTCATGAACCGGTTCTTCATCAACATCAAGGTGGATCGGGAAGAGCGCCCGGATATCGACCAGATCTATATGGCCTCGCTTTCGGCCATGGGAGAACAAGGCGGCTGGCCACTGACCATGTTTCTGACACCCGATGGTCAGCCCTTCTGGGGCGGGACCTACTTTCCGCCACGCTCGCGTTATGGCCGGCCGGGTTTCGTGCAGGTACTCGAGGCCGTCGACAAGGCGTGGCGGGAAAAGCGGGACAGCCTAATCCAAAGCGCTGGCGGGCTCCTCACGCATGTTGCTGCCCGGCTGTCGGCCACGCAGCCCAAAGGCGTGCTCAGTCAGCATACCCTCCTGCGTCTCGCGGACGGCATCGAGGGTATGATTGACTGGAATGAAGGCGGTTTGAAAGGCGCTCCAAAATTCCCGAACGCGCCCTTCATGACGACACTCTGGCTTTCCTGGCTGCAAGCCGGCAATGCGACCCATCGGGACGCCGTTTTGTTGTCCCTGCGAAAGATGCTTGCCGGCGGCATCTACGATCATGTCGGTGGCGGCCTCTGCCGCTACTCCACGGACGCCGAATGGACCGTGCCGCATTTCGAGAAGATGCTTTACGACAACGCCCAGCTTCTGCGGATGGCCAACTGGGCCTATGCAGCAACCGGCGACGAACTGTTCCGGATACGAATCGAAGAGACCATCGCCTGGCTTTCCCGTGAGATGCGCACCGAACACGGGGCGTTCGCTTCCAGCTTGGACGCAGACAGCGACGGCGAAGAGGGTCTTTTCTACACCTGGAACGACCAGGAGCTTGCCAACGCTTTCGAGACCGACCTTCCCGCCTTTGCCGATCACTACGGTTTGGCCGCTCCAGCCAACTGGGAAGGCAAACCGATCTTGCGGCAGAACGACGAACAGCGTGAACGAGAAGTCGCCAACCATTCAACCGTAGCCGACTTGAAGGCAAAGCTCCTTGCCGAGCGAGCCCGGCGTATCCGCCCAGGACGCGACGACAAGGTACTGGCCGACTGGAACGGGCTGCTCATCACAGCCCTGGCCGAATGCGGTCGAAGCTTCGGGCGAAACGACTGGATCGATCAGGCTGCCCAGGCCTTTGCCGGCATCCTTGCCGCCGCTGAAGGCGGCCGCCTGCCGCACTCCATCCTTGGAGACAAGAAGCTGTTCCCTGCCTTGTCCAGCGACTATGGCGCCATGATCACCGCCGCCGTGGCGTTGTTCGAAGCAACAGGCGACACCAACTATATCGGCACCGCCAGGGCACTGGCCGAGCAACTCGACCGTTGGCATGGCGACGCAGAGCATGCCGGCTACTACCTTTCCGCCTCGGACAGCAAGGATGTTCCAGTCCGCATCCGGGGTGATGTCGACGAAGCCATACCGTCCGCGACCGGACAGATCATCGAAGCCTTGGCACGGCTGGCAACGGCAACTGGCGATCTCGCACTCCATGAAAAAGCGCTCTCGGTAGCCGAACACGCCATGGGCCGAGCAAGTCAGCAGACCTATGGCCAGGTCGGCATCGTCAATTCCTGCGCGCTGCTACTGGAACCGTTGAAGCTGGTTATCGTGGAAAATCCAGACCAGGCAAATCTCGTTGCGGTAGCGAATCGAAATCCCGACATCCGTCGGATCGATATCATCGTTCCACTCGGCGGCTCGGCACCATCCTTGCCGGGCGACGTGGTTCCTCCAACGGACAAGCCCGGTGCCTATCTCTGCGCGGCTCAGACCTGCCTACCCGCCGTCACGGACCCAGATGAACTGCAGCGCCTTCTACGCCCGAAGGCGGGTTGATGTCTCGCCTCTCCGGTAAAGCCTGTAGAAATATAATAAATACAATAAGTTAGTAGATTTCGTCTCGATAGGTGGCCACGAGGAGACGCCTAGTCGCCAGAAACGAAAAGACGCGCCTTGTTCAGGCGCGCCTTTTTAGCTGTATCGATCTCGTTAGAGACCAACCGGTCAGGTGTTCATCGAATCGAAGAAGTCGCCGTTGGTCTTCGTCTGCTTCAGCTTGTCGATGAGGAACTCGATCGCGTCGGTCGTGCCCATCGGTGCAAGGATGCGGCGCAACACGAAGATCTTCTGCAGGTCCTGCCGCGCGACCAGAAGGTCTTCCTTACGCGTGCCGGACTTGAGGATATCCATGGCCGGATAGATGCGCTTATCGGCCACCTTGCGGTCGAGGTGCATTTCCGAATTGCCGGTACCCTTGAACTCTTCGAAGATGACTTCGTCCATGCGGCTGCCGGTATCGATCAGCGCGGTCGCAATGATGGTCAGCGAACCGCCCTCCTCGATGTTGCGGGCAGCACCGAAGAACCGTTTCGGGCGCTGCAGGGCATTGGCATCGACACCGCCGGTCAAGACCTTGCCGGATGACGGCACAACGGTGTTGTAGGCGCGGCCGAGACGCGTGATCGAATCGAGCAGGATAACGACATCGCGGCCATGCTCGACCAGGCGCTTGGCCTTCTCGATGACCATTTCAGCGACCTGCACGTGGCGGGCGGCCGGCTCGTCGAATGTCGACGACACTACCTCGCCCTTCACCGAGCGCTGCATATCGGTCACTTCTTCCGGACGTTCGTCGATCAGAAGCACGATCAGATAGCATTCCGGGTGGTTGGCGGTGATCGAATGCGCGATGTTCTGCAGCAGCACCGTCTTACCGGTGCGCGGCGGCGCCACGATCAGCGCGCGTTGGCCTTTGCCGATCGGCGCCACCAGATCGATGACACGCGCCGACAGATCCTTGGACGGCACTTCGATTTCCATCTTCAGCCGCTCATTGGGATAGAGCGGGGTCAGATTGTCGAAATGGATCTTGTGCCGGATCTTCTCCGGGTCGTCGAAATTGATGGTGTTGACCTTGAGCAGCGCGAAATAGCGCTCGCCTTCCTTCGGGCTGCGGATCGGTCCCTCGACCGTATCGCCGGTCTTCAGCGAGAAGCGGCGAATCTGCGAGGGCGAGATGTAGATATCGTCCGGACCCGGAAGATAGTTGGCGTTGGCCGACCGCAGAAAGCCGAAGCCGTCCTGCAAAACCTCGACGACGCCGTCACCGATGATCTCGATGTCCTGCGCAGCCAGCTTCTTGAGGATCGCGAACATCAGCTCCTGCTTGCGCATCACGCTGGCGTTCTCGACCTCGAGCGATTCGGCAAACGCGATCAGATCGGTCGGTTTCTTGTTCTTGAATTCTTGGAGTTTCATTTCCTGCATGAGAGGAGCCTAAGTGTAAAAATGGGAAAATGGGCCGGCGAGAGAAAAAGCCGAACGCGACCGGAAGGTAGGAAACTGAATGGGGCGCGTGACGAGGAGAGACCCGTCTTTTACCGTCACACCAAACAAAGAGCAAGGCGCGAAATCACAGGTTCCGCCTCGCTTTCGCCGCTTAGAACGGCTTTACGATCACCAGCACAACAATGATGATCATCAGCAATGTGGGGATCTCGTTGACCATCCGCCAGTGCCTGGCCGGTTTTTCATTGCGATCTTCGGCGAATTTACGCACGGCAGCCGATAGATAGCCATGCACGGCCGACAGCGCGACAACGGCGGCAAGCTTGGCATGCAGCCAGCCACCCTGGAAGCCGAAGCCCTTCCAGGCGAGCCACAGACCGAAAGCCCAGCTGATCACCATCGCCGGATTGATGATGCCGCGCAGCAGGCGCCGCTCCATCACCTTGAAGGTCTCTGACTGCTGGGAGCCGCGCTCGGTCTCGGCGTGATAGACGAACAGCCTTGGCAGATAGAGCATGCCGGCCATCCAGGAAATCACTGCAATCACGTGGACAGCCTTGGCCCAGGGATAGAAGTCTTCCGGAGCCACCAGGTAAAGCAGCGCCGTCAGAAACAGGAAGACGGCAATCGCGATCGCCGCCCGCCGCAAGGCTTGCCCACCGCTGGCTGCATTGTTGGTATCGGTCATCGGCGGCTCCTCACCTGCTTCACCATCGCCTCGACATGCGCGATCGGCGTCTCCGGCGTGATGCCGTGGCCAAGATTGAAGATCAGCGGCCCAGCACTCAGCGCATCGAGAATGGCGCCAACCCCTTCCTCAAGAGCCCGCCCGCCGGCAACGAGCCGCAAGGGGTCTAGATTGCCCTGCACGGCACCGCCCTTCTGCAGCGCCTTGGCAGCGGTCAACGGCACGGTCCAGTCAAGCCCGAGGCCTGATATACCGGTCTTGGAGCGATAGGAGGCGTAGTTGGCGCCCGCGCCCTTGGGAAAGCCGATCACCGGAACCTCTGGATGCACAGCATGTACCTGCCGCACGATTTCGGCCACCGGCTCCACGCAGAAGGCCTGGAACGATGCCTCATCCAGAACTCCCGACCAGGAATCGAATATCTGCACGACATCAACCCCGGCCTCGATCTGGCGGATGAGGTAGGTTGCCGACTGATCGGCCAGCGTCTTCAAGAGCTTCCTGAAGGCTTCCGGCTCTCGATAGGCAAACAGCCTTGCTGGCGCCTGGTCTGGCGTGCCGTGACCAGCGATCATATAGGTCGCCACGGTCCAGGGCGCCCCGCAGAAGCCGATCAGCGTGGTTTCATCCGGCAGTTTTCGGCGCAGTTGGCGCACTGTCTCGTAAACCGGCGCCAGATTCACGTGAAACATCTCTGTGTTCAACGCGTCGATTTCATTGGCCTGGATCGGCGTCAGAAGCGGCCCGCGGCCTTCCTCGAAGCGCAGATCGCGGCCAAGTGCATGCGGCACCACCAGGATATCGGAGAACAGGATCGAGGCATCGAAACCAAAGCGCTCGATCGGTTGTAATGTCACTTCGACCGCGAGGTCCGGATTGTAGCAGAGATCGAGAAAGCTGCCCGCCCGTTTCCTGGTTTCTCGGTACTCGGGCAGATAACGGCCAGCCTGGCGCATCATCCATAGCGGAGGCGGTGAAACCGTCTCCCCTTTCAGCACTTCCAGCACAGTCCGTTTGGTAGTCATGAGCCCGCTTTCGAAAGCCTATTTATAACTAAAAAGGATTCTTAAAGAGTCTTCTGATTCTACGAGTCTGTTTGAATCGGGGATGCCGAGCTGTCCATCATCGGGCACCGGAACGCCAGTCTCCATAATGTCGCGCGCTTTTCATCGCGGCTTTGGGAACAGTGGGGAAAACCCGAATCCATATTTGGAATCAAAGTACTGACTGCCGTGATCTTTTGTCCCGGCTGTGAGCGGCATCCGGTCAGATTCCGTCCTCCCCAGATTTGTCCCCAGCCGGCGAAAAAAGCTGACAGCGGCATCAATTGTGGACAAGCGGCCATCTGATACAGTCGCTTTTGCACACCCGCCGGATTGGTCCCGACTTTTCCACACCCACCCACAGCATCACGCGAGCCCTTGTGAACAAACCGCAAAGCTTCTTTCACCTGCACCTGATTTCCGACGCCACTGGAGAGACCTTGCTGGCTGCCGGCCGCGCGGCTTCGGCGCAATACAAGGATGCGCGCGCCATCGAGCACATCTATCCGCTCATCCGCACCGACAAGCAGCTGATGAAGGTGTTCGACGATATCGAGGAGGAACCGGGCATCGTGCTCTACACGGTCGTGGATCAGGCGCTTGCCCACCGTATCGATGAGCGTTGTGCGACCATGGGTCTGCCTTGCGTGTCGGTGCTGGAGCCGGTGCTTTCGGTGTTCCAATCCTACCTCGGTACACCGGCGGGCCGGCGCGTCGGTGCCCAGCATGTGCTGGACGCTGAATATTTCCGCCGCATTGACGCGTTGAACTTCACGATGGAGCATGACGACGGGCAGTTGCCGCTCGACATGGAACAGGCCGATGTCGTGCTGATCGGCATTTCCCGCACCTCGAAAACGCCGACCTCGATCTATCTGGCCAATCGCGGCATCAAGACAGCCAACATCCCGATCGTGCTTGGCGTCCCGGTGCCCCAGGCGTTGATCGAAGCCAAAACCCCTCTGGTGATTGGCCTTGTGGCGACGGCCGAGCGCATTTCGCATGTCAGGCAGAACCGCCTGCTGGGTTCGACCACCGGCTTCGATTCCACCGCCTATGTCGATCGCGCCGCGATCAACGAGGAGCTGACCTATGCCCGCCAACTCTGCGGGCGTCATGGCTGGCCGACCATCGATGTCAGCCGCCGCTCGATCGAGGAAACGGCGGCCGCCATTGTTGCGCTGCTGCGCGAAAAGACGCGGTAAGTCTTCCGGATCGCCAGCAGATTCTCCTGCCATCACGTGTCAGCAGGCTTGATGGCGTACCACCGCAATTCAGATTGGGAGCGGATGGTTCGGAAGCCGAGGCAAACAGGCATGACAGAAGCACAGGCAGCGCCGGCGCTGAAGGAAATCTTCGATCGCGCACGGCTTGGCCGATTCGCAAGTGAGACCGCGGCGATCGCACCGGGCTTCGATGCCGAGCGCTTCCTGCTGCTTGCGACCGATAATCTCGACGCGCTTGGCATCATGCAGCGGCTGCGCCAGACCGCTGTCAGTTTCCAGGCAACCCTGCCGACCAACTACGGCGAGGCGCTGGAAGTCCTCGATGCGCTTGCTCCGCGCATCAACCATGGCTTCGCTTCGATCGTCCTGCCGGAATTCGTTGCGCTCTACGGGCAAGACCATTTCGATCTTTCCATGCGGGCGTTGCACAACTTCACCCGCTACGGTTCGGCCGAGTTCGCCATCCGTCATTTCCTGCTGCGCGATTTCGAACGCACGCTGGCCGTGATGGTGAACTGGGCGGAAGATGACAACGAACATGTGAGGCGGCTGGCCAGCGAGGGCTCGCGGCCTCGTCTGCCGTGGTCGTTCAACCTGAAGGCCCTGATCGCCGATCCCTCGCCGACGGCGCCGATCCTTGAAGCGCTGAAGAGCGACACCAGCCTCTATGTCCGCAAGTCGGTGGCCAATCATCTCAATGACATCACCAAGGACAATCCGGACAGGGTCATTGAACGCGTTAAGGGCTGGGACATGCAAAACGCCCACACTGCCTGGATCGTCAAGCACGCGCTGCGCACACTGGTCAAGAAAGGTGATGCGCGGGCCCTCCACCTTATCGGCAGCACAGGCACGCCCCGGGTAAGCGTCGAACATTTCGCGGTGAAGCCGGCAAGAATTCACCTCGGCGCGCGCATCACGCTCGATGCGCGGATTGCTTCCACGGCAAGCAGCGACCAGAAGCTCGTGATCGATTATGCTGTCTACTATGTGAAGAAGGCGGGATCGGCTTCGAAGAAGGTGTTCAAGCTCAAGGAAATCGAACTGGCGCCATCGGCAAGGGCAGAGCTTTCCATCAGCCAGGTCGTGCGCGACTTCACCACTCGCAAGCACCATGCCGGCCATCACCGCGTCGAACTGATCGTTAACGGCGAGATCCTGGCCACGAGCGGATTCGATCTCGCACTGTAAGGCCTGAAAAAGCGACCGACAAGACAGCGCCATTCGGTTGCTTGACCCCGCCCCTGGGGCAGGCCTTAGACAGGCGCCATGACACGTTCTCATCTGCTCGCCGGTCGCTTCGGCGCGGCCACCCGACTTTCGCCCAAAGCGCTGCGGCTCTACGCCGAGCAGGGTCTGCTTGTGCCGGCGCATGTCGATCCGCAGACCGGCTACCGCTATTATGCGGCCGAGCAGGTGCCGCGTGCCCGGCTGATTGCGAGGCTACGCCAGCTCGGCCTGCCGGTGACACGCATCGCGGCCTTGCTGGAACTGTCGCCCCGGGCGCGTGCAATCGAATTGCGTACATGGCTGGAAGCGCAAAGCGAGCGCCTTGCCGGTCATGTGGAACTGGTCGAGGCGATGGCGTGCCAGGCTGATACCCCAACACCGTCGCTCTCGATCGCGCTGCGCGATGTTGCCGCCACCAAGATCGTCAGCCGGCGACGAATGGTGACCGTAGTCGATCTCGACGCTTACATGGCGGAGGCGGAAGCAGATATCCGCGCACATCTTGCCGCTTCGGGCTTTGCCCATGACGGACCGATGAGTGTCCACCACCACGATCTCACCACGCGCGACAATGAAGGTCCGGTCGAGGTTGCGATTGCCTGTGCGGGTCCGATCGAACCGGTGGGCGACCTGGCGATCCGCCTGTTGCCGGCCCGCCGCGAAGCGTTCGTTCCGGTGCCTGCGAACCATCAGAACTTCCCGCTGGTGCTTTCCATCTACGACGCACTCGAAGCCTGGATCGATAGGCAAGGCCTGATCGCCATCGACAGCCCGTATGAAATCTATGCCGGCAGCGGCGCCGCCGATTTCGACATCGCCTATCCGGTCAATTCCTGAAGGAAGCTCTCAGCCATGCACATTTCCTATACCGGCTCCGGCCCCTATTGCTATGCCAACGCCTTCGCGATGATGTTCGGCTCGGCGGCGCCCTCGACAGCGGTGATCGAGTTCGCCACGTCGAGCCCTTTCGGCATGCAATTGACCGGCGGCAAGCTGCCCTTCTTCGACCCCTATGGCTGGGACCCCGAGCTCAGCTTCGAAGATACGCTTGCCGCGCTTGGCTGGACATCCGAGGTGGTCAAAGGCGGCACGGCGGAAGAGGCCTTGCTCCGGCTCAAGGCTGCGCTTGTCGACGGTCCCGTCTGGGTCGGCCCGGTCGAGATGGGACATCTCAGACATCAGCCGGGCATGTCCGGTCCGATCGAGGCCGACCACTATGTCGTGGTGCTTGAAATGGACGGCGACCAGGTGTTGATGCACGATCCGCAAGGCTATCCCTATGCCACGCTGCCGCTGGCAGATTTCATGGCCGCCTGGTCTGCCAGGACATTGAGTTACGGAACGCCCTACACGACGCGCACAGGCTTTGTCAGACAGCGGGAGGTTTCCGAACGTGACGCCATAAGCGCCTCCATTCCGGCGGCGCGCCGCTGGCTCTCCATGGCAGGTGTGTCGGGCATGCCCGAGGGCAGCCTTGGAAATGGCGCGGCGGCTGAGGCATTGGCTGGATTGGTTGGCGGTGGCTGCGACGAAAGCCTGCGCGCCCATCTCATCCATTTCGCAGTCCGGGTCGGCGCGCGTCGCGCCAACGATGCCGCGGCATGCCTTGCGCGCATCGGGCATGAAGAGGCAGCGCGCATCATGGCCAGTCAAGCCCGCCTGATTGGCTCGTTGCAGCATTCGCTGGTGGTTGGAGATGATGAGCGCGCCGCTGCCGCACTGAGGACGCTAGGGCCGACCTATGGCGAGCTGCTGGCGGTGCTTTAAGGCCGCGTTTCCGTTCGACAGGCGGGTTTGTCGCTGCTAGAAGCCGGCGCAACGAACGGAATTCCTGGAAAATGACCGAAACCATCGAGAAGGCGGTTGCCCGCCGCCGCACTTTCGCGATCATCGCGCACCCGGACGCCGGCAAGACCACATTGACCGAAAAGCTGCTGCTGTTCGGCGGGGCCATCCAGCTTGCCGGAGAAGTCAAGGCCAAGAAGGACCGCATCCAGACCCGCTCGGACTGGATGAAGATCGAGCGCGAACGCGGTATTTCAGTCGTCACCTCGGTGATGACCTTCGAATATGGCGACAACGTCTTCAACCTGCTCGACACGCCTGGCCACGAAGACTTCGCGGACGATACCTATCGCACGCTCTCGGCCGTCGACTCGGCGGTCATGGTCATCGACGCCGCCAAGGGTATAGAGCCGCGCACGCTGAAGCTGTTCGAGGTGTGCCGCCTGCGCGATATCCCGATCATCACCTTCGTCAACAAGATGGACCGCGAGGCGCGCGATACGTTCGAAATCCTCGACGAGATCGAACAGAAGCTGGCGCTCGACACCGCACCGATCACCTGGCCGATCGGCCAGGGCAAGACGTTTGCCGGCACCTATCACCTCGCTGAAAACGCGGTACGCCGTCACGACGAGGAGGTCGAGCGCACACCAGTGCACGGGCCGGATTCCAACCGTGCCGCAGGCCTGCTGCCCGACAATGATCGTCCCGCCTTCATCGAGGAGCTGGAACTCGCACGCGAGGCATGCCGGCCATTCGATCTCGATGCCTTCCGTCAGGGCCATCTCACCCCGGTCTATTTCGGCTCGGCGCTGCGCAATTTCGGCGTGCGCGACCTGATCGAGGCACTCGGCGCCTTCGGCCCGGCGCCGCGCGCCCAGGAAGCCGATACCCGCAAGGTGGAGGCGACGGAGCAGAAGATGACCTCCTTCGTCTTCAAGATCCAGGCCAACATGGACCCCAACCATCGCGACCGCATCGCTTTCGTCCGCGTCTGCTCCGGCACGTTGCAGCGTGGCATGAAGGCGAAGCTCGTGCGCACCGGCAAGCCGATGTCGCTGAGCGCGCCGCAGTTCTTCTTCGCGCGCTCGCGCATCACCGCCGACGAAGCCTACGCCGGAGACGTTGTCGGCATCCCCAACCACGGCACGCTGCGCATCGGCGATACGCTGACCGAAGGCGAGGATATCCTGTTTCGCGGCGTGCCCAATTTCGCGCCGGAAATCCTGCGCCGCGTTCGCCTCGGCGATGCCATGAAAGCCAAGAAGCTGAAGGAAGCCCTGCAGCAGATGGCCGAGGAAGGTGTGGTTCAATTGTTCCAGCCGGAAGACGGCTCGCCGGCCATCGTCGGTGTCGTCGGCGCGCTGCAGATCGACGTGCTGAAGGAACGCCTCAGCATCGAATATTCACTGCCCGTCGATTTCGAGATGTCGCGGTTTTCGATCTGTCGCTGGATCGACGCCGACGACAAGCTCGACCTGCAGCGTTTCGTCGAGGCACATCGTGGCGATATCGCCCGCGACCTCGACAACGATCCGGTCTTCCTTGCGCAGCACGAATTTTCGTTGAACTACGAGGCAGAGCGCTGGAAAGCCGTCCGCTTCGCCGCCATCAAGGATTACCAGGTGCGCGACAAGGCGGCCTAGAGCGCCGTCATTTCGCGGATGGGATCTCGCGCAG
Source organism: Mesorhizobium sp. 1M-11 (assembly GCF_001303895.1). Taxonomy (GTDB): domain Bacteria; phylum Pseudomonadota; class Alphaproteobacteria; order Rhizobiales; family Rhizobiaceae; genus Mesorhizobium. The sequence goes on along the minus strand of NZ_LJSD01000050.1, from coordinate 216,729 downwards.
AAGCGCGGTCACGCGCTGGATATCCGCCTCGCTTATCCTGCCGATCTTTTCGGCAAGAAGGTTGGCAAGCTCGGTCGCGGCAGGCGACAGGCCAGCCGTGTCGATCTTCACCTTGGGATGCGAATTCTCGGCCAGCCGCTGCAGGTCCTCCGCATCGTCCCAGATGATGTTGAAATAGCCGATGATCTTCTGGATCAGCGGCCAGCTCGGCACGCCGCGCTTGCCGTGCTCGAGTGCTGACAGGTAGGCGGCACTCACCCCGATCGCTTCGGCCATCTGCTTCTGGCTCACCCCGCGTTCTTCGCGCAGCACGCGGATGCGTTCACCGAGCGGGGTCACGGCCGTGTCCGCCGCAGGCGCACGTAAAGCGCGCCGCCGCCGCCATGATGGCGGGCGGCATGATCGTGGCTGGAAACCAGCATCCGGAAAGCGGGTGTGGAAAGCCAGGCCGGCACGGAGCGTTTCAAGATGCCGTCACCGCCGGAGGATGAACCCTTGCCGGTGATGACCAGCACATAGCGCACGCCATTGGCGTGGGCGCGATGCAGGAAGGAAAACAGCAGCGAATAGGCCTCGTCCTGCGTCATGCCGTGCAGATCGACGCGGCCTTCGATCTGCAGCCGCCCCTTGGACAGCTTGTCCAGCGTCGGTTCGTCGAGCGTATGGCGCACCGGCTGCGCCTTCGGCTTGGCTGACGACACGGTGACGATGCTGGCAGGCGCCGGTTCCTTCTGCGGTGGCTTTCGCTCGATCAGATCCGGCAGTTCCGGCACCGACTTGCCCTTGAGCGGCTTGGCCGATCGGGCAACGAGGTTCCACAGCACACGATCTTCTTCGGATAGGTCTTGGTCGCGGCGCCGGCTCATCTTGGCGCCTCATCGAGCAGCGAGTGCGGCACCAACGCGTAGAAATCGGCCACGTTGCGCACCACGCCGGCGATTTCCCCCGCGGCATCGCCGGAACCGGCAAACAGATCTCCTCGTGCCGAACCGGTGATGGCGGAGCCGGTATCCTGCGCGATCATCAATCGTCGGAACGGTCTGTCGTCGAATGCCATGAGCGTCGGCGCGTCGACGTAGAAAGGCGTGCCGAATGTGTGCAGCAACCGGTCCACCGCCATGGAGCGACCAGCCGAGAGCGGCACTTTCGCCGCCGCGATCGGCCCTAGTTCCGGATCTTCCACTGCCGCCAGCCGGAAAAAGATGAAGGAGCGGTTCTGCCAGAGGATCTCGTCGACGCGATCCGGGTTCGCCTTGAACCAGGCGCGGATCGACTGCATCGTCACCTTTTCCAGCGGGATCTCACCTGTATCGACCAGAACACGGCCCGGTCCGGTGAACCGCTGTCCGGACTTTGCAGCATAGGTGACGCGCAACTGCCGGCCGTCGGTCATGTCGAGCCTGGCGGCACCTTGCACGTGAATGAAGAAGACGTCGACTTTGTCGGCGAACCAGGCGATTTCCAGCCCCTGCCCGGCAAGTGCGCCACGTTCGATGGCGCCGCGGTCGTGATATTCCACGGGGCCTTCTGTCGTCTGGCGGGCGAACGCCAGGTAAGCGTCCATGCCGGCTGGCCGGTTGGCATCGTCGATGTCGATCAGATCAGCCGGACGCGACAGCAACGGCCAGCGATAGCGTTCGCTGCGCACCGGTGAAGCCTCGACCACGGGCTCGTAAAAGCCTGTGACCAGACCGGCATCCTTGTCGGGGGAAACATGGGCCGGAGCAAAATGGCGCTCGAAGAACGCTCGCGCCTCGATCCTATTCGCCAGCGGTGCCGTTCTTGCAGCCTCATAGGCCGGCTGAAAAGCCGCGAAATCGATACCGAGCGAACCGGTGCGGTACGGTTTTATCGGAGCATGGAAGGCAGAACGGCGGAAAGCTTCGAATGCGGCAAGGTGGTCGTCGTCGGCCCAACCGGGCAGATCGTCATAGGATCGCGCCGAAAGGAGTGGCGACAGCGGCACCTGCGCGGCTCAATCTTCTTCCTCGGTGGCGACAAGCTTCCAGTTCGGATCACGCGAACGGGTGTCGCGCGCGAAGGTCCATACGTCTTTGACCTCAGCGACTGTTTCCGGATCGCCGTCGATGACGGTGCCCGCCTTGTCGCGAGTGGCCGAAATCAGTTCGGAAACAATGCGGAGCGTGACATGGGCTTCCGAACCCTTCATCTCGGCCGAAACGATATCGGCCTTGTCGATGCCGACGAAAGAGGACTGGATCTTCTCCGATTTGGCCTCGCGTTCGCCGATGGCGGCAACGAAACCGTCGTAGACCTCGCGCGACAGGAGATTCTTCAATGTTTTGCGATCGCCGTCGGCATAGGCCATTACGATCATTTCGTAGGCCATCTTGGCGCCATCGACGAAACCTTTGGGCTCAAAGCTTCCATCGGCGTCCTTGATGGCGCGCAGGCCCTTGTTGAGATCAGTGTCCGGCTTGGCGAAGGCGTCGATATCGGCATAGGCGTCGGGTGCCGGCGCATCGCCCGGCGCGCGTTTGCGCGGCAGCGAAACGACATTCTCCGAAGCCTTGGCGGCATCCTTGTCGCGAGTACGGCCAGCCGTGTAGGGGTCGAACGGCGGACGCTCGTTGCCGGTACGGCGGCCGAGCACATTGCGCAGCTGGAAGAAGATCACCACCGCCGCGACCAGGAAGAATATCGTGCCGAAGTCGAAAAATGCCATGTCCTGTGCCAATCACCCTCGAAGCGGCCAACCAACTCAACCGGTCGCGCCTCCGGTTCGCGACTGATCATAACTATAAAAGCATATAGAACGTGCCGCGCCATCATTCAAACGCAAGCAGCGCATACCTATTTGATATAGTGAACGCCAGCGGCGATTGGTCGCTTGGCTAACATACAGCGATTGGGCGGGTTTTGCGTACTTCTTTTCTCCCTTTCTTCATACTGGCGCTTCCCTTGCTGGAGATCGCCGGCTTTGTCGTGGTCGGTAAACAGATCGGCGCGCTGGCAACGGTCGCCCTTGTGCTCGCCTCGACCATTGCCGGCGCCATGCTGCTCAGGCGCCAGGGCTTCAGCACCATGGTCAATGCCCGCGCCGAGATCGAAGCTGGCCGTGACCCCAGCCGTCCGCTGGCGCACGGTGCCATGACGATCTTTTCGGCGCTTCTTCTGATGGTGCCGGGTTTCATCACCTCCATCATCGGCCTGGTCTTCCTGATTCCCGCAGTGCGTGATTACGCCTGGCGCTTCCTGAAGAGCCGCGTTTCGGTGGTGTCTTCCTTCGGCGAGAGCGGTTTCAGGCCGCGCCAGCGTGAAAAGACCATCGATCTCGACACTGAGGATTTTTCGCGCGATCCCAACCCGGATTCGCCCTGGCGGCGGCTGAAGGATGAATGAACAGGCGCCAAATCTTGTCTTGAAGCGCCTGCCGTGATAGCCAACGCCCGATTTCAATAGGGGCCTGCTGGCCCAGCAAGGGGATTTTGGCTCATGGCCGACAACAATGAAGCGCAGGCTAGCAACGGCAACGGAGCGCAGCCGACGCTGAACGTTCTGGCCCAGTATGTGAAGGACCTTTCGTTCGAAAGCCCCGGCGCACCGAATTCGCTGCGCGGCCGCGACAAGGCGCCCGGCATCGCCATCAGCGTCAATGTCAACGCCAATCCGTTGTCCGACGAACAGTTCGACGTCAACCTGACGCTGAACGCCAAGGCTTCCTTCGACAAGGAAGTGCTGTTCAACGTCGAGCTGGTCTATGGCGGCGTCTTCAACATCTCTGGCTTCCCGCAGGAGCACATGCTGCCGCTCCTGTTCATCGAATGCCCGCGCCTGCTGTTCCCGTTCGCGCGCCAGATCATCTCGGACGCGACCCGCAACGGCGGTTTCCCGCCGCTGATGCTCGATCCGATCGATTTCGCGCAGATGTTCCAGCAGAAGCTGGCCGAGGACCAGGCCGCTTCCAAGGTGATGGTCAGCTAAGCTGACCTCCCGATATTCGATGAAAAACCCGGCCTCGCGCCGGGTTTTTTGTTTGATCCGGTTCTGTCGGATGTTTGAGCTATTCGGCCGCTTCCGAATTACCGCCAGCAAGTTTCGCCCACAGCGCTTTTTCGCCAAGCGATTCGACCAATCGCTTGTGGGCGTCACGTTCGGCCTCCGTCAGCCGCGAGGCTAACGGGATCGGCCGCATTGCAATCGTGAGCTCCACCTCGGTGCCGCCGCGGCGACCGGCCTGGGACAGGCCACCATCCAGCCCAAGTGCTGCCTGCTTGCCGCCGATCAGCTCGACATAGACTTCCGCCAGAAGTTCGGAGTCGAGCAAGGCGCCGTGTTTGGTGCGGTGGCTGTTGTCGATGCCGTAGCGACGGCAGAGCGCGTCCAGCGAATTGGGGCCCATCGGGTGCTTGCGGCGCGCCAGCGCCAGCGTATCGATCACTCGCTCGGATCCGACAGCCGGATGGCCAAGCCGGGCAAATTCGGCATTGATGAAGCCCATATCGAAGCCGGCATTGTGCGCGATCAACTTGGCGCCGTCGATAAAGGTCAGGAAAAGATCGGCAATTTCGGAAAAAGTCGGCTTGCCGACCAGTTGCGCCGCGCTGATGCCGTGTACGGCCTCCGCCTCGGCGTTGATCATGCGGCCTTCCGGATTGATGTAGTGGTGGAAGGTATTGCCGGTTGGGAACCGATTGACCAGCTCGATACAGCCGAGCTCGATGATGCGGTCCTCGCGCGCATCAAGCCCGGTGGTTTCTGTATCGAAGATGATTTCGCGCATCGGCGACACTCCGCGGCCTGGACCATCCCATGCGAAGAGACGTCGGCGCTTGTTCGTTCGGATCGAAAATGGAGTCCGGCCGGCCTTCCCGCAAGATCACCCGGCGTGATTGCTGCCATTTTCCCCTGATAGCTCGGCAATGATCGCCCCGATGGCCTTGCGGGTGACTTCAAAGCCGCTGCCGGTGTCGACCACATAGTCGGCCAGACCCCGTTTTTCGGTGTCCGAGACCTGTTTGGCGAGAATCGATTCGAATTTCTCCTCAGTCATGCCGGGTCGTGCCAGCACGCGCTCGCGCTGCTGTTCGGCAGGCGCGCTCACCACCACCACCTTGTCGACGCGGCCACGGCCGCCCGTTTCGAACAGCAGGGGAATGTCGAGCACGGAAAGCGGAGCTCCAGCGTCCCGGTGACGAGCGAGGAAGGCATCGGCGTCGGCACGCACCAGCGGATGGATGATGCCTTCCAGCGTTTTCAGCGCGGCGGCATCGCCCAGAACACGCTGGCCAAGCAGCGCGCGGTCGACCGTGCCGTCTCGGGTCACGCCTGGAAAGGCCGCCTCGATCAACGGTGCCGCCTTGCCGGCATAGAGCCGATGCACCGCTTCGTCGGAATCATGCACAGGCACGCCAGCTTCGCGGAACATCTTCGCGGCGGTCGACTTGCCCATGCCGATGGAGCCGGTGAGGCCGAGAACGATCAAGGCCTGGCTCCCAGATCGGCGACGATGATGGCGCGCAATTCCGGTGTCACTTCCGGCCGCTTGCCGAACCAGCGTTCGAAACCGGGCACCGCCTGATGCAGCAGCATGCCCAGCCCATCGACCGTTTTCAGCCCGCGCAGCCGCGCGGCGGCCAGCAGCGGCGTTTCCAGCGGCACATAGACGATGTCGGTAACGACCGCGTGCGCCGGCAGGCCTGCGGGATCGGCAGGCAGGCCCTCATTGCCGTGCATGCCGAGCGCGGTGGTGTTGATGAGCAGGCCGGCATCGGCGGAGAGTTCCGCGATCGCTTCGCTGCCATGCGCCGAAACGCTTGCGCCGAACTGGTCACGCAGCTCTTCGGCGCGCGCTTTCGTGCGGTTGACGACGCGGATGTCGCCGACATTGCGCTCCTTCAGTGCGTGGATTATGGCACGCGCGGCTCCGCCGGCACCCAGAACCAGAACAGGGCCGTTGCTGGCCCAGCCTGGCGCATGTTCATCGAGATTGGCGGCGAACCCATGCGCATCGGTGTTGCCGCCGCAAAGTTCGCCATTTTCGAGCCACAGCGTGTTGATGGCGCCGATCTGCTCGGCTGCAGCATCCCGGCGTTTGACGGTCGCGAACACGTCTTCCTTGTGCGGGATGGTGACGTTGCCGCCGCTGAAACCCCTCTCGGCAAGCGCCGACAGGAACGCTGGCAGATCGGCGGGCGCGACATCGATGGCTTCGTAGCTGCCGGCAATTCCGTAGGTCTTCAGCCAATGTCCGTGGATCTTCGGCGAGCGCGAATGAGCAATCGGATGGCCGATCACGAATGCCTTGTTCATCTCAGCCATCGATGGCACCGAGCGACCTGAGTTCGGCAAGCAGCGGCAGGAGCGGCAGGCCGACGATGGTGAAGTGGTCGCCTTCGACCTTCTCGAACAGCTCGATGCCTTCGCCTTCGATCTGGTAGGCGCCGACGCTGGAGAGTGCTTTCTTGCCGACGCGCGCCAGATGACGGCCGATGAAGGCAGGATCGAGCTTGCGCATGGTGAGATTGGCGATGCCGACATGGCGCCACAGCACCGTGCCGTCGCGCACCAGCACGGCGGCGCTGTTCAGCTGATGCGTTTTACCCGACAGCGCCAGCAGATGGCGGCGCGCGCCTTCCATGTCGGCCGGTTTGTGGAAGACCTCGTCACCCAGCGACAGCGTCTGGTCGCAGCCCAGAACCAAAGCCCCGGGCAGGCGCTCGCTCACTTCGACGGCCTTGGCCTCGGCCAGGATCGCCGCGACGTCCTCCGGCGAAGTGCCGCTGTCCTTGAGCGGCGCCTCCAGCGCGCGCTCGTCGACCTTGGCCGGCACCGCTTCGACATCGATGCCGGCATTCTTCAGCATGGCCAGCCGAAACGGGCTGCCTGACGCCAGGATGAGTTTTACGGGCATTCTACCTCCGCAGGCTTGTTAGCCTTCGGCTATAACATGCCGCGTGCTGTTGGAAGGATGAAATCCTGAAACGCAGTCCGTCTTTTGACCGGACCTGCTTTCTATTCTGCTGCAGTGAGCTCTTCCGCTGTTTGCATGAAGGGGCGGATGACGATGCCTGCCTTCGTCATGGTCACGAAGCTTGCCGATGGTATGGCCTGCCATGCAGCGCCTTCGCGATCGAACGGTTCGGAGACGATGCAGCGCCCCCCGTGAAAAGCGGCGGTGTAGAGTGTCGGCGCATGGCCGTCGGTCGAATAGCGCACGGCATGAACGGTTTCGCCGTTGGAGAAGGCTGCGGTCAGTTTCAGCACCGGATCGACGCTGGCGCGGTGTGCGGCTTCGAGCACACGTTTGGTAGCCCGTTCGAGCGCGCCTTGCGGATCGGTGTCCAGTCCCTGGTCGATCATCAGGAAGAAGAACAGTTCGGAATCGGTCGTGCCTTCGATCTGGTCGTAGAGCGCATCCGGCAAGGCTGCTTCCAGCGCACGACGAATGCGGTCGAAACCGCCGATCTGGCCATTGTGCATGAACGACCAGCGGCCGGAAACAAACGGATGGCAATTGGCACGGCTGGTGGCGCCGCCGGTCGACGCACGCACATGTGCCAGAAACAGTCCGGCACGTATCTGCCTGCACAGGCTTTTGAGATTGGGATCCGACCAGGCCGGCAGGATGTCGCGATAGAGGCCGGGCTCAGTGCGGCCGCCATACCAGGCAAGGCCGAAACCATCACCGTTGGTGGGCGATTTCGCCTCCTGTGCGCAGTGGCTCTGCGCGATCAGCGAGTGACAGGGCGCGCTGACGATGTCTTCGAGGAAGACTTCTTCACCGAGATAGGCCGCCCATCGGCACATGCGTCAACGTCCCTCGGGTACGCCTGAAGAATGGCCGGCCAACCCGGTCCTGGGATCACGCCTGCGGACGCCGGTTGTGCGTACGCTCGTAAAGCTGGCGGATGATCCCGCTTGCCGTAGTCTCGAACAGGAAGGGTAACAAAGCATGAATGAGCGCGGCCGAAGCGGCCAGGAACAGCTTGCCGGCGAACCAGCCGGCAAAGCGCATGTGCTCGAAATAGCTTTCGTCGACCGAATGCGGATGGTCGGTGAACAGGCGGGCGATGCGCGTCGTCATGGTGATTCTCCCATTCGTTGCGCCATCCTCTCACGCAATATCGGAGCTTTGGTCCCAAATTATCCTTGTAGACCATCATTTATTGGGACAATTATCCCAATATGGAATACGAACTCGATACGATTGACCGAAGAATCCTCGCTGTACTGCAGCGCGACGGCACGTTGTCTGTCGATCAGATTTCGGAACGGGTCGGCCTGTCGCGCAACGCCTGCTGGCGCCGGGTGAAAAGGCTGGAAGACGAGCGCGTCATCACCGACCGCGTTGCGTTGGTCGATGCCGAGAAGCTTGGCCTCGGTCTTTCGGTGTTCATCATCGTGCGTACCTCCAGCCATGATCCGGACTGGCTGGCGAAGTTCCGCGCGGCGGTGACGTCCTTTCCAGAGATCACAGGTGTTTATCGCATGTCCGGCGATCTCGACTACGTGCTTCGTGCCCGTGTCGCCGACGTGAAGGCCTATGACCGTCTCTACCAGCGCATGATCGCCAAGGTGCCGTTGTCCGACGTCTCTGCTTCCTTCGTCATGGAGGAAATCAAGGAAACAACCGTCGTGCCGGTGGAGGTTCGCTAGGCAATGAATACAGCAGACAACGCCGCCGCACCCCGCCAGGGTCTTCCAGCCGGCGTCTGGGCGCTCGGTTTCGTGTCGATGTTCATGGATATCTCCTCGGAGATGATCCACGCGCTGCTGCCGGTCTATATGGTGACGGTGCTCGGCACGTCGAGCCTCACCGTGGGCATCATCGAAGGCATCGCCGAGGCAACGGCCTCGATCACCAAGATATTCTCCGGCGCGCTAAGCGACTGGCTGGGCAAGCGCAAGCTGCTGGCCGCACTCGGCTATGGGCTGGCTGCGATCACCAAGCCGATCTTTCCGCTGGCGCCTTCGATCGGCTGGCTGGTTGCCGCGCGTTTCATCGACCGCATCGGCAAGGGCATTCGCGGCGCCCCGCGCGACGCGCTGATCGCCGATATCACGCCGCCTGAACAGCGCGGTGCCGGCTTCGGCCTGCGGCAGTCGCTCGACACCATCGGCGCCTTCGCCGGCCCGCTGCTGGCAATCGCTCTGATGTGGGCGACCGCCGATCATTTCCAGGCGGTTTTCTGGATCGCCGTCATTCCGGCCTTTGTCGCCGTTGCCCTGATCGTTTTTGCCGTGAAGGAGCCCGAGCGGCCGGCGGGCCTGCGCCGTGTGCGCATGCCGCTGCGGCGTTCGGAGCTGCGCCTTCTGGATGCGACCTTCTGGCTGGTGGTGACCGTGGCGGCGATTTTCACGCTCGCTCGTTTCAGTGAAGCTTTTCTCATCCTGCGCGCGCAGTCGATCGGCTTGTCGCTGGCGCTGGTGCCGATCGTGCTCGTGGTGATGAACCTGGCCTATTCGCTGTCGGCCTATCCGGTAGGCGTGCTCGCCGACAAGGCAAGCCGGCCGATGCTTCTGGCCGTCGGTCTCGTGCTTCTGGTGGCGGCCGACCTCGTACTCGCCTTGATACCCGATATCGCCGGTCTTCTCATCGGCGTCGTTCTGTGGGGGCTGCATATGGGCTTTACGCAGGGGCTGCTGGCAACTCTGGTTGCAGACGCGGCGCCGGCGGAACTGCGCGGCACGGCCTTCGGCATGTTCAACCTGATCACCGGCATCGCCCTGCTTGTCGCCAGCGTCCTAGCGGGCTTCCTGTGGGATCAGATCGGCCCGCAGGCCACTTTCCTGGCTGGTGCCGCCTTTGCTCTTGTGACGCTTGTCGGCCTGCTGCCCGTGCGGGCCCGGCTGTCGATGCCCAATGGTCAATGAAAGATTCGCGTTGAAATACCCGTAACCGGTTGACTTGATGCACTGCTCGCCCGATAGGATCGCGCCATGCAACCGACACCTCAAAATCAATCCGTCTTCGGCCAGACGGTCGGTTTCGTCCGCCTGCCGCATGGCGAGGGGCTGGCGCTGCCGGCCTATGAAAGCGCCGGCGCCGCCGGTATGGACCTCAGGGCTGCCGTTCCCGAGGACCGGCCGCTGCTCATCCTTCCCGGCCGGCGCGCGCTGGTACCGACCGGCCTGGTCTTGGAACTACCCGAAGGGCTGGAAGGTCAGGTTCGCCCCCGCTCCGGCCTCGCATTGAAACACGGCATTACTTGCCTCAACACGCCCGGTACTGTTGACAGTGACTATCGCGGCGAGGTCAAGGTGCTGCTGATCAACCACGGTGATGAAGAATTCTATGTCGAGCGCGGCATGCGCATCGCCCAGATCGTCTTCGCACCCGTGGTGCAGGTACGCTCCGAAGAGCGCAGCCTCGCCGGCGGCACCGAGCGTGGCGGCGGTGGTTTCGGATCCACCGGAACCGCGTGATGCTGCTGCCCGGCCTGGTCATCTTCGACTGCGACGGTATCCTGGTCGATACCGAGAACATGGCCAATGAGCGCCTCGCGCTGTGGCTCACCGAAGCCGGCTATCCCGTCGACTTCAACTATTGCCGCAAGCAGTTTTCCGGTCGCTCGATGATCTCCGTGCGCAACGAGATCCTGGAAGTGGCGGGCATCGATCTCGGCGAGGATTTCGCCGACCGCTGGAACGTCGGCCTGCCGGATCTTTTTGCGAACGGCGTCGACGAGATTCCATATGTGCGTGACGTGATCGATGCCGTACGTGCGGCCAACGTTCCCTATTGCGTCGCCTCTTCGGCACGCGTGTCCAAGATGCATATCACGCTGGGCGTCACCGGCCTTCTTCCGTTCTTCGAGCACGCCATGTTCAGCTCTACCATGGTTGGCCGCTCGAAGCCGTTCCCGGACCTGTTCCTGCACGCCGCCAGGGAAATGGGTGTCGAGCCCGCGAATTGCATCGTCATCGAGGATTCGGTGGCCGGTACCAAGGCCGGCATTGCCGCCGGCATGCGGGTCTTCTCCTACCATGGCGATCCGCATTCCGATCCCGAAGGTTTGGAAAAGGCGGGCGGCGTGCTGTTCTCGGACATGCGTGATCTGCCTGGGCTGGTCCCGCTGCGCTGAGCGCCCTTCATCGTTCATGACTGTTTCATCTCACCTGCTGCCAGCGCATTGGCAGGAGTGTTCCGCAATGGCCGCCTGAACCAATCGCATTTGTTTGCTGGGCCCGGGCGGGCTCGCTAGGGTCGCGATCCTGAAATTTGCCACAGCTTGTTGTTTGGATTTTTGCAGTTCGCTCGGCGCTCTGGGTCGAGCGGGGTTACGAACGTCGAAAATCGTCAGATCTGAACTGTGGCCAGCACGTCTTTTGTGGAGAGACTTCGATGGATAAGGGCAAGATTTTCCGGGACCTGCACGCCGAGACCTTTGTCATCCCCAACCCGTGGGATCTCGGGTCGGCCAAGCTGCTGTCCTTCATGGGCTTCAAGGCGTTGGCCACCACAAGCGCCGGCTATGCCTTCTCACGCGGCCTTCCGGATGGCGCGATCGGTTTCGAGGAGATGATCCAGCATTGCCGTGACATCGTCTCGGCGACCGACCTGCCGGTATCGGCCGATCTGGAAAAGGGCAAGGGCGACAGCGCCGAGAGCGCGGCCGAAACCATTTTCGCCGCCGAGGCGGCTGGACTAGCGGGCTGTTCGATCGAGGACCACACCGGCGATGCCGAAAGGCCGATCTATGATTTCACACAGGCTGTGGAGCGGGTCGCCGCTGCATCGGAAGCCGCTCGAGCCTTGAAGCGGGATTTCGTGTTCACCGCCCGCGCCGAGAACTTCCTGCATGGCCGTCCCGATCTCGACGACACCATCCGCCGCCTGCAGGCTTATGAGAAGGCGGGCGCCGACGTGCTCTATGCGCCGGGTCTTTCCGACATCGCGTCGGTGCGCGCGGTCTGTCAGGCTCTTGAAAAGCCGGTCAACGTGCTGTCGACGGCGGATTTCACTGTCCCGGCGCTGGCACAGGCTGGCGCCAAGCGGATTTCCGTCGGCTCGCAGCTCGCTTGCGCCGCCTTCAGTGCGCTCGAACGGGCAGGTCGCGAGCTGCTCGATGTCGGGTCTTTCACCTTCAATCGGTCCAACACCATGACCTACAAGAAGATGACCGAGCTGTTGTCGTCGGGCGGCGTGGCGCAAAACTAGAACAGGCCTGCACACGGCCATCGTTGCAGAGGTCGGCGCTCGCGCCTACTATGGCGACCGCGCCGACTTCATCGTCAAGGCGGATGGCGCGCCAAGGGTCCTGCTCAGATGAACGTTGCGATACGTGCCGTGTTTTTCGCCGCCGCGCTGTCGGTCGGTTCCGGCTCGGTGGCGCTCGCCGACACCAAGGGCGAGTTTGCCGTGCTGGTCGAGGCATTGCACAACGAGATCGCCGGCTGCTGGATGCCGCCGGATATGAGGGGCGCTAAACCCGGGCCTGTGATCATCAAGGTCCGCCTGAAGCGCGATGGGTCGCTGGCTGCCAGGCCGACGGTCGAAAATCCACCCAAGGCCAAGGAAGCCAAATTGCTCGCAGCCAGCGCCGTGCGCGCTGTCGAGCGTTGCGCGCCCTTCCGCAGCATGAAGCGCACCCGCGTCCCCTACGAGCGATGGCGTGAACTGAAGCTGAATTTCGCGCCGATGTTCTGAGGCATCTTTTCACTTTCTGATTGCCACTGTGCTTCGTTCCCGGTTCCATCTGCGATAGATGAGCATTGGGGCGCGCGAAGCATGCGAACATGCATCTGGTATGTTGTGGCAATCTCGGCGATATGCGCTTTGACGCCGACGGCCCACGCTGAGGAAAAACCGCCTCTCGCAAAGGGAAAAATCAGCAACGCAGCTTTGGATGTGATGAGAGACAAGCTCTCCAGCTGTTGGTCTATCCCAGATTCACCGAATTTGGACTCGTTGACGGTGAAAGTGGTCATCGAATTGAAGCCAGACGGCTCGCTTGCGAAAGCCCCAAGAATTCAAAGTCCGAAACCGGGTAAGGAATTTCAGGATTTTGCGAATAGCGCGATACGAGCTATTCGGAAATGCGCTCCATTTAATATGTTCAGCGCCGATTACCTTGAGAATTTGGGCGAAATCGTTGTTACCTTCGCCCTTTCGGCAATACCTCCCACTTCACAGCAATAACTTGCAAAAAATCGGCATTCCGCTAGACCCGCGCCCGGCCGGCGTGGCAGAAAGCCGGGGTTTGGGCCGTCAGAGCGCCGCGCGTCCCTCGGACGCGCAAAAGGATGCTCTAAAACTTTGATTTGGAGCCTCGCGCGGAGACCTGAATGCCGGATTATGACGTTCTGTGCATTGGCAATGCCATTGTCGATATCATCGCCCAGTGCGATGAAGCCTTCCTCGCCGACAACGGCATCATCAAGGGCGCGATGAATCTGATCGACGCCGATCGTGCGGAACTTCTCTACCGCCGCATGGGGCCGGCCGTGGAAGCCTCAGGCGGCAGCGCCGGCAACACGGCGGCCGGCATTGCCAGTTTCGGCGGTCGGGCGGCCTATTTCGGCAAGGTCTCCAGGGACCATCTCGGCGAGATCTTCACCCATGACATCCATGCCCAGGGCGTTGCCTTCGATACCAGGCCGCTGACAGGCACGCCGCCGACGGCACGTTCGATGATCTTCGTCACCCCGGACGGCGAGCGCTCGATGAACACCTATCTCGGTGCCTGTGTCGAGCTTGGCCCGGAGGATGTCGAAGCCGACAAGGCGGCCGGTGCGGCAGTGACCTATTTCGAGGGTTACCTGTGGGATCCGCCGCGCGCCAAGGAAGCCATCCGGCTTACTGCCCAGCATGCGCACGCCGCTGGCCGCGAGGTTTCGATGACCTTGTCGGACAGTTTCTGTGTCGACCGCTATCGTGCAGAATTCCTGGATCTGATGCGCTCGCGCACGGTCGACATCATTTTTGCCAACAGCCACGAGATCAAGTCGCTCTATCAGACTTCGTCTTTCGACGAGGCGTTGGCGCAGATCCGCAAGGATTGCCGCATCGCTGCCGTGACCCGGTCGGAAAAGGGTTCCGTCATCGTCAATGGCGATGACACTTTCGTCATCGAAGCCACCAGGATCAACGAGCTCGTCGACACGACCGGCGCCGGCGATCTCTATGCTGCCGGTTTCCTGCACGGCTACACCAAAGGTCGCGATCTCAAGACCTGCGGCGACCTCGGTTCGCTGGCCGCAGGCCTGGTCATCCAGCAGATCGGCCCGCGCCCGCGCCAGAACCTCAAGCACGAGGCCGAACAGGCAGGGTTGGGTTAATCTTAGAGCGTTTCCTGTTTTGGAAACGCGGAAACGCTCCAACTTTGCGCAATTCCAGACGGAAAAGTGCGTAACGGTTTTCCTGGAACTGCTTAGCCAGCAAGGACATGTCATGGCCAGCCCCTACCCCGAGATCACCCTGGTGCGGCATGGCGAGACCGAATGGAGCGCCACCGGCAAACATACCGGCCGCAGCGACATTCCACTGACTGCCAAAGGCGAGGACGCTGCCCGCAAACTTGCTGAGCGGCTGCGGGACGGGACCTTCAGCACTATCTGGACAAGTCCCTCCTCGCGCGCCCGGCGAACGGCGGAACTGGCCGGTTTCGGTGCTGCCGAAATCAAGCCCGACCTCGCCGAATGGGATTATGGCGCTTACGAGGGCCTGAAGACCAAGGAAATCCTGGTTGAGCGCCCCGGCTGGAGCCTGTTTCGCGATGGCTGCCCGGATGGGGAGAGCGTGATGCAGGCTGGTGCCCGTGCTGACCGCGTTGTGACGGCACTGCGCGAGGTGAGCGGCAATGTGCTGCTGTTTTCCTCCTCGCATTTCCTGCGCACGCTCACCGCTCGCTGGCTCGGCCTGCCGGCATTGCAAGGCGCGCTGCTCGTGCTCGACACGGCAAGCATCTCCATTCTCGGTTACGAACATGACATGGGCGAACCGGTGGTGCGTCGCTGGAACCAGACCTGATCTGCCGCTGCCGACTATGAAGCTGCTGGCTCCGGCCGGGCAAGCACCTCACAGCGGTCGGTGAACAGCTGTTCCGACAGGAAATCCACGAACACCCTGACCTTGGGCGACAATTGCCGGTTGGACGGCCAGAGCAAACGGAACTGACCGGGCGCATCGAGATAGCGGTCGAGCAGTGTCACCAGTTCGCCTCTAGCAATCGGCCCGCGCGCCAGGAAGTCCGGCATGCAGCCGATGCCGAGCCCAGCCAGTGTGGCACCGCGCAGCGCTTCCATGTTGTTGCAGGTCAGCACGATCCTGGGGCGCGGTTCCGCCTCGCCGGCCGGCAGGACAAGCGGCCAGTCGTAGAGCTTGCCGCTGTTGGGAAAGCGGAAGCGGACCGAGTGATGGCCGTCGAGATCGCGCGGACAGGCTGGCGTGCCGTAGCGCTCGAGATAGGAAGGTGAAGCGCACAACAATTGCTGGAAGGGCCGTAGCGCCCGCGTCATCAGCCGGGAATCCGGCAGGTCGCCGCTGCGCAAGGCCACATCGACGCCCTCGTCGATCAGGTCGACGATGCGGTCGTTGAAATCGAGATCGAGCTCGACCTCCGGATAGCGCCGGGTGAATTCCGGCAGCACCGGCAGGAAAAGGTGATAGCTCACCACCGGTGCGCTCACCCTCAGGCGCCCGCGCGGCGTCTCGATCGCCTCGGCCAGCATCGCCTGGGCGTCGTCGAGATCGTCCAGCACGCGCCGGCAGCGCTCATGGAAAAGCCGGCCTTCTTCGGTCAGTCTCAGGCTGCGCGTCGAGCGTTGCAACAGGCGAACCCCCAATTGCTCTTCCAGCCTGGTCACCGCCTTGCCGACCGCCGACGGCGACAGCCGCAGCACGCGTCCAGCGGCGACGAAGCTGCCGAGATCGGCCGTGCGCACAAAGGCGGCAAGTCCGCTCAATCGATCCAGCGAACGATCCATTCGAGCGTTTTTCTCCATTATGATCGGAATAAGAGCCGTATTCAGCTCCAATTAGCGCAAATCTATCATGAACGGGTCATTCAACAAGCCCACCGGCCAGTCGCGCAAAGCGAGGCTGCCGGGGCAGAAACCCCGTGGACATCATGTCAGTTTCGAAAAAGGCCCCAGGCGCGGCCGAAAAAGCGCTTGTTCTCGTTGCGGTATGCCTGGCGGCACTCTCCATGCCGCTGACCTTCACCGGCCCAGCCGTGGCGCTTCCGGCAATCGGCCGAGCACTCGGCGGCAGCCCGATCGCGCTCAACTGGGTGACCAACGCCTTCATGCTGACCTTCGGCTCCTCGCTGATGGCGGCCGGCGCGCTGGCCGATGCCTATGGCCGCAAGCGCATGTTTCTGACGGGCGTGGCCGCCTTCGGGCTGCTTTCGGCGCTTGCTTCGGTCTCGCCCTCGATCCTCTGGCTCGATCTTGCCCGTGCCGCGCAAGGTCTGGCGGCAGCCCTTGCCTTTGCCGGCGGGGCGGCAGCGCTGGCGCAGGAGTTCGAAGGGGCAGGGCGCATGCGCGCCTTTTCCATGCTCGGCACGTCCTTCGGCATCGGCCTCTCTTTCGGCCCGATCACCTCTGGCTTGCTCATCGATGCCTTTGGCTGGACCTCGATCTTCCTGCCCGTGGTTGCCGCCGCCACATTTTCCTTCCTCATCGCTGCTCGCTTCATGCGTGAAAGCCGCGATCCCGCCGCAACCGGTCTCGACTGGCCGGGTGCGGCAAGCTTCACCGCCGCGCTCGCTTTGCTGACCTACGGCTTCCTCAAGGCACCGGAGGCCGGCTGGAACGATCTGGCAGTCATCGGCCTGCTGACCGGCGCCGTGCTGTTCTTCGCTGCCTTCGGCATCATCGAGCGCAAGGTGGCGCGGCCGATGCTGGACCTTTCCCTGTTCCGCTATCCGCGCTTCGTCGGCGTGCAATTGCTGGCGGCGGCGCCGGCCTATGCCTTCGTGGTGCTGCTGGTGCTGCTTCCGGTCCGCTTCGTTGGCGTCGAAGGCATGGGCGAGATCGCCGCCGGCCGCCTGATGATCGCGCTGTCGGCGCCGCTGCTGATTCTGCCGCTTGTCGCCGGCTGGCTCACGCGCTGGCTGCCGGCCTCGGTGCTGTGCGCCACCGGCCTCCTCGTCTCAGCCGCCGGCCTGTTCTGGCTGTCCGGTGTGCCGGCCGGTGCGACTGCCGCGGCGTTGCTCCTGCCCATGCTCACCATCGGCGTCGGCATCAGCCTGCCCTGGGGGCTGATGGACGGGCTCGCCGTTTCGGTGGTGCCGACCGAGCGCGCCGGCATGGCCACCGGCATCTTCAACACCACGCGCGTCGCCGGCGAAGGCCTGGCGCTGGCCGTGGTCAGCGCGGTGCTGTCGGCGCTGACGGCAGGCCACCTCGCCGCAGCCGGGCTTGGCCAGCCCGAGAAACTGGTAGCCGTCGCGCAGCGTCTCGTCACCGGCGATCTCCCGGCAGCGCAAACGCTGTTGCCGGGTACCGGCCAGCACCAACTGGTGGCTCAGTATGGCCTCGCCTTCTCCAGTCTGCTGGTCGTGCTCACCATCATCACGATCGTCACGGCGGTCGTGGTGTTCCTGTTCATGGGGCGGAGAGCGGGAAGGGAAGTGGTGGCCGAAGTTGTCGCGTGAAGAAAAGAGTCGGGACTACCCGACCGCCCAACCCTTCTCGCGCAGCGCACCGGCCACTTCCCTGCGCTGGGCGAGCTTGATGTAGAGCAGCTCTACATCGTCATGGTCGCGCACGAGGAGACGCTTGTTCGAGATCATCGCCGTGCGCACCTGCGAGCGCGCGAAGCGGTAGCGCTTGTCGCCTCTCTGAACGATCAGTTCGTCGGCCGAAACACTCACCGTCGGTTCGTCATGAACGATCAGGAAGCCGCCGCCCAGGCCAAGCAGGCCGCCTATGATGGCGAGCGCCCAGGGCGACAGTTTCTGGCCGATCGTCCGCGCGAGATTGAGCGGTTCTTCCCACGGCACCCAAGGCAGTTCCAGCAGCCAGCCGGCAAGGTCGGGCAGAAAGGCCACGAACGCACCGCCGCCGACCACCGTCGCGATGAAGACGGCAAGCTGGTCGGTACGGTTCATTTCGATGACGATGGGTTCGTCGTTCATGGTCCTGGAAAACGGAACACGGATGTGGAGGTAAGATGCGCCTCAAGTTCCCGCGCTATACGCCGCGATGGCTGCCATATTGACGATATCGCTGTCCTTGGCGTTGAGCCCGACGATCTGCACCGGCTTGTTGAGGCCGACCAGCAGCGGGCCGATCACGGTCGAGCCGCCCAGTTCCTGCAGCATCTTGGTCGAGATCGAAGCCGAGTGGAACGCCGGCATCACCAGCACATTGGCCGGCCCGGTCAGCCGGCAGAATGGGTATTGCGCCATCACGCGCGGGTTCAGCGCTACGTCCGCGGCCATTTCGCCGTCATATTCGAAATCGACGCGACGCTTGTCGAGGATGCGCACCGCCTCCTGCACACGCTCCGAGCGTTCGCCCTGCGGGTGGCCGAAGGTGGAATAGGCAAGCATCGCCACGCGCGGCTCGTAACCCATGCGGCGGGCGAAATTGGCTGCCTCCTCGGCGATGTCGGCAATCTGCTCGGCATTCGGCATGTCGTGCACGGCGGTGTCGGCCACCAGCACGGTGCGCCCCCTCGCCAGCACGATCGACACGCCGATGACGCGGTGGCCGGGTTTGGCGTCGATGACGCGGCGCACGTCGTCGAGCGCCGTCGAATAGTTGCGCGTCACGCCGGTGACGATGCCGTCGGCATCGCCCAACGCCACCATGCAGGCGGCAAAATGGTTGCGGTCGTTGTTGATCAGGCGCTGGCAGTCGCGGAACAGATAACCCTTGCGCTGCATGCGCTCGTAGAGGAAGTCGGCATAGATGGCGTTCTTGCGCGACAGCCGCGCATTGATGATCTCCAGCCCCGGCTTGTCCAGCTCGATGCCGGCATGGCGGGCGTTTTCCTTGATGACGTCGTCGCGGCCGAGAAGGATGGCGGTGCCCAGTTTCTGGTTCACATAGGCGACAGCCGCGCGCATCACCTGTTCCTCCTCGCCCTCGGCGAAGACGATGCGCTTGGGCTGGCGCCGCACGCGGTCGTAGATGCGCTGCAGCGTCGAGGCGATGGGGTCGCGGCGGGCCGACAGTTCCTGTGCGTAGCGGTCGAGGTCGAGGATCGGCTTCCTCGCCACGCCGGTTTCCATCGCCGCCTTCGCCACCGCGATCGGGATAGCCGAGATCAGGCGCGGATCGAATGGCACCGGGATGATGTAGTTGGGCCCGAACTTCGGCCGGTTGCCCTGATAGGCTGCGGCGACATCGTCCGGCACATCCTTGCGGGCAAGTTCGGCCAGCGCCTGGGCAGCGGCAACCTTCATGGCGTCGTTGATGGTGGTTGCCCGCACATCCAGCGCGCCGCGGAAGATGTAGGGGAAACCCAGCACATTGTTGACCTGGTTCGGATAGTCCGAACGGCCCGTGGCCATGATGGCGTCTGTGCGGATCTCGGCCACTTCCTCCGGCGTGATCTCCGGGTCCGGGTTGGCCATGGCGAAGATGATCGGGTTCTTGGCCATCGACTGCACCATCGCCGTCGTCAGCGCGCCCTTGGCGGAAAGGCCGAAGAACACGTCGGCTCCGTCCAGCGCGTCCGCCAGCGAGCGCGCTTCGGTTTTCACCGCATGCGCCGACTTCCACTGGTTCATGCCTTCGGTGCGGCCCTGATAGACGACGCCCTTGGTGTCGCACAGGATGACGTTTTCCGGCGAAAAGCCCATCGACTTCACCAGCTCGATACAGGCGATGCCGGCGGCACCGGCGCCGTTGCAGACAAGCTTGGTCGTCTTCATGTCGCGGCCGGTGATCGCCAGGGCGTTGATCAGGCCGGCGGCGGCAATGATGGCGGTGCCGTGCTGGTCGTCATGGAACACCGGGATATCCATCAGCTCGCGCAGGCGCTGCTCGATGATGAAGCATTCGGGCGCCTTGATGTCCTCCAGGTTGATGCCGCCGAAAGACGGGCCGAGGAACTTGACGCAGTTGATGAACTCGTCGGCGTCTTCGGTCGCCACTTCAAGGTCGATCGAATCGACGTCGGCGAAGCGCTTGAACAGCACCGACTTGCCCTCCATCACCGGCTTGGAGGCCAGCGCGCCGAGATTGCCCAGGCCGAGGATGGCGGTGCCGTTGGAAATGACGGCGACCATGTTGCCGCGCGTGGTGTAGTCGAAGGCGCGCGACGGGTCTTCCGCGATCGCCTTCACCGGCACCGCGACGCCGGGCGAATAGGCAAGGCTCAGGTCGCGTTGCGTCGCCATCGGCTTGGTCGGCACGATCTCCAGCTTGCCCGGCCGCCCCATGGCGTGGAATTCCAGCGCTTCCTCGGAGCTCACCGAAGGGCCTTGTCCGTCCTGTCCATTCCTGCGGGCCATGCTTTGTTTCTTCCCCTTCGGCGTGCCTGAGGCGCACTCAATTTCTTTGTGGAGCGTTCGGGATTAAGGCTACACTTCGGGTGAGTAAAGCGCCAAGCAATTGCCTTCGGATTTTTTGGAAACAGTTTCTTGAACGACGAAACCCCCATCGCAACGGAAGACAGCGCGCCGCTGGCAAGCGGTGCTGCACCCGTGCCGTCCACGGCCGGCGCCACGCCGATGATGGAACAGTATCTCGAGATCAAGGCGGCGAATGCGGATTCGCTTCTGTTCTACCGCATGGGCGATTTCTACGAGCTCTTCTTCGAGGATGCGGAGAAGGCAAGCCAGGCGCTGGGCATCGTGCTCACCAAGCGCGGCAAGCACCAGGGCTCCGAGATCCCGATGTGCGGCGTGCCGGTGCATGCGGCGGACGACTATCTGCAGAAGCTGATCGGGCTCGGTTTCCGCGTGGCGGTGTGCGAGCAGATCGAAGATCCGGCAGAAGCCAAGAAGCGTGGCTCGAAATCGGTGGTCAAGCGCGACGTCGTCCGACTTGTCACGCCGGGCACCATCACCGAAGACAAATTGCTGGCCCCGTCGGAATCGAGCTTCCTGATGACCTTGGGCAGGATCAAGGGAGGCACCGAACAGAGCTTCGCGCTGGCCTGGATCGAGATCTCCACCGGCGTCTTCCGCGTCGCCGAGACCAATGTCGAGCGCCTGTTGGCCGACATCTTCCGCGTCGATCCGCGTGAGTTGATCGTCGCCGAACCGGTCTTCTACGATCCCGAGCTGAAGCCCGTTTTCGACGTGCTTGGCCGTGTCGCCAGCCCGCAGCCGGCCAGCCTGTTCGATTCTGCCTCGGCAACGGCACGCATCGCCCGTTTCTTCAACGTGGCGACGCCGGACGCCTTCGGCTCGTTCAGCCGCGCCGAGCTTTCCGCGATCTCCGGCGCGATTGCCTATGTCGAGAAGACGCAGAAGGCCGAGCGCCCGCCGCTGTCACGGCCGGAGCGCGAGGAAAACGGCGCGACGCTGTTCATCGATCCGGCAACGCGCGCCAACCTGGAACTGCTGCGCACGCTTTCCGGCAGCCGCGACGGCTCGCTGTTCAAGGCCATCGACCGCACCGTCACCGGCGGCGGCGCGCGACTGCTGGCCGACAGGCTGATGGCGCCGTTGACCGATGCAGCCGCAATCGGGGCGCGGCTCGATTCGGTTTCCTTCTTCCGCGACGAGACGCGTCTGGCCGAGGCGTTGCGACTGGCGCTCAAAGGCGTTGCCGACATGCCGCGCGCGTTGTCGCGACTGGCGCTGAACCGTGGCGGCCCGCGCGACCTCGGTGCGTTGCGCGCCGGCTTCCTCGCCGCCGGCGACATTGCGCAGGTCTTTGCGCGCGTCGCGCCGCCGGCCGAACTGGCTGCGGCGCTTGCCGCGATCGGCGCCCTGCCGAAGACGCTTGCCGAACATCTCGCCGGAGCCTTGGCCGACGAGCTGCCTTTGCTGAAACGTGACGGCGGCTTCCTGCGCAGCGGTTACGATGCCGAACTCGACGAGATGCGGGCGCTGCGCGACGAGACGCGCAAGGTCATCGCCGGCATGGAACGCGACCTGATCGAAGAGACCGGCATCCGCTCGCTCAAGATCCGGCACAACAATGTCCTGGGCTACTACATCGAGGTGACGGTCAACCATCAAGCGATCATGACCGGGACGGACGAAGCCAAGGCGCGCTTTATCCACCGCCAGACGATGGCCAACGCAATGCGCTTCACCACGACTGAGCTGGCGGGGCTGGAAACCAAGATCGCCAACGCCGCCGATCGTGCGCTCGCCATCGAGCTTGCCGCGTTCGACCGGTTGCTTGCCGAAGTGGTCGGCGAAGCGGATGCGATCCGTGCCGGCGCCGACGCATTGGCCGTGCTCGATGTATCGGCCGCGCTCGCCGCTTTGTCGGCGAGCGAGAACTGGTGCCGGCCGCAGGTCGACGCCTCGCTCGCCTTCGAAGTGGTCGGCGGGCGTCATCCGGTGGTGGAACAGGCGCTGCGCCACACCGGAGAAGGGCCGTTCGTCGCCAATGACTGCGATCTCTCGCCGGAGGGAGGCGCGAAGAACGGCGCCATCTGGCTGCTCACCGGTCCGAACATGGGCGGTAAGTCGACCTTCCTGCGCCAGAACGCGCTGATCGCCATCCTGGCCCAGACCGGCTCCTTCGTGCCGGCGGCAAGCGCGCATATCGGTGTGGTCGATCGGCTGTTCTCGCGCGTCGGCGCTTCCGACGATCTCGCGCGCGGCCGCTCGACCTTCATGGTGGAAATGGTCGAGACCGCCGCTATCCTTAATCAGGCGGGCGAGCGCGCGCTGGTCATCCTGGATGAAATCGGTCGCGGCACCGCCACCTTCGACGGGCTTTCGATCGCCTGGGCTGCGGTCGAATATCTGCACGAGAAGAACCGCTGCCGCTCGATCTTCGCCACGCATTTCCATGAGATGACGGCGCTGAGCAACAAGCTTAATCGGCTTCACAACGTGACCATGCGGGTCAAGGAATGGGAAGGCGATGTCGTTTTCCTGCACGAAGTCGGCAAGGGGGCTGCCGACCGCAGTTACGGCGTGCAGGTGGCGCGGCTTGCCGGCTTGCCCGAAGCGGTGGTGGCGCGCGCCAAGCAAGTGCTGCATCAGTTGGAGGAAGGCGAAACCTCCGGCAAGGCCGATCGGCTGGTCGACGACCTGCCGCTGTTTTCGGTGGCGGTGAAGCGGGAGGCGCCCAGGCCGGTCAAGACCGATGCGCTTGGCGAGGCACTGGCCACCCTCAGCCCAGACGAGATGACGCCGCGCGAGGCGCTGGAGGCTATCTATCGGCTGAAGGGGCTTATGAAGCAGGGTTAAGGCGAAGTCCTGGAAGGTGGAAGCCGGATGTACGTCCTCAAACCGGGGATAAAGAAGGACCTTCCGAGACAATGGGCTCTGCCGGACCGTATCTTCTTTGGTCACGGGGCGTGCCATATCCTGGCTGGAGTCTATCTGGAGCAGCCGCCACTTTCCGGGTTTCATGCCGAGCGGATTGTTCCGACCGGCAATTTAGCCGGCAATCACGTCTACGTGACGGACGGCGTCATCGCCTTCGACTATCATGGCTACTCTCATCGAAACCGGCTTCTGGAACACCACGGGCGTAGCTGGTCGACACAGCACCCCGGCTGGTGCTGTGAGATCGAAAAGGTCGATTTCAGCTTGCTCGATATGGCAGCGCTGAACGCACGGAAGATGAGGGGGCCGGATCAGTATCTGCATAATGCCATTCCGCGTGCCCGCCGGTTCCTCGAGCGCATCGATCATGCGAATGCTTTCGCGAAGGTGTTTGCCAGAGTGGAATGAAAGCCGTCGCGAGGTGCCTGGACCAAAACCAAAAAAAGCATTCCAGGAACAATTCAGATGCGGCTATGTTAATTGCGGTGGCAGGGAGCGCGTGTTGGAGGAAGCAATGGATCGACGGCTATTTCTGACGGGAATACTTGGCGTCGCGGGTGCCGCGGTTATCGCGACGGCGATACGTCCAGGCCAGGCAGTCGCCGGTGTGCCCATGGGGCGCGGTGGCATATTGGATGAACTTGAAAAGTCCGATGCTGAGGCGGCTGTGCTCGACGACGGAGCGGAGGCCGATGTCGAACTCGTCTATCACCGTCCGGGGCATCGACCCGGCCGCAGGCCCTGGCGCAGGCATTGGGGCGGACGTCCCCGCTGGCGGCGTGTGTGCCGCCGCGTTTACCGCCGCGGTCGCTGGCACGTCCGCTGCTGGCGCGAGCGGGTCTGGCGTTGAGTCTGGCAGAACGACAAACCCCGGCTGCTCGCCGGGGTTTTCACATGCGGACCGCGCATTCGCGTCAAGCAGACGAGATCACAAGATCGTCACCGCGACCTGGAACAGGTATTCGTGGTTGCTCCACTGAAGCCGGCAAAATGTTCTCCCTCGGCCCTGGGCGTCCCAGGTAGTAGCCCTGCGCTTCGTGACAGCCTTCGATGCGCAGGATCTGCAACTGGGCGACGGTTTCCACACCTTCGGCAAGGACTGGAATTCCAAGGCTTTGTCCTAGCGCGAGCACGGAGCGGACAATGGCCATGGCCTGCGCGTTGCGTTCCATCTCCCGCGTGAAGGAGCCGTCCAGCTTGATCTTGTCGAAGGGAAAGCTGCGCAACGTATCGAAGGACGAATAGCCGACACCGAAATCGTCGATCGAGATCTTCACGCCCAGCGCTTTGATTTGCCGCAGAACGTGCAAGGCACGGCTCTTGTCGGTAATGAAGGTGGATTCCGTGATTTCGAGTTCCAGCCGGCTTGGCGACAATCCTGTCTCCACAAGGATGTCGCGGATCAGTCCGGCCAGATCATTATGGACGAACTGGACCGGCGAAAGATTGACCGCGATCTTGGAGGGCCTGCCTAGCCTGCCTGCATCCCTGCAGGCCGTTCGCAAAACCCATTCGCCGATGGTGAGGATCAGACCGGTCTCTTCCGCGATGGGGATGAAAACGGCAGGCGAGACGGCACCACGGCTTGGGTGGCTCCAGCGCAGCAGCGCTTCATATCCAAGCACATCGCCGGACTGGACGGATTTTTGCACCTGATAGTGGAGTTCGAACTGTTCGAGTTCGATGGCATGGCTGAGATCCGATGCCAAGGCGTGATGCTCGCGCGCCGCCGTGTCCATCTGGGGTTCGTAGAAGCAGAGCGCGCGGGTGATGTCGGCCTTTGCACGGTACATGGCCAGGTCGGCATTGCTGATGAGGACTTGCCGGTCATGGCCATCATCGGGGTAGAGCGCGACCCCCAGGCTTGCGCCCGCAGCAAGATCGACATTTCCGATGCGAAGCGGCTGCGAAAAGGCGTTTTCGAGGCGCGTCAGGAAGTCGTCGAGCTGATGGCGGTCGACGAAGCGCTTGACGCACATGAACTCATCGCCGCCGATGCGCGCGGCAAATTCGTCGTCTTCGAGAAGATCGGCGAGGCGAAGGCCGATCGTCGCGAGTGTTTCATCGCCAGCCTGATGGCCGCGCAGGTCGTTGATTTCCTTGAACCGGTCAAGGTCGATGCCGATGATAGCGACCTTTGCAGCCGTGTAATGCGCTTGTTCGAGTTCACGGTCCAGACGCTCGATGGCACTGGCGCGATTGGGCAGGCCGGTCAAAGAATCGGTCAGCGCCAGCTTCTGCAGCCGATCGAATGCTTCCTGCGAACTCTGCTCGTCGATCAGGTAGCTGATGACGCCGGCGCCCAGGACCAGCATGCCGACGCCGACAACCGCGAAGGCCGCCAGCGTCGATGAGGCGGTGTTATCGACGGCTGTCGAGAACGGGGTGACCGAGATGGCGGTCATACCGGTGAAATGCAGCGAGGCCACGGCAAGCACGAAGAAGGCGACCGGTACATATGTGGTCTCGCCCCAGAGCGGTTTTGCCGCTTGTCTCATGGCAATTCCGCCGAACAGAACCGACAGTGCCACCGATGCCGCCACATAGTCGGCACTCCACTCGATCAGGCCATCGACGCGATAGGCCAGCATGCCGCTGTAATGCATCGCCGAGATTGCGATACCCACCACGCCCCCGCCGATCTCTGCGGCCAGGGGGAAGCGGAAACTGAGGGACAGCCAGAAGCCGTAGGCGCAACCGGCAACCGCTATCAGCAGCGACAGCATCGTGAATGTCGGATCGAAGGTGACGGGGGCATCATGCTCATAAGCGATGACGGCGATGAAATGCGTACACCAGATCGAGGACCCCGCGGCCTGGGCGGCCAAGAATATCCACCCGGCTCGCGGCCAGCCGCCACGCACCTCGGCTTGCCGGAAAAGCCGGAACGTGACCCAACTGCCAGCTATGCAGACGAAGACGGCGAGCAGTACGAGCCACGGATTATGCTCTGTGACGAGGCATGAGACGACACGCATGAACAACGCCCCCCCGGCGCTATTATGTCAGGACAATCGTCGTTTGGTTGTTGCCGCATCCAAACCGCAACTGTCGTCCCGAAGACGTTGCCAAGCAAACGCTAATATTCTGATAGTGGCGATAGTTAACGTACCCGCCAGCCCTTTTTATCCTTGCCCGGCTAATTTCATCCGCCTTTGGCGATGAGAGGGGAGAAGGCATCGATCGCGGCCACCTCCGAGCTGCGGTCATTCGCTGTTCGCAGGCAAGTACTTCCACCAATCCGGTCTGATATTGGCAACCGGATGCCGATCCCTGCATTGTCTATCTCGGGCGCCAAACCATCACGGATATCCGATGACCCGCAACGATCTCATCACCATTTATCACTGCTATATCGATTGCCTGAACAGGCAGGATTGGAACGCTCTCGGAGAGTTCGTTCATGACGATGTCCGTTACAACGGAGCTCAGGTGGGTCTTGCCGGTTACCGTTCGATGCTGGAAGGCGATTTTCGCGCGATTCCAGACCTTCACTTTCGGATCGAATTGCTGATCGGCGACCCTCCCCGCGTCGCCAGCCGCCTGCGCTTCGACTGCACCCCGGTCGGTGCCTTGTTTGACCTGCCTGTCAACGGCAAGCGCGTCCAATTCGAAGAGAACGTGTTCTACGAGTTCGCCGGAGCGCGGATCGAAAGGGTCTGGTCGATCATCGACAAGGCAGCGATCGCGCGGCAGCTCTGACGGCACCGACTGATGGGAGGGATTGATTGGGCATTCATGACCACGCCGGATGCAACCTCTGCCGTGGCCATTTCGTCAAATAGCGGTCCGCACCAGCCTCAGCCAGGGCGCCAGATGGAAGGCACTCATCAGGAGATACATCACCATCATACCGCCGAGCGGCATGCCCATCGTGGACGAGCACATCTCCGCTGGCCCTCCCATGACGCCGGTCAGCAATGCCATGGCCGCGAATGTTGGCGACGCCGCTAACGCCAGCCAGTCTGACGCCATCAGCGCGGGTGCGTCGTTGGCCGTAGGCACGGCTGCATCGCTGGCGGCATTCGCTCCGTCGATAGCTGAGCGGGCGCTGGTCCGGCGAGGTGCCTCCTCGTCGGACCAGATGGAGCAGCAGGAGCGGCTCATGGCTTCGCGCTCGTCGCTTTGGCGCGCATCGCCTCTTCGCCCGCGTCGGAAATCTCGACCCACCCTTTGTCGGGTTCGGTCTCGGCAACATAGCTGTCGTTCCAGTTCCACCATTTGTAGGGCGGAGTCTGGGGATAGCCTTCAGGCGAATCCTCCCAGGCCTCCTGGCGGCCGAGCGGCGTGATGTCCAGGTAATTCCAGGTGCCGCCCATCTGTTCGTCGGCGCGGTCGGCGATGAAATAGGTACGGAAGATGCGATCGCCATCACGCAGGAACACGTTGTGGCCATGCCATTCATCCACGCCGAAATCGGCATCGAAGCTGTCGACGATTGTGACCCAGGGAATGCGATCCCATCCCATCCGCGCCTTCACGCGCTGGATGTCCGGCTGCGGCGCACGCGAAGCGAAGACCAGCGTAGTATCGCGCGCATTGAGATGGGACACATGGGCGACCTGGTCGGCCACCATGGAGCAGCCCCGACAGGCATGCTCCGGCCAGCCATAGACGCCCGGCTCGAAGAATGCCCGGTAGATGATCAGCTGGCGGCGGCCGTCGAACAGGTCAAGAAGGCTCGCCCGGCCGTTCGGTGTCTCGAACACATAATCCCTGGTCACTTCCACCCAGGGCATGCGACGGCGCTCGGCGGCCAGCGCATCGCGGGCATGGGTATGGGCCTTTTCCTTTGCGAGCAGTTGCTGGCGCGCCTGTTCCCATGCCTCGGGCGTAACCACCGGCGGCTTGTGCATGGCGGCCAGGATATCGTCGCGTTTGTCGGTCATGAGGTCTGTTCTCCTCTTCTGGGCGAAGTCTCGCGCCTCGAGGGTCGAAGCACGACGAGCTTCGCGGTTCATCGCTTACCGTCGTCGGACAGTTTGGCTTCGGAAACCGAACAGTGTGAGTAACAAGTGTGGCGCTATTCCGGATCGACTGGATGGCCGACCGCTCAGAACCGTTTGCGCAGCAGGGTGGCCACCACGAACAAGGCGCCGATCGAACTGGTGATGATGCCGATCGGCAATTCCTGCGGCGGCAGGAGCGTGCGCGCCAGAAGATCGCTGGCGAGCAGGAGCACCGCGCCGAAGACGGCGCAGGCAAGCGCCAGCCGCAGATGCAGCGGGCCGGCGAAGCGGCGCGCGACATGCGGGATCATCAATCCCACGAAACCGATGACGCCGGCGACGGAAACCAGGATTGCTGTTGCGAGCGCCGCGGCCAGGAATGTCAGAGTCCGAAAGCGCGCCACCGGAACGCCGAGGCTTTCGGCGGTGGTTTCGCCAGCCAGGAACGCGTCGAGCCAGCGATGATAGCGCAGCGTGAAGGCAAGGATGACGGCGGCGCCGGCAACTGCCAGGCCGATATTGCCCCAACGGGCGAGGCCCAGCCCGCCCATGGTCCAGAACAGCACCGAATGGGCGGCGCGCTGGTCACCGGCAAAGACCAGATAGTTGGTCAGCGCCGTGAACAGGAAAGATACGGCAAGACCTGCAAGGATCAGCCGCTCCGGCCCTTGGCCACGAATGCGGGTGACGAGCAGAAGCACCACGACGGCTGAGAGGATGCCGCCGGCAAACGCAGCGATCGGAAGCGTCCACACGCCAAGACGGTCGCCGAAAACGGTGATGACCGAAACCGCGCCGGCGGCAGCGCCCGAGGAAAGGCCGAACAGGAACGGATCGGCGAGATCGTTGCGCGTCACCGTCTGCAGAAGCGCGCCGACCACGGCGAGGCCGGCGCCGACGCAGATGGCGAGAATGGCGCGGGGCAGCCTGAGGTCGACGATGATCTTCTGTACCGGCGCTGTAACGCTCCCGGCGTCGAGGCCGATGGCGTGCCCAAGCGCTGCGATCACGTCGCCGAGCGGAATGACGGTCGAGCCATAGGCGATGGACAGCAGCGCCAGCAACACGACAAGCGCCAGACCCGTGCCGATGGCCAGACCGTACGACCCGCTGGGCATGCTCAGAAGGCCTCTGGGTGCATTGCCTTTGCGATCTTGTCGATGGCTTCGATATTGGCCGGGCCGGGCGTCAATTCGGCATAACGGAGAGCAACGAAGCGCCCGTTCTTCACCGCGTCAGTTTCTTTCATCGCCGGGTGCTGCTTCAGGAAATCCAGCAGCTTTCGGTAGCCCGCGTCGTCCTGGTAGTCGAGCAGGATCAGGAATTCCGGGTTCCGGGTGGCGACGGTTTCCCAATCGGTATTGCCCCAGTTGGTTTCCATGTCGGCCATGATGTTCCTCCCGCCGGCAGCTTCGATCATCGCGCTCGGGATCGCGAATTTGCCCGCGGTGAAGGGTTTGTCCTCGCCGGAATCATAGAGGAAAACGCGCGTGCCGCTGCGGGCGCCGACCTTGGCGGTGATATCGGCAAGCCTTTGCTTCCACTTGGTGACAAGGGTGTCGGCTTCGGTCTCCTTGCCGAAGATCTTGCCGAGTTTCTCGATGTCGCCGAACAGGAGATCCATCGAAGCCGCTGGTCGGTTCTTGTCGAGATGGACGCAGCTTTCGCTGAGCACCAGCGTCTTGATGCCATGTGGCGCCAAGGTGTCGGGCGTCACGTCGCCGCCCGGCTTCATGCCGTAATACCAGCCAGCGAAGAAGAAGTCGGGCTCGACCGCCAGCAGGTTCTCCAGTGTCGGATATTTCGGTGCGAGTTCCGGGATCGAGCCCTGCGCTTTCTTGAACGCGTCATCCACTTTGTACCAGCCGGTGATGCCGGTCAGGCCGACGATCTCGGGTTGCAAGCCCAGCGCGAAGGCCATTTCCGACATGTTGAGATCGTTGATCACCGCGCGTTTCGGTGCGACGTCGAAAGTCAGCGGAATGCCGCAGCTGTCGACGGTGACCGGGAAGGCAAAGGCAGTCGACGAAAGAAGCGTGGCGGCAAGGCAAAGGGCGAGGCGTTTCATGGCGGCTCCGTTGGGGAAATTGATTCAGCGGGAAAGGCGGATCGGAACGTCGAAGACCGTCAACTCGCGGTCCTGCTCGGCCGGGTGAGGAAGTCTCAGCACATCGATGGCAAAGACCTCGCGCACCAGCGCCGCCGTCAACGTCTCACGCGGGGTGCCGAGCGCGACGAGGCGTGCCTTGCTCATCACCGCGACATGGGTGGCGAAGGGCGCAACCAGCGGCAGATCGTGCAGCACGGTAACAACGGCGATGCCCAGCCTGGCGACGAATTCGAGCAATTCACCGCGAGCGCGCGGATCGAGATGATTGGTCGGCTCGTCGAGAAACAGCACATGCGGCTGCTGCGCAATCGCGCGCGCCAGCTGCGCGCGCTGGCGTTCGCCGCCGGAGAGTGATCCCATTCGGCGTTCCCGCAAGACAAGCAGGCCCGTTCGTTCCAGCGCGTCGAGCACGACATCGCGGTCGTCGCTGCGGCGGCGAAGCCCCATGTGCGGGATACGGCCCAGCCCGACATAATCGCTGACGGCAAGCTGTGCATCTGGTTGGTCGGATTGGCCGACCACGGCAATACGGCGTGCCCGCTCTGCTGTCGGCAGCCGGTCGAGCGGTTCGCCGTCGAGGCTGACCAGACCGCTGCTAGGCTTGAGCATGCCGCAAAGCATGCGCAGCAGCGTCGACTTGCCGGCGCCGTTCGGACCGATGATGGCAAGCCTTTCGCCGGCACGTACGTCAAGGCTGACGTCTTCGACGAGCGTGACGCCTTTTTCGGGTCGACAGCAAAGGCCGCACGCTTGCAGGACAATGTCGCTCACGAAAGAGCCCTCCGCGGTCGCGGCAGGCGGTCCAGGTGCGACGCATCATCGCGGCGAAAAACGGCAAAACCTTCCAACCGATCCCTCATTCGATCAGGTGCGGAAGGATGGCCAAAAATGACGGCAGGGCCGCCCTTGTAGCGTCCTCCCGGCACACCCCGTCCGGTCAACTCACTGCGATGGCAGGTCTCCTGGCTCGCGGGTCGTTGCGCTGTCCTGCCTTCCCGGCGCTTGGCCAGTGGCGTCTTCGGACTTTGCTACCGCTTACAGTTGCGGGGGCAGCCACGGTCTTGGTTCTTGCGAACCTCACCGTATTCCCTTTTCACCCCGAACCTTTCGATTCGGAGCACCATCGCCTGGAACCCTATTGTGACCGCCCTCGCCTGGCAATGGCGATTCTTTGCCGAGGACCTGGCTCGTCGCGGTGTGCCGCTCGGCCGGCGGAACGTAGCGGGCAAGCCGCGGATGGCAGTCGCAGGCATGATGGCGCCCCTTGAACAGGGCGAGCAAGGATTTGACGATCATGCGGCTTGCCCGCTCCAGCTTGGAAACGGGTCGTGCAGGTCACGCCACAGTTCCGGTGCGAAGACGGGCTCATCCACCAGGCAGGCATCGAGTTCGGCGCGAATGCGGTTTTCGTTCATCGGATCGCAGCCGATGAAGACCAGTTCCTGCCGACGGTCGCCCCACATCGGATCGAGATAGGGTTCCATCGCCTCATGCCATGACGGGTTGTCGGGCCAACGGTTGCGGGGAACCGCTGCCCACCAGAGCCCGCGCCTGCCGGTCCGTACCAGCGCGCCGGCCTGGCTCAATTCGCCGACATGGTTTGGACGCGTGGCCAGCCAGAAAAAACCCTTGGCGCGCACCACTCCTGGCCAAGGTTGGCCGATGAACCTCTTCAACCTTGCCGGATCGAAAGGGCGACGTTCGCGATAGACGAAGGAACGGATGCCGTATTCCTCGGTTTCGGGAACGTGATCCTTGAAGCCGTTCAGTTCCTTGAACCAGAGCGGATGTTGTTCGGCCTTCTCGAAATCGAATCGTCCGGTGTCGAGCACCTTGTCGAGCGGCACGCGGCCGAAATCTGTTTCGATGAGCTCAACCTGCGGGTTGAGCGAGCGTATGATCCTGCGTGCCAGATCGAGATCTCCTGCGGGCGTGTCCGAAACCTTGTTGAGCACGATGACATCGGCAAACTCGATCTGCTCGACCAGAAGATCGACGAGCACGCGCTCGCCGGACGTGCCCAGCGCTTCACCGCGGTCGCGCAGGAAATCCGATGAGGAATAGTTCCGCAGCAGGTTCGCGGCATCGACAACCGTCACCATGGTGTCGAGGCGGGAGACATCGGAGAGGCTGGCGCCGGCCTCGTCACGGAATTCGAAAGTCGAGGCAACGGGCAGCGGCTCCGAAATGCCTGTCGATTCGATCAGCAGGTAGTCGAACCTGCCCTGTTCGGCGAGACGACGCACTTCCGCCAGCAGATCGTCGCGCAGTGTGCAGCAGATGCAGCCATTGGTCATCTCGACCAGCTGTTCATCGGTGCGCGACAGGTTGGCGCCGCCGTCGCGCACCAGCGTGGCGTCGATGTTGACCTCACTCATATCGTTGACGATGACAGCGACCCGGCGGCCGTCGCGATTGTGCAGGATGTGGTTGAGAAGCGTGGTCTTGCCGGCGCCGAGAAAGCCGGAAAGGACAGTTACGGGAAGACGCCTTCGATTGTACGGGGGCATGACTGTTTTCCAGAGGCTTTGGTGGGGACGGACCCGGGCGTGGTTCGTCTTGAGGAGGAGTGACCAAATTCGTGGAAGGTCACTACAGAATTGTTACGTTGTAACATAACGTAGCCGGAAGGCAAGCAGCATGTGTTCGAGGAGAGCAACGGTTGCGTTCAGCAGGGTTGTCGATGTTGGCTGCCGCATGGGAGCTTCCTCCTGAGGTCCCATGCGGCGAAGAATTCTACGCCGCGGCGCGCTGCTGTTTCAGGAACAGCCTGCAGCCGATCGCGTGAGCCTCGGCAGGAAGTTGCGCGTGATCCTGCGCTTCCGGAAAGAGCAGCAGTTCGGAGGTGACCACCCTGGCGCCGCAATAGTCGAAAATGCCGTGGTCGATCTGGGTCTTCATGGCACCGAAATAGCCGTGCCTGGCATAGGTACGCTGACTGGCGCCGCCAACCGCGACCAGATGCACGTTCAGCCGCTGCAGCTTCTTCGTCAGCTTGCCGCCCGGCGGCTCGTCGTAAGCCCAGCCATTCATGAACACGCGATCGATCCAGCCCTTGAGCAGCCCGGGCATCGACCACCAATAGACCGGATAGACCAGCACCAGCGTGTCCGCGCGATCGATACGCGCCTGCTCCGCCGCGACATCGCTGGCAGCCGGCGCCTGGCCTTGAAAGGTGGCGATGTCGGATTTGTTGAAGTTCGGATCGAAACCCTCGGCAGCCAGATCGGCGATTTCAAAACTGTTGCCGGGCCCGGAAGCGGCGACGCCCTCGCCGACACTGTTGGCAATCACGTGGGTGAGCGAATTGGGATCGGGATGCGCGACGACGATGAGCGCGTGCATGACAGGGCTCCTGGGATGTTGCAGAGAAGGACTTAGGCTTATATACTTTTAGTAAGTTACTTTTGGTATATAGTGATGTCAAGCGATCGCGGGAAAAATCCATCTGCGCCTCCACGCCGCCAGCGTCTGCTGCGGGAAGAGCGGCATCGGCAGCTTCTCGATGTCGCCTGGCGCATTGCGCGCGAGGAAGGCACGGAGGCCCTCACGCTTGGTCGGCTTGCGGAGCAGGCGGCGGTGACCAAGCCAGTTGTCTACGATCACTTCGCCACGCGCTCAGCTCTGCTGGCGGCGCTCTATCAGGAGTTCGACGCGCGCCAGAACCAGGTGATCGATGCCGCTCTGGCCGCGAGCGAACCCACGCTCGACGGACGCGCCTCGGTGATCGCTTCCTCTTATGTCGACTGCGTGCTGGAGCAGGGTCGCGAGATCCCCGGCGTGGTTGCAGCCCTTGTCGGCACGCCGGAGCTGGCGACCATGAAGCGCGAACACGAGGCGGTGTTCCTGGAAAAATGCCGGGTTGCGCTGACACCTTTTTCGCGCGGGATTACCACTGCGCGCCTGTGCGGCATGCTGGGAGCGGCCGCCGGTCTGTCCGCTGCTGCAGCCTCCGGCGAAATCACCGCGCGCGAAGCCAGCGACGAACTGTATCAGACGATCCGGGCCATGGTGGCGCGCAGCCCCGGCTGAACGCTTTCGCCTAATGCTGTCATCGGAGTTTCCGATGGAGACATTCGTATCTTCCCGTTTCCCTTTGCGCGCGCTGGCGCAGACAACTCCGTGCCAGAGCTGCCCCTTCGACAGGCGGCCGCAATGGAGATTTCATGAACACACCAATTGAAAACGTCACCGGACGCGTTCTCGTCGTGGGCGGCAGCTCCGGCATGGGACTGGCGCTTGCCAGGCAGCTTCTGTCGGAAGGATCCGAGGTGACGATTGCCGGGCGCTCGCAAGCGAAACTCGATGCGGCCAGCGGCAGTCTCGGCAATCCATCTTCCTTGCGCACCGCGGTCGCCGATATCTCGCGGGAAGATGAGGTCAGTGGGCTCTTTGCCGGCACTGGCGAGCTGGATCACATCGTCTCGACTGCCGCCGACATCGGTGCCTCCTATCGGCTGTTGCCGGAGCTCGACATTGCGGAAGCGCGGAAAGTGGTCGATTCGAAGTTCTTCGGCCCATTGCTGCTGGCCAAGCATGGCGTGCCGGTGTTGTCCGAGAAGGGTTCGATCACCTTCACATCAGGCATCAATGCCTATCGTCCGGCGGCGCGCGGTTCGGTGACGGCGGCGATGAATGGTGCGCTTGCCTCGCTGGTGCGCGCGCTTGCCGTCGAGCTTGGCCCGATCCGGGTCAACGCCGTATCGCCAGGCTGGGTCGACACGCCGATCTGGCAGCATGTCGCAGGCGACGCCAAGACGGCGACGCTGGATGCCATGGCCGCTCGCCTGCCGGTAGGCCGCATCGGCCGGCCGGAAGACATCGCCGATGCGATCCGCTTCCTGATGCGAAACGGCTTCGTCACCGGGACGGTGCTGCACGCTGAGGGAGGGCATCGCCTGGTTTGAACTTTTGACGCGCGGCCTCCAGGAAAAGACGCACAGCCGGCCGCTTGCCGCGCCGGCCGTGCCAGATCATGGAAATAGGGACCAGCGAGTTGTCGCCGGTCCACGGCAGCGTCACGATCCGCCCGTCACCGGCCCTGGCAGCGACCTGTGGAATGAGGGCGCAGCCCGCACCTTCCGCCACGAGTTTCTGGATCGCCGCGATCGAGCCGAGCTCAACGGCAACGCGCGGCCGCGTGTCCTTTTTTGCGAAAGCGGTTTCGAACATCTGGCGGTAGACACATCCCTGCTCGGTCACCAGGAAGGGCTCGTTGTGCAGGTCGTCGGGGCCTGCGGCGACTTGTCCAGCGAGCCTGTGGCCGGGCGGTAGCGCGAAGACCAGTTCCTCTTCGGCCACCACTTCGTGTTTGAGTTCCGGTGTCTCGGGCGTCTCGCCGAAAACGAAAGAAACATCGAGGGCGCCACTCTTCACGCCACCGCGCAGGTCACCGCTGCCGGCGCTCTTCAGTTGCAGCCGCACCGCCGGATGCTCGGCGCCGAAATGCGCCAGGAGCGGAGGCAGGTAGCTGGCGCACAGCGTTTCGAGTCCGCCAATCGCCAGCGTGCCTGCCGTTATGTTTGCAGCTGTCGCTACCGCTGCCCGCGCTTCGTCGGCGCGGGCCAGAAGTTCGTCGGCATGATCGAGCAGCCGCTGCCCTGCTTCGGTCAGTTTCAGCTTGCGTCCGCTGCGGTCGAAAAGCACTGCGTTCAGATCGGCTTCCAGCGCCTGGATCTGTTCGCTCACGCTCGACTGGGCAAGGTGGATGCGCTCCGCGGCCCGCGTGACGTTGAGATCGGAAGCGACGGCGACAAACGTCTTCAAATGCCTGAGCTGCATGGCTTATCCGTAGCATTGCCACGAGGGCACGGCCAGCGCCGGTCGTGGTCGACACAGGAAGACGACTCCTCCCTTGACTCCATTGTACCGATTGGTACAAATACACCTGTTCCTGAAATGAGCCGATGGAGAGATCACGATGAGCCGTCCGCCGCTGCCGCCATTCAATGCCGAGACCGCCGCCGAGAAGGCGCGCAAGGCCGAGGACGCCTGGAACAGCCGCGATCCCGAAAAGGTGTCACTCGCCTATACCGAGGAGAGTGAGTGGCGAAACCGCGCCGAGTTTGTCAAAGGCAGGCCGCAGATTGTTTCCTTCCTCGCGCGCAAATGGGCGCGCGAGTTGGACTATCGTCTGATCAAGGAAGTGTGGACCTGGAACGAAAACCGCATCGCTGTGCGCTTCGCTTATGAGTGGCGCGACGACAGCGGCCACTGGTTCCGCTCCTATGGCAACGAGAATTGGGAATTCGACGAGGCCGGACTGATGCGCAGGCGCGTTGCTTCGATCAACGACCTGCCGATCGCCGAGACGGAGCGCAAATTCCACTGGCCGCTTGGCCGCCGGCCCGACGATCATCCGGGCCTCACGGAACTCGGTCTCTAGAGCGGAATGCGATGCGCAGGATCGCTCCGGGTCGGGATGAGTTGATAGCTGCGATTGCCGAGGTGTTTCGCGCGCACGGCTATGCCGGCGCCAGCCTGTCGCTGATCACCGAGACGACCGGGCTCGGCAAGGGCAGCCTCTACAACTTCTTTCCCGGCGGCAAGGATGAGATGGCGGCAGCGGTGCTGGCGCATATCGATCGCTGGTTCGAGGACGCGGTGTTTTCGCCGCTGCGGGAAGTGGAGAGCCCGCAGGAAGGCATCGCCCGCATGCTCGCGGCAACGGATGCTTACTTCCATTCCGGCCGTCGCGTTTGCCTGGTCGGAGCCTTTGCGCTGGACGACGCGCGCGACCGTTTCGCCGCCGAGATCAGGTCCTATTTCGGGCGCTGGGTGGCGGACCTTGCAGGCGCGTTGCGGCGAGCGGGCCTGGAAGCAGCGGATGCCGGACGACTGGCGGAGGAGAGTGTCGCGGGCATCCAGGGTGCGCTCACGCTGGCGCGGGCTTTTGACGATCCCGCCGTGTTTTCTCGCGCGATGGCGAACATCCGCGAACGGCTGGATGTTGGCCGCGCCTGATCGGTCTGGACGGCCTCCTCAAGCCGCGTCCAAGCCTTCGAAGATCAGGCTGTGATGAACGGCCGCACCGGCGGTGACACCGTCGGCGGATGCCCAGGTGGCGTTGTGCATGCCGCGCGCCGCATCACCGGCGGCAAAGACACCGGCCACACTGGTCGCTTTCTTGCCATCGGTGACGATGATCGGACCGAAGAAGCCGTCCTCGAAGGCGCAGCCCAGCCGTTCGGCCAGCGGGCTCGCCATCACCGTGCGCGGGGTCAGGTAGATGGCCGTCGTGGCAAGTCGACGGCCGTCTGAAAGCACGACAGCCTGAAGGGCTTGCCCCTGGCCATCGAGGCCCGTGATTGAGATTGGCTCGACGGTCACGCGACGCCGCGCGAGCTTTGCCAGCACACCGGCGTCCGGCATAGGCTGGCCATTGAGGAACAGTGTCGTCGGGCCCCACTCGGTGATCATCATCGCTTTTTCGGCGCAGTGCGGCGTGGTTGCCAGCACGCCAAGCGGTGCGCCGCCGAATTCGTAGCCATGACAATAGGGACAATGCAGCACGCTGACGCCCCAGCGCTCGGCCAGCCCGGGCAAATCTGGCAGAATGTCGGTGATGCCGGTTGCCAGCACAAGGCGGGAGGCCCTCAGCGTCTGCCCCGAAGCAAGGGTAACTGCAAAGGCACCCTCCTGCCCGGAGGCGTCGACAGCTTCGTCCGCGATGAAATAGACGTTCGGGTAAGCGGTGAGTTTTTCGCGGGCGGCAGCGATCATGTGCGCCGGTTCAGCGCCGTCCTGGCCAAAGAAGCCGTGCGAGGCGGTGGCGAAGCGGTTGCGTGGCTTGCCGGCATCGATGACGGCCACATGGCGCCGTCCCCGCGCGAGCTGCATGGCGGCGGACAGGCCGGCATAGGAGCCGCCGATCACGGCGGCATCGAATGATTTTGCAAACATCTGCACATCAGGCTGCATGGGGATTGGCCTTCTTTGTCTTGTTTTGCTTCCAACGTTCGTGGAAATCCGCCGCCAGGTCGGCCAGCGTCACCTCGCCGAGCCGCTCGATCAGTAGCACTTCGGCGGCGCGGAACGCGTCGTCCAGCGCGGCATTGACAGCCTGCTCGACCAGGCAGTCCGGCATCTCCTGTCGGTTGCCGAGCGCAAAAACCATCGGCTCGCCGAGCGCCGTGTAGACATCGCGCAAGGAGACGGTGGCGAGATCTCGACTGATCGTCCAGCCGCCGCCATGCCCGCGTTCGGAACGCACGATGCCCATGTCACGCAGGCCTGCCATAATGCGCCGGATCACCACAGGGTTGGTACTCAGCGTTTTGGAAAGCTGCTCCGAGGTCATCGGCCTGCCTTCCTCGGCCATGTGAAGCAGGACGTGCAGGACACCGGAAAGTCGACTGTCTCGTTTCATGCAACTTTATATGTTACGAGAAAGGGTGAGAGTCAAGGTCGCGCGAAATGGCGAGAAGTCAGCTGTGTTTCAGGAGATGGCCGGCAGGTGCTATTCGCTCTCGCCGTCCAGCGCGGGCACGGAAACGCCGGCGATCTCGGCAGCCAGCAGTCGGGCAGCCCCGGCGCGTGCGATCCTCAGCATGAGCGCCTTGCGGGTGGCCGCAGCGATGCGGTGTTCGGGTGCGTCGCGCAGCACTTCGGCGCCGTAGCCGTCGGACAGGATGAAGCCGCACTCCTCGGGAAAGATCTCGGCCGGCACGCCTGGGTGTGTGGCGAAAAAGAAGCGGTCGCAATGCAGCCGGTAATCCGGCCATTTGCGGTCGACGCGGAAATCCTCGATGGAGGATTTGACCTCGATGATCCAGATGTCGCCCTGACGGGTCAGCGCGACGAGGTCGGCGCGCCGCCCGGTCGCCAGCGACAGTTCCGGCAGCACATGCGCTCCCATTTCGGTAAGCAGCCGCTGCACGCCGCGGCGCACCAGCATGGCGCGCTCCGACTGGCGACCGTCGATCAGGGGATTCTGCGATACCGGTGAGACTATGGGCATGACCCATCATGCCCGATTCCGTTCACGGTTTGAACCCTTCAGCCCACCGTCTCGACCTCTCCTGCCATCTCTTCCAGGATCGGGCAATCCGGGCGGTTGTCGCCATGGCAGGCGTGGATCAGCTTGTTCAGGGTCGCGCGCATGGACTGCAGTTCGCGCACCTTTTCCTCGATCGCCGCAACATGCGCCGCCGCGATCGCACGGACGTCCTGGCTGGCCCGCTCACGGTCCTGGTAGAGCGCCATCAGCTGGCGGCAGTCTTCGATGGAAAAGCCAAGATTGCGGGCTCGCTTCAGGAAAGCCAGGCGATGTACGTCGTCACCCGAATAGTCGCGATAGCTGTTGTCGCTGCGCTCGGGCGAGATCAGCCCGATCTCTTCGTAGTAACGGATGGTCTTGGCTGGCAGTCCGGAGCGGCGGGCGGCATCGCCGATGTTCATGATCTCGTCCTCTGGCGGCCTCAATCGGGATGTTTTTCAGGCCGCTTTCTTTGTTTTTGCTCGATAATCCCGTGGCAGATGTTGCCGAAATGCCATAGCTGGCGCCTTACCGGCAAGCACACCCCTCCATATAAGCATCGGCTGCTTGGCAAGCAAAAGAAATGCCAGCATGAATGCGTTAACGATTTTTACCGAATCGCCGCGGGTCAACGGGACGGAGCGTAGAAACGGTTCATGCGTTTGAAATCTGCCATTGTAGTCGCGGCGTTGGCCGCTTCGCTTGCTGGCTGCAGCACTGTGGGCCAGATGCGGCTCTTCTCCAACGACTACGGTGGCGTCAGCGATGCTGGCTACCAACTGCCGCGCATCCCGATCGAAAAAGTTCCGCGCAAGTACCATCGTCAGATCGTCGCCTACGATACAGCTGAAAAGCCGGGCACGATTGTCGTCGATACCGGCAACAAGTTCCTCTATTTCGTGCTGCCTGAAGGCGAAGCCGTCCGCTACGGCATTGGCGTCGGTCGCGAAGGTTTCGAATGGAATGGCACGGCGCGCGTCGCGATCAAGCGCGAATGGCCGACCTGGACACCGCCGTCGCAGATGATCAAGCGCCAGCCGGAGCTCGCTCAGTTCCGCAACGGCATGGATCCGGGACTGAAGAACCCGCTCGGTGCGCGTGCCCTCTATCTGTTCAACAAGGGGGACACTGGCTATCGGCTGCACGGCACCCCGGAATGGTGGTCGATCGGCAAGGCGATGTCGTCGGGCTGCATCCGGCTGATGAACCAGGACATCATCGACCTCTACAATCGTGCTGAGGTCGGCGCCAAGGTAATCGTGATGTGATTTCGCCCGTCCGGGCAAGCATGAGTTTCGTACGCGGACCGTCTAGGCAACACAGACGTCCCCAAACAGAAAACCGGGCATGACGCCCGGTTTTTTGTTGATGGATCCGGAACCTCGAGACGAGGTCCCGGGGTTCGCGGAAAGAATGTCGGTGCTTACGACACTTGCTCGACATGTTCCACTTCGGGCACGAAGTGGCGGAGCAGGTTCTGGATGCCATGCTTCAGCGTCGCTGTCGAAGACGGGCAGCCGGCGCAGGCGCCCTTCATGTGCAGGAAGACAGTGCCCTTCTCATAGCCACGGAAGGTGATGTCGCCGCCATCCTGCGCCACAGCCGGGCGTACGCGCGTATCGAGAAGTTCCTTGATGGTGACGACGATCTCCTCGTCTTCCTTGTCGTAGAACTCGCTTTCATGATCAGAGGTCGTGGATGGAGCGGTGCTGGCCATCACGGGCTGACCCGACATGAAGTGTTCCATGATGGCGCCGAGGATCGCCGGCTTCAGATGTTGCCAGTCGGGACCGTCCTTGGTCACGGTGATGAAGTCATAGCCGAAGAACACGCCGGTCACGCCGGGAATATCGAACAGGCGGCCAGCCAGCGGCGAAACCTCCCGTGCGGCGTCGGCATCGCGGAAATCGGCAGTGCCTTCACGCAAGACTTCCTTGCCAGGCAGGAACTTCAACGTCGCCGGGTTGGGGGTCGACTCGGTCTGGATGAACATGGCTGTCTCCGGCCCGT
Source organism: Mesorhizobium sp. 1M-11 (assembly GCF_001303895.1). Classification (GTDB taxonomy): domain Bacteria; phylum Pseudomonadota; class Alphaproteobacteria; order Rhizobiales; family Rhizobiaceae; genus Mesorhizobium. The sequence continues at coordinate 175,356 of NZ_LJSD01000050.1, read as the reverse complement.
ATCGTGCGGGCGATAGTTTGGAATGGTTCTAAATAAGCCCAATCCGTCCGGCATTCAAGCAAAAGCCGGCAAGGCTGTCGAATCCAGAGCGTTTCCGTTTTTACGGAGACGCTCTCACTCCTTGTTTTACGCAATTCCGGACGGAAAACCGTGACACACTTTTCCTGGAACTGCTTTTATATAGGAACCTCAGGCCAGGCTTTCGATCTCGTCGTCGGAGAGATTCTGCGGCACGACGGTGACCGGGATGGGGAAGGCAGCACCCTTGCCTGCAATGGAGGCGACCAGCGGGCCCGGTCCCTCCTTGCCGGCACCGGCGGCCAGCACCAGGATGGCGATATCCTGGTCTTCTTCGATCAGCTTGTGGATCTCTTCGGCGCGCTTGCCTTCGCGCACCACCAGCTCCGGTTCGATGCCGGCCTTCTGGCGCACCTTGCCGGCATAGGCGTCGAGGGCGGAACGGGCCGTGGTGTTGGCTTCCTCCCGCATGATCTTCTCTACGCCCAGCCAGTGCTGGAAATCGTCCGGCTCGATGACATAAAGCAGCACCAGAACACCCCCCGTGCTCTGGGCTCGCTTCGAGGCATAGGCCACGGCGCGCTCGCATTCCGGCGTATCGTCGATGACCGACAGGAACTTGCGGCGATGCCCGGCTTCACGGCTGAGACGTTTGGATACCATGCGGGACCTGTTTCATGAGTTTGGCCGCAATCTGCCACTCGGGCGGGGTGCCTTGCAAGCGGCTCCGCCATACCGTCAGGGCAACGCCCGTGTCGACTTGTTTTCTGCAATCAAGCTGCAGTTGAGCGTGACCGGCGCTTTGGCGACCTGAGGCAACGGCCCATCGATGAAATCGCAATTGAGCAGATTGTCCTGCGAACTCTTGCGGGCCGAATAGACGTTGACGTTGATCAGGACCGGGCCCTTGATCCAGCCGAATTTCTCCTCGTCGGTTTTTGGGCCGGTGAGCCGCACCGTTCCGCCCGTGCCTGGCATAGAATGCTCCTCGGTGCCGAGATCGATTCGGCCGATCTCGTCCGCATGTTTTTCAGCCGACTTCTCGGGATCGCCGGAATAAGAGGCGGAAACGATTATCGCCTCCTTATGCTTGCTGAGAGTAGCCGCCGCCCTGGGTGAAAGGACAATCGTGATATCAACCGGTTGGAAGCCGGCTGCGTTCGCAGGTTCTGTGACGAAACCGGCAAGGACGGCAAACGCTATGGCGATGGAGAATTTCATCGGCGGTCCAATTCCGGACGGAGCAGCCAAGGTATCGTGCGATCGAACGACGCCGAGCGCAACCCTTGGCGATGTCTTGCGAAAAAGGGCGGCCGTGTAGCGGCCGCCCTTTTGAGGATTAGGCTGGCGATCTGTTCAGCCCTGCAACAGGCCGATGATGTCGCGCACCGTCTTCATGTTCGCTTCGGCCAATACGCCGGCGCGCTCGCCGCCGTTGCGCAAAACGCCATCGATATGAGCGGGATCGGCCATCAGGCGGCGCATCTCACCGGCAATAGGCGCCATCTTTTCGACAGCGAGGTCAGCGAGTGCGGGCTTGAACACCGAGAACTGCTGACCGCCATACTCTTTCAGCACGGCTTCCTTGCTGGTGTCGGCCAACCCGGCATAGATGCCGACCAGGTTTTCCGCTTCCGGGCGGCCGGCCAGGCCGGCGATTTCGGAAGGTAGCGCCTCGGGATCGGTCTTGGCCTTCTTGATCTTCTTGGAGATCGTGTCGGCGTCGTCGGTCAGGTTGATGCGCGACAGGTCCGACGGGTCCGATTTCGACATCTTCTTGGAACCGTCGCGCAGGCTCATGATGCGGGCGGCCGGCCCGCCAATGACCGGTTCAGTCAGCGGGAAGAAGCCGTTCACCGTCTCATTGCCCATCTGGATTTCCACGCCGACGCCGAGCTCGGCGATGCGATCGGAGAAGTCGTTGTTGAACTTCTGGGCGATGTCGCGGGTAAGTTCCAGATGCTGTTTCTGGTCGTCGCCCACCGGCACGTGAGTGGCACGGTAGACCAGGATGTCCGCGGCCATCAGGCTTGGATAGGCAAGCAGGCCGAGCGAGGCATTCTCGCGGTCCTTGCCGGCCTTGTCCTTGAACTGCGTCATGCGGTTCATCCAGCCGATGCGCGCCACGCAGTTGAAAATCCAGGCAAGCTCGGCGTGCTGCATCACGCGGCTCTGGTTGAAGACGATGTGTTTGTTCGGGTCGATGCCGGCGGCAAGGAAAGCGGCGGTGATCTGCCGGGTCTGGTCCCTGAGGTCCCCGTGCACGAGCTGGGCGGTCAGCGAATGCAGGTCGACGACGCAATAGATGCAATCCATCGTGTCCTGCAGCGCGACGAACTTCCTGATCGCGCCGAGATAATTGCCGAGATGGAGATTGCCGGTCGGCTGGACGCCGGAAAAGATAAGCGGTTTGAAGGCGGTCATGGTCGTTTCCTTGGCTTGTGGAGGGCCGTTTCGCGCGCGGCGAAATTTCGGACGGCGCGTTATGGCCGACGCCGCGACGCCGATCAAGAGGGGGCGCGCCGACTTTGTTTCACGCGACCCGGAAATGGTGCTGTCAGGTGGATGTAGCGCCGTTTGCCGTCGCCATCTTTCGGCTTTCGGCACCAGCTTTGCGTCCATCCGGCAGGCCGACCAGAATACGATAAGGCGCGGGCCAGAGATCGGCGAGCATGGCGGCAAGCAGCGACCAGAACGCGGTGATGGCGATCACCAGAGCAAGTTTGCTCCACAGCGACAGGTCGAGCGGCAGCACATAGTAGAGCGCCATCACCACGAAGGTCTGGTGGACGATGTAGAGCGGAAAGATCTTGGCGTTCAGCCAGGAGAGTGCGGCACTCTTTCGATTCAAATGAACCGCCGCGAAGCCGATGGCTGCGAGGATCACCGTCCAGGCCAGGGAGAAGGTCAGCGCCTTGTAAAGCGCCATTTGCAAGCCGCCGGTTTCGCCGCCGACGCCAGCGGCTTTGCTCACCCACGAGTAACGCCAGAGACAAACGGTCAGGATTGCGGCGAGCGCGAGGCTCCACCACCGTTTGGCGACAATGGTCGGGACCACCGCCTGATGATGCTTGGCGACCAGAAAACCCAGGCCGAACCAGCTCGCCCACACCGCAAACCAGGCGCCATCATTGTAGAGGACATTGGTTTCGCGCGGGAAGAACGGCAGAAAAATCAGGTGCAGCACCAACGGCAGGAGCACGAACAGATAGATGGCGTGCGTGCGGGCCGTCCGTTCGAACCAGTCGGCCAGCCCGCGGCCCGAGGAATGGGTGAGCAGCCAGAAGATCGGCGTGCAGATCACCGTCATCACCAGGAGATAGGCGACGAACCACATATGCGCCCAGGAGAAGTTGCCGGTCGGATAGCGGCCTTCGGTGAAATAGCGCAGCACCCAGAATTCCAGCAGCGAACCCTGAAAGCGGCCGTCAAGCAGGCGCTCGTACCAGACCTGCGGCACGATGATCACGCACATGGCAAAGATCAGCGGCAGGAACAGCCGCACGCAACGACCCTTCAGGAAGCCGAAAACGGTTTGCGAGCGGAAGGCGAACCAGGTGCCCATGCCGGAGACAAAAAACAGCAGCGCCAGCCGCCACGCACGCGGAAACAATGTGATCAGCGAGAGGGTCTGGCTCTTCTCGGGGCTGTTGAGCAGCCAGTCGAGATCGTAGAGGAACGCCGCCGACGAATGGTAGAGGATGAGCAGGCCGAAGGCCAGGACGCGCAGGGCGTCCACATAGTAGAGGCGGTGGCCGGTTGGCTGCATAGCGAAGGCTCCAGCGCGAACGCCACCTGCCGAAGGGCAGTTTTCGCGCGCGATTTTACCTTTGCTTCGTTAAGAAAACAGCAAATTGGGAGTCACATTCCTCGCGTGGGAGCAACTCGAGGCACTCCGTCAAACCGAGTGGATTTGCCCCAACCTGACGGGATTGCAATTTTGTTCATGCGGCGGGAACCTTATCGCAGTTTCGCCATCTGACTTCCAAATGAGGAGGTTTCGATGCAGCCCGTCAGATCCGCGCCGATGCCCGCCGACGCCGCCAGCGATATCGACCTCGTGCGGGGTACGCTGGCGCGCGAGGCCGCCGCCTTTCGCGCCATCATGACGCGGTACAATCAGCGGCTCTATCGGCTCGCGCGCTCGATCCTGCACAACGACACCGAAGCAGAAGATGTCGTTCAGGAAGCCTATCTGCGCGCCTTCGCCAGCCTCGCCGGTTTCCGGGGCGACTCCTCCCTGGCCACCTGGCTGTCGCGGATCGTGATCAACGAGGCATACGGCCGCCTGCGCAAGATCCGCCGCGCCGAAATGGTGCCCTTGCCTGAAGAGCCCGGGGCGACCCGGATCATTCCCTTCCCCCTCAACGCGAGTGTAGTCGACCCGGAACGAAACATGGCTCAGCGTGAGATCCTGCGATTTGTCGAACAGGCCACCGACGGCCTTCCCGAAGCTTTCCGCACGGTTTTCGTCGCACGCGTCATTGAGGGTCTAAGTGTGGAAGAGACCGCTGATTTGCTGGGCATCAGGCCCGAAACCGTCAAAACCCGCCTGCACCGTGCCCGCAAGCTGCTGCGCGCGCAGCTCGACGCGCAGATCGGGCCGGTGCTGCTCGAGGCATTTCCCTTTGCGGGCCGCCGCTGCGAGCGCATGACCGAGGCGGTGATGAAGCGGTTGGGTTTCCCCGACTGACGATTTTCACGCAATCGCGGGAACGTTTTGCCAAACGGGTCATCCAATGGATGTCGAACCGAAATGCTCGTTGTTGCGGGCATGAAAACAGGAGTTCATCCGATGACCACGAGATTGCATATGGCACTTGCCGCCGCCCTGATACTTGGCACGGCCGGAGCCGCGGCAGCGGCGGACAAGCCGACCGATCCCCAGATCGCTCACATCGCCTATACCGCCGGCGCACTCGACGTCGATATGGCCAAGCTGGCCATTTCCAAATCCAAGAACAAGGATGTCGTGGACTTTGCCAACGGCATGGTGCGCGACCACGAAGCCGTCAACGTGCAGGCGCTCGACCTCGTCAAGAAACTCAAGGTGACGCCGGAAGACAACGCAACCAGCAAGGCGTTGAGCGAAGCGAGTGCCGCCGAGAAGGCCAAGCTTGAAAAGCTCGACGGGGCCGCCTTCGACAAGGCCTATGTTGCCAACGAGGTTGCCTATCACAAGCAGGTCAACGGAGCGCTGGAGACGGTGCTGATCCCGTCGGCGAAGAATGCTGAACTCAAGAGCCTGCTCGAAACGGGACTGAAGCTGTTCCAGGGCCACGAACAGCATGCCGAGATGGTCGCGGCCGGCCTGAAGTAGGGATCGGCCATGTCCACACATCGTCGCCTTCTGCCGGTTGTGGTGCTGGCTCTCGGCACGGGTCCACTATCGGCTCACGCCGAGACAATAACGGTCACGATCGAAAAGATGGCATTCTCTCCGGCAGAAATCAGCGCCAGCGTGGGGGACACCGTCCAATGGGTGAACAAGGACACGTTTGCTCATACCGCGACAGTGAAGGGAGGATGGGAAGTGATGCTGCCCGTCGCGAAATCGGGAAGCGTCGTTTTGGATAAGGCAGGTACGCTCGACTATTTCTGTCGTTTCCACCCGAACATGAAGGGTAGGATCACTGTCTCCGCTCCTTGATCGGCGAGATTGGGATCGGCGAGCCGAAGCCGGTTGGACCGGCTTCGGCAACAATGGCAGCCTGCCTTACTCCATGTCGGCTTGCGCCGATGGTGTTTTGGTGCCGCCGCGCTTGATATTGCGTCGGATCATGCCGAGATCGGCGCCGCCTATGGCAAACGCGACCACGAAATAGATCACGGCGCCGGCGCTACACAGTGCGGTCAATGTGATCGCCTTGGTTGCCAGATGCGAGGCCGACGACAGTTCCGTGGCAAACCAACGTTCGCCGAAATAGAGCGCGACGCCCATCAGCGCAGCCGCCAGCACCAGCCGGGGGATGCGTTTCAGCAGGGGGATGTCGCGGCCCCAATGGCCACGCCTGATCAACACCGCAAGCAACATGACGGCATTGAGCCAGCCGGCGACGGCGGATGCCACTGCAATGCCGGGCGCGCCCATCGATGGGAACAACGTGAGCGCGATGGCGACGTTCACCACCACCGAGATTGCCGCGAAGATCATCGGCGTGCGGGTATCCTCGCGCGCGAAATAGCCTGGCGTGAAGGCCTTGATCAGCACGAAGGCCGGCAGGCCGAGGCCGAAGATGGCAAGAATCGCGGCCACCGTCGGGGTCGAGTTGTTGGCGGCGAATGCGCCACGTTCGTAAAGAAGCCGCACGATCGGCTCGGACATCACCAGCAATGCCGCCGCTGCGGGTAGCGTCATGAACAGCGTGAACTCGACCGAGCGGTTCTGGAGGTTACCGGCTTCGATCATGTTGCCGGACTTCAGCGCGCGCGACAGTTCCGGCAGAAGCACGATCGCCACCGCGATGCCGACGACGCCGAGCGGCAGCTGGTAGACGCGGTCGGCATAGGCGAGCGAGGAGACCGCGCTGTTCTGGCCGGACGCGATCGCCGTACCGATCAGCTGGTTGATCTGGGTGATGCCGCCGGTGATCGCCGCGGGCAGCGCCAGCCACAGCAGCCGCTTGACGTTGGGTGTGATGTGCGGCCAGCGGAAGCCGATGCGCATGCCGGCGTTGCGGACGGCAATCCACACGATCGCGAGCTGAACGATGCCCGCCGCCAGCACACCCCAGGCCAGCCCGTAGCCGACATAATGCGCGTCCTTGCCTTCGTACCAGGCATAGGCGAGCACGGCGATGAGGATGATGTTGAGGAACACCGGTGCCACGGCGGCAGCGAAATAGCGGCGCAGCGAATTCAGCATGCCGGCCATCATGGCGCCGAGCGACATGCAGATGAGATAAGGGAACATGATGGTGGCAAGCCGCACCGTCACGTCGAACTTGCCGGGGATGTCGGCGAAGCCGGGTGCCACCAGGTAGCGCACGATCAGCGGCATCGCCAGTTCCATCGCGATCGTCAGTGCGAGCAGCACCGAAAACAGAACGCCGAAGACTTCCTCGGAGAAGCGCTTGGCGCCGTCGATGCCGTTCGCCTCGATCTCCTTGGAAAACAGCGGCACGAAGGCTGCGTTGAAGGCACCCTCGGCAAACAGGCGCCGGAAGGTGTTCGGCAGTTGGAAGGCGGCGTTGAAGGCATCGGCCACAGGTCCCGTACCGAGTGCCGCAGCCATGAACATCTCGCGCGTGAAGCCGAGGATGCGGCTCATCAGCGTGCCTGAGGCAACCGTGGCGAATTTCTTGACGAGGCTCATGCGCCTTCCCTCCCCCTTGAGGGGAGGGTGGCCGCGTAGCGGCCAGGTGGGGTTACGATGGTGCCCTCTGAGACAACCCCCTCTGTCGCCTTCGGCGACATCTCCCCCTCGAGGGGGGAGACTTTCTGCACTTGTCTCATTCAGCTGCTGCTTTCGTCTTGCCGCGCGCGCCCTGGTTTCCCTCGAGCGTCGCGATCAACCGTTCGCGGATGGTCTTCAGCCTGCTCTGGCTTTCAAGCTTCTGGTTGGTCAGGTCGGTGACATAGAAAGTGTCGATCACCTTCTCGCCAAAGGTGGTGATGTGTGCCGAAGCGATGTCGAGCGACAGATCCGATAGTGTGCCGGTGATCTCGGAGAGCAGACCGGGCCGATCCAGACCTTCGACCTCGATCACCGAAAAGCGGTTGGACAGCGTGTTGCGGATTTCGGCACGCGGTTGGATGCGAAAGGTTTTCGCGCCGCGTTTCGGTCTGGTGCGTTTCTCGATCATTTCCGGCAGCCAGGCGCGGCCGGACAGGACGTCTTCGATCAGCTTGCCTACCCGTTCGCCGCGCCGGCGTTCATCCTCATCGCGGTCGAACTCCCGGTTGATCAGGATCGTGTCGAGCGCCCGGCCGTCAGCGGTGGTGAAGATCTGCGCGTCGACGATATTGCCGCCGGCCGCCGCACAGGCTCCCGCTATGACGGAGAGCAGGCGCGGATGATCCTGCGCCAGCACCGTCACTTCGGTCACCGCCTCGAATTCGTGCGTCTTGACCATGGTGGCGAGTTTTCTGCCCGCGGCATCGGCCTCACGCACGAACGCGGCGTGGCGCAGCTGGTCTTTCAGATCGACGGTGAGCAGATAATTCTCGTAGTGCAGGCCCACCAGGCGCTTGCGTTCCTCCTGCGGCCAGTCGGACAGGGCCTCTTCCAGCTGTTCGCGAGCAGCGGCCGCGCGCTCGGCGCGCGACACCTCGGAGAAACCGCCGGTCAAAAGCAGCTCCGTTTCGTAGTAGAGCGTTCGCAGCAGCTGGCCTTTCCAGCCGTTCCAGACACCGGGGCCGACGCCACGGATGTCGCAGACGGTAAGGATCAGCAGCATTTTCAGCCGCTCGACCGACTGCACGACATCGGCGAAATCCTCGATGGTCTTGCGGTCGTTCAGGTCGCGCGTCTGCGCCGTCATCGACATGACCAGATGGTTTTCCACCAGCCAGGCGACGGTCGAGGTGTCGGTGGCCGAAAGCCCCATATGCGGGCAGATACGCCGGGCAATCCTCGCGCCGGCTTCGGAGTGGTCCTCAGGCCGGCCCTTGGCGATATCGTGCAGCAGTACGGCGACGTAAAGCGCCTCGCGCTGGCTCTTCAATTCGCCGATCAGCCTGTGTGAGAGGGGATGGATCTTCTCGCCGCCGCCGCGTTCGATCTCCGAGAGCACGTCGATGCAACGCAGCAGGTGCTCGTCCACCGTGTAGTGGTGGTACATGTTGAACTGCATCATCGCGACGATCTTGCCGAAATCGGGGATCAATTTGCCGAGCAGGCCGGCCTCGTTCATGCGGCGCAGGTTGAGCTCCGGCTGGCGGTCCGAGGTCAGGATATCGAGGAACAGCCGGTTCGCCTCGCGGTCGCGGCGCAGGTTGCGGTCGACCAGCTTGAGCGAGCGTGTCACCAGCTTCAGCGCGTCCGGGTGGTATTCCAGCGCGTGCCGGTCCGCGAACCAGAACAGGCGCAAAAGATTCACCGGGTCGCGGTCGAACACCTTGTTGTCGGCGATGTTGATGCGGTCATTGTCGACGATGAAGTCGGCGGTGCCGGCCAGCTTGCGGCGGCGGCGCGAGAAGGTGAGGAACAGCCGGTTGAAACCGGAAACATGGCTCGCCTGCTCTTCTTCCAGCGCCGCGCAGAAAATACGGGTGAGATCGCCGACATCCTTGGCAACCAGGAAGTAGTGCTTCATGAAGCGCTCGACAGCCGAAAGGCCGGGATGGCTCTTGTAGCCGAGCCGGTCGGCGATATCGCGCTGGATATCGAAATGCAGCCGCTCCTCGGCCTTGCCGGTCAGGAAATGCATGTGGCAGCGCACCGCCCACAGGAAGTCCTCGGCCTTCTGGAACTGATTGAACTCGTCGGTCGTGAAGACGCCCTGGGCGACCAGCTCCTCCACCGTGCGCTCGCGATAGAAATACTTGCCGATCCAGAACAGGGTCTGCAGGTCGCGCAAGCCACCCTTGCCGTCCTTGATGTTGGGCTCGACCAGGTAGCGGCTCTCGCCGCCCTTGCGGTGCCGTTCGTCGCGCTCGGCCAGCTTGGCCTGCGCGTATTCGGCGCCTGTGTTGCGGACCACCTCGCGGTCGAAACGGGTGATCAGTTCGTCGCACAGCGCTTTTTCGCCCCAGACGAAACGGGCCTCCAGCACGGCGGTTCGGATCGTCATGTCAGAGCGCGACAGCCTGAGGCATTCGTCGATGTTGCGGGTGGCGTGGCCGACCTTCAGCCCCATGTCCCACAGCATGTAAAGCATGTATTCGACGATCTGCTCGCCCCACGGTGTCTGCTTGTAGGGCAGGAGGAAAAGCAGATCGATGTCCGAACCCGGCGCGAGCGTGCCGCGGCCATAGCCGCCGACGGCGACGATCGCCATGCGCTCGGCGGCGGACGGGTTCTTGGCGCGATAGACATGGGTGACGGCGAAATCGTAGAGCGCGGCGATGATCTCGTCCATCAGATGGGAGAGTCTGGCTGCGCAAGCCGTACCGCCGCCATCGTTCATCAGCAGGCGTTCGGCGACTTCGCGGCCTTCCGCCATCTTGGTCTTGAGCAGCTTCAACGCGGCCGTCCGCACCGTGGCGCCTGATCCATCGCCGCTTGTCTCGATGGTCAGCGCGGACAGTTCTTCGCGCAGCTGCGTGCCGTCGATGATCTCGTGGAGCTTGAGGGGGATCTTCGCCATTGGCCTTCGGTAGCGCCTTTCCGGCGGCGTCTATAGCCTGTTTTGACGGCTATGGGTATGGGCACACGCCGACCGGAAACGGCGCATGGTTTACCTCTTGACCTTCCAGTTGCTGGAACCCCTATCTGCGGTCGAAAGCGGATGATTTAAGGGATTCGGCCATGACGAAGGCGCATCACGACCACAGCCACCACCAGCACGCCAAGGACGGGTCATGCTGCTCGAGCGCCAAGGCTGTGGGCGAAGGTGTCCTGCGCGATCCGGTCTGTGGCATGGAGGTCAACCCGAATGCCGGCAAGCCGACCTTTGAACATGGCGGCCGCCTTTTCCATTTCTGCTCGGAAGGCTGTCGCGGCAAGTTCGAAGCGCATCCGGAAGAGTTTCTCACCGCCAAGGATCCGGTGTGCGGCATGGACGTCGACCGCGCCAGCGCCAGATATTTCCTGCGCCATGAGGGCGAGAAACTCTATTTCTGCTCGGAAAACTGCCAGAAGAAATTCGAGGCCGACCCCAAGGCCTATCTCGGTGACAGGCCGGTGCCCGCGCCGTTGCCAAAGGGTACGCAATACACCTGCCCGATGCATCCCGAGATCATTCGCGACAAGCCTGGCTCCTGCCCGATCTGCGGCATGGCGCTGGAGCCGATGATGCCGACGGGTGAGGAAGGACCCAATCCGGAGCTGGTCGATTTCACCCGCCGTTTCTGGGTAAGCGCCGCGCTCTCCATTCCACTGCTGATCATCACCATGGGGCCGATGGTCGGCCTGCCTTTCCTCCGCGACTGGCTTGGCGAACAGGCCGCCGTGTGGGTCGAGCTCGTTCTGGCGACACCGGTGGTGTTGTGGGCGGCGCTGCCTTTCTTCGAACGGGGCTGGGCCTCCATCGTCAACCGCAGCCCGAATATGTGGACGCTGATCTCGCTCGGCGTCGGCGCGGCCTATATCTACAGCGTCGTCGCCACATTGTTTCCGGATATCTTTCCGCATCAGTTCCGTGGTCATGGCGGCGCTGTGCCGGTCTATTTCGAGGCGGCCGCCGTCATCATCGCGCTGGTCTTCCTCGGTCAGGTGCTGGAACTGCGCGCTCGCGAGAAAACCGGTTCGGCGATCCGGGCATTGCTCGACCTTGCGCCGAAGACGGCACGGTTGATCGATGCGGACGGTTCCGAAAAGGATGTGCCGCTCGATGAGGTGAAGGGCGGCGACCGGCTCCGCGTGCGGCCGGGTGAAGCGGTGCCGGTGGACGGCATCGTGCTGGAGGGTCGTTCTTCGGTCGATGAATCGATGATCACCGGTGAGCCGGTGCCTGTCGAGAAGATCGAAGGCGACGCGCTGACCGGCGGCACGCTCAACAAGAATGGCTCGCTGGTCATGCTGGCCGAAAAGGTCGGCTCGGAAACGACGCTCGCCCGCATCGTCGAGCTGGTTGCCAAGGCGCAGCGCAGCCGCGCGCCGATCCAGAGCCTGGCCGACCGTGTTTCTTTCTACTTCGTGCCGGCTGTGGTGCTGGTCGCTGCCGTCGCCTTCATCGCGTGGGCTGTCTTCGGGCCCGAGCCCAGCTTGGTCTACGCCATCGTCGCGGCAGTGTCGGTGCTGATCATCGCCTGTCCCTGTGCGTTGGGTCTTGCGACGCCGATGTCGATCATGACCGCCACCGGGCGCGGCGCTCAGGCCGGCGTGCTGATCAAGGATGCCGCGGCGCTTGAGCGTTTCGCTTCCGTCAACACGCTGGTTGTCGACAAGACCGGCACGCTCACCGAAGGCAAGCCGAAGCTCACCGACGTCATCGCGGCGGACGGCGTGTCCGAGGACGAGCTCCTGGGACTGGCGGCGGCGCTGGAGAAGGGTTCCGAGCATCCGCTCGCCGAGGCGATCGTCGGCGGCGCCGAGGAACGTGGATTCAAGATAGCCGCCGCTACCGATTTCGAGGCCGTCACCGGCAAGGGCGTGTCCGGCACCGTGGCCGGCCACAAGGTGGCCCTCGGCAACCCCGCCATGATGACGGAGCTCGGCTTGGACGCTGCAGCTTTGGCCGATCGTGCCGGCGCGCTGCAGACAGAAGGCAAGACGGCGATGTATGTGGCGATCGACGGCAAGCTGGCCGGTATCGTCGCCGTCGCAGATCCGATTAAGGCGACCGCTGCCGATGCGATCCGTGCCTTGCATGACGAGAACATAACCGTCGTGATGGCGACTGGCGATAATGAGCGCACCGCCAAGGCGATTGCCAAGCGGCTCGGCATCGACCAGGTGCGCGCCAACATGCTGCCTGAGCACAAGAGCGCGCTGATCGAGGAATTGCGCGGCCGCGGCGGCATCGTCGCCATGGCGGGCGACGGCGTCAATGACGCGCCGGCGCTTGCCGCTTCGGATGTCGGTATCGCCATGGGCACAGGCGCGGACGTCGCGATGGAAAGCGCAGGCATCACGCTGGTGAAGGGCGACCTCACGGGCATCGTGCGGGCGCGCAAGCTCGCCAAAGGCACGCTGGCCAACATCCGCCAGAACCTGTTCTTCGCTTTCCTGTATAATGTCGCCGGCGTACCGGTCGCAGCCGGTGTCCTTTACCCGGTGTTCGGCGCGCTGCTGTCGCCGATGTTGGCGGCGGCGGCAATGAGCCTGTCCTCGGTATCGGTCATTGCCAATTCGCTCAGGCTGCGCACGCTGAAGCTCTGATCCCTGCGGCATCCGCGCCTCTGGACGGACGCCGGCCCAGGCCCCAACTAGGGCCTACAACAAGGAGAACCGAATGAACCTGATGAAGAAGATTGTCCTCGCTCTGATGGCGGCCGGCATGCTGGTCGCCGTGCTCCTGGAGACCGCACCGGCGCAGGAAGACCATAGCGGCCATGACATGGGCGCGATGGCCACGAGCGCGGAAGGCGCGTCGACCGCCGGGTACAAGGAAGCGATGGACAAGATGCACAAGGCGATGGCCGCGATCGAATATTCCGGCAACGCCGATGTCGACTTCGCTCGCGGCATGATCCCGCATCATCAGGCGGCAATCGACATGGCCAAGGTGCTTCTGGCCAACGGCAAGGATCCGGAAATGCGCAAACTGGCCGAAGCGGTGATTACAGCGCAGGAAGCCGAAATCAAGGAAATGCAGGCCTGGCTGGCAGCCAATCCGGTCAAGTAACGCAGCAATCTTTCAAACCAAAGGGCCGGCGTCTTCGGTGTGGAGGCGCCGGCTTTTTTGCGTCTATTCGTCCTCGCCCTGGTCCGCCACGCCTGGTGCTGCCAGAAGCAGGGCCGCCCCTGCTAGTGCTGCCACCAGCGAGCCAGCGAGGATGCCCACCTTGACGGCATCCTGCAGCGCCGGGTTGTCGGCGAAGGCGAGCAGTCCGATGAACAGGCTCATCGTGAAACCGATGCCGCACAGAAGCGCGATGCCGGTCATCTGCATCCAGCCGGCCCGCACCGGCAGGTCGGCCAGACCAAGCTTGATGGCGAGAGCCGAAGCGCCGAGCACGCCAACCAGCTTGCCGATGACGAGACCGGCTGCGACGCCGAGTGTCAGCGGCTCGACCAGCGTGGCGGGGGTGAAGCCTGCCAGGGAAACGCCGGCATTGGCGAAGCCGAAGATCGGGATGATGATCAGCGGTACGAAGCGGTGCAGCGCATGCTCCAGCCGATGCAGCGGCGAATGCTCCAGATCATGCGCGATGCCGGGCGTCACCCTGAGCGGGATGGTGAGCGCCAGCGCTACGCCGGCGAGGGTCGCATGAACGCCGGATTTCAACACCAGCACCCACAGCACCGCGCCGAGCACCAGATAGGGAGCGAGCGTCAGCACGCCCATGCGGTTGAGCACGATCAGAACGACGATGACGGCAAGCGCCGCAACGAGATAGGCGAACGACAGGCCGCTGGTGTAAAACAATGCGATGATGATGACGGCGCCGAGATCGTCGATGATGGCGAGCGCGGTCAGGAACACTTTGAGCGAAGCCGGCACGCGGTTGCCGAGCAGCGATAGAACGCCGAGCGCGAAAGCGATGTCGGTGGCGGTCGGGATCGCCCAACCAGGCAGAGCTTCGGCATTGTCGCGGTTGATGGCGATATAAACCAGCGCCGGCACGACCATGCCGCCTGCAGCCGCGATGCCGGGCAGCATGCGGCGCGGCCAGGTCGACAGTTGGCCATCCAGCATCTCGCGTTTGATCTCAAGGCCGACGAGCAGGAAGAACACGGCCATCAGCGCGTCGTTCACCCAGTGCAGCACGCTGAGCGGGCCGAGATAGGCGTGCAAAGCGGCGAAATAGGTTTCAGCCAGCGGCGAATTGGCGACGATCAATGCAAGTGCGGCAGCCGCGATCAGGATGATGCCGCCTGCAGCCTCGCCATCCAGGAATTCGCGGAAAACCGAGATCGGGCGCGGGTTGTCATTCGCCATGTCTGCTCCTGAAACTGGTTGCGGCTGGACGGATGATGCCGAAGGCAGAGAGGCGCGGCAAGCAAAGCCGTGCCGTCTGCGACACTAGAGCGTTTCCGTTTTTCACGGAAACGCGGAAACGCTCTAAGTTTTTGTTTTCGTCGCATTCTTGTAACGCCAAGTGATTCCACTTGGTTACAAAATGCTCTAGGGCGAATTTATAGCCTTCGCTTGAAATCAGCGGGGCGCGCGTTTGGCCAGGATACGCTGCAGCGTGCGGCGGTGCATGTTCAGACGCCGTGCCGTCTCCGAAACGTTGCGCTCGCACATTTCATAGACCCTCTGGATGTGTTCCCACCGCACGCGGTCGGCCGACATCGGGTTTTCCGGTGGGGCGACGCGTTCGCTGCCGGTGCGCGTCAGAGCGGCGAAGATGTCGTCGGCATCGGCAGGTTTGGAAAGATAGTCGACAGCGCCGAGTTTCACGGCTGTCACGGCGGTGGCGATGTTGCCGTAGCCGGTGAGGATGATCGCGCGTGCGTCGGCGCGCTTCTCGCGGATGGCGGCGACGACATCGAGCCCGCTTCCGTCGCCGAGGCGCATGTCCACCACCGCATAGGCCGGTGGATTGGCGCGAGCTTTCGCCAGGGCTTCCTCGACGCTTTCGGCGGTCTCGACCGCGAAACCGCGCCCTTCCATGGCACGAGCGAGGCGAGTGAGAAATGGCTTGTCGTCCTCGACGATCAAAAGGGAAGTGTCGTCGCCCGTCACCATGCCGCCCTGGGCATCTTCACCGCTCATGATTGGTTCTTGTCCTTCTTCTTTATTTTCGGCTCAGATATAGCGATTGTGCCTTAATTGTCCAATTTTCACCGGTTTTCCATTGGAGCGTCGCGCCCTTTGGACGCGCAAAGCGCGTTCCAGCAATTTTGAGTTGGCGCATCGTCCTTTTCGATTTCGCGGGCATGCGCACGCTCGGTGTCATCCTGCGTTATTCCGCTGCATCGAGACCCGTCGGATACATGACCTTGGCGTTGACGAACACCTCGCGCGGCCAGTCGATGCGGACGACCGCACCTTCGCCCGGGCCTCCCGAATTCTGGAACTCGATGTTCGCGCCCGAGCGTTCGATCAGCGTCTTGGCGATGAACAGGCCGAGCCCCAGCCCGCCGCCGCCGCGTTCCGTGCCTTGCCGGGTCGACATATAGGGCTCACCGATGCGGTCGATGATCTCCGGCGGGAAACCCCGGCCGTCGTCGGTTATCGACAATGTGACATGCTGGTCGTTCCAGCCCCAGCGCACGGTGATCGAGGAGCGGGCGAAGTCGACGGCGTTCTCGACCAGATTGCCGAGCCCGTAGAGCACGCCGGGATTGCGGCGGCTGACCGGTTCGGGGCCGGTGCATTCGCCCGGCTTGAGCTCGATCTTGATGCCGAAGTCGCGATGCGGCGCCACCACTTCCTCGACCAGCGAACTCAACGACAGCTGCGCAAGCAATGGCTCTCCTTCCGAGGAGAGATTGGTCAAGCGCTTCAGGATCTCGCGGCAGCGCTCGCTCTGTGTGCGCAGCAGTGAAACATCCTCATGGTATTTCGGATCCTTGCCCAGCGTCTTTTCCATCTCGCGCACCACCAATGTGATGGTGGCGAGCGGCGTGCCGAGTTCATGCGCCGCCGCTGCCGCCAGACCGTCGAGCGCAGACAGGTGTTGCTCGCGCTGCAGCACCAGTTCCGTCGCGGCGAGCGCGTTGGCCAGCTGGCGCGCCTCCTTGGCGACACGGAAAGCGTAGATGCCGGTGAAGGCGATCGAGCACAGCACCGCCACCCAAACGCCCGCCACGTAAGGCACCGGCATCACCAGTGTGATGCTCTCGTACCAGGGTAAGGGTTCGTGGAAAAACACAAGCAGCGTTGCGGCGGCCACGACCAGCGCACCGAGGATTGCCGTGAGCCGCAGCGGCAGCGACGTTGCCGAAATGACGACCGGCACGGTGAGGAGCAGCGCGAACGGATTGGTCAGGCCGCCGGTCAGGTACAGCAGGCCGGCAAGCTGCAGGCTGTCGAACACCAGGATGCCGAAGGCGGCTGGCGGCGCAAGGCGGTGCGCGGCCGGGTAACGAAAGGCCAGGAACAGGTTCATCCAGGCCGAGCAGGCGATCAGCGTAAAGCAGAAGCTGACCGGCAGCGGGAAATTCAGCCCATAGGCGACGACCAGCACGGTGATGCTCTGGCCGACGATGGCAAGCCAGCGCAGCCAGATCAACGTGTTGAGCCGCAACCGGTCGGTTGGCTGGAAGTCGGGAGAACGCTGGATGTTGATCATGAAGCTTTCTAAAGCATGATCCCGAAAAAGTTGTAGACTTTTCGGATAAGATCGTGCGCCAACAACGAAGAGAGCGGAATGAATTCGCTCTGGCGCGACGGCATGGGTCGCGCGCCAGTTTCAGGTGCCGCGCGGCTTGGCGCGGCTGGTGGCCGCCGCTTCGAGCGGGTTCTCCGGCCACACGTGTTTGGGATAGCGGCCGCGCATATCGGAACGTACATCGGCCCATGAACCACGCCAGAAGCCAGGCAGGTCGCGCGTCATCTGGATCGGCCGATGCGCGGGTGACAAAAGTTCCAGGGTCAGCGGTACGGTGCCGTTGGCGATTGAAGGGTGGCGATCGAGACCGAACAGCTCCTGCACGCGAATGGAAAGCACCGGCGCTTCCCCGTCATAACGGATCGGCACATGGCTGCCGGACGGCGCGCCGAAATGGGTCGGGGCGAGCGCGTCGACCTTGCGCTGAAGGTCATGCGGCACCATTGCGATCAGGCCACTCGTCAATGCGCCGCCGGAAACGGCGTTGAGCGAAGCCTCGCCGGTGAGGAACGGTGCCAGCCAATCGTCAAGCCGTCCGATCAACGCTTCGTCGTTCATGTCGGGCCACGGCGCGCCAAGACCGCGATGCAGCCAGGCGAGACGGTTGCGCAGGCTTTCCGTTTCCTTGCTCCATGGCAGCAAGGCAAGACCATGTTCGCGCACCGCCTCGATGATGGCGTTGTCGGCATCCGCTCCCTTTGGAGCAGGCAGCATCCGCTCGGCCAGCACGATGGCGCCAAGGCGAACCGTTTCCCGCACGCGCACCGAGCGCTTCTCGCGATCGAAGCTGGCTTCGCGACGCGTTTCGATGCGGTCGGTAAGGGCGTCGCGGATTTCCGCTTCGCTCACAGGGGCTGCCGCGGTGATGCGGGCGTTCTGTGCCTTGCCCTGCAGGTCGGCGACGACGAGGAACGTCTCGCCGGCAAGCGGGTCGGCTGCATCCAGCATTGCGCCGGAACCGTTGGCGAGAACGAAGCGACCCCGTTCGCCACGCGCCTTGGCGACACGATCGGGCCAGGCATTGAGAAGAAGTGCGCCTGCGGCGCCGGTTTCGGGCGCGGCGGAAGAAACGGTGCGCGCCAGCCTGTCGGCCAATTGCCGCGCCGCATTGGCGCGCGGCGAACGGTCCGATGCAAAGCGCATCAGACGTCGCTCCAGATCGGCACTGTCGCCGCCGAGCCCGCGTTCGGTCAGCAGAACTGCGAGCTGCGCGGCATGTTGCGCATGGCCATGGTTGGCGGCTTCGGCAACCATATGGGCGAGCCGCACCGGCAGCGCGAGCTTGCGCATGGCGGAACCGGCTTCAGTCAATCTCCCGGCCTCATCGATGGCATGCAGTGCCTTGAGCAGGGCACGTGCTTCGGCCAGCGCCGGCGCCGGCGGTGTATCCAGAAAGGCGAGGCTGGCCGGATCGGCTACACCGAAAGCGGCGCAATCCAGCATCAGGCCGGAAAGATCGGCTTCCAGGATCTCAGGCGGAGTGAATGCCGGCAGCGCAGCGGTCTGTTCGGCGCGCCACAGCCGGATCGCGACACCCGGTTGTGTTCGCCCCGCGCGCCCCGCGCGCTGATCGGCGGAGGCGCGCGAGGCCCGGACTGTTTCCAGCCGCGTCAGGCCGCTGGCCGGTTCATATTTCGGCAGCCGCGACAGACCGGAATCGATGACGACGCGCACGCCGTCGATGGTGATCGAGGTTTCGGCGATCGCGGTTGCCAGCACCACCTTGCGCCGGCCCGCTTGTGCCGGCCGGATGGCCGCGTCCTGCGCTTTGCCGTCGAGCTGGCCATAGAGCGGCACGATATCGGTGTCCGTGCCGACGCGGCCTTCCAATTGCGCTGCCGTTCGTTCGATCTCGCGCTGACCGGGCAGGAAGGCGAGCACGCTGCCGGGTTCTTCTGCGAGCGCATTTCGCACGGCCTTGGCCATCGCGTCTTCGATGGGCAGGCCGGCAGGGCGCTCGTCATAGCGGATTTCGACGGGAAAGCTGCGGCCTTCGCTTTCGATGACCGGCGCCTCGGACAAAAGTTTCGCCACGCGTGCGCCGTCGAGGGTCGCCGACATCACCAGAAGGCGCAGGTCCGGCCGCAGCGCGCCTTGCACATCGAGCGCGAGCGCCAGGCCGAAATCGCCGTCCAGCGAACGTTCGTGGAATTCGTCGAAGATCACCGCCGAGATACCCGGCAGCTCCGGATCATCGAGGATCATGCGCGCCAGCACGCCTTCGGTGACGACGAGAATGCGTGTCTTGGCCGAGGTGCGGTTCTCCATGCGCATGGCGTACCCCACCGTACCGCCCGGCTCCTCGCCGAGCAGGGCAGCCATGCGCCTTGCCGCCGCCCGGGCGGCGAGCCGGCGCGGCTCCAGCAATACGATCTTGCCGGACGCGAGCCAGGAGGCGTCGAGCAAAGCAAGCGGCACCAAAGTCGTCTTGCCTGCTCCGGGCGGCGCAACCAGCACGGCGCTGCTGCCGGCATCGAGTGCGCTGGTCAGTGCGGGCAGTACAGCGGTAACGGGCAGTTCGGGCAGGCGCGGCGTGCTCATCGGGCAAACGCCCGGGCTCGCCGGTAGCGGGCGCACATGTCACAACATGATCCCGAAAAATTGCAGACGGGAGACATGGAAGGCGGCCTCAGGCCGCCTTCTTGCGGGCAAGCCTTGCCTTGATGCTGTCGACGTCGGCGCGCGGCGTCGCGGCAAACAGCGTCTTGGTGTAGCTGTGCTGCGGGTTGGCGAAGACCTCGTCGCGAGAGCCGTATTCGACGGCTTCGCCGAAATACATAACCATCACGTCGTCGGCGATGTAGCGCACCACCGACAGATCATGGCTGATGAAGACGTAGGTCAGCTGGAACTCGTCCTGGAGGTCGGCAAGCAGGTTGAGTACCTGCGCCTGCACCGAAAGGTCGAGCGCGGAGACCGGTTCGTCCAGCACCAGCAGGCTCGGGTTCAGCATCAGCGCGCGTGCAATTGCGATACGCTGCCGCTGGCCGCCGGAGAACATGTGCGGATAGCGGTTGTAGTGCTCTGCTCCCAGGCCGACCTTCTTCAGCATCGCCATTGCACGGTCACGGCGTTCGGAGGCCGGAACGTCGGTGTTGATCACCAATGGCTCGCCCAGTATGTCGCCGATCTTCTGGCGCGGATTGAGCGAACCATAGGGGTTCTGGAACACGATCTGCACCTTGCGGCGCATCTCCTTGGTGAGACCATCCTTGGCGATGTCCACTTTCTTGCCGTCGATGAACAACTCGCCGGCGCTCGGCGCGTCGATCAGCGTGATGATGCGCGCAAGCGTAGACTTGCCGCAGCCGGATTCACCGACGATGGCCAGCGTCTTGCCCTTCTCGACGGAGAAGGAAACACCCTTCACCGCATGCACCGTGCGCGCCGGCCGGAACATACCGCCGCCGACATGGTAGTCGCGCTTGATGTTTTTTCCTTCGACGACGACGGTCATGACGCGGCTCCCGAAACTGCGGGCTCGAACAGCATGTCTGAGACGGTCGGCAGCCGGTCGCCGGTGGCGTTGTCCGGCAATGCCGCAAGCAGCGCGCGGGTATAGTTGCTCTTCGGATTCTCGAACAGCGACAGCACGTCTGCTTCTTCCATCTTCGTGCCCTTGTACTGCACGACGACGCGATCGGCCGTTTCGGCGACCACGCCCATATTGTGGGTGATCATGATGAGGCCCATGCCATGCTCGGCCTGCAGCTTCATCAGAAGATCGAGGATCTGCTTCTGGATCGTCACGTCGAGCGCAGTGGTAGGCTCGTCGGCGATCAGGAGCTTCGGGTTGCAGGCAATGGCCATGGCGATCATGACGCGCTGGCACTGGCCGCCCGACATCTGGTGAGGGAAGGAGTTGAGCCGCTCCGCCGGTTCGGGAATGCCGACCAGTGTGAGCAGTTCGATGGCACGCGTGCGGCGTTGGGCCTTGTCCATGCCCATATGCACGCGCAGCACTTCTTCGATCTGATAGCCTACCGCGAAACACGGATTGAGACTGGCGATCGGCTCCTGGAAGATCATCGAGATCTCCTTGCCGATGATCTTGCGCCGTTCTGCCGGATCGAGGGCGAGCAGGTCTTTGCCGTTGAAGCTCATGCGGTCGGCCTTCACCGTCGCCGACGACGGCAACAGACCCATCACCGCCAGCATCGACACCGACTTGCCGGAGCCGGATTCACCGACGATAGCCAGCACCTCGCGCGGTTCGATCGACAGGTCGATGCCTTTCACCGCCATGAACGGTCCGCTCGACGTGTCGAACGAGACCGTCAGGTTCTTGATCTCTAGCAATGCCATGTCACGACCTCTTCAGCTTGGGGTCGAGCGCATCGCGCAGACCGTCGCCGATCAGGTTGATGGCGAGCACGGTGATCAGGATAGCGAGGCCGGGGAAGGTGACGACCCACGGCGCGCGCAGGATGAACTCACGCGCGGAGGCGAGCATCGTGCCCCATTCCGGGGTCGGCGGCTGGGCGCCCATGCCGAGGAAACCGAGCGCGGCAGCCTCGAGGATGGCGTTGGAGAACGACATCGTCGCTTGCACGATCAGCGGCGCTACGCAATTCGGCAGGATCGTCACCAGCATCATTCTCAAATGGCTGGCGCCGGCGACCTTGGCCGAGACGACATATTCGCGGTTCTTCTCAGCCATCACCGCGGCGCGCGTCAGGCGCGCGAAGTGTGGCTGCAACACCAGTGCGATTGCGAGCATCGCGTTGAAAAGGCCGGGCCCGAGGATCGCCACGAGCACAAGCGCGAGCAGCAAGGACGGGAAGGCCAGGATGATGTCCATGATACGCATGATCAGCGCGTCGACCCAGCCACGGAAGTAACCGGCCAGCACGCCGAGCACGATACCCGAGGACAGCGCGAAGACGACGACGATAAAGCCGATGAACAGCGAATAGCGTGCGCCGAAGATCAGGCGCGAAAGGATATCGCGGCCGACGGCATCGGTTCCCAGGATAAACGTCGACTTGCCGCCTTCCTGCCAGGCCGGAGGGGTGAGCAGGGCATCGCGGAACTGTTCGTCCGGCAGGTGCGGCGCGACCAGCGGCGCGAATATGGCCACCAGGACAAGGAGGATGAACACCACCAGGCCGATGACGGCGCCGGTATTCATGGAATAGTAGTGCCAGAATTCGGCGAGCGCGCGCTGCTTCGGGCCTGAAGGCACCGTGGCGGCGGTGGTTTCGCCTGCTGTTTGATCGGTCATGTCACTGCACCCGGATACGTGGGTTGATGACGGCATAGAGCACGTCGACGACGAGGTTCACGGCCATGACGATGAGGGCGATGATGAGCAGCCCGCTCTGCACGACCGCATAGTCGCGCTTGCCGATGGCGTCGATCATCCACTTGCCGATACCCGGCCAGGAGAAGATCGTCTCGGTCAGGATGGCGCCGGCCATCAGCGTACCGACCTGCAGGCCGATTGTGGTGATGACCGGAATGAGCGCGTTGCGGAACGCGTGCAGGCCGATGACACGGCGTGGCGACAGGCCTTTGGCACGTGCGGTGCGCACATAGTCTTCGCCCAGCACCTCGAGCATTGCCGAGCGTGTTTGTCGTGCGATGACCGCGAGCGGAATGGTGGCCAGCACGATCGACGGCAGGATGAGATGACTGACCGCGGACCAGAAGGCGCCGGGGCGGCCGGAGATCAAACTGTCGATCAGCATGAAGCCGGTGACGGGCTTGAAGAAGAATTGCAGGCCGATGCGGCCAGAAACCGGTGTCCAGCCGAGATAGCCGGAGAAAAAGATGATGAGCAGCAGGCCCCACCAGAAGATCGGCATCGAATAGCCGGTCAGCGCAACGCCCATGGTGGCCTGGTCGAACCAGGAGCCGCGTTTGACGGCGGCGAAGATGCCGGCAGGAATGCCGATGAGGATGGCGATGATCATGGCGACGAGGGCAAGTTCGAGCGTCGCCGGGAACAGCGTCATGAATTCACCGAAAACCGGCCGTTTGGTGGAGAGCGAGATACCGAAATCGCCACCGAGAACGCGGCTGATGTATTCATAGTACTGGACGATGTAGGGCCGGTTGAAACCGAACCGTTCGATCAGTTCGGCATAGCGTTCGGGGCTCACGCCGCGCTCGCCAGCCATAGCGAGGATCGGGTCACCTGGCAGCAGGCGCACAAATGCGAAGGCCGCCAGCGAGATGCCGAAGATGGTTGGCACAATCAGTGCCAGCTTGTGGAGTAGATAGCGGAACATGGGCCTTAATAAAACGGCGGCGCCGAAAGTCCAGCGCCGCCGTTCCCTATTTCGCGTTGAAAGGCTTACTCGGTAACGTCAACACCGTCGAAACGGTGAATACCGAGTGGATCCATGGCAAAGCCAACGACTTTCTTATTCATCGGCATGAACACCTTGGAGTGAGCGATCGTCAGCCATGGGGCCTCACGCTTGAACACCTCCTGGGCCTTCTCATAGATCTCGGTGCGCTTGGCGACGTCCGTGGTGGCCTTGCCCGCCTGGAGCAGGTCCTCGAACTCCTTGTTGCACCAGATCGCGTAGTTGGACTGGCCGATGGCCGAGCAACCGAGCAGGAACAGGAAGTTGTCCGGATCGCCGTTGTCGCCGGTCCAGCCGAGCTGGAAGGCGCCGTCACGATCCTTGGCCTTGCCGCGTTCGCGGTATTCGGTCCACTCGTAGGAGACGATCTCGGCCTTGACGCCAACCTTGGCGTAGTCGGCCTGGATCATCTCTGCAACGCGCTGCGCGCCCGGATTGTATGGACGCGACACCGGCATGGCCCAGATCTTCATGGACAGGTCCTTGACGCCCGCGTCGGCCAGCATCTTCTTGGCCGCTTCAGGATCGTATGGATCATCCTTGATGTTCTTGTTGTAGGACCACATCGTCGGCGGGATCGGATTTACGGCCACCTGGCCGGCGCCCTGATAGACCGCATCGATGATCGCCTGCTTGTTGACGGCCATGTTGAGGGCCTTGCGGACCTCGACCTTGTCGAACGGCGCGACGGTCGTGTTGTAAGCCATGTAGCCGACGTTCAGGCCTTCCTGCTCGGCGACGTTGAGGTTGGTATCAGCCTGCAGGCCGGCGATGTCAGCCGGTGCCGGATAGGACATGATATCGCATTCGCCGGCCTTGAGCTTCTGCGCACGCACGGCTGCATCTGGCGTGATGGCGAAGATCAGGTCGTCGATCTTCTGGCGGCCGCCGAAGTAGCCGTCCCAGGCCTGGTAGCGGATGACCGCGTCAACCTGGTAGTCGACGAACTGGTACGGGCCGGTACCGACAGGCTTCTGCGAGAACTGCGCCAGCGTGCCGGCCTTCTCGAGCTGGTCGGCATATTCCTTCGACACGATCGAGGAGAAGTCCATGCCAAGGTCCGGCAAGAAGGCGACTTCCGGCTTGTTCAGCACGAACTTGACGGTGTTGTCGTCAACCACGACGATTTCCTTGAGCAGCTCCGGGAAGCCCATGCCGGTGAAGTATTCCCAGCCGGTGCCGGCCAGGTAGCTGTACCACGGGCTGTCCTTCTTCCACTGACGCTCGAAGGAGAACTTGACGTCCTCGGCGTTGAGGTCGCGGGTCGGCGTGAACCAGTCGGTCGTCTGGAACTTCACGCCCTTGCGCAGCTTGAAGGTATATTCCTTGCCGTCATCGGAAACGGTCCAGCTCTCGGCCAGGCCGGGCGAGATGGTGGTCTTGCCGTGATCGAATTCGACCAGTCGGGAATAGATGGTACGCGATGAAGCGTCGAAGTCGTTGCCGCCGCTCCAAGGCGACGGGTCGAAACCAGCTGGCGACGCTTCCGAGCAGTAAACCAACTGCTTGGCGTTCGCCATCCCACCCATGACGGTTGCGGCCAGCAGCGCGGCCGCAAAAGTCAGTTTCGTTTTCATTGAGCACTCCCTGGTGTTCTGCCAAGCCCCTCTATAGGCTCGCGAAGGGCGCATATAAGCACCGTTTTTGCGGCATTGGAACACCCTCTCTGTCCCCGGTCCTGTTATGGAAATAATATTCTAGTAAGCGCCAAGAGCCTGATAATATTATTGCTTCAAGCGTCCATCACGAGAATATGAACGCCCGTATCTTTCCTTGAAGCGCAAAATCCTCCTACGGCAATTTCATGCAAAAAAGGACGCGCCCAGTGGCTTGTTAGCGACCTGCTGCAGATTCCCGTCAAGGTGCCGTTGGGGCAAGACTTGCACGGGAGCAAATAGTCGCAATACATAGTCGGCAGCAGGGTTTTCGGCGCGAACAGCGCCAGTCGTGGCACGTCAGCCCCCGCCCAAGAGGGGTCGAGCCGGCCCACAGTCGTCGAGGGAGGAACAGGTGGCGAAGGCAACGAAGACAACAGGCTCGGTGAAGGCTGCAGGCAACGCAAAGGCGCCTGCCGAAACGAAGACGCCGGCCACGGCAAAGACTGTGAAAGCGGCCACGGCAAAGCCAGCCGCTTCTTCGAAGAAGGCGGTGACGCCCAAGGCGACCGACAAATCCAGGACGGCAAAGCCGACTGCAACTGCTGCGGCGAAAACCGCGGCCGCTCCGGCTGCAAAGACAACCAAACCAAACGCAGGGACGGTGAAGTCAGCTGCGACCATAGCAGGCGCTGCTGCCAAGGCGCCAGCCAAGACCAGCGAGGCCAAGCCGGCCAAAACTCCAAAGACGGCAGCTGCGAGACCTGCGGAAGCCAAAGCAGCGAAACCGAAGTCCGAAGTGGTGAAGGCGGCTGTCAAACCCGCAGCGGCGGCGAAATCGGCTGCCGTCAAGACAACCGCTGCCACGAAGACTTCAGCCAAGGCGAGCAAGGCGGCGACAGCGC
Organism: Mesorhizobium sp. 1M-11; assembly: GCF_001303895.1. GTDB lineage: Bacteria > Pseudomonadota > Alphaproteobacteria > Rhizobiales > Rhizobiaceae > Mesorhizobium. The sequence goes on along the minus strand of NZ_LJSD01000050.1, from coordinate 149,535 downwards.
CGGCTTCAGACGCCGGGCCCGCGGGCAAAAGCCTGCCCCGGGCAATCGCGTCGCTCGCCGCTGGCCAGCCGACGAAGCCGTGGCTGGCCAGCTACGCAAGTGTCGTTCCGGCCAAGATCTCTGGCCTGCCAGCGGAGTCGATCGGCGATCTCCTGGTCACGGCCTGCAAGCAGTTCGCGTCGCGTCCAGCCTACACCTGCATGGGCAAGACCATGACCTATGCGGAGCTGGAACGGCATTCGACGGCGTTCGCGGCCTATCTGCAGTCGAAGGGGCTGGCGAAGGGGGCGCGGGTCGCCATCATGATGCCGAATGTGCTGCAATATCCGGTCGTTATGATGGCGGTTCTCAGGGCTGGCTACACCGTGGTGAACGTCAATCCCCTTTATACGCCGCGTGAACTCGAGCATCAGCTCAAGGATTCCGGCGCCGAAGCGATCATCATCCTGGAGAATTTCGCTACCACGCTGCAGGCAATCATTGCCCGCACGCAGGTCAAGCATGTCGTCGTCGCTTCCATGGGCGACATGTTGGGCGGCTTGAAGGGCATGATCGTCAATCTGGTCGTGCGCAAGGTGAAGAAGCTGGTGCCGGAATGGTCGCTGCCCGGCCATGTGAAATTTCCGGCCGCCCTCAGGGAAGGTGCGGGCAAGGCCTTCACGCCGGTTGCGGTGTCGCGCAACGACATCGCCTTCCTGCAATATACCGGGGGTACCACTGGCATCTCGAAGGGCGCTACCCTGCTGCACAGCAACGTGCTCGCCAATGTCGAACAGAATCGTCTGTGGCAGGAAACCGCCTTCATCAAGCGGGCTCGGCCGGATCGCCTGATCTTCGTGTGCGCGCTGCCGCTTTATCATATCTATGCGCTGACGGTGAATGCGCTGATGGGCATGCAGCAGGGCGCGCAGAACATCCTGATCCCGAACCCGCGCGATATTCCCGGCTTCGTGAAGGAGCTGCAGAAATATCCGGTCAACGTCTTCCCCGGGCTCAACACGCTGTTCAACGCGCTGCTCAACAACGAGGACTTCCGCAAGCTCGACTTCAAACCGCTGCTTCTGGTCTTTGCCGGCGGCATGGCCGCGCAGCGGCCGGTTGCCGAGCGCTGGAAGCAGCTCACGGGCGTCAATATTTCGGAAGGCTACGGGCTGTCGGAGACGTCGCCGGTGGCGACGGCGAACCGTTTCGACGCCGATGAATTCACCGGCACCATCGGCCTGCCGATCCCGTCGACCGAGATCTCCATCCGCGACGAGGACGGCAATGCCGTGCCGCTGGGCGAAGTGGGTGAAATCTGCATCAAGGGTCCGCAGGTCATGGCCGGTTACTGGAACCGGCCCGACGAGACCGCCAAGGTGATGACGGATGACGGCTATTTCAAATCCGGCGACATGGGCTTCATGGACGACAAGGGCTACACCAAGATCGTCGACCGCAAGAAGGACATGATCCTGGTTTCCGGCTTCAACGTCTATCCCAACGAACTGGAGGAAGTCGTTGCTCAGCATCCGGGCGTGCTGGAGGTGGCGGCGATTGGCATTCCGGACGAGCGATCCGGCGAGATACCGAAGCTCTTCGTCGTCAAGAAGGATCCGAACCTCACCGCCGAGGCGCTGCTGGAATATTGCAAGCAGAACCTCACAGGCTACAAGCGGCCGAGATACATCGAGTTCCGAACGGAACTGCCGAAGACCAATGTCGGCAAGATCCTGAGACGCGAATTGCGCGGATAGGGTTCCGATTTTCGGGCCAACGCGCAACCACGGTTGCGGCAGCGGCGGCAGCCGTGCGAAATTGCCCTGCCCGACCGATGGAGATTCGCCGATGGCGCCGAGATCGTCCGCTTGTCTGTTCCTGCTGTTGCTGGCTGGCTGCGCCGGCGATGCCTCGCTGGTATCGCGTCAGGATGCGGCTGTGCAGACGTCGCTCCAGTATGACAAGGTCGAGTGCAAGAGGCTGATTTCCCAGCGCAACGCAGTCGCGAGCGCCGGCGGCGTCGCCACCGATGCCAAGCCGGTGTTTGCCGAAACGCCACTTGGGCTCGGTCCGGTTCTGCCGGATATCCGCTCGACGAAAAAGCAGTCGGCCGATCAGGCCGCGGGCCAGGTCGACGCCATGAACCGTTCGCTGATCAGGCGTCAATGCATTCCCAAGCCAGCGGAAAGCTGATCGCAAAGTTGCGAGCGCGATAGCAATTCCAGCAAAAGTGGGTAGCGGTTTTGCGTCCGCTCAATAACCCGCGGCGCGATCGACCGTATTCTGCAGCGGTTCGCCTCGTTCAAGGGCTGACATCTGCGCCAGCATGATCGGAACGAGGTGGTTGGGGTCGGATGTCGCGGCAGCGTGCGGCGTCACATACACTTTCGGATGGCTCCATAGCGGACTGGTCTTGGGCAGGGGCTCGACCTCGAACACATCCAGGCTCGCCTCCTTCAGAACGCCCTCGTCCAGCGCGCGCGCAATGTCGTCGTCCTTTTGCAGTCGGCCGCGACCGGCATTGATCAGCACGGCGCCGCCCAATCCGTTCCTGCGCCGCAGCTCCTTGATGAGCCCGTAGTTGATGATGCCTTGCGTGGTGGGCGTCAGCGGCAACAGCACCACCAGAATGTCGGTGGCGTTGAGGAAGGGGATCAGGCCGTTGTCACCGGCATAGGTGGTGACCCCCTCCATTGGCCGCGCGGTGCGCGACCAGCCGTTGACGCAGAAGCCCAGGGACAGAAGCACCGAAGCCGCGGCCCTGCCAAGCGTGCCCAATCCCATGATGCCGACGGAAATGTCGCTGGCAGGCCGCTGCTGCGGCTCGTGCCAGATCTTCTTCTGCTGCTGATGGCGATAGAGCGCGCCTTGGCGGTGATGATCGAGCACGCGCCACACCACATATTCGGTCATGTATTGGGTGAGGTTGTCGGCCACCACCTTGACGATCGGCACGTCTGGCAGGCCCGGATCGTTGAAGATATGGTCGACCCCGGCGCCGATCGAAAAGATGGCGCGCAGGTTCGGCAGTTTGGAAAGCAGGTTGGGCTTGTGCTTCCAGACCACCGCATAGGCGATCGAGGGGTCAGCCGCGCCGGCGGGTTCGGTAACCACTTCGCGTTCGGCCGAAAGCAGTTCGTGCCAGCGCTGCGGATGGAATCCGGTGACCGAGAGCAGGACGCGGCCTTTTTCCAGAACTGGCATTCTTCTTTCTTCTCCCCAGAAGCTACTCTGCCGCTAGAGCGTTTCCGTTTTTCACGGAAACGCGGAACGCTCTAGCTCTTTATTTTACGCAATTCCGGACGGAAAACCGTTACACACTTTTCCTGGAATTGCGCTATTCGTTGACCGCGCCGAGCGGCGCGGTCTCGATGCGGAATGCAGCCGAGATCAAGGCTCGAGTATACTCCGTCTGCGGCCGCTCGAAAATTTGTTCGGATGGTCCAGCCTCGACCACCTTGCCGTTGCGCATGACGATGACATCGTTGGCGAGCGCGCGGATCACCTTGAGGTCGTGGCTTATGAAAAGATAGGCCAGATTGTGCTTGGCCTGCAGGTTGCGCAGCAGATCCACCACTTGTGCCTGCACGCTCATGTCGAGCGCCGAGGTTGGCTCGTCCAGCATGACGAAACGTGGCTTCAGCACCATGGCGCGTGCAATCGCCACGCGCTGGCGCTGGCCGCCGGAGAATTCGTGCGGGTAGCGGAAACGCGTCGAAGGATCGAGCCCGACCTCGTCCAGGACATCGACGACGCGCTGGTCGCGGTCGTCGGCGCTGAGTTTCGGCTCGTGGATCTTCAGCCCTTCCTCGATGATCTCGGCGATCGACATGCGTGGGCTGAGCGAGCCGAACGGATCCTGGAAGACGATCTGCAGTTCGCTGCGCAGCGGCCGCATGGCGCTGAAGGAAAGCTTGTTGATGTCGCGGCCGTCGAACTGGATAGCGCCTGTCGACGAGATCATACGCGAAAGCGCCAGGCCCAGCGTCGTCTTGCCGGAGCCGGATTCGCCGACGACGCCCAGCGTCTGACCGGCGCGCACGGTCACGTCGATGCCGTCGACGGCTTTCACGTGATCGACGACACGGCGGAAGAAGCCCTGCTTGATCGGGAACCAGACCTTGATGTCGTCGCCGCGCATCACCGCCTTGGCATTCTCGTCGGCTGCTGGTGGCCGGCCCTTCGGCTCGGCGGCGAGCAGATGGCGCGTATAGGCATGTTGCGGATTGGCGAAGATTTCCTTGGTCGGGCCGGTTTCGACGATCTTGCCCTTGGTCATCACGCAGACCCGGTCGGCGATCTTGCGCACGATGCCGAGGTCATGCGTGATGAACAGCATCGACATGCCGTTCTTCTCCTTGAGCTTGGCCAGCAGCTCCAGGATCTGCGCCTGCACCGTTACGTCGAGTGCCGTGGTTGGCTCATCGGCGATCAGAAGCTCAGGCTCGTTGGCCAGCGCCATGGCGATCATGACGCGCTGGCGTTGGCCGCCGGAAAGCTGATGTGGGTAGGCATCGAGCCGCTTTTCCGGTTCCCGGATACCGACTTCGTTGAGCAGTTCCACGGTGCGCTTGCGTGCCTGCGCTTCGCCCAAGCCCCTGTGCAGCTTCAGGATTTCGCCGATCTGCCGCTCGATGGTGTGCAGCGGGTTCAGCGATGTCATCGGCTCCTGGAAGATCATGGTGATCTTGTTGCCGCGCACGCCGCGCAGTTGCCGCTCGTCCAGCTTGAGCAGGTCCTGGCCGCCGAACAGGACCTGGCCCGACGGGTGGCTTGCCGGCGGATACGGCAGAAGCTTCAGCACCGAAAGCGCCGAGACCGACTTGCCGGAGCCGGATTCGCCGACCAGCGCCACCGTTTCGCCCTTGGCGATGTCGAAGGAGATGTGGTCGACAGCAGTCGAGATCTTGCCGCCTTGCAGGAAGGCGACGGAGAGATCGCGGACGGAGAGAAGGGGGGTCTCGCTCACTTGAACGTCTTCCTCGGGTCGAAGGCGTCACGGGTGGCTTCACCGATGAAGATCAGCAGCGACAACATCAGCGAGATCACGACGAAGCCGGACAGGCCGAGCCAGGGTGCGTTGAGGTTGCGCTGTCCCTGCTTCAGCAATTCGCCGAGCGATGCCGAACCGGGCGGCAGGCCGAACCCGAGGAAGTCGAGCGAAGTCAGCGTCGAGATCGAACCGTTCAGGATGAAGGGCAGGAAGGTCAGCGTCGCCACCATGGCGTTGGGCAGCAGATGGCGGAAGATGATCGTGGCGTTCGGCACACCAAGCGCACGCGCCGCGTTGACATATTCGAAGTTGCGGGCGCGCAGGAACTCCGCACGCACGACGCCGACAAAGGCGACCCAGGAAAACAGCAACATCAGCCCGAGCAGGATGAAGAAGCCCGGCGGCAGCACGGCGGCGACGATGAGCAGCAGGTAAAGCACCGGTATCGCCGACCAGATTTCGATGAAACGCTGGAACAACAAGTCCACCCAGCCGCCGAAATAGCCTTGGATCGCGCCGGCGGAAACGCCGATCAGCGCCGAGCCCAACGTCAATATAAGGCCAAACAACACCGAGATGCGAAAGCCGTAGATCACGCGCGCCAGCACATCGCGCGCCTGGTCGTCCGTACCCAGCCAGTTCCAGTTTCCGACGATGCAGTCAGGATCAGCCGCCTTCTGCGGGTACTGTCCGCAGCGTTTCTCGGCATCGTACATCCAGGACGGTTTGGATGGAGCCGCTTCCGGCACCGCGTTGTTGACGGTGCGGTATGAGTAGCGGACCGGCGGCCAGATCATCCAGCCATTGGCGTTGATCTCGTCGCGGATCACCGGATCGCGATAGTCGGTTACCGCGTAGAAGCCGCCGAATTTCTCTTCCGGATAGGCGACGAGAACCGGGAACAGGATTTCGCCCTTGTAGGAGGCGATGATCGGCTTGTCGTTGGCGATCAGTTCCGAAAACAACGACAGCACGAACAGCACGAGGAAGATCCACAATGACCAGTAGCCGCGGCGATTGGCCTTGAAATTGGCCCAGCGGCGCTGGTTGAGCGGTGAGACCTTCGGTCGACCGATCGGCGCCGTATCGGCCACTGGATTGGCTGCGACATCCGCCATCACACGTCTCTCCGCTCGAAGTCGATGCGCGGATCGATCCAGGTGTAGGTGAGGTCGGAGATCAGGCTGACGAAGAGGCCGATCAGGGACATGATGTAGAGATTGGCGAAGACGACGGGATAGTCACGGTCGACGATCGATTTGAAACCGAGCAGACCGAGACCGTCGAGAGAGAAGATGTTCTCGATCAGCAGCGAGCCGGAGAAGAAGGCGGAGATGAACGCGCCGGGGAAACCGGCGATGACGATCAACATCGCGTTGCGGAAGACGTGACCGTAAAGCACCTGTCGTTCGGACAGGCCCTTGGCGCGCGCGGTCACCACATATTGCTTGCGGATCTCTTCCAGGAAGGAGTTCTTCGTCAGCAGCGTCGAGGTGGCGAAGGCCGCTAGAACCATCGCCGTCAGCGGCAGGGTGAGGTGCCAGAAATAATCGAGAATGCGCTGAGGCCAGGACAGCTGATCCCAGTTGTCGGAGGTCAGGCCGCGTAGGGGAAACCAGTCCCAGAACGAGCCGCCGGCGAACAGGATCATCAAGAGGATACCGAACAGGAAGCCTGGGATGGCATAGCCGACAATGACGACGGCGCTGGTCCATGTATCGAAGGAAGAGCCGTCCTTGACCGCCTTGCGGATGCCGAGTGGGATCGAGATCAGGTAGGAAAGCAGCGTGATCCACAGGCCGATCGAAATCGAAACCGGCATCTTTTCCAGGATCAGGTTCACCACCGAAATGTCGCGGAAATAGCTGTCGCCGAAATCGAAGCGCGCGTAGTTCCACAACATCAGTCCGAAACGTTCGAGCGGCGGCTTGTCGAAGCCGAACTGCTTCTCCAGCTTGGCGATGAATTCGGGGTCGAGGCCCTGCGCGCCGCGGTATTTGGAGCTGACGTTGCCGGCGGGGTCGAAATTGCTGCCGCCGAGATCGCTGCCGCCACCGCCTCCAAGGCGATCTGCTGCGCTGCCACCCTGGTTGGTCAGCTTGGCGATGACCTGCTCCACCGGCCCACCGGGCGCGAACTGCACCACAACGAAGGAAATCGCCATGATGCCGAACAGCGTCGGGATCATCAAAAGCAGCCGGCGAAGGATATAGGCGCCCATCAGCTTCTCCCTTCTTCCCGTTCAAGGAGAGAAGGTGCCTCCCAGGGTCTTGCCGAGGCCAAGCCCGAGAACAGACTCCGTACGGATGAGGGGCAGCACTCGATGTTGCCAGGCTCGCGCCGCCCTTCACCTGCCTGCCGGCTTCCCATCCCCGTAAACAGGGAGAGGAAAGCTACGTCACCCTTTGCCAATCTTTGCCGCCTTGTCCTTGTCGAACCACCACAGCGACTCGATCGGGAAGGCATAATCCGGCTTCGGCTCCTTGAAGCCGAACATGTCCCAGAATGCGACCCAGTGATTCGCTTTGTGATAGTTTGGAATCCAGTCGTGCCGCGCGCGCAAGACCCGGTCGAGCGCGCGCATGACGGCAATCAGGCTTTGCCGGTCCTTGGCCGCGCCGACGGCGTCGACCAGCGCGTCGACGCCTGGATCGGCAATGCCGGGATAGTTGCGGGTTCCCGGCATGGCCGCGCTGCGCGAATGGAAGAATTGCTCCATCTCGTCCTGCGTCGGCGACGGCGAAAATAGAGTTGCCGCGATGACGAGGTCGAAATCATAGTCCGACAGCCGGCGCTGATATTGTGGCGTGTCGACGATGCGGGAAGTGGCGTCGATGCCGACGGCGCGCATGTTTTCGATGAAAGGTGAAAACCTCTGCGAGAGCACCTCCTCATCGCTCAGCATCTCCAGCGTCAGCTTTTCACCCTTGTCGTTCTGGACAAAGGATCCGCTGCGTTTCCAGCCGGCCTCCGCAAGCAGCTTCGATGCCTTGCCGAGCATCTTGCGATCGCGGCCCGAGCCATCGGAAACCGGCTGCAGGACGGCTTCGCCAAAGGCCGCCTCGGGGATCTTGCCGCGCAACGGCTCCAGCAATGCGAGTTCTTCGGCGCTCGGCTTGCCTTCCGCGCGATAGTCGGAAAGCTCGAACATGGACTGCGAGCGGTCGTAGAGATCGTAGAAAAAGTTGCGTCGCGCCCATTCGAAATCGAAGCAGAGCCCCACAGCCTCCCGCACCTTGATGTCGTTCAAGGGTGCACGGCGATGATTGAGTGCCATCGCCTGCATGAGCGGCCGCTTCTCGGCTGCGAATTCATGTTTGATGACCTTGCCTTCCCGTATCGACGGAAAATCATAGTCGATCGCCCAACTGCGCGAGACGGATTCTTCCCGATAGAAGGTATCTCCCTTCTTCAGGGCCTCGAAAGCAGCCCGGCGATCAAGGTAGAAATCGATGCGGATGCGGTCGAAATTGTTCTGGCCGCGATTGACGTTGAGATCGCGTGCCCAATAGTCGGCAACGCGCTCGTATTCAATGGTCTGGCCGGGCGCCACACGCCCGACTCTGTAGGCACCTGAACCAAGCAAAGGTCGCATGCCGCCCTTGAAGCCGTTGGCTTCGATATCGGCCTTGGACAGGATCGGGAATCCGACCACCGACAGGATAAGCCGTTCGCTCTGCTTGCCGTCGAAAACGAGCCTCAATGTCTGTTTGTCATCGGCGATCGCATCGGCAAGGCGCGCCAAGGGAATGGAAAAATCCGGGGCGCCTTCGTTTTTCAAAAGCTTGTAGGTGAAGGCGGCATCCTCGGCGGTCAGCGGCGAGCCGTCATGAAACCGCGCCTCCGGCCTCAGCTTGAAGGTGAAGCTGTTGCGGTCGGGCGCGATCGATACCGTTTCCGCGACCAGCCCATACATCGAATCGGGCTCGTCCAGCGCCGACGCCATCAGCGCTTCGAAACACATGTCCATGCGTGGCGGTGAGTCGCCCTTGAGAATGAATGAATTCAGCGTGTTGAAGGTCTGCGGGTTCTGGTTGAACACCCAGCTGAAAGGCGCGAAATTGAAGGTTCCGCCCTTCGGCGCGTCCGGGTTCACATAGTCGAAGTTTTTGAAACCGGCAGGGTATTTCAGGTCACCGAAGGCAGACAGCCCGTGCAGGGGTGTTTCCGTCGGACTGCCGGCAAAGACCTGGCCAGGCAAAAGAGCAACCGCTGCCGTCGCTGCTCCAAGAGCCAGCACATCGCGGCGGGACGGACCTGCCATCAATTGAGGCCCTTGTACTTGGCGGCCAGGGCTTTCTCCTTCTCGACATCGATCCACCAGGAATCGATGTCCGGCCCGATATAGGACGGCTGCTTGTCCGGAATGCCGAACTTGTTCCAGTAGGCCAGCCGCACATCCGGCCGCGTGAATTGCGGCACCGCGTAGAAACTCCACAACAGCACGCGGTCGAGCGCGCGGGTGGCGGCAATGAGATCGTTCCGGTCGGTGGCGAAGATGACGCGGTCGACCAGCGCGTCGACGACAGGATCCTTGATGCCGGCATAGTTGCGGGAACCGGACGAATCGGCCGCCTTGGACGACCAGAAATCGCGCTGTTCGTTGCCTGGCGAATCAGACTGCGGCAGCACTTGCGTGGTCATGTCGTAATCGAAACTGTTGACGCGATTGACGTACTGGCTGCTGTCGACAAAGCGCAGCGTGGCGACGATACCGATCTTGCGCAGCATGGTGACATAGGGATTGAGCGTCGCCTCGGCGCCCTGCCGGAAATCGAGGATTTCGAAGGCAAAGGGCTGGCCGGTCTTGGCGTTGACCATCTTGCCATCCTTGATCACCCATCCGGCCTGCTTGAACAGATCGACTGCCGATTTCAGGATTTTGCGTTCCGCCTGCGGATTGTCGAAGGCGGGAATCTTGAATTCCTCGGTAAAGAGCTCCGGCGGCAGCTTGTCCTTGTATTGGTTGAGGATTTCGAGCTCCTTGCCCTGCGGCAGGCCGCTCGAGGCAAGATCCTTGCCCATGAAATAGCTGGTGATCCGCGTATTCAGGCCGAAGGACTGGGTGCGGTTGATCGTGTCGAAATCGTAAAGGTAAGACAGCGCCTGGCGCACGTGCCGGTCCTGGAACAGCGGCCGGCGGGTGTTGATGATGAAGCCCTGGAAATTGGCAAGCGCCGCCGCAGGGAACTGCTTTTTGATGACGTCGCCGGCTTTCAAGGCCGGGAAGTCGTATTTCGTCATCCAGTTGCGGCCGCTATTTTCGACATTGATGTCTTCCAGGCCGCCCTTGGTGAAGGCGAGCCATGCGGCGCTGTCGTCGAGGAAATAGACGTAGCGTTTGGTGTCGAAGTTCTCGCGGCCAATCTTCACCGGCAGCTTGGCGCCCCAATAGTCGGGCACGCGCTCCCAGATGATTTCAGAACCCGGCTTGAAACTTTTCACCTTGTAGGCAGCCGAGCCCAGCGGGATTTCCAGCGTCGGCTTGGTTATGTCGCGTTTGTTGCCCTTGGCGTCCGTGCCTTCCCACCAATGCTTGGGCAATACGACCATGTCGCCCATGATCTTCGGCAGCTCGCGGTTGCCCTTCTGGTCGAAGCGGAATTCCACCTCCCGGTCGCCAACCGCCACCGCCTCGGTGACGTTCGCGAAATAGCGGTTGTACATCGGGCTGTTGGTTTTCAGCACGTTGAACGACCAGATCACGTCATCGACGGTGATCGGCTTGCCGTCGTGCCATTTCGCCCGCGGGTCGAGGCGATAGGTGGCAGACGAATAGTCAGCCGGATATTTGTAGGCTTCGGCAACCAGCGGGTGGCTGATATTGCCACCTTCGTCGATGGATTGTTCCATCAGCGTTTCGTAAAGCAGGCCGCCCCCGAACGGAGCGAAACCGGCAGCCGGCGAGCCTTGTACGATGTAAGGATTGAAGCTGTCGTAGGAGCCGACAACTGTCGAATTCAGCGTGCCTCCCTTCGGCGCGTCCGGATTGACATAGTCGTAGCGCTGGAAGTTCTCGCCGTATTTCGATTCGCCGAGCAGCGAAGAGGTGGTACGCCATTCATCGGCCATTGCCGCCTGGATACCGATGGCAAGGGCGGCACCTGCCGCCAGGAACTTCAAGGGCATCCCGAGCCGGAAACGCTGCATTCCTGATCCTTCTGCCTGTCGCTGGCCTGTTCGAGCCGGCACCTTAGCTTATTCGCGGCCTGCGAAAACCGGCTGAAGCCGCCTTATTTGGCCGCGCAATAAAAAAGCCGGGTCAAACCCGGCTTTTTCGTGGTCGTCAGAACGATAAGACCGTCAGTTCGCGCCTTCAGCAGGCTTGGCGTCTGCAGGCTTGGCGTCTGCAGGCGCGGCGGCAGGAGTGGCCTCGGGCGCAGCACCAGCCTCCGGCAGAGGCGCCGGGCTGTCGGACAGCGTACGCAGGTAAGCGAGCAGGTTGCCGCGGTCCTCATCCTTGGGCAGGCCGGCGAAACCCATGGCCGTGCCCTTCACGAAGCCCTTCGGCGAAGTCAGGAAGTGGTTCAGGTTCTCGAAGGTCCACTTCGTCTCGCCGCCCTTGGCGAAATCCTTCATGCCGCCCGAATAGGCAAAGCCCTCGTGATGCGCGACCGGACGATTGACGATATCCCACAGATCGGGGCCGATCTTGTTGGGGCCGCCCTTCTCGCCGCTATGGCAGGCCTGGCATTTCTTGAAAACGGTGGCGCCGGCTTCTGCCTTGCCTGCAGCCAGAAGGTCTGCAACCGGCGTTGCGGCCTTGGCTTCCTTGCCGCCACCAGCACCGGCCTCCGGTTCAGCCGCTTCGATCGTGAAGCCGGGCTTCTCGGGCTTGGGCGAGGCGAACAGCGAGTCGGATACGATACCGACCGAAAAAACCACGAACACGGTTCCGAGCAGGCCGGCCAGTACCTTGTTGACTTCGTTGGAATCCATAAACCCCAGCTCCCTTTTCCGGCAGACCGTTCCGTCCTTCCGGCTGTCGGTATCGAGACCCTCCCCGTCGAGGGGGCCAAATCGGGCGGAAACTAGGTCTTTTGCTATTCGGTTGCAACACTTATAAGGGCGCTTCCAGTGAGACCTTTTGCCACTTTCCGCCCTGCCCGTTCAGTTCCGCTTCATCCATGTCCACATTGATCCTGATTCCCGCCCGCATGGCTTCCACCCGGTTGCCCGGCAAGCCACTGGCCGATATCGCCGGCAAGCCGATGATCGTGCATGTGGCCGCCCGCGCCGCGGAAGCCGACCTCGGCCGCGTAGCGGTGGCGACCGACACCGAGGCGGTGGCGGAAGCGGTGCGCGCGCATGGTTTCGATGCGGTGATGACCCGCGCCGACCACCAGTCCGGTTCCGACCGCATTTTCGAGGCGCTCGGGACATTCGATCCGAAAGGCGAGATCGAGACGATCGTCAACGTCCAGGGCGACCTCCCGACCATCGAACCAGCCATCATCCGTGCGGCGCTGAAGCCGTTCGAGGACAGCTCCGTCGACATCGCGACGCTCGGCGTCGAGATCGTGCGCCAGGAAGAAAAGACCAATCCGAACGTGGTCAAGATCGTTGGCTCACCGCTGTCCGAAACGCGGTTGAGGGCGCTCTATTTCACGCGCGCCACCGCCCCTTGGGGCGAAGGCCCACTTTACCATCATGTCGGCCTTTATGCCTATCGCCGCACCGCTCTCGAACGGTTCGTCGCGCTGAAACAATCGGCGCTGGAGCGGCGTGAAAGCCTCGAACAATTGCGTGCGCTGGAAGCCGGCATGCGCATTGACGCCGAGATCGTGCGCTCGGTTCCGCTCGGCGTCGACACGCCCGAGGACCTGGAGCGGGCGCGCGAAATCCTATCTCACTGACGAAGGCTTAGCCAAGAATGTCTCCTGCCCCTACCAACCGCATCTCGTTCCAGGGCGAACCGGGCGCCAATTCCGACACTGCCAGCCGCAACATGTTTCCGACGATGGAACCGTTGCCCTGCCCGACATTCGAGGACGCCTTCAATGCCGTGGAGACCGGCAAGGCCGATCTTGCCATGATCCCGATCGAAAACACGATCGCAGGGCGTGTGGCCGACATCCATCACCTTCTGCCGGAATCCAGGCTGCACATCATCGGCGAATATTTCCTGCCGATCCATTTCCAGCTGATGGTGCTGCCCGGTGTGCAGCGCTCCGAAATCAAGACGGTGCACAGCCATATCCATGCGCTCGGCCAGTGCCGGAAATATATCCGCAAGAATGGCTGGAAGCCGGTGGTGGCGGGCGATACCGCGGGTTCGGCGAAATTCGTGGCTGCCGAGAAGGATCGCACGATGGCCTCCTTGGCGCCACGGCTTGCGGCCTCGCTCTACGGCCTCGATATACTGGAAGAAAATGTCGAGGATACCGATTCCAACGTCACCCGTTTCGTCGTGCTGACGAAATCGAAGCAGTGGGTCGAACGCAGCTTGCCCGACACCAAGATGATGACCACTTTCATCTTCCGTGTCCGCAACGTGCCGGCCGCGCTCTATAAGGCGATGGGCGGTTTCGCCACCAATGGCGTCAACATGACCAAGCTGGAGAGTTATCAGCTCGGCGCCTTCACCGCGACGCTGTTCTACGCCGACATCGAGGGCCATCCGGAGGATCCCAGCGTCAAGAACGCGCTCGAGGAATTGCGCTTCTTCTCCAAGGAAGTACGCATCCTTGGTGTCTATCCGGCCAGCGATTCGCGCGAGCAGTGGAAAGTGGCGGATTAAGCCCCGTCATCAGGGAAGGACCGCTTCCGCCTCGATCTCGATCAGCCATTCCGGCAGCGACAGGCCGGTGACGATGATCCAGGACGAGGGCGGCGGATCGGCCGGGAAATAACGGCGCAAGGCTTCAGCAATCGGCCCCTGGTCATCGCGCGCCGCCTCGGCGATGTAGATGCGCAGCATCACCACATGCGAAAGGTCGCCGCCGGCCTGTTTCAGCAGATAATCGATGTTGTCGAGCGCCTTGATGGCCTGCGGGCCGAGGCCGCCTTCGGCGGTCTTTTCATTTTCATCGACGCCAACCTGGCCCGACAGCAACATCCTGCGTCCGCCTTCGACAACGAGGGCCTGGCTGAAACCATATTGTTGGCTGTCGAAGAGACCGGCGGGATTGAGCGTCTGGCGTCGGGTCAAGGAATGCTCCTGACGGAAGGTTGATGGGCCGCCGCACCATGTTGCGTGGAGCCCGTCATATCGGAGCGACCGGCCGCGATTTCCAGGCCAATGCGCTCAGTCTTCGCTGTCCACCCATGCCTTGATCAGGTGATGCGCGATAGCTCCCGGCGGCGGGGTCATCAGCCCTTCCGGATGACGCCGCTCCAGCATCTGGCGCGTCTCCTCGCGCGAAAACCAGCGGCAGTCCTCAAGCTCGGTGAGATCGGCCTGGATGTCCTCGTTCAGAGCCTCGCCGAAACAGCCTATCATCAGCGAATAGGGAAACGGCCAGGGTTGGCTTGCATGATAGACGACGCGGCCAAGCCGGATTCCGGCCTCCTCCAGGGTCTCACGGCGCACGGCGGCTTCGATCGTTTCGCCGGGCTCGATGAAACCTGCGAGCGAGGAATACATGCCGGGCGCGAAGTGGGGGCCGCGTCCCAGCAGGCATCGTTCGCGCGAGACCGTCAGCATGATTGCGACCGGATCGGTGCGCGGAAAATGATCGGTGCCGCAGGCCGGGCAATGCCGCCGGTAACCGCCGGCGCGCATTTCCGACGGATTTCCGCATTTTGAGCAGAAGCGGTGGCTGGCGTTCCAGGAAAGCAGCGCGGCGCCCTGTGCCAGTGCGCCAAGTGCCGCTTCGTCGATCAGGCCTTGGATGTAGACCGAGCGGTGATCGATGGCCTTGATGGTTTCCGGCAGCGTTTCCGAAGCCATGGCCGCCGGCGCCGCCAGGATCGGTTGGCCGTCGGCGTACCCCAGCAGGATTGCCTCGGAAAGTTTTGTTTCGACGCCCGTGCTTTCAGCCAGATCGAACCACGGATCGAAGGCACCGCCGTCCTTGAGTTTCAGATAGAGCCGCCCGTCTCGCATCGGCAGGATGCGCGCGCGCGGGTCTTTCAGCGCGACTTCAACACAATCGTCGGACCGATTCTCGGACTGGCGATCGATGCGGTTGCCGGCAAAGCCGACGAATTGGCTGGGCTCGCGCAATGGCGCGTCGAACAGGCGAAAGGTCATGGGGACTCGGAAGACTCGGCGGAATTGCCAGCGACTTATAGCGCCGCCTTTATCAGTTCGGCAAACCGGTGGAGATC
Organism: Mesorhizobium sp. 1M-11; assembly: GCF_001303895.1. Taxonomy (GTDB): domain Bacteria; phylum Pseudomonadota; class Alphaproteobacteria; order Rhizobiales; family Rhizobiaceae; genus Mesorhizobium. Next base: position 134,291 of record NZ_LJSD01000050.1, on the reverse strand, counting down.
GGAGCGTTTGTAGGGTTCGCGTGGCCCGTGCCCCCAAACCGGCCCGGGCCAGGCGGGATCGCCTTCGTTGCGGGCAATGACATGGACATGCAGCTGCCGGACAATGTTGCCGAGAGCGGCAGTGTTGATCTTGGCGCAGCCGGTGGCTTCCTTCAGCGCCTGACCGACCATATTGGCCTCGAAGGTCAGCATGGCCTGGTCGAGCGGGGTAAGGTCGTGCAATTCTTCGATGCCGGGCCGCTGCGGCACCAGGATCAACCAGGGCCAGCGGCAATCGTTCATGATGCGCAGTTCGCACAGGCCGAGCCACAGCAATTGTTCGCTGTCTGCCTCCAACCGGGCGTCCAGCGAAAATCCGGCCTTCAGGCCAGGCAGCATCGGCATTCCCCCTGAGATTTGCGGGAAGGCTAAAACGGCGTTGGATTCGTCGCAAGCCCCTCCTTGGTCGGTCTCAATGGCCGATGCAGACTCTCGACCCTTGCATTCTCGTGCCAAATTGCCGATATGGGGGTGGGAGGTTGGTGGTGGACGATCCACTCGCCAACCGGGTCAGGTCCGGAAGGAAGCAGCCCTAACGAGCCCGGAACGGGTCATTGTTCCAGCCTCCCGCCTCTTCGCTCTTCTCCCGCGGTCCTTCTGTCGCGAACAATGACGGCGCGCAGCTCAGCGGGCGAAACCTATGTGCGGAAACAGGCTTCAGGGAGCAGTCAGGGCGGATGAGCGAAGCCGGAAACAATCCCGCACCCGAAAAGGCCTCTGGTGGCTACCGCGTCCTGGCACGCAAATACCGCCCGTCCAACTTCTCCGAATTGATCGGCCAGGAGCCGATGGTCCGCACGCTGACCAACGCCTTTTCCACCGGGCGTGTCGCTCAGGCATGGATGCTGACCGGTGTGCGAGGCGTCGGAAAGACAACCACAGCGCGCATCCTGGCGCGTGCCCTCAACTACAAGACTGCTGAGGTCGATCGCCCTTCCGTCGATCTTTCCGTGCCTGGCGAACACTGTCAGGCGATCATGGAGGGCCGCCATGTCGATGTCATCGAGATGGACGCCGCTTCCCACACGGGTATCGACGACATTCGCGACATCATCGACCGTGTTCGTTACGCGCCCGTATCGGCCCGCTATAAAGTCTATATCATCGACGAGGTGCACATGCTCTCCACGCAGGCCTTCAACGGCCTGCTGAAGACCCTGGAAGAGCCGCCGCCGCATGTGAAATTCATCTTCGCCACCACCGAAATCCGCAAGGTTCCGATCACCGTGCTGTCGCGCTGCCAGCGCTTCGACCTACGTCGTATCGATGCAGCCATGATCAAGGCGGATCTGAAACGCATTGCCGGCCTCGAACAGATCGAGGCCGACGACGATGCCTTGGCCATGGTCGCCCGCGCCGCCGAAGGATCGATGCGTGACGCCCAGTCGATCTTCGATCAGGCCATCGCCCACAGCGCCGGCAATGTCACGGCGGAAGCCGTGCGCGCCATGCTCGGCCTTGCCGACCGCGCCCGCATCGTCGACCTGTTCGAACATCTCATGAAAGGCGACATCGCCTCGGCGCTGCAGGGCCTCAGGGCACTCTACGACGTCGGTGCCGATCCCGCCGCCGTTCTCACCGACCTTGCCGAATTCACCCATCTCGTCACGCGCCTGCGTTTCATACCGGGTGCGGCCGACGATGCGGCGCTGAGCGAAGACGAACGCACGCGCGGCCTCGAGTTCTCGCGCACCCTGTCGGTGCGGGTGCTGTCGCGCAGCTGGCAGATGCTGCTCAAGGGCATTCCGGAGGTGCAGAGCTCCAACCGGCCGGTCAGCGCCGCTGAAATGGTGCTGATCAGGCTCGCTCACGCGGCAGACCTGCCCACCCTCGATGAAGCGCTGAAGTCACTGGAAAGTGGCCAACCAGCACCCGGTGCGGCAGTGCGAGCGAATGGCGCCCCCGGCCCCGTTGGTGGAAACACCGGATCCACGGCAACTGCCTCGGTGCGCATGCCGGTTGCGACTGGCGGGGGGCAGACCATGCGTCTGGTCGAGCAGGCTCCAGCCCCGGCCTTCACGCCGGCACCCGAGCCGGTGCAGGAGCAGCAGTCTGTACCGGTCAAATCGCTGGCCGATATCATTGCCCTTGCCGATCAGAACCGCGACATCGCCTTCAAGGTGCAAATCAAGCGATATGTGCGGCCCGTGCGGTTCGAGCCGGGACGTATCGATGTGGCGCTGACCGAAGATGCGCCGAAGATGCTGCTCAACGACATGACGTCGAAGTTGCGCGCCTGGACCGGCCGCAGCTGGCTGGTGTCGCTGTCGAAGGAAGAAGGCGGCCAGACGCTGGCCGAGGTCGAGACGACGCGGCGCGAGAATGCGTTTTCCGACGCTCGTGCCGATCCAGCGGTGGCCGCCATCCTCGCCCGCTTTCCCGGCGCGAAAATCATCGACGTGCGCATTCCCGATTCACCAGCTGCCGATAATGAAGATGCCGACCTGCCGGTAGAGCCGGCAGGAGACGACGACAACGATATTTGAGAAGGATCAGACCATGAAAGATCTGCTCGGCCTGATGGGCAAGGCGAAGGAAATGCAGGCCAAGTTCCAGTCCATGCAGGAAGAGATCGCCAATCTCGAAGCCACTGGCCAGGCGGGTGGCGGACTGGTCAATGTGACGCTGACCGGCAAGTTCGAGATGAAGGTACTGAAGATCGATCCGTCGCTGTTCAAGGAAGACGAGGTTGAAATCCTCGAAGACCTCATTCTGGCGGCTCACAACGACGCCAAGGTCAAGGTCGAACAGATCATGCAGGAAAAAACCAAGGCTTTGACTGCGGGCCTGCCTTTGCCACCCGGCATGAAGCTGCCGTTTTGATTTAAGGGAATAAGTATTTTGAACAAGAGCAAGAGAAGATCTTGAGAATATCTGGAAAGCGTCTCTTGCTCCTTTTTTGTTACAGAATGAAATATTGCGTTATAGCGTGGGATTAACCACTCGGTAACGACTTCCTTAAATCCACGAATTGTTCACCTTGTTCGGCAAAGTAAGGCTTTAGCCATCTTTTTGCCCGAAAGTGTCTCATTCTTGCCGCATAATCTGGGGACAAGGCGGCTGCAAGAATGAGGGACGTTTGTTGATCGCCACACGTTGGAAAAAGCTGATAGCCCTGGGGACGGTTGTCCTGGGCCCGCTATTCCTGGCTGCCTGCAGCCAGACCACCGGCAGTCACGGCCTGTCCGTCGCCAAGCTTTCCGATTCAGCAGCTCCCAGCTCCAAGGTCCGTGGCTACCGCTACACCAGCCGTGACAAGGAATGCCTGGCGCGCGCGATGTTCTTCGAATCGAATCGTTCGAGCCGTGATGGCATGGTCGCCGTCGGCACCGTGGTCATGAACCGCCTGCGCTCCGGCAAATATGGCGACAGCATTTGCGGCGTCGTCGGTCAACGCGGCCAGTTCGCGCCCGGCGTCATGACCCGCCGCATGAACTCCAAGGCCTTGCCCGATGTCGTCGAGGCCGCCGAGGCGGTGCTCAAGGGCGAGCGTTCGACCAAGGCGAAGAACTCGATGTTCTTCCATACGGCAGGCCTGAAGTTCCCATACAAGAACATGCACTACGTGCTGGTCGCCGGCGGCAATGCCTTCTACGAGAAGCGCGGCCGCAACTGGAAACCGCTGCCGGACGAGAATCCGACCATGATTGCCGCCGCGACGCCGGCTGCTCCCGCTGAGACCGTTGCCGTCGCTTCGGCTGCCACGGTTCCAACGGCGGCCTTTGCTTCCACAAAGCCGGCGGCAGCCAAGGCAGCCGCGCCTGTGATGGTGGCGTCGGCCGAGCCAGCTCCGTTGCCGGTGATCACCGCTTCGGCGGTACCCAGCGAGAGACCCCAGCCCGTTCTGGCCTCGGCCACCACGTCCGAACCTCAGCCGGTAATGTCGTTCCAGTCGACGCCGGAAAACACGGACGCCATCGGCGCCCTTATCGTGTCGGAAAGCCGCCCGCTGCAGTGATTGGCTTTGCGGCCTGATTCGAGGCCGCGAAGCGTAAGCGGTTGCTCAGTTCCAAAACGGCCGAAAAAATCCTAAATCGGTGCGATGTCCAAGCGAATCGCCGGTCCGGAAATCGAACGCCTGATCCAGCTTCTGGCCAAGGTGCCGGGGCTGGGGCCGCGTTCTGCTCGGCGTGCGGCGCTGCATCTTATCAAGAAGAAGGATCAGCTCCTGGCGCCACTGGCCAATGCCATGGGCGAGGCCGTCGAGAAGGTGCGCATCTGCTCGACCTGCGGCAACGTCGACACCGCAGATCCTTGCATGATCTGCACCGATCCTCGTCGCGACGATGCCGTGCTGATCGTTGTCGAAGACGTTTCGGACCTTTGGGCATTGGAACGGGCGGCCGCCATGAATGTCCGCTACCATGTGCTCGGCGGCACGCTGTCGCCGCTCGACGGCATCGGTCCCGATCAGTTGAACATCCGCTCACTCGTCGATCGCGTCGCTGCCGGTGCGGTCAAGGAAATCATTCTCGCGGTCAACGCCACGGTCGAGGGGCAAACGACGGCGCACTATCTCACCGATCAGCTCTCCAGCTTCGACGTGAAGGTGACGAGGCTGGCGCATGGCGTGCCGGTCGGCGGCGAGCTCGACTATCTCGATGAGGGCACGCTGGCCGCCGCGCTGAAGTCGCGCACGACATTTTGAAACGAGGTTTTCGAGGAAGACTGGATGGATCGCTTCTCTGGCCGCTTCCTGTTTTCTTTGTTGAGGCGCCTGCTTCTGCTCGTCACTCTTGTGGCGGGTTTTGAAGGCTCCGTTTCCGCTGCGTCCGTCGACGATCAGTTCCGTGCCTGGCTGCAGAACGATCTCTGGCCCGAAGCCAAGGCGAAAGGGATCTCGCAAGCGACGTTCAACGCTGCTTTCGATGGTGTGAGCCCCAACCTCAAGCTGCCCGATCTTGTGTTGCCGGGCGAAAAGCCGAAGACACCGAAGAAACAGCACCAGGCCGAGTTCGGTTCTCCCGGTGCCTACTTTGCCGAAAAGATCGTTGCGGCGGTTTCGAATGGCGGGCGCGCTCGTGCGGCAAAATACGCCGCGACGCTGCGCCAGATCGAAAAACGCTATGGCGTGCCGGGTTCCGTCGTGTTGGCGATCTGGGGTCGGGAAAGCGGCTTCGGCGGGGCCAGGATGCCGTACGATGCTTTCGAGGTGCTGGGCACCAAGGCCTTCCTGGCAACGCGCAAGGACATGTTCCGTGAAGAGCTGCTGGCGGCGCTGGAAATCGTACAGCGCGGCCTGGCCCCGGTTGGTGCCATGAAGTCTTCCTGGGCCGGAGCGCTCGGCCAGCCGCAGTTCATGCCGACTTCCTTCCTGAAACATGCGGTCGACTTCGACGGCGACGGCAAGACCGACATCTGGAACTCGGTGCCGGACGTCATGGGATCGATCGCCAACTATCTGGTCCACTATGGTTGGGTGAAGGGGCGTGGCTGGGGTTACGAGGTCACCGCCCCCGAGGCGGTTTCGTGCTCGCTGGAGGGGCCGGATCGCGGCAAGCCGGTCTCAGCCTGGGGCAGGCTCGGCGTCAGCCGTATCGATGGCAAGCCGTTCCCGTCCGCTGAGAGCGCCGCCAAAGCTTTCCTGATGATGCCGGCTGGGCGCCATGGTCCGGCATTCCTGGTTACGCCGAACTTCTATGTGCTGAAGGAATACAACACCTCCGACCTCTATGCGCTGTTCATTGGCCTGGGCGCCGACCGCATCGCGCGCGGCGACCATCGCTTTTCGGCTGACTGGGGCGAAGTCGGCGGACTCTACAGGTCGGACATAGCCGCTCTGCAGCGGGTGCTTGAAAAGAAGGGCTATGACGTCGGTAGCGCCGACGGCCTTCCGGGGTTCAAGACGCGGCGTTCGATCGGCGAGTGGCAGGTCAAGAACGGCCGCCCTGCCACCTGCTATCCCGATGCAGAGTTGGTGCGGGCGGTGAAATAACGCATCCGAACGGCCGTCACGCAGCCTTAGACAGGTCGCGATGGATGTCGGCAAGCATCTCGAAGGAGCGCACGCGGGCTGCATGGTCGAAGACCTGCGCGGTCACCATCAGCTCATCGGCGCCAGTGCGTGCGATGAAGGCTTCGACACCTTGCTTCACGGTTTCCCGCGAACCGACCACGGCACAGGACAGTGCCTGGTTCAGCATGGTGCGCGCGACGGGATCGAGATCGTGGTCATAATTTTCGACCGGTGCCGGCAGTCGGCCTGGCCGACCACTGCGCAAGTTCACAAAGGCCTGCTGCAGCGACGTGAACAGCAGCCGTGCTTCCGCATCGGTCGGTGCGGCGATCACGTTGAGGCCAAGCATGACGCGCGGCTTGTCGAGATGCTGCGACGGCTCAAATCGCGTGCGATAGACCTCGAGCGCATGGTCGAGTTCCGCCGGTGCGAAATGCGAGGCAAACGCGTAGGGCAGGCCGAGCATGGCGGCGAGCTGCGCGCCGTAGAGACTGGAGCCAAGGATCCAGACCGGTACGTCTTCGTCCTCGCCGGGCACCGCGCGTATGCGCTGGCCCTCATCTGCCGGTTCGAAATAGGCCATCAGTTCGACGACGTCGCGCGGGAAGTTGTCGACGCTGGCATCGAGGTTTCGGCGCAGCGCTCGTGCCGTCATCATGTCGGTGCCGGGTGCGCGGCCGAGACCGAGATCGATGCGGCCGGGATGCAGGGCAGCCAGCGTGCCGAACTGTTCGGCGATCACCAGCGGTGCATGGTTGGGCAGCATGATGCCGCCGGCACCAACACGAATGGTCCTGGTGCCCGCCGCGACATGGGCGATGACGACGGCGGTGGCGGCGCTGGCGATGCCCGGCATGTTGTGATGTTCGGCCAGCCAATAGCGCTTGTAACCCAGCCGTTCGGCATGGCGGGCGAGATCCAGCGTATTGGCCAGCGATTGTGCAGGCGTGCTGCCTTCGCCAACGGGTGAGAGGTCGAGAACGGAAAGATCGGTCATATGCGTGTCCCGCTGGCTGGTTCGACCGCATATAGGGCGAGCTTAGCGAAGCGCCAAATCAAGAGATTGGGCCAGGTGCCGACATACCGGCCCGAAATCGGATTCAGTTTTCGGAAAACATGATGGATAGATTTAAAGTGTTGGAGCGTCCTTTGCGCCTCCGAATGGACATGCGTCGCTCCAATATGTCGTTGCGCTGCAACATACGCGTTCTATTCATGGCTGGCATACCGAATTGGTGCTTGATCTCTGCTTTCGCGCGCGTATGTAAGCCCCGCACATGGATTTCAGGGAACTGGACTTGGCTATCTACAGGGAAAAAGACATTTTCGAGCGGCGCAATGCCGCGAACGAGGCAAAGAAGGCGCTCCTGGAGCGCTTCAAGGCAAAACCGGCAGCAGACGATCCGGCAGTGCTGGCCCGCCAGGCGGAACGCAAGGCGATCCTGGAAGCACGCGCTATTCGTGAAGCCGAAAAGGCTCGGCTGAAGCAGGAACGCCTGGCACGTGAAGCCGCCGAGAAGGCAGAGCGTGAAGCCGCAGCGGAAGCCGCAAGGCTCGAGGCCGAAGCGAAGGCGCGCGAGGAAGCTGCGTTGCGCGAGGCGGATGAGAACGAACGCATCGCTCGTCTTCTGGCCGATGAGGCAGAGCGCAAGGCAAAGCGGGACGCCCGCTACGCGGCGCGTAAGCAACGCGTTGGCCGCACGCCGCCAGGTTTCTCGGCACGCTGATTGCGCATGACCCCGAAAATCGGAATCGATTTTCGGAAAGGATCATGTGCCTGACCGCGTCCGAAAGACGCGCGGCGGTAAAAAGAATAGCCCGCTTCACGCGAGATGAAGCGGGCTTTTTGCATGTGCCGCGAAGCGGTTGGTAGCCGGATTGGTTCCGGTCTTGCTATCCGTTGAGCCGTGTCGGGCTGAGCATGGCGCTGTCGAGCCCGAAATCGGCGATGCGTGCCGGCAGCGGCTGGCCACGCACCAGGGCAGCGCAGGCTTCACCCATGGCGGCGGATGTCTGGATGCCGTAGCCGCCCTGCGCGACCAGCCAGAACAGGCCCGGCACCTTTGTGTCAAAGCCGCCGACCAGATCCCCATCGCCGACAAAGGAACGCAACCCTGCCCACACGCGGCTCGGGCGGCCCACGGAAAGCGTCGTCAATTCCTCGATGCGGTGGATACCGAGCGCGATGTCTTCCATTTCGGGCTGAACATCCTGCGGCGGCATCAGATCGGCATTGGCCGGGGAGCCGAGCAGCAGGCCGGCATCGGGCTTGATGTAACAGCTCTCGTCGGCGGTGATGAACATCGGCCAGCGGGTCACTTCGAGACCGGCTGGCGGATTGAAGACAAAGGCGGTGCGCCGGCGTGGTTCCAACCCGATCTGTCTGGCGCCGAACAGGGTTCCGACCTCGTCGCCCCAGGCGCCAGCCGCGTTGATCACGATCGGCGCGCTGTATTCCTTGCCTGAAGCGACAACGCGCCAGTCGGCGCCCGTTCGCTCGGCGGCGGTCACCTCAGCATTGCCGATCACGGTGCCCCCGGCACGTTTCAACCCGCGCAGATAGCCCTGATGCAGGGCGTGCACGTCGATGTCCTCGGCATTCGGATTGTACACGGCGCCAACGACGCTTTCCGGCCGCAGCACCGGGATCCAGGCCTTGGCGCCTTCGAAATCGAGCCGTTCGCCGGAAAGGCCGATCGAGCGGACCGCTTCCTGATGTTCCTCAAGAAGGTGTTCCTGTTCCGTGGAAGCCACGACGAGCATGCCGCGCGGCGTCAGGATCGGATGTTCCGCGAAGCCCGCGGGCGGCGTTTCGAGAAAGGCGCGGCTCGCCGCAGCCAAGGCACGTACCTGACGCGTGCCATAGGTTTCGCTGAACAGCGCGGCGGAGCGGCCGGTCGAATGGTAGCCAGGCTGGCTTTCGCGTTCCAGCAGAACCGTCTTCAGATGCGGCGCCAGCCAGTAGCCGACGGAAGCGCCGGCAATGCCGCCGCCGATGATCAACACATCGGCTTTCACCGGCTCTTGTTCGGCCTCTTGCGTCGTCATCGTCGCGGTCCTTTGGTACCGGCGGTCGCCAGTGAGGAGAGTCGTTTCCTATACGCTAAGCATTTTCAAAATTTGAAAACCACGTCAAGCGCTGGTCTGGCGCATGACAGCGAAAATCGACATCGATTTTCGGAAAGGAAAGGCGGCATCCGCCGCCCGTTATGCGCCTACTCAACGTGTTGGAGCCTCCTGAGCGGACGCGCGGCGCTCTAATGATCCAGCATCTCGATCAGTGCGGACTGGAAGTCCGGCTGCGCGCTCGAGCAGACTGCGAGCACCAGCCCATCGCTTTCACCGACGGCGAGATAGGCGTGCCCCATGGTGCTGTCGATGTAGATGCTCTCGCCCTTCTCGAGGCGAACCGGCGCATAGTGCTCGGTATGCACTTCGATGGGACCTTCGAGCACATAGAGGAATTCCTCGCCGGAATGCTTGATGAGGGGACCGAACGCTTCCAGCGAGCGGGTGGTGATGCGCGTCAGCACCGGCACCATGCGTTTCTTGGTGATGTCCGTGCTGAGGTAGAGGTAGTCGTAATTCTGGGTCTTCTGCTGCAGTCCATCGCCGTGAAGATTGACGGAGCGCCGGGTCAGCAGATGGCCTGGAGTTTCTGGTTCGGCCACCAGTTCGGCCATCGACAGGCCCAACCCCTCACCGATCTGGAGGAGCTTGTCGTAGGAGAGCGACATCTGGTCGTTTTCAACCTTGGACAGGGTCGAGATCGCCACGCCGGTCTTGCTGCTGACATCGCTCAGCTTCCAGCCATGTTTCTGGCGCAGCGCCTTGAGGTTCGATCCGAGTTTCGGGTGCTTGGCCATCAGTCCCCAATCGTTGGTCCAGTTCGACGGTGAGACGATAGCCGTTGACAATATCGGCAACAAGGAAAATCATTTAGCGGATCGGAAAACGAAATTCTACCGAGGAGGAGATCATGGCTCGGGAAGTCGAATGGGCGCGCATGACGGCGCCGGAACTGCGCGCGATCGCCGAGCGCGGCAATGCACTGGCCATCCTGCCGGTCGGTTCGTTGGAGCAGCATGGCCCGCATCTGCCTGTGATCACCGACACGGCAAGTGCTGCGGCTGCCGCCGTGCGCGGCGCGCGGCTGGTTTCCGACGACGTACCGCTTGCCGTCCTGCCTGGCCTCTGGCTGGGCATGAGCGAGCATCACCTGCCGTTCGGCGGCACGATCACGCTGGATTATGCCGCCTACCACGGCGTGCTGCGCTCGGTCGTGCGTTCACTCAAGGCGATCGGCTTCACCCGCCTGCTCATCGTCAATGGCCACGGCGGCAATGTCGACCCGCTGGCCGTTGCGGTGCGCGAACTGGCGGTGGAATTCGATATGCCGATCGTGGTGACGACGCCATGGTTCCTGGCGCAGGAGGAAACCTCGGCGCTGTTCGAATCCGACGATGGCCCGAAACATGCCTGCGAGGGCGAAGCGTCCGTCATGCTGGCGATCGCCGGCGACATCGTCAAAACCGACAAGTTCAAGGATGCCGAGGCCCTGCAGGCAGGCCAGAACGAAGCGCCGCATGGCGCATCGCGTTTCTACTCTTTCTCGGAGCGCGCGCCGCAGACCGGTACCTGGGGCTTCCCCAGCAAGGGCACTGCCGAGAAGGGTGAGAAATTCCTGGCGCTGCATGCCCGCGAAGTCGCCAAACTCATCACGTCGGACATTCTCTGGACCAGACCGGATCCGGTCTGGCGCGCTGGTCGCGGTCTGGAGACCACCGCCGGCAGGGCCGACTGATCACAGTCTGGTGGCGGCTCTTCGGATGGGCCGCCATCGCTCGATTGCCAACAACCAAGAACGCCAATAACCGAGAAAAAGGGGAAGATCATGACTGTTCCGCAGCGCGGCCGCCTGGCCGCAAGGCTCGCCGCAGGCGTTGCCGTCGCCCTCCTGTCCGGTCTTTTTGCCAGCCAGGCGTTGGCCAAGGGCCTTGTCTATTGTTCGGAAAGCGCGCCCGAGGGGTTCGATCCGGCGCTCTATTCAACCAACTCCACCTGGGATGCCTCGTCCAAGCCGATCTACAGCCGCCTGGTCGAATTCGAACAGGGCACCACCAACGTGGTCCCGGGCCTGGCCGAAAGCTGGACGATCTCGGATGACAAGCTCGAATACACGTTCAAGCTGCGCAAGGGCGTGAAGTTCCAGACCACCGACTATTTCACACCGACCCGCGAGCTGACCGCCGATGATGTGATCTTCTCGCTGGATCGCCAGCGCCTCAAGGACGATCCCTGGTACGGCTATATTGCCGGCTCGAGCTGGGAAATCTTCGAAGGCATGGAGATGCAGAACCTCATCAAGGACGTCGTCAAGGTCGATGACAACACAGTGAAGATCGCGCTGAACCAGCCCTCCGCTTCGCTGCTTGCCATGCTTGCGATGGACTTTGGCTCCGTTCTGTCGAAGGAATATGCCGACAAGCTCATCGCCGCGGGCACAAAGGAAAAGCTCAACCAGCAACCGGTGGGCACCGGTCCCTTCCGCTTTGTCGACTACCAGCAGGATGCCGTCATCCGGTTCCAGGCCAATCCCGACTATTTTGGCGAGAAGCCGAAGCTCGACGAACTGGTTTTCGCCATTACGGTCGATCCGACCGCACGCATGCAGCGCCTGCGGGCGGGCGAATGCCAGATGGCGCCTTATCCGGCGCCCGCCGACATCGCCGATCTCAAGGCCGATCCCAATCTCACGGTGATGGAAAAGCCGGGACTGAACGTGGCCTATCTCGCCTACAACACATTGATGCCGCCCTTCGACAAGGCCGAGGTACGCCGTGCGCTCAACATGGCGATGAACAAGCAGGCGATCATCGACGCCATCTTCCAAGGTACCGGCCAGGTCGCCAAGAACCCGTTGCCGCCGGGCATGTGGGGCTACAACGATGCCGTGGCCGACGACAAATACGATCCTGAAGCCGCCAGGAAGATGCTGGATGCAGCCGGTGTGAAGGATCTCAAGATGAAGATCTGGGCCATGCCGGTCAGCCGTCCCTACATGCCGAATGCGCAGCGGACCGCTGAGCTGATCCAGGCCGATTTCGCCAAGGTCGGGGTCACGGTCGAGATCGTTTCCTACGAGTGGGGCGAGTATGTGAAGCGCGCCCGCGACAAGAACCGCGACGGCGCCATCATTCTCGGCGCAACCAGCGACAACGGCGATCCCGATAATCTAATCAGCTACTTCTTCGCCTGTTCAGGTGTCGGTGGCGCGAATTTCGCCAACTGGTGCTATCAGCCGGTCGAGGATCTGATGCAAAAGGCCCGCGTCACCTCCGATCAGGCCGAGCGCACCAAAATGTATCATGAGCTGCAGGTCCTGTTCAAAGAACAGGCGCCCTGGGCGACGCTCGACCATTCGACCGTGTCGCTGCCGATGTCGAAGAAAGTGACGGGCTATGTCATGGATCCGCTCGGCTCGCATCGCTTCGAAAGCGTCGACATCACCGAATAAGTTCCGAACGCTCCGCGACGATTTTCTTCGCGGAGCGTTTCATTTTATCGAAATTCTGCGGCCTGGCCCTGACCTTGGACGAATTTCCAAGGCAAGTCGGGGTTGTTTGTACTCTAATGATTTTGCGGGTGCCAAAATCCATGCTAGCGTTGCTCTTGGCTTTGCCCAAGTGGGGACGCTTTGCTCGATGGGGGCAATGGCGAAGTACTTCTAATCGTTCTGCGATTCAAAGTATCTGCCATCGGCCTTGAGACAGCCGGTCCAGGCTTGTGTCGGCCTGACGGCTTTAGAGGTTTTGAGATCAACATGAATGGTTGATCAGCAGGTGATCCGGCAGCTTTCCACCATCTGCGCCATCGACGCAGTCGGCTTCTCACGCCTGATGAACGAAAATCAGGAAACAGCCGTCAAAATCTTCCACGAACGGCGAAATCTGATCGCCGAAACGGTCAGTGAGTTCGGCGGCCGCATTTTCGGGGCGGCGGGCGACAGCCTGATGGCGGAGTTCGGCAGCCCGGTGGAAGCGTTGCGATCGATGCTGGAAGCCCAGCTTCGCCTCGACAAGCTCAATGCAAATGCCATGGAAAAGCTGCGCATGCCGTTCCGTATCGGCGTGGCGACAGGCGTGGTCATCCAGAGCGAGGATGGGACCTTTGGCGACTGTGTGAACATATCGGCGCGGCTGCAGGAATTCTCGCCGCCGGGCGGTGTCGCCATCACCGGTACGACGCATGAACATATCAGCGGAAGGTTTTCGGTCGAGTTCACCGATCTCGGCCCGATGCAGCTCAAGAACATAGCCCTGCCGGTCAGGATCCTGGTCACCGCTCCTGCTTCAGGTCAGACGAAGTCTCTTGCATTCGCGGCGGTTCGCTCATCCATCGTCCAGCCAGCCAATGCCGATACCAAGGATCATCAGCCGGCCATCGCAGTGTTGCCGTTTCAGAACAGCAGTCCGGATCGGTCGACGGACTATCTGGCGGACGGCATCGTCGATGACATCATCCACGGACTTGCAGCCACGCGCTCCCTCCCCGTGATCGCGCGCGATTCCAGCTTCCAGTTCCGCGACCAGTGGCTGGGGACCGCCGCGATTGGCAATCTCCTGGGCGCGCGTTACCTCGTGACGGGTTCCGTTGCCAGCTTCGACAAACGCATTCGCTTGAGCGCTTCGCTCACGGACAGCAGCAACGGCAGGGTCGTCTGGTCCGGCCGGTTCGAGCGTGGGCTCGAGGAACTCATCCAGCTCCAGGACGATCTGGGCGGAGAAATCGTGTCCACTCTCGAGCGCGAGGTCGATCGCGTCGAGCAGGTGCGCACCTTTCAGATTCCGTGGGAGCGGTTGCAGACCTGGCAACTGGTGCGCCGTGGCCGCTGGCATATGCAACGGCGTACGCGCGCGGATATGGATGCCGCGCTCAAGCTGTTCCAGCAGGCTTACGACGAAGATCCCAATTCGAGCACGGTGCTCAGCGAATTGGCATGGTGGTATCTGTGGCGCGGCTGGCTCAACCGTGGCGAGCCCGGTGACCTTGCACGCGTGGCCGATCTTTCCCAGCGGGCGCTGCTCGTGGACAGTCAGGACGCCCGCCCCTATGCGTTCCTGGGCTCCATCGAAGTCCTGAAGCGACGACCGCTGGTCGCGCTGGATTTCCTGCAACAGGCGCTTCACTACAATCCGAGTTTCGTTCTGGCCTATCAGGCCATGGGCAGCGCGCGGCTCATGGCATCGCGTCCGCAGGAAGCGATCACCGTGCTCAAGCGGGCCGACCGCCTGTCCCCTTTCGAGAACTATCGGTTTCATACGCTTGGGGAGCTGACGGCGGCGTATACGCTGATGGAGGATTGGCCCGCCGTCATCACGACCGCCGAGCGCTCGCTGTCTTTTGCCCAGGACTATTTCTATCCGCGCTTCCTCAAGGTCGGGGCGCTTGTCCGGAGTGGACAGATCGAAGCGGCGCATGCCGAACGTGAGCTGTTCGAGGCCAGGCATCCGAGATTCAACCGCAGCTGGATCGACTGGATTCCCTTTGCGGACGGCTCCATCAACCAGCGCCTGCTCGACAATTTCGACGCCGCCGGCTGAGCCCTGTGAAGGCCGGAGCCTATGTCGCTCCGCACGGCGGGAATGTGAAGAGGTTCACTTACCCGGCGCAAGCCGAACCATAGCATAGCCGGCATTTCTCTGCGCCTTCCTGGGGGGATCGTCAGAATGGGCTTCTCGACCAAATATTATGACGGGGTGTTGAAGGGACAGGTTGAATTGCCGTTCGGCGAGGAAGCGCCTCCTTTCGACCGCGAACGGTTGCGCAAGACGACCTTTACGGGACGGATCTTCACCTGGGCTTTCGAGCATCCCGATTGGTGGCTTGGGTTCTTCCGGCGCTTCTTTCCGCGCGTGCGCTGGGGCAAAGTCGTCTTTCTCACACGCTTCGAGGATGTGCGCGAGGTTCTCGAGCGTCAGGATGAATTCGAAACGCCTTATGGCCGCGAGCTGCGTGAATTTTCCGGTGGATTCGATTTTCTTCTCAGCCTGAAGGACGGGAAACTCTATCGCGAACAGAAGTCCGTGGTGCTCAGCGCCTTTCCCCCAGAGGAGGTGGACACCCGGGTGCGCAAAATTGCGGTCGAACGTTCGCGGGAGATCGTGAGCCACGCCGGCGAGAAGTTCGATGCTGCCAGCGAATTGATGCGCATCGTTCCGGTCCTCATCTGCCGCGATTATTATGGACTGGATATCGAGGATCCGCGACAGTTCGGCGACTGGGCCATCTCCATCAACCAGATCCTGTTCGGAGATTGGGGCGCCGACGCGGTCACGCGCGAGCTGGCTGTGGCGGGTGCTGCGAGCCTCTTCGCGACAATCGATCGTTCCATCACCATCGCCGAAGACGCGATCAAGCTCGGCGATGAGGTCGACACGCCTCTCGGGCGGCTCGTCCGCATGGCGCAATCCGACAAGGATAATCCGTTCAAGCGGGTCATGGAGATCGTGCACGAAACCAATCCGCAGGCGACGGACCGCGAGGTGGTGCGCTCCATCATGGTCGGCATGGTGGTCGGCTTCGCGCCCACGAACCTGCTGGGGGGCATCAACTGCCTGGACGCCGTTCTGAGCCGGCCGGAGATTTTCGACTACATCAAGAGGGCCATAAAGGACAAGGACAACACGCGCTTGGACAAGGCGATCCTGGAGGCCATGCGCTTCAAGCCGCACTGGATCTGGCCCTGGCGTTACGCCAGCGAAGCCAAGACGATCGGTGTCAAGCGGGGCCGCCCCTACAGCATCCCCGCCGGGGTCGCGGTCCTTCCCGCCACACGCTCGGCGATGTTCGACGAATCCGTCGTCAACGACCCCTGGGCTTTCAATCCGGACCGTAGCCTGAGCGAGAACATGGTCTTCGGCGTTGGAATCCATCGCTGTATCGGCGCCGCAATCGCCAGCGTGCAAATCGCCGAAGCCTTCCGGGCCTTGTTTGAAAAACCAGGCTTCCGGCGCGCGCGCGGCAAGGAGGGCAAGCTGACGCGCCTCGGTCCTTATCCGGACAGGCTCATGGTGGAATTCGACGTTCCGGATGAAAATCGCCTCACCGAACAGTCGCTGGTCACGGTGTGTGCAAGGGTGCAGGCCGGTATCGATCAAAAGCAATTGCAAAAGGATGTCGACGGCCTCGGAAATCCGGCGATTGGTGCGATCAAGGCGGATCTCGACAAGGCCGGAACCATTCACTTCGCCAGCCTCAGCATTGTACCGACCGGCGATTCCCGAAAGCCTGACGGCGACGATCTCTATCTGGTGCTCGAATTGTCGGGTGACGGCACCAAACACCAAGTCATAGAGGCTTTTGCCGATGCCGTGCACGGTCATTTCGTGCCGCTGTTCGAACGCTATGCGGCAGACCCACTCAAGGGGACATTTGAAGCGTTCCTGCTGAAGCATACTGTCGAGGTGTCGCCCCGATACGGCAGCATGGCGGGGCTCGTGTTCTGCGGCACGCCCGGACATTCGGTCGCCCGCATCAAGGCTGAGCAGAAACTGGTAAAAAAAGCCGCCGAAATCGTCGAAGAGAACATCTGGCTCAAGCAAGACCCTAAAGCGCCTTTGAGCACGTCGAAAGCGCAGATTTCGGACAACCTGTCGGCAGCAGCGATATTGACGAAGGTCCGGTCCGGCCTCAAGTGCAAGGAATTCGACTGGGTTTTCGCACCCGCAGACAGCCTGCTCGAAAAGCCGGGCGGTACTCTCCTGCGGGCATTGCATCATATCGTCTTCAACTTGCGAACAGCCATTCCGCTGGCTGTCCTCGTCGCCGTCTTCACGTGGCTGACTTATTTGATGCAATTCGACACCAGCGGCAGCTGGTTCCGCACAGTGGCGCGGATCGGCGACTCTTTCATCCTGGCGGTGGTCGGGCTGACCATCTCTGCAGGGGCGTTGTTCGCGGCGGTCGCCTTCTGGCTGCGCAGCATCGAGCGTCGGGAGGAGGTCAGCAATGCCGGCATCAAGCTCGGGCTGCTTGAGCAATTGCAAAAGAACGAGGATGCTCTGGGTTACCTTCAGAACCACATGACGGCAGTCTCCGTCATGAAGCCTGGATTATTGCGGTGGTTCCTGCTCGGTTTTTCGTTCTATGTGATTTCCATCACGGCCAGATGGGCTTTCCGGCCTGGACATCTTGGCGATACCGGACAGATCCATTTCGCACGCTGGGTCAGGATCCCCGGCACCGACCGGCTGGTGTTCTTCAGCAACTATGGTGGCAGTTGGGAAAGCTATCTTGAGGATTTCGTCACCAAGGCTTCCGCAGGCCTCACTGCGATCTGGAGCAACACCAAGGGTTTTCCACGTTCACGCTTTCTGTTTCTCGACGGCAGCCGCGACGGAGACCGCTTCAAGCGCTGGGCGCGTGCTGAACAGATCCCGACCTCCTTCTGGTATTCCGCCTATCCCAAACTGAACACGACGCTGATCCGGAAGAACTCGCAGATACGGCAAGGGCTTCATAGTGCACGCGCCAGCGAAGCACGTGACTGGCTGAGCCTGTTTACCTCTCTGCCCCGGCAGGAAGGCGTCAAGCAATCGTCGCTTGGTAAACTTCTCTACCAGTCCGAAGACACTACAGTCGAAAGCCTGGAAAGCGGCGAAATCCAGTCGTTGATCTTCGGCCCGCTCGGCAGCCTTCCGTTTGCCAAGATGTTCGCTTTCGAAATCGATGAAAGGAACACCACCGCAGCGCAGCGCCTTAAGGTGCTCGACCATCTCGTGAATCACACGAGTTTCGGCGACACAAAGCCGGTTGGGAAAGCCATGTTCTGCGTGTTCGGCCCGAACGGGCTGAAGAGGCTGGGCCTGACCAGCAGTCCCAACAGCGATCCGCTTGCCAGTTTCCCGATGACCTTTCGGCAGGGCATGGCCAATGAATATCGCAGCCGCATCCTGGACGATCAAGGCGACAGCGCCCCTGAGAAATGGTGGTGGGGTTCCAAGGAAACGCCGGTGGATCTTGCCATTCTCTGTTATGCCGACTGTGAGGAAGCGTTGAATGAAATGACCCTCGAAACAGCCAGCTTCTCCAAGACGGCCGGGCTTATTCCGCGGGCAGTTCTTCCGCTCGAGATAGGCCGCGACAGCCCTGGATGCCCGGTCAAGTCTACGGCCGCAAAGGTGGCCGGGTCTTCGCGTTCGAAATCGGTTGTTTCTCCTTTGCCCTATGGTGAAGAAGAACGGCCGCCGGCGCGAGAGCATTTCGGTTTCATCGATGGCATCTCCCAACCCGTAATCAAAGGCACGAGGCGCCGGCGAAACCACAATTCGAGCCCGATCCACCAGATCGCCGCCGGTGAGTTCCTTTTCGGCTACCGCGACGAATACGGCTATTATCCGCCCAGCCCCACGACGCCTTCCGAGTTCGACTCCGAGGGGCGCTTGCTGGCGATCGATGCCGATGGCAAGCCGGTCAACAGCAGAAGCATCGTGCATGATTTTGGCCGCAACGGCTCCTTCGTCGTCATTCGCCAGCTCGCGCAGGATGTCGAAGGGTTCAACACCTATTGCCGGATGGA
Source organism: Mesorhizobium sp. 1M-11 (assembly GCF_001303895.1). GTDB lineage: Bacteria > Pseudomonadota > Alphaproteobacteria > Rhizobiales > Rhizobiaceae > Mesorhizobium. The sequence continues at coordinate 115,716 of NZ_LJSD01000050.1, read as the reverse complement.
AGCGGACAATCTGCGCAGCAGTGGCTTGGCCGCATACCGGGCCGTCGATGCCGATTGGGTCGGGGCTCGCATCGTGGGCCGCTGGAAGGACGGCTCTTCGCTTATTCGCAATCCTGACAAGCCCGGCCGCGAGCTCGACAACCAGTTCACCTATGGTGCGGAAGATCCGCAAGGGCTGCATTGTCCGCTGGGCGCGCACATCAGGCGCTCAAACCCGCGCGATTCGCTTGGTACCGATATAGACACCCAGCTCAGGATATCGAAACGTCACCGTATCCTGCGTGTCGGGCGCAGCTACAGCCTGGACAACGGCGCCGATGGCAAGCCGGAAAAGGGCCTGTTGTTCATCTGCTTCAACGCCAGTTTCGAACGGCAGTACGAGTTCATCCAGCAGACCTGGATGTCGGCGCAGAATTTCCAAGGGCTGCGCGGCGAGAAGGACCCGCTGATCGGCAACCAGGAGATCGATCTGAACGGCAGCGCGGGTCGTTTCACCATCCCACGCTGGGAAGGAGGGGTCGAACTGACCAACCTGCCTTCCTTTGTCACCACGCGTGGCGGCGGCTATTTCTTCATGCCGAGCCGGGCCGCGTTGCAATACCTACAGTCGCGCCTGAAGCCAAAAGATGCGAACGACCGGGTTTGCGCCCATTGATTTTGGCTCTCGGAGTTACCTGCAACGCGCAAGCGGAAAATAGACGCCATCCCTGACGTTCGTTATCCCAGGTCCTCAACGACGGCCCGTCCTACGATCATGAGGCACAGCCCGCAATAGGGTCAGGTTCAGGGGTGGCGAGGGGAAGCGCTTCCGGTTTTGCGGACGTCGTGCTCACTCGGAGCTGACGCGCCGCAGGCGGGCCGGGTCGTTCACTTTGACATGGCCACGTTTCGTGGCGATCAGGCCGCGGCCGCGCCAATCGTTGAGAAGTTTGTTGACGGACTCCCGTGTCGCGCCAAGCGTCTGGGCAAGCTCCGACTGCGAGATCGCTATCCAGCCCGAAGCATCGGAAAGTCGTTCGCTCAAATGCAGCAGGCGTTTGGCGAGCCTGGCTTCTATGGCGAGGAATGTGTGGTCACCGAGCTCTTCGCTGATCCATCGCAACCGCTTGCACAGGAGTTCGATGATGGCCCGGCCGAGCAATGGATCCCGCTCTATGCGGTCGAGCATCTGTTTGCGCGTCAGCGACACGATTGAGCATTCCGACCTGCAGATAGCGGTTGCTGTCCTGTGGCCCCCGTCCAGCACTCCGATTTCACCGATCAGGCTCGGCGGGAATTGCAGGTTGGCGACCAGCTTGTCGCCTTCGGCGGAGAAGATCGAGATCTCGACGGATCCTGCAAGCAGGCCGTAGACGCGATCGGATGGATCATCCTGGAGAAAGAGCAGCCGTCCCGCGGCGTATCTTTCAGGCTTGGCGTCGCCGAACATCCTGTCCAGCAAGTCGCGATCATAGTGGGCGAATTTCGCCAGCGTGTGTTTTGGTTCCTGGTCCAGACTGGTCATCAACATCGGTGCCCCCGAGCGTGATCTCAGTTCAAGTGAGATTCTGTTTTCGTTTATTGTCCAGTTTCGCCGATCATCTCGTCCGCGAGAAAGTCTACGCGCGGCGGCACGGCTTGGATAGCGGGCTGCAAGCGTATTTGTCGTCCCTCGGTGCGCGGCTTTTGCTGCCTATGCCATCGCCGGCTCTGGTCCGCTCGCGGCCAGATCCCCTTTCATCAGTGCCATGATCGCCACCTGGGTGCGGTTTGTTGCACCGAGCTTGCTCATGATCTGGCGGACATGGACCTTGACGGTGGATTCCTGCATGTCGAGTTCGCGTGCGATCAGCTTGTTGGACTTGCCCGAGCGAAGCCGGTCGAGAACCTGGCTCTGGCGCGGCGTCAGCTGGCTGCTGCCTGTCGTCGCGCTAGGATGATGACGGGCGCGGTCTCTGCCATCCGCAATTTCCAGCAGGGCCTCGCGAGGGAAGTACGCGCCGCCATTCATGATGAAAGCGAGGGCCTGGTGAACCACGGCCAGCGGCGTGGTGGTTGAAATGAAGGCCTGGAAGCCGAAACTTACAGCGCCGACAGCTTCGTCGGCTTCCGTTCGGTCGGAAAGAATGGCGCATGGCGTTGTCGGGAACTGGTCCCGCACGGCGCGCAGCATCGTTCGTGTCTGCAGATCGTGCAGCGATGAGCCGCCTACGTTTAAAACAATAAGAGAAACGATGGTGCCTGATTGAGAATAGAAACCGAGATTTTCCGGTTCTATCGCATGGGCCGACTTGCCCAGAGGGCTGACCCATTCGTTGATCAAAGTCGTGATACCGGCGCATCTCAGCGCCAGAGTATCCACTACCAGCACAACCGCCTTTTGTGCATCCCCAGTCATTTTGGTCTCCTTGGTTTGTGGGCGCTTGCCTGTGCGCCGCGAGAACCCTCTTCCCGTATCGGTTTCACCTAGTGGTATCGCAATGAGGACGTCTCCGATGTGAGGCGCTTCACATGCAAAGGGAGCTCATCGAAAGTGTCCTGTGCGACTGATGGACAAGCACACACATACGCCGGGTCTTCCAAGGCTTACCCTACACAATAAATCATGAGACCCGCCTTGGACGCACCATCCACTCCAAGGGCGCACCGCCGAAAGGCGTAGGGCCGCAATCAAGGCGATCAGCGTTATGAAACCATTTTCGGCGCCTCCGCCCGGGCTATGCTTGTCGGGCAATGGAGGAGCTTGCCATGGGCGCATCGAATTCAAGCAAAGGCCACCAGCACGGCTGCGGCAGCCATCCGCCGCAGACCGTGCAGGTGCGAACGGTAACGGCGCAGAGCGCAATCGGCGTTTCAGCACAAGTGAGCGCGGATGCCTTCGGTCAAGGCACGCTCGCCAACACGCAGGTCCATATGACCACCATCGATCGTGGTCTTGCATCGTTCGCCATCGCGGCAGTCGGTGCAGAAGCGGCTGCGCAGGCCTCTGGCGATCAATCTCCGTTCGCCATGGCTTCTGCCGTGGTCACAATGGCCAACGCCGATATTTCGGTCACCAACAGCAGGACCGTCACCGGTTCGGATACGCACGGAACAAGCCAGCAAACGGTCGTATCGGCCATCGGCGCCAGCTTTGCTTTCGAAACCGGTCTGGCTCCGGCTCATCAGGTCAATGACGATGCAGTTGAAGCCTGCCGATCGGATGTCGGATCCTTGCAAGGCAATCTGGCGACCTTCGATGCGAATGTGACCGCCCAGGGCGAGAACAGCGTCGTCGATGTTCAGGCTGACGCGATCGCGTTGGAGGAGCAATATTCTTCGAGCGTCGTGTCCGCCACTTCGGCAATCGACGCCGAGGTCACCTATACGGAATATGTCGGCACCGGATGGGACGATACCATCGTGACGGGTGATGGCGACTCGCTGGTGCGGGGAGACCGTGGCGACGACGTCATCCGCGCCGGCGATGGCGACGACTGGCTGTTCGGCGGCAAGGGTGACGACCGGATCAGCGGTGGCGGCGGCAACGACACCGCCTTTGGCGGCGACGGTCGCGACAATCTCGGTGGCGGCGACGGCGACGACTGGCTGTTCGGCGGTGATGGCAAAGACACCTTGTCCGGCGACGCTGGCGACGATCTGGTTGTCGGAGGTGACGGTAACGACCTGATTACAGGCGGCAGCGGCAATGATCTGCTCGATGGTGGCGACGGCCGCGACACCATTTCGGGTGGCGCCGGAAACGACGTCTTCCGTCTGGGATCGTCTTCCGGCGACGGCGATGACCTCATGACGGGAGGTGCCGACGCCGACACCTATCGGATCGTCGGCGCGTTCGACGACGATACCATCGCCGATTTTTCCGTTACAGGCGGTGACCGCCTTGCTATCGAAGGTCTCGATGCATTGCTTGGCGCCGGTCCGAGAGCCCTTTCGATGGAGCGCGATCGGGGCGACCGGGACGACCTTGTCGTAACGATGCGCCTGGATGGCGAACGCTCGACACTCACGCTGGACGAGTTCTTTTCCAACAATCCCGAGTTCGGTTCGATGCCGACGCGGGGCGCTTTCACGCCGCAGCAAACGGCCATGATCATGCATGCCATCGCCGTGGACGCCGACGCGAATCCGGCATCGGCGGATACGCAACTCATCTTTCAGCTGGGGGATCTGCTGGCCGTCTTTGGTTGAATATTGAACGTATAATTTCCCTCAGGCGCTCACCCTTATTAGGGCGGGCGCCTATTACATTTCAAGGATTTGACAATGGCAGGCGTATCGAAAGTATTACTCTTCAAGAGAATGAAATTACGCCACTTGAATATTTGATAGTCGATGAAACAGGGCCTAATCTTCAAATGCGCCGGACCTGAGTACCGGACTTTATCAAAGCAACAAGGAGAGTGACATGACCTTCTACTGCGATCCTTCTGACGTGAACCTGGACGCCTCGTACGATTTCGAATCGGACATCGACGTCAACTTCGACCTGTATTCCGACGTCGACAGCTATCTCGACGTTGATCACGAAATCGATGTCTGCGTCGACATCGAGGGCAACGAAGCCACGTTCGCGATCGACGTCCAGGCTTATGGCGAAGATACCGCGACCGATCTCAATCTCGTCGTGGCTGTTCAGGAAGACGAATGGTCGAGCATCACGGCGACCGGTTACGCCGCCGCTGGCTGATCAACCCCGCAGTCGGCTGCAGCGCATCCTCCCATCGCCGTAGCCTGACCGAAAAGGCTCCGCTTCGCGCGGGGCCTTTTTTCGTGTGCCGCGGCGAAGCGACATCACGCGTTTCGGTCATCGTCTTCCGGACCAGCCCCACGCGGACAGATCTCGTTCCGCCGTCGGGTAAGCCAATCCGATCATACCAAGGACGTGCGGTCTACGCCTGAAGTGTAGCTCCACCTAAGCGTTGTGCCGCCGGCGTCGCTTCGCCGCTAATCTCCAGTCGGGTGCCCTCGCAGAAATCCTGTCTGCGCAAAAAGGGCAGACGGAGAGAGGTTCAGATGCGCAAGATATCGATATCCCGTCAGATCGGCAGCCAGAAGATCACCGCTGCAGCCAATGAGGCAGCATCAGCGCCCGTACCGACCGCGCCCGCGGCGCCACGCATATCGGCGGGGCTGGCTGCATTGGCGGCGGATCCTTTCGTGCTGATCCAGCTTTCCAGCAATGCGGACAATTTCACCCAGACGGCGGATGGCAGCTTTCGCATCGAGGGGCTGGACGGAAATGACGTCGTTACCGTTGCTGCTTCCTCCCTTGGCGGTGACCATCTGGATGGCGGCGCTGGCAACGACACGCTGAATGCGTCCGCGACCGACGACATTCTCGACGGCGGAGCCGGCAACGACATCCTCAACGGCGGCGCGGGCAACGACCTGCTGCGTGGTGGTGCCGGCGCGGACACGCTGAACGGCGGCGAAGGCATCGATACGGCCGACTATTCGGCCTCGAGCCTCAAGGTGATGGTTGCATTGCCCCTCGATCCGCAGCGCACCTCGCGAGGCTCCGGCGGAGACGCCGCGCTGGATACATTGAGCGGGATCGAGAATGTCACCGGTTCGGCTTTCAACGATACGCTGACGGGCAACAAGCTCGACAACCAGCTGATCGGCAATGCCGGCGACGATCTGTTGCGTGGCATGGATGGCAACGATGTTCTGATCGGCGACGGCGCCAATGACGCCAACCAGGACGGCATCGCCGACGACCTCGACGGCGATGGGATACCGGATGGGATCGACGCTCCCGGCGGCGGCAACGACACGCTCGACGGCGGCTTCGGTGATGATCGCCTGTTCGGCGGCAGCGGCAATGACACGCTGATCGGCGGCTTTGGCAACGACACGCTCTATGGCGGTTCCGGCGACGACCTGCTGACCGCGGGCGACGGCGACGACTTCATGGATGGTGGCAGCGGTGACGACGAGCTGATCGGCAGTCTCGGCGACGACATCATGCATGGCGGCGAAGGCAACGACTTCGTCGCTGCGTCCATCGGCAACGACCAGCTCTTCGGCGAGGGCGGCGACGACGACCTGCAAGCCGGCGACGGCAACGATCTGGTTGATGGCGGCGACGGCAATGACAGGCTGATCGGATCGTCGGGCGACGATCGCCTTCTCGGTGGCGCCGGCGACGACATGCTGCAGGGCGATGCCGGTGCGGATTACATGGATGGTGGCGCAGGTGCCGACACGGTGAACTATTCGCAAGGCGGCGCCGTCGGCATCAATCTTGCCACAGGTTCCGTCAGCGGCGCGGCGGCGGGCGATCAGCTGATCAGCATCGAGAACATCGTTGGTTCTGCGCAGAACGACATCCTGGTCGGCGACGCCAATGCCAACACATTCACCGGCAATGGCGGTGCCGACACCATGATCGGCCAGGGCGGCGTCGACACGGCGGACTATTCCACTTCGGCGGCAGCGATAACGATCCACCTCAACACGACCGTTGCCGATCCGCTGGCGATGGGCACCGGTACCGGTGGCGATGCCGAAGGCGATCAGTTGCAGTTGATCGAGCGCATCATCGGCTCGGCTTTCGACGACACCCTGATCGGTGGCGAGCTGAACGACATCTTTGTCGGCGGCGCGGGTGCGGACCGCATCGACGGCGGCTTGGGCACCAATGATACCGCCGAATATTCCACCTCTTCCGCGGCCGTGTCGGTCAATCTGGCTGGCGCGACGGCCAGTGGTGGCGATGCAGCGGGCGATATCCTGAGTGGGATCGAAAACCTGATCGGCTCGGCCTTTGACGATACCCTCATCGGCGATGGCTCGACCAACCGTCTCGACGGTGGTGCCGGCAACGATTTCCTCCGCGGTGGTGCCAATACAGGCAATGAATTCCTGATCGGCGGCGATGGCGTCGACACCGCCGATTATTCGACGTCCGCTGCGGCGGTGCGTGCGATCCTTTCCGACAGTCTGACGTCCGGTGTGCTGTCGAGCGGTGGCGATGCGCAAAACGACGTGCTGGTCGCGGTGGAGAACATCGTGGGTTCAGCCTTCAATGACGAACTCATCGGAGCGTCGGGCGCAAATCGCCTCGAAGGTGGCGCCGGCAACGACAATCTTATCGGAGGTGGCGGGGCCGACATGCTGATCGGAGGAGACGGTGTCGATACCGCTTCCTACTCCAGTTCGACAGCGGGTGTCTTCGTGCAACTCGATAATACCGGTGCAGCGACCGGCGTCGGCGGCCATGCGCAGGGCGATCAGCTGAGCGGCATCGAGAACCTGGCCGGGTCGAGCTTCAACGATCTGCTCGTCGGCAATGCGCTGACCAACACTCTGGTCGGTGCCGGTGGCGCCGACCGGTTGATCAGTGGCAGCGGCAACGACCAGATGCGCGGCGGCAGCGGTGCCGACATCCTTTCGATCACTGGTACCGGGACGAAGACAGTATTCGGCGATGGCGTCTCCGATGGCGGTGTTGCTGGCCAGGATACCTTCCGCGTGCTGGGCGGCACCAACAACCTGATCTTCGACTACCAGACCGGCGAAGATGTCTTTATCCGCTCCAACCCTGCTGCCGTATCGGCAGCGCTGGCGTCGCTCACGGTCAGCGGCCTCGCCTACTGGGTTGCCAGGGTCGCAAGCACGGCGCCCGGCATGGAGAGTTCGACCTTTGTGGTGCTTGGCGAGCGCACGACCCAAAGTCCGGACGCCGCCATAACCAACGCGTTCAACACCTTCGTCTCGCATGACCTGTTCGTCGATCCCGCGCTTTTGGCCTGAACCATCTGAAAACGGAGTAATATCATGGCAGTCGTCGGTTCGCGGGCTCGCAAAGCAAGAAAGACGGAACTGGACGACGCGATGGCGCAGGTAAAGTCCGCGATGGTCATCGTTGCGGTCTTCAGCCTCGCCATCAACATCCTGATGCTGGCATCTCCCATCTACATGCTCCAGGTCTATGATCGCGTGCTGGTCACCGGTCATCTGGAAACACTGGTGCTGCTAACGATCATGGCCGGTGCCGCGTTGCTTCTGCTCGGCCTGCTCGACATGTTGCGCAACATCATCATGGCGCGCGCCGCGAACTGGCTGAGCGATCGCCTGAGCCCCGTCATTATCGCCGGCAGCGTGCGTGCGCGCTTGGTTGGGGACCAGGCCGGCACCCAGCCATTGCGCGACCTTGGCCAGGTTCAGTCCTTCCTGTCGTCCCAGGCTTCCACCGCACTGTTCGATCTGCCCTGGACGCCGGTTTTCCTTCTGTTGATCTGGCTGCTGCATCCGGCGCTCGGTGCGTTCGCGCTCGCAGCCACGATCCTTCTGATCCTTCTCGGCGTGCTGAACGAGGTGGTGACGCGGAAATCTTCCCTGGTGGCGAACACCTCGCAGATCCAGGCCCTCCAGCACGCCGACATGGCGATCCGCAATGCCGAGGTGGTTCGTGCGATGGGGATGCTGCCGGGCCTGCTGGAACGCTTTCGTGCCAGCAACGATGCGTTCCTCGGCGCCTCCGGCCAGGCCTCGCAGCGCGGGGCGACCATCATCGGCATCACCAAATTCGTGCGGCTGTTCGTGCAGTCGGCAACGCTTGGTCTGGGTGCCTATCTGCTGTTGCAGGGCGCAGCCACCGGCGGCGTCATGATTGCGTCTTCCATCCTGCTCGGTCGCGCCTTGGCCCCTGTCGAGCATCTCATGGCGATCTGGCGCAATCTCGGCCAGACGCGCATCGCCTATGCACGCCTGACGGAGCGCCTGCGGAATGTCAGCGCGGAGCCCTACCGGATCCGCCTGCCCGAGCCCGAGGGACGTATCACGCTCGAAAACGTCTCCTACTTTGCCCAGCCCGGTCGGCCCGCCATCATCGACAATCTGAGCGTGGCGTTCCAGCCTGGTGAGGCTGTCGCCATCATCGGCCCCTCTGCCAGCGGCAAGAGCACCCTGTGTCGGCTGATCGCCAGCATCGTTCTACCGAACTCGGGAACCGTCCGCCTCGACGGCACCGATGTGCAGCACTGGAACAGCGAACAGCTTGGCGAAGCGATGGGTTACCTGCCGCAGGACGTCGAGCTGTTTTCCGGCAGCGTGCGTGACAACATTTCTCGCATGGCCAAGGCCGAGGATCGGGCGGTGATCGATGCGGCGATGCTGTCGCATGCCCATGACATGATCCAGCGCCTGCCGCAGGGCTATGAGACGCCGATCGGCGATGCCGGTTCGCGCCTGTCGGGAGGGCAACGCCAGCGCATCGGCCTTGCCCGCGCCGTGTTCGGATCGCCGAGGATCGTCGTGCTCGACGAACCGAATGCAAATCTCGATCAGATCGGCGAGTCGGCTCTGGCTGCTGCAATTGCCGAATTGAAGGCGCAGGGTACGACTTTGATCATCGTCGGACATCGGCCTTCGACGCTCGCGCAGGCCGACAAGGTGCTTTTCCTGCGCGACGGCCGCATGCATCTGTTCGGGCCGCGTGACGAAGTCCTTACCCGCCTGCGTTCCATCGCCAAGGAAGGGGAGCGCACACCGCTGCATGTGGTCAGGGCTTCGGATGAAATGCAGGCCGATGAGAACGCGGACTCCAAAGCGCAGAAGATCGGGCCACCCGCTCCACAGATCGAGCAAATTGCCTGAACGGGTTGGCCCAGATGAGTCAGATGTTTCAAGGGGAGGTTGGGATGTCCGAAAACCGGTTCGCCAGGTCGCAAGCACTGTTCAAAAAACCGCCTGACGTCATCGACGTCAAGGTCGAACCGCCAGGATTGAAGAACATCGTTCGCAAGCCCGCTCGCTACGGCATGGCGCTCGTATGCCTGTTCATCGGCGGCGGAATTGCCTGGTCGGCTATGGCCCCGATGGCGGAGGGAGCCACGGCGACCGGCATTGTCAGCCCGGATGGAAGCCGGCGCACGGTTCAGCATCTCGAGGGCGGGATCATCAAGGAATTGATGGTACGGGACGGGGACCTGGTTCGCGCAGGCGATCAGCTGGTCACCCTGCAAAGCACGCAGGCAGCTGCCCTCTATGATCTCTATCTGGAGCAGGCCCGGACGCTGGAAGCGACGCAGGCACGGTTGAGTGCCGAGCAGGAGGAAAAGAGCGAGATCCTGTTCCCGCCGGACCTTCTGGCGAGCGCCGACGAGCGCGCCAGGAAGATCATCGCCGGCCAGACCTTGCTGTTCAACCAGCGCCGCTCTTCGCTCGACGCGCAGTTGCAGATCCTCGACGTGCGCAAACGCCAGTTCGAGGAACAATTGTCGGGTCTGCGGGCGCAGGTGGTCAGTGTCGATGCACAGCTCGCGCTGACCGAGCAGGAACACAAGGTCAAGAAGAGCCTGGTCGACAAGGCGCTGCTGGCGCGGTCCGAAACACTGAAGCTGGAACGCTCTAAGGCAGCTTTAGATGGCGATCGCGGCAGCTTTGTTGGCCAGATCGCGGAGGTCGAACAGAAGATCGGCGAACTCGACACCCAGAGCATGTCGCTGAAGGCGACACAGTCGGCCGATATCGCCGATCAGCTGGAGAAGGCCCGGGCGAGCTATATCGATGCTGCCGAACGATTGAATGCCAGCAAGGATGTATTGGATCGTACGGTCGTAACAGCGCCCGTCACCGGCAAGATAGCCAACCTCAAATTCAAGACGTCAGGCGGCGTGATCGGACCGGGCCAGGCGATCCTCGACATCGTCCCGACCAATGAGGAGCTGCTGATCGACGCACGGGTTTCGCCGAGCGACATCGACGTCGTTGCGGCGGGCCTGGAGGCAACCGTGCACCTGACCGCCTATTCCAGTCGCGGCATGCCGCGCGTGACGGGTACGGTCAAATCGGTATCCGCCGACAGGGTCACTGACGAAGCGACCGGTCAGTCCTACTATCTTGCAAGGGTCGAGGTGCCGCCGAGCGAGCTGGAATCGCTGGATGAAGGCGTCGTCATGATGCCTGGCATGCCTGCCGAAGTTCTGATCGTGACAGGAAAACGGACAGTGCTTGCCTATCTGATGGAACCGTTCATGGCCGCGTTCCGGCGCGGGCTGCGCGAGGCGTGAGATTTCTCGGATGCCACAGCCGGCGCCGCGTTGCGCCGGCTGCGAGATGTGCGCCGCGTGTCCGCCGCCTCACTTGTCCTTGATGCGCGTTGCCTGCACGGGCGGCGCCTTTATCGCCGGCGCCGCTGCGGGCTTCTTGGCGTCTTTTTTGGGCTTACGGGCCTCCTTGCCCGGTTTCATCGAACCTTTGGCCATGATTCGTTCCTCCGTTGAGACGGGATCAGTGAAACAACAGATCTCGGAAAGAGCAAGGCACCTGCAGGCAGTGATGATGCCAGTTGGAAACGGCCATTGCCCGGCTCCATTGCGGCGCTACATTGGTGCAAGCATCGGGAGAAAGACCATGAAGATCGATGGAAGCTGCCATTGCGGCGCGATTGCCTATGAAGCTGAGGTCGATCCTGGCACAACCTCGATCTGCCATTGCTCCGACTGCCAGCAACTCACCGGCACGGCTTTCCGCGTCACGGTTCCCGCTCCGGAAGCGCAGTTCAGGCTCATCAAGGGCGAGCCGAAAATCTATGTGAAGACCGGCAGCAGCGGTGCCAAGCGCCTGCAGGCTTTCTGCGGCGACTGCGGTTCGCATCTTTATGTCGTCGGCGCGGGCGACGGGCCGAAAGTCTACGGCATCAGGGTCGGGAGCGCTCGCCAGCGCCAGGATCTCGTGCCGAGGTCGGAGAAATGGCACGGTTCGGCGCTGCGCTGGCTGCCGCATTTCGAAAGTGTCGAGACCACGATTGAAGCACAGTAGGAAGGAGTAGCCCGGGAGCAGTCAAGCGTCGTCGGGGTCGATCACCCGCAGCCTGAGCTGTCCCGTCTTGGAATCCGCCGTGCGTGATGCCGGTTCGACCTTGCGCTGCCCACCCCCTTTGTCGGCCTCGTCCGATCCTTCCGTGCCGCCGAATTCCAGCGCCTCGATCTTCTGGCCGCGCTTGGTGACCTTGGAGGAGGACACCAGGATATCGTCGATATCCTTCGAGGCCTGGCCGAAATGAGTCTGCAATTTGCGCACCCTCTCGTCGAGGCGCGAAACGTCTTCCATCAAGCGGATGACTTCACCCTGGATCAGATGCGCCTGCTCGCGCATGCGCGCATCCTTCAGGATCGCCTGGATGACCTGGATCGACAGCATCAGCAGTGACGGCGAGACGATGACGACCCGGGCGCGATGCGCGTGCTGCACCAGCGCCTCGAAATTTTCGTGGATCTCGGCAAAGATCGACTCCGAGGGCACGAACATGAAGGCGGTGTCCTGGGTCTCGCCCTGGATCAGGTACTTTTCGGCGATGTCGCGGATATGCACCTCGATATCGCGCCGGAATGCCTGCGCGGCCACCTTTTGCAGTTCGGGGCTTTCGGCAGCGCGGATGGCGTTCCATGCCTCGAGCGGAAACTTGGCGTCGACGACCAGTGACGGTGCGCTGTTCGGCATTTTCACCAGACAATCCGGCCGATTGCCATTGGTGAGCGTGGCCTGGAATTCGTAGGAACCGTGCGGCAGCCCGTCGGCAACGATCGCTTCCATGCGCGACTGGCCGAAGGCGCCGCGCGTCTGCTTGTTGGAAAGGATCGCCTGCAATTGCACGACCTGTCCGGCAAGCGACTGGATGTTGCCTTGCGCGGTGTCGATCACCGCGAGCCGTTCCTGCAGCTTGGCCAGGCTTTCGTGCGTCGACTTGGTCTGCTCGGTCATGGTCTGGCCGATGCGGCCGGTCATGGCATCCAGCCGCTGGCCGATCGACTGCGTCAGTTCCGCCTGGCGCGCACCGAACACATCCGTCAGTGCCCCCATGCGTCCCTGCATTTCGGCCTGGCTTTGCAGAATGCCGGCCATGCGGGCTTCGGCGTCGCGTGCGTGGTCGGCCGCTTCGGCCGCGGCGATGCTGCGTGCCTTGGCAGCGCGCCAGAGCGCGACAATCAACGCGACGAACAGGACAAGGACGAGAAACACGACGAAGCCGAGCGCCTGGCCAAGCGTGATGGTCGTCGCGCCGAGCCGGGCGATGGGTTCGGAAAGGATGGAGCCGAGGTCGTTCATCAGCTTAGCATAGATGATTCTTGTAGCTGGAAAAGATCAAACCATGAACATGCTGACGGCAGTGCGGTTGACGCTTTATCGGGAAGGTCTTAGGTGAGCGATATGTCGATCAAGCCGCTCATCATTCTTCCCGATCCCGTCCTGCGTCAGGTTTCCAAGCTGGTCGAGCGCGTCGACGAGCCGCTGCTCAAGCTGGCCGATGACATGCTGGAGACGATGTACGATGCTCCCGGTATCGGCCTGGCCGCAATCCAGGTCGGCGAACCGCTGCGCATGCTGGTAATCGACCTCGCCAAGGAAGACGAGCCGCCTGCTCCTCATGTCTTCATCAATCCGGACGTTCTGGAAAGCGGTACCGAGCGGTCGGTCTATGAAGAGGGCTGTCTGTCGATCCCCGACTATTATGCCGAGGTCGAGCGGCCGGCCACGGTTCGGGTCCGCTATCTGGATCGCGATGGTCGCCTGCAGGAGATGCAGGCCGAGGGATTGATGGCCACCTGCCTGCAGCATGAGATCGACCATCTCAACGGTGTGCTGTTCATCGACCATATCTCGAAGCTGAAGCGCGACATGGTGGTCAAGAAGTTCAAGAAACTCGCTCGCGACAAGGCGCCAAGCCGTCTGGCCGGCTGATCCGGGGCAAAATCCATGGCACTTCGCGTGGTCTTCATGGGCACGCCCGATTTCTCGGTTGCGACGCTGCGTGCGCTGGCCGAGGCCGGGCATGACATCGTCGCCGTCTACACGCAGCCGCCACGTGCCGCCGGCCGCCGCGGCTTGGAACTCACCCCGTCGCCGGTGCAGCGCGAGGCCGAGCGGCTCGGCATAGCCGTGCACATTCCGGCTTCCCTGAAAAATGAGGCCGAACAGGCGGCCTTTCGTGCTCTGAATGCCGATGTCGCCGTTGTCGTCGCCTATGGCCTGCTGCTGCCGAAGCCGATCCTCGATGCGCCGCGCTTAGGTTGCCTCAACGGCCACGCCTCGCTTTTGCCACGGTGGCGTGGTGCAGCACCGATCCAGCGCGCCATCATGGCTGGCGATGCCGAAACCGGCATGATGGTCATGAAGATGGAACAGGGGCTGGACACCGGCCCGGTCGGGCTGGTTGAAAAACTGGCGATCGATCCCGACATGACGGCAGGCGATCTGCATGACCGGCTGATGGCGGCAGGTGCCGGACTGGTGGTCGAAGCGCTGGCGAGGCTGGAGACCGGGAGGCTGAGCTTTGTGGAACAGGCAGCCGAAGGCGTGACCTATGCCGCGAAGATCGATAAGACGGAGACCCGGATCGATTGGACCCGTTCCGCGGGCGAGGTCCATAACCACATTCGCGGCCTTTCGCCCTTCCCCGGCGGATGGTGCGAGGCCACGATCGGGGGGCGTGTCGAACGGCTGAAATTGCTGCGTTCGACCGTCGCCGAAGGTGCGGGGGAACCGGGAGGAATTCTCGACGACCGGCTGACGGTCGCCTGCGGGGCAGGCGCGGTCAGGCTGGTCGAAGTGCAGCGTGCGGGCGGCAGGCCCGTCACCGCACAGGAGTTCCTGCGCGGGGCAAAGTTGGAAGAAGGAATGAGACTGTCATGAGCATGATGTCGATACGCGCGGCGACGCCGCGGGATCGCGAAGCGATCCGCCTCGTCGAAGAACATGCTTTCGGCCAGCACACCGAAGCTGGCTTGGTCGATGCGATCGTCGATGAAGGTAACGCAGTGCTGGAACTGGTCGCCGAGGAAGACGGCCAGGTTGTCGGCCATATCCTGTTCTCGCGCCTCTACGTCGAGAATGATGGCCGCCAATTCCCGGCCGTGGCGCTGGCGCCGCTCGCCGTGGAACCGGATTTCCACGGGACGGGCATCGGCGGCGCATTGGTGCGCGAGGCGCATATCCGCTTGAAGGATGCCGGCGAGAACCTTTCCATCGTGCTGGGTGATCCGGCCTACTACGGCCGCTTCGGCTACAGTCATGAGCGTGCGGCCGGCTTTGCCAGCGAGTATCAGGGCGAAGCGTTGCAGGCGCAGGCCTGGGGTGAAGCGCCCCAGACCGGCGATCTGGTCTACGCTTCGGCTTTCGGCACCGCCCTGGCAGCGTAGCGCTCAGACGTGCCCCGCTATCGCCTCGACATCGAGTATGACGGCGGGCCTTATTCCGGCTGGCAGCGGCAGGCTGCCGGCCAGCATTCCGTCCAGGCGGCGATCGAACAGGCGATCGAACGTTTCTGTGGCGATGCGATCTCAATTCGGGGCGCTGGCCGCACCGATGCGGGCGTGCATGCGACGGCTCAGGTCGCGCATGCGGATTTGACCAAGGATTGGCCGGCGGATACGGTGCGCGATGCCGTCAATGCCTACCTGCAACGGGCCGGCGAACGTGTCGCGATTCTGGGCGCGGTTGCCGTGCCGGATGATTTCGATGCCCGGTTTTCGGCGGTCGGCCGGCACTATCTCTATCGCATCGCCAATCGCCGCGCTCCGCCGGCGCTGGACAAGGGCAAGGTGTGGTGGGTGCCGAAGCGGCTCGATGCCGAGGCTATGCACGAAGCGGCGAAGGTTTTGCTGGGGCGGCATGACTTCACCACCTTCCGCTCCACGCAGTGCCAGGCCAACAGCCCGCTGCGTACTCTGGAACGGCTGGATGTCACGCGGCAGGACGAGACGATCGAAATCCGCACGTCGGCGCGCTCTTTCCTGCACAACCAGGTGCGCTCCATGGTCGGTTCGCTGAAGCGCGTCGGCGAAGGTGCCTGGACGGCTGCTGATATCAAGGGAGCTCTGGAAGCGCGCGACCGCGCTGCCTGCGGCCAAGTCGCTCCACCCGACGGGTTATTCCTCGTCGGTGTCGACTATCCGATCTCCTGACCACCGGCCGTTAGAGCGCCGCGCGTCCCTTCGGACGCAAAGGACACTCTAACACTTTGAAGCGACGCATTCACTCGCTTTTGGCAATCACTTCGACATTACGCCGGTGCTCGATCGGCTGTGCCATGTGGCGCGGCATCGGCCAGACTTTGGTCGAGCCCGGTTGCACCGGCCGTTCCAGATAGGTCGACAACACCACATAGCTGCGTGTGGCCATGACGCCCGGTGTGTCATAGAGCCTCGCCAGCAGGCCCTCCAGCGCGCGTGTGTCCTTGGCGCGAACCTTCAGCAGCATGCAGGCATCGCCGGCCACCGAATGGATCTCCTCGACTTCCGGATAGGCGGAGATCGCCATCAGCTCGGGCGTCTTGCCCCAGCCACGCGTGTCGACGTGGACGAAAGCGAGCAGCGGCTTATCGACGGCGACCGGATCGATCAGCACCGAAGTGCTGCGGATCGCCTGGCTGCGGCGCAACCGCTTCACGCGTTCATGCGCGGCCGGCGCCGAAAGGCCGACTTTCTCGCCAAGTTCGGCATAGCTGACGGTAGCATCCTCGCAGAGTGCGCCTAATAGTTTTCGGTCCATGTCGTCCAGGTCCCGTCCCGGAACGCTGTTTCGCCGAATCTCATCTGTTTCTCGCTTCATCGCTGAAATTCCCCTTTGTTGCGGAATGTCATTCCGTCATCATGCATCCATGACGAAGACGGATCAATCACCTCCCTTGTTCGCCGAACGCGCCGCGCGGTTGCCGGCGGTCGCCTATGTGCTGACCTTCTGCATCGCCGTCATAGGGTCCAACTCGCTGGTGCTCGGACCGATCGCGCCGGAGGTGGCGCGGGCACTCGGCACAAGCGTTGCGCTGGTTATGTCGGCATCGGCGGCCTTTGGTCTGAGTACGGCTGCCAGTGCGCTCCTGATAGCGCGCCATGTCGATCGGTTCGGCGCCAGGCGCATGTTGCTGTGGGCACTTGTCGGACTGGCCGCGGCATTGGCCTTGAGCGCAGTTTCGCCAGCCGCGCCGGCGCTGGCCGGTGCCCAGCTGGCGGCCGGGGTCGCATCGGGGATTGCTTTGCCGGCAATCTACGCCAGCGCCGCAGCGGTGGCGCCGACCGGGCGTGAAAGCCGCACCATCGGCGTGGTTCTGACCGGCTGGACGCTGAGCATGGTTGCCGGTGTCTCACTGTCGGCCTTTGTTGCCGACTATATCCACTGGCGCGCGGTTTACGCTGTCGTCGCACTGCTTGCGCTTTCCGCTTTCCTGACTTTGAAGGCCAGCCGCTACCGTGATCTGCCAGCCGCAGGTCCGGTACCGCAGTCGCTGGCGGCGTTGCGCATTGCCGGTGTCAAGCCGCTGCTCGTTGCCTGCGCGGCCTTCATGAGCGCCTTCTATGGTGTCTACGGTTATCTGGGAGATCACCTGCACACCGGTCTCGGCGAGCCTGTGAGCGCCAACGGCATTGTAGCGCTGGTTTACGGCATCGGCTTCGGAACTGCAGCCCTTCTCGACGGCATCGTCGATCGGCTGGGGCCTCGTCGCGTCATGCCCTTCGCGTTCCTGGCCGTCGGAACCGTCTATCTTGGTTTCGCGCTGGCAGGCGGCAGCTTCGTTGCAGTGCTGGTGCTCACCTTCCTGTGGGGCTTGACCAATCATTTCGGACTGAATGTGTTGATCATGCGCCTAGCCGCGATCGACCCGGCGCGCCGGGGCACCATCATGGGCCTGAACAGTGCCGTCACCTATCTCGCGGTGTTTGCCGGAACCACGGGTTTCGGCCCGCTTTACGCGACATGGGGATTTGCGTTTGCGGCCCTGACGGCTCTCATCCTGATGCTGGTGGCAGCTGCCGCCGGAAGCTGGCGATCGCGAGATCGGGCGGAGCGTCCGACGCAGGGCCTGGCACCCTGAACCACGGCATGGCGCCCGGATGCATCAGGCTCCAAGGGTCGATATACCCAATAGTTTCTGCAGCGCGAACAACACGATCAGCGAGACGGCAAACATGCCGGCAAAAACCGCGGTGGCCATCGCCGCACCCTTGCCGATCGCGATATTGGTCATGCGCCAGCTAAGCACCAGCGAAGCGAAAAAAAGCACCAGCGAAACCAGACCGCTCGCCTGATCCGCTGCCGGGAAAATCAGGCGAATGAGTGCCCCCGGCAGCATCAGCCAGGCGATGATGGCGGAAGCCCAGTTGCTGGCGACGACATAGTGCACGAAACGGGCGCTGAGCCCCCCATGCGGGGCCACTGCGGCCAGCGCCAGCAGGGGCAGGACCCAGGTGCCGATGTCGACGAAAGCCAGCTTCAGCAACAACTCGAACCGGCCGGATGCGGTTTCCCCGGCCGTGTTGGAAATCCCGACCCAACCCACGATCAGAGCAGGCGCAGCAATCGCGATGGCGAAGAAGGAATTCCAGAATCCGTCGGCCGACAGATCGAGCAGGCGCAGCCCATCGGCCTTGCCCAGCATCATGCGCCAGGCGCCTGCCAACGACGATTGGATTTCATCCGCCGCAAGCATGGCCCGCTTACCCGAACCAGTCCTCGATGAAACGCTGGTAGATCACCGTCAGCGTTTCGAGATCGTCCAACGCCACGCGCTCGTCCACCATATGCATGGTCTTGCCGACGAGGCCGAATTCGACCACCGGGCAATAATCCTTGATGAAGCGGGCATCGGATGTGCCGCCGGATGTCGACAGCTGCGGCTTGCGCCCGGTGATGGCGGCAACCGAGCCGCTCAATGTCTCGATCAGCTTGTCGTCGCGCGTCAGGAAGACGTGGCTCGGCCGGTCCTTCCAGGTCAGGTCGAAATCGATCGCTTCCTTGCGGCCCTTACGGTACTTCTTGCGGCCACTGGCGGTGTCGAGCCGGTTATGGATTTCGGCCTGCACCGTTTCCGCGTCCCAGGTGTCGTTGAAGCGGATGTTGAAAGTGGCGCTCGCCTTGGCCGGAATGACGTTGGTGGCGAGGTTGCCGACATCGATCGACGTGACTTCGAGATTGGTTGGCTGGAAGTTCTTCGTGCCCTTGTCGAAGACGGGGTTGAGCAGCGCGTCGGTGAGCGTCATCAGCCCGCGCACCGGATTGTCGGCGAGATGCGGATAGGCGACATGGCCCTGCCGGCCATTGACGGTCACGGTGCCCGACAGCGAGCCGCGCCGACCGATCTTGATCATGTCGCCGAGCGTGTCGGGGTTGGTAGGCTCGCCGACGATCGAAGCATCCCACGTCTCGCCCTTGGCGGAAGCCCATTCCAGAAGCTTCACCGTGCCGTTGATCGAAGGGCCTTCCTCATCGCCGGTAATCAGCAGCGAAACCGAGCCCTTGGGAGCACCTTTCTGAGCGATATGACGGGCGAGAGCGGCAATGAAGCAGGCGATGCCGCCTTTCATATCCACGGCACCGCGGCCATACATCTCGCCATTGGCGATTGCCGCTGAAAAGGGCGGATGCGTCCAGGCCGCTTCATCACCGACAGGCACCACGTCGGTATGGCCGGCAAACATGAGATGCGGACCATTGCCGGAGCGCCGCGCATAAAGGTTCTCGACATCCGGCGTGCCGTCTTCCTTGAACACCGGACGCTCGATGGCGAAACCGAGCGGTTTCAGCATAATTTCCAGCGACGACAGTGCACCGCCTTCTGCTGGCGTCACGGATGGACAACGAATGAGGGCAGCGAGATTCTGGGCGGGATCGGTCGGCAGTGTCATGTGCGCAGCGTTATTCGAAAGATGGGATCGTGTCACGGCTCTTGGCACCGATGCGGTTGCTATCCTTGGCGAAACTGCCTGATATGACCGACAATGGGCAGGCATGACAAATAACCGATGGCACCTTGCTCGGAGATTGCGATGACATTGCGCGACGCATCCATCGTTGTTGCCGGGGCCGGAAGCATCGGCTGCTACGCGGGCGGTTGCCTGGCGCTGGCGGGACGCAAGGTGACACTGTTGGTCCGGCCGCGAATTGAGGAGGCGCTCCTGCGCGGCGGCCTGCGCGTCACCGACCTCGAAAAGCGCGACAGGCACCTGGGCCAGGCAGCATTTGCGGTCGAGACACGCGCGGAAGCGGCACTCGATGGCGCCGACATCGTGCTCGTCACCACCAAGAGCGGTGCAACGGAGGAGATCGGCCGACAGATTGCTGCGCACGCACCTGCCCATGCGATCGTTGTCAGCCTGCAGAACGGCGTCGACAATGCCGATCGTTTGGCCTCGACCGTCGATGGCCGACGCGTGCTCGCCGGCATGGTGCCCTTCAATGTCGTGCAGCAGGAAGACGAGATCCCGTTCAGGGTGCATCGCGCCAGCGAGGGCACGGTTCTGATCGAGAGGGGCGCGTCGGGTATCTCGAGCCTGCTGAATGTCGAAGGCTTCGCGACCACCACGCATGCCGATATGCGCTCGGTGCAATGGGGCAAGCTGCTCTTCAACCTCAACAACGCACTTGTGGCCTTGTCCGATCTGCCTTTGGCGACCGAATTGTCGGATCGACATTGGCGCTTGCTCCTGGCTGCGCAGATTGCCGAAGCGCTGACGGTGATGAAGGCGGCGGGTATCAAGCCCGGTCGGGTCGCCGGACCGCCGCCCGCACTGCTGCCGACGATCCTGAGGTTGCCCGACTTCCTGTTCCTTCGCCTGGCGAAACGTATGCTGGCGATCGATCCGCAGGCACGCTCGTCGATGTGGGAAGATCTGCAGCGCGGACGCAGGACGGAAATCGACGAGTTACAAGGGACGATTCTCCGGCTTGCCGTCAAGTCAGGCGTGCGAGCGCCATTGGTGGAGCGCATTGCTGGCCTGGTGCGGGATGCGGAAGAGCGGGGCCAAGGTTCACCGAAGCTGTCCGCCGGTGCGATCTAGAGCGTTTCCGTTTTTCACTGAAACGCTGAAACGCTCTAACTGTTTGTTTTACGCAATTCCGGACGGAAAACCGTTGCACACTTTTCCTGGAATTGCGCTAGCGGACCTTACGGCACGGTTCGTCGAATCAGCCAGCGCTGGGCAGATGCGCGCGGTGCCGGCCTTTGCCCGCGCGCTTGGCCTCGTAAAGTGCAAGATCGGAGCAGGTGAGCAGCTGTTCCGGGGTGTCCCCGTCGACCGGCGCCCGCGCGCTGCCGGCGCTGAGGCCGATATAGGCCGGAGTGCCAACTTCGATGTCGAAGGCCTCGGAAACCGTTTCGATCGCCCGTTTGGCGAGATGAGCGGCCTCGATTTCCGATGTCCCCGGCAAAAGCACGATGAATTCGTCGCCACCGATCCGGAACACCATATCGGTGGCACGAAAGGTCTTTCTCAGCCGTTCGCCGACAAGACGCAGCAGCCGGTCGCCGGCGGTGTGGCCATGGCTGTCGTTGATATATTTGAAGCCGTCGAGATCCATGCTGAGCACGACGAAGGGCTTGCCGCCATTGGCCGCCGGGGTGGCCAATTGACCGCACATCCGGCGCAATTCTTCCTGCAGCAGGATGCGGTTGGGCAGCCCCGTCAGCGCGTCTCTGACCGCGAGGTCCCGGTTGTCGAGTTCCGCACGGATCATGCGCACGCTGATCTTATGGTTGTGGACGAGAACCCCGATGATGCCGGCGACATAGAACGGCATCTGGAGGCCGATCACCCACATGCCCGATTGCGGCGACAGCAGGGCGCCCAGCATGAAGGGCAGGCTGACCAGCAGCATGACCAGGATGGCATAGCGCGGGGTGGCCGCGTTGCGCGACGAGACGACGCCGACTACGCCCGCGACATTCAGCCCGGCAAGCACGGAAAGCACCAAGTTCTCGCTTGCGATGCAGCCGAAGCAGCCGAGCCCGAAGACGGCAGACCAGGCACCGCCGGCAATCATCAGGGCACCGAGGGGCGGAGTTTCACCGTGAAGCCGCGCCGCCTCGCAGCGCACGATCAAGGTGAACCGCAGAACCAGCAAGGCAAGATCGGCTGCGACCCATAACAAGGGCCACCAGGCCCCCGTCAGCACGATTGCCGTCGCTGCAAGAACGAGGACGCTCAGGCTGGCGAAGAGGATGGCGAATTTTCGGTCGTAGGTTGTTTCGAGGAAACGAGAGCGAACAGCCTTGGGTTCGTTCTCCAGCGGAGTCGAGAACCAGTCAAAAAGGCGCGCCGCATGTTCGGCGAGGCCGCTGCCGAGAACTTTTGCCGGGTCGGACAATCGTTCCCCCTGAGATGTCGCTACAACATCCCCTCTATCTTGCATGGATGACCTAAGAATCTCTTAGGATTCTGTTACAGCCGACACGACTGGAGCGTTTCCGTTTTTTCACGGAAGTGCTCCACCTCTTTGTCTTCGCGCAATTCCGGACGGAAAACCGTTGCAAGCTTTTCCTGGGATTGCTCTGGCGATCAGGATGTCGACCTGTCGTCAGGCCGGTGCGTTGGTCTCGCGGCCATAGCGGTTTGCGCCACGCGTTCCCTGCGGCAGACAGAGCAGAATAAATACGATGATGTCGCCGATGATGAAGAACAGGCCATACCAGCCGGTCCTGTCGAAATCATGCAGTCGCTTTGCGGCGAGCGCCAGGTGAGACAGGATCAACACGCCGAGCACCACCAGGAAGATGGAAGCCCATTGTTCCATCGTCGCTTGATCGGGCGCTGTGTAGAGCCGGTAGATCGGGTAGGAGCGGATGACATAGAGCAGCAGCCCGGCAAGCGCGAACGCTTGCCGGCTCAGTCGCCCGTTGAAGCCGAAGAACGCCCAAAGCGTCTGCTGGAGGCTCACGCGATCACCGCTCAGTCACGCAGCAGTTCGTTGATGGAGGTCTTCTCGCGCGTCTTGGCATCGACGCGTTTGACGATGACGGCGCAGTACAGGCTCGGGCCAGGTTCGCCATTCGGCAACGGCTTGCCCGGCAGCGAGCCCGCCACCACCACCGCATTGGCCGGCACTTCGCCGTAGAAGACTTCGCCGGTGGTGCGATCGATGATCTTTGTCGACTTGCCGATGAAGACGCCCATGCCGAGCACCGCGCCCTCGCGCACGATGCAGCCTTCGACGACTTCGGAACGCGCGCCGATGAAGCAGTTGTCCTCGATGATGGTCGGACCGGCCTGCATGGGCTCCAGAACACCGCCGATGCCGACACCGCCGGAGAGATGCACGTTCTTGCCGATCTGCGCGCAGGAGCCGACTGAGGCCCAGGTGTCGACCATGGTGCCGCTGTCGACATAGGCGCCGACATTGACGAAGGAAGGCATCAGCACGGCGCCGGGCGCGACATAGGCCGAACGGCGCACGACCGCCGACGGAACGGCCCGGAAGCCCGCCTTTTCGAATTCGAGCGACCCCCAGCCGTCGAACTTCGACGGAACCTTGTCCCACCAGGAAGCGCCGCCGGGCGCCCCCGAAATCAGTTCCATCGGCCTGAGGCGGAACGACAGCAGCACGGCCTTCTTCAGCCACTGGTTGACCTTCCACTGCCCATCGGCCTGGCGCTCGGCGACGCGTGCGGTGCCTTTGTCGAGCAGTTCCAGCGCTGATTCGATGGCGTCGCGTATCTCGCCGCGAGTCGCGGTTGAAATGCCGTCGCGCTCCTCGAAAGCCTTGTCGAGGGTCGTTTCAAGGCTCGCCAGATCGGGCTTCGACATCAAATGCTCCGTTACAATGCTGAGAAGGGCAGGCTCTTAACCTGTTTGAAAGCCGCGCGGACCCTATTTGAAGGGAATGTGAGGGTCAATCGCAGCTGCGTCACGGGACGACGCTCGAAAGGGATTTGGACGGGTGGATATGAACCCAATGGAAAAGACGGGCTGGACGCCCCTGCCTCATTCGGACGAAGACCTGGAGCGCTCCAGAAGCGTACCTGATACGCCTCAGACGCGGGCTTCCACCTACCGTCTCGCCTGGAATGACGAAGAGTTCATGACGCGGCGCGAATTGAGGCCGGTGCGGCTGCAGCTCGAACTGCTGAAGCCTGAGATGATTCTGGCCGAGCGTGGTATCCGCTCCACGGTCATCCTGTTTGGCGGTGCCCGTATTCCTGAGCCGGGCGGTGAGGCCTGGGCCGCCAAGAACGAGACGCAGAAACGCAATCTCGAAAAGAACAGCCGCTATTACGACGAGGCGCGTAAATTTGCCCGGTTGTGCTCGCAGCACTCGGCGGCATCCTATTATCGCGAGTTCGTGGTCGTCACGGGCGGTGGGCCGGGTGTGATGGAGGCCGGCAACCGTGGTGCCGACGATGTCGGGGCGCCGTCGATCGGCCTCAACATCGTGCTGCCGCATGAGCAGGCACCAAACCCCTACGTGACGCCGGAGCTGTGTTTCAACTTCCACTACTTCGCCATCCGCAAGATGCATTTCGTCATGCGGGCGAAGGCCGTGGCGGTATTCCCTGGCGGCTTCGGCACCATGGACGAGTTCTTCGAGACGCTGACGCTGATCCAGACCGGGCGCATGGAACGGGTGCCAGTGATCCTGTTCGGCAAGGAATTCTGGCAACGCGCCATCGACCTGGATTACCTGGCCGAGCAGGGCACCATCACGCCGGGCGACCAGGACATCATCGACTTCGTCGACACCGCCGACGAAGCCTGGGACATCGTCCGCCGCTTCTACACGCTCTGAGGCGCGGCCCTAGAGCGTTTCCGCTTTCCCGGAAACGCTCTAACCCTTTGTTTTTTCGTAATTCCGGACGCAAGATCGATGCACAATCTTGCTGGAATTGCTATAGGTTCGACGGTCCCATCGTCCGTCGCCGGTGAACCGTCATCGATGGCTGCTTCGACGAGGTGAGACGTCTCAAGCGGGCGTTTCGATGATGGTCGACAGGAAGCCGGCGAGATCGTCCGTGACGTAGTCGACGTCGTCGGCGTTGTCCGGATCGCGCTCCCAGATCTCGGAGAAGGTCGGCTCGAAATTGCGCGGCACCACCAGCACCGTCGCCATGCCGAGTGCCTTCGGCACAGCGAGATTGCGAGCCAGATCCTCGAACATCACCGAGTTCGGGCCGCTGACTGCATGGAGCGCCGCGAACTTTTCATAGGTCTGGCGCGCCGGCTTCGGTGTCAGCCCTGCCGCGACGATGTCAAAAATGTCATCGAAATGATCGAGAATGCCGAGCTGGCGTGCCGCACGTTCGGCATGGCCGCGATCGCCGTTGGTGAAGATGAACTTGCGCCCCGGCAATTGCCGGATCGCCGTTCCCAGAACCGGGTCCGGCACCAACCAGGAATAATCGATGTCGTGCACCTTCTCCAGGAAGTCGTCCGGATTGATGTTGTGGCGCTCCATCAGGCCGTTCAGCGTGGTGCCGTATTCCAGATAGAGCTCCTTCTGCAGCTTGCGCGCATCCTCGCGCGGTAGCCTGAGCAGTTCCGACACATAAGCCGTCATCTTCGCGTCGATCTGCGAGAATAGGTTGGAGTGGTGCGGATAGAGCGTGTTGTCGAGGTCGAACACCCAGTCGGTGACATGGGTAAAGCGAGCGGGATCGGGGGATTCGGTCATGACGCAGTTATCGCATGAAACCAGCGAAGCGGAAGCAGCTATGTCGATCGCTTTTGCGGACCGATTGGGGCCAAATTGGCGCGATCGTTCAAATTTTAGCCAGCGCTTAAAGAAGACCTTCAGGTCTGGCCGTCATAAGGCCGCTTGCGGGGACGGAGGGCAGTTATGACCAGCATAGTCATGCGTTCCGCGGCTGTCGCTGGTGCCGCGGTTCTCGTCTCGTTTCTGGTCGTTCTCGCCGTCGGGTTTCTGTCCAGCAATCTCATTGGCCTCGATGCCTGGGTCATCGGCACGATCTGTCCGTTGCTCATCGCCGGGCCGACAAGCGCGTACATGTTTGCGCAGGGCGACAGGCTGAAGGCCGCGCATCGCGAACTTGCCCGGGCCCATGCGCAGCTGGCGGTCGCGCACAGGCGCCTGTCCGACAAGGCCAGCCGCGACGACATGACCGGCATGCTCAACCGTGAGAGTTTTTTTTCGGCGCTGGAAAGCGCCAGGGGCAAGACCGGCGGCGCGCTGCTCATCATAGATGCCGATCATTTCAAGGCAATCAACGACAGCTACGGTCACCTCACCGGTGACGAGGCGTTGTTGCTGATTGCCGGCGCCATCAAGCGCGCGATGCGCACCGGCGACGCCCTCGGCCGCATCGGCGGCGAGGAGTTCGCCGCCTTCCTGCATGGTGCCGACGAGCGGGAGGCCGCCCGCATCGCCGAACGGATCCGCACGGAAGTCGAGCTGATCCTGTTCAGGCCGATGGAACGCATCGTCAGACTGACGGTGTCGATCGGCGGCGCACTTTTCCAGGAAACGATGACATTGCCCGATCTCATGCGCAGCGCCGACCTGCGCCTCTACGAAGCCAAGCGCCGCGGCCGCAACCTGGTGATCGTTGGGGCTGCAGTTTCTCGCGCAGCCTGACCGCGCCGGCGCTCAGAAACCGTAGATGGCAATGCGCAGCAGCACTGCCGCAATCGCCAGCGAAACGATCATGACGCCCATGCCGATCGGCGATCCCCAGCCGTGCCATTCCATGGAACGCTCGGCGAAACGCATTTCTTCTTCTCGCGACATCTGTGATTGGGCCATCGGGCCTCTCCTTCTTCATAGGTTCGACTTGTCGGCATCTCGACTTTCATCTAATGATACGTTGGTCGAAATGTTCGATGGATTGATAGTTAGATGATCGAAACAAATTCGTCAATCGTGAATCGCGACGAGCTGCTCAGCGCGTTGTTGAGCGCCATCATGCGCTGGCAGGACGAGACGCAGAGTTTCGATGAGGCGGTGCGCGAGAAAATGGGCATCAACAGCGCCGAAGGCCGCTGTCTCAGCCTGCTGTATCACGGACCCCAGTCGGCGGGCGCCATTGCGCGGGTTTCGGGTCTGACGCCGGCGGCGGTCACGGCGCTGATCGACAGATTGGAGGCGCGCGGTTTTCTCACACGCACCCGCAGCACCGAGGACAGGCGCAAAGTGGTGGTCGGGGCCACCCAAAAGACACGTGATCTGTCGGCGCGCTATTATGGCGGCATCGCGCGCGAGGGCGAAAAGATGCTGCGCGCCTTCAACGATGCCGAGCTCGGCACGATCCTGGAATTCATGACAGCGGCGGCCGACCTTCAGCACAACGAGCTGCGCAAGCTGAAGACCAGCGACACAGACTGACGGGAATGCCTCGCTTTACGGCACGATCAGCGTGCCGGCGCCGTGTTCGGTGAAGAGTTCCAGCAGCACCGAATGCGGCGTCTTGCCGTTGAGGATGACGACGCCTTCGACGCCGCGTTCGATCGCCTCGATGCAGGTCTCCACCTTGGGGATCATGCCGCCGGAAACCGTGCCGTCGGCGATCAGGGCCTTGGCTTCCGCCACGGTCAGTTCGTCGATGAGTTTCTTGTTCTTGTCGAGCACGCCGGGAACATCGGTGAGGAACAGAAGCCGCGTGGCCTTGACCGCGCCGGCGATGGCGCCGGCGAAAGTATCGGCGTTGATGTTGTAGGTGTGGCCGTCGCGGCCGGGCGCCACCGGTGCCAGCACCGGGATCATTTCCGAGCGCGCGAGCAGGTCGAGCAGGGTACGGTCGACCTCGACGGGTTCACCGACAAAACCGAGATCGAGCACGCGCTCGATGTTGGAGTCTGGGTCCTTGATCGTCTTGTGGGCCTTCTGGGCGAAGACCATGTTGCCGTCCTTGCCGCACAGGCCGATCGCCCACTCGCCCTCTGCATTGATGAGCGCCACGATCTCCTTGTTGATCGAGCCGGCCAGCACCATTTCGACGATCTCGACGGTCTTTTCGTCGGTGACACGCAGGCCGCCCTCGAAGCGCGACTCGATGCCCATCTTGGCCAGCATGGCCGCGATCTGCGGGCCGCCGCCGTGGACGACGATCGGGTTCACGCCGGACTGCTTCAGAAGCGCGATGTCGCGGGCAAATGCCTTGCCGAGCTCGATGTCGCCCATGGCGTGGCCGCCATACTTCACCACAACCGTCTTGTTCTCGTAGCGCTGCATATAGGGCAGCGCCCTCGAGAGCAGCGCGGCCTGCATTTCGGCGTTGGCGGCGACGTCCGTCATGGCGAATTTCCCGGCTGGCTGGAAAGAAACGGCGAGGTCTTAGCGGGAAACGACGAGAGGGGCAATCGATAGGAGGCGCGCAAGTCTTGTTTTGGCGCGAAGCCGGCGTCATCTGTTCGTGAACAGCGGTGAAACTGTCAGAGAGATGTCACGATGACCGAGTTCGATGCGAAAGCCCATTGGCAGGACGTCTATGTCAGCAAGGCAACGACCGCCGTCAGCTGGTACCAGGAGACACCGGCGCCCTCGCTCGACCTGTTGCAATTGGTGGGCGCGAAGCCAGACTCCGGCATCATCGATATCGGCGGCGGCGCGTCGATCCTGACCGACACGCTTCTCGCGCTCGACTATAGCGATCTTTCCGTACTCGATGTTTCGCAAGCTGCGCTTGAGGCGGCGCAGGCGCGTCTCGGCGCTGCGGCCGGCAAGGTCGACTGGATTGTCGCGGACGTCACACAATGGCGTCCCGAACGCAGCTATGACGTCTGGCACGATCGTGCCGCGTTCCATTTCCTGGTCGAGGAAGCGAGCCGGACCGCCTATGTCGAGCGGCTGCGTTCAGCTCTGCGTGTCGGCGGTCATGCGGTCATCGGCACGTTTGCGCCCGATGGACCGGAAAAATGCAGCGGCCTAACGGTGCAACGCTACGACGCGCAATCCCTCGGCGCTGCGCTCGGTGCCGGCTTCCGGCTCGTCGACGGCCGGCGCCACGACCATGTTACGCCGTGGGGCGCGACGCAGCATTTCCACTTCGGCACGTTTTGTCGCGAGGCTTGATCGCTGCCGGGAGCTTCCTTGCTGCCGCTATGCAAGACGCGACGGTCATCATAATCTGGCGCCGATGACGCCCGAGGACATCGCGAGACTGATCGTCCGGACTTCGCTGAAGGACCGGGCCGCGTTCGATCTGCTCTACCGGCAGACGAACGCGAAACTTTTCGGCGTCTGCCTGCGTGTCTTGAGCGATCGCGCGGAGGCCGAGGAGGCTTTGCAGGAGGTGTTCGTCAAGGTCTGGACGAAAGCCGACCGCTTCGCCGTCTCGGAGCTGAGCCCGATGTCGTGGCTGATCGCGGTGGCGCGCAACCATGCCATCGATCGCATCAGGGCGCGTCGCAGACCGGCTGCCGATATCGACGCCGCGCTCGATGTGGCCGATCCGGCGCCGGGACCCGAGGCAATGGCGGTGGCGGGTGGCGAGGCTGACCGCATCCACCGTTGCCTGGAGGAGCTTGAGCAGGATCGGGCGGATGCCGTACGGGGCGCCTATCTCAAGGGAGAGAGTTATGTCGAACTTGCGGAACGCCATGGCGTTCCGCTCAACACGATGCGAACCTGGCTGCGGCGCAGCCTGATCAGATTGCGGGAATGCCTGGAGCGATGACGGCAAGCGACCCCACCGGACCGGAACGCGACGACGACGCCTTGGCCGCGGAGTATGTGCTCGGCGTGCTTTCGGCGGATGAACGTCGGGCGACCGCACAGCGGGCCGAACAGGATCCTGCCTTCGCGCGCCTGGTCGATGCCTGGGAGGGTCGGCTTTCGCCTCTTGCTGCCGGCTATGCCGAGGTGGAAGCGCCGGCAGCGGTGAAAGCAGCGATCGATCGTCGCCTGTTTGCGAACGGTACCACCCAGCAGGATCGTGGCGGTGTCTGGTCCAGCCTCGCCTTCTGGCGCGGTCTGGCTGCCGCTGCCGTCGCAGCGCTGGTGCTTGCCGTCGCCATTCCCTATCTCGGCGCGCCACCTTCGCCGCCGCAGGCGGAACTGGTCGCGTCGCTGGCTGCCGAAGGCAGCGACGTCCGCTATGTTGCGGTCTATGATGGGGTCCGCAACGAGGTGCGGCTGTCCCGCCTTGCCGGTCAGCTCGCATCGGACAAGGATTTCGAACTCTGGCTGATCGAAGGCACGAACGCGCCGGTATCGGTCGGTGTTGTTCCCGCCGGCACCACCGCGCAATTGACCCCGTCGACGCCCGTTCAGGAGAAGCTGGCACAAGGTGCAGTTCTCGCCATCAGCCTCGAACCGAAAGGCGGTTCGCCAACCGGGCAGCCGACCGGGCCCGTGGTAGCTGCCGGCGATCTGAAGGACATCTGATTCAGCCAGCGCCGCCAAAAAATTTCCGACCGGCTGAAACTCGGAAAGATCACGCCCCGTATCTCCTCGCGTCCCCAAAGAGGGTTGGAACCAGAGGAGATTGAAATATGCGCAAGATCACCAAGCTGCTGTTCGCCGGCGCCGTTGCCATTTCCGCGCTTGCCGGCGTCGCCTACGCCAAGAATCCCATGGTCGGCGGTGCGCCGATGTACGCCGAGAAGAACATCATCGAGAATGCGGTGAACTCGAAGGATCACACCACGCTGGTCGCCGCGGTCAAGGCCGCAGGCTTGGTGGAGACCCTTCAGGGCAAGGGTCCGTTCACGGTCCTGGCGCCGACCAACGAGGCTTTTGCGGCACTGCCTAAGGGCACCGTTGAAACCTTGCTGAAGCCGGAAAACAAGGACAAGCTCACCAAGATCCTCACCTGCCATGTCGTCGCCGCCAAGGCGATGTCGGGCGACGTCGCCAAGATGGTCAAGGCCGATGGCGGTGCGCACAAGGTCAAGACCGCCGGGGGCTGCGAACTGACGCTGAAGGACAAGGGCGGCAAGGTCACAGTGACGGATGAAAGCGGCAATGTCGCCCATGTCACCATCGCCGATGTCGAGCAGTCGAACGGCGTCATCCATGTCATCGACAAGGTTCTGCTGCCCAAGATGTAACGGCAGGCCGGTTTCCAGCGAAAAGCAGGAAGAAGGCATGGCGGTCGCGCGTTGGTCCTTCCAGACTGGCGCGCGGCCGTTCTCAATCAACCCCTGTCGGGTCAACAGCAATTGATTTCACCACGAGTGCCGGACAGGGCAGGATACGAAAAAAGGAATGAGGCTCATGGATCGGCGTGATTTCCTTCTTGGCACAGCCGCTGTTGTGACGGCCGGAGCAGGCGCCTGGGCATTCTCGCGCCTTGGCGGCCCGCAGCCGGCGCGGGCCGAGACTTTCGAAATCCAGAAGAGCGATGCCGAATGGAAGGCCAGGCTCACGCCCGAGCAATATGCGGTGCTGCGCCAGGAGGATACGGAATATCCCGGGACCAGCGCTCTGCTGAATGAGCACCGCAAGGGTGTCTTCGCCTGTGCCGGCTGTGAGTTGCCGCTTTATGCGTCGGAGACGAAGTTCGATTCAGGCACCGGCTGGCCCAGTTTCTGGGAAGCCTTGCCGAATGCCGTCGGCACTCATGAGGACAGGACGCTCGGCATGGTGCGGGTGGAATGCCATTGCCGCCGTTGCGGCGGCCATCTCGGCCATATCTTCGACGACGGACCGCCGCCCACCGGCAAGCGCCATTGCATCAACGGCGTTGCGCTGAGCTTTAAGCCCGTCACGGCCTGACCCATTCGACGCAAGCTCAGTGGCCGTCGCCTCCGCCGCCGCCCGCTGCCGCTGGCGGCCGCTTGATGACCATTACGAAGGCGGCCAGCGAGGCAAACAGCATCGTCAGCAGATAGAATACGTCCATGAAGGACAGCAGCGCGGCCTGCTGATGCACGATGCCCGAGAGCTTGGAGAGGGCCGCGCTGTTGGCATCCAGTCCGCTCTGCGTCTGGAAGTTCAGAGTCATGTTGCGCAGCTTGTCCTGCGCTGCTTCGCTGCCCCATTGCACATGTTCCGACAGACGGGCGTAGTGGAAGGCATTGCGGTCGATCAGTATGGTGTTGATCAGCGCCAGCCCCACCGCGCCGCCCAGATTGCGGGTCAGGTTGAACAGGCCTGAGGCATTCTTCAGCCGCGACGGGTGCAAGGTGCCCAGCGCGATGTTGTTGATCGCCACCATGCACAGCATCATCGATGCCCCGCGCAGGATCTGTGGAACGAACAGCTCCCAGAAGTCCCAATCAGCGGTGAGATGCGTCATCTGCCACGTGCCGGCGGCGAAGCCGACAAAGCCGACTGCGATCATCAGGCGCGGGTCGAGCTTGTTCGACAGGATACCCGAGACCGGTGCCGTGAAGAACATGGCGAGGCCCGACACGAACAGCGCCTCGCCGATCATCATGGAATCGTAGCCGCGGATACGGCCGAGATAGATCGGATAGAGATAGGTGAGGCCATAAAGGCCGATACCCATGACGAAGGAGAACAGCGAGCCGAAGGCGAAGTTGATGTTGCTGAAGGCGCGCAGGTCGACGATGGGTTCCTCGGCGGTGAACACACGCCAGAAGAAGACGATCGCGCCGATGGTCATGACGACGGCGAAGATGAAGACCGACTGTTCCTGCAGCCAGTCGTGATTGGGGCCTTCCTCCAGGACATATTCCAGCGAGCCGAGGAAAGCGGCCATGCCGGCAAGGCCCCACCAGTCGAACTTCTTCAGCAGGCTCATATCCGGTTTGTCGAAGTCGATCAGCGTCCAGGCTGCCGTCGCAACCAGGATGCCGGGTACGACATTGATCAGGAACAGCCAGTGCCAGGACATGGCGTGGCTGATGTAGCCGCCGACCGTCGGGCCGATGGTCGGCGCCAGTGTGGCGACCAGGCCGATCATCGGCGACACGATCGCGCGCCGCGACGGTGGGAAGATGGTGAAGGCTGCCGCGAAGACCGAAGGGATCATGCCGCCGCCGATGAAGCCCTGGATAGCGCGGTAGACGATCATCTGGTCGATGTTGGTGGCGGTCGCGGCCAGCGCGCTGGCCGCCGTGAAGCCGGCAGCCGAGATCGTGAACAGCACGCGCGTGGACAGCATGCGGCTCAAGAAGCCCGACAGCGGGATCATGATGACCTCCGCGATCAAATAGGAAGTCTGCACCCACGGGATTTCGTCGGAGCTGGCGGAAAGGCCGGCCTGGATCTCGGCCAACGACGCCGACACGATCTGGATGTCGAGGATCGCCATGAACATGCCGAACACCATCGCCAGGAAGGCGATGATGCGTCTGGGTTCGATATGATCGACAGGCCTTGCTCCGGCAACGGCGTCGACGCTCGACATGGTCGCTTCCTGTTATTTGCTCGTTGCAGCCGGTGCGGTGCGGCTGTCCACGTCGACAATGACGCTAAGACCCGCGCGCAGCTTGCCCGTCGCGATGGCTTCGGGCGACACGTCGATGCGCACCGGAACGCGCTGCACCACCTTGGTGAAGTTGCCGGTGGCGTTTTCCGGCGGCAGCATCGAGAAGACCGCACCCGAGGCTGGTGCCAGCGACGAGACGGTCCCGTCGAGCATCTCGTTGTGCATGGCGTCGACCGCGATGCGCACCTTCTCACCCGGCACAAGGCGGGCAAGCTGTGTCTCCTTGAAGTTGGCGACGACGTACAGCTTGTTCATCGGTACGATCACGGCGAGCTTCTGGCCCGGGCTGACGAGATTGCCCTTTTCGACCGAGCGATTGCCGACGATGCCGTCGTAAGGAGCCCGCAGTACGGTGAAACCGAGGTCGCGCTCGGCCTTGTCCTTGGTCAGGCGCAGCGATGCCTGTGTGCTGGCCGTCTCCGCGCGCTGCGCTTCCAGCACGCCGATATTGGCGCTGGCCGCCGCGATCTGTGCTTCGGCACTGGCGAGCGAAGCGCGAGCCTGATCGACCGCTGTCTGCGCATCGTCCAGTTGCGCCTGCGTGGCGACATGGGTCTTCACCAGTTGCGCGGTGCGCGCTTGGGTACGCTGGGCATTGTCGGCGGCGGCTTGAGCCGAATTCCTCTGCGCCTCCGCCTGCTGCAGGGAAGCGTGCGCGGCGGTGACCTGTGCATCGATACGCGCCAGCGTCTTGTCCAGCGTCGCGATCTGGGCGGCGGCCTGGTCGACCGCGATGCGGTAGTCGCCGGCGTCGACAACAAAGAGCGCATCGCCAGCCTTCACCTGCTGGTTGTTCTCGACCTTGACCTCGTCGATGTAGCCGGAAACCTTCGGCGACACGAAAGCCATGTCGGCCTGGACATAGGCGTCGTCGGTCGAGATCATGAAACGACCGTCGGTCCAGTAGCCATAGCCATACCAGAGGCCGGCGCCTAGTAAGCCTGCTCCGATGATGGGCAACAGCAGCGAACGCGCCGAGCGTTTCTTCTTTGCCGGAGCTGCAGGCGCGGCTGCATTTTCCACGGGAGCCGTCGGCGCTTCGGCAGCCGGCGCCTTGGCATTCGGAAACGGATGGACTTCGGCTGAGGTCGGTGTAGTGGAGTTCGACATGACAACGCTCTTGTGGTTTGCGAACTGAACCGTTCGGTTCGATGTTGACTTAACGTAAGAACAGGCTCATATCAAGAGTGATCGAACCGGTTGGTTCGAATTATTTACGTGTACAGGGAAAATGAGCGAGACACTCATCGATACCGAAGCGAAATCGGACAAAGCCGACGAGGCCTCGGTGCGCGGCCGGCCCGCCGCTGGCCAGGATCCGGTCAAACGCGACCAGATCATGGAGGGCGCCCGCCGCGTCTTCATGGACAAAGGCTTTGACGCGGCTTCGATGAACGACGTCACCCGCGAGGCCGGTGTCTCGAAAGGCACGATCTACGTCTATTTCGACAACAAGGAAGAGCTGTTCGAGGCTCTGGTCGAGGAAGAGCGCTGCAAGATATTCCAGAATCTCTATGAGGTTCTGGACCGTGAGGACAATCTGAGGGATGTCCTTGAGGATTTCGGCATGGCCCTCTCCTACAAGATCACCTCGGACAAGGTGGTGATGGCGCAGCGCACCGTCATCGGTGCCGCCGAGCGGATTCCCGAGCTGGGCCTGCGTTTCTACGAGGAAGGCCCGAAGAAAGGTCACGCCAAGGTGGGGGCGTTCCTCAGCCGGGCCGTTGCAAAAGGCCTGCTCGAGATATCCGACGTCGATCTTGCCGCCTACCAGCTTTCCGAACTCTGCATGGCAGGCCTGCTCAGGCAGCGCCTGTATGGCTACCGCCGCCAGTCGCCCCCCGAGCACGAAATCAGGCATGTGGTGCGGTCGGGGGTCGACGTCTTCCTGAAAGCCTATGGAACGGAAGTGTTCGCCGCTCAGGACAGAGCCAGGCGTAAGGCTTAAACGGCGGGGCGCCGATCACCCGCCATTGGCGACCAGAACGATCGCTGTGCGGAGTTCTTCGAGCCCGCCCGCCTTTTCCGATGACGTTGCCAGCACGCCCGGGAAAGCCGCCGGCCTTTTTTTGATCTTTGCAAGTGTTTCTTCGATCAGCCGCGGCACGCCTGCGGTTTTGATCTTGTCCGTCTTGGTCAACACGATCTGGTAGGAGACGGCCGCCTTGTCGAGCAGTGTCAGCACGTCCTCGTCGTTCTTCTTGATGCCGTGCCGCGCGTCGATCAGCACATAGACGCGTTTCAGCGTCACCCGGCCTTTCAGATAGTCGAAGACAAGCTTGGTCCACTGGTCGACCTGATCCTTCGGTGCCTGGGCATAGCCGTAGCCAGGCATGTCGACCAGCGCCAGCGGCGGCAGGTCGGCGCCTTCCCCGGAAAACCCGTCGGGCACGAAATAATTGAGTTCCTGCGTGCGCCCGGGTGTGTTGGACGTGCGGGCCAGCCCCTTCTGGCCGACCAGCGCGTTGATCAGCGACGATTTGCCGACATTGGAGCGGCCGGCAAAAGCGATCTCCGACGGGCCTTCGGGCGGCAGGAACTTCATGGCGGGCACGCCGCGGATGAAGACCCATGGCCGCGTGAAGATGTCCTCGCCGACCGCGGTGATCGTTTCCGCCGTCACGCCGATGCCTCGAGCCGGTCGATATCGGCACCTCGGATGGCATCGAGGTTGCGAGTGATCTTGTCTGCCGGCCAGTCCCACCAGGCGATCTGCTGCAGGCGCGCGATGGTCTCATCGTCGAAGCGCATCTTCACCACCTTGGCGCTGTTGCCGGCGGCGATCGCATAGGGCGGCACGTCGCGTGTCACCACCGACTTGGCGGCGATGATGGCGCCGTCGCCGATCTTCACACCCGGCATGATCGCGGTGTTCATGCCGATCCACACGTCATTGCCGATCACGGTGTCGCCGCGCAGCTCGGCTTTCCATGTCGCGACGTCGAAACCCTTTTCCCAGCCATGGCTGAAGATGTTGAACGGATAGGTCGAGAAGCCGCCCATGACATGGTTGGCGCCGTTCATGATGAAGCGGGCACCCTCGGAGATGGCGCAGAATTTGCCGATGATCAGCTTGTCTCCGATGAAGGCATGATGATGCAGCACGCAGGTCTCGACGAAACTCTCCGGCCCGCCGGGATCGTCATAGTAGGTGTAGTCGCCGATCTCGATGTTGGGAGCGTGGACGATCGGCTTCAGGAAGCCGACCCGATTGTGATGCAGGGTCGGATGTTTGGTGTTGGGATTAGGGCCGTTCATTGTGATCTCCGGCGAGATTGCGGCGGACCTGAAAGATAGCCCAATCTTTTCGCCAATAGCAAAAGGCCCCGGCTGTGCCAGGGCCTTTTTTCGGGGGATGGTTTAGAACCGCTATTCGGCGGGTGTCGGTTTCTTCTTGAACATGCCGGCCAGATTGTCCCACAGCTCGATCTTGGCGCCCTGCCGCTTCATGATCGCACCCTGCTGCAAGATCGACAGAAGGTTGTTCCAGGCCCAGTAGATCACCAGACCGGCTGGGAAGCCTGCCATCATGAAGGTGAAGATCACCGGCATCCAGGTGAAGATCGCGGCCTGTGTCGGATCGGGCGGCGCCGGGTTCATGCGCATCTGCAGGAACATGGTCACGCCCATCAGCAGCGGCCAGATGCCGATGTGCAGCATGGCCGGCGTGGCGAAAGGCAAAAGACCGAACAGGTTGAACAGCGACGTCGGATCGGGTGCGGCCAGGTCATGGATCCAGCCGAAGAACGGCGCGTGCCGCATTTCGATGGTGACGTAGAGCACCTTGTAGAGCGCGAAGAATACCGGGATCTGGATCACCACCGGCCAGCAGCCGGCGATCGGATTGATCTTCTCGGTCTTGTACAGCTCCATCATCGCCTGTTGCTGCTTCATCTTGTCATCCGCGTATTTCTCGCGGATCTCCAGCATCTTGGGCTGCACCTTCTTCATGTTCGCCATCGACTTGTACGACTTGTTGGCGAGCGGGAAGAAGATCGCCTTGACGATGACGGTGGTGGCAAGGATCGCCAGGCCGAAATTGCCGAAGAATTTGTAGAGCGTATCGATCAGCCAGAACATCGGCTTGGTGATGAAGGAGAACCAGCCCCAGTCGATCAGCAGATCGAAACGGCGGATGTCGAGATCCTTTTCGTAGGCGGTGATCTTCGACACTTCCTTGGCGCCGGCGAAGACCAGCGATTCCACCGTGGTCGACTGCCCCGGTTCGATGGTGATCGGATCGGTCAGGAAGTCGGACTGATAGCGCGGACGGCCATCGTCGAAATAGGCGAAGCGCGGCTGGAACGGCTGCTTTTCAGTCGGGACCAGCGTCACCGCCCAGTATTTGTCGGTGATGCCGAGCCAGCCGTCGGTCGACTTGGCTGGCACATACTGCTTGTCCTTTTCGACGGACGCGTATTTGTGCTCCTGCAGGCCTTCCTCACCGGTCACGCCGATCAGGCCTTCATGCAGCACGTAGATCGAGGGCGTGCTCGGCTTGTCGAAGCGGGTGACGCGGCCATAATTCGAGAGGGTAACCGGGGCCGAGCCGGCATTCTGCACCGTGTCGGAGACCTTGAACATGTAGTTCTCGTCCACCGAGATGGTGCGCTTGAAGGTCAGGCCCTTGTCGTTGGTATAGCTCAGCGTCACCGGCGTCGTCGGCGTCAGCGTGGCGTTGCCGTCGACAGTCCATACCGTGTCCGGGCTCGGCACCTTGCCGGTCGTCTCATTGCCGACAAAGCCGAGTTCGGCATAGTAGCCGTTCGGCAGCGCCGATGGGTTGAGCAGCTCGATCTCGGGCGAATTGTTGTCGACCGTCAGCCGGTAGCGCTTCAGCTTGAGGTCGTCGAGGCGTGCGCCTGTCAGGTTGATCGAGCCTTCGAGGCTCGGTGTGTCGATCTTGACGCGGCTGGTGGCCGCAAGCGCCTGTTCGCGTCCGGCCGGGGTCGACCCATCAGTGCCGGGCAAGCTCGGCACGGCGCCCTGCTGTGCCGGCGCCTGAGTGCCCGCCGCTGGTGCCGTCTTGGCCTGGCGCTCGGCCTCGATGCGTGCCGTCTCGCGCTGGGATTCGACGCGGGGGTTCATGTAGAACACCTGCCACAGCGTCAGGATCAGCACCGACAGGGCGATGGTGATGAAGAAATTGCGGTTGTTTTCCATCGAGACCTTGGCCTGTCGCGCTAGCGTTTTGCGTGGATACGGCGGGAAAGCTCGGCTTTCAGCTCACCGAATGGCGCGGCGAGTACATCCTCGCGCCCCACAATGACATAGTCATGGCCGCTTTCCATGTCAGCGGCGGCATAAGTGCGCACGGCTTCTTTCAGCCGCCGGCGAACCCGGTTGCGCACGACGGCGTTGCCGACCTTCTTGGTGACCGTGAAGCCGACACGCGGCGCTTCGCGATCGCCGCGGTTCAGCACTTCAACGAGGAAAAACCGCCCGCGCCGCTTTTCACCGCGCCGGACGGTCAGGAAATCCGTGCGTTTCAGAAGCCGTTTGGGTGCCTGTCCCATTGGCCGGGTCGAGGGCAACGGCCGTAGCGTCCGCTTAAGCGGACAGCCGCTTGCGACCGCGATTGCGGCGGGCAGCGACGACTCCGCGGCCACCCTTGGTGGCCATGCGAGCACGGAATCCGTGCCGGCGCTTGCGAACGAGCTTGGAGGGTTGGTAGGTGCGCTTCATTTGTTTAAATACCGCGGCGTGCGGCCCTTCTTGTGTCTGTCACTCTGTAACAGGAGCTTGTTGGCTGGGCCCTGTTTGGCGCGACCGAAACCGCGCCGGGTTCTGGGGCCCGAGCGTGAGCGGGGCTTATAGGTAGAAGGGTTTTGGAAGTCAATCCGACTCGGCGGCAAAGATTCGCTCGCGTTGGCCCATCTCGTCATATGGCTGGAAATTCCGTCACAATTGCCTAGTTTGCATGGCAAGGCATGGCGGCACTGGGTGTATGAGCGTCGAACCTTCCACGATTGAAAGTACGGAAGCCGCCAGGCCCGCGGCTGGCGCCCTGGCTCGGGTTGTGCCGCTGGCACGCGGCCTGTCGGCCAAACTCATTCTGCTCACCATCGTCTTCGTGCTGCTTGCCGAAGTGCTGATTTTCCTGCCCTCGATTGCCGACTACAGAATGCGCTGGCTGCGCGAGCGCCTCAATACGGCGGCCGCGGTATCGGTGGTTCTGATTGAAGGCGACCCGGGAGCCCTTTCCCGCACAGCCCAGGACGATCTTCTGATGGCGCTGGGCGCGAAGGCAATCGCGGTCCGCGACGGCGATGCCTCGCGCCTGCTTGCCGTCGCGGCCATGCCCCCCAAGGTGGACGAGCATGTCGATATGGCCAACACCGGCATGTTCGCTCAGCTTTCAGGCGCGCTCGAGACATTGTTCTCGGGAGGAGATCGCACGCTTCGTATCTTCGGGTCTGTCGGGGAGCAGGGTCGCGAATTCGAGCTGATCATGCCGGATTACCGGCTGCGCGCGGCCATGCTGTCCTTTTCACGCAACATCGCTCTGATCGGACTGCTGATCTCGGTCTTTTCCGCGATGCTCGTCTATGTCGCGGTCGACCGGATCATGATCCGTCCGGTGCGGACGATGACGCGCTCGATGCTGGCTTTCTCGGAGGCACCTGACGATCCGACCCGTATTGTTTGTCCGGCTACCCGCGCAGATGAAATCGGCGTTGCCGAGCGTGAGCTGGCGCAGATGCAGACGCGTCTGCAAAAGATGCTCGCCGAACAGCGGCATCTCGCGGATCTCGGTCTTGCCGTATCGAAGATCAACCATGACATGCGCAACATATTGGCGTCGGCGCAGCTCTTGTCGGATCGCCTGCTGCAGGTGAAGGATGCCAGCGTTCAGGCCTTCGCTCCCAAATTGCTGAAGGCCCTGGACCGCGCCGTTTCCTACACCGAAGGTGTGCTGGCCTATGGCCGCGCCCAGGAGGCGCCACCAGCCCGCCGCATGCTGCGTCTGCGCCAACTGGTCGATGAGGTGCATGGCCTGCTCGACATGGGGGACGGGATCGAGTTCGAAAACGGCGTCGATGCCG
This sequence comes from Mesorhizobium sp. 1M-11, assembly GCF_001303895.1. GTDB lineage: Bacteria > Pseudomonadota > Alphaproteobacteria > Rhizobiales > Rhizobiaceae > Mesorhizobium. The sequence goes on along the minus strand of NZ_LJSD01000050.1, from coordinate 75,624 downwards.
GGTTCGAGGTGGATGCCGATTCGGAACAGCTGTTTCGTGTGTTGACCAACCTGTCGCGCAATGCCGTGCAGGCGATGGCGGCCGACACCGAAGGCTCCGTCGTGCGGCAGCTTGCCATTTCAGCCGAGCGCATGGGCGGAGTGAGCCAGATATTGGTCATCGACACCGGCCCGGGCTTGCCCCCGAAGGCACGGGAGAATCTTTTCCTGGCCTTTCGCGGCGCGGCGCGCAGCGGCGGCACCGGCCTTGGCCTGGCAATCGCGCATGAACTGGTTCGTGCTCACGGCGGCAAGCTCGAACTTCTCGAAAGCATTGGTGGCCGCACCGTGTTTTCGGTCAGCATCCCCGACCAGCCCGTCAGTCTTGACCGCGCGCGCCGCGGTCTCAGGCGGTCAGCCTGATGGAGCCTTCCGGCCACCTTTCACAATGACGGCAAAACTTTTGCATCGATCGGCTTGCTTTTCGGAATTTGAGTCGTTAGGGAACACCTCGCATCGCGGCTGGCCCCGAAAGCTGGCCCCGATCGGTATCAGGCAAAGCCTGTTGCGCGCCCGTAGCTCAGCTGGATAGAGCACCAGACTACGAATCTGGGGGTCAGGAGTTCGAATCTCTTCGGGCGCGCCATCTTTTCCCAAGTGAATTCAAGCGCTTACGCGAAGCCGTCTTCCGCTATGAGCAACTTTCATGTTGCGTTGTGTTGCGCGCGGTTTCCCTTGATTTGCAAGGCTTCTTCCAAGCCCCCGCCAGTCCACGCGACATAGAACGCGACATGAGACGCCCCTTTGGGCATTGCCATCATGGCAACACCTTTCCCCATCCTTGGGGAAAAGTGCCCCAAACGCAGAAAAGCGCCCCGCCAGGCCGAAGCCGAGCGGGGCGCATCATTGTTCTGTGGAATTTTGATCCGGTTACGGTGGCTGGCGGCGTTTCTCCTCGACGATTGACTGGAGGGTGGCCGTCAGAGCCGCGACGGTATTGGACAATCCGACAATCGAATCCTGCACCCTATCCAGGCGATTGAGCGTCGCGGTCTGAAATCTTTCGTTGACGGTGGCGGCCTCGGATTGCTTCGTCTCGACCGTGGTCAGGCGCTCCGAAAGCCTGGTGGAGAGATCAGAGGCCGTCTGAGCGGACTTCTGCGAGGTCTCGATCTTGTCCTCAAACTTGCTGAGCTTTTCGTCCCTGCCAGCCGGCATAGAGCCAGAAGATGAAGCCCAAGGTTGGCAGAGCAAGGGTCATCGACAGCCGCGCAATGGCGGTCATCCACATGTTGTTGACGATCTTCTCAGAGAGGTTCGCCATGTCGTCGCCTTCCTGTTTCAATGCCCTGTGCCCCTGTCTTGCTATTTCCAGCAGCCGGCGTTGCGGCCATGCTTGTTGTGCGAGGCGATGCCTTGCCCCGCGGTGATGTCGTTACCGGCGAGGTAGACCGCCGTTGCCGGTTTGACCGAGATCCACTCCCAGCCGCTGCAACTCGGCGGTGCATTCGTCTGGCAGGCCGCCAAGCTCGATGCACAGAGCAAGAGGATCGAGAGCTTCAACAGCAGCGTTTTCATTGGCGCGGTCCCTGAGTGCTTTGACAGTGGCTTCCAGCACGGCCGAGCGCTCATAGGCTCGACCGGACTGGTAGACCTCGTAGTAGGTCCATCCGATGAAGGCGGCCCCGATCAGGCCGCAGATGGCGTGGACGCCGATCTTGGAGTTGAGGAAGGCCAACATGGTCAGCCCTCCACAGCGCCGCGGATGTCTTGCGCGGCCCCGATGATCTGCCGGCGAAGCAAGATGACGATCACCAGCATGACAATGCCGGTGCCCCCGATTGCGATGATGGTCTGCCAGTTCGCGCCGAGCAGACCGGCAATACCAGCGCCGCCAGAACCGAAGATCGTAGTCAGCCGGCCCCACAGGTTGGTCTTCTTCTTGACCTCCTTGTCTACCTCCTTGGGCACGACAGGCGTTTCGACCGTGACTGGAACCTTCTCAACGACCTTCGGCTGGCTTTGGGCATGGCGCTTGCCGACCCTCTGCCAGCGCAGCCTTGACCATGGACACGGACACGCCGGCGTTCTGACCCTCGTAGTGCTCCTTGCCGTTCGGCTTGGGCAATGACGCCCATTCCATCGCTAAATTGCCGATGAGCGTGTCCAGCTTCAGCCGGCCGGCGAGCCACTTGTCGATGCCGCGCTGGCCAAGCAGATAGCAGGCCAGTCGATCCTGCATGTCTGCATCGAACTTCTCGCGGCCGGTAAGCCCGAGTTGCTGCCGCATGGTGCGGAGTGTCGTCCGGATGATCTGGTACCGGCCGAGCGCCGGTGACTTCAGCTTGTTCTTCCGGTTGGCCAACATCTTCGTCTGCAGCGCGTCGATCTGGTCGAGCGTCATGCTGACGAGATCCACGTCGCCACCGGTATAGGCGCCGTAGTTCAGCGTCTCGTTGTAGCTGTCGCCCTTGTCGGTGCCTTCTGACTTGCCGATTAGGTCGAGCATCGGGCGGTAGGCAGCATAGCGGTCGCCCGCGCCCGCAGGTGCGTTCGTCATGGAATAGTCCTTTTCTTGGAGGATGCCCCGTTTGGGGGACGCGACTGGTGCGCCGCTACGCTTTAAGGCGTCGAGACGGAGGTGTGTCTTGCGCGAGTTGCTAATTCAGATCGGACCGATGTTCGCGGTCCTTGCGTTTCTGGCTGGGGCCTATAGGCGAAGATAGCTACATCATGCCTTCGCTGCGCGGATTGTCGTTTTAGAGATTGCCAGCTATGCCTGCCCTGAAGGTTCAGGGGTGGTTAGTGCAGCACGAGATTGTCAGATACGATTTGGCGCGGGGCGTTGCTGCCCTCATCGTGTTCGCGGCTCATCTTAGCCAAGCTTTCCTCTATCCCCTGGTTCCGCCGAATTCTTGGCTGGAATTCATCGGCGGAATCGCGGCTCGAGGCGCGGTGCTCGCATTTTTCGTGCTATCCGGCTTACTGGTCACCGGTAGCATTATTGCCAACATCAGGCGTAACGGGGCATTCGACCCTGCCGACTACTTGATCAGTCGCGCAGCGCGCATCTACCCGCCATTTCTCTTCGCGTTTGTCGTCATGGTCGGACTGGCGGCCTTTGTGCACTTCTTTGGGTTTCCGGGCGGCGCAGGGCCACTTGGGCAGTTGCGCCCCGATGGATTGGTTTACGCGCCGCAAGAGCTTTGGAAGTCCCTGCTCCTCCATAGCGGCTTAACTGCGATGAACGGTCCTCTCTGGACGCTCTATATCGAGGTCAAGCTTTACCTGTTGGCGATGGGTGTTGCTCTTGTCTTTTTCGGCAAATCGGCCATGAGCCGCATCGTCGGAGGATGTGTTTGTGCCTTCGTCGCGCTTTTCTGGGCAAAGGTCGACATCGGCTTCTGGTTCTTCGCCTCTATGTGGGCCTTTGGCGCATCCATCAATCTCCGCTCCACAGCTCTGATGGCTGTCTCCGGCGCCATCCTGCTTCTGGCGGGCGTGTTCGTCTTCGCGCCGTTCAACCCGGGCAACAGTTTCGATGCGACAAGGTTCGCTGTCGGAATACAAGCGCTCTTCTGCTTGGTGTTTGCAGTCGGCTACCTGCTGCCAAAATATGCTGAACGACGCTGGCCCCGCCCTCTTATGGCGAGCGCCGGCTACTCCTATACGCTTTATGTCTTGCACTTCCCGTTGATCGAACTCGGGCTGTCGTTGTCGATTGCCGCCGGCCTTACGTCTAGGCGCGGAGCCGTCTTAAGCCTTTTCATGACTGCGATCGTCGCCCTCGGCATCGCCATGGCCACTGCGCCATGGCTTGAGAATTCCAAACGTTTCAAAGAAATTTTATCTCGACGGCTACTAACGAGACATGCCTGAACCTATCTGTTACTACTGGTTGAAGGGGGCTTCAAATGATGTGGTACATTCGATCTGGGTTAGCGGTGATTGGTCTTGTTGCGTGCTATGCACTGGCTCAGGCCGATCCGGCATGTAAGCCCGGCGAAAAGCTCTATATCGCGAACAGCATCCTGTAGGGCGGCTGCTAGATCGCTGCCATAGTGTTCTTCCACAGCGTTGCCGCTGTGTCCGACCCCGTGGCATCGAAATGGTTCGTGTCGTAGCGGTTGCCGAGCGGGATCGTATCGGTATCGGCCCCGGCATATAGGTGGGCGTTGTCGCCGATGGCTTGCGTGATACCGGTTCGCACCGCAGTTCCGTTAGCGCCACCGGTTCCACCAGTTCCCCACGAACTCATCGCCATGAGAATCGGCGTGCTGGCAAAGCCGGCTTCCCTAATGCTTGAAACGATCGAGTTAAGGTTTGCACGCACCTCGGCTGTGGGCCTCGCTTGCGCCTGATCCGCGCCACCGAGGCTCTGAAGGATGAAATCGGCTGACAGGCCAATCGACGCCAGCCGCTTGAACGCGAGTTTGAACCTGTAGTTGAACGTGCCGCCGACAGCCCAATCGACGGTATTTGTTCCGCCGTAGCCAATCGGCAGGATGATCACACGGTCATATGTCCCAGCATTGAGTTGTAGGTGATGTTGTATTGACAATTGTTAACAATTAGCAATACGAATAAGGCAGGAGATTGACCAGTGGCACTCGAAAAGCTCAGCCTTGTGGATCGTGCGACGCAGCAACTGCGCCAGATGATTGTTGGAGCGGATCTTTCGCCGGGCCAGCGTCTGACCGAGCAGGAGTTGTCGGATGAAATGCAGGTTGCTCGCGGCACGGTCCGCGCGGCATTGGCTGCATTGGTCGCTGAAAACCTGGTGGTGCGGCGTCCCTATGCCGGCTGGACCGTGCAGTCGGTCAACAACGAGTTGCTGCGCGAGCACTATCAAGTCCGAGGTGCTTTTGAAGAACTCTCGGCACGCCTTGTGGCCGTGTCGTTGAATGAAAGCATACGTAAGACCCTGGAGGCCGCCTACGATCAGCTGATCGAGGCTGAACGGAACGGAGACGCCGAGTCTCGTCTGCAAGCGGATCTGGGTTTCCATGCAAGCATGATCCAGGCGAGCGAAAACAAGCTCTTGATACGGCAATATGAAAGCATCGCCGGTCAGACAGAGTGGCTATATCGCTGGTCGGAGAACAGCTGGCCAAGACGAATTAACCTGCTCGACTGGCATAAGCCCATCCTCGACGCGGTCCTCAGCGAGGACCCGGAAGCTGCGGCGGCGGCTGTCAGAGCCCATACGCAGCGCAGCCTGCATGACGATATGCAGGATCTGCAGAACAAACCCCCGCAGTAATTTTGCCATTTGAAGGAGGAAACATGGCTATCCTCACATCCTCGCTAACCAGACGTGGCTTTTTGGCCTCAACCGCTGCTGCGGGACTACTGCTTCCCTTCGGGACGGCCTGTGCCGCCACACCGCGCAAAGGTGGTGATTTTCGCCTCGCCATGGCTGGCGGCAGTTCCGACAACTCTCTCGACCCGAGAGCATTTACCCAACAAGTCCAAAGAGTGATTGGTGTCGCTGTCTGCAATCAGCTGGTGGAAATCCTTCCAGACGGAACGTTGACACCGGAGCTGGCCGAAAGCTGGCAAAGCAACGACGCAATCAATTGGATTCTCAAGATTCGCCAGGGCGTCACGTTCCACAACGGCAAGGCGCTCGATGCCGAAGATGTCGTCTACTCGATCAATCTTCACCGGGGCAAAACGACCTCCGGCGCAAAGTCCCTGTTTGATGCGATCTCCGAAATCAAGGCAAACGGCCCTCATGAAGTCGCCGTGACACTCGCAAGCCCGAACGCGGAGTTTATGCATACATTTGCCGATTACCACGCAATGATCGTGCCTGCGGGTTTCGAAGACTGGCAAAAACTCGTCGGGACGGGGGGCTACATTCTGGAGAGCTTCCAGCCGGGGATTCGCGCCACGTTGAATCGCAACGGCAACTATTGGAAAACCGATCGCGCTCACGTCGAACGGGTCACCCTGACGGTCATGAACGATTCCACCGCACGGCTGGCTGCTCTTCAGAGCGGGGCGGCGGATGTCATAAACCAGCTTGACCGCAAGGTCTTTCCTCTTGTCGAACGAAACCAGGCACTGAAAGTCGTGCGTTCCCCGGGGGCCGTGCATTGGACGTTCATCGGCGCCTTCAATGCTGAGCCGACAAAGAACAATGATGTCCGGCAGGCGTTGAAGTTCGGCTGCGATCGGCAGGCCATGCTGGATTTGATCATGCGCGGGCTCGGAACGCTCGGAAATGATCATCCGATCGCACCAAACAATCCCTATTATAACGGCGCGCTGGAACAGCGCGTGTTTGACCCCGATAAGGCAAGTTTCCACCTCAAGAAGGCCGGTCTCGAAAGGCTGACTCTCGATCTTTATACATCGGATGCCGCCTTGCCTGAGGCTGTCAGCCTGTCGGAGGTATATCAGAGCAAGGCGGGTACGGCGGGCATCGATCTCAAGGTGATCAGGCGTCCAGCAGACGGTTACTGGTCTGACACGTGGATGAAGAGGCCATTCACGGTTTCGAGCTGGCTTAACCGCCCGGTCGACCAGACCTTTTCGCTGATCTACGGCACCGACTCCGCCTGGAACGAAAGCTACTGGTCCAATGCTCGGTTTGACAAACTCCTGGCAGAAGGCAAAGCCACCCTCGATTTCGACAAGCGTAAGGAAATCTACGGTGAACTGCAGGCGATCCTGAATGACGAGGGGCCAAGCATCATCCCGATCTTCGCTGATTTCCTGGACGCCAGATCCGTCAAAGTTCAGGGATTTGAACCGAGCGGCGTGTCGGATCTGTCCGGAGATCGCATCATCGAACGCGTCTGGCTCGACGAATAACTAAAGCGTCTGATCACTGTCGAAGTGGCCATCAATCGCTTGCGGGAGGGTTCTCATGTCATTGGCTATGGCATGGACTGATGTGGATCTGGACGCACCAGGTCGACAGGTCGGGCTGATACGTGTCGAGCATTCCGTGCATCGCTCGGCCTATGGAACGATCCCCGTTCCGTTGGCTGTGTTCGCGAATGGCCTCGGGCCGACGCTTCTGCTGATGGCCGGTTCGCATGGCGACGAATATGAAGGCCAACTCGCCTTGGCACGTCTGATCCGAACCATCGACGTGGAGCGGATCAATGGACGGATTCTGGTACTGCCGGCGGCAAATCAGCCGGCGGTCATTGAAGGGTCGCGCATCTCACCGCTCGACGGAGGAAACCTGAACCGGTCATTTGGGGATAGCCATATCGATACCCCGACCGGCAGGATTGCCGCGTTCATCACGCAGGAATTGATCGGGCGCTGCGACGCGGTTCTGGATTTGCATTCGGGGGGCAGCTCGCTGAACCATCTGCCATGCTCCTATGCCGATCTTGGAACCGACAAGGCGATGGCTCAAAAAACGTTCGCTGCCCTGGAAGCAATGAACGCCCCGCTTTCCTGGGCACAGTTCGGATGTCCGGCCGGCTCGGTTGCCGGGCGTGCCGTTGTTCGAAAGGGAGCCATGCATCTTTCAGGCGAGTTCGGCGGTGGTGGCCATCTCGGCGCCGACGCGCTCGAAGTTGCCGAACGCTGTGTCTACCGACTGCTCGACCATTTGGGTATCCTGAACATGGAAGACCGGTGGCGCACTGAAATCTCCACACGCTTCGTCTCTAACGTTCAGGACGATTTCGTCTACGCGCCAAGAGAGGGTGTCTTCGAGCCCTTGGCGAGATTGGGCGAAACCGTCGAGGTCGGGCAACTTGCCGGCTATCTGCACGCGCCGGAACGCCCGCTGGAGCCGCCCTTGGAGTTGCATTTCGCCAGCCGAGGGATCGTTTCTGTCATCCGTGCCATGGGTCGGAGCAGGAGTGGCGATTGCTTGTTTCAATTGCTGGGTGAGATCGAGCGCGGCGAAATCCTGAGGTCGATCGAGACCATGGCATGAATGATTTTCGTTCGGACAACACCTGTCCGGTCGCTCCAGCTATTCTCGAGGATCTTCAGAAAGTGCTGGCAGGCGGCCGGACCGCTTATGCTGAAGACGAGATTACTGCGAAGGTTCAGGACAAGCTCAGGGTGATTTTCGAATGCGACCTGGAGTTTTTCCCGATATTCACTGGAACGGCCGCCAACGCCTTGGCGATATCCCAGATCTCCGGCCGTTTCGGCGAGGTCATCTGCCATCGCAACTCCCATATTTTTGTCGATGAGTGCGGGGCTGTCGAATTTCATTCCTCCGCACGGCTTCGACCTGTCGCGGGTCAACAAGGCAAGCTGGCTCTGGAAGATCTTCCAGAGCTGCTGGACGATGGCGACGTGCACCGCGGCAAACCGACGGTGCTTTCCCTGAGCCAGAGCACCGAGACAGGGATCGCCTATCGTAGCGAGGAAATCGCGCTGCTGACTGGAAAGGCCAAGGATGCTGGCCTGCGAGTGCACATGGATGGAACTCGTTTCGCAAATGCCCTTGCATTCACAGGCGCTTCCCCTGCCGATCTGAGCTGGCGTTCCGGGGTCGACGTCTTGTGTCTTGGCGCCACAAAAGGCGGCGCAATCGGGGCTGAGGCGGTAATCTTTTTTTCGAAAGCGGATGCCTTGGAGTTCCGCAGGACGATGAAGCGCGCTGGTCATCTTGGGGCCCGCATGTGGTTCCTTTCTGCGCAGATCGATGCCTGGCTCGCCAACGATTTCTGGCTGCAATCGGCCGGTCATGCCAATGCGATGGCCGCTCTTCTCGGCAAGGCATTGCGCGACAGTGGCATGGAGCCACTCTATCCTGTGGAAGCGAATATGGTTTTCGTCGAGATGACCCGCGACCAAAGCGACGCCTTGAGAAACAGAGGGTTTTTGCATTATTTTATCAAGCAGCCGGACGGCCGAAATGCAGCTCGATTTGTGACCTCGCACGATACAGGCGGGAGTGAGATCGAGGCGCTTGCTCTGGCGATCGGGGCGATGTGAGCCACCGCGACAGACGCGCCCGTCTGAATCCCATCAACAGCATACCAGCGTACGCAGTTGAATCGGCAAGGGGGCAGGCTCGCGGCAGGCTGATCCGATGGCCGTATTGTCGGTTTCTTCCACGCAATAGATCAAAGGCCACGCGCAAGCGCCAGAAGCTGGAGAGGTTGGCAAGTGGGTTGATGAGGGAGCCTGCGACGCGTAACCCAGGGCATCGAAGGCGTTCAGGCAGAGCTTTATTCGCGGAGGGGAGAAACGATGGCTACACCGACAAAAAAGGGAACACTGCCGGTCAATGCGCAGGTCACCTTCCTCTATTACAAGGACCTTGCGGCCCCCGAGCATTTTTATGGGGAGCAGTTGGGTTTCGAGAAGACCTTCGACAAAGGCTGGGTCAAGTTCTTCCGCATCACCGACCATTCTTATGTCGGCCTCGTCGATGAAGCGAAGGGACATCACCAGGCTTCCGACGCCAAGGCGGTCATGGTGAGCATGGAAACGCCGGAGATCGAGGCCTGGTACGAGCGCATGAAAGGCAATGGCGCCGAGATCGTCGTGCATTTCGATCCGGCCAAGGCGGAAGAGCAGATGGTCTCCACCTTCCTGATGCGCGATCCCGGAGGCTACAGCGTCGAGTTCTTCCGCGTCAACAAGCGCGACTGAGTGCCTGTCTCAACGGCTGCACGGCTTTAATCGGGGTACGCGCAGCCTCTCGCCACTGGCGGGATCGGCTGACGTCGGCGGAAAAGTCGGGAACGGTGCTCAGTCTACCACCGCTTCCGCCTCGATCTCGACCTCGTAGTCGCCGATCAGGTCGCCCGCCGCGATCATGGTGTTGGCCGGCTTGATCTCGCCGAAGAAACGGCCATGTGCCCGCGATGCCGGCTCCCATTGCGAGGCATCGCGCAGATAGATGCGCGTGCGCACGACATCCTCGGCGCGCCCGCCAAGTGCCGCGATCGAAGCCAGGATCTTGTCGAGGACATAGGTGGTCTGTGCGCCGACGTCGCCGGGAGCGACGCAGCGGTCGGCGCCATGGGTGGCGGTCGTGCCCGAAACCCGGATCGTATCCTTCACCCGCACGGCGCGGCTGAAGCCGGCGATGGGTTCCCAGATGCTGCCGGACGACACGCGCGAGCGCTCCGGCCGCCCCGGGACAGGCTCGGCCACAAAGATCGAGGGCAGAGCGTCGAGATGATGGCTGAGGTCGCCCGAGGCAGTGAGATAGGGTGGACGGCGGTATTCGTCGCCGCAATCGCCCGGGATCGGCTGCGTGCCCGCAAAGGCCGCCTCGAGCCGGGCCTTGTCCTCTCCATCGAGCGCGAAGGAAAAGGCTTTCAGATTGTCGTCACGGTGTTCGCTTTCGCCGAGCCGCGCGCCGATGATGGCGACTGCGACCGACGGATGCTCCAGCACCCAGCGGGTCGCGACATTGGAGATCGAGACGGTGTGCTTGCGCGCGATTTCGCCAGCTGCGGCGAGCACGCCTTGGAACGCACCCCAGCCGCCGGCCGTGTCGATGAAGCGCTTGTATTTCGAGCGGCTCCAGTCGGGGATCGAGGTCGGTTCCGGCGCGCCAAGCCACTTGTCGGCGAGGAAACCACCGCACAGGGTTCCATAGGCGAACAGCCTGACGTTGCTGCGCGCGCAGACTTCGGAAAGTGCACCGGCGGCGCGGCGGTCGATCAGGGAAAAGGAGACCTGATTGGAGGCAAGCGGGATGCCGTCGGCGAGTGCCAGGGCCAAATGCGCGGCATCGAAATTGGTGACGCCGATCGCGCCGATCAGGCCTTCCTGCCTGAGCCGCGCCATTTCGTGCAGAGCATCCAGCCATGCCGGGTGCTCGAAGCTCCACCAGTGGAGCTGCAGCAGGTCGACCTTCTCGACGCCGAGCCGGTCAAGCCTTTCCTGGACACCCTTTCGCACGACCTCTGCCGTCATCGGGCCGGGTTCCGGGCACCATTTGGTGAAGGCCAGAGGGCGATTGCCGGCAGGGTAGCGAGTCAGCAGGTGACCCGTGATGATCTCCGCGCTGCCGTAATGGTCGGCCATGTCGAATGTGTCGAAGCCGGCCTTGGCATAGGCCTGCAGGGCATCGGCGCCGCGTTCGGCGTCGAGTGTTTCGCCACTTTTCTCCAGGTCCGCGACCTGCCATAGCCCGCACAGCAGCCGGCTGATGTCGAGCCCGGCTAGCGTCGTGCGCTCGGGAGTGGTTGGCATCATGGGCCTCGCTCAGGGTTCGGGAGAAGTCGGGTTGGACGCTGTCCGGCGCGCTGGCTTGAGGCGGGCAAGATGGCGTGAAACGATCCGCTCCTCTCCCAGAATGCCGCGTGGCCGCAAAAGCAGGATGGCGCACAGCCCGATGCCGATGAGCACGATGCGCAGCGCGGCGGCACGTGCCTGCTGGTCCGGCGGGAACAGGGATGCGATGGCGCCGGCCGAAGCTGCCCAGATGCCCCAGACCAGGATGGCCCCAAGGATGGCTCCGCGATTGTTGCCGGACCCGCCGACGATCAGCATGGCCCAGACCTGGAAGGTGAGCAGCGGCACATAATTGTCGGGCGCGATAAAGCCGACGAAATGGGCCTGGGTTGCTCCGGCCAGCCCCATGATGGCACCGCCGATCGCGAAGGCCTGCAAGCGGAAGCGGGTGGCGTTCTTGCCGAGCGCCAGCGCGGCCGTCTCGTCTTCGCGGATGGCGCGCAGCACGCGTCCCCATGGACTGCGCAGCAGATGTTCGAGCGCGAGATAGAGCAGGGCGACCACGACGATCAGCACGCCGAGATTGAGCAGGCTGAAGGCCAGCGGATCGCCGGCCAGATTGGCGAAGGGCCTTGGAATGAAGCCGATGCCGAAGGGACCACCGGTGATGCTTTGCAGGTTGAGCGCGACAAGCTGCACCGTCACCGCCACACCGAAGGTCGCGATGGCGAGATAGTCGGCGCGTAGCCGGATCGTCAGCCAACCGACGAGAAATGAGGCGAGGCCCGTGGCAAGCGCTGCCCCCAGCCAGCCGACCAGGATGGGCAGGCCGAAGCCGCCAAAGCGGTCAGGGGCGTCGGGCGTGGTCAGCAGCGCCGAGACGTAGGCGCCGATGGCGACGAAACCGGCAACGCCCACGTTGAACAGGCCGGTCTGCCCCCATTGCACGTTGAGGCCCAGGCACATGACCGCATAGGTCAGGGCCATTGTCAGGAAAAAGGCGACATAGGCGACGAGTTCGACGCTCATTCCGCCCTCCCGAACAGGCCTTGCGGGCGCAGCAATAAGACGAAGACGAGGATCATGAAGGCGACGGCCGCGCGCCATTCGGCGCCGATCAGCTGCACACCGAGAGCTTCCGCAAGACCGACGATCAGGCCTGCCAGCATCGCTCCGGGCACGCTGCCGATGCCACCGAGGATCGCGGCCGCAAACAGCGGCAGCAACAGGTCGAAGCCCATATAGGGACGGATCTGCACCAGTAGGCCGGCCATGACGCCGGCGATGCAGGCGAGCCCTGCGCCCAGCATCCAGACGGTGCGGATCACCTTGCGCGCATCGATGCCGGCAACGCCGGCAAGCTGCTGGTTCTCGCTAACCGCACGCATGGAACGGCCGATCGCCGTACGCGTCAGCAGGATATGGATCGCGACGACGAGAATGGCCGCGACGGCCAGCGACAGCAGCTGGTCGGGCGTTGCCCTCAAACCGCCGCCGAGGGGAAGCGCGATCTGCAAGGCCTTCGAGAAATAGACGGGCTTCGAGGTGAAGATGAATTCAAGCAGGCTGCGCAGCGCCAGAGAGGCGCCAAAGCTTGCCATCACCATGATGATGACGGCGCTGCGGCGCTTGCGCAGCGGGCCGAACAACAGCGCGTCGACCAGAAGCGCGAGACCGGCCGTCAGCGCCACGGCGGCGAGTACGGCAAGCGGCAGCGACCAGCCGAAGGAGAATGGTCCGATCGGCTTGAGCAGCGCCCCCGACAATGAGCCAAGCAGGCCGCTGGTGGCGAGCGCCAGATAGGCGCCCCAGCTGATCATCTCGCCATGCGCGAAATTGGCGAAACGCAGGATCGAATAGGTCAGCGTGATGCCGATGGCGCCAAGCCCGATCATCGCGCCGGCGATCAGGCCATCCATGATCAGTTGCGGGTTCATGGCGTTGCCGCCTTTCCCGCAGGGCGGGCGCCGAGATAGAGTTCGGCGACGATCGGGTCTTCGGCGAGCGTGGCTGCCGGCCCCTCATGCCGCAACTGTCCTTCCACCAGGATCGCCGCGCGATCGGCGATGGCCAGTGCCGCCTTCACATTCTGCTCGACCAGGATGATGGTGACGCCCGTGTCGTTGATCGCCTTCAACTGGGCAAACACTTCCTGCACGATCTTGGGCGAAAGGCCCGCCGAAGGCTCGTCCAGGATCAGCACGCTCGGCTCGACGATCAGCGCGCGCGCCACCGCCAGCATCTGCCGTTGGCCACCCGAAAGCTGGCCGGCACGCAACGAAGGCCGCGCTGCGAGATCGGGGAACATTGCATAGAGGTCGGCCACGCGGCGGCTGCGTTTTTCCTTGGGCAGCACATTTGCGGCCAGAAGCAGATTGTCGTGGATCGACATCGTCGCGAAGATGTTTTCGGTCTGTGGCACGAAGGCCAGGCCGTGGCGGATCTTCTCATGCGTCGGCACTGCGGTGATGTCGAAACCGCCGAGCATCGTGGCGCCGGAGTGGATCGGCACCAGGCCGGCGATCGCCTTGACGAAGGTGGATTTGCCGGCGCCGTTGGGGCCGAGCACGATGACGAGTTCGCCGCTGCGGATCGAAAAGTCGACGCCGCGCACGATCGGCAGGTCGGGTTCGTAGCCGGCGACAAGGGCTCGCGTCGAAAGCGCGCTGGGCTGCGGTCCGGTCATGCCGCGACCTCGCCGAGATAGGCTTCGATCACGGTGCGATTGCGCGAGACCTCGTCGGGAGTTCCTTCCGTCAGCAGCTTTCCCGCCGCCATGACGACCACGCGACCGCACAGCCGGGCAACCATGTCCATATTGTGCTCGATCAGCAGGATCGACTTGCCCTGGCCGTTGAGTTCGAGCACGCGATCGATGATGAGCTCCAGCAGCGTCGGGTTGACGCCGGCTGCCGGTTCGTCGAGCAGGATGGTCTCAGGGTCCGCCATCAGCACGCGCGCCAGTTCCAGGAGCTTGCGCTGTCCGCCCGACAGCACCCGTGCCGGCTCGGCTTCCAATCCGGACAGTTTGACGAAGTCGAGCAGGGCGCGCGCTTTCTCGACGGCCTGGCGCTCCTCAGCGGCAACACGGGCCGGCTGGAGAAAATTCATCCATATGCGTTCGCCGGACTGCCGTTGGCTGCCGGTCAGGACATTTTCCAGCACCGTCATTTCGGCGAAGGGGCGCGGAATCTGGAACGTGCGTCCGATGCCGCGTGCGATGCGCCGTTCCGGTCGCTCCTGCGCAACCTCGACACCGCCGATCCGGATCGAGCCGGATGTCGGGTTCAGGCTGCCAGCGATCAAATTGAAGAGGGTGGTCTTGCCGGCGCCGTTCGGGCCGATCAGCCCTGCCATCTCGCCGCGATGCAAGGTGATCGACATGCAGTCGACGGCGCGCAGGCCGCCGAACTGCTTGACCAGATCGCGCGCCTCGACGAGCGGGCCGTTGGGTGTATCCGAAGAGGCATGTGCGACAGGCTGCATCGTGGCCGATCGATTATTTTGATCTGTGATGTTTGATCAAACTTTACATCGCAGCAAATTGCAACTACGAAAATGAGCAATGGCTTGAGGTGTCCGGCTCCGAATGGTGGACGAAATGCCTGATCGCGAAATTTGCAGAACTGGTCCGAACCACCGTGACAGGGCGGCGGCATGAGTCGCCGCGCGCTTTCGCCGGTCGTGCGCGAGACATTGCACGACCGCGTCTATGCCGAACTGCGCCGCTCGCTGATCCACGGCATGTTCGACGCGGGCGAGATCATGCGCATCGTCGACCTCGCCGAGACCCTGGCGACCAGCACCATGCCGGTGCGCGAGGCACTCGGCCGTCTGGTTTCAGAACAGGCGCTGGAGGCGCTGCCGAACCGGTCCGTCCGGGTGCCTCTGATCACGCGCGAAAGACTGGAAGATCTTGCCCGCGCCCGCTGTCTCATCGAGGGACAGATCACGGCACTTGCCTTGCCCAATCTCGCTGCTGCCGATTTCATTGAACTCAGGCAGCTGACCTCGGCCTGCGAGGCCGCTTTCGCCAGCAACGACAGCGACAAGGCGCACAAGACGTCCGAGCTCAACCATGCCTTCCATTTCTACGTCTACCGGGCTGCCGGCTCAGCGGTGCTGATCCCCATCGTGGAAAGCCTGTGGCTGCAATCCGGTCCCTATGTCCGCAAGGCGGCCCAGATCCATGACGAGAACCGCGACATCCCGGCCACCCATCATCACTGGGCATTGATCGAGGCCCTGGAGCGCCGCGATGTCGCCGGCTCGGTCAAGGCGCTGACCGACGACATCACCCGTTCGTTCAACCTGATTCGCGGTCGCCTCGACGCCGAGGAGATCGAAGCGCGGGAGCTGCGGCATGGCTGAAAGGCAAGATGATTCCTTCGAGCTCCACGATCTGCGCGTCGAAGTGACCGCGCCGGAAGGCGGAGCGATCTATTGCGGCGCCAAGGTTGGAGATTATTTCGAGATGCGCGGCGAGATGTTGCATCTGCCGCCCGGGCAGGGCTTCTCGATCTATTCGCTGGCGGCTCTTCTGCCGCTGTTGCCGGCCAAGCAGCGGCCGACCCATAAGAACGACTGGATGACGACCGACGCCGAGGTGGCCTGTCCGGATCCCAATTGCAGCTCGCGTTTCCGCATCACCCGAACCGGCCTGCGCCGCTTCAGCCATGCCGAGACGACGGCCGTGCCGCTGAACGACGATTGAGACGACAAGCATGCAGAGAACCAGACTGGCATCGGATTATGAGATTTCGCGGGTCATCCGCGGCGGCTGGCAGATGGCCAGCGGCCACGGCGCTGCCTCCAGCGACGACCCCATTGCCGACATGATCGCCTTTGCCGATGCCGGTATCACCACCTTCGACTGCGCCGATATCTATACAGGCGTCGAGGAACTGATCGGCCGTTTCCGGCTGCGCTACAGGGACGAGCGCGGGCAGGAAGCGCTCGACCGCATCAAGGTGCATACCAAGTTCGTGCCCGATCTCGATGTCCTGCCGCGTATCACCAAGAATTATGTCGAAGGCGTCATCGACCAGTCGTTGCGGCGGCTCAATCTCGACCGGCTCGACCTGGTGCAGTTTCACTGGTGGGATTACGAAGCGCCGCGGTGGCTGGAGACCGCGGGCTGGCTGAACGAGCTGAGGCAGGCCGGCAAGATCGATCGGATCGGCGGCACCAATTTCGATACGGATCATGTCGAGGCGATCGTTGCGGCCGGTGTGCCGCTGACCTCCATGCAGGTGCAATATTCGCTGCTTGATGCGCGGCCGGCCAAGCGCATGGCCGCTCTTGCCGCGGAAAACGGCATTGCGTTCCTGTGTTACGGCACCGTCGCCGGCGGCTTCCTGGGCGATCGCTGGCTCGGTGCGGCTGAGCCCGCCGAGCCCTATGAGAACCGTTCGCTCGTCAAATACAAACTGATCATCGACGATTTCGGCGGCTGGAACCTGTTCCAGGAGCTGTTGCGGACCCTGCGTGCGGTGGCTGACCGCCATGGCGCCGACATCGCCACCATCGCCAGTGCCGCCATGCTGTCGCGCCCCTCGGTGGCGGCGGTCATCGTCGGCGCACGCAGCCGGGCGCATCTGGCTTCGAACCTCGCCATCTCGGACATCAGCCTGACCGACCGGGATCAGGAACAGATCGCTGCAGTGCTCGCCAAGGCGAGCGAGATCGAAGGCGATGTCTACACGCTCGAGCGCGACCGCCACGGCCGCCACGGCTCGATCATGAAATACAACCTCAACAAGGGAGCTGCCTGATCGAAGGCAGCTCGGACCTCTCGCAGACCAAACAGGGCCGTGTCGGGAGCATGGCCATAACAAAGGGGAAGTGACATGAAGAAACATCTTTTCGCCACCACCATGCTGGCTGCACTGGCAGCTTCGGCCGCGCCGGCGCTTGCCGCCGATTGCGACATCACCGTCGGACTGGTCATGGAACTGACCGGGCCTGCCGGCGAGTATGGCCAGGCCGGCGCGAAATCCGTCGAGATGGCGTTCCGCGATTTCAACGAGGCCGGCGGCGTCGGCGGCTGCAAGCTCGTCACCGACACGCGCGACAGCCAGAGCCAGGGTAATGTCGCCGTCGACCAGGCGACGCAGCTGGTCAACATCAAGAAGGTGCCGGTCATCATCGGCGGCATCATCTCGTCGGTGTCGATCCCGATCCTGACCTCTGTGACCGCGCCCGCAGGTATCGTGCAGGTGTCGCCGGCTTCGTCTTCGCCGACGCTGACCGCGCTTGGCAAGGACGGCAAGACCAACGGGGTCTTCTTCCGCACCATCACCTCGGATGCGCTGCAAGGTACGGCCGCCGCGAAATACGCCATCGACCAGGGCCTGAAGAAGCTTGCCATCATCCACGTCAACAACGACTTCGGCGTCAACATGGTCAAGGAATTCGCCGACGCCTACAAGAAGCTCGGCGGCACCATCACCTCGACGACGCCTTACAACGAAAAGCAGGCGAGCTATTCGGCCGAGGCGAGCGCCGCGATGGCCGGCGAACCCGAGGCGCTTTATCTCGTCAGCTATCCGGTCGACGGCGCAACGATCGCGCGCGCCTGGATCTCCGGAGGCGGCGCGCAGAAATTCCTGCTCAATGACGGCATGAACTCGGCCGAGTTCATCGATGCCGTCGGCGCGCAATATCTCAATGAGGCCTATGGCACCTCGTCGGGCACCAGCAAGACGGCCTCGACCGACTATTTCTACGGCGCCTATGAAGCCTTCTCCGGTGGCATCAAACCCGACGCGCCGGCTGCCGACCGCTCCTACGATGCGGGTGCGATCGTGGCATTGGCCATCGCCAAGGCCGGCAAGGGCGATGCCGCCGCGATCAAGGCGGCGATCCCGGAAGTGGTTTCCGACAAAGGCGAGCCGATCCATGCCGGTAAGGAGGAATTTGCCAAGGCGCTTGCGCTGATTAAGGAAGGCAAGTCGGTAAAATATGAAGGCGTCATCGGCCCGGTCTCCTTCGACCAGTATGGCGACATCACGGGTCCGTTCCGGCTGTGGAAAGTCAAGGACGGCAAGGTCGAGACGGTCGGAGAGATGAGTGCCGACGATGTCAGCAAGACCAAGGCCGAAATCCAGAAGTAGCCGGCTTCAGGCGGATGCCATCGCCGGCCGAGGCTTCGCGCTCGTCCCTGGATCGGTCGATGCTGATTGTATCGACCGATCCAGGCTGAGCCCTCAAGCGTAGCGCACCATTTTCTGCGTGCGTTATTCCGGCTTTTCCCCACGCCGGCGATCCAGCCACGCATAGATCTCGCCGACGATGCCTTTGCGGAAAATCAGAACGCAGACCATGAAGATCAGGCCCGTGGCGATGGTCACCGGGAAGTCCGAGGTCGCGAGCAGGTTCTGCAAGGCGACGACAAAGCCGGCGCCGAAGATCGGACCGGCCATCGTGCCGATGCCGCCCAGCAGCGTCATCAGGATGACTTCTCCCGACATCTGCCAGGCGACGTCGGTCAGCGTGGCGAACTGGAAGACCAGCGCCTTGATCGCACCGGCAAGCCCAGCGAGTGCTGCCGACATCACGAAAGCGGCGAGCTTGTAGTTCTGCACGGAATAGCCGAGCGAGATGGCGCGGTTCTCGTTCTCGCGGATCGAACGCAGGATGAGGCCGAAGGGCGAATTGACGATGCGCCAGACGATGAAAAGGCCGAGCAGGAAATTGGCGGCGACGAAATAATACATCGTATGCTCGTCATGCAGGTCGAACACGCCGAGGAAGGTTCCGCGCGGCACGCCCTGGATGCCGTCCTCGCCGCCGGTGAACCCGGCCTGCACGCAGAAGAAGAAGAACATTTGCGAAAGCGCCAGCGTGATCATGGCGAAATAGATGCCCTGGCGGCGAATGGCGAAGAAACCGATGACGAGGCCGAGCAAGGCCGCGCCGGCAACGCCGATAAAAATGCCGATTTCAGGCGAAACGCCCCACACCTTGACAGCATGCGCCGTGAAATAGGCGGCTCCTCCAAAGAAGGCGGCATGTCCGAAGGACAGCAGGCCCGTATAGCCGAGCAGAAGATTGAAGGCGCAGGCGAACAGCGCGAAGCACATCATCTTCATGATGAAGATCGGGTAGACGAAGAACGGCAGCGCCAGAAGCGCCACCACGCCGAGCCCGATCAGGACGGTCTCCAGGCGGTTCGCGGTTCCGGTCTTGCCCGGTTGGACGGTCGCGTCGGTCATATCAGGCGTCCTTCCCGAACAGGCCGGCGGGGCGGATCAGCAGGACGATCGCCATGATCACGAAGATGACGATGCTCGAAGCTTCCGGGTAGAACACCTTGGTCAGGCCTTCTGCGAGACCGAGCATATAGCCGGTCAGGATCGCTCCCAGGATCGAGCCCATGCCGCCGACCACCACCACGGCGAACACGATGATGATCATGTTGGAGCCCATCAAGGGACTGACCTGGTAGACTGGGGCGGCCATGATGCCGGCGAGCCCGGCAAGGCCGGCACCGAGGCCGTAGGTCAGCGTCAGCAGCATCGGCACGTTGACCCCGAAGGACTGCACCAGCTTGGGGTTCTCGGTCGCGGCGCGCAGATACGAACCGAATTTGGTCTTTTCGACCAGAAGCCAGGCACCCAGGCAGACGATGAGCGACGCCACGACGATCCAGCCGCGGTAGATCGGCAGGAACATGAAGCCGAGATTGACGCCGCCGGCGAGAGCCGTCGGCACCGGATAGGGGTTGCCGGAAACGCCGTAGACATAGCGGAAAACGCCTTCCAGCACCAAGGCGAGCCCGAAGGTGAAGAGCAGGCCGTAGAGCGGATCCACCTCGTAGAGCCGCGACAGGGCGAGTCGTTCGACGACGATGCCGAACAGGCCGACCACGATCGGCACCAGGATCAGCGCCGGCCAATAGCCGATGCCGAGCTTGGCGAGGACGAGATAGCCGATGAAGGCACCGAGCATGTATTGCGCGCCATGCGCGAAGTTGATGACGCGCAGCAGGCCGAAGATGATGGCGAGGCCGAGCGACAGCATGGCGTAGAAGGAGCCGTTGATCAGTCCGACCAGCAGCTGTCCGGCAAAGGCCTGAATGGGGATGCCGAAAATCACCGTTCAGACCCCCAGCACTTCATGCAGTTCATCCATTCGGCTCTCGAGTTCGCCGACCGGAAACTCGGACAGCACCTTGCCATGCTCCATCAGATAGAAGCGGTCCGCGACGCGGCTGGCGAAGCGGAAATTCTGCTCGACCAGCAGGATCGTCATGCCGCGCCGCTTCAGTTCCGCCAGCAGTTCGCCGATGCGCTGCACGATCACCGGCGCCAGCCCTTCCGTCGGTTCATCGAGCAGGATCGTCTTGGCGCCCGTGCGCAGGATGCGCGCGATCGCCAGCATCTGCTGCTCTCCGCCGGAAAGCTTGGTGCCCTGGCTGTTGCGCCGTTCCTTGAGGTTCGGAAACAGGTCGAAAATCTCATCGACGCCCATGCCGCCTTCCGCCACCACAGGCGGCAGCATCAGGTTCTCGTCGACAGTCAGCGTGGCGAAGATGCCGCGTTCTTCCGGCACATAGGCGATGCCCGCGCGCGCCGTGTGGTGCAACGGCATCTTGATCAGGTCCTTGCCGGCAAACGTCACCTGGCCGGTTCGCTTGCGGATCAGCCCCATGATCGCGCGCAATGTCGTCGTCTTGCCGACGCCGTTGCGTCCGAGCAGGGTGACCGTCTCGCCCTGATGAATATCGAGGTCGACGCCGTGCAGCGCATGGCTTTCGCCATACCAGGCGTTCAGGCCGCGGACCGAGAGCAGGGGAGCGGCGCTATTCATGTTCGGTCCCCATATAGGCAACCCGCACGCGCTCGTCCTTGCTCACCGTGTCGTAATCTCCGGCGGCCAGCATCTGGCCGCGCTGCAGCACTGTCACCCAGTCGGCGATATCGGCGACGACGGAAAGATTGTGCTCGACCATCAGCACAGCGCGGTCCCGGGCAATCGTGTGTACCAGTTTGGAGATCGCGCCGACATCCTCATGGCCCATGCCCGCCATCGGCTCGTCGAGCAGCAGGACCTTGGGGTCGAGGGCCAGGGTGGTGGCGATCTCGAGCACGCGCTTGCGGCCATAGGAAAGGTCGGATGCCAACCTGTTCCTTGCATTGTCCAGGCCAACGGCCTGCAAAAGGTCCATGGCCTTTGGCGTCAATTGGTCAAGCGCGGAAAGCGAACGCCAGAACTGGGTGGCGAGACCGTTTGGCCGCTGCAGCGCCACCCGCACATTGTCGAGCACGGTCAGGTGCGGAAAGGTCGCCGATATCTGGAACGAGCGCACGACGCCCATGCGCGCCACCTTGGCCGGCGCAGCCTTGGTGATGTCGTGACCGTCCAGGGTGATGGTTCCTGCGGTGGGTTGCAGGAACTTGGTCAAAAGGTTGAACACGGTCGTCTTGCCGGCCCCATTCGGGCCGATCAGGGCATGGATCTTGCCGTGATGGACGTCGAGGTCGACATCCTTCACGGCAACGAAGCCGGCAAAATCACGCCGCAAGCCGCGCGCGGACAGGACGGGAGAACCTGAATTCGGTTGGGATTCGGTATTCAACGATACCCCCATCCCTGTTCGCGGCAGCGGCCTACTTCACCAGCGGGCATCCGGACTCCGCAGGCTTGGTGTAGGCTTCGTCGCCGGGAATGGTCGCGAGAACCTTGTAGTAGTCCCACGGGCCTTTGCTCTCCGACGGCTTCTTCACCTCCATCAGATACATGTCGTAGATCATGCGGCCGTTGGGGCCGACCTTGCCGCCACGGGCAAAGACGTCTTCGACAGGCATTTCGTGCAGGTTCTTCGAAACCGCTTCGGTTTCGTCGGTGCCGGCCTTGTCGATAGCCTTGAGGTATTGAAGCACGGCCGAATAGGTGCCGGCCTGGATCATGTTCGGCATGCGGCCGGTGCGGTCCATGAACTTCTTCGACCAGGCGCGGGATTCATCGTCGCGGTCCCAGTAGAAGCCTTCGGTCAGCGTCAGGCCCTGCGCCGCCTCCAGACCCAGGCCATGCACTTCGGCGAGGGTGAAGAGAAGTGCTGCCATGCGCTGGCCGCCGGAAACGATGCCGAATTCCGCCGCCTGCTTGATCGCATTGGCGGTGTCCAGACCGGCATTGGCAAGGCCGATGACCTTGGCGCCGGAAGACTGCGCCTGCAGCAGGAAGGACGAATAGTCCGTGGTGGCGAGCGGATGGCGCACGGCGCCCAGCACCTTGCCACCCTTCGAGGTCACGAATTTCGAGGTCTGCTCTTCCAGCGAGTAGCCGAAGGCATAGTCCGCGGTCAGGAAGAACCAGGTGTCGCCGCCCTGCTGCACCAGCGCTCCGCCGGTGCCGACGGCCAGGGCGTGCGTGTCGTAAGCCCAATGGAACCCGTAGGGCGAGCAGGATTTGCCGGTGAGTTCGGAGGTCGCCGCACCCGTGACGATGTCGATCTTTTTCTTTTCCTGCGAGATGCCCTGGACTGCGAGCGCGACGGACGAGGTGGTGAGCTCCATGATCGCGTCGACCTGCTCGGTATCGTACCATTGGCGCGCAATGTTGGAGGCGATGTCTGCCTTGTTCTGATGATCGGCGGTGACCACCTCGATCGGCATATCCTTCACCTTGCCGCCGAAGTCTTCCACCGCCATCTTGGCCGCCTCATAGGACCACTTACCGCCGAAGTCGGCATAGACGCCGGATTGATCGTTCAGAATGCCGATCTTGACCTTGTTGTCCGAAAACTGCTGTGCGGCCGCAGGTAACGAAACGCTTGCCAGAAGCGCGACTGCGAGCGCGCGTGAGATCATTGCCATATGGTTCCTCCCGAATGGACTGCGGCCCTCCAGCCGCCGCATGCAAACCTCACCCTTATGCAGTCTAGCAAGGACGCGCGCGTAAAGTCAGCATGGCACGGCCGCATCGAAGAATTCCAGTACGACCATGTGCGTAGAGGATGACGACCGACAACGGCTCTCCCAAGCCGTTGGGCGTGCGCCACATGAGATGTTTATGCTCTCGTCAGGTTTCCGGCCCTAAACCTGATGCGTGACGAGCGCGACACCGAGGCCGATCAGGATCGAACCGCACGCTTTCGGGACAATCCAGCTGGAAGTGCCTGAAGACAGCCGCCCGAGCGTGACGGAGGCGAGACCGACGGCGGCGACATCGGCGGCAGAGAACACCAGATTGACCACCATGCCGAGGATCAGGAACTGCAGCCAGAGCGGAATCGCAGCAGCGGTATCCACGAATTGCGGCAGGAAGGTCAGGAAGAACAGCGCGGTCTTGGGGTTGAGCACTTCCACGACGATGCTGTCGCGCATCGTATCCGGTCGCCGCGTTTCGCTGCTTTCGGTTGCGTGGTTCCAGCCCAGGAACATGGTCACGCCAAGCCACACCAGATAGGCCGCACCGGCAAAACGGATCGCGGCGTAAATCGTCGGCGCGCTCTCGACCAGCGAAGCCAGGCCGATAGAAGCGGCGGCGATATGGACATAGCAGCCGAGATGGATGCCAAGCGCGGCCATCAATCCGGCATGGCGGCCGTGAGCCACGGTTTGTGCGGTCATGTAGAGGATGGCTGGCCCGGGCATGCAGGCGAAAGCCACCGTCGCGACAACGAACGGAATCCACGGTTCCAGCGATGACATGCGATCCTCCCTGGCCTGTTGCGTCTTGCACGGTGCAGGACGTCCGAGTGCCGTTGCGGAGGGATAGAAGGGCGGGAGGAGTGGAGACATACGGCAGATGCCGTATTTCGGCATGCGCATGGCGGCGCTACGGTGATGTTGGTTAAGGGGGCGTTACCGGAATGATGGCAGCAGAAGCCGCAACTTCAGCCTGTGGGCAGCCCCAGCCGAACCGCGTAGGCGGTCAGCTCCGCGGTGCTGTGGAGGTCGAGCTTTCGCATCAGGTTTTCACGGTGCTTGCGGGCGGTCGCCTGGCTGATACCGAGCCGCTCCGCGGTTTCACGCGCCGTCATGCCTTGCGCCACCAGAAGCAGGATCTGGCGTTCCCGCTGGGTCAAAGGCACCGGCGAAATGATTTCCTGCGCGTCCGGCATCCGGCTCCTGTCCGGCTCGCTGACTGCGAAACGCACCGTTCGCGCAAGATAGGTCCCGCCTTGCCGCAGCGCCTCGATCGCCGCACCGAGTTCTTCAGGGTCGCCATCCTTGGTGAGATACGCGTTCGCTCCGAACTCCAGCGCCAGCCGGACCGTCCGAGGCTCGATATTGGCGGTCAGCACAACGATCTTCAGCCGTGGCGCCAGCTCCCTGATTTCGGCGATGAACGGCACGCCCGACACGCCGGGCATGCCGAGATCGAGAACGAGCAGGTCGGCCTTCGTGTCGCGCACCAGTTTGAGCAGCGTCTCCCCCTCTGCCGCTTCCGCCACCACCGACACATTCTCCATCGCACCGATGAGCAGCTTCACGCCTTCGCGCATGATGGCGTGGTCGTCGGCAAGGATGGCGGTCAGCGGGCGATGCATGATGTCTTTGTCCTGGGGACGGCAGCTTAGTTCGGCGATTGCTAACGTATGGGAAACATGCAGGCGATAGATCAACCTGCCAGCCGGGGAAAAGGCCAGCCCAGCTTGGCTGACGGTGCGAGGGGGTCGATGCAGGAAGACAAGATCCAGGAAGCCCTGATCGAACATCTCTACCGCAATGCCTATGGCATCGTGATCTCCAACGTCACCATCTCGCTCGGCATAATCTACGTGCTTTATGGTTCGGTTCCGACGAACTGGCTCGTGCCCTGGGCCATCGCCGTCTACACGCTGATCGCGGCTCGGGTCCTCGCCGCTCGACATTTCTGGAAACATCCGCGGACGCCGGGTTCCTTGCGCCGATGGGCGTGGGCAGCCGCGGGCTTTTCGTGGATATCGGGCCTGCTTTGGGGCTCGCTGACATGGATCGGCTTCGTGCCCGACCAACCGCATCTGTTTGCCTTCATCGTGGCAATCCTTGCCGGCCTGGTCAGCGGCACCATTCCGTCCCTGTCGGCCTTTCCACCGGCGCTGATCGGTTCGATCTTTGCGACAACGATACCGGTGGCAGCCCGCTTCACGACGATGCCGGGCGCCATCGGCGACGCCTATCTGTTCCTGCTCGCCTGCCTGATCGCCATCAACATCTACTATGGCCGCATCGCCTACCGCATGCTGCACGAGATGATCCGCTTGCGGCTGGAAAATGTCGGGCTGATCGACCATCTCCAGGAAGAGCGGGATCGGGCGCAGACCGCGGACCGCGCCAAGACGCGGTTCCTTGCGGCCGCATCGCACGATCTGCGCCAGCCCATCCACGCGCTTGGGCTGCTGATTTCGACCCTCTCGGTGCTCGGCCGCCGCGGCGATGTCCCATCCGGTGAAGCGCGCAGCCTCGCCAGTTCTGCGAAGGCGATCGTCGGCAATCTGAGCGGTCTGCTCAACGCGCTTCTCGACATCTCGAAGCTCGATGCCGGCGTCGTCACCGTGGCCAGGGAGAATGTCGATCTTGGCGAACTCTTCCGCAACCTGAACGACGAGTTTGCCGCGTCGGCTCGGGCGAAAGGGTTGAGCTGGCGGGTCGCGGAGACATCTGCCCATGTCGACACCGATCCGATGATGCTGAAGCGGATCCTCGACAATCTTCTCACCAACGCGTTCCGCTATACGAATTCCGGCAGCGTGCTCCTCGGTTGCCGCCGGCGTGGGATGGCGGTGGAGATCCAGGTCTGGGATAGTGGTTTCGGGATACCGGAAGAGCAGAAGGCTGCTGTCTTCGAGGAATTCGTTCAACTACACAATCCGGCGCGGGACAAGGCACAGGGCTTGGGACTTGGCCTGGCTATAGTGCGCAGAACGGCCGAACTCCTTGGGCATCCGCTGAAACTGGTTTCAGTGCCGGATCGCGGCTCGATGTTTTCCGTGACGCTGCCGTCCATTCATGTCATCGCGCCGGCCTTGCCGCCCAGCAACGCGACGCGGGGTCAAACCGCAGCAAGTCTGATGGTCGTCGATGACGAACGGGACGTGCTCGACGCCATGGTCCGTTTGCTGACGCTGGAAGGCCACCGGATCTATGCCGGGCAATCGGCCGCGGAAGTGAAGGCCGTTCACAGCGCCGCTGCGAGGAAGGATTCGGCGCCGGTCGACCTGATCGTGGCAGACTATCGCCTGAAGGACAACGCGACGGGCGTCGAGGCGATCAAGACGTTGTCCGCCTATCTTGGCCGTACCGTGCCGGGCATCATCGTGACGGGCGATACCTCGCCTTCCCGTATCCGCGAAGCGACGGCCAGTGGCTTCCGCATCCTGCACAAGCCGATCAGCGGCGATGGTCTCAGGGAAGCGATCGCCGCGGTTTTGGCGGCAGATCGACGCGAGAGAGATGCAATTGGCGGGATAGGAGAGCAGTCCGGATAGCTTACTCCTTCACCGCTCCGGTCATCGACGACACGTAATAGTCGACGAAGAAAGAATAGAGGATCACGACCGGAAGCGAGCCGAACAGGGCGCCTGCCATCAGCGATCCCCATTCGAACACGTCGCCCCGCACCAGCTCGGTAAGGACCCCCACCGGTACGGTCTTGTTCTCCGACGACTGGATGAAAGTCAGCGCATAGATGAATTCGTTCCATGACAGCGTGAAAGCGAAGATGCCGGCGGAGATCAGTCCCGGCACCGCCAGCGGCAGGATGATCCTGACTAGGATCTGCCAGCGCGAAGCCCCGTCCACCAGTGCGCTCTCCTCCAGCTCGAAGGGGATGGAGCGGAAATAACCCATCAGCAGCCAGGTGCAGAAGGGGATGAGGAAGGTCGGATAGGTGAAGATGAGCGCAAGCCGCGAATCGTACATGCCGAGCTTGAAAACGATGAAGGCCAGCGGGATGAAGAGGATCGACGGCGGCACCAGATAGGCGAGGAAGATGAGAAGCCCGACGGAGCGTGAGCCGGTGAAGCGCACGCGCTCGATCGCATAGGCTCCGAAGACGGAGGCAGCCAGCGACAGGATGGTGGAGCACACCGCGACAAGCATCGTGTTCCACAGCCAGCCGGGATAGGACGTCTCAAACAGCAGGTATTTGATGTGATCGAGCGTCGCCCCGACGACCCAGAACGGACTGTAGTTGTTGTAGTCGGTGAGCTGGGAATTCGGCTTAACCGCCGTGATGGCCATCCAGTAGAATGGGAAAAGCAGCACGAAGACGAACACGGCGAGCGGCAGATACAGCACCAAGATGCGGCGCGGCAGCCGGTTGAGATAGCTCATGCCCTCGGCATTGTCGGTCAGGGCGTCGGCTGGAACCTTGCTTGACATGTCGGTGTCTCCCTGAGCAATTCCAGCAAAACTGCACAGCAGTTTTTGCGTCCGGAATTGCGTAAAAACAAAGAATTAGAGCGAGGCCGCGAAACGCGGAAACGCCCTAGTCCTGTCCGCCCTGCTGCCACTTCCGGCGCTGCAATCCGAAAAAGCTGAACATGATGGCCGCCAGCAGGAACGGGATCATGGCGACCGCGATCGCCGCTCCCTCGCCGAGCTGTCCGCCCGGAATGCCCCGCTGGAACGAGAGCGTCGCCATCAGGTGTGTCGCGTTCACCGGTCCGCCCTTGGTCAGCACATAGATGAGCTGGAAATCGGTGAAGGTGAAAAGCACGGAGAACGTCATCACCACGGCGATGATCGGCGTCAGCATCGGCAGCGTCACATAGCGGAAGCGCTGCCAGCTCGTCGCGCCGTCGAGCGAAGCCGCTTCCTGCAGTGACGCCGGTATGGTCTGGAGCCCGGCGAGCAGCGAGATCGCCACGAACGGAATGCCTCGCCAGACATTCGCCGCGATGACGGAAGCGCGCGCGTTGTTGGGATCGCCGAGGAAATTGATCGGGCCGTCGATGATGCCCAGCTTCATCAGCGACCACGACAGGATCGAGAACTGGCTGTCGTAGATCCACCAGAACGCCAGCGCCGAAAGGACTGTCGGGACCACCCAAGGCAAGAGCACGATGGCGCGGAAGAAAGACTTGAAGGGCAGGTTCTCGTTGAGAAGCAGGGCGAGCCAAAGCCCCAGCGCGAATTTCAGGATCGAGGCGACCAGCGTATAGAGCAGCGTGTTGAAAACGGAGAGCCAGAACACCTTGTCGCGGATCAGGAACTCGTAGTTTTCGAGCCCGATGAAGATGCCGTCCCGGCCGATGCGCGTATCCGTGAAGCCGAGCCAGACACCGAGGCCGAGCGGATAGGTGAGAAAACAGACGAGAAACACCGCCGCCGGCAGCATGAAGAGGAAGCCGAGCAGATTGTTGTTCTGCATGATCGATGCGGATGGCGGCTTGCCGGACGGCACTGTGGACATCGATTTTCTCCCGCTTGAACCTTTTTCCTAGATCAGGATGGCGAACCGCCATCCCGATCTAGCTCTTTGTCGAGCATGATCTTTTCCGAAAACCGGTTCCCACTTTTGGGGATCGTGCCCTGGTGCCGACGGCACCAGGCGCCGCCCGCAAGGATCGTCCCGGCGCCGGATCAGGCGCGGTAGTAGCGGCTGGCGCGGCGCTCGGCTTCCGCCACCGCATCTTCGGGCGACATCTGTCCCGTGACGGCGCCGGCGAACATGTCGACAAGCACATAGTCCGCCATCACGCCGGCAGAGGCGTTGCCGAGCGGGCCGGCATAGCCGTTCGGACGCAGGGTCTCCGAGGCACGCGCATAGGGCGCGTGGATGGGGTCGGCCGTCCAGACGGGATTGCTCGCGAACGCCTTGAGCGGTTGACAGCAATAGGCGCTGGCGCCGGAGATCCAGGAATTCATCTGCTCCGCTTCCAGCATGAACTTCATGTAGGCTTTCGCGGCCTCAGGGTATTTCGTGTGATTGAACAGCAGCAGCGAACTCGTCTGGTGGAGCTCGACGCTCTTGCCGACGGGGCCGATCGGGAAGTTGGTCGAACGGATATCGGCGGCGATTTCCGCGAGCGCCGGATCCTTCTTGGCGGCGTAGTAGACGGAGACGCCGTTGGCGATCAGCGACACCTGGCCGGCCAGGAAGGCGCGGTTGTTGTTGATGTCCTGCCAGCTTTCGGTTCCGGGAATGAACGTCTCGTAGAGCGCCTTGGCATAGTTGATGGCCGCAATCGTCTCCGGACTGTTGATCGTGACCTTGCCGCCCTCGTCGACCATCTTGCCGCCATGGCTCCACAGCAGCCAGTGGGCGTAGTTGTTGCCATCGCCGACCGCTTTGCCATGCGGGAAGCCGGCCGGCGTGCCCTTGGCTTTCATGGCCTTGCAAAGTTCGAGAAAACCGGCAGTGTCCTTCGGGAATTCGCTGAAGCCGGCGGCCTTCACATGGCTGTCGCGATAGACGACGGCGTTGCCGATAGCAGCCAGGGGCAGGGCTATGAACTTGTCGTCGCGCACCGCATAGCCGCGCATGCCCTCGTACCAGCCGCCATATTTGTCGCCGAGATAGGTGGCGAGTTCGGTCAGGTCGAGCAGCTTGTCCGGATATTGGTGCGCATCGTCGAACCAGCACATCACCATGTCCGGGCCGGAGCCGACATTCGCCGCCACGGCTGCCTTCGGGCGGATATCCTCCCAGCTCTCCTTGTCTACCCGGACCTCGACGCCCGTCGCTTCCGTGAATTTCTTGGTGTTGGCAAGCCAGGCGTCCTCATCGCCCTTCACGAAGGGCGTCCAGCGCAGCAGACGCAGGCTTGCACCCTGTTCCGGCGTGTATTTCGGCTCCGCTGCCTGCGCGAAGGCGGGCGTCATTCCAAATTTTCCAAGGCCGGTCGTCGCAACAAGTCCGGCAGAAGCGGCAAGCAGATCACGTCTGTTGATCGTCATTGATTTTCCTCCATCCTGGTTTGCGGGATTGCATTGTCTGCCGGCGTTGCGCTGTCCCGAGGCAGCTGACGCCGTTATGCGGTCGCTCAGGAAGCGGCCTGAATCCGCTGCCCGCTTTCGGCATCGAACAGATGCGTGGAGCGGGTGTCGATCGAGACAGTGATCGTTTCGCCCGGCTTGACCGAGACGCGCTCATGGAAGACGCAGGCGATATCCGTGCCGGCAAGCTTGGCCGTCATCTGGGTCTCTGACCCGGTGGGTTCGGTCACGACGACGGTCATGGGAATACCGTTGCCGTTGATCCTTATGCCTTCGGGTCGCAGGCCGTAGATGAGCTCCTTGCCCTTGGCGGCTTCGGGTGCCGCGCTTGTGGGCAGCACGGTGCCGTCCTCGGCAATGAACCGGCGCCCATCCTGCGGGTCGAGCCGGCCCTTGATGAAGTTCATGGCCGGCGAACCGATGAAACCGGCAACGAAGAGATTGGCGGGACTGTCGTAGAGTTCGAGCGGCGCACCGATCTGCTCGACGATGCCGTCATGCATGACGACGATCTTGTCGGCCATGGTCATGGCTTCGATCTGGTCGTGCGTCACGTAGACGGTGGTCGTCTTCAGTCGTTGATGCAGTTCCTTGATCTCGGCGCGCATGGCGACGCGCAGCTTCGCATCGAGGTTGGACAGCGGTTCGTCGAACAGGAAAACCTGCGGATCGCGAACGATGGCCCGGCCCATGGCCACGCGCTGGCGCTGGCCGCCGGAAAGCTGGCGCGGATAGCGTTCGAGCAAGGCTGTCAGCCCAAGTATTTCGGCCGCGGGCTTCACCCGCATTTCGATCTCGGCCTTCGATGCGCCCTTCAGCTTGAGCGAGAACGCCATGTTCTCGGCCACCGTCATGTGAGGGTAGAGCGCGTAGTTCTGGAACACCATGGCGATGTCCCGCTCCTTCGGCGCGAGCTGGTTGACGATCTTTTCGCCGATGCGGATTTCGCCGGCCGTTATGTTCTCCAGACCCGCCAGCATGCGCAGCAGCGTCGATTTCCCGCAGCCTGACGGTCCTACCAGGATGACGAATTCGCCGTCGGCGATTTCGACATCCACACCCTTTATCACCGGATGGGTTCCGAACGATTTCCTGACATTCACGAAGTCGACTGACGCCACAATCTTTCCTCCCAGAATTCACCTGTGGGTTTCGGCTGTCGTTATTTGTTCCCGTAGTGCGTTCCCCCAAGCCCCTCAGTTCAGTGTTTTGTTATCCGCGACCCACCAGAGGCATGGTCGTTGCCATGACGGTCATGGTCAGGACATTGGCCTCGAGCGGCAGGCTCGCCATGTAGACCACCGCGTCGCCGATGTGGCTGGCGGGGATTGTCGGCTCGCTGGCGATCTCGCCATTGGCCTGCATCACGCCTGAGGCCATCCTTGAGGTCATCTCGGTCGCGGCATTGCCGATGTCGATCTGTCCGCACGCGATGTCGAACGGTCGGCCGTCGAGCGCGGTCGACTTGGTCAGCCCGGTGATCGCGTGTTTGGTCGCGGTATAGGGTGCGGAGTTGGGCCGCGGCGTCTGGGCCGAGATCGAGCCGTTGTTGATGATGCGTCCCCCACGAGGGCTCTGCGCTTTCATCAACCTGAACGCCTGCTGGGTACAGAGGAACGCGCCGGTGAGGTTGGCGCCGACGACCGCGCTCCACTGCTCGAAGGTGATCTCCTCCATCGGCACGGCCGGGGCGCCCATTCCCGCGTTGTTCACCAGAAGGTCGAGCCTGCCGAATTCGGATCTGATCGCATCGAACAGGGCTGCGACTGATCCCGGATCGCCGACATCGGCCTGTATCGTCCGGACCCTGCCGCCGGTTGCTTTGGTCAGCTCACCTGCCGCCGCATCCAGAACCTCTTTTCTTCGACCGGTAATCACGACCGTGAAACCGGCCCCGAGAAGGGCTTCGGCAATCGCCTTGCCGACGCCGGTGCCACCGCCGGTCACCAGGGCGATCTTTGTCTTTACCGGTTCGCTCGCCATGGTCAGATCTTTCCTCCAAGCTCGTCTTCGATATGCGCCTTGATGATGTCGTCGAAGCGGGTTTCGGCCTTGAAGCCGAGTTCGGCCGCACGGCGCGCATCGAAATCACGTGGCCAGCCGGCGACGATCCGGCGGATGGTTTCGTCCGGCTCGCGCCGGATGAGGCGGACGGCCTTTGCGCCTGCAACGCGCTCGAGCGCGGCGATCTCCTCGCCGACCGTTGCCGAAAGGCCGGGCATTGTCAGGTTGCGGCGGGCTCCCACTTTTTCGAGATCGAGCGTGGCGGCGTGCACGAAGAAGCCTGCGGCGGAACGCGGGCTCGCAAACCAGTGCAGCACATCGTCTTCAACGGGCAGCACCGCCTCCTGCCCGACAAGCGGCTCGCGCAATATGTTGGAGAAGAACCCCGAGGCGGCCTTGTTCGGCTTGCCGGGGCGCACGCAGATCGTCGGCAGGCGTATGCCGATGCCGTCGAAGATGCCACGCCGGCTGTAGTCGGCCAGCAGCAGTTCGGCGATCGCCTTCTGCGTGCCGTAGCTGGTGAGTGGCGTGGTGAAGAACTCGTCGCCGATCTTTTCAGGGAAGGGTGCGCCGAACACTGCCACCGACGATGCGAAGATGACGCGTGGCCTGTAAGGCGCTTTTGTGCCTTCGGCGCGAATGGCGTCGAAAAGCGCGCGCGTGCCGTCGAGATTGACGCGGTAGCCCTTGTCGAAGTCGGCTTCCGCTTCGCCCGAAACGATCGCCGCGAGATGGAAGACGATATCGGGCCGCTCCGCGATCAGCCGCGCAGCAGCCCCTGCATCGGAAAGGTCAAGCGCGAGGGATCGGGAGATGGCGGCAAGCGGCTCGGGAGCCGTCGGTTCGACCACGTCAACCAGCGTCAGCCGGGTCACCTCGCCGCCGAGCACACCGTCTTCGCCCGCAATGCGGTCCAACAGCTTGCGGCCGACCATGCCGGCCGCGCCGATGATGAGCACATGCATCTACCTGTATTCCTCCCTTGCAAGGCGGCTGCCCCAGATTTGTCTCCGACTTTCGGCTTCAGCCGCCGCGGCCCTCCAGCATTTCCCTGGTCGTGTCGTGGATGCGGTCCAGATGTGCCCTGAAAGACGCCACGACCGCCGCACGGTCGCGTGCCCGCAGCGCCTCGACGATGGCGACATGATCCGCATAGCTCGCCGCGATCGCGCCCGGCCGCGCCATCGCATAGCGGCGGTGCTCCATCATGTAGGTGTAGAGGTCGGTCACGAAGTCGGCGAGCAGCGGGTTGCCGCAAGCGCGATAGATGGTGACATGGAATTCCCGGTCGCAGATCAGGAAGCGGATGGGGTCGGTGTTGGCCACCTGCTGTGCCGCAAGCGAACTGTCCAGCCGCGCCAGCTCCGTCTCTCCGATGCGCTCGGCCGCGTCGCCGACGACTTTCAGTTCGATCAGAAGCCGCGCCGCGTGGACGGAGTCGAGATCGTAGCTGTCGATCGCGCTGGGCGCTGCAATCGTCACCGGGATATGCGTCAGGTCGACATTGGTGACCCGCGTGCGGCTGCCTTGCGACACTTCCACGATGCCGCGCGCCGAAAGCGCCTGGATAGCGCCCCTCACCGTCTCGCGGCTTACATCCAGCGCCGTCGCCAGTTCGCGTTCGCTGGGCAGTTCGTCGCCCGCACCGAGAACCCCCGTGGCTATCAGCGACAGCAATTTGTCGGCGATCACGTCGCGCGCAGTGCGGCGCGCCAGGCTGGGCCTGAGTTCCGGAACCTGCGAGAGGATGTCGTTGCCGACCATTCAAACTCACCCGCTGATATACTGGTCGGTCCAGTAGACAAGTAATCTATGCAGACGCGGACAAGCCTGTCAACGCGCGGTGCAAACGCTGCGTTGTTCTGCGGGTCGAAGAACTTCCCAAGACCGTGGCGGCCCCGCTGCACCATCGCAAACACCCAACAAAAAAGCCGCGGCGGATTCACATCCGGCCGCGGCTTTTCACTCTTCGTCGGGGCCAGAGTGTTTCCGCGTTTCGCGGAAACACTCTGATTCTTTTTACGCAATTCCGGACGCAAAACCGCTGCGCACTTTTGCTGGAATTGCTCTATTCGACGAAGGCGAAGCGAATGACGAACAGGATCGCCACCAGCCAGGTCGCCACATGCACGTCGCGGAACTTGCCGGTTGCCGTCTTCAGCACGGCATAGCTGATGAAGCCGAAGGCGAGACCGTTGGCGATCGAGTAGGTGAACGGCATCATCAGCGCCGTCAGCGCGGCCGGTGCTGCTTCCGTGATCTCGGTCCAGTCGACCTCGATCAGTTCGCGCATCATCAGACAGGCGACATAGAGCAGCGCCGGTGCGGTTGCGTAGACCGGAACCGAAGCGGCGAGCGGCGAGATGAACAGCGCGGCCAGGAACAGCACGGCGATGACCAGGGCGGTCAGGCCGCTGCGGCCGCCGGCCTGCACGCCGGAAGCGCTTTCGACATAGGCTGTGGTCGAGGAGGTGCCGAGCAGCGAGCCGGCGACGATCGCGCTGCTGTCTGCGAGCAGGGCGCGGCCGAGGCGGTTCGGCTTGCCTTCTTCGATCAGGCGCGCGCGCTTGGCCACGCCGATCAGCGTGCCGGTGGCGTCGAACACTTCGACCAGCACGAACACCAGGATGACATGCACCAGGCCGGTGTGCATGGCGCCGACGATGTCGAGCTGCAGGAAGGTCGGCGCGATCGAGGGCGGCATCGAGACGATGCCCTGGAACTGGCTGACGCCGAGTATCCACGACAGGATGGTGATCGCCAGGATGCCGATCAGGATGGCGCCGGGGACCTTGAGGCCATCCAGCGATGCGATGATGAAGAAGCCGAGGATGGCGAGCAACGGGCCGGTCGTCGTCAGATGGCCGAGCGTCACGAAAGTGGCTTCACTGGCGATGACGATGCCCGAGCTTTTCAGCGCGGTGATCGCCAGGAACATGCCGATACCGGCGGCGATGGCGCTGCGCATGGAGTGCGGGATGCCGGCGATCAGCCAGCTGCGGACGCCGGTCACGGTCAGGATCAGGAAGATCACACCAGAAATGAAGACGGCGCCCAGTGCCTGCTGCCAGGTGAAGCCCATGGCGCCGACGACGCCGAAAGCGAAGAACGCATTGAGACCCATGCCCGGCGCCATGCCGATCGGCCATTTGGCCACCAGCGCCATGATCAGCGAGCCGAGTGCCGCTGCCAGACAGGTGGCGACGAACACCGAGCTCTTGTCCATGCCCGTCGTCGACAGGATCTCCGGGTTGACGAAGATGATGTAGGACATGGTCAGGAAGGTGGTGATGCCGGCGATCACTTCGATCCGCACCGACGTCCCCAGTTCCTTCAGTTCGAAATACTTCTCGAGCATAGCTTTTCCTCCGCTGCCCGTTTCCTCCTCACCGACCCCGCACGGCCCCCTTGCCGTCGAACACGGTGCCGCGCTGTGCATGGCACGGGACGCGGTCTTGACCTTCGTTGAACGCTGACAGTCCGAATGCACCGGTTTGCCGGCGCAGGATGGCGATCTCTCCGCCAGGAGCGATCGACAAGCAGACATGAGGCGCACTCGCCCGCTCAAGTTATCCTGAAGTACTTCCGCTCATTTGCTTGGCGCAAGGGCCCAATCGGGCCGCTTTGTCGCAAACAGTTTCGCGATTTTCGCGAATATCCAAAGCTGTGGGGAGGTTCGGCTTGAGCTGTCGACTATGGTTTTGAAGTGCACTGGCACAGGAAAACCAAGCGGGACGGCTGCCAACATGTTGTTGCCGGATCGCACAATGTCAACAGTGGAAGCGCCGGACAATCAGCGGTGGAGGCACGGACGCCGTTATCCAGCGTCCGTGCGGCCGGGTCAGTTGATGAAGTAGCGCTGCCACTCGAAGTCGGTGATGTGTGAAGCCTGCCAGGCTTCGAAGGCGGCCTGTTCGGCACGGCGGCTTTCCGCATAATTGTTGCGGAAGGCTTCGCCGAAAGCCTCGGCGCAGAAATCGGAATTCGCGAAAGCTTCGATCGAGGCGTTCAAAGTGTGCGGCAGTTTGGGTTTGTCGAGCGCGGCAAGATCGCCGCTCACGGGTGCCTCCAAGGCCAGGTCTTTCTCGATGCCTTCGCAGCCGGCGGCCAGGATCGCGGCGATCGACAGGTAGGGATTGATGTCGGCACCCGGCGCCCGGTGTTCGAACCGGCAGGCGCCGTCATTGGGCGTGGTGATGGCGCGGATCGGCGCCGTCCGGTTTTCGAAACCCCAGGCAACGTCTTCCGGCGACCAGGCTCCGCGGTCGAAACGGCGGTATGAGTTGACCGTCGGCCGGAACAGGAGATGCGTCTCCTGCATGCGGTGGAGCACGCCGGCCAGGAATTTCTCGGCCACCGGCGTCAATTTGTTGGGGCCTGCGGCGAAGGCCGGCTTGCCGTCTTTCCAGAGGCTGACATGGTGGTGCGCGCCGCAGGCGCTTTCCTTGCCGGGCGGCTGGAAGCGGGTCATGAAGGTGGCAACCAGCCCGCGTTCCGCGCACAGCTCGCGCAGGTGCAGCTTGGCGCGCATGGCGTCGTCGGCCGCCTGCAGCGCCGTCTTCGGCGTCAGCGCATATTCATACATGCCGAAGCCATATTCGGTGACCAGCGAGGCAACGCCGATGCCGATGCTCTTCATGCGGCGGATCAGTTCGGCGGCGAAATCCTGGTATTCGCCGCTGCGCACCAGATCGTAATTGGTCAGCGAATGTCCCCAGGGCTTCAGCTCGCGGTAGCGGCCGGCACGCATCAAGTCATGGTCGGCATGGAAGATGCCGAACTCGTATTCGAGCGCGAAGCGCGGCTCATAGCCGAGAGCTGCCGCCCGCTGCTCGACACGGGCGAGAACGCCGCGCGGGTCATAAGGGCAAGGCGAACCGTCGAGCATATAGGAAAAGGTGATCGCCGAGGCATATTCCGGTTTCCAGCCGTGCTGCACGACGGTGCCGGGGTCGATGATGCCCTTGATGTTGGGAAAGCCGTTTTCTTCGTTCGCGGTCGGCGAGGCGAAGGCGACGTCACCCATCGGCTGGCCATCGCCATGCGCGACGCAATAGAGGATGGCGTTGATGGCTTCGCCGTAGGTCGAGAGTTTCAGCGGGGTGATCTTCGAACGGAACGCGCCCGACGTATCGACCGTGTGCACCTGAATGAATTCGACCCCGTCCAATGCCAGCTTCTGCTGCAATGCCTCCAGCTTCGGCGCGTACTCGGCGACCTTGTCCTGAAACTCCACTGTGTCCTCCACCCTGAGAAAATGTCGGCGCCGCCTAGCGGACATTGCGCCGGAAAAGCCTGGAAAGCTGCTCGTCGAGCTCGAGCCGTCCACTGATGCCGCCCGGCCTGAAGGCCATGCAGAGCACGATGACGACACCAAGCGCCACGCCGGAAAGACCGAGCAATTGCGGCAGCTGGATGCCGGCGATCGTCACGCCGGACTCGATGCTGCGGATGAATTCGAGCCCGATCGAGAGCACGATCACGCCGGTGACGGCGCCCGTCACCGTGGCCATGCCGCCCAGGATCAGCATGGCGAGCGTGATGAAGATCTGCTGGAAGTAGAACAGCTTCGGGCTGATCGTGCCGGCGAAATAGGCAAAGAGCACGCCGGCCAGCCCGCAGATCAGCGCAGACAGCACCCAGGCCATCAGCCGCAAGCGTTTCGCGTCGATGCCGAACGCCGCTGCCGCCTGCGGGCTCTGGGCGCTGGCGCGGAGTTGCAGACCCCAGCGGCTGTCCTTGAAAAGGCGGGCGATGACGATCACCGCCACTGAGGCTACCAGCATCGCCGGCAGGTTGATCACCTTGGGGATGCCGAAGAAGGCCTGGTTGCCCTTGAACAGGTCCGTCCAGTTCAGGAACACCGAATGCACGATGATGAGCAGCGCCAGGCTGACGATCGTGGCGGCGACGCCCGAAAGCCGGCTGATGATCTTGCCGCTGATCGCCGCGAGGACGGCAACGACCAGCAGCGCCAAGACAGCCGCGATGAAGGGGTTCAGCTCGACGAAGGCGAGCCCGAACGGCGCGTTGGGGATGGACAGCTTCTTCATCGCGAGTGGCGTCGACAGCACCGCTACGCCATAGGCGCCGATGCCGACAAAGGCGCTGTGGCCGAGATTGGCAATGTTGCTGTTGCCCATGAACACCTGGAGGCCGACCACGATGATCAGGTTGACGAAGGCCGCCAGCGCCAGATGCGTGTAGTAGGCCGGCGCGAAGGCGAGGATGGCGAGGCCGATCACGACGGCCGGCAGCGCGGTGACCGGCCCGCCGACCAGCGAGCGGCGGAATTGACCATTGCCGGCCCGCGTTGCGGTACTGGACGGACGGGCGGCGATGGTCTCTGCGCTGTCGCTCACGTCAGATCTCCTTGTCGCCCAGTTCGACCCGCTGGCCGAGCAGGCCTTCCGGCCGGTAGACGAGAAGCGCGACGATGATCACGTAGGTGAGCGCATCCTTGAAGCCTCCGTATTCCTGCGGCAGCGCCACCAGCAGGCCGACCTCGATGAAACCGAGCAGCATGCCGCCGGCGGCCGCCCCGGCCAGCGAGCCGAAGCCGCCGATGACACAGGCCACGAAGGCCTTGAGCACGAGACCGAAACCGAGATCCGGCGACACCGAGCCGCGACGGGCCAGGATGAACACGGCGGCAATGCCGGCGAGCGCGCCCGAAATGGCGAACGCCGTCGCGATCACCCGATTGGCGCGGATACCCATCAGCCGGACCGTGGCGAAGTCGCGTGACGCGGCGCGGATGGCGAGGCCGAGCGTGGACCGGTTGAGGAAGAGCACCAGCGCAAGGATGGTGAGACCCGAAACCACCAGCTCCATGACTTGCAGCGACGACACCGCGAACGGTCCGAAGAACCACATCTGGTTGAGGCCGTTGAGGATCGAGACCGATTGCGGCTTCGGCGAGATCAGCAGCATGAACAGGTTCTGCACTACGATCGAAACGCCGAAGGCCGTCAGCAGGCCCGTCGTGGTCGGCGCGTAGCGCACGGGGCGGAAGGCGACGCGTTCGAATGTCACGGCGGCAAGTGCGGCTGCGGCCACCGCCAACAATACCGCGACGATCGGTGAGGTCAGGCCGAGCGCCGCCGCCAGGAAGACGCTGTAGGCCGACACGCCGATGATCTCGCCATGAGCGAAATTGACCAGTCCCATGATCGAGAAGACGACGGCGAGGCCGAGTGCCACCAGCGAATATTCGGCACCGAAGGCCAGCGCGTTGAGCAATTGCTGCAGGGCGTAATCCATGGCCTACCCGCCGAGATAGAGGTTGAGGAGGCCATGCTCGTCGGCAAGCTGTGCCGGCGGGCCGTCATAGCGCAGCGCGCCCGAACTCACGACATAGACGCGGTCGGCGAAGCGCAATGCCTGCTTGGCATTCTGCTCGACCACCAGCAGGGTCAGCCCTTCTTTCTTCAGCTGTCCGATGAAATCGAAGATCTGCGCGACGATGCGAGGTGCCAGCCCAAGCGAGGGCTCGTCGAGCAGCAGCAGTTTCGGCCGCGACATCAAGGAACGCGAGATGGCCAGCATCTGCTGTTCGCCGCCGGAAAGCGTGCCGGCCGCCTGGGTGTAGCGTTCGCCCAGGACAGGAAACAGCGCCAGGAACCGATCGATGTCTTCGCGCACGCCTTTTGGATCGCGGCGCGTCGCCGCGCCGAGCCGCAGGTTTTCGCCCACGGTCAGATTGGCGAAGATATGCCTGCCTTCCGGTGTCGAGGTGAGGCCGCCCCGGATGCGATCCTCGGTGCGTGTGCGCGAGATGTCCTTGCCGTCGAAGGCGATCCGTCCCGCCACTGGCGTGACCAGGCCGGTCAGCGCGTTGATGGTCGAGCTCTTGCCGGCGCCGTTCGGACCGAGCAGGGCGACGAGTTCGCCCCGCCCGATCTCGAGCGACAAGTCGCGCACGGCCACGACCGCTCCGTAGCGGACGGACAGGTTCTCGGCCTTCAGCACGATGGCATCCGGGTTTGCGCGTGGGACATCATGGCGAAGCGGTCCGTTACTTCAGGGCCGGAACGTCGGTCGGCGGCGTATCGGTGATCAGCACGCGTTTGCCATTGGCGAAACCCATGACCGGAACGGCCTTGACCGGATAGCCTTTCTTCTCGGCGAAGGAGATGGTCGGTGCCGTGGTGCCGGGATAGCCGCCGGGCGCACGGATCGCTTCGCGCAGCGCTGCCGCCTCCGTCGTGCCGGCCTTCTTGGCGGCCTCGTAGCTCACCTGCACCATATCGGCACCGAGCGCATCGAAGATGCCGTTCACCTTGTAGCCGTCGGCCTTGCACTGGGCGAGGAAGTGGTCGATCGGCCCGTCGATGCCGGTGGCGCCGTGCGTGGTGAACATCACCTTCTCGAGTGCCGCCACATCGCCGACGGTTCCCTCCAGCGACTTGTCATCGAAGGCATCGCAACCCGCGACCCAGCCATCATAGCCGTTGGCACGCAACTGCCTGATGAGGATGCCGACGTCCGGCAACACACCGCAGATATGGATCGCGTCCGGCTTCTGCGGCAGCGCCTTGATCGAGGCGATCTGCGGTGACCAGTCGGTGGTGCCCCAGGAATAGTTGAGCTTGGAGACCACCTTGCCGCCGAGATGCTCGAATACCTCGCCGAACCATCCGGGCAGTTTCTCCGAATAGGAGCCGGCATCGGGCGAAACCAGCAGCGCCACCGTCCGCGCGCCCTTGCCGTACAAGGCATTGGCGGTCGCAGCGGCATTGATCGGATCCGGCACGGCGCCGGCAATGAAGTTGTCGAGACCGGCCTGCTGCATCTCGAGCTGCGTGTTGGGTGCGGAGAAGACGGTCGCACCATAGGGCTCGGCGATCTGGGCAGTCGGGATCAAAGCATCCGGGAAAGGAACGCCGGTGATGACCTGAGCGCCGGCGTCGAGGAACTTCTGGCCGAGTGAAACGGAGAGCTGCGGATCGGAGCGGTTGTCCTCGATCATCAGTTCGATCTTCGGATCGTTCGCGCCCGCGGCCTTGTTTAGCTTGTCGGCCATGCAGCGCGCGCCTTCCGCTTCGCTGTAGGGCGCATATGTGCCCGTCATGGCGACGGCCAGGCCGATCTTGAGCTCGCTCGCTCCCACGTGCGCTGCCTGCAGCAGCCCGGCCGTCAGAACGGCGGCTCCCAAAGTCAGTTTATCCATTTCGAACCCTCCCTTGTTCTTGTTGTGCGGATGCCGACACCATCACGAAGTCTGGCCGACATAGACCTCGATGACGCGCGGATCGCGCCAGACCTCCTCCGTGTCGCCCGAGGCGATGACCTTGCCCTGGTCCATGACGCAGAGCCGGCCGCAGAGGCGGTTGATGAAGCGCAGGTCGTGGTCGATGACGATGATGGCGCAGCCGAAATCGCGGCGGATGGCTTCGATCGCCTCGGCCAGTGTCTCGGATTCGGTTTCGTTGAGGCCGGCGGCCGGTTCGTCGAGCAGCAGCAGCGAGGGGCCGAGCGCGAGTGCGCGAGCGATCTCCAGCCGACGCTGGCTGCCATAGGAAAGCGTACCGGCCGGCACATCGGCTGCCACATCGAGCTCATAGTGCGCGAGCAACCTGTCGATATCGATGCGGTCGGCAGCGTCGGGGCGCACGTCGCGGCAGGTGATGTGCGCGACCTCGACGTTCTGGCGGACCGTCAGTTCCTTGAACAGGCGGATGTTCTGGAAGGTGCGGGCGATGCCGGCGCGGGCACATTCTTCAGGGCCGCGCCCCGTCAGGTCGCGATCGGCCAGCTTGACACTGCCGGTGTCCGGCCGCAGCACGCCGGAAATGGCATTGACGAGGGTGGATTTGCCGGCGCCGTTGGGGCCGATCAGGCCGAGGATCTCGCCTGTGGCGCAAGACAGCGAGGCCTGGCGCAACGCCTGCACACCGCCGAATGTCTTGCTGACTGCCTCCACCGACAACATCGGTTTCGCCTCCCATTCCGGCCGTGGGCTGTTTGCTCCCTTCGGCTGGTTTTCAGGATGCTAGACCCGGAGCTTTTCCATAACAAGCATTTTTTTCCATTTTGGAAAAAGTAATTGCTTTACGCCATGGAACGAGGCGACGGATGGTTGTCGCTCAGCCGGCTGCGGCGTTCGGAACGCTGTCACGCGGAACGGTGTTCGACATCAGCATGATGGCCGGCTCGTCACCCAGCGACACGTAGGCGTGTTGCATCTCGCCATCGAACAATATGCTGTCGCCCGGCTGCAGGACCACCGGATCATAGTGGATGGTGTGCAACTCAAGGCTGCCGCTTTGCACGTGGA
The DNA here is from genome assembly GCF_001303895.1 of Mesorhizobium sp. 1M-11. Classification (GTDB taxonomy): domain Bacteria; phylum Pseudomonadota; class Alphaproteobacteria; order Rhizobiales; family Rhizobiaceae; genus Mesorhizobium. Next base: position 33,358 of record NZ_LJSD01000050.1, on the reverse strand, counting down.
TGAATTCCTCGCCCGAATGGCTGCGCCAGCCGCCATTTTCGTCGAACGATTTCGCATGCAGCGTGACGCGCCAGAAGATGTTGGTTTTGTCACGGAAATCGCTGCACAGCACCTCGAAGACCATGGCGTTGCCTTCGTGCAGCACGCCGCTCCCGGCCCGGGTGATCGAGCGCCTGGCCTGCATGCCGGGTTTCGGGCTGAACAGGAAGGATGCCACCGGCACGTGCAGCACGCCGGCGATGGTGAGCGCGACGTCGACGGTCAGCCGGGCCTTGCCGTTCTCCAGCTTCGACAGCTGCGAAACCGAAAGGCCGGACCGCTCGCTGAGCTCGCGCAGCGTGATGTTCTGCTGCTTGCGCGCATCCCGGATCTTGGATCCCACATTGCCCTGCATCGTCCGCGCCCTTGGCTGTCGTGTTTCCATTTCGGCAAGCTGTAGCGAGGCCGCTTGCGGACGTCTAGCGCTTGAAGCAATTCCAGCAAAAGTGCGCAGCGGTTTTGCGTCCGGAATTGCGCAAACAAAAGAGCTGGAGCGTTTCCGCGAAAAGCGGAAACGCCTTAGACGGCTACCGCGTGGTCCGGCCATAGGGTTTTCGCCACCTCGGAAAGACTGTCCTCGAGTATCCGGCTGACTTGATCGAGACGATCGGGCTCGGTGAGCAGGTCGTTGCGGACCTCGAGATAGATTGAGGGCAGGCCCAGTTGCAGGCCGTGCCGGTTCAGCGTGTAGCCGACGGCCTGGCGCCAATCATAGGGTTCGTTGTCGCCAACCACCAGGCCGGCTGCCTTGCCATGGTTTTGTGTCGTCCGCAGAACTGCGGAGACGAAGGGCGACGGTTCTCGCCACAGAATGCCGATATCGACGTTGCGCCGCACGCCGCCCATGATGGGCGTGAAGGAGTGGATCGAGACGAGCGCTTTTCGTCCCGACACGCCATCCGCAATCGCCTGTTCCAGCGGCGCCCAGCCGACCTCTCGGCGCAGCCTGCGATCGTTGTCGCTCGTGTCGAGATTTCCCGGCACCGGAATGCCACCGAGGTCGGGGCGCATATGGTCCCATTCCTCGACGGGACGGTTGTAGTCGAGGAAAAGCCGCGAATAATGCGCGACCACCGCTGGCGCCTGAAGGCGCTGCGACAGCCTTCTCGTCAGCGCGTCGACGCCGAGATCGACGGCGAAATGCGTTGCAAGATAGGGCTCCGCGAGACCGAGATTGCGCCACGGCGCCGGTACCTTGTTGCCGGCATGCTCGGCAATCAGCAGATAGGGGCTCGCCGCTTCAGGCAGCAGGCATTCGACGGCGTCGGCCGCGAGTGCTGCTGTCTCGGCGGGGTCCAGGCGCATCTCAGGCGATCCTGGAGCGGACATGATAGGACTTCGCCGCTGTCGATTCGATCAGGCCCGAGCGGCCATTGGTGCGGCCCATGCCCGAGTTCTTGATCCCGCCCCAGGGCAGATAGAGGTCGGCATGGTCACAGCGGTTGAGGTAGACCGTGCCGGCTTCGACCTTGTCCAGCAGCGCCGTGCCGTGGCCGATGTCCTGTGTCCAGATGCTGGCGCTCAGGCCGTAGTCGCTGTCGTTCATCAGGGCGATGGCCTGTTCGTCGCTGTCGACCGCCTGCACACAGGCGATCGGCCCAAACAGTTCGTCGCGCATGATCGGCATGGAATGATCGACGCCGACGAGCACGTCGGGCGCAACATAGGCCGCGCCAAGTCCTGCTGCCTTTTGTGCGGCGGTGTCGGACATCAGCCGTCTGGCGCCGGCGCGAACGGCTTGCTCCGTCAGGCGACGGATCGTCTCGGCAGCCGTTGCGCGCACCGCCGGGCCGACCATCGGCTTTTCCTCGATCGGGTGACCGATCGTCCATTTCGCTGTTTCCGCCACCAGCGCCTCGACGAAACGGTCGTGGAGCCCGCGGTCCACATAGATGCGTTCGACCGAGCAGCAGGATTGGCCGGCGTTGGAATAGGTGCCTTCGGCGATCTGCGCCACGGTGGCATCGAGATCGGCATCGGCACGCACATAGGTCGGATCCTTGCCGCCGAGTTCGAGATGCACCTGCGTGAAGGTGCCGGCCGCGGCTGCGTGCACACGCCGGCCGCCATCGACGGAACCGATGAAATTGACGGCGTTGAAGGCGCCTGAGGCGATCAGCCTTTCGGCATCGGCGTGGTCGAGATGCAGGCTCTGGAAGACGCCGTCGGGACCGCCGGCGGCACGGAAGGCTTCTTCCGCCACCTCCGCGATCAGTGGCGTCTGCGGCGAGTGCTTGAAAATCACCACGTTGCCGGCCGCCAGCGGCGCCGTCACCAGATAGCCGAGCATCGCCGTCGGGTAGTTCCAGGCGCAGATCGAAAGATGCAGCCCGCCGGGTGTCGGGCGCACATAGCGGCGGATGTTCTCCTCCGAAGGATAGGGCAGGTCTGCCAGCGTCTCCTCGGCGGCTTCGGCCAGCAACTCGCCGACCAGGGCCAGGCGTGGCGTTTCGTCGGCCTGCCACAGCGGACGCCCGATCTGCCATGCGACCATCTCGGCGAGCTCGCCTGCACGTGCCTTCATCTCCTCGCCGAATTTCAGCAGGATCGCCAGCCGCTCGGCGAGCGGCGTCGCCTGCCAGGGTTTCAGCGCGGCACGGGCCTTGGCCATCGCGGCATCGATGGCTGCACCGTCGGCGTAGTCACGACGCACATAGATGGAGCCGTCGATGGGAGAGGTGACAGGGAAGGACCGAATGTCGGTGCGCAGGTTCATGGTGTGATATCCGCCGGCTCGCTGGAGTTATTTCCGGCACGATATCCAGATTTTCCATTTTGGCAAATTTTTTCTATTATAGCTTGATGGATTGTGGATGCGCCCCTATTGTCCGCTCCAACAGCAAACGCTGAACGGAGGAGGGGTATGATGGTCGAGTTTGATTTCAGCGGCAGGCATGCGGTCGTCGCGGGTGCCGGTGGCGGCATGGGTGAGGCAATCGCATTGGCCCTGCTCGAATCCGGCGCTGCGGTGACGGCGATCGACGTCAAGGAACGTCCGGCATCGCTATCTTCCTTCGGCGACAGGCTCACCTTCGAACAAGGCGACCTCACCGATGAGGCTTTTGTCCAACGGGTCGTCGGCGATGCCGGGAAGGCGCGCGGCGGCGTCGACTATCTCGCCAATGTCGCCGGCGTGTTGTGGTTCGGCCGCGACAAGTCGGTGCTGGAGATGGACCTCGACGTCTGGGACCAGGTCTTCGCCATCAACCTCAAGTCGTTCGCCCATACGGCGCGCGCCGTGGTGCCCTTCATGCGTGCGGGTGGCCGGGGTGGCGCCATGGTGCATTTCTCGACCATCCAGTGGTATCGCGGCGATCCCGCCCCGCAGGACGCCTATCAGGCTTCGAAGGCCGGCGTATGTGCGCTCTCGAAATCGCTCGCCATGCAGCTCGCCGCGGAACGGATTCGCTCCAATGCCATCTGCCCGGGCATGGCGCTGACGCCGCTGCAGGCGCGCTGGGACACAGCGGAAAAGCGCCAGGCTGTCGCCAACTACGCACCGCTCGGCCGTATCGGCACGCCGCAGGACATGGCCAATGCCGCCTTGTTCCTGTTGTCCGACGCCGCCAGCTATATCACCGGCATCGAGCTTGCCGTCGATGGCGGTCTCCTGATGCGCATGTAGTCGGCTAGCCGCCGGCTTCAGCCAGCAGCACCATCTTAATGATGGTCGTGCATGCACTTGCCGTGATCGGCCAGCACTTCGATGACCCGGCACTCGGCGAGGCGCCCGTGCCGGCATTCCTCCACCATCACTTCCAGCTCTGCCTTCAGCGCCATCAGGCTGGCGATGCGCTGTTCCACCTCGATGAGCCGGGCCTTGGCGATACCATCGGCTGTCGCGCAGGGTTGGGTCGGATCGTCCTGCAGGGCGAGCAGCGTGCGGATGGCGGACACTTCGAAGCCAAGTTCGCGGGCATGACGGATGAAGGCGAGCCGGCGTAGCCCCTTCTGATCGTAGAAACGACGGTTGCCGTCGGTTCGCGGCGGCTCGGGCAGCAGGCCGATCTGCTCATAATAGCGGATCGTCGGCACTTTCACGCCACTCTCTCGGGCCACATCACCGATCGTCAATTCGGACTTCATTTTTCCGCTTGCTCCTCTAGTCGCTAGAGGATGTAGCGTCTGCTCGAACATAATCAAGGGAATGATCATGGCACGAGCATCAGAGCAGATGCGCTACCGCGTCGACGGTATGGATTGCGCCTCCTGCGCCTCGAAGATCGACACCGCCGTGCGGCGTCTGAAAGGCGTCGAGGACGTCTCAGTTTCGGTGACGCGAGGCACGATGACTGTGAGGTTTGACGGCGATACGGCACTCGCGCCGGCCATCGAAAAGCGGGTAACCGGGCTTGGTTACAAGCTGTCATTGATGCCGGCGAACAGCTCCGTTCCAGTTGCCGCGAACAAGGACGATGCATGTGGCTGCGGCCATGATCATAGCGATCACGCCGGGCATGACCACTCAGGTCATGATCACGAACACCACGATCATGATCATGCAGGTCATGACCATTCGGACCATGACCATTCCGGGCACGATCACGCTTCCCACGGGACGGCCAAGTCAGCGGTAGTGGCCAATGCCAACGTCGAAGGCCTGCACGGTCATGATCATGGCCCAAGCTCCGGCCCCTGGTGGAAGTCAGGCAAAGGCAAGCTGACCATTGCCGCGGGTCTCGCCTTGGCTGTTGCCTACGGTATCGGCAAGCTGGTACCCGGCTACGAAACTTGGATCTTCACCGTCGCCATGCTGGTCGGTCTCGTGCCGATCGCGCGTCGTGCGATTGCGGCTGCCTTTGTCGGCACGCCGTTCTCCATCGAGATGCTGATGACCATCGCCGCCATCGGCGCGGTCATCATCGGCGCCACGGAAGAAGCCGCGGCAGTCGTCTTCCTGTTCCTGATCGGCGAACTGCTGGAAGGTGTCGCCGCCGGCAAGGCGCGTGCCTCGATCCAGTCGCTGACCGCGCTGGTGCCGAAGACGGCACTGCTGGAGCGCGAAGGCAAGATCAGCGAAGTGCAGGCCGAAACGCTCGCCGTCGGCGCCATCATCATGGTGCGTCCGGGTGACCGCATCCCGGCGGATGGCATCGTCGTCTCGGGTGAAAGCGCGGTCGACGAAGCGCCGGTGACCGGCGAAAGCGTGCCGGTGCGCAAGGAGCCCGATTCCAAGGTCTATGCCGGCACGGTCAACAGTGATGCGGTGCTGCGCGTGCGGGTGACGGCGGCGGCAGCCGACAACACCATTGCCCGCGTCGTGCGCCTCGTCGAGGAGGCGCAGGAATCGAAAGCGCCGACCGAGCGTTTCATCGACCGCTTCTCGAAATATTATACGCCCGGCGTGGTCGTCTTCGCGGCCCTCGTCGCCGTCATCCCGCCGCTGGCGATGGGTGGCGCCTGGGATGAGTGGATCTACAAGGGCCTTGCCATCCTGCTGATCGGGTGTCCGTGCGCGCTGGTGATCTCGACACCGGCAGCGATTGCCGCCTCGCTTTCGTCGGGCGCGCGGCGCGGCCTGCTCATGAAGGGCGGCACGGTGCTCGAAAACCTCGGCAAGATGACCGCCGTCGCCTTCGACAAGACGGGCACGTTGACCGAGGGCAAGCCAAAGGTGACCGACATCGACGGCTTCGGCATGCCGGCCGGCGAGGTGCTGCGGCTGGCGGCCGCGCTGGAGACGGGTTCGTCGCATCCGCTGGCCAAGGCCATCCTCGGGCGTGCCGAGGCCGACGGTATCTCTGTGCCGCAGGCTTCCGGCGCCAAGGCTCTTGGTGGCAAGGGCGTTTCGGGCATCGTCGACGGAACCGAGATATTCCTCGGTTCGCCGCAGGCCGTGGCGGAACGCGTGCCGCTCAGTGCCGACCAGTCGCGTCGCATCGCTGCGCTGAATGACGAGGGCAAGACCGTCTCGCTGCTGCTTGCCGGCGGCAAGCTTGCCGGTGCCCTGGCGATGCGCGACGAGCCGCGTCCCGACACGCGGGCCGGCCTGCAGGCACTTGCCGATCGCGGCATCAGGACAGTGATGTTGACCGGCGACAATGCCCGCACGGCCGCCGCCATCGGCAAGCAGCTCGGCATCGAGGTGCGCGCCGAACTGCTGCCTGAGGACAAGCAGCGCATAGTCGGTGAGTTGAAGCGGGAGGGCTATGCGGTCGCCAAGGTCGGCGACGGCATCAACGATGCGCCGGCGCTCGCTGCCGCCGATGTCGGCATCGCCATGGGTGGCGGCACCGATGTTGCGCTCGAGACGGCGGATGCGGCGGTGCTGCATGGACGTGTCGGCGACATCGCCGGAATGATCGCGCTTTCCAAGCGCACCATGTCCAACATCGGCCAGAACATCACCATCGCGCTTGGCCTGAAGGCGGTGTTCCTGGTCACCACGGTGATCGGCGTTACGGGCCTGTGGCCGGCGATCCTGGCCGACACAGGTGCCACCGTTCTGGTGACGATCAACGCGCTGCGCCTGCTTGGCGCGGCGAAACAGGTCACGGCTTGATCGATGGAATGAAGGCGCGCGCGGTTGCTTGGCGCCTTCCTTCGTTAGCCTGCGGACTGCAGAGCTGCATGGTGACCCTTGGCGCTGCCCCTCACCTGCCTGCCGGCATCCTCTCCCCGTCAACGGGGAGAGGGACGATCGCGCCGGCGATTTCGCTAATCGCCATCGTTGCAGGAGAAGCACTGTCGTTGCGGCCAGCCTCCTTCTCCCCGTTCACGGGGAGAAGTGCCCGGCAGGGCGATGAGGGGCGGCGCCAACGGTTGGCCAAAAGCATTCCCGCTAAGATGTGCTCACCAATCGGAGATCAGGCCACCTTCAGCAGATAGGCATCGTGCCTCCGCAGGAACGCATGCAGGCGGTCCGGATAGTCCGTCCCGACAGCCTGTCTCACGCTCGGCCGTTCCGCCAGTGCCGCACGCCAGGCGCGAATGCGTGGCGTGTTGGCGAAAACGGCGGTTTCGGCAATCGTGTCGAACAGGTCGAAATAGCGGAACACCGGCGCAAAGACCGCGTCGACAAGGCTGAAATCCTTGCCGGCAAAATAGGGTCCATTGCCGAGCACCGCTTCCAGCCTCTCGAACTTTTCCGCGATTGTCGCACGTTTCTGCTCATAGATCGCCGGATCCTGCGTCGTCTCCAGCCCCCAGATGTCGGAGAGGATGGTCGAGCCGTATTCCATCCAGGCGCGATGCTGGGCGCGTATCAGAGGATCGGCCGGATGCAGCTTGGGGCCGGCCCGTGTCTCTTCGATGTATTCGCAGATCACCGAGCTTTCGAACAGCACGGTCTGTGGCCGATCGGGCTGCCGCACGATCAGCAGCGGCACCTTGCCGAGCGGCGACAGGCCGATAAACCATTCCGGCTTGTCGGCAAGGTCGATGAGCACTTTTTCAAAGGGCACGCCCTTTTCGGCAAGCGCGATCGCCGCACGCTGAACATAGGGGCACAGATGATGGCTGACGAGGGTGAGCGTCCGCATGGGAGCCTCCTCAAGCCGCGATCTTCATGCCTTCGGCCTGCATCGCCTCGCGCACTTTCGGACGCGCGGCGACGCGATCCATAAAGGCGCGCAGCTGGGGGAAGGCTGCAAGGTCGACCTTGGTGAAAGCCGACCCGCCGACGATGGTGAAAAGATAGGCGTCGGCGGCGGTGAACTGCTCGCCGGTCAGATAGGCCCCTGATTTCGCCAGGTGGTTTTCGACGAAGGCCAGCCGTTCCGCGATCTTCCTGCGCGCGACATCCTGAGCCTGTGATCCGTATTCAGGATGGAACAGCCAGGGGCTGTACATCTTGTGCAGTTCGCTGGCGATGAAATTGAGCCACGACTGCTGATGATGGCGTTCCGTGGTTCCAGAACGCGGCACCAGCCCGGATTCCGGCCGGAGATCGGCAAGATACTGCACGATGGCGGCGCCTTCGGTCAGCACCGAGCCATCGTCCAGCTCAAGTGCGGGCACATAGCCATTCGGGTTGACGGTGGTGAAGTCCACGCCCGTTTCCGTCGGATGCGGCGTTTTGGCGAGGTTGACCCTTTCAAGGTCGAGGACAATACCCGCTTCCAGCGCGACAATGTGCGGCGACAGCGAGCAGGTACCGGTGGCGTAGTAGAGTTTCATGGCGGATCCTTCCGAGGATTGGTGTCGCGGCGTTTGGCGACCTCTTCCGCCATGAAGAATAGGACTGGCATTCACGCATTTCTCGTTGGGTTTTCGCCTGCCGCACTTGCATGACTGCAAGCATCGAGTGTGTTATGTATCCGGCATGGATGACTGGAATGAATTGCGGCTGGTTCTGGCGGTTCAACGCGAAGCAAGCCTGACCGGCGCCGCCAAAGCGCTGAACGTCGATCACTCGACGGCCTTTCGCCGGCTGAATGCGATGGAAAAACGTCTCGGCGTACACCTCTTCGAGCGCTTGCCGGGCGGCCTTTATCAGGCAACTGCCACTGGCGAACGCATGGCGGCGACCGCCGAACGCATCGAAGACGAGACGCTGGCGCTCGACCGCGATATTGCCGGTTCCGACCATCGCCTGTCGGGGCGGTTGCGTGTCACCTCCTCGGAAACCCTGGCCTACAGTCGATTGCCCAGCCACCTGGCTGCGTTTCGCCGGACGAATCCCGGCATCGTGGTCGAGCTGCTGATCGACAATCGTGTGCTCAGCCTGTCGCGGCGCGAAGCCGACATTGCGTTGCGTCCGGTGCGTCCCAAGGAGGGTGACCTGTGGGGACGCAAGCTCTGCGCTGCGGCCTGGACCTTCTTTGCAGCGCCCGCTTATCTGGAGGCGCTCGATGGCCCGGTTGCGGACATCGGCGATCGCCGGGATCTGATTGGCTGGGAGGAAGGTGCCGCCGGCATCCAGGCAGCGGAATGGCTGGATCGTGCTGCGCCGGACAGCGCCTTCGTCTACCGCACCAACAGCCTGGTCAACCAGTCGGTGGCGGCCAAGGCAGGCATCGGCCTTGCGCTCCTGCCTTGTTACCTCGGCGACAGCGATCCCGGCCTTGTGCGCGTGCGTTCCGAGCCCTTGCCAGACCTTGAGGGTGAGTTCTGGATCGTCACCCATGCCGACCTGAAACGGACGGCACGGGTGCGCGCTTTCTTCGATCAGGTCGGCGACGGGCTGGCCCGCGAGCGTGACCTGTTCGAAGGCCGGATGCCCAGAGCAATTCCAGCAAAAGTGCGCAGCGGTCTTGTGTCCGGAATTGCGTAGAAACAAAGAGACGGAGCGTTTCCGTGAAAACGAAAACGCTCCAGAGCTGGAGTCTAGACGATTTCGAGATAGGCGCTGAACTCGTAGTCCGTCACCTGTTCGGCAAAGCCGGCGATCTCCTGCCTTTTGCAGGCGACCAGCATCTGCCTGAGCACCGGCGCGAAGATTTCGGCCGCGATCGGGCCGTTCTCGAACGCGTCCACCGCCTGACCCCATTCCGCCGGGATCTTGCGCTGCTTCTTTGCCGAATAGGCCCGCCCCGTCTGTGGTGCTGTCGGTTTCCAGCTGTTTCGGATGCCGACGAGGGCCGCACCGAGGATCGCCGTGAGAACGAGATAGGGATTGGCATCAGCCCCGGCGACACGGTGTTCGATGCGCCGTGCCTTCGGATTGCCGCCTGGAATACGGATCGCCGCCGTCCGGTTCTCGTAGCCCCAGGAGATCGATGTCGGTGCATGCGTGTCCGGCCGCAGGCGACGGTACGAATTGTAGTGGGGCGCAAACATCAGTGTTGTTTCCGCCATGCCGCGCAGCAGGCCGGCGACGGCGTTCTTCAGGATTGGCGAGCCCTCGGCGGTGCCGTCGTCGAAGACGTTTTCGCCCTTCTCGTTGAGGAGGGAGAAATGCACATGCATCCCGTTGCCCGAACGCAAACCGTAAGGTTTGGCCATGAAGGTGGCGGCCAGCCCATGCTTGCGCGCCACGCCCTTGACGATGCGCTTGAAGAAGACACTGTCATCTGCCGCCTTCAGCGGGTCATCGGTATGCAGGAGGTTGATCTCGAACTGGCCGATGCCGTTTTCAGCGATCGCGGCGTCGGCCGGCACGTTCTGCCTAGCGCATTCCTTGTAGACGTCCGAGAAGAACTCGCCGAAATCGTCCAGTTCATCGATGGAAAGAATAGCGTCGGAATCGAGCCGCTTCCCTGTATAGGGCGAGATCGGAGGCATGGCGCTGTCGGGCTCGGGGTCGATCAGGTAGAATTCCATTTCCGTCGCCACGACCGGCCGCAGGCCCAGCTCGCGATATTGTGCGACGATCGCCGCCAGCGCCTGTCGTGGGTCGGCCAGAAAGGGGCGGCCATCCTCCAGCGACAATTGCAGCGGGATGAGTGCGCTTGGCCGCGAGGTCCAACTGACCGGCAGGGGTCCGCGTCCTGTCGCTTCGCAGATGCCGTCGCCGTCACCAGTGGCGAAAACCTGCGTGCTGCCGATGATGTCCTCGCCCCAGACGTCGACGCCGACGATGGAAAGCGGCATGCGGATGCCGCCACCGAGAACCTTGGATGCCTGTTCGACCGGGATGCGCTTGCCGCGCATGATGCCGTTCAGGTCGCAGACCACTGCCTGAACGCTTTCGATCGGGCCGTTTTTTTCAATCCACGCCTTTAACTGTTCTGATTCGCTCAATTTGAGCACCTATACCTTTCTTGTTGAGAGCCGCATTGCCCGGCGAAGCTGGCATTGCGCCCGGCGCCGGTCAAGCTGACCCGAAGTTGTGGATCGGCAGGCGGCGATTCCTGTCGACAAGCGGCGCTACTGCGGTTAGGCGGTGGCAAACAAGTTGCGGGAGCGGCCATGACCGGAAAAACCCTTATCGCACCTTCGGTGCTGTCATCCGATTTCTCCAGGCTCGGCGATGAGGTCGAAGCGATCGTCGAGGCCGGCGCCGACTGGATCCATCTCGACGTCATGGACGGGCATTTCGTGCCCAACATCACCTTCGGGGCGCCGGTCATCAAGGCGATCCGCAACCGCACCAAGGCCTATTTCGACTGCCATCTGATGATCGCGCCGGTCGATCCTTATCTGGCGGCTTTTGCCGACGCCGGCTGCGACGGCATCACTGTGCATGCCGAAGCCGGTCCGCATCTCGACCGTTCGCTGCAGACCATCCGCAATCTCGGCAAGAAGGCGGGCGTGTCGCTCAATCCCGGCACGCCGGAAAGCGTCATCGAGTATGTGCTCGACCGCCTCGACCTCGTCCTTTTGATGACGGTCAATCCGGGCTTCGGCGGGCAGGCCTTCATCCCGGCGGTCGTCGAAAAGGTGAAGCGGGTCAAGGCGCTGATTGGCGACCGGCCGATCCACATCGAGATCGATGGCGGCGTTTCACCAGAAACCGCGCCGCTGGTCACCGCTGCCGGCGCCAATGTGCTGGTTGCCGGCGCTGCCGTGTTCAAGGGCGGCACGGTCGACGCCTATCGCAGCAACATCGCCGCGATCCGAACGGCCGCCGACAAGGCGGCCGTCTAAAATCTTAAGCCGTCAAATTTAACCGAAGACCCGCTCGCCGCCGATCCAGGTGCCCTTCATGGCAAGATCGTTGCTCAAGGCGACGATGTCGGCCGCCGTCCCCTTGGCGAACCGCCCGAGCCGATGCGACTGGCCGACGGCTTCGGCCGCATAGAGCGAGGCCATGCGCAAAGCTTCGGACAGATCGATGCCGACGACCTGGTGCATGAAACGAACGGCCGAGATCATATCGAGGTCGGCGCCGGCCAGCGTGCCGTCCTCCAGCCGCAGGCTGCCGTCCTTGCGATAGACGGTGCGGCCGTTGAGCGTGAACTCGGTCATGTCGGTGCCGATCGTCGCCATGGCGTCGGTGACCAGGAAGATGCGTGCCGGGCCTCGCTTGGACTTCAGTGCGATCTCGATGGTTGCCGGATGCACATGGATGCCGTCGGCAATCAGGCCGGCAAACATCGTGCCGCTGTCGATCGCAGCTCCTGCCAGGCCGGGTTCGCGGTTGCCGATCTGGCTCATGGCGTTGAACAGATGCGTGGCCATGGAGGCGCCCGCTTCGGCATAGGCGGTTGCGGTTGCGTAATCGGTGTCGGAATGGCCGAGGCTGACGACGATGTCTGCTTTTGCCAGTGCCGCAACCTGGGTTGCCGTGACCGATTCCGGTGCGACGGTGGTTTGCAGAACCGGCAGCTTTGCCCGTGTTGCGATCAGCGCGGCCTCGTCGGCTGCGTTCATCGGCCGGATCAGCTTGGGGTCGTGTGCTCCCTTGCGCGCCAGCGACAGATGCGGGCCTTCCAGATGCAGGCCGAGAAAGCCGGGCAGCTTGCGTTGCGCTGCCTCGGCGCCCGCGGCGATTGCCGCGGCGGTGATTTCCGGCGTGTCGGTGATCAGCGTCGGCAGCAGCGCGGTCGTGCCGAAGGGTGCATGCGCACGGCAGATCGTTTCGATGGAAGCGAGGTCGGGATGATCGTTCAGCATCACGCCGCCGCCACCATTGACCTGCAGGTCGATGAAACCGGGCGCCAGGATGCCACCGCCGAGATCGACGACTTCGACTCCTGACGTGACGGCGCCGCGCCTGGCGATCGCCTCGACCAGCCCGTCAGAGACGATCAAGGCGGCATCGTCATGCCAGTCGGCGCCATCGAAGATACGCGCGCCGATGAGTGCGAGATGCTTGCTCATACCGTCTCCGTCACCTTGCGCAGGTTCGGCGGGGCATCGGGGTCGAGACCGCGATGACGGGCGAAGGACTCCACGAAGGCATAGAACGACACGATCAGCGTCAGCGGATCGGTCAACGGATGCCCGGTCGCGACATGCGGCAGCGTCGTGGCGTTCTTGGTCAGCGTCGAGGTGATGAAGGTGGCGGCACCCTTTGCAGCCAGTGTGTCGGCCGCGGCAGCGAGCGACGGTTCCGAGGCATCGCGGGCGGCCAGCGCCAGCACCGGGAATTTCGGGCCGACCAGCGCCATCGGGCCGTGCATGACCTCGGCGCCACTGTAGGCTTCGGCGTGCACCGCGCAGGTTTCCTTGAATTTCAGCGCGGCTTCGGAAGCGATGGCGAAGGACGGGCCACGGCCGAGGATGAAGAGCGAGTTGTGCCCGTCGAGTGCCGCGGTGAGCGGGCTCCAATCGCAGGTGACAGCCTTGCTGAAGTGTTCCGGCAACTGCTTCAAGGCGGCAATCAGCGCGTCGTCGCCGGTGGTGTGTGCCATCAGCGCGAGGCCGGCCACTGCGGAATTGACGTAGGTCTTGGTGGCGGCGACGCTGAGTTCCGGCCCGGCCAGGATATCGACGGCATAGTCGGCGGCACGCGCCAGCGGCGAGTCGGCCGTGTTGGTGAGCGCAATGGTCAGCGCACCGCGAGCACGAGCGCTTTCCGCCATGGCGACGATATCGGGGCTCTTGCCCGATTGCGAGATGGCAAGGCAGGCGGCGCCGTTCAGCCGCAGCTTCGCGCCATAGATCGAGGCAACCGAGGGGCCAACGGAAGCGACGGCAAGCCCGGCGGTCAATTCCACCGCATATTTCATGAAGGTGGCGGCGTGGTCGGAAGAGCCGCGTGCAACAGTGACGATGAAGTTTGGATCGCGCTCGCGGATGCCGCGCCCGGCGTCAGCCAGCACCTTGCCGGATCCATCCAGAAGACGGGCGGTTGCCTCGGGAATTTCTTCGACCTCGCGGCGCATATGGGATTTTGTTGTTGTCATTGCCGCACTCCGTTGTCGTCACTGGTCACGCCAAGCCTCAGCTCGGCGACAAAATCATAAGCATCGCCGCGATAGACCGAGCGCGTGAATTCGATCACCTTGCCGCTGGCGAGATAGGAGATGCGCTCTATGCGCAGGCTGGCCGATCCGGTCGGCGCTTCGAGCAGCCGGGCATCCGCTTCGTTGAGGTTGACGGCGGAGATGCGTTGTACCGCGCGTACCGGCCGGTTGCCGGTTTCTTCCAAAGCCGCGTAGAGCGAAGAGCCGACCACGCTCGGGTCGGGCAGCGCGCTGGCCGACAGCGACGCGCGTTCGATCGCCAGAGGCGTCTCGTTGGCGATGCGCAGTCGCGCCACCCGGGCCACCATTTCGCTTGCGGCAAGGCCCAGCACCATCATTTCCTCGGGCGAGGGCGCATAAAGCCCGCGGTCGAGCCAGGCGGAACGAACCGTCTTGCCGCGCCGTGCCATGTCTTCGGTAAAGGAGGTGAGCCGTGACAAGGATTGTTCGACGCGCTCCATCCTTGGCGCCACGAAGGTGCCGGAACCATGGCGCTGCACCAGGACGCCGCCCTTGACCAGATCCTGCACGGCCTTGCGCACGGTAACGCGCGAGATATCGGCCATCGAGGCGATGTCCCGTTCCGAAGGCAAGGCGTCGCCGGGCCCGATCAGGCCGCGGTTGACGGCATCCTCGATGCTGCGGCGAAGCTGAAGATAAAGCGGCGCACCGCTTTGCGAGGCTTGTTTGAGCGAGGCAAAGATGACGTCCGCCGCTTCGCTCATCGTGCTGCCTCAGTCGCGCCGGCGAATTTTCGTACCGCCATTCGCACGGAGCCGCCCAAGGCATCGTCGAGTGGCGTCTTCAGCAATGCCCGAAAACGTTCGGAGAGACGCGGCGCATAAAGAGGGGCCAGGCCGCCGAGCAGGCAGAGCGGATCGCCTGCTTCGAGGTCGAGCACGCGGAGCGAGGCTTCGACATCGGCAACCGACTTGTCGACGATCCATGTCGCGACGATGTCGCCCTTGGCGGCATTCTCGAACACTTTCGGCGCGAAGCCGCCGAAATCGCCAGGTTTGGCGTGGGTGGTGAATTCGACCACATCCTGCGGGTTGTCGCGGAAGACGCCCATCATCTCACGGGTAAGCGGTGATGCTTCGCGGATGCCGTCATAGGCAAGCAGGGTCTGTTCCAGCAGATCGCGCCCGATGCGCGCGCCGCTGCCCTGATCGCCGACCTGGAAGCCCCAGGCGCCGACCGAACGCGACTTGCCCTGCTTGCGCACCATATAGGCGGTGCCGGTGCCGAGGATCGCGATGGCGCCATCGCCGGAGCCCACCGCGCCTTCGAGCGCGATCTCGAAATCCGTCTCCACGCTTGCGCGGCTGAACGGTAAAATGGCTTCGAGCTGCTGCTTGTAGGTGCCGACATTGGCGCCGGCGAGGCCCAGGATGGCCGGCGTCTGCGTGATCAGCTCGGGGTCTTCGCCTGCCGCGAGAAATGCCTGTCGGGCTGCGTCTACGATGTTGGTGCGCGCGCCTGTCAGGTCGCTGCGGATATTGGCGGCGCCCGATTTCGCGCGACCGAGGATTTCACCGCCCGTTGTTGCGAGCGCTGCCCTGCAGCTTGTGCCGCCGCCGTCGATGCCGAGCACGAAAGTCACGCTGAAATCTCCTCTTGCCGAATAATACCAATAAAATACCAATAGCCAAGGACAAAATTATGGTTCGATTCAATAATCATGATCACGTTGAAATAATTAGAGATTTTCCAAATCCGAAAAGGAGGTCGTTACGAAATTGCTAATGCCAGTGGACAAGTGGTATTTTTTTGGTATTGTCTGAGAAGGTGGAGGAACCGGAATGGCGCAGAAGCGCACCGAAGCGCAGCATCGAGATGCCGAGGGCTTGGACATCCAGGCGCCCGAGGCCGTACTGAAGTCGCTGGCCGAGGCTCAGATTGAGGCCGCCGGCGCCGTGCGTGAAGCCATTCCTGCAATTGCCACTGCATCCGCATTGATCTCCGAATGCCTCAAGGCTGGCGGCAGGCTTGTCTATGCCGCCGCCGGCAGTTCCGGCCTGATGGCCGTCGCCGATGCTCTCGAACTTCCCGGCACATTCGGCATCGAGCGTGATCGCATCGTCATCCTCATCGCCGGCGGCGAAGAGGCTTTCCGCAATCTGGCCGGCGGTCCCGAAGATGACGAGGATGAGGCTGCCGCGGCCATCGCCGGCGCGGGCGTTACCTCCGCCGACTGTGTCATTGCTCTGTCGGCCAGCGGCTCGACTCCCTATGCGGTCCGCGCCTTGCGCGATGCGCGCCAGCGCGGCGCCGCGACCATTGCGATCGCCAACAACGGCGACACGCCGCTGCTCAACGCGGCCGATGTCGCCATTCTGTTGAAGACCCCGCCGGAGGTCATCGCCGGCTCGACGCGCATGGGTGCGGGTACCGCCCAGAAGATCGCGCTCAACATGCTGTCGACCATGGCCGCCATCCATCTCGGCCACGTCCATGACGGTTATATGGTCAATCTCTTCGCCGACAATGCCAAGCTGCGCGATCGCGCCGCCCGCATTGTCACGGCCATCACCGGGCTTGATCGCGATGTCGCCGACCGCTCGCTCGAGCAGAGCGGTGGTGCGGTGAAGACGGCCATTCTGCTCGCCGCCGGTGCCGGGAGCATCGATGCGGCCGAGGAAATATTGGAGAAGACCGGCCAGAAGCTGCGGCCGGCCCTTTCCGCCATCAGAGGAGAACAGGGGGCTCAAAGCCTCCCGTCTCGTCAAAACCGAACCTGAAAAAGGTCAATAGGGAGACTGAGCATGAAGACGAAATTTCTTACGGCACTACTTTTAGGCTCCAGTGTACTCGGCTTTGCCGGTGTCGCTTCCGCCGCCGACGTTACGCTCAATGTCGAAAGCTGGCGCAACGACGACCTCGCCATCTGGAAGGACAAGCTGATCCCGGCCTTCGAAGCGAAGAATCCAGGCATCAAGGTGGTGTTCGGACCATCGTCTCCGACCGAATATGATGCGGCACTGGGCGCCAAGCTCGCCGCCGGTTCGGCGGGCGACCTGATCACCTGCCGTCCATTCGACAAGTCGCTGGAGCTCTACAAGAAGGGCAATCTCGCCGACCTGACCAAGCTCTCCGGCATGGAGAATTTCTCCGACGTCGCCAAGTCGGCCTGGACCACGGATGACGGCTCGGCCACCTTCTGCGTGCCGATGGCCTCGGTCATCCACGGCTTCATCTACAACAAGGAAGCCTTCGAAAAGCTCGGCCTCAAGGTCCCGGAGACCCGCGACGAGTTCTTCGCCGCACTCGACAAGATCAAGGCCGACGGCACCTATATCCCGATGGCGATGGGCACCAAGGATCTCTGGGAGGCCGCGACCATGGGCTACCAGAACATCGGCCCGAACTACTGGAAGGGTGAGGAAGGCCGCCTGGCGCTGATCAAGGGCGAGCAGAAGCTGACCGACAAGGACTGGGTCGAGCCCTACGCAGAGCTTGCCAAGTGGAAGTCTTATCTCGGTGACGGCTTCGAGGCGCAGACCTACCCGGACAGCCAGAACCTGTTCACGCTCGGCCGCGCTGCCATCTATCCGGCCGGCTCGTGGGAAATCGGTCTGTTCAACACGCAGGCCCAGTTCAAGATGGGTGCCTTCCCGCCGCCGGTCGGCAAGGCTGGCGACACCTGCTACATCTCCGACCATACCGATATCGGCATCGGCCTGAATGCGGCCTCCAAGAATGCCGATGCGGCCAAGACCTTCCTGACCTGGGTCGCCTCGCCGGAATTCGCCACCATCTACGCCAACGCGCTGCCGGGCTTCTTCAGCCTGAATTCCACTGCGGTGAAGATGGAAGATCCGCTGGCGCAGGAATTCGTTTCCTGGCGCGAGAAGTGCAAGCCGACGATCCGCTCGACCTATCAGGTCCTGTCGCGCGGCACGCCGAACCTGGAAAACGAAACCTGGGTTGAATCGGCCAACGTCATCAACGGCACCGATACGCCGGAAGTTGCTGCCGAGAAGCTGCAGAAGGGTCTCGACAGCTGGTACAAGCCGGCGAAGTAAGACTGCGAAAACGACCGGGCCGCTTTCTCGGCGGCCCGGCCTGTCCCTAACTAATTTCCGATTGTCGGCGCGGTTCCTCGCCCTTACGCTCTTTGTTGTTTAGGCAATTCCGGACGGAAAACCGCTAAACACTTTTCCTGGAATTGCGCGATGAAGACTGGAGAAGGGGCGCCGGCTTCATGTCCACCGTTTCCTCGAAATCGAGGAAGATGCGGCGGATGCGCGAGGGATGGCATTCCGAAAATTTGAAGCGGAAACGCTCTGGAGGCGGCAAGGACCGAGCTCATGGCTGCAGCATCGAAAAGACCGTTCCCTTGGCACATCGGCGTCTTCCTGGCGCCCGCGGTGCTTGTCTATACGGCGATCATGATCCTGCCGTTGTTCGGCACGCTGCAGTTGTCGCTGTTCCGTTCCGTCGAACAGGTGCAGACCTTTGTCGGTTTCGACAATTTCCGCACCCTGTTCACCGATCCCAACTGGTCCTTCAATTTCTGCAACGCGTTGAAGAACAACGTCTGGTTCTTCATCATCCACATGGTGGTGCAGAACCCGATCGGCGTCATGCTGGCGGCACTCCTGTCCAGCCCGAAGCTGCGTTTCACCGCTTTCTACCGCACGGCGATCTTCATCCCGACCATCCTGTCCTTCGTCATCGTCGGCTTCGCCTGGAAGCTGATCCTGTCGCCGATCTGGGGCGTGGCTCCCAACCTGATGGGGCTGGTCGGCCTCAAGAGCTTTTTCACGCCGTGGCTCGGCAAGGAAGAATATGCGCTGACCGCGCTCAGCCTGATCTCGGTCTGGCAGTTCGTCGGCATCCCGATGATGCTGATCTATGCAGCACTCCTGTCCATTCCCGATGAGGTGATCGAGGCCGCCGAATGCGACGGCATCACCGGCTGGTCTCAATTCTGGAAGATCAAGCTGCCGCTGATCCTGCCTGCCATCGGCATCATCTCGATCCTGACCTTTGTCGGCAACTTCAACGCCTTCGACCTGATCTACACCGCGCAGGGCGCCCTGGCCGGGCCGAATTATTCGACTGATATCCTGGGCACGTTCCTCTATCGCGCCTTCTTCGGCTTCCAGCTGCAGGTGGGTGATCCCAACATGGGTGCCACCATCGCCACCATGATGTTCCTGATTATCCTGGTCGGCGTCTGCTTCTATCTTTTCCTCGTGCAGCGGCGCCTGCGTCGCTACCAGTTCTGAGGTGTCACGATGAGCAAGGCCACCTCCTCCCTGCCGCGGAGCATCGGCGCGCACGCGATCCTGCTGACCTACACGATCATTGCGTTGTTCCCGGTCTTCGTCGTCGTCATCAACTCGTTCAAGTCGCGCCAGGCGATCTTCCAGCAGCCGCTGGCACCGCCGACGCCCAAGAGCTTCGACCTGATCGGCTACACCACGGTGTTCGGCCAGGGCGACTTCTTCCTCTATTTCCAGAACAGCCTGATCGTCACCGTGGTGTCACTGTTCTTCGTGCTGCTGTTCGGTGCCATGGCAGCCTTCGCGCTGTCGGAATACCGCTTCCGCGGCAACACGCTGATGGGGCTCTATCTGGCGCTCGGCATCATGATCCCGATCCGCCTCGGCACGGTCGCCATCCTGCAGCTGATGGTGGCTTCAGGGCTGGTCAACACCTTGACCGCACTCATCCTGGTCTACACCGCGCAAGGCTTGCCGCTCGCCATCTTCATCCTGTCGGAATTCATGAAGGGCGTGTCGGACGACCTCAAGAACGCCGGACGCATCGACGGACTTTCGGAATACACCATCTTCTTCCGGCTGGTGTTGCCGCTGGTGCGTCCGGCCATGGCCACCGTCGCGGTCTTCACCATGATCCCGATCTGGAACGATCTGTGGTTCCCGCTGATCCTGGCACCATCGGAGGCGACCAAGACAGTCACGCTCGGTGCCCAGATATTCCTCGGCCAGTTCGTCACCAACTGGAACGCCATCCTGGCCGCACTGTCGCTCGCGATCCTGCCGGTGCTGGTTCTCTACCTGATCTTCTCGCGGCAGCTTATCCGCGGCATCACTTCGGGCGCGGTGAAGTGAGCCCCGTCCTTGAAAGCAAGCAAACAAGAAACAGGACTGTAAAGTGACTTCGACCAATCCCATACGCGTTGTCGTTGCCGGCCTGGGCAATATGGGCCGCAGCCATGCGCTGGCTTATTACAACAACCCTGGCTTCGAGATCGCGGCGCTCGTCAACCGCTCGGACGTGCCGCTGCCGGGTGGCCTGGCCGGCCATGAGATCCGCCGTTCCTTCGAAGACGCCCTGCGCGACGAGAAGCCGGAGCTGGCCTGCATCGCCACCTATTCCGACAGCCATGCCGACTATGCGGTGAAGGCGTTCGAGGCCGGCTGTCACGTCTTTGTCGAGAAGCCGCTGGCCACGACGGTTGCTGACGCTCAGCGGGTCGTCGATGCGGCCAAGGCCAACGGCAAGAAGGTGGTGATCGGCTATATCCTGCGCCACCACCCGTCCTGGATGCGGCTGATTGCCGAAGCCCGCAATCTGGGCGGTCCTTACGTCTTCCGCATGAACCTCAATCAGCAGTCGTCGGGTCATACCTGGCAGACACACAAGCAGCTCATGCAGACGACGTCGCCGATCGTCGATTGTGGCGTGCACTATCTCGACGTCATGCTGCAGATCACCGATTCCGCGCCTGTCGAGGTGCGCGGCATGGGCGTGCGCCTGTCCGACGAGGTCGCGCCTTCCATGTACAATTACGGACACCTGCAGGTGCTGTTCGAGGATGGCTCGGTCGGCTGGTACGAAGCCGGCTGGGGTCCGATGATCTCGGAGACGGCCTTCTTCGTGAAGGACGTGATGTCGCCGAAGGGCTGCGTGTCGATCGTCATGGCCGAGGGCGTGAAGTCGGACGACATCGACACCCACACCAAGACCTCGACCATCCGCCTGCACCAGGCCGCGACCGGCCCGGACGGCAAGTTCCTGAAACCCGACGAACTGCTTTCCATGGAAGGCGAACCAGGCCACCAGGAGCTCTGCGATCTCGAACAGGCCTTCGTCTTGAAGGCCATCCGCGAGGACATCGACCTCACCCGCCATATGGACGATGCCGTGCGTTCGCTTGCCGTCTGCCTCGCGGCCGACGAAAGCGTGCGCACCGGCAAGCCCGTCAAACTCTAACAATCGAGCGAGGAACAGCCGTGGGCTCTCTGAAGATCGAGAATGTCAAGAAATCCTTCGGTCCGGTGGATGTGCTGAAGGGCATCGACCTCGACGTCAAGGATGGCGAATTCGTCGTCTTCGTCGGCCCATCGGGCTGCGGCAAGTCGACCCTGCTGCGCGTCATCGCCGGGCTGGAGGACGCGACTTCCGGTCGCGTGCTGATCGACAGCCAGGACGTCACGGCAACGCCGCCGGCCAAGCGCGGCATCGCCATGGTGTTCCAGACCTATGCGCTCTATCCACACCTCAGCGTGCGCGACAACATGGCACTCGGCCTGAAGCAGGCCGGTGAGCCGGCCGCCGAGATCGACAAGCGTATCACCGCCGCTTCCACCATGCTGTCGCTGGAGCCCTATCTCAAGCGCCGCCCGGCGGAACTGTCCGGCGGCCAGCGCCAGCGCGTTGCCATCGGCCGCGCTCTGGTGCGCGAGCCGAAGCTGTTCCTGTTCGATGAGCCGCTGTCGAACCTCGATGCCGCGCTGCGCGTCAACACGCGTCTGGAGATCGCGCAGCTCCACCGCCGCCTCAAGGCGACGATGATCTATGTCACCCACGACCAGGTCGAGGCGATGACCTTGGCCGACAAGATCGTGGTGCTGAACGCCGGCCGCATCGAGCAGATCGGAGCGCCGATGGAGCTCTATCATTCGCCGGCCAATGAATTCGTTGCCGGCTTCATCGGGTCGCCGAAGATGAATTTCATCGACGGTGCCAGACTGGGCGAGAGCGTCAAGACGATCGGCGTCCGCCCCGAGCATCTGACGGTCGACAAGAAGGCTGGCACCTGGAAGGGCACGGTGGTGCACACCGAGCATCTCGGCGCCGACACCAATGTCTATCTCGACTGCGAGAAGGCCGGACTGATCACGGTGCGCATCTTCGGCGTCTACGATGCCGAGCCGGGCTCGACGCTTTACGCGACGCCGGATGCGGGCAAGACCTACCGCTTCGATGCGGATGGCAAGACGATCAAATGAAAAATGGCGCCATCGGGCGCCATTTTTCTTACGTGCTGCATTCGGGTAATCAGCCGACGAAGGCGCGCTCCACCACAAAGCTCGCCGGGGCGCTCAGCGAACCCTCGATGAAGCCGAGGTTTTCCGCCATCTCCTTGACGTCTTTCAGCATATGCATCGAACCGCAGATCATGATGCGGTCGGTTTCCGGGTTCAGCGCCTCGATGCCGAGGTCCGTGTAGAACTTGCTGGAGCCCACGAGCGCAGTGATGCGGCCCATGCGTTCCGATGTTTCACGTGTCGTCGAATTGTAGAGCGTGACACGGCCGTTGGTGAACTCGCCGATCAGCGGATCGTCGGCCAGCGACGCAACCAGCTCCTGACCGTAGGCCAGTTCGGCGACGTCGCGGCAGGTGTGGGTGAGATAGACGTGCTCGAACTTCTCATAGGTGTCGGGATCGCGCAGCAGGCTGGCGAAAGGCGCTATGCCGGTGCCTGTCGAGATCATGAACAGGCGCTTGCCCGGTGTCAGCGCGTCGAGCACGAGGGTGCCAGTCGCCTTCTGGCGCATCAGGATGGTGTCGCCGGGCTGGATCTTCTGCAGGTGCTGGGTCAACGGGCCGTCGGGCACCTTGATCGAGAAGAACTCCAGCTCTTCGTCCCAGGCCGGGCTTGCCACCGAATAGGCGCGGAACACCGGCTTCTCGGCATTCGGCAGTCCGATCATCACGAATTCGCCGGAGCGGAAGCGCAGCGACTGCGGCCGGGTGATGCGGAAGGCGAAAAGGCGGTCGGTGTAGTGTTTCACCGAAACGACCTTCTCGGCATAGACATTCGCCGGAATCGGAAATTCCAGCGGCTTGGCGGCGTCCGTGCTGGGGGCGGAAGCGGTGCTCATCGAACCAACCTTTTCCTGATGCTTAAGCTGTCCTGCACGCCCGTTTGGCGGGTCCCGATATGCCTCGGCATTCTGCTGGGGGCAGGCTCTTGTGTCGGAAATCTATTAGTATACAAATGAACTTAGCGTCAAGATCGAGCCGCGGAACGCCTTTCCAAACTGGCCCCTATCCGCAGTTGGGACATTTCGGATTTTGGCAATGGATGAGAAAGTTCCGGCGCAGTCGAACCCAGCGCGATCAGATAGCGTCGTGGCCGGCATCGACGTCGGTGGTACCTTCACCGACCTGATCCTCATCGACGGCCGCAACGGCGGCAAGGTCCGCATCGCCAAGACGCCGACGACACTCGACAACCAGGCTTTCGGCGTTGTTTCGGCACTCGGAGCAACCGGCTTCTCAGCTTCCGCCATCGACCTCATCGTTCACGGCACGACGACGACGACCAATGCGGTGCTGGAACGCAGGCTGGCCAGGACCGGCATGATCACCACGGCGGGTTTTCGCGACGTGATCGAACTCGGTCGCCGCACGCGCCCGCAGGCTTATGGCATGACCGGGACCTTTGTGCCGGTCATACCTCGCAACCTGCGACTGGAAGTCGCCGAGCGCATGGAAGCATCCGGTTCGGTGCGTGTGCCGCTTGATGAAGGCGCTGTACGGCAAGCGGTGCAAACGCTGCTGGCAGCCGGCTGCGAATCCCTCGTTGTCCATTTCCTGCACGCCTATGCCAATCCGACGCATGAGCGCCGCGCAGCCGAGATCGCAGCGGAGCTTTGGCCGAACGACCACATCACTGCCGGCCACACGCTTTTGTCGGAAGCGCGTGAGTTCGAGCGCGGCGTGACGGCTTCCGTCAATGCTGCCGTGCAACCGATCCTGGAGCGTTATGTCGCCCGCCTGCGTAAAGAGTTGGCCGCTCAAGGCTACGAACGCGACTTCCTGATCATGAACGGCAATGGCGGTATGATCTCGGCGCGTTTCGTGGCGCGAGAGGCTGCCAAGACGGTGATGTCCGGTCCGGCCTCTGGCGTCATTGCCGCTGCCTATACCGGCCGCCGATCCGGTCATCGAAACCTCGTCACCTACGACATGGGCGGCACGTCCACTGACGTGGCGCTGATCCGCGATGCCGAGCCCGCGGTCTCCAACGAGATCGAACTCGAATACGCCATGCCGATCCACGTACCGATGGTGGCTGTGCATACCGTCGGCGCGGGTGGCGGGTCGATCGCCCGTGTCGATGCCGCCGGCCTGATCCGCGTCGGACCGGAAAGCGCTGGCGCGAGTCCAGGTCCGATCTGCTACGGCCGCGGCGGCACCGACCCGACCATCACCGACGCCAATCTGGTGCTCGGCCGCCTTTCCCCGAACAAGCTGCTGGCCGTCGACAATCCGGTGACGGTGGAGAGCGTTGCCCGGGTGTTCGAAGACAGGATCGGGCTGTTCACGAACCTCTCCGGTGTCGAGGCCGCTGGCGCCGTGCTGAAGCTCGCCAATATGAAGATGGCGGGCGCGATCCGCATGGTCTCGGTCGGCCGCGGTCATGATCCGCGCGATTTCACCCTGTTCGCTTTTGGTGGTGCCGGCCCGCTGCATGCCAGCGCGCTAGCGCGTGAACTGGGCCTGCCGCGTGTCCTGGTGCCGGCGCGGCCGGGCATCACCAATGCGCTGGGCTGCGTGGTCGCCGACCTCAGGCACGATTTCGTCAACACGCTGAATCAACCGGTCGCCACCCTGGACGAGCAACAGGTTCACGATGTCCTCGAACGTCATCGTGCCGAAGGAGAGGCGCTGATTGCCAAGGAAGCGGTGAAGCCGCAGGCGATCCGCATCAGCCATTCCGCCGACATGCAGTTCGTCGGCCAGACCCACCTGATCAATGTGCCGCTGCCGTCGTCCAAGGTCGACCGGGCCACCCTGCAAGACCTGTTCGAGAAGGCCTATTTTGCGCGTTTCAAGGTCGAATTGCCTGAAATCCGCGCCAATCTCGTCAATCTGAATACGTCCGTCATCGGCGTACGCCCGCAGATCGACCTTTCGACACTGATCGATCCGGTTGGCCGCGCTTCCACGCTGAAGAAAGCGTGGCTGGAAATCCGCCCTGTCTGGTACGACGGCACCTGGCATGACACCCCCGTCTATGCACGCGACGGGTTGCCGCTGGATGCTGTGATCAAAGGTCCTGCGATCATCGAGCAGATGGACGCCACCACCGTGCTCGAACCGGGCGACAGGGCTAAAAGCGATGCGGACGGCAACCTGATCGTGGAGGTTGGCAGCCGATGACGCACATCACGCTCGATGCCATCACGCTGTCCGTCATCCAGGCGGCGTTGCAACAGGTGTGCGACGAGATGGATCTGACCTTTTCGCGCGCCGCTTTTTCACCGGTCATCGCCGAGGCCAACGACCGCTCCGACGGCATCTACTCCGCTATCGACGGTTCGCTGATCGCGCAAGGCTCGCAGGGCCTGCCCGTCTTTGTCGGCGTCATGCAGCATTCGACCAGGACCGTGATCGAGATGATAGCGGCAGGGCGCTGCCTGCCGCCGCAGCCGGGCGACATCTACATCGTCAACGATCCCTATCTTGGCGGCACGCACCTGATGGATGTGCGCTTCGTCATGCCTGTCTATCGCGATGGCAACGTCTTCTGCTGGCTGTCCAACACCGGCCATTGGCCCGATATCGGCGGCGCCGTGCCGGGAGGCTTCTCCGCGTCGGCCACCGCCGTCGAGCAGGAGGGCCTGCGTCTGCCGCCGGTGAAGCTGTTCAAGAAGGGCGTGCTCGATCCCGAGATCTACGCCATCATCTGCTCCAACATCCGTGTGGCCGACCAGCGCATCGGCGACATCAAGGCACAGGCCGCCGCTCTTCTTGTCGGACAGGACAGGCTCGGCGAAATCCTCGATCGTTATGGCGACCAGACCGTTTCGGCGGCGATCCGGGAATTGCGTGAGCGTGCCGCCGAACAGATGCGCGCCAACATCGCGGCCATTCCCGACGGGATCTATCGCTCTAAGGCCTTTGTCGATTCCGACGGCGTAATCGATGAGCCGCTCACCATAGCACTCGCCGTGGAGAAGAAGGACGAGACGCTGACGTTCGACTTCGCGGGCTCTTCAAAGCCCTGCGCCGGGCCGATGAACAGCGTGCTGGCCACAACGCTGTCTTCCGTTTATCTCGCCATGCGCCACATCTTCCCTGATGTGCCGATCAGCGCCGGCGCCTTCGAGCCACTTGTCGTGAAAAGCCCTGAGGGGACCTTTTTGGATGCCAGATACCCTCGCCCGGTCTCGGGCTGTGCGGCGGAGGTGTCGCAGCGTATCGCCGAGGCGGTGTTCGCGGCCATGGTGCAGGCGTTGCCGGGCAAGGTCACCGCGGCGCCTGCCGGCTCCAGCGGCAATTTCGCGCTCGGCGGCCATGATCCGGCGCGTGGCCGTGACTATGTGATGTACCAGATCTCCGGCGGCGGTTATGGCGGCAATGCCTGGCACGACGGTCTGTCCAACGGCTGCTCGACCATCGGCATCTCGAAGTCGCCGCCGGTCGAGATCATGGAACAGGCTTTTCCGGTGCTTTACCGGCACTATGCGTTGCGTGAAGGTTCCGGCGGTGCCGGCAGGCACCGCGGCGGTCTCGGCCTTGCCTATGAAGTCGAACTGCTGCGGGGCGAGGCCCGTGCCTCTTTTGTCATGGATCACGGCCGTTTCGGTCCGCAAGGTGTGCTCGGTGGCAAGGACGGCGCCGTCAACACCGTGACCGTGATCCGCGATGGCAAGGAACATGTCCCGCCGCACCTTTCCAAGGAGCAGGATATTCCGCTGAAGGCCGGCGACCGGGTGCGTGTCGGCACGCCGGGCGGTGGTGGATATGGCAACCCGCTCGAACGCCCGACCGAGGCCGTCCGGCATGATGTGGTCATGGGGTATTACACGCCCGAAGAGGCGAGCCGGCTGTTCGGATAACCGGCGGCCGGTGAGAAGCGGCGTCACCCCGCCCTGACGAAGCCTTCGGATGCCTTGAGCAGGCGTTTTGTGTAGTCCTGGGCGACGTTGTGGGAGACGAGGTCGGCTGCGGCGAGCTGTTCGACCGCCACGCCGTTCTGCATGACCATCAGACGCTCGCACATGTGGTTGATGACTGCGAGATCGTGGCTGACCATGAGGTAGGTGAGCTTGCGGTCACGCCGCACCTGCTCGAGCAGGTTCAGCACCTCCGCTTGCACCGAGGCGTCGAGCGCCGAGGTCGGCTCGTCGAGCAGCAGGATCGAAGGCTCCAGGATCAGCGCGCGTGCGATCGCCACACGCTGGCGCTGGCCGCCGGAGAGCTGGTGCGAATAGCGGAAGCGGAAGCCGGAGCCGAGACCCACTTCCTCCAGCGCGCGGCGGATGCGGACCTCGCTGTCGCCGATGCCATGGATGGCAAGCGGCTCCTGCAGCAACCGGTCCACCGTCTGGCGTGGATGCAGCGAACCATAGGGGTCCTGGAACACCATCTGCACCTGCCGGTAGAAGGCCTTGTCGCGACGGCGGCCAAGCGGCTTGCCGTTGACGGTGATGCTGCCCGAAGCCACCGGGGCAAGACCGGCAATGGCGCGCAGCAGCGTCGACTTGCCGGAACCGGATTCGCCGACCAAACCGAAGGATTCGCCGGGCTGCACCGCGACGCTGACGCCCTTCAGTGCCCGGAACTGGTCGAAGACGACCTCGACCCTGTCTGCCACAAGTGCCGCCGTCATGCCGCCCACTCCGCCTTGCGTGCCAGCACCGGCAACGGGTGGCGGTCGGCGCCGATCTTCGGCATGCAGTCGAGCAGGCCTTGCGTGTAGGGATGTTGTGCGTTGGCCAGTTCCGAGGCCGGCAGCTGTTCCACCACCTTGCCGGCATACATGACCACGACACGGTCGCAGAAGGAGGAGACCAGCCTCAGATCGTGCGAGATGAAGATCAGGCCCATGCCACGGTCCGCTACCAGCCGGTCGAGGATGGCGAGCACATCGAGCTGCACCGTCACGTCGAGCGCTGAAGTCGGCTCATCGGCGATCAGGAGCTCAGGGCCGGCAACCAGCATCATGGCGATCATGGCGCGCTGGCCCATGCCGCCCGACACTTCATGCGGATAGAGATCGAAGACACGCTTCGGATCGCGGATCTGGACTGCCGCCAGCATATCGAGCGCACGTTCGCGGGCTTCGGCCCTCGAGACCTTCTCATGGGTGCGCAGGGTCTCGACGATCTGGCGGCCGATGCTGATGACGGGATCGAGCGAGTACTTCGGATCCTGCAGGATCATGGCGACACGCTTGCCACGCAGGGCACGGCGCTCGCGCGCCGGCAGCGACCGGAGATCGATACCGTCGAACTCCAGCCTGTCCGCCGTCACCTCGGCGCGGGGATCGGTGAGACCCATGATCGCGCGGCCGGTCTGCGACTTGCCGGAGCCGGATTCACCGACGATGCCGAGCCGTTCGCGGCCGAGCGAGAAGGACACGCCCCTCACTGCCTCGATGACACCGGTGCGGGTGGGAAAGCGGACTTTGAGATTCTCTACCTCAAGCAGATTTTTATCCACGCTCATTGGCCCGAGCTCCTTGGATCGAGCGCATCGCGCAGGCCGTCACCCAGAAGGTTGAAGCCGAGGCTGACGATCAGGATCGCCATGCCGGGCATGGCCGCCACCCACCATTGGTCGAGGATGAAACGGCGGCCCGACGCTATCATCGCGCCCCACTCCGGCAAGGGTGGTTGAGCGCCGAGACCGAGGAACCCGAGGCCGGCGGCGATGATGATGATGCCCGCCATATCGAGCGTGACACGCACGATCAGCGACGAGATGCACATCGGCATGATATGCCGCAGGATGATGCGCCCCGGCGATGCCCCCATGATCTCGACTGCCTTGATGTAATCGGAGTTGCGCACCATCAGCGTTTCGGCGCGGGCGATGCGGGCATAAGGCGGCCAGGAGGTGATGGCGATGGCGATGATGGCATTCTCGATGCCGGGTCCGAGCGCCGCCACGAAGGCCAGCGCCAGGATCAGCTTCGGGAAGGCGAGGAAGATGTCGGTGATGCGCATCAGTACCGCATCGGTCCAGCCGCCGGCATAGCCCGCGACAGTCCCGACGACGAGGCCGATGGGTGCGGCGATCAACGCAACCAGCACGATGACATAGAGTGTCAGCCGCGAGCCGTAGATGACGCGCGAAAGGATGTCGCGGCCCTGGTCGTCGGTTCCCATCCAATGCGCCCAATCGGGTGGCAGCAGGCGTGAACCCCGCAGATCGCCGACCACCGGAGAATAGGGCGCCAGCAGGCCGGCGAAGATGGCGACGAACACCAGCGCCAGGATGATGAAGAGGCCGACCACCGCCAGCTGGTTGGCGGTGAAACGGCGCCAGGTCATGTAGGCACGGCCGAGCCGCGCCTGAGAGCGCGATTGTGGCCGCTCCGAAAGCAGCCATTCGCGCCAGCTCATCGCAGAGGTGTCGGTTACGCTCATGACCGCGTCCTCGGATCGAGAAGTTGGTAGAGCAGGTCCGACAACAGGTTCAGGGCAATGAACACCGCGCCGATGACGACCGTGGCGCCGAGCACCGCATTCATGTCGGCATTCTGCAGCGAATTGGTGAGATAAAGGCCGATGCCGGGCCACGAGAAGACGGTCTCGGTCAGCACTGAGCCTTCGAGCAAGGTGGCGTAGGACAACGCGATCACCGTCACCAGCGGCACGGCCGCGTTGCGTAGCGCATGGCCCCAGATGATGCGTGCCTCCGACAGGCCTTTCGCGCGTGCGGCCACGACATATTCCTGGGCAAGTTCGTTCAGCATGAAGGATCGCGTCATGCGGCTGATATAGGCCATGGAGATATAGCCCAGCAGCGAAGCCGGCAGGATGATGTGCGAGAAGACATCGCGGAACACGCCCCAGTCGCGCTGGATGATGGCGTCGAGCAGATAGAGCCCGGTGACCGGCGTGAAGGTGTATTCATAGGCGATGCCGATGCGCCCGGGTCCTTCGACCCAGCCGAGCCTGGCGTAGAAGACCAGAAGACCCAGCAGCCCGAGCCAGAAAATCGGCATGGAATAGCCGATCAGGCCGATGACGCGCACCGCCTGGTCGATGAAAGAGCCGCGCTTGACCGCTGCCAGCACGCCGAGCGGAATGCCGAACAACAGGCCGATCAGCGTGCCGACCGTCGCCAGTTCCAGCGTCGCCGGGAACACGCGGCGGATATCCTGCATGACCGGGTAGGTCGACAGCACGGACGTACCGAAATCGCCTTGCAGCGCCTTCTGGACGTAAAGCAGGAACTGTTGCCAGACGGGCAGGTCGAAGCCGTATTGCTGGCGCGCGGCTGCCACCACGCTGGCGGGCGCACGGTCGCCGACGATCGCCAGCACCGGGTCGATCGGCATGACGCGGCCGATGAAGAATGTCACCGCGATCAGCCCAAGGAAGGTGACCGCGGCGATGAAGACAAAGCGCAGCAGCGCGAACCCGAGGGCGGAGGCTTTTTTGCTCCTCCGCCCTGGCTCATTGGTCGTGTGGGCGACAGACAAGGTACGTTACTTGGCCACCGGTGCCACGAAATTGGTGTCGAAGGTTGGGCCGAGCTTGAAGCCCTGCACGTTCTTGCGCAGGCCGGCAACCTCGGTCTGCTGCCAGATGAAGTTGAACGGACCCTGTTCGCGGATCTTCTTCTGGATGTCCTGGTACATCTGTGTGCGCTTGGCGGCATCACGCTCGAGCAATGCCGCAGCCGATTCCTTCTGGATTTCCGCCGGAACATCCCAGGCATTGCGCCAGGCCAGCGTCTTGTTCATGGAATCGTCGGCGTTGTTGGGATTGGTGGCGAAGGTCTCCGAGTTGGAGTTCGGATCCCAATAGTCGACGCCCCATTGCAGGATGGCGATGTCGTGTTGACGGGCACGATAACGGGTCAGAAGCTGTTTGAAGTCTTCCGGCACGAGTTCGATCTTGATGCCGGCCTGCGCTGCCGTCTGCTGGATCGATTCGGCGACACCGGATTCCGGCTGGCCGCTGCGCGTATCCATGGTGACGGAGAACCCGTCCGCCAGGCCCGCCTTGGCAAGCAGCTCCTTCGCCTTGGCGACATCGAATTTGTAGGGCTTGTCATCGACGGCGCCCAGAATGCCCTTGGGCAGGAAGTTCTGGTGCACCACGCCGATGCCCTTGAGCAGCGTATCGCCCAGCGCGTCATAGTCGATCAGATATTTGAAGGCTTCCCGCACCTCCGGCTTCGCCAGATTGGGGTTCTTCTGATTGAGGCTGACGTAATAGACCGTGCTCTTCGGCGCAGCGACGGTGGCGAGATCGGCATTCTTGCCGACGGCCTCGTAGTCGCCCGGCTGCAGGTTGCGCGCGATGTCGATATCGCCCTTTTCCAGGAGCAGGCGCTGCGCGGCACTTTCCTTGACGTGGCGATAGATGACGCGCGTCATATTGCCCTTGGTGCCGTAGTAGTTGTCGTTGCGTTCCAGCACCACGACTTCGTTCGCCCGCCACTCGCGCGTCTTGTACGGACCCGAACCGGCATAATTGGTCTTCAGCCAGGCATTGCCGAAATCATTGTCGAACTTGTAGTCGGCGCTCGGCGTGGCAGCGGCGACATGTTCCTTGACCAGCTTGCTGTCGACGATGGCGCCGACGGTAGCGGTCAGGCAGTTCAGCACGAAGCTCGGTGCATAGGCCTTATCGACGGTGAACACGAAGGTGGAGGCGTCCGCCGCCTTGGCCTTTTCGGCGACGTTGTCGCCGGTCAGTCCGAACTGTTGGATGATGAAGGCTGGGCTCTTGTTGAGCTTGACCGCGCGCTCGAACGACCAGGCGACGTCTTCGGCGGTGATCGGGTTGCCGGAAGCGAATTTCAGGTCCGGCTTGAGCTTGAAGGTATAGGTCAGCGCATCGTCCGAGACGGTCCAGCTTTCAGCGATGCCGCCGACCACCTTGGTGGTATCGTTGGCGTCGAGGCGAACCAGCATGTCATAGGTGTTGCCGGTGATTTCGCCGGTCGACAGCTCGAAAGCCTCGGCTGGATCGAGCGAGATGATGTCATCGATCGCCCAGGCCTGGACCAGCGTATCGGGCGGCGTGTCGGCCAGCGCCGGCGAACCGGCATAAACCAGGGCGGCAAGCGCTGCACCCGTCAGAAAGGTGCGCGAACGGAGAGCGATCTTGTGCATCATCATCGATTTCCCTGTTTTCGTCGCCCCATGTTCCCCTTCGGGACGCGACGTCGTTGCGTCGGATAGGCTCCGTTTGTTGAAGCCTCGAACAACCATATCCGGCGCCCTTCGACCCGGCAACGAGCATTTGTGTGACAAAAGCCGATTGAGTTAAAACGCCTTTCCTCACACTCTTTCGAGTGCGATGGCGATGCCCTGGCCGACGCCGATGCACATGGTGGCGAGTGCGAGGCGGGCGTTGCGCTCCTTCAGTTCCAGTGCCGCCGTGCCAGTGATGCGGGCACCTGACATGCCGAGCGGATGACCGAGCGCGATCGCGCCGCCATTCGGGTTGATATGGGCGGCATCCTCGGCAAAGCCAAGTTCGCGCAGTACGGCGATGCCTTGCGCGGCGAACGCCTCGTTGAGTTCGACGACATCGAAGTCCTGCGGCGTCAGGTTGAGCCGGGCGCAGAGCTTTTGGGTGGCCGGCACCGGACCGATGCCCATGATGCGGGGCTCGACACCGGCCGTGGCAGCACCCAGGACACGCGCGATCGGGGTCAGCCCGTATTTGGCGACAGCAGCTTCCGACGCCACGATCAGCGCCGCCGCGCCATCATTGACGCCCGACGCGTTGCCCGCCGTCACCGTGCCGCCCTCCTTGCGGAACGGCGTTCCGAGCTTCGCCAGCGTCTCCACCGTGGTGCCGGCACGTGGGTGCTCGTCCTTGGAGACCACGATCGCATCGCCCTTCCTCTGCGGGATGGTGACGGGGACGATCTCCCTGGCCAGCCGGCCATTGGCCTGTGCGGCAACCGCCTTCTCCTGGCTGCGCACCGCAAAGGCATCCTGGTCGGCCCGGCTGACGCCGAACTGTTCGGCGACGTTCTCGCCGGTCTCCGGCATGGAATCGATGCCGTACTGCTTCTTCATCAGCGGATTGACGAAACGCCAGCCGATGGTGGTGTCGTGGATTTCGGCATGGCGCGAGAAGGCCGTCTCGGCCTTGGGCATGACGAAGGGGGCGCGGCTCATCGATTCCACACCGCCGGCAATCATCAGTTCGGCTTCGCCGGCCTTGATGGCGCGCGCGGCAATGGCCACCGCATCCATGCCCGAGCCGCACAGCCGGTTGATCGTCGAGCCCGGCACCGAGACCGGCAGGCCGGCCAGAAGCAGCGCCATGCGGGCGACATTGCGGTTGTCCTCGCCGGCCTGGTTGGCGCAGCCATAATAGACATCGTCGACCGCATCCCAGTCGACACCGGCATTGCGGGCCACCAGCGCCCTGATCGGCTCCGCGCCGAG
>NZ_LJSD01000061.1 GCF_001303895.1 Mesorhizobium sp. 1M-11 | reverse complement strand
TAGCTCTTCTGGGTCTGGAAGCCGGAGTTCAGGCGCTCGCCATAGGCCGCATAGCCGGTACTTTCGACGACTGCGCCATCAGCATCGGTGACGAAGCGCACCGATGCCAGGTGATCGCGATGCAGGAAGAACTTCGCCCCGTTCACGATCTTGATGTCGGCATGTGGGTAGCGGGTGTATTTCTCCGCCCCAGGTGTCGCCGGATCGATCTCGACATCGGCGCTCGGATAAAGCGTGGTGCCGAAGGAAGAGCTCTTCTTCACCCGCGCACCATCAGGACCGTAGGCATAGCTTGTCGTGCCGTTGGCCTGCGTGACCGTCGTCAGCCGGTTCGCTTCGTCCCAGACCAGGGTACGGATGCCGTCCGATGAGGTGTTGCCATTAGCGTCATAGGCGAAGGACCGCGAACCGACACTCAACGGCGCATGCGGGCGCTGTGCCGTTGCTGCTGGATACACATAGCTGCCCGAGACCCGGCTGCGCGAGAGCATGTTGCCGTTGGTGTCATAGCTGAAGATCTCGTTGAGGCTGGCGTTGGCACCGTTGGTCGCCGTCATCAGCCAGTCGAGGTTGTTGTAGGTGTAGGCCCAATCCTCGGCCGCGCCGGCAGGATCGAGTGCCGTCGGCGCACCGTTGATGGCGGTGATGCGGCCGGCAAGGTCACGGCTATAAGTGTTGTCTATCAACACGGCGCCGCTCGAGCCTATCGTTACTACCCGGGTCAGCCAGCGTCGTGTCGGCGAATAGCTGAAGTTCGTCTTCACGCCATTGGCATAGACGATCTCGCGCGTCTGATTGTCCGCCTCATAGCTGATCGAAGTGATGTAGCCGGGCGCTGCTGAAAGCAGATTGCCCGAGGTGTATTGAAGCGGCGCCGCACTCGTTCCGAAGTCGAGCGGAGTGGGCGTGTATTGTTGGTAGATCGGCTGCCCGGACCTATCCCGAATGGTCGTGATCGTGCTGCTGCTATTTTGATAGCCGGTCGTTGATTGGGATTGAACCTGGCCGAACGCGTCGTATCCGAAGACGTGTTGAGCAGCGCCACTTTCCGATGAGGTCAGATGGCCGATATTATAATAGAAGGTTGCCTGGCTGTCGTAGCGGTTCTCCGTGACGATTACCGGCGATCCCCCAGGCAGGGTCGCCTTCTTTTGAACCAAGCGCCCCATCTGGTCATAGATGAGCGTGGTGACGGCACCGCGCGCATCGGTCTGTTCGACCAGTTGGTTTGCGGCGTCATATTTGTAGGTCCAGGTGCCGAGATCCGGATCGTTGGCCACCAACCGATTGCCGGCCATGTCATAGCTGTAGGTCCAGACCGATGACTTGTTGTCCAGGAGCTGGGTCAGCCGATGGAAGCGGTCATAGGTGCGATACTGGCTGTCATAGCTGCCATCCTGCATCGCCACCTGGATGCAAACGACATCGTCCCAGGAACTGAAGAACTGCGAGGACCCGCGGCCGAGCTCGTCGACCTGGTAGATCGATCTGAACGGAACATTGCCCACCCCAGAGATTGCGGCGCCCGGATAGAGGTGATAGCTGAGGTTGCGGCCGGATCCATCCGGATTCTCCATCCTGGTCGGACGGTCATTCCAATCATAGTTGGAGATCGACCACTGCGGCGTCTCACCAACGAAACGTGGTACCGACTTGCGCTGCACGTTCGAACGCTGATCGTATTCGGTATGCACCACCCTCAGAGGGCCTGCATCAGTATCTCCGTTGTTATACTGCTGATAGATGCGCCCGAGGCCATCGTAATACGATACTGTCCAGACGTTAGCAGCGCCGGCCGCTTTTGGAGAACTGCTTGCCAGAGTCTGTTGGGCGGGATTACCTTCATAAGCGTATTGCGTTTCGACATAGAAGCCGGTGGTTGTATCGGTAAGCCTGGACCGCCGACAGAACGCGTCATAATTGAAAGTCGTAACGAGACCGTTCCAATCGGTCTTGCTCGCGGGTTTTCCGCAACGGGGTTCGTAAGTGGCTGTTGTGACGAATCTTTGATCGCTTACCTGCGTCGTCCCGGGCATGAAGTACTTCGGTGCTCGCTCCGTCACCGGGTAGATGTGGTAAGTCGGGTCATAGTCCCATTCGGTGCGATTGCCCAGGCGGTCCGTCTTCGACGTTTTGTTGCCATAGCTGTCATAGGTGTAGACCTCAGAGACATATTTCTGAGGGCTCGAATGGGCATCCTGGAAAGTGCGCTTCCAGGTCAGGTTGCCGCGGATGGGCGCCACGACGCTGTCAGCGTGCTGGTTATCGTAGAAATACTCAACAAAGCTCAGGTAAGGCACCGACCAGTCGATCCCCGCATGGACGGTCTCGGCACGCACAGCCGAAACGATATAGTCTGCGGTATTCGGCGGGGCTATGTGGTAGCCGGTGCGCGTCTCGTCACCAGAGACATCCAGCCTGCCGAAGTCATCGACCGTAGTGAGATTGCCGAACTGGTCGAAATAGCGGTCGGTCCGTGTCGATAGCGAGATGCTATCCGACCATGTGGTGACGGTTCGGGTATTGAGAGCCGAATACGGCTTTGTCGTTGCATTGACCTGATAGGTCTCCTCGACCTGCTTGCGGATATTGCCTGAACCATCCTTGATGGTGGTCATTTCCGGCAGCCCGTAGCTCGCCAAGTCCTGGCGATAGCTGGTGGCGACGGTTGGCCGTCCGCTCTCGCCATTGGCGGAAGGCTTGGTCTCGACGACACTGGCAAAGCCGAGGAAGCGGCGGGCAACAGGATCGTATTTGCCGCCCGAATAAGCATAGTCGGTCACCGCAACCTGGCCCCGACCGTCGCCGACCGAGAGCTTCGTCACCGCATGCACGATCTGCGGTAGGTAGTTGTTCCCCCAGCGCGACGATGGCGTGTACTCGACAGCTACCGTTCCGCCGAGTTCCGTGGTGACGTTCCGCAATAGGTTCGGATTCCCAGCACCCGCATTCGATGCATAGACGATGTCGACGAAGCTGCCGGCTCCGTTGCGGTTGATGAAGTCGGGCAATCCGTCGCCGTTGAAATCGCCGATGACCGGCGTGACCGTCAACGAGAACGGCGTGAACTGTTCCGTCGAATAGGCAGAGCTGGCGGTGGGGTGTAGAGCGAACACCGCAGCCGTGCCCATCTTGGGATAACTGGTAGTCGGCCCATCAGGGGTGGCGATGGTGATCAGGTCGGCACGGCCGTCATTGTCGAAGTCGCGCAACACGGCAGTACGAGCAGAACCGGCCGTCGCCGTGTAAAGCTTGAACCCCTGCCCCGTCGAAAGCCAGATGCTGACGGCTCCGCGGTTGTAGCGAACGATGTCGCTGGCGCCGTCGCCGTTGACGTCAGCAAGCACACATGTCCCGTTGCCATCGAAATCAGTGGCCCCGCAGCTTATCGCAAAGGATGCATCGAGTTGCCATGCCCCGCCGGACAAGGCGGTCTTGTAAAGAACCCCCGTGTACGTATTTTTGAACAGTGGTGATTGGCGGCCATTGCCGAGGAAGTCGCCAACACCGATCAAGGGATCGCCACGCGTCGCCGGTATGCTCGAAGGGTACGGATAGAGTGTGTCCACACCGTCGCCTTCCGCGTCAGCGACAAGCCGATACATCGAGGGTGGTGTATAAGGAGAGAGCGGATCTCCCTTGGGCATTGCGGCACAAACCGCCTCGTAGCCAGCAGGCGGGGTCACATTGATCCCATCGCAGGGAAGCTTGGCCAAGCCCAGCTGTGCACCTGTCTGAAGGATAGAACGGGCTGTCGAATAATTGATGCGACCGCCTGGTCCGTTCATCTTGCTGGAGGTGACGGCGTCCGCAAAGTCCAGGGTCTTCTTGCCGACGACGAAACGGCCTGGCTGCGAGAAGTACGGTGGATTGTTCGAGCCTGCGTCGGGCTTCTCTACAGTCTCCAAGTTCAGCGATTGATTGGTGGCCAGACCTCCACTTGACGTGAGCTTGAAGAGGTTGCGAGTACGCCGCGTTCCATAAACAGGATTGCTGGGCGATCCCATATTGGACTGCCCGACATTGTCGCCGAAGATCTCATCGGTGCCATCCAGATCAACATCGCCAACTTGGGCGTTGCTGTTGATGTTCGCTGTCGGCCCCGAGCTAGAAGCGCCGAATATGGACACATTGGCCGTGTTGAACGAGGCAACCGTATCCTGATAGCTCATCTCGGCGATGCGCTTGGAGGTAGTACCGGTGACCACGCCGTTGTCATCGACGGAGGCATCCGATCCATAGCGGGTGACCTTGGTAAGTCGTGACGTGCTGGAGAACGGCGCTCGATCGTAAGTCAGCGCATAAGCGCTCCGCAGTTGGCCAGACACTCGAACCGCGACTGATTTGATGCGGTAGCGGGTCTCTGAGATGTCACGGCCATTGCCCATCAGGATATAGTCGGGCCGTATCTCCAGATACAGATTAATCGTGGTGCCGTTGTAAGTGATGAGCGTCGCATAGCAGACGGGGCTGGGGAAGCAAGCGTAGCCGTAGTTTGCCGTATTGCCGTTGGTGTCGGTGACGGAGGTGAGCAGCCAACGATACTCATAGGTGAGGCTGGCATCCGGCGCCGATGTACCGGTAACGGTGCCAACCGACTTGAAGGTCGAGACCGTTCCGTCACGGTCTGTGACTTCCCAGTATCTGCTGTATTCCGATCCGAGCAGCTTGATACGCCGATAGGATTCGTTCTCGGTGGCATGGGTGCCGCCTGCCGTGCACGAAGGCGAGGACACGCCGGGGCCGCAGGCAACCAGCGGCATGCCGTTGAGCAGGAACACATCGGAGCTGTCGAACATCGGCATGCCATAGCCGGGGCTTGCCCGCTCGATCACATCGATGCCGTCCAGCCCCCAGCCATAGCCCAGCCAGCCCTGGTAGAGCCCGCCGAGCTTGGTCTTGCGGGAGGAATCGTAGGTCAGCGACAGCTTCGGCTCGAGACCGCGGAAGGCCGGCACATCGATGTCGATCGAATAACCGAGGCTGCCATTCGAGGCCCGGTTGGGCAGGTCCACCTTGGCGGGCGCTCCGATCGCTTCCGGATCCTGGCCGACCGTGCCGCTGGCTGAGGTTGCTGCAGCCATGGCCGCAGCAGCTTCCGGAGCCGCCGCCTTCGCATCCGCCTTGGCGGCATCTCCACTTTTGTCGCTCGTGGCCTTGTCTTCGGCCGTGTTGGTCGAACCATTGCCGATCTTGGAAGCCGCGTCAGGATTGCGATCCTGGGCAGAGGCCTTGCCATCGGCCTGCCCGCCGGTTCCTGCCTTCAGCCCATCGCCACTGCCATCCTTGGCTGACGATGTTGCCGCCGATCCGCCTGACTTGCCATCTGTGGCCTTGCCGTCTGCCGCCGCTCCAAAGCCTGCACCGCCATTGCCGAAGCCACCGCTGCCTGAGATCGTGGAGGTGCCGCTCGATGCCGTCCCGGGCTGCGTCTGCGCAAAAGCCTGGCCGCCATATCCATCCGGAAGCCCGAAACTGCTCGCACCGAAAAACCCCGCGACGACAAACGCCGCGCAAAGCCACAACCGACTCATCAGCCCCTCCGTGTCCGGTTGAGCGGAAGTTAGCTAAGGCCACTCATACGCACATGACGAAGGTGTTATGCCAGTAA
>NZ_LJSD01000027.1 GCF_001303895.1 Mesorhizobium sp. 1M-11 | reverse complement strand
TATCCCGCCATTGTATCCGGTCCGCCGCGTCCGAGCCTGATCTTCCAGCCCGGACTGCTTCTGCCGGGCACCGAGCGCTATCATATGGCGGGCGGCGGTGCCGTCGTCATCGACATGGAGGTCGGCGACAGGATCACCATCCGCAACGCGGAGGGCGGCCAGCCCTGCGAACTCGTTGCCTTCGATCAATCCGGCCGCGCCGACACGGGCATCATCGGCGCCAAGAGCAACAGCAATGCGGCCGGCCTCAAGGCCCTGCTGCTGGGCGGTGATGACAGCCTGCGCGCCTTGCGCAACGGGCTGGAACGCCGCAAGCTGCAGCTTGCCAACGCCGAGGCGCTGCGCATCTTTTCCGGCACCACGCCGGCGGGTACCGAGGAGAGCTTCACCGCGACACGCGACGGCTCGCTTGTTGTCGCTGCTCCCGGCGGGCCCATGGCAGTGGATGACCACGATACGGCCACGCCGCTGGTGGTGATGGTGCGGCGCGCGACGATCCGCGCCAGGAGAAAGTCCGAACTGCCCGATCCGCTTGCCGATCCGGTGCTCGATCTCAGGGTGAAGTCGCGCACGGCCGAAGCCTATTTCGTCAAGGCAGGCGACTACATCCAGATCATCGACGTCGACGGCCGCCAATGCACCGACTTCCAGTGCTTCTCGGCGCGCAAGCTCGACAAGGGCCGCGATCTCGCACTCGACGTCACCGCCACCCGCTCCTTGATGGGCCATGCCTATCCGATGCCCGGCCTGCATGCGAAGTATTTCGATCAGGATTTCGAACCGCTGGTGGAAGTCGTGCAGGATACCTGCGGCCGGCACGATGCCTTCGCACTGGCTTGCTACGCCAAATATTACGACGACATCGGCTATCCCGGCCACATCAACTGCTCGGAGAACTTCAACGGCGCACTCGCCCCGCATGGCGTGACCGCCCGCGGCGGCTGGATGGCGGTCAACTTCTTCTTCAACACCGGCATCGACGCGCATGGCGTCATGTTCTCCGACGAGCCATGGTCGCGGCCAGGCGACTATGTGCTTCTGCGCGCGCTGACCGACATCGTCTGCGTGTCTTCCGCCTGTCCCGACGACACCACCCCGGCCAATGGCTGGAACCTCACCGACATCCATGTCCGGACTTATTCCGGACAGCACAAATTCTCCCGTGCGATTGCCAGACGAGTGACCCCGGATGCAGAGCCAAAGATGACCCGCGAAACCGCTTTCCATTCCAGCTTCGCCAAGCACACCCGCAACTTCATCGAGTACAAGGGCTATTGGCTCGCCAATTCCTTCGCCAAGGAAGGCCCGCTGCAGGAATATCGCGCCTGCCGCGAGAAGGCCGTGGTGATGGACCTGTCCGCCCTGCGCAAGTTCGAAGTCACCGGCCCGGATGCCGAGGCGCTGCTGCAATACACCCTCACCCGCGACGTCAAGAAGCTCGGCATCGGCCAGGTCGTCTACACGGCCATGTGTTACGAACACGGCGGCATGATCGACGACGGCACCTTGCTGAGGCTCGGCAAGGACAACTTCCGCTGGATCGGCGGCGACGACTATTCCGGCCAGTGGCTGCGCGACAAAGCCGAGGAGCTCGGCCTGAAGGTTCTGGTGCGGTCCTCCACCGATCAGATGCACAACATCGCCGTGCAGGGTCCCAGGAGCCGTGACATCCTGAAGGAGATCGTCTGGACACCGCCGCATCAGCCGGCGCTGGCCGAGGTCGAATGGTTCCGCTTCACCATCGGCCGCATCGGCGATTCCCAAGGCGTGCCGATCGTCGTCTCGCGCACCGGCTATACGGGCGAGCTCGGCTATGAGATCTGGTGCCATCCGCGCGATGCCGAGAAGGTCTTCGACGCGGTCTGGGAGGCCGGCCAGCCGCACGGGCTGGTGCCGATGGGCCTGGCGGCGCTCGACATGGTGCGCATCGAGGCGGGCCTGATCTTCGCCGGCTACGAGTTCTCCGACCAGACGGACCCCTTCGAGGCCGGCATCGCCTTCACCGTACCGCTCAAATCGAAGACCGACGACTTCATCGGTCGCGAGGCATTGATCCGGCGCAAGGAGAACCCGATCCATAAGCTCGTCGGCCTGGAGATCGACAGCAATGTCGACGTCGGCCATGGCGACTGCGTGCATATCGGCCGGGCCCAGATCGGCGTGGTCACCTCCTCCATGCGCTCACCGATCCTCGGCAAGAACATCGCGCTGGCGAGGGTCGACGTCACCCATTCAGAAGTCGGAACCGAAGTCGAGATCGGCAAGCTCGACGGCCACCAGAAGCGCCTTCCTGCCCGGGTCGTTCCCTTCGCCCACTACGACCCGCAGAAGACCAGACCACGCTCCTGAGGGGTGCAGAACGGTTGGCTCAGACGTCACAAATCATGGTCGAAAGGTGGAGAATTTCCATCGAAACATGCCTTGCCTGCCTTTTCCTTATGTGCAAATATCTTTCACAAGATGCAAGGTGCGATATGATGTCAATCGCTCCGAGCGTCGCGAAAGCTCACTCGAGACGACGAGGCAGCCGTGCCGAAAGTTTTGTATGACCTTCACCAGGGCCACGCCCCGATTACCCTCCACCAGGCCTTTCAGGACGCCACGGACACGCTTGAGGGAGACGGCGACACACAGGAGCCCGCGGTATTCGTCGAAGGCTGCGCGGTCCCGGTGACGACCATCTTTGGCGCGATGCTGGAATGTACCGACCTGATGCCTTTTCGCACCCGCGAATCCGTCAACGTGGTGCTTGCAGCTGCGCGCGAAAGCGCCTTGACCGACAGTGGCGACATCTACGCACGTGGCGCGCGGCTGATGCTCTCCTATTGCCGCCAGCGTTTCGGGAAGATCCCCTCGCCCGGCTGTCCGGAGCATGATCCGGAAAAGTTGCAGACTTTTCCAGCAGAGATCATGCGACAAAACCAGGGAGTAGAGCGGAACGCGATCAGTCTTGATCGCATTCCGCTCGACACCGGCGATCTCCCCCAGCTCGCATCGAATTGACAAAGGACATTCCATGAGCACGATCATCGACGGCAAGGCTGTCGCCGAAGAACTGGTCGCCGGCATCAAGACGGCGACGCAGGATCTGGTGGCAAGAACCGGCACACAGCCCGGCATCGCCGTCGTCATCGTCGGTGAGGATCCCGCCAGTCAGGTCTACGTTGCTTCCAAGGGAAAGAGGGCCAAGGAATGTGGCTTTCATTCCATCCAGCACACGCTGCCTGACAACACGTCCGAGGAAGATCTTGTCGCGCTGATCGAGCAACTCAACGCCGATGACACCATCCATGGCATCCTGGTGCAATTGCCGCTGCCGAAGCAGATCGATGCCGGCCGCATCATCCAGACCATCTCGCCCGACAAGGACGTCGACGGCTTCCATTTCGTCAATATCGGCAAGCTGGGTGCCGGCGAATTGGAGACGGCCTTCGTACCCTGCACGCCCGCCGGTTCGATGTTGCTGATTGAACGCGCCCTTGGCCGCGATCTGTCGGGTCT
The DNA here is from genome assembly GCF_001303895.1 of Mesorhizobium sp. 1M-11. Classification (GTDB taxonomy): domain Bacteria; phylum Pseudomonadota; class Alphaproteobacteria; order Rhizobiales; family Rhizobiaceae; genus Mesorhizobium. The sequence continues at coordinate 2,246 of NZ_LJSD01000027.1, read as the reverse complement.
CAATGCGGTCGTCGTCGGCCGGTCCAACATCGTCGGCAAGCCGATGGCCAACCTGCTTCTGGCCGCGAACGCCACGGTCACGGTCGCGCATTCAAAGACGAAGGACCTTCCCGAGATCTGCCGCACCGCCGATATTCTCGTTGCCGCCGTCGGCCGTCCTGAAATGATCAAGGGCGACTGGGTCAAGCCGGGGGCGGTCGTAATCGATGTCGGCATCAACCGGTTGCCCGCCGGCGAAAACGGCAAGGCACGCCTGGTAGGCGACGTCGCCTATGACGAGGCTTTGCCCGCGGCAAGCGCGATCACCCCCGTGCCAGGCGGCGTCGGCCCGATGACGATCGCGCTTCTCATGTCGAACACGCTCGCCTCGGCCATTCGCGCGGCTGGTCAGAGGGCATAGGCGAGACCGTCCTTGCGTGAAACGCAGGATTTAGATTGAGCCCGGCGCTGGAATTCAGGAAGCCGGAACGGACAAAAGACAAGGGAGGAGAGCCCTCATGGCCGAGTACAAGAGTGACATTGAGATCGCGCGTGGCGCGAAGAAGCAGCCGATCCAGGCGATCGGGGAAAAGATCGGCATTCCCAACGAGCATCTGCTGCCCTACGGCCATGACAAGGCGAAGGTCTCGGCCGAGTTCATCAAGTCGGTGAAGGGTAACAAGGACGGCAAGCTGATCCTGGTCACCGCCATCAACCCGACACCGGCCGGCGAAGGCAAGACCACCACCACCGTCGGTCTCGGTGATGGCCTCAACCGCATCGGCAAGAAGGCGGTGGTGTGCATCCGCGAGGCATCGCTTGGACCCAATTTCGGCGTCAAGGGTGGTGCCGCCGGCGGCGGGTATGCCCAGGTCGTGCCGATGGAAGACATGAACCTGCACTTCACCGGCGACTTCCACGCCATCACCACCGCCCACAACCTTCTGTCGGCCCTGATCGACAACCACATCTACTGGGGCAATGAACTCGGCATCGACATCCGCCGCGTCGCCTGGCGCCGTGTCATGGACATGAACGACCGGGCGCTGCGCCAGATCAACGTCTCGCTGGGCGGCGTCGCCAACGGCTTCCCGCGCGAGGCTGGCTTCGACATCACCGTCGCCTCCGAGGTGATGGCGATCCTGTGCCTGGCCACCGACCTGAAGGATCTGGAAAAGCGCCTCGGCGACATCATCGTGGCCTATCGCCGCGACAAGAGCCCGGTCTATGCCCGCGACCTGAAGGCCGACGGCGCCATGGCGGTGCTGCTCAAGGATGCCATCCAGCCCAACCTGGTGCAGACGCTGGAGAACAACCCTGCCTTCGTGCATGGCGGTCCCTTCGCCAACATCGCACATGGCTGCAACTCGGTGGTCGCCACCACCACGGCCTTGAAGCTGGCCGACTATGTGGTGACCGAAGCCGGTTTCGGCGCCGATCTCGGTGCCGAGAAGTTCTTCGACATCAAGTGCCGCAAGGCGGGCCTGAAGCCGGCCGCTGCCGTCATCGTCGCCACCGTGCGCGCCATGAAGATGAATGGCGGGGTCAAGAAGGACGACCTTGGCCAGGAGAACATCGAGGCGGTGAAGAAGGGCTGCGCCAATCTCGGCCGCCACATCGAGAACGTGAAGCAGTTCGGCGTGCCGGCGGTGGTTGCCATCAACCACTTCGTCTCCGACACCGACGCCGAGATCAAGGCGATGAAGGACTTCGTGGCAGCGCAAGGTGCCGAAGCGATCCTGTGCAAGCACTGGGCACAAGGTTCGGCCGGCATCGAGGAGCTTGCCCACAAGGTGGTGAAGATCGCAGAGAGCGGTGCCTCGCAGTTCTCGCCGCTTTATCCCGACGAGATGCCGCTGTTCGAGAAGATCAACACCATCGTCAAGCGCATCTATCGCGGCGACGAGGCGATTGCCGACAAGTCGATCCGCGACCAGCTGCACCAGTGGGAACAGGCCGGCTACGGCCACCTGCCGGTGTGCATGGCCAAGACGCAATATTCCTTCTCGACCGATCCGAACCTGCGTGGTGCGCCCACCGGCCACACGGTTCCGGTGCGCGAGGTACGCCTTGCCGCCGGTGCCGGCTTCGTCGTCATCATCTGCGGCGAGGTCATGACCATGCCCGGCCTGCCCTCCAAGCCATCGTCGGAGAAGATCTTCCTCAACGATCAGGGCCAGATCGAAGGGTTGTTCTAAAGGGAACGGCAGTGGGGCAGTAAGGGAACAAGGCAGTAGCTGCCCAACCTTACTGCCCTACTCCCCCAA
>NZ_LJSD01000042.1 GCF_001303895.1 Mesorhizobium sp. 1M-11 | reverse complement strand
GGTGAGCCCGGTGCCGACCGCCGCGCCAGCGCCGAGCTGCGGACCGCCCGATACGAGGCCGTTGGCGATGCCTGGACCGAATATCCCCAGACCAAGCAGCGACAACGCGGCCAGCACGATGGCCATGGCGTCGTCGATCGACGGCGTTCGACCGCCGAAACCTTGTGTGAACTGGCTGAACAGCGTCGAGCCGATGCCGATGACGACGGCAAGCACCAGCACCTTGATGCCGGAGGAGATGACGTTGCCAAGCACGCGCTCGGCCATGAAGGCGGTTTTGCCGAACAGGCCGAACGGGATCAGCACGAAGCCGGCCAAGGTGGACAACTTGAATTCGATGAGCGTCACAAACAGTTGGACGCTGAGAATGAAGAAGGCGAGGATGACCAGTGCCCAGGCGAACAGCAGGCACGCGATCTGGATGAAGTTCTCGAAGAACGCGATCCAGCCCATCAGATCGGAGATGGAGTCGAGCAGCGGCCGGGCGGCGTCGAGTCCGGTCTGAGCTACCTTTCCGGGCCGCATCAGATCCTGAGTGGAGAAACCCGTGCCGCTTGCCTTCAGGCCGAGGCCGGCAAAGCTCTCGAAGACGATCTTCGCAAGGCTATTCCAATTGGAAATCAAGTAAGCGAAGACACCGACGAACAGCGTCTTCTTGACCAGCCGTGCGATAATGTCGTCGTCCGCACCCCAGCTCCAGAACAGCGCGGCGAGCGTCACGTCGATGACGATCAGCGTGGTGGCGATGAACGCGACTTCGCCGCCGAGAAGACCGAACCCGCTGTCAATGTAGCGGGTGAAGGTGCCGAGAAAACTGTCGATGACGCCGCTGCCGCCCATGCGTCACCGTCCTTCACCGGAGGACGGCGATGCGGGCGCAGTCGTCCGGCCGAGAAAGCGGTCGCGGGTCTCGGCCCAGACGCGCAGGCATTGCGCATCGTCGGCCGCCTTCTGCCCAAGCTGCTGGCACCGGCGCTGACCTTCGCGCAGCGGGTCGTGCTGGGGCTGGACGAGACGCGCCGGCGGCGATGCAGGTGGTTCATCCTTGCGCGTCATCTCGATCGCCGTTGCCGTGATGGCGATGGCGACGAACACGATTGCGCCGATGCGGGCCAGCAGCTTTCCGTCCATGGCGATGCTCCCCCTCTGACCGTCAGTTGCCGCTGTTGAACATCTGCGCGTTACCGGGCTGGTAGCCGTTGCCGGGCGTCAGAAAGCGGCGACGTTGCTCGCGCCCCTGCGCGGCAGCGGTCGTGCGCTCGGCATCGGTCAGCGCGCTCGCGCGGCCATTGGCCGAAATGACCGCGATCAGGTCGGAGAGCTGTTGCGACTGAACGGCCAGGATTTGATTGCCGGCCTGCGTGGCTTGCAGCGCGCCGGTCGCGCCCTGGCTCTGGCTGACGAGCGTCGACATCTGCGTGCGGTTGGTGTCGATGTTGCCGACGACGCCGGCTTGCACGCGCATGGCGTCCTGCAAACCGCCGACCGTGTTCTGCCAGCGCGAGCGCGCATCGGTGACAAGCTGCTGGTCGGACGCCGACAGTGAGACATTGCCGTATTGCTGCTGGAATGCCTGGTCGATCTGCTGCACGTTGAAGGCGATGTTCTGCGCTCGGCTCAAAAGCTGTTGGGTGCGCTGGACGTTCTGCTGAATCTGCTGGAGCGCCGAATACGGCAGGCTTGCCAGATTGCGGGCCTGATTGATAAGCATCTGCGCTTGATTTTGCAGACTGGTGATCTGGTGGGTGATCTGCTCCAGCGAACGCGCGGCGGTCAGCACGTTTTGCGCATAGTTCGACGGATCGAACACGATGATGGCGTGGGCCGGTGGCGCCAGCATCGGCGCCAGCGCGACGGGGGCGGACAGCAGTGCGACGGCGAGCCGCGCTGCGCGGGAGCGGCGCAGGGTCATGAGGACATCTCCTTGTTCGTGAGGTTGGGAATGAGATCGACGGCCCAACCGACATCGCGGGCGGCGAGCCATGCCGTGAGAAAGTTTTCGCGGCCGTGTTCGGCTATGATCTGCGCGATCAGTGTCTGGTCGGATTTGGAGGACGCGGCGCAAAGCGTGAGGCCGACTTCGGACAGCCCCAGCTCGAACAGGCGGTTGCCGCGCCGCGATTGGCAGTAATAATCCCGCTTGGGCGTCGCCCTTGCCAGAATCTCAATCTGCCTGTCGTTCAAGCCGAAGCGGCGATATATCGCCGTGATCTGCGGCTCGATGGCGCGTTCGTTCGGCAGCAACAGCCGTGTCGGGCAGCTTTCGATGATGGCCGGGGCGATGGGCGAGTTGTCGATGTCGGACAGCGACTGCGTGGCGAAGATGACGGAGGCGTTCTTTTTCCTCAACGTCTTCAACCACTCTCGCAACTGACCCGCGAAGCCTTCGTCGTCCAGCGCAAGCCAGCCTTCATCGATGATGAGCAGCGTCGGCCGTCCGTCTAACCTGTCGCCGATCCGGTGGAAGAGATAGGCGAGCACGGCGGGCGCGGCTCCGGTGCCCACAAGGCCCTCGATCTCGAACGCCTGCACGTCGGCGGAGCCCAGATATTCGGATTCCGCGTCGAGCAGCCGGCCATAGGGACCGCCGACGCAGAACGGACGCAGTGCCTGCTTCAAGTCGTTCGACTGGAGCAGCACGCACAAGCCGGTGATGGTGCGTTCCTCGACCGGGGCGGAGGCGAGCGAGGTCAGCGCCGTCCAGATATGCTCCTTGGCTTCCGGCGTGATCTGGACGCCTTCACGCATCAGGATCGCCACGATCCAGTCGGCGGCCCAGGCGCGTTCATAGGTGTCATGGATGCGCGCGAGCGGCTGGAGCGATACGGACGCGTCCGAACCCTCGGTCAGCCCGCCGCCAAGATCATGCCAATCACCCGCCATCGCCAACGCGGTGGCGCGGATGGAGCCGCCGAAGTCAAAAGCGAAAACCTGGCTTCTCTCGTAGCGCCGGAACTGGAGCGCCATGAGCGCCAGCAGCACGGACTTGCCTGCGCCGGTCGGGCCGACGACGAGCGTATGGCCGACATCGCCAACGTGAAGAGAAAACCGGAACGGGGTTGAGCCTTCGGTCCTGCCATAGAGTAGCGCGGGTGCGCCGAAGTGCTCGTCCCGTTCCGGCCCCGCCCACACCGCCGACAGCGGAATCATGTGAGCGAGATTCAAAGTGCTGATGGGCGGCTGGCGGACATTGGCGTAGGCATGTCCGGGCAGCGAGCCGAGCCAGGCATCAACTGCATTGACCGTCTCGACCATGGCCGTGAAGTCGCGGCCCTGGATGACCTTCTCGACCAGACGCAGCTTCTCGTCGGCAAGGCGCGGATCGGTGTCCCAGACCGTGATGGTGGCCGTGACGTAGGCCATGCCGGCGACATCGGCGCCGAGTTCTTGCAAGGCCATGTCGGCGTCGGCCGCCTTGTTCGCCGCGTCCGTGTCCACGAGCACGGATTGCTCGTTGGTCATCACCTCTTTCAAAATCGCAGCGATGCTCTTGCGCTTGGCAAACCATTGCCGCCTGATCTTCGTCAGCAGCCTCGTCGCGTCGGTCTTGTCGAGCAGGATCGCGCGCGTTGACCAGCGATACGGAAAGGCCAGCCGATTGAGATCGTCGAGCAGGCCGGGCGTGGTGCTGGTGGGAAAGCCGACGATGGTCAGGATGCGCAGATGCTGGTCGCCAAGCCGCGGCTCCAGCCCGCCGGTCAGCGGCTGGTCGGCCAGCAGCGCGTCCAGGTAGATCGGCGTCTCGGGAACGCGGACGCGATGGCGCTTGGTGGAGACCGTTGAGTGCAGATAGGTCAGCGTTTCGCTGTCACTGAGCCACGCGCACTCCGGCATGAAGCCGTCGAGCAATGCGAGCACGCGGTCGGTGCGATCGGTGAAGGCGCGCAGCACTTCATGGGGATCGGCGCCGGACCGTTCGCGCCCCTCATAGAGCCAGGCTTCGGTGCGCGCGGCTTCTTCGGCCGGCGGCAGATAGAGGACGGTCAGGAAATAGCTCGATACAAAATGCGCGCCTTCTTCCTCGAAGTCGGCCTTGCGCTCGGCATCGACCAGCGCGGAAGCCGGATCGGGGAAGGTGCTCTGCGGATAGGTCGCGGCCTCGTGCCGCTGCGCCTCGACAAAAATGCTCCAGCCCGAGCCCAAGCGGCGAAAGGCGTTGTTGATGCGGCCGGCGACCGCGACCAGCTCGGCCGCGACGGCGGAATCAAGATCGGGCCCGCGAAAGCGCGCTGTTCGCTGGACGCTGCCATCCTTGTTCAGCACGACGCCGGGGCCGACCAGCGCGGCCCAGGGCAGATAGTCGGCAAGGCGAGAAGCGGTGCGGCGATATTCGGCGAGGTTCATCATGGCCGTGTTCCTCAGACCGCGAGATGTCCGGGGATGCGCAGGTGCCGCCGCCCGACTTCGACAAAGAGCGGATCGCGCTTCGCTGCCCAGACGGCCGCAAAATGACCGATGGCCCATATCGCCAACCCGACCAGCCAGAGGCGCAGGCCAAGGCCGACCGCGCCGGCCAGCGTGCCGTTCATGATCGCGATGGAGCGCGGAGCGCCGCCGAGCATGATGTGCTCGGTCAGCGCGCGATGGACCGGGACCGAGAATCCGGGCACAGCGTCGAGCTGTTCGAAAGCGGCCGCCATCAGACCAGAGCCCCGCCGCCAAACGAGAAGAACGACAGGAAGAAGCTCGACGCCGCGAACGCGATCGACAGGCCGAACACGATCTGGATCAGCCTGCGAAAACCTCCGCTCGTGTCGCCAAACGCAAGCGTCAGGCCGGTCACGATAATGATGATGACGGCGATGATCTTGGAGACCGGCCCTTCGATCGACTGGAGAATTTTTTCGAGTGGCTGTTCCCACGGCATCGACGAGCCGGAAGCATGGGCGGCCGGCGCGAACATGATGCTGATGGTGAGCGTTGTTGCGGTGGTCGCGATGGCGCGATAACCGCGCGAGAGTGTGCGGATCATGACGGGGCTCCTGTGTTCGGTGTGGCTGTGGTGATGCGGTAGTCGCCGTCCGGGCCGAGCCCTTCGACGTGGGCGAGTTCGGCGAGCCGGCGCGCCGAACCGCGCCCGGCAAGGACGGCAACAAGGTCGATGGTCTCCGCGATCAGGGCGCGCGGGACCGTGACGACGGCCTCTTGGATGAGCTGTTCAAGGCGGCGGAGCGCGCCGATGCCGGAACCGGCATGGATAGTTCCGATGCCGCCCGGATGGCCGGTGCCCCACGCTTTCAGAAGGTCAAGCGCTTCGGAGCCGCGCACCTCGCCGATGGGGATGCGGTCGGGGCGCAGGCGCAGCGAAGACCGGACCAAATCCGATAGCGTCGCCACGCCGTCTTTCGTCCGCATGGAGACGAGGTTTTCCGCGCGGCATTGCAGTTCGCGCGTATCCTCGATGATGACGACGCGATCCGCGCCCTTCGCCACCTCGGCCAGTAGCGCGTTGGTCAGCGTGGTCTTGCCGGTCGAGGTGCCGCCCGCCACAAGGATGTTCGCGCGGGAAGTGACGGCCGCGCGCAGCGTCGCGGCCTGGTCGACGGTCATGATGCCGGCAGCCACATAGTCGTCGAGCGTGAACACGGCGACCGCCGGCTTGCGGATGGCGAAGGCGGGCGCAGCTACAACAGGAGGCAACAGGCCTTCGAACCGTTCACCGCTCTCAGGCAACTCAGCCGAGACGCGCGGCGAACGCGCATGCACCTCCGCGCCAACATGGTGCGCGACCAGGCGCACGATGCGCTCGCCGTCGGCAGGCGACATCCTCTCGCCCGTATCGGCCAGACCTTCGGACAGCCGGTCCACCCAAATCCGGCCATCGGGATTCAGCATCACCTCGACGACAACGGGGTCTTCGAGATAGCGCGCGATGGCGGGGCCGAGCGCGGTGCGCAGCATGCGCGCGCCACGCGCGATCGCTTCCGGCTTGTGGTGAGTGGCAGTCATCCCGGCCCCGTTCCTTCACGGGGCGCGACAGACAGTCCCCGCAACGGGGTCGATTAAAAGAGCCCGAAGTCGGGCTGATTCAACAAGTATCTAAGCGCGCGCGGGGATCGGCGGTCATCGGCGGCAAATAGGATGGATTGTATCTTCTGGCCTCAAGGCCAGTCGCTGGATCAGGAACGATCAGGTCTTTACCGATTCGCCGTCTTGCGCGGACGGCCGCCCTTCGCCCCGTTCGCACGAGCGGCGGCGGCCTTGGCAACCGAGGTCGTCTGGCCGGCACGGCGGGCCATCCATGCCTTGGTGCCGAAGATACCGGCCATCAGGCCCGGCAGGGAAAGGTCAACGTCCAATTCCTCCCAATGCAGCCCGTAGCCCCGGCCAAGGATTTCGACGGCGGCGAGCTGGTCGTCGGACGCGGCCTCAAGCCCCTGCGCCAGACGGGGAGGAAAGGCGAAGGTGCAACCGTTCTCCAGATCGACGATCACCCGACCGGAGGCGCGGTCGTAGC
>NZ_LJSD01000055.1 GCF_001303895.1 Mesorhizobium sp. 1M-11 | reverse complement strand
TGCGGATTCCGACGTTATCCGGCCGGGCATTCCAACTTGAAGCCGGCCACCATTCCGGAATGAAGCCGGCCAGCATTCCGATCAATATCCGGCCGCTTTGAGGGACTGAAGACGCACCACCTGGGTCAGCAACTTTGGCATGACGGACCTTTTCAACAAGGGACGGGCGATGCCGGCAAAGAGAAGGCTGACCATGAGACAATTACGACAGATGCTGCGGCTTGCCGGCGATGGCACGAGCAGCCGCGAGATCGCGCAGATGCTGGGCATCGCGCGCAGCACCGTGCAGGACAATCTGAAGCGCGCGACCGCGGCGGGGTTGCGTTGGCCGCTGTCTGGCGACCTAACCGACGATGCGCTGGAGAACCGGCTGTTTGCTCGCGCCGGGGTCAGGCAGGGCCAGCGCCGCCTGCCCGAGCCGAACTGGGCGGATCTTGCGCTGGAGCTGAAGAAGCCCGGCGTCACGCTGATGCTCCTGTGGGAGGAGTATCGCACCGTCCACCCCGGTGGCTACGGCTACAGTCGTTTCTGTGACCTGTTCCGCGGCTTCGAGAAGCGTTTGTCGCCGACCATGCGCCAGGAACATGTCGTCGGCGACAAGGTCTTCGTGGACTATTCCGGCAAGAAGCTCTCGATCGCCGATCCGCTGACCGGCGAGATCCGCGAGGCGGAGATCTTCGTCGGCGTCCTCGGGGCGTCGGGCTTCACCTATGCGGAAGCGACCTGGACGCAGGCGCTGCCGGATTGGATCGGCGCGCATGTGCGCATGTTCAACTTCTTCGGCGGTGTCCCGCGCCTGATCGTGCCCGACAACCTGAAGTCCGGCGTCAATCATGCCTCCTTCTATGACCCCGAGATCAACCGCAGCTACGGCATGATGGCCTCTCATTATGGTGTCGGCGTGCTGCCGGCTCGGCCGCGACGGCCGAAGGACAAGGCCAAGGTCGAGAACGGGGTTCGCTTTGCCCAGACCTGCATCCTCGGCCGGCTGCGGCGGCAGACCTTCTTCTCGCTGGCCGAGGCCAACGCGGCGATCGCCGGGGCGCTCGATCGCATCAACGACCATGTCATGCGCCGCCTCGGTGTCAGCCGCCGCCATCTGTTCGAGACCGTGGAACGACCCGTTCTGACCAGCCTGCCGGTGCAGGGCTACGAGTTTGCAGAATGGCGTCTGGCGCGCGTCGCCACTGACTACCATGTCGAGTTCAAGGACTTCTTCTATTCCGTGCCGCATGGCCTCATTCGTCAGCAGGTCGATATCCGCGCGACGAGCAGGACGATCGAGATCTTCCATCGCGGCAAGCGCGTCGCCGTTCACCAACGCCGCTATGGCGGTCGCCGCTACGGCACCAACCCCGATCACATGCCCAGCTCTCATCGCCGCTACGCCGAGTGGACGCCGATGCGCTTCCGCCGCTGGGCGGCGTCGATCGGGCCGCAGACGGAAGGCCTGATCATCGCCATTCTGGCAAGCCGCCCGCATCCCGAACAGGGTTTCCGGACATGCCTGGGCGTTCTGCGCCTCTATCGCGATCTCAGCCATGAACGCGCCGAGGCGGTCTCGGCGCGTGCCGTCGAGATCGGCGGGCTGACCTGCAAGAGCATCGCCGCCCTCATCACCAACCACAAGGCCGCCCGAGCCGGTGCCGGTGCCGGCGCCATCATCGATCACGCCAATCTGCGTGGTCCCGGCTACTTCCATTGAGGAGACAACAGATCATGCTGACCCATCCCACCCTCGACATGCTGCGCGACCTTGGCCTGCACGGTATGGCCAAAGGCTTCCAGGACCTCGACGCCCAAGCGGAAGCGCGCACCCTCGATCATGGCGAATGGCTCGCCATTCTGCTCGAGCAGGAAGCGACACTTCGCCGCCAGAAGCGCTTCGAAGCCCGTGCCCGCGCGGCAAGGTTGCGTCATGATGCGCAGGTCGAAGATGTCGACTTCCGTACCGAGCGAGGCCTCGACCGCGCGCTGTTCCTCAAGCTCGCTGGCTGCGACTGGATCCGCCAGCGGCATGGGCTCCTGATCATAGGACCGGCCGGCGTCGGCAAGAGCTGGCTTGCCTGTGCCCTCGGCCACAAGGCCTGCCGCGAGGACTTCTCCGTCGCCTATCATCGCGCGCCACGGCTCTTCGCCGCTCTTGCCCTAGCACGGGGCGACGGCCGTTATGCCCGGATGCTGAAGGCGCTGGCCCGGACCGATCTGCTCATCCTCGACGACTGGGGCCCCGAAAAGCTCAGCGACGATCAGCGCCGTGATCTCCTCGAGATCATCGAGGACCGATACGAGCGGCGCTCGACCATCGTCACCAGCCAGGTTCCCGTCGATCGCTGGTACGAGATCATCGGCAATCCCACCATCGCCGACGCCATTCTCGACCGCCTCGTGCACAATGCTTACCGCATCGAACTGGGTGGCGAGAGCATGCGAAAACAGCGAGCCGTCGCCATGCCGCAAACCGCTCAGGCTTGACCCGAAACGAAACTCGAACCAAACCTCAACAACGACCCAGGTGATGTCCAAAGGTGGCCGGCTTCAAATCGGAATCCCGGCCGGAATGAAATCGGAATGGGTGGCCGGTGATTGTTCGGAATCACTGGCCGGCTTCGTCGGAATTCGCACTGTTTTGAATCTGGTAGACGAAAAGTTGCTCTTCGTTTGTCTCAGCCAAAGTATCCAGCTTTGCAATCCAGCTCGATGCGCGAGCGAGATATGCAGGCCGCGAAGTGATAACCAATATGGAGTTCAGCCGATTATTCGGAATGAACTGGATCACTTTTCCGCCTGCGCCACCTTTTGTCCCAAAGATCGATTCAAGCTCGGCGGCCACAGCATCAGGCTTGGAGGCCTTCAGCGGATGGAGTGCAACCGACATGCCCTTCATCCAGTCCACGTCGAAGACGGAGACAGCCTCCCGGATCGCTTCGAGATCGGCGTTGTTGCCGGCAACGGTGATGAGGTTGCGGGTGCTGTCGACGCGCAGAACGGTGCCTTGCCGTGTGATCGGCTCTAGGATCGTCTTCATCTCGTCGGCAGCGACATATTGCAGTTGGAGAACCTGAACTTTGATTCCCGGACCGGAAGGGGTTACCGACGGCACACTGACCGATGGAGTGCTGGCAAGCGTGTCTGCCAATGGCATGATTTGATATGAGTTGGCCCGTTTGACGATGCCGGCTCCATTTACCGCGAGCGCAGACTCCAGAATATCGACCAAGGCATCTCGCGAGACTGGCTTGGACGTCTGCAAGGTTACTGTACCTTGCACACGCGGATCGACGACATAGTTCGCCTGCAGCGCATCGCCCAGCACAGCTTTCGCCGCCTGCGTAACCGGTGCATTGACGAGGTTGAGCTCGAACTGCCCGCTGCCGTCGCCCGTTACCTTTGCAATCGGAGCTCCATAGGAAACAAAATTGCCGGAGCCCTGATACTGGGCCCCTGAAAAACGCTTTCCTGAGCCTACGGAAGACGCCAATCTTTGGCTGCCACCACCCCGGTCGCGGAGAGGGGAATCCTTCGCATGAAGGCTCTCCACGGTTTCGGTAAAGAAGTCGCCGCCGGTGGGCGATGTACAGCCTGCGGCGAACAGCGCCATACACAAAATAATGCGGCCACCATACGCCATTCGCCCACCCGATTCCCTATCTTCGTAGGCTATCCTTTCTCGCTGTCGAGCGCTGATCAGAAGGTATTGCGCAGTGCTCTTTCCACAGAGTTTGAAATATTGCGCTAACGCTGGTCTTAGTTGAGATCAGGCTCTCGCCAACCGAGTGCTTCAGCTTTCGCAAAGGCGGCTTGGTTGGCGCGCTGAAGTTCCAGGGCGCGCGGTAGCATACCAGCAGGAATGTCGCTCTCTTTTGGATATTTGCTGATGAACTCGCGATCGAGCAGGCGATAATAAGCCGTGCCCTTTTTGGCCATAGCATAAGCATCAGCCGGATTGGCTTCGATCAGAACATCGGCGACTGCGATTGCATCATCATAACGCTGCGCTGCGAGCAGGTTGTCGAGGATCCCGGTCGCGATAACAGAAAGTGCTTCCTGGCGTGAAAGTTTCTTTAGATAGATGCCGTTCGCGATTGCCTCGTCGGTCATCGGCATTATCTTCCGATAATGGCTATCCCTGGTGAAACCGGCGCCGCTCGTCGTTTCGAGATTCCAAGTCTGGCCGGTCGCTCGATCGGTGAACTTCACAAAGACGTGCAATGGCGCTGTCGATAGGGTCAGATCGAGCCCAAGCCGCTCGCCGAGGACGATAAACAGGATTGGCATCGAAACGCAATTCCCCTTTTTCGTCTTCAGATAGTGCGAAAGTTGCTGAGCGCCTGGCTGCTGTCCAAAGGGATCCGAAAGATCGTACTGAAACGGCTCACCGTCATTCCATTGCCCGGGTTCGTAGATGAAAGCTCGCAATGCCTTCATCTTCTCCATGTCAGTCGCTGCCGCCTCTTGCGGCAACGTGCTCAACATCTTTCTGACTGTGACCACCATCTCATCGATTTCCGAGCGAACCTCCCCCTCGTTCAAGGCGGGATCGATGAACTTATCCACGGCAAGCTTTGCCTGTGTGAAGGTGAGTTTTTCAGCTGGAGCATCAACAATATCTCGGACCAGCTTGGCTGAATCCGGCTGCTGTTCAGTTGACTGAGCAGACCAGGGTAGAAGCAATGCCATCACCGTGCAGAGCACGACAAAGGGCATACGATTGGTGCCTTGATTGATCATGGTTCAGCCCGATCCAAGGCTCTGCGTTCCTCATCGCCCATTTTTCCTTGGGACACATCTTCCAAGGGTCGAATCCATTTAATAGGGTTGAGATCGAAGCACTCGCCACCATCGCCGTGGCCGAAGCCGGCATTGCCTGACTTCGCAGAGTTACGGTCCGTCGCCTCGGCTCCCCCCAACGGAACTTCGAAAATATCACCCTCACGTTAATGAGGCCCTGCGCTCTAGCCGACACTAAGCACTAACATCAGTTGCGTCTTTTAGGTCTCAGAGACTCGACCCATTTGTTAGGCACTCCAGCGAAGTGGTCGCGCAGCCGATCTTCGACATGCTCAGGATCCCACACCGCAGCAGCCTCCATCGTTTGTGCAGCTTCATAGTCGATAGGAGACTCAACGCCATTTGTGTACGAAGTAAGTCGGCCATTGAAGGCGTCTTGTTTGTAAAAACTTACCTCATCATACATCCCGTCAAACTTGCTTGTTGTCCCAACCTTCTTCCAAATCCCTTTGCTAACAGCATATTTCATAACCCAAACACAGAATATGATCTTGCCTTTTTCTATTTCAGAAACAGCAACCTCATCTTCTGACCGGATATCAAAAAAACCAAACAAGGGGTCGCGAAATGCAATCGCATAAGCCTGCGTGCCATCTCCCAATGGAATCTTGAAAATGTCGCCTTCATGTTTTTGAGACATTGTCAGTCACCTATTCTTCCAAATTCTCTATCCGCTTCAGACATATAGTGACCTCGGTTAGGATTGTTGGGAGAAATCCCGTTGTATGCGTTACCCGAGGTCCCGCCCGTGGATTGAGCACCTCCCGCAGCATCAATCCCTTGCTGCTCCCGGCCACGGATAGCATCTTTGTTAGCGCTCGATTTATCAAGTCGCGCAGGGCCATACCCTTCGCGGTTCATGTGATGACTGCGATCGCGCGCTGCTACATTCTGCTCGGGAGTCCCTTTTCCACTCGTGCGACCAACGTATGTCTTTCCTGTTACGGGGTGCTCCTTTGTGTATGTTTGGTATGTTTTTGTGGGTTTTGAAACGGCAGGTGCATTTGGTTTCGGCGACAGAGTCGTTAAACGATTTGAAAGAACATCGGCCTTTTCCAGCGAGCTTTGGTATTGGTTGTAGACGGAAAAACCCGCTGCGGTAGCAAGGGCATTCTTCTGACTTTCCATAGCGGAGAGTTGTTGCTGTGCCCACCGGGAGCGCTCGTTGTATTCCTCCTTCGAGATAACACCTTTCGCATAATCCTTTTGCGCTTCTTCCGCAGCTTGCTCGACGCTTGATCTAGCCCCTCCACCGTTAGCGTCAGTAGGATCATCAGATTTCGATTGGTGCCCGTTTGGATCACTTTTATTGATTGGGTTGTTCTGGGCATAGGCGTATCGATTGGTGCCTACTCCGGGCAGGGTCGGATCCCAGTCGTCGGGCGAGATGAAGCGGATAGGCTGAACGTTGATTTGGGTTGGTTGTAGTTGGAAGCGCAGCCCATATATCGCTCCCGCATCTGCGCTCGCTGTGCCTAACAGATTGATAGCCAGGGCAAACAGCGCCGCCAGCAGCCGTCGCACGAAAAGACTGATACTCGTTTTCATGGTGCCCCCCCGTTCCTGCCTTCAACCAAGCCACCATTCATCGTGTCACCTGCCTTGAGCTGGAGAGCTTACCTTGTTGCAGGATTTCTTCGCTCATCTCATCCTTTGGCACGTAGCGCCCGAGTGTCGGATCCATGTAGCGGGCGTTGAGATAAAGCAGTCCTGTCTCGGGATCGAAGCGCTCGCCGATGTAGCTCTTCTGGGTCTGGAAGCCGGAGTTCAGGCGCTCGCCATAGGCCGCATAGCCGGTACTTTCGACGACTGCGCCATCAGCATCGGTGACGAAGCGCACCGATGCCAGGTGATCGCGATGCAGGAAGAACTTCGCCCCGTTCACGATCTTGATGTCGGCATGTGGGTAGCGGGTGTATTTCTCCGCCCCAGGTGTCGCCGGATCGATCTCGACATCGGCGCTCGGATAAAGCGTGGTGCCGAAGGAAGAGCTCTTCTTCACCCGCGCACCATCAGGACCGTAGGCATAGCTTGTCGTGCCGTTGGCCTGCGTGACCGTCGTCAGCCGGTTCGCTTCGTCCCAGACCAGGGTACGGATGCCGTCCGATGAGGTGTTGCCATTAGCGTCATAGGCGAAGGACCGCGAACCGACACTCAACGGCGCATGCGGGCGCTGTGCCGTTGCTGCTGGATACACATAGCTGCCCGAGACCCGGCTGCGCGAGAGCATGTTGCCGTT
>NZ_LJSD01000004.1:2500-8369 GCF_001303895.1 Mesorhizobium sp. 1M-11 | reverse complement strand
GCGCGGATCGGCGTTATGGGGTGATCAGGCGCGGTTCTTGAATCGCCAGGATTCGTTTCCGGTCTCGATGATCTCGCAGTGATGGGTGAGCCGGTCGAGCAGCGCCGTCGTCATCTTGGCGTCGCCGAAGACAGCGGGCCATTCGCCGAACGCCAGATTGGTGGTGACGATGATCGAGGTGCGCTCGTAGAGCCTGCTGATCAGGTGGAAGAGCAACTGCCCGCCGGCTTGCGCGAAGGGCAGATAGCCGAGTTCGTCGAGGACGACGAAGTCCAATCGGGTCAGGTAGTCAGCGATACGGCCCTGCTTGCCACCGCGGTGCTCGGTCTCGAGCCGGTTGACGAGATCAACGACATTGAAGAAGCGACCGCGCGTCCCGTTGCGGATGAGGGATCGGGCAAGGGCAATCGCCAGATGTGACTTGCCGGTTCCGGTGCCGCCGATGAGAACGGCGTTACGCTGGTCGGCGACGAAGGTGCCGTTGGCAAGGTCCCTGACCAGCACCTCGTTGACCGGCGTGCCGTCGAAGTCGAACTCCTCGATGTCCTTGGCGATCGGCAGCTTTGCGACGGTGAGCTGGTATTTGATGGAGCGCGCCTGCTTCTCGGCGATCTCGGCCGACAGCAGATCGCCGACGATCCTCGGCGGCTCGTGCTGGCGCTTGATGCCGGTCGCCATAACCTCGTCATAGGCACTGCGCATGCCGTAGAGCTTCAACGTTCCCATCAGATCCAGAACCTGCGTGCGTTCCATCAGCTTGCCCTCCTGAGGCTGTCGTAGCGGGCACAGTCGGCCTGCGGCTCATGGCGCAGGCGAAGAGCGTCCGGGGTGAGAATGGTGATGGCTGGCGCCGGATCGCGCCGCCGCGCCAGAATGTTGATGATGACAGCTGACGAGCAGACGTTCTGGTCGAGCGCCTCTTGGCAGGCGGCCTCCACGGCATCGATCCCGTCGGTCAACACCGCAGCCAGGATCGCCACCATCTGGCGATCACCGTCATCCGAGGACTTCAGTCGGCGCCGGGTCCGCTCCATCGCCGAGGGCAGAACCCAGTCCTGGAACGGCGCGCCATTGCGCAATGCGCCGGGCTTGCGGGCGAGCACGGGGACATAGTGCCAGGGATCGTAAATGGTCTCACCGCGCCCGAACGAACGGGCGTGTTCGGCGACGACAACGCCATCCTGCCGGATGACGATCCTGCTGGCATAGGCCTGGATCTCGACCGGTCGGCCCACGGCAGTCGACAGCACCGAGTATTTGTTGTTGTCGAAGCGCACCGTGCAGGTCTTCGATACCGAGGCGGGGACCGTGTGGAAGCCGTCGAAGGGGCCGCGATACTCGACAAGTTTGCCGCGCTCCTCCTCGAACACCTCCCAGATCGTGCGCTCCGGCTGATCGATATGACGGTGCGTCTTGGTGTAGGCGATGCATTTGTCGAGCAGCCAGGCGTTGAGTTCCTCATAGGATTTGAAGCGCAGCCGCGGCGTGAAGAAGCGCTCGCGCACCAGCCCGACCTGGTTCTCGACTTGACCCTTCTCCCAGCCCGACGCCGGCGTGCAGGCGACCGGCTGCACCAGATAATGGCTGCACATCTGCAGGAAGCGGCGATTGTATTGCCGGTCCTTGCCGACGAATACCGTCTCAACCGCCGTCTTCATGTTGTCGTAGATGCCGCGCGTGCAGGTGCCGCCAAAGAAGGCGAAGGCCCGGTCGTGCGCGTCGAACACCATCTCCTGCGTCTCGCGCGGATAGGCTCTGACGAACATCATGCGGCTGTGGCAAAGCCGGACATGGGCAACCTTCACGGTCACAGTCACGCCATTGATGAGGACGATCTCGTGGCTCCAGTCGAACTGGTAGGCTTCACCCGGCGCGAAGAACAACGGCACATAGGCTTCCGCCGTCGCTGATCCCTGCGCCTTCGCCCAGCTCTTGGCGTATCGGCGAACCGCGTCGTAGCTGCCGTCGTATCCGAGACCGCGGAGCTCCTCAAAGATTCGGATCAGCGTTAGCCGCTCGCGCCCCGCCTTGCCGTGATTGCCACCTAAAAGCCCGTCGAGCTGATCCTGCCAGGGGCCGATCTTTGGCATCGGCTGATGCTCACGCTCGTAACGGAACTCCGTCGCGTTCGACCGCAGCACCTTCCGGACAACCTTCCGCGATATCCTCAACTCGCGGCAGATCTCCTTGATCGACTTCCCCTGGACCAGCGAAAGCCGACGTATCTTCGCAATCGTCTCCACAACCAACATCCAAAACAAATGCCCCCGATGAAACCGAAGGCAGTGTGACAACCCTGCGTTACAGGGGTCCTTTTTGGACGCCGGTCACCCCTGAAACGGGGTCCTTATTCCACGCCGAAACACAGATCGTTCTTACACCGGAGGAAGACGAGCTTCAAATCGATGTGCGGGGCGATCTTGCTGGAATTCTAAGCATTTCTCTTAAACGCAAAAAGCCCGCCGGAGAGGCGGGCCATTCGCAAGTTAAAGTGGTTGCGGGAGTAGGATTTGAACCTACGACCTTCAGGTTATGAGCCTGACGAGCTACCGGGCTGCTCCATCCCGCGTCAACCATATAAAGATAAGCATTCGCTTACCGAAATTCTACCTGCCAAACGAAAAGGCCGCTTTCGCGGCCCGAAGTCCCGTTTGGCGGGCCTAAAGACAAAAGAATAAAGAGAATTACGTGCGTTTGGCAGACCTGGCAGCGACCTACTCTCCCGCGTCTTGAGACGAAGTACCATTGGCGCTGGAGCGTTTCACGGCCGAGTTCGGAATGGGATCGGGTGCAGCCGCTCCGCCATAACCACCAGGTCGGCGAAACGCACGTATGAGAAGCTGTATTTGTGCCATTGGCGTCTTGCAGTTTTGCTACGGGCGTTGCCCGCAAGCGCGACTGCGCGTCGCCGGTCATCCGGCGCCCTCGCGGAGCATAGGCCCTTTAGGGCCGCTCATGCGTGAGCGCTGGTGATGGACATAAGGAATGAGAACGATCAAGCCGATCGAACTATTAGTACCGGTAAGCTTCAAGCGTTGCCGCTCTTCCACACCCGGCCTATCAACGTGGTCGTCTTCCACGGTTCTCAGGGAATACTCGTTTCAAGGTGGGTTTCCCGCTTAGATGCCTTCAGCGGTTATCCCGTCCGTATATAGCTACCCTGCTATGCGGCTGGCGCCACAACAGGTCCACCAGAGATACGTCCATCCCGGTCCTCTCGTACTAGGGACAGATCCTTTCAATATTCCTACACCCACGGCAGATAGGGACCGAACTGTCTCACGACGTTCTGAACCCAACTCACGTACCGCTTTAAATGGCGAACAGCCATACCCTTGGGACCTGCTCCAGCCCCAGGATGCGATGAGTCGACATCGAGGTGCCAAACAACCCCGTCGATATGGACTCTTGGGGGTCATCAGCCTGTTATCCCCGGCGTACCTTTTATCCGTTGAGCGATGGCCCTTCCACACGGGACCACCGGATCACTATGACCGACTTTCGTCTCTGCTCGACTTGTCAGTCTCGCAGTCAGGCAGGCTTATGCCATTGCACTCAGCGAACGATTTCCGACCGTTCTGAGCCCACCATCGCGCGCCTCCGTTACTCTTTAGGAGGCGACCGCCCCAGTCAAACTACCCACCATACATTGTCCCGGACCCGGATAACGGGCCGCGGTTAGACATCCATAGTAATAAGGGTGGTATTTCAAGGGTGGCTCCACCAAGGCTGGCGCCCTGGCTTCAAAGCCTACCACCTATCCTACACATGCCACTACGAATGCCAATGTAAAGCTATAGTAAAGGTGCACGGGGTCTTTCCGTCTAACCGCAGGAACCCCGCATCTTCACGGGGAATTCAATTTCACTGAGTCTATGCTGGAGACAGCGGGGAAGTCGTTACGCCATTCGTGCAGGTCGGAACTTACCCGACAAGGAATTTCGCTACCTTAGGACCGTTATAGTTACGGCCGCCGTTTACTGGGGCTTCGATTCAGAGCTTGCACCCCTCCTCTTAACCTTCCAGCACCGGGCAGGCGTCAGACCCTATACGTCGCCTTGCGGCTTCGCAGAGCCCTGTGTTTTTGATAAACAGTCGCTACCCCCTGGTCTGTGCCACCCTCCACTGCTTGCGCAGCAAAGGGTCACGCTTCTTCCGAAGTTACGCGTGCAATTTGCCGAGTTCCTTCAGCATAGTTCTCTCAAGCGCCTTGGTATACTCTACCAGACCACCAGTGTCGGTTTCGGGTACGGTCTATAAGTGGGAGCTATTTCCTGGAACCGCTCCGCTGCCCAACCAATCCGATAAGGTTGAACAACTTGTGCGATCCGTCACTACCCACAGGCCCACGAATATTAACGTGGTTCCCATCGACTACGCATTTCTGCCTCGTCTTAGGGGCCGGCTAACCCTGCTCAGATTAACTTTAAGCAGGAACCCTTGGTCTTTCGGCGGGGGAGTCTCTCACTCCCCTTACGTTACTCATGTCAGCATTCGCACTTCTGATACCTCCACCGTCCCTCACGGGTACGGCTTCACTGGCTTACAGAACGCTCCGCTACCGCTCGTGATTGCTCACGAACCCTAAGCTTCGGTGTATGGCTTTAGCCCCGTTACATTTTCGGCGCAAAGACCCTTATTTAGACCAGTGAGCTGTTACGCTTTCTTTAAATGATGGCTGCTTCTAAGCCAACATCCTGGTTGTTTTGGGATCCTCACATCCTTTCCCACTTAGCCATAACTTGGGGACCTTAGCTGTAGGTCAGGGTTGTTTCCCTTTTCACGACGGACGTTAGCACCCGCCGTGTGTCTGCCGACTAGTACTCCTGGGTATTCAGAGTTTGCTTAGGTTTGGTAATCCGGTGAGGACCCCTAGCCCATGCAGTGCTTTACCCCCCAGGGTATTCGGTCGACGCTCTACCTAAATAGATTTCGCGGAGAACCAGCTATTTCCGAGTTTGATTGGCCTTTCACCCCTAGCCACAAGTCATCCCGAACTATTGCAACAGTTATGGGTTCGGTCCTCCAGTAGGTGTTACCCTACCTTCAACCTGCTCATGGCTAGATCACTCGGTTTCGGGTCTAATGCGTCGAACTGAACGCCCTGTTCAGACTCGCTTTCGCTGCGCCTACACCTACCGGCTTAAGCTTGCTCGACACACTAAGTCGCTGACCCATTATACAAAAGGTACGATGTCACCCTTGCGGGCTCCATCTGTTTGTAGGCAATCGGTTTCAGGTACTCTTTCACTCCCCTTGTCGGGGTGCTTTTCACCTTTCCCTCACGGTACTAGTTCGCTATCGGTCATGCACGAGTACTTAGGCTTGGAGAGTGGTCTCCCCATGTTCAGACAGGATTTCACGTGTCCCGCCTTACTCAAGGACTTTTGTTCGCATTACGTGTACGGGGCTATCACCCACTTCGGCCCTCCTTTCCAGAAGGTTCCACTTATCTCACAAAAGCCACTGGCCTGGTCCGCGTTCGCTCGCCACTACTTGCGGAGTCTCGGTTGATGTCCTTTCCTACGGGTACTTAGATGTTTCAGTTCCCCGCGTTCGCCACTTTACCCCTATGTATTCAGGGTAAGTTACCTATTATCGATACTTGGAAACCACAGCAGCAGATCGCTCTGCTGCTCTGATTTTCCAAGTACCTTAGGTGGGTTTCCCCATTCGGAAATCTACGGATCAAAGGGTATTCGCACCTCCCCGTAGCTTATCGCAGCGTATCACGTCCTTCATCGCCTGTGCATGCCAAGGCATCCACCAATTGCCCTTAAGACACTTGATCGTTCTCATTGCCAATGCCCATCAGTTTTAGCGCATGAACCCTCAAGGCTCACACGCACAGATGGAATTGGCACAAAAA
>NZ_LJSD01000049.1 GCF_001303895.1 Mesorhizobium sp. 1M-11 | reverse complement strand
TGGATCGGAGCTGACCTTAGGGTGAAGCTGCTGGCTCAGGCCTCGACGGCCGGCAACGACACCATCACGGGCTTTAATGTCGCCGACACCATAACCGGCGGTGCCGGCAATGACACGATCGATGGAGCGGAGGGCGACGACATTTATGTCTATGCCCGCGGCGACGGCCACGACACCATCGTGGAATATCTCAATAATGGCTACGACGACCGGCTTGTCTTCACCGATATCAATCCGGCCGACGTCTCGCTGGTGCGAAATGGCAATGACGTCACCATCGTCATCGCCGACAGCGCGCCAGGTGCCGGTGACGGCGGCTCGGTGCTGCTGAAGGACACGCTCGACGATCGATACGGTCGTGGCGTCGAAAAGGTCATCTTCGCTGACGGTACGACGTGGACCCCAGCGCAGATGCGCGACATGTTGCTGACCAGCACGGCAGCGGACGACACATTGGTCGGCTTCTTAGGGGACGATACTTTCCGCTACAGCCGCGGCGACGGCCACGACACCATCGTGGAATATCTCAATAATGGCTACGACGACCGGCTTGTCTTCACCGACATCAATCCGGCCGACGTTTCGCTGGTGCGAAATGGCAATGACGTCACCATCGTCATCGCCGAAAGCGCGCCAGGTGCCGGTGACGGCGGCTCGGTGCTGCTGAAGGACACGCTCGACGATTATTATGGAAGAGGTGTCGAAAAGATCACTTTTGCCAGCGGCGTCGTCTGGACGATAGCCGATGTTCGGTCGAAGCTCCTGACAGAGGCGTCGACGACAGGCAACGATACCATCACCGGATTCAATGTTGCCGATATTATAACCGGGGGGGCTGGCAATGACACACTTACTGGCGGGGCCGGTAGCGACACTTTTATCTTCAAGTCAGGCTTTGGCCTAGATCAGATAACCGACTTTGTTGCCGGACAGGCGAGCGCGGACGTGGTTGAGTTCTCCACTGATGTGTTCGACAACTTTGCTGCCGTTCTTGCTGCAGCAACCCAGGTGGGCAATGACACGATCATTACGCACGACCTAAACAACATACTGACGCTTAAAAACGTTACCTTGGCCAATCTTCACCAGGACGATTTCCGGTTCATTTCTTCCTGACGGATGATTGCAGAGGTGGGGAATTGGTGACGTGACTGATGTGCCTCAGGAGTCGCCGCGGACAACACTCGCGGCGGCTCTGCTCTCCTTTCGAAGTGCATTCGCTGGCATTGGTCTTGTCAGCGCGATCATCAACATTC
Organism: Mesorhizobium sp. 1M-11; assembly: GCF_001303895.1. GTDB lineage: Bacteria > Pseudomonadota > Alphaproteobacteria > Rhizobiales > Rhizobiaceae > Mesorhizobium. Next base: position 9,563 of record NZ_LJSD01000049.1, on the reverse strand, counting down.
TCGCACTGACCGGCTCTTTTTTCATGTTGCAGGTCTATGACCGTGCCGTGCCAAGCAGCAGCGTGCCAACACTTGTTGGCTTAGGAATGCTTGCGACGTTTCTGTATGCCTTCCAGGGCATCCTGGAATTGATACGGTCCCGTCTTCTGGTTCGTATCGGCGTTGCGCTCGACCTTAGGACATCCGGCTCCGTCTATATCGCAATGATGCGGCTGCCACTGCACACCAAACTTTCGGGCGATGGATTGCAGAGTTTCAGGGATCTCGACCAGGTCCGTTCTTTTTTATCGAGCGCAGGCCCGACGGCACTTTTCGATCTGCCGTGGATGCCGTTCTACATCGCAATCTGTTTTCTGTTCCATTTCTGGATCGGCGTCACGGCGCTTTTAGGCGCCGTCATCCTATTTGGATTGACGTTGCTGGCAGAGCTTCTGACAAAACGGCCAACACATCTGGCAAGCGGACATGCCGCCACCCGCAGCGCTTTGGCTGAATCTACTCGGCGAAACGTAGATGTTCTCCAAGCGATGGGGTTTGGCGACCGTTTCGCTGAGCGCTGGTCCCAGATCAATGCCGATTATCTACACGCGCACGCTAAGGCCAGCGACGTCGCCGGAACACTTGGTACGACCTCGAAGATCCTTCGCATGATGCTACAGTCCGGCATGCTTGCGATCGGTGCCTATCTGGTGATCCAGAAAGAGGCCACCGGGGGCATCATGATCGCAAGTTCGATCATGATGGGGCGCGCACTCGCTCCGGTGGAACTCGCAATCGGCCATTGGAAGGGCTTTGTATTTGCGCGCCAGAGCTGGTCGCGGCTGACGCAACTGCTGTCGATCTTCAAGGAAGAGCAGACAACACTTGTGTTGCCGCAACCCAACGCATCGATTTCCGTCCAAGGGGTTTCCATATCCCCTCCCGGAGACCGAAAGCTTGTGGTGCGCGATGCTACCTTCGCACTCTCTGCCGGAGACGGCCTGGGTATCATCGGCCCCAGCGCGTCCGGCAAATCGTCTCTTGCGCGAGCGCTCGTGGGCATCTGGTTACCAGCGGCTGGGACCGTGCGACTGGACGGAGCCAGTCTCGACCAATGGAGTTCAGGAGACCTGGGAAAACACATTGGTTATCTGCCCCAGGATGTTCAGCTGTTTAGCGGAACTATTGCTGAGAACATCGCGCGCTTTGATCCGCAAGCATCCGGACCCGCAATCCTCGACGCGGCCACGCAGGCCGGTGTCCACGACATGATCGTGCACTTAGCGAACGGCTATGACACCGAGGTGGGAGAGGGCGGTTCAGCCTTGTCGGCGGGGCAGCGCCAACGCGTTGCATTGGCCCGGGCTTTGTATGGCAATCCGTTCCTGGTGGTCCTCGACGAACCCAATTCCAACCTCGATGCCGAGGGCGAAGCGGCACTTACAAAAGCAATACAGGCAGTTCGCAGCAGGCAAGGCATAGCGATTGTCATAGCTCATAGGCCCAGCGCTCTAGCCAGTTTGGATTTGGTTGCGGTTATGGCTAGTGGGCGGATTCAAGCATTCGGACCCAAGTCTGAGATTCTGAACAAGACGACAAGACAACCTCAACAGCCGGCTGCATTAAAGGTCGTCGCCGGGGCCGGTGAGGGTGACCTGTGACCCTGCATCCAGCAGAAGCGACTGAAAAGACCATTCGGCACTATCTGACTGTCGCGGTCAGCGCCTGCGTTCTACTCATTGGCGGTGTTGGTGGCATAGCCGCGATGACTGAGCTTTCCGGTGCGGTCATCGCTCCAGGCTCCTTGGTGGTCGATTCAAACGTCAAGAAGGTGCAGCATCCTACCGGTGGTGTTGTTGCAAAGATCAACGTGCGCGAAGGGGATCAGGTCGAGGCCGGCAGCGTACTGCTTCAACTCGACGAAACCGTCACACGTGCGAACTTATCAATTGTCGACAACAGCCTTGACGAACTCAGCCTTCGCGTAGCGCGGCTGGAAGCGGAACGCGATAATCTGGAGACCCTCAACGTCTCCTCGCTTAAATTCTCGAAAGATCCGACCGACCTCGCCAAGCTGATCAGCGGCGAACATTCATTGTTTCAACTGCGTAAGGAAGCTCGCCTTGGACAGAAGGCACAATTGCGCGAACGTATAGCTCAACTGAATGAACAGATCGGTGGCTTGACACAACAGCGTGATGCGAAGCGGGAAGAAATTAAGCTGATCGCAAAAGAGCTCGATGGCATCAGATCTCTTTGGGCGCAGAAACTTGTTTCCATCGAACGAATGACAGCGCTTGAGCGCGAAGCAGTCAGGCTCGAAGGTGAGTTTGGTCAACTCACCGCATCCATCGCACAGGCGAAAGGGCAGGTCGCGGAAATCAATCTCCAGATCATCCAGATCGACCAGGATATGAGATCCGAAGTTGCTGCTGAATTGCGAGACGCGCGCGCAAAGATTGGCGAAATGACGGAGCGAAAGGTTGCTGCTGAAGATGCATTGAAGCGCATCGACCTGCGTAGCCCACAGTCAGGCGTAGTCCACCAACTTTCTACCCACACGGTGGGCGGCGTGATTTCCGCCGGCGAACAGATCATGCTGATCGTTCCGGTTGCCGATCGGCTGACGGTAGAGGCGCGTGTCGCCCCCCAGGACATCGATCAGGTTTCTGTCGGGCAGGATGCGAGTCTCCATCTCTCTTCTTTCAGCCGGCAAACAACGCCCGTACTCAATGGCCTGGTTACGAGGGTATCCGCTGATTTGACGACCGATCAGCGCACCGGTGCAGCTTACTATACGGCGCGCATTGAGATTCCCGCCGACGAGGTGAAAAAGCTGGATCAACTGACGCTCACACCGGGAATGCCGGTCGAGGTCTTTTTGTCCACCGGCGAACGCACGATGATCTCGTATTTGATGAAGCCTCTTTCCGACCAGATATCACGAGCGTTCCGCGAAGACTAATCTCTCCGGTTGACTGGAAACACATCAGAAATAGCCTTCGCGACCTCCAAGCCGGCTTTTTCGAATGTCCCTCTCTTGCGAGTCAGCCGCATCGGCTAGACACGACCAAACGGCCTGTCGCCCACCAGATTATCGACACGACCAGGAAGCTCACGATGCCATCTGCGGCGTAGTGCCAGCCGGTATAGATCGATGTGTAGTAGATCAGCAGCACAAAGAGCCACGCGAACACCCCAGCGGCCCGATTGATCGACCATAACAGGCAGGCATTCAGGACGACGATGGCGATATGCATGCTGGGCATTGCTGAGATTCCGGTGCCAAAGCCGGCTTCGCGGGAACGGTATGCCTCCAGGAGGTATGATGCCGTGATACGGATGATCTCCGTTGATGGCTTATCCCGCAAGCTGGATTTCAGCTCACCGAAGTATGGCCCACCGTAGATATCTGGATAAAAGATGGGACCTACAGAAGACAGCAACGTAGCCATCACCGTGCCAATGATGACGATGGTTAGTGCAATCGCCCACAAATACCTAGTTCTGGCGAGGCGATCTGACCATAACGCGACGAAGAACACTGTCCCAAACCACTGCAACGACCAGATGACAACGTAGCAATGAATGACAAATTGCGACCAGATCTCACTCCTGATCTGGTGAGTGTAGCGCCAAGGAGATCTGCCTAACAGCCAACGCTCCGTCTGGGAAATCCAGACATCCGCATAAAACGGAATGATGTTGGGAATATTGTTCTTGAAGGTCGTGAATGCCACTAAGCCAGCGAAGAACAAACCAACAATCAGCATGAATATGATGCCGCGTTCGCGGAAGGTTTCGATCGCGTATCGCAGAGGTGCTTCACGTCCATAAAGCAGTGCCTTCACGCTAAGCCCTGCCGGCAACAGCACAATCAGCGCAACCACCATCTTTTCCAGATACATGGGGGCAACGCTCTGGAACGACGCTGGATCGTAGAGGGCCGCCGCTGCGATATACACCGCCATGAACATGAGCAGGCGTATGGACCATCTCGTCGCAGCATCGCTTTGTGCGAGCTCAACATCGTTGAGCTCAATTGAATCGACTTTCGTCATGGTAAGCTCAGTTTATCGAAGTCCAGATTATGTATGCCGCATCGAATATCACGGAAGTTGTTACAATACTGAAAACAGCTAGATGCTAATTGATGGCTGCGAAGGCCGATTTAACAACTAATCACCGTACGGGCGTGTCCTATTACACGGTGCGGGTAGAAATACCTGCCGAGGAAGCAAAAACGCTCAACCAGCCAACCCTCACGCTGGGAATGCCGGTCGAGGTCTTTCTGTCCACCGGCGATCGCACATGATTTCATGTTTGATGAAGCAACCTTCCGATTAGATAGCGCGAGTGTTTCACGAAGAATGAGGACGCGTGAAAAGCGAGATTGACCATTGCCGGCGCCGTGTGGACGTACGGTGTCCGGTGAGGGAAACATGCCATGCCTATGCGTCAAATGCTCGATGTTGCGGGAGTGTTTCAGCCTGAAGAAATTACCCTGCTGACGAGGGGGATTCGAGGCAACTTGCCGCACGTTCGAAAACGTCAGTGACAGAGAGCAGCACGCCGCGCGGATCATCGCGAATTACCAGCTTGGCATCAGAGACGAGGCGGAACTGATCGAGCTCTCGCGGCGGCCGTTGGGGCTCTAGTCCGAGGAATCGCGCGGCAGGATTGCTGGCGGCTGTGCAGGTTTCGCGTTTCAGCCTTCACATTTGGGAACTTAACGACGCCTCTTGTATTGGGTGATCCTAGCGGTGGTTGGGTCGCCAACCATTCCGAACGTTCGAACATACCTTGAGGAGGTAAGTATGGCCGTTCTGCATCGCTCAGGAAGCGGCATCGCTTATCCGGGCGACATGGAAGCTCTCAAACACATCTACGACGATCTCTGCACCGAACATGGCTATTGTGCCGGTAGCCCGGCCGCTGAAGATCTTGCAAAGGCAACGATGGATCTGTTTGAACCGCCCCGGGTTTTCCGGAGGCTCCAACTCCTGAGAAGGTGGAGCCATGACAAGCAAGACGACCAACAAGTTCTCTCCCGAGGTCCGAGCCCGTGCGGTGCGGCTGGTTCTGGATCACGAAGGCGAGCATGCCTCGCGGTGGGCGGCGGTGTCGTCGATCGCCGCCAAGATCGGCTGCACGGCGCAGACGCTGCATGAGTGGGTGAAGAAGGCCGAGCGCGACAGTGGCGTGCGAGCCGGTGTGCCTACGGATGTGGCGACGAAACTCAAGGCTTTGGAACGCGAGAACCGCGAGCTTCGCCAGGCCAACGAAATCCTTCGCAAGGCTTCCGCGTATTTTGCCCAGGCGGAGCTCGACCGCCGGTTCAAGCCATGATCGCATTCATTGACGATCACCGCGAGGCGCATGGGGTCGAGCCGATCTGCAAGGTGCTGCCGATCGCCCCGTCGACCTACCACGACCATGTCGCCAAGCGCATCGATCCCTCCCGGCTGTCGGCTCGGGCGAAGCGGGATGAGGCTTTGAAGGATGAGGTCCGACGCGTGTTCGAGGCGAACTTCCGCGTCTACGGCGTTCGCAAGGTCTGGCGGCAATTGCAGCGCGAGGGCTTCGATGTCGCCCGCTGCACGGTTGCCCGCCTGATGAAGGCCATGGGCCTCGAAGGCATCATCCGTGGCAAGCCGATCCGCACCACGGTGAGCGACAAGGCGGCACCATGCCCTCTCGATCACGTCAATCGCCAGTTCCATGCCCCGGCGCCGACCATGCTGTGGGTCTCCGACTTCACCTACGTCGCGACCTGGACGGGCTTCGTCTATGTCGCCTTTGTCATCGACACCTATGCTCGCCGGATCGTTGGCTGGCGGGTGAGCCGGACGGCGCATGCCAGCTTCGTTCTGGACGCTCTGGAACAGGCTCTCCATGATCGGCGGCCTGTGCAGGGAGGCGGGCTTATCCATCACAGCGATAGAGGCAGCCAGTACGTCAGCATTCGATACACTGAGCGCTTGGCGGAGGCCGGCGTCGAGCCTTCGGTGGGTAGTGTCGGCGATAGCTACGACAATGCTCTCGCCGAAACGATCAACGGCCTCTACAAGGCCGAGGTGATCCATCGACGCGGACCATGGCGCTCGTTCGAGGCCGTCGAGTTCGCGACGTTGGAATGGGTCGACTGGTTCAACAATCGCCGGCTGCTGGAGCCCATCGGCAACATCCCGCCGGCCGAAGCCGAGGAACGCTACTATGCCATGCTGGAAGAACCAGCCATGGCCGCGTGACTCAAACGAAACGGCCTCCGGAAAACCCGGGGCGGTTCAGTTTGCCCAAGGGGTCTTCGATGAGCAGGAGATTATCGAATCTCTGAGCCTGTACATTGAGCGAAAGTCGTCTGACTTAAATGGCGATGCATAGCGAACTACCAACTCGGCATACGCGACGAAGCGGAGTTGATCGAACTCTCACGCCGTCCGCTCGGAACCGGCCCGACAGGAGTGTGGACTCACATCGGACCGGCCCGGATCGCTGCTGGAGAGGGTCCATCAGCGCCCAGAAAACTGCGTGGAGTTGCTGTTGTTCCAAAAAAAACGCCGCCTTGGAGAACCGAAGGCGGCGCAGTCATCACAGGTTAGGTTTCGCTAAAATATCAGAGCTGTGTTTGGTTTCAAGATTCTGCGGAGCTGAAACCAAAACCCCGGCCGGAGCCGGGGGCCTATACAGGTCAGCAAGCCTTGCGCCGTGGTAGCTCGTTGGCGATCTCTGTGTGAAGTTCACGCAGCGCGCGGACCATCTCGATAGGCCTGGCAAGCCAAGAGCGCGCAAACGGCAATTGCAATAGAGGCCGCCTTCGTTACCGAATGCGAGGCGCCGTTCTCGCTTGTAAGAAAGCGGCCGGCTAGGTGTATTACTTCACCTTGGAGGGGAAACCAGCCGACCGCCGCGCTGCGAGGCGCATGGCCACGATAGCAGTTCGCGGCGAGCCGAAAAGCCCCGACAATTAATTTGAACCGAATGTAGCCGACGCAGTTAAGCCGGCGGCTGATGCGCCCTCTCGATAATCGCATCAGCATGCCTGCCCGGCTATCTTTTCACCCCCTTACTTCAGATGTCGGGCTGGCCCCAGCGAACGCACGTGTGTCAATCGGCCTGGAATGGGGACCCTGGATCGGCGCGCAAAAGGGACCCCTGTAGGGCACCACGGTTAGCGCTCGCCGGGCGAAGCTGGTCTGGGTTGCGCAGGCCGGCGAGCGCGGATCGGCGTTATGGGGTGATCAGGCGCGGTTCTTGAATCGCCAGGATTCGTTTCCGGTCTCGATGATCTCGCAGTGATGGGTGAGCCGGTCGAGCAGCGCCGTCGTCATCTTGGCGTCGCCGAAGACAGCGGGCCATTCGCCGAACGCCAGATTGGTGGTGACGATGATCGAGGTGCGCTCGTAGAGCCTGCTGATCAGGTGGAAGAGCAACTGCCCGCCGGCTTGCGCGAAGGGCAGATAGCCGAGTTCGTCGAGGACGACGAAGTCCAATCGGGTCAGGTAGTCAGCGATACGGCCCTGCTTGCCACCGCGGTGCTCGGTCTCGAGCCGGTTGACGAGATCAACGACATTGAAGAAGCGACCGCGCGTCCCGTTGCGGATGAGGGATCGGGCAAGGGCAATCGCCAGATGTGACTTGCCGGTTCCGGTGCCGCCGATGAGAACGGCGTTACGCTGGTCGGCGACGAAGGTGCCGTTGGCAAGGTCCCTGACCAGCACCTCGTTGACCGGCGTGCCGTCGAAGTCGAACTCCTCGATGTCCTTGGCGATCGGCAGCTTTGCGACGGTGAGCTGGTATTTGATGGAGCGCGCCTGCTTCTCGGCGATCTCGGCCGACAGCAGATCGCCGACGATCCTCGGCGGCTCGTGCTGGCGCTTGATGCCGGTCGCCATAACCTCGTCATAGGCACTGCGCATGCCGTAGAGCTTCAACGTTCCCATCAGATCCAGAACCTGCGTGCGTTCCATCAGCTTGCCCTCCTGAGGCTGTCGTAGCGGGCACAGTCGGCCTGCGGCTCATGGCGCAGGCGAAGAGCGTCCGGGGTGAGAATGGTGATGGCTGGCGCCGGATCGCGCCGCCGCGCCAGAATGTTGATGATGACAGCTGACGAGCAGACGTTCTGGTCGAGCGCCTCTTGGCAGGCGGCCTCCACGGCATCGATCCCGTCGGTCAACACCGCAGCCAGGATCGCCACCATCTGGCGATCACCGTCATCCGAGGACTTCAGTCGGCGCCGGGTCCGCTCCATCGCCGAGGGCAGAACCCAGTCCTGGAACGGCGCGCCATTGCGCAATGCGCCGGGCTTGCGGGCGAGCACGGGGACATAGTGCCAGGGATCGTAAATGGTCTCACCGCGCCCGAACGAACGGGCGTGTTCGGCGACGACAACGCCATCCTGCCGGATGACGATCCTGCTGGCATAGGCCTGGATCTCGACCGGTCGGCCCACGGCAGTCGACAGCACCGAGTATTTGTTGTTGTCGAAGCGCACCGTGCAGGTCTTCGATACCGAGGCGGGGACCGTGTGGAAGCCGTCGAAGGGGCCGCGATACTCGACAAGTTTGCCGCGCTCCTCCTCGAACACCTCCCAGATCGTGCGCTCCGGCTGATCGATATGACGGTGCGTCTTGGTGTAGGCGATGCATTTGTCGAGCAGCCAGGCGTTGAGTTCCTCATAGGATTTGAAGCGCAGCCGCGGCGTGAAGAAGCGCTCGCGCACCAGCCCGACCTGGTTCTCGACTTGACCCTTCTCCCAGCCCGACGCCGGCGTGCAGGCGACCGGCTGCACCAGATAATGGCTGCACATCTGCAGGAAGCGGCGATTGTATTGCCGGTCCTTGCCGACGAATACCGTCTCAACCGCCGTCTTCATGTTGTCGTAGATGCCGCGCGTGCAGGTGCCGCCAAAGAAGGCGAAGGCCCGGTCGTGCGCGTCGAACACCATCTCCTGCGTCTCGCGCGGATAGGCTCTGACGAACATCATGCGGCTGTGGCAAAGCCGGACATGGGCAACCTTCACGGTCACAGTCACGCCATTGATGAGGACGATCTCGTGGCTCCAGTCGAACTGGTAGGCTTCACCCGGCGCGAAGAACAACGGCACATAGGCTTCCGCCGTCGCTGATCCCTGCGCCTTCGCCCAGCTCTTGGCGTATCGGCGAACCGCGTCGTAGCTGCCGTCGTATCCGAGACCGCGGAGCTCCTCAAAGATTCGGATCAGCGTTAGCCGCTCGCGCCCCGCCTTGCCGTGATTGCCACCTAAAAGCCCGTCGAGCTGATCCTGCCAGGGGCCGATCTTTGGCATCGGCTGATGCTCACGCTCGTAACGGAACTCCGTCGCGTTCGACCGCAGCACCTTCCGGACAACCTTCCGCGATATCCTCAACTCGCGGCAGATCTCCTTGATCGACTTCCCCTGGACCAGCGAAAGCCGACGTATCTTCGCAATCGTCTCCACAACCAACATCCAAAACAAATGCCCCCGATGAAACCGAAGGCAGTGTGACAACCCTGCGTTACAGGGGTCCTTTTTGGACGCCGGTCACCCCTGAAACGGGGTCCTTATTCCACGCCGAAACACA
>NZ_LJSD01000031.1 GCF_001303895.1 Mesorhizobium sp. 1M-11 | reverse complement strand
CGCGGTGGCCGCCTGCCGCGGCAGCGAGGCGAAGATCGAGCCGAACATTCCGGCAGTGCTGCGGAACCCAAGCCCGGTGGCGATGCCCGACCAACCGCGGAAGAAGGCGATCAGCGCCCGCGATGCCCGAGGCAGCACCCGCAACAGCCCGACGAACAGCCGTGTCACCAGGCGCAAGGGACCGAACAGCACGGCAAAGCCAGCGCTGACGATCGGCAGCGCGAAGCCGATGGCACCGATCGCGGTGGCCGCCTGCCGCGGCAGCGAGGCGAAGATCGAGCCGAACATTCCGGCAGTGCTGCGGAACCCAAGCCCGGTGGCGATGCCCGACCAACCGCGGAAGAAGGCGATCAGCGCCCGCGATGCCCGAGGCAGCACCCGCAACAGCCCGACGAACAGCCGTGTCACCAGGCGCAAGGGACCGAACAGCACGGCAAAGCCAGCGCTGACGATCGGCAGCGCGAAGCCGATGGCACCGATCGCGGTGGCCGCCAGCAGCCCGGCGCCGGCGACCACCAGCAGCGTCTTGACCATGCCGCCGCTCTCCTGATCGTACTCACGCAACCACTTCAGCCCGGCGATCAGCCACTTGTTGATCGAGGGCAGCCACTCGGCGAACGCGAAGCCGAAGTCGCGGCCGGCCTGCGTGCCGATCTCGCGGAAGATCGCCAACTGGCGGTTGATGCCCTGCATCTGGGTCTCGAAATCGGCGTCGGTGATGGCGCCGGTGGCCGTGGCGACCTTGCCCTTGATGTCCTTGTACTCGTCGATGTTGGCGAGGAACGGGATCAGGAAGTCCAGCACCTGCTTGTCCTGGAACAGCTCGCCGACCTTGCCGGCGGCGCCGATGCCCTCCAGCTGCTCGCGCACATAGCCCAGCGCATCCGCGCCCTCGAGGCCGTTCTTCTTCGCCCGCTTCATGTAGCCGGCGATCGCCGCCTCGTTGACGCCGGTGAGCTTGCCGATCTTCTGGATGACCGCCTCGATCGGATTGATGCCCTTGGTCGCCGCGTCCAGCATCACCGCCTGGATGTCGACGCCCTGCTTCTCGAAGTTCTTCTTCGTCAGCGGCGCCAGCGCCTTGCCCAGGAAATTGGCGAGGTTGTTGGCGGCCGAGGCCGGATCGGCGGTGCCCTTGCGCGCGATCTGCAGCGCGGCGCCGAGGAAGTTGACGGCCTCGCGGCCCTTCACGCCGAACTTGGCGACGCCGCTGGTGAGGTTCGGGAAGCTCGCCGCCATGTCCTTCAGTTCGAAGGAGCCGAGCTTGCCGGCGACGACCAGGGCGCCGAGGCTGTCGCGCATCTGGTCGGCGGGGAGCTGAAGGTTGTTCAGCATCGAGATGCCGACGTTGGACATGTCGGCGAAGTTGGCGTTGGCGGCCGTGGTGGCCTTGCCGATATCGCCGATGACCTTGTCTGCAGCGCCCGCCGCGTCGCCGCCGGCGGCAACCATTGCGCCGATGCCCTCGGCGATCGTGTCGGAGGACTGACCGATCTGGATGGCCAGGCCCTCGTAGCGGATCCGCGACTGGTCGACGAAGGCGAAGGCCTTCTGGCCCGTGAGCTCCGAGGTGCCGGCGATGTCGAGCAGCTTCTGCTGGAAGGCCGCCGCCTCCTGGATCGGTCCCATGAAGGAGATGGCGCCGATCGCGGCGCCCAGGACGCCGATCCGGCGCGCGAAGCCGGCGAGCCGGGAGAGATTGTTGCGCAGTGCCCTAAGCGGCCTGGACATGTGGTCCTTCAGGCGCACAAGCACGTCGAGAGCCATTGCACGGCCGGCCACGTCAGGTCTCCTTGTTGCAGGCTTCGCGGAACGCCATCACGGCGTTCCACCAGAACTTCGCCTCATCGGCGCTGAAGGCCGAGATCTCGGCCGCCGAGAAGCCGGTGCCGTCGGCGATGCCGCCCAGAATTACCTGCCAGTCGTCCGGCCAGTCGCGAAAAAACTGTTCAGCACCTGGCCGCCGGCGGCGATGTCGGCCCCGTCCATCTTGTCGAACAGCGCGTTCATCACCGCCTGCGAGAGCCGTGTCGACCGGGCGAAGGCGACGACGCTCATCGTCTCCTCGCTTGTCGCCGCGATGGCGCGCTGGTCGGCGCCCGTCAACCGGTGGAAGGTGAGGCTATCGAACCTGTCGGTCCTGATCTTGCCGAGCTTGCGGATCTGCAACTCCTTCGGATAGAGCAGCGGCAGGGTGACCGAACCGTCGGCGTTCGGGATGGCGCGGGGCGGCAGCTTGTCGAGGGGATCGACGTCCTCGTCCACGACGTCGGCGGGCAGCGCCGGCCGCACGGCGACGGCCGCGTCCTCGTCGACAACGGCCGCAGACGCCGCAGCGCCGGCGGCATCCTCGTCCAGGTCGACGGACACTTCCTTCCTTACGCTCATGCCAGCACCTCTTCGGGTGCCGAGCCTGCCCACTTGAGCTCCAGCTTGCCGCCTTCGCCGCCCGTCAGCTCCGGATGGTCGGTGAGGAAGGCGTCGCCGACGACGAAGGTCTGGCCGGTATCGCAGACCACCTGCAGCTCGCCCTCGCCGGGATCCCACAGGTTGCCGTAGCGCTGGCCGCGCTCGAGGTTGGTGGTCGCCGTCACCTCCGTGCCCTCGTACTCCTGGGCGCGCGCCGTCTTGCGGCCGTAGTGGACGGGGTTGTTCTTGATGCCGCCGACCTTGATCTTGGCGCCTTTCTCGACCGGGATGTTCCGACCGCGCCAGACGATGTCGACGATGCCGAGCGTCTGCATGTTGTCTTACCCTTTCTGCGCCCTGCCGGCGCCTAGACCTGGAATTCGAGGGAGCCGGCGAGCACCATCAGGTTGCCGACGATCAGCACCTGCTGGCGGCTGTCGAGCCGGTTCTTGTCGTCGGCGTTGCGCTGAAAGACGCTTTCCTTGACCGTGCGCTCGACGTTCTCGATCCACGCGCGATCGCCGTAGAGCCGGCAGCGTGCCGCCCAGGAGCCTTTCATGCGCCGCGGCGTGACCACCGCGTTGCCGGGATCCTCGTCCTCGTCGGAGCGGCCCGAAAGGGCGGCGCCGTTCTCGTCGTCGACCAGCTTCGAGCGCGGATAGAGCAACGAGACGTAGCCGGCCCAGTCGTAGCGGATGCGGCTCATGGTGGCCGGCACCATGATGTCCATCCACGCGCGGTCGGCGACGCCGAGGTTCGACGTTTTGTAGGTGGTGACGATGCGCGAGATGGTCACCGTGCCGTCGGTCAGGCAGTCCAGCGAGCCGATGCCCTTGCGCAGCAGAAGCTCCTTTTCCGTGTCGATGAACTGGTCGACAGGGTCCGGAGCCATGACGCCGGGCAGCACCAGGGAGCGCAGCTGGCGGGACGGATCGTTGGCAAGCTGGAAGCTGGCCACGCCCATCAGCGCGGCCGAGACGACCCATGAGCTCGTCGGCGATTTCTTGAAACCCACCGGCGAGAGGAAGGGCGAGTTCGTCAGCTCTCCGAACGTTCCGAGATCCGCAAACGTGCCGGCCTTCGCGACATAGCCGTGGCAATCGAGCTTAGCCATGGCCATGTAGCGGTCCCGCAACCAGGTTGCGAAGGCGGCCATGTTGGTGGCGTCGGTCCAGGGATGCTGGACGGCCGTGTACCAAACGTTGCCGATGGCATCGAGCGCATCGGTCAGGTCCGGATTGCCGGTCCCGCCCGACATGGCGACCACCGCGGCCGCAAGGCCGGAGGGCAGCGGCTGGGCTGCGGTGTCGACACGGATGTCGATGTCGTTGCCGACCTCGCCGCCTTGGCGCGCCGTCACCGTGACGACGCCCAGAGCCGAAGTGGCGACCACCGGCAGCGTCGTGTCGGCGTTGATGGCGTCCTTCAGCGCGGTCGCAAGATCGGTGACGGAAGCCGCGGCGGCCGCGTTGAAGCGGACCTGCTTGCCGGCAACGAGGAAGCGCAGCACCAGGGCGGCCGAGATCGCGCCGGTGAAGGTGATGGTGCCGGTGGCCTTGACTGCGTCCACATCGTCGGCAAGCGCCGTCACGTAGAGCGGCTGCGTCTTGTTGGCCGCGCGGAAAGCGGCGACCTGCTCGGCACCGATCGAGCCTTCGCCGAACAGGGCGACGGCCTGTTCCGGCCGGACGATCTCGACGAACTGACCCGGCGCCAGGGTGCCGGTCGCCAGCTTCTGGCCGATGATCAGGTTGCGCACCGGCCAGGGCAGGATGCCCATGGTGCGGTAGTTCGGCTTGGCCTCGAGATAGGTGCCGGGCTCCAGCCAGTCGTACGGGATCTCGTCGAAGACGATCGGGTCCATGTTCACTTGCCTCCGTTGCGGCCCTTGCGGCCGGTGTGCGTCTGAACGGTTTCGGGCTCACTGTCCGGCTCGGACTGCGTCGGCTCGGCCGGCACCTCGGCCACCGCCTGGTCGGCAGCGGGCTTGCATTCGACCAGGTCGCCGTCGGTGAGACGGCGGCGGATATAGAGGGTGACCTCGACGGTCGCGCCTTCGGCCGGCCAGGCCTTGCCGTCCTCCATCGGGACGGATCGGCCTTCGGCGAGCTTCAGGGTCTTTTCGGGCATCGTCGCTCTCCTACTGCGGGACGGCCTGCGACGGCTCTACGCCGCCTTCGTCCGGGTTTTCGTCGTTCAGCCAGGTGACGCCCAGCGTCTCGAAATCGTCGAGCGTCACCAGCTGCAGCGGCGCCGGCGAGAACTGGTAGCGGATCTCGAAATCGACATTGGCGACCACGGTGGCCTCGTCGGCCCAGCCGTCGGCGTAGACTGCCTCGGCGCCGGTGACAGCGCTGGCGCCGATGCCGTCGAACACCGCGCCCTGAAGAAGCGCGCCGGCGACGTCGAGCATGGCGTCCAGGCCGATGTCGCGCCGGTCGCCGCCGAAGCGCGCGTCCAGGCTGGACGACGCCTTGACGATCAGCGTCAGGCGCCAGCGCATTGCTGCGGCGAGCTGGCGGCCGGCGTCGCGATCCGGGCGCATTCCCATCCAGGCGAGTCCGATGAACGGCGTCAGGCGCACCACGCGCTCGAACTCGCGGATGGTCAGCACCGGCGGCACGCGCTGGATCTGGAAGTCCTTCTCCGGAAACGCCAGCCTAAGACGCGAGACGATCGCCGGCTGCATGACGCGGATGGGCGAGGTCGCGAGATCCATCACCAGCCTCGCAGGTTGCGGTCGTTGAAGACGTCGCAGCGGTCGCTGACGCGGGCGCCGTGACCACTGCCCGGAGTGCCGGCAGGCGGAGCGTTGATCTTGGCCCTGCCGGCCTGGATGCTCTCCAGCCAGCCGATGACCTCCTTGCGATCGAGCCGCATCTGCTCGGTCGGACCGGTGCGTTCTCCCTTCGCCAGGTCGTAGCGGGCGAGCACGCAGACGGCGCGCACCATGCTGTCGGGCGGCGCCGCCACCGGCACGATGTAAAGTCCGCGCAGATAGTCGTCGATCAGGACGCTGTTGTCGGCGATCGCCACCTCGACCTTGGCGGTGAGCACCGTCTCGGCCGTACGGTCTTCCGGCTGCGACAGGCGGATCATCTCCGTCTCGCCGAAGCGGTCGATCATGTCCTGGACGGATGCGTAGGCCACCATGTTCTCCAAACTGTGTGCCCGGTCTCCCAACCGGGCCGTCCGCCGGCGAGCGCCATGGCGCTCGGCATCAATGTCGGGGCGCGGCGGCTTCCCCTGGTATTCTGGTTGCGGAGGCACGATTTGAACGTGCGACCTCCAGCTTATGAGGCTGGCGAGCTACCGCTGCTCTACTCCGCAGAAACGTCTCCAACGAACTCGACGACCAGATTCGGCTCTGCGAACAGCGCCTCCAGCTGCTCGGGCAGGCGGAAGCTTTCGACCGGATGTTCGACCGCCTCCTTCGAATGCGCGATGTTGGCGCGCCGGAAGCCGTCGACCCTGGAAACGACGCGCACGGCGGTCGGCCGCGGCCCACCCTTCGCCTGCCAGGCGTCGATCGCCGCCGACAGCTTCGGATAGGCGGCGCGGAACTTGTCCTGCTCGGCCTTCAGGAAGTCGCCGATCCGATCCAGCTGCTCGGCGGAGGCCGCGCGACCGGCCTTAATCTGCTGATCCACCGAGAGATCGCCGGCGGGACCGGCCGGATCGCCGGCCCCGCCCTGGTCTTCGCTCTCGGGAGTATTGGTCGCCGGCGCGGCGGTGGGCTTGGCAGCCGCGGCCGTTGCGCCCTCGGAAACTTTCTTCGCCATGTCAGATCCTCGTTTCGGGTCTCACGGAAAGGGTCGAGGCTCCGGCCCTTTTCGAGAGACCCGGCGGCGATGGGTGTCCCGCCCAGCCGCCGGGTCGTTCGTCGCGGCGACCCACGACGCCGCGGCGAACTCGTCAGCCGAGCTGCGGCACCACCACCACTTCGGCCTTCTTGAACCAGATGTTGCTCTCGCCGCCGTTGATCAGCTGCGCCTCGACGACCTGCAGGGCGGCGGCCTCGAGTGCCTGCGGCACCACGAGCTTCGTCGGCCGGATGTTGATCACCTCGCCGTTCCTTTTGCGGATCGAGCCCATGGCATCGCGCGCCGCCTTGAAGTTTTCGGCGTTGAGCGTGGCTTTCGACTGATGCGCCAGATGCCACAGCCCGAAGCCGGCGTTGCAGCGGCCGTCGACACCATACAGATACTGGCCCTTCATGAAGACGTTCGGGTCCGTCTCGCGGTCCATCTGCACCAGCTTGAAAGGCTTGCGCTGCTGGAAGATCATCGGCTTGATGACCTGTGTGTCGTCGATGAGGTACCAGGCCGGGCCGGCACCGGCGGTGATGTTCGACACCGAGATCTCGCCGCCGTTCTCGTCGAAGCCGGGATGATCGGCGTCGAAGAAGTTCTGGCCGTCGTAGCAGAGGGTGGCGTCGCCTTTCTTCCAGAGCGGCCAGACCAGCTGGTCGGGAAACGCGGCCGCATCCTGTCCCATCTGCGAGGCGATCGTGGTGTAGAAGCCGAACTGGTCGTCCTCGATCGAGGCGCGCTTGATGCCGATCGTGCCCTCGAACTCCTTGTTGCGGATGATGTAGGTCTGGGCCGAGAGGTTGTGGATGAGGCGGTCGCCGATCCATTCGCGGATCCCCGGCAGATCGTCCATGCGCGGATACTCGTTAACCGCCGTGGCCGACGACACGGTCATGGCGACGGTCGAGTACATCATCCTGGTGGCGGCAAGCCGCGCGTTGAAGGCCGTCGACAGGCCGGTGTAGATCGAGCGCAGCGTAGAGGCGTTGATGTCCATGGTGCAGTGTTCTCCTACTGCGCGATTTCGACGACGACGGTGGCCGGCGTCGCGGTTGCGTTGGTGCCGCCGACGGTCAGGCTGATCACGTCGCCGGGCTCGACCTCGTTGAGGGCGGTCGGGACCGCCTCGTCGACGTCGCCGGCGGCCGAGCCCGCCTGGGTGATGGTGATGACGCCGTCGGTCACCTCGACGCCGTTGATGGCGGCGGTGATGGTGGCGTCGCCGGTGGTGAGCACGCCGTCGATGACGCTGCGCAGCCTGACGATGCGGCCCTTGACCGCGGCGATCGTCCTGGTGACGTCCGCGCCGACCAGTGTGGCGACGCGCACCGTCGCGACGGCGAGGTCTTTCGTCGCCAGCGGGATGTCGATCCAGGTGCGGCCATCGCCGATGCCGGCGACGGTGCCGACCAGCAATCGGCCGCCGGAGCCGTCAAAGCTCAAGCTCTGATCGTCGACGGCGAAGACCTGGCGGCCGATGTCGGCGAAGGTGGCGGCGAAGACGACGCCGAAGCAGCCGCGCTGCGCTTCGACATGCAGGTCGCCGTCGGCCCCTTCGCGGTTGTCGACATGGCTTTCCACCACACCGGCGATGGCGACGGCGCCGGCCGTGCCCGCAGGAACGCAGAGACCGGCAAGCGTGAGGGCGGCAAACGTACCGCGGAAGAGGCGGACGCCGGCCTTGGCCGGATAGCCGAAGCGGTCGCCGGAGCGCGCCAGGGTTTCAAGATCGCGGGAAGCGCCCATCTAGTGGACCTCCTTCTGGATTGCGGCGGCCGTCTTTGCGAACTCCTTGGGGTCGAGCCCCATCATTTCGCAGACGGTGGCGTCGGTGTCGGAAAGGCCGTCGGCGTCGCCCTCGATGGAGCGGCGCTTGCCGAGGCCGCCCGAATGAAGCGACGGCATCAGCTTGATCTCGGCCTCGACGTCGGCCGGGTCCTTCATGTGGCGGGCGATGAAGCGCTCGCGCAGCGCCGGCACAAGCTTGCCGTCCTCGATCGCCTTCTCGACGAATGCCTCGGCGCGCTTCTTCGCGTTCGTCGTCACCTCGGTGGTGAGCCGGGTGTTGAGCTCCTTGACCTGCTCGCGCAGCTCCGCCTTCTCGGCGTCCTCGTCATCATCGCCGGCGCGCTCCTGGATCGCGGTGACGATGTCGTCGGCGCCGGCGTTCTCTGCCAGCCCGGCGGCCTTGGCGATCGTCGCCATGGCCGTGGACGCGCTGTGCGCCGAGGTGACGGCGGCGAGGATCGCCGCCTGGTCGGCGGTCTCGGGCAACCCGAGTGCCTTCCGCAGTTCTTCATCCATCGAAGGATCTCCGTTCGTTGTTTTCGAGTGCAGTGCGGTGAGAGTGAGGTTCGGATCGTTGGTCAGGCTTGCGCGCAGCAGCTGCAGCACGCGGTGCGGTTTCGTCTTCGGCGTGTTGAAGACCGGCGAGATGAAGCCGTACTTCCGATCTGCGACCAGGCTCCGGCCCTCGTTGGTCCATTCGACCTTGCCCCAGACGCCATCGGCGCGGCCCTCGAGCGCCACGATCCAGGCGACGGCCGGGCTCGGCCGGCCCGTGCCGGCCAGATGATCGATGGCGTGGTTGACGTCGATCGGCAGCTTGCGGCCGGCCGGCAACGAGACGGCGATCAGCTCGGCAACATCGCCGAGCACGAAGGGTCCGCGGCCGTCGGCGCCGCTGAAGGTGCCGGCCGGAAGCAGATGGATGTATTCGGGCGCCTTGCCGTCGTTGGCTGCGGCCGAAAGGCTGTGGGTGATGGCGTTGAGGACCATGTTCATCGCGGCCGACAATGGCCCGCGTCGGCATCGATTTTAATGCCCGCCAAGGCGGGCATGTGTCAGGCCGTCAGATGAAGCGCCGCAGGAAGCGGAAGACCGTGTCGGCGATCATCTCCTGATCGTCGTCGGAGATGCCGAGATATGGCCGCGCCGGCAGCGTAACAGATTTTGCGAGCACCAGGCCAGAGGCAAGGCGGAACACCAGGTGCGTGGCGTTCTTTGGCCTGATGGTGCCGCCCATCTGGTGGATCAGTGCATAGATGACGTTGGTGCCGACGCGCACCCAGTCGTTGCCGGCCTGGTCGTTGATGCTGTCGCGCAGCCGGCCGCTCTCGGTGAGGATCCTGCTGTTGCGCTTCATTCCCTTGTAGTCGGCGTTGAGAGTCGCCCAGGGCTGGCCTTCCGGACTGGTCTGCGAGATGAAGCGCCGATGCGTCGACGACACCAGGCCGATGCCGATCGCCGACATGACCGGCGTGGTGTTGCCCATCAGCCCGATCAGGCGGGTGAAGCTCTCGCCGACACCATGGTCGCGGATCTCGACGTCGACGGATACGCCGCTCATGCTTGCCTGCCGCAGCTGCCGCGCCTATATTGCATGGGCGCGCCGAGCAGGAAGCGAGCTCCTCGTGAGCTTTGGGATGACATTTCCGGTCTCCCCGGCGCGTCTTTCATTTTCCAGCCAGGATCCTGCCGGCGCGCCGATGGCGTGCGAGCTGGCGTGCGTTCGTCCTGTGCAGCGACACCAGGTAGAGCTCGTCGCCTTCAGCCCGGCGCACGATCTTGACGGCCGCGGCATAGAGATCGCCGTCGACGTTTCCGACCAGCATGTGACGCCCATCCGCGCGCTCGATGAGCTCGCCGCGCTCGACCAGCAGCTCCGGCGCGGTGGCGTAGAAATCGGCGGTGGCATGGCGGTGTTTCTGGTGGCTGCGGATCGTGTCGGCCGACAGGCGCACTTCCGTTCCCTCCGTCACCGCCAACGGCCCCGCGAGACGCCGCGGCGCGACCGCCACCGGGATGTAGCTGCCGCCCGGCCGCTTGCCGGCAACGGCGCTCTCGACGAAACGGCGGATCATGCCGGGCGCGGCGCCGACCGTCTCCGAGCCCGGCGCCGTCCGCGACAGCCATGCCTGGCCGGGATTGTACTCGAAACCGGGATCGACGCCGAACGGCACCATGACGCGCTGGCCTCCGACTTCCTCCGCCCTGAACAGCAGGTCCGGAGCTTCGTCGGGACCGCCCTTGCCCTGGCGGCGCAGATCCCGATCGGACGCCGCCGTGACGAAGCAGCCGCAATGCCAGCCGTTCGGCGGATAGTTCGTCGACCAGAAGGTCTCGTCGGCGCGCAGCACCAGGCCGTCCCAGGCGAGATGCTCCTTGCGCGGATGCAGCGAGCCGGAATGGTTGTACTGCCAGTAGGGAAAAGCCTCGAGCGTGCCGGGTGCGGTCAGCTTCGCATAGCGGCCGGCGGCATAGGCTGTGCGCAGGTTGGTGTCGAAGATGATCCGCGAGCGCCAGTTGCGGCCGCCGGTGTGATCCCAGCCGTGGCGCAGCACGATGTCGTCGAAGCCCTTCCGGAATTCTGCGATCGTGGTGCCGGCATCGAGCGCCTTCAGGATCTCGGCGCGGAAATCCGCAACCAGGGCGTCGGTCGCGGCGCCCGCCACCATGAAGGCGCGGGAATGGGCCGCCGCATAGACGTCTGTCCATGTCCTGGTGGTGACGCTGGCCTTCTCTCGAAAGAAGCGGATCGCTTCCTCGAAGGGCTGGTCGAGCGCCGAGATGTTCGCGTCGGCCACGGTCGCCCCTTCATCTCGTTTTTAAAGGGGTTTTCAAAGGCCGTGAGCGCTCTTCAAGCCCGCCGGTGGTATATCGGGGCATCAAGACCCGTGAACGCGCTCCTGCGGCGGCTGTGACATTGCTCATGATCGGCGCCCCAGCTCATCGAGGAGCGCAGCCTGGCCGGCGAGATTGGAGAGGGCCATGCCGCGGGCCATGGCGTCTGCCAGCGCGTCGGGCGCCAGCTCCATCCTGGCCAGCCGGTCGGCGGCCTCGTGCAGCGTCTTCGACGTTTCCAGCACCTGGCGGATCTCCGCCGTCAGGCCGGCGAGTGCTCCGGCAGCGTCGCGGCCGATGCGCTCGGTCAGCGCCCCGACGACTGCGTCCGTATCCTCACGCTGCTGGCGCTGCTGCAGCAACCGTTGGGCGGCGTTGAGCGCCGGCTTGTC
>NZ_LJSD01000015.1 GCF_001303895.1 Mesorhizobium sp. 1M-11 | reverse complement strand
GGCTTTGGTGCACGGATCTGGAGCACGGCGGATCTCGATCTTTGATTGTTTGATGACGTGGGCTACGCTCGCTTTGCCTTGCGGCGGACGGACTTCGGGCGTGCGCAGGCAAGCATGCGGTTGAGGACGGCGCAGCCGATGGCGACTTCCGTCTGCTGAACGTGAAACGACCGAGCCCGCAGACGCGGTCCGATGATGGATTTGTATCGTCCGATGGCGGTCTCGACCCGCGCACGCTTGCCGTAGCCGGTGGAAGCTTGCCACTTCATCCGCCCGTCTCTGCTTATCGCGGCGATATGCTGATCTCTTTGGCCGAGAGATCGATTGCCGGCCGGTTCGACCGCATTGACCCGTGGCGGAATGACGATGGCAACATCGGCACTGTGGTTGATGATCGCGTCGTAGATGGGCTTTCCATCATAGGCACCATCGGCGGTTAACCGTCCGATTGGACCGTCGATCTGATTGAGAAGTGGCCCCACCTGCGAGGCATCGCCTGTGTCCTGGTCGGTCATTGTGTGGGCGATGATCTCGCCGCTATCGGCATCCAGCGCCAGATGCAGTTTGCGCCAACCGCGACGGGATTTGGCGCGCCATGTTTCTCCTTCAGCCACTGGCCCGCGCCATAGATTTGAAGGCCGGTACTATCGACAAGAACATGCACCCGTCCGCCCAGAGGAACCTGAGGATGCTGCCGTTTGCTGGGCGATTGCCATGTCCGTGTCCGACGGCTGAGCGTGGTATGATCGGGGACGGAGAGTGCCAATCCCATCAATTGCAATACCGATTCAAGGAAGCCTTCGGCCTGGCGTAGCCGCAGTCCGAACACCATGCCCGGGGACAAGGCTGTCTCGATGGCAAGATCAGAATAGCGAGGCTGGCCACCACGCGTTGTTCGTCGTGGAGCAACCCATATGGCAACCGCCTCCGGCGTCAGCCACAGGGTCAAGCTGCCACGTCGGCGGAGGCCCGCCTCATATTCCGGCCAGTTCGTCACCTTGAATTTCATCTTCCCGATGCGATGACGGCGGGCGGCATTGTGTTTGAAAGGCATGACTGGAGGCAGACCGGCTATTGAGATCGCCGTTCGCCTACATCACGACCGCTGAATGATCCGTGCACCAACGCCCTGTGCCGGCACTCATCATCCATGGCAGGCTTGACAAGATCTTCCCGCCGTCGGAAGCGCGTCGATGTTCGACGCTTTTCGAG
The DNA here is from genome assembly GCF_001303895.1 of Mesorhizobium sp. 1M-11. Classification (GTDB taxonomy): domain Bacteria; phylum Pseudomonadota; class Alphaproteobacteria; order Rhizobiales; family Rhizobiaceae; genus Mesorhizobium. The sequence continues at coordinate 11,123 of NZ_LJSD01000015.1, read as the reverse complement.
AATGCTGATTGTCATATCTTTGACGAAGGCAACCATGTCTGCAACAACATCCCGTGGCTCTATCGGCCGCTCCTCGCGGATTGGCTGACCGATCTGTTCGGGATACGCGATTAGAGCGGGCGGCCAACAGCGCCTGGAATTGGAGTTTGGCGACGAAACCGGTAAGGCAGATCGAAACACTCTGACCCGGCGCTCACGCGCCACGCCCTCACGGATACCATTCGGCATGAAGCGCCAAACTACTCTCAAGGACGTAGCGAAAGCAGCGGGGGTCCATGTTTCAACCGCATCGCGCGCCCTTGACCCGAAGAACAGGCACCTGATTACCCCGGAAGCCGTCCAGCGAATCCTGGATGTGAGCCAGCAGCTCGGCTACCGGCACAATGCGGCGGCGGCCGCCCTGCGCACGGCCAGGAGCCGCATGATCGGTGTCGTCGTGCCCGATATCGCCAACCCGATCTTCCCGCCGATCATTCGCGGCATCGAAGATTCATTGGCGCAGATTGGATACCTGGCGATCATCGGCAACACCGACAATGATCCCGTGCGCGAAAAAAGCCTGGCGTTGAAACTCCAGGAGCGGGGAGTCGATGGCTTCATTCTTGCAAGCGTCGAATTGCAGGATGATACCGTTGCCAAACTGGCAGAGGACGGGATCCCCATCGTCACCGTGAACCGGCGCAGCAGCAATGAGAACGTCAGTTCCGTTGTCCACGACGATGATGAGGGGATCAGGCGGGTACTCACTCACCTGGCGTCGCTGGGCCACCGGCGTATCGCAAACATCGCTGGCCCCCAGCGCCTCTCGACGGGTGCAGACCGGTATGCAGCATTCGAGCGGCATCGCAAGGCGCTTGGCCTCGCTGAAGAGGTCGATCTCGTGACTTTTGCGAAAGGCTACACGGAGAGCGAGGGCGAACGCTGCGTCGAAGAATTGCTGGTCCGGCGCCAGGACTTCTCTGCGATTGTTTGCGCCAACGACCGTCTCGCCATCGGAGCGATCGAGTCATTGGCACGCAGGGGCATCAAATGCCCCCAAGGACATTTCGATTACCGGCTACAACGATATGCCGATGGTCGATCGCCTGAAACCGCCCCTGACGACGATCCGGATCGAACAATACAACATCGGGTTCCAAGCCGGCGAGCTGTTGACGAGGATGATCGACAGCGGCGCGGGTGACGCAAGTCACATTGTTCTGCCGGTTAACCTGATCATCCGCGACTCCACAATGCCGGTTGCAAGCTGAAATGTCGGCGCTTGAAACGAGCGCCGACGCTGTCAAAATCACTGGTTCAACACCTTAAAATCCGAGCAGGTGCGGAAGCCATAGCGACAGCACCGGCAATGAGTCGATGATGACGACGCGGACGAGGTCCGCTCCAATAAAGGGCAGGATGCCGCGCCACAAATCGGCAAGCGCCAGCTTCGGCGAAATCGATTTGATGACGAACAGGTTCATCCCGATTGGCGGGGTGATCAAGCCGATCTCGGCAACAGTCACCAACACGACGCCGAACCAGATCGGATCGAGACCAAGCTGGGTGATGATCGCATAAACCGGTGTGACCGTGAGCAGCACCATCGACAGACTGTCCATGAAGCAGCCGAGTACAACATAGAACACGATGATGATCGTCATGATCACCGGCGTCGGCAAACCCGACGCGCCGATCACGGTCACCAGCATCTCCGGCAGGCGACTGGCCTCGATGAACAGGTTGAAAAGCGCAGCACCAATCAGGATGAGGAAGATCATGCCGGTCATCTGCGCCGTTTCGGAGATGCCGACCTTGAACACCTCGAACGTCAGCCTGCGCTTCAGCGCAGTAATGACAACGGCAGCGCCCGCGCCAACGGCAGCGGCTTCCGTTGGCGAAAAGACCTTGCTGTAGATGCCTCCGATAACCAGCAGGATGAGCACGAGGGCATCCCACATGCCCGCGATCGCCTTTACCCAGTCGCGCCGCGGTGTGCGGGGGCCGGCCGGAGCGAGGGTCGGGTTCCGCCTCACCTGGTACCAGATCGCCGCCATGTAGAGCAGGGTCGCGATCAGGCCCGGAATCATTGCCGCGGCAAAGAGCGCGCCGATCGACTGCTGGGTCAGCAATCCGTAGATCACGAGGATGATGGACGGAGGGATGAGAACACCCAAGGTTCCACCGGCAGCAACAGTCGCCCCGGCGAAGGCAGGCGAGTAACCGCGCCTGTCCATCTCCGGCAGTGCGACACGCCCAAGCGTGGCGCATGTCGCCAGCGACGAACCACAGATCGCGCCGAAGACGGCGCAGGCTCCAACGGTCGCTGCAGCCAGGCCGCCACGCCGATGACCGACGAAGGCGTTGATGCCGGAATAGAGGTTCTGTGAAAGGCCGGAGTAAGACGCGAACACACCCATGAAGACGAACAGCGGGATTACCGACAGCCCGTATGGGAACACTGCCTCGAAGGCCAGGTTTGACATCAGGAAGGCGGAAGGCGTCCATCCCATCAAGGCGATCGAGCCGACTGCACCGACAACTCCCATGGCAATTGCAATCGGCACGCGAAGGCCGCACAGCAGCAGCACCGCGGCAAACCCCGCAACGCCCCAATAGCTTGTCATCACTCGCTCCCCTTCGACGCGTTGGCCTCGATCATCTCCCGCAGGAAGGCGGCGGCGACAGCAACCAGGGCCGCCGCAAGGCCAGAGAGCAGGAAGCCCCAATACCAGATCATTGGAATGCCGAGATCCTGGGAAATGTCGCCGCTGCTCCAGGTGTCCATCGCTCGCGCCCAGGCGAGCCATAGGATGAGACCCAGCAAACCGAGGCTGAGCAGCGCCGAAACGATCGCGAGAAACATCCGCAATCGAGGCGCGTTGTCCATCGCCAGGAAATCGACCGCGACATGTGACTTTTTGCTGAATGCATAAGGGATAGACCAGAAGGCGGCAGCCATCACGCAAAGCTGGGTGATGTCGATGACGCCGATCACCGAACCACCGAGCAGTCGCCGCCGGACGATGTCGACGACGACCAACGCTATCGCGCCGGCAAGCATGACAATGCCAAAGATCGCCATGGCAGCCATCAGGCGCTCTATGCCATTGATGAGAGTGATCGCGGCGGCGGCGCGGCCACCGATTTCCTTGGAGAGATCAGACACAGGCAGCTCCCGACTATTCGGCCGAATATTTCGCCAGGAGGTCCTTTGCTTTCTGGTAGAGTGCCTTGGGGTCGGCTACGCCCTCCCCTTTCAGCGCTTCCAGATAAGCCTCCGTCATCGGCTGGAGTTGCCTGGCCCAGGCCGCGCGCGTCGCGTCATCGACCTCGATGATCTCCTGCTTGCGCCGGACTGCATCCTCCTTGCCGCGAGCCTCCCATTTGTCCCACCGGGGGCCGAACTTCGCCACCAGCGCATCGCCTGACATTTCGTCGATGACCTTGCGGACATCTTCAGGCAACGCGTCGTACTTCTGCTTGTTCATCACGACATAGAATGCCGCCGCATAAGCGCGCGCGTCGGTATGATATTTGAGGGTCTCGTTGAGCTTGATGGCGCCGACAAGATCCCAGGTCGTCACGACACCGTCGAGCACACCGCGCTCGAGGCTTTCGTAGATCTGTGCCGGCGGCATGCCGACCGGGGAAGCTCCCACCGCCTCCAGCATGGCCGAAACTGCAGGGCCAGGCGTGCGCAGGCGCAAACCCTTAAGGTCCTCAAGCGATCGAACCGGGCGATTGACCGTATGAAACAGACCTCCATGGTGGACGAAAAGCGCCAGCACCTTGAAGTCATCATACTCCTTGCCGAGTGCGCCTTGCTTGTAGAGTTCCCATAGCGCCCGCGAACCGGGACCCGCTCTGTCCACCGTGAAGGGCAGCTCGATGGCCGAGGTAGCTGGAAAACGGCCGCGCGGGATACCGGCAAGTCCCAATGCAATGTCCACGACGCCGGCCTTGACTTGGTCCGATTGTCGCGCCGCCTCGCCATAGGCTGAACCGGCCCCGAATATGTCGGCCTTGACTTTGCCGCCGGTGCGCTCTTCGAGCTCCTTTGCCCATGGGGCAAGGAAGTCGGCCTGAAAGCCGTGCGTCGGCGGCAGATAATGGCTGATCTTCAGCGTGATTTCTGCCGCATGCAGCGAGCCGCACCACAGCAGGCCGGCCGCGAATGCGGCAAGGCGGGTCATTTTCCCGAGCATCGAGTTTCTCCTCCCTTGGTCGCCGGGTTCTCCGGCGCTTCGTCAAGCAGCCGCCTCCGGGCTTGCTTTCCTGGATGCCTCCATTGCCTCGCACCGATCCGCGACTTCGACGATCGTCGGAAATGTCGAAAGCGGTACATCGAAGCGACGCGCATTGAAGACCTGCGGAACCAGACACACATCGGCCAGCGTAGGTTGCGAGCCCAAGGCGAACGGTCCTCCCGCGCGCCTCAGTCGAAGGATGCGCTCAACTCCGGCAAATCCTTCCTCGATCCAATGCCGGTACCAATGCAGGCGCGCGTCTTCCGAGATGTCCAACCAATGTCCCAGATAGTTGAGCACCCGCAGGTTGTTCAGCGGATGGATATCGCAGGCCACGGCAAGCGCGATCTCGCGGGCGTGAGACGCCTCTTGCGGGTCGACCGGAACCAGGCGCGGCATCTGCGGTGTCAATGTATCGAGCCATTCGATCATGGCGATGGACTGGGTCAGGAACCCGCCATCCCAGGAGAAGGCCGGGACAAGGCCATGCGGGATCACATCGCCAAGAATGGCCGCCTTCTGCTCACCCTGCCTGATATCAAGGTCGACGATGCGAGCCGGCTTAACGCCCTTGAAATTAAAGGCGATGCGCACTCGGTATGCCGCTGACGAGCGGAAGTAGTTGTAGAAGGTGAAGCTGGGCAGTCGCCCATCCTCAGGCTTCTTGATGCTGGTGGCTGTGTCAGGGGACATGGCTTGGCTGATGCTGCAAGAAGTCAACTATCGGCAGGCGGCGCAACGGTGATCTCAAGCGGCGGCAGCCCTGCAATCTCGCCAACCAGTCGATTGCCTGGGACGACGGCGCCGACCCCTGCCGGTGTGCCCGTGAAAATCAGGTCACCGGGCGCAAGCCGATAGAAGCGCGAGACATGAGCAACGATGTCTTTGACCGGCCAGATCAACTCCGAGAGGTCGGCATCCTGTTTGACAATACCGTCGACTGACAGCGTGATGCGCCCCGACCCAGGATCGAAACCGTTTGGCCTGGCGGCATCCCTGGCGACCAATCGCCCCATTGGCGAAGACTGCTCGACATTCTTGCCGGTGTCCCATGGTCGACCGAGATCCCTGGCTTCGAGCTGCAGGTCGCGACGCGTCATGTCGAGCCCGACCGCGTAACCCCAGATAACCTGCTCCGCTTCCGCAGCGTCGATCCGGAATCCCGCCTTGCCGATGGCTACGACCAGTTCGATCTCGAAATGGAAGTTGTGCGTTTCAGGCGGATAGGCGATACGGCATGCGTCATCCGGGTCGGCGTTGACGACCGTCTCGGCCCATTTGGTGAAAAAGAACGGCGGCTCTCGATCGGGATCGCGCCCCATCTCGCGCGCATGGGCTTCATAGTTGCGGCCGATGCAGAAGACGCGGCGCACCGGATAGCTGTCAGCGGTCGTGGTTTGCAACAGCGTCGGATGGCAGGGCTCGAACAGAACCAGCATATTCAACCCCGCTGCTCGCGCCAAAGCCCCAGCTTCTCCATGCAAACACGGTCTGAATAATTGAAGAGGACAGCATCTGACGCCCCCGCCTCGATCGTGACCTCGCACCAGGACGGCACCGCCACCACGTCACGCTGGCCGATCTCAAAACGTTTGCCATCCAGCGTCAGCACCGTACGGCCTTCGATGCCGACATAGACGGCACTGGCGCTCTGGCGGCGCGGACGTGTCACGGTTCCAGCGCGCACAAGCTGCACGAAAGCCGAGATCGTTCCCATCACCGATCCGCCATCGAGCGGATTCACGAACTCCATGACGCAGCCGAAATGCGGATCCGGATCGCTGGCAGCGGCCGTGTCCTCCAGCGCCTGACGCCACTGGGCGTAAGGATAGTGGAATAGCGGATAGCCGCTGGCGGCCCGATCCGCCATGGTGCAGGCAACCGGCTTCAATGTGGAACCATAGCGCGCCCTGCTGTCGCCAGGATGCGTGGCAGGTGGTGGTGGATTGTTGCCGAGATGTTCTGCGAAACCTCCCGCAAAAGCCGAGACGATGGGGATATCCAGTCCGTCGAGCCAGATGGCCGGTGTCGTCCCGTCATTGCCATGCTCGTGCCAGCGCCAGTTGGGCGTCAGCACCAGGTCGAAATTGGCCATCTCGACCCGCTCTCCATCGACTGCGGTCCACGCGCCGTCGCTTTCCAGGACAAGGCGAAGCGCCGACTGCGTGTGCCGATGGGCCGGTGCGATTTCGCCAGGCAACACGAGCTGAAGGCCGGTGTAGAGCGTGTCCGTTGCCCGATGCTGGCCGGTGATTGCGGGATTCTGAAGGATCAGAACGCGGCGTTCGGCTTCGCGTGCGGTGATGAGTTCCCCTGCCTCGATCAACAGTGGCCGCAGTGCATCGTAGCGCCATGCAGCAGGTGTTGTGCGTGGAGCGGGCCGCGGCGTTACGAGCGCATCCAGCACATCCCACAAAGGCGACACGCCTTCCTGCCCGAGCCGCCCACGAAAATCATCAGGGTGCAAAGCCGCCATCGTTCTCCTCCATTGCGATTTCGAATTCTTTTACATTTCGTAATTAATTACGCAATAGTGAATTTGTGATTTCTGCAAGCTGACGATATGAAGCCCTCAGCGAGGTATCGAATGGACGAGCAGGAAAACGGGGACGATCGGCGCGGCATCCAGTCGATCGATTTCGTCGGCAAGGTGCTGCGTGCGCTGGCGGCCGCGCCTGGGCCACTCAACCTCAAGACCCTGAGCATCGACACGGGTGTGCCTGCAGCAAAACTGCATCGGTATCTGACCAGCCTCATCCGCATCGGCCTTGCCTCGCAGCATGAAAAGGACGGGAAGTACGATCTCGGTCCACTGGCGATCCGCCTCGGCCTTGCAGCGATGGCGCGGCGCAGCGTCATCGATGAAGCCGAGAAAGTGCTCAACGATTTGCTCGACCGTCATGGATTGACCGGCCACCTCAGTGTCTGGGGCGAACAGGGTCCAGTCATTGTGCGGACCCATCACGGCGGCGTGCCACTGGTCACAAGCCTGGGTCTGGGGCGCGTTCTGCCCATCACGCGTTCAGCCACCGGGCTCGTCTTCATGGCTTTCCTGCCTGAGGTCGCTACGGCACCGATTGCGCGCCGCGAAACGAATGCCGCGACAGACAAGGCCCTTCTCAACAAGAAGATCGAGGACACCCGGGCCCGAGGCGTGGGTTTCGTCGACGGCACCGTCATCCCGGGACTGGCGGCGCTGTCTGTCCCAGTGTTCGACTTCGACGGGTCGCTGGCCTGCGCCTTGACGGCAACAGCGCTTGACGGTGCGTTCGGCAAGGGTGGCGCGGACAGTGTGATCGCGCGCGAACTCGCCGCGGCCGCGATCAGCATCAAAGGCTGACGCCGCCTCGCATCAAAACGCGCTACAGACCAAGCCGCGACTGATCTTCCCTACGGCTGCCGCCCTATGACCGCATTCAGCTCCACGGACATTTAAGGCTCGCAATCGCATGGTCAGCCAGCGCCGCGCTGCTGTCTGCAGCAATCGTAGAGCCATGCACAAAATTACAAAATGATAAACTTATTGCCTTATCCGTAAATTTCTGACCAAAATCCCCTCGGCTTCGCTATCGAAGTCGAAAGGGGAGGAAGCATGTTTTCATCACTCAAACGCCGAAGCGTCGCTTTCGGCGCTGCGCTCGGCCTTGCGCTTGGCGCACCTGCGCTTGCTGCAGACACGTTGTTGGTCAATGGCAGGATATTCACAGCCAATCCGGCGGCCCCGAACGCGGAAGCCGTCGCAGTACGCGATGGCACAATCCTCGCCGTCGGCAGCCGTGCCGACGTCGAAAAGGCACTGGCGCCCGGCTATGCGACCGAAGATCTCGGCGACAAGATGCTGCTGCCAGGATTGATCGACAGCCACGTGCACGCGGTCTTCGCAGGCTTCACCCTGGTGGCCGCGGAACTGCCTCAGGGCGACGCTTCCGTGGAACGATTGGCCGAATTCGCCACAGCTTCGATGAAGAGCGGGCGCGGCATGATTGGCGATACGCTGCGCATCGGCAATTTGACGGCATCCTATTGGGACAACGTCGCTGCGCTGGACAAGGTGTTCAACGCACCGCCTTTTGCCGATATCCCCGTCATCCTCGCCGGTTCCGATGCCCATACCGGCTGGGCCAATAAGGTCTTGCTGAAGAGAGCCGGGGTAACCAGGGACTACATTGCCGGCCTGAGCGAAGCCGAACGCAAATATTTCGGCCATGGACAAGACTTCACGCCGAATGGCTTCAGCGCCGATACCGGCTGGGACAAGGTGATGGGAGCGGTACCGCCGGTCTCACAGCAGACCATGATCGAGGCGGCACGCAGCGCCGTGAAGGTGATGAACAGCAACGGTGTCACCGCCTGGCTCGATCCGATATCGAATGGCCGTCCCGCCGCACCACTTTTCGACATGGTGCCGACCAAGGTGTCAATCGGCCTGGAATGGGGACCCTGGATCGGCGCGCAAAAGGGACCCCTGTAGGGCACCACGGTTAGCGCTCGCCGGGCGAAGCTGGTCTGGGTTGCGCAGGCCGGCGAGCGCGGATCGGCGTTATGGGGTGATCAGGCGCGGTTCTTGAATCGCCAGGATTCGTTTCCGGTCTCGATGATCTCGCAGTGATGGGTGAGCCGGTCGAGCAGCGCCGTCGTCATCTTGGCGTCGCCGAAGACAGCGGGCCATTCGCCGAACGCCAGATTGGTGGTGACGATGATCGAGGTGCGCTCGTAGAGCCTGCTGATCAGGTGGAAGAGCAACTGCCCGCCGGCTTGCGCGAAGGGCAGATAGCCGAGTTCGTCGAGGACGACGAAGTCCAATCGGGTCAGGTAGTCAGCGATACGGCCCTGCTTGCCACCGCGGTGCTCGGTCTCGAGCCGGTTGACGAGATCAACGACATTGAAGAAGCGACCGCGCGTCCCGTTGCGGATGAGGGATCGGGCAAGGGCAATCGCCAGATGTGACTTGCCGGTTCCGGTGCCGCCGATGAGAACGGCGTTACGCTGGTCGGCGACGAAGGTGCCGTTGGCAAGGTCCCTGACCAGCACCTCGTTGACCGGCGTGCCGTCGAAGTCGAACTCCTCGATGTCCTTGGCGATCGGCAGCTTTGCGACGGTGAGCTGGTATTTGATGGAGCGCGCCTGCTTCTCGGCGATCTCGGCCGACAGCAGATCGCCGACGATCCTCGGCGGCTCGTGCTGGCGCTTGATGCCGGTCGCCATAACCTCGTCATAGGCACTGCGCATGCCGTAGAGCTTCAACGTTCCCATCAGATCCAGAACCTGCGTGCGTTCCATCAGCTTGCCCTCCTGAGGCTGTCGTAGCGGGCACAGTCGGCCTGCGGCTCATGGCGCAGGCGAAGAGCGTCCGGGGTGAGAATGGTGATGGCTGGCGCCGGATCGCGCCGCCGCGCCAGAATGTTGATGATGACAGCTGACGAGCAGACGTTCTGGTCGAGCGCCTCTTGGCAGGCGGCCTCCACGGCATCGATCCCGTCGGTCAACACCGCAGCCAGGATCGCCACCATCTGGCGATCACCGTCATCCGAGGACTTCAGTCGGCGCCGGGTCCGCTCCATCGCCGAGGGCAGAACCCAGTCCTGGAACGGCGCGCCATTGCGCAATGCGCCGGGCTTGCGGGCGAGCACGGGGACATAGTGCCAGGGATCGTAAATGGTCTCACCGCGCCCGAACGAACGGGCGTGTTCGGCGACGACAACGCCATCCTGCCGGATGACGATCCTGCTGGCATAGGCCTGGATCTCGACCGGTCGGCCCACGGCAGTCGACAGCACCGAGTATTTGTTGTTGTCGAAGCGCACCGTGCAGGTCTTCGATACCGAGGCGGGGACCGTGTGGAAGCCGTCGAAGGGGCCGCGATACTCGACAAGTTTGCCGCGCTCCTCCTCGAACACCTCCCAGATCGTGCGCTCCGGCTGATCGATATGACGGTGCGTCTTGGTGTAGGCGATGCATTTGTCGAGCAGCCAGGCGTTGAGTTCCTCATAGGATTTGAAGCGCAGCCGCGGCGTGAAGAAGCGCTCGCGCACCAGCCCGACCTGGTTCTCGACTTGACCCTTCTCCCAGCCCGACGCCGGCGTGCAGGCGACCGGCTGCACCAGATAATGGCTGCACATCTGCAGGAAGCGGCGATTGTATTGCCGGTCCTTGCCGACGAATACCGTCTCAACCGCCGTCTTCATGTTGTCGTAGATGCCGCGCGTGCAGGTGCCGCCAAAGAAGGCGAAGGCCCGGTCGTGCGCGTCGAACACCATCTCCTGCGTCTCGCGCGGATAGGCTCTGACGAACATCATGCGGCTGTGGCAAAGCCGGACATGGGCAACCTTCACGGTCACAGTCACGCCATTGATGAGGACGATCTCGTGGCTCCAGTCGAACTGGTAGGCTTCACCCGGCGCGAAGAACAACGGCACATAGGCTTCCGCCGTCGCTGATCCCTGCGCCTTCGCCCAGCTCTTGGCGTATCGGCGAACCGCGTCGTAGCTGCCGTCGTATCCGAGACCGCGGAGCTCCTCAAAGATTCGGATCAGCGTTAGCCGCTCGCGCCCCGCCTTGCCGTGATTGCCACCTAAAAGCCCGTCGAGCTGATCCTGCCAGGGGCCGATCTTTGGCATCGGCTGATGCTCACGCTCGTAACGGAACTCCGTCGCGTTCGACCGCAGCACCTTCCGGACAACCTTCCGCGATATCCTCAACTCGCGGCAGATCTCCTTGATCGACTTCCCCTGGACCAGCGAAAGCCGACGTATCTTCGCAATCGTCTCCACAACCAACATCCAAAACAAATGCCCCCGATGAAACCGAAGGCAGTGTGACAACCCTGCGTTACAGGGGTCCTTTTTGGACGCCGGTCACCCCTGAAACGGGGTCCTTATTCCACGCCGAAACACA
>NZ_LJSD01000035.1 GCF_001303895.1 Mesorhizobium sp. 1M-11 | reverse complement strand
GTGCGGCCGCCTTCGCGGATAGCGAAGCGCAGCTTCTCTTCCATGGCGATCGGCACGATCAGCTCGACGTCAACGGTGATGTTGTCGCCAGGCATCACCATCTCGGTGCCGGCCGGCAGCGAAACGATGCCCGTCACGTCCGTCGTGCGGAAGTAGAACTGCGGACGGTAGTTCGTGAAGAACGGCGTATGACGGCCACCCTCTTCCTTCGTCAGGATGTAGGCTTCCGCCTTGAACTTCTTGTGCGGCTTCACAGAACCCGGCTTGGCCAGAACCTGGCCGCGCTCAACGCCCTCACGGTCAACGCCGCGCAGCAGCGCGCCGATGTTGTCGCCGGCCTGGCCCTGGTCCAGCAGCTTGCGGAACATCTCAACGCCCGTGCAGGTCGTCTTGGCCGTCGGACGGATGCCGACGATCTCCAGTTCCTCGCCGACCTTGACGATGCCGCGCTCGACGCGACCCGTCACAACCGTGCCGCGGCCCGAGATCGAGAACACGTCTTCGATCGGCATCAGGAACGGCTTGTCGATCGGACGCTCCGGCGTCGGGATGTAGGCGTCAACCTCTTCCATCAGCTTGCGAACCGCGTTCTCGCCGATCTCCTTGTTGGAGTCTTCGAGAGCAGCAAGCGCCGAGCCCTTGACGATCGGAATGTCGTCGCCCGGGAACTCGTACTTCGACAGAAGCTCGCGAACTTCCAGCTCCACCAACTCCAGAAGCTCGGCGTCGTCGACCTGGTCGACCTTGTTCAGGAACACAACGATCGCAGGAACGCCAACCTGGCGCGCCAGAAGGATGTGCTCGCGCGTCTGCGGCATCGGGCCGTCGGCAGCCGAAACAACCAGGATCGCGCCGTCCATCTGGGCAGCACCGGTGATCATGTTCTTCACATAGTCGGCGTGGCCGGGGCAGTCGACGTGCGCATAGTGACGGGTCGGCGTCTCATACTCGACGTGCGCCGTCGAAATCGTGATGCCGCGCGCCTTCTCTTCCGGAGCAGCGTCAATCTGATCGTAGGCCTTGAACTCGCCGAAATACTTCGTGATCGCCGCCGTCAGCGACGTCTTGCCGTGGTCAACGTGACCAATCGTGCCAATGTTCACATGAGGCTTCGTACGCTCGAATTTACCTTTTGCCATGTGAGGTCTCCATTTCCTGCCTGCCCGTGAGGGCGTTGATCCTAGTTACGGGCGCAATTCCTCGGAATTACGCGTATTTCTTCTGAACTTCCTGAGCGACCGCGGTCGGAACCGGCTCATAGTGGTCGAACTGCATCGTGTACTGGGCGCGGCCCTGCGACATCGAACGCAGCGAGTCGACGTACTTGAACATGTTGGCCAGCGGCACCATCGCGTTGACGACGACGGCCACGCCACGGGTTTCCTGACCCTGGATCTGGCCACGGCGGCTGTTCAGATCGCCGATGACGTTGCCGACATAATCCTCCGGCGTAACGACCTCGACCTTCATGATCGGCTCAAGCAGCTGGACGCCGAGCTTCGGAGCAGCTTCCCTGAAGGCAGCGCGCGAAGCGATTTCGAAGGCCAGGACCGAGGAGTCGACATCGTGGAAGGCGCCATCGATGAGCGTCGCCTTGACGCCGATCATCGGGAAGCCTGCGAACGGGCCGGACGACATGACCGAACCGATGCCCTTCTCGACACCCGGGATGTATTCCTTCGGAACCGAACCGCCGACGATCTTGGACTCGAACACGTAGTCCTCGCCTTCCGGATTCGGCTCGAACACCAGCTTGACGCGGGCGAACTGGCCGGTACCGCCGGTCTGCTTCTTGTGGGTGTAGTCCTGCTCGTGGGTACGGGTGATCGTCTCACGATAGGCCACCTGCGGGGCGCCGACATTCGCCTCGACCTTGAACTCGCGACGCATGCGGTCAACGATGATGTCGAGGTGAAGCTCGCCCATGCCGGCGATGATGGTCTGACCCGATTCCTCGTCGGTCTTGACGCGGAAGGACGGATCTTCAGCCGCCAGACGATGCAGCGCGAGGCCCATCTTTTCCTGGTCGCCCTTGGTCTTCGGCTCGATGGCGATCTGGATGACCGGATCCGGGAATTCCATGCGCTCCAGGATGACCGGGTGCAGCGGATCGCACAGCGTGTCGCCGGTGGTCGTTTCCTTGAGACCGGCCAGAGCGACGATGTCGCCAGCATAGGCCTCATCGATATCGGCGCGCGAATTCGCATGCATCTGCAGCATGCGGCCGATGCGCTCCTTCTTGCCCTTCACGGTGTTGTCGAGCGACGCACCCTTGGTGAGCTTGCCCGAATAGATGCGTGCGAAGGTGAGCGAACCGACGAACGGATCGTTCATGATTTTGAAGGCGAGCATGGACAGCGGCTCGTTGTCGTCCGCGTGACGCTCGATCTCGGCATCGGTCTTGGCATCGACGCCCTTGATGGCCGGAACGTCGATCGGCGACGGCAGGTATTCGACAACGGCGTCGAGCAACGGCTGCACACCCTTGTTCTTGAAGGCCGAGCCACAGAACATCGGGTAGAACTTGACCGCAATGGTGCCCTTGCGGATCAGCTTGCGGATGGTGTCATTGTCGGGAAGATTGCCTTCAAGATAGTTGTTCATCGCGTCGTCGTCCATCTCGACGGCGGCTTCGATGAGCTTCTCGCGATATTCTTCGGCCTTTTCCTTCAGGTCGGCCGGGATCTCAACGACATCCCAGGCGGCACCGAGCGATTCATCGCGCCAGACCAGCGCATTCATCTCGACCAGATCGACGACGCCCTTGAATTCACTCTCGGCGCCGATCGGCAGCTGCATGACGACGGCCTGCGCACCGAGGCGCGAACCAATCATCTCGACCGAGCGGTAGAAGTCGGCGCCGATCTTGTCCATCTTGTTACAGAAGATCATGCGCGGAACGCGATACTTGTCGGCCTGGCGCCAGACAGTCTCGGTCTGCGGCTCGACACCGGCATTGGCGTCGAGCAGCGCGATGGCGCCGTCGAGCACGCGCAGCGAACGCTCGACTTCGATGGTGAAGTCGACGTGGCCAGGAGTATCAATGATGTTGAAGCGGCGCATCTTGCCGTCACGGCCCTGCCAGAAGGTCGTGGTCGCAGCGGACGTGATGGTGATACCGCGCTCCTGCTCCTGCTCCATCCAATCCATGGTTGCAGCGCCGTCGTGGACTTCGCCGATCTTGTGCGACTTGCCCGTGTAATACAGGACGCGCTCGGTCGTCGTCGTCTTGCCGGCGTCGATGTGCGCCATGATACCGAAATTGCGGTAGTCTTCGATTTTATATTCGCGGGCCATGGGAGGTGCCTCTCAAGTCTCGTTCGCGCTTACCAGCGGTAGTGCGCGAAAGCGCGGTTGGCTTCCGCCATCTTGTGGGTGTCTTCACGCTTCTTCACGGCGGTGCCGCGGTTGTTGGCCGCGTCCATCAATTCGCCAGAGAGGCGGTCAACCATCGTGGTCTCGTTGCGGTTGCGCGCAGCGGTGATCAGCCAGCGAATGGCGAGAGCCTGGCGGCGCTCTGGACGAACATCGACCGGAACCTGATAGGTGGCACCACCGACGCGACGCGAGCGCACTTCGACGTGCGGAGCGACATTGTCGAGCGCCTGATGGAAGACGGCGACCGGCTCCTGCTTGGTCTTGGACTGCACCTGGTCGAGCGCGCCGTAGACGATCGTCTCGGCAATCGACTTCTTGCCATCATACATGACGGCATTCATGAACTTGGTGATCACAAGATCGCCGAACTTCGGATCCGGATTGATCTCACGCTTATCTGCACTGTGGCGACGGGACATGGCTCTTGTCTCTCAATCTCGCAGGCTTGGCGCACAAATAAAAAAGCGCCGAAGCCGGAAAACCTTACTTCGGACGCTTCGCGCCGTACTTCGAACGACGCTGCTTGCGGTTCTTGACGCCCTGGGTGTCGAGCACGCCGCGAATGACGTGATAGCGCACACCCGGAAGGTCTTTCACGCGACCGCCACGGATCATGACGACCGAGTGCTCTTGAAGGTTATGGCCTTCACCCGGGATGTAGCCGATCACCTCGAAACCATTGGTCAGACGGATCTTGGCCACCTTGCGCAGAGCCGAGTTCGGCTTCTTCGGCGTGGTGGTGTAAACGCGCGTGCAGACGCCCCGCTTCTGCGGATTCTGCTGCATGGCCGGGACCTTGTTTCGCGTTGCCGGCACCTGGCGCGGCTTGCGGATCAGCTGGTTTACGGTAGGCATTAAACCTTCCTTCTAGTTCTCAATCTCGTGTCGCAAACCCGTTAGGGCCGTTTCAAGCGGCTTTCCATACGCAAATTCGGGCCGAAACCGCGCGTTTGCGGTCTTGCCCGAACAAAAAGCAGAGGAAGCGTTGCCGCTTCATGCGTGACGGAAATGTCATTCGCTCGTAAAACGAACCCTGTTTGAGGCAAACTCCAAGGCGCGACGCCTCGGAAAAGCTGACCTCACATCGGTTCAGACGTCGCGGCTTCTACTCGCAACATCGCAAACCGTCAACCCCGCAACCCCAGAAATTCCGCTAGCGCCGAGGCTAGGCTGCCATGCGTGCAATGCATGTAATATTGTTGCGTCTTTTTGCGCATGCAGGGAAGAAAGTGACCGGATTGCAGCTGTCACCCGGCCCAGCTTCGTGCAAAAAGGAGCGAAACGTCCCCTGGGGCAGTTATATACGAAGGAATCAGTCTTTTGCAGGACCCCCTGAACGACAATGACGAACCGCGTCCGGTCATGATCATCACCGGCCGAATCTGGAAGAAGAAAGGCGGCAAGCCGGAAGGCGTCCACGTCATGCTGATGGCACCCGATGATGATTCCGCCGTGCGCCGTGCCCTGGAATCACTCGCGGCCGAAGGTTATGCCGAGGCTGAGCTCGACCAGATCGGCGAGATGCAGGAAGAACCCGACGAGGAGCCGCATCTTTCGGCCTACCAGGGCGCACTCGAGGGCGAAGTCTCGATCGTCACTTTCGACGAGCCGATCTAGCCGTCAACAGAGCAACCGGATCGCTACCGCCCGCTCGCGGCGGGATCAAAGTACCATCATTATTCGGGAGAAAGCGCCCTTCATGCCGCAACCCATTCGCATCGCCGTCGTCGGCGTCGGCAAGATCGCCCGTGACCAGCATCTACCGGCACTTGCCAGAGACGAGGACTTCCAGCTTGTCGCGGCGGCCAGTCGGCACGGAACGGTGGACGGCATCCCGAACTTCCGCGACATTGAAACACTCCTGGAATCCGCACCCGAGATGGAGGCGGTATCGCTGTGCATGCCACCGCAGTTTCGTCACGACGCGGCGCGTGCGGCGATCCTTGCCGGCAAGCATGTCTTCATGGAAAAACCGCCGGGCGCGACAGTGAGCGAAGTCGAGCAGTTGAAGACGCTTGCGGCTGAAAAAGGCGTGACGCTGTTTGCTTCCTGGCATTCGCGCTATGCGCCGGCCGTGGAGGCAGCGCGAGTTCTCCTCGCTTCGGCGCAGATCAAGGCGGCCGCCATCAACTGGAAGGAGGACGTCCGTCGCTGGCATCCGAACCAGGACTGGATCTGGCAACCCGGCGGCTTCGGCGTGTTCGACCCCGGCATCAACGCCTTATCGATCGCCACCCATATCCTGCCGCCGATGTTCATCACACAGGCGACGCTCGACTTTCCGGAAAACCGTGGTGCGCCGATCGCGGCACAGGTAACCTTTCGCACCGATAACGGCATCCCGGTTGCCGTCGATTTCGACTGGCGTCAGACCGGACCGCAGAGCTGGGACATCCTGGCCGAGACCGACAAGGGTTCGATGGTTCTATCCGGCGGCGGCGCCAAGCTTGTTGTCGATGGCAAAATCCTGCAGGAGGGTCCGGACACGGAATATCCGATGCTCTACCGCCGCTTCGCCGAACTGGTGCACGGTCAGAAATCCGATGTCGATCTTGCGCCCCTGCAGCATGTGGCGGACGCCTTCATGCTTGGCAGGCGCAACGTGGTCGAGGCTTTCTTCGACTGACAGACGGAAGGCACGCAGCACAAACAAAAAACCGGCAGGCGTTTCCGCCTGCCGGTTTTTTCATCTGGTCATGCTGATCCCCTAATTGACCGGGCCGGGCATACCGCCCTCACCCACCGTCGGCGCTTCCGGCTTCACGCCGGTGGCGCGGTTGATGAAAACGGTGACCACCCACAGCACCACGCCGATCGCCAGAAGCACGCCGGCGATCTTGTACTGATCGGGATTGCGGCCAGTCCATGGGCCCGTCAGAAAACCGCAGGCAATCGCGCCAATCACCGGCAGGATGGTCGGCGCAGTGAAATGGTCGTGGTCGACCTTGTCCTTGCGCAACACCAGCACAGCGATGTTGACGACGGTGAACACGCAAAGCAGCAGCAGAGCCGTGGTTCCGCCGAGCTGCGGCACCGAACCGACGAATGTGATGAGGCCAAAGGCCAGCAACGTCGTGAAAATGATCGCGATGTAAGGCGTCTTGCGGCTCGCATGAACCTTGCCGAGCACCGGCGGCAACACATGCTCACGGCTCATGCCGTAAACCAGACGGCTCGCCATCAGCATGTTGATGAGCGCAGAATTCGCGACGGCAAACATGGTGATGAAGGCGAATATCCAAATCGGAAAACCTGGCGCGCCAGTCGACACCACTTTGAGCAGCGGCGCTTCGCCCTCGCCGAGTTCGGCCGGATCGACGAGCGTGACCGACGAAACCGAGACCAGCACATAGATCACACCAGTGATGAGCAGGCCGGCGAGCAGGATCTTCGGGAAGATCTTGGTCGGCTCCTTGGTTTCCTCGGCCATGTTCACCGAATCCTCGAAACCAACCATGGCGAAGAAGGCTAGCGTGGTGGCGGCAATCACCGGCCAGAATGAGCTGACACCCTCCGGAGTGTGGAACTCGGTGACTCGCGAAACGTCGCCCTGCCCCATGCCGATCGCCCAGAGACCAATGGCGATGACAATGAGCAGGCCGGTCAGTTCAACGCAGGTCAGAACCACGTTGAGTTTCACGCTCTCGCCGACACCGCGGAAATTCACCGCCGCGACGATTGCCATGAAAGCAAGGCCAAGCAGAATGACTCCGATGCCGCTTTCCAACCCAAGGCCAAAGGCGGAAGAGAAGTTGACCGCGAAAGCACGCGAAGCAGTCGAGGCCGAGGTGATACCCGAACACATCACCGCGAAGGCGACGATGAATGTGACGAAATGGATGCCGAAGGCCTTGTGGGTGTAGAGCGCCGCACCTGCTGCGCGGGGGTATTTCGTGACCAGCTCCAGATAGCTGAAAGCGGTGATGACGGCGACGACAAAGGCGACCAGGAATGGCAGCCACACCACGCCACCGACCTGTTTGGCGACCTGCCCGGTCAAGGCGTAGATGCCGGTGCCCAGAATATCGCCGACAATGAACAGCAGCAGCAGCCATGGGCCCATGACGCGATGGAGACTGGGCTCCACCGCGTCTTTGTGGCCTGGATTCAAGGTTGCATCGGTCATCGGTCCCTCCTCGTTGCCGTGGCGCGACCATCGGTCGAACGGGACACGGCATCCACGTTTCGCGCATGAGCCGGCCGGCGCTCCGGTCACGGATCAAACTTTGGACCCACCCTTCATCCCCTGGTCGAGTATGGAGCAGCGACAAGGGATGTCAAACTGACGCACCTGACCTGCATTGGCTGCCCGAACGACGGCCGTGTTGGCACGAGTTTGGCAATATCCAGCCGACCTCACCGACCGGCGTGGCGCGCCTCATGATCGAGCAGCCAGCGCTTGCGTTCTAACCCACCGCCATAATTGGTAAGCGCACCGTTGGCGCCGACCAGGCGGTGACACGGCACGACGATCGAAAGCGGATTGGAGCCGTTGGCATGGCCGACCGCGCGCGCCGCGTTCGGCCGGCCGAGCCTTTCAGCGAAAGCGCCATAGGCAAGCGTTTCGCCGGGTGCGATTTCGCGCAAGGTCGTCCACATCTCGTTCTGGAACGATGTACCGTCCAGCCTGACCGGCAAGGTGCGCAGAAAACCAACGTCACCGTCGAAGTATGTCGCGAAAGCTTGCCGCGACTTGGTAGAGACAGTCCCTGCCCTCAGCTGATAGCGGCCCGACGCCAAACGATGGCTCAGCCAGCGATCCATGCGGTCGTCGCAGTCGGCAAACTCGACCATGAACAGTGCGTCGGCCTCGTCCTCGATCACGACGAGTGGTCCGATCGGCGTGGCAACCGTTCCGGAGATCAAACCGATCTGCTCCGTGCCCTTCCGCGTCATAAAAACCCTCTGCATTTTCAACCGCCGATGCCGACCGCCATCGTCGCGGAGCTTAGCCGTTCCACACTTCGTTTCCTGTCAGGAGTAAGGGGAACGTCACAGAAAAAGAGCACAGATTTTCACAGGGCGTCGTGAAAGATGATGCCCACCGTATGGCGGTGTCCTGAGCGGATCCTGCTCACGCCGTGACGCAGGTTGACGCGATAGTTACCCTTCGTGCCTTGCACCGGCCGGTTGTGAACTGCGAAAGCGACGGCATCGCCCTGGCGCAACGGCACGACTTCCGCACGGCTTTGCATGCGCGGACGCTGTTCGGTCAGCACGAACTCACCACCGATGAAGTCGCGGCCAGGTTCGGAAAGCAGCACGGCAACCTGGATCGGAAAAGCGAGATCACCATAGAGGTCCTGGTGCAGGCAGTTGAAATCGCCTGCCTTGTATTGCAGCAGCAGCGGTGTCGGCCGCTTCTGACCGGCGTCGTGACAGAGATCGAGATAATCTTGATGGGTCGCCGGATAGCGTTGATCGATACCCATACGCCCGTTCCAGGCGTTGGCGACAGTAGCCAGATGAGGATAGAGCGCGGTGCGCAGCCCGCTGATCAGGTCCGGCAGCGGATATTTGAAATAGCGGTACTCGCCTTTGCCAAAACCATGGCGTGCCATGACAATGTGACTGCGGAAGTGCTCTTCATGAGGATAGAGATCGGCGGTGGCCTTGCATTCCTCAGGTGAGGCCAGCTTCTCCAGCACAGCGCAGCCATAAGTATCCAGATCGGCAGCGAGGGCCTTCCAATCATAGCTGGCCACCCGCTCATCGGCGGCTTGACCGGCCTGTTGTCGGATGCGGACATTGGCATTCATAGCGGCCTCCTTGCGTTGGCGCTCCCGCCTTCAGGCGGCTGGAGCGATACGATCTCGCCAAAGGTTAGGCCTCGCGCAAACCTGCCGCATTCCGTTTCTTGCGAAGCCGATCCAGATGGCTGCGTCACCAAATGATCATGGAATGATCACATTGCAGAGGTTGCGGTATCGCTGACTGGACCTTTAAGGTCACCCTGCGTCAGACTGGCCCGTTGTGGGGACATCTGATCGCCAGGCAGCGGCGGAGGAGCGGTTCCCCGCAACGACAACCGAAGTCGGGCGGGCGGAACGAGGTATCGTTGCCGGACCCAGTATCGATCGTCATCTCCAACTACAACTATTCGCGCTTTCTCGATCGCAGCATCGGCAGCGTGCTGCAGCAGGACTATCCGCATGTCGAGGCAATCGTCGTGGACGATGCTTCGACCGATCATTCACCTGCGATCATCAAGTCTTATGGAGACAGGATCCGCCCGCATCTGAAAACAAGCAATGGCGGACACGCCGCGGCCTTCAACACCGGTTTCGCCATCAGCAACGGCAGCATCGTCTTCTTCCTCGATGCGGACGATTATCTTTACCCCGATGCCGTCTCCAAGGTCGTCGAAGCATGGCAGGCGTCGACTGCTCAGTTGCACTTCAGGCTGCATCTGGTCGATGAGCAGGAGCAGGTGAAGGACGTCTTTCCGCCACCTGAATGGCCTTTCGACACCGGCGACGTAACCCCGAAACTCCTCCATCGTGGCCGTTATCAGACAACCGTCACCAGTGGGCTTGCCTTTTCCCGCTCCGCGCTGGAGCCGATCATGCCGATACCGGAAGAAGAATTTCGCCAGGGGGCGGACGGCTACCTCGCCACACTCGCGCCGCTTCGCGGAGACGTGCAGGCGCTCGAAAGCCCGCTTGGAGCCTACCGCATTCACGGCTCCAACCACTCGGTATTCGGTGCGGATTCCGACGTTATCCGGCCGGGCATTCCAACTTGAAGCCGGCCACCATTCCGGAATGAAGCCGGCCAGCATTCCGATCAATATCCGGCCGCTTTGAGGGACTGAAGACGCACCACCTGGGTCAGCAACTTTGGCATGACGGACCTTTTCAACAAGGGACGGGCGATGCCGGCAAAGAGAAGGCTGACCATGAGACAATTACGACAGATGCTGCGGCTTGCCGGCGATGGCACGAGCAGCCGCGAGATCGCGCAGATGCTGGGCATCGCGCGCAGCACCGTGCAGGACAATCTGAAGCGCGCGACCGCGGCGGGGTTGCGTTGGCCGCTGTCTGGCGACCTAACCGACGATGCGCTGGAGAACCGGCTGTTTGCTCGCGCCGGGGTCAGGCAGGGCCAGCGCCGCCTGCCCGAGCCGAACTGGGCGGATCTTGCGCTGGAGCTGAAGAAGCCCGGCGTCACGCTGATGCTCCTGTGGGAGGAGTATCGCACCGTCCACCCCGGTGGCTACGGCTACAGTCGTTTCTGTGACCTGTTCCGCGGCTTCGAGAAGCGTTTGTCGCCGACCATGCGCCAGGAACATGTCGTCGGCGACAAGGTCTTCGTGGACTATTCCGGCAAGAAGCTCTCGATCGCCGATCCGCTGACCGGCGAGATCCGCGAGGCGGAGATCTTCGTCGGCGTCCTCGGGGCGTCGGGCTTCACCTATGCGGAAGCGACCTGGACGCAGGCGCTGCCGGATTGGATCGGCGCGCATGTGCGCATGTTCAACTTCTTCGGCGGTGTCCCGCGCCTGATCGTGCCCGACAACCTGAAGTCCGGCGTCAATCATGCCTCCTTCTATGACCCCGAGATCAACCGCAGCTACGGCATGATGGCCTCTCATTATGGTGTCGGCGTGCTGCCGGCTCGGCCGCGACGGCCGAAGGACAAGGCCAAGGTCGAGAACGGGGTTCGCTTTGCCCAGACCTGCATCCTCGGCCGGCTGCGGCGGCAGACCTTCTTCTCGCTGGCCGAGGCCAACGCGGCGATCGCCGGGGCGCTCGATCGCATCAACGACCATGTCATGCGCCGCCTCGGTGTCAGCCGCCGCCATCTGTTCGAGACCGTGGAACGACCCGTTCTGACCAGCCTGCCGGTGCAGGGCTACGAGTTTGCAGAATGGCGTCTGGCGCGCGTCGCCACTGACTACCATGTCGAGTTCAAGGACTTCTTCTATTCCGTGCCGCATGGCCTCATTCGTCAGCAGGTCGATATCCGCGCGACGAGCAGGACGATCGAGATCTTCCATCGCGGCAAGCGCGTCGCCGTTCACCAACGCCGCTATGGCGGTCGCCGCTACGGCACCAACCCCGATCACATGCCCAGCTCTCATCGCCGCTACGCCGAGTGGACGCCGATGCGCTTCCGCCGCTGGGCGGCGTCGATCGGGCCGCAGACGGAAGGCCTGATCATCGCCATTCTGGCAAGCCGCCCGCATCCCGAACAGGGTTTCCGGACATGCCTGGGCGTTCTGCGCCTCTATCGCGATCTCAGCCATGAACGCGCCGAGGCGGTCTCGGCGCGTGCCGTCGAGATCGGCGGGCTGACCTGCAAGAGCATCGCCGCCCTCATCACCAACCACAAGGCCGCCCGAGCCGGTGCCGGTGCCGGCGCCATCATCGATCACGCCAATCTGCGTGGTCCCGGCTACTTCCATTGAGGAGACAACAGATCATGCTGACCCATCCCACCCTCGACATGCTGCGCGACCTTGGCCTGCACGGTATGGCCAAAGGCTTCCAGGACCTCGACGCCCAAGCGGAAGCGCGCACCCTCGATCATGGCGAATGGCTCGCCATTCTGCTCGAGCAGGAAGCGACACTTCGCCGCCAGAAGCGCTTCGAAGCCCGTGCCCGCGCGGCAAGGTTGCGTCATGATGCGCAGGTCGAAGATGTCGACTTCCGTACCGAGCGAGGCCTCGACCGCGCGCTGTTCCTCAAGCTCGCTGGCTGCGACTGGATCCGCCAGCGGCATGGGCTCCTGATCATAGGACCGGCCGGCGTCGGCAAGAGCTGGCTTGCCTGTGCCCTCGGCCACAAGGCCTGCCGCGAGGACTTCTCCGTCGCCTATCATCGCGCGCCACGGCTCTTCGCCGCTCTTGCCCTAGCACGGGGCGACGGCCGTTATGCCCGGATGCTGAAGGCGCTGGCCCGGACCGATCTGCTCATCCTCGACGACTGGGGCCCCGAAAAGCTCAGCGACGATCAGCGCCGTGATCTCCTCGAGATCATCGAGGACCGATACGAGCGGCGCTCGACCATCGTCACCAGCCAGGTTCCCGTCGATCGCTGGTACGAGATCATCGGCAATCCCACCATCGCCGACGCCATTCTCGACCGCCTCGTGCACAATGCTTACCGCATCGAACTGGGTGGCGAGAGCATGCGAAAACAGCGAGCCGTCGCCATGCCGCAAACCGCTCAGGCTTGACCCGAAACGAAACTCGAACCAAACCTCAACAACGACCCAGGTGATGTCCAAAGGTGGCCGGCTTCAAATCGGAATCCCGGCCGGAATGAAATCGGAATGGGTGGCCGGTGATTGTTCGGAATCACTGGCCGGCTTCGTCGGAATTCGCA
>NZ_LJSD01000003.1 GCF_001303895.1 Mesorhizobium sp. 1M-11 | reverse complement strand
CCTCAGGAGCGTGGTCTGGTCTTCTGCGGGTCGTAGTGGGCGAAGGGAACGACCCGGGCAGGAAGGCGCTTCTGGTGGCCGTCGAGCTTGCCGATCTCGACTTCGGTTCCGACTTCTGAATGGGTGACGTCGACCCTCGCCAGCGCGATGTTCTTGCCGAGGATCGGTGAGCGCATGGAGGAGGTGACCACGCCGATCTGGGCCCGGCCGATATGCACGCAGTCGCCATGGCCGACGTCGACATTGCTGTCGATCTCCAGGCCGACGAGCTTATGGATCGGGTTCTCCTTGCGCCGGATCAATGCCTCGCGACCGATGAAGTCGTCGGTCTTCGATTTGAGCGGTACGGTGAAGGCGATGCCGGCCTCGAAGGGGTCCGTCTGGTCGGAGAACTCGTAGCCGGCGAAGATCAGGCCCGCCTCGATGCGCACCATGTCGAGCGCCGCCAGGCCCATCGGCACCAGCCCGTGCGGCTGGCCGGCCTCCCAGACCGCGTCGAAGACCTTCTCGGCATCGCGCGGATGGCACCAGATCTCATAGCCGAGCTCGCCCGTATAGCCGGTGCGCGAGACGACGATCGGCACGCCTTGGGAATCGCCGATGCGGCCGATGGTGAAGCGGAACCATTCGACCTCGGCCAGCGCCGGCTGATGCGGCGGTGTCCAGACGATCTCCTTCAGGATGTCACGGCTCCTGGGACCCTGCACGGCGATGTTGTGCATCTGATCGGTGGAGGACCGCACCAGAACCTTCAGGCCGAGCTCCTCGGCTTTGTCGCGCAGCCACTGGCCGGAATAGTCGTCGCCGCCGATCCAGCGGAAGTTGTCCTTGCCGAGCCTCAGCAAGGTGCCGTCGTCGATCATGCCGCCGTGTTCGTAACACATGGCCGTGTAGACGACCTGGCCGATGCCGAGCTTCTTGACGTCGCGGGTGAGGGTGTATTGCAGCAGCGCCTCGGCATCCGGGCCGGTGACTTCGAACTTGCGCAGGGCGGACAGGTCCATCACCACGGCCTTCTCGCGGCAGGCGCGATATTCCTGCAGCGGGCCTTCCTTGGCGAAGGAATTGGCGAGCCAATAGCCCTTGTACTCGATGAAGTTGCGGGTGTGCTTGGCGAAGCTGGAATGGAAAGCGGTTTCGCGGGTCATCTTTGGCTCTGCATCCGGGGTCACTCGTCTGGCAATCGCACGGGAGAATTTGTGCTGTCCGGAATAAGTCCGGACATGGATGTCGGTGAGGTTCCAGCCATTGGCCGGGGTGGTGTCGTCGGGACAGGCGGAAGACACGCAGACGATGTCGGTCAGCGCGCGCAGAAGCACATAGTCGCCTGGCCGCGACCATGGCTCGTCGGAGAACATGACGCCATGCGCGTCGATGCCGGTGTTGAAGAAGAAGTTGACCGCCATCCAGCCGCCGCGGGCGGTCACGCCATGCGGGGCGAGTGCGCCGTTGAAGTTCTCCGAGCAGTTGATGTGGCCGGGATAGCCGATGTCGTCGTAATATTTGGCGTAGCAAGCCAGTGCGAAGGCATCGTGCCGGCCGCAGGTATCCTGCACGACTTCCACCAGCGGTTCGAAATCCTGATCGAAATACTTCGCATGCAGGCCGGGCATCGGATAGGCATGGCCCATCAAGGAGCGGGTGGCGGTGACGTCGAGTGCGAGATCGCGGCCCTTGTCGAGCTTGCGCGCCGAGAAGCACTGGAAGTCGGTGCATTGGCGGCCGTCGACGTCGATGATCTGGATGTAGTCGCCTGCCTTGACGAAATAGGCTTCGGCCGTGCGCGACTTCACCCTGAGATCGAGCACCGGATCGGCAAGCGGATCGGGCAGTTCGGACTTTCTCCTGGCGCGGATCGTCGCGCGCCGCACCATCACCACCAGCG
Source organism: Mesorhizobium sp. 1M-11 (assembly GCF_001303895.1). GTDB lineage: Bacteria > Pseudomonadota > Alphaproteobacteria > Rhizobiales > Rhizobiaceae > Mesorhizobium. The sequence continues at coordinate 12,214 of NZ_LJSD01000003.1, read as the reverse complement.
GCGTGGCCGTATCGTGGTCATCCACTGCCATGGGCCCGCCGGGAGCAGCGACAACAAGCGAGCCGTCGCGTGTCGCGGTGAAGCTCTCCTCGGTACCCGCCGGCGTGGTGCCGGAAAAGATGCGCAGCGCCTCGGCGTTGGCAAGCTGCAGCTTGCGGCGTTCCAGCCCGTTGCGCAAGGCGCGCAGGCTGTCATCACCGCCCAGCAGCAGGGCCTTGAGGCCGGCCGCATTGCTGTTGCTCTTGGCGCCGATGATGCCCGTGTCGGCGCGGCCGGATTGATCGAAGGCAACGAGTTCGCAGGGCTGGCCGCCCTCCGCGTTGCGGATGGTGATCCTGTCGCCGACCTCCATGTCGATGACGACGGCACCGCCGCCCGCCATATGATAGCGCTCGGTGCCCGGCAGAAGCAGTCCGGGCTGGAAGATCAGGCTCGGACGCGGCGGACCGGATACAATGGCGGGATAATCCCTACCTGTCACAACCATCGCCGTCCTCCCTGCAACAGTCTGTTCGTGGTTTGCGAGAGGCTAATGATCGGCTGTGAACGAGTCCCCCGTGATACGTGAAAGTGATCGCTCGGGATGTGAAAAATTGTGATCGGCTAGCGCACCTCGAATGTCGGCTTGAACCAGGCGGGGGCAAGGCTGCGTTCGACGTCGAGTGAATGCACATTCTTCCGATCGATCACTTCCACCGGTGGTCCGACATGGCGATAGCGCAACGTGCCTTCGATGGCCCGGATCGCTTGGTCGACCGCGATACGCCCTTGAAGCGGAGGCGAGTCGGTGGGAGCTGCGACCACTTTCCCACGGTTGATCTCGCGGAAAGTGCCGTGCGTGAAATAGTCGGCGAGGATTTGCACGTGGTTGGCGCGGCCCTGAGCCCGCAGCAGGCTGACTGCTGCGTCCGCTGTCGGTGCGCTGCCGACGACATAGTCGATGTCCGGCTGAGCTTCGAGCACTTCCTCGAGCAGCAGCAGCTGGATCTCGACGCCCGTGTCGCCCCATTTGACAGCCGTGACGTTGGCCGAACTTTGCTTCAATGCCCGCTGGAAACCGGCTTCGACAAACTTGACCCAGCCCGCCCCCTTGGGTCCCGGGAACCAGGCGACCCGGACGGGTATCGTGCCAGCGGGATGCAATCGAGCGAGATAGGCGCCGACCGACTGGCCCATCTCTTCCCAGGAAACGCCTGTCTTGGCTGAAATGCCGGCGTCGTCAATATCGTTGACCGCTGCGATGACAGGGATACGCTTGGCGATTTCCTTGATCGTCGACGTAAGGCCCTCATAGGAGACTGTGCCAACGACCAGCGCATCGGCATCGATGCTACAGGTACGGATCTGCTCGATCTGGCGTTCCAGATTCGGATAGCCACCAGCTTCGACGACGGTCAGTTTGACGCCTGACGAACGCGCCTGTTCGACCATGCCGTAATTGACGCTGACCCAGTATGAATCCTTCAAGTGCGGATAAGAAGCGCAGATATGCCACGGCTTTGCCGCGCGCGCGACCGGCTCATAATCGATCATCGTTGGGGCCCGTGAATAGTCGAAAGGCGGCTCCCAGGCGTTGAGCTTCCAACTTGCCTGCGCCGCAATGGCGGATTGGGAAACGCCCAACACCGCAATGACGATCGCGATCACGCTCGGGAATTGGCACAATGCAGGCAGCTTCATTCCCGCACGCTAGACAGCTTACGTTCGCAGCGCAAACCATGGTTAAATGAACCATGGTTCGTCGGCTCGGTATCGGCGGGAGGCTGTTCCTCGCCTTCCTGTGCATCACTGGTCTATCCCTGACATCCGGCATCGTCAGCTGGCTGATCCTGCGCAACATTGCCGACGCGCAAGCCGTCGTGAATGCCCAGGCGTTGCCGGCCGTGGCGGCGACGCAGCGCACGGCAGAACTCAGTGCGAAGCTGATTGCGACCGCTCCGGCGCTTGCGGCGGTGCATTCCCGGGACGACCTGCTGAGCGAGCAGACACAGCTCGCTTCGCTCTCCCAGGAGATCGTGAAATCGCTAGCCGAAGTCCGGCGACTCGCCATTGATCCCGACCTTATCGAAGCCTTTGCCGGATCAGTCGAGAAGATGCTGGCAAATCTCAAGCAGAACAACGAACTCGTGCGGCAACGGCTGGAGGAGGACAAGGCCTATCGCGACAGTGCCCAAGCTACCGCGGATGCGGCGCAGTCGATCCTCCAATTGTCGGAGACTCTGATTTCCAATGCCTCGGCCGGCGCGTCCGCGGTGACGGCCAATCTCTATGGGTTGATCGGAGATCCGACGCGGCGCGAGGATGCTTACACCGCGCTCGACCGGCTGATCGAGCACGACATCTATCTGATGGAGCGCATGTATGAGCTTCGCCATCGTAGCGCACAGATCAGCCTGCTCATCAACCGACTGGGTCGCGCCGAAACGAGGGCGGAGATCGCCGAGATCAGCGGCATCTTCCAGGAGCATGTGAAGGTCATCAAACGGCGCATTCTCAGCATAGACGATCCTGTGCGGCGCAAGCAGGGCCAGGAACTGTTCGGCGTCATCGAGGCGGCCGCCGGAAATGTACCTGTCGCGGCCTCGATCTTCGGGCGTCGCGAGAGGGTCGTGGATATTGCTGGTCACCTGGACGCGTTGGCTCAAGCCAATCGAGACCTCGCTGTGACGCAGAACCAGATTGCGCGCACTATTCTCGACCGTTCCGACGAATTCGCCAGGACGACGGCCGAACGCGCCGACAACGCAGTGCGCATCGGTGTCATCCTGCTCGTGGTGACCCTATTAGGTGCTGTCCTCGCTTCCGGTGCCATCGTCTGGTTCTATGTCGAACGCAATCTCGTTCGCCGCCTCAGTGGCCTGTCGCGGGCGATGCAGCGGTTGACCGCAGGCGATCTCGAGGTCGCAGTCGCCGAGGAGGGTGACGACGAACTGCGCACGATGGCGGTTGCGGTCAACCAGTTCCGTGACGAGTCGCGCAGGCGTCTCGAACTCGAACAGGAACGTGAGCGCATCACCGACGAGCTCGGTCGGCATCGCGAGCAGTTGCAGCAACTGGTCGAGGAACAGACCGAGCAGATCCGGCTGGTCAACAAGCGCTTGCGCCAGGAGGCGGTAGAGCACAACGAGGCGCGGGCACGTGCCGAACAGGCAAACAATGCCAAGTCAGCATTCCTGGCCAACATGAGCCATGAAATTCGCACGCCGATGACCGGCATGCTCGGCATGATGCGCCTGCTGGCGGATAGCAAACTTGCGCCCAAGCAACGGCAATACCTCTCGGTCGCGACCAGTTCGGGCGAGGCGCTACGCGGCATTCTCAACGCTATCCTCGACTATTCAAAAGTCGAGACCGGCAATGTGGCAATCGACAAGGTCGACTTCGATCTGGCCAAACTCGTCAGAGGGATCGTCGCATTCATGAGGCCGATGGCAGCCGAGAAAGGGCTTGATCTCAGGTTCGTCTGCGATGCCAAGCTGGGGCGCGCCTTCAATGCTGACGCCGGCAAGTTACGCCAGATTCTGTTCAACCTCATCAACAATGCGATCAAGTTCACTGAGCGCGGCCATGTGCTGGTCGATGTCACCGTCATGGCCAACCGCAAGCGAGTCCAGTCGCTGCGGATTGCCGTTTCCGACACGGGCATGGGCATCGCGCCCGAGCGTCAGCAAGACGTCTTCCAGCCGTTCACGCAGATGGATGCATCCGTGACGCGTCGTTTCGGAGGCACGGGGCTCGGCCTCACCATCAGCCGCAAATTCGCCCACCTCATCGGGGCAAATCTTACGGTTTCCTCCCAGCCGGAGATCGGGAGCACATTCACTCTCGATATGGATCTGCCCAGGGCTGCGGTTGCAAGCCTTGGTGCCCGTCAGCACCAGCGCTTGCACCGCCGGACTGGAGCCGCACTAGACCTGCTGGTGGTCGAGGACGATGACGCGACGCGGATGGTGGCCAGCGAGGTGCTTGAAAAGGCTGGCCACCGGGTCAAGGCGGTGAGCTCCGGCTATGTCGCCCTGGAGGCCATCACCGAATTCAGGCCAGACCTCGTGGTCATGGACGTCAGCATGCCGGGCATGGACGGCATCGAAACCATGGACCGCATCCGCACTGTGCTCGCCATGCCGGATCTTCCGGTTGTCGCCATGTCGGCCCATGTGTTCAAGGCAGACATCGAACGTTATCTCGACGCCGGCGTCGATGCTTTCGTCGCCAAGCCTATCGTGCATGAGCACTTGCTCGACGCCATCGCTTCTCAGACAGGCCGGCAGGACGGGCAATCCACTGCATCCGCCGAAGCGCTCGACATGTTCGCCTGCAAGGCGGATATCGACGCCCTCGGTTCCGACGCCGTAAGGCGCCTGCATGAAATTGCCCATGACAGCTTGCCCAAACGCTTCAACTCGATGCATGCGGCAATCGCCTCTGGCGATCGCGAAACTCTTCGCGATCTTGCCCATGCCACGCGAAGCACTGCCGGATCCCTTGGTTTTCCTCGCCTTCTGGAGGCGGCGGAAACACTCGAGGCGGCTGCCGCACAGGCGCCGACACGTGTGCTCGGAACAATGGTGAAGGCCTGCGAATCGGCATTCGCCGACGGCGCGAGGCAATGGGAGGTCATGCTCGAAGCGTCGTTCGATCCAGCGTATCCGACGTGAAGCCGGGAATGGCAACGCTCTGTTGGACGGCGTCAGGGGCGAAGAAATAGCCCTCGCCGTGCGATGTGAGGATGATGCGCGGCGTGCGCGGATTGTCCTTCAGCTTGCGCCGGACGCGCCGGACCAGGACGTCGACAGTGCGGTCGCTGGCATCCCATTCCCGCCTCGATATCTCGTGCAGGAGGCGCTCGCGCGACAGCACCTGGCCGGGATTGGCCGTCAGCACCGCCAGCAGCTTGAACTCCGCGCCGGTGAGTTCTACGAACGTGCCATCGCCAGCCTGTAGCGTGCGCCGCACAACCTCGAGTGTCCAGCCATGGAAATGCCGCACGGCCAAGCCCGCATGCGGCTGCCTGTTTTTGCTGACGCGGCGTAGCAGACCTTTCACACGGGCCAGCAATTCACGGTGCTCGACAGGCTTGGTGACATAGTCGTCCGCGCCGATCTCCAGGCCCACCACACGGTCGACCATATCCGTGCGGCCCGTCACCAGGATGATGCCAACATCGGAGCGTTCGCGCTGCTCGCGGGTAAGCCTTAGCCCATCCTCGCCAGGCAGATTGATATCGATCATCAGCAGGTCTGCCGGCTGCCTGCTCATGATGGCTCGCATTTGTTCGCCGTCACCAGCCTCGCTGACTTTATAGCCTTCCGCGAGAAAATAACCCGCGAGCTTGGCCCGCGTGACCGGATCGTCCTCGACGATCACGATGTGATGCTGAACCCGCATGCCATCCTAAGCTCCCAACCCGTTAACATCTTTTAACAAGCCGACGTACGACTTTTACACCTCGAGCGACACCGGTTCACTTCTCGCCGTTATCTTTGCAGGAATGGAGCGGAACTCCACCGGCCCGCAGAGGCCGCCCCGCTTTCCATGGGAACCAATGGCAGCATAAAGAAACGGGAGGTTCAATGAAGATTTTCACGAATGCCGCATCTGTGGCGGCAATCATGGCGTTTGCGGCTGGTCCTGTATTCGCACAGGATTCGACAGACGTCATCAAGATCCCGATCCACAACTGGTCGAGCCAGATCGTCGGCGCCCATATCGTCGGCAAGCTGCTCGAAAAAGGTGGTGCCAAGGTCGAATATGTCTCGTCTGACAGTCAGGTCGTCTATACCGCCATGTGCGAAGGCGATGTCAGCCTCGAGAACGAGGTCTGGGAGGGCGCCTTTGGTGTCGCCTTCGAAAAGGTGGTCAAAGAAGGCTGCGTCATCGATGCCGCCACCCATGACGCCAAGACGCGCGAAGAATGGTGGTATCCGTCCTATGTCGGCGAGATGTGCCCCGGCCTGCCCGCATGGGAAGCGTTGAATGCCTGCGCCGACAAGTTCTCGACAGCCGAGACCGCGCCCAAGGGGCGCTTCCTGGGTGGGCCTGTCGACTGGCTCAAGCATGACGCCGAACGCGTCGAGGCGCTCGGCATGAACTTCGAGGTCGTCAATGCCGGTTCGGCTGCGGCGCTGTGGGCGGAACTCGCGTCTGCGGTCGAGCGCAAGGAGCCGATCGTCCTCTTCAACTGGACGCCGAATTTCGTCGAGGCTCTCTATGAGGGCAAGTTCGTCGAGTTCCCGGCCTATGATCCCAAGTGCAAGGACGATCCTTCCTGGGGCACGAACAAGGAACTTACCTACGACTGCGGTAACCCGAAGGACGGCTATCTGAAGATCGCCGCCTGGAAGGAGTTCCCGAACAAGTGGCCCAAGGCCTATGCGATCCTGCAGAAGGTCAACTTCTCGAACATGGACGTCGCCGTCCAGGCCAAGTTGGTCGACATCGACAACATGGAGCCCGAACAGGCAGCCGACAAATGGCTGGCCGATAACCAGGGACGTTGGCAAGGCTGGCTGACCGGCACCAACTGACCGGCGCATCTCCGCCCTGTCCCGGTGGCATCGCGACGCCCCGTCGCGGACGTGGTGCCACCGACCCATCGGTCGTTTTGGCGAGAGGCAGTTCCACGACATGTCCGAAACAAAACTCGCATGCCGTAACCTCTGGAAGTTATACGGCTCTGATCCCTCCGGCTTCCTGCGCGGCCAGCCGGGCACACCGTCCATCGAGACCATTCGCGTCGGGGGCTACATTCCGGCGGTCCGCGACGTGACTCTCGAGGTGATGACAGGCGAGATCCTTGTCGTCATGGGACTCTCAGGCTCAGGCAAGTCGACCCTGTTGCGCTGCCTCGCCCGCCTGATCGAGCCGACCGCGGGCGAGGTCATGTTCGAAGGACGTGACATCCTCGCCGCGAGCGAGCGCGAGATGATCGACATCAGGCGGCACAAGATGGGCATGGTCTTCCAGCACTTCGCCCTGCTGCCGCATCGCACCGTGCTCGACAATGTCGCCTTTCCCCTTCAGGTGCGCGGCACTGATCGGCAGAAACGCGAGGCTCGCGCACGTGAAGTGGTAGAACTGGTCGGTCTCAAGGGCCGCGAGGGCTATTATCCACGGGAGCTTTCCGGCGGCCAGCAGCAGCGTGTTGGCATCGCCCGTTCGCTCGCCGTCGGCCCCGACGTGTGGTTTCTCGACGAGCCGTTCTCGGCGCTCGATCCGCTCATCCGCCGCGAGATGCAGGACGAATTCCTGCGGCTGCAGCAGATGCTCAACAAGACGATCGTCTTCATCACCCACGACTTCGATGAGGCGATCCGCGTGGCCGATCGCATAGCCATCATGAAGGACGGCGTTGTTGAACAGCTCGGCACCGCCGAAGAACTGGTCACCCACCCGGCCACTCCTTATGTTGCCGAATTCACCCGCAACGTTCCCCACGACCGCCTTCTGTCCGTACGCGCCGTCATGGCGCCCGCATCTTCCCGCACACCCGAGACGACGGCGGTGCGAGCGCATGCGCTGCTCGCGAGCGTCGCGCGCCAGGTGTTGTCGTCGGAGCGGCCGGTCGATGTCGTCGATGACGCAGGCATGCTTGTCGGTACGCTAAGCCGCGATAGCCTGATCGATGCTCTCTACAGCGCCGAGGTGCCGGCATGAGCGCCACGACGCTGATCGCCTCAGAGCAGCACCAGGATAAGCCGAGTACGCCGCTGACGAAATCACTGATCGTCCTGTTGCCCTTCCTGTTCCTTCTGCTCGCGGCATCGATGCTACCCGATTGGGCCGTGCAGGTTCCAAAGAACTGGACGGTTCCGTTCGTGGATTGGGCCAACGTACTCGTCGAGCACTTGCGGGACGATACGGTCTTCGGGCTGTTCTCGTTTCGAGACCTGACGCGCGGCGCTGCCGAGCTCATAACCTGGCCACTGGCCATCGTCGAAGGACTGCTCGTGGCAGGCTTTCCCGCGATCGGGCTTCCCGCGATGCCCTGGCTCATGATCATGGGACTGGCCGGCTTGCTTGGCTGGCATCTCAGGGACTGGCGCCTTGCGCTGCTTTCAGCCGGCTGTGTCGCCTATATGGCGATCTTCGGTAAATGGGAACTCTCGATGATCACCCTGTCGGTGGTGCTGGTCGCAGCCCCTATTGCCGGCTTGATCGGCTTCGGCATTGGCATCCTCGCAGTGAAGAGACCGTGGTTCGAATCCCTCGTCGTGCCCTTGCTCAACGTGCTGCAGTCACTGCCGCATTTTTCCTACCTGATCCCGATCGCGGTGTTCATTGGCGTCGGCCACAAGGCCGGCGCCATCGCCACTGTGATCTTCGCCATTCCCCCGATGGCGCGCCTCACCATCCTCGGCCTCAAAGGTGTCGCCGAGGAGGTGCGAGAGGCAGGCAAGATGGCTGGCTGCACTCGTTTCCAGACTTTGTGGATGGTTGAGATCCCGTCCGCGCGCCAGTCGCTTCTGGTGGGGGTCAACCAGGTCATCATGCAGTGCCTGGCGATGGTGGTGATTGCTTCCTTCGTTGGCGCGCGTGGTCTCGGTCACGACCTCCTGTTCCGGCTTCAGGCTCTGAAAATCGGGCAGGCGCTCGAAAACGGCGTCGCCATCGTGCTGATGGCGATCACGCTGGACCAACTGAGCCGTGCGGCTGCCTACAAGCAGCCTTCACATGTTGCGCCCGACGCGAGCTGGCTGCAGCGTTTCCCGTTCCTTGCTGCTGCCGCGCTCGTCGTCCTGGGATCCCTCCTGCTGACGGCGATCACGCCCTATGCCCAGAACTGGCCTTCGCAGTTCACCCTGAGCACGGCGCCCTTCTGGGATGCACTTGTACGATGGGTGACGGTGACGCTCTACGGTCCGTTACAGGTGCTGCGCAACGCCATGTTGCTCTACGTGTTGATCCCGATACGCGACCTGTTCCAGGGTATTCCGTGGACAGCGATAGCGGCGCTGGTCGCGGCAGCAGGCTGGGCTCTCGGCGGGCTGCGCCTCGCGCTCACTGTCCTCGGCTTCGTGCTGTTCATCGCCTTCGCGGGCTATTGGGAGCGGTCGCTCATCACTGCCTATATGGTGACAGTTGCAGTCTTGATATGCGTCATCATCGGCCTGCCGATCGGCATCTGGGCGTCACGCAGCGAACGCCGCACCGGTATTGCCAAGCTGCTGTGCGACACTTTCCAGACGTTTCCTTCGTTCATCTACCTGATCCCGGTGATCATGCTGTTCAAGGTCGGTGATGTCGCGGCGATCTCGGCGATCATCATCTATGCGCTGATCCCGATCGTGCGCTACACCATCTTCGGCCTGCGCAACGTGCCTGCGGAGATTGTCGAGGCCGGTATAACCTCGGGCTGCACGCGGCGGCAGCTGTTGTGGAACATCCGCATGCCGCTTGCCTTCCCCGAAATCATGCTCGGCATCAACCAGACGATCATGTTCGCACTGTTCATGGTCATCATCGCGGCCTTCATCGGCACCAAGGATATCGGCCAGGAAATATTCCGGGCGCTTACCTTCAATGACGCCGGCAAAGGTCTGGTGCTTGGCCTTTGCGTCGCCTTCATGGGCCTGACAGCGGATCAACTGATCACAGCCTGGGCGACGTCGAGGAAGCGCAGGCTCGGTCTGGCCTAAGCCTTTGCATGAATGAATCCAGCGCCCCTGGTCAGCCGGCTGTCGATGTTCAGCCGGTGCCAACGGCTCGCACACCGGCGCTATCCCACCGTCGTCATGTCTTCGGCGCGCCAATGACGGCAGGCCCGATCGCTTCTGATCGAGCCCTTTCTCATGCCTGCTCTGCTGTTCTGGAGTGAAAAAGGGCGGATCGTTCAGGGAGTGGAACGATCCGCCTGTAGACGGCCTCAGGAGCGTGGTCTGGTCTTCTGCGGGTCGTAGTGGGCGAAGGGAACGACCCGGGCAGGAAGGCGCTTCTGGTGGCCGTCGAGCTTGCCGATCTCGACTTCGGTTCCGACTTCTGAATGGGTGACGTCGACCCTCGCCAGCGCGATGTTCTTGCCGAGGATCGGTGAGCGCATGGAGGAGGTGACCACGCCGATCTGGGCCCGGCCGATATGCACGCAGTCGCCATGGCCGACGTCGACATTGCTGTCGATCTCCAGGCCGACGAGCTTATGGATCGGGTTCTCCTTGCGCCGGATCAATGCCTCGCGACCGATGAAGTCGTCGGTCTTCGATTTGAGCGGTACGGTGAAGGCGATGCCGGCCTCGAAGGGGTCCGTCTGGTCGGAGAACTCGTAGCCGGCGAAGATCAGGCCCGCCTCGATGCGCACCATGTCGAGCGCCGCCAGGCCCATCGGCACCAGCCCGTGCGGCTGGCCGGCCTCCCAGACCGCGTCGAAGACCTTCTCGGCATCGCGCGGATGGCACCAGATCTCATAGCCGAGCTCGCCCGTATAGCCGGTGCGCGAGACGACGATCGGCACGCCTTGGGAATCGCCGATGCGGCCGATGGTGAAGCGGAACCATTCGACCTCGGCCAGCGCCGGCTGATGCGGCGGTGTCCAGACGATCTCCTTCAGGATGTCACGGCTCCTGGGACCCTGCACGGCGATGTTGTGCATCTGATCGGTGGAGGACCGCACCAGAACCTTCAGGCCGAGCTCCTCGGCTTTGTCGCGCAGCCACTGGCCGGAATAGTCGTCGCCGCCGATCCAGCGGAAGTTGTCCTTGCCGAGCCTCAGCAAGGTGCCGTCGTCGATCATGCCGCCGTGTTCGTAACACATGGCCGTGTAGACGACCTGGCCGATGCCGAGCTTCTTGACGTCGCGGGTGAGGGTGTATTGCAGCAGCGCCTCGGCATCCGGGCCGGTGACTTCGAACTTGCGCAGGGCGGACAGGTCCATCACCACGGCCTTCTCGCGGCAGGCGCGATATTCCTGCAGCGGGCCTTCCTTGGCGAAGGAATTGGCGAGCCAATAGCCCTTGTACTCGATGAAGTTGCGGGTGTGCTTGGCGAAGCTGGAATGGAAAGCGGTTTCGCGGGTCATCTTTGGCTCTGCATCCGGGGTCACTCGTCTGGCAATCGCACGGGAGAATTTGTGCTGTCCGGAATAAGTCCGGACATGGATGTCGGTGAGGTTCCAGCCATTGGCCGGGGTGGTGTCGTCGGGACAGGCGGAAGACACGCAGACGATGTCGGTCAGCGCGCGCAGAAGCACATAGTCGCCTGGCCGCGACCATGGCTCGTCGGAGAACATGACGCCATGCGCGTCGATGCCGGTGTTGAAGAAGAAGTTGACCGCCATCCAGCCGCCGCGGGCGGTCACGCCATGCGGGGCGAGTGCGCCGTTGAAGTTCTCCGAGCAGTTGATGTGGCCGGGATAGCCGATGTCGTCGTAATATTTGGCGTAGCAAGCCAGTGCGAAGGCATCGTGCCGGCCGCAGGTATCCTGCACGACTTCCACCAGCGGTTCGAAATCCTGATCGAAATACTTCGCATGCAGGCCGGGCATCGGATAGGCATGGCCCATCAAGGAGCGGGTGGCGGTGACGTCGAGTGCGAGATCGCGGCCCTTGTCGAGCTTGCGCGCCGAGAAGCACTGGAAGTCGGTGCATTGGCGGCCGTCGACGTCGATGATCTGGATGTAGTCGCCTGCCTTGACGAAATAGGCTTCGGCCGTGCGCGACTTCACCCTGAGATCGAGCACCGGATCGGCAAGCGGATCGGGCAGTTCGGACTTTCTCCTGGCGCGGATCGTCGCGCGCCGCACCATCACCACCAGCGGCGTGGCCGTATCGTGGTCATCCACTGCCATGGGCCCGCCGGGAGCAGCGACAACAAGCGAGCCGTCGCGTGTCGCGGTGAAGCTCTCCTCGGTACCCGCCGGCGTGGTGCCGGAAAAGATGCGCAGCGCCTCGGCGTTGGCAAGCTGCAGCTTGCGGCGTTCCAGCCCGTTGCGCAAGGCGCGCAGGCTGTCATCACCGCCCAGCAGCAGGGCCTTGAGGCCGGCCGCATTGCTGTTGCTCTTGGCGCCGATGATGCCCGTGTCGGCGCGGCCGGATTGATCGAAGGCAACGAGTTCGCAGGGCTGGCCGCCCTCCGCGTTGCGGATGGTGATCCTGTCGCCGACCTCCATGTCGATGACGACGGCACCGCCGCCCGCCATATGATAGCGCTCGGTGCCCGGCAGAAGCAGTCCGGGCTGGAAGATCAGGCTCGGACGCGGCGGACCGGATACAATGGCGGGATA
>NZ_LJSD01000037.1 GCF_001303895.1 Mesorhizobium sp. 1M-11 | reverse complement strand
CGAGATAGCCGCCGTTGAAGGAATCGCCGGCGCCCGTCGTGTCGACGGGTTTGGCGACATGGACGGCGGCAACCTCTTGCCGATCCGTTCCAGCGACGACGAGCGCCGGCAGCTCACCGTTCTTGACGACCACTTCGTGTACCGAATGGCCTATCCGCCTGGCAGTCTCGTCCGGCGTGCGGTCGCCGTGCAGCATCTGTTCGTCGGGAAAGGTCGGCAAGGCGATGTCGCTGACGGCAAGCGCATCGGCGATTGCCGTCTGTGCGGTTTCGCGGTCCGGCCACAGGCGCGGCCGATAGTTGGGATCGAAGGCTATCCGGCTTCCGGCTGCGCGGGCGCTGGAAATGGCTTTGAGCAAAGCCTTGCGTGCGTCCGGATCAAGAATTGCCAAAGTGATGCCGGAAAAATAGACAAGCGACTGATTTTTCAGGTTCTTCTCCAGGGCGCTTTGGTCCGAAGCCAGCTGGCGCGCTGCCGAATCGGAACGCCAGTAGGTGAAGGATCGCTCGGCGCCTTCGAGCGTGATGGCGTATAGGCCCGGGCGTGCACCTGCGATGACCGGGCTCGCGCCGATGCCGATACCATTCTCCGAGAAGAACTCGATCTGGCGCTGGGAGAAAGGATCGTCGCCAAAAGCGGAGACATAGGTTGCCGAGCCGCTGGTAAGCGCTGCCAGCGCCCACAGCGTGTTGAATGTGTCGCCGGCAAAACCCAGCCGCCAGTCCGGCCCGTTCTGGCCTGACAGTTCCAACATGCATTCGCCGATCGCGGCGACACCCTTTGCCGACATTGTCCGTCTCCCTGTGCGGTCCGCTGTAGCTTTTTGTCGAGGCGTGCGCCATGCCTGCTTCCTGCCGATTGCACCATCGCCGCACTTTCCCACAAGCGGGCGGGATGCTAGGCGCAATCTTCAACGTTCACAGGCATGATGTGGGGCTTCATTGGCACCGTTCTGGCGTTATCTGATTGCGGGCATAGGGTTGGTCGCGGTCGTGCTCGGCGTCCTTGCGGTGGTTTACATGACCGCGCCCAGCACGCCGCCTGCAGCGGCGCCGGAAACCGGCCAGACACGCGGCAGCGAGAAGGGTATGTTCGTTGCAACCTTCGTGCCGCAAGACGGGACGGCGAAGCAGAACGAACTGCAGGACTGGGTGCTGACGCTGAAGACCGCCGCGGGCAAGCCGGTGGAGAACGCGACGATCGAGGTTTCCGGCGGCATGCCGCAGCATGCGCATGGCTTGCCGACCAGTCCAAAGATGACGGACTATCTGGGCGACGGCCGTTACCGGATTTCCGGCGTGAAGTTCTCGATGAGCGGCTGGTGGCAGCTGAAACTAGGCATTTCGGCACCGACCGGATCCGATACGGTGGTGTTCAATATCGTGTTGTGAGCATGAGACGCTTTCCAGCGCAATTCCAGGAAAAGTGTGTAACGGTTTTCCGTTCGGAATTGCGTAAAAACAAAAGTTTAGAGCGTTTCCGCGTTTCCGTGAAAAATGGAAACGCTCCAGGCATTGCCCTTATCTTGTTGCTAGCAGTTCTTGTTGCCGGTTGCGAGAGGCCGCAATTTTCCGAGGCCGAAAAAAGAACCATCGCCAGCCTGGCGCTGAACGCCTTGCCGCCACTCAAACCCGACACCACCAACCGTTATGCCGACGATCCCGGCGCGGCGGCGTTGGGTGCGACCCTGTTTTTTGATTTCACGTTGAGCCGGAACGGTACGGTTGCCTGTTCCACCTGCCACCAGATCGGCCAGCAGTTCCAGGACGGTCTGCCGCAGGGCGTGGGCGTGGCGCGTACGAACCGGCGTACCCAGCCGCTTGCCGGTGTCGCCTACAGCCCTTGGCTTTTCTGGGATGGCCGCCGCGACAGCTTGTGGGCGCAGGCGCTGGTGCCGCTGGAAAACCCGCTCGAGCAGGCTGGCAACCGCACCGCCTATGCGCGCTACGTCAAGGCACGGTTTGGTGAACGCTACGAGCGCATCTTCGGGCCGCTGCCCGATTTTTCCAATGTGCCGGCCAATGCCGGCCCGCTTGGTTCCGCAACGGAACAATCGGCATGGAACGGGATGAGCGGCGCGCAACATGACGACATCAACCGCGTTTTCGCCAATATCGGCAAGGCACTGGCTGCCTTTCAGCGCTCCATCAACCCCAAGGAAGCGCGGTTCGACCGTTTCGCGGCAGTGCTTGCCGCGGGTGGGGAGCCGCAGGATGACGCTGTCTTCTCGCCGGAGGAAATCCAGGGCCTGAAACTGTTCATAGGCAAGGCGAGTTGCTCGACCTGCCACAATGGCCCGCTGTTTACCGACCACGCTTTCCACAACACCGGCGTACCGCCGGTGGCGGACTTGCCGCCGGACCGCGGCCGCGTCGATGCGGTTGCCCAGGTCGATGCCGATCCGTTCAATTGCCTCGGTGCCTATCGTGACGGTGGACCGGAAGCCTGCGGCGAGTTGAAGTTCATGGTACGCGACAAGCCGGAACTGATCAGGGCGTACAAGACGCCGTCGCTGCGCGCCGTCGCAGGGCGACCGCCCTATATGCATGCCGGCCAATTCGGCTCGCTTGAGGAGGTGGTGGCGCACTATGCCAAGGCGCCGTCCAGTGTCGAAGGCGTTTCGGAAGTGCATCCGCTGCGGCTTTCCGAGCGAGAGCGCGCGGCGCTCGTGGCGTTCCTGAAGACGCTTTCGCCTTGAGCGCACGCGCGTTGCTCGGTCGCAGCTAGCGGTCCTTCACCGTTTCCATCGCCACGAAGGTCGATGTCTGCGCGACATGCGGCAGTGATGAAATGCGCTCGCCGAGAATGCGTCGATAGGCGGCGATGTCGCGGGTGCGCACCTTGAGCAGGTAGTCGAAGCTCGCCGCCATCATGTGGCACTGCTCTATCTCGGGAACGGCCTGGACAGCGCGGTTGAAAGCATCAAGAGCGCTGGAGCGTGTGTCAGACAGCTTCACCTGCACGAAGGCGACATGACCTTCGCCCATGCGCTCCCGGTCGATGATGGCGGCATAACCTTTGATGAAGCCATCTTTCTCGAGTCGTTTGACGCGCGCCTGCACCGGCGTCTTGGAGAGCCCGACCTTTGCCGCCAGTTCCGACATGGACTGCCGGCCGTTCTTGGCCAGTGCGGACATGATGTTCCGGTCGAGGCGGTCTAGTTGGTCTTCAATTTTCAATTATTTAGTCCAGTTTCTATATCCTATCAGCGATTGATAGCCTGGATGACCTGAATTTGCCAATTCTTTGGACCGACTAAAGTGGGGCTTCGTGCTAATTTTTCGTCATCCAGTCCGGTAGCTCGCTCACCGGATCCTTCAACTTGCGCTTCAAAGGATCGCCATGCCCGCGCTCTCCACCATCCGTCAGCAGATCCGTGCCAATTATCTCCCCGATGAAGGCGAGGCCGTGAAACGGCTGGCAGTGGCCGCAGGACTGTCCGTTGACGAGCGCAAGGCAATCTCCAAGCGCGCTGCCGATCTGGTGCGCGCCGTGCGTGGTTCGTCCGATCCGCGCCTGATGGAAGTTTTCTTCTCGGCCTACGGGCTTTCGACCAAGGAAGGCGTCGCGCTGATGTGTCTGGCGGAAGCGCTGCTGCGTGTTCCGGATGCCGAGACGATGGATGATCTGATCGCCGACAAGATCGCCCCGCACGATTGGTCGTCGCATTCCGGCTCATCCTCCTCGATCTTCGTCAACGCTTCGACCTGGGCGCTGATGCTGACCGGCCGCGTCTTGGATGAAGGCGAGGGTGGCATCGAAGGCACGCTGCGTTCCATGGTACGGCGGCTGGGAGAGCCGGTGATCCGCAAGGCTGTGGCGGCGGCGATGCGTGAAATGGGCGAACAATTCGTGCTTGGGCGCACCATTGCCGAGGCAGTCAAGCGCGGCAAGTCGATGACGCAGAAGGGCTATCTCTATTCCTTCGACATGCTGGGCGAGGCGGCTCGCACCGAACATGATGCGCTGCGCTATTTGAAGGCCCATGCCGACGCCATCGCCTCACTGGCGTCCGGCGCAAAGGGCGACGACATCCGGCTGAACCATGGCATCTCGGTGAAACTCTCAGCGCTGCATCCGCGCTATGAAGTTGCGCAGAAGGAGGCCATGCTGCCGGTGATGGCCGACCGGCTGCTGTCGTTGGCGCGCGCCGCCCGCAAGGCGCGCATGGGCTTGAACATCGATGCAGAAGAGGCTGATCGGCTTGATCTTTCGCTCGATGTCATCGAGCGCGTGCTGGCCGATCCGGAACTTGCCGACTGGAATGGGTTCGGCGTCGTCGTGCAGGCTTACGGCCCGCGCGCGGCCTTCACCATCGACTGGCTGCATGCACTGGCGACCAAGCTCGACCGCAAGATCATGGTGCGGCTGGTCAAAGGAGCGTATTGGGACACCGAGATCAAACGCGCGCAGGCGCTCGGCCTTAGCGGATATCCGGTGTTCACGCGCAAGGTGAATACCGATGTGTCGTATCTCGCCTGCGCGCGCAAGCTGCTTGGAATGACCGACCGCATCTATCCGCAGTTTGCCACGCACAACGCCCATACGGCCGCGGCAATCCTGTCGATGGCCTCGGATCGGGACAGCTTCGAGTTCCAGCGCCTGCACGGCATGGGCGAACAGTTGCACGAGACCATCCGCAAGGCGGAAGGCACGCGTTGCCGGATCTACGCACCGGTCGGCGCGCATTCGGATCTGCTTGCCTATCTGGTGCGGCGTCTCCTGGAAAACGGCGCCAATTCCTCCTTCGTGCATCAGTTGACCGACGAGGATGTGGCGCCGGAAGAGATTGCGCGTGATCCGCTCGAAGCCGTCGAAACGCAAGGTTCGGCCGCCAATCCGAACATCGCGAAACCCGCCGAAATCTTTGGTGTCGGTCGGCGCAACGCGAAAGGCTGGGACATCACCGACACGGTGACTTTGGCCGAGATCGACAAAGCCAAGGCTGCTTTCGCCGGTATCAACCGCTGGACCGCAAAGCCGATCACCCGCGCCGCCGGGTACGGCCAGGAGCGGCCGGTGGTCAATCCGGCGCGGCCATCCGAGATCGTGGGAACGGTCGTCGAGGCAGCGGCAAAGCAGGTGCCGACAGCTGTGCGGTTCGCAGTCGAGGCACAACCTGCCTGGGCGAAAAGGCCCGTCGGCGAGCGTGCCGCCATCGTCTCCCGGGCCGCTGACCTTTACGAGAAGCACGCTGTCGAGTTCTTCGCGCTTGCCACCCGCGAAGCCGGCAAGACGCTGGCCGACGGCGTTGCAGAAGTGCGCGAAGCGGTTGATTTCCTGCGCTATTATGCGGTGCAGGCAGCTCAAGCAGAGACCGGTACGCAGGCACGGGGCGCCATCGTCTGCATCTCGCCGTGGAATTTCCCGCTCGCCATCTTCACCGGCCAGGTCGCCGCGGCACTTGTGACCGGCAATTCGGTGATCGCCAAGCCAGCCGAGCAGACACCACTGATCGCCTATCGTGCGGTCGAACTGCTGCGCGAGGCGGGCGTGCCGGAAGACGTGATCCAATTGTTGCCGGGCGACGGTCCCAATGTCGGCGCACCGTTGACCGCCGACCCGCGCATTGCGGGGGTCTGCTTTACCGGCTCGACGGAAGTCGCCAAGCTGATCGAGCGGCAACTGGCGAAGACGGCGGCGCCCGATGCCATGCTGATTGCCGAGACCGGTGGCCTGAACGCCATGATCGTCGATTCCACCGCGCTGCCCGAACAGGCGATCCGGGATGTGCTGGCTTCCTCCTTCCAGAGCGCCGGCCAGCGTTGTTCGGCGCTGCGTGTGCTCTATGTCCAGAAGGACGTGGAGGCCAAGACACTGGAGATGCTGAAGGGCGCCATGGATGCGCTCAACATCGGCGACCCGTGGCAGATCTCGACCGATGTCGGTCCTGTCATCGACGACGAGGCGCAGAAGTCGATCAGGGATTACAGCGCCAGGATGGCTGGCGAAGGGCGTACGGTCGCGCAACTGAAGGTGCCTGGAGACGGCCGGTTCGTGGCGCCTTCGGTGTTCCGGGTCAAAGGCATCGAGGAGATGGAGCGCGAGGTATTCGGCCCGGTACTGCATGTCGCCACCTTCGATGCCGACGAGATCGATGCCGTCATCGCCGCAATCAACCGCAAGGGCTATGGGCTGACCTTCGGCCTGCACACCCGCATCGATGGCCGTGCGCAGCATTTCGTCGACGGCATCCATGCCGGCAATATCTATGTGAACCGCAACCAGATCGGCGCCGTGGTCGGTTCGCAGCCGTTTGGTGGCGAGGGGCTGTCCGGCACCGGCCCCAAGGCCGGCGGACCGCATTATCTGCGCCGTTTCCGCAAGGGGCCGGAGGCAGGCACGGCTTTGGGTGAAGGGCGTTCGGCAACAGCCAGGGAACTTGCCGACAACATGCCGGATCCCTCGCTCGGCGGCTGGTCGACGCGGCTGGATCGTATCGCCATCCTGCGCAAGCACCTGCGCGGCAAGGCCGCGGATGCCATCGGTGCCGCAGCCGGGCTCGAATTCGGTCAGGTCGATCTGCCTGGACCCACGGGCGAAGCCAACACGCTATCGCTGACGCCGCGCGGTCGTGTGCTGGTGCTCGGGCCGGATGCCGAGACGCTGACGGCGCAGGCGGTGCAGGCGCTGGCCGCCGGCAACGCCGTTCTGGCGGTTGCGCCCGGTGCGCCAGCCGTCCTGTCCACACTGACAGGCAAGGGCCTGCCGATCGCCGCCATCGATGCTCGCATGGATCCCGACGCCATCGGCGCGCTGCCGCTCGACGTTGTCGCCTTTTCCGGCGCGGTCGACGATACCCGCGCCCTGCGTGAAGCGATTGCAGGTCGCGGTGGGCCGATCGTGCCGCTGGTGAGCGAGGTGATCTATCCGGCGGCGTACGCGCATGAGCGCGCGGTTTGCGTGGATACCACTGCTGCCGGCGGTAATGCCAGCCTGCTGGCGGCTGCGTGAGGTTGCCATGCGGGTGGTGACGGGAGACATCACCAGGCTTGCGGTGGATGCGATCGTCAATGCTGCCAACACGTCGCTCCTGGGCGGAGGCGGCGTGGATGGCGCGATCCACCGTGCGGCTGGCCCTGACTTGGTTGAGGAATGCCGCAGCCTCGATGGCTGCAAGATCGGGCAGGCGAAGATCACCAAGGGCTATCGGCTGCCAGCCCGACATGTCATCCACACGGTGGGGCCGGTTTGGCAGGGCGGCGAAAAGAGCGAGCCGGAAATGCTTGCTTCCTGTTATCGCAAGTCGCTTGAACTGGCCGTCGCAAATGATTGTCGGACGATCGCTTTCCCGGCGATTTCGACCGGTATCTACCGCTATCCGAAGGACCATGCAGCGCGGATTGCGGTGAGCACGGTGGCAGACTTTCTCGATCAAGATCCGACGCTGATAGACGTCACCTTCGTCTGTTTCGACGAAGAAACGGCGGCGCTGCATCGCGCCGCCATTACTGCCTTGAGACAGGATTGATCAATCCGATCGGGGCACGGCCCCTCAGGATGGGATGGGCGTACTCGACCAGTTCACGCGCCTTCGACGACCGAAAAGCCTTCGAATTGCGGGTGGCCGAGATAGTGGACCTTGCTGGTGCCGGCATTCTTGTGCGCCGCACGGAAGTTCTCCGACTTGGTCCAGGCGACAAAATCGTCATGGCTTGCCCAGATCGTGTGCGATGCGAACAGCGTGTAGCCTTCGGCCTCGTTGACCGGGCCACGCAGCAGGTGGAATTCCTTGAAACCGGCCATCTCCGACAGCGAGGAATCGCGGTTTTTCCAAACATCCTCGAAGGCCTCTTCCGAGCCGTTCTGTACCTTGAAGCGGTTCATGGCGATGTACATGGTGTTCCTTTCTGGACGTGGAGTGAAAACTCAGAGGAATGGGCCGACCTGGACGGTGAAAGGCCAAGTTTTCCGGCCGGTTTCTGGCGGGATCGCGGGGTAGGGTGCGACACTCTTGACCAGCGCCACAGCGAATTTATCGAGCTCTGATGAGCCCGAGCTTCGGACCAGCCTTACGTCCATCACGCCACCATTGGCGGTGGTGACAAAGCTGACGATTGCGTTGTCTGTCGCTTTTGCCTGGGCTGATCGCGAGACCCGCCGGCTGGCGCGACTCAGTTTTTTCTGCACCAAACCACGATAGTTGGAAGCCACCGCGTTGCCCGCTTCCATCTCGTTGGTGTCAATGCCGGAGACCGTACTGTCGCCGTCTACCTGGCCTTCGTTCGTGCCGCGCAGAGTGTCCGCTTCGGCTTGGCCTCCGGGATCGGTCGCTGATTGAACTGGCTCCTGCGGTTCTCCAGCCGGTGTTTCGGGTACAGGCTGTTGCTGCTGCTCGGCCAGTCGCCGTTCGGCTTCGCTCGGTTCTGGCATCACCGGCCGCAATATTTCAAGCTTGGCGGTTGGTCGGCCCTCCAAGGTTGCGATGCCATCTTTTTCCTCAGTCGCCTGCGGGCTGACCAGGACGTCAGCGGATGGTTCAGCCGGCTGCTGTTCCTGTCCCTTGGTTGGTTGAATTCGTTCCTCAGGTGGCTGAGCTGGTTGAACCGGAGGTGAGGGGGCAGGTTGTGCCTGTCGAGGCGGCAACAGTTCGCTTTCTGGCACGACGGTAACGTCCGTCACCTCCGGTTGCTGAGCGGCAGTGGTAGCGTCGGCTTCGTCATTGCCAAACAGGAGTGGATTGGCCGTTTTTGCCCCCTTGATGTCAGTCATTTGACGCGGCGGCAGGATGCTTTCGGGCGCCAGAATCAGCATGGCTGCGACTGCCGCGTGGAAGAGAAGCGAGGCGATGAAAGCCAGAGTCCATTTGCGCTTCGAGCCGCTGGCTTCGTTCGCATGACCTGGCTCCGCGGAAGCCGGCTCGACCTCGGCATCAGCAATGTCATCGAAGATGGCGGTTTCGGGAGGGTCCGGCTGCAGAACGTCGCTGGGAATGACGATCTGTGGATCTTCCGGTTGCACAGCATCCGTCTCGCCAAACGGCTGGAACGGTACGCTGTTCGAAGAAGCCGGTTGCGGATCCAAGGCACGAGTTCCTGTTCATGACGGAAACTCAGACCCCGAAGGTGATGCCCGCCTTGCTGCTGGTCTTGAGGTCGCGCATGCATGCGGCGGGCTCGACGCCCTGGCCCACGCATTCCGTAGCGCTGTTGACCAGCACGCGGCTGATCTTGGAACAAGTCGTACCCGAAAGATCGAAACGCGTCACCTTCGTCTTGCCGGCCGACAGTTCCTTGAAATCGAGCACGGTCATGCGGTCGACGACGCCGGCTTCATTGAACAGCGCGATCTCGAAGGCAGCCTTGGTAAGATCCGCGCCGAGATTGTTTGCAACGACGAAGGTCAGGCGGCAGCCCTTGTCGGAGGGCTGCGCGCCATTCAATTCCAGCGAAAGCGAAGTCGCCTGCTGTGCAGATGCGGGGCTCACGCCGGCAGGGAAGGCGGCGAGGGCGGCAAACAGGACAAACGACTTCGCTTTCATGGTCAGCCTCCGAAACGCATGGTTGCGCCCAGCTTGAAGGTCACGCCCGGCTCGTAGATCGTCGAGGTGGTCGTGGCATTGAGCGGGTTGGCGTATTTGACGTCAAAGATATTGTCGACGCGGAAGTCGACCTTGAGGTTGTCGTTGGCCTTGTAGGAGGCAAAGGCATTGACCAGCGTGTAGTCGCGGGCCGCAGCATTGCCTTCCGGCTTGCCATTGTACTGGACCTCGCCGCCGACGGTCAGCCTGTCCTCGAAGAAGCGGAAGCCGAGCTGGGCTGCCACCTGTGCTGAGGGAACCGTGGTCAGGTCGGCACGCACGCCTTTGTAAGAGACGGTGTGACCGTCGATGATCGAGGCGGACAGGCCGGCGAAACCCCAGGCCGCATCATAGACGCTTTCGAACTCGAAGCCGTTGATCTTGGCCTTGGCGAAATTCTGGTACTGGTAGCAAATCGGGATCATGCCGCCGCGGCGGCAGCCGCTGGTCGGATCGAATGCCGACAGCTGCACGCCGGAAATGTAGTCGGTGACATCGTTGTTGAAGTAGGCGGCCTTGACGCGCAGCGCATCATCCGGCTGGAAGATGCCGTCGGCAGTGTAGTTCAGGCCGGCTTCCCAGGTCTTGCCGGTTTCGGGCTTCAGGTTCGGGTTGGGCAGGAACGGGAACGAGACGCCGGCCGGATGCAGGCCGCTGATGAATGTTTCGGTGAGCGACGGCGAGCGGTAGCCCTCTGCATAGGTCGTGTAGAGTTGCAATCCGCTCAGGCCCGGCGCTTCAAAGGGCGAGACGCCGACAGTGATGCGCGGCGATACGCGGTCGCCGGAGGTCTCGGAAGTTGAACCCTTCAGGCTGTAGCTGTCGTAGCGCAAACCGGCGATCACCTCGAGCCATTCCCAGGTCAGCTTGTCCTGGATGTGGGCACCGCCGACATTGCGCTTGCCGCCTGGCGTATAGAAGGCATCGCCCGCTGCAAGACCGGTGGTCTCGACATCATCCGATACCCAGTCACCGCCATAGGTCAGTTCGTGATTGATGCCGGATGTCTCGAAGCGCGAAGTGTTCCAGACGTCGATGCCGAATGTGCCGATATCATAAGTGGTCTTGGAACCGGCCGGCAGCGTGACCGGCCGGCCCGTGATCGGGTCGAAACGGCCGCCGAGCGGAATCAGGCTGATCTGGTCGAGCGTGGCCTTGTTGTAGGAAAGATTGATGTTCAGATCGAGCCAACTCTTGTTCTCATCGGTGAGGTTGTAGCGGCCGGTAAAGGTGTTCTGCTTCATGTCCAGATCGTAGGCAGGCTTACCGCCGCTGATCTCGTTCCAGCTCTCGCTGTTGCCGATCCAGCCAAGCTTCAACGTCGAATTCTCGGTCGGGCGGATGGTGCTCTTCAACATGCCGCTCAGCACGTCGAAGCCGCTGCCGCCAACCTTGTTGCCATCGCCGTCCTTGTAGTCGCCGTAGTCGCGATAGACGATGTTGCCGAGCACATCGAAATTGTCGTTGAACTTGTAGGCACCGGTCGCGCTGGTGGTCCAACCCTTGCCATTGGTCTCGTAGCGACCTGAAAGGGAGGTTGCCCAGGTTTCACCGGGTTTCAGGAAATCTTCGGCGTCCTTGGTGTCGAACATGACGACGCCACCGATGGCGCCTGAACCATAGGTGTTGGCTACGGGCCCGCGGATGACGTCGACCGATTTGATCAGTTCAGGATCGATATAGAAGGTCGACTGCGTGCCGTGGTCGGAACGCTGGAAGTTCTGGCGGGCGCCATCGACGATGACGGCGACGCGGCCGAAATCCTGGAGGCCACGGATGTTGATGGAGGAGGCGGTGCGGCGGGCATCAGCCTGCACCGTGACGCCTGGCACGCCGCGCAGCATCTCGTTGGGGGTCGTCGCCATGCGGCGCTCGAGCTGCTCCTGGTCGATATGGCTGACCGAAGCGAGTGCCTTGATGGCGCTCTCGCCGGTGCGGCTGATCAGCATGATCTTGTCGAGCAGGGTGCTTCCCTGGGTGTCAGCCTTGGCCGCCTCCGCTGGCTGACCGTTCTGCGCCCCGGCCTGAGCCGCCGGTTTGGCTGTCTCCTGAGCCAGTGACGCACCCGATAGCAGCGCCGTGACGGCAGCGCTGGCTGTCAGCACTGCAAGTGTTTTAGCGACGGTCCCACCCACGCCATAAAAATCCCCGGCCTGTCCAGACCGCTCCTTCGTCCCCACGCCCATCTCCAACTCCAAATTCCTGTCTGCATGCTGGCTCGCCGTGGGGCTGGCTCGCATCTTTTTCGTTCGGCCGGTGTGTTAAATGTTGACTCATCTAGTCCGGTATTGCACTGACTAGTAAACATGAGTATTCAAGTCAACAAATGAATCGGCCTTTCGCAGGAAGCCGGGCGCGCCCGGCGAGATCAGGAGTGGACCAACATGAACACGCACAACCCTGACGACTTCCGTTTCCGCTACCGTCGGCCAGAAGCGCAGGCGCAATTGCGCGTCGAACGGATGCCGCTTTCGGTGAGGACGCTCACCAGCAATTCGCTTTTCCAGGGTGAGCACGAGATTGGTATTGAGCACCACGGTGCGCTCTACCGGCTCAAGATCACCCGCCAGGGCAAGCTCATCCTCAACAAGTAAGGTACCAAGGGTAGGGACGGAAATGGACCAGCGCGTAAAGCCAGCCCCGCACGAAATTCGGCGGACGCGAGCGGAAAACCCCAAAATGCGCGAGCGTGATCTCGCCGCACAGCTCGGCATTTCGGAAGCCGAGCTTGTGGCCGCGCATTGCGGCGAAGGGGTGACGCGCGTCGAGCCACGCGTCAACGACCTGCTGACCGGTCTCGAGCCGGTCGGCGAGGTGATGGCGCTGACCCGCAATGAGAGCGCGGTCCATGAAAAGATCGGGGTCTACGACAAGGTCGTCACCGGTGAACATACGGCAATGGCCCTGGGCGAGAACATCGATCTCCGCATCTTCCCGAAGGTGTGGGCACATGGCTTTGCCGTCGAAAAGCGCGACGGCGACGAAATCCGTCGTAGCCTGCAATTCTTCGACGCCGCAGGTGACGCCGTGCACAAGGTGCATCTGCGGCCCGCATCCAATCTCTATGCTTATCAGAAGCTGGTCGATCAGCTCGTTTCATCGAACCAGGAGCCGACGGTTGTCCTAGGCACCGTCGCCGAGGACGATATGCCGGGCGAACTGACGCCGCAGACGATCGATGACCTGCGTGAACGCTGGAGCAAGCTGACGGACACGCATCAGTTCTTTGGCATGCTGCGTACGCTGAAGCTCAGCCGTCAGCAGGCGGTACGGATGATCGGCCAGGACTATGCCTGGAAACTCGATCCATCCGCTGTGATGGCGATGTTCCAAGGCGCGTCCGCGAGCGGTCAGCCGATCATGTGTTTTGTCGGCAACCGCGGCTGCATCCAGATCCATTCCGGTCCGGTCAAGTCGGTTAGCCCGATGGGGCCTTGGATCAATGTGTTCGACGAGACCTTCCATCTGCATCTGCGTGCCGATCACATCGCCGAAGCCTGGGCCGTGCGCAAGCCGACCAAGGACGGCCATGTCACTTCGCTTGAGGCCTATGGTGCCGACGGCAAGATGATCATCCAGTTCTTCGGCAAGCGCCATGAAGGTGAAGTCGAGCGCGGCGACTGGCGTTCGCTGGCCGAAGGCCTGCCGCGCCTGGCAGAACAGAGCGCCGCGTGATGCGTGGCGCGATGAAGAAGGTGGTGCGGATGGCCGTTTTCGGCACCGCACTATCGGCTATGTCGCTCGCCGCTGCCGTGGCGAGCGAGAACGGCGCCGTGTTCACCGACACCAAGCGTATCGTCGCTGTCGGTGGCGCCGTCACCGAGATCGTCTATGCGCTGGGCGAGGAAGGCAAGCTCGCCGCCCGTGATTCCACCAGTGTCTATCCCGAAGCAGCCTTGAAACTGCCGGATGTCGGCTATATGCGCGCGCTGTCGCCGGAAGGTGTGCTTTCTGTCAATCCAACCGGAATTCTGGCGCTCAAAGGCAGCGGGCCGAAGGATGCGATCGATGTTCTGAAAAAGAGCAGCGTGCCCTTCATCGAAGTGCCCGAGACCTACGATCACGCCGGCGTGCTGGAAAAGATCCGTATCGTCGGCAAGGCTCTGGGTGCTGATGCCAAGGCGGAGAAACTGGCCGCCGAACTGGATACCAAGCTGAAGGCCGCAGAAAAGCAGACGGCAGACGTCAAGGACCGGAAGCGGGTGCTGTTCGTTCTGTCGATGCAGAACGGCAAGATCCTCGCAGCCGGTTCCAACACGGCAGCGGACGGCATCATCAAGATGGCAGGCGCCATCAACGTTGCCGCCGAAGTGCCGGGCTACAAGCAGCTTGCCGACGAAGCGGTGGTGATAGCCGCGCCGGACGTCATTTTGATGATGACGCATGCCGGACCGCCGGTTTCGGACGAGGTGCTGTTTGCCAATCCGGCGATCGCCGAGACGCCGGCCGGCAAGGAGAAGAAGGTGATCCGCATGAACGGCGCCTATCTGCTCGGATTCGGTCCACGCACCGCCTATGCAATCCACGATCTCGCCGCAGCCTTCTACGGCAACAAGATCGCCGATTGAGCGACGAGTGCCATGGTTGATCACTCCATTGCCGGCTCGTCCGGCTTGATGGCGCGCAAGGCAGCTGGCGATCGCTCGGCGCGTGCGCGTCTTGCCATCGTACTGCTGGCGATACTGCTTGCAGCTGTTGCGCTGTTCAGCCTTACCGCCGGCGCCTCGGACGCTTCGGCTTTCGATGCCCTGCGCGACTGGTTCTCCAGTTCCGATGCCGAGAGCGTGCTGAGCGCCCGCGACCGCATCATCATCTATGATATACGCTTGCCGCGTGTCGTCCTGGGTGCGCTGATCGGAGCGGCACTCGCCGTGTCCGGCGCCGTCATGCAGGGACTGTTCCGCAACCCGCTGGCCGATCCCGGCATTGTCGGCGTCTCGGCGGGCGCGGGGCTCGGCGCGGTATCGGTCATCGTCCTGGGCGGCACCGCGCTGGCGCCTTTCACGACGCTTCTGGGATCCATGGCATTGCCGCTCGCCGCCTTCATCGGCGGTCTGGTCACGACGCTGATCCTTTACCAGGTCGCGACGCGCCAAGGACGTACCTCGGTGGCGACCATGCTGCTGGCCGGCATTGCACTGTCGGCGCTGGCCATGGCACTCACCGGCGTGCTGATCTACATGGCCGACGACCGCCAACTGCGTGATCTCACCTTCTGGCAACTCGGCTCGCTGGCCGGGGCGACCTGGACCAAGATCGGCACCGCAGGGCCGATCATGCTGATTGCGCTGGTCGCCATGCCGTTCTTCGCACGCGGACTCAATGCGCTGTCGCTCGGCGAGGCGACGGCGGGGCATCTCGGCATTCAGGTGCAGAAACTGAAATATGTCGCCATCGCCGGCGTTTCGGCCGCTGTTGGCGCTTCGGTCGCTGTCAGCGGCGGCATCGGCTTTGTCGGCATCGTGGTGCCGCATTTGCTGCGGCTCACCATCGGTCCGGACAACCGCTACCTGTTGCCGGCCTCGGCGCTGCTTGGCGCGACGCTGCTCATCCTGGCCGACACCGTCTCGCGCGCCATCGTTGCGCCGGCCGAACTTCCGATCGGTATCATCACCGCCACGGTTGGTGGTCCGTTCTTCCTGTGGATACTGCTGCGCAAGCGCGGCGTCATCGACCTGTGAGCCCCCCATGATCGAAGCCCATGATGTTTCAGTGAAACTTGCCGGAAAGCGCATCGTCTCCGGCATCGATTTCGAAGCGCATCCGGGTGAGATCGCGGCCATCGTCGGCCCGAACGGCTCCGGCAAGACGACCTTCCTCAAGGCCTTGTCGGGAGACCTCGGCTATGATGGCTCGGTTGTCATCAATGGCCGCGAAGTGTCGGGGATGCGTCCGGTTGAAGCCGCGGGGATGCGTGCTGTCCTGCCGCAGGCAACGTCGCTCGCCTTTCCTTTCACGGTCCAGGAAATCGTTCGGCTTGGACTGATCGGCGGCCGATCCGGCGTGCTGGCTGGCGAAAACGAGCGCCTGCCGGAGCGCGCGCTGGCCAAGGTCGATCTGGATGGCTTCGCGGGACGATTCTATCAGGAACTCTCAGGCGGCGAGCAGCAGCGTGTGCAATTGGCTCGTGTGCTTTGTCAGGTCTGGGCGCCGGTGCTGGACGGCAGGCCGCGCTACCTGTTCCTCGACGAGCCGGTATCGAGCCTGGACGTCAAGCATCAGCTCATCATCATGGACATTGCCCGCGATTTCGCGAAACGGGGAGGCGGGGTCGTCACTATCCTGCACGATCTCAACCTGACGGCGATGTACGCCGATCGCATCTTCGTCATGCATCGCGGTTCGCTGGCTGCAGCCGGCACGCCGGCCGCAGTACTTAGTGACAGCCTTATTGAAAAGGTATTCGACTGCCGCATGCGCGTCGGGGTGCTGCCGACCGGCGACGTGCCGTTTGTGCTGCCGCAATCCGTTGCTCTTTAAGTCTCGCCTTTGGCTCAAGCAGCCGGGGCGCGGCGTTCCAGAAGATCGATGCCAAGCAGCGAACGCACATTCGGACGGGCGGCGACCAGATCAGCGATCGTGTAGCGGCCGAGCACCTCGAAAAAGGCGTTGAGCGCTTCGCGTAGTGCCGAATTCAGCGCGCAGCTGTCGATCAGCGGGCAATCGGCATCGGCCTCGAAGCATTCCGCCATGGCGAAACTCTCTTCGGTGATGCGCACGACGTCGAACAAGGTGATCTCGGCGGCTGGTTTTCCGAGTCTGACGCCGCCGTTGCGGCCGCGTACGGTCTCCACCAGCCCATGTTCGACCAGCGGCTGCAGGATCTTGAACAGAAACAGTTCCGACACCGTGTAGGCGGCGGCGATTTCGGGAATGCGGCTGAGGCGGTCGTCATTGGCCGCACAATACATCAGGATCCGCATGGC
Source organism: Mesorhizobium sp. 1M-11 (assembly GCF_001303895.1). Lineage (GTDB taxonomy): Bacteria > Pseudomonadota > Alphaproteobacteria > Rhizobiales > Rhizobiaceae > Mesorhizobium. The sequence goes on along the minus strand of NZ_LJSD01000037.1, from coordinate 392,933 downwards.
ATAGTTGGTTTGACGCGTGAGCCGCATGGTCGCTCCTTCGCAAAGCACGTGTTCGCGCGAATATGGCGCATAGTCTGGAATAATTCTAGACTGGACTTCCGTATATATGACATTTTCCGTCAACTTTTTGAAGGAAAACGTCAAGCTCCCGATGCTTCCGTTGCGTAACCTGCTCGGCAAAGGGCCAAGAGGCTGCGTCTCCTTGCGTTTCCGCTGAAACTCACGATTATTCCGGCTAGAGCAATTCTAGGAAAAGTGTGTAACGGTTTTCCGTCCGGAATTGCGTAAAAACAAAGGGTTAGGGCGTTTCCGCGTTTCCGTGAAAAACGGAAACGCTCTAGGGAAAAGAACCGGAAGGAAGTCTGAGGGAGGGCGCGCATGGCGCAGGACACCGGGTTCGGCAGGATCCCTGGTCCGCCCAAGAAGCCGATCGTCGGCAATATGCTGACGGTGGATACCGAGACTCCCCTTCAAAGCCTGATGCAGCTTGCGCGTGAGCTGGGACCAATTTTCCGCCTCGACATGATGGGCACGCCGATGGTGGTGGTGTCGGGCGCTTCGCTGGTCGAGGAAATCTGCGACGAAAGCCGTTTCGACAAGGCAGTGCGAGGCTCGTTGCGGCGTGTCCGGTCCGCGGCCGGCGACGGGCTCTTCACGGCCTACACCCAGGAAGACAATTGGACAAAGGCTCACAACATCCTGCTGCCGACCTTCGCCCAGCGCGCTATGGCCGGCTATCTGCCACTGATGCAGGACATTGCCAGTCAGCTCTGCATGAAATGGGAGCGTCTCAACGTCGACGACGACATCGACGTCGTGCACGACATGACGGCACTGGCACTCGATACGATCGGGGTCTGCGGTTTCGACTACCGCTTCAACTCCTTCTACCGGCGTGACTATCATCCTTTCATCGACGCGCTGACGCGCACACTTGAAACCTGCATGGTGCAGCGCGGGCTGCCGTTCGAAAAAGTGATCCTGCGCAGGCGGCTCGATCAGCTCAAGACCGATGTCGCCTTCATGTCGAAGCTGGTCGACGACATCGTGCGCGAGCGGCGCCGTGGCGGTGGCGACCAGGCACAGAAGGATCTTCTCAACTTCATGCTGGCCGGGGTCGACAAGGCAACCGGCGAAAGCCTGTCGGACGAAAACATCCGTTATCAGATCATCACTTTCCTGATTGCCGGTCACGAGACGACATCGGGGCTGATGTCTTTCACGCTCTACTTCCTGCTCAACAACCCGGATGTGCTGGAGAAGGCTTACGAAGAGGTCGATCGTGTGCTCGGCAGCGACATTAGCGCCATGCCGACCATCAGCCAGGTCAGCCATCTCACTTATGTGCAGCAGGTGCTCAATGAGTCCCTGAGACTGTGGCCGACCGCACCGGCGATCGGCCTTTATCCCTACGATGACGAGTTGCTTGGCAACCAATACAAGGTGAAGAAAAACACCTTCACCACGCTTCTGACGCTGATGCTGCACCGGGACCCCTCCATCTGGGGCGCGCACCCTGAGCGTTTCGACCCCGACAATTTTACGCGCGAGGCGGAGGCTTCCCGGCCGGCCCATGCCTTCAAACCGTGGGGCAATGGCCAGCGCGCCTGCATCGGTCGCCAGTTCGCCATGCAGGAGGCGACGCTGGTGATCGGGATGATTCTGCAGCGTTTCCAGCTATTCGATCACCAGAAGTACCAGCTGCGCATCAAGGAGACGATGTCGATCAAGCCCGACGGCTTCCGCATGAGGGTGAAGCCTCGTCCGGGCCGGACACGAGGTTCGATGGTGCCGGGCGCGACATTGAGCGATCCGGCAGTCGCGCAATCGGCGCCACAAGTCGCCAGACGGCCAAAGCATGGCACGCCGCTCGCCGTGCTTTACGGCTCAAACCTTGGCACGACGGAGGATCTTGCCCGCGCGATCGCTCAGACGGGCGAATTGAACGGGTTTGACGTGACCATGGACGAGCTCGACGCCAGGGTCGGCAGTCTGCCGACCAAAGGGGCGGTAGTGATCGCCAGCGCATCCTACAACGGCGCGCCGCCCGACAATGCGATGAAGTTCATGGATTGGCTGGAGAAAGCCGATCCGGGGGCTGCCAAGGGCGTCAACTATCTGGTGTTTGGTTGCGGCAACCGCGACTGGGCTTCCACTTTCCAGGCGACACCCCGGCGCATCGACGAGCGGCTCGAAGCACTTGGCGGTAAGCGCATCACGCAGCGTGGTGAGGGCGACGCGCGCGAGGATCTCGACGGTCAGTTCCAGGACTGGTTCAAGGACCTTTTCCCATCCGTCGGCGAGGCGCTGGAACTGGACATCGATTTTTCGGAACAGGCGGAGGCCGAGCCGCTTTACGAAGTCGAGGTTGTTACCGGTCAGCCGGTCAATCCAGTCATATATCAGTCCGGCGCAGTGGCAATGGGGGTCGTCGCCAACCGCGAACTGCAATCGCCCAGATCAGGCCGCTCGACCCGTCACGTCGAGGTGATGCTGCCTGAAAATGTCGGCTATCACGCTGGCGATCATCTGTGTGTCGTGCCTGTCAACGACCCCGCCTTGGTCGAACGGGTCGAAAAGCGTTTCGGCTTCGGGCCGGACGCGCAGGTGAGGTTGAAAACCACGGGTGGACGGCAGGCACCGTTTCCGGCAGACGGCCCGGTTCCGGTGCGCCGCATCCTCTCCGACTATGTCGAACTGCAGGCCGTCGCCACGCGCAAGCAGATCCACGCGATGGCTGCAGCAACCCGCTGCCCATTCACCAAACCGCAGCTGGAAGCATTGGTCGCCGAGGCCAAAGATGGCGTCGATCCTTACAAGGCTGAAGTGTTCGCCAGGCGTAGATCCGTGCTGGACCTCCTGGAACAGTTTCCGGCCTGCGAATTGTCCTTTGGGCAGTATCTGGAAATGTTGCCGCTGCTGGCGCCACGCTATTATTCGATTTCATCTTCCCCATCCTCGAAAGCCGGACATTGCTCGATCACCGTCGGTGTCGTCGACGAACCGGCGCGGTCGGGCAGCGGCATCTATCGTGGCGCCTGCTCCAACCATTTGGCGCGGGCAGGCGAGGGGACCATCATCCATGCGACGACGCGCGCGACAAAGGCGGGTTTTCGCCTTCCCGACAACCCCGCGCGGCCGATCATCATGGTCGGGCCAGGCACGGGGTTGGCACCGTTCCGCGCCTTCCTGCAGGAGCGGGCAGCCTTAGCAAACGCCGGCGCGACACTCGGACCAGCGATGTTGTTCTTCGGCTGCCGCCATCCGGACCAGGATTTCCTCTACCGCGAGGAATTGGAAGCGCTGGCTTCCGCTGGCTTGGTCGAGCTTCATGTCGCTTTCTCCCGGCAAAATGGCGAGCGGACCTATGTGCAGGATCTCATTCGCAAGAACGGCGCTTCCGTCTGGCAGCTGATCGAGGCCGGCGCGCATATCTATGTCTGCGGCGATGGCAGCCGGATGGAACCGGATGTGAAACGCGCGCTGACGCGTCTCTATGCGGAGGAGACTGACACTGACCCGCAGGCCGGCGATGCCTGGATCGAAAGGCTCGCCAGGGAAAACCGCTACGTGCTGGACGTCTGGGCGGGGAGTTGAGACGGCCACCTGCGACAAACTTACTTTGACGTAAACGTTACGTTGGGTGATCTTGCAAACCATGGTGCGCTGCACAATATTAGCAGCGTCGAGCACCGACTCGGGGAGGAACCCGTTAGGAGTGCGACATGGAAAGACAGATTACGAACACCGCTCCCCTGATGGGGACCATACGGCAGCTCAGGCCTTCCGAGTTGCCGCGATTCCGCGACCATCTGTTGAGATTGGATGCCGAAAGCCGGCGCGATCGCTTCAACGGACTGACGGACGACGCCTTCATAGCCTCTTATGCCGAACGCAGCTTCGCGGACGGGACTACAGTCATCGGCTATGTCGAGGACGATCTGGTGCTGGGCGCTGCCGAGCTGCATGAGCGGCCGGAGGATGCCGAGCCGACCGCCGAGATCGCCTTCAGCGTTGAGCGTCATCTGCAGCATCGCGGCATTGGCGGCCACCTGTTCGAGCGCCTGATCGCACAGGCACGCGGACTGGGCTACACGCGACTGCGCGTTACCACCCACCCGCAGAACCAGGCGATGAAGACGTTGGCCCGTCGTTACCGTGCTGCCTTGAACTTCGTGGATGGTGAGACGGTAGGCACAATCGACCTCGAACCAGTCGATGAAGATGTGCTGACGGCGCTTCTGCCGACCCGTCCCCATACCGACGTCGCGCTAAGCAGGGCCTGAGGTCTTCTGCAGGCAAGGCAGTCGGGTTTCATGAAAAAGGCCGCCCTGGGGCGGCCTTTTTTGCTTTCCAGCCATCGCCTGGGCAATCAGTTGCCGTTGGCCGTGACGGTCACGCCGAGCGTCTTGGTGAGGTCAGCCGGGCTTGCCATCGCGCCAGCCGCGATCAGTGCGAAGGGCACGGGGCTGGCGGGCTTGGCGGTAATCACCAGGTTCTGCGGGTTGTCGAGATAGTCGCTGACAGCCTTTGTCACCTGAGCGGTCAGCTCGGGGTTGTTGATCTGCGCCATGCCGAACGGCACGATGGCCTTGGCCTGGTTGGCGATGTCTTTCGGCTGCATGTTCTGCTTCTTGGCGACGAATTCCAGCACCTTGTTGGTCAGCGAATTGTCGGCGAAGCGGATCGAGGCGCTGTTGAAGGTGAGCTGCTGCATCAGGCCAAGCACGGCCATGCCCTCAGCCGACTTGTCGGCACCTTCCGGCGACGCGGCCATCTTCTTCTGGAGCTGCTGCAGCGACTTGATGAAGTCGGTGGTGTAGCCGCCGAGCGAGAAGGCCATGCCAAGTGTTCCGGCATTGTCGACGGTGATGTCGTATTTCGACAGATCCATCTTGCCGTCCTTCGGCTCCCAGGAACCGGCCATGTCGAGCTTGCCGGAAATGTTCTGGTAGCCGAGGCCATCGATCATTGCCTTGGAGTCGGCATCCTGCACCAGCGACAGGTCGCCGGTAAATTTCTCGGCGCCGCCGGTGAAGCTCAGGGCTTTGCCGTCAGCCGGCGGGACGATGTCGACATTGGCGTTAGCGACCGAGAAGGCGGTCTTGTCGCCAACCTTCACCGACAGGCTATCGAGCTGGGCGGATTTGTACATCAGCAGCGAGGCGAGGGGATCGGTGTTGCCTTCTCCAGGGATGGTCATGCCATTGATGACGAAGGGGCTCATTTCGAACTTGGCGCCGTCCTTTTCCTGGGTGAAAGCTTCGGTCGAGACTGTGTCGACGAGGTAGCCGCCATTGGCGTCGGTCACGTTCTTGAAGGTGACGTTGCCGATCTTCAGCGGTTCTTTGTCGCCGGCAGGAGCGACCGTCACACCTTCCAGCACCATGCTGGAAGTGTCGCCGGAAACGCCGGTCCAGGCGAGGGTCACACCCTGGTTCTCGAAAGAAGCCTTCAGGCGCTCGGCCACCGCCTTGGTGTCGGCCGCAAAAGCCGAATTGAGTGGCAGGGTGAGAAGAAGCGCCGAATAGGCGAACTTGCGAAGGGTTGAGCGGTGGATAGTCATCGCGTGCTCCAAAGTGACAGAGTCTGTCTAGAAAAATATCTTCATTTTGCGCCTTCACCCGTCCGCAACGAACTGGGCCGGAAGAAGGCATTCCCGCCAGAAAGGCCGACATTCACGGAAAAAGACAGATCCGGCAAGTCAGGCAGCGGCAAGGCGCGGTCCTTACGTCATGGCAGCTGTCCACGCAACATCCCGCATCGATGCGCCGCGCTTAAACGGCTCATGTTACGGTTTCATGGCGACGGTTTGGTCGCTGCCGACTGGGAAATATAGCGGATGCGCTTGCCAACCGCTTTTCGGAACGAGACCTGGAATGACTTGACCCACGCGCCTCTTGTCGCGAATCAGCCTCTCGGTTAGTCCAAACCCATGGGAAAGAGCCTTTTGCCGCCTGACGATGGCGGCCACGACAACATCGAATCGGTCGACCTGAAGAAGGCGTTGGAAGATCGTTATCTTTCATACGCGCTTTCGACGATCATGAACCGCGCTTTGCCGGATGTGCGCGATGGCCTGAAGCCGGTGCATCGGCGCATCATGCATGCCATGCGGCTGTTGCGCCTCAACCCCGACCAGGGTTTTGCCAAATGCGCCCGCATCGTCGGCGAGGTGATGGGCAAATTCCATCCGCATGGCGACCAGTCGATCTACGATGCGCTGGTGCGTCTCGCGCAGGATTTCTCCATGCGCTACCCGCTCGTCGACGGGCAGGGCAATTTCGGCAACATCGACGGCGATAACGCCGCCGCCATGCGTTACACCGAAGCACGCATGACGGATGTGGCAACGGAACTGCTTGCCGGCATCACCGAGGACGCAGTCGACTATCGCCCGACCTACAACGAGGAGGACGAAGAACCCATCGTCCTGCCGGGCGCGTTCCCGAACCTGCTGGCCAATGGCTCTTCCGGCATCGCGGTGGGCATGGCGACATCGGTGCCGCCGCACAACGTTGCCGAGCTCTGCGATGCCGCTCTTCACCTCATCGATCACCCTGACGCTTCTGTCGCCAAGCTGGTGGAGTTCGTACAGGGACCTGACTTCCCGACCGGCGGTATCATCGTCGATAGCCGTCAATCCATTCTCGATGCCTATGAAACGGGCAGGGGTGGTTTTCGCGTCCGTTCGAAATGGAACCAGGAGGACCAAGGCAGGGGCACCTGGGTGATCGCTGTCACCGAAATCCCCTATGGCGTGCAGAAGTCGCGATTGATCGAAAAGATCGCCGAGCTTCTGATGGCCAGGAAACTGCCGCTTCTGGAAGACATTCGCGACGAGAGCGCCGAAGACATCCGCATTGTCCTGGTGCCGAAAAGCCGCACGGTCGCTCCAGGCCTCCTGATGGAATCGCTGTTCAAGCTGACTGAGCTCGAAAGCCGCTTTCCGCTCAATATGAATGTGCTGTCGCGCGGCAAGGTGCCGAACGTGCTTTCGCTCAAGGGCGTGCTGCAGGAATGGCTGGAGCATCGCCGCGAAGTGCTGGTGCGCCGTTCGAAGCACCGGTTGGGCGAAATCGAAAAGCGCCTCGAAATCCTGGCTGGCTACCTGATCGCCTATCTCAACATCGACGAGGTGATCCGCATCATCCGCGAGGAAGATGAACCCAAGCAGGTTATGATGGCCCGTTGGTCGCTGACCGACGTACAAGCCGAAGCCATTCTCAACATGCGGCTGCGTGCTTTGCGCAAGCTCGAGGAATTCGAGATTCGCAAGGAATACGACGGGCTTTCGGAGGAGAAGAAGCAGATCGAGTCCTTGCTCGCTTCGGTGGAGAAGCAGTGGAAGACGATCGCCTGGGAAATCCAGAAGATCCGCCGCGATTTCGGTCCTGAGGAAAACAAGGAACTCGGCCCGCGTCGTACCCAGTTCGCCGATGCACCCGAACACGACCTGACCGATATCGCGCATGCGATGATCGAGAAGGAGCCGGTGACGGTGGTGGTGTCGGAGAAGGGCTGGCTGCGCGCCATGAAGGGTCACCTGACCGATCATTCGCTGTTCAGCTTCAAGGAAGGCGACGGGCTGAAGCTCGCCTTCCACGCCCAGACTACCGACAAGATTCTCGTCTTCACCACCGGCGGCAAGTTCTACACGATCGGCGCCGACCGATTGCCGGGCGGTCGCGGCCATGGCGAGCCGATCCGCATCATCGTCGACATGGAGAACGACCAGGACATCGTCACGGCTTTCGTCCACGATCCGAAGCGCAAGCTGCTTCTGGTCTCGCATCAGGGCAATGGCTTCGTGGTTTCCGAAGAAGAGGTCGTCGCGAACACCCGCAAGGGCAAGCAGGTGATGAACGTCAAGGCGCCTGACGAGGCGAAACGATGCTTGCCGGCTGTCGGCGACCACGTCGCAATCGTCGGCGACAACCGCAAGATGCTGGTGTTCGCACTGTCTGAGATTCCCGAGATGGCGCGCGGCAAGGGCGTTCGCCTGCAGAAATACAAGGATGGCGGTGTTCTCGATGTGAAGACCTTCGTCATGGAAGGCGGTCTGTCCTGGCAGGACTCCGCTGATCGTACCTTCACCCGGCCACGCGAGGAATTGACCGAATGGATCGGCAACCGCGCTGCCGCCGGTCGGATGGTGCCGAAGGGCTTTCCGCGTACAGGCAAGTTCGGCTAGCCACTTTTTATGCGAAGCGCGAATCCTTTTGCCGGTTTCGCGCCTCTTGTCCCTGAAGCCGGCACGGTGCCGGTGACAGGAGAGACAAGACATGGCCTTCTACCGAAAGAATATCGGCAGCCTGCATCAGGTGGTGAGGATCGTCATAGGGGCTGCGGCCGCTGTTGCCGCGTTGGCATGGTTCGCAGCGCCCGCCAGCTATTTGGGAGCCACGGCCGGTGTCGCCCTGGCGCTGTCGGGACTGTTCGGCTATTGCCCGATTTGTGCCGTGGCAGGGCTCGGGCGGCAACGATAGGCGCCAGATGAACGGCGTGCCTTCCCATCTCTTCGATGCTGCGCGACTGGGGGATCGCGAAGCAATCGTCAAGGTGCTCGAGATCGCCCAACCCGACATTCGCCGTTATGCCCGCTCGACATGCCGGGGTTCCGCCGATGCCGAGGATGCAGTGCAGGAAGCCTTGTGGCTGCTGTCACGCAAGATTGGCACGATCCGCTCGCTGACCGCGTTCTCCGCCTGGCTTTTCACGGTGGTGCGGCGGGAGTGCACGCGGCTGGCGCGTGCCTTGCGGCTGCAACCACCGCAATCATTGGCGGAGCTCGATCTCGAGCGCTCCTTCGGCGCACGCCCGCAAGCCGAGCTCGCGCTGGATATTGCCGCCGCGATCGAAGCACTGCCGCCGCATTATCGCGAGGTCGTGCTGCTGCGCGACCTGCGCGAGATGACGATCGACGAGATCGCGGCGAGTCTTGGCGAGACACGTCAGGGCATCAAGGCAAAACTCCATCGCGGCCGCTTGTTGGTGAGGGAATATCTTTCGGACTGAAACGGTCGTTCGCACCTGGTGTACGCCCTACGCGAGCCCGGAACCCCATGCTGAAAGGTTCTGGGATAAGTCCGCGACATGCCAAAGATGCCTACAGCTTCTTGACGCTTGCGGCCGGCTCTCTACCTTGATCCGCGAATATTCGAGGGTGGAGCGTTTGTTTTATGCCGGCAGTCTTGTGTGCGGCCCTGTTCCTGGTGCTGGCCGCGTGCATGCCGGCCAGCGCTGTCGAACGGACCATCTTCCTCACTTTCGATGATGGCCCACTCAACGGCACCAGGAACGTCCTGGATGTTCTGGAAGCCCAGCAGGTGCCGGCTACGATGTTCATGGTGGGGCAGCATGTACAGGTAAATCCTGAGCGCGGAGCTCTGCTCAAGCGCGCCAAGTCGCTGCCGCTGGTGACGGTGGGAAACCACAGTTTCAGTCACGCCAACAACCGCTACGAGCGTTTTTACGCCGATACCGAGAACGTCGTCGCCGATATGCTGAAGGCGAACGCAGTCCTCGGGCTCAGCGCACCGCCGCCCATTCCGGCGCGATTGCCCGGGCGCGATGTGTTCAGGCTGCAATATATGTCGCGCGATGATTTCGGTCTCGGCCTGGAACAGGCGCAACGCGAGCAAGTGGACTTCGAGTTCGTCGCTGCGTCAGGTTTCCATCTCTATGGCTGGGACTTCGAGTGGGTTCATGACGGCAGCGGCAAGCCGGTGCAGTCGGTCGAGCGGCTGATCGATGAGATCGGACACTTGTTCGCGGCGCGCAGAACGGTCGGCAAGAACAAACTCATCCTGCTCATGCATGATGAGATGTTTCAGGACGTCTTCCAAGGCAAGGACCAGCTGTCGGCCCTGGTCACCGGCCTGAAAGCCAAAGGCTATGCCTTCGGTCATATTGCTGACTACGACACCGAGACGAGCCCGTAGAGCAATTCCAGGAAAAGTTAGAGCGTTTCCGCGTTCCTAGAAAACGGAAACGCTCCAGGCCCGTCTCGGACGAAGCATCGAGATTGCTCAGGCCGCAATGCCAGGCAGAGCGCGGACGACGGAATCGGCTTCACGTTGCTTCGATAGCGGCCCGTACTGTTCCGACCATTCGACCAGCGCCTTGAAGGCCGGCTTCAGCCGCTGTGCGACTTCGCTGACCTCATATTCCACTCTCAGTACATTTTCCGGGTAGACGGTGCGGCGGATGAGGCCGTCCGCTTCCATCTCGCGCAGTCGCAGGGTGAGCATATGCTGCGTGATGCCGGGCAGGCTGCGGCGCAATTCGCCGAAGCGATGCCTGCGTTGGGCAAGGATCCAGAGGATCTCGATCTTCCACTTGCCGGCGAGGGGACGCATCGCCTCGATAAGTTTCAAATAGGGCGCGTCGCCATTCGCGATCGGGTGGGGATCCTGATCGTGTGATGGGTGCATCGGTCTCATCTCTCGCTGCAATGGATAGAATGTAATAAGCGCTATGAACGAACTCGCGCGATTTTCGTTGCCTGACTTTTGTCAGGAGTGTTTCGCGCAGCTCAACGTTGACCGAGAATGATCGCTCGCATAAATTGAGAATGATCATTCGCATTTCGGAAATAGCAATGAAAACCGCGCTTGGCAATATCGAGATTCTGCTGGAGGCCGAGATCGACGAGGGACGGACGCTGTCACGCGCCCAGCGCCGCGAGCTTCAGGTGCAGCGTGTCCTCGATGCCGCCAAGACTTGTTTCGCCCGGGAAGGGTTTCAAGGTGCGTCGATGCAGCAGATCTGCGCCGAGGCCAGCATGAGTCCCGGTGCGCTTTATCGCTATTTCGTTTCCAAGGAAGCGATCATCGAGGAAATCTGCGCGGCCGCGCGACGCGATGACGAAGAGAAACTCGCGGAAATGCTGACGAAGCGCGATGTCATCGAGGGCATGGTTTTTGGCTCGATGACCCATATCCGTTTTGTGCATGAAACGGACGCTTCTGCGTTGATCGCGCAATTTCACGCCGAGGCGACGCGCAGCGAGAGCGTGCGCGCGATCTATTGCAACCATCTCGCCGAGGTGCGCGGCATCTTCCTCAACTATCTGGGTGCGGCCCTCGGCCGCGGCGAAATCGATCCGCTGTTCGACCTCGAAACGCTGGTGCCGGCGCTGATGGCGATCATTCAGGGAATCGCCAACAACGATTTGCCTGCAAACGGCATTGAATTGGAGAAGCTGGAGACGATCGTCCGCACCGTGATGGTTGCCATGCTGCGACCGACCGGCAAGACTGCCTGAACCTTTCTCTTGCCCGTGACGGCGATGGCTGGCAGGAATTCGCCTGCAATTGGCTTATGGTCACGATTGCTGCACTATCGTTCGGCATAATGACGAATGGCGTGGGTCTTTGCTGCGCCGTTGTCGATTCGGGGTATCTGTTTGAAAACATCGCAGACGAGACCAAAGGAGCCGCGCCTCTTCGGTGTGCCTGCGCCGATGCGGGCCGCCGTTATTCCGCCGCTGTCGGCCGCGCGCTGGCTTCTCGTCCTGGTGGCTGCCGCCGGTGTCTATTTTTTCTATGGGTTTCTGGTCCCGGTTCTGGCGGCACTCGTCATTGCCTTCGCCAGTTGGCCGCTCTACCGACGTCTGCTCGCCGCGGTCAACGGTAACCGTACCATTGCCGCGACGATCGCGTTGCTGCTTATCCTCGCTTTCCTGGTAATCCCGATCTCGTTGGCTGGAACCTATGTGATCAATGAAGTGCGCGAATGGATAACCTGGGCGGTCGGAACCAATCGCCACGGTGCTCCGACGCCACAATGGATCGCCAGCCTGCCTGTGATTGGGGAGTGGCTGAATGAGCAGTGGACGAAGAACATCGGCCATCCCGGCGGTATCGGCCAACTGATCCAACTGGTAAGCGGTGCCAACATCCGTTCAATCTACCAGACCGCGCTTGTCGCTGGAGGCAGCGCGTTTTCTCTGCTGCTGACACTCCTGTTCATGCTGATTGCGTTGTTCTTCGCCTATCGCGATGGCGAAAGCTTTGCGCGTCAGGTCGATACGCTGGGAGAGCGCATCCTGCCGGTGCGGTGGGAACGCATCTCGCGCGTGGTGCCGGCAACCATATCTTCGACCGTCACCGGCCAGACCGTCATCGCCATTGGCGAAGGCGTGGTGCTGGGCATCGCCTACTGGCTGGCCGGCGTACCGTCACCGGTGACACTGGGTGCGCTGACGGGGGTGATGGCACTGATCCCCGGCGGTGCCCCGCTCTCGTTTACGCTGGTGTCGCTCTATCTGATCGGTTCCGGCTCGACTGTGGCGGGCGTGGCACTGTTTGTCTGGGGTTCGGTGGAACTCTTCATCGTGGACAAGACGATCCGTCCCAAGCTGGTGGGCGGACCCATCAAGCTACCGTTCCTGCCGACCTTCTTCGGCCTGATCGGCGGCGTGAAAACCATGGGCTTCCTGGGTCTGTTCATCGGCCCTGTATTGATGGCGCTGCTTGTCGCCATCTGGCGCGAATGGCTGCATGAGGTGGAGGTGGTCGACAACCTGCCGGCAGAGACACCGTCCGCCGAACCGGAAGCAAACGCATCGGTCGCGGCGGAGCCAGTCGTTCTGGAAGCGAGGAAGGTTCAGGCCGGGTGACGCACGGCCAGTGCCGCGCGGCGCTGGCGGCCAAGGCGCAATTGCCAAAGCGAATGCGCAATCAGTGCAATGATCAGGATCGCGCCCCCGATCAGCGTGTCGCGTGACGGCACCTCGTTGAACACCAGCCAGACCCACACCGGCGCCAGTACTGTTTCCAAGAGATAGAACATCGCCGCTTCCGGGGCCGAGATGTATTTTGGGGCGGTTGCCAGGCAGAAGAACGAGATCGGAATGACAACGCCGCCGTTGAACAGGATCCACCATGGCGCATTGACCTGGAACCCGGTGTTCCAGACCATGTAGGTCGCCACCAGGAAGGGCAGGACCACGCCGATCAAGGCTGGAAAGCCCATATCCTTGCCGCTACGACGTGAAATCGTGATGGCGGAAGCGATGCAGAACGCCGACGTGGCGGCGAGCAGATCGCCGAACAGGTGGCCGGAGCCGATCGAGCCGCCGACGATGATGCCGACACCGACGATCATCGCCGCCATGGCTGCAAACGTGGCCGGGCGCGGGCGTTCACGAAGGAACAGCCAAGACAACAGCGCCGCGAACATGGTGTTGAAGGCGAGGATGAAGACGAGGTTGGCTGTTGTGGTGTTGAAGACTGCGGTGATGAAGGCGATCGAGCCAAGGCCATAGAGTGTGGCTACGGCAAGGCCAGCGCGGCCGGGGATCAACTTTGGCGCGCTTGGCGTCCACCAGCGCCACACGGCCCACACGATCAGGCCGGCAAGCAGCGTGGTGCCGCTGCGCAGCATCAGGATCGTCCAGGGGGCGCCGTCGGCAAGGCGGATCAGCGGGATGTCCACCGTCAGCGCCATGCCGCCGACCGCGGCAACCAGCAGACCCTTGGAATGGTCGTGAGAAACAGTCACGTGCAGCCCCCCGCCTCAAAGCAACGGCAGCGTTAGGAGCCTCGGAAAGGCTGGACGGGCCGATTGTTCAGAGCGGAATGCGATGGCTCGGCATTCCGCTTCTCTCTTGTCTTATCGCGTGACCTGGCTCCGAAAAGTCTGCAACTTCTTCTTCGCTGACCTTCGGGATCACGCTCAGCCGCCAAAGCGTTCCCAGCCCTTCGGACCGAGATGCTCTTGCGGCATGAAACGCATCTTATAATTCATCTTGCGCGAGCCGTTGACCCAATAGCCGAGATAGACATGGGGCAAGCCCATCGCCTTGGCGCGCTGGATATGGTCGAGGATCATGAAGGTTCCCAGCGAGCGCTCATCCAGGTCAGGGTCGAAGTAGGAATAGACCATCGACAAACCGTCGGCCATCTTGTCGGTCAGCGCCACTGCCACCAGTGCGCCCTGACCCTTGCCGGTGATGAAGGTATCCGGTCCGCGCCGTCGATATTCGATGATCTTGGTGTCGACATGGGTGTCTTCGACCATCATGGCGTAGTCGAGCACCGTCATGTCCGACATGCCGCCCTTGCGGTGGCGGGCATCGAGATAGGCGCGGAAAAGTGAATATTGCTCGGTCGACGGTTCGGCGTCGTGCATGACGCCAACGAGATCGGCATTATGCTGTTCGACGCGGCGCATGTTGCGGCTGGGTTCGAACTCCTGCGCAAGGATACGCACCGAAACACAGGCCCGGCAGTTCTCGCAAGCCGGGCGATAGGCGATGTTCTGCGACCGGCGAAAGCCTCCCTGGGTCAGAAGGTCGTTCATCTCCGAGGCTTTGTCACCGACCAGATGGGTGAACACTTTCCGCTCGAACTGACCTTCGAGATACGGGCATGGCGAGGGCGCGGTCAGGAAGAATTGCGGAGACTGGGTAGGATGCTGCGTCATCGCGCGTCGAAAAATGCTCCCACGAATTACCCTAGCTTGGCGCGCGCGCCAAAAAATTCAACAGGATAATCGTGCCGAACGGCCTTCTGGCCCATATATTCGATGGTTGGGCAGGACAGTGTGGACAAGTCCTGCCTCAGCGGTCGGTGCGGCTGACGACTGTGCCAAGCAGCAAGTCGTGCAGTGTGCGCTTGCGGTCGGAAAACAGCGTAACCAGAAGCACCAAGGGAGTGAGAATCACATTGGCGGCCCAGAACAGCACGGAATGCACGACCGCGGTCATGCCGTCGATCGGCGCGCCATCCAGCCTGTCCAGGCGAATGCCCATCGCTTTCATACCGAGCGTGGCCTGATCGCGGCCACCCAACGTATTCCAGATGTAGATCACGGCGACTGCTGGCACCAGGACCGAAAACAGCATCCAGCCCAGGCCCAGTGTGATGATGCCGAGCAGGAACACCAGGATGGCAAAGGGGATGGTGAGCAAGCCGACCACGAGGTAGTCGATGATGCAGGCAAAGACACGGCGCGTGCGCACGCCATCATAGGCGCGGACATCGTCCAGCCTGGAAGTGATGATCTCACCGTCAAGAACGCGCGCGTTCATATCCTTTCCTTCTCATCCTTGTCGTTGGCCGGCGGCTGCCGCTCTTACTCATCAAATGGTGTAATGGCCGCTTCGGTTCAAGTTTGAGTGGCCGATCGCAGTCCACTCAGCCACTTTCCAATGATATCGCCGTCCACTGCGCCGAATTCATGGCCCGCGGCGACGGTATGGGCGTCGATACGCGCACCATGTCCTCGCAGCAACGCAACGAGAGGCGGCGCAAACGGAAAATAGGTGACGTCATTGGCGCCGGCAATCATCAGGATCTGCGCATCCGATAAGTCGGCGGCGGGCACTTGATCCAGAACCGGCATGGCGCGCAACAGCACTGCGCGTTCAATGGGACCAGGGTGCAGCAGCATCGTGCTGGAAACCAGATTGGCGCCGTTCGAATAGCCGATGAAGACGATACGCGCCGGTTCAAGGTCGTGAAGCGCCGTCAGCTCACCGACGAAATGCGCAAAGGCAGTTGCTTCCTCACGGATGCTGGCCTGATCGAACCGTGTCGGCGTGATCCGCCTGAACCAGCGCAGATCGCCATCCTGGACGATGCGGCCGCGCACCGCGACCAGCCTTGCTCGCGGGGCGATCGACATCGCCAAAGGCATCAGCGTTGTCTCGTCCGCGGCGGAACCATGGAGCAATATCAGCGTGTCGCAATTGGCGCCGTGCGGGACATGGAGGCGATACGAGAAGGATAGGTCGCGGCGTAATGCCGCCATTTGGGCATTTTGTCGGCTATCTGTTCCAGCCATTTGTTTTTCAAACATTTTATCTCTTTTTGCCGGCTTCAAAACGAAACATTTTTGGGTCGTCCCAAAAGTGATTGAGCCTGCTCTGTTTTTGGTCGCTTTCGCACTGATATGGAATATCCAGCGGTTCCGTGACGGGAGGCGAGGATCGAACCGCTCACAGTATGAACCGTTGCGGAGTCCTAATCATGACCACGCCGCTCTCATCCGAACGAGATACCCGCATCGATGTTCTGCGTGCGCTCGCTCTTTTGATGATTTTCATCGATCATGTGCCGGGCACCGTGTTCGAACTCTTCACCTACAAGAATTTCGGCTTTTCAGACGCAGCCGAAGCTTTCGTGCTGATTTCGGGCATTGCCGTCGCGCTTGCCTATGGCCGCAAGTTCCAGCCTGGGGACCGGTTGCTGGCGACGCTCAAGATGTGGCGCCGCGCCGGTGTTCTGTATGCCTCCCACATCGTTACGACCATGGCCTCGGTTGCCATCTTCTGCGCGGCTGCCCTGTTGGCCAAGCGACCCGACTTCCTGACGCAAATCAACATCGGTCCGCTGATCGAACGCACGCCCGAGGTGCTGCTCGGGATCGCGACGCTTGGCCACCAGATCGGCTACAACAACATTCTGCCGCTTTATGCAGTGTTGCTTCTGGCGGCGCCTGCGCTTCTGTTTTTTGGCGGACGCTGGCCGTTTCCGACCCTGGTGGTTTCCGGCGTGGTGTGGCTTTGGGCCGGCCTCTATCAGGTCGCGCCGCTGAACTATCCCGAACAAGGGTTCTGGTTCCTCAATCCGCTGTCGTGGCAGTTCCTGTTCACCATCGGGGTTGTCGGCACGTTACATGTGCGCCGTGGTGGCAGCATCCCGGTCAATGGCTGGCTGCTGGGTTCTGCGGCTGTCTATGCGCTGATCGCCCTGGTCTGGGTTCGTGGCCCTTGGTGGGGCCAGGATACCTGGTTTGGCTTGCCGGCGGTTCTGGCTGGTTTCGACAAGACCTTCCTGTCGCTGTCCCGGCTGCTGCACGTGCTTTCCGTTGCCTACCTGATCGTGGCTCTGCCGGCGGTCTCGGCCTTCTTCCGCAAGCCGCTCGATCATCCGCTTGCCATTCTCGGCAAGCGTTCGCTGCCGGTGTTCATCGTCGGTACGATTCTCGCCATTGTGGCGCAGGTGTTGAAACTCGTGCGGCCCGGCGGTTTTTCCTATGACGCCATGCTCGTCGCCACCGGCATCGCGGCACAATTCGCATTCGCCTACTATCTGGAATGGCTGTCACGACTCGGATGGACGAGCCAAGCAAAGGCGTCACAGCAGAGCCGAGGTTTTGCTGGACAGCTGGTCAGCGTGCGCTGACGGGACCTGCCGATTCACGCACGACCAGTTCGATCGGCATTTCCTGCCGCCGTTCGGCCTGACCAGGGTCGAGGATAGCGTGGGCCGCGCGGCGGCCCATTTCCCGCATCGGCTGCGCGATGGTGGTCAGTGGCGGCTTGCACCATGCGGCTTCCGGCACGCCGTCGAAACCGACGATGGAGACATCGCCGGGCACCGACATGCCGCGTTCCTTCAGCCAGTCGATCGCGATCATGGCAATGCGGTCGGACATGGCGAGCAGCGCCGTCGGCGGCTCGGGCAGGCTGAACATGTAGTCGAGACTGGCATGAACAGTGGGTACATCGTTGCCGGTTTCGTAGATCGGAACGCCGGCTGCATCGATCCCGGCCTCGGCGAGCGTCTCCAGATAGCCGTAGAGGCGGTCGCGCGTACCGGAATAGGTGGCGCCTTCCGCGCGCAAGGCGGTCATAGGCCCGCTGCTTCCTTCATCAAAATTCAGCGCCAGAACGCCGAAACGGCGATGCCCGAATGCCAGAAGGTGGTCCGCTGCCAGCCTCGCGCCGGCCTTGTTGTCGATGCCGATGGCCGAAAGGGCGCCTTCATCGTAACCGAAGTCGAGTACCACGAAGGGGAGTTTTCGTTCTCGTGTCAGGTATACCGGCTGCCAGTTGCCTTCCACGCAGAAGACGATGAAGCCGTCGACCAGTGCGCTCTGGATGTTCCAGGCGAGATGTTCGCCATTGATCGCCGATACCAGCGACAGGCCGGCACCCGTGGCGTCGCAAATCTCCGAAATGCCTGACATGACCACACGGGCGAAAGGATCGTCGAAGAAATAGGAGAGGGGTTCTGCCGTGGCGACGCCAATGGCATTGACCTTGCCGGCGCGCAGCAGTCGCCCCTTGGGGTCGGGGCCGGCATAACCCAAGGCGTCCGCGGCCGCCTTGACGCGTTCGCGCACCTCCTCACGCACGATCTCGGGGTGGCTGAAAACATTCGAGGCGGTTCCGTGCGAGACGCCCGCAGCCTTGGCGACATCCGCCAATCTGACCGGTTTGATCGCAGTTGCCCGTCTTGCCATCAGCCATCCTTCTCATTGACGGACGCAGCGAAGGTCCGAGTGTCTTCCAACGGCCTGATGATCACAGGCAACTGACCTTGTATCACAATTGTTGGATCGATCCATATTTGCCTTGACTTCGTGCGGTTGAGGGATGAGGATTTGAATCGATCCAAAATTTTTTTATCTCGATCTTGGATCGATTCAATCATGATGCAAACCAAATCGAGAAGGTGAGGCAATCATGCATCCGATCGACTACCTGTTTAAAGATATCTATCGCAACTATTGGGGCATTCCGTCAGTGTCGGCCAAGCGCGCCTCGGAGCGCCACGAAAGGCAGGTCCGGCCATTCAGACTTGGCCGTGGGCCGGCACGTCGTGGGCGGAACCGGTAGATTGCTGATTGATTTGCAAGCGCGGATCGCCACTCAGGCGGCGACCCGCGCGCTACCCTTCAAGGTCAGCAGCGGGACACACAGAAGGTAAAGGGCTGCACCGCTGATCCACACCAATCCGGGGAAGGTCGAGCGCGTGGCGAAATAGGTGGTGGAAATCGCCAGCGGCGCGATGATGGAGGCGAGACTGGTCAAACCGGCAATCACGCCTTGCAGCCGGCCTTGATTGTTCTCGTCCACTTTCGCCGTCATCATCGACTGTAGCGCCGGTGCACCGATGCCGCCGAGACAGAGCATCGGCAGAAGTGCGAAGGCCATCCAGCCGTGCGTTGCCAGGCCGATCAGGACATAGGCTGTGCTGTCGGCCGCGATGGCGATGGCAAGCGCTTTCTTTTCGCCAAGTCTCTCACTGATGGGCCCGGCCACAAATGCCTGCGCCAGGGCGTGGAACAGGCCGAACAAGGTCAGCGAAATGCCGACTGTCAGCGGGTTCCAGGCGAACTTGTCTTCGACGTAGACAACCCAGATCGTGCCGCCGACTTCACCGACCATTGTCAGCAGGATGGCCGTGCCAAG
Organism: Mesorhizobium sp. 1M-11; assembly: GCF_001303895.1. GTDB lineage: Bacteria > Pseudomonadota > Alphaproteobacteria > Rhizobiales > Rhizobiaceae > Mesorhizobium. The sequence goes on along the minus strand of NZ_LJSD01000037.1, from coordinate 373,780 downwards.
CAAAGGCAGCAGCAATGGAAAGCCGAATGCCCAGCCCAAAGGAGCGAAGGGATTGAGGGAAACGGCAGTCGCTTCGCTGTTCTGACGTTTTGGCTCCTTCAGAACCAGCAGGGCAATCAGCAAGGTGACGAGATTCAACGCCGCGGCGGCAAGGAATGGCGCGCGTGTCCAGACACCGCCGAGCAAACCGCCGATTGCCGGGCCTGCGATGAAACCGATGCCGAATGCCGCCCCCAGTTGTCCAAACCGTCGAGCGCGCTGATCTTCAGATGTGACGTCGGCAATGTAGGCCGAAGCGACCGCCGAAACGGCGCCAGTGATACCGGCTATCGCGCGGCCGATGAATAACAGCCAGAGCGTGGGGGCAAATGTCATGAACAGATAGTCCACTGTGGCACCCGCCAGCGACATCAACAGCAAAGGCCTGCGCCCGAAACGGTCTGACAACGCGCCGAGCAGGGGCGAGAAGACGAACTGCATCAATGCGTAAAGCGCCAGGAATGCCCCGTAGCGCCAGCCGAGATCGCCGGTGTGGCCTACTTCACGCAGCAACTCTGGAATGACCGGCATGGTGAGTCCGATGCCGGTTGCGGTGAGGGCGACCGTGGCCAGAATAATGGCGATCGAGCGGTTCATGATCCTGTCCAAAATTTATCAGTGATAAATTCACTTATCATTGATAAATTTAAGATGCAATACGAGTGACGTCCTGAATGGAGGCGGCAATGAAGGTCGACCGCGCGCGTATCGTCGAAGAGGCGCTGAAACTGCTGAACGAAGTCGGCGTGGATGCGCTCTCGACGCGGCTGCTTGCCGAGCGGTTGCAGGTGCGACAGCCGGCACTGTACTGGCACTTCAAGAACAAGCGTGCGTTGCTGGATGCGATGAACAAGGAGATACTGGAGCGCAGCCATAATAATAGGCTGCCGCGGGCCGGCGACGACTGGCGGCAGTATCTCCTGGAGAACACGCGCAGTTTTCGGGCAGCGCTGCTCGCTTATCGCGATGCCGGCAGGGTGCATGCAGGCACCGAAGCCGAGCCCGATGAATTACAGGATGTCGAGATGAAAACCGCGTTTCTGGTCTCACAAGGCTTCGACGCGGGCGAGGCCATGATATTGTTCATAGCGCTCGGTCGCTACACGCTCGGTTGCGTGATCGAAGAACAGTCCGACTATCCAAAAGGCCCAGGCAGAGGGGCTGAGCTCGATATTGCGGCGCGCGATTATCCTTTGTTGGCAGCGGGACTGGCGCACTATCGCGAAGGTGGTCACACGGCCCTGTTCGAAACGGGGATCAGCCTTATCCTGGACGGTGCCGACATGCGGCTTCGTGGCAAGACGGCACCGTCCGGCGCTTAGGTTCTTGGTCTGGCGAATGCCGAAGCCGCGATTGTCAGCCAGCCCAGGATCAACAAAGTGCCGCCAGTCGGCGCTGCGAAAGGCAACAGCCGTCCACCCAGGAAGTCGCGGGCAAGCAGATCGCCGCAGAACAGGACCAGTCCTACCAGAAGCACCAGTCCGCCAAGGCGAAGTACCCTGTTGCCACCGACCAGTCCGACTGCGAGCAGCGCGAGCGCGTGGGTGAGCAGGAACGAAGCGACTGTGGCGGTGAAGGCGCCACCGACATGCGCTGCCGCTGCTGACAACGCCACGCCTGCGGCACCGCAGAGCCCTCCGGTCGATACGAGAGGCGCGCATGGTTCAAAGGCAAAACGGGAAGAATTCATCGTCAGTGTTCCATCGAGGTAAACGCTGAAATCTGGAAGCCAGGCTATTTCTCTGACGAAATCGCCAGGAGACCCTGCCAAGATCGCATGGTTTGAGCGTTACGCGGACTGCGGCTGTTCGTAGCGGCTGCGTACGATCCAGTTGAAAAGCGCGCCTAATGCCAGCAGCACCGCAGTGAACAGAAAAACCGCGCGCATGCCGAAATGACCGCCAATGAAACCACCAAGAACCGGGCCGGCGACCTGACCGACATATTGCGCCGAGATCGAATAGCCCAGAACGTTGCCGCCGATCCCATCTGGTATGTTGTGTCGGATGACGCTGGTGACGGAGGGCAGCAGACCACCCAGCGCGAGGCCCATCAGAAAGCGCAGGACGATCAGTTGCCAGCTTTCGGTGACGAATGCCTGCGGAATGAGCAGCAGCGCGGCAGCCAACAGCGCGCCGACAATGACGCTCCAGTGGCCGACGCGATCGGCGAGCTTACCGAGCCTTGGCGCGGACAGGATCGCGCCGAGGGCCGCTGCTGACATGACGAAGCCGGCGACCAGCGTTACCTTCGTGGAATCCGCCACCAACTCCGCGACATAGACGGTGATGATCGGTTCGATCGACATGGTGGCGAACATCAAGAGCATGCCGGTTGCCAGCATCGCCATCACCGGCCGTTTGTCGGGAATTTGTGACCAGCCCCCGCTCACCTGCTTCTTCGTGCTCGCAATCGCCGGCCGGCGATCTTCCTTGATCAGGAAGGTGGTGGCGAGAAAGGCCAGGAAGATGACGCCGCCAGCAATCAGGAAGGTCGCGCGGATACCGATCCTAGGCGGCAAGGCGCCGCCAATCAAAGGCCCGACGAGGTTGCCGGCCATGATGCCGGCCGAAAGCGTGCCCAAGGCCCAGCCGGAGCGGTCCTTTGGCGTCTGCATGGCGACCAGAATGGTCGAGCCTGACGAATAGCCACCGGCGAGCCCGACCAGAAGGCGCAAGGCAACCAACTGCCAGACATCCTGCACCATGCCCATGAGCGACATGCACACCGCCATGCCAAAGCTTGCGCGCACCAGCATCAGCTTGCGGCCGTAGCGGTCGCCCAGCCGTCCCCACAGCGGCGCGACAAGTGCTGCCGCCAGAAACGTGGCGCCGTAGGCGATGCCAGACCATTGCACTATTCCCGTATGATCGCTGACACCCAGTTCTTCCACATAGAGCGGCAGGAAGGGCAAAAGCAGCGTCATTGCCACGAGCGTGCTAAAGGAGCCGATGAAGCAGACGATGAGATTGCGACGCCAGTGGACATTGTAGCCTGCTTCCCCGGAGGTGGTGCTTTCACTCGACATGGCGTTGCTCTTCGCTGTGTATGCTTGCCTTGTATCCCGGTTTGGGATACCAAAATGGTATCCGTATCGGATGCGGACTTTACGAAGTCAATGGGCCAGTGAAAGGGAGAGCGGCTGCGATGTCGCAGATGCAGCAGGTCGAGCGCCAGCTTCGTGAAATGATCCTCGGGCTCGACATCGGCCCCGGGGAAAAGTTGACCGAGCGCTGGATCGAGAGCCGTTTCGGAGCTTCGCGCACCCCGGTGCGCGCTGCTCTGCTCAGGCTGGAGACAGAAGGGCTTGTTGCTCGAGACGGTCGGGGCTGGACGGTTTCGCCGATCAATCTTGCTGAAATCGAGCAGATTGCCGTCTATCGGCAGGCTGTTGAGGCCGCGGCGGCACGGCTCACGGCGATGCTCACCGACAAGAGTGGTCTCGATGCAATCGAGGCGATGCTTGATTCTTGCGGACCGGACACACCGAGAGAGGAATGGCATCGGGTCGGCACCGATTTCCATGTCGAACTGGCGCGCCTGTCTGGCAATGAGTTCCTGTTTCGCGCTGTACGCGACGCCATGACCCGGCTGTCACGGGCGCGCTGGCTGGAAATCCGCGATGAGGCCGCATCCGCGCGGGCCTGGGCGGAGCACGGAACCATCTTGACCGCTCTGCGGGCAGGGCGAGGTGACGAGGCAGCCGATCTTCTGATCCGGCATATCGGCGGCAGCCGTGACCGGCTGGTCGGCTCGCTGCAAACCGAGCGACGTGGTCTGCGAGCCCGTGGCTTCGCCGTCGTTGCTGCCTAGAAAAACCGTGCCTCTTGAGAGGATCCACCGTCGCTATTCTTTGATAATGTTTCGTCACATTCTTTGACTGTTTTTCACCGGGATTATCTGGCGCGGCAACGACCATGACGCTAAAAGCCTGCGCGGGCTTTTGCGTTGGAATTTCGATGCGTAATCTTCGTCGCAGGACTGGCAAGGTCTTCTATTACGCGCGCAATATTGTTCGCGACAGCGCGCCGCAATTGCTCTTCCGCCATCGGTTGGATCAGGCGCTCGCAACCGCGATACGCCGCGGCCCCGCGCTTCTTGACCGGCTCAATTACTACAACAAACTGCGGGATCCGTTCGCGCCAAGCCCGGCAGCAGTGACGGTCGCGACGCTGCCGCGCCGTCCGTCGATGTATTATTACGATCTCAAGGAGTTCGCCCGCTACTTCGATGCAGATCTGCGTCTGGACCTTGAGTTCGGTGACGTTCGCGGGCTTCCGCCGGTTCCCTCCATTGTCAAGAACCGCCCGATTGGCGCGGACAATGCCAACGGCGTTCTGTTCAAGATGGACAAACTGCGACATTTCCAGTTGCAGGCGGATCCGATGCGGTTTGCCGATAAGCAACCCAGGGTCGTCTGGCGGGGCGACATGAACAATCCGATGCGTCTGGTTTTTCTGGACGCCGCACAGGGACTGCCGTTCTGTGACGTCGGATCGCCGGCCACCCATGCGCCCGAGCGCCACCGCAAACCATTCATGAGTGTCGAGGACCAGAAGCGTTATCGCTACATCGTCTCGCTTGAAGGCTACGACGTGGCAACGAACCTCAAATGGATCATGAGCTCGAATTCGCTCTGCCTGATGCCCGAACCGACCAATGAGATCTGGTTCTGCGAGGGGCATCTCAAGCCGGATCAGCACTATGTGCAGCTCGCGCCCGATTTCTCCGATATTACCGACAAGGTCGCGTTCTTCGAGCGCCATCCCGAACAGGCGGAGCGCATCATCGCATCGGCGCAGGCCTATTGCCGCCAGTTTCTGGACGAGCCGACCGAAAGGGCTTTGTGCTTCCTCGTGCTCTACAAATATTTCGTCCTCAGCGGACAGATCGAGCCCGATGAGAAGATTTGGCGCTTCGTTTCGGCATAGACGCTCTTTGGTTTCGCAGGTGCAATAAAACCGTCATTGCCTGCGGATATTGGTCGGCTCACGGTGCGAACGCGGAGCGACATCATGACCGAACTGGAACGCAATTCCCCCGCCGCTGACTGGCTCGAGGCAGAACTGGCGGACACGCTCGATGAAGATTACGAGCTCGAACTGTCGGAACCCGCGCTTTCGGAGGAAATCGCCAAGATATACAAGCGGACGCATCCGCCGTCCGTCGAGCGCCAGGTCTATTTCCGTGAATTGCTCAGATTGCAGTCGGAATTGATCAAGCTGCAGTCATGGGTTGCCCACACGAAAGCCAAGGTGGTGGTGCTGTTCGAAGGACGCGATTCCGCCGGCAAGGGCGGTGTCATCAAGCGGATCACCCAGCGCCTCAACCCTCGCATCTGCCGTGTCGTGGCGTTGCCGGCGCCAACCGAGCGCGAGCGTTCGCAATGGTATTTCCAGCGCTATGTGCCTCACCTGCCGGCCGGCGGCGAGATCGTGCTGTTTGACCGTTCCTGGTACAACCGTTCCGGCGTCGAGCGGGTGATGGGCTTCGCCACGCCGGATCAGGTCGAGGAGTTCTTCCGCGACGTGCCGGAATTCGAGCGCATGCTTGTGCGCTCCGGCATCATCCTGGTGAAATATTGGTTCTCGATCACCGACGAGGAGCAGCAGATGCGCTTCCTCATGCGTATCCACGATCCGATGAAGCAGTGGAAGCTGTCGCCGATGGACCTGCAGTCACGCGTGCGCTGGGAACAATATACCAAGGCCAAGGAAGAGATGTTGTCACGCACCAACATCCAGGAAGCGCCCTGGTTCATCGTTGAAGGCAACGACAAGAAGCGGGCACGGCTGAACTGTATCGATCACTTGTTGCAGCAGGTTCGATATGAGGAGGTGCAGCACGATGAGATCACGCTGCCCGACCGCGTCTTCAATCCGGAATACGAACGTGCCGTGCTGCCGCCGGAACTTTACGTGCCGCAGAAATACTGAGGCCGATCATTCGGCCTTGCGCTGGGCGACAAAGAAGGCTTTCAGCGCCTCGACCTTTTCAGCCGTCCATCCGGACGGCTGGGTGACGGCCATCCAGGCGTCGATATAATGTTCTGGCGCGTAGACATGCCCATAGCCGATCGGCGTTGTCGTGCCGAGTCCGATATCGACGGTCAACTGCAACAGCGTGACGATCGGGAACCAACGGAAGCGCGGTGAGACATCCGGTCCACGTTCGCCCTTCATCCAATCTGGCCTGCTGTAGGCCGCATAAGGGTCGAAGAAGACGATCGGGTCGCTGGCATATTGCAGATAGACGACTCGTATCGGTCCCCATGGCGCACCATCGAGATCGAGGGCATTGTGCTGGCTGGTGAAGCGGATGACCGAACCGTCGCGGAAGCGTGGCAGCCATGCGGGTGAGCCGGCGACCCGGCCTGCAGTTGCAATTTTCCAGGTTCGGCTGGGGAAGGGTGGCCCCGCCCATACTGCGCCCTGGTACGGGTCGGCGACGACATCATAGATATCGCTCGACAGATCGGAATTCATCGCGCCGAGGCTAAGGCCGTAGAGGTAGAGTTTCGGGCGCCGGTCCTTCGGCAATTTCTTCCAGTATCCGTAGACCTGCGTGAAAAGCGCCCGTGAGGCTTCTGAGCCGTAACCTGGCTCGATCAGCAGCGAGAGCCAGCTCGGCAGGTAGGAATACTGGATGGCGATGCTCGCGATGTCGCCATGGTGTAGATATTCTACCGGGTCGATGCCGGCTGGATCCACCCAACCCGTCCCGGTCGGGGTGATGATGACAAGCGCTGTGCGCTCGAAGCCGCCAACGCGCACGAGTTCCTCAAGCGCCAGCCTTGCCCGCTCCTCGACGGTTTCGGCGGAGTTCAGGCCGGCATAGACGCGGATCGGTTCCTTCGCGCTTTCACCAGTTTGGGACCCGATTTCCTTGCCGGTCGGTGCCGAGGCGATGTAGCTGCGCCCCATCTTGCCGAGCCCTTGCCAGTCGATCAGCGAGGCAGAACTGCCGGTCTTTTGAGGATCGCTTGGCGGACGCAGGTCAGCATCGATGATCTGGTCCAGTTCCCGATAGGACGAGTCCATGGCCCGAATTGCGAAACGCAGGAGCACGCCATCAACCACCGACCAGAAGAGAAGGGCGGTGACGGCAAGCCCGACAACGCCAGCAACGCGGCGTGGCACATAAGGGCGCAGGCGCCCTGCAACGATGCGGAAGATGCGAGCGAGAAGCCGGGCGATGAGGATCACGAACACAAAAGTCACCAGCGCGATCAACGCGACCTGTATCGGTCCGATCTTGTCTGCCGGTTCCATGCCCATCAGGACGCGGATGGAGTCCTGCCAGCTGGACGCCTGGATCAGGAAGAAGACTGCACCGGCGAGACAGGCAAGGATGGTCACTCGTGACGCGCTGACCAGCCGATGCGGGTCCGCCTTGGGCAACTCCATATAGCTCCAGAGCGCACGCAGGGCGACGCCGACACCATAGCCGCAAGAGAAACTCAGCCCCGACAGAACGCCTTGTGTGATGCTGTCGCGTGGAATGAGGCTGGGCGTGAGCGACGCGCAGAAGAATAGCGTGGCGAGAGCCAATCCGGTCAGCGAGAAGGCGTCGATTGTCCTGGCTGCCCACCGGAACACCATGCGCGGGTTCAGCCTTTCAGGATTTCGGCCACCCTCGGCGCGAAATAGGTGAGAATGCCGTCGCAGCCGGCGCGCTTGAATGCCAGCAATGATTCCAGCATCACCTTTTCGCCGTCGATCCAGCCATTGGCGGCGGCGGCCTTGATCATCGCGTATTCGCCGGACACCTGGTAGGCGAAGGTCGGTATCGCGAACTCGTCCTTCAGGCGGCGGATGATGTCGAGATAGGGCAGGCCAGGCTTCACCATCAGCATGTCAGCCCCTTCGGCGAGGTCCTGTTCCGCCTCCCGAACAGCCTCATCGCTGTTGGCGTGATCGATGTAATAGGTCTTCTTGTCGCCCTTGAGCAGACCCTGCGTGCCGATCGCCTCGCGGTAGGGGCCGTAGAAGGCGGAGGCGAATTTGGTCGCATAGGACATGATGGCGACATCCTGGAACCCGTTGGCATCCAGCGCATCGCGGATCGCCCCGATGCGGCCGTCCATCATGTCCGAAGGGGCGATGATGTCGGCTCCGGCGGCGGCCTGCAATACGGCTGCAGCGGCCACCTGCTCGACCGTCTCGTCATTGACGATGATGCCTTCGCGCAGGATGCCGTCATGGCCGTGGCTGGTGAACGGGTCGAGTGCGACGTCGGTGATGATACCGATCTGCGGAACGGCTGCTTTGATCGCACGCGTCGCGGCGTTGATCAGGTTGTCCGGATCGAGAATGTGCGAACCAGCCTCGTCCTTGCGCCCGGCCTCGATATTCGGGAAGGTTGCGATCGCAGGGATGCCGAGCTTCGCGGCACGTTCTGCTTCACGAACCGCCTCGTCGATGCTGAGGCGGAAGACATCCGGCATGGCGTCGATCGGTTCGCGCACATTCGTTCCACTCGTCAGGAAGATCGGCCAGATCAGGTCGTCGACGGTCAGGCGGTTTTCCTGAACGAGGCGGCGCGACCAATCGGCCTTGCGCATGCGGCGCAGGCGGCGCGAGCCGGTGATCTCGTCGACGCTGCGTGCGCCAGCTGGTTTTGTGGGGGTGAACTTGTTCATGGCCAAAACTCCGATCGGTGGTTTTCTAACATGCGCTGGCCGCAGCGACCAATGCGGCATGGTTGTGCCAGCAGTTGCGCGGATGGTCGCAGTCCATTCTGTCCGCTTGCCTGGGGCCGAACCGGTCGAAAAGGGTGGGCGGCATTGACGCGCCAGAGGGGGGCGCTTAGCACTTCCAGTGCATACGAATGAGGATTCTATGGCAATGGACTTTGGCGGCGGCGAGGAAATCCGCTTCGAAAGGATGGGCCGCGCCGGCATAGTGACGATGACCCGTCCGCAGGCACTCAACGCCATCACGCACCGCATGATCAACGCGCTTTCGCGGGCGCTGGACGCCTGGGAAACCGATCCCGCGATCGATCTCGTGCTGCTGAAGGGAGAGGGCAGGGCGTTTTCGGCCGGCGGCGACATCATGGCAGTCTATGAAGGCGGCAAGGCTGGCAAGCCGCCCGTCGAGTTCTTTGCCGACGAGTACAGGCTGAACGCGCGCATTCCCCGCTTTCCCAAGCCGTATGTGTCGTTGATCGACGGGATCGTCATGGGTGGCGGCGTCGGTCTTTCCTTCCATGGCTCATATCGGCTGCTTACAGAAAACGCCCAGTTTGCGATGCCGGAGGTCGGCATTGGCTTCTTCCCCGATGTGGGCGGCAGTCACCTCTTGCCGGGTCTGGAGGATAGTTTCGGCGTGTATCTGGCGTTGACCGGCGAGCGCATCCGCTATGGCGATGCCTTGTGGTCGGGCTTGGCCACCCACGCGATCAAGGCGGCCGACCAGGCAGACATCATCCGGCGTCTGACCGAGACGGGAGATGTGGACGCGGTACTGCGCGACCATGCCGTCCGCCCTGACGCCGAAACCGGACCGCCTGCGCGCGAGGCGATCGCAAGGCATTTCTCCAAAGGCACACTGGCGGAGGTCACCGCCAGCCTCGAAGCCGAGGCCACCAGCGACGAGTTCGCTTCCAAAACGCTGGCTACCATTGCGCAGCGTTCGCCGACCAGCCTCAACGTCGCCTTCCGTCAGATCCGCGCCGGCCATTCCTTGTCGATGGACGATTGCATGCGGATGGAATTCCGCATCCTGGTGCGCATGCTGGAAGGCCACGACTTCTATGAAGGCATCCGCGCTGCGATCGTCGACAAGGACCGTCAGCCGAAATGGCGACCCGCCGGGCTTGGTTCGGTCGCGCCGGGGGACGTCGATCCATATTTCGCGTCGCTCGGCGAGCGGGAATTGGCGCTGTGAACGACGCCGCGCAAAGCCGCGTGGTTCTGGAACCCTCGACGACGGAACTCGTCTTCGAATGGTTCCAGCGCATCGTCGCCGTCTATTGCCTGATGTTCGGCGTTCTCTACTGGATTCGGCTCATCGGCTTCTACCCAGGGCCACTATGGCGCTTCGACCTGATGCCGGTGCACTGGCAACTCGCCGCCGCGATCCTGGCCGTCTTCTTCCCCTTTGCCGCCGCAGGCCTGTGGATGCTCGCGTCGTGGGGACCCGTCATCTGGTTCATCTGCGCCCTGACCGAAACGATCATGTATGTGGGTTACCCGCAGCTTTTCGGCGAACGCTGGCCGATCGTCGCAACACATGCCGCCGTGGCTTTGATCTACGTTGCACTCAGGCTCGTCGTGCATTTCCAGAGACGCCGCCGGCGCGCATGATTTCGGCCTTTTGGCCATTCGCTAAATCTTTAGGTTAATTTTCTTCCCTCGGCGGGGTTTTTATTAACCCTCTCTCGAAACCTCTTACCGGTAAGCTCTTGTTAGCCTTGGCGTTTAAGTCGAATTTTATAGGTATTCGATAGTGTCGCGATCAAGGTGACAAAAAACAAAAAATCACCGGGCGACAAACGAGAGGCAAAGACAATGATCAATTCGCGTCCAGTGGCGAAGACCGCCAACGTTATCGATGAACGCCGCGAGTCCATCCGCACGCTTTACATGGAATCCCTTCAGCTGGTCGAGCGTTTGCATCGGCGTTTGCTTGATGTGATCAAGGATGAGTTCGATCGCAATGGTCGTTCCGACATCAATGCTGTCCAGGCTCTGCTGCTGTTCAACATCGGCAACGCCGAACTGACCGCCGGTGAGCTGCGCTCGCGCGGTTACTATCTCGGTTCCAACGTATCCTATAACCTGAAGAAGCTTGTCGACCTGGGCTTCATCAACCATCAGCGCTCGCGCATCGACCGTCGTTCGGTTCGCGTCAGCCTGACCGACAAGGGCAACGAGGTGGCAGAGGTGGTAGCCGGTCTCTACGAGCGACACATCGGCTCGATCGAGCATGTCGGCGGCATCAATCAGGACGAGTTCAAGCAGATGAACCGTGCCCTGCAGCGCCTCGACCGCTTCTGGAACGACACCATCGCCTACCGTATGTGAGCGGCTGTCTTTTGGGTTTGCCCGCCGGTAAGGCCGGCGGGCTTTCTCTTGCGCGACGCTTCGGCGGCGCAGTTCAATACCACGCCAAAGAGCGGGGAGGAGGAGACCAAAAAATCTCCGGACTGGGCCGGTGCCGAAAAGGCACTGGCCCATTCTTTCGTGCAACATAGGTCTAAAGCGCGGGCTTCACGCCCAATTGCCGCCATATTCCGGTGAAAGCGAGAAATCGGACGGTGCAGTCGGGTTTGGCTGACTGGTCTGCTCTCGCGAATGTGCGTTTTCCGGCAGCGAGATACGAGATATGGTTGGCTAAATGTTAAGGATGGCAACCATAGAGTGCGGGCCGCTAACCAGGCCCAATGGCCGATCGTCGAATTGTTGAACAAGTCTGGAACGCTCATGAACACCAGCCGCCGCCTGTTTCTCACCGGAGCTTCCGCGCTCGCCGTGGCTTTTGCCGCCGGTGCCGCCAGCGCTCAGGACGCCGTTGACGGTATCCTGAAGGCGGCAGGGCAGGGCAATTGGGACGACACCTTCGATGCGCGCGCCACCCAAAGTGGCAAGGTCGCCTCGACGCTGCCGATCTTCAGCCCGCAGACCGTTACCTATACCGAGCAGGCCATCGCCCAGTATCGCGAGATCGTGGCTCAGGGTGGGTGGCCTGAAGTGCCGGCAACCAAGAAGCTGAAGCTCGGTGTTTCCGACGCCGATGTCGTGCCGTTGCGCAAGCGGCTGATGGTATCAGGCGACCTGTCGCAGAGCGCCGGTCTGTCGGAATCCTTCGATTCCTACGTCGATGCGGCACTGAAGCGGTTCCAGACCCGTCATGGGCTGCCGGCTGACGGCGTCACCGGCAAATACACCTTTGCCGCGATGAATATTTCGGCGCAGGTCCGTCTCGGTCAGCTCGAAACCAATCTGGTGCGCCTGCGCGCGATGGGCGGCTTTCTCGGCAACCGCTATGTGATGGTCAACATCCCGGCCGCACAGATCGAGGCGGTGGAGGGAGACCGCGTCGTGCTGCGTCACACGGCAATTGTCGGCAAGATCGACCGCCAGACGCCGATCGTCAATTCGAAGATCAACGAGATCATCGTCAATCCCTATTGGAATGCGCCGGTGTCGATCGTCCGCAAGGACATCATTCCACTGATGCGTAAGAACCCGGATTACCTCAAGGACAGCCACATCCGCCTGCTCGCGCCGGACGGCACAGAGGTCGATCCGACCACCGTGGACTGGTCGACGGAAGACGCCGTCAAGTATCGCTTCCGGCAGGATCCGGGCACGGGCAACGCCATGGCGTCGGTCAAGATCAACTTCCCGAGCCCGGACGGCGTCTACATGCACGATACGCCGCAGCAGAGCCTGTTCGGCAAGCTGATGCGTTTTGATTCATCGGGCTGCGTGCGCGTTCAGAATGTGCGCGACCTCGTCACCTGGATCCTGCGCGACACCCCGGGCTGGAGCCGCCAGCATTTCGAGGAGACCATCAAGACGGGTAACAGCACCCCGGTTGCCGTCACGAATCCGGTTCCGGTCTACTTCACCTACGTCTCGGCCTGGTCGACGGGTACTGGTGTCGTGCAGTTCCGCGACGACATCTATCGTCGCGACGGCGTCGATGAGTTGCAGATCACCTCGTCGCTCTAAGAAGAGCCGATCAGATTTCATCATGGCCATCGGCGGCAACGCCGGTGGCTTTGTCGTTTCCGGTACAAACGTCGCGCACGCAGCCGCGCAGCCAGCGATGCGCCGGGTCGGCGTGGAGCCGCGGATGCCACAAAAGAGAAATGGTGATTTCCGGCAGTGCGAAAGGCAGCGCGAAGCGGTACATGCCATCTCTCAGATGGCCGGTGTAACGCTCTGGAACGCTGGCGATCAGACCCGCCGCTCGCGCGAAGACGAGTGCCTCCAGGAAGCCGCTGACGGTCGTGGCAATTTCCCGCTGCAATCCCAGCATTTCCAGCGCATCGTCGATCGGCCCCTTGTCGAGATTGCGGCGCGAGACGAGAACATGCTGTCCGGTCGCGTAGCGTTCGGGGGTGACGGTGCCTTCGCACAGGGGGTGTCCAGTACGCACAACACCGACAAAACGATCGCGAAAGAGTGTCTGCGCCCGGATTTCCGGTCCGGTGGTGGTTCCGATCACACCGGTTTCCAGATCCACGCTGCCGTCACGTAGCGGTGTGCTGTCCTTGTCCGGCTTCGGCACGAAGCGCATCCGCACACCGGGTGCCTCCCGGGCAATGCGTGCAAGCAAGGCTGGGCCGAAGTTTTCGACAAAGCCGTCGGAGTTCCTCATCGTAAATGTCCGCGTGAGCCTTGTGAGATCCAGCTTTTCGGCGGGACGGAGGATGGCTTCGGCATCTTCGACGATACCGCCGACGCGTTCACGCAGTTCAAGCGCACGCGGTGTGGGGACAAGCCCGCGTCCGGCTCGAACCAGGAGCGGGTCGCCTGTCGTTTCGCGCAGCCGCGCCAGAGCGCGGCTCATCGCGGAGGCGCTGAGCCGCAGTCTCTTGGCGGCGCGAGCGACACTGCCTTCGGCAAGCAGCACATCGAGCGTGACCAGGAGGTTGAGATCCGGATGCGACATGGGGCGATCATAACGCATCTCCTTTGTTTTGATGAGGCGTCATATGCATGAATACAGTGCAAATGATGCGTCTTCCGCTATGCAATGTGCAGCGCTACCTGTCTGGCCGTGGTTTCAGATCCGGCGAAGGCAGAGGACATCATGCAATCGAATGCTGTCGAACGTGGTGCAACAACAGGACAGGCTTTTGACGACAGCGGACGCTGGGCGCTGATCAGCCTGGCGCTGTCGATGCTGCTTTCCTCGCTGGGCATCAGCATCGCCAATGTTGCACTGCCATCGCTAGCGGAAGCCTTCGATACGTCTTTCCAGCGCGTGCAATGGGTTGTGCTGGCTTATCTGCTGACGGTTACGATCACGATCGTCACTGCAGGGCGGCTTGGCGATCTGATCGGTCATCGGCGCATGCTGATTGGCGGCATTTCACTGTTCGCACTGGCCTCGGGGCTGTGTGGTGCCGTCTCTTCGCTCTGGTTGCTGATCGCAGCGCGCGCTTTGCAGGGGTTAGGCGCCGCGGTTTTGATGGCACTCAGCATCGCATTCGTGCGCGACACGGTCGCCAAGGACAGAACGGGAAGCGCGATGGGCCTGCTCGGCACCATGTCGGCGATCGGCACCGCACTTGGGCCCTCGCTGGGTGGCGTTCTGCTGGCTGCGGCAAGCTGGCGGGCGATCTTCCTGGTGATGGTGCCGCTCGGTGTGCTGAACCTTCTTCTTGCCTCTCGCTTCCTGCCCGCCGGCAAGCCGACTGGAAAGGGTGGTGGCTTTGACAGTCTCGGCACGCTGTTGCTTGGCCTCACGCTCGCTGCCTATGCGCTCGCCACGACTGTCGGTGGTGCGCATATGGGATGGCCGAATGTGGCGTTGCTCGTGGTGGCCCTTCTCGGTGTCGGGCTGTTCGTCATGGTCGAAGCAAGGGTGGCTTCGCCGTTGATCCAGCTTTCGGCATTCCGCGATGCCTCCTTGAGCGGCAGCCTGGTGATGAACGCGCTGGTTTCCACCATCATGATGGTCACCTTCGTCGTCGGGCCTTTCTACCTTGCCCGCGCACTCGGGCTGAATGCGGCCCTCGTCGGTATGGCGATGTCGGTTGGCCCGGTGATCTCCGCCCTGACAGGCATTCCGGCCGGCCGCATCGTCGACCGGCTCAGTGCTTCGCTCGTGGTCATCATCGGGCTGGCCTTGATGACGGCCGGCGCGTTTGTCCTCGTCGTGGTTCCGACGTCCTTCGGTGTCGCCGGCTATGTCGCAGGCATTGCCATCCTGACGCCCGGTTATCAGCTGTTCCAGGCAGCCAACAACACGGCGGTCATGATGGACGTCAGCCCGGATCGGCGCGGCGTCGTTTCGGGCATGCTGAGCCTGTCGCGCAATCTCGGACTGATCACCGGCGCATCTGTCATGGGCGCCTTGTTTGCCTTCGCCTCAGGTACCGTGGATGGGTCGACTGCGCATCCCGAGACCGTTGCGGCAGGGATGCGGGTGACATTTGCAGTGGCGGGGATGTTGATCCTTGCCGCAACCGTTGTTGCCCTCCTGGTGCGCGGCAGCGTTGCGAACGCGGCGACGGTAAAGGAATAGCCGCGATCCGCGACGCGCCAGGTTTTGTCGGATGCGCCTCGGTAAAGTTTCGCACGCCTGTCATCTTAGCGTTATGAGCGGCCACTAGCGTTTTTTCACGGACGTAGGGGACGCTCGTGAGACATTTTTCAGGGGTATGGGCATTTTGCCTGGCGATCTTGTCGGCGTTGCCGGCGGACGCCGAACCAATTCGCGGCGCGGGATCGACTTTCGCTGCGCCGGTGATCTCGGCCTGGGGACGGGCCTACAAGGATGCAAGGGCAGATGGGGGTGACTATTTTACCCTCGACTGGACTGTCGACTACGAGCCGGTCGGCTCGCTGGCCGGCGTCATGCGACTTTCGCACCCGGATATGGATTTTGCCGCAACCGACGCGCCACTTTCGCCGGAGGAAGTTGCCAGGCGCAATGTGGCGCAGTTTCCGATCGTCATGGGCGGTATCGCTGTGGTCGCCAATGTCGCTGGTGTCGAGGCCGGCAAGTTGCGACTGGATGGTCCAACTCTGGCCGACATCTTCTCCGGCCAAGTCAAAAGCTGGTCCGACCCGGCGATCGCCACGCTCAATCCGGACATCCAACTGCCGGACCGCGTCATCAAGGTGCTGCGGCGCCAGGATGGTTCCGGCTCAACATTCGTCTTTACCAGCTATCTATCGAAGACCAGTTCCCAGTGGCGCGAGAAATTCGGTGCGGCAACGCTGATCAATTGGGTCGTCGGGCAGGGCGCGGAAGGTACCGGCAGTCTGGTCGCCTTGGCTGGGACGACGGCCGATAGCATCACCTATCTCGAATATGGTCAGGTGGCGCGCGCGGGCTTGCCAGCTGTGCAGTTGCGGAATGAGACAGGGGCGTTTGTTGCGCCCACTGCCGAAAGTCTTGCCGCTGGGCTGTCGAGCGTCGGATGGAATGCTTCCCGGCATTTCTTTGCCGATACGACCAACATGCCGGGCCCCGCTGCCTACCCGATGGCCGCCGTCACCTATGCGGTGGTGCCGAAGGATCGCGGTATGGAGCGGACCAAGCGCGTGCTTGACCTGTTCCGGCTGGCTTATTCGGCGGGCGCCAGCGACGCGCGTGCACTGGGTTACATCCCAGTGTCGCCCGAACTCGCCGACCAGGTCGACCGCTATTGGTCGCAGACCCTCACGAACCTGAACAACTAGAGCGCCCCTAAGGCGTCGGCATTGTCCACACAGGAAGGCACACCGACATGCAGGTCGACATCTTCAAGGACATCCTCGTTCCCGTCATCGGCGGTCTGGGCATCTTCATGCTCGGCCTGGAATTCATGGCCAACGGCATTCAGGCACTTTCCGTCAACAAGATGCGGGATTTCCTGGCCAAGGCGGCCGGCACGCCGATCAAAGGTGTGCTTGCCGGTACCCTCATCACCGGTGTGATCCAATCGTCGACGGCGATGACCGTGATGGTCGTCGGCCTGGTCAATGCCGGGGTGGTGGCGCTAAGGCCCGCCATCAGCGTGATCATGGGCGCCAACATCGGCACCACGCTGGGCAACGGTCTGATCGCCCTGCCGCTCGGGCCGCTCGGGCTGATCCTGGGGGGCATCTTTGCGCTCATCTATTGCTTCGCGAAGAGCGAGAAAGTGCGCAACATCGCGCTTGCCTGCATGGGCTTCGCGCTGATCTTCTACGGCCTCAACCTGATGACCGGCGGATTGCGTCCACTGCGCAACATGCCTGAAGTGATGGAACTGCTGCAGACGCTGAGGGCGGATTCCTACTTCAATCTGCTGAAATGCGTCCTGATCGCCGCCGGCGTCACTGCAATGATCCATTCGTCGTCGGCCACCATTGGCATTGTCATGGGCCTGGGCGCTGCCGGTGTGCTCGACTGGACCACTGCCGTCGCTTTTTCGCTTGGTGCCGATCTCGGCACGACGATCACTTCGTGGATGGCCTCGCTCAACCTCTCCAAGAACGCCAAGCGCGCGGCCTACGCGCATATGTCGTTCAACGTGATCGGGGTTTTCGTCACCGTCCCGCTGTTTTTCGTCTCGATCGAGGTGCTGCGCTGGGCCATGCAATGGTTTGGCGGCGATCCGAGCGTGCCTGTGGTGGTGGACGGCAAGGACACGTTCCCGCTGGTTCCCGTTGCGGTCGGCCTCTATTCGACCTTCTTCAACGTTTTCAACACGGTTCTGCTGTTTCCATTTGTTGGCGTGTTCGAACGTGTTCTGTCGCGCATCGGTCACACAGAAGCTGATGACGTTGAAGATTTCTCGGTGCCGAAATACCTCGATCGCCGTTTCTCGACCGATCTCGGCCAGGCAGTACCTGCGGTGGAGCAGGAGACGATGCGTCACCTCAAGGCGGGGGCTCTGTTCCTCGATATTGCCCGCTCCAGGGCGAGCGCGCCGAACGATCCGGGCGAGCACTATCTGGCGACCGATATCCTGTCGCGCGATATCCGCTCCTATTCAGCCGCACTGCTGTCGTCCGATATGCCGATGGACCAACTCGACCTTGTCGCCAGCCTGATCGAAGAGGCGGACTTCACCGCGGCGCTCGCCGAGCAGCTTCATCAGGTGGCGCGCCGGGTCCGTCGCGAGACTTTCGGCCAGCAAGGCAAGGTGATCGTCGACACCGCGCTCGACAAACTGGATTTCGACCTTCGCGAGATCCTGCCCGACTTCGGCGTGAAGGCGCCGCAAATGCCGGCCGGCCATGTCAACTTCCCCGAGGTCGAGCAGCTTCGTGGCCAGACCTTGACCGCGGGCGCAGGGATCGCTCCCGGTGAACGCGGCGCGTTGCTGGCGCTGCTGGGCAGCGTCGAGCGCGCCGATCTGTTGATCAAGCGCATCGATGCCGAGCGCAAGTCTGTCAACCGCCGGGCGGTCATCGCGCGTGCGAGGACTCAACGTGAACAGCGCGATGAAAAGGGTGGTGCTTTTGGCGGCGATCTGGCGCCGGTGCCGGGCGAGTAGCAGGTCTCTCGCCTTGCGTCAGCCCGGCGCATATCCGGGCGTGGTGACGTGCGGATTAATCAGGGAAGTCTGCGCTGAGCGTCGTTTCGGCCCAGGCGTCGAAATTCTCCCGCAGCACATCGAGCCGCTGTCGGGCGATCTTCAGGGCGGCGGCGCCGAGCAAGAGCCGCAAGGGCGGTTCGCTTGCTTCGAATGCCGAGATGATCGCCGTGGCCGCGCGCACCGGGTCGCCGGGTTGCCTGCCTGACACGGCGCGGGTCGCTTCACGGCGCTTCCCAGCCGTTTCGGCATAGTCGTCGATGATCGTCTCGGATTCGACCATCGAGCGGCCAGCCCAGTCGGTGCGGAACGCGCCGGGTTCGAGGATGGTCACGCTGATCCCGAGCGGCTTGACCTCATGTGAAAGCGATTCCGAAAGCGCTTCGACAGCAAATTTCGAGGCGTGGTAGTAGCCGGTAGCGGCGAAGGCCACGAGACCGCCGAGCGACGAGACGTTGAAGATGTGTCCCCGGCGGCGGTTGCGCATGCCAGGCAGGATGCGCTTCGTGACAGAGACAAGGCCGAAGACGTTCGTTTCGAACTGGTCGCGGATTTCGCGATCAGCGCCTTCCTCTATGGCGGCCAGATAGCCATAGCCTGCATTGTTGACCAGTACGTCGATCACGCCGAATTTTGCCTCTGCGGTTGAAACGGCCCGCTCGATTGAAGCCTTGTCGGTGACGTCAAGTTGCAAGGCGAGTGCGCGTTCACCGTGCCTGGATGCCAAAGCGGTTAAAGCATCGGGACTACGGGCGGTTATCGCGGCGCGCCAGCCGCGTTCCAGCACTGCTTCGGCGAGCGCCTTGCCGAGCCCGGAGGATGCTCCGGTGATGAACCATACGGGATTGGTCGTCGTCATGGTGGATTCCTTTCAGCCGAGAGCCGGTCGTCTCTCGGCATTCATTGGCGGCGCAGGATCATGCCGCCGTGGTGGAGGGTGTTTTCGTCGACGAAGTCGCCGTCGGCGGTGAAGCCGGTGTCGTCCCAGTATTCGATATGGGTGCCGGTCACTTCGTAGCGGCCCCGATAGGCGCTTTGCCTGCTGCCGCGCGCTTCGTCATAGCGCCCGTCGGGCAGCAGTTCGTGGCGGATCCGGCCATCATCGGTCACCCACATGCCGACATAGGGATGTTGTGTCATCTGTCGTTCCTCGACCTGGTTGCTTGAGTTGACGGTGCTTTCGGATGCCTGTGCCGGCGGCGCCGAAAGTGCCGCCAGGATCAGGAAGGGCAAGACATGTCCTTTGCTGCGTGCCGTCATCGTTCGATCTCCGGTTCAGCCTTGCGTCATGCGACGTTGCTTACGTCCTGACTGGTACGGAGAACATAGGAGCGTTGATTGGCGTGATCGACTTGCCAATGCGAAACAGCTTGGTTAGTAATGCTAACCAATGGTGGATGATTTCGAAGGCATTTCGGTGTTCCTGGCCGTGGCGGAAGTGCGCAATTTCCGCCTCGCGGGAGAGCGCCTTGGCGTCACCCGCTCGGCCGTGAGCCAGGCATTGCAACGGCTTGAGGATCGGATCGGCACCGCACTGGTGCAGCGGACCACCCGCAGCGTCAGCCTGACGGAGGCCGGGGAGATGTTCTACGACATGGTCAGACCGTCAGCGCTGGACATAACCGAGGCCGTGCAGGCGGTTCGCGAGACGCAAATGCGTCCCTCCGGCCTGCTGAAGGTTGCCGTGTCCTCGATTGCCGAACGTTTCATTTCCGGGCCGTTGCTTGCCGCTTTCCTCGCTGCCCACCCGCAGGTGAGGCTGGATATCACCATCACAGACGCTGAGTTCGATATCGTCGCCGAGGGTTACGACGCCGGTGTCAGGTTGGGCGAGGTGATCGAACAGGATATGGTCGCGGTGCCGGTTTCAGCGGAACAGCGGCAATGTGCTGTCGCTTCGCCCGGCTATCTGTCCCGGTATGACCGGCCACTTCATCCGCGCGATCTGGTGGATCATGTCTGCATAGGCTGGCGACCGCGGCCCGATGCAGCACCATATCGCTGGGAGTTCACCGAAAACGGCCGTGATTTCGAACTGGCGGTCGAGCCGGTGATGACTACCAACGAGATGGGCATGATGATCCGCATGGCTTGTGCCGGCGCGGGCATCACTTTCGGCATGGTGGACACGTTCGAACCCTATTTTGCACGCGGCGAGTTGGTGCCGCTTCTGGAAGACTATTGCCCGCCCTTCGCCGGGTTCTATCTCTATTTTCCAAGGCGCCATCGCCAGCCGTTAAAGCTGCGGGCGCTCGTGGACCATGTCCGCACTTTTCGGAGAGGCGAGGTCTAGAGCGGATTGGCTGCTCGAGTTGAGAACTTGAATCATCGTGCAGGTTCAAGCCATTGGGTGGAAAAAGGAAACGGGCTTCGAGCCCTTTGCCGAAAACATGAGGAAAGTCGGTGCCGTTGTTCCTTGAGCTTTCCTCGTCATGCCAAACGGTCTAGGTCGGACCGGTCACTGTTGGAGAAATGCTTGGCCGTCGCGACCCTGATTCTGTTGCTTCTGGTGCTGGTCGCCGCATCCGGCGTGCTGGTGCGCTTCCTGCCATTGCCTTTGCCGATCATCCAGATCGGGCTGGGTGTTCTGCTGGCATGGCCGATCGATGGATTGCGGGTTGAGCTCGAGCCGGAGCTGTTTCTTCTGGTATTCGTACCGCCGCTGTTGTTCATAGACGGCATCATGCTGCCGAAGCGCGAATTCGCCGAGCTTGCGCCGCGCATCTTCGGCCTGGCTTTCGGTCTCGTCTTCTTCACCGTCGTGGTCTTCGGTTATGCGCTGAACTGGCTGCTGCCGCAGGTGCCGCTGCCTGTCGCCTTCGCGCTTGCCGCCGTGCTCTCGCCGACCGATGCGGTCGCGGTTTCGTCCATTGTCGGGCGCGATCTGGTTCCGGCACGCGTGCGCCACATCCTGGAAGGCGAGTCGCTGCTCAATGATGCCTCCGGCCTTGTCGTGTTGCGGTTCGCGGTCGCTGCCGCACTCACCGGCCAGTTCTCGCTCGGCGAAACGGCCCTGACATTCGTGCTGGTCGCAGCCGGCGGTGCGCTGGCCGGTTTTGCGACACTGTGGGCGACGGCCAAGGTGCTGCGTATCGTCGCCAAGATCGGCGACGTTCGACCGGAGGTGGAGGTGGTCATTTTGATCCTGCTGCCTTTCGCAGCCTATCTTCTGGCCGAAAAATTCCATCTTTCCGGCATCCTGGCGGCAGTGACTGCCGGTCTCTTTATCGCCCGCGCCGGCTTGTTCGGCTCACTGTCGTTTCCGGCGCGCATGCAGAACATGGCGCTGATCGAGATGCTGTCGTTTACCTTCAATGGCGTCATCTTCCTGCTGCTCGGCCTGCAATTGCCGACCATCATCCGCAACGTGCCGCCGGAACTGTCGCTCTACGGCACGGTCTGGGAGCCGGTGCTGGCGGTGATGACGCTGACACTTATCCTGCTTGCCATCCGCTTCGCCTGGATCGTCTTCGGGTCGACGGCGCGGGGTATCGTCGAGCGCTGGCGCGGCCACAAGACATTCAGGCTCACCACGCGGTTGAAGCTGGTCATGACATTGGCCGGTGTGCGTGGCGCAATCACCCTCGCTGGTATTCTCTCGCTTCCGCTCGTCATCTCCGAGAATGGTCCACCATTTCCGGCGCGCGATCTCGTGATTTTCATCGCCGCCGGCGTCATCATCTGCTCGCTTGTGCTGGCCAGCGTGACGCTGCCGATCGTGGCGCGTGGCATCCCGCTGGACGAGGACGAGGAGAGCGCCATCGAGGAAAGGATGGCGCGACAGGTCGCGGCGGAGGCAGCGATTGCGCGCATCGAACAGATGGTGGATGAGGCGCGCGCGACCCCCGCACTCTATGAGGCGCGTTTGGCCGCCGCGCAGCAACTCATCCCGGCCTATCGACAACGCATCGTTGCGGGAGAGGAGGAGGATACGACCGTGAAGGACATACAGCCGGCCTTGCAGTCGATGCTGGACGCTGCTTTCACCGCCGAGCAGGCCGCCCTGCGAGGACTCCTGCGCGAACGCAAGATCGACGAGACCACCATGCGCGCGGTGGCCGGTGAGGTGATGCTCAATCAAGCGCTGAACGCTCGCCAGCAAGCGAACAAGCGGGCCAGTTCGAAAAAGCCGTCCGCAAAAAAGGCGGGCGCCAGGAAATAACGGCGTCCGCCCAGTTAGAGCGTCTCCGTTCACGGAAACGCTCTAACTCCTTGTTTTTACGCAATTCCGGACGAAAAGCCGTCACGCACTTTTCCTGGAATTGCTCTAGCTTCAGTTCTCGTCCCCGGACACGGCTGCAAAGAAATTCTCCGGTCCATCCACTTCGATCAGCTTGCGATTGTCGATCTGCCAGAAGCGATTGCCGACCGTGCGCACGAAGCTGCGGTCGTGCGAGACGAGCAGGCAGCTTGCCTCATGCGCCATCAGTTCGGTTTCCAGCGCCTCCTGGCCCTCGATGTCGAGGTGGTTGGTGGGCTCGTCGAGCAGATAGAAGTTGGGATTGGTAAGCCTCAGCACCAGCATTGCCAGCCTGGCCTTCTGCCCACCGGACAGCCTGCCAATCGCTCGCTCCTGCATGTCGATGCCGATGCCGGCACCCGCCAGCAGCGACCGGAGCCGCTGATCGCCGAATTCGAAGCGGCGACCAATAGCAGCCATGGGCGTGTCGGTATTGCCGAGATCCGCCAGTGCCTGGTCGACATGGCCCAGCGCCAGCGACGGCGTGGCACGAATTCCGGGTTGGACCCCACCACCTTCGGCAATAGCGTCGCGCAGCATGCCAACCAGTCGCGATTTGCCGGAACCGTTGCGGCCGAGCAGCACGATGCGGTCGCCCTGGCAGATCCAGCGTTTGCCTGTCTTGAACAGCAGTGTTCCATCGGGCGTTCTCACTTCGGCATCGTCCAGCATCACCAACTGCCTGGCATGAGTGCCCCGATTGGCAAGGCGGATGGCGCCGGCAGAGCGTTCCTGGTGGGCCGGGCGGGCAGCATCCTCCAGCCGTTCGGCACGGTCCTTCAACTGCCTGGTTTTGATGACCAGGAGATCGCTGCCGGAATTGATGCCGATGTTGTTCAATTTGGCTGCCTGCCGGCGAAGTTGCTGCGCTGCCTTCATGTCACGCTGATATTGCCGCTCCTGCGAGGCGTCGATCTCGTCCAGCGCCACCCGAGCCCTCGAGTAGGGCAGGGCAAAGGTCTGGCTCCGGTCAGCGCGCAGGAACAGCGTGCGGTTGGTGACGGCGTCGAGGAAGGCGCGGTCGTGGCTGGCCACGATCAGTGGGACGCTCTGCGGCAGGCTGTTCAACCAGTCTTCCAGCCAACGGATACGGGCGAGGTCGAGGTGGTTGGTAGGCTCGTCGAGCAGCAAAGCGTCGGGGTCGTTGACCCAGGCTCGCGCCAATAGGGCCAGCCGCTGCCAGCCACCGCTCAAGGCGCCGAGCGGACGCTCGCGCAGTTCATCGGGTACCTCGAAGGTCTCCAGTACCACATCGGCACGCCAGCTTTCGCTTTCCGCTTGTTCCGGCGGCAAAGCCTGCCGCACGGCTTCATGGAAGGGCAGGGTAAGCAGCGCCGGCGCCATGTCCTGCTCGACGTGGCCGATGGTGAGGCCGCGCGCTTTGGTGACGTCGCCATCCGTGGGTTCAAACGTTCCGGCGATGGTGCGCAGCAGCGTCGACTTGCCCCTGCCGTTGGCGGCGACAATGCCGATGCGGTCACCGGCCTCCACGGAGAGGTCGAGATTGGAAAACAGGCGAGCGCCAAGCGTGACGCCGAGTGCCTTGAGATTGATCAGTGCCATTGGGTGTTCTCTGGTCTGTCGCGAGCTTCGCCGGTGGCCGGGCATGTCCGATGCCAGGCAGGTCGTACCGGATTGCGTTGGCTCGTTGTTGCAACGATGGGCGAACAGGCCGGCATTGAGCCGGTGTCGCGCTACCCCTTGGGGCAGACCAGGTAGAGATGCTTAGGTGCGATCGTCTCTTGGTCAGCCCTGCAAACGCATTTGCAGGGCCTGGATCGGGCCACGCTGACGGTGTTGATCATGTCTGAACACGCAGCCCTCCTTTCTTCTCGACGGTTGCTTGGCCTAGATAAACGCGGCTGCGTGTCGATGCAAGCGGGCTGCGGGCCGATCAAGCCGCAGCATAGCGCAAAAGCACGACATCCTGCGGCAGGATTTGCTGCCCGAGGAACCGGAGTTTCGGCGTCGTGCCGGCGAAGAACGGTTTGCCGCCGCCAAGCACCACAGGGTAGATGTAAAGGTGGTACTCGTCGATCAGGCCCAGCCCCTCCAGGCTAGCGGCGAGCTCGGCGCCGCCGACATCGATGATACCTTCTGTCTCATCTTTGAGATGCTTCAGCGCTCCGACGGCATCTTCGCTGACCAGCCTTGCATTCGGGCCGACTTCGCGCAGCGTCGTGGAGCAGACGAGCTTGGGTGTCGCGCGCCACAACGGCGCGAATTCTCGCGCCTCGTCAGGCCAATCAGCCTGATCTTCTTCCCAGTAGCGCATCACATGATAAAGCTTGCGGCCGCAGACGCTGATCTCGGTGCCCTGCATCAACTGGTTGAAATATCGGTGCAGTGGCGCTTCCGGCACTGGCAGTTGCGGACCGCCTTCCGGTCCAGTGATGTAGCCGTCCAGTGACGCCATCATGCCGAAGATCATCGTGGCCATAGCTTTCTCCAATCTGATTGCATTTTGCAATCAGATTGTGTGATTGGCAAGGGCGAACCAAGGGTACCTGACTCGCCTGGTTTTGCCGGGCTTGGCGGTTCAAAGAAACGGCGCGATCCGGCCAGAGGATTTCGCAGCGTAAACGTGGCAGGGCCGGGACAACTGTGTTAATGGCGCCATGTCTTTTCCGACTGTGAGGATCCCAAGTCCATGGCGACAACAACGGCCGTTTCGAACTCTCTCGAAGCCTTCTTTGGAACACCGCTCGCGGAGGTCGATCCGGAGATCTTCGGTTCCATCCGCAACGAGCTCGGTCGCCAGCGTCACGAGATCGAATTGATCGCCTCGGAGAACATCGTCTCGCGCGCCGTCCTGGAGGCGCAGGGCTCGATCATGACCAACAAGTATGCCGAGGGTTATCCGGGCAAGCGCTACTACGGCGGCTGCCAGTTCGTCGATGTGGCCGAAGAACTGGCCATCGAGCGCGCGAAGAAGCTGTTCGACTGCAAGTTCGCCAACGTTCAGCCGAATTCCGGCAGCCAGATGAACCAGGCAGTATTCCTGGCGCTGCTGCAGCCGGGCGACACTTTCATGGGGCTCGACCTCAATTCCGGTGGCCATCTCACCCACGGCTCGCCCGTCAACATGAGCGGCAAGTGGTTCAAGGTCGTCTCCTACGGCGTGCGCAAGGACGACCATCTGCTCGACATGGACGAGATCGAGAAGCTCGCTCAGCAGCACAAGCCCAAGCTGATCCTGGCCGGCGGCACCGCCTATTCGCGCGTCTGGGACTGGAAGCGCTTCCGCGAGATTGCCGATTCGATCGGCGCCTATCTGATGGTCGACATGGCCCATATTGCCGGGCTCGTTGCGGGCGGCGTACACCCGAGCCCGCTGCCGCATGCGCATGTGGTGACCACCACCACGCACAAGTCGCTGCGCGGCCCGCGCGGCGGCATGGTGCTCACCAATGACGAGGATATCGCCAAGAAGATCAATTCGGCGGTGTTTCCCGGCCTGCAGGGTGGTCCGCTGATGCATGTCATCGCTGCAAAGGCGGTGGCCTTTGGCGAAGCGCTGAAGCCGGATTTCAAGGTTTATGCGCAGAACGTCGTGGCCAATGCCAAGGCGCTGGCGGAGAGCCTTAAGGAAACTGGGCTGGATATCGTCTCGGGCGGCACCGACAATCATCTCATGCTGGTCGACCTGCGGCCGAAGAACGCCACCGGCAAGCGCGCGGAAGCGGCGCTCGGTCGCGCCAACATCACTTGCAACAAGAATGGCATTCCGTTCGATCCGGAGAAGCCGTTCGTCACCTCGGGTGTGCGTCTCGGCACGCCGGCCGGCACGACGCGCGGCTTCGGCCAGGCTGAATTCCGGGAAATCGGCAAGCTGATCGCCGAGGTGCTGGACGGTCTCAAGGTGGCCAATTCCGACGAGGGCAACGCCTCCGTCGAGGCTGCTGTGAAGGCCAAGGTGGTGTCACTGACCGGACGCTTCCCACTCTATCCCTATCTCGGCTGAACGAAAAAATAGAGAAAACCCGCCGGGCAACCCTTTCAAAGGGCTGCCGGCGGGTTTTGTTGTCGTGGCATATGATCTGTCGAAGGACCCGGGATCGCAAATCCGACAAAAGATCGGAAATGCCGATCCGGCCTTTCATTTTGCACATTCATCGCGAAAATGACGCCCAACTCGTTCGGAGGATTCGGTATGCGCCCTAACAGGCTGTCTCTCATTCTGTTTTCCGCCTTGGCGGCGCTGTCGCTCGCTTTCGGGCCGGTCAGCTCGCTGGCGCAGGAGAATGCGCAGCAGCCGCCGGCCAAGAGCGAGCCCGGCCTTTCCGATGTGCTGACCGACCTCCTGCACGGCGTCGAAGGCGAGAACCCGACCGCCGGCCCGGACAAGCGTGTGCCCTTCGGCCGCGAGGAGGTGCAGCTCTCCTTCGCGCCGCTGGTCAAGCAGACAGCGCCCGCGGTGGTCAACGTCTATGCCTCGCAGACCGCGCGGGTACGCTCGCCTTTCGACGGCGATCCCTTCTTCGAGGAATTCTTCGGCCGTTCCGTGCCGCGTGCGCAATCTTCGCTGGGTTCCGGCGTGCTGGTCGATCCGAGCGGCATCGTCGTCACCAATTTTCACGTCATCAAGAACGCCGATGAGGTCAAGGTCGCCACGTCGGACGGGCGCGAATTCACCTCCAAGGTCATGCTGAAGGATGAAACGCTCGATCTCGCGGTCCTGAAGATTTCTGCCGACAAGCCGTTTCCGGTGGTTCCGATCGGCGATTCCGATGCGCTTGAGGTCGGCGATCTTGTGCTGGCCATCGGCAATCCGTTCGGCGTTGGCCAGACCACGACCTCCGGCATCGTTTCAGCGCTTGCCCGCAGCCATATCGGCATTTCGGATTCCGGCTATTTCATCCAGACCGACGCCGCCATCAATCCCGGCAATTCCGGTGGTGCGCTGATCAACATGGGCGGCCAGCTGGTTGGGATCAACACCGCCATCTACAGCCGCAGCGGTGGTTCGATCGGTATCGGCTTCGCGATTCCCGCCAACATGGTGCGCGCTTTCGCCGAGGCCGCCAAGGCAGGCAGTGATTTCTTCGAGCGTCCCTATATCGGCGCCGAATTCGAGGCTGTGACGCCGCAGATCGCTGAATCGCTTGGGTTGGAAAAGGTCGGTGGCGCGTTGGTCTCCTCCGTGGCCGAAGGTGGCCCTGCGGCCAAGGCCGGCCTGAAGCCCGGTGACGTCGTCCAGACGCTGAATGGTGCAGTGATTGAAGGCATAGAAGCGCTCGACTACCGTATGGCGACACTGACGATCGGCGCGAACGCCACGTTCGGCGTTCTCACCAAGGGTCAGCAACAGCAGGTGGCTATCGCGCTCGAACGCGCGCCGGAAGGGCTAACCACCGCGCAGATCCTGCTGCGTGGGCGCAGCCCCTTCGCGGGCGCCAGGGTAGCGGAACTCTCGCCGCGTCTCGCTCAGCGGCTCGGCCTGCGCAGCGACGCCAAGGGCGTGGCTCTTGTCGATGTCGCAAGCGCGTCGCCGGCGTCCGATTTCGGCTTCCAGCCGGGCGACATCGTGCGCGAGGTGAACGGCGTCACCATCGATTCCGCCAAGCGCCTGGAAGAGGCTGCACTGCAAAGCACGCGCTGGTGGCGCTTTACGGTCGAGCGGGGTGGGCAGACACTGCGGCAAGTCCTACGTTATTAGGCTTGCCCCTGGAGCGTTTCCGTTTTTCACGGAGACGTGAAACGCTCTACCTCTTTGTTTTTACGCAATTCCGGACGGAGAACCGTTGCAGACTTTTCCTGGAATTGCTCAAGGAGCGTGGAAACACGCCTGACGTTGCCCCATGGCCGATCTGTTCGGAAGCGATGAAGTTGAGAAGGCTCCACCCGGCCGGCCGCTGGCCGACCGGTTGCGGCCGAAGACACTTGCCGAGGTTGTCGGTCAGGAGCACCTGACCGGATCGGACGGCGCACTCTCGCGCATGATCGCGTCGGGCTCACTGGGCTCGATGATTTTCTGGGGACCACCCGGCACCGGAAAGACGACGGTGGCGAGGCTTCTGGCCGGCGAAACCAGTCTGGCCTTCGAACAGATTTCGGCGATCTTCTCCGGCGTAGCGGATCTGAAGAAGGTGTTCGAAACCGCGCGCCTGCGTCGCTCCAACGGGCGCCAGACCCTGCTGTTCGTCGATGAGATCCATCGTTTCAATCGTGCCCAGCAGGACAGCTTCCTGCCGGTGATGGAAGACGGCACCGTCGTGCTGGTCGGCGCCACCACGGAAAACCCGTCCTTCGAACTGAACGCAGCTCTTTTGTCACGTGCCCGCGTACTGGTATTCCAGTCGCTGGGCGAAGACAGCATCGCCAAGCTGCTGGCCCGGGCCGAGGAGACGGAAGGCAAGCCGCTGCCGCTTGACGGAGAGGCGAGGGAGGCGCTTATGCGCATGGCCGACGGCGACGGCCGCGCCTCATTGACCCTGGCCGAGGAGGTATGGCGTGCCGCCAAGCCCGGCGAGGTTTTCGATGCTGCCGGCCTGCAAGGCGTGGTGCAGCGTCGTGCGCCGATCTACGACAAGGGCCAGGACGGCCACTACAATCTGATCTCGGCGCTGCACAAATCCGTGCGGGGCTCCGATCCGGATGCCGCGCTCTATTACCTGTCGCGCATGTTCGACGCTGGGGAGGATCCGCTCTATCTCGGCCGCAGGCTGGTCCGCATGGCGGTCGAGGACATTGGCCTGGCCGATCCGCAGGCGCTGGTCATCGCCAATGCGGCGAAGGATGCGTACGACTATCTCGGCTCGCCGGAAGGCGAACTGGCGTTCGCGCAGGCCTGCGTCTACCTTGCCACCGCGCCGAAATCGAACGCGGTCTACAACGCCTTCAAGGCGGCGACGCGCGCGGCCAAGGAAAATGGGTCGCTGCTGCCGCCCAAGCATATCCTGAACGCGCCGACCAAGCTGATGAAGGAAGAGAGCTACGGCGCCGGCTATCGCTACGACCATGACGAGCCGGACGCCTTTTCAGGCCAGGACTATTTCCCCGAAAAGATGGGCCGGCAGACCTTCTACGACCCGCCGGAGCGCGGCTTCGAGCGCGAGATCAGGAAACGGCTGGAGTATTGGTCGAAACTGAGGAAGGAGAGAGGTGAGTAATTCCTCGCAGCGGTGGCACGCAAGCTAGGCTAACCGGCCGCTTTCCTTCCTGAACCTCGCAGTCCATTCGCTGCTTGTACCATCGGCCAGTTTCGCCGTTCCGACCCTGACGGCCTTGGCAAGTTCTGGATCCTTGCCAAGCGCCGACAGCACTTTCGACAAGGCCAACTGCGGGTCGGCGGACATCGTCTCGTATGTCAGCCGCAGTGGGTCGATGCTGCGGGATTTGAAGAAATCCGCCCAGCAAGCATCGTCTTCTTCCAGTTCCTTCACGACCCGGCCGATATGCTCGCCATCGTAGGCGACTGGCCGCTGCGTCTCTTCGCCCTCGAGCACGGTGCCGTCGCTGTTCCGATGCCATAGGCCGCTCTGCTGGGCGCGGATCAGGGAAACGGCTTGCGCAACCTTGTCCAGGCGTGAAAGATGGATGTAGAGCGTCGGTCCGAAGGTTTCTTCCAACCTCGCAGTTATATCCGCCCTGTCGCCGGCGATGTTGTCCAGTCGTCGCGAAGCTTCAGCGACACTGACCCACATCAGGCGAAGGCCGAAAGTGCCCGTGTCGTCTGTGCCGACCCGCCGCATCGCGGCAACGTAGTCCCTGTCGAAACGCACGTCGTCCGGATCTCGTGCCGGCTCGACACCCCATTCCTGTGCCCACTCCGCGATGTCCTGCTGCCGGAAATATGAATGAGGTCGTCCCGCCACGCGGGTTTCGGTCAGCATGGTGCAAAGCAGGGTGCTGCCTGAACGGGGTGTGCCGCAGATGATGTAGGAGGAGAACTGCATTGTGGCGACACCTGTAGCGTGATCGCTCAGGCCCGCGCGACTTGAGCGAGATGGCAATTATCCTGACGCTACGAACAAGTCATGGGGCCAGCAGATGGTCGAAGAGTATCTTCGCGCCAAGGCCGATGAGGGCAAGGCCGCCAACGATTTCGGCATACCGGCCGAATCGCGCTCCCAGATATCGTCCGGCGAGCACGCCGCCTGTCGACATCACCATGGTTGCCAGCCCAATCGCAGCCGCGATCACGAAGATATTGACGTTCAGAAAGGCCAACGAGACGCCGACAGCCATGGCATCGAGGCTTGTTCCGACAGCTGTTGCCAGCAGACCAAACGCCGAGGGGCTGTTTTCTTCCCGAGCGGTGTCCTTTCGCGACAGGGCATGGATCGTCATCCTGCCGCCGACGGCTGCCAGAAGAATGAAGGCGACCCAATGGTCGATCGCCTGGATGTATTGGCTGGCGGCAACACCAAGCGCCCAGCCAATGATGGGCGTCAGCATCTCCACGATGCCAAACACAAGTCCGGTTCTAACCGCTTGCGACAATGTCGGGCGTACAGGTGAGGCGCCGCGCCCCAGCGCGGCAATCAAGGCGTCGACAGACATGCCGACAGCCAGCACGGCAATGGAAACGGGTGACATCGCTGATCCCGGAGTTAGGACGTTGGCCGGACGAGCAGGGCTTTCCTGTCCAGGAAAAGCTTTCGTCACGGTCTTGCCGAGCGTCAAAGCGCCGGCCGCACCACGCGAGAACGCGAGTATGTTGATGCGGCCCCGTTTCCGGTGGCTACTCCCCGATGGCCGCTGACCTATCAAAGGGGATTTGGATCGTCAATGTCTTCTGAGATTTAATTAATAATTTTCAATGGTTTAGCTTTGGCTATCTTTGCATGACGAAGACAAGAAACCTCGACATGGTGAAGCGGAACCGCGTCAGGAAACGGGTGGAACGTCAAGCAAGCGTAGCCGAGGATCGGGCCTTACTCGCAAAGGAGCCCTCGCGATGGAAGCCTTCGTGTCACTGCCGGAGCACGCGACCTTGAAACACCGCCGCTTGCTTGCCGCGCGCCGGGTCGAGCGCGAGCGGCTTCGGATGGAGTTGCTGAGTTCTTGCTTGAACAGCCTCAATCGGGCAGCGGAGCTTCGCGCGTGGATTCAGTGGGTCGGTGATAGAGATCGCGCGGAGCCGACGGTGCAGCGCATGCTGGCATGGGCAAAAAGCCAGGCATCCATCTTGGAAGCACAAGCAGCGGTGGAGGTCGATCAAACGAGGTTCGGTGACCTCTTCCCCGAAGCTGACGATCTGCACGATCCGCTTGGCGATCCGGCGCCGAAACATGCCTGGGGCGCCTGAAGCGGCTTTGAAACGCAGTCACCGCTCCGGCTGCCGGAGCGGCGGCTGCGCGCGTGGGGTCAACTCGGGGCTCGTTGAGGTAGGTCGTGGGCTTCCCGAACTTTAACTCTCGCCTGGAGCGTCTCAGGGAATACGCGCGATGACTTTGATCTCGAAATCGAAACCGGCCAGCCAGTTCACGCCAACCGCGGTCCAGTTCGGATAGGGCGCCTTGTCGAAGATCCGGTTCTTGACGGCCATGATGGTCTCGAACTGGTTCTCGGGATCGGTATGGAAAGTGGTGACGTCGACAATGTCGTCGAACGTGCAGTTCGCTGCCTTCAACGTCGCCCGCAGGTTTTCGAAGGCCAGTTCGACCTGGCGCTTGAAATCGGGCTCTGGAGACCCGTCGGGGCGGCTGCCAACTTGTCCCGAGACGAACAGGAGGTCTCCGGAACGGATCGCTGCCGAATAGCCGTGCGCTTCGTAAAGCGCATGTCGGTCAGCCGGGAAAACCGGGTCGCGTTGTGCCATCTTTTGTCCTCTTCCAGTTTGTCGCGCAGCACCATCAGCAAGGGTGCGGTTCGCATCAATTGACATACGGAGCGTATGTAAGGCCTGCGAGGAGTGTTTCAATACACATACGCTACGTATGTGAGGACACGGGCAATTGGCTGGGTGGTTTTAGGATAGCCGGGGCCGCGAACGGCTCCGGCTTCCGTACGGCTAAAATGTCAGTCCGCAAGCTTGGCGGATGGCGATCTGGACCGGCGAGGGTGGCAAGGCCGGATCGAACTCGCCCCTGGGCAGCAGAGGCGGTTGCGCCAGGAAACGCGGTTCCTTGCCCCGGTGCGGCTGCGCGGCATGCACGAGGAAGGGGTGGCACAGATAGACCGTGCCCGCCGCACCCGTTGCCAGTTCGATTTCGCAGTCTTGCGTGGATGCGTAGCCTTCGACGGAAAGCTGCCGCAAAGTGGCGCCCGCTTCGCCATAAGGCAACAATTCGCGGGCGATTGTGCTGTGGGAGCCCTTTCGGATCTTTGTCGGCGCATCGTCCGGTCCGACATCCGAGAACAGGAACAACATCAGCAAGGCGCGGCCGCTGCTTTTCACATTCACGCGCCATTCCATGAAATCCGGATTGTCGGTGCCGAAGCTCACGTCCACGTGCCAGCCGTCGTCGACGGGTGCCTGTAGCGACGGGAAGCGGATTGGAAAGGTCCCGAGCGCCTTGGGTGCAACCCAGCGGCCTTCGCCGACGATCTGGTCGTAAGCGCGGTGCAGGCGAGGGGTGTTGGCCGCCTTGACAAATGTCGGCGA
Source organism: Mesorhizobium sp. 1M-11 (assembly GCF_001303895.1). Lineage (GTDB taxonomy): Bacteria > Pseudomonadota > Alphaproteobacteria > Rhizobiales > Rhizobiaceae > Mesorhizobium. The sequence goes on along the minus strand of NZ_LJSD01000037.1, from coordinate 340,754 downwards.
AGCCATCGCCCCTACACGGATCACCGGTCTTGTCCACGTTTCGGGTTCATGTGGTGAGAGGCCGATTTGAGCCCATAACTCGTCCCGGCATTGCTGGGCGAGGTCGGTGTTGAAAGCGTTCTCTATTCTGATGAAGCCATTATCGATGAAGTTCTGGACCTGACTGGTCGTCAGGCCAATGGGTTCGGTTTTGGGCATGACATTCTCCGTTCGCCACCGTATCGGCGGCGTTGTGATCCGAGCGGCGCGGATGCGCCAAGCGACCATGTCGTTCAGAAACGACCGGTGCGGCTCAGATCAGCGGGAAGAATGTGGACATGAACATTGTGACCGGAACCTATGGCCTATCGCGCCGGAGTGCAAGATCGGCGTGTGACCCTCGGCGGAAGGCTGTCGCACTCACTCACGGTAGCCGACCAGCAACCCAATCAGCCTGGAGGATCGACCGCTATGGCGTCGCACCTTGCCATCGCCCACTGCAAGTCGGTCGTGTCACCTGCTACGGCGCATTCAAAAACCTGCTGCAGGCCGATGCGAAGCTGATAGCAGCGCAGGGCTTGCGCGTTGCTCATTATGTCCAACCGGTGCTCTTCGAAGAAGCGCGCCTGCGCTTCCATGCAGGCAAGCCAGGGACGCCAGAAAAAGATGTTGGCGACGTCGTAGAGCGGATCGCCGAACAGCGCCTCGCTCCAGTCGATGACACCGGTAATGGCCAGGCTGTCGGTCAGGACATTGTTCGAGCCGAAATCGCCATGCACGAGGCCTCTGGTTTCCGGACACTGCGAGATGAGAACGCCGAGCAGGTGCAGATGCCGATCGACCCAGCGCCTTTCGACCGCCGGTTCGCATCCTTTCCAGTCATGACGCCGCGGATCGGCAACGGCCGCCAGGAAGCCGCGCCAGCTCTCGTGCTCCCCAATGCCGTTGGCATCGAAACGGCCGAAACCTTCGGTTCCGTGCAGCGGCGCTTCCGCAATGGCTCGCATGACTTCATCGACCCGCGCAACCACCGGCGGCAGCTCAGCCGGCGACAGATCCTGCAGGGTTTTGCCTGCGGCGCGCCGTGATACGCAATAGGCATGACCGTCGACCTCGCCGATCGACAGGATTTGCGGGATCGGCAAGCTGGCGGAGGTGAAGTGCCGGTAGCAAAACGCCTCCTTTTGAAAGCCTTCGGTAAGCCGATTGATGCGCAGGATGAGGTCTTCATCAGCAAGCCTGATGCCGAAAGCCTGTGATTCCTCGCCTTCGGACACCGAGGTCCAGGTCGAGATTGGTCCCAGGTCGCGTTCTACGGCCGATGCAATGGCTTGAGGGGACAGTTTTGGCTTCATGTTCTTCCCGGTTTCTGGGTGCTCGACGTCGACCCCACCAATGCGATGCAATCATCTGGAGGAAAAGGCGGAAGTGGCTATTATGGTTTTGGTTGACTCTGTGAACTAAATAAGTTCACTTTATCAACTATAATCAATCTGTCGTTCGTATAGGCGCATCTCAGGAGCCGAGATATCAACCGTGCAAACATACGACTATATCGTGGCCGGCGCAGGATCGTCCGGCTGTGTCCTGGCGAACAGGCTGGTGTCTGCTGGCAAAAGCGTGCTTCTGCTTGAAGCTGGGCCCCGCGACAACACGCCGTTCATCCACGTTCCCGCCACCTTCGTGCGCGTGCTTGGAACGAAACGCACGTGGATGTATCAAACCGAGCCGGAGCCCGCAGCGAATGACCGTGTGATGACGATTCCGCAAGGGCGCACGCTGGGTGGTGGATCGTCCGTCAATGCCATGATCTACATTCGCGGGCAGGCGGAGGACTATGACGAATGGCGCCAACGCGGCTGCCGCGGCTGGGGCTACGAGGATGTCTTACCGGTCTTTCGCCGCTGCGAGGACAATGAAACCTACTCGAATGCCTTTCATGGTGTCGGCGGGCCGCTGAAAGTCTCCGAGCCTCGTCACAGGCATCCGATCAGCTCTGCGTTCGTGCGGGCCGCGCAAGAGGTCGGTCTGCCGTTCAATGCGGATTTCAATGGGGCCCAACAGGCCGGCATCGGCTTCTATCAGACGACCACGTTCGCGCAGCGAAGAGGCTCGACTGCGGCAACCTATCTGAAAGCCGTGCGCAGATCGCCCCTGTTGACCCTGCGTACCGGCTGCACGGTGCTTGGGCTGGACCTCGAGAATGGAGCTGCCAGCGGAATCTGCTATCGCGCCGACAACGGCGAGAATGGCAGGGCAGCGGCCAGGGAGGAGGTCATCCTGTGCGCCGGAGCGCTGGCAACGCCGAAGCTTCTGATGCTGTCCGGCGTCGGTCCTGCAGCGGAACTGGCTGCTTTTGGTATTCCGGTCGTTCGTGACCTGCCGGGGGTCGGAGAGAATTTTCAGGATCATATCACCGCTTCGGTCTATGGCATCACTGAACGACCAATCTCTCTCAAGGGGCAGGATCGCGGCTGGCGAGCGGCTGTGAATGCCCTGCAATATCTCTGCGGCCGCGGCGGCCTTCTGGCCTCGAACGTTGTCGAGTCAGGGGGATTCGTCGACACGTCGGGTTGCGGCAGGCCGGATGTGCAGTTCCATGTAACGCCTGCTTTGGTCGGCGATGCGACGCGCCAACCTATGGAAGGGCACGGCGTTTCCATCAACCCATGCATATTGCGACCGGTTTCGCGGGGGAAAGTAACGTTGCGGAGTGCCGAGCCGCAGGACGCTATCCGGCTCGTCGGCAACAATCTCGCGGCGCCGGAGGATGTCGATACGCTGTTGCGCGGAGTGAAGCTGGCGCGGGCCATTCTCGCCGCGCCGTCAATGCAGGCGTTGGGATTCAGTGAACTGACACCTGGAGATGTCGGTGACGCGGAGACCGTGTCTTATATCCGCTCGCTGGCCAAGACGGTCTACCATCCTGCCGGCACCTGCAGGATGGGCAATGATCCGCTGGCGGTGGTGGATGACCAGTTGAGGGTGAAAGGCGTGCCGAGATTGAGGGTCGCCGATGCGTCGGTCATGCCGACGCTGGTCAGTGGGAACACAAACGCTCCCTGCATCATGATCGCCGAACGCTGCGCCGATTTCATATTGGCTGCATAGAGCCGCCGGCGTCGTACGAGCGCACCGGTCGATGCGGATACTAAAAAGGTGAGTATTCCAATCCAATTTTTTGAGATGCTTGCTGGTACGGGTTTTGTGCCGTCTTGTGCACGACAGCAATTGAGCCTATGCAGCCGTCACTGGGGTGAATGCGCCGCGGCCGAGGGCGCGGCGAACTCTTAAAAGGGTGGCGCCAGGCGCCAGGCTCACATGACCAAAGATCAACGCAAGGCAATCCGCAAAGCCGCCATCGCCGTCGTGCTTCTGGGGCTCGGTTTCTACTTTATCCCGATCATCACGCTGATCTGGCTTGTTTGCGGGCTCATCGACGTGCTGCGCAACAAGAACAAGGACCAGCGGCTGTTCAGCCTCTATTTCACCGGCAACGGCATGTTCACCTGGTTGCTGTCCCCCTTCAACCTGCTGGTCGACCTGATCAGCTACAAGAACTGGGGCGTGTGGAAGCTGGAGCAGTTTCCGGCTGACTATCAGCGCGAAGTCAACGAGGTGCTCAACGTCTTCAAGGAGCGCCGCAACGAGATCATCGCCGACATCGACGCCAATTTCGGCACCGGCCGGCGCGGCATGTACGTCTACCAGTGGTATGGCAAGCACAAGATCGACAACGTGCCGGAGTTCAACAAGGACTTTAAATATGTGAAGACGATCGCGGTGTCGGTGTTTTCGGGGCGCGAATCGACGTCCTGGCATTTCGGCCCGCTGCGCCTTTCGCTGCGCGTGCTGTACAACCTGATCCCGGTGAACGCTGAAATCTTCGTCGAATGCCAAGGCGCCAGGAACTATTGGCACGACAGTCCAATGTATATTTTCGACGACACGCTGCTGCATCGTTCGGTCAACGAATATGACGGCCGCCGCTATTGCGTGTTCATGGACATCATTCGTCCTTCCCCGGTTCCCGGTGTCGTTGCCGGCTTGCTCACCATCGTTTCGATGAGCGTCGAGCGCATCAATTCCATGTTCTACAAGAACTGGAAGATGATCTCGTCGAGCAAGGGCAAGAAGGCTCAGGCCTAGGCCGTCGCGCTGACGGGATCGGTGCCGATGTACCATCTTCTCCTCGTGGCAGTCGGTGGCGCGATCGGCGCCGCCATCCGCCATCTCTTCAACCTCGGCGCGCTCAGGCTGATCGGCCCCAATTTTCCCTGGGGCACGATGGCGATCAACATCATCGGCTCCTTCATCATGGGCGCCTTCATCGAGACGCTGGCGCGCCGCTATGGCGGCGCCTCGGCGGAATTGCGTCTGTTCGTGGCCACAGGCGTCCTCGGCGGCTTCACCACCTTCTCGGCCTTCTCACTGGATTTCGCCACCCTATGGGATCGCGGCGATGTGGTTCCGGCAGCGGGTTACGCGCTGGTGAGCGTCATAGGCGCGATTCTTGCACTGTTCCTCGGGCTTTGGCTCGTAAGAACGATGTCATAGTGCTATTGGCGCGTTTCGAAACGGACAGCTGAGGCAGATGGCAGGCGTCGAACAGATCACGGTGGAAGCCGGCGAAACGGGTATGCGGCTCGATCGCTGGTTCAAGAGCCACTATCCCGGATTGAGCTTCGTGCAGTTGCAGAAGCTGCTGCGTTCCGGTCAGGTGCGCGTCAACGGCGGGCGCGCCAAGACTGATACCCGTGTTGAACCGGGGCAGGTGATCCGCATCCCGCCGCTCGATGTCGACAAGAAGGGCGGAGCCGACCAACTCACCGGTCATTCGATCCGCAATCAGGGCGACGCCGATGTGCTCGCCAAGATGCTGCTGCATGAAGACGACAAGGTCTTCGTCTTCAACAAGCCGGCAGGCCTTGCCGTGCAGGGCGGCTCGGGCGTGACACGCAATGTCGACGACATGCTGGAGGCATGGCGTAACAAGAAGGGCGAGAAGCCACGCCTGGTGCACCGGCTGGACCGCGATACGTCGGGCGTGCTGGTCATCGCGCGCACGCGGCTGGCCGCCATGAAACTGTCCGAAGCCTTCCGCGCCCGCGAAACGAAGAAGACATACTGGGCGCTGGTCAAGGGTGTGCCGCCGAAGCGCGAGGATAAGATCTCGACCTGGCTGATCAAGGAACCGACCCCGGATGGCGACCGGGTGCGGGTCGCCAAGCATGGCGAAAAGGGCGCCGACCACTCGGTTTCCTACTACCGCATCGTCGAGCAGGCGGCGCAGTCGCTGTCGTGGCTGGAGATGGAGCCCTATACAGGCCGCACGCATCAGTTGCGCGTGCATGCTGCCCATATCGGCTGCCCGATCATCGGCGATCCGAAATATTTCGAAGCCGACACCAACTGGGACTTTCCGGGTGGCATGCAGAACCGGCTGCATCTGCACGCCCGCCGCATCATCATCCCACATCCTGACAGGGGCGTGATCGATGTCACCGCACCGATGCCGCCGCATATGCGCCAGAGCTGGAACCTGCTCGGCTTCGACGAGGCGAGCGCCGAGGACGATTGATGTGCCCACCGGTTGCTGCGGTGAACCACCGCTCGGTGCTGCTTGGACCATGCCGTGACTGCTGCCGTCTTGTAGGGCTGTAGCGACGCGGCTGAGCCCGCGCGGGGGGAGCTCATGAGCACAGCAAGTCACAGCTTTGACCGGCGCGATGCCGTCGACGCCGCGGCGGTCGCCTTCATGCTGGTGCTGACATTTTCGTGGGGACTGAATGGCGTTGCGGCAAAGCTCACCAATGTTGGCTACAACCCGATCTTCCTGAACGTCGCACGTTCGGCGATCGCATGCGTGCTTGTATTCCTGTGGTGCCAGTTCCGCGGGATTCGCCTGTTCGAACGTGACGGCACACTTTTCGGCGGCATCCTTGCCGGCCTGCTGTTCGGAACCGAATTTTCCCTGGTGTTCGTGGCGCTCGAATACACAACCGTGGCGCGCAATTCGCTGCTGGTCAACACGATGCCGTTCTGGGTACTCGTCGGCGCGCATTTCTGGCTTGGCGAACGCATGACAATGCAGAAGCTGGTTGGGCTGGTGCTCGCCTTCTGCGGGGTGATCGTGATCTTTTCCGATCGGTTGGGCGGCGGCGGCCAGTCGACATTGTTCGGGGATCTGCTCAGCCTCGCCGCTGGCCTGTTCTGGGCGCTGACGACGCTGACGATCAAACGTTCCAAACTGCAGACCGCGAGTGCGGAGAAGGTGCTGCTCTATCAGCTCGTCGTTTCGGCGATCATGGCAATCCCGCTGGTGCCGCTGGCGGGGCCGGCGCTCCGCGACGTGACGCCGCTGGCCACCGGAGCGCTGCTGTTTCAGGCTGTTTATATCGTCACGATCACCTATATCGTCTGGTTCTGGCTGATGCGCCGCTATCCGGCGGCAGGACTGTCGAGCTTCGCCTTCCTGTCGCCTGCATTCAGCGTGATATGTGGCTGGCTGATCCTGGGAGAGCCGTTGACCTGGACGATCTTCCTGGCGTTGGGGCTGATCGCGGTAGGCTTGAGCATCGTCAATCGTCCGAGGCGGCCGAAAACGGCATAGGGGTATACCGGCAATGCGCGATATTCTGAGCGATCTCGAGGCGGGCAAGCAGCTTTCCGATCCGGACCCGACGCGACGCGCCCAGATCCAGATGCGCACGCCGCTGCCGAAGCGCTTCTACAAGGCCGCTTCCATTGCGCCTTCGGAGACCGGTTTTGCCGTGCATCTCGACGGCAAGCCGGTGCGCACCCCCGGCAAGGCGCTGCTTGCCTTGCCGACCGAAAAGGCTGCCGCGCTGGTGGCGGCCGAATTCGAAGCGCAGGAGGACGTGATCGATCCGGTGACGATGCCGGTATTGCGTCTCGTCAATACCGCCATCGACGGTGTTGCGACTGATACGCAGGCGGTGCTCGAGGACATCCTGCGCTTTGCTTCATCCGATCTGCTTTGCTACCGCGCCGATGGTCCGCAGGGACTGGTCGATCGTCAGAACACGTATTGGGACCCGGTCATCGACTGGGCGCTCACTTCGCTCGGCGCGCGCTTCGAACTCGCTGAAGGCGTCATCCACGTCGAGCAGCCGCGTGAAAGCATTGCGGTGCTCGGTGCACATCTTGCCCGCCGCAACGGCCCGTTCCGGCTGGCAGCCATCCATGTCATGACGTCGATCACGGGATCTGCGTTGCTGGCGCTGGCGGTGGAGCAGGGCGGGCTTGCTGCTGAGGCGGCATGGACGGCTGCCCATGTTGACGAGGACTGGCAGATCGAACATTGGGGCCAGGATTCGGAAGCGGTGGCGCGGCGCGCCTTCCGCAAGCGCGACATGATGGCAGCAGTGGCGCTGCTCGGGGCGCTGGGCGATCGCATCTAGCGGCTCGTCTCGTTAGAAGAGTGCTAGGCATCGTGTTTTCCGAAAATCGAAACTCATTTTTCGGGCCGATGCATTAGACCAAAGTCATAATCCCAATTGCTCGGTCCCCACGAGGGGGGCTTTCTGCCAGATTCCTTGGTGATGGCCGGGCCCGAGTCTGCATCCGGAGGAGGGCGCAGACGGCCGGCATCGAGGGCATTTGGGAGGAAGCTCATGGCAATGGCACAGACCGCCGGCAGAACTGGCCGCGGCATGACGCGAGAGGAGAAGAAGGTGATCTTCGCCTCTTCGCTCGGTACCGTGTTCGAATGGTACGATTTCTATCTCTACGGTTCGCTCGCCGCCTTCATTGGCGCGACCTTTTTCACGCAGTATCCGGAAGCGACCCGCAACATCTTCGCGCTGCTGGCTTTCGCTGCCGGCTTCCTGGTGCGTCCGTTCGGCGCGCTGGTGTTCGGCCGCATCGGCGACCTTGTCGGGCGCAAATACACATTCCTCGTCACCATCCTGATCATGGGCCTGTCGACCTTTCTGGTCGGTGTCTTGCCCGGAGCGGCGACCTGGGGCATCGCGGCGCCGATCATCCTGATCGCGCTGCGCATGCTGCAGGGACTGGCGCTTGGCGGTGAATATGGTGGTGCCGCGACCTATGTCGCCGAACATGCGCCGGATGATCGCCGCGGCTACTATACCTCGTGGATCCAGACCACGGCGACGCTTGGCCTGTTCCTGTCGCTGATCGTCATCCTGGTCGTGCAGAGCTGGCTCGGCAAGGATGCCTTCGCGGCCTGGGGCTGGCGCGTCCCGTTCATCCTGTCCTTCGTCCTGCTCGGTATTTCGGTGTGGATCCGGCTTTCGCTGTCGGAATCGCCGACTTTCCAGCGCATGAAGGAAGAGGGCAAGGGTTCCAAGGCGCCGCTTTCGGAAGCCTTCGGTCAGTGGAAAAACGCCAAGATCGCCATTCTGGCGCTGCTCGGCCTCACGGCTGGTCAGGCTGTTGTCTGGTATTCCGGCCAGTTCTACGCGCTGTTCTTCCTGCAGAACGTGCTCAAGGTCGACGCCTACTCGGTCAACGTCATGATCGCAGTGGCGCTGGCGCTCGGCTCGATCTTCTTCGTCGTGTTCGGCTGGCTGTCCGACAAGATCGGCCGCAAACCGATCATCATGGCAGGCCTGGCGCTGGCCATCGTTACTTACTTCCCGCTGTTCAAGGCGCTGACCTGGGCGGCCAACCCGGCTCTGGCTACCGCGCAGCAGAACACACGGGCGACCGTGACCGCCGCCCCGGGCGACTGCAAATTCCAGTTCAACCCGGTCGGTACCGCCAAGTTCACGACATCCTGCGATATCGCCACCGACTTCCTCACCAAGAACTCGGTGCCGTATGACGTCGTCACCACGGCGGCACCCGGTACCGCAGCCTCAGTCAAGATCGGCAATGAAACCGTCGAATCCTACGACGCTGTTGCCGCCGGGGCCGACGCTGCAGCGAAGAATGCCGCACTCACGAAGGCACTCTTCAACTCGTTGCAGGATGCGGGCTATCCATTGAAGCGGGATCCTGCAAAGGTTGTCGACCAGAAGCTCGATGCGCTGGTTGCCTCCAATCCGAAGCTGGCTTTGGATGCCGCGGCTATCCGCGGCGGCGACAAAGCGACATTGCCGGTCGCACAGGCAATCAAGGACAAGCTGATCACCGCCGAGGAAGCAGCCGGTGCCACCGAATTCGCCGTCTACACCGTTCCTGGTGCAGGCGCATTCAAAATGGTGGCCGATCCGGCACAGGTGAACTGGCCGATGGTCATCGGTATCCTGTTCATCCTCGTCCTCTATGTGACGATGGTGTACGGTCCGATCGCGGCGATCCTGGTCGAGATGTTCCCGACCCGCATCCGCTATACTGGCATGTCGCTGCCCTATCATATCGGCAACGGCTGGTTCGGCGGTCTGCTGCCGGCGACCGTATTCGCGATGAGTGCGGCAAAGGGCGACATCTACTACGGTCTCTGGTACCCGATCGTGATCGCAGCGATGTCGCTTGTCATCGGCATGCTCTTCGTCAAGGACACGCTGGGTACGGACCTGAACGCCAAGGATTGAGCGACCGGTCAAACTGCCAACGCCAACGAAAAGGCCCGGCGTGGGGAACCACGCCGGGCCTTTCACTTGCATTGCTTGTCGGTACCCTGTTCAGGCCTCTGTCAGCTCCGGCTTTTCCGCCAGGAGGTCGCGCACCAACGGGATCACCTTGGTGCCGTAGAGCTCGATCGAGCGCATCATTTGTTCATGCGGCAGCGGGCCGGACGAGTATTTCATCTGGAAACGCCGGGCGCCCAGCGCCTTCACCGTCGCCGCGATCTTGCGCGCCACCGTCTCCGGCGAGCCGACATAGAGAGATCCACGTTCCACTTCCGATGTGAAGTCGGCGCGGGTGGCTGGCGGCCAGCCACGCTCGCCACCGATGCGGTCGCGCATCACCTTGTAGTGCGGCCACAGCTCTTCAGCCGCCTGCTCGTCGGTGTCGGCAACATAGCCCGGCGAATGCACGCCGACCGGCAACGTCGCTCCACCAAGCTGGTCGAGCGCTTGATGGTAGAGGTCCACATAGGGGCGGAAGCGCTTCGGATCGCCGCCGATGATGGCCAGCATCAAAGGCAGATTGTAGCGTGCGGCACGCACGACCGATTCCGGGCTGCCGCCGACACCGATCCAGGTCTTCAAGTTGCCATTCTCGATCGGCGGATAGACCGATTGATCCTTGAGCGGCGGCCGGATGGAACCCTGCCAGGTGACTGGTTCGCCCTTGCGGACTGCTGCGAACAGATCGAGCTTTTCGGTGAACAGGGTCTCGTAGTCGTTGAGCCGGAAACCGAACAGCGGGAAGGATTCCGTGAAGGAACCGCGACCAAGGATCACTTCCGCGCGCCCATTCGACAACGCGTCGACGGTGGAAAAGCGCTGGAAGACACGGATCGGATCGTCCGAGCTCAGCACGGTGACGGCCGAGCCCAGCTTGATGCGACTGGTGCGCGTGGCAATGCCAGCCAGTACCGTCTCCGGCGCGGAGACGGCGAAGTCGTCGCGGTGATGCTCCCCAACGCCGATGAAGTCGATGCCGACCTGATCGGCGAGAACGGCTTCCTCGACGAGATTGCGGATCACCTTGGCCTGCGGCAACAGCTTGCCGTCGGCGCCAAGCGTGACATCGCCAAACGTGTCCAGTCCGAATTCAACTTTGTCGGTCATGTCATCCCCATGTTGGGCCACCGGCGCGATCCGAGAGAGCGGGCGCCGGGCCTCCTCTGGCCACCGGTCTATCGGTGACGGATTGTCCAATTCGGTGAGTGAGATAGGCGAGGCGGACTGGGTTGCCCATTCATTCGGGGAGCACGCACCGTTCACTTTCGGTTGACGATAGCGCGGCAACACTCGCGGCAAATTCGGCGCGGACCCATTCAGCAAAGATGTGGGCAGGTTCGCTGAGCCCCGAAAGGCTGCGCGCGACGAGGAAATAACCGCCGGAATTGAGCTCCGCTGAAAAAGGCCTGACCAGCGTGCCGGCGGCGAGTTCATCCTGCATGTAGAGGAGATCGACCAGGGCCACGCCATGGCCAAGCAAGGCAGCTTGCTTGGCCAGCGCCATATCGGCATACATCGGCCCCGGCGCCAGCACCTCGGCCTCCTCTTCGCCGGCGAGCCGAAACCAGTTCTTCCAATGTTCGCGGCTTTCTTCGTGCAACAAGGTGAAGCGGCGCAGATCGCCAGGCTTTGCGATTGCAGGCCCGCCGGCGAGCAGGGACGGCGCAAGCACAGGCGTCTCGAGCGCATGGGCAAGGCGTTCAGCTTCCGTGTTCGGCCAGCTTGTGTTGCGGAAGGAAAAGCGCAAGGCGAGCTCGGCCTGGTCGGCGCGGAACTCGATCAGTCGCGGATCGACATCGAGCACGACATCGATGTCGGGGTTCATGCGCCGAAAACGGTCCAGGCGCGGGATCAGCCAGCAGGCAGCGATGGATGCATCCGAACTCACCCGTGCCGTCCGGGTCTGACCGCGGCCGGCGATCTCGGTGAGCATTCTTTCGATGCCGTCGAAACTGGCGCTCAGCTGGGTGAGCAACGCCTTGCCGACCTCTGTCAGAACGACCTTGCGATGCAGGCGCTCGAACAGTGGGGTGCGGAGTGTGGTTTCAAGCTCACGGATCTGGCGACTGATGGCTGCCTGCGAGACGTGCAATTCCTCGGCAGCCCGGCTGAAACTCGCATTCCTGCCTGCCGCCTCAAAAGAGCGCAAGGCTGTGAGCGGCAAACGACTGCGCTTCATTCGCATAACCTCAGGTTATCCTAATGCGAAAATATACTCGTTTGAAGGCAGGCGCCAGAAGGCGTTGAATCCGGTCATGAAACAGACACGCGAAACCGGAGTGAATGTGATGTCCGAGGTCATCCAGGCGCTTCTCGACGCGCTGAAGGTTGCCACTTTCCAGACGTTGAACAGACCACCCCAGCGTCAGGATACTTACCTGCGCACGCGGCCTGAGCGGCGCGGCAAGCCACAGCGACGACATGCAGCGCCGTGATGATGAGCCGGAACGTCAATCGTCGGTCGAAGACTGATCGCCCAGCCAGTAATGCGGGCCGGGACCAAGGGCTCCGGCCTTGTCGTGTGGGTTGACCAATCGGCAATATTCCAGAGACAGGCAGCCGCAGCTGATGCATTGCGCAAGGCCAGTCTTCAGCCGTTCGAGCTCGGCGATGCGCTCGTCGATGCGGGCCGACCAGGGGCCGGAAAGCAGTGACCAATCGGCGCCCTTCGGCACGTGGTCGGTCGGCAGCTTCTCAAGCTCCGAGCGGATTTCGGCAAGCGACATGCCGAGGCGCTGGGCAAAGACGATGAAGGCAAGCCGCCGCAAGGTGGCGCGGGTGAAGCGGCGGTGGCCTGAGCCTCTGCGCTCGGACTGGATCAAGCCACGTTCCTCGTAGTAGCGCAGCGCCGAGGCCGCCACGCCGCTGCGGCGTGAAAGCTGATTGATGGTGAGCGTCGTTTCCATTTCGATCTTTTTGCATGCTTTGCCCTTGATTTCAAGTTTACTTGAACTTGTAGGACGCCAATCACGCCAGTGGACAGCTGGCTCGGATAGCGCCGCCAAGAGGACAAAGAGCGATGAACATGCAGATTTTGAACACTCCGGACATCCGCAAATTCACGGCTGCCTCAGCGCAGGACTGGATGGAATGGTCCGGTGCAAAGCTGGTCGATGTGCTCAATGAAGATGAGGTGCCGACGGCCAAGCTCGGAGCGGTTGGCTTCCTGAGGGCGCCGCGCGGCGCGACGAGCGATTTCATTTTTGCCTATGACGAGGTTCTGGTCGTCACCAAGGGCCGTTGCACGGTTGCGAGCCGAGACGCGTGGCAGACGGCGGGGCCGGGCGACGTGTTCTATCTCCCGGCCGGTACGCCTGGATCGTTCAACGCCATCGAGGATGTGGAACTGGTCTATGTTGCATCCTCTCCGTATGGCGCCGTCAACCGCACCATCAGAGCGGTTCTGCTCGATGCGGCCGAGTGAGCGGGCCATGTCGGAACGCATCGTGCAATTGGCTAGCTTCGACATTCGCCCTGGCAAGCTCGAAGTGTTCAAGCAGGCTATCCGCAAGGCCGTTGCCTTCGCCGAGAGCCAGGGGCCTCAGCTGGCCGTCGAAACCTATATCGACGAGGATTCCATGCGGGCAAGCAGCCTCCAGATCATGCCGAGTTCGCAAGCCGTGCTTACGCATTGGAAGATGGCGGATCCCTATATTCGCGACGTGATGGAAAGCTGCATCATGCGCCGGCTCGACGTGTACGGCGAGCCGAACGAGGAGGTGATGCTCGGGCTGCTTTCCCTCATCGAACAGGGCATACCCGTCACCGTCACGCCGGCCTTCGTCGGCTTCCGGAGAGGACACCACTAGAGCGTTTCCGTTTTTCACGGAAACACGGAAACGCTCTAACTCTTTGTTTTTTCGTAATTCCGGACGGAAAACCGTTGCGCACTTTTCCTGGAATTGCTCTAGCTTACTTGTTGCGAAACCCGCCAGAGCGCGCCATCTAGAGCGGATGAATTCGCGAGCGCGACACCCGCAATGACAGGCGAAGCAGACGGCCACAACTGCGGCCACCGGCATGCAGTCACCCGCGGTCGCAACTGGCCTGGCCCTTGGCGCAAGACCCCGGGCAGGCTGGCCGGGACGGCTTTTGTTCGGACCTACCAGCTCACGCTTTCCGGTTTTGTCGGCAATACCTGCCGCCATCTGCCGACCTGCTCGGAATATGCCTATGAGGCCATCGCCAGGCACGGCCTGTGGGCTGGTGGCTGGATGGGGCTGTTTCGCGTCATGCGCTGCGGCCCAGGCGGCACGCACGGCATCGACAATGTGCCAACGACACTCGATGCCCGCTACGCCTGGTATACGCCGTGGCGCTACTGGTCGATTGGCCGCAAGGCTGGCGAGCGGCCAAATCGTTAAAAAACCACCCACTTTTCGTTAATGAATCCTATTCAATAGTGGCAACGGATTTCACGCGGCGGGCCTGTTCCGGCGGGTGGGGCCGCCGTCGCTTTTTCAATCACACATGCTCCCTCGGGGACGTCTCTACATTTCACGGAGCGATCATGCCGGTCATCAATAAATGGCTCGGGCGCAAGGTCTTTGCGACCTCGCTGACCTTCAGCGCGGTTTTCCTGAGCGCGGCAAGCGCAATGGCCGATGTGTCCTGGGCGGTGCTCGACACACGAACCGGCAATATCCTTGGCCACGAAAACGCCGGCAAGCGTCACGCGCCGGCTTCGCTTGCCAAGATGATGACGCTCTATCTGACCTTCGAGGCAATCCAGAAGGGAAAGCTGACCTGGGACGACAAAATCGTCTTCTCGAAAAATGCGTCAGCCAAAATCCCCATGAAGCTGTGGATCAAGCCCGGCCGGAGCATCAGCGTGCGCGATGCCGTCAACGGGATGATCGTGATTTCGGCCAATGACGCGGCGACGGCAGTCGGCGAACATCTGTCTGGATCGGAAGCTGCCTTCGCGCGACTGATGACCAAACGCGGTCGACAGCTGGGACTTCGAAACACGATCTTCGCCAACCCGTCCGGATTGACCGATCGGACCAGCCAGTTGACGACTGCCCGCGACATGGCGGTGCTCGGCATGGCGCTGGAGCGGGACTTTCCGAAACTGTTCGGCCTGTTCTCGCAGCCTTCTTTCGTCTTTCGCGGCAAGCGTCTGAAAGGCCACAACAATCTGATGTATCGCTATGCCGGCGTCGACGGCTTGAAGACCGGATATACGGCCGTTTCGGGCTACAATCTGGTGTCGTCGCTTGGGCAAGGCAAAGGGCATTTGATCGGCGTCGTGCTGGGCGGAAAGACGGCCCGGAGCCGCGATGCCAAGATGGAAGCGTTGCTGAAGCGCTTCAGCACGAAGGGGGCCGTTACCGCGCCGCCGCTGGTAGCCTCGAATGCGCCGGTGCCGACACGCAGGCCGAAACGACCTGTCGCACCGTCTGAGACGATGGACGAAGTGGCGATCGAACAGGGCGACGGCGACACGGAAGTCGCGCTCATCCCGTCAGCCTGGCAGATTCAGATCGGCGCGCTACCCAGCCAGACAACCGCCGAGGCGTTGTTGGGCAAGGCGCAGAAATTCGTTCGTTCGATCCATGGGGAAGCAGCCGGCCAGATCATGCAGGCTGAGGCGCACGGTACCACGTTCTATCGTGTTCGTTTCGACGGCTTCGAGGATGCGAAAACGGCGGGTAAAACCTGTGCGGCGCTCAAACGGCAGAAGTTCGACTGCATAACGGTCAAAGCCAACTGAGCGCTGGATCGCGTGGTGCGAGCTTCTTCCTCGAAGAGCTGCCTGGGCCGGTCAAATTCAAATAAGGCTGTCAGGCGATCCGATTTGATCCAGCGTGCGGCGTTGCTTTGTCAAAGCAGCTCCGTTTCGCTTTACGTCGGCTGCAACTGCCCCTAAAAGACCGCTCGCCGCCGGGCGTCATCCGGCACAACACCACCCGCGTTCGTATGCGGGACTGGATAGGAGAAGACCATGGCAAACGTTTCCCTCACATTCCCCGATGGTTCCGTGCGCGACTACGATGCCGCGACGACCGGCGCCGAGCTCGCCGAATCCATCTCCAAGTCGCTGGCCAAGAAGGCGGTGGCCTATGCCGTCGACGGCACCCTGCGCGACCTGTCGGATCCGCTGAAGGCTTCCGGCAAGATCGAGATCGTCACCCGCGACGACCCGCGCGCGCTGGAGCTGATCCGTCACGATACCGCCCACGTGTTGGCCGAGGCGGTGCAGGAATTGTGGCCGGGAACGCAGGTCACCATCGGTCCGGTGATCGAGAACGGCTTCTATTACGACTTTGCACGCAACGAGCCGTTCACGCCGGAGGATTTCCCCGTCATCGAAAAGAAGATGCGGGAGATCATCCAGCGCAACAAGCCCTTCACCAAGGAGGTGTGGGACCGCGATCGCGCGAAAAAAGTGTTCCGTGACAAGGGCGAAGGCTACAAGGTCGAACTGATCGACGCCATTCCTGAAAATCAGGACCTGAAGATCTATTTCCAGGGCGACTGGTTCGACCTTTGCCGTGGTCCGCATATGGCTGCCACCGGCCAGATCGGCACGGCCTTCAAATTGATGAAGGTCGCCGGCGCCTATTGGCGCGGCGACGCCAACAACCCGATGCTGACGCGCATCTATGGCACCGCCTGGGCCGACCAGGCGCAGCTCGACCAGTATCTGCACATGCTGGAAGAGGCCGAGAAGCGTGACCATCGCCGCCTCGGCCGCGAAATGGACCTGTTCCATTTCCAGGAGGAAGGACCGGGCGTCGTGTTCTGGCACGCCAAGGGCTGGAAGATGTTCCAGAATCTGATCGCCTACATGCGCCGCCGCCTTGGCGACGACTATCAGGAGGTCAATGCCCCTCAGATCCTCGACAAGTCGCTGTGGGAGACTTCGGGTCACTGGGGTTGGTACCAGGAGAACATGTTCGCGGTGAAGTCCGCGCATGCCTTCACCCATCCCGATGATCCCGACGCCGACCAGCGCGTCTTCGCGCTCAAGCCGATGAACTGCCCGGGGCATGTTCAGATCTTCAAGCATGGCCTGAAGTCCTACCGTGATCTGCCGATCCGTCTTGCGGAATTCGGCAGCGTGCACCGCTATGAGGCTTCCGGTGCCCTGCATGGATTGATGCGCGTGCGTGGCTTCACGCAGGACGATGCGCATGTCTTCTGCACGGAGGAGCAGCTGGAATCCGAGATCCTCAAGATCAACGACCTGATGATGTCGGTCTACAAGGATTTCGGCTTCGACGAGGTGGTGGTGAAACTCGCCACGCGGCCTGAAAAGCGCGTCGGCACCGACGCCATGTGGGATCACGCCGAAGAAATCCTGAAGAATTCGCTCGCCCGGATGGCGCGGGAAGACAACCGGATCAAGACCGGCATCAACGAGGGTGAAGGCACGTTCTACGGTCCCAAGTTCGAATACACGCTGAAGGATGCCATCGGCCGTGAATGGCAGTGCGGTACTACGCAGGTGGACTTCAACCTGCCCGAGCGGTTCGGGGCCTTCTACATCGGACCGGATTCGGAGAAGAAGCAGCCGGTGATGGTCCACCGCGCCATCGTCGGCTCGCTGGAACGCTTCCTCGGCATCCTCATCGAAAGCCACGCCGGTCACTTCCCGCTGTGGTTCGCGCCGCTGCAGGTGGTGGTGGCGACGATCACCTCGGAAGCCGACGACTATGCCCGCAACGTCGTCGACAGACTGAAGGCAGCCGGACTGTCCGTGCAGGCGGACCTGCGCAACGAGAAGATCAACTACAAGGTCCGCGAGCATTCGCTGACCAAGGTTCCGGTCATTCTCGTCTGCGGCAAGCGCGAGGCGGAAGAACAGACGGTCAATGTCCGCCGGCTTGGCTCCCGTGACCAGGAATCGCTGTCGCTCGACGAGGCGATCGCCCGTCTGGTCGACGAGGCGACGCCGCCGGATCTTAAGCGCACGAAAACGGCCTGATCCGGGAAGCGGCGGTGGCTCGATCCACCGCCGTTTTCCCATAGACGTCATGTTGGCGTCATCCAACACGCTTAACGACAGAACATGCTGAGATCGCGCGAAAGACCGTTTCCGGAACTTTCCTACGCCAATGCCGGCCAGCCGGCGTTTACGCGCTGGTTCATTCGCTCGGTCGAGGGGCTTTCGGGACGTGACCGCTTTGCCGCCCTTTATGATCTCTGGCGCCGCAACATCGTGCCGACGGGCGACCGTGTCTTCGGTCGGATGCTCGACCTGATCGATGTCCGTGTACGCTGTGACGACCAGTGGCCGCCCGCCAATCTGCCGGATACCCCGCTGGTGATCGTCGCCAACCACCCCCTTCGGCATCGGCGACGGCATCGCCGTGCTGTCGCTGGCCGAAAAACTCGGCCGGCCATTCAAGGTGATGATCCACAAGGATCTGCTGCGCATCCGCGAGATGGAGCCTTATTCGCTGCCCGTGGACTTTTCCGAGACCAAGGAAGCGGTGAAGGCCAATATGGCGATCCGCCACGAGGCGATGCGCCTGTTGAAGGAAGGCGTGACGATCGTCGTCTTCCCGGCGGGCGGCGTCGCCACCGCGCCGAAAGGTTTCGGCCGCGCCCAGGACCTGCCGTGGAAGATGTTTCCGGCTCGGCTGGTGCAGGAGGCCAGAGCATCGGTCATCCCCATGCATTTTTCCGGGCAAAATGGCCGGCTGTTCCATCTGGTCAGCGGCCCGATGAACCTGGCTGAGCGGGAAGGGCGCCTGGCACGCTTCGTCGGCAAGGCCTCGCTGACGCTTAGAATTTCGCTGCTGATCCGGGAATTCGCCCGGTTGGCTGGCCGCTCCATCGATGTGAAGATCGGCAAGGTGCTGACGCCGGAAGAGTTCGATCCTTTGCGCGATCGCAAGGTTCTGCTGGCAAGGCTCCATCGCGCCGTCTTCGACCTGGCGCCGGTCGAACCTGCTCACCGCGTGAAATTCCTGCGGCGGCGTTTTCGCCGTGCAGCCGCCTGATCAGGGAGATCAGTCGGCGCCCTCGGCCGGGTCGATCGCCGTCGCTTCGGAGGCGACAACCTCGATCTCGCCGTTCTTGCCGGCTTCGACCGTCAGGTCCTTCTGGTAGATGCGGTCGCGATTCTTGGCAATGACCGTATAGTTGCCTTCCGCCAACACCATCGGCGCGAAGGCGCCGACGGCTTCCTTGAGCGAATCGCCGGATTCGTTGAGCACCGACCACGACGTATCGGCCAGCGCTTCGCCGCCGGCCTCGCGCACCAGCTTCAAGGTGATTTCAGCCGCCCGATGTTCGACCGTCGCCTCGGTCAGCTTGCCGGCCTCCACGCGGATGTCGGAGCGGATGACGGCATTGACCGAGCCATACGTCGAGACGACGTTGTAGACGCCGGCATTCAACCGCACGACGGAGTTCGGCTGCACGTTGGGGATGATGAGTGCCTTTTCGTCGTCCTTGCCGGAGCGCGACTCATAAATGGAAAAACGCAGCTTCTCGCGTGGAATGCGGATACCGCCGGCCAGCGTGGCGTCGAGCTTCAGTCCGCCGGCATCGAGAACCATGCTCTCGCGCTTGGCGTCGCGCCCGACGGTGATGCGTTTAGTGGCACCGGCGCGGCCGTAGGAAGCATGCACCAGGTAGCTGCCAGGCTGCAGCTGGAAGGCCGCCGTGCCGCCTTGAGCGGAGGCGACCAACGGCAATTTGCCGTCGGCGCCCGGTTCGGGGAGGAAGACGCGCCAGACCAGGCCGCGTGTGATTTCCTCGCCCTTGTCGGTGAGTTGCGCACTGAGTGTGATTTCGCCGTCGCCGCGGGCAAGCTGCGTGCCCGCATGCGGGGGCGCATAGGTCGAAATGCCGGGCAGTTTGAGATTGTCGAGCGAGTCGGGATCCTTGGCGCCGGCAGCCGACGACAGAGCCATGCCGAGCGCGGCTCCGAAAACAGTCAGCGAAAGTCGGCGAAGCCCGGCGAACATACCTTGCGTTGAAGCCCAAGCCGGTGGCAATTTCAAGGCTGAAGAGTCTGGCAGGGATGCCTCGAGGCTCTTTTCCGGTGCAGTTTGCGCCGTTGCCAGAGCAGCCGATGCCCATCGCGCGCTTCAGCCAATCGAATTTCAGGAGAACCGCGCCATGACGCAACCGATCCTCGACTACCTGCTGACCCGGAATTCCGCGCCCATTCCGGAGCTGAAGGCACCTGCGCCCTCGGATGCCGAAATCGCCACCATCATTGCGGCGGCTTCGCGTGTGCCGGACCACGGCAAGCTGGAGCCGTGGCGTTTCATCCTCTACCGCGGCGAGGCGCGGGTGGATGTCGGCAAGAAACTCGCCGCGCTGGCGGAAAGTCGCGAGGGGCCGCTCAACGACGTTCGTCGCGATCAGGAACTCGCCCGCTTCTCGCGTGCGCCGTTGGTGATCGGTGTGGTGTCCGTGCCGAAAGCGCATCCGAAGATCCCGGAATGGGAGAAATTCCTCTCCGGCGGTATGGCGGCGATGAACCTGATGATCGCCGCCAATGCGCTGGGTTATGGCACCAACATGATCAGCAACTGGTATTCCGATGTGCCGGAAGGCCGCGCGATCCTGGGGTTAGCGCCTGAAGAGCGCGTCATCGGCTTCGTTCACATCGGCACGTTTTCCGGTACGGCGCAGGAACGGCCGAGGCCGGATGTTTCGACGCTTTACGCCGACTATGCGGGACCTTGGAACGCCGGCTAGCAGCAAGCTAGGTGCTGACGCCCGCCGCCTTGGCACGCGCCAGCAGGCGCTCGGCCAACCGCAGATGCGGGCGGTCGTACATCTTGCCTTCTATGCCGACGACGCCGGGATTGCCGGCGGCGGCGAATGCCGCGACGATGGCGGCCGAGCGTTCGACAGCCTCCCTGGATGGCGTGAACGCTGCGTTGATCACGGGCACCTGGGCTGGATGGATGGCCATTTTGGCGGTGAAGCCGTCGCGCTCGGCCTCGAGGCATTCGGCCTCGAATGCAGCCATGTCGCTGAAGTTTGGAAACACGGTATCGACCGCTGCGACTTCGGCGGCGGAAGCAGCGAGCAGGGTCATCGTGCGGGCAAGGCGAAAGACATCGGTGTAGCGGCCATCGTCGTCGCGCGCCGTGCGGGCACCGATCGCTGCCGACAGATCTTCCGCGCCCCAGGTCAGGCCCGACAGGCGGCTGCTTGCGCCGGTATAACTGGCGGCAGCCAGCACGCCCGCCGCCGTTTCGGTGATGATCGGCAGGATGCGGATCGCGCCGTCTGCCAGGTCCGCACGCGCTTCCTGGACACGCAGCTTGGCAGACAATTGCTGGATATCCTGCCCGCTGTTGGATTTCGGCAACATGATGCCGTCAGGCTTCGAGCGGACAACCGCCGCCAGATCGTCGTCGGTCAGCCCGGTGGTCAGATCGTTGACGCGAACATAGATGATCGCTTTCGTATCAGCGCGGTGCTGGGCGATGTACCCGGCCGCGACCTCGCGTGCGGCCACCTTGTTCTGCGCCGCGACAGAGTCTTCCAGGTCGACGATGACGACGTCGGCCTGTGAGGCGAAACCCTTTTCCAGCTTGCGTTCGGAATCGCCGGGAACAAACAGCAGGGAGCGCATCAGGCAGGCCTCTTCAGCATCATCGCCTGCCGGAGGCATTTGGCGACCAGCACATTGTCCTGATTAAAAGCACGATGCTCGAGTTCGACAATGCCGCGATCGGGCTTCGATTTCGATTCACGCACCGAGACCACGGTCGTCTCGACGCGGATCGTATCGCCATGGAACACCGGGTGGGGAAACGTGGTTTCCTTCATGCCGAGATTGGCGACTGTGGTGCCGACGGTGAGGTCGTTGACCGCGATGCCGATCATCAGGCCGAGCGTGAACAGGGAATTCACCAGCGGCTTGCCCCATTCGGTCTTGGAAGCGAAATCAAAATCGATGTGCAGCGGCTGCGGATTGAGCGTCATGACCGAAAACAGCATGTTGTCGCTCTCGGTCACTGTTTTGCGCAGCGTGTGCTGGAAGTTCCGACCGACGGTGAATTCTTCCAGATAGAGACCAGGCATGACGATCCTCCGTTTCCTGCTTGATAGGCCTAGCGCATCGGCCCGAAAATCGGAATCGATTTTCGGAAGCACGATGCGCAGGTTAAAAGTGTTAGAGCGAGGGGCCGCAAGCTGGTTAAGATTTATGGTGAACGCTTCGTAAACCATTTCTGCCTAACGTCTTTTTCGGGTTTGCCGGGTTGGGTTCCGGCTGGGGTATGAAGCGGTGGGCATGATTGTTCCTCATTTCCTGAAATGGGTCGGCACGGCGAGGGTTTCCGAGCGTGCGGCCGCGGCGAGCGCGCTCGCCAGAGCCTATGTCAATCGCGACCTTCCCTTCGAGGATCGGTGTGCTGCCGAGGCTGCTTTGACCCTTCTGCTCGACGATGCCTCATCCAAGGTGCGGGCCGCCATGGCCGAGGCGCTTTCGATGAGCCACCATGCTCCCATCCAGATCATAGCCGCGCTGGCTTCGGACCAGCCGGAAGTCGCCAGCCTTGTCCTTGCGCGCTCGCCATTGTTGACCGACGCAGACCTGATCGACCGCGTCGCCTGCGGCCAGAAAGCGACGCAGGAGCTGATCGCGGATCGGCCGGCCGTTTCCATGACGGTTGCGGCGGCGATCGCTGAAATCGGAGAGGTCGCAGCCTGCGTGACGCTGCTTTCAAATCCAGGCGCTGTGATCGCGTCCATGAGCTACCGCCGCATTGCCGAGCGGCATGGCCACGTGCCGGCAGTGCGCGAGGCGCTGATCGCGCACGACACACTGCCAG
The DNA here is from genome assembly GCF_001303895.1 of Mesorhizobium sp. 1M-11. Taxonomy (GTDB): domain Bacteria; phylum Pseudomonadota; class Alphaproteobacteria; order Rhizobiales; family Rhizobiaceae; genus Mesorhizobium. The sequence goes on along the minus strand of NZ_LJSD01000037.1, from coordinate 318,451 downwards.
CGGATTGCCGCCACATGCTGCTGGTGAAGCTTGGCGATGCGTTGAAGGGCTCGCCACTGGTCCTGGCGCTGATGGGCTCGGCGCGCGCCGAGCGCGTGTTGCGTGATGCCTGCGTGAAGGCGTCGGTCACCCTGATCGAGAGCACGCAAGCAGCCGAACATCCGGCCCTTGTCGAACATCTGCGCCTGCGCGGCGATCTTACGGCATCCTTCATCATCCGCACCGTGGCGCATGGGAAGGTCGATTTCTTCGGCGCGGTTCTGGTGGCGCTTACCGCCCAGTCGGAGCAGCGGGTGAGGGCATTGCTTGCCGGTGGCAACGATGTCGCGCTGCAGGCGCTGCTCACATCCGCTGGACTGTCGTTTGCCATGCACAGCGTCATCCTCACGGCGCTGAAAGTCTGGCGCGAGGTCGCCAATGGCAAGCGCGTCGCCGGCGTGCAGGAGGTGAGCTGGCTGATGCTCAAGGAACTGGGCGGACAAAAGGCTGAAGGCGATCTGGCTATACTCGTGAAGTCCATCCACCTCGATGCGCTGCGCCAGAACGCGCGCGGTCATGCATTGGCCATAGCCGCCGCTTAGAGCTTGGCTGGTGGGCATCGGCCATGGATGACGCTGGATATGCAATCGACCCGGACTTTGGTCGCGGCGACCCTCATCCTGTGCACGGGAACGGCGACTGCTGCGGAACAAGGGCCTGGAGCGGCTAGAGGCTTCGAGACACTTCCTTCCGATGCCATTGCGGACTATCAGCTCGGCGGAGCCTACAACCCTCCGGCCAGGACAAATGTCGTGGTGCGCGACAGCACCGCTGCGCCAGTCCGAGGTCTATACAATATATGCTACGTCAACGGTTTCCAGACACAGCCAGGTATAGCGTGGCCGCCCGAACTGCTGGTCAAGAACAGCAAAGGTAAGCCGCTGGTCGACCCCGACTGGCCGGACGAGCATCTCCTCGACATCTCCTCGGAAAAGCTTCGGGCCGCTGTCCTGAAGCGCCTTGCCACGACCATTTCCGGGTGCGCCCGCTCGGGTTTCAACGCCGTCGAGTTCGACAATCTGGATTCCTTCACGAGGTCAAAGGGGGCGCTCAGGCACGAAGATGCCGTCGCCTTCGCAACTTCGCTGGTGCGTGCCGCGCACAACGTGGGTCTGGCGGCGGGGCAAAAGAACACGCCGCAGCTTTCCGATCGGGAACGAAGGCGGATCGGGTTCGATTTCGCGGTATCCGAGGAATGCCACCGCTACGACGAATGCTCCAAATACACGCGGTTCTACGGCGACCGGGTCATCAATATCGAATATGTCGATGATCTTCGCGGGCGTTTTGCCGACATTTGCGCTGATGCCGCCACGCCACGCGATACCGTTCTTCGTGACCGGGACCTCAAACCTGCACAGCACGGGGGCTACCACCATGATCACTGCGTCGAGCATCGGAGCGTCCGGCAATAGGATGCGGGAGGCCGTATTCGCCAGAACTGGATCGGTCCTGATCCCAGAGCATTTTCGTTTTTTCACGGAAACGCGGAAACGCTCTAACTCTTTGTTTTTACGCAATTCCGGACGGAAAACCGTTACACACTTTTCGGGGATTGCTTTTAGTCCTTGCGGAAGAAATCCGGATAATCCTCCGCCGCCGCGGCTACCACACGCAGTGATGCCGCGACGCGTAGCGCATCGGGCGTTCCGGCGGCAGCAATCGCGGTCGCGTCCGCACGCATGGCGGCGATGCTGGCAGTCCAGGATTCGTTCGGCACACGCACGAGCAGATTGCGCGCCAGTTGCCGCAGAAAATCACTGACGTTTTGCGTGATGGCCGACGGCAGACCGCCGGCCTTCTGGTCGATACGCAGGCGAAGCAGTTCCAACCCCACCATCACCGAGGCGACGCTGCCGTCGAACAGGCCTTCGCTCCTGCGGCCGGCCTGCTGCACGAGCGGCATCATCTGGTTGACGCGGTCGTAAGCGAGGCTTTCGAAGGCTGAACGGCGCGGGATGCGCTCATGCAGGCATAACCGTACCAGGTCCTCGCGCATGGCGCCGGCGATGCGGCTGGCAGTGGCGATCGGATCGACCGGCAACACCACCATGAACACGCCGATGGCGATCAGGATGCCGACCAGAACCGAAATCGAACCGGCGAAGAAAGCGACAGGATCGTAACTCATGCCCTGGTGAGGATTGAGGAAGGCAAGGAAGTTGATGGCGAAGGCGGTGGCGACGCCGACCAGACGTGGATTGGCCATGGCGAGAGCCGCAGGCACCAGGATCGGCACGACAAACAGCACGAACCAGGCGAAGCCGGGCAGGGCCGGCAAAGCAAGCTGGCCGATCACAAAAGCAACGGGCAGTGCGAGCAATGTGCCCTTGAAAAATCCCCAGGCGACCTGAGCGGGATCCGGCCTGGACGCAAACAGGCTGGAGACGACGGCAACAAGGATCAGCGTGCCGGCGGCCTCCGACCAGCGGGTGGCAAGCCAGAAACTGGCGACAAGCATGGTGGCAACCGTGGCGCGGATGGCGTTGCGCCAGGCCGCATGATGATCGCGATGGACGATCAGGGCAGGCTGCCGGCGCTGTCGCATGGCCTTTTCGCTCGTCGGCCGCCGTAGCGCATCGAGGCCGCGCAGCACCTCGCGCAGCGACTGAGCGAATTCGCCGGCGACGGTGAGGCGGGTTATGGTTCCAACCGGGTCCTCGCCTTCACTCGTAACATCAGGAGCATGAAGCGCTTCATTGGCAATTGCGGTGAGCCTGGCCTCCCAAAGCTTTGTGTCTTCAAGGGAATTAGGCGTGTCAACGAGTTCGGCGACAAGCGCCTTCAACTGGCCCCGCACCGGCAGAAGAGCGGCATTCTGGGGGGCGGCGTGGGCATGCAGCATGCGTGCCGCCGAGAGAGCGGAAAGCAGATGGCCGATGGTGCGCCGCACCGGGTGCGCGCGCGTCGCCACGCTTGGCGCCTCGAGCCGCGCATAGGCACGCATTTCGCCCAGCGTCTGCGTGTCGGCGACCAGTTTACGGTAGAGAGCATCGAGTTTTGCCGGTTCCGCGCCCGCGAAGGCGCCGCGTGTATAGGCGGCAAGGTCGAGGATGCAACGTTCCAGCCGCGCCTTGATCGCAGACCCCGCCAGCCGTGGCAGGATCAACCGGCTGGTGACTGCCGCGCAGACGATGCCGAGGATGATTTCGAGGCAGCGGGCGACGGCAAGATCCGTGATCAAATGCGGCTGGCCGAAGGCCGGCAGGCCAACGATCATCGCGGTGTAGCCGGCAAGTGCGGCGCCATAGGCTTCCGGGTTGCGCAGCAGCGAGGAAACGAGCGTGCACAGTCCGATCCACAGCGACAGAACCGTGACGAAGAGCCAGGGGTTGCCGCCGAAGGCGAAAGTAAAACCGATCGCGGCTGCCGCGCCGACAACCGTGCCGATCAGTCGGTAGAAGCCTTTGGCCAACACCATGCCGGCGACCGGTTGGGCGACGATGAAGACGGTCATCATCGCCCATTGCGGGTGTTCGAGCTTGAGGGCGTAGGCCACCAGAAGCGCGATCAGCCCAGCCGAGGTGGTGCGCAGCGCGAAGATCCAGTCGGAGCGGGTTGGCTGAAGCGAGCCGGCGAATGTCGTGCCGACCCATTCCTTCAGCTTCACCCAACTCACCACGTCATCTCCGAAGCGAAATCAAAAGCCGTTTTCAAATCGGCTCGATCGTTTTCGAAACTGTCTTCTCAGATATCCAGGACGTCGGTAGCCGCGAACTCGGCGCGCTCCTGGATGAACCGGAAGCGAGCCTCGGGTTTGGTGCCCATCAGCGCGTCGACGGCATCTTTGGTCGCGGTTTCTTCGTCCAGTACATCGACCCGAAGCAAGGTACGCTTCCTCGGGTCCATGGTGGTTTCCTTGAGCTGGTTTGCCATCATCTCACCAAGGCCCTTGAAGCGACCGATTTCGACCTTGCCGCGGCCGGTGAATTCGGTGCGCAGCAATTCGTCCTTGTGCGCGTCGTCACGAGCATAGGCGATCTTGCCACCTTGGCGCAGCGAATAGAGCGGCGGCACCGCCATGAAGAGGTGGCCGCCGCGGATCAGATTCGGCATTTCCTGATAGAAGAAGGTGATCAGCAGCGAGGCGATATGGGCGCCGTCGACATCGGCGTCGGTCATGATGATGACGCGGTCGTAGCGCAGATCCTCGTCGCGATATTTCGAACGCGTACCGCAGCCCAGTGCCTGGATGAGGTCCGAAATCTGCTGGTTGGCGGCGAGCTTGTCGTTGCCGGCGCTGGCGACGTTCAGGATCTTGCCACGCAGCGGCAGGATGGCCTGCATGGCGCGATCGCGCGCCTGCTTGGCCGAGCCACCGGCCGAATCGCCTTCGACGATGAACAGTTCCGCCCCTGCTGCTGCGTTCTGCGTGCAGTCGGCAAGCTTGCCAGGCAGGCGCAGCTTGCGCACGGCGCTCTTGCGCGACACTTCCTTTTCCTGACGCCGGCGCACGCGCTCGTCGGCCCGGGCGATCACCCAATCGAGCAGCTTCGAGGCTTCCTGCGGATTGTCCGCCAGCCAATGGTCGAACGGGTCCCGCAGAGCGGTTTCGACGATGCGAATGGCTTCGACCGTGGCCAGCTTGTCCTTGGTCTGGCCGACGAATTCCGGCTCGCGGATGAAGACCGAGAGCATGCCGGCGGCCGAAATCATCACGTCTTCGGAGGTGACGATGGAAGCACGCTTGTTGCCGATCAGGTCGGCATAAGCGCGCAGGCCGCGGGTCAGAACGTTGCGGAAGCCCATCTCATGGGTGCCGCCTTCGCCGGTCGGGATGGTGTTGCAGTAGGAATTGAGGAAGCCGTCACCGCCATACCAGGTAACGGCCCATTCCAACGAACCGTGGCCGCCCTGCTTCTCGCTCTTGCCGGAGAAGATCTCGCGCGTCACCTGCATCTCGTCGCCGAGCGAGGCTTTCAGATAGTCGCCGAGGCCACCGGGAAAGTGGAACTCTGCCTTGGCTGGCGTCGGGTCCTTGTCCTTGATCAGAGACGGGTCGCACAACCAGCGGATGTTGACGCCGCCGAACAGGTAGGCCTTCGAACGCGCCATGCGGTAGATGCGGGCCGGTTCGAAATGCGCGCCCTTGCCGAAGATATCGGGATCGGGATGAAAGCGGGTCCGCGTGCCGCGCCGGTTCTGCACGTCGCCGAGGAATTCGAGCCCGCCCTGCGGGATGCCGCGTGAAAAGCGCTGGCGATAGAGTTTGCGTCCGCGCGCGACCTCCACTTCGAGATCATCGGAAAGCGCGTTGACCACTGACACGCCGACGCCATGTAGGCCGCCGGAGGTTTCGTAGACCTTGGAATCGAACTTGCCGCCGGCATGCAGCGTCGTCATGATAACTTCGAGTGCCGACTTGTCCTTGAACTTGGGATGCGGATCGACCGGAATGCCGCGGCCGTTGTCGGTGACTGTGAGGTAGCCGTCAGCGCCCAACTCAACCTCGATGAAGGTGGCATGGCCGGCAACCGCTTCGTCCATCGAGTTGTCGATGACTTCGGCGAAGAGGTGATGCAGCGCCTTTTCATCGGTGCCGCCGATATACATGCCTGGCCTGCGCCGGACCGGTTCCAGTCCCTCCAGGACCTCGATGTCGGCCGCGCTATAGCCTTCACTGCCATCCTTGGCTGCGCTCTGCGTGCGCTTGGCTGCCTGCACGAGCGGGTCGGCAGGACGTGAGCTGGTGCGCGGCGGTTGCTGTGGCTGTTTGTCCGGGTTGCCGAAAAGGTCGTCCATTTCGTCCATGAGCTTTGAAAACGAATCAGGGAGTGATACTGCCATGTTTTGAGGGCCGGATCACAGCAGTTCGTGTTCCGTTCATGGCTTGCGAGTGCTCCTACTCCGAATGGAGACGTCTCGTAAACCATCTGGCGACTTTCTCCTGAGCGTTCGAGCCAGGTTGCCGCAAAATGGGCGATAATGGCGTACAGCGTACGCTGTTGCGATAGCGGGGAAGCGAAACAATGCTGGACTATCAGTCCTTGCTGCTGGCGGCGGCATTGTCCGGCACATGTCTTAGTGTGACGATGCTGGTCATCTGGACCGCGATGCGCCAGAGCCGCTATTTCCTCACAGCTTCCATCGGCTTGATCGTCGTCGCGGCGCACGTCATTGCCTTCTGGCGCTATACCAACAACCCCCAGCCTTGGGTGGGGGCGCTGCTGCTCGGATTGCTGCCGAGTGGCTTCGCGCTGATCCTGGTCGCGGCCGGCCAGTTCTATGGCCACATCCATATTGCGCGGAAGGTGCTGGCCGTCGTGGCCACTTCAATCCTCTCAACCACATTCCTGATGATGGTCGGCCTCGATGGCGTGGCGTTCATGGTGGAATATGCCTTTGCAACCATGCTCCTTCTCTGGATCGGCTGGGTTTTCTGGCAGACTCGTGCCGAGTTTCCAGCTCTCATCACCCTGATGACTGTGCTGTTCGCAATCTGCGCCACCTCGTTCGCCCTGTGTGGTCTTGTGCTTTTGTTGGACGGTAGCTGGGTGCTGGGCAAGGCCCCTGACAATTGGGCCGAGCGCGTCAACATCATCGTTTCGGTGGCGTGTTTGACTGCGCTCGGCGCGCTGCCGATGACCATGCACAATCTGCGGGTAGCCGCCCGGCACCGCAGCGAGGCGCTGACCGACCCTCTGACCGGCCTGCAGAACCGTCGCGCCTTGGTGGATGGCTATCCCGACAAGGCATTCGGTGAGGACCTGGCGGTCGTGATGTTCGATCTCGACCATTTCAAGAATACCAACGATGCCTATGGTCATTCGGCCGGCGACGAGGTGCTGAAGTGCTTCGCAGATGTCATCAGGGCGAATGTGCGTGCCGGCGACAGCGCGTTCCGCCTTGGCGGCGAAGAGTTCGCGCTCGTGATCGCACGTGTCGAGGGGAACTATGTCGAGGCGGCCGCCCGGAGCATATTGGCGGATTTCGCCGGACAGGAAATCCTCACGCAGGCCGGTGTATTGCAGTGTACCGTCAGCGCCGGCGTCGCCTTCGGGTCCATGCAGAAGGCCACTCTGAGCGAGATGCTGACCCGCGCCGACCGCGCGCTCTACCAGGCCAAGCGCGCGGGCCGCAACAGAGTGGTGGTCGATGGGTGGATTACGGAGCCGACGCGACGGCCGGCCTTGCGAGCCTAAACCCCACAACGACTTGCGAGGGCCTCGGTAGGCTGGATGCTGGAGCGCTTCCGCATTTTCAGAAAACGCTCCAGCTCTTTGTTTTTACGCAATCCCGGACGGAAAACCGCTACGCACTTTTCCTGAAATTGCCAAAGGTGCGCCTTATTCGGCGGCGCCGAGATATTCCGACAGCGGCGGGCAGGAGCAGACCAGGTTGCGGTCACCAGCGACATTGTCGATGCGCGATACCGGCGGCCAGTATTTGGCGGCAGTATCCGGATCGGCTGCAGGGTAGGCGGCTTCCATCCGCGAGTAAGGATGAGCCCAGTCGCCGGCGAGCGTCTCGGTTGCCGTGTGCGGCGCATTGACCAGAGGATTGTCTTCCTTCGGCCATTCGCCGCTGGCGACCTTGCCCGCCTCGTTGGCGATCGAGATCATTGCTTCGCAGAACCGGTCGAGTTCGTGCTTGGGCTCGGATTCGGTCGGCTCCACCATCAGCGTGCCAGCCACCGGCCAGGACATGGTCGGTGCATGGAAGCCGTAGTCGATGAGGCGCTTGGCGACGTCGTCGACGGTGATGCCGGCGCTGTCTTTCAGCACGCGGGTGTCGAGGATGCACTCATGCGCGACGCGGCCATTGGCGCCCTTGTAGAGCACTGGATAGTGTCCTTCGAGCCGCCTGGCGATGTAGTTGGCCGACAGGATGGCTGCCTCCGTCGCCTGCTTGAGACCTTGAGCACCCATCATGCGGATATACATCCAGGTGATCGGCAGGATCGACGCACTGCCATAAGGCGCCGCCGAAACCGGGAAGTCCGTGCCAAGGTCGATATGGCCGGGCAGGAACGGTGCCAGGTGCGACTTGACGCCGATAGGGCCGACGCCGGGACCGCCGCCGCCATGTGGGATGCAGAAGGTCTTGTGCAGGTTCATGTGGCAGACGTCGCCCCCGATGTCGCCCGGACGGGCGAGACCGACCAGCGCATTGAGGTTGGCGCCGTCGAGATAGACCTGCCCGCCATTGTCGTGGATGAGTTGGCAAAGCTCCTTCACGCCTTCTTCGAACACGCCATGCGTCGAAGGGTAGGTGATCATCAACGCAGCGAGGTTTGCGGCATGGGCGGCCACCTTGGCGCGCATGTCCTCCATGTCGATGTCGCCGCTTTCCATGCAGCGCACCACCACCACTTCCATGCCCGCCATCGCCGCGCTGGCCGGATTTGTGCCGTGCGCGGAGGAGGGGATGAGGCAGATGTTGCGGTGCGATTCGCCGCGCGAAGCGTGATAGCGGCGGATTGCCAGCAGCCCGGCATATTCGCCCTGGCTGCCTGCGTTCGGCTGCAGCGACACCGCCTGGAAACCGGTGATTTCCGCCAGCCAGCGCTCGAGATCGTCCGTCATCGCCTTGTAGCCCTTCGAATGGGCCTTCGGCGCGAAGGGATGCATGTTGGCCACGCTCGGCCAACTGACCGGGATCATCTCGGCGGCCGCATTGAGCTTCATGGTGCAGGAGCCCAGCGGGATCATGGTGCGGTCGAGTGCCAGATCCTTGTCCGCCAGCTTGCGCAGGAAGCGCATCATGTCGGTCTCGGAGCGGTTCTGATGGAAAACCGGCTGCGACAGGAAACCCTTCATGGCGCGCGGCTTGCCGGGCAGGGCGCGTTCGACCTTGTCGGAAACCGTCGCGCCGAACAGCGCGGCAATCGCCTGCAGGTCGGCTTCGGTCGAGGTCTCGTCGAAGCAGATGCCGACGAGGTCGTCGTTCACCATACGCAGCAGGCGCCCGTCGGCCTGGGCTTCCTTGGCTTTCGCCTTGGCTTGCCCCTTCAATTCGACCGTCACCGTGTCGAAGCGGTCGTTGCCCAGAACGGTGTGTCCCTTGGCCTTCAGGGCTGCGGCCAGCCGTGCCGTGAGGCCATGAACGTGGTCGGCGATGGCCAGCAGGCCTTCCGGACCATGCCAGATGGCATAGGCTGTCGCCATGTTGGCCAGCAGCGCCTGCGCGGTGCAGATGTTGGAGGTCGCCTTGTCGCGGCGGATGTGCTGCTCGCGCGTCTGCAGGGCGAGGCGGAAGCCGGGCCGGCCCTTGGTGTCGACCGACTGGCCGACGAGACGGCCGGGCATCAGGCGCGTCAGCTTGTCCGAGACAGCACAGTACGCGGCGTGCGGGCCACCGAAGCCGATCGGGACGCCGAAGCGCTGCATGGAACCGACGGCAATGTCGGCGCCGAGGCTGGCTGGCGTGTCGCTGACGACGAGCGCCAGCGGGTCGGCAACGAAGATGACGACGGCGCCGGCCGCCTTGGCCTCGGCGATCTTGGCCGAATGATCGCCATAGACGCCGTAGGTGTCCGGCCAGGCGACGACGAGGGCTGCGGTGTTTTCGTCGATGGTCTCGCCATTGACTTCGATGCCGAGCGGTTCGGCGCGGGTTACAACGACATCGCGGCTCTGCGGATGCAGCTTGCCGGCGAAGGCCACCTTGGTGCGTTTGTCGCGGTGATGGCGGACGGCCATGCCGACCGCTTCGGCAAGCGCGGTAGCCTCATCCAGCAGCGAGGCCGATGCCACCGGCAGGCCGGTCAGTTCCGTCACCAGCGTCTGGAAATTGAACAGCATCTCCAGGCGACCCTGGCTGATCTCGGCCTGATAGGGCGTATAGGCGGTGTACCAGGCCGGGTTCTCGAACAGGTTGCGCAGGATCACCGGCGGCGTGTGCGTGCCGTGATAGCCGAGACCAACGAAGCTTTTCAAAACGACGTTGGCCGACATCTTCTCGGCGAGTTCCGCCAGGGCTTCCGCCTCGGAAGCGGCGGCCGGCAGGTCGAGCGGGCGGTCGAGCCGGATCGACTTCGGCACGGCCTGCGAGATCAGCGTTTCCACGGACGGTACGCCGATCGTCGCCAGCATGGAGCGGGCATCGGTTAAGCTCGGCCCGATATGCCGGGTCGAAAAGGGATAAGGAGCAGCGGTCATGGTTTCACGTCCTGCTTAGCCGATATGGGCTTTGTAGCCGGCTTCATCCAGAAGTCCGGCGAGCTGGCCTTCATCGGCGAGCTTCATCTTCCAGAGCCAGCCGTCGGTGGCGGCAGCGGAATTGACCAGCGCCGGATCTCCCGACAGCGCGCCGTTCACTTCGGTGATCTCGCCATCGAGCGGCGCATAGACGTCCGAAGCCGCCTTGACCGACTCGACCACGACAGCGGTGTCACCCTTGGCGAGCTTGCGGCCGACTTCCGGCAGGTCGACGAACACCAGATCGCCGAGCTGTTCCTGCGCATAGTCGGTGATGCCGACGGTGGCGACGTTGCCGTCGACGCTCAGCCACTCGTGATCTTCGGTGAAATAGGTCTTGGCCATTTTGCAAATCATCCTTTGCGGTAACGGTGAGGCGTGAAGGGAAGGGCGCTGACTTCGACCGGAACCCTGGTTCCGCGAACATCGGCGAACAGCTTGGTGCCGGCCTTGGCCAGCGGAGTGGAAACGTAGCCCATGGCAACCGGATGGCCGGCCGAAGGGCCGAAACCGCCCGAGGTGACAGTGCCGGCCGGATTGCCGTCGGCGTCGAACAGAGCAGCACCGCCGCGTACCGGCTGGCGACCCTCCGGCTTCAGGCCCACGCGCTTCCGAGCCGCACCCTTTTCGACGATGGCACGCAGCGCATCGGCGCCGATGAAGGTTCCGGACGAGCGGATCTCCTTCGGCACCGCCCACATCAGGGCGCCGCTAGCCGGATCGGTATCCGGGCTGATGTCGTTGCCGTGCAGGCAAAGGCCCGCCTCGAGCCGCAGGCTGTCGCGCGCGGCAAGGCCGATCCACATGGCGCGCTCGTCAGCCAGCAGCTGACCCAGCAGCGCACGCGCATCCGCCTCCGGCAGGCCGATCTCGAAACCGTCTTCGCCAGTGTAGCCCGAGCGGCTCATGAACCAGTTCGGCCTGGGCTCAAAACCATGCATGAAGGTGAGCGAACTGCCATCGACACCGGCCTTTGCCAGAACTGCCTCGGCTTCCGGGCCTTGGATGGCGAGGAAGACACGGTCGAGCGGTTCGACCCTGGCGTCGAAATCCCTGGCGAGCGCCTTGAGATGCGCCTCATCGGCGATCGCGTTGCCGGCGTTGGCGACGACCATGAAGCGGTCGGCGCCCAACCGGGTGACGATCAGGTCATCGAGGATGCCTGCCTCGTCGTTCAGGAAGAAGGTGAGCTTCGACTGCGAGACTTCGAGAGCCTCGGCGTCAATCGGGCAGGCACGGTTGAGCAGGGCGGCAGCGCCGGCGCCGCTCACTGCAAACAGTTTCATATGCGAGATGTCGAACAGGCCGACATGCTCGCGCGTATGCTGGTGTTCCTTCATGACGCCGGCCGGATAGGTCAGCGGCATGGACCATCCGGCAAAGGCACCGAATTTGGCGCCTGCGGCCTGATGCAGGTCTTCGAGTGGAAGGGTCTTGGTGGCGTCGCCCGTCATGTCTTCTCCAGAGCAGCACAATGATCGGCCGCTGGATGCGACCGCTCCGTGCCCCTCTGTCTGAAGCCTGAGAGACTCGCGCCCCGGAACCCTGTCGGAAGCGCTTACACCTTCGGCGCGAGGGTTTTGGTTGCCCTCGACTTTCCAGAGTGTCTTTCCCGTCTACGGTTCTTTTGCCTGAGAGATTTCGGGCGATTTCCCCTTCGGCGGCAGCTTTCGCTGCTCTCTCCCGCAAACAGGTGAGGCCTCTCACGAAGCCCCAGACGACTCATCCTTAGCTTGGCCGCGACGGATTGTCACCTCTCCGCGACAGATTTTGTCGAGGCTTGAAACATCTTCGGAGACCTTTGCACGGGAATGTGATTGCCCCGGCCTGCTTTGGCGCGAACAAAGCCGCCGAAACGAAAGCGCTTCGGCGGCTTGGAAGGAAGGCGGCGTTCGCCGCTGGCCGTCAGGCGGCCAGGACGGCCTTGGGCTCGACCATCTCATAGCCGAGCGCTTCGGCGACGGCCTTGTTGGTGATCCTGCCCTTGTGGACGTTGAGGCCGTTGCGCAGGTGGTGGTCGTCGACGATGGCTTTCAGGCCCTTGTCGGCGAGTTGCAGGCCGTAGTGCAAGGTGGCGTTGTTCAGCGCATGCGCGGAGGTGACTGGAACGGCACCGGGCATGTTGGCGACGCAATAGTGGATGATGTCGTCGACCACATAGGTCGGCTCGGCATGGGTGGTCGCATGTGAGGTTTCGAAGCAGCCGCCCTGGTCGATGGCGACGTCGACGAGCACTGCGCCCTTCTTCATGCCGGACAGCATTTCACGCGTCACCAGCTTGGGCGCCGCGGCACCCGGGATCAGGACGGCGCCGACGACGATGTCGGCCGAGAAGCATTCTTCCTCCAGCGCCTCGACGGTCGAGTAGCGCGTATGCACGCGGCCGCCGAAGATGTCGTCGAGATAGCGCAGGCGCGGGATCGACCGGTCGAGGATGGTGACATCGGCCCCGAGGCCCGCCGCCATCTTGGCCGCATGCAGGCCGACGACGCCACCGCCGATGACCGCGACCTTGCCAGGCAGCACGCCCGGCACGCCGCCGAGCAACACGCCGCGGCCGCCATTAGCCTTCTGCAGGGAGGTGGCACCGGCCTGGATCGACAGCCGACCGGCGACTTCAGACATCGGCGCCAGCAGCGGCAGGCCGCCGCGGTCGTCGGTCACGGTCTCGTAGGCAACGGCGGTGACGCCCGAAGCCAGCAGGCCCTTGGTCTGCTCCGGATCAGGAGCGAGGTGGAGGTAGGTATAGAGGATCTGGCCTTCGCGCAGTTGCACCCATTCGTTCGGCTGCGGCTCCTTGACCTTCACGATCATGTCGGATTTGGCGAACACGTCAGCAGCCGTCTTGGCGATGGCGGCACCAGCGGCGCGATAGGCGTTGTCATCGGCGCCGATACCGGCGCCGGCACCGGTCTCGACCAGCACTTCGTGGCCGTGGGCGACATATTCACGAACCGAGCCCGGCGTCAGGCCGACGCGATATTCATGGTTCTTGATTTCCTTGGGGCAACCGACACGCATGTTGAGTGATCTCCTCTTGGCCCTGCCGAGCCTTCTCCCTGTAATGAGAACAGTGAACCACCAATCGGGTTGCATGTGTTTGCGAATGCGCTTGCCGGCAGGACCTCAATTCGATAATCGTTGCACGAAATTATCACTTTTTCGCAGGAATCGCGAAGAATGCCCTTGGACAAGATTGATATCGCCATTCTGGACACGCTTCAGAAGGATGGTCGCATACCCAATGCAGCACTCGCCGAGCGGGTTGGCCTGTCACAGTCGGCCTGTTCGCGCAGGCTCGACAATCTGGAGAAATCCGGCGCCATTCGCGGCTATCACGCGCGCCTGTCGAACGCCGCGCTCGGCCATCAGATGACGGCGATCGTGCATATATCGCTCTCCGGCCAGTTCGAGAAGACGCTGTCGGATTTCGAAACGGCGATCAAGCGCTGCCCGAACGTGCTCTCCTGCCATCTGATGTCGGGCGAATACGACTATATCCTGCGTATCGCCGCGCGTGACCTGGCCGACTACGAACGTATTCATAAGGAATGGCTGTCGGCCATGCCTCATGTTACCAAGATCAATTCTTCCTTCGCGCTGCGCGAAATCGTCGACCGAACCGCGATGGGGCTGAAGCCGGAAATGGCGTGATCGGCCGTTGGCCGGCAAGGCCGCTCTGAATATCAGTGCCGCTTGAAATTACGCGTTTGCGCCCGCATGTTTGCTGCGATGCACAAAAGGTGTTGCGATGAACAGCGAACCTCATCATGTGGTCGTGGTCGGCGCAGGTTTCGGCGGCCTGGAATTTGTCAGGGCGATAGCCAAGGCGCCGGTGCGCGTGACGCTTATAGACCAGCGCAACCATCATCTTTTCCAGCCGCTGCTCTATCAGGTCGCGACGACCTCGCTGGCGACCTCCGAAGTCGCCTGGCCGATCCGGCATCTTGTCCGCAACGAGCAGGCGGTGACGACGCTGCTGGCGACGGTGAAGGGGATCGACAAGGATACCAAGCGGGTCCTGCTGGCTGACGGCAGCGATGTCGCCTACGACACGCTGGTGCTGGCGACGGGGGCACGGCACGCCTATTTCGGCCATGACGAATGGGAAGAATTCGCGCCAGGGCTGAAGACGCTGGAAGATGCGACCACGATCCGCCGCCGCATGCTGCTGGCCTTCGAGCAGGCCGAACGTGAAACCGACGCGGCGATGCGTCAGGCCTTGCTCACCTTCGTCATCATCGGCGGTGGTCCGACCGGCGTCGAGCTTGCCGGCACGATCGCCGAACTGGCCCACGCCACGTTGCGCGGGGAATTTCGCAACATCGATACCCGCAATACCAAGGTTGTCCTGATCGAAGCGGGTGAGCGCATCCTGCCGGTGTTCCGGCCCGATCTCTCAGCCTATGCCAAATCCGCACTGGAGCGGCTCGGCGTGACTGTCGAGCTCGGTCGCCCGGTATCGGCGTGCGACGCCGAGGGCGTCGTCTTCGGCGACCAGCGGCTGGCAGCGCGTACCATCATCTGGGCGGCCGGCGTCGCGGCCTCGCCGGCGGCGCAGTGGCTGGGCGCGGAGGCCGACAGGGCGGGCAGGGTGGTCGTCGAGGACGACCTGACCGTGCCAGGACATCCGGAGATCTTCGTCGTCGGCGACACGGCGTTGGCCAAACGCGGAGACGGCCGTCCCGTGCCCGGCATCGCTCCAGCCGCCAAGCAGGCCGGGCGCCATGTCGCCGCCGCGCTCAAATCGCGGCTGGCCGGCGACAACGCAAGACGGCCATTCGTCTACAAGCACCAGGGCGATCTCGCCACGATCGGCAAGCGGGCGGCCGTGATCGATTTCGGCCGCTTCAGCGTCACCGGCTGGCTGGCCTGGTGGTTGTGGGGTATCGCCCACATCTTCTTCCTGATCGGTCTGCGGAACAGGATCGCGGTGGCGCTGAGCTGGCTGTGGATCTATACGACCGGCCAGCGCAGCGCGCGGCTGATCACGCAGGGCCGCCAGTCTCCGTAACCACCGCATCCATCGGGATGTCGTGCGGCTGTGGGTAGATGGTCGGGATGCGCTGCATGTCGTAGCCAATGCCGATCACCAGCGGCTTGCGCGGCAGCGAGGCAAGCGTGCGGTCGAAGAAGCCGCCTCCATAACCCAGCCGGTATTTGTTCGGATCGATGCCCACGATCGGCGAGATGACGACGTCGGGAACAACCGGATCGCCTTCGGCCGGGATCGGGATGTTCCAGACGCCACGTTCCAGCCTGTCGCCATGCCTGTAGGCGCGGAAGATCAGCGGCTGGCCTTTTTCGACGACGATGGGCAGTGCGGTGCGGCCGCCACGTTCGTTCACGCTCTCCATCCAGCCGCGCAGGTCTGGTTCACCGCGGAAAGGCCAGTAAAGGCTGATCATTTTGCCGGCAACATTGCCGATCACGGCATCGAGCCCTTCGGCGATGCGCTTGGCCATCGTCGTCCGGATATCGGCCGATATCGTGAGCCGAGCTGCAATCAGCCTTTCCCGTTCGGCCTTGCGCCAGCGCCGCACGTCGCTCCAGTCGGAAAGCGGTTGCTGGAAGTCAGGGTCAAGCTCGTGCATGAAGCAGGGCGGTGACGCGTACTGTGCCGGTGTCGTGTCGTCGTTGTCGCTCATGCCGATCTTCCCGTGCCGACCGTTCATCCGCGAAGCCTATGCCTGCGAGTTCGTGCAGGTTTGTCGTATCACGACATATCCAGGGTCGGGAGGTCGCAATTCTCGGCCTTTCGTAGCATGGACGTCATCCGAGCCTGCTGGACTTGGGCCGTTTTTGGCGCAAGATTTGGGCCGGGCGGCAGGGAAACAACACGCAAGTGAAGAGATCATCCATGTCCGAACCGCTCCCACCGATATCCCGCCGCGCGCTGCTTCAGGGGGCAGCCGCAACCGGAGCGCTGATCATGCTGCATCCCTTTTCGGCGCGCGCCGCAGCCAATCAGGCGCATCTCAGGATCATGGAGACGACCGACATCCATGTGAACCTGTTGCCTTATGACTATTACGCCGACAAGGCGAACGACACGCTCGGCCTGTCGCGCACCGCCGCGCTGACCGACGCCGTGCGCAAGGAAGCCGTCAATTCGATGCTGGTCGACAATGGCGACTTGCTGCAAGGCAGTCCGATGGGCGACTTCGTCGCCTATGAGCGGGGCATGAAAGAGGGTGACGTTCATCCCGTCATGAAAGGCATGAACCTGCTGGACTACGCCTGCTCGACGCTGGGCAACCATGAATTCAACTACGGGCTTTCCTTCCTCGACAAGGTGCTGGCAGGAGCCGATTTTCCCTTTGTCTGCGCCAACCTGATCCGAGGCACCGAAAAGGCCGCCAACCCGCGAAACGACAAGCTTTATCTCAAGCCGTATCTGATCCTCGACAAAACGCTGAAAGACGGGGCAGGAGCCGAACATCCGATCAAGATCGGCGTGATCGGGTTCGTGCCGCCGCAGATCCTGGTGTGGGATGCCAAGAATCTCGCCGGCAACGTGGTGACGCGCGACATCGTCGAAGCGGCCAAAGCCTGGGTGCCGCAGATGAAGGAGGAGGGGGCCGATATCGTCATCGCGCTTTCCCATTCCGGTATCGACATCAAGCAGGCCGAGATGATGGAGAACGCTTCGTTCTTCCTGGCGGGCGTGGAGGGCATCGATGCCGTCTTCACCGGCCACCAGCATTTGGTTTTCCCCGGTAAGAAGGATTTTCAGCAACTCGCCGGCGTCGATGCCGAAAAGGGCACGCTGCAGGGCAAGCCCGCGGTGATGGCCGGTTTCTGGGGCTCGCATATGGGCCTGATCGACTTGTTGCTCGAGCGCGACGGCAGCAAATGGCGGGTCGTCTCGGCGACTTCCGAAGCGCGGCCTATCTTCGAGCGCGTCGACAACAAGAACAAGGCGACGGTCGAGGACGTAAAGAGCGTGGTCGACGCGCTGAAGACGGATCACGAGGCGACGCTCGCTTACGTGCGCCGTCCGGTCGGCAAGACGTCTGCACCGCTTTATTCGTATTTCGCCCTGGTCGCTGACGATCCCTCCGTGCAGATCGTCAGCCAGGCGCAAAGCTGGTATCTGAAAGACATTCTCAAGAGCACGCAGTGGAAGGACCTGCCGCTGCTTTCGGCGGCGGCCCCTTTCAAGGCCGGCGGCCGTGGCGGCGCCGACTACTATACCGACGTGCCGGCGGGCGACATTGCCATCAAGAATGTCGCCGACCTTTATCTCTACCCGAATACGGTGCGCGCGGTGGAGATCACCGGTGCACAGGTGAAGGAGTGGCTGGAGATGTCGGCCGGCATCTTCAAGCACATCGAGCCAGGCAAGACCGACCAGCCGCTGATCAACACGGATTTCCCGTCCTACAATTTCGACGTGATCGACGGCGTCAGCTATCGGATAGACCTGTTGCAGCCGCCGAAATACGACGCGAAAGGCAACGTCATCACTGCCGGCTCCAGCCGCATCAAGGACTTGATGTTCGATGGAAAGCCGATTGATCCGGCTAAGAAATTCGTCGTTGCCACCAACAACTACCGCGCCGGGGGCGGGGGCAATTTCCCCGACATCAACGAAAGCAAGATCATCTATGAGGCTCCCGATACCAACCGCGATGTGATCGTGCGCTACATCGTCGCCGAAGGTACCATCAACCCTTCGGCTGACGCCAACTGGTCGTTCGTGCCGCTGCCGGAAACCAGCGTGGTGTTCGAAACAGGAGCCAAGGCGAGGGACTTCATCAGTCAGGTCAAGACGCTGAAGATCGAGCCGGCAGGCGAGGGCGAGAACGGCTTTTCCAAATATCGCATCCTGTTGTGATCGCCTGGCACAGGCGGTGCACAGCCGTAGAGTAGAATGCGATCAAGATGAATCAGCATTCCACTCCATCTATTTGTTTTATCGTATGATCTTTCCTCGAAAGGTTCCGTTGCTTCTGCGGCGCGGACCTTCCGTTCGGATCATGCTCCTGCAGGCGGCCGCGACTGGGCGGCTCAGGCCTTGTAGATGACCTGGCGCACGTCGATATAGCTCGAACGGAAGCCCGCCTCGCAATAGTGGAGATAGAACTCCCAGAGTTTCTTGAAGCGGTCGTCGAAGCCGAGGGGGACGATCCGTTCCCAGGACGTCCAGAAACGCTGGCGCCATTCCGCCAATGTGCGGGCATAATCCTGGGCAAAGACGCGCTCGGCCAGATAGGCGAGGCCATGATCGGCGCCGAGCGATTTGAGGATCGTCGGCGTCGGCAGCATACCGCCCGGGAAGACATAGCGCTGGATGAAATCCGGCCGGACGCGATAGGTCTTGTAGGCGGCTTCGTTGATGGTGATGATCTGGAAGCCGGCGGTGCCGCCGGGCTTCAGGCACTCCTTCACCTTGCCGAAAAAGGTCGGCCAGTATTTTTCGCCGACCGCCTCGAACATCTCGATCGAAGCGATGCGGTCGTATTTGCCGGTTTCGTCGCGATAGTCCTGCAGCTTGATGTCGACCTTGTCGCCGAGGCCGGCCCGTTGGATGCGTGCCTTGGCGAAATCATGCTGTTCGCGGCTGATGGTGAGGCCCGTGACGCGGCAACCGATTTCACGGGCGGCGAACTCGGCAAAACCGCCCCAGCCGCAGCCGATTTCAAGAACATGGTCCTGCGTGCCGATGCCGATATCCTTGGCGAGCGCCCGATACTTGGCAGCCTGAGCGCTTTCGAGATCATTGGCACCTGTCGAATAAAGCGCCGATGAATACGTCATGCTCGGGTCGAGCCATTTCTGGTAGAAGGCGTTGCCGAGGTCGTAATGTGCCGAGATGTTGCGTTTCGAGCCTGTGTGCGTGTTCTCGTTCAGCCAATGGCGGACGCGCTGCACGGTGTTGACGATCCAACTGGCACCGCCAGCCACCTTTTCTCCGGTTTCGGTATTCACCACGAAGAGCTCCAGGAAGCTCGTCACGTCCGGGCTCTCCCAGTCGCCGTCCATATAGGACTCGGCAACCCCGATCGTGCCGCCGGTGAAGGCGCGGTTGGGCAGTCGCCAGTTGTTCAGCACCAGTTCGGCGTTCGGGCCGGGGGCCTTGCCCTCAACCAGGACGGCGCGCCCATCGGGCATGCGAACCTTGAGCGAGCCGCGCGGCATGGCCATGGCGGCCTTGAACACCATGCGTGCCTTGGCCGGCAGTCCTTTGACGATTTCGGCGAAATTGCGCTCGTCGAGGCGGATGGCGTCCGTCATCGGCGTCGCGGTTCGGTGATTTTCATTCATAAAGTCCCCTCCTGTTCAGAAGCAGATTCCCTCTGCCGCTCCTGATCGGACCCATCCGTTGCTGCGCCATGCACTGCACGGCGCGGATTTCCTCTCCCGAAAACAACAAAACGGCGCGCCCGGCAGGGCCCGTCGCTTCGTGATGAATCCATTGATGATTTTCTATCGTGTCGCGGCGGCTGGCAAGGGGCAGGCGCGGCGCCCGATTGGGGCAAAGAGCCGTCGCCTGGAAGGTGCTGCGGCGAGCGAAAAGGAGGTTATGAATATGGTAATCGAAATCGACTAGCGTACGCTCATGCGCCTCGTCATCTTCATTGCCGCGATTGCTTTCTTCCTGATCTGGGACGGCCTCTACAATGAGGGCCGCTACATGGATGCGGGAACGAAAGGCATCAGCCACGCGATTGCCTACATCACCGGTTGATCCAGACCATCGACTGGCTCGCCGCGACAACCTGCCGGTTGACGCCAGTGTGCCGCTGGCCCAGAAGCTGCTGATCTCAAAGAATGCAGCGCCCGCCTGGCAATACCTCGCGGGCAAGGTGCCAGGGAGACTGGATTGATCCGGCACATCGTTTTCTTCAGCGTGCGGCCCGACGAAGATGTCGAAAAGGTTCGCACCGGCCTGCTTGCCCTGGGGCGGATCCCGCATTCGCGCCTGTTCGAAGTGACGCTCAATTCCAAGGTCGATCCGATGTGCGACAAGATCGACATCGTCGTCTATGCCGAGTTCGAGGACGCCGCCGCGCTTGCGGCCTACAAGGCGCATCCGATTTATTCCGAGACGACCAACAAGGTGCGCCCGATGCGGGAACTGCGCTTTTCGGCGGATGTCGTGGCGGTCAGTTAAGTCGGTTCCGTCCGACGATTTTGTCGCCGTCGGCATCATGACCGTCAATCAGGACCGCGACGCCGTTTCGTACGAAGATCCTTGTCAGAGTGGCATTTCGACTGACAAGTCACGCTCTGCGACGGAGGGCGTTCGGCTGCACAAGGCAGCGCGTCATGGGTTGCGATGTGGGGCGCTGTTTCGCTGGTTGTTCGTGCCGGTCAATCCGCGGCGGACCTTGCAGCGTTCGATCATTGCTTGAAGGCCATGAGCGGTGCGGTATCCAACTTTTCCGGCGACAGCACGCAATGGCTGGCCTTCCGTCTGCTGGATCGTTGCCCTTGCAGCCCGCAAACGGCGTCGCCATTCGCCAAAGGTCAAGGATGTTTCCGCCCTGAATTTTCTCGTCAGGGTTCGTCGGCTCAGGCCAACAATTGAGCCCCAGGAATCGATATCCGTTTCCAACGACGGCGTTTCGATCAGCGCATCACAGATGCGTCGCAGGCGCAGGTCCTGCGGCATGGGGATGGCAAAATCGGCATCTTGTGCGCGCTCGATTTCGCTGACGATCAGGCGGGCAAGGAGTGCTCCGCGTTCATCCTGAACTTCACCCGAGCTTTCTTCCGCGAGGGCGCGGAGTCCGGCGTCGAGGAGGGCCGAAACACGTATCATCCGGCATCCGTGCGAGAACACAGCCTCATTGACCATGCCGGGTTCCATATAGGCGGTGCACAATTCCAACGGACCCTCTCCAGGCGCTCTCGCGACGATCCGGTGGCGGGTCCGATACGTTGATCCTGTTCGGAGTCGGCCTTTTGTTCGCTTTCAACGCTGGGGTTGCTCTCATTCAGTTCCTGGCCACGGCTGATGCTCTCCAGCAGTTCGTGTTCTGGGGCATGGGCAGCCTGGCGAGAACCACCTGGGGAACCGTGGGCGCGCTCGCGGCGGTGGTGGCCGTTGTTCTTCCGTTTTCGTTGCGTGCGTCGTGGAGGATGACAGCACTGCGGTTTGGCGACGATCGGGCGATGAGCTTTGGTGTCGATGTCGGTCGCGTGCGCTTCTACTCCCTCCTGCGGATAAGTCTGCTGGCCGCGACCGCGGTCGCATTCTGCGGCACAATCGGCTTCATCGGGCTCGTCGGCCCACACATTGCGCGCCTGATTATCGGGGAGGATCATCGCTTCTTCCTGCCCGCAAGCGCGATGACCGGGGCGCTCGTCATGTCGCTTGCGAGCGTGGCAGCCAAGACGATCCTGCCTGGAGCCATCATTCCGATCGGGATCGTCACAGCTTTTATCGGTCTGCCGGTGTTCTTCCTGCTGGTGATGCGGCGGAAGGCAGTCCGATGACGGAAGGCCTCGAAATTCGCGGCCTCGAAGCAGGATACGGCTCTCGACGGATTGTAAACAAGCTGAGCCTGCCACGCCTTGTCCCCGGAGAGGTGATTGCGCTGGTCGGACCGAATGCGGCCGGCAAGTCCACCTTGATGCGGTCGCTTGCGGGGCTAACACCCGCACGCGGAGAAGCCCGTCTGGACGGAGTCGATCTGCTCGCACTCACCCTGACGGAGCGGGCGAAGCGCGTTGCCTTCATGCCTCAATCGCTCCCGTCCGGGATCGCGCTCAACGTTTTCGAGGGGGTGTTCGCGGCCCTGAAAGCAGCGCCATCGAATGGAATCGTGTCGAACGGCCAGCTAAGACGAAGGGCATTCTCGGCTTTGGAGCAGTTTGGTATCGGTGATCTCGCGCTCTATCCCTTCGATCATCTCTCAGGCGGTCAGCGCCAGTTGGCGAGTCTCGCACAGGCAACGGTCCGGGAACCTCGGTTGCTGCTGCTCGATGAACCGACGAGTGCGCTCGATCTCGCACATCAGATTCGCGCCATGCGTCTTGTGCGAGACTATGCACGCAGGAGCGAAGCCATCGTCGTGGCGATCTTGCACGATCTGTCGCTCGCATGTCGTTGGGCTGATCGTACCGCCATTCTGGCGAAGGGCGATCTGATCGCTTTCGGTCAACCCGCTGAAGCGATCACTCCGCAAACGCTTCGGCTGGCCTACGGCGTCGAAGCGCGTGTGGAGACGAATGAAGCGGGGCGATTGCGCATCGACATCGAGGATGTCCTGCCGACTTAACTGGTTGCAGCGCAAGGAAGCCCGCTTGGCGGGAAGGGGAAGATCGTTTTAACGACGCAGTTGCGCCTTAAGCGATCTACTGGAAAGTCTGCATTGCATAGAGCAGGGTACGATACTCGCAGTTTCGTACCGAAGTGGCTCCCCGGGCCGGATTCGAACCAGCGACCAACCGGTTAACAGCCGGTTGCTCTACCACTGAGCTACCGGGGAACAGGGCTCTCGTGTGAACGGGGGTGGCTATAGCGATCCTTTTCGGCTTTGCAAAGCGGGAATTCGTATTTTTTCGAAGGTTTTTCTGTGGCGCGTTCTCGCAATCGCCACGTCATGCCATCATATCAGGCGCCGATGCCGGTAAACAGGGCGTTTGAAGCCCGGTCAGGCAAGGGAGCAAGGATGAGCGGAGCGGTGCAAGGCATGAACGCAGACAGCGAGCCTCGCAAACGAAAACACAAGATTTCGGCGTTCGGGCGCGACTTCGCATTGCCGCGGTCGCGTGCGTTGCGCATCGCCATTGGTGTGGCGTTCCTGTTTGGTGGCCTGCTTTGGTTCCTGCCGGTGCTGGGCCTGTGGATGTTGCCGGTCGGCTTCCTGGTGCTTTCCTACGAGTTCGCGGTGATTCGACGCCATCGCCGCCGTATCGTGGTCTGGTGGGAGCGCCGTCGGCGCTCGTAGGCGGCCTCTCATCCGCGCAGTCTGGTGCTTTTCCATCGCCGCCGTCCCGGACGATGCGGCCGCCTTGGGGCGGCTGTTCAGAATAGGTTAGGGAATTGTTTCCAGAATGAAGCCTGTGTCCTTGACTGCCAAAACGGCCCAACCTATTGAAGCGCCGTGGAACGCCGGGAGCGATGAGGCCTCGTGGCGGAGTGGTTACGCAGAGGACTGCAAATCCTTGCACCCCGGTTCGATTCCGGGCGAGGCCTCCAATCCCAAGCCGGCGTCCTATGCCGGTGGGCGTTCTTGATGACTGTAGGCGCGGCACGTGCGCCGGAAGCGGGACGGTTGGAACATGAGCGCTGATTTCTCCGCACGCCGCGTGAAGATGGTCGATGGCCAGTTGCGCACCACCGATGTGACGAACGCTTCGCTGCTCGACGCCTTCCTTACAGTTCCGCGTGAGGCTTTCCTGCCTGCCAGCCAGAGCGATCTCGCCTACATCGATGAGGATATCCGCATCAGC
Organism: Mesorhizobium sp. 1M-11; assembly: GCF_001303895.1. Taxonomy (GTDB): domain Bacteria; phylum Pseudomonadota; class Alphaproteobacteria; order Rhizobiales; family Rhizobiaceae; genus Mesorhizobium. The sequence continues at coordinate 294,863 of NZ_LJSD01000037.1, read as the reverse complement.
CGCGTCGCCGGTGAACCGCGCTACCTGATGGAGCCATCGCCCTTGGCCAAGCTGCTCCAGCTCGCGGGAATCAGTGCTGACGATACCGTTCTCGATGTCGGATGCGGTACCGGCTACTCCGCAGCAATCCTTTCCCGGGTGGCGAAGTCCGTCGTTGCTCTGGAAAGCGATTCGGGCCTGGCGGAAGCGGCACGCACGACCCTGTCGTCGCTCGGCTACGACAATGTCACCGTTGTCGAGGGCGCATTGCGCGACGGCGATCCCCAAAAGGGGCCGTACAATGTGATTTTTGTCGGCGGCAGCGTCGAGGAAGTGCCGCAGGCGCTTCTGGACCAACTCGCCGAAGGCGGCCGACTCGTCGCCGTGGAAGGCCACGGCAATGCCGGTGTCGCACGTCTGTTTTTGAAGACTACTGGTATCGCGACCGGGCGGCGTGCATTTAATGCGGCAATAAAGCCACTACCGGGATTCGAACGTGTGCGTGTTTTCGAATTCTGAGAGATTTGCTCTTGCGGCTCGCGTCGCGGCATGATGGCTTGTGTTAACAGATCGTTGCCGGTGGTTCGGATTTGGGGAGACGGGCTAACGGCAGGGAACACAAACACGCGATGACGGTTGCCAAAATGACGGCAGCCGTTCTTGCGTGGTTTCCAATGAAGAATGAGGATTTGCCGTGCATTCTGTGAACAAGAGTTTCCTCGCTATTCTACTTGCTTCGGTGACCGCGCTTTCTCCCGCCGCGGCATCTGCCGAAACTATTCTCGGCGCACTGTCCAAAGCCTATCAGAACAACTCGACGCTGAATTCAACGCGCGCCGGCGTGCGGGTGACCGATGAAGGCGTGGCGATTGCCAAGTCGGGCTGGCGCCCGACCATCACCGGTTCGGCCAGCATCGACTATTCGAGCACGCGTGGAAACAATGCCGGTCGCCTGACGACCGGCAATTTCGGCGTGCAGATCAACCAGACCCTGTTCGACGGCTTCCAGACCAAGAACAATGTGGCCGCAGCGGAAGCGCAGGTGCGGGCTTCCCAGGAAGGGCTGAACAATCAGCAGAATGCCACGCTCTTCGCGGCTGCCCAGGCCTATATGAACGTCATCCACGACCGCCAGGTCGCGAGGCTGACGGAACAGAACCTGAAGGCCTTGACCGAGCAGGTACGCGCCGCGCGGTCGCGTTTCGAAGTGGGCGAGGGCACTCGCACCGACGTTGCGCAGGCGGAAGCTCAGCGCTCGACCGCGCAGGCGCAGTTGAGCGCGGCGCAGGCCCAGGCGCTGGCCAGCGCGGGTGTCTATCGCCAGATCATCGGTGATCAGCCAGGCAAGCTGAAAGCGCCGTCGCCGCTGGGCAAACTTTTGCCATCGAACATCGAAAATGCGATCGCGGCGGCCAACAACGAAAATCCAGCCATCCTGGCCAACCAGCATCTGGTCGATTCCTCGGGCTTTGGCGTCAAGGCGGCGGAGGGTGCTCTGCTGCCGCAGGTGAGTGCATCGGCGGGCATTTCCCGCAATTACCGGGATGCATCGCCCGGCAGTATCCTGAGCCCGGACGGTTCGTCGACCTCGGCCAGCGTTGGTGCGACGCTGACGGTGCCGATCTATTCCGGTGGCCGCACGGCCGCGACGGTGCGCCAGCAGAAGGAACGGCTCGGCCAGGCCCGTATCGAGGTCGACGTGGCACGCGATCAGGTTCGCAATGCTGTGGTCGCGGCATGGACCGCCTATCAGGCTGCCCGGGAGAATGTCGACGCCAACCGCGCTTCCATCGCGGCCGCGCAACTGGCACTGAACGGCGTGATCGAGGAGCGCAATGTCGGCCAGCAGACCACGCTGGACGTCCTGAACGCGCAGAACGTGGTTTTCAGCGCGCAGATCAATCTGGCCGCTTCCGAGCGCGATGTGGTCATTGCCAGCTACGGCATTCTGCAGGCGATGGGCCGGCTCACCGTCGAGCGCCTTGGGCTGCGGGTGGCGAAGTACAATCCGGAAGAGCACTACAAGGCCGTCAAGGACAAGTGGTACGGCCTGCGTACGCCGGATGGTCGCTAACTTCTCTCGGATCGATGAATTTGACAGCCCCGCAAAGCGGGGCTGTTTTATTTTCTAATCTGTTGAAACCGCCCGAGTCCCCAGTTTGGGGATTCTCCGATTGCAATCGGTCGGTTACGCTTGACGCATGATTCGAACCGGCCTTGGTGCCGGGCGAAAATGCAACAGGTTTCCAGGGCGGCGAATGTGACAATGGCCACGGCAGCAAGCAGCGCGCAACGCGAACCTTCGATGGAAGAGATCCTGGCTTCCATCCGCAGGATCATCGAAGACAGCGACACAGGCCGCAAAAGCACGATTGAGACGGTCGAGACGCGTCAGGACGATGAAGTGGCGACGACGCAATCCGCACCTGTCGAGGCGCCTGAAGTCGATGCATTCCGCAGCGAGTTGCATGCCGAAACACCGAACAAGCCGGTCAGCCTAGCCGAGGTTCAGGCACAGCTTGCCGCCGAAGCGCCTGAACCACGCCCGGCAGCGTCCGTGATCACGCTGGCTGAAATCGGTACGATGACAGCTTCCGAACGGTCCACGCCGCAGCCGGTTGCCGACAGGGAAGAGGCTGCAGGTCAGCTTCGAGCCGCCTGGCCTCGCGAGGTCGAGATTGTTTCCGGTACAAAAGCGGATGAAGCCTTGGAGCAGGAAGACGCCGTTTTCGCAACGCAGCCCGATAATGTCGATACCATCCGTGAGCAGGCCGAATTCGGGGTCCAGCGTGCGGCGGCGGTTGAAACCGCGGCGTTGCGGCCTTCCCTGATTTCTGAACATACCAGCCGTCAGGTGGCTGCTTCCTTTGAAGAATTATCGGAAGCTTTCGCCGGGCGAGCCAAGAAGACCTTCGACGACATGGCTGCCGAGATGCTGCGCCCAATGCTTCAGGACTGGCTGGACAACAATTTGCCGACGCTGGTCGAGCGCCTCGTGCGCGAAGAAATCGAACGCGTTGCGCGAGGCTCCTGACCCGACCTTTCTATCGTAAGGCATGAAAGCCGCTTCAAGCACATCGGCCCGAAAATCGGAATCGATTTTCGGAAAGCACGATGCGCAGATACAAAAGTTTTAGAGCGTCCTTTGCGCGTCCGAATGGACGCGCGGCGCTCTAATGAGGCGGCTTTCGTTTTTTAGTTCTTCAATTTCCGACGCGCTTCATCAGCGCCATCGCGCCGAACGGCGCGCGGACCTTGCCCTCGGTGATGAAGTAGACGAACACGTCTCTCGGCTTTACTTCGGCCTTGGTGCTGGGGTCGGCGCGCTTCAGGTCATCAGGTTCCTTGCCGGCGGCCCAGACTTTGGCGCGTTCGGCCCATTGGTCGAGCGCTTTCGGCGTATAGCAATCCGGGTTGTCGTCGCTGCCCGTCTGGAGCCGTGCATAGACGAAGTCGCCGGTTGCATCGGCGATCGCCGGATATTTGGCATGGTCGGCATAAACGATCGCGACATTGTGCTTGCGCGCCAGCGCGGGGAATTCGGGCACTGTGAAGGAATCGTGGCGGACCTCCACCGCATGGCGTAGCGCCACGCCGTCCTGCTTTTCGGGCAGGAGTGCGAGGAAGGCGCCGAAGTCGTCGGCGTCGAAGCGCTTGGTCGGGGCGAACTGCCAAAGAATCGGCCCCAGCTTGTCGCCGAGTTCCGAGACGCCTGAGTCGAGGAAGCGCTGCACCGATTCGCCTGCTTCGCCCAGCACCCGGCGGTTGGTCGCAAAGCGGATCGCCTTCAGCGAAAATACAAAATCGTCCGGAGCATCCTTCGCCCATTTGGCAAAGGTCGGCGGCTTGAAGGTCGAGTAGTAGGTGCCGTTGACCTCGATTGTCGGCACCTGCCGCGAGGCGTAGTTGAGCTGCTTGGCCTTCGACAGCGTCTCCGGATAGAACGACGTGTCCCAGGGCTCGAACGTCCAACCGCCCATGCCCGACCGGATCCTGCCTGCTGCGCTCATTTTCATCCTCCACTGGGTCGTTCGGTTGATCGGGTGTGTCTGCTCAGGCAAGTCAAACCACGGCAAGGCGTTACAGACCATCCGAAATCGGCAACCGCTGACGATCCTCCTGCCAACTCCGTTCAGCATTCCTGGCCTTCGCGGCGTGGCAAGCTGGGCTGGATCGTCGCGGCATGCCGCTTTTTAAAGCCTTGCCGTTCCAGCCCAAAGCCGCGCATCTCCCCCAATTGAGGTATGTACCTTGGATCAAGATGCGCTAAAATGAGACAGACCGTTAATACCGTTCTCCCGGTTCTTTGGCTCGGGGGTGGTGCGCGGTGCCAACGGCCGCGTTGCCGCCAAATGCTAGGGGAGAGCAGGCGAGTTAGACTTCGTCTGCTCTTTTTTTGTTCAGCCCAGGCTGGGAGATCGTCAATGCGCGCGAGGCTCTGAAGCCTGCTGTTTGCGCCCGGCCGCCATTCCGATGACCTTGCCCATACCGTCGGCAATCGCCTGGACCGCTGTCACGCTGGCGTCGCCCAGCCCATGGCGGGCAGCGATCCAGTCAGCCGCGTTGTATGAGAGCCAGACCTTGCCGGCTTCGTCTTCCCACGCAAGCGCCTTCACCGGCAGGTCGATGCCGGCAATCTGCTTGTCCTGCATCAGCGGCGTGCCACCCTTCGGATTGCCGAAGATCAAAAGCTGCGTCGGGCGAAGCGACACACCGACATCCCGCGCACCGGCTGCATGGTCGATGCGAGCGAAGACGTAGAGGCCCAGCCGGGCCACTGTCTCCGCCAGCCGGTCGGTGGTTTCGGCGACCCCGAACCGGCTCTCGACGGAAACCACGCCCACGCTATCGGTCACTCGGCCGCCTCGCGCTTGCCTTTCGGCCGGCGCTCCAGAAGCTCCTTGAGGAACTGGCCGGTGTAGCTGCGCGGTTCCGCGACGATATCCTCGGGTGTACCAGAGGCCACCAGCTCACCGCCACCGTCGCCACCCTCGGGGCCGAGGTCGAGCACCCAGTCGGCTGTCTTGATGACCTCGAGATTGTGCTCGATCACGATGACGGTATTGCCCTGATCGACCAGCTCATGCAGCACTTCGAGCAGCTTCGCCACATCGTGGAAATGCAAGCCGGTGGTCGGCTCATCGAGGATGTAGAGCGTCTTGCCGGTCGCCTTGCGCGACAGTTCCTTGGCGAGCTTGATGCGCTGTGCTTCACCCCCCGACAATGTTGTTGCCTGCTGGCCGATGTGGATATAGCCGAGGCCAACCTGGTTGAGCGTGATCAGCTTGTCGCGCACCGCCGGCACCGCGGCGAAGAACTCGACGCCTTCCTCGACCGTCATGTCGAGCACGTCGGCGATGGACTTGCCCTTGAAAGTGACATCCAGCGTTTCGCGGTTGTAGCGCTTGCCGTGACAGACATCACAGGTGACGTAGACGTCCGGCAGGAAGTGCATCTCGATCTTGATGACGCCATCGCCCTGGCACGCCTCGCAGCGGCCGCCCTTGACGTTGAAGGAGAAGCGGCCCGGCTGGTAGCCGCGCGCCTTCGCCTCGGGAAGCCCCGCGAACCAATCGCGGATCGGCGTGAAGGCGCCGGTATAGGTCGCCGGGTTGGAACGTGGCGTGCGGCCGATCGGGCTCTGGTCGATGTCGATGACCTTGTCCAGGAACTCAAGCCCTTCGATGCGGTCATGCTCGGCCGGATGCTCACGCGAACCCATGATGCGGCGCGACGCCGCCTTGAACAGCGTCTCGATCAGGAAGGTCGACTTGCCGCCGCCCGATACGCCGGTGACGGCGGTGAAGGTACCGAGCGGGAATTCGGCGGAGACGTTCTTCAAATTGTTGCCGCGCGCGCCGACGATCTTGATGCGCTTGCCCTTCTTGCCGGGGCGGCGCTCGACCGGGGTCTCGATCTCGAGCTCGCCGGACAGATATTTGCCGGTGATCGAATTGGGGTTGGCCATGATCTCGCGCGGCGTGCCCTGCGCGACGATCTGCCCGCCATGGATGCCGGCCGCCGGGCCGATGTCGACGACATAGTCGGCAGTGAGGATGGCGTCCTCATCGTGTTCGACGACAATCACCGTATTGCCGATGTCGCGCAGATGCTTCAGCGTTTCGATCAGGCGCGCGTTATCGCGCTGGTGCAGGCCGATCGACGGCTCGTCCAGCACGTAGAGAACGCCGGTGAGGCCGGAGCCGATCTGCGAAGCGAGGCGGATACGCTGGCTTTCGCCGCCCGACAGCGTGCCGGAATTGCGCGACAGCGTCAGATAGTCGAGACCGACGTCGTTGAGGAAACGCAACCGTTCGCGGATCTCTTTGAGCACCCGTACGGCGATTTCAGTCTGCTTCTCGTTGAGCTGCGCCGGCAATTCGGTGAACCAGGCATCGGCCTTGCGGATCGACAACTCCGTCACTTCGCCGATGTGCTTGCCTGCGATCTTGACCGCCAGCGCTTCGGGCTTGAGGCGGTAGCCGCCGCAGGCGGGGCAGGGCGTGGCCGACATGAAGCGCTCGATCTCCTCGCGCATCCAGGCCGATTCCGTTTCCTTCCAGCGCCGCTCGAGATTGGGGATCACGCCCTCGAACGTCTTGGTGGTCTTGTAGGAGCGCAGGCCGTCGTCATAGTTGAAGGTGATCTCGCGCTCGCCGGTGCCGCGCAGGATGGCCTGCCGGGCATCGTCCTTGAGATCCTTGAACTTGTCGCCCAATTTGAAGTCATAGACCTTGCCCAGCGCTTCCAGCGTCTGCGAATAATAGGGCGAGGTGGATTTCGCCCACGGTGCCACAGCACCGTCGCGCAGGGTTATGTTGTCGTCCGGCACGACGAGGTTTTCGTCGATGGCACGCTGGCTGCCGAGGCCGTCACAGGTCGGGCAGGCACCGAACGGGTTGTTGAAAGAGAACAGCCGCGGCTCGATTTCCTGGATGGTGAAACCGGAAACCGGGCAGGCGAACTTTTCCGAAAACAGGATGCGTTCGTGTGTCTCGTTCTTCGATTTGTAAGCGGATTCTTCCGCTGTCGCTGCCGCGGGCAATGGTTTGTCGGCGAATTCCGCGACTGCGAGCCCTTCTGCCAGTTTCAGCGCCGTTTCCATGGAATCGGCCAGACGCGTAGCGAGGTCGGCACGCACGACGATGCGGTCGACGACGACGTCGATGTCGTGCTTGTACTTCTTGTCGAGCGCCGGCACGTCGGCGATCTCGTAGAAGGTGCCGTCGACCTTGACGCGCTGGAAGCCCTTCTTCTGAAGCTCCAGCAGCTCCTTCTTGTACTCACCCTTGCGGCCGCGCACCATCGGTGCCGTGATGTAAAGGCGGGTGCCTTCCTCCAGCGCCAGCACGCGGTCGACCATCTGCGAGACGGTCTGGCTCTCGATCGGCAGGCCGGTGGCCGGCGAATATGGCACACCGACGCGCGCGAACAGCAGGCGCATATAGTCGTAGATTTCGGTGACGGTGCCGACCGTCGAACGCGGATTGCGGGACGTGGTCTTCTGCTCGATCGAGATGGCGGGCGACAGACCGTCGATCTGGTCGACGTCCGGCTTCTGCATCATCTCCAGGAACTGGCGGGCATAGGCAGAAAGGCTTTCGACGTAGCGGCGCTGCCCTTCCGCATAGATTGTGTCGAAGGCAAGTGACGATTTGCCCGAGCCGGACAGGCCGGTCATGACGACGAGGCTGTCTCGCGGCAGATCGAGATCGACATTCTTCAGATTGTGCTCGCGCGCGCCGCGAATGGAAATGTACTTATGGTCGGCCATGCCGCTCCGCCGCCTCAGCTTTGCAATGTCTCGGATCGGCGAACCCTGCCGCCGTCCGCTCATATGGGGTATTTTCGCCGCAAGATCGAGAGACTCCGGCCAATCCCAGCGTTTAACCGCCTTTCGCGCGAGCGAGCAAGCAAAAAAGAACAAAGGCCGAACGTGCTCCTGACAAGGCGATGTCAGCAGAACGTGACGTTCCGGATCGTTCCGATCACAATTTTTGTAATCGATCGGTCATCGGTTGACGCTACGGAAGCGAAGGCGCAAGGTCGGTTCGTCGCCTGAACCGATCGCCCTGTGGCGATCCTCGTGCCGGAAGGCGGTCTGCGAGGCGCCGCAGACCAAACGAGTGAGAGTTCGGGAAGACGGCAAGAGCAACCAGCAGAAGGAGCGAGGCATGACCCCACCGGACAGTCCCTTCGGGCTCCACCTGTCGTTGGAGCCGCGGCAGGCATAGGTGTCAGGAAGGCAGTGCTTTTCTGCGCAAACCGTGACCTGCCGATCCCCTACAATCAGAGACCACTAGTCGGGTCGTCGGCTGTGAGCCGCGAAGCACCCGAAACCCAAAACCGGTAAAACGCTCCCGGTAGACCTGGGTAAAACCCTCAAAAGCCCCGTCCGCATGCCATGGGCAGCGGCGGGGCTGTTATTTTGAGCTGACAGGGACCCTCATCCGACCCGTTTGGAGCGCCTTGCACCCATTCAGACGTGCAAAGGAATCTCCTGCGCTTTTGAAGCAGACATCGTGCCTGAACGCGTTCAGCGTCGCGGCGCAGGAATGTCGCCGGCGCCGACATCCACGATCACCGAACCGGAAATGCGCACGTCCATGTCGCCAACCTTGAATTGGCGGCCGGTGGCCGGGTCATAATCGTCAGGTTCCGGCTGCGGGGCAGCCGGTTTGACGATGCTGTAGCCGCCATTGACCCCGGGAAGGGGCTTTGCCGTCTGTCTGGTCGCTTCTCCTGCAAGCGCAATCGGGGCCGAGAGGGCGAGAATTGCGAGAGCAGCGAAATTCGTACGGATAAAGGCAGCCATGAAGTTCATGGCTGCAACATAGGCATGTTCGGTCGACACGGCCAGTGCCGGCTGTCTCCCATGCTGTCAGAAAACCCGAAGGCTCATGCGGCGGTGGCGCGTTTGCGCGTGTCGTAGACATGGTCGACCAGTCCCCAGGCCTTGGCGTCCTCGGCGCTCATGAAGTGGTCGCGGTCGAGCGTGTTCTCGACCTCTTCGATCGTGCGGCCGCAATGCTGTGCATAGAGTTCGATCATCTGCCGCTTGGTTTTAAGGATGGCCTCTGCATGACGCTGGATGTCCGATGCCTGGCCCTGGAAGCCGCCGAGCGGCTGGTGCAGCACGACCTTGCTGTTGGGTAGCGCGATGCGCCGGCCAGGGTCGCCAGCCATCAGCAGGAATGAGCCCATCGAGGCGGCAAAGCCCATGCACACCGTCGAGACCGGGCAGGAGATGTAACGCATCGTGTCGTAGATGGCGAAGCCGGAACTCACCACGCCGCCCGGCGAATTGATGTAGAGCGATACTTCTTTTTCCGGATTATCCGCTTCGAGCGTCAGCAACTGCGCGCAGATGATGGCGGCCATGTTGTCTTCGATCTGGCCGTTGACGAAGATGATGCGTTCGCGCAGCAGCCGGGAGAAAATGTCGAAGGAGCGTTCGCCGCGGCTCGACTGCTCGATCACCATGGGCACAAGGTTGGCAACACCGGACATCGTATTGGTTCCTTTTGATTCAGGCGGCCATGCGCCATTGCGGCGCGTTGGCTGAGGCGAGGGTCCTGTTGGGCCTGGGGGCATTGATAGCGACGCTGCAATTGGCACCGGAAATGCTGCAGGTGGCTGTTGTCGCTGCGATGAAGCCGTCATGCACGACGCGCAGGTGTGTCCCGCCATTGGCAGTACGCGCCAGTTCGAAGGTGACGACGCTGTCGAAGCCGCTTGTCCCTTTGGATCCGGCGTCCCGTTCATGCCAGGAATAGCGCAGCAGGCGGCCAGGCTCCGCTTCTAGCACCGTGCAATCGATACCGCCTTCGGTGCCGAGCGAAAAACGATGCCCGGTTTCGGCCTTGATGTCGTTCGGCATCAGCCAGGCCGCGACGATTTCCGGCTCGGTGAGCGCGCGCCAAACCTTTTCCGGCGCCTCGGGCAGATCGCATTCGACAACGATGTCTTCATGGGGTTCGCGGGTCATTGATCCATCTCCTTCAGCACGGTCTTCAGCCTTTCGATGCGGTCAGGCCAGAAGGCGCGGTAACGTTCGATCCACCCGAGAAGTGGTGACAGCCCCTCCGGGTCAGCGCGGTAGAAGGCGTTGCGTCCCACGCGGCGCTCGCTCACCAGCCCGGCGCCACGCAGCACGGCAAGATGTTGCGAGACAGCCGGTTGCGAAACCGGCGTGCCGGCGCGCAGTTCGGAGACGGTCATCTCGCCGGCCGCAAGCCGCTCGAACAGCGCGCGCCGGGTGGGGTCTGCCAGGGCCCTGAAGATTTCGGATTCGATCATGCCAAAAACATAAGTGAATACTTATCTATTTGGCAAGAGCCGTTTCGCACAAGGATTGGAAATAGGCCTGTATCCGTTCATTTGCTGCCATTCCTTGACAAAGCACCGCGTTAAGAACTAGAACATAGATAGAACAAAAACCTTGTGGGAAAGGCGTGTCCGTGGAGGCGGGCAGGCCCCTCAGCCTATATGGTGCGGCGAGAATTCTGGTTTCGGATGAGCGCGGAGAAGTGTGATGGCTGGTAGCGTCAACAAGGTCATTTTGGTGGGCAATCTGGGTGCGGACCCCGAAACCCGCCGGCTGAACTCGGGCGATCCGGTCGTCAACATCCGCATCGCTACATCGGAAACCTGGCGCGACAAGAATTCGGGCGAGCGCAAGGAAAAGACCGAGTGGCACAATGTCGTCATCTTCAACGACCAGCTCGCCAAGGTGGCTGAGCAATATCTGAAGAAGGGCATGAAGGTTTATGTCGAGGGGCAACTGCAGACCCGCAAATGGCAGGACCAGAGTGGCCAGGAGCGTTACACGACCGAAGTCGTGCTGCAGAAGTTCCGTGGCGAGTTGCAGATGCTCGATGCACGCGGGCAGGGCGAAGGCGGCCAAGTCGGTTATTCCGGTGGCAACCGCGACAGCTTCGGCCAATCCGGCCCTGGCGATTTCGGTGGTGGCCGCAACTCGGGCGGCGGTTCCGGCGGCGGAAACGGCAATCGTGGCGGCGGCGGTGGCGGATCGCGCGAACTGGATGACGAAATCCCGTTCTGACCGTTGAGAACCGGGTCCTCCCGGCCAATGCCTCTAAAAAGTGCTATCCCGGCGAAGGAGCCTGAAGCATGAGCGCTATCGCACGCGTGATGGCTTTCGGTCTGCTGTTCCTCGTCATGTTTTCCGCTGCCGTCCCGGCAGCGGAACGGCTCGACGACAAACCGCGTGTCGCGATTGTCTCGGCCTTTCCACCGGAATGGGTAGCGTTGCAGGCCGATCTTGCCGACCGCGCCGAACATGAGATCAATGGCCGCAAGTTCATCACAGGTAAGCTTGCCGGCAAGGATGTCGTGCTGTTCCTGAGTGGAGTCAGCATGGTCAACGCATCGATGACGACCCAGTCCGCGCTAGACCGGTTTGTCGTCACTTCCGTGGTGTTTTCCGGCATTGCCGGTGGCGTCGATCCCGCGCTCAGCATTGGCGATGTCGTCGTTGCCGATCAGTGGGGCGAATATCTTGAGGCGGTCTTCGCGCGCAAGGTTGGCGACGGCTACGAAATTCCGCCTTTTATTCCCAAGGATCAGTTCGCCGGTTACGGAATGGTCGTGCCGCGTTCGGTGACTGTCACGCGCAAGGGCGGCAGCGGCGATGAAACGAAGTTCTGGTTCCCGTCCGACCCAGCCTTGCTCGAGGCAGCCCGCAAAGTTGCAGCCAAGCTCGATCTGCAAGCCTGCGCGCCGGAGAACAAATGTCTCGCCAAGCCGCCGAAGATCATTGTCGGTGGCAACGGTGTTTCCGGGCAGGCCTTCGTCGACAATGCCGAATTTCGTGACTATGTGCACAAGACCTTCGACGCCAAGGTGCTCGACATGGAAAGTGCTGCTGTCGCACATGTGACCTACAGCAACGGCGTACCGTTCCTGGCGGTGCGCAGCCTGTCGGATCTCGCCGGTGGCGGTGAGGGCGCCAATCAGATGGCGACCTTCATGGCGCTGGCCTCGATAAACTCGGCCAATGTCGTCAAGGCGCTGCTGGCGGAAATGCCGTAACCTCGACTGTAAGATACAAGGAAATCAGGAATGAAGGCGCGTATCAAATGGGTTGAGGGCCGCACATTCGTGGGCGAGACCGGCAGCGGCCATAAGCTGGTTCTGGGAACGACGCATGGCGATGACGGCAAGACGCCGGGCCCGAGCCCCATGGAACTGCTTTTGATCGGCACCGGCGGCTGTTCGGCCATCGATGTCGTGCATATCCTGGAAAAGGGGCGTGAGGCGGTTGAAGACTGCGTCGTGGAGCTCGATTCCGATCGCGCGCCAACGGACCCGAAGGTGTTCACGCGCATCCACATGCACTTCATCGTCAAAGGCAAGGGCCTGTCGCATGACAAGGTCAAGCGGGCGGTTCAGCTGTCGGCCGAAAAATACTGCTCGGCCTCGATCATGATGGGCAAGACGGCGACGGTGACGCACGATTTCGAAGTGGTGGATACGGCCACTCAATAAGGTCTGTGCATGCGCCACTTGTGCGCCCGCGCTTTGATCGCATCTGCTCAAATATGGTCGTTGCGTGAGTTGATCAGCTCGCCGCCAGCGCCTTGATGCCGTCGGCGACGAACTGGACGGCGAGCGCGGCCAGGATCACGCCGAGCAACCGCGTCAGAATCGAGCGCCCGGTCTGTCCCAGAATTCCGTCGATGCGCTCCGCCAGCACGAACACCAAGTAGGTGATGAGCAGGCAGGCGAGGATGATGCCGAGCAGCGACAGCTGGCCTCCAATACCCTGGAACGAGCTCGACAACAGGACCGTGGCCGAGATTGCACCGGGGCCGGCGATCAGGGGGATGGCCAATGGGAAGGCAGCGATATTGTGGATGTGATCCTTGGTGATCGCCACATCCGCGCTTTTCTCCTTGCGGTCCTGCCGGCGCTCGAAAACCATTTCGAAGGCGATGAAGAAGAGCAGGAAGCCGCCGGCCACGCGAAAGGCCGGCAAGGTGATGCCGAACACTGAGAGGATCGAAGCGCCGGCCACCGCAAACAGCGCGATGACCATAAAGCCGATGATCGAGGCACGAACCGACACCTGGCTGCGCTGCTCCCGATTCATGCCGCGCGTCACGGCAAGGAAAAGCGGCGCCAGCCCCGGCGGATCGATGGTCACGAGCAATGTCACGAAGGCGTTGAACAGGCTTTCGTAGTTCGGCATGCCGTACCCCTCCTGCGGCGCAACCGAATGATTGGTAGCGCGATCGCGGGGAACTTGCCAACTATCTGTGCGGCAGGCGGACTAGCCCTCTGCGCTGCAATAGGCCTCGATGCGATAGCCATCGGGATCTATGGCGAAGGCAGCGAAATAGGTGTCGCCATAGTCGGCGCGTAGTCCTGCCTTGCCGTTGTCATCGCCACCACTGGCGAGTGCCGCAGCATGGAATGCATGAACGCTGTCTCGGCTGGGTGCCGTGAAGCAGAAATGCAGGCCGGACGCCATATCGGCGGGCACCGGACGTTCAACCTCAAGAATCCAGAGCGCCACCTGTTCGTGGCCATAACCCAGCGAACCAGGCGCTTCGCTGAGACAGGAATAACCGAGCGGTGCCAGGACCGCGTCATAGAAAGCCTTGGAGCGGGACTGGTTTGCGACACCGATCGAGACATGGTCGAGCATTTTGAACCTCGCGTTGAATCTGAGTTGATGAACAAAGGGACGTCAGGCGACGCGCCGTGCCAGGAATTCGACTTGCAGGTGCCAGCCTCTTTCGTCGCCGGCCCGCTCGCCGAGCCAGCGGAACGAATTGCCGGTGATTTCGGTGAAGCGCCAGCGTGTCCTTGTTCCGCTGCCGTCGCCGCCGATCTGGACGATGTCCGCACCTTCGGCCCGGCCGGTTTGTCGGCTGTAATATTGCGTGCGCGGATCGCTCCACAGGATGTGCCAGGCATCGATGCCCGGGTCATAGATCCGCAGCGTCGTGCCATAGAATGTCCACGGGCCGAGTTCCGGCGAAGGTCCAGCATTGCGGGCGGGCAAAATCCAGACGTCCTGGACGGCGCGTCCCTCCAGTGCCCAGCCGAAATGGATCTCGCCGCGACCGGTCAGCAATCTGCCGTCATCGGTCCAGCGTTTGGCATCGAAGCTCCAAGCGCCGGCGAAACGGCCGTAAAGAGCGAGCTTGTCGGCGTGCGCGACGAGCGGACCCGGCGCATGCAGCGCCTCAGCGAAGGTATTCTGGCTATGCATAACGCCCTCAAACCTGTCAGGAGACATGGTCGGCGTAACGCTTGCCGGCTGTCTGGGCTTGGGAAAAATTGCTAAATCGCGGACATGAGCCAGCAGGTGCGGATACTTGCCAAAAAGGCCGGATGGAGCGTGGGCGACATCGTCTGTACGGCGACGGTGGGGGAGCGGCCGTTCGAGGAAGAGCACGGCTCGTTCTGTATCGCTGCCGTCACACGCGGTACTTTCCGCTACCGTTCACGGCAAGGAACGGCGGTGATGACGCCAGGCGCCTTGCTGCTTGGCAATGCCAAGACATGTTTCGAATGCGGGCATGAACACAGCAGCGGCGACCATTGTCTATCCTTCCAATTCTCCTCCGAGATGTTGGAAGGCGTTCTGGCGGATGTGCCCGGAGGGAAGCATGTGGAATTCGATGCGCCGAACCTGCCGGCACGTCCGGAGCTTGTTGCGCTGCTCGCGGATGCCGAAGTCGCACGCAGCGAAGGTGATGCCGATGAATTGGAGGAAGTCGCGCTGCGACTGGCAGGTGCGACCGTGACCATGCTGACGGGATCGCTGACAAGGCCGGCAAAGATCAGCCAACGTGATGAAAAGCGGGTCTCCGAAGCGATACGTTTGATCGAGGCCAAGGGTGAGGAGCAGCTCTCGCTATCCGAATTGGCAGACCGGGCCGCGACCAGCCCATACCATTTCCTGCGTTCGTTTCGCGCGATTGTTGGCATGACCCCGTATCAGTTTCTGCTAAGGACACGGCTGCATCGCGCGGCCGTCCGGTTGCGGGTCACCGGAGACGCCGTTTCGGAAATCGCCCTAGAGGCGGGTTTCGGCGATCTGTCTACTTTCAATCGTCGTTTTCGGAAGGTCATGGGGCGAACGCCGACCGGATACAGGCTATCCAGCCAGCCTGTTTCAGAACTGCGCCGGCTATTTGTCTGAAAGGCAAAATCCGTCGCGACCTCAGGTTGTCGCGGAAGAGATTTCGCGGTTGCCGCAGCAGGAAGCGGCCGGTGCATTTCACACGGTCGCCACAATCTGCCGGGCGCCATTCGTGCTGCGTTTTTTGGATCTGTCTATCTATTTGAAATAACTCGAAAAATAAGCACTGGAAAACGGCCGCTTTACAGCGAAAATCCGCGCCCTCGCATTGGAGAATGGCGCGGCTTTCCTATATAAGAGGCCAGTGATTCCCAGCTGATTGCGATCCATTTTGACCGACCAGAAAACACCGCAGGGGCCGGACGGCCCTTCAGGCATCGAGCCGATTTCCATCATCGAGGAGATGCAGCGCAGCTATCTCGATTACGCCATGAGCGTGATCGTCAGCCGCGCGCTGCCCGATGTGCGCGACGGCATGAAGCCGGTGCACCGGCGCATCCTGTTTGCCTCGCATGAGAGCGGTTACCACTGGAACCGCAAATATGTGAAGTCGGCCCGCCCGGTTGCCGACGTGATGGGTAAATACCACCCGCATGGCGACGCCTCGATCTATGACGCCTTGGTGCGTATGGCGCAGGATTGGTCGATGCGCGTGCCGCTCATCGACGGACAAGGCAATTTCGGCTCGATCGACGGCGATCCGCCGGCGGCGATGCGTTATACAGAATCGCGTCTGACCAAAGTCGCGCATGAATTGCTGGAGGACATCGACAAGGATACCGTCGATTTCCAGGATACCTATGATGCGTCAGGGCAGGAGCCACGCGTTCTGCCGGCGCGTTTTCCGGCATTGCTGGTCAACGGTGCGGGCGGCATTGCCGTCGGCATGGCCACGAATATCCCGCCGCACAATCTGGTGGAAGTCTGCAACGGCGCTATCTCCGTCATCGACAATCCGGCCATCGACCTCACCGAGATTATGGAGATCATTCCCGGTCCGGACTTCCCGACGGGCGGCCTGATCCTTGGTCGTTCGGGCATCTACAATGCCTATTCGACCGGCCGTGGTTCGGTCGTCATGCGCGGCAAGGTGCATGTCGAGGAAATGCGCGGCGAGCGTGAGGCGATCGTCATCACCGAGGTTCCCTATCAGGTGAACAAGGCGTCGATGATCGAGAAGATGGCCGAACTGGTGCGTGAAAAGCGCATCGAGGGCATTTCCGATATCCGCGATGAGAGCGATCGTCAGGGCTACCGCGTGGTGATCGAGCTGAAGCGCGATGCCAATGCCGAGGTGATTCTCAACCAGCTTTATCGCTTCACGCCGCTGCAGACGTCGTTCGGCGCCAATATGGTGGCGCTCAACGGCGGCAAGCCTGAAGTGCTGACGCTGCTCGACATGCTGCGCGCCTTCGTGGCTTTCCGTGAGGAAGTCATCAGCCGGCGCACCAAATTCCTGCTGCGCAAGGCGCGCGAGCGTGCGCACGTCCTGGTCGGTCTGGCCATCGCGGTTGCGAATATCGATGAAGTCATCAAGCTGATCCGCAACGCGCCCGATCCGCAAACGGCGCGCGAGCAGTTGATGACGCGCCGCTGGCCGGCCGCCGATGTCGAGGCGCTGATCCGTCTGATCGACGATCCGCGCCACCGCATCAACGAGGATGGCACTTACAATCTGTCCGAAGAACAGGCCCGCGCCATTCTTGAACTGCGCCTGCAGCGCCTGACCGCGCTCGGCCGCGACGAAATCGCCGATGAACTGAACAAGATCGGCGCTGAAATATCTGATTTCCTTGCGATTCTTGCGTCCCGGGCTCGTATCCAGCAAATCGTCAAGGATGAGCTCATCGCCGTGCGCGATGAATTCGGCACGCCGCGCCGTACCGAGATCACCGATGCCGGCGCCGACATGGAAGACGAGGACCTGATCCCGCGTGAGGACATGGTCGTCACCGTGTCGCATTCGGGCTACATCAAGCGCGTGCCGCTCTCGCTCTACCGGGCGCAGCGACGTGGCGGCAAGGGCCGCTCGGGCATGTCGACCAAGGACGAGGATTTCGTCACACGACTGTTCGTGGTCAACACGCACACGCCGGTGCTGTTTTTCTCCTCGCGCGGCATCGTCTACAAGGAAAAGGTCTGGCGTCTGCCCATCGGCAATCCGCAGTCTCGTGGCAAGGCACTGATCAATATGCTGCCGCTCGAACAGGGCGAACGCATCACCACGATCATGCCGCTGCCGGAGGACGAGGCAAGTTGGGCCGAACTCGACGTGATGTTCGCGACGACGCGCGGCACCGTCCGCCGCAACAAGCTCAGCGATTTCGTCCAGGTCAATCGCAACGGCAAGATCGCCATGAAGCTGGAGGAAGAAGGAGACGAGATCCTCGGCGTCGAAACCTGCACCGACAACGACGACGTGCTTCTGACCGCGAATTCGGGTCAGTGCATTCGTTTCCGCGTCGATGACGTGCGCGTGTTCCAGAGCCGCAACTCGGTTGGCGTGCGCGGCATCAGCATGGGCGAGGGCGACCGTGTCATCTCAATGGCGATCATAGAACATGTCGACGCGGATCCCGCGCAACGTGCAGCCTATCTCAAGCGCTCTGTCGCCGAGCGGCGCCTGGCCGGCGCGGGAGAAGAGGAAGAGGTCGCGCTGACCAACGAGGACGTTTCGGAAGAAGCGCAGCTTTCCGATGAGCGCTACGAATTCCTCAGGCAGCACGAGCAGTTCGTGCTGACAGTCACCGAGTTCGGTTATGGGAAGCGTTCCTCGTCCTACGATTTCCGCCTGACCAATCGCGGCGGCAAGGGTATCCGGGCCACCGACGTATCGAAGGTTGGCGAGATCGGCCCTCTGGTGGCGGCATTCCCCATCGGCAATGACGATCAGGTCATGCTTGTCTCCGACGGTGGCCAGGTCATCCGTGTGCCGGTGCACGATATTCGCTTCGCGAGCCGCGCCACCAAGGGCGTCACCATCTTCAACACCGCCGAGGGTGAAAAGGTGGTGTCGGTGGAGCGTATTTCGGAACCGCAAGGCGATGATGAAGCTGGGGATGAAGAGGCGGCCGAAAACGGCGACAATTCAGCCGATGATGGCAGCAACGAAGGCGGAGAGGCCTGAGGTCGCGCTGCCTGCTCCTGAGCAGAATTTTGTGAAAAGGGTGGCTTCCGAGCCACCCTTTCACAATTCGAATGCCAAGCGCCACCCTGGAGCGTTTCCGTTTCTCACGGAAACGCTCTAACTCTTTGTTTTTACGCAATTCCGGACGGAAGACCGCTACGCGCTATCGCGCCGCCAAGGTTTCGATGTCGACGGAGCGCGTGTTGCGGGCAGACAGGATCATTTCCGCTGCCTTGGCAGCGATCATCATGGTCGGGGCGTTGGTGTTGCCGCTCACCAGAACGGGCATGATCGAGGCATCGACGACACGCAAACCCGACAGCCCGCGCACCCGGAGCGATGGATCGACCACAGCCAGAGGGTCGGTGCCCATCTTGCAGGACCCTGCCGGATGGAAATCCGTGACGGCATGGGCGCGAATGAAGTCTTCGATCTCCGTCTCGTCCCGAATGCTCGGCCCAGGAAAAAGTTCTCCGCTGCAGTAGGGTTTGAGCGCCGGTGCGGCGAGGATCTGGCGGGCGCGCTTCACGGCTCTGACCATCATGGCCATGTCGGTTTGCGCGGAAAGATAGTTCGGGTCCACCAGCGGTTCGTCATGCGTGTCAGACGAGGTCAGCCTGATCTCGCCGCGGCTCTGAGGCTGCAGGAATGTGGCGTTGAGTGTCATGCCATGGCCCTTCGGCCATTGTTCCACTTCGTCCATGGCGTAGATCGGCAGGAAATGCACGGCGAGATCGGGCCTGCTCTTCACTGCCGAACTGCGAAAATAAGCACTTGCTTCGCACCAGGTGGACGAGGCCGGTCCTCGACCGGTCAAGGCAATCCGCAGGCCATGGCGCAGGAACGGCAAGAGGCGATCCTGCCCGTCATAAGACAGCGGCTGGCTGCAGCGGCCCGCGATACTGACATGCATGTGGTCGTGAAAATTCTTGCCGACGCCGGGCAGGTCGTGAACCGGCTCAATACCGATGGCGCGCAACTCATCCGCCGGCCCGATCCCGGACCGTAGCAGAAGGGAGGGTGAGCCGATCGCGCCGGAGGAAACGATAATTTCGCGTCGGGCGTAAAAGTGGCGGATCTCACCGTCCGGTAGCGTCGCCTTGACGGATACCGCTTTTCGGTTGGCAAGGATGATACGAGAGGCCAGCACGCCGGTTATCACATCGAGGCTCCGTCTTGCCATGGCGGGGTGCAGATAGGCCCGCGCCGTGCTCCAGCGATAGCCGTTGCGATTGGTCACCTGGAAGATGCCAGCGCCATCCTGCCAGATGCCGTTGAAATCCAGGTTTTTCGAGATGCCGCACTCGGCTGCGGCCTCGATGAAGGCGTGGGACAGCACGTTGGGCGTGGGAATATCGCGCACATGCATAGGCCCCGAGCTGCCATGGAACGGCGCTCCATGGTTTTGATTGTTCTCTTCGGCGATGAAATAAGGCAGGACGTCCGGCCAATCCCAGCCGACATTGCCGAGTGCGCGCCAAGCGCGATAGTCGGCCGGATTGCCACGAATATAGATCATTCCGTTGATGGAGCTGCCGCCACCCAGCACATGTGCCTGAGGAATGGCGCAGCGACGTCCCGCCAGATGCGTTTGAGCCATTGTTCGATATATGCGCACGTATCCCCCGCGCATGGCTTTTCCCGCCTGGCCAGGTATGCGCAGGAGAGGGGAGTTGTCAGGGTATCCCGCCTCAAGAAGCAACACACGATTTGCGGAAACTTCACTTAATTTGTTTGCAAGGATGCACCCGGAAGTTCCTGCGCCTATAATAATATAATCATACATGAATAAATCCTTTGCTTTATTCAAAGGATCTATATTTTTCACCTGGACGTCTTATTTGAGATTGATTTCAATTTTTCCGGTAAAATATTCTAAATTACATCGATATATTGAGAGTGAAATTTAACATATTCTACATTAGAGGCATTCGTCATATTCCCGGTCTGTCTATCGAGTGCGCCCCAACTGGTGCATTGGGCCGACTGCAGTCAGGGTTATGATGCCCGACGGTCAGTGGTGGCGGTCAGTTTGGAAGCCGAGATGGTGCAGGAACATAGCAGGTTGCGGCGTGCGACTGGCTCGGATCTGAGAGCGATCGTTGCGCTGACTGAACAAGCCTATGCGCCATACACGCAGATGCTGGATGCGCCGCCTGTTCCTGTCACCGAGGATTACGCGCCGCGTATCGAGGCTGGCGAGGTCTGGCTGCTGGAACTTTCGGGTAGGTTGGCCGGGCTGATCGTTCTCGAACGACACGGTGACCATATCTCGATCTTTTCCGTTGCCGTAGCGCCCGAGTTCCAAGGGAAGAAACTCGGCATTCGGTTGCTCGACTGGGCCGAGGAAAAGGCGGGTGAAGCAGGGGTCGATCTGGTCAAGCTCTACACGAACGCCAGGATGGAGCGAAATATCGCGCTATATTCGGCATATGGCTATCGGGAAACCGGCAGGCGGGCCAATTCGAGACGTCCGGGCTGGACGCTGGTGGATATGGAAAAACATCTGCACGGCTCACTCCGGTGAGCCGGGCTTTTGGAGCCTCGATCTACCGGTGCTTGCCGAAACGATGGCGGCGATCGAGATCGTCGAGACGCACGCGCTCGGCTTCCTGATGCAGGCCGAAAACGGTCGCGATCAGCATGGCTACGGTCATTGCGGTGGCGAGCATGAGGATCATCATGGCTTAATCTCCTGTTCCTTGAAACGGGCAGAAGGTGAATTGGTTTCACCGCGCATGATCATCTGTACGTGAACAGACTTTAACCGTGTGTGATCGTGCCGTTCATCTGCCGTTCATGGTTGATGAAGGGTTCACGGCGCTCTCCGGCAGCCATTTGCGTTCCGGCCCGGTGCCCGCTAGAAGCAGCATCATGACCGAACGCATCGCCCTCTATGCCGGCTCCTTCGACCCGCTGACCAACGGCCATCTCGATGTGCTGAAGGCCTCGCTGACGATTGCGGACACGGTGTATGCCGCTATCGGCATCCAGGCATCAAAGACGCCGCTGTTTTCCTTCGAGGAGCGTTCCGAACTGATCGAAAAGGCCACCGCAGCCGAATTCGGCAACGAAGCCAGGCGTATTCGCGTCGTCTCCTTCGCTGGCCTTGTGATCGACGCGGCACGCAAGCATGGCGCCTCGATCATGATCCGTGGCCTGCGCGACGGCACCGATCTC
This sequence comes from Mesorhizobium sp. 1M-11, assembly GCF_001303895.1. Taxonomy (GTDB): domain Bacteria; phylum Pseudomonadota; class Alphaproteobacteria; order Rhizobiales; family Rhizobiaceae; genus Mesorhizobium. The sequence continues at coordinate 273,459 of NZ_LJSD01000037.1, read as the reverse complement.
GACTACGAGATGCAGATGGCCGGCATGAATGAGACCATGGCGCCCGAGTTGCAGACCGTTTTCCTGCCGGCGAGCCCTTCGGTGCGCACGATTACGGCCACATTGGTCCGCCAGATAGCCTCGATGGGTGGCGACATCCGCCCGTTCGTTCCCGTTGCCGTTGCCGGCGCGCTCAAAGCCAAATTCGCGAAATAGGTCCTGACCCTAGATATTTCGGAGATCATTCCATGCAGCTCAAGAAGCTCGCCGCCTTCCTCGTCGTGCTTGCCGGCCTGTTCGGCGGCGCGTCGCAGGCTTTCGCCGCAGAGCCAGAAAACACCATGATCATCACGCTGAAGGACGGCGACGTGGTCGTTGCCCTTCGGCCCGATCTTGCGCCCAAGCATGTCGCCCAGATCAAGAAGCTGGTGCGCGAAGGCGCCTACGACAACGTTGCCTTCCACCGCGTCATCGACGGCTTCATGGCCCAGACCGGCGATGTGCAGTACGGCAACATGAAAAAGGGCTTCGACGCCAGCCTCGCCGGCACCGGCGGCTCGAAGGAACCCGACTTGCCTGCTGAGTTCTCCAAGGAGAAATACGCGCGCGGCGTCGTGGGCATGGCGCGGTCGCAGGATCCGAATTCGGCGAATTCGCAGTTCTTCATCATGTTCGCGCCTGCGCCGTCGTTGAATGGCCAGTACACCATTGTCGGCAATGTCGAGAAGGGCATGGAATTCGTCGACAAGATCAAGAAGGGCGACGATGCCAACAACGGTTCGGTCTCCGATCCAGACCGCATGGTCAAGGTTCGCATCGCCGCCGACAAGAACTGAGTTTTATCAGAAGGATATCCAAAATGGCTGAAATCAAGGATCGCGAAAACGCGCTCATCATGGAAACGACCAAAGGCAAGGTCGTCATCGAACTGTTCCCGGATCTCGCCCCCGGCCATGTCGGACGTATCAAGGAACTTGCACGCGAAGGCGCCTACGATGGCGTTGTTTTCCATCGCGTTATCGATGGCTTTATGGCCCAGACCGGAGACGTCAAGTTCGGCAAATCGGATGGCAAGGATTTCAATCCGTCGCGTGCAGGCATGGGTGGTTCCGACAAGCCGGATCTGAAGGCGGAGTTCTCCAACGTCAACCATGCTCGCGGCACCTGCTCGATGGCGCGCGCGCAGAACCCGAATTCGGCGAATTCGCAGTTCTTCATCTGCTTCGAGGATGCCGGCTTCCTCAATCGCCAGTACACGGTCTGGGGCCAGGTCATCGAAGGCATGGAAAATGTCGACAAGATCAAGCGTGGCGAGCCGGTGCAGGATCCCGACAAGATCGTGTCGCTGAAAGTCGCCGCGGACGTGCCGGCGTAAACATCATGGCTGGCGTTCTCTGGTCGCTACTCGGCGTCCTGGCGGGCGCCTTCATCGCCATCCAGGCTCCCATCAATGCCCAGCTCGCTCGCGGGCTGGGTGTGCCCGTTGCCGCCGCCGCGATCTCGTTCCTGGCCGGCGCGATCGTGCTTGGCATCGTCACTTTCTTCACCACGCGCGGACAAGGCATCGCCATAGACTGGCGCGCGCCGGCGCCGTGGCTCTTTGTGGCCGGTGGCGTGCTCGGCGGTGTGTATGTCACGAGCTCGGTGCTTCTGACGCCAAGGATCGGCGCCGCCGCGCTGATGGCCTTCCTCGTCGCCGGTCAGCTTCTGGCAGGCATGCTGGTCGACCGCATCGGCTTCCTCGGCGTGGCTGTGCGTGAAATTTCGATGGGCCGCATCGTCGGTGCAGCCCTGCTTCTGGTCGGCGCGCTGATGATCCGGCTCTACTGACCGACAGCGCTTTGGCCAACAACCATGGTGGCGGATCGATCAAGATCGCGCTATTGCCGCGACCATGAAAGTGGATCTCTTCGATTTCGACCTGCCGGAGGAGCGTATTGCGCTTCGTCCTGTTGAACCGCGCGATACCGCACGGCTGCTGGTGGTGCGGCCAGGCGAGGGGCTTGTCGACAAGGTGGTCGGCGACCTGCCATCGCTGCTCGATCCCGGCGATGTTCTGGTCTTCAACGACACCAAGGTGATTCCCGCGCAACTGCGCGGTATTCGCCGGCGCGGCGAGGCCTCTGCCCAGGTGGAAGCGACGCTGCACATGCGCACCGGTCCAGACCGGTGGCTGGCCTTCATGCGCCCAGGCAAACGCATCGCAGAAGGTGACCGCATCCATTTCGGCCATGACGGCAATTCCTGCTTCCTTGGCCAGCTCGATGCCACGGTTCTGGAAAAGCGTGATGGCGGCGAGGTGCTGCTCGGCTTTGATCTCTCAAGCGCCTTCCTGGATGAAGCGTTGCATGCGGTCGGCCATATTCCGCTGCCACCCTATATAGCCTCCAAACGCGACGACGATGCGCGTGACCTTTCCGATTACCAGACCATCTATGCGCGCGAAGAGGGAGCGGTCGCCGCCCCGACGGCTGGCCTGCATTTCACGCCCGATTTGTTCGCGGGGTTGGATGCCAGGGGCATCGAGCGACAGTTTGTGACCCTGCATGTCGGAGCCGGTACCTTTCTGCCCGTTAAGGCCGATGATACCGCAGACCATAAGATGCATGCCGAAACCGGTTACGTGTCGCAGCAAGTCGCCGAAGCGTTGAATGCAGCCAAGGCGCGCGGCAACCGCATTGTTTGCGTTGGCACGACGTCATTGCGGCTTCTGGAAAGTGCCGTGCGCGACGACGGGATCTTGGCCGCGTGGTCCGGCGCCACCGACATTTTCATCACGCCAGGCTATCGCTTCCGCACCGCCGATGCGTTGATGACGAATTTCCATCTGCCGCGTTCGACGCTGTTCATGCTGGTTTCGGCCTTTGCCGGACTGGACACCATGCGTGCAGCCTATCAGCATGCCATCGAGACGGGTTATCGGTTTTATTCCTACGGCGACGGCAGTCTGCTGTTCCGGATGTAGCGTTTCTCAGAGGTCGGCGGCATTTAAGCGCCCCTACGCTTAGGGTACTGCGGAAGCAACGCGCGCCTTGTGCCGGGATCGGGGTGCCATCATGGCCGAAATTCATGGGCGGCTGCATCTGCTACCGGCAATTGCTTGCAGAGCAAATGGCTGCAGCACAGTCCACGAGGAATTCGGCCAATAGCGACTGCGCTAAAACCAATAGTCGACAACGCAGCGGCCGTCGCGGGGCAGGTCGGTGAAAGTGTTCAGACCGTCGAAATGGTCTATCGGCAAGGCGGCTACGGTTTCCGGTTCGGAAAGCCGCACGTTGACGGCCATGCGCCGGCGGCCTTTCTTATCCAGATGCGCGCCGCGCCACCACGCCACGTTGCCGCAGTTCGGGCAGAAATGGAACGTGAGAGCGCCATCACTGTCGTTGCGCGCATAGACACGGCTCTCGCCGGAAACCTCGATTTCCTCGCTTTCGTAGCCATAGATCCACAGTACGCCATAGCGGCGGCAGACCGTGCAGTTGCAGGCCGTCGCCCCGTCTGGAGTTCCGTTGAACTGCCAGCGCACGGCGCCGCAGTGGCATGCACCTTCGAACATCGGCATGGGATCGTCTCACGGTTCGCGGTTTCACAAGCTAGGCGCGCGAGCTGGACCGGACAAGCATTTCATCCCCGATTGTCTTGCGTCGCGGCGGGAGCTAAAGGCAGCGCATGATCGAGAATTTTTCCTTTTCCCTACTCGCTACGGACGGCAAGGCACGGCGCGGCGAAATCTCCATGCCGCGTGGCAGGATCCGTACACCAGCCTTCATGCCGGTGGGCACCGGCGGCACGGTCAAGGCGATGTATATGGACCAGGTGCGCGGCGTCGGTGCCGACATCATCCTGGGCAATACATATCATTTGATGCTGCGGCCAGGCGCGGAGCGCGTGGCGCGGTTGGGCGGCCTGCACGAATTCGCGCGCTGGCGGCATCCGATCCTGACCGACTCCGGCGGTTTTCAGGTGATGTCGCTGTCGAAGCTCAGGAAACTGACCGAACAGGGCGTCACCTTTCGCTCGCATATCGACGGCTCGCCCCATGAGATGTCGCCGGAGCGTTCGATCGAGATCCAGGGGCTGCTCGATTCCGATATCCAGATGCAGCTCGATGAGTGCACGGCACTGCCGGCCGATGCCAAAGAGATCGAGCGGGCGATGGAACTGTCGCTGCGCTGGGCCGAGCGCTGCAAGATCGCCTTCGGCAATCAGCCCGGTAAAGCGATGTTCGGCATCGTGCAGGGCGGCGACATCGCGCCGCTGCGCGTGCGCTCGGCGCAGGCGCTGTCGGCCATGGATCTCAAAGGCTACGCTGTCGGCGGACTTGCGGTGGGCGAACCGCAGGCGGTGATGCTGGACATGCTCGACATTACGTGCCCGGAATTGCCAGTCGACAAACCGCGCTACCTGATGGGGGTCGGTACGCCGGACGATATTCTGAAATCAGTGGCGCGCGGCATCGACATGTTCGATTGCGTGATGCCGACCCGGGCTGGGCGACATGGGCTTGCCTACACGCGGCGCGGCAAGATCAACCTGCGCAATGCGCGTCATGCCGACGACCCGCGGCCGCTGGACGAAGAGAGCGATTGCCCGGCCGCGCGCGACTACTCGCGGGCTTATCTGCATCATTTGGTGCGCTCGCAGGAAGCGTTGGGCGCCATGCTGCTGACCTGGAACAATCTCTCCTATTACCAGAAGCTGATGCAGGACATTCGAGACGCGATCGAGGCCGGTCAGTTCGAGGATCGTGCTGCTGTGATCACCGAAGGATGGGCGAGGGGCGATCTGCCACCTTGTTGAAGGTCTGCTGGCAGTACTACAGCGCGTCGGCGATCGCCTGAAATGCGTCTATCGTTTCGTATTCCATGACATTGCCGCTGTTGTTGTAATCGGCATAGGCTGAGGTCTTGGCAATCACCACCTTGCGCGCCGGGTTCACATAGATGAACTGGCCATAGATGCCTATTGCGGTGAAGTCGCCCTGCGGCTTGCCGGGTATCCACCATTGGTAGCCATAGCCGAACGGAATGCCGGCAGCAGGGTCTTCGCGACCTGGCATGAGATGCGGTGCGTCCGGCGTCACCGAGGCGTGGATCCAGTCGGCGGGCACGATCTGCTCGCCCTTCCAGTTGCGGCCTTCATTGAGATAAAGCAGGCCGAAGCGAGCGTAATCGCGCAGCACGGCATTCAGGCCGCCTGCGGCCAGCGTTTCCTTCTTCTGGTCGATCAGCCAATAAGCGTCGGCTTCGGGGCCGAGCCTGGACCACAGCCTTTCCTTAAAATAGTCGGGCAGGGATTTTCCTGTCGCACCTTCGAGAACCATGCCGAGCACCTGGGTATCGGCCGAGACGTAGCGGTTGAAGGTGCCCTGCGGCCGCTCGTTTTTGAGATGCGCCGTGAACTCGTTGACCGAGCCGGTCAGGATTTGGATGATGTAGCGCACGATGTCGGAGTTGAGGTCGCCATAGTCCTCGTTGAAGCCGATGCCGGACGACATCTGCAGCACGTTCTTGACCTTGACGCCCTTGTAACCACCCTCGGCCAATGTCGGCGCGTACTTCTCGACGGGGTCATCCAGCCTGATCAGCCCGTCAGCGACGGCATTGCCGACAAGGAAGGAAACGGTCGACTTGGAGACCGACATGGCGATCGACTGCGTCCCGGCGTTGTTGCCGCGCCTGTATTCCTCATGAACGATCTTGCCATCCTTGATCACCAGCAGGCCAGTGGTCTGCGTCTTTTCGATCCAGTCGGAGATCCTGCGCGTTCCGTCGCGGGAGACGTAGGTTTCAGGCAGCGGTCGCTCTGCCCGCTGAAGTTCGCTTACCTCCGGACCGTGTTCGACCCGAACGGAGGGATAAACCTTGTACAGCGAGCGGAAATTCTCATCGATGACCTCCGGTTTGAACGCGTTCGCGTAAGTATAGACGGCGTGCAGTTCCTTGATCTTCTGACGGAAGACGAAGCCGCCGACGAGCGCGACGGCAACGAGCAGAAGAACGACGCGCAGCGCCCGTCGCCAGAATGTCCGCATGAAGTTCTCCCTTAACGCATGACCCCGAAAATCGGAATCGATTTTCGGAAAGGATCATGCGCCAAATCAAAGTGTCAGAGCGTCCTTTGCGCGTCCAAATGGACGCGCGGCGCTCTGGTGCCGGAACTGCATCGGTTCCGATCGAATTGGGATGAAGTTGAAGCGGTGGCTGTCCAGCCTGTCAATGTGCCGCAACGGCAGGTGAGGTTCTTCATCCCTGTCGGAAATCGGCTTGAATGCGCTGGGCGCGTCTGCCAAAACGGATGCGAAACAGAAGGAAGGCCGGCCCGTGAAGACGTTTTTCGTGCAGTTCAAATGCGAACTCGGCAAGGCCTATGAAGTGGCGGCCGCGCTCGCCGACGCCGAGCTTGCCTCCGAGATCTATTCGACCGCCGGCCACTACGACCTGCTCGCGAAGTTCTACATCGACGACGACCAGGACATCGGCCATTTCGTCAACGAGAAAGTGCAGATCATTCCGGGTATCTCCGACACTTTCACGACGGTGACGTTCCGGGCATTTTAGACAGCGGTAAAGTGCACGCCAAATAAGCACGCGCTGCCTGGGAAGCTGTTTTGCCGCCTGACAATCGGGCAATCGTGAAGGCAAAGCAGTTGTAATGATGCAAATCGCCGATTGCGCTTGATTTTCTTCTCCGACGCCAGTTGAAATGGTGTCAGAGGGGAGTACGCGTTTGGCAGCTTTCGATGAGATGCTTCCGGAAACCACCGGGCTGAGAAGACCATACTCGGCATATGATCGCTGGCTGAAAGAACAGGACCCAGGCAGACTGACCCAAAAGATGGAGGATGCCGAGCGCGTCTTCCGGAAAACCGGTATCACCTTCGCCGTCTATGGCGAACAGGAGGCGTCCGAACGCCTCATTCCCTTCGACATCGTACCGCGCATCATCTCGGGTCAGGAATGGCGCCGTCTGGCGCTGGGCATAGAACAGCGGGTGCAGGCGCTCAATGCATTCCTGGACGACATCTACCACCGCCAGGAAATCCTGCGGGCAGGACGCGTTCCGAAGCAATTGATCGCGGCCAATGAGGCCTTTCTGCCGGAAATGATCGGCGTGCGGCCTCCAGCCGGCGTCTACACGCACATCATCGGCGTCGACATCGTGCGCATCAGCGAAAACGAATTCTATGTGCTGGAGGACAATGCACGCACGCCATCGGGCGTTTCATACATGCTCGAGAACCGCGAGACGATGATGCAGCTCTTTCCCGAGCTGTTCCAGCAGATCAAGGTGCGGCCCGTCGAGAACTATCCGGCGCTGCTCAGGCAGTCCCTGGCTGCCGTCAAGCCGAAGGGCGTGGAAGGAACGCCCACCATCGCTGTGCTGACGCCGGGCATCTACAATTCGGCTTACTATGAACATGCTTTCCTGGCCGACCAGATGGGCGTGCAACTCGTCGAGGGGCAGGATCTGCGCGTCGTCGACGGTCATGTCGCGATGCGCACCACCGAAGGTTACAAGCAGATCGACGTGCTCTATCGCCGCGTCGACGATGCTTTCCTGGACCCACTGACCTTTCGCCCGGATTCAGCACTTGGCGTGCCGGGCATCATGGATGTCTACCGCGCCGGCAACATCACCATTGCCAATGCGCCCGGCACCGGCATTTCCGACGACAAGGCGATCTATTCCTACATGCCGGAAATCGTCGAGTTCTACACCGGCCGCAAGCCGATCCTCGGCAACATCCCGACCTGGCGCTGCTCCGAGCCGGACAGCCTCAAATATGTGCAGGAGCACCTTTCTGAACTGGTGATCAAGGAGGTGCACGGATCGGGCGGCTACGGCATGCTGGTCGGCCCGACGGCGACAAAAAAGGAATGCGAGGAGTTCGCCAAGAAACTTGCAGCCAAACCTGCCAACTACATCGCCCAACCGACGCTTGCGCTCTCCACTTGCCCCATCATGACCGAGAAAGGCCTGGCGCCGCGCCACGTCGATCTCAGGCCCTATGTGCTGGTTTCCGATCGCATTCAGCTCGTGCCCGGTGGGCTGACGCGCGTGGCACTCAAGGAAGGCTCGCTGGTGGTCAATTCCTCTCAAGGGGGAGGCACAAAAGATACATGGGTGCTCGATGACTGAGGGCAGGTCGGCAGTCGGCGGTCGGCAATTGTTTGCACGCAACGGGCGACCTGCCACAGGGAGGTCCGGTTAATGCTGCTAGGACGTACCGCCAACGGGCTCTACTGGATGAACCGCTATATCGAGCGGGCGGAGAATATGGCGCGGCTGGTCGATGCCGGCCTGCGCATGGCGCTGACGCGTACGCAGGATGCCTCGGAAGAATGGCACTCGGTGGTGATCAGCGCCGGTTCCGACGTAGCTTTCACGCAGAAATATTCGGAATTCACTGCAACGAACGTCGCCGACTTCCTGTTGCGAGACACGTCCAACCCGTCCAGCGTCATGTCGTCGATCGAGACGGCGCGCCACAACGCGCGCATGGTGCGTACCGCGTTGACGCGAGAGACCTGGGAAAGCACCAACGAGGCCTGGATGGCGTTGAAGCGGATGCTTGCCCGGCCGATCGACCAGCGTGACCTGCCTTCAGTGCTTGATGCCGTCAAGCGTGAGACGGCTCTGATCCGTGGCTCCCTCTTCGGAACGCAACTGCGCAACGAGATCTTCGATTTTGCTCAGCTCGGCACCTATCTCGAACGCGCAGACAACACCGCGCGTATCCTCGATGTGAAATACTACGTGCTGCTGCCATCCATCTCCTGGGTCGGCTCGACCCTGGACAATTATCAGTGGGAATCGATCCTGCGCTCGGTATCGGCGCATCGTTCCTATCGCTGGGTCTACGAAGCCGAATACAAGCCGACGAACATCGCCGACTATCTGATCGTCAATGCGCGCATGCCGCGTTCATTGACCTTCTGCTATCGGTTCATCCTGGAGCACCTGAATTTCCTGTGTGGCGACTACGGTACGCGCCACGCGAGCCATGCGACCGCCGAACGAATTCACGCGATGCTGAAGGTTGGTTCCATCAAGGATGTCTTCGACGCCGGCCTGCACGAATTCCTTGGCAATTTCATCACCGAAAACACGCGGCTGGGCGACCAGATCGCCGAAGACTATCGGTTCTACTAGGGTGCGTTGCGATGGATTCTACCATTTCGGCTCGTTCTGACATGAACTTCAACACGCCCTAGCCGGTTTCATCTCCATGCGTCTCAAGATCTCCCACCGGACCGAATACAGCTACGACACCCCGATCAGCTATGCGCTGCAGCGCCTGCGACTGGTGCCGGGTTCGGGACCGACGCAGATGGTTCGATCGTGGGCGCTGCAGATTGAAGGTGCCAGGGAAGAGGTGCATTTCCGCGATCAGTTTGCCAACGACACCCGTCTTGTCAGCGTCGAGGGCGCGTCGCATCTCATTGTCATCGAAGCGAGTGGCGAGGTGGAGACGACCGACAAGGCCGGCGTCTACGGCGCGCATCAGGGTTTCGCGCCGCTCTGGCTGTTTCTGCACGAAACGCCATTGACGGCTGCCGGCAAGGGCATTCGTGGTCTCGTCGAGGAGATCGGCGAGGGCACCGAGATCGAGCGGCTGCATGGGTTGATGGCACTGGTACGCGATCGGATCAGCTACCAACCGGGCAGCACCAGCGCCGAAACGCTGGCCGAGGAAGCGCTCAGCCTCGGTGCCGGTGTGTGCCAGGACCACAGCCATGTGTTTATTTCAGCGGCGCGGCTGCTCGGCCTGCCGGCGCGTTACATCAGCGGTTACCTGATGATGGACGGCGTTTCAGAGCAGGTGGCGAGCCATGCCTGGGCCGAAGCGCATGTCGCAGGACTGGGGTGGGTGTCGTTCGACGCCGCCAACGGCATTTCGCCGGACGAACGTTACGTGCGGGTCGCGACCGGCCGCGACTATCGCGACGCCATGCCGGTTTCCGGCATTCGTCTGGGCCAAGGCCGCGAGCAACTCGCGGTTTCGATCACCGTCGTGCAACAGTAGCCTCGACGGCGACGGCAATTGCCGCCAGCCGGCCTTGTGCACGATTGCCCAACACCATAATGCACATGTTAATCGTATCGGGCCGAGCTCAAGGAGGAGGCGGTATGGATAGCGAAGAATTCCGCATGTGGTCGCGGCGCGCCGCGGACTGGGGCGCGGACTACCGGGATACGGTGCGGGACAGGCCGGTACGGCCACAGGTGGCGCCGGGGTCGATACTCAAGCAGATCGCGGCATCGCCACCGGAGCGAGCAGAGGCGATGGAGACGATCTTCGCCGATTTCGAGGCCAAGATCATGCCCGGCATGACGCATTGGCAACATCCGCGTTTCTTCGCGTATTTTCCGGCGAACGCTGCGCGTGTTTCGGTGATTGCCGAATATCTGGTCACGGCGGTCGCTGCGCAATGCATGTTGTGGCAGACCTCACCTGCCGCGACCGAACTTGAAACAAAAATGATCGACTGGCTGCGCCAGGCGCTGGGGCTGCCGGAAGGATTTTCCGGGGTCATCCAGGATTCGGCCTCGTCCGCCACGCTGGCCGCGGTGCTCACCATGCGGGAGCGTGCGCTGGGTTGGGACGGCAACAAAAAAGGGCTGCCAGGGCAGAAGCAACTGCGCGTCTACTGTTCGAGCCAGGTTCACACCTCGATCGATCGCGCGATCTGGGTGGCGGGCATCGGCGACGAAAATCTGGTGCGTGTTCCCACGACCGGACCTCTGCGCTCCATGGATGCAGCTGCGCTGGAAGCGGCTATTCGCGCCGACACGGAAGCTGGTTTGCTCCCCGCGGGCATTGTTGCCTGTGTCGGCGGCACCAGCACCGGCGGCACCGACGACATCGCTGCGGTCGCCGAAATCGCGCACCGCCACAATCTCTATCTGCATGTCGACGCGGCCTGGGCGGGGGCGGCGATGATCTGCCCCGAATACCGGTACTTCTGGAAGGGTTCGGAATTGGCCGATTCCATCGTCTTCAATCCGCACAAATGGCTGGGCGCCAGCTTCGACTGTTCGATCCAGTTCGTGCGCGATCCGGAAAGCCATGTACGCACGCTGGCAATCAAGCCGGAATATCTGAAGACGCATGGTCATGACGGCGTCATCAACTATTCCGAATGGACGGTGACGCTGGGCAGGCGGTTTCGCGCGCTGAAATTGTGGTTCCTGATGCGCGCGCATGGCCTGGGTGGTCTCCGAACCATGATCCGCAACCATGTTGCCTGGAGCGCTGCGCTGGCGGAACGGCTCTCGAAGGAGCCGGATTTCGAGATCGTTACCGAGCCGATGCTGTCGCTGTTCTCCTTCCGCCATCGAGCAGGCGAGGGACGGGACACGGACGAGCACAATCTAAGGCTGGTCAATGCCATCAACGACGATGGCCGCATCTACCTCACACAGACGCGTGTCGACGACCGGGTCGCGATCCGTTTCCAGGCTGGACAATTCGAGGCGACGCGAGAGGATGTCGAAGCGGCCTTCGATGTGATCGTCGAGATCGCGCGCGGTCTTCCATAGGGAGGTCGCCGAAACAAAGGGAATGCGGCGAACACGGTGTTCGCCGTTCCTGGCTCTTGCTTTTCTTCCATTTTCGTTTTTGGCTATGAGTAACAAAAACGAAAATGGGAACTGTTCCATGTACCTGTCGCCTCGCCACGCCGAGATCATTCAGATGGCCAAGGAAGCGGGGCGTGTGCTGGTCGACGACCTTGCCGCGCATTTCGAAGTGACACCGCAGACCATCCGCAAGGATCTCAATGATTTGTGCGACCAGCGGCTTTTGACCCGCATTCATGGTGGTGCGCTGTTCCCGTCCGGCATCGAGAATATGGAGTATGAAGCGAGGCGAAAGATCGCTGCCGATGAAAAGGAGGCGATCGGGCGCGCCGCCGCAGGGCTGATCCCGGACAATGCCTCGCTGTTCATCAATATCGGCACCACGACCGAAGCCGTCAGCAAGGCTTTGCTCGATCATAACGGCCTGATGGTGATCACCAACAACATCAATGTTGCCAATAGGATGCGTGTCTATCCTTCGATAGAGGTGGTGATTGCCGGCGGTGTCGTGCGTGGTTCGGATGGCGGTATCGTCGGCGAAGCGGCAGTCGATTTCATCAAGCAGTTCAAAGTCGACTACGCGGTGATCGGGGCTTCGGCCATCGATCATGACGGGGCGCTGCTCGATTTCGATTTTCGCGAAGTGAAAGTCGCGCAAGCCATTATCGCCAACACGCGCCATGTCATCCTGGTTTCGGACTGCACCAAATTCGAACGCACCGCACCCGTGCGCATCGGCCATCTCTCTCAGGTCAACACCTTCATAACCGACCGCTGCGACATCCCGTCGGTGCGCAAGATCTGCACGGACTCCGAGGTTCAACTCATTGAAACGTCACGATCCTGAGGCGGAGGCGCAAGCGTCTTTCGTTGATTTCAATTTCGTTTGACATTCGTTCTGTTTTCGAAATAACATCCAAGTGCTTTCGAAATGCGGCTATCAATGCTGCAATGCGAAAACATGGGAGGGCATTTTGGACGGAACTCCGGTCCATGACATTTTTGTCATCGGCGGTGGCATCAACGGTTGCGGTATCGCGCGCGACGCGGTCGGCCGTGGCTATTCCGTTTTCCTTGCCGAGATGAATGATCTGGCGAGCGGGACATCCTCCGGCTCGACCAAGCTCATCCATGGCGGCCTGCGTTATCTCGAATTCTATGAGTTCCGTCTTGTGCGCGAGGCGCTGATGGAACGCGAGGTGCTATGGCGCAACGCGCCACACATCATCTGGCCGATGCGTTTCGTGCTGCCTTATTTCGACGGCGGACCACGTCCGGCCTGGATGCTGCGGCTCGGTCTGTTCCTCTATGATCATATCGGCGGGCGCAAGCTGCTGCCGGCCACCAAGACGCTCGATATGCGGCGCGACCCAGCCGGCAAGCCACTCAAACCTCTGTTTTCCAAGGCGTTCGAATATTCCGACGGCTGGGTGAACGATGCGAGGCTGGTCGTTCTCAATGCCCGCGACGCCGCGGATCGCGGCGCAACCATCCGAACCCGCACCAAGGTTGTCGGCGCACGTCGCGACGGCAATCTGTGGATCCTCACGATCGAGGATCTGCGCAGCCGCAAGACCGAGACGGTCAAGGCGAAGCTGCTGGTTAACGCTGCCGGGCCATGGGTCGATCATGTCCTTTCGACGACGGTCGGCAAGAATGACGTTCACAATGTCAGGCTGGTACAGGGCAGCCACATCGTCGTGCGCAAGAAGTTCGACGACCCACGGGCCTATTTCTTCCAGAACAAGGACGGTCGCATCATCTTCGCGATCCCCTATGAGGAAGAGTTTACGCTGATCGGCACCACTGACCGCGACTACACGGATGATCCCCACAATGTGGCGATCAGCGAAGGCGAGATCGACTATCTGTGCTCAGCCGCCAGCGAGTATTTTTCCGATCCGGTGACGCGCGCCGACATTGTCTGGACCTATTCGGCGGTGCGTCCGCTTTTCGACGATGGTGCATCCAAGGCCCAGGAAGCCACCCGAGACTACGTCCTCAAGGCCGAGGGTGGAGAAGGCATGGCACCGCTGGTCAACGCCTTTGGCGGCAAGATCACTACCTATCGGCGGCTGGCGGAATCCATGCTGGAGAAGATCGAAGGCTTTCTCGGCAAGCGTGGCGAGCCCTGGACTGCGAAGGGAACCTTGCCGGGCGGTGATTTCCCGGCAACTGGTTATGAGGCCGAGGTCGCGAAGCTCAAGAAGGCCTTTGCGTTTCTTGATGCGCGCCTGGCGAAGCGGCTGGTCCGACTTTATGGCACGCGCGCGCGCACCTTGCTCGGGCTCGCCAAGTCCAAGGCCGATCTCGGCCAGGATTTCGGCGCCGACCTCTACGAGGCCGAGGTGCGTTATCTTGTCGAAAACGAGTGGGCGCAGACCGCGGAAGATATCCTTTGGCGCCGGACGAAGCGAGGTCTGCATTTCGACCGCGAACAGACCGCTCAACTGGAAGCATTTCTGCGCCGCATCAGCGGCCCGCACATAGCGGCCGCCGAATAGCGCGGCCTGGGGAGGAACGAATGCTGGAACTGCGGAACGTCTCGAAGGTCGTGGGTGCGGCAACGCACATCGACGACGTGTCGCTGACGCTGCAGCATGGGTCCCTGAACGTGCTTCTGGGGCCGACGCTGTCCGGCAAGACGAGCCTGATGCGCCTGATGGCCGGGCTCGACCGGCCGACCGCCGGCAGCGTCTGGTTCGATGGCAAGGATGTCACCGGCGTTCCGGTGCAGAAGCGCAACATCGCCATGGTCTACCAGCAGTTCATCAATTATCCGACGATGACCGTCTACGAGAACATCGCTTCGCCGCTGCGTGTTGCCGGCATCGAACGGGCCAAGATCGATCGCGAAGTACGGCAGGCAGCCGAACTTCTCAAGCTAACACCTTACCTCGAACGCACGCCGCTCAATCTCTCGGGTGGCCAGCAGCAGCGTACCGCGCTTGCGCGCGCCATCGTCAAAAACGCCAGCCTTGTGCTGCTCGACGAGCCGCTCGCCAATCTCGACTACAAATTGCGCGAGGAACTGCGTGCAGAATTGCCGAGGATCTTCGCAGAGGCCGGCACCATCTTCGTCTACGCGACGACTGAGCCGCATGAGGCGCTTCTGCTTGGCGGCAACACCGCGACGCTATCGGAAGGCAAGGTCACCCAGTTCGGTTCGACCATCGAGGTTTTCCGCAAGCCGAACGATCTGATCACGGCACGGACGTTCGCGGACCCGCCGCTCAACACGATCGTCCTGCGTAAATCCGGTGCCAAGTTCCTGCTCGACGGCGGCGTGAGCTTGCCCGTGCCGGCCGACATTACCGGCGTCGCCGATGCCAGCTACACGATCGGTTTCCAGCCGCACCATCTTTCGCTGCAGCGACCGAACGATCAGGCGGTGCCGGTGCGCGCCAAGGTGTCGATCACCGAAATCACGGGTTCGGAAAGTTTCGTGCATCTCGATTTCGCCGATGCGCGTTGGGTCATGCTTTCCCACGGCATTCTCGATTTGACCGCTGACGATGAGGTCGAGGTGTTTATCGACCCGCGCCACATCATGGTTTTCGACGCGTCCGGCCGTTCGGTCGGCGCTTCGCAACTGGCAGCGTGAGGCACCAGCATGGCACGCATCGATCTCGATCACATCCGCCATTCCTACCTGCCCAACCCGCAGAAGGAGACGGATTTCGCGCTGAAGGAAGTGCATCACACGTTCCAGGATGGCGGTGCCTATGCGCTGCTTGGCCCGTCCGGCTGCGGCAAGACCACGCTGCTGAACATCATCTCCGGCTTGCTGCATCCTTCGCACGGCAAACTGTTGTTCAACGGACATGACGTCACCAACCTGTCGACGCAGGAACGCAACATCGCCCAGGTGTTCCAGTTCCCGGTCATCTACGACACGATGACGGTCTACGACAATCTGGCCTTCCCACTGCGCAATCGCGGCGTGCCGGAGGCCGATGTCGACCGCAAGGTGCGCGAGACACTCGACATGATCGATCTCGCCGACTGGGCCAAGCGCAAGGCGAGGGGCCTGACCGCCGACCAGAAGCAGAAGATCTCGCTTGGACGCGGTCTCGTACGCTCCGACGTCAACGCGATCCTGTTCGATGAACCGCTCACCGTCATCGACCCGCATATGAAATGGGTGCTGCGTTCGCAGCTCAAGCAGCTTCACCGGCGCTTCGGCTACACCATGGTTTACGTCACGCATGACCAGACCGAGGCGCTTACCTTCGCCGACCAGGTGGTGGTGATGTATGACGGCGGCATCGTCCAGATCGGCACGCCCGCGGAACTCTTCGAACGGCCGAAACACACCTTCGTCGGTTATTTCATCGGCTCGCCAGGCATGAACGTGCTGCCGGTCGAGGTCGAGGGCAAGACGGCCAGGTTCGGCTCGTTGGCCATCGTGCTTCCCGGAGCCCCGGAGAAGACCGAAGGATCGATGGAGCTCGGGATCAGGCCCGAATATGTGCGGCTCGGCCGTGTCGGTATCGGCGTGTCGATCAGCAAGGTCGAGGATGTCGGTCGCCACAAGGTCGTACGCGCCAAAATGGAAGGCCGCGAGATCGCGGCGATCGTCGGAGAAGACGAGGAAATTCCGGCCGAACCGAAGCTGCGGTTCGAACCGGCCGGCATCAATGTCTACGCCGATTCCTGGCGTGTCGAGATGAGGGCCTGACCATGGAGAAAACATGGAACAACAAGGCCTGGTTTCTCGTCCTGCCGGTGCTGGTGCTGGTGGCCTTCTCCGCAGTGATCCCGCTGATGACGGTGGTCAACTATTCGGTTCAGGATACATTCGGTAACAACCAGTTTTTCTGGGCCGGTACAGAATGGTTCGAGGAACTGCTCGGATCCTCGCGCTTCTGGCAGGCGATGGGCCGCAACCTCGTATTCTCCGCCATCATCCTGGCCATAGAAGTGCCACTCGGTATCCTGATCGCGCTCAACATGCCGAAGAAGGGCTGGGGCGTTCCGGTCTGCCTGGTGTTGATGGCACTGCCGCTGCTGGTTCCCTGGAATGTCGTCGGCACGATCTGGCAAGTGTTCGGCCGCAGCGACATCGGCCTGTTCGGCTATTATCTGAACAAGCTGGGCTTCAACTACAACTATGTGCAGGATCCGATCGACGCCTGGTTCACCGTCATCATCATGGATGTGTGGCACTGGACGAGCCTTGTCGTGCTGCTGTGCTACGCCGGCCTCGTCTCGATCCCGGATGCTTTCTACCAGGCCGCCAAGATCGACGGTGCGTCACGCTGGGCCGTCTTCCGCTATATCCAGCTGCCGAAGATGCAACGCGTGCTGCTGATCGCGGTCCTGCTGCGCTTCATGGACTCGTTCATGATTTACACCGAACCGTTCGTCGTCACCGGCGGCGGCCCAGGCAACTCGACCACCTTCCTGTCCATCGATCTCGTCAAGATGGCGCTCGGCCAGTTCGACCTCGGCCCGGCGGCGGCGATGTCGCTGGTCTACTTCCTGATCATCCTGTTGCTGTCATGGGTGTTCTACACCGTCATGACCAACTACGACGCGGAGCGCTGATATGGCGAGCGCAAACGAACGAACAAATCCGACGGATACGGCGATCGCCGCCGGTTCCCTGAGGAGCGGTCTCTCGCAGGAGCAGCTTGCGCGGCGCATGCGCAAGCGCGGCGAGGAATCGAAGTTCTGGTGGGTGATCCCCACGCTCTACATCCTCTTCCTGCTGCTGCCGATCTACTGGCTCGTCAATATGAGCTTCAAGACCAACACGGAGATCGTGTCCGGCCTGACGCTCTATCCACACGAGCCGACGCTGCGGAACTACCGGATCATCTTCACCGATCCCTCCTGGTACATGGGTTATGTCAATTCCATCACCTATGTCGTTATGAACATGGTGATTTCGGTCGCTGTCGCCTTGCCTGCGGCCTACGCCTTCTCACGCTATCGCTTCCTTGGCGACAAGCACCTGTTCTTCTGGCTGCTGACCAACCGCATGGCGCCGCCTGCTGTGTTCGCGCTGCCGTTTTTCCAGCTCTACTCTGCCTTCGGCCTGATCGACACGCATATCGCGGTGGCGCTTGCACACTGCCTGTTCAACGTGCCGCTGGCGGTGTGGATCCTGGAAGGCTTCATGTCGGGCGTGCCGAAGGAGATCGACGAGACGGCCTATATCGATGGCTATTCGTTCCCGCGCTTCTTCTTCAAGATCTTCATGCCGCTGATCGCGAGCGGCATCGGCGTGGCCGCCTTCTTCTGTTTCATGTTCTCATGGGTGGAACTACTGCTCGCGCGCACGCTGACCACCACCGATGCGAAGCCGATCGCAGCCGTGATGACGCGCACCGTCTCGGCCTCCGGCATGGATTGGGGCCTGCTTGCCGCTGCTGGCGTGCTGACGCTGATCCCCGGTGCCATCGTGATCTGGTTCGTCCGCAACTACATCGCCAAGGGCTTTGCCCTGGGGAGGGTTTGATGGCTGTTTCTCGAAACTGGATCGTTCCCCTCATTGTCGTGATCGCCATCTATCTCGGCGCATCCGGGCTGCTGGCCTCCTTTGTTCCGGTTCAGGACGGCGCGCGTGATTGGGGCGCGCCTTTGATCGCCGGCGGATGGATGGCCTGGACCTTTCCGACCGCCATGTTCTTCCTGTCCATCTTCGGCATCCTGTCGCTGATGGCGGTGTGGGAATATGCTTCGCCCGGCGGCAATCCGCGCGTCGGCGTGCTGCGTTTCGAGACGACACGCGGCGACCGCCTCTTTATTTCGCTGCTCGGCAGCGCCTTCATCCATCTCGCTTGGCTGGGTCTCGTCGGAGCCGGCCTGTGGTGGGCTCTCGCTCTCTCCGTGGTCTACGCCATCGCGGTGTTTCGCTACGTATAGAGGGAGAAAACTGTCGGGGAGGCGGCGAGCCGGCCGCCGATCCGGGGCATATTGAAACTTATTTTGGAGGAGACCTATGCGACGGCAATTTCTGATATCGACCACCGCGCTCGCCCTGCTTGCTGGCATGGGCAACGCCTACGCAGGCATGGACGAGGCGAAAGCCTTCCTGGACAAGGAAATCGGCGACGTATCGACGCTTCCGCGCGCCGACCAGGAAAAGGAAATGCAATGGTTCATCGACGCCGCCAAGCCGTTCGCCGGCATGGAGATCAAGGTGGTGTCGGAAACCATCACCACGCACTCGTATGAATCGGAAGTGCTGGCGCCGGCCTTTTCGGCAATCACCGGCATCAAGCTGACGCACGACCTGATCCAGGAGGGTGATGTCGTCGAAAAGATCCAGACCCAGATGCAGACGGGTCAGAACCTTTACGATGCGTGGGTCAACGATTCCGACCTGATCGGCACGCACTGGCGCTACAAGCAGGTGCGCAACCTGACCGACTGGATGGCGAACGAAGGCAAGGACGTTACCAATCCGAACCTCGACATCGCCGACTTCATCGGCACTTCCTTCACCTCGGCGCCGGACAAGAAGCTCTACCAGCTGCCGGACCAGCAGTTCGCGAACCTCTACTGGTTCCGCTACGACTGGTTCAACGACGAGAAGAACAAGGCCGACTTCAAGGCTAAGTACGGTTACGATCTCGGCGTGCCGGTCAACTGGTCGGCCTATGAGGACATCGCCGAGTTCTTCAACGGTCGCGAGATCGGCGGCAAGAAGGTCTTCGGCCATATGGACTATGGCAAGAAGGACCCGTCGCTTGGATGGCGCTTCACCGACGCATGGCTTTCCATGGCCGGCAATGGCGACAAGGGCATACCGAACGGTCTTCCCGTCGACGAATGGGGTATCAAGGTCAACGAAAAGTCACAGCCTGTCGGTTCCTGCGTGGCCCGCGGAGGCGACACCAACGGCCCGGCTTCGGTCTATGCGATCCAGAAATATCTGGACTGGCTGAAGGCCTATGCTCCGGCTGAGGCACAGGGCATGACCTTCTCCGAAAGCGGTCCGGTCCCGGCTCAGGGCAACATCGCCCAGCAGATGTTCTGGTACACCGCCTTCACCGCCGACATGGTCAAGGACGGTCTGCCGGTGGTGAATGCCGACGGTACGCCGAAGTGGCGCATGGCGCCGAGCCCGCATGGCGTCTACTGGAAGGACGGCATGAAGCTCGGCTACCAGGACGTCGGTTCCTGGACGCTGATGAAGTCGACGCCGGACGACCGCGCCAAGGCGGCCTGGCTCTATGCCCAGTTCGTCACCTCGAAGACGGTCGACGTGAAGAAGAGCCATGTCGGTCTCACCTTCATCCGCGAGAGCACCATCCACCACAAGAGCTTCACGGACCGCGCGCCGAAGCTCGGCGGCCTGATCGAGTTCTACCGCTCGCCGGCCCGCGTGCAGTGGTCGCCGACGGGCACCAACGTGCCGGACTATCCGAAGCTGGCACAGCTGTGGTGGCAGGCAATCGGCGATGCATCCTCCGGCGCCAAGACCGCGCAAGAGGCGATGGATTCGCTGTGCGCCGAGCAAGAGAAGGTGATGGGCCGTCTCGAGAAGGCTGGCGTGCAGGGCGACATCGGTCCGAAGCTCGCCGAGGAACACGATCTCGAATACTGGAACAAGGACGCCGTCTCGAAGGGCAACCTTGCGCCGCAGCTCAAGATCGAGCCCGAGAAGGACAAGCCGATCACCATCAACTATGACGAGCTGGTGAAGAGCTGGCAGAAATAAACGGTGCGGACCACGGTCCGCATTGGAGAAACGGGGAGGCGGCGTTAAGCCGTCTCCCTTCTCATGTCGTGAGAGGGGAAGAGATGACAGGTTTCGTGTTAGCGATCGACCAGGGCACGACATCCTCGCGTGCGATCCTCTTCGACGGCGCTATGAAGATTGCCGGCGTCGGTCAGCAGGAATTCACCCAGCACTTTCCGGCGTCGGGCTGGGTAGAACATGATCCCGAAGAGATCTGGGCAAGCGTCGTCCACACCGTCAAGGCAGCGCTGAAAAAGGCGAACCGCAAAGCCTCCGACGTTGCTGCGATCGGCATCACCAACCAGCGCGAGACGGTCGTTGTCTGGGACAAGGCGACAGGCAAGCCGATCCACAACGCCATCGTCTGGCAGGATCGTCGCACGGCGCCGCTCTGCGCCAAGCTGCGCAAGCAGGGGATGGAGCCGAAATTCACCAAGAAGACCGGTCTGCTGCTCGATCCCTATTTCTCCGGCACCAAGATCGCCTGGATGCTGGACAAGGTGAAAGGGGCGAGGAAGCGCGCCGAGCGCGGTGAACTTCTGGCAGGGACCATCGACAGCTTCCTGATCTGGCGGCTGACTGGCGGCAAGGTACACGCAACTGATGCCACCAACGCTTCGCGCACGCTGGTCTACAACATCGCCACGAACGAGTGGGACGACGAGTTGCTGCGTATCCTGAACATCCCGGTGCAATTGCTACCGCAGGTGAAGGATTGTGCGGATGACTTTGGCGTAACGGAGAAAAATCTGTTCGGCGCCGAGATCAGGATCCTCGGCGTCGCAGGCGATCAGCAGGCTGCCACCATCGGTCAGGCCTGTTTCGAGCCCGGCATGATGAAATCCACTTACGGCACCGGCTGCTTTGCCCTGCTGAACACTGGCACCGACATCGTGCGCTCGAAGAATCGGCTGCTGACGACGATTGCCTATCGTTTGAACGGCAAGACGACCTACGCGCTCGAGGGTTCGATCTTCGTCGCAGGCGCTGCCGTGCAATGGCTGCGCGACGGCATCAAGGTGATCGGCAAGGCCGAACACAGCGGCGAACTGGCCGCGCACGCCGACGATGCGCAGAATGTCTATCTGGTGCCGGCTTTTGTTGGACTCGGCGCGCCGCATTGGGATGCCGAAGCGCGTGGCGCTATCTACGGCCTGACGCGCAACTCCGGTCCGGCGGAGTTCGCACGCGCGGCACTGGAATCAGTCGCCTTCCAGACGCGCGACCTGCTGGACGCGATGAAAAAGGACTGGAAGACCGGCAACGGCAAGACGGTGCTGCGGGTTGACGGCGGTATGGTGGCTTCGGCGTGGACCATGCAGCGGCTCGCCGACATCCTGGATGCACCGGTCGACCGTCCGACCATCCTGGAGACCACGGCGCTCGGTGCTGCCTGGCTGGCTGGCTCCAAGGCAGGGGTATGGCCGAAAATGAAGGATTTCGCGAAGGCGTGGTCGCTTGACCGTCGTTTCAAGCCCGAAATGGAAGCAAAGATCCGCGGGGCCAAGCTGAAAGGCTGGCACGATGCCGTGAATCGGACGCTGACGGCGTAATTTCGCGCGTCATGGCCTCTGCAGTCGCCGGCGCAAAGCCTGTTGTTTGCAACGGCTTGGAAATCGGCTTTTTTCCGGTTGACCGGTGGGAGCACTCTCCCTATGTTCCGCCCACTTTTCAGGCGGACCGACATTCGGAAACGCGGTCGGCGATGCCGGGCGATGTTCCGGGCCAGAACGCCAGGATGGGCCGGTAGCTCAGCGGTAGAGCACGTGACTTTTAATCATGTGGTCGAGGGTTCGATCCCCTCCCGGCTCACCATCCTAACCAGCTGAAAATTTTACGTTGTTCTAATTTAGAGTGCTGTTACGCTGTGCAAAACGCGCGTGGCCCAATTGCCTGTTTCCACGCCCGCAGCACAGTGGGCGCATCATGGCGGCAGAGTTGGATACAGTCCTGTTCGAAATGGCGGTGCGGACCGCCAGCACGCTGCCGACCAGTTTTTCGGAGAAGGTGACGGATATAGCGGCGCGCACGGCAGGCCGGCTGGCTTTCGACGTCCGGGTCGAGGGCGACTACCGTTTCCAGCGTATCGCCGGTATTCGGTATGGCGGCGATATCGGCATCCTGGCGCTGAGCAAGGATGGCCAGTCGGTGGATAGCTGCAGGGTCAACGGCGCGCTGGCGAGCTTCATCGAGCCACTGGAGAGCTGGAACGGCCTGTCCCTGCCGGCACAGGCACAGACCGATATCCTTGGCCATACCAGCCTGTTGGTTGCCGCGCTCAGGAATGCGGGCAACCTGCCCAACCGATCGGCTGGCTGAGCTGCAGCGTGAAAGTCCAGTTCGTGGGCGCGGCGGCTTGGTAGAATGGCGTCAGGCCGCCCGCGCGGCCGCGAGACCGGCTGACAGATCGGTCTTCAAGTCCTCGAGGTTCTCGAGCCCGATCTGCAAGCGGATCAGTGGGCCTTCGTAAGGCCCCTTGGCGATGGTGCGGTCGTCGAGGAAGACCGGCACGGCAAGGCTTTCATAGCCGCCCCAGGAATAGCCGAGGCCAAAGATCTTCAGCGCATCCAGGAAGGCATGTGCCTGCTTCTGGCCACCACCGGCCAGCACGACGGAGAAGACGCCGCTGGCGCCCCGAAAATCCCGCTTCCACAAGGCGTGGTCCGGGTGGCTTTCCAGGGCAGGGTGGAGCACGCGCGCCACGCCCCCGTCCATTTCCAGCCAGCGAGCGATCTCCAATGCGTTCTTGCCATGGTGCTCAAGCCGCACACCCATTGTGCGCAGGCCCCGCAGGACCTGATAGACGTCGTTGGGACCGGCACAGCAGCCCAGCGCGTCGAAGCCGCCAAGCAATTTCGGCCAGCATGCTTCGTTGGCCGAAACGGTTCCCAGCAGCACGTCCGAATGGCCGCCAGGATATTTGGTGGCGGCGTGGATGGAGATATCGACACCGTGGTCGAGGGGACGCAAATACAGCGGCGTCGCCCAGGTGTTGTCCATCATGACCACCGCGCCGATGGCATGCGCTTCCTTCGAGATCGCCGGTATGTCCTGGACTTCATAGGTATTCGAGGCAGGCGATTCGGTGAACACGATCCTCGTATTCGGTCGGAACAGGGCCTTGATGCCAGCACCGATGCGTGGCTCGTAGTATTCCACATCGACACCCATGCGCTTCAGCATGGTGTCGCAGAAGTGGCGGGTCGGCCGGTAGATGCTGTCGACCACCAGGATATGGTCGCCGGCCGAGGCGAATGCGAGCAGCGGCACCGTCACCGCCGCCAGACCAGACGGCACGATGATGGTGCCGGCGGAACCCTCGAGTTCGTCGATGGCGGCAGCCAGCGCGTCAGACGTGGGCGTTCCGTGCGTGCCATAAGTGTATTTCTGGCCGCGCGTGGTCATGGTGGCTGCGTCGGGATAGAGCACGGTGGAAGCGTGCACCACCGGCGGGTTGACGAAGCCGAAGAAATCGCGCGGGTCGTTGCCGCCATGGGCGAGCCGCGTGTTGATGCCCCAATTACCGTTGTTTTTTGCCATGATCCTGCTGCCTGCTGAGGTTGCGAAGGGATAGAGCGGGCGGGGCGGAGGCGCAACCGCCGGGTGATTGCCAGCGTCACGCTTCAAGTGGACCAGCCCGCGCGTCCTTGCGTTGTTTTTGAGCAATTTGGGGTTGAATTTCGTCAATCTGCCGAACACCGCGACAGCCATCGAGGCACGTTTGTTCGAGCGTCGATATTATTTGCTTGATGGCTGCCACGGCTCGGTCATTTTCCTTGACCTCACGGGAATTATCGCCTTCGATGTTCTTCGTGAACGGGAGCAGCTTGTGCGTCGGCTAGGGAGCCGCGTTCCGGAAGTGGGCCGGAATGGCTGATGGGGTTCGCAAAAAAAATCGGGCAATGCGCCCAAACAACCGAAAAAGGGTCTGAGGGTTATGAAACACATTGCAATCGGCATTCTGGCGGCGGCGACGATGGGTCTGATGGCGTCCGCTGCTTCGGCCGCAAGCACCTTGGAGGCGGTCAAGGCCAAGGGATTTATCCAGTGCGGCGTCAACACCGGTCTCTCGGGCTTCTCGTCGCCGGACGACAAGGGTGAATGGAAAGGTTTGGACGCCGATTTCTGCCGCGCGGTTGCAGCCGCCGTCTTCGGTGACGGCACCAAGGTCAAGTTCACGCCGCTGTCGGCCAAGGAGCGTTTCACCGCGTTGCAGTCGGGCGAAATCGATCTTCTGTCGCGCAACACAACCTGGACGATCAATCGCGATACCGCGCTCGGCCTGAACTTCGCGGGCGTCACCTATTATGACGGCCAGGGCTTCATGGTGAACGCCAAGAAGCTGCCGGGCGTCAATTCCGCGCTGCAGCTTTCAGGTGCGGCGGTCTGCGTGCAATCGGGCACGACCACCGAGCTCAACCTTGCCGACTACTTCAAGGCGAACAAGATGGAGTACAATCCAGTCGTCTTCGAGAAGGTTGAAGAAGCCAACGCGGCCTATGATTCCGGACGTTGCGACGCCTATACGACCGACCAGTCGGGCCTTTATGGCATCCGCTTGACGCTGTCGGCGCCGGGCGACCATGTCGTGCTCCCGGAGATCATCTCCAAGGAGCCGCTCGGCCCGGCCGTGCGCCAGGGTGACGACCAGTGGTATCACATCGTGAAGTGGACCTATTTTGCCCTGCTGCAGGCGGAAGAGCTCGGCATCACCCAGGCTAATGTCGACGAGCTGAAGGCTTCTGGTGGTCCTGAAGTGAAGCGCGTGCTCGGTCAGGAAGCCGACACCAAACTCGGTACCGATCTTGGCGTGTCCAACGACTGGGTCGTCAACATCGTCAAGTCCGTCGGCAATTACGGCGAGATGTTTGAGCGCAATGTCGGTGCCGGCAGCCCGCTCAAGATCGCGCGGGGCCTCAATGGGCTCTGGACGAAGGGCGGCCTGCAATACGCTCCGCCGATCCGCTGATCGAGAATACCGTCAGGGAGGTGGCGTTGCCGCCTCCCTGTTTCTCATTCAGGGGATTGACCCATGGCATCGCAGGAAGTTCTTCGCGAGGAGCCCACTCGCGGCTCCTTGATCAATGACCCGAGAGTCCGCAGCATCTTCATCCAGGTCGTCGCCGCCCTGGCATTGATCCTGTTCATCTGGTGGATCGTCGGCAACACCATCGACAATCTCCAACGTTTGCGCATCGCGTCCGGTTTCGCCTTCCTCAAGGGACGCGCCGGTTTCGACATCGCCGACAGCGCCATCGCCTATTCGTCGGATAGTACCTATGGCCGGGCGATCCTCGTCGGCCTGATCAATACGGCGATCGTAGCCCTTGCTGGCATCGTTACGGCAACCATCATCGGTTTCATGGTCGGTATCGGCCGGCTTTCCAACAACTGGCTGATCCGCAAGATCTGCACGGTCTATGTCGAGGTGTTCCGTAACATCCCGCCGTTGCTGGTCATCTTTTTCTGGTATTTCGGTGTGCTGTCGGTGCTGCCGTTGCCGCGCGACAGTATCGAATTGCCATTCGGCTCCTATGTGAACAGCCGGGGTTTCTATTTCCCGCGCGCTGTGTGGGGCGAGGGTGCATGGCTGATCCTGCTCGCTTTCCTGCTCGGCATTGCCATGTCGTGGTTCGTCGCACGCAAGGCACGCCAGCGGCAGATGGCAACCGGCCAGCAATTCCCCGTGTTCTGGACATCGGTAGCGCTGATCGTCGGGCTGCCATTGCTCGCCTATGTCGCCAGCGGTTTTCCGCTTTCGTTCGATCTGCCAAAGAAATCGACCTTCAATCTGACCGGTGGTTTCCAGGTCAAACCTGAGTTCCTGTCGCTTTATCTGGCGCTTTCCTTCTATACCGCCGCTTTCATCGCGGAGATCGTACGCGCCGGCGTTCGCGGGGTGAGCAGGGGGCAAACCGAGGCTGCAGGAGCGCTTGGGTTGCGATCTGGGCCGATCCTTCGACTTGTCGTCGTTCCGCAGGCGATGCGCATCGTCATCCCGCCGTTGACCAGCCAGTATCTCAACCTGACCAAGAATTCTTCGCTGGCCATCGCGATCGGCTATCCGGATCTCACAGCCATCGCTGGAACGGTGCTGAACCAGACCGGTCAGGCGATTGAACCCGTGTTGATCATGATGGCGGTCTATCTCGGTCTCAGCCTGTTGACGTCGGCCATCATGAATGTGGTCAACGCCAAGATGGCGCTGGTGGAGAGGTAAGGTCATGACACAGACTGATCTTTCCTGGGTCCGCACAGAGTTGGCGCAGCCGATGCCTGCGCCTCCCGGCGAGCGGGGGCTGGTTGCCTGGGTCCGCAAAAACCTTTTTGCCTCGGTTGGCGACACCATCCTGACTCTCGTCGGGCTGGTGCTGGTCGCCATGATCCTGCCACCGATCATCGACTGGGCCTTCATCCAGGCGCAGTGGACTGGCCCCGACCGCACGGTCTGCGCCACCGTGGCGCAGGGAGGCACCCAGCCTGACGGCTGGTCCGGCGCCTGCTGGTCCTTCGTCAATGCCAAGTTCGGCCAGTTCATGCTCGGGCGCTATCCGCTGGAGGAACGCTGGCGGCCCATCCTCGTCGGCATCCTTTTCGTGGCACTGCTCGCGCCGCTCCTGATCCCGCGGGTTCCACACAAGGGGCTCAATGCGGTGCTGTTCTTCCTGGTGCTGCCGATCGTGGCCTTCGTCCTGCTTGTGGGAGGCATGTTCGGCCTGCCGCATGTCGAGACGCCGCTGTGGGGCGGCCTGCTGGTGACGCTGACGCTGTCTTTCGTAGGTATCGTCGTTTCCCTTCCGCTCGGCATCCTCTTGGCACTTGGCCGGCGTTCGAAGATGCCGGTGGTGAAGATGATCTGCATCGTCTTCATCGAGACGATACGCGGCATTCCGCTGATCACAGTGCTGTTCATGGCGAGCGTGATGCTGCCGCTGTTCCTGCCGGCGGGCGTTACCTTCGACAAGTTCCTGCGCGCGTTGATCGGCGTCTCGCTGTTTGCCGCAGCCTACATGGCGGAAGTGGTGCGCGGCGGTCTTCAGGCTATCCCGAAGGGGCAGTACGAGGGTGCCGATTCCCTGGGACTGAGCTACTGGCAGAAGATGTATTTCATCGTGCTGCCGCAGGCGCTGAAGCTGGTCATCCCGGGCATCGTCAACACCTTCATCGGCATGTTCAAGGACACCAGCCTCGTCTACATCATCTCGATGTTCGACCTGCTGGCGATCGTGCGCCAGAATTTCTCCGACGCTTCCTGGGCATCGCCGCAGACACCGGCGTCGGGACTTATTTTTGCGGCGGTGGTATTCTGGCTGTTCTGCTTTGGCATGTCCCGCTATTCTATGTTCATGGAACGCCGGCTAGACACCGGTTACAAGCGCTGACCGCAAGCCGGTCGGTGCTAGAATCAACCAAGGGGAAATCGGCTTATGGCCACAGAAAATGCAGTCAGCGCGGAAGATCTCAGCGTCAACACCAAGAAGATGCATATCTCGGATACCGACGTGGCGATCGAAATCGTCGGCATGCACAAGTGGTACGGCGAGTTCCATGTGCTGAAGGACATCAACCTGAAGGTGATGCGCGGTGAGCGCATCGTCATCTGCGGTCCTTCGGGCTCCGGCAAGTCGACCATGATCCGTTGCATCAACCGGCTGGAGGAGCACCAGAAGGGCAAGATCATCGTCGACGGCAAGGAACTGACCAACGACCTGAAGAAGATCGACGAGGTGCGCCGCGAGGTCGGCATGGTGTTCCAGCACTTCAACCTGTTCCCACACCTGACCATCCTGGAGAACTGCACGCTGGCGCCGATCTGGGTGCGCAAGATCCCGAAGAAGCAGGCGGAAGAGGCCGCCATGCACTTCCTGAAGCGCGTCAAGATCCCCGAGCAGGCGCACAAATATCCAGGCCAGCTGTCGGGTGGCCAGCAGCAGCGCGTGGCGATCGCGCGTTCGCTGTGCATGAACCCGCGCATCATGCTGTTCGATGAGCCGACGTCTGCGCTGGATCCGGAAATGATCAAGGAAGTTCTGGAGACGATGGTGGGTCTTGCCGAAGAAGGCATGACGATGCTGTGCGTGACCCACGAGATGGGTTTCGCCCGCAAGGTCGCCAACCGCGTCATCTTCATGGATCAGGGCCAGATCGTGGAAGAGAACACGCCGGTCGAATTCTTCGACCACCCGCGCCACGAACGCACCAAGCTCTTCCTCAGCCAGATCCTGCACTGACCGCGTTGCGATTGTCTGCGCGAGGCCCCGTCGCAAGGCGGGGCCTTTTGCGTGGTGGATAAAGGCCTTCCATGCCAATGGCTTCGAGGAGATGCCGAGATGAGAGGGGTCTTCCGCTTCGCTCTCCGTATGCTGGCTCTGATCGCTGTCATCGCAGCGCTCGGCACGCTCATTCCGCGACCACTTTGGTCTGGAGATGAAGGCTCGGGCACGCGCCGAATCTATGTAATCAGCAATCCGATCCACACGGACATCGCCATTCCGGTCGATGCCGCGGTTCTGGAAAGGTTTCGTTTCCTGGCGGAAGATGGCATCGCAGCAAATGGGGAAGGGGTACGCTACCTCATCTTCGGCTGGGGCGGTCGGGCCTTCTATCTTGAAACGCCGACATGGTCACAACTGAGGCCTGCACCGGTATTCAAGGCGCTGACCGTGGATGCCGCAGCGATGCATGTCGATGTGGCTGGACCGATCCCCGAACCACATCCGGCCGTCGCCGGCTACGACATCAGCGAAGCGCGATTTGCCGCGCTGCTCGATTTCATCGCCGCCAGCTTCACGCGCGATGCGGATCGACCGAAATTCATTCCGGGTGCCGGCTATTCCACCAGTGATGGTTTTTACGAAGCCGAGGGTGCCTTCAACGCACTGGTCGGCTGCAATACATGGACGGCCAGGGCTCTGCGGGTGGCTGGTCTCAGAACAGGTTGGTGGAATCCGTTGCCCTGGTCGCTGAGCCTGTCCATGCAACTCTACAATCGCGATGAGCCCCGGCCGGCGCGGTAATAGGTGGAATGCGGTCAGGTCAAGGGGTTGGAGCCGGTGCTCGGCATCCGCCAACCATAAAGCCAGTCGAGATCGGCGGCGAGGCGCTGCGATGGACGCAGCGCCAGAACGAGATTGCGCGCCAGCGCAACGGGACCAGTCGCATGCCAGGCGAGGTGGTTGAGCGCGCCGCGCCGCGCGACTTTGGCCACCCTCGGCTTGCGCTGTTTTTCCCAGTTCGTCAGCGCTTGGGCGAGATTGATCGGCGTTTCGGCAACACAGGCGGCGAGCGCAGCGGCGTCTTCGATCGCCATGCCTGCACCCTGCGCGGCAAAAGGCGTCATGGCGTGTGCGGCATCGCCGATCAGCGCGACACCCTGCGGCAATGTCCATGCCGGTTTCCGGTCGACGACATGCAGCGGCCAGGCCAGCCAGGTTCCTGCTTCCGCAATCAGCTTCGCCAGGGCAGGGGCAGAGCCTTTGAGTGCCCTGGTCAGAATTGCCGGATCAGCGCGGCCGGACCAACCTTCGGCGATGCGCTCCCCCTTCGTGAAGGCGACGAGGTTGATGGCCGTACCTGCGCTGACCGGATAGGCGATCAGGTGAAAACCGGAATGCAGGAAGGCGGTCACACAGCCCGCAGCACCGATGGAGGCAAAAGTCCTGCCCGCAGTGCTATCCGCCGCAACGGTGACGCGCCAGGCGAGCTCGCCGGTGAAACGGCTCTTGCCGGCAAGGCCGGGCAGTTCCCTTGCCTTCGACCAGACACCGTCCGCACCGATCAGGAGCGAGCTGGCTGGCTGGGTCTCCGTACCATCGTGTTCGAAGCTGCCGACAGCGTTACCTCTTCCGATGCCGATATTCTTGAGCCGCGCGCCGGTGACCAGGCGGATGCCTGCTGTTGCAGTCACTTGCGCAACCAATGCTGCCTGTACGTCGGCGCGATGGGCGGTGAGATAAGGCGCCTGCCAGCGCTGTTCGGCAAATGCGCCGAGCGGTACACGCGCGCGTTCCTTCAAGCTGGCTGCGTCCTTCAGCACAACGGCTTCGGGCCGGACTGCCATCGGTAACAGCCGTTCCAGCACGCCGAGGTCTGCCAGAATGCAGGTCGCGTTTGGGGAAAGTTGGATGCCGGCCCCCACGGTTTCGAGCTGGACAGCCTGTTCATAAATCTCGACTGCAAGGCCGCGTTGCGCAAAG
The DNA here is from genome assembly GCF_001303895.1 of Mesorhizobium sp. 1M-11. Taxonomy (GTDB): domain Bacteria; phylum Pseudomonadota; class Alphaproteobacteria; order Rhizobiales; family Rhizobiaceae; genus Mesorhizobium. The sequence goes on along the minus strand of NZ_LJSD01000037.1, from coordinate 243,003 downwards.
GCGAGCGCGGCTGTCAGCCCGGCAATGCCGCCGCCTGCGATCACCACCGGGCGGGATCGCGCATCCATTGTCATGATCGGGCGATAAGAAAGATCAGGCGGCGCGGTCGACGTAGAGGCAGCCGGCCGGTACCGTTTCGGTCGCCTTCAGCTTGGCTGAATAGCGATAGAGGGTCGAGCAATAGGGGCAGACCTTCTCGTCGTCGCTGCCGAGATCGAGGAAGACATGCGGATGATCGAAGGGTGGATTGGCGCCGACGCACATGAATTCGCGCACGCCGATCTCGATCGCCGGATGGCCCGCATCGTTCTGGAAATGGGGAATGGAACCGCCGGCCATCATCGTCTCCTTCAACGCATACGACATGCGTTTGAAGCATATCCGTGTTCTTTGCAAGTTCGATGAAATGAAACTGTCGCAAAACCCTGTCACAGGATAAATTGAGCCGGTTAACCGGCGTGACTCGCTGGAGAGAAAGGCGGACATGAACGAGCTCAAGCCGGTCCAGGCCGACTTCATCAATGTCGGAACGGCAAGCGTCGAGGGCGGCAATCCCGATCGCTTTGTCAATCGCGAATTCTCCTGGCTGCAGTTCAACCGCCGCGTGCTGGAGGAATCGCTCAACGCGAACCATCCGCTGCTCGAGCGTGTCCGCTTCCTGTCGATTTCGGCCGCCAATCTGGACGAGTTCTTCATGGTGCGCGTCGCTGGCCTTGCGGGCCAGGTGCGCGAAGGCATCGTTCTGAAAAGCCCCGACGGGCGCACGCCGGAACAGCAGCTCGAACAGTTGCTCCGCGAGGTGGAGCGCCTGCAGGAGGATCAGCAGAAGAGCCTGTCGGCGCTGATGATCCTGCTCAACAAGGAAGGCATCGAGACGGTCGCCGGCGATGCGTTGACCAAGGACGAGCGCGCCTGGCTGGAAGAGCATTTCCAGGAACAGGTTTTCCCGGTACTGACCCCTCTGTCGATCGACCCGGCACATCCGTTCCCATTCATCCCCAACCTTGGCTTTTCCATCGCGCTGGAGCTCCGGCATCGCAAGAACGGCGAGACGATGAGCGCGCTGCTGCGCCTGCCGCAGGCCTTGAAACGCTATATTCGCCTGCCAGACCGCAAGGGACATGTGCGTTTTGTTCCGCTGGAAGCGGTGGTGGGCCTCTATATCGGCAAGCTCTTCCCAGGCTATGAGGTCACCGGCTCCGGTACATTCCGTATCATTCGCGACAGCGATATCGAGGTGGAAGAAGAGTCCGAGGACCTCGTGCGGCTGTTTGAGACCGCGCTGAAACGCCGTCGCCGCGGTTCGGTGATCCGTATCGAGTTCGACAATTCGATGCCCGAGGAATTGCGCGAATTCGTCGCCGGCGAACTCGGCGTCTCATCGAGCCGCATCAGTGTCCTGACCGGGCCGCTGGCGCTGAGCCAGATCTCCGAGATCGTCTCGATTGCGCGCGACGACCTGAAGTTCGTGCCGTACAATCCGCGCTTCCCGGAACGTATCCGCGAGCATGGCGGCGATTGTTTCGCGGCGATCCGGGAAAAGGACATCGTCGTCCATCACCCGTATGAATCCTTCGACGTCGTGGTGCAGTTCCTGCGCCAGGCGGCAGCCGACCCGGAAGTCGTCGCGATCAAGCAAACGCTCTATCGCACCTCCAACGACAGCCCGATCGTGCGTGCGCTGGCCGATGCCGCCGAAGCTGGCAAGTCGGTGACCGCATTGGTCGAATTGAAGGCTCGCTTCGACGAGGAAGCCAACATCCGCTGGGCGCGCGACCTCGAGCGCGCCGGCGTGCAGGTCGTATTCGGCTTTCTGGAGCTGAAGACACACGCCAAGATGTCGTTGGTGGTGCGGCGCGAGGACGGGCGGCTGCGCAACTATGTGCATCTCGGCACCGGCAACTACCACCCGATCACGGCACGCATCTATACGGACCTGTCCTTCTTCACGACGGATGCCCACATCGCGCGCGACGTGGCACAGATCTTCAACTTCATCACCGGCTATGCCGAGCCGACCGGCGAGATGCGTCTCGCTCTATCTCCCTACACACTGCGCAGCCGCATTCTCGATCACATCAAGGAAGAAATCGAGCACGCGCAAAACGGCAGGCCCGCTCGCATCTGGATGAAGATGAACTCGCTGGTCGATCCGACCATCATCGATGCGCTCTACGACGCCAGCCGTGCCGGCGTCGAAATCGATCTCGTCGTGCGTGGTATTTGTTGTCTGAGACCCCAGGTTCCCGGGCTGTCCGAGAATATCCGGGTGAAGTCGATCGTCGGCCGCTTCCTCGAGCACAGTCGCATCTACTGCTTCGGCAACGGACATGGGCTGCCGTCGGACGAAGCCATCGTCTACATCTCGTCGGCCGATCTGATGCCGCGCAATCTCGACCGCCGCGTCGAATGCATGGTGCCGATCACCAATCCAACTGTGCATGAACAGATACTTGGCCAGATCATGCTGGGCAACATCATGGACAACCAGCAAAGTTTCGAAGTATTGGCCGATGGTACCTCGCGGCGCCTTGTGCCCGATGAGGGCGAGGAACCGTTCAACGCACAGGAATATTTCATGACCAATCCGAGCCTGTCGGGACGGGGCGATGCCTTGAAATCGCATGCGCCGAAACGCATCGCGCAGTTCAAGCGCCGCAAGAAGGACATGGCCGGCTGATGATGGCCGCTTCCCAGGGGAGGCTGCAGGATCGCCGCCCGCTGTCGATCATCGATATCGGCTCGAACTCGATCCGTCTCGTTATCTATGAGGGATTGGCGCGTTCGCCGACAGTTCTGTTCAACGAAAAGATGCTGGCTGGTCTCGGTCGCGGCATCGTCTCCACAGGCAAGCTGGACCCCGAGGCCGTCACTCGCTCCATGGAGGAGTTCCGCCGTTTTCGAGCCCTGTCCGAACAGGCCGGAGCCGAACGCATATACGTTCTCGCCACGGCCGCTGCGCGCGAGGCCGTCAACGGTCCGGACTTCATCCATCGCGCCGAACAGGTACTTGGTACAGAAATCCATGTGTTGAGCGGCCGCCAGGAAGCATACTATTCGGCGCTTGGCGTCATTTCCGGCTTCCATCCTGCCGATGGTATCGCGGGCGACCTTGGCGGCGGTAGCCTGGAATTGATCGACGTCAACGGGGAAGTGATCGGCGACGGCATCACCTTGCCGCTTGGTGGCTTGCGGTTGCAAGACATGGCCAAGAATTCGCTCGCGCAGGCGACCCGCATCGCCAGGACGCAACTGGCCAAGGCCAAGTTGCTCAAAGGTGGCCAGGGCAGGGTCTTCTATGCCGTTGGTGGAACATGGCGAAACCTGGCGCGCCTCCATATGGAAATGAACAACTACCCGCTCGGCGTCATGCACCACTATGAGATCGGCGTGGAAAGCGCGCTCGCCTTTCTCAAGCAGGTCGCCAAGGGAGACGTTGAAAAGGTCAAGGGCATCGAGGGCGTCTCGAAGAATCGCCGTTCGCTGCTGCCTTACGGCGCCGTTGTGCTGCAAGAGATACTTGGTGCGATGCAGCCGTCGAAGATCGTGGTCTCGGCAATCGGCGTACGCGAAGGCTATCTCTACTCACTGCTGGATGAGGTCGAGCGCAAGGCCGATCCGCTGATCTCGGCGGCCGAGGAACTGGCGCGGCTGCGCTCGCGCTCGGTCACCCATGCGCACGAGTTGGTCGACTGGACCGGCAAATCATTCGAGGCGTTCGGCATCGACGAGACCGTCGATGAAGCCCGCTATCGCAGGGCGGCCTGCCTGCTTGCCGATATCGGCTGGCGGGCGCATCCCGAATATCGCGGCCGTCAATCGCTCAACATCATTGCGCACGCATCCTTCATTGGCGTCGACCATCCCGGCCGCGCGTTCCTGGCGCTGGCCAATGCCTATCGCCACGACGGTGTGTTCAACGAGAACATCGCGCCGGAGATCAAGGCACTGGCGACGCCGCGCTATCTGGAACGGGCACGCAGCCTGGCCGGCATGATGCGCGTCGTTTACCTGCTTACCGCTTCGATGCCCGGTGTGATGCCTCGCTTGCGATGGGAAAGCCGTGGCAACGGGGCGCTCGCACTGGTCATCCCGGCCGATCTCGCCGGCCTCTATGGAGAGCGTCCGGCCGGGCGATTGGCGCAGCTTGCCAAGATCACCAACCGCCGCCTCTTCCTGGCGGTGGATGGCGGCCCGAGCATCAGCGCCAAGTAAGGGCCTGCCGGCTCCAGCCGTCGATCGAATAGGCGCCGGCGCCGGCAACGGCGAGCGCCAGGAAGCCGCCTGCTATGGCGATGTCCTTCATCAGCATCTGTGTGTGCAGGAAGGCGAGCGTCGGGTCTTCGCCCTGGCCGTAATGGCCGAGATAGCCGGCGATCAGGCAAAAGGCGGCGAGCAAGCCCGCCGCGATACGCATCTGGAAGCCGATCAGGACGGCAAGTCCGGCGATCAGCTCGAACGGGCCGACGCCCCATGCGGCAAGCTGGGGCGAGGGCAGGCCAAGACCGGCGAAGTAGCCGGTCGCGCTGCCGATATCGCCCAATGTCTGGATGCCGGCAGGCACGAACAGAACCGCCAGCAACAGCCGGGATAGAAGAAGCAGAAGATTGGCCGGCATGGCGTGCCTCTTTCCGAAGTCCCGCCGACGCAGTCTACATCGGTTTCGAACCTGGGGACATCGACAACGAAAAAGGCGCGGAATTCATCCGCGCCTTCTGGTTCCAGAGCGTTTCCGTTTTTCTCGGAAACACGGAAACGCTCTAACTCTTTGTCCTACGCAATTCCGGACGGAAAACCGCTACACGCTTTTCCTGGAATTGCTCTTGCTTTCAGATCGAATTAGCCGCGACGGCCGTCGATCGAATAGGCGCCGGCACCGATCAGGGCGAGCAGCAGGAAGCCGCCGGTGATGGCGAGGTTCTTCTGCAGCATCAACGGATTGAGCGGCTGCGAGAAATCGAGATGCGCGGCCGCTGTCGCGCCAAGAACGAAGACGGCAAGGATGATTGCGGCGATGCGGGTTTTGAAACCGACCAGCACGGCCAGGCCGCCGATGAGTTCAACCAGGCCGACGACGACTGCGGTGACCGATGGGACCGGCAAGCCGAGACTACCGAAGAAGCCAGCGGTGCCGGCGAGGTCGGTCAGCTTTGCGTAGCCGGCAAGGATGAAAAGGATCGACAGGAGAATGCGGCTGGCGAGAATGACGCCCGAAGCATTCGAGGTAACGCCGGAACCGGCGGATGAGTTGACGGACAATGTACCCTCCAATGGCAAGCGCTCCCCAAGGAGCACAATACCACCAAATTAACGCAACTTCAGCGTTCACTAAAGACGGTTGTCCGGCAACACATCGTTCACAGGTTTGTCACGTTAGCCGGTATCACCCGGGATGCGTCATGTCCTCCGGCTTGACCAGGCGGTCGAAGTCGGCATCGGTGACATAACCGCCGCCGACGGCCTCTTCGCGCAGCGTCGTGCCGTTCTTGTGTGCGGTCTTGGCGATCTTGGCGGCATTGTCGTAGCCGATCGTCGGCGCCAGTGCGGTGACCAGCATCAGCGAGCGTTCGAGCGCTGCCTTGATGTTGTCCTCCCGGGCTTCGATGCCGACCACGCAATTGTCGGTGAACGAGACCGCCGCATCGGAGAGCAACTGCACCGACTGCAGGAAATTGTAGGCCATCAGCGGATTGTAGACGTTGAGCTCGAAATGGCCCTGGCTGCCGGCGAAAGTGAGTGCCGCGTTGTTGCCGAACACCTGCACGCAGACCTGGGTCAGCGCCTCGCACTGCGTCGGGTTGACCTTACCCGGCATGATCGAGGAGCCCGGTTCATTTTCCGGCAGCGATAGCTCGCCGAGACCCGAGCGCGGACCTGAGCCGAGGAAACGGATGTCGTTGGCGATCTTGAACAGAGCCGCAGCCGTTGCATTGATGGCCCCGTGCGAGAACACCATGGAATCGTGCGCTGCAAGTGCCTCGAACTTGTTCGGAGCCGAAGTGAAGTCGATGCCGGTGATCTTGGCGATGTTGACCGCGACTTTCTCGGCGAAACCGATCGGAGCGTTGAGGCCGGTGCCGACGGCGGTACCGCCCTGCGCCAGTTCCTGCAGGCCGGGCAGCGTCAGTTCGATGCGCTTGATGGACGAGGCGACCTGCGCGGCATAGCCGCCGAACTCCTGGCCGAGTGTCAGCGGCGTAGCGTCCTGCGTATGTGTGCGGCCGATCTTGACGATGTGGTCAAAAGCCTTCGCCTTGGCCTCGAGTGCGGTATGCAGATGCTTCAGGGCCGGCAGAAGATCGTGCACGATGCGCTCGGCGCAAGCTATGTGCATGGCCGTCGGATACGTGTCGTTGGACGACTGGCTCATATTGACGTGGTCGTTCGGATGCACGGGCTTTTTGGAACCCATGACGCCGCCGAGCAGTTCGATAGCCCGGTTGGAGATCACCTCATTGGCGTTCATATTGGACTGCGTGCCCGAGCCTGTCTGCCAGACGACAAGCGGGAAATGGTCGTTGAGTTTGCCGTCAATCACTTCCTGCGCGGCTTCAATGATGGTCTTGCCAAGCGCGGGGTCGAGGCGGCCCAGTTCCATGTTGGCTTCAGCCGCCGCGCGTTTGACGATGCCGAGCGCCCGCACCACCGAAAGCGGCTGCTTTTCCCAGCCTATCTTGAAATTGCCGAGCGAACGCTGTGCCTGCGCACCCCAGTAACGATCGCTGGCCACCTCGATCGGGCCGAACGTGTCGGTTTCGGTTCTGGTCTTCTCAGCGCTCACGGCCTCACTCCAATCTGATGCGGTGGCAAGGGCCTATCGCGTTGCACAAAACGCTTCAAGCGGAGATTGCGTAGCCCCGCGAACCAAATCGGTTGAAGGGTATGAGGCCCGTTGCGCTACCGCAGCAGCGAGCGTGAAGTCGGCGAGAGCCACAGCGTTTCAATGGTTCTCGCGAAGACGAAACGTCCGCTGCCGGGCAGGCTGGACAGGTCCGGCACGGTCGACGCGCTGTCTTGTCTGTCTGGCCTCCTGTTCAGACCGATGACCGAGACAAAGACGTTTTCGTTCTCGCGCACGGGCAGGCGTGGGAACGTGTTCTCGGCTGGCTCTGTGAGATAGGCGCCGAGAAGGCAGGCGGAGGCCTCCCTTAGCGCGGGAACGGCCAGTGCTCTGTAGGATGAAGCGAAATCGGGCCCTGCATCGGGTTCAAGATGGTGGATCTCGATGCTGATGGAGGCCAGCAGACGCTCAGACGCGGGATTTGTCAGCCGGGCGTCGTTGGCAGCCGGCCTGGCAGCGACAGGCCGTGTTGCGTCAGTCAGATCGAAGCCGGATCCCGGCCAGGCCGGCTTCAACAACAGGACGTCGTCGGACGAGACCATTGTTGCGTTGGCCTGGTTCCTGTGACGCGCCCAGACCGGCCCATCGTAAAACGAGCCCAGTGCCTGTCGCCGTGCGTCCATCGACGCGAAGCCGCGCAGCCACACGAATGTGTCTGGCCTGCCCAGATCGCGGAACTGTCCGATCATCTTGATGTTGGCGGCTTCCTGCGTCTCGACAAACTCGCGGTCGAACAGTTCGATCAACGTCTCGCGCTGGCCAGGTACCAGCGCGTAGCGGCGCAGCTCGACGACGGGAACATCCTCGACAGAGATCGGTGCGGGCAGGGTGGTATCGAGAACCGTCACGACGCGTCTCCAAAACAGGGTGATTGTCCTGTTCATAAACAAACCGGTTGCCCTGTTTTGTCAACGTGATAGTTCTGTCGCCGTGATTGTCTGCTGACATCCCGCATGACTGACCGGCGACGGGATGTCGAACATATGAAAGGGCGACCGTCATGCAATCCAACCGCCAGAAACGCACCAACGATCCGGAAGGCATGCGCCGCCGGGTGCTCGACAAGGCCGAGGAATCTTTCCAGGCGCGCGGCTTCCACGCTACCAGCCTGGGCGATGTGATGGCTGCGGCCGCCGTCACGGGTGGCGCCTTGCACCATCATTTCCCAACAAAGAAGGCGCTTGCGCTGGCTGTTATCGAAGAGCGTGTCGCCGAAGTTGTGCGCCGCACCTGGGTCGAGCCCCTGCGAAGTTCTGCTTCGGTGCGCGCGGGCGTCAGGCAGGTTTTCGCTACCGTCGCGGACAGGTTGGAGCGACAAGGTTTCGTGCGCGGCTGCCCGCTCAACAACCTGGCGCATGAGCTGTCGTTGGCCGACTCGGATTTCCGGGTCCGTCTCGCCAGCATTTTCAAGGAGTGGCGGAGTGCCATCGCCGACAAGGTGAGAGCCGACCAGCAAGCCGGGGGTGAGGCCGGTACTGACCCGGAGCGGTTCGCGGCAAGCGTGGTAGCGCTCTATTCGGGGGCCATGTCAATGGCCAAAACTGCGCAGGATTCCAGCCTGTTGCGGCTCTGTGCGAAAGAACTGGACGAGAGCGCAGGCGGCGTGTTGAATTGAGGTCGCCATGGCCGATCAGCTTCCGTCCTCGATCTCGCGGCGCCGCTTGCTTGCCGGTATGGGAGCAGCGACCGCCGGTGTGATCGCGCCCAGCTTTGCCTTTGGCCAACCTGCTGCAGGGATACCGTCGGTCGACGCAACCTTCCTGTTCATCGCCGACGTCCATGCCTGCCGCATGGCGAGCGGTCTGAGCCCGAATTGCCTGCAAGAGGGCAAGACCGACGCGGCGCTGCTGCGTCAGATCGCGGCGCTGAATGGCATCGGCGACAAGCTTTGGCCGTCCGCAATAGACGGCGTTGCCACCGGTTTGCGTTCGGCCGGCAATCAGATCGGCACATCGCTCGGTATCGTTGTGGGCGGTGATATGACCGATGATGGTGGCGGCCAGGTGACACAGCCCAGCGAAGGCACCCAGCTTCTCCAGTTCAGCCAGCGCTACCAGCAAGGGGTCGGGCCGGACCGCGTGCACGTGCCCGTCTATGTCGGCCTCGGCAATCACGATCTTGACCAGAATGGTCCGCCGCCGCACGCGGATTGGTATCGGCGCGAACTGCGCGACTATGTCGAGGTCAATCATCGCCCTGGTGTCTTCTTCAAGCCGCCGGTGCCGGTCGCCGACTACGATGTCGCATCCGATTGTTATTCCTGGGATTGGGGAGGGCTGCATCTCGTGCAGTTGCATCGCTTCGCCGGCGATACGGCCCATGGCGCTGAAAGCAGTCTGCCTTGGCTGCAGCGCAACCTGGCGGCGAAAGCCGCGGATGGCCGGCCCGTCGTGCTGTTCCAGCATTACGGCTGGGACAGTTTTTCAGTTGAGCGCTGGGACCCGCAGAAATCCACCTTCGACGATGAAGGCGCCGGCGCACCGCATTGGTGGAGCGCAGCGCAACGGGAGGACCTGTTGGCGGTGCTCACGGGTTACAACATCGTCGCCGTCTTCCATGGCCACCAGCACGAGACGCCGATGATCTACCGTCGGGACGGGCTCGATGTCGTCAAACCGAAGGCGGCTTATCTGGGCGGCTTCGCGCTGGCCCGCATCACCAATGATGGCATGGACGTGGTACTCGGAGAAGCGACCGGCGACGATGGCGGCGTGATGTTCACCAACGCATTGTCACGGCGCTGGAAAAGCTGAGCGTCCGCCCTGTCAGGGTCGAGGCTGCGCCCTACATGGAAAGGAGATGCGGGGGCATCATCCTCTCCGGGAGAACAGGATATGACGACTACGGTTTCCGCGCGCCCGCTCGCGGGCAGGGTGGCTCTGGTCACCGGCGCTTCCTCCGGTATCGGCGAAGCCACGGCTCTGGCGCTTGCCACGGCAGGTGCCGATGTGGCGATCGTCGCCCGCCGGGCCGATCGCCTGAAAGCGCTTTCCGAACGGATCGAGAAGGCCGGTGGCAAGGTCTTTGCCATCGAGGCGGACATTGCACGCCCAGACAGCGCGCAGGGGCTGATCAACGATGTGCTGGCATATGGCAAACGGCTGGACATCATCGTCAACAATGCAGGCGTCATGCTGCTATCGCCGGTGTCCCAGGCGCGTGCCGAAGACTGGCGGCAGATGATCGAGGTCAATCTGGTCGCGCTGATGGAACTGACGCGGACGGCATTGCCGCATCTGAAGGAAAGCAGGGGCCATATCGTCAACGTGTCGTCGGTGGCTGGCCGCATCGCCAATCCCGGGGCGGCGGGTTATGCGGCAACCAAGTTCGGCGTCGTCGCCTTTTCGGAGGCGCTGCGCCGGGAAGTCTATGCCGACAAGGTGCGGGTGACGGTGATCGAGCCGGGTATGGTCGAAACCGAACTCGGTGACCATATCACCAACCCCGCCATGAAGGCCAATCTCGAGCAGCGCAGGGCTGCCACGGAGCCGCTGCAGTCCGAGGATATCGCCGCAGCCGTGCTTTACGCGGTCACGCAGCCGCCGCGTGTCAACGTCAACGAGATCCTGATCCGCCCGACCGATCAGGAGCGGTGACGCTGCCGATTTGAGAGGGGCTAAGCTTACCGATCCGTAAGGTGGCGGACAGGTGGTGGTGAGGTGCTGCCGTTATCCATCGTCTCGAGCCGTCCGCTCGTTAGACGAAGCGATTGCTTGCAAATGGAATGAGGCCCTCTCGATGAAACAGGCGGACTGCATCGCGATCACAAGGATCGCGGCGTTCCATCATTTTATCATAAAGCCCTGCCACCTCATCCTCGCGCCACTGCCTGCGCGATGACGGCTCGTTCGCGCGCCGGCTCGCGACCTGCCGAGGCCTTCCAAACCGGATCCGACCCCATGCGCATCCTGATGCTGGAGGACGACAAGAAGACGGCCGCTTTCGTCGTCAAAGGGCTGAACGAGGCGGGTCACGTCTGCGATCAGCTTGCCGACGGCCGTGACGCGCTGTTCCAGGCAACGCGCGAAGCCTATGACGTTTTCGTGGTGGACCGCATGACGCCGGGGCTCGACGGGCTTTCCGTCGTCAAGTCCTTGCGCGCCGCCGGGGTCCTGACACCGGCCATCTTCCTCACTTCCGTTGGCGGCGTCGACGACCGCGTCGAAGGATTGGAGGCCGGTGCGGATGATTATCTGGTCAAGCCTTTCGCCTTTTCCGAACTTCTGGCGCGATTGAATGCGCTCGGCCGCCGCCCGCCAGTGCAGGAACAGAAGACTGTACTGAAGGTGGCAGACCTCGAAATGGATCTGGTCAAGCGCCATGTGGTACGCCGGGGGCATCCGATAGACCTGCAACCACGCGAATTCCGTCTTCTGGAAGTGCTGATGCGCGGTGAGGGGCGGGTGATTACCCGCACCATGCTTTTGGAACGCGTCTGGGATTTCCATTTCGACCCCAAGACCAGCGTGGTGGAGACCCATGTCAGCCGCCTTCGGGCCAAGATCGACCGCCCCTTCGCGGTGCCGCTGCTGCATACCGTGCGCAACACCGGCTATAGTCTCCATGCGCCTCGCTGAAAGCCTGCTGCGCTCGACGCCGTTCCGTCTCGCCTTGAGCTTCGCGGCGCTTGTCATCCTCGCCTTCCTGCTTTCCGGCGGTATCGTCTACCAAACGATGAGCGCGAACCTGAACCGGCGCCTCGATGACTCAGTCCGGCAGGCCTATTCGATGATTGCGACGACCTATGCCGAGAGCGATGTCGACGACCTCATCACCGCGGTGAACAGCCACGCCAACGGCAGTTCCGGCAACGATCAGCTGATCTCGTTGACGGGACCGCAAGGCGAGAGCCTGGCCGGCAATCTTTCGGCGATCGACTTGCCTTTGGGATTTGCGACCGTGCCCGAAGGGACGCCGGGATTTCCCGATACGGCGCCATACCGGGCCTATTCGGGCAAGGTCGGCTCGGCCGACCTCACCGTCGCGCAGAGCTTCACCGAGACGGAGGAACTGGAGGGCCTCCTCTTGGCCAGTTTCGCCTGGGCCGCCATTATTGTTGCGGGGCTTGCCATCGCTGGCGGTGCCTATCTCGCCTCGCGGGTGCAACGGCGGCTGGATGCGATCGGCGACACCATGGTTGCGGTCTCGCATGGCAAGCTCGACGCGCGCATTCCGCAGCTCGGCCGCGATGACGACATCGATGCCGTGTCGATCCAGATCAATGCCGCCCTCGACAGGCTGGGCTCTCTGGTCGAAGGCATGCGGCAAGTCTCCAGCGACATCGCCCATGATCTGAAAACGCCGCTCAACCGCCTGCACATGATCTTGGACAGCGCCGCCGACAAGGCAGGCAGGTGCGAGGACGTTTCGGCAGACCTCGCCGAAGCACGCGCCGAAAGCTCGCAAATCGACGAGACTTTCGATGCTCTGCTGCGCATCGCGCAGATCGAGGCCGGCGCGCGCAAGGCACGTTTTGTGCAACTTGACCTCGCCGAGGTGGTGGCTTCGGTTGCGGAGATCTATGCCGAGGTCGCCAAGGACGATGGCAAGACGCTCTTCCTCGAGCGCAACGACGCCGATGGTACGATTACCGGAGATCGTGAGTTGCTGACGCAGCTTTTCGCCAATCTCATCGAAAACGCCATCCGTCATACGCCCGCCGGTACGCGGATCGAAATTTCTGTAACTCGACAAGCCGTTGGTCTCGTTGTGGAGGTGCGAGACGATGGCCCGGGCATTCCCCTGCAAGAGCACGAGAAGGTCTTTCAGCGGCTTTACCGGCTGGACAAGAGCCGCTCAATGCCTGGGACCGGATTGGGGCTGAGCCTCGTCAGGGCGATCGCCGATCTGCATGGCGCGGCGGTTTCGATGCAGCCGCTCGATCCCGGCGTTGCAGCCGTCGTGGTTTTTCCCAGCGGGACTCAGGTCTCCGTTCGGTAGTCGGCCAGCACAGCATCGATGACATTTGCCGATATGGCGATCTCCGCCGCGCTCCGGCCGATCTGGCCCGAAACGGTGATCATCGCCTTCCACAATGTCCAGGCGCGGCCGCGTGTCCAGGTGCCTCCGTCGAGGGGCAGGGCCGTGCGGAAAGCGCTACGGCTCTCGTTTCGAAACAGCGTCCAGGCGATCGCCAGATCGCAGGCCGGATCGCCGATCGCCGAACTGCCGAAGTCTATGACGCCGCATAGTTTGCCGTCCTTCACCAGCAGATTGCCCCAGGCGATATCGCCGTGCACCCAGACCGGTGGATGCTGCCACTCGGTTTCGAGTGCTTCTTCCCAGATCGCGCGCGCCGTTGTTGTGTCGATCCTGTCTTGGAGCAGGCGAAGCGCCTCTCGTGTCTGGCCGTCATAGACGGCAAGACTACCGCCCCTGAAGTAGTTCTGCGCTCCGGCGGGCGGTCCACCGGCCGTATCGATCCGGTGGAGTGCGGCGAGGAAATCGGCCAGATCGACCGCGAATTCGGCAAGGTCGCCGATTCGCTCCTCCGATGCCGTCTCGCCCTCCAGCCAGCCATAGATCGACCAGGACCAAGGATAGTCCTCGCCAAGTTTACCCCAGGCGAGCGGCGTGGGGATTGGCAATGGCAAATGCGGTGCCAGTTTCGGGAGCCAACGCTGTTCGTTGGCCACTTGCGCTGCGTAGCCGGCTGCGCTCGGCAGCCGCACACTCATCTCGTCGCCCAACAGGAAGGTGCGGTTGTCCCAACCGCCAGGTTCAACCTTGCGGATCGGCAGATCGGTCCACTGCGGAAATTGCGCGGCGATCAGTCGCCGCACCAGCGCCTTATCGATCTCGACCGTGATTCCGGATTTGCCCGGCATGGCTGTCCCTGGTGCGTGTCGGCACCTTTGCAAAAGAAGAAAGGGCGACATTTCTGCCGCCCTTTCCCGTACATTGCCTGAGAAGGACAGCCGTAGACGGATTTCGTTAAAAAACCATATCATTGCCGGCACTTACCGGCAGATCTTGAAAATTCTTTCGACGCTGGAAACGCTGGAGCGAGCGGCGGAAACAACCGCATCAAAGAAAAGGGCGGCATTTCTGCCGCCCTTCGTAAGCTTGAGCCGGTTGGCTGGACTTAGAAATCCATGTCGCCACTCAAGCCCCGCTTGCGGGCTTGAGCATTGTTGGATTTCCTTAGAAGTCCATGCCGCCCATGCCGCCCATGCCACCAGGCATGGCCGGAGCCGGAGCGTCCTTCTTCGGAGCTTCGGCGATCATGGCCTCGGTGGTGACCAGCAGGCCGGCAACCGAAGCGGCATCCTGAAGGGCAGTACGCACGACCTTGACCGGATCGACGATACCGAAGGCGATCATGTCGCCGTATTCGCCGGTCTGGGCGTTGTAGCCGTAGGTCGCGCCCTTGTTCTCGAGCACTTTGCCGGCAACGATCGAGGCTTCAGCGCCGGCATTCGAGGCGATCTGACGGATCGGAGACTGAAGGGCGCGACGGACGATCGCGATGCCAGCAGCCTGGTCGGCATTGACGCCGGCCGACTTGATGGCCTGGGTGGCACGCAGCAGGGCAACGCCGCCGCCAGCAACGATACCCTCTTCCACCGCAGCGCGGGTGGCGTTCAGGGCGTCGTCGACGCGGTCCTTCTTTTCCTTCACTTCCACTTCGGTCGCACCGCCGACGCGGATGACGGCAACGCCGCCAGCCAGCTTGGCAAGACGCTCCTGGAGCTTCTCACGGTCGTAATCCGAGGTGGTCTCTTCGATCTGCTGCTTGATCTGGGCAACGCGGCCCTGGATCTCGGCCTTCTTGCCGGCACCGTCGACGATCGTGGTGTTTTCCTTCTCGATACGGACCTTCTTGGCCTTACCGAGCATGTTGAGCGTCACGCTTTCGAGCTTGATGCCGAGGTCTTCCGAGATGACCTGGCCACCGGTGAGGATGGCGATGTCTTCCAGCATGGCCTTGCGGCGGTCGCCGAAGCCCGGAGCCTTGACGGCGGCGATCTTCAGGCCACCGCGCAGCTTGTTGACGACCAGCGTGGCCAGGGCCTCGCCTTCGACGTCTTCCGAGATGATGAGGAGCGGCTTGGAGGTCTGCACGACGGCTTCGAGAACCGGGAGCATGGCCTGCAGGTTGGACAGCTTCTTCTCGTGCAGGAGGATATAGGCGTCCTCGAGCTCGGCAATCATCTTGTCCGGGTTGGTGATGAAGTACGGCGACAGGTAGCCGCGGTCGAACTGCATGCCTTCAACGACTTCCAGTTCGGTCTCGGCGGTCTTGGCTTCCTCGACCGTAATGACGCCTTCGTTGCCGACCTTCTGCATCGCTTCGGCGATCATCTTGCCGACCGACTCGTCGCCATTGGCCGAGATGGTGCCGACCTGAGCGACTTCCTCGGAGGTCTTGATCTTCTTGGCGGCCTTGCCAAGCGCCGAAACGACTTCAACGACGGCGAGGTCGATGCCGCGCTTCAGGTCCATCGGGTTCATGCCGGCGGCAACAGACTTGGCGCCTTCCTGCACGATCGCCTGGGCCAGAACGGTTGCGGTCGTGGTGCCGTCGCCGGCGATGTCGTTGGTCTTCGAAGCGACTTCACGGACCATCTGGGCGCCCATGTTCTCGAACTTGTCTTCAAGTTCGATTTCCTTGGCGACGGTGACGCCGTCCTTGGTGATGCGCGGGGCGCCGAACGACTTGTCGATGACGACATTGCGGCCCTTCGGGCCGAGGGTCACCTTCACCGCATCGGCGAGGATGTTGACGCCGCGCAGCATGCGCTCGCGGGCATCACGGGAGAATTTTACTTCTTTAGCAGCCATTTTTTACTCCTGGGCTTTGCGCCCGAAATCAAGATTGGATGGTGCGGATGAGGGCAGGACTTGGCTCCGCATAATCTTGTCCGAAAAGTCTGCAACTTTTCGGGATCATGCTTTAGCCGATGATGCCCATGATGTCGGATTCCTTCATGATCAGAAGGTCTTCGCCATTGAGCTTCACTTCGGTGCCCGACCACTTGCCGAACAGGACGCGGTCGCCGGCCTTGACGTCCAGCGGAACCAGCTTGCCGGCCTCGTCACGAGCGCCAGAGCCGACGGCGATGACTTCGCCTTCCTGCGGCTTTTCCTTGGCGGTGTCGGGGATGATGATCCCGCCAGCCGTCTTTTCTTCGGATTCAACCCGGCGAACGACCACGCGGTCATGAAGCGGGCGGAACTTCGACTTTGCCATTTGATTTCCTCGGTGCGAAAGGTGAGAAAGAATTTCCTCCGTCCGGCCCTGCCGGACCTTCGGTTAGCACTCGCTATGGGTGAGTGCTAACGTGGCGGTGAGATAATCCCGCCTCCGGGGAGAGTCAAGGCGCGGCGCGGCATCTGGCCGCATGAAAATTGTCGTTTGTCCCGGTTGCGCTGTCAGCCGGGGATTCATCGCAGCCGATCTTGATCGGCACAGGCCGGGCGAAGACTGTTTGGCTGCCTGTCGGGCGCATGATCCAAGCGGACAAGAATTATGCTAATCTCGCGTTGTCGGATGGACCGCGGGTGGTGGCCATGCTGGAAGCGGATAAGGTGTTCGCCGGTTCGGTCCCGGAAAACTATGACCGCTATATGGTGCCGTTGATTTTCGAGCCGTACGCAGCCGATCTTGCGCAACGGGCCGCGTCCCTCTCGCCAAGCGCCGTTTTGGAAATCGCCGCAGGCACCGGGGTCGTCACACGAGCACTGGCGCCGAACTTGTCTGCTGGCGCAAGCTATGTCGTGACCGATCTCAATCAGTCGATGCTGGATTACGCCGCCTCCAGGCAGCCTCCTGACCGTCGCATCAAATGGCGCCAGGCGGATGCTTTGGCGCTGCCTTTTGAAGACGCCGTCTTTGATGTCGTTTGTTGTCAGTTCGGCGCGATGTTTTTCCCCGACCGTCCTGCGGGCTACCGTGAAGCAAGGCGGGTCCTGAAACCTGGTGGGCACTTTTTGTTCAACGTATGGGATCGCATCGAAGAAAACGTGTTTGCGAATGATGTGACGAATGCTCTTGCAAGGATTTTTCCGAACGATCCGCCGCGCTTCCTGGCGCGCACGCCGCACGGCTATCACGATACGGCGCTGATCCGCGGCGAACTCGAAGGCGCAGGTTTCTCCCGTCTGATGATCGAGACGAAAGCCGAACAAAGCCGTGCGTCCTCGCCCCGTCTCCCGGCCGTAGCGTATTGTCAGGGAACGCCCCTTCGCAACGAGATCGAGGCCGGAAAATTGGACGCTGCGACCGACTGCGCCGAAGCTGCGATCGCAGAAAGGCATGGGCACGGTGACGTTGCCGCCAAGATCCAGGCTCACGTCATCGTGGCTGTGACCTAGACGAGGAAATATGGCTTTGGCGCTTTGCGACGTCTCGCGCCTTTCGGCCTGAGGCCGTGCCTGGAGCGTTTCTGTTTTTCACAAAAAACGCTCTAACTATTTGTTTTTACGCAATTCCGGACGGAAAATCGCTAGTCGAAAAAAGCGCGCAACTGGCCGTGGATGATCGATTTGTAATCGTCGACGATGCGTTGTCCCTGCGTTTTGTCCTGTGTCAGCGCCAGCCGCACGACGCCGCCGGCGAGCTGGAAGAACAGGAATACCAAGCGTCGAAACTCTTCGCGCCGCTCCGGCTTCAGCAGATGGATAACCTGACCGCAGAAGACATCGGCCTGATGATGCGTCTCGGCGATGTCGAGATTCTGCAGCGCCTTGTCAGCCTGGATGGCGTTCTGCAGGTCCTGGATGGCGGGGTCTCCAGCGACGCGCTCGTAATAGTCGTCGAGCATCCGGTCGGAAGCCGCGATCATGCTCTCCAGCCCGTCGATGCCAACGACGATCTCCCACTGGCGCGCCCGCGTTACTTCCGAAAAGCGCTCGTAGAGCGTGGCCAGGATCGCGGACTTGTTCGGGAAGTAGTGATAGACGGTGGCGATCGGTCCGCCGGCCAGCGCGCCGACTTCCTTCATGGTGACGGCGTCTATGCCTTTTTCGCCGATCAACCGCTTGGCGGTGGCCAGGATTGCGTCGATGCGCTCGCGGCTGCGCTCCTGTTTCGGGCGGCGCCGCAACTGCGATCCGGTGGCTGCACGCTTGGCTTGTTTCATGCGCCGGTTGTCCACATTTCAACAAATCCTGGCCAACCGATCCTGGTCGGCAAATTCGCGTTGACAGGAAAGATGATAAAGTATCAGTTTTCAAGATGCTGATTGATTGTCAGCTTTTGAGTTGAGGCAACGGACGTTGGGAGGCGCCTGTGGACTCGATGGATCTCGCCCGTCCAGGGAATGGGGATTGGCTGGTCGGCAATCCGACGCGCGGGCAGCTTGCCGCGGCTCTATGGACCGGCTCCGTCGGGCTGCTGATCCTTGGTCTGCAGCCGGTGCTGCTTGGCGCGCTGTTCACGCAAGGTCATGTCAGCGGCGATGAACTGGCGCTGGTGGCAACTGCGGAACTGATCACCATCGGTATCGGCTCGGCCACCGTGGCGATGGTTCTCTCGGCGCGCAACATGCGTCGCAAAAGCACGATCCTGCTTCTCCTTCTGGCATTGGCCAATGTGTGGACAGCCTACGCGGCGAACGCCAACATGCTGATCGCGGCCCGCGCCGTTGCGGGCTTCGCCGAGGGTGGTCTGGTGGCGGTCGCGACCGAACTGATCGCGCGTTCGCGCCGGGCAGAGCGGATCGGCGGCTATTTCGTGTCACTGCAGACCTTGGCGCAATGCGTTCTGGCTTTGCTGCTGGCGCTTGCCGTCATCCCGGCCTATGGCGCGAGCGGCGGTTTCGTCACGTTGGCCGTGGTTTGCGGGCTGTCGGTTGCCGTTGCACGCGCAGTGCCTGACGACTATGCGGACCTTCCGAAGGATGAGCATTTCGCCAACGTGTTGACGCCAGGCGCCATCACCGCACTGCTTTGCATCTTCTGTTACTTCATGTTCTTTGGCTCTGTCTGGGCTTTCCTGGAACCGCTGGGCGCACAATACGGCATCGACGGCCGCACGGTCGGCCTGATCGTCTCGGCGAGTTTGGCTGCGCAGATCCTGGGCGCGATGACGGCAACCGTCTTCGAGGCGCGCATCGACTATCGGCTCGCCATCACTGCCGTCGGCATCGTTGCCGTGCTTGCGTGCGTCACACTGGCCAGTGGGCCGGCCCTGACCACTTTCTGGGCAGCTGCGCTGGCCATGGGTTTCATCCTGCTCTTCGTCGTTCCCTACCAGATCCGATTGGCGATCACCTCGGATGAGACGCGCACGACGGCGCTTCTCGTGCCGGCCGCGCAGCTGTTCGGACTGGCGCTTGGACCTGTCGCCGCCTCGCTGCTCATCGAGGAAGCGGATTTCCGTGCGGTGCCGGAATTCGCGGCTGCCAGCGTCGTCGCTTCCATCGCGTTGCTTGGCCTGTTCCTCGCCCTGACGCGCCGCCGCGCTGTCGCCTGAGCCGAGGGTGTTCATGACAGATACCTTGCGCTGGACGAACTGGTCGGGCTTTGTCGAAGCCTCGCCGCTGCGGATTTTGAATCCCGATAGCCTCGACGGCATCGTTGAGGCTGTGAAGACAGCGTCAGGTCCGCTGCGCGTCGTCGGGGCAGGGCATTCGTTCACGCCGCTCGCCAGGACGGACGGTACGATGCTGTCGCTGGAGAAGTTCGAAGGGCTGGTTTCGCACGACGCAGCTGCCAATGTCGCGCGTGTCCGCGCCGGCACAAGGCTCCGGTCGCTGATGCTGCTCCTGCAGGATATCGGCCAGGGCCTGCCCAATATGGGTGACATCGACAGGCAGGCGATCGGCGGCGCGCTCGGCACCGCGACACACGGTTCGGGCCGGATGCTCGGCGCTTATCACACACAACTCCAGGCGACGCAGTTCGTTGATGGGCGCGGCGCGGTGCGTGAACTGACGTCGGCCAAGGATCGCGACATGATCCACGCCACCGGCGTGGCACTCGGGAGCTTCGGCGTGTTGACGGAAGTCACGCTGAAGAACATCCCGACTTACAGGCTGCACCGCCGAAAATGGGTGCTGCCGATCAGGGAGATGCTGGCCGAATTCGAACCGATGATGGGCGCACACCGCTCAGCCGAATTCTACTACGTGCCCTTTTCGGGCCACGCGCAGTTCATTGCCAGCGACCTGTCCGACAAGCCGGTCAGCCCGCGGCCGCCGGAAGAGGACGAGGAGGGACTGGCGACGCTGCGCAAGCTGCGCTCGGGGCTGCGTCGGGCGCCCTGGCTACGCGGATTGATCATCCGCTCGGTCATGGCGAGGCTGCCGTCGGAGGATTATGTGCAGGATTGGCTCAACGTCTACGCCAGCGACCGTCGTACCCGCTTCAACGAGATGGAATATCACCTGCCTTTCGAGGAAGGGCCTCGGGCATTGGGTGAAATCATCGAGCTGACCGAAAAACGCTTTCCGGAGGTCTATTTCCCGATGGAGGTCCGCTCGGTGGCCGGCGACGAATTCTGGCTCAGTCCTTTCTACAAGCGGCCGACCTGCTCGATCGCGATCCATCACGACGCCGCCAACGACCCGCTGCCCTTCATGCGGGCGGCTGAACCGATCTTCCGCAAATATGGCGGGCGTCCGCACTGGGGGAAGATGCATAGCCTGAAAGCCGAGGACTTCGAGGCGCTCTATCCACGCTGGAGGGACGCGATGGACGTGCGCCGGGACATCGATCCGCAGGGCCGTTTCGTTTCGCCCTATATGGCAGACCTGTTCGGGTTGAAGTGATGGACGCCTATTTTCAGACCTTGACGGCTGCGCTGCGCGAGGCCGGACTGTTCAAGCCTTGCCTTGTGCTGGACCGTGATCGGCTCGATGCCAATATCGCGCTGACCCGGCAGAAGCTGGCACCCGAACTCGCGCTGAGGCTGGTCGACAAGTCGCTGGCCTGCCTGCCGCTTCTCTCCCGCATTGCAAATGCCCTCGGCGCGACGCGATTCATGACCTTTCACTTGCCGATCAGCGAAGCGGTGCTGAAGGCCTTTCCGACGGCAGACCTTCTGTTCGGCAAGCCGATGCCGGTGGAGGCCGTCCGGCAAGTGCTGTCGCGCAGGGATGACGCGTGGAAACGCGTATGCTGGTTGATCGATACGCAAGCGCGGCTGGAGCAATATATGGTCATGGCCGAGACGCTGGGCTGCGACCTGCGCATCGCCTTCGAGGTCGACATCGGCCTGCATCGCGGCGGTATCGCAGAACCGGCGGCGCTGTCGCAGGCGCTGCAGCGGGTTCGCCAGCATCCCCTGCTGCATTGTGAAGGCATCATGGGCTACGAGGCGCATGCGCCTCATATCCCGAACCTGTTCGGCGGACCGGAAAAAGCGTTGGCGGAATCTGTCGCCGCATTCCAGGCCTTCATCGCCTGCCTCGCGTCCGGTGAGCGGCAGATACTCAACACCGGTGGCTCGAAGACAGCGCTGCTGCATGGGGTGCGGACGCAGGCGAACGAAGTGTCGATCGGTTCGGCATTCGTGCTGCCGAGCGACTTCGATACGGCCGGCCTGACCGGATTCCAGCCCGCCGCTTTCATCGCGACGCCTGTGCTGAAGGTGGTGGAAGCGCAATTGCCGGGGCCGGCTTTCGTCGGTAGGGCGTTGCAGGCGCTTGGCCGGTTTCCGCGACGCGGCTGCTACATCTATGGCGGCAAGTGGATGGCGAAGCCGGTCTTTCCCGAAGGGGCGCGGGAGGAAGCCACACTCGGCCAATCCTCCAACCAGCAATTCATGGCTCTGCCGGACAATACCAAGCTTCAACCAGACGATTTCTTTTTTCTGCGTCCAACCCAGTCCGAATTCGTACTGCAGCAGTTCGGTACCATCGCGGTGTTTTCGCAAGGACGTGTTGTAGAGCAATGGCCGGTTCTGCCAGTGGGCTGAAGCGTCTTTCGTAAAAGCGCAACAAGTGGGCTTGATAGCTGCCTCTGGCATGCATATATTTGACTTAGTCAACAATATTGTTGACGTAGTCTAATAATGCACTCCCCGTCGAGGTTCCCATGTCCGCCTTTTCCAGCCCCAGCGACGAGCAGGTTGCCTGCGTACGCGCCTTCAACCGCTTTTATACGCGCCAGATCGGCTTGCTGGAGGAGGTGCTGCTGAAAAGCCCGTTTTCATTGAGCGAAGCACGGGTCCTGTTTGATCTTGCCCAGCGCGACGGCCAGAGCGCCGCCGAACTCGGGCGCGAGCTCGGGCTCGATGCCGGCTATCTCAGCCGCATGCTGAAGAAGTTCGAGGAGCGCGGGCTGGTGCAACGCCAGGCGCAGGCCGACGATGCCAGGCAGTCGGCGATCGCGCTGACCGAGGCGGGCAGGCAAACATTTGTGGGCCTGGACGAAGCCTCCAATCGCGAGGTTGGAACCATGCTCGACCGGCTGCCAGCCGAACGCTGTGAAACGCTGGTGACGGCGATGATGACGATCATGCGGCTGCTGGGCGAGGGAGGCGAGCCCAAGGTGCCCTATATCTTGCGGCCGCTGCAGACTGGCGATGTCGGCTGGATCACGCACCGGCAAGGCCTGCTCTACGCCCAGGAATATGGCTGGGACGAAACCTACGAGGCGCTGGTCGCCGAAATCCTCGTCAATTTCGTCAGATCGTACGATGCGAAGAAAGAGCGCGCCTGGGTCGCGGAGCGCAATGGCGAGGTCGTGGGTTCGATCTTCGCCGTGCACCAATCCGACGAAGTGGCGAAGCTCAGGCTGCTTTATGTCGAGCCGTCGGCGCGGGGACTTGGCATCGGGAAGCGATTGACAGACGAATGCATCGCCTTCGCCCGTTCGCGTGGCTACAAGACGCTCACCCTGTGGACCAACGACATTCTTGTTGCGGCACGGCGCATCTACCAGGCTGCGGGTTTCAAGCTGGCAAAGGAGGAGCGCCACACCTCCTTCGGCAAGGAACTCGTCGGCCAGATCTGGAACCTCGAACTCTAGGTCCGTTTGCGCTTAGACAGCGCGGCCGTGGCGGATTGCAACATTGTTCCGTTCTCGCGGTGCCGAGCGCACGACTGTGCCTGCGCCTGCCATGCGCAGGGCATCGCTTTGCTTTTCCTGACCGAACCGACGCGCGACACTCCAAACATTCGATGCAATCGCGCGGAGGCGAGGATCGCGATGACTTTCCGTTTCAAGGATGTTTTCGACAACACGCAAAGCGCTCTCGGCGCCGATGCCAGTCAAGCGACCGTGACCTTCCAGGCACGTTCACAGCTCGCCGACGGGTTCCGCTCGAACGTGGCGATCCGTCAGTTCAGCGTTGGCGTCGACGAGCCGCCGGCGCTCGCCGGCCAGGATACGGCGCCGAACCCCGTCGAATATATTCTGGCGGCGCTCGGGTCATGCCAGGAGATCACATATCGACTTTATGCCGACGCGCTCGGCATCCCGCTCAAAAACGTATCGGTGCAGTTGAGCGGGGACATCGACCTGCGCGGCTTCTTCAACGTCGACCCGCAGGTTCGACCGGGCTATCAACGCATCAATGCCGAAGTTTTCATCGACAGCCCGGCGCCAGCGGTCGATATCGCCCGGCTCAAGGAAACTGTCGACCGGCATTGCCCGGTGCTCGACATCCTGCGCAACCCGACACCTGTCGAGCTTCAGCTCACCACAAGGGTGCGGCAGGTGGCGGCGGAATAGAGCGCCTAAACTCAGCCAGCGAACCACCCGGCCTTAGTCCAGTTTGAAACTTTGTCAGGGTCGAACCGTCAGGTTCGGCCCTTTGTCATGCCCTCGCGCGCATGCGTCCCTGTCAGGATGCTCGCGTGCCTGCGCATGGCTGTCATGCAAATTTGCCCGATCACGTCTTTGGTGATCCGCTTGAATAGTAAGCATGCTCATTATATATCGCGCTCATGACTTCGAACACGGAACATACACTTGGCTTCCTGGTCCACACGGTGGGCCGGCTGTTGCGCAAGCGGCTGGAGCAGATGGCGATCGATACGCACCTTTCTGCCGCTCAGTGGCGGCTGCTGTTCTGGGTCGCGAAGGAAGAAGGCACAACCCAGGCCCGTATCGCCGAGTTTCTGGAAATCGAGCCGATCAGTGTTTCTCGCATGCTCGATCGCATGGAGCAGGGCGGCTGGGTCGAACGCCGGACCGACGTCAACGATCGCCGCGTGCGCGCGATCTTTCTGACCGATCTGGGGCGGGAAGCCTTCGTCTATGTGAAGAGCTTTGTCGGCGAGGTTACCGAAGAGGCGTTCGCCGGCATATCGAAGGCCGACCAGAAGATAATCATGCAGGGGCTCGAGAGGGTCATCGAGAACTTGAACAGCAACATAACGTCCTCCCAGGGCGTTGAAGACGGCACCGACGCCAAGACCTTAGAAAGTGCACACCAATGAACGCTGTGTCCAAGATCGATGAGAAAGACGCCGCCAAGCTCGAGATGGAGCAGCCGACGCCAGCTACCCAACCGGCCGTTGCAACGCCGCCTCCCGTAGAGACGCTGGCGGTTCCGCAGAAGAAAAAGTCGCGCGGCTTGCGCTTTATCCTGATGGTTTCTGTGCCGCTCATCCTCGTAGCTGCCGGCGGCTATTATTATGTGACCGGCGGCCGTTACGAAGAGACCGAAAACGCCAATCTGCAGCAGGCGACACTTTCGATCGCGGCCAATGTTCCCGGCCGCATCGTCGAAGTGAACGTTGCCGACAACAAGCCGGTGAAGAAGGGGGACGTCCTGTTCGCCGTGGATCCCGAGCCTTACAAGATCGCTCTGGCGCAGGCCGATGCCGCCGTCGCCAATGCGCGGCTTGGTGTCGAGCAGTTGCGCTCCGCCTACAGGCAGGCCCAGGCCAAGGAACTGTCGGCTTCGAGCGAAGTCACCTATGCGCAGTCGCAGTATGACCGTGCCGTTGACCTGGTGAAGAAGGGCATCAACCCGCAATCCACGCTCGATCAGACCCGCAATGACCTCGACAAGGCCAAGCAGGACCTCTCCGTCGCCGTGCAGGGCATCGATAGCGCCAAGGCTGCTCTTGATGGCAATCCCGACATCGTCACCGACCAGCATCCAACCGTGTTGGCGGCGCTTGCCGCGCGCGACAAAGCCGCGTTCGATCTTTCTCAGGCGACCGTGAGAGCGCCCGACGATGGTGTCGCCTATAAGGCCGCGTCCTTCCGTGTCGGCCAGTATGTCAGCGTCGGCACGCCGCTGTTCGCGCTGGTCGAGACCGGCGACACATGGATCGATGCCAACTTCAAGGAAACGCAGCTGACGCGCATGAAACCGGGCCAGAAGGCCGAGGTCGTGCTCGATACCTATCCGGACAAGACCTTCGAGGCGACTGTCGAGGCAATCGGTGCCGGCACGGGTGCGCAGTTCTCATTGCTGCCGGCCCAGAACGCCACCGGCAACTGGGTCAAGGTCACACAGCGCATTCCGGTGCGGCTGCAGCTCGACAATGCGGATGCCGACTTGGCTCTGCGCGCCGGCATGAGCGCTTCCGTCACCGTGGACACCGGCGTTTCGCGAGGTTTCGGCGGCCTGTTCGGCAACGCCTTTGCGGGCGAGGCCAAATAAGCCGGCTCCGTTGAGCCGGAGTGCGATTTGACGAAGCAGATCAGTTGCCGGCGGGCTCGCCTGGCGGGTGATGTCGGTTGAGACGGTGCAAACGCGCCGTTCAGCCGAACCACCTCCCTTCACGACCCGCAAAGAGTTTCCGGGCGGCAGGCGCCGAGATGTGGGCGCCGACCGTTGAACCCCCAAACGGCTGGTATCTTCCCGAATTGGGTCGCCTGCCGCCCGGAAAGCCAACAAGACGGCCGATCATTCCGTATTGGACGATATTGCCATGAGCGCAGATCAAAGCTTTCGCGAAGTCCCGAACCGCGGGCTGGCCACCGTTGCCATCATGGCCGCGACGGTGATGCAGGTGCTCGACACCACAATCGCCAATGTCGCGCTGCCTTCCATGTCGGGCGATCTCGGCGCTTCGCCCGATACCATCAACTGGGTACTGACCTCCTATATCGTCGCCGCGGCCATCGTCACGCCGATGACCGGCTGGCTATCGGACAAGTTCGGACGCAAGGAGCTCTTCCTTGGCTCGGTCGTCGGCTTTGTCGCCTTTTCGCTTTTGTGCGGACTCGCCTGGAGCCTGGAGACGATGGTGCTGTTCCGCCTCATGCAAGGCGTATTCGGCGCGTCCATCGTGCCACTGTCGCAGCTCTTCCTGATGGATATCAATCCCAAGGAACGGCGCGGGCAGGCGATGGCGATCTGGGGCGCCGGCATCATGGTGGGCCCAGTGGTTGGGCCGACTTTGGGTGGCTGGCTGACCGACAGTTATAACTGGCGCTGGGTGTTCCTGATCAACCTTCCGGTCGGCATCGTAGCCTTCCTCGGCATGGCTGCCTTCCTGCCCAGCATTCCGAAGCGCCTGCGCGGTTTCGATTTCTTCGGCTTCGCTATGCTGTCGCTCGGCGTTGGCGCGCTGCAACTGATGCTTGATCGCGGCCCCGACGCCGACTGGTTCTCTTCGACCGAAATCTGGATCGAGACGGGCCTCGCGTTGATCGGGTTCTGGGTGTTCATCGTCCATACAGTCACCGCAGAGCGGCCATTCATCGACGCCAAGATCTTCCTCGACCGCAATTTCGCGGCTTCGCTGGTGTTCATCTTCATCATCGGCGTGATCCTGCTTGCCGGCATGGCACTGCTGCCGCCGATGCTGTCGGCCATCTTCGGTTATCCGACGGTGACTACGGGCATGGTCATGGCGCCACGCGGGGTCGGCACGATGATCTCGATGCTGGCGGTCGGCCGGCTGATGAAGATGATCGACCCAAAGAAGCTGATCTTTGTCGGCATGCTGCTCACCGCCTATTCATTCTACATGATGTCCGCCTTCACGCCGCAGATGGACGCCTGGCCGATCGTGACGTCTGGCATCGTTCAGGGCCTGGGGCTCGGTCTGGTGTTCGTACCGATCTCCACCATGGCGTTTTCGACGCTCAATCCGGGCAACCTGCCGGACGCGACATCGCTGTTCACGCTGGTGCGCAACATCGGTTCGTCGATCGGCATCTCGGCTTTCACGGCGGTACTGACGCAGAATACGCAGATCAACCACATCGAACTGTCGGCGTTCATCAATCCGTTCAACCCGAACCTGTGGCTCGCCAATCCTTCGGCCGCGCTGGGCGACCGTACCGCGCTCTCTCAGGTCGACGGCCTCGTCAACATCCAGGCGCAGATGATCTCCTACGTCTCCGACTTCAAGCTGATGGCGATCGTCACGGCATGCGCCATCCCGCTGCTTCTGCTGCTGAGATCGCCGAAGCAGGCGCCGGCGGGCGGCGCGCCGGCGGTGCATATGGAGTGAGTAGCGAGATGGAGAGTAGCGAATAGTGAGTGGGGCGAGTTTTGCGCTCTAACCACTATTCGCTACTCTCTAATCACCATTCGCTCGTCATTTCCCCATCACCAGCGCCCAATAGCGCCAATCCGGCCGCTTGCCGTCCGTGACGTAGGCAAGGCCGAAGCGTGTGAATCGCGGATCGAGCATGTTGCGGCGGTGCGGCGGCGAATTCATCCACATGTCGAACAGGCGGGTGAGATCCATGCGGCCTTGCGCGATGTTCTCAGCGGCCGCCCCTTCGATGCCGTTGTCGGACACGCGCGAGGAGAAATCCTTGCCCCAGCCGGTTGTATGTTCCATGCGCCCGGCGCCAGCCATGTAGCGCGCTTGCTGAAGGGCTGCGCGTTCCAGCTGCGAGTCCGCCGTCATGGCCGACAAGCCTGCGCTGGAGCGGATCTTCCCAACCAGTCCGGAAGCAGCCGATGATGCGCCACCGCCTTCACCGGTTGTCCGCATAGTGCCGCAGCCTGCGAGCGCAACGAGCACCCCGCCACCGGCGAGCGCGAAGAAGGCACGGCGGTGGAGCTGGGGAGCGGAAGTAACGGACGGCGAAAGGTCGGATAAGGACGGCATTCAGCTTCCCATAAGAGTGATCATGGCTTTTAGCGGGCAGAGTGTGTTGTGGCTCAACAATCTGTGATGGCGGGGGTGCGACAATTTGGCAGAAAACTGCTAGTCTCCAAACGTTCATTGAGTGGCAGCCACGGGTGGCCATCTGGGTCTTCTTGACCAGGCGATGACCGCCCTCCAACCCCACGGGAGGAAGGTAATGGCCGGTTTTCACGTCATGGCTGGCGCGCACGGGCTCGAAATGCCGACAGTGCGTCGTATCACCATCTCGGATCTTTTCGATGCATTGAAGCGCGGCGCCGAGGATTTCTGGGCCAAGCCGTCGCATTATGTCTTTCTCGGCCTGATCTATCCGATCGTCGGCCTGATCCTGACGCAATGGTCGTCCGGCTCGAACGCCATCCAGCTCGTCTATCCGCTGATGACCGGCTTTGCGCTGGTCGGCCCGTTCGCGGCGATCGGCCTTTATGAGATGTCGCGGCGGCTTGAACGCGGCATGGATACCTCCTGGAAGCGCGCTCTGGATGTGCGCTATTCACCGGCACTGCCGTCGATCGCGGTCATCGGCATCATGCTGATGGCGGTCTTCCTGCTCTGGCTGTTCACCGCGCAATCCATCTACACGGCTTATTTCGGCGAGCAGCCGCCGGCCTCGATGGGAACCTTCGTGCGGGACGTGCTGACCACCGGGCAGGGTTTGGGGTTGATCCTATGGGGCAATGCCATCGGCTTCCTTTTCGCGCTGGTGGTGCTGGCCACGACGGTCATTGCTTTCCCGCTGCTGCTCGACCGCGATGTCGGCGTGGTCTCGGCCATCGATACCTCGGTGCGCGCGGTTGTCATGAACCCGGTGCCGATGCTGGCATGGGGCCTGATCGTGGCCGTGCTTCTGGTGATCGGCTCGATCCCGCTCTTTGCCGGCCTTGCCATCGTCATGCCGATCCTTGGCCATGCCACCTGGCACCTCTACCGCAAGGTGGTGGAGCCGGAGCCCAGAGCCGACCGGCGGCCCATGTAGCTAACGGATTCGAGTTGGAAAAATCAGCGCTGGCTTTCGGTCGCCATCCGAACAGCCAGCGCAGCCAGCACCGTTCCCATCAGCCAGCGTTGGACAAGCATCCATAACGGACGCCCAGCCAGGAACACCGCGATCGAGCCGGCTGTGATGGCAATGATGGCGTTGACCGATAGGCTGATCGTGATCTGAGTTACGCCCAGCACCAGAAGCTGCGACAACACCTGGCCTTTTTCCGGGTCGATGAACTGCGGCAGCAGCGACAGATAGAGCACTGCGACCTTCGGGTTCAAAAGGTTGGTCATCAACCCCATCATGAACAGCTTGCGCGGCCGGTCGCGTGGCAGTTCGCGCACCTGGAAAGGCGAGCGTCCGCCGGGCCTCAGTGCCTGCCAGGCGAGATAGAGGAGGTAGAGAGCACCGGCCAGCCGCAAGGCGTCGTAGGCATAAGGCACGGCAAGCAGCAGCGCGGTGATGCCGAAAGCAGCGGAGAATACATAGAACAGGAAGCCAATGGCGACGCCGCCGAGCGAGATCAACCCGGCCTTTGGCCCCTGAGAAAGTGAGCGCGAGATCAGGTAGATCATATTCGGGCCAGGCGTCAGCACCATGCCGAGGCAGATCAACGCAAAAGCGATATGATTGGCTGTATCGGGCACGGCTGTCCCCCAGAGAAAAGCGCCAACCCGGTGGCGTTGGCGGAAACTGCACCTTTGCCGTGTGTTCCGCAAGGGCGTGTCCCGTCGGTTGATTGCGCCAGCTCAGGCTCCTCCTTATGGCCACTGCCCGGTTCGGGCAAAAGCTGGTGACAGGCGGGAAGGCTTCGGCTAATCCGGGGCCGTCCTGGCAGTGTTTGGAACTTCAAGCGCCAACGGCCGGAGAACCCAACCGCAGTCTTTTCCCTGGGATGCCATGACGGACCTTTTTGAGACGATCGAGACATTGACCGCCGTGTCGGGCCGTTATGATGTGCTTCTGTGCGACGTCTGGGGTGTGGTTCACAATGGCGAGACGCATTTTCCGGCCGCCGCCGCTGCATTGGCTGAAGCGCGCAAGGCCGGCATTGCTGTCGTGCTGATCACCAATTCGCCGCGCCGCAGCGCCGATGTGATTGCGCAGATGCATCTGATCGGCGTGCCGGATGGCAGCTTCGACCGTATTGTCAGCTCCGGCGACGTCACGCGCGACCTGATCGCGGATGGACCCCGCAAGGTGTTCCATCTCGGCCCCGACCGCGACATGAACATCTATGATGGGCTGGATGTGGAAATCTCTGAAGAGTTCGAGGCGCAGGTCGTCGTCTGTACCGGCCTGTTCGACGACGAGGCCGAGACGCCTGAAGATTATGCAGAGATGCTCACCAGGCTGCGTGCCCGCAATCTGCCGTTCATCTGCGCAAACCCCGACATTATCGTTGAACGCGGCGAAAGATTGATCTGGTGCGCCGGCGCGCTTGCCCGCGACTACGCGCAGCTTGGTGGCCGCACACTGATCGCAGGCAAGCCGCACGCACCGATTTATGCGGCGGCGATGAAGGCAGCGGCGGAAGTGCTTGGCCGCGACATCCCCCGCAGCCGCGCACTCACCATCGGCGACGGCATGATGACGGATGTGAAGGGGGGCGCCGACAACGGTTTCGACGTGCTCTACATTTCCGGCGGCATTCATGCCCGGGATTATGGCGATCCGCTGCAGCCCGACCCGGCAAGGCTCGCAGCCTTCCTCGAAAAGCACGGCTACCGGCCGGTTGCCGTCATGCCCCGGCTGAAATAAGGAAGCCGGTATGGACAAGCCGTTCGAGCGCATTCCGGGCGACACAGTGCTGCCGTCGAAGCTGCGCGGCGGCGTGGTGGCGATCGGCAATTTTGACGGCGTGCATCGTGGCCATCAGGCTGTGCTGGAGCGGGCGCTCGACGAGGCGCGTCAGCGCGGCGTGCCAGCGCTGGTGTTAACCTTCGAACCACATCCGCGGACCGTCTTTCGACCGGATGTACCGCTCTTCGTGCTGACGCCGCCGCCGGTGAAAGCCAGGCTTCTGTCCGATTTCGGTTTCGATGCGGTGATCGAGCAGGAATTCACGCACGAATTCTCGCAACGTTCGGCGGAGTCCTTCATCACTGACATCCTGGAACGCGATCTCGGCATTTCCTGTGTCGTTACCGGCTTCGACTTCCATTTCGGCAAGGATCGGCAGGGTGGCCCCGCTTTTCTCGCCGAGGCCGGCAAGCGCCATGGCTTCGGCGTCGTGCGGGTCGAAGCTTTCTGTGACGAGGGCACCGAGGTCATCTCCTCCAGCCGCGTCCGCACGCTGCTCACAGAAGGCAATCCGGAAGAAGCGGCTGGCCTGCTCGGCTACCGCTTCACGGTCGAAAGCGAGGTGATCGGCGGGCAGCAGCTCGGCCGCACGCTCGGCTTCCCGACGGCGAACATGAAGCTTTCGCCGCAAACAACTTTGAAGGAAGGCATTTATGCCGTCCGTTTCCGCCGGCAGAATGGTTCGATCCATGACGGCGTGGCAAGTTTCGGCCGCCGCCCGACGGTAGACGACAATGGCGCGCCGCTGCTCGAAACCTTCCTGTTCGATTTCTCGGACAGTCTCTACGGGGAAACCTGCGAGGTTTCGTTTTTCGCCTACCTGCGCGGCGAGGTGAAGTTCGAAGGTCTCGATCCGCTCATTGTCCAGATGAAGCGTGACGAGGCAGAGGCGAGGGCGCTTTTGGCCGGTATCAGGCCGCTGTCCGCCCTCGACGCGAAGATCGCGTTCTAGAGCGCCGCGCGTCCTTTCGGACGCGCAAAGGACGCTCTAACACTTTTGAGCTGCGCATCGTGCTTTCCGAAAATCGATTCCGATTTTCGGGCCGATGCATTAGAGCGCCGCGCGTCCTTTCGGACGCGCAAAGGACGCTCTAACACTTTTGAGCTGCGCATCGTGCTTTCCGAAAATCGATTCCGATTTTCGGGCCGATGCGTCAGGCCCGGCTGTTCTTCAAACCCAGACCGAAGGCAATGTAGGTCCAGCCTTGAAAAACCAGGTCAATGGCCAGGAACAGGCCTAGCACCCACAGGCTGTTGACTGGCCATTGCAGGGCGATCAGCAGGCCCGCGAGCGCAGTGATGACGCCGCCAGCGATGATCCAGCCAGAGCCCTTCTCAGCACGGTGCTGGTAGCCGATCGAAGCGCGGATCAGGCCTGCGGCCACCAGCGCAATGGCCAGCAGCAGAGTGAACACCGTCGAGGCGAGCAGTGGATTGTAGAAGGCGAAGAAGCCGGCCACCGCATAGAGCAGGCCGCTGAGCAGCCAGTAGAAAAAGCGCCCCCAGGTCTTCACGCCGAAGGCATGGATGATTTCGATGGCGCCGGCCATCAACATCAGCCAGCCCACGAAGTAGACCGAGGCGACCGTGGCGATGAACAGATTGCCGAAAGCGATGCCACCAAAGATCAGCAGCAAGACGCCGAGCGCCACGAACCATCCCCATTTGGAACGGGCCTCGCCGATTACATTCTTCAGTTCGTCCGTGGGCAGGGTCATGGCCATCCTCTCCAAGGTTGCGCCTGTCACAAGGGGGACGATAACGCCGTGCCAATATGACGTCCAGTGACGGAGCCGAAACCGAATGTGTTTGAAAATCGGGGATTTAAATCAAATTTTACCAAGCTGCCCTCATAGACAATTCAACGGTGAGTTGTGCATGGTGTTGTGATGAGTCCTGCAAAGTCCCTTCCGGTGGCGATTGCCGCTGCTGTTCTCTTTGCGCCGGCCGGTGCGCGTGCCGAAGGTGATTTCTTCGGCTGGATACGCGGCGACTGGTATCTTGAGGTCGGTGTCACCGGACTGGTCGCCCCGAACTTCGAAGGCGGCAAGAAATATCTGCTTGGCGCCGAGCCGATCATCTCTCTTGGCAAGGCCGGTGGCGACACGCGCTTTTCCTCGCGCAACGACAATATTTCGCTCGGCCTCTACGACAACGGCAATTTCCGCGCCGGCCTGAACGGCAAGCTCCTGCTACGGCGCGACAGCGATACGCAAGGGCTGGAGGGGCTGGACCCGGTGCGGTGGGGCGGGGAAGTCGGCGGGTTCGCCGAATTCTATCCACTGGATTGGCTGCGTGTGCGTGGCGAGGTCCGGCAAGGATTCCGCGCGCATCACGGCGTCGTCGCGGATTTCGCTGCCGATGCGTTCTATGACGTTACACCCGAAGTGCGTATTTCCGGCGGTCCGCGCATGTCCTTTGCTTCGGCCAGCTACTTCGATGCCTATTACGGCGTCAACGCCGCCGAATCCGCAGCCACCGGCCTTGCCGAATACAAGCCGGGTGGTGGCCTGAAATCGGTCGGCGTCGGCGGTGCCGTTACCTGGAAAGTGACCGATCCTATCACGGCCAGCTTGTTCGGCGAGTACAGCCGTCTGACCGGTCCAGCTGCCGATTCCAGCCTGGTCAGGCAGAACGGCTCGAAAGACCAGTTCACCTTCGGCATTTCGACCAGCTATCGCTTCGACTTCAAGCTCTAGACGCACGCCGTTCGGGCGAGGACGGCCAGCAGATAACGGCTTTCTGCGCTTCCGGTACTCACGTACTTGGACGTACGCTCCGCTCCGGTTCTTGCCCCCGATTTTTCGGCTCGTCCCGGCCCGAATTGCGCCGCATCGGCAAACGTCGTGACACTTGCTGTAGGGAAGCGCTTTATTCCTGCCGGCTTATCCGCTAAAAGCGCGGCCATGACAGCTTTCTCGCGCCTTCGCGGCATCGCGATACGAATTAGTGGCCCGGTGTTCCGGACGGCCTGAGGTCGTCGGAGCCGCCGGGACTTTTGCGCGGGCTCTCGCGCTTTTTCCAGAACATGTTTACGCAACTCCGGACGGAAAACCGCTACACACTTTTCCTGGAATTGCTTTAGTTCAACGCCCGAGGCTCGCGCCGCCGGGCAACGCATATGGCAGATCGATGAACGACAAAGCTGAAACCCTCGACTATTCGAAAACCCTTTATTTGCCGCAGACGGAATTCCCTATGCGCGCCGGCTTGCCGGAAAAAGAACCGGTGCTGGTCAAGCGCTGGCAGGATATGGACCTCTACAAACGCCTGCGCGAAACCGCCGCTGGCCGTCCAAAATATGTCCTGCATGATGGCCCACCCTATGCCAACGGCAACATCCATATCGGGCATGCGCTGAACAAGATCCTGAAGGACATCATCGTCCGCTCGTTCCAGATGCGCGGTTTCGATTCCAATTACGTGCCGGGCTGGGACTGCCACGGCCTGCCGATCGAGTGGAAGATCGAGGAAGAGAACTACCGTTCGAAAGGCAAGTCCAAGCCGGATCTCACGCAGCCCGCAGCCATGGTGGCATTCCGCCAGGAATGTCGCGCTTATGCGGAAAAGTGGATCAAGGTGCAGGGCGACGAGTTCCAGCGCCTCGGTGTCGTCGGCGATTTCAAAAACCCGTACACGACCATGGCCTACCATGCGGAAGCCCGCATCGCCGGCGAACTGCTGAAATTCGCGACGAGCGACCAGCTCTATCGTGGCTCCAAGCCGGTGATGTGGTCGGTTGTGGAACGCACCGCACTGGCCGAAGCCGAGATCGAATACCAGGACTATGAGAGCGACACGATCTGGGTGAAGTTCCCGGTCAACGGTGCGGCCGGCGAGTTTGCCGGGGCACATGTCGTCATCTGGACAACCACGCCCTGGACGATCCCCGGCAACCGCGCGGTCGCCTATTCGCCGCGCGTTACCTACGGTCTCTACGAAGTTACGGCGGCTGAGAACGACTTTGGTCCGCAACCGGGTGAGAGGCTCATCTTTGCCGACGCGCTTGCCGAGGATTCGTCTGCAAAGGCGAAGGTGACCATGAAGCGTCTTCGCAACGTCTCAGCGGAAGAGCTTGGTAGCTTTACAGTTTCTCATCCCCTGAAGGGCCTCGGTGGCGGCTACGACTTCGTCGTGCCGATGGTCGCCGGCGACCATGTCACCGACGATGCCGGTACCGGGTTCGTGCACACTGCGCCCAGCCACGGCCGCGAAGACTTCGAGGCCTGGATGGATGCGGCGCCGGAACTGCGCAAGCAAGGCATCGACGTTGCGATCCCGTTTCCGGTCGACGATGCAGGCTTCTACACCAAGGACGCGCCGGGTTTCGGTCCGGATCGCGAGGGCGGCGCTGCACGCGTCATCGACGACAACGGCAAGAAGGGCGATGCCAACAAGGCCGTCATCGAGGCGCTGATCGCGGTGAATGCGCTGTTCGCACGCGGGCGGCTGAAGCACCAGTATCCGCACTCGTGGCGTTCGAAGAAGCCGATCATCTTTCGCAACACGCCGCAGTGGTTCGTCTATATGGACAAGGAACTCGGCGACGGCACCACGTTGCGCAACCGTGCGCTCGCCGCGATCGACGCCACGCGCTTCGTGCCGGCTGCCGGCCAGACGCGCCTGCGCTCGATGATCGAGGAGCGCCCCGACTGGGTGCTGTCGCGCCAGCGTGCCTGGGGCGTGCCGATCGCCGTCTTCGCCGACGTCGACGGCAATGTGCTGAAGGACGAGGCGGTCAACGCCCGCATCGTCGATGCCTTCGAAAAGGAAGGGGCGGATGCCTGGTTCGCCGAGGGCGCGCGCGAGCGTTTCCTGGGGTCGCGTGCCAACGAGCCGTGGACGCAGGTCATGGACATCCTCGACGTCTGGTTCGATTCCGGCTCGACCCACACTTTCACGCTGGAGGATCGTCCCGATCTGAAATGGCCGGCCGATGTCTATCTCGAAGGGTCCGACCAGCATCGCGGCTGGTTCCATTCCTCGTTGCTGGAAAGCTGCGGCACCAGGGGCAGGGCACCCTATGACGCGGTCGTTACCCATGGCTTCACCATGGATGAGGAAGGCCGCAAGATGTCGAAGTCGCTCGGCAACACCGTGGTGCCGCAAGACGTCATCAAACAGTCGGGCGCGGATATCCTGCGACTGTGGGTGGCAACGACCGACTATTGGGAAGACCAGCGGCTCGGCAAGACCATCCTGCAGACCAACATCGACGCCTACCGCAAGCTGCGCAACACCATCCGCTGGATGCTGGGAACGCTGGCCCATGACGATGGTGCCGAAGTGGCGCTCGCCGAAATGCCTGAGCTGGAGCGGCTGATGCTGCACCGACTGGCCGAGCTCGACGAGCTGGTGCGTTCGGGCTTCGATGCCTTCGAGTTCAAGCGTATCACGCGTGCGCTGCTCGATTTCATGGTCGTCGAACTGTCGGCTTTCTATTTCGACATCCGCAAGGATGCGCTCTACTGCGACGCGCCTTCCAGCGTGAAGCGCAAGGCGTCCGTGCAGGTGGTGCGCCATCTGTTCGACTGCCTGGTGAAGTGGCTGGCGCCGCTTTTGCCGTTCACCACGGAAGAGGCCTGGCTGGATCGCAACCCGCAGGCCGAATCGCTGCATCTCGAACAGATGCCAATTGTGCCTTCCGCTTGGCGCAATGATGCGCTGGCGGAGAAATGGCGCAAGGTGCGCCAGGTCCGCAGCGTTGTTACCGGTGCTCTGGAACTCGAGCGCGCCAAGAAGACCATCGGCTCTTCGCTCGAGGCGGTGCCGATCGTTTACCTCAACGATGCCAGCCTGGAAGCAGCGCTTGCCGGGATCGATCTCGCCGAGATCAGCATCACCTCGGACCTCGTCATCTCGCATGATGCGGCACCTGCGGATGCCTTTGCGCTGCGCGAAGTTCCCGGTGTCGCCGTCGTCATCGCGAAGGCGGAAGATCGCGGCCTCGTCAAATGCGCGCGCTCGTGGCGCTACACCGCCGATGTCGGCTTGGATGCAGCCTATCCGGACGTCTCGGCGCGCGATGCGGCAGCCTTGCATGAACTGCAGGCGTTCGGCCGTCTCTAGGTCTTTTCAGCTTATGCAGCGCCGGCGCCAGTGTGGTGGCCGGCGTTGCCCTTAACCGGGTGTTGAGGTAAAGACCCCACATTCCGACGAAGAACAATGACAAACTATCGCCGGATTCCCGTTGAATGAGCGCATGATGTTTCATTTCCGGGCCACCGGGGCTGGCCAGAGGTCGAGAGTGATAAAATTCAGCATGACCGAAAGACACCACGCGCGTGCGTTGGTTCTCGTGCCGCTCATGGCGTCCGGACTCGCGCTGGCTGGCTGTGTGGGTTCACCGACCTATGGCACGGGGACGCCAGCGGGTGAACAACTGCTCGGCGACGTTTCAAATGCGATTTCGCTGCGTCCTCAAAAGCGTGACGCCATCGACTACAAGCCACGCGCAACGCTGGTGAAGCCGAAGGCTGGCACGAGGGAAGCGCTGCCGGCGCCGCAGGATTCGATCACGCAGACTGCGAGCGGCGAGTGGCCGGAATCGCCGGAACAGCGCCGCGCGCGCCTGCGCGCCGAGGCGACTGCCAACGAAAACAACCCCAACTACGAGCCCGGCATTCTGGCCGACGACGTGCAGACCGACCCGGTCGCCGTGCGCAGGGCAATGGCCGAATCGGGTTCGAGCCATCCGCCGCCCCCGGACAGCGGCCAAGCCGTTGCCCGCCGCGCCGAAGTGGCAAAGCGTGTCGCCGAAAGCCAACAGAGCACACCGACGACTCGCAGGTACCTCACCGATCCGCCGGCGGCTTATCGCACCGCGGCCGATACCGCGCCGCAGGGCGAGCTTGGCGAGGATGAATACAAGAAGGAACGGCGCCTGAAGAAGGAAGCCCAGGCCAAGAGCGGCAAGTCGGGCTGGTTCGACTGGTGGAACTAGGCTGCTGATAAGCCGTCACGATAACGCCGCTGGCCCTGTCAGCGGCGTTTTTTCGTTGGAGCGGTTGCTGTTTCGCGGAGCCATGAAACGCTCCAGATCCCTGTGCTTCCGGAAAGCCATACATTTTCCTGGAGCTGCTTTAGCGGCGATCCCGGAAGAAATCCTTGAGAATGGCGGAGGCCTCCGTCTCGGCAAACCCGGCATAGACATCCGGGACATGGTGGCAGGTGGGAGCAGCGAAGAAGCGCGGTCCGTTGACCACCGCGCCGCCTTTTTCGTCCGCGGCACCGAAATAAAGCCGCCGTAGTCTGGCGAACGAGATCGCGCCGGCGCACATCGCGCACGGTTCCAGTGTCACATAAAGGTCGTGGCCGGTCAGCCTTTCGCTGGCGAGTTTCTGGCTCGCTTCACGGATCGCGAGCATTTCTGCGTGCGCGGTCGGGTCAGACAGTTCCCGTGTGCGGTTGCCTGCGGCGGCGACAATTGTGCCGCCATGGACGATGACCGCGCCGACTGGCACCTCGCCGCGCGCAGCGGCGGCTTCAGCTTCCTTCAGCGCGGCTGCCATGAAATCCGGTCGTTTCACGCGATTTCTGCTCCTTAGCGCATCGGCCCCCAAAAATCGGAATCGATTTCGGAAGCACGCTGCGCAGCTTCAAAAGTGTTAGAGCGTCCTTCGCGCGTCCGAATGGACGCATGGCGCTCCAATGGGCTTAGAATAGTCCTCGCCACCCGGCAGCGATCCTGTTATCTAGCGCGCGACTTCGAAAACCGATATCGATTTTCGAACCGGATCATGCGCACAACAGCAGCGTCACAGCGTCCTGACGCGTCGTTTCCGACGCGCGGCGCCGTGACTGCGCAGAACATGATCCCGAAAAGGCAGACTTTTCGGACAAAGGTCATGCGGTAAAACAAAGAGATAGAGCAGACTGCCAACCGCATTCCGCTCTAGCGAGCAAGGCAAGATGGACGACAAAGACAACAAGCCGCCGCGGTCGCGCGGTTCCAAAACAGACGGCCCACGCAGCCGCGATTCCGGCAAAGGTGGAAAGCCTGGTTTCGGCAAGAAGCCGTCTGCCAAGCGTTTTGACGGCGACAAGGCAGCAGGCGAACGGCCCCGCGGCGACTTCAAGCCGGGCGGCGGCAAGCCGTGGCAGAAGCGCGAGGATGGCGGCAAGCGGCCTTTCGAGAGGGGTGCGCGCGGCGAAGGCAAGCCTTTCGTCAAACGGGACGGTCCCCGCAAACCCTACGCACCGCGCGAAGACCGCGCGGCTGAGGGCGAGCGGCCAAAGCGCGATTTCGGCGATCGTACCCGCAGTGTACGCTCCGAAGGTGAGTTCCGGCAGGACCGCAAGCCTTACGAGAAGCGGGAAGGCGGCGGTTCGTTCGGCAAGCGGCCTTTTGAGAAGGGGGCACGTGGCGAAGGCAAGCCTTTCGTCAAGCGCGACGGTCCACGCAAACCCTATACGCCACGCGAGGACCGTGCGGCGGATGCCGAGCGACCAAAGCGCGACTTTGGTGGCGGCCGTCCGCGCGGGCCGCGTCCCGAAGGCGGCTTTCGTCCTGATCGCAAGCCCTACGAGAAGCGGGAAGGTACGGGCAATCCGCGTCCCGGCCGTTTCGAGCGTGGCGAGCGTAAATTCGATGGCGGACGCCCTGAGCGCCGCTTCGACAATGAAAACGGCGAGCGCGGCGAGCGCCGTTTCGAGCGCCCGAAGCGCGAGTTCGATGGTGAGCGCAAGCCGTTCCAGAAGCGCGAAGGGGGTGCGCCGAAACGTCCCTTCGACAAGGGTCCGCGCCGCGAAGATGCCGCGCATTCCCGCGTTTCGGCTGAGGCCACCGAGGCTGGCGAGCGTATCGCCAAGCGGCTGGCCCGTGCGGGCATCGCTTCCCGGCGCGACGCCGAGGAGCTGATCGCTGCCGGTCGCGTCAAGGTCAACGGCAAGGTGTTGACCTCGCCGGCGTTCAACGTGGCGGCGAATGACGTCATCCATCTCGACAATACGGAAATTCCGCCGATCGAGCGTACGCGTCTGTTCCTGTTCCACAAGCCAGCCGGCGTGGTGACCACCAACCGCGATCCGGAAGGGCGCAAGACCGTTTTCGACGTGCTGCCAGCCGAATTGCCGCGGCTGATGACGATCGGCCGCCTCGATATCAACACCGAAGGCCTCCTGCTGCTGACCAATGACGGTGGGCTGTCGCGTGTGTTGGAACTGCCCGCGACCGGCTGGCTGCGCCGGTACCGGGTGCGTGTGCATGGCAAGGTCGAGGAACAGGCGCTGGCCGACCTCAGGGACGGTATCGCCGTCGACGGCGTTTTCTATGGTGCTATCGAAGCTTCTCTGGAGCGCACACAAGGCACCAATGCCTGGCTGACCATTGGCCTGCGCGAAGGCAAGAACCGAGAAGTCAAGAACATCCTCGGTGCACTCGGCCTTGAAGTGGCACGGCTGATCCGTATTTCCTACGGTCCCTTCCAGCTTGGCGAATTGCCCGAAGGTCATGTGCAGGAGATCAAGGGCCGTACGCTACGCGAACAGCTTGGCGAAACGCTGATCGAAGAAGCCGGCGCCAATTTCGACGCCGACATCACTACCCCCTTCTCAAACAAGCCGGTGCGCCGCACCGAGCGGCGCGAGGAAGAT
This sequence comes from Mesorhizobium sp. 1M-11, assembly GCF_001303895.1. GTDB lineage: Bacteria > Pseudomonadota > Alphaproteobacteria > Rhizobiales > Rhizobiaceae > Mesorhizobium. The sequence goes on along the minus strand of NZ_LJSD01000037.1, from coordinate 202,817 downwards.
GCGCCGCGTGCGCGGCCGTTGCGCGATGGCGACCATCGTCCAGCGGGCGAGGGCGGCCTGATCAAGGCACGCAAGCGTCGCGAAGGCAGCCGTGACGAGGCGCTCGGAAAGCTTTCGACGAAGCCGGATCGTGGCGGTTTCGGCGACCGTGGCGGCTTTGGCAAGGGTGGTTCCGGCAAAGGTTTCGGTGAGCGTGGCCCGAAGAAGGGCGAGCGCGAGCAGCGGCCGATCGATCCGCCCGGTCAGCGCCGCGCCAATGTGTGGATGGCCCCTGGTGCGAGGCCGCAGGGCGCTAAGACGGAGCGACCGGAAAAGTCCGATACTGGCAAAGGTGGTCCGCGCGGCCGCTCCTTTGACAGCAAGGGCGCTTCGCCGCGCGGCAAGGGGCCAGGTAAAGGCCCAAGGTCGCGCTGATGCGGATTGTCGGTGGTGAATTTCGCGGGCGACCGTTGGCGACGCCGCGTGATCAGTCCATTCGCCCGACCACCGATCGCGCGCGGGAAGCCGTCTTCAACGTGCTGGCGCATCGTTTTGAGGAGAAGATCGAGGGCGCGCGCGTGCTCGACCTCTTCGCCGGCACCGGTGCGCTTGGCCTCGAGGCGCTGTCGCGTGGCGCTTCTTATGCGGTCTTCATTGAGGAATCGGCGGAAGGGCGCGGGCTTATCCGCTCCAATGTCGAGGCCTTCGATCTTACCGGCCGAACGAAGATCTTTCGCCGCGATGCCACGAAGCTTGGAGAGGCCGGTACCATAGCGCCATTTGGCCTGCTGTTCGCTGACCCACCCTATGGCAAGGGCTTGGGCGAACAGGCACTGCAATCCGCGCGCGCCGGCGGATGGCTGGTGCCGGGTGCGCTTTGCGTGGTTGAGGAATCGGCTGCGGTACCGTTCCAGCCAGGGGCGGGGTTTTCGGTGATCGACGAACGCAACTACGGCGAAACCGTCATTCGCTTCATCGAGGCGGCCTGACCTGGACCTTTTCGCGCAGCGGCCTGACTTCGGCCCATATTTGCGGCAAGACGGGCAGGAGTATGCAAGGAGAATCGGCGAAAGCGCATGATTGCAGCCAAGCGGAGCGGTCGGTGAGAACTCGAAAAGATTGGCCGCGCCGCATTGTGCTTGCGGTATCGTTAGAGCGTTTCCGTTTTTCACGGAAACGCGGAAATGCTCTAGCTTTTTGCTTTGACGCAATTCCAGACGCAAAACCGCTTCGCACTTTTGCTGGAATTGCTCTGAGCGTCTTGATGGCAACGCCGGTGCTGGCCGAGCAGGCACCTCCCGAAAGCACGATCAGCCAGTTCACGCTGGGCAACGGCATGCAGGTGGTGGTCATTCCAGATCATCGTGCGCCGATCGTTACCCATATGGTGTGGTACAAGATCGGCAGTGCCGACGAACCGCCCGGCAAGTCCGGCATCGCGCACTTCTTCGAGCACCTGATGTTCAAGGCGACCAGCAATCATCCAGCCGGTGCTCTCGACCAGGCCGTTGCCGATATCGGCGGCAACGACAACGCCTTCACTTCCTACGATTTCACCGCTTTCCACGAGACCGTGCCGCCCTCGGCACTCGGCCAGATGATGGGTTTCGAGGCGGATCGCATGCGCAACCTCGTGCTGAGCGACGAGGCCGTGACCACCGAGCGCGACGTCATCATGGAAGAGCGCCGCTCTCGCATCGACAACGACCCGCAGGCGCAGCTCGATGAGGCGGTGAACGCAACGCTTTACATGAACCAGCCTTACCGCATCCCGGTCATCGGCTGGATGCAGGAAATAGAACAGCTCAACCGGGTCGACGCAAAGGCGTTCTATGATCGCTACTACGCGCCGAACAACGCCGTACTGGTCGTCGCCGGCGATGTCGAGCCTGAGGCGGTGCGCAAACTGGCGGAGGAGAATTATGGCAAGGTGCCACGCGGACCGGATCTGCCGCCTCGCATCCGCCCCAAGGAACCGGAAAAAACGACGGCACGTTCGGTGACGCTCGCCGATGCGCGCGTCAGCGTGCCGAATTTTTCCATGCAATGGGTCGTGCCGTCCTACAACACCGCCAAGCCAGGGGAAGCGGAAGCGCTCGACCTGCTGGGTGAAATCCTCGGCGGTGGCTCGCGCAGCCGCCTCTATCAGCAGCTCGTCGTCAAGCAGGGGGTCGCGGCTAGCGTCGGCGCGGGTTTCCAGGGCAGGGCGCTGGACGACACGGTTTTTGCCGCTTATGCGACGCCGCGCGGCACCGCCAAGCTTGCGGATGTCGAGAAAGCCGTTGGCGTGGAAATCGAAAAGATCGCGCGCGACGGTGTCAGCGTCGACGAGCTGGAACGAGCCAAGAACCGCTACATCCGCGCGATGATCTTTGCCCGCGACCGCCAGGATTCAATGGCCAATATCTATGGCAACGTGCTGACCACCGGCGGCACGATCAAGGATGTCGAAGAATGGCCGGAGCGGATCCGCAAGGTGGACGCCGACGAGGTCAAGGCGGCTGCACAACGCTATCTGCTCCTCGACAAGGTGGTGACGGGCTATCTCTTGCCCAAGGCGGAGAACTGAGCGATGCCGGTATCGAATCTTGCGTATGCCCGCGCGATCAGTCCGACTGTCAGGCTGCTGCTTTGCCTGATCTTCCTCGTTCTGCCGGCATTCGCCGCTTCGGCTGCCATGAATATCCAGGAGGTGAAGTCCGACAAAGGCATCACCGCCTGGCTGGTGGAAGACTACACCGTGCCGATCGTGACAATGCGTTTCGTCTTCGACGGCGGCGCCAGCCAGGACCCCGCCGGCAAGGAAGGCACGGCCAATCTGATGGCCGGCCTGTTCGACGAAGGGGCTGGCGATCTCGACAGCGATGCCTTCCAGATCAAGCTCGACGATGTCGGCGCCGAGATGAGCTTCGAAGAGACCCGTGACGGCTTTTACGGAACGATGCGCATGCTGGCAGAGAAGCGCGACGATGCGCTTGGCCTGCTCAAAATGGCGATCGAGGAGCCGCGTTTCGACCCCGCGCCGGTGGAGCGCATCCGGGCGCAGATCATTTCCGGCATCGAGGCCAATGCGCGCAACCCCGAAACCATCGCCCAGGCGAAATGGCGCAAGGTACTCTACGGCAACCATCCCTATGCCAATCCGGAAAACGGCACCAAGGAGAGCGTGGCGGCGATCGGTCAGGACGATTTGCGCGCTTTCCATAAGGCGATGTTCGGTCGCGATGGCCTGCATGTTGCGGTTGTCGGCGCGATCGATGCCGAAACGCTGAAGCGCAAGCTCGACGAAATTTTCGGCGGTCTGCCGGAAAAGCGGCAATTGCGACCTCTTGCCGATGTCGATCTCAAGCTTGGACAGACCATCGAGGTGAATTACGACCAGCCGCAAACCTCGCTGCAGTGGGCATTCCCGGGTGTCGCGCGCGACGCGCCGGATTTCTATGCCGCCGCTCTGCTCAACGAGATACTGGGTGGTCAGGCCTACACGTCCCGTCTCTATCAGGAAGTGCGCGAGAAGCGCGGGCTTGCCTACGGCGTCTCCTCGTCGCTGGTCGACCGCCGCTATTCGACGCTGTTGACCGTCGGTACGGCGACGCGCTCGGACCGCGCTGCCGAAACTTTGAAGATCGTACGCGACGTGGTGCAGCGCCTGGCGAGCGAAGGACCGACCGACCAGGAACTGGCGGCGGTGAAGAAGAACCTCATAGGCGCCTACGCCATCAACAATCTGGATTCGTCGAGTTCCATCGCCAACACGCTGGTGGAACTGCAACTCGATAAACTCGGCATTGACTACATCCAGCGCCGTGCTGCCTATATCAACGGCGTGACGCTCGACGAGGTGAAGGCCGTGGCCAAGAAATTGCTGACAGTCGATCCGGCGATCCTGGTGGTGGGGCCTGCGCTCACCACGGGTGGCAAGGGGTGAGCCCCTCCTTCTCCGTCGCCTTCGGCGGTGGCGGCGCGCGCGGCCTTGCGCATATCCATGTCATCGAAGCGCTGGACGAACTCGGCATCAAGCCAGTCGCGATAGCCGGTTCCTCCATCGGTGCGCTGATGGGGGCAGGCGTTGCCTCAGGCATGAGCGGTCGCGAAATCCATGACTATGCACGCTCCATCCTCGGTACACGGGCACAGGTGGCGAGCCGTATGTGGCGCGCGCGTCCTGGCACCTTCGCCGAGGCGATGGAAGGCGGCCTGCGGGTCGGCCAATTCAACATCGAGCGCATCCTCAAGGCCTTTCTGCCGGAAATCGTGCCGGCTCGCTTCGAGGAATTGAAAATTCCACTCAAGGTGACGGCGACCGACTATTTCGGTCATAAGCTCGCGGTGTTCGACAGCGGCGATCTGCATTCGGCGCTGGCGGCATCAGCGGCGATCCCGGCGGTGTTCCGGCCGGTTATGCGCGACGGTCGTATGCTGATCGACGGCGGTATCTACAATCCCGTGCCGTTCGACCTGGTCGAGGGATCCGCTGACATCACCATTGCAATCGATGTCGTCGGTGGCCCGGAAGAGGGCAGCAAGCGGCCGACGTCGATCGACCTTATGTTCGGCGCGACCCAGTTGCTGATGCAGTCGATCATCGCCAACAAGCTGACGCAGTGTCGCCCCGACATCCTGATCCGCCCGCCGGTGTCGCGCTTCCGCGTGCTCGATTTCATGAAGATCGACGCGGTGATGGCCGAAACCGCCGCGGTGAAGGAAGAGGTCAAGCGTGCTGTTGAGGCCGCGCTGGAAGCGCGGCGCGAACCACAGGTATAGCTTCTCGGCTGTTCGCCCGACCGTCAGTGCGCGAATATCTGTTCCAGTGAACGGAAACCTTTGAATTCCAGCGCGTTACCGGAGGGGTCGCGTATGAAAAGCGTGGCCTGTTCGCCTGGCTGACCCTTGAAACGCACCATCGGCCGTTCCAGCCAATCAATATCGTCGCGGGCTACGAGGCGGGCAGCGAGCTTTTCCCACTCGTCCATCAAGAGCACGGCACCGAAATGCGGGATCGGCACAGCGAAGCCATCGACTGCACCGTCGCGCTGCGCCGTAGCTGCATCCGGACGCAGATGCGCGGACATCTGGTGGCCGTAGAGATCGAAATCGACCCAGGTATCGGACGAGCGCCCGATGCTGCAGCCGAGAATTTCGCCATAGAAAGCGCGTGTCTCGTTCAGGTCGCGGACGGGAAAGGCGAGGTGGAAGGGTGTCATGGTTCGAACCTTTCGCGTCTGAGCCATAGGGATATCGGAACACAACCACATGCGAGAGCCCGCCGCAAACATCATCCTCGCACATCCGATCGAGATGAAGCCGGGGGTTACGCTACCGCCAACGGTCCGAAAAAGCCGATGACGCGGGTTATGCGCGCCTGACCAGCATCGATGAAGGCGATGTCGAGGCCTTCTGGAAAGGACGATCCATCCGGCAGTGCGAACTTCCAGGCGAAGCGCGCAATGTTGTGGTGAATGTCCACATCGCTTGTTCGGGAGATGCGGGCGCCCGGATATCTCGCCTGGATTCCTGCGATGTGCGCCAGCAGGTCGTTCGCGCCGTCGGCATGAACAGTCGGATCGGTGTAGGTCGCGCCTTCGCCCCACACCGACAGCAGCAGCGTCCGCCGCCGTTCGGCATCCCGGTCGGACCAGGATGCGCAATATGTGTCGATGAGATGCGTCAACGACATCTATCCGGCCTTTCCCATAAATTGCGACAGCGCCGCGAAATCGTCATGCAGGTGACCGGCAGCGATCGCCCGCCGGAAGATGGCATCATAACCATCAACCACCGTGCGGTCGATCTTGCGCACCTCCATCAACTCCACCAGATGCTGGAAAGCACTGTAGTGCGGTGAGAGCGACGAAAGCGTCTCGTCGTCTGCCGCCAACCGTCCCGCCGCCGTGCGCTTGATCAGGTCTGCGACCAACCCCTGGACCACCGGTGCGGTTGCTGTCCACTGCCTTGCCAGTTCGCCGAGATCGATCCTTTCGGCCCGGCACACCGCGATGGATTGCAACGCGCCGAACAGTGCTCCCCACATCAGGGCGAGCAAGGCGCTGTCCAGTGCGTTCGCCAACCCGAGGTCCTCGCCGACATGCTGGACATTGCCGCCCAATGCCCGAAACATGTCCTTGTTCCGATCGAAGGCCTGTCGCGGTCCCGAGACCAGGATGGTGCCGTGCTCCGTGCCGACGAAGTCCGGCGTGGCCATGATCGCACCGTCGAGATAACTCACACCATGCGCTGCGGCCCACTCACCAGCGTCTCGGGCACCATGCGGCGTACCGGAGGTCAGTTCCACGACCAGCTTGCCGCGAAGAGCCGTGGCGACGTCACCGCGCAGCAGTGCGGCGGTCGCCGGATAGTCGGTTACGTTGACGATGATGATTTCGGCCGCTTCGACTGCCTCTCGCACCGACGTTGCAACAACGGCGCCGGCGGCGGCCAGCGGCGTGGCTTTTTCCAAGGTTCGGTTCCAGACCACGGGGCGGTGTCCTGCCTTCAAGAGTGCGTGGACGAGCGCCGACCCCATGCGTCCGGTTCCCAAAACAGTGATTGCAGGCTTCATTGCGACACTCCATATCGGCTGAACAGGCGGCTTTCTTGCCGTTGGCCGAGAGCTATGAGGTGGAAGCGGTGAGGCCAATACGCACGGAAGCGTAAGTGGTTACCTGCCAGTAAGGAGAACGGGGATGGACAAGCCTCCGGACAATGGCTTTCTGATCGCGATGAAAATGGTCGCGGGCAAATGGAAGATCGATATCCTGTGTGCGCTTTCTGCCGCGCCGCGCAGGTTCGGCCGGCTGCGGCACTCGATCCCGGACATCAGCGAAAAGATGCTGGCGCAGCAACTACGCGAAATGGAGGCCGATGGGCTCGTGAAAAGACAGGCCTATCCGGGATTGCCGGCCAAGGTCGTCTATTCGCTGACGGAAAGCGGAGCTGCACTTTGTGCCGGCGCGGATGGGCTGTGCCGATGGAGTGAACAATTCGTGAGCCCCGCACAGGCATAGCGACCTGTCCTGAACTGCGGCGGATTGGCTTTCGGCATTGCGCAGACCGGGCGGGGACAATAGATGGAGCTGCGGCGCAGGCGCATGGACGCTGCCGCAAAACAGTAGGAAAGCAGCATGGCCGATACGCTCGACACCTCGAAATTGACCGATCGCGTCGCCGCGCTTGTCGACGCCGCCAGGAAGGCCGGCGCCGATGCCGCCGATGCCGTGGTGGTGCTCGGCCGCTCGACCAGCGTTTCGGTTCGGCTCGGCAAAGTGGAAAACACCAACGCGTCTGAAAGCGAAGACGTGTCGCTGCGCGTTTTCGTTGGCAATCGCGTCGCCTCCGTTTCGGCAACCGCGGCCTCGGATCCGAAGCCGCTTGCCGAAAGGGCAGTGGCAATGGCCAAGGTGTCACCGGAAGATCCCTATCAAGGTCTCGCGGATCCATCGCTGCTTGCGAATGGCGCGAACGATCTCGATCTCTTCGACAAGACGGAAATCGCCGCCGACCGGCTGCGCGAGGACGCGCTTGCCGCCGAAGAGGCAGCCCTTGCGGTCAAGGGCGTGACCAATTCGGGCGGTAGCGCCGCCGGCGCGGGCATGGGCGGTCTGGTGCTTGCCACCTCGCACGGCTTCCTTGGCCAATATGCCGCCACGCGTTTCTCTCGCTCTGCCAGCGTGATCGCGGGCGAGGGCACCGGCATGGAGCGAGATTACGATTATTCGTCGCGCCTGCATTTCGCCGACCTCGACGATCCCGAAGCGATCGGCCGCAGCGCCGGCGAGCGGGCGGTGAAGCGCATCGGCGCGCGCAAGGTGCCGACCGGTACGATCACCGTCGTGTTCGATCCACGCGTGGCGCGTGGCATTGCCGGCCATCTGGCGGGTGCCATCAACGGCGCTTCGGTGGCGCGCAAGACCTCTTTCCTGCGCGACATGATGGGTAAGCAGGTGGCTTCTGCCGCGATCACCGTGACCGACGAGCCGCTGCGCAGGCGTGGCCAGGCGTCGCGGCCCTTCGATGGTGAAGGCGTCGGCGGCGAGAAGCTTTTGATGGTCGAGAAAGGTGTCTTGAACCACTGGTTCCTGTCGACATCGGCCGCGCGTGAACTCGGGCTGATCACCAATGGCCGTGGCGCACGAAGCGGCTCGCAGGTGTCGCCGTCCTCCACCAACGTCGCCATCGAGCCTGGCGAGCGCTCGCCAGAAGAGCTGATCGGCGCATTGAAGACCGGCTTTTACGTCACCGAAGTGTTTGGGCAAGGCGTCAACATGGTGACTGGCGAATACAGCCGTGGCGCCTCAGGATTCTGGATTGAGAACGGCGAACTCACCTATCCCGTGTCGGAAGTGACGATCGCCTCGAACCTCAAGACGATGTTCCTTGGCCTGGTGCCGGCCAACGATCTCGACCGCGAATATGGCACCGCCGCGCCGACGCTGCTCATCGAAGGAATGACCCTTGCCGGAAGTTGACGCAGCCGGCCTCACCAGCGCCGATGAAGACCTTGCCTTGCTGCGCGACGCCGCGCGCGAGGCTGGCGCGATCGCGCTGCGCTATTTCGGCAAGAACCCGGAAGTGTGGATGAAGGGCGGGACCTCTCCGGTAAGCGAAGCCGACTATGCCGCCGACACCTATCTGCGCAACACGCTGCTGGCGGCCCGGCCTGATTATGGCTGGCTGTCGGAGGAAACCGCTGACGGCCCGGAGCGTCTGAAGGCGCGCCGTATCTTCGTCGTCGATCCCATCGATGGCACGCGCGGTTTTCTCGACGGTCAGAAATTCTGGTGTGTCAGTGTGGCCGTGGTCGAAGACGGCAAGTCGATCGCCGGCGTGCTCGAATGCCCCGCGGCTGATGAGACCTACTGGGCGACGCCCGACACAGGCGCCTTCCTCAATGGCCAGCGGGTCAAGGTCCGCGACATTCCGGCCGTTGCTGAGCTGGCTGGCCCGAAAGCCCTGCAGGATCTTGTGCCGCAGGCCTGGCAGGGGCGGTTGAAGCGCACCGCCTACATCCCTTCCTTGGCTTACAGGCTGGCGATGATCGCCAAAGGCAGCCTCGACGCCACCTTCGTCAAGCCCAATGCGCATGACTGGGACATCGCCGCCGCCGAGCTCATCCTGCGCGAAGCCGGCGGGCGGCTGGTCGACAGCCAGGGTTCCACGCCTGCCTTCGGCAAGGAAAAGGTCAGCCATGGTGCGCTGGCCGCCGGAAGTGGTGAAATGCTTGCCATGATGGCAAGCGTGATTTCCGGCCACGCCGGCTGAGGCGTTTCATAGGTTTCAAAATTAGCGGCTTTGGTCTAGACCAAGCACCAAATCACATGATGTGAAGGACGGACATGACCGGGGAAGACGGAAAGAAACAGCTCCTGCACCTGGTGTTCGGTGGTGAACTGACGTCACTTGGCGGCAGCGAGTTCCGCGATCTCGATGCACTCGACATCGTCGGCATCTATCCCGACTACCAGTCGGCGCTGAACGCCTGGAAATCCAAGGCGCAGGCCAGCGTCGACAACGCGCATATGCGCTATTTCGTCGTGCATCTGCATCGCCTGCTCGACCCGCAGGGTCAGGCCAGCGCGTGACGATGGAAGAGCACGTGGCGAAACCGCAGGCTGATCGGCCCGCGGCCGAAAGGAAGCGCTCCAACAGCGCGCTGAAGCCGCTGTGGAAGAAGGTGCGCGAGCCGCTCGCGCAATCGCGTTTCGTCAAGAGCCTGATCGTCAGCCTGTTCACGCTGACCATGCGCTTTATCCGGCTCACCAATCCGCGCCTCGCCCAGTCCGCCAAATTCAGCGACAAGGAATATGAAGGCATCGAGCCTGGCATCATCGCGCTGTGGCATGGCCAGCATATCCTGATGCCGGCCTTCTACCCCTCGAAGCGCGGGCTGGTTGCCATGGTGTCGCGCAGTGCCGACGCCGAGATCAACGCACAGGTGATCGAGCGCTTCGGTATCGAGACCGTGCGCGGTTCCGGCGGCCGGGCGGATGCCCGCCATATCGACAAGGGTGGCGCCAAGGCACTGATCGCACTGAAGAAATCCCTGATGGCCGGCAAGAATGTCTGCATGATAGCCGACATTCCGCATGGCACGCCACGCGATGCCGGCCTCGGTGTCATCCTGCTTGCCAAGCTGTCGGGCCGTCCGATCATTCCGGCAGCCCTTGCCACCAGCCGCCGCAAGGTGCTGGAGAAGAGCTGGGACAAGACAACCATCAACCTGCCGTTTGGCCGTTCGGCGGTCGCGGCCGGCGAGCCGATCTTCGTGGCGAACAACGCCGACGAGGCCGAGATGGAGCGCAAGCGCGTCGAACTCACGGACGCGCTCAATGCCGTTACGACGAAAGCCTATCATCTGGTGGATACGCGATGAGCGAGCGGTGGGCCCGCATGATGCTGTCGCTCTACCGCGCCGCCGGCTCGGCCGCCTATCCGCTCGCCGGCCCCTATGTCGCGTGGCGGGCTTCCAAGGGGAAGGAAGACCGTACTCGCAGCCGCGAACGCTACGGCGTCGCCAGCCGGTCCAGGCCCGATGGGCCGCTGATCTGGGTGCATGCAGCAAGTGTTGGCGAAACCAATGCGGTGGTGCCGCTGGTCCGATCGATCCTCGACTACGGCGTTACGGTGGTGCTGACCACCGGAACCGTCACTTCAGCCAAGCTGGTCGCGGAACGGCTGGGCGAGCGTGTCATTCATCAGTATGTGCCACTGGATCTGAGACCGGCGGTGAGCCGCTTCCTCAACCACTGGTACCCGGATCTTGTCATCATCGCCGAGTCCGAGATCTGGCCGAACACCATCCTGGAACTCGGTGCGCGCAGCGTGCCGCAAGTGCTGGTCAACGGGCGCCTGTCCGATCGTTCCTTCGCTTCGTGGAAGAAGCGTTCCAACATCGCCGAGGCTTTGTTCGAGAACCTCGCCCATGTTGTCGCTCAATCGGAAGTCGATGGCGAGCGTTTCCGGGCGCTCGGCGCGCGGCCGGTGACGGTTTCCGGCAACCTCAAGGTGGATACGCCGCCACCGCCAGTGGACGAAGGCGAGCTTACCCTGCTCAGCCGTCAGATCGATGGGCGCCCGACCTGGGCTGCCATCTCGACCCATGACGGCGAGGAGGTGATCGCCGCCGAAGTGCACAAGACGCTGGCGTCGCGCCATCCCGGCCTGCTCAGCATCATCGTGCCGCGCCATCCCGAGCGTGCGGGAGACCTTGTCGAGACGCTTGCCGGCATGGGGCTTACGGTCGCACGGCGCAGCCTCGACGACCAGATCACGCCCGATGTCGACATCCTGCTCGGCGATACGATCGGTGAAATGGGGCTTTATCTCAGGCTCACCGAGATCGCCTTTGTCGGTCGTTCCCTGACCTCGGAGGGCGGGCAGAATCCGCTGGAGCCGGCCATGCTCGACACAGCGGTGCTCGCCGGCCGCAACGTGCAGAATTTCCGCGATTCCTATCAAAAGCTGTTGGATGCCGGCGCCGCCAAGTTGGTGCGTGATCGACCGATGCTGGCCGGCGCTGTCAATTTCCTGCTCACCAATGAAACCGCACGCCGCGAGATGATGGCGGCAGGCGCGGCGACCGTCGAGCAGATGCGCGGCGCGTTGGCTACCACGCAGAGGGCGCTGGAGCCCTATATCCAGCCGCTTGTCGTCAAGGCCCGCCTCAAGGTGGCGGGAGGCCGCTGAGCATGGCGAGCGAAGCGCCGCCGTTCTGGTGGGAAAAACCGGATTGGCGCGCCCGTGCACTGTCGCCATTGTCCTGGATCTACGGCGCGATCGCTGGTCGCCGCATGCGCTCCGCGAAACGCGAAAAGATCGACGTACCAGTGCTTTGCGTTGGAAATTTCACGGTTGGCGGTTCCGGCAAGACTCCAGTCGCCATCGCGTTGGCAGGGCATGCGCGGCAGCAAGGGTTGAAACCCGGATTCCTGTCGCGTGGTCACGGCGGCTCTTTTGCCGAGCCGCATATCGTCGATCCGCACAACGATGCGGCCAAACATGTCGGTGACGAGCCGCTGCTTCTGGCTGAACACGCGCCGGTGGCGGTATCGCCGAACCGCGCCGCTGGTGCGCGCATGCTGATCGAAAAAGAGGGCTGCGACTTCCTCATCATGGACGACGGCTTCCAGAGCGCGCGCGTTCACATCGATTTCGCGCTGGTCGTGGTGGATGCCCGTTATGGGCTGGGCAACGGTCGTGTCATTCCAGGTGGGCCGCTCAGGGCACCGGTTCTGACCCAGCTTCTTTACGCGAATGCGCTGCTCAGGATGGGCGAGGGCACCGCTGCCGACGCTGTCGTGCGGCAGGCTGCACGTGCCGGCAAGCCGATCTTTGCCGCACGCGCCCGGCCGCGCGACGCCAAGGCACTTGCCGGCAAACGGCTGCTGGCCTTCGCGGGCATCGGCCATCCGGAAAAATTCTACGACACGGTGGCGGAGGCCGGCGGCAAAGTGGCACTCAGCCGTTCATTCCCAGATCATCACGTCTATGCCGAGGACGAACTGGCGGAACTGCTCTCCACCGCCAAGGCGGCGGATCTCGGCCTCGTCACCACTGCCAAGGATGCCGCACGCCTGCGTCACGGCACGACCCCGCCCGGATTCCTTGAAAAACTCAGCGTGCTCGAAATCGAGACGGTATTCGAGCCCGACCACACGCCGCAGCGTATTGTCGATGAGACGCTCGAAGCATGGCGAAGACGGCGGATCGGCGGGTAAGCACGGCTCCTCTTCTTCTTCCCGCAAGGGAATCGCCATTGGTCACTTACGCTTGCGTAAATCCGGATTGGCTTCGATTTCGCGCTGCAGGGAGGCGGCGGCGCTGACATAGGGCTCCTGCCTGGCGACGCTCCAGTATTTCAACTCGTCCAGGGCGATGCTCTCGCCGGTTACGGCGCAGCGCACGAAGGCGCCCGGGCTGGTGACCTGGAAATCGCCATCGAGATAGCGGATGCGGGCTTCCCGGCCACCGGGGCCTTCGAAACGGTTCATCATCGCGACAGACCTGTGTTCATATGGTCTTGTTGAGTTCGTGACCTTCGGCGTTTCCGCCATAAAACGCGGACAAGGTCAAGCGTGGGGCCAGCTTCGCACAACTCTGACGGCTTATTGTGGAGCAAAACGCCTGTCGGATCGCCATGGTCACTGCCATCTCCCGTCTTGCTTCGCTGCTCAAGCAGGCAACCGCCGGCGATGTGCCGTTGCAGACGGCGCGGTCCGATCCAGCCAAGGCGGCCTTGATCAGGACATTGGCGACGCCACGCCCGCCACTCGGCGCCGAGCCGATGGCGTCGCTGGCGCCGCCGCTCGTCGTGCCGGCTGGAAATGCAGCAGCGCAGAAGGAAGCTTCGTCGCGGATCATCGAAGCCTACCGAGCAGCGTTCGAACTGCAGGAAACCGAAACGTCGTCGATCGGCTCGCGCCCGTCGTTGGCGAGAGGCGCTGACGCGGAAACCGGCCCCCAGCCCCTCTCAGGGCAGCCGGTTGCTCGAGACGACGCGGCTTCCAGCATCCGCGCCCAACCCATGCCGGCTTATGCGCTTGCCTTGCCGCTTTCGGCCGCGGCTGGACAGGCGCGGACGGACGAGGTTGCGATCGGAAGGCGGCGCCCCGCGCAAGCGAAAGCAACGCGCGAGAAATCGAAGGAAGTTCCGCTGAAAGCGGTGTTCAGTGGCCGCGCGCTAGGCTTTGGGCTTGCGGCGTTCGCGTTGTTGCTGCTGGTCGTCCTACTGGTGTTTTAGTTTCTAACGAACACGCTTCAACTCATTGTTTTTACGCAATTCCGGACGGAAACCCGTTACACACTTTTCCTGGAATTGCTTTGCAGGCTCAAGTGGTTCGAAGCCGGCCAGGGCTCGGGGTGCCGGGTTGCCACGGGCACAAATCGTTGTGGCGGGCGACGCGCTTGCCAGGAAATTGCAGGGTGGTTAGCGCTCGGCGGCCAGAAAGCTCTGGAAGCGTTCGGACGGCACGCTAGCCGCATCGGCGATACGTCGGGCGAGTTCAGCGGCTGCGGCACGCGGTTTTCCGACCGGGCGATCGAGCCAATAGGACACGGGATTGAGTGCTGTACGCTTGTCGACGGCCACAACGCGTCCTGCCGCGACCTGGCCTTCGGCCAGAGGCGGTCGGGCAAGCGCAATGCCGAGCCCATAGGCGGCGGCATCCAGCACAAGATTATAATCCTCGAAACGGCGATCCTGCGGGCGGGGACGGTAGTCGACGCCTTGTTCGCCGAACCAGGCGCGCCAGCCGGCGGCGTCGGAATCGTGGATCAGCGGGTACTTCAGGAGCCGCGCGGCGTCGCCGGTATCAATCTCCTTCGCCAGTTCCGGTGAGGCGATCGGGAACATGTGTTCCTCGAACAATTGCATGGCGATGCGCTCGGGTATGCGCCCACGCCCGCAGCGGATGGAAAGGTCAATGCCTTCGTCGGCGAGGTCGATCTGGCGGTTGTCGACATCGAGCACGATCCTGATCTTCGGATCACCGCTTTCCAGTTGCGCCATGCGCGGCATCAGCCAGAGTCCGCTGATGGAAGGAATGGTCGCCAGTCGCACCACCGCGGAGCCTCTAGGTTCGACCCAGCGGTCGGAATTGGAGGCGATCAGCGCAAAGGCCTCGCTGGTGCGCAGATGCAGCCTATTGCCTTCGATGGTCAACGAGACGCCACGCGCGCCGCGCTCGAACAACTTCAGACCGAACCAGTCTTCCAGCCGCGCAATCTGGCGGCTGACCGCGCCATGGGTGACGTTGAGCTTCTCCGCAGCGGCTGAAAAGCTGCCTGTCTTGGCCGCTGCGTCGAAGGCGCGCAGGGTTTCGAGTGGAGGCAGTACATCCAAGCTGTGATCCATACTCACAGCTCATCCTCGATTTCGTCGTTTGTCAACGGCACCGGAAAAGCGTTTTCTGCGACCGCGACCAACAGTTGGCGTGGAGAAAGACGATGAGTGCACCAATGAGCATGGCGAATTCGGAACAACGGACAGATGTCACCGCAATGCTGGCCGTGGCACTCACCGTGGTCGGTTGGGCATCTGCCTTTCCGGCGATCCGCGCCGGTCTCGCTGCGTTCGGACCGCTGGAACTCGGCGCGCTGCGCTTTGCCATTGCCGCCGTGCCCGCCGCGATCTTCCTCGCGATCAAACGTCCGGCATTGCCCAAGCTCAACGAGCTGTGGCGCTTCGGCGTCGGCGGCGCGATTTTTGTCGCGCTTTACACGGCGATGCTGAATATCGGCGAGACCACCGTGTCGGCCGGAGCGGCAGCTTTCATCATCAATGTCAGCCCGATCTTCACGGCCATCATGGCGATGTTCCTGCTCGGCGAGCGATTCCCGGTACTGGCCTGGCTGGGCACGTTCGTCTCTTTCGCCGGCATCGGCGTCATCGCCATGGGTGAGGGCAACGGACTGACGTTCAACACCGGCGCGTTGCTGATCCTGGGCTCGGCGCTGTGTTCCTCTGTCAACACGATCGTGCAGAAGCCACTGTTTTCACGTCATCATCCGCTGACGGTTTCGGCATGGAACATGGTGCTCGGCGCGCTGTGCTTGGCGCCGTTCTTTCCCGAAAGCCTTGTCCAGGCTTCACATGCCGACACGGCAGGCCTCGGCGCGGTCATCTATCTCGGCATCATCCCGAGCTTCATCTCCTACGCCGCCTGGGCGACAGCCCTGTCGCGCCTGCCGGCCGCACGTGCCTCCAACTACCTCTATCTGGTTTCACCGGTGGCGACGGTGATCGGCTTCGCCTGGCTCGGTGAGGTGCCGACGACGCTTGGCATCATCGGCGGCGTGCTGGCACTCGGCGGCGTGATCATCGTCAACATGAAGCGATAGGCTGAAGGGAGGCTTTTATCGCCTGCCGAACAATCGCTCGATGTCGGCCAGCTTCAATTCGATATAGGTCGGGCGGCCGTGGTTACACGTACCGGATCCCGGTGTCGCCTCCATCTGGCGCAGCAGAGCGTTCATTTCGTCGGGCTTGAGCAGGCGGCCCGAGCGCACCGAGCCGTGGCAGGCCATGGTGGCGGCGATGTGATAGAGGCGCTCCGTCAGCGTTTCGGTGGTGTCGTTGTCGGCGATCTCGTCCGCCAGGTCGCGGACAAGCTGCTGGACATCGGTTTCGCCCAGCATTGCTGGTGTTTCGCGCACAGCGATCGCTCCCGGACCGAAACGCTCGACGCCAAGGCCGAAGCGCTTTAGCGTCTCGGCATGCACGGCCAGCCGTTCGGCGTCGTCTTCGGGCAGGTCGACGATTTCCGGCAGAAGCAGCATCTGCGCAGGCACCGGGCGGGAATGCAGCGCATTTTTCAGCGCCTCATAGACCAGCCGCTCATGCGCGGCATGCTGGTCGACGATGACCAGCGAATCCCTGGTTTGCGCGACGATGTAGTTTTCATGCACCTGCGCGCGCGCGGCGCCCAGCGTCGCTCCCAGCAGGGTTTCGGTGGCCTCTACCTGGCTGGCGCGGGCATCGGCACTCACCGCTGGTCCGGTGTCGAAGGCCTGCTGGTCGTGTTCGCGAAAGCCCATATCGAGCGGCCGCTGCAGCGAGCGCATGGCATCGAATCCCACCGGTCCGGAAGTGCGATAAGCCGCTTCGTAGCTGCGATGGCCGTTGGTCGGGCCGCCATGGTCGAAGCTCGTAGCCCCGGGCCTGAAAGCGGCCATCATGCCGGCGGCTCCGGTTGTTGCCGCCCGCACACCGGCGCTCGTCAGCGCCTCGCGGATCGCGCCGACGATCAAGCCGCGCACCAGGCCGGGATCGCGGAAGCGCACGTCTGCCTTGGCCGGATGCACGTTGACATCGACGGTCGCTGGATCGAGCGTCAGGAACAGCGCCACTACGGCGTGCCGATCGCGTGGCAGCACGTCCATATAGGCGCCGCGGATGGCGCCGGCGATCAGCTTGTCACGCACCGGGCGGCCGTTGACATAGGCGTATTGCTGCAGGGCATTGGCGCGCGTGAAAGAGGGGATCGAGACGTGGCCGGTCAGCCGGACACCTTCGCGCATGGCATCCACGGCTATGGAATTGTCCGGAAATTCGGACCCCATCACCTGCGCCAGCCGGCGCAATTGTCCCTCCGGGCTGTCGTCCGTTGCCGGCAGTTCCAGCGTCGAGCGATCCGAACCGGCCAGCGTGAACCGTACAGCAGGGAAGGCAATCGCGATGCGCTTGATGACGTCGCTGGTGGCCGAACTTTCGGCGCGTTCGCCTTTCATGAATTTCAGCCGGGCGGGCGTTGCGAAGAACAGGTCGCGCACCTCCACCGTCGTGCCGCGGTTGGCAGCCGCCGGCCGTACGGGCGCCACGCGTCCGCCCTCGATGCTGATTTCGGCAGCGCTGTCGCCTTGTGCGGTGCGTGAGCGGATAGACAGCCGCGCTACGGAACCGATCGAGGGCAAAGCCTCGCCGCGAAAGCCGAGCGAGCGGATGTCATTGATGTCGTCGGAAAGTTTCGAGGTGCAGTGGCGCGCCACGGCAAGCGCCAGTTCCGGTTCAGGAATGCCAAATCCGTCATCGGTGACACGGATCAAATTGAGCCCGCCGCCGGCGGTGACGATCTCGACGCGGCCAGCGCCGGCGTCCAGTGCGTTCTCCACCAGTTCCTTGACTACGCTGGCAGGACGCTCGATGACCTCGCCCGCAGCGATCTGGTTGATCATCGTTTCGGAAAGTTGGCGGATGGACATGGCCGGACTATAGCGGGATTCGCCAAGGCGGCGAACAACCGCGCCGGGCCATTTCACGCAAAGACCACAGCGAAATCGGCGGGGATTTCCCGCCGATTCCAGTTTATCCGGCCAAACCTATGCGCTTTGGATTTTCAAGGATCGGTTTTCCTCGCGCCCGAAGCCACGAATCTCGATCCGGTCATCATAGATTTCGACGATCGAGTAGGCGCTGGTTGCAGGTGTGTCGACCATGCCCTTGAAATTGAGGAAGTATTTGCCGTTGAGCTCGCCGAAATTGCCGGCATGGTTGTGGCCGTTGAAACAGGCGACGACATTGCTGGCTCCGGTCAGCAGTTCCACGATTCGTTCCGAATCCCACATGTTGTGTTCATTTTCCGGATAGACCGGATAGTGACCCATGACGATCACCCTCTCGTTCGCCGCCTGCGCCGCCTTGATGGTCTTCTCGAGCCAGGCGAACTGTTCGTCGCTCAGCGAGCCGTTCCAGCTCTGGGCATTGACAGCGCCTTTTGCCTTCAACTCCTCGAGCCGCTTGGCGGCTACCTCACGGCGCGGGTCATCCTTCGGCGGCGCGAACAGGCTGACGTCGTTGCCGTCGAGCACGATGAAGCGGTAGCCACCGCCTGCGAAATCATAATAGGCCTTTTCCATGCCGGCGGTGCGCACGACCGAAGTCAGGTATTCGGCTGCGACGTCATAGTCGTGATTGCCGAGCAGGAAGAAACGCTCATGCTTCAGCTTGTCGTAGAGGGGGAGGATATGCGCGTAGCTTTCCCAATGCCGGTCGATGATGTCGCCCAGCGTCGCGACGAAGCGCAGGTCCTCCTTGTTGAAGGCTTCGATTGCTTCCGACAGCTTCCACAGGCTGTTCGAATAGTAGCGGTTGAGCTTGAGATTGGGCACGACGGGTGCGTATTGCGGATCGGCAACGATGCCGAATTTGAACAATGGCGCCCCGTCGGCTGCTTCCGCTGCGTCGATGGTGAAACCTCCGAACGGTGCGAACATCGCGGCGGTGCCGCCTATCTTGAGGAGGTTGCGTCGGGTGATCATGAAAGCCTCTGTATTGCCAGTTACCGCGGCAGGGTAGGCAGGCTTGGTGACAGCGGCATGAAATCCGGCCTGGTTGCCGGCGGCCAATCGCTGTTCGATTTTCAGGTCGTAAAAAAGCCGAGATGACCGATGCGTGCTATGAAGAGACTACACCTGTCGCGCGGGATTGGGGGAATCATGAAGCTGGGACTGCTGCTCGCACTTTCCGTTTTGACGTATTCAGGCTCCGCTTTGGCCGGACCGGCATCGGACGCGGTGATGTTTTTCTACACGCCGGTCAAATTCGCCGCCGATCCGCAATACCGGAACCGCTTCACCGACCCCGTCATCAAGCTGTTCCAGCTCAACGACGCCGCCATCAAGAAACATCCGGACGAGGTGGCTTGCATCGATTTCGATCCGGCACTGGACGCGCAGGACTATGATGACAAGACCGTCGCCGACAGCCTGAAGCTCACCGAAGCCATTGACGGCGACCACGCGACGGTGACGGCAAGCTTCAGCCTTTTTACTGAAGGTGATGATTCCAAACGTGAAATGCTCTGGGATCTCAGGCAGGTCGACGGTTCCTGGAAGGTCGCCGATATCGCCTCCAAGAGCAACAGCTGGAAACTCAGCGAACTGGGTTGTTCGGGTGGAGAAGAACCGGAATAGGCCAATGGTGTGCAGACGCCGTTTTTTGTCTTTGCTGTTGGCCGGGATTGTCGCAGGCGGCCCGGTTGGCGGTGCGTGCGCGGAAGGACTGCTGGGCGCCAAGGCACCGACCACGCCGACCGCATCTGCAGGTGCGGCTCCAACTGCGTCCAATTTGGCCACGGCTGTCGCTCCGGATTCTCCAACGGCGCAGGTCAGGCCATTCTACGCGGATGGTGCGGATCTGGCTTCAGCCGATCATGAGCGCTTCGTCGATCCGGCAAAGACGGTGCTTGAGAAGAACGAAGCACTTAAAAAATCCGGCCAGGGTGATTGTCTCGACCAGAACATGCCGCTCGACCAGGTTCCATACGACAAGGCTGTGCTCGAAAAGACCTTCAAGTCGCTGGAGGCGATCAATGGTGACGACGCTCGCGTCGTCGTTGCCTTCGTCGAAGGCAGCGAGCCACATCGACTGGAGTGGAAACTGAAGAAGGTCGAAGGTGCCTGGAAAATCACCGACCTTCTGTCGGTCACCGGCGAGTGGGCACTCAGCCAGTACCAGTGCGAGTGACACCAGCACCAGCGACGTGGCCCTGCCATTCAAATCTCGGCCCAATGGCGTTTGTTGCGGGGAACGGGCGCGCGCGCCACGCGTTGGGCAAGCTGATCCCCAACAAGGAGCCGAGACAATGATTGCGACACGCCGTTCCGTCCTTCTGCTTGCCGCTGGCACCGCTGCGGCAACGCTGGCCCGCCCTTCCGTCCTTCGCGCAGCGAAACCGTTCGAGCAGCCGCCGTTGCCTTATGACGAGAGCGCGCTGGCCCCCCAGATATCGGCCCGCACGGTGGGTCTTCATTACGGCAAGCATCACAAGGCCTATTTCGACAAGCTGAACCAGTTGGTGCCCGGAACGCCCTATGCGGACATGACGCTCGAAAAGGTGGTGGTGGCCGCCAAGAAGGACGGCAAGGACAAGATTTTCAATCAGGCAGGCCAGGCCTGGAACCATGTCTTCTACTGGCAGCAGTTCAAGGGCGGTCCGGCCAAACCGGCCGGGGCCTTCGCCGACGCGGTCAAGCGCGACTTCGGTGACGAAAAAGGGCTGTTCAAGGCCATGGCAAAGGAAAGCGACGCCGTGTTCGGCACGGGCTGGGCCTGGCTTGTCGCCGACAACGGCAAGCTGGCCATCAAGGGCTACCAGGATGCCGGCAACCCGTTGCCCGATGGATTGAAACCGCTCGCCGGCATCGATCTATGGGAACATGCCTATTATCTCGACTACGAGAACCGCAAGGCCGAACACATCGAGGCGGTTCTGTCGGAGCGGATCAACTGGCAGGCCGTCGGCGAGCGGATGAATTCGTAACATCGGCGTTGCCGGCCAGCATCGCAATCGGGAAACTGCAGTCAGCCCCTGCCGCGATAGGGGGCGACACCGGTGTCGGGCAGCCATGCGCCTTTCGGCGGCTCGCCTGTCTGCCAGAACACGTCGATCGGAATACCACCGCGCGGGTACCAGTAACCGCCGATGCGCAGCCATACCGGTTTGGTGGCTGCCACGACGCGTCGCGCGATCATCACCGTGCAATCTTCATGGAAGGCGCCATGATTGCGGAAAGAGGTGAGGAACAGTTTCAGGGACTTGGACTCAACCAGCAGCGTGTCAGGCGCATAGTCGATGACGATGTGCGCGAAATCCGGCTGGCCGGTGACGGGGCAGAGCGAGGTGAACTCGGGGCAGGTGAAGCGTACGATCGCCGGCGGACCGTCGCCGCGCGTGAATGGCACGGTCTCCAGCACCGCATGGTCAGGATTGTTCGGCGTCTCGACCTTGGTGCCGAGCTGGGTCAGGTTTTCCGTTATCGTCATGGGCGGGCTCCTTTGGGATAGGCTCTATCCCCAAGGGGCCGCGCAAGCCAGCATCGAATGCGACCGGATCAACATCGAAAGATCGGCTCGCCGAACATCGCCGGATCCACCTCGACCCCAAGGCCGGGACCGCGCGGCGGCGTCATGCGACCGTCGGCTATGGTGAAATCGGCCTTGCCGTTGGCGACCGTGACCCAGTTGTGAAAATCGACCGTGTGCTGGCGCAGCAGTTCAGGCGTCGACAGCAGCAGGCCGCAATAGGCGGCGGTGTCGATCTGCGCGCCGCCGGTGTCCTCGATGGTGATCTTCAGGTTCCGGGCGATGGCGATGTCGCGGATCAGCTTTGCCTTGGTCAGTCCACCGACGCGGGCAAGCTTGATGGTGATACCGTCGACCAGCCGATCCGCGATGGCGCGCAACAAGGCATCGGTGCTGTCGATGGTCTCGTCCAGCACGAGCGGCCGGTCGCAAGCCGGACGGATCGCGAGATTTTCCTCGTAGCTCCCACAAGGTTGTTCCAGCGTGTAGTCGAGCGTGTGCGTCGCCTGCAGAAAGCGTCGGGTCTCCGCGGTGCCCCAGCTGCCATTGGCGTCGCAGAACAGCACGGTACCGGAAGGCACCACAGCGCGTACGGCTTCCAGGCGTGCAATATCGTCGTTGACATCGAGCCCGACCTTGACCTGCAGCCGTTGATAACCCTCGGCTATGTATTTTCGGGCGCGGGCTGCCATCGCGTCGGGGCTCTCCTGCGCCAGCGAACGGTAAAGCGGCACGCTGATGCCTTCCGCACCGCCGGCCATGGCGGCCAAGGAAAGACCGGCGCGCCTGCCGGCGAGATCCCACAGCGCCATGTCGATGGCGGCCTTGGCATAGGGGTGGCCCTTGAGCAGCAGATCCATGCGGCGGTTGAGCATCTCGATGCCGGCAGCGTCCTCGCCGATCAGGCGCGGCGCCAGTTCGCGCATGGCGGCACGAGCACCTTCCGCAAAGGCCGGATCGTAGAAAGAGCCCAGTGGCGCCATCTCGCCATAACCTTTGCCACCATCGCTACTGGCGATCTCGACGATGGTCGAATCGAAACCTTCCGCACTGCGTCCACCCGAGCACGTGTAGGTACCGTCCCGGAACGGTTGCCATTGCCGGTAAAGGGTGATGGAGGCGATGGTCATACGGTGCTCCTTCAAGGGGCCGGCCTGGTGAGACTAAGCCGCCATGTTAGCGGCGCGAAACGCGGCGTGCCGCGAAGGAAACGGCAGTTGCAGCGGTCGTTTTTATGCTAGCTTCCGGCCGGCCTGCCGCAGTATGCGTTGCCAGATTCAAGGGAGTCCGTCGTTCATGAGCCATAACTTTCTCTCCCATCTCGACACCGAATTGGCGGGCCTCAAGGCCGCAGGGCTCTACAAATCAGAGCGGGTCATCTCGTCCATGCAGTCGGCCGAGATCGAGGTGGCCGGCGAGAAGGTCTTGAATTTCTGTGCCAACAACTATCTCGGCCTTGCCGACAATGCAGACTTGCGCGCGTCCGCGCAGACGGCGCTGGATCGCTATGGCTACGGCATGGCCTCGGTGCGCTTCATCTGCGGCACGCAGGAAGAACACAAGCAGCTCGAAGCCAGGATTTCCTCCTTTCTCGGCCTTGAGGATACGATCCTTTACGGCTCCTGCTTCGACGCCAATGGCGGATTGTTCGAGACACTGCTCGGCGAGGAGGACGCGGTGATTTCGGATGCGCTGAACCACGCCTCGATCATCGACGGCGTGCGTCTCTCCAAGGCCAAGCGGTTCCGTTATGCCAACAACGACATGGCGGCGCTGGAGGAAGAGCTGAAGAAGGCGGAAGGCAGCCGTTTCAAGCTGATCGCCACCGACGGCGTCTTCTCCATGGACGGTATCATCGCCAACCTGCAGGGGGTCTGCGATCTCGCCGAGAAATACGGGGCGATGGTGATGGTGGACGACAGCCATGCCGTCGGCTTCGTCGGCAAGCATGGCCGGGGCTCGGCCGAACATTGCGGCGTCGAGGGCAGGGTGGACATCATCACCGGTACGCTCGGCAAGGCGTTGGGCGGGGCCTCCGGCGGCTATACGTCGGGCAAACGGCAGGTGGTGGACTGGCTGCGCCAGCGTTCGCGGCCCTATCTGTTTTCCAACACGCTGATGCCGGCGATCGCCGCCGCGTCGCTCAAGGTTTTCGACATCATCGAAAAGGGCGACGCACTGCGTGAAAAGCTCTACGCGAATGCGTCGCATTTCCGCTCCTCGATGAGCAAGCTCGGCTACACGCTGGCCGGTGCCGACCACCCGATCATCCCGGTGATGCTTGGCGATGCGACGCTGGCCCAGCAGATGGCCGCCAGGATGCTGGAGCGTGGCATCTACGTCATCGGCTTTTCGTTCCCTGTTGTGCCCAAGGGGCAGGCGCGCATCCGCACGCAGATGTCGGCGGCGCATTCCACAGCCGATATCGATCGCGCGGTTGCGGCATTCGAAGCGGTTGGCAAGGAACTCGGCGTCATTTCCTGAGGAAGAACACAATGTCCAACATGATGCGCGCGCTGGTGAAGGCAAAGGCCGAGCCGGGAATCTGGATGGAACGCGTGCCGGTTCCCGAAATCGGCCCCAACGATGTGCTGATCAAGGTCAAGAAGTCGGCGATCTGCGGCACCGACGTCCATATCTACAACTGGGACCAATGGGCACAGAAGACTGTGCCGGTACCGATGGTGACAGGACATGAATTTGTCGGCACCATCGCCGATGTCGGGTCCGCCGTAACCGAATACAAGGTCGGCCAACGCGTATCGGGTGAAGGCCACATCGTCTGTGGCCACTGCCGCAACTGCCGTGCGGGCAGGGGGCATCTGTGCCGCAACACGTTGGGTGTCGGCGTCAACCGGCCTGGGTCTTTCGGCGAATATGTCGCCATTCCGCAGCACAATGTCGTGCCGATCCCTGACGACATCCCTGACGAAATCGCGGCAATCTTCGATCCGCTCGGCAATGCTGTTCATACAGCTTTGTCCTTCGATCTGGTCGGCGAGGATGTGCTGGTGACCGGCGCCGGGCCGATCGGCATCATGGGCGCGCTGGTGGCGCAATGCGTTGGCGCGCGCAAGGTCGTTATCACCGACATCAACCCGACCCGGCTGGCGCTGGCCAGAAAAATGGGCGTGCATCATGTCGTCGACGCCTCGAAGGAGAAGCTGCGCGATGTCATGCATGACGAAGGCATGACCGAAGGTTTTGATGTCGGGCTGGAGATGTCGGGCTCGGCAGTTGCCTTCCGCGATATGATCGACACCATGAACAACGGCGGCAAGATCGCCATTCTCGGCATCGCACCGACCGGCTTCGAGATCGACTGGAACAAGGTCATCTTCAAGATGCTGCATCTCAAGGGCATCTATGGCCGCGAGATGTTCGAGACTTGGTACAAGATGATCGCGCTGGTGCAGGGTCCGCTGGATGTGAGCGGGCTGATCACCCACCGTATCGGCATCGACGACTACCAGAGTGGCTTCGATGCCATGCGCAGCGGTAATTCCGGCAAGGTGGTGATGGACTGGTAGGAAAAATTTTTTCTTAGCAGTGGATTTTTTCGAATAACGTTCGTTGCCTTGCTGCTGGCTCGTTTGCTAAAGCAGGCAACTTTATTGTGCAAGCGCTTCGCCCCGGAAATCGAATGGATTTTCGGGGTGATGTGTAAGAGCCGGAATTCCGACTATGCGCCGCCATATCCGCCACTTCACAGCACGCCATGAGCCGTCCAGCCATCCGCTTTCGCATGCGAAATCCGGGCTCGGCGCGGTTATCGGCATCGGCGCTGTCGGTGGTCTTGCCGCGCTGACCGACCTACCGCTGTTGTTGGCGCCGCTGGGAGCCACTGCGGTGCTGATCTTTGGCCAGCCCACCAGCCCGCTGGCGCAGCCTGCCAATGTGTTCGGTGGCTATCTGTTGGCCACTGTGGTGGGCGTGGCCGCCGCCCTGGCGCTTCCGGCCAGTTGGACGGTGGCCGCACTGGCCGTCGGTGCCGCGATCGCACTGATGTCGATGCTTCGCGTGACCCACCCGCCCGCCGGCGCGGTGCCGCTGATTGCAATCGCCGCCCCCCTGCAGAGCGCCTCGCTGTTCGGCACAATCCTGGTCGGCTGTATCAGCCTTGTCGGACTCGGCGTCGTCCATCATCGCCTGCCGCCACGCCTTCATTATCCGCGTCGGGTGGAGTGAACGACAACGCCGCTTCGACGGCGTCCAGCGCGACAGTCAGCGCTCCGCGATCCAGCTCATTGATCCGCGCCAGCAATTCCCGTTCGAACGCTTTCGCCAACGGTACCATGTCGCGATAGGCGGCAAGGCCCGCTTTGGTCAGCGCCAGATGCTCGACGCGCCGGTCCTTCTCATCGGGCGACCGGGTCAGCCAGCGCCGCCGCTCCAGTTCCGCCACGGCACGCGAGACCTTGGTCTTGTGCATGGCGGATTGTTCACCAAGCGCTTTCGCAGTCATTGCGCCGCACTGACCAAGCCCCGACAGGGTGCGCCATTCCGGGCGGGTAAGGCCGTGCCGGTCCTTGTAGACGCGCGCGAATTCGCGACTGACCAGATCCGCCAGGTGATAGAGCCGGTAGGGCAGGAAGGTTTCCAGCTCCAGGATGTCGTCTTGTCTTGCCATGATGATCGTTCCGGGCGAGCTTCTGAGGAAGCGATGCGCCGTTGATAGTTACATTTTCGATAGTTACGGATGTAACCATTATGGTCAACCACGGGAGGATGCTATGGCCTTTTCCTATATGCCGGGTTTCGGCAATGATTTCGAAACCGAGACGCTGCCGGGCTCGCTGCCACAGGGACGCAACTCACCGCAGCGGCCGGCCTACGGGCTTTATGCGGAGCAGCTGTCTGGCTCACCCTTCACCGCGCCGCGCGGTACCAACGAACGCTCCTGGCTCTACCGCATCCGTCCGAGCGTCAAGCACACCGGCCGTTTCAAGGGAGTGAGCTATCCGTTCTGGAAGACCGCTCCCAATGTCGGCGACCATGAACTGGCGCTTGGCCAGTATCGCTGGAATCCGACGCCGATGCCGA
Organism: Mesorhizobium sp. 1M-11; assembly: GCF_001303895.1. Classification (GTDB taxonomy): domain Bacteria; phylum Pseudomonadota; class Alphaproteobacteria; order Rhizobiales; family Rhizobiaceae; genus Mesorhizobium. The sequence continues at coordinate 176,500 of NZ_LJSD01000037.1, read as the reverse complement.
CGGAACCGACCGATTTCATCGCCGGTATCCGAACCATGACGACGGCCGGTGACGCACTCGGGCAAAGCGGCATGGCCGCTCATGTCTATGTCGCCAACGCATCGATGGTAGACGACCATTTCTTTAATGCCGACGGCGAGATGCTGGTGGTGCCGCAGGTGGGACGGCTGAATTTCGTCACCGAGATGGGCGTCATCGAAATGAGGCCTGGCGAGATCTGCGTTCTCCCACGTGGATTGGTGTTCAAGGTCGAACTGCTCGATCCGGAAGTGCGCGGCTACATCTGCGAGAACTACGGCGCCAAGTTCACCATGCCCGATCGCGGTCCGATCGGTGCCAACTGCCTGGCCAATCCGCGCGACTTCAAGACGCCCTGCGCGTGGTTTGAAGAAAAAGAAAAACCCTGCCGGCTGATCGTGAAATGGTGCGGCTCGTTCCACGTCACGGAACTCGATCACTCACCGCTCGACGTGGTCGCGTGGCATGGCAATTACGCACCATATAAATATGATCTTGCTACGTTTTCACCCGTCGGCGCGCTCCTGTTCGATCATCCCGACCCGTCGATCTTCACGGTACTTACCGCGCCGTCCGGTGAGGAAGGTACGGCCAATGTCGACTTCGTCATCTTCCCACCGCGATGGATGGTGGCGGAGAACACCTTCCGACCGCCCTGGTATCACCGCAACATCATGAGCGAGTTCATGGGCCTGATCCATGGCCAGTATGACGCCAAGGAAGAAGGTTTTGTCCCTGGCGGCATGAGCCTGCACAACATGATGCTGGCGCATGGTCCGGATGCGCCCGGCTTCGAGAAGGCCTCGAAGGCCGAACTGAAGCCGGTGAAGCTCGACAACACCATGGCCTTCATGTTCGAGACGCGTTTCCCGCAGATGCTGAGCCGCTTTGGCGCGGAACTGCCGACCTTGCAGGAGGACTATATCGACTGCTGGAAGGATCTGAAGAAGCGTTTCAACGGCACGCCGGAAGGCGATTGGAGCTGATCGCGGCCATCATAATCGATTTTCTCGGTTCCGTTGTCGGAAAACGCGCCCCGCATACGTCCTAGGATCGTCAAAACCCGAAAAGGAGACGCATCATGACCTATGTCGATGGCTTTGTTCTGCCGGTGCCGCAGGCGGAGATGGAGGAATACCGGAAAAACGTCGATCTCGCCGCCGTGGTCTGGATGGAGCATGGCGCGTTGTCTTATGTCGAAGCCGAAGCCGATGATGTGCCAGATGGCCAGGTCACCTCTTTCCCGCTTGCGGTGAAGAAGGAAGCAGGTGACACAATTGTATTTTCCTACGTCACCTACAAATCGCGCGAACACCGTGACGAGGTGATGAAGAAAGTGATGGAGGACCCGCGATTGCAGCCGGGCATGCAAAATATGCCTACCTATATGAAGCGGCTGATCTATGGTGGGTTCAAAGTCTTCATGGAGCGATAAGGGGAACTGAATGAAGCTTGCCACCTTGAAGAACGGGACGCGCGACGGAAAGCTTGTCGTCGTGTCTCGCGATTTGACGCGCCTGACCGACGCCTCGTTTCTCGCGCCGACCTTGCAGGCCGCGCTCGATGACTGGCGCCGCATTGCCCCGCATCTGGCCGCGCTGGCCGAGTCGCTCGAGCATGGTTCCGTACCCACGGAGCGTTTCCATGAGCACGACGCTCATTCGCCGCTGCCGCGTGCGTACCAGTGGGCCGACGGCTCGGCTTACGTCAATCACGTCGAACTGGTGCGTAAGGCACGCAATGCCGAAATGCCGGCAAGCTTCTGGACCGATCCGCTGATGTATCAAGGCGGATCGGACACCTTTGTACCCCCGCGCGATCCGATCCGCATGGCCGATGAGGCCTGGGGTATCGATCTCGAAGCCGAAGTTGCCGTCATCGTCGATGACGTGCCGATGGGCGCAGACAAGGATCAGGCGCGCGATGCGATCCGCCTGGTCATGTTGGTCAACGACGTCACGCTGCGCACGCTGACGGCACCGGAGCTTGCCAAAGGTTTCGGTTTCTTCCAGTCGAAGCCGTCGTCGGCCTTTTCGCCGGTGACGGTCACGCCCGATGAACTCGGTGATGCATGGGATGGCGGCAAGCTGCATCTTCCGCTTTGTGTCGACCTCAACGGAAAGCCGTTCGGACGCGCCAATGCCGGCATCGACATGACTTTCGATTTTCCGGCCCTGATCGTGCACGCGGCCAAAACCCGCCCACTTTCGGCGGGGGCCATCATTGGCTCCGGCACGATTTCCAACAAAAAGGACGGTGGCCCAGGCAAGCCTGTTGCCGAAGGTGGCTCCGGCTATTCCTGCATTGCGGAACAGCGTGTGATCGAAACCATCGAGAGCGGCGAGGCGAAAACCCCATTCCTGCGTTTCGGCGATACGGTGCGCATCGAAATGAAGGACAAGGCCGGGCATTCGATCTTCGGCGCCATCGAGCAAAAGGTGGAAAAGTACCAGAAGTGACCACCGACGAGCGACAAGGGAGCGGCGATGGACCTGATCGATCATTTCCACCGCATGGCCGCGAACAATCTCTGGTCCAATGATCGCCTCTATCGGGCTGTGACGGCACTGAAGCCTGGGGAGTTCGAAGCCGGGCGCGCGGGCTTCTTTCCATCAATCAAGGCGACGCTCAACCATATCCTGTCGGTCGATCTCTACTATCTGGACATGGTGGAAGAGGGTGGTGTTGGGCTCGCCGTTTTCGACGGCTGGACGGATTTCGAGATGCCCGTCAAACTGGCGGCGGTGCAGGCCGAGACCGACCGCCGGCTGATGTCGTTTTGCGAAGAATTGACCAAACCCGACCCTGACCGGCGCGTGCCGACCGACCGGGGCGACGACGGCATCATTCCCGAGCGCATCGGTGATCTGCTGGCGCATCTGTTCCTGCACCAAATTCATCATCGCGGGCAGGTGCATGCCATGCTTTCCAGCACGTCGGTCAAGCCGCCGCAACTCGACGAGTTCCTGCTCGACTATGATATCAAACTCAGGAAAAAAGAGGCCGAGCGCCTGGGACTCTAGAGCGTTTTCCGATCTTCTCGGAAACGCGGAAACGCTCTAACTCTTTGTTTTTACGCAATTCCGGACGGAAAACCGCTGCGCACTTTTCCTGGAATTGCTCTGACGCGCCCGACCTTTGAACCGGTGGCTGCCTGGCCTATTCGGCAGCCTGCACCTTGAGCACACCGCGCTTGATCTGGTCCTGCTCGATCGATTCGAACAAGGCGCGGAAATTGCCTTCGCCGAAACCCTCATCGCCCTTGCGCTGGATGAATTCGAAGAAGATCGGTCCGATCACGGTCTTGGAGAAGATCTGCAGCAGGATTTTGGTCGTGCCGCCATTCACCACGCCTTCGCCGTCGATCAGGATGCCATGCTTCTTCATGTGCTCGACCGGCTCGTCATGGCCGTTCACGCGGGCATGTGACATCTCGTAGTAAGTGTCGGGCGGGCCAGGCATGAACTTCAGCCCGTTGTCGGCGAGCCTGTCGGTGCCGGCGTAGATGTCATCGGTGCCGACCGCGATGTGCTGGATGCCTTCTCCCCGGTACTTTTTCAGGTACTCGGCGATCTGGCTGGTATCGTCCTTGGATTCGTTCAGCGGAATGCGGATCTTGCCGCAGGGCGAGGTAATGGCGCGGCTGACGAGGCCGGTGATCTTGCCATCGATGTCGAAGAAGTGGATCTGCTTGAAACCGAACAGGTCGCGATAGAAATCCCACCACTTGTCCATGTTGCCGCGGTAGACATTGTGGGTGAGGTGGTCGAGGAAATAGAAGCCGACACCGGCCGGCTTCGGATTGGTCTCGCCAACCCAGTCGAACTCGGCGTCATAGGCCGAGCCCTTGGCGCCGTATTTCTCGACAAAGTAGAGCAGCGAGCCGCCGATGCCGACGATGGCGGGCACATCGAGCGCCTTGTCGGTGCCTTCATAGGGCTTGGCGCCCTTGGAAACGGCGTGCTCGAAGGCGTGCCTGGCGTCGACCACGCGCCACGCCATCGACGGCGCGCAGGGGCCGTGTTCGTCGACGAACTTCATGGCATGCGAGCCGGGCTCGGCGTTGAGGACGTAGTTGATGTCGCCCTGGCGCCAGACCGAGATGTTCTTGGTCTTGTGCCTGGCAACCTCGGTGTACCCCATGCGGGCGAACAGCTCGGCGAGCTTTTCAGGCTCCGGATGGGCGAATTCGACAAATTCGAAACCATCGGTACCGGCGGGATTGGCTTCGCTGATGGTGGCGGGCGGTGCGTCGTGCGGGAAGGGACCCATGGCAAATCCTCCGGTTCGTCTCCAGTTCCGCCGAGTATATGCCCGATGGCCCGCACGGTGCTTGCATTCGGGTATGCGCCTCCATCATAATGTGCGCGTTTCGTGCATGAATGAGGGCGAGATGGCGGAAGGCGCGCGCATTGATCAGTTTGACCGCAAGATATTGGCTCTTTTGCAAGGCGATGCGCGGCTTACCAATAACGATTTGTCGGAACGTGTGAACCTCTCGGCTTCGCAATGTTCGCGTCGGCGACAGCGGCTGGAGGAGGAGGGTTACATCCGCAATTACCAAGCGGTGCTCGACCGCGACAAGTTGGGCTTCTCGCTGGTCAACGTCATCACCGTGACGCTTGCCACGCACAACCGTGACAATGCCCGCCGCTTCGCCGAACTGGTCAAGCGCCTGCCTGAGGTGCAGGAAGCGCACGCATTGACCGGCGAGATGGACTACATCCTCAAAGTCGTCACGCCTGACCTGAAATCGCTGTCGGAATTCGTCAACAACGAGCTGTTGCCACACGAATCCGTGCAGCACGTGAAAACGGCGATCGTGCTGGAAACGCTGAAGGAGACCGGTGCGCTGCCGATCTGATTTAGCCCTTCAACTGCTGTACGGCAGCGTAGAGGTTGGTGCAGCGGGTACCGGAACGGCAGTAGGCGAAAACCGGTTCGGGCAGAGTATCCAGAGCCTGGGCCTGGTCCTCGACATTCTGTGCCGTCATCTGGCCGCTGATGACAGGCACCCAGCGGAATTCCAGTCCTGCGGCCTCAACCGCGGCCTTGATCTCATCGGCGCTCGGCTGGCCGGGATCCTCATTGTCGGGGCGATTGCAGATCACGCTCTTGAACCCGGCGGCCTTGATCGCCGCAACGTCCTCGACGCTGATCTGCGGCGAGACGGAATAAGTTTCGGAAATCTGACGGACATTCATGGGGCAGCTCCGGAGCAGGATGGCATATTTGGCCTGTCATGCCATTCCGAGCGATGGGCCGCAACCTTGGCGTATTGGGGCAGCGCCGATCATCCCGATCGGCGCTGCTGCGAACCCTTGGCCACCGCGGCTCAGGCCGCCCGTTCGCTATCCAGCATCGCCATCTGATGTTCGGTGTAGCGCTGACCGGCTGCCGCGCCCTTGGGCGCCGCTGCCTCGATGGCAGCGATGTCGCTGGTAGAAAGAGCAAGGTCGAGCGCACCGAGTGCTTCGGCCAGACGATCCCGGCGGCGGGCACCGATCAGTGGCACGATATCGTTGCCCCGTGCCAGCACCCACGCAACGGCGATCTGCGCCACGCTGGCACCACGCGTTTCCGCGACCTGGCGCAGAGCCTCGACCAGCTTGAGATTGCGATCGAGATTGTTGCCCTGAAACCGTGGGCTATGGCTGCGGAAGTCCGTCGCAGCCGTGGCCTTGGTTCTGTCCCAGTGGCCGCTGATCAGCCCGCGCGACAGGACGCCATAGGCGGTTATGCCAATGCCGAGTTCGCGGCACGTGTCGAGAATGCCGTCCTCAATATTGCGCGAAAGCAGGGAATACTCGATCTGCAGATCGGCAATCGGATGCACGGTGGCAGCGCGGCGAATGGTTTCGGAGCCTACCTCCGACAAGCCGATATGCTTGACATAACCCGCCTTGACGAGGTCGGCGATAGCGCCGATCGTTTCTTCGATAGGCACATTCGGATCGAGCCGTGCTGGCCGGTAGACGTCGATTGCCTCGACTCCCAGTCGCTTCAGGCTGTAGGCAGCCGCAGTCTTGACCGCATTCGGTCGGGTATCGAAGCCAAGCCAACCTCCGTCGGGACCACGCTGCGCGCCGAATTTGACGCTTAGTGCAACCTTGCCGCCGCCGCGCGTGGCGAGCGCTTCGGCGATCAGCATTTCATTGTGACCCATGCCATAAAAATCACCGGTGTCGAGAAGCGTGACGCCGGCATCCAGCGCGGCATGCAACGTCGCCAGGCTTTCAGCCCGGTCCGCTGGACCATAGAGATCAGACATGCCCATGCAGCCGAGTCCCAGGCGTGAGACGACAGGTCCGTTATTTCCAAGAGTGTGTTCGCGCATGGCCATTCCTTTCGCGTTGAACCGATGATCGAGGCGTGTCCGAAAAGATGGCGCATGCTACACTGTGCGATAAGGTGATCTTTTCCAAATAGACTGTGTGGATTTTCGCACAATGCCGATCGATCTCAATCTGCTCGCCGCTTTTGCCGCCGTTGCCCGCCGCCGTAATTTCCGGGCAGCTGCCGTTGAACGCGGCGTGTCCGCCTCGACACTCAGCCAGCAGGTGCGCGATCTGGAGGCCGCGCTCGACCTGCGGCTGCTGAATCGCACGACACGCAGCGTCGCGCCGACCGAGGCCGGCACGCGGTTGCTCGAACGGTTGACGCCGGCGCTTGCCGACATCATATCGGCCGTCGATCATCTGCAGTCGGATAGTGACAGCCCCAACGGTACGCTGCGCATCAACGCTCCACAGCCGGCGATCGATCTTGTGCTTGCGCCCCTTCTCGGTCCGTTTCTCGACGCGTTCCCCCGCATACGAGCGGAGATCGTCGCCGAGACGGCTTTTATCGACATCGTGTCTGCCGGGTTCGATGCCGGCGTGCGCTGGGGGGAAAGCCTGGCGCAGGACATGATCGCCATCCCGCTCAGTCCACCACAACGCTATGTCGTGGTGGCCACGCCATCCGTCATCGCGGCAGGTGCTCCGATCCTGAAGCCGCGCGACCTGCTTGGGCGTCCCTGTATTCGCACACAGTTTCCGAGCGGAATGAAACTGCCATGGGAATTCGAACGTGACGGCGTGCTTGAGAAGATCGAGCCGCAAGCCAGGCTGCTGTCCAGCAACATCACTTCGCAACGGCGCGCCTGCCTGGATGGCGTCGGTTTCTGGGCGACTTTCGAGGAGTATGTGCGGCAGGACATCGAGGCTGGCCGTCTGGTCAGCGTGCTGGATGATTGGTTGCCGCCGTTTCCCGGCCCGTCTCTCTACTATCCGGGCCGCAGGCACGTGCCCGCGCCACTGCGAGCCTTTGTCGATTTTGTCAGGCGGCAGCGGCGCGGTTAGAGCGTTTCCGTATTTCCGTGAAAAACGGAAACGCTCTAGCCTTGGGAGGAGGCTATTCGGTTGCGTGTGTTTCGCCTGAGCCACCGACTGCGACGATGTTGAAAGGCTTGCCGGCGAGCGGGATGTCGCCCGTCTTTGCAAAGCTTGTTGCGTCGACGAGATGGAGTTGGGCCTTCAACGGATCGGTGACGACGATGCGGTCGCCAGCAACTGCGACGCGAGGGCGCGGATCGCTCCAATGGCCGTCCATCGAGTAGGGGTCGGTCAGCTTCACGGACTGCGTGATCTTGCCCGCGACGATGTCGACCTGATGGAGTTGGCCGTCTTCGGTGAAGGCATAGGCGAAGCGAGGCCGGATCGGATCCACTGCAAAATGCACGCGTCGTGTCGGCAGGTCGACCAGCCGGAACATATCTTTGGCCGAAGGGTCGATAAGCGCCAGTCGGTCAGCGCCGTAGTTGCCGAGGAAATATTGCAGGCCCTTGCCACCGAGCAGCGTCGTCACCTTTCCGGACGGCAAGCTGGCAGGGTAGGCGATGTGCTCGATGGACGGCGCCTGATCTCCATCGCGAACCAGCAAGATACCACTCGCGCAAGCGAAGAGGAGAACGTTGCCGGACGTCGCCTCGCCATGCAGGTCCGGACAAGCGTGGATGTCGCCGACCTGCTTGCCTGCACTGTCGACGGCACGGATGCCGACCGGCAGCTCGTCTGGCTTTTCCTTGTTGGGTTCCGACAACATAACATAGTCACCATAGACCGCGGCAACACCGTGATGCGGTGCCTCGGCCTTTATCTCGCGGACGCTCGTCCCACCTTCGAGAGCCGTTTTTTCGTCGAGGATCCGGGCGGCGCCTTCACCGTCGAAGAACAATGCGAATTCGCCGCCATGCTCGACGAAATGCGATGGCTTCGTTCCGGTGATCTCCGTTCCCGTCAGCCTGGGCGCCGTGACTTCGATATCTCCGTGATCGCCATGGTCCTCGAAGGTGATGCCGGTGGAGACGGCGGACACAGCGTCGGCTTTGCCTTGCACGGCAAACACGGTGCGGCCGCTGTTACTGCGATACAGCGAGGCTGGTCCTTTCACCGATAGCGTCTCGATCTTATTGCCGGTGAGGGCATCGACGACGTTGATGACCGGTTCGCTGTGATCCGAGACAAACAGGCGCCATGCGGTTTTTTCCTCGGCGAGGGACGAGGTTGTGGCCATACTCACAGCAAGCGCGGCGATCGAGGCTGCGGCCAGAAGGCGTCTCATGGAATTCTCCTGTAATGTTATCTAATAACATGTCGATGCCGAAAATAGGCGGAAGGGATCCCTTCCGCCAGGAAAGTGATGCCGATCAGCTAGATCGATGGATACGTGAGAGTTACTCTCTAGCTGCCGAGGATGGCGCCTTTTATCTGCTTGATGTTGTTGCGCATCAGGTCGATGTAGGTCGCGGCCGGACCGTCAGCCTTCGACAAGGCGTCCGAATAGAGCGTGCCGCCCACCTTGACGTCCGTCTCGACCGAGATCTGTTCGATCAGGCGCGGATTGGTGATGTTTTCGACAAAGATCGCCGCAGCCTTTTGCTGCTTCACCTGTTCGACCAGCTTGGCAACGTCGGCGGCCGAGGGTTCGGATTCAGTCGAAAGTCCCTGTGGTGCCAGGAAAGTCAGTCCGTATTCGTGCTCGAAATAGCCGAATGCGTCATGCGAGGTGATGACGACACGCTTCTCCTGCGGGATTGCGGCAATCGCCTCGCGCACCTCCTTGTCCAGGGCGTCGAGCTTTTCGGTATAGGCGGCGGCGTTGGCCTTGTAGGTGTCGCAGCCGGCGTTGTCGGCATTGCAGAAGGCATCGGCGACGTTCTTCACATAGACCTTGGCGTTCACGACCGACTGGAATGCATGCGGATCGGTTGAGCCATGGTTGTGACCTTCATGGCTGCCTTCGGCTTCCTCGGCTTCGGCGAATTCCGGTTTGAAGTCGATCGGGGTGATGCCCTTGGTCAGTTCGACAATGCTTGCCTTGCTGGCGCTTGCCTCGACTAGGCGCTGCAGGAAGCCCTCGAAGTGCAGGCCGTTGACGAGGACAAGCTTGGCGGAGGCCATAGAGACGGCGTCAGCCGGGCTTGGCTCGTAGACATGGGCGTCGCCATCCGGGCCGACCAGCGTCGTCACATCAACACGATCGCCACCGACATTCTTAGCGAAATCGCCGATAATCGAAAAGCTGGCGACGACCTTCAAAGGTTCGGCGAAGGCATGCCCCGCGGTGATGGTTGTTAATGTTATAACGCTCAACATCAGGGCGCGACGGATCGATTTAAGCATGGCCAACTCCTTTGAACGGTCAGGCGGTTCTGTGGCGGTGGTGGACGAGGCGCGAGCGCAGCACGCCGCGCGGTCCAGCCAGGATGGAAGCGATATAGGCGGCGCCGGCAGAGAGGATGATGGCCGGGCCGGACGGCAGCGCCGCATGGTAGGACAGCAGAAGTCCGGCAGCGCAGGAGGCAAAGCCGAGTGCGACGGCGAGCACGCACATCGGTCCGACGCGCTGGCTCCAGAAACGGGCGGCGGCGGCGGGCAGGATCATCAGGCCGACGGAGAGCAGGGTGCCAAGCGCCTGGAATCCTCCGACGAGGTTGAGCACCACGAGTCCGAGGAAAATGAAATGCACTGGGCTGCCCAGCCTGCTGACCGAACGCAGGAATAGCGGATCCAGGCATTCCGCCACGAGCGCCCGCCAGAAAACGAAAAGAGCGACCAGCGTGACCACGGCAATGCCGCCAATCAGGACCAGCGCCTCATTGTTGAGCGCCAGCACGGTACCGAACAGCACGTGCATCAGGTCGATGCTGGAGCCGCGGATCGAAACCATCAGCACGCCGATCGCCAGCGAGATCAGGTAGAACGCCGCCATCGAAGCATCTTCGCGCTGAATGGAAAAGCGCGAAACCGCGCCGGCACCGAGTGCGACGATGACGCCGGCGATCAGTCCGCCGACGGTCATCGGCAGGATTTCCAGCCCGTAGAACAGGAAACCGGCGGCAGCACCGGGCAGGATGGCATGCGCCATGGCATCGCCGGAAAGGCTCATGCGCCGCAGCATCAGGAAGACGCCGACCGGGCATGCGCCGAGCGACAACATCAGCGAACCGGCCAAGGCCCGTTGCATGAAGGCGAAGTCGGCAAAGGGGGCAATGAAGAAGGCGTAGAGCGAATTCACGATGCCGCCCTCTGCCTTGCAGGATGATCGTGATGGTGGTCGTGGTGCGCGTGGTCGTTCCCATGATCGTCGTGGCCATGGTCATGACCGTCCGGCTCGCACCAGGGCGCGTCATCTTCCCAGGCTTCGTGGAACCTGCGGGCACGCAGCATGTTTTCCGCACTCAATGTCGCGGACGTGTTGCCCCAGGCCACCGTGCGGCGCGCGAGCAGCAGCGTTTCGGGAAAGTTCTGCCGAACCAATTCGAGGTCGTGCGCAACCACCATCACCGTGCGGTCTTCGCCGTGCCAGCGTTTGATCAACGCGATCAGATCACCAACCGTCTTGGCGTCAATGGCGTTGAACGGCTCGTCGAGCAGGATGAGATCGGCGTCCTGCACCAGCACACGGGCGAACAGCGCACGCTGCAACTGGCCGCCGGAAAGCGTGTCCAACGCGCGGGGCTCAAATCCTTCAAGGCCGACCGCCATGAGCGCCTTGCTGACCGACGCGCGATCCTCCGCAGTGTGCCGGCTCAACAGGCCTCGGCGTGGCCAAAGGCCGAGCGAGACCAGATCGACGACCCGCGCGGGGAAACTGCGGTCGAGCTCGGACTGTTGCGGCAGATAGGCAATACGTATGCCCGGCATCTCGACGACGGCGCCAGCCATCGGCCGGAGCGCTCCGACGATGCCTTTCATGAGGGTCGACTTGCCTGAGCCATTGGCGCCGACAACGGCGGTCAGCGAACCTTTCTGGACAGTCCCGTTCAGGTGATGAACGGCGGGGTGGCTGCCATAGCCGAGGGTGAGGTCGCGAAAGGTGAGGGCGGCTTGGCTCATGGTAGTCCGTGCTCTTACGAAAGAGGTCGTATGTTATGTTATTACATGTGTCAACACGGACTGCGAAAAAAGCTGTAAAGTTCGCTGGAAGCGCAGCACGCTATGACAGCGGAGATGACTGATTGCGCCTGCGGCCCTATTCGTTGTCCTTGACCTTGTCGGGGGGCGAGGCGCTCTCTAAAGAAGCCTTTCCAATCAGGAAAGGACATATCCATGAGCGTTCGTCGCATCGATGTCGGCCCCCGCATGAGCCAGGTGGTCATCCACGGCAATACCGCCTATCTCGCCGGTCAGGTCGGCGAGGGCAAGACCGTCGGCGAACAGACCAAGGATATCCTGGCGACCGTCGATGCATTGCTCGCAAAGGCCGGCACCGACAAGACCAAGATCCTGCAGGCGATCATCTGGCTCTCCGACATGGGCACCTTCGCCGAGATGAACAAGGAGTGGGATGCCTGGGTGCCGCAGGGCAACACGCCGGCCCGCGCCACTGGCGAGGCCAAGCTGGCTGGCCCGCAGTACCTTGTCGAGATCATCATCACCGCCGCCATCTGAGGCGGCGTCGGGATCTTATTGTTTTGGAGCGTCGGCCTTTGTCGACGCTCCATCCGGTGCATGGCGGGCGGCACGTCGTCCATCAATGCCTTTACCCACACGACAATCCGTTGGGCGATGAAATCGGTCGTGCCGGGCGACAGCACGTTGCCGGCGATGACGTGGTTGTCGGGGTCCCCGCTGTTGTCGACAGGCACTTCTTCATGCAGAGCACCCCAGCGCGAGGCGATTTCGCGCGTCCGCTCCGCACGCACCACCTTGTCATCGTTTGAGAAGATGAAAAGTGCTGGCACCTTGGCATCCCCGACCGGCGCCCGATAGGCGAGTTCGGTCAACGCGGCCATCGGCAGCAGCGCCGTGGTGGGATAGCGCCAGGTCCAGTACTTTTCGTGCAGGGCGTTGCGTGGCACGAACGAACGTTCCTTGCCGATGATCAACTCTGCCAGCTGCTTGCCCCATGGCCATAACAGCATCTCGGCGCCGGAAGCCTGTACGCCGTAGTTTGGCGAGAGGAGCGCCATGCCTATGACATCCTTCGAGGCGTCCGGTTGGGTCGCTGCCCACGTCGCGAGCGAAGCGCCTGTGGAGGTCGCGATGACAATTACCTTGTCACCGATTGTCCGGCCTATGGCGAGCGCTTCCTCATAGTCGTTGATCCAGGCATTGACGTTGCCTTCAGCCATGGCTGGACCATCCCGGCCGTGGCCGGTCAGGCGCGTGTAGAACAGGTTAGCGTCGAGTTCTTCCGCCACCTTGTCGGCCAGTGGACGGGTTTCTTCCTTGGAGGCCGAGAAGCCATGAATATAGACCACGGCAAGCGGCGTCCTGGCTTGAATCATCGGGTTGGCCCAGACGATCTCCTTTTCCAACCCGTCGCGAATGTTCGGCACCCTGGCTTCCTCGCGAATGAGATAAGCCTGTGGATCGTCGCCGATCTTCGAAGGGTCGAAGCGGATTTTGGTGTCGACCGGTACGCGCGGCCCCAACAAAGCCGCCAGGGCGATCAGGATGATCAGGCCGAGGAACATCACCGCGATACGGCGCCCCATGACAAACTCCAGAACGATCGGCGCAAACTATTGTGGTGGCTGGCTACAAGCAACGGGTGGGCGGGATGCCTGAACACGTCCCCCTAGATGGGTTGGCGTGGCTTGCGGCCGAAACTCAACGGCCTGTCGCCCCATCCTGTCATCCGGTTGAGGAACCAGTGGCGGAGCGGATGCGGCAGCATGCCGAGCACCTTGAGACACAATGTGAAACGGCGCGGGAAGGTGATCTCGAAACCACCCGTTTCAATGCCTCGCATCATCCTGTCGGCGGCGCAGGTCGAGGAAATGATTGCCGGCAGGCGAACGCCGTTCTTCTGCGTCATCGGTGTGTCGATGAAACCGGGGTTCATCACCTGGACCCGGATGTTCAGCTTGTCGAGATCGAATTTCAGCGACTGCGCCATGACATTGATGGCGGCCTTCGTGGCGCCGTAGGCGGCTGTCGTCGGCCAGCCGAAATAGGCGCTGATCGAGCCAACCATGACGATATGACCGCGGCCATGCTTGCGCATGAACTTCACTGTCGGCACGAGCCCATGCACGATGCCCATGACGTTGACATCGAAGGTGCGGCGGAATTTGCGCACCGACAGGTTGTCGCCGGCAACCTGCGTGTAGCTGCCGGCGTTGAAGACGGCGAGCACGATCGGGCCGAGATCGGCCTCTATGGCGACGACGGTGTCGGCCATGCCTTGTTCATCGGTGACATCGCATGGAAAGGCAACGATCCGGCCGGGCAGGGAAGCCGTTTCCGTGATCAGCAGGCCGATATGGTCTTCCTCGCGGGCGGTGACCGCCACGATGAAGCCTTTCGACGCCAATTCCTTCGCAAGTTCCCTGCCGATGCCGGAACTGCCCCCGGTGATCCAGGCAACGCCGTCTTTCGGGTTGGCCCGATAGAGTGTCATTCAGTGTCCCGAAAGCTCTTTCAATGGGTCATCTAGCCGTGCGGAAGTCGAAAGGAAAGCATGTTCTTGGATGCCCACTATTTTAGTTTGGACTGATGTTTTCGTTCATTCGTCAGGTTGCAATGGCGGATGCAACTGGTCCAGGTCAATTCGAGCCTTGAAACGGCAAGCCAGCGTTTCTAGGGTTCCTCGCTGACACGAGAAGGATTCCCCATGCACCGTTCGGTGATTGACGCCATCGGCAATACGCCGCTGATCCGCCTCAACCGCGCCTCGGAAGAGACCGGCTGCGAGATATTGGGCAAAGCCGAGTTCATGAACCCCGGTCAGTCGGTCAAGGACCGCGCCGGGCTTTTCATTATCCGCGATGCGGAGCAACGCGGTCTTCTGAAACCGGGCGGTGTCATCGTCGAGGGCACAGCCGGTAACACCGGCATCGGGCTCACCCTGGTCGCCAAGGCGCTCGGCTATCGCACGGTCATCGTCATTCCGGACACGCAAAGCCAGGAGAAGAAGGATACCATCCGGCTGCTTGGCGCCGAACTGATCGAGGTTCCGGCGGTCCCGTACAAGAACCCCAACAACTATGTGAAACTTTCCGGTCGCCTCGCCGAACAGATGGCGAAAAGCGAGCCGAACGGTGCGATCTGGGCCAATCAGTTCGACAATGTCGCCAATCGCGATGGCCATATCCGCACCACTGCGGAGGAGATCTGGGCGCAGACCGGCGGCAAGGTCCACGGTTTCGTTTCCGCCGTTGGTTCTGGCGGCACGCTGGCCGGCGTGGCCGCCGGCCTCAAGGGCAAGAGCAAGGACGTCAAGATCGCGCTGGCCGATCCCCTGGGGGCGGCGCTCTTTTCCTTCTACACCAACGGCGAGCTGAAGGCCGAAGGCAGCTCGATCACGGAGGGCATCGGACAGGGACGCATCACCGCCAACCTCGACGGGTTCACCCCGGACTTCTCCTTCCAGATTCCGGACGAAGAGGCATTGCCCATCGTTTTCGACCTGATCCAAGAAGAGGGGCTGTGTGTCGGTGGTTCGACCGGCATCAACATTGCCGGCGCCATTCGCCTGGCCCGCGAACTCGGACCCGGTCATACCATCGTGACCATCCTGTGCGACTACGGCACGCGCTACCAGTCGAAACTGTTCAATCCGGAATTCCTGCGCAGCAAGAACCTGCCGACACCGGACTGGATGGAGGCGGTGAGCAGCATCCCTGTGCCGTTCGAGCAGGTTGCATAATGGCCTTCAAGACCGAGGCGCTGTTTCGCGACGATTCCTATCTGAAGGATCTGGAAGCGACCGTGGTGGCCATCAACGATCGCGGCGGCATCATCCTTGATCGCACCGTCTTCTACGCAACGTCCGGCGGCCAGCCCGGCGATACGGGCCATTTCGAGCGGACGGATGGCAGCCGCGTTGCGATCGCCGCTACGGTGACCGGCGAGACCAAGGACGAGATCATCCACGTTCCGGCACCAGGCCAGTCGGTCCCGGCTGTCGGGGAAAAGCTGAAAGCCGTCATCGATTGGGACCGCCGCTACCTGCTCATGCGCATGCATGCGGCCTGCCATCTGCTCAGCGTCGTGTGCCCGTTTCCCATTACCGGCGCGGCCGTTGCCGAAGACGATTCGCGTGTCGATTTCGATATTCCCGAGACCGGCTATTCCAAGGAAGAGGTGACGGCAAAGCTGATGGAACTGGTACGGGCGGATCATCCTATTTCCATCGAGTGGATCACCGACGAGCAACTGGCCGCCAATCCCGGCCTGGTGAAGTCGAAGAATGTGCGCCCACCGAGCGGCACCGGTCGTATCCGCCTCGTGCTGATCGGCGAGGGCGCTTCGGTGGACAGCCAGCCTTGCGGCGGCACCCATGTTGCGCGTACAGGCGAAGTCGGCGAGATTCATATCGGCAAGATCGAAAAGAAGGGCCGCGAGAACCGGCGCTTCCGCATCCGGTTCGGGCCTTTACCTGCCACCTGACCGTGTCGGTGCTGGAGCACGATCCCTGAAAGTTGCAGTTTTTTCGGACAAGATCGTACGACGAAACAAATAGATGGAGCGAAATGCTGATACATCTCGACCGCATTCCGCTCTAACATCTGGGAGAACAGCATGGCCGAGGACAGCCCCTTTACCGTCGACGCGGACTGGCTTGAGCAGCGGCTCGGGCAGCCGGGTCTGTCGATCGTCGACGCTTCCTGGTATCTGCCCGCGCAGAAGCGGGACGCCCGCAGCGAATATGACGCCGCGCATATTCCGGGTGCCGTCTTTCTCGATCAGGATGCTGTGTCCGACCAGGATTCGCCGCTGCCGCACACCTTGGCTTCGCCGCGGGACTTCGCCCAGTATGTCGGAACCATGGGCATTTCGGCCGACGACACGATCGTGGTTTATGACGGTCCTGGCTTTTTTTCAGCGCCGCGCGCGTGGTGGATGTTCCGCGTCATGGGCGTATTCCAGACCTACATCCTCGACGGCGGCTTCGATCGCTGGAAGGCCGAAGGGCATCCGGTGACGGCTGAACCGACCAAGATCGCGCCCGGCATCTTCCATGCCGATTTCGACGCGTCCCGGATGGCCTCGCTCGAAGACATGCGTCGCATCGTCGCCGGCGGTGAAACCCAGATCGCGGATGCCCGTTCGCCAGGCCGTTTCGCCGGTGCCGAGCCAGAGCCGCGCGCCGGCGTGCGTGCAGGCCATATGCCTGGCGCGCATAACCTGCCTTACAGCGTACTTTCGGAAAACGGCGTGCTGCTGCCGAAGTCGAAATTGCGTGAGATTGTCGAACAGGCGGGGATCGACCTGTCGAAACCGGTCGTCACTTCATGTGGCTCCGGCGTCACGGCTGCCGTCATCACGCTGGCGCTGGAAACGCTCGGCCATACCGACAACCGGCTCTATGACGGTTCCTGGACGGAGTGGGGCGGTCTGCTGGACACGCCGGTCGAGACGGGCAAGGGCCGTTAAGCACATGAGTGCCGACGATCAGGATCGGATCGACGTCACGGTGACGTTCCTCGAGATGAACGTGCCGCCGGCATACTACCCGCCGCTGCCCTACAACCGGCAGATCGCGCTTTTGAAGACGCGGATGATCCCGCTGCATTTCTATCGTTATCTGCAGGATCGTGTCGGGCGCAAATGGCATTGGGTCAACGTGCTCAAGCTTGACGACGAGGAACTGGCCGCCGGCTTGCACCGCGAGGACCGCGACATCCGTGTGCTCTATCTCGACGGCGCGCCGGCAGGTTTCTTCGACGTCAAGCCGCATCTGCCGGGAGAAACCGAGCTCGCTTATTTCGGCATGATGGAGCATGCGACGGGGCAGGGCATCGGCCGCTGGTTCCTGGGTGCGGCGATCGAGGCTTGCTGGTCGCATGGGCCGAAGCGGATAACCGTGCAAACCTGCACGCTCGACCATCCGGCCGCGTTGCCGCTTTACCAGAAACTCGGCTTCAAACCGGTAGCGCAGAAGAAGGAAGTCGTGCGACCGATGTCTTTCGTCGAGCGATCGGCCAGCGTCATGCGTTAATGCGTTTCCGTTGTTCACGGAAACGCTCTAATTTTGTTTTGCGCAATTCCGGACGGAAACCGCGCACACTTTTCCTGGAATTGCGCGGGGACTGCTGAACAGCGCGTTCATGCCGGCTTCAGACTGGCTCTGCCATGGTACGGACGACATCGATCCGGCCATAATTTTCCCAGGAGCCAAGCATGATCTCTCGCCGTACCGTCGCCGCTGCGATGATTGCTTCGATTGCGCTGCCAAGCCTCGCCTTCGCGCAGGCACAGACACCGTCTGCCGCGCAGATCGAACGCAAACTGGAAGCGGCACCGCGCATGAAGCTGCGCCCGAACGAGCGCGTCACCATCCGTGAATTCAAGCGCCGGCCTGATCTGCGCCGTATGGCGCCGTCTATCGACATTCAATCCATCAATTTCGCCTTCGGGTCGGCTGCTATTGAGCCGTCGCAATACCGGAAGGTCGAGATCATCGCTGACGGCCTGCGCCGTACCTTGCGCCGAGATCCCGATGCCCGTGTGCTCATCGAGGGTCACACCGACGCCGTGGGTTCATTTGCGTCGAACCAGGCATTGTCGGAACGACGTGCGTCCTCGCTGAAGCGGGCCCTCGTGCGCGAATTCGGTGTGCCGGGCTATGCGCTGGAAACAGTCGGTTATGGCGAGGAATTCCTTCTGGTCCCGACCGAAAACGAGAATTGGCGCAATCGCCGTGTCACACTGCGCCGCTTCGACGATTTCATCCGCTAAGGGCTTTCGGAAGGAAAATCGACGAACTCGTTTGAGGTCGCTCGAAAGGCAGGTTTCGGGTGGGAAGCGCCTGCCGGCGGTCATAGGCTGCGGTCAAGAAAACCGGAGATCCGAACTCATGACCGTCCTGTTCAAAGCTTTACCGACTGCAACCGTGAAGGCACTGCAAAAAGGTGGGCCGGATGCCTATGGCCATATACCAGAACGCAGGATTTCCGACGGTGATGGCGTACCGTGCCGGCACTGCCTGAAGAATGTCCCGGCCGGCGAGGCATATCTGATCCTCGCCTATCGGCCATTCCCAGAGCTGCAACCCTACGCCGAGACCGGACCGATCTTTTTGCATGCCGAGGAATGCGAACGCGCCGAGGAGGCGGTGACCATTCCGGAATTGTTCCTGGAAACCGCGGACTACATCGTACGTGGATACAGCGCCGACAATCGTATCGTTTACGGAACAGGCGCCGTGGTGCCGACGCCGGAGATCGCCGAGCGGGCGCGAATGCTTCTGGAGCGCGAGGATGTCGCCTATCTGCATATGCGTTCGGCGCGCAACAACTGCTTTCAGTGCCGGATCGAACGAGGCTGAATCTAGAGCAATTCCAGGAAAAATGTTACGGTTTTCCGTCCGGAATTGCGTAAAAACAAAGAGTTAGAGCGTTTCTGCGTTTCCGTGAAAACGGAAATGCTCTAATGTAACGAATGCTTAACCAAAATCGGCCGAAGATCGCGCCAGCTTGTCACCTAGTTGTTGTATTGAGTGGCTATAAGACAAGCGTCGAAGGATTTCATCGACCGCGGATGGACCGGCGGTGAATTTTTCGGCGGACGAGGAAGCGGGGTTTCAACCCCGCTTTTTTGTTTTCTGCCGCAATGCTGGCGGGCTGCAGGGGTCAGATGCCGCCATACCAGTCATAGCCGTTGTCTTCCCAGTAGCCACCACGGCCGCCGCCGAAATTGGTGAAGGAATCCACCAGTTCGATGCGCTGGATGTATTTCGGCATCTTGTAGCCGAGTTGGCGTTCGACCCGCACGCGCAGCGGTGCGCCGTTCTCCACGGGCAGTGGCTTGCCGTTGAGGCCATACGCCAGAATGGTCTGCGGATGGCGCGCGTCGATCAGATCGATGGAGCCATAATATTTGATGTCGCCAGAGAGATTGCGGTCGATGGTATCGAGGCAATGAAACATCACGTAACGCGCCTGCGGCTTCACCACGGCCTGGTCGAGCACCAGTGAGAGAGGCGTTCCAGTCCATTTGGCAATGCAGCTCCAGCCCTCGACACAGTCGTGGCGGGTGATCTGGGTACGGCTCGGCATGGCAGTCAGTTGCTCGCGTGTCAGCGACAACGGCTTTTCCACGAGACCGGAGACCTCAAGTCGCCAGTCGGCGAAGTTGTTTGTGAGCAGGCCCTTATAGGTATCGTCGTCAGGAGCAGTGATACCGTTCGGCCGCATTGGCTGGCGGATATCGGCCTCGGTGAATTCCGGCGCCAGTGTGTCGCGGTCAGCCAGCAGGCGTTGCGCCCGGTAGGTCAGGCCGTTCGCCCCTTCCAGGAAATTGCGCAGGCCATCACCCATGCCGAGCTGGTCGTCGAAGGCATCGCAGCCGGAAAGCACGATGCCGGATGCCCCGAGGCCGGCTGCGGTCAGGAACTTTCGACGGCTGATTTGGAACTTGGCCATTTTACGCGCTCCGTCCGGTCGCATCTGTCCCGCCGCCAGGCGGATCGGTCCGGTACCAACCGGTGATGATGGATCTCAGTTCGTTGATCGGCCCTGCAGCGAGGATCATCACCATGTGCACGAGAAAGAACAGGACGAGCAGCACCATGACCGTGAAGTGGATGGTGCGCGCCGTTTGCCGCCCACCAAGAACTTCGTTGAGGAAAGGCAAGACCGCGTTCATGCTGGGTGACATGGCAAGGCCGGTCAGGATCATCAGCGGCAGAAGACCGAACAGCACGCCTCCGTAGGCAAGTTTTTGCAGGGTGTTGTAGCGGCCGGTGTGATGGAAACGCAGTCGGACGTGGTCGGCAACGTCGCGAGGCAAGTTGCGGATGTCGGCGGAACGCGGTGCGAGATCACGCCGAATGTGGCCGTTGAACAGCCCCGCAAGCAGCCAGATGAGTAGAGTCGCGCTCAAGGTCCAGGCAAAGAAGAAGTGGATGACCCGTGCGGTGCCGAGATCGTAGTAGGACGGGACGGTGGCCCAGGATGGGAACGCGCGTGCACGTTCGTTGCCGGGTGGTCCCGACCAG
Organism: Mesorhizobium sp. 1M-11; assembly: GCF_001303895.1. Lineage (GTDB taxonomy): Bacteria > Pseudomonadota > Alphaproteobacteria > Rhizobiales > Rhizobiaceae > Mesorhizobium. Next base: position 156,046 of record NZ_LJSD01000037.1, on the reverse strand, counting down.
CCGAGAACGCCTGTGGTATCGAAACGATATCCGAGGACTTCGGTGAACCCGCGCGGACCTCGATCCGTATCCTCGGCGCCAATCCTCAGGATCGTGTTGTTGTAGCCGAAACCCGATTCCTTGCCGATGTAGAGCTGCGGCCGGGCATTGAAAATCTGCAGGCCGCTGAGCAGCAGGAAGAACAAGGCAAGAGCCCAGATCCAGTGTGTCAGTCGGGTCCAGCGATTCTGCCGATAGACGAGCGGGCCTTTTCCTGACCGGCCTGCCTGGGCTTCTTCGCTTTCGTCGATGCTGGCAATCGCGTCCATGCCCGGCCCCTTCTGCCGCATGATACGGCTCGCGAGTGGTTTTCGCATGGTAATACGAGCCTCAGCCTCGTCTTGTTTCACGCCATCACGATTTTGTGCGCGGCTCGCGTCAGTTACCGAGCGTGACGGCGACATTGACGGCCGCCGCCACGATGACCGTGTTGAACAGGAAGGTGATCAGCGAATGCAGGATCACCAGCTTGCGCATGCGGGTTGTGGTGACACCGGTGTCCGCAGTTTGCGCGGTCATGCCGATGACGATGGCGAAGTAGAAGAAATCCCAGCCCTGGGGTGGCTTGTCGCCGGGAAAATCGAGACCGCCAACCGGCTGGCGCACCGGTCTGCCCTTTGCATCGCGCACCTCGTCGTCGTCACGCCAATAGACATGGGCATAGTGAAACGCCGCCATGGTGTGGATCGTCAGCCAGCCGAGCGGCAGCGAGATCAGCGATGTCAGCAGTTCCGCCGATGAATGCTTGTGGTCGTCATTGACGATCAGGAAGAGCGAGCCGACAACAACGGCGATGACCGCAACGGTAACGGCAAAGATAATGAAGACCGGTAGATCATCGACACGCGCTTTGCGTCGGAGATGCTCCGCCGTCAGATAGGGCATGCGCGCCAGCATCAGACCAAAATAGACAAGGAAGAAGGCGTCCGCGCCGATCGAATACGCGATGGCGAGTTGGAATTGCCGCGCTACCGCCAGCGCAACGAGCCCCACGCAGGCCGCCGCCGCGAAAGGCAGCAGGCGGTTCGTGGATTTGCCAATCAATAGTTTCATGACCGCAACCTGCTGGCTTCAGCTTGGTGCTGCCGATTTGAGCGCGCGTCGCAAGATTCGGTCAAGCTCACCCAGGAAACGCGAGCGATCCTGCGGGGTGAAGCCGGCATTGTAACCCTTGCTCTCACCGGTCTCGCGCAGGTGCTGTTTCAAATCACGCATCGCGACCGCCATGCCGATCGTTTCAGGTGTGAAGGGGCGTCCGGTCGGCCCGAGCACATGGGCATCGAGCGCGACGGCCCGTGCGGCGAGCGGGATATCGGCGGTAATGACGACATCGTTCGGTGCAGCATTCTCGACGATCCAGTCGTCCGCGGCATCCGCGCCTTTGCTGACGACCACGTTGCGGATCATCGGATCTCTCGACGGGCGTAGCCCGCCGTTCGAGACGAACGTGACGGCCACACCGTGTCGTTCGGCAACCTTGATCACCTCGTCTTTCACCGGACAGGCGTCGGCGTCGACATAGATTGAGACTGTCATGGGCGTGGTCGTGGTCACTTGGCTGCTGCTGTCAATCTGCGTTCCATATCGATATGCGGGATGTCGTCTTCCAGATACTCCTCCGAAACGGCCATGAAGCCGAACGCTTCATAGAAGCGTTGCAGATGGCTCTGGGCCGAGAGCACGATCGGATGACCGGAAAAGAGCCGTTCGCACGCTGCGATCGTCTCTTTCATCAAGGCGTCCCCCAGGCGTTTGCCGCGATGGGCTGGCGAGACGACGACCCGGCCGATGACGACCGGATCGCCTGCCTTGGATGGCTTGCCGATGCGGGCGCTGGCCAGCAACGCACCGCCAGACAACAGGCGCAGATGCAAGGTATTGGGATCAGCACCGTCGAGTTCAGGATAGGGGCATTTCTGTTCGACCACGAAGACGTCAGTCCGCATCTTGAGCATCGTATAGAGTTCTCTTGGCGAGAATTCATCGAGCGTGCGCACGTCAACGCTGTAGTCAGCTTCGGCCATCAAATCATTCCGGTGCTTGTGAAGTCCCTGGGCAATGTTCCGGCACACGAGATCTTGGTCTAAGGTCGGCGCCGGCAAGCGAGACGGAGCGACCATGGCACATGTGATCGAGCGCGAGCAATGGGTTGAAAAGCCGGATGTCCTGCATGGGGAATTCCAAGCCGGAGCCTATGGTGCGGAGGTCTCCGTGATCTTCTACAGTTCCGACCAGATCGGTGACGGACCGAAATTGCACAAACATCCCTATGCGGAGGTCTTCGTCGTCAGGGAAGGGCGGGGATTGTTCACCATCGGGGACAAGACAATCGAAGCAACGGCCGGGCAGATCCTGGTCGTTCCTGCTGATGTTCCACATAAATTCTCCAACCTTGGTCCTGGACGTTTCGAGAGCACCGATGTCCATCTTGCCGGCGCCTTCATTACCGAATGGCTGGAGTAGACGGCCGAATACGGCGGCCGCACGACGATGATCTCGAAGACCGGCTTGCGGATATCGCCGGTCTTCAACTTTCGAACACCGGCTTAGCAAATGACTGCGGCTTGAGCAGGCGCTCCGGACTCCATAAAAGGTAAGGACTTAGCGGAGGACGCGGCATCCATGTTCAAGAAGATCCTGATCGCCAACCGCGGCGAGATTGCCTGCCGTGTCATCAAGACGGCGCGCAGGATGGGAATCGCCACCGTGGCGGTCTATTCGGATGCCGATCGGGATGCCGTTCATGTCGAGATGGCGGATGAAGCGGTTCATATCGGTCCGGCGCCGGCCGCGCAGAGTTATCTGGTCGCGGACAGGATCATCGAAGCTTGCAAGGAGACCGGCGCCGAAGCGGTGCATCCCGGTTACGGTTTCCTCTCGGAACGGGCGTCTTTTTGTGAAGCGCTGGAAGCGCAAGGCATCATCTTCATCGGCCCCAAGCCCAAGGCGATCAACGCCATGGGCGACAAGATCGAATCGAAGAAATTCGCCAATGCCGCCAAGGTTTCGACGGTTCCTGGGTTCCTGGGCGTCATCGAAAACGCGGATCATGCCGAGCGCATCGCCGGCGAAATCGGCTATCCGGTGATGATCAAGGCCTCCGCCGGTGGCGGCGGCAAGGGCATGCGCATCGCCTGGACGAAAGAAGAGGTGCGCGACGGCTACGATCGCGCCCGCTCGGAAGCCAAGAGCTCCTTCGGAGACGACCGTGTCTTCATCGAGAAGTTCGTCGTCGATCCACGCCATATCGAGATCCAGGTCCTTGCCGACGGACATGGCAATGCCGTCTATCTCGGCGAGCGTGAATGTTCGATCCAGCGCCGCAATCAGAAGGTGGTCGAGGAGGCACCGTCGCCTTTCCTCGACGAGAAAACCAGAAAGGCCATGGGCGAGCAGTCGGTGGCGCTGGCAAAGGCGGTCGACTATCAGAGTGCCGGCACTGTCGAGTTCATCGTCGACAAGGACAAAAATTTCTATTTCCTTGAAATGAATACCCGATTGCAGGTTGAGCATCCGGTGACGGAGTTGATAACCGGCATCGATCTGGTCGAGCAGATGATCCGCGTCGCTGCCGGGGAAAAACTGGCTTTTGGCCAGGGCAATGTGAAGCTGAACGGCTGGGCGGTCGAAAGCCGGCTTTATGCCGAAGATCCGTATCGCAATTTCCTGCCGTCGATTGGCCGCCTGACGCGCTATCAGCCACCGGAAGAAGGTCGCTTCGGCGACGTTGTCGTGCGTAACGACACCGGTGTCACGGAAGGCTCCGAAATCTCGATGTTCTACGATCCGATGATCGCCAAGCTCTGTACCTGGGCACCGACACGCATCGAGGCGATCGATGCCATGTCGGAAGCGCTGGACGAGTTCGTGGTTGACGGTATCGAGCACAATCTGCCGTTCCTCTCCGCATTGATGCAGCACCCGCGCTGGCGGGAAGGGCGGCTTTCCACGGGGTTCATTGCCGAGGAATATCCGGACGGATTCGCGCCGATCGCGCCAAATTCCGAAGACAAGGCCGTGCTGGCGGCCATCGCGACAGCGGCGGAACTGTTGCGCCGCGACCGGCTCGACCGCCTCAGCGGCCGGTTGGCACCGCATTCCGGCGCGCTCAAGCGCGACTGGGTGGTGAAACTAGGGGAGGACTATCTGTCGGCGACGGTGCTCGAAGGCATGATCTCCATTCCGATGGAGCTTGATCTGTCGATTGAAGGGGGCAAGGCACTTACGGTGACGTCGGACTGGCGGCCGGGCGAACCAGTGTGGCGCGGCGCGGTTGGCAAGCAGAAGATCGCCGCGCAGTTGCGGCCTTTGCCGAACGGTACCCGTGTCGCCTGGAAAGGGATGTCGGTCGCAGCGCAGGCTATGTTGCCGCAGACAGCAGCGCTGGAGCGGTTGATGCCGGTGAAGCTGCCGCCCGACACTTCGAAGCTGCTGCTGTGCCCGATGCCTGGGCTCGTCGTCTCGATCGCAGTCGCCGAGGGGCAAGAGGTGAAAGCCGGAGAGACACTGGCTGTGGTGGAGGCAATGAAGATGGAAAACGTGTTGCGCGCGGAGCGCGATTTGACCATTGCCAGGCTGAATGCAAAGCCGGGTGACAGCCTCGCCGTCGATGCGGTCATCATGGAATTTGCATGAAGCAGGATTGACCCAGCAAACGCTTGGAGCGCCCGCTGGGTCATGTCAGGCTACCAGTTGGTCCGCTCACCGTCAGTCACGACATAAACATAGGCCCGGGCAAGCATCCCCCGCGTTGGGTAAACCAATAGCTCACGAGGGTGATCATGGCAGGATCGCGTTCGTAATACTGTGAAGCATTTCACACGGGCCGATATGAGCGCCCGTATTACCCGTGCCCGAGGGTTCTTTTCTGTGGTCGAGGGGTCGACCCGGAGGATGGATGTGGCGAGGCGCGGATCGGCTGATTAGATTGGGTGGGGCAGACCAAGATTCGTTGGCCAGATCGGTTGAGCAGTGACAAACGAAGTCAGAATACGCGATCCTCTCAAACGCGAGGCAATGGCCCCAAAAAGGGAAGAAATTCCCGCGCGTCCGTTCATTCACCTGCGGGTTCATTCGGCCTATTCGTTGCTGGAAGGCGCCCTGCAACTCGGTCCAATCGTTGGTCACGCCATCAAGGACCAAGCACCGGCTATCGCTGTCACCGACACCAACAACCTGTTCGGAGCGCTGGAGTTCGCACAGAAGGCGGTGAAGGACGGCATCCAGCCGATCATGGGCAGCCAGATCGACCTGGCCTTTTGCGGCGAGAGCAATGATGGGCAACGCGACCGTCGCAAGCAGGGGCCTGATCTGCGCCCCGTCGTGCTTATCGCGGCAAACGAGGATGGTTATGCCAATCTGGTGCGGCTGATCAGCCGGGCCTATCTGGAGACGCCTTCAGGCGAGCCGGTGCATGTCACGACCGACATGGTTGCGGAAGTTGCCGAAGGCGTCATCTGTTTGACCGGCGGACCGCGCGGTCCGATCGGCGCAGCGCTGCGCGACGACCGCAAGGATCTGGCCGAGGCTCGACTTCTGACCCTCAAGGCCCTGTTCGGCGACCGGCTCTATGTCGAACTGGAACGCATGTCGGGCTACGATCGCGGCATAGAGCATGCCACCGTCGAACTTGCCTATCGCCACGAGCTGCCGCTGGTGGCGACGAATGAAGCGTTTTTCTCTTCGCGTGACGATTTCGAGGCGCACGACGCCTTGATTGCCATCGCCGAAGGTTCGGTGATTGCCGCCGACGAGCGCCGCCGGCTGACGCCGGACAATTATCTGAAGAGCCAGGCAGAGATGGCGCGGCTGTTCGCCGACCTGCCCGAAGCGATCGACAACACGATCGAGATCGCGCAGCGCTGCTCCTATTATCCCAAAAACCGCAAACCCATCCTGCCGCGCTTCGCCGGCGCCGACGTCGCCGACGCTGAAGCCGCCGAAATGGCCGAGGCTGAGGAACTGGCACGGCAGGCCCGAGACGGGCTTGCGAGGCGCTTCGCAGAGCGCGGCCTTTGTGAAGGCTTTACGGAGGAGCAGTATCGCGAGCGGCTGGAGTTCGAGATCGGCATCATCCAGCGCATGAAGTTTCCCGGCTATTTCCTGATCGTGTCGGACTTCATCAAATGGGCGAAACAGCATGACATTCCCGTCGGCCCGGGGCGCGGTTCCGGCGCCGGCTCGCTGGTCGCCTACGCACTCCTCATCACCGACGTCGATCCGTTGCAATTCTCGCTGCTGTTCGAGCGCTTTCTCAATCCCGATCGTGTCTCGATGCCGGACTTCGACATCGACTTCTGCCAGGATCGCCGCGAAGAGGTGATCCGCTACGTGCAGGGCAAATACGGCCGAGACCAGGTCGGTCAGATCATCACTTTCGGTACGCTGCAGGCCCGCGCCGTCCTGCGTGACGTCGGCCGCGTGTTGCAGATGCCTTACGGCCAGGTCGACCGGCTCTGCAAGATGGTGCCGCAGAACCCGGCCAATCCGGTGAAGCTGGCGGATGCAATTGCCAATGAGCCGCGTTTCGCCGAGGAGGCGGAGAAGGAGCCGATCGTCAACACGCTTCTCGAAATGGCGCAGAAGCTGGAAGGGCTCTATCGCCACGCCTCGACACACGCCGCCGGCATCGTCATCGGCGATCGTCCGCTGTCGGAACTGGTGCCAATGTACCGCGATCCGCGCTCGGACATGCCGGTCACGCAGTTCAACATGAAGAAGGTCGAGGACGCCGGGCTGGTGAAGTTCGACTTCCTCGGCCTGAAGACGTTGACGGTGCTGGATAAGGCGGTGAAGCTGATCCACCGGCGTGGCGTCGACATCGATCTAGCCACGATCCCAATCGACGATCAGCAGACCTATGCCATGCTGTCGCGGGGGGAGGTCGTCGGCGTGTTCCAGGTTGAAAGTGCCGGCATGCGCAAGGCGCTGATCGGCATGCGGCCCGACCGCATCGAGGACATCATCGCGCTGGTGGCGCTCTACCGGCCAGGCCCGATGGAGAACATCCCGACCTACAATGCGCGCAAGCATGGCGAAGAGGAAATCGCATCGATCCATCCCAAGATCGATCACCTGGTTAGGGAGACGCAGGGCGTCATCGTCTACCAGGAACAGGTGATGCAGATCGCGCAAGAGCTTGCCGGCTACACGCTCGGCCAGGCAGATCTGCTGCGCCGCGCCATGGGCAAGAAGATCCGTGCCGAAATGGACAAGCAGCGCGATATTTTCGTTGCCGGTGCCGTCGAGCGCGGTGTCGCCAAGCCACAGGCCGATTTCATCTTCGACCTGCTGGCAAAGTTCGCCGATTATGGCTTCAACAAGTCGCACGCTGCCGCCTACGCCATCGTTTCCTACCAGACCGCCTATCTCAAGGCGCATTACCCGGTGGAATTCCTGGCTGCCTCGATGACGCTCGATATGTCGAACACCGACAAGCTGGCGGATTTCCGCCAGGATGCGATGCGGCTGGGGATCGAGGTGGTAGCACCTTCGGTTCTGACCAGCTTCCGTGATTTCGAGGTGGGCGAGAACAAGATTTTCTACTCGCTGGCGGCACTGAAGGGCGTCGGCGATGCTGCCGTCGAGCACATCGTCGAAAAGCGCAAGGATGGGCCTTTCAAGAATCTCGCCGACTTCTGTGAGCGCATCGACCCCAAGATCGTCGGCAAGCGCGTCTTCGAAAGCCTGATTATGGCCGGTGCGCTCGACTGTTTCGGGCATGATCGCGCTCAGATGATCGCGGGTGTCGAGCGCATGATGGGGCTGGCCGCACTGGCGCAGCAGAACGCCACCTCGGGACAGGCCGACATCTTTGGAGCCTCTTTGGGTGCGCAGTCTCAGGCGCTCAACCTGCCGGTGACCGAGCCGTGGCTGCCGGCGGACCGCCTTCACCGCGAATTCCAGGTGGTCGGCTTCTACCTGTCGGCGCATCCGCTTGATGAATACAAGGCAGCGCTCCAGAAGATGCGGGTGCAGAACTGGGCAGAATTCTCGGCTGCGGTGAAGCGTGGCGCCTCCGCTGGCCGGCTTGCCGGAACGGTCACGGCCAAGCAGGAACGCAAGACCCGCACCGGCAACAAGATGGGCGTCGTCAATTTCTCCGATATGACCGGCCAATACGAGGCCGTGATGTTCTCGGAAACGCTCGCGCAATATCGGGACATGCTGGAGGCCGGCAAATCCGTCGTCATCACGGTTGCGGCGGAAGACAGGCCGGAAGGCGTCAATCTGCGCATCCAGACAGTGCAGTCGCTGGAAGACGAGGCGAGCCGTATCCAGAAAGCGCTACGCATTTTCCTGCGCGATGTCAGTCCGCTCAACACGTTGGCCGGCCAGCTTACGGTGAAAGGCGAGGGACAGGTTTCCTTCGTGCTGATCAAGGACGACGGGCAAGGCGAAGTTGAAATCGAACTGCCAAATCGTTACCGCATATCTCCTCAGGTGGCTTCGGCCATGCGAGCCGTGCCGGGAGTCATCGAAGTCGAACTGGTATAGGCGCCCAAAATCCTATCTGGAAAACGCTGGACGAGTGGCGTGGCTGACGTTACCCGATAGCAATGGCAGCTGAAGCGAAGCCTGAAGCCACGAACGGTTCTTCCCTGGCGAGACTGCGTGATCGCTTGCGCCGGCTCTATCACGGCCGCTCGCCGGAAGCGGTTCGCTTCCAGGCCATGGTGGTCCTGATCGATCTTCTCGTCATCGCTTTCTTTATCGCTACGCCGCTGCTGCAGAACACTGCATCTTTCCTGTGGCTGGATTATACCGTGGCCGTCATCGTCGCTGCCGATCTGCTGGCGCGTCTGCTTGCATCGACGGATATGCTGCGCCTCATGCGGCAGCCCACGAGCTGGGTCGACGTCTTTGTCCTGCTCACCTTGCTGTTTCCGACGGCGCTCGCCAATCTCAGCTTTCTGCGCATCCTGCGACTTTGGTCGCTGTCGCGCAGCGGTGTGTTGTGGCGACATTTTGGTTCTGGCCGGTTCCTGGCTTGGCGTGAAACGACGCAGGCGGTGGTCAACCTGATGACGTTCCTTTTCGTGGTGACCGGCTTCGTCTACACTTTTTTCTTCCGGCAAGGCTCCGGCCTTGTCGGTTATGTCGATGCGCTCTATTTCACGGTGGCGACAGTGACGACCACCGGCTTCGGCGATATCGTGCTGCCGGGTATCGCCGGCAAACTCACTGCCATCGTCACCATGATCACCGGTATCTCGCTGTTTGTGCGGCTGGCCCAGGCTGTCTTCCGCCCGGCAAAGGTGCTGTTTCCGTGCCCGCAATGCGGATTGCAGCGCCACGAGCCTGATGCCGTGCATTGCAAGGCTTGCGGTCATATCCTCAACATACCGGACGAGGGCAACTGACAGCGCTGACACAAAACTGAAATACGCGGTGCCGAAAAGCGGTGCAGGGGCTCTCGTGATTCAAGGGGAAGAAAACGAATGTCGATCCGCCTTTGCCTGACCGCCGCGCTGGCCACACTGTTGCTCGCGCAACCGACGAACGCCGCGGAACCGGCCTTCCTCACCACACTGGGTGGCAAATGGACCGGCAAAGGCAGTTTCCGCGTCAACACCAAGGCTCCGGCGGTCAGTGTTTCCTGTTCCTTCGCCGCCAAATCAAGCACTGTCACGCTCACCCTAGATGGCAATTGCCGCGGCATGGTGCTGATCTCGCGCAGCATCGGTGTTCGCCTGAAAGCCGATGGTCAGCGTTATGGCGGCACCTATATCGGCTCAAGAACCGGCCCCGCTGCGCTTTCCGGCCAACGCCGAGGGGATGTACTCAACCTCGGCATTCGCTGGGCCAAGCCGGTCAATGGCGACCGGAACGCCGAAATGCGGGTCGAGAAGATTGGTCAGAATGCCATGCGCATCGTCACCATCGACAAGGATGCGACCACGGGCAAGTCGGTGGTCACGGCCCAGGTCGATCTGAAACGCAACTGATCTTGGAGCGTTTCCGTTTTCACGGAACCGCGGAAACGCCCCAATTTTTTGCTTTGACGCACTTTCGGACGGAAAACCGCTACGCACTTTTCCTGGAATTTCGTTTGGTCAGTCTGCCGTTGCTGCTGCCATTTTTGCTGAACGGCGTGGCAGATTGAGCAGATTGCCCATCAGGATGAGTACGGCGCCGCCTGCGGTGAAGGCGTCGATTTGCTCCTGATAGAGCAGCCATCCGATCAGTGCCGATAGCGGCACGCGCAGGAAATCCATCGGCGAGATCAAGGTCGCGTCAGCGTAGGTGAGCGCTCGCGCCATACAGAAATGCGAGGACATGCCGGTGAAACCGATGACGAACAGCCACGGCCAGATTTCAAGAGGCGGGTTACGCCATTCGATGAGGGCAGGGATCAGTCCCAGCACCGATTGCACCACCAGCATCCAGAAAATGATGCGCACCACGCTGTCGGTGCGCGTGAGCGCCTTGACCATCACTACCGAGGCGCCGAAGAACACGGCTGCGCCCAGCACGATGAGATGGCCCGGCTCGATCGAGCCGGTGCTCGGCCGCACGATGATGATGACGCCGATCAACCCGAGGACGATCGAGGCGATGCGAAACCGATTCAGCCTTTCGCCGAGGAAAAGCACTGCCAGCAGCGCGGTCCAGATCGGTGTGGTGAACTCGATGGAGACCAGCACGCCGAGCGGTATCAGCGTTAAAGCATAGAGCCATGCGCCTTGGCCGACATAGTGGACGATATTGCGCGCGAGATGCAGCGGCAGTCTTCGCGATGCCATGGCTGCAAAACCACCTCTGGCCAGAACCAGTGGCAGCAGGATGAACCAGCCAATCACCGAGCGCAGTTCCAGCACCTGAAAGACACTGAGTACGCTGGTTGTCATACGCCCGGCGACCGACATCAGCAGGAAGGACGCGATCGACAGCGCCATCCAGAATGCGGCTTTGGGAATCGAGGGGGCCGGTGCCATGTGCGATTGTCTGGCAGATCGGTGGTCGCACCACAATCGCTAGGCCAGCCTTTCGCATGAGCCAAGCGACGAGGATTTCAGATGCGCTCCCAGGGGTGCTGTACTTCAGGGCCTTCATCTTCGTCGGGACGGGCAGGGCGGCCGCGATGACCTTTGCCGAAAGTGTAGCCAGTCTCGACTGCCTTGCGTCCGAACTTGTCGCGCAAAGTATCGATCGCGCCTTCGGCCAGCGCGCGCTTGCGCGACTGCACGTCGACGAGATCAGGCGGATCGGCCTTTTCATCATTGGAGAGATCGCTGACGCCGACTCCCAGAAGCCGATATCTGGTGCCGTCGGTTTCCCTGCGCAGCAGATCGAGCCCCGTTGAGAATATGCGATCTGCAAGGCGGGTTGGATCGCCAAGCTGGCGGTTGCGGGTGCGGGTCTTGAAATCGTGAGTCTTGAGCTTGAGCACGACCGTGCGGCCGGCAATGCCGGCCTTCTTCAGGCGCGCCGAGACTTTTTCAGACAAGGCACGCAGCACCGGCACAAGGTCGTCCATCGTGGCCAGGTCTGTGTCAAAGGTGGTTTCGGCAGAGACGCTCTTGGCGTCGTGATCTGGCTCGACGCGGCGATCGTCCTGGCCGCGTGACAGGCGGTAGAGCCGATCGCCCATGACGCCGTAGCGGCCCATGAGGTCGCCGCGCTCCATCTTCTGCAACTGACCGATCATGCGGATACCGTCGCGTGCCAGGACTTCAGCAAAAGCCTTGCCCACCCCCCAGATCATGGTCACAGGCTGCTCGGCGAGGAAGGTAACGGCCTCCTCCCTGCCGATCACCGCGAAGCCGCGGGGTTTGCGGAAATCGGATGCGATCTTGGCCAGGAACTTGCAATATGAAAGTCCGGCCGAAACGGAGATGCCGATGTCTTTTTCGACCGCCTGCGAGAAGCGCGCCAATACCATGGCAGGGGGCAGACCATGCAGTTTTTCCGTGCCGGCCAGATCGAGAAAGGCTTCATCGATCGAGATCGGTTCCACTTGCGGGGTGAGTGCCAGCATCATGGCGCGCACCTCGCGCCCGACGCGCACGTATTTTTCCATGTCCGGCTTGATGACGACCGCCTCGGGGCAAGCCTCGAGAGCCTTGAACATCGGCATTGCCGAGCGCACGCCCTGGATGCGGGCGATGTAGCAGGCCGTCGACACGACGCCACGCTTGCCGCCGCCGATGATCACCGGCTTGTCGCGCAAGGCCGGATTGTCGCGTTTTTCAACGGCTGCGTAGAAGGCGTCACAGTCGATATGGGCAATATGCAATCGGTGGAGTTCGGGGTGACGGACGACGCGGGGACTGCCGCAACGCTCGCACCGCATCGTCCTGCTGCGCTGGAGCGTCAGGCAGTCGCGACAAAAACCATGCTCGGGATCGTTGACAGGTGCCGCCATCGCTGCGAACATAAAGAGAACAAATGCAAGCTAGTCTACACGGCCGGGACACGCAATGCGACCGGAGGGACAAGTCATGAACATCGAAATCCACCCTTTGACGCCGGATTTCTGGCCTCAGTTCGAAGATCTGTTTGGCAAGCAGGGTGCATGCTACGGTTGCTGGTGCACACATTTCAGGCTGCCACCGGCTATGCGCCGGGCGAGTAACCGGCAAAGCAACAAGGATCACATCAAGGCGCGCATCGAAGCCGGGCCGCCACCCGGCTTGTTGGCGATGGAGGATGGGACCGCGCATGGCTGGATGCAGATCGGGCCGCGCGCCGACATTCCCGAATGGAACAACAAGGGAAGGGGATCCGCGCCGGTCCAGCCCTCGGATGCGGATGATCTCGGCGTCTGGGCAATTTCGTGCTTCTTCATCCGCGTGAAAATGCGTGGCCAAGGTCTGACCCACCGGCTTGTTTCTGGCGGCATCGACTTTGCCCGGAGCCGCGGCGCCCGGCAAATCGAGGCTTGCCCGATCGATCTCTCGCGCGATTCGCGCTCGCTCGGCCTTTTCGTGGGCTCATCCCGCGTTTTCGAAAAGGCCGGCTTCGAACGGCTTGTCGAGCGTAAGGCAGGACGCCCGTTGATGCGGCTGGTCCTAACACCGTGAGGAAACAAAGCCGGGGTTCATAGCCCTGTGTTTTGCGTTGGCTCCGGCCCTGCGCCAGTTGGTGCGGATTGTCATGTCGCCTTGTGGTTGTGGCGGTAATTTCCTACGAAGGAGCCGATTGGAGCGGGTTTTCCCGTTACCTTGATAGAAGTGGAGACCATAAGTGCGCCGCATATTGACGACTGTTTCCGCTCTGGCGATCTGCACTCCGGCCTTTGGCCAGGGCATCGATAGCCAGGGTGCAGCTCAGGTTCAGAAGGATATTTCCCGCTACTTCGGCAGCCAGGCTTTCGAAAAGGGCGTGATCAAGGTCGAGCCGAAAGGCGACGCCTATCAGCTTACGATCGATTTCAAGGCACTTGTGAACGCGTTCCCCAAGCAGGATTTCGTCAAATTCGACGTGCCTGCCTATGTGCTCGCGGTGAAGCCGCGCACCGACGGCAGTTGGGACGTGTCCAGCGTACTGCCTGCCAAGGGCACGTTCGAGGTGAAAACTCCCGAAGGACAGCAGAATACCGAGATCGAGATCAAGGACGGAAAGTTCTCCGGTCTTTACGATCCGGCTCTGGCGGCGTTCACCGCCGTGACATCGTCGATGGCCGGCATGACCATGACATCGAAGGACCCGAAATCGAACGTGCAGGCAAGTGCAGGTGCCACCACGATGACGGGAACGGGCGCAAAGGCTGCGGATGGTGGTGTCGATTTCACCATGAGCCAGACCGTGGCCGATTTCAGCGAGACTGTGACGATCGACGATCCTGAAAGTGGCATGAGAGTCCCGCTGACCTTCCATTCGCCGAGCTTCGCTGTGGATGCGACAGCAAAGGGGCTACGCAGCCGGGCCATACTGGATCTTGTCGCCTTTGGCGTCGCCAACCAGGAAGAAGCCAAGGTCAAGGCGAATCAGGCGGAATTGAAGACGCTGCTTCTGGCCGCGCTGCCTGTCTGGCAGCGTTTCGACGGCGCCTACAATTTCAGGGATTTCAAGGTCGGTACGCCGCTCGGCGAATTCGGGATGACCGAGATGGTCGCCAAATTCGGTGCCGATGGCGTGAGCCAGAATGGCAAACTGAGCTATGGCCTCAAAGCCAGTGGCCTGACCGTACCCGCGATCGCCGCGCAGATGCTGCCGGCATGGAGTGTCTCGCTATTGCCGACTGACATCGAACTCAACTTCGGTGGCTCCAATCTCGATCTCGATACAATGGCCAGGAAGGCCATCGACACGTTCGACTTGACCAAGGAGCCGCCGCTGCCCGAAGATTTCGGCGACAAGATCGGCGCAGAGTTCCTGGCCAAATCGCCGAAGGTGTTGATCGAGCCCAGCATCATCAAGAACAAGGATACCGAGATCGCGTTCAACGGCGAGGTTCGCTTTCCGTTCGACAAGCCGGACCCGACCAAGAAGCCGGACATGGATCTGACCATTACGGTGTCGGGCTATGACAAGATCGTCGAAAAGCTGCAAGAGGCTGCCAAGACGACGCCGGATGCCAGCAACGCGGTCGCAGCGGCATTGGCGATGAAGGGGTTTGCCAAGACATTGCCGGATGGCCGCATTGAATGGGCGTTGAATGCCAAGCCGGACGGCACTGTCGTTGTCAACGGCGTCACCGTGAAGGCTGCTGACCCGGTCGTCGATCCTTCCCAGGAAGGCGTGACCGACGATGAAGCGATTCAGGAAGAAGGCACCGATCCGGCGCAGGACACCACCGAACCTTCGGAAGGAGCGGATCAGCCGGAGCAGGCCCCACAGCAACCTGCGCAACAGTAAGAAATCGGCTCAGGGCAACCTTGCCGCATGAATCAAAAAGCCCCGCTTGATACGCCAAGCGGGGCTTTTGATTGAGATGTCCTTGAGTTGCGTAAGTTTCCTAAATGCCCAGCGCATGCGCAATTTTCGGGGCCGCTTCATGCCAATCCTGTACGACGATCAGATCGTCGGGCAGCGGCGGCAGGAATGCACGCAGCGAGTTGTCGGCCATCAGATGGAACAGATGCGCGTCGATGACCGAACCCCGTGCTGAAATGAGGTTGTTGGGCTGATCGTCGACGAAGGCGACGGGGCGTCCCTTGTCGCCGCGAAGCTTCGCCACAGCCGGCCCTTTGGCCATTTCGGTGGTGAGCAGCGGATAGCGAAGTCCGAGCTGGTCGAGATGCGCGCGCCGTGCTGCGCGATGCTTGTGTGGCATTGCTGTCAGAAGCACGATTTCTGCCCGTGCTTCCAGCGAACGCAGCGTGTCCGCGACGCCTTCGGCCAGATATTGCCATTCGGCCTGACCGGCGAAGAAATCGTCGAGCAGGGTATGCACTTCATGCTGCTCTGCCACGCGTCCAGTGGCCCTCTCCGCGACATTGCCGGTCAAGCGGAACGAAGCGAAGGTCAAGTCATAGCCGCGGATCTCCAGAAAACGCGGAAACGGCCGGATGAATTCAAGGATCACGTCATCGACATCGAGTACCAGCAGGGGCCGATCGTCGCTTGCCAATTCCGCGATCTGGCGAGCTGTCTCGGGGTCATCACTCATGTCGAACGCTCATAGTCATCTTGGTTGCCGAGGGGCAGGGCGCGTAGCGCCTTGCCCACTGATGCCGGCGCTGTGCCGGTTTCTTCACAGAAGCGCATCAAGGTTGGCTCGTGCGCCAGAACGAATTGCAATACGCCGGCGAGAAAGCCGGGTTCGGTGGCTGCGCGCCGGATGGAACTTGCCTCGATACCGGTGATCGCCAGGAAGCGCGGCAGGAGTTCAGCATCGCCGGCAACGAAGGCCAGTGCATTGATCGCAAGAGCCTCTGCCTGTTCGCGCATTGACGCTGCGTCTGCCATCGCTACCTTTGATTCCAACAATGGTTATGAGTCTGCGTCCCGAAGTAGTCACAAGCTCTGCCCAGGGCAAGGCTTGTGTCGCGTTCCTATTGTTTTGTTGCAGGCAAGCCGATCGGATTTCGGGCCGCCGGTTTGCGTTTCGTCAATCATCTCGCGCTAAAGTAAAACCGGGTTTTGGGCGCTCTCTGTTGGAGCGCATTGCGACGGTTTCCGCGCGGGAGCGCCGTCGGAGCGGGAAAATATGCCGAAGAAGGTAATGATCGTCGAAGACAACGAGCTCAACATGAAGCTCTTTCGCGACCTCATCGAGGCCAGTGGCTACGAAACCGTGCGCACTCGCAACGGCCTCGAGGCTTTGGATCTGGCGCGCAAGCACCGGCCTGACTTGATCCTCATGGATATCCAGTTGCCGGAGGTTTCGGGGCTCGAGGTGACCAAATGGCTGAAGGAGGACGACGAATTGCACGTCATTCCGGTCATTGCCGTTACCGCTTTCGCCATGAAGGGGGATGAGGAACGCATCCGTCAAGGCGGTTGCGAGGCTTACATCTCCAAGCCGATTTCGGTGCCGCGTTTCATTGAGACTGTAAAATCCTATCTGGGTGATGCCTGATGGTTGCCCGATGTTTGCCCGGAGCCGCGTGAGATGACAGCCCGTATCCTTGTCGTCGACGACGTGCCGGCCAATGTGAAGCTGCTCGAGGTTCGGCTTCTGGCCGAGTATTTCGACGTGCTGACGGCGTCGAGCGGCCCGGATGCGATTGAAACCTGCGAAAACGGCAAGGTCGACGTCGTTTTGCTCGACGTGATGATGCCGGACATGGATGGGTTCGAGGTCTGCCGCCGGCTGAAAAGCGATCCGGCGACCTCGCATATTCCGGTCGTCATGGTCACTGCTCTGGACCAGATCACCGACCGCGTGCGCGGGCTGGAGGCTGGTGCCGACGATTTCCTGACCAAGCCAGTCAATGACCTGCAACTGATGACGCGGGTAAAGAGCCTCGTTCGGCTGAAGATGTTGACCGACGAGCTGCGCCTGCGGGCTTCGACCACGCAAAACATCGGCATCGAGGAATTGCTGAGCCGCAGTTTGGCCGATGAGGATTCGCTTCCCAAGGTTCTTTTGATCGACGAGCGCCAGAGCTCAACTGAGCGTATTCAGAAAGTGCTGCGCAACAAGGCGGCTCTGGATACGGTCAAAGACCCGCATGCCGGCTTTTTCCAGGCGGCCGAAACGCCTTACGAATGCATCCTCGTTTCCACCGATTTCACCGATTTCGATCCGCTTCGGCTCTGCTCGCAGTTGCGTTCGCTCGATCGCACGCGCTTCGTGCCGATCATGCTGCTGGCAGATCCCGGTGAGGAAGATCGCGTCATTCGCGGACTGGAACTCGGCATCAACGATTACCTTACCCGGCCGATCGATCCGCACGAGTTGACGGCGCGCTTGCGCACGCAGGTGCGCCGCAAGCGCTACAACGACCAATTGCGAGCCTCTGTAACGCAGACGATCGAGATGGCGGTAACCGACGGCCTGACCGGCCTTCACAATCGCCGCTATCTCGATAGCCATCTGCAGACGCTGTTCGACCGGGCGGTGGCGCGCCGCCGCCCGTTGTCGCTCATGATCACCGACCTCGATCGCTTCAAGGCGATCAACGATACCTATGGCCACGATGGCGGCGATGATGTGTTGCGCGAGTTTGCTCATCGGCTGCGTAAGAATGTGCGCGGCATCGATCTGGCCTGCCGCTTTGGTGGGGAGGAATTCGTGGTTGTGATGCCAGACACGGAAGGTGCGGTGGCGGAAAAGGTGGCTGAGCGTATTCGCGCCGAAATCGCCCGCTCACCCTTCGCGGTCGGGCGCGAAGGCAAGACTGCTGAAATTACCATAAGCGTTGGCGTTTCGTGTCTGCTCAAGGGAGCGGACACGGTGAACGATCTGATCAAGCGGGCAGATATCGCCCTGTATGAAGCCAAGAACAGCGGCCGCAACCGGGTGGTGGCAAAGGCTGCGTAGTGTGGGGAGAGAAGCCGGTCGTTCGGCCGGTAACGCTAGCAATTTACCTTACCAGCGCGAATCTTAGGTGCGTGGTTAAGAAAGTATTGCTTTTCATCAGCGCTTGCGCAAATGTGCAGCCGCTAACGAGGAACTGTTCGGTGCGGGGGCGATGCCGGCACGTTCCATTGATACCCCATGATGCTCAGGTCCGCCGCATCTCCTGGGTCCGTGGGGTCGGCCGGCCGGCGTTGGCATATAGTGGCCTCCTCGTACCGCTGCCATCCGCCGACCGGCCCCCTTATTCTTCTTCGAATTATTGAGCTACCCTGTCTTGGCGAGCCATAGGCTCTGGCAAGGACGGGGCTTATCTCGAGAATCCGCACAAACAAAAACGCCGCCCTGGGGCGGCGTTTCGGCATTCCAGTTGGAAACCAGATTACTTGATCTTGGTTTCCTTGAATTCGACGTGCTTCTTTGCGACCGGGTCGTACTTGCGGAACGACAGCTTGTCGGTCTTCGTGCGGCTGTTCTTGCTCGTCACATAGAAGAAGCCGGTATCGGCGGTCGACAGAAGCTTGATCTTGATGTTCGCGGCTTTGGCCATGGTGTTCGTCCGTTAATTGTCTGGAGTTCGAGCCGCTGGAACACGGGGAAAACACCCGGACGCGGAAAACTTGGCCGGACACATAAAGAATGCTTCCGGAAAGTCAAGTCCGCGCGGGGTTGTTGCCCGATATCGCCGGCTGTCGATGCTCGTCAGCTCGTATGGGCGACCAGCCGATTTATGGTCTCGGGGAAGAAATCCCGAGCCGACCAGCGCTTGCCGAACATCATGTCGTACTGCAGATAACGATAGTCTCGGACCAGCGGCTCGATCTGCTTTTGTCTTGCCCAGTCGACGGTCGCTTCGTTGTCGGTGGCAAGCAGGACGTTGCGATCGATCGCGCTATACCGCTTGCTGACCTCGCCAAGGAAGCCTGTGTAATAGGGGTGCGTGATGCCGGCGGCCTTAAGCAGATGATAGGGTAGGAGTGCCGGACTGACCGAGCCAATATCCTTGGCAAGGCCCGTGCGGTTTGACCATACGACCAGCGGCGTTTCGCGGTGCAGCTTCATCTGGTCAGGCGCTTCCCTGCGCGGCGCGACATTGTCTTTGAGGAAGCCAGTTTCCACGTAGACCGGCCCCAGCGGCGGCAGGTGATCTCCGAAAAAGACGATCACGGTGGGGCGATCGCGCTTTTCGGCCCAATCGACCAAGCGTTTCAGATTGCGGTCGGCATCGGCTGCACCTTCCGCGTAGGAGAGAAGCGAATCCTTTGCCCACTGGCTGATCGGCGCTTCCACTGTGTGAGAGGCGTCAAAGTAGCGATTGGGTTCATAGGGGCCATGATTCTGGAGGCTCACGGCGAAATAGAAGAATGGTTCGTCGGATGCATCGGCCGCGGAAATAAGCTTGTCAGTCATCGCTTTGTCGGAAGCGAGCGGCCCACGCTTTTCCATATAAGGCATGGACTCTTCCGACTGGAAATCGTCGAAGCCGAAATCGGTGTAAACGGCCGTGCGGTTCCAGAACCAGTTGGTTCCGGGGTGGAATGCCCTGGCGGAATAGCCTTCGCTCTTCAGGAAGGTGGCAAGCGAAGGCACCGGCGCGCGCACATACTGCTGGTAGGGGATCGATCCCGCCGGCAGGAAGGCGTTGGAGAATCCGGTCAGTGCTTCAAACTCGACATTGGCGGTCATGCCGCCGAATTCCGGCGACAGCATCGAGCCCGAACGAAGCTGGCGCACGGCTGCGACCGGGTCGGGCTTGATCGAGACGCCAGGCAGAATGGTGGGATCCCAGAACGATTCGCTCATCACCATGATGATGTCGGGTTTCTGGTCCGGTACCGTCGCGCCAGCCTCGGGTTTGGCAATGGCTGCAATCGCTTTTTCCGAATAGCCGGCTGGCGCGCCGACATGTGCCATAGGCACGTTGAGGGCAAAAGCGAGCGCGAAGCCGTTGGAATTGTAGTTTTCCTTCTGATCCCACATCATCGGGATGATCTGCAGGCGGTCGCGCGTCCACGAGAAGGTCGCGTAATCCATGATCGAGACAAAGAAGGCGAGGAGCGGGATTGCAACCGTCAGGCGCGCCAGCCGCGCTTTGTAGCGAAGCGCGGGCGTGCGGCGGCGCCAACTGCGCCACAGCATCACCATTAGAGCCAATGTCGCGGCAATGCCGGTTGCCAGTGCCACGCCGGTCCAGGGCCGCTCGCGTACCAAAAGCGGCATCAGTTCGACGATCTGGCGCGCATAAAGGAAGTCGGTCGGATAGAGTGGATCACCGAGATAGCGCGATTTCTGGTGGCCAATGAAAGCAAGGGCCAGGGTCAGTGGCGCAAAAATCATCAGGCTTTGATGATTGCGCCCGAGCAACGCATCAAGGCCGATCAGGATGAGTGTGAACAGGATGATCGTTGTCCAGCCAGGCTTGAATGGCTGGAGGAAAAAGCCGAAAGTGGCTGCAAGGTCGCCACGGAAGATCAACTCGATGGCGAACACCAGCACTGCTGAAGCCGCCAGAGTTACCAGGCAATAGCGCAGTGCACGCCTTTCCTCGCCCGGCTCAAAGCCGGGGGCAGCGGTATTATGCTTATGCTTCGGCGCGTTCATGCCGCTCCCTGACCATCCCTTCGCCAACTCACCAGTCCCCCGACCGCAAAACCCGTCACGCAACTGTCACTCAAATGTCACAAAAAGCTAGCTCCTGTGGCGAAATTTAGAAGAGCCAGCAAACGAATCGTGTTCGATTTTCATCATGATTGATCGTCCGGGGAGCCTCGGACGTGTTGTCCGGCAGGGGATGCGAAAGCCGCGTCGGGCTTGACTTGTCGGCCGGGCTTGCGCACAGGGCAGGCGAGATCAAGCAATTGGAGCTCTCTATGGCGGTCGCGTTCACCTTTCCAGGGCAGGGCAGCCAGTCGGTCGGCATGGGCAAGGATCTGGCTGACGCCTTTCCCGGATCCCGGCGCGTGTTCGAAGAGGTGGACGAGGCGCTCGGCGAGAAACTGTCCGCTCTGATCTGGGGCGGACCAGAGGAGACGCTGACGTTGACGGCCAATGCGCAACCGGCGCTGATGGCAGTCTCCCTGGCCGCTGTCCGCGCGCTGGAATCACGTGGCTTCTCGCTGAAAGACAAGGTTGCCTACGTTGCCGGCCATTCGCTCGGCGAATATTCAGCGCTTGCCGCCGCCGGCTTCGTCTCGGTGGCCGATACGGCACGGCTCCTGCGTATTCGCGGCAACGCCATGCAGTCGGCGGTACCGGTGGGCGAAGGTGCCATGGCGGCGATCATCGGCCTTGAGCAGCCCGATGTCGAAGCAGCCTGTGCGGAAGCCGGCAAGGGTTCTGTCTGCCAGGTCGCCAATGACAATGGTGGTGGTCAATTGGTTATCTCTGGCGCCAAGGCGGCTGTCGAACTCGCTGCCAGGCTTTGTACCGAGAAAGGCGCCAAGCGAGCGCTGATGCTGCAGGTGTCGGCACCATTCCATTCGGCGCTGATGGCGCCAGCCGCCGAAGCTATGCGTGAGGCTTTGGCCGGGGTCACCAAGAATGTGCCAGTCGTTCCTGTCGTCTCCAACGTCTCGGTTTCGCCGACGAGTGATCCGGAAACCATTGCGGCGCGGCTGGTCGAGCAGGTGACGGGCCGTGTGCGCTGGCGCGAGACCGTGGAATGGTTCGGTGCCAATGGCGTCACCACGCTCTACGAGATCGGCGCCGGCAAGGTGCTTTCAGGCCTGGCACGTCGCATCAATCGCGATATCGGCGTAGCCGCGGTCGGCAATCCTGCCGACGTCGATGCGGCCGTCGCGGCAATGGCCTGATAAACCTGATGACCCCGCCCTGTGAAAGGGCGTGCTTGAAAGGGACGAAACATGTTTGATCTGACTGGCCGCAAGGCGCTCGTCACCGGGGCCACCGGGGGCATCGGCGAAGCCATCGCCAGGATATTGCATGCCCAGGGCGCGATCGTCGGCCTGCACGGAACACGTGTGGAAAAGCTGGAAGCACTGGCTGGCGAGCTCGGCGACCGCGTCAAGTTGTTCCCGGCGAACCTATCCGATCGGGACGAGGTCAAGGCGCTGGGCCAGAAGGCCGAGACCGATCTCGAGGGCGTCGATATCCTGGTCAACAATGCCGGCATCACCAAGGACGGCCTGTTCGTGCGTATGTCGGATGCCGACTGGGACAGCGTGATCGAGGTCAACTTGACCGCCGTCTTTCGCCTCACCCGGGAGCTCACACATCCGATGATGCGCCGCCGCCATGGCCGCATCATCAACATCACCTCCGTCGTCGGCGTCACCGGCAATCCCGGCCAGGCTAATTATTGCGCTTCCAAGGCCGGCATGATCGGCTTTTCCAAATCGCTGGCGCAAGAGATCGCCACCCGCAACGTCACCGTCAACTGCGTCGCCCCGGGCTTCATCGAATCGGCCATGACCGACAAGCTGAACGACAAGCAGAAAGAGGCGATCATGGCGGCGATTCCCGCCAAACGCATGGGAACGGGTAGCGAAGTAGCCTCTGCTGTCGCCTATCTCGCTTCGGAGGAAGCGTCCTATGTGACGGGGCAGACCATTCACGTCAACGGCGGCATGGCAATGATTTGACATGCGGCCGCGCCCCGTCGCGGCTTTGGAAAAACGATGCTCGCGCCTTGGATGCCGAGCCGTTTTCGTGTAATGCGGCCCGCAACCCGGCGGTTCGGGCAAAAGCCGGCCTTAATTGTTGTGTTTAAGCCCGGCCTATCTTTCAGCTTGATTAGCGGCATTGTGCCCGCTAACGAAGACAGATCATAGAACGAAGGATGCCAACATGAGTGACACCGCAGAGCGCGTCAAAAAGATCGTTATCGAGCATCTGGGCGTCGATGCCGACAAGGTGACGGAGCAGGCCTCCTTCATCGACGATCTCGGCGCGGACAGCCTCGACACGGTTGAGCTTGTCATGGCGTTCGAGGAAGAGTTCGGCGTAGAGATCCCGGACGACGCGGCCGAGACCATCCTCACGGTCGGCGACGCCGTGAAGTACATCGACAAGGCCTCGGCCTGATCTTTCCGGCATAGGTCTTCGGGAAAGGCTTGGAATGAGGCGCGTCGTCGTTACGGGCCTCGGCCTGCTGTCGCCATATGGCGTTGGGGTCGAGCACGGTTGGCGGGAACTTCTGAGCGGTCGTAGTGCCGCCAGGCGTGTCACCGAGTTTGAGGTCGAAGACCTAGCCTGCAAGATCGCGCATGTTATTCCGCGCGGCAATGGCGAGAACGGCACCTTCAATCCGGAAGCCGTTCTCGAACCCAAGGAACTGCGCAAGATTGGCGATTTCATCCTGTACGGGATTGCGGCCGCCGACGAAGCGCTGAAGGATTCGGGCTGGCAGCCGAAAACCCACGAAGAGCAATGCGCGACCGGTGTCATGATCGGTTCGGGCATTGGCGGCATCGAGGGCATCGCCGAAAACGCCCTCATCCTTCAAGAAAAGGGGCCTCGCCGTATCAGCCCCTTCTTCATTCCCGGACAGATCATCAATCTCGTCTCCGGACAGGTTTCGATCCGGCATGGGCTGAAAGGCCCCAACCACGCAGTGGTGACCGCCTGTTCGACCGGCGCGCACGCTATCGGCGACGCGGCACGGCTCATTCAATTCGGCGACGCCGACGTGATGGTGGCCGGTGGTGCTGAAGCTCCGGTCACGCGCCTGTCGCTGGCTGGTTTTGCTGCTTGCCGCGCGCTTTCCACCGAACGCAACGACACGCCGGAAAAGGCGTCACGCCCTTATGATCGTGACCGTGACGGGTTCGTCATGGGTGAGGGTGCCGGTGTCGTGGTGCTGGAAGAGCTGGAGCACGCCAAGGCGCGCGGTGCCAAGATCTATGCCGAGGTCACCGGCTATGGCCTGACCGGCGATGCCTATCATATTACGGCGCCGGCCGAAGATGGCGACGGTGCTTTCCGCTGCATGACCGCTGCGCTGAAGCGCGCCAAGCTGACGGCCGCAGATATCGACTACATCAATGCGCATGGCACTTCGACCATGGCCGACACCATCGAACTGGGCGCCGTTGAACGCTTGGTCGGAAACGCGGCCTCGAAAGTGTCGATGTCGTCCACCAAATCGTCGATCGGTCACCTGCTCGGTGCCGCTGGTGCCGCAGAGGCGATCTTTTCGGTTCTCGCCATCCGTGACAACATCGCGCCAGCCACAATCAACCTGGACAATCCTGAGCGCGAGACGGCGATCGATCTCGTTCCCAATACGCCGCGCAAGCGGCAGATCGATGTCGCATTGTCCAATTCCTTCGGCTTCGGAGGCACCAACGCATCGCTGGTCTTCCAGCGTTATAACGGCTGATTGACCGGTTTCGGCCGATCTCCCAACAGCCTTGAGACGGACGAATTCGTCATTTTTGCCATATTCCCCGCTACTCTTGGGGGATTCGTCGATAGGACATACGGTAGGGCGCCATGAACACTGTTCCGACGAACAACGAGGATGTGAGCCAAGCCGCCGCGCAGACTACGCCGATCATCCCCAAGACCGCCAACGAGGCGTTGCGTCCGGAAGCGGGCACGCCACCTCCGGTCAAGCGGTCACGGGCGTCGCGCAGCCAGATCATCGTATTCATGAACTTCCTCATCTCCTGCGTCATGCTGGCGGTGCTTGCCGCTGGCGCGGCGGTCTATTTCGGCAGGCAGGAGTTTTTTGGCCAGGGCCCATCGGCCAACGGTGACACCTTCCTCGTCAAGCCGAACAGCGGTGTACAGGATATTGCCGATCAACTGGAACGGCGTGGCCTGATCAGCGATGCGCGTGTTTTCCGTCTCGGTGTGCGTGCCTATGGCAACGATCAGGCGCTCAAGGCCGGTGAATATGAGATCAAGCCGCGCGCCTCGATGCGCGAGATCATGAACCTTCTGAAGAGCGGCAAGTCGGTGATGTATTCGCTGACCATCCCGGAAGGCTTGACCGTCCAACAGGTGCTGCAGCGCGTCGCCACCGAAGATGCGCTGACCGGCGATATGCCAGCCAGCCTGCCGCCGGAAGGCAGTCTTGCCACCGACACGCTGCGTTTCACGCGAGGCGCTACCCGCAAGCAGATGATCGACAAGCTTTCGGCCGATCAGAAGGAACTCGTTGAGGAGATCTGGGAACGCCGTTCGACCGACCTTCCGCTGGCCAGTATTGACGAATTTGTCACGCTTGCTTCCATCGTCGAGAAGGAGACTGGCCGCAGCGACGAGCGCTCGCGGGTCGCAGCGGTGTTCCTGAACCGTTTGGGCAAGGGGATGCGGCTGCAGTCCGATCCGACCATCATCTATGGTCTTTTCGGCGGCAAGGGCAAGCCCGGCGACCGGCCGATCTACCGGTCTGACATCGACAAGCAGACACCTTACAATACCTACCAGATCAATGGTCTACCGCCGACGCCGATCGCCAATCCTGGACGTGCCTCGCTTGAGGCTGTGGCCAATCCGTCGAAGACGAAAGACCTCTACTTCGTTGCTGACGGCAATGGTGGACACGTGTTCGCAGCAACCCTTGACGAGCATAACCAGAACGTCACGCGCTATCGCGCCTTGATGAAAAAGCAGGCCGAGGACGCGGCCAAGGCTGGAAATGCAACGCAGCCCGCCGCAAATGGTGATGCGACGGCAACGGGGACGAACACGGTCCAGTAAAGGTGCTTTGGGGCGCGGGGATATGAATTTGCAAAGCATGACTGGCTTCGCGCGCGCGGTCGGTGATCATCAGGGCACTGCCATTGCGTGGGAAGTGAAGTCGGTCAACGGCAAGAGTGTCGAAGCCAGGCTACGTCTTCCACCAGGCTTCGATCGGCTCGAGCAGGTCGTTCGTCAGACGGTGCAGAAACGCTTCGCGCGTGGAAACTTCCAAGCGACGCTGACTGTGGGACGTACGGGCAACCAGGCTGTCCAGCCGGTGGTCAATGAAGCTTTCCTGAGCGACATCGCTGGTCTTGCCAAGCGACTGCAGGAGCAATTTGGCGTTGCGCCAGCGACGGCCGATGGCTTGCTTGCCTTGCGCGGCGTGCTGGAGGTGCCGGAGGCGGCCGAGACCGAGGAGACGCGGGCGGCGCTTGATGAGGCGATCGCAGGGATGCTCGAAGAAGCGCTTACAGGTCTTGTCAAGGCACGGCAGGGTGAGGGCGAAGCATTGCGCGCACTGCTTTCGGGCCAGCTCGACGCGATCGAGACATTGACGCTGCGTGCCGAAGCGGATCCATCGCGCCAGCCGGCAGTGATCCGTGAGCGGATTGCCGAACAGGTTCGGCTTTTGATGGATACCGGTGCGGGGTTGGATGAGACCAGGCTCCACATGGAAGCGGCCTTCCTTGCCACCAAGGCCGACATCCGCGAGGAGATCGACCGGCTGAAGACACACGTGGTTTCGGGCAGGGCGCTGCTTTCTGCGGGAGGTGCTATCGGTCGCAAGCTCGATTTTCTGGCGCAGGAATTCAACCGCGAATCGAATACTTTATGTTCGAAATCGAATGCTGCCGCAGTCACCGCGATCGGGTTGGAGCTGAAGGCCGTTGTCGACCAGTTTCGCGAACAGGTCCAGAATCTGGAGTAACAGATGGCCGTCAAGGACACCGGTTCCCGCATCCGCCGCCGGGGCCTGATGCTCGTTCTGTCGTCGCCCTCGGGGGCCGGCAAGTCGACGATTGCGCGCAATCTCATCGAGAGCGACCAGGGCTTCGAACTTTCCGTGTCGGTCACCACGCGTCCGCGCCGTGGCAGCGAAATCGACGGTATTCACTACCATTTCCGCTCGCGTCGCGAGTTCGAACTGCTGCGCGATAATGACGAGCTGCTTGAATCGGCGGAAGTACACGGAAACTTTTATGCCACCCCGCGTGAACCCGCCGAGCGCGCCATGGCTGAAGGGCGCGACATGCTCTTCGATATCGACTGGCAAGGTGCGAAGCAGCTTAAGGAGAAGATGCGCGGCGATATCGTTTCCGTCTTCATCCTGCCCCCGTCGATGAAAGAACTGAAGGCCCGACTGAAGCGTCGGGCAGAGGATCAGGAGCAGGTCATCGAAACGCGGCTGAAGAATGCACGCACCGAGATCGAGCACTGGACAGAATACGATTTCGTCATCGTCAATGACGATCTCGACCGCGCCTTCACCGAAGTGCGCTCCATCGTCGCCGCCGAACGCCTGCGCCGCGACCGCCGACCCGGACTGTTTGACTTCGTCTCGGGTCTTCTCGACGAAGCCGTTTGAGTTTGCGGCATTAAGGTTGAGCTTTCTTTCCCGATAGATTGGTCACGTCCATCGCATTCAAGGCGTTCTCGACTCAGCGAAGCCTTGTTATGCTTTTGTTCGGCACTGGCCCGCGCCTCCGCCCTCCATTCGGGAAGCATTGTCCATGCGGGGCTCGACACTCATCGAACCAACTGTTCGAGCACCGCGCATAAGGAGGGGTTGCGAAGTTCGCTCGCAATAGGAGGTTTTTCGATGAAGCTTTCCGTCCCTGCCTATCAATTAAAGCGACAGGCCAAGCGTCTGTCGCGCAAAGAAAACATCCCGCTCCATGCCGCACTCGACCGCACTGCGGCCAAGGAAGGGTTTGCGAACTGGAGTTTGCTGGCATCCAGACGTGAGACAATGCCAGCAGCCAGCAGGTTGCTCCCATTGCTGCAGCCAGGCGACCTTCTGCTGGTCGGGGCGCGTCCGGGACATGGCAAGACACTGTTCAGTCTCGAACTGGCGGTCGAGGCGATGAAATCTGGTCGCCGCAGCGCCTTCTTCTCGCTTGAATACACGCAGAAGGATATCCTCGGTCGTTTTCAGGTCCTTGGCGTTGAGCCGACCCAGTTCGACCGCCAATTCGAGTTCGATGGCTCCGATGCGATCGACGCTGGTTACATGATGACGACACTCGAGGCGGCCCCTTGGGGCACGCTCGTTGTTGTCGACTATTTGCAGCTGCTCGACCAGAAACGAGAGAGCCCTGACCTTGTTGAGCAGATCCGCAAGGTAAGGTCGTTCGCTCGAGAAAAAGGGTTGATCTTCGTCTTCATTTCCCAGATCGACCGGTCATACGATCTGGCGAACAAGCCGTTTCCGGATCTCGACGATATCCGGCTGCCAAATCCGCTGGATCTCGGGCTGTTCGACAAGGCATGTTTCCTGAACAATGGGCTCGTTCAGTTCAAGACCTTGAATTGAGAGTTAGGGAGAAGGCCGGATAGGCTTATATTGCTTGCGTCGGGGCGGAGCCTAACCATCCAGCAAGTTGGTTAGCCGTACGAACTCTTCGACGCTGAGCGTCTCGGCACGGCGGGTCGGATCGATTTCGGCCCGTTCCAGCAATCTTTCGCCACCAAGGCTCTTGAGACTTTGCCGGAGCATCTTGCGGCGTTGACCGAAGGCCGCTTCGGTGACGCGACCGAGCCGCTTCGCATCTGTGGGCAAGGGGACTTCGCGCGGTACCATATGCACGACGGACGACGTCACCTTCGGTGGTGGCGTAAACGCCTGCGGCGGCACGTCGAATGCGATTTTTGCCTCCGTTCGCCAGCCGGCCAGAACACCGAGCCGTCCGTAGGCGCCGGAAGCGGGCTTCGCGACGATGCGCTCGGCCACTTCGCGCTGGAACATCAGCGTCAGCGATTGATAGAAAGGCGGCCAGCTATCGACGGTTAGCCAGCGAATGAGCAATTCGGTGCCGATGTTGTAGGGCAAGTTGGCGACGATCTTGACCGGGCCATCGCTCGCCAGGGTCGTGAAATCGGCCTTTAAAGCGTCACCCGAGATGACTTCCAGTCGTCCAGGATAATGGTCCGACACCTCGGAAAGGGCCGCAAGACAACGCTCGTCACGCTCGATGGCGACAACGCGGCGGGCACCATGGAGGAGGAGGGCGCGCGTCAGCCCACCCGGCCCGGGACCGACTTCTATGACGGTCGTCTGGGTCAGATCGCCAGCAGTTCGCGCTACCTTGCCTGTTAGATTCAGGTCCAGCAGGAAGTTCTGGCCAAGCGCCTTCTTGGCCTGGAGGCCATGGCGTTCAAGGACTTCTCGAAGTGGCGGCAGGCCGTCAGCGCTCATCCCTGGGCGCTCCTGGCATTGCCGGCCAGTTCTGCGGCCAGTTTGAGCGCGGCAATCAAACTATCCGGTCGTGCGATACCTCGGCCAGCGATATCGAAGGCCGTGCCATGGTCGGGTGAGGTGCGAATAAATGATAAGCCAAGAGTTACGTTGACGGCTTCGTCGAAAGCCAGCGTCTTTGCTGGGATCAAGGCCTGATCGTGGTACATGCAAAGGGCAACGTCGTAGCTTGCCCGAGCGCGTCGATGGAAAAGCGTATCAGCAGGCAGCGGACCACGCGCATCGATGCCTTCCTCGCGCAATGCTTCGACGGCAGGGGCGACGATTTCCAGATCTTCCTTGCCCATGGTGCCGCCCTCGCCGGCATGCGGATTGAGGCCGGCAATGGCAAGGCGGGGCGCTTCGATGCCGAAACGGGTTTTTAGATCCCGCGCGGTGATGCGGCCGGTCTCGACGATCAGGTCGGTGGTGAGCACTTTCGGCACGGCAGCAAGCGGAATGTGGATGGTAACGGGAACTGTGCGCAGGTCCGGCCCCGCCAGCAGCATGACCGGCGTCACCTTCCGGCCGGTGTGGCGGGCAGCCAGATGCGCCAGATATTCAGTATGGCCCGGAAAACCGAACCCGGCATCGTAGAGCGGCTTCTTGGCGATGGGGCAGGTGACAGTGCCGGCAGCGTGACCGGCAAGGCTATCCGCAACCGCGCGATCGATCGCCTCGATGACGCCCTCGGCGTTGACGGGATCCGGATGGCCGACTGTATCCACGAACTTTGCGTTCAGCGGCACGATAGGCAGGGCGCTGGCGAACACAGTGTGTGCCTCTTGCGCTGTCGTTTCGGCAATCCGGACGTCGGCGCCGACGAGACGACCGCGCGCGGCGATCAAGTTTGGATCCGCAAGCAAATAGAAGGCAGGAACACCCAGTTCTTCGCGGCGTTTCCAAGCCGCCAGTGCGATCTCCGGGCCAATGCCTGATGGATCGCCAACGCTCAACGCAAGCGGAAGTCTGATTTCGCGCACGGCCGTCAGCGCTGCACGATGACGGCTTTGGCCTTCAACTCGGAGACATATTTCTTGCTGAGTGCGTCGGCGGCATCGTCTTTCTTGCCGTCGAGCCCTTCGTTCTGAAGCATCAGTTGGGCAGTCTTGTCGTCCGAGACTTCGCGCGCCGAGCAGATGCCAATGAACTCAATGCCACGCTCGGTTTCCTTCACCTGAGTGGCGCCGCCGGCTTTTGTTGCCTTGATCTGATCGGCCCAATCCGCCGGCAACTGGGGAGCAAGCACACGGCCAAGATCGCGAACGGTTACGTCGATGAGGCCCTTGGCGAATTCGCGCGTGGTGTTGCAGCCGTTGAAACGGGCGCGCATCGCTTCCGCTTCGCGCTTGCGCTTTGCCATCAGCGCGCCGCGCTCAGCTGCCGGGACCACGAAGATAATCTGCTGCAACAGATATTCGGTGGCGGATGGCTTGTTACCGCCTTTCTGCAGCATCTTGCGCACGGCATCCTGCTCGCTCATGCCGCCACCGCCGCCTTGCTCGGAACGGTAGCGCATGCCAAGCGCCTGGTTCCAGGCCATCTGCGCACGGATGAATTCCTTGAAGTGCTGTTTGGTGACGCCTGACTTGTCCATAACACCGTCGAGCTGTGCCAACTTCATCTTGTTGTTGGAGGCAAAGCGCGCATAGGCGTCGTTCACCTGCTGGTCGGAGATGCGGATACCCAGGCGTCTCGCCTCGGCCAGTCGGAGCGTCTGCTCGACCATCTCGTCGGCGGCGTTACCTTTGCGCTTCTGCAGGCGCAGGAAGGCCGCGCGATGCTGGATGTCGCCGCTGGTAATGGCAACATTGTTGACGACATATTTGATTTCGCTGGCAAAGGCTGGTTGGGACATCGCTGTCAACGAGACGCCCGCGGTCGCGACCAGAAGTGCAAGGCCTGCGGAAAAGAGCTGTTTCCTCATTATCTCTGTTCCAAATCCATTTCTATCCCGGCTCATCGCTGAGCCGGATACAATTTTCCTTGCCCGTCCTATGCGGCGAAACCATGTCCCGCAAGGGGTAATGACTTATTGGAAGCTGCTGGAGGTCGAGCCGAAATCGCCGATGGTACGGAACGAGATGTTGAAGCCGATGTTACGGGTCACTTCCCGGGTCACGCGATCGCGGCTTTCGGACACGGTCATCATATAAGTGAAGCACTCGTCATCATAGGCAAAGCCGAGCCCGTCATTCGTCAGCACGCGTGTCTGGATGTCGTAAGTGCCTGAACCGAAGACGCGCCAGTTCTGGTTGAGGCGTGTCGATGCACCGAGCGAGACCTCGTGGCGGTCGTCCTCAAAGCCATAACCGGGCTGTGCCTGGATGAAGGCATACTGTGCCGACACTGATACTGGAGATGAGCCGCTATAGGCGGCCTTGGCTTCGGCGCGGCGGACCTCAAAGGTCTGCTCGTCGAAACGGCCGCTGACCGAAGCCGACAGACCATAGGGGCTGGTGAAGCCGGCGAGGCCGACGTAGTCGGATGTTTCGGTCTCAAGGCCGGAATAGGCGCCGACATTCACCAGATCAGGCTGCGCGAAAGAATTCCTGCCGCCAATCTGATAGGATTGGCCGAACAGGGCGTTCGTGGTCCAGCCATTGGAATAGCTGCCCGAATAACGCACGCCGACATTGGCGCGGCTGCCGCCTTCGATACGGTCATAGCCGGAGAATTTGTCGCGTTCGAACAGGGTGGTGGCGTCAAACACCATGCTCTGTGCGTCTTCGTTGGGAACGCGCAGACCACCGACATAGGATTCGTTCGGGCGCACGAACAATTGCGCGGTCGGCTCGATGATATGCGAGCCGCCGGTCAGGCTGGTGAACAGCAGCGGCCAGCGAAATTCGAGACCCGCGGTCGCCATGGCCCTGGCGAAAGAGGAGCGCATGTCAGCGGAAACACCTTGCTCGGCAGCCATCTGATTGATGGCGTCAAGTGAGCCGGAGGACGCACGCAGGTAGTTGGCATCGCCCTGGAAAGCCAGCAGGGGTGTGATGACCATGCCACCTTCGGTGACGAAGCTGTGCTTCCATTCGGCTTCTGCGGTCAGGCGGCCGGAATCGCCTTCGATGCCGCGAACACGCTGGACGGCGCTCAGCGTATCGTAGTTCACCGTGAAGGCTTCATCGAGACGGTCGCGCTTGATGACGCGGGAATTGAGGTTGATCGAGAGCTGACCACCGGCCAGTGGCGTGTCCGGGATGTAGGCATAGTCGAGCGACGGCAGCACCCAAGGCTGGAATTCGTCGCGCGCACCGGTCTGATAGCGGGCGCCGGCCTCCCGCTGCAGAACATTTTCCTGCACTTCGAAGTGCATGGCACGCACGTCGAAATAGTTCCGGTCGTTCAGGCCCGTCAGATAGACCTCCGAGCGATGCACGGAGGCGTCATAGCCGTTGATGTGATAGGTGGTCGAGAAGTTCTTGTCCGTCTGCAGCAGGACGTCCCAGCCGAAGTTCCAACGCGAATTGATCGCGAACTGGCCCTTGCTGCCCATCATGCCACGGAACTTGTTCGGGTCGCCGGTCGGACCGGAATCGACGGTATTGGGGTCGAATTTCGAAGGCTTCTTCTGGTCGATGCCTGCAATGCGCAGGCTGTACTGGCCGTTGTCGAAGCGCTGGCGCCACTCCGCTTCGCCGAGGAAACCCTGGTTGGTATAATAGGTGCCGCGCGCGGTGATGTCGTAAGTCGGCGACAGCGCGAGGTAATAAGGAATGGTGACGCCGGTGCCGAGCTTGCTGTTGAAGGTAATGCCGGGCATCAGGAAGCCGCTCTTGCGCTTCACCGTCGGGTCGGCGATCTCGAAAGCGGGCAGGAAGGCGATCGGGAACCCAAAGAACTCGAAATTGGAGTTCTCGAAACGCACCGTTTTCTTTTCGCCGTTCCAGATGATCTTGCGTGCCTTGACGCGCCAGATCGGCGCTTTGTCCGGCTTGTCCTCGCAAGGTTCGCAGGCGGTATAGACGCCGTTGTGGAACGTCGTCAGCACGCCGCCGATGCGTTCGGCGCTTTCGGCGCCGAAATAGGTCTTGTCCACAGTCTCGACGCGCAACGCGTTGACGAAGCCGTCGGCAAAATCGTCGGTGATATCAATGTGTTCGGAATTGATCTTCGTGCCGTCGCTTTGCACGAGCTGTGCGTTACCGGAGGCAACGAGGCGCTTGGTCTTGCGGTCGTATTCGACGCGCTGAGCCACCAGTTTGTTCCCGCCGTAGTCGATTTGCACGCCACCAACGGCAGTCACTGTCTGGTTGTCATTGTCGTAAACCAGGGTGTCGGATTCGAGCAGCATCTGCGAACCGGCTGGCACGCTGGGCGCTTCCACCGCCTGAGCCGCGGCCGGAATAGCGGTCGCCAAGCTGCCGGCAAAAAGGCAAGCGAGCGCGCTCACTCCGCACAAGAGTGCCGCTCGGATCGGTCTGCGACCTTGCAAAACCGGCCTCATCACTAACCGTCTTCCCTGTACAGCAGGAACGTCACCCCGAAGAACATCGCCACGACCACCGGAAACCATGCAGCTACCACGGTCGGGACGAATCCCGCCACTCCAAACGCTTTGACCAAAACAGACACAACATAAAGCAGAAACCCAGCGACTACGCCACCCAGAATCATCGTTGCAGATTGTCCCATTCGCGCAAATCGCATCGAGACGGTTGCTGCGATCAGAGTCATCGCAACCAGAAGGAAAGGCATCGCCACCAGCGAATCGAACTGCATGGCGAATGCATTTGCCTTAAGCCCGAAGGAACGAGCAACTTCAATCTTTTGCGGTAACTCGTAAAAGGGAATTGTTTCCGGCCGCGCCAGCCGTTCCTGTACGAATTCCGGCTTCAAATCCGTCGGCAATCGGTCCGTCGTTTTCTTTTCGACATTGCCGTCCTTGAGGATGCTGACGTCCTGCAGTTCCCAATAGCCATCCCGCAGGAACACCTTCTTGGCATCCTTGCGTTCGACGATATTGCCCTGCTGGTCGAGCAGGAAGAAGACAGCGTCCGCCATCTCCAGGCCCTGGTTCAAGATTGCCCGAGCGCCGATGATCGTATCGTCGGCGGCGGTCTTCTGTCGGATCCATGGAGCTGAATCAGCAGAGACATCGTTGGAGGTCCCTGAGCGCAGTTCGCTTTCGATTCTTTCGGATTGGGAAAAGCCGTAGGCGGCCAGCGGATTGAGGATCGCGACGGCGACGGCGCCGAACAGCAAAGCGCCGATGCAGCAGGGTAGCAGGAACTGCCAGGCCGAGATACCCGCGGAACGTGCGATCACCAACTCGTATTTGCGATTGAGCGAGACCAGCGTCGCCATGGCCGAGAACAGTCCGACAAAAGGGACGGTCTGCAGCATGATCATCGGCACGCGCAGCGCCGAGATGGCAAAACCCGCCTGGTATGTGAAGCCGGGGACACCAGCGATGCGGCCCGTCAACTCGGTGAAATCGATCAGAAAGACCAGCGCAAACAGCCCCAGGAAGATCCAGATGGTGATCCCCAGGTAGCGGAAGAAGAAGTAGCGGCCGAGTGTCCAACCCATCAGGAATTCCCCTGACGGGTCGTGCCGCGGCTAGCCCACCAAAGCCTCAGGCGGATGCCGATTTCGCCAAAACGGCTGAACATGTTCGTCAGCCAGTCGGCCCAACTTGACGGCAATTCCATCCGTCGATTGGAAAAGATGACCCAACCGGCCACGGCCGAGGCGCCAAAGGGCACTGCGATCACCAGATAATTGTAGAGTGGATTGGTATTGGCCTTGCCGGCGGCGAAGAAACCCAGCCAGCGCACGAACAGCGCGATGCAGATTGCCGTGATCAGTGGGTGGATGCGAGCCTCGCGGTGCGAGCGCGCGTCGCCGGCGACGGCAAGAGCGATCATCGCGAAGGCAAGAGAATAAGCCCATTCGGAGAAACGCAATGCGAGCTCGGCGCGATACTGGTCTGGCGCCTGCTGGTAATAGCGGTCGTTGGGATCAGGATTGAGCAGGTATTGTGTCGTCTGGTCCTTCGGATAGAGCGTTGCCTGCGCTGCAGTCGCAAAAGCCGACAGATCGAAGGCGTAGGACGTGAAACGAATGACCGAAACGTCGCCGGCGGGTGCCCTGCGATGCACCACGCCGTCATTCATCAGGAGCACTTTTTCGTTGCCCTTGTCGATAACCGCGCCGGTCTTGGCGTAATAGACGAGATCCGTGCCTTCCTGACGGGAATCGGCCACGAAGATGCTGCCCAAGCCGCCGTCGGCAAAGCGTTCGCCGATCTGCACGAACAGGCCGTCTTCCACCTTGCGGAAGGTTCCTTCCTGGATGATCAGCGACAGAAAGTCGGCGCGTGCGCTGGCGATCAGCTCGCGATTCTTCTGGCGGGCATAGGGTTCAACGCCGTTGTCGACGACGAAGGAGATGACGCTCGCGATCAGCGCGAGGATAAGGATCGGCTTGACGACGGTCATGCGCGAGGCGCCGGCGGCGTTGATCACCACCAGCTCCGAATCGGAATTCATGACGCTGAGCGTCTGCGCCACCGCCACGATGAGCGCGAAGGGGACGACGATCGGGATGATCGTCGGCAGAATGAGTGCCGCAACCTGGAAGAAACTTAACGCAGATTGCCCGTTGTCGGTTACCAGGTTGATACGTGTGAGAACCTGCGTCGTCCAGACAATCGCCAGCGTCCACGCCAACGCTGCAAGAAAGAGCGAGAGCGCGCGCCGGAAGATATAGAGCTCGGCGACCTTCATTCAGGGCAGTTCTTCTCGATTGATCTCGACGGGTGTCGCAGCTCTAGACGTTATCTTTCCGGTGACACCCATACAACCGGCCTGGTTTGGTTCCGTTTCAAGTCGTCATGTCCGGTGGCGCCGACTCTGGTCGGGAATGGATAAGAAAAGGCGAATAGGTATGGTTAACAGCGGTTTGCGCCAGACATTTGTGTGACCTGCTGTCGATCGTCAAGGGTCGCCGTCAGCCAAATCGTCCATTCATTGGCCCGGTGACAGGAGACCGCAGCACGCGGAGTGAGCTTATCCCCATGTATCGGCTCAAGGTTTGCCGGTCTTGCCAAACGATCGAAAAGCGCGAAAGGTCGCCCCTCGTTTCAAGCGTTCAACCAAGCAGGATCTCATGGCTGCCCGACCCACGATTGCCTTTGCCAAATTCGCCACCGTCAAGAAGGGCGCAGCCTTCGTGCTTTCCGCGGAAGAAGCGGGGCTTTCCGAACGTGCCAAGGCACATGATCCTGCCAATGCCCTGGCAAGGGTGCTGCCTGCGGCGGATTTTTTAGGAAAATTCGGCACTTCCGCCGAGATCTTCGCACCCGAAGGCACCGCGCTCGACAGGTTGGTGGTGGTCGGTACCGGCAAATCATCGGCACTGGATGAATATGCGTGGCTGAAACTCGGTGGGCACGTGGCGACATTGCTGCGCAAGGCCAAAGAAGCAGTCATCGTGGTTGATCTGCCAGGCGTCGAGACAGATGGTGCCGAAGCTGCAGGCATTGCCGCGGGCATTCTGCTGCGGGCCTATTCCTTCGACAAATACAAGACGAAGAAAGGCGACGACGGCAAGGATGACGCCAGGACCGCGACCAAGATCACCATCCAGACGGTAAATCCGGCAGCTGCCAAGAAGGCATTCGCTGAGCTCGAAGCCGTTGTCGATGGTGTGACTATCGCGCGCGACCTGGTCAACGAGCCGGCGAACGCGCTGGGGCCTATCGAATTTGCCGAGCGAGCCAAACAATTGGAAGCGCTGGGCGTCAAGGTCGAGATCCTGACCGAGAAGGAAATGAAGAAGCTCGGCATGGGCTCCCTGCTCGGCGTGGCGCAGGGTTCGCCGCGTGGTGCCCGTCTCGCGGTGCTGCAATGGAACGGCGGCAAGGCCAAGGACAAGCCGCTTGCCTTCGTCGGCAAGGGCGTGACCTTCGATACTGGCGGCAATTCGATGAAGCCGGCGTCGGGCATGGAGGACATGAAGGGCGATATGGGCGGTGCAGCGGCCGTCACAGGCCTGTTGCACGCACTCGCAGTTCGCAAGGCGAAAGCCAATGTCGTCGGCATCCTCGGGTTAGTGGAAAACAGCGTCGACGGTCATGCTCAGCGGCCTGGCGACATCGTTACCTCGATGTCCGGCCAGACCATCGAGGTGCTTAATACCGACGCCGAGGGTCGCCTGGTGCTCGCTGACGCGCTCTGGTACTGCAGCAACCGCTTCGAACCTCGATTGATGATCAATCTTGCCACGTTGACAGGCGCGATCATGGTGGCGCTCGGTCAGCACCATGCCGGGCTGTTTTCCAATGACGATGAGCTTGCCGGGCAATTGTTGCAGGCCGGTGCCGCCACACAAGAGAAGCTGTGGCGCATGCCGCTCGGCAGCGAATACGACAAGCTGATCGACTCAAAGAACGCCGACATGAAGAACATCGGCGGACGGTATGGCGGCGCCATTATCGCCGCTCAATTCCTGCAGCGCTTCGTCAAGGAAACGCCGTGGGCACATCTTGATATTGCTGGTACCGCGATGGGTGCGCCGGCGAGCGAGATCAACCAGTCCTGGGGTTCCGGCTTTGGCGTCAGGCTGCTCGACCGGTTGGTGCGCGACCACTACGAAGCCTGATCGATGGCCGAAGTGCTGTTCTATCATCTGACCGAGTCGACGCTGGAGGAGGCGTTGCCGGGCCTGCTCGAGCGCAGCGTCGACCGCGGCTGGCGGGTCGTCGTGCAGACGGGCACGGAGGAGCGCAGAGATGCGCTGGACCAACATCTGTGGGTGTATCGTGACGACGGCTTCCTGGCGCATGCAACCGATCGCGAGCCTTATCCGGCTGAACAGCCTATCCTTCTCACCACAGGGGAAATGAACCCCAATACGGCGCAGATCCGCTTCCTCGTGGATGCCGCCACGCCTCCTGACTTGTCCGGCTACGATCGCGCTGTTTTCCTGTTCGATGGGCATGATGCAGGCCAGGTCGAGGCTGCGCGCGGCCACTGGAAGGACATGAAGGGTGCTGGCCACACCGTGACCTATTGGCAGCAGACGGCGGACCGGCGCTGGGAGCGGAAAGCATGAGATTGCGTGGGTACGCGCAGCGTTCTATGGGCTGAGCCATGCGCAAACTGTTTCTGCTCGTTATCCTGGCCGGCGTCGCCCTCGGTTTCATCTATCCTTGGGCCGTTCGAAGCTTTTCCGGCGAAGAGCTTGGCACCTGGCATGCCTATCAGGACGGCCGCTTCAAGCCGGTAACGGTATCGCTGAAGGCTGGAACCGGACCGGTCCGGGTCTTTGTCGATCTGACGAGCAATGCAGATCGCATCCTGGCCTTTGATCGTACCGTGCTGACGCTGACAGCTGCCGCCGGCAATCGAACCGTGCTTGCGGAACGGCTGAGTTTCAGCGGCAATCCGACGCCACGCGAACAAAGCCCGCAGTTGACCGACAAGGTGTTCCGTGACGAAGCAGGACTGATCGAGGTCGAGGAAGCAGGCACCTATGTCTTCACCCTCGGATATGGCGATGCCGATAACATCCAGATCAAGGCAGTGGACCTGGTGTTGCGTACCGGTGCGGCCGTTCCGGACAGACGGGCCATTCAGATCGGCTTCGGGTTGATCGCGCTTGGGGCGATTGGTCTGATACTGGCGATCCGTTTCGGCGGATCGCGACGTCCTGACAAACCCGAAACTCCGCCGAAGCCGCGCTGGGGCAGGGGCGGAAGCGCCGTCTGAAGGCTATGAATTATCGCCATGCCTATCATGCCGGAAATTTCGCTGACGTGGTCAAACACGTCGTGCTGGTGCGGCTGATCGAATATTTGAAACGCAAGGAGAAGCCGTTTCGCGTCATCGATACCCATGCCGGTATCGGTCTTTATGATCTTTCCTCGAATGAAGCTCAGAAGACGGGCGAATGGCGCGATGGCATCGGTCGAGTGGCCAGGATCGACCCGGGCATACAGGCGACGGTTTTGCTGGGGCCTTATCTCGAAGCAGTCAATGCCTGCAACACCGATGGCGGCATTCGCTTCTATCCGGGGTCTCCATGGCTTGCACGGCGCCTGCTGCGCAATCAGGATCGGCTGACGGCGATCGAATTGCACCCTCAGGACGCCGTCCGACTGAAAGGGCAGTCCGAAGGCGATTTTCAAACGCGTGTTATCGAACTGGACGGCTGGTTGGCGCTTGGCGCACACTTGCCGCCCAAGGAAAAGCGCGGGCTTGTGCTCGTCGACCCTCCCTTTGAACAGGAGGGTGAGTTCGATCGTCTCGCAGCGGGTGTAGAAAAGGCTTACAAACGCTGGCCAGGCGGTATCTATGCGCTCTGGTATCCGATCAAGGATCGACACAGCGTGGCCGATTTCCGCAATCGGCTGACGGCATCCGGCATGAACAAGGTGCTCGACATCGTTTTCGAGGTGCGGCCGGCTTCGAACAGCGAACGACTGGACGGCACTGGCATGGTGGTGGTCAATCCGCCATTCACCCTGGAGCAGGACCTTCGCCTGATCCTGCCTGCGCTGCAGGCGGCGATGGCCGAACCAGCCGCTGCCGGTTGGCGGCTCGACTGGCTGGCGCGCGAGGATGGTTAGGCATCGGATTTGATCGAGGCCCAATACTTCCCAGCTTGACCGTGTGACGGCAAATCCGCACAGTGCCGCCGATCAGAAATGAGGCGCCGCCATGACTCACTTGTTCAAATCTCTCCTTGCCGGGTTGATTGGCCTGGGTTCTGTCCTGACCGTTGCTCCGGCGGCGCAAGCTGCCGATCTGTCCAGCTATTCGGGCGATCCGGGCGTGTGCGGGGAAGCTTGGGTGCTCAACAAGATCAGCAGCCGCTTTGCGCACCAGGTCCGCAACGTGCCGAATCTGCCTGACGTGCAGATTACCGATTTCCGTCGCATCAACGAGCGCCGTTATCAGCCGGCGGAGGATAACTGGCCGATAGGCCGTCGTTATTGCGATGCAAGGGTCATTCTCTCCGATGGGCATGAGCGCAGCATCTGGTATCTGATCGAGGAAGGGCAGGGCTTTGCTGGCGTTGGCGACAATGTCGAGTTCTGCGTTTCGGGCTTCGATCGCTGGCATGTCTATGACGGTGCCTGCCGCGTTCTGCGCTAACGATTCCGACGCCTCGGCAGAGGCGTTTTCCGGAATTTCATCTGGCTCTCACTCCGCTCATCAGTGGGCATCGCACCCGTGTTCGGTCTTGGCGCGCGGCCGAGATCCGGGCACCCAATTCCAATGAGGACATCATGCCCAGCCTGCTCTATGCAACCGCTTCGCCATACAGTTCCAAGGTCCGCATGGCGGCGGCCTATGCCGGCATCGTGTTGGAATTGAAACCCGTCAAGACGGAAGAGGACCCGGCAGATCTGATCGCTGCCAATCCGCTGGGCAAGATCCCGGTGCTGATTTTGGAAAGCGGCCAGTCGATCTTCGATAGCCGTGCCATCACCCAGTATCTTAACCGGCAGGCCAAGAACGTGCTGTTTCCGCGCAACCCCGAAAAGCGCATTGAAGCCGAGGTGCTGGAAGCGTTGGCGGATGGCATCTGTGATTCGGCGCTATCGATGGTCTATGAACGCAGGGTGCGGCCCGACGACAAGGTGTTCCAACCTTGGCTGGACCGGCAATGGGCCAAGATCACCCGGGCTCTCGACAGCCTGAACGCCAATCCACCCAAGCTGCCGAAAAAAATCACCGTCGGCCAAATCGCACTGCGTGCGGCGCTTGGCTATCTGTCTTTGCGTTTCGCTGGCAAATGGGAAAAGGGGCGAGGCAGGCTGCTGCGCTGGGCGGCGCGCTTCGACGAGAAGTTTCCGGAACTGAAGGGATGCGTGCCGGCCTGAGCTGAAGGCCGTCTGGTTGTCGTTCAGCTCGTTCGGGTGCGCATCGAACAAAAAAGCCGGGCTTGCGCCCGGCTTTTCATGCTGAATCGGAAATCGATCAGAACTTCATACCCACGCCGAACTGGACGCGGTTGTCGCTGCTCTTGACCTTGCCGATACCGTTGTCAAAGTCCTTGGAACCGTAGTCGGTGTAGCGATACTCAACGCGACCGAACACGTTTTCAGTGAACTTGATGTCGGTACCGACACCGGCGGTCCAGCCGAACATGGTCTTACGATCGTTGAGACCGGTGACCTCGTCGGTGACCTTCAGGCCCTGGCCTGCACCGCCGGCCGTGCCGTAAAGCAGGATATCGGGGCTGACGGTGTAGCCCAGGCGAGCGCGGATCGAGCCTTCAAGGCCCGACTTGGACTTGAAGCCGTTTTCCGAGCCCTTCGTGCCGTTGTAACCGAGGTCGCCCTCAAGACCGTAAACGAAGCTGTCCTGCTGCCAGTTGTAGCCGGCAAAAGCTCCGCCGAGGAAGCCGTCGGTCTTGATGCGGGTGTCGAAGTCTTCGACCTTGGTGCGGCCTGCGAAGCCGTAGCCGAGCTGCACACCGGCATAAGCTCCGGCCCAGGAGGCAACCGGCAGTTCGGCAACAGGAGCCGGAGCCGGCGGCTCTTCCGCAACGACGTCCGCAGCGAAAGCCGGAACAGTGCCGAGAACAGCGAGAAGCCCGATCGCAGCAACCGACGTCCGCGTGATTTTGTGGTTGATAGACATAGTTCTTACTCCATAAAGCCAAAGACGCTGGCTTGTTCCTTGCGAACCAGACCCGCCGGGGGGAGAAACGGATCAAGCGCTCAACGGTTCCGGAATTTGGGCGGCAAATGCGGCGGAAGCGAACCTGAACTTGGGTCTTTAGCTGGCGCGAATGAGGCTGAACCATGACGTTGCACTAGTGCAACAAAGTTGTCAGGAGCCTTTCGCCGAGGAAGCTGTACCCCGCTTGGTGCAAGGGGTTGTGGTCTCTATATTGGCCATTCGACCAGATGGCCGAATCCGAGTCGAAACCTTCATTTCAGCGCATCGACACAATATGGCCACAGGAACGAACGGCATTTTACTATTGAGCGGTCTCATTTGCTGGCTGCCCTTATCGCGGATGAAAGCCAGATGACGAACAAAACCACAGCGACGGCCCTTGTGACGGGCGGAGCGAGACGAATAGGCAAGGCAATCGTCGAGGATCTTGCCGCCAACGGGTTCTCCGTCGCCATCCATTGCAACCGTTCCCGCGAAGAGGCAGAAGCTCTCGCAAGCGAGATTGTAGCGGCCGGCGGTCGTGCCGCCGTCGTCGCCGCAGATCTGACCGACGCGGATGCGACGGCTGGGCTGGTCGATGCCGCGACGAAGGCGCTCGGGCCTATCGGCCTTCTGATCAACAACGCCTCGTTGTTCGAGGAAGATTCGATCGAGGATTTCGATTGGTCCGGTTGGGATCGCCATTTCGCGGTGCATGTGAAAGCGCCCGCACTTTTGGCACAACGTTTTGCTCGTGCCTTGCCGGAGCGCCAGGATGGTCTGATCGTCAACATGATCGATCAGCGGGTGTGGCGGCCGACGCCGCGCTATTTTTCCTATACGCTTTCGAAATCGGCATTGTGGGCCGCCACGCAGACGATGGCGCAGGCGCTGGCGCCGCGCATACGCGTCAATGCGATTGGGCCGGGACCGACGTTGAAGGGAGTGCGTCAGGATGATCGTGACTTCCAAACGCAGCTCGACGGTGTGTTGCTGAAGCATGGCGCTGACCTTGGCGAATTTGGCGCGACGATACGATATCTATGGAGTGCGCGGTCGGTCACCGGCCAGATGATCGCGCTGGACGGCGGCCAGCATCTTGCATGGCAAACGCCGGATGTGACAGGCGTGGTGGAATGAGTTCCGGCAAAGCAAAAAACGGACGCGCGGCGGGCGAGGATCTGCCCGATGTCGATCTGGATGACGACGACAGCATCGAAGCGGAGGTTGTGCCTTCCGGCCCGGTGGTCGCCTTCACCGCGATCGACTGGACACAACATGCCGGCGACACCGACGGCATGGTCGGCGCGGAAGTCATCCAGACGCTGGTCAAGCGTTTGCCCAATGCCCCTGGTGTCTACCGGATGATGAACGTTGCCGGCGATGTGCTCTATGTCGGTAAGGCGCGCAGTCTGAAGAAGCGGGTAACGCAGTACGCGCAAGGTCGTTTCCACACCAACCGTATCGGTCGCATGGTGCGCGAGACAGCGACGATGGAATTCGTCGTCACCCGCACAGAGATTGAAGCGCTGCTGCTGGAAGCAAATCTCATCAAGCGTTTGCGGCCGCGTTTTAACGTGCTGCTACGCGACGACAAGTCGTTCCCCTATATCCTCCTGACTGGGGATCACTCGTCGCCTGGTATCTACAAGCACCGTGGTGCGCGTTCGCGAAAAGGCGATTATTTTGGCCCGTTTGCTTCCGCGCAAGCGGTGGGGCGCACCATCAATTCACTGCAGCGAGCCTTCCTGCTGAGGAGTTGCACGGATTCTTTCTATGAAAACCGGACACGCCCATGCCTGCTTTACCAGATCAAGCGTTGTGCCGGGCCGTGCACGGGTGAGATTTCGCACGGCGACTATGCCGTGCTGGTCGAGGAGGCGAAGGATTTCCTGTCGGGTCGCAGCCAGAAGGTGAAGACCGAGATTTCCGCCGCGATGCAGGCTGCTGCCGAAAATCTCGATTTCGAACATGCCGCAGTCTACCGCGATCGTTTGGCGGCACTTGCCCATGTGCAGAGTCATCAAGGGATCAATCCGCAGTCGGTGGAAGAAGCGGATGTCTTCGCCATTCACCAGGAAGGCGGGCAGGTCTGCATCCAGGTGTTCTTCTTCCGGACGGGCCAGAACTGGGGCAATCGTGCCTATTTTCCCAAGGCCGATCCAGCCATGGAAGCAGCCGAGGTGTTGGGTTCCTTCCTTGCCCAATTCTACGACGACAAGCCGACGCCGCGCACGGTGCTGCTTTCACATGCCGTGGACGAACAGGACCTGCTTGCCGAGGCGTTGTCGACCCGTGCTGGCCGCAAAGTCTCGATCTCGGTGCCGCAGCGCGGCGAGAAGAAGGATCTGACCGACCATGCACTGCAGAACGCGCGCGAGGCGCTTGGCCGCCGTTTGGCGGAGACCTCGACGCAGGCGAGATTGCTGGCTGGATTCGCGGAAACATTCGGTTTGCAGAAGCCGCCCGTGCGCATCGAGGTCTACGACAACTCGCATATTATGGGCACCAACGC
This sequence comes from Mesorhizobium sp. 1M-11, assembly GCF_001303895.1. Lineage (GTDB taxonomy): Bacteria > Pseudomonadota > Alphaproteobacteria > Rhizobiales > Rhizobiaceae > Mesorhizobium. The sequence continues at coordinate 111,848 of NZ_LJSD01000037.1, read as the reverse complement.
CGTCGGCGCCATGGTCGTTGCCGGGCCGGAGGGGTTCGTCAAGAACCAGTATCGCAAGTTCAACATCCGCTCGACCGAGATTACGCCTGGCGACGATTTCGGCATGATGCGCGAGGTGATGGAGCGGCGCTTCTCCCGCCTCATCAAGGAGCATGGCGAAGAGGCTGTTGCGGGTGAGGAGGCCGGCGAACCGGACGACCTCGTCTCCAATGGTTTCCCCGCCTGGCCTGATGTCATTCTGATCGATGGTGGCCAAGGGCAGATGTCAGCGGTGCGCAAGATCCTTGCGGACCTCGGCGTCCAGGATCGGGTTGTCGCCATCGGTATCGCCAAAGGCCAGGACCGCGAGGCGGGGCGCGAACGTTTTTTCGTCGAGGGCAAGCCGTCCTTTACGCTGCCGGTGCGAGATCCAGTGCTCTATTTCATCCAGCGGCTGCGTGACGAGGCCCACCGGTTCGCGATCGGCTCGCACCGTGCTCGCCGCAAGAGGGAGATGGTGAAGAGTCCATTGGACGAGATCGCCGGCATCGGTCCCGGCCGGAAACGCGCGTTGCTTCTGCATTTCGGTACGGCCAAGGCGGTAAGCCGAGCCGCTGTCGAGGACCTGATTGTGGTCAACGGCATTTCGGAGCAGGTCGCGCGGCTTGTTTACAACCATTTTCATGAGAATTGACTGTCTGTACGGTGTTTTTGCGCTGGCTAGTCGATTTTCAATGGTTGACCCCTGATATCGGCTTCTGATTTGAGTACGGAAGTAAGAAAAGAAACGACCCGGAAGTTCCAGGCACGCATGGCGAAACACGCATTCAACCTGCCCAATATACTCACCTATGCGCGCATCATCGCAGTGCCGATGGTTGTCGTGTGCTTCTTTCTCGAAGGCCATCTGAAATCGAGTGATTTCGCGCGCTGGCTCGCGCTGGCGATCTTTCTGGCCGCGTCGATTACCGATTATTTCGACGGCTATCTGGCGCGCGCCTGGCAACAGACCTCCAATATCGGCAAGATGCTCGATCCCATCGCTGACAAGCTTCTGGTTTCGACCTGCCTGCTTCTGCTTGCCGCTGACGAAGACGGCATTGCCGGCTGGTCGCTGTGGGCGGCCATCATTATCCTGTGCCGCGAGATCCTGGTTTCGGGACTGCGCGAGTATCTTGCTGCACTGAAGGTTTCGGTGCCGGTCACACAGCTTGCCAAATGGAAGACGACGATCCAGATGGTGGCGATCGCCTTTCTGCTTGCTGGTCCCGCCGGCGACAAGATTTTCCCGTTTACCACCGAGACCGGGCTGGTGCTGCTCTGGATCGCGGCGGTTGTGACGCTCTACACCGGCTATGACTATTTTCGTGCCGGATTGAAGCATATCGTCGACGAATGACGGGACGTGCGATGAAGCTCATCTATTTCGCCTGGGTGCGGGAGCGGATCGGCAAATCCGAGGAGGATGTCGAGCTTCCGGCCGAGGTGACGACTGTGACTGAACTGCTTGCCTGGCTGAAATCGCGCGGCGAGGAGTACGAAAACGCACTCCAGCATCCGCGCTCGATCCGCGTTGCCATCAATCAGGAACATGTCGACCATGGTGAGAAGATCGACGGTGCGCGTGAGATCGCATTGTTCCCGCCGATGACGGGAGGCTGATGCCGTGCTTGGCGTCGTCAAGCCGAAAATCAGCATCCAGGCGCAGGATTTCGATATCGCTGCCGAAATCGCGACACTCGGTGCTGGTCGCACCGACATCGGCGCGGTGGTCACATTTTCCGGCCTTTGCCGTGACGAAGATGGCATGCTGGCGGCACTTGAGCTGGAACATTACCCAGGTATGGCAGAAGCCGAGATCCGTCGCATCGCTGCCGATGCAGTTGGCCGCTGGCCGCTGCAGGGTGTCACGGTTATTCATCGGCATGGTCGCATCCGGCCAGGTGAAAACATCGTGTTGGTGGTAACGGCGTCCGCACACCGGCGGGCCGCCTTCGAGGCTGCTGATTTCCTGATGGATTACCTCAAATCCCGTGCTCCTTTCTGGAAGAAGGAACATCGTGCCGATGGCACGGAAGGCGGCTGGGTCGAAGCCAAGGAGAGCGACGAGCAGGCGGCCACGCGCTGGCGTTGAGCCTCTGACGGAAGGCTGCTTGTACCCGAAAATACCCAAGATCAGCCATGGATTGTCCGCAATCGGGGCGGATTTTTCATCAGCGCCGCTGGGCGCCGGTGGAGATGCGCCATGCTGGACAGGATCGCGGAATTGCTCATCTTCGGCTTCGCGCCGATGATGGTGGTTATGCTAGCCACGCCAGACGTGACGATGGCGGCTGAACGGCGATTGACCGGTGAGGTCACCTATCGCGAGCGTCTGATCTTGCCCAAAAACGCTGTGCTTGTGGTGCAGTTACTCGACGTTTCTCAGCCGAACGCGCCAGTCCGGGTAATCTGCGAGCAACGTGTCGACCCTGCCGGCCAGGTGCCGGTGCGTTTCACGTTGAAATTCGACAGCCAGGACATTCGCCCTCAAACAACTTACGCGGTGGATGCCCACATTACGATCGACGGTCGGCCGCTGTTCCTGACCAATGCCCGCCATTATGTCGACCCGCTTGCCAGCGAACCGATGACGATGGTGTTGAGGCAAGTGCAAGACAAACAGAACGGGGCCGGCACGCCAGGCTAGAGCAATTCCAGGAAAAAGTGCGTAGCGGTTTTCCGTCTGGAATTGCGTAAACTTTTGCTGTCGGGAAAGAAAAAGCCGGGCTAGGTGCGCCCGGCTTTTTGATGAAGCGACTGCCTCGTTGCCGAGGCCGAAGTTAGGGTCAGCCGACGATCTCGGTCCCCGAAAACCAGTAGGCGATCTCTTCGGCAGCGGTTTCCGGAGCATCCGAACCGTGCACCGAATTCTCGCCGATCGATAGCGCGTGTACCTTACGGATGGTGCCCTCTGCGGCGTTGGCCGGGTTGGTGGCGCCCATCACTTCACGATTCCTGGCGATTGCGTTTTCGCCTTCGAGAACCTGCACGATCGTCGGGCCCGATGACATGAATTCCGTCAGTTCGCCGAAGAAGGGGCGGTCCTTATGGACGGCGTAAAAGCCCTGAGCTTCGCGCAGGCTCATCCAGACGCGCCTGGAGGCGACGACGCGCAGGCCGGCATCTTCGAGCATCTTGGTGATGGCGCCCGTGAGGTTGCGCTTGGTGGCATCCGGCTTGATCATCGAGAAAGTGCGTTCGATCGCCATGGGTCGTCCTTTGGTGATGGGGATTGAGGTGTGGCGGGCTCTATACAAGCCGCCCGGGCCATTGCCAAGAGGAGGCGTTGTTCCTCCTGCCGGGGCAAAATGGTCATGGCTTTGCCTTTGCTGACGCTCTAGATCAGGTTCCTGTCGGAGTTGCATTCCGACAGGCGGGAACCGAGGGTTGGAATGAAACGACATTTCATGATGTTCGCAGCCTACAATCAGTGGGCCAACAACCGTCTTTACGATGCCGTCGACAATCTGACCGACGAGGAATTCGGGCGTGATGCCGGTGCTTTCTTCGGTTCCATGATGGGCACACTCAACCATCTGCTGGTCACCGATCGTATCTGGATGAAGCGCTTCACCGGTCAGGGCGACGCGCCGGCCAGCCTTGACGTCATCATTCAAAGGGCGCTGCCGGCGCTCCGGATGGCGCGTGAAGCCGAAGACAAGCGCATCGTCGAATGGGTCGAGGGACTGGGCGACAAGGATATCGCGGGACGGTTTTCCTACGTGACCACTGACATGCGCACGATCTCGCAGCGACTGGCGCCGGCGCTCGATCATCTCTTCAACCACCAGACACATCACCGAGGCCAGGCGCATATGATCCTGACTGTTCTTGGTCGCGCCTCTGTTTCTCTGGATCTCATGCAATTCCAACGCGCGGAAGAGGGGCGTGCCTTTGCATGATGCAAGCCCCGGTGCTTCGGTCGGGGCAAACGGCATTGGCGTAGAATCGCATCAGCTCAATTTTTTCGGCTGGCCCACACATCCTAGCGATGTTCTCCATTGCGCGCGCTCATTGCCAATGCGAAGCCACGGGGCGTCGGCCGTTTGAGCCGCGAAGGCTTCGAAATGTCCATGAACAGTTACTCCGAACAGACCGGGCGCATGGTCGCTCTGCTGCTTATTGCCGGATCCGGGGTCGTCGCGGTCGCCAAAGGCATGAGCCTTTCGTTCCTGGCAATCCGGCTTCAGCAGGATTTCGGGCTTGGTCCTGCTGGGATAGGTGCGCTCATCGGAGTGGGGCCGTTGCTTGGTGCGATGGTCAGTCCACTTGCTGGAGCGATATCGGACCGGCTTGGACGACGCACAGTGCTGGCCATCGCCATTTCCTTCGCTGGTCTCGGCATGATCGGTCTCGGACTTGCTCAGTCCGTTGCTGCATTCACATTCGCCCACGTCGTGGCATCCATTGCCGGCGCAGTCTACGAGCCAGCCGCTCGCGCCATGATGAGCGACGCGGCACCTGAAAAATTACGTCTGAAGGTATTTTCGTGGCGCTATCTTGCCATCAATGCCGGCTGGGCGATCGGCCCCTTGATCGGCCTGGCTTTCGGGGCGACTTCCGACGTTCTGTTTGTTGTGGCCGGCCTGGTTCATCTGGCATTCGGATCGACCATCTTCCTGTTCGTGCCGGAGATCGCGGCAAGTTCAGAAAATGCCGCGGGGCAGCGCGTTGGGGGCTGGCGACGTCTTGTCGGCGCTTTTCGCGACCCCCGGCTCATGTTCTTCGCCGGCGGCGGCACGTTACTGGTGGCCGTCTATGGGCAATGGTCGGTGCCGCTATCCCAGTACATCATCAAGGACTTCGCCAAAGGCGTCGAGATATTCGCGTTGCTGGTCAGCACCAATGCGGCCGCAGTGCTGGTGGCGAGCACGCCGGCGCGCCTGGTGATCGAGCGAATCGGCGCGCTGCGTGCGCTGGTGCTGGGCTGCCTGCTGTTTCTTTTCGGTAATCTAGGATTTGCGGTATCTTCGGGCGTCGAGATGCTGGTCGTTTCGATGATTGTCTTTACGATCGGTGAGGTCCTGGTCGTCCCAGCTGAGTACATGCTGATCGATGGCATTTCGACCGCCGCCAACAGAGGCACCTATTTCGGAGCGCATTCGCTCTCCACTGTCGGCAATTTCTTCGGCCCCCTGCTGGCCGGAATGGCACTCGGGGCTTACGGCGGAACCGGCATGTTCCTGTTGTTCGCGATGTTTTCGGCCGGCAGTGCACTGCTTTTCGCTATCGGTCATTCGTTGCCGCCGCCACGCCGGCTTGGTGCCGATGCGCCAGTTGAAGCTGTGGGCTCGGTGTTGGGCGATTTGTTGCGGGCCAGGCGGCTTGCGCCAGTCAGGACTGTATAGCGGCACCGCACCGCTCGCGACCGGCTCCCATGCCGAAACAGTCGGCCGCATCCCCTTGCCATTATTGCCTATACGGGCCAAAACCGCGCCGCCATGCTTATCATCAACGACCTTTCGCTCCGCATAGCCGGACGCCTGCTTCTCGACCACGCTTCGCTGACGCTGCCCACAGGCACGAAGGCGGGTCTCGTCGGCCGCAACGGTACCGGCAAGACCACGTTGTTCAAGGCAATCACCGGCGATCTCGCTTCCGAGACCGGCTCGATCAGCATTCCGAAGAACACGCGCATCGGCCAGGTGGCGCAGGAAGCGCCCGGCACGGAGGATTCGTTGCTGGAGATCGTGCTGGCCGCCGACAAAGAGCGTGCTGCACTGTTGGAAGAAGAGAAGACGGCGACCGATCCCAACCGTATCGCCGAAATCCATATTCGGCTGGCCGACATCGATGCCCACACTGCCGAATCCCGCGCGGCCACCATTCTGGCGGGCTTAGGCTTTGATGAAGCGGCGCAAGCGCGCCCGGCATCATCCTTTTCCGGCGGCTGGCGCATGCGCGTTGCGCTCGCGGCGGTGCTGTTTTCCGAGCCGGATCTTCTGCTGCTCGACGAGCCGACCAACTATCTCGACCTCGAAGGCACGCTCTGGCTGGAGAACTACGTTTCGAAATATCCGCATACCGTGCTCCTGATCTCGCACGATCGTGATCTTCTCAATCGCGCGGTCAACTCAATCGTGCATCTCGACCAGCAGAAGCTGAGTTTTTGGCGCGGTGGTTACGATCAGTTCGAACGGCAGCTTTCCGAGCAGCTGGAACTGCAGGAAAAGAGCCGCGTCAAGCAGGAGGCGCAGCGCAAGCACCTGCAGTCCTTCGTCGACCGCTTCCGTGCCAAAGCCTCGAAGGCCAGGCAGGCACAGTCGCGCATCAAGGCGCTGGAGCGCATGAAGCCGATTGCGGCCCTGGTCAACGATTCCGTCAAGCCGTTCTCCTTTCCGGAGCCCGTGAAGACCGTTGCCTCTCCCATCGTGGCGTTGTCCGGCGTTGAGGTTGGCTACACGCCCGGCAAGCCGATTTTGAAGAAGATGACATTGCGGATCGACGCCGATGACCGCATCGCGCTGCTCGGTGCCAACGGCAATGGCAAGTCGACCTTTGCCAAGTTGCTTGCTGGACGGCTCAAGGCGGAGACCGGCACGATGACGATCGCGCCTGGGTTGAAGGTAGCGATCTTCGCCCAACATCAGCTTGATGATCTGCGCCCGGATGAAAACGCCTACGAACATGTACGCCGTCTCATGCCGGAAGCACCGGAGGCAAAGGTGAGGGCGCGTGTCGCGCAGTTTGGCCTGGCAACCGAAAAGATGAATACCGCTGCCAAGGACCTGTCTGGCGGCGAAAAGGCGCGACTGCTGATGGGCTTGGCTGCCTTCGAAGGACCGAACCTGTTCATTCTCGACGAACCGACCAACCATCTCGACATCGATTCCAGAGAATCGCTGATTCACGCGCTCAACGATTTTCCGGGTGCGGTGATCCTGATTTCCCACGACCGCCATCTGCTCGAGGCGACCGCCGACCGGCTGTGGCTGGTCAAGGACGGTGCGGTCAATCCGTATGACGGCGACCTCGATGACTACAAGACGCTGGTAACCGGTGTCTCGGTAGACCGTCGCGAAAAGCGGGAGGCCGACAAGGCCTCCAAGGCCGACCGCCGCAGGGAGGCAGCGGCAAGGCGCGCGGCGCTCGAGCCGCTGGCCAAGGAAATTCGTGCGACCGAAGGACTCATGGATCGCCTGCGCAAACGCATCGACCTTATCGAGGACGAACTCGCCAATCCGGCACTTTACGAGAAGGACCCGATCAAGGCGACGCGGTTTGCCAAGGAGCGTTCGGAACTGATGGCCCAACTCAACGGCCATGAAGAGCGCTGGCTGACAATGTCGGCCGAGTACGAGGAAGGCATCGCGGAGTAGGCGCCCAATCCTGATCGGGCCCGGAAACTCAGGTCAGCTTAACAGCAAGCGCTGTGCCATCTGGTCGGCTCCGCGCCCGCAGTGTTTAAGAAGTCTTTTATTATCAGTTACTTGCTGTGCTTTATGCAAGGTCGCTCTGCAACGACTGACAAAGATCGGGTATGCCCAGAGTTGTCAGGTTAGCGTGTTGTCATGTTAGCATGGGGGGATGAAGCTGGCGGGGCAAGCGGGTGGTGGGCGAAGCTTCAACCGAGAGGGATCGTCATGCGCTTGTTTCTTACCATCAGCTTGGGGGTGATCGCGTGGGCCGTATCTGCCGACGCAGCCGAACGTCGTTGCGGCTGGTACGGCAATCCTACCCCCGGCGACTTGTTGCTCACCGATCGGCAGGGCGATTGGTGGATCACGGGAGGCGGCGAGGACAGAGATGCCAAAGGCATCGAAAATACCCCGCAGATGGACGAGACGCGGTTTGTCGAAACCAACGTGCCGGGGGCGGGCCGCGGTTATAACTGCGCCTGCCTGACGGTGGAGACCAACGCGAAGACACACAGGGTTCTGAGGGTGTTTGCCGGGGAAATCGTACCTTTGGCACGGTGCCGCGCCGACAAGGCGTTGCCGAGTCCGGACTGAGCGCGGCGTCGATAGGCGAGCGTCATGGACACTCAACCCGTTCATCCCGATGTCTTCATTCACGTCCGCATCATCGTCGGCATGGTGCTGGGATTGAGCCTGACGCGCCTGGTCGCGGGCCTCACCCGCTTTGTGCAACATCCGGCCCGGGAACGGATCTATCCGATCCACATGGGTTGGGTGTTGTTCATGTTTCTCGCCATCATTCATTTCTGGTGGTACGAGTTCGGGCTGTCTGCAATCCGTCACTGGACGTTCGAACTCTATCTGTTCGTCATCCTGTACGCGGTGCTGTTCGCCACGATCGCATCGCTGCTGTTTCCGGACCGCATGGAAGAATATTCCGGCTATGAGGAATACTTCCAGTCGCGGCGCCGATGGTTCTATGGGTTTCTGGCGCTGATCTTCCTGGTCGATATGGCCGATACCGCCTTCAAGGGCACCGAACATTTTCGTTCGCTCGGGATAGAATATCCGATCAGGCAGACTCTGTTCGCGATCTGCTCGATCATCGCGATTTTTGTTGCGAGCAAAACCTATCAGATGGTGTTCGTGACCGTCGGCCTGATCTACCAGATTTCGTGGATTTTGCGCCTGTTCAACATCATGAGCTAGTCCGATTCAGCCGACGCGGTAGCAGCTTCCCTGTTTTGGGAAATACATTTTCCGTACACTTGCATAGGGGAGGTCACTCTTGCCTCCCGTCCTTGATCAACTGGCCCTACACTCGGAGCCGGCGAACAGGTAAAAGAGCGACATGAACACCCATGCCAAGATCCGCATCGGCCATTCGGCCTGTCCGCATGACTGCCCGTCCACCTGTGCGCTCGATGTCGAGCTGCTGGCGCCGGACCGCATCGGGCGCATCCACGGGGCCAAGGACAACAGCTACACAGCGGGCGTCGTCTGCGCCAAGGTGGCGCGCTATGCCGATCGCGTCCATCACCCCGACCGTCTGCTGAAGCCGCTGGTGCGTGCCGGCGCCAAGGGCGGCGGCCAATGGAAGGAAGCGAGCTGGGAGGCCGCGCTCGACCTCGTCGCTGAAAAATTCATCGCGGCGGAAGAAAAACTCGGCTCCGAGACGGTTTGGCCCTATTTCTACGCGGGCACGATGGGGCTGGTGCAGCGTGACGGTATCGAACGTCTGCGCCACGCCAAGAAATATTCCGGCTTTTTCGGATCGATCTGCACGAACCTGGCCTGGACAGGTTACGTGATGGGCACAGGCGCGCTGCGCGGTTCCGATCCGCGGGAGATGAGCCGTTCCGACTGCGTCGTCATCTGGGGCACCAATGCGGTGGTCACACAGGTCAATGTGATGACCCATGCGATCAAGGCACGCAAGGAACGCGGCGCCAAGATCGTCGTCATCGACATCTACGAAAACGCGACGATGAAGCAGGCCGATGTCGGCCTGGTGGTGAAGCCCGGCACGGACGGCGCGCTCGCCTGCGCGGTCATGCATGTGCTGTTTCGCGAGAACATGGCCGACCGCGCCTATCTCGAAAAATACACCGATGATCCGATCGGGCTGGAGGCGCATCTGGCCGACAAGACGCCGGAATGGGCGGCGGCGATCACGGGGCTGACCGTTGCCGAGATCGAAGCCTTCGCGCGACTGGTCGGCACCACCAAGCGTACTTTCTTCCGGTTGGGCTACGGTTTTGCACGCCAGCGCAACGGCTCGGCCAACATGCATGCCGCACTTTCCATCGCCGCGGTCACCGGCTGTTGGCAATATGAAGGCGGCGGCGCTTTTCATTCCAATTCAGGCATTTCCGGCTTCAAGTTCAACAAGGATCTTCTGGAAGGCGACCGCTATCGCGATCCCAAGGTGCGCTATCTGGACCATTCGCGCATCGGCCCGGTGCTGACCAATGCGGAGAACGCGCTCTATGGCGGTCCGCCGGTGACGGCGCTGCTGATCCAGAACACCAATCCGATGAATGTCGCGCCCGAGCAGCGCTTGGTGAAAGAAGGTTTCCTGCGCGAGGACCTGTTCACTTGCGTGCACGAACAGTTCATGACGGACACGGCCAAGGTTGCCGACGTCGTTTTGCCGGCTACCATGTTCCTGGAGCATGACGACATCTACAAGGGCGGCGGTAATCAGCACATCACGCTCGGTCCGAAGCTGATCGAGCCGCCGGCTGGCCCGCGCACCAATCATTATGTCATCGAGGAATTGGCCAAGCGTCTCGGTATATCGCATATGCCCGGCTTCGGCTTGACCGAAAAGGAACATATCAACGCGCTGCTCAAGAATCGGGACCTCGATTTCGACACGCTGCGCGAACAGCGCTGGGCCGACATGCAGCCGGATTTCGAGACCGCGCATTTCCTCAAAGGTTTTGGCCACCCGGACGGTAAGTTCCGTTTCAAGCCGCAGTGGAACGGTGGTTATGCACCCAACAAGCCGCCAAAGAGCATGGGCATCTTTGGTCCTGTCGGGCAACTGCCGGAATTTCCCGATCATGTCGACCTGATCGAAGTGGCGGATGCCAAACATCCGTTCCGGCTGGCGACGTCGCCGGCGCGCAACTTCCTGAATTCCTCCTTTGCCGAGACGCCGGTATCCCAGGCCAAGGAAGTGCGGCCGGAACTTTTGATCCATCCGGAAGATGCTGCTGCTCTTGGTCTGAGCGAGGGCGCGCGAGTCGAAGTCGGCAATCCACGCGGCGAAATCGTGCTTCACGCCAAGCTGTTCGCGGGCCTCAAGCGCGGCGTGGTGATCGCCGAAGGGATCTGGCCGAATTCAGCGCATGAGCGCGGCGAGGGCATCAATGTGCTGACGGGTTCGGATGCGCCGGCACCCTATGGCGGGGCCGCGGTGCACGACAACAAGGTGTGGGTGCGGGCAGCGTAGGTCGCGAACGATAGGCTCGATCAATCGTATCCGAATGGTCTGCCATTGGTGAAGACGATGTCGGTGTAGATGTTCATCGTCTCGTTGATCGGATAGATTTTCGCAGAGCGTATCAACTCGTCCGGCGTGGCCTCCGACGCCTGGAGCTTTCCTTGCCGAATGGCTTCGAATGCACCCTTTGCGTCAACCAAAGTTTGACGGTTCATCAGCGGTAGCGAATTCTGCGGAACAGCTTTCGCGCTGCCGTGGGCACCGTAGATTTTGGTCTTCGAACCGATCACGCCAAGAGCCTTGTCGAGCGAAGCCAGGTAGTCCTTGACGTTTCCAACGAACAAGGGACCCGGATACAGAAAGTCTCCGACGAACAGCATGTCGTCATTTTCCTTCCACAGCGAGATTTCATCCTTGGTGTGGCCGGGTGTTGAAAGCAGTTGAAGCTTGAGTTCGCCAAGGTCGATGATTTCGTCGGGCGCAACATAGCGAGCTACGCGAAAGCTGCTTGGCGACAGCTTGTCGATATCGTGAAGATCGATTCCGACCGGAACCGTGGTCGTCCCGTCCTTGTCGGCGAGATCTCTCGTGTAGGGCAGATCGACGAGCCAGACCTCTTTGAATTTGTCGAGGCCGGCCATGTGATCGAAATGCAAATGAGAAGGGATGACCGCCACAGGCTTGTCGGTGAGTGACGCGACGACTTTCGTGATGTCTTCTTCGCGCGACGCTCCGCCGTCCAACAGCAGCGCTCTTTGCGTGCCTACGAAGAGATAGGAGACATTTCCCTGGTAGTAGGTCGGCTCGCCGATCGCAAAAATGCGATCGTCGATCTTGTGGATCGCATATGCGCTGTCCCCGAAGTAGTAAGCATCCGGTGGAAGAGGAGGGCGGTCCTTGGCCTGAACATTGCCCAACCCCAAAAACAAGGTGAGCAAAATGGCGCTTGCAAGCCGAACGGGTTTCATGGGCTTGCCCTCCTTGGACCTGTCTGTCGCCGCACAGAGACGATAGGGGATCGGGCACAGGCAAACATCCGCGACTTTCGGCTATGAGTTCGCGCGGGGGGAGGCATTTCCGCAGATTGATGTGCTCGATAAGGGCACTTCGTCGTCCCGAAATTGAAACGCCGAGGTCCATGACGTCCCCCTAATGCAAGGGAGCGACCAGCCATATCCTTCTGGATCGACAACGGCGCCTGCCTTGCTTGCTTCTGCAGGAGGCTGCCACAGCAGAAGGTGCATGCTCATGGTACTCGACCGCTTCAGATTGGATGGACGCACCGCGGTTGTGACCGGCGGCGCGGCGGGGCTCGGCCAGGCCTTTGCGCTGGCGCTGGCCGAAGCCGGCGCAAGGGTCGCCGTGATCGACCGCGACCCGGCGACAGAAACTGCGCAGGTGCTTGGAGAGCGGGGATTTTCGGTTGCCGCCGATCTTGCCAAGGAGGAGCAGGTCGCGGTGGCGGTCGGCAGAATACTCGAATGGAGCGGCGGAAAGCTCGATATCCTCGTCAACAATGCAGGCATCGCGACGCCACCGGCGCGACTGCTCGATGTGAGTGTCGATGAGTGGGATCGCGCCATCACCATCAATCTGCGCAGCATGTTCCTGGTGACGAAAGCGCTACTGCCGGAACTTATCGCCAGCGGGCGCGGCTCGATCGTGAATTTGAGTTCCTATCTCGCCCTTGTCGGCGTCTACCCGGACTTCCCAGTGACGGCTATTCCATACGCCACGAGCAAGGCCGGCGTTGTCGGCTTCACCCGGCAGATCGCCGTCGAATACGCCAAGGACAAGGTGCGCGCCAATGCGATCGCGCCAGGCTGGCATCTCGGTACGAAACTTGGCCGCGAAGCCGAGGGCAAGATCAGCACCGAGGAGTATCGGCGCTTTGCCGACTTCATGGAAAGCTCGGTGCCGATGGGACATACCGGTCGGCCGGACAATCTGGTCGGGCTGATCCTCTATCTGGCAAGCGACGCATCTTCCTATCTCACCGGGCAGATCATCGCCCATGACGGCGGCATCACGGCTGCCTGATTTCGGAGTAGGGGCTAGAGCAATTCCAGGAAAAGTGTGTAACGGTTTTCCGTCCGGAATTGCGAAAAAACAAAGAGTTAGAGCGTTTCCGCGTTTCCGTGAAAAACGGAAACGCTCTAGCGTTCAAATGGACGCCGGGCGAGCCGGGCCAGAAAAGTCGCTTCTCCTCGTGCCGCGGAGTCATAAGCTGCCACCATCTTGGCGACGAAGGCTGTCACCTTCGGGCTGGTGAGATGTCGCGATGTGTGCAGTGCCCAGGCATCGACCCGCCGCCCCGGCACGATTCCCCAATTGGCGAGCGCCCCTGTCCTGAAGTCCGGCTCCGCCAGCCAGCGTGGTATTACCGCGACACCTGCACCGGCGAGAACGGCGTTGTAGACGAGAAGCATGGAAGAGCAACGCAGCACCGTCCGAGGTCGGACCGTCCTGCGCTCGTTGCCTGCATCGATCGTCCATTCGGCCGCTTCGCGCCCCGCGGCGATCATCACAGCCGGTACAGTCATCCCATCTGTTTCGGGGATGGACAACTGCGGCGGGGCGGCAAATACCAGATCGTCCCTGAGGAAGCATTGGCCGACCAAATCTGTGTCCGTGTCCGGATTTGCCCGCACGACGATGTCGAATTCCTCGGTGATCGGATCGACAAAACGGTCGTCGACCGAGACTTCGACCGTCACATCCGGATAGGCGGCGATGAACTCCGCAACGATCCTGCCAAGTGCTGTATGCGCGAAGAGCCCGGGGACGCTGATCCTCAGCTTTCCGCGCGGACGTCCGGCATGACCAGCGACCTCTTCGCCCACTTCCGCAAGCTCGTCGATGAGATGCGCAGTCCGATTGCGTAGCAGCTGACCTTCTTCGGTCAGGCGAAGCGCGCGTGTCCCGCGTTCGATCAAGCGGACTCCCAGCTCCTGCTCCAGCTCGCTCAGGCGACGCGAAAGCGTGGTTTTCGGAATGCCGCTGGCCCGGCTCGCGGCGCTGAAACCACCATGCTGCGCGATCGTGTTGAAGTCCGACAACTTGGAAATATCCATGGTTTTGTTCCGGAAATGGCACGATTTGCACCATTTCGACCCGCTAATGCTTCGATCGGATCGAAGCTATCTTCGCCGTGCATCCGTTGGCAATGGCATAAAATTGCTGGTTTGTAAGAACGTTCGCCAATCCGACGGTTGAGGACCACGGTGGAAGCCGCGTGCCGAAATCGGTCCATCAATGACGCTGGTGTCTCTGTTTGTCTGCGCGCCTGCGCGCTCGGCGAACTTCGGATGCCCGGAACCTGAACACAGAGGACGAGATATGAGCGATCTTTGGAAGCCGATCACCATCGGCGACATGACCCTGCCGCATCGCCTTGCGATGGCGCCGATGACGCGCAGCCGTGCCAAGGCCGACGGCACGCCCGGAGACCTTGCCGCCGAATACTATGCTCAACGCAGTTCGTTTGGCCTGATCGTTACCGAGGGCACGCAGCCCTCCGATGACGGGCAGGGTTATGTCACCACGCCCGGCATCTACACCGATGCACATGTCGAAGGCTGGAAAAAGGTGACCTCGGCGGTCCATGACGCCGGCGGCAGGATGTTCATCCAGCTCATGCATGTCGGACGCATGTCGCATCCGGACAATACCCCGCATCGCCGCCAGCCGATCGCGCCATCGGCAATCGCGCCCGGTCTTCAGATGTTCACGGCCGCCGGCATGCAGGATGCACCGACGCCGCGCGAAATGACTTCGGACGACATCAAGAAAACAGTCGATGAATTTGTTCTTGCTGCCAGACGGGCTGTCGATGCCGGCGCAGACGGTGTCGAGATCCATGGCGCCAATGGCTATCTGATCCACCAGTTCTTTGCGCCCAACGCCAACCATCGCACCGACGCGTATGGTGGGTCGATCGAAAACAGGGCGCGGTTCGGGATCGAAGTGGCCGCTGCGGTTGCGGCTGAGATCGGCCCGCAACGCGTCGGTTTCCGTATTTCGCCATCTGCTCCGATCGGCGGATTGGTGGAAGGAGATCAGGCTGCAGACCTTTATCGGCATGTCGCCACCGAATTGGACAGGCTGGGCCTAGCATACCTGCATTTCCTGCATACCAGCGATGAGGTGCTCGCCGAGGACATCCGTGCACGCTGGTCGCGGCCGCTGCTCTTTCTGCGTTCCGGCCGTACGCTGGAAAATCTGGAGGACGACTTGCTTACAGGCCAAGCAGATGTCTTGCCGATCGGCCGCTGGGCGCTGGCAAATCCAGATTTCATCGAGCGCTACAAGAACGGAGCGCCGTATAACGAAGCGGACCGGGCGACCTTCTATGGCGGCGGCGCACGAGGCTATACCGACTATCCAGTCCTCGCGGCTTGAAATCGCAGCCGCCTCACCGCATGAGCTCCGATGGAATGCCCAGGCAATTAGAGCCGACGGGAGAACCTAGAGTGGAATGGATGTCGCCTCCTTGGCCGTCTTGATCACGAACATGGTGTAGAAGCGGGCGACATTGGCTTGATCCCGCAAGAGGCGGTCACACAGCGCGTCGAACTCGTCCATATCCACCAGGCGAAGAATCAGAAAAGCGTCGGTCTGGCCGCTCACGCCATAGGCCTGGCTGACTGCCGGCTCCTGGGCCGCGAGATCGAGGAAGCGGCGCATGTGTTGCTCGCCATGGCGTTCCAACTCGACAGTGACGATGGCTCTCAATCCTCTGCCAGCCTTGGCTGGATTGAGGATCGCGACGACGCGGTCGATGATGCCGGTCGATCTCAGTCGTCGTATGCGACGCAGACAGCTCGACGGTGAAAGCCCCACCTCGTCCGCCAGATCGGCGTTGGTGCGCGAAGCGTCCTTCTGCAGGAGATTGAGAAGCCGTTTGTCGATCCGATCCATGATCCGGTCCTCTTCTGGCCGTGCAATTTTATTGCATCATCATGCAAATTTTGACCACAAATGCCAGCGGCCTCACGCTAGTCATTGGCCTCCAAAACGGAGGTGTCGTCATGACCATTTACGCCGCTCTCTATCGAAAGACGCTGGAAGCGTTCGAAGTCTATTGGGACCTGGTCCGCATCATCATCCCGGTCGCTATCGCCACACAGATCCTGCAGGAATTGGGCTTTATCCGGCTGATCGCTCCGGTCTTCGAACCGTTGATGGCGATGGTCGGGTTGCCGCCGGCGCTCGCCCTCAGCTGGCTGACGGGGCTGCTGGTAGGCATGTGGGGCGCCATCGTCGTCGTGTTCACACTTGTGCCCGTGTCGGCGCTAAACACGGCGGACATGACTGTTCTCTCGGCGCTGCTGTTGTTCGCGCATGCCATTCCCATCGAGCAACGCATCATCCAGAAGGCTGGGCCGAGTTTTCTCGTTACCGCAACCCTTCGCATTGGCGGCGGACTGCTCTTTGCGGCGCTCCTGCATCAGCTATTCGCGGCAACTGGATGGCTGTCCGAACCACTGAAGCCGGCGTGGCTGCCGATGAATGAAAGCACCGGCTGGTTCGGCTTTTTCCTGGGCATGCTGAAGACCCTGGTGACCATGCTGGTCATTCTCGTCGCGCTGAGTTGGCTGATCGAGCTTCTCAAGATCTCGGGGCTGCTGGGCCAATTCAACAAGGCGCTTGCACCGCTGTTTCGTTTTGCAGGCATCGGGCCCCAAACCGTGCCTATAACCGCCATCGGCATGTTTCTCGGGATTTCCTATGGCGGCGGTCTGCTGATCCGCGAGGCACGAACGGCCGCCGTGGAGCCCCGGCAGATTTTCCTTGCCTGCGTATTCATGGGTTTTGCCCACAGCATCATCGAAGACACGCTTGTTGTCGTTGCCTTGGGGGCGGACTTCACGAGCGTATTCTTCGGTCGTCTGGCCTTTGCCTTCGTTGCCACCGCGTTGATCGCCAGGATCACGCATCCTGCCTCTGACAATGCGTTCCTCAACGGCGTCTTCCGCAAGGGCTGACAAAGAATGTTTGTGCTTTTGAGGTGTTCAAATGTCCATTGAATTGGCTTCGAAAATCGCGGGCCGTCACCGAGTTGCAAAGGGCGAGATCGGCGATTTCACCGCACCAAGCCCGCTGCCTCAACCGGTGAAGGAAATCGGCAATCTCCACGGCCGCGGTACAGAACTGTATCTCAATATCCTCGATGTGCTCGGCCATCTCGACCGCGTTTGCCCCAGTCAGGTTCAGGCTCTGCTGGAGGAAACCGAACATGTGCTCGGCGAACTCCTTCGGCGAAAGAACTATAGTTCGCGGTCTTCCGCTTTGCCTGTCCGTGCAAGCCGTTTGCGCGCCATCAGCTGATGGCGCGCATTTCCTTGCAGTTGCTGTCTTAAGCTGCCAGCGCGTTGCTGGTCTCGCGCAGTACATCGGCGAGGGGGACAAGTCCTTTCATCGCGCCGCTGCCGATGGCCGGCCGGCCATCCTCTACCGCCAGTGCAAAACGAAACGCGGGATCGGCTTCGATGCGCTGGCGCAGCGCCTGGATGCGCGGATAGTCCTGCGGATCGACCGCCTTGTGGAAGTCCGCCCACCGAGCCACGCCGGCAAACACGGCATCGGCCAGCGTCGGTCTGTCGCCGAGCAGATAGGCGCTGTCGCCGATCATCGCCTCTAGCTGTTCATGTCGTTTGGCGACGAAGTCGCGGCCGAATTTGCGCAACGTCTCTCGTTCTTGTTCTGTGGCCTCTTCGGCCTCCAGCGCCACCCATAGCGGTGTGAACGCGCCGGTGAAGCCGGTGTTCAGGAACGCGACGTATTGATGCAGTCGGTCGGCCTCAGGCGTGCCGGGCTCGAATGTAATGCGGCGCTCCAAATCGCGCGCTTCCAGCCAGAGCGCGATCGCCATCGTCTCGGTCAACACACGGCCTTCGCCGGTGATCAGCACCGGGGTTTCCACCCGGCCGTTCAGGCGCTTGTAGGCGTCGGTGCGCATCTCGCCCAGCATGTCCACGCGGGTAAGGCGATAGGGCTTGCCGAGCCATTCAAAGGCGGTGACGAGCCCCGCCGAGGAGCCGAGCGGGAAGCCGGAGGTGAGGATCGGTTCGGATGTCATGTCGTTTCTCCATCGTTGATGTGATGGATATACGTTCGTGGACTTTTCTGCTGTAGACTGCCATTTTCGGACATAATGTCCATGAATGTAGACTTTGATGCTAAATCTCAACGATCTTCATTTCTTCGCCCAAGCGGTTGACAGTGGTGGTTTCGCGGCGGCTGCGAGGCGTCTCGGCTGTCCGAAATCGACGGTGAGCAAGCGGGTTGCGGCCTTGGAAGCGGCACTCGGCGCTCAACTGCTCCATCGGAGCTCGCGTAATTTCACGCTGACCGATGTGGGGCGTGACGTTTACGATCATGCCAGCGCGGCGATGATCGAGGCGGAAGCGGCCGAAATGGTTGTGCAGCGGAAGCTGGCGGAGCCGAGTGGCATCGTGCGGATCACGGCTTCGGTGCCGAACGCGCAGTTTAGGCTGGCGCATCGCTTGCCGGAGCTGGCGCGCCGGTATCCCAAGTTGAAGATCCAGTTGCATGTCACCGACCGTTTCGTCGATCTCGTGCAGGACGGTTTCGACATCGCTATCCGCAGCCATTTCGAGCCGCTGCCGGATTCCGATCTGGTGCAGCGGCGTATGAGCGAAGATCCAATCACGCTGGTGGCCGCGCCATCTTATCTCGTCGAACGCGGCGAGGTGGCAACGCCAGAGGCACTGAGCGAGCATGACGGGCTGATGAGTACGATGACGGCAAAGGTCTGGCGTTTGAGCGATGCGCGCGGCCATACCGTGGAAGTCGCACCGCAGCCGCGACTTCATGCCGATGAATCGGTGCCGTTGCTGAAAGCCGCCGAAGCTGGCCTCGGTATCGTCTGCCTGCCGGAACTGATCTCGGCCGAGGCGATCAGGGAGGGGCGGCTGGTGCGGCTGTTGCCGGCCTGGACAGCGGGTAGCGTCATGACGACGATCCTGACCCCGCATAAGCGCGGACAACTCCCCGCTGTGCGTGCGGTGATCGATTTCCTGTTGCAGAAGGCAACAGCAGACACGCGCCCCACGGCATAGAGACTGGGCCGCGAAGGTGCTTGCCCAACCTCACGACGCAGTGTCTTTCAACCGATGTCCATATCAGTCTAGCTTGACCTCGAATCCGGCCCGGAGATTTCGATGAGTGGTGATCACCAGCATGGCGACCTTGAGACCACACCGGCCTCGCGATTGTGGATGGCGCTCGGGCTGACGGGAACATTCCTTGTCGCAGAGGTTGTCGGCGGCATCGTTACCGGCAGCCTGGCACTGATTTCCGACGCCATGCATATGGCGACCGATGCCATGGCGCTGGTCATCGCGCTGATCGCCATTCGCCTCGGCCGCCGCGAAGCGGACCTTTTGCGTACCTACGGTTATGCCCGCTTCGAGATCCTGGCTGCCGCCTTCAATGCGATGCTGTTGCTCGCCGTGGCGTTCTACATCCTCTACGAGGCCTACAGAAGGCTGTTCGAGACGCAGGAAATCGCCTCGGTCGGCATGCTGCTGATTGCCGTCATAGGTCTTCTCGTCAATCTGATCTCGATGCGGCTTCTGACCAGCCATGCCGACAAGAGCCTCAACGTCAAAGGCGCCTATCTGGAAGTCTGGGCCGACATGCTGGGTTCGATCGGCGTCATTGCCGGGGCGATCGTCATCTGGCTGACCGGTTGGCAGTGGGTGGATTCGCTGATCGCGGTGGGTATCGGCTTTATGGTGTTTCCGCGCACCTGGGTGCTGCTCAAGGAGTGCATCAACATCCTGCTCGAAGGCGTGCCGCCCGGCATGAAGCTGGTGGACGTTGAAACCGCCATCAAAGAGATTCCAGGCGTCGCCTCCGTGCATGACCTGCATCTGTGGGCGATCACGCAAAGCAAGCTTTCGCTGACAGCTCATGCTGTGCTGGATGAGGGCGCCGACGCGGAAACCGTGCGACGGGGCGTGGAGGCAGTGCTGCGTGAGAAATACGATCTGCACCACACCACGTTGCAGATGGAGCGCGAGCCCTGCACGCAAGTGGAGAGTATTCACTAGGCCCCACCGGGAAGGTGCGGCAATTTGGTCCTCTTGTTCCTCTAGTCACTAGAGGATCTACCTTTCGAGACACCATTTCGAAAGAGGAGGCCGTCATGAGTTGGCATGGCTCCAAGCAGAGCGGGCGTCACGGTGGGGGTGGCCGTAATATCGGCCATGGCGCCGGGCATCGAGATAACCACAGCTACGACGAAGAACGTCACGGCAGTGCTGCCCAATGGGGGCGGGTCGGCGAGCCCGCGTCGGGCGGACGCGCGTTGGGGCATAATGATCGTGGTGGCACCAACGACCCTGCGCAATCCTCTGGAATCGTATCGAAGTTCGCCATCTTCGCAGCGATAGCGGCTCTGGTCCTTTGGTCACTGCTCGCCTGGGCAGCCTATGGGCTTGTCGATGTGCTGGGTGGGTGGCTGTCCGCTAATGGCGGTACGTTGCTGCAGGGCGGCAAGGATGCGGCAGGTGCTGTTGGCATCGGCAAGGAAATCATCGACAGGGTCGATATCCAGGGCGCGAACGGAGTTGTGCAGCGCCTTATAGCTGCGGCGCTGGTCGTCGCGCGCCCGACCATTGTGTTCGTGTGGTTTCTTGGAGCGCTGGCAATCGTGGCGGCGCCGTTCGTCGTCAGACGGCTTGGTCGTCTCGTCCGTTCAAGACACTGAAGAGTGTGGGTTCAGCCGAGGTCTTTCGGGCGCAGGAAATGGATGAGTGTAGCGGCGCCGACGTCGAGGCCGGTCCAGTCACCATTGAACTCGAACACAGCCAACGCCCCTGTCGGGAATTTTTTCTTCAATGACTTCACCAGCTTGCCATTCGAGGTGTTACCGGCGAGGCTCTCGGCGAGATCGCCAAGGCCGGGATTGTGGCCGAGCACGAGCAATGTTTCGGCATCCTCGCCGTTCCGCCTGATTTCGCCAAGAATAGCTTGAGCCGGCATTTCGTAGAGTGACCGAGAAAAGCTTGGCTCGGGCCGCGACAGCCATTCGCCCGCTGCCAGACGCCAGGTCTCGCGTGTGCGTTCGGCCTCCGAGACCAGGGCGCGATCGGGCAGCCAGTTGCGCTGTGCGATGGTGCGGCCGATCAGAAGCGCTGCCTCGACGCCGCGCGGCGCCAGCGGGCGCTCGATATCGGCGAGATCGGGATTGTCCCAACTGGACTTGGCGTGGCGCAGCAGAAGAAGCCGTTTCATGACGTGATCCTTGCGAGACGCTTTTCCAGAGCCGGTCGAACCGGCAAGCTAGCCTAAGGCGTGATGCGCGCCAATTGCTCGAGGTCCACGCTGGTGCGCAGCGGATTGGGCGCGGCAACCACGGCGCTGGCGACCGTTTCGTTGTCGACGAAACCGGAGAACACTGTATGGCCGCCTTCCATGCGCGCCTTGCCTTCCGCCACCAATCTCAGCGCCATGGGATAGATCTGATGCTCGGCCTTGAGCACTCGGGCGGCGAGGCTGTTCTCGCTGTCGTCCAGCAGGACGGGAACCGCGGCCTGGGCGATGATCGGGCCTTCGTCCATGGCTGGGGTCACGAAATGCACGGTACAGCCATGGACGCGCATGCCTGCGTCCAACGCGCGCCGATGGGTATCCAGTCCCGTGAAGGAAGGCAGGAGGGCAGGGTGGATGTTGATCATCTTGCCCTGCCATTTCTCGACGAATGGCGTGGTGAGCAGGCGCATGTAGCCGGCCAGCGCCACCAGTTCGGTACCGAAGCCAGCCAGGGCCGCGTCGATCGCCGCGTCGTGCGCGTCCTTGCTCGGATGGTCGGCGCGGGCAACGACCTTGGTCGGAATGCCGCGTGCGATCGCAATGCCGAGGCCGGCGGCATCCGGCTTGTCGGAAATGACACCAACGATCTCGGCCGGAAAGTCCGGATCACTGGCCGCAGCGATCAACGCGGTCATGTTGGAACCGCGGCCGGAAATGAGGATCGCCGTGCGCTTGCGTTGTATTGTCATAGACTGATCGATCCCCGGTAGATCACGCCAGTGTCGCGGCGCGGCACGATGCGGCCGATCGGCGTCACCGTCTCGCCGGCTTCCTGCAGCACGGCCGCCACTTGCGCCGCCTGACCAGAGGCTACCACGACAATCATGCCGATGCCGCAGTTGAAGGTGCGCATCATCTCAGCGGGTGCGACCCCGCCGGTCTTGGCGAGCCAGGAGAAGACCGGCGGCACATCGATCACCTCGAGATCGAGTTCTGCGGAAAAATCCTTGGGCAGAACGCGCGGGATGTTATCGGGGAATCCGCCGCCGGTGATGTGGGCGAGCGCCTTGATGCCGTGCGTGTTGCGGATCGCCTTCAAGATCGACTTCACATAGATGCGGGTGGGTTCGAGCAGCGCTTCGGCCAAGGTGAGGCCGGGCGCGAACGGCGCCTTGGCGTCCCAGGCGAGACCGCTGGTTGCAACGATGCGGCGGATCAGCGAATAGCCGTTGGAGTGCGGACCTGAAGAGGCGAGGCCGAGCAGCACATCGCCCTCGACGACATCGTCGGTCGGCAAAAGCTGGTCGCGCTCGGCGGCACCCACGGCAAAGCCGGCGAGATCATAGTCCTTGTCCTGATACATGCCGGGCATTTCGGCGGTCTCGCCGCCGATCAGCGCGCAGCCGGCCTGACGGCAGCCTTCGGCGATGCCGCCGACGATCGCCACGCCTTGTTCGGGATCGAGTTTGCCCGTGGCAAAATAGTCGAGGAAGAACAACGGTTCGGCACCCTGCACGACCAGGTCGTTGACACACATGGCGACGAGGTCGATGCCGATGGTGTCGTGCTTGCCGGCATCGATGGCGATCTTGAGCTTGGTGCCGACGCCATCATTGGCGGCAACCAAAACCGGATCGGTGAAGCCGGCTGCCTTGAGGTCGAACAGCCCGCCGAAACCGCCAATCTCGCCATCGGCGCCCGGCCGGCGGGTGGCCCGCACCAGCGGCTTGATCTTTTCCACCATCAGATTGCCGGCGTCGATGTCGACACCCGCGTCGGCATAGGTGAGCCCGTTGGTTGGTTCCTTCATCGCTGTTCCCTGCTTGGGCCGGCGAGCGGCCGACACCACCTTAACGCGTCAGGCGGCTCTTCGCACGAACAGTCCGGCCTCGCAACTGCAAGAGAAACGGTCGACAGCTTTCGTTTGGAGCGCCGCGCGTCCATTTGGATGCGGAAAGGCGCTCCAACACCTGATTTGGCGCAAGATCCTTCCGAAAGTCGAATCCGATCTTCAGGTCATGCACTCGACAATTCGGTGGATAGCAAGACGCGATTTCACGATCCCTTGCGGTTCTTGTCACCTTCGCCCATGTATCGGCAGGAAACAAAGACGGGCCCGCTGTTGGTGACCATCCCCAACCTGATCTCCATCCTGCGCCTGCTGCTGGTGCCTGGCGTGGTGCTGGCCATGTTGCAAGCGCACTGGGAATGGGCCTTTGCCGGATTCGTTATCGCCGGCGTCTCGGACGGTGTCGATGGCTTCATTGCGCGCCACTTCAACCAACATTCAAGGCTGGGTGCCTATCTCGACCCGATCGCGGACAAGCTGCTCCTGGTTTCCGTCTTCATCGTGCTCGGCATCAGTGGGGAACTGCCGCTTTGGCTGGTAGTCGCCATGGTTTCGCGCGATGGGCTCATCATTTGCGCGGTTGTGCTCTCGTCGGTCATGGGGCATCCGGTCGAAGTGAAGCCGCTTTTCGTCTCCAAGGCGAACACGGCCGTGCAGATCATCCTGGCGGCGGAAGTGCTGGCCGAGCTGGCCTTTGCCATGCACCTCGATCCACTGCGCGGTATCTTGATAATGCTTTCCGGGCTCTTGACCGTGGCTTCCGCTGCGGCCTATCTCGTGGCCTGGCTGAGGCATATGAGTGGTAATGGCGAAGGCAGCACTTCCTGATCACGACGCGGCCGAGGCAGCGGCCGCATCCGCTTTCCGGCGCCAGCTGCGGTTCTGGCTGATCGGGGCGGTTATCCTGATCGGCTTCCTCTACCTGTTCAGCGACATTCTGCTGCCTTTCGTGGCCGGCATGGTGCTGGCCTATTTCCTCGATCCTGTTGCTGACCGGCTGGAGAGGTTCGGCCTGTCCCGTGTCATGGCGACGGTGGTGATCCTCATCGCCTTCATCGTTGTCCTGGTGCTGGCCTTCGTCATCCTGGTGCCAGTGCTGGCCTCGCAGATGGCGGGCTTTGCCGAGAAGTTGCCGGAATATCTCACCCGTCTGCAGGCATTGGTCACCAATTTCGACCCGACTTGGTTGGAACAGCGCTTCGGCGTCAGTGCGGCCAGTCTCAAGGACGGCCTGAATTCGGTGCTGAGTTCCGGGCTCGGCTTGGTGACCACGGTTTTCCAATCGCTGTGGAACTCCGGCATGGCGCTGGTTTCGGTGGTGTCACTGTTCGTGGTGACGCCTGTGGTCGCCTTCTACATGCTGCTCGACTGGGACCGCATGGTGGCGACGGTGGACAGCTGGGTGCCGCGCGACCATGTCGAGACGGTTCGCCAGATATCCGCCGATATCAACACAGCTACCGCTGGCTTTGTGCGCGGGCAAGGCACGCTCTGCCTGGTGCTGGGCGCCATGTACGCGGTGGGGCTGACGCTGACAGGGCTGAATTTCGGCATCCTGATCGGTCTGTTCGCCGGGCTGATCTCCTTCATTCCCTATGTGGGGTCGCTGACCGGGCTGGTGCTGGCGATCGGTGTCGCGATCGTGCAGTTCTGGCCTGACTGGACGATGATCGTGGCAGTCGCGGCAGTGTTCTTCATCGGCCAATTCATCGAAGGCAATATCCTGTCGCCCAAGCTCGTGGGGAAAAGCGTCGGCCTGCATCCCGTCTGGCTGATGTTCGCACTGTTTGCCTTCGGTGCCCTGTTCGGCTTTGTTGGCCTGCTGATCGCCGTTCCAGCCGCCGCGGCCGTCGCTGTGCTGGTGCGCTTCGCCATCTCGCGGTACCTGGAATCGCCGCTCTACAAGGGGCATGGTGCCGAACCGCCGCCCTTGCAGGGCAAGCGGACCAGGCCACGACGCGGCTAGCGAATTCATGGAACGGTCACGACAGCTTCCGCTCGATCTCGGGCATGGCACCGCCTATTCGCGCGACGACCTGGTCGTGTCGGCTTCAAACACGGAGGCGGCGACACTTGTCGACCGCTGGCCGGACTGGCCGGCGCCAGTGGTGGTGCTGGCCGGCCCAGCAGGGTCCGGCAAGACGCATCTGGCTGAAATCTGGCGCGAGGCAGCCGATGCGGTCACCATCGAAGCCGGCAAGATCGGGCAAGGCGCGCTCGCTTTTGACGGACGCCCCGTTCTGATCGATGACATAGATGCCGGCGTCTTCGACCAGCAGGGATTGTTCCATCTCATCAATAGCGTTCGGGGAGCAGGTTCTCACCTCCTGCTGACCGCCAGGCGTTTTCCCGCAGCCTGGGGTACGACACTGCCCGATCTATCGTCGCGCCTGAAGGCGGCGGCTACCGTCGAGATCCATGAACCGGACGACGTCCTTCTGGCGGGCGTCATCACAAAACTGTTCGCCGACCGTCAGGTCGAGGTGGAACCGCATGTCGTGCAATATCTGGTGCGGCGCATCGAACGTTCGCTGGCAACGGCGATACGGGTGGTCGAACGGCTCGATCGCATGGCGCTGGAACAGAAGGCGCGCATCACCCGCACGATGGCGGCTGACGCCGTCAACGCCATGGATGAAGGGCAGGGCGAGTTCGAGCTGTAACGCGCTCGCTTCTTGGCCACTAGGTGCCCGGTTCAACCCTGCCGCCGCTGACGGGGTCGAAAATGTGCTGGGCGGCGCGATCGACGGCGAGGCGCACTTGCTGTCCAGGCGCCAGAACGGGCCGGCCGATGGCATAGATACGCAACTGCTCGCCGGCCAGGCGCACATAATATTGCGTCGACATGCCGAGTGGTTCGACAACCTCGACCTCGGCCTTGAGCGGGCCGTCGTCAACGATCCTGATGTCTTCCGGCCGCATGCCGACAGCGAGCACATCACCATCCCGTAGCGGCAGGCCGTCCGGCAGGCGCAATTTCTGGCCGTCGCCGAAAACCGCTTCGGCGACGGCATGTCTGGAAACGGTCGCCGGCAAAAAGTTCATGGCTGGCGAACCGATAAAGCCGGCGACGAACATGTTCGCCGGATGGTCGTAGAGCTCCAGCGGCGCGCCGACCTGCTGCACATTGCCGTTGTGCATGACGACGATGCGGTCGGCCATGGTCATGGCTTCGGTCTGATCGTGGGTGACATAGATCGAAGTCGTCTTGAGCTGCTGGTGCAGCGCCTTGATCTCAGTACGCATGTGCGTGCGCAGCTTGGCATCGAGATTGGACAAGGGTTCGTCGAACAGGAAGACCTGCGGATCCCGCACGATGGCCCGGCCCATGGCGACGCGTTGCCTCTGACCGCCGGACAGCTGGCGTGGCAGGCGCTCCAGCAGAGGATCAAGCCCCAGCCGTTTCGCCGCGCCCTCGACGCGGGTCTCGATCGCTGCCCTCTCGGTTTTCCGCAACATGAGGCTGAAGCCCATGTTGGACGAGACATTCATATGCGGATAAAGCGCATAGGACTGGAACACCATGGCGATGTCGCGGTCCTTCGGCGCGACGTCGTTGACGATGCGGTCGCCAATGCGGATATCGCCGCCCGATACCTCTTCCAGGCCGGCGATCATGCGCAACAAGGTGGATTTGCCGCAACCGGATGGGCCGACCAGCACCACGAACTCGCCGTCGGCGATCTTCAGATCGACCTCGTTGAGGACGCGGACGACACCATAGTCCTTTTTGACCTTTTCCAGCGTGACGGAAGCCATGATCACCCCTTGACTGCACCGGCGGTGAGCCCGGTGACGAGATAGCGTTGCAGGAAGGCGAAGAAGATGCAGACCGGGATCAGCGCCAGCACCGATGCGGCCATCATCTGCCCCCAGTCGACGGCGAATTTGCCAATGAAGGTCAGCAGGCCGACCGCGAAAGTTTTCTGGTCCTCGCTGGAGATCAGCATCAGCGCAAAGAGCAGCTCGCTCCAGGCTGCCGTGAAGACGAATCCGAGCGTCGCACCCATGCCGGGCAAAGTCAGCGGCACGATGACCTGCCGCATGGCCTGGCCGCGCGTGCAGCCGTCGATCATCGCGGCCTCTTCCAGATCCTTCGGGATGCCGTCGAAGAAGGACTGCATCAGGAAGGTGGCGAAGGCGGTGTTGAAGGCGGTGTAGATGATCACCAGTCCGGTGAGCGAGTTTGTCAGCCCGATCTGGCCCATGATGCGGTAGATCGGCGGGATCACCATCACAAGCGGGAAAGTCTGGGTAAGCAGTAGCGCAATCGCCACCAGCGCCTTGCCACGGAAAGTGAAGCGGCTCATCGCATAGCCGGCGAGCGTGGCAACCACCGTCACGAGCGCCGCCGTCGCCACGGAAACGATGACACTGTTGAGGAAATAGCGCGGGAAGTCGGAAGCCGCGAGCACGGTGCGGAAGTTCTCCAGCGTCGTGCGTGATGGCCAAAGGGTGATGCCTTCGGCGTAGAGCAGGTCGCCTGGGGTTACGGAGATTTTCAGCGTCCAATAGATCGGGAAAAGCGCAAAGATCACGTAAAAGGCAATCGCTGCGTAGTGGCCGACGCCACCCCAAAGGCGGGAGGATGAAGAGCGTCCGGCGATCATCACACATGTCTCACGAGAGAGCGCCGGATGCCGATGAGGACGAAGGCATAGGCGATGAGCAGGACGAGCAGCAGCACGGCGACCGCCGATGCGTAGCCTTTGTCCAGCGATTTGAAGGCGCTGACATAGATGTAGACCGGCACGGTGCTGGTCGAACCCGCCGGCCCGCCTTCGGTCATGACGTAGATCAGGTCAGCGAAGGTGGCGATCCAGATGGTGCGCAGCACGACAGTGATGGCGATGGTCGGCGCGAGGAACGGCAGCGTGACCTTGCTGAAGCGCTGCCAGGGTGATGC
This sequence comes from Mesorhizobium sp. 1M-11, assembly GCF_001303895.1. Lineage (GTDB taxonomy): Bacteria > Pseudomonadota > Alphaproteobacteria > Rhizobiales > Rhizobiaceae > Mesorhizobium. The sequence goes on along the minus strand of NZ_LJSD01000037.1, from coordinate 83,979 downwards.
CCCGTCGATCGCCGCCGCCTCATGCAGTTCGGACGGGATCGATTTCAGCGCGGCCAGCAGGGTTATTGCGAAGAACGGCACACCGAACCAGACATTCGCGACGATCGGTCCCCACATGGCGGTCGAGGGATCAGAAAGCACGTTGGTCGGCTCGGCTTTCAGCCCGAGCGCATAGAGCCAATGTGGCAGCGGTCCGATAATCGAGTTGAACAGCCAAGCCCAGGTAAGGCCGGAAAGAAATGTAGGCACGGCCCAGGGCAGAAAGACCACCGCCTGTACGATCTTGCGGCCGTTGAATTCCTTGTCGAGCAGCAGCGCGAGCCCAAGACCGAGAAAGAACTGGAAGAACAGGCTGGCGACGGTCCACCACAGGGTGTTCCACAGCGCCTGATGCAGTACGGCATCCGAAAGCATCGCCTGATACTGGGCGAGACCGACGAACTCTGACTTGAACGCGGAAAACTTGCGGAAAGAATAGCTGATGCCGACGATCAGCGGCACAAGCAGCACCGTGACCAGCAGCACGATAGCCGGGCTGAGATAGAGCCATGGTTCAACGCGCGCGAAGAAAAGGCCATTGCGGCGACGCGGCGGCGCGATGTCTGCGACTGCGTAGGTCATTCGAATGCTCACAAATCGGTCAAATCTCAGTGGCCGGAGCGCCCAGCATTTGGCGAAGCGATTGCGGGCAAGCACGAGAGACGGCGCACTACTGGAAGGTTGTCTGCGCCGCCCCAGGGGAAGGAATGGCTACTTCTTGTTCTTCGCCAGCCAGTCCTGCTGCTCCTTGGTCAGGAAGGCCGCCCATTCGTCGGCGACGGTCTTGGCGTCCTTCTGGCCGAGCAGCACTTCCTGGAAGTTCTTGATCGCCACCTGGTCGACGAAGTTGCCAAGGTTTTCCAGATGCACCGGCGGCGTCACGAACTCATACTTCGCCGAATCGTTCAGTTCGTCGAACCAGCCCTTGAATTGCTCGGTCGCGAAGTGTGGATCCTTGTCCGCCCCGTCGTGGATCGGGATAACGCCTACGGTCTTGGCCCATTCCAGATTTGCCTTCGGCGCGGTCAGCGTGCCGATCAGCTTGGCGCTTTCTTCCTTGTGCTCGCTGTCGGCGAACATCGACCAACCTGCATAGCCGAGCGTCGGATAGGATTTGCCATTGGGGCCGACCGGCATCGGCGCAACCGCGAAGTCCTCCGCCGGCATCTTCTCCGCCACGCCGATCAGCGCATCAGGATCCTGGTCGAGCATAGCGCAGGTTCCCGAATAGAAGCCCGTGACGATCTCATTGAAACCCCAGGACACGCTGTCCTTCGGCGCATAGCCGTTCTTGTAGAGGTCGGCCAACATCTGCAGTCCCTTGACCGCGCCCTCGGAATTGGCGGTCGAGGTGCCGTCCTCGGTGAACTGCGCGCCGTTGCCGGCGGCGATGTTCATGAACATGTTGACGCCGGTATAGGAGCCTGGCCCGCCGCGCAGGCAGTAGCCGTACTTGCCCTGGATCGCCGATATCTTCTTCGACGCCTCGACGAACTCGTCCATCGTTGCCGGCGGCTTGTCCATGCCGGCTTCCTTGAACAGCTTCTTGTTCCAGAACATGGCGCGGATGTAGTAGCCGTAGGGTAGCATATATTGCTTGCCACCGGCCACCGAGCCGAAGGTCTTGGCCCGCTCGCCAATCGTGCCGGCGTCCGGCCACTTGGCCATATAGGGTGCGAGGTCTTCAAGCTGGCCGTTGTTGGCATAGAGCGCCAGCCAGCGTTCTGGCATCTCGACCACGTCGGGCGTGTCGCCAGCCTGCACCATGGTCAGGAATTTCTCGAATGCCTGGCCCCAGGGCAGCGAGACGAGCTCGACCTTGACGCCGGGGTTGGCCGCCTCAAACTCCGCGATCTGCTTTTTCAGCAGCTCGGTGCGCGGCGGGCTGGTGATGACCTCGACCATCTTGATCGTGGTGTCAGCCATCGCGGCACTTGCCGAGATGGCCAGCCCGGCCACGGCGGTAAGCAGTGTCTTCAACGTTCCCATGTCTTCCATTCCCATTTGTTCGACAGTTTATTTTCTTGCTTTTTCAAGGGCCTGTGTGATGTCGCTCCACAAGTCCTCGACATTCTCCAACCCGACATTGAGCCGGATGGTTCTTGGGCTGACGCCGAAGCGCGCCATGGAATTCACGCCTGGGGTCTGTTCCAGGGATGCCTTGGCCGGCACGACCAGGCTTTCATGGCCGCCCCAGGACACGCCGATGCGGAAATAGTTCAGCGCGTCGGTGAAGACGGGGATGTCGATCTCCTCGGTCACCTCGAAGGAGAACAGTCCGGCATAGCCGGCGAGCGTCGCCTTGCCGGGATGGTTCGAATAGACGGGATGGTTGACGCGTTCGACCATGCCGTGCGCCTTGAGCCGTTCGGCGATGGTGAGCCCGCTTTTCATGTGGTGTGGCAGGCGCAACGGCAGCGTGCGCAGGCCGCGCAGCAGAAGCCACGCCTCGAAAGGCGAAAGCTTGCCGCCAAGATAAGAATAGGTCTGCTCGTTGATGCGGCGGATGTTTTCGGCCGAACCGGCTACAACGCCGGCAACGGTGTCGCTGTGGCCGCCGAGATATTTGGAGGCCGAGTGCAGCACCAGATCGACGCCGTGGGCGATCGGCTTCTGGAAGATCGGGGTTGCCCAGGAATTGTCGATCGTGGTGACGATGCCGTGCTCTTTCGCCAGCCGGGTCAGATGCGGCAGGTCCTGCAGCTCGAACATCATCGAGGTCGGGCTTTCGAGATAGAGCAGCTTGGCGCCGGGCAGGGCGGCAGCCACCGCGTCTGGATCGGAGCCGTCGACATAGTCGACGGTGATGTTGAGGCGCGGAAACAGCCGTTCGAACAGGCGATAGGCGTCGCCATAGCAGTTGCGCACCACCACGATACGATCACCCGCGCCAACGAAGGCCAGAACCGTGGCGCTGATCGCCGCCATGCCGGATGAGAATCCGCGCGCTGCCTCGGCGCCCTCAAGCGCTGCTACCCGTTTTTCGAACTCCATGACGGTTGGATTGTCGCCGCGCGAATAGATCGGCTGGCGCCGTTTGCCGGCAAACGTGTCGGCCATCTCGGCATAGCTGGCGAAGGTGAACAGCGACGTCTGGTAGATCGGCGGCACCACGGCGCCGCCGACGAACGGGTCGTCATGGGCAAGCAGCGTGGCTGCTTCTGCAACCGGATCGATGTCGAGGTTCGGGCGAGGGTCGTTCATGCCTGGCGTGCCTGGTTGCGTGCTGCCTCGCCGCGCCGCAGGTCGGCTTCGACGGTGGCGATCAGTTTCAGCGCCTCGGCGCGCGCGCCTTCAGCGTCGCGAGCTGCGATGCGCTCGTAAATGGAGCGATGGTAAGGGAAGGAGGCGTGGCCGAAGTTGCGCACGCCGAGCGGATGCTCCCAGAAACGGTGGAACATTTCGTGCATGGCTGCGATCAACTGCTCGAACAGCGGGTTGCCGGACGCCCTGTAGATCGCCTGGTGGAACTCCCAGTCTTCCTCAGACGACATGCCGGCGCGGCTGTGAAAGGCCTCTTCCATCGTTTCGAGCTTGCGACGGATCAGATCGAGCTCCTGCGGGCCCGTGCGCATGGCGCACAGGGAAACGGCTTCGGCCTCCAGAGCGCGGCGGACTTCCAGTGTCTGCATGAGGCTGGCGAAGTCGTTGCCGCCGGCAAGCGTCAGCGGCATATGCAGCATATGTGGGGAGACGGCGGCCTTCAGGAACGTGCCGCTGCCTTGCAGGCGTTCGACAAGGCCGAGACCTTCCCAGCGCGTCAATGCCTCGCGCACGGTGTTGCGACTGACCTTCAGCCGCTCGGCCAGAATGCGCTCCGTCGGCAGCTTGTCACCCGGCTGCAAGGCCTCCTGCTGAACGAAACCCGCCAACGCCTCCAGCACCGCGTCGTCGCGTGCAGTGGTCTGGATCGGAGGAAGGCGAAGCTGGCTCATTCGTCACCGATTGGATCAATGGTCCAACCAATTGCATGATAGAAAAAGGGAGTCAACCGCGGAAGCGCGCTCAAATGGAAGTTGGGGAAAACCGAGCCGGCAACGCTTTGCGAGGCTGACGCTCGCGTGGGGCTTCAAGCGCCTCAAGGCGCGCCTTGGGGCGCAAGCGGGCCAACGCATGAGTGTTCAGGAAATGTGGGAAGAATGGTCGGAGTGGCAGGATTCGAACCTGCGACCCCCTGATCCCAAATCAGGTGCGCTACCAGGCTGCGCTACACTCCGAGGCCGCGTGTTGCCTAGTGGGTCGCACGCCGCAAAGCAAGCCCTAAAACCATTGGTCTTGCGGTTATTTCCATTGCGCAGTAAGCACCGGGAAGGAAACGGCGCGCCGCCGAGCAACGAGGTCCTCATGTCCGCACGCATTTTCAGCCCAGCCAAGACCGCCATGCAGTCGGGCAAGGCTCGAACCGGCAATTGGGTGCTCGAATTCGATCCGGAAAAGCCGCGCAAGATCGACCCGCTGATGGGCTACACCACCTCCGGCGACATGAAGAGCCAGATCAGGCTTTCGTTCGAGACGCGCGAGGAAGCGGTGGCATATGCCGAGAAGCAGGGCCTGGCGTTTCGGGTCGAAGAGCCGAAGGAAACCAAGCGGAGGCAGATTTCCTACTCGGACAATTTCCGCTATGACCGCCGCACGCCTTGGACACATTGACTGCTGATTGTTGCGGCAAAAGCCGTCGACTGCCCGCTTTGAGTTTGCTGCCCCGATTCGAGGCAGCCAGCGGTCCCGTAGCTCAGCTGGATAGAGCACCGGCCTTCTAAGCCGATGGTCACAGGTTCGAATCCTGTCGGGATCGCCAATAATTTCAAATGACTACGTGTCGTTTTTGAAGCCGTTCTCCAGAATTTACGGCCATTTCTTTCCCTTCAGTCCCTTGGGCTTCATTCCGTCGGCGGTTTCCATGAACTGGGCAACGGTGTCGACCCATGCCGCCGTCTTTGGCGGAATCTCCGCTTCCTCGGTAAGCCAAGCCTCGACCAGTGAAACGTCACATCCCAAGGCTTGCGCCAGCGTCTCAGGCGACCAGCGGACGATGGATAGGCACTCTTCGAGGCGTTCGGGTGTCATCGGAAGATACAGTCCTGTTTCATTTCGTGCCTTCCTTAACTTGAAACCGCCTGCAGTTCCTTCGGCAGGGGCTGACTTGAGCATTGCATATGCATGTCACGGGCGATCTGCTTGCGCTGCTTGTCCTGATGTTCCTTGATAGCCAGTGCAATCCCGATCCCGTATGGGCCAAGCAGGAGACCAGGTGCCAATTTGCGGGTTTCCTTTTCCTTGGCCTCAAAGGCCAATGCTGTCGCTCGAATTTGTTCGCACTGCTTCGACCGCCATTTTGGATCTTTGGTCGAGAGTGTGGCCGCGTAGTTGGTTGGTGAAGTTGCACAGCCGGAGACCAGTGCCGCAAGCAGGATTGCCACGCCCGTTGATACTCGATCCGTCGCCATGACGTCTCCATTTGCTCAGTCGTTGTTCGATGGAGAGCGATCTATGGAACGCTCTCAGCACGATGGCCGTAGATGCATCGCACCAAATGCGACCTAGCGGCCACAGTACCCTAAGCGGGTTTCCAAATGACTCACAAGCATGTCTCAAATCGTCCCGGCCGACGGCCGCTCAAGGATTGCTGGGTGGTTCCCATCTGTGCGGCGCTTCACAGACGCTGACTGACAGGTGCAGTACGCCAATTCTGTAAATCCCGGAAACGGGCTCAGGCTACGCGGATGGAGATTGTGCGATGGCTATGTGCGAAACTTCGCATTGGACCCTCGACTGCGGCGATGGGCATGGATGTTATCTGGTCGAATACAGCGATACCGGCGAACTCGCAGGATGGGGTTGCAACAGCGAACCGGTAAAAGGTCGACCAAAACGAAAAGATGACAACCTGAACCGTCTGGATACCGTCAGGCCAATTCAATTTTGCTGCAACGGCATGAGTCGAGATGGGTTGGCCCGTGCGCTCGACGACCTTGTCGCGGATTTGGCGGTCCCGTCGGGCAAGGAGCGCGAATTGGTCACCCAATGTTCGACCGGGACGGTGGCGGAAATTCTCCACGGTATCGGATTGGTCAGGAAAGCAAAGACCGCCAAATAGGAGTGCGGCGGTCTTCTGCAATCTCGAGGGCAGGCACGTTCTCGCACGGGCACATGAAAATTGCCGGGGACGCTGGGTGTCGGATCGCGAACGGCCGACCTTGGCCGTCACTTCATGCGGCGTCGGAAGAGCGCTTCTTCTTTTCCAGCCTCTTCTTCTCCAGTTCCCGCTTCTTTACGATTTCGCTCAGGATCTGGTGGGCGGCCTCGGCCTCGCGCTTGCTCAGCCCGGCAAGAAGCTGGTTGGCAAACACCACAGGCTGATCAGTTTCGTTGTCCCAGACCGACCAGAGATCCGTTGGCTCCAGCACTAACTCAAAACGTTCCTTCACAATCGCCTCCGTTTTCCCCACGCCCTGGCATGGCGAGAGTGGTGCGCGATTCTGTTCAACGAAACATGAGTAAAATCAGTAGGATAAGATTAGAATTTTATCGAACGAGCGAGTTCGCTGTCGTTTCGGTCCGGCAATGTGGATCAATGGCTAAAGATCAGTGAAACAAACCCGCCCGCATGGCGCTCAAGCCGACCGGCAAGATCCAGCTCCAGCAGGACTATCGCGACCTGGGCCGGGTGCAAGCCGGTATGTCGGATGATTTCGTCAATATTTACAGGGGCTTGGCCAAGCGTTTCGATGACCCGTTCGCGCTCGCTATCGGCAGGCGGTAGTGTCGCCGAAAAATCCGATGGTTCTTCCGCGGGAGTGTTTGGTACGAACCGCGTGTCGATCTGCGATGCCAGCGCGTTAAGTATGTCCGCCGTTTCGGTGACCAGAGTAGCGCCATCCTTAATGAGACCATTCGTTCCACGGGCGCGCGGGTCGAGGGGAGAGCCCGGCACAGCGAATACCTGCCGTCCCATTTCGGCAGCCAGTCGCGCGCTGATCAGCGACCCCGACCGCTCGGCGGCTTCCACCACGACAAGCCCGAGTGCCGCGCCAGCAACCAACCGGTTGCGGCGTGGAAAATCCTGGGCGCGTGGTTGCCAACCGAACGGCATTTCGGAAACCACCGCACCACGTTCGGCTATCTCGTCGTTGAGTCCGGCATTTTCGGGTGGATAGGGCAGATCGAGCCCTCCAGCCAGCACGGCGACCGTACCGGTGAGAAGGCTGCTCTGGTGGGCGGCGGTATCGATGCCGCGTGCAAGGCCCGAAACGATTGCATAGCCCTCACGGCCGAGTTCGGCGGCCAGGATACGCGCCATCTTGATGCCGGCGAGTGAGGCATTGCGCGCACCGACAATGGCAACCGTCGGCATGGCGAACACCGCGCCGGCGCCTTTCACGGCAAGCACAGGCGGCGGATGATCCATGTGTTTGAGCAGCGGGGGGTAATCCGGTTCACCGATGCAGACGAAGCGTGCGCCAATGCGCCTTGCAGCCTGCATTTCCGCTTCGATCTCAGCGATTGCAGGGATCCTGACCAGACGGCTGGCACCACCGGAAAGCGTCAGTTCAGGCAGGACTTCGAGCGCTGCCTCTGCCGAGCCGAAACGGTTGATGAGCGCGCGGAAGGAAGCCGGTCCGACATTCGGAGTGCGGATAAGGCGCAGCCAACTCAGCCGTTGCCGGTCACTGAGGCGCAACCCGACAACGGGCTTGCTCACCCTTTGGCTCCGATTCGGCCTTCTGTTCCGGCCCTCAGTCGCTCGATGTTGGCGCGATGCTTGTAGAAGATCAGCACGCTCATCAACGCGAAGGCCAGCGCATATTGCACTTGGCCGAAAAAGAACAGCACGACCGGTACGACGACACAGGCAACGAGTGCCGCAAGTGACGAGTAGCGGAACAACACCGCCATCGCGAGCCAGACAGCGCCGAAGATCAACGCCACTTGCCAGGCAAGTCCGATCAGCACGCCGAGATAGGTGGCGACACCCTTGCCTCCCTTGAAACCGAGCCAGACCGGGAAGATGTGTCCAATGAAGGCGCCGGCGCCAGCGAGCGCGCCGGCTTCCATCCCGTAACGCGCGAAGATCAGCGCCGGGATAGTGCCCTTCAGCGCGTCCAGGATCAGTGTTGCTGCGGCGAGGCCCTTGTTGCCGGTACGCAGAACGTTGGTGGCGCCGATATTGCCGGAACCGATGCTGCGTACATCGCCGAGGCCGGCAGCGCGTGTCAAAAGCAGGCCGAAGGGAATCGAGCCGCACAGATAACCGATGACCGGCGCAAGAATGGAAATCAGCGACATTGCTCCCCCGTCGCCCCGCGTCTCTTACGAACGCTAGGCGGAAAACACTGTGCGGCCCGCAACCAGCGTTTGCAAGACCTTGCCCTGCAGACGCGCGCCCTCGAAGCAGGTGTTTTTCGAGCGCGAGCGGATACCGGCCTCGCTCACGATCCAGGGTTCGTCGAGATCGACCAGAACAAGATCCGCTGGTGCACCGCGCTTCAATGTGCCACCAGCCAAGCCGAACAGCCGGGCAGGGGCCGTCGATAGCACTTCGACAAGCCTGAGCAGCGACAGATCCTGGTTATGATAGAGGCGCAGGGCAACAGAAAGCAGTGTCTCGAGCCCGATCGCGCCTGCTGCGGCATCGGCGAATGGCAGGCGTTTGGTGTCGACGTCTTGTGGATCATGCGAGGAAACGGCGATATCGATCGTTCCGTCCTTCAGTGCCTCGATCATCGCCACGCGGTCTTCCTCGGCGCGCAGCGGCGGCGCCAGACGGAAGAAAGTGCGGTATTGCCCGACATCGTTTTCGTTCAGCGCCAGATTGTGAATGGCTACGCCGGCAGTCACATTGGCACCGTCCGTCTTGGCGCGGGCAATCGCGGCCGCCGACATCGCCGTGGAGATCTTGGCTGCGTGGTAGTTGCCCCTGGTCAGCCGGGCGAGTGCCAGATCGCGCTCCAGCGGGATCAGTTCAGCTTCGCGCGGAATGCCGGAGAGGCCAAGCCAACTGGCGTAGAGCCCCTCGTTCATGACGCCGGCCGACGCAAGGTCGGCATCCTGTGTCTCGTGCGCAATGACCGCACCGAAGTCGCGGGCATAGGTGAGCGCGCGCCGCATCACCAGCGCATTGGCGATGGTGTGGCGACCATCGGTGAAGGCAACGGCACCGGCCTCGCGCAGCAGGCCGAATTCGGTCATCTCGCGACCATGCAATCCCTTGGTGACGGCGGCTGCCGGGAAGACGTTGACGCTTGCCGTTTCACGGGCCGTGCGCAGCACAAATTCCACCAGCGCCACCGTATCGATGGTCGGATCGGTATCGGGCATCATCACCAGCGAAGTGACGCCGCCAGCGGCGGCCGCATGGCTTGCCGAGTGAATGGTTTCGCGGTGTTCGCCGCCGGGCTCGCCAATGAAAACCCGTGAGTCGATCAGGCCGGGAATGATCGCCTTGCCGGCGCAGTCGATGATCCTGGCGCCCTCCGGAGTGCCCTGATTGAGCGCTTCCGCGCCGGCGGCAACGATCGTCTTGCCGTCGATGATGACGGTGCCGATCTCATCGATGCCGCGCGAGGGGTCGACAATGCGCGCGCGCTGAAAAATCGTCCTAGTCATGCGCCGCGGCCTTCCTGATTGCGGCGCGGATCGAGCAGCGCTTCCATCACCGCCATGCGCACGGCGACACCCATCTCGACCTGTTCCTGGATGACGCTCTGCGGCCCGTCGGCCACTTCCGAGGCGATCTCGACGCCGCGATTCATCGGCCCGGGATGCATGACAAGCGCATCGTCCTTTGCAGCCTTCAGTTTCTCGGCATCGAGGCCGAAATAGCGGAAATATTCACGCACCGATGGCACGAAAGCGCCTTCCATGCGCTCGCGCTGCAGCCGCAGCATCATGACGACGTCTGCATCCTTCAGGCCCTCGGCCATGGAGCGCGCCACGATGACGCCCATGCGCTCGATGCCGGAAGGAAGAAGCGTCGAGGGCGCGACCACGCGCACCTGGGCACCCAGCGCATTGAGCAGGATGATGTTGGAGCGGGCGACGCGCGAATGCAGGATGTCGCCGCAGATCGCCACGATAAGCTTGGAAAGAGGTCCCTTGGCGCGGCGGATGGTGAGCGCGTCCAGCAGCGCCTGTGTCGGGTGCTCATGCGTACCGTCGCCGGCATTGACCACCGAACAGCCGACCTTCTGCGCGAGCAGCGCGGCCGCGCCCGCCGACTGATGACGAATGATCAGGATATCGGGGCGCATGGCATTCAGTGTGATCGCGGTGTCGATCAGCGTTTCGCCCTTTTTCACCGAAGAGGAGGCGACCGACATGTTCATGACGTCGGCACCGAGCCTTTTTCCCGCGAGCTCAAAGGACGACTGGGTGCGCGTCGATGCTTCGTAGAACAGGTTGATCTGGGTACGCCCGCGCAGTGTCGAGGTTTTCTTCTCGGATTGGCGCGAGATCGCCACCGCGCGGTCGGCGCGATCCAGAAGGATCTCGATATCGGCAGGAGAAAGGTCGCTTATGCCCAGAAGGTGGCGGTGCGGAAACAGCGGAAGGGACGAAGCGTCAGTCATCTCAAGGCGTTGCTATAGGGCGGGTGCGGGCCACCCGCAAGCGCCTCGATTGGAAAGCGCGCCTTTCCACCGGTATTTTCGTCGCCTACGCGTGACAGCTTCGTTATAAACCGGCAGCGGTCCCGGATTCGAGCAGTCAGGCGGGACCGATTTGAAAGGGAAAGCGTGGCCGACGACGTGATAAATCAGCCGCCGCCGCTTGCCGGGGGCAATGCCTGGCGGGGCGATCCTTTGCTGATCCAACTGGCGGAGCGATTCTCGGAGCCGGTGCGCAAGGACCTCGACCAGCTCGGCCGCTTCGTGCTGACGCAGGAAGCGCAGGACCTGGCACGGCTCGTCAACATCGAAACGCCGAAGCTCAGGACCCATGACCGGCAGGGCCGGCGCATTGACCTTGTTGAGTTCCATCCTGCTTATCACGCGCTGATGCGCCGTTCGGTCGCAAACGGTCTGCATTCATCCGTGTGGGAAAATGGTGAGACCGAGATCGGCCGTCGCCATCAGGTGCGCGCGGCGCGCTTCTATCTGACGGCGGAACTGGAGACCGGCCATCTGTGTCCGATCACCATGACCAACGCCTCGCTGGCGGCGCTGATGGCCAACCCGAAGATCTTCCGGGAGTGGGCGCCACGCGTGACCACGCGCAAATACGATCAGGCGCAGAAGCCGCCGGTGGAAAAGACCGGGCTGACGCTCGGCATGGGTATGACCGAAAAACAGGGCGGCACCGATGTGCGCGCCAACATCACCAAGGCCGAGCGCGCCGGCTCCAGCGGCTTCTATCGGTTGTCCGGCCACAAATGGTTCATGTCGGCGCCGATGTCGGATGCCTTCCTAGTGCTGGCACAGGCGTCGGAAGGGCTGTCGTGCTTCCTGGTTCCGCGCATTCTCGGCGACGGATCGGGCAACGGCTTCAGATTCCAGCGCCTGAAGGACAAACTTGGCAACCGCTCCAATGCCTCCTCGGAAGTCGAGTTCGACAATGCCATCGGCGAGATGGTGGGCGAGCCGGGGCAAGGCATCAAGACCATCATGGACATGGTCACACTGACCCGTCTCGATTGCGCCGTCGCTTCCGCCGCACTCATGCGGGCCGGCCTGGCGGAGGCCGTTCACCACACGCGCCATCGCAAGGTGTTCGGTGCCAATCTTGTCGACCAGCCGCTGATGCAGCGCGTTCTGGCCGATATGGCGCTCGACGTGGCTGCGGCCACGGCGTTGTCGTTCCGCCTGGCACGCTCCTTCGATGAAGCGGCGGCGGACCGGGGCGAGGCCGCCTTTGCAAGGGCGATGACGCCGGTCGTGAAATATTGGGTCTGCAAGATTGCGCCGTCGTTGCTTTACGAGGCGATGGAGTGCCTGGGTGGCAACGGATATGTCGAAGAGGCTCCGTTGGCGCGCTATTATCGAGAGGCGCCAGTCAACGCCATCTGGGAAGGTTCCGGCAATGTCATGGCGCTCGACGTACTGCGTGTGCTCGGGCGAGCGCCGGCGCTGTTCGAAGAAGTGCTGGCCGGTATCGACAGCGACCTTGGCGCCACCGGACACGGCACGATCAGCGTGCTGAAGGCGGCCATGCAGGTGGCTTCGACGGACGAAGGCTCCGCCCGATTGTTGACGGAGCAGTTGGCTCTGGCGGCAGCAGCCGCGGAACTGAAGCGGCTGGGGGCAGGGCGCATTGCCGATGCCTTCATCGAAACGCGACTGGCAGGACAGTGGCGCAATACCTACGGCATGCTCGACTCACGCCACGACGCGCGGATGATCCTGGATACGCTCTATCCGGCGACGAACTGACGCGAGCGCACTCTTTCAGCCTCTCCCAAGGAGCAGGCCATTCCACTGGAATGCGTCTGCCGATCGGCTGTTAACCTTAACAAATGGTTTCCATTGCGGTGGCGGGCGGTAAGCCCCACTGTCTTTCTTCAAACCGCAGGAAGATCATGCGCACGTCGCCATCGCTCGAAAGCCAAGAGAGGACCGTCCATAGGGCGGTTTGGGCCGAGCTGTGCGCGGATCCGTGGTGCCGGGCGGCAGGAAAGGTCTGCTGATGCGCACCTTGCTACTGCTCTGGATTGCGCCGCTCACTTTGTTCTGGGGCTGGTACTTCCTGTCGCTCAACGACATGAATTTCGGCTATGTCATGTTGAGCCGCCAACTGCATGACCTGGTTTTCGAACTTTATGGCGAGATCCTCGGCATTGATCCTGCGCTGATCCCGGGGATGGTCGCCAAGGCCTGTGTCTTCGATTCGTTCCTGGTCGCGGGCATTGTCGCTTTCCGGCGACGCCGCCAGATCGCCGCCTGGTGGAGCCGGCAGCGTGCCGATCAGGTGCAGCTCAATCGGATCGAGCAAGTGTCCGGAGACGGTCCAAGACTCCCTGCAGAATAAAGGCTGCAGCGGCCGAATCGATGCGCGTTTCGCGTTTTCGCCGTGAAACATCCATCTCGAGCAGCACGCGCTCTGCCGCCACCGTCGACAGGCGTTCATCCCATAAAACGAAAGGCAACGGGCTGAGCGGCGCCATATTGCGCACGAAGGCGCGTGATTTCTGGGCTCGTGGTCCTTCGGAACCGTCCATATTGACGGGCAGGCCAATGATGATCGCTGCCACATTCTCCTTGCCGAGCAGGCCGATCAGGGCTGCGGCATCGATCGAGAACTTCTTTCGCATGATGACGGGACGGGGATGCGCGAAGGAAAGGCCACGGTCTGAAACCGCAACTCCAATGGTCTTGTCGCCCAGGTCGATGCCGGCAAGCGTGCCACCCGCGCTCAGCAATTGGGGCAGGTCCTCGATGGCGATGATTCCCACGCGCTTTCCTTTGACTTGATCCGCCGCCGTTCTATCTTCCTGCTCTCACAAAATCGAGGAGCGGTTGATGAAACTCACCTGGTACGGGCACTCGGCGTTTCGTGTGGAGGCTGGCGGCGCGACGATCCTGATCGATCCCTTCCTGGTAGGCAACCCATCCTGGGGTGGAGGCTGGGAAGGTGTGGCCGATGGTGTCACCCACGTGCTGATCACGCACGGCCATGACGATCATGTCGGCAGTGCTGTCGATATCCTGAAAAAGAGTGGCGCCATGCTGGTCGCCAATTTCGAGATCTGCATGCTGCTGGTCGGCAAAGGTGTGTCCGGCGACAAGATCAACCCCGGCAACATTGGCGGCACCGTCGATTGCGGTGGGTTCACCACGACTTTCGTGCAGGCGCTGCATTCCTCCTCGCTGTCAGGCGAAGATGGCACGAATACCTATCTCGGCAATCCGGGCGGAATGGTGCTGCATTTTCCGGATGACAAGACGCTTTACCATATGGGCGACACCGATATCTTTTCCGATATGGCGCTGATCAACGAGTTGCACGAGCCGAAGGTCGGTCTTGTGCCGATCGGTGATCGCTTCACCATGGGCGGCGCGGTGGCAGCCCTTGCGTGCCGGCGCTTCTTCAAGTTCGATACGGTTGTGCCTTGCCATTTCGGCACCTTCCCGGTGATCGACCAGTCGGCTGACAAGTTCGTCGCCGGCATGGAAGGTTCTGGCGCCAAGGTGGTGTTGCCTAAAGTTGGCGAGACCGTTTCCCTGTAACGAGGCGAATGTGGTTCCGCGCCGTTCAAGGTTGCGCGCGGCGCGGCGCGCGGCTATAGCCGCCTGAACCTTTCCGACACGATCGCCGAGGCACCCATGTCCGTCGACATCCAGACCGTCAAGCGCGTCGCGCGCCTTGCCCGCATCGCTGTGAGCGAGGAGGACGCCGCACGCATGACCGGCGAACTCAACACCATTCTCGGTTTCGTCGAGCAATTGAACGAGGTTGATGTTTCCGGCGTCGAGCCGATGACGTCGGTGACGCCGATGGCGATGCGGAAGCGCGAGGATATCGTGACCGACGGCAACAAGGCCGCCGACATTGTCGCCAACGCGCCGGCGACCGAGGAAAACTTCTTCCTGGTGCCCAAGGTGGTGGAATAAAGCCCTGACCGTTGCGGTAACGATTCAAGATCCCGTTTCCGGCCGTCCGCGATTTTACGAAAAGAAGCTTGCCTGATGAGCGACCTGACCAGACTGACCATTGCCGAAGCGCGCGCGAAGCTGCGGGCCAGGGAGATTTCCGCAGCGGAGATCACCGACGCCTATCTTGCGGCGATCGATCAGGCCAATCCGCTGCTCAACGCCTATGTGGCGGTGACGCACGACAAGGCGCGCGATATGGCCAAGGCTTCCGATTCCAGGCTCGCCAAGGGCGAGGGTGGTGAGCTGGAAGGCATTCCACTCGGCATCAAGGATCTGTTCGCCACCGAAGGCTTACACACGCAGGCTTGCAGCCACGTGCTTGACGGTTTCAAGCCGCGCTATGAATCCACCGTGACAAGCAATCTGTGGGCCGATGGCGCCGTCATGCTCGGCAAACTCAACATGGACGAGTTCGCCATGGGCTCTTCCAACGAGACCTCTTACTACGGTCCGGTGGTCAATCCCTGGCGCCGCTCGCGCGTGCAGACCACTGTCAAACCGACTTTCCATGACGGCAGCGCCGGCTTCGTGAAGCCGGGCGGCGTCGACGAAAACCGTACCTACGACAACATGCAACTGGTCCCTGGCGGTTCTTCCGGTGGTTCGGCGGCGGCGGTTTCCGCCTTTCTGTGTGCTGGCGCCACCGCTACCGATACCGGGGGCTCGATCCGTCAGCCGGCCGCCTTTACCGGCACGGTCGGTATCAAGCCGACCTATGGTCGAGTGTCGCGTTGGGGCGTCGTAGCCTTTGCATCATCGCTCGATCAGGCCGGGCCGATCGCACGCGACGTCCGTGATGCTGCCATCCTGTTGAAATCCATGGCATCGGTCGACGCCAAGGACACCACCTCCGTCGATCGCCCGGTGCCGGACTATGAGGCCGTGCTTGGCCGTCCGATCAAGGGCATGAAGGTGGGCATTCCGCGGGAATACCGCGTTGACGGCATGCCGGAGGAGATCGAGGCGCTCTGGCAGCAGGGTATCGCCTGGCTGAAGGACGCGGGTGCCGAAATCGTCGATATCTCGCTGCCGCACACCAAATACGCGCTGCCAGCCTACTATATCGTGGCGCCAGCCGAAGCCTCATCGAACCTCGCCCGCTATGATGGCGTGCGCTATGGTCTGCGCGTGCCCGGCAAGGACATCGTCGACATGTATGAGAAGACCCGTGCCGCCGGTTTCGGCCGCGAGGTCAAACGCCGCATCATGATCGGCACCTATGTGCTTTCGGCCGGCTACTACGACGCCTACTATCTGCAGGCACAGAAGGTGCGCACGCTCATCAAGAAGGACTTCGAGGACGTGTTCGCCGCGGGTGTCGACGTGATCCTGACGCCGGCCACGCCGTCGGCCGCTTTCGGCGTCGCGGACCAGGATATGGCTGCCGACCCGGTCAAGATGTATCTCAACGACGTTTTCACGGTAACTGTGAACATGGCTGGCCTGCCCGGCATTTCCGTGCCGGCCGGCCTCGATTCGCACGGCCTGCCACTCGGACTGCAGCTCATCGGCCGACCTTTCGACGAAGAGACGCTGTTCCAGACCGCGCATGTCATCGAGAAGGCGGCCGGTCGCTTCGAGGCCAATCAGTGGTGGTAAGCCAACTGCGTTTCCATTCCTCGGCTTGATTCCGAGACGGGAACAGTCCGCGTTCCGCAGTTTTGCCGGAATCCCGATGGACCACTGTCGCGGGCCGAGGACGAATCTTCGGCGTCTCGAAGGAGGATTGGGATTCAACCTTCGGGCATGACTGGGGCTGTCAGATGTTCTTCTTTCTTTCCAAAGTCTTCTGGTTCTTCGTTCAACCACTCAACCTGGCGATCTTCCTGTTGCTCGCCGGTCTGCTCGCTGGTTTCTTCGGCCGCCGCAGGCTGCTCAAGGCCGGTGCTTTTTTCGCGGCCCTTCTCCTGGTTCTCTCGGTGTGGACGTCGTTCGGCGCGATGATCATGACGCCGCTGGAGGAGCGCTACCAGCGTCCGGCTGCACCTCAGCAGATCGACGGCATCGTCGTGCTTGGCGGCGGCATGGAAGGCGCGATCAATCTGGCGCGTGGTGGCTACGAGCTCAGCACGGCCGGTGACCGTTTTGTCGAGACCGCGATCCTGGCCAGACGCTATCCCGAAGCCAGAGTGGTGGTTTCGGGCGGCGCCGGGGAGTTGATCCTCGAGGGGGAAGGCGATGCCGTCACCGCACAGCGATTGCTGACGGCGCTTGGCGTTGCGCCGGAGCGGTTGGTGCTGGAGAGCGAATCCCGCAACACCTATGAGAATGCCGTCTTCACGCGCAAGCTGGTGACGCCAAAACCGGGCGAAATATGGCTTCTGGTGACATCGGCATTCCACATGCCGCGTTCCAAGGCCCTGTTCGACAAGGCCGGTTTCCAAACCGTGCCCTGGCCTGTCGACTATCGCACGTCCGGCCGGGAAGGCATCGGTCTTTTCACGGACAATCCGGTCGATTCATTGCAGACGACGACCATGGCCATCAAGGAATGGATCGGCCTGTTCGTTTATTGGATGACGGGCAAGATCGATCGGCTTTACCCCGGTCCCGCCTAGAGCAATTCCAGAAAAAGTGCGTAACGGTTTTCCGTCCGGAATTTTGCAAAACAAAGAATTAGAGCGTTTCCGTGGATAGTGGAAACGCCCTAGGGCCGATCGGCCTCGACCAGTACCGCGGCGCGTGCGTTGGAGAAAAACTGGCGCCGTACCAGCACGGCGAGCAGGATCAGCGTCGTGACGGCGAATATGCCGGCATTCATGAACCAGCCCAGATAGGCGAGCGAGAAAAAGATGCCGCGCAGGCCGGCATTGAAGTGTTTGCCGGCCAGTATGTTCATTTTCGCGGCACGGGTGATTGCCGCCTCCGTTTCGTGAGGGGCTACGATTCCTTCCTGTGTCGTCGGCACAGCGCCGATCAGGATGGAGCAGTAGTTGAATAGCCGGTACGACCAGCCGAATTTAAAAAAGGCGTAGGCCAGCAGCACGATCAGGCCGAGGATCTTGGCTTCGAATACTCCCTGTGGCGGCGTGCCGACAAAAGGCAATATCGAAACCACCGCCAGCACATGGTTCGATGCGCCAAGCAGCGCGAAGCAGCCACCGATGGCGAAGATCGAACTGGACGCGAAGAAGGCGGTGCCTTGCTGCAGGCCGATCATGATCGACGTGTCGATCATGCGCAGCTCGCGCTTGGCCATGGTGCGCATCCAGGCTTCGCGCTGTGCGTTCATAGCGGTGGTCAGGGAAATGCGGTGGAAAAGCTTGCCGTCTGCGGCCAGCGCAAAAAAGACCCAGACGCCGAGGAAAAAAGCCACCGCCAGCAGGTCGTTCAGCGAAAATAGAAAAGAATCGCTCATGGACACTATTTAATACATAGAACGCTACGGAATGCCTTATCCCGCCGACGGTCGTAAGCCGATGTCGCTTGCAGCGAAACGGACGTCGGGGCGGCGTCTAGCATCCGATGACGAATGGCGAAATGATCGACTGGATTGCGCTACCCATCCGGGAGCGCCTGAGGAGCTTGGAAGCGTGTTTCTTTCGGTTTTCGACCTGTTCAAGATCGGCATCGGGCCATCGAGTTCGCATACGATGGGGCCGATGACGGCGGCAGCGCGTTTCCTGGAGGAGCTCGAGGGTAACGATTGGCCACGCCCCGTCGGCGTACAGGTGGAACGGATCGCCGCCAGCCTGCACGGATCTCTCGCCTATACCGGCATCGGACATGGCACTGACCGTGCTGTCATTCTGGGCCTGGCTGGTGAAATTCCGCAGACTGTCGATCCGGACAAGGCGGAAGGCATCGTGGCGGCGGTGACGGCGCAGAAGCGCATTTCGCCGCCTGGGCGATCGTCCTATCGCTTCGATCCGGCCAAGGATCTCGTGCTCGACAAGAAGACCCCACTGACCGGTCATGCCAACGGCATGGCTTTTTACGCTTACGATGCGGCTGATCGCCTGCTCCTGAAGCGTATCTACTATTCGATCGGTGGCGGCTTCGTCGTTTCGGACGAAGAACTGCAGCGCATGAAGGCGAAAGGCACGGTCACGACGGAAGGCAAAAAAGTGCCGTATCCGTTCAAGAATGCCGTGGAGATGCTGAAAATGGCCGAGAAAAGCGGCCTTTCGATCGCCGAGATGAAGCGGATCAACGAAGAAACACACATGTCGCGCGAGAAGCTCGATGACGGGCTCGACGCAGTGTGGGATGCCATGCGCGGCTGTATCGAACGCGGCCTGACCCAGGAAGGCATCATGCCGGGTGGGCTAAAGGTACGCAGGCGGGCGCGCCAGCTGCACGACAAGCTGCAGGAGCAATGGCAGCAGAACCGGCCGAACCCATTGCTCGCCAATGACTGGCTGTCGATCTACGCCATGGCTGTGAACGAGGAAAACGCCGCCGGCGGTCGCGTTGTCACCGCGCCGACCAACGGTGCAGCCGGCACGCTTCCGGCGGTGCTTCGCTACTGGCTCCACTTCCATCCCGAGGCCGATCAGGCGTCGATCCGGGACTTCCTGCTTACCGCGGCCGCTGTCGGTGGCATCATCAAGTCGAATGCATCCATTTCCGGGGCCGAAGTCGGCTGCCAGGGTGAGGTGGGGTCGGCCTCGGCAATGGCGGCGGCCGGGCTCTGCGCCGTCATGGGCGGCACGCCGGAGCAGGTGGAAAATGCCGCGGAGATCGCGCTGGAGCACCATCTCGGCATGACCTGCGATCCCATAGCGGGGCTCGTCCAGGTGCCTTGCATCGAACGCAACGCGCTCGGCGCCGTGAAGGCGGTGACGGCGGCCTCGCTCGCCATCAAGGGCGACGGCAAACATTTCGTGCCATTGGACGCAGCCATCGAGACAATGCGTCAGACCGGGCTCGACATGAGCGAGAAATACAAGGAGACCAGCCTTGGCGGTCTCGCCGTCAATGTAGTGGAGTGTTGAGCAGGCTCCTCTGGCATTGTGGAGAAGTCACGGAGGCCGTTGACCCGCGCTGCTGGCGTACTACCTTCCAGCCATGGCTCTCAATCTCATCAAACTGTGCGTCGGCTGTGACAGCGTCGAGGATCTCGAGGAATGGATCGCGGATCGGCTCGATGACAAACGCCGGGCCGGCGAGCCGGTTGAGCAGTATCACACCACGCGCATGGTGCCGACGAGGGGCCCCGAAATCGTCGATGGCGGCTCACTTTACTGGGTGATCAAGGGCAGCGTGCAGTGCCGACAACTGATCACCGAGATCAGGCCCTTCACCGACAACGAGGGCATCGGACGCTGTCATCTGGTCCTCGATCCGGTCGTGGTCCGCACCGAATGGCAGCCGCGACGCGCGTTCCAGGGGTGGCGTTACCTGAAACCTTCCGATGCGCCGGTCGATCTCGGCAAGGGCAGGGTGGGTTGGGCTGAAATGCCCTCCAAGCTGCGACAAGAACTCGCGGAACTCGGCCTACTCTGAACTTGTTGAAGATGGAAGATCGCCTCGGGCCGGTGACTTGCCGGCGTATTGGTGTCCCGAGAGGATCGCGGTAGACTTTGTCAAACCGGGATGATCGGCCATGGGTATTGTGATCATCGTTGCTGCAATCGCGCTCGGCCTCGCTGGAGCGGCAGCGCTTTTTCTGCGTGCCGATCCCAAGGCGTTGGCCAGTAATGCGCGCCTGGCCTTGCCGGTAGGTCTCGGAACTGCCGGTATCGCGATCCTGGCCGCTGGACGCGCCGGATTTGGCCTGCTCGCGCTTGCCGCCGCCGGCTCGCTCTACATGCTGTTTCGCAGGGAACGCCCGGTGGGCACACTGATCACGCGCCATTCCCTGGTGCGTACGGCTGCCCTGGAAATGGAGCTCGATCATGACACCGGCCGGCTCGAAGGGCTGGTGTTGGCAGGTCTCAGCGAGGGAAAGATGCTCGGGGCGATGAGCCTGACGGATCTCGGGCTACTCTACCAGGAACTGGCGGTCGATCCCGACAGCCGGCAGTTGCTAGAGACGTATCTTGACGGCCGTTTTCCCACCTGGCGCCTCGACACGCAGACGTATCGTGGCGAGAGGCTGGGTGTTGCGCCAGGTCCTGGCGCCATGACTAAGGAGGAGGCCTACAAGATCCTTGGTCTTGAAACGGGCGCCGCCGCGACGGATGTCCGCAAGGCGCACCGCCGCTTGATGCAACGCTTGCACCCCGATGTCGGAAACGCGTCGTTCCTGGCGGCGCGGATCAACGAAGCCAAGGACGTCCTGCTCTCCAATCACCATTGACCTCCTTCGATAAGATACGTTTCCGGGAGAAATCCGTTCACTGCTGCACGGCGTAGCAGGAGATGCTCTTCCGCTTCAGCGCGTTGCAGGCCTTCCACGCCGCTTCCTTGGTCTCGAAACCGAAGCGGGCGCGATAATAGGTGGTGCCGTCCTTGTCGAAGGCGACGGTAAAGCCGGAAGCCTTGGCCAGTACACGGCCGGCCTGTTTGGCGACCTTGTCCAGCTGAGCCTTGGCATCAGCTTCACGCGGTGCCGAGGCGATCTGAACAGCCCAGCCGCCCGAAGCGGCGGAATTCGTGGAGGTCGACGCCGTCATCATGCGGTCGATCGGAGTTTCTTCGACGGGTGCGTAGGCCTGGACGACCGGAAGCTCGGCCGGGATTGCCATTTCAGCAGCCGATGCCGTCACGGGAGCTGCCGCCGCGATTACTTTCTTGGTCTTGCGAGACGGCTTGGCCGGCTCAACCACCGCGTCCTCGGCCGCAACTTCAACGGCAGCAGTCTCGTCGGCGGAAGCAACGAGGATCTCCGGTTTCTCGTCGGGAGTCGGCGCATTCTTCTTGGGCAGGAAGACGTTGGCGATCGCCGCCACGGCCGTGTCGCCCGAGGCCCGCGCGACGAGCGGGCCGGAGCCGCGAGTCGAGGTCTGCGGCATATAGGTCTGAATCAGCGAAGCCATCTGCTTGTCGCGGGAACCGCCTGAAGAACCGCCCATCACCACGGCGACGAGCTTACGGTTGCCGTCAGCGACCGAGGAAACCAGGTTGAAGCCGGACGCACGGGTGTAACCGGTCTTGATGCCGTCGACACCCTTGATGCGGCCGAGCAGACGGTTGTGGCCGTTGATCTGACGCTTGCCATACGCAAATGAGCGCGTGGAGAAGTAACCATAATATTGCGGGTAATGCTCGCGCAGCGCCATGCCGAGCACCGCCATGTCATGTGCGGTGGTGAACTGGCCCGGGTCCGGCAAGCCGTTGGCATTGCGGAACACCGTGCTTTTCATGCCCAAAGCACGCGCCTTGGATGTCATCATCCGAGCAAAATTCGCTTCTGAGCCACCAAGCATTTCGGCGAGCGCAGTCGAGGAATCATTGGCGGATTTGGTCACCATCGAGAGGATCGCGGTTTCGACCGTGACGGCGCCGCCCTTGCGCACGCCGAGCTTCGTCGGCGGTTCGGCTGCGGCCTTGGCCGAGAAGACGACTGGGGTGTTCTTGGCGATGCGACCCTGCGCGAGCGCCTCGAAGGTCAGGTACAACGTCATCATCTTGGTCAATGACGCCGGATAGCGACGCGCATTGGCGTCCTTCGCGTAAAGCGTCTTGCCTGTCTTGGCATCGACGACGATTGCCGAGGAGGGCGCCGCCATCGCGGACACGACGTCGGTCACCGCGAATGTCAGCGCGAGCGAAGCGACCATGGAAGTTTTGAGGAGAGAAGAAACCGACTTGGACACGATGCCTGTTAACGCCTGACGCACTGCTGCTTCCTTTGAATTTTGCTTGCACCCCGGGGAGTCGGCAAAGGTCCGGCCCCGCATTTGGCCAACCTACTTTAACGCTCGTTACCAATCCGTTTATGGTAACCGCCTCGTTCACCATTTTGGCTGCAGTTGAGGCTAGCTTTATTCGAATCTTAGGGACTGAAGGGGCATTCGCGCGGGAATTGACTTTTTGTGCATCGCAACATACATCTTATGCATCGCACAAATCAGCCGATCCGTACGAAAAGGAATGCCAGATGAGCCAGACCTACGAGGATTTCAGCAAATACGGCAAGGAATTCGCCGACACCGGCTTGAAGAGCTTTGCTTCGCTTTCCAAGGGTGTGCAGACGATCGCCAGCGAGGCGACCGAATACACCAAGAAGAGCTTCGAGAACGGCGCAGCCTATTTCGAAAAGCTTTTGTCGGCCAAGTCTCTGGAAAACGCGGTTGAACTCCAGAGCGACTACGCCAAGCAGGCGTACGAGGCTTTCGTGGCCGAGGCTACCAAGATCAGTGAACTGTATGCCGATCTCGCCAAGGACGCCTACAAGCCGTTCGAATCGCTGACTGCCAAGGCGAAGTAAGCTTCATTTTCTGCCAGTTTGCGGGTTTCCGACCCGCCCAACGAGCCCGGTTGCGCTTGCGCAGCCGGGTTTTTTCGTATCCGCCGGTGTGACACCTTCACGTTTGCGAAAAACGGCACTGAATGAGGACCTAGCCATATTGTCAGCTAACCAGAAGGGCTTAAAATCCTGCATCGATACCCTACATGTCGGGTTCTGATGGGGATTCGATCCAGAAGGCAGGAATACGTGACCACCGGTAAGACTGCCACGACAGACGTGGCGCGAATGCAGAACGGCGGCGACGGTAATGGCACCGGTCGCGGAACGGCCGTCATCACGCGCACGAAAACCAAGACAAAGAAACCGAGCCTCTACCGGGTTCTGATCCTCAATGACGACTACACCCCGATGGAATTCGTGGTTCACGTGCTGGAGCGTTTTTTCCAGAAGGACCGCGAAGCCGCCACACGCATCATGCTTCATGTCCACAATCACGGTGTGGGCGAGTGCGGGGTCTACACCTACGAAGTGGCCGAGACCAAAGTGTCTCAGGTCATGGATTTCGCCCGACAGAACCAACATCCGCTGCAATGCGTGATGGAGAAGAAGTGAGGTAACATGCCGGCTTTCTCCCAGGGCCTGGAAAAGGCGCTTCATCAGGCGCTGACCTTCGCCAACGAACGTCACCACGAATATGCGACGCTCGAACATCTTCTGCTGGCCCTGATCGACGACAATGAGGCGGCAGCGGTGATGCGCGCCTGCAATGTCGATCTGGACGAGTTGAAGCAGACCGTTCTGACTTATATCGATACCGAGCTCGACAATCTCGTCACCGGTTACGATGAGGATTCCAAGCCGACGGCGGGTTTTCAACGCGTCATCCAGCGTGCCGTGATCCATGTGCAATCATCGGGCCGTGAGGAAGTCTCCGGCGCCAATGTGCTCGTGGCCATCTTCGCGGAACGCGAGAGCCACGCTGCCTATTTCCTGCAGGAACAGCAGATGACCCGTTACGATGCGGTCAACTACATCTCGCACGGTATCGCCAAGCGCCCTGGCTCATCGGAAAGCCGGTCGCCGCGTGGCGCCGAGGACGAGCAGAGCGGCACTAATGGTGCCGAGCAGCAGGAAGAGGGTGGCAAGAAGAAGCAGCAGGACGCGCTGACTGCCTACTGTGTCAACCTCAACAACAAAGCCAAGGCAGGCCGCATCGATCCGCTGATCGGCCGTGCGTCTGAAATCAACCGCACCATCCAGGTGCTGTGCCGCCGTTCCAAGAACAATCCGCTCTACGTCGGTGACCCTGGCGTCGGCAAGACGGCGATCGCCGAAGGCCTCGCCAAGCGCATCGTCGAAGGTGACGTGCCGGAAGTGCTGTCGGATGCCACTATCTTCGCACTCGACATGGGCACGCTGCTGGCCGGAACGCGCTATCGCGGCGATTTCGAGGAGCGTCTGAAGCAGGTCGTCAAGGAGCTTGAGGACTATCCGGGCGCCATCCTGTTCATCGACGAGATCCATACGGTGATCGGTGCCGGCGCCACCTCGGGTGGTGCCATGGATGCTTCGAACCTGCTCAAGCCTGCGCTGTCGTCCGGAGCGATTCGTTGCATCGGCTCAACGACTTACAAGGAATTCCGCCAGTTCTTCGAGAAGGATCGCGCGCTCGTTCGCCGGTTCCAGAAGATCGACGTCAACGAGCCGACGGTCGAGGATGCCATCGAGATCATGAAGGGTCTGAAGCCCTATTTCGAGGAATTCCACAAGGTCAAGTACACGACCGATGCGATCAAGGCTTCGGTCGAGCTTTCGGCTCGCTACATCAACGACCGCAAGCTGCCGGACAAGGCGATCGACGTGATCGACGAAACCGGCGCCTCACAGATGTTGCTGCCCGAAGGCAAGCGCAAGAAGACGATCGGAATCAAGGAGATCGAGGCGACCATCGCCACCATGGCACGTATCCCGCCGAAGACGGTTTCCGCCGACGATGAGAAGGTGCTTGCCGGACTCGATGTCGAATTGAAGCGTGTCGTCTATGGTCAGGATACGGCGATCACCGCGCTCACTTCAGCGATCAAGCTGGCGCGTGCCGGCCTGCGCGAACCGGAGAAGCCGATCGGCTCCTACCTGTTCTCGGGTCCGACCGGCGTCGGCAAGACCGAAGTGGCCAAGCAGCTCGCCGCCTCGCTCGGCGTCGAACTGCTGCGCTTCGACATGTCGGAATATATGGAGCGCCATACGGTCTCGCGGTTGATCGGCGCGCCTCCGGGTTATGTCGGCTTCGATCAGGGCGGCCTGCTCACCGACGGCGTCGACCAGCATCCGCACTGCGTGCTGCTGCTCGATGAAGTGGAAAAGGCGCACCCGGACCTGTTCAACATCCTGTTGCAGGTGATGGACCACGGCAAGCTGACCGACCACAACGGCAAGCAGATCGACTTCCGCAACGTGATCCTGATCATGACAACGAACGCAGGCGCGGCGGATGCGCAGCGCGCGGCGATCGGCTTCGGCTCGACCAAACGTGAAGGCGACGACGTCGAGGCGATCAACCGGCTGTTCACACCGGAATTCCGTAACCGTCTCGATGCCATCATCCCGTTCGGCTCGCTGCCCGTACCTGTGGTGCATCAGGTGGTGCAGAAGTTCGTCATGCAGCTGGAGGCGCAGCTTTCAGAGCGTGGGGTCACTTTCGATCTGTCGCCGGAAGCGATCGCCTGGCTGGCCGACAAGGGCTATGACGAGCGCATGGGCGCGCGCCCGCTTGGCCGTATCATCCAGGAACACATCAAGAAGCCGCTGGCAGACGAGGTGTTGTTCGGCAAGTTGAAACACGGTGGTACGGTGCGCGTCAGCGTCGAGAAGAAGGAGACCGGCGAGGCTGGGCTCAAGCTGGAAACGCTGGCCGACGAGACACCGGTGAAGCCGAAAAAGGAACCGGAAGAGAACGCGCCGAAGCCACGCAAGGCGGCGGCCAAGAAGGCCACCGTCAAGAAGGCTGTCGCTTCCAAGCAGGTGCCTAAGGGCAAGGACGGCGGCAAGCGCAGCCTGGTGCCGCAACTGCCGCGCAAGAACTGACGGCTGTCGCTGGTGAACCGCCGACAAAAAAGCCCCGGCGAAGGGGCTTTTTCATTTGTAGCGGAGGCGAAAGACCATGGGTTTGGGTCGGATCGTTATCTTGAACGGCGCCCCACGATCGGGAAAGTCGAGCATCGTGCGGGCGGTTCAGGAAATTTTCGATGGCGCCTGGATGAATCTTGGCGTCGATGTCTATGAGCCTGTCACGCCGCTGCGCTATCGCCCTGGCATCGGTCTCAGACCCGGCGGCGAACGTCCGGATCTGGAGACGATGGTTCCGACATTCTATGCGGCGCTGTA
Organism: Mesorhizobium sp. 1M-11; assembly: GCF_001303895.1. Taxonomy (GTDB): domain Bacteria; phylum Pseudomonadota; class Alphaproteobacteria; order Rhizobiales; family Rhizobiaceae; genus Mesorhizobium. The sequence continues at coordinate 57,672 of NZ_LJSD01000037.1, read as the reverse complement.
CGAAACAATCGCCGCGCACAGCCGGCTGGGCTTGAACGTTGTGGCCGACATCGGACATCACGCCTCTTACTCCAAATCGTTGAATATCCTCCCCGATTGCGCACGGCGCCTCGAAGGACTGCCGGTTCTGTTCGTCGGCGTCAGATGCCCGTTGGAGGAAATCATGAGACGTCGCGGTCTTTCTGAGCCGGGTCGGGAAGGCCGGTATCTCAGCGGCACCGTCGACGATCCTTTTCCGCTTCCGGTACGGCGATGGCAGCAGGAAGTGCACGAGCCGGGAATCTACGACCTGGAAGTCGACACATCGGCGCTTACGCCCGGGGAATGCGCCCAAGTGATCCGTGAGCGGCTGGACCGGAACTCACGCCGGCCAAATGCGTTCGAGAAGCTCGCGGCAAAAGCGTAGCAAACGCGAAGAGCCCACGGGTCGGCTATCGGTCCGCCGGCCTGCTTTGCCGAATGCAAAAATATTGACGCTACGCGCGTGCTTACAGGATTTCCTGGATCAACGGAAAGGCGGCATGCACCTTTCGCCGTGGTCGCATCACAGGGCAGCCCATGCTATGGCCGAGGCATGTCGACCTCGATCTCCGACACGACGCTGCCCCGTTCGATCTGGTTCCTGCGCGGCGTTCGCGCTGCTTTTTCCCTTCCTGGGTTGATCCTTGTCAGCTCTTTCGTCGGCTTCGCCGCATTGGCGAAAGATGCCGGAGTCACGGTGGCGCAGGCTGCCTTCATGACGGGCATTGTCTGGGCACTGCCATCGATGGTCGTGCTCGTGGGCGCCATCGTATCGGGAGTGGCGTTGCCAGCCGCAATGTTTGCTGTGACGCTGTCGGCCATCCGCCTGATGCCGATGGTGATGGCGCTCGTGCCCGAGATGCGCGCCGACAGAACCCGGCCGTGGGTACTCTATCTGCTCTCGCATTTCGTGGCCGTGACCTCCTGGGTGCTGGCCATGGAACGCCTGAAGCACATTCCACGCGATAAGCGTACGATCTTTTATGCCGGCCTCGGTGGCATGCTGGTGACGGCGAACATCATTGTCGTCGTCACCTTCTACGCGGTGGCGGATGCGCTGCCTTTCGCCATTTCGGCGGCGTTGCTGATGCTGACGCCGATGTATTTCCTGACCTCGCTATGGGGTTCTGCCCGCGAGCGGGCAGGGCACATGGCGATGGCTTTCGGCGTTGGTCTCGGGCCGCTCTTTCACGTGTTGCTGCCGCAATTCGATCTCTTGGCGGCCGGACTGGTCGGCGGCACGGCAGCCTATGGGTGGCACCTGTGGCGCCGCCGGGTGCACGCGGCATGAGCTATTTTTCCAGCGGCACTTGGTGGTGGCCCTATCTGTTCATTCTTGCAGCCGGTTTCGCCGCCACCGATGTCTGGCGCTTCCTCGGTGTCTATCTCGGCGGCAAGCTTTCCGAAGACTCCGACCTTCTGGTGCTGGTCCGCACCATGGCGACGGCCCTTGTCGCGGCCGTCATCGGCAATCTGATCGTCTTTCCCGGTGGCGCGCTCGCGCACACCTCGCTTGTCTTGCGTATCGCTGCAGCAGCCTTGGGATTCGCTGCCTATCTGGTGTCGGGCAAGCGCATGGTCGCTGGCATCGTTGTGGCTGAACTTCTGCTGGTGGCGGGGCTCTATCTGAGGCTTTGATTCGGGCCGGTTCAGCTGGCCAGCGCTGCCTTGATCTTGTCGGCATTCGCGGCGAGCACGTCAGGCTTTTCCATCTCGCCACTGTGCGGCTTAAGCGGCACGCCGTCGAAGCGCGGAATGACGTGCACATGCAGGTGGTATACGGTCTGACCCGAGGCCGGCTCATTGAATTGCATGATGGTGACGCCGTCGGCAGCGAAGGCTTTCTTCACGGCTTGCGCGACCTTCTGGACGACGGCAAAAAGCGGCGCGAATGTCGCTGGGTCGGCATCGAGCAGGTTGCGCGATGGCGCACGCGGAACGACCAGGATGTGGCCCTTGCCTTGCGGCATGACATCCATGAAAGCGATCACGGCATCATCTTCATAGACACGGTGCGAGGGAATCTCCCCGCGCAACAACTTGGCGAAGATGTTGGTATCGTCGTAGCTCATGATGTGCCTCTCGTGCTCTCTGGCCGGTCAGGGTATTCATCGCGCAGGTTGCACGAAATCAGGCCCCGGAAAAGCATGTTGCAGAACTATCTCTATCTCATCGTGGCGATCCTGTTCGAGGTGGTTGCGACCACGGCGCTCAAGGAAACGCAAGGATTTACCAGGCTCGGACCATCGCTGGTCTCGGTGGCCGGCTACGCGCTTGCCTTCTATTTCCTGTCGCTGCCGCTGCGCACCATGCCGGTGGGCATCGTCTATGCGCTGTGGTGCGGCGCCGGCATTGTGCTGATCACCGCCATCGGCTGGATCTGGTTTCGCCAGGCGCTCGACATGCCCGCGCTCGTCGGCATGGGGCTGATCATGGCTGGCGTGGTGGTGATCAACCTGTTTTCTCGGACCGTGGTTCACTGAGACAAGGTTCATCGACCGCTGTCTCGCCTTTGCGGAAAGGCGTGTGCTCGGCGAGATAGTCACTCATCGACGCCACTTCGCGGCGTTCGCGTACGAGATAATCGGCGACGGCGCGCCTGAGGCCGGGGTGTGCGATGTAGTGTGCCGAATGCACCGTTACTGGCCGATAGCCGCGCGCCAGCTTGTGGTCACCCTGGGCGCCAGCCTCCACGACCCGTAATTTCCTCTCGATCGCAAAATCGATGGCCTGATGGTAGCAGACTTCGAAATGCAGGAAGGGATGGTCCTCGATGCAGCCCCAATTGCGGCCATAGAGCGTATCGGAGCCGATGAAGTTGATAGCGCCGGCAATGTAGCGGCCGTTGCGTTTGGCCATGACGAGCAGGATGTCGTTGGCCATGCGCTCGCCAATCAGCGAAAAGAAGCGGCGGTTAAGATAGGGCCGACCCCATTTGCGGCTGCCGGTATCCATGTAGAAGGCGAAGAAATCGTCCCAGACTCGCTCGGTGATGTCCTTGCCCGTCAACCGCTCGATGGTGATGCCGGCACCAAGCGCTTCGCGACGCTCCTTCTTCAGCGCCTTGCGCTTGCGGGATGCCAGCGTAGCCAGGAAATCATCATAGTTGCCATAGGCTTCGTTGAAAAAGTGAAACTGCTGATCGGTGCGGTGCAGGAAACCGGCAGCTTCGAGCGTGGCGATATCATCCTCATCTGCGAAGGTGACGTGCGATGACGATACGCCGAGCCGCTCGGTGACGAGTTTCAGTCCCGCAGCCAGCGCCGCTTTCACGGTGCCGGCATCTTCGCCGTTCGAGACGAGCAGGCGAGGGCCTGTGGCGGGCGTGAACGGAACCGAACATTGCAGCTTGGGATAATAGCGGCCGCCGGCGCGCTCGAAAGCGTCAGCCCAACCGTGGTCGAAAACATATTCGCCCTGGCTGTGTGATTTTACATAGCAGGGAACGGCGCCGAGCAGCCTGCCGTCGGCCGCTTCGAGCCTGAGATGATGACCCTGCCAGCCGGTACGCGAAACGGCACAGTTGGACTCTTCCAGAGAGCTCAGAAAATCAAATGAAACGAACGGGTTGTAGTCAGTTTCCGATGCTCTTGTCGTGCCGGCAAGACCATCCCATTCCTCACGGGTGAAGGCGTCGATGCTGGCGGCTATGCGCACGGCATAGCCTGCCCCTTCCAGTTCCCTCACATCGTCGCCCTGGTCCATGGCCTGTTACTTATGGTCCTTTGGAGCGCGTGCAAGATGGTGTCAGGCGACACGTACGGGATCAGGCTCGAATCCTTCGAATGTCATCTGGTCGGCATATTTGAAGGTGAGGTCGATTGCCGGTTGGTCGCGGATGGTCCAGGTGATGACCGGCATGCCGAGCTTTTCCCGTACGAAGGAGACGAAGCGGTTGGGCAGGTCGCCGGCGGCATAGGAGGTAAAGACAATGCCGTGCGCCAGCATGGAAAAATGCGCCTCGGTCTCGTGGTTTCCTGTGCCATAGGCGGTCAAGCCGCCGGGAATACCGGGCGCCTCTGTCTCGAATTCACGGATCAGCCAGTGATCGAACGACATGATGGCAACCTGGCCTTCGTAGCGCCTGAGCAGACGCCCGACTGCCTTGACCAGCCCGGCGTCATGTCCAGGCGTGCCCTTGATCTCGATGACGAGCGGAACGCGCCCGTCAACGAGGTCAAGCAATTCACGCAGCGTTGGCGGATGGTCGTCAGTGCCGCCGACACGCAGTTGCGCCATCTCCGCAGCCGTCCGCTGCCAAACGAAACCCTCGGTGCCGGTCAGCCGGCGCAGATCGTCATCATGGATGACGATCGGCACTCCGTCGGCGGAAAGATGCACGTCGCACTCGATGGCATAGCCACGCTCGATCGCAGCGGAGAATGCGGAAAGCGTGTTCTCCCAACACTTGTCGTTGAGATCATGAAAGCCGCGATGCGCGATCGGTCGGGCGGTCAACCAGGAAATGTCGGTCATGACGGGGTCGGCCTATTCGACTTCCAGGATCGCTTCGATTTCGACGGGGGCATTAAGCGGCAGCGACGCACTGCCGACTGCGGAGCGAGCATGCTTGCCTTTTTCACCGAGCGCGGTCGCCAGCAGATCGGAAGCGCCGTTGGCGACAAGGTGCTGTTCAACGAAGTTGGGCGCCGAGGCGACGAATACAGTGATCTTGACGACGCGGCGGATCTTTTCGAGGTCGCCGAGTGCGGCCTTGGCCTGTGCGAGGATGTTGACCGCGCAATATTTCGCGGCTTCCTGACCAGCGGCAACGTCGACATCGCGGCCGAGGAGGCCGGTAGCGGTAAGCTTGCCATCCTTCAATGGCAACTGACCGGAGGTCAGCAGAAGATTGCCGCTGCGGGCAAACGGAACATAATTGGCGACTGGCACTGCGGGCACCGGCAAGGTGATGCCGATCTCGCTTAGCCGCTTTTCGATTGTTTCGCCCATGGTAATTCCCTATTGCTTGAAGGTGTTGCGTCGGTTGGGTCGAAACTGCATTGTTTGACACGCTTCCGCCACGACTTTTTGTGATGTGGATCATCTTTTGCGGTTCGACTGACAGCCGCGACCACCGGAGCTGCCCATGCGCGTGACGCGCCTTATCGCCAGTGCTTTTCTGCTCTCTACCGCTCTGCCCGCCGCTTCTGCATTTGCTGCGCCGCTGCTGCAGCCGCACCGAGCCGTCTATGACCTCGCCTTGGACAAAGCTTCCGATCGGTCCGGCATCACCGGCCTTTCGGGGCGCATGGTCTACGAATTCAACGGCTCGCCTTGCGAGGGCTATACGGTCAAGTTCCGGTTCGTGACTCAGATCGCGACAAACGACAACAACACGCGCCTTACAGACCAGCAGACGACGACCTTCGAGGACGCTCAGGGCAAGACCTTTTCCTTCGTGACGAAATCCTTCGTCGACCAGTCGATGGACAAGGAAGTGAAGGGCACTGCAACCAAGGAGCCCAAGGATCTCAAGGTCGAATTGGACAAGCCGGACAAGAAAACGCTGGAGCTGACATCAACCCAGTTCCCGACCCAGCATCTGGTGGAACTGATCGGCAAGGCCGAGAAGGGCGAGACCTTCTACGAAACCAGCCTGTATGATGGCTCCGACACTGCCGACAAGGTGATGACCACAACCGTGGTGGTCGGAAAGCCGGCGCCGGCGGCGAAGGACGATCCCGAGTTTTCGGCGCTCGCCAAGTTCAGCAAGGACAAATACTGGCCGGTCGACATCGCCTATTTCGACCAGACCGACAAGGTGGATGGCGAAGAACTGCCGTCCTACCGCATCTCCTTCAAGTTGCACGAGAACGGTCTGACGCGGGATCTCACCATGGACTACGGCGATTTCTCGATGACCGGCAAACTGGTCAATCTCTCTCTGTTCGACACGCCGCAGAAGCCCTGCAAGCAATAGCGGCGCTGCTTCCTGTTCCATGGCGGTCTATGTCGATGCGGCGATCTGGAAATGGGCTGGCCACCGCTGGTGCCATCTGCTCGCCGACGACGTCGATGAATTGCACGGTTTCGCAGCTCGGCTCGCCGTGAAGCGTTCTTCCTATCAGGGGCCGCCGAAGACATCGGCGCCGCATTACGATATTACCGGATTCGAGCGCGATCGTGCGGTGCGGCTTGGCGCCATCGAATGCAGCCGCGAAGAAATCGTCGCCGTGTTCCGGCGTGTTCGGGTCAAGAACGGGAAGGTGAGGACATGACGCTGACGGCCTTCCTTGCCTATTCAACGGCGGTTGTTCTGGCGGCGATGACACCAGGGCCTGCGATGTTCGCCGTGATCACCAATGGCGTGTCACGCGGTTTCGCACGCGCCTTCATGGCTGGTCTCGGCGTCGCGGCGGGCGACGCAGTGCTGGTTACGCTGGCGCTGCTCGGGCTTGTCACTCTGGTGCAGACTTTCGAATGGATCTTCCTGATCCTGAAATATGCCGGCGCGGCATATCTGATCTATCTCGGCGTCAAGATGTGGCGCTCCGCTGCGGCCAGTGCAGAAGAGGGCAGCAAGGGTGAAAGCAGGTTCGCCCGTTCCTTTGTGCTCGGTGCGTCGATCGCGCTCGGCAATCCCAAGGCGATCCTGTTTCACGCCTCGATCATGCCGCTGATCCTCGATCTCAATGCCATGACCTTCGCTGATGGCGTCGTGGTGGTCGCGGTCGTGGTTTCGGCCAATATCCTGACCATGGGTTTCTACGCGGCATTGTCGGGCCGCGCCTCACGCTGGTTCCGCGTACCCTCGCGCATGCGACTGATGAACCGCGTGGCCGGAGGCGCCATGATCGGTACAGGCGCCTTCATCGCCGCGCGGTAGCGGGCGAATAGCCAGAAGGCTTGCTTTTGCGCTGCAACACGGTTATAGGCGCGACCATTCCACACACGGGCTTTGGTGTCTGTCCGGGAGAAATCCGGCTGAAACCTCCGGTGGCGGCTCAGGCAAACCCCGAAAAGCAATGCGCTTTCGATCCGGTTTTCCAGAAACCGTCAAATGCCCGTGGAGGTCAACCGGAAAGGAACTAGACAATGGCTCTGCCAGATTTCAGCATGCGCCAGCTTCTCGAAGCTGGTTCACACTTCGGCCACCAGACTCACCGCTGGAACCCGAAGATGGCGCCCTACATCTACGGCGCCCGCAACAACATCCACATCATCGACTTGTCGCAGACGGTTCCGCTGCTGCACCAGGCATTGAAGCAGGTTTCCGATACCGTTGCCCGTGGCGGCCGCGTGCTTTTCGTTGGCACCAAGCGTCAGGCCTCCGACATCGTCGCCGATGCCGCGCAGCGTTCGGCACAGTACTACGTCAATTCGCGTTGGCTCGGCGGCATGCTGACCAACTGGAAGACGATTTCGAATTCGATCCAGCGCCTGCGCAAGCTCGATGAGCTGCTTTCCGGTGGCGAGGCCCAGGGCTTCACCAAGAAGGAGCGCCTGAACCTGGACCGCGAGCGCGAGAAGCTGAACAAGGCTCTCGGCGGCATCAAGGACATGGGCTCGACACCGGACCTGATGTTCGTGATCGATACCAACAAGGAAGCGAACGCTATTCTCGAGGCCAAGCGCCTCGGTATTCCGGTCGTCGCCATCATCGATTCGAACTGCGATCCGGACAAGATCGACTTCCCGATTCCGGGCAACGATGACGCCGCCCGCGCTATCCAGCTCTATTGCGACCTGATCGCCAAGGCCGCCATCGACGGCATCGCCCGTCAGCAGGGCGCTCTGGGTGTCGACATCGGCGCCGCCGCTGAAGCACCGAGTGAGCCCGTTCTCAGCGAAACCCCGACCGCCAGCGAGACACCGGCCGGCGAGACCCCGCAGGCATAAGGGCGAAGGCCGCTTCAGGCCTTCATCAATTTCATATCTTGGCGCGCTAAGCGCCTGAACGCGGCGCATCATCGAAGACTCGATGGTGCGCCAGCCTATTGCGAAACAAAGAGGCGACAATGAGCATTTCAGCAGCACAGGTCAAAGAACTGCGCGACCTCACCGGCGCGGGCATGATGGACTGCAAGGCGGCCCTGGCCGAAACCAATGGCGACATGGAAGCAGCGGTCGACTGGCTGCGTAAGAAGGGTATCGCCAAGGCCGACAAGAAGGCAGGCCGCACCGCCGCCGAAGGTCTGATCGGCGTTGACGCCGGCGTGCGTGAAGCCGCAATCGTCGAAGTCAATTCCGAGACGGATTTCGTGGCCCGCAACGATGCCTTCCAGGAGATCGTCGCCAATGTCGCCAAGGTCGCTCTGGCCTATGGCAAGACCGACGCCGTTGCCGCTGCCAAGTATCCGGGTTCCGACAAGTCTGTTACCGACACCATCAAGGATGCGGTCGGCACCATCGGCGAGAATCTCGGCTTCCGTCGTTCGGACAAGCTGACGGTCTCTGAAGGTGCAGTTGCGACCTATATCCACAATGCGGTTGCCGACAATCTCGGCAAGCTCGGCGTGCTGGTTGCCATCGAGACCGCTGGTGACGCGCACAAGGCCAGCGCCTTCGCGCGCCAGGTCGCGATGCATGTTGCGGCCACCAACCCGCTGTCGCTCGATGTCGACGCGCTGGACCAGGCCGCCGTGGAGCGCGAACGCGCGATCTTCTCCGACCAGGCCCGCGCCTCAGGCAAGCCGGAAAACGTCATCGAAAAGATGATCGAAGGCCGCCTGCGCAAGTTCTACGAGGAAGTCGTGCTCCTGAAGCAGGCCTTCGTGCTGAACCCGGACCTGACCGTCGAGCAGGCACTCAAGGCGGCCGAAAAGGAAATCGGCGCTCCGGCCAAGATCACTGCCTATCTGCGTTTCGCGCTCGGCGAAGGCATCGAGAAGGAAGAGAGCGATTTCGCCGCCGAGGTCGCTGCAGCGGTCAAGAAGTAAAGCTCCAGGCTTATTTTCTAGGTCTTTGATCGGCCGGGTGTCCGCGAGGATGCCCGGCCGATTTCTTGCGCGGTGTCGATGAAGGCGCGCAGTTTCGGCGCCATCGAGGCGCGGCGCGGAAAATAGAGGAAGAGGCCGGGTTCCTCGATAGATGTCTCGGGCAAGACCTCGACCAGCCTTCCGGCAGCGATGTCGGCCTGAAGAAGCGGCTCGAAGGCGTAAGCCAGGCCAATGCCGGCGAGCGCAAGGTCGCGTGCCGACATCGGGTCGCTGACGATTGCGGTGCCGCGTGTCGCAACGCTGATATCCTTGCCATCCTCCAAGAGGTCCCAGCGGTACAACGCGCCAGAGCGCAACAGGCGGTAGCCGATGCAGTTGTGATCGGCGAGATCACCCAGGCTCTTCGGTTTGCCGTTCCGGCCGATATAAGCGGGCGAGGCGACAATGGCGGTGCGGAAGGGCGGTGTCAGGCGCACCGTGACCATGTCCTGCGCGATCATCTCGCCGAGGCGCACGCCGGCATCGAAACCCTCTCCGACGATGTCGGTCAGGCGCTCGTCGGCGAATATCTCGACTGTCACATCTGGATAGCGCTCCGCCATCGCAGTCAGCACCGGTAACAGGGCGAGCGTCAATGCCACGCGAGACGTGTTGAGCCTGAGCAGACCACTGGCGCGGCCCTTCACGGCGCGGATGCGCTCCATGCGCTCGGCAATATCTTCCAGCGCCGGTTCGGCTGTGGCGACCAGGGCCCGTCCTGCTTCCGTCAGCGCGACGGAGCGCGTGGTGCGGGCAAACAGTGGCTGTCCGATCCGTTCCTCGACCAGCCGCACCGCGTGGCTGACCGCCGATGGGCTCATGCCGAGTTCCGCCGCTGCGGGGGCAAAGCCGCCGCGCCGCGCAACGGCGACGATGACGGGCAAATGGCTGAGCAGATCGCGATCCATTCATGAATAATATCGCATAATGATTGCCAATAAGGCGACATTATCAATCGATCTTCGAGTCTCCATCTTGAGCGTCGTCATCAAGCAGGAGCAGCCAATGTCGACGCAATTCCAAGGAAAGACCGCGATCGTGACCGGAAGCTCGCGCGGCATCGGTCGCGCGATCGCGGAACGGCTGGCCGATGGCGGCGCGACGGTCGTCATCAACTATCTCAAGAACGAAAGTCGTGCACGAGAAGTCGTCAACGGTATCGAGGCGAAGGGCGGAAAGGCAAACGCGGTTCGAGCCGATATGTCGAAGCTTGCCGAGATCCGCCGCATGTTCAATGAAGCGGAGGCCGCTTTCGGAAAGCTGGATATCGTCGTGGCGAATGCCGCGACAGCGATCATCAAGCCGCTTATCGACAGCTCGGAGGAAGACTACGACCGGGTGTTCGACACCAACACCAAGGGTGTCTTCTTCATCCTGCAGGAGGCGGCGAAACGGCTGCGCGACGGTGGGCGCATCGTGGTCATCTCGACCGGTGGCACAAAAATGTTCTTTAGCCAGACTTCGCTGTATCTCGGCAGCAAAGGTGCGGTGGAACAGTTCGTGCGGGTGCTGTCGCGCGAATTGGGACCGCGCAACATCACCGTGAACGCTGTTTCGCCGGGCTTTACCGACACCGAGCTCCTGCCGGAGCGGGATCGTGCCGTCGCGGCAGGCATGTCTGCCTTCGACCGCATCGGCAGCCCGAAGGAGGTTGCCGAAGTTGCCGCATTCCTGGCCAGCGACGCGGCGCGCTGGGTGACCGGCCAGAACGTTGGTGCGGGCGGCGGCGTTTTCTGACTTCCCCGATCGACAACGCCAATTGAACGAACGATCCGAATGGAGGAAAGACGATGAACACTTTGACGCGCCTGGCCCTTTATGCGGCCGTGACCGCTGCTCCGGACATGGGCGGTGTTGCAGCAGCCGAAATTTCAAACGCAGATCTGCAAAGGCTTGTAGACGAGCGTGCCTTGATCCGCATCGTCGATCAGATAGACCGCGCCGTGGACGCGCAGGATTGGACACGGGCGCGCGGCTATTTCGCCGAACGGGTGCGGGTCGACTTCAGCTCGTTGAGTGGCCAGCCCGAAACCACGATCCCGGCTGACGACCTGATCGCCGGCTGGGCCGGAAATCTGAAAGGCAACAAGACCAGCCTGCACCTGCGCACCAACCATGACATCGCCATTGATGGCGACCGCGCTTCGGTGAAGTCGAACGGCTACGCCTGGAACCGCATGGAAGGCAATGGTGACCCCCTGTGGGAAGTGTGGGGCACCTACACGGCGGAGATGGCGCGCGGGAGCGGCGGCTGGGAAGTCGACGCCTTTGCCTTCCACAAGACCCATGAGCGCGGCAACGATTGGGTGAAGACCACGCCCGGTCGGTGAACCTTGCCGTTCTCAACGCGACGCCTTGGACTTCAGGAGACTTCCAATGACCATGACCTATTACACGCTCGGCAACAGCGGCCTCAAAGTGAGTCGGCTGGCGCTCGGCACCATGACCTTCGGCACCGAGTGGGGCTGGGGCGCCGACAAGGCGGCAGCGCGGGTGCTGTTCGATGCCTATGTCGATGCTGGCGGCAATTTCTTCGACACGGCCGACGCCTATACTGGCGGCACGTCCGAGACCTGGCTTGGTGAGTTCATCGCCGAGAGGGGACTGCGCGACAGAGCTGTCATTTCGACCAAGTTCAGTATGAACCTGGAAGGGCCGGACCCCAACACCGGCGGCAACGGCCGCAAAAACATCGTGCGGGCGCTCGACGCTTCGCTGAAAAGGCTCGGCACCGACTATGTCGACCTCTACATTCTGCATTGCTGGGACCGGCTGACACCGCCGGAAGAAGTCATGCGTACGCTGGACGATCTGGTACGCGCCGGCAAGATTCGTCATATCGGTCTGTCCGACGTGCCCGCGTGGTATGCCAGCCGCGCGCAGGCAGTTGCCGAATTTCGCGGCTATGAGCCGATTTCGACGCTGCAGCTCGAATACTCGCTGGTCGAGCGCAATATCGAGCATGAATTCGTGCCGTTCGGCACCCGGCATGGTGCGGGCATCATGGTGTGGAGCCCTCTGGGCAGTGGGTTGCTCAGCGGCAAATATCATGCCGGCGACACAAACAAGGTAAGCGGTCGTCTCGAAACGGTACGCGGCACGACCAATCCCGGTTTCATGAAATTCAACGAGCGCAACTGGACCATCGTCGCCGAACTCGAAAAAGTTTCGGTCGAGCTCGGCAAGAGCATGGCGCAGGTGGCGTTGAACTGGGTGTCGACGCAGCCCGGCGTGGCGTCCATCATCATCGGCGCGACCAAGGTCGAGCAGTTGCACGACAATCTCGGTGCGTTGGATTTCGAAATCCCGGCCGAATTGCGGGTTAAGCTCGACCTCGTCAGTCGCCCTGCCACCCCATTTCCGTATTCCTTCTTCGGATCGGAAATCCAGGGCGGCATCACAGGCGGCGCCACGGTTGGCGGCAAGCCCGCAGGCTACCATCCGGATGTCCTGGTAGAGGGTACATACGCCGGCGTCCGTTGAAGGCAGCGGCCGGGCGCTGTCAACAGGTCCAGACCATTGCGCGGGCGCGGCGTGACATGGCCGCGCCCTTCGTGTATCGGGGGCAGCACATCGCCAACCTGCACGGGACAGCGCCGGCTTCGTCCGGGACCATCCCGCGACATGACCCCAGGGGATCCAATGACAACCAAACCGCTCTATCGACGTGTCCTGTTGAAAGCGTCGGGCGAGGCGCTGATGGGCGAGCAGCATTTCGGCATCGATGTGTCAGTAGTCGACCGCATCGCGTCCGACATCGCTGAAGCCAGGGCGCTCGGCGTCGAAGTCGGCGTGGTCATCGGTGGAGGCAATATCTTCCGCGGCGTGGCCGTCGCGTCCAAGGGAGGCGACCGGGTGACCGGAGACCACATGGGCATGCTCGCCACGATCATCAATTCGCTGGCGTTGCGCACTTCGCTCAACAAGATCGGTGTCGATGCGGTGGTGCTTTCGGCGATCGCCATGCCGGAACTCTGCGAGAGCTTCTCGCAACGCCAGGCGACCGCCTACATGAACCAGGGCAAGGTGGTGATCTTTGCTGGCGGCACCGGCAATCCCTTCTTCACCACCGATTCGGCGGCGGCACTGCGTGCGGCCGAAATCGGTGCCGATGCGCTGTTCAAGGGCACGCAGGTGGACGGTGTCTATTCCGCCGACCCCAAGAAGGACCCGACGGCGACCCGTTTTGATCGCATCACCCATGCCGAAGTCATCAATAAGGGTCTTTCAATCATGGATACGGCCGCGATTGCGCTTGCGCGGGAAAACAACATTCCGATAATCGTCTATTCGATCCACGAAAAGGGCGGTTTCGGCGAGATATTGAAGGGCGGCGGCCACTGCACGGTGGTTGCTGACAATTGAAAACAGGGCGCAGCCCTGACGCAAGTGGCCCGGACAGCGGGCCGGGGAGACGACAATGAGTGGCGACTACAACGATCTGAAGCGGCGCATGGACGGGGCGATCGCCGCCTTCAAGCATGACCTTGCTTCGCTTCGCACGGGGCGTGCGTCCTCCAATCTGCTCGATGCCGTGAACGTCCAGGCGTATGGCTCGGCGATGCCTATCAACCAGGTCGCAACCATTTCGGTACCGGAGCCGCGCATGATTTCGGTGTCGGTGTGGGACAAATCGATGGTCGGCGCGGTTGACCGGGCCATCCGCGAATCCAATCTTGGTTTCAATCCGATCGTCGACGGCACCAACCTGCGCATCCCGCTACCCGAACTCAACGAGCAGCGCCGCAAGGAATTGGTCAAGATTTCGCACGGTTATGCCGAAAACGCCCGCGTCGCTGTCCGTCATGTGCGTCGCGACGGCATGGATTACCTGAAGAAGGCGGAAAAGGACGGCGATATCAGCGAGGATGATCATCGCAAGGATTCCGATCTCGTGCAGAAGCTGACTGACGAGACGATCACCACCATTGACCGGCTGCTTTCCGAGAAGGAAGCCGAGATCATGCAGGTTTAGGCTCGGCCACGGCCGACGCGAAAGCAGAACCATGGCAACGCCCGCGCATGTCGCGATCATCATGGATGGGAACGGACGCTGGGCCAAGGCGCGCGGTCTTCCGCGCGTTGCGGGCCATCGTGCCGGTGTGGAGGCCGTGCGCCGCACCGTAAAGGCGGCTCCCGATCTTGGTATCTCATATCTCACGCTTTATGCGTTCTCCTCGGAGAATTGGTCGCGGCCAAAGTCCGAGGTTTCGGACCTCATGGGGCTGCTGAAACTGTTCATCCGTCGCGATCTCGCTGAATTGCATCAGAATGGCGTGCGGGTCAGGATCCTTGGCGATCGCGCCAGCCTGCAACCGGACATTCGTAAGTTGCTCGAAGAGGCGGAGACACTGACAGCGGGCAATTCGAGGCTGACACTGCTGATTGCCTTCAATTACGGCAGCCGCGACGAAATCGTACGCGCGGCACGCAAGCTGGCCGCCGCGGTCGCCCGCGGTGAGATTGCGCCCGATGAGATCGACGCCGACAGTTTCGTCGCGCGCCTGGATACGGCAGACATACCGGATCCGGAACTGATCATCCGCACCAGCGGTGAAATGAGGCTTTCGAATTTCCTGCTGTGGCAGGCTGCCTATAGCGAGCTTGTTTTCCTGCCGTGCTACTGGCCGGATTTCAGTCGCGAGCATCTGGCCGATGCCATTCGCGACTTCGGCGGACGCGAGCGCCGTTTTGGCGGTCTAGCAGCACAAGATGTTGCCTTATGAGCGCTGGGCTCAGCAACCTCCAGATTCGGGTCATATCCGCGGTGGTGCTCGGTGTCGCCGTACTGGCGTTGACCTGGTTCGGCGCCTTGCCGTTCCGGCTTCTTGCGGCAGTGATCGCCGGCGCGATCTTCTATGAATGGACCCTTATGGCCCGCGCCGGCGGTGCAAGCCGCCTCGGCTTTCTCCCGGAAGCCCTGATGCTGGTCTTTTTCGGCGTGCTCATCGCGGGCTTGCCAGCTTTGACGACGGCCGCCATCCTGGCTCTGCTGGTTGCTATCGCAGCTATTGGGGTGGCGATGCGCGGGACAGGGCAATGGGATGCCGCCGGTCTCGCCTATGCCGGCCTTTCCGGCTTTGCGCTGGCGTTTCTGCGCGATAGCGACTGGTCGGGCCTTGCGGCCATGCTTTTCCTGTTCGCTGTGGTCTGGGCGACAGACATCTTTGCCTATTTTGTTGGAAAGGCCGTCGGCGGGCCCAAGCTCGCGCCGGCGATATCGCCTGGCAAGACGCGGAGCGGCGCACTGGGCGGAGTGGTTTTCGGTGTCGCTGCGGGAGTTCTGGTTGCGGTCGTGCTCGGCCTGCCCAATCTCGCTACGCTCGCGCTCGTGGCGCTGGTGCTGTCAATCGTCGCCCAGGCGGGTGATCTGTTCGAATCCTGGATCAAGCGCCGGCATGGCGCCAAGGATTCCAGCACGATCATTCCGGGACATGGTGGTGTGATGGATCGGGTCGACGGGCTTGTGGCGGCCGCCGCGGCGCTGTACCTGATTGGCTGGATGGCGGGGTCGGCCGACCATCCGGCACAGGGGCTGTTTCCAGTCTGAAATTTCGACGTGCACCATGCATGGGTGCCACGGATTTGCCTGGATTGGTGTCACATTTGCGATGCGAGACCATAGGCCGGGACATTGAGGACGTGAATTGAACGAGTTTCTTCCCGCGCTGTTGAGTACCCAGGGCTTCGTGCTCGGCACGCTGGTGCCGTTCCTGTTCGTTTTGACCGTCGTGGTGTTCGTGCATGAGATGGGCCACTATCTCGTCGGCCGTTGGTGCGGCATCGGCGTGCGCGCTTTCTCTGTCGGTTTCGGCCCGGAATTGCTCGGCTTCACGGACCGTCGTGGCACGCGCTGGAAGCTATGCGCCATTCCGCTCGGCGGCTATGTGAAATTCGTTGGTGACATGAATGTCACTTCGAGCCAGCCCGGTGAGGAGGATATTGAGAAGCTCAGCGACAGCGAGCGCAAGGTTGCCTTCCACACCCAGCCTGTCTGGAAACGCGCGGCAACCGTGTTCGCCGGGCCGCTGTTCAATTTCCTTTTGACCATTGCCGTGTTTGCCGTGCTGTTCATGACTTTCGGCCGTTCCGTGCTGGAACCGGCCGTGGCAGAGGTTCGCCCCGGCAGCCCGGCTGCGGAGGCCGGTATCCTGCCTGGCGACCGGTTCGTCAGCATCGACGGCGCGAAAGTCGAGAGTTTTGCCGATGTGCAGCGCCTCGTTTCGGGCAGGGCGGGTGATGCGATCACCTTCGTGATGCTGCGTGACGGCCAGGACATCAGCGTCGTGGCTACGCCGCAATTGTCCGAACAGGAAGATGCGCTCGGCAACAAGGTCAAGATCGCCGTGATCGGGGTGACCACCAACAAGGAGGTCGGCCAGCCCAGGCACATCACCTATTCGCCGGGTGGCGCAGTCGTCGCGGCCGTGCAGGCGACCGGCCAGATCATCGAGCGCACCGGCTTGTTCATGAAGCGTTTCGCGGTCGGGCGTGAGGACAAATGCCAGCTGGGTGGCCCCGTGAAAATCGCCGGCATGGCGGGACAGGCCGCCAAGCTTGGCTTCGAGTGGCTAGTGCAACTTGCCGCATTGCTGTCTGTCGGGATAGGGATACTCAATCTCCTGCCGATTCCGCCACTGGACGGCGGTCATCTTCTCTTCTACGGGATCGAGGCTGTCATCCGGCGGCCGGTATCGGAGCGGATGATGGAGGCGGTTTATCGGACGGGAATGATTCTCGTCCTGGGGTTCATGGGTTTCGTGTTCTGGAACGATCTGTTTGGATGCTGAAATCATGAAGGAATTTAGCTCGTGGAGCGGCTTTGTTGAGGCGCCGTTTACCATGAGCAGGGATATGAGTGACGCGAAAGCCACGCTGGGAACGGAAGTAAATACAAATTAACCAGAAGCCTTGCGTGTAGGGAAAATCCGGTTAATACGGTACGGGAAAATGACCGCGACGTCCGGTTTTCTCGCCGTGGGGACTACGAGAAAAAGGTTTTATAGCCCGATGAAGGCAGCATCCAAGTTTCTGAGCGCCGCGTCCGCGGTGGCTTTGTCAGCCGCCCTGGTTGTTCCGGGTTCGCTCGCTGTTCAGTTTGTGTCCGTGTCTGCTGCCCACGCGGCCGTGGTGAGCCGTATCGATGTGAACGGCAACACGCGCGTCGATGCCGAAACGATCCGTAACTATGTGAAGATCAAGCCGGGCAAGTCGTTCTCGAACGCGGACATCGACGAGGCCGTGAAGGCGTTGTTCGGAACCGGATTGTTCTCCGATGTCCGTATCAATCAGGTCGGCTCGGCTCTGGTCATCAGCGTCTCCGAGTATCAGGTCGTCAATCAGGTCATCTTCCAGGGCAACAAGAAGATCAAGGATGCCCAGCTTTCGATGGGCGTGCAGCTGAAGCCTCGTTCATCTTATTCGCAGGCTGCGGTCGACGCCGACATCGAGGCGATCAAGGAGGCTTATCGCCGTATTGGCCGCGACGACGCCGGGGTCACCAGCCAGATCATGGATCTCGGCGAAAATCGCGTGAACGTCGTCTACAACATCAATGAAGGCGAACGCACCAAGATCGTTTCCGTCAACTTCGTGGGCAACAAGGCTTTCTCGAGCCGCCGCCTGACCGACGTCATCGGCACCAAGAAGTCGAGCTGGCTGTCGTTCATCCTGCGCGACGACGTGTTCGATCCGGATAAGCTCAAGGCCGACGAGGAACTGCTGCGTCGCTTCTACTACAATCGTGGCTATGCCGACTTCCAGGTCGTGTCCGCCACGGGCGACCTCGACAGCACCAACAACCAGTACAACGTCACGATCACCGTGGACGAAGGCGAGCGCTACGATTTCGGCGATATAAGCGTCGATAGCTCGATCCCGGAGGTTGATGCGCAGGCGCTGCAGTCGGTGGTCCAGACCTACAAGGGCGATACCTACAACGCCAAGAAGGTTGAGGATTCGATCATCGCGTTGACAGAACGGGTCGCTGGCCAAGGGTATGCCTTCGCGCAGGTGACGCCGCGTGGTGATCGTAATTTCGAGAATAAGACCATCTCGGTCACCTATACGATCGACCAGGGCGCCAAGGCCTATATCGAGCGTATCGAAATCCGAGGCAACGTCCGCACGCGCGACTATGTGATTCGACGTGAGTTCGACCTCAGCGAAGGTGATGCCTTCAACCAGGTGCTGGTGCAGCGCGCGAAAAAGCGCCTTGAAGGGCTTGATTATTTTGAGAAGGTCGACATTTCGACCCAGCCTGGCTCCGAGCCGGACCAGGTTGTTCTGGTTGTCGATCTGGTCGAGAAGTCGACCGGTGACTTCTCGGTTGGCGCCGGCTACTCGACCGGCGGCGAAACGCCCGGCCCGTCCGTGATGGGTTCCATTACCGAACGCAACTTCCTTGGCCGCGGCCAATTCATCAAATTGTCGGCTGGCGGTGGTCGTCATTCGCGCGACTACAGCGTGTCGTTCACCGAGCCGTATTTCCTTGGCCGCCGCATCGCAGCCGGCTTCGATATTTTCCGCTCGACGCGCGAATACGATGCCTATGATTCGGAAACGACGGGTGCAACCATCCGTTTCGGTCTGCCGATCACGCAAAACCTGACGACGCAGCTCGCCTACAACATCTCGCAGGAGAAGTATAAGTACGACGATGGCTGTTTCGACTCGAACGGCATCTTCAACCCGAATCTGTGTAACGTGTCGCTCGCGATCCAGAACGCGATCACCGATCCGCTGACGGGTCAGCCACGTGACGCATGGATCAAGTCGTCGGTCAGCGGTTCGTTGATCTACAACACCATCGACGACATGAAGAACCCGCACTACGGCATCTATGCCAATGCCGGCGTGGAAGTTGCCGGTCTCGGCGGCGACGCCAAGTTCGTCAAGCTGACGGCGCGCGGTTCGATGTACCAGACGCTGTCCGAAGAGCTGGATATCGTCGGTGTCGTTTCCGGTGGTGCTGGCCATATCGCAAGCTATGGCGACAAGGAACTGCGCGTCTTTGACATGTTCCAGAACAACGACCGCATGATCCGCGGTTTCGAGTTCAACGGTATCGGTCCGGCTGCAGCGCGTCCTGGCGGTGGCTACGATCACCTCGGCGGCACGACCTACTTCAATGCGTCGGCTGAGGCGCAGTTCCCGCTGCCGCTCGTTCCAGAGAGTCTTGGTCTGCGTGGTGCTGTTTTCGCCGACGCTGCGACGCTGTATGGCAACGACGTCTTCGGTGTCGACAAGTCGACGACCGGTTCGGGCCTGCGCGCTTCGGCTGGTATCGGCCTGATGTGGGCTTCGCCGTTCGGTCCTCTGCGTATCGACTATGCGATCCCGCTCAAGAAGGAAGACACGGACGACGTCCAGGAATTCAACTTCGGCATATCGACCCGATTCTGATTTGCGAACCGTGGCGGCTTCCGGACTTCTCTGTCCGGGAGGCCAGGGTCTGATTTGGCTGGATACCGCTCAGGAATGACCGAACCGGTGTTTTTTGTGCCTTCGCGCCGGTTCACGGTGGCCGAAGTCGCGAATCTGACCGGTTCGGCTTTGCCCAATGAGGCATATGCCGAGACCGTCATCGAGACGATCGCGTCGGCCACTGACACCAACGACAAGGCCCTGGTCTTTGTGGATGGCAAGCGCAATGCCGGCCTCATGCCGACATTGAATGCTGCGGCTGTGCTTTGCTCGGCAGATATCGCCGACAAGGCGCCGGCCGGCGTCGCGGTGTTGATCAATCCGCGCCCGCAGCAGGCTTTCGCCATGGTTGGTCGGCTGTTGTATCCTGATGCTGCCACCCCGGTTGCGCTGACCTCCGAAACCGGTGTTTCGCGTCACGCCTTTGTCGATGACACCGCCCATGTCGAAAAAGGGGCCATTATCGAGGCTGGCGCCGTGATCGGCGCGGGCGCATATGTCGGCAGCGGCACCGTTGTCGCGCCTAACGCTGTTATCGGACGCAACTGCCATGTGGGCCGCGATGGTTATGTCGGCCCGGGAGCGAGTGTCCAATATGCCTTGGTCGGCAATCGTGTCATCATCCATGGCGGCGCTCGGATCGGGCAGGACGGTTTTGGCTTTGCCGGTGGCGCCAAAGGCCCCGAGCGTATGCCGCAGATCGGCCGCGTCATCATTCAGGACGACGTCGAGATTGGTTCCAACACCACGGTGGACCGCGGCGCCATGGCCGATACGGTGATCGGGGAAGCAACGAAAATCGACAATCTGGTCCAGATCGCCCACAATGTGCGCATCGGCCGAGGGTGCATCATTGCCGGCCATTGCGGTCTCTCCGGTTCCGTGACATTAGGCGACTATGTCATGCTGGGTGGTCGCGTCGGCATCGCCGACCACATCACCGTGGGCGACAGGGTACAGGTGGCCGCGTCCTCCGGCTTGATGTATGACATTCCCGCGGGCGAACGCTGGGCCGGCATGCCCGCGCAGCCGATGCGCGATTTCTTTCGGGAGCTCTCGGCGATCCGCGCATTTACGAAGCATTCCAAGGGGGACAAGAATGGCTGATACGGCCGGTTCGACGCTCGAAGTCGTCGATCTGATCGGGCTGATGAAAATCCTGCCCCATCGTTATCCGTTCCTGATGATCGACCGCATAATCGATATCGATGGCGACAATTCCGCCATTGGGGTCAAGAACGTCACGGTCAACGAGCCGCACTTCATGGGCCATTTTCCGGAACATCCGGTGATGCCTGGTGTGCTGATCCTGGAGGCGATGGCGCAGACTGCCGGCGCCATCTGTATTCGCGCCGCAGGTGCGGAAAAGCCGTCGCTCGTCTATCTCCTGACCATCGATGGTGCCAAGTTTCGCAAGCCCGTTGTTCCGGGCGACCAGCTGCTGATCCATGTGCGCAAGCTCAAGAAGCGCGGCAATCTTTTGAAATTCGCCTGCGAGGGCAAGGTCGATGGCGTGGTCGTCGCCGAGGCCGAGGTTCAGGCGATGATGGTCGAAAACGAACGGCCATAAGCTTTCAGGTAAGCATGACAACCGAGACTTTCATTCATCCTGCAGCCGTCGTTGAATCCGGTGCTCAGATCGGCATAGGCGCCCGCATCGGTCCATTTTGCCATATCGGGGCCGATACGGTCGTCGGCGATAATGTCGAGCTGGTGAGCCACGTTTCCGTGCTTGGCGGCACGTCCATTGGCGCTGGCACCAAGGTGTGGCCGATGACCGTACTTGGCGGACCGCCGCAGAACACGAAACACAAGGGTGGCCGCACGACACTGGTTATCGGTGCCAATTGCACCATCCGTGAAAATGTGACGATGCATCTTGGCACCGACAACAGCCGTGGCGAAACCACTGTCGGCGACAACGGCAATTTCCTTGCTTATGCACATGTCGGTCATGATTCCGTGGTGGGCAAGAATGCCACCTTCGCCAATGGCGCTACGCTCGGCGGTCACTGCGAGATCGGTGACAATGTCTATATCGGCGGTCTGAGTGCTGTTCACCAGTTCGTCCGCGTCGGCGACAACGCCTTCCTGGCTGGCTGCTCGGCGTTCGTTGGTGACGTTATCCCTTACGCCATTGCCGTCGGTAACCGCGCCAGTCTGCGTGGCCTGAACATCGTCGGCTTGAAGCGTGCGGGCCTGCCACGCTCCGAAATCTACCTGCTGCGCCGGGCGTACCGCATGATCTTCGATCGCTCCCGCACCGTGGCTGAGAATGTCGAACTGGCCAAGGCCGAGTTTTCCGGCTCTGCTGCGGCGATGAAAATCATCGACTTCATGACCAGCCGCGGCAAGCGGCACTATGCCGTGCCACCGCTGAAAGGCGGGGCCGATGACGACGCCGACGACGAAAGCTGAGGGCGCCGGCCGCCTTCAGCTCCCACCGGGTGCCAAGGT
The DNA here is from genome assembly GCF_001303895.1 of Mesorhizobium sp. 1M-11. Classification (GTDB taxonomy): domain Bacteria; phylum Pseudomonadota; class Alphaproteobacteria; order Rhizobiales; family Rhizobiaceae; genus Mesorhizobium. Next base: position 35,848 of record NZ_LJSD01000037.1, on the reverse strand, counting down.
CGGCATCATCGCCGGCGGCGGCAAGCTTCCGATCGATGTCGCCAATGGGCTCGATGAACTGGGACATAAGCCATTCATCCTCATGGTGCAGGGTGAGGCGCTGCCGGAAAGCGAACTCGGGCAGTTCGAGCACGAGGTGCTTTCACTCGAAAATCTCGGCTCGCTGATCGGCATCCTGAAACGCCGCGGCACGACGCATGTCGTTCTCGCCGGCGAAATCAAGCGCCGGCCGCGGCTCGGCGCCATGCGCTTCAATCTCGGTCTGCTGGCCATTGTTCCGCTTGTGATTTCCGCACTGGCGCGTGGTGACGACGGTCTCCTCAAGGTGGTCGTTCGTGGGCTGGAGGCGCGAGGGTTCACCGTCGTTGGGGCGCATCAGATCGTTCCGAATCTGACCGCCAGCGAGGGGGCGTTGACGCGCGTTGCGCCCTCCAAGGCCGATTGGATGGATATCGAAGCCGCGCACAAGGCCGCCCTCGCCATTGGCGCGCTTGATATCGGGCAGGGTGCGGTGGCAATCGGCGGCCGTGCGATCGCCCTCGAGGGCATAGAAGGCACCGACGGTCTGCTGGAGCGGGTGAAGGATCTGCGCGGTCACGGTCGCTTGGCGGGTAAAGCCGGCGGCGTGCTGGTCAAATGCGCCAAGCCGGAGCAGGAGCTCAGGGTCGACCTGCCTTCAATCGGCATACAGACCGTAGAAGGCGCATATGCTGCCGGTCTTGCGGGAATTGCCGTTGAAGCTGGCCGCTCTCTTATTCTGGACAGCTCAGCGGTGATTTCCCGCGCCGATGCTCTTGGGCTCTTTGTGGTTGGCCTGCCGACCGGAGAGCACTCATGACCGTTGAACCGCTGAAGGTCGCGATTGTTGCAGGCGAAGAGTCTGGCGATCTGCTTGGCGCCGATCTGATTGCGGCTTTGAAGGTAATGACGGGCCGTCAGATCCAACTCGTCGGTCTCGGTGGACGCCATCTGGAGGCACTTGGTCTCAAGCCCGCGTTTGATGCGAGTGAGATCGCGTTGATGGGTTTTAGCGCGGTGCTTGCCGGTTTGCCGCGCTTGATCCGTCGTATCGGTCAGACGGCTGCGTTGATCGCGGCCGAAAATCCGGACTGTCTCATCACAATCGATAGCCCCGATTTCTCTCTGCGCGTGGCGAAAAAGGTGCGGGCTGCCAACCCGAACATCCCGATCATACACTATGTTTGTCCGAGCGTGTGGGCCTGGCGGCCGGGTAGGGCGCCTGCAATGAAACCCCACGTCGATCATATCCTTTGCATCCTGCCGTTCGAGGTGAAGGCGCTGGAGCGTCTCGACGGGCCGCCGGGAACCTATGTCGGGCACAGGCTGAGCCATGACGCCGACGTGTTGCGGGCGGCTACTGTACAAGCTGCGCCCCGCGACCTCAGTGAAAATCGCGAAAAGACGCTTTTGCTCCTGCCGGGCTCTCGGCGCGGCGAGGTGAGGAAACTTCTGGAACCGTTCGGGGAAACCGTCACGGCGCTCGCCGAACGCGGCCACAAGATGCGTCTGTTGCTGCCTACCGTGCCACATGTCGCGGAATTCGTACGCACCACCGTTTCTTCCTGGCCGCAGCAACCGGAGATCATCCTGGACGCGGTACGCAAATGGCAGGCATTCGGCGAGGCCGACGCTGCTCTGATTGCGTCCGGCACGGTGTCGCTGGAACTGGCGTTGTCAGGTGTGCCGATGGTATCGACCTACAAGCTCGACCCCGTGGCAAAGCTGCTTCAGAAACTCATCACCACGTGGTCGGCACTGTTGCCGAACCTCATTGCTGATCGAGCGCTGGTGACTGAATTCTACGACATTTATGTGCGGCCGCAGAACCTTGCCCGCCAAGTCGAGGCCTTGTGGTCCGACGGTGGCCTGCGCGCTTGGCAAAAGGATGGTTTCGCCGAGGTGCGCCGCCTTATGGCGACAGACCGTCCGGCAGGTGAAATCGCCGCTGAAGTCGTGCTGGCGGAAATCGCCAGGCGTCGATAGGCAGCTCAGCCAGTTGCCATTTTCACGGAAATGCGGAAACGCTCTAACTCTTTTGTTTTACGCAATTCCGGACGGAAAACCGCTACGAACTTTTCCTGGAATTGCTCTAGGTGCGGAACCGAACCGAACATCGGGCCAGCTACTTCTTCCAGTCGCCTGTCGTGTTCCACCAGCGATTGGGGTTCTGGCTGTCGTCCAAGCCCTTCGACCTACTGCTGAGAACCGTCTGTAGACGGATGACCGGCTCCTGATAGCTGTGCGTCTGAAAAATCATTTCAACAACCTTTTCAGCCAGTGCCTGATCTTCAATGATCTCGAACGACACGTCGACGACGCCTGGCCTTTTGCGGAGTTCGCTTTCCGCCCCGGCGGCGGCGCCTTCCAATGGGCGATAACGCTCCGTCCCTTCGGCTGACTGATAGGAATTGCTGTCATACTTGCCCATGGCAAGGGGCACGATGGTGGTGACCGCCGCCATGATGCGGTCGACGTCTTCTGTCGGTGCCTGAAACATCACCAACAGCATGGATTGCAAGGTCGTCGATCGTGTCTCGAATGCATTCAACATCGCAGCGTGCTCCGTGAAACGAAGAAACAATCGACGATAACCTTTCCACCCTGACAGGCTTGAGTCAGGAGCAGTCGGATCCGGAGCAAAAAAAACAGCCAGCGTTTTGGGGCCGGTTGCATGTTCGCGGTCGTTGTTATCGCACGCGGATTATTTGTCCTTGCCGAGCGCAGCGTCCATGCTCCACGCACCGGGGCCGGCAGCGGCAATAAAAAGGAATACGAAGCAGAACAGCATGGCGGCTTCACCACCGTTGAGCACCGGGAAGAAGCCCTGCGGAGCATGCGCAATGAAATAGGCGAACGCCATCAGGCCGGAGAGGATGAAGGCCACGGGCCGCGAAAACAGGCCGATGACCAGCAGCACACCGCCAATGATCTCAAGTGCGGCAGCCGTGGTGGTGAGGCCGTTGAGCGGATAGGGGAACGGAGCGGGCCAAGCGAGCAGCTTCATGGTGCCATGCGTCAAGAACGTGGCCGCGGTGATGATGCGCAAGATGCTGAGCAGTTGTGGCGCCCAGGACTGCAGAAAACCAAGTTTCATAATATCCCTCAATATCTTGGTTGAATGGTTCGGGTGATCTCAAATGCAGCGTGTGCTGCCAGTTCGCACCTAGCGAGGAATCGCGTCGGAGGCCACCGGCGCACGGTCAAATGGCAGGCCTCGCAAATCAACAGTTGTTGAGAATGGCGTGATGGTCCCGGCCGCGTTGCAAGGCAGGAATGCAGTTCGTTATGTCTTTAATTACAAACGGAAACCGCCCTTGACGCGGCTGCATCAAGGGCGGTGGCATGTCAGCCTGAGTGTGGATGGTCAGCGCTTGGCGATGGGTACATAGTCACGCTCTGGCGCACCGGTATAGAGCTGGCGCGGGCGACCGATCTTCTGGTGCGGATCCTCGATCATTTCCTTCCATTGCGCGATCCAGCCGACCGTGCGGGCGACGGCAAACAGCACGGTGAACATGGTGGTCGGGAAGCCGAGTGCCTTCAGCGTGATGCCGGAATAGAAGTCGATATTCGGATAGAGCTTCTTCTCGATAAAATATTCATCGGTCAGCGCAATCCTTTCGAGCTCGATCGCCACGTCGAGCGTCGGATCGTCCTTGATGCCCAGTTCGCCAAGCACTTCGTGCGTGGTCTTCTGCATGATCTTGGCGCGTGGATCGTAGTTCTTGTAGACGCGATGGCCGAAGCCCATCAGGCGGAACGGATCGTTCTTGTCCTTGGCGCGGGCGATGTATTCCGGAATGCGGTCGACGCTGCCGATCTCGGACAGCATGTTGAGCGCTGCCTCGTTGGCTCCGCCATGTGCAGGCCCCCACAGACATGCGATGCCGGCGGCGATGCAGGCGAAGGGATTGGCGCCCGACGAGCCGGCAAGACGCACCGTTGAAGTCGAGGCGTTCTGCTCGTGGTCGGCATGCAGGATGAAGATCCGCTCCATGGCGCGCGCAAGCACTGGATTGACCTTGTATTCCTCACAGGGCACGGCAAAGCACATGTGCAGGAAGTTGGCGGCGAAGTTCAGCTCGTTCTTCGGATAAACGAAGGGCTGGCCGATATGGTACTTGTAGGCCATCGCCGCGATGGTCGGCATCTTGGCGATCAGGCGCACGGAAGCGACCATGCGCTGGTACGGATCGGAAATGTCGGTCGAGTCGTGATAGAAGGCTGATAGCGCGCCGACGACGCCGCACATGACCGCCATCGGGTGGGCGTCGCGGCGGAATCCCGTGAAGAACCGGGTCATCTGTTCGTGCACCATGGTGTGGCGCGTAACGCGGTAATCGAAATCGTCTTTCTGCGCCTTGGTCGGCAGTTCGCCGTAGAGCAGCAGGTAACAGACTTCCAGGAAATCGCCGTGCTCGGCGAGCTGGTCGATCGGATAGCCGCGATGCAGAAGTACGCCGGCATCGCCGTCGATATAGGTAATGCCGGACTCGCAGCTAGCCGTCGAAGTGAAGCCGGGATCGTAGGTGAAAGCGCCGGTGGTCGAGTAGAGCGAGCCGATGTCGATCACATCCGGGCCGACCGAACCGCTTCGGACCTTGAACTCGTGCGTTTTGCCGTCGAGTTCCAGTTTTGCCGTCTGTCCGGTCATCGCAAACTCCTTTTGTTCCCTTGTCTGCAAGCCAAGACGATCCGCTACGCGGAACGCCCCAAGCCCTTGAAATGCGCGAGATTACAGCCGCCGGGATAAATAGGGCTGATTGATCCGGCGGCAATGTTGCACCGCAAAAGAAACCTTTCAATGCTAAAGTTCTTGGACCAGAACTCCTAATCGATTTGATCTGCGATGCGAGCAAGACTTTCGTCGCGGCCAAGCACGGCAAGCACGTCGAAAACGCCCGGCGAGGTGCTGCGGCCGGTCAGGGCGGCGCGCAAAGGCTGCGCCACCTTGCCGAGTTTGACGCCCGCCGTTTCGGCATAGGCACGCACGGCGGCTTCGGTGGTCGTGACAGTCCACTCGCCGAGCTCCTGGAAATGGCCAAGCACTGCCTTCAGAACGGCTTTGGCGTCGGCATCGAGCAGGGAGGCTGCCTTTTCATCCAACTGCAGCGGGCGATGGGCCGCGATGAAATAGAGACTGTCGGCGAGCTCGACCAGCGTCTTGGCGCGCTCCTTCAGGCCCGGCATCGCCTGCAATATCTGTGCTTTCTTTTTCTCGTCCAACTGGGCGGCCAGGGTCTCGCCATTTGGCAGGTAAGGCAGTGTGTCGAAAAACACCTTGGTCAGCGCCGCATCGTCCATGCCACGCATGTGGACACCGTTCAGCGCCTCGAGTTTGGCGAAGTCGAAGCGGGCAGCACCCTTGTTGACGTCGACGATGTCGAACCAAGACACCATTTGGTCGATCGACATGACTTCGTCGTCGCCGTGGCTCCAGCCAAGGCGGGCCAGATAGTTGAGCAGTGCCTCCGGCAGATAGCCCATGGCGCGATAGGCCTCGACGCCAAGCGCGCCGTGGCGCTTGGACAGCTTGGCGCCATCGGCGCCGTGGATCAGCGGAATATGCGCCATCTTTGGCACATCCCAGCCCATGGCACGGTAGATCGCGGTCTGGCGTGCGGCATTGGTCAGATGATCGTCGCCTCGGATGATATGAGTGACGCCCATGTCGTGATCGTCGACCACGACGGCGTGCATGTAGGTCGGTACACCGTCCGAGCGCAGGATGATGAAATCGTCGAGATCCTTGTTGGGAAAGCGCACCTCGCCCTGTACGAGATCGTCAACGACGGTCTCGCCCTCGCGCGGCACCTTGATGCGGATTGCACCTGCCACGCCCTTCGGCGCCTCGGTGTTATCGCGGTCGCGCCAATGGCCACTGTAGCGCGGTGGCAACCCTTGTGCGCGAGCGGCTTCCCGCATCGCGTCTAGCTCCGCGGGCGTCTCGTAGGCGTAATAGGCCTTGCCCAGCCGCACCAGTTCTTCGGCGACCTCGCGGTGGCGCGCGGCGCGCTGGAATTGCGAGATGGCCTCGCCGTCCCAGTTAAGGCCGAGCCAGGTCAATCCATCGAGGATAGCGGTGGTCGCTGCCTCGGTCGAACGTTCGCGGTCCGTGTCTTCGATGCGCAGCAGCATCTTGCCGTTGGTGTGCATGGCATAAAGCCAGTTGAACAGTGCTGTGCGCGCACCACCGATGTGCAGGAAACCGGTAGGCGAAGGGGCGAAACGGGTGACGACCTGATCGGACATGGAACTCTCTGGGAGAAGCGCCAGAAGCGCGGACTTTCGTTGTTTGGGCGTTCATGTAGCATAGGAGGTCAGGGGCGCAAGGGGCAGGCCCGATGGCTGGAGCGGGGAGGGGTGGGCGAGAGGCCATTGATGCCGAACACGGCATCAATGAGCGTCTTTTGTTTGCTTCCCAAAAGGGTGACGGCGGCGATGCCGCAGCCGCATCCACGGACACTCTGACGATCGGAGGGCAGTCGGCGCTCGATGACCTGGTTTCTGCTCGCCAGCGTCTTCGTTCTGACACGCATGCCGGGCGTTCCGACGAACCTTCATGGTTCGAGGCTGGCCGGCGACGCCTGACAAAACTGGTCGGCAGAGACCCGCGTGGTCTCTTCGCCAAGGCGGTCGCTTTGGAACTCGATCGTGGCGTCGCCTTCCTGTTTGTGCCTGTTTTCCTGGCGGCCGGGGCGACGGTCTACTTCTCACTCGATCGGGAGCCGGCCTTCCCGCAGTTGGTTGCCGGCGGCCTGGTTCTTGCTGTCATTGCGCTGTTTTCACGCCGCCGTCTCGGCGCGCATCTCGCAGCGATGGCTGTGCTTTTCTTCGTACTCGGCATTCTTGCCGCCAAGATCGAGACGTGGCGCATGCCCGGCAACATGTTGGGCGCACAGGTTTCAACCAGGGTGACGGGGCGGGTGATCTCGGTCGAGCCGATGGCGAGCGGGCGCACACGGCTGACGCTTGACGTCATCGCCACCGAGCGGCCCAAGCTGCGATACCAACCGGAGCGCGTGCGGCTTTCGGCGCTGGGGATGCCGGCCGACATCCGTGCCGGATCGATCGTATCCGGTTACGCCCGCTTGATGCCGCCGGCCGGCCCGGTGCGACCTGGTGGCTACGACTTCTCCTTCGAAAGCTATTTCGACGGCATCGGCGCGACCGGCTTCTTCATGGGCAAGCCGAAGCTCGCACCAGATGGGGAGAGTCCTGCGCCGCTCACCACACGGCTGTCGGTTGCGGTCGAACGCGCGCGCGAGGTGATCGCCGATCGCATTCGCGCCTCGATCGGTGGATCGGAGGGCGAGATTGCGGCAGCGCTGATCGTCGGTGTGCGCGCCGGCATTCCAGATTCCGTCAACGAAGCGATGCGAAGGACGGGCATCTATCACATCATCTCGATCTCCGGCCTGCACATGGCAATGGTGGCCGGAGCTATTCTGCTGCTGCTGCGCGGCACATTCGCCCTGTTCCCCGATTTTTCGACACGTCGACCGGTCAAGAAATACGCCGCCTTCGCTGCCCTCTGTTCGATTGCTGCGTATCTCGCGATCTCGGGTGTGGTGGTGGCGGCCGAGCGCAGCTTCATCATGCTGGCGGTGATGCTGATTGCGGTGCTGTTCGACCGAGCCGCGCTGTCGATGCGCAATCTTGCAATCTCGGCTGTGATCGTGATCCTGACCGCGCCGCATGAGGTGGTTGGTCCATCTTTCCAAATGTCGTTTGCGGCGACCGCCGCGCTGATTGGAGCCTACGCGGCTTGGGCAGAGCGTCGTAGTGCAACGCCTAGTGCCCCGCCGCCAGCGCGCTCGTTTGCGGGGTTCCTCGCGCACAAGTCGCTGATTGCGGTAGGTGGCATGGCAGCGACCTCGATCGTTGCTGGGCTGGCAACGGCACTCTTCGCGGTCTGGCATTTCCAGCGTGTCTCGCCCCTCAGCCTGTTCGCTAATCTGGCCGTGATGCCGGTGGTTTCGCTCATCATGCTGGCTGCCATTTTCAGCGCATTTGCCATGCCGTTTGGCGCCGACTGGCCGTTTCTCTATGTGATGGGCAAGGGACTGACGGTGATGATGGCGATCGCCGAATGGATTTCCATGCGCTCCCCTGTCGACGGAGTAGGGCTCGTCTCGACCCAGTCAGTGCTCTTCGTCACCGCAGCGCTCGCTATCGGCGCGATGACCACGACATGGTTGCGCTGGCTGGCGCTGCCTTTTGCGCTCGCCGGTATGCTGACGATGAGCAATGTCGAAACGCCCGACGTGCTGATCTCCGAGGATGCGCGCCTCGTCGCGCTGCCGATCGGCGACGATGAGGTCGCCGTCAGCCGAGCGCGGCCCAATGTTTTCACGCTGGACAATTGGCGTCGCGCACTCAATGTGGAGACGACGGTCTTGCCGGAGGATGTTTCGGCTGACGTTGAAATGACCGTTCAAAATGTGCTCGACATGCCTTTCGGCACACCCTTCCTATGTGCACGGCGCCTGTGTTTCGCGCGCCATCCGTCGGGTGCGGTCGTGGTGATGACTGCATATGCCGATGCAGCGAAATCGGCTTGTGGGGTCGCCTCACTCATTGTCATCGACGATGCCACTGCATCCGACCCCTGCAACGACCCGGCGATCTTGGTGGTTACCAAGAAGGATCTCGCCCGCACCGGCAGTGCGGCGGTACGATTTGATGTTTCTGCTGATAAGTCGGCTAATATCCTGTTCGCGCTCGAGAGCACAAATCGACCCTGGCATGTACAGCGCTTGTTCACCCGCGAGGCGAGGGGGCTGCCACCGCTTCCTAAAAAAACGTTCAAATCCAAACGCCGGGATGATCAGCCTCACCTGGCTGCAGAACCTGCCACAATTCCTGATGTGCGGCCGGCCAAGTGACTGCGAAATTAGGCCGTTCACTCAATAGCGGCGGATCAACCCAACCAGCTTGCCTTGTACTTTGACCCGGTCCGGGCCAAAGATGCGGGTCTCATAGGCTGGATTGGCGGCCTCCAGCGCGATCGAGGCACCTTTGCGACGGAATCGCTTGAGCGTCGCTTCTTCCTCGTCGACGAGCGCCACGACGATTTCGCCAGGATTGGCCGTATTGGCATTGCGGATGATGACCGTGTCGCCGTCGAAAATACCGGCCTCGATCATGGAGTCGCCTTTGACTTCCAATGCATAGTGCTCCCCCCCCGCAATCATATCGGGAGGCACGGAGATCGAATGGGTGCGGTGCTGGATCGCGTCGATCGGTACGCCGGCGGCGATGCGACCCATGACTGGGATGGAAACGGAAGCCGTGGCATCGTCGTCATTGCCTGGGGCCTGCAGGCGTTGCGGTTCCTTGGGTGCAGGCCGCCCCAGACTGCCCTGGATGACAGCGGGCGAAAATTTTCTAGCCGCGTTGAGGCCGGGCGCGATCGAATCGGGCAGCCTCAGCACTTCCAGCGCACGCGCCCGGTTTGGCAGTCGGCGAATGAAGCCGCGCTCTTCCAGAGCGGTTATGAGGCGGTGGATGCCGGACTTCGAGGCAAGATCCAGCGCTTCCTTCATCTCGTCGAAAGAAGGCGGAATTCCGCTTTCCTTCAGCCGTTCATGGATGAAGAGCAAAAGCTCATGTTGCTTGCGTGTCAGCATAGCCACCCTCCGTGGAACGGAACCAGAATCAGAAAAACAAATCCAGAACAAACACTATCTGTTCCATTTGTGTTCCGCAACCTTTTAAAGTTTAGTGAATTTGTTGACGCTTTGTTCAGCTAACGATCGGGCAACTCCCAGTCTGTTTCGAAACGTCCGGTGTTGAATCCTCCGAAAGTCTTTCTGCATGAGCCCATGCCGGCGGCGAGTAAGGCTAATTCGTCTACAGCCCTTATCGGCGGGACCTTGCCGTGTGGTTTCGGCACAAAGTTGCCGCAACAAGACCTTAATTCATTAGGAACGGGGCCGTTGACGTCCGCATTCTTCCTTCGGGCAATCGTGCTTGAAAGGAGAAAACGATGAAAACGCTTCTTCCGATATATGCCGTTTGCGCAGTCCTTGCAGGCGCTGCTGCCAGCCACGCACAGGATACCGTGGTGGTCCCGGCACAACGGCCAGGTTCAGTGGTGATCCAGCCGGAGCAGAAGACCGTCATCCGCGAGTATGTCCGCAAGAACCCCGTGGCTTCGATCAATGTGCTCGGGTTGGAACTCAATCTGGGTTCGAGAGTACCGGAAACGGTAACGCTCCATGAAGTTCCCGATACACGATATCGTTACACCGTCATCGACAACAGGGCGGTTCTTGTGGATCCGGAAACGTATGAAATCGTTGAGGTCTTGAACTGATCCGATGGTTGAAGCCCTGGCTGCCGAGAGACAGCCGGGGCTTTGCTATCTGCCTTCTTCCCAGATCAGCGCAGCATCAGCACCTGGCAGGTGGAGCCGGCTTCGGCCTTGGGTGCATGTGGCGGGCGAATGATCAGCCCGTTGGCATCCGATAAAGCACGCAACATCGAGGAATCCTGAACGCCGAACGGCGTCGCGGCCAATCTGCTGCCATCCTGTTCGATCCGGGCGCGGATGTAGTCCTGCCTGCGGTCGTTGGCCGCCATATCGGTTGTGAGGCTTGCCTCGCGGATATCCTGGCTGAAGGGGCGGCCGCCAAGACGGGCAAGCAGGGGTTTCAGGAAAAGCTGCGAGCAGACCAGGCTAGCCACCGGGTTTCCAGGCAAGCCGATGCAACGGATCGCACCCATGCGGCCAAACATCAGCGGCTTGCCTGGGCGCATGGCGAGCTTCCAGAAATCCAGCGTCATGCCTTCGCCGGTCAGAACGTCGTGCACGAGGTCGTGGTCGCCGACGGAGGCGCCGCCTAGGGTGACGATGACATTGGCGCCAGCTTCGACAGCCTGTCGTACCGCCGCGGCGATAGCATCCTTGCGGTCTGGCGCAATGCCAAGATCGAGCGCGAGCGCGCCGACGGAATGAGCTGCAGCTGCTACGCCGTAGGCGTTGGAAGAAATGATCTGGTCTGGACCAGGTGTGCTACCTGGCGGCAGAAGTTCGTCACCCGTGGCGATGATGGCAACCAGCGGCCGGCGCACCACGGCAAGTGCCGGATGGTTTGCGGAAGCGGCCAGCGACAAGGCTGCGGCGTCGAGCACGCGGCCTTTTTTGAGCAGAACGTCGCCAGCGTTGAAATCCAGCCCTTTGCGGCGGATGTTGCGGCCTTCGGATGCGGATTCCAACACTTCAACGGAGCCATCGCCCAAGTCGCGCACGTTTTCCTGGATGACGATGGTGTCGCTGCCGGCGGGCAGCGGTGCGCCGGTGAAGACGCGCACGGTCTCGCCGGTACCAACGGCGCCCTGAAACGCACGGCCGGCTGGCGCACTGCCGATCACCTTCAACGTCACCGGCGTTGCGGCCACATCGGCGGCCTTTGCCGCATAGCCGTCCATAGCGGAGGCATCGAAAGGCGGCTGTGTGCGCAACGCCGCCAGGGGAGCTGCCAGCACCCGATCAAAGGCATCGGTCAATGCGACGGTCTCCGCAGCGAGTGGTTCAGCGTCGTCCAGCAGTCGTTGCAGCGCTTCTTCGACCGGCAACAGCGACATCAGGTTTCCACCCTGTAGTCGCCTGATTTACCCCCGCTCTTTTCCACCAGGCGGATACCGGAAATAACCATGGCACGGTCCACTGCCTTGGCCATGTCGTAGATGGTCAGGCATGCAACCGAGGCGGCGGTGAGCGCCTCCATTTCGACACCGGTCTTGCCGGTAACGCGCGCAAGCGCGGTGACTTTCAGGCCGGGCAGAGCAGGGGCTGGCTCGATATCGACAGAAACCTTGGTCAACAGCAGCGGATGGCAGAGTGGGATCAGGTCATGTGCCTTCTTGGCTGCCATGATGCCGGCGATGCGAGCAGTGCCCAGAACGTCGCCTTTCTTGGCATTGCCATCGAGTATCATGGCGAGCGTTTCAGCCTGCATCGAGACGAATCCTTCGGCCACCGCCGTGCGCATGGTCTCGGCCTTGTCACCGACATCGACCATGTGCGCCTCGCCTTGCGCACCGAGATGGGTGAGGGTGTTCCCGGACATCTCAGACGGCCTCGGCCCTGGTTTCGAGGCCCAGCAGCGCCCGTGTCGCCGCAGTCACATCGGCCTGCCGCATCAGGCTTTCGCCGACGAGGAAAGTGCCGATGCCGCTCTTTTCCATGCGGCGGCAGTCGTCATGGGTGAAGATGCCACTTTCGCTGACCAGCAGGCGGTCGGCAGGCACCATCGCCGCCAGCCGCTCGGAGGTTTCGAGACTGGTCTCGAACGTGCGCAGATTGCGATTGTTGATGCCGAGGAGGCGCGATTCGAGTTTTAGGGCGCGCTCCGTCTCCTCTTCATCATGGACTTCTACAAGCGCGTCCATGCCGAGCGAAAGGGCAGTTTCTTCAAGTTCCGAAGCCAGTTGATCGTCGACGCTCGCCATGATGATGAGAATGGCGTCCGCACCCCAGGCACGAGCCTCGTAGACTTGATAAGGATCGAACAGGAAATCTTTGCGTAGCGCAGGCAGATTCACCGCCTTGCGAGCGGTGGTGAGGAATTCCGGCGCACCCTGGAAAGATGGCGAATCGGTCAGAACCGACAGGCAGGCGGCGCCGCCTGCCTGATAGGCCTGTGCCAGCGACGGTGGGTCAAAATCGGCGCGGATCAGCCCCTTTGACGGGCTCGCCTTCTTGATCTCGGCGATCAGCGCAAAGGCGCCGGCCGCGCGTTTGGCTTCAAGCGCGGCCAGGAAACCGCGCGGACGGTCGGCATCGGCTGCACGTGCCTTGATCTCGGCGAGCGGCAGGCGCGCCTTGGCGGCGGCGATCTCTTCGCGCTTGTAGGCTTCGATCTTGCGCAGGATATCGGCCATTGTCCTGACCCTATTCGTTGGAGACCTTGACCAGCGTTTCCAGCACAGCCCAGGCTTTGCCTGTGTCGATCGCTGCTGCGGCTTGTCTCACGCCGTCTTCCAGCGTCGCGGTCCTGCCAGCCACCACGAGGCCTGCGCCGGCATTCATCAGCACCGTATCACGATAGGCCCCCGGCACACCGGAAAGCAGCTTGCGCAAGGCTTCGGCATTGTAGGCTGCATCGCCACCGCGCAGGTCCTGTTTGTTATGGCGTTTCAGCCCGACCATCTCCGGCGTCAGCTTGAAGGTGCGGATCGCGCCGCCGACCAGTTCAGCAACTTCCGTCTCTCCGGTCGTGGTGATCTCGTCATAACCGTCGCCATGCGCCACCCAGGCGTGGTCCGCACCTAGTGCCTTCAACGTTTCTGCCACCGGAACGATCCATTCCGGCGCGAACACGCCGACCATTTGACGGCCGACGCCGGCCGGATTGGAGAGGGGCCCAAGCAGGTTGAAGATCGTGCGGGTGCCGAGTTCGCCGCGCACCGGGCCGACATGTTTCATGGCAGGATGATGCGATGGCGCGAACATGAAGCCGACACCGGCCCTGGCAATGCAATCACCGATTGCTTCAGGCGTCAGGTCGATCTTGATGCCGAGCCCGGTCAGCACGTCGGCCGAACCGGTTTGCGAGGACAGGCCGCGATTGCCGTGCTTGGCCACCGGTACGCCGGCGCCGGCAATGACGAAAGCGGATGCCGTCGAAATGTTGAGCGAATGCGAGCCGTCGCCGCCGGTGCCCACGATATCGACCGCGCCCGCCGGTGCCTCGACACGCAGCATCTTGTCGCGCATGGTCGCCACCGCGCCGGAAATCTCGCTGACGGCTTCGCCACGCACGCGCAGCGCCATCAGAAAACCGCCGATCTGGCCAGGTGTGGCATCGCCCGACATGATGATGTCGAAGGCCTCGCGCGCCTCGTCGAAAGAGAGGGTGTTGCCGGCCGCGACCTTGGCGATATGAGGCTTCAGCGCACTCATTGGATCTGCTGGGCCTGCTCGATCGCGACCTGGTCGACCTTGACGCTGAACTGGGACTGCAACTGCGCGACCAGTTCCTCCAACAGATCGTCGGACATGCCGGATGCGAAGGACTTCTTCACATCGTCTGGAACTGCCGAGGCATCGGCACCGGCCGGTTCGAACACTTCGGCGACCTTGAACAGGATCTTGGCCGTACCTGTCGGGGCCGAGACGATGCCGGAACCACCTTCCGCCACGGCAAATACAGCCGCCGTGCCATCCTTGCCGAAATCGGCGTCATCTGCCTCGCGTTTCAGGCCGCGCTTGGTCTGCTTTTCGAGCTTCAGTTCGCCTGCGACGGCGTCGAGAGTCGCACCTGACTTGACACTCTTCTCGAGCTCCTCGGCCTTGGCGGCAAGCCGCTTCTCGGCCTCGGCCTCGGTCCAGTCGGCAACCACCTTCTGGCGCACTTCGTCCAGCGTGCGGTCACGAGCAGGGGTGACGCCGTTCAGCTCATAGAAGACATAGCCATTGTCGGCGGTGGTCAGCCCCTCGTTCTCAATACCCTGCTCGGCATCGAAGACGGCGCGGATGAGCGACACCGATTCCGGCAGGCCGGTGACGACGGTGCCGTCCGGCTTCTGGCCGGTACGGTCGATGGCCTCGATGGGAACCATCTTCAGTTTCAGCTTTTCGGCAGCCTCCTGCATGGTGGAGCCACCAGCGCGGGCGTCTTCATAAGAATCATGCGTGTCGAGCAGGATGCGGCTCGCTTCATTGACAGCCAGTTCCTTGCGGATCTGATCGGACACCTCAGCGATCGGTTTCACCACCTCAGGCTTGATCTCGGTGACGCGAAGCAGCAGGGGGCCGAAGGCACCCTTGACGACCGGGCTCACCTCATTGGCCTGGAGAGCGAAGGCGGCGTCCGCGACGGCCTTATCGGCGATCTTGTCCTTGGCCAGCGTGCCAAGCAGCGTATCGGCCTGGGTCTTGCCTTCCGCTGTCACCAGCTTGTCGAAGGTCGCGCCGCTCCGCAGCGAATCGAACGCGGCCGTTGCCGCTTCCGGCGACTTGAAGACAAGCTGTTCAATGGTGCGTGTTTCAGGCGTCGTGTAGCGGGCCTTGTTCTTCTCGTAGTCGTCCTTGATCTGCTGCTCGGTCACCGCGGAAAGATCCATGATGTCCTCCGGCTCGAGACGGACATAGGAGAACTTGCGGTATTCGGGGGCGGCATACTTCTTCTTGTTGGCTTCGAAATAGGCCTTCAGATCACCGTCGGACGGCGCCGAGATCGGTTCGACCAGGGATTTCGGCAGAACCAGATAGTCGATGGTGCGGTCCTCGCCCCGATAGAGTGCAACGGCCTTGAGGAAAGTATCCGGCGCTTTCATGCCGTCGGATACGGCCTCGACGATCTGCTGGCGGGTCGCTACCTGGACGCGGTTCTTCAGATAGTCTTCCGGCCGCATGCCGATCTGGCGCAGCACATAGTCGAACAGACGGCGATCGAACTGGCCATCGCCGCCCTTGAAGGCGGGGTCCTCGCGGGTGAGTTCGGCGACGCGGTTCTCGGAGAGGCCGAGGCCAAGCTTGCGGGCCTGTTCGTCCAGCACGGCGCCTGAAACCAGCTGAACCAGCACGCGGTTGTCGATGCCGAGCGCTTTGGCCTGCTCTCGCGTCAGCCGCTGGCCGAACTGCTGTGACATAACGTTGAGCTCGCGGTCGTAGGCGAGGCGGTATTCGGTGACGGAAACGGACGTGCCGCCTGTATTCAGCACACTGTGGTGACCGGCAATCGTGCCCATCACGCGGCTGGAGATACCCCAAACGGCGAAGCTGACCACCAAGAGGGAGAGCAGGGCTTTCGCGACCCAGGTTCCCGCCGCGCTTCGCAATGTAGAGAGCATGATGTTGTCCGTATTGAAGTAAGCCAAGCGCAATAGCGTCCTTCAAGCCTACTGTCGATTGCTTTGTGGTCTGTTTTTGATAGGGAAGGCCCGACAGAACGATCGGAGAACCGCAGAATGACGCCAGACATACGTCCCCTCGTGGCAGGCAACTGGAAGATGAACGGAACCGGCGCTTCGCTTGGCGAACTGCGTTCAATCGGCCATGGCTTCATGGGCGCCCTCAACGCGAAAGCGGATGCGCTAGTCTGTGTCCCGGCGACCCTGCTGTCGCGCGCCGCAGAAGTGCTCGCGGGCACGCCAGTCAAGGCTGGCGGCGAGGACTGTCACGCCAAGGAGAGTGGCGCGCACACTGGTGACATCTCGGCGGAGATGCTGAAGGACGCCGGCGCCAGCCACGTCATCGTCGGTCATTCCGAGCGTCGCACCGACCATGGCGAGGACGATGCGGCTGTCCATGCCAAGGCGCAAGCCGCCTGGCGCGCCGGGATCGTCGCCATCATCTGCATCGGCGAGACCCGGGAACAGCGTGAGCAGGGCGCTACGCTCGACGTTCTGTCGCGCCAGATCGCCGGTTCGGTGCCCGCAAATGCGACAGCCGTCAGCACGGTCCTGGCCTATGAGCCGGTCTGGGCGATCGGCACCGGTTTGACGCCGACCACCGCCGATGTGGCGCAAGCACATGCGCATATCCGCGCCAAACTCGCCGAAAAACTCGGGGCTGCAGAAGCGGGCAAGGTCCGCATTCTATATGGCGGTTCGGTCAAGCCATCCAATGCAGTCGAGTTGTTGGGTGTCGCCAATGTCGACGGCGCGCTGGTCGGTGGCGCCAGCTTGAAGGCGACCGATTTTCTCAGCATCGCCGAGGCCTATCTCAGCCTTTGAGGGCAGGGGCGGCGGTTGCAATGACAACCCCGCTCCCCATATTCGGGTGCCGGGCTTGGAAATGCCACGAAAGCATTGTATGAGCCGCCACCTGTTCACCGGTCGCCACTGGTGTCCGCGCCAGTTTTGCCAAGGTAGACAATGCAAACCGTCCTGATCGTCATCCATCTCATGATCGTGCTCGCGCTTGTCGGCGTGGTGCTTCTGCAACGCTCGGAAGGTGGCGGCCTCGGCATCGGCGGCGGTTCCGGATTCATGACCGCACGTGGTGCCGCCAATGCGTTGACCCGTGCAACCGCGATCCTGGCGGCGGCGTTTTTCGCTACTTCGCTGATCCTGTCGATCGTTGCCCGCTATAGCCCGGGCGCAACGGATTTCCTTGATCGCGCACCAGCTTCGCAGTCGCAGACCGGCGGCAAGGGTGTGCTCGACCAGCTTCCAGGCAATGTGACGCCGGCTGCTCCGGCTGGCAACCAGACCCCGCCTTCGGGTGATGCTGCGACCAAGCCGCAATCGACGCAGCCTGCGGCACCCGCCAACGGCACCGCTGCTCCTGCGGCCAACGGCACGACGGCTCCGGCAACGCAGCAACCTGCCCAGCCGCAGGTTCCAAACCAGTAGGCTCTCCGCCTCGTAACTCCTACTCACGAGCGCCCGCCAGACACACCGGTCTGGCGGGCGTTTTATTTGGTAGCGACTGTCCACGAGGCGTAAGCCTTTCGAGCATCTATCCGCGGCCTCCGGGGTTCATTAGGCTTTCCTGAGATCAGGGAGACGGAAGGAGACAGAGATGCCGAGCAACGTCAAAGACATGATGGCGGCCGCGAATGCGGTGGTGCCGAAGATCACGGCGGATGAAGCCCGAAAATTGATTGCCGGCGAAAATGCCCTGGTCGTCGACGTACGCGACGCTCCCGAAGTTCAGGCCAGCGGCAAGGTGAAGGGCGCCATCAACATCTCCCGCGGCATGCTGGAATTCCGCGCAGATGCGGACACGCCCTACCACAATGCCGAGCTGCGTAAAGATCGCCCGGTCATCCTCTATTGCGCCTCCGGTGGCCGCTCGGCGTTGAGCGGCAAGCTGCTCAAGGATATGGGCTACCAGAAGGTCTATAACCTCGGCGGCTTCAAGGATTGGGCCGAAAACGGCGGCGAAACCGAACCGGCCAATTAAGTCGAGGCGGCAGGCCTCCGCGCAATTCGTTACCGGAAAATCTGTCCACCGTGTCGGAATGACTGTCCATGCTGCGTCCTTGATGAGATCATTCAGGAGACGAAAGATGGCAGAATTTCTCGACGCATCCTTTGACGCGCAGATATTGAAAAGCCCGGCTGCGGGCGGCTGGACCTACGTCATCTGGCCATATTCGGCCGAATTCTTTGGAACGAGAGGGCTGGTGAAGGTTCGTGCAGCCGTTGACGGTGTCGCGTTCCAGAGTTCCTTCATGGCGCTTGGCGATGGCAATCACAAACTGCCACTCAAGGCAGATCTGCTGAAGATGATCGGCAAGCGCGCCGGCGACCGGGTTTCGATCACCCTCACCGAGCGCTTGAAGTAAAGAATTGCCAATGGCAGCGGACGGGCCTGCCCCGTCATAATGAGAGCCACTTTTACAAATCTACTAGGCCGCTTTCGGTCCCGAGCCACTCTGCCCCAGCCGCGGTTCCGACCCGGAAAAAAGCCGGAGGATATTGGCGCGATGACGCACAATCACGTACATGCCCCCCGCGATCACCAGCAATCGGTAGGGCAGCGGTAGCTCGAAACAGAAGACGAGTACGACTGCAGTCAATGCGGCCAATATCGAGCTGAGGGAAACGATCCGAAAAATAGCCAGAACGACGCTCCAAACAGCCAAGGCGCCTAGACCCACGGGCAGAGATATCGCCAACAAGACACCAAGTCCCGTGGCGGCGGATTTCCCACCTGTAAAGTTCAACCAGATCGAACGTCCATGCCCCAACAGCACCGCCAGTCCCGATAAGCACACAGCCCATGGCAACAAGGCGTGGACATCAATTGCTGTCGATGACGGGAAGGGCGCTTGCGGAAGGAGCCAGGCGTAAAACCAGCGGGCAAAGACGATTGCAGCCACACCCTTCAACACATCTATGAGAAGAACCACCAACGCTGGCCATTTGCCCAGAGTTCGCAGCACGTTGGTTGCCCCGGTGGATTTGGAGCCATGCTCCCGGATATCGAGACCCCGAAGCAGTTGACCCGCCAGGTATCCTGTGGGGATGGAACCAAGGAGATAAGCGATAACCAATCCAATGGCATTTCCCAACCAAAATGCCATGGAACCTCCGATCGAGGATACCGTCATGATGCGTTGACTAGACGGTCCTTCCGCCAGCATCAAGTCAAATGCCTAACTCACAAAGTGATTGCGCTTGACGCAAAGTCGCCAGCAAACAAGGGAAACTCGGCTAAGTCAGCCCTCATGGCGCCGCACCATCTCGGCAATCCAGATGGGGGCGTATGGGGGCG
This sequence comes from Mesorhizobium sp. 1M-11, assembly GCF_001303895.1. Lineage (GTDB taxonomy): Bacteria > Pseudomonadota > Alphaproteobacteria > Rhizobiales > Rhizobiaceae > Mesorhizobium. The sequence continues at coordinate 16,647 of NZ_LJSD01000037.1, read as the reverse complement.
TGCAGCCGGGCGAGGCAGGATAGTCGATCAAAACCTTGAGCTTCTCGCCGATACCGATGGCGCGGACACGATGCCTAGGCTGACGGATGCCAATTTCGGCAAGGCAATGATTCATCGACCACTGCTTGGGTCCGGGCGCGTCCTTCATCTCCTGCTCGATCTGGTCGAGCAGGCCGACGATGTTCAATCCATCGTCATTTTTGATCACGCGGTCGGTCGTCAGACTCCAGCCAGCCCGCCCGACCAGATCCGTATCGTCTTTCCAGCTCAGCCGCAGCTCTTCCGCATGCTTACCGGGCTTGACGAGATTGACAACGAACCAGTCCAGAAGCTTTGGCGCGTGAATGTGGCGGATCATCGAGTCGAGTTCTTTGGCAGAGAAGGCTTTTGGCCTCGCAATCAATGTTGCCAATAGTTGCGCAGCCGTATTGCCTGTAGCCCAAAGCTCTTTTGCCAGCTCGTTCTGGACCTTCAGCCGCTTGGCGATCCCGCGCAAGGCAGACAGGTTGACGCCGTGATCGTCGCCGCGCTCCTCATTGGCTGCCCGCATTTTCGGGTTTTCCAGAGCAGCGAGTTCGGCCATGACATCGGCAATTGTGGACATGAAGATCCTCCATAATCGCCTTGGCGGGCACGGTTTCAACGATTGTCCCGTTTGGGCGCAATCGCCAAGCAAGTAACAGCCCCCAATGGCACAGTAACATTATTACCTGTTGTTCCTGGAACACAGTTGCTGCAAATGCGGTGCCATCACGAAGATTCGATCTTGCACCATGGCAAAGGCGCTTGAGCCGCCGCAGCCTATTCGATTATAGCGAAATTGCGGCAATTGGGGCGCCTTGAGGGCGCCGGCTGTTGCCGTGGGCAACACGATTCTTCTGGACGGAACTTCGCCATGCGGCTTCGCAGTTTCATTCTCGCCGGCCTTTGTGCCGCGCTCACCATCGGTGCGCCTGCCTATGCGGCGGCACCCGCCAACCCCAAGGCAACCAAAGCCGACACCGCCAAGACAAAGAGCGCGGCTGTCGAGCTGAAACAGCTCAAGAAGAAAAAGAAACCGACCGAGGCCGACCTCGCTCGCATCCAGGAGTTGGAAAAGCAGGTCAAGATCGAGCGCGAACTCGCCAAGGAAAAGGCGATCGAAGCACGCAAGATGGCGATGCGCGAAGCAGCGAGGGCCAAGGCTGAGGCTGCTCGCGAGGAATTTCTGGCCAAGAAGGGCCAGAAGCCGGTCATCCAGTCGGCGGAGCCCGCTGAAGATGCCAAGCAGGCCAAGAAACTGGCTAAGCTTGAGCTGGCCAAGCCGGTCGAGCCTGTTCCCGCAGTTGTTGAAGAGCCGCTCCCGGCCGAGGCCGTGGATGTTGTTGCGAACGGCAACAATGGTGAGTTGCGCAGCGAGCCACGTGCCGGTGAAGTCCGTCCGCGGACCAATACTGGCCTGTTCGCGGGACTTTTCGGCGGCAACTCCGGTTCATCCTCGATGGCCATGCTCCCGCAGACGCGTGCGCTGGACGCTGTCATGGACAAGAAGTCGGCCAAGAAGCCGTTCAAGGTGAAGCCCGAATACGAGCCGCAGGAAGTGACGTTCTCCGGCTATGAGCCTGGCACCATCGTCATCAATACGGCGGAACGCCGTCTCTATCTGGTCGAATCTTGGTCCACTGCCCGCCGTTATGCAATCGCGGTCGGCAAGGAAGGTCTGCAGTACAAGGGTGACACCACTGTCGGCGACAAGCAGGAATGGCCGCGGTGGATTCCGACCAAGGACATGCAGGAGCGCGAGCCGAAGAAGTACGGTCAGTACAAGGACGGCATGCCTGGTGGTGGCCAGAACCCGCTCGGCGCGCGCGCAATCTACCTTTATGACGGCAAGAAGGACACGCACCTGCGCATCCATGGCACCATTGCTCCGCAGACGATCGGCACCAGCTCGTCCAACGGCTGCTTCCGCATGATCAACGATCACGTCATCGAGCTGTACAATCGCGTCAAGATGGGCACCAAGGTCGTCGTCCTGTAACGTGATACGAACAATTGGCAAAAGGGCCGGCTCCAGCCGGCCCTTTTGTTTTGGCCATGACCGGCCTTGTTAGTACTTCCGGGAAAAACCACGCGCGGCGGTTTTTCCACTGGCGGAATCGATCAGGCCGCGCTAAGCGATGGTTCCCATGGCGCGATATGTATTCATCACCGGCGGCGTGGTTTCTTCCCTTGGAAAAGGCATAGCCGCAGCGGCTCTCGGAGCCCTGTTGCAGGCGCGCGGTTACCGCGCGCGCATCAAAAAACTCGATCCGTATCTCAACGTCGATCCCGGCACGATGTCGCCTTATCAACACGGCGAAGTGTTCGTGACCGACGACGGTGCCGAGACCGATCTCGATCTTGGCCATTATGAGCGTTTCACAGGGCGTTCGGCCAACCAGAACGACAACATCACCACCGGCCGCATCTACAAGAACATCATCGAGCGCGAACGGCGCGGCGATTACCTTGGCGCTACCGTGCAGGTCATTCCGCACGTCACCGACGAGATCAAGAATTTCGTCCTCGACGGCAATGACGACTACGACTTCGTGCTGTGCGAGATCGGCGGCACGGTGGGCGACATCGAAGCGATGCCGTTCCTGGAGGCTATCCGTCAGCTCGGCAACGACCTGCCGCGCAACAATGCCGTCTATGTGCATCTGACGCTGATGCCCTATATCCCGGCAGCTGGCGAGCTGAAGACCAAACCGACGCAGCACTCGGTCAAGGAACTGCGTTCCATCGGCATTGCGCCCGACATCCTGCTCGTGCGCGCCGATCGCGCGATCCCCAAGGAAGAGCGCCGCAAGCTGTCGCTGTTCTGCAATGTGCGCGAATCGGCCGTCATCCAGGCGCTGGACGTCGGACATATCTACGACGTGCCAATGGCCTATCACAACGAAGGGCTGGACACGGAAGTGCTCGCCGCCTTCGGGATCGAGCCGGCGCCGAAGCCGCGCATGGAGCCGTGGCAGGGTGTGGCGGAACGCATCCACAATCCGGAAGGCGAAGTCACCATCGCCATCGTCGGCAAATATACCGGCCTCAAGGACGCCTATAAGTCGCTGATCGAGGCGCTGTCGCATGGCGGTATGGCCAATCGCGTCAAGGTCAAGCTCGACTGGATCGAAAGCGAGGTCTTCGAGAAGGAGGACCCGGCGCCGTTCCTGGAAAAGGTGCATGGCATCCTGGTGCCTGGCGGCTTTGGGGAGCGGGGCTCGGAAGGCAAGATCCTGGCCGCCAAATTCGCCCGTGAGCGCAAGGTGCCGTATTTCGGCATTTGTTTTGGCATGCAGATGGCCTGTATCGAGGCGGCTCGTTCGCTTGCAGGCATCGAAAATGCCTCGTCGACGGAATTCGGTGCGACCAAGGAACCGGTCGTCGGCCTGATGACGGAGTGGTTGAAGGGCAACATGCTGGAGAAGCGGCAGGCGGCCGGCGATCTCGGCGGCACCATGCGGCTCGGCGCCTACGATTCACGGCTGGCATCCGGCTCCAAGATCGCCGCGATCTATGGCGATACGGAGATTTCCGAACGTCATCGCCATCGCTATGAGGTCAACATTGACTACAAGCAGCGGTTGGAAGATTGCGGGCTGGTCTTTGCGGGCATGTCTCCCGATGGCGTGCTGCCCGAGACGGTCGAATATCCAGACCATCCCTGGTTCATCGGCGTGCAGTACCATCCGGAGCTGAAGAGCCGTCCGCTGGATCCACATCCGCTGTTTGCTTCCTTCATCGAGGCAGCGGTCGAACAGAGCCGGATGGTATAAGGCAAGGCAGGGCGGTGCGGACCTATATTGCGCTGCTCTATTCCATTGTGCTGACGCCCCAGCGTCGCGTCGTGATGGCCGATCTCAAGGCCATGGCCGAGGGGCTGGGGTTCAGCAATACGCGCACGCTCGCCGCCAGCGGCAACCTGGTGTTCGACGCACCGGAAGTGCCGATAGGCGAACTGGAGAGCCGGCTGGAGGCTGCATTTCCTAGCGCCTTTGGTCGGCATGTCGACATCATTGTTCGCGATGCGGCCGCCTGGCCGGCATTTGCGGCAAGCAACCCATTTCCGAAAGAGTCCGCCGAGACGGCGGATCAGGTGGCTGTGCGTGTCATGCGCCAGCCGGTGCCGGAAGCTGCACTCGAGACGTTGAAGCCTTATGCGGCACCAGACGAAAAGATCGCGTTGGTGAATGGCGACATCTGGATCGTCTTTTCGCGCGAGAGGCCCAATTCGCGCCTGCTCACTGCTGTCGGCCACAAGCGGCTTGGTATCGGAACCTCGCGCAACTGGAACACGGTGCGCAAGCTGGCCGAGATGGTAAGAGCGTAGTTACGATCACTATTGGTTTGGAAGGACGGGGCGCGCCTTGCGAACGCGCCCCCGCAAATGCGTCAGGCCCTTGCCGGTACGCGGACCGAGGCGGAGCGCAGGATGTAGTAGAGGATGCTGGCGATCGCGACGCCGAAGAACCAGCCATAGACACCCCACCACGTCGGCAGCCAGTTGGTGAAATTGGGCAGGATCGACGAGAAAATGGCGCCGATGCCTGCGGCGACGAAGGCATTCACATGCCAGCCGTTCTGGAACCGGAACTCGCCGTCTTCGCGGTAAAGCGCATCGACGTCGACCTCGCCTTTGCGGATCAGGTAGTAATCCACCATCATCACACCGAAGATCGGACCCATGGTGGCGCCGATAATGCCCACAAAGGACGCCGCGCTGCCTTCCCAGGGCGCGAACGGGTAGAGCACAAGGGCAATCAAGGCCGCGATGTAGCCGCCTTTCTTGAAGTCGATCTGCTTCGGAAAGACATTGGCGAAGTCGAAGGCCGGTGAAACGAAATTCGCCACCACATTGATACCGAGCGTGGCCACAGCGAAGGTCAGTGCCGCCAGCAGCGCCAGGAACCAGCTGTCGAACTTGGCCGAGATCTGGTCGGGATGCAAAAGCACCTCGCCGTAGACATCGTATGCCGCGATGGTGGTTACACCGGCAACCAGCGAGAACAGGATGAGATTGACCGGCAGGCCCCAGATGTTGCCCTTGCGCAAGGCTGCCTTATCGGGCGCATAGCGAGCGAAGTCGCAGAAATTCAGATAAAGCGCCGAGAAATAGGTGACCCAGATGGCGGCGACGCCAAAAAGCGCCGTCCATGAGCCTGGATCGCCCGGAATGCCGGCGTCCTTGGTTTTTTCGCGCAACACATCCAGCGGGATGTCGCTCGTGAAGGCGAATTTACCCGACTTTACACAGAGATAGACGGCCAGGATCAGCATCATCACCCAAACCGCAGGCCCGGCCCAGTCCTGGAACCGACGCACCGTTTCCATGCCCTTCTGGATGATGAGCAGCTGCAGCGCCCAGATCACCACAAAACAGATCACCTCCAACGTCGAATGGCCGAGCATGTGGCTGTTCTGGTGGAATGCGAGCATGCTTTCGTTGCGGACAAGCAGCGCCACGATGGCGCCGGAAGCTGCGGCCGTCTGCGCGCCGTACCAGAAACAGGCGACTATGGCCCGCACCAGCGCCGGTATGTTGGCGCCCCAGATGCCGAAGGAAGCACGGGCGAGCACCGGGTAGGGCACGCCAGTCTTGACCCCGGCATAACCGACCATGTTCATCAGCGCATAGATGATGAGCGAGCCGATGCCGATGGCGACGATGAAATTGAAGAAGCCGCCACAGAACAGAAACAGGCTGGCGGCCAGATAATAGCCCCACAGGCTGTGGACGTCAGACGTCCACACGTTGAAGATAGAAAACGGTCCCCAGTTGCGAACCTTGGCAGGTGCCAGGTCCTCATTGTAGAGATTGGGTGACGCACCAGGTATGGTCATAGCAATTCCCCTCTGATGACCTTATTTTTTGGGCAGGAAGATTATGCCTGCCGTTGGGGAAGGGGAAGAAACCGATTTGCGGGTTTTCCCAAAAAAGATATTCAACAAGAAAAAGGCTTCTCGCCGGACGATTTAGCGGATCGGCCCAAAAAGGAAGTGAGTCGATATTCCGTGTGTCAACGGCGCATTTGTCTGCGAGCGTCACGCGGCTGACGCAGGATCGTGGCAGGGGACAGTGGCGCGCCTGAAGAGCCATTTTTCTTGAACCGGCAGCCGGAATGATGCACACCGCCGCCAACATGCAGCGACCAATCCATCCGCTTGATCATATCGTCTTGCCGACAGCCTCGCTCGAAAGTGCCGAGGCGCGTCTCACGGCGCTGGGGTTCACAGTGGCTCCGCGTGGCGTTCATCCATTCGGTACCGAAAACTGCTGCGTGTACCTTGCCGACGGTACTTTCCTGGAGCCGCTTGCGGTCGGCGATGCAGAAGTGGCGGCGCAGGCGATCATGGCCGGCAATGTCTTCGTTGCTCGGGATCATACCTATCGCGAGGATCATGGTGCCGAAGGGTTTTCAGCAATCGTCTTCGGTACAGAAGATGCCGACACCGATCACCGAGCCTATGTCGAGGCTGGCATTTCGGCGGGCGAAAAGCTCGATTTCTCACGTCCTTTCACCGATCGCTCCGGCAAGAGCGATACTGTTTCGTTCAGGCTTGCCTTCGCGTCCGGTCGTGACACCCCCGACGCCTTCGTCTTCACTTGCCAGAGGATCAATGCACCGAACGTGGATCGTGCGACCCTGCAAGTTCATGCCAATGGTGCAATTGCCATACGGTGCATCGCGGCTGTCAGCGACGATCCGGCTGGGCAGCAAGCTCTTCTGGCCAAGGCTGCTGGCGGCAGCCATGTGTCGGCTTTGCCAAATGGCCGGTTGGTGTTGCCAAACGCGGATGTGGCGGTGATGCGGCCGGAGGAACTGGAGACCGAGTTCGGGATTGCCGCCGGTGGGCGCACCGCACTTCGTTTCGTCGCTGTGATCTTTTCCGTGGCCGACCCTAGAGGGACCGAACGTCTGCTTGTTTCCGCCGGCATCACGCACCATCTGCGGGACGGCCGGCTTGTCGTGCCGCCCGCACCGGGCCAGGGTGCAGCCTTCATCTTCGAGGATGTGAAATGACCAAACCCAATGCCAAGGTGACTGTCGGCCAGACGTTGTTCGCCAATGATGCGCCGCTGTCGCTGATCGCCGGGCCATGCCAGTTCGAATCGCGCCAGCATGCCTTCGATATGGCGGGTGCGTTGAAAGAACTGACGGGAAAGCTGGGTATCGGCTTTGTCTACAAGTCCTCGTTCGACAAGGCCAATCGCAGTTCGCTGAGCAGCACACGTGGCGCCGGGCTGGAAGCAGCGTTGCCGGTCTTCTCGGACTTGCGCAGGGAACTTGGCGTGACGATCCTGACGGATATCCACACAGAAGAACAATGCGCGATCGTGGCGCCGCATGTCGACGTGCTGCAGGTCCCGGCATTCCTGTCGCGGCAGACCGATCTGCTCGTTGCCGCCGCCAGGACCGGCAAGGTCGTCAATGTGAAGAAGGGGCAATTCCTTGCTCCCTGGGACATGAAGAACGTGGTGACCAAGCTCACCGATTCAGGCAACCCGAACGTACTGGTGACGGAGCGCGGAGCCTCGTTCGGTTACAACACGCTGGTTTCCGACATGCGGGCCTTGCCGATCATGGCCGACATCGGCGCGCCGGTGATCTTCGATGCCACCCACTCCGTGCAACAGCCGGGTGGGCAAGGGGCCACTTCGGGCGGCGAGCGCCGCTTCGTGGAAACACTGGCGCGTGCGGCAGTGGCCGTGGGTGTGGCCGGGGTGTTCATCGAAACGCATGAAGACCCCGATAATTCGACATCGTCGGATGGACCCAACATGGTGCCGTTCAAGGACATGCCGGCGCTGCTGGAACGGCTGATGGCGTTCGACAAGGTGGCCAAAGCTTGATCGCAGGGAGAGCAGCGAGACTATCTTCGATTGCAGGGGGTGTTGCCCGGTTGTAGGCTCGCCGGGCAAATTGGCTCGTCGTCAGGAGTAGGACATGTCCGTCGCCCGCGTTACCGAGATCACCGCTTCCTCCAAGAAAAGCTTCCAGGATGCCATCGAGAAAGGCATCGAGCGCGCCGCCAAGACCCTCAAGAATGTCGAAGGTGCCTGGATCCAGGACCAGAAGATCGTGGTCGAGGGCGGCAAGATCGTTGCCTACCGCGTCAACATGAAGGTCACCTTCATTCTCGCGGACTAGGCATTGGACCAATCAGTGCGCAGCCGTCCGTATCCGGGGCGACGCGAACGATATGGTCGCCTGAGCAGTAGCGCCCCATGGCGTCGATAGCGATGCCGGCAGGAGGGGTGACCCCTTCAGCACGGTCGAGCGCATCCCGTCTTGAGTGATCCGCTCGACCGTGCCGTCCCCCCAATTTGATCCGTGGACCGCGCCATCAGAATGGGCGGCTATTCCGGTCGCGGAGAGAGCAAGAGCGCGCAGGTCAGGGAGCGAGAAGGTTGATCATGCCGTTTCCCCCTGATGGACGGGGAACCGGGCGGCGAAGACTTCCTTGGCCGCAAACAGCCCGTTGAGCGCCGCAGGAAAGCCGGCATAAACCGCCATCTGGATGATGGTTTCGGTGATTTCGGCCTTGGTCAACCCGACATTCAGTCCTGCCTCGATATGGATCTTCAGTTGCGGGGTCGCGGTTCCCATCGCCGTCAGCGCTGCGATGGTCGCGATCTCACGGGCGCGCAGATCGAGGCCGGGCCGGCTGTAAATGTCGCCAAACGAGAACTCGAACACATAGTTTGCGAAGTCGGGAGCAATGTCAGCCAGCGCGGCAATGACATTGTGGCCCGCTTCGCCGTCGATTTCAGCGAGCGCCCGCTTGCCGCGTTCCAGCCGGCTTTCGCTGATGTTCGGGGATTGATGCGTCATAGTCTTTCATCCTCTGTTCCACGCCGGCATATCCGGCGATCTTGTTGTCGAGGACTAGAAGGCAGGCTTGCAGTTTGGCCACATGTGCACGGACACGCTCGCGGTGCTGATCGAGCAACGCGCCGCGCTCTGCTTCCGTGTTGACGCCGCGCTCCCGCAAGGCTGCGTAACGCAGCATTTCCCGAATAGGCATCCCAGTCGTTTTGAGACGATCGAGAAATTCTATCCAGGTCAGGATCGATGCGTCGTAGTCACGTTGGCCCGATTGGTCCCTGTCGGCATGGGGAAGCAGCCCGATCCGCTCATAGTAGCGGATGGTGTAGGCAGACAGTCCCGAACGCTTCGCCAGCTCGCCAATCTTCATCAATGCCCTCGTTCGTCACGACGCACAGAAAGCTACGGGTTAGAGTACGCTCTAAGTCAAGGGCCTGGCTCATGCCGAATTTTGGGTTCACAGCCTGGTGCGGCTGGCTGGAACAACGCTTCGTCGTTGAAGCAACTCCCACGAAAGTTATGCTCACACTGGAACCAAAATCCGATGGGAGTGGAAAATGGTTGCGGCGTTTCCGGTTTTCGATCTTTCCCGTTTCGAACAGGCGGATGCCGCCGGCCGCAAGGCGCTCGGCCGTGAGGTTGATGCGATTTGCCGCGCGACAGGTTTCCTGGCAATCAGCGGGCATTCGGTGCCGCAGTTCGTGATTGACGGCGTGTGGTCAAAGGCGATGGCCTTCTTCGACCAGCCTCCCGAACTCAAGGACAGAGTGAGGGCGCCCTATCCGGGCTACCCCTATGGCTATCTCGGCCATGGGGCCGAAGCCTTGGCCAAATCCAAGGGTGCCGATACGCCGCCGGATCTCAAGGAGAGTTTCAACGGCGGTCCGCTTTCGGTTCCGGAAGGGCTGACCGATCCGCAGGCACTCGCATTCTGTTATGCTGAAACGATCTGGCCGGAGGCGCCCGACGGTTTTGCCGATGCCTGGAAGGCATACTACGCCGCGATGGAAGATCTTGCCGCACGCATCATGCGGGTCTTCGCGGTCGCGCTCGACTTGCCGGAAGACTATTTCCAGCCGATGATCGATCGGCCGATCAGCGCCTTGCGGGCGCTGAACTATCCTGAGACAGATACGCCGCCGCTTGCCGGTCAACTGCGTGCCGGCGCGCATACCGACTATGGCAGTCTGACCATCCTTTTGCCGCAGCCAGGCTCCGGTGGCTTGCAGATATTCACTCCGGAGGGCGATTGGCGTGAAGTGCCGCCCGTGGAAGGCGCCTTCGTCATCAACATCGGCGACCTGATGGCGCTTTGGACGAACGACCGCTGGGTGTCGACGCTGCACCGGGTCGTCAATCCGGACATTGGCGCGATGAAATCGTCGCGACGCCAGTCGCTCGCCTTCTTCCACCAACCAAACTGGCATCAGGAGATCTCGTGTATCGATACCTGTCTGGAGCCAGGGGAGGCGCCACGCTACCAGCCGGTCCAGTCCGGGCCCTACCTGATGGGCAAATTCAACGCGACGGTGAAGCCTGCCGCCTGAGAAAGGGCGAAAACTGGTCTTCTGTGCGTTGCGTTTCGCGAGGCTTTGGCTATTGAGTTTGCGCAGCGTCACCCCGCCGATGCACCTTGCGCATCGTCCCCATCCCAAGCAGGAGCCTCAAATGACCGCCATCATCGACATAGTTGGCCGTGAAATCCTCGACAGCCGCGGCAACCCGACAGTCGAGGTCGACGTCGTTCTCGAAGACGGCTCGATGGGTCGCGCCGCCGTGCCTTCCGGTGCCTCCACCGGCGCTCATGAAGCGGTTGAATTGCGGGACGGCGGTCCGCGATATCTCGGCAAGGGCGTGGAGCACGCTGTCGAGGCCGTCAATGGCGAGATATTCGAGGCGATCGGCGGCATGGAGGCCGAACACCAGATCCAGATCGACCAGACCATGATCGAACTGGACGGTACCGCCAACAAGAGCCGGCTCGGCGCCAACGCCATCCTCGGTGTTTCGCTGGCTGTCGCCAAGGCTGCGGCCGAGGCGTCCGGCCTGCCGCTCTATCGTTATGTCGGCGGCCCCAACGCCCGCGTATTGCCGGTACCGATGATGAACATCATCAACGGCGGCGCGCATGCCGACAATCCGATCGATTTCCAGGAATTCATGATCATGCCGGTCGGCGCGCCGACGCTGCGCGACGCCGTGCGCTGGGGCTCCGAAATCTTCCACACGCTGAAGAAAGGCCTCAAGGAGGCCGGCCACAACACCAATGTCGGCGATGAGGGCGGTTTCGCGCCGAACCTGAAGAGCGCTCCACTGGCACTCGACTTTGTCATGGCCTCCATCGAGAAGGCCGGCTTCAAGCCTGGCCAGGACGTCGCGCTGGCACTGGATTGCGCAGCGACCGAATTCTTCAAGGACGGCAACTATGTCTATGAAGGCGAGAAGAAGACCCGCGACCCCAAGGCACAGGCCAAGTATCTGGCCAAGCTCGCGGCGGACTATCCAATCATCTCGATCGAGGACGGCATGGCCGAAGACGACTGGGAAGGCTGGAAGTATCTGACCGACCTGATCGGCAAGAAGGTGCAACTGGTCGGCGACGATCTGTTCGTCACCAATTCGGCGCGTCTGCGTGACGGCATCAAGATGGGTGTCGCCAATTCGATCCTGGTCAAGGTCAATCAGATCGGTTCGCTGACCGAAACGCTGGAGGCCGTGGAGACCGCGCACAAGGCAAACTACACCGCCGTGATGTCGCACCGCTCCGGTGAGACGGAGGATTCCACGATCGCCGATCTCGCCGTTGCCACCAATTGCGGACAGATCAAGACCGGTTCGCTGTCGCGTTCCGACCGTATGGCGAAGTACAACCAGCTGATCCGGATCGAGGAAGAGCTCGGCAAGCAGGCTCGCTATGCCGGCACTTCGGTTCTCCGGGCCTGATGGCAGGACCGGACAGTGCCTATTGCCAGCGACTGACTGGAAAGGTCGGTCTCTGGATGATCATACTTACGAAGGCCGCCGTCTGTCAGACGGCGGCCTTTGCACAGGAGCCTCCAAAGGGTTTCCGTTCACCGACCGGCAATATCCAGTGCCTGTTCTACGACGTCTCATCGGTCCGCTGCAGCATCGCCACGGTTTCGAACCGATTGGCGCATCGGCCGGCCGACTGCGAGCTGGAATGGGGGCATGATTTTGGCCTCGAAGCGAGTTCGAAGGAAGGCGAGTACCTGTGCGTGGGCGATACCATCGCCGATGACTATCCGGTGTTGCCTTATGGAGAGAGTGCGCGCCATGGCGCCGTCACCTGCCGTTCTGCGCGCAAAGGTGTGACCTGCACCAATATCGAGGGCGCCGGTTTCGAATTGTCGCGCTCGCTGCAGCGTGTCTTTTGATAAAATCTCAGTGTCCGCGCCGTCCAGACGGAAGGGGCATTGCGGACGCCTATCACGGCATCCAGGCTGCCATCGTAACCCTCCATTAAGCACAATCGAGCGACAAGAGGTGGACGAGGAGTCGCGCCATGTGGACACGCCAGCATAAGCAGACAAATGCCGGACGGCTGATCGTGCCGACGCTCTGCGCTGTCGTTTTGAGCTATTTCGGCTACCATGCCTATCATGGCGCCTTCGGCATCAATTCAAGGGCCAGGCTCCAGGAGCAGGTCGCAAGCTTGCAGCAGCAGCTTGCGGTGGTGAAGGAGCGCCGCATGGAGATCGAGCAGCGTGTCAGGCTTCTGCATGACGGTTCGATCGAGAAAGATATGCTGGACGAGCAGGCGCGGCGGGCGCTGAATGTGACGAGCGCCAATGAAGTCGTCATCATGTTGCCGTCAAAAGCCAATTAACTCGATATCGGTTAATCGGCGTTATTTCCAATATTTCTAAGTGCTTACATGCATGCCAGCCATGCATTTTTCCGCATGGCGTAACGGCATCTTGCATGCTAGCCTTTTCCCAATCGGTGGGGAGACGCAAAACATCTCCCTGGAGCAATTCCAGCAAAAGTGCGCAACGGTTTTGCGTTCGGAATTGCGCAGAGCCGAAGAATTAGAGTGTTTTCCGTGAAAAACGCAAACACTCTAGGGTCCGCGAAGAGACGCCAACAGGGAGTGAAGCATGGCAACCGCCGCCAGAAAAGCGCCTGCCAAATCCAAATCCAACGGCAAATCGCCTAATTTGACACCCCCCAAACCTCTGGACTTCACCAAGGAGCAGGATCTCGCGGCTTACCGCCAGATGCTCCTGATGCGTCGCTTCGAGGAAAAAGCCGGCCAACTCTATGGCATGGGTTTCATCGGCGGCTTCTGCCATCTCTATATTGGTCAGGAGGCGGTCGTTACGGGCCTCAAGATGTCTCTCATCGATGGCGACCAAATGATAACCGCCTATCGCGATCACGCCCACATGCTGGCGATGGACATGAGCCCGCGCGGCGTGATGGCAGAGCTGACCGGACGCCGTGGGGGCTACTCCAAGGGCAAGGGCGGCTCGATGCACATGTTCTCCAAGGAGAAGAATTTCTACGGTGGCCACGGCATCGTCGGCGCTCAGGTGTCGCTGGGCACGGGACTGGCCTTTGCCAACCGATATCGCGGCAACAAGAATGTTTCGGTGACCTATTTCGGCGACGGTGCCGCAAACCAGGGGCAGGTCTATGAGAGCTTCAACATGGCCGCGCTCTGGAAGCTGCCGGTCATCTATGTGATCGAGAACAACCGTTACGCCATGGGCACCTCGGTGACGCGTTCGTCCGCCGAAACCGATTTCTCGCAGCGCGGCCTGTCGTTCCGCATCCCTGGCATTCAGGTCGACGGCATGGATGTGCGTGCGGTCAAGGCCGCGGGCGATCTCGCTACCGAATGGTGCCGCTCCGGCAACGGCCCGATCATCCTCGAGATGCAGACCTATCGCTATCGCGGTCACTCCATGTCGGATCCGGCGAAATACCGCACCAAGGAAGAGGTGCAGAAGATGCGCTCCGAGCATGACCCCATCGAGCAGGTCAAGGCACGTCTTGCGGCCAAGAAATGGGCGAGCGAGGACGATCTCAAGGCTATCGACAAGGAAGTGCGTGACATCGTTGCCGATGCCGCCGACTTCGCGCAGACCGATCCCGAGCCGGATGTTTCCGAGCTGTGGACGGACATTCTAGTATAAGGGGAGGGTGCGACCATGCCGATCGAAATTCTCATGCCCGCGCTCTCGCCGACCATGGAAGAGGGCAATCTGTCGAAATGGCTGAAGAACGAGGGTGACAAGGTTGCCCCGGGCGACGTCATTGCCGAGATCGAGACCGACAAGGCGACCATGGAAGTGGAAGCCGTAGACGAAGGTACGCTTGGAAAGATCCTGATCGCCGCCGGTTCGGAAGGCGTCAAGGTCAACACGCCGATAGCGGTCCTTTTGCAGGAAGGCGAAAGCGCCGGCGATATCGGGAAGGCTGCCGCTCCGGCGAAGACCGAGGCGCCTGCCGCTGCAGAGCCCGCGCCGGCTGAAAAGCCTGCCGCCGCTGCTCCCGTAGCCGCCGCCCCCAAGTCCGAAGTGGCCGCCGATCCCGATGTTCCGGCCGGGACCGAAATGGTCTCGACCACCGTGCGCGAAGCGTTGCGCGACGCCATGGCCGAGGAAATGCGCCGCGACGCGGATGTCTTCGTCATGGGCGAGGAAGTCGCCGAGTACCAGGGTGCCTACAAGATCACCCAGGGCCTGCTGCAGGAATTCGGCCCGCAACGCGTCGTCGATACGCCGATCACCGAGCATGGTTTTGCCGGCGTCGGTGTCGGTGCCGCCATGACCGGCCTGAAGCCGATCGTCGAGTTCATGACCTTCAACTTCGCTATGCAGGCGATCGACCAGATCGTCAATTCGGCGGCGAAGACGCTTTATATGTCCGGTGGCCAGATGGGCGCTCCGATCGTGTTCCGTGGCCCGAACGGCGCGGCAGCCCGCGTTGCGGCGCAGCACAGCCAGGACTATGGTGCCTGGTACAGCCACATTCCCGGCCTCAAGGTCGTGCAGCCCTACAGCGCGGCTGACGCGAAAGGCCTGCTCAAAGCGGCGATCCGCGATCCGAACCCGGTCATCTTCCTCGAAAACGAGATCCTCTACGGCCACTCCTTCGATGTGCCGAAGCTGGATGATTTTGTTCTGCCCATCGGCAAGGCACGCATCCACAAGGCCGGCAAGGATGTCACCATCGTCTCGTGGGGCATTGGCATGACCTATGCGGTCAAGGCCGAGGCGGAACTTGCGAAGCTGGGGATAGATGCCGAAATCATCGATCTGAGGACCATCCGGCCGATGGACCTCGACACGATCATCGCCTCGGTGAAGAAGACCAATCGTCTGGTCACGGTGGAAGAGGGCTTCCCGCAGTCCTCGGTCGGCGATTTCATCGCCAACCAGGTATCGCGCCAGGCTTTCGACTATCTCGATGCGCCGGTCATCACCATCGCTGGCAAGGATGTGCCGATGCCTTACGCGGCCAACCTTGAAAAGCTGGCGCTGCCCAATGTCGCGGAAGTGATCGAGGCGGTGAAAGCCGTCACCTATCGCTGATCTGGCCGGGAGGACAACATGCCGATCAACATTACCATGCCGGCCCTCTCGCCAACCATGGAAGAGGGCAATCTCGCCAAATGGCTGGTCAAGGAAGGCGATAAGGTTTCGCCGGGAGACGTGATCGCGGAAATCGAGACCGACAAGGCGACAATGGAAGTCGAGGCGGTTGACGAAGGCACCGTCGCCAAGCTGATCGTCCCGGCCGGCACCGAAGGCGTCAAGGTCAATGCCGTGATCGCCGTTCTGGCTGCCGAAGGTGAGGATGCAAACGCTGCCGCCAAGGGCGGCGAAGCTGCGCCTACCAAAGCAGAGACTCCCAAGGCCGAAGCAAAGGCGGAGGCCCCTAAAGCTGAAGCAGCAAAGGCTGAGCCTGCCGCAGCACCTGCTGCGCCGAAACCGGCCGGTAATGGAGCTGCGCCGGCCGCCGGCGAACGGACCTTCGCTTCGCCGCTTGCCCGCCGCATCGCCAAGGATGCCGGCGTCGATGTCGCGGGCATCACCGGTTCCGGCCCGCATGGTCGTGTGGTGAAGGCGGATGTCGAGGCGGCGATTGCCGGTGGTGGCGTGGCGAAGGCTGCTCCAGCTGCGGCGCCTGCCGCTGCTCCGGCTGCTGCACCTGCTGCCAAGCCGATGTCGGACGAGGCGGTGCTCAAACTGTTCGAAGAGGGCTCCTACGACCTTGTTCCGCACGACAATATGCGCAAGACCATCGCCCGGCGTCTGGTCGAGGCAAAGTCGACCATCCCGCATTTCTACCTGACCTTGGATTGCGAGCTGGACGCACTTTTGAAGCTGCGCTCCGAGCTCAATGCCGCTGCGCCGATGAAGAAGACCGAAAAGGGCGATGTCCCAGCCTACAAGCTCTCGGTCAACGACATGATCATCAAGGCGATGGCCCAGGCACTGGTCGCCGTGCCGGATGCCAATGCGTCGTGGACGGAAACGGCCATGGTCAAGCACAAGCACGCCGATGTCGGGGTGGCGGTATCGATCCCGGGCGGGCTGATCACGCCGATCGTGAGGAAGGCCGACCAGAAGACGCTGTCGGTGATCTCCAACGAGATGAAGGACCTCGCCAAGCGCGCCCGCGATCGCAAGCTGAAGCCGGAAGAGTATCAGGGCGGCACCACGGCGGTGTCGAACCTTGGCATGTTCGGCATCAAGGACTTCGCCGCCGTCATCAACCCGCCGCATGCGACGATCCTGGCAGTGGGTGCAGGCGAGGAGCGCGCGGT
>NZ_LJSD01000064.1 GCF_001303895.1 Mesorhizobium sp. 1M-11 | reverse complement strand
GTGTCCGTCGTCGAATGATTTGAGACGTTTTGGGCTTTGGAAGACTGGAGTTTCCGGCTCGGTTTGCGGGTTGATTTAAGCCGCTTTGGCCTGGTGGTTCAAGCGGCGTTGTCTGATGGTGTCGCGTTTGATCCTTTTGCGTTCGAGGAGGATTGTCGCGCGGCGTTCGAAGTAGACGTCGGCCGGGGTGAGATTGTCGAGGCTCTCGTGGTATCGGCGATGATTGTAATGCTCGACGAAGGCCGCGATCTGGGCTTCGAGGTCCTCCTGGAAGAAGTAGTTTTCCAAGAGGATACGGTTCTTCAGCGTCTGGTGCCAGCGTTCGATCTTGCCCTGCGTTTGCGGATGGCCGGGAGCGCCGTGAACCTGATCGATCTTGTATTTCTCCAGCCATTCACCGAGATCGGACGCGACGTAACACGGGCCGTTGTCGGACAGCAGGCGTGGCCGGTGTTCGACCTTGACCTTGTCACAACCTGAGGCCGCCAGCGCCAGATCGAGCGTGTCGGTGACGTCGTCCACCTTCATGCAGGTGCATAGCTTCCAGGCGATGATGTAGCGGGAATAATCGTCGAGGATGGTCGACAGGTAGAACCATCCCCAGCCGATGACCTTCAGGTAGGTGAAGTCGGTCTGCCACATCTCGTTCGGCCGCGTGGTCTTGTCCTTGAACTCGTCGTTGGCCTTGATAACGATATAGGCTGGCGAGGTGATCAGGTCATGGGCCTTGAGCAGGCGATAGACCGAAGCCTCTGAGACGAAATAGCTTTCCGTGTCGGTGAACTTCACCGCCAGTTCGCGCGGCGACAGATCCGCATGATCCAGCGCCATGGTGATGATGCGATCCCGGACACCGTCTGGGATGCGGTTCCACACTCGTGACGGCGCGGACGTCCGGTCTTCCAGCCCTTCGACGCCGTGGGTCAGGAAACGCTCATACCAGCGATAGAAGGTCGGCCGAGGAATACCGAGCTTGTCGAGGGTCTGTCTGGCCGACAAATGCGACTGTTCCACGATCCGGATGATCTCAAGCTTCTCTGAGGCGGGGTATCTCATTCTTCGTCGCCCCCATCCGCGATCATGCTTTTTTTGAGCAGGCGGTTTTCCAGGGTGAGGTCGGCCAGCGCTTCCTTCAGGTCTCGGCTTTCACGGCGCAGCGCCTTGACCTCGTCACTGGTGGCAGAACGGGCGGTATCGCCTGCAAGGCGCTTCTTGCCCGCTTCGAGGAATTCCTTCGACCAGCTATAATACAGGCTCTCGGCAATCCCCTCACGGCGGCAGATCGTAGCAATGCTGTCCTCGCCACGCAGGCCCTCCAGCACGATACGGATTTTGTCCTCGGCTGAATGATGCTTGCGCGTGGCGCGGCGGATGTCCTTGATCGTCTTCTCGGCCGCCGATGTCTGCGGCCCGGTTTTCTGTCTCATCTTCGCTTCCTTTGAGTGAGCTACGATGAGCCGAAAATCCTCTCTTCTCAATTAAGCCAATTCTGTCTCAAGGGCGCTGATGTCGGACAGGTGCTTGCCTGCGCACGCCCGAAGTCCGTCCGCCGCAAGGCAAAGCGAGCGTAGCCCACGTCATCAAAGATCGAGATCCGCCGTGCTCCAGATCCGTGCACCAAAGCCCATCTGGTGCGTTGTCAGCTTACGCCTCGGCGTTGTGAAGCGACCGAAGTGCCCAAATTTCGCTGACGTAGCGTTGCCTGTCTGCGATTGCAGCAACATCAGACATCTGCGCGAAGCGATCCTTCTTCCGCCGCAAGTTACTTCGGTTGCGCCCTCTGGATTACTGTACACCGAGGCAGAAGGCGGGATTCCACGAACACCATTTGCATGCCGCCGGATGAGCCCACGTTCACGACATTGGCAACCAGCAGCGGATGGTCAGGTCACCGACCAACTGACGGCATCTAGAAGCAGCGTTCTGGAACTGAGAATGAATCTCCGTTTTATATCTGCTTCGAGTTGTACCGGAACTCATTGGGCGTGCATCGGAAATTGGCTCTGAAGACTGCGTGGAAATACTGGACGCTTTGAAAGCCGACCATGCCGGAGATTTCCTTCAAGGAGAGATCGCTCTCCTGCAGCAGCTTCTTGGCTGCGTTCAGGCGGTATTGAATGAGATATTTCTTCGGGCCGACGCCGACATGCAGCCGGAACAGCTTGCGGAATTGAACAAGGCTCAGCTTGTTTTCGCTGGCGAGGCTCTCGACGGATATGTCCTGGCTGTAGAAGTCACGGATCTTGAGCAGTGATTTGCTGATGCGATGATCCAGCTCCTCTTCACGCGGATGCAGGCGCGCTCCGTTGAGAACCTCGTTGACCAGCAGCGTCTTGAGGAAAGCAGCGCCCCAGATCTGGCCGGACTGGTCACCGGTGTTGAAAACGGTGACCAGACTGCACAGTTCGTCGAGGACGGCATCGCCACCGCGCAGCCGTCCCATGGCTTCGGCAAAGAAGTCGAGAAGGGGAACCCGCCAGACATTGGTGATGTGGCAGTGGATGGCGATCATTTCGACACTGTCGCAACCGTCGCCAAGCTCGACCATGTGCTCCACATTGTCCCGGAGCATGATGAATTCGCCACGTTCTGCGGTGTGGACTTTTCCTTCGCTGCTGACTTTGATCTGCCCCTTCAGCGGAAACAGAAAGAAACTGTCGTTCACCTTGCGCCAAGGCAATGACCACGGTCTGGCGAGGCGCCAGCAAATAACCGTCAGGATATCGACCTTGAACTCACCGATGATCCACTGAACACGTTCGCTGTGTTCCGGTTCAAGCGCCGCGGTCAATTTGTCGGACTCTTCAGCCATTGCACCTCCCAGTGCCGAAAACCGCAACGATACGCCGTTTATTTACCTAGAACCGGGTTCCCGCCCTGTTTAGCGTGCCTGCGTTAGACGAAACGGCGGGCGCCCGCAAACGCGCCATTCATAAGAGACTTGCAAGCGAACACAAGACGGCGTGACCGACGGCACGACATCAACAACCGATGCGGCGCGGTTCCGAATTTCAATTCAAGGAAGCAACATGACGACTACCGAAGCGCCGAGCAGGGCGAACACGCTCGGTTCGATTTCCAGCAATTCGACAATGCATGACGGGCGTATCGACACACATCATCATATCCTTCCTCCCGCTTATGCCGCCTGGCTCGACCGTCATGGTATTCGCGATGGCGACCGGCCGCTTCCGGAATGGAGCGTGCAAGGCGCGCTCGATCTGATGGACGACAACGGCATCGTTGCCAGCATCCTCTCGGTCTCGACCCCCGGTGTTCATCTCGGCGACGGTGGTGAGGCCCGTCGCATGGCAAGGACCGTCAATGAGTTCACCGCTGGGATCGTCAGCCGTTGCCCGGATCGTTTTGGCCATTTCGCGACGCTACCTCTACCCGATATCGATGCCGCTCTCGAAGAGGTGGCCTATGCTTTCGATTGCCTTGATGCCGACGGTATCGTGCTACTCGGCAATGTTGGCGGCGCCTATCTCGGCGACGTTTCGTTGGACCCATTGATGGCGGAGCTGGATCGCAGGAGAGCGACGATCCTGGTGCATCCGTGTGCGCTTCCGGGAGCGGAGGTGCCGGGGCTTCCCGCATACGCAGCGGATTTCCTGCTGGATACCACGAGGGCAGCGATCAATCTCGCCAGATCAGGGTGCCTGGAGCGGTTTCCGAACTTGAAAATCATCCTATCGCATGCCGGCGGCTTTCTGCCGTTTGCTGCGCAGCGGCTGGCCGCGTCATGTTCGGTCGATGGCGACAGCGAGGGCGGCATCGCCAGATTGAAACGCTTTTATTTCGACACAGCCCTGTCGAGTTCCTCCTATGCCTTGCCGAGTCTGCTTTCCTTCGCCGAGCCGACACACATAACCTTCGGCAGCGACTGGCCATTCGCCACCAGGGAACGTTCGGCGTTCTACAGGCAAGTGCTGGACGACTACCCGCTGACCGAAGCACAGCGTCTTGCCATCGGCAGAGGCAACGCCGAGAGGTTGCTGCCGCGTCTGGCCACAGCGCTTGCCGATGGCGGGCGTCTCAATGGATAATTTCGTCTGCGGCATCAATCCGGCGCGGGTGATCTTCGGTACGGGGGCACTTTCGCATTTGGGCGGTGAGGCATCACGGCTTGGCATCCAGCGCGCTCTGATTGTCACCACGTCCTCGCAACGTCACGCCGAACAAGCCGTTTCACTTCTTGGCTGCCGTGCAGCCGGAACTTTTACGGGCGCGAAAATGCACACGCCGTTGAGGATCACAGATACGGCCTTGGCTGCACTTATCGATTGCGATGCGGATGGGATTGTCGCGATCGGGGGCGGGGCGGCGATCGGTCTTTCCAAGGCGTTGGCTTTGCGCACCGATCTTCCGCAGATCGTCATTCCGACCACCTATTCCGGTTCGGAAATGACCGCCATCCTGGGTGAGACCGACGACGGAAAGAAGGTGACTCAAACCAGCAGCAGAATCCTGCCGGAGGTCGTAATCTATGACGTCGAGCTGACACTAAGTTTTCCTGCCCTTCTCGCGGGCACCAGCGGCCTCAACGCGATCGCCCATGCCGTCGAGGCCTTGTATGCCCGGGACCGAAACCCAGTAGTCGATCTGCTGGCGGTCGAGGGCATTTCGGCGTTGGCCAAGGCATTGCCGCGTATCGTCGAACACCCGCAGGATCATGATGCGCGCGCGCTGGCGCTTTACGGCGCTTTCCTGTGCGGGACCTGCCTTGGTGCCGTCGGCATGGCGCTGCATCACAAGCTTTGCCACACGCTGGGTGGCCTGTTCGATCTGCCGCACGCGCCGACCCACGCCGCCGTGCTGCCGCACGCTGTCGCCTACAATGCGCCGGCGGTACCGCAAGCCATGGCCAAAATCGCGGCGGCGCTCGCCACTCGGGATGCTGCCATTGGATTGTATGATCTCGCCGGTGCCGTCGGTGCGATCCGTACGCTCGCCGATCTCGGTATGCCGGCGGATCGTCTCAGCGAGGTGGTCTGCCTCGCGCTGCAAAATCCGTACTGGAATCCCCGCCCGCTTGAGCCGCAAGGGATCCGTTTCTTGCTGGAGCACGCGCTCGCGGGCCGGCCACCGCAGCCTGACTAGGGCGCGGACTCATAAATTCGGTTCATGTCCGTTTCAGTCGGAAAGCAACGCAATTGCTGTGTAGCAGCGGAATGTCGCGAAGTGCCGGAACGGGGTATTCCAACACCTAGGCCACAGCCACAATTACGTGTGCCTGAATTTTGGCAACAACCTCGCCGCTGCCATGTCTGTCTGCAATCGCGGATGCGGCATAGTCGGTTGCAGCTTCCAGTTCTCCCGCGCCTCTGGCCTCGATTTCGGTGCGAAGGACAGTTCCCTGGCAATATGCAACGGCTGGAATGCGCGGCGAGGAGGCACGGCTCTGTTCGGCTTTCGTCTCGATCACCACATCGGAGAAGCCTGCGTCCCCCAGCTCGCGACGGATCAGGTCCTTATCGTGGTAGCCGTGCGGCGTTCGTGCCAGAAACCGCGGCGGGTCGTTGGGAAAAATCCTTGCGAGAGCATTCGTTACATCATCCGCAAATACATTCTCCTCGATGCGATCCCATACGTTAAACAAAAAACGTCCTCCGGGCTTCAGGACGCGCTTTGCTTCGCGGTAGCCGGACGAGCGGTCGGGAAAGAACATCGCGCCGAACTGACAGCAAACGAGATCAAAGGCCGCATCTTCAAACGGCAGCGCCAAGGCATCCGCCTGGCGCCATCTGATGCGGCTGTCTGAAGCTTGTCGCGAAGCGGCGTAGTCGAGCATCGGCTGGTTGAGGTCGGTTACGATATAGCTTGCGCCGGGGGATAGCTTTGGCGCCAATGCCCGGGTGACAACCCCGGTCCCTGCGGGGGTTTCCAAAACGGCCCTGGGCGACAAGGACGCTGCTCGTTGTGCAAGAACTGCGGCGAACGGTTCGAAAATCAACGACACAACGGCACCATATAGCGGTCGTAGTTTTCCGGAATCGAGCCAGCAAACGCCTTGTCGGTTTCCAACATTTCTATCCCCCGCCGTCCGTTCGATGGCTCGCGAGCCTAGCATACAATTGTTTGTTTTGGGTCGCTTTCGACCGCGAAGCGTCCAACAGCATCTGCTGCTCTGTCGGGCCGTAGCTCCGCGAAAGCGGAAGTAAGATCAGGCTATTTGGTGCCTATCATGATGACGTGGCGGGTTGATGATAGCGCCCGGCATGTGATTCAAGTTCCCAAACTGGAGCCTCGGATCATGCGCTACGAACTCGCCAATCTTGAGTGGCCGGCCATCAAGCAGTTCCTGCCCGAATAAGCCGCGTGATGTTCCACGGGTGAATGACCGCCGTATCCTCAATAGCATCTTCTGGGTCTCGCGATCCGGGGCTCATGGCGCGACCTACCTTCAGGCGTTCGGTCCGTATACCACTTGCTACAACCGCTTCGTTCACTGGCGTCTGGGAGCAGATCATGAATGCACTGGCACGTGCCCATGACGCCACCGTCCAGATGATCGACACGCCCATTGTCCGCGTCCATCGACATGCAGCCTGCGTCGCCAACAATGGCGGGCAATACATGGGCCGCTCGCGCGGCGGACTGAGCAGCAAGATCCATGTCGTAGTCGATGCCAACGGCTTGCCAGTTCGCCTTGGCCTCACCGGCGGCCAGGCACACCACAACCGGCTGTGCTCAATCCTGCTTGGCAATCTGCCGCATGGACGGCTGCTCGCGGATCGTGGCTACGATGCGGACTGGATCAGAGCGTTTGTCGCGGAGCGAGGCGCGTGGGCCAACATCGCGGCAAAACGCAACCGTAAGGACCCAATCTGTTTCAGTACCTACTTCTACAGGGATCGCAATCTGGTCGAGCGGTTCTTCAAAAAGATCAAGCGTTGCCGCCGCGGGGCGACCCGCTACGACAAACCCGCCGCCAATTATCTCGCGTTCGTCAAGCTCGCGTGCATCCGCTTATGGCTGCGCGTTTATGAGTCCACACCCTAGTATAGCACATCCAAGCTGTCGAAAACCATAATAGTTCATCGTTTATCAAACTACCAATTCCAGCTGACGACGTTTAAGTGTGGACTTCAATGAAGATGCAGATGCATTTTTATCCTGAGGAGTCGAATGTGAGTGCTTATGGAATTCATCACGTAACTATTTTCTGCGGCGATGCGCGGCAGAATGTCGATTTTTATACGGATGTATTGGGTTTGCGTTTCGTCAAGAAAACCGTCAACTTCGACGACCCGGAAGTCTATCATTTCTATTATGGGGACGAGGGCGGTCGGCCCGGTTCGATCATAACCTTCTTTCCGTCTGAAAAAGCGCCGGGCGAACTCGGCGCCGGGCAGGCAATGGAAACCAGTTATCGCGTACCGGCCAAAGCCATCGACTATTGGGCACGTCGCCTCGCCGAAAAAGGCGTGAGGGCTGATCCCATCGAAAGACGTTTTGGCGAGGCGGTCTTGCCGTTCAGGGATGCCGATGGGGTTCGCCTGGCCCTGGTCGGGGTGCATGGAGCCGAGACCGAACCCGCATTCGCTGGCGCAGACGTGCCGCAGGACTGTGCGTTGCGCGGGTTCCACGGAGTCAGCCTGCTGCAGCACGATGCAGCGTCGACGGCGACAATCCTGAGCGATGTGCTAGGCTTTATCCCGGTTGCCTTCGAGGGGCCGGTGACGCGGTTCCAGGTCAATCACACTGCTTACGGCGGTGTCATTGATATCCATGTCGATCGAAACGCCAGTGAAGGTAGGCTCGGGCCGGGTTCCATTCATCACGTCGCCTTTCGCGCCGCCGATGACGGCCAGCAGGCGGAGATGGCGAGAAAGCTTTCCGAGACGCATTCTCTTACCGTCACTCAGCAGCTGAACCGCAACTATTTCCGTTCGATCTATTTCACAGAACCGGGCGGTGTTCGCTTCGAGATCGCGACGGACGAGCCGGGCTTTGCGGTCGATGAACCGGCGTCAGAGCTCGGCCGGAACCTGAAGCTGCCGCCATGGCTGGAGGCTCGCCGTCTAACGATCGAAGCGGTGCTGCCCGTCATCGACTGAAAAGCAGGCGATAAGCAGTTTCCTGCGTTGGTGGCGACTGGCGTCCGACCGGTCGCTGATCGCGCAAGCGCGCACGCCGCCATCCGCGAGAAACCCGACATGCTCAACTCTGACCTTTCATTCGTTCATCATTTCGTGCCCGGGGAAGGGACACCCATCCTCCTCCTCCATGGCACTGGTGGCGATGAAAACACGCTCCTGGCGTTCGGCAGATCGGTCGCGGCGGCGAACCCATTGCTCTCGCCTCGCGGAAAAGTTCTAGAGAACGGCAGGTGCCGGTTCTTTCGTCGTTTTGCCGAAGGGGTCTTGGACGAGGAGGACGTTCGCAGGCAAGCCGCGGCGTTGGCGGACTTCATCGACACTGCCTGCGCCTCCTATCGATTGCCGCCACCATTGGCGATCGGCTTTTCCAACGGTGCGAACATTGCTGCGGCGGTGCTGTTGTTGCGGCCGCAGACGCTTGCGGGTGCAGCGCTGCTGCGCCCGATGATGCCGTTGAGGGAACCGCCAGACCTGAATCTGGCTGGTAAACCTGTCCTCATCATCGCAGCGGAAAATGATGCGGTCATCCCGCCTGGCGACGGCGAGCGCCTGATCGAGTGCTTCAGGCAGGGCGGTGCAACTGTCGTGGACCGAACCGTGGCTTCGGTCGGGCATGAACTCTCGTCAACCGACAGCGACATCGTCGCCGACTGGTTGCGCGATCTGCCAGTGCATCCCTCAGTCTAGAATTTCTCAGTTCTCTCGACGCTGCGGTGCGCCGAAATCATTTAGAACGAGACTGCGAGCGGTCGAGTGGCAGCTGTAGCTCGTGGATCGCCGCCGTCTCTTCCTGTCAACGGCGGAGTAAAACCCGGCCACGGGGCGGAGCAAAAGTCGGCCGCTTGTGGCGCACGCATGAGACCTCCGAGAGGGCGTAGCCCGAGCGGGGGTCTCATGCGTGCGCGTCGATTTTCTGAAGGGATTTCAGCCGGCCTTTCGGGCGCGGCTTTGGGCGAGACGATAGCTGTCGCCGTTCATTTCGAGGATGTTGACGTGGTGGGTAATGCGATCGAGCAGCGCACCGGTCAGGCGCTCGGACCCCAGCGTTTCCGTCCATTCGTCGAAAGGTAGATTGCTGGTGATCAGGGTGGCGCCGCGCTCGTAACGCTGGGAGATCAGCTCGAACAGCAATTCGGCGCCGGTCTTTGACACCGGCACGAAGCCCAGCTCGTCGATGATCAGCAGCTTGTAGGCGGCCATCTGCTTCTGGAAGCGAAGCAGACGCCGCTCGTCACGCGCCTCCATCATCTCGCTGACCAGGGCGGCCGCTGTTGTGAAGCCGACAGACAGGCCCTTCTGGCAGGCGGCCAGGCCGAGACCGAGCGCTACATGCGTCTTTCCCGTGCCACTCGGGCCGAGCGCAATGACGTTCTCGCGGCCGTCGATCCATTCGCAACGTGCCAGTTCCAGCACCTGCATCTTGTTGAGCTTGGGGATAGCGGCGAAGTCGAAGCTATCCAGGCTTTTGACGACCGGGAATTTGGCGGCCTTGATCCGCCGTTCGACCTTGCGGCGATCCCGTTCGATCATCTCCCGCTCGGCAAGCCGGAAGAGGTATCCGACATGATCGACACCTTCGGTGGCGCATAGCCGAGCCAGCTTCTGGTGCTCGCGCTGGAAGGTCGGCAGCTTCAAGATTTTGAGATAATGGGCGAGTAAGATGTCGGGTGCTTCGGTGCTCATGCCGCTTCTCCCGCATCAGAGGACAGGAGGCGCATATACGCCTTCGCCGAGGTCTTCTCGACCTTCGCCCTTGGCAGGTACGGGTAGATCGACAGGTCCAATCGCGGCGGCCGGCGTTCTACGCGGCACAGGATCAGATGCTTGACGGCGTCGAAGCCGATCGCGCCGAGCTGAATGGCCTGCTTCACGGCCGCATGCAGGTCGGCAAGCTCGAAGCTCTCCAGAAGACGGAGAACCTGCACATATTCCCGTCGCCCATGCTTGGCCATGCGGCCTTCCATCAGCCGGCGCAGCGTGGCGAACTCCTCCGGTAGGTCCCAGCCTTGGAGTGGGGCAGCCTGATCCAGAGCATTGATCTTCTGCTCGATCAGCGGCAGGTAATGGACCGGGTCAAAGACAACGTCCTCACGCTCCCAGCACCGCGGATGACGGGCGATGATCTCGCCGCGGCAGCCGATCACCACTTTGTCGACATAGCCTCTGACCCAGACGTCCTGATGGCCGTAGGCGACCGGCACGGAATAGTCGTTGGTCTTGTAGCGCACCAGCGACTGGGCTGTCACAATAGCGCTGGCCTGATCGCACGCATCGAAGGGCGACGCCGGCAAGGGACGCATGGCCGCCAGATCCCGCTGCAGCCGTTCGCCGATCGTCTCGCTCTCGCCGCGCAGCTTGTCGCGCTGGCGTTTGCGGCACTGCTCTTCCAGAAAGGTATTGAACGCATCCCATGTCGGAAACTGCGGGATCGGGACCATGAAGTTACGCCTGGCATAGCCCACGAGGCCTTCAACATTCCCTTTATCGTTGCCCTTTCCTGGCCGCCCATAACGATCGCGGATCAGGTAGTGGGACAGGAACCCGCTGAACAGCGCCGCCCGCTTGCGGGTACCATCAGGCAGGATCTTCGCCACAAGGCAGCGATCATTGTCATAGACGATCGACTGCGGCACGGCCCCGAAGAACGAAAACGCATGGATATGACCATCCACCCAGGCTTCAGCCACTGCCGCCGGATAGGCCCGCACGTAGCAGCCGTCGCTATGCGGCAAATCGAGCACAAAGAAGCGGGCTTTCTGCTCGACGACGCTGATTACCACCGTCGCCTCGCCGAAATCGGCCTGCGCGTGGCCGGGCGGATGCGACAACGGCACGAACACCTCCTGACGGCGCTGATCCCGCTCGCGCATATAGTCCTTGATGATCGTGTAGCCGCCGGTGAACCCGCATTCGTCCCGTAGCCGGTCAAACACCCGCTTGGCGGTGTGCCGCTGCTTGCGCGGCACCTTCAGATCCTCGTCAAGCCAATGCTCGATCGTCGAAACGAATGCATCCAGCTTCGGCCGTCGGATTGCGGTTCGACGCTGATAACCGGGCGGCGTCGAATAGGCCACCATCTTGGCGATTTGCTGAGCGTGGCGCGCTCCCGTTTCAGCCACTCGTGCATGTCATCGAACAGCGGCTTGCTCTTTTCCTGCCGCGCGGCCAGTCGTTCTTCGGCGCTCAATCCATTGATCTGGCGTTCGATCTCGAACAGCACGTCGAACCGTTGGACGGCCTCCAATGCGATCGGCGAGATCGGCTTGCCTCTCCGTTTGCGGTTACGGGCACTTTTCTGGATATCGGCCAGTTCAAAGAATTTGCGCCGCGCATGCGCATGGCAAAAGGCAAAGGTGATCGGCACCGCTTTCTTTTCGGCGACACTGAGCGGCTCGAAGCCATTGTAACAATCACTCTGCAGAATGCCGCCATACCCGGCCAGGTGCTTCTGCGGGTGCTCGCCGCGGCGGTCGCTCGACGCATAGTATATGGCCGCCGGCGCAGCCGCTCCGCCGTAGGGCCGGTCATCGCGCACGTACGTCCATATTCGCCCGGTCGTGCATTTGCCTTTGGCCTGGATGGGAATGGTGGTGTCGTCGCCAAAAAGACGCTCGGCCGCGAAGACATGCGCCTCGATCAGATCAAAGATCGGCAGGAGCGCGGCCGTTCCATACCCGACCTGGTCGGCCAGCGTCGAGGTCGAAAGCTCGATGCCCTCGCACTTAAGGCGAGTGCTTTGGCGGTTGAGCGGACTATGCATGCCGAACTTGTCGAACAGGATCGTCGCCAGCAGATGAGGACCGATGAAGCCGCGCGGCGTGGCATGGAACGGTGCCGGCGGCTGGCTGATCGCCTCGCAGTCGCGGCAGGTAAATTTCTCCCGCACCGTCTCGATCACTTTGAACCGGCGCGGAACCTCCTCGAGCGTCTCAGTGACGTCCTCGCCCAGTTTCGACAAGCGCGACCCGCCGCAGCATGCACAGGTGGCTGGGGGATCGATCACCACGCGCTCACGCTCAATATCCTCCGGCCACGGCTTGCGGACCGGCCGTTTGCGCGTGAACGAACGCACGCTCGAGGTCCTGGCGGCAGCCGCTTGCGCTGAGGCTTCATCCTCCGTCGCCGCCATCACCAGTTCTTCGAGCTGCAATTCCATCTGGTCGATCAGGCGCGCCGTGCGCTCGGATCGCTGGCCGCGCAGTTCGCGCTTCAGCTTTTCGATCGCCAGCTCCAGACTGGCAATCAAGGCCTCGCTGTCCGACAGCATGGCCTGCGCATTGGCGGCTTGCGCCACCGCAACGTCCCGCTCCGCGACGACCGTGTCCCGTTCGGCAACAACGACATCGCATTCAGCCTGTAACATCTCACGCTCGGAAAGCAGCGCCAGATAGGCGCTCGCAAGGTCCGCAGGAAGATCCATAGGCTTCGAGATCATGAAGCCATTCGATCAGATTCACTCAATATTTTCAATGCGATAATGCTATCCGACCCGTGTCGGACGCCAGGTTTCCTGCGGCGCGCGCCAGTCGATTCCGGATAAGAGATAGGAGAGCTGCGCAGGCGAGATCGTCACCACACCATCCGCCGCAGATGGCCATATGAACCGGCCTCGTTCCAATTTTTTCGTGAACAGGCATGCCCCCTGGGTATCATGCCAAATCACCTTTATCAGATCGCCCCTGCGACCCCGGAAGCAGAACAAATGACCGCTCAACGGATCATGCTTCAGGACCTCCTGAACCTGCAAGGCCAGCGACGGAAAGCCCCTGCGCATGTCGGTGTAGCCCGTAGCAAGCCAAACGCGGACCCCAGTCGGAACCGGATTCATGGCAGCGTCTCGAGACCTTGGACGATCCGCAGCAACGCCGGCACATCAACATCGCCGCCGACAATCACGCGCCGCCCGTTCGCGCTCACTATCTCCATGCGCCCACCGCCCGAACAGCGAGACGCCGGCGTCTCCGGCACAATCCGCGCCGGAACAAAGCCGCCGAGCCCATCGGCCCCAAGGCGGCCCGCGCGATATGCCTTACGCCAGGCAAACAATTGCTGGTTGGAAACCCCATGCCGCCGCGCCGTCGCCGAGGCCAGACGGGGAGCCGAATAGCTCTCCTCGACAATCCGAAGCTTCGCATCATCCGACCACCGACGGCGACGGCCCGTGTCAACAACGTCGAGACGTGTGACATGATGACTATCAGTAAAGATATCCATACCGACAGTCAGCTACGCCGCGATCAATTCCACAAGGCGGCCTTGGCCGGATGCGTACGCAACAGCCACGGATTGCCGGAGTGCTTCTCCTGCAAAAAGACGTGCGAACGCTCTGGCAAAATCTGCTGGTTCTTGAGGAATGAACGAAGGTGATAGAGTCCCCGCTGGAAGGCCAAAGTACTCTCGTTGGGAGGGCGCACCCGCTGGGTTAATTTTAGAGCCTAACTTCACTTGCAACGGTATTCTGTCATCATTTGCCGGCCTCAGGATCAAGACGCCGGAGGCGGTTGCCATATGGGTTGCTCCACGACGAACAACGCGTGGTGGCCAGCCTCGCTATTCTGATCTTGCCATCGAGACAGCCTTGTCCCCGGGCATGGTGTTCGGACTGCGGCTACGCCAGGCCGAAGGCTTCCTTGAATCGGTATTGCAATTGATGGGATTGGCACTCTCCGTCCCCGATCATACCACGCTCAGCCGTCGGACACGGACATGGCAATCGCCCAGCAAACGGCAGCATCCTCAGGTTCCTCTGGGCGGACGGGTGCATGTTCTTGTCGATAGTACCGGCCTTCAAATCTATGGCGCGGGCCAGTGGCTGAAGGAGAAACATGGCGCGCCAAATCCCGTCGCGGTTGGCGCAAACTGCATCTGGCGCTGGATGCCGATAGCGGCGAGATCATCGCCCACACAATGACCGACCAGGACACAGGCGATGCCTCGCAGGTGGGGCCACTTCTCAATCAGATCGACGGTCCAATCGGACGGTTAACCGCCGATGGTGCCTATGATGGAAAGCCCATCTACGACGCGATCATCAACCACAGTGCCGATGTTGCCATCGTCATTCCGCCACGGGTCAATGCGGTCGAACCGGCCGGCAATCGATCTCTCGGCCAAAGAGATCAGCATATCGCCGCGATAAGCAGAGACGGGCGGATGAAGTGGCAAGCTTCCACCGGCTACGGCAAGCGTGCGCGGGTCGAGACCGCCATCGGACGATACAAATCCATCATCGGACCGCGTCTGCGGGCTCGGTCGTTTCACGTTCAGCAGACGGAAGTCGCCATCGGCTGCGCCGTCCTCAACCGCATGCTTGCCTGCGCACGCCCGAAGTCCGTCCGCCGCAAGGCAAAGCGAGCGTAGCCCACGTCATCAAACAATCAAAGATCGAGATCCGCCGTGCTCCAGATCCGTGCACCAAAGCC
>NZ_LJSD01000060.1 GCF_001303895.1 Mesorhizobium sp. 1M-11 | reverse complement strand
GGCTTTGGTGCACGGATCTGGAGCACGGCGGATCTCGATCTTTGATTGTTTGATGACGTGGGCTACGCTCGCTTTGCCTTGCGGCGGACGGACTTCGGGCGTGCGCAGGCAAGCATGCGGTTGAGGACGGCGCAGCCGATGGCGACTTCCGTCTGCTGAACGTGAAACGACCGAGCCCGCAGACGCGGTCCGATGATGGATTTGTATCGTCCGATGGCGGTCTCGACCCGCGCACGCTTGCCGTAGCCGGTGGAAGCTTGCCACTTCATCCGCCCGTCTCTGCTTATCGCGGCGATATGCTGATCTCTTTGGCCGAGAGATCGATTGCCGGCCGGTTCGACCGCATTGACCCGTGGCGGAATGACGATGGCAACATCGGCACTGTGGTTGATGATCGCGTCGTAGATGGGCTTTCCATCATAGGCACCATCGGCGGTTAACCGTCCGATTGGACCGTCGATCTGATTGAGAAGTGGCCCCACCTGCGAGGCATCGCCTGTGTCCTGGTCGGTCATTGTGTGGGCGATGATCTCGCCGCTATCGGCATCCAGCGCCAGATGCAGTTTGCGCCAACCGCGACGGGATTTGGCGCGCCATGTTTCTCCTTCAGCCACTGGCCCGCGCCATAGATTTGAAGGCCGGTACTATCGACAAGAACATGCACCCGTCCGCCCAGAGGAACCTGAGGATGCTGCCGTTTGCTGGGCGATTGCCATGTCCGTGTCCGACGGCTGAGCGTGGTATGATCGGGGACGGAGAGTGCCAATCCCATCAATTGCAATACCGATTCAAGGAAGCCTTCGGCCTGGCGTAGCCGCAGTCCGAACACCATGCCCGGGGACAAGGCTGTCTCGATGGCAAGATCAGAATAGCGAGGCTGGCCACCACGCGTTGTTCGTCGTGGAGCAACCCATATGTCAACCGCCTCCGGCGTCAGCCACAGGGTCAAGCTGCCACGTCGGCGGAGGCCCGCCTCATATTCCGGCCAGTTCGTCACCTTGAATTTCATCTTCCCGATGCGATGACGGCGGGCGGCATTGTGTTTGAAAGGCATGACTGGAGGCAGACCGGCTATTGAGATCGCCGTTCGCCTACATCACGACCGCTGAATGATCCGTGCACCAACGCCGGCATTTTGCCGTTTTCATCGATGGGTATCGAAAAATGCAATACTTTGCCGGTTGTTGGACTGTTGGCGATTTCGCCGAGCTGCCAGAAATCAGGAATACAACGTCGAAGGCCGTTTCGAGCAATCGGCACGATGCCGCAGCGCAAGCCTGAACCCAAAGCATGGCGTCGCCTGCTCACGAAAACAAGGGCGGGCAAACCGTCCTCATGGGAGGGAAGACTATGATCTCGAGACGAACTGTTCTGGCAATGGGCGGCGGCCTGTCCTTGCTGCCATGGGTCGGCAGGCTGGTTGCACAGGAAGCCAAGCAACCTTCAAGTGGGGGCGTACTCCGCGTTGCCGTCTATGACGATCCAAGGAGCATCTTTTCACCGATCGAAACCGGTGACCTGGAACTGACGATCGGCTCCAAGATCTTCGAAACGCTGTTGCGCCTCAAAGCCGACAATTCGTTCGAGGGTGTGCTGGCGGAATCGTGGAAATACTCGCCGGATGGTACCCAATACGAATTCCGGCTGCGCGACGGCATTCATTTCCACGATGGCAAGCCGTTGACGTCCGAGGACGTTGCATTTTCCATTCTTCAGCTCGGCAAGAAGTACAATGCCTTCGGCAGCACCTTGTTCGCCAATGTGACGTCGGCCGACCTCCCGGATGCCAAGACCGTTGTGTTCAAGCTGACCAAGCCGATGCCGCCGTTCCCGTTCCTGGGCATGCTGGCTGCGTTCGGACCGATCGCTCCGAAGCACCTTTACGATGTTGCCGACATTCTGAAGAACCCGCAGATCAACAAGCCGGTTGGTTCGGGGCCGTTCCGCTTCAAGGAGTGGAACCGCAGCTCTTCGATCGTGCTCGATCGCAATCCCGATTTTCGCGAGAAGGCGCAACCTTATCTCGACCAGATCGTCTTCCGCATCATCACCGATCCGGGTGCCCGCGCCGCGGCGTTCGAGGCCGACGAAATCGACGCCGGCGTCAACAGCCCGGTCAGCAAAGCGGATTTGAAGCGGATTTCCGAACTGCCTTTCATTGCCGTCGATGCGACCGGCAACAAGGCAACCGAAGGCGTCAACGCTCTCGAAGTCAATCTGCGCAGAAAGGAACTGTCGGATGTGCGCGTCCGGCGTGCCATCAGCATGGCCATCGACCGCGCCTTCATCTGCAACGCCGTGTACTCCGGCATGGCGGCGCCGGCGCGCGGGCCCATCCGTTCCGACAGCTTCCTGTTCGAACCCGCGCTGCCGGAGCTTGCCTTGAATGTCGAGGAGGCAAACAAGCTGCTCGATGAAGCTGGTTATCCCAAAGGGGCCGATGGCTGGAGGTTTACACTCAACATCGACCCGAATGGTGACGACCTCAACGTCATCGGCGAATACATCAAACAGGCAATCGCCAATATCGGCATCAACGGCAACATCATCGTCTCCGACTACGCGACCCATAATGCGCGGATCTACACCGACTACGATTTCGACCTTTCGATCCAGGTGATCAGCACGCTGGTCGATCCGCAGATTTCGGTGTTCGACTACTATTGGTCGAAAGCCATCAGCAAAGGTCGCTGGCAGACCAATGCCACCGACTATCGCAACGAGGAGATGGACAAGGCCATCGACGTTGCGGAGTCTGCCATCGATGCCGACCAGCGCCTGGCTGCGGTACGCCAGATCCAGACGATCGCGGCTCGCGACCTGCCGCTGATCCCGCTTGTCGAGTATGAAAGTCACAACGTGTTCAACAAACGTGTCCAGCTGGGTTCGACCGGACCCGTGTGGCCGCTGCAGAACTGGGCAGACGCCTGGCTCGAGAAATGATGGACGCATCGTCATCGCAAGCGGTGCGAGTGCGCCGGAAAACGACCCCTTGGGCATTTCAGGTGGCCGTAAACCGTCTGAAGCAGGCGATCCCGACGATTGCCTGCGTCCTTGTGGTCAATTTCTTCCTGGTGCGGCTGATCCCTGGCGACCCCGTCGACGCCTTCGTGGCCAAGGCGCAAGGCGCCGACCAAGCTTTCAAGGACCATATTCGGCATGAAATGGGATTGGACGAACCGATCTGGGTGCAGTTCGGTATCTATCTGTCGAAGGTCGCTCATCTGGATTTCGGCTGGTCGTTCCAGAATTCGGCGCCAGTGCTGGACGTCATTCTGCTGCGGCTCTGGCCGACGGTTCTCCTGCTGGTGTTCAGCATCGGCGTTTCGCTTCTCGGCGGGGTGTTCCTGGGGGTGACAGCCGCGCGCTACAGCCAGACCTGGAAAGACCGGACGATCGCGTTCATGTCGATGGTCCTCTATGCGATGCCTGCCTTCTGGATCGGCCTCAGCCTGATCGTCGTGTTCTCGGTCAAGTTGCGGCTACTGCCCGTGGGTGGTTTCGACACGGTCGGCTCCGGAAAAACGGGAATTGCCTATGCGCTCGACGTCGGGCGTCACATGACGCTGCCTGCGCTAACGCTTGGGTTGTTCTATCTCGCCGTCTATACGCGCCTGGTCAGGGCCTCGATGTTTGAATTGCTGGACAGCGATTTTGTTCGCACCGCACGAGCGAAAGGCCTCTCAGAGCGGACAGTGTTATGGCGGCATATGCTCCCGCATGCACTGCTGCCGTTGCTGACCCTAGTCGGAGTGCAACTGGGTTCGCTGCTCAGCGGAGTGATCGTCATCGAGACAGTGTTCAGCTGGCCGGGCCTCGGACGATTGACCTTCCAGGCCGCGTTGCAGCGTGACTACAACGTCCTGCTCGCCATCCTGCTGATGAGCACCGTTCTGGTCGTCTGCGCCAACCTGATCGTGGATCTCCTGTCCGCATGGATAGACCGGCGCATGGATGTGAACTGACATGGAACCGCTGCTGCAATTCTGGCGCCGGTACCGGCAAAATCGAGGGGCAGTCTTCGGGCTTGCCATCGTGCTGACGGCTTCGGCGATGGCCCTGCTGGCGCCCTGGCTTTTTCCTGGCGACCCACGCCGCATAGCCGGTGCCCCCTATATCGCGCCGTTCGTGACCTGGCAGTTTCCGCTCGGTACGGATCAGCTTGGGCGGGACATCTTCGTCCAGCTCTTCTATGGCGCTCGCGTCTCCCTGCTCGTCGGTATCGCGGCAAGCCTGGTGACGGCGCTCATCGGCTGCACGATAGGCGCGCTGGCAGGCTTTTACGGAGGTAGGCTGGGTGCCCTTTTGATGCGCGGAACCGAAATGTTCCAGACGATCCCGGACATCATGCTTGCGCTCGTCCTCGTCACCATCCTACAGGCTTCGCTGCTCAGCGTCATCATCTCGATCGCCATCGTAAGCTGGACGACAGTGGCGCGTGTGACGCGCGCCGAGTTTCTCAAGTTTCGCAGCCAGGACTTCGTGCTTGCCTGCGTTGTCATGGGCATGCCGAGCTGGCGCATCATCGTCAGCCAGATATTCCCGAATGTGCTGCCTCCGATCGTAGTGATGACGTCGATCATCGCTGCGGGTGCGATCCTGGCGGAATCGTCCCTGTCTTTCCTTGGGCTCGGTGATCCCAATTCGGTGAGTTGGGGCATGATGACCGGTGCGGGGCGCAGCGTGTTTCGGAATGCCTGGTATGTGTCGGGCATTCCCGGGCTGGCGATCCTGATGGCCGTCCTTGGCATCAACCTGGTTTCAGATGGCCTCAACGATGCCCTCAATCCCAGGCGGCGGGAGCGTTGAGATGGCTGTCTTGAAGGTCGAGGACCTGTCGGTGCAATTCAGGACGGCTCAGGGCGTCGTGCGTGCCGTGGACAGGGTCAGCTTTGAAATACGCGCCGGTGAGACCCTGGCGGTGGTCGGTGAATCCGGTTCTGGCAAATCTGTTACGGCATTGGCAATCATGAGATTGCTGCCGAGGCACGGCAGCACTCGTGTCTCGGGTCGGGTCATGCTCGGTGAACGCGATCTCGTCGGGCTGGCGGATGCCGAGATGCAAAGGGTTCGCGGCAACCAGATATCGATGGTGTTCCAGGAGCCGATGACGTCGCTCAATCCGCTGATGCGGATCGGCGAGCAGATCGAGGAAGGCATCCGGCGCCATCAGAATGTATCGGCCGCGGTCAGCCGCCGTCGCGCCGTCGAACTGTTGGATCAGGTGCGCATCGCAGACCCGCATCGCCGCGTCGACGAATTCCCGCACACGCTTTCGGGCGGGATGCGCCAGCGCGTGATGATCGCGATGGCGCTTGCCTGCGAGCCGAAGCTGCTGATTGCCGATGAGCCGACGACGGCGCTCGATGTCACTGTTCAGGCACAGATCCTTGAGCTTCTGGCAACCCTGCGCAAGACGATGAACATGTCGATGCTTTTGATCACCCACGATCTTTCCATCGTCGCCGATACCGCCGAACGGACCCTGGTGATGTATGCCGGGCGGATCGTCGAGGCGGCGGCGACCGGCGAAATTCTTGCGCGGCCTGCACATCCTTACACACGAGGGCTCTTGGGATCGCTGCCGAAGCCGCGCGCAGCCGGCCGGTCGCGTGACCGCCTTACCGAGATCCCAGGCGCGGTGCCGCCTTTGCACGCGCTGCCGGCGGGTTGCTCCTTTGCCGAGCGTTGCCAACGCGCCGACGCTGTCTGCCGCACCGATCGGCCCGAGGCCAGAACTGTGACGCATGATCGGCTGGCTGTCTGCCACTTTGCTGTTGCGGAGGCGATATGACGCCGCTCCTCTCGGTTGAAGACCTGCACAAGCATTTCCCGGATCGCGTTGGCGCGCTGCGTGCAGTCGATGGGGTGTCGTTTCAGATAAAGCCAGGCGAGACGCTAGGGCTGGTCGGTGAATCCGGCTGCGGAAAATCTACCGTCGGGCGCACGATTCTGCGCCTCTACAAGCCGACCAGCGGCCGCATCGTCCTCGAAGGTAGGGATATCGCCCCGCTGCAGGAGAGCGCGTTGCGGCCGTTGCGGCGCGATGTCCAGATGGTGTTTCAGGATCCGTTCAGCAGTCTCAATCCACGTTCCAGGATCGGCCGCATCCTGGAGGAGCCCTTTGTCGTCTGGGGCGAGGGAAGAGCCCGCGACCGCAGGGATCAGGTCGTCGCTTTGCTTGAGCGAGTAGGGTTAGGGGCCGAAGCTGCGGATCGCTACCCGCACGAACTGTCCGGTGGGCAGCGTCAGCGCGTTGGTATCGCAAGGGCGCTGGCGCTAAAACCGAAGCTGATCGTCTGCGACGAGGCAGTCTCGGCTCTCGACGTGTCGGTGCGGGCGCAGATCATCAATCTTCTGGTCGATCTGCAGCGCACGCTCGGAATCGCCTACCTGTTCATCTCGCACGATCTTGCCGTGGTCGAGCACGTGTCCAACCGCGTGGCGGTGATGTATCTCGGCAGGATCGTCGAGATTGCGAGCGCCGATCAACTCTGGTCGAACCCCATCCATCCTTATACGCGCGCACTGTTCGATGCCTCACCGAAGCTGCCTGCAGCGGCTGGGCAAAAGCGCGCCGTGCTTGAGGGGGACCTGCCGAGCGCGATCGACCCTCCCTCGGGTTGCCGTTTCCACACGCGATGCCGGTTTGCGACCGACGTGTGCCGGCGCGTCGAACCCATCGTCTGGCAGGCCGCGCCGGGACACTCGGTCGCCTGTCATCACGCCGAGGCCCTTTCGATGGCCGAGGCGATACCCACAGCTCAGCAAAACGGCATTCTGAAAGGCAGCAGACATGACAACGCATCCGCTCTCTGACGTACAGGTCGGTGCCGCCATGAAGGCACAGACGGACGCGCACTACGCAGTGCATTTCGCCAATCGCGAATTGGTGAAGCGCGATTGGCGCGATCCAGTCTACGTGTCCGCAAGACGGGCCCTCGAAAGCGTCAATGTCGATCTCTACAAGGCAAAGTGGCAATTGGGCAGGATCGACGGCACCTACGCTGATTTTGCCTCGCCGCTGGCCCCCGACGACAACCTGAGCCAGGCGGTATCAGATTTCCAGGCGATCAAAGCGGCCGCGGACAAGATTGCCGAAGCTTGCCGGGCCGACGAGATCGTTGAACATGGCGAACTTCGTATCGTCACAAAGACCGGCACCGAAACCGAGTTTTCGGATGACATTCCTCTGGTGCCCTCGATCTGCCCTGTCGTCGTGTTGCAGGGATCGAACCATGACATGGGTCGTCAATATGCGCAGCAGATCATCGAAATCTACGGCGACTGGATCTTCAGGCAGCAGGCCGAACGTGTGCTGAGCGCGGTCGAACTCGATGCTATGCGCAATTGGGAAGCGGAATTGCGTAAATACATGCCGGAGATTTTGGATTTCGCAAGAGGCTGGGCCGAAGGCGCGACGGACGCCGGCGCTCCCATCGCATACGACAATGTGCTGGCAATCTGGACAGGCACGCGACCCTATTCGAAGGAAGTTCGCCCCTTCGCCTTTGGCAATTCCGACAAGGAAAACGACAAGACCATTGCCGCCTATCTCGGTGTCGGAACGGAAGGTGCCGGCCAGCTCAAAGGCGAGATCACCGACATGTGCAGCGGCGTCTGCGCATGGGGCGATGCAACGACCGACGGCAGGCTGGTCGCCGCAGCGACCACCGATCATGATTGCACCTTCCAGGCCACGATCGTGGCTTTCCCGGATGAAGGCAACAACTTCATTTACACGCCGTTTTCGGTGAAGGGATCCATCCCGGTCATCGGTCGCGATTATATGGGCGGTCACCCTGGTATGAACAGCAAGGGCGTCGCGTACGTCCATCACGGCGGTGCCAGCACCGGTGAACCGAAGGAGCAATGGGGCTACGGCGTGCGGCGCGGGCCGGCAACCTTCCACGCGCTGCAGTTTGCCAACAGTGCAGCCGAGGCACGCGATATGCAGCTTTCCTATCCGGTCGGCGACGCCGGTATCACGCTCGGCACGGCCGGCGGGATGTGGGCAGACAGCAGACAGGGCTACAGTTTCGAGGCACGCAGCGGTGCTCCGGAAAAGCCGAACCCGATCATTCGGGAGGCGACATATGACGCGCTCGGCAAGGCTTATGACTTCCTGTACGCCAACAACAATGCGCTGAGCCCACGTTCCGGGCACCTGAATGGTGCGCCCTCCTACGGTTACCAGTATTCGCTCGCCGGAGGCTGGTTCACCTTCGACCCGAAGGTCATCTATGAGGATACGGGCAGCATCGCGATCCGCCGTCTGCTGACCAAGGAAAGCGAGGGCCGCAACCGTTTCCACTACAAGGTGATGATGGAAGGCTACGGCGGCATCGATTTCGATTATCTAACCGCGCTCTACAGGACTGGCGGAGAGATACCCGAGGGCGACTTCGATGAGGTCAGCGAGCGCTGGAATGCGGGTGAGCAGTGGGATTGTTCGCCCGCGCACCGTTCGATCGCCAGCACTTTCGTGCTCAAGCCAGACGACCAGAACACCGGCACCTATTTCGCGTGCATCGGGCCTGCAGATCGTGGCCTCAATTGCCGGGATCCCGGGCACGGCTACTACTATTACGACGAGACAAACACATTCTGGGAACTGACCCTGGCTGCTTCGCCGCAAGGCGTGTTGTCCCGGGCTAATGACAGAGCCCGGGTCCTCGTTGTCGATGCGGCAGGGGCGCTGCGCGGTTTCGACGGATGTTCGTCCGGTGCCGCAGAGTTGCAGCGGCTGTTGCGATTGGCCGAAAAAGAGCTGGCTGTCCTCGGTGAAGAATCGGATGGCGAAAGCCGTGATGCGCAGCTTTCCAAACTCGCGCGGCAGGTTCGTGCGATGACCCGGGCGCAGGTTCGTGCCAAACAGGTGATCGAGGCCGTGATCAAGCCGGCCGGTTTGCACAAGGCAGCTATTCCGGTCTCGTGACGCTTCATCCTGCTTTTAGCTCCGACTGTGGCGACCCTGGGCCAGGGTCGCCACAACTTTTTGAGAAACACAATCGACATCTGACTGCGAGCGGCATGTTTCATGAGCCACCGGGATGATGGAACGGCATGCAAGACCTGCGCGAGCGTACAACGGCATCGAAAAACGCAATACTTTGCCGGTTGTTGGACTATGTGTGGTCCGATCCTGATGACAAAAATATCCAAGTAAGAATAGGCACCGTTCAGCTGATATCGAAATCGGCTTTCTCAAGAAGAGGTGCAATTCGTGGAAGGCTGTTCTGGGCTTTTCATCACTGCATAGCTGCCATTTTTGCTGAGGGGCAAAGGGCGAGGCATCGGTAGACGCCATTTTTTCACTGCTGAGGGAGTGCCGGGCAACAGGCTCGGCGCTGGGGGAGGGCGCGTGCCTAGAGACTCATTTCATCGAGATCCATAGGGCAGCCGATCCTGTCGGTTGCCTTCTGTTTCGTCAACGAACGGCGCCAGCCTGCGCGCCGAAGCACTTTATTCATTTCAAATTTTTTTCTTGGGGGCAGGAATGAACATTAAAAGCCTTCTTCTCGGATGCGCCGCAGCCCTGATTGCGGTCCCGCCTTCTCACGCCGCGGACGCTGTTGTGGTCGCGGAAGCGGAACCCGCCGAACCCGTCAAGATCTGCGACGTTTATGGCCCGGGCTACTTCTACATTCCGGGAACGGAGACCTGCCTGCGCATCGGCGGCTATGTCCGCTACGATATCGGCCTGGGCGATGGCGGCACCTTCGACGGCGTCAACCATGTCCCTGACCAGATGGGAAAAGGCACGCATTCGACCTGGAAGAAGCAGGCGCGCCTGCAGCTCGATACATCGACGGGCCAGGAGACCGAGTTCGGGACGCTGAAGACGTTCACGATAACCCGCTTCGACTTCGGCAACAGTGGCGGCGACTATGCCGATCCGGATGGTTCCGGCCCGCTGCTGCCCGGAACCCGGTGGCGGGCACGAAACAAAGACATCACCCTGATCGCTGCCTGGATTCAATTGGGCGGCCTGCGCGTCGGCAAAGACGACTCGGCGTTCGACGCCTTCATCGACTATGCCGGCAACGTCATCCAGGATTCGCTGATCCCTTATGGCGGGTTCGACAGCAACGTCGTCCAGTACAATTTCGATGGCGGCAACGGCCTCAGTGGGGTGATCTCGCTGGAGCAAGGCTCGGACGACGGTTCCGGCGATAACTCTATCGACAGCTACGTTCCCAATGTGGTCGGTGGCGTCAAATACAAGCAGAGCTGGGGGACCTTAACCGCGGTCGGCGCCTACGACAGCAACTACGAGGAATGGGCCGGCAAGGCCCGCCTCGATGTGACTTTGGCGCAAGGCTTCGACGTGTTTGTTCTTGCCGGCTACGGCACCGACAGGAATGCTCCCCGCAACTTCTTCAAGGAGTGGGGCGGCAACTGGGCGATTTGGGCAGGCGGTACCTATGCCGTCAACAACATGACGTCCCTCAACGCGCAGGTCTCCTACGACGGCAGCCGGAATCTGGCACTTGCCGCCAACGTCAAATACGACATCGTGCCTGGCTTCCGGGTAACCGCCGAAGCCGACTACCTGCATGTCGGCGCAAAGGACGGTTACAGCTGGAGCGGAGCCGTAAAGAAGAACAACGTCGGCGGTATTCTTCGATTCCAACGTTCTTTTTAGTTTAAATTGCGAATTGTATTGATACTCGAAATTTTTGCTTCTGATTGAACCGGCGGGCTGTGAATTGCCTGCCGGTCTTTGCATTTCAGCGTCTGAGAAAACCGCTGGCGGCCGCAAACACCTGTCCATTGCAATTGGAGGAGCGCCGGCGCTTTGCCGAGTGCCCCGGGGAGGGATGCGACTGCACCAATGAACGACCGGGCACGTGCCCGCCGAAGTCGCCGACGTGGAAACCACGCGGATGCAAACGTCATTCTTTTTACGAATTTTGGGGGAGTAAAATGAACTTAAAGAGCCTTCTTTTCGGTTCTGCTGCGGCTCTCGTAGCAGTATCTGCTGCCCACGCTGCCGACGCAGTGGTTGTTGCCGAACCGGAACCCGCCGAATACCTCAGGATCTGCGATGTCTACGGCAGCGGCTACTTCTACATTCCCGGCACTGAAACCTGCCTGCGCATCGGTGGCTATATTCGCGTTGACATCGGAGCCGGCGATACGGGAACGTTCAATGGTGTGAACCACGTCCCAGACCAGATGGGCAAGGGCACGCACTCGACCTGGAAGACGCTGGCGCGCCTGCAGCTCAACACGTCCACGGGCCAGGAGACGGAACTCGGCACGTTGAAGACGTTCACCATGACCCGCTTCAACTTCAGCAACAGCAGCGGGGACTATTCCGACCCGGATGACACAGGCCCGTTGTTGCCTGGCACCAAATGGCAGGCGGGCAACAAAAACGTCACCTTGACCACTGCCTGGATCCAACTCGGGGGGCTGCGTGTCGGTAAGGCCGATACGGCCTTCGATTCCTTCGTCGACTATGCCGGCAACGTTATCCAGGACA
Organism: Mesorhizobium sp. 1M-11; assembly: GCF_001303895.1. Classification (GTDB taxonomy): domain Bacteria; phylum Pseudomonadota; class Alphaproteobacteria; order Rhizobiales; family Rhizobiaceae; genus Mesorhizobium. The sequence goes on along the minus strand of NZ_LJSD01000060.1, from coordinate 4,004 downwards.
CGCTGATCCCCTATGGCGGCTTCGACACCAACATGGTCCGATATTATTTCGAAGGCGGCAATGGGTTCAGCGCTGTGGGATCGTTGGAACAGGGTTCGAACGATGGTTCCGGCGACAATTCCATCGACAGCTATGTGCCGAACGTCGTAGGCGGCGTTAAGTACAAGCAAAGTTGGGGCACGGTTACCGCCGTCGGTGCCTATGACAGCAACTTTGAGGAGTGGGCAGGCAAGGTCCGCGTCGATGTTGCCGTGGCACAAGGCTTCGATTTGTTTGTGCTGGCTGGCTATGGCACCGACAGGAACGCCCCCCGCAACTTCTTCAAAGAATGGGGCGGCAACTGGGCGATTTGGACAGGCGGCAGTTACGCCGTCACCGAAAGGACCTCTCTCAATGCACAGGTCTCCTTTGACGGGAGCAAGAACCTCGCGCTCGCGGCCAACGTAAAACACGACGTGAGGCCGGGCTTCCAGATAACCGCCGAAGTGGACTACCTTCGTGTCGGTTCGAAGGACAGCTTCAATTGGACTAGTGCGGTAAAGAAGAGCAACCTGGGCGGTATTCTTCGCTTCCAGCGGACGTTCTAGCGCAGCTACGTGGACAAAGCACAAGTTCAGTCGCGCTGTTCTTGCCAACAAAAACCGCCGAAAGCGTTGCTTTCGGCGGTTTTGACGTTTTCACCCAGGGCCTGGGGCGAACTACTTATCGGCTTGAAATACCTTCTTTCCGCCGAACATGGTCCACAGCACCTTGGTGTCCGCGATCTCGGCGGGCGCTGCGGCGAGCAGATCGCGGTCGACCAGCACCAGGTCGGCGGCTTTGCCCGGCTCGATCGAGCCGATACGGTCTTCGCGCCGCACGGCCTGGGCGGCATTGCGTGTATAGGCATAAAGCATCTGCTCGGCCGTCATCGCTTCTTCGGGGTTGAGTACTCCCTTGGTGCCTTGCCGTGTGATCGCGACCGTCATCGCCAGGAATGGGTTTGGCGAGGTAACGGGCCAGTCGCTGGCACCGGCGACGATGGCGTCGGCGTCTGCCAGTGAGCGAGCCGGGTAAAGCGTTTTCGAGAGACTTTCGTCCAGATAGGGCTTGACCAGATCGGTGGTGTATTCGTCCGCCCCAGACCATAGCAATTGCATGGAGGCGATGACGCCGAGTGCTTTGAAGCGCAGCCTGTCTTCGGGCTTGACGACCTCGAGATGCGTGATCGTGTGAGGAATGCGGCTGTCACCATTGGCCTTGCGGGCTGCCGCGATTGCGTCGAGCGCGTCGGTTGCCGCCAGGTCGCCGATGGCATGGATATGGACCAGCGCACCACGCTTGTCGGCCGCGGTTACCAATGCCTTGAATTTCTCGGTTCCGATCACTTCCGGTCCGGGTGTGCCGAGATTCTTGTAAGGCAGGGAGAGCGATGCCGTCTGGGCCGGATATTCAATCACGCCATCGGCGAGGATCTTGATGCCACCAACCATAAGGTCGGGTGTCTTAGGGAATTTTGCTGCCAGGGTGTCGTAGACCTCCAGCGCTTCGGGACCGCTCTTAGAATTCAGGAGCACCATGCCCGTAACATGGGCGGTTAGCTCGCCAGCATCGGAAAGCGCCTTGTAAGCCGGCAGAACACCGACATCGTCCTTGGTTGTGTTTCGGCGTGGAATAAGGACCCCGTTTCAGGGGTGACCGGCGTCCAAAAAGGACCCCTGTAACGCAGGGTTGTCACACTGCCTTCGGTTTCATCGGGGGCATTTGTTTTGGATGTTGGTTGTGGAGACGATTGCGAAGATACGTCGGCTTTCGCTGGTCCAGGGGAAGTCGATCAAGGAGATCTGCCGCGAGTTGAGGATATCGCGGAAGGTTGTCCGGAAGGTGCTGCGGTCGAACGCGACGGAGTTCCGTTACGAGCGTGAGCATCAGCCGATGCCAAAGATCGGCCCCTGGCAGGATCAGCTCGACGGGCTTTTAGGTGGCAATCACGGCAAGGCGGGGCGCGAGCGGCTAACGCTGATCCGAATCTTTGAGGAGCTCCGCGGTCTCGGATACGACGGCAGCTACGACGCGGTTCGCCGATACGCCAAGAGCTGGGCGAAGGCGCAGGGATCAGCGACGGCGGAAGCCTATGTGCCGTTGTTCTTCGCGCCGGGTGAAGCCTACCAGTTCGACTGGAGCCACGAGATCGTCCTCATCAATGGCGTGACTGTGACCGTGAAGGTTGCCCATGTCCGGCTTTGCCACAGCCGCATGATGTTCGTCAGAGCCTATCCGCGCGAGACGCAGGAGATGGTGTTCGACGCGCACGACCGGGCCTTCGCCTTCTTTGGCGGCACCTGCACGCGCGGCATCTACGACAACATGAAGACGGCGGTTGAGACGGTATTCGTCGGCAAGGACCGGCAATACAATCGCCGCTTCCTGCAGATGTGCAGCCATTATCTGGTGCAGCCGGTCGCCTGCACGCCGGCGTCGGGCTGGGAGAAGGGTCAAGTCGAGAACCAGGTCGGGCTGGTGCGCGAGCGCTTCTTCACGCCGCGGCTGCGCTTCAAATCCTATGAGGAACTCAACGCCTGGCTGCTCGACAAATGCATCGCCTACACCAAGACGCACCGTCATATCGATCAGCCGGAGCGCACGATCTGGGAGGTGTTCGAGGAGGAGCGCGGCAAACTTGTCGAGTATCGCGGCCCCTTCGACGGCTTCCACACGGTCCCCGCCTCGGTATCGAAGACCTGCACGGTGCGCTTCGACAACAACAAATACTCGGTGCTGTCGACTGCCGTGGGCCGACCGGTCGAGATCCAGGCCTATGCCAGCAGGATCGTCATCCGGCAGGATGGCGTTGTCGTCGCCGAACACGCCCGTTCGTTCGGGCGCGGTGAGACCATTTACGATCCCTGGCACTATGTCCCCGTGCTCGCCCGCAAGCCCGGCGCATTGCGCAATGGCGCGCCGTTCCAGGACTGGGTTCTGCCCTCGGCGATGGAGCGGACCCGGCGCCGACTGAAGTCCTCGGATGACGGTGATCGCCAGATGGTGGCGATCCTGGCTGCGGTGTTGACCGACGGGATCGATGCCGTGGAGGCCGCCTGCCAAGAGGCGCTCGACCAGAACGTCTGCTCGTCAGCTGTCATCATCAACATTCTGGCGCGGCGGCGCGATCCGGCGCCAGCCATCACCATTCTCACCCCGGACGCTCTTCGCCTGCGCCATGAGCCGCAGGCCGACTGTGCCCGCTACGACAGCCTCAGGAGGGCAAGCTGATGGAACGCACGCAGGTTCTGGATCTGATGGGAACGTTGAAGCTCTACGGCATGCGCAGTGCCTATGACGAGGTTATGGCGACCGGCATCAAGCGCCAGCACGAGCCGCCGAGGATCGTCGGCGATCTGCTGTCGGCCGAGATCGCCGAGAAGCAGGCGCGCTCCATCAAATACCAGCTCACCGTCGCAAAGCTGCCGATCGCCAAGGACATCGAGGAGTTCGACTTCGACGGCACGCCGGTCAACGAGGTGCTGGTCAGGGACCTTGCCAACGGCACCTTCGTCGCCGACCAGCGTAACGCCGTTCTCATCGGCGGCACCGGAACCGGCAAGTCACATCTGGCGATTGCCCTTGCCCGATCCCTCATCCGCAACGGGACGCGCGGTCGCTTCTTCAATGTCGTTGATCTCGTCAACCGGCTCGAGACCGAGCACCGCGGTGGCAAGCAGGGCCGTATCGCTGACTACCTGACCCGATTGGACTTCGTCGTCCTCGACGAACTCGGCTATCTGCCCTTCGCGCAAGCCGGCGGGCAGTTGCTCTTCCACCTGATCAGCAGGCTCTACGAGCGCACCTCGATCATCGTCACCACCAATCTGGCGTTCGGCGAATGGCCCGCTGTCTTCGGCGACGCCAAGATGACGACGGCGCTGCTCGACCGGCTCACCCATCACTGCGAGATCATCGAGACCGGAAACGAATCCTGGCGATTCAAGAACCGCGCCTGATCACCCCATAACGCCGATCCGCGC
>NZ_LJSD01000021.1 GCF_001303895.1 Mesorhizobium sp. 1M-11 | reverse complement strand
CATATGGGTTGCTCCACGACGAACAACGCGTGGTGGCCAGCCTCGCTATTCTGATCTTGCCATCGAGACAGCCTTGTCCCCGGGCATGGTGTTCGGACTGCGGCTACGCCAGGCCGAAGGCTTCCTTGAATCGGTATTGCAATTGATGGGATTGGCACTCTCCGTCCCCGATCATACCACGCTCAGCCGTCGGACACGGACATGGCAATCGCCCAGCAAACGGCAGCATCCTCAGGTTCCTCTGGGCGGACGGGTGCATGTTCTTGTCGATAGTACCGGCCTTCAAATCTATGGCGCGGGCCAGTGGCTGAAGGAGAAACATGGCGCGCCAAATCCCGTCGCGGTTGGCGCAAACTGCATCTGGCGCTGGATGCCGATAGCGGCGAGATCATCGCCCACACAATGACCGACCAGGACACAGGCGATGCCTCGCAGGTGGGGCCACTTCTCAATCAGATCGACGGTCCAATCGGACGGTTAACCGCCGATGGTGCCTATGATGGAAAGCCCATCTACGACGCGATCATCAACCACAGTGCCGATGTTGCCATCGTCATTCCGCCACGGGTCAATGCGGTCGAACCGGCCGGCAATCGATCTCTCGGCCAAAGAGATCAGCATATCGCCGCGATAAGCAGAGACGGGCGGATGAAGTGGCAAGCTTCCACCGGCTACGGCAAGCGTGCGCGGGTCGAGACCGCCATCGGACGATACAAATCCATCATCGGACCGCGTCTGCGGGCTCGGTCGTTTCACGTTCAGCAGACGGAAGTCGCCATCGGCTGCGCCGTCCTCAACCGCATGCTTGCCTGCGCACGCCCGAAGTCCGTCCGCCGCAAGGCAAAGCGAGCGTAGCCCACGTCATCAAACAATCAAAGATCGAGATCCGCCGTGCTCCAGATCCGTGCACCAAAGCCGTTTCAAACGGCTACGGCTGTGCCCACCGAGTTCATCGCGAATTAAAAAAGCCGACGCTATGGCGCCGGCTTTTTCATCTGGTCATCAGTGCAAGGCTTCCTCGCCCTTGTCGGCATCGAGGATGGCGTCAACCGAGATCATGTCGGGCATTTTGAGGCTCTTCGTTCCCCCGCGTGTTGCAAGCAGGAACACCAGGTAGACCACGCCGATCGCGAACATGATTGCAACATAGGACCATGGTTTCGCAAACGATGCATCGCGGAAAATCGCGAGTTCGAATGCGAGCCAGAGGATAGCCACCATGAGCACCGGTGTTTCCCATGCTCCAAGACGAAAGCCTTGGCTTGGCGGCAAATTGGTGCGCTGGAACGCGTAGATTAGGATGGTGACCGCATAGATGATTGCCGGAAGCAAGGTTGCAGCCGAAAACAGTGCGAATAGCGCATCCGTCTGTTTCGCGAACAAAGCAAGGATGACCTGGCCGACGACGGCCATGAACACGGTAGCGTTCACAGGCGTCTTCAACGAAGGGCTGATGCGATGCCACAGCTGCCAGCCTGGGAAGCGCTCATCACGAGACATGGCCCAAACGAGACGGGTGCCGCTCAGCAGGATGACGAGGCCGCAGGAGAAGATCGAGATGACGACCAGCACCAGAAGGAGATTGCCGAGAACCGGTCCGAGAACGCGGTTGATGACGTCGGCAATCGGGGTCGCAGAGCCGCTGATCGCGGTCAGGTCGCCGAGCAGCGCCGTGACGGCGATGAGAAATAGCATGCCGATAGTGCCGAGGCTCAGGACAGCCTGCCACATGGCCTTGGGCACGACACGCGCGGGATCGCGGGTCTCCTCAGCAAGGTTCGCCGCGGATTCGAAACCGACGATCGTGAACGCACCGAGGAGTGTACCCATGATCCAGGGACCAACGCTCGTCAGCGTGCCGAGCGAATAGTAGCCCTCCTGCGCGACGCTTCCGGTGCTGAAAAGGTTCGAGAAGTTGAGTTCATTGTTGTAGGCGCCGACAGCAAACAGCAACACGACGAGACCGATCATGCCGACGAGCTGGATGGTTACCGCGACGGCGTTGAATTTTTGGGTGAACTTCGTCGAGAAGGCGATCATGACGGCCTGCGCGATGATCACGACACTGGTGATCCACCAGGCGTTCTCGGCAGTCCCCCCATAGCTGAGCAGGACCGGAAGGACGGTCGAGGCGATCGTATAGTCGACCGCGACAAGGACCACGGCAAGGAAGGTAAACCCGATCCAGCCCATGATCCAGCCGAAGACCGGATTGGTCAGACGCGATGCCCACTGGTAGATGTAGCCGGTTACCGGAATACGGGCGGCAAGCGAACCGATGATCAATGCGACCATGAGCTGGCCGATGACGACGACGGGCCAGGTCCAGATGCCCATCGGGCCGGAACTCGAGAGCATTGCGCCATAGGCGGTAAAGATGCCCGTGGCGATCGAGACGAAGCCGAACGCGACCGCGAACGACTGGAACGGCGTGACGTCGCGCTTGAGATGGTCGTGATCGGTTTGCCCAGGCGCGGAGCCGGGAGTGGATACTGTAGTCATTGAATTCCCCTGTTTCTTGCCCAGTTGCGTCGGTTAAGCGAACTCGTGTTCGACATCGCTCCAGAGGCTGACGCGACGCCCCTTGGATTCAAAAAACTCCATCTCCCGCTTGACACCGGCGCTCTCCTGCCAGCCCGGGCCGTCGATCACGACGATCTCGTCCATGGCTTCCATGAAGACCTGGTCGATCGGAGCCCACAGTTTGCCGATGGCCGCCTTGTCGAGATCCGACAGGTGGCCGTTGATCGGATGGGACATGGAAATCTGGCTGAAGACGGTCGATCCGCTCCGAGCGATCTTGGCGGCGACCGCATTCGCCTCGTTGAACCTGCGGTCGACGACCTCACGATCGGCATGACCATACGGGCCTGCGAGAAATATCTTTCGCATGCAGCATAAACTCCTGGATTTTAAGCGTTCGGTGGTGCGTCAGTCGCGCCAGCCGCGCGATCGCTCGACGGCTTTCTTGAACAACGCGTGGTGTGCCTCGGTGACCGATCCGTCGGGTTCGTAACGCACGCTCCTGTCGCGGGCTGCGGTGACGTCGAGGCCACAGAATTCCGCGAGCCCGAGGGCCGTCAGTTCGTGCATCGCCGGGACGGTGATGGTGCGGGCGCTGGCCGATGCGAGGAACTGGGCGAAGTAGGCGCTTTGCGACAATCCACCGTCGATCGAAATGCTGGGACCGAGATCCGTGACCTCGGAGGCGGCCTTGATCAGCCCGACAGTCAGCATTGCGATGCCTTCCAGGACCGCGCGGACGAGGTCACGCCGATCCGTGGCGTGGTCCATGCCGATGAACATGGGCGCGGCGGTTCGGTCCCAATATGGGGCTGCGAGACCTGACAGAGCCGGGACGAAGATGATCCCGCGGCTCAGCGCCGATGGCCCCTCGAATACGCCCAGCTCTTCCAGCGCAGAATAGAGGCCGATATTTCTGGCCCATTCCAGCGCTGAGCCCGCGTCGTAGACGCCGCCTTCGATGGCAAAGGCCGTGCCGCTGTCCTTCAGCGCCCAGGCGACGGTCGGAAGCAACTCCGACTGTGGTGGGCGTTCGTTGCCGCTCACGGCGAGGAGAAATGCTCCGGTTCCAAACGTTATCTTGCAGTCACCGGGCTTCCGGCATCCATGACCGAACAGGGCTGCTTGCTGGTCGACGATGGAGGCTTTTACGGGAATGCCGTTAATCTGGCCAAAATCATCGTCCACGTTCGCGATACGCGGGAGGCATTCCCTGGGAACGCCGTGCAAGGTGCAAAGCTCGTCGCTCCACGTGCCCGTCGCAAGATCAAGAAGACCGGTCCGCGACGCTGTCGCGAGATCGGTGGCGAAGATGTCCGCCAGAGAATCGAGGAAGAATGCGTCTGTCGTCCCGAGACGAAGTCGGCCTGCCTTGTAGGCTTCCTCGATGCTCGGAACATGACGGAGGAGCCAGGCGAGCTTGCTGGCTGAGAAATACGGATCGAGCGGAAAACCGCAGATGCGCTTGGAGGTTTCCTCGGCGTCGCTGCCCAGATCGGCGAGATACTTCGTCGTTCGGGAATCCTGCCACACGATCACGGGTGAAAGCGCTTCCTTGGTCTCGGCATCCCATGCCAGGCAGCTCTCCCCCTGGTTTGCGATTGCGACCGCATCGACCGTCCCGGCTGCATCCAGAACGGTGACGATATTCTTCAGAAGCTCGTGCGGATCGTGCTCGACCCAGCCCGCGAACGGGTGGTCCTGGCCGTGCTTGCGGCTGGCGACGATCTTCCATTCGCCTCCGTCCTCCACGACCAGGCATCGGGTCGATGTCGTTCCTTGGTCTATCGATGCGACACGCATTCAAACTTCCTCCCTGAAGCCGAAGTGGACGCTTTGCGCGCCCGTCGAATTGTTTGGTCGTGGGACGATGATCCGGCTTTCCGGCCGCCATATTGCGTTGCGCTGCCAAACCTCGCGTCCATCGATGGACAACGAGAGCGTCCCCTCAACCCTGCGCTGGAAGCGCAGTTGAAAGTCCTTCAGGCCACCGGGAAGCGCTGAACCGCTTCGCAGGAGGCTCGGCACGACAAGCTTGATAGGAGCGTCGTAGGTGACCTTCGTCGGAGCGGCCCTTGCCGGGTCGCCAAGCAGGTCCGCCGCGAGGGCCGTTCCGATGGCCCTGCCCTCGCGGAACGCCCATCCTCCGGTCTCGACGGCTCGCAGCACATTGCCCGCAGCGAAATAGCGGGGGTTTTCGCAGCGGCCGTCCTGATCGACAGCCGGGCCCGCGCTACCCAAGTCGACGGCTAGCCCGGAGGTCAGGAATAGCGAGGCCTCTGGCGTAAACCCGCCGGAAAACAGAATGCCGTCGCATTCGATTGTTTCGACGATATCGCCGCGCTTGATCCGTACGGCCTCAACGCGGCCGCGGCCGAGAATATCGACAACCTGCGCATCGCGATGGAATGGAACACCCATCAGGGGCGGAAACCAGTTCAGTGGCGCGCGCACTAGGGAATGCGATCTCGGCTCAAGGACTGCGGCGGGACGGGCGCCATGGCTGAGGCATGTCCAGATCGCGGAGAGCGTAACGAGTTCCGATCCGACAATGACCGGGCGATGGAACGGCATCATGTTGTGGAAGGCGGCATAGGCCTGCAAGGTGCCTGTCGTGACGATGCCGACCGGACGGTCGCCTGTCACGAACCGTGCGGCGCGTGTGGTCTCCCGCACCCCGGTCGTCATAAGCACGCGCTTGGCCGACAGGGTCTGAAGGCCATCGGGGTTCGCAACGAGGAGTTCGCCATCTTCTCCCAGTTGGGCAACAGAGTGACCGTATCGCAGATCGATGTCGTGCCTGGCGATCTCCCGCTCTAGGCGGCGGCCATAGGCAGCGCCCAGATAGACGCGGCCGAACTCGAGCATTCCAAAGGGCGAATGGCCGCAGTGCCGCGTCGCTCCGCCAAGGTAACGCTCCCTCTCGAGGAGCGTGATTTTGCCAACGCCGGCCTTTCGCATCGCAATTGCGGCTGCGACACCGGAAGGACCTCCGCCGACAATGATAACGTCGGACCGGTTCATTTGCCGCCCTCCTGCTCGACCGCAAGCGGTGTAGCGAGATAGCCCTTGCTGATTTCGGCGAGCCTGGCGTTGCAGTAGAAGCCTTGGCAGCGCCCCATCCCTGCGCGCGTGCGCCGTCGCAGGCCGCCGAAATCACCGGGCGGAAGCGGGCTGCTCAGTGTGGCTTCGATCTCGCGGCGTGTGACCATCTCGCAGTGGCAGACGATGTCGCCGTGGTTTGCGGCTTGCCAGTCCCGCGGTCTGCTCTCGGCAAGATTCGGCATGTGCACCTTCGGTGTCGCACTGGAGGCGAACTCGCCGCGCTCTGCACCGCCATGAAGCTTCAGAGCATGTTGTGCGAGGCCGAGGGCGGAACTGAGCCCGGTGGAACGAATCCCGCCAAGGGTGATGGCATTGTGCCCGGCGCGATGGATGACGCGGTATTCCTTCTTCTCCGTCGCGGGACGCAGGCCCGCATAAACCGCAGTGACCGGAATATGGGCGAGACCGGGGACGAGCTTGCTTCCATGCGCAACGAGCGCCGCGAGCGTGTCATGTTCGACTGTCGCCCGGATGCGATCGTCCTGTTCTTCGGCAGTGGGACCGACCAGAATGTTGCCGAATGCCGTCGGACAGACGACGACACCCTTGGTGATCTCGTTCGGCACCGGGAGAATAATGGTCTTCAGCTGCCGTGATGCCGCCTTGTCGAGGACGACGAACTGGCCTTTGCGAGGCTTGATCAGGAACTCGGGCTGGAATCCCAGACGGGCATCGACATGGTCGCCGAAAAGACCTGCTGCGTTGACCACCCATTTTGACCTGATGTCGCCCCGGTTGGTTTCGAGCAGCCACGTCCCGTCGAATGCCCCTGCCCGTACCTCGCACTGGCGAAGGACGTTTGCGCCAAGCGCAATCGCCTGATTGACGTAAGCAAGGGGCGCTGACCACGGATCGATGACGTGTTCATCGAGAACATGAAGCGCTGCAACCAGATTGTGTGCCAATCCGGGCTCCACAGTGCGCGCTTCTGCAGAGGTCAACAACCGGAGACGGTCGATCCCGTTCTGGCGCCCCTGCTCGGTGATCCCTTCGAGCTTCGAGGCTTCATCGGGAGTCCAGGCGCAAACAAGAGCGCTTGTTTCGACCAGGGGCAAATTCATGTCCTGATGGATATCGAGGTATTCCTGTCGCCCAGCCTGAACCAATGCGAGTTCGAGGCTTGCCTTGGGTGCATCGAACCCTGTGTGAAGGATCGCGCTGTTTGCCTTGGATGCGCCCGAAAGAATGTCGGAGCCCTTCTCGATGAGGGCGACTTTCGCGCCCGCAAGAGCGAACCTTCGGGCAACCGCGCAGCCGACGATACCGGCCCCGATGATCGCGACGTCGAAAAGCTCACTGCCGGAGAGTTGCGATTGTGCGTTCACAACATAAATTCCTACCGTTTGGGCGATTTATGACTGAACGGTAACAATAACCGCATCATTCTGTAAAGCGGGAATCCTCTCAGACCTCGTCATGCACCCCTTCAACGTTGAATATACGAGGATTTTTTCATATCTGAATGCTTTGCATCTCGACCATTCGGTCGCTATATGTGGACACATTCCTGTGTTTTTTGCCCGTTCGGGCATGTTGCAGCAATGAGATCAGGCGTTATCGGAGAGGTTCACCAGTGCGTCCACACGAGCGTCACGAAGAGATAATCCGGCTTGTCACCCGTCGCGGCGAGGTCAGCGTGGATCAACTTGCCGACGAGCTCGAGGTCTCGCGCGAGACGATCCGCCGGGATCTGGTCGGCCTCGACGAGTTGGGCAGGCTTCAGAAGTTCCATGGCGGAGCCAAACTCCGCTCCATCGCTGCAATGGAGATTGGCGGTGAAGGACCATTTGCGGCACGGATGGCCGAAAACCTCTCGGCCAAGCGCCAAATCGCAAAGGCGGCTGCAAGCCTCCTGTCCCCAGGAGACAGTCTTTTCATCGATACCGGGACGACGACCGTTCTGTTCGCCGAAGCCATCGCCGGATTATCGGGCCTGACGGTGATTACAAACAGCACTCGCATTGCATCGCTCGTATCCGCCGGCGGTGACAACAAGGTCTTTCTGATCGGTGGTGCGTTCAGCATGGATGCGTCAGAAACGGTCGGCTCCCTGGCGGTCGAGCAGATCGCCCGCTTTCGAGCACGCCACGCATTCCTGACCGTCGGCGCGCTGGATGGAACGGGTCTGCTGGACTTCGATGAGGCGGAAACGCAGATCGCCAGAGCGATGATCGAGCGGGTTGAGACGGTGACCGTGCTCGCCGATGCTTCGAAATTCAACAAACGCGGCATATTCGAGGTGGCCGGGTGGGATCACGTGAGCCGCCTCGTCACAGACGCCGAACCGCCGGCAAACATCGCACACGCCATGGAAATGGCTGGCACTTTAGCCATTATCACAACCCAATGCTTAGACTCCCGAACGCGGTCATCTAAATCGAAATTGCTGTAAATTGTAGCTCCTGACGGCTTTGGTGCACGGATCGGCTCTGTTGCAAACTTCCATTTTGGTTATGATGGCCGTTGGTCGGGACATCGATTACCTGGCAGCCTCGCGGTTTTCGAAATTCTGAGCGAGCAGTGCTACAGCCTCCGTCAGCGCGCTCGGTCCGATGCCGAAAGCACGTTCAACGATGCGTGCTTCTCCACGGACGTCGCCCGTCAGGTTGAAAATCGCAGCCTGTCCTTTGCGCAAAGCGCGCATGACCTCGAAACCTTTGATCGTCGCATAGGCCGTTTTCAGCGTCTTGAACCCTCTCACCGGTTTGATCAGTTGCTTCAGCTTGCCGTGATCGGGGGTCGTTTGCGGGAGGGGGCGAAATCCTACGCTAAGCCGAGGACGCGCTTCCCATAGTCCCTGAGTTCGCCCTTCGGGCCGACATAGCGATATAGAGTGACGCGCTCGATCCCGAGTTCCTTGCACAGATCGGAAACGGAAGTGTCGCGTTGCGCCATGGCGGCCTGGGCGAGACGCACCTGGGCTTTGGTAAGCGCGAATTTTCGCCCGCCCTTTCGTCCGCGTGCTCTGGCGGCGGCAAGACCGGCCATGGTGCGTTCCCGGATCAGATCCCGTTCGAACTCGGCGAGGGTAGCAAAAATGCCGAACACCATGCGGCCGGAAGCGGTCGTGGTATCGATCTGGGCACCCTTTCCGGTCAGCACTCGCAGGCCGATTTTGCGGTCCGACAGATCCTTCACGGTGTTGACCAGGTGGGCGAGCGACCGCCCGAGGCGATCGAGCTTCCAGACCACCAGCACATCGCCGGCGCGCAAGGATTTCAGGCAGGCGGCCAGACCGGGGCGATCGTCGCGGCCGCCGGAAGCGCGATCCTCATAGATATTGTCCTGTTCGACGCCGGCGGCGCGCAGGGCATCCTGCTGCAGGTCGAGGGACTGGGAGCCATCGGCTTTGGAGACTCGGGCGTATCCGATCAGCATGTTTCTTAAACGTTGGTTTGAGGCGGCGCGCCGGCCACGATTGCATCGGCCTCTGGAAATGTATCTCAACCAGCTTCATAAACAAAGCATCTTGAACATCATCAAGTTTTGAAAAAGGAACATCGATGCCGCGTCGTGTCACTCTAACCGATCGGCAGAAGGACGCGCTATTGCGCCTGCCGACCTCGCAGGCGGACTTGCTCAAACACTATACGCGGGCTTTGAGTAGCAGCGGAGCAGAAAATACACATAAGCCATGCCAATCCGCCCCGAGGACGGGCGTGCCTATTGGTGAACCGCGGTTCTGGGGTGGGGAGAGTCGGTCTGCTTTCGGTTATGTAACCAGGAAAACTTGGACACGTCCGAGCGCAGAAAAGGAGAAGGCGGCCATCGATCAAGTTGAACGATCCATGATCGCCGTAAATCGCTGGCCGGCGGCTAGCGCTGGAAAGTGAGGTGGACAGTCCCACTCTCGGCTGTTTCTGTCTTAACGGTGTAGCCGGCCTCCAACCCGCGCAACTCGTCCCAGAGGCGTATGCCGCGCCCGAGCAGGATGGGTGTGACGGCGACATGCAGACTATCGACAAGGCCGGCCTTGAGATAGTCGCGGACGACGGTGGGTCCGCCGCCGATGCGTATATCCTTACCGTCAGCGACCCTCGCCGCCTGCCGGAGTGCATCGGCAAGGGACGTGTTCAGAAAATGAAACGTGGTGCCTCCAGCCATCTCGATGGGAGACCGCGCCTTATGCGTGAGGACAAAGACCGGGACGTGGAACGGAGGTTCTTCTCCCCACCAACCGCGCCAGTCGGGATCGTTTGGGTGAGCGTGAAATCCGAACATGCCGGCGCCGATAATCTCGGCACCAATATTTGAGAAATATGCCTGTGCATATTGCTCATCGACGCCGGTGGTGCCCGTTCCGGACGTGTCTTTGAACACGCGCTCACGCACCGTTCGGGTAGCAGCATAAGCAGCAACCAGACGCGGCCAGTCAGCGCCAAACGGATTCTCTGGCGTCTGATCTGTGGTTGTAGCGAAACCGTCCAGGGAAATGTTGAGATCGACACGAACTGCCATTTGCCTCTCCTAATAGTAAGGTATATGCCTTATTAATGGCTCCAGCATGCAAAGGCAAGTGCCTTATTATTGACGCACGTGCCCGACCCGCTCTACCCTGGCGCATGCCTTATCATTCGACCCCGCTCGACCTTGCCTTTCATGCTCTCAGCGACCCGACCCGCCGCGCCGTGGTGTCGCGGCTTGCCGAAGGGGAGATGCGGGTCAGTGTTCTGGCCGAGCCCTTCGACATGGCGCTGCCCTCCTTCGCCCAGCATCTCAAAGTGCTGGAAGATTGCGGATTGATCGCCAGCGAAAAGCGCGGGCGAAGCCGCTGGTGCCGGCTTGAGCGGGCGCGCTTCGAGGAGGCTGCAAACTGGATGGAAGCGGAGCGGCGACGCTGGGCCGAGCGGCTCGACCGATTGGAAGCCTATCTGGACAAGGCGGAAGGGAATTTCGATGGAAAAGCTGTTTGAGACCTGGTCGCTCGACCGTGAGATCGTTCTGGTCAAGGTGCTGAAGCACCCGCGCCGCAAGGTTTTCGCCGCCTGGATGGATCCAGAAGCGCTGGCACAATGGTATGGCCCGGCCGGCCTCGTCATCGAGAACCATGAGGCCGATATCCGCGAGGGTGGATTATGGCGCTTCGACATGGTGGGCGAGTTCGAGGGCCAACAGCAGCGCTTCCCCAATCTGATGCGCTTCCTCAAGATCGTCCCCAACGAACTGATCGTGGTGGACTACGGTAGTCCGGAGCCCGACGATCCCGAGCGCTGCTACATGACAATTACTTTCGATGAACAGGCTGACGGCAAGACCGTGCTGACCATGCGCCAGCTTCACCCCAGTCGCGAGCGGCGGCAGGTGGTCATCGACTTCGGCGCGGTGGAATATGGGCTGCAGACGCTGGACGGCCTCGCCGCCTGGCTGGATGCTTGAATGTGGCCATTTGGAAGTTGGCGGTCGCCGGTAAAGTACCATGTTCGACCGCTTTCAGGACATTTACCGCCCTACCCGAACGGCGAGAATGGGGGTCGAAGGCTGCCGCAGCCACCTCTCCAACAAACCCCGGTTTATTGCACCACGGAACGACACACCGGCGATCCTGGGGCAATGATGCGTCGATTTCATATAAAGTCTTGGATAAACCTATAGTCAGAAAACCTGCCCCTCGATAGGTTGATAAACGAAGGGACGCAGATCATCATGCTGATCGGCTATATGCGGGTATCGACGGCCGAGCAGAGCCTTGACCTCCAGCGCGATGCGCTCGAGAAGGCCGGCTGCCGGAAAATCTACCAGGATGTCTGTTCGGGTCGCTCGGTTGCGCGGCCCGGCCTTGCCCAAGTGCTCGACAACGCTCGTGACGGCGACGCGCTCGTCGTCTGGAAACTGGACCGGATCGGTCGCTCCTTGCCGCACGTCGTCGGGCTTGTCGGCGAGCTTCAGAAACAGGGTATCGGGCTGAAGGTGCTGACCGGTGACGTCGACACGACCACGGCGACGGGGCGTCTCGTCTTCGGCATCTTCGCGACGCTCGCCGAGTTCGAGCGCGATCTCATTTACGAACGCACCATGGCGGGTCTGGCGGCTGCGCGAGCACGGGGTCGCACCGGCGGACGGCCGCGGATGATGACCCGGCCGAAGCTTAAGACCGCGATGGCGATGATGGCGGACCGGGACAACAGCGCCCGCGATGTCGCCACCCAGCTCGGCGTCTCGCTGTCGACGCTCTATGCCTATGTCGACAGCAAGGGCCAAGCTCGCCCGCGTGCGGCGGATCTTCTCAAGAAGCGTTCGGTCACCACGAAATAGGAGAGCCCGTGCCGGTCAGCTTCCTCACCGAGGACCAGGTCCGGCGCTACGGTCGTTTCACGGACGAACCATCCTCCGACCAGCTGGTACGGTATTTTCATCTCGACGACGCCGATCGGGCGTTTGTTGCCGAGCATCGGGGCGATCGCAACCGTTTGGGTGTCGCCGTCCAGCTCGGATCGGTGCGCCTGCTCGGAATGTTTCTGGAAGACCCGGCGACCGCGCCGACGTCGGTCGTCGGCTACGCGGCCGAGCAACTCGGTCTCGATGATCGGGGGGCGATTGTCGCCTATGCGAACGACCGGGCTCGCTGGCGGCATATCCCTCGCATTCGGGACCGCTACGGCTATCGCACTATCACCGCGCCCGGCGTGTCATTCCGGCTGAGTCGCTTTCTTTACGCCCTTTGCTGGACCGGCACCGACCGGCCCTCGGCGCTGTTCGATCGCGCTGTTTCCTGGCTGCTCGCAAACAAGGTATTGCTGCCGGGACTGTCGGTGCTTGAGCGGACGGTCTCCCGTATTCGCTCCCGTGCCAACGCCCGTTTGTTCCGCCGCCTCGTTGACAAGGTGACGCCAGAACAGCGCGAGCGTCTCGATACTCTCGTGGCCGTGCCGCAAGGTGCACGCCAGAGCCCGCTCGACCGGCTTCGCGATGGTCCTTACATCCAGAGCGGACCTGAGATCAGCCGGGCGCTGACGCGCCTTGAAGAGATTCGTGTAATCACGCAAGGTCTGCCGGAGATCGACCGGCTACCGCCCGGACGCATCAATGCGCTTGCCCGCTTCGCGTCGGCCGCCAAGGCGCAGGCGGTCGCCCGCCTTCCCGCCGATCGGCGGACCGCGACGCTTCTCGCCTTCATCCGGACGCTCGAATCCAGCGCGAGCGACGACGTCATCGATCTGTTCGACGTCGTCACCACGACGATCTTTTCCAACGCGCAGGCAGTGTCGAGAGAAGCGCGGATGCGCTCGCTTCGCGACCTCGACGCCGCTGCCCTGAAGCTGCGCGACGCTACCGCCGTGCTGTTCGACGAGGCAACGCCGGATGCTCAGGTCCGCGCGGTCATCTTTGAGACGGTTGGCCGTGACCTGCTCGAAGCCGCCTATGACAAGGTCGGCGCGCTCGCCGAGCCGCCTGATGACGTCTATTTCGGCGAACTCAGGAAACATCGCGGGCAGTTTCGCTTCGCGTCCGCACTGCTGCGGGGGCTCGACCTCGCCGCCGCTCCGGCGGGAAAGTCCCTCCTCGACGCCGTCGAACATGTGCGTGCCGTTCAGGATGGCGGCAAACGTTCCGGACCCGCGCCAACCGCCTTCGCGCCCAAAGAGTGGGCTGGCCAGTTGAAAGCGGCCGACGGCAAGATCGATCTGTTCGGCTATCGTCTGTGCGTGCTCGACCAACTCCGGCGCACGATCCGCCGGCGGGATATCTTTGCATCCCGGTCGCTGCGCTACGCCGATCCGCGCAAGGGGCTCCTGTCTGGCGCGGCTTGGGAAGCCGCCCGCCCCGCCGTCTGTCGCACGGTAGGCGTCTCGGCGTCGGCCGACGAGGAACTGGCCCGGCTCTCGACACGTCTCGATCTTGCCTATCGCGAAACCGCCGCTCGCGCGCCTGCCCATCCGGCCCTGTCAATCGAGACGACGCCTGCCGGCACCGATCTGTCAGTCGCCCGACTCGACAAGATCGAGGAGCCGCCGAGTCTGGTCGCGCTCCGCGCCGCTGTCGAGGCCCGGCTCCCGCGGGTCGATTTGCCCGAACTCATCCTCGAAATACAGGCACGGACCGGCTTTGCCGATCTCTTTACCCATGCGAGCGAGGGTGGCTCACGCGCCGAGGACATCGCGACGAGCGTCTGCGCCGTTCTCGTGTCGGAGGCCTGCAATACCGGTTTCGAGCCGCTTGTCCGGCTGGACAGCCCGGCACTTCGCCGCTCGCGTCTAAGCTGGGTGAAGCAGAACTTCCTGCGCACCGAAACGCTGACCGCGGCCAATGCCGCGCTGGTGGCGGCGCAGAACACGGTTCCGCTGGCGCATTCCTGGGGAGGCGGAGACGTCGCCTCGGCCGATGGTCTACGGTTCGTCGTGCCGGTGCGAACCATTCATTCCGGCCCCAATCCCCACTACTTCGGGCATGAGCGTGGCGTCACTTGGTACAATCTGGCATCCGACCAGTTCACCGGCCTCAATGCGATCACCATTCCCGGAACACTGCGCGACAGCCTTTATCTTCTGGCTCTCGTCCTGGAGCAGGAAACCGAGCTTTCTCCCACCGAGATCATGACGGACACGGCGGGCTATACCGATACGATCTTCGGAATCTTCCATCTCCTCGGTTATCAGTTCAGCCCTCGCATAGCCGACATCGGCGGCGCCCGCTTCTGGCGGGTGGATAAGAAAGCCGATTACGGTCTGCTCGATGATCTTGCGTCGAACAGGATCAACATGCGTCTCATCGCCGAACACTGGGACGACCTTCTGCGACTTGCAGGTTCGTTGAAACTCGGCGTCGTGCGGGCCGCCGGTCTCACGCGGCCCCTCCAGACTAACGATCGGCCGACGAGGCTGGCCCGCGCGCTTCAGGAACTCGGGCGCCTGATCAAGACGCTCTATCTACTGCGCTTCATCGATGACGAGAATTATCGCCGACGCATCCTTATCCAGTTGAACCGCGGCGAAAGACGCCACAGGCTCGCCCGCGTGATCTTCCATGGCAAGCGCGGCGAACTCCGCCAGCGCTATCGTGACGGCCAGGAAGACCAACTCGGTTCGCTAGGCCTGGTGGTCAACGTCATCGTGCTCTGGAACACGATCTACATGGACGTCGCCCTCAATCAGCTGCGCGCCGAAGGATACGAGGTGAAGCCCGAGGACATCGCTCACCTCTCGCCGTTGAGCTTCGGCCACATCAACATGCTCGGGCGCTACGCCTTCACTCTGCCGGATATCATCGCGCGCGGCGAACTCAGGCCGCTGCGCGATCCAAGAAACGTCGGCATCGACGACCTGTAGGCGAGCTTGTGTGTGTTTTCTGTTCCGTTGCTACTCAGAGCCCGAGACAATTACCGCATATGCAGCGCTATGTAAATATTTGCTGCGCAGTGAATCGAGCTTCGAAAGCTTTCGATTTGGGTTGCATTCCAGCTCAGCGCGAGGGCGAGACCAATGAGCGGGTTGGACCGAGGGCTGGGTTCGGGGATCGTCGCCGCTCCCTTGGCACGGCCTTCAGTCTCGTGAAGGCCGCGGGCTCGACTTCGCGATTCCTCGTCATCCGACTTCGACCGGCGGCGAGCATGTTGCTCAAAAGAGGTGACGCCGCCTGATGCACGCTAGAGCTCGATCTCGGCGGCTTCCTCCTGGCCGCCGGAAAAGTCGGGCATGATGTCGCCCGCCAGCAGCTTCTCCTTGCTGAGCAGTCCGGCATCCTCCAGCGCCTCGAAATCTGGCAGGTCGCGCAGCGTGTCGAGGCCAAACTCCAGCAGGAATTCTTTTGTCGTGACATAGGTGTACGGCGCGCCCGGCGTTGGGCTGCGCGGACCGGAAGCGATCAGGCCGGCACCGCGCAGATGACCAATAAAATCGCGACTGATCTCCTTGCCGAAGAAGGACGACAGTTCGGCGCGGGTGATCGGCTGGAAGTAGCCGATGCACATCAGCACCAAAACCTCCGACTGCGTAAGGTCGGCCGTCTTCCCACTTCCACCTACAGCAGCGCGGATGGCGTCTGCATAGGCAGGCCGGGTCAAATGTTTCCAGCCGCCGGCGACCGAAACCAGATCGTAAGGGCGGCCGCGCAGCTCCTCGCGGATGTCGTCGATGAGAAGATCAATGCTGCAGCTTTTCCCGACGATGCGGGCGAGCATTTCGCGGTCGACCGGCTCGCTAGCGGCGAAGATCGTTGCTTCGACCCGGTGCATCCATTCACGCCAACGCGCTTCCGGCGGCAGATGATCCAGTTCCCGGTCAAACAGCTGGTCAGCTGATCGACGGTCATCTGGCCGGCTCCCTCCTCGCCTGCGAGCTGCCTCCGCCATGGTCGTCAGAGCCCGTAGATGCGGAAGGTCGGTCGGCCGGACAGCTCGCGCACGGCGCCGAGCTCGACCAGGCGGTCGAACAGGCGGCGCAGACCGCGATCACTCATCCCAGCGATGTTTTTCGAGGCGACGATCGCGTCGTCGGACAGGAGTCTTTCGACGACTATGTCCGCCGCCTTGGCTCGGAGTTTCGGCGCGACCGCAAGCAGCCGGTCCGCGCGGCGCTCAAGTTCGGCGAAAAGATCAATGGCGCGCAGCGCAGCGCGCGCCTGCGCCGCCAGCAGGCTTTTGGCCCAATGGGCTTCCGTTTCGGCGCCGGCAGCCAGAGCGGCAGTCACTGGTCGACGCGCCCGGCCCGTACCCACAACTAAGGTCGCTTCGGCGCCCAACAAAGGGATTGCATGTGTCCAGCCTAACTGCTGCGCGAGCAAGACATCGGCAAGCCAGGCTCCGAGAACGCGCCGGAAGCCGTAACGCTCCGCGGCCGCGAAGGCCCCGACCAGCGTTTCGACCGTGCCGGTGTTGGCGGCAAGCTGTCGCAGATCGTCTGTCAGATCGCTGACCGCCTCTTCGTTGAGCGTGAGACCTAGATCTTCCAGCACCGCCGCGACATTTTTCTCCGTCAGCAGATCGTCCGCTGGCCGAGATGCCAGCCGCCGCCAAGCAAGAAGGAAAAGGCCGGCGGGACCGACATTGTCACCCGGTCTTGTGAGCAATACGGCATCGCGCAAGGCCGCTTCGTCCTCGACGCGACCCGCCTGCTT
>NZ_LJSD01000007.1 GCF_001303895.1 Mesorhizobium sp. 1M-11 | reverse complement strand
TCAGCCGGATCTTCCAGAACAGATATGCCGGCGCACTGATCAGCCTTGTCCTTGTTGGCGCTTTCCTGGCCATGACACAGCCAGTGTTCCTGACGTGGCCCAATCTGATGAACATCGTCAAGTCGAACAGCGTCGTGTTCATCCTGGCGCTGGGCGCGACCTATGTGGTCATCTCCGGCGCCGTCGATCTGTCGGTTGCGAGCGCGACCGCAGCCTCGGCAATGGTGCTGGGGTTGCTGCTGTTGGCTGGCGTGTCGGCACCGCTTGCCGTCGTCGCCGCGGTCCTGTTCGGCGCCCTTCTCGGCGCGGTCAACGGTACGCTTGTCTCCTACTTCAAGATCTCCTTTTTCGTCGTTACCCTGGGCACGCTGTCCGTGTTCCAGAGCTTCGCTCTCATCATCAATGACGGGGCCAGCGTCAGCGTCTTTTCGACGGCGGGTTTCAAGCCGATCAACACTTTCGTCAACGGCAGCATCGGGCCATTTCCGAAGATGCTCGTTTTCGATCTGGTTCTGCTGCTGCTCGCCGGGGGCATCTTGCGATATACCTCCTTCGGCAGAGCGCTCTATGCCATCGGGGCCAACCCAGAGGCAGCGCGGCTGAACGGCATTGACATCAGGAAGGTCATGCTCGCCGTCTTCGTCATTGTCGGCCTCATGGCGGGACTTGGAAGCGTCGTGTAGGTCGGGCGCCTCACATCCGCGTCGGCCGAAGTCGACCCCACGCTTCTTCTAACCGTGCTGGCGACCGTGCTCATCGGCGGAACGGTTTTCACCGGCGGCGAGGGCGGTGTTTTCGGCACCATGATCGGTGTGCTGTTCCTCGGTGTCGTCCAGAACGGCCTGACGCTGAGCGGCGTCTCCTCCTTCTGGCAGGGCATGGTCAGCGGGCTCATCCTGATAATGGCCGTCTGGCTGGGAGGATTGAGGCAACTGCTGCGAAAAAGGCGCTTGTCTGAATCTCCGACATTCGGATAGTCGTCACGACCAACCGCACTGGCCGACTGGGCTCGGTCCCTTTTGGCCAGCAAGCTATGCAGGCTCGCTGCGGTCGCTCTCGCTAATAGATCGCCTCCATCGCCCATCATGAGAAGGGGCAAAGTGTGCGATCCGACTGAAAGGGCTACGGCAACACCGCTCGCCTCATAGACGAGCCGCTTGGCCTGCGCGAAAGACAGCATCCCTTATGTGGTGCCAATCTATTTTGATCAGTATGATCAATGCCACCAAATGCTACGTCCCGCTTTAACATGAGCTCGGCGTCGGCCTTTCTGTCGACAGCGTCCAGTAGAAAAGCCAAATCTCGCATATCCACTCCTCCCCAATGCCCCGTCATGAGAGCTTCTCCCAGGCGCTGGCAAAGAGCAAGACGGCGGGTGAGATGCGAGAGCAACTCGGCAGAAGCTTGCGAGGGTCTGCTCATCTCGTCAGCGCGCCGTCACGATACGAGAATGGGGCGCCTTATTGGCTGGTCAACCGAAAATCTCAGATTGAACAGGACATATCCATCTTCGTCTGCAACGGACATCGACCACCTATTGCCAAGCCATAGGTTCATGCCTTCATCATTCAGCATTTCCCCGGCCCCACGTAGGGCTTCGACCCGAGCTTCTGTGTCGTTGTCGAGGACAAGGCCGGTGGCGTCGATTACCGCGCGCCCGTCAAGAACATGGAAAAAGTATCGTGGCATATCGTCTCCTCCGTGGGCGGGAGCGCGATATGTCTCTCTGTCTCAGCTTGCCAAAGCGAATGCTGACGATAACCCAGTGGATGCTCTTTGACGACGCAAAGCAAATGAATTCCGCTTTTGTCATAAAAGCTTCGCCCAGGCGCAGGCAAACGGCAAGGCGACATGTAAATCGAGGCAGTCAGGCAGTTTTTGTGATAGCGCCCCCGAAGGTGGTCTTCACAGCTTGAACGGACCCGGGATCAAAGATGCCGCTCGCTGACAAGCAGCGTAGTCACACACGGAGTGTGGGAGCCCAGCAATATCGCAAGCTCTACAGCGACCCACGGTGGTGCGGACCGCAAGGGATCTACTCGGCAACGGCAATCTGTTTTCAACGACCTCGACCACACCGCAATTCTCGGTCTCGCTGACACACATCCTCTGTTGGTAGCACTACGAGCAACTGCGCGGTCTTCATGACGGCATCCGTTGAAAATCAGCGGACCGGAGGTGCCGGCAGGGCGACGGAACTCTACTATTACAATGGGGTCGATTTTCTCGCCGTGGAAAACGCACCAGAGCAGCTGTTAAGTTTCAACGGCGGGGGCCTCGCTGGCGAGATCGCACGCTCGCAGCTGAGTATGTTTCGTATTCTCACGCCGGCTCATAGGCGCAGCGACTTGCCTTTGTCGTGGTCGGTCTCTCCGTTCTTCTGGACCATCTACACGGGCAATACAGCGAGCATCCGCCAGTTCAGGGCAATCTTCGTGGAGTACGAGCCATGAGCGCACTCATGACCGCAGCGGCACACATGAACTAACGCCGCCGCAACTGCTTTCGCTATGGCAGCAGTCGGCGGCCTATGTGTCCGCTCTCTACGACGCGTCGTGGACCATCAAAGCGATGGACCCAATGCCCGAAGACATCACCGCCGACGCGCTCTGGCCGGCAGCCTCGTAGCTTACCTTAGGCGACGCTTAGAAGTGCGAGCACCGCAAACAGCGGGCCGATCTGGATAAGCAGTTCAAGCACGGCAAGTCTCTTTCGCCACGCGATAGACCCCAAGCCGTCTGCTTTTTCATCCCCCAAAAGAGTTAAAATTCTTGTCGAGCTAGCTCGTCAGCGAAATCAGCGGCTGAGCTGCTTTGAGCACTATCACAGCCACGACCACTACGGACAACAATGTCGCCAGAATAGCGAGCGACATCCCGGTGCTGATCGGTTTTTCGTCCAACTTTGCCTCCCGACGGGTCGGTTCTGACCTCTTTCGGCAAAAAATTGCACATCCCTAAAACGGGTAAACCCCATTCGAAAGGACAATCCATGACGAACGGCAGTCGAAGCCGTCACATGGGATCGCGAGGTGGAAGCGACCCACCGCGCATCAGGTTCGCCATGTCCTCGTAATGGAGGGCCTTTTGGTCCGCATATCGGCGGAGGCTTGGCGCGACCTTCGCATCGCGCACAATTTCGGCGAGCCCCGAAAAAAACTCTATGGCAGCTGTCTGGCTAACGGCCCCTGCATTCACCAGCAATTCGACGAGACGGCTTATTTCAACCCTCTGTATGGCTTGCTCGATACCTTCGGTCGTTTTGATCATCTCACCCTCCCGTTAAGGGCGGAACTTCATCACATCACAAGGGAAAAGACTATGACGAACGCACTTACGGGAGCGGGCGACCGCTATGCTGTCTACCGCCCGGTTCTCGACCTGATCGGCAAGAGCGAAGGCACGGACAAGGGCGACGGCTACAACGAGACGCTGAACTACGGCGCCTATACCGGCGGCGATGTGGATCTCGTCAGCATGACGCTCGACCAGATCGACGCGCTTCAGACCAAGATGCTGCGGCATCCCAAGAACAAGCTGAAGTCTTCGGCGCTAGGCCGCTACCAGATCATTCGCACCACGCTCCGCACCATGCGCCAGCAGCTCGATCTCACCGGCCGCGAGAAGTTCGACGCCGAGATGCAGGATCGGCTGGCCTGCTATCTCCTCGGCCAGCGCAGCATCGACAAGTGGCCGGCCGGCTGAAGCTGGATACCCTGATCGCCAACCTAGCAATGGAATGGGTCTCGATCCCGAAGCCGAACGGCAAGGGACACTACGAGGGCCAGCACGCCGGCGTCTCCGTTTCGATGGTCAAGTCCGCCTTGGCTGAGGTCGCCAAGCGCCATGCGCAGGGCCAGCCGAAGGTTGTCGAGAAGGTGCCGGTCACCGTCGAAACTCCCGTGGTGCCCGTCGCCGTCGACAAGGCCGTGAAGAAGCAGACCAACGGCTGGGGCTGGTCCGGTGTCGGCCTGGGCACCGTCGGGACGGTACTCACGGCCATTGCTGGCTGGTCCTGGCAGACTGTCGCGCTGTTCGCCGGTATCGCGATGATTGGCTGCCTTGTCGCGCTCGTCATCGGCCCTTGGATCGTGCATCGCGTGAACGCCATTCGAACCGCGGTGGAGGGGTGATGTTCAACTGGCTCCAGATCGGTGCAGGGGCGGCGCTGGGTGCGCTCGTCGCCTTCGGCCCCGCATACGCATACCTCTACGGCAAGCGCGAAGGCCGCCAGCAGGCCGCTGTGACAGCGCTGGAGGCCACCGTCAAAGCTCTCCATGACAGGGTTGAAATCAATGCTTCGATCTCTACTGCTGATGCTGTCGATCTGTGTCGCGATTTCGGGCTGTCAGTCGACCAAGCTGACGAATGCGTGCGCCGGCTCCGAGAAGCTGACGCCAAGCCTTGAGACCAGCGTCTACATCCTCAGGAATGATCGGCCGTTCTCCAATCAGGTGGCGGCGCATAACCAGTTCGGCGCTCGGCGCGGCTGCTGGAAATAACAGGACAGGGGCATAGGGCATTGAAACAGGAAGGCGACGACATGGCGAACCTCTCCGACAAGATTGTGAACAGCGTGATCGTGACAGCCGTGGCGCGTATGTCGATGGTGATCGCGTTGCCGGTGATCTATGCAGTTGTGCAACTCTATTCGAGCCAGCAGGCAACCGCTCTCAACAGCATGAAGCAGGATCTAACCAACCAGATCCAGGCGGCCCAGACGGTGGCCTCCAGCGCGCAATCTTCGGCTTCGGATGCATCAACGGCCACGGTAGCTCTTTCGACCCGGCTAACCGCTGTGGAGACAAAGCAAGCTGAAGCGGCCACCTCCAACAAGGAGTTCAGTCGGCAACGCTCAACCGGCTGGATCGCATGTCGGATTCGCTTGTCGGGTTGAGCAATGCTGTGGCGGCGCTCACGGCGAGCGTCCAGTTAGTCGTCGACGACAAGCGTAGTCGACCGCCGTAAGCACTTTCTCGCCACATAGTGCCGATACGCGCACGCCGCGCCTGTCTGTTGGCTTGCGTGTCTCAGGTAACGCCCGCACAGCTTCTGTGCGGGCTCTTTTGTCGTTCAGCGGTCGCTAACCATATTGCTCTGCAACCGGAACGATCTACAGCATCTGCCGTATTTCATGGCTCCCTCCATTGCGGCATTCTCACCGCCGTATTCTTCAAACAGGAGGTTGGAATGAAATCGTTGATGGTGGCCGCTATGTCAGCCTTGGTGCTCGTATTGTCGGCAGGTGAAGCGTTTTCTGCCTACAAACCTGGTTCAAATTTTCAAGTTGCGCGGTGGATCTGCACCTATTTCCCGGCGTCGTGCCGCTAAATCCTTCTCAATCTTTGATTAAAGGCCCGCTCAGCTTCGGCTGGGCGGGTCTTGTTGCGTTCATGAGTTCACATTTTCGGAACCTTCCAGCGCCTTCTGTATTGCGCTGACCTAACGGTGGTTGCGACCACCATTCCCGTGAATGATCGAACATACCCTGAGGAGGTAGGTATGGCCGTTCAACACTCGTCCAGGAGCGGCATCGTTTATCCGGGCGATATGGAGACTCTTAAACACATCTACGACGATCTGTGCACCGAACGAGGCTATCGCGCTGGCAGCCCTGCTGCCGAAGACTTAGCCAAGGCTGCGATGGACTTGTTTGCCCAGGGCGTTTTTGATGAACGCGAGATCATCGAATCCCTGAGGGAATACCTCGATCGAAAATCGTCGGATGCAAACGGCAACGCATCCATAGCCGCATAGCGACGCTGCCCGTCCGTTTGTCTGCAGCGAGAACGGCCGACGCACCGAGGAGGTGTCACAGCGCACCAGCCTATACGCTGCCAGGAATTATCAGCGCTAGCTATAGGATACTCTCTGAATGGCTATGGGAGCATTCCCCAGTCGGGGTACGCCTTTCGGCCGACAGCAGAAACGAAAGCTCCGTTGCGGAGCTAAGCCATTGAACTCGCCCTGTGAAAACCGAGCATCGTCGAGATTGTCCACGCGGCCATGTATCGGGTTCCGCTTCAGGTAACAGGACCCGCTCCGTTGGCGAGCGGGTCCTTACTTTTTGACTTGGGTTGGCCCAAAGCGTGCAGGCCCTTCACAGGGACGGCATGCATCAACAACGCGATATGGCTGCCGTCAAGCTTGGCCGCTAGGTGCCTATGAGCTTCTGCGACGTCCACGCGAGGTAGGAGTACACGCGCCGTTGCAGGTCTACCGGGCGCTGGATCGTCTGATTGCCGAGGGCACCCCGTCCACAAGATCGAGAGCGTCAGCACCTACGCTCTCTGCACGCATGCAGACTGCGCACGCGAAGGGCGACATTTGTCCGGTCGAACCCGCAACATCAGGCCGCGTTTTGAGACTGCGCGTGGATGTCATCTGTCGCGAGCTTACGCCTCGGAGTTGTGGAGCGACCGAACGTACTCAAATTTCGCTGACATAGCGCTTGCCTGTCTAGCGATTTCGGCCACATCAGAGGTCCGCGCGAAGCGATCCGTTTTTGACCGCAAGTTGCGGCGGTTGCGCCCTCCTGCGTCCATCACGGGATCAGACGGTAGTCGCAAAGCAAGGATCGCCTCCGCATCCGTCAATGGACGCAGCCGATCCACGAAATCTAGTGGGAGCGATCCTCGCGAAGGGCCTTGGTAACACTGTTCTGTTCTTCCCCGTCATCGGGACGGTTGAGGGTGACCGTGCATCGGATCAGAAAGTTCCAATCAGGCCCGTGCTCGACGATGAGGTGGAGGTCGGATATTTCTTCGAAATAGTGTTCGATGCTCCGGGCCCCTTCCTCGGTGCGATACTCTATGATGGCTTTCCAGCGCTTTTCGGCGTGCAGCGTGACGACATTGGTCATTGCGGGCCCTTCACGGTCAGACACCACGGGTTCAAATCCACACTTGACGCATTGCCACACTTGGCCATCCACCGGGCCGGATCGATCTGATCTGAAGTGCGCCCGATCTGACACGCCGCTCCGGGACGGAATTTTTCACGCTCCGTCAACCGTTCCCGTGCTCCGGTTTGGTGCTTGCGAGGCTCGCCAAGAAGCCTCAGTTCTCGCCAGGACCTTCTCCAGCTTCGGTTTTCGGTGCTCGCGATTGCCGCGTTTCTGTCCCTTGGCCATGGCCAAATGTCCTTTCAGCGAGGGTCGCGTCATTTCCGCCGAGCGGTGGGGCGACAGCCTGCAGGCTGTCTTGCGTGGCCATTCGTTCGTGACGTTCGTTGTCACTGCGAATGCGATACTGCGGAGAATTGTCCTTGGCTGGCAGCGTGCCCGTGATGCGATACAGTTCCGACGTTTTGGGAAAGACGCCGAACTGCGACTTGATGCGGACCAACTGTCCAACCGAAAACATGTGAGCCGCTGCGTCGGGCTGGCGCCCGCGTGGGCGATGAGATGAAGCGGTCATCCTTCCCCTCGATCCTTTGACAGTGCCATTTCAAGTTCGTCAGGGTCGATCGGTACCAACTGCGTTGATGAGCTTGCCGCCGCGACGGCCGGGAGGTGGAGAAAGCTCGCCACACGCTGGTAGCCGGCAGGCCTTTCCTCGATCTGCTGCTCGTCATATTCGATCACATATTCGCCGGCAGGCTGGGGAAGGTCGAAGCCATAAAGGAGAAAGGCGGAAGAAAATCGGACACTTTTTCGTATCGTGCGAACATCCATGGTCGCTGATCCTTAAGGATATCCGGATGAAGTCACCGTCCGGCATCTGTTACGCTGGTCACTGGATTTGACTTCAGCGATTGCAGGGCGGTGCCAGACCATTGTTGACTGGAGGCATGCCGCCAAACGCAAAAACTCCTAGGGCTTTGCCCAACCTTCGCCGGTTCGTTCGGCACCGGACGTGGGCCGGCGCGCCAGCGGAGCCTTTCT
Source organism: Mesorhizobium sp. 1M-11 (assembly GCF_001303895.1). GTDB lineage: Bacteria > Pseudomonadota > Alphaproteobacteria > Rhizobiales > Rhizobiaceae > Mesorhizobium. Next base: position 8,795 of record NZ_LJSD01000007.1, on the reverse strand, counting down.
GTTTGACGGAGGTAAAAGCCCTTCTTTCTGGGCTCGCTTCCTAGCCAGCTTATGTGCTCTTCTGACGGCTTCGGCCCGCTGGCGGATCTTTCTTTCAGAGGGTTTCTCGTACGCCCTTCGGGCCTTCATCTCGCGGAAGACGCCTTCGCGCTGCATCTTCTTTTTCAACACCCTAAGCGCTTGTTCGACATTGTTGTCGCGTACGAGTACCTGCACTGCTTCTCCCTTGCTGGTCCGTTGCGAGGAACGGACGTTGCGGCTGCCAGAGCGGCGAACCGTGAGCATGCACCATAGACCCTCTTGCAGAAAACGCGACCCTGTTGCCGGTGGTTGGAATGATTCCGACTTTGGCGCGTGTCTCCTGCACTAGCGAGTGGCGAGCAGGCCTGCGGTCACTTTGTCGTCCGGCCGTGTGGGGCGAACTGAGCGTTCGCATTCGCTTTGTTGCGAAGCCGTAGCGAACACGGAGTAATAGGGATTTCTGAATTCTCCTTGCGCAACGCATGAGGCGAAGCGCTTCCAGTCCAGACTGTTCAAGCGCGTGCCGCACGGCGTTTTCGGCCGGCCGTTGCCGGTTTTGCTGGCGTTTTCGCAGCCTCGATTGTCTCTTGCGCAAGCCTCGCTTGACGCAGACGTTCAGTCTTGGCCTCGCGCGCTGCTTTCTCGCCTTCGAGGATTTCGCGAGCGGCTCTGCTGGTCAGGTCACTCTTGAGCTCGGAGGAATTGGGTTTGGGTTTGAAGACACTGTCAGGCATGTTTTTCATGATCAGTTTCCATCAACGAAAAAGGCCGGGCAAGCCCGACCTTCCTCAAAGTCATCTCGATAGCCGATGCCAGTACATCCGTGGTCAAAGGCCAGAAACGACTGTTCTGGTTTAGATCGCTTGCAGATTTTCAGCCGAGCTTTTGCCCGTCTTGCGGTCGGCGACCACGTCAAAGCTCAACTTCTGTCCCTCGGCCAAGCCGCGCATACCTGCGCGCTCCACGGCCGTCACGTGGACAAACACGTAAGCCATCAAGATATTCCTTTCAATTGCCATAGAAATTAGCCACCCGGCATCATGCCAGGCGCCTCAGTCTTTCGAAATTGAGAGGAAGATCGATTCAGCGCTAGAAAGCGCAAAAACAAGCTAAACAGGCAAGATCGATGGCTATTACTTAGGCCGGCTACCAGAAGATTGCAAGGATGATGCGAGAATATTAAAATTAGACGTGCCTATCGAGGCTGGTCTGATGCCGTCAGCGATCAGAAAACCCAGGAATAATTTGGACCTCGCTTCGAGATACATGGTTTGCTTGGTGCGATTGTCCTCGCTTTCGCCGGTCTGATCGTATAGGGTGATCTTGTCGGCGGCCATCTCAAGGGCGCTGCCGATTGAGGGCGGCCATCGTGCCCTAGCCCCAACAAAAGGAGGACACCATGTCTTCCATCGACACGCCCCCAACCTACATCTCATCTGTCCAGTCGATGAGCAGAAATGTCCTCTCCCGGCTCCTGCGAAGCTTCGGGAGCCTATCCGAGGATCAGTCGGATCCGCTCCGCGATCAGCCGGTCATGGTTCTCCCGCGTTCAAAATTTCATCGGCGCATTGACAACGATACCGTCGGGACGCTGCGCCGCGCGTTAGAGACAAGGAACCGGCATCAGCTGATTTAGCCCGCTACCTCATCGAATCCACTTGGTCTTCGTCAAAGATCGCGAATCCGATGCTACGGGGCGCTGCCCAAGCCTTCGATACCGCAGATGCCCAGATGCTTCATGCGGCCTGGGGAGGGGCCAGGTTCCGGCATTGTTCAAAATATGAACGGATATCTACCATGAGAACCAATATTTCGATCCACACCCGATCGGTCCTTCGCCACGGTTACTTCCTGACCATGGTGACATTCACCGCCGCGGTCATATTCATATCCTACTGCACTCTTTTTGGCTTCGCGTAGCCGGCGTCGGCCTGGCGATGCCGCCGACATCGCGCATGCACTTTCACTCGCGGTCGATGTGCGTGGCCATGTCCCGTCGAGGTCGAACAACACACGCGCCGCTGCCGGGCGTGTTGAAGAAAGACCAGCGATGAATGAACATGTCACCAAAACCAGACGAACACTCCTTGCCGCGAGGGCGTGGAGCGACGCAAGCGAGGCGCTCTGTCTCGACTCTATGGACCATCACTATGGCCGCCGCGTGGAAATGGATGGATCCTGGACCGTCGACCACGTCTTCAGCGGTTCTCCCGCCCGTATCTGCGGTCACTCGACAAGCGGCCTCAGCCAGCTAGGCGCAACCGAGCTCATGATATTCCTGAACAGGCGCAACGAAGAGCTTCGCAGAGGGCGCAATGGCCCGAAATTTCGCGGCCCAACCGGGTCCGAGGCGATCCACCCATGACGCTCGAATTTCCAAACCAAAGCCGCAGCTTCGATGAAATGCGCGGCGCGATACGCTTTTCCGGCTATGACGGCATGATGCAAGTGCCATTCCTGATCGAGGCCGCAGCGCTCACCAAATCAAACGGTTTGACCGCCGCAAGAACGCCATCGGAAGCGGTGTGTCTTGCAGCTTTCGACGAAGCTCGGGCTTCAATTGAAGATGTCGCGCGCATTATTTATTCTCGCAATCGCCGGCCTCTCTATGTTCTTACTTCCGCCGATTTTTCCGGCCGTTCACGCTAGGGTCGGGTGTTTGAGTATTCTGAAATTTTTACCTGATTGTGATTTTGTTCTTTAACAAAACTGAATTATATCATAATGTTAAATTCGAATTTGTGCGATGTTGTCGAAATTTGTGGGAACGGCTGGAAATAATATTTTCAGATAGACTTTCGGAATAATTGGGCGCATGGTGAATTTTATCGTGAAGGTGGGGTGAGGTTACCTTGCCGATAAGGGTGTCATGCTTTTCACCTACCTGACCAGGAACAGCGCAGCCTTTCAGTTGCGCGCGATGGTCTGGACCTCACCGTCTGCTTCGGAAACCTTAAACCCAGCTGCCGCTCATGAGACCCGAGTCGTGACTGACCAATCGTTGGACAACAACGAAATCGGCGTGCTCTGCCCGGATTGTCGTCACGAGACGAAGAAAAACGTTGGCTGGGTGAAAACACACACGCAGATGGAATGCAGGAACTGCGGCGCAATCGTCGATATCGAAAGCAGAAATTTTCGCGTTCCACACGACACGCAGGCAAAGGAGTAGATTGCTCGTCGACCGTCAGCCGGTGCGGATAAGCGGCCGGCTTCTTTTGAACCCGACATGCCGGACACAGCGATGCGCCGGATCCAAATGGATGCTCCAGCGATGACAAAAACAGTGCGCCCCGCGGATCAGATACTGGCCACCCTTGCTGTGGTCATGGTGTTCGGTGTGGGTGGTTATCTGGGTTACATCTTCTTTGATAGCATCAACTGGTAGGCCGGAGAGAAGGCCTGATCTAAAGAATCCAGTTGATGGTCGTGGACGTTGCGAAAATTCCGGTGATCGACGCGGTATATCCAAGAGGATGCGCATGACCGGTTTGACTGGCCTGATCTCGGACTGCCAGCGGCTGAAAGGTCCCAGCCCAGAACTGGATTCCGCAATCGAAAAGTATTTTTCCGACTGGGAACAATTATGGGTTTGTCAGTTGAGGCACAGGAAGATCGGAAAGATCGTTCATACTTCATACCGTTCCCCTCCGGCCTACACCGCGTCACTCGACGCAGCTGTTGCCCTGACCGAGCAACTGCTTCCGGGATGGCAGTGGGGAAATCATCCTTTCGCAGGCCGCCGGCGGGCGTATGTGGTTGAGGACAGTCCCCTCCGTCTTGTGCCCGTCGTCGCGGACCACTCCTGTGCGGCGATAGCTCTGGTGATGGCTACGCTACGCGCGTGTCTTCTCGAAAAGGAAATTGGCCACTCGACCGTTCCTTGATGTTCGAACCCTTTCCGCAGGGGAAGGTTAGGCTCCAACGGGAAGTCTCGTAGACGCCTTTTCGACTGGAACAGGTTCCAATACCATCCGTTGTTCTGTGCCATTTGGATGCGGGGCCTCGGCTTTTAATAGCCCTCGCTTGTGGTGCACCAGCATGAAGCGCAGGAACGATCCAAAGGTTGTTCCCCGGCGCCTGTCCGAGGATGGAGGCAGTCAGTTGATAGCCAATCTTCGTTGCAGATAAAGCCAGAGGTGTTCCTGGAGATCTGCTTGATCAAATACCCCTTGCGAAAGCAGGTCTATTGTCGCCCTCACCAGTTCCTCTGGAGTAAGGTCGCCGCGAAGAATGCGATGTTCGACATCGAGAGTATCATAGATACTCGTGAGAACCGTGACATCATCCGCATAGGACAAGCCGCTGATGGAGGGTTGGTCTGCCATTGCTTCCTCCCTGGTATAGGGCGGAAGCATGATTTTCGCTCACAGCCGACGCTGCCCTGATCATCTCGCGCCGATGGCTTACCATGCGCTTCATTCGGTTCAAGGTCTGCACAAGAATATCCAAAACCGATCACTTATGAAAACAGCCGCTCGGGCATTGGTCACGGGACGAGCTCGCACGAACTCGACGTCATCCAGGGCGGGCCGCAAAAAACAGCGCCCTCTCGGAGATAGCGTGATGTCCGCTCGACAAACAGACTTCCGGATAGCAGGCAAGACATCCGGTGGTCGCGTCGCATGACTGGACAACTGATCAATTCATGAATTGATCAAGATGCCGGCTTCTCGCGCGGCAAGGATGAACGCGCGTCTCGCGCCTTCAGCAGATTTCTTGCCATCGTTCGCATCAGAACAGGCCTGGAGTGCTGCTCGATGCTTGTCGCCCCGCTTACCAGGCCACTCTCGAAGCAGGAAACTCGTGCAGGCCGAGACGTCCGCAAGGATTTTGCTGCCGCCCGCAGGATCGATACGGACGGTGATTGGACTTTCAAATTTTGGATTTTCCATTCCCGCTCTTAAGGCCGTCCGAAGGAAGTAGCGAGGATTATTTTTCGGATGCCCTTGAACAGGAAAACGATGATGATCGCAGCTTTGCGTTTTGCCCGGTCGGGCGTACAGTATTTTATGGAAAATCAGTCCTTTCGAACGCCAATAGTTATTTATGCTGGCCTCCCTTCGAAATTTTACCTCGTCTCGACTGTATCCGATGCGTCGGATTTTCTTTTCGACAACTGGGCGCCCAATGACAGCCTGCAATGGGTCGACGCGATGAACAGATGCGCCAAGGCGGGAGCCGGGGAGGCGAGTGTGGAAGGTGCTCGATCCGCCTTCCTCGTTGCCGTCAAGGCGGCAGGCATCAGAGTGGACCCCTCCGTTCCCTTGTTTTGAAAAAGCAGTGAGGCTTCAGTGTTTGATTGTTATGTTGAGAGTCCCGATTTTGCTGCGCGCCCCAGCAAGCCCTGAGAAGTATCCAGATTGATTGGGATTTCCGGAAATTTTCCAACTTTCTGCCTGTTATCTTAAGATAGGTCCACGGTCTGGTCGATGGTGGGCTTTTGCATCAAGGAACCAGCCCGACACGCGTTGAGTCCATCAGATCGGGCCGGACCGTCAGCGGACCGGGGGCGAACAGTCTGCGAAGTCCATGGCAGGAATTCAATGTCGATCGACGCTGGAAAGGGAAGCGCATTTGCACCAGTCTAAGCACCAGCAGGTAACCGGCATCTACGCGGCCCAGGACCGTGTTGCAGGCTACCGGGAAGCGTTGACTGAAGCCGGTATTGCGTATGATGGCGGCCTGGTTGTTGACGGGAACTGGACGCCAACTTCGGGCTATGAAGCGACGAAGCGACTGCTTGCGCTCGAAAATCCGCTAACCGCCATCTTTTGCCGGAACGATAAAATGGCCATGGGTTGTTTCATCGCTGCCAGGAAAGCCGGTTTGAGCTTCCCTCGCGACCTTTCTGTCGTCGGGTATGACGACGATGAACTGTCTCGTCATCTACGCCCTCAACCCACAACGATGGAGCTGCAGCATCGTGAGATGAGGGCATGGTCGATAGCGCAACTCGCTAAGAGAGCCGATCGAAAGCCCAAACGCCTTCACAAGGTGAAGTGTACCTTGCTGGAGCGAGCGTCCATAGCTCAATGGACCGACCATTTCTGATGCTGTCGTGAAATCGGTGATTTTGCGGGTTTGAAGCGCGATGTCGTTGGGTACAGTGAGAATGGCGAGCCCTTGGTGCGGCTGAATTCTTACGGAAAAAAAGGCCCCTGACCTTGAAATGCGAAGCCGACCGCCGGTGCCAGCGCGTGTTGAGCAATGCTATTCAACGCTGGCTTTTCGCGTTCCAACGAAGGTCGACCAACCCAGTCATCAGGCTGTCTCTTTGCTTTCAAGGTTTCGATGTCAATCGGCCTGGAATGGGGACCCTGGATCGGCGCGCAAAAGGGACCCCTGTAGGGCACCACGGTTAGCGCTCGCCGGGCGAAGCTGGTCTGGGTTGCGCAGGCCGGCGAGCGCGGATCGGCGTTATGGGGTGATCAGGCGCGGTTCTTGAATCGCCAGGATTCGTTTCCGGTCTCGATGATCTCGCAGTGATGGGTGAGCCGGTCGAGCAGCGCCGTCGTCATCTTGGCGTCGCCGAAGACAGCGGGCCATTCGCCGAACGCCAGATTGGTGGTGACGATGATCGAGGTGCGCTCGTAGAGCCTGCTGATCAGGTGGAAGAGCAACTGCCCGCCGGCTTGCGCGAAGGGCAGATAGCCGAGTTCGTCGAGGACGACGAAGTCCAATCGGGTCAGGTAGTCAGCGATACGGCCCTGCTTGCCACCGCGGTGCTCGGTCTCGAGCCGGTTGACGAGATCAACGACATTGAAGAAGCGACCGCGCGTCCCGTTGCGGATGAGGGATCGGGCAAGGGCAATCGCCAGATGTGACTTGCCGGTTCCGGTGCCGCCGATGAGAACGGCGTTACGCTGGTCGGCGACGAAGGTGCCGTTGGCAAGGTCCCTGACCAGCACCTCGTTGACCGGCGTGCCGTCGAAGTCGAACTCCTCGATGTCCTTGGCGATCGGCAGCTTTGCGACGGTGAGCTGGTATTTGATGGAGCGCGCCTGCTTCTCGGCGATCTCGGCCGACAGCAGATCGCCGACGATCCTCGGCGGCTCGTGCTGGCGCTTGATGCCGGTCGCCATAACCTCGTCATAGGCACTGCGCATGCCGTAGAGCTTCAACGTTCCCATCAGATCCAGAACCTGCGTGCGTTCCATCAGCTTGCCCTCCTGAGGCTGTCGTAGCGGGCACAGTCGGCCTGCGGCTCATGGCGCAGGCGAAGAGCGTCCGGGGTGAGAATGGTGATGGCTGGCGCCGGATCGCGCCGCCGCGCCAGAATGTTGATGATGACAGCTGACGAGCAGACGTTCTGGTCGAGCGCCTCTTGGCAGGCGGCCTCCACGGCATCGATCCCGTCGGTCAACACCGCAGCCAGGATCGCCACCATCTGGCGATCACCGTCATCCGAGGACTTCAGTCGGCGCCGGGTCCGCTCCATCGCCGAGGGCAGAACCCAGTCCTGGAACGGCGCGCCATTGCGCAATGCGCCGGGCTTGCGGGCGAGCACGGGGACATAGTGCCAGGGATCGTAAATGGTCTCACCGCGCCCGAACGAACGGGCGTGTTCGGCGACGACAACGCCATCCTGCCGGATGACGATCCTGCTGGCATAGGCCTGGATCTCGACCGGTCGGCCCACGGCAGTCGACAGCACCGAGTATTTGTTGTTGTCGAAGCGCACCGTGCAGGTCTTCGATACCGAGGCGGGGACCGTGTGGAAGCCGTCGAAGGGGCCGCGATACTCGACAAGTTTGCCGCGCTCCTCCTCGAACACCTCCCAGATCGTGCGCTCCGGCTGATCGATATGACGGTGCGTCTTGGTGTAGGCGATGCATTTGTCGAGCAGCCAGGCGTTGAGTTCCTCATAGGATTTGAAGCGCAGCCGCGGCGTGAAGAAGCGCTCGCGCACCAGCCCGACCTGGTTCTCGACTTGACCCTTCTCCCAGCCCGACGCCGGCGTGCAGGCGACCGGCTGCACCAGATAATGGCTGCACATCTGCAGGAAGCGGCGATTGTATTGCCGGTCCTTGCCGACGAATACCGTCTCAACCGCCGTCTTCATGTTGTCGTAGATGCCGCGCGTGCAGGTGCCGCCAAAGAAGGCGAAGGCCCGGTCGTGCGCGTCGAACACCATCTCCTGCGTCTCGCGCGGATAGGCTCTGACGAACATCATGCGGCTGTGGCAAAGCCGGACATGGGCAACCTTCACGGTCACAGTCACGCCATTGATGAGGACGATCTCGTGGCTCCAGTCGAACTGGTAGGCTTCACCCGGCGCGAAGAACAACGGCACATAGGCTTCCGCCGTCGCTGATCCCTGCGCCTTCGCCCAGCTCTTGGCGTATCGGCGAACCGCGTCGTAGCTGCCGTCGTATCCGAGACCGCGGAGCTCCTCAAAGATTCGGATCAGCGTTAGCCGCTCGCGCCCCGCCTTGCCGTGATTGCCACCTAAAAGCCCGTCGAGCTGATCCTGCCAGGGGCCGATCTTTGGCATCGGCTGATGCTCACGCTCGTAACGGAACTCCGTCGCGTTCGACCGCAGCACCTTCCGGACAACCTTCCGCGATATCCTCAACTCGCGGCAGATCTCCTTGATCGACTTCCCCTGGACCAGCGAAAGCCGACGTATCTTCGCAATCGTCTCCACAACCAACATCCAAAACAAATGCCCCCGATGAAACCGAAGGCAGTGTGACAACCCTGCGTTACAGGGGTCCTTTTTGGACGCCGGTCACCCCTGAAACGGGGTCCTTATTCCACGCCGAAACACA
>NZ_LJSD01000026.1 GCF_001303895.1 Mesorhizobium sp. 1M-11 | reverse complement strand
CTTGGCTCCGAAGCCATCGCCGCGGATTCGGAAATCTCGGGCCAGAACAAGTCGATGTTCGGCGGCATCGCGCGCGCTTTCAAGATGCGCCGCGAAAACGAAACCGCACAGCCGACCGCTCTTTCCGAAAGCGCGGAGGTGCCGACGGTCGATCTCGACGAGCCGCTGGAGCCGAAGCTGATCAACCGTCCGCTCGAGCCGGGCTCCGGTGCGCCGGACCTCAACGCGATCATGAAGCGGGTGCGCGACGAGCGTGGCCAGCCTGCCAAGCAGAATGCCACCGACGCGTCGAAGGCCGATTTCATCGCCGCCGCACGCCGCGCCGCACAAGCGGCCGCCGCCGAAGCGGAAGCGCTCAAGCACCATTCCGGCAAATCGGCCGGCGGCAAGTCCTTCGGCTTCGGCAATCTGCTGAAGGCTCGCCGCAAGCCAATCCTGATGGCGGCTGCAGCGATCATGCTGGCTTTGGCCGGTCTCCAACTCGGCAAGGCCTTCCTGTCCGATCCCGAACAGGTGTCGGTCAACGAAATCGCCCCCATCGAGGACAGGACCGACGTCGCAACAGTGGCGCCTGCCCTGCAGGCGCCTTCAATGGCGCCCACGCAGGCCCCTGCCGCCGCCGAGGCACCGGCCGTGCCGATCCCGGCCGACGCGCCGCCGGTGCGCAACGTCGACAACAAGGACCTGCCCGAACCGGGGTCCAAGGACGATCTCGCGCAGACAGCCGACGCGCCGGCGCCGGAGGCCGAAACCATCGCCAAGGCCGATCCCGCGCCTGCGCCCCCTGCCCTGATCGCCGCGCCGGTGACCCTGCCGACGATCGACGTGCCGGGCATGGCCAAGCCGGACGTCTCAACGGAAGTCTCGACCGGCGCCGTTGCGCCGGCCGAGACCTCGGCCGATCCGTCGGCGAATGCGATCGAAGTTCCGCAGGCCGTCGGCCCGGTTGCGCTGCGCGATGCCGCTGCCGCGGGCGATGCCAAGGCGCTGTTCGAGATCGGTTCGCGCTATGCCGAAGCGCGCGGCGTCAAGGAAGACATGGTGGCCGCCGCCAAATGGTATGGCGAGGCGGCGGAGCGTGGCTTCGCGCCGGCCGAATACCGCATCGGCAATTTCTACGAGAAGGGCATCGGCGTCGAACGCGACATCGCCAAATCAAAGGAATGGTACCGCCGTGCCGCCGAGAAGGGCAACGCCAGCGCCATGCACAATCTGGCGGTGCTGTTTGCCATGGGCGCCGACGGCGCTGCCGACAATGACGCCGCGACCCGCTGGTTCAGCCAGGCCGCCGATCTCGGCGTGAAGGACAGCCAGTTCAATCTGGGCATCCTGGCTGCCAAGGGCGCCGGCATGCAGCAGAACCTGGAAGAGTCCTACAAGTGGTTCGCGCTGGTGGCGAAATCCGGCGACAAGGACGCCGCCGCCAAGCGCGACGAGATCGCCAAGGCGCTGCGCCCCGAACAGCTCGAACGCGCCAGGCAGGCCACCGACCTGTGGAAGCCGAAGCCGCTCGACGAGGCGGCCAATTCCCTCGACATGCCCAGCGCCTGGCAGGATGCGCCGAGCACGACCGCCACTTTCGACATGAAGAAGGCGATCCGGAACATCCAGCGCATCCTGGCCAAGAACGGCTATGACGCCGGTGGCACCGACGGCGTCATGGGCGACAGGACCAAGAAGGCGATCATGGCCTTCCAGACCGACAACGACCTGCCGGCAACCGGCTCGGTCGACGAGAAGCTGGTCAAGGCGCTGCTCGCGCGGAAGTAAGGTTTCATGCTGCCCGCCGGCAGGCACAGCGGTGCAGACCCAGCCGCGACACCGGAACATCGAGAGATCGTGTTCCCTTCGCATCACGCCGCGCAAATAGCGCCAAAGGCGTCGCCTTCGCGACGCCTTGCCATCAAAATGCCTGTTAACTGATTGAACCGGTTTTTGTTTCGGTAACGATGCTCCGGGTTTTCCCGGGCGCGGCGCCGGCGCAAGAACGAGTTAGCTTTTCGGTGTTATAGGGGACAGAGGTTCTGTCGCCGAGAGGCTGGATTGATCGAGACTGACGGGTGAGCATTTATCTCCCGATTGCGGAAATATCCGTCAACATCCTCGTGCTGCTCGCCATGGGCGCGGCGGTGGGCTTCCTGTCGGGCATGTTCGGCGTCGGCGGCGGCTTCCTCATCACGCCGCTGCTGATCTTCTACAACATCCCGCCGGCGATCGCGGTCGCCACCGGCGCCAACCAGGTCATCGCCTCGTCCTTCTCCGGCGTATTGTCGCACATGAAGCGGGGTACGCTCGACTTCAAGCTGGGAGGGGTACTGCTTGCCGGCGGTGTCGTCGGCTCGACGGTCGGCATCTATGTGTTCGGCCTGTTGCGCGAGATCGGCCAGCTCGACCTGTTCATCTCGCTGCTCTACGTCGTGCTGCTCGGCACAGTCGGCGGCCTGATGCTGGTGGAAAGCATCAATGCGCTGCGCACCACGCGCGGCGGCGCCGCGCCGGTGCTCAAGAAATCCGGCCAGCACAACTGGATCCACCGCCTGCCGCTCAAGATGCGCTTCCGCGCCTCGAAACTGTTCGTCAGCGTCATTCCCGTGATTGGCCTGGGTGTGGCGATCGGCTTCCTGTCGTCGATCATGGGTGTCGGCGGCGGCTTCATCATGGTGCCGGCGCTGATCTATCTTTTGAAAGTGCCGACCAATGTCGTGATCGGCACCTCGCTGTTCCAGATCATCTTCACCTCGGCCTACACCACGCTGGTGCATGCCACCACCAACCAGACGGTGGATGTGATGCTGGCCTTCGTGCTGATGGTCGGTGGCGTTGCCGGCGCGCAATATGGCGCCAAGGCCGGCCAGAAGCTGCGCGGCGAGCAGTTGCGCGCGCTGCTGGCGCTGCTGGTTCTGGCGGTGGCGCTCCGCCTCGCCTTCGACCTGTTCGTGACGCCGCCCAACCGCTATTCGCTTTCAGCGCTGGGACTGAGCTGATGGCAGCGCCAACTCTGCCGGTTGTGCTGTTCTTCTTTGCGCTCACCGCCGCCCTGCCGGCGGCGGCGCAGTCGCCGCACCAGGAAAGCATCCAGATCGGGCTTTCCACCGACAAGGTGACGATCACCGCCGGCTTCACCGGCGCCGACCTCACCATCTTCGGCGCGCTGGAGGATGGCGATCTGCAGATTGTCCGCCAGGGGCGCTACGACGTCATCGTGGTGCTGGAAGGACCGGCGCGGCCGGTGGTGGTGCGCCGCAAGGACCGCATCCTCGGCGTGTGGATCAACCTGGAATCAGAAACCTTCGAGAACGTGCCGGTCTCCTATTCGGTCGCCACCACGCGTCCCTTCCAGGACATCACCGAACCGGCCAGCTACAAGCAGCTGTCGCTCGGCGCCAACAACATCTACATGCAGCCGATGGACGAGGGCGACAGCCCGGCCACCATCGCCGAATTCACCGCAGCCTTGCGCGAGAGAAAGGCGGCGACCGGGCAATACAGCGAGAATGTCGGTGGCGTGCAGTTCCTGTCGCAGAACCTGTTCCGCGCCACGGTGCGGCTGGCGCCCAGCGTGCCGGTGGGCACCCACAAGGCGCGTGCTTTCCTGTTCAAGAACGGCGTCTTCGTGAAGGAAAGCTCGGCCCAGCTCGAAATCCGCAAGTCCGGCTTCGAACAGTCGGTCTTCCGCGCCGCGCATGATTATTCCTTCCTCTATGGCTTCTTCGCCATCTGCCTCGCCATGATCACCGGCTGGCTCGGCCGCATCATCTTCCGCAAGGATTGATCGGCGCCTCAGGGGTATGGAAAGCCGCCGCATGGCTTCGGATGACACGAAGGCAATGCTGAAAAGGAACGGGCCGGAAAAGAATGGCCAGGAAATTTGCTTTTCTCCTCGTCCGCGACTTCACCCTGTCGCCGCTCTCGCTGTTCATCGACACGCTGCGCCTGGCCGGCGACGAGGGCGATCGCAGCCGCAGGGTGGAATTCGACTGGCAGATCGTCGGCGAGCGCGGCCTGCCGATCAGGGCGAGCTGTGGCGTCGAATTGCTGCCGACGACGGCGATCGGCAATCCGGAGGATTTCGACAACGTCGTGGTCGTCGGCGGCCTGCTTGACACCAACCGCAGGCTCAGTTCGGAAAAGGAAGCATTCCTGCTCAAGGCAGCCCAGAAGGGAGTGCCCATAACCGCGCTCTGCACCGGAAGCTTCGTGCTCGCGCGCTATGGATTGCTGGACGGCTACAGCGCCGCCGTAAGCTGGTTTCACATCAAGGATTTCCGCGCCGAGTTCCCGGACGTGAGCGCACATGCGGACAGTCTGTTTTCCGTCGACCGCGGCCGCGCGACATGCGCAGGCGGTACCGGTGCCGCCGACCTCGCCGGCTATTTCGTGTCGCAATTCATCGGTCAGAAGGCGGCGGAGAAGGCCGCCAAGATCCTTGTGCTGGATCGCATCCGCAACATCGGGGACGTGCAGCCCGTAGGCGACCTGTTTCCCGAAGCCTCAAGCCGTGCGGTGAAGCGGGCCCTGCTCTTGATGGAAAGCAATCTCCAGGAGAAGGTGCCGGTCGCCGAGATCGCAAGCCGGCTGAACTGCTCGAGGCGCCAGCTCGAGCGCCTCTTCGCGACGGAGCTCGGCACCAGCCCGATGGCCGCCTATCTGGCGCTGCGCGTGCATTACGCAAGATCCCTGCTGGAAGGCAGCGACCTGCAGATCGGGGAAATCGCCTACCGATGCGGCTTCGAAAATGCCGGGCATTTCAGCCGGGTGTTCCGCCAGCATACCGGCATGACGCCAACCCGCGTCCGGCATCCGGGCCGCAGCATCACCGGCAAAGGATAACCGGGCCCTGCCTGCGATGACCCGGCTCGACCGATTACATTAGAAAACTGTGAAGCACTTCATAGTCTGCTCCAGCAGTTGCGAATAGCGACTTTCGTTCTGCACACGGGACGAAAGGCACGACGATGCTTGACCGAGTTTCACCAGCCGCAGAGATATCGCCATCGAAAACCCTGCCCTCGCATCGAGGCGTTCTATACCTCGCAGACACACAGATCCCCATAGCCGGCGCCGAGATCGTCGCGATGCTGGCACCAGCCGGCAAGACCAGCAGTCACGATCTCGATCTTCCAAAAGCATGGTTCACCATCCCGCTGGCGACCGCGACCACGGCGGCCGACGGCAGTTTCGCTCTTTCCCTCGATGACCAGGCGCTGTCGTCTTCGGCCAGATCGCTGCTGCGATGCGGAGATATGCTCAGCCTGCGCGTCGTCGTGAAAAGTGCCGGCAAGACGGTCGAGACGACCCCGACGTTGCGTGCAAGCGAGTGGCGCGACGACCTCGTTTTCACCGTCGCACGCCGCAAGCTCGCAAGTTCCAGGATCGACGGCTGGCTCAAGGCTGCCGCAAAGGCCAATGTGGCCAGCTTGTCCGGCCTTGCTGCCTTCGCGAACAACCCCACGGCGCGACGCGGGCTGGATGCGATCGAGGCCGCCGAAGCCGCCGCGTGGCTGGAGCGTGTTTTCCTGGATCCGACCGGGCTACTCGGCAAGACAGCGCCTCTGCCGGGTTTCGCGGAACTCAGCCAGGACGAAGGGCTGCGGTCCTATCAGGATTCCCTGCGGCAGGTGCGCGAACGCAAGGATGTCGCGGCTGCCCTTGCAACACTCGAAGCGAAAGTGCGCAGTTTCGATGGACTGAACCAGGTCGATTGGCCGATTGCGCTGAAAAATACGAACACCATCCGGTTTGGCGATCTCATCCAGGAAATCGGCGCGAAATATATCGTGCCTGGCAAGCTCGGCATCCCTCAGTTTCCGCCATCGCCCTATATCGGCTATCGCGACTACCTGGTGGAGACATGGCAGAAATACATCGCGCTCAGGAACAAAAATCCCTGGATCACAGGCGGCAATGCTTCGCCGGCGCAAGCGCTCGAACAGCTGAACAACCGGTTCAAGCAGAATTTCGCCACGACGGACGTCTCGCGCGTCCCGGCCAACAAGCTGGTCATAGCGATCGTGCGCAACATCCTGACTGCCGCCGCGCCCCCGGCGGACATCGGATGCGGCGTGGCGGCGGCCGATATCCCCGCCCAGGGCACGTCCAGAGACCGCGACTATCTCGATAACCTCATTGCCCAAAGCGGCGCGTTCGCAGCCGAATTCAGCCTGCGCTACCGCATCGACGTCGAGCGGCCGGACAGCGCGCAATCCTCGCCGGTGGAGGAAAACATCGCCACATTGCTCGGGTTCCTGCGCGACAGTTTCCAGTCCGATCTCGATCCAGCTCACGCCCTGCCCGATGTCTATCAACAACCCATCGTGCAGCCGATGATGCTGCAAGAGGCACCTTTCTTCCTCGAATACGAGGAATGGCTCGATGCGACGGCTCCCTTCTATCCCGAGAACTTCCTGTCGCTTCGGCGCATGCTGGACAGTTCCAGGATGCGGCTCAACGGCAGCTCGCTCGACTCCAGCCCCTACAAATCCTGGATTCAGAAAACACAGGCCGTGATGGATGAGGTCGACAAGGCTCACGCCGCGTTCGACAAGGGCGAATACCGGATAGCAGCCAACCGCTATCGCGCGGCCTGGGAGGCTGCGTTCGGTCAGATGCAGGACGGCCTCGTCACAGAATATGGCTACAAGTCGATCCTGGCCCAGCGCCGGCGTTTCAACGTGTCGAAGAAGGCCGAGCTGTTGAAGTTCGAGCTGCTGATGCAGATGCCGGACAGCGATTTCAACCCCGATCCGATTTCATTCGCGGATTGGTATAAAGACCGCCAGGTGATGTGGCTGATCATGTTCTTCAGCTACGCCTACAATATTTGGATGGGCGACTGCCTGCTGGCGCTGGGCCGTCTGCCCGAAGCCAATCGTCACTATGCGGTGCTGTCGGCGGTGGCCATCGGCGCGGCGGAATTCGACAGCGAATCCGGACCGTTCGACTGGTGGAATGACGGCGACCCGAACCTCTACAATGCCGGCAACCTGCCCTACACCTTCCTGAATTCGGAAAAGGAAGCAGGACTTTACACCGACCCGCTCGAACCCGACCGGATCTACGCGCGACCGGTCTACAGCACGGCGCCTGCCCTCTATCCGTTCCGCCCCAGAGGCATCGCACCGCTTCTCCATCGCCTAGAGCGTAAATTCATCGCGCTTCGTCTTGGCGACGCGATGCTTGCATGGGCGGACCTGCTGTTCCGTTCGAACGATGCATCGAGCGTGGCGCGTGCCCGTGAACTCTACAAGGGTGTGATGTGGCTGCACGGCGAAGACCCCGGCGTCAGTCCGCAATGGGAGCCCCTGCCGGTGATTCCGGGCATCTTCTTCAACAATAGAGGAAACCCTTCGCGCGCCTCGCAAACGCAACGCGCCAGCCTGGCGCTCTACAAGATCGGCCGTGGCCTCAACTATTACGGCTACACCGACGCCCATGTCCCGACCCTGCGTTATCGCAGCCTGAAGGATTCGGCGGATCGGTTTGCGGCCCTCGCCAAGGCCGCGCAGCAGGATTTCCTGAATGCGATGACGGGGTTGGAGAACATCACCGTCGAAGAGCTCAAGATCTCCAACCTGGTCACCAAGGCGCTCAAGCAGCAGGATATCGCATCCGAGCAGATCAAGATCGCCAATGTCGGCGTCACCCAGGCGCAACAGCAGATCGACGTGGTGCAGAAGCAGATCGATGCCAAGCGCAAGGAATTGACGGAGAAGGAATCGTTCTGGAACCAGTTCAGCGACTTCGCGGGCGGCCTGGTGAAGACGTTCAAAGGCCTGCCTGGCGGCGCGGCCGAAGCCCTCGGCGGCGCCGCCGCTTCCGAGGCCGGCCTTTCCTCGGCGGGAGCTGCCGGCTTCATGGGCATAGGCGCCGCCGCGACGGTGACAGCGGGCTTCGCGGTCTTCGGCTATGCCGGATACACATCGATGTCGGCGATGGCCGACACCTACAGCAATCTCGGCGACCAGATCAAAGCGCTGGAAAATGTCGCCATGCCCGCGGCCAAGGTCGCCAAATCCGTCAAGGACAGCGAACTGAAGATCGCGCGGCTGAACAGCGACATCGTCGCCGCCGACGTGCAGTTGGGTCGTAACCTGCTTGCCTATCACGACAACAAGCTGCTGAACGGCGACTTTTATGTCGCCATGGCGAACGTCATGAAGCGGGCCATGCAACGTTATCTCGAACTCGGGGCATGGGCCGGCTGGCTGGCCGAACGGGCATTGGCCTTCGAGCAGTCGCGCAACATCAACCTCATGCGGCTCGATTATTTCCCGCGCGCATTGCAGGGGGTGACAGGGGCGGATCTCCTGCAGCTCGATCTCGCCGAGCTGGAAGCCTCGCGCATCGCCGGGACGAAAGCGATGGTGCCGTTCCGCCATACATTCTCGCTGCTGGCCGATTTTCCGCTTGCCTTCGGCCAATTGAAGGCGCTCGGCCGATGCGAGTTCCTCACCAACGAGGCAACACTCAGAATTGCCTATCCTGGAACCTTCGGTCACCGCATCGATACCGTCTCGACCGTGCTTTCCGGCGCGGCGGCGCCGAAAGGCCTGCACGGGATCCTTTCCAATCCCGGCGTTTCGATCGCCAGCCGCGACGAGACGATGTCGGCCGCGCCGCTGGTTGCGGCACCGGCGGCCCTACCAATCGGAGAGCTTGCCGCTACGACACGTCTTTCCGAAACGGTCTTGCCGAGCGACGTGCTGAAGCCTTTCGAAGGAAGCGGCACCACCAGCCTGTGGCGCTTGACTTTCAGCGAACCTGTGACCGCGCCGGCGATGAATGGATTACTGGACGTGCTGGTCACGGTCGAAGGCCGCGCCCTCTATGCGAACAGCTTGCCGTCGAGCGCGCCTACAGCCGAACATCACAGCATCATGCTTTCAGGCCGCCGGATCGACGCGGCCGGCTTTGCCAAATTCAAGGATGGCGGCGCCGCTCAGATCAAGATCGCGTTCGACCTGCCGGCACTGCTGCCGGCAGCCAGCGGCCAGGTCCGCAAGATCGTCAATCTCGGCGTGCTGCTGCCGGGGTTGGCGGAGGCTGCCGTCAAAGCGTCTATGGTGACCTCGACAGGGACCATCGCCTTCAAAACCAAGGATGGTTACGCGCTCTCGAACGGCGAGCCGCTCCGGCTGCCGGGCAGCGCCGTTCCAGCCGCGGAGCTCAATCCGCTGATCGGCAAGACGCTCGACCAGAAGCTGACGATAACCTTCGCGAGAGCCGGCAACGCCGCAGTCGATTTCGGGAAATTGCTGGATGTGATGCTGCTCGTCGAATACAGCGTCTAGTGCAATTCCAGGAAAAGTGCGCAGTGGTCTGCGACCGGAATTGCGTAAAGAAGTTAGAGCGTTTCCGCGATCCGGAGGGACGCGGAAATGCTCTAGGACAGCCAGGGCGGACGCTCAGCGAAAGCCTTGGCGAGGTGATCGACGATCGCGCGCAGTTTCATCGACATCGGCTTGACCGGCGGCCAGACGAGCGAGATCGGCAACGGCACCGGCGTCAGCTTCGCCGCGACCTTGACCAACCGGCCCTGCCGCAGCGCCTCATCGGCAACGAACAGCGGCAGCAGCGCGACACCGAGGCCGGCAATCGCCATGTCGCGCATGGCCTCGCCATTGTTCGCGATGACGCGGCTCTGCATCGAAACGCCGGTCACCGCTCCGTCCTCGCCCTGGAATTGCCAGACGCTGGCGGCGTGGACGTTGAGGTAGCCGATGCTGGAATGCGCCTGCAGATCTTCAAGGCTTTCCGGCGTGCCGCGCCGGGTCAGATAGTCCGGGCTTGCCACAACCACCCTTGGATCTTCGCAAAGCTTGCGGACGATCAGCCCGGAATCGCGCAACTGGCCGATCCGGACAGCCAGGTCGAAACGGCCGCGCACGAGGTCAACCGTCCTGTCGTCATAATCGAGCGTGATGGCGAGATCGGGATGCTGGCGCGCGAAGTCGGCGACCACGGGGCTGAGATGGCTGATGCCGAAACTCATCGGTGCGGCAATGGCGAGCGATCCCCTGAGGCCTGCCATGCCCCAGGCGGCGCTTTCGACGGCATCGTTCATTTCCGCCAGAGCCGGGCGTAGCCGCAGCGCCAGTTCCTCGGCGCTTTCCGTCGGCGTGATGCGTCCGGCATGGCGCCTGAACAACGCGGTGCCGAGCGCCGCCTCAAGATCGGTGATGCGTTTGCTGACGACCGATTTCGACAGGTTGGAGCGTGCGGCGGCACCCGAAACAGTGCCCGCCTCCATGACATCCAGGAACGTCCTGATTTCCTCGACCGACCATTTCATGCCGCCGTTCTATCCGATTTGCACGGACCCGGCATCGGAAAACCGTTCGTGAATCGCGAACGGTTTTCCGATGCCGGGGCGTTCGCGAATCGCGAACGCCGGGTCCGGCAGATAGCGGCTAAACAGCAGCGAACGATGCCCTCATATTGGCGACAACAAAGCGATCATTCTGGTCGCAGCCAACAAGGAGTGACCGAGATGAACCTGACCGGCATCCACCATCTGACGGCGATCACCGCGAACGCGCCCGCCAACAAACGCTTCTACACCGAGACGCTCGGCCTGCGGCTGGTCAAGAAGACCGTCAACCAGGACGACACCAGCGCCTATCACCTGTTCTACGCCGACGGCGAAGCCACGCCGGGCACCGACCTCACCTTCTTCGACTGGCCGGTTTCGCCGGAACGACGCGGCACGCATTCGATCAGCCGCACCGGCCTGCGCGTGTCCGGCGAAGAAAGCCTGAACTACTGGGCTGCCCGCTTCAAGGATACCGGCGTGAGTGCCGATGCGATCAAGACGATCGACGGCCGCGCCGCGATCGAATTCGAGGATCCGGAAGGCCAGCGCTTCCGCCTGATCGACGACGGCGGCCGTGGCGAGGCCCATGCCTGGGATCGCAGCCCGGTGTCGGCCGCAAACCAGATCCGCGGCCTCGGCCCGATCACCATCTCGGTGCCGACGCTCGGGCCGACCGATGCGGTGCTGACGCGCGTGCTCAATATGAAGCAGGAACGGCATTATGCCTCCCCTGACGGACAGGGCGACGTCCATGTCTACACCATGGGCGAAGGCGGTCCGGCGGCCGAACTGCATGTCGCCGTGCAGCCCGACCTGCCGATCGCGCGGCAAGGTGCCGGCGCGGTCCACCATGTCGCGTTCCGCACGCCCGACATCCCGGCGATCCGCGACTGGGCGGCACGGCTTTCGGAGTTCAGGATTCCGAGTTCCGGCGAGGTCGAGCGCTATTATTTCCGCTCGCTCTATTTCCGCGAGCCCGGCGGCAACCTGTTCGAGATCGCCACCGACGGCCCCGGCTTCACCGCCGACGAGCCGCTGGAGAGCCTCGGCGAACGTCTCGCTTTGCCGCCCTTCCTGGAAGGCAAGCGCGCCGCGATCGAGGCAAATCTGAAACCGTTGGACTAAGCATGAACAGGTCTCGTGGCGATATGCTCGCCGCGAGACCGCCTTGGGAGAACAGCGATATGACCACCATCCTTGGACTGTCCGGTAGCCTGCGGCAGGCTTCCTTCAACGCGGGCCTGCTCAGGGCGGCGGCCGCAGCCGCTTCTCCGTCTACGAATGTCGTCATCGGCTCGATCCATGAGGTGCCGCTGTACAACGCCGACGACGAGGCCGCGCACGGCATTCCGCCCGCCGTGCAAGCGCTGAAGGACAGCCTGCTTGCCGCCGACGGGCTGCTGCTGGTCACGCCGGAATACAACAACGGCATCCCCGGCGTGTTCAAGAACGCCATCGACTGGATGAGCCGGCCGGCCAGCGACATACCCCGGCACTTCGGCGGCAAGCCGGTGGCGCTGCTCGGCGCCTCGCCGGGCGGCTTCGGCACGGTGCTGTCGCAGAACGACTGGCTGCCGGTGCTGCGCACGCTGGGGACGCGTCATTGGGCGGCAGGCCGCATGCTCGTCGCCCGCGCCGGAACCGTGTTCGACCATGAGGGCAACCTGACCGACGAAGCGACGCTGGCGCGGCTCAACGACTTCATGGCCGGCTTCGCGGAATTCATCGAAGGCTGAGAGCCGGCCGACGGTCACCACGCAAAGCACCAATCTGACGCGCGCATCGCTGACCATCTCGACAAAGCTCCAGCAATATGCAGGTTTTTGATAATCTGAGCTCACGGCGGGACTTCGCGCGATCCCATGGCCAACATAGCCCTCGAAGACTTCAACAGCCTGGTTCACTCGATCTATCGGGCAGGTTCTGAGCCACGCGAATGGACGACCTTTGTCGAGACGCTATCAAGCCTTCTGGGCGGCACGGTGATGAGCCTGCAAGCCCACGATCCAGCCGCGAAGGCAGGGTTGGGAATCTACATATCCAAAGTCGACCCAGGTTTCCTGCGCGGTTACGAGCAATACTATGCGTCAAGGAACGTCTGGGCCGCGGCAATGGGGAACACCCCGATCGGTAAGGTGATCCAGGCTGAAGAGCTTGTTGACAATGACGAACTGCTGAAAACCGAGTTTTACAACGACTACCTGAGGCACCAGGATTTTTGTTCTGCAAGCACCATCGTGTTTCATCGCTCGCAAGGGAAGCTGCTGCTTTTAGCCGGAACAATCCGGCATCAAGAATTCGATAGGGTGCGACCCTCATTGCACAAGATGCTTTTCATGCTCGCGCCGCACATCGCGCGCGCCTGCCAGATGACGCGATACCTTCCGCCTTTTACCGAGGGTGAAGACTACCGCACAATGATGGAGGTGTCGGGGGACGCCTTCTTTCTGATTGACCAATATGGGCGGGTCACTCACGCCAACCGTGCCGCAACATCGCTGCAAAAGGAGGCAAGCTTGGTGTCCATTCGCCGGGGAGGCTGTTTGCAATTCCGCGACCCCAGGGCGGACTCCGCCTTGCAGGCGGGACTAAGCGCGATCAAACGGACAGACTTCACACGACTTCAAGGCGATTTCGTCGTTCGCCAGGCAATTGGCGCACCGCTGCGCGCAATGATGGCCCCCATCGAACGCAGCACATCGAACCAGTCAATCTTCGATCAGGCTTTCGATGATCTGCCTATCGCCAGCCTGGTCATCCGGACCCCTTCCCCGCGTCCCGCACAACTCGCGGCTATCTCTCGGAACTATGGCTTGACGTCCGCCGAAATTGCCCTTGCCCAGGCCATAGCCGGAGGCATGTCGCCTCGCGACTATGCCGATGCGCGAGGTGTCAGCGTCCATACGGTACGCACACAGCTCAAGAGGGTCTTCGCGAAGACCGAAACCAGTCGGCAGAGCCAGCTTGCGATCTTGATGCTGTCCACCACCAAAACAGGCTGAATTTATCCGCGTACCCTATAGAAATTCCAGGAGAAGTGTGTAGCTATTTTCCGTCTGGAATTGTGTAAAAACAAATAGTTAGAGCGTTTCCGAGAAAATCGGAAACGCTCTAGACGGGTCAGAAAGCCGAGCCGCTTTCGTTCCGATGAATGAAGCCATTGCCGGGGGGCGTTCGCTGGGACCAGCGCCGCCCGATCGTCTCGTCGTCGGCCGTCAATTGATGGCCTGCGGCGACCGTGCGGTGCTCGGTACCGGCACCATGCGTTTCGAGCCATTCGACAAGCACCGGCGCACCGTCACCGAACGGGTCCTGCTCACCGCTGATGACCAGCACCTCGCTTCCGGTCAGATCGGCCTCCGGCAGCGGATCGAGCACCGGCACCGCGCGCAGCAGGATGGCGCGCCGGATCACCGCCGGATGCAGGGCCATCACGGCAGCGGCGAAGTTGGCGCCGTTCGAATAGCCGAGAAAAGTGATACGCCCGGCCTCCAGGCCATAGCCCGAGATCGCGCCTTCCATGAACGCCTCGAAGGCCTCCGCTTCGGAACGGATATCGGCCTGGTCGAAAACCTTCGGCGACATGCGCCGGAACCAGCGGGCGATGCCTTCCTCGTGGCTGCGCCCGCGAACGCCCAGCAGGGTGGCGCGCGGCGCCATGCGATGCGCCAGCGGCATGAGATCCGCCTCGCTGCCGCCCGTTCCGTGCAGCAGGACAAAGGTGCTGCCGTCCGGATCCTCAGGCGTGTAGAAGCGATGCACGAAGGGCAGATCGCGCCTGGGCAGGCGCGGTTCGCCCGGCATGGAGAACTGCGGCAGCATGACCTTAAGGTCCTCGGCTCGTGCGGCATCGTGCGGCGGGACGAACAAGGTCTCGCCGAGATGCCCGGCGGGCTCGTCGATGGCGAAGCCCGGTCCGTCGGTCGCCAGTTCGAACAGCGTGCCACCCGGTTCGCGAACGTAGAGCGAGGTGAAATATTTGCGGTCGTGAACAGTCGTCGGCGACGAGTTCAGCCTCGACAGGGAGGCTTCGACGTCCTGCAAGGCCGCCACGTCGGCAGCTCGGAACGCGACATGGTCCGCTGTGCCCGTGCCCGGCAGGCCGGGAACATAGCCAGCCGCGTTGCGCACATCGACGGCGTCGGCATTGGACACCAGGCGACGGATGTTTTCGGCCGCCGGCCCGGGCTTGTAACCGAAGCGGCGAACGAAGGCTGCCGTCTCATCGGCATCACCGGTGAGGATGGTGACGGCGCGCAGCCTGCCGACCGCGTTTTCGGAGCCGGTTGCGCTTTCGGCTAGCCCCACCAGCTTGACGATGAAACCATCCGGGTCCTTCAGCCGCAGCACGGGTTCACCGAATTCGCGCAGAGGTCCCTGCACCGGCACCCCCTGGTCGAGCGCCCGCACCAGCCAGCCGCCGATGCTTGTCGCCGGCACGGCAAAGGCGATTTCCGACACCTGGCCGAGCCCCGCCCGGCCCGGCGCACCGTCCTGCCAGACCAGAAACGTGACAAGGGAGCCGGGTGCCCCTTGGTCGTCACCGTAGAACAGGTGCAATTGCTGTCCGTCTTCATAGCCGCCGGTCCGTTTGACCAGGTGCAGGCCCAGGAAACCGACATAGAAATCGACATTCGCCTGCACGTCGCGCGTGATCAGCGTGACGTGGTGGATGCCGTTGGAGCGCTCGGGATCCATCACAGCCCCCGGCGCGGCGCGGCGATCGATGACGTAAAGGCAGGATGAATCGGCATGGGCAGGTTCCTGGCAGAGCGGCGACCTTTGCACGCATAAGCCCGGGCGCCAAGCAGCATGCGCCGCTTATCCTCCATCGGCCGCGGATGCGTCCGAGCAGGCCGCGGCGAAGGTCATCGAAGACGGAAACACCGCCTGCACGAGGGTCGCTTCCGCCCGAAGAAACGCCTAGGTTCCGGTGCCCGGGCTCTCAGGTCGATCTTTTTCATTTTTCGCAATTCCAGCCGCGACAGGCAAAACCACGACCCTCGATCCGTCGGGCACGCGCCGATACAGATCGATGATGTCCTGGTTCATCATCCGGATGCAGCCCGAGGACATGGATTTGCCGATCGACCACGGTTCATTGGTGCCGTGGATGCGATAGAGCGTGTCCTTGCCGCCCTCGAACAGATAGAGCGCGCGGGCGCCCAGCGGATTGTTCGAACCGCCCTCCATTCCACCCGCCCATTTTTTATATGTCCCGGGATTGCGGGCGATCATGTCTCCGGTCGGCGTCCAGCGCGGCCATTCACGCTTGTAGGCGACATTGGCGGCGCCCGACCACTCCATGCCGGCCCGGCCGACCCCTACGCCGTAGCGCAAGGCCTTGCCGCCTTCCTGGACGAGATAGAGATAGCGATGGGTGGGATCGACCACGACCGTTCCAGGTGGCTGCCCGGTGGGGTCGTCGACATATTGGCGCATGAATTGCGGCTTCAGATATTTCAGCTTGACCGGCGGAACCGGAAACGGTTCGTTCGCCACCGCATCGTATCGACCGGTTCCCGGCGCTACCGCCGGGGCGACCGCCGCGGGAGGCGATCCGTCGCCGGGGGCAGAAACGCAGGCGGCAAGACAAATCACCAAGGCAAGCGCACCGGAAAGGCGCGCCGTAGCAGGGACAGTGCGCGTCACTCCATGCGGTCTCCGGCTGCCTGACGGCGGCGCGCCTCCGCAAGCGCTTCCTTGAAGCCGGCATAGTCCAGCGCCATCGTCCTGAAGGGACCGATCAGATAGGTCGGCGTTCCCTGCAGCCCGAGCGCCGTGGCCTGATCCAGGTTGCGCTGAAGCAGCGCCGAAATACTCGCCGAATGCGCCTTCAGGTCCGCGTTCAGCCGGTTCATGTCGACGCCGGAGTTTTTCACGGCCTCCAGCATCTTCGGCTTCGGGATCCTCTTGCCCGGTATCGACATCAGGGCATGATGGACAAGGTCGTATCTGCCCTGGTACTTGGCGGCCAGGGCCAATTGGGCCCCATAGACGGACGCCTCGCTCAGGATCGGCCAATCCTTGTAGACGAGCCTGACCTTGCCGTCCTGCTTGACGATCCGATTGAGATCGGGCTCCGCCTTCTTGCAGAACGGACAATTGTAATCCGTGAAATTCACGATGGTGACGTCGCCTTTCGGATTGCCTGCCTCGGGCGCTTCCGGGTCATGAAGAATGGCCTTCACGTCGACGTCCTGGGCGAGTGCCCGCTGGCCGGCGGCGGCGATGAAAAGCGTGGCAGCGCCCGCTCCGGCGGTCATCCTGCAAAACTGTCTGCGGTCCATGGGTCTTCCTCGGTCTTCTTCTGGATCTGCTTGGCGTGAATCAGGCTCCGGCGCGCGAAAGGCGCCCGGATATCTCATCGGCGGTGATCGGGCCGATGATGCGCGAGCCGCGAATCTCGCGGCCTTCGGTATCGAGGAGAAACAATGTCGGCGGGCCGACCACCGAGAAGCGCGTCATCAGCGCCTGAGCGCCGGCGTCCTGCCCGGTGACGTCGACATCGATGACCGGCATCGCATCGAGGCGCCGGCGGATCTCCGGTCGGTTCATGATGGCTTCGTTCGATTTGCAGACCGTGCACCAGTCAGCGCCGAACGAAACCAGGATCGGCTTGCCGGAATTCGCCGCAACCGCCGCGTCGAAGGAAGCGGGTGAATCGACCCGCAATGCCGCGAGCGGCTG
>NZ_LJSD01000070.1 GCF_001303895.1 Mesorhizobium sp. 1M-11 | reverse complement strand
TGTCCGACATCAGCGCCCTTGAGACAGAATTGGCTTAATTGAGAAGAGAGGATTTTCGGCTCATCGTAGCTCACTCAAAGGAAGCGAAGATGAGACAGAAAACCGGGCCGCAGACATCGGCGGCCGAGAAGACGATCAAGGACATCCGCCGCGCCACGCGCAAGCATCATTCAGCCGAGGACAAAATCCGTATCGTGCTGGAGGGCCTGCGTGGCGAGGACAGCATTGCTACGATCTGCCGCCGTGAGGGGATTGCCGAGAGCCTGTATTATAGCTGGTCGAAGGAATTCCTCGAAGCGGGCAAGAAGCGCCTTGCAGGCGATACCGCCCGTTCTGCCACCAGTGACGAGGTCAAGGCGCTGCGCCGTGAAAGCCGAGACCTGAAGGAAGCGCTGGCCGACCTCACCCTGGAAAACCGCCTGCTCAAAAAAAGCATGATCGCGGATGGGGGCGACGAAGAATGAGATACCCCGCCTCAGAGAAGCTTGAGATCATCCGGATCGTGGAACAGTCGCATTTGTCGGCCAGACAGACCCTCGACAAGCTCGGTATTCCTCGGCCGACCTTCTATCGCTGGTATGAGCGTTTCCTGACCCACGGCGTCGAAGGGCTGGAAGACCGGACGTCCGCGCCGTCACGAGTGTGGAACCGCATCCCAGACGGTGTCCGGGATCGCATCATCACCATGGCGCTGGATCATGCGGATCTGTCGCCGCGCGAACTGGCGGTGAAGTTCACCGACACGGAAAGCTATTTCGTCTCAGAGGCTTCGGTCTATCGCCTGCTCAAGGCCCATGACCTGATCACCTCGCCAGCCTATATCGTTATCAAGGCCAACGACGAGTTCAAGGACAAGACCACGCGGCCGAACGAGATGTGGCAGACCGACTTCACCTACCTGAAGGTCATCGGCTGGGGATGGTTCTACCTGTCGACCATCCTCGACGATTATTCCCGCTACATCATCGCCTGGAAGCTATGCACCTGCATGAAGGTGGACGACGTCACCGACACGCTCGATCTGGCGCTGGCGGCCTCAGGTTGTGACAAGGTCAAGGTCGAACACCGGCCACGCCTGCTGTCCGACAACGGCCCGTGTTACGTCGCGTCCGATCTCGGTGAATGGCTGGAGAAATACAAGATCGATCAGGTTCACGGCGCTCCCGGCCATCCGCAAACGCAGGGCAAGATCGAACGCTGGCACCAGACGCTGAAGAACCGTATCCTCTTGGAAAACTACTTCTTCCAGGAGGACCTCGAAGCCCAGATCGCGGCCTTCGTCGAGCATTACAATCATCGCCGATACCACGAGAGCCTCGACAATCTCACCCCGGCCGACGTCTACTTCGAACGCCGCGCGACAATCCTCCTCGAACGCAAAAGGATCAAACGCGACACCATCAGACAACGCCGCTTGAACCACCAGGCCAAAGCGGCTTAAATCAACCCGCAAACCGAGCCGGAAACTCCAGTCTTCCAAAGCCCAAAACGTCTCAAATCATTCGACGACGGACACTCGTTCGATATCTGCAGCGTCCTCGTCAGCACGGCCGGATTGGTTCCGGAGGTGTCTTTTTCCAGAGCGCCGGCCCCGGGTGTCTCGTCCTCCGCCCAGGAAGTCTCGGCGAGGCAGGCCAGGGCCAGGGCCGCCGCAACGATCCGAATTGTTACCCGCTTGGTCATCGATTCTCCTTACCTCATTGCGGCGGCGTATACGGGTCGGGCGTGCCCGGCCTGATCGGCGGATAACGTTTCAAGCTCTCTTCGAAATCCGCCACGATCTTCATGGCCGGTCCTCCGATCCATGCGTTGGGCGTGAGCGTGGCTCCGTATTCTTCCTTGGGATCGTTGATGAGATCGAAGATCAGCGGCACGCCAAGCTTGGTTGGCGGCGACCACCAGTCCCGTTCTTCCTTGTAGAACGCCAGCTTCCAGTTCTTCCATTTGACCGCCTCCATGCGGTCGGCGACGAACACAGTGAAACCCTCGCGAGCGGAGTGCTCGGTTTTCCCGAGCAGGAATTCGCTTTGGTCGACGCCGTCGATGGCACGGTCCGGTGGTACAGCCGCACCTGCGATCTTGGCGAAGGTCGTGAAGGTGTCGACCGAATGCACGACCTCGTTGCTGACGCGGCCGGCGGGCACGTGGCCTGGCCAGCGGATAATGAACGGCGTGCGTAGCGAGCCTTCCATGTGTGTGAAATAATAGCCCCGCCAAGGTCCCGACGTTCCTTGAGACGGAAAAGTCGGGTCGGGGCCATTGTCGCTCGTGAACACGATTATAGTGTCGTCGCCTATTCCCAGTTCCTCGACCGCATCGACCAACTCGCCGACATTGGCGTCCATTTCGGCGAGGCAGTCCGCAAAGTCTCCGTGTCCGGTACTCCCCGCAAGTTCGGGGTTCGGCAGCGCCGGGAAGTGGACCTCACCGACCTAGGGTCCGACGAGATATCCCCGTAAAAGCGCACCTCACCATTCCGTTCGCCGTTGGCAACCGCCACTGAAATTTTCAGCTTCGACGTGTCCAATCCGATAAAAATTTCGCTATGCTGCTCCATGGTTCGCCCTCGCTTAAGCTTGGGGCTCGGCTCCGGCCCATCCGAAGCAACCCCCGACTTCAGCTTACCCAGGGGGCGGGCCACTTTCACTCCGCGAACATACGGTCTGCCACAGCGTAGGTTGCTATCCACTCCCCATAGGATGCTCTTTTCTTCGGCAAGGAAATTTCTCGCGATCTGATCGGCCATCTGCGCGGATCCGGCGTGATCGCGTCCGGCCCGCGCAACCCAACGCCCGGCGCGCCCTACACCTACGTCACGACAAAAGCGTTCCTGCTCGAGTTCGGCCTCGACACGCTGCGCGATCTGCCGGATTTCGAGGCCCTCGAGGATGCCGGGCTGTTGAACAAGGAAACGCTGCTCACGGGCGATATTCCCATTGGGCTGGCTGGCGGGGAAGATGCCGATGACCTGTCCGATGTTGAGTTCCTTGCCGGTTGGGAGGCTGGCGAAACACAGTAGGTGGCAACGCCCGCAAACTTTTTGATGACGGCAGAAGGGCCAATGGCTTGACGGATTTCGGGCGGCGATTGCTTCAGTGGCAGGAGACGAACAGCCCCCTTTAGCCCGTTGCTGGCCTTGGCGGGTTCCGGCCCTTTTCGTCGGCCGCCGGTCTTGGCAACTGTGCCTCGAATGCTTCGGATGCCCTGGTGCGGTAGCGCTCCTTGTGCCGAACCAAACTGAAGGCGCGTGTGCCGAGATCGATTGCGATCAATGCCAGACGTCCGGCATCTATATGAGGACGCGCCACCAGGTCGGAGACCACCGTCAGATGGGCGCTGGAGCGTACCGCCACACAGACGGCTTCGTTGGTGGGCAATAGAAGGGCTGTCGTAAGTAGCGCGGGATCGACGTCGAGCCCGCGAAGTGCGGCCTCGAACGCGGATCGCGTTCCGGAGCCTACCTCGCGCAATATCCATGTCGCTTCGACCAAGTCCTTTCGCGACGCTTTTCGTTTCGCCAGGGGATGATCGGGCGAAGCCACCACCACAAGACGATCGCGCGCCACGGCAACATGCGTCAGCGCGGGATCGTCGATAGCTCCCTCCGCAAAGCCAAGGTCGGCCGTGCCGTCAAGGATGGCGGTCGCGACATCGGCGGAATTGCCTTCGCGCAGCACCACGCCGATCGCCGGATGCACAGTCTTGAAGCCCACCAGGAACGGCGGAAGCCAATAGCTGGCGATGGTCTGGCTGGCTTGAATGGTCAGCGTTCCGCGCTGAAGGCCGCCCAGTTCGGTCAACGCCAGTTCCGCAAGCCTGGCGCTTCGTTGCGTCGCTTTGGCCTCAAGGAGAAACAGCCGCCCGGTCTGGCTCAGTTCGATGCGGCGCCCGACCCGGTGGAAGAGATGGACTCCGTAGCGGGCCTCCAGGGCGTGGATCGCCGCACTCACCGCAGACGGGGTGAGGTTCAAGGCCTCGGCGGCTCTCGTGAGGTGTTCGCGTTCGGCGACCGCGATGAAAATCCGAAGTTGATCGAGGGTCATTATCATTCACTTAAATCGAACAAAATGTGCATTACATTAAAATAGACCAAACAGTTGCCGTCGGGCAAGCTTGCTCTCAACAGGGAGTGATCATGTCTGCCCAAAACATTGCCCAATTCCATCCGACCGTCCCGGCGCTGGCGCGCGTTCTCCCCGGCATTGGCCTTTGTACTTTCGTAACCGCGCTTGCCTATCTGCTCCAGGCGATCGAAATCGATCTTTTCGGTCGCCCCTGGCTTGAGGCGTTGGTTTTCGCCATCCTCCTCGGCGTCGCGATACGAAGCGTCTGGACGCCGCCGAGCGCCTGGCATGCCGGTATCCAGTTCAGCGCCAAGACGTTACTCGAAATAGCCGTCGTGCTCCTGGGCGCATCGGTGAGCGCCAGTGCGGTTCTAGCCATCGGGCCGGAACTGATCGCCGGCATTGCGGTCGTCGTCGTCGTGGCGATCGCGACGAGCTACGCCATAAGCCGGGCGCTAGGATTACCGCAGCGAATGGCGATCCTTGTCGCTTGTGGCAACTCGATCTGCGGCAACTCCGCAATCGCGGCCGTGGCCCCGGTGATCGGCGCGGACGGAGAGGACGTTGCCTCGTCCATCGCCTTCACGGCCGTTCTGGGCGTGATCGTCGTGCTTGTCCTACCGCTGTTCGTGCCGCTTTTGCAGATGTCGTTGACGCAATATGGCGTCATGGCCGGACTTACCGTCTACGCCGTGCCGCAGGTTCTCGCCGCGACGTTGCCGATCGGCGCGCTCAGCAACCAGGTGGGAACGGTCGTCAAGCTGGTGCGCGTCCTGATGCTCGGCCCGGTCGTGCTCCTGATGTCGCTTCTGGCTTCGAGACTGCGCGACGAAACAAACGAACCTGCACCGGAGCCGGTCGCGGGGGATCGTCCGAAGCCGGGAAAGCCCGCTTTCCACAAACTCGTACCGTGGTTCATCGTCGGCTTTCTCGTCGTGGCCGGCATTCGAACCGCCGGATTGATCCCGGAACCGGCCCTGCATCCGACAGCGGTCGTCGCCAATCTCCTGACAACGATATCGATGGCGGCTTTAGGTCTTGGGGTCGACATTCGGGTCGTGGCAAAGGCCGGGCCGCGGGTGACGGCCGCCGTCACGCTGTCGCTCATCGTCCTCGGATTGATCAGTCTCGGGCTCATCCATTTCATCGGCGTGGCGTGAAAGAGCTAGAGTGACCGATAAATGGCATCGTGATGCCATACATAAAGTCAGAGGCCAGTGGACGTATTTTTAACCGCGTCCTCGCCGCTATATCGATGATCCTGACAACCGTGACAGTGTGCTGACAGCCCGCATCGTCTACTGTTGCGGACGGTTTGATCAGGGCTTCAGTGCATTGCTGGGACATAGATATTCGATAGGCGTGCCTGCGCGGTCATCAGGCGACAATCCTAGGTGGTAGGAACCTTTCCCCATCGACCATGAGATCGTCTGACAGACACTATTCTTCGCTTGCGGCGACAGCAGATTGAAATTTGAGAAGCCTCTCCCATACCGCAACCTCGACGGGTCCCGGTTTGCCGACGAGTCGGACCGCCGTTACCTCCAAGCTGCAACTGGGAAGGCTTCCGGACAGGTCCGCAAGTTTACCCCCGTCGATGCGATCCCGCGCAAGAGACTCGGGAACCCATGCGACACCGATGCCCAAACCTGCCATCTCGATTGATGCGAGCGTCAGTGCGGTTTCCGCTTTTGGCGACGCGTCGCCAGAGTCACGGATTCGCGGCAGAATCTCGCGCTCAAGCACCTGACCCAGAAAGACATCCACCGGGTACGCGATGTAAGGCACCTCGCCAGCTTCGCGGCTCGCCGACAGTCGGGGCAGTCCCTTCGGCGCCAACACTGGAATGAGACGCTCCACCCCGATCGTGATGCTGTCGATATAGGAGCCAAGAATAGGATGTTCGTGGCCGGGGAGTCGATAAACGATCAGGATGTCCGCCTGCCGCGACAGAAGTTGGGCGAAGCAGTCCGCCAGATTGGCCGAACGGAGCCGGATATAGATGTCGCTGCGGTGAAGACTGATGTCCTTGATAATAGCGGGCGTCAGGCTTGTCGTCAGCGAATGTTGGCTGGAAATGACCAGCTTGTTTTCCGACATCCGGTCGCCGCGGCGTAGGTCTGCATTAAGTTGGCGCAGCAGTCTTGCGAGGTGCGCGATCTGATCTCGCTGCGCCTCGGTATGTCTAAGGAGGTGGATCGGCTTGCGCGTCCTGTCGAAGAGTTCGGTGCCAACCTGGTCCTCGATATTTTGTATCCGGCGCGAAAATGCCGACTGCGTGAGGTGGCGTCGGTCTGCGGCCTCACTGAACGAACCGGTTTCCGCCACCGCAAGGATGTCTTCAAGCCACTCCAGCCGCATTCCCGACCTCCAACTTGCGGTTTTTGCAAGTTATGTCAACAATTTCGCATTTGCCAAGGGGATATGAAGTGCAGATAGTTCCAACACGCAAGTTATGACAAGGAAGCCCCATGCACCTCTCTCGTTTTCCCCGCGTCTTTTTGGCCCATCTGCCGACTCCGCTTGAGAAGCTGGATCGTCTGTCGAAAGAGTTGGGAGGGCCGGAAATCTGGATCAAGCGAGATGATTGTACGGGTCTGTCGACCGGCGGCAACAAGACGCGCAAGCTGGAGTTCCTGATGGCTGAAGCGCTGGCCCTCGGCGCAGACATCGTGATGACCCAAGGGGCCACTCAATCCAACCATGCGCGTCAGACCGCCGCCTTCGCGGCCAAGCTGGGCATGGACTGCCATATCCTGCTGGAAGACCGAACCGGGTCGAACGACGCCAACTACAACAGCAATGGCAACGTGCTGCTGGACCGGTTGCACGGGGCGACAATCTCCAAGCGCGCCGGGGGCATGGATATGCAGGCTGAGATGGAGATGGTGGCCAACAAGCTGCGCGCCGAGGGCCGCCTGGTCTACGTGATCCCAGGCGGGGGCTCGAACGCGACAGGCGCGCTCGGCTATGTAAACTGCGCCTTCGAGTTGGTCTCGCAGGCGAACGATCGCGGGATGGTGATTGACCATTTGGTTACAGCAACCGGGAGCGCCGGCACGCAAGCCGGACTGATCACGGGCCTAAAGGCGATCAACGCGGGTATTCCGCTCACAGGCATCGGCGTGCGCGCGCCTAAGCAAAAGCAAGAAGAAAACGTCTACAATTTGGCTCTGCAGACGGCTAAAAAGCTTGGCTGCCCAGATGTCGTGTCGCGCAGCGATGTGGTTGCCGACAGTGACTATGTCGGATCAGGCTATGGTATTCCGCGCGAAGATACGCTGGAAGCAATCCGTATGTTCGCGCAGCTCGAAGCTATCCTTCTGGACCCAGTATATTCCGGTAAAGGAGCGGCCGGCCTGATCGACTATTGCCGGAAGGGCAAATTCAAGAAGGGCGAGCGCGTAGTCTTTCTGCACACCGGCGGATCGGCGGCGCTGTTCGGCCACGACGCTTTCTTTGCTGGCGACAGCAAAGCCTTGGCTGCCGAGTAACCAGATGGCAAGAACGCGCTTCACCGGCAGCTTCACGCAGCAGCCGCCGATTCCGGAAGAGGGCATCGCCGCCGCCCTGGCGGTGATGCGCTCGGGTCGGCTGCACCGCTACAATGTTGCCGCCGGCGAAGAGAGTGAGACCATGGCTTTGGAGCGCGAGTATGCCTCTTGGCAAGGCTCGCGGTATTGCATCGCCGTGGCGTCTGGCGGGCAAGCGATGCAGATCGCCCTGCGGGCAGCTGGAGTTTTGCCACGAGATGCCGTTCTGACGAATGGCTTCACTCTTGCCCCTGTACCTGGCGCGATTGCGGCGGTGGGGGGAAGGCCAATTCTTGTGGAGATCACCCAAGACTTGGTGATCGATCTTGACGATCTAGCCGTCAAAGCACGTCAGACCGGTGCGCGCCACTTGCTGCTGTCACATATGCGCGGCCATCAGTGCGATATGGACAGGCTGGTCCGCTTGGCTGCAGACCTGAACCTGGCCGTGATCGAAGATTGCGCGCATACGATGGGCGCAACATGGAACGGTCGTCGCTCGGGCGCTTTCGGGGTCGCGGGGTGTTTCAGCACACAGACCTACAAGCACCTGAACTCGGGTGAAGGCGGGCTTTTGACCTCAGATGATGCCGAGTTCATTGCGCGTGCAACCATTCTTTCGGGATCCTATATGCTGTACGAACGGCATGGAGCGGGCGCCGACAAGGAAACCTTTGTCGATATCCGCCTGGACAACCCGAATATGTCGGCGCGCATGGACAATTTGCGCGCCGCATTGTTGCGACCTCAGTTGCGGCACATCGAGAACAGTATCGCGGCGTGGAATGAACGACATGACTATCTGGCGCTGCGACTTGCCGTCTGCCCCTCGATCCGGATGCCGACTCGTCCGCATGCCGAAAGATACGTCGGCTCGTCGATCCAGTTTCTAGTTCCCGGAATTGCGCCGTCCGACGCCCGTGGATTTATAGAGCGTCTTGCCGCCGTCGGCGTCGAACTGAGATGGTTTGGCGCCGCGCAGCCTGTCGGCTTCACGTCCGATCACCGCAGCTGGCGCTACGCCGGAGCTCAAAGCCTCCCAAGGACCGATGCCATTCTGTCTGACCTGTTCGACATGCGCCTGCCGTTGACGTTCAGCCTCGAGGATTGTGCCCTCCTTGCTGAGCACATTCTCGACTCCGTTTCGGTGCTCGCATCGAAGTGTGGTGCGTGATGCGACGTGTAGGTGTGCTAGGCGGCATGGGGCCAGAGGCGACCATCCTGATCATGCAAAAGATTCTGGCAGGTGTCAGAGCGACGGACGATGCCGATCATATCCCACTGATTATCGATCAGAATCCGCAGGTGCCCTCGCGAATTCAGCACTTGATCGAAGGAACCGGCGAAGATCCTGGCCCCGTATTGGCCAGTATGGCTCGCCGCCTCGTTGCGGGCGGCGCCGAAGCCCTTGCTATGCCCTGCAACACTGCCCATCACTATGCGCCGTCCATCCGAGCTGCGGTGACTGTGCCTTTTCTCGACATGGTCGAATTGTCGGTTGCACATGCAGAGGCTCTTGCGGGGCAAAACACGTCCGTTGGAATCCTCGCCTCGCCTGCTGTCCGGAAGGTCGGCCTGTTCGATGTCCAGCTGTCTAAACTGGGTTTGACCGGGCTTTATGCAAGCGACGAACCGGCGATGCTTGCTGCCATCCGACAGATCAAAGCCAAAGGTCCCCAGCCCGAGGCGCGGCAAGTCCTGAAGGCCGCCTCAGACCATTTGCTAGCCCGTGGCGCGGTGGTTCAAATGATCGCTTGCACAGAGTTTTCTCTAATCGCCGATGCTGTCGCCGAAGGTGCCACAACCTTCGACACGCTCGATCTACTGGTTCAAGCCATCCTCTCTTTTGCCGCCTAGTGCAGTGGCCAGAAAGGAACACTTACGGGGATCATCTGCCCTGCAACAAGAAGAGCCAAAGCGCCGGAACACTCAACAAAGGAGAAATGAAAAATGATTAGGATACTTACAAGAGCCATCATGACGGGGGCGACCGTTCTGGCACTGTCCGCGACCGCGCTTTCGGCTGAAACCACGGTGATCGCCACATTCGGCGATCCGACGCCGATGAATGCCGCGCGCGCCACGCATGAATTCGAAAAGGCCACCGGCTGGACCATTGAATGGCGCAAATTTGATTCGGGCGCCGATGTGATCGCGGCAATGGCTTCCGGCGACGTCAAGGTCGCTGAACTTGGCTCGTCGCCACTGGCGATCGCGGCAAGCCAGGGCGTCGATCTGCAGATGTTCATGTTTTCCTACGCCATCGGCAAGGCGGAAAGCCTGATCGCGCACAACGGTTCCGGAATCACCTCGCTTGGGGACCTGAAGGGCAAGCGCGTTGCGGTGCCTATCGGTTCGACCGCGCATTTCTCGTTGATGGGTGCCATTGCTCATGCTGGGTTGAAGGACACGGATGTGACAATCATGTCTATGAAACCCGACCAGATCGCTGCCGCGTGGGAACAGGGCACGATCGATGCGGCCTTCATATGGCCACCGGTTCAAAGCGAGATCTTGAGAACCGGAACCCGGATCGTCGGCGCCAACCAGACCGCTGAATGGGGCTATCCGACCTTCAACGCCTGGGTGGCAAACACGGAATTCGCAACAGCCCACAAGGCTGAACTGGTTGCCTTCGCGAAGGCTATGGATGCAGCCAACATGGCGTACCTCAAGGATCCGAGCGCGTGGACCACCGACAATGAAAGTGTAAAAGCCATCGCCAACCTGACAGGCGCGGCACCGGCGCAGGTCCCCGAGATACTAACCGGTTATACCTTCATTCCGTTGAAGGACCAGATGAGTGAAAAATGGCTGGGCAACGGCGCTGCTGTGATGAAGGCCACTGCTCAATTTCTAAAGGCGGCCGGCCGGATCGACAACGTCGCGGACGACTACTCTCGCTTCGTGAACACGTCCATCGCCAAAGAGGCGCTAAAGTAACCGACAAGTCCTGCCCGGCCTAAACGTCGGGCAGGACACCGTGACTGCTCGAGGAGGAGTTATGCGCCTGAATGTCGACAGCCTTTCCGTAATCTATCCCGCGGCGGATGGTCGCCCGCCGGTGGCGGCCCTTAGTCAGATCAACCTGACCATCGAGGATGACGAATTCGTCGTCGCACTTGGGGCTTCGGGCTGCGGGAAGTCCACATTACTCAATCTTATAGCCGGATTCTTGTCGCCCACTTCGGGAAGCCTCAAGCTAGATGACAAACTCGTTTCCGGGCCCGGGGCCGACCGCGCCGTTGTCTTCCAAAAACATGCGCTCCTGCCTTGGCTCAACGTCCTGGACAACGTGGCGTTTGGACTTCAAATCCAAGGTGTCGGCAAGAATGCTCGACATGAGACCGCTGATAAGTTCATCGGCCTTCTGGGTCTGAATGGCTTTCAGCAATCTCCTGTCTACAAGCTGTCGGGCGGGATGCAGCAGCGGGTCGGCATTGCCCGGGCCCTGACTTGTGACCCCAAGATCCTGCTGATGGACGAGCCGCTTGGCGCTTTGGATGCCCTGACGCGTGAAAAGGCCCAGGAACTGATCCTCAATATCTGGAACGATACGCACAAGTCGGTGTTCTTCATCACCCACAGCGTCGAGGAGGCGCTGTTCATGGGGACAAAACTGATCGTGATGTCGCCGAGGCCGGGTCGAATTATGCATACGTTCGACCTGCCATTCTCCAGAGAGTTTCTAAACGGGACACCGGCGCGCCAGGTCAAGGCATCGCGTGAGTTCATTTGCCTCCGGGAAGACGTCTTAAAAATCATCTTCGCCGACGAGGAGCAGGCAGCGTGACAGACAAGATATCCTCACCTCCGCGCGACGCGGCCGGGCTGATCGCGCGGCTTTCCCGTGCGCGGCCTACTAGGCCGGGCGAAATCTACGGTGTTCCGGGACAAGGCAATACGCTTTGGCTTTCGGCCTGCTCAATCGCCCTGTTCTTCTTCGTCTGGTGGCTGGTCACGGCCATGGGCTGGGTCAAACCGCTGTTTGTGCCCTCACCAATGGAAATTGTGGCGAAGTTCATCTCCATCTGGAACAATGGCTTTATTGGCACGTCGTTTCTTGACCATTTGACGATATCGACGGTGCGCGTGTTCGGGGCGTTTCTTTTGGCCTGCGTCATCGGTCTGCCGCTCGGGCTTGCTATGGGTATGAGCCCGGTGATGCGCGGCATTTTCGATCCGCCGATCGAATTTTACCGACCGATTCCGCCGCTGGCCTATTTGCCGCTCATGATTATCTGGTTCGGCATCGGCGAGACTTCCAAGGTTCTACTGATCTTTCTATCGGTTTTTGCCCCAGTGGTCTTGGGTGCCCGATCCGGTGTCAAGTCGGCCGCGATCGAGCAGATCCACGCGGCCTATTCTTTCGGTGCGACCCGCTGGCAGGTAATGCGCTATGTTATCATGCCTTCAGCCATGCCCGAGATCCTGACGGCCATGCGGATCGGCATCGGTTTTGGCTGGACCACACTGGTCGCCGCGGAAATGGTAGCTGCCACCAAGGGCCTTGGCTACATGGTTCTGTCGGCCAGCCAGTTTCTGCAAACGCCCATCGTGATCATGGGGATTTTTGTAATCGCCATCATCGCCTTCGCCTTCGACCTATTGATGCGCTTTGTCGAACGTCGCCTCGTGCCCTGGAAGGGCAGAATGTAATCTGAAAGCCAAAGACATGATTTATCTGAAGAAAGCCGGGCGTACAGCCGAAACGGGCCACCAAGACGTGCGTGCCGTCGTTGAAAAGATGCTAGCCGAGATTGCCACCGGGGGCGAAACCGTTGCGCGAAGATTTGCCAGTGATCTCGATAAGTGGAATGGCGAGATCGTCGTTTCGGCCAAGGAGCGCACGGCTGCAGCAGCCCTGGTGCCGGAGCAGTTAAAAGCCGATATCCGTTTTGCCCACGACAACGTTCGCCGTTTTGCCGAAGCCCAACGCGCTACAGTCACCGATTTTGCTGTCGAGGTATTGCCGGGCCTCATGGCCGGGCAAAGGCAAATCCCGGTATCGGCAGCCGGTTGTTATGTGCCGGGCGGGCGTTACAGCCACGTCGCGAGCGCGATCATGACCATCACAACGGCCAAGGTCGCCGGAGTTCGGCATATTGCGGCATGCTCTCCGCCACGTCCGGGTATCGGAATCCCACCAGCGATCATCTACACGATGGATCTGTGCGGCGCCGATGCCATCCTGAACATGGGCGGCGTTCAGGGTGTCGCCTCGATGGCACACGGCCTGTTCGGAGTGCCGAAGGCCGATATCCTCGTCGGCCCAGGCAACCAATACGTCGCCGAGGCCAAGCGGATTCTCTATGGGCAGGTCGGCATCGACATGTTTGCCGGCCCGACCGACAGCATGGTTGTCGCCGACGGAAATTCCGATGCCCAGTTGGTGGCTGCAGATCTGGTCGGGCAGGCGGAGCACGGTTACAATTCGCCGGTCTGGCTGGTGACCTCGGACGCGGACCTGGCTACGCGGGTGATGGCGCTGGTTCCGGAACTGATCGAAACGCTGCCTCCTCTGAATCGCGACAGTGCCCGCGCCGCCTGGACCGGTTTTGCCGAAGTCATACTTTGCGAAGATGCCGACGAAATGGCAGATGTCGCGGATCAGTTCGCGCCAGAGCATCTGCATGTTCAGGCCGACAATCTTGACTGGTGGCTGCAGCGCCTGCGCGCGTATGGATCGCTGTTCCTGGGCGAAGAAACCACCGTAGCCTTTGGCGACAAGACCTCAGGCCCGAACCACGTGCTGCCGACCTCGGGGGCGGCGCGCTATACCGGCGGCCTGTCGGTGCACAAGTTCATGAAAACAGTGACCTGGCAGCGGGCAACACGCGCGGCCGCCCGGCCCCTCGCTGAAGCAACTGCACGGATTTCACGCCTTGAG
Organism: Mesorhizobium sp. 1M-11; assembly: GCF_001303895.1. GTDB lineage: Bacteria > Pseudomonadota > Alphaproteobacteria > Rhizobiales > Rhizobiaceae > Mesorhizobium. Next base: position 5,947 of record NZ_LJSD01000070.1, on the reverse strand, counting down.
GGTATGGAAGGCCATGCCCGGTCCGCCGACATCCGGCTTGCCAAGTTTTTTCCAGGCGACGTCTTTGATCTGACTGCAGCAGATGTCTCGTCCTGATCCGGCCAGCGCCTCCCAAGCGCAGACTTAACGGGGCGAAATATTGGTTGGTTCTCTATGTGGGCAGGATGATTGCTGCCGTTACGTTCGCCACCAGGCGGCGATCACCGACCTCGCGATCAACATGTTCTGCAAACTGATCGGCAGCACTCGTCGCAAGGCCGAAATCAGCCGCAAGGAGCGCCGCCTGAAAGAGGCTGACGTTCTCGATGGGGTGGCGCGCGATCACCTCAAGCTCGGCGAGGCGCTCTTAGCGGCCCGCGAGAGCAACACCGATCTCGCATCCGCGATCGCAACCTCCCTTGGCTGGGACGGATTGATCGCCAGCATGGCGGCAGCCAATTCTGTCGTGCGCCCTGATCGCAGTGATGAATTCGACGAGCTCGTTGAGCGACACAAATCATTGCGCAAGCTGGGCAGGCTCATGTTCGGCGCATTTTCGTTCCGATCATTTCGTCCCGATGATCCGGTTCTCAGAGCAGTCGGCCATCTGCGTGCACTGTACGGCGGGCGGAAACTGCCCGCGCAGGTGCCGCTCGCGTTCATGACCCGCAAATGGCGGCGGCGCGTGCGCTCGGACGGCGTCAACATCGACCTGCGCGCCTGGGAAGTGGCGGTGCTCGTTCACCTGCGGGAGCGCCTGCGGGCCGGTGATATCTGGGTCGATGGCAGCCGCGCATGGCGCAGCTTCGAGGATTATCTTCTGCCGCGGCCGATCTTCGACTTGATGCGCGCCGAAGGACGGCTCGGGCTTGCGATCCCCGACAGCTTTGCGGAGTGGCGGGCCGAGCGCACCGCCACGCTCGACGCCAAGCTGAAAGAACTGGCCAAGGCTGCTGCTGCCAACGCCATTCCGGATGCGGCAATTTCCGACAAGGGTCTGTCGATCTCCCCGATCCGCGAGGAGGAGCGTGACAGGATCGTCACGCTCAGTCGACGGCTTTACATTCTGGTGCCCCGGATCAGGATCACCAGCCTGCTTGCCGAGGTCCAAAGCTGGACCAGGTTCCTCGACAGCTTCACGCACTATCGCACCGGTGAGACGGCAAACGACGAGGCGGCACTGATGGCCGCGATCCTTGCCGACGCAACCAATGCCGGCGCAGAACGCATGGCGGAAAGCTCGCGCGGTGTCACAATCCACCAGATGATGTTGATGATCGATCGACATCTGCGCTCGGAAACCTACGCGACGGCGACCGCTGTTCTGGTCGATGCACAGCAGGCACATCCTTTCGCCGCGGTCTGGGGCGACGGCCATATCTCCTCCTCGGACGGCCAGTTCTTTCCGGCGGGCGGGCGTGGCGAAGCAAGCCTCGAATACAATGCAAAATACGGCAAACGGCCGGGTGCGTCGATCTATGGCTTCCTGTCCAACCGCTTCGCCTCCTTCTTCTCCCGCATGATCCAGGCCTCCGAGAGCGAAGCGCCTTACGTGCTCGATGGTCTCCTGCACAACGAAAGCTCCGTCGAAATCCATGAGCACGCAACCGATACCGCCGGCGCCACCGAAACGACATTCTCCATGTTCCACGCCTTCGGTTACAGGCTCATTCCCCGTATCCGCAATCTCGGCAATCGCAGGCTCTTTGTCATCGATCCAGATCCGGCCTACGCCCCGCTCGACGCGCGGATCGCGGGAACGGTCAACATGGAGGTCATCGAGCAGCACTGGGATGAGGTGTTACGGCTGAAAGCGTCGATCGCTGCAGGTCTGGTGCCGCCTTCCGTGATCCTGAAGAAGCTGGCAGCGTCACCCCGGCAAAACCGGCTAAACCAGGCTCTGCGCGAAATGGGCCGGATTGAACGCTCAATCTTCATCTGAGACTGGCTGCTCGACATAAAGCTGCGCCGCAGATCGCATGCCATCCTCAACAAGGGCGAAAGCCGTCACGCTCTTGCACGCGCCGTCTTCCTTCACCAACTCGGCGAACTGCGCAACCGCATCGCTGAAACCATGGCCTACCGGGCTTCCGGTCTCAATCTCGTCGTCAACGCCATCATTCTGTGGAACACTGTCTATCTCAGCCGCGCCAACGACTACATCCGCAGCCAGGGCATCGTCATTCCGGACGAGTTGCTCTCCCAGGTTGCGCCGCTCCCGTGGGCTCATATCGCACTCACCGGCGACTATCTCTGGAACGAAATTGACCGCCCCCTCGAACGCTTCAGGCCCATCCGCACTAACCGCTTCAATCCAAACAACTTCAAATTCCCTTAGCGGGTATTATTGCAGAAATGCCCACGGAGCCCCTGGTTGGGGCGGATCGCTATCGCAATCCCGACGACGACCTGCCCAAGGATTTCGAGACCAGGCGTGCGGCCTACTACCGGGCGCTGAACCTGACACCGGACGCGCCGGCCTTCACGCGCAAAATCCAGGCCGAGCTCGAACGGGAACTGCGGCTGCTGAACGCCGAAATCCCCCGCAACGACAAGGTGCGCATTCTCTGGCGTGGCGAAAATCGTCTCTCGATCACGCCGTTCCAACCGTTGCCGGAACCGCAGGGCCTGCAATCGGTCAAGGCCGAGATCGGGCGACGCTGGCCGATGACGGAACTCTTGGATGTTTTGAAGGAGGCGGCTCTGGACACCGGCTTTCTGGAGGCATTTGAGACATCAGCCTCCCGCGTGGCGCTTTCACGCGGCGACCTCGATCGACGGCTGATCTTATGCCTCTACGGGCTGGGCACGAATGCGGGTCTGAAACGCGTGGCGGCCGGATGCCCGGATGTCAGCTACGAGGAGCTACTGCACGTCGGCTGGCGCTTCGTCCACCGGGACGCGCTTGAGGCGGCATGCGGGCGCGTGGCCAATGCAACCCTGGCGATCCGCAACGCCGCCATCTGGGGCGACGCCGGCACGGCCTGCGCGTCGGATTCCAAGTGTCGCACTGCATTTAAATGCGAGAATGCGGGGTCTCGTCACGATTGATGCACTTAATTGTGAGACGCGAGGCGGCCCAATTCTCAAATTTGCTGCACTATTGAGATCCATTGCGCTGTTCGCTTTTGACCGAGGATACTGGCGACGAATTCTCCAAATCGAGTCCGATTTGTGCCCATGGTATGGCCCTGAAGCACTTCCAGCATTTTTGGCCCCTCGCGTTCCACAATGGCCACAGCGGCAAGCAATGCAGGGCGGAGGCGAATGGGCAAGATTGGCTTTCCCGCTGAGGGAAGGGGTATCTGCCTATCAGCGACCACGACGTCAAACTCTGGGCAGACTGCGGATTCCGACGTTATCCGGCCGGGCATTCCAACTTGAAGCCGGCCACCATTCCGGAATGAAGCCGGCCAGCATTCCGATCAATATCCGGCCGCTTTGAGGGACTGAAGACGCACCACCTGGGTCAGCAACTTTGGCATGACGGACCTTTTCAACAAGGGACGGGCGATGCCGGCAAAGAGAAGGCTGACCATGAGACAATTACGACAGATGCTGCGGCTTGCCGGCGATGGCACGAGCAGCCGCGAGATCGCGCAGATGCTGGGCATCGCGCGCAGCACCGTGCAGGACAATCTGAAGCGCGCGACCGCGGCGGGGTTGCGTTGGCCGCTGTCTGGCGACCTAACCGACGATGCGCTGGAGAACCGGCTGTTTGCTCGCGCCGGGGTCAGGCAGGGCCAGCGCCGCCTGCCCGAGCCGAACTGGGCGGATCTTGCGCTGGAGCTGAAGAAGCCCGGCGTCACGCTGATGCTCCTGTGGGAGGAGTATCGCACCGTCCACCCCGGTGGCTACGGCTACAGTCGTTTCTGTGACCTGTTCCGCGGCTTCGAGAAGCGTTTGTCGCCGACCATGCGCCAGGAACATGTCGTCGGCGACAAGGTCTTCGTGGACTATTCCGGCAAGAAGCTCTCGATCGCCGATCCGCTGACCGGCGAGATCCGCGAGGCGGAGATCTTCGTCGGCGTCCTCGGGGCGTCGGGCTTCACCTATGCGGAAGCGACCTGGACGCAGGCGCTGCCGGATTGGATCGGCGCGCATGTGCGCATGTTCAACTTCTTCGGCGGTGTCCCGCGCCTGATCGTGCCCGACAACCTGAAGTCCGGCGTCAATCATGCCTCCTTCTATGACCCCGAGATCAACCGCAGCTACGGCATGATGGCCTCTCATTATGGTGTCGGCGTGCTGCCGGCTCGGCCGCGACGGCCGAAGGACAAGGCCAAGGTCGAGAACGGGGTTCGCTTTGCCCAGACCTGCATCCTCGGCCGGCTGCGGCGGCAGACCTTCTTCTCGCTGGCCGAGGCCAACGCGGCGATCGCCGGGGCGCTCGATCGCATCAACGACCATGTCATGCGCCGCCTCGGTGTCAGCCGCCGCCATCTGTTCGAGACCGTGGAACGACCCGTTCTGACCAGCCTGCCGGTGCAGGGCTACGAGTTTGCAGAATGGCGTCTGGCGCGCGTCGCCACTGACTACCATGTCGAGTTCAAGGACTTCTTCTATTCCGTGCCGCATGGCCTCATTCGTCAGCAGGTCGATATCCGCGCGACGAGCAGGACGATCGAGATCTTCCATCGCGGCAAGCGCGTCGCCGTTCACCAACGCCGCTATGGCGGTCGCCGCTACGGCACCAACCCCGATCACATGCCCAGCTCTCATCGCCGCTACGCCGAGTGGACGCCGATGCGCTTCCGCCGCTGGGCGGCGTCGATCGGGCCGCAGACGGAAGGCCTGATCATCGCCATTCTGGCAAGCCGCCCGCATCCCGAACAGGGTTTCCGGACATGCCTGGGCGTTCTGCGCCTCTATCGCGATCTCAGCCATGAACGCGCCGAGGCGGTCTCGGCGCGTGCCGTCGAGATCGGCGGGCTGACCTGCAAGAGCATCGCCGCCCTCATCACCAACCACAAGGCCGCCCGAGCCGGTGCCGGTGCCGGCGCCATCATCGATCACGCCAATCTGCGTGGTCCCGGCTACTTCCATTGAGGAGACAACAGATCATGCTGACCCATCCCACCCTCGACATGCTGCGCGACCTTGGCCTGCACGGTATGGCCAAAGGCTTCCAGGACCTCGACGCCCAAGCGGAAGCGCGCACCCTCGATCATGGCGAATGGCTCGCCATTCTGCTCGAGCAGGAAGCGACACTTCGCCGCCAGAAGCGCTTCGAAGCCCGTGCCCGCGCGGCAAGGTTGCGTCATGATGCGCAGGTCGAAGATGTCGACTTCCGTACCGAGCGAGGCCTCGACCGCGCGCTGTTCCTCAAGCTCGCTGGCTGCGACTGGATCCGCCAGCGGCATGGGCTCCTGATCATAGGACCGGCCGGCGTCGGCAAGAGCTGGCTTGCCTGTGCCCTCGGCCACAAGGCCTGCCGCGAGGACTTCTCCGTCGCCTATCATCGCGCGCCACGGCTCTTCGCCGCTCTTGCCCTAGCACGGGGCGACGGCCGTTATGCCCGGATGCTGAAGGCGCTGGCCCGGACCGATCTGCTCATCCTCGACGACTGGGGCCCCGAAAAGCTCAGCGACGATCAGCGCCGTGATCTCCTCGAGATCATCGAGGACCGATACGAGCGGCGCTCGACCATCGTCACCAGCCAGGTTCCCGTCGATCGCTGGTACGAGATCATCGGCAATCCCACCATCGCCGACGCCATTCTCGACCGCCTCGTGCACAATGCTTACCGCATCGAACTGGGTGGCGAGAGCATGCGAAAACAGCGAGCCGTCGCCATGCCGCAAACCGCTCAGGCTTGACCCGAAACGAAACTCGAACCAAACCTCAACAACGACCCAGGTGATGTCCAAAGGTGGCCGGCTTCAAATCGGAATCCCGGCCGGAATGAAATCGGAATGGGTGGCCGGTGATTGTTCGGAATCACTGGCCGGCTTCGTCGGAATTCGCA
>NZ_LJSD01000046.1 GCF_001303895.1 Mesorhizobium sp. 1M-11 | reverse complement strand
ACCACTGCCGGCGCCGCCGCCGGCACCACCGCCGCCGCCGCCGCTGTTTCCGGTTCCGTCGCCGCCCTGCGGGCTATCCAGTGTGCCGCCCGCGCCGGGTGTGCCGATGGTACCTTTGCCGGCAGCGCCACCGCCGGCAAAGGCAATCGATCCCGACAAGGCGAGCGTCAGGGCGAAGGGCGCCGCGGAGCATAAAAGCGCGAACGAGCGGCGTTTGCCTGGTGTCATGGAATTTCCCCTCGCATGGCGTGGTCGGGGCCGGCCTCGCCATCAATCCGATCACCCGGCGGTTTGCGGAAAACCGCATGTCCCCGAGCTGCAACGGCATCGGGATCCCGCGCACCCGCCATGCGCACAGCCCCTCAGCGGCAGTTCCCTCTCGATCCCGCCGGCCAAGCCTCCTGACGGTCGCGGCAAAAGATAGAGCCTCCCTTCGCGGCAATTCCACCGATCAATTCTTCTGAATTCTGACCAATTCTTGCAGCGCCGGATCGTGCTTGCCTGCCTGCCCAACTCCTGCAAAGTTCCGGCTACGGCAGCGCGCAATGCGGCTGGGAATCTTGTTGCGAACACTCGAGAATGCTTGATCTCAAGACCGTCCTGGTCGTCACATTCGCCGCTGCGAGCCTGCAGGCCGTCACCTGGCTGTTCGTCTGGCTGGCATGGCGCCGCCTTTACGAACTCAAGTTCCTCGGGGCGGGCTTTGCCGCCATCGCCCTCGGCGTGCTGCTGATGATCGTGCGCGGCATGGAGCCGGCGCCCTGGACGATCGTGCTCCACAACACGATCATCAAGCTGGGCCTGGTGCTTCTGGCCGATGGGCTTGCCCGTTTCCTGGGGCAGCCACGCTATACCTGGATCGGCGTTACGCTGCTGTTGCTCCAGATCGTGGTCTGGAGTGCCGCTGTTACTTTCGATCCGGCAAACATTGCCATCCGCATCCATTCATCGACCGTCTTCACTGTCGTGATCATGTCGATGATGTGCCTGGGACTGATGCGGGACCGGACGCAGCCGTCGCTGCTGCGCTGGATCACGATCGGCGTGCTTGCCGAATACATGATCTCAAGCATCGTCCAGAGTGTCATCGAGTACCGTTTGCCAGCCGACTTTGAAAGCGCGTCGGTGCTGGCCGACCGCAACGCCTGGTACCTGCTGCAGGGCACGCTGTTCCTCATCGCTTTCTTTGCCTGCCTGCTGTTCATGGTCAACGCGCGGCTCTCCGCCGATTTGCGCGAGAAGAACGCCGCGCTGTCGCGCGAGGTGCGGCAACGGAGGCGGCTGGAAATCCAGTTGACCGCAAGCCTAGAGGCCGAGCGCGCGCTTCGCGACGAGCAGGCGGATTTCATGCGCGTCGTCAGCCACGAGTTCCGCACACCGCTCGCCATCATCCGCAATGCCACCGACATGATCGGCCTGGTCGGCAACAAGTCGCCCGAAGCGACGAAGGAACGCATCGCCGGCATAGGCGAGGCGCTCGACCGCCTGTTCTCCTTGATCGACCGTTTCATGGCCAACGATCGTGACAGCGGGTTCCAGCCGGAGACGATACGGGTCGGCTCCCTGGTTGGGGATGTGAGGCTGCATTTCGACATGACCGGGCGCGGCGAACGCCTGGTGTTTGCGGTGGATGATGCCGCCATTCCGTTGTTCGCCGACCCCGAAATGCTGGCAACCGTTCTCATCAATCTTATCGACAATGCGTTGAAATATTCGTCGGCGAATGAGCCGGTGGAGATCGATGTGCGCAAGGAGGATGAAAACCTGGTCCTGCGTGTGCGGGATCATGGCATCGGCATTCCCAAGGCTGAGCTCCACAAGATCGGCAGGCGCTTCTTCAGGGCCTCCAACACGATGGCCGGGACTGGAACCGGGCTCGGCCTCTACTCCTCCCGCAAGCTGCTCGCCTATCATGGCGGCAAACTGCAGCTGCTTGCCAATGACGGCCGGGGCATGACCGCGATCGTCAGATTGCCGCTGACGAGCGCGGCTCAATCGTCGCCGGAGGAGGTGACGGCATGACGCACATCCTGATCGTCGAGGACGAGGCGCGGCTGCGCAAGGATCTGGCCGACTTCCTGGAACTGACGGGCTTCACGGCGGAGGGCGTCGCGACGGCGCGCGAGCTGCGCCAGGTGCTCGAAGGCGGCAGCTCGCCTGCCGTCATCATCCTGGATGTCGGACTGCCCGATGGCAACGGCTTCGAACTGGCCGCCGAAATCCGCAAGTCGCATGCCTGCGGCATCATCATGCTGACGGCGCTGAGCGACAGCGACGACCGTATCCGCGGTTTCGAGAGCGGCGCGGATATCTACCTGGTCAAGCACAGCACGCTGCGCGAGATCGAAGCCGCCATCCGCAGCCTGTTGCGCAGGACGGGGGAACAGGCGCCTGCTATGAACGGTGCCGGTGAACGGTGGGTGCTGGATGGGACCTCCTGGGTGCTGACCGCGCCCAATCACCGTTCACTCAAGCTGACGGCGGCCGAGTTCGCGTTCCTGAACGTGTTGTGCAGGCGCCATGGCGAGATTTGCCAGCGCGAGAGCCTGATGGAAATCGTTGCGCGCCCAAGGTCGAACTTTGATAACCGGCATCTCGACGCAATCGTCAGCCGGCTTCGTCGCAAGCTCGAAGACCACACAAGCCTGCCGGCGCCCATCAAGGTCGTCTATGGGGTGGGCTACACCTTCACGGCTGCCGCAACGGTGCAATGAGCGTCGGCGCGATGGCCGGCTCACGTTCCCTCGGCGATGCTTCCATCGACGATATGGATGCGGCGATCCATGCGCTCGGCCATCTCGAGATCGTGCGTCACCGCAATCACGCTCTTGCCGCGCTCATGCACCAGCTTTTGCAGGATCGCGAAAACCTGCTCGGAGCTCTTGGAATCCAGGCTGCCGGTCGGCTCGTCGGCGAGGATCAGCGGCGGATCGTTGGCAAGCGAGCGCGCCAAGGCAACGCGCTGCCGTTGTCCGCCGGAAAGCTGGTCGGGCCGCTTGTCCAGATGGTCGCCGAGGCCGAGGGATGAAAGCAGTTCACCGGCGCGCTCGCGCATCTCTGATCGCGCCAGCCGGCCGAGCTTGCGCATCGGTATCTCGACGTTTTCCCGCGCCGTGAATTCGGGCAGCAGAAAATGGAACTGGAACACGAAACCCAGCATGGAAAGCCGTGTTCTGGCGCTCTCGCGTTCATTCATCGGGCCGGTATCGCGGCCGCCTATTCTTATCGTTCCCGCGGTCGGATGATCGAGCAGTCCCAGCAGATAGAGCAGCGACGATTTGCCGGATCCGGACGGACCGGTGATCGCGACGAATTCCTTCTCGGCGACGGTAAGCGTGACATCCTTGACCAACGTCACGGGCACCGTCTCCGGCAGGATGCGCGTCAGCTTTTCGGTTTCGAGAAGGGCGCTCATGTCGCGCCTCGGATGATGTCGACGGGATTGAGGCGCGCGGCGCGTCTGGCCGGCAGATATCCCGCCACTGCTGCCGATCCCAGGGCGAAGGCCGAAGCGATGATGTAGTGCAGCAGGCTCCAGGCGATCGGCAGATGCGTCATCTCCTGGCCCGTCGCGGCGATTTCGAAGCGCACCTGCGACAACGCATAGATCATCGAGAAGCCGAGCACCCAGCCGAGGGCCGAACCCGCGCTGCCGATCGCCAGGCCCTCCAGCAGGAACAGCCGGCGCATGTCGGCCTCCGGGAAGCCGAGCGATTTCATGATGGCGATGTCGCGCGCCTTCTCATGCGTGATGGTGGAGATGATGTTGAAGATGCCGAAGCCGGCCACAAGCATGATCGCGCCGACCACGGTGTACATGATGACGTTGCGCACCACGAGAGCCTGGAGGATCGATTCATTTGCTTCCTGCCAGGCGACGGCCTTGTAGCCGAGCTCCGCCTCGGCCCTGTGCGCCACGGCGGGAGCACGGTTGGGGTCGTCGAGCTTGATGCGGATCTCGTTGATGGCGTTCGGCCGGGCGGAAAGGATCTGGGCGTTCTTCAGGAGGATATAGGCCTCTCCCTCGTCCCGCGCCGTCGTGCCGGTGTGGAACAGGCCGGCGATCTTGAAATCCCGGGTCAGCCCTTCCGAGGATACGGCGGTGATTGTGTCGCCAAGTCCGGCGCCGAGGCGTGCCGCCATCGTGTCGCCGACCAGCACATTGTTGCCTCCGGCATTCAGCGCCGCGAAGCTTCCTTTCACGAAATCTTCGACGATGGGCGACACGCCGCGCTCCCGCTCGGGCTCGACGCCGATGATGGATGCACCGACTTCGCGGCTGGAGTAGCGGATAACCCCTTGCGTCTTCAGGCTCTCGGCGAAGCGGCCGGGGATCCAGCTCTCCAGCCAGGCCGTCGCCGCTGTCGGGTTGATGATGCCGCGGCGGTCGTCGCGCGGCCTCAGGCCCGAGATCGAGACGGTGGAGAAAACTTCATCCGCCGGCTGACGGCGCGCCGTGCGCTGCTCGTCAGTTATGTCGACATGCGGCATGGTGTCGACGAGCTGCTTCACGAAGTCGTCCTGGCCGCCCTGCATCAAGGCAGCCATCGCGATCGAGAAACCGACGCCGACCGCAACACCAAGCACGGCCACCAGCGTCTGCCGGCCACGACCGGCGATATGGGTGACGGCGATATCGAGGATGAGCGGCATCGTCGGATCACTCCTGGCTGCCGGCTGTGATGGTGACGCGGGCGCCATCGGCAAGATCGGCGGGATAGGGCGAGACGATCCTGCTTTTGTCGTCGATGCCGGACAGCACCTCGATGCCCTTGACGCCGCGGATGCCGGTGCGGATCTCACGCAGACGTGCCGTTTCTCCTTCGACGATGAAGAGCTTGTTGCCGTCGACCGCAACGGATGGAACCTGAAGCGCGTTCTTGGAAACGCGGACGACGATATTCACGTCCGTCGACATGCCGATCCTGAGCGGCGTGTCGTCGGGAAGGCGGAAGCGGACACGATAGGTCTTCGTGACGGGGTCGCCCTTCGGCGTGATGCTGTCGACGACCGCCTCGAGATTCTGCCCGGGGAACGCGTCTGATTTGAGCACCGCCCGCTGCCCCACCTCGACACGTGGAATGTCCTCTTCATTGACTTCCGCGACCACCAGCAGCGGCCGCGGTTCGCCGACCCAGAACAGGACGCTGCCAAGCTCGGCCACTTCGCCGACCTCGCCATCCTGCCGCAACACGACACCGGGGCTGGGCGCACGCAGCACATAGGTTTCGAGCCGTGCCTTCTGGGCAGCATGCAAAGCTTCGGCCTGCGAAAGCTCGCTGCGGGCACGGTCGAGTGCCTGCTGGCTTGCGGCGTTGCGTTCTGCAAGCACCGATCCACGCTGGAACTCCTGTTCGGCGAGCGCCCGGCGCGCTTCCAGCTCGCCAAGCGCGGCTTTTGCTTCGCTGTCGTCGAGACGGGCAAGCACAGCGCCCTGTGCGACCCTCGACCCTTCGCAATTGCATTGCTCGACGATCCGCTCGCGCACCACGGGCGCGACTTTTGCCCAGACGCGTGGCTCGACCGAGCCGCTCGCATAAACGATCTCCGCGGCATCGCCGCGCGAAGGGAGTACGACGGAAATCGCATTCGGCCGCCACAGATACCAGGCGATGGCACCGATCAGGGTCGCCACGATCGCGATACCAACAATCCAACGCATCAGCCGCATGAAACGCTCCTCGAGGGGTTCGAGCGGAGCGTGCTATAGCATCAGACCGACCGTCGGTCTATAGAGTTGCGCAAGACGAGCGTTCATGCTCCTTTGTGGCAACGCAAAGTTGGAGCGTTTCTGCTTGTCGGAAACGCGGAAATGCTCCAACTATTTGTTTTAATTCAATTCCGGACGCAAAAGCGCTACACGCTTTTGCGGGAACTGCTCGAGCGAGAGTCCTATTGTCCCAGCCAATCAAGCAGCGGGTGATCAAGCAGCCGGAGATACGGTTGGCGGAGCTTCTGGACTGCGCCCAGCGGCTCTTCTTCGAGCATGGCTACGACAACACGACGGTCAACGACATCATCCGCGAGGCGGGTCTCTCGAAAGGCGCGTTCTATCATTACTTCGCTTCGAAGGAGGCGCTGCTCGAGGCGCTTGCGGCGCGCGTGGCGCGCGACAGCCTGGCTGAGCTCAGGCCGATGATCGAAGATCCGGCGCTCGACGCGATCGGCCGCATCAACGCACTTTTCTCAAACGCCGGTCGGCTCAATGTCGAACTCGCGCCGCAGATGCGCAAGACGTTCTCGGTGCTTTTCCAGCCCGAGAACCTGATCCTGTTCCACCGCATCGAACAGTCGGTCCGCGAACTCGTCCGGCCGATGTTCACCGATCTCCTGAAGGAGGGGGTTGAGGAAGGGGTGCTGGACGTCCCGGACCCGGAGATATTTGCGGACATGCTCCTGCAGCTCAGGGTGATCTTCCGCGAAGTCATGTATCAGGCCATGCGCAAGGCCGAGCAGGGAAACGTCGATGAGGCGGTATCGATGCTCGAACAGCGACTGGAACTCTATGGCGTTGCCTTTGAACGGCTGCTGAAGCTTCCTGACGGAACGATCCAAACCGTGCAGCCGGGCTTTGCCCGGGCCTTCCTGGAGGCGGACACAAGGGGTTGACGATGTCTCCATGCGGGAGACGCCTGCTACCCGCCGCAGATGAGCCGGGCGTTGAGCAGCCCGTATCCGAAGACGTCGTCCTTGCCCGACTCGCCGAGATCCTCCGCCTGTGACGCCAGCAGCTTTTGCGCGTCGGCTTCCGGCGCGCGCGACTTGGCGAGCGCCACCGCGGCGGTGACGAAAGGAGCGGCGAAGGACGTGCCGGATTTCGGACGGGCCCCGGCAATGGAGGCGGCCGCCCAGACACCGACGCCGGGCGCGGCGAGGTCGATGTAGTCGCCGCGGTTCGCCCGGCGGTAGGGTCTTTTGTGAAGGTCGACGGCCGTCACCGCGATCACATTGTGATAGGCGGCCGGGAAGACGGCCTTTGCCTTTGGCCCGTCATTGCCCGCGGCTGCAACCAGGCTGATCTTCTTGCCGGCCGCCAGCTCGACCGCCTTGGCAAGCACGGCGTTGTCCGGCCCCGACAGGCTCATGTTGATGACGCTGACGTTCCGGGCGGCCAGCATGTCGATCGCCCTCGCAAGATCATAGGCTTCGGCGCGGTTGTTTGCCCGGAAGGCGTCGACGCTGATCAGCCTGCCGTTCGGCAGCAGGCCGGGCGTGCCGCTCTTGCCGGTCCCGACAAGCAGCGAGGCCACGGCGGTCCCGTGTTGCCGGCCGGAACCGTCACGAGCGGACGGGTCGAGGCGCAGCACTTCCAGCTTGCTTGACGCGAATGTCTCGTGGTCGGGATTGATGGCCGTGTCGATCAGGCCGATGGTGACGTCGGCAGCCTTGCAACCGCCGGGCGGCGAGGCCGGCCAGCCGACGAGCCGCGGCGCCACGCAGGGCCGCCCGCCGCAAGCCGCTTCTTCCTGTGGGCGATAGAAGTGATTGAAATCCGCCAATGCGTCAGGAGCCACCGAGCGGATATCCGCGCGCGCCCTCTCGAGGTTGCGTCCTCGCGGAGGATCGAGCTTGACGACCTCGCCGCCAAAGCTCGTCAGGGCATGGCGCGACCGCACCGCAAAACCCTGGCCAACAAGCACGTCGACCTGCGCTGCCGTCAACCCGAGAGCCACGATCTCGTCGGGAACATAGCGCGGCGCCGCGACCGGCGCTGCGCGGCGCTTGCGAGCCGGGCGCTCCTGCCGAGGCTGTCGCTTGAACCACCTGAACAAATCCGGCTGGGACTTCTTCACGCGGGAATTGTACCCGCCTCCGCCGGAAATGCTGCTGCCGGCGTCATCGCCGTCATTGTCGCTGTCGCTGTCACTGTCGCTATCGCTATCGCTGTCACTACCGCCTCCGTCATCCTCGGCATAGACCGGTGTGACGCCGGCCAATGAACCCCACGGCGTGGCGACTTCGCCGAAAGCGAAGACGACAGACAGGGCAATCGTGGGGAGCCACCGGTTGGAGCAATTCCAGGAAAAGTGCGTAGCGGTTTTCCGTCCGGAATTGCGTAAAGACAAAAAGTTAGAGCGTTTCCGCGTTTCCGTGAAAAACGGAAATGCTCTGGAAACGAAAGACGTGAGGCTGGTTATCATCATGTCACCTTGCTAATTAGGCGCTTACCAAGCATTAGAGAACCCCATGGCCTTTGGGCCAGCCAGCGCGAAGAACGGTGCCCCCGCCGGATTATTCCCGCATCGCAGTCGATACACTCAAACAGCCAACTCACATGGTTGACCGAAAAACCGTCGTTGCGGACCAACTCGTCGATTTTCTTCCCAATCTTCGACGCTTCGCCATCTCGCTCTGCCGCTCCCGCCAGACGGCGGATGATCTCGTGCAGGCGGCATGCGAGAGGGCGCTGGCCAGTGCCGACCGTTTCGAGCCCGGCAGCCGCTTCGACGCCTGGATGTTCCGCATCCTGCGCAACCTGTGGATCGACCAGCTGCGCCGGCAAAAGACGGCCGGCGTACAGGACAACATCGAAGACCGGCATGACCTTGTCGGCAGTTCGGGAGAGCGGGTCGTCGAGGCGAGGCTGACGCTGAAGTCCGTCTCGGAAGCGATCGCGGATCTGATGGACGAACAACGCGAAGTGCTGCTTTTGGTCTGCGTGGAAGAGCTGTCCTATCGGGACGCCGCCGAGGTCCTGGATATTCCGGTCGGCACTGTGATGAGCAGGCTTGCCAGGGCTCGCAAGAATATTTCCGCGGCCACCGGACTAGAATCCGTGGACGCCCGTTATGCCAACCGTGACGGCAGGGATTGAGATGACGACATTCTCCGACGAGACGGTGATGCGCTATGTCGACGGCGAACTCGACGAGGAAACCAGCGCGCTGCTGGAAGCTGAACTGGCCACGGACGCCGATCTGAACAGGCGGCTGGAGATGTTTGCCGAAACGCGCCTTGCCGCGCAGGAGGCGTTGCGGCCCATGCTGGACGAACCCGTGCCGGAGCAGCTCCAGGCCTCTGTCGAGGCGATGGTGGCGAAGGCCAAGGGATCACCAGCAGGCCAGTCCGCGCCGATCGGAAACACCAAGGCCCGACTGTTTTCGCCCGCCAACGACTGGGTGCGGGTGGCGGCGGCAGCCTGCATTGCCGCCGTTCTGGGCGTCGCAGCCGGGCTGATGCTCGGGGGGCGCGAGCCGGCCAGCGGGTTGCAGATCGCTGGTATCGAAAACGAGGAACTGGCGACGGCCTTGGGCTCTGTCCCCAGCGGCGACGAGAAGACGCTCGACAGCGGCGCCTTCAAGGCGGTTTCCAGCTTCAGGGACAGCCAGCAGGCGCTGTGCCGCGAATTCGAACTGGCGATAGCAAATGATTCCAGGGTCTCGTCGGTCGCTTGCGTCGATGCGGGCAAATGGAAGCTGCGCTTCGCCGTCAACCTGCCCGGCAACGACCAGGATTATGCTCCGGCCTCCTCGTCCGAGGCGCTGGATGCGTATCTGGCCGGCATCAATGCCGGTGCCCCGCTGAGCGCTGCGGAGGAAAAAGCAGCACTCGACGGGCTTCGCTGAGGCTGAAAAGTCTGCAGCTTTCTTAGCCGGGAATATTTCCCGCAGTCGTCCGTTCGGCACTCCACATCAATGCGTGAGAGTGCCCCATGCCTGCTTCCATCCGGACCCTCGATCAGCTCCATACGGCGGAGCTTCTGAAACTGGCGCTTGCGAAGTCCCTGCGTCGGATCGAAAGGCGGCTTGCCGCGGCGCTGGTGCTCTCGACCGGGCTTGCGGCGCTGATCTGGTTTGTGCCGGCCGGGCTGGCGGCAGATGCCCGCCTGGCGCTGATCGTCACGGCGTTCTGCGTGACCGCCTGGGCGCTGACCCGCTGGACGGATTCGCTGGTGGCGATGGGCGGAGCGATCGCCATGGTCGTCTTCGGCATATTGCCGGTCGACCGGCTCTACGGCGCGCTCGGCGATGAAATGATCTGGCTGCTGATCGGCGCCTTCATCATCGCCGGCGTGCTGAAATCGAGCGGACTGGTCGAACGTGTCACGTCGAGCGCCTTGCGGCCGTTTCGCTCGGCCAGCGCCCTGTTCTGGGCCTTGACGCTGGTCATCTCCGCGACCGCCTTTCTCGTGCCCTCGACCTCTGCCCGCGCGGCTCTGCTGTTGCCGGTGTTCCTCTCCATTGCCGACCGGTTGCCCGATCGGCGCCTGGTGCGTCCGCTGGCGCTGCTGTTTCCGAGCGTGATCCTGCTTTCCGCCGGCGGTTCGCTGATCGGCGCGGGCGCCCATCTAATCGCCGTCGACGCGATCGCGGCCAAGACCGCCGTCAAGATCGGCTTCCTGCAATGGCTCGCCTTGGCTGCACCGGTGGCCCTGCTGTCCAGCATCGCCGCCTGCGGCCTCATCCTTCGGCTCTTCGTGCCGGCCGAGCTGCGCCGCGCCGGCATCGAGCCCGCCGCTGGCCGGCACGGCCCGTTGGACGGTCGCCAGAAAGGCGTGATCCTCGTCGTCTCCGCGATCGTGCTCGCCTGGATCACCACCTCCATCCATGGTCTCGACATCGCCCTGGTGACCATTGCGGGCGCGACGGTGCTGATGTCGAAATGGTTCACCGGGCTGAAGCCGAAGGAGCTGTTCCGCGCCATCGAGATGGAACTTGTGCTTTTCCTGGTTGCGACCGCGGTCATTACCGACGGCATGACGGCGACGGGCGCGGATCGCTGGATTGCGCAGAGCCTGATGTCGAACCTGCCGCAAGCCGTGAGCGGGTTCTTTCCACTGGTGGTCGCCGTTGCTGCCGCGGTGGCCGTCATGGCTCATGTCGTCATCAATTCGCGGTCGGCGCGGGCGGCGGTGCTGATCTCGGTTCTGGCGCTTCCCCTGGCCGGCATGGGCCATGACACGATGACGCTCGTGATGGTGACCGTGCTCGGCACCGGCTTTTGCCAGACGCTGATGGCGAGCGCAAAGCCGGTTGCGATCTTCGGCGGTGTGGACAAGCCGACATTCGATCAGGCCGACCTCTTCCGTCTCGCATTGCCGCTTCTGCCGGTGAAGTTCGCTCTGCTGGTCTTTGTTGCGCTGTTTGTCTGGCCGCTGCAGATGCCTGTGTCCAGGGGCGCCTCGCCGGAGCCGGTCGCGATTGCCGCTCCGCCCGTCGCACTGGCTGCTGTTCCTGCTCCGGTGAAATATCCCGGTGCGCTCTGCAGCCGCGGGCAGCTTCGCACCATCATGATCGCGACGATCGCCGAGAGGCGCCTGTGGGCAAGCGGCTGGTGGCGCGTGTGGGACCGGCTTCGCCGCGCCGACGTTCCGGTCGAGAAGAGCGCCGTGCGGGCGATCTACAACGAAGACGGCTTCGTGCGGCTGCGTGGGCACAGCCTGACGATCCATGAAGCCGAGCCCGAAAAGATGCGCGCCGCCTTTGAAATCTGTTCGGCGGCTAAAAAAATCTCCAGCCCGATGGAATAGACCGGGGACCGGACCGTTCTCCCGCCCATCACATCGCAAGGAGAACACGAGATGTCTTTCACGGTCCTGGTTGCCCCCTCCGGTTTCAAGGAATCGCTCGACGTCGAGGATGTCGCCCGCGCCATCAGCGCGGGCGTGCTGCGCGCCTGTCCTTCGGCGAAGCTGCTGCAGGCGCCGATGGTCGATGGCGGCGAAGGCTTCACAAAGGCGCTGGTCGCATCGACGGGCGGCGTGATGATCGACCGCATCGTCACCGGCCCGGTGGGCCGGCCGGTCAAATCCTTCTTCGGTTTCATGGGTGGAGCGGGCAAGCGGACCGCCGTCATCGAGATGGCGGCTGCCGCCGGCTTGCGCCTGGTTCCGCGCGACAGCCGCGATCCGACCCGCACCACAAGCTATGGTGTCGGCGAGCTGATCGTCGCGGCGATGGATGCCGGAGCCAAGCGCATCCTGGTCGGGTGCGGCGACAGCGGCATCAATGACGGCGGAGCCGGCATGGCCGTTGCGCTGGGCGCTCGCCTCCTGGACAGCAACGGCCGCGATATCGAACCGTGCGGCGGCGCACTGGCCGAGCTCGCGGTCATCGATTTCAGCGGTCTCGATCCACGGTTGAAGTCCGTCCGGATCGACGTCGCGGTCAACTGGCACAACATGCTGCTGGGCGAAAAGGGCGTGGCCCGCGTCTTCGGCCCGCAGAAGGGTGCAACGCCGCGGCAGGTCGAACTGCTGGAGCGCGGGCTCGAAACCTATGCCGCGCTCATCCTGAAAGAGACCGGGATCGATCTGCGGCAGGCCCAGGGTGCGGGCGCATCGGGCGGCCTGGGCGCCGGCCTTATGGCCTTTGCCGGCGCCAGGCTGCATCCGCGTTTCGACATCGTGATGCGATATCTGTCCTTCGACCGGCTGCTGCGCTCGGCCGATCTGGTGATCACCGCCGAGGGCTCGCTCGATGGCCAGAGCCCCTTCGGCAAGGTGCCTTGCGAGGTGGCGCGGCGGGCCAGGGCACTGGGCATCCCGACGATTGCCCTGGCCGGCACCATCGGCAAGGGTGTCGACCTGACCTTCGACAACGGCATCGACGCTTTCGCCTCGATCATCAAGCGGCCATGCACTCTCGACGAAGCCATCAACAAGGGAGAGAAGCTGCTGCGCCGTGCCGCGGAAGACGCCATGCGGATGATCATGGTCGGCACGCGCCTGCGGCCGCCAATGGCTGCATGAGTCTTGCGTTCAGGGGGCTGTCCGGTGGGCGAAATGTTCCCAGCTCATCCGCCATGGATCGCTGTCCGAGGCTCTTTCCTCGCCGATCCAGTGGAAGCTGTCGGCCGTGATCTCCGTGAAACGCCATCGCGTTTTCATACCGCGCGAGTCCTCGCCGAGCTGGACGATGTCCTTGCCCTCGGCCCGGCCGATCTGGCGCGAATAATCCTGGTTGAGCGGATCGCTCCAGATGATGTGCCAGCCATCGATCCCGGGATCGAAGACGCGCAAGGTCGTGCCGTACATGGTGGATGGCTCAGGACGCCTGGGCCTGATCCAGAGGTCCTGGATCGCGCGGCCCTCGAGCACCCAGCCGAAATGGATTTCTCCGGGCCATTTCTCGACTGTGCCGTCGTCGCGGTGGTGGAGCGTGTCCGTCTCCCAACTGCCGATCAGCCACCCGTAGAGCGCCATGTCCTTCGCCCGCTCGGCGGGCGGACCTTCGGATGCGAGAGCGGCGAGAAACGCAGATACAGTCATGGTCACAAGGCCTTTTGGCTTCGAGCAGTCATGAAGTGTCGCACAGGCTTGCTGACACCACTCCTTCAGGAGGGTGCGAGGTCGACTTTCGGTTCGTTGTTGCAGGAGCTGCCGCCAACGTCGGTGGTGGCGCCAGCCGGCTATGCCTTGCGCCAGCGCCGGTGCGAAGTCGAGAGGCAGGCACTTTGTCACGCCGGCAATGGCCGCATCCGAGAAGGCCTTGGCCGCAGCCTTGTCTCCTTTGACATTGATCGCCGTGGCGCGCGGCGGGCCGATCAGGCTGCCGTCGCGCTTGAAGCTGAAGCTCAGCGTCACCGACGATCCGTCCGTGCCTGCCGGGGGTGTCCAGCAATTTGTCAGTGCCGTCCCGACATCGTTCATCGTCTTCAGCGTATCCGCCTGCGCTTGCGGCACGCCGATCGTCGTGGCCAGCCCCATCAGCATTGCCACCTTCAACGTCGCAGTCATTGTATCCCTCCTGGCAAAAGTGATTGGATTGCGGATCGTCCACCTCAGGACTGATTGTAGCCGCGGGCCCTCATGCAGTCCTTGATAAGATCGGATTGTTCCATGCCCTTGACGATACCGTCGCCGATGCCATCCCCGATCGCGTCCGTCATCGTCTTGGGGCGGTCATTGGTTCCGATGGTCGCGGTCGCCGTCTCGGCTTGGTATTTGCATTCGGCATAGTCCTGCTGGGCAGCGCTGCGCGGTGTCTCGTCCTTCACCCAGTCACTCCCGTCGGACGTCTTGCAACCCGCCATCAAGCATAGGCTGCCCGCCATGGCCGCGCTTAAAATCGCCTTGTTCATGAAATCGCTCCTTTCCAAAAAAGAAACCGCTCAGACCGGGGAGAACCCGGGTCCTTGCATAAAACCCTGCTGAGCCTAATGCCGATCAGTTCGCCGCCGGAACGGGACAGTTCGGGTCCCCTTCCTCGCATTTGAGATAACCCTTGAAGTCGTCGATGCGGCTCTGGGTGATCGCGGTCTGGCACATCGGGTAGGCCATCCCGGCGATGCTGCCACCGCCGGCGGTCTGGAAATCGCATTCGGCGTCGCGATAGGCCACCCATGCCTTCTGCGTGGTGATCAGCAGCTTTGTGGTACCGGGATCGTCCTTCAGCCGCGCCTCGATTTCCTTGTAGAGCTTGTTCAGCTCGGCGTCGGCCTTCTTGAAGACGTTGCCGTAGCACTCGTTCATGCCCGCCTGGCCGCCTGAGGCACTGCCGCAATCCTCGGCACTGGCGGTGGACAGCGGAGCGGCTGTACCGAGAAGAAGGGCAAAAAGTCCTGTCGACAGCTTCATCGATTGTCTCCCTGTGTTGTTCAGAACCGAAACCGAGCTTCCGCACGCCAGGCTGACCTCGATCAGCGCGAGCGGGCCCATCGTTCGCGGCGGTGGTTTATTTCACGTTCTCGCCTGTCTTCGGGTCGACCTTGATCTCGACCTTGGCGCCGTCCTTGTTGAAATATTCGATCTCGTAGTAACCGCGATCGTTCCAATCGACTTCGTCGACATACTGGGTGCCTGGAGCCTGCTCCACCTTGGCAATGATGTCGGCTAATTTTGTGCCTTCAGGAGGCGCCGCCTGGGCGCTCAGAGGTGCCAGGATCAAAAAGGCAGAAGCAACAATCAATCGCATTACAGGCTCCGTCGCGGTTTGAATGAGCCCCACACCCGATCGCAATATCCAATATTATTGACAGCTAAATGAACACACATGGTCTCGAGGAACAAGTGCCCAAGTAACGAGTGAACGAGTAGCAAGTGCTCGAGTAAAAATCGTTGTGTTGCTTGTTTTTTTGATGGGAACAAAACACCGCGGACCGAAAGTCCCGGATTGCGGGCTGGCTGACCATGGTTGATCGAGCCGCGACAGTGTGGATTGAGCGCGGCAGATGCCGGGTTTTGAACGCGGGTAGCCTGGGGAGAAAAGGGCGCAGCAACAAGGGCCGCCCTTCCATATCATAGATATGGCGCACAACCCTCTTGCTTCAAGGCCCCGACCGCGTCGTAGAAGACTGGCCCCTTTACTCATTCCACGAGGTGGCAAATGTCCGAACACGAGATCATCATCGCCGGCGGTGGCCCGACCGGGTTGATGCTGGCCGGCGAACTGGCACTCGCCGGCGTGGATGTCGCCATCGTCGAGCGGCGGACGACCATGGAAGTCCCCGGCAGGCGCGCGGGCGGCCTGCATGCGCGTTCGCTGGAAGTGCTCGACCAGCGCGGCATCGTCGACCGGTTCCTTGCCGAAGGGCAGGCCTATCCCAATGTCGGCTTTCACGTCGCGCTCGACATCAGCGACTTTCCGACCCGGCACAACTATCTCCTTGCCTTGCGCCAGGAACGCATCGAGCGGCTTTTGGCCGATTGGGTCGAAGAGCTGGGAGTGCCGATCTTTCGCGGCAGGGACGTGGTGGGCGTTGCCGAGGTCGAAGGCGGTGTCGAGGTCTCGACCGTGCAGGGTGTAAACATGCGGGCTGGCTGGCTGGTGGGTTGCGACGGTGGGCGCAGCACGGTGCGAAAATCGGCCGGCATCGATTTCCCTGGCTGGGAGGCCTCGACGAGCTGGCTGATCGCGGAGGTCAGGATGAAAGAACAGCCTGTGCTCGGTTTCCGCGAGACCGCTTCGGGCCGCCACGCCATGGCCATGCTGGACGACGGCGAAAGGGTGGGCGTGGTCCTTGCCGGACAGGATCCGCGCGCCACGGACGTGCCGACGCTGGACGAACTCGCCGCCGCGCTGGAGGCGGCCTACGGAACCGACTTCGGCGTGCACGCGCCCGGTTCGATGTCCCGCTTCAGCGACGCGGCGCGCCAGGCGGCCGCCTACCGCAAGGGACGCATCCTGCTGGCGGGCGATGCCGCGCATATCCACTCGCCGATGGGCGGGCAGGGCCTCAATCTCGGCGTCCAGGACGCGGTCAATCTCGGCTGGAAGCTGGCGCGGGTCGTGACACGGCAATCACCCGAGACGCTGCTCGACACCTATCAGGCCGAGCGCCATCCGGTTGCGGCGCGCGTCCTTCGCAACACCATCGCGCAGAGCGTGCTGCGCTATCCTGGCGAGCGCATTGCGGTGCTCGGCGACCTGGTCTCCGAGCTGCTGGCGATGGAAGAGCCGCGCAGGCGCTTCGCCGCAATGATGAGCGGCCTCGACATCCGCTATGGGGCCGATGAAGGCCACCCGCTGCTCGGCCGCCGCATGCCCGATCTCGATATCGTTGTCGCCGGCAAGCCGATGCGTCTCTTCACGCTGCTGCATGATGCACTGCCGGTGCTGCTTTATTCCAGCAAGCCGCTCGCCATCGACATAGCGCAATTCCAGGAAAAGTGTGTAACGGTTTTCCGTCCGGAATTGCGTAAAAACAAAGAGTTAGAGCGTTTCCGCGTTTCCGTGAAAAACGGAAACGCTCTAGGGGCCGATCGCGTCAAATCGGTCGAGGCGACGTTCGAAGGCGTGTGCGAGCTTCCTGCCGTCGGCGTGGTCGACATGCCTGCCGCCGTTCTGATCCGGCCCGATGGGCATGTGGCGTGGGTTGGCGAGGAAGGCCCGGAGGGCCTGTCCGATGCGCTGGGGACCTGGTTTGGCGACTAAATCTCGAAAAGTCAGAAGCCATCGGCTCGTGACGGCCAATTGAGCGTGCATCTCAGGCCGCACCGGTCGTCAAGGTTGGCTATGGCCAACCGCATGCCCAATCGGTCCGTGGCAATGGAGGCAATCGCCAGGCCAAGGCCGGTGCCGGGCGTTGTCGTTCCGCGTGTGCGGTAGAAGCGCTGCGTGACGAGCGCAATCTCGTCTTCGGCGATCCCCGGGCCTTCGTCTTCGATCATCATGCCTGCGCCATCCGGCAGCATGCTCCACGATATCCTGCCCTCCGCCCTCGTATGTTCGAGGGCGTTTTCATGCAGGTTCCTCAGCACCAGATGCAGGTGCTCGCGATCCCCGCTTACAACCAGGCCGTTCAACCTCGGATCGACCGTTACCTGGAGGTCGGGTGGCGTCCTGCAATCCTTCATCGCGTCCTGGAGCGCGCGGCCGACGTCGACGGCTTCCTGTTGCCGGGGCGGCATCGCATCAAGCTTCGCGAGGGTCAGCAACTGCCGGGTCAGGCGGGTGGCGCGATCCACGGAGGCGATGATCTGGCGCAGTGCCGAGGCGCGGGTGCCGTCGTCCCTGGCGGCAAGGGCAACCTGGGCCTGCGTCTTCAGGCCGGCGAGTGGCGTGCGCAGCTCATGCGCTGCGAAAGCGGTGACGTCACGTTCATGGCGGCGCGCGGCATCCACCTTGCCGAAAAGTCCGTTGAGAGCCTGCAGCAGGGGCCGAACTTCGGAAGGGGCGGCCGCGTCGGCGATCGGACGCATGTCGTCGCCATCGCGCGCGGCTATGTCGGCAGCCGTGCGTTCGAGCGGGGAGAGACCGCGGCCCACCCCGAACCAGATGAGCGCGCCGAGGAGTGGAACGATGATGAGCGCGGGGCCGATGAGCCCCAGCACCAGATCGCGCACCAGGCGGTCGCGCAGGCCGATCCTGTCGCCAACCGCGACGCGCACGCCCTTCTGTGCGTCGACGATCGTATAGACCCGCCAGCGCTCGCCGCCGATCGTGCGGTCGGCGAAACCTCCATCATCCTGCGCAAGGCTCGTCGACGGCGCGCCGCTCGACCGGGCGAGCAGGCGCCCGTCGAGCGACCATATCTGACAGGACAGCTGCTTCTCATATCCGGCCTCCTGGAAGGGCGCCGTGGACGCGGCTGCCGGGACGTTCCCGCTCGGGACGAGCGAATGGACCATCCGTGCCGCTTCCTGGAGGCGCGTATCCAGGACGTGCTCGAGTTCGATGCGGCTTCCGACATAGATCCATATCACCGCGAGCAGCCAGAGGACTCCGGTCGCGGCCAGAAGCAGGACGAACAGGCGGCGCCGGAGGGACGTCATGGCGCGCCGACCCGAAAACGATAGCCCAGGCCGCGCACCGTTTCGATTCTTGCCCGGCCGACCTTGCCGCGAAGATTGTGGATGTGCACCTCCACGGCATTGCTCTCGATCTCTTCCTGCCAGCCATAGAGACGGTCCTCGAGTTCACCGCGGGAACGGATGACGCCCGGGCGCTCCATGAGCGCCGACAGGACAGCGAATTCGCGTCTCGACAACGGGACTTCGCGTCCTTCCACGACGACCCTCAGACCGGCAGGATCCAGGACCATTCCGCAAGCGCGCAGCACGGGATCGGCACGACCGTCCCTGCGGCGGGCGACCGCTCTCACACGCGCTGCCAATTCATCGAGATCGAAAGGTTTGCCGATATAGTCGTCGGCTCCCGCGTCCAGGCCCTTTATGCGATCCGGTATCTCATCCAGCGCCGTCAGGAGCACGACGGGCGTCGTGTCCCCGGCGCCGCGCATCTCGGCAAGCAGGTCCAGGCCGGAACCGTCCGGCAACATCAGATCGAGCACGATCGCCTCGAAACGGGCCACGGCAAGTGCCGCGCGGGCATCGGCGCATCCCGTCACCGCATCCACGGTCCAGCCGGCCAGGCCGAGGCCGACGCGCAGCCCGTCCGACAGGATCGGATCGTCTTCGATGACAAGGATTCGCATTGCCGGCTTCGTGCCTCCTTCGAGCACCGTTCTATCCGCACCTTAAGGCTGGCTTAAGGTAACGGGCCGATCCGCGCCACCAGGTTCGAACAACATGGACGCGGAGCCAGCATGTCGCGGTTTTTCAAGATGAGCGTGGTTTTTCTGGCCGCGCTGCCGGTTCTATTCCTCACCGCGCTCGTCAATGCCCAGACGCCTCCGCCGGCGGACGAGGTGTTCTCGCTTGCGGCAAGCCGCGGTGGCGACGGCGCAATGACGCTGCGATGGACGGTGGCGCCGGGCAATTATCTCTATCGCGACAGTCTCGAGGCAAAGCTCGATGGTCGCGACCTCGACATCGTCCTGCCCGCCGGCGAGGAAAAGGACGATCCCAATTTCGGCCTCGTGCGGATCTTCCACGGTGGCGTGGATGGGCAAATCTCCGGTCTGCCGGCAACCGGCGAACTGCAAGTCCGATACCAGGGCTGCGCGGAGCAAGGCATCTGCTACCCCGGCATCGTCAAGAAGGTGGACCTCGCGACGCTGGCGATTTCTAGTACGCGGCTCGGCCTCGGCGGCGAGGCCGTGGTCGATGCACCTCCACCAGGCGCAGCTCCGGTTGCTGCCGACGCCGATCCTGCTGCCGGCTATCTCGCGGGCAGTCCGTTGCTGATGGCGGCTGGCTTCCTGGGCTTCGGTCTGCTGCTGGCGTTCACGCCTTGCGTCTTTCCCATGATCCCGATCCTGTCGGCCATGATGGCGGGGGCAGGCGAGCGCCTGTCCATGGGCCGTGGCTTCGTGCTCTCGAGCGCCTACGTGCTGGCGATGGCCGCTGCCTATGGCATCGTCGGCCTCGTTGCCGGCTGGTCGGGCGCCAATCTCCAGACTGCCCTGCAGACACCGATGGCCCTGTCGCTGGCGGCCGCGGTCTTTGTGGGCCTGGCGCTTTCCATGTTCGGTTTCTACGAGATCGCGTTGCCGGCGGGTCTGGCCGCGCGTCTTTCGGGCGGCCGGGGCGGCGGATCGGTGTTGGGCGCGGCTGTCCTCGGCTTGGGTTCGGCCTTGATCGTCGGGCCTTGCGTGACGCCACCGCTCGCGGCCGCGATGCTTTTCGCGGTGCAGTCGGGGGAGGCGGTGAAAGGTGGAACCGCGCTCTTCTTTCTCGGTCTTGGCATGGGCTTGCCGCTCATCGCCTTCGGCACCTTCGGCGCGCACATCCTGCCGCGGTCGGGATCGTGGATGGTCCGTGCCCGTCAGGGCTTCGGCGTCGTCTTCCTCGGCGTGGCCGTCCTGCTTGTCTCACGGCTTCTGCCGCCGCCTGCCGCGCTGGCGCTGTGGGGTGCGCTGGCCATCGGCGCCGGCGTCTTCCTGGGCGGGTTCGACCCGGTCAGGGCCGGAACCGGCTGGCCGCCGCGGCTCG
>NZ_LJSD01000077.1 GCF_001303895.1 Mesorhizobium sp. 1M-11 | reverse complement strand
ATGGCAAAAGGTAAATTCGAGCGTACGAAGCCTCATGTGAACATTGGCACGATTGGTCACGTTGACCACGGCAAGACGTCGCTGACGGCGGCGATCACGAAGTATTTCGGCGAGTTCAAGGCCTACGATCAGATTGACGCTGCTCCGGAAGAGAAGGCGCGCGGCATCACGATTTCGACGGCGCACGTCGAGTATGAGACGCCGACCCGTCACTATGCGCACGTCGACTGCCCCGGCCACGCCGACTATGTGAAGAACATGATCACCGGTGCTGCCCAGATGGACGGCGCGATCCTGGTTGTTTCGGCTGCCGACGGCCCGATGCCGCAGACGCGCGAGCACATCCTTCTGGCGCGCCAGGTTGGCGTTCCTGCGATCGTTGTGTTCCTGAACAAGGTCGACCAGGTCGACGACGCCGAGCTTCTGGAGTTGGTGGAGCTGGAAGTTCGCGAGCTTCTGTCGAAGTACGAGTTCCCGGGCGACGACATTCCGATCGTCAAGGGCTCGGCGCTTGCTGCTCTCGAAGACTCCAACAAGGAGATCGGCGAGAACGCGGTTCGCAAGCTGATGGAAGAGGTTGACGCCTACATCCCGACGCCGGAGCGTCCGATCGACAAGCCGTTCCTGATGCCGATCGAAGACGTGTTCTCGATCTCGGGCCGCGGCACGGTTGTGACGGGTCGCGTCGAGCGCGGCATCGTCAAGGTCGGCGAGGAACTGGAGATCGTCGGCATCCGTCCGACGGCCAAGACGACCTGCACGGGCGTTGAGATGTTCCGCAAGCTGCTGGACCAGGGCCAGGCCGGCGACAACATCGGCGCGCTGCTGCGCGGCGTTGACCGTGAGGGCGTTGAGCGCGGCCAGGTTCTGGCCAAGCCGGGTTCTGTGAAGCCGCACAAGAAGTTCAAGGCGGAAGCCTACATCCTGACGAAGGAAGAGGGTGGCCGTCATACGCCGTTCTTCACGAACTACCGTCCGCAGTTCTACTTCCGCACGACGGACGTGACGGGCATCGTTTCGCTGCCGGCCGGCACCGAGATGGTGATGCCTGGCGACAACATCACCGTTGACGTCGAGCTGATCGTGCCGATCGCCATGGAAGAGAAGCTGCGCTTCGCTATCCGCGAAGGCGGCCGCACGGTTGGTGCAGGGATTGTTGCTTCGATCGTCGAATGATCGAAGCGAACGATACCGTCGCCACCAACCGAAATTAACAACTGGCGAGGCGCGAATGCGCCTCGCGGCAGGCGCCGGCATCGTCGCTTCCATCGTCGAGTAATCGGCGGTCTAGCTGAAAAGAAGAAAAGGGCGGTCTTCGGACCGCCCTTTTTGTTTGCGTTGTCGCGACCTACTTGCCCGCCGAACAAGCCGGTGGCAGAAATGTCGTGGGCGGAGGCAACGTCGTTGAAAAAAGAGTGGTTTGAAGGCTCATTCACCTTCTTGCCTTTCCTTTTCTGTTTCTGTCTCATGCTTTTTTCCGCGACCTTGGTCGTGCCCGCACACGCAGCGCAACAAGCACAAGCGAGTGGGCCTTCCCAACCGATGCGTTTCGCGGTCGTCCGAAGTGGTGCCTATTCGTGCGAACCCAATTGTCCCGAATGGATATGGGCTGAAGGCGACATCGGTCCTGGTACGGCGGTGCTTTTCAAGCGGTTTCTCAAGAAGCTTGGAGGTCGCAAACTGCCGATTGTTCTCCAATCACGCGGTGGCGATCTCAACGCCGCGCTAGCGATGGGGCGAATGATCCGGCAGCGGGGCCTTGATGTTGCTGTAGGCTACACGACATTCACTACCTGCGCGCCAAGGCAGAGTGGGTGTGATGCCGAGAAGAAGGGCGGTTATAAAGGTGTCGCTGCAGCTGGTTTTGCTTACTGTTACTCGGCTTGCCCCTTGATCCTGGCGGGGGGTACGAGACGCTTGGTCGGTGCCTGGGCTCAACTCGGCGTTCATCAAGTCACCACCACCTATAGACAGCAACTCATCACCTACAGAATTACGACCCGTATCGTGAAGGGTAAGAAAATTGTCACGAAGAAAGTCGTCGGGCGTAAAAGCAAGGGCACTTTTTCTACAACGGACATGAGCAAAAAGCTGCGTCGCGACCTGGTGGCTTACCTGGCCGAGATGGGGATAAGTGCTCAGATCGTTGAACCCATCAACAATACGCCTGCCTCGGACATACTTGTGCTCACGCAGGACGAGATGTTGAAACTGCGGTTGATCACCAGTGTTGATCAGGTCGATGCCCTGACTTCGCCCGCAATATGCAAGACGGCCTCGCCATCGGTGAACTGCAGACAGCTACCGGTTGCCCCTGCAGTTGCCGCTGCCTCTCCAACTACTGTCCAGTCACCTCCAAGGGGCATATCGCCTGGCGTTACGGGGCAAGCAATGCGCTTTGCCATCGTTCGCTCCAGCGAAAGCGGCTGCGAGCCGGTTTGCCCGGAATGGATATCCGCCGAAGGCGTCATCAGAGCAGAAACGCCAGGATTGCTGGAAAAGACTTTGAACAGCGTCAAGGATAAGCGGTTGCTGGTGGTGCTTACATCCTCAGGCGGCGACGCGGAGGCTGCAATGGCGATTGGCCGGATCATCAGGAACCACGGCTTGTCCGTCGCACTGGGCAAGACGAAGTTCTCCGGTTGTGAGCCAAGCCAAGGGGACTGCTCGGGAGATGGCGAGGGTTTTTCAGGGCGTGCCGGATCTTACGAAGGCTATTGTGCAGCGGAATGCGCATTGGTTGTTATCGGGGGGGCACAGCGGTTTGCAGCGAGCGGGGCAATCGTTACCCTTCGTCGCAAGGGAACTGAAGCGAGTAAGGACCTCGAACAGCGACTTGCGCAGTACCTGGCAGAAATGGGGGTCGACAATAAGCTTCTTGTCGCGATGCAGGCACCTCCAGGTGCGGGTTTTGATCCTCCCACGCCGGCGGAGATGGAGGCGTTGAAGCTCATTACGAACACGGCAGATGTCGAATATTTGACTGCAGCGGCACTTTGCAAAGACCCTCCGGCCTCAGAAGGTTGCACCGCACGTCCATTACAGTCAGGCAACGACTAACCGCATTGCCAGGTTGCCGCGAGGGTGGATGAAGGCAATGATGAACTGGTTTGAGGATGATCAAAGGAGGGGATCATTTCCAGTGCCGTACCCACGCTTTACGATTGGGCCGGTGGCTCCGAACAGCTCAATCGGCTGACCGCGACCTTCTATGACAAGGTCGCGAAGGATCCCATTGTCGGACCGGTGTTCCGCCACATGTCGCCGGACCATCCCGCCCATGTCGCGGCCTTCATCGGCGAAGTCTTCGGCGGACCCAAGACCTACTCCGAGAAGCATGGCGGGCACCGCGAGATGGTGATGCACCATCTCGACAAACATCTGACCGAGGAGCAGCGCCGTCGCTGGATCGGCCTTCTGACGGATGCGGCGGACGAGATCGGCCTGCCGGACGATCCGGAATTCCGCTCGGCCTTCGCGGCCTATATCGAATGGGGCTCGCGGCTGGCGAAGATGAACTCCAATCTGGGCGCGACCTGCGATCCCGAGGAGGAGCCGATGCCGCAATGGGGCTGGGGGGTGCCGGGCGGCCCCTACAAACCGCCGGCCGGCTAAGGCATACTCGGCCGGCATTGCAGTCAGGGAGCAGGTCGGCCGATGGCTAGGGCGATCGTCGCGCGATGGCAGGAGTGGGGCGGCAGCGGCACGCAGCATCTGGTGTTGAGCGACAACCGTGATGGGATGTCCGTCGATGCCGTTGCGATTTCGTCGGATCCACACCCCTTCGCCGCGCGCTACCGGATCACGATCGATGCTGACTGGCTGATGCGCCGCCTGGAGGTCTCGTTGGTCGGTCGCGAAGACGTTTTGATCCTGGAGGCGGACGGCAAGGGACACTGGACGGTAAGCGGCCGGCCGATGCCGGCACTGGACGGCGTATTGGAGCCGGACCTGTCGGTAAGCCCGTTCACCAACACACTCCCGATAAAGCGGCTTCGCCTTGCCAAGGGTGAGAGCGCGGAAATCCGCACCGCCTATGTTTCTGTGCCGGCGCTCGAGGTCTTTCCGGACCCTCAGCGCTACACTTGCCTGGAAGAGGGCTGTCGCTATCTCTATGAATCGCTGGACAGCGATTTCCGCCGAGAGATCACGTTTGACGAGCACGGCCTTGTGACGGATTACCCTGGGCTGTTTCGCAGGCTTTTCTGATTTGAGCCGGCTTGCCGCTCGCCGTGTGATTTGCACGAAAGCTGCTCTTTACAGACGGCACGGAAGCTTCTAGGAAGCGCCTGCCGCGCAGATGATGCGTTGCGACTTTAGGGGTATAGCTCAGTTGGTAGAGCGGCGGTCTCCAAAACCGCAGGTCGCGGGTTCGAGCCCTGCTGCCCCTGCCAGTTTTCCAATTCCCAGTTTTCCAGATTCCGTGAGAGTGCAGCTCTTGAAATGGGCGCAACCCTTGCCATATGAGCGTTTTTCGGGCATAAGGGCGCCCATAGCCGGGACGGAACGACTGGATGGTTCCGATGCGGCGTTTGGCCATAAAGCGGAAGCTTGCCACTTGCGTGGATCAAGAATCGGTTTTATGTAGACACGACAGACACGCGGCGCGTGGAGCTGGGAAGCCAGCTTTGCGCGTCTGATTTGCATGGATCGAAGGCTTGCTGATTCGGCTGGATCTTCGGTTTTGCGGCACGTCCCGGCCAGCGGGATCATCCAGGAGGCTCGGTCAACGGGTCTTGAAAGCAGAGCGGACATGGCGTCGAAGACAACCAATCCTTTCGTCTTCCTTCAGCAGGTGAGGGCGGAGACCGCCAAGGTCACCTGGCCTTCCAGGCGGGAAACGATGATTTCGACGGTCATGGTCCTGGCCTTCGCGGCGATCGCCATGATTTTCTTCTTTGCTGCCGACCAGATCATGGGTCTGGCGGTCGAGATGATCCTCGGCATCGGCAAGTAAGACCACCACGACGGGGATAATTGATAGATGACTGCGCGGTGGTACATCGTTCACGCTTATTCGAACTTCGAAAAGAAGGTCGCTGAGGACATCGAGAACAAGGCCAAGCAGAAGGGCCTGTCGGAGCGCATCGAGCAGATCGTGGTTCCGACCGAGAAGGTTGTCGAGGTGCGTCGCGGCAAGAAAGTTGACGCTGAGCGCAAGTTCTTCCCCGGCTACGTGCTGATGAAGGCGGATTTGAACGATGCCGTTATCTCGCTGGTGAAGAACACGCCGCGCGTTACTGGCTTCCTCGGCGAAGACAAGCATACGGCCAAGCCGATGTTCATCACCGAAAAGGAAGCCGAGCGCATCCTGCATCAGGTGCAGGAGGGTGTGGAGCGGCCGAAGCCGTCGGTCACCTTCGAGATCGGCGAGCAGGTGCGGGTTTCGGACGGGCCTTTTGCCTCGTTCAACGGCTTCGTCCAGGAAGTGGACGAAGAGCGCGCCCGCCTCAAGGTGGAAGTTTCGATCTTCGGGCGTGCTGTGCCTGTCGATCTCGAATTCGGTCAGGTCGAAAAGGGCTGACCGGGTTTCTGCCCTCTCTCGAGGGTGGAAGAGGTGGCGCTGAAAGTGCTGCCGTGAACGGGTGGGAGGTGAGGGCGGCTTAGCCGGCCGAACGAGCCGAACCACCAGACTGCAACCGCCGGCGTCATCCTTGAACCAAGGGAGCCGGCATGACTGAAGGCAGGAAAGAGTATGGCTAAGAAAGTAGCGGGCCAGCTCAAGCTCCAGGTTGCCGCGGGTTCTGCGACTCCGTCGCCCCCGATCGGCCCGGCGCTTGGTCAGCGTGGCATCAACATCATGGAATTCTGCAAGGCGTTCAACGCGCAGACGCAGGAGCTGGAGAAGGGTTCGCCCATCCCCGTCGTCATCACCTACTATCAGGACAAGTCGTTCACCTTCGTCATGAAGACGCCGCCGGTGAGCTATTTCCTGAAGAAGGCCGCTAACTTGAAGTCGGGCTCGAAGGAGCCGGGCAAGGTGAAGGCCGGCACGATCGCCCGCGACAAGGTGCGCGAGATCGCCGAGAAGAAGATGAAGGACCTGAACGCCAACGACGTGGAAGCAGCGATGCGCATGGTCGAAGGCTCTGCCCGTTCGATGGGCCTGGAAGTGGTGGGCTAAGACGATGGCAAAGATTGCAAAGCGTGTAGCCAAGACCCGCGAAGGCATCGACCCGAACAAGGCTTATGGCCTGGGCGAGGCCCTGCAGATCCTCAAGGATCGCTCGAAGGTGAAGTTCGACGAGACTGTCGAGATCGCCATGAACCTCGGCGTCGATCCGCGCCATGCAGACCAGATGGTCCGCGGCGTGGTCAATCTGCCGAATGGCACGGGCAAGAATGTGCGTGTTGCTGTGTTCGCTCGTGGCGACAAGGCCGATGAGGCCAAGGCTGCTGGCGCCGATATCGTGGGTGCCGAGGAACTGGTCGATATCGTCCAGAAGGGCACCATCGATTTCGATCGCTGCATCGCCACCCCGGACATGATGCCGCTGGTCGGCCGTCTGGGTAAGGTGCTCGGCCCGCGTGGCATGATGCCGAACCCGAAGGTTGGCACCGTGACTGCCGACGTCGCCGCCGCCGTCAAGGCATCGAAGGGCGGCGCGGTTGAGTTCCGCGTCGAGAAGGCCGGTATCGTGCATGCTGGCATCGGCAAGGTCTCGTTCGAGGTCAAGGCGTTGGAAGAAAACATCCGCGCCTTCGCCGATGCGGTCACCAAGGCCAAGCCCACGGGCGCCAAGGGCAACTACGTCAAGAAGGTGTCGGTCACCTCGACGATGGGTCCTGGCCTCAAGCTGGACGTCGCCACCTTGGTAGTGGCCTGAGATGTTTAATGCAGATCGGCGCCTAAAGCGCTGGTCTGCCTGAAGAATTCCGGTTCCCACGCAGGTGGGGACCGGATGCCGGAAATCGAAAGAGATCCGGCATCCTGTCCGAGATTGCAGGCGGCCTAGTCCCGAAAGGGCGGACCTTAATTGAACGGCCTGCATGAGACGGGGTAGGACCCGACACCGGAGCTTCGGCTCCATGGAAGGTTCGAACCGTGTTTGCCTTTTGTCTGCGCACCGCGCCGGGGAAACCTGTCGGGTGTGGCGAAAGGGGGCAGGATCCTCGAGCGCCGTTCGGGAGATCTGGATTTCTGGATAGCCCGCCCGGCAAAAGGCAACCCGACCACCGTTCCCGCAAATGGGAAAAGTGGTCAACTGGAGATAGGCAGTGGACAGAGCGGAAAAACGCGAACTCGTCACGGACCTGAACGACGCCTTCAAGGGCGCCGGCTCAGTGGTCGTGGCCCACTATGCCGGTATCACCGTCGCGCAAATGAACGATCTTCGCACGAAGATGCGTCAGGCCGGCGGCACCGTCAAAGTCGCGAAGAACCGCCTCGCCAAGATCGCTCTTCAGGGCACGGAATCCGAAAGCATCATCGAGCTGTTCAAGGGACAGACGCTGGTCGCCTATTCGGATGATCCGGTTACGGCGCCGAAGGTCGCGTCCGATTTCGCCAAGGGAAATGACAAGCTTGTCATTCTCGGCGGCGCAATGGGTACGACCGCGCTCAATGCCGACGGTGTGAAGGCGCTTGCCTCGCTGCCGTCGCTCGACGAGCTGCGCGCCAAGCTGGTTGGCATGATCGCCACCCCGGCAACCCGGATCGCTCAGATTGTCAATGCACCGGCGGCCTCGGTCGCCCGCGTCATTGGCGCCTATGCCCGGAAGGACGAGGCGGCGTGAGGCCGTTCCTCATCACAACAACACGTTCGAACCTTATAAAGGAAAATCAAAATGGCTGATCTCGCAAAGATCGTTGACGACCTCTCGAGCCTGACCGTCCTCGAGGCGGCTGAACTCTCGAAGCTCCTGGAAGAGAAGTGGGGCGTTTCGGCCGCCGCTCCGGTGGCTGTTGCTGCTGCTGGCGGCGGTGCCGCTGCTGCTGCTCCGGCCGAGGAGAAGACCGAGTTCGACGTCATTCTTGCTGCCGCTGGCGACAAGAAGATCGAAGTCATCAAGGAAGTGCGCGCCATCACCGGCCTGGGCCTCAAGGAAGCCAAGGACCTGGTCGAGGCCGCTCCGAAGCCGGTCAAGGAAGGCGTGGCCAAGGCCGACGCAGAGAAGATCAAGGCCCAGCTGGAAGCAGCCGGCGCCAAGGTCGAGCTGAAGTAATTCAGGGTTTCGGTGGACGGCATATGCCGTCCACCGGTCCTGAAGGGACGTTCTGGAAACCTCTTTCCTGAGGGCCGAAATCCGGCTTTCAGGAAACGGGTTTTCAACCGTTCTGGCCCGGCGCCGCGAGGCGAAGGGCAGCCGAAGGGACCGCCGGGCGGAGGCGGTTGAGAATTGCAAGGCAGGTCGAGGCGAATGCCTGCCCCAAGAGCTAGCCAAGGAGCGACGATGGCCCAGACGCAGACTTTCAATGGCCGCAGACGCGTACGCAAGTTCTTCGGAAAGATCCCGGAAGTTGCGGAGATGCCGAACCTGATCGAGGTTCAGAAGGCCTCTTATGATCAGTTCCTGATGGTGGACGAGCCGAAGGGTGGCCGTCCGGACGAAGGGCTGCAGGCCGTTTTCAAGTCGGTGTTCCCGATTTCCGACTTTTCCGGCTCTTCGATGCTGGAATTCGTCAAGTACGAGTTCGAAGCACCGAAGTTCGACGTTGACGAGTGCCGTCAGCGCGACCTGACCTATGCCGCGCCGCTCAAGGTGACGCTGCGCCTAATCGTGTTCGATATCGATGAGGATACCG
Source organism: Mesorhizobium sp. 1M-11 (assembly GCF_001303895.1). Lineage (GTDB taxonomy): Bacteria > Pseudomonadota > Alphaproteobacteria > Rhizobiales > Rhizobiaceae > Mesorhizobium. The sequence goes on along the minus strand of NZ_LJSD01000077.1, from coordinate 11,763 downwards.
GCTCGAAGTCCATCAAGGACATCAAGGAGCAGGACGTCTACATGGGCGATATGCCGCTCATGACCATGAACGGCACCTTCATCGTCAACGGCACCGAGCGCGTCATCGTCTCGCAGATGCACCGCTCGCCGGGCGTCTTCTTCGATCACGACAAGGGCAAGTCGCATTCGTCGGGCAAACTTCTGTTCGCCGCGCGCGTCATCCCGTATCGCGGCTCGTGGCTCGACATCGAGTTCGACTCGAAGGACGTCGTGCACGCCCGTATCGATCGTCGTCGCAAGATCCCTGTGACGTCGCTCTTGATGGCGCTCGGCATGGACAGCGAGGAGATCCTGTCGACCTTCTACAACAAGATCACCTACAAGCGTACCGGCGACCACTGGCGCATCCCGTTCAGTGTAGACCGTTTCCGCGGCCTGAAGGCCGTGAACGATCTGATCGACGCCGACACTGGTGAGATCGTCGTCGAGCAGGGCAAGAAGATCACCGCCCGCCAGGCGCGCCAGTTGGCCGACAAGGGCCTGAAGGCGATCAAGGCGGTCGACGAGGATTTGCTTGGCAGCTATCTGGCCGAAGACATCGTCAACTACGCCACCGGCGAGATCTTCCTCGAAGCCGGCGACGAAATCGACGACAAGACCCTGAAAGTGCTGCTGGGCACGGGTGAGACCGAGATCCAGATCCTCGACATCGACCACATCAATGTCGGTGGCTACATCCGCAACACGCTCAACATCGACAAGAACGAAAGCCGCCAGGACGCGCTGTTCGATATCTACCGCGTCATGCGCCCGGGCGAACCGCCCACGCTCGAGACGGCTGAAGCCATGTTCAATTCGCTGTTCTTCGACAGCGAGCGTTACGACCTGTCGGCCGTCGGCCGCGTGAAGATGAACATGCGTCTGGAGCTCGACGCCGAGGACACCGTGCGCGTGCTGCGCAAGGATGACATCCTCGCCGTCGTCAAGACGCTGGTCGAGCTGCGTGATGGCAAGGGCGAGATCGACGACATCGACAATCTCGGCAACCGCCGCGTGCGTTCGGTTGGCGAACTGATGGAGAACCAGTACCGCGTCGGCCTGCTGCGCATGGAGCGCGCGATCAAGGAACGTATGTCCTCGATCGAGATCGATACGGTCATGCCGCAGGATCTGATCAACGCCAAGCCCGCTGCTGCCGCGGTGCGCGAGTTCTTCGGTTCCTCGCAGCTGTCGCAGTTCATGGACCAGACCAACCCGCTCTCCGAGATCACGCACAAGCGTCGTCTCTCGGCGCTCGGACCTGGCGGTCTGACCCGCGAGCGCGCCGGCTTCGAAGTCCGCGACGTTCACCCGACGCACTACGGCCGTATCTGCCCGATCGAAACGCCGGAAGGCCCGAACATCGGTCTGATCAACTCGCTGGCCACCTTTGCCCGCGTCAACAAGTACGGCTTCATCGAAAGCCCGTACCGCAAGATCGTCGAGGGCAAGCTGACCGACGAGGTCGTCTATCTGTCCGCCATGGAAGAGGCCAAGCACTATGTTGCCCAGGCCAACGCCGAGCTCGACAAGGAAGGCCGTTTCGTCGACGAATTCGTCATCTGCCGTAACGCCGGCGAAGTGATGATGGCGCCGCGCGAAAACGTCGACCTGATGGACGTGTCGCCGAAGCAGATGGTGTCGGTCGCCGCCGCGCTCATCCCGTTCCTCGAGAACGATGACGCCAACCGTGCGCTGATGGGTTCGAACATGCAGCGTCAGGCCGTGCCGCTGGTGCGCGCCGAGGCTCCGTTCGTCGGTACCGGCATGGAACCGATCGTTGCCCGTGACTCCGGCGCTGCCATCGCGGCTCGCCGCACCGGTATCGTCGACCAGGTGGATGCGACCCGTATCGTTATCCGCGCTACCGAAGATCTCGATCCGGGCAAGTCTGGCGTCGACATCTACCGCCTGATGAAGTTCCAGCGCTCGAACCAGTCGACCTGCATCAATCAGCGTCCGCTGGTGAAGGTGGGCGACCCCATCGAGAAGGGTGACATCATCGCCGACGGTCCTTCGACCGATCTCGGCGATCTGGCGCTCGGCCGCAACGTGCTCGTCGCGTTCATGCCATGGAACGGCTACAACTACGAGGACTCGATCCTCCTGTCCGAACGTATCGTCGCCGACGACGTCTTCACCTCGATCCATATCGAGGAGTTCGAGGTCATGGCGCGCGACACCAAGCTCGGGCCTGAGGAAATCACGCGCGACATTCCGAACGTTTCGGAAGAAGCGCTGAAGAACCTCGACGAAGCCGGCATCGTCTACATCGGTGCGGAAGTGCAGCCGGGTGACATCCTGGTCGGCAAGATCACGCCGAAGGGCGAGAGCCCGATGACGCCGGAAGAAAAGCTCCTGCGCGCCATCTTCGGTGAAAAGGCGTCCGACGTCCGCGACACCTCCATGCGCATGCCGCCCGGAACCTTCGGCACCGTCGTCGAAGTGCGCGTCTTCAACCGCCACGGTGTGGAGAAGGACGAGCGCGCGATGGCGATCGAGCGCGAGGAGATCGAGCGTCTGGCCAAGGACCGCGACGACGAACAGGCGATCCTTGATCGCAACGTCTACGCGCGTCTGTCCGATGTGCTCATCGGCAAGGAGGCTATCGCCGGGCCGAAGGGCTTCAAGAAGGGCTCGACCCTGGCCAAGGAAACGCTGGACGACTATCCGCGTTCGCAGTGGTGGCAGTTCGCCGTGGAGAACGAAAAGCTCCAGAGCGAGTTGGAAGCCCTGCGCGGCCAGTACGACGACTCCAAGAAGGCGCTCGAGCAGCGCTTCATGGACAAGGTCGAGAAGGTGCAGCGCGGTGACGAGATGCCTCCGGGCGTCATGAAGATGGTCAAGGTCTTCGTGGCCGTGAAGCGCAAGATGCAGCCGGGCGACAAGATGGCCGGCCGTCACGGTAACAAGGGCGTGGTCTCGCGCATCGTTCCGGTTGAGGACATGCCGTTCCTCGAGGACGGCACGCATGCCGACATCGTGCTCAACCCGCTGGGCGTGCCTTCGCGCATGAACGTCGGCCAGATCCTGGAGACACACCTGGGCTGGGCTTGCGCTGGCATGGGCAGGAAGATCGGTGAGCTGATCGAAGCCTACAAGGGCGGTGGCGATATCAAGCCGCTGCGCCAGACGATCGAGCAGATCATCCCGGCCAACGACCGCAACGAGCCGGTCCGCGAATATGACGACGAATCCATCGTTCGCCTCGGCGAACAGATGAAACGCGGCGTCTCCATCGCGACCCCGGTGTTCGACGGTGCGCATGAGGTCAACATCAACGAGATGCTGGAGCAGGCTGGCCTGCACACTTCCGGCCAATCTCAGTTGTATGATGGCCGCACGGGTGAACCGTTCGACCGCAAGGTGACCATGGGCTATATCTATATGCTCAAGCTTCACCACCTGGTCGACGACAAGATCCACGCCCGTTCGATCGGCCCGTACTCGCTCGTTACCCAGCAGCCGCTGGGCGGCAAGGCGCAGTTCGGCGGTCAGCGCTTCGGCGAAATGGAGGTCTGGGCTCTGGAAGCCTACGGCGCCGCCTACACGCTGCAGGAAATGCTGACCGTGAAGTCGGACGACGTGGCTGGCCGTACCAAGGTCTACGAAGCGATCGTCCGTGGCGACGACACCTTCGAAGCGGGCATTCCCGAGAGCTTCAACGTTCTCGTCAAGGAAATGCGCTCGCTGGGCCTCAACGTCGAGCTCGAGAACACCAAGGTCGAGAACGCTCCGCAGAGCCTGCCGGACGCGGCCGAGTAAGACGGCATACAGCGGGCGCGGAGTTTTCCGCGCCCGCCTGAGATTTTCCGGCTCAGGCCGGGTTTCGCGAGCGGTGGCTCGCAGTCACATGCAAAGGGGTTTTCGAGGACCCCGAAAAGGAGAATGGCATGAACCAAGAGGTCATGAATCTCTTCAATCCGCAGGCGCCCGCGCAGGTGTTCGATTCCATTCGCATCTCGCTGGCATCGCCTGACAAGATTCTGTCCTGGTCGTTCGGTGAGATCAAGAAGCCGGAGACGATCAACTACCGCACGTTCAAGCCCGAACGTGACGGCCTGTTCTGCGCGCGCATCTTCGGTCCGATCAAGGACTACGAATGCCTGTGCGGCAAGTACAAGCGCATGAAGTACAAGGGCGTCATCTGCGAGAAGTGCGGCGTGGAAGTCACGCTGTCGCGCGTTCGCCGCGAGCGCATGGGCCACATCGAGCTCGCCGCTCCGGTCGCTCACATCTGGTTCCTGAAGTCGCTTCCGTCGCGCATCGGCACGCTGCTCGACATGACACTGAAGGATATCGAGCGCGTCCTCTACTTCGAAAACTACATCGTCACCGAGCCGGGCCTCACCGCGCTGAAGGAGCACCAGCTGCTCAGCGAGGAAGAGTACATGCTGGCCGTCGACGAGTACGGCGAAGACTCCTTCACCGCCATGATCGGCGCCGAGGCGATCCATGACCTGCTCGCAGGAATGGAACTGGAGAAGATCGCGGGCGACCTGCGTTCGGAACTTGCTTCCACCACCTCGGAGCTGAAGCAGAAGAAGCTCTTGAAGCGCCTCAAGGTGGTCGAGAACTTCATGGAATCCGGCAACCGTCCGGAATGGATGATCATGAAGGTCGTCCCGGTCATCCCGCCGGACCTGCGCCCGCTGGTTCCGCTGGACGGCGGCCGTTTCGCGACGTCCGATCTGAACGATCTCTACCGCCGCGTTATCAACCGTAACAACCGTCTGAAGCGCCTCATCGAGCTGCGTGCGCCGGGCATCATCGTGCGCAACGAAAAGCGCATGCTGCAGGAAGCCGTCGACGCTCTGTTCGACAACGGCCGCCGCGGCCGCGTCATCACCGGCGCCAACAAGCGTCCGCTGAAGTCGCTGTCCGACATGCTGAAGGGCAAGCAGGGCCGCTTCCGCCAGAACCTGCTCGGCAAGCGCGTCGACTATTCGGGCCGTTCGGTCATCGTGACCGGTCCGGAGCTGAAGCTGCATCAGTGCGGCCTGCCGAAGAAGATGGCGCTGGAGCTGTTCAAGCCCTTCATCTACGCCCGCCTCGACGCCAAGGGTTATTCCTCGACCGTCAAGCAGGCGAAGAAGCTGGTCGAGAAGGAGCGTCCGGAAGTCTGGGATATCCTGGACGAGGTCATCCGCGAGCATCCGGTGCTGCTCAACCGCGCACCGACGCTGCACCGCCTCGGCATCCAGGCATTCGAGCCTACCCTGATCGAAGGCAAGGCGATCCAGCTGCATCCGCTGGTTTGCACGGCCTTCAACGCCGACTTCGACGGCGACCAGATGGCGGTCCACGTGCCGCTGTCGCTGGAAGCGCAGCTCGAAGCCCGCGTGCTGATGATGTCGACCAACAACATCCTGCACCCGGCTTCCGGCGCGCCGATCATCGTGCCGTCGCAGGACATGGTTCTGGGTCTCTACTATCTCTCGATCGTCAACCAGAACGAGCCGGGAGAGGGCATGGCATTCGCCGACATGGGCGAACTGCAGCATGCGCTGGAGACCAAGGCCGTCACCCTGCACGCCAAGATCAAGGGCCGCTTCCGGACTGTTGATGCGGAAGGCAACGTCGTGTCGAAAATCTACGACACCACGCCTGGCCGCATGATCCTCGGCGAACTGCTGCCGAAGAACGTCAACGTGCCGTTTGAGACCGCCAACCAGGAGATGACCAAGAAGAACATCTCCAAGATGATCGACACCGTCTACCGCCACTGCGGTCAGAAAGAGACAGTCATCTTCTGCGATCGCATCATGGCCCTCGGCTTCGCTCACGCGTGCCGCGCCGGCATTTCGTTCGGCAAGGACGATATGCTGATCCCGGACACCAAGGAGAAGCTGGTCGCCGAGACCGAGGCTTTGGCCAAGGAATACGAACAGCAGTACAATGACGGTCTGATCACTCAGGGCGAGAAGTACAACAAGGTCGTCGACGCCTGGGCCAAGTGCTCGGAAAAGGTCGCGGACGAGATGATGGGCCGCATCAAGGCGGTCGAGTTCGACCCCAATGGCCGTCAGAAGCCGATGAACTCGATCTACATGATGTCGCATTCGGGTGCGCGTGGTTCGCCCACCCAGATGCGTCAGCTCGCCGGCATGCGCGGCCTGATGGCCAAGCCGTCGGGTGAAATCATCGAGACGCCGATCATCTCGAACTTCAAGGAAGGCCTCACCGTTCTGGAGTACTTCAACTCCACGCACGGCGCCCGCAAGGGTCTGGCCGACACCGCTCTGAAGACCGCGAACTCGGGTTACCTGACCCGCCGTCTGGTCGACGTGGCGCAGGACTGCATCGTCAACTCCGTCGACTGCGGCACCGACAAGGGCCTCACCATGCAGCCGATCGTCGATGCCGGCCAGATCGTCGCTTCCATCGGCCAGCGTGTGCTGGGCCGTACGGCACTCGACGATATCAACCATCCGGTCAGCGGCGATCTGCTGGTCAAGGCCGGCAGGCTGATGGACGAGCGCGACGTCGAGCTGATCGAGAAGGCTGGTGTGCAGTCCGTCCGCATCCGTTCGGCGCTGACCTGCGAGGTCCGCACGGGCGTCTGCGCGGTCTGCTACGGTCGCGATCTTGCACGCGGTACCCCGGTCAACCAGGGTGAAGCTGTCGGCGTTATCGCCGCGCAGTCGATCGGCGAGCCGGGCACGCAGCTCACCATGCGTACCTTCCACATGGGCGGTACTGCCCAGGTGGTGGACTCCTCCTATCTCGAGGCGTCCTATGAAGGTACGGTGTCGGTCCGCAACCGCAGCGTGGTCCGCAATTCCGACGGTCACCTTGTGGTGATGGGCCGCAACATGGCGATCCTGATCCTCGACGAGACCGGCAAGGAACGCGCTACGCACCGCGTCACCTATGGTTCGCGCATCTACGTGGATGACGGTGACAAGGTGAAGCGCGGCCAGCGTATCGCGGAGTGGGACCCGTATACCCGTCCGATCCTCACCGAAATCGAGGGTCGCGTAGCGTTCGAGGATCTGGTCGACGGCATTTCCGTTCAGGAAACGGCCGACGAGTCGACCGGCATCACCAAGCGCGAGGTTATCGACTGGCGGTCCACGCCGCGCGGCTCGGACCTCAAGCCGGCGATGGTTGTTCAGGATGCCAAGGGCAAGGTCGGCAAGCTGTCGAAGGGCGGCGATGCCCGCTTCCTGCTCTCGGTCGAGGCGATCCTGTCGGTCGAGCCGGGTGCCACGGTCAAGCCGGGCGACGTGCTCGCTCGTATCCCGATGGAAAGCGCCAAGACCAAGGACATCACCGGTGGTCTGCCGCGCGTGGCCGAACTGTTCGAGGCTCGCCGTCCGAAGGATCATGCCATCATCGCCGAGATCGATGGTACGGTTCGCTTCGGCCGCGACTACAAGAACAAGCGCCGCATCATCATCGAGCCGCATGACTCGACGCTGGAGCCGGTCGAATACCTGATCCCGAAGGGCAAGCCGTTCCATCTCCAGGACGGTGACGTCATCGAGAAGGGCGACTACATCCTCGACGGCAATCCGGCGCCGCACGACATCCTGGCGATCAAGGGCGTGGAAGCTCTGGCTTCCTACCTCGTCAATGAAATCCAGGAAGTCTACCGGTTGCAGGGCGTGTCGATCAACGACAAGCACATCGAGGTGATCGTCCGTCAAATGCTGCAGAAGGTGGAGATCACCGAGCAGGGCGACTCGACCTACATCCCGGGTGACCATGTCGACGTGATCGAGCTGGACGAGATCAACGAGCGCTTGATCGAGGAAGGCAAGAAGCCTGCGGCCGGCCAGCCGGTGCTGCTCGGCATCACCAAGGCTTCGTTGCAGACGCCGTCCTTCATCTCGGCCGCCTCCTTCCAGGAGACGACCCGCGTGCTGACGGAAGCTGCCGTTGCCGGCAAGACCGACATGCTGCAGGGCCTGAAGGAAAACGTCATCGTCGGCCGTCTGATCCCCGCCGGCACCGGTGGCCAGATGAGCGCGATCCGTCGCATAGCGACGCATCGCGACGAACTCATCCTCGACGAGCGTCGCAAGACGTCCGGCGCGGAAGTGGCCGAGCCGATGCTGACCGAGATGGTCAGCGCCGCGCAGTAAGCGGCGATCGAAGACTATAGAAAAGGGGCCTTTCGGCCCCTTTTTATTTGGGGAATCGTTCCGACTTGGAGCATGGTGTCGGTGTTCCGCGTCGGATGGATCGCAAGCTCGGTTTCGTTGCGAGATGGCCATGAGATATGTTGCCATGAGATGCATCGCGTTTGCCGTCGCTCTCGCACCTGCGGCGACTGCCCAGGCCGTGGCTGACGACTGGAAGCCGTACGGAAACGCGCGCTACAACTACTGGATCGATGTCCCGAGGGATTTCACGGCCATCGAGGAATCTGCAAATGGCGATGGCGGCACCGCGCGATCGCCCGACGGAAACGCCAAACTTGCCGTTTGGGGCAGCTATCCGAGCGAGGGCGGTTTTGCGAAGGACGTGAAATGGCGCATCGGCCAGGAAGAGGCTGAAGGTTGGTCGGTTGCCTACCAGCGACGGAAGTCCAACTGGGCGGTATGGTCGGGCTCGAAGGGCGATCGCGTCTACTACGAACGCGCGATCCCGGTCTGCAACGACGCCGTCGCATACTTCCGCCTCGAATATGACAAGGCACGAGCGAAAGCATTCGATCCAGTTATCGGCCGCCTGGTGAAATCGTTGCGCGGCGGAGACTGCTAACCCATCGCGCGTCTGATGCCTTTCGACAGCCGGGTGAGAAATTTTGGTCGGGACGCGGCGACCAGCTTCCAGGATAGGACCGTCCTTGCCTGCTGTCTCGGCAGCAGGCCGACTGCCATGAACCACGCGGCCTGGGCGGCGCGCCGGCGTAACGAATACTGCATGTCGAAGCTGGCAGTGGCGCCTGCGGTGGCCAGGCCAAGACGTGAATCTCCAGGCATCGGATGCAGGACTTCGTCGAAGCAGAGCGAGGCCAGTCGCTCCTCGAGATGAAACGGATCGCGCAACGCCGGATTGCCTTTGAGTTTGAGCCCGACAGCCTTCGTCTCGGCAGAAAGTGCGTTCAGCCGGTGAAGGTCGTGCTCGACGCGCCAGCGCGCGCGCTTGGCGAGTTTGCCGCCGAATACTGCGAATTCCGACGAAGCCGGCCAGTGATTCCGAACAATCACCGGCCACCCATTCCGATTTCATTCCGGCCGGGATTCCGATTTGAAGCCGGCCACCTTTGGACATCACCTGGGTCGTTGTTGAGGTTTGGTTCGAGTTTCGTTTCGGGTCAAGCCTGAGCGGTTTGCGGCATGGCGACGGCTCGCTGTTTTCGCATGCTCTCGCCACCCAGTTCGATGCGGTAAGCATTGTGCACGAGGCGGTCGAGAATGGCGTCGGCGATGGTGGGATTGCCGATGATCTCGTACCAGCGATCGACGGGAACCTGGCTGGTGACGATGGTCGAGCGCCGCTCGTATCGGTCCTCGATGATCTCGAGGAGATCACGGCGCTGATCGTCGCTGAGCTTTTCGGGGCCCCAGTCGTCGAGGATGAGCAGATCGGTCCGGGCCAGCGCCTTCAGCATCCGGGCATAACGGCCGTCGCCCCGTGCTAGGGCAAGAGCGGCGAAGAGCCGTGGCGCGCGATGATAGGCGACGGAGAAGTCCTCGCGGCAGGCCTTGTGGCCGAGGGCACAGGCAAGCCAGCTCTTGCCGACGCCGGCCGGTCCTATGATCAGGAGCCCATGCCGCTGGCGGATCCAGTCGCAGCCAGCGAGCTTGAGGAACAGCGCGCGGTCGAGGCCTCGCTCGGTACGGAAGTCGACATCTTCGACCTGCGCATCATGACGCAACCTTGCCGCGCGGGCACGGGCTTCGAAGCGCTTCTGGCGGCGAAGTGTCGCTTCCTGCTCGAGCAGAATGGCGAGCCATTCGCCATGATCGAGGGTGCGCGCTTCCGCTTGGGCGTCGAGGTCCTGGAAGCCTTTGGCCATACCGTGCAGGCCAAGGTCGCGCAGCATGTCGAGGGTGGGATGGGTCAGCATGATCTGTTGTCTCCTCAATGGAAGTAGCCGGGACCACGCAGATTGGCGTGATCGATGATGGCGCCGGCACCGGCACCGGCTCGGGCGGCCTTGTGGTTGGTGATGAGGGCGGCGATGCTCTTGCAGGTCAGCCCGCCGATCTCGACGGCACGCGCCGAGACCGCCTCGGCGCGTTCATGGCTGAGATCGCGATAGAGGCGCAGAACGCCCAGGCATGTCCGGAAACCCTGTTCGGGATGCGGGCGGCTTGCCAGAATGGCGATGATCAGGCCTTCCGTCTGCGGCCCGATCGACGCCGCCCAGCGGCGGAAGCGCATCGGCGTCCACTCGGCGTAGCGGCGATGAGAGCTGGGCATGTGATCGGGGTTGGTGCCGTAGCGGCGACCGCCATAGCGGCGTTGGTGAACGGCGACGCGCTTGCCGCGATGGAAGATCTCGATCGTCCTGCTCGTCGCGCGGATATCGACCTGCTGACGAATGAGGCCATGCGGCACGGAATAGAAGAAGTCCTTGAACTCGACATGGTAGTCAGTGGCGACGCGCGCCAGACGCCATTCTGCAAACTCGTAGCCCTGCACCGGCAGGCTGGTCAGAACGGGTCGTTCCACGGTCTCGAACAGATGGCGGCGGCTGACACCGAGGCGGCGCATGACATGGTCGTTGATGCGATCGAGCGCCCCGGCGATCGCCGCGTTGGCCTCGGCCAGCGAGAAGAAGGTCTGCCGCCGCAGCCGGCCGAGGATGCAGGTCTGGGCAAAGCGAACCCCGTTCTCGACCTTGGCCTTGTCCTTCGGCCGTCGCGGCCGAGCCGGCAGCACGCCGACACCATAATGAGAGGCCATCATGCCGTAGCTGCGGTTGATCTCGGGGTCATAGAAGGAGGCATGATTGACGCCGGACTTCAGGTTGTCGGGCACGATCAGGCGCGGGACACCGCCGAAGAAGTTGAACATGCGCACATGCGCGCCGATCCAATCCGGCAGCGCCTGCGTCCAGGTCGCTTCCGCATAGGTGAAGCCCGACGCCCCGAGGACGCCGACGAAGATCTCCGCCTCGCGGATCTCGCCGGTCAGCGGATCGGCGATCGAGAGCTTCTTGCCGGAATAGTCCACGAAGACCTTGTCGCCGACGACATGTTCCTGGCGCATGGTCGGCGACAAACGCTTCTCGAAGCCGCGGAACAGGTCACAGAAACGACTGTAGCCGTAGCCACCGGGGTGGACGGTGCGATACTCCTCCCACAGGAGCATCAGCGTGACGCCGGGCTTCTTCAGCTCCAGCGCAAGATCCGCCCAGTTCGGCTCGGGCAGGCGGCGCTGGCCCTGCCTGACCCCGGCGCGAGCAAACAGCCGGTTCTCCAGCGCATCGTCGGTTAGGTCGCCAGACAGCGGCCAACGCAACCCCGCCGCGGTCGCGCGCTTCAGATTGTCCTGCACGGTGCTGCGCGCGATGCCCAGCATCTGCGCGATCTCGCGGCTGCTCGTGCCATCGCCGGCAAGCCGCAGCATCTGTCGTAATTGTCTCATGGTCAGCCTTCTCTTTGCCGGCATCGCCCGTCCCTTGTTGAAAAGGTCCGTCATGCCAAAGTTGCTGACCCAGGTGGTGCGTCTTCAGTCCCTCAAAGCGGCCGGATATTGATCGGAATGCTGGCCGGCTTCATTCCGGAATGGTGGCCGGCTTCAAGTTGGAATGCCCGGCCGGATAACGTCGGAATCCGCA
>NZ_LJSD01000020.1 GCF_001303895.1 Mesorhizobium sp. 1M-11 | reverse complement strand
TCATTGGCGTTGCGCACCAGCGAGACATCGGCCGCATTGATGTTGCTGAAGACCAGACGATCGTTGTCGCCGGCATTAATGCCTTCAATGATCGTGTCGTTGCCGTCGCCGCGACTGTAACGGAAGGTGTCATTTCCCGCGAAGCCAACCAATGTATCATCCGCAGTTGTACTGGTCAGCAATTTGTCGCGCAGGTCAGCCCTGGCCCACGTCGTTCCATCCGCGAAGACAACCTTGTCGATACCGCGATAATAATAGTCGTCGAGCGTATCCTTCAGCAGTACCGAGCCGCCGTCACCGGCGCCGGGCGAACTCTCGGCGATGACGATGGTGACGTCATTGCCATTGCGCACCAGCGAGACGTCGGCCGAGTTGATGTCACTGAAGACAAGCCGGTCATCATCACCCGCTTCAGAACCTTCGATGATCGTGTCGTCGCCGTCGCCGCGGGCGTAGACATAGGTGTCATTGCCACCGGCCCCCGTCAGCGCGTCGTCGCCTTTGCCGCCGATGATGACGTCATTCGAGTTGAAGCCCGTAATGGTGTCATTGCCGGCCGTCGAGGCTTGCGCCAACAACTTCAATCTGAGGTCAGCCCTCGTCCACGTCGTTCCATCCGCGAAGACGACCTTGTCGACACCGCGATAGTAATAATCGTCGAGCGTGTCCTTCAGCAGCACCGAGCCGCCGTCGCCGGCGCCGGGCGAGCTCTCCGCTATGACGATGGTGACATCATTGCCATTGCGGACCAGTGAAACACTGGCCGCATTGATGTCGCTGAAGACAAGGCGGTCATCATCACCCGCTTCAGAACCTTCAATGATCGTGTCGTCGCCGTCGCCGCGGGCATAGACATAAGCGTCATTGCCACCGGCGCCATTGAGCACATCGTCTCCACCCCAACCGCGCAACGTATCGTCAACGCTGAAGCCGGCAAGCACATCATTACCCGATGTTCCGGTCAAAAACAGTGCACGCAGATCGGCTCTGGTCCAGATGGTTCCGTCGGCGAATACGACTTGTTCGATACCTTTCCCGGCCCCGCTTACAAGGCTGTCTTTCAACAGGACCGAACCGCTGTCACCAGCCCCCGGACTGCTTTCTGGAATGAAGATCGTCATGTCGTTGCCGTTACGGGCAAATGTCGCCTGGTTGGGGTTGATATTGGTGAACAGCAAACGGTCGTTGTTCCCTCCTCCGTCGATTTCCACGATGGTGTCGTTGCCGTCGCCGCGAGTGTAGGAGTAAGAATCATCTCCTTCGCCGCCGCGAAGAACGTCATTGCCTTTGCCTGCGCGAATGATGTCGGCGGCATTGGTGCCATCGACGGTATCGTCCGCCAACGTGCCTCCAACATAAGCGATGTTTGCGAGCAAATCGGCCTTCGTCCAGAAACTGTCGTCGGCAAATTTAACCGTGTCGACGCCGATATTGGCGTGCCCATCGATGTTCGATTTCAGCGTGATGGAACCGCCATCGCCTGCTCCAACGACGCTTTCAGCGATAAGAAGGATGATATCGTTGCCGTTACGGGTCACCGTGACATCAGATTGGTGAAGCCCCACAAGAACCAGTTGGTCGCTCGAGCCGCCCAAAATGGTCTCGATGATTGTATCCTCGCCGTCGCCTCGTGCGTAACGGTAGGTATCGTTTCCGTCGCCGCCGAAGAGTATGTCGTTGCCGGCGCCGCCAGTGATGATGTCGTCGCCGCCACCAGCGTCGATGACATCATTGCCGCCACCGCCATTGATAATATCCGCGCCGCCGAAACCGACGATGGTATCAGAGCCCACGGTAGAAGCCTGCGCCAGATAAAGAGCCCGCAAATCCGCCCTGCTCCAAATCGTGCCGTCGGCAAAGCGTATCTGGTCGATGCCGCGCCCGTTCTCCTCCTCAAGGTTGACCTTCAGCAGGATGGAGCCACCGTCCCCGGCGCCAAGGATGGTCTCCGCTATGACAAGCTTGAGGTCGCCACCGATGCGGACGATGCTCACATCGACTGGATTGATGCCGGCCAGCACCAACCGGTCGTCAGCGCCGCCTCCGCTCTCTTCATAGATTGTGTCGTTGCCGTCGCCACGAGCGTAGTGATAGGTGTCGTTGCCGTCGCCCCCCCTGAGGACATCGTCCCCGGCACCTCCGGTAAGGATATCTGCTCCTGCCCCGGAAGATATCTGGTCGTTTCCGGCCCCTGCATTGATCGTGTCGGCAACATCGAACCCGACAATCGTGTCGTCGCCTGAAGTCGACGACTGGCTCAGAAGCGCCGCCCTGAGCATCGCCCGAGTCCAGATCGCGTTGTCCGCAAAGAGGATCTTGTCGATGCCTCGGTCGTAGTACTCTTCGAGATTGTCTTTGAGCAGAATGGAACCGCCATCTCCAGACCCTGGCGCGCTTTCAGCGATGACAAGCGTCACGTCGTTTCCGTTTCGCACCAGCGTGACGCTGGACGGGTTGATGTTCTGGAGCACCAGCCGATCGTCGGCGCCGCCGGACGCGATTTCAATGATCGTATCGTTGCCGTCGCCACGCGCGTAACGATAGCTGTCATTGCCCTTGCCGCCATCGAGCAGATCGTTGCCGAGACCGCCAGAGATGGTGTCGGCCGCGTCGAAGCCCACGATGACATCGTTGCCTGCCGTCGAGGACTGGGCAAGGTAAGCCGCTCTCAGCGAAGCGCGTGTCCACGTCGTACCATTGGCGAACACGATCCTGTCGACACCGCGATCCTGATAATCTTCGAAATTGTCCTTAAGCAGGATCGTGCCGCCGTCGCCGGCACCGGGGCTGCTTTCACCGATTACCAGAGTGACGTCGTTGCCGTTGCGGATCAGAGTGATATCCGAGGGATTGATCCCCTGTAACACCAGTTTGTCGCTGGAGCCGCCGAGACTGGCTTCGATGATGGTATCGTCGCCATCACCGCGCGCATAAATGTAGGTGTCGTTGCCAGCCTCACCTTGCAGGATGTCATTGCCTGTGCCGCCGGTGATCGTGTCATTGCCACCGCCGGCCTTTACAACATCGTCGCCCGCCCCTGCATCGATGATTTCGGACACACTCGTCCCGATGATCGTATCATTTCCGTCTGACATGGAGCCCCCCTCGGCTGGTGACAGTGGATGTTCGAACTGAGTATCTAATCTGGAAACGTGGCGAATTAATACAAAGGTGACGGCACTATATTCTGCAATATCCGAGGTGAAATCAATAATCTTATCAAAATTTTCTTCTTGATTTCAGATTAACATTTTGAGAAATTCTACCTCAAAAGCAATACAACTTTGACGATGAACAATTGGTCCAAGACGAGCGATCAGCGCCATCTTTCCAAGAGGTGCGCGATAGACGCTCCGAAAAGCTCTGCACAGGATCGCCGCGATGAAACAGTCGAACGACCAAATTCCTCAGGATCAGGCACCGGATAAGTCGCTGCTCGCCTAAGCCCTTTTTCGAGAAATACGCTTTCGTATATGTAGCCGGCAGAGCCGACGACTGGGGATCCTTGTCGAGTTGCAGCAACTTCAATCGTAAAGGCTCTTTCAGGTGCCGTCTTTGCTCCGCGCATCGAGGCCAATTCGGGCCTGTATTGCACCGCCAGTGCCGCCAGCTTCGGAGTTGCCGCTGCCACGGCCAACGCACCGTTGTGAGAATAGACAGTAAAGGTCCGATACAATTCCTGGAGCGGAACTGTATTCAGTCCCTGGAAATCCTGGAGTTCCGAGACGGACTCGAACAACGCGAATTTGTATCCGCCTGTGATCTCGACTTTCGCGCCCGCCGTCGCTGCGTAGATGCTCGCTCCGCTGCGGAAATACTCCACCGCGATTGCGAGTTCGCCGGCTCTTTGTTTGTCCAGCTCGAGTGAACCGAAACCCATGGCAAGCAACGTTTGATCGGCAGCATTGAGGTCAATCAATCCGGAGTGGCCCTGGATGCGCGCCTCAATCGTTAGGTTGCCTGCCTTACAAGTGGATGGCTCAAGGCTCAGGGCGAGGTTCAAATCAGCGCCTTCACCAGACAATCGCGCTGCGAGGACACTACTTAATCCTTCAGACAGCAAGTCAAGTTGAAAACGCTGCGTCTCGTAGGTCGCGACCTTCAACCGACTCCAGCCGGCCAACACGAACGACGCCGTGATACCTGAGACAATGAGCAAAAACATCAGGACGCCAACGAGTGCAAAGCCCGATTCTCGCAAAGAATCTGGCCAGGTCAATTTGCAGTCGCGTATCGATAGGCCTGCGTACCTCAATCTCACGTAGCTATCTTCTCTGCCATCAACCTTCTATGCCAAGCTGATCTATGGAAGACGATATCCAGGTGGTAGGGGAGGAGGTCATCCACAGCTTAGACGGTCAAAGGTCGCACACCATCTCACCTGATTATTGAAGAATAACCCTTCAGGGGCGACGAACATCAGCGAGCTAATGCATACTACCGGCTTGGCCCATCGGGCATGCCGAGGCCAGGAAGCCGTTTCGGTTGAACTACTTGGTCTCAGCAGGCTCAAAAAGCTCCTTGATCCCGGCCAGCTAGCGCTCGTTGGCGTAATTTGAGGACCTCCGACAGCGCATATTCAAAGCGGCGGCTCTAGGTGGAGTTGAATTAAGCGATTTGTCTTTTCGTCGAGATCGATAATAGTCCCGGAAATGAATTCGTCATGTAAAAGCGTTTCAACCAATACAACGAATGGTATTCCATTACACACCTTCAACCGCTTTTGGTGTGCTTCGCTAATGGCACTCAATTGGTTTCCACCGATACCTATACTCCAACCTAGATTCCGGCTGGGGATCAAGTCTTTCTCCGTTGCAAACTCCCACATCTCGACTCTTGCGAGAATAATGTATGCGGGCTCTCCTAGCTGCTTTTCAATTTCATGAAGGATATTCTTCGCGAAGAATATCGCGTTCTGTGTCATCTCGATCCGAGGCAACGTCTCAAGGACAATAGTACTATCCAGAGAAGCTCCATTTCGCGGGACAGTTATCATTTTGTGCTCCTTGAGCTGGAAAGCTTACACCCCTAATACTCTGGTCAGGGCAGCGATAGCGACAGAAATTATTGGCAAAACCGGTTTCTATTCCTATGCGCGTACAAATTTGCGTTACTGTCCCAACTTTACACATCGGAGGACCAACTGGCGGGGGCGGAGGTATGACACTCATTTGGCTCCCCGCTTGCAGCCCCTCCGGATCTACCTTCATCAGCGGACTGTTATTGACGTATGCATACCGGCTTGGGCCATCGGGCATGCCAAGAGGGTCGGGCTGGAGGTAGCGGCCGATTGAAGGATCGTAGTGGCGGTGCCAGTTATAGGACAGGCCGGTCTCCATCTGGAACCATTGCCCCGGAAAGCGCAGGTCGAGCGTTGCGCTGCCAGAGATGGAGCGAACCTCGCCGAACGGCAGGTAGCTGGCCTGCCAGACGACGGTGCGGCTCTCATCGACCATCATCACCGGGCGTTCGATATGGTCGGTCAGCACATAGTAAAGTGACGGTGCAGTACCGGCATTGGCGACCATCGCCAGCGGGCGGCCGTCGACCCAGACATATTCAGTCAGCAACGTGCCCGAGGTGGCGTCGTATTCCGCAATCACATTGCCATCAAGATCGTGCACCATGTGTACTGTCACCGGCACGGTGTGATTGGTGCGCGACACCAGCCGCGACTGGTAGTCGTAGACATAGCTGCCGGCCGCGGCACTGCTGATCGTAGCACCAGCAAGCTGCCCGGCGGCATTGTAGGCATAGGCCTTGTTCGCTGACGGAGAAGCCGTCGTATCGGCGTTGATATTGCCCGCCAGATCCGACTGGAAGCTGCGGCTAGGCGTACCGTCCGTGACGATGCCACTTAAGCGGTTGGAGCCTGGCTGGATGGTATAGCTGTCCGTCGAAGTGACGCCGCCGACAGCGACGCTCCGCTGGGTTATATTGCCAACACCATCGGTCAGATACGCAAGCGCACCCCAGGGGCCAGTGGCATTTTCGATGGATCCGTTGGCCGTATAGCTGTAGATCTCGCTGTTAGCCGGATTGAGCTGATCTTCGATCGCGGTCAGGTTGCGCTTGTCCTGATAACGCAAGATCTTGCGGATCAAGTCCTGCCCGAGCGACTGGTCCTCGATGCCATAGCCGGTGATGCGGCCATCGAGATCATATTCGCGCGTTTCGCGAAGATCGTTGGCAAACGCCGTGATCGAACGCGGCCCAAAGGGTGCGTAGGCCGACCACAGCACCAGTTCTGTCGGTGAGGATACCGCATCAGGGCTGGTGCGGACCTGCTGAACTTCACCGGCTAAACCACGGCCATATTCGACGACGCGGCCAGACGGATAAGTGACGCTCTGTAGATTGCCGCTATCATCCCATGCGTAGGCAATCGAGTATGAACGCGAACCGACTACCCTCATCTCCTGCTGAACGTGACCGAAGCGGTCGTAGACGTAAGACACCGTTCCTGCGGAATCCGTCACCCCTGTAAGACGGCCCTTACCGGCATTGCCGCCAGTTGTGCCGTCGTAGGTGTACGTCACGTTCAAGATCGTCTCGGAAGGATAGGTGCGCGACGTCATGCGTCCGTCATTGTCGTAAGCGAAGGCCGTGACGATACCGCGCGCATCGGTTCGCTGGGTGATCTGCCCCAACTGGTTGCGCAGATAGACGCTCGTGCCGATGTCCGGGCTCTGTTCCTGGATGACCTCCCCCCAGCCGTTGCGGACATAAGCCGTGACGACGTTGCGCGGATCGGTGATCGTGGCCGGCTGATCCGAGGGGCCGTAGGTGGTTGCGGTATTGCTGTTGCGTTCATCGGCAAAGGCAATCAACCGGTTCAGGCCGTCATAGGATGACGCGGCGCTGTTGCCGTTCGGATCGGTAACGGAGGTCGGGTTGCTGACCTTGTCGTAGCCGTAAGTCCAGGCATGCGAGCCGACGCCGATGATCTTCCTCAACCGTCCGAGTTCATCGAACGTGCGGATCTGTTCAAAAAACAGCTGCGTATTGACGTCCGTGCGTTTCTCGTTCGCGAGATTGCCTAGCGCGTCATAGGTATAGTCCGTTTTATCGCCAAGGCTGTTGGTAACTGACGTGACGCGGTTGGCTCCGTCATATTCCATCACCAGGAACGATGCGTCCGGATTGGTCACCTTGGTGATATTACCGGCATTGTCATATTCGAACTCGGTCCTGGCCGATATTCCGGATGGATCCTCAACTTTCGACTTGAGCCGACCACGGGCATCGTAGGAAAGCGCAGCCACAAGGCCATTGGCATCCTGGATTTCGGTAGGCTGGCCACGGCCATTGACAGCATTGACAGTCGTGACATTCCCGACCTCGTCCGTGACGGTCGCGACATAACCTGAGGCGTCATACGTATACGATATGGTATCGCCTGTGCCGGGTAACGGTCCATCGATCGACGATAGCAACCCACCAGGAAGGTAAGTGTAGGTCCAACTGCGCGACTGGCCCGCAGTAGCATAAGGGGCTATATGCGTGGTTGTATCGGTCTGCGTGACGTTCGCCAGCTGCCCCAGCGTGTTGTAGGTATAGTGGGTGGTCAGACCGGGAGCAGCGATCTCTTCCGGGGCCTCCAAAGTCGCATGCCATGTGATATTTGTCTGGCGTTGCTCGGGGCGCCCGGTAGCCTGTGTGATTTGTGTCGGACGACCGCGGCTGTCATTCACATAGTTGGTGACCCGACCCTCTTCATCGGTCTGTGAGGCTACATAGCCGACAGCGTCGTAAGCCACTGAACTGGCGGACGCCGGGCAATTGGTCGAAGCCTGACCATCAACACCGGCAAACCGAATGTCCCAGCTGCTTCCAGCAACATGATCGAATTTATAGACGCTCACGCGTCCAAGCGCATTCGTGACAGTTCGCGTAAGCTGAGAACCGGAGGTACCGTAAGCGACCGTGACCCGGTTGGCGCCACCGGCACCTTCCGTGGAAATTGCACGGCCTTCGGCATCATAGGTGTACGTAGCGACGCGCACACCGCGATGATCGCTCACACCGGTGAGGAATTTCGGATAGTTCGCGTCCTCGTAGTGATAAGCGTTGGAGTCGATCACCGCGCCGGATTGATTGCGCCATTCGACCCCAGCAACATGCTTGATGACATCTTGCGATGGCGGTGTAGCTGCCGGAGCTGGGTCATAAAGATAAGTGACCTTGGTGCCGTCTGGAAATGTAATGTCCTTGACCGCTTCGGGCATTGGCCGCGGCCCGGGAGTGCTCGTGTTCGGCAGCGGGTAGTAGTAATTCCAGGTGAATGTCGCGGTGCGGCCGAAGCCGTCGACGATCGAAGCGAGAGCTCCGTCGGCAGAATAATTCAACTCCCAGGCGTAACCATCGCGTTCGTGCATGCTTGTCGGCCTACCGACCCTATAGCTCTCCGGGGTCTGATTGACGGGCGACATTGTAGAAAGAACCCAGACACGATCGCCTGGACCGGTCAGTTTCCACTGCCGGGACATGGCTTTCATGTCGGCCAGATTGCTGGGGAGAGCCCCGACAAACTCCAGCTTGTAGCTGTTTGAGACCATCCCCATCGCGGCCTGAGCTTGCCACAGGCCATTTGACTGCAATGCAAAATCATAGCCGGCGCCATCCGGCGTCAGCAACGTGACCCTGCCCGTCGGAGAGCTTGGCGATCCAGAAAATTCGCCCAGATGCAGTTCGTAATCAAAACTGTATCGCCAGCCAACGGCAGGGGTCAGGCCCGGCACGTTGTAGCTGCTGACCCGGCCGCCGGCGAAGCTGCGGTATTGCCGCGCGATCCGGAACCGGCTGTCCTGTGTCGCAAAGTCCTCGACTTCGTAATACTTGGCACCCGTGCCCAAAATGATCGGATTGCCGGCGGTAGGGTTTGGAGGCCGACATTCGGCGAACCCGTCTTCTGGTGGCAAATTCTGCACACATCGATTGTCGACCGTACGGTCGTATCCCGCATCACAGTCGAAACGTGCAGGTCCTGGCAGGATCGTGGTGCAGCCGAACGGGCCATAGGGGCAGCTGCCGTCCTGAAAATGCGACCAATGACAGCGGTTGATTTGTGGGTTGTCTGTGGGGAATGCTCCAGTGAATCTACTGTGCGACCCCTGCATTGGCGATTCATTGGGGTCGAGCCCAGGTGGGTGCCAGTGGGCCCAAATTGCATAACAAGCCTCCCGCGCGGTGGGAAATCTCCCTCCGTATCCAGCAGTCCACCCACCGTGCGGGTCCGCAAAAGCGACCGGAACCATCGCCAAGACGAGCGAAAAAACCAAGACGGGTAGACTCAGGGCGGCGCCTGTAATGCGAAGGCTCCGACGTAACGACGAAAAGAGGATGCGCCCTACGCAAATCAGAAGGTGAATGTCAGCGGCGGTGATTGCTTGAAAATTGCGCGCACGAAATCCCTTTTGAGCTAGCCCCTCAGCCATCTCTCCCCCACAGCCCGATTTCTGAACGGCCATCGCAACTATATTGCGCGCCACCAATTCCATCAGCCTAGAGGTAAGTGTAACTCTTGAAAAGAGGGGCTAGTTCTTGTTTTTTAGAAAAATTTTATACTTCACCACTCATCGCCCGGAGTATTGTTTACAAAATTTCACCTTTCGAACCAACTCAAGCCTCTTTAGAGATGAGAGAATGCTTAACTGGCTCGGTGCTTTTTCGTACGATCAACTGAAGATCTTTAGAGCAGTGTTCGCACGGAAAAACAGCTGCTAGGGGCCAGAAAACTGTGGCAAAACGGCCTTCCTAGGCGGAGAGATTGTGCATTGATGACGCGCCGAATTTAGACTTCAAGCTTCAGATTCGGCGGGCACGGGGCGGCCTTGATGAACGCGTGGGCGATATGGGCTTTCGATTTCTTTGATTGGTGGTTTGGCGAGATCCGGTCTGCCATATGGCACAATAAATTCCAGACGTTGGGCCATGCATCGGACTGTATGGTCGATGTGGCTGAAGATGGAATTCGTATTCACGCAAAAGATGAGGCCCAGTTCCAATCGGCCCCACTACCTTTGACTGCACTCCCTCACGAGATAGTCGAAAAGCTTAGCTCTCGACTGGGAAGGCCACGCTCCTGCGATATCCGTTTAAGCAACAGGATTTGCTTGAAACGACAACTTGCGCCCTACCGGCTGCCGCCCAGGCAAGCACGAGCCATGGCTGCGTTGGACCTCATGGCCAACACACCGATAGAAGCGTCCCAAGCGTATCTGCTTTTCACAGATTCTACCGGCAACGGTTGCGCTTATCATGTGGTGAAGAAGAAGACACTTGTCTCGGTTATCGAGGCTCTCCAGGGAATACCCATCAGCTCCGTCCAAATCGGCGATCGCGAAACCAGCATGTCGATCGACCGTTTGAGCAGGGCCACGATTGTGCAACCCGACGCGCGTGAACAGCTTGTTCAGCGAGCTATCTTGACGATGGCCTGCCTGACCGTTGTTGCGGTATTTGCGACATACGCTCATCTTCAGCTGCGATACTGGCGGGCCGGATCCGAACTCGATGAAAAAATCGCGTCTGTCGAGGTCGAGGCCAAAGCGGCTCGCACAGCACTGCGGCAGCGTCAGGCGCAGATCGATCAGATCGACACGATACGTCATAGGAAAAGCAGTTCGGTATCTGTGGTCAGACTGCTTGCCGAAGTGACGCATCTTCTCCCGGATAGTTCGTGGTTGACCGACTTCTCCTCGAAAGCCAACACACTCAGCATTACCGGCTATGCCAACTCCGCGTCGGAGTTGATCGCGCCTTTGGAAGCATCCCAACTACTCGCTTCGCCTGAGTTTTCTGCTCCGGTAACAAAAGTCCCCGGTCAACAAGGCGAACGTTTCACCATTACCGCAACGACTGGTGGCGTGTAATGCTGGTGCGCCTTCTGAACGCTTCTCTCCTTGTCCGACGCAGTGCCGCGATAGCACTTAGCGTTGTCTTTCTTGGAATAGCCTATGCGATCACAGCTAGCCTTTATGGCGCTCTCGTCTCGACGAGGAACGACGTCTACGAAAAGCGTGCAGAGCTTGGTCGGCTTCTGGCGATTGTCGCAATGGAAAAGTCGGTCAAGGCGACCAACACCGCTCGCGCGAGCACGACAAGCCCGGCCGAATTCCTGCCGGGTGAAAACGAAGCTGCCGCCAGGAGCGGGCTACAAAAAAGGTTGAGTGAGGCGGCCGCAACGACGGGTATCACGGTCCTTTCAGCCGGCAATGCCCCGACAATCAACGAGCAAGGCGTCGTCTATGTTGGGTTGCGCGCCAATGTTTCAGGTTCTCTGGAGAACGTGCATGGTTTGATACTCAATCTCGAAACCACTTTGCCCGTGCTGTTCATCCGTGAGGCCACCTTGACCGCAACGGGCAGCAATATGGTCACCGCGCAGACAAGCTCCACCGAGATTTCGGCCCAGTTGATGTTTTATGGAGTGCTGCAAGCGAGTGCCCCAGCAGGCATTGGCGAGAGCAAGTCATGAACAAGCTCTTTCTCATCCTGTTGCTCGGTACCAGCCTGGCAACATTGGGAATGGTCAATCTCGGTCTTTATGGGCGCCCTGCCACGACGTCTCCAGTTCACGCCGATCCGCGATCCAACCAGGGCAAACCACCAGCGGACGATAAAACGCTTTCAACGTCACTCTTAGGCTCTGCTGGTTATTCTGAAACATTTGAACGCCCGCTTTTCAATCCGACACGGCGAAAGCCGATACCGGCACCAATTGTAGCCGATGCCCCGCCACCACCGGCCAAGCCAGAACCATCACCCAACCCTGTCTTGTCGCAAGCGCCGGCACCCGCCTTGCTTGGCGTCAGTGTGACTCAGGCGACTTCAAAAGCCCTGTTGCTTGCCAGTGGAAAGCAGGAAGCAAACTGGTTTCAAAATGGCGAGACAATTGATGACTGGTCGATCGTCTCCATCACCAAAGAGGAGGTCGCCTTGCAGCGCGGGGACCAATCTATCAGCCTCTTTCTCTATCCTGAAGGACGGACTGGTTCATCGGCAGACAACGGCAATGCGCGGTAGGCCCATTCCTTGCTGTTCAGATGCTCTATGCAGCCGGGACTCTAACATGTCTTTCGACACGATATATCGCACGAGATCAGGAAATGAGCCGTGAATAACGTGCCCAGGATCGAGGAATTCTTGGCGTTCCTTGAACGCACTGGCGCCCTGAGCAGTCATGCATCCCAGCGCGCCCTTAGTGCGTCGAAGACCTCCCCTCACCCTCTCGATACGGTGATGACAGAACTCGGCCTTCTGGGAGAGCAGGAACTGGCAGTCCAGCTTTCGCATTTTCTTGAGTTGCCGGTAATCAGTGATGTGCCGGCAGTGGATGGCCCCGAGATGTTTTCGGCCGTCACGCCGGGCTACTTGCGCGAGAATGCGCTTCTACCGCTTGAACTCGACCAACACCGCCTCTTGCTGGCTGTTGCAGATCCATTCGCCGCTGCCACGATCGACGCTGTTGGCTTTCATTTTGACAAGCCGGTCGCCTTGAGAATCTTGCCGCGCCGAACCATTACCGCGCATCTCGAAAGCTTGGAAGCGCGTCTTAAAGAAACTACCGAACGTGACCTCGGTAACGGACAAAATCATGATGCTGGTGTGGACGATCTCGAACGACTGAAGGATTTCGCGCGAGAAGCGCCGATCGTCCGTTTCGTAGCTGAAACCATCCATCAGGCAGTCGATGCCAACGCGACCGATATCCACATCGAACCCTTGGAAGACCATGTTCAAATCCGGTTTCGCCGCGACGGCATCTTGTCTGTCGTAGGTACGACAGCCACTGCAATGCTCGCAGGGATCGCAACACGCGTAAAAATCCTGGCGCGCCTGAACATTGCGGAACGGCGGAGGCCGCAGGACGGTCGAATGCGGCTGGCCGTACGCGGTCGCGATATCGACCTTCGCGTATCGATCGTTCCCTCCATCCATGGCGAAACCATTGTGCTTCGCGTACTGGACCGCAGCGGTGTGGAACTTAAGTTGGATCGCCTCGGCTTCAACGATCAAGCACAGACGCAGATCCGCAATCTGTCGCAGGCCCCCAACGGCATCGTTTTGGTCACCGGGCCAACCGGCAGCGGCAAGACGACGACGCTCTATTCCATTCTCGCAGAATGTGCTCGCACGGACGTCAAGATTTTCACCGTCGAGGATCCCGTTGAATACCGCATGGCCGGAATCACGCAACTTCAGGTGAACCCGGCCATTGAGCTCGATTTCGCGGCCGCCTTGCGCTCGATATTGCGCCAGGATCCCGACATTATTCTGGTGGGAGAGATCCGAGATCGCGAAACGGCGCAAATCGCCATCCAGGCCGCGCTGACCGGACATCTGGTGTTTTCGACCCTTCATACCAACAGCGCGGCAGGTGCGTTGACCCGCCTGCGCGATATGGGGCTTGATGGCTATCTGCTCGGAGCGACGATCAGAGGTGTCGTCGCGCAACGATTGCTGCGGCGGGTTTGCTCGGCATGTGGCCAGGCCCACGATACTCTAAAACCCTGCCTGGAGTGCAACGGCACGGGTTATCGCGGTCGAACCGTCACCCATGAAATCCTTCGCGTATCGGCAGAAATTGCTGCCCTCATCGATATGGACGGCAGCGAACTCGACATACAAAATCTGGCGGTCGAACAAGGCCTCGCTCCCATGCGCAGTCATGCGCAGGCCCTTGTCAGGCAAGGCATCACCACGGAGGAGGAGGTTCGGCGCGTAATCGACCTTCGTGGAGAGATCTGATGCCGGAATTTGCCTACAGGGCATATTTGCCGAACGGGAAGCACGACGTCGGATCAGTGGACGCCGAGACGCCACAGGGCGCGGCGCGCGAACTCGCGCGGCGAGGTCTCAAGCCCTATCATTTGGCAGCAGTCGGGAGTGCGCGCGCACTTGGCTTATCCTCTTCGAAATCCCTGTTTTCGAAGTCCGTCGATCTTGGCAAACTCTTTTCGGACCTCGCCGTCCTGCTCAACGCAGGTTTTACCATCGATCGGGCTATCGCCGCCGTTATCGCCAGTGAAGCAGATGCGTCACGACGCAAAAGCCTGCAGGGTATTCTGGACCTGACCACCGCTGGGCGATCGGTTGCCGAAGCATTTTCCAGTCTCGCGACTGTTCCAACCGATGTGATTGCCTTGCTGGCAAGCGGGGAAAGAAGCGGCAAGCTGCCGTTGGTATGCCAGCGGCTCGCCGAGATCTACGAGGCCAGGGCAAAACGACGGTCGGCGATCGTAAGCGCCCTCGCCTACCCGGTCTTCTTGCTGGCGGTGATGGGCGCAGCATTGCTTGTCCTTGCACTCGTCCTCGTGCCAGCGCTGGAACCGATTTTCGAGGGTGCCTCGACACCCAAACCCTTGACGATCCGTCTGCTGTCAGGGCTTGGCGCAGCCGCCACCGAATATCCGGCGTTGTTTCCTTTGATCGCGATCATCGCTCTGCTTGTATTTCTTATGGCAAACCGTTCGGCCAATACGAAGAAAAGACTATTGAGCTGGCTCCTGAGAACGCCGCTGGTCGGTTCCTTGTTCAAGGAAGCGACAACCGCCCGCTACCTGGAGTCGCTGTCGCTGCTTCTAGCCAATGGTGTGGCGATGACTGAGGCACTGCGTCTTTCAACTGGAACGGTTGGTAACAGCCCTTTTGCACCTCAACTGGCCCAATTGGAAAATGACGTGGGTAGTGGCAACCGCCTTCATGAAGCACTCGACAAATCAAAGATGTTCAACAATTCAGTCGTCTCCCTGGTGACACTTGGCGAGGACGCCAACTCGCTCCCATTGATGTTGGAGCGCGCGGCTCGAATGCAGCAAACCGAGCTTTCCAAGCGCATCGAGAACTTTCTGAAGCTGTTGACCCCCACGCTAACCATTTTGCTCGGCATTCTGGTCGGCAGTCTTGTCATCTCGGTAATGACAACAATTCTCTCCATCAATGATCTTGCGCTCAAATGATGGATATCGCTGCGACGCGAAGCGACCAACAGGGCTTCAGCCTGATCGAACTCATGGTCGTCTTGGCCATCTTTGCACTGATGGCGACAATTGCCGTGCCAGCGATATCCCACAGAACACGCGAGCCTGGTCTACGGCAGTTGGGGCAGCAACTGACGGCTCAATTGCGTGTTGCCCACACCATGGCGATTGCTGCGGGGCAGGCACAGAAAATCGATTTCAATCCTGCAACAGGGACCGTGCATTTCGAAAGCGGCAAGAAGACTATTTTGCCGGAAGGTACCAAAATGACTCTGACAACGGGTTTGGAAACCACGAAATCGCATCACGATGCGACATTGACCTTTCTGCCCAACGGCAGTTCGTCGGGGATGGTTGTCGATCTTGAAACGAAAGGCGGTGGCTTGAAGATCGAGGTCAACTGGCTGACCGGTGCCATCACATCAACGGAAATACCATGACGACCGATAGCGAAGCTGGGTTCACGCTACTTGAGACGATTGTCGCCATAACCATTCTGGCCTCGGCGCTGGCTATCGCAACTCAGTCGATCGTCTTGGCTGGCCGCAGCATAACCTCAGCACGAAATCAGGCTGAAACAGCATTACGAATAAGAGAACAACTGGCAGGTCTGGAGGCTTCCGGAACGTTGGACCTCAGCGCTCTCAAATCGGGTCTTGATCGGTCCGGGAAAACAAACTGGAAGGTGCAGGAGGTGGACATCCAGGGCCGGAAGTTTATGGCAATCCAGATCGACGAGAATGAACGTCAGGCTGGCCCCTCGTTTCTGACTTTCGTCCCCTCACGAAAATGACAGTCAGGAGCAGAGCTCACCCAATTTCCCAGCGCGAAAGTTCCGCAGCGGGTTTTACACTCGTGGAGATGTTGATAGCGCTGGTCATCATAGCCGTGATGACAGCCCTCATGGTCGCGTTCATGGGTCAAGTCCGAACGCTATTGCGCATCGAAAATGCATCGGAGGCTGAAGCACAGGTCGATGCCGTCACCCTGTTCCTTGAAACGATGATTTCGAATGCGGAACCACTGCCTTTGTTGCCGTCCGCACCGGATCACGTTCTCTATTTCAAGGGCAGCAGATCAGAAATTCAGCTCAGTGCGATCCAGCCCATCGGATTTGGTAGCAACGCGCTTAGACAGGTTACCCTGGCACTGCGTCGTGTCGGAGATGCAGGAAGCTCGCTTCACGATCTGGTGCTTGTTGGCAAGCCACGACGCGCCAGAAGCCAATCCGACGGCCCTGAGACCGAGGTCGTCCTAGTGAGAGACGTTGCAGGGCTGGAATTCAGTTATATGGAGAACTCTGATCAGCAGATTTCCTGGCAGCAGGTGTGGGACAATCCGAGGCGCCTGCCTATGGCGGTCCAAATCAAGCTCACCATATCGCGAGGAGGAAAGGCCTATCCTTCCAAGGGTATGGCAAAGCTCAAATTGGCCGCAGCTCAATAACTTCGGGACGTGCGGCAGCGCCGGTCAGTTTCCGATGTCCTGGTCTTCGCCTGTTCCCTCAGGTTTTCCATCGCGTCCTAGGGATTTGATACTGACACCGCTGCCATCCTGTTTTGCGGCATAAATGTAAGCGCGCCCCCAAGGGTCCTGCAGGCCGGCATTGCCTTTCAGGTATGGCCCATTCCAGTGAGCCGCACCCTGTGGGGCGCTTACAAGCGCTGGTAAACCTTCTTCGTCGCTGGGATATCTGCCGTTGTCCAGGTAGTAGAGTTCCAAGGCACTTTCGAGATTGTTGATTTGTGCCTTTGACGCGCTGGTTCTGGACGAACCAAGGTACTTCAACACTTGCGGTGCAGCGAGTGTCGCAATCAGGGCAATGATTGCAAGTACCACCAACAGTTCGACAAGGGTGAAGCCGGCCTCGGAGCCGCTTCTGTCTGGAGACCGCTTTTGCCGCAAAGCTGCTTCTCTGCGAGACTTTCTCATGACCCAACATCCATCAGGGAAAACTGTTCAAATGCCCACGTACAAGCCAAACCGAAAGCTATAAAAGGGCCGAACGGAACGCGCGTGTTGCGGTCCGTGGAGAACCCCGCGAGAGCCAGACAACCCACGACAGCTAACGCGCCTGCACTTGCCACAAACAGAAGCACCGGAAGTAGCAACGGTGCTATCCAGCACGCTGCGGCAGCCATCATCTTCACATCACCCAATCCAAGCCCGACACGGCCCGTGATTTGGATGTGTGCAGAACGGATGCCGTAGATCAAAACAAAGACAAGAATGGCAAAGGCGCCCTGGGTGACGACAGCTCCGATTCCGGAAGGAATGTGGAAGGCGATGCCGGTCGCAGCCAGTGCGAGATTGAGAACGTCGGGAATGATCATATGGCGCGCGTCGACCGCCGCAATGAGGCCGAGAAGCACGCCCAGCGTAAGGCCTTGAACAAGCATCGCGTGCGACACCCACATCATCAGTAGGCAAGCCTCTTCAGGTCCTGCTCGGTTCTGCTTTTTCCGCCTCGTCTTTTCTGGATCGGGGTTTGCAGGCTGATCTTACCGCGGAATTCCTCGGTGACTTCCCGAGCTTCCTTGATGTCGCGAACGACGCGGGGGCGGATGAAGATGATCAGTTCCGTCCGCTTGATGCCGTCGGTTTTGTTCTTGAAAGCATTGCCGAGAATTGGGATGTCGCCCAGCACGGGGACCTGCCCGCGCTCAACTGAATTGGTTTCCTGTATCAATCCACCCAAGGCGAGGCTCTCACCGTCATTCACCAGTACTCGCGTCTGGATTTTGCGCTGCTGGATCGTGGGCGAATTGATACCGGAAGACGTCGTCTTCACCGCATTGCTGACCTCCTGGCCGATATCCAGCATGACGCGGCCGGCATTGTTGATCCGCGGCGTCACGGTCAAGATGACGCCAGTGTCCTTCATCTCCACGGAATTCACGATAGGTGCGCCGGCAGTCGCTGTCCCCACGGCTTGCTGAGTAACGATGGGAACCTGGTCACCGACCTGCAGGACAGCTTTCTGATTGTTAAGGGCCATGACGGTTGGCGCAGATACGATGTTCACGTCCGTAATGCTGGACAAAGCGTTGAGGGTCACCTGGATGTTGTTGGTGGCATAGGTCCAGGCAAAACCAGGGAACGCTGCGCCCGCAAAGCCATTGGCGACGTCGGAAAGCGAAATCTTCATGCCGTTGTTCTCGAAGAACCAGCGCAGACCGAACTTCAGCTCGTCATTCAACGTCACTTCAGCAATCACCGCCTCAAGCATCACTTGCGTCGGCAGAACGTCGACCTTGGCGAGGATCTGCTCGATGCGACGATATTCGCGCGCCGTGGTTTGAATCAGCAAAGCGTTGTTGTCGGTATCGGCAACGACTTTGGTGCGTGCGCCTCCCGCCTCTTCCGGTGCGACCTGCATGATCGGCTCATTGCCTCCGGTCAACGGTGCCGGAGTGATACCATCCGAAGACATGGCTATAGGCGCCATCTCTGGAGATACATTTTCACTAGCGGCCTTTCGTGAACTGCCACCTTCCGCGCCGAGAATTGAGCTAAGAACGTCGGCAAGTTCTTTCGCCGGCCTGTTTTGTGCGGATTCCGACGTTATCCGGCCGGGCATTCCAACTTGAAGCCGGCCACCATTCCGGAATGAAGCCGGCCAGCATTCCGATCAATATCCGGCCGCTTTGAGGGACTGAAGACGCACCACCTGGGTCAGCAACTTTGGCATGACGGACCTTTTCAACAAGGGACGGGCGATGCCGGCAAAGAGAAGGCTGACCATGAGACAATTACGACAGATGCTGCGGCTTGCCGGCGATGGCACGAGCAGCCGCGAGATCGCGCAGATGCTGGGCATCGCGCGCAGCACCGTGCAGGACAATCTGAAGCGCGCGACCGCGGCGGGGTTGCGTTGGCCGCTGTCTGGCGACCTAACCGACGATGCGCTGGAGAACCGGCTGTTTGCTCGCGCCGGGGTCAGGCAGGGCCAGCGCCGCCTGCCCGAGCCGAACTGGGCGGATCTTGCGCTGGAGCTGAAGAAGCCCGGCGTCACGCTGATGCTCCTGTGGGAGGAGTATCGCACCGTCCACCCCGGTGGCTACGGCTACAGTCGTTTCTGTGACCTGTTCCGCGGCTTCGAGAAGCGTTTGTCGCCGACCATGCGCCAGGAACATGTCGTCGGCGACAAGGTCTTCGTGGACTATTCCGGCAAGAAGCTCTCGATCGCCGATCCGCTGACCGGCGAGATCCGCGAGGCGGAGATCTTCGTCGGCGTCCTCGGGGCGTCGGGCTTCACCTATGCGGAAGCGACCTGGACGCAGGCGCTGCCGGATTGGATCGGCGCGCATGTGCGCATGTTCAACTTCTTCGGCGGTGTCCCGCGCCTGATCGTGCCCGACAACCTGAAGTCCGGCGTCAATCATGCCTCCTTCTATGACCCCGAGATCAACCGCAGCTACGGCATGATGGCCTCTCATTATGGTGTCGGCGTGCTGCCGGCTCGGCCGCGACGGCCGAAGGACAAGGCCAAGGTCGAGAACGGGGTTCGCTTTGCCCAGACCTGCATCCTCGGCCGGCTGCGGCGGCAGACCTTCTTCTCGCTGGCCGAGGCCAACGCGGCGATCGCCGGGGCGCTCGATCGCATCAACGACCATGTCATGCGCCGCCTCGGTGTCAGCCGCCGCCATCTGTTCGAGACCGTGGAACGACCCGTTCTGACCAGCCTGCCGGTGCAGGGCTACGAGTTTGCAGAATGGCGTCTGGCGCGCGTCGCCACTGACTACCATGTCGAGTTCAAGGACTTCTTCTATTCCGTGCCGCATGGCCTCATTCGTCAGCAGGTCGATATCCGCGCGACGAGCAGGACGATCGAGATCTTCCATCGCGGCAAGCGCGTCGCCGTTCACCAACGCCGCTATGGCGGTCGCCGCTACGGCACCAACCCCGATCACATGCCCAGCTCTCATCGCCGCTACGCCGAGTGGACGCCGATGCGCTTCCGCCGCTGGGCGGCGTCGATCGGGCCGCAGACGGAAGGCCTGATCATCGCCATTCTGGCAAGCCGCCCGCATCCCGAACAGGGTTTCCGGACATGCCTGGGCGTTCTGCGCCTCTATCGCGATCTCAGCCATGAACGCGCCGAGGCGGTCTCGGCGCGTGCCGTCGAGATCGGCGGGCTGACCTGCAAGAGCATCGCCGCCCTCATCACCAACCACAAGGCCGCCCGAGCCGGTGCCGGTGCCGGCGCCATCATCGATCACGCCAATCTGCGTGGTCCCGGCTACTTCCATTGAGGAGACAACAGATCATGCTGACCCATCCCACCCTCGACATGCTGCGCGACCTTGGCCTGCACGGTATGGCCAAAGGCTTCCAGGACCTCGACGCCCAAGCGGAAGCGCGCACCCTCGATCATGGCGAATGGCTCGCCATTCTGCTCGAGCAGGAAGCGACACTTCGCCGCCAGAAGCGCTTCGAAGCCCGTGCCCGCGCGGCAAGGTTGCGTCATGATGCGCAGGTCGAAGATGTCGACTTCCGTACCGAGCGAGGCCTCGACCGCGCGCTGTTCCTCAAGCTCGCTGGCTGCGACTGGATCCGCCAGCGGCATGGGCTCCTGATCATAGGACCGGCCGGCGTCGGCAAGAGCTGGCTTGCCTGTGCCCTCGGCCACAAGGCCTGCCGCGAGGACTTCTCCGTCGCCTATCATCGCGCGCCACGGCTCTTCGCCGCTCTTGCCCTAGCACGGGGCGACGGCCGTTATGCCCGGATGCTGAAGGCGCTGGCCCGGACCGATCTGCTCATCCTCGACGACTGGGGCCCCGAAAAGCTCAGCGACGATCAGCGCCGTGATCTCCTCGAGATCATCGAGGACCGATACGAGCGGCGCTCGACCATCGTCACCAGCCAGGTTCCCGTCGATCGCTGGTACGAGATCATCGGCAATCCCACCATCGCCGACGCCATTCTCGACCGCCTCGTGCACAATGCTTACCGCATCGAACTGGGTGGCGAGAGCATGCGAAAACAGCGAGCCGTCGCCATGCCGCAAACCGCTCAGGCTTGACCCGAAACGAAACTCGAACCAAACCTCAACAACGACCCAGGTGATGTCCAAAGGTGGCCGGCTTCAAATCGGAATCCCGGCCGGAATGAAATCGGAATGGGTGGCCGGTGATTGTTCGGAATCACTGGCCGGCTTCGTCGGAATTCGCA
>NZ_LJSD01000072.1 GCF_001303895.1 Mesorhizobium sp. 1M-11 | reverse complement strand
AACAGGCCGATCACCTTCTTGGCGATCGCGTCTGCGTTGACGAAGCTCAGCGTACGCACTTCGCGCAGGTCGACCCCGGCGGCGGCACTCCCGGCGGCGGCACTCCCGGCGGCGGCACTCCTGGCGGTGGCACCCCTGGTGGTGGCACTCCCGGTGCTGGCACCCCCGGCGGCGGCATAGTCGCAACAAACGATCCAACCGGCATTGACTGCGGCGTGTCTGCAGGCGGTAGCTGCAACGGTTCGCTCGATGGTTTGATCGTCTTGGCGAGTGCAGTATCCGGAAACGGCGACCTTGGATCGGGCGGCGCGCCCGCTGATGTGGCTGACACCGCCTCCAACGGCACTGCCGGTGGCAATGGCACCGGTGGACTGTCTGCTAACGCGAGCATCGCTGGGCCGACCGCTGATAGCCTTGGCGGGACGGCTGATGGTAACGGCGCGGGTTCGAACGGCTTGTCCGCCGACCTGGCTGACAACGCCTCCAACGGCACTGCCGGTGGCAACGCTACTGGTGGGCTGTCTGCCAACGCCGGCATCGCTGGACCGACCGATGGCCTTGGTGGAACGACTGGCGGTAATGGTGCGGGTTCGAATGGCTCGTCTACCAACACGGCTGGCAACGCAACGGGTGTTGCTCCCAATGGTGCTGCCGGTGGCCTCGGATCCAGCGGCGCGCCTGCTGATGTGGCTGACACCACCGCCAACGGCACTGCCGGTGGCAACGCTACTGGTGGGCTGTCTGCTAACGCCGGCATCGTTGGACCGACCGATGGCCTTGGTGGAATGGCTGGCGGTAACGGTGCGGGTTCGACTGGCTCGTCCACCAATACGGCTGGCAACGCAACGAGTGTTGATCCCAACGGTGCTGCCGGTGGCAACGGTACTGGTGGACTGTCTGCCAACGCCGGCATCGTTGGACCGACCGATACTCTTGGTGGAACGGCCGGCGGTAACGGTGCGAGTTCGAATGGCTTGTCCACCGACACGGCCGGTAACGCAACGGGTGTTGCGCCCAACGGTGCTGACGGTAGCGGCAATGTCGGATCGAGTGGCGCGCCCGCAAACATTGCTGGCAACCTCCCAAGCGGGACCGCCGGCGGCAATGGTGTCGGCGGATTGTCCGCTAACGCGACTACCGCCAATCCGGTCGGCGTTCCTAGTGGAACGACTGGCATATCGGAAACCGGTCTGAGCGGCCTGCTTGCCTATCTGGATGACATCCAAGCTGATAACGCAGCCAACGGTGCTGCCGGCGGTGGCAATGCGGGATCGGGCAGTGCCGGCGTGGCCGGCAATGCCCCCAGCGGCAATGGCACCGGTGGACTGCCTGCCGACGCGACTGCTGCCAGCGGGCTGGCTGGCAACGCAACAGGTGTTGCTTCCAGCAGCGCTTCCGATGGTGGCAATGCCGGATCGGGCAGTGCGCCTGCTGGTGTGGCCGGCAATGTCCCCAACGGGACTGCCGATGGCAATGGCACCAGTGGACCGCTTGCCGGCACGGCTGCTCCCAGCGGAGCGGCTGGCGGTAGCGGTGCGGGGTCGAATGGCCTGCCCGCCAACACGGCTGGCAATACAACCGGTGTCGCTCCAAACGGCGCTTCCGGTGGCGGCAATATCGGATCGGACAACGCGCCTGCCAGCGTAGCTGGCAACGTCTCCAACGGGACTGCCGACGGCAATGGCGCTGGTGGGTTGTCTGCCGACGCGACTGCTCCCAGCGGAACGGCTGGCGGTAGCGGCGCAGGCTCGAATGGTCTGCCCGCCGACATGGCTAACAATGCCCCCGGTGCTCCTAACGGCGCGGTCGGTGACGGCAATGTCGGATCGGGTGGTGCGCCTGCTGGCGCAGCTGGCAATGTTCCTAATGGGACTGCTGGCGGTGCGGGGTCGAATGGCCTGCCTGCCAACACGGCTGGCAATACAACCGGTGTCGCTCCCAATGGCGCTGCCGGTGGCGGCAATGTCGGATCGGGCAATGCGCCCGCTGACGTTGCTGGCAACGTCCCTAATGGGACCGCCGGAGGTGGGCTGTCTGCCAACACGACCGCTAGCGCTCCTGGCGGGACAGCTGGCGGTAACGGTACTGGCTCGAACGACCTGCCCGCCAACACGGTCGGCAATGCAACCGGTGTTGCACCCAACGGCGCTGTCGGTGGTGGCAATGTCGGATCGGGCAGTGCGCCCGCCGATGTGGCGGCCAACGTTCCCAACGGCGCTGCAGGAGGCAATGCAACTGGTGGATTGTCTGCCAACACGGCTGCTCCTAACGGGACGGCTGGCAATAACGGTACTGGTTCAAAGGGCTTGCCCGCCAACACGGCTGGCAACGCAACCGGTGTTGCTCCCAACGGTGCTGTCGATGGTGGTAATGTCGGATCGGGCAATGCGCCTGCTGGCGTTGCTGGCAACGTCCCTAATGGGACCGCCGGAGGTGGGCTGTCTACCAACACGACCGCTGGTGCTCCCAGCGGGACATCTGGCAGTAACGATACTGGTTCAAATGGCCTGCCCGCCAACATGGCTGGCAATACAACCGGTGTCGCTCCCAACGGTGCTTCCGGTGGCGGCAATGTCGGATCGGGTAATACGCCTGCCGGCGTGGCTGGTAATGTGCCCAATGGGACTCCCGGTGGCAATGGCACTGATGGGCTACCCGCCGATACGATTGCTCTTAACGAGCCTGCTGGCGGCGCCGAGTCGAATGGGCTGCCCGCCGGCATGGCCAACAATGCACCCGGTGTTGCTCCAAACGGGACTGCCGGCAGCAATGGCACCGATGCGCTGTCTGCCGACACGACTGCTCCTAGCGGGCCGGCTGGCGGTAACGGTGCAGGGCCGAATGGCCTGCCTGCCAACGCGGCTGGCAATACGACCGGTGTTGCCCCCAACGGTGCTATTGGTGGCGGCAATGTCGGATCTGGCGGTGTACCTGCCGGCGTGGCTGGCAATGTCCCCAACGGGACTGCCGGCACCAATGGCACTGGTGGGCTACCTGCCGACATGGCTAACAATGCATCCGGTGTTAACCCCAACGGTGCTGTCGGTGGCGGCAATGTCGGATCGGGCAATGCGCCTGGCGGCATGGCTGACAATGTCCCCAACGGGACTGCCGGCGATAATGGCACCGGTGGACTGTCTGCCGACACGACCGTTGTCGCTCCTGGCGGGACGGCTGACACATCGGATAACCGTCTGAGTGGGCTGCTTGCCTATCTGAACGGCATTCAAGCTGGTGAAAATCCCAAAGATGCTGCCAATCGGCTTTCCGCGAACACGACCGCGGGTGCCCCTAATGGCACGGCTGGTGATGATACTGGCTCGAATGGCCTGCCCGCCAACCCGGCTGGCGACTTGACTGGTGTTGCTCCCAACGGTGCTATCGGCGGCGGCAATGTCGGATCGGGCAGCGCGCCCGCCGGCGTTGTTGGCAACGTTCCCAATGGGACTGCCGGCGGCAATGGTACCGCTGGACTGTCTGCCAACACGACCGCTGGCGCTCCTGGCGGAACGGCTGGCGGTAACGGTACTGGTTCGAATGGCCTACCTTTCAACTCGGCTGGTGTCGTTCCCAACGGTGCTGTCAGTGACGGCAATGTCGGATCTGGCGATGTGCCCGCTGGCGTTGCTGGCAATGTCCCCAATGGGACCGCTGGAGGCACCGGTGAGCTGTCCGCCGACACGACCGCTGGCGCTCCTGGCAAAACGGCTGACACATCGGACAACCGTCTGAGTGGCCTGCTTGCCTATCTGAACGGCATTCAGGCTGGGGAAGATCCCCGCGACGCTGCCGGTCGGCTGTCTGCCAACACGGCCGCTGGTGTCCTTGATGGGATGGCTAATGGTACTGGTCCGAATGGCCTTCCTGCCAATACGGCTGGCGACGCAAAGGGAGTTGCTCCCAACGGTGCTGTTGGTGGCGCAAATGTCGGATCGGGTGGGGCGCCTGCCGGTGTGACTGGCAACAACCTTCCCAATGCCGGCGGCAATGGATCTTATGCCAACACGATCGCCGGTGCTCCTAGCGGAACAACTGGCACATCGGAAACTGGCATGAGTGGCCTCATTGCCTCTCTGAACAGTATCCAATCTGGAGTTGCTCCCAATGGCACCGCCGGTACGCCGTCTGCCAACACGACCGCAGGTGCTCCTGGCGGGACGACTGGCGGTAACGGTGCCGGCTCGAATGGCCTGCCTGCCAACATGGCTGGCAATCCAAACGGTGTTGCTCCAGGTGCTACGGTTGGCGGCCTTGGATCAGGCACGCCTGCCGGCGTGGCTGGCAACGTCCCCAACGGGATTGCCGGCGGCAGTGGTATAGCCGGGCTGTCTGCCAACACGATGGCTGGCGGCGCCGGTGCGGGCTCGAATGGCTTGGCCGCCAATATGGCTGGCATCGCAGCCGGTGTTGCTCCAAACGGCGTTGCCGGCAGTGGCAATGTCGGATCGACTGTCGCGCTTGCCGGCATGGTCTGCGCTCCTGCTGCCAATGTTATCAATACCGGCAGGAACGGCGTGCTCGCCTTTGCGGACGGTAACCCGGCTCAGGGGGCCTTCAATAATGGCGTTGCCATTGGCACCAAGCCGAACCAGCTGAACGTTGATGCCATTCCTGCGATCGAAATCAAGGATTTCGCCAAGATCAAGGTGATACGCCCGGTCTATGACGTGCCGGATTCAGAGATCAATGAGCAGGTGAAGCGTATCGCCGAAGCAACCCGCACCTACAGGCCAAAGGAGGGAAAAGCCGCCAAAGGGGATCGGATCACCTTCGAATACGCTGGCAAGGTGAGTCAGGCCGCCCTCAGCGCTGCCGCTAAGCAAGCCGTGGTGCTGGGCTCCAGGGGGGCCATCCCCGGTTTCGAGGATCAGTTGATTGGCACCAAGGCAGGCGATCAAAAGCAGATCACCATTACTTTCCCGAAGACCTATCAAGTCGCGCATCTTGCCGGCAGGGAAGTGACTTTTGACGTCACGGTCAAGGAAGTGGCCAAACCCGGCAAGCTGGTGCTCAACGATGGGGTCGCAAAGAGCCTCGGGGTGGATTCACTGGCGCGCCTGCGGGAAGTTGTGCGGGATCGTATCGAGAACCAGTTCGGCTCGGTGACGCGCCAGAAAGAAAAGCGGCAACTGCTTGAGCAGATCGAGGCTTCCTATCAGTTCGAGGTGCCCTCGAAACTGATCGAAGCTGAGTTCAACAACATCTGGGCGCAAGCCACCCGTCAGCTTCAGACAGCCGGCCGCACTTTCGCCGACCTCGGCACGACTGAGGAGAAGGCGCGCGTCGAATATGCCCGCCTGGCAGAGCGGCGCATACGCGTGGGCTTGATCCTTGTGGAGGTAGGAAAGAGAGCCAAAATCTCTGTTTCCGACCAGGAACTGCAACGCGGTCTGCTGTTGCAGATCGGTGGCTTCCCGGCCAATCAGCAACAGCAGGTCTTGAACTTCTACCGCTCCAACCCACAGGCGTCGAATGCGCTGCGCGCGCAACTGTTCGAGGAAAAAGTCGTAGACTATCTTCTCGGTCAGGTTTCGGTCACTGCCAAGAAGGTAAGCAAGGAAGAGTTGCTGGCGTCAGACATGGCCACGAAGGCAACTGTGAAAAAGAACGCCGAGTAACATAGTATTCGACAGGTCACGAAGGCCGCCTCCAGGCGGCCTTCGCTGTTCATGACACCTGCGCCTTTTTCTGAAGGAGAAGCGGGATGTGGAGCGCTAGATAGTCGATGAAGGAGCGAACCTTCAGAGACACTTGCCGTCGTGATGGATGCACCGCAAAAAGTGCCGGCCCTTCAGTGTGATAGTCTTTCAACAATGGAACCAGCCTATCGGCGCGAATATCGTCATCGACCACGTACCAAGGCGCCAATGTCAGACCGAGCCCTTTGGTTGCCGCCACCCTCAAGAGCTCACCGTTGGAGGCTCGCATTCTCCCTGCCACGTCAACCGCTTTCCGCTCGCCGCTTTGCGAGACGAAGGTCCAGCGCCCTATCGGCAGGCGCAACGTGTAGACCAGGCATTGGTGGTGGGCGAGGTCTTCCGGGGTCTTCGGCTCACCATGGCGCGCGATGTAGGCCGGCGAAGCGCAAAGGATCAACGGCATGTCGGCAAGCCGCCTTGCGATCAGCGTGGAATCGACGAGATTGCCAATTCGGATCGCCATATCATACCCCTCCTGGAGCAGGTCGACAGTACGATCGCTGAGCGTCAGATCGATCTGCATCTGTGGGTTCGCGACAAGATAATCTGCGATCACAGGGCCGAGCTTTTGCATCCCGAAGGTGATTGGCGCGGTGATGCGCAGGATGCCGCGCGGCGTTCCCTGCAGCTCCATTGCGGCGAGCTTCGCCTCTTCTGTCTCATCCAAGATTCGGCGAACCCGTTGGAGGAAGATCTCGCCCGCCTCAGTGAGTGCCATGCGGCGTGTGGTTCGATGCAGCAGCCTGGCGCCGAGCCAACCCTCAAGTGAGCGGATATGATTTCCCACTGCGGCCGGCGACAGCGTCAGGTCTCGGCCGGCCGCGGAAAGGCTGCCGCTTTCGACCACGCGTGCGAACACTTCCATGCTGAGGAGGCGGTCCATTTCGGCATACCTTTTAGCAAGGCTAACAAGTCACGTTAGTCTTTGAGGGATTATACAGCAAAGGAGAAAAGTGCAGTCTCGGCACCAGTGGTTCTGACAGCCGGAGAATGTACGATGAGCCTTCGAGAAAAAGTCGCGTTGGTGACCGGAGCGTCGCGGGGGATCGGTGCCGCGACGGCCCACAAACTTGCCGCTCGTGGTGCGGCTGTGGCGGTCGCCTACAAGGAAAATCAAAGTGGTGCCGAGAAAGTCGTCTCGGCGATACGCGCAAGCGGAGGGACCGCTGCTGCCTTTCAGGTCGCGATCGAAGATGACGCTTCGGTGCAGCAACTGCTTGCCGACGTTGTGAAAGCCTTTGGTCGTATAGACATCTTGGTCAACAATGCAGGCGTCGCCGGCACACGGTCGTTTGGGGAAATCGACTTCCCTTTCTTTGCCCGACTGTTCCACAGCAATGTCTGGGGTACGATCCAGCTCACCCAGCAGGCGGTTCCCCACTTTCCGGAGTCCGGTGGGCGTATCGTGAACCTGTCGTCGCAGCGCGCCTTCTCTCCACGAGACGGGACCGGAGTCTACGCCGCCAGCAAGGCGGCAATCTCAACCTTGACCCAGGCGTTCGCGATCGAACTCGGTTCGAGAAACATCACGGTCAACGCGGTGGCTCCCGCTGTCACCGACACCGACATGACCGCCAAAATGCCTGCTGAGAAAAAAGCAGGTTACGCAGCGCTCACGCCTTTGAAGCGGCTTGCCGAACCCGACGACATCGCTGACGTCGTTGCTTTTCTCGCTTCGGACGATGCGCGCTGGATAACCGGACGCACGATACTCGCCGATGGTGGGCTGACCTGATCTGTGGCGTCACTGGATAAATGGCTCGACGGCCTTCGTGCAATCACATATTTCTGTATCGATCGATATAAAAATGGGTGACGCATGTCTAAATTCGAATTTTCCGGCAAGACGGCTCTCGTCACGGGCGCAGGAAGCGGCATCGGGCGCAGCATCGCGATAGCCTTGGCGGAGGCGGGAGCCAAGACGGTCGTGGCTGGGCGACGGGTGTCGGAGCTGGAAGATACCGCGGCTATTATCCGCGATGTCGGTGGCGACGCCCTCTGCGTCGCTGCGGATGTGACCGACGAGGCATCGGTCAGCGCTCTGGTCGGGCAGGTGGGGCCATTGCATGTCGCCGTAAATGCCGCAGGAACCGTGCTTGGCGGCGCGGTCGATGAAATGGATGCTGAAGCGTTCGCCCGCGTCTTCCAGGTCAACGTCACCGGTCTATGGTTGTCGATGAAGCATGAAATCCGCACCATGAAGGGGACAGGCGGCGGCGTCATCGTCAATATCGGTGCGAATATCGGAGCGCGGATCGTTCGCCCGACGATGGGGGCCTATGCCGCATCCAAGGCTGCGGTCAGCAGCCTGACACGAACAGCGGCGTTGGAAGCCATTTCAAGCGGCGTCCGTATCAACTGTCTTTGCCCAGGACCGGTGGATACACCTCTCTCCATGCGCCCCGGAGAGGATCGAGCCGCACGCGACGCACGCGTGGCAGCCACCAATCCTTCAAAGCGCGTCGCATCCACCGATGAGATCGCCGGTGCCGCGCTGTGGCTCGCATCCGACGCTGCCTCCTACATCGTCGGCCAGGATGTCGTCATTGACGGCGGTGCTTCGGCATGAGGATCGACAGGCGCGGGCACCAACGCCGGCTGCTGGGATTGGCCTTGGTTTCTGCGCGAGACGAAAGGGCGGGCGGCGTCACATTGGCTCTGTCAGATCATGTGGATCACGTTTCGTCAAAGACACAGGTCGGTTGCATCTTTACGTGCTGTGCCACGGCAATGGAGCGGTATGTCTTGATGATCGGGCATCTGCGCATGAATTCGCGCGTTAGCTCACGAAATTCATCCATGTCCACAACATTGACACAGATGAGAATGTCGGTGTCGCCGGTTATGACATCGCAGCACGACACCTGTGGCGAAGCCCTCAACACGTCCAGCAACTCGTTGAACATTTGGAGCTGATGGGAGGACAGGGATATCTCAACCCAGATTGCCATCTTGCGCACTGCATAGACACGGTTGACGATCGATATGTCTCCAACAATCACGCCGGTGTCACGCAGGCGGCGGATTCGCCGATGACACGCGGGCTGGGAAATACCCACTTTGTCGGCCAGTTGCTGAAAGGTCTGCAAGCTGGACTGCTGAAGCAGATTCAGCAGTTTTCGATCGATGCGATCCAGATTCACCCTGGTTGAAGACATTGAGTGCTCCATAAACCCACCAAGGTCCTAGGCTCAACGATGTTTCCGGACAAGGGCGCTCGCGGCCTCGCGTTGCGAGATGTCATGACCGATTTATGCGCGTGAGTGCGGGACAGGTTATAGAATCGCCGGCCAGCCGCCCAAAAAAGAGAAAATCATAAGGCGGGCCAATGCGATGATCGGCTGGTGTCAGTCTCGAAGCCAAGCGCTTCGCATCATCGCAGAGCAGCAGGTTCGAATGCCGTCGTACGCCACCGATACAATTCTCGCCCAAGGGGCGGGCCAGGAGCATGATCCCACGGGGGCGATCGTTTCGCCTATCCATCTGGCAACGACGTTCCTGCGCCCGGTCGAAGGCGATCCGTCGACAGAATGGAGCTACAGTCGCTACGGCTATCCGGGATTGGAGCAGCCTGAGGCAACGCTCAAAACCCTTGAGGGCGCAGCTGACTGCCGGCTGTTCAGTTCCGGCATGTCCGCCATGACAGCGGTGATCATGGCGCTTCGACCTGGGGATCATTGCCTGTTTCCCATCGACATGTATCACGGCCTCAGGACCTGGTTGCAGGCACACTCCAACCATTGGGGCATGCGGGTCGACCATGTCGACATGACCGATCCTGATAAGGTCCGCGCCGCGGTGATCCCCGGCGTGACGCGCCTTGTCTGGCTTGAAACACCCTCCAATCCCCACTGGCATGTCTATGACATCGCCAGCCTGGCTGGGATAGCGCATCGGGCAGGAGCCAAGCTCGTCGTCGACAACACGGTGGCGACGCCGATACTCACCCAACCTATCAGTCTAGGCGCCGACATTGTCGTCCATTCAGCCACCAAATACCTGAACGGGCATAGCGATGTCCTGGCCGGCGCCGCACTGACGGCAGCCGATGACGATTTCTGGAAGCGGGTCGCATTGAACCGCGACTATCACGGCGGCATCCTTAATCAGTTTCAGGCTTTCATGCTTCTGCGCGGCATGCGCACACTCCATCTTCGCATCGCCCGTTCTTGCGAGTCAGCCATGGCGCTGGCCAACGCGCTTCAGGGTCATCCCGGGCTAACAGAGGTTTTCTACCCCGGCTTGCCAACGCATCCCGGTCACGCCCTGGCATCCCGCCAGATGGCAGGCGGGTTCGGCGGCATGCTCTCCATCGTCGTTGCAGGAGGTGAGGGCGAAGCGAAGCGGATTTTGACGCGCACACGTCTTTGGAAGCCGGCAACCTCGTTGGGAGGGGTGGAAAGTCTGATCGAGCGGCGTGGCGCGGTCGAAGGCCCCTGTTCTCATGTCGATCCCGGCCTTTTGCGCCTTTCGGTCGGGATCGAGGCTACCGCGGATCTGATCGACGATCTCCTCGCAGCACTTTCCCCAGCCAATTGACGATTTTTCCCCGCATCACCCATCTCAAAAGGAATGTGCAATGACCCTTCCTAGTCGCAACGAAAAGCCGGTACCTGCCGTCGTCACGCAGATGGCCGGGATGGTGGCCGCCAACACGATGGACAGGCGCGAGTTCCTGACCATCGCCAGCACCATGGGGCTTTCGGCTGCAGCGGCCTACGGATTGCTCGGCCTGTCGGCTCCGATGCCCGCACAGGCGCAAAGCCCCAAGAAGGGTGGCGTGCTGAAGGTCGGTATGTTGGTCAAGCC
The DNA here is from genome assembly GCF_001303895.1 of Mesorhizobium sp. 1M-11. Classification (GTDB taxonomy): domain Bacteria; phylum Pseudomonadota; class Alphaproteobacteria; order Rhizobiales; family Rhizobiaceae; genus Mesorhizobium. The sequence continues at coordinate 11,394 of NZ_LJSD01000072.1, read as the reverse complement.
TCTTAAGGATCCGCGCACGTTCGACTGGGGAGAGATGGGCAATCTCGGGAGGCAGATGCTCGAACCTTTCGTCAAATATACTGCTGATTTCACCTTCGAGCCCGTTCTACTCGAGAGCTGGGATGTCAATGACGACGCCACTGAATATGTCCTGCATCTGCGCAAGGGCGTTAAATGGAACAATGGCGATGATTTCGACGCCACGGACGCGCTCTTCAACCTCAATCGCTGGTGCGACAAGGGGGCGGAAGGCAACTCCATGGCCGGTCGCATGGCAGCGCTCGTTGATCCCGCGACCGGCAAGGCCCGCAAGGGCGCCCTCACCAAGGTCGATGATCACACCATCAAGCTGACCTTGGCGAATTCGGATATTTCCATCATCGCCAGCTTCGCGGATTTTCCGGCATTGCTGGTACACCGAAGCTTCGAGGAGACCGGCGGCGATCTGGTCAAGCACCCGATCGGCACCGGTCCGTTTGAACTTGTCTCCTTCGAGACCTCGGTTCGAGCGGTATACAAGCGCCGCCAAAGCGGTTGGTGGGGTGGCGAAACATATCTGGATGGCGTGGAATTCATCGACTACGGCAGCGATCCGAACGCATTGGCAAGTGCTTTCGAGTCCGGTGAGGTCCATGCCAATTTCGAAACCACCGGCGATCAGGTCGCGGTTTTCGACGCATTGGGTCTTTCGCGTAGCGAGGTGTTGACGGCAGGAACCCTTGTTGCCCGCTTCAACGTGACCAAAGCCCCCTATGATGATCAGCGCGTTCGCAAAGCCATGCAGCTTGCGGTCGACAACGAGGCCGTCCTCCAGATCGGCTACGGTGGTCTCGGCAGCGTAGCCGAGAACCATCACGTGTGCCCGATCCATCCCGAATATTTTGAGCTGCCCAAAATGACGAGGGACATAGCAAAGGCCAAAGCGCTCATGGAGGAAACCGGCAAGATCGGGTTCGAACACGAACTGATCAGCGACGATGAGGACTGGCACAAGAACACCGCAGACGCGATCGCCGCTCAGTTCAGAGAAGCCGGTTTCAAGATCAAGCGTACCGTGCTGCCAGGTTCGACCTTCTGGAACGACTGGACGAAATTTCCGTTTTCGCTGACCGGGTGGACCATGCGTCCGCTCGGCGTACAGGTTCTTGCCCTCGCTTACAGGTCGGGAGAGGCCTGGAATGAAACGGCGTTTTCCAACAAGGAATTCGATGCAAAGCTCAGTGAGGCGCTCTCGATCGCAGATGTGAAGAAGCGGCAAGCTGTCATGGGCGACGTCGAGAAAATCCTTCAGGATTCCGGGGTGATCATCCAACCTTATTGGCGCAAGATATTTGTGCACTTCGCCGCAACGCTGAAGAACCATCGTGCGCACCCGTTGAACGAACTGAATTTTGAAAAAGTGTGGCTGGATGCGTGAGCTCGGCCGGATGTTCCAGTAGCGAGGCGACAATGTTGGGCGATGCCGAAATCGAAAAGGCCGCGCGCGCCATTTCGGATGCGGAAAGGAATGCAGCCGCCATGCCGCCGCTCAGTGGCGGCTATCCTGGCCTTGCCCTCGCCGACGCTTATCGCATTCAGGAACGACTGAACTCGATGCGCGAGCAGCAGGGTCTTGCATTCGCCGGCTATAAGATCGGCCTCACCTGGCGAACAACACAGATCGCGTGCGGCCTCACGGAACCGATCTGCGGCCGCATACTGGCCGATGCCGTGTTCTCCAACAACGTTACGCTCCAAGCGGCGCCTTACATCAGCCCGCAAATCGAGGTGGAACTCGCCTTCGTCATGGCCTGTGACGTGGACGCACCACTACGCACGGCCGGGGAAGCGCTGGCTGTCACCGACCATGTGATGCCGGCGCTGGAGCTGGTTGATTTCCGTATGGCGGCGCCACGTATCGTGGCCGATACCGTGGCGGATAATTCGGCCTTCGCCGGCGTCGTCCTCTCCAGCCACCGGCTGCGTCCTCAGGATGTGGATACGCGCTGGATGGGAGCTACCTTGGCGCGCAATGGCGTTGTCGAAGTCAGCGGCGTGGCGGCGATGGGTATGGGACACCCGGCTTCCTGTGTGGCCTGGTTGGCAAACACACTGCTGGAACGGGGAGAGCGTTTGCGCGCTGGCGACCTGATCATGTCAGGTGCTTTCGCCGCAGCATTGCCCGTTGTGACAGGTGACCGCTTCGAAGCCGATTTTGGGCCCTGCGGCGGACTGGAGATTTCTTTCCAGTAATTGCTGTGCCTAACCGTACAGTGCCGCTATGCGTATCTTTAACCGCAACCATTTGACAGGACGCCGCGACGCGAGTTCAACTCAAGCGCGCGGGGTTATTTTCTGGTATCAGTGGCCGTCGAGCTGTCGGGTTGGGGACGTCTCAAAGGCGTCGTGGTCAAGCCAAATCGGATTGGACTTGCGTGCCACCTGCGTTGCACCCGGCAGAAATTCGCCTGCCGGCAGATCTGAAGAACTTACATCAGGGGCTCGGATGGTGGGCGTGACAGGGATTGAACCTGTGACCCCTACGATGTCAACGCCTACGAAGGCGAAGAGAAGCAAAGGCAAAAAGTAGCAAAGCACTGCAAAACATTGCAAACAATATCAATGGCTTATCGGAAGGTGCGTATCACATGCGTGCCATGCAAAGACATCGATGGTGTTCAGTCCATTGGTGAAATCGGGGGATCAATTCGGAAGACCGCTACCGCCGATCCCCCAGGCTCAGGTTACTCGGATTTCCATCATGTGATCGCCGCATCGCACATCAGCTCCCGACTATCACAATCCGATCGTTGTTTCGGATAGCTGCCCCAAAATAAGGCACTTCAGCGCGAGACCTCTTGGAAACCCTGACCACCAACCGTACGCCTTCAGCAGGCTTGCCAGGGGCTGTGACGTACCAGCGATTGCTGGTGGTGGTGAGAACCAAAAAGGGAAAATCGTGCGTAAAGTGTGTCTCGGAGTATTCGGTGCCGCCGTCCTTTCATTGTCGGGGCTGTCCCCGGTGTCAGCACAAACCGCGGCTGAGATGAATGCCACCTTGGACATGCTCTTTGGTGCGCACGTTCCCTACCAGAAATTCCTTGATGATCTGAAGGAGGCCTTGGCCAAAGAAGACAAGGTAGCTGTCGCCGGCATGGTCAACTATCCCTTCCAGGCGCGCATCGATGGCAAGGCTGTGAAAATCCGGGACGCAACGCACTTCGTCGCCGATTACGACAAATTCATAACTGCCAAGGTGAAGCAGGCCGTCGCGAAGCAGGCATACGCCACTTTGTTCGCAAACTGGCAGGGTGTTTCCATTGGTGATGGCGAACTTTGGTTTTCAGCGATTGGCAGTGGAAGCAACGTCAGGATCACCGCAATCAACGATTGATCCCAGACCGTCGTATTTGGACAAAGGAGAGGCCGATGTTGAGGATCTGTGCCGCTGTCGCATTCATTCTGGGGGCTATGTGGAGTGTTGCCCAAGCGCAAGCCGGAGGGACGGTTGAATGCCATTCGCGCAACTATCAATATGATGAATGCTGGGCTGGATCGCTCAGCAAGCCGCAACTCATTCATCAGATATCGAACGCCGCCTGCATCCTGAACAGGACCTGGGGTTATAATCCGCGCAGTAAGTATATCTGGGTCGGCGAGGGCTGCTCGGGTGTTTTTGCCGATGTCGCAGGATATCACTACGGGCGCGGGGATGGCTTTGATCCTTCGGCGCGCATGTATGATCACCGTGGTCGTGATGTCGGGGCAGTCGTCGCAGGTGGCGTAATCGGCGCGCTTGTGGCGGGCATGGCGCAAGAGGGGAAGGCGGCGCGTCATACCACGTCCAACTACCACGACAGCGGTGGCTACAATGGGTGCCACGGTGCCGGATGCCTAGTCGACAATCCTGACGATGCTGTCGACAACACACCGCAGTTCGACAAGGAAGGCGAGCCCAATTTCGATGAACATGGCAATTATCAAGGATGCCACGGGGCTGGTTGTCTGGTCGACGACCCGGAGGATAGCGAATGAAGAACGTTGTGCGGCTTCCGATACTCTCCGCCTGTCTTGCCTTTCTGCTCGCGCAGCTGCCAGCGCTCCCCGCTCAAGCGGAAGGGAGCCTGGGTTTCGATATCAACATAACGCTTTCACCAAAGGCTGCGGCCAAGCTCAAATCGGCTAACGAAGGTATCACGGTTGGGGCGTCGTACTATGGCGATCCCAAGAAGGGCGTGAAAAAATTCGTCAACGAGATGGGTATGCTCGACCTCAGATCTGAAACCCTCAGCCTTCCGGGCGAGCCTGGCATAGCCCACATCACCGGTCGCGATGTTCCAGCCGAACGGCTAACGTTCCTGAACGGGCCAGTCAGCGTTAACGTCAACATCTGGTCGTCTCGTAAGTCCGGCGAAGACAACATCCTGAATTGCGATTTTATCGATGGCGAGGTCGCTAAAGTTGCGAAAACACCGCCAATCACACTGCATTGTTCGCTGATCTCCGAGAATTTGGAGAACAAGACTTATCCGTGAGACTGGCTTCCGCAGTTGGAAGCTTATCTACGCAAGTAAACTTGTCCGCAGTGATAATGCGAGACGCCTCAAGAACTCAGCAAAGCTGGACATGTCATCATCGCCTAGGTCGCTGGTCGCGAGTCTGGAGACCATATCCTCGAAAACGCAAAATAAACTCACTCTCAAATGTAGTTCGTGCGCCCTTTTGAAGATACCTTAAGATATATCTCTGTCAGAAAGCGGTCAAAATAACATAAAGCGCGCATCAAATTGCGCGCAGCAATTGAACTTAAAGCTGCGGCGAATTTTATGTGGAGTAAGCGCCCAAGTCAGGGGCTACGCATCATAAATGTTGTTGGCGACGTTTTGAACCAATCAAAGCTTAATCTGCTTGAGAACATTCCCGACGAATGGGGGCCAAAGTTTCAAGCGATCAGCGGGGCTGTCGCGTACACTCGCACAGGGCCGAACTCTATCAGCTTTCGCGCGGCCTCGCATATGGCGCTGGTGATGCTAACGCCACAGCCAGACCGAGAGATGGCACTGAGCTCTGAACGTAAGTCGGTTTTCCTGGCTCCAGTAGGGAGTGTTGAAATCATTCCAGCCGATGCTGACTTGTTCGCGCGCTGGAGAGAACCGAAGGAAAACCTGCTGCTGGCCCACGCCCCGGATCAGCTTTCGAGGCTGGTGGAATTAGAATTTGAGGCGGCAAGCTTCGAGTTTCGCCCGCCTGGACCCGGGCATGTCGACGATAAAGCTCTCATTCTTGCTGGCATGGTTCGTGAAGAGTTTCTGCGGGGGTGTTCCGCAGATAAACTATATTTTGATTCTCTGATCACAGTTTTATCAACATATCTATTGAGATCTTACTCAACGCTAAGCGATCGCAAAAGGAAGATAAGTCGAGGAGGGCTTTCAACCAAGGCGTGGCGAGATACTCAAGAATATATCCGCGCTCATATCGCAGATGAATTGTCTATAGATCGGTTGGCTATAGTTGCCAACCTGTCGCCAAGTCATTTTCTGCGAGCTTTCCGACAGAAGGCTGGGCAGTCGCCACATCAATATGTGCTCGCCACAAGGCTCGAACTCGCAGAGCAGCTCATTACGACCACTAGCTTGCCATTGAGGGAGATCGCGGCCCGTGGCGGTTTTTCCAGTCACAGCCATATGTCCGCATTGATGCGGGAACGTAAATTCACGACGCCGAGCGCGCTCCGACGTGCTCGGACCGGCCGTTGAATGAAGCAGATATTCTCTTCAACGTTAGGCTTTGTCGTTCGATTTTGAGTAACACAAGGAAACAATCGGTGAAGTTCACATTTGGACTCTTTGCTGTTCTTCTCGGCGTCGCCGCTGCTATCCCATTGTCAACTCCCAACGCTGGCGATTGCGACAGGGCTACAGGAGGCCAGGCTGGTTTGAACGATTGTTTCGGCAAGGTCTTCAAGAAGGCCGACGCCGAACTTAACAAGCTCTACAAGGAAATCAGGGCGCGGCTGAAGGATGACGCTGACACCACGCGACTGTTGGTCGCCACGCAGAAAGCTTGGATCTCCTACCGCGATGCGGAATGCGCTTTCCAAGCTACTGGCGGCGGCAGCATTGCCGGTCTGGCTTACCCGATCTGCCAGGCTGCTCTCACCCGCAGTCGGATCAAGGATTTCAAGGGTTATCTCAAGTGCCAGGAGGGGGATACAAACTGCCCCGTTCCTGCGGCGAACTGAGTTTTTATCGAAGGAAAATCGTGCGGTTATGCACGAGGGCCGAGTTCTCCTCGGTCTGGTTTGTCTTTGCCTTTTCAGAAAGGATCCGTTTCATGAACAATGCGGTGTTGGGCGCCACATTTGCTGGCGTGCTCTGTTTGGTTACTGGTTGCAAGACTTCGGACGGCAGCGATTGGGTGAAGGATGAAACACCGCGCAGTGCTGCCCAGCAGGACTATGCCGAATGCAAGTACCAGGCCGAAAGCGCTACAGCGACCATTGGCACCAATTCGCACCCAAAGACAATGACGGACGCCATCGGCGATGGTATCGGCGATGGGATCGTCAAGGGAATGGAGCAGTCCGATCTCATCAAGGATTGCATGCGAGCCCGTGGCTATAACCAGCCCTGAAATCCGGCGCTTCCGCGGTTAGCTCGTCAGTGACGACATCGTTCTCGGATCGTCAGGAGGTTTAGGTATCCAACGCTGGAATTTAAAGTCATCCAGGGGTTTCGGAATTGGGTCGGCGTTGTTGCTGCTTCTGTTCGTGGTGAGTTGGCTGGCGCCTGCGGCGCTGGCTCAAGGGACTGCCACCGGAAACCAATTGAATGTCGGCGTATATGTCAGTCCGCCCTTCGTCATGAAGGACGGCGCGCACTATTCGGGTATGGCGATTGACCTGTGGGAAGCAACCGCCAAGCCCTTGGGGGTCACCTACGCCTACCATGAATATCCGAGCTTCGAGGCGTTGACGGAGGCCGTGCAGAGGGGCGAGGCGGATGTCGCCGTCTCTAACCTGACTATCACCAAGGACCGGGTCGAGCGTATCACCTTCTCACAGCCTTGGTACGATGCAGGCTTGCGCATCATGGTGGCTGAGCGCGGTCGCGCTGGCTTCGGGCAGGTCCTCAGCGGATTGGAGCGAGCGGGCCATATCACGACCATGGCTTGGCTCGCCACTATCATAGCCGTCGCGACGCTGATGCTGGCACTGTTCTACCGCCGCTTCGATCCGGATTTTCCACGTAGATGGCACGAAGGGTTGGCCGAGAGTTTCTATGAAGTCATGTCAGTCGCGACTTCCGGCAAGGTTACTCGAGCCAATGCATTGGGATGGATCGGCCGCATCTCGGGCGGCGTCTGGATGGTCTGCGGCGTTGCCGTCATTGCCTACTTCACCTCGTCGGTCACCAGTGTGATGACGGCGCTGACGCTGACGCATCAGATCAATTCTCTGGCCGATCTTCCGGGACGCACCGTCGGAGTGCGCGGCGGTAGCGTGGCTGAACGTTACTCCAATGAACTCAGGCTTGTGACCCGGTCCTACAGCAACATCGATGATGCCGTGGCCGGCCTCGGTTCGGGCGAAGTTGCGGCAATCACAGGCGACGCTCCGGTCCTGGAGTACTATGCGCATACACATGCCAAATCGCCGTTGGCGGTAGTCGGCCCTATTTTCCACCCCGACAAGTACGGCTTTGCCTTCCGGCATGGCGACAACCTTAGCCATGCGATCACGTTGCAAATCCTGGCACTGCAGGAAGAGGGCGAACTGGAAGCGTTACGTCGCAAATATTTCGGTAACGAGCGCTGACATAGCTGGGCATGCTTTACAGAATTCGTGGCGCACTCCCTCTAGGCAAGGCGCCGAACGAGTGGTGCGCCTTGAGCCGGACTAGCAGACATTCTGTTGCTATCGCCCTTTGCGAATTTCCGACGGAGTGGCATTCCATGTTCGTTTCATCAATGTCGTCATGTGACTGCTGCTGGCAAACCCGGTCGATTTTGCGATCAGACTCAGAGGCGTATCGGTATTGACGATGAGATTTCGAGCTCTCGCGAGTCGAGCACTGATGACAAATTGATGCGGAGGCTGACCCGTCGTCTGCCGGAATGCCCGGATGAAATGGCTTGGCGAGAGGCGTACAACTGAGGCAAGCTGTTCCACGCTCAGGCTTTGATCAAGGTTCTCTTCGATGAAATCTCGCACCTTTTTCCAGATGGCGGGAGGCAGTCCGCCATTGGACGGACGAGACGAGCGTTCCTTGAACGTCGAATGGGCACGGATCAGATAGATCGAATAGGCTATGACCAGCGCGTCGAGTGCTTCCTCGCAGAACGGATCTCTGTTCTCGAGTTCCCGCAGCATATACGATGCCAACATGTGGGCCCGCTTGTCGACGAAGCCGAACTTTGGTGGGTGTAGCTCGAACGTTTCCGTGTCAAATTCCGCACCAGCGAGCTGAGTGGGGCGTGCTGGGTCGATGTCGACACGCAGGCTGCTTTTTTCGCTTGTCCAGCTCGCGAGCGCCTGATTGTTTGCTGGTACAAGATCAAATGCTCCAAGCGGAGCAATCCCAAGAACCTTTCGATCGCTGTTAAGTGCAAGTCCCCACTCCGGAATGACTGAGAGATGGATGACTGTGCAGTGCGCTGATTGTTGAACCTCCGTATCATCGGGGTTGGTGCGCGTGTGTGCGACGGCAGCTCCCTTGAGCAAGATCTGAGGTCCCCAGCTCTTCAACCTTCCATTCAGCATCCAGATCCCCTGATCCAATCCCCCGCTGGTGTAGTGAGCACAGCTTAGAGCTCTCGAATGGCTCCCAACTTTTGCCAAGGTATGAAAACACTAGCAGAGATATGGAGATGCTCGAATTTAGACTTTTTAGAAAGTGATCTTTTTCTGAAATTGCAGGAATAGAGGCTCTTGTTGTCAATCGGCCTGGAATGGGGACCCTGGATCGGCGCGCAAAAGGGACCCCTGTAGGGCACCACGGTTAGCGCTCGCCGGGCGAAGCTGGTCTGGGTTGCGCAGGCCGGCGAGCGCGGATCGGCGTTATGGGGTGATCAGGCGCGGTTCTTGAATCGCCAGGATTCGTTTCCGGTCTCGATGATCTCGCAGTGATGGGTGAGCCGGTCGAGCAGCGCCGTCGTCATCTTGGCGTCGCCGAAGACAGCGGGCCATTCGCCGAACGCCAGATTGGTGGTGACGATGATCGAGGTGCGCTCGTAGAGCCTGCTGATCAGGTGGAAGAGCAACTGCCCGCCGGCTTGCGCGAAGGGCAGATAGCCGAGTTCGTCGAGGACGACGAAGTCCAATCGGGTCAGGTAGTCAGCGATACGGCCCTGCTTGCCACCGCGGTGCTCGGTCTCGAGCCGGTTGACGAGATCAACGACATTGAAGAAGCGACCGCGCGTCCCGTTGCGGATGAGGGATCGGGCAAGGGCAATCGCCAGATGTGACTTGCCGGTTCCGGTGCCGCCGATGAGAACGGCGTTACGCTGGTCGGCGACGAAGGTGCCGTTGGCAAGGTCCCTGACCAGCACCTCGTTGACCGGCGTGCCGTCGAAGTCGAACTCCTCGATGTCCTTGGCGATCGGCAGCTTTGCGACGGTGAGCTGGTATTTGATGGAGCGCGCCTGCTTCTCGGCGATCTCGGCCGACAGCAGATCGCCGACGATCCTCGGCGGCTCGTGCTGGCGCTTGATGCCGGTCGCCATAACCTCGTCATAGGCACTGCGCATGCCGTAGAGCTTCAACGTTCCCATCAGATCCAGAACCTGCGTGCGTTCCATCAGCTTGCCCTCCTGAGGCTGTCGTAGCGGGCACAGTCGGCCTGCGGCTCATGGCGCAGGCGAAGAGCGTCCGGGGTGAGAATGGTGATGGCTGGCGCCGGATCGCGCCGCCGCGCCAGAATGTTGATGATGACAGCTGACGAGCAGACGTTCTGGTCGAGCGCCTCTTGGCAGGCGGCCTCCACGGCATCGATCCCGTCGGTCAACACCGCAGCCAGGATCGCCACCATCTGGCGATCACCGTCATCCGAGGACTTCAGTCGGCGCCGGGTCCGCTCCATCGCCGAGGGCAGAACCCAGTCCTGGAACGGCGCGCCATTGCGCAATGCGCCGGGCTTGCGGGCGAGCACGGGGACATAGTGCCAGGGATCGTAAATGGTCTCACCGCGCCCGAACGAACGGGCGTGTTCGGCGACGACAACGCCATCCTGCCGGATGACGATCCTGCTGGCATAGGCCTGGATCTCGACCGGTCGGCCCACGGCAGTCGACAGCACCGAGTATTTGTTGTTGTCGAAGCGCACCGTGCAGGTCTTCGATACCGAGGCGGGGACCGTGTGGAAGCCGTCGAAGGGGCCGCGATACTCGACAAGTTTGCCGCGCTCCTCCTCGAACACCTCCCAGATCGTGCGCTCCGGCTGATCGATATGACGGTGCGTCTTGGTGTAGGCGATGCATTTGTCGAGCAGCCAGGCGTTGAGTTCCTCATAGGATTTGAAGCGCAGCCGCGGCGTGAAGAAGCGCTCGCGCACCAGCCCGACCTGGTTCTCGACTTGACCCTTCTCCCAGCCCGACGCCGGCGTGCAGGCGACCGGCTGCACCAGATAATGGCTGCACATCTGCAGGAAGCGGCGATTGTATTGCCGGTCCTTGCCGACGAATACCGTCTCAACCGCCGTCTTCATGTTGTCGTAGATGCCGCGCGTGCAGGTGCCGCCAAAGAAGGCGAAGGCCCGGTCGTGCGCGTCGAACACCATCTCCTGCGTCTCGCGCGGATAGGCTCTGACGAACATCATGCGGCTGTGGCAAAGCCGGACATGGGCAACCTTCACGGTCACAGTCACGCCATTGATGAGGACGATCTCGTGGCTCCAGTCGAACTGGTAGGCTTCACCCGGCGCGAAGAACAACGGCACATAGGCTTCCGCCGTCGCTGATCCCTGCGCCTTCGCCCAGCTCTTGGCGTATCGGCGAACCGCGTCGTAGCTGCCGTCGTATCCGAGACCGCGGAGCTCCTCAAAGATTCGGATCAGCGTTAGCCGCTCGCGCCCCGCCTTGCCGTGATTGCCACCTAAAAGCCCGTCGAGCTGATCCTGCCAGGGGCCGATCTTTGGCATCGGCTGATGCTCACGCTCGTAACGGAACTCCGTCGCGTTCGACCGCAGCACCTTCCGGACAACCTTCCGCGATATCCTCAACTCGCGGCAGATCTCCTTGATCGACTTCCCCTGGACCAGCGAAAGCCGACGTATCTTCGCAATCGTCTCCACAACCAACATCCAAAACAAATGCCCCCGATGAAACCGAAGGCAGTGTGACAACCCTGCGTTACAGGGGTCCTTTTTGGACGCCGGTCACCCCTGAAACGGGGTCCTTATTCCACGCCGAAACACA
>NZ_LJSD01000075.1:7500-411272 GCF_001303895.1 Mesorhizobium sp. 1M-11 | reverse complement strand
CGCGAGGGCGAGGTGCTGGTTGAGGTGAAGGCGACCGGCATCTGCCACACCGACGAGTTCACGCTGTCGGGCGCCGATCCGGAAGGCATCTTCCCGGCGATCCTCGGCCATGAAGGTGCCGGCGTCGTCGTCGATGTCGGCAAGGGGGTGACCAGCCTGAAGAAGGGCGACCATGTCATCCCGCTCTATACGCCCGAATGCCGCTCGTGCCCGTCATGCCTGTCGCGCAAGACCAACCTGTGCACGGCGATCCGCGCCACCCAGGGCCAGGGCCTGATGCCGGACGGCAGCTCGCGCTTCTCGATCGGTGGGGAAAAGATCTTCCACTATATGGGCTGCTCGACCTTCTCGAATTTCACGGTGCTGCCCGAGATCGCGCTGGCCAAGGTCAACCCGGACGCACCGTTCGACAAGATCTGCTACATCGGCTGCGGCGTCACCACCGGCATCGGCGCCGTCATCAACACCGCCAAGGTGGAGGAGGGCGCGACCGCTGTGGTGTTCGGGCTCGGCGGCATTGGCCTGAACGTCATCCAGGGGCTGAGGCTTGCCGGTGCCGACATGATCATCGGTGTCGATCTCAACAACGACAAGAAGGCCTGGGGCGAGCGCTTCGGCATGACGCATTTCGTCAACCCGAAGGAGGTCGATGGCGACATCGTGCCTTACCTGGTCAACCTGACCAAGCGTGGCGCCGACCAGATCGGCGGTGCCGACTACACCTTCGACTGCACGGGCAACACCAAGGTGATGCGCCAGGCGCTGGAGGCGGCGCATCGCGGCTGGGGCAAGTCGATCGTCATCGGTGTTGCCGGTGCCGGCCAGGAGATCTCGACGCGCCCGTTCCAACTGGTGACGGGCCGTACCTGGATGGGCACGGCGTTCGGCGGCGCGCGCGGCCGCACCGATGTGCCGAAGATCGTCGACTGGTACATGGACGGCAAGATCGAGATCGATCCGATGATCACCCACACGCTGAAGCTCGACGAGATCAACAAGGGCTTCGATCTCATGCATGAAGGCAAGAGCATCCGAAGCGTGGTGGTCTACTAGGATACGCTTGGCTTTTTCGCTGGCCTCCGGCCTCCCGGTTGCTCAGCGTGTTCCCAAAGCCTGGCGTTGGCCGGCGGTGCGATAAGGAGGACTCTCTGGTCTTGATCGCACCGCCGGCATTTCTTCATGCACAGGCTTGCTGTTGGTGAAGCGAGAACCGGGGCAAGGCGGAACGAAACGCCAATCTCTTCACAAATAGGTCATTGATCCTTAGCCAAAACAGTCTACTCACTCGTCAAAACAAGGACTGCGAATGAGTTCCGGACTGCTGGCCCTGCTCGATGATGTAGCCTCGATCGCGAAGGTCGCCGCAGCCTCGATCGATGACGTGGCCGCCCAGGCCGCAAAAGCAGGAGCAAAAGCCGCGGGGGTGGTCATCGATGATGCGGCGGTAACGCCGCGTTACGTTGTCGGCTTCACAGCGCAGCGGGAGCTGCCGATCATCGCAAAGATCACGGTCGGCTCCCTGAAAAACAAACTCATCTTCCTGCTCCCGGCAGCTTTGCTGCTGGGATGGCTGGCCCCTTGGGCGATTACACCACTCCTGATGGTCGGCGGCATCTATCTTTGCTTCGAAGGCGCTGAAAAGGTGCTTGAGGTTTTCTTCCCTCATGCCGAAGAGGACAGCGACCCGGATGCCGGCGTCCTGGTGGAGCCTGCCAAATTCGAAAACGAGAAAGTCCAGGGCGCCATTCGAACGGACTTCATTCTGTCCGCTGAAATCATGGCGATCACGCTGGCTGCAATCCCGTCCACGAATGTCCTGACACAGGCAGCCATCCTCGCCATGGTCGGCATTGGCATCACGCTCGGTGTGTATGGTGTCGTCGCCATCATCGTGAAGGCCGATGATTTCGGGCTGGCCCTGGCCAGGACCAAAGGAAGTTTTCTTGGACTGGGTGCGGCGTCACGCGCATTCGGAAGAGGAGTGGTGACGGGAATGCCTTACTTCCTGAAAGCGTTGGCCGCGGTCGGCACCGCCGCCATGATCTGGGTCGGTGGCGGCATTCTCGTGCACGGCCTCGAGACATTCGGATACGGTGAACCGGCACATCTCATCGAGGCTGCTGCGGAAAAAGCCGCGCATTCGGTTCCGGTGGCTGGCGAACTTGTCGCTTTTCTGGTGTCGGCGGCAGCCGCCGGGCTGATCGGCCTGGCGGTTGGCCTGCTTGCAATCCCCGTCGTCCAAAAGGTGGCTGGGAAGTCTCATGCGGCTTCGTGAGCAACGTCTCCCCGATCGGGCTGCATTTTGTCTGCAAAAAACTTGCATCCAGATCGCGCGTTTTTTCATTTGAGAACGTCACGACCGACATGGATAGTGCGAGCCATCTGTGACCTGGGAGTATTGCAATGTGGCCGGACCGGCGGATCGTCGATCTCTTTGGCATTGATTTGCCGATAATTCAGGCTCCAATGGCTGGCCCTGTGTTCGCCGACATGGTGGTCGCTGTCGCCGAGGCAGGAGGTCTGGGTTCGCTCCCTTGTGCGACCATGGGGGCGGAGCAGGTGCGGTCCGAGCTCGGCACGATCCGGGGCCGAACGAACCGACCCATCAATGTCAATTTCTTCTGCCATGCCGTGCCTTCGGTGGATGCCGAGCGCGAGGCCAACTGGCGCAGACAACTCAGACCCTACTACGTGGAATTCGGTCTCGATCCGGATGGTCCGGTTCCTGTTTCCAATCGCACTCCGTTCGATGAGCAGCTCTGCACCCTGGTCGAGGAATTCAGGCCTGAGGTGGTAAGTTTCCACTTCGGCCTGCCCGACCGCCATCTGCTCGACCGGGTTCGGGCAACTGGTGCGAAAATCCTGTCATCGGCCACGACGGTGGACGAAGCCCGCTGGCTCGAAGACCGTGGTTGCGACGCCATCATCGCGCAGGGATTTGAGGCCGGGGGCCATCGAGGCAATTTCCTGACAGAGGATATCGCTACACAAGTCGGCACATTCGCCCTGGTGCCGCAAGTCGTCGATGCGGTGAAGGTTCCAGTCATTGCGGCTGGCGGAATTGCCGATGCTCGGGGCATCGTGGCGGCTTTCGCGCTTGGTGCTTCCGCGGTTCAGATCGGCACCGCCTATCTGTTCACACCACAGGCGCGAATTTCCAAACCACACCATGAAGCGCTGCGCAGCCCGATGGCCGAACGGACGGTTCTGACCAATGTGTTCACGGGCAGGCCTGCGCGCGGCATGATCAATCGTGTGATGCGCGAGGTGGGACCGATGAGCGAGAAAGCACCAGCCTTTCCGCTTGCGGGTGGAGCACTTGCACCACTGCGCGCGGCAAGTGAAAAAGCAGGTTCGGGCGACTTCATGTCGCTCTGGTCGGGTCAGGCCGCCAGTCTGTGCAGGGAGGTTTCAGCGGGCGAGCTGACCCGCAAGCTTGCCTCCGAAGCGCTGGCCCGCCTCGCCGCGCTTGGTGAAGTGGACCGGCCGGCAGGCCTGTCGCGATGAGGCGCAACCCAATTCTTGCGTGCCCGAAAACAGGGCGACAGGCAGGAGCCGGCAACCGGTGCCAACTGCGGCCGGGGCTGATGTTTCCATGACGCCTCGAGCTCGTTCCCTGCGGTCCAGGAGAAACGTTGGAGCTGCCGATCATGCGCCGGCAAGCGTTCCGGCTGTCGGTTGGGACGAGCTTTCCGAAGAAGAGCAGCTGGCGTTGAAGCGAATGAACCGTGGCCCGCATACGGCCCTTAGTCGAGAAATAATCGAACGGTTGCTGCATCTGGGGCTCGTCCAAGAGCGCGGACAAGGTGTCGGGATAAGTCGCGCGGGGCGCGAGCTTGTCATCAACGCATTGCTGGAAGCCCGGCGAGGAAACGAAGAGCCGTCATAGCCATCTCCGGTCCCGTCAGTGCGCCACCTTCTTCAGTCCCGACAATGCCTGACGGACATCTTCCCGAGTTTCGGCAGCATCTGGATAAACAGCGTAGGCCGGATATGTGAACTGCGGCGCGTGCTTCACCAGTTCCAACTGACCGGCCTCCAGATAGGGTTTGACCGCACCTAGCCGGAAATAGCCCATGCCGCCAGCGCGCAGGATGTAACTCAGTCCCAGCGGACCGAGCCCCACGAGCAGCCCGGGTTCGCCGAAGGCAGCAGCTCCTATCCCATGTTGCGCGGCAAATTGCGGACCCCAGTCGACGTGCACATAGTCGCTTTCGGCATCGGTCTCTTCGAGTCTGGTCCTCACCAGAACGAGCTGTTCTTCCTCGATCAGCTCGACCGTGAACCCGGGCAGGATCTTCGGCGCATAGAGGATCGCAATGTCCAGAACGCCTGTCCGCAATTGTTCGACCAGTTGATCCGGCACACCGACATTCGCATGAATGGCGATTGTCGGCTGGTTCTTCTTCATCCAGACCAACCAGTCCAGAAGCAGCGGATTCCACAGGCTCAGTTCGCCGCCAAGGGCGACGACACTGGAGCGACCGGCAGGAACCGACAGCTGCTGTCGCGCGCGTTCCCATATCTGGACAAAGGATTGGGCAAAACGTTCGAACTCCCGTCCTGCAGCCGTCAGGGTTGCGCCGTTGCGATTGCGCACGAAGAGCTTGCGGCCGAGCTCCTCTTCCAGGGTGCGGATGCGTGCACTCACCGTGGTCTGGGTCACGTGAAGGCGGTCGGCTGCCTTGAAGAAGCTGCCGGTATGGACAATTTCCAGGAAGGTCCGCGCGCGGTCTATGTCCATGCCCAAGCCTTAGTGCAATTTTTTTGCAGTTATAGCGCATTTAATTCCGTTTGCATCGATCCTTCTTGCGGCGCAATTTTGGAAGACAGACCACAATGGAACGCGCGCAATGCAAGACGATATCCATGAGGAGCCTGCTCAATACGCATCCCCTCCATGCTTCATGCACGAACTGTCACCGGAGTTCCGTTTAGACCCCGTCCGCCCCGACGCTTGGAGCGATGTGTTGCGGTGGCGCAAAGCAGAGCGCAAGCGATTGATCGACCAGCGCCTGTCGATGTCGCCCGACGAGCGGCAAGCAAGGTCCGATCGCATTGCCGCCATGCTCGACCTGACGATCGGCAGGTTCGCCGGCCGCATCATCGGCACCTATTGGCCGTTTCGTGGAGAACCGGATTTACGCAACTGGGGTATCCGGGTCATTGAACGTGGCGGGCGGCTAGCTCTTCCCGTCGTGATCCAGCAGGGCTGGCCTCTCGAATATCGGATCTGGTCACCGGGAGATCCGCTGGAACGCGGTGTCGCGGGTATCCTTGTTCCTTCGCGAGGACCTGCCGTGCAGCCCGATGTCGTGGTTGCGCCGGTCGTCGGCTTTGACAAGGAACATTATCGGCTCGGCTATGGCGGCGGGTTCTTCGACCGGACCCTGGCTGTCATGCGGCGCAAACCACTGGCAATCGGCGTCGGCTACACCAGCGCCAATGTCGCGACCATCTATCCGCAGTCTCACGATATTCCGATGGATGTCGTCGTTACGGACTAGGCGTCAGGGGCCCCGCAACGCGCAAGAAAATGATCAGAACGAAGACCAGACAGGACCGCCACCAGAGGCTCGCATTGTTTGCCTCTCGATGAGGACAAATGCCTCCCCGGCCAAATGGAGGCCGCCATGAATGAAGTCAGCACCCTCGCGACCAACTTTCCCGCGATCATCATACTCTCGACATGGCTGGTGATCCTGTCGATGTTGGTTGGCTATTCGACGTCGAGCGACGCTGATGAGATCGCCCCGCTGTCTCGCAACACTCTCGGCAGCGATAAACGCTCCGTAGAGGATGAGCAGAACTGGACCATGCTGCGGGAAGTCGACCCGGAGTTCAGCCCGTCCTGGTTCTTGATCGGAGCGCAATGCGCTTACGAAACGATCGTGGAAGCTTACGCTCGCGGAGACATGGAAACCCTCCGCCCGCTGCTGTCCGCACAAGTGCTCGACACATTCGCAACGGTGATTGCCGAGCGCAACGAAAGGCAGGGAACCGCTGAGCTCGTTGTTCTTGGGATCGATGTCGCAGAGATCGAGCGTGTCGCACTGCTCCAGGACGCAGTCGAAGTGGAGGTTATGTTCCACGCCCAACTGATCGAGACGGTTGGCTCTTCCGTAGATGACCTTGTGCAGGGCGGGTCGACGCGTCCCATACTGGTCGCGGATCGTTGGACATTCTCGCGTCCCATTCCCTCCCGCGACCCTTCATGGACGCTGGTCGCGACGGAGGAAGCAATACAAGGCGGGCGCGAGCGTCGGTAGGGCTCCGGCCGGGGAGGCGCTCGAACAAGCCGCTACCGCGTTCTCTTTCGATCAACCGACAGCAAACATGTCTATGGCTATTTCGCGAACCGCCTCTGCCAGCTTTCGAGCATTGTCAGATCTCCAGTGAATAAAATAGTTCAGCGGAGGAACTTCCAGGTCCGGGGGTATTGGCAGGCGCCTCAATTGATCGGACTGGATGTAGCTCTCCACGAAAGGAGCAGCCAACAGCGCGATACCAAGGCCCGCAATTGTCAGCGCAGCGGCTGCCTCGGGACTGTTGGTGTTGACAATTCTGGTAAAATTTACCCCCTTTTCAATCGCCCATGCGCTCAGGACCCCGGATGTTCCGGCGCGGTCCGACATGGAAATCAAAGGGTATTTCGGGAAGTCCGAGATGTCGAACGGACCGTCATGGCTGACGAGCGACGGTGAACAGACCCAAACCAGCTCCATGGTGGTGATCGACCTGGAGATAATGCAGGAATCGATCGATGGGCCCGGAGCAAGGGCAAAGTCGAGTTCGCCCTTGGATACCGAATGCAGCAATTCCTGGGTCAACGCGACCTGAGGTTCGATTTTCACCTCGGGATACGTATCCCGGATCCGCACGACGAGCTCCGGCAACCGTTTGATTGCCATGATCTGAGTGACGCCGAAGCGGCAGACTCCCTTGACCGTTGTGCCGCTTCTTGCCGAAAGCAGGATCGCATCACGCAGATTGAGCATTTCCGAGGCGTTTTCGAGAACGCGTGTGCCCAGTTCCGTGATGCGCGCGCGCGGACCCGACCGATCGAACAGGGGTTCGCCAATCTGTTCCTCGAGTTCCAGGATTCGTTTGGATAGCGCCGATTGAGTCATGAACAGGCGCTCGGCCGCCAATACGAAACTGCCAAGGGTCGCAGCCCAGTAGAGAGCCTCAAGCTGTTTCAGCGTTATCACTGGCTTTGCCCCGATCTTGAAGAACGCCAGTCATCCGGAGGGATTTCCAGCCAAGCTACAAACGCATGACGAACGGCGATGGGTATTCGTCATTCAAGTCTATCCACACGCTCTTGACCTGGAGGTATTGCTTGATCGCGTCGGCACCGCCTTCGCGCCCGAGGCCGGATCGTTTGTAGCCCCCGAAAGGGGACATCGGTGCGGATGTGCGATAGGTATTGATCCAGACCGAGCCGGCCTGCAACTGTTCGGCCATCCGATGGGCGCGTTTCAGGTCGCTGGTCCAAACGCCGGCTGCCAACCCGTAGTCCGTGCTGTTTGCCAGCGAAACAGCTTCTTCGTCAGTGTCGAAGGGCATGATTGCCAGCACCGGCCCGAAGACTTCCTCGCGCGCCAGGCGCATCTGCGGTGTCACATCGGTGAAAATAGTCGGCTCGACGAACCATCCCGTTCCGCATTCCGGGCGTTCGGCACGGCCGCCGCCCAACACACATCTGGCGCCCTCAGCCTTCGCGTCCTCGATGTGGCGCAGAATCTTGCCCAACTGGACCGGCGTCGTAACTGGCCCCACCTGCGTATCGGTCGAAAGTGGATCGCCCATGCGGGCGGTGCGGGCGATGGCGAGCAACCGCTCGATGAACTCATCGGCGATCTCACGCTGAACCAGAAGCCTCGATCCGGCAACGCAAGTCTGGCCGGTGGCGGCGAATATACCGCCGATGACGCCCTTTGCGGCGTTGTCGAGGTTGGCGTCGGCAAAGACGACATTCGCACTCTTGCCGCCGAGCTCCAGCGTTGCAGGAATAAGCCGGCGCCCCGCGGCTTCCGCGATGGCGACACCCGCGGTCTCGCCACCGGTGAAGGCAACCTTGCGCACCAAGGGGTGGCGTACGAGCTCCGCTCCGACTGTCGGACCGGTCCCAGTAACCACGTTGACGACACCTGCCGGGAAGCCGGCGTCCTTCACCAGTTCCATAAACGGGGTGATCGACGTGGAGGTAAATTCCGACGGCTTGACGACGACGGTATTGCCTGCGGCCAGAGCCGGGGCCAGCTTCCACGCCAGCAAAAGAAGCGGCGAATTCCAGGGAACAATCGCCGCGACCACGCCGAGCGGCTCATAGCGGGTAAAGTTGATGGTGTTCTTCTTGTCGCTCGGCAAATGCGCGCCCTCGACCTTGTTGGCGAGGCCGCCATAGTAGCGATACCACTGCGGCATGTAGGCGATCTGCGCCCGCATCTCCGAAATCAGTTTACCATTGTCGCGCACTTCGGCGACGGCAAGCTCTTCGACATGCGCGGCGATAAGGTCGGCAAGACGCAGCAAAAGCTCGCCACGCTGCGAAGCGGTCAAGCCTTTCCATTCCGGTGCGTTAAACGCACGATGCGCCGAGCGCACGGCACGATCGACATCCTCTTCATTGGCGGATGCCACTTCGGCAAACGGTCGGCCGGTAAAGGGGTTGTCCGTGGTGAACCATTCCCCGCTCGCCGACTCGACGAACTCATTGTCGATAAACATGCGGAAACGACTGGATGCGCTCATCTTGAACCTTCGGACAATTTGAGAAATCGCTTGAACACTATTCATGGCAGCAAGCGACGAAAGCGACTTTTCGAAAAGGCCTAAAGTCCAAAAGGAAATATCACAAGCACCAATGCCACGAAATTTTGGCAACATGGAAATCGAAAAAATTCGCTAGCACCATTCCCGCAACGCTCATACGAGTTCTATCGACAGGCAGCGGTCGCTCTGTCTCGAACCGCCAGAAGAGAATGGGCGCTCTGGCTGAACGTCGTGAAAAACGTGCTCGCGCGGGCGGAAAGCAAGCGGCACTCCCAGCGAAATGGCCCTCGCGTACCGAGACGTCAAAAGGCTTGTCATGCAGCGAACGCACAACAGATCCGAAGCCAGCAGGTTGGATTCAGAACGGCATCTGCATCCCTACACCCATCCCCGCAAGATCGAAGCGGACGGCCCCGTCGTCATCTCTGGCGGGGACGGCATCTGGGTCGTCGACGAGGACGGGAACCGTTACATGGAGGGGTTGGCGGGACTATGGTGCGCCTCGCTCGGCTTTTCGGAGCGCCGGCTCGCGGACGCAGCTTACCGTCAGATGCTGGAATTGCCGTTCTACCATTCCTTCGCGGGCCGTGTGCCGGAGGTCACTGCGCGTCTGGCCGCCAAACTCATGGATTGGTCTCCGCTGCCATTTGCGCGCGTCCTGTTTGCGAACTCCGGTTCGGAATCGAATGACGCTGCCTTCAAGCTGGTTCACTATTACAACAACGCCAAGGGCCGACCGCGGAAGAAGAAGATCATCGCCCGGGATCGCTCCTATCACGGTTCGACGGCGGTCGCTTCGGCGATGTCAGGCCTTTCGGCAGCACGCAAGGTGTTCGAGCTGGATATTCCCGGCATCGTCCGCATCAGTTGCCCGCACTACTACGCATATGGCCTGCCGGGCGAAACGATCGAACAATTCTCGGATCGACTGGTCGAGGAACTTGAGCAAACCATTCTGCGCGAAGGACCGGAGACGGTTGCCGCGTTCATCGCCGAACCGGTGATCGGCGGCGGCGGCGTCGTCATCCCTCCGCCCGGCTACTATGACGGCATCCAAGCCATCCTGCGCAAATACGATATCCTGTTCATTGCCGACGAGGTGATCTCCGGCTTTGGCCGGCTCGGCGAAGCCTTCGGCTCGACCGTCTTCGGCCTGAAGCCGGACATGATCACCGTGGCGAAGATGCTTTCGGCCGCCTATGCCCCGATCTCGGCACTTTACCTGTCGGAGGACATCTACGAGACGATCAAGCAGGGCAGCGACACCGTGGGCGTGTTCGGCCACGGCTTCACCTATAGCGGCCATCCCGTTGCCGCCGCAGTGGCCCTGGAGACATTGCGCATCTACGAGGACGACGGAATCCTCGACCATGTTCGACGCGTCGCTCCACGATTTCAGGATGGCTTGCAGGCGCTGAGCGATCATCCGCTTGTGGGCGACGTTCGTGGCATGGGCTTGATTGGCGCGATCGAACTCGCCGAACAGCCCGCCCTGCGCAAGCCATTCGCGCCGGAAAAGGGCGTTGGCGCCTATTTCCTTGGTCGCGCCCTTGCCAACGGCCTGATCCTGCGGGCCGTGCCCGGCGACATCATCACCTTCGCGCCGCCGCTGATCATCAATGAAGCCGAGATCGACGACTTGATGAGCCGCGTGCGGTTGTCGCTCGATGAAACATCGAGCTGGCTGCGGCAGCAGGCCTGACCCATGCATTCCCTCCCCGTGCGAGACGGACGACCGTGAGCTTCATCGAATTCGACCACATTCGAAAGACCTACGCGAACAATACGCTGGCGGCGGTCGAGAACCTGAACCTCGGCATCGCGAAGGGGGAATTCATGACGTTTCTGGGGCCCTCGGGCTCCGGCAAGACGACGACGCTGATGATGCTGGCAGGATTCGAAAAGCCGACCTCCGGTTCCATCCACCTCGAGGGCACGCCCATCGACGCGCTGCCGCCATACGAGCGCAATATGGGCGTCGTCTTCCAGAGCTACTCGCTGTTTCCGCATATGTCGGTGGCTCAGAACATCGCCTTTCCGCTTGAAATGCGGAAGGTGCCGAAGCCGCAAATCCAGGACCGTGTCGCTGCAGCCCTGGAAAAGGTTCGCCTCGGCCGCCATGCCGACCGCCGTCCTTCCCAACTCTCCGGCGGCGAACAGCAGCGCGTGGCGCTGGCCCGTGCATTGGTGTTCGACCCCAAGCTGGTGCTGATGGATGAGCCGCTCTCGGCGCTCGACAAGAATCTGCGCGAAGAACTTCAGCTCGAGATCCGCCGGCTGCACCGCGAGTTGGGTGTGACCATGGTGTTCGTGACGCATGATCAGTCGGAAGCGATGAACCTTTCCGATCGCGTCTGTGTGTTCAACCACGGGCGCGTCGAACAGCTTGATACGCCGCAACAACTCTACGATCGGCCGGCCAACGTCTTCGTCGCCGGCTTCATCGGCGACAACAACATGCTTGTCGGCGATGTCGACAGGGTCGATGCGTCGGACGAGTACGCGCGCCTCACCACCCTGAACGGCACCACTTGCCGTGGCCGGCTGAGGACGACAGGAACCTATCCGCAAAGCTCGACGCTCTGCATCCGGCCCGAGCGCATCGACGTCGCCGCTGCCAAGGGCTCGCTTGAAACAGATAACAAGATCGGCGCCCGTCTGGTCGACCTCATTCATCAGGGCGATCACTGGCGGTTGATCGCGGCGCTGGAAACAAGCGGGGAAGGTGAGGCCCTGCAGTGGATGGCGAAGGTCAGTCCGAATCGGCTGCCTGCCGGCCTTTCCATCGGTCAACCCATCCAGATCGGATTCAACAGCCGAGACAGCTGGGTCATCTAGCAGGTCGAAAAACAAAAAAAGGGGAATGTTATGACAATAAAAGCAATGCATCTGCCACTGAACCTGCTTGTCGGGGCTGTCCTGTCATTGCCGCTCAGCGGTTTGGCCACCGCCGCGCTAGCCCGGGATCTGACCGTCGTCTCATGGGGTGGTCCTTACCAGGACGCCCAGCGCAAATTCATGTTCGGTCCGTTTATCGAAGAGAGCGGCATCAAGCTGACCGACACCTATTGGGAAGGCGGCGTCGGCGCGTTACGCACCAAGGTGCGTGGCGGCAACAATGACTGGGATGTCGTCCAGGTCGAATCCGAGGAACTCGGCATCGGTTGCGACGAGGGCCTTTTCGAACATTTCGATGTCGGCCGCAGCGGCGGTCCGGATCGCTTTCTGCCCGGCATGGTGAACGACTGCGGCGTTGCAGCGGTGATCTACAATCTGGTGCTTGCCTATGACAACGCCAAGCAGAGCACAAAGCCTGAAAACTGGGCGGCATTCTTCGACACCAAGGCGTTCCCAGGCAAGCGGGCGGTTCGCAATGGACCCAAGTGGAATCTGGAGATCGCACTGCTGGCCGACGGTGTGCCGGCGGATCAGGTCTACAAGGTGCTGTCGACCCCCGAGGGGGTGGATCGTGCATTTGCCATGTACGACAAGATCAAGGACAGCCTGATTTTCTGGAAGACCGGCGCGCAGCCAGTGCAGATGCTGGCGTCGGGCGACGTGGTGATGACGACGGCGTTCAATTCGCGCATCACCGCCTCGAACGAGCAGAACGGCTCCAACTTCGGCATCGTCTGGCGGGACTCCATCTACACCCAGGACAGCTGGGTGATCATGAAAGGCACGCCGAAGCTCGACGAGTCCTACAAGTTCCTGGAGTTCGCGACCCGCGCGGCGCCACAGGCAGCACTGCCGGAATTCAATCGCTCCGGTCCGAGCAACAAGGACGCACCGGGCCTGATCGATGCGAAATATCTCCACGACCTGCCGTCGAATCCGGACAACTTCAAGGTTGCCGTGCCTGAGGATCCATCGTTCTGGATCGATAATTTCGACGATCTCAACGATCGCTGGAACCGCTGGGCCGGCACCAACTGAGACAGGCGGATCAAGGATTGCGAGCCATGAACCTGTCGCGCACGACATTGCTGGTTGTCCCGGTCGTGGGGTTCCTGCTGATATTTTTCTTCGTGCCGATGATCTGGTTCGCAAGCTTGGCGGTGCGCGAGGTCGAAGTGCCTCGTGCCTTGCCGCAGACGGTCGCTGCGCTGCGGGACTGGAAGCCGGGGCAAACGCCGCCCACAGTCGTTTTTGACGCGCTGGCCAGCGACCTGAAAACAGCACGGAGCTCGGGCACGCTGGCAGAAGCCGCCCACAGGATCAACTACGAAGTGCCCGGGGTGCGCAGCCTGCTGTTGCGCGCCGGCCGCACTGTCGCCAGGGCGCCGGCGGAAACAACATTCGACGCAGCCTATTTCACCAGCATCGATCCCTTGCTGACGAGCGATGCCTTCCTGTCGGTCGTGAAACGCGCCGGCGGCGGCATTTCCGACTACTACATTCTTTCATCTCTCGATCTGCAACGCACGACCGACGGCGCCATCGCTCAGGCGCCTGCTGAAAATCGGCTCTACCTCGATGTTCTGGCGCGGACGATCAAGATCGCCGCGACGGTGACGCTGTGCTGCCTGCTGATGGGTTTTCCAGTGGCGGTGCTGTTGACGACAGTTTCCGAAAAAGCCGCCGACTGGTTGATGATCCTCGTGCTGCTGCCATTCTGGACGTCGCTTCTGGTGCGCACCACCGCCTGGGTCGTGCTGCTGCAGCGCGAGGGATTGATCAACAGCCTTCTGATGAAGATCGGCGTGATCAGCGAACCCCTGGCGATGATCTACAATCGCACCGGCGTGATCATCGCCATGACGCATGTGCTGCTGCCCTTCATGATCCTGCCGCTCTACGGTGCGGTTCGGGCCATCCCGCCGGGCTACATGCGCGCCGCCGCCAGCCTCGGCGCAAGGCCGCTGACGGCTTTCATCCGGATCTACCTGCCGCTGGCGGCGCCGGGCATCGCCGCCGGCTCGCTGATGGTCTTCATCCTGTCGCTTGGCTATTATATCACGCCGTCGCTTGTCGGTGGCGCCTCGGACCAGATGCTGTCCTATTTCGTTGCCACCTACACCACCGGAACCGGCAATTGGGGCCTGGCCTCTGCCCTCGGCCTGCTGCTGCTGGCTTCGACCTTCCTGCTCTATCTGGTCGCCCACCGGCTTTCCGGCGGCCGCGCCATCTCGTTGAGCTGAGGTCCGCGATGCAACCGTGGAAAATCGTCTACCGGATCGCTTGCGGCGCAGTGCTGGTATTCCTGCTGCTGCCGATCCTGGCCGTTATCCCGCTTTCGTTTTCGAGTTCGGGCTTCCTGTCCTATCCGCTGCCCGGCTTGTCGTTGCGTTGGTACGAAACCGTTCTGACTTCGGGCAGGTGGTTGGATGCCTTCATCAACTCGCTCAAGATCGGCCTCAGTGCGACGGCGCTGGCGTTGCTGCTGGGCACGATGGCTTCCTTCGGGCTGGCGCGGCGGCGCGGCTTCGTCGTCGGCGCCATCAAGCTGCTTGCCCTGACGCCGATGATCGTGCCGATCGTGATGATCGCGGTTGCCCTCTATTTCTTCCTGGCGCCGCTGCAACTGACCAATTCCTTTGCCGGCATGGTCATCGCACACACGGTCATCGCCATACCGTTCGTGGTCATCCCCGTGCTGGCAGCTGTCGAGCAGCTCGATCCGAACCTGGCACGCGCCGCAGCGGCCTGCGGCGCACGCCCGCTCACGGCATTTTTTCGCGTCACACTGCCCTCGATCCTGCCGGCTGTCGCCTCGGGCGCCCTCTTCGCCTTTGCCGCCTCGTTCGACGATGTGGTGATCGCCTTGTTCATTGCCGGACCCGATCAACGCACGCTGCCACGCGAAATGTTTTCCAGTCTGCGCGAGACCATCACCCCGGAACTGACAGCCGTGGCAACCATCATGATGGTCTTCTCGACTTTCCTCTTCATGCTGATGCGCTACATGCAGCGCCGCCGCCGACGGCTCATCAACGTCGCTGCCCAGGGCTTCGTCAGTGCATGATCGAACACGGATCCCGAATGATGCTTCTGCACGACAAGATCGCTTTGGTAACAGGTGCCGCGACGGGCAATGGAGCCGCGATCGCGGCTGGGCTTGCCGCGCAAGGCGCGCGCGTGGTGCTCACCGATATCGACGGCAAGGGTGTTGAGGCACGGCGTGACGAACTCGTCGCGAAAGGTTTCGATTGCCATGCCTTTGTTCTCGACGTCACCGATGCGCACCAGAATGGCGCCGTCCAGAGATTGGTGCAGGACAGGATCGGGAGCATCGACATCCTCGTCAACAATGCCGGCATCCGGCCCCGTCATGCCTTTGACAGCGGGGAGCGCGACAAGCTGTGGCGCAAGGCGATGGACGTCAATCTCGATGGCGTCAGGCTGACCACGCTGACCTGGCTGGAGTCGCTGAAAATGACGAAAGGCTCGGTCATCAACATCACGTCGATCGCAGCCTTCAATGCCTCGCCGCATTCGATGGCATATTCCACTTCGAAAGCGGCGGCGCAGATGCTGAGCAAAGTGCTGGCTTATGAACTCGCCGCCGACGGCATCCGCGTCAATGTGATCGCGCCCGGCGTTATCGAGACGGAAATGACGCGCTCTTCGCGCGAGGATCCGCTGCGCCGCGAGCGGCTGCTGGCACGTATTCCGATGGCACGTTTCGGCCGGCCCGATGAATTGGTCGGGGCAGTGATTTTCCTAGCGTCGGATCTTTCCACCTATGTAACCGGATCAACGATTTCGGTAGATGGTGGATACTTGGCGATATAGCCATCAACAGTGGTTTGGTTCCATCAAATGATGTCGTCGGCGGGGGATCAGGTCCTGGCCTCGCGGATCAGCCACGAAACGAACGCGGCAACGGCAGGTCTCTCGGTTGCCTGGGGCAGGGTGACCGCATAATAGGCGAACTCCGTCGGCCAGGGACAGTCGAGTGCAACCGCCAGTCGCCCGGCAGCAACTTCCTCGCGGGAGTAGATGTCACGAACCAGGGCAATTCCTTGTCCCGCCTCGGCGGCCCGCACGAGCAGGAAATCTTCGTCGAAGGCCTGCCCGCGTTCAATCCTGGGGTCGTCCTCAATCCCAAAGGCCTTCAGCCAGAGACGCCAATCCGAGCGGTCGGAATCCTGGAGCAGGGGATAGGCGAGGCAGTCGACAGGCCTGTTGATGCTAGGGCCCTCGGCGAGCAAGCGCGGGCTGGCAACCGGGATCAACTCCGGCGCCATCAGGGGGATGACCTCAAGGCCGGGATAATCTCCGAGCCCATGGCGTATGGCAACGTCCACTCGCCGTTTGTGCAGATCGACCAGCGTCGATGAAGCCTCCACCCGGACCTCGACCTCCGGATGAAGACTGGTGAAGCGGCCAAGCCGCGGCACAAGCCAGGAGGCGGCAAAGGAAGGGACGGTGCAAATCGTCATGGATTGGACAGTCTTATCCGCTTCCAGTTTATCCAGCCCGCTTTCGATCTGGTCAAAAGCCCGCAGCATGACCGGATGCACTTTTGCTCCAGCCTCGGTCAATTCGACTCCGTAGCGTGTGCGCGAGAACAGCGAAGTGCCGACGCGCTCTTCCAGGAGACGCAATTGCTGGCTGACCGCGCCGGAAGTCACTCCCATGGCTTCGGCCGCGCGTTTTACGCTGCCGTACCGTCCGGCTTCTGCGAATGCCCGCAAGGCAAGAAGGGGAAGTACGCGGCCCATTGATCGTCCACTCTTAGAATTCAATTAGCCTAAAAATTAATCCGGCTGAGTCAAGGCATAATAAGTTGATTCAGAAGGGCATACGAATGAATTTGTATTTAGACAGACTAAACAATTGATGAGAAACCATCGTTTCTCCTGGCCGTGTCGACCCATTAGATATTGCTGCGAAAGACAACCGTAAATTCGGCTGGACAGGCTTCGGCAGCATGCTGCCTCAGCGGTCTGCCGGTGCGGCATAACTTGCGCAGAGGAGTTTGCCTGTGAACATCGCCACTTCAAAAATAGATCGCGCAACCGCGCTAACCGGCGCCTCGTTCGAGGCCTTCGCGGATCATCCGGGCTATCGGCGCATGTTCGCGCCGGATCGTTTGACCGTTGGCATCTTCCTGCCGCTGCGCTTCTTCCAGGGAGACATGACGGTGCTGCAGGGGCAGGCAGAGCTTGTCACGGAAATCGACCGCCTGGGTTTTTCAGCGATCTGGATTCGCGATGTGCCGCTGTTCGATCCCGCATTCGGCGACGCCGGCCAATTGTTCGATCCTTTCACCTACCTGTCCTACCTTGCTGCCCGAACGCAGAAGGTTGCCCTGGCTACCGGCAGTGCGATCTTCACGCTGCGCCATCCGATCGACCTGGCGAAGGCAGCCACGACCATCGATCATCTTTCGGGCGGACGTCTGGTCCTCGGCATCGCCTCGGGCGACCGGCCGGTCGAATTCCCTGCTTATGGCATCGACATGGAAAGCCGCGGCGAGCGGTTTGCCGAGACGGTCGCGTATTTCCGGCAGCTTGTCGCGGCCGGTCGGCCCGAAATCGCTTCGAGCCTGGGCACGATGCGTGGTGTCGATTTCTATCCGAAGCCGGTTTTCGGGCGAATTCCCCTGATCGTCACCGGCGCCAGCCGCCAGGAGCGCTCCTGGGTGGCGGAAAATGCCGACGGCTGGCTGACCTATCCCCAGGCCGCCCACACGCCGGAAGGGCCACAGCGACTGGCCAATATCATTCGCGACTGGCGCGCGAAGATACCGGGCGGCGGCTTCAGGCCGCATATGACCAATGAATGGCTCGATCTGGTGGAGGATCCGGATTTTCCGCGCACGCCGCTCAGGGGCGGTTTCGTGCTGCAGACCGGTCGCAAGGGGCTGATCGATCTGCTGAACGAATGGCATGCCGCCGGTGTCAACCACGCCGCGCTCGGCATGCAGTTCTCAAGGCGACCGGCTGGAGAGATCATACAGGAACTCGCGGAAGAGATCCTGCCGTTGTTCCCGTCGCTGGAGGGGCCGCAGCCGCTGTCGACCCAATGGTGAACCGCGCCGCGAGGACTAGCCCCTCGGTCGACGCACTCAAGGACCTTTTCGCCCACATACCGACGTCGGTCGCGGTGGTCACGGTCGGTGGCCGCGCAGGGGCCTATGGGCTGACGGTGGGCACGTTGAACACCCTGTCGCTCGAGCCACCATTGGTGATGTTTGCGGTCAACGCTGCATCGCGTCTGTTGCCACGGCTGCACACCGGCGCAGCGATTGGCATCAATCTTCTTGCCGCCGGCCAAACCGACATTGCCCGGCAGTTCGCAACCGCGGCAATCGACCGTTTCGACGGCATCCGATGGTGCGAGGAATATGCTTTGCCGCGCATCGACGACACCATGGCCTGGATACCGGCGCGCGTCCAACAACGCATCCCGTTAGGCGACCACAGGCTGATCACGGCCTCGGTTGCATCCGGGGAAACCAATCACTCCCTGCCGCTCCTGCATTGGCGCAGAGCGTTTCATGCGCCGTCGCCCGTCGCTGCGCCCGATGGTCAGTCACGACCGGATGCGTGACCAGCAATGTTGCCCGCCAAGGAAAAGACCATGCCCGTCATTCACCCCACCCTCGTCATTCGCCCAGCGGAGCCTGTCGATGCGCCCGCATGGCGCGAGCTCTATCGCCAATACGGCGAATTCTATCAAACACCCGTCGATGACGATGTTCTGGATCGCATCTGGAACTGGCTGCTCGATACGGGCCATTCCTTGAACGCGATCCTGGCGATCGCACCCGACAACACGATGGTCGGCCTTGCCCATTACCGCGCATTTCCCGAAACGCTTCTCGGTCGTGACGCCGGTTTTCTGGATGACCTGTTCGTGCTGCCGGCGCAGCGCGGCAAAGGTGTCGGCCGCAGCCTGATCCATGGCGTCGCGAAAATCGCCAAGACGCAAGGATGGCCGTTCGTGCGGTGGATCACGGCGGACGACAACGCATCCGCCAGGCGGCTTTACGACGAACTGGCGGTCAAAACGCGCTGGGTCACATACGATATGAAGCCGACAGAGTAGCGGAAAGGCTGTAAGGACGTTTCCTGGATTATGCTCCCCATCCGGGAATCAAAGACCAGATCGGCTTAGTGAGCCAATTCTATGAGTGAATTCGATTTCGGTGCCCGCAGCGCCAGGGAGTTCCGGCATCGGAACTTCTGGGCGCTGTTCGAGGAGCGGCATCCTGCGGAGCGTTCCCGCAGGGTCAGGCACGGGCCCTGGTTCTGGCAGCGCGGCCTGCCGGCATTCAATCTCGTCATCACCATGTATGTGGCGCCCGAGCAGAGCGTCGTCGGCGTCTTCTTCGGCCGCAACGCGCGGCTGGGCGCGGTCGATACAAAGGGCCGGCTGCAGCCGTTCAGGGCTGCGATCGAAAGCAGGCTGAAACTGAGGCCGGGACAGAGCGAGCCGGAGTTCGGCGTCAATGCGATCTGGCGGGTCAACTGTTTCGCCGATGACAATTGGCCCGCCATGGCAGACTGGCTGGTCACCGAGGCCGGTCGTTTCGAGCAAGCGGTGAGTGAAGTGCTGGGCTCGGAGGGAAAGATCGAGCCGTCTTGAGATAGCCCATCTCCTCATGGCGACTTTTGGGATGTTTTCTATCCAGCCGGTCCCAGGTTAAAAAGCCCCGTCGGCTGAAAGGACTGTTGCAAGAAATCAGCGAAGGTACGCACGGCGGGTCGCATCGTCTGTCGCCGCAGCCGCAACGTCACCATGTGGACCGGCGCCAGACGCTCGGCGATCGGTATCGCCACGATCCTGCGTCCGTCATAGCTCACATCCGTGCTCGGCAATGCGTTATGGATGGTATAGCCGCAGCCATGGCCGACAAGACCGCGGATCAGTTCCGGCGATCGCGAACGGTGCGCGATGTGGGGCGCAACACCGCAAGCCATGAACAGGTTGAAGAAATAGTCACGGGAAAAGGGCAGGTCGAGCAGGATGAACGGCTCATGTCCGATCTCCTTGAGGCTGATCCTGTCCCGTCCGGCAAGCGGGTGGTCCGAGGCAACCAGTATATAGGGCGGCAACTCCGCCAATCGTTCGGCAACCACTTCCTCCGGAACCGCATAGGCATAGGTTATCGCCAGTTCCAGCCTGCCGCTGGTGATTCCCTCGATGATGTCCTGCTGATTGCCTTCCTCGTGATTGACCGTGATGCCGGGAACGCGCCGCGCGAACTCCGCCAGCAAGCCGGGCATGAAGCGGATCGCCAAAGTCACGAAGCTGCCCACCGTGATCTGGCCCGATACATTCGACGACAGAGCTTCTGCGTTCCGCGAAAAGTCGCGGGCGTGATTCAAAAGATGGCGGGCGTCATTGACGAAACGCTGTCCGGCGACTGTCGTCGTCATGCCGCGGGCGTGATGGCGGACGAAAAGCTGCAGGCCTAGCGTGGCCTCGATCTGCGCAATGGCAGCCGAAATGGACGGTTGCGACACGTTCAGTAGCTTGGCGCTGCCGCTGACGCTGCCTGTGTCTGCCGTGGCGACGATATAGGCGAGGGCTCGCATCGATAGGTGCATAGGGATTTCCTATCTAATTTGCCAAATAATATTACTTTATTGATATCCTGTCTTGGCCCACTATCAAGTCAACAGAGCGGTTCGCCTGTCGAGCAGCCGCCAAAACGCCAAACGCCGGGGAGACGAATGGCGATGACCTTTCAAAGACAACAGCCTGGGATTCTGGGTCAAAAGCCTTCGTTTCGGTTCGACGGCGATGGCACCCTGGCGCGGATAGGCCTCATCTACATGGCCTCCAGCGTCGTCATGGAATCCGAGATGTGGGCGATGGCGGCCGAAGGCGTTTCCATCCACACCACACGCATCAAACTGCCGAAAGTCACCGTCGAAGGTATCGAGCAGATGATGAATGCTCCCCAACTCGAGGAAGCGGCAGGGCTTCTCGGTTCGGCGCCGATCGACGTGTTGTGTTTTGGCGGCACCAGCGCTTCGTTCCTGCACGGTACGGCCTACGATGTCGCCCTCACCGAGAAGCTCAGGAATTGGGCGCCGGGCAAGAAGATCAACACCGCCTCGACAGCCACGCTCGCAGCACTTGCCGCCGTGGAGGCGGGGCCTGTCGCGCTCGCCACGCCCTATGTGGACGGAGTACACCAGCGCGCCATCCGCTTCCTGGAAGAGAACGGCCACAAGGTGGTGCGTCATCGCAATCTCGGGATCGACAAGGACACCGAGCTTGCCGAAGTGCGGCTGGAAGAGCTTTACGATCTGGTCTGTTCGGTCGATCATCCCGACGCCACGGCGATCTTCATCAGCTGCACGAATTTCCGCAGCGTCGGCGCCATCGAGGCATTGGAAGCCGCCTTGGGCAAACCCGTCATTTCTGCGATACAGGCGTCCTTCTGGCATTGCCTGAAGATCGCCGACGTGAGGGGCGCAAAGCCCGGCTATGGCCGCCTGCTGCACGACGTGGTTGCCGAGCGGGCGCATCCATGACCCAGCAATCCCTCGCACAGTCCATGCCCGAGACCGGCGACTATGGCGCCGTCCTGTTCTACAGCGAATTCGACGATCCCAAGGCATGGGGAGATGCGCTGAAATCAAATCTCCCGGGACTGGATTTCCGTGTCTATCCGGATGTCGGCAATCCTGACGACATCCGTCACGTGCTTGCCTGGAAAGCGTTCCCCGGATTCTTCGAGCCGTTTCGCAACATCGCCCAGGTCGTCAACCTGGGTGCCGGTATCGACGCCCTTGTCGGCCGCACCGATCTGCCTGACGTGCCGATCTCGCGGCTCTCGGATCCTGGCATGATCGCGCTGATGAGAAGCTACGTGCTTTTTTCGGTCATCCGCTATGCGCGCGATATTCCTGCCTTCGAACAGGCGCAGCGCCGGCATGAATGGCATTACATCCATCCGCGTCCGCTCGATACCATCAAGGTGGGGATCCTGGGATTGGGACATCTCGGCTCCGCCGTGGCCCGTGGCCTCGCCGATGTCGGATTCGACGTCAGCGGCTGGGACGTCGCGCCCAAATCGATAACGGATGTGCGTTGCTTCGGGCTCGATCAGAAGCAGGATTTCCTGGGCGAGCTGGAGATCCTGGTCAACATGATGCCGCTGACGCCGGCGACCGCCGGCATGATCAATGCGGATCTGTTCAATGCGCTGCCGCAGGGGGCCAAGTTCGTGAACGCGTCGCGCGGTCACGTCGTCGACGAACCGGCTCTGATCGAAGCACTGCGTTCCGGGCAGATCGGCGGCGCCACGCTCGATGTCTTCCATGTCGAGCCGCTGCCTGAGAATCATCCGTTCTGGAGCATGGAGAATGTGCTCATAACGCCGCATCTCGCCAGCATCACGGTGCCGGAAGCGGCAGCCCGCGACGTCGCTGAAAGCATACGGCGCGTGAGTGCCGGTGGCGAGCCGCTGCATCGGGTCGATCCGCGGCGCGGTTATTAGACTGGTGCCATAGAGCCGGCGAAGACCGGCGATGGCTCAGCATCGAATTTCCGCCTTCCCGGGAGAAGGCGGAGCGAGGGCAGGAAGGGCCCTCGCGTCCAGACATGGCAAAGCGTGATGGACATTGTCCCGGATGAGGGAACAAAAACAAGGAAGAAAGACAATGATCAGTTCAGTTCATGCCTTCGGGCTCGCGGCCGCTATGCTTCTGGCTGCCGGCGGCTATGCCTCTTCTGCGGAAAAATTGATCCTCGGCAACGAGGGCAGCTATCCTCCTTTCAGCATGGTCGACGCCAGCGGCAAGCTGACCGGCTTCGAACCCGAGCTGGCGCGCGAGATGTGCAAGCGCATGGAGACCGAATGCGAGCTCGTCGTCCTGGACTTCAAGGGGCTCATTCCGGCGCTGCTTCAGAACAAGCTGGATGCGGTCGCGACCCAGACCAAGCCTCTGCCTGAGCGCAAGGCCAAGGTTCTCTTCGGTCGGCCGATCCTGTTCAATCCGGACAGCTATGTGGTCAAGGAAGACACCAACTATACCTTCACGAAGGAAGGCCTGAAGGGTGTGAAGATCGGTCTGCAGCGTGGGTCGGCGCAGGCCAAATATATCGCCGAACATTTCGGCGATGCCGTGGAGACCGTATTCTACGACAATCCCGACCAGATCCGCCTCGACCTCGCCAGCGGTCGCCTCGACATGAGCCTCGGTCCGAAGATCAGCTGGACACTCGAATTCCTGAACAAGCCGGCGGGCAAGGGGTGGAAATTCGCCGGTGGCGATTTGTGGACCGGCGGCGGAGAGCAGGGGTCGAGCTGGATTGCCCGCAAGGACAGCCAGGAACTCCTGGACCGCATGAACAAGACCGTCGATTCCATCGTGGCCGACTGCACGTTCACGAAGCTGCGCAAGCAGTTCATGGAGGTGGTGCTGCTTCCAGAGGAAAAAGCCTGCATGTGACGCATGGCGTGTGGGCGCAAAGCCGTTTCAGGCTGGGCGCCCATCAGTCCAATCGGGGAGGATGGCGACCATGCCTGAGATGGGTTTTGTGCAGCAATTGGGCATTGGCGCCCTCATGACCATCAAGGTCGCGGTCCTCTCCTATCTGCTGGCGCTCGCCATCGGGACCGCGTTCGCTCTCGTCACGCTCAGGCGCCGCCTGGTGGTCGGCTTCATCTGGCAGGTCTACGCATCGATCTTTACCGGGGTGCCGTCGCTGCTTGTGGCATTCCTGTTCTTCTATGCAGGCTCCGGCATCGTCGCCAGCCTGGCCTCGCTGGTCGGCCTTACGGTTACGGTCGACATTTCGCCATTTGCCGCGGCCGTGGCCGCGCTCGGAATGGTCTATGGCGCCTATCTGGCCGACCTGATCCGCTCCGCGATCCAGAACGTACCGCCGGGGCAATTCGAGGCGGCAAAGGTCCTTCTCGTACCGCAACCGGCCACATGGCTGCTGGTGATACTCCCGCAGGTGCTGAGGCTGGCACTTCCCGGCATGACCAACATGTGGATCGTCGTGATGAAGGATACGGCGCTGATCTCGCTGATCGGGCTGAAGGAGATCATGGCCTACGCCAAGCTGGCCTCCGGCGTCACCAAGGAGCCATTCATCTACTATGTGCTGGCCTCCGTCTTCTTCCTCGGCATGACCTGGCTGACCTATTTCGTATCACGCCGCATCGAGAGCTGGTCCGAGCGTGGTTACAAGCCAGTCGTGAAGCAGGAGCCGGCCCATGCATTATGATCCGGTCCTTGCCTGGGAAAGCATGCCGACGCTGCTTGCGGGTACGGCGACGACCTTCGCGGTGCTGCTGCCTGTGCTCGTCCTGGGACTGCTGCTCGCCTTGCCTGTCGCATTGATGCGTCTGGAGAGAGGGGGCAAGGCGGTGTTTGCCGCCAGCTACATCGCCTTCTTTCGCGGCGTACCCAGCCTCGTCCTGCTTTATCTGGTCTATAGCGGGCTGCCCCAACTCTCGGTCGTGCGTGACACGTTCCTGTGGACCGTGTTTTCCAACGCCTATTTCTGCGCCTGGGTAGGGCTGACGCTTACCCATTCGGGCTATATGGCCGAGATCATTCGTGGCGGCCTTGCCGCCGTGCCTCCAGGCGTCGTCGAGGCGGCGACGGCACTTGGCCTGAGCCCGAGGCAGGCCCTGTTCAGGCTTCGTCTGCCCATGGCTGCCCGCTATGTGCTGAAGGCCTACCAGAATGAACTGCTGATCATGGTCAAGAGTACCTCCGCGGTGAGCGCCATCACCCTGGTCGACCTCACGGCCGCAGCCAATACGGTGTTCGACTATACCTACGACCCGTTCACGCCTCTGGTGACGGCCGCAGCGATCTACTGGTGCATCGTCAATATCATGCGCATCGGCTTCACCATGGCCGACCGCAAGCTGAACCGTCATCTCGCAAGAGGCTGAGCCCCTGCGGCATGGCCCGGAAAAGGATTGATCCCATGAATGCGGTTACGCAGATCGCAGTGCCCTCGCCGGTCCGCCGGGAAACGCCGGCGGCAGTCGCGATCTCCATCCGGAAGCTCAACAAATTCTATGGCGGCTTTCAGGCCCTGCGCGATATCGACCTCGAGGTCGGGCAAGGGGAGATCGTCATTTTGTGTGGCCCATCCGGATCGGGCAAATCCAGTTTGATCCGTTGCATCAATCACCTGGAGCAGCACAACTCCGGCACCATTCGTGTCAACGGCACGGAACTGACGCACAAGGCAAGCGACGTTGCCCAGGTCCGACGACAGCTCGGAATGGTCTTCCAGGGCTTCAACCTGTTCCCGCACATGACTGTGCTGGCCAATTGCACTTTCGCGCTGCGTCTCGCCCTGCGCTTGCCGGCGGCTGAAGCGAATGACATCGCGCGCGAATATCTCGCGAGAGTGAACGTGCAGGACCAGGCCGCCAAATACCCTTCCGAGCTGTCAGGTGGCCAGCAGCAGCGTGTGGCGATCGCTCGCGCATTGTGCCTAAAGCCTTCGATCATGCTCTTTGACGAACCGACCTCGGCGCTCGATCCGGAATCGGTCGGCTCGGTCCTGCGGATCATGGAAGATCTCGCGGCCACCGGCATCACCATGGTGTGCGTGACGCATGAGATGGGCTTTGCCCGCCGTGTCGCTGACCGCTGCGTTTTCATGGAGAAAGGCGAGATCGTCGAGGAGGGGACGAGCGATCGCTTCTTCAGCGCACCGTCCACCGCGCGCCTCAAGGCCTTCCTCCAGCAGGTTTTGTAACGACAGGGAGCCCTGGTTCCTGGAAGCCGTTCTGAAACTTCCACATGGGCAAAAAAATAGCCGCTTCCTTGCGAGGAGCATTGCTCCAGCCAAGAAGCGGCCAGTCGCGGCGGCACCAGCAGTGCGCGCCGCTCGCCTATGCCGGTTAAGCCAGAACGGCCTCCGGCGTTTTGCCCACGAGCGCGAAATAGCTCGCACGATCGGTTGCCCCTTCGGTGTTGAAAAACAGCAGGCGCGATTGGGATGTGATGCCGAGCGTTTCCATCTCCTCCGCGCTCCTTGCCGTGTGCAGGAATGCGGCAAGACCGGCGCCACCGCTTTCACCGGCAACGATCGCCGGATCGCTGTCGACGGGCTGCGCAAGCCGCTGCATGGCGTTCACGGCATCGACTTCATCGATCGTGATGACCGCATCGGCCTTGCGCGACAGGATCGACCAGGCTTTGAGCGATGGCTCATAGCATTCCAGCATCGCCATGATGGTCGGCTCGCCATGCTCGACCTTCCTGAGCGCTCCGGCCTGCATGCTCTCGAAGATGCAAGCCGCTCGCGTCGGTTCCACCACGACCAGCTTTGGCCGTTGCGCTCCATAAACAATGTCGAAGTGACCCGCGACCGCAGCTGCCAGCCCGCCTACGCCGGCCTGCACGAAAACATGGGTCGGCGGCTGCGGCAGCTCCCGCAGCACTTCCTTCAGCATGGCTGTATAGCCCTGCATGACAAGGCCTGGGATGCGCTCATAGCCGGGCCATGACGTGTCCGACAAAACGGTCCAGCCATTCTCCGTGCAGACGCGTTCGGCTTCCTTGACCGAGTCGTCATAGGTGCCTTCGACGCGGATGATATCGGCCCCGAACTGCGCAATCGCGGCAACGCGTTCGTCGCTGACCCCCGAATGCACGAAGATGACCGAACGCGCTCCGACCATCTTGGCGCCGGCTGCAACCGATTTTCCGTGATTGCCGTCGGTGGCGCAGCCGAACGTCAGCGTCTTGGAGATTTCACGCACGGCAGCGTTCTCGAGATCGACGACATCGAGTTCCCGCTGCAGTTTGCGGGACGCTTCCTCGAGAACCAGCCGCACGACAGCATAGGATCCCCCGAGCGCCTTGAAACTACCGAGACCGAGGCGTTGGCTCTCGTCCTTCACGTGCACTGAAGCCACGCCGAAGCGTTTCGCCAGTCCTGGTAGCGAACGCAGCGGCGTTGCCTTGTGGTTCGGACGATAGGTAAGGAAGCGCTCGGTCAACTCCGCCGCCTGTGTGCCAAGCAACTCAGCGTCCGCGCTATCAAGCGCCTTGTTGTGATCGGGATGCGTATTCAGGATAAGCATGATGCACGTCTCGTGTTGGGTCTGCCTGCGGTCTGGTCGAGGCTATTGCGCGGGCAGTGCCTTGCCCGATGACAGTTCGTTGAAAGTCGAGAAGAATTGCCCCGCGAGCTTCTTCGAGGTCGAAACGATCAACCGGCTGCCGAGTTGCGCGATCTTGCCGCCTACATCGGCGCTTGCCTTGTAGGTGAGGATCGTCGTGTCGGGCCCCTCTTCGGCGAGATGGATGTCGGCGCCGCCCTTGGCGAAACCGGCGATGCCCCCCTTTCCTTCGCCGGCTATGGTGTAGGAAGTGGGGGGATTGATGTTGGACAGCGTCACTTCACCGGCAAAGCTGGCCTTGATCGGTCCGATCTTGAGAACCACGGTTGCTTTCATGCGACCGTCCGGCGTCTTCTCCAGAGCCTCGCAGCCGGGGATCGATGCTCGAAGGATATCGGGATCGTTGAGGTTCTCCCATACTTTGGCAATCGGCGCGGCGATCCGCTCCTCGCCCTCGATGACTAGAGACATAAGAATTCCTCCGCAGATGAAATGAGAGCGGGCGCAGGCGATCCTGTCGCCGGCGCTTCGCCGTTTGGATTGGTCCTACAGGGGGTGATGGATGCAGATGTTCTTGGTCTGCTGATAGGCAGCCAGTGCTTCCAATCCCTTTTCGCGGCCGTAGCCGGAGAGCTTGTAGCCCCCGAAGGGGAATTCGACATCCAGGCCCACCCCGAAGGAGTTGATCCAGACCTGGCCGACGCGGAGCTTGGCTCCCATGCCGAGCGCCTTGTCGATGTTGCTGGTGTGGATGCCGGCGACCAGGCCGAACGGAGAATCGTTGGCGCCATCCACGGCCTCATGCACGCTGTCGAAGGGAATGACGGTGAGGATCGGCCCGAAGATTTCCTCGCGCGCGATCCTCGCCGCGTTGGTCGCGCCGACG
Organism: Mesorhizobium sp. 1M-11; assembly: GCF_001303895.1. GTDB lineage: Bacteria > Pseudomonadota > Alphaproteobacteria > Rhizobiales > Rhizobiaceae > Mesorhizobium. Next base: position 383,589 of record NZ_LJSD01000075.1, on the reverse strand, counting down.
ACGAGGCCGGGGCGCACGAAGGCGCCTTTGGCGAGTTCCGGGCTGGAGGGAAGGTCGGCACCAAGCAGAAGCTCACCTTCGGCCTTCGCCACCTCGTAGTAGCGCTCCACATCGCCGCGGTGCGCGGGGCTGATCAGCGGCCCCATGTCGGGATCGTCGATACCGGCGCCGAGCTTCATGCCGCTGATGCGCTGGTGCAGCCGCTCGACCACGGTGTCGTGGATCGACCTTTCCACGAACAGGCGCGTGCCGGCGTTGCAGACCTGGCCGCAATGGGTGAGGAAGCCTCCGGCAATGATCGGCAGCGCGCGATCGAGATCGGCGTCGGCAAGCAGGATCTGTGGAGATTTCCCGCCGAGCTCCATGTTGCACGGCACGGCATGCGAAGCCGCCGCCACCAGAACGCGTTCACCCGTCGGAACCGAACCGGTAAAGGTGATCTGATCGACGCCGCTGTGCCGGGCGAGCAGATCGCCCGCCAATGAGCCGCGTCCGTTGACGAGATTGACCAATCCTTCGGGCAGTCCCGCCTCACGGCAGATCTTGACGAATTCATAGGCGGTAACCGGTGTGTCGGCGGCCGGCTTGATGATGACCGCACAGCCTGCCGCCAGTGCCGGCGCGACGCCGCGGGCGATGAGCTGGAACGGATAGTTCCACGGTATGATGTGAAGGCTGACACCGATCGGCTCCTTGACCGTCCAGTCCGACCAGTCGGGACCGAGCGGGATCGAGGCGCCATGCAGCTTGTCGGCGGCGCCGCCATAGAACTCGAAGAAGCGGGCCGAGCAATCCACCTCCCAATAGGAATCGCGTAGCGGCTTGCCGCTGTCCTGGCTTTCCTTTCGCGCGATCTCCTCCCGGCGCTGGAGCATGAGTTCGCCGATGCGGTGCAGGATACGGCCGCGCTCGAATGGCCGCATGCGCCGCCAGGGCCCGTTATCGAATGCATTGCGTGCTGCCGCGACTGCCAGATCGACTTCCGCGGCACCTGCTCGCGCGAAGGTGGCGACGAGGGTGCCCGTGGCGGGGTCGCGGGTTTCCCCAATGCCATCGGAGCCTTCGTCCAACACTTTGCTGCCGACAACGATCGGAATGTGAGGGGTTGCGGTCATGGGATCTCCAGCGGGTGCATTTGGGTGTCGCTGGTCGAGTTGTATGCAAACTAAAAAAGATTGTCTACATGAATTGACAGAATGTTTACACGCTGGTAGCCAAAATGCATTCGAAAGAACATAACGAGCGAGGGCATATGCAGCTTGGTCTGGAGCGGAAACGAGCGCTGGTGACGGCCGCTTCCCGGGGATTAGGCCGCGCTTCCGCGCTTGCCCTGGCTGCGGAAGGCGCCAGTGTGGCGGTTGGCGGCCGCGACCGGGCTGCGATGGCCGAGCTCGTGCGCGAGCTCAAGGACGCCGGTGCGGCTTCGGCGATTGCTGTTCAGATGGACCTGACCGACCGCGCGACGTTGAAGCCCGCAGTGGAGGAAGTGGTCGCCGAATTCGGCGGGCTGGACATTTTCGTGGGCAACACCGGCGGCCCCGCTGCTGGCCCGTTCCTCAGCGTCTCACGCGAGGGCTGGGAGCACGCGCTCAACGAAAGCCTGCTGCCGATGGTCGACCTGTGCCATGCGGTCCTGCCGCACATGCAGGCGAACAGATGGGGCCGCATCATCTTCGTCACCACCGTCGGCGTGAAGATCGTGCAGCCGAACATGGTTCTGTCGGACTCCGTGCGGCTGGCAGTGGTCGGCCTCGCCAAGTCGCTGTCGATCGAGTTCGCCCATGAGGGCATCATGGTCAACTGCCTGTGTCCCGGTCCCTTCGCCACCGACCGCATGGAATATCTGGTCCAGTCGAGCATGGATCGCGACGGGTTGAGCCGTGCGGACGCCGAGGCGCTGTGGCTGCAGGAAGTCCCGGTCGGCAAGTTCGGCGATCCCAATGATTTCGGCGCCATCGTCGCCACGCTCGCGTCCGAGCGCGGCGGCTTCATCACCGGCACCGCGATCGCACTTGATGGAGGAAAGTCCCGTGCTTACTAAAACCCAGTCTGACAAGGCGCAGACCATGGATGGCGGTGCGGCCATCGTCGCCTGGCTGAAGTCGGCCGGCGTGAAGAACATCTTCTCGGTCTCGGGCGGCCCGATCAACTCCATCTATCGCGCCTGCGCGCACCAAGGCCTGCCGCTGATCCACACGCGCCACGAGGCGGCGGCCTGTTTCATGGCCGAGGCGCAATCGCGCGTGACCGGCAAGGCCGGGGCTGCGGTCGTCACGCTCGGCCCCGGTGTCACCAATGCCGTCACGCCGGGCATGGTCGCCATGCTTGCCGGCACGCCGATGATCATCGTCGGCGCCCAGGCGTCGACGAAATCGGCAGAGCGCGGCGCGGGTATGGCCTATGATGTGCTGCCGATCATGAAAGGCGTCACCAAATGGGCGGCGCGCTGCACCGATCCCAATCGGCTGCAGGAATATCTGGACATCGCCTGGCGCAAGATGTGGGCCGGCCGGCCCGGTCCCGTGTTCCTGGAGGTGCCGACCGACATCCTGTCGTCGCCGCTCCGCGAGGCGCCCGCTACCCGGCATCCGCTGATGCCCGGCCTGCCGGGGATCGCTGCCGGCGACGCCGATGCCGCGCGTGCCTTGCTTTCCGGCGCCAAGAAGCCGCTGTTGATTCTCGGCGACGAACTGTTCTGGAGCCGGTCCTCCCGAATTGCCGAGGCGGTGGAAAAGCATGGTCTCGCCTTTTCGACCCTGCGCCTGGCGCGCGGCATCGTCGATGAGCGCCATCCGCGCTGGATGGGGCCTGCCTACGCACCTTGCAACGCGACGCTGCGCACAGCGATGAAGGATGCGGATTGCATCGTGCTCCTTGGCCATCATTTCGAGTTCGATCTCGAATTCGGCGATGCTGTCGGCCCGCAGGCGCGGATCATCCAGGTCTGCTCCGACCAGGAACTGCTGCATCGCAATCGCCGCGCCGATCTCGCCATCGCGGCATCGCCCGCCGATTTCATCGACCTGCTCGCCGATATGCCGGAGCTCGGTTCCGACAAGGCATGGAGCGATGGCCTGGTCGCGGCATGGCGCGAGGAACATGCCGCTCAGCTTGGCGAGGGCGATGCCGCGGGCATGCATCCGCTCGCCGCCGTCGATGCGGTGAGTACAACCGCGCCGGAGAACACGATCTATGTGACGTCCCACGGCAACGTCGACTTCTGGGCCGATGCGCGGCTGCGCATCCCGGCACCCGGCCGCTACCTGCGCGCCGGCCAGTCGGGCGCGCTGGGCGCCGAGGTTCCTTATGGTGCCGGTGCCAGCTTCGCCGATCCGGATGCGCCGGTCGTGGTCTTTGTCGGCGACGGTGGCGTCGGTTTCCACGTCGCCGAGCTCGATACGGCGGAGCGTTACGGCCGCGCCTTCATCATCGTGGTGCTGGATGACGAATGCTGGGGCGCCATCGCGTTGCCGCAGGAGCAGAGTTTCGGCGAGACCTATGAGATGGGCCTGCCGCGCCGTGACTGGAGCAAGGTCGCGGAAGGTCTCGGTGGACGCGGGTATTTCGCGCGCGACGTCAAGGCCCTCTCGGAGGCCGTGGCGGACGCCATTGCCAGCGGCAAACCGGCCATCATCCAGGTGCCGGTTCGCAGCGTCATCAGCCCCTACATGGCTTACATTTCGTAGAAGCCAGGAAACCAAAAGGTACCGACATGAACATCTGGAAAAATGGTGCTGCTGCCGGCGTGACGCCACCGAACCACTTTGGCGGGCTGACCGTGCTGGACGTCGTGCCCTTCAAGGGTAGCAACTTTTCTGTGCAGGTCTCGAGGGCGCCGAAGGGCGGCGGTGGCGAAATGCACCATCATGACGACTGGTCGCAGCTTTTCTACCTGGTTCGCGGCGAGCTGACGTTCGACACGGGCAAGGAGCGTTTCACCTTGAAAGAGGGTGAGTCCGTTCTCTTCGAACCGGGTGATCCGCATTACACGATCAACGAGGCCGATCAGGAAGCTTCCTATCTGGTGATCACGGTGCAGCAGTAGCGGTTGTATACAATCGCTTCCGAGGTGCTTGCATAGTGTCTGGCGAGAATGCATCTAGGAAGGGCGAGAATCTGGGAGCAAACGTTGAGCGAAGTCATCGATGGGGCCAAGGAAGCCAGACCGTCCGCGGACAGCCTGGTTCGTATACTGGAAGACGATATCCTCAACGCCGTGCTGCGGCCGGGGGAACGTCTCGACGAGCAGTCGCTGGCGCGCCGCTTCGAAGTATCCCGCACGCCGATCCGCGAGGCACTGCGCCATCTGGCCTCCAGCGGCCTGGTGGATATCAAGAAGAATCAGGGTGCGACCGTCAAGCGACTGACGACGGGCGAGCTCATCGAGATGTTCCAGGTCATGGCCGAATATGAGGGCCTGTCGGCGCGGCTGTCGGCTCGCCGTATGACGAAGGAGGACGTCGTGGAGATGCGCAAGCTTCATGAGGAATGCGCTGCCATGGCCGAAAGGGAGGATTACGGCGGTTTCTATGAAACCAACAACATCTTCCACGACTCGATCTTCCGCGGCTCGCGCAACGTCTTCCTGCAGATGGAAAGCCGCAAGCTGCGCAATCGCCTGAACGTCTACCGCCGCCACATCACCACGCCGCGCAGCATGACGAAGTCGGCTTACGAGCATGGCCGCATCGTCGAAGCCGTCACGGCAGGCGATGCAGCGCAGGCGCATGATCTGATGCGCGAGCATGTCGACCTGCTGGCGGGTGCCGCCGCGGACGTCCTGCTCGCGCTGGAAGCCGAAGGCATCGAATAGAACCACTCGACCTGAAGGCGAGTTTGCCCGCGGCGCCCGGCCGCCGCGGGGTGGGGAGCTTTTGACCAAAGACCGGATGACGGTGAACCGTCGAGGAGGAAGCGATGAGTGACCTTTTTGCCAGGCAGGTGGTGGATGGCGCGGTGCACGCCAGAGCCGTGAAAGCGTTCGCCAAAACGGGGATAAGGCTGCCGAAGCTTGCCGAACTGGCATCGCCATCCATGATCGACGCGGCAACCCGCGAGGTCTTGCCCGACATAGACCCGGACACAGCCGACCCGTTCAACCTGTTCCGCGTTCATTGGTACAATGGTCCCGACCGCCGGCAAGCGGTCGAGACGCCGCAACATCTGGTTTTGTCCTCAGCGTTGACGGGGGTACCCGCCAAGATCGTCGTTGCAACGGGAGACCGTTTCCCGATGATCGCCGCGCACAAGGTCCTGGCGGCCTATGGCTGCCTGGTTCCCCGACTGGTGACGGGACAATTCGACCTCGACAACCAGCGCGCTGTCTGGCCGTCCACCGGAAACTACTGCCGCGGCGGCGTGGCGATATCGACGATCCTCGGCGCACGCAGTGTCGCCGTGTTGCCGGAAGGCATGAGCCCGGAGCGCTTCAACTGGCTCGAAAAGTGGATGGCCGATCCGGCCGATATTGTGCGCACGCCAGGCAGCGAAAGCAATCTGAAGGAGATCTACGACGCGTGCCACGAACTGGCGAAGGACAAGCGCAATGTCATCCTCAACCAGTTCAGCGAATACGGTAACTACGTTGCCCACAGGGCCGTGACCGGCCCCGCACTGGAGCACGTCTTTGCCACCGTCAACAAGGCCAGCGGAAACAGGCTCAAGGCCCGTGCCTTCGTGGCTGCCTCCGGTTCGTCGGGAACGTTGGCCGCCGGCGATCATCTGAAGCAAAGCCTCGGCTGCCAGATCGCAGTGGTGGAGGCAACCGAGTGCCCGACATTGCTCAACAACGGTTATGGCGAGCACAACATCCAGGGCATCGGCGACAAGCACGTGCCGCTGATCCACAATGTCTTCAACACCGATTATGTCGTCGGCGTCTCGGAGCGATCTCCCGACAGTCTGAATCTCCTGTTCAATCTTCCGGCCGGTCGGGATTACCTGCGTGGGCGCAAGGGGTTGTCGGATACAGAATTGGAAAGCTTTGGCCATCTCGGCCTGTCGTCGATCGCCAATATCGTCGCGGCGATCAAGCTGGCGAAATATCTCGACCTCGGTGAAGACGACGTCATCTTGACCGTCGCGACCGATGGCGCCGCCATGTATGAATCCCAACTGGACAAGGTGTTGAACGCGTCCTTCGACGGCGTGTTCGATCAACTCTCGGCAGCCGAAGTGTTTGGCGAGCATCTTGCCGGCGCGCGCACCGACGCGCTTCTTGAACTCACACGCACCGAACGCGAGCGTATCTTCAATCTGGGTTACTACACCTGGGTCGAGCAGCAGGGCGTTTCGCTCGAGGATTTCGCGCGCCGCCGCGACCAGTTGTTCTGGGATGGCCTGATGGCGATGGTGCCGGTGTGGGATGGGTTGATCGAGGAATTCAACGCCGCGGTGCAATCTGCCCGCAACTAGCCTTTGACGACAAGGTGAAAGATGAAAGGCCGGCGAAGCTTCGCCGGCCTTTTCGATGTTTCGATCAGACGAGGCTCAGACAGCTTCGCGGATATGCTGCGAAAGCTTCCACAGGGCATTGGTGTTCAGGGGCGTGCTGATCACGCCGACGCCCAGCGCGTTGGCGACGGCATTGGCGATGGCGGCTGCCGGACCGATGGCACCGCCTTCGCCCAGTCCCTTGGCACCGAGTGGCGTCAGCGGGGTCGGGGTTTCGATGTGATGGACTTCGATGTCCGGTATCTCCGGCGCTAGCGGCATCAGATAGTCGGCGAAATTGGTGGTCAGCGGCTGGCATTCGGCGTCATAGATGAAGTGCTCAAACATGGCCGAGCCGATACCCTGCACCACGCCGCCTCTTACCTGGCCGTCGACCACCAAAGGATTGAGGATGGTGCCGCAATCCTCGACCACGACGAAGCGGCGCAGCTTCATCTTGCCGGTGGTGACGTCGATCTCGACCACCGCTGCATGCACGGCATTTGAATAGCTGCCGTCGCGCGGACCGTCGAGACTCGCATGCGCTTCCAGGCCGGGCGTCATGCCCTCGGGAAGCTGGTCGACATTGCGCAAGGCTGCACGCGCGAGCTTGCGGATCTCGATGTGGTTTCCGGGATTGCCGCGTACCGACGCCTTGCCGTTTGCCAATTCGATCTGGTCGGCTTTGACCTGCAGCAGGTGCGCGGCGATGGCGCGCAACTTGTCAGCAAGTTTGGTTGCGGCGATGTGCACCGCACCTCCGCCGAGCGGACCGCCTCGGCTGCCCCAGGTGCCGACCGAATAGGGCGTCGTCAGGGTGTCGCCGTGGCGGACATAGATGTTTTCCGGCAGGATGCCGAGCGCATCGGCCGCCACCTGCGCCATCGTGGTCTCCAGGCCCTGGCCGTGGTTCTGCAGGCCAAGGTCGATGGTCGCTTCGCCATCCGGCGACATCTCCACACGGGCTGCGATATAGCCGGTTTCGATGGGTACACGGCGGCGGGTGAAGTCCGGCGTGCCATGGGCGGTCTGCTCGATGAAACAGGCGAAGCCGACGCCGATGCGCGTCGTTTCGGAGGCGCGCGAGGCCGTAGCGTCCACGATGTCTTTTGCGAGCAACCCGCGCATCTGCTCCAGCGATTGCGCGTAGGAGCCTTCGTCATAGGTGAAGCCGAGGACGTTCTTGTAGGGGAACTCCCGGACGATGTTCTTCAATCGGAGCTCGAACGGATCCATGCCGAGTTCGAGGGCGATGTCGTCCATCAGCCGTTCCTGCGAGAACACGGCGGAAGGGCGGGCGACACCGCGATAGGTGCCGATCGGGCATTTGTTGGTCGCCACGGCGCGGAACGTCGCCTCATAAGCCTTCAAGTCGTAAGGGCCGGGGAGCACCTTGCCGACCATGCCCGGCTCGCCGGCCGCGGTGAACGGAAAGGTCGAATAGGCACCGTTGTCGACGGTGATGTCCGCCTTGAGGCCGAGCAGACGGCCGTCCGCCGACACATAGGCCTCCAGCGTGTGTTCGTGATCGCGGGCATGAAGCGAGGCGACCAGGTGCTCGCGGCGGTCCTCGATCCATTTCACGGGGCGTCCGGTCTTCATGGCGAGCCAAGCCACCAGAACTTCATCGCCGAAAACCTGGCCCTTGATGCCGAAGCCGCCACCGACATCCGGTGCGACGACGCGGATGCGCGATTCCGGCAGGTTCAGCTCTTCAGCGATGTAGGTGCGCACCAGATGCGGCATCTGCGTCGACGACCATACCGTCAAAAGGCGATCGGCGGGATTGTAGTGGGCTACGACGCCGCGGCACTCCATCGGCACACCAGCCTGCCGCTGCGTACGATAGGTACGCTTGATGACATGCGCTGCGGCTGTCCTGGCCGCCTCGAGATCTCCGCCCTTCATTTGACGCTGCACGATGACGTTGCTCGTCCATCCGTCGAACAGCGGCGGCAGCGATGCATCGCGCGCCTGTTTCATCGTGCCGACAACGGGCAGGGAGTCGTATTCGACCATCACATGCTCGGCCGCGTCCTCGGCCTTGTAGGCGTCTTCGGCCAATACGACGGCAACAGGCTCGCCGACGAAGCGCACCTTGCCTTCGGCGAGCAGTGGCTGCTCGGAATACTGCATCTCGGGGTAGTCCTGATGCGCTTTCATCGACAGACCGGCGGTATGCTCGCCGGTGAAGACCCAGGTCGGATAGCCGATGTCGGCAAGGGCCGAGGAATCGATCCCGACGATGCGCGCATGCGCGATATCGGCGCGCACGAAATTGAGATGCAGCATGTTGGGCAGGCGGATGTCGTCGATATAGCGCGCCAGGCCCGACAGCAGCCTGATGTCCTCGAAACGCTGGATGCGTGCCCCGACGTGTCTGGGCTGTTCGGCTTTCATGTCAGGCGTTCTCCCCAAGGCCGCTTCCGATCGCTTTGCGCACTGCGGCCACGATGCCGTGATAGCCGGTGCAGCGGCAGATGTTCCCGCTCATCGCTTCGCGGATCTCGTCATTCTCGGGCATCCGCCTGCTGGCAATTGCCTCGTCGACGAAGGGCGCCAGCGTCATGATGAAACCCGGCGTGCAGTAGCCGCATTGCAGCCCGTGTTCGCTCTTGAAGGCCTGTTGCAACAGATGGTCGGCTGACGGACCGCCCATGGCCTCCACGGTCTTGATGGAAGAGCCGTCGCACTGCACGGCGAAGGTCAGGCAGGACAGCCTGGGTGTTTCGTCCAGGTGCACCGTGCAGCAGCCGCAGGCACCGTGAGCGCAACCGATATGCACGCCCGACAGGTCGAATTCCTGCCGCAGCACATCCGCCAGCAGACGGCGAGGTTCGACATCGAGCGTCTTGGTGACGCCATTCACTTCCAGCGTAATCTCGGTCATTTCTTTCCCAGCGCTCTGGTGCAGGCGGTCGTTATGGCGCGCTGCGTGAGTTGCGCGATCAGGCCGCGGCGGTAATCGGCGGAAGCGATGTGGTCGTCCACCGGGTCAATGGATTCGGCAAAGAGCTGGCCTGCTTCCTTGGCCTTCGGATCGATGAGTGGTTGGCCGGCCAGGAAATCTTCGATTTCGGGTGCCCGTATCGGAAAGAGGTCGGCGCCGCTGCAAACCATTGCGGCTTTCGTGACGGCAGAACCGTCGTGCTCCAGCGTGATTCCCACTGAAGCCGTTGCGAAGTCGCCGCTGCGCTCGCCGAGTTCGATGAAGCTGCCGGTCGAGGTCTCCGGTGGTAGCGGCAGCTCGACGGCCACCACCATCTCACCCGGTTCCAGCGCTGTCACATAAGCACTCAGGAAGAATTCCGTTGCCGGGATGCGGCGCTCGCCCGCGGTCGAGCGGACGACGATATCGGCGTCGTGGAGAACCGCCACGGCAGGCAGTTCTGCTGTCGGGTCGGCATGCGAGATGCTGCCGCCGATCGAACCGTTGCGGCGAATGGTGGGGTGACCGATGTAGTGGACGGCATCCAGAAAGGCGGGGAAGTGCCTGGCGATCAGCGGATTGCCGAAATAGGCCTCATGGCGGGTGAGCGCGCCGATGCGCAGTGTCTTGCCGAGGACTTCAATCCCGGCGATCGGCAATTTGTTGATGTCGACGAGATGACCCGGCCTTGCCAGTCGGAAGTTCATCATCGGCACCAGGCTCTGGCCGCCGGCGATCGGCCGCCCGTCGTCGCCAAACTGGCTCAGCAGTTCGAGCGCGTGCTCGAGCGACGTCGCGCGATGGTACTCAAATGACGCTGGCCTCATGGGCTCCCCCTTAACAACCACCGAGAATCCTGAAGGAGTACAGGTTCAGATCTCTCCAACTGGCACCTCCAAACCTCTCACGCAAGCTAGTTGCCACTCACGTTGTATGCAATAGAAAAAAAATTGTAGACAAAGAGACGACGCTCGCATTAGGCTTCGGGATGTCAGCGAACAATCGCGGGCGGAGGATTGAAGAATTTGCGTGGCCGATGGAACACGGCCGCCACGGGAGGAGATTGGAATGCGAGCTTTTGCACGAAGTTGCGGCTTGGCTTTGGGCCTCATGATGTTCGTGGGCGGCATCGCGCATGCCCAGGACGCCGTTACCCTGAAGATGGTGGGTGCCTGGTCGCCCGGCTTCTCGCCCACCGCCGAGGTAGGCAAGAACTTCATGGAGAACGTGAATCGCCTTGGCGAAGGCAAAGTCACGATAACCTATATCGGTTCAGACGACGTCTTGCCGCCATTCGATCAGCCCGAGGCCCTGGTCAACGGGGTATTCGACGTTTGGTACGGCGCCCCCAATTACTGGGCCGGCGTGGTGCCGGGCGGTGATATTACAGAACTGTCGCCGTTGACGATCCCCGATGGCGGCCCTGGTTCAGCGCTCTACGACTACATGGTCAAGCTCTACGCGGCGAAGGGCGTGCGTTACATCGGCCATGCCGCCGGCGATCCAGGCGAGGGCGCTCATTACGTTTCCACGAATTTCCCCGCCAAGTCGGTAGACGATCTCAAGGGCAAGAAGCTGCGCGTGGCTCCGTTGACCCGCCACTTCGTGCAAGCGGTTGGCGCTGAGTCCATCACATTGCCGCCGGGGGAAATCTTCCTGGCGATGGACCGCGGCACCGTCGATGGCTTCAGCTGGCCGGTGGCCGATGCCTTCACACGTTACAACTGGCAGACCGTCACCAAATACATGATCAATCAGCCCATGTATCGCAGCGGTGGCAGCGTTGCCATGAACCTCGACAAGTGGGACAGCCTGTCACCGGAAGTGCAGGACATCCTGCTCAAGGCGATCGCTGAAACGCAGAAATTCGCGCTCGACTGGTTCGACAAGAACCAGAAGGAGCAGCAGGCCATCATGATCAAGGATGGCATGAAGGTCCTGGATATCTCGCCCGAAGAATCTCAGCGCTGGACGAAGGTCGCCAACGACTCCCTCTGGGCCTACTACGAGTCGATCCTCGGCGCGGAACGGGTGGCTGAAGTCAAAGCCTTGTTTGCCGCCAAATAACAGCGCGGCCGACGGCGTCGATCGCGCCCGCCACCTGGTCGGGCGCGGTCAATCGAGGTCATGCGAGAGCCGCCGACCTCATGAAGCCAAATCGTCTCAAACACAAACAGTCAGGACACCCTCGTGAGCAAGCTCGAGCGCGCGTTCGATTTCATACTTAACTTCTTTGCCGTCATCTCGGCATTGCTGCTGATCGCCATGATGCTTTTGACCGTAATGAAGGTGGTGCTTCGGGCGCTGTTTCACCACGGTATACTGGGCATCGACCAGATCACCGGAACGATGATGGTCTACATCACGTTCCTTGCAGCCGCATGGGTGCTCCGCCGCGACGGTCACGTGACGGTCGATATCGTAGTCGCCAACCTGCGCCCTCAAACCCAACGCGTTGCGATGTTCTTCGGATCGCTTGTCGGTGCCGCCGTATGCCTTGTGCTGACATGGTTTGCGACCAAAGCGGTGCTGCTCTCATTGCATCGTGGAATCCTCATTGCGGCGGAGATCGAGATCCCACGGGCTGTCAATCTCGTCGTGATCCCCATTGGCTGTTTCCTGCTTGGCATCGAGTTCCTGCGACGGGCGGTGCGCTCCTATCGCGGCGAAGCCCTGCTCTCCGAAACACCTCGCCAGGAGGCTTGAAGACTATGGAATGGTGGCAATTTCTCCTGGCGTTTTTCCTTGGCCTCGGACTGTTCATGGTCATTGGCGTTCCGGTCGCGATCGCCTTTCTGCTCGTCAATCTGGCGGGCGTCTACTACCTGTGGGGGGGAGTCTCTGGCTTCAACCAGCTCGTCCTCAGCATCGACAGTTCGATCTCTACATTCGTCCTCGTGCCCGTGCCCATGTTCATTCTGATGGGCTCGATCATGTTCCACTCCGGCATCGCGCAACGAATGATCGAGGTGCTCGATCAATGGTTGGGCTTCGTCGCCGGCCGCCTTTCCGTCCTGGCGATCGGGGCGGGTGCCGTGCTGGGCACGCTTACGGGCATGGCCATGGGGTCCGTCGCCATGCTGGGCTCTACGCTGACACCCGAAATGGAAAAGCGCGGTTATGCAAAGGCGATGTCGATCGGCCCCATCCTGGCCAGCGGCGGCCTCGCCATTCTGATACCGCCGTCGACGCTGGCGATCGTGCTGGCGAGCCTGGGCGGGTTCTCGGTCGCGAAGATCCTCATCGGCATCATCGTGCCCGGTATCCTGCTGGCGATCCTCTGCATCGGTTACATCATCATCCGGGCGACGCTTCGCCCCGATGAGGCGCCAGCCTACGAGGCGCCTCGCGTGCCGATTGGCCAACGTCTGCATGACGCCACGCTCTATCTCGTGCCGCCGGTCTGCATCGTGGTAATGATCATCGGCCTGATATTCTTCGGCACGGCAACGCCGACCGAGGCTGCTGCGATCGGCACCTTCCTCACCTTCGTCCTGGCACTGCTCTATCGGAAATTGAACTGGGAGGTTCTGGTCAAGGGCGTGGGCTCTGCAACCATGCTGTCCGTGATGATCCTGATAATCCTCACGGGATCCGCCGCGTTCAGCCAGTTGCTGTCCTTTTCCGGGGCAACCAGCGCGATCACCAGTCTGGCCAACGACCTGCCGGTGCCGCCGCTGCTGGTGCTCATTATGATGCAGCTGATCGTCATGTTCCTGGGCATGTTCATCGAGCAGACCTCGATCGTGCTGGTAACGATCCCGATCTTCCTGCCGATTGTTCATCAGATGGGCTGGGATCCGATCTGGTTCGGCATCATCATGATGGTGAACCTGGAGATGGCGACGATCACGCCGCCCTTCGGTCTCTCGCTGTTTGTCATGAAGGGCATCGCCCCGCGCAACACGACGATGGGCGACATCTACCGCGCGGCCATCCCATTCATCCTGATCAACATCCTTCTCATGGCAATCATGATCGCGATGCCCGACTTGGTCCTTTGGCTGCCAAGCAAGATGAATTGACGGCGCTTCGTACCAGCACCCAAGAACATTGGAGTTCAAAATGACCAGCAAACGCCAAGCCGTCCTCGATACCATCGACAGGAACCGGGACAAGGCCATCCAGTTCCTGCAGAAGATGGTGTCGATTCCGAGCGTGACCGGCGACGAGGCCGCGATCCAGGCCTTCGTGTCGGACTACATGAACAAGATCGGCCTCGACGTCGACATGTGGGAGACGGACTGGGAAGAGCTGAAGAAGCATCCCGGATACCGACCGGTGGATCGGGGCTATGAAGGGCGTCCCAACATCGTGGGCACGCGCAAGGGTGCGGGCGGAGGCCGGTCGCTGCTGCTCAACGGACATACCGACGTGATCCCCGTCGGCAATGGCGAGGGGTGGAGCGACAATCCCTGGTCGGCCGCGATCAAGGATGGCCGTATCTATGGCCGCGGATCCTGCGACATGAAGAGCGGCGTCGCCAGCCATATCCTTGCCGTGGAGTTCCTCAAGGAAGCCGGCGTCGAGCTGAAAGGCGACGTCTATATAAACGTCGTCATCGACGAAGAGGTGAGCGGCCACGGCACGCTGGACACGGTGATCCGCGGTTACAAGGCCGACGCGGGCATCTCCGGTGAAACCAGCGATCTGGCGGTCCAGCCGGCCTGTATCGGGCGAATCTGGTTCCAGATCGACGTGCAGGGCAAACCTGCAGGGATCCAGCAACGCTATCTCGGCATCAGCGCCATCGATCTCGGCAACAAGATCGTCAAGGCCGTCCAGGAACTGGAAGACCACCGCGTCGCCACCGTCCGCCATCCGTTTTACCCGAATGCGCTGGACTCCCTGCCTTGCATCATCGGCAGCTTCCAGGCCGGTAACTACCCGAGCGCCTTCCCGGCCAGTGCCGTATTGAAAGGCAGCATCGGCACGGTTCCCGGCGAGGACCATGAGGGCGTCAAGCAGAGCCTCGTCGACAAGATCGCCGAGGTCGCGGCGCAGGACGAATGGATGCGCGACCACCCTCCGGTGGTGCGTTTCGTTGGCTATGACGCGCAGGCATCGGAAATCCCGCGCGACCATCCGATCGTCGAGCTGCTGTCGGAAACCTACCGATCGGTAGCTGGCAAGGATCCCGTCATCAGTGGACGCCAGGGCGCAGCCGATACCCGCTTCCTCAACGAGTATGGAGCGACGCCCACCGTGATCTTCGGCCCCGGCTCGACCGCGGTGATGCACGCAAACGACGAATATGTCTCGATCGACGACTACATGACCGCGATCAAGGTGATGGCGTTGTGCATCATGGATTGGTGCGGCGCCCAGGAGTGACAGCCGAGGACGGTGGTGGCGGCAGCCGGTCGGCTCGTCCGCAACCACCGCACGACGGGAGCTCTCTGCCCTCTCCCGGCTATTCGGCTTTCACGAAACGCGGGTCGAAGGTCTGGGCGAAGGCGATATTCGCGTTGGCAAGCTCCGGATCGAGCGTCTTGAGCATTTCCAGGAGACTTTTGAATCCTTCCTCGGCGATCAGGCCCTTTTCGGAGTACATGGCACGCGATTTTTCAAAAGCGGTCTTGTACAGGTCGCGGTCGCCCAGCAGGAATTCCTCCGGTACGGCATCGGCAACGTCGTCGGCAGATGCCTTGTGAATCCATGCGAGCGATTTGGTGAAAGCATTGACGACACGCTGGGTGGTGATCGGATTGGCGTCGATGAAGCTTTGCTGGAGATAGACAGTTGCGGCTGGATTCGTGCCACCGAAAAGCTGACGCGTGCCCTCCTCGGTCCGCGTGTCCAACAACAGCGTGATGTCGCCGTCGACCTCCAATCGGGTGATGACCGGGTCGAGGTGGACAAGAGCGGCGATCTCACCTTTCTTGACAGCGGCAACAGCGCTCGCACCACCGCCGACCCCGATGATCGAAGCGGCATCGGCCGATTGGCCGTTCTTGATCAACGCATATTGAAGCAGCAGTGCGGTGGAGGAACCGGGTGCCGTGACACCGACATTTTGACCCTTCAAGTCGGCAATCGTCTTGATCTCGTTTGCCAAGTCCTTGCGTACGCCGATGCAGATGCCAGGAAAGCGGCCGAGTTCGCAGACAGCCTTGATGTCCTGTCCCTTGTTCTGCATTCGGATCGTGTGTTCGTAGGCGCCGGTCACGATGTCCACTGACCCGCCGACCAAGGCCTGCAATGACTTTGCGCCGCCGCCGAAATCATTGATCGTCGCCTTGATGCCCTCTTCTTCGAAGAATCCTTTACGCTCTGCGATCGTCAGCGGCAGATAATAGAAAAGCGGTTTCCCACCGACGCCGAACATGAGTTCGGTTTTCTCAGGCGCAGCTGACGGGTCCTGTGCATGGGCCGGCAGGCGGGACACAACACTGGCAAGGCCAAAAGCAGCCGCTCCTTCCAACAGATTTCTGCGGGTGATCCTCATGGTCTTCCTCCTTGATAATTTCGGCGGTCAGATGGTGTTCTGCCCGGTCGCCTTCGGCCGCCAGACGAGCAAGCGTTCCTCGATGATTGTCACCCCCCAGTCGATCAGCAGCACGAAAGCGGTAAGCACCAGCATGCCTGCAAAAACACCTGTCACATCAAACACACCCTCGGCCTGGTGGATGAGATAACCGAGGCCTGCCGATGAACCGAGATATTCGCCAACCACCGCGCCGACGACCGCGAAGCCTACTGCCGTGTGCAGGCTTGAGAACATCCACGACAGTGCGGAGGGCAGATAGACGTTGCGCAGCAACTGGCGTTCATTCATGCCGAGCATCCGGGCATTGGCGAGCACGTTCTGATTGACCTCCTTCACGCCCTGATAGACGTTGAAGAAAACGATGAAAAAAACCAGCGATACGCCAAGTGCCACTTTCGACCAGATGCCAAGGCCAAGCCACAAAGCGAAAATAGGCGCCAGGACCACGCGTGGCAGCGAATTGGCGGCCTTGACATAAGGATCGAAGATGGCAGCGAGCACTGGTTTGCGGGCGAACCAGAAACCGATCAGCACGCCGCCGACCGCGCCGATGGCGAAAGCCAGAATGGCCTCCACCAGCGTAATGCCGAGATGATACCAGATGGTCCCTTCGGCAAACCATTTATAGGTTCGCAATGCCACATCGCCGGGCGTTGCGAAAAAGAATTTGGCTTTGGAGGGATTGCCGAACAGGTCCGTGGCTGTGAAGAGATGCCAGGCAATGATGACAAAGGCAGCGACGCCGAGCTGTGCCAGAAAGAGTACCGGCTTCTTCATTGGCGATCTCCGCTCGTCTGTCTGTAGCCCTTGAGAACCTCTTCCTTCAGTGCACCCCATATTTCGCGGTGAATATGATGGAACTGGGTATCGAGGCGTATCTCCGAGATTTCGCGCGGCCGGCTGAGCGGAATACGGTATTCGGCCATGATGCGCGCACGCGGGCCGGCGGACATGATCACGACCCGGTCGGCAAGCGCGATGGCTTCCTCCAGGTCGTGCGTAACGAATATGACCGCCTTCTTGTCTTGGGACCATAGATCGAGAAGGAGATCGCCCATGATGACTCGCGTCTGCGCATCGAGCGGACCGAACGGCTCATCCATCAAGAGGTATTTCGGATTGCGGATCAGCACCTGCGCGAGGCCGACGCGCTTGCGCTGACCGCCGGAAAGCATATGCGGATAACGATCGCCGAAATTTCCCAATCCGACTTTCTCCAACCATCCTCGTGCCTGCTCGCGAGCCTGCCTCTTGGGCACTCCGGCGATCTCCAGGCCGATCGCGACATTCTCGATCACCGTTTTCCACGGCATGAGAGCATCTTGCTGAAAGAGGTAACCTGCCTTGCGGTTGAGACCCTGCAAGCGCTGGCCACCAATTTCCACGGTGCCGCTGGCGGGAACGAGAAGACCGGCCACGGCATTGAGCAAGGTCGATTTTCCGCAACCCGTCGGGCCGACGATGGCAACGAATTCGTTCTCGGCGATTTTGAGATTGCTTTCCGCGACAGCGTCAAATCGACCGCCGTTGGCAAGCTTGAATGAGATCTGGATGTCCTTGAGTTCGATCACCGTTCCGTGGGATCGGTTCGGCTGAGCGATTTCTAGACGGGTGTTACTCATTGTCCTTTTCGCTCCAGGGCATTGTGATTTCGCTTCGCGGCACGGTTCATGGTCACATCTCAAAAATTTGCTGCGGGATGTCCTCGGTGTTGGGATTCGCCATGTCAGGGGCAGGGAAGTGGCGGAATTCACTTATGCCCCGGGTCGAAGACAGGCACGCAGGGCAAGCTAGGCGATGGCTGTCAGATAACGCTCCACGGAAAAGCGCATCGCTTCCTTGGCGCCACCAAGCACGTTGCTCCCCCACCAGGCACCGTAGATGTGGTCATAGTCGAACGGTTCGACCGCTGACGCAATGCGCCTGACGGTTCGTGCGTTGAGCGGAATCTGGTTCGGATAGCTGTACATGAAGGAGAGGTGCCGTCGCGTCGGCACCACCTGCAGGATATCGCCGGAGAGGATGGCGTTGCCGCCGCTGCGTCTCCAGTGCAGCACCTGCCCGCCGGCGAAATGGCCACCGCAGCGGATCAGGGTAAGCGACGGGTTGAGGGCCAGTGTTTCGCCTTCCCAGAAGGCAACGGACGGATGCGGTCGCATCACCCATTGGCGGTCGTCGGCATGGATGTGGATCGGCACGCCGCCAAAGGCTTCGCTCCACTCGACCATCGAAGAATAATAGTGGCAATGCGAAATGGCGATCGCCTGCAGGCCGCCTCGGCGTTTGATCTCGGCCACGGCATCATCGCTGACCAGGCTGATGCAGTCCCACAGCACGTTGCCATCGGGTGTTTCGGCGAGCAGCGCACGTTGGCCGATGGCAAAGCGTGGCTCGATGCCAAAGGCGAGAACCTCAGCGTCGTCTTTCACCACCAGCCTGTGGGTTTCGGTGAGATCCTCAAAGGTCGTCCAGGCCTGACCCTGCCAGCGCACATATTGGCGCTCGTCCTCGCAGATCGGGCAATGCTCGGGCGGCAGTTCGCTCTCGGCGAACTGCACGCCGCACTGCAGGCACATGAAACAGGCCATTCTTCTCCTCCGGCTTTCCTTCCCCAAGAGGGACATAGGTCAACCGGAGGCGATACGAAAGGGCAGCGATATACAGTCTACTTCAGGCCGGTTCGAAGTTCAGTGCCACGCCGTTGATGCAGTAACGCAGGCCGGTCGGCGGCGGGCCGTCCTCGAAGACATGGCCGAGATGGCTGCCGCAGGTGGCGCAATGCACCTCGGTGCGCACCATGCCGTAGCTGCGGTCCACGGTGGTCTCGACCGAGCCTTCGACCGGATCATTGAAGCTCGGCCAGCCAGTGCCACTCTCGAACTTCAGCTTGGCTTCGAAAAGCGGGCTGTCGCAGCCCACACATTTGAAGGTGCCGGCACGCTTTTCATAAAGAAGGGCGCAGCTTCCCGGCCGCTCCGTGCCGTGATGGCGCATCACCTGATATTGCTCCGGTGTCAGCAACGCGCGCCATTCAGCGTCGGTGCGGGTGACGGGGAAGGTATGGGTGTCCATGAATGATCTCCTTGCCTTTGCGGCTTGTTGTTCGTTGCAGGGGATGTTCGCTCAAACATAGGCATTCGTTACACGCCTGCCCAGCCGTTCCAGCACGGGATTGTTGGGTCAGCTCTTGCTGCCCGATTCTTCCTGTTCATGTCTCAACGTGGCGATGAAGCGTTTGGTGCGTTGGTGCTGCGGGTTGCCGAACACCGTTTCGACCGGACCTTTCTCGACAACGATGCCTGCTTCCAGAAAAACCACCTCACGTGCCACCTTGGAGGCGAGCCGCAGATCATGCGTGGCCATCACCATGGTGGTGCCTTCCACGGCGAGCTGGCCAAGCACATCAACGACTTCCTGAGCGAGTTCGGGATCGAGCGCAGAGGTCGGTTCATCGCACAAAAGCACGCGGGGTGACGGCGCAAGCGCGCGGGCGATGGCGACGCGCTGTTGCTGCCCACCGGACAGGGTCGCCGGCCAAGCATCCGCCTTGTGTGCCATGCCGACCTTTTCAAGCAGCGAGAGCGCACGCTCGCGCGCCTTGTCCGCTGGCCATTTCAAGACTGTCACCAGCCCTTCCATGACGTTCTCGATGGCGGTGCGATGCGGAAACAGCTGGAAGTTCTGGAACACCATGCCGGTCTGCCGCCGCAGTCTCAGCACATCGCTGGACGAGACCTTGCCGCCGGGCTGGAAGGTCAATGTTTCCTCGCCGATCCTCACGGTGCCGACGGTCGGAATTTCCAGAAGATTGATACAACGCAGCAACGTCGACTTGCCGCCGCCCGACGGGCCGACCAGCGCGGTGACGCTGCCTTCTTTCATGGCGACGTTGATGTCCTTCAGAACGACATTGTCGCCGAAGCGCTTTTCCAGGTTGGAGAGTTCGATCACGAGCGTGCCTCCAGGAAACCGCCATAGCGGCTGAGCCGGGCTTCGAGCCGTACCTGCAATGCCGACAGGATCGAGCTCATCGCCAGATAGATCAGTGCGGCTTCGACATAGAGGATCAGCGGTTCATAAGTCACGGCGACGATACGCTGCGCCGACTGGAAAAGTTCCGGCAAGGTGATCGCGGCTGCAAGTGAGGTGTCCTTGACCAGCGAAATGAAGGTGTTGGACAGCGGCGGCACCGCGACCCTGCCGGCTTGCGGCAGAATGGTGCGGCGCATCGTCTGGCTCCAGGTCATGCCGATCGAATAGGCCGCTTCCCACTGCCCTTTCGGGACGGAGCCGATGACCGCACGAATGATCTCCGACGAATAGGCGCCGATGTTGAGTGTGAAGCCGATCAGCGCGGCGGGGAAAGCGTCGAGCACGATGCCGATGCTGGGCAATCCGTAGAAGATCAGGAACAGCTGAACCAGAAGCGGCGTGCCACGGATGATCCACACATAGAAGCGAACGATCGCTGCCAGCGGCCAGGGCCCGAACAGACGCAGCAGCGCCGCGCCGAGCCCTACGGCCAGCCCAAAGGCGAACGACAGAAGGGTGAGTGGTATGGTGAAAATCAATCCGGCCCACAAAAGGGGACCGAGCGAATCCAGCATCAATTGCAGCCAAGGTGGCACGAACTGTTCTCCCTCCGGACTTGTTCCATAGCGTCATCATAGTCGGTCGCAGAAAACACAAAAGCGGCGCGCCGCCAACGGCACGCCGCCTTGTTTGAGTGAGCCGGGTAAAATTCCCGGCCCGCAGCAGGCCTATTGGGAAACGTCCTGGCCGAAATAGGTCTCGGATATCTTCTTGTAGGTGCCGTCGGCCTTGATCTCGGCCAGCGCCTTGTTGATCGCCGCGACCAGCTCGGGATCGCCCTTGCGCACGATGACGCCGGAATAGTCGGCATTGGCTTCCTGCGCCACGATCTTCACCTTGGCATCGGGTTTGTGCTTCTTGAAATCGTAGAAGGAAAGGCTGTCGTTGATGGTGCCATCGACGCGGCCGTTGAGCACGAGCTGGATCGACTGGTCGAAACCGTCGGTGCCGACCAGTTCAGCGCCGTTCTTTTCGGCGATCTTGCCGAAGTTTGACGTGAGCGACTGCGCTGACTTCTTGCCCTTGAGATCGGCGAAGTCCTTGATGTCGGTATTGTCGTCACGAACGATGAGGACGGCCTTCGAAGCGATATAAGGGTCGGAGAAGTCGTACTTTGCCTTGCGCGCCTCGGTGATGCCGACCTGATTGATGACGGCATCGTAACGCTTTGCATCGATGCCGGCGATCAGACCGTCCCATTTGCCTTCGAGGAACTCGGCCTTGACGCCAAGCCGCTTCGCGATCTCGCGGCCGATCTCGACATCGAAGCCGACCAGCGCACCGGATGTGTCGTGATAGGTGAACGGAGCATAGGTGCCTTCAGTGCCGATCTTGAAGACGCCAGCCTGCTTGATCTGATCGAAGTCAGCACCGGCATGACCAGCGGTAACGGCCAGAACCTGCAGGGTTCCGGCCAGGAGCAGCGATTTCAGCCATTTCATCTTTTTGTGATCCCGTAATGTCGGCGGACAGCAAATGTCGACCTTTGGAGAGGTGCTGGAATGTGACAGAAGCTTGTCTTGCTAATAAGGAATCGAATTTCAAAATAGTTCAAACCGAGGAATTTTGTTCTATTTTAAGGCTGTTGCTTCCGGGCGGATGGATCGCACTGTTTCACTCCCGTGAGGAAGGCCGGGAACCATTGCCTGCATGGCACGTTGGTGGACGCCTTAGGACGCAGACCTGCCGGTCGGTCCATCCGGGCTCAACGGGCAGACGGGAAAGTCGCGATGATTCAAGATAGTGCAGGGCGTATCATGGTCCGTGCGGCGATGGCCGCCCCCTATCTGGAACGTGACCAGGAACATGATTTGGCGCAACGCTGGAAGGATGGCCATGATCAGCATGCCCTGAACCAGATTGTCATTGCCCACATGCGGCTGGTCATCGCGATGGCCGCGAAGTTCCGGTATTTCGGTCTGCCGGTTTCCGACCTGATCCAGGAAGGACATATCGGCCTTCTCGAAGCCGCCGCCCGCTTCGATCCAGAGCGTGAAGTCCGCTTCTCCACCTATGCAAGCTGGTGGGTACGAGCCTCCATGCAGGACTATATCCTGCGCAACTGGTCGATCGTGCGCGGCGGCACCAGTTCTGCGCAGAAAGCACTCTTCTTCAATCTGAGGCGCCTGCGCGCCCGTCTCGGTACGGGCACGGAGGCTTTGTCCAATCAGGCACTCTACCGCGAGGTTTCGACAGCGCTTGGTGTTTCCGAAACCGACGTTGCCATCATGGATGCAAGACTGTCGGCACCCGACAGTTCGCTCAACGCACCGCTGACCGAGGATGGGGCGGGGGCCGAGCGTGGGGATTTCCTGGTTTCGGATGGGCCGCTGCCAGACGAGATCGCCGGCGATACGATCGATATCGAGCGCCGCTCGGGTTGGCTGAAACAGGCGTTGGCGGCTTTGAACGAACGCGAATTGCGGATCATCGAGGAACGCCGCCTGGGCGACGAGAGCGCTACCCTGGAAGAGCTCGGCGAGACGCTCGGTATCTCCAAGGAGCGTGTCCGGCAGATCGAGGTGCGTGCACTGGAAAAGCTGAAATTGGCGCTGGTGAAGCAGAACCCGGAGTTTCTTGCCGCCTGATCGACCGGGTTTTTCCTATTGGTTCAAACCACCCGTGCGATGGCCATGGCAACGACCGTAATGGCAAGCAGGCCTGCGGCCAGACGTTCGCCGCGGACAGCCTGTCGCAAGGTGCTGGCCACGGCCTCTTGCGCCGTGGCGCGGCGTGACCGCCCAACCGATATGCCTTGAACGCCAGCGGCGACGATCGCCGCTATTGCCCCCACAGCCAGAGCTTGCTCCTGCGTGCCGAAATAGCCGGTGCCATGGAAGAGATACCAGAGGACGGCACCCGACAGGACGGCCACGGTGGCGGCCCCCATCTGCGGTCCGAATAGCGACATCGCCAATCGGCCGTCGCCTGTGCGCGCCAGCACGAAAGTCGAGCCGGCCCAGAACACGCCTGACATGACATGCAGAGCCAGTGCGAGCATGAAGACGATTTGCATTTCGCGGACCTCCATGAAGCCAGGGCAAAGAAACAGTAGATATCTAACTGTTAGATGTCAATCTATTAGACGCCAACCATTTCCATGCTAGTGTCCGGCCATGTTCGAACCTTCCGCCAAACCGATCGGGCTTGACCTTGCCCAAACCGCGAAAATCATCCGGCGTGCTCTGGACGATGCGATGATTGCCGGCGGTGGATCCTTCCCGGTGTGGTCCGTGCTGATTTCGGTGAAGTCGCAGCAATTCGGCCATCAGCGCCAGCTTGCGGAATCCGTCGGCATCCAGGGTGCGACGCTGACCCATCATCTCAATGCGATGGAGGCGGACGGCCTGCTGACCCGCCGCCGCGATCCCGCCAATCGTCGCAAGCATCTGGTCGAATTGACGCCAAGCGGCGAGACGCTGTTCCTGCGTCTGCGCGAAACGGCAATCGCCTTCGACCGGCAATTGCGGGCTGGCATAGGTCAGGACGAACTTGATCTGGCTCGATCCATGTTCGCGCGCCTGCGTGCGAATGTCAGCGGAGAAAATACGGAAACCAGGGAAGGTGCCGAAGCCGGGCTGTAGGCCGTGTGGATCCAGGCACTATCTGTCGGTAACGATCTTGACCTTGTCGCCGGCCGAAACCGTCGCGCCCGGACCCATCGCATTGAGCACGCGGAACAGGTCGAGCTTCCGGTCGACGCCGACCATCTGTGCCGACAAGGTGCCGATCGTCTCGCCTGGCCGCACGGTGGCAACGCGGATACGCAGCGGCTTCAGTGCTGCCTTCTCGGCAGGGCTCAGAACACGGAAGGTGCTGCTCACCGAACGCGCGACAGGCTCGAGCGACGTCCCGGCAGCAGGGGCGGCGGTGAGCAGCCGATAGACCTGGCCGCCGGCGCGGATGACCACGATATCGAACTGCCAGCCGTCGGCGCGGGCCTTGGCGACAGCGGCTTCGTTGCCGTTGATGGTCTCCTGGCGGACGCTGGCGTCGTCCAGGCCGGCAACCCAGCCGCTGCGGACGTAGTCCGGCAGCGACACATCCTTGTCGATCGTCACGCCGTCGAAACGCACCGCCATGTCACCGGGGCCGGTGGCGGTTACGGCAGCTGCCGAATTGTCGATGACGAAGCCGTCCGGCACCGCGAAGGAGACGCCCAGCTTGGGATGCAGGAACGTGTTGCCGCGCACATAGCCTTCCTCGGGCGTGTCGCCGTAAAGAAGGCCGTCAATGCCGGCGAGATAGGAATCGCGGTCGCGCGTGCCAAAGCCCGGCTGGCCGAACATGCGCGCATGGCGCTGCGCCAGGTCGATGCGCTGCGGCGTGTTGGGATGGGTGGCGAGGAAGTCGAGGCTGGCGTCGGTCGCGCCGCTGACCGAGCGGAAGCCGGCGTAGGAGGCCATCGACTGCAGGAAGCGTCCCGCCGCGTAGGGATCGTAACCGGCCTCGCCGACCGACTTGATGCCGATGGCGTCGGCCTCGAGTTCCTGGTTGCGTGAAAACTGCGCGAGCCTCAGCTTGCCGCGGATGAGCGCGGCCTTGGCGCTCGGGTTGTCACCCAGCACATCCGAGACGACCTTGGTGGCAAGGCCTTCCTCGGCCTCCAATTGCTGGCGCTGAAGACCGTGATTGGCGGTAACGTGCCCCATTTCATGCGCGATCACGGCGGCGATTTCGGATGAATCGTTGGCGAGCGCCAAGAGGCCGCGGGTGATGTAGAGATAACCGCCCGGAAGCGCGAAGGCGTTGACGTTGGGCGAGTTGAGGATGGTGATGCGATAGGTCTGCGTCGGATTGGCCGACACCACGGTCAGCCGGCCGACGATCTTGGCGACCATGCGCTCCAGCTTCGGATCGGAATATTCGCCGCCATAGGTCGCGAGGATGCGCGGGTGTTGCGCCTTGGCGAGATCGGCAAGGCGGCTGTTGGCCTGTGCATTGTCGACGGTGACGGGTCTGTTTGACGGCTGGAAGCCGGATTCTTCGACCGAATTCGGCATCACGGATTGGCAGGATGCGAGCGCGAGAACGACCCCTGCCAGCGCGAGCACGCGCGCTGGGGCTTTCTTGCAGCTCATGTCCAGGCCGGTCGACAGGTCGGCTTCCTTTCGTCTCGACGGGGCAATCGGCGATTGTGCCAGACCATCTGGTGCGGACCTAGCCACACGCGAAGCAGATTGGCAAGCAAGGACGATGATGCCCCCAAACCGGTTTGACCGCAAATTATGTCGGCTTCCAGGCAAGACAAATGCCTGAGTCGCGAAATCCGTTCCAGATTTCCACCGGTCAAGACCAGTTGAAATATACCGGTGGCAGCGCTTTTTCTTGGCGTTCGACTATTCTCCGTTCATGGCTCCGGCATAACGCCGGAAAGCTGCGGGGCCGTTCGCGGAAAAGAAATCGTGGGCCCTGCCGGTTGCAGCGACAGTGCCGTTTTCCAGGAAAACGACGTGAGCAGCGACGCGGCGCGCGTCTTCCGGCTGATGCGTGACGAAAAGCGTGGTCATCTTCCGCTCCGCCTGGACGGCGGCAACGAGATCCAGCATATCCTCCCGCAAGGCAGGCCCGAGCGAGGCAAAGGGTTCATCAAGCAGAAGAACCGGCCGGTCACGAACCAGGGCGCGAGCAAGCGCAACGCGCTGGCGTTCGCCGCCGGAAAGCTCCCGCGGCAGGCGTTTCTCCTTTCCTGTCAGGCCGGTGCGCGCGAGCGCGTCGGCTATTGCCATGCGGTCCGCGGCCGTGAGCGCAAGCGAAGGCGATATGCCGAGGCCGACATTGCGGAAAACGTCGAGATGGGCAAACAGGTTGTTTTCCTGAAAGACCATGGAAACCGGCCGTTCGGATGGCGACGCGGCGCTGAAATCCAGGCCATTGATCAGGACATGCCCGGAAAGAGGAATTTCGAACCCCGCCACGAGGTTGAGCAAGGTCGATTTGCCCGACCCGCTCGGACCCATCACGGCGGTGATTTCGCCGGCGGGAAATTCGGCATCGAAGGCGAGCCTGGTTTGGCCATAACTGAAAGTCGTCTTGTCGAGACGCAGCGACGCACCCTGTCGAGCCGGCATATCGGCAGTCATGAAGAGCGTTCCTTTCCGAGCCGGTCGGCAAGCAGGATCAGCGCAAAGCACACCAGACCCAGAAACAGGGCAAGCCCCGCAGCGTCGGCGGTACGATAACTGCCCATGCGGGCAAGTAGAAGGTAGGGCAACGTCTGCAGCGAATCCGAACCAAAAAGAGCGATCACGCCGAGATCGCCGAGCGACAGGGCCATGGCAAAGGCAAAGGCTGTGGCCAGCGGACGTCGCAGCACCGGCCAGTCGATCAGCTTCAGCCGGGCCCAGCCGGTGATACCAAGTTGAGCACAGAGCCGCTCATGCCGTTCGCTGGCCGCATCATAGGCCGGGCGGACGGCGCGCAACGCGAACGGCATCGCCATGATGGCATTCACTGCAACGACCATGACGGGAGCAATCGCGAAGGCGCTGCCGATGTGACGCAACAACAAAAACCAGCCGGCGCCGATGACGATCGGCGGCACGACCAGCACGAAGCCTGCACCCGTATCGGTGGCATATTCCAGCAAGGATCGCCCCCCATTCCTGCCGCGCTGGGTGGCCAGGCCACGCCGCGCCATCGTCAGTGACAAGGAAAGAGCGGTCGCGAGCAAAGCCGACAGGAAGGCGAGTGCCGCACTGGTCGTGGTAGCCAGATGCACGGCGCGTTCACCGGCGAGGCGAGCAAGTTCGGATTGTAGCCCGGCGGCTATGGTTGCGACCATCGGCCCAGCAACGAACAGCAGCGCCAGCAGGATGAGCAGGACATTCAACGCGACTTCACCGTTGCCGATCGAAAGGTAGCGGCGTGGCGCCACCGAAAGACTGGCTTCGGCCGTGGTGTTGGCGCCAAGGCGGGACAGCAGGGCCACAACCGCGAAAGTCAGCAGGATCTGCAGCAGCGTCAGCGCTACGGCGCGCGCAGGATCGAAGTCGAAGCGCAGTGCCTGATAGATGGCTACTTCCAGCGTCGTTGCGCGCGGTCCGCCGCCGAGGATCAGTACGATGGTGAAAGAGGTGATGCACAACATGAAAACGAGGCCGGCGACACCGGGAAGCGCCTGCCTCAGCGCCGGCCATTCAATGAAGCGGAAAGCGGGGCGCGCGCTCATGCCGAGCTGGCTGGCCAGCCGCCACTGATCAGCCGGAACAGTTTGCAGCGCTTCCAGGAAAAGGCGGACACAGAGTGGCAGGTTGAAGAAGACGTGGGCGACAAGAATGCCGGAAAGGCCATAGATGCCAGGCCAATCTTGCCCGCCGATTTTCGTCAGCATTTCCGCGAAATAGCCGGCGCGACCGTAGAGAGCGAGAACGCCGAGCGCAGCCACGATAGCAGGGAGCGCCAGAGGCACCGCGAAAAGTTGCAGAATGAAGCTGCGGCCGAAAAAACCGGGGTGACGCGACAACGCCCGCGCGACGAACAATGCCGGCAGGACCGACAAGAATGTCGACAGCAGGGCTTGCCACAAGGTGAAGCGGACGACCCGGAACAGATAGGAATCGAAGGCGGCCAAGGCGCCGGAAAAATCGCCGGCGCTTTCGATGACAAGGCCAAGGAAAGCGCCGCCTATCAGAACGGCAACAAAGACCAATGCGGCTATGCCCGCAGCAACGCGCTTGTCGCGCAACGCAGCGGGAGGCGCCGCCTGATGAGGCAAGGGAATCGCTGCCGCTCCTACTTGCTTATCACGGTCAGCCATTCATCCACCCAGGCCTTGCGGTTTTTCGCAACCTCTTCCGGGCTGAAAGTCAGGGTCTTGGCCGGCTTCACCAGTTTCTCGAAGGCGGGATCAAGCGGCTTGTCCATCTTCCCGGCGGGGAACATCCAGTTGGTCTCCGGAACGACATCCTGGAATTTCGGACTGGTCATGAAGGCCATGAATTTCCCGGACAGCGGATTCTTGGCGCCGGTCGTGGTAACACCGGCCACCTCGACCTGGAGGTAATGACCTTCGGAGAAGGAAGCGGCCTGGTAGCGATCTGTCTTTTCGGCGACCATATGATAAGCAGGCGAAGTGGTATAGGACAGAACCATCGGCGCTTCGCCCTTGGTGAACAGGCCATAGGCCTCGCTCCAGCCCGGCGTGACGGTCAGCACGCGGTCCTTCAGCTTCGCCCAGGCTTCCGGCGCCTTGTCGCCATAGACCGAGCGCACCCAAAGCAACAGGCCGAGGCCCGGCGTGGACGTGCGCGGGTCTTGTATGGCGATCTTCTGCGAGGCATCGCCCTCGACGAGATCCTTGAGGCTGGCCGGCGGCGTCTTCAATTTTTCGGTGTCATAGACGACAGCGAAATAACCGTAGTCATAAGGCACGAAAGTGTCGTCGTTCCAGCCGCCGGGCACGTCGAGTGCTGCGGTCGTGCCGTGCGGCACGAAGAGACCGGTCGCCTTGGCATCCGCGGTCAGGTTGGTATCGAGGCCAAGCACGATATCGGCCTTCGTGGCGGCACCCTCAAGCTTGACCCGGTTGAGCAGCGCGACGCCATCGGCGACCGATACGAAGTCGACCTCGCAATTGCATTCCTCTTCGAACGCCTTCTTCACCTGTGGGCCGGGTCCCCATTCGGCGGTGAAGCTTTCGTAGGTATAGACGGTAAGCTTGTCTTTCGCTGTTGCCGGCAGCGTGGCGGCAACAAGAGCGAGTGCCGAGACCAGGACAGACAGAGTTTTGCGCATCGGCGCCTCCTTCACTTCGTGACAAGGGAACTGGCGCTTTGGCTAAGCGTCTAATCCCTCCGCCGGTACAAACCGGATCAGGTTCAGCGGGTTGGCTTTTCGCCTCTCAGCCGGTTCGCGAAAACCGCGATCGGGCACCCCGTTAGAGCGGCTTGAGACATAGAGCGGGCCGTTGTGGCGTGCAAGTCCTAGTTTGCCGGGTCAGGTGGAACCGAAGCGGCAATCCGCACGCACTTCCGTTTCCGCATGGGGGCTGGTAAGGGCCACGCCCATGAGCATATTCACTCTTCTGCTTGGCGGTGAGGTCATCCACACGCCGCGGCTCGAGGCCCAGGTTGCCGGCACGCGCGTCATTGCCGCCGATTCCGGCATCCGGCATGCGGATATGCTGGGCCTTCTGCCGGAGCTGTGGGTGGGCGATTTCGATTCCGCGCCGGCCAACCTGCCGCCGCATCTGGCGAAGGTGCCACAGGAACGGTTCCCCGCCGAGAAGGATTCCACGGACGGAGAACTCGCGGTTTCGATTGCGCTTAAACACGGCGCGACGAAACTGAACCTGGTCGGTGCCTTCGGTGGCGCCCGGGCCGATCATGCTTTCCTGCACCTGGCTTTGGCACTCAGCCTGGCCGAACAGGGTACGGATGTGCTTCTGACCAGCGGTGCGCAGGAAGGCATTCCGGTATTGCCAGGCCACAGCAAGGCCTTCGACTACGCCGAGGGGACGCTGTTTTCCGTGCTTGGCTTCTCGAAACTCACCGGGCTCACCATCAAGGGCGCCAAATGGCCGCTGGATGCAGTGGAAATGCCCTTCGGTTCGTCGCTCACCATCTCCAATGCCGTGAGAGGCAAGCTTGAAATCACGCTCGGCAGCGGCCGTGCGCTTCTGCTCGCCCATCCTTACCCACTCCCTGAAAGCTGATATGGCGCCGCCACTTCTCAATTTGACCGATATCAAACTGACCTTCGGCGGCACGCCCTTGCTGGACGGCGCGGAACTCGTAGCGGCTCCCGGCGACAAGATCGCGTTGGTCGGCCGCAATGGTTCCGGCAAGTCGACATTGCTCAAGATCGCTGCCGGCATGATCGAGCCGCAGGATGGCGAGGTGTTTCGCCAGCCGACGGCAACCGTACGCTACCTGCCGCAGATCCCTGACATGGACGGTTTTGCGAGCGTGCGGGCCTATGTCGAGGCGGGATTGGGGCCGGCCGACGACCCGTATCGCGCGACCTATCTGATGAAGCATCTGGGTCTTACTGGCGAAGAGCGCCCCGCCGATCTTTCCGGGGGCGAGGCACGCCGTGCCGCATTGGCCCGCGTCATGGCACCGGAGCCCGACATTCTGCTGCTCGACGAGCCAACGAACCATCTCGACCTCGCCGTCATCGAATGGCTGGAAGAGGAGCTGGCGCGCACCTCCTCGGCCTTGATCGTCATTTCCCACGACCGTCGTTTCCTGCAGCGCATCTCGCGCGCCACCGTATGGCTCGATCGCGGCCAGACTCGCCGGCTGGACAAGGGCTTCGCCCATTTCGAGGAATGGCGTGACCAGGTTCTGGAGGAAGAAGAACGCGACCAGCACAAACTCGGCCGGCAGATCGTGCGCGAGGAGCACTGGCTGCGCTACGGCGTGACCGCGCGGCGCAAGCGCAACATGCGCCGGCTTGGCGAATTGCAGACGATGCGCCAGCGCTTCCGCAGTCATCGCGGCGCCGAGGGCACCGCGACGCTGGTGGCAAGCGACGCCGCCGAATCCGGCAAGCTGGTGATCGAAGCCAAGAACATCGAGAAGAGCTTCGGCGATCTCACCGTGGTGAAGGATTTTTCGACCCGCATCCAGCGCGGCGACCGCGTCGGTCTGGTCGGTCCCAACGGTGCCGGCAAGACGACGCTGCTGAAGATGCTGACTGGGGAGATGAAGCCGGATGCGGGTTCGGTGCGGCTGGGCGTCAACCTCGAGATCGCGGCACTCGACCAGAAGCGCGAGGCGGCCGACCCGGATGAAACGCTGGCCCACTACCTGACGGATGGGCGCGGCGAGAACCTCGTCATCAATGGCGAGCAGCGTCATGTCGTGTCCTACATGAAGGATTTCCTGTTCAAGCCGGAGCAGGCACGCACGCCGGTGCGCGAGCTTTCCGGCGGCGAGCGGGCACGGTTGCTGCTTGCCCGTGTCCTGGCGCGGCCGGCAAACCTTCTGGTGCTGGACGAGCCGACAAACGATCTCGACATGGAGACGCTGGAGCTGCTGCAGGAACTGGTGGCCGGTTTTGCCGGCACGGTCATCCTGGTCAGCCACGATCGCGATTTCCTCGATCGCACGGTCACCAGTGTGATCGCGCCTGACGGAGGTGGGCGTTGGGTGGAATATGCCGGAGGCTACTCCGACATGCTGGCGCAGCGCGGCGGCACGAAGCTCGACGACCGCAAAGCCCGCAACGGGCAGTCCGCTGAGCCGAAAGCCGAAAAGCCACGTTCGGATGCGCCGAAAGAGTCGGCCAGGAAGCTCTCCTTCAAGCAGAAATTCGCCTTGGAAAATCTGCCGAAGAAGATCGAGGCGGTGACGGCATCGATCGCCAGGCTGGAGAACAACATCGCCGATCCGGCCTTCTATGAGCGGGATGCGGTTGGTTTCCAGAAGACGATTGCAGCGCTTGACAAGGAACGAGCGACGCTTGCCACTCTTGAGGAAGAGTGGCTGGAACTGGAAATGCTGCGAGAGGAACTGGAGGGCTGAGGCGCTGTTTCGGCTGCTGCACTCTTATTCCGGCAATCGGCAAATCTGGCATTGATCTTGGCGGGGCGGATCGTGCTACCGTTGGTACGGTGATCACTGGAGCGTTTCCGTTTTCTACGGAAACGCGGAAACGCTCCGCTCTTTGTTTTTACGCAATTCCGGACGCAAAACCGCTACGCACTTTTGCTGGAATTGCTCTGGCCGACGGAGGAGGACTTTCATGGCAGAACCTACCGGATGGCGCCACATGTCGAGCGCGCCGAAGGACGGCAGCCGTGTCCTGGTCACGGTGAGGTCATCCGAGCAGGGACCTGCGGAAGTCGACGTCGCCTATTGGGCGCGATCCGACCAGTTCGGCATGGAAGGATGGCGTGCGAACGATTCCTACCCAGGCCATATGATCGAATATGCCGACCCCGAATTGAAATGCTGGATGCCGCTGCCAAGCGCCAATGCGAACGCGAGCGCCCTGGCCGACATGCCGACACCTTGGGAAGGCAGCGAAGAGGAACTGTACGGTTCGGGCATCTAGCCCGGCCGAACATGTGCTTCCGACGCCTTGCTCTCACTGCCAGGCTATCGGTTATGCTTAACGGACGGTTCCGAGCCCGACCCCGGACGTAACCACATTGTTCGATATATTATGAAGTACTTTCATAATGACACATGGTTGGTGTAGCGTCCGCCCGCGTTAATAAAGACCAGTTTGCATCAAGGCATTGCGGCATGCGTATTCTTGGGACTGGGTTGGGTTACTTCACGGGGGGAGATAGCTTTCTCCTTCTTTGCAGCCGCATCGTTTCGGTGCGCTCGCTCTCGGCATTGCTGATCGGCATATTCGCTTTCGGGACAATGGCGACTTCCGCGGCATTCGCGGACGAGTGCTCATCGCTGGCACGCCAGATACGCAGCGGCGGCGGCGGTGGCGTCAGCCCGCAACAGGCGCAGTTGCGACGACAACTTGTGGCCATCCAGGCACTGGAGCGGCGGCGACAATGTTCGGGCAAGAGTTCTGGCGGCTTCTTCGATCCTTGTGGCGATCTGGAGCGCATGCGCGCGGACGTCATGAGGCAAATGGCGGCAAGCAGCGGCGGACGCGACACGTCGGTTCTGCGGGCCCGTTATGTTGCACTCGGCTGTGCACCGGAGCGGCGCGAGAGACAGGCCGTGCGCCCCTCTTCTTCAGGGGCCGCGTCTTCGGCATCGACGTGGGTTGGCAGCACTTCGATGCTTTATTGCGTGCGCCCCTCCGACGGCTATTTCTTTCCAGCGCCGAAATCGCAATTCGCCAGGGACGGGGATTTGAAAGAGACCACCGACCAGTGCCGTTTTATTTGCGACGATCCGGCCATGGAAGTGTTCGCCCTGACCGATCCCAGTCTGGAAACGGAGGAGATGATCTCGGTCGCCGAACGCAAACCATACAAGGAATTGTCGACTGCGTTTCGCTATCGCGACGATCCGGCCTTCAGGAGCTGCGATCTGCGCCGTTACTACAGCCGGGTCAACGAAATGCGCGCGCGGACGGTAACACCCCACAACATGAAAAACGCCGTGATCCCGCTTCCGACTGAGAAGCCGGAGCAGGACCTGGTCGGATCATCGACTGCTGATGCGACAAAGGTCGATGCGCCCGCGCCGATGGCGCTGATGGAAGAGCCTGCATCGGATCGGACCGTGCGCGTCGTCGGACCAGCTTTCTTGCCGGATCTTTGATGAACGCTTGGCTACGAACCGCAGCCTCGCTCCTGTCGTCACCCGAGACGTAAAGGCATTCCGCCGCCGGCGTCGTCATACGGCGAATGCGCGGTTCGACATGTGATGGCGCGCATACTTGATGTCGCCGCTATTTCGTCCCAAATCGGTGAGCATGAACAGTGAGGCACGGGTGCATGATGGCGGTCTGCTGTGGGGCTTGACCCCATCGCTGATCTTTCATGCGCTCATCATTGCGCTTCTGCTCTTCGGCTCGTCGAGGCTTCCTCAGCAGAAACCGGACGATGGGGCGGTCAATGTCGTGATGGTGCCGCCGCCCGAACAGGTGAAGCCGAAACCAGTTCCGGCAGCATCGCCAAAGGATGCCGAGATCGAAAAGCCGCTGGATCAGACGGTTGAGAAGCCGCTTTCGCCAAGAACGCGTCCGCCTATCGAGGAGCTGAAACCCGTTTTCCAGTACGGCGCCAAGGATACTGGTCCACAGAAATCCATAGACGGAAACAGTGCGCAAGAAAGCTCTGCGTCGCCGGCTAAGAATGACAATCCGAAGCAGCCTGGCGCTATGAAAGAAAGCGAGCCTAAACCCGAAGCCACGCCAAATCTCCCGAAACAGGAAGACGCGGCAGGCGACCGCGAAGCTCCACAGGATCCGGCGAAGAATGCGAGCTCACCGAAGCCTGACGAGCAAGAGGCCAAGCCAACCGGTGCCGATACGCAGGAACCCGTGGCGGGTGACGCCGCCGAAATCGAGCTTCCCATGGCGGCCGCAGCGCCGCGACCCAGGCCCGCAAAGACCCCGAAGCCGGCAAGCGCCGGCGCCAGAAGATCAAGTTCCACGGATGTGGCTGCTGCCTTGCCGCAGGGATATTCCAATCTTCCGGGTGTCCGTAGGCTCAATTCGCAAAGTGCGACCGGCGCCGCGCTGGCCGAGACCTCGATGGACGGAATGACGCGCGATCAACGGGTTGGCAAACTTTGCGCGAGCGCATTGCAGCGGCAGCTTCGGGACGAAGGTTACTTCGCCGAATTGCTCCCATACCGTCTCCTCAAGGCAGGCAATGTGCTGGATGCTCCTGACGCCACCTTTCGCACCCGAACGGCCTGGTACAGAGTAAGCTTTCGATGTGAGGTTGATGCCAACGCGACACGGGTATTGTCTTTTGTTTCCCGTACCGGAGCTCTTGTCCCGCAGGCTGAATGGGCAGCCCTCGATCGGTCTGCCCGTGTATTGCCTGGAACCTGACTGAAACCATCGTGGTTGGTATAGCAGCGGCAGTTAACCGGACGTCTTCGCCTGCCACGCCTTGAGCGCTTCGTCAAAGACCTTGTCGCCGGGAAGGCCCTTTTCCATGGTGATCAGCGCACGCCGTCCCGATTTGTAGACAACGGGAATGTCGATCCATTCCTGGTTGCGCAACAAGGTCAGGTTGGCGTCCTGGTCGGCCTTGGTGTCGTTGAGCGCGACAAGGAAATAGCCGTCGGCGATCTTGGCGGGCACGCCGATCAGCGGGCTGCCGGCTTCCTGCTCGGACGTTTTCATGGCGATGCGCAGCACGTTGTCGATGCCGCCGCCTTCGAAGCCCTGCGGGGTGAGGAAAATCATCTCGATGATATGGCTGGCCGGCAGGGTCTGGTCGGCATTGCGGCGGATGGTCATGCGCAACTGCACATCCTTGGCCGGCACCGTCACCTCGGCGCGGATCGCCGGCTCGGGCGGGGCATCGCCGCCTGGCGATTCCTGAACCACGGACCAGACGATGTTGCCGGGCTGAGCCGATCCTTCAGCCGAGGAAGTGCGCTCTTCGTAGTAGATCGCCTTCTGGCCGACCGGGATGGCTGGCTGCGTGGCGGTAGCGCCTGGCGTCGCCGGTGTCGTCTGGCCCGCTGCAGCAGGGTCCGTCGGTGCCGGGGCTCCAGGCGTGGCTGGTTGCCCTTCAGCGGGCGTTGTCGGTGGCGGAGTGGTCAGGGCGACGATGGACGTACCTTCGCCGACGCTTGATGCACCACCAGCGCGGCCGGGATCCGTCTCTTTGCCGTCGGGCAGCAGCCGCTGTGTGAGTTTCTGCGGTTCACCATTTTCCGCCGCCGGAGCAGGGGAATTCGCCGCCGCGTTCGGCTGGGCTGGTGTCGGTTCAGCGGGCTTTTCCGGTGTCGCTGGCTGCGCGGGCTGATTGTCAGCGGTCTCGGTCTTGTTCGAGCCGAACATGTCCTTGAACGCGTCCCTGTTCAGCCACACGCCGTAGCCGCCACCGGCCAGGACTGCGAGGGTGACAACGGCGGCGATGACGCGGCCGAGACCGCGTTTGTTCTCCGGCTCGTCGATGTCGTCGAAATGCTCGTCGGCGACATCGTCATCGACAGGCTGCTGCTTCGAGAAAATCGTGTCGTGGACATCGGGTAGCCGTTTGTCGGCCTCGAAGGCTTGCGCCAGCGGCCGATCGGAAGAAGACGTCGTGGCCTTGTCGGAATCGAAAGCGGGCTTGGTCTCGGTTTTCGGCTTTGACCATCCCGACTCAAGCGTGGGTTTCGAACCGGACAGCACGGAGGTCGGCTTGGCGGCTGGTGCAGGCTGGGGTTCCGGCCGGCGCGCTTCCGGCTGTGGCTTTTGCCAGGAGGGTTGTGCCTGGGCGGGGCGCTCTTCGACGCGGGAAGAGGGAGGAGTCTGCGCTTGTGGTGCAGGTGCCGCGGGCTCGGTCTTCGTCGCTGGCCGCACATGGGTCTGCTGCGTGCGGTTGCGGTCGATCGAGGAGAAGATGTTCTCGAGTTCCGCCAGCGGGTCGAGCGGGGGCTGTGCGCTCTTGGTGTAGTCCTTTTCGACGGAGGCGATGGCATCTTCCAGCGCTTTGCGCTGACGCTCGGCGACCGCCGCGGGCGGCGGCGGATTGATGGCTGCCAGTTTGCTCTCGATGGTGGCGCGTGCCTTGTCATAGACTTTGGCGCGCACGTCCGGCGTCGTCTCGCCGAGCCCGTCGAGCGTCTTCTTCAGAACCGCAACGAAATCTGCCATGCTTCAATCGAACCTGTCGTTCGCTTCCAGGGCGGGCTCAGCAAATCAGCAGGCCCGCCAGGCCTTTGACAATTAATCTTGAAACGGATCAGTCACAAGTATGGTGTCGTCCCGTTCCGGACTTGTGGAAAGAAGCGCCACGGGGGCACCGATCAGTTCCTCAATGTAACGCACATATTTGACCGCCTGAGCCGGCAATTCGGCCCAGCTTCTTGCCCCGGCGGTCGTCTGCGACCAGCCTTCGAGTGTTTCGTAAATCGGCTTAACCGCAGCTTGTGCCCGCATTGAGGCAGGCAGATAGTCGATCTGCTGGCCGTCGAGCTCATAGCCGACGCAGATCTTGATTTCCTTCAGTCCATCCAGAACGTCGAGCTTGGTCAACGCGATGCCGGTGATGCCGGAAGTCTTGACCGTCTGGCGCACCAGCACGGCGTCGAACCAGCCGCAGCGGCGGGGGCGACCGGTGTTGACGCCGACCTCGCGGCCGACCTTGGCCAGATGACGACCGATCTCGTCGTCCAGTTCGCAAGGGAAGGGGCCTTCGCCAACGCGCGTCGTATAGGCCTTGGTGATGCCCAGGACATAGCCGATCGCGGTTGGACCGAGGCCCGAACCGGCTGCGGCCTGCCCAGCTACGGTGTTGGACGAGGTAACGAAGGGATAGGTGCCGTGGTCGTTGTCCAGCAGCGCGCCCTGCGCGCCCTCGAACAGGATACGGGCGCCGGTCCGGCGCTTTTCATCGAGCACACGCCAGACCTGATCCATGAAGGGCAGGATCTGGTCCGCGACAGAGGTCAGTTCGGCATGGATCGTCTCAGGCGCGATCTCGTTCAACCCCATGCCGCGCCGGAGCGCGTTGTGATGGGTCAGAAGCCGCTCGATCTTGGGCATCAGCGTTTCAGGGTCCGCCAGATCGACCAGTCGGATTGAACGGCGCCCCACCTTGTCCTCATAGGCCGGTCCAATGCCGCGGCGGGTGGTGCCGATCTTGAGACCGGAATTCGCATCTTCGCGGATAGCATCGAGTTCACGGTGCAGCGACAGGATCAGCGGGGCGTTGTCGGCGATACGCAGGATTTCCGGGGTGATCGTCACGCCCTGGTCGCGCAGTTTTTCCAGTTCCGCGGTGAAGTGGTGCGGGTCGACCACGACGCCGTTGCCGATGACCGAGAGTTTGCCCTGTACGAGGCCTGAGGGCAGCAGGGCAAGTTTGTAGCTGACACCATCGATGACCAGTGTGTGGCCAGCATTATGGCCGCCATGGAAGCGCACGACCACATCGGCACGGTCGGCCAGCCAGTCCACGATCTTGCCTTTGCCTTCGTCGCCCCATTGCGAGCCGACGACCACCACGTTGGCCATATCACTATCCCTTGCTCAACACCAAAAGCGGGCCTCAAAGCCCGCCACGACAGGCCCATATAGCCTCAAGCCCTTCGTTGCGCGACCCTTTCTTTGCCGTGAAAGCCATCTCTTTGTTTTGGCGTGTGATCTTGACCCCGAAAAGTCTCCAACTCTCGGGGGCATGTGATCGGCACAGGATTTTTGGCCTTCTGCATCATTTACTTGGCTGCCGCAGCACCATAGGCCGGTGTCATCGTGTCCCCCCAGACGGTCCGGCGGAGTCTGCCGTATGCATCGCAAAGCCTACGCTCTGCTTCTTCTCACCACGCTGCTGTGGGGTGGAAACGCCGTGGCTGGAAAACTTGCGGTCGGCCATGTCTCGCCGATGACGCTGGTGTTCTTCCGTTGGGTAATGGCCGTCGTCATCCTGCTGCCGATTGGCGGTCGCGCCTTCACGGAAGACTGGCCGACTATCCGGCGGCACCTGTTCCTGCTTGTCGTTCTCGGCGCTTGCGGCTTCTCGCTCTTCAACGTGATTTTCTATGCGGCGCTGAACTATACGACGGCGATCAATGTTTCGATCGAGCAGGCCAGCATGCCGATCCTGATCATCGTCGCGAACTTCCTGTTCTTCCGTCTCAGGATAGGCTGGCCACAGGCGCTCGGTGTCATGCTCACCATTGTCGGCGTCATTCTCACCGCCAGCCATGGCGATCCGGCCCAACTCCTGAAGCTCAACCTGAATTTCGGCGACGCGATCATGCTGATCGCCGTCGTGCTCTACAGCGGCTATTCGGTTGGGCTGCGGCTCAAACCTGTCCTGCAGTGGCAGAGCCTCATGCTAGCCCTGTCGATCGCCGCACTCCTGGTCTCGGTGCCGTTCTTCGTCTGGGAAGTCGCCAGCGGCTCGGCCATCCTCCCCGATCGGGAAGGGTGGGCAATTACGCTCTATACGGCACTCGGCGCCTCGGTCATCTCACAGGTCACCTATATTCGCGGCATCGAATTGATCGGTGCCAACCGCGCCGGATTGTTCATCAACCTTGTGCCGATTTTCGGCA
The DNA here is from genome assembly GCF_001303895.1 of Mesorhizobium sp. 1M-11. Taxonomy (GTDB): domain Bacteria; phylum Pseudomonadota; class Alphaproteobacteria; order Rhizobiales; family Rhizobiaceae; genus Mesorhizobium. Next base: position 345,047 of record NZ_LJSD01000075.1, on the reverse strand, counting down.
CCCTGCTGTCCATTCTGATCCTGGGCGAGGAATTCCACCTCTACCACGCGATCGCGTTGGCATCGGTCTTCGGCGGTATCTGGCTGGCTGAGCATGGCAGCCGTCGAACCATAGCCGGACAGGAAGTCTGACCTGGCTCCGAAAAAAAGGCGCGGCCGAGCCGCGCCTTTCCGATTCACCAGGCGATCGCTGATCAGGCCGGCCCGACATCGAACTGCAGACGCTTGGCTGAATCGATCGACTCGTGCGCACGCAGCTTGGCCAGCACCGCCTCGGGGAAAGGAGCATCGAGGTAGAGCAACGCGATAGCGTCACCGCCAGGGCGGTTACGGCCGAGCTGGAAGTTCGCGATGTTGACGCCGCTTTCGCCGCAGACCGTGCCGAGCAGGCCGATGATGCCGGGCGCATCGGCATTGGTGGTATACAGCATATGCTGGCCGACTTCGGCGTCGAGGTTGATGCCCTTGATCTGAATGAAGCGCGGTTTGCCATCCGAGAAACAAGTGCCTGCGATCGAGCGCGTCATGTGCTCCGTCTTGACGGTCAACTTGATATACCCGTCGAACACGCCTGATTTGTCGCGTTTGACCTCGGCGACGATGATGCCGCGCTCCTTCACCATGATGGGAGCCGACACCATGTTGACGTCGGCCACCTGAGGCCGGATCAGGCCGGCGAGGGCTGCGCTGATCAGCGCCTTGGTGTTCATCTGCGCGGTCGAGCCGTCGAACAGGATCTCGACCTCCTTGATCGGATCCTCGGTGACCTGGCCGACGAAGGCGCCGAGCACTTCGGCCAGCTTGACGAAAGGCTTCAGCCGCGGGGCTTCCTCCGCCGTGATCGAAGGCATGTTGATGGCGTTGGTGACGGCACCCTTGACCAGATAGTCGGCCATCTGCTCGGCCACCTGGAGTGCGACATTCTCCTGCGCTTCCGAAGTGGAGGCGCCGAGATGCGGCGTACAGACGACATTGTCCATGTTGAAGAGCTCGTTTTGCTCGGCCGGCTCGACTTCGAAGACGTCGATGCCGGCACCGGCAACCTTGCCGCTCTTCAAGCCCGCGATCAGGTCCTGCTCGACGATCAGTCCGCCGCGCGCGCAGTTGATGATGCGCACACCATTCTTCATCTTGGCGATGGCCTCGGCGTTGATGATGTTGCGCGTCTTGTCGGTCAGCGGTGTGTGCAGGGTGATGAAGTCAGCGCGGGCAAACAGCTCCTCCAGCTCGACTTTCTCGACACCAAGTTCCTCGGCACGCTGTTCGGACAGGAACGGATCGAACGCGACGACATGCATCTTCAGGCCGACGGCCCGGGTGGCGACGATCGAGCCGATGTTGCCGCAGCCGATCAGGCCGAGCGTCTTGCTGGTGATCTCGACGCCCATGAAGCGGTTCTTTTCCCATTTGCCGGCGTGCGTCGAGGTGTTGGCTTCCGGAATCTGGCGCGCGACTGCGAACATCAGCGCAATGGCGTGTTCCGCCGTGGTGATCGAATTGCCGAAGGGCGTGTTCATGACGATGATACCGCGCCGCGACGCAGCGGGAATATCGACATTGTCGACGCCGATGCCGGCCCGGCCGACGACCTTCAACCTGGTCGCGGCCGCGATCAGCTTCTCGGTGACTTTCGTGGCCGAGCGGATGGCGAGACCATCATACTGGCCAATGACTTCGAGCAGCTTTTCCTTGTCCTTGCCGAGATCGGGCAGATAGTCGACTTCGACGCCGCGATCCTTGAAGATCTGGACGGCGGTGGTGGAGAGTTTGTCTGAAACGAGTACGCGGGGCGCCATTGCTGCCTCCTTGAAGTGTGAATTGGATCGTCAGGGGAAGGGCGGCCCCTTGTTGGAGCGTGATCTTTTCCGAAAACCGGTTTCCACTTTTCGGGATCACGTTCCGGGGCCGCCGCAAATCTGCGTCAGGCCGCGGCCTTGAGCGCCGCCTTCTGGTTCGCAAATGCCCAGTCGAGCCAAGCTGTCAGCGAAACCAGATCGGCTGTCTCGACCGTGGCGCCGGCCCAGATGCGAAGTCCGGGAGGGGCGTCGCGATAGTGGCCGATGTCGAAGGCGACACCTTCCTTGTCGAGCACCGAGACGATGCCCTTGGCGAAGGCCGCCTGGCCGTCGGCGTCGAGCGCCGTGACATCCGGATCGACGATCGACAGACAGATCGAGGTGTTCGAGCGCGTCTCCGGAACCACAGCCAGGTTGCCCAGCCAGGCCGATTTCTGCACGAAAGCATCAAGTGCCGCGAAATTGGCATCCGCGCGGGCAATCAAGGCATCGAGCCCGCCCAGCCTCTTCGCCCAGTTCAAGGCGTCGAGATAATCTTCCACGCACAGCATCGACGGCGTGTTGATCGTCTCACCCTTGAATATGCCTTCGATCAGCTTGCCGCCCGAGGTCAGGCGGAAGATCTTCGGCAGCGGCCAGGCCGGCTTGTAGGTCTCAAGCCGCTCGACGGCGCGTGGCGACAGGATCAGCATGCCGTGCGCGCCTTCGCCGCCCAGCGCCTTCTGCCAGGAGAAGGTGACGACGTCGAGCTTGGCGAAATCGAGCCGTTGGGCGAAGGCGGCAGACGTTGCGTCGCAGATGGTCAGGCCCTTGCGATCGGCCGGAATGAAATCCCCGTTGGGTACGCGCACGCCGGAGGTCGTACCGTTCCAGGTAAAAACGACGTCGCGGTCGAAATCGATCTTGGTCAGGTCGGGCAGTTCGCCATAGGGCGCCTCGAACTTGCGCGCATCCTGGAGCTTGAGTTGCTTGACCACGTCGGTGATCCAGCCAGCGCCGAAGCTTTCCCAGGCGACCATGTCGACGCCACGCTCGCCGAGCAGCGACCAGAGCGCCATTTCGACAGCGCCGGTGTCGGAGGCGGGGACTATACCGATGCGATAGTCGGCCGGAACTTGCAGGATTTCACGGGTGAGGTCGATGGCGTCGGCCAGCTTGACCTTGCCGATCTTGGCGCGGTGCGAGCGGCCCAAAGCAGCATTTTTCAGCGCCTCGACCGACCAGCCGGGGCGTTTTGCACAGGGACCTGAGGAAAAATTGGGATTTGCCGGACGCACGTCCGGCTTGGGGAGAGCAGTCATCGTGGTCTATCCTTCCAGATAGTAAGCCCCTCGGTGGGGAGGGGTGGCCCACGGACGGCGATAGGACTTCAGCCTGCCGGCGTCAAGAACAAAGTTTTTGTCGTTTGCGGGATATCGGTTTTGTGACCGTGAAAGCGGGTGAGACCACAAAAAAAGAAGGCAGGCTTCTGGCCTGCCTTCTTTTGAAAATCGATGGTGGCGATTACCAGAGGTCGTATCGCAGGCCGACTTTGACCTGATGATAATCCATTCCCTTGTCGATCACCGGACCGTTTGCGGTGTCGTAGGAAATGTATTTCATGCCTGGTGCCGAATAGTACTGGTAACCAACATCGAGCGAGACGTTTTTGGAGACCTGATACGCGATGCCCGCGGCCAGCGCATAGGACAGACTGAAATCTTTGTCGGATGTCACTATGCCCGCATACGTGCCGGGATCATCACATTCAAATACCGTGGTGGAGTTACCGAACGTGGTTGTCTGATCCTTGCACTTCCGGTCGCCCTTGGCAGCACGATAACTGCTGTATACGAGACCAAGGCCGCCGCCGATGTAGGGCGTGATACCTGCAAAAGTGCCGAGATCGACATAGGCGTTGACGGTAGCGTCGTAAGCCTTGTTGTTGGCGTTGTCGGAGCCCAGGCAGTTGCGTGTGCTTCGACCGGAAAAAACCTGGGTGGTGTTGTTGTTTGTGACCGTCACCGTCTGCGTGCCGTCACAGGTGCTCTGGTAGTCGTTGGAATATTTGGCTGTTGGCAGAATGCCGAAATTCAGCTCACCTCGGACAAAGTCGTTGAAATGGTAGCCGACGCCGACGCTTCCCGAAAATGGGACCTGTTTCGAGGAGAAACTGGGCGGGGTTTGTGAAAAGTCATACGGCTTGTTGAAGGCATAGCCGATGTCGCCGCGCAGATACCATCCCGAACCGACCTCGACCGGTTGATACTCCGGTGCCTGGTCGACATAGATCGGTGGGTCATAGTCGGCAGCGAGCGCCGAGGTCTGCGGCAGAAGCACGGCGGCGGCCAAAGCAATTCCAGCAAAAGTGCGCAGCCGTCTTGCGTCCGGAATTGCGTACAAACAAAGATCTGGAGCGTTTCCGTGTTTCCGCGAAAAGCGGAAACGCTCTAAAGCCGGCGCAACGCGCAATTCGAATTGCATGGATCCAAGCTCCCAAACCCGCGCCGATCGCCCTCGCGATCACGCCCCATCTGAGAGCATTCTTAACCATAGTGGTTAAGTCACCGTTAAGGATAACGAACCGTTACCCTTTGATTTTGTTGGGCTGGATACGCTGCTCGGAACTTGTCCGCCTCAGCGTTCGGTCAGCTTCAATTCGATGCGGCGGTTCTTGGATCGCGCATCGTCGGTATCCGTGGCGTCCAGTGGCTGGTATTCGCCGAAACCGGCGGCAACCAGCCGGTTGGCCGGAACGCCATTGGATATCAGGAATTTGACCACTGAGGTCGCGCGTGCGGATGACAATTCCCAATTGTCCTTGAAACGCCCGGTGCCTGAAAGCGGGCGGTTGTCGGTGTGTCCGTCCACGCGCAGCACCCAGTTGATCTCCGGCGGAATCTCCTTCTGCAGTTCGATGACCGCGTCGGCCAGCTTCTTCATCTCGACCCTGCCGGCATCGTTGATCTCTTCCGATCCGAGGGGGAACAGCACTTCGGACTGGAAGACGAAACGGTCGCCGACGATGCGGATGTTCTCGCGGTCGGAAAGGATCTCGCGCAGGCGGCCGAAGAAATCCGAGCGGTAGCGGTTCAGTTCCTGCACGCGCTGGGCAAGCGCGACGTTCAGGCGGCGGCCGAGATCCGCGATCTTGGTGTTGGACTCGCGATCGCGCGCCTCGGACGCGTTCAGCGCGTCCTCGAGGGCTGCAATCTGCTTGCGCAGCGCTGCGATCTGCTGGTTGAGCAATTCGACCTGGCTCAACGCGCGCTGGCTGACCTGGCGCTCGGTGTCCAGTTCCCCTTCCAACTGGGTGGCACGCTGGCTGGCGGCGTTGCCTGCGCCGGAGCCTGCATCCAGCAGCTGCTGCAGACGGCTCCTTTCTGCTTCCGCGGCGGAGAGCGAAGCCTGCAGATTGGCAAGCGAATCCTGGGCGTCCTGGCTGTTGCCTTTTTCCAGAGCCAGAAGCTGCGTCAGTTCGTTGATCTGCGCGTTGAGCCGGTTGAGCACCACATCTTTTCCGGAAATTTCACGGCTGAGCAGGAACTGCGCCAGCACGAAGACGGAAAGCAGGAACATGATGGCGAGCAGCAATGTCGAAAGTGCATCGACAAAGCCCGGCCAGTAGTCGATGTGGCGATAGCTGCGTCGCCCTCTCGCGAGCGCCATTTAGTTGGGCTCCCGGCTCTTCAGGGCCTCGGCAATCTTATCCAGCGTGGCGCGCATGGCCTTCTGCTCGTCCGATTGCGCTTCCACCCAGTCGCGCATGATCTGCTGTTCGGAGCGCATGTTCTTCACCAGGCCGGAAATACCGTCGGCGAGGTTGGCCATGGCGGTAGCAACGCGCGGATTGGAGCCGTCGCTCTCGCTCATGTGGCGCAGGCGTTCCGAAAGGGCTCGCAATTCGTCGGACGATTCCGAACGCGACGTATCGGATGCGCCGATATCCGAAGAAAGGTCGGTGACCGTAGACAACCAATTCTCGAGTTCCGTGTAGAAGCGGTTCTGCGCCCGACCGGCCTGCAGGTCGAGGAAGCCAAGCACGAGCGACCCCGAGAGGCCGAACAGCGAGGACGAAAAAGCGGTGCCCATGCCCGAAAGGGGAGCCGACAGGCCCTGTTTCAGCGCATCGAGCACAGCCGCCGCGTCACCCGATCCGGGGTCGAGTGACTGGATCGTGTCGCTGATCGAGCCGATCGTATGCAGCAGGCCCCAGAAGGTGCCGAGCAGGCCGAGGAACACCAGCAGCCCGACGAGATAGCGCGAGGTGTCGCGGCTTTCATCCAGGCGCGTGCCGATGGAATCCAGCATGGTACGCATCGCGCTGGTCGAAAAGGCGAGCGAGGATGAGCGCCCGATCATTGCCTTCATCGGTGCAAGCAGCACCGGTTCGGTCGTTTCGGAACCGGCCCGGAACGAATTCACCCAGCGCACCTCGCGAAACAACCTGCCGACCTGGACAAAGGCCAGAAGGATACCAACCACGAGCACACCGACGATCAAGCCGTTGAGGCCGGGATTGGTCACGAAGGCCGTCGATATCTGGCGCGACAACACAATGGCGATGAAGGCGACGATGCCCAGAAACACCACCATCGTCAGCACGAACACCTGCGGGCTGGAAAGCTTGTGCGGGTCGTAGCTCAGCACATCCGAACCTCGGCCCGCTGTAATGGATTTCAGAAAGGTCATTCCGGCCCCGTTTGCGATGTCGTCGCCGAGTAGGATTTGCCGCGACTCTAAACGGAAATGTGACGAAATTGGAAGGTGCTGAAATAGGGGCTCACAGCCGGTTGATGACCAGACTGTCCAGTATGGCCGCGAAATGCAGGCCTGCGCCTGTGACAACGAAGCCGTGCCAGAGCACGTTGTGGAAGCGCAAACCCTTCCAGACAAAGAAGATGACGCCCAGCGAATAGACAATGCCGCCGGCGAGCAGCAGGCCGATGGCCGTTCCCGGCAGCGTCCCGACGAGCGGTTCGACCAGAACGATTCCGCTCCAGCCGATGGCGAGATAGAAAACGATGGCAAGGCGGTCGAATCGGCCCGGCAGGAAGACCTTGATGGCGATGCCGGTAACGGCGGCGGTCCAGATCAGGCCGAGCATCCAGCCGGCGAGCGTCGTGTCACTGAGTTGAGCCAGGAAGGGCGTATAGGTAGCGGCGATCAACAGATAGATTGCGGCATGGTCGAACCGGCGCAGCAGCCACTTCACACGTGACGTCACGGGCCAGAGATTGTAGGCCATCGACACCGAAAGAACGGTGAGCAGCGCCACCACGTAGAACACCGCGGCAACATATTCACCCGGCCCAGCGTGGAAAGCGGCCAATGTCAGCATGGCTGCGCCCGCGGCAATCGCCAGTACGATGCCGACAGCATGAACGATGCCGTCGGCGATCATCTCGGCGCGCGAGTAGTGCCACCGCCCGACAAAGGGGATGTCGATAGCCACCTCGGACCGGCCTTCGCTCATGGTTTCACCTGCATCCGCCATATCTGGGGAGTTGCTGGCGAGTATTTCAAGCTTATGTAACGGTTTCGTGGCTGCGGCGTAGTTCACATATCTGCTCAAAATCGTAACCGATTTTGAGCAGCCCAATGCGTCGATTCAAAAGTGTCAGGGCATCCCTTTACGCGCCCGGACGGACGCGCGGCGCGTCAGCGCGGAGCGATCGGCTTCTTCAGCGTCGCAAGCAGCGCGCGGTGGATCGCCTCGTTGCCGGCAACAAGGCTGCCGCTTTCAAGCATGCCCTGGCCGCCATCCGGATCGGATATATAGCCGCCGGCTTCGCGTACCAACAGGATGCCGGCAGCGATGTCCCAGGGCGACAGCTTGTCTTCCCAGTAACCGTCCATGCGGCCCGCGGCGACATAGGCAAGATCAAGTGCGGCGGAGCCGAGGCGGCGGATGCCGGAGACCTCGGCCATGACATTGCGCAGTTCGATGAGGAAATTGCCATGATGCCCGCGGCCGAGATGCGGCACGCCGCAGCCGATCACCGTGTCGGACAGCTTGTTGCGGGCCGCGACGCGCAGCCGGCGGTCGTTCATGAAGGCTCCGCCGCCGCGCTCTGCCGTATAGAGCTCGTCCATGGCCGGGTTGTAGATGACGCCGGCGACGATCTGCCCCTGGCGTTCGAGCGCGATCGAGACCGAGAAGATCGGAATGCCGTGCAGGAAGTTGGTGGTTCCGTCCAGCGGGTCCACAATCCAGCGATGCTGATCGTCATCGCCGCTGACCGTACCACGCTCTTCCATCAGGAAGGCGTAGCCTGGTCGTGCCTTGGAGAGTTCGGAAAAGATGATGTCCTCGGCCTTGCGATCGGCCTGGCTGACATAGTCACCCGGTCCCTTCATCGAGACCTGCAGGTTCTGCACCTCGCCGAAATCGCGCGACAGCGAGCGGCCAGCCTTCATCGCGGCCTGGACCATGACATTGAGAAGGGCGGAACGCGCCATGCTGGACAGTCCTTAAATGCAGGGAAGCCGGACAGGGCGCCGGCCCCGGAAATCAGTCCGCGCGGCGAACGTAGGTGATCTCGTTGGTGTCGACGATGATGCGCTCGCCTGACGAAATGAATGGCGGCACCAGCACGCGGACACCGTTTTCCAGCACCGCCGGCTTGTACGACGAGGCCGCCGTCTGACCCTTCACGACCGGGTCCGCCTCGGTGATGGTGAGCGTCACCTGGTCAGGCAGCGCGATGCCGATCGGCTTTTCTTCGTAGAGTTCCACGGTAACGGTCATGCCGTCCTGCAGGAAGGCGGCGCGGTCGCCGACGAAATCCTTCTGCAGTTCGAGTTGCTCGTAGCTCTCGGCGTCCATGAACACCAGCATCTCGCCCTGTTCGTAAAGGAAGGAGAAATCCTTCTGTTCCAGGCGTACTTTTTCAACCGTCTCGGCGGCACGGAAACGCTCGTTGAGCTTGGTGCCGTTGATGAGGTTCTTGAGTTCGACCTGGTTGTAGGCGCCGCCCTTGCCGGGTTTCACCGCGTTGGTCTTCACTGCCACCCAGAGGCCGCCATCATGCTCGATGACGTTGCCGGGACGGATTTCGTTGCCATTGATCTTGGCCATGGTTGATTGATCCGGAAAAAAGAGGTGCGCCGAGAGGGCGATTTCGGCGCCTCCAAGACCATAATTTGCTGAAAGAGGCAAGAGAGGCGGCAAAATGCCAGCCCGTATGCCCACCCAGCCTGTATGCAAAGTCACTAGGGCAACCGGTTGGCTTTTTGCAGTGCCTTCTTGGTCTGCTCTTCGTCCAGGCCCTGCATGAAGTCGTCCATCTGTGGATCGGCAAGGCCAGCACGGCGTGCGACGATGAACCATGCTGCGGCGCTGACCAGATCTCCGTCGACCCCGATGCCGCCCACATAGAGTTTTGCCAGCCTGTTCTGGGCAGCCACGTTGCCGCCTTCGGCGGCACGCTTCGTCCAGTTGAAGCCGGATCTCAGGTCCCGCTTGCCGCCCCGCCCGTCGATCAGCCACTGGCCGAGGTCAAGCTGGGCCGTATCATAATTCTGCTGCGCGGCCAAAACCAGAAATCTTCGCGCTTCGTTATCATCCTTGGTCTTGCCACCGGCGCCATTGGCATAGATCTGCGCCATTGCGTATTGGGCGTCGGCCAGGCCGCTCTCGGCCGCTTTCTGGTAGTAAATTGCGGCTCTCGCCAGACCCGCTTCGCCCGGATCCTTCTGGATCAGCAATTGCGCGAGGTTGAACTGCGCCAGTGGATTGCCGGCTTCAGCCGCCGCCTGCAGCAGGACCTGGGCTTTCTTTTCGTCTTTCTTGACCTGGCGTCCGTCGATCAGGATCAGCGCGTACTGAAACTGTGCCTCCGGCACGCCCTGCTCTGCCGCGCGCTGGTACCATTTGGCGGCCTCGGCCGCATTGGCTGGCATGCCCAGTCCGCGGGCCAGGATTTCCGCCACCAGGGTCTGGGCGGGTGCGTCGCCCTTGTTGGCACGCTCGAGCGCCAGATTGTAGGCCGTTTTGTAGAGGCCGCGCTGATAGGCGCCATAGGCAGCATCCGGTGGCCGGCCACCGAAGCGGGCGGGGTCGACATTCGCCGCCGGTTCGGTTGTCGTCGCCGGTTGCGGCAATGGATTGGCTATCGGGCGGTCTCCCTTCGCCGCCGCTGAACCGGGTAATGGTATCGGCTGTGGCAGTTGCGGCGCTGCGGAGGGCGTTGACCCGGCAGGCGTTGCTGCCTCGGGGGCTTTGGGTGTTTGGGCCGTCGGCTGCCCTGGCGTGCTTGCCGGTGCCTGTGGCGATACCGGTTGTGGCGTGTTGGTCGCTGGGGCCTGGCTTGCGGGTGCCGGGTTTTCCGGCACCGCGGACGATGGTGCACTCGCCGGCGGGGTGGGAACCGGCGTTGCAGCGTTTGGAGCTGTCGAGCCGCCAGATGTCGAAGGGGTCTGTGCCTCCGGCTTGGGCGCACCGCCTCCCGGGTTCTCGGACTTTGTCGTTTCCTGCGCGGGCGGCTGTGCCTGTTTCGGCGGTTCAGCGGTCTCGGCGTCTGCCTGGGAGATGGCAAAACCGAGAGCGAGCACGCCGGCAAGGGTAGAGCGCAGGCGCATTGTCAGCCCCCGAGGTGTGGCGCTGTTTCATCGAGCAGGGCGTTGGCCTTGGCGATCACGGCGGCAGGTTCCACATCGTCGGCGAAAACGGCGGCGGACAAGGCCACGAATTCCGCTCCGGTTGCGGCCACGGCCCCTACCGAGGTGACATCGGAGCCCGCCATGACGATGCAGGGAATTTCGATCATCTCGGCCCACCATTGGCCGAGCGAAAGGTTGCGCGGATGTGGCTCCGGTTTGGAATCGTAGCCGAAGCGGCCGAAGAAGATATAGTCCGGACGTTCTTCGCCGAGTTCCAATGCATCGTCGCGCGTCTTGGCGCCACCGACCCCCACCATCATGCGGTCCTGCAGGCGCTCGACGGCCTCGGCGAGGTTCGCCTTGCCGGCTTCGACATGGAGGCCGTCGGCCTTGACGCGTCCGGCGATGCGGCTGTCGCCGGCAATCACAACGGCGATGCCTGCGGCTTGCGCCGCGGGCACGATCTTTTCCGCGTAAGCCTGGAAACTGGCCTCGTCGCGATCACCCTGGGGCAGGATCAGCGAAGCGATGTCACCACCGGCGAGCGCGGCGACAACGCGTTCGGCAGGGGTGCCGGCTGGCGGAATGAGCACGATGCGGCAACGGTCAGGTGGTGTGGATTCGGTCATGGCGGTATCGGTTTCCGGTTTCGCCTATGCGAGGCGAAGATGGTTGGATTGCGGCATAGACGAATGCGGCGTCGTTGAACAGGCATGCATTCGGACCGCCTGCGCCATCGCCGGTCCGGCGAGAGATCAATTCCTTCGCTCCGCCGCGGGACCTTTCGCTCATGCCACGCCGTGGACGACAAGGACTGCCGACATGATGAACGGGCTGACGCGGTTGAACCCTCGAACGCTCGCCTTGATGCACGGTTCCGCGTTCAGCGGCGATGGTGGCAAGATGCTCGGCGATCTGGCCAAAGTGATGCAGGAATTGGCAGTGAAAGACGCGCTGTAACGCACGCTCCGCCCTCGGAGACCGCCGCGAGCGCTTCGGTCACAGATCGATTTTGTAGCCGAAATGGGTCTGCTTGAAGCCAAGGCGTTCGTAAAAACGATGGGCATCGTGGCGGTTGCGGTCGGTGGTGAGCTGCACGATGGCGCAGCCGCGCTCCCGGCATTGACCGACAGCCCATTCAATCATCTTCTGGCCGAGACCCGTGCTCTGTCGATCCCGGGCAACCCGTACGGCCTCGATCTGCCCTCTCAATGAGCCCCTGCGGGAAAGCCCGGCGATGAAGGTGAGCTGCAAAGTGCCGACCACGCGTCCGGCTTCGGTCATGACCGCGAGCAGTTGGTTGCGGTCGGCGTCGATTGCCTCGAATGCTCTCATATAGCTTTCAGACAGGGGCTCGCCGGTGTCCTCGCGACTGCTGCCCAGCATGTCGTCGGCGAGCATGGTGACGATCGCGGCGACGTCGGTGCGTTCGGCGCGGCGAAAGGCAATCTCGACCATGGGGCTTCTCCGTGTTCGCTCCCGCAATAGGCGGCTGACTGCGTATCGGCAAGCCCATTTGGGCACGCTCATCTGACCGACGAACAGATCGCCGCCGGGTCGGAGCTGGTGGAAGAACTGGAGCGGCCGATGTTCCTGCTAGTGTCGGCGCGTCGCTGACGGGCGGTTTCTTGCGGCGAAGGCTAGATGCTGGTTGTGTCGTGCCTTTCGAAATCGATTCCGATTTTCGGGCCGATGCGCTAGAGCAATTCCAGCAAAAGTGCGCAGCTGTTTTGCGTCGGGAATTGCGCAAAACAAAAAGAGCTGGAACATTTCCGGGAAAAACGGAAATGCTCTAGGTAGCAAGGACCATTTCCTCAGGCATTTCTCCCCGGCATGTCAGCTCTGCTCACCGACCCCTGGTTTTACGCTGTCGCCGTGCCTGCGGTTATCCTGGTGGGGCTCACCAAGGGCGGGGTCGGCGGCTTCGGCCTGATCGGCGTGCCATTGATGGCTTTGGCGATGTCGCCGGTGCAGGCGGCTGCGATCCTGCTGCCCATCCTGGTGGTGATGGATATCGTCTCGTTGTGGACCTGGCGGGGCCAGCACGACAGGAAAACGCTCGTCGACATGTTGCCGGGCGCACTCGTCGGCATCGGCATCGGCTGGGCGACGGCGGCATTTGTGACCGCGGACATGGTGCGCTTCATAGTAGGGGCCGTCACCATCGCCTTTGTCGGGCGCTGGCTCTATGTCACCTACAGGCATGGCAGCAGCCATATTTCAAAGCCGAACAAGCCGCTTGCGGCATTCTGGGGCACGATCGCCGGTTTCACCAGTTTCGTCGCCCATGTCGGCGGACCGCCATTTCAGGTCTATACGATGCCGCTGCGGATGGATCCGAAGGTGCTGACGGCAACCGGCGTGGTGTTCTTCGCCATCGTCAACGCCATCAAGCTCATTCCCTATTTTGCGCTCGGCCAGTTCGACGCCGCCAATCTTGCCGCCTCGGCTGTCTTGATGCCGTTTGCGCCTTTGTCGACGCTGGCCGGTGCCTGGCTGGTGCGGCGCATGCAGCCGGAAGTGTTCTATCCCTTCACCTACGCCACGATTGCCCTGGTGGCGATCAAGCTGTTGTGGGACGGCATCGTCAGTCTTCCGTAGAGGATGACGCCGCGTTCCGGCTATGCTTAGAAGTATTGGATATTGCTCGTTCGGAGGGCGGGATGACGAACCCCTATGCGCTGGATCTCGACAAGAATCCGGCCAATCACCAGCCGTTGACTCCGCTGTCGTTCCTGGAACGCGCGGCGAAGACCTATCCCGACCATGTCGCCATCATCCACGGCCGCCAGCGCATTACCTATCGGGATTTCTGGGGCCGTTCACTGAAGCTGGCTTCCGCGCTTGCCGCGCAGGGCATCGGCAAGGGCGATACGGTGACGGTGATGCTCTCCAACACGCCGCCAATGCTGGAAGCGCATTTCGGCGTGCCGATGGTGAAGGCCGTGCTGCATTCGCTCAACACGCGCCTCGATGCCGCCGTCATCGCCTTTCAGCTCGATCACGCCGAGACCAAGGTGCTGATCGTCGACCGCGAGTTTTCCGGCGTGATGAAGGAGGCGCTGGCGCTGACCAGGGTGAAGCCGCTGGTCATCGACTATGACGATCCCGACTACGGGGCGGATGCGCCCTATCCGAAGGGTGAGCGCATCGGTTCGCACGACTATGACGCGTTCGTCGCGGGCGGTGAGGTGGATTTTGCATGGGCGATGCCCGACGACGAATGGGACGCGATTTCGCTGAACTACACGTCCGGCACCACCGGCAACCCCAAGGGTGTGGTCTATCATCATCGTGGCGCGGCGCTAATGGCCTATGCCAACACCATTCACGCCGGCATGGGAAAGCACGCCGTCTATCTCTGGACGCTGCCGATGTTCCACTGCAATGGCTGGTGCTTCCCCTGGACGCTGGCCGTGCAAGCGGGAACCCATGTCTGTCTGCGCTGGGTGCGGGCGAAGGCGATGTATGATGCGATCGCTGACCATGGCGTCACCCATCTTTGCGGTGCGCCCATCGTCATGGCAATGCTGATCAATGCCGGCGACGGGCACAAGCGCGAATTTCCGCAAACCGTCACCTTCAACACCGCGGCTGCCCCGCCGCCCGAGGCGGTTCTGTCCGGCATGGCTGACGCCGGCTTCGTCGTCACCCACCTGTATGGTCTGACCGAAACTTATGGCCCTGCCGTCGTCAATGAATGGCATGGCGAATGGGATGTGCTGGACAAGGGAACGCGCACAACCAGGAAAGCGCGTCAGGGTGTGCGTTATGCGGCGCTGGAAGACCTGACGGTGATGGACCCGGCCACGATGGAAAAGACGCCTGCCGATGGCGAGACCATCGGCGAGGTGATGTTTCGCGGCAACATCGTCATGAAGGGATATCTGAAGAACCGCAAGGCGACGGACGAGGCCTTTGCCGGCGGCTGGTTCCACTCCGGCGACCTCGGCGTCATGCATCCCGACGGTTACATCCAGCTCAAGGACCGTTCCAAGGACATCATCATTTCGGGTGGCGAGAACATCTCCTCGATCGAGGTCGAGGATGCGCTCTACAAACACCCGGCCGTGGCATCCTGCGGCGTGGTGGCGCGTGGCGACGACAAATGGGGTGAAGTGCCGGTGGCTTATGTCGAGCTGAAGCCGGGCAAGTCAGCGACCGAGGCCGAGATCATCGAGCACTGCCGGGGCCTTCTCGCCCGCTTCAAAGTGCCGAAGGCCATCATCTTCCACGAGATCCCGAAGACCTCGACGGGCAAAATCCAGAAGTTCCGCCTGCGTGAAATGGCCAAAGCCAGCTAGCGCGATGCGGAGCTTCGGGCGTCCGAATGGACGCCCGGCGTTCCAATGCCGGCCCTAGCCAGTCCGTTCAGGGCTTGCGCAGGACAGGCAGAGCGATCACGGCGAACAGCAGCATCGCCGCGAAGAACAGGATCGAACAGATGCCGACCACCGGTTCGATCGCCGTGTTTCCCGCCAGCAGGAAATAGAGCGTCACCAGCAGACCGATACCGCTTAGCGCCGTCAGCCAGAAATGGATCGTTGCCAGCCTTGTTTCGCGAGCGGCCGGAAACAGATGGTAGAAGATGGCAAAGACCGCGGATGTCAGCCAGCCCGCCACCAGTGCGTGTGCATGGACGGGCATTTCGGTATGGTCCTGGCTGATCGCCATATGCAGGCCCAACGCCATGCCGCACAGTGCGTAGACAATGGCGAGCGCAAAGAAGTTCCGAGATACGCCTTGCATGATAGTTCCCCCGTTGTTTCGTCGCGTTCGTCCTTGCGACGCGACGCATGAGCAAACACATGGCTCAGCGGCATTCGTCCCATCTTTGCGTGGGGCCGCGCTGCTGCCGGTTTGCAGGGCAAGAATACTTCAGGAAGAGGTGAAATGAGAGTGGGGTTCTTCACATTGGCATGCCCGGTGAGGGGCTCCGATGTTGTGCTGATACGGCACAGCTTGCCCAGGCTCCTTAAAAAATCTTGGCGCCTGTTAAGGGTTCATTAAGCTTTACGAGCGTTTACTATGCGCATCCAGTGATCTGGATTCTTACCGAGTGGTTGGAGCCACTTTGTTTGACGCCTCCCTGTTAAACTCCTGAGAGCCGCCTCATCGCGGCTCTTTTTTTGCCCGGCGGTCAGGCCGGCGGCAGCCAGGAAACGACGGCGTTAACCGTTTGTTAAACATGTGCTTGCCTTGCGAGAAGTCCCGGCGCATTTTCTTAGCCACTGTCATATAGGCTTGGAAACCGGCGGCATGACGCCGATTCGGCCGGAAGAATGCGAATACGGAACATGAAATGAGCGAGCCTTCCAAGGAAAGCGCGAACACGATCAAGTTGGCCGAGCGGAGGGTCTTCTCGCAATCGTTCAAGCCGCTTTATGACGAAGGCATGGGCCTCGTCGAGCGTACGGCCGAGTATCTCGACGGCAAGGGCAGGCTGGAGGCCAAGAAGCTGTCGCGGCTGGGTGCGACGCTCTACGCCGCCGAATCGATGCGTCTCACCACACGACTGATGCAGATCGCATCCTGGCTGCTTCTGCAGCGCGCTGCGAATTCCGGCGAGATGACACGCGATCAGGTTGCGTCGGAGAAATCAAAGGTGCGGCTGGATACCGCTTCGGCGCACAGCGAGGCAGCCGGCTGGAGCGAATTGCCGGACGACTTCCTGGATCTCGTCAACCGATCGCTGCGCCTGCAGTCGCTGGTGCGGCGCATGGACGAGGAAATCTACGGCAGTGGCGGAACGGTTCATGCGCAGCCGGCCAATCGCCGCTCCAACCCGGTCTCGGACCAGATCACGCTGCTCAAGACGGCTTTCGCCGGCGGCTGAACCGAGGCTTCGTGCGAAGCCTTTGGCTTCTTGTTTCTGGTTTGTTCACATTTTGCTGGCATCGCTTTGCGCGAAAGGTAGACTCCGCGCATGGGGGAAGCGATTCGCATCATCGGTATCGATCCCGGGCTGAGACGCACCGGTTGGGGTGTCGTCGAAAGCCTCGGCAATTCGCTGCGCTTTGTCGCGGCGGGCACCGTGCGTTCGGACGACAAGGCCGCGCTGGCGGCGCGGCTGTGCCAATTGCATGATGGGCTGGCCGACGTGCTGCATCAGCTGATGCCGCAGGAAGCGGCCGTCGAGCAGACCTTCGTCAACAAGGATGCGTCCGCAACACTGAAGCTTGGACAAGCCCGTGGCATCGCCATGCTTGTGCCGGCCCGTGCCGGCTTGCTGGTGGCCGAATATGCACCCAATGCCGTCAAGAAGGCGGTGATCGGCGTCGGCCATGGCGACAAGAAACAGATCCACATGATGGTGAAGGTATTGCTGCCCAAGGCAGCCTTCGACACCGCCGACGCCGCCGACGCGCTGGCCATCGCCATCTGCCATGCCCATCATCGGCAGAGCATCGCCTATCGCATGGCCGTGGCGTGAAGGGGCAAGCGGGATGATCGGCAAGCTGAAAGGCACGGTGGACGAGATCGAGGAGGATCATTGCCTCGTCGATGTGCATGGCGTCGGTTATGTCGCTTATTGTTCCGCACGCACACTTTCGGCACTGCCCGGGCCTGGCGAGGCGGTGGTGCTGCACATCGAAACCTATGTGCGCGAGGACATGATCCGCCTCTACGGCTTCAAGACCGCGCTGGAACGCGAATGGTTCCGCTTGCTGATGAACAATGTGCAGGGCGTTGGCGCCAAGGTCGCGCTGGCGATCCTGTCGACGTTGTCGCCATCCGACCTCGCCAACGCGATCGCGCTGCGCGACATCGCCATGGTGTCGCGGGCGCCTGGCGTCGGCAAGAAGGTGGCCGAGCGCATCGTCACCGAGTTGAAGACCAAGGCACCGGCCTTTGCAGGCGAGGCTTCCGGCACGATCGGGCTGAAGCAGGAACTGGGCGAGGGCGTCGCTGCCGCTCCTGTCGCCGATGCGGTTTCCGCGCTCACCAATCTCGGCTATTCGCGCGATATCGCGGCCAATGCCGTGGCTGCCGCCTTGAAGAGTGCTGGCGAAGGAGCCGATTCCGCCAAGCTGATCAGGCTGGGGCTGAAGGAGCTGGCGCGGTGACGCGCTTCTTGTTCGGACCCTTCCGTCGTGCGAGGAGAGGGGCATGAACACCGCCCCCCGTCTCATCTCCTCCGAAAAGCGTGGCGAGGATGCCGACCAGACTCTGCGCCCGCAGACGCTGGACGATTTCGTCGGCCAGGCGGCGGCGCGTGCGAACCTGAAAGTCTTCATCGAAGCGGCCAAGGGCCGTGGCGATGCGCTCGACCACGTCCTGTTCGTCGGCCCGCCGGGACTGGGCAAGACCACGCTGGCGCAGATCATGGCGCGCGAGATGGGCGTCAATTTCCGCTCCACATCGGGGCCGGTGATCGCCAAGGCCGGCGATCTCGCGGCACTGCTGACCAATCTGGAAGACCGCGATGTTCTGTTCATCGACGAGATCCATCGGCTCAGCCCGGCAGTGGAGGAGATCCTCTACCCTGCGATGGAGGATTTCCAGCTCGACCTGATCATAGGCGAAGGGCCGGCGGCGCGCTCGGTCAAGATCGATCTTGCCCGCTTCACGCTGGTGGCTGCCACGACGCGGCTCGGGCTCATCACCAATCCTCTGCGCGACCGTTTCGGTATCCCGGTGCGATTGAATTTCTACACGGTCGAGGAACTGGAGCTGATCGTGCGGCGCGGGGCGCGCATCCTCAGCATGCCGATCGCCGATGATGGCGCTGTTGAAATCGCGCGTCGTGCCCGTGGTACGCCGCGTATCGCCGGGCGGCTGCTGCGCCGCGTGCGCGACTTCGCGTCGGTCGCCGGCGCCGAGACCGTGTCGCGCAAGGTCGCTGACGAGGCATTGTCCCGACTGGAAGTCGACGCGCTCGGCCTCGATCAGCTCGACCGGCGCTACCTCTCCATGATTGCCATGAATTTCGGTGGTGGGCCGGTCGGCATCGAGACGATCGCGGCTGGTCTTTCGGAACCGCGGGATGCGATCGAGGATATCATCGAGCCCTATCTGATCCAGCAGGGCTTCATCCAGCGAACCCCGCGCGGGCGCGTGCTGACGGCCAATGCCTGGAGGCATCTCGGCCTGGAGGTGCCGCGCGATCTTGCCCAGCAGCAGATCAATCTCTTCCAGGAAGGGGATTGACCGATGCCTGGCGCGGACGATCTGCTCGGTGGCATTTCCGGGACGCTGACCGAATTCGGCCATCGGCTGATGGCGAGGGTGTACTATGCCGACACCGATTTCTCCGGCGTCGTCTATCATGCCCGCTATCTGGAATTCCTGGAGCGTGGCCGCTCGGATTTCCTGCGGCTGGCCGGTGTGCATCACACCGAACTTGCCGAAGGCAAGCATGGCGAGAAGATCGTCTGGGTCGTCCGCCGCATGGAGATCGACTTCCGTTCACCGGCGCGTATCGATGATATCCTGACCGTCGATACCCGCACCGACGACATTTCCGGTGCGCGCATCTTCATGGCCCAGCAACTCAAGCGCGATGCGGACGTGCTGGTCGATGCCAGGGTAGAGGCAGCGATCATCGGCGAGAATGGCCGTCCGCGCCGTTTTCCCAAGGAATGGGTTGCCGCCTTCATGCCAAAGGCTCTTTAGGGGACCTTCACTCCATTGTGACCCGGCGCTGGCACATCATGCATGCTGCGTCGCACAACACTTGCGATTCCTAACCTCTCCTTAACCATAACAGTTCATGAAGACATAGGTGAAGATTGGAGGCGTTCATGCCTTCGTTTCACCAATATTTGCCGTGAAAAGGCCGCGAAAGGCGCCTTTTGGGGCATTTCCGGAAGCTTCGCGCGAACGGACCACAAGGGGTAGAGCGCCAGGGGCTAGCGGCGAGCCGGGGCCCGGATTCTTAAGGAACGAACCATGGAAAACATCGCACTCGCCGATCCGGGCGCGCAACTGTCGATTTGGGGCCTGTTCATGCAGGCCGGCTGGGTGGTCAAGCTGGTCATGCTCGGCCTCATCGGCGCCTCGGTCTGGACCTGGGCCATCGTCGTCGACAAGCTGGTTTCCTTTGCGCGGCTGCGCGTCGCGCTCAACCGCTTCGAACAGGTGTTCTGGTCGGGTCAGTCGCTGGAAGAGCTTTACCGTAACCTCGCCGAGCGCAAGACCGTGGGCATGGGCGCTATCTTCGTGGCCGCCATGCGTGAATGGAAGAAGAGCTTCGAGAAAGGCGCCAAATCGCCGCTCGCGCTGCAGACCCGCATCGACAAGGCGATGGATCTGGCACTGACGCGTGAAATGGAACGCCTGGAGGGTCGCCTCGGCTTCCTCGCCACCATCGGTTCCGCCGCACCCTTCATTGGCCTGTTCGGCACGGTCGTCGGTATCATGACGTCGTTCCAGGCCATCGCCGGTTCGAAATCGACCAATCTGGCCGTTGTCGCGCCCGGTATCGCGGAAGCGCTGCTGGCCACCGCCATCGGCCTGCTTGCCGCTATCCCTGCCGTCATCGCCTACAACAAGCTGTCGTCCGACGCCGGCAAGATCGCGGTGCGCATGGAGGGCTTCGCCGACGAGTTCTCCGCCATACTGTCGCGCCAAATCGATGAGAAAGTGGCCCAGAAGGCCGCCTGAGGAAACAAGCCGATGGGAATGTCAGTCAGCTCAGGTGGTTCGGGACGTGGCGGACGCGGCCACAGGCGTCGCGGCCGCCATCACGGCCTGATGTCGGAAATCAACGTCACGCCGTTCGTCGACGTCATGCTGGTGCTGCTCATCATCTTCATGGTGGCGGCACCACTGCTTACGGTCGGCGTGCCGATCGACCTGCCGGAAACGCAGGCCAAGCCAATGAATGCGGAAACCCAGCCGATCACCGTTTCGGTGAACCAGGCTGGCGAAATCCATCTGCAGGAGACGGTGATTCCGCTCGAGGAAGTCGTGCCGAAGCTCGAGGCGATCGCCAAGACCGGTTATGAGGAGCGCATCTTCATCCGCGGCGACAAGGCTGCCGACTATGGCACCGTCATGAAGGTCATGGCCCGCATCTCGGCCGCCGGCTACAAGAACCTCGGCCTGGTCACCTTGCAGGAACAGGACAAATAACCTTGAAGGCCGGTCTCACCACATCGGTGATCCTGCATGCTGCCGTGATCGGCTTTGGCCTGTTCACGCTCAGGGCTCCGCCTGCATTCCAGCCCATGAACGTCGAGTCGTTTCCGGTGGACATCGTACCGGTGGAAGATGTTGCGCAGTCACTGCAAGGCGACAAGAAGTCGACTGTGCGTGACAAGCCGGCACCAAAACCAACCGAGCGGCCCGACATCGTCGCCGATGCCCAGAAGATCGGCGAAAACAGTGTCGACACGGATCAGCCGGTGACACCGACTGCGAAGCCAAAGCCGGTCGAGAATACGGAGTCGGCACCCAAGGCGCCGACGCCGACGGAAAAACCCAAGCCCGAGGATACGCCGAAGCCGAAGGAAGAGCCGAAGCCGACGCCGGCGACGGAAGTCGCGCCGGCCGAGCAGCCCAAGCAGGATGTGAAGCCCGACCCCGTCAAGCAGCCGGAACCCAAGCCGCAACCGGTGAAGGAACCGGAACCCGCACCGAAGCCCGCCGAGCAGAAGCCAGCGGAGGCCAAGCCCGAGCCGGCAAAGCCCGATGCGGTGGCCGAGGCCATTGCCTCGGAACAGACGGAGTCTGTTGCCCTGCCCAATTCGGCACCGGCACCGGAGGCCAAGCCACGCCCCGAACAGGCCCAGGCCGAGACCGCCAAGGCACCCGATCGCAAGAATTCGGAAAAGCCGGTCAAGGAAGCGTCTTCCAGGCAGAAGTCGGAGGATGATGCCTTCAACGACAAGGTATCCGCTCTTCTCAACAAGGACAAACCTTCGGGTGGTGGCGCAAAACGATCCAGCCAGCAGTCGTCGCTCGGCGGCGACAGGAACAATGGCCAGAAGCTGAGCAACAGCGAAATGGGCGCTCTTCGCGATCAGCTCAGCGGCTGCTGGACCATTCCGGCTGGTGCGCAGGATGCCGGAAACCTCGTCGCGGTCATCCGGTTCAATGTGGATCAGTCGGGCAAGCTGGATGGTCGTCCGACGGTTCAGACCTCCAGCGGCAATCGTTCCTACGATGAAAGCGCGGTGCGTGCGATCCAGAAATGCGATCAGGCGGGGTTGGTACTTCCAGCAGGCAAGCAGGACATCTGGTCCGAAATTCAAGTCACGTTCAACCCGAGCGACATGGGCATGTGATGTCTATCGCTCGGATATGAAACAGGAATTCGCGATGAAGCATCTTTTCAAGACACTCTTTCTGATCGGCGCCATGGCCACCGGCATGAGCGGCCTTGCACTGTTGCCGGCGCATGCGTTGGTGGAGATCGACGTCAACAAGGGCAATGTCGAGCCCTTGCCGATCGCCATCACCGACTTCCAGTCGTCCGGCGATCTCGGCACGGAAATATCCAACATCGTGGCGGCGGACCTGAAGCGCTCCGGCCTGTTCGCGCCGATCGACAAGGGTGCCTTCATCGAGAAGATATCGAACCCCGACCAGACCCCGCGTTTCGATGATTGGAAGGTCATCAACGCCCAGGCGCTGGTGACCGGCCGCGTCAACAAGGAAGCGGACGGCCGCATCCGTGCCGAATATCGTCTCTGGGATACGTTCGCTGGCCAGCAACTGGCAGGTGAGCAGTTCTTCGCGAACGCGGCCAACCAGCGCCGTGTCGCCCATATCATCGCCGATGCGATCTATGAGCGCCTGACGGGCGAAAAAGGGTACTTCGACACCCGGGTCGTCTACATCGACGAGACCGGCGCCAAGAACGCGCGCAAGAAACGGCTCGCCATCATGGACCAGGACGGCGCCAATGCGCGCTTCCTGTCCAACGGCGCCTCGATCGTGCTGACGCCGCGTTTCTCGCCGAACCGGCAGGAAATCACCTACATGTCCTATGAAAGCGGTGTGCCGAAAGTCTACCTGCTGCAGTTGGAGACCGGTCAGCGCGAACTCGTCGGCAATTTCCCGGGCATGACGTTTGCGCCGCGCTTCTCGCCGGATGGCCAGAAGGTGATCATGAGCCTGCTGCGCGATGACGGCAACTCCAACATCTATGCACTGGATCTGAGAAGCCGTTCGACGACACGTCTCACCGACTCGTCGGCAATCGATACCTCGCCGTCCTATTCGCCGGACGGTTCGCAGGTTGTCTTCACCTCCGATCGCGGCGGCGGCAGCGGTCGCTCCCAGATCTATGTCATGGGCGCCGACGGCTCCAACCCACACCGCATCTCCTTCGGCGATGGCGTCTATTCGACGCCGGTTTGGTCGCCGCGCGGCGATCTGATCGCATTCACCAAACAGGGTGGCGGTCAGTTCCAGATCGGCGTGATGAAGACGGACGGTTCGGGAGAACGCATCCTGTCGACCGGCTTCCAGCAGGAAGGCCCGACCTGGGCACCAAACGGCCGTGTGCTGATGTTCTTCCGCGACAGCGCCGGCGGTCCGAAGCTCTATTCGGTCGACTTGACCGGCCGCAACGAGCAACCGATCCCGACCTCGGGCTTCGGCTCCGACCCGGCATGGTCGCCGCTTCTGGAATGACGGGGCGACCCTGAAACGCATCGGAAAGGGGCCTGCGAGGCCCCTTTTTCGTGACTTGGTCGCGTTTTGGCCGCATTTCAGGCTAGAGCCTCGACCGAATGGTCTGAGGATCGGCGTAGGGGCGGCAAGCCGGCTACGTTTCCCGGGCAGTACAGTGCAGCGTCAAGCGTGCTGTGGCGTCGTGGTCTACGGGACCTGAAGCTGCGGCGACGGTCGCGGACGGCGACCGCAATAGAATTTTAACCGTGTTTCTTGAGCGCCGGTTAACCCAAACGTGGTTACTGGCATATCAACGAAATCACTCGAATGCGAAGGAGAGGCGGCATGCGCCGTATCGCAAAGCTTACCACGAACCCGGTCATGATCGCGCTGGTCGCCTCGCTGGCGATAGCAGGCTGCGCTTCGAAGAAGACCCCGAACAGCGCGGCCGATCTCGGCCTGGGCGGTGGCGCCGCCACTCCAGGTTCGGCACAGGACTTCACCGTCAATGTCGGCGATCGCATCTTCTTCGACACCGACTCTTCCTCGATCCGTGCCGACGCTCAGCAGACGCTGGGTCGCCAGGCCCAGTGGCTGAACAAGTATGGCCAGTACGCCATCGTCGTCGAAGGTCATGCCGATGAGCGTGGCACTCGCGAATACAACCTGGCGCTCGGCGCTCGCCGGGCGGCTGCGACCCGCGACTTCCTGATCGGCAAGGGTGTGGCCTCCAACCGCTTGAAGACGATTTCCTACGGCAAGGAACGCCCGGTTGCCGTCTGCGACGACATCTCGTGCTGGTCGCAGAACCGTCGCGCTGTCACCACGCTGTCGGGCGCCGGCTCCTGATCTGTGGCCGGCTTCGGCCGGTGTATCGAAGCCAATCGCAAAAAGGCGGCCCTTGTGGCCGCCTTTTTTCTTGGCCGATACGCAGTTCAAAGTCCTGGAGCGTCCTTTGCGCGTCCGAACGGATGCGCGGCGCTCTAAATATCGGGTTGAAACAAAATTTGGCCGAAGTCTCGCGCCCTGCTAAAAGCGGATGCGTTCGGGTGGGCAAGCCGTTCCCAAGGCGGCGGCCGATTTCCGGGCAATGACCTGTTTTGACCCTGATGGCGAGAGACCAATGCATTTTAGAACAATCCTGAGCGGGACGCTTGCTGTCCTGCTCGCAGCGAGTGTGATTGCACCCGCCAATGCAGCCGGGCCGGTGCGGACCACCGAGGACGGCTTTTCCTTCAGTCTGCCGAGTTTCGGGCTTCCGGGCCTGTTCGGTGGCAAGGAAAACAAGAATGAGACTGTGCAGTTTGCCCAGTCCGGCTCGGTTGGCCTGGAAGACCAGATCCGGCAGATGAACGGCAAGATCGAGGAGTTGAACTTCCAGATCCTGCAACTGCAGGAACAGTTGCGCAAGACGCAGGAAGACAACGAGTTCCGTTTTCAGCAGATCGAGCAGGGCGGTGGTGCTGCCCCCCAGAAGAAGTCTGACGCTGCCACTGGCGGCAACAGCGTGGCACAGGCACCCGCCTCGGCCACGCCTTCGGCGCCGGCTACGTCCGGCGGCCAGCCTTCCGGGCAGTCCCAGTCGGCCAGCCAGGCGCCGCAGCCCGGTGGCCAGGGTGAAGGCGGCGACCAGGTCGGCGATCTCATCATCGATTCCGGTAACGGCGAGCCGGGCAAGACGGTTACCGGCAAGCCACCGACATCATTCGGTACCATCACGGTGGACAAGAACGGCAATGTCGTAAGTGCGGTGCCGCCGTCCGATGTGCCTTCAGCCGGCACCACACAGCAGGCACCGGCAACGGGTCAGGATGGTGGGGTCGTTGCCTCGCTGCCATCGACCAACAGCCCCGACGAACTCTACCGAAATTCCTACCAGTTCGTGCTTTCGGGGGATTATGGAACAGCGGAACAAGGCTTCCGCCAGCATATCGAACGCTACCCCTCCGATCCCAAGGCAGCCGATGCCCATTATTGGCTGGGCGAATCCTTGCTCGGGCAGCAGAAATATCGCGACGCGGCCGAGATCTTCCTCGCTGCCAGCAAGAGCTATTCAAAGTCCAAGAAGGCGCCTGATATGCTTCTGAAGCTTGGAATCTCGCTGATGGGCCTGAAGCAGCGCGACGTCGCCTGTGCCACTTTCTCCGAGGTCGGTAAGCGTTACCCCGACGCCTCCAGCGCGCTCAAGGAACGTGTCAAGCAGGAGCGAGCGCTCGCCTCGTGCTGATGCAGCAGGCAGGCTCGCTGCCTGCACCTGGACTTTTTTCGCGGATCGATGTCGGCCAAGGCGCCGTAGCCGCCATTTCAGGCGGCAGTGACTCGACTGCGCTGCTTATTCTCCTCAAGAACCATTTCGACCGTTTCCTGCCTTCGGCGCGGCTCATCGCCGTTACCGTGGATCACGCTCTGCGCCCTGCTTCGGCCACAGAAGCGCAAGCCGTTGCCGGCCTTTGTGCCCGATTGGGTATCGCTCACCGCATCGTCGTCTGGGAGGGTGCCAAACCGTCGACCGGCATTCCGGCAGCCGCACGTGCGGCACGCTACCGGCTGCTTGCCGATGTCGCCCGGCGCGAAGGGCTCGATACCGTCGTGACTGGCCACACGGCCGATGATCAGGCCGAGACCGTCCTCATGCGGCAGGCGCGAGACGAAGGGCCCGGGCTTGCCGGCATGGCCCCGGCGACCCTCTATGAAGGCGATGTCTGGATCCTGCGTCCGCTGCTGACGGAACGGCGTTCGGCTCTGCGTGAGCTACTTACAGCGAGCGGTCTCGAATGGATCGACGACCCGACCAATCTGGACCATGCGTTCGAGCGGCCTCGTGCACGCGCCAAGCTCGCCGAGGATGAAAATCGCCTCGAGGGTCTCCTGGCCATTGCGTCCAGGGCGGCGCATCAGCGCGAAGAGCTTAGCCGTGGCGCCGCCGTTCTGATTGACCGCCACGCCAGCCGATTGGCCCCAGGCCTGATCCATCTTGCTCCAGCATTCGTAACGGAGGCCGACCAGCCCGCCGCACTTCATGCCCTGCGTGTTCTGCTTGCCGTGGTGGGGGGAACACCGTTCTTGCCGGACAACGATCGTGTTGTTGGCCTTTTTGCCTTGCTGTCGGCTGGTGTGGGTCGCGCTACATTGTCGCGGACGGTGATCGATGCGCGTCGTGCCGGCATCTTTCTCTACCGCGAAGCGCGCGGACTGCCAGCTCCTTCGACGCCGTCGGATGGAACCCTCTGGGATGGGCGCTATCGCATCACTTTCGGCGACGATGCTGACGGTTGTGTGATCGCTCCGCTCGGTCGTGAGAGAGGGCGGGCAACCCTTGTTCCCGAGGGAGGAGAGGCGCCTGCGAGCCTGTTTCGCGCTGCCCATGCGGCCGCGCCGGCGGTTTGGCGAGACGGTATTTGCCTCGGTTCACCGGGCGAATCCGGACAGTTGCCGGGAGCAAAGGCTGTTCCCGTCATTGCACCCTTCGCGCGGTTCCTGTCCGGCTTCGACCTGGAGGTCGCGCGCGCCGTCTCTACACTTGTCGGCGCGGCCTCCATTCCCGTGTCGCCGCTGAGAATGCCCGCCGGTTCGAAAGCCAACGCTAATGCTTAACCGAGCCATGTTCTTATGCTTGGCAAGGGGGTGTGCTCTCCCTATGTTAGGCCTAACTCTTCAAGTATCCGCGCCCGAAACTGGGCGCCAACGGGACAATCGATGAATCCGAACTATCGCAATCTCGCGCTCTGGGCGATCATAGCGGTCCTGCTGATCGCTCTCTTCAATCTGTTCCAGACGCCGCAGACGCGTGGCGCCTCCACCGACGTTCCTTATTCGCAGTTCCTGCAGGATGTCGCCTCGGGACGTGTGAAGGCGGTGACGATCGCAGGTGAGCGCATCTCCGGCACCTATGCCGACAGCGCCGCCGGCTTCCAGACCTACTCGCCAGGCGATCCTTCGCTGGTTTCGCGGCTCGAGGAAAAGAATGTCGTCATCAACGCCCGTCCGGAGACCGACGGCTCCAACACGTTGTTCGGCTACCTGATCTCATGGCTGCCGATGATCCTGATCCTCGGTGTGTGGATATTCTTCATGCGCCAGATGCAGTCCGGCTCCGGCCGGGCCATGGGCTTTGGCAAATCCAAGGCGAAGCTACTCACCGAGGCGCATGGCCGCGTCACCTTCCAGGATGTCGCCGGCGTTGATGAGGCCAAGCAGGATCTGGAAGAAATCGTCGAATTCCTGCGCGATCCGCAGAAGTTCCAGCGGCTGGGCGGCAAGATCCCGCGCGGTGTGCTGCTTGTCGGCCCTCCCGGCACCGGCAAGACGCTGCTGGCCCGCTCGGTTGCCGGTGAGGCCAATGTGCCGTTCTTCACCATTTCCGGTTCGGACTTCGTCGAGATGTTCGTCGGCGTCGGCGCCAGCCGCGTCCGCGACATGTTCGAGCAGGCCAAGAAGAACGCGCCCTGCATCATCTTCATCGACGAAATCGACGCGGTCGGCCGTCATCGCGGCGCCGGCCTCGGCGGCGGCAACGACGAGCGCGAGCAGACGCTGAACCAGCTGCTGGTCGAGATGGATGGCTTCGAGGCCAACGAATCGATCATCCTGATCGCCGCCACCAACCGTCCAGACGTGCTGGACCCGGCGCTGCTGCGTCCAGGCCGCTTCGACCGTCAGGTTGTGGTGCCGAACCCCGATATCGTCGGCCGCGAGAAAATCCTGAAGGTGCATGTCCGCAACGTGCCGCTGGCGCCGAATGTCGACCTGAAGACGGTTGCGCGCGGTACGCCTGGCTTCTCGGGCGCCGACCTGATGAACCTCGTCAACGAGGCGGCATTGATGGCTGCGCGGCGCAACAAGCGTCTCGTCACCATGCAGGAGTTCGAGGACGCCAAGGACAAGATCATGATGGGCGCGGAGCGCCGTTCCTCGGCCATGACTCAGGCCGAGAAGGAGCTGACCGCCTATCACGAGTCCGGCCATGCCATTCTGGCGCTCAACGTGCCGGCGGCCGACCCGCTGCACAAGGCGACCATCATCCCGCGTGGCCGTGCGCTGGGCATGGTCATGCAGTTGCCCGAGGGCGACCGCTATTCGATGAGCTACAAATACATGATCTCGCGTCTGGCCATCATGATGGGCGGCCGCGTGGCGGAAGAGTTCAAGTTCGGCAAGGAGAACATCACTTCCGGTGCCTCGTCGGATATCGAGCAGGCGACGAAGCTGGCACGCGCCATGGTGACGCGCTGGGGCTTCTCCGACAAGCTTGGTCACGTCGCTTACGGCGAGAACCAGGAAGAGGTCTTCCTCGGTCATTCGGTGGCGCGTACGCAGAATGTGTCTGAAGAGACCGCGCAGATCATCGACGCCGAAGTGCGCCGCCTGATCGATGAAGCCTATTCGACCGCCAAGACGATCCTGACCAAGAAGAAGAAGGACTGGATCGCATTGGCCGAGGGTCTGCTCGAATACGAGACCCTTTCCGGCGAAGAGATCAAGCAATTGATCGCCGGCCAGAAACCGTCGCGCGACCTTGGCGACGATACGCCGACCTCGCGCGGATCGGCCGTGCCGAAAGCCGGTACGGGTGGCCGCCGCAAGAAAGGCCCCGAGCCTGAAGGCGGTATGGAACCGCAGCCGTCGAACTAGTTCGGGCTGGATTTGAGTGAGAAACGCCGCGACTTTGTCGCGGCGTTTCTTTTTTGGACGCTACACCTGATCGTCTTCGATCCGGTCGAGAGCAGACGAACCCCGCAATCGTCGCTATTGTCGCTGTGATCGCGCGTGCTGGCGGTTCACCTGCCGTGGCGAGCGAGGGGCACGGATCGCACGGAAGCCATGCAGACATTCGAATGGATCATCGCTCTCCTGCTCGGCGCTGCGCTGCTTTCGGCGCTGGCGAGGCGGCTTGGCGTGCCCTATCCGGCTTTTCTAGCCGTAGGCGGCGCGATGATCCCATTTCTGCCGAGCAGTCCGGAATGGACGCTTGATCCGCATCTGGCGCTTACCTTGTTCGTGGCGCCGGTGCTGGTCGATTCCGCTTACGACACCTCGCTGCGCGATCTCCGGGACAACTGGATCCCGGTGGCGGGTCTCGTGTTGATGGCGGTAGGCCTGACGACGCTCACTGTGGCTTTGGCGGCGCGCTGGTTGGTGCCGGGCATGCCCTGGGGGGTCGCCATCGCGCTTGGTGCCATTGTGGCGCCGCCGGATGCTGCCGCAGCGACAGCCGTCATGCGGCAGGTCAAACTCCCGCATCGACTTCTGAAGATCCTCGAAGGCGAAAGCCTGCTCAACGACGCCAGCGCGCTGCTGCTCTACAAGCTGGCTGTCATGGCCGTGCTGGGAGGCGAGCTTTCGCTGTCGAGTGGCGTGCCGGTTTTCCTGCTGACGGTCTTTGGGAGTGTTGCGGCGGGATACCTCCTGGCAAGCGTGCTGGTGCCGGCAACGCGCTTCGAGGACTTTCCGACCTCGATCATCGTCCAGTTCGCCATGACATTCGGCATCTGGATCGCCGCCGAGGCAATTGGCCTTTCGGGTATCCTGACCATTGTCGTCTATGCGATGACGATCGCCAACACACGCGGGCCAAATATGCCCGCCCGGCTGCGGGTGCCGGTCTATGCGGTGTGGGAGGCTGTCGTCTTCATCCTCAACGCAATGGCCTTCGTGCTGATCGGCATGCAGATCGGCCCGATCTGGGAACGGCTGACACCTGATATGCGCGGCAACTATGCGCTGTTCGCTGCGGTCATCCTTGCCGTCGTCATTCTGACCCGCTTCACCTGGGTCATGAGCTACAACTGGCTGATCCGTTGGCGCATCGAGCGATACGGCTTCAACCCACCGCGACCCATGGCGCAACCGACGCGTGAGGGCGGGATCGTGATTTCCTGGGCCGGCATGCGCGGTATCGTTACCCTTGCCGCCGCCTTCTCCATACCCGAGATGCTGCGTGACGGGTCACCTTTCCCTTATCGCGACCTGATCCTTTTCACGGCCTTCGCCGTGGTCTTCGGCACGCTTGTTTTGCAAGGCCTGACATTGAGGCCGTTGATCCTGTGGCTTGGCCTTTCCGACAATGACCCCGTCGGACAGGAGGTGCGATACGGACGCGTCGAAGCTTATAAAGCCGCTGTCGCTTCCATCGAGCAAGAAGACGGTCTAGCCGCCAAGCTGCTGCGCAAGGAATACGGTGCCGTCGTCGAGCTGTGCGAGGTCGGCGGTGAGCCGTATCAGGCGGCTGGTCTACCGGGGGGCGCCTTGCGACTTCAAGCGATCGCTGCCGCCCGCGCCCGCGCCATCGAACTCAGACGGACCTTCGTCATCGGCGACGACGCATACCATGTGCTGGAGGAAGAGTTCGACTGGGCCGAACTCAGCGCTGTTGGTCGAGGCGAGCCTGCCTGATCCCGTCGTCGCTCTCCCGGCCGGCCCGTTCCACCATCAGCACCACATGGGCTTCGATCTCCTCCCGCAGGCGGGCGCGATCTGCACCATCGCCGGTGACGAGGTAGAGATCGACCATTGTTCCGGTGAGCACGCTCAGGAAGCGCAACTGCACAGGCTTCAGATTTTGTGCACCGGGTGCGTAACGGGCGAAGAATGGCACAAGCAGATCACCTGTTATGCCGGCCTGGTTGTTGCCCTGCTGGTCCGCTTCGATGGGGCGGATCGATCGCATGGCCGCAAGCAGACCGGTGTGGGCGGGAATGGACTCCGCCGCTTCCAGGTAGTGGGAGAGCAGAATGTGCGCGGCGTCCGTTGCGGCCAGGTCCGCGGGCAGCGCCTCAAGCTTGCTCGCGCATTGCGCGACGATGCGCTTGACGGTTGCTTCATAGGCGGCAAGCAGCAAGGCTTCCCGGTCGACGAAGTAGCGATAGATTGTACCCACAGCGGTGCCTGTCTCCATGGCGATGCGGGTGGTTGTCACAGCCTCATGTCCTTCGGCCGCGACCAAGGTCTCCACCGCTTCGAGCAAAGCGGCACGTGTCTTCAGCGCCCGGTTCTGGCGCGGCTCGACGGGTTTCGAGAGGGCAGTTCGATCCATAAGTGAAACATTTTCATCTTTGTTGACAGCTGTCCAGTGTGGGCGCATTGTTCCGAAAAATCGACGCTGCGCAGGGAGAGGGCGATGCGTTCTATCTTGATACGGGCTGCCGTTTTCGCGAGCGGAGTTTGCCTGGCCGGTCTTGTTTCAGCGGCTGAACTTAGGGTGGACGCCGGGGATGGCGCGACCGAAAAGCTGGTCGAGGCGCTGATTTCGGCGCAACCGGGCGATACGGTCGTGATAGGCCCAGGCCGTATCGAACTCACCGAAGGCTTGTCGCTCGACGTTGACGACGTGACCGTGAGGGGCGCAGGGCCCGACCAGACCATCCTTTCACTGAAGGAGCAGACCGGGTCGGGCGAGGGGTTGCTCGTCACCTCGAATCGCGTTGTCCTGGAGAACTTCGCCGTTGAGGACGCCAAGGGCGACGGCGTGAAGTCCAAAGGCTCGGACCAGATCACGTTCCGCAATCTGCGCGTCGAGTGGACGAACGGGCCGAACGAGAAAAACGGCTCCTACGGCGTCTATCCGGTTTCCTCCAAGCATGTGCTGATCGACAAGGTTACCGTGCGGGGTGCTTCCGACGCCGGCATCTATGTCGGCCAGAGCGAGAACGTCATCGTGCGCAACTCGAGAGCCGAGTACAATGTCGCCGGCATCGAGATCGAGAACTCGATGCGTGCTGACGTCTACAAGAATGTCGCGACCCACAATACCGGCGGCATCCTGGTGTTCGATCTCCCCAACCTGCCAGTGCAGGGTGGTCACGACATCCGCGTCTTCGACAATGACGTCGTTGACAACGATACGGCGAATTTCGCGCCGAAGGGCAACACGGTCGCCATGGTACCGAAGGGTACGGGCATCATGGTGATGGCGAACCGCAATGTGCATGTGTTCGGCAACCGCCTGTCCGGCAACGGCACCACGCATGTGCTGATCGGGGCCTATCCCAAGGATTACGACGACAAGAACTACATGTTCGTGCCGCGCGGCGTCTTTGTGCATGGCAACGCCTATGGCGAGGGCGGCAACGCGCCCGATGGCGAAGTCGGCAAGATGATTGCGGATATCTCCGGTACGCCTGTGCCGGACGTCGTCTGGGACGGGGTGACGAGGATTCCCGAATATCTCAGCTGGGTGTCAGCAGAAAACCAGGTCTATGTAGACGAGCAGGAAGGCACGAGCTTCATCAATCTGAAGATGCTTTCGCAGCTTCTGCTGCCATGGGGATGGTGGCCGGACACCGATATTTCGGGCTACAAAGGCAGCCTGCCCGAGCCGCAGCCCGTCAAATTGCCGCAGGACGGCGGATCGTGAACAACCTTGGGTATGTCCGGTCGTTGATTGCCGCGATGGCGGCAGTTGTTTCGTTTGGCACGCCTGCTCAAGCGATTTCCGACACGGTCGTTCTCGCTGCCACGCCGCCGAAGCAATTGTCGGAATTCGGTTTCTTCGAAGATCTGCAAAAACAGATGCCTGCATCGGGTGTTGTGCCGTTTCGGCTGGCGACACCGTTGTTTTCGGACGGGGCGGAGAAGTTCCGCTTCGTTTATCTGCCGAAGGGACAGGCAGCGAAATACGATCCCGTCGAGGCTTTCGACTTCCCCGTCGGCACAGCGTTGATCAAGACCTTCGCCTTTCCCGCGGATTACAGGAAGGCGGCTGAGAAACTGCGTCTGATCGAAACTCGGGTTCTGTTGCGTCATGCAGACGGTTGGCAGGCGTGGGCTTATCTCTGGAACGACCAGCAGACCGATGCGACACTGAAGATTGCCGGCGCCAAGGTTGCGATCTCGACGATCGGCGGTGACGGCATGCCGCTGTCTTTCGAATATTCCGTGCCCAACAAGAGCCAGTGCAAGGCGTGCCACGCCTTCAACGGGAAGATCACACCGCTCGGCCCGAAGGCTCGCAATCTCAACACCGACTACGCCTATGCGGGTGGGTCTGAAAACCAGATTACCCATTGGACGACTGCAAGCATGCTCTCAGGGGCGCCTGACCTTGCTGAAATCCCAGCCGCCGCAGACTGGCGTGATGTCACGGCTCCTCTCGATAAACGTGCCCGCACCTGGCTCGACGTCAATTGCGCGCATTGCCACCGCCCCGAGGGACCAGCCAGCAATACCGGGCTGTTTCTCACATATGGCGAGGATGTTCCGGTACGATACGGTGTTTTGAAACGGCCGGCAGCGGCAGGCCGAGGTTCGGGCGATCGCGAGTTCGATATCGTGCCGGGCGAGCCGGGTCGCTCGATCCTGACTTATCGTGTGGAGAGCACGGTGCCTGGCGTGATGATGCCCGAACTCGGGCGTCATATCGCCGATCCTGATGCGGTCAAACTGCTGGCCGAATGGATCGCTTCGTTGCGATAGACGACGAAAGGGCCTCGAACCTCGAGGTTCGAGGCCCTTTCGTTCGGCAGATCAGGCTGCCTGATCACCTTTCAACCGCTTGCTGCAAATGCTGTAGTAGCCGCCACCTTTCTGAATCCAGCGCAGCCCGTTCAGCGTGCCGGCTTCCTTGTTGGCGTGATATTGCTTGAGGCAAGAGTGCATGCGCGCCTTCGACGGCGTTTCATCCTTGAAGTCGGCAGCGATTTCGGTTGGGAAGGTAACGCCAGACGGCGCTTCTGCAGGATTGGAAACGGCTTTCGCCTCCTTTTTGTCCAGCGAATGGCCGCATTCCGCAGTTCGGTACTCGTCCCACCCGCGCCCATCCAACTCGTTGTTGCGCTTGGCTTCCTGATAGCGTGCGCCACACTCCTTGAAAGAAACGAAGGCCGTTTTCGCTTTGGTGGCCGCCGCTGCTGCATTGCTTGTGTCGGCCAAGGTGGCACCAGTGTCGGTAGCGGTGGCGTCAGCTTCAGCGGCGTCAACGCCACATTCCGCCTTGCGGAAAGCGGTCCAGTTCATTCCGTTCAGTGTGTCGGCCTCTTTCGCGGCCTGATACTTGGTGCTGCATTCCTTCATCGTCAGTGCGCTGGCTGGCGCAGTGCCGAGTGAGAACATGATGGTCGCGGCAGTGGCCGCCAGATAGAGAACTCGCATAAACCCCTCCGGTGAGTGAAGTAATACTCGGTATGTATACTATTTGTTCTACTTCTGTTCCAGAAGAATCTTGCCGTCGGGACAAAAAAGAATCGCGCGAGCAAAACCCGCGCGATTCCTTGGACTTAACGCTTTCTTGGCGCCGGGAAGCGCCGGTCAGCTCTTCAGGCGGGCGTTGCAGAGGCTGTAGTAGCCGCCGCCCTTCTGGATCCACTTCAGGCCGCCGAGGGCGTTGTTGTCCTTGGCTGTATAGTACTGGTCGAGGCAGGTATGCATGCGGGCCTTGCCGGGAGACTCGGAAGAATACTTCTTCGCAACCGCGCTCGGGAACCTGACGCCGCTTGGAGCCTTCGCGGTCGGGGTTTCCGGCTCGCTGGTATAGGTGGCTTCATCGGCAGCAGGCACGGTGTCGTCGTCATTGGCGCCGGCGCTGCAGTTGGCCTTGCGGAAATCATTCCACTTCAGGCCGCCCAGTGTGCCGCCGCTCTTGGCGGCCTGATACTTGGTCGAGCATTCGGCCATGGTCAGGCCCTTGCCGTCGGCTGCGTCGGCTGCCTTGGTCGACGCCTTGGCAGGCTTAGCCGGAGCGACTGCAGCAGTGGCGCCGGGGCCGCACTCCGCCTTGCGGAAATCGTTCCACTTCATGCCGTTCAACGTACCGGCAGCCTTGGCTGCCTGGTACTTGGCCGAGCATTCCTTGGCGGACAGGCCCTTGGCCTCGTCATCGCTTGCCGCAGCCTTGGTTTTCTTTGCGCTCGTGTCGACGGCAGCGGTGGCGCCGGGGCCGCACTCGGCCTTGCGGAAATCGTTCCACTTCATGCCGTTCAGCGTATCGGCAGCCTTGGCGGCCTGGTATTTGGCCGAGCATTCCTTGGCGGACAAGCCCTTGGCGTCATCATCGTTCGCAGCGGCCGCCTTGGTCTTCTTGGCAGGCTTGCTGTCATCCGTGCTGGCCTTCGTCTTCTTCGCCGGCTTGGTCTCTTCCGTGGCGGTGCTGGCATCCGTACCACACTGCGCCTTGCGGAACTGGTTCCAGGTCTGGCCGCCCAGCGTACCAGCGTCCTTGGCCGCGTTATATTTGGTGCTGCACTCGGCCATCGTAAGCGCACTGGCCGGCTGGGCCAGGAACAGGGTGAAGACGGCAAGGCCCGTCAATGTAGCAAGTCGATCGATGAGCATAGCGTTCTCTCCGTTGTGCCACTCACAATCAATCCCATGCGAGCAATAGCGCGCAAGCCGTGCCTGCGCTAGTGCGGTAGCCGCATCTCCTCCCGCACATATCGGCGAGCTTTGTGACCATTGCGTCGCATTTTTGGCGGGGAAACACATTTCTAAGATTCATGACATAGAATAACACAAAGTGATGGCTTGGCACGGGGCAGTTGTGGCATTAGCAGCCTTCGGGCAAACAGCCAGGGACTCATAGTAGATGTCGGGACGTTATTTCGGAACGGATGGTATTCGCGGTCGCGCCAACAAGTTTCCGATGACGGCGGAAATCGCCATGAAAGTCGGCATGGCCGCCGGTCTTTCCTTCCAGCGTGGCAGCCACCGTCACCGTGCCGTGCTCGGCAAGGACACCCGGCTTTCCGGCTACATGATCGAGAACGCGCTGGTGGCCGGCCTATGCGCCGCCGGCATGGACGTATTCCTGCTCGGGCCGATCCCGACGCCCGGCGTTGCCATGCTGGTGCGCTCGCTGCGGGCCGATATCGGTGTGATGATCTCAGCTTCGCACAATCCTTACTATGACAACGGTATCAAGCTGTTCGGCCCGGACGGCTACAAGCTCTCGGACGAGATCGAGGAGCGTATCGAGGCCATGCTCGACGAAGATGTCGAGATGGCCCTGGCCGATTCCGACAGCCTCGGCCGCGCCAAGCGTGTCGATGGCGTCCATGACCGCTACATCGAGTTCGCCAAGCGTACCTTGCCGCGGGCCATGTCGCTGTCTGGCCTGCGCATCGTTGTCGATTGCGCCAACGGCGCGGGCTACAAGGTCGCGCCCGCCGCGCTCTGGGAACTGGGCGCCGACGTGGTTGCCATCAATGTCGAGCCGAACGGCTTCAACATCAACAAGGAATGCGGCTCCACCCACCCGGCCGAGCTGCAGAAGAAGGTACACGAGGTTCGCGCCGACATCGGCATCGCGCTGGACGGCGATGCGGATCGTGTCGTCATCGTCGATGAGAACGGTGTTGTGGTCGACGGCGACCAGATCATGGCGCTGATCGCCGAATCCTGGCACCAGAACGGCCGTCTGGCCGGCGGTGGCGTGGTCTCCACCGTCATGTCCAATCTCGGCCTGGAACGTTTCCTGACCGGTATGAAGCTGCAGCTCCACCGCACCAAGGTCGGTGACCGCTACGTTGTCGAGCACATGCGTGCGCATGGCCTCAATGTCGGCGGCGAACAGTCCGGCCATATCGTGCTGTCCGACTTCTCGACAACGGGCGACGGTCTGGTCTCGGCACTTCAGGTGCTCGCCTGCGTCAAGCGGCAGAACCGCCCGGTCAGTGAATTGCTCAAGAAGTTCGAGCCGGTACCGCAATTGCTGAAGAACGTCCGCTTCTCGGGCGGCAAGCCGCTGGAAGAGGCTCCGGTCAAGGCTGCGATCGAAGATGCGCAGAATCGCCTCGGCAAGAAGGGCCGCCTGGTCATTCGTCCGTCCGGCACGGAACCGCTCATCCGCGTCATGGCGGAAGGCGACGATCCCAAGCTGGTCGAAGAGGTCGTCAACGACATTGTCGGCGTGATCTCCGAAGCGCGCAGCGCTGCTTGAGACGGGCGGGCTCCATTCATCTCTAGCTGAATCGCAGGACCCGCTTTGGCGGGTCTTGTGCATTTCGACGAAGTCTTTCGAGTAGCGTTTCGAGAGAATTTTAGACGATTATAGTTAACTGATACGGTTAAACGCCTTTTAACCTTTGCAATTCATTATCCACACCCGAGGTCAATCATGTTCGGGCACGGTCCGTGCTCCGACGTCTCAAGGGTGACAAGGATGTACAGTTTCGGAAGGAAGGCAGCCGTCGCGGGCTTGCTGCTGTCTGGCCTCGCCGCGCCGGCACTGGCGGCGGATCTGGCCGAGCCGCCGGTGGTGGAAGCACCGCCTATCGCGGCGCCGGTCTATGAGGAAGCCGATTATGGCGGCTGGTACATTCGCGGCGATCTGGGGTATCGCAAGTCCAATATGGACAGCCCGGAATACGTCCTTTACGGCGCTCCTCTCGGTCAGGTCGGTCATTTCGATACCCATGAGCTGAAGGGCGGCTTCTCGGTGGGCGGCGGTGTCGGCTACCAGGTCACCAAATACTTCCGCACCGACCTTACGCTGGACTATTGGTCGAAGACCAAGTTCAACGGCAGCACGTCAGGCTTCTGCGGCACCGGCCTGCCCTGTACCTCGAGCGACACCAGCTCCTATTCGGCGCTGCTGCTTCTGGCCAACGCCTATGTCGACATCGGTACCTGGCACGGCATCACGCCTTATGTCGGCGCCGGTATCGGTGGTGCGAACCTGAAGTGGAACACCTTGGTCAACAAGGATCCCGACGGCGAATTCGAGCATGAGGGGCACTCGAGCTGGCGCTTCGCCTATGCACTCATGGCGGGTGCTTCCTACTGTCTGACCGATACCACCAAGCTCGATGTCGGCTATCGCTTCAGCCACATCAATGGCGGACGCATGTTCGGCTACAAGGTCGGTGGTGGTCCCGGCTTCGACGATGGCATCAACACGCATGAAGTACGCGCCGGTTTGCGTTACCAGTTTGGTGGCCGGTCGGATTGCGCGCCGCCTCCGCCTGTCTACGTGCCGGAGCCGGAACCGGTTTACACGAAGTAATTCCTGCCTCGAGAATTCGAAAACCGCCCGGTATCGCCGGGCGGTTTTTCGTTCGAGCGAAGAAGCCGTCTGGTTATCGCCTCACCAGCCCAGCCATAGCGCGATCAGTGCTAGTGCGCCCGGGATGGCCTGGATGTAGAGGATCTTGCGGCTTGCCGTCGCTGCGCCGTAGAGGCCGGCAACAATGACGCAGACGAGGAAGAAGGTCTTCACCTGGAAGCCTGCCTCACCGAGATAAAGTCCCCAGATCAGACCGGCTGCCAGGAAGCCGTTGTAGAGACCCTGATTGGCCGCCAAAACCTTGGACGCCTTGGCGAAATCCGGCGTCAGCCCGAATGCCTTGTGGCCACGCGGCGTGTCCCAGGACACCATCTCCAGATAGACGATATACATATGGATCAGTGCAACCAGGCCGATGAGCACGGTGGCAACCATTGTTCCCCTCCCTCATGAAATGCCTCTTCATGTTCCCGCAGGCGGTAACGCCGCGCAAGAGGCGCGGACGGGCTTGCGATTGCGGCTGGCTTGATGTCTGTTCGCGCCGACCATTCATGATCTCCTGGTGAAGCAATGTCGTTCAAGAAACTGGATGAGCTCGGCCGCAAGCTTGAGGCGCTGGAACACGCGCAAGCCATTTTGGGTGCCGACGAGGCGACCCACATGGCAGTCGGCGGTGGCGAAAAGCGTGCCGAGGCGATGGCGACGCTGGCCGGCATGTATCACCGCCAGGCCACCGCATCGGAAGTCGCAGACTGGATCGTCGCAGCCAAGGCCGAGCCACTCGACGAAGATCAGCAGGCAGCGTTGCGGGAATTCGAACGCCAGTACATCAACCTGACTTGCCTGCCCGCAGAATTCGTCGAACGACAAACGGCGGCACGACTGCGTTCAGAGCAGTTGTGGCGGGATCTGCGTGCCAAGAACGATTGGGCAGGCTTTCGCCCAGCGCTCGAAAACATCGTCGCGCTTGTGCGTGAAGAGGCTGGCCTGCGAGCAGCCGTCCTCAAGCTGTCGCCCTATGACGCGCTGATGGAGCAGTACGATCCGGGCAACCGTGCTGCGGACATCGCCCCGGTTTTTGCCGAACTCAAGACCTTCTTGAAGGACTTCGTGCCGGAGGCTCTTGCTGTCCAGAACGAAAAACTGGCGAAGCGGCCCCTGAAACCGCTGTCGGGGGTCTATCCGATCGAAAAGCAGCGCGAACTGGGCCTGGCCATGATGGCCGCCGTCGGATTCGACCTCAATCACGGTTCGCTTTCGGTATCGCACCATCCGTTCTGCGGCGGCGTGCCGACCGACGTGCGCATCACCACCCGCTACAAGACTTCGGATTTCCTGTCGTCGTTGATGGGGGTGCTGCACGAAACCGGCCACGCGCTCTACGAGCAGAACCTGCCCAAGGAGTGGTCGCACTGGCCACTCGGCAAGGCGCGAGGCATGGCCGTGCATGAAAGCCAGAGCCTGTTCGTGGAAAAACAGCTCGGCCGCAATCCGGCGTTCTGGCGCTGGGCGCTGCCGGTGGTCGAGAAAGATCTCGGCGAAGCCTGGACGCTGGACGATATTCTGCCGCATGTGCATAGGGTCGAACGAGGGCTGATCCGCGTCGATGCCGACGAAGTCACCTATCCGCTGCATGTGATCCTGCGCTTCGAACTGGAGCAGGATCTGGTCTCTGGCCGGCTGGAGGTCGCGGACCTGCCGGAGGCATGGGATGCCAAGATGCGCGACTATCTTGGTCTTTCAACCATCGAGAACGCGGCCGACGGACCGATGCAGGACGTGCATTGGCCTTCCGCTGCCTTCGGCTATTTCCCTTCCTACACGCTTGGGGCCATGATGGCCGCACAGCAATGGGCAGCGCTGACCAAGGAACATCCGGCCGCGGATGAGGAGATCGCCCGGGGTGATTTCAATGCGATCAATGCCTGGCGGCGGGAGCGCATCTGGTCGCAGGGTTCGCGATACTCCACGCCGGAGCTTCTCGAACGTGCCACCGGCGAGAAGCTGAACGCGGCGCATTTCATCACGCATCTGAAGCAGCGCTACGGCAAATCATGATAGATTTGCCGAGAACAATGGTGGGCCGCTTTTCGTGATCGAACGCGATACTCTTTCGACCGCGCAACACGTTGCCTCGGCCATCGCACAGGCTGTGCGTGGCGGTCATCTGGTGCCCGGTCAGCGTCTCACCGAGACCGAACTCGCTTCTCGATACGGCGTGTCGCGATCTTCCGTGCGCGAGGCCTTCCAGCGGCTGACAGTGGATGGACTGCTGGCCTTCGAGCCACATCGCGGCGTCACGGTGCGCAGGCTGTCGCGCAGGGAGGTGGACAACCTCTTCGCCGTGCGCGGCGCGCTGGAAGCGCTGGCTGTTGGCCTTGCCCTTCCGGTTCTGCACGTCGCGCCGGCGAGGTTGCTTGCCCTACAGGCGGAAATGGATGAGGCCGTAGAGGCCAATGACATGGCGAAATTCTCCGACGCAAACACCCGCTTCCATGGGTTGTTCCCGGAGATTGCCGACAACGCCGTTCTCACCGAAACGCTGACCAGGCTTTCCAATTCGCTTTACTGGCTGCAGTTCCGCATGCTGGTCGACCGCGAGCATGTCTTTGCCAGCAATGTCGAGCATCGTCGCATCGTCGAAGCCGTTCTGGCCGATGACAGGTCGACGG
The DNA here is from genome assembly GCF_001303895.1 of Mesorhizobium sp. 1M-11. Lineage (GTDB taxonomy): Bacteria > Pseudomonadota > Alphaproteobacteria > Rhizobiales > Rhizobiaceae > Mesorhizobium. Next base: position 304,501 of record NZ_LJSD01000075.1, on the reverse strand, counting down.
CGGAAGCCGCGATGCGGGAGCATGTCGTCGCTTCGGGGACACTCATCCAGAAACTGTCCGACGACCATTTCGCGCGAGCCTGAACGGCTCTAATCGACCCGACTTGCACATTCCATGATTGTCGGACAATATTGTCCGACAATCTGAGGAGCGTCGCCAGATGAAACCGACCACCAATTACCAGCCGATTCCGCTGCCGGACTTTCAGGAAATTCCCCTGGAGACGATGCGCGCGAATGCCGAAGCCTTCTATGCGGATATGCGCGCCCGTCACACGGTGCGCGAATTCTCGACCCGGCCGGTACCACGCGACATCATCGAAACCTGTATCCTGGCAGCCGGCACCGCCCCTAACGGCGCCAACCACCAGCCCTGGCATTTCGCGGTCATCGGCGATGCGGCGATCAAAAAGCGCATCCGGGAGGCGGCCGAAGTCGAGGAACGCGCCTTCTATGAGGGCAGGGCCGGCGAGGAGTGGTTGGCGGCGCTGGCACCGCTCGGCACCGACGCCGACAAGCCCTTCCTGGAAGAGGCGCCCTGGCTCATCTGTATTTTCGGCGAACGCCGCAGCCGTTCCGCCGATGGCGTCATGCGCAAGAACTACTACGTGCCGGAATCGGTTTCGATCGCGACCGGCTTTCTGATCACCGCCATCCACCGCGCCGGCCTCGTCGCGCTGACGCACACGCCGAACCCGATGAGTTTCCTGAACGAGATCTGCGGCCGTGACCCGCACGACAAGCCTTATATCCTGATGGTTGTCGGCTATCCAAAACAAGGCGCCACCATCCCGCAACATGCGGTCGAGAAGAAGCCGTTGGCAGAAATTGCCACCTTCCTTTGATTGAGGTCGTCTGGAGGGCCCTTTTCCCGTAGCTGCCTCTTCCGATCCGGAGCGTCCGACGGCATCTTGTCCGGATGAAAGCCGGATGTGGAGGCCGCGTTGTCCCTGACCAACCAGGATCTGATCGAGCTCACAGCATGGCGCCGCCAGTTGCACCGGCATCCGGAAATTTCCAACGAAGAAGAGGCGACTGCCAAGGAGGTGGTTGCCTTTCTCGCCGATACCGGGCCGGATAAAGTCCTGACAGGATTGGGCGGCCATGGCGTCGCCATGGTCTACGACAGCGGCAAGCCTGGCCCGACAGTTCTCTTCCGCTCCGAACTCGACGCATTGCCGATCGAAGAGCTCTCCGGCGTGGAGCATTCGTCGATGGTACCCGGCAAATCGCATATGTGCGGCCATGACGGGCACACCACGATATTGGCCGCCCTTGGCCGCCAGCTCGGACGCAACCGTCCGCAGAAGGGCCGGGTCGTGCTGATGTTCCAACCGGCGGAAGAGACCGGCGATGGTGCTGTCGGCGTGGTGGCCGATCCGCGTTTCGGCGAGATCGCTCCGGATTTTTCTTTTTCGCTGCACAATCTGCCGGGTATTCCGTTCGGCGAGGTGCGGTTGAGGCCTGGGGTCGTCAACTGCGCTTCGCGTGGGATGCGTATCGTGCTCGAAGGCAAGACGGCGCATTCCTCGATGCCTGAAACCGGGACCTCGCCGATGTTGGCCGTAAGCCAGTTGATGCCGGCACTGGCGAAGCTCGGCAGTGGCGCTTTCAGCGACGACGATTTCGGCATGGTGACCGTCACCCATGCCACGATGGGTGAGGCGGTGTTCGGCGTGGCGCCCGGCCGAGCGGAGGTGTGGGCGACGCTGCGCACGCGGCTCGACGACCGGATGGCGGGATTATGCGCTACCGCCGAAGCGCTTGTGAACCAGGTCGCCGGCGAAGCCGGCCTGACCTTTGCAATCGACTATCATGAGATCTTCGTTGCCAGCATGAACGCACCGGCGGCGGTCGAGCATCTGCACATTGCTCTCGAACAGGAAGGTGTCACGCACAGTGGAGACAGTCTGCCGATGCGGGCTTCGGAAGACTTCGGCATCTTCGGGCGCAGTGCGCCCTCGGCGATGTTCTTCCTGGGTGCCGGCGAACGGCATCCGGCGTTGCACAATCCCGACTATGATTTTCCGGACGACCTCATCCCAATCGGCGCCAGGATCTTCCTGCGGACGGCGCGCAATCTTTTGGGGTGACTATTCCGCCGCGCCCATGAAGGCGCTGGCGCCGGTTTCGAATTGCAGCTTGGCGAGCTTGGCATAAATGCCGCCCTTGGCGACGAGGCTCTTGTGCGTGCCTTCCTCGATGATGCGTCCGCTGTCCATGACGAGGATGCGATCGGCTTTCAGCACGGTCGCCAGCCGGTGCGCGATGACCAGCGTCGTGCGGCCGCGCATCAGATGTTCGAGCGCTTCCTGCACGAGCGTCTCGCTTTCCGCGTCGAGCGCGGAGGTCGCTTCATCGAGCAGCAGGATGGGCGCGTCGCGCAGAATGGCGCGGGCGATGGCGATGCGTTGGCGCTGTCCTCCGGATAGAGTGACGCCACGCTCGCCGACTGGCGTATCATAGCCGTTCTGCAGCTTGAAGATGAATTCCTCGGCAAGGGCTGCCCTGGCCGCCGCCTCGATCTCGGCGCTGGTGGCGCCGGGCCTGCCGAAGGCGATGTTGTCGCGCACGCTGGCGGCAAAGATCGTGACGTCCTGCGGCACAATGGCGATGCGCTGGCGCAGCGCGAGCGGATCCGTCTCCGTCAGATCGATGCCGTCGAGTTTCACTGCGCCGGTCTCAGGATCGTAGAAACGCAGGATCAGCGAAAACACGGTGCTCTTGCCGGCGCCCGAGGGGCCAACGATGGCGACCGTTTCACCGGGTTTGACCGAGAAACTCAGGCCATGCACCGCGGCGCGGTCTGGCCTCGCTGGATAGGAGAAGGAGACATCGTCGAACTCGATCGCGCCCTTGGCCTTGGCAGGCAAGGCACGCGGCTGGGCCGGCGCCTCGATGCCAGGTTTTTCGGCGAGGATTTCGGTGAGCCGTTCGGCAGCACCGGCTGCCTGCGACAATTCCCCCCACACTTCCGAAAGCGCGCCGAGGGCACCGGCTGCAAAGACCGAATAGAGCAGGAACTGGCCAAGCGTACCGGGCGACAGCGTGCTGTCGAGCACATCCCGCGAGCCGAACCACAGAACGGCGACCACCGAGGAGAACACCATGAAGATGGCGAAGAAAGTGAGCAACGCCCGCGCAAGCACGGAGGCACGGGCGGCGGCGAAGGCAGCCTCGACCGCGGCAGAAAAGCGGCCGGTGACCAAGCCTTCATTGGTGAAGGCCTGCAGCGTGCGCACGGCGCCGATCTGCTCGCTGGCATAGGCGGTGGCACTGGCCAGCGTATCCTGCGCCTGCCTGGAACGGCGGCGTACCGAGCGGCCGAAGGCGACCAGCGGCAGCACGATGACCGGGATGGCCGCAATGACGAGGCCGGAGAGTTTCGGGCTGGTCACCACCATCATCGCCAGCGCGCCGAGGCCGAGGATGACATTGCGCAGCGCCACCGAAGCCGTCGCACCCACTGCCGATTTCACCTGCGTGGTGTCGGCGGCGAGACGCGAGACAATCTCGCCCGATTGCGACGTATCGAAAAAGGCCGGCGACAAAGTCGTGACATGCGAAAATACGTCGCGGCGGATGTCGGCGACGACGCGTTCGCCAAGCGTGATGACGAAATAGTAGCGGCCGGCGGATGCCAGTGCGAGCACGGCCGCCATGATCATCAGCATGCCGAAATAGCTGGCGATAAAGGCTGAGTCTGAGGTGGAGAAGCCGTTGTCGATCATGCGCCGCACGGCAAGCGGCAGCGCCAAGGTTGTGACGGCCGCTAACACCAGCGAAATGCCGGCGCCAATCACCAGGCCGCGATAGCGGGTGATATAGGGAAACACGCGCCGGAGCGGCTTGAGCGAGCGTCTGCGCTCGTCGGCGCTGATAGGGTCCGCCATCGTCCCGGTTCCTGTCCGAATTGGCTCCGGCGCGGCCTTGTGATTCAATTTCGCCTGTTGTATAGGCACGCCGACCGTTTTTGAAGCCGTGGCTCCTCAATAGCTGCGGCTTCGAGTTTTAAAAAGGGGCGCATCGCCGCAGGGCCGCCGTCCCAGCTAGCCAGGACAAGAGCGATGAAGGCTGAAATCCATCCCGATTACCACACCATCAAGGTCGTCATGACCAATGGCACCGAGTACCAGACCCGTTCGACCTGGGGCAAGGAAGGCGACACGATGAACCTCGACATCGATCCCTCCACGCACCCTGCATGGACCGGCGGCCAGCAGACGCTGCTCGACCGCGGTGGTCGTCTGTCGAAGTTCAAGAACAAGTTCGCCAATCTCGGCATCTAAGCCGGAAACGCGATACGATCCGAAAAACCCGCCTTCAAGGCGGGTTTTTTGTTGCGTGTATGCGCGGGTTGCATCGGGACGTGAACTGGCCGATCCTACCATCGGGGGCAGGGAGGTCATGTGTCCGATACCGCTCTCCATTTCGACGATGCTCGCCGCCGGATCAAAGCCATCTTCATCGGTTCGATCGGCAATCTGGTCGAATGGTACGATTTCTACGCCTATACAGCGTTTGCGCTCTATTTCGCGCCGGCCTTCTTTCCATCGCACGATCCTGTCATCCAGCAACTGAACGCCGCGACCCTGTTTGCTGCGGGTTTCATCGTGCGGCCGCTCGGTGGCTGGCTGTTCGGTCATCTTGCCGACCGCTACGGGCGTCGACTGTCGCTCACCATTTCCGTTCTGATGATGTGTTTCGGTTCGCTGATCATCGCGTTCACACCGACCTACGCAACGATCGGCTTTGCCGCGCCGGTGCTTCTGGCGCTGGCTCGCGTCATCGAGGGTCTCAGCCTTGGCGGCGAATACGGTGCCAGCGCCACCTATCTCAGCGAGGTCGCCGATCCCAACCATCGCGGTTTCTATTCCAGCTTCCAATATGTGACGCTGATCGGCGGCCAGCTGTGCGCCATCCTGGTCCTGCTGCTCCTGCAGAACGTCTTCCTGACGCATGAGCAACTGGTCGCCTGGGGCTGGCGCATTCCCTTTGTCATTGGTGCGCTGCTTGCGATCTTCTCGGCGGTGATGCGCCGGCAACTGCACGAGACAGAGGCTTTCGTGGCGACGACGGCAACGGAGAAGCGCGAAGGTTCGCTGCGCGGGCTGAGGAAGTTCCCGCGTGAAGTGGCGATCGTGGTTGGGCTCACGGCCGGCGGTACAGCCGCCTTCTACACGTTCACGACCTACATGCAGACCTTCGTCAAGCAGACGGTCGGCCTGTCTGACCTCACCACGACCTATGTGATCGCCGGTTCGCTGATCTTCGCTGCGATCCTGCAGCCGATCTATGGGCTGATTTCCGATCGCATCGGGCGCAAGCCTCTGCTGATCTTCTTCGGCGTTGCCGGTACCATCCTGACGGTGCCGATCCTGACGATGCTGTCATCCACGACATCGCCCTTCGTCGCCTTCCTGCTGATCTGTGGCGCCTGGATCTTCACCGCCGGCTACACCTCGATCAATGCCGTAGTGAAAGCCGAGCTGTTTCCAACCGCGGTGCGCGCCACCGGCGTCGGCGTACCTTACGCATTGACGGTATCGATTTTCGGCGGCACGGCACCGGCGATCGCGCTGTGGTTCAAACAGCAGGGCCACGAACAGTGGTTCTATTATTATCTGGCCGGCGTCATCTTCGTTTCGCTGCTGGTCTATTCGACCATGCGCGACACCAAGCATGCCTCGGCAATGGATGAGCGCGCGGCTTCAGTCGCGCGCTAATTCGCCCAATGCCATACGTTTGTATGCGGTAACCAGTCGGTCACCCTCCGCGCGATCGACTGAAACCGCAAGCCGCATCGTCGCCTCGCCGAGCTGCCAGATCAGAAAGGCAGAGGTTTCGAGCGAGGCCGGATCTTCGTCCGGATGCAGACGCAGGAGGACTGCAAGCAGCATGCCGGCATTGGCGCGGCTGTGGGCAAGCTCCAACTCGCGCAGCGCCTTGTCGGCCTGCGTGCCCGACCAGATGTCACGCATCACTGGCTCGCCCAGGAAAATCCCGTAATAGGTATCGACCAGTTCCGAGAAGGCTTTTTCCAGACCCTTCCGGTCCTTCACGCTCGCGAGAGCTTCCGCGATGCACGCTTCGCTCTCCTTCTGGTAGCGGTCGGCAAGGGCCCGGATGATGGCGCTCTTGTCGGGAAAGAACTGGTAGAGCGAACCGATCGAAACACCGGCTTTCTCGGCCACTTCGCCCATGCGCAAGGCGTCGCTGCCTTTTTCCGCGATCAGTGCCGAGGCGACGGCGAGCATCCGCTCCACCCGCTCGCGACTGCGTTTCTGCGTCGGCTCACGACGCGGACCGGGAGTGTCCTGAACAATGGCCGATACGCTTTCCATGATCGTTTCCTCGAATGCTTGCCGGGCGGCTGTCTGAAAATTCCTGCTTGACTCAAAGAATATGAGGATTTATCACATTTTGCAAACGCGAGGATTGCTCACGTTTGTGACATGGAGAGAAACATGACCAACACGACATCAAAGCCGGTCCTCATCCTTGGTGGCACGGGCAAGACCGGCCGCAGGCTGGCCGAGCGGCTCGAGGCCAGGAACATCCCGGTCCGCATCGGCTCTCGCTCGGCGAACCCGGCCTTCGACTGGACCGACAAGGCAAGCTGGGCAGGCGCTCTCGAAGGCGTCGGCGCCGTCTACATCAACTACTATCCCGACCTCACAGTGCCGGGCGCGGCTGAAGCCATCGAGGAATTCGCCATGCTGGCCGTCAGCCGTGGCGTGCGCCGGCTGGTGCTTCTGTCCGGCCGCGGCGAACCGGAAGCGCAGCGCGCGGAGGAGATGGTGAAGGCCACCGGCGCAGACTGGACGATCCTGCGCTGCTCCTGGTTCGCGCAGAACTTCTCCGAAAGCGCCTTCCTGGACGGCGTGCTGGCCGGGCAGATATCCGTCCCTGCCGCCGAGATCGGCGAACCCTTTGTCGATGCCGACGACATCGCCGATGTGGCAGCCGAGGTCCTGTCGAACGAGGGTCATATCGGTGAGTTGTATGAACTGACCGGACCGCGGCTCCTGACCTTCCGCGAGGCGGTCGCGGAGATTGCCCGCGGTTCTGGTCGGGATATTGCCTACAGCCGCGTCTCGCCTGAAGAGTTCAAGGCCGAACTCGCGGCGTATGGAACGCCGGCCGATATCGTGTGGCTGCTTGACGAATTGTTCGTTCGAGTGCTCGACGGCCGCAACGAATATCTCACCGACGGTGTCCAGCGGGCTCTCGGCCGTGAGCCCAAAGACTTTTCAATCTATGTGCGCGAAACTGCCGCCACCGGCGTGTGGAACGCGGATCTCTGAGAGGGAGAGAAAGATGCTTGCTCAAATCGTGATTGCCATCACTTTCATTGCCGCGCTTGGCAGCGGCCTCATGGCGGGGCTTTTCTTCGCCTACTCCAATTCGGTGATGCCGTCGCTGTCACAGGTACCAGTGCCGCAAGGCGTGTTGGTTATGAACACCATCAACACGGTGATCCAGAACCCGTTGTTCCTGTCCATCTTCATGGGCACTGCGCTGCTGGCGCTGTTCCTTGTGCTGGCGGCCTTCCTCGGCTGGGGCGTCGCACGTCCCAGTTGGGTGCTGATCGGTGCGGCACTTTATGTGGTCGGCAACATCGTCGTCACCATGGTCATCAACGTGCCGATGAACGACGCGCTGGCGGCCACCGCACCCGACACCCAGGCCGCGGCGCAGCAGTGGGCCATCCATCTCGATCGCTGGGTGTTCTGGAACCATGTGCGCGCCTTTGCATGCACCGGCGCGTTGGCCGCCTTCATCGCGGCGCTGATGTAAGCATATGGTGCTGGCTAGGGTATCCGCCGTCTCTGGTCGAGGCGGCGGATTTTTGTTGCGGTTACCCACGGCGACTTGCCAAGACCGCGCAGGCAAATCAGTCCGGGAATGCTGTAGATCACATCTTCTTGCGGTCGGAATGGCCGAGGTCGCGCTCGGGGTCGATCACGTCGCGCACAAGCTGCTTCAACTTGGCTGCATCCGGGAAACCACCGTCGCGCTTGCGGTCCCAGATCAGCGCGTCGTTGCATGTGATGGTGAAGATGCCGCCCGTGCCCGGTATGAGAACCACTTCGCCGAGATCTGTGGCGAAAGTCGACAGCAGTTCCTGCGCCATCCAGCCTGCACGCAACAGCCACTGGCACTGTGTGCAATAGGTGATGACGATGCGAGGACGGGGAGCGTCGGTCATTGAAAACCTCGTAGAGCGCCGCGCGTCCCTCGGACGCGCTCTAACACTTTTAAGCTGCGCACCATGCTTTCCGAAAATCGGTTCCGACTTTCGGGCCGATGCGCTGGACGCGACAAAAGAAAACGCCCCGGCGTGCGGGGCGTTTTTGAATCAGGCCGCGCTGAGCTTGGCAAGGGTCGCGTCGTCGACCTCGAAATTTGCGTAGACGTTCTGGACGTCGTCGTCGTCCTCGAGTGTCGCCACCAGCTTCATCAGCGACTGTGCGCGTTCCTCGTCGACCGGAATGTTGTTCTGCGGCCGCCAGATGGCTTTCACCGACTCCGCTTCGCCGAGAGCGCCTTCGAGGGCCTTCGATACTTCGCCGAGATTTTCGAAGGCGCAGTAGATGGTGTGGCTTTCCTCGTCGGTCTCGACGTCGTCGGCGCCGGCTTCGATCGCGGCTTCCATCACCTTGTCGTCGCTGCCGACCTTGGCCGGATAGACGATCTCGCCGATGCGATCCCACATGAAGGAAACGGAGCCGGTTTCACCGAGCGCACCGCCCGCCTTGGTAAAGGCGGCACGCACGTTGGAGGCGGAGCGATTGCGGTTGTCGGTCAGCGCCTCGACGATGAGAGCGATGCCGCCGGGACCGTAGCCTTCGTAGCGCACTTCTTCATAGTTCTCGGCATCGCCGCCGGAAGCCTTGGAAATGGCGCGGGCGATGTTGTCCTTCGGCATCGACTCGGCCTTGGCATTCTGAATCGCCAGGCGAAGGCGCGGGTTCATCGCGGGATCGGGGAGACCCTGCTTGGCAGCGACGGTGATTTCGCGCGCCAGCTTGGAAAAGATCTTCGAGCGGACCGCATCTTGGCGACCCTTGCGATGCATGATGTTCTTAAACTGTGAATGGCCTGCCATGGCACCCCTGCGGTCGTTTGCGGCTGTCGAACCGTCATGCGCCGGAATGGCGCGCCAAAAACGATCTGACACATTTGATAGGGCAGCGGTTGCGATCCGATGCCGGGATGGCGGGCTTATAAATAAATCGGCTCAAAACGTCCAGATACGCCAAGACGAGCGAACAGCGCGGGATCAGTATCCCGCTTTGATCTTCTCGAATTCGGCGACCATGCGCTGTTTCAGGTCCGCCGACAGCGGCTGCTGGAACAGCGTCTTGTCCAGAAAGGCATCGAGATTGTCGAACCCGCGCTCGGTCAGCACCTTCTTGTCGATCGCGGCCATGCCGACGGCGTTACCATGGCCATAGCCGAAGGTCGTGACGAGGTGGTTGGACACATTGGGCGCGTTGACGGCGTTGAGGAAATCATAAGCCTCATCGACATGCGTCGCGTCCTTCAGGAGCGCATAACCGCATACCCAGGTGGACAGGCCCTCCTTGGTGTCGCGGTTCATTTCCAGGGGCACGCCCTGGCCTTTCAGGGTGACATAGGTCTCGGCCCAGCCCCAGGCGAGGTCGATCTCACCGCCGGTAAAGGCCTGATTGATCGAGGTGTCGTCGGTCCAGTAGAAGCGGACATTCTTGTGCACCTGGCGCAGGAAGTCGGAAGCCTCCTTGAACTGTGCATCCGTCATCTGCGTCCAGTCCTTCAGCCCGATGACGAGCGAGGCAAGCGCATAGGCATCGTCGACGTTGTCGCCGATGGTGACACGCCCCTCGAACTTCGGATCGGCGAAGATGCGCAGCGATTTCGCGTCCTCGGGCGTGACCTTGTCGGTGCGGTAGATAAGGGACGAGGTGCCCCAGTCGAACGGCAGCAGCCAGGCCTTGCCATCAGCCGTGGTGACAAGATCCTTCATCTTCATCAGGCCGGGATTGATGTCGTTCCAGCCGGTGATTCTCGACGTATCCAGCGGCTGCAACAGACCGGCCTCGCGCCACTTCACCACGCTCTGCGCGCAAGGATGGCCGACATCGGCCTTGAAGCCGGCGCGCATCTTCTCGAAGGCCTCGTCTTCGTCGCCAAAGAAGGAAAAACTCGGCTCGGCGCCCTGTTTGGCGGTGTAGTCGGCGTGCAGCAGCGGGTCTTCATAACCTGACCAGTCAAAGACGACGAGGTCACCGCCGGCGGCAAGCGCGGCGGTAGCGGTGCAGGCCACCGTTGTGGCCAGGACGATGCGGCGAAAACTGAAGGCCATGACGCGAGAGCTCCCCGATCGCAAGACGGCACGTTGGACGGTAGAGCAGTTTTCGCTGGCTGACGAGGGGCGTCGCTCATTATACTCGCGAGCCAGGCCCGACAGGCTGGTCGAACATTTTCCGAACCGTTTCCGCGATGACGCGGCCACTGATGATGGCGCCTTCGACATAGCCGGGGAATGAAGGCGAGAGCTCGGAGCAGGCGAAATGAATGGGCGGCGCGCCGGCACGAAGCACAGTCTCAGCGTCGTACGCGGAAAGATCGGCGACGATGTCGCTGTAGCCGCCGCCGCTCCACGGGTCGTCGGTCCAGTCGCGCATGACGAAGTCGAGTGGTTCAAGTATCTGCGGCCCAAGTGCGGCGGCAAGCCGATCGAGTACTTCCGCACGCAAACTCGCATCCCCCATCGCGCGGAACCGTAAAGCCAACGGACCGCCGGCGAATACCACAAGCGTCGGATGGGCGTCGTCCCTGCTGGTATCGCAGACAAACAGACCATGGATGTCACGCCACAAAACCATGCCGTTGCGGCCTCGGTCGCGCCAGAAAGCATGGGCGTAGCGAATACGCATCTTGATGACCGTGCCGCTGCGCCAGGCGCCAAGCGCCCTGGCGAGCGTCGCCGGCAGCGGCGGTGAAAAGACGATGCGGTCTGCCATCACCGGTGGCACTGCGATGATGAGATGCCTTGCCTGAAACGAACCTTCAGCCGTCACCACGGTAACGCCATTCCCACCATGTCGGACTTGCCGCACAGCCGTCGAAAGCCGGATGCGGTCGCCGAGGGCTGCGGCCAGATCTTCGGCCAGCGCATGCATCGTCTCGCCGAGGAAATACTGCAGTTCCGAGACCTCATTGGTGATCCGGCGATCATTGTCGATGAGGTACCAGACCGGAATGGCATCGATCGGCTGACACCACAGGCCTTCGACCGTTGAACGAAACGCCGATTTGGCGTGGACATCATCCGGTTGTCGCTGCAGCCAATCCCACACGCTGAGGTCTCGAACAGCCGGATCAGCCGGATCGATTGCATTCATCCGATCGCGTATGGCGACATTGGCGTCCCAAAGCGCCTGGCCGTCTTCTTCCGACATTTCCGGCTGTAAGGTGAAGGTGCCGTCGACAGGTGTTCGCACCAATGTCCTGGCATGGCGCTTCGCCAGCGCCATCACCTCCGGCATGTCTTCGCACAGGAACTGGCCGCCGCTGTCGTAGCGTTCACCAAGGGCATCGGTCTGCGCCTCGACCCGCCCGCCGACGCGGTCGCGCGCTTCCAGCACCCGCACGTCCAGTCCGCCATCGCGCAGGACAAGCGCCGCTGAAAGGCCAGCAAAACCCGCGCCGACAACGATGACGTCGTGAACCATCAATATCCTGCTTTGATCTTCTCGAACTCGGCGATCATCTTCTGCTTGAGTTCCGTCGGAATGGGCGACTGGAACAGCGTCTTGTCGACGAATTTGTCGACGTCGTCATAGCCCTTGTCCTTCAGCAATTTCGCATCCACAGCGGCCATCCCTTTGGTATTGGCCTGGCCATAGCCCCAATCCTTCACCAGCACGTTCGCGACGTCGGGCTCATTGATGGCGTTGAGATAGTCATAAGCCTGGTCGGCATTGCCCGGCGCATCCTTCAGGCGGACATAACCGCAGACCCAGGTCGATATGCCTTCCTGTGCGTCGGGCTTGGCTTTGATGGGCGCGCCGGCCAGCACCGATTGCGCGGTGGCATCGTTCCAGGCCCAGGCCAGATCGATCTCGCCGCCGGTCAGCGCCTGCACGATGTTGGTGGTGTCGGTCCAGTAGAGACGGACATTCTTGTGCACCTGGCGCAGGAAATCCGATGCCTGTTTGAACTGCTCGTCGGTCATCTGGGTCCAGTCCTTGAGCCCGATGACCAGGGAGGCCAATGCATAGGCGTCGTCGACATTGTCGGGAATGGAGACACGGCCCTGGAATTTCGGATCGGCGAGGGATTTCAGCGACTGGATGTCCTTCTCGTCCACCTTTTCGGAATTGTAGGTGAGCTGTGAATTGCCCCAGTCCCACGGCATGAACCAGGCAGTGCCATCTTCGGAGGTGGCGAGGTTCTTCATCTTCATGATGCCGGGGTTGAGGTCCTTCCAGGCCGCGATCTTCGATGTGTCAAGCGGCTGCAGCAGGCCGGCGTCGCGCCATTTCACAACGCTTTGCGAACAGGGATGTGCAAGATCCGCCTTGAAGCCGGAGCGCATCTTCTCGAATGCCTCATCTTCGTCGCCGAAGAAAGAGAAGGTCGGAGCATCGCCATACTTCTCCGTGTATTTCGGATGGAATTCCGGCAGCTCGTAGCCGGCCCAGTCGAAGATGATGAGATCGCTTCCGGCAGCATGCGCGGCTGCCGGTGTCATCAATGTGCTCGCCAGGGCCAGTGCAGTCATCCAATGGCTGATCTTGGTCTTCATTTCAGTTCCCCTTGGTTGCGCGGGCTGGTGCCCGTCTGTTGTGTCGTTCGCTTCGTTCCTCGAGAAGCGCTCCTCTGCTCTCAAAGTCTCCGAATGCCGTTCGCCTCTCTCGTGTAGTGCTTGGGGAATGTCGTCAGCAGGAATTCGTTGGCCGCCTGCAATGCAGTTTCGCGGGTGACGTCTTCCAACCCCATCATCAAACGCAGCCACAGTCCCTCCAACAGCGCGCTGAGCGCCAGCGCCAGATGGTGAGGGTCGAATCCGTAGCCGGCCTCTGCCTTCAAACGGCTGCACAGGTCGAACAGGAGGTTCTGATAATCGGTATCGCGGGCGCCAGAGAGCGCCTGGTAGGTGGGGCGCGATTTCGCCTCGCCCCAGAAGGCGCACCACGCCGCCAGCTTGCGCTTGTTGCAGACGGCGCGGTCGAAATCCGCGGTAACCAGCGCCTTCAACTGGTCGCCTGCGTTGACGCCCGCTTTGTCGTAGGCATTGCGCCAATGTGCCGAATATTCGTCGTACATATATTGCAGCGTGGCGACGAGCAGCTTTTCCTTGCTCTCGAAATGGAAGTTGACGATGCCGCGCGACAGTTTCGCGCCATCCGCCACATCCGCCATCGTCGTTTCGGAATAGCCGCGCTTCGCAAGTGAATCGATCGTTGCCTCGATCAGCTGCTGGCGGCGCACCTCCTTGGAAGCCTTGCGGCCACGCTTTTCCGGGCTGCTTTGCCGCTCCGCCTCAATGGGCTCGTCTTCGAGATCGATTGTCTTCATCGGCGAAACATCTCCGGCACGCTATCTCATCGTTTTTATCGCATAGTCTTTGCCCGAAAAGTCTGATGCATCAAAGCCTAGCGGGTCAGTGTGAAAACGCAATATAATTTGCTGAACATTCATTCAATATGGACAAGATGGGAACGACCGTGCCAAGATCCACGACGGGCCATGGCCCGCTCTGACAGGTCATTAACTTGGGCTGCCGACGATGACCGAACAGGACGAGACGGAAGCGGCGGAACAGTGGGCGCTGATCAACATGCCGCTCGGCCAGCTTTGGTCGGGCCGCGCGCGTTATGCAGCCGCCATGTATTTCTACAAGCGTGGCGAGATGAACGCCGAGACCCTGGAGGTCTACCGCATCTGCTCCAGGCTGGACGCGGAAGATCCCTTGCCGATCATCCGCGATCGCGGTGTCGGCAAGGCATGGCTGAAACGGGTTGGCGGCGAGTAGACAGGACCGATTATCCGATCGATTTTTCCAACACGCGCAGCCAGTTGCGATAGGCGATCTTTTCGATAAGGGCGCGGCCATAGCCATGTTTGGCCAATGCTTCGAGAAGCTTCGGCAGGCCGGCGGCGTCGCCGATCGCGGCCGGGATCATGGCGCCGTCAAAGTCGGAGCCCAGGCCGACGCGATCTTCGCCGAGCGCCTTCACCAGATAGTCGACGTGGCGCACCATGACTTCCAGTGGCGTGTCGGAATTCATGCGGCCGTCCTCACGCAGGAAACCGGTGGCATAGTTCAGGCCAACCATACCGTCGGTGTCACGGATGGCGCCGAGCTGCCAGTCGGTGAGGTTGCGTGAATGCGGGCAAAGCGCATGCACGTTGGAGTGAGTGGCGACCAGCGGTGCATCGGAAAGCTTGGCGACGTCGCGGAAACCCTTCTCGTTGAGATGAGAGAGATCGATCATGATCCTGAGTTTGTTGCAGGCCTTGACCAGCGCCTTGCCGGCATCGGTGAGGCCGTCGCCCGTGTCCGGCGAGGACGGGAAGCGGAAGGGTACGCCGTGGCCGAATGCGTTCGGGCGGCTCCAGACGATGCCGAGCGAACGCAGGCCCGCGGCATGAAGCACGTCGAGCATGGCAAGGTCGGTGTCGATCGCCTCGGCGCCTTCGATGTGAAAGACCGCCGCGATCGACTTCTTTTCCATGGCGACGCGAATGTCGGCGGCGCTGCGGCAAACGGTGAGCGCGCCGGCTCGCTCCAGTCTCAGCAGGACCGATGCCATGCCAAGCGTGGTTTCCCGGGCGAACTCGCGCGACAGTTCCGGCGGCAGTGGTTCGTTGTCGGACGGCATGGCCGGCACGCCATCATCCTTGGCCCTGCGCTCTTCCCGTGGCGGCGGGAAGATGGCGAACATGCCGCCGGCAAGCCCGCCCTTCCTGGCGCGCGGCAGGTCGATATGCCAGCTGGCCGGCGACCCTTCGATGAACAGTTTTTCGACGTCGGCTTCGCTGGACTGATAAAGCTTGAGCAGCGTGTCGTTGTGGCCGTCGAAGACGGGGATCAGATCGGTCTCGGTCATTTGGGGACTTTCGGCTGTCGACATGGAAGACGAGGCACCCTGTTTACGGCGCGTCGCCCATGCGCGCAAATGCCAGCAAGCCGCTTGTGCTTGTCACTGCATTCCAGCCATGCTGGAAGAGGGCATACGTTTCGAACCGCCGGAGCCACCCTTGACGAATACGCTTTACGACGCGCTGTTTCGGCCACACGAAGCCAATGAAGGCACTTTTCTTGTGCTGAAAGATGGCTCCGAGGTTTCCTATGCCGCCTTTCTGAAACTGTCCGCGCGCGTCGCGCATGCGATGGCCGGCGCCGGTGTGCAACCCGGCGACCGGGTGGCGCTGCAGGCAAGGAAATCACTGGAGGCGTTGGCCGTCTATGCGGCCGCCATGCGCATGGGGGCGGTGTTCCTGCCGCTGAACAGCGCCTATACCGCTGCCGAGGTCGATTATTTCGTCAGCGATGCCAGCGCGAAACTTCTGATCTGCGACAGTGCCAGCGCCTCGGCGCTGCGGCCGGTGACAGACAAGGCCGGGGCAGTGCTGCTTACCCTCAACGGCGACGGCTCGGGCACGCTGACCGAGCGCGCCGCCGGCCAGCCTGAGATTTATGCGCCAGCCCAACGCGGGCCGGACGATCTTGCCGCTTTTCTCTACACCTCCGGCACGACCGGGCGTTCGAAGGGCGCGATGCTGACGCATGACAACCTGCTCTCGAATGCGGAGGCGCTCGTCGAGGCCTGGCATTTCAGCAAGGAAGACGTGCTCCTGCATGCCTTGCCGATCTTCCATACGCACGGTCTGTTCGTGGCCACCAACGTCATCCTGCTCACCGGCGGATCGATGATCTTCCTGCCCGGCCTCGACATTGACGAGCTGGTTGCGAACATGCCGCGCGCGACCACGATGATGGGCGTGCCGACCTTTTACACGCGGCTGCTCGCCGACCCCCGGCTGACGCGGGACCTGGTCCGGCATATGCGCCTGTTCGTTTCCGGCAGTGCGCCGCTGCTGGCCGAAACGCACCGGGATTTCGAGGCGCGCACAGGCATGCGCATCCTCGAGCGCTACGGCATGACCGAGACCAACATGAACACGTCGAACCCTTATGACGGCGAGCGCCGCGCCGGCACGGTCGGCCAGCCGCTGCCCGGTGTTTCGGTGCGGATTGCGGAACCCGATACAGGCAAGCCTGTTGCGACAGGCGAAATCGGCGTGATCGAGGTGAAGGGCCGCAATGTCTTCAAGGGTTACTGGAACATGCCGGAAAAGACCGCGCAGGAATTCCGCGCGGACGGCTACTTCATCACCGGCGACCTCGCCACGCAGGATGCCGACGGCTACGTCACCATCGTTGGCCGCGCCAAGGACCTGATCATCGCCGGCGGCTACAACATCTATCCGAAGGAAATAGAGCTGCTGCTCGACGAGGTTCCAGGCGTCGAGGAATCGGCGGTGATCGGCGTGCCCCATCCGGATCTCGGCGAAGGCGTGGTCGGTGTCGTCACCGCGCGCAAGGGAGCGATACTGGATGAGACCCGCCTGCTTGATGGACTGGCGTCGAAGCTTGCCCGCTTCAAGCAGCCGCGCCGCATCTTCGTGATCGACGAACTGCCGCGCAACACCATGGGCAAGGTACAGAAGAACCTCTTGCGGCAGCGCTTTGCCGAGACCTTCACGGCGAAAGGATAGGGGTCTTCCCTGCCGGGAGAGAAGGCGCCGCTTACGACAACTTGTCCAGCTTGCGCTGCATGGCGGCGATCTGTTCCTTCAGTTCCTGCAGATCGTCCCCTTTTTCCGAAGGTTCGGGTTTCGCCGGCTCGGGGGCACTGTTCGGCGAGGCCGATCCTGCGCCTGGAAACGGCGTGAACATGCGCATGGCGTTCTGGAACATTTCCATGTTGCGCCGCGTCTGTTCTTCCAGCGCCTTCATCGGCGTCGGCATTTTCATCATGTCCATCGGCGTCTTGCCGAGCGCCGACTTCATCTGGTCGCGAAAGCGCTCCTGCTCCTTGGAGAAGGCGATCATCGACTGTTCGAGGAAGGATGGCACGATCATCTGCATCTGATCGCCATAGAAGGCGATGAGCTGACGCAGAAAAGGAATCGGCAGCATGTTCTGCCCGTCCTTGTTCTCCAGCTCGAAGATGATCTGGGTGAGCACGGGGTGCGTGATGTCGTCACCGGTCTTGGCATCCTGAACTGTGAACTCCTCGCCCTTCTTCACCATTTCGGCGAGGTCCTCGAGGGTCACATAGGTGCTGGTACCTGTGTTGTAGAGCCGGCGGTTGGCGTATTTCTTGATGACCACCGGTTCGTCTTTCGCCGCCATTCAGCATCCTCCCGCGGATACCGGCATGCTGGTAAGCAGCCGGTAACGATTACTCCCTTGTCGAGGATATGCGCAAAACCGTCACAATTCCAAGCGGTTTGTGCAGTGCGGAAGTTCTAACCGTCTCTTCGGCGCTGCAATATGCTGCGCAGCATGCCGCAATATGCTGCGCGGCATGACTTGCGCGGTGGCAAGGACGACGCAAAAGGGACCGATTTCCAGTTTGACTCGAAGCCTGGAACCGGCAAGAAAAGTCAAACCAACGGTTGCAAACCGCTCAATTCGAGGTCTGGAGAAGAACATGTCCGCATCCAACGCCATCGTCGTCGCAAGTGCCGCGCGCACTGCCGTCGGGTCCTTCAACGGAGCCTTCGCGGCAACGCCCGCGCATGAGCTCGGCGCCGTGGTGATCCGCGAGTTGCTGTCGCGTGCGGGTGTCGAAGCTGCGGAAGTCGACGAGGTGATCCTCGGTCAGGTGCTGACGGCGGCCCAGGGCCAGAACCCGGCGCGACAGGCATCGATCAACGCCGGTCTGCCGATCGAGACGACGGCCTGGGGTCTCAATCAGGTTTGCGGCTCCGGCTTGCGTGCGATCGCCATCGGCATGCAGCAGATATCCAGCGGTGACGCCAAAGTGATCGTGGCCGGCGGCCAGGAATCGATGTCGCTCTCGACGCATGCGCAGCATCTGCGCGCCGGCGTGAAGATGGGCGACTACAAGATGATCGACACCATGATCAAGGATGGTCTGTGGGATGCCTTCAACGGCTATCACATGGGCATCACAGCCGAGAATGTCGCCAAGCAGTTCCAGATCACCCGCGACGACCAGGATGCTTTCGCCCTCGCCTCGCAGAACAAGGCCGAGGCCGCGCAGAAGGCGGGCAGGTTCAAGGACGAGATCGTGGCCTTCACCATCAAGGGTAGGAAGGGCGACACGGTCGTCGACCAGGACGAATACATCCGCCATGGCGCCACGCTGGAAGCAATGACCAAGCTCAAGCCCGCCTTCGACAAGGACGGCACGGTGACCGCCGCCAACGCTTCCGGCATCAATGACGGGGCTGGCGGCGCCCTGCTGATGACGGAGGCCGAAGCCACACGCCGCGGCATCACTCCGCTTGTCCGTATCGCCTCCTGGGCGACCGCCGGCGTCGATCCGTCGGTGATGGGTACCGGCCCGATCCCGGCGTCCAAGCGTGCGCTGGAGAAGGCCGGCTGGAAAGTGTCCGATCTCGATCTGGTCGAGGCCAACGAGGCCTTTGCCGCGCAGGCCTGCGCGGTCAACAAGGGGCTCGGCTGGAACCCAGACATCGTCAACGTCAACGGCGGCGCCATCGCAATCGGCCATCCGATCGGCGCCTCTGGCGCGCGCATCTTCAATACGCTTGTCTATGAGATGAAGCGCCGTGGCGCCAAGAAGGGGCTGGCCACCCTATGCATCGGCGGCGGCATGGGCGTCGCGATGTGTGTCGAGGCACTCTGATTGAAAACAGGAACGGGCGGCCAAAGTGCCGCCCGTTTCGTCTCTGGAGTGTTTCCGTTTTTCACGGAAACGCGTAAACACTCTAACTCTTTGTTTTTACGCAATTCCGGACGGAAAACCGCCGCACACTTTTCCTGGAATTGCTTCTGAAGCCATGTCACATGGTTTGGTTCAAGGCTCGTCATAAGAGTCGGATTCAAAAGATCCGCCACTACGGATCGCTCAACGAAGATGCAGCAAAGGGGAAACGCATGAGTAAAGTCGCACTCGTCACAGGTGGGTCACGCGGTATCGGTGCCGCAATCTCGATCGGTTTGAAGAATGCCGGCTACAGCGTTGCCGCGAACTATGCCGGCAATGACGAGGCAGCAGCGAAGTTCACGGCGGAAACGGGGATCAAGACCTACAAATGGTCGGTTGCCGACTACGAGGCCTGCGCGGCTGGCGTCGGCAAGGTGGAAGCCGATCTCGGCCCGGTTTCAGTGCTGGTCAACAACGCCGGCATCACCCGCGATGCAATGTTCCACAAGATGACGCCGCAGCAATGGAAAGAGGTGATCGACACCAACCTGTCCGGCGTCTTCAACATGTCGCATCCGCTGTGGAGCGGCATGCGCGACCGCAAGTTCGGCCGCATCATCACCATTTCCTCCATCAACGGGCAGAAGGGCCAGGCCGGCCAGGCCAACTATTCGGCTTCCAAAGCCGGCGACATCGGCTTCACGAAGGCGCTCGCCCAGGAGGGAGCGCGCGCAGGCATCACAGTCAACGTGATCTGCCCCGGCTATATCGCCACCGAGATGGTGAAGGCGATCGATGAAAAGGTGCTCAACGAGCGCATCATCCCGCAGATCCCGGTCGGCCGCCTCGGCGAGCCGGAAGAGATCGCGCGCTGTGTGGTATTCCTGGCTTCGGAGGAAGCGGGCTTCATCACCGGCTCCACCATCACGGCCAATGGCGGGCAGTATTTCGCGTGAGCGATCTTGCCATGCCGCAAAAACGGGCCGCTCGCGGCCCGTTTTTATTTTTGCGAAGGCTGCAGCAGCCCTCCTTCTGCCTGACGAAAGAGATCGCCTGACGGATATCGGGTGCCCGCCAACGCTCAGGCTGGTTGTGCCGATACGGCACGCAAAAGTTAACGGCTGATCGATACGAGACGAACAAACACTCTGCGAGGCAGTGGATCGTCGGTGGACAAGCTGTGGACAACGCAAGATGTTGGGGTGAACAAACCGGGAAACTTCCGCGATCGCCGATTCGTTCCGGCTTTGGTCGGATCGTTAACGGAAATCGCCGTTCAAGCCGTGAAAGTGGTTAATTTATGTTAAGAAAGTACAATGATTTCAGCAGGTTGGGAAGTGATCGTCGTTTGCCGGCTCTCAATAGAGTGTTGATTGCCGGCAAACGTTAACGGCGGTTCCGTTGCAGGGGTGGCCGAGGCAGTTAGCTGATTCAGCATGTGGTGCGACTCAGGAATGTCTTGTCCATATATAGCCGTGAACGAACCGTGAATCGTGAAGAGTCAGCGATTCGTCGCTGATTCGTTCCAGACTCGTTCCGAGCGTTAATTCGACGGTGCAAAAGGCTGATCGGGGTGACCGCGTGCGACGCTTCCATGAACATTATCCTTTCGCTCCGGCGCCTGAATGCCTATGTGTGCGCTGTCGCCGGGCAGGGCGGCGCCGATGACGGGAAAAGGTCTTCTTTCCGGGCCGATGAATATCCATCCCAAACCAACCGAACCGCTGATCCTCTCAGGCCGCGACGTCACGGCCGTGCTTGGCCCGACCAACACCGGCAAGACGCATCTCGCCATCGAAAGAATGATCGCGCATGAGAGCGGCGTCATCGGCTTGCCGCTGCGCCTTCTGGCGCGCGAGGTCTACGCCCGGTTGTGCGAAAAGGTCGGCGCCCACAAGGTCGCGCTGGTCACCGGCGAGGAGAAGATCCAACCCGCCGGCGCAAGATACTCCGTCCATACCGTCGAGGCACTGCCGCGCGAAACCGATGCCGCGTTCGTTGCCATCGACGAAGTGCAGTTGGCCGGCGATCTCGAGCGCGGCCATATCTTCACCGACCGCATCCTCAACCTGCGCGGCAGACAGGAGACGCTGCTTCTGGGGGCCGCCACCATGCAGGGCATCCTGCAGAAGCTCCTGAAGGGCGTGTCGGTGGTGACCAGGCCTCGCCTGTCGCATCTTGCCTATGCCGGTTCCAAGAAGCTCACCCGTTTGCCGCGGCGCTCTGCCATTGTCGCCTTCTCGGCAGATGAGGTCTATGGGATCGCCGAACTGATCCGCCGCCAGCAGGGCGGCGCCGCCGTCGTGCTCGGTGCGCTGTCGCCCCGCACCCGCAATGCACAGGTGGCACTCTATCAATCCGGCGATGTCGATTATCTGATTGCGACCGACGCCATCGGCATGGGTTTGAATCTCGACGTCGACCACGTCGCCTTCGCCCAGAACAGGAAGTTCGACGGCTACCAATATCGTAATTTGACCGCCGCCGAGCTCGGCCAGATCGCCGGCCGCGCCGGCCGTCATCTGCGCGACGGCACTTTCGGCGTTACCGGTCAGGTCGATCCACTCGACGACGATCTCGTCCAGAAGATCGAAAGCCATGACTTCGAGCCGGTGAAGGTTCTGCAATGGCGCACTGCCACCTTTGATTTCTCCAACCTCGACGCGTTGAAGCGTTCGATCGAGACCAACGCGCCGGTGGAAGGATTGACCCGGGCATTGCCGGCCGTCGATGCGCAGGCGCTGGAGTTCCTTTCGAAGGATGGCGAAATCCGCACGCTTGCCACCAACCGCGAGCGGGTGGCCCTGCTTTGGGAAGCCTGTGCCTTGCCGGATTATCGCAAGATCGCACCCGCCCAGCACGCTGACCTCATCGCCTCCATCTATATGGACCTTGCCAGGCGCGGCCATGTCGACGAAACCTACATGGCCGAACAGGTGCGTCGCGCCGACACGACCGAGGGCGATATCGACACGCTTTCGCATCGCATCGCACAGATCCGCACGTGGACTTTTGTATCCAATCGTCCAGGTTGGCTTGCCGATCCGACACACTGGCAAGAAAAGACACGGGAAATCGAAGACAGATTGTCGGACGCGTTACATGAGCGGTTGACGAAACGCTTCGTTGATCGCAGGACTTCCGTCCTCATGCGGCGCCTTAGAGAAAATACCATGCCTGAAGCCGAAATCAGTCCTACCGGAACAGTCCTCGTCGAGGGCCATCATGTCGGCGAATTGCAAGGGTTCCGCTTCACGGCAGACCAGGGCGCCGGCGGAGAAGACGCCAAGGCCGTGCGCTCGGCCGCCCAGAAGGCGCTGGCCTCGGAGTTCGAAGCCCGTGCCGAGCGCTTCGCAGCATCCGGCAACAACGACATCGCCTTGGGCTCCGACGGCGTGCTGCGTTGGATCGGCGCGCCGATCGGCACGCTGGTCGCCGGCGAAGACACGCTGAAGCCGCGGCTGGTGCTGCTTGCCGACGAACAGCTGACCGGCCCGGCGCGTGACAAAGTGGCGGCGCGCGCCGAACGTTTTGTCAATTTCCAGGTCGAGCTGCTTTTGAAGCCACTGGTCGACATGAAGAATGCCGAGCAGTTGACGGGCATCGCGCGTGGCATCGCTTTCCAGCTTGTCGAGCATTTCGGCCTCATCAACAGGCGCGATATCGCAGAAGAGATGCGCAGCCTCGACCAGGAAGGTCGTGCGGCGCTGCGGCGTCTCGGCGTGCGTTTCGGCGCCTACCATGTCTTCGTGCCATCGCTGATCAAGCCGGCGCCGGCTGGCCTGGTGACGCTTTTGTGGGCGCTGAAGAACGATGGCAAGGACAAACCGGGCTTCGGCGACGTGGTTCATGCGCTGGCCTCAGGCCGCACCTCGATCGTGATCGATCCGACCTACGACAAGACGTTCTACCGGCTGGCCGGCTATCGCAATCTTGGTCGCCGCGCAGTGCGCGTCGACATCCTGGAGCGACTGGCCGACCTCATTCGTCCGGCGACGAATTGGAAGCCTGGCCTAGGCATTCGTCCGGATGGTGCCTATGACGGTCAAGCCTTCATGGTGACGCCGCCAATGATGTCGATCCTCGGCGCCACAGCCGACGACATGGAAGAGATCCTGAAAGGCCTCGGCTACCGTGCCGAGCCGAAGCCGGCGGCGGACGTCAAGGCCAAGCTGGAGCAACTCGACCAAGCCGCCCGCGAGGTCGCGGAAGCGAAGGCCGCAGCTGATGCCGCTGCAAAGGTGACCGAGCAGACGGTCGAAGCCGCTGCCGCAGAGGCCGTCGACGAGCCTGTCGTGGCCGACGCTGAGCCGGTTTCCGAGCCGACCGCCGAAACGTCGGAAGTCGAAGCTGTCGCCGTGGAAACCGCCGAGGCCGACAGCGTCGAAGCCGGTGTCGAAGATGCTGAGACGGCTGAGACCGTTGAAGTGGCCGACACTACCGACGAGACTGAAGAAGCTGCGGATGCTGCCGGCGATGCCGAGGCGACCGAGCCGGCTGCCGTCGAAACCGAGCAGGCCGAAGCTGTCGCAAGCGAAAGTACTGAATCGAGCGGCGAAGCGGCCAAGGCAGAGGCGGAAGAGCCGAAACCGATCCTGCTGTGGCGGCAGGCACGTTTCGACCATCGCCGCGACAATCGTCACCATCGTGGCGGCCGCAATGCTCAGGCGTCTGGCGAAAACAATCGTCAGCGTTCCGATCGCGAAGGCGCCGATCAAGGCAATAACCGGGAGCGCTTTTCGCGCGATCGCTTCAAGGGGCGCGCCAACGGCGAAGGCGGCCGGCAGGACCGTCCCGGCGACAAGCCGCATGGCGAGCGTCAGGACCGCCGCGACGGCCGTCCGGACTGGAAGGCAAAGCAGGACGGCCGGAGGCCGGAAGGCAAGGGTGGCAAGCCCTCCTTCCAAGGGAAGCCGCGCGAGGAACGGCCGGCACGCTTCGATCCAGACTCGCCTTTTGCCAAGCTGGCCGCACTGCGCGACCAGTTGAAGAAGTAGATGGCCCGCTTGCGTCTTTCGGCGCGCCGCATTGGCTATTGAGCCAATGGCCGCCGAAGGTCGCCAGCGCATCGACAAGTGGCTGTTCTTCGCGCGTGCGGTGAAATCGCGGTCCCTGGCTGCGAAACTGGCGATTGCCGGGCGGGTGCGCATCAACCGCGACAAAGCAGCGCAGGCATCCGATCTGGTCAAGATCGGAGATGTCCTGACCATCACGCTCGATGGACAAATCCTCGTCTGGAAAGTGCTGGCGCCAGGTATCAGGCGCGGCCCTTCTGAAGAAGCGCGCGCGCTCTACGAGGATATGTCGCCGGTGCCGACGACCAGGCGGGAAACGCTGCCGGATGCGATCGTGCCGCTGCGCGACACCGGCAGTGGCCGCCCGACCAAGAAGGAGAGGCGGCAAACGGATCGCCTGCGTGACGAGGACTGAGGGCATAAAGGCCCGTTGCGGCGTAGCCATTAGAATGCAAAACCCGCCTGGGCCAATTCCTTGGAATGAGCCGGTCTTGCAAGCGTTGGCCAAAGACGTTACCTGACCGGCAACAATAGCAATTCCAGGAAAAGTGCGTAGCGGTTTTCCGTCTGGAATTGTGTCAAAGAGTGAGAGCGTTTCCGTGAAAGACGGAAACGCTCTAGACAAAACGGGACTTTCCCGGAGCAGGCCATGACCTACCTCGTCACCGACAATTGCATCAAATGCAAGTACATGGACTGCGTTGAGGTCTGTCCGGTCGACTGTTTCTACGAAGGCGAGAACATGCTCGTCATTCATCCGGACGAGTGCATCGACTGCGGTGTATGCGAGCCGGAATGTCCTGCCGACGCGATCAAGCCGGACACCGAGCCTGGCCTCGACAAATGGCTGCAGGTCAATACCGAGTACGCCGAGAAATGGCCTAACATCACCACCAAGAAGGACGCGCCGGCCGACGCCAAGCAGTTCGATGGTGAGACGGAGAAGTTCGAAAAGTACTTCTCGGCGGAGCCGGGCGGCGGCGACTGACGGTTCAAGACAGGCCAACTGTAACAGCAGGATTGTGCTAACCGTCTTGACAGGCAGGGTAGTGCTTGTCCTTCGCGTATGCAGCAAAATCTTGATTCTTGCGAGTTTTTGTGTTACACGGAAAAAACATGCCGGTGACACAACGTCGATTTATGGCGCATACGCCCCTAATCATCGAAAGGTGAATTCCAATTTCCGGACCAGAGCACTCTGGGCCAGGCGAACGCTTTTTGCGATTGGCCGGCACGGGCTTTTTTCCGGAGGATTTCGCTTGTTGTGTGGCATTCCAAGCTGGACCTGATCCGGCAGCCCCAGTTCTGTCGGCAGAGGCCTGCCGGCGTCACAACAAGGAGTTCAGGGCGTAATGGCAACGACAACCCCGCAGAAGAAGTCCGCATCCGCAGCCCGTCACGGTTTCAAGACCGGTGAGTTCATCGTGTACCCGGCGCATGGCGTCGGCCAGATTGTCTCGATCGACGAGCAAGAGGTGGCGGGTCACAAGTTGGAGCTGTTCGTCATCGATTTCCAGAAGGACAAGATGCGCCTGAAGGTGCCGGTCGCCAAGGCAACGTCGATCGGTATGCGCAAGCTCTCAGAGACCGACTATGTCGATCGTGCGCTGAAGGTCGTGCAGGGCCGTGCTCGCGTGAAGCGCACCATGTGGTCGCGCCGCGCCCAGGAATACGATGCAAAGATCAATTCCGGCGACCTGATCTCGATCTCGGAAGTCGTGCGCGATCTCTACCGCGCTGAGAACCAGCCAGAGCAGTCTTATTCCGAGCGCCAGCTTTATGAAGCGGCACTCGATCGCATGGCCCGCGAGATCGCTGCGGTGAACCGCATGTCGGAAACCGAAGCAGTGCGCCTGATCGAGGTCAACCTCAACAAAGGCCCCAAGCGTGGCGCCAAGGCCGACAATGAAGAAACCGAGCAGGAAGAAGCTGCCTGATTGGTCTTCTTCTCTGAGTTACGAAAACCCGGCCGCTTCGGCCGGGTTTTTTGTTGGGTGGTCGCCCTTTTTTCTAAAGAGAGAAGGCGCTTTCAGTGCTTTCGCGACAGTTGCTTCGTCGCGGTTTCCAGGCCGTTCAATGTCAGCGGATACATGCGGCCGCTGAAGATGTCGTGGATCATGCCGATGGAATGCGTGTAGCCCCAGTGCTGCTCGCGGGTCGGGTTGAGCCAGACCGCGTTCGGCCACTGGTTGAGCACGCGCTGCAGCCAGGAGACGCCGGCCTCCTTGTTCCAGTGTTCGACCGCGCCGCCTGGGGAGACGATTTCATAGGGGCTCATCGAGGCGTCGCCGACAAAGATCACCTTGTAGTCGTGACCGTATTTATGCAGCACGTCGAAGGTCGGGATCTTCTCGGTGTAGCGGCGGCGGTTGTCCTTCCAGACGTCTTCATAAAGGCAGTTGTGGAAGTAGAAATATTCCAGCTGGCGGAATTCCGCACGGGCCGCAGAGAACAATTCTTCCACCACTTTGATGTGGTCGTCCATCGAGCCGCCGACATCGAAGAACATCAGAAGCTTCACGGCATTGCGCCGCTCGGGTCGGGTCTGCACATCGAGATAGCCATGCTCGGCTGTGGCGTGGATGGTGCCGGGGAGGTCCAGTTCCTCCTCTGCGCCCTCGCGCACCCAGCGGCGCAGGCGCTTCAGTGCCACCTTGATGTTGCGCGTACCGAGCTCAATGGAATCGTCGAAATTCCTGAACTCGCGCTTGTCCCAGACTTTGACGGCGCGGCGGTTGCGGCTTTCCGCCTGGCCGATGCGCACGCCTTCGGGATTATAGCCATAGGCTCCGAAGGGCGAGGTGCCGGCCGTGCCGATCCATTTCGAACCACCCTGGTGGCGGCCCTTCTGCTCCTCCAGCCGCTGCCTCAGCGTTTCCATCAGCTTTTCGAAGCCGCCCAGCGCTTCGACCAGCTTCTTTTCCTCTTCAGTGAGTGTCTTTTCGGCCAGCCGGCGCAGCCATTCCTCCGGCAGCGCCGCAACATCGACGCCGCCTTCACCCGAGACCGCCTCCACGCCCTTGAAATAATGCGAGAAGACTTGGTCGAAACGGTCGATGTGGCGCTCGTCCTTCACCAGAGTAGCGCGGGCGAGATAATAGAAACCCTCAACGTCATAGCTGACGAGATCAGCTTCCAGGCTTTCGAGCAAAGTCAGGTATTCCCGAAGCGAGACGGGAACCTTGGCGGCCTTCAGTTCGAGGAAAAACGGGATGAACATGGCGCCAATGTGCGTCGGCCAGGGCGGAGTGGCAAGGGCGGGTAGACACTGCCGCCTTGCCACAGTCATGGTAAAAATAAGATTCAGCCTTTTTTGGTAATTTCCCGTTAGCAATTCCCTTGGCGGGAGTTTTGGTATCGGTGCCCGTCTCCGGTTCTTGTTTTTGCGTACGGGTTCACATGCGTTTCACCACGGTGTCGGCAATTCTGCTTGCCTGCGCGGCGCTCGCCGGCTGCGCTTCCAGCTCCGGCATGGATGAAGTCCTGTCGCCAGGGCCGTCCTCCGAGACGACCAGTTCGATCGCCCGGCCTAACAGCCCGGTGCCGACCGCCGATATCAGGTCCGAACTGCGCGAAGCGCCGGCTCCACAAATGGCGATGGCGGCGCCTGTTCCGGAAGCATCCATTCCCGAGGTTGAATCTTTCGCGGGGTCCCAGCCCAACATGCCGGCCATGCCCTTGCCCGCAGCGAAGCCGGCGATATTGGCTCCAGCGGAAAAGCCGACGATCCGCAAGGCGGCGATCGTGCGCGGCGACGTCTATGCCCGTCGCTTCCGTGATGCCAAGCCGATCAATTTCGGCCGCGCCACTTCGCCGAGGCAGCTTGCCGTGCACGGCGTCGACGTCTCGCGCTGGCAGGGCGACATCGACTGGGCAAGGCTGCGCACGCAAGGTGCCAACTTCGCCTATATCAAGGCTACCGACGGCGGCGATCATCTCGATCCGATGTTCAGGAAGAACTGGCGCGAAGCTGGCCAGGCGGGCCTGCGGCGTGGCGCCTATCATTTCTTCTACTGGTGCCGCACCGCCGGCGAACAGGCCGACTGGTTCATCCGCAACGTGCCGAAGGTCGCCGGTGCGTTGCCGCCGGTCATCGATGTGGAATGGAACGGCGAATCCAGCTGCAAGCGGCGTCCTTCACGGGAGAGGGTGCTGGAGAAGATGCAGGTGTTCATGGACAGACTGGAGCGGCACTATGGCCAGCGTCCGATCATTTACACCGCCCCCGACTTCTACCGCGACAATCTGAGGGGCGAGTTCCAGAACTACCCGTTCTGGCTGCGCGCGGTGGCACAGCACCCTTCGAAGGTCTATCCCGGCCGCAAATGGGTGTTCTGGCAGTATTCCGGTTCCGGCCTGTCGCATGGCGTCGCCGGCAAGATCGATCTCAATGCCTTCCACGGCTCGGAAGACGACTGGCACGATTGGGTCGCCGACAAGTCGAGCTGACGAGTCGGCGGGACACAAGCGATCCCGCCGACTGTCCTTGATTACATCAGGTCGTATTCGATGAAACCGGTACGGCGCGCCACGCGGTCGTAGAGCTTGCGCGCGGTGGCGTTGGTTTCGTGCGTCATCCAGTAGACGTTGACAACGCCGACCGCCTTTGCAGCCTGCCTGACGGCGTCGATCAAGGCGGTGCCGACCCCCTTGCCGCGGATTTCGGGATCGGCGAACAGGTCCTGCAGATAACAGTTGTTGGCCTCGGCCCAGCAGGAGCGATGGTACATGTAATGGGTGAGGCCGACCGGCTTGCCATCAACGAGAGCGATGAAGCCGCGCGGTTCATATTCGCCCGGCGTAAACAGCCGCTTCCAGGTGAGCTGATAGGTCTCTTCCGGCAGAACGGTGTTGTAGAATTTGAGATAGGCGGTCCACAGCCGATGCCATTCGGCGTGATCCGACTGTTCAAGCGGGCGGACGGTGACGGTCATGGTTCGAGGTCCCCTTTGGTGTGGGGGCCGTTGTACCTGTCCTGCTGTGCCAATGCGATGGCACAGCAGGCGGCTTTCCGTTGTTAAGCATGCCGACCCACTGTTGCGGGCTAGACATCACTCCGTTACCCAACCTCGTTTTTTCACCAGATTGGGTAAGTCATCAAATCGTCACTGCTGAATCGTCGGCAGGCGAGGCTCATCTGATTCCGTAATGAGGTGTGCGGGCGTCAGCGTGGGAAGAATGCTCGTCTGACCGGACTTCGGCAGTTGCGATATGGTGTAGGTCGGGATTGTGGCGCGTTCGCTTGCCGGTTCGAGGGTCGGCAAGTCCGCGGCAACGGCATAAATGCTTGAACTCATCACCAGCGTGGCAATCAAGATCATCTTGTTCATGGAACTTCCTTCCACCAGTTGCTGCACCGGGAAATGACATGTCCGCTTCAGGTGCTTACGTCGTGCGGCAGCTCACCCTCGGCGCCAAGTGGGGTTGATTTGGGGCCAATTCGCGCTCTCATTGTGCCTTGCGTTGTCCCGAGGGTGTCGCGCTTTTACCCCTGGCGTCTGGCCATGAAAGCCAGGCGCTCGAACAGATGCACATCCTGTTCGTTCTTGAGCAGCGCGCCATGCAATTTTGGCAGAGCGTTCTTCGGATCGGCGCGCAGATCTTCTGGCGAGACGTCGTCGGCAACCAGCAGGCGAATCCAGTCGAGTGCCTCGGAGGTCGACGGCTTCTTCTTCAGGCCCGGCACTTCGCGGATTTCGTAGAACTGGGTCAGCGCCGCGCGCACCAGGTTCTGCTTGATACCGGGATAGTGCACATCGACGATGCGGTGCAACGTGTCGACATCCGGAAAGCGGATGTAATGGAAGAAGCAGCGGCGCAGGAAGGCGTCCGGCAATTCCTTCTCGTTGTTGGAGGTGATGATGACGATCGGCCGCACGGCCGCGCGGATCGTCTCGCCGGTTTCGTAGACGAAGAATTCCATGCGGTCGAGTTCCTGCAACAGGTCGTTGGGAAACTCGATGTCCGCCTTGTCGATCTCATCGATCAGAAGCACGATCTTCTTGCCTGCCGCGAAGGCGTCCCACAGCTTGCCGCGCTTGATGTAGTTGTGGATGTCGTTGAAGCGGGTATCGCCCAACTGGCTGTCGCGCAGGCGCGAAACGGCATCATATTCGTAAAGGCCTTGCTGCGCCTTGGTTGTGGACTTCACGTTCCATTCGATGAGATCGAGGCCAAGGCCGGCGGCCACTTGGCGGGCCAGTTCGGTCTTGCCGGTTCCTGGTTCGCCTTTGACCAGCAGCGGTCGCTCCAGCGCGATCGCGGCGTTGACCGCCACCATCAGGTCCCTGTCGGCGACATAGGCCGATGTTCCTTCAAAACGCATCGAAAACTCCAGTTCCGTCGCCGCGACCCTAACGCATCGACCCGAAAATCGGAATCGATTTTCGGAAAGTACGATGCGCAGAATCAAAGTGTTAGATCGTCCTTTACGCGTCCGAATGGACGCGCGGCGCTCTAATGCGGGAGGCGGCAGGGGCAAGCCACGGGGATGGCTTGGCTAAAAGACGGGTAATGCAGCGATGCCCACTGGCAAGCCGGTCGGTGTCACTCTATATTTGCCGGCGACGGTCTGCGTCTCGCGGCAGGAGAGACATTTCCCCGGGGCCTTATTGATCTCGAAGGGAGCTGTCCCTGACCGGACCCGTGGGTTCGGACATATGGCGCCCACCTACTTTGTAGGTTCCCGGGATCAACTTCTCCACCGGTTGCGTGGATCGTCACTTTCCTCCTTCTCTCACCTGTTGAGGCCACGTTGTCCGAAGGTCGCCGTTGCGACAGCGCGATGTGCCGTGCCATGGCATAGCCACGCCGATTGACGGGAGTGCGCGCCACCATGCACAAGGAACGCAAGAAACAACTGCGCAAGGAAGCGCTGGCACGCCGCGACGCGCTCGATCCATTCTGGCGCATCGAGGCTTCGCTGGAGATGGCAGAGACCGCGCGTGACAATGTTTCATTCGAGCCGCGGGCGATTGTTTCCGGTTTCTGGCCAATGCGCTCGGAGGTCGATGTGCGACCAATGATGTTTGCGCTGCGCGAACACGGTGCGCGTCTGTGCCTGCCCGCAATCCTAGACAAAACCACGATCGTCTTTCGCGAGCTGGTGCGTGGCGCGCCGCTGGTCGAGATGGGCTACGGCACGCATGGCCCCGCCGAGGAAGCCGAAGTTCTGGACCCGGACATCATGCTGATCCCGCTTGCCGCTTTCGATCCTCGCGGCCACCGGATCGGCTATGGCGCCGGCTACTATGACCGGGCTATCGCCAGGCTGCAGGACACCGGCAGGCAACCGCGCCTGATCGGCATCGCCTTCGACTGCCAGGAGGTGCCCGAAGTGCCCGACGAACCGCACGACGTGGTCATCCCCGAAATCCTGACAGAGAGCGGGTTGCGGCGGTTTACCCAGCAGCTATAGATGACTGCATGAGGCTGCTTTTTCTGGGCGACATGGTGGGTAAGACGGGCCGCACGGCAGTGTGGGAGCAATTGCCCGGCTTGATCTCCGATTTCAGACTGGATTTCGTCATCGTCAATGGCGAGAACGCAGCCGGCGGATTCGGCATCACCGAGGAGATTTTCCGCGACACCATTTCAGCCGGAGCGGACGTGGTGACCACCGGCAATCATGTCTGGGACCAGCGCGACGCCCTCAATTTCGCACCACGTGAGGAACGGTTTCTCAGGCCGGCCAATTTTCCAAAGGGCACGCCGGGACGCGGCTCCGGCGTCTACATCGCACGCAATGGCGCACGCGTTCTGGTTGCAAACATCATGGGCCGGGTGTTCATGCATCCCGAGCTCGACGACCCGTTCCAGGCGGGCGAGCGCGAGCTTGCCGCTTGTCCGCTCGGCGAGCAGGCGGATGCCGTGGTGATCGATTTCCACGCCGAAGCGACCAGCGAGAAGATGTGCTTCGCGCATTTCGTCGACGGCCGCGCCTCGCTGGTGGTCGGAACGCACACGCATCAGCCGACAGCCGACCACCAGATCCTCAATGGCGGAACCGCCTATCTCACCGACGCCGGCATGTGCGGCGACTATGATTCGTCGCTCGGCATGGACAAGGAAGAGCCGCTCAACCGTTTCCTCTCGAAAGTGCCGAAAGGCCGCTTCGAAGCCGCCAGCGGACCTGCTACGATCTGCGGCGTCGGTGTCGACATTTCCGACCGTACGGGTCTGGCGGAACGTATTGCGCCGTTTCGCCGCGGACCAAGACTGGAAGAAACTGTCCCATCCTTCTGGTTGTGACATTGAAGACGGGAACCGTCGTACCTAACTGCCGCCGAAACCTAGTTTGCCTGCTTCAGATCGTTCAAGGGGAAGACGACCTCCATGCAGATCATCGAGTTTCTCGCGCCGCACTTCGCCTTCGTTAACGATCCAACCGCCTGGGCAGCACTGCTGACCCTGATTGCGCTTGAGATCGTTCTTGGCATCGACAATCTTATCTTCATTTCCATCCTGACCAACAAGCTGCCGGAAGCCCAGCGGGCGCGAGCACGGCGGCTTGGCATCGGCGCGGCGCTGATCATGCGGTTGCTGCTGCTGGCCACGATCTCGATCATTGTCGGGCTGACGGCGCCTGTCTTCACAGCTTTCGGGCATGGTTTCTCGTGGCGAGACCTGATCCTGATCGCCGGTGGCCTGTTCCTGGTGTGGAAAGCGACCAAGGAAATCCATCACACGGTCGATCCCGAGGATCATAAGGATTCGATGATCGGCGAGACGCTGCAGATCAGCCTCGGCGGCGCCATCTTCCAGATCCTGCTGCTCGACCTTGTGTTCTCGATCGACTCGATCATCACCGCTGTCGGCATGACCGACGAGATCGCCATCATGTACATCGCAGTGATCGTCACGGTCGCGGTCATGCTGCTGGCGGCCGCTCCGCTCGCCAATTTCATTGCCAAGAACCCGACCATCGTGATGCTGGCTCTGGGCTTCCTGCTGATGATCGGCATGACGCTGATTGCCGACGGCATGGGCTATCACGTGCCGAAGGGCTACATCTACGCAGCGATGGGCTTCTCGGCACTGGTCGAGGCACTCAACATGCTGGCGCGGCGCAAGAAGGCGAAGAAAAGCGACGGGCATTGAGCGTGCCCTGCCCGTCTCCCACGGAGGTGGGCAAGGTCTTCAAGCCGTGCCGAACATGACCTTGCGACCGTCGGGATCCTCGACGGTGACGACGACATCGTCTGTCGCGAAGGGTTCGATGCCGAGCTCCTTCAAGCGCGTGAGAAAGGCTTGCCGGTCATCGATCTTGAAATAGAGATGCGTCAGGTTCGAACCGGATAAAGGCGGGTGGGTGTGAGCGGCAAAGGCCTCAGCCTGGTGGATCGCCAGCTGAACACCGTCGCGGTCAAGGCGCCAGTAGACATAGCTGCCCTGCGCACCGACCTGTTCGAGCGGCAGGCCGGCGACGCGGCGGTAGAAGTCGGCGGTCTCGGCGTGGCTCGCTGACGTCAGGAAAATTCCCCGAAAAGTCGTCTGCATGATCGCGCCTTGCACTATGCGGACGGCACGCCGGTTGGATGCCGGTCGCCGATCAGTCCGAGAACGATGCCCTGTTCCAGCCAGGCCTTGGCGCCTGAGAGAACCAGCGCAAATCCATCCGTCGAGTCCACCGCTGTCTTGACCTGTTGGTCCGCATCGCCCTGGAAGCCGAAATTGCGGATGGCTACGAAGGTGGCGGTGTCATCAAGCATCGGCGTGAAGGTCCATTCCACCGTGGTGGCAGGTTCACCCCAGCCGACGACGATCTTCCTGCCCTTCACCAGCTCCCTGACCTCAACCGGAGATTTGAAATCGTACATGCGCCATTCCCATTCGACTTGCCGTCCGGCATCGAGCCGCGCGCTGCCATGGGTGAACCAGAATTTCGAGGTGACGGCCGGGTCGATGAAGGCTTCATAGACTTCGGCCGCCGGTTTGCGGATCAGCATGCCGACTTCGGCAACAGGTGCTTTGTGCAGTTCCATCGTGTTCCTCCGTCTGTTTTGAGATCGCTATGTCCCGCCATCGCCGCTGGACGACAAGGCGCCAGCAATGTGGCGCAGACTGTCAGCGACATCACCACGCGTCGGGTTCACGCACCATATGGACGACGTTGGCGGGATTCATGATCCAGCCGCCGCGGAAACCGTCGCCGAGCGGTTCGATCGGATCGCAGCGGACCACGCCGGCATCGGCCAGTTGTTTCAATGCGCCCGAGGAATCGGGCGTGAACAGCTCCAGCCATATCTCGGCCTGGCTCATCGTGGCGTCCTCGTCGATCCAAAGTTGGTTGGGACCGAGCTTGAAGCCGATTGCAGGCGCTTTTTCGGTGATCGGCGTCAGGCCAACCGTATCGCGGTAGAAGGCGATGGTCGGCGCATATTGATGGCTCGGCACTTTCATGGCGATGTTGATGCCGCCTTCGATCTTCGTTGTCATAGTGGGATCCCCAGAACAGGTTTTTCAGGTCGATCAGAGAGGCGATCAGGGCAGGTTGATCTGCCAGGAAACGCCGAAGCGGTCGTTCAGCCAGGCGAAGCGCCGACTGAAGCCGTAATTGTCGAGCGGCATCAGGATTCCGCCGCCCTCGCCAAGGTCCTGCACGATCCGCGACTGCTCATCCTCGCTGGTGCAGGTAACGAACAGCGAGACCGACGGCGTAAAGGTGAAGGCGTGCTTGACGTAGCTGTCGCTGGCCAACACCTCGAGACCGGCGATTTCGGCGCGTGCCAGCTTGATCGAACCTTCGGGGCCAGGCTGGCCGGCACCGTAGCGGTCCACCTCGACGATGCGGCTTCCAGGAATGGTCTTGCAGTAAAAGGTCAGTGCTTCCTCGGCCTTGCCTTCGAACATCAGAAACGGCGCTGCTGTCGCCATGGCATGTCCTCCTGTGGATCAGATGTTGTCCGGATTGGCCGGCACGCCCTTCATTTCGGAACGGTAGTAGCCGTCACGCAGGTTGATGCCGTATTCGACATATGCCTTCATGCAGGCGAGCATCTGCGACCAGCCTTCGCAGTTGATGTAGGAGCGCTTGCGGCCGGCCTCGTCCTCGCGCCAACCCTCCTCGGCAATAGTGACGAAAGTGCCGCCATCGTCGAGCTGTTCGAAATTCATCTCGATTCGGGTCTTGTAAGCCGGCTTGTCGTCCGGGCCACTGCCGTCCCAGCGGAGCACGATCCGCTGTTGCGGTACGACCTCGTCGACATCGACCGGGATTTCGCCCCACCAGATCACGGTGGTGCCGACGACCAGTGGCGCGGAGGCACCGCGCACGGTGGTGAAATAGCCGCTGAGCTTGGTCGGGTTGACGACGGCGTCGAAGACCTCGGCGACAGGTTTGCCGATGCGGCCCGAAACCCTGATTGCAATCGACATGTCCACAGCCTCCTGCTTGAAATTTCCCTTATCATGTTATAAAAACATAACATGTCAAGCGGAGCGAAAGACGATCATGTTTTCAAGGCGTTGGCACACCCGCGCCGGCGCCTTTTGCTCGACGAACTCAAGGACGGACCGAAAACAACGGGCACTTTATGCGAGATATTCGCCGACATGGACCGTTGCACGGTGATGATGCATCTGAAGGTGCTGGAGGATGCGGGGCTGGTCGTTGCCCGCCGCGAAGGTCGTGAGCGCTGGAACCATCTCGATGCGCTGCCGATCAAGCGCATCCATGACCGCTGGATCAGCGAATACGCGACCCACGCAGTCTCCATCCTCGATCGGCTGAAAGCAGATCTGGGGTGATGATGGCTTCTAGTCCGCCATCGCCACCAGTGCGTCGCGGTCATAGCCGAGGCGAATGGCGGCACCAACCGGAATGTCATCGGCGCCGAAGTCGTTGGTTTCGGTCACCGACAGCGGCTTTTCCAGGCCCGGTATCTCGACGATGAGATGGGTAATCTCACCGAAATAGTGCCGCTCGACCACCGTGCCAGCCACCTCATATTTGGCGGTGGCGTTGTCCCACAACACGCGCAGCCGCTCCGGCCGGATGCCGAGCGTGGCGCCGGCGCCGTTGCGGACGAAAGCCTTCGGCTTTTCGGTGGTGACGCGGCCGAAACCCAGCGTGTCGACAGTGATGGAGGAGCCGTTTTCCTCGACGACCTCTGCTTTCACGAAATTCATGCCGCCAAGGAAGTCGGCGACCTGGCGGTTCACGGGCCGCTGATACATTTCCTTCGGCGAAGCCACCTGGGCGATGCGGCCGCCGAACATCACAGCGATGCGATCCGACATGGCGAGCGCCTCGTACTGGTCGTGCGTGACCAGGATGAAGGTGATGCCGACGGCCTGCTGCAGGCGGCGCAATTCCACCTGCATCTGCTCACGCAGTTTCTTGTCCAGTGCCGACAGCGGTTCGTCCAGCAGCAGCACCTTCGGCCGCATCACCAGCGCGCGCGCCAACGCCACGCGCTGGCGTTGGCCGCCGGACAGCTCATGCGCACCGCGTTTGCCAAGTCCGTTCAGCGAGACCATGGCGAGTACTTCATCGACACGGCGCTTCTCCTCGACTGGGTCGAGCTTCAGCCGCTTCAATCCATAAGCGACGTTCTGTTCGACATTGAGGTGCGGGAAGATGGCGTAGCTTTGGAACACCATGTTGGTGGGGCGCCGGTTGGCGGGCACGCCGACCATCTCCTGCCCGTCGACGGCGATCGTGCCGCTGGTCGGATTGTCGAAGCCTGCGATCATCCTGAGCAGCGTGGTCTTGCCGCAGCCGGAAGGGCCGAGCAGGGAGAAGAATTCGCCCTCGCGAATGGTGAGGCTGCAATCGTCCAGTGCCTTGAAGGCGCCGTAGCTACGGGTGACATCCCGGATCTCTATCATTGGCCGGTCGGGAACACGGCGGTCTGGCGTTGGCCGATCAAGCATGCAGCGGTCCCTCGGATTGAGTGCGCCGTGCGGCGCGGCGCCGCAGGATTTCTGCAATGGACAAAAGCACGAAGGAGCCGATCAGCAGCAACGTGCCGAGCGCCAACACACCCGGCAGCTTGGCA
Source organism: Mesorhizobium sp. 1M-11 (assembly GCF_001303895.1). GTDB lineage: Bacteria > Pseudomonadota > Alphaproteobacteria > Rhizobiales > Rhizobiaceae > Mesorhizobium. Next base: position 267,560 of record NZ_LJSD01000075.1, on the reverse strand, counting down.
GCGAACCGCAACTGGCCCCAGATGTAGATCGGCAACGTCGCCTCGGTGCCGGTGAGGAAAAAGGCGATGATGAAATCGTCGAGCGAGATGGTGAAGGAAACCAGCAGGCTGGAAATGATGGCCGGCGTGACCATCGGCAGGGTCACGCGCCTGAAGGTGCCGAATGCGGTCTCGCCGAGGTCGGCCGAGGCCTCCTCCAGACTGCGGTCGAACCCTTCGAAACCGGAAGTCAGCACCGACATCGAATAGGGGATGCAGATCAGCACGTGGCCGAGCACGACAGTAAACAGCGACAGGCTCAAGCCCAGCTGCAGCATCACCAGAAGCATGGAGATGGCGACAATGACTTCCGGCAGCACCAGCGGCGCCATGATCAGGCCATGGATCGGCCGCCGGCCGGGAAAACGATACCGCGTAATGGCGCGGGCCGCGAGGATGCCCAAGGTCGTGGAAAGCACGGCAGCCGAGACGCCGACGATCAGGCTATTCCAGGCGGCGTCGATTAGTGCCGGCGTCTTTGGCAGGTCGCGGTACCATTGCAGCGTGGTGCCGGCGAGCGGAAATTTCGGCGAAGCCGAGGTGTTGATCGAGAAGATCGGCAGGAACACCACAGGCAGATAGAGGAAACCGATATAGAGGAAGGCGTAGGCCGTAAGCCAGGAATTGCCACTGGGCAGGAGACGCCTGAGAGTCGTCATCGCGCCAGCCTCGCGGCGGCACGGATAAGGAAAACGGCGCCACCCGCCATCAGGCTGACCACGACCATGGTTGTCACGGAAAGTGCTGCACCCAATGGCCAGTTCGATGCCTTGCCGAACTGTGCCTGGATGGCGTTGGCGATCATGACGCCGTCCTTGCCGCCGACCAGCTTGGGCGTGACATAGTCGCCGACCGTCGGGATCATGACGATGAGCAGCGCAGAGATGACACCGGGCGCCGAAAGCGGCAGCGTGACACGCAGGAATGAACGCAACGGCCCGTCGCCCAGATCCTTGGCCGCCTCGATCAGCGTGCGGTCAACCTTTTCGAGCGACACGAAGATCGGCAGGATGGCGAAGGCCGCCCAGGCGTGGGTCAGCGTTATGATGACGGCGCTGGTGTTGTAGAGCAGGGCGGTGGAGGGCTCGCTGATCAGGCCAAGTCCCATCAGGCCGGAATTGAGCACGCCGTTGTAGCCGAGAATGACCTTCCACGACATCACGCGCAGCAAATAGCTTGTCCAGAACGGGATGGTGATGAGGAACAGCCACAGGCCCTTGTGGCTGCCGCCGTGGAAGGAAATGAAATAGGCGATCGGGTAAGCCAGCACCACGGTGAACAGCGACACCAGAAGCGACACGAAAAGCGAGCGCCACAACAGGTCGAGATAGATCGGCTCGGTCAGCGCGGTGCGGTAGTTCTGAAGCGTGAAGGTGTGGTCGATGGTGAGGTAGTTCTGCGTCCAGAAGGAATGCGCGAACACCACCAGGATCGGCAGCAACAGCAGGATGAGGGCGTAAAGGAGGGTCGGGCTGATCAGGGCAAGGCCCTGGAAGGATTCGGATTGCAGAAGCGGTGGTCTTCGTCTGATGCCATCCGCGGTCAGCGGCGGCGACCCTTCCGCGGCTGCCGTCATTGGAGCACTCCGGGCAGTGCTCCGGGTGTGTTGCAGTCGGTCGCCGGCCTGGATCGTCCCGCCATGCTGCCTTCCCATCAAGCGCCGGTGGTTCCCGTATTCTGTTGTCGAGTTTCAGCCGCCTTGTGCCCGTGCATCGATGCAAAGTGCCGGCGGCTGTCCTCTTGCCGGCTTCCTTCATCATGAGCGTATCCGCTGGTTGAAATCAAGTGATATTTCTGCGATGTTGATTGAATGGCCATTCAAAACAAGATGACGAAACCCCCGTTTTACAACGGTTTGAGTGGCTTATCGGATTTGGCGTTTGTGGAAGGGCTGGAAGCGAGGCGATGATGGCTGCGATACGCGAAGCAAGAGGCAACCGGCAGGATGCAAAGGCGCAGGAGAATGCCGTCGCGACTGCGCGCAGCCATCTGGTGCAGCCCTGGCCGGTAGCTGGCTCGGTCGGCGCCGAGGCGCGCGCGCTGATCGGCGCCGGCGACGGTATCTACATCATCGATGGTGACGGCAAGCGGCTGATCGATGGGCCGGCCGGCATGTGGTGCACCAATGTCGGCCACCGCCGCGAGGAGCTTGCGCGTGTGATGTACGAGCAGGCGATGCAGCTTTCCTACAATACGCCCTGGTACACCATGAATGCGCCTTCGGCGGAACTGGCGCGGCGCATCGCTGCGGCGGCGCCCGGCGACTTGAGCCATGTCTTCTTCACCACCGGTGGCTCGTCCGCGGTGGAGACGGCGCTGCGCTTCATGCAGTTCTACAACAATGTGCGCGGCCGGCCGGAGAAGAAGCTGATCCTGTCGCGCGGCGGCGCGTATCACGGCTCGACCTATCTGGCGGCCTCACTGAACGGCCGGCCGCGTGACCGCGACTGGATGGACGGCGCCGACGATCTGGTGGTGAAGCTTTCTTCGCCCGATCCGTTCCGCCGGCCGAAGGGCATGAATGTCGGCGCCTTTGCCGACCTGCTGGTGGAGGAATTCCGCGACAGGATAACGACGGTCGGCGCGGACAGGATCGGTGCCTTCGTCGGCGAACCCGTACAAGCCTCGGGCGGCGTCATCGTGCCGCCTGACGGGTATCTGAAGCGTATCCGTGAAATCTGTCGCGAGAACGATATCCTCTATATTTCAGACGAGGTGGTGACGGCCTTCGGCCGGCTCGGCCATGTCTTTGCCTCCGGTGACGTGTTCGGGCTCGACCCGGACATGATCACCTTCGCCAAGGGTGTCACCTCCGGCTATTTCCCGCTTGGCGGCGTCGTCATTTCCGAACGGCTTCTGCTGGAACTGCGCCGTTCCAACCATCCCGATGCGATGTTCGCGCATGGGCTGACCTATACCAGCCATCCGACCGGCTGTGCGATGGCATTGAAGAACCTCGATATCCTGGAAGATGAAGTATTGGCGCATGCACGTGCCGTTGCGCCCTATTTCCAGGCGCAGCTGAAGATGCTGGAAGACTTGCCGCTGGTCGGCGAGGTGCGTGGCCTTGGGCTGATGGCCTGCGTGGAATGTGTGGCAGACCGTGAAAGCAGGAACCCGCTGCAGCTGGACAAGGCGGTCGGCGCGCGTATCGATGCGCATTGCCATGATCTCGGACTGCTGGTGCGGCCGCTGATCAACATGTGTGTGATGTCGCCGCCGTTGATCATCACGCGCGAGCAGATCGACGCGATGGTGGCGATCCTGCGTGAGGGCATTTCGCGCACGATGGAGGACCTGCGCCGGGAGGGACTGTGGCAGGGCTAACGTTGGAGCGTTTCCGCGTTTATCGGCAGAGACGCTCTAACTTTTTTGTTTTGCGTAATTCCGGACGCAAAACCGATGCGCATTTTTTGCTGGAATTGCTTTAGCCGTCGCCGCCACCTCCGCTGTCGCCACCACCATGACTGCCACCGGAATGGTGGTCGCCGCCGAAATGCGCTCCGCCATCGCCGGGCACCAGGGAGCCGCCGACGAGCGGCACCATGAACCGGCGACTTGAATTGCGGAATCTGATGCCGAGGAAGATCGCGACGACAATTGCGAAGGGGATCAGCAGGTAGAACCATGCGTTCATGGCGCCGTCGTCTCCTTGCGAGGTGCCCGAATATGGCATGGCAGGCAGCGTTTGTGGATCCCTTCGCCGGCGGGTATTTGGGCCCGGCTATTCCTAGGCGGCCGGCTCTTCGACGCTGACGATCTTGCTCTGCCAGAGCAGGATCAGGCCGGCCAGGACGATGAGGCCCGCGCCGGCGATGGTGGCTGGGCCAGGAACTTCGTTGAAGGCGACATAGCCGATGACGGCGGCGCCCACGAGCTCCAGATAGACAAGCGGCGCCAGCACCGATGTTTCGGCAAGCCGGAAGGCGACGATCAGCATGAAATGACCGATCAGCGAGAAGATGCCGAGCCCGGCGAAAAAGACGAGGTCCGTCCAGGCCGGTGCCGACCAGGTGTACAGCGCCTGCGGCAGCAGGATCAGCGCGCCGAAGGCGCATTGGAAAGCGAGCGTCTTGAGCGGATCGCTTTCCAGCGCGGCCTTGCGGGTGACAATCATATAGAAGGCGAAGGAGAGGCCTGAAGCAAGCGCCAGGAGAATGCCAGGTTCGATCGCGCTGCCCGGCTGCAGGATCACCATGGCGCCGGCGAAACCGAGCACCAGGCTGATCCCCTTCACCGGCGTCATGCGCTCCTTGAGGATGATGACCGACAGCACCATGCCGATGATCGGTGCGATGAAATAGGCACTGATGGCGGTCGCCAGCGGAATGAAGGTGATGGCGACAAAATACAGCGACATCGCTGTCACCAGAAGGATTGTGCGCAGCATGTGCGCGCCGAGCCGTTCAGAAGGAAACACGTGCCGGCCATGGCGCGCGAAGGCATAGGGCAGCACGATGATCGACGCCACCGCGTAACGCGCCCAGCCGATGAAGAGCGGCGAATAGTCGGCACTCAGATATTTTGCCAATCCGTCGACGATCTGGATGGCAAAGGCCACCGCGGCCATCAGGAGGATGCCTCTGGTCTGCGGAGATAAGCCTGCCGGTGCGGTCATGGTCGCTTCTAGCGCGAAGCCCCATGCCGTTACAGCCAAACACATTGAGCCAGAAATTCAGGATAGCCCCCTTCTGGGGAGAGGAAGGGGGCCTATCAAAAACCTACCACGGTACCTGGCCGAGCAGCTTCTCGCCGAGCGGGGTCAGGGTCGCAGTCGCGGCATTGTGCTTTTCCCATTCGCGCGGGTCGCCCGGGAAGGCGTCGCGCTGTGGATGGTCGAGTTCACGCCACAGCCGGATGCGTTCCTGGCGTTCCGCCTGATTGTCCCACTCGGCAGGGTGCATGGAAATGTACTGGGCCATGCGCACGCGGTTGTCGGAATGGTTCGGGCGTACGCCATGCGCAAGCAGCGAGTTAAAGATCATCAGGTCGCCGGCCTCCATCTCGATGTTGACCGTTGCCTGGCCGGTCATGTCGGGATGCATCGGGTCGCGATCGGCAGGCTGGGTCTTCTCCCAGGCCTCGAAATCGGAGAAGAGCTTCGGTACGCATTGGAAGCCGCCGACGTCGCCGTCCTGTTTCTGCAGGCTGAGCACGCCCTGCACACCGATCGGCAGCGGGCGGATAGAGGTGTCGACATCCCAGTGAATGAAGCCGTTGGGATTGCCCTTGACCTTCTTCGGCGGGTTCAGGTTGGCGCGGTCGATCGTCACCCACAGATCCTCACGGTCCCAGATGTCGACGAAGGCATCGTAGATGCGCCGCTCCATGCGATTGTCCCAGAGATACTGGTGATTGTAGATTTCCAGCATGCCGGTGTTGTTGAGCTCCTTCATCTTGTGCTCGCGCCGCTGCGGCGCATACCAGGTGGAAGGATCGGTCGGGTCCTTCTCGTCGAACCGCCACAGGAGGTCCACCAGCCGCTTGACGTTCTCGGCCGGCACAGCCTGGCGCACGATCACGTAGCCATTGGTGATCCAGTGCTGCCAATCGTCCTGCGAAAGTACGCGTAGCGGCAACGTCTTCTCGATGTCCTTCAACTGCGTCGTCATCGAGGTGGTCGGGTGGTGGTCTTTCACGGCGGCTGCTTGCATGGCGTTCTCTCCCTGGCTGGCGCCCGATGAAGGGCTTGAGCGGAAGAATAGAGAAGCTGGCCAAGCGATGTTGTACTGCACCGGCAATTTCCGATACTATTCTGGCGTTTGGGAGATAATCAGCGCCGTATGAAGCCCTATCTCGAACATGTGCCAGCCAGCCCGGACGCCTCCTGGAGTATGTTGAACCGCCGGCTCGACGACGGCATTCCGTTTCAGTGGCACCATCATCCCGAGCTCGAACTGACCCTGACGCTGAACTCGCGCGGTCATCGTTTCATCGGTGATCATGTCGGAACCTTCGACGGCATCGATCTGGTCCTGGTCGGTGCTAACCTGCCGCACACATGGTCGTCTTCGGAAAAACTGGATCCGGCCTTGCCGCATGTCGCGCTGGTGGTGTGGTTCCGCCAGGAATGGATCGAAGCGATCACCAGTGCTTCGGTGGAACTTGGCGCAGTCGCCGCGCTTGTCGCCAGAGCCGGCACCGGCCTGTGCTTCTCGACGGCATCGGCGATCGCGCTGGCCGACGACTTCAAGCGGCTGTTCGAATTGCCCGCGCCGCAGCGGCTGCTCGCCATGCTCGCCATCCTCAGCAGGCTGGCGGACGATGCCGAAGCCGAGCCGCTTTCCAGCGAGGCCCTGGTGCCGATCGAGCGGGATGCGGGAAGTGGGCGTATCGACCGCGTGCTGACCCATATCCACCAATCCTACGCGCAGGAGATCCGCCTGGAGGAACTTGCCGGCATTGCCGCGCTCAGCGTTTCGGGAACGCACAGGCTGTTTCGCCGGCACATGCGCGCGACGATTTCCGACTACATCATCCGGCTGCGCATCGGCGATGCCTGTGCGCGCCTGTCGGGGACAAGCCAGCCGATCCAGCATATCGCGAGCGCCGTCGGCTACGGTTCGCTCGCGAATTTCAACCGGCACTTCCGGCGCCTGCGCGGCATGTCGCCTCGCGACTACCGGACGAGATTCAGGTTGCGGTCGTAAGTCGAGTTTACATCCGGAGGATTGAAGGCCGCCAGGCTCCTGCTATGCGCGGCTGAGCAGGGCGTCGTTGAGGGCTGCCATGTCTTTCTCGGCCGGCTGGGTTTCGAGCGACAGCACCGGCAGTCGCTGCCGCAGATGATCGTGGTGTGTGCGTACGCCATATTCGAGGTCGGACAGATAGAAGCCGGCAAAAGCCTCCGACAGCATGGATTCGTTCGACCAGACCGAAAGCTGCACGTCCTCGGCCATGGTGTCGCGGTCTATGCGGAAGGCGAGGTAGCGCGCCGCGGCCTGTTCCCGGCTCTCATCGGCGTAGCGGTAGATGGCGCCGCGCAGCAGCGTCTCGCCGGTCGACAGCGGGAACTCCTGGTAGAACTGCACCGATTCCGGCGTCACCGAGATCACCGAGTTGGGGAACAGGCTGTAGTAGATCCAGGCCTTCTTCTGCGCATCGGGCAGGTGCTGCGGTTCCGGGGCGATACGCACATAGTTCTTCACGCTCCAGCGGCGGCCGGCATGCGGATTGTAAGTGGCGAAGGAGCGTGAAAGCCCATTGACGAACGGCTCGTCGTAGTAAGTCGAGCCATAAAGATCCTGCAGCGCCGGATGCGCCATGGCGACGTGATAGCCCTCATTGTCGACGTCGCGCACCGATTTCCAGTTCACCGGACTTTTCTGTGTCCAGATGCCCCATGAGGGCACCATCTCGGCGGCGCGGTAGGGCGCGAACTCCGTCTCGATCGGCCTCAGCAGCTCGGCCACGGCAGGTTGTGGTCCGCTATCGCGGAAACGGATGAAAATGAAACCCATCCAGATCTCCAGGTCGAGCGGCTTCAGGCCGAATTCGGTCTTGTCCAGCTCGGGAAAGGAGCGCGGGCGGGCGGCGCCGCGCAACGTGCCGTCGAGATTGTAGACCCAGCCATGGAAAGGGCAGACCAGCGCGTTGGCGCAATGGCCCTGGTTGTCGGCCACCACGCGGCTGCCGCGATGCCGGCACAGATTATGGAAACCGCGCACGATGCCGTCCTTGCCGCGCACGATCAGCGCGCGCTCCCCGACCACGTCCATGGTCAGATAATCGCCGGGATTGGGCACGTCGGAGACGTGGCCGGCGATCTGCCAATGGGTGCGGAACAGGTGTTCCTTCTCCAGTTCCAGCAGCGCGTCGGAATGGTAGGCCCAACCTGGCAAGCCGCTGCGGTCCCAATCGTTGGGGACCGCCACATCGCGAAAATGTGGGTTCATAATACGTGCTTTCTTATTGAATAATCATTCAATAAAAGCATATTTATTATTGAAATGCAATGGCTTGTGGATTTCAGACTTTCGCACATGCGAAAGCCGTACGGCGTTTGGGCGGGAATTTCTCCGTTTTTCCCGGCACTTAATCCCGCTCTGACGCGGGCCGATTTGCGTGCAAGAATGTGATCGAACGATCCGTCCATGTCATCAGTTCAGATGGCATGGCCCATAACGGCCGATTCAGCAAAACGTCATGACAGCAGCGTGTCCCGAAGGCCTTGCTGGGCCCCCGAAGCGTTCTTGCAAGCGGCAATGATGGCGCTGGCTTATCCGGCCTTGGCAGGCGTTTTCGGCTTGGCTGCCTTCTTGGCGGTCGACTTGGACTCGGCGGCCTTCGCTACCGGTTTCGCGGTCTTGGCCGTAGCGCTGCCCTTCGCCGTGGCAGCTGCCCTGGCGGCAGGTTTCGCTGCCGCCTTTGGCTTGGGTGCCTTGCCGGGAGCTACGGTCTTGGCAGGTTTGGCGCCGGCTGTGCGTGCCGGCTTCTTGCCCTTGCTCTCCTCGGCTTCGATCTCGCCCGCGGCCTGATGCCAGTGGCGTTCATGGGAGCCGTGCGGCCTGCCCTCGCGTTCCCAGATTTCGTGTGCGCGCTGCCGGATGCGTTCTTGCCTGTCGTCTGCCATGGACATCTCTCCTGATGTTCGACGCATACCCGCGCGACGCAGTGAACCATGCGCAGCCGCAGGTTGAACATCTGCATATTTCCGCAAGGCGGCGACGGTGGCAAGTGCATGGATCGGACGTGTTTCCTTGGATCGAAAGCGCCGATGTCTTCAATCCTGCAGTGCCGGCCGGTTCAAAACGAAAACCCCGGCTGGAGCCGGGGTTCTGTGCAGTCCGAGCAAGAATGCTCTAGCTGTTTTTCTTCGTGATCAGCGTCAAGGTGCCATCCTGGCCCATGCTCGTGGCAACGACCTGTGCGGAGGTCGAGCCCTTGGCCTTAAGGGCTGCCTTGGCCTCGGGAACGGCATCGATATTGCTACGCAATTGCTTGAGGCTGTCATCCGTGCCTTGCGCAACCACCTGCTCGACCTGTTTCTGCGTTGCCTGTGGCAATTCGCTGACATCCACCACGTTGATGCGCTGGATCTTCGGGGCGGCGCTCGGTGCCGCTGCCGGGGGATTGGATGGTGTCTGTGGCGTCGACGATGATTGAGCATTCGCCGCCACGACGCCGATGAAAGAAATGCTTGCCGCAAGCAACAAAGCCTTGTGCATGGGTTTCCCTTTCCGGTTAGCCCCCGCTAGCCGGCCAACAGAATACGACAATGAGTCCAGAGGCCGCCGCTTACCGGGTCATTTCGTGACCAATTGGTGTTCGCAATGTGGGCGGTCTCCAGGATAGCGATGAGAACATGAATATAATTCACGAGATAAATATATCTGCGCCATTAAAAAGCGCCTGGGCCGTTTTATTCCGGTTTACCAATCGGCTTCACCAAACGGCAGGCGACTGTCGCTAAAACGCCTACCAAGACAGGTCCACTTCCAGACGTTCCCTCGATGACAAACATTGGTTCTCAGCAGACGCAGGCGGCGAGCCCCGGTGCCGCGACGGCGGCATTTGGCCCTCGGAACCGTACTGGCCGGACATGGCCTTTCGGCGCGATACAGCTGCGTGTCGCGAACCGGGATCAAAGCCTCTACCCAAAGCTTTCGCTGAGCATCGGCGTGGCCATTCTGTGTGCCGCCGTGCTGGCCGCCATGATCTTGTCGCGTGCCTGGAACGATTTCGCCGAGGCCAGACAGAACCATCACGATATCCAGAATTTCCGCCAGATTCTCGATACCGCGAACTTCATTTCGGCTGAACGCGGTCCGGCCAATGATGTGATGTCGGATCCCAGCGGCACTGCTTTGAAACGGCTCGCTGATTTTCGCGCCCGCAGCGACACGGCGCTGGCCAGCCTCGCCGCAAAGCCGGAGGTGCCGATCCTGCTCCACGACCATTCAATTCCGCCCGGACTCCTCGATGCCGTCGCCGAAAGCCTGGCCGCAGCCAGGGCGAAAGTCGATCGTGCGGCAACTGTCCAGGGCGGTCCGGCCAAGCTTCGCGCGATGCAGGACGCCATCGAAGCGATGTTCGCCGCCTCGGACCGTTTTCGCGCGGTGGTGACATGGCATGCGAATGAGTTGACCGGCCATGACAGTGGATTGTCGGAGCCCGTGCTCGTCGGCCAGATGCTGGCGGATCTGCGCGAATATGGCGGCCGCATAGCTTCTGAAGTGATCGCGCCACTTGCGACGCGCCAGCGCATCCCGCTGGAAAACATCATCGATGCACGCCGGGATCAGGGGCGTATCAACCAGATCTGGCACATGCTGCGCGGCCAGACGGCTCCCAACGCCATGCCCGACCTCGCCGGGAACCAGGCGGTCATCGATACACTCTTCTTCGGGATCGGCATGGACATGGTCGATGCGATCATCAAGCAGGGCAAGGATTCCAGCGATTATCCCATCACTGCGGTCGAATTGACCAAAGCCTTTGTGCCGACCATGAAGTCGGTCGAGGATTATCGGACAGCCTTTCTTGATAAAACCGTATCCAGGGTCGCCGCCGAGCGCGATGCCGCGCTGCGACTTCTCGCCACCGTCTCGCTGGCGACCGCGATCGTGCTTGGCGTACTGGTTGGAGTGCTTTTATCGGTACGGCGCGACGTTTTTCGCCCGTTGCTGCAGGCACGCGAGGAGGTTATCGGTCTGGCGGAGGATCGCCCGCTTGCGGCCAGGTCAGATCCCGGCGGTGCGGGCGAAATGGCGCGTTTGTTCGATGCAATCGACGTGCTTCAGGGCCGCATGCGTGAGCGCGCATCGCTGACCAGTGAGCTGCGATTGCAGGCGGAGACGGATGGTCTGACCGGCGTGCTGAACCGGCGTACGCTGGACTACATCGCCCAGAATGGCGACGATGGATTGCCGGCAGAGGATGCGCTGGGTCTGATCATGATCGACATAGACCACTTCAAGGGCATCAACGATACGCATGGCCATCTCGCGGGTGACCGCGTGTTGGTCGAGACGGCCAGGCTTCTGAAGCGGGAAGTACCGATCGATTGTGTCGTAGCCCGTTTCGGCGGTGAAGAATTCGCCCTGCTGTTTTCCTGTTCGGACATCGACCAGGCCGGGCACCTCGCTGAAACCATTCGCGGCAAGTTGCAGGACCATCGGTTCACCCTCTCCGAGGGTCGTCAGATTGCCATCACTGCCAGCTTCGGCGTCGCCTGCGGCAAGCGGGGACCGCGCGACTGGCGCCATCTGGTGGAGCGCGCGGACAAGGCGCTCTACCGGGCGAAGTCGGACGGCCGCAACCGTGTCTCAATTGCGCCCGCCACCATGGCCGGTAGAGCCAGCGGCAAGGATAGCGAACGCATGCGAGCCTAGAGCGTTTCCGTTTTTCACGGAAACGCGGAAACGCTCTAACTTTTGTTTATTCGCAATTCCGGACGGAAAACCGTTACACACTTTTCCTGGGATCGCTCGAGAGCCGCACGTCGAGCAAGCTCAGTGCATCGCTTTCTGGGCGTCATGTGTTGCACGGCGTCGGTTTGCCAACCGGTTCTCCCAGAGACTTGCGGCCAGCATGACGATGGTGGTCAGCCGCCCCATGGTCAGAAGATCCACGCCGAATGCGACGGGAAACAGCGCCGCGAGCGCTGCGATAGCGGCTATGTGGGAAACCGGCACGGTGCCATACACCACCTTCTTGTAGATGGCGCTGCCCAGAAGATAGATCGCCGGCCCGCCGCACAGTGTCAGCGCATAGGCCGTCTTCAATCCGTCATGTGGGTGGGCGAGCACCAGGTCGTTGCCGACGGCCGTGGCGATGATCCCGCCGATCAGGACGGCATGGATATAGTGGAAATAGGCGCCGAGCCGGCCAGGATCGTCGGAATGGGTGATGGTTTCGGTGGCGTCCTTGCTCGACGTACCGAAATACAGCCACCACATCGCCAGCGTGCCGAGGAAGGTGGCGAGCAGGGCCGAAAGCACGGCGGGTTCCCATACCTCCGCACGCCCCAGCGTTGCGCCCGTTGCAAGCAAGGTTTCGCCGAGCGCCACGATGACGAACAGCTGGCAGCGTTCCGCCAGGTGCCCGCCCTCGATGGTCCAGTCGCTTGTCCTCGAACGGCCCAACCCGGGCAGGGCAAAGCCGAACATCGGCGACAGATACTCACAGGCGATCGCTATTGCCCATAGCCCCGCGCGGGTCCAGTGTTCGGCAAAGGCCCCGGCGATCCAGAACACCGCCGCGATCGAAAGCCAGCCGAGCATGCGCCGGTAGTTGGCGGAAAGCGGATGGTTCGCTCCCAGTTCCCAGACGACATAAGCCGTGCGGCCGACCTGTATTGCGACATAGGCGAGCGCAAAGACCAGGCCGCGATCACCGAAGGCCCCCGGTATGGCCGAGGCCATGACTAGCGCCGCGAGCATCACCGCGAACAGCGCACCGCGGATGCGCGGTGTCTCGGGGTCGAACCAGTTGGTGAACCAGCACGTATACTGCCAGCCGAGCCAGACCGCGAACCACAGGATCAGGGTTTCGATGACCCCGGTCGGCGTCAGGTTCGTCAACAGCTCGTGGCTGAGCTGGGTGACGGCGAAGACATAGACGAGATCGAAGAACAGCTCCTCGAAGGTGACGCGCGCATGGTGGCCGTCACGGCGCCGCAGCAGAGCATGGTTCCCGGTCATCTCACTCCCCTCGAAAAAGACAACGCCAAATTGAACACCGACCCGCCCTGACCGCAATCGTTGCAAGCGGGGTTCTTCACAGGCTTTGCGAAGAACTCCGCTTGTGATGGAACAAGGGCTTACTTGGTGGTGTAGCCGCCGTTGACGAGGATGGTTTGGCCTGTCATCCACCAGCCTTCCGAGACCAGCATTCGGATCCATGGCACGATATCCTGGATGTCGGTCAGGCCGGTTTTCGAGAAATTCGAAAGGGCCGCAGCCGTCTTGTGATAGGCGACCGCATCCGCGCCCTCTGCCGGGTAGAAGAAAGGCGTGTCCATCGGCCCGGGTCCGATCGCTGTCACCGAGATGCCGCGCTCGCCGAACTCCTTGGAAGCCGCGCGCGTGAAATGCTCGACCGGTGCCTTGGTGCCGGCATAGCTGGAATAGAAGGGCGTGAAGGCGCCGAGCAACGAGGTCACCAGCGTGCAGATCTTGCCGTTGTCGCTGACGTGCCGGCCCGCCTCCTTGAGGAAGAAGAAGGCCGTCTTGGCGTTCACCGCACTCATCGCGTCATATTCGGCTTCCGAGATCTCGACCATCGGCTTCTTCAGCACCTTGCCGACGGTGTTGATGGCGATGTCGGGCCTGCCGACCGCTGCAACCACGTCCGCAAACAGTTTTTCAATAGCGCCCGCCGTGGTGAGATCCGCCTGGAAAGCCACTGCCTTGGCACCTGTAGCCTTCACAGCGGCAAGGGTGGCATCGGCGTCGGCTTTGGTTGCTGCGCTGTTGTAATGGATGGCAACGGCTTTCGCGCCATGCGCGGCGAGGTCGCGGGCGATCAGTCCGCCTAGGTTCTTTGCGCCTCCGGCGATGAGAACGGTTTTGCCCTTGATGCTGTGATCGGTCATTGAGTGGCCTCCTTTGCCTCGTGCGGCGCCGCTTGGCGTCGCCTTGCCAAAATCTATCGTCTGGAATTTCATGATAAAGTGGACGAAACTGACATCACTTGTCAGAAACAGATACCAATTGAAGGAAGCAGTCGGTGGACCGCATAGATCTGTTCCGCATCTTCACACGCGTTGTCGAATGCTCCAGCTTCACGCGCGCGGCGGCTACTCTGGGCATGCCGCGTTCGTCCGTCTCAGCGGCGGTCATCGAGCTGGAAGACCGTCTCGGCGCGCGCCTGCTGCACCGCACGACACGGCAGGTGTCGCCGACCCAGGACGGCACCGCCTTCTACGAGCGCTGTCTCGGCCTGATAGCCGATGTCGAAGAGACGGAAGGCCTGTTCAGGCATGCGGCATCGAAACCCTCGGGCCGGCTGAAGATCGATGTGCCGGGACGCATCGGGCGGCTCATCGTCATTCCCTCCCTGCCGGCCTTCCTCGAGCAGTATCCCGAGATCAATGTCGAGCTCGGCGTCACCGATCGCGCCGTCAACCTGATAGAGGACAGCGTCGATTGCGTCCTGCGGGTTGGCGAACTCGCCGATTCCGGCCTGATCGCCCGTTCGATCGGGCAGTTGCCGCTCATCAATGTCGCCAGCCCCTCCTATCTCGAACGCCACGGCAGGCCGATAACGCCGGATGACCTAGGCGATCATTGGGCGGTCAACTATGCCTCTCCCTCGACCGGCCGGGTCGAAGAATGGGAGTGGTTGGAGAAGGGCGTCCTGATGGCGCGGCCGATGCGCAGCCGGGTCACGGCCAACAGCGCCGAGGCCTACATCGCCTGCTGCCTCGCCGGGTTGGGGCTGATTCAGATCCCCGCCTACGATGTCCGTCCGCAGCTCGAGGCGGGCGAGCTGGTGGAGGTGATGCCCGGCTACAGGGCCGAACCGATGGCCATGACCATCCTCTATCCCACCCGGCAGCACCTTTCCCGCCGCCTCCACGTTTTCGCAGATTGGCTGGAGGGACTGTTGCGGGATGCGGTCGGGTGAGCAATCGCGGCGCCTGAGCCATGATGGCGCATTCGCGTAAGGTGCCTGACGACGGGTTCGAACTCTTATTCGGCTCTCTGAAGGGCGAGCCCATCAAACTTGAGCTCTTGCGCGGCTCCCCAAGCATCGGATGCCTTATGGCTGGAGACAAGCAGGATGCGGTCCTGAAGGCGGGCGATCAAGCGCTCGGCAATGCGGCGAGCCTGTTCCCCGTCCAGATGTTCGCCTGGTTCGTCGAGCAGGATCATGGGAAGCGGGCTCAGCAAGGCGCGCGCAAGGTTGAGCCGATGCGCCTCCCCCAATGAAAGCGTGTCTTGGGTGATCCATCCATCAAGCCCGCCCGCGAGCCGAACGCGCTCGCCAAGCTCGACGACATTGAGTGCCGCCCAGCGTTCGGCGTCGGCTGCATCCGGTGCGAACAAATTCTCACGAACCGAATCCGAAAGCACGGCCGCGTCGTGCAATCCAAGATAGGCGAGCTTCCTGCGTGAGGAAGCCGCAAGCTCGATGCCGTCGCCAATCAGCGTTCCACCGCCGTCGGCCTCCAGCCACCCGGCGACCTGCTTCAACAAGGATGTCTTGCCGCAGCCGCTTGGTCCGGAAAGCACCGTTGGTCGTCCGGCTTCCAGGATCAAATCCACCGTGCCGCCGAGTGGCCTTCCGTTCGGTGCGCAACGTCGCAACGCGATGATTTCCAATCTGCTCAAGTGGAAAGGTCGAGAGCGCGCCGGCGCATCGTCAGGCGACGTGCCTGCGGTCCACGCCTTTAGCGCTTTCGATGCGGCGCCCTCTTTGACACGGGCATGAAGAATGCGCGAAGCGCCTTGCGCGATCTCGCCCAGGGCCAGCCAGGCGAAGGCGACAAATGCGGCGGCGAGCAATGCGTCTCCGCGTTGACCATTCAGCCATGCGGATCCCAGGACTGCCAGGCTGGCGATGGGGCCAAGCAAGCCAACAAGCGCATCCGCAAAGGCCATCCTGCGCCGCGACAGGAGCAACCGCGCGTCAGCCCTTGAAAGCGCGGCGAATGATGTGGTCAACGTCTCCGGCCAGGCGTGCTCCGCCTGCAGTGGAACGACCGCGCCAAGTGCTGTGCCAAGCCGTCTGCCTGCCGCACGCCTGCGAAGGCGGGCGAAATGCCAATCCTGTGCCAAGCTTGGCAGAAGCCAACGTGCACAGGCGGCGACGCCGAGCAGAATTGGCAAAACCACGACCAGAGCCATGGGGGCGACAAAAAGCGTGGCGGCGACAGCAAAGGCAAGGCCGGTGGCCGTTGCCAATAGTGGCAACTGCACCCTGAGCTTGGCGAAATCCAGATTTTCGACATCGTCGATAAAATCCGCGAGCCTGTCCTGGTCGCCGAGTTGCCAACTCACGCTGCGCACCCTTGGTGCTGCAGCCATCGCCGAGAACAACATCGCGCGGCGGGACACCTGGTCGAGCAGTGCCGCCTTGTGTCCGGCAAGACGCTCACCGTATTTGGCTGCCGTGCGCGCCATGGCGAACAACCGGATCAACGCCGCCGGGAAGTGGAAATTGAAGGTGTAGGCCGCGCCGCCCGCACCGGCCAAGGCGACCGCGCCAAGAAACCAGACCGAAACGCCGGTCAGCAGGATGCTCGCGAACAGCGCCACCAGCGCAAGCAGTACGGCCAGGCGCCACCAGAAGATCGAGCCGCGTGGAGCCTCACCTTTGTTCTCTTCAGGCGAAATGAAGACGCTCATACCGCGACTTCCCGTTGGCTGG
Source organism: Mesorhizobium sp. 1M-11 (assembly GCF_001303895.1). Classification (GTDB taxonomy): domain Bacteria; phylum Pseudomonadota; class Alphaproteobacteria; order Rhizobiales; family Rhizobiaceae; genus Mesorhizobium. The sequence goes on along the minus strand of NZ_LJSD01000075.1, from coordinate 251,204 downwards.
ACCTTCGCCGGTCGAGGTCGATAACCAGCACAGCCAGAGCTTTCAATTCCGGGTCATGGGTCGCCACGACCACTAGCCTTTCGCAAGCACAATCCGCCAGGGCGTCCCTGACGCGAGCGGCGTTGGCAACATCGAGCTTGGCGGTTGGTTCGTCGGCAAAAATCGGGCGATCGGATATGAGCGCGCGCGCAACGCCGAGCCTGAGGCGCTGCCCGCCCGACAGGTTTTCGCCGCCAGCCCTTATCCGCGCGTCCAGCCCGCCCGGCAGCAAAGTGTCGTCCAGCAGTAGGACGCGCTCCGCCGCAGACAACACCTTTGCCGGGGTATGCTCGGCCCGGTTCCAGGAAAGCGCATCCGCGAGCGTGCCGGCTTGAATGGGCGTGTCGGTCGAGATCCAGTCGACGCCTTTCACAAATGCCGGATCCGGCTGCGCGCGCCTTGCGCCCGCCGGCGTCTCGATGCCGGCAAGCCGGCGCAACAGTGTCGATTTCCCGGCTCCGCTTTCGCCGACAATCGCCACGATCCCTTTCGGAGGTAGGCGCAAGTCACCTTCGAATCGGTCGAAGGCGAGGGGCATCGTCTGATCGAGGGTGGCCGGCCCGGCCAGGAAGCCATCCATCGCCAGGGCGGCCGCATTGCCTTCCGCCTTGGCGTGATACTGCTCCGCATAGCGGCGGAAAGGCGCGAAGAACTCAGGTGCCAGCATGAGGATGAAAAGGCTCTGCCACAGCTGCATGCCTGAGAAGCCGGGAATGTCGACCAGCTTGAGATGGCCCAGGCCGAGGAAGACCGCCAGAATGGCGATCGAAAGCGATGAGAAGAAATCGATGACACCGGCATTGAGGAAAGCCACCTTCAGCATGTTCATGGTGCTGTCCGCATAAGCCGCCATCCTGACCGCCAGCTTCCTGCGTTCGTGATCCACGCCATGTGCGGACAGAATGGTCGGCAATGTGCGGATGCGGTCGTCGAATTGCGTCGCGAGTTGCCCGAAGGCGCGTTCCTGATGTTGTGCCCGGGCATGGATTGTGCCGCCGACCAGAATGAAGAAGGCGATCATGACGGGCGTGGCAAAAAGCAGCGCCAAGGCCGCCTGCCAGGACACCGCGACGATTGCACACACCACCAGAACCGGAACGATGCCCAGCATGAGAGCAGCGGCGCGATGGCCGACGACAAGTGCCGACAGCGCTTCCGGGTAGCGCTGGAGACCTGCAATCAGAGCGCCTGCGGGCAGGGCCTGAACTGTTCGCGCTGGCATTGCGGCCAGCTTTTCCCGGGCGCTTTCACGCAGCCCCTGGGCCACGGAAAATTCTGCCGCGGCCTGCTGCCGATCGGCAAAAAGACCGACCAGCACCGCGAGAAGCAGCGTGGCAAGGCCAACAACAACCACCGGGACCGAGACGGCTTCGGCTTCAATCATGACGCCGGCAAAGATTGCCAGCGTGCCGGCAAAAACCAGGCGCAACACAGTGCGCAATATCTGCAGCAAAAGTGTGCCGCGCAACCCGCCAACCGCCAGCGAACGTGCCAGCGTGAGCATACCGGATGCCATCTGGCTGTCAGAGAATATCCGTTTCGGGGCTGGGCTCATCTGCCTTGCTGGGGTCTCTACCTGTTGTTCATCCGGGCTTGCGGCGAAGAGGCACGGGGTAAGCTATTGTATTCATCATATTATGCTCGTCTTATAGTGAGCGTCGTGACGCCTATAGGGGACGCCTGATGACCGATCCGCTACTCGTCGAATTGTCGCGCCTGCAATTTGCGCTGACCGCGATGTATCACTTCCTGTTCGTGCCGCTGACCCTCGGTCTCTCCATCATGATCGCAATGATGGAGACGGTCTATGTCATGACCGAGCGAACCATCTGGCGCGACATGACCAAGTTCTGGGGCGTGCTGTTCGGTATCAACTTCGCGCTCGGTGTCGCGACAGGCATCACGATGGAATTCCAGTTCGGAATGAACTGGGCCTTCTATTCGCACTATGTCGGCGATGTCTTCGGCGCGCCGCTCGCCATCGAGGGCCTGATGGCTTTCTTCCTGGAAGCCACATTCGTCGGACTGTTCTTCTTCGGCTGGGAGAAGCTTTCCGCCCGGGCGCATCTTGCCGTCACCTGGCTCGTCGCGCTCGGCACCAACTTCTCAGCGCTGTGGATCCTGATCGCCAATGGCTGGATGCAGAACCCGGTCGGAGCTGCCTTCAACACCGACACGATGCGCATGGAAGTCACCGACTTCATTGCAGTTCTGTTCAACCCGGTCGCACAGGCGAAATTCGTCCATACGGTGTCCGCCGGCTACGTCTGTGGTGCGACCTTCGTGCTTGGCATCTCGGCCTTCTACATGCTGCGCGGACGCCATATCGAACTGGCCAAGCGTTCCTTCGTGATCGCCGCCGCCTTCGGCACGGCGTCGGCTCTGTCCGTGATCGTGCTCGGCGACGAGAGCGGCTACGAGATCACCGACAACCAGAAAATGAAACTGGCCGCCATGGAGGCCATGTGGGAAACCGAGCCGGCGCCCGCTTCCTTCACGGCCATCGGCATTCCCGACATGCAGGACAAGACCACGCATTTCGCGATCCGGATTCCCTGGGTGATGGGACTGATCGGCACGCGTTCGATCGACAAGCAGATTCCCGGCATATTCGAGCTGGTGGAACGCGCCGAAAAGCGCATCCGCGACGGCATTCCCGCCTATGATGCGCTGGAACAGTTGAAGGCCGACCGCAACAATGCCGCCGCTCGAGCAAGCTTCGACGCAACCCGTGCCGATCTTGGCTACGCGCTGCTTCTGAAGCGTTATGTCGCCGATCCACGCCAGGCGACGGAGGAGCAGATCAAGCAGGCAGCGTGGGATACGGTGCCCACCGTTCCGGCGATCTTCTTCACGTTCCGCATCATGGTGGCGTGCGGTTTCCTGCTGCTCGCGGTGTTCCTGACGTCTCTCTGGTACACGATGCGCGAGGCTCCGGCGCCGCGCTGGCTGTTCCGCATGGCGCTGTTCGCCATGCCTCTTCCCTGGATAGCAGTCGAGGTCGGCTGGTTCGTGGCCGAGTTCGGCCGCCAGCCCTGGGTCATCGAAGGCGTGTTGCCGACTTTCCTTGCAACCTCACAGCTCGGCATCAGCGATCTCATCATTACCATACTCGGCTTCACGCTGGTCTACGGCACGCTCGCCGTCATCGAAGTCCGGCTCATGCTGGCCGCCATAGCCAAAGGGCCGGCAACTGAACATGCCGAGATCTCGCGCAGCGCCACACTTGTTCCCGCGGAATAGGCACCTGGATCAAGGAACACGGATATGATCGAGTTTCTTTTCGACTACACCACGCTTCGCCTGATCTGGTGGATTTTGCTGGGCGTTCTGCTGATCGCCTTTGCCGTGACGGACGGTTTCGACATGGGGGTGGGTGTCCTGCTTCCTTTCGTGGCAAAGACCGACATCGAACGCCGCGTCGCCATCAACACCGTCGGTCCGGTCTGGGAAGGCAATCAGGTGTGGTTCATCCTCGGCGGCGGCGCGATCTTCGCTGCCTGGCCCGCGCTTTACGCGATGAGCTTCTCGGGTTTCTACCTGGCGATGTTCCTTGTGCTGTTCGCGCTGATCCTGCGGCCGGTCGGATTCAAATACCGTTCCAAGCGCGACAGCCAGCGCTGGCGCAACAACTGGGATTGGGCATTGTTCATCGGCGGCGCGGTGCCGGCCCTGATCTTCGGGGTCGCGATCGGCAATGTCCTGCAGGGCGTGCCTTTCCATTTCACGGATGATCTGCGCCCGATCTATGAGGGGAACCTGTTTGGCCTGCTCAACCCGCTGGCGATCTTCTGCGGGCTGGTGTCGGTGGCGATGCTGGTCATGCATGGCGCAGCGTGGCTCGCCTTCAAGGCGGACGGGGTGGTCGGCGAGCGTGCCGCAGCGATCGGCCCGAAGGCGGCACTGCTGGCCGCGGTCCTGTTCGCGCTGGGCGGCGTCTTCATTTTCCTCGGTTGGTTCGGCGGCTACGAGGTGACGAGCCCGATCGTCTGGGACGGACCATCCAATCCGCTGCGCAAGACGGTTGCCGAGAATGCCGGGGCGTGGCTGCGTAATTTCCAGAACATGCCGCTTCTGTGGCTGGTGCCGTTGCTCGGCATTCTGCTGCCATTGGTGGCCGCAGCAGGCTTCCGCGCACGCAAGGCCGGTCTGACCTTCTTCGCATCGCAGCTTTCGATCGTCTGCATCATCGCCACGGTCGGGCTGGCGATGTTCCCGATCATCCTGCCGTCGAGCACCAATCCCGGCCATTCGCTGGCTGTGTTCGACGCCTCGTCCAGCCGGGCGACGCTGCGCAACATGCTGTTCGCCACCGCGATCTTCCTGCCGCTCATCTTGCTCTACACCGCGTGGGTCTACCGAGTGCTGTGGGGCAAGGTGAGCGAAAAGGACATCCACGACGCGGATCACGCTTACTAGCACATCGGCCCGAAAATCGGTTTCGATTTTCGGAAAGCACGATGTGTAGATTCAAAATGTTAGAGCGTCCTTTGCGCGTCCAAATGGACGCGCGGCGCTCTAAAAGGAGGAATGGCCATGTGGTACTTTGCCTGGATACTCGGCCTCGGCCTCGCCGCCACGGTCGGCATTCTCAACGCTCTGTGGTACGAACTGCGCGTCCTGCGCGATCAGCCGCAGGATCTGACCCCAAAACAGCCGACGCCCTAGCGAGGGCGGCTGCGATTAAGGGCTACTCATGAAACTGTGCCGGAAAGCGGCTGCTGCGCGATTATAGAAAATACCGGATATCGACTGGTGTCAGTCCGGCAGCTCCAGATTGATCAGCAGCACCACATACAGAAGCCAGATAGCCGACATCAAACAGCCAATCGCGACATACGCGTACCGGGCGCGCCCCTTCGTCAGGCACGCTGCCGCAAAGCTGAACAACGCACCCAGCGGCAGCAAAAACAGGATGGGCATTGCAATTCTCTGCCAATCGAAGTGGGCCCAATCAAAGCTGAGCTGTCGTCAATTGCTCGATGGCGCAGGGGTGTCCGATGCTTTCCCGTCTTGCTGGAACGGATCGACGGGGAAGAGGTCGTCCTGCGATATCTCCCGCGTTTCTCCCCGCCGCACGTCTCTCACGACGTAGGTGTTATCTTCTTCGGTACAACGCGCCTCTTCAATGAGCATCGCGGTTCCGTCCAACGTCCAGACTGTTTTCTTGACCGGCCAGCATTCTTCATCCGCAAATGCAGGTACAGAGGCGGCAATCAGGGAAACTGCCGCGAGAAACATTTTCGTCATTCCAACCTTTCGAAATCCAACTTCAAGCCGGCATGGATCAAAATCCCGCTGCCGACGCTGCGACAAATACCGCCACAGGCGATGGCATCTGAAGCAAGAACTCAGCCATAGTTGCGATCCCCTTGTGTGAGCATCATGCCCGCCCGATTCGGACTACAGCCTCTAAATCGGGCACTTCAATGAACGCTGCGTGCAAGGTCAGCAAGATCACAATGGAGGGCCGGCAGGAATGGGAGGTACGTTTGCGCCCGTCACCATGTCGAGCGTCTCAAAATTAAGGTGTATTTCAAGGGCTTGAGTGGTGATCCCGACAGGAATCGAACCTGTGACCTACAGATTAGGAATCTGCCGCTCTATCCTACTGAGCTACGGGACCACGCGGGCGAACACATAGCCGTTTCACGCCGCTTCGCCAAGTGCCGAGTGGCCAAATCGGAAGGTTCGCCGCGGGGTGATGCAGTCCGGCTGCAATGGGCGGCCGCAGCCAAGCGACATGGTGCGTTATGTTCTCAGTTGCCCGTATGCGCGACACCTCTCCCCGTTTTGCGAGGGGAGAGGACAGGCGCGAATGCTTGGCGATCAGGCGGCCAGCGCTTTTTCGGCCAGCCTCACCCAGTAGCTCACGCCGTGCGGGATGACCTCATCGTTGAAGTCGTAGGCAGGGTGGTGCAAGCCGGCGGTGTCGCCGTTGCCGATGAAGATGAAGGCACCGGGGCGCGCTTCCAGCATGTAGGAGAAGTCCTCACCGCCCATCACCGGCTGGATCGCGCGCTGCACCTGCGCGTCGCCGGCCACTTCGGCGGCAACGTCGCTGGAAAAGACGGTCTCGTCGGGATGGTTGAAAGTGACGGGATAATTGGCGTCGTAGTCGACCTCGATCGTCGTGTCGTGGGCCGCGGCAATGCCGGCGCAGAGCTGGCGCATGCGCTCCTCGGCCTTCTTGCCCACATCCTTTTTCAGCGAGCGCACCGTGCCGGCGATCTCGGCGATTTCCGGGATGACGTTGTAGGCGTCGCCGGCATGGAATTTGGTGACCGAGACGACGACCGATTCGATAGGATCGGTGTTGCGCGAGGCAATCGTCTGCAGCGCGCCGACCAATTGGCTGGCGATGACGATCGGGTCGATCGTGCCGTGCGGCATCGCCGCATGGCCGCCCCGGCCCTTGACGCGAATGGTGAACTCGGCGGTCGCCGCCATGATCGGGCCCGGACGGATGGCGAACTGGCCGACGGGCAGGCCCGGCATATTATGCATGCCAAACACCTTGGCGATGCCGAAACGGTCCATCATGCCGTCCTTGACCATCTCGTTGCCGCCGCCGCCGCCTTCCTCGGCAGGCTGGAAGATGACCGCGACGGAACCCGCGAAATTGCGGGTCTCCGCGAGATATTTGGCCGCACCCAGCAGCATGGCGGTGTGGCCATCGTGGCCGCAGGCGTGCATCTTGCCCGGCGTCTGCGAGGCGTAAGGCTTGCCGGTGATCTCGGTGATGGGCAGCGCGTCCATGTCGGCGCGCAGGCCGACGGTGGAGCCATTGCCCTTGCCGCCGCGGATGATGCCGACCACGCCGGTCTTGCCGATGCCGGTCACCACCTCATCGCAGCCGAACTCCTTCAGCTTTTCGGTGACGAAGGCCGCGGTCTCGAAGACGTCGAAATTCAGTTCCGGCTTCTGGTGGATGTGACGACGCCAGCCGGCGACCTCTTCTTGCAGTTCGGCGGCGCGGTTCAGAATGGGCATAGGTCTCAAACTCGCTATTGGTCCGGTTGTTAACCCGGCGTGGACAGAATTGTGATCGCCCGATGCTTTGCCTTGGTGATGTCACATAGGCTAGATAGCAGCGCAGCGTTGCGGCCGGGAGTCGGCTGGATGACGAAACCTGGCGATCCGTTGGCAAATCTTACGGAGACCAGGGCAATGACGGCAAGAGCGATTTCGGAACGGATGATGAGGCCAAGGCATTTGTTCAAGATTCTGGCGGCCGGCGCGGCGTTTGCCGCTGCCTTGGCAACGCAGCAGGCCCAAGCCAATCCGACCGTCCTGTTCGACCTCGACAGCGGCCGCGTGCTCGAGCATCAGGATGCTTTCAAGCGCTGGTATCCGGCTTCGCTGACCAAGCTGATGACCGCCTATGTCGCCTTCAAGGCGATCGCCGATGGCGAGGTGGCGCTCAGTTCGCCGATCCGCATGACCAAACTGGCCAGCAGCCAGCCGCCATCGAAGATGGGCTTCAAGCCGGGTTCGGTGCTGAGGCTCGACACGGCGGTCAAGGTCATGATCACCAAGTCGGCCAACGATGTCGCCATGGCGATCGGCGAGAACATTGGCGGTTCGCAGGAAGACTTCGCCGTGCGCATGAACGCCACGGCCGCCCGTCTCGGCATGAGCGGCACGCATTTCGTCAATCCCAATGGCCTGTTCTCGCCTGATCAGTACACGACCGCACGCGACATTGCGCTGCTGGTGACGGCGCTGCGCCGCGATTTTCCGCAGTATCAGCCGTGGTTTTCGATCGAGGGCCTGTCGATCGGCAAGAAAAAGATCCCCAACTACAATCTGCTGGTCGGCCGCTATCCCGGCGCTACCGGCATGAAGACCGGTTTCGTCTGCCCGTCGGGCTACAACATGGTCGGCACGGCGACACGCAACGGCCGCACGCTGGCCGCCGTGGTGCTGGGCGAAAAATCTGCGCTCGCGCGCGCCGATGCGGCCGCGAAGCTGCTCGACCAGGGGTTCGGCACGTCGATGACGGCGGCCGTCAATCTCGCTGCGCTGCAGCCCTATGGCGATACGCTGGCGGTCAACGACATGCAGGAAGAAGTCTGCAAGAAGCAGCCGAAAGAGGCACAATCCGAGGCGGCTCCGGCTGCGGACGCCAATGCGCCGAAATCGCCCTGGCGCGAAAAGCTCGTCAATCCCAAGCTGTTGGCGGTCAGCCTCGGCGGTGCGACAGGGCCGGTTCCAAGGGCGATGATCGGCCGCATCGAGGTCGCTGACACGGCTCCCGAAGGTGGCAAGGCGGCTAAGGTGCCGGTTCCCGCCTGGCGGCCGGATAGACCGGTGCCGGTGATTGCAGCACCGGTTGCGGCCGGCATGCAGGGCGATCAGCCGGTCAAGGTGGCCAACTAGAGCATGATCCCGAACCGAAAGGTCGGTGCAGCAAAAAAGCTGCGGGCTTTCCGGGCAAAGAGGCGGCATCCGCCGCCTGTCATGCGACAAGACAAAGAGCCACAGCGTTTCCGAAAGAGCGGAAACGTTCTGATGGCGAGGCAGGTGGTATGATGGGTGCGAACTTTCCCATTCCCGTCAGGGTGGTGACCGGGTTTCTCGGCGCCGGCAAGACCACGCTGCTCAATCGCCTCCTGAAAGATCCCGCGCTCACCGACACTGCCGTCATCATCAATGAATATGGCGAGGTGGCGATCGACCATCTGCTGGTCGAGCAGGCCTCGGACGGCATCATCCAGCTTTCCGACGGCTGCCTGTGCTGCACGGTGCGTGGCGAACTGGTCGACACGCTGGCCGACCTCGTCGACCGCCTGCAGACCGGGCGCATCGAGAAACTGGCACGCGTGGTCATTGAGACGACGGGCCTGGCCGATCCGGCACCGGTGCTGCAATCGATCATGGCGCATCCGGCGCTGGTGCAGGCCTTCCGCCTCGACGGCGTCGTCGCGCTGGTGGATGCGGTCAACGGTACAGCGACGCTGGACGCGCATCTCGAAGCGCTGAAGCAGGTGGCGATGGCCGATCGGCTGGTTCTCGCCAAATCCGATCTCGTCGACGCCGGGCAGATCACGGCACTGACGGCGCGGCTGAAGGCAATCAATCCGGGTGCCCGGCTTCTCGATGTCGGGGAAGCCAATGCGGCGGCTTTGCTCGATTGCGGCCTCTACAATCCGGCCACCAAAGGCGCCGATGTCGAGCGCTGGCTCGGCGAGGCGGAGCAGGACGAACATCACCATCACGATCATGACGAACACCACGATCATGATCACCACCACCACGGGCATCGTCATGATTCGCGCGTGAAGACCTTCTCACTCGTGCATGACGGCCCGGTGGCGTTCGCGGCAATCGATATGTTTTTCGATCTGCTGCGCTCCACGCATGGCGAACATCTGCTGCGCATGAAGGGCGTGATCGAGCTGAAGGAAGATCCGGCGCGGCCATTGGTCGTTCATGGCGTGCAGAAGCTGCTGCATCCGCCGGCGCGGCTGCCGGCATGGCCAGACGGCCAGCGCGGCACGCGGCTGGTGCTGATCACGCTCGATATGCCGGAAGATTATGTGCGACGGCTGTTTTCGGCACTGACCGATCGTCCCGCCATCGACACGCCGGACCGCGATGCCCTGACGAACAATCCGCTGGCGATTGCCGGGCGTTAGCCTCTGCGTTCCACCAGGAAACGATGGCCGCCCGATATGGCGGCCGTCTCGACCAGTCGGTGGCCGCTGTCGGTGCAGAAGGCGGGGATGTCGATGACGGCCAGCGGGTCGGTGGTTTCCAGCCACAGCAGGCCGCCGGGCTGCATGTCGGCCAGTCGCTTGCGTGCCTTCAGGACCGGCAAGGGGCAGTTCAGCCCTTTCAGGTCATAGACGGCGGGCGTCTCGGTGGGGGAAGCGGTTTCCTGCGGCATATGCCGGCTCAGCCGCCGAACATGCCAAGCAGCTTCTTCTTCACCTTCGACAGACGGCTTTCGTCTTCGACCGGCACCTCCGGTGCAGGCTGAACCTGGGCCGTCAAGGTCTCCACCGGTTCCGAAGCCTTTTCCTTGGCCGCTTCCTTGGCGGCCAGAGCTTCGGCCTTGGCGCGCTCCTTCTCGGCCTTGGCGGCGGCGACGGCCGCCAGCTTTTCGTCCTCGGCCTTCTTCTTGGCGGCCTTTTCGGCATCGAGTGCCGCCATCTTGCGTCCCGCCGGCGAATCGATGCGGCCCATGCGGGTCGAGTTTTCCGTCACGGTTCCGTCGTGGTTCATTGACGGCGGCTCGATGGTGACGCGCTCACCACGGGCGCGGCGCTTGGTCCAGTCGGAAACGACGTTGGCTTCCTTGATGCCGGCGATCGAAGCCTTTGGCGCGGGCGTGGAGCTGCTCATCGCACTGGCGAAGGCCGAGTCATAATTTTTCTGATAGTTGGCGTAGGCCACTTTCAGCGGGTCCGGCGTGGTGCTGATCGGGCAGGCACCGGTCGGATTGAATTTCTGACCATCGGGCGCGACCTGATTGAAGACGTAGCGCTTCTCGCAGACGTCGACCTTAGGCGGCACCTTGGTGATTTCGAAATTGTCGTAACCCACCTTCAGCATCTTCCAGAACTCGTAGTTCGGGTCGTTGCGGTACCGCGCCATGTTGGCGGCGGTCATGCGGAAGGGGAAAGCCTGGATCTGGAATTCGGTCTGGCCGCCTTTGAAGGCGTCACGGGCGAAGGCGTAGATCTCTTCGATCTGCGGATCGTTCATCGAATAGCAGCCCGACGACGAACAGGCGCCGTGCACCATCAGGTTCGAGCCGGTGCGGCCGTTGGCGCGATCGTAGCTGTTCGGATAGCCTATGTTGAAGGAGAGATGATAGCCGGATTTCGGGTTCATTTGGCCGGGGCGCACGGTGTAGAAACCTTCCGGTGCCTGGCGGTCGCCCTCGGTGTATTTGGGGCCGAGCTTGCCGGAATAGCGGCAGATCGGATAGGTGGCGATGATGTCGTAGCGGCCGTTGGTCTTCTGCTTCCAGACCTCGACGACATTCTCTTCCTTGAAGATACGTCCGACGATCGGGGCGTCGCGGTTCATGCCCTTGGAGCGCATCGAAGCCAGGATCTTTTCCGGCAACTGTTTGGTGGCGCCCTGCGGGACGAAATCAGTCATCGACTTTTCGTTGCAGCCGGCCACGGCAAGAACGCTGATCAGGAAACTGGTGCGTGCGAGTTTCGCGAACATGGATGCGCTGTCGTCTTCCAATTGTGCACCACGGACCTCAGGCCCGGGGCTGCGCCGAACATCGATGGACCCTAAGCCCGTTAACCTTGAAATTTCCTTACTGCAAGCGGTGCCAGCAGTCTTCCCGACAAAGTGACTGAACCGAAAGCCACGGCAATTTTGTGGCGAAAAACAGGTTCTTCGCCACATTTTGGGCTGCAAGGCCGCGCTGTTAAACGGCCGCTCGGATCGTGGTATCGGCCGCTCCGGGCGAGACAGCTAGAGCGAGCGGCCCATGGCGAGGTATTTCTCGCGGCGCTGTTCGCGGAAATCGGCGTTGGAGCCGGCGAATTCCTGCATCGTCTTGGCGACCAGATCACCGGTGGCGCCGATCACCTTCTCGGGTTCGCGATGGGCGCCGCCGAGCGGTTCGGGAATGATGGCGTCGATGATCTTGAGCTCGAGCAGATCCTGTGCGGTGATCTTCATGTTCGTCGCCGCGTCCTTGGAGCGCGTGGTGTCGCGCCACAGAATGGAAGCAGCACCTTCGGGCGAAATCACCGAATAGATGGCGTGTTCGAGCATGTAGACGCGGTTCGCGGTGGCAATCGCAATAGCTCCCCCCGAACCGCCTTCGCCGATGACGATCGAGATCGACGGCACTTTCAGCGCCAGGCCCGCGGAAGTGGAGCGGGCGATCGCTTCGGCCTGGCCACGCTCTTCTGCATCGACACCCGGGAAAGCGCCTGCGGTGTCGACCAGCGTGACCAGCGGCACCTTGAAACGGTCGGCCAGTTCCATCAGGCGCACCGCCTTGCGGTAGCCCTCGGGCCGAACCGAGCCGAAATTGTGCTTCAGACGGCTGGCGGTATCGGAGCCTTTTTCCTGACCGATGACGGCGACCGATTCTCCGCGAAAGCGGGCGAAACCGCCGACAATGGCCTGGTCTTCGCCGAAGCCGCGGTCGCCGGCCAGCGGCGTGAAGTCGGTGAACAGGCCTTTGATGTAGTCGAGGCAGTGCGGCCGGTCGGGGTGGCGCGCCACCTGCACCTTCTGCCACGGGGTCAACGCCTTGTAGGCCTCGCGCAACGCATCGCGCGCGCGCTTTTCCAGCCGCGTGATCTCGTCGGCGACATCGACAGCCTCGCCGCTTTCGGCGAGCTTCTTCAATTCGAGGATCTTGCCCTCGAGATCCTGAACCGGTTTTTCGAAGTCGAGATAATTGTACATTCGTGAGGGGACCGCTGCGCCGGAAAACAGAAGGACAGGAAGCCGTAACGGCAGTTCCGAGCTATGAAACGTTGCCCTCACATAGCGATACCGGGCCTAGTCGGCAAGCGGATGGTGATCGTTGACCAGCCGAACCAGCCTTTCCTCCAGCACATGGGTGTAAATCTGGGTGGTCGAGATATCGGCATGTCCCAGCAATTGCTGTACGGCGCGCAGGTCGGCCCCGTTCTGCAGGAGATGGCTGGCAAAAGCATGTCGCAGAACGTGCGGCGATATCTTCGACGCAGCGATGCCGGCGCGAGCGGCCAGGCCCTTGAGGTCGCGTGCGAAGACCTGGCGCGGCAGGTGGCCACTGTCGGACGAAGACGGAAACAGGAAGGCGCTTTCCGCATAAGCGGGCACCTTGGTGCGTGCCGCGAGCCAGGCCGTCATGGCGGTACGGGCCTTGGCCGAAAGTGGCACCATCCGCTCCTTGTTGCCCTTGCCGCGCACCATGAAGAAGCGGTCGTCGCGCTGCGCCACCGTCACCGGCAGGCCAACCAGTTCCGAAACGCGCAAGCCTGTGGCGTAGAGCACTTCCACCAGCGCATGCAGCCTGAGCGCAGAGAGACTGTCGCTGCCCGGCGGCGGTTCCGCCACCTCGGCGGCAGCACGGTCGAGCAGGCGGCCGGCTTCGGCTTCGCCCATCGTCTTCGGCAATGGACGCCCCTTCTTGGGGCTGTCCAGCGTACCGGTGGGGTCGTCCTGGCGCAGGCCCTCCGCGTAGAGAAACTTGAAGAACTGGCGCAGCGCCGAAAGCTTGCGTGCCTGCGAGGTTGGTGCAAAACCCTGCGCTGCGACGCCGTCAAGATAGGTGCGGATGTCGCCCGAGGTGGCATTGGCCAGCCCGCCCTTGATCGCGGAGGCAGCATCTTCGAGATCGCGGCGATAGCTGGCTAGCGTGTTTTCGGCGGCGCCCCGCTCGGCGCTCATCATCTCGAGGAAAGCTTCGATGCGGACGGCACTGCTCATGGCGCAGGCTCTTTCGCTGACTAGTTTTTCTTCGGGTTCAGTTTTTCGGCCGGGATGCGCACCGAAAGCTCGGCCTGCTTGGGCGAAACGAACATCACCAGTGCGAACATCGCGCCATAGGTCAGGCCGGCCAGGATCGCCAGGGTCACGACGAGGCGGAACAGGGTCGGCATGGGTTCGAGTGGCGCCTTGATTCTATGGTGTTGCAGGAGACGTCCCGTTATGGGACGGCGATTCCGCCATTTCAAGGGCGGGCGAAGGCGTGTTGCGCCGCAGGCAGCTTGACGCAAAGGGGCTTTTCATGTCGATACGCCGGCAATGAACCCGCAAGCCGCCATTTCGCAGGACGAAAGCCGTGTCGCGCTGACCGAGCGGCTCGGCGGCCGCTCCATCGTGTTTGTCGGGCTGATGGGCGCCGGCAAGACGGCGATCGGCCGCAAGACGGCCGGGATGCTCGGGCTCAACTTCATCGACAGCGATCAGGAGATCGAGGATGTGTCGCGCATGACCATCCCGGAGCTGTTCGAACGCTATGGCGAGACGGAATTCCGCGCCCTGGAGCAGCGGGTCATTCTGCGCCTGCTGGAACAAGGGCCGCAGGTGCTTTCCACCGGTGGCGGCGCCTTCATGAACGCACAGACGCGCGAGGCGATCGCCGGGCATGGCATTTCGGTGTGGCTGAAGGCAGATCTCGATCTTCTGATGGAGCGGGTCTCCAAGAAGCAGAACCGACCGCTCCTGAAGACCCCCAACCCGCGCGCCACGCTGCGGAAACTGATGGACGATCGCTATCCAACCTATGCATTGGCCGACATCACCGTGCCGACCCGCGACGAACGCAAGGAAGTGATCGCCGAGGAAGTGATCGCGGCGCTCTGTGGTCATTTCAACATCCAGACGACGGCGGGCGAGGGGCAGGCATCATGAGCAAGACCGTCACTGTCGAGGTCGGCCTAGGTGACCGCGCCTATGATATCCTGATCGGGCCAGGCCTCATCGCCCGCGCCGGCGAAGCAGTTTCGACCCGCTTGCCGGGGACCAGGGTGGCAATCGTCACCGACGAGAATGTCGCGGCAAACCATCTCGAGACGCTGAAGAACGGGCTGGAAAGCGGTGGCGTGGCCGTTACCGCCACCATAACGCTGCCAGCCGGGGAAAAGACCAAGAGCTTCGATCACCTGCAGGAGGTCATCGATGCGGTTCTCGGCGCCAAGCTGGAACGGCGCGATGCGGTCGTTGCGTTCGGCGGCGGTGTCATCGGCGATCTGGCCGGCTTTGCTGCCGGTATCGTGCGGCGCGGCATGGATTTCGTACAGATGCCGACCTCGCTGCTTGCTCAGGTCGATTCCTCCGTCGGCGGCAAGACCGGCATCAACAGTGCCCGTGGCAAGAACCTGATCGGCGTGTTTCACCAACCGAAGCTGGTGCTGGCCGACAGCAGCGTGCTCGACACGCTGCCGATCCGCGAGTTCCGCGCCGGCTATGCGGAACTTGCCAAATACGGCTTGATCGACCGACCCGCCTTCTTCGCCTGGCTGGAAAAGAACTGGCAGGAGGTCTTTGCCGGTGGCGATGCCCGCATCGAGGCGATTGCCGAGGCATGCCGCGCCAAGGCCGATGTGGTGGCGCGTGACGAATTCGAAACAGGCGACCGCGCCCTGCTCAATCTCGGCCACACCTTCGGCCATGCGCTGGAGGCGGCGACTGCCTATGACGGCGCGAGGCTGGTGCACGGTGAGGGCGTGTCGATCGGTATGGTGCTGGCGCACCGTTTCTCCGCACGACTGAACCTGGCAAGCCCCGATGACGCGACCCGTGTCGAGGCGCATCTGAAGGCCGTTGGCTTGCCGACACGCGTCGCGGACATCCCAGGCGAATTGCCGGACGCGGACAAGCTCTTCGATTACATCACACAGGACAAGAAGGTGTCGCGCGGTGCGCTTACCTTCATCCTGACGCGCGGCATCGGCCAGTCCTTCATCGCCAAGGATGTGCCCGCCTCGGAAGTCGTGGCATTCCTGCGAGACAGCCTCGAATGACCGGGACGGCGGGATGGATCGTTGCCGGCGCGCTGCTTGTCCTGGCGCTGCTTGCCGTCCTGTTCCGCAAGCCGCTGCTTGCTTCCTTCGGTCTGCAACTGATCAGCCTGAAGCGGCGGCGCCTGACCCAGCAAGAGGCGCGTGCGGTGATCTCGCGGCTGCGGAGCGAGGCCAAAGCCATGAAGGAAGACCGCAATCGCGTCGAGGCGCTTCTGGCGCTGCGCGAGCTCGAGGTCTCCGACGTCATGGTTCACCGCACCAATATGCGCTCCGTCAATGCCGACAACGCGCCCGAAGCGATCGTACGCGAAGTTCTGCAGAGTCCGCATACAAGGCTGCCGCTGTGGAAGAGTTCGCTCGACAACATTGTCGGCATCCTGCATGCAAAGGACCTGCTGCGCGCGCTTAACGAAGTGGACAACGATTTTTCGCGGATCGACATCCTGAAGATCGCGGCGAAACCCTGGTTCGTGCCGGACACGACCAGCCTGGAGGAGCAGCTCAACGCCTTCCTGCGCCGCAGGGCCCATATCGCCATCGTCGTCGACGAGTACGGCGAGGTGGAGGGTCTGCTGACGCTGGAAGACATCATCGAGGAAATCGTCGGCGAGATCTCCGACGAACACGACATCGATGTCCAGGGCGTGAAGCAGGAGGCCGACGGCTCGGTGGTGGTGGAAGGCATGGTGTCGATCCGCGACCTCAACCGGGCTTTGGGGTGGGCGCTGCCGGACGAAGAGGCCACGACGATCGCCGGCCTCGTTATCCACGAGACGCAGTCGATTCCCGAGGAGAAGCAGGCCTTCACTTTCCACGGCAAACGCTTCGTGGTGATGAAGCGTGACAAGAACCGCATCGCGCGGATCAGGATCAGGCCGGCGTCCGTAGAGATTCAGCAGCAAGAGGCTCAGAAGCTGCGGTAAGCCTTGGCCACAACAGCCGTGCGACCAGGAATGCGGCGAAGGCGCCGAGGCTCTGCGCAATGATCCAGCCGGCGACATCGGCAAGCCTGATGCCTGCTGCCGTTGCCGTGAAGGCGCGGGCAAGCGTCATGGCGGGATTGGCGAAGGATGAGGACGCGGTGAACCAGTAGGCGGCTGCGATGTAGAGACCGACCGCTCCGGCAATCGCGGTGGGCCTGCGCGCGACGCAGCCCAGCACGACCAGCAACAGGCCGAATGTCGCCACCGCTTCCGAGAGCCACATGCCGAAACTGTCGCGCGCTGTCGCAGAGAGCTGCAGCACCGGCAGCTCGAACATCGCATGCGCTGCCCAGATGCCGATGATCGCGCCGGTGACCTGAGCGACAATGTAGGGGAAGCATTCGCGCCAGGCGAAGTCGCCGGAAGCGGCAAGCCCCAAGCTGACGATGGGATTGATATGCGCGCCCGACACCGGTCCGAAGGCGGAAATCAGCACGAACAGCATGCCGCCGGTGGAGGTCGAGGTGACAAGGAGGGCAAGGGCCGGATTGTTCGGCGCCAGCGTCGTGCCCATGATAGTCGAGCCGACAACAGTGGCGAGCAGCAGCGCTGTCGCCAGCGCTTCGGCGGCCAGCCGTCTCCAAAGCGGTTCGCTCATTTCCCCCAGTGCCCCAGCGCCAGCTTCATCGATCCAGCCAGCGATCCATGAAGCAATTCTGATCACCCAGCTGTTCGGCGACTAGCCTGTCTTTCGGAGGAATTGTTTCAAGATTCAGCTCAAGCCGGGATTGGGCGCCCGGCTCATGTCTTGGCGATCTTTGCCGAAGCGCCCTCCGTCTTGCCGATCTCGCCAAGATGGCTGGAAACGGCAAGATGGTCCAACGTGTCCAGGGGCAGCGCCAGGAACAGCGAGATACGGTTACGCATGTATTTGAATGCGGTAACGAAAGCCGCTTCCTTGTCGATGTCTGTCCCGGTGACCAGAGAGGGGTCGTCGATGCCCCAATGCGCTGTTGCAGGATGGCCTGGCCAGACCGGACATTGCTCGCCGGCAGCATCGTCGCAAACGGTGAAAATGAAATCCATCGATGCGGCTTTGGCATCGGAGAATTCGTCCCAGCTTTTCGAGCGAAAGCCATCGGTCGGGTAATTGTAGCTTTCGAGTACCTTCAGCGCGAAAGGATTGATCTCACCCTTCGGATAGCTGCCGGCGGAATGCGCCTTAAAACGCGGTGCGCCATCCTTGCGCAAAATTGACTCGGCGAGGATCGAACGGGATGAATTGGCGGTACACAGGAAAAGGACGTTGTAGGTGTCTTGCGTCATGGCAGGGCTCCTTTGGAAACATGGCATGGCGAGAATTGGGAAAGCAGAGGCGCGCAAAGTTCGGGCCGGCCATCGCAGCAATCCCTGACCAGCGACGTCACGAGCGCCTGGAAGGCGGGGAGACTGGCACGGTAGAGGATGGAACGGCCTCGACGTTCGCTCGCGACAAGCCCGGCACGCATCAGCACCGCCAGGTGCGCCGACATGGTGTTTTGAGGAACGACGCTTCGTCTGGCCAATTCCCCGGCCGGGATGGCTTGGGGCTCGACCGCGACCAATGCACGGAACACGCCAAGACGTGTCGGCTGCGCGAGTGCCGAAAGTGCCTCGATGATCGTTAGGGCGTTTTCGTTTTTCACGGAAACGCGGAAGCGCTCTAACTCTTTGTTTTTTCGCAATTCCGGATGGAAAACGGTCGCACACTTTTCCTGGAATTGCTCTGGCGTATCCATATATCCAGATTAGTGGATATATGTAACAGGCAGGTGACGCCGGCCAGGCGGCCAGTTTTCGCTTTTGTCGGTGGCTGCGTTTATGTGGGGTGGAACTGCTACCAGCGCGTTTTTTCGCCTGGGGCGGCTGGTTCGATGGCCAGTGCGTGCAGGCCGGCCTTCAGCTCATCGGCGAGCAGCGCGTTGACGGCGCGGTGGCGTTCGATGCGGTTCAGGCCGGAAAAGGCGGGCGAAACGATGCGGATGCGGAAATGCGTCTCGCCAGTCCCGTCGAAGGTGGCATGGTGGCCGCTCTCGACATGATGATGACCGGCATGAAGGTGGCTCTCGTTGACAACGGCCAATCTCTCAGGCGCAAAAGCGTCGATGAGCTTTTTTTCCATCGCCGTCTGCATGGACATTGCCGTTCTCCTTCACCACATAGGCGTGATCGCCAATATTTTCGTCGCCGGCCGGCTGCCGTTCGCCCTGTTTAAGCCGCGATTCAGCGGTTAGGGCGATCATCGCCGAAATGTCAATTCTTGTATCGCCGGGCGAACAGCCCATAAATGGGGTCAGATGAAGCCCTATCCAAAATATTTCGAAAAACTCCGCATTCGCCCGGAAAAGGACGCGGAGCTGAAGTCGCGCGCACCGGTCTGCCAGTGGGACGGCTGCAAGGAGCCGGGCACGCACCGTGCGCCGGTGGGACGCATGGCCGAGGGGCAGTACTTCAAGTTCTGCTTCGACCACGTGCGCGAATACAACAAGGGTTTCAACTATTTTTCGGGCGTTCCCGATTCCGAGATCGCGCGGTTCCAGAAGGAAGCGGCGACCGGCCACCGCCCGACCTGGACCATGGGCACGAATGGGGGCAGCAACGGCGGCACTCATACCGCGCCCGATTTCGCGAAGCAGCGCTCCGGCCGCGCCGGCTACTACAACCGCATGCGCGACCCCTACAACCTGTTCAACGAGCCGCGCGATCGTGGCGCCCCGCGCGAACGCAAGGCGAGGCCGCTTGAGGCCAAGGCGCTGGAAACGCTTGGTCTTGACGCAAAGGCGACTGGCCAAGAGATCAAGGCGCGGTATAAGGAACTCGTGAAACGCCACCATCCGGATGCGAATGGCGGCGACAGAGGTTCGGAAGACCGGTTCCGCGATGTGCTGCAAGCCTATCGCGTGCTCAAGCAGGCTGGCCTGTGTTGAGCTCAAGTTGAGCTGAGGTCGTGCCTTTTTCCAACTTTCCTCGGGTTGGAAAAGGTTTTATGACCGCCCCGAACAATTTGGGTTGCCGGCGAAGCGCAACGCTTCGCCCGTGGAGACGTTGAGACGCATGAACAAGGTCGATCGCGATATCGCCAACCTGCCCGACACGACGGTGTCGGTGAAGGAAAAATTCGGCTTCGAATCCAAGATGGTCGTGCCAGCCTATTCGGTAGCCACCGAACATGTACCGGATATCGATCCGGACTATCTGTTCGACCAGCACACCACCATGGCGATCCTGGCCGGCTTTGCCTACAACCGCCGCGTCATGGTGTCGGGCTATCACGGCACCGGCAAGTCGACGCATATCGAGCAGGTGGCCGCCCGCCTCAACTGGCCTTGCGTGCGCGTCAACCTCGACAGCCATGTCAGCCGTATCGATCTCGTCGGCAAGGACGCCATCGTCGTCAAGGAAGGCATGCAGGTCACCGAATTCCGTGACGGCATCCTGCCCTGGGCCTACCAGCACAATGTCGCGCTGTGCTTCGATGAATATGATGCCGGCCGCCCGGACGTGATGTTCGTCATCCAGCGCGTGCTGGAAAGCTCCGGCCGTCTGACGCTGCTCGACCAGAGCCGCGTCATCCGCCCGCATCCGGCCTTCCGGCTGTTTGCCACTGCCAACACGGTCGGCCTCGGCGATACCACCGGCCTCTACCATGGCACGCAGCAGATCAACCAGGCGCAGATGGACCGCTGGTCGATCGTGACCACGCTGAACTACCTGCCGCACGACAACGAAGTCGCTATCGTGCTGGCCAAGGCCAAGCATTACAAGAACGACAAGGGCAAGGACATCGTCAACAAGATGGTGCGCGTTGCCGACATGACGCGTTCGGCCTTCATCAATGGCGACCTGTCGACCGTCATGAGCCCGCGTACGGTGATCACCTGGGCCGAAAATGCCGAGATCTTCGGCAATGTCGGCATGGCGTTCCGGCTGACCTTCCTGAACAAGTGCGACGAGCTGGAACGTTCGGTGGTGGCCGAATTCTATCAGCGCGCCTTCGGTGAGGATCTGCCGGAAAGCGCCGCCAATGTGGTGCTTGGCTAAACAGGAAATTCCATGGCCGGCCCCGGCGACAACACGCGCAACAAGCCGAAGAACGGCTCGGACACGGACGCTTTCAAGCGTGCCGTGACCGTGTGCATGCGCGCCATCTCCGGTGACAAGGAGATGGAAGTCGGCTTTGCCAAGGAGCGTCCGGCGCTGGCCGGCAGCCGCGCCCGCCTGCCGGAATTGCCGAAGAAGGCTTCATCCGTCGACATCGCGGTGACCCGCGGCCTCGGCGATTCCATGGCGCTGAAGCGTGCCTGTCACGATACCCGCATCCACACCAAACTGGCGCCGGAAGGCAAGCAGGCGCGCGCGATCTTCGATGCCGTCGAGCAGGCCCGCGTCGAGGCGATCGGCTCGCGCATGATGGCCGGCGTTGCTGACAACATCGGCACGATGCTGGAAGACAAATACGCCAAGGCCAATCTGGCCGATGTGCGCGATCGCGCCGATGCGCCGCTCGAGGAAGCGCTGGCATTGATGGTCCGCGAAAAGCTGACCGGCCGCGCCGTGCCGAAGAGCGGCGAACGCATGGTCGATCTCTGGCGTCCCTGGGTCGAGGACAAGGCCGGTACCGACCTCGACGGACTGGCTGGAAAGCTGGAAGACCAGCAGGCCTTCGCCCGCGTCGTGCGCGAGATGCTCGCTTCCATGGAAATGGCCGAGGAACTCGGCGACGACCAGGAAACGGACGAGACCGAGGACGACGACGACAACCAGCCGCAGGGCGAGGAGCAGAGCGAGGAAGGCGGCGAAGACGATTCCGGCTCCGACCAGTCGCAGGCCGAGGATGCCGACGCCTCCGACGATGACGAGGACTCCGCCGAGGCCGAGGCCACGGACGCGACTTCGCAGGATTTGTCCGACGAAGAAGAGGCCGATGCCGAGACGCCGGGCGAAGCCAAGCGCAACGACAATCCTTTCGCCACGATCTCGAAGGACGTTGACTACAAGATATTCACCACCGCCTTCGACGAGACGGTGGGCGCCGAGGAATTGTGCGACGAGGAAGAGCTCGACCGTTTGCGCGCCTTCCTGGACAAGCAGCTCGCCAACCTGCAGGGCGTGGTGGGCCGGCTAGCCAACCGCCTGCAGCGCCGGCTGATGGCGCAGCAGAACCGCTCGTGGGACTTCGACCTCGAAGAAGGTTATCTCGATCCGGCACGTCTGGTGCGCGTCGTCATCGATCCGATGCAGCCGCTCTCTTTCAAGCAGGAGCGCGACACGAAGTTCCGGGACACCGTGGTGTCGCTGGTGCTCGACAATTCAGGCTCCATGCGCGGGCGACCGATCACGGTGGCGGCGACCTGCGCCGACATCCTGGCGCGTACGCTGGAGCGTTGCGGCGTCTCGGTGGAAATCCTCGGCTTCACCACGCGAGCCTGGAAGGGCGGGCAGGCGCGCGAGAAGTGGTTGAAAGACGGCAAGCCGCCGGCGCCCGGTCGCCTTAATGATCTGCGTCACATCGTCTACAAGTCGGCCGACGCGCCTTGGCGGCGCGCGCGCCGCAATCTCGGCCTGATGATGCGCGAAGGCCTGCTCAAGGAAAACATCGACGGCGAGGCGCTGTTGTGGGCGCACAACCGCCTCATCGGTCGGCCCGAGCAGCGCAAGATCCTGATGATGATCTCGGATGGCGCGCCGGTCGACGATTCCACGCTTTCGGTCAACCCGGGCAACTATCTGGAACGGCATCTGCGCGCCGTCATCGAGCTGATCGAAGATCGTTCTCCGGTGGAACTGCTGGCCATCGGCATCGGCCATGACGTGACGCGCTATTATCGCCGCGCCGTCACCATCGTCGATGCCGAAGAACTGGCCGGCGCCATGACCGAGCAGCTTGCCTCACTGTTCGGCGAGGAGACTGCTCGCGACATGCGCCGCGGCGGCTTCAGGCGCGCTTCGTGAGCCATTTAGGGCGGGTGTCGATGCCAAGATGGCTCCGGCTCTTTTCTTCTCTCTCCATGGCTGGCCTTTTGGCTACTTCGTCGGTTTCGGCGGCAACCCGCCAGGCAGTCGAACCGGTCGAAATCAGCGTACGGCAGATCCAGCAATTCCATATCGGGCGTGACGAGAAGACGTTCGGACCGCTGGAATTCGTCGGCGGGCTGGAAATGACCGGTTCTTCGCGCGATTTCGGCGCGCTGTCGGCTTTCCGTTTCCTCAATCCGGGCGGCGACTTCATTGGCGTGACCGACACAGGCTTCTGGTATTTCGGTTCGATCGCACGCATGGCGCAAGGTCAGCCTTTCGCCATCTTCAACTTCACCATGCAGCAGATGGTGGATGAGGCGGGCCAGCCGATCGACAAGAAATGGGAAGTCGACGCCGAAGGCCTCAACGTCAAGGGCGACGTTGCCACTGTCGGTTTCGAGCGCAACCATCGCGTCGCGCAATTCAAGATCGACCCGGCCGGCATGAAGGCGCCGTTCAAGCTGCTCGATTTCGTGGTGCCGGAGAACGAGCTGCGCAGAAACCGCGGCTTCGAAACGGTGACGCGCGCGCCGGTCGACGGGCCGTTGAAAGGCGCGCTGGTGGTGGTGTCCGAAAAGAGCCTCGACAAGGATGGCAATATCTACGCTGCCATCATCGAAGGGCCCGGCAAGGGCATCTTCAAAGTGCGCCGCAATGGCGAGTTCGACATCACCGATGGCGCATTCCTTCCCAGTGGTGACCTGCTGCTCCTGGAGCGTTCCTTCTCGATGGCCGGCGGCGTCAAGATGCGACTGCGCCGTATCGCCGGCGCCGAGATCGCCAAGGACAAGGTTGCCGATGGCTCCGTGCTTCTGGAGGCCGACATGGCTTACCAGATAGACAATATGGAAGGCATGGACGTGTGGCGGCGCGAGGACGGCAAGCTGATCGTGTCGCTGGTCTCCGACGACAACCACTCGATCCTGCAGCGCAATCTCTATCTGGAATTCATCCTCAGCGAGGATTGAGAGCGTCACTGCCCCAATGTAGGCTGGTGTCTGCACGCTTCGAGGCTGGCCGATGCCCTCAAATGCCACGGACCTGATCGATCGCTATTGCGCCGTCTGGAACGAACCCGACGATGCGCGGCGCGCAACGCTTCTGCACGCCGTCTGGGCCAAGGACGCGACCTATACCGATCCGCGTGCGGACACGACAAGTGCGGAAGAGTTGCTCGCCCATATCGTCAGGGTGAGGGCCGGCCGTCCCGGTGCCCGGATCGTACGCACCACCGCGGTCGACATTCATCACGATATCGCGCGTTTTGGCTGGCGTGTCGTCGAGGCCGACGGCACGGAGCTGCCGGAGGGCCTCGATATCGCCATGCTCAGCCCGGACGGCAACCGCATCGAGAGCATCATCGGCTTCTTTGGACCGCTGCAGCCGCCGAAGTGACCCATCTTGCCGCTGCCACAAGCCTTAGCGCGGTTTAACGGCGAGCCAGATGGTATGCTTGGCGCCGCGCTTGCCGTGGGCGCGCACCGTGACGGCTTCGGCTGCGAAACCGCTCTGCTGCAGCCGACGTGTGAAGCCGCGATCAGGACCGGAGGACCAGACAGCCAGAACGCCACCCGGTCTCAGCGCGTCGCGGGCAGCCTTGAGACCGCCAAAACTGTAGAGCGTGTCGTTGCTGTCCTGGGTCAGCCCCTCGGGGCCATTGTCGACATCGAGCAGGATGGCATCGAATTCGTGACGGGCGGCATCGATCAGACGGGTGACATCGCCTTGCCTGACGGTGACGCGTGGATCGTCGAGGCAACCATCGAAGATGGCGGCCATCGGACCGCGCGCCCAGGCAATGACGGCTGGCACCAGTTCGGCGACGGTGACCTTTGCCTGACCGCCAAGTTCGGCGAGAGCGGCGCGCAAGGTGAAGCCCATGCCGAGACCGCCGATAAGGACATGGATGCGGTCGCGCCTGCCGAGTTTCTCCAGCGAGAGCCGGGCGAGCGCTTCCTCCGATCCACTCAGACGGCTGTTCATCAGCTCGTTGGAGCCGAGCATGATCGAGAATTCACTGCCGCGCCGTTTCAGCCGCAGCTCCTGCTTGCCGTCAGGCGTCCTGGCGGCGTCGAGCTGCTCCCAGGGGATCAAGGCTGGACCGTTGCCGGCTGGCTCCAGCGTGCGGCGATCAGGCGGTAGGGGATCAGCGCGAAGACGGCGATGATCAGCTTCACCGACAGGTCGCCCAAAGCCCAGGACACCCAGCGCATGGTTTCCACAGGGAATATGCCGAGCAGTGGCGCATTCTCCAACGCGAAAGCGTCGTCAGGGCCGATGAAGGCGAAAGCGGCGGAAAAGGCGATCGAGAAGAAGATCAGCGTATCGAACACCGAGCCCACCAGCGTGCCGAAGATCGGTGCGCGCCACCAGCTCTGGCGACGCAGCCAGTTGAACACGGTGACATCCAGAAGCTGCGCGGTGAGGAAGGCGGCACCGGAAGCGCATGCGATACGCACCAGGCGGGCGGCGGCAGTGTCGAATTCGATTAAGCCGGCACGGAACAGAAGTGGCGGTGCCACGATGGAGCAAATCACGGCAGCCATGAAGCCGACGAAGACGATCCGACGCGCCACAGCCGGTCCGTAGCGACGATTGGCGAGATCCGTGACGAGGAAGGCGAAAGGATAGGTGAAGGCGCCCCAGGTCAGGATATCGGCCAGCGACAGCACCCCGACCTGTCCCTGCATCGGGAACTGGACAAGGATGTTCGAGGCCACGACGACAAGCGCCATGGCGATCACGAAGGGCAAATACTGCGAAAAGAAACGCATTTTTTTATCCTGGGTAATGGAACCAGCGGAGCGCCTGGCCGGGACGGGCGGCGCATCCTTCATTCGAGCATCGGACGGTTCAAGCTATGCGCTGGCCAATCCGATGCTCAGGCGGTCGTCCCCCGCCTGAAAGCAATCAGGCCGCGGCCTGCTCGGCGGTCTTCTTGGCGATCTGCTTCTTCAGCAGGCGAGCGCGCTGCGACAGCTCCTTCTCGCTGGCCTTGGCCAGGAAGGCGTCGAGGCCGCCGCGGTGCTCGACCGAACGCAGCGCGTTGGCCGAAATGCGCAGGCGAACGTTCTGGTTCAGCGCTTCCGAGATCAGCGTGACATTGACCAGGTTCGGCAGGAAGCGACGCCGGGTCTTGTTGTTGGCGTGGCTCACATTGTTACCGGTCTGGACGGCTTTGCCGGTGAGTTCGCAAGCGCGGGACATTTTTGCTACCTTCAGTTCATACCGGGCCAAACCTTCGAGCCGCGCCAAATGGCGCGCGGTGCTTTCGGCGGCCTCAAGGAAAAAGTTGGCGTTCCATAGTGGCATTTGGCCGGTGCGTCAAGCGTTGTTCGGCTTGGGAACCAGCCTGTCACCAGCAGTGGCACAGCTCGCACGCTTCGATCCACCGCAGGTCGGTGCGATCTATCACCTGTCGAGCAGGTTTTTCAAGGTAAGGCAGCCGCTCGCCCCAAGCCAGTCCGGCGTATGGCGCGCATCGCCAGAAAAAACAAGACGATCGCGCCCAGGCCGAAGACGACGTTGCCGGTCACGGCAACCACGACGGGGATACCCAGAGATTGAGCCTGCACGCACCCGACCCAGACGTAAGTCATCAAGGCGCCGCCGGCGAGTGCCGTCTTGTGAACCATGCCCCATTGTGGAGAACTGGACCACCGCAGGACAAGTGCGATGCCGGCTGCGATGAGAACGCACCAGAGCCCGACGACAGACCATCCAGACGTCAGTTCGGCAATGAAGTCCCGCGCCATCAGCAGGCTGGTGAGGAAGAAGCTCGCCAGGCCAATCATCCGCGGCGAGGGGGGCAGCATTGCTGTCTGACGTGACGGTGCTGGAATTGCGAAGGCGGCAATCACAAGGGCGACAATGGCAAGACTTGCGGCGGCGAACTGGCTCGGCGTGGCGATGAATTTCTCCGATTCGATCTGGCTGTAGGTCAGGAAGGCCGAGCCGGCGAAGAAAACCGCTGTGGCAATGGCTACGCCGAATGCTCCGAGCCAGGGCCGCTTCGGTGCAGGGTCGAAGGCCTCGATCAAGGCGATCGGTACGGCGATGCTCCAGATCGTGTGGAGCGTCAGAACATCCTGGATGAGGCCGATGCTGGTGCCGAGCGCATCGATGCGCGTATCCGCATAGGCGACGGCCATGTCGATACCGCCATAGTGCGGGTTCCAGAGCATCTGGTCGATCGGGCCTTCTTCCAGCAGGGCATAGGCAGCGGCGAGGAGGAGGATCGTCAGCCAGCCACGGCCGAGGTGGCGTGAGGTCTCGCGAACCAGAAGCGCGCCGCATCCGTATAAGGGAGCAAGCAGGACAATGCTGCCGAGGCTTGTTATCGGCTGATTGCCAAGCAGCCACTCGCCGACAAGAGGCGCAAGCAGCACGAGCGATATGGCCAGGACGATAGGACGGCGCTTTGCGGGCGGCATCTGCTGGACGAGCTTTCGACGATGAGGGGGCGTATCCTCATTAATAATGGAGTGTGTACTCTATTATTTCAAGTGCAGATGAAGCTAGAGCCGGGCCTGAGGACTGAGATAGGTGTCCGGGCTGGTGATCAGCGTGACTCAGAGGGGATGCGATGGCGGTTGAGACGCACATCGTGGAAGCCGGAATCGGCGATGGTGCTGCACAGATCGAACCATTCGCAGCCGTGGCAGGCCTGGCGCGTGATTCCGGCATGAAAGGCCGCGCGCATGCGTTTTATCATCGGCGCATCGAGGGAAAAACGCTCGCCGTCTCGGATCGGGCGTCCAATAAGGGTCTCGACCGCATTGGCGGCAAGCCGATCGCGTTCAGGTACGGTGTCCCGGAAGCAATGGGGGGCTGCATCGCCCAGCAAGGGCAGGCAGATGTCGTCCGGGCCTGCGACGAGGAGCATGTCCTCGCCGCTGCTCAGCCGTTGCACCACCGTGTCGTAGCCCTTGGTAAAGGCTTCGCTGTAGCCCTTGCCGACATAGGTCAGCATGCACAGCAGGTGGTGCGCGCGGATGCGGACGGTCACGTCAGCTCCGCGAAAGCAATATCAGAGCGAAATCTTGCCGCGGCGTACCGCTTCGATGGTCGCGGTGGCCAGAACGGCCTTCAGGATGCCGCCGAGCACGAACGGGGCGAAGCCGAACGTATAGGCCTTTTCCGCGCCGATCATGCCGGCCAGCACCAGCGTGCCGAACACCAGGATGAAGGCGTTGCCGGCGAGCATGGCGACGACGTTGCGGACCAGACGGCCTTCGGCGGTCCAGCCACGCTCGGCCAGCCAGCCGACGAATGCAGCGGCGATCGGGAAGGCAGCGAGATAGCCGGCGGTCGGGCCGGCGAAGTAGGCGAGGCCGCCGGCGCCGCCGGCCAGAACCGGGAAGCCGATGGCGGCTTCACCCAGCCAGGCGAGAACAGTGACGAGGCCGAGGCGCCAGCCAAAAAGCGCACCCACCAAGGTGACGGCGAAAGTCTGCATGGTCATCGGCACCGGGAACATCGGCACCTCGATCCAGGAAGAAGCAGCAAGGAACAGCGTGCCCAGGAAGACCGCGACCGCCTGGACGGTCAGCGAGCGGCCGGCAAGGCGCAAGGGAACGAAAGTGGTGGAAGCTGCGGCGGGAGCGTTCATAAGGCCTCTCCGGGTCAAATTTTGGTTCGCCGGCTCTCCGGCGTCTTGCAGGATGCATATTTCACAGGCTGATGGTGCAACGCAACAGCATTTGCGGCGTTGAGGGACAACCCATGCGTCAGACCACCAGAAGCCTTGACGGCGCCCCATAGATTCGCCGGATTTGGCAGTTTGAGAAGTCGCCAGAGCAATTCCAGCAAAAGTGCGCAGCGGTTTTGCGTCCGGAATTGCGTAGAAACAAAGAGTTGGAGCATTTCCGCGAAAAGCGGAACGCTCCAGGGACATCCAGGCTGCTTGTAGCCGACCTTGAAAGGACCGACGTTTCGATGCCGTGCCCGACCCCTGTCCTTGCTGCTCTGCTTGCCGGCACCCTTTTCGCCACGTCTGCCGCCTCCGCCGCGGAAGCTTTCCACGGCGAATATACGATTTCCTTCCTCGGCATCACCGTGGCGCGGTCGAGTTTCGACAGCCGCTACGAGGGCGACAAATACACGATCGACGGCAGCGCGTCGGCAGCCGGCCTGGCGCTGATCTTCGACGACACGACCGGTACGCTGACGGCGACGGGCCGCTTCTCGCGCTCCGGCATCCAGCCGCAGGCATTTCGCGCGGACTATACGTCGGGCAAGAAGGTCTCGATGGTCGACATCCGCTTTTCCGGCGGCGGGGTATCCTCCTCCAAGGTTTTGCCACCGCCGAAGCCACGTGGCGACGACTGGCTGCCGCTTGGCACCGGCGACTTGAAAGGTGTCACCGATCCGATCGCTGCCACGGTGATCCGCGCCGACAGCCTGGATGATGTCTGCGGACGCACGGTGAAGATGTATGACGGCGAGATGCGCGCCAATCTTGTGCTGACGCCAGGGACCAAGGGCAAGATGGCAGTCAAGGGCTACCAGGGACCAACCGTGACCTGCCGGATGACCTTTCAGCCGGTGTCCGGTTATGCGCAGCGGCGCAAGGCGTTGAAGTTCCTGCGCGACCGTTCGAAGATCATGGTGACGTTTGCGCCGCTCGGCCAAACCGGGATATATGCGCCCATCCACGCCACCGTCGGCACGGAGATCGGCACGATCACCGTCAGGGCGCGACGGTTCGAGGCGAAAAGCTAGGCGTGCGAAGACGCGCCACCGGAGGGGATATGGGGCGCGCGACACTGATAGGTTTTTCGGCCGTGGCGATGTGGGCGCTGTTGGCGCTGCTCACCGATGCTTCCGGCACGATGCCGCCCTTCCAGCTTTCGGCCATCACCTTTGCCATCGGCACCTGTGTCGGTCTGGTGGCCAGGCTTTTCATGCCGGCGGCAAAACGGGAGCCGGTCCCGGCGATCGTCTGGGTGATCGGCATTGCCGGCCTGTTCGGCTATCATTTCTTTTACTTTACAGCTTTGCGCAACGCGCCGGCAGTTGAAGCGAGTCTGATCGCTTATCTGTGGCCGCTGCTCATCGTGCTGGGTTCGGCGCTGATGCCGGGCGAAAAGCTGGCATGGAATCATGTCGCCGGTGCGTTGCTTGGCCTTGCCGGCACGTTCCTCATTGTCACCAAGGGTGGCGGGCTCGCCTTCGATGCACACTATGGGTTCGGCTATGCAATGGCGGCGGTCTGCGCGGTGCTGTGGTCGTCCTATTCGCTGCTGTCGCGGCGCTTTCCATCGGTTCCTACCACCATCGTCACCTGGTTCTGCCTGGCGACGTCGGTGTTGTCCCTGATCTGCCATCTGCTGCTTGAACAGACCGTGTGGCCGGCAAATGCCGGCCAGTGGCTGGCCGTACTCGGCCTCGGCCTGATGCCGGTTGGGGCTGCCTTCTATGCCTGGGACATCGGCGTGAAACGCGGCAATATCCAGGTGCTGGGTGCAGCGAGCTATGCCGCGCCGCTTCTGTCCACGCTGGTGCTGATCGCCGCCGGTTTCGCGGATCCCAGCCTGCGTATCCTTGCAGCCTGCGTGCTGATCACAGGCGGCGCCGTGCTGGCGGCCAAATCACTGTTGTTCGGCAGGCGCCGGCCAGTCGAGAACGGAGCCGGCGCATGATGCCCTTTCCTGGCGGCATCGAAGCGACGCCGAACGGCACATTGATTTTTTCGATCGTTGCGGCGGTGCTTTATGCCTTTGCCATCGACAGGCCGCCGTCGTTGAAGCGCTCGGCGGCCAAGACACTGGCTGTCGGGTTGCTCGCCGCGCTCGCCTATCTCCAAGGCGGACCAATGCTGCTCGTCGCAGCGCTGGCGCTAAGCGCTCTAGGCGACGCATTCCTGTCGCAAGACGGCGACAAGGCATTCCTCGGCGGGTTGGGCAGCTTCCTTGCCGCGCATCTTGCCTATGTCGCCCTGTTCATTGCTGCCGGCAGCGGTCTCTCGACGCTGACAGAGGCCCCTTGGCACATCATGGCGGCTTTCGTCATGGCCGCTTTCGCGTTCGGCATGCTGCGGTTGCTGTGGCCACGGATCGGCTCCGACCTGAAAATTCCAGTCGCCGTCTATGTCGCCGCCATCTTCGCCATGGGCGTGACGGCGCTAATCACCGGTGATGCGCTGGTGATGGGTGGAGCAGTGTTGTTCATGGCTTCCGATGCGTTGCTGGCCATCGAAAAATTCCTGGCCGAAACCGTGGAACGGCACAGAGTCTGGATGCGCTACGCGGTGTGGGCGCTCTACTATCTGGCGCAACTGGCGATCACGCTGGGCTTTCTGTTCGCGATCTAACAAGTCTTCGGCTGCCAGCC
Source organism: Mesorhizobium sp. 1M-11 (assembly GCF_001303895.1). Taxonomy (GTDB): domain Bacteria; phylum Pseudomonadota; class Alphaproteobacteria; order Rhizobiales; family Rhizobiaceae; genus Mesorhizobium. Next base: position 220,405 of record NZ_LJSD01000075.1, on the reverse strand, counting down.
GGGTGCGGCCATCTCGAACGCGGAAAAATCGAAACCCGGTGCCACGGTGCAGCCGACCAGCGTCCAGTCGCCGAGGCTCACCGCCGTCTGCCACCACCCAGCCGGCACCACGACCTGCGGCCGCTCACCGGCGACAAGATCGCTGCCCAGCACATGCCGGGTCACGCCATGGCCCTCCCGATGCAATGACAGCTCCAATGGAGCGCCGGCATGGTAATGCCAGATTTCCGAAGCATCCTTGACCCGGTGCCAGGCTGAAACCTGGCCGCGTTCGAGCAGAAAATAAATCGCCGTCGAACAGCCGCGTCCGCCTTCTGGCGCATCGCGAAAGGTCTCGACATACCAACCGCCCTCCGGGTGCGGCTGCATGTCGAGGGCCGTGATGATTTCGGCTGGCGTCATGTTCAAAAAACGTCCTTGCGCTTGCGGATTTCGGCGAAGACCTCGGCGTCGCTCGCCTTTTCCATGCCGAGATGGCGGCGGATCGCCGGGTCGTGCCAGCGCAGGAACGGGTTGGTGGACAGCTCCTCGCCGATCGTCGTCGGCAAGGTCGGCTTGTCGGCAGCGCGGAGCTTCTCGATTTTCGCGGCACGCTCTTTCAAGGCCGAATTGGTCGGGTCGACAGTCAGCGCGAAACGGGCATTCGACAATGTGTATTCGTGGCCGCAATAAACCTTCGTTTCGGCCGGCAGCGCGGCGAGCTTCTTCAACGATTCGAACATCACCGCTGCCGGCGCCTCGAACAGGCGGCCGCAACCCAGCGCAAACAGCGTGTCGGCGGTGAAGACGACCCCTGATTGCGGGAAATAGTAGGATATGTGGCCGGCGGTATGGCCAGGCGTGGAGATCACTTCGACCGTTTCTTCACCCAGCTTGAAACTGTCACCGCCCTTTACGGTACGGTCAACGCCGGGGATCTTGGCTTTTTCGAGTTCCGGGCCGATGATTTCGAGGCCGAAACGCTGCTTCAGTGCCAGATTGGCCTCGACATGGTCGGTATGGTGGTGCGTGGTGAGGATGGTTTTCGGCGTCCAGCCGGTGCGCTTCACGGCGGCCAGGATAGTAGCCTCCTCCGGCGCGTCGACAAGAGCCACCGCGCCGCTCTTCGGCTCGCGCAGGAGCACGCCGAAATTGTCCTGGCGGCACATGAACTGTTCGATTTCGATCGCCATCGCCGGTCTCCCTTGTCGTCCGCACAGATAGGGTGCTCGGCGGTTCCTGTCACCCTTTAAAGATGTCGCCTCGATCCTACTTGTCCCGAAGATACGGTCGTCAGCGCCGCAGTTTGTTGACTCCAGCCTTCCCGCAGATACGGTCCCAGCCCATGCATTCGGATATTGTCGACCTGCGCTCCTTCTATGCCTCGCCGCTCGGACAACTGGCCGAGCGTTCGATCACCATGGCGCTGTCGTCGATCTGGGCTTCCGTGCCCAACGAAAGGCTGGTGGGGCTGGGTTACGCGCTGCCCTGGCTGGAACGCTTCGGCGCCGATGCAGAACGGGCACTTGCCTTCATGCCCGCAACCCAGGGCGCCGTGGTGTGGCCGTCTGCCGGTCCGTCGGCAACCGCGCTGGTCTTCGACGAAGAGTTGCCGCTGGTCGATTCATCCATCGACCGCATGTTGCTCATCCACTCGCTGGAGCACACGGAAAATCCGCGCGAGACGCTGAATGAAGTCTGGCGGGTATTGGCGCCGGCAGGCCACGTCGTCATCGTCGTCCCGAACCGGCGCGGTGTGTGGGCGCGTTTCGAACACACGCCTTTCGGCACAGGCCGGCCCTATTCGCGTGGACAGATCGCCGAATTGCTGCGGGAAGCGAACTTCACGCCGGCCGCCTGGTCGGATGGGCTTTATTTCCCGCCATCGCAGCGCCGTTTCATGATGCGCTTCCAATCGCTGTTCGAAAGTGCCGGGCGTCGTATGTGGCCGATCTTTTCCGGCGTCATTGCCGTGTCGGCACAGAAGCGACTCTACCAGGGCGTGCCGGTCGCACAGCGTGCATCGCGTCGTGTCTTCGTGCCGGTGTTTTCGCCACAAGGGGCGACGCGGCTCGGTCGTCGAAGACAGGACAACAGTGCTTTGGGGGTTCCAGGAGCGGAGCGGCGATGAGCGACACCACCGGCACCGTTCAGGCCGAAATGAGCAGCCTTCGGGATCAGCTGGCGACGGTGCGGCAAGGGTTGAACACCTCGCCGGGACGCCGTGCGCTGCTGATCTTCGCCGGTGGTATTCTCGCGGTCATCCTCGCCACGGCCTATGGCCAGATCCTGCTCAACCGCTGGAACCAGCCTTTCTACGATTCCCTGCAGCGGCGGGATCTAACCGCCTTCCTCGATCAACTGGTCGTCTTCGCGATGATTGCCGGCGGGCTGCTCGTGCTCAACATCGGCCAGCAGTGGCTCAATCAGCGCTTCCGGCTGAAGCTGCGCGAATCTCTGACGACCGACCTGGTCGAGGAGTGGCTGAAGCCGAACCGCGCCTTCCGGGTCGCCAATGCGGGGGCGATCGGGGTCAATCCCGACCAGCGCATGCAGCAGGATGCGGGACATCTTTCCGACTTGTCGACCGACCTTGGCGTGGGTCTATTGCAGTCCATCATCCTGCTGGTGTCCTTTGTCGGTGTCCTGTGGGCGCTTTCCTCGGGTTTCGTCTTCAACATCGGCGGACATGCCATCGCCATCCCGGGTTACATGGTCTGGGCGGCGTTCCTGTATGCCGGGATCGCGTCCTGGCTGAGCTGGCTGGTGGGGCGGCCCCTCATCGGGCTCAACAGCGACCGTTATGCGCGCGAGGCGGACCTGCGCTTTTCCATGGTGCGCGTGAACGAGAACATCGATGCCATCACGCTCTCCCGCGGTGAAGCGAGCGAGAAACGGCGGTTGGCCACCGATCTCGCCGCACTGGTCGCCTCGATCATGCGAATCTTCCGCGCCCAGATCAATCTCGGCTGGGTCACCGACACCTATGGCTGGATCACCGTGGTTGCACCGATCCTGGTGGCGGCGCCTGTCTACTTCGCCGGCGACATCACCTTCGGCGGGCTGATGATGGCGGTCGGTGCTTTCAACCAGGTCCATTCCTCGCTGCGCTGGTTCGTGAACAATATCGGCGGGATCGCCGACTGGCGCGCCACGCTGATGCGCGTCGCCGACTTCCGCATGGCGCTGAAGGAGGCCGACCAGTTGCATGGCGGCGAACAGCACATCCAGGTGTTCGAAACCAAGGACGGCACCATGGTGTTCGAAGACCTGATCGTCGGAGCGACGTCGGGCTGTTCGAGGCTTGCGGAAAAGTCGGTGAGGATCGAACCGGGAGAGCACGTGCTGATCACCGGCGATCCGAGTGCCGGCAAGACGCTGTTCTTCCGTGCGGTGGCAGGGCTATGGCCCTGGGGGGCGGGGCGTATCGGCATGCCGGCAGGTGCCAATCTCGCCTTCGTGCCGCGCACGCCGTACTTCGCGCCGGGCACGCTGCGCGAGATGTTGATCGACGGCATGACGGGTATCGATGATGCAAGCGTCACCGGTGTTCTGGCCGAGGCCGGCCTCGATCATCTTGCGTCGTCGCTTGATCGTCACGCACGCTGGGACAGAGAACTCAACGAGGAGGAACAGCGGCTGGTGGCCTTTGCCCGGCTCGCCCTGCAGAAGCCGGACTGGGTGGTCATCGACGAGGCGATGGACACATTCAGCGGCACCGTCGTCAAGCGCGTGTTCGCCATGCTGGGCAAGCATCTGCCCAAGGCCGGGATCATCAATATCGGCCGCGGCCAGCACAACTATAACTTCTTTCCGCGTGCGCTCAGCATCATCAAATGCTCGGATCTGCCGGCGCTGAAGCCGCCGCGGGTGCGGGCCGGTGCACTGGAGCCGCCGCCGGTGATCCGCGCGCACAAGCGCAACGGGAACGGTGCCAGGCGCAATGGCAGCGCCGCTGGGCATGACGGTGCCGACGAAAAGGTCGAACGCGTCAATTGAGACAGAAGCCGCCCCGTTGTCGGCGGGACGACTTCCGAGCGGAGAAACCGCTCAGTCAGAGACCATGTGTCCCCGCCCGCGCTTCGGATACGGGGATGGCGCCGGCCTTGCTCGAACCGAAGATGGCGAAAGACAGCGCCGCCAGAACCCAGACGCCGAGGCCGCCGTAAAGCATCACCCAGCCGAAGCCTTCGACGAGTGCGGAGTGGACGACGTCCGTCGGCACAGTCAGGCCCTGTCGAGTGGTATCCTGCAATGCCGCGGTGTTGCCGGCGGCGATCTTTTCGGCGACCGCACGGAGGTCGACCCCGTCGAACGCGTCCGGCAGGCCCTTCTTCAACCCGTGCAGGATGCCTTCGACGAGAACAAAGCCCATGACGGCGATGTTGATGGCGAGCGCGATCAGCCGGGCACTGGTGTCGATGCCGGAAGCCATGCCGGCGCGGCTCGCCGGCACTGAACCGGTCGTCATGTTGGTGGCGGGCGTCGTGGTCAGACCGAGGCCGATGCCGGAAACCAGCGCGCCGGGCAGGACAGTGAGGCCGCTTGCCGCTTCGGCAGCAGAACCCAGCCACATCAGGACGAAGCCGAGGCCGATGGTGAACAGGCCGAGCGGGATGACGATGCGCGCGTTGAAGCGGACCAGCAGGTACTGGGCAATGGGCGGCATCACCAGGAAAGGAACCGTATAGGCAAGCAAAGCGAGGCCTGTCGTGGTGCTCTCATAGCCGAGACCGACCGCGAAATAGATCGGCAGGTAGATCATGAACGGCCAGTAGCTGAAGTTCATGCCGATGCAGCCGATTATCGCGCCGGAGAAATCGCGGATCCTGAACACCGAAAAGTCGAACATCGGGTGGGCATGATAGCGTTCCACCAGGACGAATGCGATGAAGCCGACGATCGTCGCTGCAGCGATGGCCAGGGCAGCGGGGCTCAAGAAGCCACCGAAATCAGGAGCCTGGGTGATGTAATAGGCCAGGCCGAAGACAGCGGCACTGAGAAGGACGATGCCCAGAATGTCGAGCTTCTTGGCTTGCGGGTCGCGCGATTCGGAGACGCCGACATAGGTGAGGACCATGCAGAGCACCGCCAGCGGCGCATGGACGAGAAAGACCCACTGCCAGGTCGACAGGGCCACGATGCCGCCTCCGATGATCGGGCCGAAACCGAGACCGATGCCGGCGATCACGCCCCAGATGGCGAAGGCCCTGCCGCGTTCCCTGCCGTCCTGGAACTGGTGCGAAAGAATGGCGATCGAACAGATGAACATCGCCCCGCCGGCCATGCCCTGCAGAAAACGGGCCGCGATCAGCAGCGAGGTGTTGGGCGCAAGCCCGCACATCAGCGAGGTCAGGCCGAAGGCCGCGACCGTTATGGCAAAAACCAACTTCCTGCCGAAGCGGTCGGCGAAAGTGCCGGTTGCCATCAGCACGGTGGTGCAGGCGATGGTGTAGGCATTCATGATCCACTGCATGGCCTTGAAATCGGCCTGCAGCACGCGTTCCAGCGTTGGCAGGATCACCGGCACGCTGGAGATCTCCAGGCCGAACATCAAGGCAGACAGACAAACGGCGGCGAGCACGAGGCCGTTTCTACTGGGGGTATTCATCAAAACCTCCGGCATCGGCGGAGGCGATGTCCACGCCCACGCCGCTCAGTTGCGGTGCGAAATTCGAATTTCAGATGGTCGCAACTTGAACATATGAAAATGCAATGTAAATCTATTTCAGAGATAACAAATTGGTATGCTGACAATGTTGTCACTAGACGTGGAGGCCGTGCAGGCCTTTGTCATGGTTGCCGACCTTCAGAGCTTCACCCGCGCTGCAGACGCATTGGGCACGACGCAGGCAGCGATCAGCGTGAAACTCAAACGGCTCGAGGAGAGGATTGGCCGCAAGCTGATCGAACGCACGCCGCGCCACGTGCGGCTTTCGGCGGAAGGGGCGGTGTTCATCCAGCCGGCACGCGACTTTCTCGCCGCGCATGACCGTGCCGTTGCAGGCCTCTCCTCTTGCGCCCGCCGTTTTGCGCTGGGCATCGCAGCCCATGTCGCCGGTCCGGAAGTAACGACATTGCTGGCGCGCCTCAACGAACATGATCCGGCGTTGACCATCGAGGTGCAGGTCGACAATTCGCGCAATCTGCTCGATGCATTCGACCGTGGGGAGCTGGATGCCGCGATCGTACGGCGCGAGGACGATCGACGCGATGGCGAGGTGCTGGGGCCGGAGCATTTCGGCTGGTTCGCCGCCCCCAGTTTCCATTGCCGTCCGGGCGAGCCGATGCGGCTTGCTGCCTTGTCACCGGCATGCGGCGTGCGCGACATCGGCACTCACGCGCTCGACGATGCCGGCATATCGTGGACCGAGGTGTTCCTGGGTGGCGGCTCGTCGGTGGTCATGGCAGCGGTGTCGGCAGGGCTTGCTATGGCCGTATTCTCCGAGCGGCTTGCGCCGGTCGGGACCATCGAAGTTAGCCGCAAGTTCAATCTGCCGCCGCTGCCGTCTTCGGAAATCGTGCTGCATTCGACGCTGACCGACCAGCGCTCGCGCGACGCGTTGCGCACTATTGCCTGCGCCTTCCGCGAACACCGCGCTGCTGCCGCGTAGGCTCGACAGGCCTGTAAGGACCGCCATTGAAAGACCGCGCTCGGCAATCGAGCGCGGTTTCGGCATCTCTAGCCTTCTTTTCCGATATTTTCCGCGTCGTAGGCGGTGGTCTGATAGACGCTGTTGATCCAGTTGCCGAACAGCAGATGGGCATGCGAACGCCAACGGTTCAGCGGCGGACGCTTGGGGTCGTCGTCCGGATAATACTCGTGCGGCACAGCGATCGATACGCCGGCGGTGACGTCGCGGTCATACTCTTCCTTGAGCGAGGTTGAGTCATATTCGATGTGGTTGAACATATAGAGGCGGTTGCCGGTCTGCTCGGCGAGCAGGCTCGGGCCCGTCTCTTCCGAATCCATCAGCAGCTCCAGGCCGGAGCCTGCCGGGATGTCGGCTGTACGCACTTCGGTCCAGCGAGACACGGGAATCGCAAAATCATCGGAGAAACCGGAGAGATAGGGGGAGGCGGGCGCGTTGTTGCGGTGGCGGAAGACGCCGAACGCCTTCTCTTCCAGCGTGTGTTTCGGGACCTGGTGGAAATGCCAGGCGGCGGCCATGGCTCCCCAACAGATGAAAAAAGACGAATGGACGTTTGTCTTCGTCCAGTCGAGGATCTGCTTGAGTTCGTCCCAGTATGTCACGTCCTCGAATGGCAACAATTCCACCGGCGCACCGGTGATGATGAAGCCGTCGAATTTGCGTTCCTTCACCTCCTCCCACGTCTGGTAGAAGGTGATCAGATGTTCTTCGGACGTATTCTTGGCCTTGTGATTGCCGATGCGCACCAGGGTCAGTTCGACCTGCAACGGCGTCGCGCCGATCAGCCGGGCAAACTGCGTCTCCGTCCTGATCTTGTTGGGCATCAGGTTGAGCAGGCCGATCTGCAGCGGGCGGATGTCTTGGCGCAGGGCGGTCTGCTCGTCCATGATGGACACGCCCTCTTTGACAAGAACTTCACGGGCGGGGAGCTGGTTCGGGATCTTGATCGGCACTTTGCGAACTCCAAAAAACAAAACCGGCATTGCTGTCGCAAAGCCGGTTTACGGATCGCAAACGGCCCTTTAGCGACTTATTTAACGTGGCTGCAAGCCGACCGGCCAAATCACCACGGATCGATGTCCTGCTAATACGCCGACCAAGCGATGGCGTCAATCGATGCTCGAACGTTGGGCCGGCCCCGTCATGGTTCCGGTTTTCCTCGACATTCAGTGGTGCGGACGGTATTTCCGCCGGAGCCTCCGGTCGGAGGCGTCAATCACGGACTTTCGACATGACCAAGGCAACCGATCCGCTTCGTCCGCAACCTCGTGCCGGTATCCTGGATATCGAGGCCTATGTGCCGGGCAAGGGTGCGGCACATGGTGCCGCCAAGGTCCATAAGCTCTCCGCCAACGAGAACCCGCTCGGACCGTCGCCGAAGGCAGTCGAGGCCGCGCAGGAGGCTGCCGCCGGGCTGGAGCGCTATCCTGACGGCCAGGCGACGAAGCTGCGCCAGGCCATCGCCGATACGCATGGGCTCAACATCGCCAACATCCAGTGCTTCAACGGCTCCGACGAGGTGCTTGGCCTGCTGGCGCGCATCTATCTGGGATCCGGTGACGAGGCGATCTATACGGAACATGGATTTCTGGCTTACCCGATCTTCATCCTGGCGGCCGGCGCGACGCCGGTGGTAGCGAAGGAAGCGGGCGAGCTTGTCGACGTCGACGCCATACTTTCGGCCGTCACGCCGCGCACGAAGATGGTTTTCCTGGCCAATCCGAACAATCCGACAGGCACCTACATTCCCTTCGAGGAAGTGCGGCGCCTGCATGCCGGTTTGCCCAGGACCGTGCTCCTGGTGCTGGACGCGGCCTATGCCGAATTCGTGCGCCGGAACGATTACGAGGCCGGCGTCGAGCTGGTCGCGGGTAACGAGAATGTCGTCATGACGCGCACCTTCTCCAAGGTGCATGGTCTCGGCGGCGCGCGCATCGGCTGGTCCTATGCGCCGGCGCATGTCGTCGACGTGCTCGAGCGCGTGCGCGATCCCTTCAACGTCAGTGCCACCGCGATCGCTGCGGGCGAGGCAGCAATGCGCGATCGCGCCCATGTCGAGCGTTCGGTGCAGCATATCGAGACCTGGGTGCCGTGGCTGACCGACGAACTGACCAGGCTCGGCCTGCGTGTAACCCCCAGCGTCGGCAACTTCATCCTGATCCATTTTCCCGATGATCGGAAACACTCGGCGCCGGCAGCGGACGAATATCTGTGTGAGCGAGGCTATATTCTGCGGCGCGTTGCCGGCTACGGTTTTCCCAACGCGCTGCGAATGACGGTCGGAACCGAAGAAGCCAACCGCGGCGTGGTCGCCGCACTCGCTGAATTCCTGAAAAGCTGAAGAAATGCCCGAACCTCTGTTTGAAAAGATCGCCCTGATCGGCATCGGCCTGATTGGCTCCTCGCTCGCGCGCGTGGTGCGTCGCGAAGGCCTCGCCCGCCATATCGCCATCTCCACCCGCCGCCCGGAAACGCTGAAACGCGCCGAGGATCTGAAGCTTGGAGACAGCTATACGACCGATGCAAAGGCGGCGGTGCGCGACGCCGACCTCGTTATCGTCTCGGTGCCGGTAGGCGCTTCCGGCACTGTGGCCGAGGAGATCGCGCCGGCTCTCAAAAAGGGGGCGATCCTTACCGATGTCGGCTCCACCAAGCAGTCGGTGATCGCGCAGATGTCGCCCTTCGTGCCGGAAGGCGTGCATTTCATTCCCGGCCATCCTCTCGCCGGCACCGAGAATTCCGGCCCCGACGCCGGTTTTCCGGACCTGTTCGACAACCGTTGGTGCATTTTCACGCCACTGCCGGATACCGACCCGGAAGCGTTGGAGAAGCTGACGGAGTTCTGGCGCCGTTGCGGTTCGAACATCGACACCATGACGCCCGAGCATCACGACATGACGCTCGCCATCGTTTCGCATCTGCCGCACATCATCGCCTACAACATCGTCGGCACGGCCGACGATCTGGAGAATGTGACGAAGTCCGAGGTCATCAAATATTCGGCCTCGGGTTTCCGCGACTTCACCCGTCTGGCCGCCTCGGACCCGACCATGTGGCGGGACGTATGCCTGCACAACAAGGATGCCATCCTGGAGATGCTGGCGCGTTTCTCGGAGGATCTGTCTTCGTTGCAAAGAGCGATCCGCTGGGGCGACGGTGACAAGCTGTTCGACCTGTTCACCCGCACCCGCGCCATCCGCCGTTCGATCATCCAGGCCGGCCAGGACATCGACGTTCCCGACTTCGGACGCCAGGTGGTGGAGCATCCCAGCAAGTGAGGCAGTCGGGAGTAGGCAGTAGGCAATAGGGCGATAATTCTCTACTGCCTACTGCCCTACTCGACCGGCTTAATCATCCCCAACGGAATGAATCCCAGAGAGGCGCGGCCCTTCACCACTTTCAGCGGCATCGTCGGTTCGTTGCCGAGCATGGAAAGGGCGGCGAAACCCTGCTGGATCTGGCTCGCCTGTTCAGGGATGGCCGTGGCGAGAATGGCCGCAACCGCCTTCGGGTTCTGCAGCTTGATGTTGAGCGTGGCGTCGATCAACCCGTCGGCATCGACCGCGACCGGCCCCGCGAGAACGATGCGCGCCTCGCCGGAGAACAGTTCAAGATTCCTGATTTCGGCGGATTGACCACGCAGGCTCTTCGGCGGTGTGTTCAGCATGGCGATGCCGTTCTTCACCGTGGCGTCGCCCTTGCCGCTGAAAGGCGGCAGCACCCGGCCACCGATGGTATGGGCATCAATCTCAAGATCTGTGAAATCATGGGTGAGCACAAGGTCCTGGCCGGTGGGGCTGGCCGTGGCGGTGAGCTGGCCGACGCTGAACAGCTGGACCGGATCGGTCTCGTCGGCCGGGTCGGTCTGGCCGTTGAAACCCTCGGCGGTCACCGAGACACGGCTGGGCAGGGGCCACCACAGGCGTCCACTGATGTCCAGCTGGTCCCAGTCGATCCACAGCGGCAGCGTGCCCGGCACGGAGGTGCGCAGCGGCCCGTCGAGATTGACGTTCGGTACCAGCGGCTGGGCCAGGCTCGCCGTGGCAATTACTCCACCGGCAGCCGCGGCTATGTTCCTGGAATCGTCCTGGTAGGCAAGCGCATCGCAGGTGACCGTGAAATGCAGCGGATAGCCGCTTACCGTCAGATTGGCGCAGTCGGCATTGATTCCCTTGGCCGCCAGGGCAGTGACGGTGCTCGTGGCATCGCTCCTGACGCGCCCGGCCAACCAGTACCAGCCGGCGCTGTAGAGGCCGAACAGAACAAGCAGGGCCAAGATCAGTTTGGGCAGCCAGCGCCGACGTTTTGGCTTGCTCTGGTCACTTGACGTCATGCTGTGGCCCTCGATAACGCAGAAAGAACCGGAACGGCGACCATCCCGGTCGAAATGATTTGATGCGGAACGCGATGAAGAAGAAACGACATTCCGCCCTGTCTCTTTGCTTGTCGCATGATCTTTGTCCAAAAAGTCCACGACTTTTCGGGATCATGCTTTAGGCTTGGCGATATGGGCGATTTTTGGGTTTTTGGCTACGGTTCGCTGATCTGGCGCCCCGGTTTCGCGCATGTCGAGACGCAAAGAGCACGCCTGCATGGCTATCGGCGTTCGCTCTGCGTCTATTCCTTCGTCCATCGCGGCACCCGCGAAAGACCGGGTCTGGTGCTTGGCCTCGACCGCGGCGGTTCCTGCATCGGGCTGGCTTTCCGGGTGCCTGGCGAGTTGCGCGACGAGGTCATCGCCTATCTGCGCGAGCGTGAACTGGTCACCAACGTCTATCTCGAACGCTGGGTGAAGGTGGCACTGGAGGACGGCCGCATGGCGGATGCGGTGACCTATGTCGCCGACCGTGGCCACGAGCAATATGCAGGCTCACTCGATGAAGCGGAGGCCGCCACCGTCGTACGCGGTGCTGTCGGCCAGTCCGGTGTCAATGAGGACTATGTGCTCAACACCATCCAGCATCTCGAAGCGCTTGGCATTCGCGATCGCTGGCTGGAAGAGGTGGCGCGGCTGATCGTCCCGCCCGAAAACACTTCTGGCCCATTGAACGCTCGGCGATAGTCCCTAGCTTCCTGCTGGTATCGGCACCCGCCGGCATTAGAGCGTTTCCGTTTTTGCGGAAACGCGGGAACGCTCTAATCCTTTGTTTTTTGCGCAATTCCGGGGCGGAAAACCGCTGCGCACTTTTCCTGGAATTGCTCTTAGAGCGTTTCCGTTTTTTACGGAAACGCGGAAACGCTCTAAGTTTGTTTTCGCCGCATTTTTGTAACGCCAGGTGATTCCACCTGGCTACAAAATGCTCTAGGGAGATCAATCTTGAACAGACGTTTGCTCGGTCGAACCGACCTCGAAATCGCGCCGCTCGTACTGGGCGGCAATGTCTTCGGCTGGACTGCTGACGAGAAGACGTCCTTCGATCTGCTCGACCGTTTTGTCGATGGCGGCCTCAACGCCATCGACACGGCCGACGCCTATTCGCGCTGGGTGCCCGGCAACAAGGGCGGCGAATCGGAAACCATCATCGGCAGGTGGATGGAGGCGCGGGGCACTCGTGACAAGGTGGTCGTCATCACCAAAGTCGGTGCAGATATGGGGCAGGGCAAGAGGGACCTTTCCGCCGCCCATATCGAACAGGCGGTGGAAGCCTCGCTGAAGCGCCTGCAGACCGACGCCATCGATCTCTATCTTTCGCATTGGCCCGATCCGACGGTGCCTTACGAGGAAACGCTTGGCGCCTATGAGAAGCTCCTTGCCAAGGGCAAGGTTCGCCATATCGGCTGCTCCAATCTGGACGCAGGTCAGCTTCGGGCCGCTCTCGATGTGGCCAAGCTGCGCAATCTGCCGCGCTACGAGGTGCTGCAACCGGAATACAATCTCTACGACCGCGCTTCCTATGACGGTCCGCTGCGCGATCTCTGCATGGCGGAGGAGCTCGGCGTCATCACCTATTTCAGCCTCGCCAGGGGATTTCTGTCAGGAAAGTACCGCAGCAAGGCCGATCTCGGCAAAAGCGCCGCGCGCGGCGGAGACATTGATAGATATCTCAACAAACGGGGCATGCGCATCCTGGCAGCGCTCGATGCTGTCGCCGGGCGGCATGCGGCCAAGCCGGCAGAAGTCGCGCTTGCCTGGGTGATCGCACGTCCAGGCGTGACAGCGCCGATCGCCAGCGCGACCACGCCGGAGCAGATGGCAAGCCTAGTGCGCGCCGCGTCGCTCACGCTCAAGCCGGCCGATATCGATGAGCTGGACAAGGCGAGTGCGTAGGCTCGCCTGCTGACGTCAGTGGAATTGTGCGCCGTCAGGCCGCCAGCGCGCGGCCGACGCGGTCGCGGATTTCGGCCAGGGTAAAAGGCTTCTGCACGACGTCCAGGATGATGCCGTTCAATTCCTCCGCACGCTCGCGCTGATCGGCATAGCCCGTCACCAGCATGATCTTCAGCGCCGGGAAAGCGGCCGCGGCGGCCTTGGCCATTTCGATGCCGTCCATCTCCGGCATGCGGATATCCGAGACGATCAGATCGTAATTGCCGTTGGCGGCACGGATGCTTTCCAGCCCTTGCGCGCCATCGGCGGCGATGTCGATATTGTAGCCTGCGCGTTCGAGCGCGCGGGCAGCGAGAGTGCGGACGGATTCATCGTCCTCGACGATCAGAAGCTTTGTCATGCGCCGAGCTTTGCCCGGCAAATGTTGACGTTTCCTGAAAGTCCGGACGGTCCCCGAATTCTTTTCGAAGAGCCACGGAACGAGCTCAGGCGTCGCCTTTCACCACCCCGACGAAGGGCAGTTCGCGGAAGGCGTGGCCGACATCCATGCCGTAGCCGACAACGAAGTAATCCGGGCAGTCGAAGCCGACATAGTCGGCGTTGAGGTCCGTCTGCCGGCGCATGCGCTTGTCCAGCAACACGGCAATGGAACAGCTTTTTGCCCCACGCGACAGCATCAGCTCGCGGGTGAATTTCAGCGTCTTGCCGGATTCCAGAATGTCATCGATCAGGAGCACGTCGCGGCCGGCGACCTCGTTGTCGATGTCGCGCAATACGCGCACCTGGCCGCTTTCGGTGCCGGCGCCATAGCTGGAAATGAAGATGAACTCGACCTCCGGCGACAGCCCGGCATCGTGCATGGCGCGGATCAGGTCGGCGGCGAAAATGAAGGAACCCTTCAGGACCGAGATGACCAGGAGGTCGTGATAATCATGGGCCGCGATCTCCTTGGCGAGTTCAAGATTGCGGCGCGCGATCGCCGACGCCGAAAACAGAACCTCGATATCCTTGCCCCGTACAACTGGCATGAAGATCCTTTCTGGAAACGCGCGTCCGAAGACGGCCGCAGCCGCCACTATCGCGCGAAGGTGACCGAGACGGCCGTTACGCCGTTTCTAGGCAGGTCGAGCCGGCTGGAAAAGGCAAATCTTTCGCCAGGCGGCAAGGTGCGGCCGGATGTCCCCAACCCATAGCGGGTGATATGGCCGTCATTGCCGGTAACGCGGATCTCGAGCGGTGGCAGCACGGCTGCTTCCATGCCGTCATTGCCGGCCTCGCCGTCAACAAGCAGCACAGGTTTGCGGCCGCTGCTGTCGACGCGCGAACTCACGCCCGAGATGCTGAGTGCGGTGACGGCGTTCTCGGTCGAATCGAAGAAAGCACCTTTGTGAAACAAGGCGTGGCCACCCGAGACCCAGAATGCCAGCAGGGCGATTGCAACGCCGCCGCCCCAGAACAGTGGCCCGCCATGAGATGCGCCGTGCATATCAGCTGTTGCTTCACCTTTGCGCAGCATGCCCATCCCGTCGAGTGACGGTGCTGGTTCAACCGCTTCCAAGGGGATCTGCGTAGGCGCTCGATCGAACTGAACGCCAGAATCAGGATCAAGCACGATGAAATCAGCGTCGACCACGTCGGCCACGGCGGTGCCGTTGCGAACCGATGAGGCCGCGGTCATGATTTCGCCGGAAACCGGGCGTGCCGTGCCGCGATCGGCCATCCTGTATCCTGGTCGCTTCTGTTCGCCGTCTGTTGCCATTCCGTAGACAAAAATGGTTAATGCTTCCCAACCGGAATCGATTTACAGCGGCGGTCGGCATCGAAATTTAACCGGCCGTTAACCATGCCGGTCGATGGTCGTTTCTCAGAGCGCCGCGCGTCCATTCGGACGCGCAAAGGACGCTCCAACACTTTGAGTTGGCGCATGATCCTTTCCGAAAATCGTTCCGATCTTCGGGGTCATGCGTTAGAGACGGGCGGACTGCCGCCAAACACAGTTCCAGGTCGCCGCACGTGATCCGCTTCGAAAATGTCGGCCTCCGCTACGGCATGGGTCCGGAGATTCTCCGTGACATCACCTTGCATGTTCCGGAGCGTTCCTTCCAGTTCCTCAGCGGGCCGTCCGGTGCCGGCAAGACGACGTTGTTGCGCCTTCTATTCCTGTCATTGAAACCGACGCGGGGGCTGATCACCGTCTTCGGCAAGGATCGCGCCCGCATCACGCGCGAGGAACTGCCGCATCTGCGCCGCCGTATCGGCGTGGTGTTCCAGGATTTCCGACTGCTGGATCACATGACGACCTACGAGAATGTGGCGCTGCCTCTGCGTGTGCGCGGCCGCGAGGAGGCGAGCTATCGCACCGACGTGGTCGAACTGCTGAAGTGGGTCGGCCTTGGCGACCGCATGCATGTGCTGCCGCCGGTGCTGTCGGGTGGCGAGAAACAGCGCGCGGCGATCGCACGTGCACTGATCGAACAGCCGCAGATCCTGCTCGCCGACGAGCCGACAGGCAATGTCGATCCGCAATTGGCGCGGCGGCTGCTTCGGCTGTTCATCGAACTGAACCGTCTCGGTACGGCCGTCGTCATTGCCACCCACGATCTCGGCCTGATGGAACAGGTCGATGCCCGCCGGCTGATCCTGTCGGGAGGGAGACTGGACATCTATGATTGAGATGACAGCCGATCACGAAGACGAAGATGGCGAGATCCGTCGCGCCGAGGCACCTCAGCGCGCGCAGCGCAAGATGGCGCCCATCGTGCCGGCGCAGAACATCGCCGGCCGCGCACTGGTGTTCGTCATCGCCATCATGACTTTCCTGTCCTGCCTCACCTTCGGCGCGGTCACATTGGTGCGGGGTACCGCGGCAGTATGGGAGAACCAGATCTCGCGCGAGGCGACGATCCAGATCAAGCCGGTCGACGGGGTGGACATGGAGGCTGCGCTGGCCAGTGCAGCCGGGATCGCAGCCAAATTCCCGGGCGTCAAAGCCACCAGCATCGTTGACCGTGATGCCACCGCGCGCCTGCTGGCGCCATGGCTGGGCAGCGGTCTCAACATCGACGAGCTGCCGGTGCCTCGCCTTGTCGTTGTCACCATCGACGAGAACAATCCGCCCAATTTCGCAGCCATGCGCGAGGCGCTGACCAATACGATCGCCAGCGCCTCGCTGGACGATCACCGCACCTGGGTGGACCGGTTGGTTGCCATGGCGCGCACGACAGTGACCATCGGCATGCTGGTGCTGGTGCTCATGCTGTCGGCGACCGTGCTGACGGTGGTGTTCGCCACGCGCGGCGCGATGGCGGGTAACGGCCACATCATCGAGGTGCTGCATTTCGTCGGTGCCGAAGCGCGGTTCATTGCCCGCCAGTTTCGACAGCAGTTCCTTGTTACCGGCATGAAGGGAGCGGCAGCCGGCGGCGTGGCGGCAATCGTCGTGTTCCTGATCTTTTCCTTCTGGGCATCGCGAAACATGGCAACGCCGCAAGCAGACCAGGCCGTTGCGCTGTTCGGCAGTTTCGCCATCGGCTGGGCTGGATATCTCGGCGTCGTCCTGATGGTGGTGGTGATCGGCGCGCTGACCGCGGCCACGTCGCATGCCACAGTGATCACCTATCTGAGTGATCTCGATACGCGCCAGACCGACGGCGGCTGACGGAGAGGCGGCTATGACGCAGTGCGGCCCAGAAATCAGCTCGCGGGAGGGTGCTTTTTCCTACCAAAGGCCGCAATTCGGCACTAATCATGGAAGCATGAACAGTCGCGATTCTGCCGACATGGCCGAAGTCGCGCGGGACACTCGCAGCGTGTCGCGCGGACCATCCCGGCTGTGGCGCCTGGTGCGCAATATCAGCCTTCTGGTCCTGTTCTGTATCGCCTTCTACCTCCTGGGTTTCGGCTGGTTCGCCAGCCATGTCAGCCGGCTCACCACACCGGCCGATCCCGAGGCGGCGGACGCCATCATCGTGCTCACCGGCGGCCAGTCGCGGCTCGATGCAGCCATCGGCCTGCTCGAATCAGGCAAGGGTGCGCGGCTTCTGATCAGCGGGGTGCATCCGACCGCCAGCCGCAAGCAGCTGCAGCGGGCGACGCAGGGCGACACCCAGTTGTTTTCGTGCTGCATCGACATCGATCGCGCGGCGCTCGACACGATCGGCAATGCCGAGGAGAGCGCCAAGTGGGTCGAGACCCATGGCTACAGCCGCATCCTCCTTGTCACCAACAACTACCACATGCCCCGCAGCCTCCTGGAGATGGGCCGGCTTCTGCGGGGCGCGAAGCTGGTGCCTTATCCGGTGGTCAACAGCAATCTCGACAATGGCGGCTGGCTGATCAAGCCGGGCGCCTTCCGGGTGCTGTTCACCGAATACAACAAATATCTCCTGGCATTGGGCCGCGTTGTCCTGCCGATCCGGCCTGCCTTCGCCAACCACGACCTCGACTGACCGCACGGCCCCGATGGGCGACCTGAGATGGGTCGATGCCTTTTAGGAGCCGGCGCGCAATTTCGTGATCTCCGCCTCGAGGGCGGCAATACGCCGATCGCGGTCGGCGAGGATCGACGCGACATCGGTCGCTTCGAAACGCTGCGGAATGTGCTGCGGGCAATTCGCATCCCAGGTCGATACGGTGAACAGGATGACCTGCTCGGGACGCGCCTTGTAGTCCGGAGGCATCAGCCGGGCCAGAAGTTCGGGATCGTTCTCGACGACACGCGCCTCGCCCCAGATCTTGATGCGCTGGCGCAGCATGTAATCGATGAGGAACAGGAAGGCCTTGCCGTTGTCGGCGAGATTGCCTTGCGAGATGAACTGTCGGTTGCCCGAGAAATCGGCGAAACCGATGGTGCGGTGGTCAAGCACGTGCAGGAAGCCGGCTGGTCCGCCGCGATGCTGGATATAGGGTTGGCCCTCGGCATTGGCGGTCGCGAAGAAGATGCTGGTCTGCGCCGCGATGAAGGCGGCGAGATCGGGCGTTATGTCCTGGTTCCAGCCACGTTCCTCCGAGCGAGCATAGGCCTGTCGCGATCCCTTGCGGGCCTGGATCGCCTTCACCGTGGGTGTGAAGGCGACATCGCTTGCGTAGATGTATGAGGCGGCCATCGCGGTCTCCTTGTCCATTGCTCCCGGCAGAGCCAGTCGCACGAGCCGCCGCGTGCCATTGGGCTGCGGGCGGCGAATTCGTCTGAAACTGGTATCTTTCGCATTGCAGAAGTAGATGGCGTTGCTGGAAGGCGTTATTCCGAATATTGGAAGAGTGATGGATCGTCTGGGTTCGATGTCACTGTTCGTGACCGTGGCGGAAGCCGGCAGCCTCTCGGCTGCAGGCCGTGGCCTCGGCATGCCTCTGGCTACCGTGAGCCGCAGGCTTTCCGATCTCGAAAAGCACCTTGGGACACGGCTGCTCAACCGCTCGACCCGCCGGCTCGAGCTGACCGAAGCAGGACGTTCCTATCTCGCCTCCTGCCGGCGCATCCTGGAAGATGTCGAGGAGGCCGAGCAGGCCGCGGCCGGTGAATACAGCCAGGCACGGGGTGAGCTGGTGGTGACGGCCCCCATCGTCTTCGGGCGCCTGCACGTGCTGCCGGTCGTGGTGGATTTCCTGGCTGCCTATCCGGAGGTGGATGTCAGGCTCACCCAGTCCGATACGTTGCGGCGACTGGTCGAGGAGCACATCGATCTTGCCGTGCGCATCGGACGTTTGCCGGATTCCAGCATGGTCGCGGTCAGGGTGGGGTCGATCCGCCGCGTGGCCTGCGCCAGCCCCGCCTATCTCGAAGCCCATGGCGTGCCCGGAACGCCTCAGGAGTTGAGCGCCCACCACTGCGTGACTGTCGAGCGGTTGGCGCTGCCGGCGGCGTGGACATTCACGGAGGGGCAAAGGGAGATCGCGGTGCCCGTGCGATCGCGGCTGACGATCAACACCGCCGAAGCTGCCATCGATGCAGCGGCGGCCGGCGTTGGTGTCGCCAGGGTGCTGTCCTATCAGGTGGCGGACGCTGTGCGGTCGGGTGTGTTGAAGTTGATCCTGGAGGATTTCGAACCCGAACCCTGGCCGGTCAGTCTGGTCCACGCCGGGCGTGGCTTGCTACCGCTCAAGCTGCGCGCGTTCCTGGATTTTGGAGCGCCGCGGCTGAAGGCGCGCCTGGCCGGGCTCGGCATTTGAAAAACAGCGCCGGACAAAGCGTCGATTGGGCAAGCTGCGCCGTCATTCCTTTTTGCCCGTTCATGGTGTAACGAACACGCGCTTCTTCACAGGCTTCCCGAATGCTCTACATCCGCTCGCTGGCGTTCAATTTCGTCTTCTATCTCAGTCTCATCGTTCAGATGATCCTGTGGACACCCTATTATTTCCTGTCGCCGCGCGACCGAGCCTGGTTCGTGCCGAAGTTCTGGTCGCGAACCAGCATGTGGCTCTACAAGGTTATCGGCCGCACCGAGAGCGAGATAACCGGCACGGAAAACCTGCCTGAAGGTTCTTTCATCCTGGCGCCGAAGCACCAGTCCTTCTGGGATACCATCGCCTTCTTTCCGTATCTCAAGGATCCGCTCTACATCCTCAAGCGCGAATTGACCTGGATACCCTTCTTCGGCTGGTACATCATGAAGATGCGGATGATCCCGGTCGATCGCGGCAGCCGCTCAAAAGCGCTCAAGGCAGTGATTGCCGCCACCAGGGCGGAGCTGGCGCGCAATCCACGCCAGCTCATCATCTATCCCGAAGGAACGCGCCGCGCGCCGGGCGATGAACCGGCCTATAAATACGGCATTGTCGAACTCTATTCGCAGCTCGGCGTGCCGGTGGTTCCCGTCGCCCATGTCGCCGGCCTCTATTGGCCGCGTCGCAAGTTCCTGCGTTTTCCCGGTACCATCAAGGCGCGTTTCCTGCCGCCGATTCCACCGGGGCTCGACAAGGAAGAGTTCATGCGGCGACTGATCGGCGAGACGGAAGCGGCCTGCGACGCGTTTCTGATCGAAGCGGCCGGGTCGGACAATGCGCCACCGCTGCCGCCGACCGCCGCCAAACGGCTGGCGGAACTCGGGGTTGCCTGACGCCGACGCTCGATCGAGTCGGTCTTTGGAGCGTTTCCGTTTTTCACGGAAACGCGGAAACGCTCTAAGTTTTTGTTTTCGCCGCATTTTTGTAACGCCAAGTGATTCCACTTGGCTACAAAATGCTCTAGCCGCCGGTGATCACTTGAGGTTCAGCAAACGCTCCAGATAGCTGCGCTCGATTTCCGGGCTCAGCGCATTGCCGAGCCGCTTGCGGATCGCTTCCAGGATCTCGCGGGCACGCTGCATGTCGATCTGGTCGGGGACCTTGACCGTACTGTTGTCGTCTGGACCATCGGACCGCGTCGGTCTGTCGAGCGGATCACGGTTGGCACCGCGTTGCCGGGTGCCCTGTGCGTTGCCGTCGTCGCCTTGCATCGCCTGCAATTGCTGCATCATGTCCTTGGCGCCGCGTCGCAGCGCCTCCAGCGCACGGCCTTGCTGGCCGACGGCAGCGCCGCTTTCGCCGCCACCCAGGGACTGTTCCGCGTCACCCATCGACCGGCCAGCCTCGCCGAAGCCCTCGTTCGGCTCCAGGCCCATGCCTTCCAGACCCTTCTTCAGCTTCTCCAGATCGCTCTTGAGCTTGCCCTGGCCTTCCTGCAGCTGTTTCAGCGCATCGGCGAACTCCTCCGGCGTCATCGGCTTGTCGCCACCGGCGCCATTCTGCTGGCCCTCATTGCTGTCCGGCCGCTGTTGGCCTTCCTGGCCCGGCATATCCTGTTCGGATCCCTCTTCTCCGTTCCGGCCGCGCTGCTGGCGATCGGTACGGTAGGTCTCGTTCATCATCTCCTGCTGGCGGCGCATGATCTCGCCAAGCTTGTCCATCTGCTGGCGCATCTCGCTGTTCTGCTGATTCTGGCCCTGGCGGCGGGCCGTGCGCAGATTGTTCATCATGTCCTGCAGTTCGGAGAGCAATTGCTGCGCCTTGTCACGATCGCCGGACTTCGCCAGGTCCTCGATCTGATCCATCATGCGCTTGAGGTCGTTTTCGCTGAGGACGCGCGCGTCGTCCGGCAGCGGCTGTTCCTTGCCCTGGGGATTGCGCTGCGCGAATTCGCGCATGAAATCGGCCATCGCCTGGCGCAGCTCTTTCATGAGCTTGTCGATTTCCTCGTCGCTGGCGCCGTTCTGCAGCGCGTCCTGCAAGGCCTGCTGCGCCTGACGCAACCGCTTCTCGGCGTTCGACAGGCTGCCATTCTCGATGCCCAGCGCCAGATCCCATAGATAGGAAACGACCCCGCGCAACTCGTCGTCTGTGCCGGCAAGCTTCAGGCGGCTGCGGGCGCTCATCAGTCCAAGGTAGTTCGACATCGAATCGAACGTGTCCTCGGGACGGAGCGTGATCGCATCCATCAGATCGAGCACGCGCGGCCTGGCGTTGGCATCCAGCGCCAAAAGCCGGCGCTGTTCGATGACGGCACGCGCCAGCGGGTTGGCGAACGGCCTTTCCGGCAAGGTCCAGGTCTTGGTTTCGCTGCGGGCAATCTGGCCGGCACCGTCTGCCGCTTCCAGCGTCACCTTAACGCTTGCGCCCGCCCAGACATGGTCGGTCAGGTCCTTGGTGGTGCGTGCGGCATTGTTCTTGGCGCCGCGTCGCGGCAATGCCAGCGGCATCTCCGGTGCGCCGTAGAGCGGGCGGGCGTTCGGCGCCTGCTGCTCGGCGAGCTTGAACTCCGCGAGCGCTTTTGCCGGACCGTAGTCGTCATCGATCTGATAGTTGATTTCCGCGGTCCCGTTCGCGGCGCGCCGCGGCTCGCCGGCGAAGCGGATCTGCGGTGCGGTGTCGGGTGTCACGACGAAGGACCAGCGGCCAAGCTCGTCGTCAGCGGACTTCAGCACCAGCGCGCCATCGGCGATGAGCTTTCCATTGAATTGGCGTGGAGCATCGGCAATTGCAGGCTGGTCAGCGGCGGTTGCGTCTGAAGCGGCGGGCGCATCGGGCTTGATTTCGCGGCTGTTGCCACTCGCCTCGTCATAGACGACTGTTTCCTCATTCGCGCCGCCGGTGATGCGTACGGTCACGTCGCTGCCCTGCGGTACGGTAAAGGTGGCGTCCTTGCGCGTGGCGTCCGCGCTCAGGAACAGCGGCGGCTTGCCGGTATAGGTGGGCGGCGTCACCCAGGCGTCGATACGCGGCGGCACAGCATCACGCGTGCCTGCCGCAAGGAAGGCATCGCCGACGCGGCCACCCTGCGGACCATAAGAAAAGGCCAGCGCAACCACCAGCAACAGCGCGACAACCGCGCGGACAGCCCAGGGGTCGCGCCGGGCGACGCCGGTGGAGGGAAGATCGGTACCCAGCGAGCCGAGCCTGGCGGCCATGCGCTTCTGGTGCTCGCGCCACAGCGCCTGTGCAAAATCACCTGCCTGACCGCCTGGCCGATCCGTCTGCACCCGCACCGGGCTGTGCAGCAGGGCATTGGCGGTTTCTATGCGGCTGTCGATTTCGGACGCCGTTGGCAGCTTGAAGAAACGCAACGGATAAAGCGCGGCAAGTGCTGCGATGCCAAACAGGCCGACGAGGCCAAGTCGGGCCATGTCCGGCAGTCGCGTGAAGAGGCCGAGCCAGGCAGCGGACAAGAATAGCGCGACGACAAGCAGGAAGGGCAGCACCAGAGGCCAGGCGCGCTCGACGACGATCACGGCGCGCGTCGCCAGCCTGCTGGCGGCCAGTCGTGCCGCCAGGCTGCGATCGGTGCCGGATGTGGGTCGCTCTGTCATCGGCTCTTCCGGAAAGCCGGCCGGAATGGCGCGGCCTCACGATTCAAAATCATAGCAGCAAACACGGCAAAGGCGAGGCGGCGTGGCGAAAAGCCCGTTCACGTTGTCGTCGGCGCCGGTGTGGGCAGTGGCGCAACCGCCACACGATGTGGATGCGATCGCAAAATCGCGCAAATATACTTGACTCAAATAGTCATATTTGTGAGGCGAGGCTGCACTCGAAAAAGGAGACAAAACATGGGGTCGCAGTCACTGGTTCGCCGGCTTGAGATTTTGGCGCTCGGAAGCGCGCTATGGCTGGTGCCGATGTCGGCTGCAAAAGCCCAGGACGGCGACGCCACGGTGCTCGAAAAGATCACTCTCGAATCCGAGAGCGGCGACACGTTGAAACAGGACGGCTATGTCGCCAAGCAGGACCGCGACGGCACCAAGGTCGATACGCCGATCGTGCAGATCCCGCAGGCGATCACCGTCATCACACAAGACCAGATCGAGGACCAGAAACCGCGCTCTCTCAACGAGGCGCTCAACTACACCGCCAGCGCCAATCCCAATGCCTATGGCTTCGACAGCCGCTACGACGCCTTTTTCCTGCGCGGCTTCCAGGCCTACTACAACGGCATGTTCCGCGATGGACTGCGCCAGTACAACGGCCCTTCCGCCTGGTTCAAGACCGAGCCTTACGGCATCGAAGGCGTCACCATCCTCAAAGGTCCCGCCTCGTCGCTCTATGGCGTCAGCGGCCCCGGCGGCATCGTCAACGTCATCACCAAGCGCCCGAAGGACGAGAACTTCCGCGAGATCGAAGTGCTCGGCGGCGAATACAACCGCTACCAGGGGGCGTTCGACATCACCGGCCCGGCGAACGAGGACAAGAGCCTGCTCTACCGCTTCACCGGTCTTGCCCGCAAAAGCGAGACGGAATTGCCGGGCTATCCGGACGACAAGGCCTATTTCGCGCCTGCTTTCACCTTCAAGCCGGACGAAGACACCAAGCTCACCATCCTGGGCGAACTGTCGCGCTCGGTCACGGGCGGAACGGCCTCCTTCTACAATCCCTCCTATGGCGTGCGCTCCGATCTCTACGAAGGCGATCCTGCCTGGAACGATTTCCGCCAGAACCAGGGCCGCATCGGCTACGAGTTCGAGCACCGGTTCAACGACCTGCTGACGGTGCGTCAGAACCTTCGCTACAACGCCGTCGACAGCGACATGGAGTACAGCCTCCACTATGCGACGGGGCCGGACGAGCCGCTCAAGCGTTATTGGGGCCACTACAAGGAGGACATGAAGAACTTCGTCGTCGACAACATGGCGCAGTTCACGTTCGATACGGGGCCAGTCAAACACACCGCCGTCGCAGGCCTCGACTACAGCTGGGCGCGTTATGGCTCCCACAGCGCGATTTCCTATGTCTCGGCAGCCGACATCGCCGCACAACCGGTTCCCTTCACGCGCGGACAGGAACTCAACCAGACCGGCGCCTATCTGCACGACCAGATGGAGTGGAATAATTTCACCCTGTTCGCGTCTGGCCGCTATGACTGGGTCGACACTGCTTCCACCGATGCCGAATACAACAAGGCAAAGCAGCGCGACCGCGACTTTTCTTGGCGGCTCGGGCTCTCCTACCGCACTGACTGGGGCATCATTCCCTATGCGAATTACTCGACCTCGTTTTCGCCGAATATGGGCTACGTCTACGACCCGGTGACCAACATCCGCCGCGTGGCGCGAGCGACGACGGCCGAGCAGATGGAAGTTGGCGTCAAATACGAGATTCCGGACACCAACGCGGTTCTCAGCGCCGCCTATTTCGACATCAGCCAGAAGGATGGTCTCGTCTACGATGCGACCTTCGACGAGCAGGGCAATCAGCGCCAGCGCCAGCTGGACCTCAACTCACGCGGCATCGAGCTGGAAGCGAATGCGTCCTTCGACAATGGTTTCGGCGTGATCGCTTCCTATACCCATCTGCGCATGAAGATCGAAAAAGGGGCTGACGGAACGATCGGCAAGGAGCTGTCGGCAACGCCAAACGACGTGCTGGCGCTGTGGGGCCACTACAAGTTCGAGGCCGATGCCCTGGCCGGGCTCGGTCTCGGCGCAGGCATCCGCTATTCCAGCGAGAGTTATGGCGACGACACCAACAGCTTCAAGAATGCCGCGCGGACTTATGTCGATGCCGCGCTGTCCTATGATTTCGGCTATCGCAATCCCGATATGCAGGGCCTGACGCTGCAGGTGAACGCCAAGAACCTGTTCAACAAGCAGGGCACGATCTGCCAGGCCGGCAACTGCTACCGCGACGAGGGCCGTTCGGTGTTCGGCAGCCTGAGGTACCGGTTCTGATGCACGGTATCGTTTCAAGGAAGGCCGGATCGCCGCTCGCCGTCCTGACGGCGGTCGGCGGGCTCTACATCGCCCAGAGCGTGATCGGCGGCATCACCTGGATCGGCCTGCCGGCTATCATGCGCAGCGAAGGCGTGCCGCTCGACCGCATCGGGTTGGTGTCGCTGATCGTGCTGCCCTGGGCGCTGAAATTCCTGTGGTCGCCGGCGGTGGAGCGTTACCGTCTGCCGGCGAACGGCCGTAACCGCACCGCGGCAATCGTGTTTGCCGGCGGCCTCATTTCGGCGATCGGCCTGTTCGCGGTCGGCGCGATCGGCCCCGCCGCCGTGCTGCCGGTGCTTGCCTTGCTCACCATCGTTGCCTTTGCAGCCTCGACCGTCGACATCGCCTGCGACGGCTATGCGGTGCAGAGCCTTGCCAAGGAATATCACGGCTGGGGAAATGCCGCGCAGGTTGGCGGCGCCTATCTGGGTTCGGCGCTCGGCGGTGGCCTGTTCCTGATGCTGGTCGACGTTTCCGGCTGGCAGATCGGCATCTGGACGATGGCTGCCCTGTTGCTTCTGCTTGGCCTGCCGTTCCTGTTCGCGCCCACGCCGATCATGCCGGAAGAGGCGCGCGGGCATGTACCCTCATTGGTCACTGCGTTGAAGCGGCCGGAGATCCGGCGTGGTCTCGCCGCGGCGGCGATCTATGTCGTCGCGCAGAAGGTGGCGCTCGGCATGCTGGGCCCATTCCTCATCGACGCCGGGCTCGACCTGACCGCCGTTGGCCTCATCAACGGTATCGGCTCGATGTTCGTCGGCGTGGCGGCGGCCCTGCTTGGCGGCGCCCTGGTGAGATCCTGGGGCATGCGCAACGTGCTTGTGCTGGCACTGGTCTTACAGGCGGCGGGGCTGTTCTTCTTCGCCTGCTACAATCTGATGGGCGGCATCCCGCAGCCCGCGCTGATTGTGGTGGCGATCCTCGCCTCGTCGGGCGTCATGGCGCTCGGCTTCGTGGCGCTTTATGCGCAGTTCATGCGCTGGTCGGACCCAAAACAGGCCGGTGTGGATTTCACGCTGTTCCAATGCATGGATGCCTTGGTCGGCATGGCGGGCGGCGTGGTCGCCGGCTATGCCGCGCAACATTTCGGTTACGGCATCTTCTTCGCCGCTGCCGGGGTGCTTGCGCTTCTGGCTGTTCCGGCAATCTCGCTGGTTTCCGACCGCAACTGAGGCGAGGTTATTCCTCGCTTCTCACGCCTTCCTCGCCAGATATTCCACGGCGCCAGTAGGCGACGATCAACTGACGATCCTTTTTCAGGCCCCATTCCTTGCGCGCGATGCGGCGAAGCTCGCGGAAATCGCCGAATTCGCAGCCGGCCCAGATGAAGACGTCATCGGCCAGGGAAGCCTGGTCTAGGCTTTGCAACGCCTGCGAGAGCAGATTGGCGGTTCCGGGTTCGCGGCCATGCCGATAGAGCCAGGTGATGTTGATATTGTCGCCCTCGGCCAATGGCAGGGTGTCGGCGGGGCTGTCGACCTCGATGAAGACGTCGGCTCGGCTTCCGGGCGCGAGATTGTCCAGCGTCCGCCCGATTGCCGGCAGCGCCGTATCGTCGCCGAAGAGGAGAAGATTGCGCTGGCCGGAGGCATCGCCGCCGCCGGGGCCGAACAGGCCGATGACCTCTCCCGCCTTGGCGTTGGCGGCAAAGGTGGCAGCCGGCATGTGGTCGCCTTCGTGCAGAACGAAGTCGATATCGAACCAGCCGGCGACGGTGTCGATTGCGCGGATGGTGTAGACCCGCACCGTCAATGCATCGTCGCCTGATGGCCAAACGATCAAGCCGTCGCTCCCTACTGTCGGCCACACCGGCTTGCGACCCTTGGGCGGCAGCAACAGCCGCACATGCAGCCCACCGCTGGCGAAGCGGGCAAGATTGTCGCCGGTGAAGCGTATCCGCTGCATATGCGGCGAGATGCGGGTAGACGATTGCACCATGATTTCGCGGAAGAAGACCGGCGTTCCGGTTTCGGCTCCATCACCATTCCAGCGAAGACCGCGCGTGGTGCCGAGAAATTCGGCGATATGACCGGCGACTGCCATCTTCATATAGGACAGGCAGGTCTCATCCTCAGCGGAGACGCGGATGGATACAGTGCGACCTTCCAGCATCGCACTCAGCGAGCCATAGTATGTGTTGTATTCCCATTGATGCTCGACACCGGTCTCGACCGCATATTCCTCATGCTCGGCATGGAATTTTTCCATGGCCATGCGGATGTTGTCGTCCTCGACGAGGGTTTCGGCGGTGAGTTGGCTCATGGTCGACCTGTCCATTCGAATGCAGCATCCGTTGGGTTGCTACAGAGTGCATCAACCCAACGAGGTCTCCCATGCCACAGTCTCGGACAGGTTTCCAGTAAACTTGATTATCTAATTCATGTTTATGGCGATCGGTCAGTCGGTAGTATGCGGCCAGCCTTGTCCAGCTAAAACTGCACCGCCGTCGTGTTGGCGCCGCAGACCAGCACCGCCACCCGCTCGCCAGGCGCCGGCTGATACTTGCCGGAGAGCATGGCGCCGAAGGCGGCGGCTCCGCCGGGCTCAGCGACAACACGCACCGCGTCCCACAGGGCCTTCTGCGAGGCGACGATGTCGTCGTCGCTGACCAGGATCGAGCGCTCGATGTAGCTCTGCGCGATCGGGAACATCAGCGAACCGACACGCTTCGGCGCCAGCGAGTCCGCTGCCACGCCTTCGGTCGGCGCATCGACCGGTTCACCCGCCGCAAAGGCATTGTGCAGGGTGGGTGAGCCTTCCGGCTCGACCGCGACGATACGGATGCGTCCGGCGAGCCAGGCGGCGACGCCGCCGATCAGTCCACCGCCGCCGACGGCGACCAGCAGCGTGTCGATGTCGGGCAAATCCTGTTCGATCTCCAGGCCGAGCGTACCCTGGCCGAGCAGCGTCTCGACCTGCTCGAACGCATGGACGGAAAGCGCACCGGTCCTGGCGACATGCGCTTCGCTGGCGGCAAGCGCGTCGGCATAACGGTCACCGGCGATCACCAGCTCGGCGCCATAGCCGCGAATACGGTCGGTCTTCGCCTTCGGCGACACGCTCGGCACGAAGATCGTTGCGGGAACGCCGAGGCGCATGGCGGCATAAGCAACAGCGGCGCCGTGGTTGCCACCCGAAGCCGCGACCACGCCGGCTTTCGGGATATCCCGCTGCAGAAGATTGGAAAAGGCGCCGCGCGCCTTGAACGAACCGGAGTGCTGCAGGCACTCGAGCTTCAGCCGCACCGGAAATGCGGCGCGGCCGAAATCGACCATGTCGACGGGCAAGACCGGCGTACGTCTTATATGCGGCCTGATCAGCGCTTCCGTCCGGCTGATGCGTTCGGGCGTGATCGGTGTTTCGGCTGACATCGAGGGCTCCGGCATTCCACTGTTGACATCAATTAGTAACTTGGCAAAATGCCTAAATGCAAGAGGCTGAAATCTTCAAGGCGATCGCCAATCCGCGCCGGCTGCAGATCCTCGACTGGTTGAAGGATCCTGCGGCGCATTTCCCGCCGCAGGTGGACGGCGATCTGGTCAAGGATGGTGTCTGCGCGCTGCTGATCGCCGACAAGCTGGGCATCACGCCGGCCACGCTCAGCGAGCATATGCGGGTGCTCTCGCAGGCCGGGCTGGTGCGCTCCAAGCGCATCAAGCAATGGATATTCTATCAGCGCGACGAAGGCAGGATCGGCGCGGTCAAGGCAATGGTGCTGGAAAGCCTGTGATAACCCCCCGGTCCAAGGAGAGGAAAATGATCATCAGGGCATGGCGTGGTTACGCCACGCTTGAAAAACCGGAAGATTATCCGGATCATTTCAGGCGCAATGTCGTCCCTGAGCTGAAGGGTATAGACGGTTTTCTCGGCGCTCGCCTGATGCGATCACAGACGTTGGAGGGCTTCGAGTTCCTGGTCCACACGCGCTGGCGTTCGATGGATGCGATCCGCGCTTTTGCCGGCGATGACATCGAGCGCGCCGTCGTCGAGCCGGAAGCTGTCCGTGCGTTAACCCACTACGACAAGCGGGCGCGGCATTACGTGGTCGTCGAGGATCAGGACTAAGCCAGCCAGTCCGGGATCGTGTCCAGGCCGATCAGCTCTTCATAGGTCCGGCGCGGCCGCACGACGGCGAAACGGTCACCATCGACCAGCACTTCCGGCACAAGCAGGCGGGTGTTGTAGGTGCTGGACTGGGACGCACCATAAGCGCCGGCAGTGCCGATGGCGATCAGGTCGCCGCTCTTCGGCTTCGGCAGATCGCGGTCATGGCCAAGATAGTCGCCGGTTTCACAGACCGGACCCACCACATCGGCACGGATGCGCGGCCCGTTGGCCGGACCCAGCCGTACAGGGCGAATGTCATGGTAGGCATCATAAAGCGTCGGGCGGATCAGATCGTTCATCGCCGCATCGATGATGACGAAATTCTTGGCCTCGCCTTCCTTGAGGTAGATCACCTCGGCAACCAGGATGCCGGCATTGCCGACGATCAGGCGGCCTGGCTCGAAGATCACCTTGAGCCCCAGTCCGCCGACATGCTTCTTCACAATGCCTGCATAGGCGTCGGGCAATGGCGGCGGGTTGTTGTCGGTCTTGTAGGGGATGCCCAGGCCGCCGCCGAGATCGATATGTTCGATGGCGTGACCATCGTCGCGCAGCGTCACTGCGAGTTCGGCGAGCAGCCGATAGGCATCGTCGAAAGGCTGCAGCTCGGTGATCTGGCTGCCGATATGGGTGTCGATGCCGATAGCCCTGATGCCCGGCAATTCGGCCATGCGCCTATAGACTTCACGAGCCCGCTGCCATGGCACGCCGAACTTGTTCTCGGCCTTGCCTGTGGAGATCTTCTTGTGCGTCTTGGCGTCGACGTCCGGGTTGACGCGCAGTGACACCGGCGCGGTCTTTCCCGTCGCCACGGCACGTGCCGACAGCAGCTCCAGCTCCGGCTCGGATTCGATGTTGAAGCAATGGATGCCGGCTGCGAGCGCAAAATCCATTTCGCGTGCGGTCTTGCCGACGCCGGAAAAAACGATCTTGCCGGCCGGAATGTCGGCTGCGAGCGCGCGGCGCAGCTCGCCCTCCGAAACCACGTCGGCGCCGGCACCCAGCTTCGCCAGCGTGCGCAGCACCGCCTGATTGGAATTCGCCTTTGGCGAATAGCAGACCAGCGCGTCGAGTTCGGCGAAGGCTTCCGAAAAAACACGGAAATGGCGTGTCAATGTCGCGGTGGAATAGCAATAGAACGGCGTGCCGACGCTCGCCGCGATTGCGGGTATTGCCACGTCCTCGGCATGCAGGATGCCGTCGCGATAATCGAAATGGTTCACGGGTAACTCGTCCGGAAGGCTACTGGATCAGCTTGTCGAGAATGAACGGCTTGTCCGTTTCCGGTTTCGTCGGTTCCGGAGGCAATGGCTGCTTGGCCTTGGCGGCATCCTTGCGCGCCTGCACGGCGGCCTCGTAAGGCGTATCGAGACCAGCGCGACGTCCGCAGGCCGTCACTGCCGTCACCGCCGCCAGAACCGTCAGCGTCACCAGTATCCTGCCTGCCGTCATCGTTGTTTCCGTCCGTGCGTTTCGAGCTGTCGCTTGTAGCGGAGTTTCTTAGGCATTGCATCCGGCATCAAGCCTTAGCGAGGCGCTTTTTCCAGTAACGGATCTGTTTGCGGACTTCCGAAGGCGCGGTGCCGCCGAACGATGTGCGGCTCTTGACCGAATTCTGAACCGACAGCACCGAGAAGATGTCCTGAGTGATGCCGTCGTGGATCGACTGCAGGTCTTCCAGCATCAGTTTTTCGAGGCCGACCTTCTTGGTCTCGGCAAGCGCCACCGCACGGCCGGTGACGTGGTGTGCTTCGCGGAACGGCATGCCCAGCGTACGCACCAGCCAATCGGCAAGGTCGGTCGCGGTCGAATAGCCGGATCCGGCAGCCTTTTTCATCGCGGCCACGTTGATCGTCATGTCGCCCACCATGCCGGTCATGGCTGCGAGCATCAGGTCGAGCGTTTCGGCGGCGTCGAATACGGCTTCCTTGTCCTCCTGCATGTCCTTGGAATAGGTCAGCGGCAGGCCCTTCATGACGGTGAGCAGGCCGATGAGATGGCCGTTGACGCGGCCTGTCTTGGCGCGCACCAGCTCGGCGGCATCCGGGTTCTTCTTCTGCGGCATGATCGAGGAGCCCGTGGAGAAGGAATCCGACAGACGCACGAAGCCGAATTGCGGCGTCGACCAGATGACGATCTCCTCCGCCAGCCGCGACAGATGGGTGGCCGAGATCGCAGCCACCGACAGGAATTCCAGCGCGTAGTCGCGGTCCGAAACGCTGTCGAGCGAATTGCGGGTCGGTTCGCGGAAGCCGAGCGCCTTGGCCGTTTGGCGACGATCGATCGGGAACCCTGTGCCGGCAAGGGCCGCCGCACCCAGCGGGCTCTCGTCCATGCGTTGGATCGCGTCGCGCACGCGCGACAGGTCGCGGGCGAACATTTCGACATAGGCCAGGCAGTGGTGGCCGAAGGTCACCGGCTGCGCGGTCTGCAGATGGGTGAAGCCCGGCATGACGGTGGCGGCATGTTCCTCGGCGCGTACCAGGAAAACGGCGATCAGTCCCTTCAGGGCTTCGGCCACGCGATGGAACTCGTCCTTCACCCAAAGCCGGAAGTCGACCGCGACCTGGTCGTTGCGCGAGCGTGCGGTGTGCAGGCGGCCGGCCGCAGACCCGATCAGTTCGGCAAGGCGAGCTTCGACATTCATATGGATGTCTTCCAGCCGGGTCGAAAACTCGAACTGTCCAGTCTCGATCTCTTTCAAAATCGTGTTCAGGCCGTGAGCGATCTTGTGTTGATCGTCCGTCGAAATAATGCCTGTTTCGGCCAGCATCTCACTGTGGGCGAGCGAGCCGCGGATGTCCTGCGCATAGAGTTTGCGATCGAACGAAATGGACGCGTTGATCGCTTCCATGATCGCGGCCGGGCCCGAGGCAAATCGTCCGCCCCACATCTGGTTGCTGGCCTTCTTGTCGCTCATCGCTATAACCCGTTCCCCGGAGACATTTGGACATGGCAGACGGCAAGAAATTCTTTCCCGCCCCACGGCTGATCATGGCCGCGGTTGTCGCCGGCGTGCTGGCCGGCGCGGTCGCGGTATATGTCAGGGAGAGCGGGTCTGGCAACAATGCGCCCGAACCGGTGGCAACGGCTTCGGCCGGCAAGGACGACACGGTCTGCGCCGCAAAGGCCGAGCGCGCCAAGAAGGTCGCCGCCGCTGCGACAGGCCAGGTTGCGGCCCTTCTGCCGGCCGATCCGCCGCAATCGTTGAAGGCGCTTGCCTTCAACGGGCCGGACGGCAAGCCGATGACATTGGCAGATCGCGCCGGCAAGACCGTCCTGGTCAATCTCTGGGCAACCTGGTGTGCGCCGTGCCGCGCCGAAATGCCGGCGCTCGATGCGTTGCAGAAGGAAAAGGGCTCGGACAAGTTCGAGGTGATGACGGTCAATGTCGACACCGGCGACGATGCCAAGCCGAAGGCCTTCCTCGACGAGATCGGCGTGAAGTCGCTGGCGCACTATCGCGATGCTTCGATGGGCGTATTCAACGATTTGAAGAAACGCGGCCTGGCGCTGGGCCTGCCCGTGACGCTTCTGGTCGACGGCGAGGGCTGCCTGATCGGCCACATGAACGGTCCGGCCGAATGGGCAGGCGATGATGCGAAGCGCCTGATGGATGCAGCGCTGGCTAACTAAGTCCCGAACCGAAGGTCAGCGCAGCAAAAGCTGCAGGCTTTTCGGGCAAGGCCATGCTTCATAAGAAATGTCGGCTAACGAATTTCGAGCAATTCGAAAGCCAGTCGCAAGCCAAACGATGCTACGATAGTCGCACTCGAAACAAAAACGTTGTCGGCTCATCGTATTCGACCCATACTCCCGTCGCGGACGTTTTCGTACGCCAACGGATAACGGGAGAGAAACATGTCGTTTCGCGGTCTTGCGGCCGGGGTCGCCGCTACAGTCGTTCTTTGCACCACCACTTCGGCTTTTGCCGTCACGCAGATCAGCTGGTGGCATGCCATGACCGGCGCCAACGCCGAAGTCGTCGACAAGATCGCCAAGGACTTCAACGCCAGCCAGAAAGACTATGAGCTGGTTCCGGTATTCAAGGGTACCTATCCGGAAGCATTGAATGCCGGCATCGCCGCCTTCCGCGCCAAACAGGCGCCGGACATCCTGCAGGTATTCGATGTCGGCACCGGTGTGATGATGGCCGCCGAGGGCGCCGTGAAGCCGGTGGCCGATGTGCTGACCGAATCGGGCGCGCAATTCGACAAGGGCCAGTATCTGCCGGGCATCGTGGCCTACTATTCGAAACCTGACGGCACCATGCTGTCCTTCCCCTACAATTCCTCCTCGCCGATCCTCTATTACAACAAGGACATCTTCCAGAAGGCCGGACTGGATGTGAACACGCCACCCAAGACCTGGAACGAAGTCTGGGAAGCGGCCAAGAAGATCAAGTCGAGCGGTGCAGCCGCCTGCGGTTACACCTCGACCTGGCTGACCTGGATCCATACCGAGAACTTCGCGGCCTGGAACAATGTGTCGTGGGCGACACAGCAGAACGGTCTTGCCGGCGGCGATGTCGAGCTGAAGATCAACGCGCCGCTCTACGTCAATCACTTCCAGGCACTGGCCGATCTCGCCAAGGATGGCACCTTCAAATATGGCGGCCGCACCTCGGAAGCCAAGCAGCTCTTCCTCGCCGGCGAGTGCGGCATTCTCACCGAATCTTCGGGCGGTCTCGGCGATATCGTCAAGTCGGGCATGAACTATGGCATCGGCCAACTGCCCTATGACAGCGACGCGCCTGGCGCACCGCAAAACACCACGCCGGGAGGCGCCAGCCTGTGGGTCTTTGGTGGCAAATCCGAAGAACAATACAAGGGCGTAGCGGCCTTCTTCACCTATCTGTCGAAGACCGAAGTGCAGGAATACCTGCACCAGAAATCCGGCTACCTGCCGGTCACGCTGGCCGCCTATGAAGCAACCAAGAAGTCTGGTTTCTACGAAAAGAATCCGGGCCGTGAGACGCCGATCCTGCAGATGATGGGCAAGGCGCCGACCGACAATTCCAAGGGCGTGCGCCTGCCCAACCTGCCACAGGTGCGCGATATCCAGAACGAGGAATATGAGAAGATGCTGGCCGGTCAGCAGACAGCGCAGCAGGCACTCGACAACGCGGTCTCGCGCGGCAATGCCGCCATCAAGGAAGCGCTGGGGAATTGATGAGCGCCGGCGTGTTCTCCCCCTTCGAGGGGGAGATGGCCGCGCAGCGGTCAAAGGGGGTCCAAGCGGGCGCGTGCGGACTCTGTTTCAACGTGGGCGAACGGGCGGTTCCTTTTGATAGGACCCCCACCGCCGTCTTTGGCGGCACCTCCCCCTCAAGGGGGGAGGCAAGGCTGCGATGACCCCTCGCGTCGTCTTCCCGAACAGGGTGCTGCCTTATCTTCTGGTGGCACCGCAGCTCGCCATTACGCTGGTGTTCTTCTATTGGCCAGCGGCACAGGCGCTCTACCAGTCGATGCTCAAGGAGGATCCGTTCGGCCTGAAATCGAAATTCGTCTGGTTCGACAATTTCAAGAAGGTGCTGGCCGATCCCAACTATCTGCATTCGATCAAGGTCACGGTGGTCTTTTCGGTGGCGACGGCCGCGGTCGCCATGATCGCCGCCCTTCTGCTTGCGGTCATGGCCGAAAAGGTGGTGCGCAGCAAAGGCCTCTATCGCACGCTTCTGATTTGGCCTTACGCCGTGGCTCCCGCCATCGCGGGCATGCTGTTTCTTTTCCTGTTCAACCCGTCGATCGGTTCGCTGGCGATCCTGTTGCGGAAGATGGGCATCGCCTGGGATCCGGTGCTCAACGGCACCGATGCGATGATCCTGCTGGTGGCTGCCGCCTCGTGGAAGCAGATCAGCTACAACTTCCTGTTCTTCGTCGCCGGGCTGCAGGCGATCCCCAAAACGCTGATCGAGGCCGCTGCGATCGATGGCGCCAAGGAGGTGAAACGCTTCTGGACGATCGTCTTCCCGCTGCTCGCCCCGACCACCTTCTTCCTGCTGGTCATCAACACGACCTATGCCTTCTTCGATACGTTCGGCATCGTGCATGCCGTCACCGGCGGCGGACCCGGCAAGGCCACGGAGACACTGGTCTACAAGGTCTACAATGACGGCTTCGTCAATCTGATCCTGGGGTCTTCCGCCGCACAGTCTGTCATCCTGATGATCATCGTGATCGCGCTCACCGCCATCCAGTTCCGCTATGTGGAAAGGAAGGTGCATTATGGCTGAGCCGAAGGCACCCGGCAGCGGGCATGACAAGCTGATGATCGGCCAGTCGGCAGCGAGCATCTATGTCGCCCATGCCATCCTGATCCTTGGCCTGGTGATCGTTGCCTTCCCGATCTACTACACCTTCGTTGCGTCCACGCAGACGCTGCAGACGATCCTCCGGCCACCGCTGCCGCTCGTGCCCGGCGGCGAGTTCTGGAACAACTATGCGGAGGCCCTGTTCGGCGGTGCCGGCCGCCTTGGGGGCGTCGGTGCCGGCACGCTGCTGCTGAATACGACGGTGATGGCGCTGGGCATCGCCGTCGGCAAGATCATGATCTCGATCCTGTCGGCCTATGCCATCGTCTTCTTCCGGTTTCCGTTCCGGATGGCCATCTTCTGGCTGATCTTCATCACGTTGATGCTGCCGGTCGAGGTGCGCATCCTGCCGACCTACAAGGTGATGGTCGACCTCGGGCTGATAGACACCTATGCCGGCCTGATCATTCCGTTGATTGCGTCGGCGACGGCGACACTGCTGTTCCGGCAGTTCTTCATGACCATTCCGGGCGAACTGGTCGAAGCCGCGCGGGTCGATGGCGCCGGCCCGTGGCGGTTCTTCTTCGATATCCTTTTGCCGCTGTCACGCACCAACATAGCGGCGCTGTTCGTCATTCTCTTCATCTATGGCTGGACGCAATATCTGTGGCCGCTGCTGGTCACAAACCGCAATGACATGACCACCATCGTCATTGCGCTGAAGAAGATGGTGTCCTTCGCCGACGCCGACACGCAATGGCATCTGGTGATGGTCACGGCGATCCTCGCCATCGTTCCGCCTATCCTGGTCGTGGTGCTGATGCAGCGTTGGTTCGTGCGCGGTCTCGTCGATACGGAGAAATAGGAAATAGATGGCGACAGTCGATCTGAAAGATGTGCGCAAAGTCTATCCCGGCGGGGTGGAGGCGGTGAAAGGCGTGTCGATCGCCATCCCCGACAAGGAGCTTTGCGTGTTGGTCGGCCCGTCCGGCTGCGGCAAGTCCACGCTGCTGCGCATGATTGCCGGCCTGGAGACGATCTCGTCAGGTACCTGCGCCATCGACGGCAAGGTGGTCAACGCGGTTGGACCGACCGAACGGGACATCGCCATGGTGTTCCAGAACTACGCGCTCTACCCACATATGAAGGTCTACGACAACATGGCCTACGGCCTGCGTAACCGCGGCACGCCGAAGGACGAAATCGATTCGCGCGTGCGCTCGACCGCCAAGGTGCTGGAGCTGTCGCATCTGCTCGATCGGCGCCCGCGCGAGCTTTCCGGCGGCCAGCGCCAGCGCGTCGCCATGGGCCGCGCCATCGTGCGCAATCCGAAAGTATTTCTGTTCGACGAACCGCTTTCCAATCTCGACGCCAAGCTGCGCGGGCAGATGCGCGTGGAAATCAAGAACCTGCAGCGCTCGCTGGGTGTCACCTCGGTCTACGTCACGCATGACCAGCTGGAAGCGATGACGCTGGCCGACATCCTGGTGGTCATGAATGCCGGGCTGGTCGAGCAGATGGGTGCGCCGCTCGACATCTACGAGAAACCGGCCTCGACCTTCGTTGCTTCCTTCATCGGCGCGCCGCCCATGAACCTGCTTGCCGTCACGGCCAAGCCGGACAGCCCGGCCAACACGCCGGAGAAGCTCTTTGCCAACGGCGCATCGTTGGGGATCGCCGCGCCGGTGCATGCCGCGACGCTGGGTTTCCGTCCGGAAGATGCCGATGTCATCGGCGAAGGGACGAAGCCGTCCGGCGCTCTCAAACTGTCAGCCACCGTCGAGGCGGTCGAGCCGGTGGGTGCCGAAAGCTTCCTCTATTGCGCGGCGGCCGGTGGCCGTATCGTGGTCAGGGTATCGGGCCGTGCGGCGGCCAAGCCGGGTGACAGACTTGAGGTCATGGTGCCGGCCGGGAAGCTGCACTGGTTCGACAGCACAGGGAAGCGGGCCTAGACCCGATAGGCAAGTGATCGAGGCGGTCTGCCATTGCGGACAGGTAAGGCTGCGGCTTCCACGAAAGCCGCGCGTGATCACCGCGTGCAACTGTTCGTTCTGTCGGCGGCAGGGGCCGCTCTTCGCCTACTATACCCGTCGGTCGGTCGAGGTGATTGCACCGGACAATGGTTTCGAGCGCTATGTCTGGGGTAGAGGTGTGCTGACATGGCTGCGCTGCCGGAATTGCGGCTGCTTCACGCATCATATTGCCGCTCACGCCGAGGACGATCTCGGTCGCAGGACTGGGATCAATCTGCGTCTTGTCGATCCCGGCCTTCTTATGGGGATCACGGTGAAGCTGCGCGACGGCGCATCTGGCAGCTGGAAAGTGCTGCGCAGCTATCGTTTCGATACAGGCTAGAGCAATTCCCGGAAAAGTGCGTAGCGGTTTTCCGTCCGGAATTGCGTAAAGACAAAGGATTAGAGCGTTTCTGCGTTTCCGTGAAAAACGGAAACGCTCTAGTCAGAAGGCCGAGGGATGGGCTGGCGATCCCTCATTTCAGCTGAACACGTGCGCCTTGCCGACGACGCTGATGCGGACGATGTCGCCCACCGATGGCGCGTCGACGCCCGGCTTTTTCAGGACCAGCGGTGTCGAGCCGATGGCGGCCGCTTCGGGTGGATCGGGGGTGTTGAGCAGTTTGACGGCGATCGCGCAGGCGGCGCCGCCGAATTCGGATTCCGTCACTTCGCCGAAGAGGACGCCCGGCTTGGCTGCAGCCACATCGGTGCGCGAGGCCGCAGCGAGCAGCACCTGCTCGGGTCTCAGCATGATGCGGGCAACCTCACGCCGCTCCCTGCCATCCACGGCGATGCGACCGAGCGTGGATTCGGCATAGCCGTTGGCGATCTTTGCCGACAGCACGATGGCGTCACCGAGGAATTCGGCGATCATGCGGTCCTTGGGCCTGAGATAGAGGTCGCGCGGCGTGCCGGTCTGCGAGAAACGGCCTTCGCGCATCACTGCAACCTGGTCGGCGAAGGAGAGCGCCTCCGCCTGGTCATGCGTGACCAGGATGGTGGTGATGCCGGCGCTTTCCAGCATCTCGGCCACTGCCTTGCGCATGGAAGCGCGCAGGCCGGTGTCCAGTGCGGAAAAAGGTTCGTCGAGCAGCATCAGGCGCGGCTTCATCGCCATGGCACGAGCCAATGCCACGCGCTGCTGCTGGCCGCCTGAAAGCTGGTGCGGGCGGCGGGTCAGAACGCTTTTGTCGAGGCCGACGATGTAAGCCAGCTCGGCGATGCGCTCATCGCGCCGGGGCTCCTTGCGGTCGAGGCCGAAGCCGATATTGCCGGCAATGGTGAGGTGCGGAAACAGCGCGCCATCTTGCGCCACCAGGCCGATCCCGCGCAGATGCGCCGGCACGCTGGTGCCGCCATTGGCAAGCAGCTTGCCGTCGAGCGTGATGCGGCCGCCATCCGGTGCCTCGAAGCCGGCGATGAGGCGCAGCAACGTGGTCTTGCCGCAGCCGGAAGGACCGACGATCGCGGTCCGGCTGCCCGCCGCGACAGCAAGGTCGATGCCGGCGACGGCAGCAACCGGACCGTAGTTCTTCGACAGTGAGGCGATTTCCAGAAAACTCATTGGCCGGCCATTCGCTTCGACTGCACATAAAGCAGCCAGGTAAGGGGCAGCGACATCAACACCATGATCGCTGCATAGGGAGCGGCTGCCGCGTAGTCGATCTCGCCGCTGTAATTCCAGAAGGCCATCGCCAGCGTGCGCGTGCCGTTGGGTGCCAGCATCTGGGTCGCGGTCAACTCGTTCATGATGCCGAGCGCGACCAGCGCCATGCCGGCTGCGGCGCCCGGTGCCGACAGGCGGATCGTGGTGGCCCAGAGCGCCTTCAACGGCGAGCGGCCGAGACTGCCGGCGGCACGTTCCAGCTCCACCGGCGCCTGTGCTATCGAAGCACGCAGCGAGACAAGCGCGCGCGGCAGGAACATCAGCACATAGGCAAACAGGATGGTGGCAAGCGTCTGGTAGAGCGGCTGGACGACGCGCACTGCGATGGTGACCAGCGCCAGCGCCACCACAACGCCAGGCAGCGCCCCGACCACATAGTTGCAGCCTTCCAGGATGCGTTGCAGACGGCCTGGCGCGCGGATCGACAGCCAGGCCATGGGCGTCGCCGCAATGGTCGCAAGTATGCCACCGGCAATGGCGAGGAACAGGGTCTGGCCGAGCGCCAGGCCGATCTCATCCATGCGCCACACTTCGCTGCCACCGGCAATCAGCCAGCGGCCGATGGTGAGAAACGGCACGCCGATCGCCAGCAGCGTGACGGCGACCGGCAACAACAGGCAAGGCAGAGTAACGCGGCCGAGCGCCGTACGCGGCTTCAGACGGGCGGCGCCGGAGCCGACGCGGGCATACCGCTCCTCGCCGCGCACCAGCACCTCAATCGTCAGCAGCACCAGGCAGCAGGCGACCAGGACGCCGGCCAGCATGTTTGCAGCGGGGCCATTGAAGGTCGACTGGAACTGGTCGACGATCGCAGTGGTGAAGGTGTCGAAGCGCACAAAGACATAGAGGCCGTATTCGGCAAGCAGATGCAGGCCGACCAGCAGGGCGCCGCCACACAGCGCCAGCCGCAGTTGCGGCAGCACCACCCGGAAGAAAACACGCCAGGGACTGAGACCCAGCGAAGCGGCGGCATCCTCCAAGGCGGGATCGAGCCGGCGAAAGGCGGCCGAAACCGGCAGGTAGAGAAAGGGAAAATAGGCGATCACCGAAACCCAGACGCCGGCGAAGAGGCCGTTGAGATCCGGCCAGAACGTGATCCAGGCGTA
Organism: Mesorhizobium sp. 1M-11; assembly: GCF_001303895.1. Lineage (GTDB taxonomy): Bacteria > Pseudomonadota > Alphaproteobacteria > Rhizobiales > Rhizobiaceae > Mesorhizobium. Next base: position 180,185 of record NZ_LJSD01000075.1, on the reverse strand, counting down.
GGAGTGTACGAAGGCCGGCACCGCCAATGGCGCTACGGCGAGCCAGGACCACAGCCGCGCACCGGGCAGGTCGCTGCGCTCCGTCAACCAGGCAAGCGTCACCGAAAGCACCGCGCAAATCGGTACGGCCAATATGACGAGAAGGACGGTGTTGACGAGCAGTTCGCCGACGCGTGGCCTGAACACCAGTTGCGCGACCGTGGCCCAGCCGGTCTGGATGGCGATGAAAATCACGAAAGCAAGCGGCAGCAATGCCAGAATGGAAATAATGATCGCGGTCAGCGTGATCAATGGAAAGGAGCGGGCAGGGGCTCGCCGCCCGGACATGCGGGCCGGCGCGTCGGTCTGCGCGAATTCGCCCGAGGCCGCCATCAAATCACCCGTGCTGTCCCGCCATGCGACGGGCCTGGATGAGAGGAGGGACAAAAGAGTGGCTTGGCCATCGGGGGAGTTGGTCTCGGAAACGAAATGCTCCCGCGGGGACCGCGGGAGCGCTGTTTATGCGGTCCTTATTAGGACGAATGCCGGCTAAAGCAAGCCAGCCGCCGTCATCAGATCGGTGACCTTCTTGGAGTTGAGCTTCTGCGGGTCGATCTTGGGAGCCTGCAAATCGGCGAGCGGCACGAGCTTGGCGTTTGATTCCGCACCATTGCCGACCGCATATTCGAACGAGGTTCCGGCCTTCAGGACGTCCTGGCCACCTTTGCCGGCGAGCCATTTCACGAAAGCCTGCGCTTCCTTCGCATGCTTGGAGGAAGCGAGCACGCCAGCGCCGGAAACCGAAACGAAAGCGCCCGGGTCCTGGTTCTTGAAATAGTACTGCACGACGTTCTTGCTGTTCTCGCCGGTCTTATTCTGGTCGCCGAAATAGTAGTAGTGATAGATCACGCCGCCATCGACCTGGCCGGCATTGACCGCCTTCATCACTGTGCTGTTGCCCTTGAACGGCTTGAAGTTGTCCTTCATGGCCTTGAGCCAGGTAGCGGTGGCCTCCTCGCCCTTCAGTTCCAGCAGAGCCGAAACGATCGCCTGGAAGTCGGCACCGGATGGCGAAGCACCCCAGCGGCCTTTCCAGCTTGCGTCGGCAAGGTCGAGCAACGACTTCGGCAGCTGGTCTTCCTTCAGCTTGTCCTTGTTGTAGACGAAGACGGTGCTGCGCGCGGCGATGCCGACCCACTTGCCGTCAGAAGGACGATATTGTTCAGGCACCAGCGCCAGCGTGTCGGCGTCGATCGGTGCGAACAGGCCTGCGGCGTCGACCAGCGCCATCGCCGGCGAGTTCTCGGTGAGGAAGACGTCCGCCGGCGAAGCCTTGCCTTCCGCCACGATCTGGTTGGAGAATTCGCTGTCGCCGCCATTGCGCAGCGTCACCTTGATGCCGGTCTCCTTGGTGAAGGCTTCAGCCCATTCCTTGGCCAGGCTCTCATGCTGGGCGTTGTAGACAACGATGCCGTCGTCGTCCGCGGCCATGGCCGGCATTGCGGCGAGGCCGATCGTGAGCGCCGCAGCACCTGCCAGCATCGAAAGAATGGACTTCATCAAGGTCTCCTCGGTTGAGCAATCCAATGTCAGGAGCAGCTATCGATACATGATCGACCAAGTCAAGATTTCGTCGAATGAAACGGCTGCGGCATGTCGCCCAGCATGGCTGCCCCTGAAAAATGCATGCTGCGACTCATCATCCTGACGCCTGCTGCCAGAGTTATGGGACTTGGGGCTCGCCTCAGTGCAGCCCGAGGCATTGGATTGGGCTACGGAACTGCTTGTCAATGTGGAGCCCGGCCTCAACGGCCAGCCTTGTCACAACGCCGGTGAATAGATTTCCGAAGCGGCGTGTTGCAGAGAAGCAGAGACGTTGCGGGGTGCTTGGCAGGCAGGGAATTCTGCATAAGTTTCAAGCAATTGTGAAGGTGAAGCAACCGCGATCTCGCGAGCGGTCGGCCATAGAGTCGTCTGCTTAGGGCGCTTTGCATGTCGGGCAAGAGTCCAGCACGGGATGTTTGTTTGGCGCGCTCTCCGCTTTTGATTGGCGCGGTGCGCGGGTGAGATAACGCGCATCGAAAATTCTTTTCATCTTCCAGTAAAACTGCCGCCGATTTTTCGCGAAACCATGATCCGACTGGGGGTAAACAGTCATAAACGCTCGATCGGCCGTATTTTTACCGCTGTCTAATAAGACCGATTCATGTAGAAAGCCGCTCCGCCGATCACGGTAATTTGAAGATCGCCACGCGCATTCCCATATCGAACGCGCGCCGACCGGAGATGCGGCGGGGGTTCACGTTTCACCGGATGACAACGATGCCGAAAATGAAGTTTCACAAGGTCGCAGCCATTGTGGTGCTTGTTGGCTTTGCAGCGTGGATGGGTACCGGTCATTTCTCATCGGTAGGCAGTGCCGCCTCGGAGCAACCCAAAGCCGAGGCCAAGCCGGAACGGGTGGAGCAGAAAGCTTCGCTGCGGATCGTCAAGGTGGTGGCCCCGCCACGCAGTGAGCATGCGCGGGCGATCCGCATTTCGGGCGTAACCGAAGCGGACAAGCGCGCAGTGCTTGCCACGCGCGTCGCCGGCGTCATCAGCGAATTGCCGGTCAGGCAGGGCGACCGCGTCAAGATCGGCGACATCGTTTTGATGCTCGACGCCGAAGAGAAGATCTCGGCGGTCGAGAACGCCCGGCAGCTGAAGGGTCAGCGGCAGGCCGAGCTCGATGCGGCCGAACGGCTGGCCAGGACCGGCAACCTCGCCAAGCTGCAGCTCGACAGCGCCCGTTCGGCGCTGGCATTGGCATCGTCGCAGCTCGACGCCGCTGAGAGCGAACTTGCCCGCAAGGAAGTGAAGGCACCGTTCGATGGTGTCATAGACCGTGTGCCGGTGGAACTCGGCAGTGCCGTTCCACTGGGCGGCGAAGTGGCCACCATCCTCAGCCTTGACCCGGTGATCGCGCGCGGCGAAGTCAGCGAACGCGACCTCGGCTATCTCAAGATCGGCGACAAGGCCAATGTACGACTGGTCAGCGGCCAGATCGCAGAAGGTACCGTGCGCTACATCAGCCGCGATGCTTCGGCCGCCACCCGTACCTTTCGTGTCGAGATCGCCATTCCGAATGCCGACGGCGCCATTCCCGCAGGCATGACGGCCGAAATCACGCTGTCGGCCAAGCCGGCCGATGCGATCATGCTGCCCCGCTCTGTCGTGACGCTTGGCGACAAGGGCGATCTCGGCATCCGCGCCGTCGACAAGGACAACAAGGTCACCTTCTTTCCAATCGATCTGGTCGACGACACGCCGAGCGGTCTCGTGCTCGCCGGCATCCCGGCGGATGCGCGCGTCATCGTTGCTGGCCAGGAACTGGTGACGGACGGCGATGTCGTGCAACCCGTCGAGGCCGACCCGCAGGAAATCAAGAAGCTGGTCGGCGGCGATGCCGCCGCCGGAACGCTGTAGTCGTTTTCATCGAATCCGAAATCGGGATCTACCCCTATGGATATCGTCAAGCTTGCCATCCAGAATGCGCGGCTGACCATTTCGGTGCTGCTGTTCCTGCTGCTCGCAGGAGCCATCGCGTATATGTCCGTGCCGAAGGAAGCCGAGCCGGACGTGCCGATCCCGATGATGTACGTCTCCCTGGTCTATCAGGGGATATCACCGGAGGATTCGGAGCGGCTGCTGCTGAGGCCCGTCGAGACCAAACTGAAGAGTCTGAAGGGGCTGAAGGAGATGCGCTCGGCCGCCTTCCAGGGGGGCGGCTACGTGCTGGTCGAGTTCGACCCGTCGACCGACCTTGCCCAGGCGCTGCAGGACACCCGCTCCAAGGTGCAGGACGCCAAGGCAGACCTGCCGCAGGCTGCTGAAGAACCGACCGTCAACGAGGTCAACATCTCCGAATTCCCGGTGCTGGTCGTCACCCTGTCCGGCCACGTGCCGGAGCGCGTGCTGGCCAAGGCCGCGCGTGAACTGCGCGACCGCATCGAGGAGGTTCCGGGCGTGCTGGAAGGCACGCTGCAGGGCTCGCGCGACGATCTCGTCGAGGTCGTGGTCGACCCGGTGAAGCTTTCCTCCTATGGGCTGCAACTCGACCAGCTGATGCAAGGCGTCGGCCAGTCCAACAGCCTGGTCGCTGCCGGCAACATAGAGGGCTCGGAAGGCAAATATGCGGTCAAGGTGCCGTCGCTGATCGAGACGCCGGAAGACGTCGCCAACCTGCCGGTGGTGGCCGGTCCGAATGCGGTGGTGCAGGCGAAGGACGTCGCCACCATCCGCTCCACTTTCAAGGACGCCGAGACCATCACGCGTCTCGACGGCAAGCCGGCGATCGCCATCGAAGTGAAGAAGCGCATCGGCGCCAACATCGTCGAAACGATCGAAGGAGCGAAGAAGGTCGCCGACGAATTCGTCAAGATCGCGCCGGCAGGCATGGAAGTCACCTACACGCAGGACAAGTCCGTCTTCGTGAAGCAGTTGCTGAACGATCTGCAGAACCACGTGCTGATCGCCGTCATCCTGGTCTTCATCGTCATCCTCTACGCGCTGTCGGGCCGCGCCTCGCTGCTCATCGGCCTGGCCATCCCGTCATCGTTCCTGATCGGCATCCTGCTGCTTGCCATGATGGGCTACACGATCAACATGATCGTGCTGTTCTCGCTGATCCTGGCGGTCGGCATGCTGGTGGACGACGCCATCATCGTCACCGAATTCGCCGAGCGGCGCATGACGGAAGGCATGCCGAAGGAGGAAGCCTTCGCATTGGCCGCCAAGCGCATGGCCGGCCCGGTCATCGCGGCCACCATGACGCGCATCGCGGCCTTCTCGCCACTTCTGTTCTGGCCCGGCATCATCGGCGACTTCATGAAATACCTGCCGATCACATTGATCGTCACGCTGGCCGCGTCGATGCTCTATGCTTTGGTGTTCACGCCGACGCTCGGCGCGATTTTCGCCAAAGCGGAGGTCCACAGCGAGGAAGAGCGCAAGGACGGCGCCTACATGGCGGTGGTGCGCAAGGCCGTGCAGTACCCCAAGACCGTACTGGTGCTGACGGTCGCGCTGCTGGTCGGCGTGCAGGTTGCCTATTCCAAATACGGCGCCGGCGTCGAATTCTTCCCGAATGTCGAGCCGGACTACGGCCTGCTTTACGTGCATGCGCGCGGCAATCTTTCGCTTGCCGAGATGGATGCGGCGACGCGCATGGCCGAGGAAAAGCTGCTCGGCTGGCCGGGCGTGAAATCGGTCTACACCCGCGTCGGCAAGACCCAGGGCGGCGGCGCCGATATTCCGGAAGATGTCGTCGGCGTCATCCAGTACGAGTTCGTCGACTGGCGCGAGCGCAAGGCTGCGAACCAGATTCTCGACGACCTGCGCAAGGCAACGGCCGGAATTCCGGGCGTCGATGTCGAGGTGCGCGTGCCGGAGGCAGGCCCGCCGACAGGCAAGCCGATCCAGGTGCGCATCTCCGCGGTCGACCCGGCCGGCATCGAAAAGGTGGCGCGCGAGGTTGCATCCGGCATCGCCAAGGTGCCAAGCGTCATAGACGTGTCAGACGGCCTGCCGCCGCCCGGCATCGACTGGGCGCTCGAGGTCGATCGCAGCAAGGCGGCGCAATATGGCATCAATCCGACTTCGGTCGGCACCGTGGTGCAGCTGGTTACCAATGGGCTGAAGCTCAGCGAGTACCGTCCGGCCGGTGCTGACGACGCCGTCGATATCCGCCTGCGCCTGCCGGAAGACCGGCGAACGCTGTCGACGCTGGATGAACTGCGCGTGCAGACCAGCCAAGGTTCGGTGCCGATCTCGAACTTCGTCATCCGCAAGCCGGAGCCGCGCGTCGGTACGCTGAACCGTATCGACGGCGCCCGCACCGTGGTGGTGCAGGCAAATGTCGCGGCTGGCGCGCAGGTGGCGGCCGTGCAGGCGGAGGTGACCAAGGCGATCTCCGACATGGGGCTTCCCGACAACTTCCGCTGGAAGCTGGCCGGTTCCAACGAAGACAGCGCGGAGGCAAGCGCCTTTCTGTCGAAAGCATTCGGCGCCGCGATCTTCCTGATCTTCCTGGTGCTGCTGGCGCAGTTCAACAAGTTCACATCCGTCTGGCTTGTGCTGTCCTGCGTGGTCATGGCGACGATCGGTGTGTTCCTCGGGCTCATGATGACGGGCCAGCCGTTCGGCATCGTCATGTCCGGTATCGGCGTGATCGCGTTGGCGGGTGTGGTGGTGAACAACAACATCGTGCTGATCGACACTTATGACCGGCTGCGCGAGGAAGGCTGGGACAAGACGGAAGCGGTCCTGCAGACCTGTCGCGAGCGTGCGCGCCCGGTTGTGCTGACGGCTGTTTCGGCGATCCTCGGCGTTTTGCCGATCGCCTTCGGCCTCGGCCTCGAGATATTCCACCACGAGACGACGATCAACGCACCGTCGACGCAGTGGTGGATATCGCTGTCGTCGGCGATCGTGTTCGGCCTGTCCTTTGCGACACTGCTGACGCTGGTGGTGACGCCCGCCATGCTGATGGTGTTCACTCGCGCCAAGCGCAAGCCCGGGCAGCGCAGCTGGCTTGGCCGGCTGTTCCGCGGTCGCAAGGCGGCCTCGAACGACGACCTGCCGGATCTCGGTCCGGTGGACGCATTGCCCAAGGCTGCCGAGTAAAACACATGGATGAAAGAAAAAGGCCGCCACGTGGCGGCCTTTTTCTTTCTTTGAGGCCCGGTGCCGTCAGGCGGCTTCCATCGGCGCGGTGAGGCTGGCCACCGGGATGCCAAGATCCGTCAGGGCCTCGGCAACAGCGCGATCGATAGGTGTGTGCGGGATCCGTCCGATCAATCCTCCCAGCCGGTCGGAAACCAGCCGATGTGGTTGGAAGCGCAGGTAGGACATCTCAAGGATCGCCTTCCACATCGGCACGAAGGGAGCGGCGACCTTGAACACCCACCAGGGCATCGAGGCCATGCCGAGCTTGCGGCCGACGGCATGTTCGAGGGCAGCCTTCATCTCCAGGTCGGTGATGGCGTGACCGGGGAAGTGCAGGTTCTCATAGTTGCCCAGATCATCCAGACGATCCGCAAGCGCGACAAAGGCATCGGCGAGGTCGGGCAGATAAGCCCATTCATGCACAATGTCGGTCGGGCCGGCGGCCGTGTAGATGCCCTTTTCGATCTTCGATACCATGACCAGATCGAACCATGAGCCCGTACCGGTACCACCGAAGAAATCGCCGGCGCGCAGCAGGATGGTGCGCAGGCGTCCGGCATCCGCTTCCGCGCGCAACAAGTTTTCGACCGCGACGCGGATGCGGCCCTTCTCGGTTGTGGGGTGGATGGGCGCATCCTCGGTGATCATTTCGGGGATGGGCGAGCCGTAATTGTAGACATTGCCAGGGAAGAGCAGGACTGCGTCATTGGCTTCGCAGGCGGCAACGACATTCTCGGCCATCGGCAGTACCGTGCTCCAGTCGGAATAGATCGGGTTCAGGCCATGGAACACGATGTCGACACCGGCAGTGGCACGCACCAGCGCCTCGCGGTCGAGGGCGTTGGCGGCGATGCCGGTTGCACCGGCGAGATCGGCCGGCAGCTTGCCGCTGCGGGTGATGCCACGGACGTCGTAGCCGGCCTGAACGAATGCCTTGCCGACGGCCCGGCCGAGCCGTCCGTTGGCGCCGAGGATTGCAATGCTGGTCATGTGAAGTCTCCTGGTCGATGTTGCGATGGCCTTATTTTCTCCTTTCATGAACGAATGGAAATTGACTGATTTCGGCTTTCTGTTATTCATTTTTGAATATGAAGGATATCGACTGGAACCTGATCAAGAGCTTCGTGGCGGTGGCCGAGACCGGCAGCCTGTCGGCGGCGGCGCGCAAGCTTTCCGCCAGCCAGCCGACGCTTGGGCGCCACATCACCGAATTGGAGCAGGCGCTCGACGTCACGCTGTTCCGGCGTGGCCGGCAAGGGCACGAACTTACCGAGGCGGGCGCGTTGCTTTATGAACGCGGCCAGTCGGTCGCCGCGCAGGCGACGGCTTTTTCGTTGCTTGCGCTGGGCTCCGTGGAGGCGATCGAGGGAACGGTTCGCATCGCGGCCAGCGAGATGGTGGCCGCTTACGTCCTGCCTGAGATCCTTGCCAGGCTTGGTCTGGAGGAACCCGGCATCGAGATCGAGGTGGTCGCTTCCAATCAGGTCGAGAACCTGCTGCGCCGTGACGCCGATATCGCCATCCGCATGGTCCGGCCCGTACAGAACGAGCTGGTTGCCCGCAAAGTCACCGACATCGCGCTATGTGCCTGTGCCGCGACCAGCTATGTCGAGCGGCGCGGCCGGCCTGAAACCGCGGCCGATATCGTCAACCACGACATTGTCGGCTTCGACCGCGATGACAGCATCATCCGCGGGTTTGCCGCTGCAGGCATCGCATTGGAGCGCAATGCTTTCCGCTTCCGCTGCGATAACCAGATCGTGCATTGGCAGGCCGTGCGCGCCGGCAATGGCATCGGCTTCACGCAGCGTCCCCTGGTCGATCGGGATCCGCTGGTCGAGCCACTGCTGCCCGACCTTGCACTCCCGTTACTGCCGGTGTGGCTCGCCATGCACCGCGATGTGCGCGGTTCGCTGCGCATCCGCCGCGTCGTGGATTTCCTGCACGAAGCGCTGAAGCGCTATTCCGCCGGTTGAGCGGCGAAATCGGCCGTGTGGGCAAGGCTCGACATCAGGAAAACGATAACGAGGAAGCCGGACAGCACCACGAACACGGTCGAGAAGCCGACGTGTTCGGCGGCAAAGCCGATCAGCGACGGCGCCAGCAGTATGCCGGAATAGCCCATGGTGGTGACGACGCTCATTCCCGTGCCGGATGCCATGCCGGGCTGATTGCCTCCGGCCGAGAAGGCGATCGGCACCATGTTGGCGATGCCCAGGCCCGAAAAGGCGAAGGCTGCGATGACCAGCCAGGGCCAGGGCGACAGTGCTGCAACCAGCATGCCGGATGCTGCGATCAACGAAGAAATGCGCAAGGTCGTCACGGCGCCGAAGTGGTTGCGCACGCCATCGCCGGCAAAGCGCATCAAAGCCATCGCGCCGGAGAAGAAGGCATAGGCAAGACCCGCGGTCGCGAGTTCCGCACCAAGCTCCTGCTTCAGATAAAGCGCCGCCCAATCGAGTACTGCACCCTCAGGGATCATCGACATCAGCGCCATCAGGCCGACAAGGTAGACGGTCGCGGTCTTCGGCAGCGTGAACTTGTGATGCTCTTGTGCCACCGGCTTCCGGTCGGTGATCAGGTACCGCCAGGCAACTGCGAGAAAGATGATCGCAATCACGGTGACGATGATCGCGTGGGTGACGTGTCCGTAATGCTGGATGATAAGACCACCGGCTCCGCCGCCGGCGAAGCCGCCGAGACTCCAGAAGGCGTGCGAGGATGACATGACGGCGCGCGACAGCCGGCGCTCCACCGCAACGGCATTGGCGTTCATGGCCACGTCCATGCCGCCGATCAAACCGCCGAACAGGAACATCGCCACGACCGCCAGCGGAACGCTTGGCGCCAGCGCCACCAGCAACAGGCCGAACACGCAGACGGAGGCAAAACCGCGCACGACGGCACGCGAGCCGTGCCTGGACATGAGATAGCCGGACAACGGCATGAACGTCAGCGCGCCAAGGCCGAACAGCAGGATAAGCAGGCCGAGCGTCGCCTTGCTGATGTCCAGCCGGGTCAGGAAAACCGGGATCTGCGGTGCCCAGCTGCCGGTCAGAAGGCCATTGATGAAGAACATCGCCGCCACCGCCCAGCGACCGCGCGCGGCATTTTGCAGGGAGGAAACTGCGGTCATGGCGAGAGCTCGAAACAGGAATTGGAACGATTCAATCGTTAGATCGAATCAACCGTATCGTCAAGGGATCGGAGGAAGCCGGCTTGACTCAGTGGTTGCAGCAAGGGTGCAGAGGCGTGATGATTGCCTTGGAGATCAATGGTCCTTCGGGCGATTGATCTCGAAGGCGGCCTTCTGGGCGTTGGAGGCCTCAGTCTGGTGCTGTGTCTGCCACTCGGCATAGGGCATGCCGTAGACGATCTCGCGCGACTGGTCTTTGGAAAGGGCAACGCCTTCCGCCTCTGCCGCCTCGCGATACCAATTGGACAGGCAGTTGCGGCAGAAGCCGGCGAGGTTCATCAGGTCGATGTTCTGCACGTCGGTACGCTCGCGCAGGTGCGCGACCAGCCTGCGGAAGGCGGCGGCTTCGAAGTCGCGTTTCTGTTCGTCGCTCAGATCGGTCATGGCGGTATCCTCGTCTTGGCGCTTTACAGCGGCCCGGTACGCGAGCCGAACATCTTCACCGCTTGTATATCGGGACGGCGATTGACCGCGTCAACGATCGGTGCCAGCCGCTCTGCCCAGGCAAGTGCGCCCCTGGCATCGGCGATCAGGTCCTGGCGGATCTCGATCAAAGCATGCGCGAAGCCGTTGACGATGGCATGGCGGAACATGGTGTCGCCGCGCAATGCACCGTCATAGGGTTCATTGTCGCCAACCACGAGATCTTTGTCCGCAGCCAGCGCCTCGATGATCGGGTGCGGGGCGCGATCGTCGCGGTCCCACAGGATGCCGACATGCCAAGGCCTTGCGCGGCCCTGCATGACGGGGGTGAAAGAGTGCACCGAGAAGATGAAGGGCGCGCGGCCGGATTCTTTCGCAACCGAGGCGATCACCGCGGCCACAGCCTCGTGGTACGGACGGTAGAAACGCTCCAGCCGCGTCTCGCGCTCTTCGGGCGACATCGGATAGTTGCCCGGCACGACGGTGCCGTCATAGAGCTGGCGGATCAGCGTCGGGTCGTCTTCGCCGCGGTTTGGGTCGATCAGCAGACGCGAGAAGTTGGCGAGCACGGCCGGTGCGCCGAGCAAGGCAGCAAGCTCGCGGGTTACCGCCTCGACGCCGATATCGTAGGCGATATGGCGCTCGAATTCGGCAGCCGGCAGGCCAAGGGCACCATATTCTTCCGGCAGCTCGCGCCGGGCATGGTCGGCCACCAGCACGATGCCGCGACTGCGGTCACCCTCGATCAGGTCGAATGGCGCAAAAACTGTGGATCGGGTCATGGCACGGGGAAAATCAAGCGGTGGCGTCTCTGGGCGGGATGGTAACGTGATCCCATGAAGCGGAAGTCCGCGCAATGCCGTTGTTTGGTCAAGGTTTTTGCGAAAAACTTTCATCCTCCGGCATAGCATGCGCCGGCTTGCCAATTAAATCGATTGGATTCACAGTGGGGCGCGCGTTGACATGCGCCCGGACATCTTCGAAAAGGGCGCCTGATCATGCAAGTTTCACTCAGCGAGGGGTCTCGAATGGCATCCGCCAGCCGGCAGCGTAGGCGAAAGGGCTTTGCCCTGTTGCTGCCGCTGCTCGTCCTGTTCGCGGCGCCCCTGGTGATGGCTTCTCCGGCCAAGGCTGATTTCCGCGTGTGCAACGCCACCCAGAATCTGGTGGGCGTCGGCATCGGCTATCGCGCCAAGACGGGCTGGATCACCGAAGGCTGGTGGCACATCGAAGGTTCGACCTGCAAGACGCTGATCGAGGGTCCGCTGTCATCGAGGTTTTATTATCTCTATGCAGAAGATGCCGAGCGCGGCGGCCGTTGGGATGGTCCGATCTCGATGTGCGTGGCCGAAAAGGAATTCAAGATTGCCGGCGTAACCGATTGCGTCGCCCGGGGCTTTCAGCGCGCCGGATTCCAGGAATACGACACAGGCGAGCAGGCGAGCTGGATGGTCCAGCTGACCGAGCAGCCCACTGCGGATGGCACCCCGGCCGCTCCGCCAAGCAATGGTCAGAATAGTCAATGAGACGCAGCCGCAAGGTCAAGATCCTAGCCACCATCGGTCCCGCTTCCTCCGAGGAAGCGATGCTGAAGAAGCTCTTCGAGGCAGGCGCGGACGTGTTCCGCATCAATATGAGCCATGCCGATCATGACCTGATGCGTACACTTGTCGGTCGCATTCGTTCGGTCGAGGCTGCTGTCGGTCGTCCGATCGGCATCCTTGCCGACTTGCAGGGACCGAAGCTGCGTGTCGGCAAATTCGCCAACGGCGCGGAAGAGTTGAAAGTTGGCCAGACCTTTACGCTGGATGACAATCCGGCGCCAGGCGATTCCAACCGTGTTCATCTGCCGCATCCCGAGATCCTGCGCTCTGTGGCCGTCGGCGACCGGTTGCTGATCGATGATGGCAAAGTCGAGCTGAAGGCCGTTATGGTCGACGGCCGCTCGATCGTCGCCACCGTGGTGGTGGGCACCAAGATTTCCGACAAGAAGGGCGTGTCGCTGCCCGATACCGAACTGCCGGTCGGCGCGCTGACCGAAAAGGACCGCGCCGATCTCGATGCGGTGCTGGCGGCCGGCGTCGACTGGGTGGCGCTTTCCTTCATCCAGCGTCCGGAAGATCTCGCCGAGGCCCGCAAGATCGCACGCGGGCGGGCACTGCTGCTTTCCAAGATCGAGAAGCCGCAGGCGGTGGCGCGGCTGGCCGAGATCATCGAGCTGTCGGACGCGCTGATGGTGGCACGCGGCGATCTCGGGGTCGAGCTTCCGCTGGAGGCAGTGCCTGGCATCCAGAAGCAGATCACCCGCGCCGCGCGCCGTGCCGGCAAGCCGGTCGTGGTGGCGACGCAAATGCTGGAATCGATGATTTCCGCTCCGGTGCCGACCCGCGCCGAGGTATCGGATGTGGCCACCGCTGTGTTCGAAGGTGCCGATGCCATCATGCTGTCGGCCGAATCCGCCGCCGGTTCCTATCCGGTCGAAGCGGTGACGACCATGAACCGCATCGCTGAACGTGTCGAACGCGACCCGACCTATGCCGGTATCATCAATGCCCAGCGCTCCGAGCCGGAGGCGACCGGCGCCGACGCCATTTCGCTGGCGGCGCGCGAAATCGCCGAGACGCTGAAGCTGTCGGCGATCGTCACCTACACCGCTTCCGGTACGACGGGCCTGCGTGCGGCGCGCGAACGGCCGCAGGTTCCGATCATCGCACTGTCGCCGATCCTTGCTACAGCGCGACGCCTTTCGCTGTTGTGGGGCACGCATTGCGTGGTTTCGGAAGATGCGACCGATCTCGACGACATGGTCGATCGTGCCTGCCGAATCGCCTCCGAACAGGGTTTCGGCAAGCCGGGCGACCGCATCATCATCACTGCAGGCGTGCCGCTAAGGACACCCGGTTCCACCAACATGCTGCGGATCGCCTATCTCGGCGCGGATGTGAGGCAGTGAAAAGATCAGGCATTAGGGAATAGGCAGTCGGCAATGGATAATTGGCAGTAGCGAGCGGGGTGGCAAGCGAAAGCAGCTAGATCATCTTCTCTACTGCCTACTGCCTACTGCCTACTGCCTACTGCCTACTGCCTTTAGATCGCCTCGCCCGCCAATTCCTCTGACAGCTTCGACACTTGGTCCTGCGCATTGCGCAGCATCGGGTAGAGGTCGAGTACCTTCAGCCAGGCATCGAGCGCGGCCTGCTTGCGGCCGGTCTCGGCCATGATCTGGGCGATGCCCGACAGGGCACCAAAATGGCGCGGCTCCAGTTCCAGCGTCTGCTCGATGTCGGCCATCGACTTGGCATAGTTCTTCATCAGGAAGTGCGCCGTGGCGCGGCGATTCCATCCCTCGGCGTATTTTGGTTGCAGCGTCACCACCTGGTCGAGGAAGTCGAGCGCAACGTCGAACTTCTTTTCCTCGATCGCTTTTTGCGACCACTGCATCATCAGATCGACCGACGCGCTGCCCGACCGGCTCCACTCGTTCCAGATGCGACCGGCCACGAGTTCAGCAGACCGAGGGCTGCGGGCATGTTTCAGGTCGATGAAAAGCTGGTCGACACGCTGTTCGCGCGTCTGCGCTAGCGCAGGCTTGACGGCATTGTCGGCCGCGATGGCCGGCATCAGCGAAATAGAGAAGGAAAGCGCCGTACAAACGGCAAACAACGTCCGCATTCCCGGATTCTATCTCCGGGATGCCGGACGTTCAAACTGAATCTGAGTTCAGCATCATCACGCGGCGCCTGTAGATAGGCGCCACAAAGGGATCAGCCCTGACGCGCCTTGTAGCGCGGAGCGGTCTTGTTGATGATGTAGATACGGCCCTTGCGGCGAACCAGGCGGTTGTCACGATGACGCGCCTTGAGCGCCTTGAGCGAATTCTTGATCTTCATGGTCTTGCCCGTCGGTCTTTGAATCTCTTCGCATGACCTTGTCCGAAAAGTCTGCAACTTTTTGCTGCGCTGACCTTCGGTTCAGGATCATGCTCTGCCCGGTTTCGGGCTGAACTTGAAAGGCGCGCCCGAAGACGCGCCCTGTTGCGATCGGCTCATACCGGGGCGCCCCGTGCATGTCAACCTCGCAGGCGGCTTGATCACGCTTTCAGCCGGCAAATGCGCGGATGCGCGTGAAGTGCCCCATCTTGCGTCCCGGCCGGGCTTCGGCCTTGCCATAGAGATGCAACATCAGGTCCGGCTCGGCGAGCAATGCCGGCACCTGATCGATGTCGTGGCCGATCAGGTTTTGCATGACGCAATCCGAGTGCCGGCTGGCATCGCCAAGCGGCAAACCGGCGACGGCGCGGATATGCTGTTCGAACTGCGAGACAGTGCAGGCGGCCTCCGTCCAATGGCCGGAATTGTGCACGCGCGGCGCCATCTCGTTGGCAAGCAGGCTGCCGTCGGGAAGCACGAAGAACTCGATGCCGATCACGCCGACATAGTCGAGTGCGGTGATGATCGTCATGGCTGCCTGCTTGGCCGCATCCGCCGTAGCGCTCGAGATGCCGGAGGGCACGGTCGATGTGTGAAGAATGCCGTCGCGATGCACGTTGCGCGCGGGGTCGTAGACGGCGAGAGCGCCATCGGCGCCGCGCGCGGCAATCATGGAGATTTCGTATTCGAAGGCGACCAGTGATTCCAGGATCAGCGGCACGCCGCCCATCGCCTCATAGGTGCCTCCGGCCTCCCTGATGCCGCGCAGCACGCGCTGGCCTTTGCCGTCGTAACCGAGGCGCCGGGTCTTCAGCACGCCGTTGCCGTCGAACGCGTTCAGCGCAGCGGCAAGATCGGCGTCGTTGTCGATTGCGTGGAAGGCTGCGGTTGCGACGCCAACATCGTTCAAGAACTGTTTTTCGGTCACACGGTCTTGTGCCACCTGCAGTGCCCTTGCCGAAGGCCGCACCGGCCGTGTCGTCGAGAGCGTTTCCGCGGCGCTGACCGGAACATTCTCGAATTCATAGGTTACGATCGCGCAGGCGGCTGCGAGTTCGGCAAGGGCGGCCGGGTCGTCATAGGCTGCGACGATCTGCCGGTTGGCGACCTGGGCCGCCGGGCAATCCGCTTGTGGTTCGAGGATGATGGTCCGATAGCCGAGTTTTGCGGCGGCCATTGCCAGCATGCGGCCAAGCTGGCCGCCGCCGATGATGCCGATGACGGAACCTGCGGGAAGAGCAGCGGTCACGGCTGGTCCACCGGCTCGACGGCAACCCGGGCGGTCTGGCCGGCGCGCCAGCCATCGAGCCGTTCGGCCAAAGCCTTGTCGTTCAAAGCAAGCACGGCTGCAGCCAGCAGTGCCGCATTAGCCGCTCCCGCCTTGCCGATGGCCAGCGTGCCGACAGGAATGCCGGCCGGCATCTGCACGATGGAAAGCAGGGAGTCCTGGCCCGACAGTGCTTTCGATTCCACCGGCACGCCGAACACTGGCAGCGAGGTCATCGCAGCCGTCATTCCGGGCAGGTGGGCGGCGCCGCCGGCACCGGCGATGATCACCTTGTAACCGGAGGCCCTGGCGCCCTTGGCGAACTCATAGAGCCGGTCGGGTGTGCGGTGGGCCGAGACGATCAGCGCCTTGTGCGGGATCTCCAGCACCTCCAGCAATTCCGCGGCATGGCGCATGGTCGCCCAGTCGGACTGGCTGCCCATGATGATGGCGACATCGGCTTTATGCTCGGCCAAGTTGCTCTCCCCGGCGACAAAATGGCGAGGTAGCGGAATTTGCCTTGTCGGGCAAGGATTGCGGCGAGGTCCAGGCACGCCGAGTGCGCAATCCGAATAAGCGACAACTCATCCCTGAACGTAACATGGGTATTCACCGCGCTGCCGGACGCTGCGTTCAGGGTCGATTTCGATGATGCGCAACGGATTTGCGGTATCGGTTGTGGCCAGAAGCTCGCCACCCGGCGCAAACGCGAAGCCGCTGCCGCCAAACATGACGCCATCGCGCGTACGACCGCTTCGATTGGAACTCACGACATAGCTGCCCGAGACCATCGCGGCCATCTTGCCTGCGGTCAACCAGTTCTCGGTCGCAGTCCCCGTCGCGCGAGGCATGGCGATAAGCGTTGCCCCCTGGCGCCCGTAACCGCGTGCGTGTTCATTGAACATCGCATCCGTGCAAAGCATCACACCGACGCTCAGGCTGGAAGCGGTCGCGGCGATGAAGCCATTCCTCCCGGGAACATACCAACTCGCCTCATACCAGCCGGGTTCTTGCGGAAAGTAATGCTTGCGGTGGACGGCGCGTGCAACGCCGTTCTCGATCACGACCGCCTCATTGGCGAGCCGGCCTTCCGTCGGCACCGGTATGGAGGAAAGGATGGCCGGGATATCGAGCGCTGCGAGCGCATCGAGCCCCATGGCGTGAGCGTCGATGCTTTTCTGGGCCAAACTGGCGCTGAATTCCGGCTGGTTCGCGATCCAAGGCCCAAATGGCAGTTCGTTGGTGATCAGGATGTCCGGTCGCGCCTCGGTGACCCGGCTCGCAATCAGGGTCCACTCCGCACTCTGTGCTTTCAAGTCTTCCGGCCACTCCACGAAACCAACACGCATCTTGCCCTCACAAGAATGTCTGGATCAGAATCGGAGAGCTCCGGCCATGATGCATGACCAGGATCGCTCAGGCGATGATATCGGGAATGATGCGATCTTCGAGCGCGCTCAGCCGGTCCTTGAGCGCCAGCTTCTTCTTCTTCATGCGCTGCACCTGCAGCGGATCACAGCCCGTGGCGATCATCGCGTTGATGGCCGCGTCGAAATCGGCATGTTCCTGCTTCAAGCGTGCAAACTCGAGACGAATCTCGGCCTGTTCCTGTTCCGACATGTCCACCGTTCTGCTGACTCCGGCGCCCATGCGCGCCTCTGATGGGCGGGGGCCGCCGACCTTCGTCAGCGGCGCGACCGCATTATCACATTTCATGACGCGGTGGAATGCTACCACATGGCATTCGACAAGGCGAAGCAATGGTGGCACACTGTCATTTGGCCGTCACGCGGGCGCCCGCGGTGGACGTCGTGCGTCGGTCGCTGGCAAGGAATATGAAAGGGAGAACCATTCATGTCTCTAGCGTCCCATCTTGAAGAGCTTCAGCGGAAACACAGCGACATCGAACGCGAGATCGATGACGCACTGTTGCACCCGTCGGTGGACGATCTTGAAATCGTGTGCCTCAAGCGACGCAAGCTGGCTATTAAGGACGAAATGGCAAAATTGAGAGGCAGACCCTCGACCCATTAATTCGGCCTTCCAAATCGGCGTTCAGCGCCGAAATGCTCCCGGCGGCGCATAGCCGCCGGCCAGAGGCCATTCAATATTCCCACAGGGCTTACGCCGGGCGAAACAAGCAGATGCCTCGCATTTGCCGTTCATCGCCGTGCGTGGCAGCGGTGGAATCGGCCGTTGCAAGGTGATTTGACGGACCTTCGTCCACCTTGCCATTGACAAGGCTGTGCTGCTCCTCCACCTCATGCCCGGACGCATTTCTCATGAGGCGACCGGCATGACCGGGTATTTTTCCTCTCCATTTCCGCGCCGGCAGTCGGTAGGCGTCGACGTCGGTGGCGTGCTCGTCGGCGGTGCCGCGCCTGTTGTCGTGCAGTCGATGACAAACACCGACACGGCCGATATCGACCAGACGGTAGCTCAGGTCGCGGCACTGCATCGTGCGGGGTCGGAGATCGTTCGCATCACCGTCGACCGCGACGAAAGCGCTGCCGCCGTGCCGAAGATCCGCGAGCGGCTGGAGCGGCTCGGCGTCAACGTGCCGCTCGTCGGCGACTTCCACTATATCGGCCATAAGCTTCTGGCCGATCATCCGGCCTGTGCCGAGGCGCTGGCGAAATATCGCATCAACCCTGGCAATGTCGGCTTCAAGGACAAGAAGGACAAGCAGTTCGCCGAGATCGTCGAGATGGCGATCCGCCACGACAAGCCGGTGCGCATCGGCGTCAATTGGGGGTCGCTCGACCAGGAGCTGTTGACCCGGCTGATGGACGAAAACCAGGAGAAGGGTTCGCCGTTGACGGCCAACCAGGTCATGCGCGAGGCGATCGTGCAGTCTGCCATCCTGTCGGCGGAGCTTGCCGAGGAAATCGGGCTTGGCCGCGACAAGATCATCCTGTCGGCCAAGGTCAGCGGCGTGCAGGATCTGATTGCCGTCTACACCATGCTTGCGACCCGTTCCGATCATGCGTTGCATCTCGGGCTTACCGAGGCAGGCATGGGCTCGAAGGGCATCGTCGCCTCGTCGGCGGCGATGGGGATTCTTCTGCAGCAGGGCATCGGCGATACGATCCGCATTTCGCTCACACCGGAACCCGGCGGCGACCGCACCCGCGAGGTGCAGGTGTCGCAGGAATTGCTGCAGACCATGGGTTTTCGTCAGTTCGTGCCGATCGTGGCGGCCTGTCCGGGTTGCGGTCGCACGACCTCGACCGTTTTCCAGGAACTCGCCCAGTCGATCCAGGAGGATCTGCGCAAGAACATGCCGGTCTGGCGCGAGAAATATCCCGGCGTCGAGGAATTGAAGGTCGCTGTGATGGGTTGCATCGTCAACGGCCCGGGCGAATCCAAACACGCAGATATCGGTATCTCGCTGCCTGGCACCGGCGAGACGCCGAGCGCGCCGGTGTTCGTCGACGGCCGCAAGACGGCAACCCTGCGCGGACCGAATATTGCCGCCGATTTCGAGAAGATGGTCGCCGACTACATCGAACAACGGTTCGGCGGGCACGGCCAGGCGGCGGCAGAATAATACCGATGCGGCGCGCTGCCGGTTTCGCTTGTTTGGTTCTGTCGGCACTGCTGGGGGGTTCTCCTGCGCAGGCCGACCCTCCTCATACGCATTCGGCACAGAAACGGCTGATTGGGCGTGTTTGCGATCTGATCGAAGCGCACGCGGCCGAACAGGGCCTGCCGAAGGATTTCTTCGCCCGGTTGATCTGGAAGGAAAGCCGGTTCGATCCGAACGCGGTCAGCCCGGTCGGCGCCGAGGGCATTGCCCAGTTCATGCCGGGTACCGCCAAGATGCGCGGCCTCGTCAACTCCTTCGACATCGAACAGGCGATACCTGCTTCGGCCAAATATCTGTCCGAGTTGAAATCCGGCTTCGGCAATCTGGGACTCGCGGCCGCCGCCTACAATGCCGGCGAGAACCGGGTGACGCGCTGGCTGGGTTCCGGCGGATTCCTGCCGCTGGAAACGGAAGAGTATGTGCTCGACGTCATGGGTGAGCCGGCCGACAAGTTCTCCGACAAGGCCTATGCGGGGGTGGTGCTGCCACTCGATCCCAAGCAGCAGAATTTTTCCGCCGCTTGCAGGCGACTGCCGGTGAGCAAGGCGAGAACGGTGCCGATGGCGGCTGTGCACGTGAAGCCCTGGGGTGTCCAGGTGGCCGGAAACTTCCGCCGGTCCGCTGCCGTGCGGCAATGGCAAAGGGTACAGGCACGCTTTCCGGCCGTGCTTGCGAATGCCGACCCCGTGGTCAGTCGCGTGCGCACGCCGATGGGGCGGCGCGGCGTCTATGCCGTGCGCATCGGCGCCGACAACCGCAAGGCTGCCAACGAGATCTGCGACAAGCTGCACAGCGTCGGCGGCTCCTGTATCGTGCTGAGGAACAGATGACCGGGGCCGGACGGAACTTGACGGCTGATCTTCTCTACAACGATCCGGCCCTCGTCGATTTCTACGACCTGGTCAACACTGGCGATGCCGAACTGAGGCGCTGCCTGGCATTGGCTGGCGACGCGAAGTCCGTGCTCGATCTTGGTTGTGGCACCGGACAATTGGCTGCGGCATTCGCCGACGGTCGTGCCGTGGTCGGTGTCGATCCAGCCGGCGCGATGCTCGACGTGGCTCGCCGGCGGCCGGGCGGCGAGCACGTGGAATGGGTCGAGGCCGATGCCCGCACGATCAGGATCGGACGTACCTTCGATCTCGTCATCCTGACCGGTCACGCCTTTCAGGTCTTCCTGACCCGGGAAGACCAGCTGGCCGTGCTCGGAACCATCGCGGCGCATCTCGCGCCGGGTGGACATTTCGTCTTCGACAGTCGCAATCCAGTGGTCGAAGCATGGCGCGACTGGGTTCCGGAGCGATCGGAAGAAATGGTCAGCCACCCACGCTTCGGCATGGTCAAGGGCTGGTACGATGCTCGCATGGAAGCGGACGGTGTTGTCAGCTATCGGACCTGGTACGAGGTCGCCGCAACGGGCCAGATGCTGACGGCAGAATCGAAGATCGCTTTTCCGTCCAAGGAAGAAATTGCCGCAGGCATCGAAGCAACAGGTCTTGTCGCCGAAAGCTGGTTCGGCGACTGGGAGGGCGGTGCCTGGACGCCGGCCTCGCGCGAGATCATCCCGTTCGGCCGGCTTCGATAGCTGGCCGGTGCAATCGGCTCAGGCGGTCTTGGCCACCGTTTCGCTGAGCCATGTGCCGATCTTGGCGCCGAGCCGGTCCGGCGAGACCGGCTTGGCCAGATAGTCGTCCATGCCGGCCTCGATGCATTTATCGCGATCGCCCTTCAAGGCATGTGCGG
This sequence comes from Mesorhizobium sp. 1M-11, assembly GCF_001303895.1. Taxonomy (GTDB): domain Bacteria; phylum Pseudomonadota; class Alphaproteobacteria; order Rhizobiales; family Rhizobiaceae; genus Mesorhizobium. Next base: position 159,354 of record NZ_LJSD01000075.1, on the reverse strand, counting down.
TAACCCCGATGATCGGCGTGCGGGTGCCGTTGGCTGCTTCGATCGTGCGGATGGCGCGTGTCGCCTCGTAGCCGTTCAATTCGGGCATCGAAACATCCATGAGGACCAGCTTGGGATTCAGCGTCTTGTACATCTCGACCGCTGTGCGGCCGTTGGCCGCGATACGGTAGCTCAAGCCCAGCCCGTTCAGGATCTGCCCGAAGACCATCTGGTTCACCTCGTTGTCCTCGGCGATCAGGATATCGATCGGGCGGGTGGGGTTGGCCAATGCGTCCGGCTTGGGCAGCGGGGCTGGTGTACCGCGAATGACCGTGAAGGCCGGTTGCGCCGGTGTGGCAACATGGATCGGCTCGCGCACGAAATGCGCTTTGCCGGCCTGGCTGCGGGCCTTCTGGATGACGGAGATGACTGTCCCCAGAAGCACGGCTGAACGCGACGGCTTGGTGAGGTGCGCGGCGATGCCGAAGTCGAGGATCAACTTGGCGAAATCGACCTGGTCGACGGAGGTGAGCAGGATGACCGGGATCGAGGAGAGGCGACTGTCGGCGGCGATCGCCTTGGCGACGTCGGCGCCGTTCATGCCGGGCATCTGGTAGTCGAGGATGACGCAATCCACCGATGCGCCGAGCTGATGAGCGCGATCGAGGAAGGCAAGGCCGACCGCGCCGCTTTCGGCCGCCGCACAGTCGAAGCTCCAACTGCGCAACTGTTCCAGCAGGATTTCGCGATTGACCGGATTGTCGTCGATGACGAGCACGCGCGCGCCGGTGACGTCGACGGGCACGATGTCTTCATTGCCTGTCGCCTGGTGGATAGGAAGCGGGACGGCGAACCAGAACACCGAGCCGCGGCCGATCTCGCTCTCGACGCCGATCTGGCCACCCATGAGATCGACCAGGCGGGCAGCGATCGCCAAGCCCAGTCCAGTGCCTTCGTGGCGGCGGGTCGAGGACGAATCCACCTGAGCGAATTTCTCGAACACGCTCTGCAGCTTGTCCGCCGGGATGCCGATGCCGGTATCCTCGACGCGGACCTTCATCTGGACATGATCGTCCACGACCTCGCCGGAAACGTCGACCAGCACATGGCCTTTCTCGGTGAATTTCACGGCATTGCCGAGCAGGTTGGTGATGATCTGGCGGAAGCGGCCGACATCGCCGACGACATGATGCGGCAGGCGCGGGTCGACACGCACGATGAGTTCCAGGTTCTTCTCGGCGACGCGGGCTGAAACCAGTGTGGCGACATCTTCGACCGCCTCGGCGAGGCGGAAGGGGGCGGGGTCGAGCGTCAGCTGGCCGGCGTTGATCTTGGAGAAGTCGAGAATGTCGTTGATGATGGTGAGCAGCGCATTGCCAGACTTCACGATGACATCGGTGAAGGTTTTCTGGCGTGGATTGAGCTCGGTCTTGGCAAGCAGTTCGGCCATGCCGAGCACGCCGTTCATCGGCGTGCGTATTTCATGGCTCATATTGGCCAGGAATTCCGATTTGGCACGGTCGGCAGCCTCTGCCTTGAACAGAGATTCCGCCGTCTCGGCGAAGGCTCGGCGAATCGCCTTTTCCATCGGGCGGAAGATCCAGATGGCGACCACGATCAGGGCGGCGCAAAGCGACAGGCTCGCCCACAACAGCAACCTGTCGCTGCGGGTTTCGGCCATGCGACGCTCGACATCCATCGCGGTGCGGGCACGCGCCAGCATCGGCTGCGCGAACAGGTCGTTCTGGTTGCGGATTTCCCGGTAATTCCAATCCTGGGCGCGTGTCGCCGCAATCATCAGGTCGAAATTGCGCAGGATGTCACGCGCGGACCACAGCAGATAGCCGTTGACGGAAGCCGCGTTGAGTTCATCCTGGGTTGGCTTCGAGAGTTTGGGCGTGATGGCGGCGATCTCGGCACTGAGCGCCTCCATGCCGGCTTTGAGGCGCTGCGCGTGATCTTTGGCGGATGCCGCGAGTGCCGCGCTCGTGTCCGGCCGCCATGAACTGACTGCGGTTTCGGCGAAACCGGTGGCACTGTTCAAATCGCGGGCGAAATTGACGATATGGCCGCCCAGGACATCGATCTCGGCGCGATAGGCGCCGGCGCGATTCAGGGCGAAGATGGTGCCGGTGACCGCAATGGCCAGGATCAGCAAGCCGGAAAGGTAACGGATCCGGATCGACCGGATAAAGGAAGTGTAGTCAGGCATGCGTAACCCCAACCCATACGCGCCATTTTAACGGCCGGGATTACGCTCTATTACCATTAAGATTTCGTTCCGGCTGATTGACTGCAGCCAGTCAGCTGTTTCGATCCGCCACGAAGCTGGCTGCAGCCTTCAGCATCGCTGCCTGCTCGCCGAATGGCTCGAGCAATGCGTGAGCCTGCCCAACAAGACCGTTCAGCTGCTTTCGCGCCCAGGCTTCTCCGTGCAGCGCAACCAACGTGCCCTTGCCCGCGGCCGCGTCCTTGCCCGTGGCCTTGCCCATGGTGCCGGCATCGGCAGTCAGGTCGAGGAGGTCGTCGGCAAGCTGAAAGGCAAGGCCGATGGCGGAGCCGAACTCTGCCATCCTCTCGCGATCGGTGGCGGAAGCACCGCTCAGGATCGCGCCGGCCTCGCATGCGAAACGGATCAGAGCGCCTGTTTTCATCGCCTGCAGGCGGATGATGCCAGCCTCATCGGGAGCGGATTTCTCCGCCTCGATGTCGAGCATCTGGCCACCGACCATGCCGCCGGCTCCGGCTGCGCGCGCCAGCGCCAGCACCAGGGCGGCGCGGCGATCGGCAGGCAGGCCAAGTGCTTCGTCTGCCAATGTATCGAAGGCAAGCGTCAGCAATGCGTCGCCGGCCAGAATCGCGGTCGCCTCGTCAAAAGCCTTGTGGACGGTCGGCTGGCCGCGGCGCAGGTCATCATCGTCCATGCACGGCAGATCATCGTGGATAAGAGAATAGCAATGGACGCATTCGAGCGTCGCGGCCACGGTCAGGGCCGGCGCTTCGTCATGGTCAGGGGCCAGCAATGCCGCACTTTCCAGAACGAGGAAGGGGCGCAGACGCTTGCCGCCATTCAAGACCCCATGGCGCATCGCCGAAAGCAGGCGCTGTGGGCGAACGATCTCCCCGGACAGAGCCCGGCCATCGAGCAGTGCGCGCAACCGCGCCTCGACCTGTTCGGCGCGCACAAGCAGGGCTGCCTCGAAGGGAATATCGGTATCCATTGCCATGGCGGCGAGCGGTAGCCGACAGTCAGACATTGCGCAAGAAGCCAAGCGCCTTTATGCGAAGGGGGAACTGTGACTGGATTGGGCGGGTGGCAGAGCCGATCATCGATCACGAGACCGAAGGGTTGGACAGGGCGTCGCGACCGAGGGGCAGACGCGGTGGTTACCGAGGTTGGCTGCAGCGGGCGTTGCGTATTGCCATCGTGCTGGCCATCGTTCCGGCGGTGCTGACCTTTCTTTATATGCCTTCCTTCGTGCATCCGGTGTCGACACTGATGCTGAAGGATCTCGTCACCTTCTCCGGCTACGATCGGCGCTGGGTATCGATCGACGATGTGGCGCCCGTGCTGGCCAACTCCGTCATCATGTCGGAGGACGGCCAGTTCTGTTTCCACAGAGGCGTCGATCTGGGCGAGCTCAAAGGCGTCGTCGACGATGCCATGTCGGGCGAGATCACGCGCGGCGCCTCGACCATCACCATGCAGACGGTGAAGAACCTGTTTTTATGGTCACGGCCGCTGGGCACCGTGCGCAAGGTGATCGAGCTGCCGCTCGCGGTCTATTTCGACGCGCTGATGTCGAAGCGGCGCATCATGGAAATCTACCTCAACATCGCGGAATGGGGGCCTGGCATCTACGGCATCGAGGCGGCAGCGCGCTATCATTTCGGCGTTTCCGCCAAGAACCTTTCGCGCCGGCAGGCCGCGCTGCTGGCCGTCGCCCTGCCCAATCCGATCACGCGCGATCCCGGCAAACCCGGCCCAGGCTTGAGGCGGCTGGCCTCGTTGATCGAACGCCGGGCATCGCGTTCGGGCGCGTATGTCGGCTGTGTGAATTGAGGCGACGTCGAAGAGCTATCCACTGAACTTGGATCAAGGTCTCGCTTGACGAATGGCTGGCCATCGGCGGGTAGACGCGATAGTTCTTCGAAATCGCCTGAGCCGGGTCAAAAAAAGTCGCGGCAACACTGGCCAAAAGGCGATCAGCCGTGTATAGGCACGCCACTTTCTTCTAGAACTCGGCTGTACGCGGCCCTTTCACGAGGGCGTTGCGGGCCATTGACCGATCGAATGGAGCATATCCATGGCTGTGCCGAAACGAAAAACCTCCCCGTCCAAGCGCGGCATGCGCCGTTCTGCTGACGCACTGAAGGCCCCGACCTATGTCGAGGACAAGAATTCCGGCGAAATGCGCCGCCCGCACCACGTCGACCTGAAGACCGGCATGTATCGTGGCCGCCAGGTCCTGGAGCCGAAGGAAAGCTAAGCAGCTCTCCTCTGTGGGACGAATGAAAAGACCGGCCACCGGCCGGTCTTTTTGTGTTTGTGCGGAGGGAGAGGTTGTTCAGCCGGCGTCCGCGGCGAGGCCAGCCGTTTCGATGCCGGCGATGGCGGCAATCTCGTCATTGTCGGAGGTGTCGCCTGAAATGCCGACGGCGCCGATCACCATGCCCGCGCTGTCGCGGATCAGGACGCCGCCGACCACTGGCAGGACCTTGCCGCCCGACAGATCCGAGACGCCGGCCGTCAGGTGCGGCCGCTCCTTGGCGATCGCCTCGACGCGGCGACCGCCCATGCCGACCGAGAGCGCCGCATAGGCTTTGCCCGAGGACATCTGCGGACGCAGGAAGGAAGCGCCGTCCTGGCGCTGGAAGGCAACGAGGTGGCCACCGGCGTCGAGAACGGACACGCCAAGCGGTTTCAGCTCCAATGCAGCTGCCTTGGCGAAAGCGCCGGCGATGATCTGATTGGCCTTGTCGATCGGAAAACTGGTCATAGACGACGCTCCTGCGGTCAACGGAATGGCTCGGCACAACGATTGCCGATGCCATTGCGATCTTCCAATCCGGAGATTTTGCGGGCAAGCGGCCATCCGCTTGAAACTGCTTCGCGCCGCTTCGACGTCCCGCAATGGTTGGTGGAGCCTAAAGCGTTTCCGTTTTTCAATGGAAACGCGGAAACGCTCTAACTTCTGTTTTGACGCAATTCCGGACGGAAAACCGCTACGCACTTTTCCTGGAATTGCTCTAGGAAGCCTTGCGCGTCTGTGCGTCGACGACAGCCTGATAGGCCGCTTGAAGTTTGGCGCGTACCGTGGCGTCGGCGGGCTTGGGCGTGCCGATACCCAGATGTTCGAACCGCAGTTCGTCCATGAAATCCTGCCACAGGGACGGGCCGCCTTCCTCCAGAAGTTTCGCGCGGATGGACAAGTCCTCGGTGACAGGCAGCCAGACACGCCCCCATGCGCCGAGCTGCGCCATGATCGGCACCAGCGTGATCGACATTTCGGTCAGGCTGTAGATTGCTTTCTGCTTGTGGGTCGGGTCATCGGCCTTGGTCAGCATGCCGAGTTCCACCAGCCGCTTCAGCCGGTCGGCGAGGATGTTGGAGGCAATGCCTTCCATCGAATGGTTCAGCAATTCCCGGAAATGCCGCCTGCCGCCGAAGATCATATCGCGCAGGATGATGAGGCTCCAGCGATCGCCGAAGACTTCCAGCGAAAGATTGATCGGGCAGCCGGAGCGGCGGTCGAGTGTCATGGATGCATCTCACCAAAAAACCAGTTGCATTATAGGATCGGTTTTATTATGGTTCAACCAATTGCAAAATGCAAGCAGTTTGGAGGGTGGCATGCAGCTTGAGATTTCTCGTCCCGGCAACGTCCGGATTGCGACGCAAACCTTTGGTGAGAAGCGTAACCCATCCGCGCTTCTGGTCATGGGCGCCATGGCCTCGATGCTGTGGTGGCCGGACGATTTCTGCCAGGCTCTGGCGGAAAAGGGGCTGCATGTGGTTCGCTACGACAACCGCGACACCGGACTTTCCACCAAATATCCGCCAGGCAAACCCACCTATGCATTCGGCGATATGGTTGACGACGCCGTCGCCGTGCTCGATGGCCATGACGTCGGCAAGGCGCATGTCGTTGGGATGTCGATGGGCGGCATGCTCGCGCAGATGCTGGCGCTGCGATATCCGGCGCGCATTGCGTCCCTTTCCACGATCAGCACGTCACCGATCGGTATCGATACGTCGAAGCTTCCGGGAATGACGGCCGCCTATCAGGCGCATTCGGCTACCGGCGGCGACGTGGATTGGTCGAACAGGGCTCAGGTGATCGAGTTCATGGTGGAGGACAGCCGCATGCTGGCAAGCATGGCCCATCCGTTCGATGCCGCTCGGCTGCGCGGCTTCGTCAGCCGCGACTACGACAGGGCAGGCGGCCTGGCGAGTGCGACCAATCATTTCATGCTGGTGGATGGCACTGCCAGCGAAAGCATTCGCGATCTCTCGGCGCCGCTTCTGGTCATCCACGGCACCGCGGACCCGATCTTTCCAGTCGAACACGGCAGGGCCTTCGCGTCGGCCGTGCCGGGTAGCCGGCTGGTCGAAGTGTCCGGTGGCGGGCATGAGTTGCACCGTGAAGACTGGCCAATCATGATCGACGCCATTGCGGAGCACGTCCGAACGGCGGTTGAAGCCTAGAGCAATTCCAGGAAAAATGCGTAACGGTTTTCCGTCCTGAATTGCGTAAAAACAAAGAGTTAGAGCGTTTTCGTGAAAAACGGAAACGCTCTAAAGAAAAAAGCCCGTGAAAACTGCAACCGGACGGCCTCCGGCTACAAAGTTCTTGGCGGCCCGTGTATTCGGCTTGGTTTCACTCTTCCCAGAACTGGTCGAGCCAAAGGTTGAGCCGGAAGAAGCCACCATTGGCGACGGCGTAGATTCGCCTCGTGCCATCGGCCTTGGCGCTGACCAGGCCAGCCTCGAGCAAAACCTTGAGATGCTGGGAAACCGCAGGCCTGGAAACGGGCAGGCCCGAGGCCAACTCGTTGACTGTTTTGGGACCTCGTCTCAATTCTTCCAGAAGATAACGCCGGTTGGGATCAGCAATGGCGACGAAAGCATCGGAAAGCATCATGCCCCATTTGTGAGGCAAGTTGCAGTAAATCTCAACAGGAAACGTTTAGGTTGTTTCAGGTTTCGTGCGAGGATCCAAACGAACCGCTTCCGGCGTTACCGCGCGCTCCGACGGCTGGGTCTTGAAGGCTTCGCGCTCCTCGACCGGCACCGGTGCCCGGCGGCTGATGCGCAGCGCCGTATAGCCGGCCAGGGCGAGATGCGCGAATGCCGTTGCCAGGAACAGCCCTTCCGGTCGGATCCAACCCATCAGGGCTGCCGCCAGCAGCGGCCCGATCATCGTGCCGAAGCCGTAGAGCAGCAGCAGCCCGCCGGAAACCTTGACGAATTCCTCGGGGGAAGCGTGATCGTTGGCGTGGGCTACGGCGATGGAATAGAGCGTATAAGCGAAAGCGCCATAGGCGGCCGCGAAGATGATAACCAGTGTGCCGGAGCGGAATTCGAACAGGAACATCACGAGGGCGCAAAGGGCGGCCCCGACGGCCGCCGCCGCCAGCACATAGCGGCGGTCGGTGCGGTCGGAGATGCGTCCGGCCGGGATCTGCATGGCGGCGCCGGCCACGACGACAAGGCTCATCATCAGCGCGATCTGCGCCGTTGAAATGCCGATGCGTGCGCCATAGACCGCGCCCAGCGTGCCCCATGCGCCGTTGGCGACGCCGATGAGCACGCAGGCTACCGCCGATACCGGCGAGTTGGAATAAAGGCCTTTCAGGTCGAGCTTCACATCCTGCAGCGGTTTCGGGTGCGAGGCGCTGGAGACCGCGGTCGGGATCAGCGAAAGGCAGAAGAAGATGCCGGTGATCATGAACAACGAGGCCGATTTCACGTCGCCACCGGCCACGATCATCTGACCGCCCATGATCGAGGCATAGGTGACCATCATATAGAGACCGAAGACGGTGCCACGGTTTTCATTGGTGGCTTTCTCGTTCAGCCAGCTCTCGATGACCATGAAGGCGCCGGCCATGGTGAAACCGGTGAAGGCGCGCAGTGCGATCCAGGTATATTCGTCGATCAGAAGGCCGGTGAGCAGTGCGATAATGGCGCCTACCGAGGCAAAGGTGCTGAAGGCCCGCACATGGCCTGCGCGGCGCACCAGACGCGGCGCGAAGAAGCAGCCGGCGACGAAGCCGCCCGCCCAGGCGGTGCCCATCAGACCGAGCGATGCGGTGGAGAACCCTTCGACCTGGCCGCGCAACGGCAGCAACAGGCCATGCAGACCGGAGGCGGCAAGCAAGAACGCGGTGCCACGAAGCAGGGACAGGATCGGTCGGTAGGCTGCGAACATCAGGTCGGTCCGGTGCGCGAATCAGGCGAGGCCAGTGGGGACGATGTTTTCAGGCATTTTGGCGGCATGGTGCCGCCGTTTGCGACCATCAACGGCGAAACAGCGCCTCGGCGGCGGACTTGGTCGCGCCCTTCTGTGCGAGCTCTGCCTCCAGCCGTGCGATCTCGGTGCGCAGGAGATCGATGCGTTCGGTGAGTTCGCCCACCGAAAGCAACGCGAGATCCTGGCCGATCTCATGGGTGCGTACTTTCTTTACGGGTTCGTCGTCGAAGATCGCCATCGTCGCTCCTCCGTTGTTTTGCGGTTTGCCTGACCCGCCAATCCGCATACATAGAAAAGCATATATGGGGCAGGGGGCAAAATCATCCCGCCGAACGAGCGGAGCAAATTGGTAAGGAACATGGTGAACGGACAGAAAATCCCGGAGAAGATGACAGCGGTCGCAATATCGACCCCCGGCGGACCTCTGGTGTTGAAGCCGGAGAAGCGCGACGTGCCGACGCCCGGGGCCGGCGAAATCCTGATCCGTGTCCATGCTGCCGGCGTCAACCGGCCTGATGTGATGCAGCGCAAGGGCGCCTATCCGGCGCCGCCTGGAGCATCCGACTTGCCGGGACTGGAGGTCGCGGGTGAGGTCGCGGCGTTGGGCGAGGGGGCTACGCGCTGGCGTATCGGCGACCAGGTCTGTGCGCTGACGCCGGGCGGTGGCTATGCCGAATATGTCAAGGTTCACGCTTCCAACGCGCTGCCGCTGCCGGCGGGCTTCACCTATACGGAAGCCGCAGCCGTGCCGGAAACCTACTTCACCGTATGGCACAATGTATTCGAACGCGGTGCACTGAAGGCGGGCGAGACGGTGCTCATCCATGGCGGCGCATCTGGCATCGGCACCACCGCAGTCCAGCTCGCCTCGGCACTAGGCTCCTATGTGATCGCGACCGCCGGCAGCGCTGAGAAATGCGAGGCGTGCCTGAAGCTTGGCGCTGATCGGGCCGTGAACTACCGGGAGGAAGATTTCGTCAAGGCGGTCAAGGAAGCGACCGATGGCAGGGGCGCCAATGTCATCCTGGACATGGTCGGCGGAGACTATATCGGACGCAACTACGATGCCGCGGCCGTCGAAGGGCGTATCGTGCAGATCGCCACACAGACCGGCGCAGTCGCTTCGGCTGATTTCTCCAAGCTGATGGTCAAGCGGCTTGTCCATACCGGCTCGACACTCAGGCCGCGCACGGTGGAATTCAAGGGCGCCGTGGCAGCGGCGCTGGAAACGCAGGTCTGGCCGCTGCTCGCAACCCGTCGCGTGGCGCCGGTGATGGACATGATCTTCCCCCTCAAGGAAGCCTGGCGCGCGCATGAGCGCATGGAAGAAGGGGATAATATCGGCAAGATCGTGCTCGACGTCGGGTGAGACGCAGCCAGGGGCTGGCTTCCTCGAATCTCGAACACTCTGATGGAGCGGATATTCCGCTCTATCTCTTTGTCGGAGCATGATCTTTTCCGAAAACCGGTTCCCACTTTTCGGGATCATGCTCTTGCGCGTGTTCGACCTTCGGCATGACCCGATAGGCGCAGCGACGCGCGCCGGCCAGGATGTGGTCCAACCGTTCGACAACGGCATCTGGGCCGATCACGTCCTGGAAGACGGCGAGTTCCGATCGGCAGAAATTCTGGCAGGCGAGGGCGGCGGCGCAGATCGGGCAGTGGTTCTCGATCAGCATGAACGCGTCGTCCTCCTCGCGCCATTCGGCCATGTAGCCTTCGCGCGAGCGAATCTCGGCCAGCTTCGCAACACGCTCCCTCAGGCTGTCGATGCCATCCATCTCGCGCCGGTAATTCGCTAGCGTTTCTATCTCGCGCGCGTCGATCAGCTTGTCGAGACCTGCAGGCCCGAACGTGGTCCGCACGGCGCGCAGCAATTGCACCGTCAATTCGGCGTGCGTGTCCGGGAAACGGGCGTCGCCGGCTTCGGTAAGCTGCCAAAGCTGAACCGGGCGGCCGACGCCGCGTGCTTCGGCATGCGCTTCAGCAAGCCCCTCCGCTGCCAGTTTGCCGAGCTGCTGGCGGGCGTTTTCCCCGGTGGTCCCCAAGGCCTTGCCAAGGTCGGCGGCCGTCTGCGGACCGCGAGTCTTCAACAGCGTCAGCAGCCGATCCGCAGCCGGACGCGGCAGCTGATTTCTTTTTTCCAAGTCATTGCTTGACATATTCGGCATGGGCTCAATATTAAACCAAGTCTTCTCTTTGAAAATAGTCAACGTCGAACGCCTGCGCAAGCTCGCTTCGTCAGAGGATCCTCCATGTCCCAAGAACATGAAACAGGCTGGGGTGCCTTGCTCTCCGGCTCGAATGCCGTCCGTACGCTGGCGCTTGCCGGCGGCGTCGCGCTTCACGCCATCAATGTCTATGTCGCCACCACCATTCTGCCCTCGGTGGTCAAGGACATCGGCGGCATCGACTACTATGCTTGGAACACCACGATTTTCGTCGCCACGTCCATCCTGGGCTCCGCCCTTTCGGCAAAACTGCTTGGTGTCGCCGGACCACGCGGCGCCTATCTGGTGGCCGCGCTCATCTTCGCTGCCGGCACCTTGTTCTGTGGCTTCGCGTCGTCCATGCCGGCGTTGCTTGCCGGTCGTGCCGTACAGGGTTTCGGCGGCGGATTCCTGTTCGCGCTTTCCTATGCGATGATCCGCATCGTCTTCCCGGAATCACTGTGGCCACGCGCCATGGGGCTGGTGTCGGGCATGTGGGGCGTGGCAACGCTGGTTGGCCCGGCCATTGGCGGTATTTTCGCCGAGTACGGTGTCTGGCGGGCGGCCTTCTGGTCGCTGGCGCCGATCGCCATCGTGTTTGCCGTGCTGGCGGTTGCGGTGCTGCCCGGACAAAACCCCGACAGGAATGAGCGTTCGACGGTGCCGATCCTGCAGTTGGCACTTCTGCTTGGCGCCGTGCTTGCGGTTTCGGCCGGCAGTGTGTCGCCAGATCCCATCTACAATCTCTTCGGTCTCGGCGCGGCCGTCGTGCTCATTGCCCTGCTGATCGGCGTCGAGAGCCGGGCGCGCAACCGGCTTCTGCCGCGCGGCTCGTTCCGTCCCACAACGGCATTGGGCGCGCTTTTCGCCACCATGGCATTGCTCGGCGTCACCGTGACCGGTTCGGAAATCTTCGTCCCGCTGTTCCTGCAGGTGCTCTATGAGCAGACGCCGCTGATCGCCGGGTATCTGGCAGCCATCATGTCGGCTGGCTGGACAATCGGCTCGTTGTGGAGCTCGGGCGCGCAAGGCAAAGGCATTGACCGGGCGATCTTCGCCGCACCCTTGTTCAGCTTTACCGGGATGGCGGCACTTGCCGTGCTCTTCCCGCTCGGCAACGGCCATGATTGGCTCATGCTGGCGTCGGTCTGCGTTGCCTTCGCCGCCATCGGCCTCGGCGTCGGAATTGCCTGGCCGCATATCCTGACGCGGATTTTCAAGGCTGCACCCGCGGACGAACAGGATATCACATCGGCCTCCATCTCCACTGTCACGCTGTTTGCAACGGCTTTCGGTGCGGCGCTGGCAGGCATGGTGGCCAATCTCGGCGGACTGCTCGATCCCGGCGGCGTGGCTGGCACGGCGAGCGCTTCGCGATGGCTGTTCAGCCTGTTCGCGCTGGCACCGCTCATCTGCTTCATCACGGTCCGGCAGGTCGCGCGTACATGCCCCGTGAAGAGGCCAATCGCGGTGGAGCCAGAGGCAGCCTGAGCCACTCATCGCCGAATGCTTAACGCCAGGGCTGGCAACGGCCCGGGCGTTTTCTTTTTGGTAATGCTGCAATGCAGCAAAGCATTGCTGCCATGCAAAAGCGTCTGTTCAACAAATGAGCAGGAATGCCTATTTGAGCGGCATACAGAGATTGTGAAACTTAGGAGGGACAGATGAACCTGATCCGCAGCTACAAGAATTGGCGCCGTTACAACCAGACCGTTCGCGAACTGAGCCGTCTCAACAACCGCGAACTGGATGACCTCGGCATCAGCCGCTCTGACATCGAACGGGTCGCTCGCGCGGCCATCTAAGCAGAGCCGACGCCTGGCGCAATCTATCGCGCCGCCGGTTCCGAGCCCGCTGGACCCCGTCCGGCGGGTTTTGTTTTTGGGCCGACCCTTCGGCCTCCAAACCCTTTGACGAAAATGGCCACGGCATCACTGCCGTGGCCATTTTTTTGCTCGGGCGGGAGGTCACCCGGGGCAGGGAACTCAAGCGGTTCAGTTGGTCTTGACGCTGTTGCCGAGGTTCAGGAACAGGGTTTCGCCGGAGGAGTCGTCGACGCCGTCATTGTCGGTCACGACATAGGCATTGCCCCGCTTGTCGATGGTGAAGCCTTCGACCTTGTCGACGACATAGCCGTTGGTGGCCGACTTCAGGTCGGGAAGCAGGTCACGCACCAGCGTTTTTTCCACGACCGGCAACTCGCCGCCGAGTTTCGCCGGCTTGAAGCCGTCGAGTGCGACGCTGTAGACGCGCTTCACCTTGGCTTCCGAGCCGATCAGATTGTCACGCTCGATGATATAGAGCCTGCCGTCATGGGCCGTGACCTCCGAAAGGCCCATCCAACCCTTTTCGGCCTTTTCCAGCGGATAGCGCACGGCTGACCATTCCTTGGCCTTAGGCTTGTAAGCGAGCAGCTTCACCTGGCCCTTCGGATCGTCCTTCCATTCGCGCTGGACAGCGGCGACCAGGGTAAGATCGTCGCCTTCGCCGATGGTGGTGATGCCTTCGAGGCCGAAGCGGGTCTCGTTGGGCAGCAGTTCCGCCGGGAAGGCGATCTCCTGCTTGATCTCGCCCTTCTCGTCGACGCGGTAGATGGCATGCGGCACCAGCTTCTCGCTGTTGCCTTCCGACGCCAGCCAGAAACCACCCTTGCCGTCGGGCGCGATGCCTTCGAGGTCGAGCTTCTGCGCGGGGCTGCCATTGCGGGTGACGACGATCTTGCCGGTGATCTTCGCCGGTGTCTGGGTCGCGTCGATCGTGTAGATCGCCGGCTGGTTGCCGTAGACCGAATCCGAAACCGCATAGAGCTTGCCGGCGGTTTCCGGATCGGCGGCGAGACCGGACAGTGCGCCCCAGCCGAGCGGAACGCCTTTGTCGGTCAGATCGGCGGCGATCATCGGATAGGCAGGGTTGCCCTCCGCGCGTTCGAAAACCATGACGTGCGAGCGGGCGAGACCGTCTTCGCCGAGGTCGGTTTCATTGGCCGTGACGAAGAGGTTGCGCGCGGGGATGGCGAGCAGTCCTTCAGGGCCGATGCCGGAAGGCAGTGCCTGCAGGAATTTCGGCTCGGCGCCGGTGTCCTGGTAGACGCCTACCAGCGAAGCCCGCTCGGAGCCGACGAACAGCAGCTTGCTGTCGCCATAGGCGCCGACTTCGACGCCTTCCGGCTCGATGCCCTTCTTGTTGCGATGCTCCGGATAGTGGCCGAGATTGGCGGCTTCGTATTCGAAGCTCGGGCCGGATTCGTAGAGCACTTCGCCTTTCTTCGAGAAGATGGTGAAGCCGCGCGAGCCGCCTTTCCAGTCGCCTTCGTTGGCGATGACGAGCCGGTTATTGTCCAGCCACTTCACCGCATCCGGTTCACGCTTCTGGTTTTCGACCTTGCCGGAGAAGTTGAACGCGCCGTCCTTCTTGGTGTCGACATTTTCCAGCGTGACCGAACCCGCCGAGAAATGCGAGACGACCTTGGCGGTTGCAGCGTCGACGATGACGATGTGGTTGTTTTCCTGCAACGTCAGTGCGATCTCGCCAGCCTCGTTGAAAGCAACGAATTCCGGCTCCGCGTCGTCCGGCGCGATCTCGGAGAGGCCGGTGACTTCCACTGTCTTGATGCCGGCGCAATCCGGCACGCCAGCGGCAACCGGCACGATCTTGAGATTACCGGAGGGCAGTTGCGGCAGCGCGCCTTCGTTGAGTTCCTCGTCGCGCTCATTCTCGATGGCGACAGCCAGGAACTTGCCGTCCTTGCTCAGCGCCACGGAATCGGGCTGACCGCCGAGATCGCAGCTTGCCTCGATCTTCTTCGAGGCAATGTCAACGACCGTCAGGTTGCCCGAAGGCTCAGCCTTGCTCTTGGAGGTGTTTACGCCCGCCAGGACCTTGCCGCCGGCGACTGTGACGGAAGTCGGCTCGCCATCGATCTTGACGAGACCTCCGGCCTTCGGCGCCTTGGGATCGGTGATGTCGACAAAGCCGACTGCGCCATAGGGACTGTCGGAGTAGACCAGTGTGTTGCCATCTTCGGTCGCGGTGATGATTTCAGCCGAGGTCTTCGCTTTCTTGTCGGCGTCGGCAGGCAGGTTTTCGGCGACGGCGAAAGTGGCGATGCGGTTGAAGGCCTGGTCGGCATGTGCGGGCGGGGCAGCCGAGGCGGCGAGCGCGGCGGTCAGCGCCAAAAGGATGGAAGAGCGTGACATCGTTGATCTCTCGGAGAATGTGGGAACCGCTCTCCCATGAGCGAGCCACATTTCAGCGGCATGACGGAAACATGAAGCTTCGATGACAATCGAGGCTGTCGGTGTTTTGCCGTTGCTCGGCTATTTCCAAGTGGTCCGTAAAAACGTTGCGATCGGGCCTGTTAACCGCTATATACGGCGCGATTTCCCTTACTGGTGGCCTCAAACCACCGCCCGCGCGGGAACGCGGGCGAACGAGAAGGATTTTCTGAAAATGGCCAACACACTTCTGATGCCCAAGGCGACCGCGGTCTGGCTGGTCGACAACACCGCCCTTTCTTTCGACCAGATCGCGCAGTTCTGCTCGCTGCATCCGCTCGAGGTGAAGGCGATCGCCGACGGCGAATCGGCGCAAGGCATCAAGGGTATGGACCCGATCATCACCGGCCAGCTCACCCGCGACGAGATCGCCCGCGCCGAGAAGGATCCCAACCATCGTCTGAAGCTGTCTGAGCCGAAGGTGCGTGTGCCGGAATCCAAGCGCAAGGGCCCGCGCTACACGCCGTTGTCCAAGCGCCAGGACCGACCGAATGCCATTCTCTGGCTGGTGCGTAACCATCCGGAACTGAAGGATGCGCAGATTTCCCGTCTCGTCGGCACGACCAAGTCGACCATCGAGCAGATCCGTGAGCGCAAGCACTGGAACTCGGCCAATCTGGCGCCGATGGATCCCGTTACGCTGGGGCTTTGCTCGCAGATCGATCTCGACCTTGAAGTGCAGCGCGCCTCGCGTGGCCGCGAGCAGGTTCAACCGGTTGGCGACACGCTGCTGCCGGCCGCGCTTACCGAACGCCTCGTGCCCGAGATCGACAAGCCGAAGGCAGAAGACGAGGAACTCGATGCCAATGCCGTCTTCGCCAAGCTCTCGGCGCTGAAGGGCAAGAACGAGGAAGAAGACGAAGAATAAGCGAAGCCCGCGGCAATCATGTCCATCTCCCCGATGAGGGGAGATGGCGTTGCTGCCTCACGCCCCCCTTGCGGTCGGTCCCATGCCGTAGGCTTCGCTACGCTCGACCGCACGGTAGAAATCAGCGAGCTGCTTGCCGCGTTCCGGCTTGAAGGTACGGCCGGCAACATCGAGCGAAGCGATACGGTCGATGCGGAAGGCACGGAAGTCGTCGCGCATCTCGCACCAGGCCACCAGCGTCCACACCTTGCCCCAGAACCACAGTCCGAGCGGGCGCACGTCGCGTGCGGTGCTGCGCCCGGCTTCGTCATTGTAGTCGATGGTCAAGACCTGGCGCTTCTCGATCGAGCGTTCGATCAGATCGATGGCTTCGCGGGCGGCATCGCTCACTACCCACATTGGTGTATGGATTTCGGTGCGGGCGATACGGTCCTTCTCGGTGTCCGGCAGCACGGCACCTATCTTGACCAGTGCTTCGTCGGCGGCACGTGCCATGGTAGCACCGCCAAAGGCACGCACCATGCGGGCGCCCGCAACCAGCGCCACGATCTCGTCGCGGGTGAACATCAGCGGCGGAAGGTCGAACCCTTCCCGCATCATGTAGCCCACGCCCGCCTCGCCATCGATCGGCACACCGGTCGACTGCAGATCGGCGATATCGCGGTAGATGGTGCGCTCGGACACTTCGAGCCACATGCCTAGCTTCTGCGCGGTGACGAGACGGCCGCCACGCAGATGCTGGACGATCTGGAAAAGCCTGTCGGCACGTCGCATCGTCTTGATCCCATCCGTTCGAACGAAGAGCATTCGTTCCATTCTGTCAGTATGGCATTGTGCTCCTGACAGCATATTGTCAGGAGCTTGCACCGTACTCCCGGGCAAACAGCGCGCGCATCTCGGTCAGCTCGGATTGCTTGTCAGGATACAGTGCGCCGATGAATTCCTTGGCGAAGGTGCCTGGTGCCGACCCGGGCGCCGATACGATCGTCCCATCGGCTACGGCATGCGGCACGTCGTTGTAGCGCTCCGCGCCCACATAGGTGGGCAGGTGCTTCAGGATCCAATCCTGGCCGTTGCTGGTATGGGCCTTGTCCTTGAACAGGCCGGCCCGTGCAAGCGCCAGGGTGCCGGCGCAAATGCCGCCGACAACGCCGCCGCGTGCTGCAACAGCATTGACCAGGCCGGAAACATCCGGCGCGCCGTCGCTCGCCCAGACATCGGAACCGATGACCGCGACTGCGTCGAGGTCGGCATTCTCCGTGCTGTCGATCGAGCGTTGCGGCGTCAGCTGAAAACCGCTTGTCGAGGTGACGGGCTGGCCTTCAGGCGTCAATGAGATGGCTTCCGCACCGAACCATTCGACGGCGGAAGCCGCCAAAAGCCCGTATTCCCAGTCGGCAAAGCGGTTGATGAAAACGAAACCGATCTTCTTGCTCTGCGGCACGATCCCGTTCCTTCCTAGTCTCGATGCCGCGCCTCCGCAGCTCTTCGCGACACCTCAAATGGCCGGCACGCTTCCCTGGGACATGCTCCAACCGGATGGCGCGCGTCAGTCGTGGTCCCTTACTTGGGTGTGACAATCTGTCAATCCAAGGGTTCGCCGAAAAAAGTCACTCAGAGCAATTCCAGGAAAAGTGCGCAGCGGTTTTTCGTCCGGAATTGCGTCAAAACAGAGAGTCAGAGCGTTTCCACGTTTCCGTGAAAACGGAAACGCTCTAGTCTTCGCGGCGGCGCATGCCGCTATACATATCCGGCCAGCCGATGTCGGCGCGGATCTCGGATGGCAGGCTGTTCAACAGACGCTCGGTACGGATCTCGTTGCGGATCGTGCGGATCTTGCCGACATAACGATGCAGCGAATCGATGATGACGAAACGGTTCATGACAGCCTCCTTCATTTGATGGAGGCATCATCGCATACCCCTCCTGACAGCAGTCTGTCAGGAGTGCGGAAGGCAGTTCAGGCACCTATTCCGCGGGCCTTCAGAGCTTCGGCGATCTCGTCCAAAATGGCAGGATCATCGATGGTCGCGGGCATTTTCCACGCTTCCTTGTCGGCGATTTTCTGCATGGTGCCGCGCAGGATCTTGCCGGAGCGGGTCTTGGGCAGGCGCTTGATGGTCACCACCGTCTTGAAGGCGGCGACGGGGCCGATGCGGTCACGCACCAGGGCCACGGCTTCCTTCTCGACCGCACCATCCTCGCGCGCTGCGCCAGCGTTGAGAACGACCAGGCCAAGCGGCACCTGACCCTTCATCGTGTCGGCTATGCCGATGACTGCACATTCCGCAACGTCTGGATGCTCGGCCAATACTTCCTCCATGGCGCCGGTCGAAAGGCGGTGGCCGGCGACGTTGATGATGTCGTCGGTACGGGCCATGACGAAGAGATAGCCGTCTTCGTCGATCATGCCGGCGTCGGCGGTCTTGTAGTGTCCGGGAAACTCATCGAGATAGGACTGGCGGAAGCGTTTGTCCGCCTTCCACAACGTCGGCAGGCAGCCGGGCGGCAGCGGCAGCTTCAACACGACATTGCCGAGTGCGCCTTTTGCCACTTCGTGACCGGCATCATCGAGCACGCGGATATCGTAACCGGGCATCGGCACGCCGGGCGAGCCGTATTTCACCGGCAGCGTACCCAAGCCTACCGGGTTCTGGGTAATCGGCGCACCGGTCTCGGTCTGCCACCAATGGTCGATCACCGGCACTTTCAGGTTCCGTTCAGCCCATTTGATGGTCTCGGGATCAGCGCGTTCGCCGGCAAGGAACAGGGTGCGGAATTTGCTGAGATCGTAAGCCGGTACGAGCCTGCCCTGCGGGTCCTGACCCTTGATGGCACGAAAGGCGGTCGGCGCGGTGAAGAGCGCGGCGACACCATGGTCGGCAATGACGCGCCAGAAGGTGCCGGCATCAGGGGTGCCCACCGGCTTGCCTTCGAACATCACCGTCGTGCAGCCGGCGAGCAGGGGCGCGTAGACGATATAGGAATGGCCGACCACCCATCCGACGTCCGAGGCTGCCCAGAAGACTTCGCCCGGCTTGACGCTGAACTCATTTTCCATGGTCCATCGCAGCATGACCATATGGCCGCCATTGTCGCGCACCACGCCCTTGGGCTGGCCCGTGGTGCCCGATGTATAGAGCACATAAAGCGGGTCGGTCGCGGCGACGCGCACGCAGTCGACCCAGGCGCCAGCGGCGCGTTCGCGCGCGACCTGGTCGGCAAGATCGAAGTCGCGGCCGGAAACGAGGTCGCAGCGTAATTCCTCGCGCTGGAGCACAAGGCAAGCGTCCGGCTTGTGGCGGGCCAGTTCGATGGCGCCGTCGAGCAGCGGCTTGTAGGGGACGACGCGGCCGGGTTCGATGCCGCAGGAAGCGGACACGATGACTTTTGGTGTCGCGTCATCGATGCGGGTCGCGAGTTCGCGCGCGGCAAAGCCGCCGAAGACCACCGAATGTATGGCGCCGAGACGAGCGCAGGCGAGCATGGCGATCGCTGCCTCCGGCACCATCGGCATGTAGATGATGACGCGGTCGCCCTTGCGTACGCCCTGGTTCCAGAGCACCGATGCCGTTGCAACCACCTCGCGCATCAGCTCGGCATAGGTGTAACGCGTGACTTTTCCGCTATAGGCGCTGTCATGGACCAGCGCGAGCTGGTCGGCGCGACCACCGGTAACGTGACGGTCAACCGTATTATAGCAGGTGTTGCAGACGGCGCCGGTGAACCAGCGGCCGTAGACATCCTCGCGCGGATCGAAGACGCGGTCCCAGCGGCGATACCAGTCGATTGCTTCGGCTGCTTCGGCCCAGAAGGCATCCGGGTCGCGTTTCCAGTTGGCATAGACCTCATGGTAGCGGCTGGCCATCCCGTTTCCTCCCTGCTTTTTCTTTTCAGAGCGTTTCCGTTTTTCACGGAAACGCGGATACGCACTTTTCCCGGAATTGCTGCAGGAGGAAATCTAGCGTCTACCTGCCCTCAGCGTCTATCTGACTAAGGACGGTGATGCCGTCATGCAGCCTTTGACAGCTGGCTCCGACCCTGCTCAAAAAGCGGCCATGTCGAAGCTGCTCGCTCTCATTATCCTTGCCATGATGGCCATCCAGGTCATCAAGCCGCTTGGCCTGCCAGGACTGAGACGGCGGCGCGATTGCTGGAAGCTTGCGGTCGTTGCCCTCGCGGCCATTTCGGTGACAGCACTGCTCGGTCACCAGTGGTAGACGCAACGTCGTCAGGTCGACGGGGTCTCGTCGTCCCCAAGTACAAAGCGCAGCAGATGTTCGGCCCAGGCGCGGTAGCCCGCCGCCGAAGCATGGAAGCCGTCGCTGGCGAAGCCGGCTTGCGGGTTGGTGATCGGCAGCCGTGAGGCGGGTACTGCGCCGCGCTCATAGCACAGCCGCGTTCCCATGCGGTTCATTTCCTGCGCGCGGATTTCCAGGATCTTGCCGAGCAGCGGAGGCATCGCCGGTGCGCGGGTGAACTCCAGCACCGGCGACCACACCACGCGCGCCTCCGGCCACTTGGCGCGCAAGGCATAGAGCAAGCCGCCGAATTCCTTCTTGAAGCGTGGGACCGAGTGAAAATTCTTGGTGTCGTTGGTGCCGATGCAGAGCACGATATGCGTCCAGGCATCGGCTGACAGATTGGGCAGGACGTGATCGCGGATCTGGCCAGACGTCGCCGAATTGAAGCCGGCGGCACGCCAGCGCACAGCTTGGCCGGTCTGTTCCGAGATCAGCGTGGCCAATTGAGCGGCCAGGCCATCCTCGGAACGACCGATGCCGACTGAGGCAGCAGAGGAATCGCCCAGCACCAGCAGCGAGAGCGGCGGCTTCCTGCCTGTGATCTCGTGCATGACCGGCCCCGAGGCTGGCAGCATGCGCGTGGTGCGGCGGCGCACGCCAATGCCCTGCCAGACATAGACGGGCAGGGCGAACCAGGTAAGCAGGGCGGCGATGCGGGACATGGCAGGCTCGATGCTAGAGCAATTCCAGGAAAAATGCGTAGCGGTTTTCCGTTCGGAATTGCGTGAAAACAAAGAGTTGGAGCGTTTCCGCGTTTCCGTGAAAACGGAAACGCTCCAGGACGAGCCAAGCCTTACCGCAGGACAGGCGACAGATGAATAGGGAGCTTGCGCATCGTCGGTTGCCGCAACGTCAGCGCATCGACACGCGGTTCTGGAGCATTTCCGCTTTTCTCCGAATCGCGGAAACGCTCCAATTCTTTGTTTCTGCGCAATTCCAGCAAAATCGCTACGGGCTTTTGCTGGGATTGCTCTAGTGGCAGCAGGTATCTTCGCTCGGGGTGCCTTCGTATTCGTCGTGCAGGCGTACCCAGTCGATCATGCCGTAATAGGGACCGTTTTCGTTGCGCCCCTTCGGGGTCATGTCGAGATAGTCATAGGTTGTGATCAGCGGTTCGCCACCCCGCGCCCGTGACATGAAGGTGAGGAAGATGTTTCCAGCCTCGTCCTTGAAGAAGACGCTGATACCGGGCAGATCGCGAATGGTGATGGGACGTGCCTCGAAATTGTAGATCGTCTCGCCGGCTGCGATCTGCTTGTCGGTGTAGGACACCTGCATGTCGAAGTTGAAGTCGCTGGCGAAGGACGAGACCATATCGAACTTCCAGCCCATGCGTTTCTTGAACGGCAGCGTTTCGGCCAGCGGCGCCCGCGCTACGACCACCAACGAGACATCGTGGTGGCGCAAATGCTGGTTGGCGCCGTCGATGTGGTCGCACAGAAAGGAACAGCCCTCGCAATAGCGGTTGCTGCTCGGCCCCAGCATGAAATGGTAGATGATGAGCTGGCTGTTGTCGCCGAACAGGTCGGTGAGATATTTCGGCCCAGCCTCGGTCTCGAAGACATAGTCCTTTCGTATCTTCAGCCAGGGCAGTTCGCGCCGTTCCGCGGCGATCTTGTCGCGCAGGCGCGTCAATTCCTTCTCGCGTTTCAGATGTTCCTTGTGGGCACGAAACCACTCGTCCTGCGGGACGATCTTGCGCTTGGACATGGATCTATTCCTTTCTCCAATGTCCAAGGACGTGCGAGGGCTGTCCATTTCTACATCTGCGGCGAAATATTTTCCGCTGGCGAGATTGCACCGGCCGAAAACAAAAACCCGGGCGTGGAGCCCGGGTTTCGAAAACGGATTTGACTCCTGTCTCAGGCCGCTGCCTTGGCGCGAGACGCTTCGAAGATGCTGTCAATCGCCGAGCCCAGTGCGGCATCGAACTCACTGTCGCTCTGGCCCGCGGACAATCCCTCGGTCAAGGCACGAGAGAAGCTGGCGATCATGCCGTCATTCTGCCTGAGCTTCGCATTGGCATCGTCGCGCGAATAGCCACCGGACAAGGCGACCACGCGCATGACGCGGGGATCATCCACCAGCGGCTTGTAGAGGTTGGCCTTGGTCGGCAGCGTCAGCTTCAGCATGACCTGCTTGCCTGCTGGCACCTGGTCGAGATGCTTGCGGATCTCCGCCAGCAGAATGTCCTCGGCTTCGGCCTTGTCGGGGATCGAAATCGTGACTTCCGGCTCGATGATCGGGACGAGACCATGCGCCAGGACCTGCTTGCCGACTTCGAACTGCTGGTCGACGACGGCGGCGATGCCCTTCGGGTTCGCAGCATCGATCACCGACCGTTCCTTCGTGCCGAAAATTCCCTTGGCGACCGCGCGCTTCAGCAGCGCATCGAGGGTCGGCATCGGCTTCATCAGCTTGACGCCGTCCTGTGCCTCGGCCAAGCCCTGGTCGATCTTCAGGAAAGGCACGACGTGGCGCTTTTCCCAGAGATATTGGGCCGTCGGCGTGCCGTCGATGTCGCGGTCCATGGTCTGCTCGAACAGGATCGCGCCCATGACCTTGTCACCGGTGAAGGCAGGCGACTTGATGATCCGCGTGCGCATCTGATGAACGAGGTCGAACATTTCAGCGTCATTCGACCAGGCGCTTTCATCGACACCATAAAGCTTGAGCGCCTTCGGCGTGGAGCCGCCCGACTGGTCGAGCGCTGCAATGAAGCCGTCCTTGTTTGCGGCCTGCGCAGCCATGTCCTTGTTCATCTCACCACTCATCTACTGCCTCCTGATTGTCTGCCCGGGCGAATATCAGAAGAGTTTTTGCGATGGAATGCCAGCAAAAACCTTGAATCGATTGAAAGATATCAATTGAGATGTGGAAGTGTTTCATCCGGCAGGAGACAAGATGAAGGGAGATCATGGGGCGGGATGCGATGATGGGGAAACGGCATCCACCCTATCTCTTTGTTTTGTTGCGTGATCCTCCGGAAAGTCCACGTTTTTTGCTTCGTCGACCTTCGGTTCGGGATCAGGCTTTGAGAACCTCGACTCCCGGCAACGGCTTGCCTTCCATCCATTCCAGGAAGGCACCGCCGGCCGTCGAGACATAGGTGAACTCATCGCCGACGCCGGCGTGGTTGAGGGCTGCTACCGTGTCGCCGCCGCCGGCGACCGAAATCAGCTTGCCAG
Organism: Mesorhizobium sp. 1M-11; assembly: GCF_001303895.1. Taxonomy (GTDB): domain Bacteria; phylum Pseudomonadota; class Alphaproteobacteria; order Rhizobiales; family Rhizobiaceae; genus Mesorhizobium. The sequence continues at coordinate 136,054 of NZ_LJSD01000075.1, read as the reverse complement.
CCTTGGTGCGAGCGGCCGCGTGCCTGGCGGCGGAGACGGTCGCCTTGTCGAAGGGCTCGATCTCGAAGGCGCCGAGCGGGCCGTTCCACACCAGCGTGGCGGCGCGGTCGATCCACTGGTTGACCGCTTCGACCGTCTTTTCGCCGACGTCCAGGATCATGGCGTCCGCGGGAACGCTGTCGATGGCGACCGTCTCATTGGCGGCGCCCGCCTTGAATTCGCGCGCGACAACACCGTCAACCGGCAGGATGATGGCGCAGCCGGCGGTCGCTGCCTCGATCATGATCTGCTTGGCCGTGTTGGCGAGATCGTGCTCGCACAGCGATTTGCCGACGTTGGTGCCGCGGGCTGCGAGGAAAGTGTTGGCCATGCCGCCACCGATGACCAGGGCGTCGACCTTCTTGACCAGGTTCATAAGCAGATCGATCTTGGTCGAGACCTTGGCGCCGCCCACAATGGCGATGACCGGCTTGACCGGCGCGCCGAGGCCCTTTTCCAGGGCTTCCAATTCCGCCTGCATGGTGCGGCCCGCATAAGCCGGCAACGCACGGGCAAGTCCTTCGGTCGAGCAATGAGCGCGATGCGCAGCCGAGAAGGCGTCGTTGACGTAGATGTCACCGAGCGCGGCGAATTGTTCGGTCAGAGCGGGGTCGTTCTTTTCCTCACCCTTGTAGAAGCGGGTGTTTTCCAGCAGCAGCACCTCGCCATTCTTCAGCGCGGCGACTGCCTGCTCGGCCTTCTCGCCGACGCAATCGGCAGCGAAAGCGACAGGACGGCCCAGCACCTCTGCGGTGGCTGCCGCGATCGGGCGCAGCGAAAGGTCCGGCGACGGGCCATCCTTCGGGCGGCCGAAATGGGCGAGCAAAACGACCTTCGCGCCCTTGTCCGACAATTCCTTGATGGTTGGCACGACACGTTCGATGCGGGTGAGGTCGGTGACCTTGCCGTCGGCAATCGGCACATTGAGGTCGACGCGTACCAGCACGCGCTTGCCGCTCACGTCGCTGAGATCGTCCAATGTCTTGAAGTCAGCCATGTGCGTCCCTTTAGAGCAATTCCAGGAAAAGTGTGTAGCGGTTTTCCGTCCGGAATTGTGTAAAAAACAAAGAGTGAGAGCGTTTCCGCATTTCCGTGAAAACGGAAACGCTCTGGCGAAAAGATGCCGGACCTTACTGGTCAAAAACGGGGATGCAAGGCCGCATAACAGCGCAGCGGAAAATATCTCTCCACAAGCTGATGTCAGGCCGGTTGCTGGGCATCGTCATTCTTGTGAACGGTCTCGTCTGAACTGGTTTGCGGTGTTCCGCTTTCGGCGACGGTCTCTGCTTTTTCCGGTTTGCGCAGGTTGCGGATGAAGCCGGCTATGCGGTCGAAAAGCTCGCCGCCACTGAGGAAGACCGGAACCCGCGCCACCGGGGCCGTTGGTTCGAAGGAGAGGCCAAGGCTGGTGATCCGACCCTTCTCGTCGACGTCGCGGACGATCAACTCGATCGGTCCCAGCGAAACGCGATCGGCATATTCCGCGTGGCCGTCCAGGCGCTCCGTCACCAATGCGCCGATGGTGAGTTTGCGTTCTTCTTCGGTCAGGCCGGGGCCGTAGGCCAGCTCCAGTTCCTCGGCCGGCCGGGCGGGATCGACGGCGAAAGCACCGAAGAAATCCGCATCCTCGGGATCGACCACCGCGCGGCTGGCGAACAGCTTGTCGATCAGGCGCGGATAGCGGTCCGGCACGAAGATGTAGACGTTGTCGCCGGCCTGCAGGCGGCCCATGTCCTGGAAGCGCATGGAACGACCATCGCGCACCACCAGTGAGGGCCGCGCCCAGCGGGGGATACGTTCGCCGCGTGCCACCGGGCTTCCGGCAACGACGCGATAGGCAAGCAGTTCGTGATGAGCGGAGCCGGGCAGTTCGAGCTCGACCTTGTCGAGCGGGCCGATGCGGGCGGGAACGATCAAGCCCAGTCGCCGGGCAAGCGGCCCGACGGTCCAGCCCTGTACCACGAGCGACACCAGCACGATGATGAAAGCGGCGTTGAAGATCATGCGGCCATGCTCCAGTCCGCCAAGCAACGGAGTGATGGCGAGCAGGATGGAGACGGCACCGCGCAATCCGACCCACGAGACGAAGGCGACCTCGGGGCGCGGCAAGCGGAAAGGCAAGAGGCAGAGCCATACCGCCAGTGGGCGAGCGATGAAAATCAGGAACAGGCCAAGCAGGATGGCTGGCAGCAAAATCACCGGGAACTGGGACGGCGTTGCGAACAGGCCAAGCACAAGGAACATGATGATCTGCGCGAGCCATGACATGCCGTCCTGGAAGCGCTTCAGGATGGTGACGGCGCGGATATCGGAATTGCCGGCGACGAGGCCCGCCAGATAGACCGCGAGAAAGCCGGAGCCGCCGACGGCGCCGGCTGCGGCGAAGACCATCAGTGACAAAGTGAGCACGAAGATCGGCAGCAGGCCGTGGTCGAGATTGAGCCGATCGACGAGGCGCACGATGGCCATGCCGCCGACAATGCCGACCGCGGCTCCCAGGCCCATGTTCAACACAAAGCCGAGGGCAAGGTCGGCGAGCAACACGGGTGCTTCCGGATTGGCGCCTGCCGCGATGACCTCGACCAGCGTTATGGTGAGGAAGATGGCGATCGGGTCGTTGGTGCCTGATTCCACTTCAAGCGTGGAACGCACGCGTTCGCGCAGATTGATCTCGCCCGCGCGCAGCAGAAAGAAGACTGCGGCCGCATCGGTCGACGCGACAGAAGCGCCGAGCAGGAAGGATTCCAGCCAGTTCAGGTCAAGCAAATAGAAGGCGGCAGCCCCGAAAACGGCGGTGGTGAGCACGACGCCGATCGTGGCCAGGGAGAGTGCGGGGCCCGCAGCCTGGCGTAGCACCTTGAGCGGCGTGCCGAAGCCGGAATCGAACAGGATGACGGCGAGCGCCAGCGAACCGATGAAATAAGCGACATTGGCATTGTCGAAGGTGATGCCCAAACCGTCGACGCCGGTCGCAAGGCCGATGCCAAGGAAGAGCAGAAGCAAGGGGGCACCAAAACGAAAGGCGATCAGGCTCGAAAACGCGGCGGCCACCACCAACCCGGTGCCGATCAGCGTCGCGAGGTAGATCGCGTGCTCCATGCTTCCCTGTCCCCTCGCTCGCTCCTGGAGCGTTTCCGTCTTTCACGGAAACGCGGAAACGCTCTAACTCTTTGTTTTCACGCAATTCCGGACGGAAAACCGTTACACACTTTTCCTGGAATTGCTCTAATTTCCGCTTTACGGGAGAGTGGGGCGAAGACATGGCCACTGCAAGGCGTGAAGGTGATTTTTTGACCTAGCACGCTGACTTTCATGCTTTTTTAGTGTCGGCATCTCTTGCTCGAAAATCGAAATCGATTTCGAAAGCACCAGGTGCCATTTCAAGATGGTGGAGCATCTTTCACATCAGAAGCTCCAATGAAAAACGCCCGGCAGGGCCGGGCGTTTCGCAAGGAGTGAAAGCGAAGCTTCCTATCAGGCGATCGTCTTGCCCATGGCGACAGCGGTGTCGGCCATGCGGTTGGAGAAGCCCCATTCGTTGTCATACCAGGACATGACACGCACGAGGTTGCCGTCGATGACCTTGGTCTGGTCGAGCGCGAAGGTCGAGGAATGCGGGTCGTGGTTGAGATCGACCGAGACCAGCGGCTCCTTGGTGTAGGCGAGGATGCCCTTGAGCGAGCCGTCGGCGGCGGCAACCAACGCAGCATTGACCTCTTCGACGGTGACCGGCTTCTTGGCCACGAACTTGAAGTCGATGACCGAAACATTCGGGGTCGGCACGCGGATCGAAACACCGTCGAGCTTGCCCTTGAGCTCCGGCAGCACCAGGCCGACAGCCTTGGCGGCGCCGGTCGAGGTCGGGATCATCGACATCGCCGCGGCGCGGGCGCGGTAGAGATCCTTGTGCATGGTGTCCAGCGTCGGCTGGTCGCCGGTATAGGCGTGGATCGTCGTCATGAAGCCCTTTTCGATGCCGAAGGCATCGTTGAGGACCTTGGCCACCGGCGCCAGGCAATTGGTGGTGCAGGAGGCGTTGGAGATGACGATGTGATCCTTGGTGATCTTGTCATGGTTGACGCCGTAGACGACGGTGAGGTCGGCGCCGTCGGCGGGAGCCGAGACGATCACGCGCTTCGCGCCGGCGGTCAGATGCGCCGAGGCCTTGTCCTTCGACGTGAAGATGCCGGTGCATTCGAGCGCGATGTCGACATTCAGTTCCTTCCAGGGGAGCTGGGCCGGGTCCTTGACCGCGGTGACCCTGATCTTCTCATTGCCGATGATGATCTGGTCGCCGTCGACTTTCACTTCATGCGGGAAACGGCCATGAACGCTGTCGTAGCGCAGCAGGTGGGCGTTGGTCTCGACCGGGCCGAGGTCGTTGACGGCAACAACGACGATGTCCTTGCGGCCGGACTCGTAGATGGCGCGCAAAATGTTGCGGCCGATGCGGCCAAATCCATTGATGGCAACTCTGACGGTCATGTTTTTCTCCCGGGGAGCGTGGAAAGGCGGATGAAAAGGTCCGCCGCCTCAATAAAGGGGGGCGGCCAAATAATCCAGCCGCCCGGCCTGTAGGCTAATCGTTTCAGTCACCTGGTGCGACGAAACGGCCCGGCGGATCCTTCGCCGGGGAAGACGTTACTTGGCGTGCAGACGGGCTTCCGCCGCCTTGGCCGCATCCTCGGCGGTAATGCCAAAGTGCTTGTAGAGCTGTTCGATCGTTCCGGATGCGCCGAATCCGGTCATGCCGACGAAGATGCCGTCGGTGCCGATGATCGGGTCCCAGCCCTGGCGAATGCCGGCCTCGATGGCGACCTTCACCTTGGCCTTGCCGATGATCCTCTCGCGGTAGGCCTGATCCTGCTTGAAGAACAGTTCGAAGCACGGCACCGAGACGACGCGGGTCGGGTGGCCGTGACCCTGCAGCAAGGTGCGGGCGCCAAGCGCGATCTCGATTTCGGAACCGGTGGCGAAGATGGTAACGGCGGCTTCACCGCCTTCGGCAGCGGCCAGCTCATAGGCGCCCTTGCGGCAGAGGTTTTCCGCCACATACTCGGTGCGCACCGCGGGCAGGTTCTGGCGGGTCAGCGCCAGCGTCGACGGGGTCTTTTCCGATTCCAGCGCCAGCTGCCAACACTCCGCGGCTTCCGTCGCATCGGCCGGTCGGAAGACGAGGTGGTTCGGAATGGCGCGCAAGGCCGCCAGGTGCTCGACCGGCTGGTGGGTCGGACCGTCTTCGCCGAGGCCGATCGAGTCATGCGTCATCACGAAGATCGAGCGGATGCCCATCAGCGAAGCAAGACGCATGGCCGGACGCGCATAGTCGGTGAAGCACATGAAGGTGCCGCCGTAAGGAATGATGCCACCGTGCAGTGTCAGGCCATTCATGGCCGCGGCCATGCCGTGCTCGCGGACGCCATAGTGTACGTAGCGCTGGCCGTAGTCGTTCGGCGTGATCGCCTTGGTCTGGCTGGTCTTGGTGTTGTTGGAGCCGGTCAGGTCGGCCGAACCGCCGATGGTTTCAGGCACCGCGCCGTTGATGACTTCCAACGCCATTTCCGACGACTTGCGGGTGGCAACCTTCGGCTTGTCGGCGGCCAGCTTCTTTTTGTAGTCGGCGATGACGGCGTCGAAATCCTGGGGCAGCTTGCCCGAGTTACGGCGCTCGAACTCGCCGCGCTGCTTGGCGTCAGCCTTGGCGAGGCGGCTTTCCCACTCGGTGCGCTTCTTGGCGCCGGCTTCACCAACGGCGCGCCAGGCGCTCAGGATATCCGACGGAATTTCGAAGGCCGGCGCCTCCCAGTTGAAGAACTTGCGCGCGCCGGCGATTTCCTCGGCGCCGAGCGGCGAACCATGCACCTTGTTGGTGCCGGCCTTTGTCGGTGCGCCGAAGCCGATGGTCGTCTTGGCAGCGATCAGCGTCGGCTTGTCGGAATGACGTGCGGCTTCGATGGCATAGGCGATCGCCTCCGGGTCGTGGCCGTCGACATGCATGGCGTTCCAGCCAGATGCCTGGAAACGCGCGACCTGGTCGGTGGAGTCGGCCAGTGTGACCGGACCGTCGATGGAGATGTTGTTGTTGTCCCAGAACACGATCAGCTTGTTCAGCTTCAGGTGGCCGGCGAGCGAGATCGCTTCCTGGGAGATGCCTTCCATCAGGCAGCCGTCGCCGGCCAGCACATAGGTGTAGTGGTCGACAAGGTCGTTGCCGAAGGCGGCATTCAGGATGCGTTCGCCGAGCGCGAAGCCGACAGAGTTGGAAATGCCCTGGCCGAGCGGGCCGGTGGTGGTTTCGATACCGGAGGCGTGGCCATATTCCGGGTGGCCTGCCGTGCGGGAGCCGAGCTGGCGGAAGTTCTTGATCTCCTCGATGGTCATGTCCTCGTAGCCCGTGAGATAGAGCAGCGAGTAGAGCAGCATCGAGCCGTGGCCGGCGGAGAGGATGAAACGGTCGCGGTCCGGCCAGTGCGGGTTCTTGGCGTCGAATTTCAGGAATCGCGTGAACAGGACGGTTGCGATGTCGGCGGCGCCCATCGGCAGGCCGGGATGCCCGGAATTGGCCTTCTCGACGGCATCCATGGACAGAAAGCGGATCGCATTGGCCATCCGGTCATGTTGTTCGCGCGAGACCATGGTTCCTCCAGCCGTTCGGTTCGGAAAAGATGCCGGGACACATAGCAGGCCAGCCGTTTGAGTCAATAAAACCTAAATCGATTTAATAGGCTTCTCGTCAAGGAAAATGTCGCCGTGGCCTCATCAATTCGGCGTTAATGGGGGACAGGGGAGGCGACTTTATTGACGGGGCCTTCACACGCCGCCTAATGTTTCACGAATAACGCGTTCTGAACGCGAGCGATTCGGTGATGGGCACGGGCTGAGGACGAAGGCCATGACCGGGGAAACGACCCTTAAAGAAGTGATAGCGAGGCTGGGCAAGGCCATTGAAGGGCTGGAAGATGCCGTCGCCGCAAAGCTCGAAGGCGAGCGCGACTATTCCGAAGCCGAAGCCGAGGTCCAGCGTATGAACGCCGACCGTTCGCGTCTGGCGCAGGAGCTCGACAATTCCGAAGCGCGGGCCGAACGGCTCGAGGACGCTAACAAGGAAGTGTCGCGCCGGCTGGTGACCGCGATGGAAACCATCCGCGCGGTGCTGGATAGGTAGCGCAGGAGGTCCGGCATGGCGCAAGTCACCGTCACTATCGACAACAAGCAATACCGCATGGCCTGCGACGAGGGGCAGGAAGAGCACCTGATCGACCTTGCCGAGCGCTTCGACCGCTACGTCGCGCATCTGAAGGATTCGTTTGGCGAAATCGGCGATCAGCGTCTCACCGTCATGGCCGGCATCATGGTCATGGATGAGTTGTCCGAGGTGCAGAAACGCATCAAGGGCATGGAGAGCGAAGTTCTGACCCTGCGCAAGACCCGCGACGAGGCACTTACCAAGGCAGACAAGAACGATCAGGCCCTGACGGGTGCGCTCAGCTCGCTGGCCCAGCGTATGGAAGATCTCGCGGCATCACTCACGGTGCGGAAGCCCACGGAAAGCCCGTCCTAGAGCGTTTCCAATTTTCTCGGAAACGCGGAAACGCTCTAATTTTTTTGTTTTACGCAATTCCAGACGGAAAACTGCTTCGCACTTTTCCTGGAATAGCGGGCGATCGGCAGGGTTGGTGCCGGCACCGGGAAACGATTTTCCAATTTATCTGGCGGGGTGCGGCAAAAATCACCTCCCTAAGGTCATCTTTTTGGAGGAAGATGCGATGATTGCCGGTGTGTTGCCGGCAGCCGCCATTCAACGCGTTTCAAGGGGTAGGTACGCCATGAGCCTTCGTATCAACGATGTCGCGCCGGATTTCACTGCGGAAACAACGCAAGGCAGCATCAATTTCCACGAGTGGATCGGCGATGGCTGGGCTGTGCTGTTCAGCCACCCAAAGAATTTCACGCCGGTCTGCACCACGGAGCTCGGCACCATGGCGGGCCTTGAGGGTGAATTCCGCAAGCGCAACGTCAAGATCATCGGCATCTCCGTCGACCCGGTCGAAAGCCACGGCAAATGGTCGGACGATATCAAGATCGCCACCGGTTATGACGTGAACTATCCGCTGATCGGCGACCGCGACCTCAAGGTCGCCAAGCTTTACGAGATGCTGCCCGCCGGCTCCGGCGAAAGCTCGGAAGGGCGTACCCCTGCCGACAATGCAACGGTTCGCTCGGTCTACGTCATCGGGCCGGACAAGAAGATCAAGCTGGTGCTCACCTATCCGATGACCACGGGACGTAACTTCGACGAGATCCTGCGCGTCATCGATTCCATCCAGCTCACAGCCAAGCATCAGGTGGCAACGCCAGCCAACTGGAAGCAGGGCGACGATGTCATCATCACCGCCGCCGTTTCCAACGAGGATGCGGTGAAGCGTTTCGGCGCCTACGAGACGATCCTGCCCTATCTCAGGAAGACCAAGCAGCCAGGGGCTTGAACCTGCCTGGAGCAATTCCAGCAAAGGGTGCAGCGGTTTTGCGTCCGGAATTGCGCGGATAGAGCGTTTCCGAGAAAGCGGAAACGCTCTAGGGGTGATTGCACGCGCATTTTGCGTCTGAACAGTTTGTGAGAAGTCTGTGCTTGACTGCCTAGACTTCGCAGATGACGATACTCCGCATCGATCTTGGATTAGAAAACTATTCCAGGCGGACGATGCGGGAGGCGCAGTTGGATGCATCCTTGGCCAGGCCACAGGTGACCGGCTTCTACGACAAGCCGACCGGGTCCATTCAATATGTGGTGGCCGATAGCGCGACGCGACGCTGCGCTATCGTCGATCCTGTCCTTGACTTCGATGAAAAGTCGGGAGCGACCTCCACAGGCAATGCGGATGCGCTGCTCGCTTTCATCGGAAAGAGCGGGCTCGAACTGGAATGGATTCTCGACACACATCCCCATGCGGATCATTTTTCCGCCGCCCATTATCTGAAAGAAAAGACCGGAGCGCCGACCGCGATCGGCGAAAGGATCGTCGACGTCCAGGCGCTGTGGAAGGCAATCTACAACTGGCCGGAGTTTCGCGCCGACGGTTCGCAATGGGATCGGCTGTTCGCTGACGGGGAAATCTTCCACGTCGGTTCGCTGCCGGTGCGTGTGCTGTTCTCGCCTGGCCATACGCTGGCGTCGATCACCTATGTTGCCGGCGATGCCGCCTTCATCCACGACACAATGTTCATGCCGGACAGCGGCACGGCCCGTGCCGATTTTCCCGGCGGAAGCGCCGCACGGCTTTGGAGCTCGATCCAGCGCATCCTGGCGCTGCCGGATGCAACGCGCCTGTTCGTCGGTCATGATTATCAGCCGGGTGGGCGCGACGCGTTGTGGGAAACGACGGTGGCCGAGCAGAAGCGCGGCAACTCGCATGTCCGTGTTCCGACGACCGAGGCGGAGTTCGTGGCCTTGCGTGAGGCACGCGACAAGACCCTGCCGATGCCGCGGCTGATCCTGCATGCGCTGCAGGTCAACATGAATGGCGGTCGGTTGCCCGAACCGGAAGCGAACGGCAAAAGATATCTGAAGTTCCCGCTGGACGGGCTGTAATCGCCCAGTCGCCTGGCGAACGCGGACAAACAAAAAACGGCGCCGGTTTCCCGGCGCCGTTTCTCATGGATCCGTCGGCAGCGTTAGGCGGCAGGCTGCGCGTCGATTGTGCGCAGCGCCTGGGCCTGGCGCTTGGCGGCGGCCTTGACCGCATCCTGCACCTTTTCGAAAGCGCGCACTTCGATCTGGCGCACACGCTCGCGGGAGATGTCGAATTCAGTCGACAGCTCTTCCAGCGTCAGCGGCTCCTCGGCGAGGCGGCGTGCCTCGAAGATGCGGCGTTCGCGATCGTTCAGGACCGACATGGCGCCTGCCAGCATCTGGCGGCGGTTGTCAAGTTCGTCCTGTTCGATCAGCATTTCTTCCTGGCTGTCGTGATCGTCAACCAGCCAGTCCTGCCATTCGCCGCTCTCGCCCTCGGTCGCGCGGATCGGCGCATTGAGCGAGGCGTCGCCGGACAGGCGACGGTTCATGGAGACCACTTCTTCCTCGGAAACGTTGAGGCGGGTGGCGATCTCGGCGATCTGGTCCGGCTTCAGGTCGCCATCGTCCAGCGCCTGGATCTTGCCCTTCACCTTGCGCAGGTTGAAGAACAGGCGCTTCTGGTTGGCGGTCGTTCCCATCTTGACCAGGCTCCACGAGCGCAGGATGTATTCCTGGATCGAGGCCTTGATCCACCACATGGCATAGGTGGCCAGCCGGAAACCGCGCTCCGGCTCGAACTTCTTGACGGCCTGCATCAGGCCGACATTGCCTTCCGAGATGACTTCGCCGATCGGCAGGCCGTAGCCGCGATAACCCATGGCAATCTTTGCCACGAGCCTCAGATGGCTGGTGACGAGCTTGTGGGCGGCGCCTGTGTCTTCATGCTCCTGATACCGCTTGGCGAGCATGTACTCTTCCTGCGGCTGGAGCATCGGAAAGCGGCGGATTTCTTCCAGGTAGCGGCTGAGGCCGCCTTCACCGGAAACGATACTGGGTAGTGATTGGGCCATGAATAGCGCCCTCCTCTCTTTTAGGAATGCCCCCGAAACGCGGCGGGCATGTGACGCGCCTGCCTGACGGCACGATCGCGCTGGTATGGACTATACCGGAACAAAACCGGAAAATCCACGTATTTGTTCAAGGTGGAACAGTGTGTCACTCTGAAGTGAACAATACGAGTCAGGTTTTTTGGTGGCAGGTTCAGAGATTTCGAAAGCCGCCGACCAGATCCTCCATGTCCCCTGGCATCGGCGCCTCGAACCTCATCGTCAGATGGGTATCGGGATGGCTGAATTCAAGTAGACGTGCATGTAAGGCCTGGCGGGGAAAAGCGGCGACCTTGCTCTTCAACGGCTCCGGCAGGCGGTTGACCTTGGTGCGGAAAGCCTGGCCGTAATCGGGGTCACCAACCAGCGGATGGCCGATATGGGCCATATGCACGCGGATCTGATGTGTGCGCCCCGTTTCCAGCCGGCATTCGACGAGGCTTGCGGCGGCGAATTTGTCCTGCCCTTCGCCGAAGCGTTCTTCCACCGAGTAATGGGTGACGGCATGGCGTGCGTCTTCGCGATGCTCGGGCACGACGGCGCGGCGCACCCGGTCGGCGGCGCGGCCGAGTGGCGCGTCGACAATGCCGGTCGGGCGCGGCGGGATGCCCCAGACCAGCGCGACATAGGCGCGCTGCAGGTCGCCGGTGCGGCCGTGGTCGGCAAAGGCCTCGGACAAGGCGCGGTGAGCATGGTCGGTCTTGGCCACCACAATGACGCCACTGGTGTCCTTGTCGAGCCGGTGGACGATGCCCGGACGCCTGACGCCGCCGATGCCGGAAAGGCTCGCGCCGCAATGGTGGATGAGGGCATTGACCAGCGTGCCGGTCCAATTGCCGGCGCCGGGATGGACGACCAGCCCTGCCGGCTTGTTGATGACGATCAGCGCGTCGTCCTCGTAAAGGACGTCGAGCGGAATGTCCTCGCCCTGCGGTTCCGCGGGCTCGGGTTCCGGCATCTCCACGGAGATGCTGTCGCCGGCGGCGAGCTTGCGTTTGACCTCGTCTACCTGCAGGCCGGCAATGCGCACCGCACCCTGCTTGATCAGCGCCTGGATGCGACTGCGCGAAAGCTGCGGCGCCAGCTGCGCGGCGAGCCATTGGTCGAGACGCTGGCCGGCGGCGTCTTCGCCGGCTTTCAGCTCGATCGGCGCCGCACCTATCAATTCGCCCGGCTCTATCAATTCATCGGTGTCTTCGTTATCAGGTGCGGCCATCGAAACAGTTCCGGAATAGATCGCCCATGGCCCGGCCCCTTGCCGATGACGAGGAAGACAAGCCGCTCGATCCGAATGTGGACAAGCTGCGCAGGAAGCTGATCCGCTTCATGGTCGTCAATCTTGGCCTTTTGTTCCTCGCCCTTATGGTCGTGGTGGCGGCGCTTGTCTACAAATCCTACACCGCCAAGCCGACGACGCCGATTGCCGGCGACATCCAGACCCCGGCGGGTGAGCCTCAGACAGGCGACATCGTGCTGCCGGTCGGCGCCAAGGTTCTGTCGCAGTCCCTGTCGGGCGATCGACTGTCCATCGAAGCGGAACTGACCGACGGCAGCCGCGCGATCTTCGTCTACGACATCGCCGAACGGCGCATGATCGGCCGCTACACGCTGCGCCTTCAGTAGATGCCATGAGCGATCTTGCCGCCGGACGCCGCGTCGCCACCGTCACGCTGGTGGTTGCCGACTATGACGCAGCGATCCGCTGGTACGTCGACCGCGCCGGCTTCGCGCTGACGTCTGATGTCGATCTGGGCGGCGGCAAGCGCTGGGTGACGGTCGAGCCGGCCGGTGGCGGAGCGCGCTTGCTTCTCGCCAAGGCCGAGGGCGCGAAGCAGATTGCCAGCATCGGCAGCCAGACCGGCGGCCGCGTCGCCTTCTTCCTCGAAACCGACGATTTCGCGCGCGACCACGCCACCATGCTGGCGCGTGGCGTGGAGTTCCGCGAAGCACCGCGCCACGAGCCTTATGGCACGGTTGCCGTGTTTGCGGACTTGTACGGCAATCTATGGGATCTGATTCAGCTGAAACACTGAGGCGACCGGCGGAAGCCGTTTCCCAGAGCCGTGCCCTTTCGAACGGCCCAGATGGAGCAGGGGCAAGACGACGCCTTCCCAGGCCAAAACTTGCCGGTTTCAGCCTGTTGCTTTTTCAAACGCGCCAGCCTATATCGCCGTTCTCGGCTGCGCCCATCGTCTAGCGGTCAGGACGGCGCCCTCTCACGGCGCAAACAGGGGTTCGATTCCCCTTGGGCGTACCAGCACCATTCAGCACAAAACTGCGAGCTATCGGCAACGATGGCCGCATTGGGACCGGAAGCGGACAAGCGGCTTCTGGCGTTTTCCCTGACAAATAGACGTCATTCCGTTGACGCATGGCAAAGTGCGCGATCGCGCAGGGTCGCCATCGACTGCTTCGTTTTCTCAACTAGGTGACATCTGCGGAAGGCGCGTGCCGGTTCGTCGATCGAACAAATGCAAACCTGCCGGATCAAAGGTGATCCCCACGCTGGCGCCGGGTTGCAGCGCAACACGGCCCTGCACCAGCGCCACAAGCTGCGTCTTGCCGGCTTGAAGCACCAGTTGGGTTTCGGCGCCGGTGGGCTCGACCACCAGCACCTCGAACGGTGACCCCTTGTCTGCGAGGCCAACAAGATTGGGCCGGATACCGGCGATCACCGGCGCTTCCGGCAGTCCGCCCGGCGCTGCGATGCTGACGCCGTCATCATTCAGGAAGCGTCCACCCTCGATACGACCTTCGATGAAGTTCATGGTCGGACTGCCAAGAAATCCGGCGACGAACAGGTTTGCCGGAGTGTCGTAGAGATCGAGCGGCGTGCCCACCTGCTCGATAATGCCATCACGCATGACGACGATGCGGTCGGCCATGGTCATGGCCTCCACCTGATCATGCGTCACATAGATCGTTGTCGTTTTCAGCCGCTGATGCAGAGCCTTGATCTCGGCCCGCATCTGTACCCGCAGCTTGGCATCCAGATTGGACAGCGGCTCGTCAAACAGGAAAACCTCCGGATCGCGCACGATGGCGCGGCCCATGGCAACGCGCTGGCGCTGGCCGCCGGAGAGCTGTCCGGGAAATCGGTCAAGCAGGGTTTCAAGCCCGAGCGTACGAGCGGCGTTCCCCACCTTGGCCTGCATCTCCTGCCTGGAAACACCCGCGAGCTTCAGTGAGAACGCCATGTTCTGCGCCACCGTCATATGCGGATAGAGCGCATAGTTTTGGAAAACCATCGCGATGTTGCGATCCTTCGGCGCGACATCGTTGACCACTTCGCCGTCGATGCTGACCGTACCGCCGGAGACATGCTCCAGGCCGGCGATCATGCGCAGCAGAGTGGACTTGCCGCAGCCCGAAGGCCCGACCAGGATGACGAACTCGCCGTCCTCGATGGCGGTCGAAACGCCGTGCACGACCTGCACAGTGCCATAACGCTTCACCACATTGTCAATGTCGACGCGTGCCATCGTCAACGCCTCTTGCCGGCTTCCACCGCCGGCCAGTTGTGATAGGGGCGGCGAAAGGTCGGCACCCGGTCCGCGACGCTCGGCAAAGCGTCGAACGGCTTGTGAGGCTCATTCTGATACCAAAATGCGACCGAGGAGATGTCGTCGGCGCGGCGATTGGCGTGGCCGTGCTCGATGGTGACGCGAATGTTCTTCTGGAAGATCACCGGATCTTCGATATGCCAGCGATACAGCGTCACCGGTTCGGTCCAGTTCGGCCCGCCGGCGGCGATGATGCCGTGATAGGGCGCGTCATAATCCTGCGTCGGGCACCAGGCGGTGTTGAAATAATCCTCGGTGCCGGTGCCGTGCAAAGTGGGCGGCCAGGCATCGTTGGCGCCGGGCGCGGATTCGGGTCGATCCTTGATCGGCGCGGCTTTCGGCCCGATGCGGGGGTCCGGCTTGCGAATGGTGTCCGGCACGCAAAGGCCCGGTTCGCCGTCGACGAAAATCATGTCGTCGCCTTCGCCATACCAGTCCCATACCTCGGCGCGGCGACGTGAGTAGACGCTGTAGAGCACGCCGACATAGTGACCGTGGCCGGCAGCATCGAGAATGACGTAATTGTCCTTGCCGTCGACGGTCTCGCCGCCGAACAGCACCTGCTCATTGGTCAAGCCGGTCTCGTCGAAAGGTTCAGGCCGTTCCTGCCTGTATTGCGCATGGAAACGGCCGAGGTCCTCTTCGAGTTCGTCATGCAGTTCGAGGTCGATGTAGTAGTAGAACAAAAGGTCGTGTTCGGCCTCGTTGGTGATGGTGAACTTCATGCCGGAGCCGAAGGGCATCGGGAAATAGCAGTTGAAAGCCTTGCCGTCCTCCGGGCTCGCCTGCATCGGCAGGCTCGCATAGTTTTTCGTGCGCGCGTGACCCATGCCGAAAAAGTCGCCGATCGGCGTCTCGATGCTGGGTTCCGCCTCGCCGTCCCACCAGGCACGCAGCACCGCCTTGCGCAGATAGCTCTCGCTCTGGCACTGGATGGTGACCCAGATGTGGGTGACGATGCCGGCGCCCGCGTGTTCCGCGATGGTGACGGTCTGTCCGGGCTCCACATGCAGCCGGTCGTCATTTCCGCCGGTGCGGTCAAAGCTGGAGAACCGCCTCGTCTTGGCCTTGCGCAGCTTGGCGAGGCCGCGCAACGGGGAAAGCCCGGCATTGGTCATTCTGATGTCCTTGGCATTGTTCGCGGTCATTTCAGGCCGCTCGTCTTGATCGAGTCCATGATCTGCCGCTGGAAGATCAGGAACAGCACGAGGGTGGGGATGGCGACGATGGTCGACGCAGCCATCATGTAGTTCCAGGCGGCGGAATATTCGCTTTTGAAGTTGGCGATGCCGACCTGCACCACCCAGAGATCCTGGTCGGAAGCCACCGTCAGCGGCCATAGGAAGGCATTCCAGTTGGCCAGGAAGAACAGGATCGCCAGCGCCGCGAGGATCGGCTTCGACAGCGGCAGGATCACGCTCCAGTAGATGCGCCAGTAGCCGGCGCCGTCGATCACCGCCGCCTCCTCGATCTCACGCGGGAGCGAGAGATAATATTGGCGCAGCAGGAAGATGCCGAAGGCGTTGAAGATCGACGGCACGATGATGCCGGCATAGGTGTTGAGCATGCCCATGGCGCGCACGATGATGAACAGCGGCACGATGATGACCGGCAGCGACACCAGCAGCGTCGAAAAGATGGCGAGGAAGATCAGCTCACGGCCCGGAAACCGCAGCCGCGCCAGCGCATAGCCCGCCATGGAATGGAAGAACAGCGCCACCACCGTGACGGTGGCGGAGACAAAAAGACTGTTCGCCATGTAGCGGACGAACGGGACTTCGGTGATCACATAGGTGAAATTCCCGAATGTCGGCGATGCGGGCAAAAGGGTCGGTGAAAACGCGTCCTGCGCCGTCTTGAACGAGATCGAGGTCATCCACAAAAGCGGGAAGATGATCATCAGCGCCAGGATCGCAGCGACCGTCATCCAGACCAGCCGCACCATGGTGACCTGTGAGGCGCTGAAATAGAGCGAAGGCTTCTTAGTCATAGCTGAAGCGACCTCCGCGGGTGAGCAGGAACATCAGACCAGTCAGCACCATCAACGTGATGACCAGGATCGACGACATCGCCGCCGCATAGCCGAACGCGCCAAAACCGAAGGCCTGCTGGTAGATGTAGACGATCAGCACGGAGGTCGAATTTGCCGGGCCGCCGGAGGTCATGACCCAGATGATGTCGAAGGCCTGGCTGCCGGCGACCGCCGCCACCATCGAGATCATGATGACGAAGAAGCTGGTCGGCTTCAGCAGAGGCAAGGTGATGTACCAGAAGCGCTCTACGGGCCCGGCGCCATCCATCGTCGCGGCCTCGTAATACATCGCCGGTATGTCCTGCAGGCCGCCGAGAAAGATCAGCATGTAATAGCCCATCAGGAACCAGACGCTGACCGCCACGACCGTGAACAGCGCGAAATCAGGGTCGCCCAGAAGCGAGATGCCGGCAAATCCCAGCGCCGACGCAAGGCGGGTGAGTACGCCGATCTTGTCGACCACCAGAAACTGCCAGACCAGCGCCACGACCACGAGGCTGATCATGTGCGGCGCGAAGAACATCGAGCGGATAACACCGTTGAAACGGTTGGTCTTTTGCACCAGCAGCGCCAGGCTCAGTCCGCAGACATAAAGCAGAGGGACGAGCATGACGGCATAGAGGGCCGTCACCTTGGCCGATTGCCAGAACAGCCGGTCCGACATCATCTTGGTGTAGTTGGCCATGCCGACGAAACGGTAGGAGCCGAAACCATCCACCTCGTAAAGGCCGAGCACCAGTGACAGAAGCATCGGCAGGCCGAGGAAGACGAGCAGCCCCAATGCGTCGGGCAGCACGAACAGATAGCCGGCAATCCATTCCCGGTGCCGGGCGGAAATGCGGCTGCGCTTGAACTTGGGTTTGGCTGTCGTGGTCATGGGTCCAGGCAACGGCTCCGAACCGGCGAACGCCTCCCCGCGGGGCTGGGCTGCGTTCGCCGTCCGGGAGGATGTCAAAGGAGCGGCGCGCCCGAATAGGAGGCCAGATAGGCATCCAGCTGCTGCGAGGCAGCGGAGGCCGTAGCCTGCGGATCGGCGCCGCCCTGCATGGTCTGCTGGATCGCGTCGGAGATGATCTTGTAGACCTCCGGCGGCACGCGCGGCTCGGCGCGCGTACCGGGATGGATATCCCTGGCGAATTTGCCGATCATACCCTCGCCGAATGCCGCTTCGCGCGCTTTCAGCGCGCTGTCGCGTGGCGGCATGTCGGACTTCGCCTCGGTGCACCAGGTGGCGACGCGATCGACTGAGCCCTGCTCGGTCGACGCCAGAGCCCAGGCACAGAACTGGCCGGCGGCCTCGGGATTCCTGCCCTTGGCATTGGCCACAAAAGCCCAGCCGCCACCGACTGTGACGTATTTGCCATTGGCAGGCGTCGGCAGGCGGAACACGCCATAAGGAAAATCCTTGGCATTGTTCTTCAACTGCGCGATCGCCCAGATGCCGACATTCTGGATGGCGCAGTAGCCGGAGGCAAGATTGGCGACACTGTCATTGGCGCCATTGCCCAAGACCTGCCGGGGTGCGGCGCCCGAATTGACGGCGTCCTGCCAGAATTTCAGCGCTTGCACCGTGGCGGGTGAATCAAAGGCGCTCTTGCCATCCGCGCCCTGGAACTCGCCGCCGCCCTGCCAGAGGAAGGGATACCAGGTGAAGTTCTGATAGTAGCCGGGCGCTGTCTGGAACAGCAGGCCATAACGCTCCGGCGTGGTCAGTTTCTTGCCGAGCTCCAGCAATTCATCCCAGGTCTTGGGAACATCATTTTCGTTCAGCCCGGCGTCTTCGAAGGCTTTGACCGAATAATACATGGCCATCGGCTCGACCTCCATCGGCAGGCCGTAGATCTTGCCGTCGACCATGCGGGTGGCCAGTACGCTTTCGGGGAAATCGGCCCGGGCTTTTTCGTCGATATAAGGCGTCAGGTCCTGCAGCACGCCGCCATTGTAGTAACGCAGGAAATCGCCCGGCGAGATGATGAAGATGTCCGGCCCTTGCCCCGAGGCAAAGGCTGTCGCCAGCTTCGGGCCGTTGATATATTCCTTGTTGGGGACGAACTCGAGCTCGACCTTCTGCTCGTGACTGTCGTTCCAGTCCGCCACCATCTTTTCGAACCAGTCGACCTGCGGCTTCACCTGGCCGCCGGGTGCGTAGAACTGGCAGAATTTCAGCGGCGCATCCTGCGCCCGGACCGGCAGCTTGTTGATGAAGGGAAAGCCGCTGACGCCGCTGGCGACACCGGCCGCGGCAAAGGTCGCGCTGTTGCGCAGGAAGCGCCGGCGGGACCAGCTGGACGGCACGAAAAGTTTCGGTTTGTCGCTCATCTTTGTTCCTCCCTTTTTTGGATTGAGACGGCGCAGTTCTCCTCCCGCGCCAGCTCGGCTTATGCGGTATCGAATTCCTTCAAGAAGCAGGGCACGATTTCGCTGCGCGGCGCGCCGGCATAGGCGCCGCTCAGCCGCTCCAGCAGCATGCGCGCGGCCCGCCCGGCGAGTTCGGCCGGCGCATTGCCGACACGGGTGAGGCGTGGCCGGACATATTCCAGTTGGGGCTGATCGCCGAAGACGCACAGCTTCACATCATCAGGCACGCGCAGGCCGCGGTCGTAGAATTCCGCCATGGCTCCGGAGGCCATCAGATAATTGCCAAAGAAGATCACCGACGGCAGCGCGCCACCACAGGTTTCGAGCAGCCATTGCGCCGCTGCCTGGCCGGATGGCGCCAGATAGCTGCCTTCGAAGCGCAGATTGGGATCAGGCTCGGCGCCATGGTCGCGCAGCCCCTGCTCGAACCCGTCGGCGCGCTGCATCGCCTCGGTGAAGAAGGATGGCCCGGTCACATGCGCGACACGACGGTGGCCCTTGCGGGCCAGATAGGCGCCCATCTGATAGCCCCCGTCAAAATCATCGATGCGAATGCTGTCGACGGCGCGGTTCGGCAGATTGCCGATGAACACCGCAGGTGCTTCCACCTGCAGCAACGCATCATGCATGCCGTGCAGCGCAAAATCGCCAACGATCAGTCCGTCGACCCGCTTGCTGTTGATCTGCCGCAGATATTCCCGGCCATGATCCTGCGAGTGGCCGCCTGGAACGTCGGTGTTGAAGATCAGCATGTCGAGGCCGACTGCCTCGAGTTCCGACTGCACCGTTTTCACCAGTTCCGGATAGAACGGGTTGCGGATGTCGGGGATCAGCATCGCGACGAGATTGGTGCGCCCAGTGCGCAGGCTCTGCGCCTGCGGGTTTGGCCGGTAGCCAAGTTCCAGGATCGCCGCCTCAACCCGCTCGCGCATCGATTTCGACACGCGGTCGGCGTGGTTGATGACATGCGAGACCGTAGTCGGTGACACGCCAGCCTTCGCGGCAACCTTCGCAATGGTGCTCATTTCGTAGCGCTATCATTTTGTAAATCGATTTGCAAATCGATTTACAAAATGTGGATTTGCTCGTCGCGTGGCAGGTGCACTTACGCAGTCTGAGTGCGGCGGCCTGCAGGCTGGGTTGCGATCAAATCGCCGTTCATGGGGACGCCCGATTAGTTCATTCATTAGCCTCTGACGGCGTACCTGCCTCTCAACGAGCTCCTGGCTTCCTGTTGCGATGCTTGTGCGTCTCCGCAAGGATTGACCATCGCCGGAGGCTGAGGCACGCTACTGTTCGGTGGGAGGGGCACCATCAGGTGATTGTTGATACGGTCGCCGGTGGGCTTTCGAAAGGCCTCTTCCAATGTCCAAAAACCTGAAAACCGCCATCATCGGTATCATTGTTGCCTTGGTTGTTGGCCTGGCCGTCAACTATGGGTTCATCAGCCAGCAGACCGCCGACGAGATCAAAGCCAAGACCGACGAGGTTCTGACCAACGAGCAGCCGGCACAGCCCAGCGAGCCAACTGCCCCCACCCAGCAAACAGCACCGGCTCCCGACACGCCTTCGGCCGAACCAACGCAAGCGCCTGAACAGGAAGCCGAGACGCCGGCGCAACCGCCTGCCTCCACCGGCAGTCAGGAACCGGCACAGCCAGCGCCTGCAAACTAGGCATTTCGAATGCCTGGCTGATTGGCTTTGGACGAGAAGTTCCGTACGAAACGGACAATGCGAATGGTGTCACTCACCATTCGCCATTGGTGCCGTTGCCGATACTCAGGCAGATGCTTTCTGGAGCGCCAATCTCCGATCAGCTCGGTCTAGTGCGTTTCCGTTTTTCACGGAAACGCTCTTACTTTTTTGTTTTTTCGCAATTCCGGACGGAAAACCGCAACACACTTTTCCTGGAATTGCTCCAGCACCTCAAGCCGCTGCGGCGGTGCGCACGAAGCGTGCTTTTTCAGCGAGTTGCCGGGTGGCGTCGACCGTATCCTGGGCGGCGTACCAGTAACGCTCTTTCAACTCGATGTTGAACAGCACCCCATCCGGGAATTCGCATTCGGTCATCAGTCTGTCCCAGGGGATATCGCCCCAGCCGACCGGCAGGTGAAGGTCGCCGTGGCCGTAGGCGACGCGCTCGCCATCGGTGAACATCCAGATGTCGTCCTGGCGGCCGAAGCTGTCATGAACGTGCAAATGGCGCGAGTAGGGCGCCAATGCCTTTACTTCCTCGACAAACGCGTCGCGGCGGCCGTCGAAATCGAGTTTCAGATAGGCGTGGCTGAAATCGAGCGTCGCCATGACGTTCGGATGGTTGATCGCGCCAAGTTCCGTGGCAAGCCGTGACGGAGAGGCTGCGAGTCCCTTGCCTTCATATCCGGCAAACAGGGTCTCGACGCAGAGGATCAGCCCGTGCTGACGGGCGATGTCGCCGCTCTTGGCCAGCCATTCGCGCTGGCGCTGATAGCCGGCCTCGATGCCATTGGCCTGCTGCATCGGCATCAGGCCGGAATGGATCACATAGTGTTCGGCGCCGACCTCGGCCGCCACTTCCAGAGACGCCTGCAGCACTTCGAAATGACGCGGCAGCCGATAGGTCTCGTCCATGAAGTTGATGGCGAGGGGGCCGTGTACGGAATAGACGACATCGCGGCCGGCGCAGGCGCGCTTCAGGGCGGTGAGCTGCGGCTTCCTGATCTTGCCGCCTACGACGATGTCCATGTCGTAGGTCGGCAGTTCGATCGCCTCGACGCCGAGCTCCTCAATCATGTCGAGCTCCTCGGCAAAGTCCGAGAGATCGTTGGCGCGTTTGTGAGCAGAGATTCCAGTGCCGGTGACGGCTGACATGGGCGTGGTCCTTCAATTGACAGGCTGGGCATTTGCGGGCTGGGGTTCGGCCGAGCGATGCTCGACAGGCCGTTCGACACAATGCCGCGCTTTCATGTCCGGCATCTGACCGGCACATGACACTTCCCTGACGCCGCCTGGGGAAAACCGGTTGCGGGGGGCTGCAACCAAGGCTCGACAGCAGCCGGCAAATGTCATTGAATCGTCATCTGATCGTCATGGATGAGGATTCGAGCGATGCGTCGCATGGCTTTGCATTCGGCAGTCCTGGCCGCTTCGGTGCTTGTCACCGGCGAAGCGGGCGCTGCCGATCTCACATCGACCGAATTGAAGAATGAATTGGTCGGACGCTCGATCGCCTGGTGGGAAGATGGCGGCTGGCGCGGCGGCTCATTGATATTGGCGCCCGACGGCTCCGCGGAGATCACGATTGACAATTCGGGCGACAATTCGGCTCGGCATGGCGACAGGGGCCGCTGGGCGCTCCGCAATGGCGAACTGTGTACCGTGTGGAGCGAGATCCGCGACGGTGGCGAGAAGTGCTACAGCGTGCGCCGCGGCGAACGTGGGCGCTTCGTCACCAGCGGCGGCAACGTCTTCGAAATCCGCGATGCCGGCGTCTGAGCCGGAATGGATGTGCAAGTCCGATCTTTGGGAACACTCCGACCCAGGTAATGAATAACCGTGCTGCCAACCCGGTAGGGGGCGGGATTGTGTGGGGATTGTCGTCATTTCATCACGAAACCACAACGCGGCTGTCATGTGATCTCTCTAGGGGAGGCGCCGTAGCGGGTGTTTCGCTCGCGCAGCAACCTTCCTGTCTGGAGAGGACGAATGAAACGATTGATCCTGCTCGCGACGACGGCCGTCGTCCTTGCCAGTGGCGCCAATGCCGCCGAACGCACGAAATTCGAATTCTGGTACGGCCTGACCGGCGACCTCGGCGAGGTGGTGGCCAAGCACTGCCAGCTGTTCAACCAGTCGCAGGACAAGTACGAAGCCGTCTGCACCGGGCAGGGTGGCTACGACAAGGCTGAGCAGAACACCATCGCGGCTTATCGTTCCAAGCAGCATCCCACCGTCGTGCAGATCTATGATGCCGGCACCGTGAACTTCATGCTGTCGGGCGCCATCTATCCGGCCACCAAGTTCGCCAACGACTACAAGCTCGACATCGACTGGAAGGCCTACTTCCCCGGCATTGCCAACTACTACGCCACTTCCGCCGGCGAGATGTGGTCGTTCCCCTACAATTCATCGACCGCCGTCTTCTACTGGAACAAGGAAGCCTTCGCGAAGATCGGCAAGACCGAAGCACCGAAGACCTGGGCCGAGTTCGGCGAAGACCTGAAGGCCATGAAGGCCGCCGGCGTTCCCTGCGGCTTTGCCTTCGACTTCGATTCCTGGATGGATCTCGAGCAGTTTTCGGCCACCAACTCCATTCCGCTTGCCACGCTCGACAACGGCTATGGCGGCCTCGGCGCCGAACTCGCCTTCAACAAGACCGCCTTCGTCGACCACATGAAGGACTTCAAGTCCTGGCTCGATGCCGGTTACGCCAAGATCCAGACCAAGCAGATGGGCAAGGACGTCGTCCAGGCCTTCGCCGACGGCACCTGCGCCGCCACCATCACGTCGATCGCCAACCATGGCACCGTCCACAACACCCAGGCCAAGGACCTGAAGTGGGATGTGGCGATGATGCCGGTCCTCGATGCGGCCAAGCGCACCAACTCCATGGTGGGCGGTGCTTCGCTGTGGGTCATGGAAGGCAAGTCGAAGGAAGAATACGAAGCTGCCGCAGCTTTCCTGAAGTATGTCACGGCTCCGGACACCGGCGAGAAGTACATCGCCGAAAATACCGGCTACATCCCGGTCACGACCAAGGGTTATGAGCTCCTTAAGGCCGACGGCTTCTACAAGGATCCGAAGCGGGTCAACCGCGACATCGCGATTGCCTCGCTGACCGCGTCCGACGTCACACCGCTGTCACGCGGTATCCGTCTCGGCAACTTCACCTCGATCCGCGCCGAGCTGCGCTCGGAGCTGGAAGCTGCCTTCACCGGCCAGAAGGACATGCAGGCTGCGATCGATACCGTCGTTGAACGCGGCAACCAGATCCTGCGCCGCTACGAGCAGACCTACAAGGGCGTGGCGCTGCCGTAAGCTGAGACGACAGACCCCAGGCGCCGCGGCAAAGCCGCGGCGCTCTTTTCATAATCATGACAAGGCAAGGAGCGTCCGCATGGAAAAGCGTGCCACCTTCTCCAATCTGTGGCTGGCGGCGGCCTTTATTGCCCCGCAGATGCTTCTGATCTTCGTCTTCTTCTACTGGCCTTCAGGCGAAGCGCTCTACTGGGCCGTGACGCTGGAACCGCCCTTCGGCGGCAGCAACCAGTGGGTCGGCCTGCAGAATTTCATGACCGTCTTCGAGGATCCGAAATATTGGAACTCGGTACGCGTTTCATTGACCTTCGCCTTTTCCGCAACGGTATTGTCGCTCGCCATTGCAGCGTTGCTTGCGCTGTTCGTGGACCGCCGGCTGCCCGGCCACCAGGTCTACAAGTTCACCTTTTTCCTGCCTTACGCATTGGCTGCGCCGGCGGTCGGCCTGGCATTCCGTTTCATCTTCTCGCCTGACGCCGGCTTTGTGTCGGCCATCAACCACGCCTTTCCCGGTCTCTGGAACCCGGCGCTCAACGGTTATGATGCCTTCATCCTCATCGTGCTGGCGCAAAGCTGGAAGATGGTGGGGTACAATTTCATCTTCTTCCTGGCGGCCTTGCAGTCGATCCCGCGCACGATCTCGGAAGCCGGCGCGATGGACGGCGCAAGCGTGCTGCAGCGCATGCGGGACATCCAACTGCCGTTGATCACGCCGACGCTGTTCTTCCTGATCGTGATCAACATCACCGACAGTTTCGTCGACAGTTTCGGCATCGTCGACATCACCACGTCGGGTGGCCCGGCGCGGGCGACCGAACTGATGGTCTACAAGATCTATACCGACGGCTTCCAGGGCAAGGACTACTCGCTCGCCGCCGCGCAATCGATCGTGCTGATGGTGCTTGTGATCGCGCTGACCTTCATCCAGTTCCGCTTCGTCGAGCGGCGCGTCCACTATCGCTGAGCGGAGAGCCAAACCGTGATCGAACGCACCCCTGTCCTCGACTTCATCACCCACGCTCTGCTCATCGGCAGCCTCGTGGCGCTGCTCATTCCTTTCTGGATCATCTTCGTGGCGGCGAGCCACGACTTCCATACGGTGAACCAGGTGCCCATGCCGCTCATGCCTGGCAGCCATTTCCTCGAGAACATGGCCACGGCCTGGGAACGTGGCAATTTCGGCCGGGTGATGCTGAATTCGATCGTCGTGGCTGGCGGCGTCACCATCGGCAAGATCGTCATCGCGGCTCTTTCCGCCTTCTCGATCGTCTATTTCCGCTACAAACTCCGCATGGTGATGTTCTGGCTGATCTTCATCACCCTGATGCTGCCGCTGGAAGTGCGCATCGTGCCGACCTATGCGGTGGCCGCGGATGCGTTGCGCCCATTCAAGGCGATCTTCGAACTGTTCGGGATCTCGGTCGGGCTGCCGGAATGGAACCTGCTCAATTCCTATTCCGGCCTGATCCTGCCGCTGATCGCCACCGCCACCGGCACCTTCCTCTACCGCCAGTTCTTCCTCACTGTTCCCGACGAGTTGACCGAAGCCGCAAAGATGGATGGCTCGGGGCCGGTCCGCTTCTTTCTCGAAGTGCTGATGCCGCTTTCCAAGACCAACATGGCGGCACTCGCCACCATCATGTTCGTCTGGTCGTGGAACCAGTATCTGTGGCCGCTGCTGGTGGTGACCGATCAGCAGAACTTTGCCACCGCCACCATGCAGCTCCAGAAGATCGTGCCGGGACCGGTGTTTGGCGAACCGCCGATCTGGAACGTGGCCATGGCCGCCAACCTGATCGTGCTGACCCCGCCGGTGCTGGTCACCATCTTCCTGCAGCGCTGGTTCGTGCGCGGCCTCATCTCCACTGAAAAATAAGGGACGACATCCCATGGCCGAAATCACCTTGCGCGATGTGCGCAAATCCTACGCCAAGAACGAGGTCGTGCATGGCGTGAACCTCGACGTTGCCAGCGGCGAGCTGATCGTCATTCTCGGTCCTTCCGGCTGCGGCAAGTCCACGCTGCTGCGCATGGTGGCCGGCCTGGAATCGATCACCTCCGGGGAGGTCGCGATTGCCGGACGCGTGGTCAACAGACTGGAACCGCGCGAACGCGGTTGCGCCATGGTGTTCCAGAATTATGCGCTCTATCCGCATATGTCCGTGGCGAAGAACATCGGATATTCGCTGAAGATCGCCGGGCTTTCAAAGGCCGAACGCACCGAGCGCGTCAACAAGGTGGCAGCGACGCTCGGCCTGACCGATTTTCTCGAGCGCAAGCCGGCTCAGCTCTCCGGCGGCCAACGGCAGCGCGTGGCCATGGGCCGCGCCATGATCCGCGAACCGAAAGTGTTCCTTTATGACGAGCCGTTGTCCAATCTGGATGCAACGCTGCGTGTCGCCATGCGCGTTGAAATCCGCAAGCTGCACCAGCGTCTCGGCGCAACCACACTTTTCGTCACGCACGATCAGGTCGAGGCGATGACCCTGGCCGACCGCATCGTGGTGATGAACAAGGGCGGCATCGAGCAGGTCGGCACGCCGAGCGAGGTCTATGGACGGCCGGAAACCACCTATGTCGCCAATTTCATCGGTTCGCCCGGGCTCAATCTGCTGAAGGGCGCCGCCCATCCGGACGAAGGCGTCATCAAGCTGCCGGATGGCCAGCAGCTTGCCTATGACCGCAATCAATGGCCGGAGATCGGCCACGGTCCGGTGGTCGTCGGTTTTCGTGCGGAAGCAGTGAAGTTCGGTTCGGGTCCACTCTCCGCACGCTTCGACTTTGCCGAAGAACTCGGCATCGCCAAATTGCTGCATGGCTCATTCGGCGGGCAGGGAATGATCGTCCATGTCGCGACGCATGAAGATCTGCAGTCGGGCCAGCCGTTTTTCTTCTCGGTCGATCCCCGGGACATCCAGCTGTTCGATGCCGATGGCGGCCGACGCCTGGAGGAGGCGAGGACACCAGCGGCTCGCACGAAAATAGCCGCGCCGATCCAGGTCCGTGCCTGAAGCGTCCAGCTCGAGCTTACTTGCGGTTTACGACATGGCGTTAGGCTTGCTCGCGTCCGATTCGTAAGGGAAACGCCGTGAGCAAGATCGTCACTTCATTCGCCCTGGTTGCGGTTTTCTCCGCCCTGCTGATGGCCCTAAGCCTCGCTGTCGCACAACATGGTTATCCGTTCGGTGCGATCGGCGTGAAGCGGCTGGATGACATCGCGGATGCAACGACTTTCCTGCCACTGGCGGCGCTGTATTTCTTTTCGGCCATGCTGATGATGGTGTTGCCTCTGCGCGCGGCGAGCATCGTTCTGCTCAATGCCGCCGATATCGTCGTCTGGGCCGTGGTGGTGCTGTTTGCCAGCATCGTCGGCTCGCTGGCGGCGCGCTGGGCTTTCGGACAAAGCAGTGCGCCGTGGGCGCTGTGGAACTGGCGTTTCCTGTTCGTCGCGGCCGTCGTCGGCTGTCATCTCGTCATGAACGAGCTGCGGCGCAACGTTCTCTTGCGCAGCCTTTTCCTGGTTGTTTTCGCGGCTGCGACGCTTGCCTGCCTGTTCTGGTCCTTCGTAATTTAGAGCGCCGCCCTCCGTCTGGATGGGTGAAAGATCCTCCAATACGTTCAGGCTGCGCATCGTGCTTGCCGAAAATTGATTTCGATTTTCGGGCCGATGCGATAGCCTGGAAATCAGGACCGGGGCGGGTTTACAAGCTGTTATCCATTCCCGTTCATGCGATTTTATTGCCGCTGATCTAGAGAGGGGACAAGGACGGAATGTTCCTTGTTGGGCAGGGTGGCTATCGTGAGCGATGTAAAGTCGAAAATTCGTGAGGTTCTGGCCGCACGGGGCGGCTTGCCGGGCGGAATAGAGTCGCTCAGCGATCAGTCCGATCTCTATGCGGCAGGCTTGTCTTCCTTCGCCTCGGTTCAGATCATGCTGGCTCTCGAAGAGGCGTTCGACCTCGAATTTCCGGATTCGTTGCTCAACCGAAAGACGTTCCAGAGCGTCGATGCGATCGCCGCCGCCGTGCAAGGCATTCTCAGCGGGGCTCAGGCGGCAGAATGAACGCGCCGGCCAGTACAGGTCTTGCCGAACGCGCCGGGCGTGTTGCGGCAGTCGCTGCCGTTCATGCCGACGATGTCGACGTCAAAAGCCGTTTCCCCCGGGAGGCCGTCGATGCCATGCGGCTCGAACGGCTGCTCTCCATGCAGATCCCTGGCGAGCTCGGCGGTGAGGACGCAACGGTATCGGACGTCGCCGAGATCTGTTCGCTGATCGGCCAGTCCTGCGCCTCGGCGGCGATGGTGTTCGCCATGCACCACATCAAGCTCTCCAGCCTTGTCTCGCACGGTTCGGAAAGCGACTGGCACCGTGCCTTCATGCGTCGCATCGCCGACGAACAACTGTTGCTGGCATCCGCCACCACCGAAGGCGGTATTGGCGGCAATCTGCGCAACAGCATCTGCGCCATCGAGGTGAATGGCGCCGACTGTCATCTGGAGAAAGACGCCACCGTCATTTCCTATGGCGAATATGCCGACGCCATCCTGATCACCTCGCGCGCCAATGCCGAGGCTGCCTCCACTGACCAGGTGATGACGGCGTTCACCAAGGATCAGTACACCCTGGAACGTACCCAGGTGTGGGATACGCTCGGCATGCGCGGCACCTGCTCGGACGGCTATCTGTTCAAGGGCGATGCGCCGGCCGCACAAATCCTGCCGAAGCCGTTTGCAGAGATCGCCGCGCAGTCGATGCTGGCGACCTCGCATCTGTTGTGGAGCGCGGTCTGGTACGGCATCGCCGTCAACGCCATGGCGCGCGCGCAGAGCTTCGTGCGCGCGGCTGCCCGCAAGAGCCCCGGTGCGCCGCCGCCCGGCGCATTGCGGCTTGCCGAGGCTTCCAGCCTGCTGCAACTGCTGAAATCCAACATCATCGCCGGGCTGCGCGAATTCGAGGCGGCGAAGGCCGACCACGACCGGCTGTCTTCCATCGGTTTCGCGGTGGCGATGAACAACGTCAAGATCGGCTCTTCCGAAACGATCCTCACCATCATCAACCATGCCATGCTGGTGTGCGGTATTCTCGGTTACAAGAACGGCACGCCCTACAGCCTTGGCCGCCACCTGCGCGACGCGCATTCGGCGCAATTGATGATCTCCAACGATCGTATTCTCGGTAACACGTCGAACCTCCTGCTTGTGCACAAGCAGGACACGAGCCTGATGGGGTAAGCCATGGACCAGCAAACCTCGCTTCTCGACAGGCTGTTCGAAACCGGCCTGCTCATCGCTACCGGCGTCGAAGGGCTTTACGGCCGCAGCGGCCGCTTCGAGGACATCATCACCCGTTTCGAGGCGCTGATCGACAAGGCCGGCGGCGGCGACAGCGCCGAGCCGATCCGTTTTCCACCCGGCATGAACCGCGCGCATTTCGAGGGCAGCGGCTACATGAAGAGCTTTCCGCAGCTTGCCGGCACGATTCATTCTTTCTGTGGAAACGATCTCGACCACATGAATCTGCTGCAATGCATGGAGGCCGGCGAAGACTGGACCAAGACCCAGGAGGGCACCGACATCGTGCTGACGCCGGCGGCCTGCTATCCGCTCTACCCGACGGTGGCCAAGCGTGGTCCGTTGCCGGAGAATGGCGGTCTGTTCGACCTGCAGTCCTATTGTTTCCGGCACGAGCCATCCAACGATCCGGCGCGCATGCAGCTTTTCCGCATGCGTGAGTATGTGCGCCTGGGTACGCCGGACCAGGTGATGGCCTTCCGCAATGACTGGATGGAGCGGGGCAAGGCACTGATGGCCTCCGTGGGCCTCCCGGTCGAAATCGACGTCGCCAACGATCCGTTCTTCGGCCGTGCCGGGCGTATGATGAAGAACAATCAGCGGGACCAGAACCTGAAGTTCGAATTGCTGATCCCGATCACCTCGACCACGAAGCCGACGGCCTGCATGAGCTTCAATTATCATCAGGATCATTTCGGCAAGGACTGGAAAATCAGCACGGCCGATGGTGGTGTCGCCCATTCCGCATGCGTCGGTTTCGGGCTGGAGCGTATCGCGCTGGCGCTGCTCAACCATCACGGATTGGATATCGACGCGTGGCCGGCGCCGGTTCGCAAGACGTTCGGGTTCTGATCTTGGCGCTGCCGACGGTCTTTTCCGGGCTCGATCCCGCCAGCTACAAACCGCATGCGCTGCACCAGCCGGAGCGCATGTGGCCGGAAACCAATTGTTACGTCGATCTGTGGATCGAGACGCTGCATGCCTTCGGCAGTGAACCGGAAGCGATGCTCGGGTTCACGCTGACGCAGGATTTCGAGGGCGACCAGTTCACCTTCTTCAAAGTGCCGCTCGAGGACCTCGAGGCGCTGTACGGCATCCGTTGCACGGAACTGGCCATCTATGACCGGGTGGAAGCGCATGTCGCGGAACAGTTGATCCGCGGCCGGCTATGTCTGGTGGAGATGGACAGCTTCTACATGCCCGACACGCACGGCGTCGGCTACAAGAATGAACATGCCAAGACGACGGTCGCGATCAACCGGCTCGATCCTGCCGGCCGCAGCATCGACTATTTCCACAATGCCGGTTTCTTCCGGCTGGAGGGCGATGATTTCGACGGTTTGTTCCACATGAAGGATGGGTCGGAGGAACTGCCGTTCCTGCCCTACACGGAATTCGCCAGGTTCCCAGCGCAACGACCCGCGCATGGTCATCTGCATGCGCATGCCGAGCGGCTGGCAAAACAGCATTTCGCGCGCCGGCCGGCCGACAATCCAGTGGCGGCCTTTGCCAAGGCATTTCCAGGTCAGGTCGAGAAGGTGGCGGAGCGGCCATTCGATTTCTTCCACAAATATGCGTTCAACACGCTGCGTCAGCTCGGCGCCAATTTCGAACTGGCCGCCAGCCATCTTGATTGGCTGCGTCCCGACGGCTCGCTGGCTGAAGCTGCCGGGCACGCGCTGCGCATTTCCGAAGTCGCCAAGGCGACGCAGTTCCAGGTGGCGCGTGCCGTCGCACGGCGCAAGTTCGAGCCGCTGGCGACCGCCCTCGATCCAGCTGTCGAAGCCTGGGACGCTCTGATGCGCGGCCTGGCCGGCAGGCTCGGCTGAGCGGTGTCGTGAGCGCAGACACTCCAGCCCATGGCGATCGTCGCCTGGATCAGGGCTGGCGGATGGCGTTGACGCCTCCCGGAACCTGGGGTCCGCCGCCTTTGGATGCCGGGGCTTTCCCGACTGTCGAGGCACCTGTGCCTGGCACTGTTGCAGGCGCATTGGAACGCGCCGGCCAGTTCGACCGCACGGCACCGCGGCCGCTGAACACATCGGATGCCTGGTATTTTCTCGATCTAGCGGAAGAGGCACCCGGCCCTGCCACGCTTCACTTCGATGGGTTGGCGACGATCGCGGAAATCTACTGGAACGGTGAGCTGGTAGAGACTTCCAGCTCGATGTTTGCCGGACATGATCTGGCTGTCGCCTTGACTGGAAACGACCGGCTGGCGATCTGCTTCCGGACGCTTGCGCCACACCTTGACAAGCGCGGCCCGCGCGCGCGCTGGCGGCCGCAGATGATCACGCCGCCGGGGTTGCGGCTGGTGCGTACCACCGTGCTTGGTTACATGCCTGGCTGGTGCCCGGAAATCCACGCCGCGGGGCCCTATCGGCCGATCCGGCTGGCAAGGCCAGAGCGAATGCTTGCCCGTGACGTCCGCATCGCGGCGACGCTCGACGAGGATGGAACCGGGCAACTCGCGGTGAGCTTTGCCGCGCCGGAATTGGCTGACCCGATCAAGATAGGCTGTGCCGGTCGCGAGGTTGCGCTGTCCGGCAAGGATGGGCGCTTCGAGGGCCGTCTTTCGATTCCGGACGTTGCCGTATGGTGGCCGCGCACGCACGGCACGCCAGTCCTGCACGATGTCGAGCTTCGGGTGGGTGACAAGCGGCACGTGCTGGGCCGGACCGGTTTCCGTCGCATTCGTGCCGACCGCGGGCACGATGGGCGGGATTTCGCGTTGATCGTGAATGGCGTGCGTGTCTTCTGCCGCGGAGCGGCCTGGACCAGTGCCGACATCGTCGACCTGCCGGGCGGACGGGACCGCTATGCGCCGCTGCTCGAACTTGCGGCCGATGCGTGCATGAACATGCTCCGCGTCGGCGGAACCATGGTCTACGAGACGCCTGAATTCTTCGCGCTCTGCGATGAGCTCGGCATCATGGTCTGGCAGGATTTCATGTTCGCCAATTTCGACTATCCGATTGGCGATGCCGATTTCGCGGCATTGGTGCGTGCGGAAGCGGAACAGTTCCTGCACGGCATTTCAGCTTCGCCATCGCTGGCGGTGCTGTGTGGCGGCAGCGAGATGGCGCAGCAGGCGGCGATGCTGGGATTGCCGCCAACGTCATGGTCGGGACCGCTTACGGACGAGTTGCTGCCCGGCATCGCCGCCGCGATCAGACCGGACGTGCCTTATGTGCCGAACAGTCCGAGCGGCGGGGCGATGCCGTTCTCGCCCAATGAAGGGGTGACCCACTATTACGGCGTCGGTGCCTACTGCCGGCCGCTGGACGATGCCCGCCGCGCCGGTGTGCGTTTTGCCGCCGAGAGCCTGGCCTTCGCCAATGTGCCGGACCAGGCTTTGCTCGACAACGCCTTGCCGGTGCCGGCTGTGCACGACCCGCGCTGGAAAGCGCGCGTGCCACGCGACCGTGGCGCGTCATGGGATTTCGAGGACATCCGCGAGCATTATCTGGCGCTGCTCTATGGCGTCGATCCGGTGCGGTTACGCCGCGAGGATCCTGTCCGGTATCTCGACCTGTCGCGCGCCGTGACGGGCGAAATCATGGAGGCGACTTTCGCCGAATGGCGGCGGCCGGGTTCCGCCTGCAACGGTGCGCTGGTCTGGACGTTCCAGGATCTGCTGCCGGGAGCGGGTTGGGGTGTGGTCGATGCGACGGGTATGCCGAAGCCCGCCTGGTACGCGCTGAAGCGGGCATTCCGTCCGATCCAGATCATGCTGACGGATGAAGGCACGAACGGTGTCGACGTGCATGTCGTCAACGACGCCGACGACGATCGCCATTTGATTGTCGAGCTTGCTTGCCTGCGCGACGGCATGCAGCCCGTGGTGCGTGGCGCCCGGCCGGTCATCGTTCCAGCTCGTCAGGATATCACCTTGCCGGCCACAGATTTGTTCGGCGCCTTTTTCGATACCGCCTATGCTTTCCGTTTCGGTGCGCCCTCGCATAATGTGACGGTCGCCCGGCTGAAGGACGCCGGCAATCAGAACCTTGTGGCGGAGGCGTTTCATTTTCCGCTCGGCCGAGCCGAAGCATTGACTGAGGCTGTCGTCACAGCGGAGCTTTCGGAAGACGAGGGAGGCTGGTTGCTGGCGTTCTCCGCCGATCGTCTGGCGCAGTCGGTCCATGTCGATGCGCCCGGTTTCCGTCCTTCGGACAACTGGTTCCATCTGGCGCCGGGAGAAACGAAGGGTGTGCGGCTGGTTCCGCTTGGCAATGCCGGAAAGCCCAGTGGCGAAGTCCATGCGTTGAATGCAAGGGCAACCGCGCGGTTCTGACCAGGCTATTGCCCGGGTTCGCCTGCTTTCACAGCCGCAGCCAGGATCCGTTCGCGCACAATCGCCTTGGCCGCCGGCGGAGAGATGTTGTGATCGGCGCCGGGAATGATCTCGACCGAGACATTGCCGTAGCGTTTCAGATTTTCGCCATTTCTGCCGAGATAGAAACGGAAGCGGTCGAGGCCGATATCGTTGGCGCTGTAGATCAGCGTCAGCGGCATGTGTCGTTCGGTGAGCCGCTTGAACGATGCGTAGGTTGCTTCCTTCAGGCGCGCATATTTCGATAGCGGCGCCAGCACGGCCGGCATCTTGCCAGCGAAACGGTTGGCGAGCTGCTTGGCGATGTTGACCGTCGCATAGCGTATGTTGACGCGGCCGGCCCGCAGGCGCCGCAACGTGTCGATGCTGATCATGCGCCGGCCATAATCCTCGAGTGAACGGGCATTGTAGCGCAAGGCGTCGTCCACCACGTCGTCCTTGTCCCAGACAAAGGTGAAAGGATTGACGACGACCGCCGCTTTGCAGCGTTCGTCCGCGACGGCGCTGCGGAAGGCGAGATAGGCGCCGCTGCAACGGCCGGCGAGCATCGCCACGCCGAGCGCCAGCCCGTCAAGCAGGTCGATAGCGGCCATGACGTCGTCGATCTGATGATCGGTGTAGAGCACCTGCTCGGGCACCCCGATGGCAGGGGGGCTGTCCCCGACATTGGCCGCGTCGAAACGCAACGAGGCGACGCCTTTGGCGGCTAGGTAACGGGCGGTCTCGGTCGTCATCCGTGCCCAGCCGGCCAGCCGGTCATTGGCGGTGCCGAGATAGACCACCGTGGCGCCCCGCTTTTGACCGCGTGGTTGGCAGAGAATGCCGAAAAGGCGATCATCGGTGCCGAAGCGCAGCGGTGTCTCGACGAAACCGGGACCTTCCAGCCGCGCCGTAACCGGCACTTCCGGGATCTGCGCCTTTCTGCTTTCCGATCGCGCGGTCGCTTCAGAGACCCATTCAACGATCTGTCGGGTGACCTCGAGCGGTTGCTTGGCGATTGTCGGGTTGGAGACCAGGTCGTCGTAGCCAAGATAGGGCAG
Source organism: Mesorhizobium sp. 1M-11 (assembly GCF_001303895.1). GTDB lineage: Bacteria > Pseudomonadota > Alphaproteobacteria > Rhizobiales > Rhizobiaceae > Mesorhizobium. Next base: position 101,761 of record NZ_LJSD01000075.1, on the reverse strand, counting down.
GCGGGTGACGTCGGCGCCCAGCGCCACCAAATGTGCCGAGAGCGCGACGTCCTTGTCTCGCGCAGGCCGTTCCAGCATCAACACCTGGCTGGCGGGCAGGGCGGGCAATGTCTCGATGTTGAGGTTCTTGACCTCGGCGGCGATCTCGTCGGGCATGATCAGGCCCGCAACGGCGACATGATCGGTGATGCGCTGGTCATCCCGAAGCCCCAGGCCTTCGTCCACCATCTTCGACCAGGCGGCCAACTCACGTAGATAGAACCGCCCGCTGACCACCGGCGCCATCAGGACGATCGCATCGACGACTTCGAGCCTTGGACCGATGGTGGCGGCCAGCGTTGCGCCGAGCCCATGGCCGATCAGGACGAGCCGGGTTGCCCCGGAAAGGCGGCGCAATTCCATGGCAGCGGCAAGTGCGGCGCTTTCCCAGATAGCGAGACCGTCCGCGAAGTCTCTCCGGTCGAGCGCATCGCCGGTGCCCGGATAGTCGAAGCGCAGGCTGGGGATGCCGCACGCCGCCAGGCGATCGGCAAGGTCGCGCCAGAGCTTGCGCGTACACATCTCTTCGAAGCCCCATGGGCTGAGGAAGAGCACCGCGCTGTCGCGAGGCTCGGAGCCGGGTGCCGCATCCGCATAAAGCGCGACAGTATCCGAAAACGTGACCGGGCGCGCGGCTGCAACCTGTCTTTGCGGCCCCGGCACCGCAGCCACATCGTCGGATGGGCGGGGAGCAGGATGAGCGATCATTTCGAAGCCTGCGAGGCGGAAGGCAATGGGGCGATCAGGCCGAAGAGCAGGCGTGAAACGCGCCCGATGCCTGACGGGAGACGCGATTGCAAGCCATCGATCACAGTGGCGTCCTCGGGCGGTATTGCCGCCAGCAGGCGCAACACAAGAGCGTAGGCGAGCGCGCCAGCAGCGATGCCGGCGGCTATGGCGGGCACGCCATGCATGACGCGCGTGACCATCAAGGCGACTATGCCGCAGGCGACGGCGGCAAGAGCCACCTTGATCACAACGACAATCAGCTTGCCTGCTCCGCTCTCCAGCTTGATATGGCTGACCAGAAGCGCGCTCATCGCCAGGAAGACCAGACCACGGACACTCGAGGCCCCGACGATGCCCCACAAAGGCACCGCAACCAGACAGCCGATCACCATGAGCACAGCGCCGATGCTGCTGATCACCAGGCGGTCCTTCACCTGGTCCTTGGAATAGAGGTACTGGGTGGTGAGCTGAATGAAGACATAGGCTGGTGAGCCGATGGCGAGGATGGCGACCACCGCGCCAGCCGGTTCGAAGGCGGCGCCGAAGACTGTGACGACCAGAGGCGATGCGACCGCGGCAAGGCCGAAGCAGAGCGGAAAGGTGATGTAGGAGAAGGACCGCACGACGGCTGCGAACAGGTCGGTGGCTCCCGCGCCTTCGCTCGCTTCATGCCGCTCGGCATAAAACGGGATCAGGCTGCCGGTCAGTTGCACGGGAAGCTGCAGGGCGAGATTGGCCAGAGACAGCGCGACCGCATAATAGCCGACGTCCTGCGAGTCGCGGAAATGCTGCAGGAAAACCAGCTCCGGCCTGGTGAGGAACACGGCGGTGATGACGAATTCGAAGAACAGCAGCAGCGAGGTCGCGGCAAGCGCACGGGCACTGTGGCCGGCCTTGTTGCGCCGTGTCGACAGAATACCCAGCGTGTAGAGGAAGAAAACGGATTGGCCCGCGATATAGCCGAGCAGCGCACCCTCGGTACCGGCCACCAGCGCGCCGACCAGGACTATGCCGAGTTGCAGTGTCGATGTGATGGCAGTGAAGACAAAGAACGTGCCGAGCCGCTTTTCGCCGATCAGATAGTTCTTGGTGAAGGAACCGATCGACTGAATGAACAGCAACACGGCGGTCAGCGCCGCGACGCCGGCCGTGCTGTCGGTCCACGCTATGCCGCCGCCCTTCCAGCAGAACAGGGCGTACAGTGCGGTGAGCAATGTCGTGGCGACGAAGACGGGTAAAGCGAGATAGGCGGCAAAGCCACGCCGCTCTTGCGCGTCGGCACCTTTCGTTTTCAATTGCGGCAAAAGCCTTAGAAGCAGGATGCCGGTGCCGAGTTCCGCCACCAGCGAGCCGGTGGCTGCCACCCACAGCGCGAAGGCGACAGTGCCGTTGGCGGCAGGGCCGAGCAAGCGTGCGACGATGACGGAGCAAGCGAAGCCGGTGATCAAGAGCAGCATGCCTGCCGCCGCATTGATCAGCGAATTCGACATGATGCTTCTGCTCAAATGGTCCCCCGCAACCATGGTGCGCCGCACACCGATCCTGGCCTCACCTTAGACGGAAAGGGGTTCGCATGCACCTTAAACAGCCTCAGGAAGCCGAGGCGCCGTGCGCGGCAGGACCTGGCGCGGTGCGCCAGCTGACCCAGCGGCCGACGAAGATGTTCCAGGAGCGGCGTGCCATGCCGGGTTTGCCGGAAAGCGCATAGATGACGATGCCGGCCAAGGGGCGCAGCAGCCGGGGCAGGTAGTCGCTGAAACGATAACCGTGCTTGCGCATGACATAACCGAGGCCTGTGGAATAGACGCGTATCTTGGCGACCGCCGCGGCTGTGGTCTGATCGGAGCGATCCTCCGGATGATGGCCGGTAAGGGCAGGATCATACCAACCCTTTCGTCCGGCGGACAAAAGCTTCAGCGCCAGGTCCTGGATCTCATAGGCACCCCAGGGTGTGCCGGAACCGGGGCCGATGGCGACGTCGAAGCCGCCTGCGGCATCGAAGTCAGACTTTTTCACCACCAGCATCCATTCAATCAGTGTCGTCCAGATCGTCGCGCGCTCGATCGGCATCGCCTCGGCGGCGAAATCGCCCATGATGGTCTGACCTTGCGTATCGGTGGCGCGACCGCTGAAGAAATCAGCCGGATGAGTTTTCTTGAGAGCGTCGATGCGCGCGAGGAAATCCGCGGGATACCAGCAGTCATCGTCCGGGAAGACCAGCCAATGACCACGGGCCTGCGCTGCTCCAAGATTGCGGGCGCGGCAGACACCCTTCCTGTCGGCACGCAGGTGTATGATGGTAACCGACTCCGCGAAGCCGGCCAGAACCGGCATCAGCCGATCGTCGGGGTTCTGATCGACGACGATCAACTCGAAATCATTGCGGTCCTGAGCCGCCAGCGAGCGCAGCAGCCCATCCAACTCGTGCGAACGGCCGAGTGTGGCGACGACCATCGAGGTCTCGATTTTCGGACCATTCCGGGACATGCATGCCCTGTCTGCGGCGAGATTGCGGATGCGGGCCCGATCCCGCCCGAAATACGGGTCTACCCTGACTTCGACGCGTTAAATTGCCGTGAAAACCAGCCGGTGAAAGCCGCATTGTTTCATTGGCTTCATGATGGCACGCGGCGGAGCAGCCTGCCGGCCAGCGCGATCACCGCGACGCCGATGAGACCAGCTACGGCTTTGATGAGCATGTCTTCGATCCGCCCATGCCGGCCGGGATCGATCAATTGAAGCGATTCCAGAACAGCGGCTATGCCCACGACGAAGAAGGCCACGCGCATCATATGCCTCGGGAAACTCAGCGAAAGCGCTGCACCCAGCAGCAGATAGGCCGCCGCACGCTCGATATTGGGATCGCCGACATGCGGCCTCAACCCAATCGGCGAAAGGGTGGCGAAGACGATCAAAGCCAGAAGGAAGATCGACGCGAGGCGTGAAACAAGAATCATTGCGCGTAATTAGTGCCGGATTCTGGCGGTTTGAAGCACGCCTTTTGTCGCTGCTCAAGGGATGCTATTGGTGAAGAGAATTTTTACCTACTGGGTGGGTAGGAGAAGGATTCAAGCGGCCAATTTAGGGGTTTCTTAACCATAAATTGGAAGAGTCGAGATACGCCAATTTGCACGCGGCAGTTCGCGTCGAGGCAAAATGGGGGTTAGGTCGTGCCGCCTGCCCAGGCTCAGGCATTACGACTTTTATCTCGGGGCACTATGGACATAGATATCTCTCAACTGCCTGGGGTTCTCAAACGCCGCTGGCACTATGTGGTGCTGACGGCGCTGCTGTGTTTGGGACTGGCTCTGGTCTTTCTGGCTACACAGAAATCCTATTATCGCTCTACGGCCGAGATCTTGCTGGATCCCAGTCGCGGCGGCGCGTCCGGTGGCAATCCAGGCGAGGCGCAGGTAAGCACACAGCAGACGGTCGGCAGTCAGATCTATGTGCTGCAGTCGCGCGAGATGCTGCGTGACGTCGTCAGAAACCTCAAATTGACCGATGACCCTTACCTCGCCGCCAGCGGTGGCGGATTGCGCCAGCGTCTGTTCGGCGGCGGCTCGCCAGCGGCGAGCGGCGATCGCACGGATGCCGTTGTCGACGCACTGGCCAAAAACCTCAGTGTCGAGCAGGCCGGAGATTCCTTGGTGCTGTCGATCACCATGAAGCACCGCGACAGCGAAATGGCCGCCAAGATCGCCAATGCGGTCGCTGAAACCTATCTCAACAGTTCGGATCAATCGCAGACCGACGCGGAACAGCGGGCCAACACCGCCCTGCAGGCGCAGACGGAGACGCTGCGCCGGCGCCTGCTCGACGCTCTGGCCGAGGCCGAGAAATTCCGAACCGAGAATGGTCTGATTACGGCCGGCCAGCAGGGTCTGGTAACGGATCAGCAACTTGCCGGCCTCAACCAGCAGCTGCTTGCGGCGCGGCAAGCGGCCGAGCAACAGAAAGCCATTGCCGACCAGGCCAATCAGCTCAACATGTCCAATGTCGAAACCGGCGCCATTGCCGAAGCGCTGCAGTCGCCGACACTGATCGACCTGCGCAGCCGCTACGCGCAATTGCTCGACAAACGGGCCGAGGTCGCCACCAGTCTGGGTGCGGAGCATCCGCAAATGCGCGCCGTGCATTCGCAGATCGCCTCCATGCGCACGTCGATCGAGAATGAGCTCGATCGCATCCGCAAGACCGCGCAAGCCAATGCCGATCGGGCGAAAGCCAATCTCAATTCATTGCAGACGCGTTTCGATGCGCTGGCTGAAATGAACAGTGAGAAAGGCGAGGCCCGTATCAAGCTGGCGCAGCTGGAGAACGAGGCCGCCTCGATCAATGCCGTATACCAATCGTTCCTGACGCGTTCGGAAGACCTCGTCAGCCGGCAGAATATCGGCAAGGGATCCTCGCGCATCATTTCCACCGCCATTGCCTCTCCACGGCCGGTCCAGGCGCCGAAAAGCCTGGTGCTGATCGCTGCCTTGCTTTTCGGCACTGCGGCTGGATCCGTTCTGGCGGTATTGCGCGATGCGATCAGCGGCGCGGTTCGTTCGGAGCGCGAGCTGATCGCGACGACCGGTGTTCCGGTACTGCGGACCGTCGCGCGTCTCGTGGACAGCGGCAAGCCGGGATGGCGCCAGCGATTGATGCGGGTCTTCCGATTGCGGCGCGCGGGGGATCTGCCGATCGAGCTGAAGGGCCAGCAGATACCGGAAATGGGGCTCGCCCGGGTCAATCACCTGATAGGGCTTCGCCGCTCCGACGGCCTGCCGACCGTTGTGGTGGTCGCAGCGGCTGATCCGACGATGGTCAGCGAGCACGCCGCTCCGGGTATTGCCCGGCAACTGTATGGCCTCGGCGAGGATGTCTACCTGTTCAACGGTACGTTGCGTCCCGAAACGGGGGTCCGGCGGCCGAATGGTCATGGCGAACACGCCGGCCGACATCCCTTGAAGGACGCGCTGCTTTACGAGCGCGTCGGCGACAACACGAAGCGTTCCAGTGCTTTGCTTTCCCTGGCCTCGGATCTTGAGCATTCCGGCAAGGTATCTGCTTTCTTTGTGGTCGACGCCTGTGGCACCGAAGCTCAGGAACTGTTGCCGGTACTGCTCAAATTTGCAGACGGTATCATCCTGCAGTCCGAGATCGGTTCAACGCACAAGAATGATCTGGCGCTGCTGATCAACGAGATCGAGCCGTGGCGCGAAAAGCTGATCGGCAACATCGTGGTCGGTAAGCCGCATGATCGCTGAGGCTGGATCGTGACCGCGGCAGCCGCGGCCCCGCGAGGCTGGAGCGGGGACTTGCCGCGCCCGGCTTCGACAAGACCTGCTGCAGAGGCCGTGGCACCTGGGTTGATCCGGCTCCTGGCGGTCGTGACGGTGATCGCGGCGCTGGTGTTCAACTTCTTCCTCTGCTTCGTGAATACGAGGGTCATGCACATCACCGACGGCTACGTGATGCTGTCCGAGATGATGATCGTCGGCACGGTGTTCATCGTCGCGTCGACCAGGCGCGCGCCGCTCTATCTGCTGCTTGGCTTGTTTGTCAGCTACATGCTGCTCATCTTCGCGCTGCGGGGCGGCCAGCTGAATCTGAAATCGGTGCGCGATATCCTGATTCCGATCGCCTTCTACTTCGCCGGCGCGCGCCTGCGCGATCCGCGGCTGGGAGACCGGCTGGTGCTGGCAAGCGGGCTTATCGTGATCGCTGCCGGGCTTTTCGAATACCTCGCGGTCGACACCTACATCTCCTATTTCAACGTCATCGGCTATTATCTGGCCCGTGGCACCGTCACCGCGGACCAGCTGTTCGGCGCCACGCAGGGATTGTTCATTTCCGGCACACGCCCGGAACCGCGCACCATCCTGCCTTTCCTTGGCCAGCACCGCGTCTCCTCGGTCTTCCTCGAACCGGTGTCGATGGGCAATTTCGCTGTCATCGTCTACGCGTGGACGCTCTATCGCGGCCGCGCATTCAAGGGCTTCTGGCTGGGGCTGATCATCGCGTTCGCCGTCATCGTGCTCGCAGACGCGCGTTTCGGCCTCTACAGCTGTGTCCTCATCACGGTGCTCTACCCTTTCTACAACCTCGTGCCGAGGCTCGCCTGGACCGTCCTGCCATTTCTTCTGCTGGCGATCCTGGCAACCTATGGCATCATGACCGGTACCGGCGGCGGGGCGAACGATCTCGCCGGCCGGTTCATGGTGACCGCGCATATCCTGACCCAGCTTCCGGCTGCAGTGGTGCTCGGCACCGAGCAGACCACGCAGTTCACGGCCGATTCCGGTCTCGCCTACTCGCTGACCGCGTTCGGCATCTTCGGCTTCGTGGTGCTGTGGGCGATCCTCGTCCATGCACCATCCGCAGAAGCGCGCGCCTGGCGCTTTCATTGCATGGTGATGGTCTATCTGCTGCTTCTGATGCTGATCAGCGACTCGTTCTATTCGATCAAGACCGCTGCGCTGTTGTGGTTCCTGCTTGGTACATCGAATGCCTACAGGACACCTGCCGCGGATAAGCCGAGTGCAGGCGTGACACAGGCCCGCCAATCCGTGCTGGCGCGGTAGCAAGGCTTTCCCGGTCAGCCCTTCTTCTCAAGTGCAGGGCAGGCACCCTTGCGGGCCGGTAGCGCTCCCGCAGCCTCCAATGCCTGCAACTGTGGCCGATCGCCTTTTTTTGTCGGCTGGATGTTCATGTCTTCGCTTTCCGGCCACCAATCACCACCGGCCCAGTAGGTCCAGCCGGTCCACGTGTCCGGATTCTTGTCGACGAAATCGGCCATGGCGGCGATGCCGTCCACGCAGACTTTGTTGGGTGCGCCACCGAATTCGCCAAGGAAGCCGCGTTTGCCGTTTTTCTGCAGCCAGCCGGTGACATTCTTGAGCGCGGTCACGGCATCATCTGCCCGTTCGCACGTCTTGTGCGTGCCGGAGAAGTTGCTGTCGAGATACTGATGCACTTCGTAGGCATAGTTGTCGGCCGAATCCTCGACACCCAGCATGACGGTGCCGTTTGCCGCTTCAGGATCATCGCTCAGCCAACTGTGGGCGCCTGTCCAATTGGTGCCTGGTACCAGGATCAGGTTGCCGGCGCCGGCCTGCCGGATCGCTGAAATCGCGGCATTGGCGGCAGCGAGCCATTGCGTGGCGGCGACATCGTGCGGTTCGTTCATCAAACCGAACTGGATTGACGGGTCGTTGCGGTATTGACTGGCCAGGCGCTTCCACAAATCAGCAAAGGCGGCATTGGGCACGGCATCCGAGCCGATCAACTCGCTGCGATAACGAGCGTAGTTATGCACGTCGAGGATGACGGTCATGCCCGCCCCCTTGAGCCTCGCCACCGTATCGGTCAGACGCGTGTGCTCGGCCTGATCGAAAGGTTTGTTGAGGGTCGGCTGCAGGCGCTCCCACAGGAAGGGCAGGCGCACGGCATTGAAGCCCTTCCCGGCGAAATAGCTGATCGTGGCGTCGCTGGGGTAGATAAAGTCCTTGCCGTAGGCACCAGGCGGTTCTCCGAATTCCGCACCGGCCAGGTTGACGCCTCTCAAGCAGTCCGCGAACGCCGCGTTCGATACCAGGATCGTGGATGCGATCAAGGTGATCAAGGTTTTCGAGAGGCGGGAACGGGCCATATGCGATGTCCTAGCCTGTTTCCGAGGTGACTGTCATGGCCGCAACCGGCGCGCGTGCGCCCAGCACCTCGCGATAGACCGCGAGATAGCGTTCGGCGACGCGGTCCCAGGAATAGCCGTCCGCTGCCCGCATGGCAGCGTTGCGGTAGCCGGCCGTATCCGCTGCAAGCGCGTCGAATGCGGTTTCGATTGCCATGGCCGTGGCATCGCTGTCGGCGAAATCGCTGATGCGGATTTCGGGATGTTTCGAGGCCAGATCGCTATAAGCGGTGTTGGTGTTGAGCAATGGCATGAGAGCAGCACTCAGCGCTTCCACGGCGACGAGACCGAAGCCTTCATAGTCCGAAGCCGAGGCAAAGAGCGAGCATTTGCCAAGAACGCCCCGGATTTCTTCGTTGGAAAGGCCGATATGCATAGCGACATGATCACCCAGATGACGTTCGGCAATCATGCGTTCAACATCGGCCACACTCTGGTCGCCCGGCACGCCGACGATATCGAGATGCCAGTGCCCGGATCTCGAAACCAGCGCCCGGGTTGCGTCGAGCAGATTGTCCAGCCGCTTGTTGACCGAGAAACGGCCGAGCGTGACCATGCGGCGCACCGCTTGACGCGAACCGGCATCGGCGAACTTTCGCGTGTCGACACCGTTGTCGATCTGGATGACACGGCTGCCGGCAATGGCTTGAAAGGTCCGCGTATCCTGCGCGCTGCAGCCGATCAGACGACGATAGGCGAGGGCGGAAAGTCGCGTCGCCGTGTTGAACCAGATTGTCTTCAAGCCGGCGTATTTTTCGGTGTGGAAGAAGCCGCCATGAGTGGTGGCGATCATCGGTTTGCCGTGAAAGAGCCGCGTCCAGGCCAGGGCATCGAAGAAGAAATCGATGGCGTGCACATGAACAATGTCGGCGTCGCCGATATGCCGGAAAACCTGCGGCGCGACCGGATAACGCGTGCTGCCGGAAAACGGAACACGCACCACCTCAACCCCGTTGATGATTTCTTTCGAGGGCAAGGTTTCATCGAGTGCGGTAAAACGCCGGTCGAGTGTCACGACACGAACGCGGTAGCCCTGTTGCAGGAGCTGGCCGGCCAGGTTGGCGACGACTTCCTCGAGCCCGCCCCGGTTGGGCAGATACTGTCGCACCACCTGCACGGCAAGCGGCGCGCTGCGGTCGGAAGTCGGGTTGGCGGACGTCACAGGCATAAGGGCTCTCGGCTGCGGTGGCAGGCTCTGGTCAAGAGCGTTTACGGAAACGCGGAACCGCTCCAACTCTTTGTTTTTACGCCATTCCGGACGGAAAACCGCTGCGCACTTTTCCTGGAATTGCTCTAGCGGATATCACAAAGGCCGTTGAGAGGCTAAGGCAGGGTTAAATCGATATGAGTTCGGCTGTTCTGGGGAGGCAAAAAACACAGCTTGGTGAATCAGACCGCAAGCTGCTGGTCGCATTGCAGGAAATTGGCGCCCCGGCGCCGATATCCGCCCACCTTATTTGCAGGTCACATGCACTCGCCCGTCAGCCTGCCGGGCTTCGCCGCACGCAATCGGTGCCGAGGCCTGGGGAGCGGGCTGGGCATTGAGCCGGGATGCCGATGCCGGGCGAGCGGGCAGGCGCTGTTTCCTGCGCTGAGTCACTGGTCTGCGTGGTGCCGCGGGTTCCGCAATCGGGCCGACAGGGAAGACCTCTGCGCCGCTTTCGACAGGTGGCGTCTGCACGGAAGGTTCGTCACGCAACCAGGCGCGCCGCATGTCCATGGATGGGGGAATGACCACCGTTCCGTCATCGGTGCGCGCACAACCGCCCGCCGCCATCGGCAGGCAGAGCATCATTCCCAGAATATATGGCCGCATCCGCATCATTCCGGGGATTTCCATTACTCGCATGGCGCATCCTCCGCAACCGCCTGACCGACAGAACAACCAGGCATGTGTGCTGGTTCCGATTTGTTAAGGTTAATTGCCCATTAAACCTTCTCGGGCAGATTTGGCCGCCGGCTTGGGGAAGGCGGCTGGGCTTTTGGGGTGAGGGGGTGGCTATGGCGGGCGAGACGATCGGGGCCGACTTGTCTCCGGCGGCAAACGGACATGACGCGATCAGGCTGGCGACCGCTGGCGAGACCCTTTCCCGGGAAACCTTGCATGCATTGATCGCGGCCGACTCCGGCTGGCTGTGGGAGACCGATGCGGATCTCCGCTTCTCCTGGCTCTCCGAAAGCTATCGAACGGTGACAGGCAACGAGCCGGACACCGTCATCGGGCATTTCCGGTTCGATTTCCTCGATCAGGTGCAAAAAGGCAGCGAGAGCGCAACCGCTCATCTGGAAAATCTGCAGGAACGCCGCCCGTTCAAGGATTTTGTCTATCAGCCCAAGGACAGTGCTCCGGGCTTCCGCTGGGTTTCAACCTCGGGATTTCCGAAGTTCGATGCCGATGGCCGATTCCGCGGTTATCGCGGAATTGCCCGCAACGTCACCGCTATGGTCGAGGCGCTGGAAGACACGAAAAATCGGCCGAACCAGAATGCCCATTCGCGCGACGCTCATGTCGATCACATGATGGGTGCGCTCAACGCGATGAGCGATGCCGTGTGTTACTACGATGCCGAAGACCGGCTCGTGCTCTACAATCACGCTTTGCCGGTGATGTACCGCGGCATTGCCGACATCATCCACAAGGGCACTACCTTTCGGGATATTATCGAGGCCGGGCTCGAGCGCGATTTCTGGAACACCGAAACCCTGAGCCGGGATGATTGGCGCGATGCCGTGCTGGACAAGCGACGTAACGCGCAGTCCTCATCTTCCATTCTGCGTTTAGCCGATGGCCGCATCATCATGCATCGCGAAATGCACGGTGCCGAAGGCGGGACCATCTCGATCTGCACCGATGTCACCGAATTCGAGGCGAGCCGGTCGGAAGCGGCGGCTGCCGGGGAACGCGGGCGCCAATTGCAGTCCGATCTGCAGCGGACCATCGATTCCATGACCATGGGTGTCATCATTCTCGATGCGGCGATGAACGCAGAGATCATCAACCGCGCTTTCTACGACATCTGGAAGGTCACGGCCGAGCAGGTATCGGTGGGCTGCCCGTTCCGGGCGCTGATGGACGTCAATCGCTACAACGGGGTCTACGACATCGCCGACGAGCAGTGGGAGGACTACGTCGCCTCCCGTGTCGCCGAAATCAGGGCTGGCGATGTCGCGCCGCGCGAGTTCCGCCGGGCGGACGGTCACACCATGATCTATTCGGTGACGAAACTGTCCGGTGGCAAGCGGCTGATCTCGTATGTCGACGTCTCGGAAGTAAAGAAGCGCGAGGCCGAAGCCGAAGAAGCTCGCCGCTATCTCGCCAGTGTGCTGGAATCGCTGCCGGCGGGCGTGTTGATCTACGATCGGAACGATCAGTTCGTTTTCGCCAACAGGAAGCTCCTGGATTCCATCCCCGTTCTGCAGCCCGCCTGGCAGGTGGGACACAGTTTCCGCGATTCCCTGGAGCTCGGTCATGACAATGGCTGCTTCCGGCTCAGTGGAGACCCCACAATCGACGAACTCTACGAGGTCGATCGCGAAGGATGGCTGGATGCCATGATGGTCCGTTGCCGTCAAAGCAGCTCCAGCTTCGAGCGCCAGAATCCCGACGGGCGCTGGTATCAGGCTTTCGACATGCGCACCGAAGACGGCACGTTCATCGGCGTGCGTGTCGATATCTCCGAACTGAAGGACCGTGAACGGGCCTTGCAGGAATCGATGAGCGAGAACGAGGTGTTCCGCTCATTGATCGACAACGTTCCCGTCTCGATCTACGCCAAACGATCGGATCTCAGGCTGTTCTATGTGAACGAAGGCTGGTGCGAGCTCACGGGCGTGGCACGCGAGGATGCGATCGGCCGCACCGATGTCGAAATCTTCGGCGAGGAAGGCCAGGCCTTCGTCGAAGGCGACCTGGCTGTCTTGCGCACGGGCAAGACCTGCGAGGTCGAGGAAGAAATCACCGCGACCGACGGCTCCACACGTCACCAGTTCGCGCGCAAGAGCGCGATGATCGGATCGGATGGATCGCTTTATCTGATCGGATCGACCACCGACATCACCGAGCTGAAGGAACGCGAGGCCGAGTTGCAGGAAGCTCGCCAGCGTGCGGTGCTGGCAGATCGCGCCAAGTCGGAATTCCTGGCCAATATGAGCCACGAGATCCGCACGCCGATGAATGGCGTGCTTGGCATGGCGGAGTTGCTCTCCAAGTCGGACCTCGACGCCAAACAGAAGACCTTCACCGACATCATCGTGAAGTCCGGCAACGCGCTGCTTACCATCATCAACGATATCCTCGACTTCTCCAAGATCGATGCCGGCCAACTTGTGCTTGATCCGGCGCCCTTCAACCTGGCCGAAGCCATCGAGGATGTCGCCACGCTGGTTTCGACGCGAGCCAAGGAGAAAGATCTCGAACTGATCGTGCGTGTTCAGCCCGGCCTTGACGGGATGTTTGTCGGCGATGTCGGGCGCATCCGCCAGATCGTCACCAATCTGCTCGGCAACGCGGTGAAGTTCACCGATGAAGGCCATGTCCTGGTCGATGTCACCGGTCAAAAGATGCCATCCGGCACCAAGCTGACGATCTCCGTGACGGACACTGGGATCGGCATCCCACGGGAAAAACTTGCCCAGGTCTTCGAGAAGTTCAGCCAGGTCGATACCTCCTCGACACGGCGCCATGAAGGGACCGGTCTTGGGCTGGCGATCACGTCGCGGCTTGTGGAACTGATGGATGGTGAAATTGGAGTCGAGAGCACCGAAGGCAAAGGCTCGACGTTCTGGTTCACGCTGAGGTTGACGAGCGCGGAGCAGACCGAGGCACAGCGCGTGTTGCCTATCGATGTGACTGGCGCCCGCGTGCTCATTGTCGACGACAATGCGGTGAACCGCTCGATCCTGAGCGAACAGATGGCATCGTGGTCGTTCGATTCCTGCGCTGCGGCGAGCGGGCCGGAAGGGCTCAAGGTTCTGGCGGCGGCGGCAGCCTATGGCGTACCGGTCGATTGCGTGGTGCTTGACTATCAGATGCCTGAAATGACCGGTGCCGAAGTCGCACGCGTGATCCGCAACACTGAAGGCCTTTCCAGCACGCCCATCATCATGTTGACCTCGGTTGACCAGACACTGTCCAATGCCAGCTATCGTGATCTTGGTATCGCCGCGCATCTCATCAAGCCGGCTCGCTCGTCGATACTGCTGGAAGCGTTGGTCTCGACCATCCAGAAACATAAGGGTGGCATGTCTCCATACACGCCGACCACGAACAACACTCTCAAAACCCAGGCGTCGGTTTTGCGTGCGGCCAAAATCGAAACTTCAGAACAGGTCGTGCCGGTTCTTTCCCATCCCGAGGTCGCGGGCAGCGATGGTGGGCTCGACATTCTCGTTGCCGAGGACAACGAGGTGAACCAACTGGTCTTCACCCAGATCCTGGCCGATACCGACTACAGTTTCCAAATCGTCGGCAATGGCCGGCAGGCGCTGGAGGCATCGGGCCGACTGAAGCCGCGCATGATCCTGATGGATGTCTCGATGCCGGAGATGAATGGCCTCGAGGCGACGGGCGAAATCCGCAAACGCGAGGCTGGAGATTGCACGCATGTGCCGATCGTTGGCGTTACGGCCCATGCGCTGAAGGGAGATCGGGAACGCTGCCTGGAAGCTGGTATGGATGATTACCTGCCCAAGCCGATCAGCCCGAAAGCCCTGCTTGAAAAGCTCGATCGCTGGCTCGGCGGCAAAACTGGTGCCTACCGCAGCGCCGGATAGAAAGCCGGCGTCACGATCACCTACAGTTTTCAGAAATTTGCCAGAAAAGTCGTTTGCCGGCTCGCATGGGGGGCGAGTCCCCGCAAGCCCCTGATTTGCAGCAAGAATCCAAGCTTTCCCTGAAATGGACTCGACGAAGCTTTGCCGGCCTGCGCAAAGCGCGTTACCGGGGTGACACGAAACTGTCATGCGACTGTAATAAACGAGCGCTATGGGCTCACCCGGCGCCACAGGAAAGGCGTCGAGAGACCACCTTCCTAACAGGAGCAGGCCCAATGAAAAAAGCCCTTCTTACCGCGTCGGCTGCTGCCTTCGCGCTCGCTGCATCGGCCGGCTATGCCGCCGCGCGCGACCAGATTCAGGTTGCCGGTTCTTCGACCGTGCTGCCTTATGCCAAGATCGTTGCCGAGCAGTTCGGTGAAACCTTCTCGAACTTCAAGACCCCGGTGGTCGAGTCCGGCGGTTCGGGCGCCGGTATCAAGGAGTTCTGCAAGGGCGTCGGCGAAAACACCATCGACATCGCCAACTCCTCGCGTCCGATCAAGAAGGACGAAGTGAAGTCCTGCCAGGACGCAGGCGTGAAGGACATCCAGGAAGTCAAGATCGGCTATGACGGCATCGTCTTCGCCACCGACATCAAGGGTCCGGATTGGGCGCTGGCCCCGGAAGACGTCTACAAGGCGCTCGCCGCCAAGATCGTGGTCGACGGCAAGCTGGTCGACAACCCGAACACCAAGTGGAACCAGGTCAATCCGAAGCTCCCGGACTGGGATATCGCCGCTTACATCCCGGGCGAAAAGCACGGCACCCGCGAAGTCTTCGAAGAGAAGCTGCTGATCGCCGGCTGCAAGAAGCTCGGCGGCGTGGAAGCCGGCAAGGCTGGCGGTCTTGACGACAAGGCCGCGGAAGCTGCCTGCAAGGCCGTGCGCAAGGACGGCAAGGCTGTAGACATCGACGGCGACTATACCGAGACGCTCGCCCGCATCGACAGCAACAAGACCGGCGTTGGCGTGTTCGGCCTCGCTTTCTATGAAAACAACGCCGACAAGCTGAAGGTTGCCACCGTTTCCGGCATCACTCCGTCGACCGAGACCATCGCCAAGGGCGAGTATCCGGTGTCGCGTCCGCTGTTCTTCTACGTGAAGAAGGCGCATCTCGGTGTCGTTCCGGGTCTCAAGGAATATGTCGACTTCTTCCTGGATGACCAGATGGTCGGTCCGGAAGGCCCGCTGGCTGAGTATGGCCTGGTTGCCGCCCCCGAGGGAGAGCGCAAGGCCCAGCGCGAAGCCTTCGACGCCGGCAAGTCGCTGTAATCCTCCCAGGTACCGGGGTGCAGGTTCGACCTGCGCCCCGGTCGCCGCTGTCGGCTAGCGGTCGGCAGCTTTCGTGAGCTTTCAGAGGCCGCCCCATGTCATCCATGCTCGTGCTGGCAATCGTAGTTGTCATCGGCATAGTCGCCTTCGTCATCGCAAGACAGCGCGCGGCAGCGCAGGACGACGGCAAGGTCAAGCCGCATTCACGTGCTCACTATCATGGCTGGTGGGCGTTCCTCCTGGGTGTTCTGCCGGCGGTCCTTTTCCTGGCTCTGTGGAGCATCGGCTCCTCCGTCTATCTCAACAGCCATTTGCATGCGCAGATGCCGGCCGAGACCGGCGTGGCCAGCGAACCGCTGGCGGTCAGCCTGACCAAGAGCCTAGCCAACGGCCTGCGCAAGCTCGATGCACAGCAACTGGCGGCATTGCCGGCAACCTTCGCTGAACTGCAGCCGCTTCTCGCCGCCAAGGGCGTGGCGCTCGCAACCGACACGCAGGACTACATGATCCCGATCGCCGCTGAGGCCAACCAGGCCTCCGACAGGCTTGGGTTGATCGGCGCCATCGGCACGATAGGCCTGGCAATGGCCGGCGCCTTCTACGGAATTTCGCAGGTGCAGCTCCGCGCCCGTGCCCGCAACAACGTCGAAAGACTGATGCTTTGGGGGCTGCTCGGCGCCTCGACCATCGCCATCCTGACGACGATCGGCATCGTGCTGTCGATGCTGTTCCAGACGTTGAACTTCTTCAACCGCGTGCCGCCGATGCAGTTCTTCTTCGGTACCGTTTGGGATCCACGTTTCGCCGCGGCTGGCGCCGGCGCTTCCGAAGGCCAGTTCGGCCTGATCCCGCTGCTTGCCGGTACGCTCTACATCGCTTTCGTCGCGCTGCTTGTCGCGGTGCCGATCGGCCTGATGTCGGCGGTCTATATGGCCGAATATGCCGCGCCGAGAGTGCGTGCCACGGTGAAGCCGGCACTCGAACTGCTGGCCGGCATCCCAACCATCGTCTACGGCATCTTCGCACTCGTCACGCTTGGACCTTTCCTGCGCGATCTCAGCGCGGCTCTTGCCGGTGGAGCTTCCTTCATCCAGGCACAGTCGATCCTGACCGCCGGCCTGGTGATGGGCGTGATGTTGATCCCGGTGGTGTCTTCGTTGTCCGACGACATCATCACGGCGGTGCCGCGCGCCATGCGTGACGGCTCGCTTGGCCTTGGTGCGACGCGGTCGGAGACGATCAAGCGTGTGATCCTGCCCGCGGCCTTGCCTGGCATCGTGGGCGCCATCCTGCTCACCGCCTCGCGCGCCATCGGCGAAACCATGATCGTCGTGCTGGCCGCCGGTGTTGCCGCCAACCTCACGCTCAACCCGTTCGAAGCAATGACCACCATCACCGTCAAGATCGTCAATCAGCTGACCGGCGATCTCGAGTTCAACTCGCCGCAGACGCTTGTCGCCTTCGCGCTCGGCATCACGCTGTTCGTGCTGACGCTGGTGATGAACATCGTCGCCCTCTATATCGTGCGCAAATACCGGGAGCAGTACGAATGACCGACGTCACCCTGGATACGGTCGCCACCGCCACGCCTCCCGCGCGCCGCGACATCGGCCTCAAGCGCCGCTACGCAGCAGAACGCCGTTTCCGCCTCTATGGTGTGCTGGCGATCCTGGTCGGCCTGGCCTTCCTGGTCGTCATGCTTCTGTCGATCCTGACCAAGGGGTACACCTCCTTCTGGCAGACGACGGTGTCGTTGCCGATCAATTTCGAAGAGAAGGTGATCGATCCGGACAACAAGCGGGCGACGGATCCGAGCGTTCTGGTCACCGCCAACTACCCGGCCCTGGCGCAAAAGGCGCTGGCCGAGAAGCTTGGTATCGATCCGAAGAACAAGCCGATGATGACGAGGCTGAAGGGCTTCCTGTCCGATGGATCCCGTGTGCAGTTGCGCGATGTTGTTGTTTCCGATCCGGCCGTGATCGGCACCACCCGCAATGTTAACATCCTTGCTGGCGCCAATCTCGATTCCGCGTTCAAGGGCCAGATCGACCTCACGGTTCCGGAAGAGCGTCGCAAGGTCTCCGACCAGCAGGTCGAGTGGATGAACAAGCTCAAGGCCGATGGCGCGATGGCCGAGCATTTCAACACCGGCCTGTTCACTTTCGGCGCTTCCAGCCGGCCTGAAACCTCGGGTCTCGGTGTCGCCATCATCGGTTCGTTCTACATGATGGTGATCGTGCTGCTGCTTGCACTGCCGATCGGTGTCGCAGCCTCGATCTACCTCGAGGAATTCGCCAAGAAGAGCCGCTTCACCGACCTGATCGAGGTCAACATCAACAATCTGGCAGCGGTGCCCTCGATCGTCTTCGGCCTGCTCGGGCTTGCCGTCTTCGTCAATTTCCTCGGCATGCCGCGTTCGGCTTCATTCGTCGGTGGTCTGGTGCTGACGCTGATGACGCTGCCGACCATCATCATCGCCACACGTGCCGCGCTCGCCGCCGTGCCACCCTCGATCCGCTCGGCCGCGCTCGGTCTGGGTGCCTCGAAGATGCAGATGGTGTTCCAGCACATCCTGCCGCTGGCTGCACCCGGCATCCTGACAGGGACGATCATCGGCCTGGCGCGCGCACTCGGTGAAACGGCGCCGCTGCTTTTGATCGGCATGGTGGCTTTCGTTGCCAACTATCCGGCGACCCCCTTCGATCCCGCGACGGCGCTTCCGGTGCAGATCTACATGTGGGCGAACGAGGCCGAACGCGCGTTCGTGGAACGCATGTCCGGCGCAATCATCATCCTTCTGGTCTTTCTGATGGCCATGAACATCACAGCGATCGTGCTCAGGCGCCGCTTCGAACGGCGCTGGTAGAAAGGGAGCCTGATATGAATATCATGACGGAAAAGACCCTCGAACAGGCAGTGAGCAGCCAGATGAGCGCCCAGACGAACGAAGTCATCAAGATGCGCGGCGACAAGGTGACCGTGCACTACGGCGAGAAACAGGCGCTGTTCGACGTTAATCTCGACATTCGCCAGAACCAGGTGACGGCGCTGATCGGCCCCTCCGGCTGCGGAAAATCGACTTTTCTGCGCTGTCTCAACCGCATGAACGATACGATCGATTCCGCCAAGGTCGGCGGCCAGATCACGTTGGACAGCGAGGACATCTACGATCCGAAGATCGACGTGGTGGAGTTGCGCGCCCGCGTCGGCATGGTGTTCCAGAAACCCAACCCGTTCCCCAAATCGATCTATGAGAACGTCGCCTACGGTCCGCGTATCCATGGCCTGGCCAGGAACAAGGCCGACATGGATCGCATCGTGGAGTCCAGCCTGCAGAAGGCCGCGATCTGGAATGAAGTGAAGGACCGTCTCGGCGAGCCGGGCACCGGCCTTTCTGGTGGCCAGCAGCAGCGCCTATGCATTGCACGCGCGATCGCGGTGTCGCCCGAAGTCATTCTGATGGACGAGCCATGCTCGGCACTCGATCCGATCGCCACTGCCAAGGTCGAGGAACTGATCGATGAACTGCGGCAGAACTATACGATCGTCATCGTGACCCATTCGATGCAGCAGGCCGCCCGCGTTTCGCAGCGCACGGCGATGTTCCATCTCGGCTACCTGGTCGAGGAAGGTGCCACCGACAAGATGTTCACCAATCCCGACGACAAGCGCACGCAAGACTACATCACCGGCCGCTTCGGCTGAGTGAGCGACGGCTGCCGAGGAAAAGCGAGGACACAACTATGGGCGAACATACCGTCGCTTCGTTCGACGAAGAGCTCGGACAGGTCAGCAGGCTCATCAGCGACATGGGGGAGCTTGCTTCTTCGATGGTCGCGAGCTCGACCAAGGCGCTGCTCAAGTCCGATAACGGACTTGCCCAACGCGTCGTATCCGACGA
The DNA here is from genome assembly GCF_001303895.1 of Mesorhizobium sp. 1M-11. GTDB lineage: Bacteria > Pseudomonadota > Alphaproteobacteria > Rhizobiales > Rhizobiaceae > Mesorhizobium. The sequence goes on along the minus strand of NZ_LJSD01000075.1, from coordinate 82,329 downwards.
CGCGATCATGGATGCGCGCCAGCGCGAGCTGGACAACCGGGCCATCACGCTGATTGCCAAGCGCCAGCCAATGGCGCAGGACCTGCGCGCCGTGGTCGGTGCCATCCGCATGGCCGGAGACCTGGAACGTATCGGCGATCTGGCCAAGAACATCGCCAAGCGTGTCGGCGCGGTCGGGCAAGGCGCTACGCCGCGCGATCTCTCACATTCGATCGATTCCATGGCGCAACTGGTGCTCGGCCAGGTCGATGGCGTCGTCGAAAAGTATGCGGCAGGGGATGCAGAGGGCCTCGCCCAGCTCAGGGCCGACGATGAGCGCGTCGATGTGAAATACACGTCCGTCTTCCGGGAGCTTCTCACCTATATGATGGAGGACCCGCGCAACATCACGGCCTGCACGCATCTTCTGTTCTGCGCCAAAAACCTCGAACGCATCGGCGACCATGTCACCAACATCGCCGAAAACGCTTTCTACGTGCTGACGGGCGAACAATTGCCGCCCAATCGGCCGAAGCTCGACGAGACGGCTGCTGCCGCTCCGGCGGCCTGATCAGGGACGGACGGCAAGATGATCGCGCCGCGCGTCATGGTGGTAGAGGATGAGGAGCCGTTGGGCGTCCTTCTCCGTTACAATCTGGAATCCGAGGGCTACCAGGTCGAAGTGGTCGCCAGGGGTGACGAAGCCGAGATCAGGCTTCAGGAGAATGTTCCGGACCTTCTGGTGCTCGACTGGATGGTGCCGGCGGTATCCGGCATCGAACTGTGCCGGCGGCTCAGGATGCGGCCGGAGACCGAGCGTCTGCCGGTCATCATGCTGACGGCGCGCGGTGAGGAAAGCGATCGGGTGCGCGGCCTTTCCACCGGCGCGGACGACTATCTGGTCAAACCATTCTCGATGCCGGAGTTCATGGCTCGCGTGAAGGCGCTGCTGCGCCGTGCGAAGCCTGAAGTGTTGTCCTCCGTGCTCAAGGTCGGCGATATCGTGCTCGACCGCGAGTCGCACCGGGTCTACCGCAAGAAGAGCGAGATCCGGCTCGGGCCGACGGAGTTCCGGCTCCTGGAATTCATGATGCGCCACCCGGGTCGGGTCTTCTCGCGCAGCCAGTTGCTCGACAATGTCTGGGGCGAGACGATCTATATCGATGAACGCACCGTGGACGTGCATGTCGGCCGTCTGCGCAAGGCGGTCAACAACGGCCGCATGCCGGACGTCATCCGCACGATCCGCGGTTCGGGTTACGCCATCCGCGAGGATTGATAGAGCATGATCCCGAAAAGTGGGAACCGGTTTTCGGAAAAGATCATGCTCCAAGAAAGACGGAGCGGCGCTCAGCTCTCCTGAAGCGCCAATGCCGCCGGACTGCCCAGCGCGAAGATCTCCTGATCGATGAAGGTCAGCGCGCGCATGGCGCAGCCTTCGCGGATCAGGATCTGTTCCTTGGGTTCGGTTGCGAAGACAATCGACTCGGAATGCTGGCCGCCGGCAGTCTCGGCAATGGCGCGCCGCAGTGCCGGTTCGATCAGGTCGAAGGCTGTCGCTCCGATCCCGACGAAAGTCACCGGCGCAGGGTCGATGACAGAAAAAAGCGAGCCGAGGCTGTAACCAAGGGCCGATCCGGCCTGCTCATAGGCGTCTCGTTCCGGACCGGCGCCGGCGCGAGCCTTTTCGGCCAAGGACAGCATCTCGTCATCCGGAATGTCGGCGGCTGGTTCGGTGTTTTCATCGAGGCCGTGGGCATTGCGCCAGATTGCGTAATTGCCGGCATAGGCTTCGACGCAACCGTGACGACCGCAACGACACAACGCGCCCTTCGGCCGGTGGATCATGTGTCCGAATTCACCGCCGGACGATTGGGTGCCGATGAACAATTCGCCATTGAGCACGATACCCATGCCGATGCCGTGCGAGAGCAGAACGGCGATGAAGTCGTCGCGGTAACGGTCCGTGCCGCGCCAGCGCAAGGCGACCGCCATCATGTTGCAGTCATTCTCGACGATGACGGGAATGCCGAAGGCTTTTTCCAGGATATCGGCGAAAGGGATATCGCCATGCGGCGTGATCGGCGTCCAAAGCATGGTGCGCGCGTGCGAGTCGGCCGTGCCCTGAACGGCGAAGGCGATGCGCAGCACCCGATGTTCGGCCAGGCTCCTGTCGCCAAGTCGCCGCCTGACCATTTCGACGCATTCAGTGATCAATGCTTCCCGCGGCAGCGACAGCGTATCCAGACGACAGGTTTCCTCGGCGAGGACCTTGCCGGCATAGTCGATGGCTGCGGCCGTCAAAAGATTAAGCGACAGAACGACCGTCAGGACAGCTGCCGCGCTCGGGTCGAGCTGCAATCCCACCTGGGGGCGGCCTCGTTTCGATGCCGTCGGTTCGCTGCGGCCCTCGCGCAGAATGCCTTCAGCGATGAGATCGGACGAAATCGCGGAAATGGTCGAATGGCTGAGGCCGGTGATGGCGGTGATTTCGGTGCGGGAAGGTTGTCCGGAACGACGCACCGCGGCAAGCACCATTGCGCGGTTTCTGCGGCGCAAATCGTCGTGACGAATCCCGACAGTCATGTCCTTGCCGTTCCTCCCCCCGTCCGGCCGCGCGCGCCGAAGTCGTTGCGCCCGGTCCGTTATGGGTATTCTGAAAGCGCATCCTTTGTGCATAGGTCGACGCGGGAACGAATGCAAAACCCTGTTTCGTTTTCCGTGTTACGACAGCGCGCTCCTCCACAGATAGTGGCAGAACATACCGCTTCAGTCACTATTATTTCGTGCTTCGAAAAAAAATAATGCGGACATCCTGAAACCCGTTGACAGAAAGCCGTACCTGCGCGATTATTTTTTCGAAGCTCGAAAAAAAGCTTCTCCAATGGCCAACGCACACAAGCGCGCCCTTGGGCGCGGGGAGGAAAACATGAGGAAATTCACGGCCGCCATTCTGGCGGGTGCCGCGATGACACTTGCGCTTTCGGCTGTCGCCGAAGCGAAGGACAAGGTGATCGGCGTGTCCTGGTCCAACTTCCAGGAAGAGCGCTGGAAGACCGACGAAGCCGCTATGAAGAAAGCGATCGAAGCGGCGGGCGACAAGTACATTTCCGCCGATGCGCAATCGAATCCCGGCAAACAGCTCACCGACGTTGAAAGCCTGATCTCGCAAGGCGCCAATGCGCTCGTCATCCTTGCGCAGGACACTTCAGCCATTGGTCCTGCTGTGCAGAAGGCCGTGGACGAAGGCATCCCGGTCATCGCCTATGATCGCCTCATCGAAAACAAGGACGTCTTCTACCTGACCTTCGACAACAAGGAGGTTGGCCGCCTGCAGGCGAAGGGTGTGTTCGATGCGAAGCCGGAAGGCAACTACGTCTTCATCAAGGGCTCCAGCACCGACCCGAACGCCGATTTCCTGTTTTCGGGCGCGATGGAAGTGCTGAAGGCGGCGATCGATGCCGGCAAGATCAAGAATGTCGGCGAAGCCTATACGGATGGCTGGCTGCCGGCGAATGCCCAGAAGAACATGGAGCAGTTCCTGACCGCCAACGACAACAAGGTCGATGCAGTGGTGGCCGCCAATGACGGCACTGCCGGTGGTGCCATTGCGGCTCTGGCCGCACAGGGACTGGCCGGTTCGGTTCCGGTTTCCGGCCAGGATGGCGATCATGCCGCGCTGAACCGCATCGCGCTCGGCACGCAGACCGTCTCGGTGTTCAAAGATGCCCGCGACCTCGGCAAGAATGCCGCTGAAATCGCGGCCCAGCTCGCCGATGGCAAGAAGATGGCTGACATCGCCAACGTCACCGACTTCACCACCCCAGGTGGCAACAGCGTCAAGTCGGTGTTCCTGACACCGGTCGCGATCACCAAGGACAATCTCAACGTCGTCATCGACGCCGGCTGGGTTTCCAAGGACGTCGTCTGCCAGGGTGTGAAGGCCGGTTCCGTCAAGGCCTGCGACTAAGCACGTCTGCGGCACGCAGGAGACCACGGCACAAGTGCCGTGGTCTTGGCAACGGTTCCTGTCTCTGGGACCGGCAAGTCCCGGTAGAGTGGCACGCCATGGCCGAAAGCGGCGCATGGTTAGAGCGTTTCCGCTCTTCTCGGAAACATGGAACGCTCTAACTCTTTGTTTTTACGCAATTGCGAACGCAAAACCGCTGCGCACCTTTGCTGGAATTGCTCGTGGGAGGAATATCATGACGGATACGACCTCGAATGCGCCGGTCGATCGTGCCCGCGCAGCCGAACTGACAACCATCGGACGCTTCCTCAAGGCGACCGAACTCGATATCCGCATGCTCGGAATGGTCGCTGCCCTGGTGATCATCTGGGTGGGACTGGATCTGTGGTCTGGCGGTCTTTTCCTGACCCCCCGCAATCTGTGGAACCTGTCGGTGCAAACCTCGTCCGTCGCCATCATGGCGACCGGCATGGTGCTGGTCATCGTCATGCGAAACATCGACCTGTCGGTCGGGTCTGTCGAAGGTGTCGTCGGCATGGTCATGGGCGTGGCCCAGGCCGAATTCCTGATCCGGGTCATGGGCATGCAACTCGGCAATCCATGGCTGTGGGTCATCGCGCTGGCCACCGGCATCGTCGTCGGCCTGGCAATCGGCGCGCTACAGGGCTTCATCATCGCCTATCTGGAGGTGCCGGCCTTCATCGTCACGCTTGGCGGCCTGCTGATCTGGCGCGGCGCTGCCTGGTGGATCACCAGCGGTCGCACGGTCGCACCGATGGACGCCACTTTTCAGCTGATGGGCGGCGGTCCCGCCGGTTCGATTGGGTCCACCTGGAGCTGGATACTGGGTCTTGCGGCGTGCGCCGGCGTGGTCGCGATGCTGCTCAATGGCCGCGTGCAGCGCAAGCGCTTCAAATTTCCCTTGCGCCCGGTCTGGGCGGAAGTTTTCCTGGGTATCGTCTCCTGCGCGATCATCCTCGGTGCTGTGACGATCGCCAATTCTTATCCGTGGCCTGTCGGGGTGGTGAACAGATACGCCGAAGCCAACAACATCACGGTTCCCGAAGGCGGCCTTTTCATCGCTCACGGCATGGCCATCCCCGTGTTGATGGCGGTTGCGGTCGGGCTTGTCATGACCTTCGTCACCAACCGCACGCGTTTTGGTCGTTACGTCTTCGCCATCGGCGGCAATCCCGAAGCGGCCAATCTCGCCGGCATCAACACGCGCTGGGTCACCATGAAGGTGTTCATGATCATGGGTGTGCTGGCTGCGGTTGCAGCCGCCGTCTCGTCGGCTCGTCTCAACGCTTCGACCAATTCACTCGGCACGCTGGACGAGTTGCTGGTGATCGCGGCGGCCGTCATTGGTGGCACTTCGCTCGCTGGTGGCTCCGGCACGATCATCGGCGCGATGCTGGGCGCCTTGCTGATGCAGTCGCTGCAGTCTGGAATGGTTCTGCTTCGCCTCGAAACGCCGTTGCAGAACATCGTCGTGGGGCTGGTCCTGGTCGTCGCCGTCTGGCTCGACACCATGTACCGCAAGCGCGTCTAGAAGGGGCATGACCATGGAACAGAACCGCATTCCGCTCGTCGAGATGAAGGACATATCGATCGCCTTCGGTGGCATTCGCGCCGTGGACGGTGCATCCTGCGATCTCTATCCGGGCGAAGTGGTAGCCTTGCTCGGTCATAACGGTGCCGGCAAGTCGACCTTCATCAAGATCCTCTCCGGCGCCTACAAGCGCGATTCCGGCCAGATCTTCATCAACGGCGAAGAGGCGGCGATTTCCAATCCGCGCGACGCCAAGAAATACGGCATCGAGACGATCTATCAGACGCTCGCTTTAGCCGATAATGTCGATGCCGCCGCCAACCTTTTCCTGGGCCGGGAGGTGATGACGAAATATGGCACGCTCGACGATGCGGCCATGGAAGCAGAGGCGCGCAAGGTGATGGGGCGCCTCAATCCGCGCTTCCAGCGCTTCAAGGATCCGGTCGTCAAACTGTCCGGCGGCCAGCGCCAGTCGGTGGCGATTGCCCGCGCCATCCTGTTCAACGCGCGTATCCTGATCATGGACGAGCCGACCGCCGCCCTGGGCCCGCAGGAAACGGCTCAGGTGGGCGAGCTTGTCAGGCAGCTCAAGACGGATGGGCTCGGTATCTTCCTGATCAGCCACGATATCCATGACGTCTTTGACCTGGCCGACCGCGTCTGCGTGATGAAGAACGGACAGGTTGTCGGCACGGCCCGAACCCAGGACGTCACAAAGGACGAGGTGCTGGGCATGATCATTCTGGGCAAATGCCCGCCTGGCGCCATACCTGGACCAGGGGCACTCAAGGAAGCCGCCTAGCACCATTTGTCAGCAATGCCGGCCCGTGCGCTTGTCGTCACCAGGCTAACAAAGCATACCGCTTTCGGTTTGGTTTTCCGTAGTCTAAAAGGACCACCGGGGGCTCTTGCGGGCTAGCGGCTGATTTTGAAAAAGTTTTTCCCGACGATTGCTTTCGTTGCCGTCGCCATGGCCAGCCTTGTCCTGGCCGGCTTCGCTTATTTTGCCTCGCGCGACGCGGCCCGAATCAAGTTCGAGGCCGCAGCCGACGACGCCGTCAATCGCGTGGAAAGCAGGCTCGACCTGCATATGTCGCTGCTGCGGGCGACCGAAGCATTCTTCGGCGCCCGGTCAGGCGATGTCTCCCGCGCCGAATTCGAGAATTTCTACAAGACGCTCGACGTCGACGGGAATCTCGCCGGGTTGCTTGGCCTAGGCTATCTCAAACTGGTCAGACCGGGCGAGGAAGCTGCAGCGGAAGAGGAAATACGGCGTAACTACGGTGTCGACCGGACGATTTCATCGATTGCCGGTGTTCCCTGGCAGGCACCTGTGATGTTGCTTGAGCCGGCGGAAAAGGAAAGCAGGCGCTATCTCGGTTTCGATGTTGCGGCCGATCCCGTGTCGCGAAAGGCCATGGAACAGACGATGGCCGACAACGGCTTGCATACGAGTGGCCGGCGTATGCTCGATCCCCTGTCCAGCTGGAAAGATCAGGCCGAATCGATGGTCACGGGGTTTGTGATCTTCGCCAGGCTTGGTTCACGGGACGCGGCGCAGAATCAGGACCCCGTGGCATCCACGAAGGGGTTCCTCTACGCGATTTTTCGCGCGCGCGACTTGTTCGATGTGATCCTCGGCAAAGCTCCACAACTGCCCGTCAATATCGAGGCCTATGATCAGTCGATCGACCCGAACAATCTGTTGTTCCGTTCGGACGAGCCGCCGGTGCATGGGTTTGGTCTCAAGAGCATTCGCATGATCGAGGTTGCGGGTCGACCCTGGGCCATCGTGCTGCGGCCGACCGCTGCCTTCACCGAGCCCTCTTCGCCCTTCGTGCCGGTCGTGCTCGGCCTGTTCGGATTGCTGCTGGCAGGCACCATCGCGATGATCGCCCGTTACCAGGAGCGGGCTTTCGATGCGGCCGCACAATTGCACGAAACGACCGAGAAGAGCCTGCTGGAGAAGGATTTGATGCTTCAGGAGATGCGGCATCGGATCAAGAATTCCATCGCCCGTGTTCTGGCGATATCCCGTCAGACGGCTGCGCATTCTGCTGACCTCAAGGAATTTACGAACTCCTTTTCGGCAAGGCTTCAGTCGATGGCTGCATCGCAGGACATGCTGACGCGTTCGCGGCGTCAACAGGCCGATCTCGGCGACTTGCTGCGCGTCGAGCTCAGCCAGGTCTTCGGGAAAGAACTGCCGAATGGTCTGCTCTCCGGCCCGCAGATCATGCTCGATGAAACCATGACCCAGGCGCTCGGGCTTACCTTCCATGAACTGGCGACCAACGCCCTAAAATATGGCGAGGCCGGCAATTCAGTTGGGGCACTCAAAGTGGATTGGACGGTCGAAGGCAAAGGGCGTGAACGGACATTGGCGTTCAACTGGACGGAAACCGGCAAGACGAAGCTGGAACCGCCGGCCAAGACCGGCTTTGGTACGCGCTTGATCGACATGAACATCACGCGCGAGCTGCGTGGCACGATAGAACGCGAATTCCGCGATGATGGATTGCGGGTGAGGATCCGGCTTCCTTATTCGAGCTGAGATACGGTCGCTGGGACGAGACGCAAAAAAGGCCGGCAAGCCGGCCTTTTTCGTGGATTTCAGGTGTCAGAGCGTCCTTTGGCGCCTCAAACGGGTGCGCGGCGCTCTAATACCGCGCAGATCAGTTGCAGCGGCGGGTATAGATCCGGCCACTGTCTGGATCGCGATACTGGCAGTAGCCATTGCGCAGGTTGCGGACCAGCAGGCCCGAGCCGGCGCCGACGGCCGCGCCGATGGCTGCGCCCTTCCAGCCGCCGACAGCGCCGCCGATCAGCGCGCCAACTCCGGTGCCGACGGAAACGTCCTGTTCGGTGGTGGTACAAGCGCTGAGGGCAAGCACGCCCGCCAGTGCCAAAATAGTCTTACGCATCAATTCACTCCTCTCGCTTGAAGTCCCTCGCATTGCAGCGCGGCGTCCACTTCCAAGCGGTTCTTTAGCATGGGTGGATGGATTTTGTCTGCCCCCTCAATCGCTTGGCTTGCAAGGTGGTTTTTTCGAGGCAAACGACCAAGCCGCCCCGACGTGGGGTTTATCCCGCGAGCGAAATGAGAGCCACGATCAGCACCATGCCGCCGACGATGGCGAACACGACGGGACCTGGTCCCAGGTTTCGGTGTTTTGTATCCGGGATGGCCGGCTGATCGTCGAAGTTGCCCAGCGAAAGGCGCGCGGCGCGCTCCAAGCCCTGCATGTCGCTGGTCACCGCACCTATCCCCCACCTTGTCCGGGCGTCGGACCCGATCCAAAACGCCGGCCCCAAAACCGCCGGCCCCAAAACGCCGGCAAAGTATCGCAAATCATGGTGAATATCGGGTTAAGGCTCGTCCGGATCAATCCGCGGCGAAGTTGCCCGCCGGCACGACCAGATGATACTCGACCCGGTCGTCAGCAATCTCGAATGTGGCCATGCCATCGAGCGCGGCGGGGACTACCCGCTCCAGTGCCACCGAACCGAAACGCTTCTGGTCGGGACTGCTGCAGGAAGGGAAACGTTCGTTCCAGCGCAGCCACAAGGCGGGCGGGTTCGCATCGAGATCCGCGAGCCCGGCCGTAACGTCGACGACAGCGTCCGATTGCGACAGAGCGCCATAGCTCATCGAATTGACGACGAGTTCGTGCACGGCAAGACCAATGTGGAGTGCCGCGTTGGGGTTGAGGAATGGGTCTACACCTTCGAAACGCAGGCTTCGCGAGGGATCGGCGCCATAGCGCTCCATCTGGCCTTCGATCAGTTCGCGAAGGCGGGCGCCGCGCCAATTGGAAGAGGTCACCAGATCCTGCGAGGAGGAGAGCGATTGCAGCCTACCCCTGAAGCGGGTCAAGAAGTCGCCGATATCGCTTGAATAGCGGCCGGTCTGGCTGGCGATACCCTGGATAATGGCCAGCAGGTTCTTGGAGCGGTGACTGACCTCTCGCAACAGCGTCTTCAGCGTCTGCTCGCGGCGCTTCTGCTCGGTCACTTCGATCCAGGTAGACACGATGCCCTGGATGACGCCCGCGTCGTCCAGGTCCGCGTCCAGCCAGATGTCGAACCAGCGTACCCCATCTTCATGCGGCATGCTGATCTCGATGCGCCCGGATTCTCCAGTTTCCAGCACATGGCGCTGGGCGGCTTCGATCCTCTCCAACTGAGCCGGAGGCAGGCCGCCGCCTTTTTTCTTCGGTACCAATGGGGCGAGGATGTTCCGCGTCCAGACCTTGGCCAGCGTCCGATCGTGGTAGGCTACATAGATGCCGGTATGTCTGAGGGCGATATTGAAGGCCCGCCGGATCTGCGCATCGCAACCCGGGGGCAGGTCATCCTGGTCGAGTCGTCGCTCGACCTGGTCGAGTCGCTCGACCTTGTCGACACGTGCTGTGGTCGCGGCCTCTGCAACCACCTGGATGTTCTCGTTGGCCGGCAGGCTCATAGCGCGCCCTGCTTTTCCACGGCGTTGGCTGCGGTGCCGTTCATGCCCGTTTGAAGATGCCGGCGAGCAGAGAAATCACGAGGAAAGCCAGGAAGATGAAGAAGAGAATCTTGGCCAGACCTGCGGATGCTCCAGCTATGCCTCCGAATCCAAGCGCGCCGGCCACGATCGCCACGACCAGAAAAACCAGCGCCCAGTACAGCATGAACCGACTCCTTTGTTAGATGCGGCAGAACGTGCTGCCGCCCTTGTTTGTTCCGCTCTGCTGCGAAAAACACGATCGGAGCCGTCTTCGTCAAGCCGCAGCCTTGGCCTGTCGATCAAAGAACAGCGCCTGGCTGATCAACGCCTTGACCATGTCAGGGTTGAACGGCTTCGTAACGAGGAAGGTCGGTTCCGGCCTTTCACCAGTCAGCAGACGCTCGGGGAAGGCCGTGATGAAGATGACCGGCACGGATGCCGTTCTCAAGATGTCGTTGACGGCATCGATGCCGGAGCTGCCGTCGGCAAGTTGAATGTCGGCCAGCACCATTTTTGGCCGAGCCTTGGCAAAAAGTGCCACGGCTTCCGCCTGTGTGCGGGCGATGCCGACAACGCGATGGCCGAGGCTTTCCACCATCTCCTCGATATCCATGGCAATCAGCGGCTCGTCCTCGATGATGAGGATGTCGGTCGCGACCTGACGGGAAATCTCCTTGCTCGCCTCGACGAGAAGATCGGTGAAGCGATCTTCGCCGATACCGAGGACTTCGGCTCCCTCAACCTCGCTGAAACCTTCGACGGCGACCAGCAGGAAGGCTTGGCGCGGCAACGGTGCAAGAGCGTCAAGATTGGCTGCCGCCCGTTCTTCCCAGCCCGTCGGCTCTTCACCTTTAGGGACGCGGATTGCAACCGACGTGAACAGTTTTGCGAAGATCTTGTAGAGCGCGATGCGATCGGAGGAACTTTCGGGAAAGATCGACGTGTCTGCGATGATCGCCTCGAGCATCGTCGCCACCATGGCATCGCCGCTATGCTGAGAGCCGGAGACGGCCCGCGCAAACCTGCGCAAATAAGGAAGATGCGGCGCGATAGTGGCGGACAAACCCATAACAAACGGCTCCCTCGGATGGCGTCTCTGCGATGTAGCAGCTAGAAGTATATATATACCCGGGACAACGAACGTTCTCGCCATGAAAAAGTTCCACCATGGCGGAACCATTGTCCAGGGGAGACGTTACGAGCCAACCAAGCGAACGGATAGAGATTGCTTGCTGGACCAAGCCGAAAACAGCTCGGGGGACTGGACAAAAGGCGAATGAAGGACACCACCAAGACTGGCGCCGGTACGCGCCAGGCCGGTTCTGCCGATGCGCTCGGCGCGAATTCCGAAATCGGCCGCAAGCTCAAGCAATATTACGACGAACTCGTGTCGGACGAAGTTCCGGATCGGTTTGCTCAGTTGCTGGCGCAACTGGAGCAGGTCGAACCAGGGCGCAAGAAGGACTGACGCATGTCCGCATCCGAGGGCTTCCGGACCGACCTGCTCGGCGCCATCCCAAGCCTGCGCGCTTTTGCCGTGTCATTGACCCAGAATGCCGACCGCGCCGACGACCTTGTCCAGGAGACCCTGGTCAAGGCCTGGGACAAGCAGGACAGTTTTCAGCTGGGCACCAACCTCAAGGCCTGGCTTTTCACCATCCTACGCAACGAATTCTATTCGCAGATGCGCAAGCGTGGCCGCGAGATCCAGGACAGCGACGGCATCATGACGGCACGGCTGGCCATCCATCCATCCCAGCACGGGCAACTTGATCTCAAGGATTTTCGTGCTGCGCTGGAGCAATTGCCCGAGGACCAGCGCGAAGCCATCATCCTGATCGGCGCTTCCGGCTTCTCTTATGAGGAAGCGGCGGAAATCTGCGGTTGCGCGGTAGGTACCATCAAGAGCCGCGTCAGCCGGGCCCGTACCCGGCTTCAGGAAATCCTTCAGATCTCCGGCGATGAAGATTTCGGACCCGATGCGATCTCGGCCCAGGTGACAGGGTCATCGGTTCGTTGAAGGCTGCTGCCTTTGCGGCTGGACTGAATTGTCAAAACCATTTTCAATGGAACCGGCCCTTTCCGAGCGGGTTGAGATGGTGCCGGGCGTGTGGGCACGGCAAAATGCAGGGAGTTCAGCATGGCCAGAACCACGGACAAGATCAGCGGAACCGCCAAGTCCACTGCGGATCTAGAGGCCGATATCCGGCAACTGCAGGCCGATATCGCGAAGCTGACCCAGCAACTGGCCGAAACCGGCGAGCACGGATTTGGTGCGGCCCGCCGTGCCGCGGCCCAAGGTGCCGAACACCTGCGTGAACGGGGTGAGGCAGCCATGGAAAAACTGCGCGGCAACGCCCATGACATCGAAGATCAGCTCTCTGCCACAGTCCGTGAAAAACCGATGACGGCTCTGGCTGTGGCCGCTGGTGTCGGTTTCCTTTTCGCGCTCCTGTCGCGGCGTTGAATTCCGGCGGCACGTGAAACCGCTGGCTTCCCTTTTCATCAGCCTCGTTGCCGGTGAGGCTGGCACCATCGTCAAGCATATTCGTGGCGCGGCGATCGCCTGTGGGCTGGCTCTCATCGCCGCGTTGATGGGGGTGAGTTTTCTGCTGCTGGCAGCCTATCTCTGGGCTGCCGACCGATTTGGTCCCATCAACGCGGCGTTGGGCTTCGGGGCAGGGTTCCTGGTGCTGGCCGGTGTGGTGTTCCTGGCCTACCGCCTGAGTGCGAAACGGCGCGCGCGTCGACGTGCCGAACGCCGCAAAAACGACCTGACGGCGTTTGCTATCGCCGCGGGGATTGCCGCGTTGCCGGAGCTCCTGCGCAGCAAGGAGGGGCTCGCAACTCTTCTAGGACCACTTGCAGCGCTTCTTGCCTATGCCGCCTACCGGGAAAACTTCCCCTCCGAATCCAAGCCGGACGATACCGACGAAAGCACGGGGGATCCCAGTCAGGGCGGTTCAGGCCAGTCTTGAGCAGTTAAGTGAACGATGGGCGTTTCATCGTTCACAATCACAGCACAGTCCATTCTGTCTTCGGTGTCTTTGCCGGAACCGGCTGCACGCTCATATTGGCGTTGACAGCGGCCGAGGGGCCGCGCCGGAGAGAAAGGGCAAAAATCATGCTCACCCAGATCAAAGGCTTGCATCACGTCACTTCGATGGCTGCGGATGCACGCCAGAACAACGACTTCTTCACGCACAAGCTTGGCCTGCGCAGGGTCAAGCAGACCGTCAATTTCGATGCGCCGGACGTCTACCATCTCTATTATGCCGACGAGTTCGGTACGCCGGGTTCGGTAATGACCTATTTCCCGTTTCCGAACATCGGCGCGGCCCGGCAGGGGGTTGGCGAAGTCGGCACCACTGTCTTCTCTGTTCCTGAAGGCACTCTGCCTTACTGGCAACAGCGCTTCGCGGAACAAGGCATCACCCTTGCCGCGCCAGAGGAACGATTTGGCCAAAAGCGGTTGAAATTTTCCGGACCGGACGGCGATGGCTTTGCTTTGGTCGAGGATAAAAACGACATTCGCGCTCCGTGGTTGAAGGGTGGTGTTCCAGGCGATGAAGCGATCCGTGGCTTCCACTCCGTGTCGCTGCGCCTGAAGGACGGCGGCGCTACCGAGGAATTGCTGAAATTCATGGGCTATGAAGAAGTCGACCGTTCCGGCAGCATGCTTCGAATGGCGCTGAAGGACGGTAACGGTGCCGAGGTCATCGATATCGAAACCCTGCCCACTGCTGCCTTCGCCGGACTTGGCGCCGGCTCCGTGCATCACGTTGCCTTCGCGGTGGAAGACCGCGCCAAACAGCTCGAGGTGCGCAAGGCGCTGGTCGACACGGGTTATCAGGTGACGCCGGTGATCGACCGTGACTATTTCTGGGCGATCTACTTCCGCACGCCAGGCGGTGTGCTGTTCGAGGTCTCGACCAATGAGCCCGGTTTCAACCGGGACGAGGATACCGCCCATCTTGGCGAAGCATTGAAGCTGCCCGCGCAGCATCAGCACCTGCGGCCTTATCTCGAGAAGCACCTGCAGCCGCTGGAAGGTTGAACGAAATCCGGGCACTTGCCGCCAACTGCGGCGAGTGCTGTCTGGAAAAGGAGGGCGTAATGCCGGAGAATTCCTACATCCACAAAATTCTGGCAGGCGCGCCCGGCGGCCCGGCCCTGTTCGTTTTCCACGGTACTGGAGGCGACGAGCAGCAGTTTCTGGGCCTCGGACGCGAACTTTTGCCTGACGCAACAATTGTTTCGCCGCGCGGCGACGTATCCGAGTTCGGCGCCGCGCGCTTCTTTCGCCGCACCGGCGAAGGCGTTTACGATATGGACGATCTGGCCCGAGCGACAGCAAAGATGACGGAATTCGTCCAGGCGCAAATCCGCGCCTTGAAACCCTCGGCGGTACTGGGACTGGGCTATTCCAACGGCGCCAATATGCTCGCTTCCGTGGTCTTTGCCGACCCGGCGCTGTTTGATGCCGCGGTGCTGATGCATCCCCTGATCCCCTTCGAACCGCAGGTTGCGGGCAGTCTCGCGAAACGTCGTCTGTTGATCACCGCCGGCCGGCGTGACCCTATCTGTCCGCCCCATCTGACCAACCGGCTTGATGCCTATTTGCGTGCCGCAGGTGCCGATGTCACAGTGGAATGGCACGAAGGCGGCCATGAGGTGCGGCCGAATGAAATCGAAGCGGCGAGGCGGCTCTTGTCCGCCGAACCAGCGAAGGGAGCCTAGCCATGACCGACCAACTGCCCGAGGTCGAACTCGAAGACCACGGCTCCAAGGGCCGCTATGTGCTGCGCGGCTCCGGTGGCGCCGAGGCCGAGATGACATTCACCAAAGTCGGCGAGCACAGGATCATCATCGATCACACCGAGGTTCCGGACGCTTTTCGCGGACAAGGTGCTGGTTTGAGGCTGGTGACGCGAGCGGTTGAGGATGCCCGCGCATCACAAAAGAAAATCATCCCGCTCTGCCCGTTTGCCGCAGCACAGTTCCGACGACACGCCGAATGGGCCGACGTTCTGGCCAGCTGAGTTCCTCGACCGCCGATTCAACGAATTTTGACGTGGATTTGAGATCTCCAGCGCGTAACAAATCGCCGTGTCGATGCGAACAATCTGGGAGCAGTGCCTGTGGCGGGCATGAATGAAGCCGAGCTTGCCCGATTGATGCGGGCTGCCACCGCAGGCGATGAGAAAGCCTATGCCGAATTCCTGCGCGGAACCGCAGCGATCGTTCGCGGCTTTGCGCGGCGCAAGATCGTGCAAGGCGGTGTCGATCCCGAGGATGTCGTGCAGGAGACTTTGCTGGCCATTCATCTCAAGCGGCATACCTGGCGTCAGGATGCGCCGATCCTGCCGTGGATCTACGCCATTGCCCGCTTCAAGCTGATCGACGCTTTTCGGCGACGTGGCCGGCGCATCGAAGTGGCCGTGGACGATTTTGCCGAAACCCTGGCCGAACCGGAACAGGAAACGGTCAGCGAGCGCGACATAGGTCGTGCGCTCGATGGTCTTCCGCCGGGTCAGCGTTCAGTGGTTTCGTCGATTTCCGTCGACGGCAACTCAATCGGAGAGACGGCGCGAAAGCTCGGCATGAACGAGACCGCGGTGCGGGTGGCGTTGCATCGCGGGCTGGCGGCCATCGCCAAGCGTTTCGGGCGAGGCTGAGATGAAGACGGATGAACTGATCAAGATACTGGGCGCCGATGCCAAAACGACGACCCTGCCGCAGGGCCGGATGTGGCTCATGGCGGTGATGCTTGCGGTGATCGCTGCTGCCGCGGTGTTTTTCATGACCATCGGCATGCGTCCTGATTTCATGCAGGCGGCGCAGACGATCCGCTTCCTGTTCAAATTCGTCTTCACGGCCACCCTGGCAATCACCGCTTTCATGGTGCTGCGGATGCTGGCAATGCCGGGCGCGCCTGCAGGCAGATATGGCCGCTGGCTCCTTGCCGCGCCGCTCCTCATGGCAGTGGCGATCGTGCTTGAGTTGATCGTGATGCCGTCGAGTGACTGGGGCAGACGTCTCATCGGCAACAATATGATGGTTTGCCTGGCATTCATCCCATCGGTCGGTCTTGTCCCTCTTGTGGCTCTCCTTGTGGCACTGAAGCATGCCGCGCCAACGAGGCCGGCGCTGTCGGGGGCGGTCGCGGGACTGTTGGCCGGCGGTCTGGCTGCCACCTTCTATGCGGCGCATTGCACGGACGATTCCCCGCTGTTCGTCGCGACCTGGTATGGTCTGGCCATCGCTGCGCTGGGTGGGATCGGAGCGTTGGCGGGACGCTTTTTCCTGCGCTGGTAAACCCGGAGATAAAACAGTAAAATCTTATAGATACAGATTTTCGCGCGTTTACCCGGTCACAGCTCTAAATGGTGGACGCGCCCTCTATGCAATCATTGCTTAAATGAGTTACTTCATAGTGATGGTGAAGGGATGCGCCTAGCTAGGTAGATAACGCTGTGACGTTTCACCACTACGAGGGACGTGGTCCGGGCAAGTATCTTTCGGCGATTGCGCTGGGCTTGGGGTTCTGGTTAGCGGCAGTGGCTTCGATCCAGCTGTCGCGGGTCGGCGACGGCGTTGCCGCACTCTGGCTGGCTTCCGCGGTTGCCTTTGTGATGCTGGCAAGGCGTCGGCATGCAGCAGGCTGGATCGACTACACCGCCATTGCACTCGCCACATTGGCGTCCAATCTTGCCTTTGGCTCGTCCTGGCAAATGGGCGTTCTGTTCGTAATCATCAATGTGGGCTACGTCGCATTGTCGCTCTGGCTCGTCGATCGTTTCGCCGGCGGAGTGCCGGTGAAGACGATGCCGTCGGCTCGCACGTTTTCTCTCATTCTTTTCCTCACCGCAGTCGTTGCTGACGCAATTGCCGGCTTTGTCTTTGCTGGCGCCACCTACGCGCTCTACGGCTGGCCGATCGTCCAGACGGCCTGGACTTTTCTGTCCGGCAATGCCCTGGGATACGCGCTGCTTTTGCCATTCTTGACGTATGCGACACGGTCCGAGGTCTCAGCTCTGCTGAAGCCCAAGGCGCTCTTTCGTTTCGCGCTGGTGACGGTGATCTGCGTTGGTCTTGCCTATCTGGCGCTCAGCCAAAGCCGCTTTCCGTTTGCGTTGGCGATGCTGCCCCTCATGGTGATCGCGCCACGGCTGGCCCATCTCGAATTGGCGCTCGTTTGCGCATTTGTCGGAGCCGTTTGCGTCGCTGCCGCCATGGGTGGTTTCATGCCGGGCCTCAATGGCGGGACCGAGATGTTGAGCGACGGCTTTCAGGTTTCGGTCGCCATCATCGTCTCCACGCCGTTCCTGGTTGGCTTGTTCATCAAGCAGATCAGCGAGGACCATGCGCGTCTGGCCGATGCCGAGACACGCTGGAACTTTGCACTGGCCAGCGCCGGGCAAGGCGTCTGGGACGCCGACATGCGCAACAACACCGTTCACTATTCGGCAACATGGAAGCACATGCTCGGCTACGAGGATCACGAACTGGGCAACGATCCGGACCTGTGGCTTGAACTCGCGCACCCCGACGATGTCGCGCGTATGGTTGCCGCCGATCACGATCACATGGAAGGGCGCACACTCGAATACGAACTCGAGTTCCGCATGCGTCATAAAAGCGGGCGCTGGATCTGGATGGCGGATCACGGCAAGGCGATCGAACGCGAGCCTGATGGGCGTGTGGCGCGAGCGATCGGATCGATGACCGACATCACGAAGCGGAAGGAGGCCGAGGAGCGGTTGATGGTTTCGGCAGCGCTTCTTGCCGACGAGAAGGAGCGGTTGCGTGTGATGCTTCAGTCGATCGGCGATGCCGTTATCGGCACCGACGCTGAAAACCGCGTCACGTTCATGAACCCCGTGGCGGAAAAGCTGACTGGAGCGACCAGCATCGCGTCTCTGGGCAAGCCACTCGGTTTCGTCTACCGCGCCGTTGACGAGGAAACCGGGCGGCGGCTCGACGAACCGCATCTGGCCGACAACAGGCTCGATCGGACGGAACAGAACAGCCGCGCGGTTCTGGCGCGGAACGATGGCACGCGATTCAGCATCCGCCAGGTGGTGTCGCCGATCCTGAACGAACAGAACGAATTCAGCGGCTCGGTCATCGTCTTCCAGGATTTCACCGATGCGCGGACACTGCAGCGACAACTCGCCTATGCCGCGACCCACGACGCCTTGACCGGCCTGGCCAACCGTCCCGCCTTCATACGAACGGTGGAGGATCTGCTCGACAAGGCCAGACAGGACGCATCACGCTACCAGCTGATGTTTATCGATCTCGATCATTTCAAGCCGGTCAACGACACCAGCGGTCATGCCGCCGGCGACGCGTTGTTGCGCCAGGTGGCTTCGACGATCAAGGCGGTGCTTACGCCGTCGGACATCGTGGCCAGGTTTGGCGGTGACGAGTTTTCGGTGGTTTTGATGTCGCCTTCGCTTGCCGACGGCGAGAGGGCGGTACTGGCGATCCTGGATGCGGTAAGCGCGCTGGAATTCACCTGGGACGGGCAGACGCATCACGTCTCTTCAAGCATTGGCCTCACGTCGATCGCCGCCGACTCCGGAGAGGTGAACGAGATCATCGCGAGAGCCGACGCGGCCTGCTACGCGGCCAAGGCGGCTGGCCGCAATTGCGCTTTCGTGGCCTTACCCGGTACCGCCCCCGGTGTCGCGACACCGATGACGCGGGTAGCGACGGGGACCTGAAATTCAGAAGTTCCGCTCGTCCGCGTCAGCGCGTCGGCACGGGATGTTCGCCGCGATAGTCGTAGAAGCCGCGACCGGACTTGCGACCGAGCCAGCCGGCCTCGACATATTTCACCAACAGCGGGCAGGGGCGGTATTTGGAGTCCGACAGGCCTTCATGCAGCACCTGCATGATCGAAAGACAGGTGTCGAGACCGATGAAATCGGCAAGCTGCAGCGGTCCCATCGGATGGTTGGCGCCAAGCTTCATGGCTGTATCGATGGCTTCGACCGTGCCGACGCCTTCATAGAGCGTATAGATGGCCTCGTTGATCATCGGCAACAGGATGCGATTGACGATGAAGGCAGGGAAATCCTCGGAGACGGTGATCGTCTTGTCGAGCTGCTTCACATAGGCCTTGGCCAGCTCGAAGGTCTGATCCTCGGTGGCGATACCGCGCACCAGTTCGACCAGTTTCATGACCGGCACAGGATTCATGAAATGAATGCCGATGAACCGCTCCGGCCGATCAGTCTGGGCGGCAAGACGGGTGATCGAGATCGAGGACGTGTTGGTGGCAAGCACGGCCGTCGGGTTGAGTTGCGGGCAGAGCTGCGCGTAGATCTTGCGCTTGACCGTCTCATCTTCCGTGGCAGCCTCGATAACGAGGTCTGCGGCGGCAAGATCCGCCATGGCTGCTGCGGAGCCGATGCGGGAAACGGCATCCTTGCGCTCTTTCTCGTCCAGCTTGCCGGAGGCGACCTGGCGGGCCAGGTTGCCGCTGATTGTGGCAATGCCCTTTTCGATGCGGTCAACGGAGACATCGTAAAGCAAGACGTTGTAGCCAGCCAATGCCGAGACATGGGCGATGCCGCCGCCCATCTGGCCTGCGCCGATGATGCCAATCGTTTCGATCTTGCCGGTCATTCTTTTTATCCCGCCAATGCTTCTTCTTGATTTTGTGCAATGCAAACTAAATGGCCGGGGTAGGTTTCGTCTACCCCGGCCATCACATTTAATACCGATCCTGAAAGAGCGTCAAAGCGCCTTTTGGAGTTCCGGGAGGACCTGGAAGAGATCCCCGACGATGCCGTAGTCGGCGACCTGGAAGATCGGCGCTTCCTCGTCCTTGTTGATGGCGACGATGACCTTGGAGTCCTTCATGCCGGCCAGATGCTGGATGGCACCGGAGATGCCGCAGGCGATGTAGAGGTCGGGTGCCACCACCTTGCCGGTCTGGCCGACCTGCCAGTCGTTGGGGGCATAGCCGGCATCGACCGCCGCGCGGCTTGCACCGACCGCGGCACCCAGCTTGTCGGCCACGGGAAGGATCACTTCCTGGAACTTCTCCGCCGAGCCCAGTGCGCGGCCGCCCGAGATGATGATCTTGGCCGACGTCAATTCCGGACGATCGCTTTCCGACAGCTTGTTCTCGACGAAGGTCGAAAGGCCGGGGTTGGCTGCAGCCGAGACCGTCTCGACCGAGGCCGAGCCACCTTCCGGGGCTGCCTGGAAGGAGGCGGTGCGCACGGTGATCACCTTCTTGGCGTCGCTCGCCTGCACCGTCTGGATGGCGTTGCCGGCATAGATCGGACGCTTGAAGGTGTCGGCCGACACCACCTCGATGATCTCCGAGACCTGGGCCGTGTCGAGCAGGGCTGCCACGCGCGGCGAGACGTTCTTGCCGGTCGAAGTGGCCGCGGCGACGATGGTGTCGTAGTTGCCGGCCAGCGAGACGACCAGGGCAGCGGTCGGCTCGGCGAGACGCTCGGCCAGTTCGTCGGCTTCTGCCAGAAGCACCTTGCGCACGCCCTTCAGCTTGGCGGCGGCATCGGCGGCTGCCTTGGCGCCCTTGCCGGCAACCAGCACGTCGACGTCGGAGCCGATCTTGAGGGCCGCCGACAGGGCCTTGGCGGTCTGGTCGGACAGCGAGGCGTTGTCGTGTTCGGCGATGAGGAGGATTGCCATGGTGTTGATCCCTTCGCTTAAAGCACGCCGGCTTCGTTCTTGAGCTTGTCGACCAGCTCGGCCACCGTCTTGACCTTGACGCCCGCCTTGCGGCCGCCCGGTTCCTCGGTCTTGACGACCTTGAGGCGCGGCTTGATGTCGGCGCCGAAATCAGCCGCGGTCTTTTCGTCGAGCGGCTTCTTCTTGGCCTTCATGATGTTGGGCAGCGAGGCGTAGCGCGGCTGGTTCAGACGCAGGTCCGCCGTCACGATGGTCGGCATCTTGAGTTCGACCGTCTGCAGACCGCCGTCGACTTCGCGGGTGATCTTTGCCTTGTCGCCGGCCAGTTCCACTTTCGAGGCGAAAGTGCCCTGCGACCAGCCCAGGAGCGCTGCCAGCATCTGGCCGGTCTGGTTGGAATCGTCGTCGATGGCCTGCTTGCCGAGAATGACGAGGCCGGGCTGTTCGGCGTCGACCACGCCCTTCAGCACCTTGGCGACGCCCAGCGGCTCGACGGCTTCGTCGGCCTTGACCAGGATGGCGCGGTCGGCGCCCATGGCGAGAGCGGTGCGGAGCGTTTCCTGCGCCTGCGCCGGCCCGATCGAGACCACGACGATCTCCTCGACCTTGCCCGCTTCCTTCAGCCGGATCGCCTCTTCGACCGCGATCTCGTCAAACGGGTTCATCGCCATCTTCACATTGGCGAGTTCCACGCCCGAGCCGTCCGCTTTCACGCGAACCTTAACATTCGCATCGACAACCCGCTTAACGGGCACCAGGACTTTCATCTGTCTCTCACCTCTCAAGATGCATTCGGGGGGCGCTATAACAGTACCGGCCCGCTCAGGGTTGTCGAATGCCGACATTTCGGACGCAATTTCTCAAATTCGCCCGCCAAGCTTCGGCCGCCTGGACGGTGGCTGACAGGGCTGCCGCAGGCGCGCGGACCGTAGTTGCGGGCGCCATCCGCGTCAATATCGGCAAAAGGTCCAAATCGGTTGAAAGCTGCAGCTATTGCCGGCCCCAGCGTGATGCCGGCTTCTCTTCCGCAGGGGCAGGGACGGGCGGCGGCGCCGTTTCGGCGGGCACCACTGCCGGAACTGTTTCTTCCTCGTTTTCCAACAGGGGGACGCCGCGGCTGCGCAGCACCAGGACGAGGAGGGCGCCGGTCACGATGCCGCCGATATGGCAAGCCCAGGATATCTGCTCCTCGCCGCCCATCGCGAACATGACGAACTGCAAGAGCACCCACAGGATCAGGACGATATAGGCCGGCAGTCTGAGCGGAATGCGGGCAAAGGCCAGCACCCACACCTTCACGCGCGGGTAGAGGATCAGATAGGCGGCCACCACGCCAGCTATGGCCCCTGATGCACCGATCAGCGGCTGCTCGGAGCCAGGAGCCACCCAGCCGTGGAAAAAGGCGCCGCCGGCGGCACTGGCGAGATAGAAGATCAGATAGCGGACGTGACCGAGCGCATCCTCGACGTTGTCGCCGAACACCCATAGGAACAGCATGTTGCCGCCGAGATGGAAGATATCGGCATGGAGGAAGGAATAGGTGAGGTAACTCAGCTGTTCGGGAATGACGATGAATTGCGGCGACAGTTCCGCAATGTCGTGGACGACGGAGGGGATGAAACCATAGCTGAGTGTGGCACCTGCGGCGTAGTCGTCACCGCCGACGCGCGTGACCAGATAGATCGCGACGTTGAAAAGGATCAACCCGATGTTGACGTAGGCGTAGCGGATGCGGCGCAGATGGTTAGAATCGTAAAGCGGAATGAACATGCGGCTGGCTTCCGCCCGTTGTCCACTGATGCCAAATCAGCGGTTCTTACCCGGCACCCATAGCACGTCGGACTTTCCATTGTCATTGACCGTGCGTGCGGCCACGAACAGGAAGTCCGACAGGCGGTTGACGTATTTGAGCGCCTCTGCGCCGACCTGCTCGTCGGGATTCTGCGCCAGTGCCACCATCACACGTTCGGCGCGGCGGGTGACCGTTCGGGCGAGATGAAGAGCGGCAGCGGCCGGGGTGCCTCCGTTGAGGATGAAAGATCTCAGCGGCTGCAGGTCCTTGTTGAGCAGGTCGATGTCTTTCTCGACACGTTCGACTTGCGAGGCGACGATGCGCAGCGGCTCGTATTCCAGCGGCTTGCCATCATCCGGTACGGAAAGGTCGGCGCCGAGGTCAAAAAGATCGTTCTGGATTCGGCCAAGCATCATGTCGATCGAAGGGTGGGCGGTAGCCGTATGCAGGCGTGCCATGCCAATGCAGGCATTGGCCTCGTCCACCGTGCCGCAGGCCTCGATGCGCAGATCGGACTTCAGGCGTCTTGCGCCGGTACCAAGTCCCGTGGTGCCGGTATCGCCGGTGCGGGTGTAGATCTTGTTGAGTTTGACCAATGCATCCTCCCGCTCGGCCGCAAACCTGCTCGGGCTATTTGCGCGTGAAATAGACCGCAAGCATGATCAGGACCAGCGCCAGGAACTGCAGCAGCACGCGTGCCTGCATGAGCTTGTTCGATGTCACCCCCGAGCCGCCGCGCATCATGTTGATGAGGCCGCGGATGAGCACCGCGACCACGGCCACCATCACGACGATGGCGAGGATGTTGAAAACAGTGCCCATGGCGATTCCGTTCCGTTCAAGCGCGCTTGGCGAGGATGCGGTAGAGCATGGAAGCTGGCAACAGACGTTTCAGCGCTACCCCGATTCTGGCTGGCATCGTTACCACATAGTGCGGCCGGGGGCGTTGCGACAGAAGCGCATGGGTCAGCACTTTGTAGACGGCTTCCGGTCCGAGCTTGTAGGGCGAGCGGATTCCGCCCTGCTCAAGCCGCTGCAATTGCGCGCGATAGGCGGTGCGATGCACCGAATTTTCGTGATCGATGTGCTTGAGGAACCAGGGCAGGCCATTACTCGCGAATTTCGAGGCGATTGGCCCGGGTTCGATCAGCGAGACGTGGACGCCGCTGCCAGCGAGCTCCTGACGCAGACACAGCATCAACCCTTCCAGCGCGTGTTTGGATGCGGCATAGGCCCCGCGAAACGGCACCGGCGTAAGGCCAAGGATCGACGAGCAGTGGACGACACGGCCATGACCCTGGGCGCGCATCACAGGTACGATCCGGCGGGTAAGATCATGCCAGCCGAACAGATTGGCTTCGAATTGTTCACGCAGCGCTTCGACGGGCAGGTCCTCAACCGCACCGGGCTGAGCGTAAGCGCCATTGTTGTAGAGCGCATCGAGCCGGCCGCCGGTGCGTTCTAGCACGGTTTCGACCAGAGCCTTGATCGAATCCGGCTCGCGATAGTCGAGATAGAACGCTTCGATGCCATCGGCTTCCAGCGTTGCAATGTCCTCGGGCTTGCGGGCCGTGGCGAACACCCGCCAGCCGTCTGCCTTCAGCGCCCGTGCGCAATGGGCGCCAATGCCCGAAGAGGCACCGGTGACGATGATCGTGCGGGGCGCTTGGGATGAAGTACCGGAAGATGCGGCGAGGCTTGCCATTTGCCGCAATCACTTCCCATATTCGCCGCCTGGAAACAACTGGAGGAACAGCATCGTTGCTGCGCACCATCGTCGCCTTCCGCCGCGTGCTCTACGATGCGGCCGGTCATTTCAACAATGACGACGGTTGGGCGATGGCCAGTCATCTGGCGATCACCTCGCTGATGGCGCTGTTTCCGTTTCTGATCTTCGCCACCTCGCTGGCGAGTTTCCTTGGCGCGCAAGCTTTCGTCGAGACGATCGTGCCGCTGCTGTTCGACACCTGGCCGGAGCAGATTGCCAAGCCGATCGCGCGGGAGGTCATCAACGTGCTGACGGTCCGGCGAACGGACCTTCTCACTTACGGCGTGCTGCTTGCCGGGTTCTTCGCCTCCAACGGTATCGAGGCGGTGCGGACTTCCTTGAACCGGGCCTACCGCATGACGGAGACACGTTCGATCTTCTTTCGTCGCACGCAGAGCATCGTCTTCGTGCTGATCGCTGCCGTGGGCTTTCTGGCCATCAGTCTTTTGCTGGTTTTCGCGCCGCTGATCGCGCGTCTGGCGGAAGCGCATTTCCATTGGATCGGCCCTTATATGGGCACCATCACGCTATGGCGCTTCGTCATCGCTTCGACGGTCATCGTGTTCGCGCTTTTCGCCGTGCACATCTGGCTGCCGATGGGGCGACGCAGCATTGTCTCGATCCTGCCGGGGATCGGCTTCACGCTGGTCGGCTGGGTGGTCGGGTCGACCATCTTCGCTTCTTATCTCGACCATTTCTCGTCCTACGTGACGACCTATGCCGGCCTCGCCTCGATCATGATCGCCGTGGTCTTCCTTTACATTGTCTCGGTGATCTTCATTCTGGGCGGAGAACTCAATGCCGCCATCAGCCGCTATGCCGAGGCGCGCGCACGGGTCGGCTGAGCCGTGGCCAGGCCAACGCCGAAAGTGGTGATGGCCATGCCGGCGATCTGGACCAGGTTCAGATGTTCGCCGAACAGGATCCAGGCCATCACGGCCGTGACCGCCGGAACCAGATAGAACAGCGAAGCCACCTTCGACATCGCCCCTTCGCGGATCATCACCATCAGCAGGAAGATGGCGCCGACCGAGAGCACCAGCACCAGCCAGGCCATGGCGAAGATGAAGTCGCTGTTGACGGTGAAGACGCGGGTTTCGAGGGTGAAACTGGCAATCACCATCACGACGGTGCCGCCGACATACTGCCAGAAGGTCGAGGCGACGAGGTTGCCGGATGATCCGAAACGCTTCTGCCAGACGGTGCCAGCGCTCATGGCAATGACGGAGATCACACAAGCTGTGAGCGTGGCCGGCGTGACACCGCCGCCCAGTGCGCCGAGCTTCGGCCACAAGACGATGATGACGCCGACGAAGCCGATTGCCAGGCCGGCCCAATGCCGGGGCTGTATTTCTTCGCCGAGCAACTTGCCGGCCATGACCGCGGTGATCAGTGGCTGAAGCCCGACGATCAACGCCGAGATTCCGGCAGGCAACCCGCGATGGATCGCCCAGAAGACCGCACCGAGATAGATGCCGTGCATAAGGACGCCGGCAATGATGGCGTGCTGCGCCTGCGTGCGGCTTGGCCAACGTGCCTTGAGAAGCACGACCAGGACTGCGAACAGCACCGCGGCGATGGCAAAACGTATCGCCAGAAAAGTGAACGGCTCCGCCCATGGCATGGCATAACGGGCGCCGATGAAGCCGGTTGCCCACAGCACGACGAAGGTTGCGGGAATGAACCGCTTGAATTCGTGCATGGATGAAACCGCTTTCCGATGGAGAATGTGCCGCGTAGAGCGTTTCCGTTTTCGGAAACGCTCTAACTCTTTATTTTTACGCAATTCCGGACGGAAAACCGCTGCGCACTTTTCCTGGAATTGCTCTAGCCCGGCAATTCGACCGGACAAAGCCAAAACCGCTTACTTTTAAAGTAACGGGAATTGAAGCTGCTGCCGAGACAGCCCTATAGGCCAACCATACGGCGGATGTCTTCGGGCGTCGCGCCGGCAGAACGCAGCGCGGCCAGACCCGTATCCTTCAGGCTCTTCGAGAGTTTGCGCCCATCTGGGCCCAGGATCAGCCCGTGGTGGAAATAGGCCGGTTGCGGCAGGCCGAGCAGTTGCTGAAGCAGCCTTTGCACAGCCGTTGCATGGAACAGGTCCATGCCGCGCACGACATGGGTTATGCCTTGCAAGGCATCGTCCAGCACGACGGAAAGGTGGTAGCTGGTCGGAATATCGCGGCGCGCCAGAACGATGTCTCCCCAGTCTTGCGGCCGGGCCTGGACATGGCGTGTCGCCGACAGGCCCGTATCCTCGAATTCGGTCCAGACCAGATCGCGATCGAGGCGCGACAGGGCGGCCGCGCTATCGAGCCGCCAGGCGAAGGGCACTCCTTCGGCAATGCGCGCCTTGCGCTGCGCCCGGGACAGAGCTTTGTCGATCGCTGGATAGAGCGGCGCGCCATCCGGGTCGCGGGGCCAGTCGCGCCCGCGTCGTTCGCGTTCGCTGATGAAGGCGCGGATGTCGCCGCGGCTCATGAATGCAGGATAGACGAGTTCTTCGGCGATCAGTCTGTCGAGCGCCACTTGGTATTCGGCAAAATGTTCCGACTGCCGTCGCACGGCTTCTTCCCAGCGCACGCCCAGCCACTCGAGGTCACGATAGATGCCCGCCTCGAATTCCGGCGTGCAGCGCGTGGAGTCGATGTCCTCGATGCGCAGCAGCAGGCGTGCGCCAACGTCATTCGCGAGTTGCCGGTTGAGCAGCGCCGAATAGGCATGACCAAGGTGCAGGTCGCCATTCGGGCTGGGCGCGAAACGAAATGTCAGGAGTGTCATCGGTCGGCGGCAATCGGGTTTTGCAAGCGTTAGCCGGATTGCTACCTTGCCGGCCTTTCGCGGACAAGGAACATGCAGCGCATCACCTCTCTCAACGACATCGCCATGGGCCTCGATGCCTTGTGCGGCATCGATCCGCGCCTGGAGACGGTGCGTGCCTTTGCCGGCGAAGTGCCGCTGCGGCTTTCGGAGCCGGGCTTTGCCAGTCTCGCTTCGATCATCGTGTCGCAACAAGTGTCGCGAGCCAGTGCCGACGCTATTTTCGGACGACTGACCAAGTTGCTGGATCCATTGACGGCTGAGGCCATTCTGGGCGCAGGCGAGGACGTTTTTCGCGAGGCAGGACTGTCACGGCCCAAGCAACGCGGACTGCTCGCCGTCTCGGGGGCGGTGATGGATGGGCTCGACCTGCATCACCTGTGTTCGTTGGAAGCCGGCGAGGCAATCGCCAGGCTCACGGCGGTTCCAGGCATCGGTCCGTGGACGGCAGAGTGCTACCTGCTCTTTGCCGCCGGGCACCCGGATGTATTCCCGGCGCGCGATGTGGCGTTGCAAAGCGCGGTCGGCCATGCGCTGTCGATCGACCCACGTCCGCCAGAGAAAAAACTCATCGCGCTGGCCGAATCATGGACGCCCTGGAGAGGTGTCGCGGCGCGACTTTTCTGGTCTTATTACAGGGAATTGAAGGGCAGGGACGCCGCTCCGCCGGTCTAAGCCGCAAAAAAGCTTAAAAATCATGCTCTTTTGAGGGGTGTTCGGCACGGCTTCCCGCTTCACATCCCTGTCATGTCGGGCTTACAGTATCCGCGCCGTGAACCAAGGAGGCAAACAACGTGACGGTTGCCGTATCTCCGGATGGGCTTCCCGCACTGGTGCTGAATGCGGACTATCGCCCGCTCAGCTATTACCCGCTTTCGCTCTGGTCCTGGCAGGACGCGATCAAGGCGGTGTTCCTCGACCGCGTCAATATCGTCGCCGAATACGAGCATGCGGTCTCCTCGCCGAATTTCTCCATGAAGCTGCCGTCCGTCGTCAGCCTCAAGGCCTATGTGAAGCCGTCGCGCTATCCGGCCTTCACGCGTTTCAACGTGTTCCTGCGCGACCGCTTCCAGTGCCAATATTGCGGGACGCCGGAGGATCTCACCTTCGACCACGTCATCCCGCGTCATCGCGGCGGTGCGACGACGTGGGAAAATGTGGTCGCCGCCTGCTCCCCCTGTAATCTGCGCAAGGGCGGCATGATGCCCTCCCAGGCCAAGATGTGGCCGTTGCAGAAACCCTATCAGCCGACCGTGCACGATCTGCACAACAACGGCCGTCTCTTCCCGCCCAACCATCTGCATGAGAGCTGGATGGATTATCTCTACTGGGATGTGGAACTGGAGCCGTAAGGCTCGCTGCCTTTTGCTTTCGCCTGATCTTTATCCGGAAGCCTGCGGCTTTTGCTTGCAGACCCTCGGGTCGCGCTTGCTCAGGCGCGTTTGAAAGCTCCGCGGAAGGCAACAGCCGCCAGGATCAGGCTGGCAATGGCATTCCAGCCGGCCAGTGACAGTCCAAGGATGCGCAGCGCGGCTTTGTCACAGGATGGCGGCACGAACTTGTCGAGCGCATCGAGCACGCCGTTGCCGCCGGTGTCGACCGGAGCGGCGACGTTGGTGCAATCGGTCGGTCCCGGCCACCAGCCCCATTCGACGCCGGAGTGGAAGACGCCGAGATAGAGGCCGTAGACCATGAGCAGGCCACCGACGATCAAAAGGGCGCGGGTGATCCAGATGGGCAGCTTGAAGATCGCCGCAAGGGCCGCAAGCAACATCAGCGGCGCGCCGACATAGTAGGGGATACGCTGCTCGTAGCAGAGCTTGCAGGGGATGTAGCCGCCTATGTACTGGAAGGCGAGCGCCGAGCCGACGGTGGCTGCCATGGCCACGGTCAGGAATGCTGCTGTGAGCATCGGACCGCGGCTGGCGGAGGTCGTCGCATCGGACATGTGGTTTCGCTCCTGTTGTCGGCGCGCCTGGTTAAAGGGCGTATTTGGCCGCGAAATAAAGCAGAATGAGGATGGCCGCTGCGGCTCCCGCCAGGAGGCCGAGCCGCTTCTCGATGAAGTCACGGATCGGTTCGCCATAGCGGCGCAGCAACCACGCAAGCAGAAGGAAACGGCCGCCGCGCGCCACGATGGCGAGCACGATGAACAGCAGAAGATTGACGCCGATGACGCCGGAGAGGATCGTGACCACCTTGATCGGCGGCAGGTGCGCCGCCCCTGAAGTGATCAGCATCAGGATGATGAAGCCGATCCCCGATGACAGCCGCAGCGCCTCGAACTCATCATACTTGCCATAGAACTCGAGCACAGGCTTGGCCACGGCTTCGTAGGCGTAGTGGCCGATGAACCAGCCGGCAACACCGCCGAGTACGGAGGCAATCGTGGCGACAAGCGCGTATCGATAGGCGCGGTCGGGGCGGGAGAGCGCCATCGGCAGGTAAAGGACGTCTGCCGGCACCAGGAAGACCGAGCTCTCGACGAAAGCGATGAACGCCAGCCACCACTCGGCCGATTTCCGCGCCGCCAGTGACAGCGTCCAGTCATAAAGTCCGCGAAGCATGCAGCCCCCTTCTTGGTGAGCGTCATGCTCTAGAAAGAATTTCTTGGCCACACAATGGCGGGGGCTTCACGAAAGCGAAAGGTCGCACTGCCCGAGGCCGAAGTTTCTCGAGATTTCAGCCCGCCGATGCGTTGCGCCAGTTGACGAACCGGGTCGTGACCGTATAGTCCGCGCCCATCTGGACCGCCCGGTCCGGGGCCCCTATGGCGGAATTGGTAGACGCGCTCGACTCAAAATCGAGTTCCGCAAGGAGTGCTGGTTCGATCCCGGCTAGGGGCACCATTTTTTATCTCACGCCAGTTCGCTACGCTCACGGCTCCGATGGGGCGGCCTGCGGCCGACGGGCGGTCGCCCTTGTGAGCCCTTCGGGCTCGATTTGCGCTGGTTAGGGCACCATTCTTGATCTCATGCCAGTTCGCTACGCTCACGGCTCCGATGGGGCGGCCTGCGGCCGACGGGCGGTCGCCCCTGCGAGCCCTTCGGGCTCGATTTGCGCTGGTTAGGGCACCATTTTCTTGATCTCATGCCAGTTCGCTGCGCTCGCGGCTCCGATGGGGCGGCCTGCGGCCGACGGGCGGTCGCCCTTGCGAGCCCTTCGGGTTCGATTTGCGCTGCTACGAAGTACCAAGTTCTTCACATTGGTGATTTTATCGGATGACGTGACGCCCCGAAACGAGCCCGCTTGCCTGGGTGGGGGTTGGGGGTGTGGCAAGCGGGCTACGGTA
The DNA here is from genome assembly GCF_001303895.1 of Mesorhizobium sp. 1M-11. Lineage (GTDB taxonomy): Bacteria > Pseudomonadota > Alphaproteobacteria > Rhizobiales > Rhizobiaceae > Mesorhizobium. The sequence continues at coordinate 51,987 of NZ_LJSD01000075.1, read as the reverse complement.
ACACGACGTGCCTTCGCCCTACCGTAAGGCCACTGTAGCCCATTCAAAGAACCGCACAACGGAAAGTTTAAAAAAGTAATATATATCAATAGTTTAGATTGAACTAAAGTACGAATTGCGCGGAAAGCTGCGGGCAGGTGCGCGAAGATCACGATGTCGATGGGGAACTCGAGCCAATCCGCCTGCGATGCAATCAATTGCGGCTGAACAGGTTTCTCACCCTGTTGCGCAACAGGCGGGCGAAGTTGCGGGTTTCACGATAAAGATGCAGTTGTGACGCGGCCTGTCTCGTTGCCTTGTCGGCATCGGGCGTGAGGCCGATCACGAAAGTGCCGACGGGCCTCCGTTCCATCCACAGACGGCTCATCACAGGATGGTCGGGCACAGCGCATGAATCGGTCATGACGATATTGGGATCGTCGAGATGCTGCTTGGTCACCTCGATCATCAGCAGCGTGCCTGGCGAAAACGCAGCCAGCGTCTCGTCATACGCGGTCTTCCACGTATAGGCGTGACCGGCTTCGACAAAGACGATCAGGCTGGCGATGGTGCGACCGTCCAATATCAGAGAATGGATGCGGCACATGTCCTGCTCGGCCAGACGGTGCACCGCTTCGCGTGCGAAGGCGGCGCGAAAGCGATCGATGGCCATCGCGGTGCGTTCGCGTCCCTTCCAGCCGGATGCCTCCAGAGTGAGGAAGTTTTCGATGGCCTGGCGGATTTCTTCCGGTCCACGCGCCACTTCATGTTCTAGTTTTCCGGTCTCGCCGAGCCGGCGTTTCAGGCGGCGGAACTCGCGGTAGTGATGTGAACGCAAGGATTGCTTGAGGTAGGCATCGCCATCGAGTTTGCTTTGCAGGAACGGGCGCTGCGTTTCGCCCGTGATCACCAGCGGCAGGTTGCGCGCTTCGGCAAGGGCCCGCACCAGGCTGGCCATTGGGCCATCGAGGCGCATGTCGGGCAAGGCAAAAACCTTGGGCAGCTTCAGATGCGGGCGCGACAGCATCGAGAAGAAATCCTCGATCACGCCGATGGGGTCGTCCCGATCGGTCAAGGGGGTGCCGACGGGCCCGAACGGGCTTGCCCAGGTGCGCATGATGGGAGCCGCTAGCGGTATGCCTGGCCGTTCCACCGAGAAAGGCACCAGAAGGCGCAGTCGGCTACGGTGTTCGTTGCCGTCGCGGATAACAGCCAGCCGCACTTCCTTGTCTTCCAGGCGCGGCATCGCCGGCGCCAGGAAGCGGGGGTTGAAGAAGACATTGGGTTCGACAGTGCGGTTGCACAGATAGTCGAGTTCCTCGACCAGATCGAAGCCGGCTGAGGCTGGATAGACGGCAAGCGTTCGTTCCGGCCGGTTGGAGGCCAGCAACTCGATCTCGGCGAGTTCGGCGGCATTGGGCGTGACGCCGGCCAGACCCGTCATCAAGGTCCCCGCCGGACCGCCGCTTGTTTCTTCGATCAGTGGGACAGCGGCCATCAGGCGGCTCCTCTGGCGGGAACGAAGATAACCATGGCGATACCGAGCTTGCGCCACACCGTGAACGACAGGGCGGCGGCTTCGAATACCATGGCTATCGCAGTGGCCAGCGCGGCGCCCCAAAGATGAAAGGTCGGGATCAGCGCCACATTGAGCGCGATGTTGATGGCCAGCGTCAAGGCGAAAACGGCGGCGCAGATGTTCTGGTGGCCGCTCATGGTGAGCAGGCTCTCGCAGGGACCGACGGCGGCACGAGCAACCACACCGCAGACGAGCAGGAACAGCAGCGGGTAGCCTGCGGTGAATTCCGGCCCGAACAGGATCAGCATCGGTTTGCCGAGAAGTAGAACCACTAAGGCCATCAGCAGGGAAGGCCAGAAGGTCCATGAAACCGTCTCGCGGGCAAACGCGGCAAGCTTGTCCCTTTCGCCATGGGTATAGTGGGCATAGCGTTGCGCGACGCCGGCCTTCACCGCGAAATAGACGAAGTGCACCAGTGCCAGCGTCTTCACCGTGGCAAAGTAGACGGCGACATCATCCGGCTCGAGGTAGAGACCGACCATGAGCACGTCGGCATTGGTGAGCAGGAAAAAGAAACTCTCCACCAGGAAGATCGGCAGGGATATGGCGATCCAGTCGCGCAGATGGATGGTTGTCGGGCCGGAAGGAACCCGGGCGTCGGTACGTGCGGTGACTTCGATCAACTGGATGATGGTGGTGGCATAAGTGGCGACGATCGACGCAATCAGCGCAGTCTTCGCGTCCGCCGGCATGCCGATCAACAGTGCGAGCCCCATGCAGGCGAGGATAGCAAGCGGGCGGACGATGTAGACGCGGGTAAGGGCCGAAAGTGCCCAGGAGTTGGCCCGCGCGATGCCCTGAAGCAGATCGGACATCGCAATCATCGGCAGGCAGAAGATGCCGAGTATGAACGGCACCACATAATAGTTTTCGATCCAGCCGGAAAACAACCAGACTCCCGCCACGCCGACCAGTGCGATGACGGTCGAGGCAACCAGAACGAAGATCCGGCTGGCCAGCAGAATGCCGCGCAGTTCGGCCAGCTTGCCGTGCTCGCGGAACTCGGGGATGAAGCGGATGACCGAGGTGTGGAAGCCGAGGCAGGACAGGTTGCCGACGATGACCATCGTCGTCCAGACCAGCACGAGGATGCCGTATTCGAAGGACCCCATCCAGCGAGCCATCAACACCTGGCTGACAAAGGCGATGACGGCACTGATGACGCGGATGACGAAGGCAATCAGCGAGATGCGTCCGGCTTCGCCGCGTTCGTCGGGGGAAAAGAGAACCGCATCAAGCTTGCCGAGCAAAGGCCGCGCACGCAGCGCCAGGCGCTGCGGCAGAAGCCGCTCGGCAGTCGTGGCTGCGGAAAAGCGCACGCGGTACTCCCAGTCCTCGCCTTGGACCTTAACAGGCCCCGACATGGCAAACTATCTATGCGGGACAGCTTAAAAAACGGTTCGGGGGCAGCATGATCGACGAAACCGAACGCAAGGCGATGCTCAAGGCGCATTCGATCGGACTCAGGATGATCGCCTGGCTGGAGGAGATCGGCATAGAGCGGCTGGTCGATCTGAAAGGCGCGGACGCCGACGAGATCGCCATGCGCATCGACATCGCGCTCGGCCGCAGGCATTTGAACCGGTTGGGGATCGCCGCATTGCAGAACCTTATCGCATTGGCGGACGCACAATCGGACTCGCGGGCGGACTAGCGGGTCAGCACGGAGCTGGCAGGCATAGTCAGGAGAATGGCGCCTGCATGCGGGTGAGTCGCCTCCAGGGTTCCAATCACAGCGTTTCCACACTAGTTTGCCGCGCGGGTGGCGGGCGCAAGATTCGGAAAGCTTCATGTTCGGCGGCGTCCGTTCAAAGCTCAAAGCATGGATCGTTGGTGGTATCGGCACCATCGCGGCGCTCGCGGTGGGTGGCGCTCTTGGTGCGTTCGATGCGATCCAGAAGCCGGCCGTCGTGCTTGAGCCAGGCCAGCCGGTGGAGACCGGTCCCTGGGTGGTCAGGCCGTTGCGCGCCTATACGGTCGACAAGGGTGTCTATGGCTTGCCGCTGAAAGCCGGCGAGAAAGCCCTGGTTTTCGAAGCTGAGATGACAAACCGCACGGCGATCTCCAGCAAAAACTATTTCACGACCTTCCAGTCGACAGGCGGCACCGACGAGAAACCCTTTGTCGTACTCGTTCGCGACTCGACGATGTCGCCGGCACTGCAGCCTGGATTGCCGGAGCGCATGGCCTATGTCTGGGGTCTGCCGGCAGGTGCGGCGCCACCCGATCGTTTCGTGCTTGCGGTGAATGGCGAAATCTACAAGCAGCGCGACAATCTCTACGGCGCGCCCGGCTGGTACAATGAACATGTCATCGGCACCGTGGCCATGGCCGTCGGCACCGGGCCTGACACACCGGATGCCAAGCCATGATGCGCCGGGTGGCCAACATCGCGGTTTTATTGGTCGCAGCATTTCTTTGCTACGGCATGCAAACAACGACGCCGCATTATGCAGATCTGACGGCCCCCATTCCAGTTTACGGCAAGATCCAGGATACGATCCTCACACGCACATTCGATATCGCGGTCGACAAGGTCGTCTTTGCCCGTACGCTGAAATTCGACCAGTTCGGCAAGCAGAACCTGCTGACCTCGGGCGGGGTCTGGGCCATCGTGACGGCCAGGCTCGATGCAGCAGACCGATCGGCCATGGTCGCGGCCGCGACCTGGCAGGGACCGGATCGTCTCAATTATCGGACAAGCGAACGCGCCTCGTCTGCTGCAGGCGCCTTGCCGATTGCTCTCGATCCCGGTGTACCGGGTAGGACAAGGCTGGTGTTCGAAATCCTGCCCTCGCAGGTCTCAGGGGCTACGCTGCTCGTATCCGGCAAATTGGCCGGGCCACTCGACTCGGAAGCGCGTATCGCGCTCGGTTCGGTCGCGACGCAACCGAACGGTTTGCCGGAAGGCGTGACCGAAACCTATGAACTCGGCGACACTTTCTGAGGGCTGACCTTGAGCATCGCGGCGCAGCGGACTGATGAGACAGGAGGCCAGCGTACCCCGGCCGAAAGGCGCTGGTGGCTGCGCAGCCTGCTGGCGCTGATCGTGTTGATCCCTGCAGCGCTCGCGGTGATGTCGTATGACAGCGTCAGGGAATTTCTGGGCAACCGGGATTTTTTCGCGAAGGAGGTCGCCTGGGGCAGCAAAGCACGTTTCGGTGGCAGTGACTGGCAATTGACCGATCTGCGCGCGGCTCTCGGGCGCGCCGATATTCCGCCTGAGGTGGTCCCGGTGCTGGTCGACCTGACCGTGACCGTCGGCGAGACTGACCTGCAGACTTTGTGGTTGGGTTGCAAGGTCATGCTCGTCGACGCCGCCGGTCGTCGCTGGTTGCCGACGGCAGCGGTGTCGTTCAGGCAGACGGACGACGCCAAGACCTGCATTTCGGCGATCTTTTCCAGCGCCAGGAGCGGTGATGTGCTGAAGATACGCGAAACCTTTCTGGTGCCCAAGGATGCCACCGCAACCATCCGGCCGGCTATTGGCGTAGCCAGTGAGCGCCCGACCTTCCTGTTGTTCGAGCGACCGCGGGATTGAGAGTGGCAGTCTGCTAGGCGGCCGCGTCGACAGCCGCCGTGGAAGCACGCTTTGGCAGTGCAAATGCGCTTTCCAGAACGGCGGCGAGCAGACAGATACGCAGCGGTTCAACCAGGATTCCGGTGGAACTGTCCTGGAACGGGCTGCCGAACAGGAAAGTCACGCCATGTGCGAGCACCTGCCAGCTGTCGAGCTCATGCGGGCCGATCAGCCGCGTTGCGCCCAACCAGGCCCAGGCAGCTGCCCAGTCGATCAGGCGATAGCCGACGATCAGAACGACGATCAGCAACACGCCGGAACTTAGAGTAAGCCTCACGCCATTGGCGATCGGCAGGTAGCGCGAGCGGTAACCGCTGATGAAATGTTCGACGAAGTCGCGCAGGAATTTCGGGATCGCCTTGTAGCGCTCGCCGAGGCGCCCGACCCGCTGGTGAACGCGCATCAATTCCTTATCGTCGCGCACGTCATAACCGTAGATCAGCGCTGCCATCACCAGCCAGATCACCGGCACGAGCATGTAGAAGAACAGGCTGATCAGTGTGCTCGAGGCACTGGCTGGCATCATTTCGACAGGCACCATTGGCGCTGCCGCCATGGCGTTGCCGACGGGCGTGGCGATGCTCTCTGCCGTGGCCTGAAAGAAAGAACCGATGTTGCGGCTCATGACCCAGGAGAGGGCGACATCCTTCCAGCGGCTGATGACGTAGAGACCGATGAAGATCCAATTGGTCTCGCAGATGACCACGATGATCTGCCAGGCCGAGGATGCACCACCTCGTTTTTGCATGTCCTTGGCAACGCGCCGGATCACCCAGGAAATGGCGACCGAAAACAGCAGCCAGCGCGAATCCAGCACATCCAGCACGTTTCCGGATTCACCGAATGGCGCAAGGTCGAGCGCAGCGCGCGAATACTGTCGCACGGTGTCGCCGAGGAAACCCCAGGCGGCGTAGTAAGCGAAGAATGGCAGCAGCGCGACGGTGACCATATTGGCGAGGCGGGCACTGCCACCGGCGCTGGACTCTTCGCCTGTTTCGCCTCTCGCGACCGCCTGAGCAGCACGCACCGCGGGCAGCGCTGGCCGCAATGTCTGGAACATGGCGACTGTGACAACGAGTTGAGTGAGGGCCACCAGCGTCAGCAATGCCAAGCCGGCCATATGATTCACAATCGCCACATGCGTGGCGAGCCGCATGAACAAGCCGTTGGCGATCAGTCCAAGCAGCACCAATGCAATGAGTTGTGGCCAGAAACGCCAGAGCAGGCGCAGCGTCAGTCCGATCGGCCTTGCAATCCCAGCAAGCATATCCACCTCGCACCGCCCCCGCCGCTTTTTAGCAAAGTTTCGGATAATGTCTGCCCTCGATGTTGTCATAACGACCGCCTGCTGACAGCCCTGTCGAGACGGCCGGTCCCCGCTTTGCGGAGCCCCTGCCTACTCTCGGAAAAGCTGATTGGGCCAAGGGAACAAAGGCCGGCGGATATTCATTTGAAAATCGTCGGAAGTTGAGGGAGCCGACGTGGAGGAATACACCATGAAGATCGCATGCGGTATTGCGCTGGCGGCCTTGGTCATCGGGCAGTCGGCTGGAGAATTGGCGGCCGAACCCTTGAACACGATGGACGATGTCGGCTCTGCGCTGCAGAACTGCTGGAATCCACCCTCCGGTGCGGCGAAAGGTTCAGTCACGTTGCAATTCAGCTTCAAGCGTGACGGATCGTTGATTGGTCTGCCCAAGGCGACCAGCATTCGCGTGGACGGCGATGCCGACCAGCGCAAGCAGTTCGTGCAGGCGGCGACCGACGCCGTTCAGAAATGCGTGCCGCTCGCCCTGGCGCCGAAGCTGGCGGACGGCATGGCGGGCACGGTTTTCACCTTGCAACTGGCCTCGCCAAAGCAGAAATAGCGGCGCGGTAGCGCCTGCCGTCAGCCGAAGGCGCCGTGGCAGTGCTTGAATTTCTTGCCCGAACCACAGGGGCAGGGTTCGTTGCGGCCCACCTTACCCCAGCTTGCCGGGTTTTGCGGGTCGCGTTGCTCGGCGGGAACGACGCGCGCATCCTCCAGAACAGCGACATCCGCGCCTTCACCGAAATCGTTCGTGCCGGTGCTGGCATCGATGTGCTGGCCGAACATCTCCGGCGCCTCCGGTAATGGTGCGTCGGCCGCCTCGCGCACCAGCTCCACGCGCATCAGCTGCGCAGTCACGGCCTGGCGGAGATTGCCGAGCATGGCCTGGAACAGTTCGAAGGCCTCACCCTTGTATTCATTGAGCGGATCGCGCTGGGCGTAGCCGCGGAAACCGACCACCGAGCGCAGATGGTCAAGATTGACGATGTGCTCGCGCCACAAATGGTCCAGCGTCTGCAGGACGACGGACCGCTCGACGTAGTTCATCACGTCCGGGCCGAAGCGGCCCGCACGTTCGTTGGCGGCTTCGTCGGCCGCCTTGGCGATGCGTTCGCGGATGTCATCCTCGGCAATGCCTTCTTCCTTGGCCCATTCCTCGATCGGCAGATCGAGATTGAGGTACTGCTGTGCCTCGGCCTTGAGGCCGGCAATATCCCATTGCTCGGCGTAGGCATTTTCGGGAATGGCCTTGGCGACGATCTCGTCGATGACGTCGTTGCGCATTTCTGCAACCGTCTCGGAAAGGCTTTCGCCGTCCATCAGCGCGATGCGTTGCTCGAACACGACCTTGCGCTGGTCGTTGGAGACATCGTCATATTTTAGAAGGTTCTTGCGAATGTCGAAGTTGCGTGCCTCGACCTTCTTCTGGGCCTTCTCCAGAGCCTTGTTGATCCACGGGTGGATGATCGCTTCGTCTTCCTTGAGGCCGAGCTTCTGCAGCATGCCGTCCATGCGCTCGGAACCAAAGATGCGCATCAGGTCATCCTGCAGCGACAGGAAAAACTTCGAGCGGCCTGGGTCGCCCTGACGGCCGGAGCGGCCGCGCAGCTGATTGTCGATGCGCCGGCTCTCGTGGCGTTCGGTGGCGAGCACATAGAGGCCGCCGGCGGCGAGTGCCTTTTCCTTGAGCTGCTTCACATCCTCGCGGATGGCGTTTTCCCGCGCCTCGCGCTCAGGCCCCGCAGGCATGTCGTTCAATTCCTCGGCAATGCGCATGTCGGCGTTGCCGCCGAGCTGAATATCGGTGCCGCGGCCGGCCATATTGGTGGCAATGGTGATGGCGCCGGGCTTGCCGGCCTGGGCAACGATCGCCGCTTCGCGCTCGTGATGGCGGGCATTGAGGACTTCGAAATCCTCGAAGCCGTCCTGGCGCAGGCGTTCGGCCAGTTGTTCGGACTTTTCGATCGACGTCGTGCCGACCAGCGTCGGCTGTCCCTTGGCGTTGGCCTCACGGATCTCCCTGACGATCGCCTTGTATTTCTCCTCGACCGTCCGATAGACCTCGTCGTCCTCATCGATGCGGCTGACGGGCAGGTTGGTCGGGATCTCGGTGACTTCGAGATTGTAGATGTTGCCGAACTCTTCCGCCTCGGTCAGCGCGGTACCGGTCATGCCGGCCAGCTTCTTGTACATGCGGAAATAGTTCTGGAAGGTGACGGACGCCAGCGTCTGGTTCTCCGGCTGGATCTGCACATGCTCCTTGGCTTCAAGCGCCTGGTGCAGGCCTTCCGAATAGCGGCGGCCGGGCATCATGCGGCCGGTGAATTCATCGATGATGACGATCTCGCCGTTGCGTACGATGTAGTCCTTGTCGCGCTGGAAGAGGCAGTGAGCTTTCAGCGCGTTGTTGACATGGTGGACCATGGCGACGTTTTCGACGTCGTAAAGCGACTCGCCCTTCAACAGGTCGGCGCCGCGCAGCATGTTCTCCACCTTCTCGGTGCCTTCTTCGGTGAAGATCGCCGTCTTCTGCTTCTCGTCGACCTCGTAATCGACAGGCTGCAACTTCACGATGAAGGCATCGACGGTGTTGTACATATCCGAGCGGTCCTCGAGCGGACCGGAGATGATGAGCGGGGTGCGCGCCTCATCGACGAGGATCGAATCCACTTCGTCGACGATCGCGTAATTGTGGCCGCGCTGAACCATCTGCGCGCGCTCATATTTCATGTTATCGCGCAGATAGTCGAAGCCGAGTTCGTTGTTGGTCGCGTAGGTGACATCGCAGGCGTAGGCATCGCGACGCTCTTCGTCGGACAGGCCGTGTACGATGATGCCGACGCTGAGGCCGAGGAATTTATAGACACGACCCATCCATTCGGCGTCGCGCGTGGCGAGATAGTCGTTGACGGTAACGACATGCACGCCTTTGCCGGCAAGGGCATTGAGATAGACGGGCAGGGTGGCGACCAGCGTCTTGCCCTCGCCTGTGCGCATTTCGGCAATGCCGCCATTGTGCAGGACCATGCCGCCGATCAGCTGCACGTCGAACGGCCGCAGGCCCAGCACCCTTCGCGCCGCCTCGCGCGCGGTGGCAAAGGCGGGGATCAGCAGGTCGTCCAGCTCAGCGCCATTGGCGATATCCTCGCGGAATTTTCCGGTGCGGGCGGTAAGCTCTGCGTCGGAGAGCGCGCGCATCTCGTTTTCCATGGCGTTGATCGCTTCGACCCGAGGCCGGGTCGACTTGACACGGCGGTCGTTGGAAGAGCCGAAAATCTTACGGGCGAGACCGCCGAGACTGACCATTCAATGGTCCTTTCGCTTGCAATCCTGGGCGCGAGAGCGGATGCGGAGGCATCCAGCAAACCCGCTTGAACGGAAAAACACCAAAAAGCGCCCGGAAAAACGGTTCTGGACGCCAAGTGGTTGGACAGATAAGAGGGGGCACAATCGATGTCAACGCTGCGTTACTGAGCCGCGGAACGCCTAATTCTGCCACATTCCGGCTGATCAAAAGACCCAATCATTCTCATCGGAGCTCTTTCGCATGACCTTGTTGTTTCGCCGCGTGTCGCTAGCCAGCCTCGGTCTGGCTATCGGCCTGTCGGCTTTGTCCGTTTCGCCGCTCGCTGCCCAGGAAACCAAACCGGCGGACGCCGCCGCGGCTCCGGCGCCGGCGCCGGTCGATCCCAACGCGGTCATCGCCACTGTGGACGGCAAGCCAATTACCGAGGCGGATCTGACGCTTGCCGAAGGAGAACTGTCACGTCAGTTCGCACAGCTTCCCGCGGAGCAGCGTCGTGCCGCGGCACTGTCGGCTGCCATCGAGATCAAGGTTCTCTCCGCCAAGGCCATTGCAGATGGGCTCGACAAGGATCCCGAATTCCAGCGTCGCGCCGCTTTCCTTCAGCAGCGCGCCTTGCATGGTGAACTGGTCGAGAAAGAAGTGGTCGGCAAGATCACCGATGCCGAAATCCGCGCTCGCTACGACAAGGAAATCGCCGCGCAGCCGCCCGTCAACGAAGTGCATGCCCGTCACATTCTCGTGAAGACGAAGGAAGAAGCGGACGCCATCGTCAAGAAGCTCGACGCCGGCGAAGACTTTCAGAAGCTTGCTAACGAGAACACCAGTGATCCGAGCGGCAAGACCAATGGCGGCGATCTCGGTTTCTTCGGTCCCGGCCAGATGGTACCGGAATTCGAAAAGGCGGCAATGGCGCTGGAAGTCGGCAAATACACCAAGGAGCCGGTACAGACGCAGTTCGGCTGGCACATCATCAAGCTCGAGGACAAGCGCCAGCAGCAGCCGCCGGCCTTCGATCAGGTCAAGGATCAGGCCAAGTCGGCGATAATCCGCGACAAGTATTTCGAGGCCGTCAAGGAAGCGCGCAAGGCCGCCAAGGTCGAGATTCCCGACGAGAATCTGCGCAAGGCCGTTGAAGCGGCCGAGGGCAGCGCCGGCAAGTAGTTGCAATTTCCCGCCGATCCGGCGGACAGATTTGAAAGAGCGGTGCCTGCAAAGGCGCCGCTCTTTTTTGTTTGCCTGTTAGAGCGTTTCCGTGAAAAACGGAAACGCTCTATGTCTTGATGCCGTGGACGATGATCCGGACGGCGGCGCGGATCTTGGCCTCATCCTCATCCAGGCGTCCGGTCAGAAGACGGACCCACGCATAGGACGACACCATATCCGCTACCTGCAGCGGGTCGACGTCGTCGGCGACCTCACCGCGTGTCTTGGCGCGTTCGGTTATCTTGCCCTGCTCGACGCGACGGCTGGCCGCATAGGCAGCGAGCGCTTCCGCGGCGGCTTCATCCGACTGCGCCTCGGCAACGATGGAACGGAAGATCGCTCCTGAAGGCGTGTCGCGCCAATGCGCGAGCAAACCTGTCAGGAATCCCGCCAGATCCCTCTCCAGATCCCCCGTGTCCGGATAGTCGATATGCTTCTGGCGCTGGTACACGTCGATCAGCAGCGCTGCCTTGCTCGGCCACCAGCGATAGATGGTGGGTTTGCCGGCGCGGGCGCGGCGTGCCACGGCCTCGATGGAAAAACCGGAATAGCCGTCTTCCTGGAGCACGGCCTCGGCCGCCTCGAGAATAGCCTCGGCGCTGGCGGGGTTGCGCCGTGCGCCGATCGAACGGCGGGCCTTTCCTTCGCTCGCAGTCAACGCGCTCACGCTCCTCGAAACTTTGCCGACCACCATACATCAACTCTTGACGAAACGAAACGGACCGTTCTATATGTAACGAAACGTATCGTTCTTATGGAGGTCGTCATGTCCGCCGGTTCGCCTGTTGCCGCCCCGTCCCGATTTTCCCGATCCCGCTTCGCTCTGCTCGTGCTTGCAGGTGTCTATCCACTCATCACCACGATCCTGTACGTGCTGGCACCGCTGACGGAAGAGTGGGAGATCTGGCAGCGCACGCTGGTCATCGCGCCAACCATGGTCACGGCAATAATCTGGGGGCTGATACCGATCGTTCAGCGCGTGTTTCGCGGATTCATCAACCCGGTTGTGCGTTAGAGCGCCGTGTTTCCATCCTGACGCGCAAAGGACGCTCTAACACTTTTAAGCTGCGCTTCGTGCTTTCCGAAAGTCGATCGGGCGATGCGCAGGACAGCCGCGACGCCCGACACTAGAAAACGCCTTGCGAAGCCTCGCGCTATCGGGCAAACGGTGCGTGCCCCTTACCGTCTTCCGGACTGCCGAGGTTCTTCATGTCCGCTACGATTTCCCCGCTCGCCCCGAAGAAATATCCCAAGATGCCGGCAATCGAGGGGGTGCGCATCGCGACGGCGGAAGCAGGCATCAAATACAAGAACCGCACCGACCTTCTGGCGATGGTGTTCGATCCCGGCACGGCTGTCGCAGGCGTGTTCACACGCTCGAAATGCCCCTCGGCGCCAGTGGATCTGTGCCGCCAGAACCTAGGCCAGGGCGAAGCCCGCGTGCTTGTGGTCAATTCCGGCAACGCCAACGCCTTCACCGGCAAGAAGGGCCGCGAGACCACCTCCATGACCGCAATCGCCGCCGGCAAGGCCGCCGGCTGCGCGCCGGAAGAAGTGTTCCTCGCCTCGACTGGCGTGATCGGCGAGCCGCTCGACCCCAACAAATACAGCCATCTCCTGGCAGGCATGGTCAAGGAAGCGCGGCCCGATCAATGGATCGAGGCGGCCAAGGCGATCATGACCACCGACACCTATCCGAAAGTGGTCACGGCCACGGTCAAGCTGGGCGATGTCGACGTGACCCTCAACGGCATCGCCAAGGGCGCCGGCATGATTGCGCCGGATATGGCGACGATGCTGTCCTTCGTTGCCACGGATGCGCCGATCGCCGCGCCGGTGCTGCAGGATCTGCTTTCCAAGGGTACGGCCAAGACTTTCAATGCGGTGACGGTAGATAGCGATACCTCGACCAGCGATACGCTGCTTCTGTTTGCGACCGGTGCCGCCGGCAAGCGCGGCGCGGCCAAGATCACCGATGCCAAGGACGCGCGTCTCGGCGCCTTCCGCCGCGCCCTGAACAAGATGCTGAAGGCGCTTGCCATCCAGGTGGTGCGCGACGGCGAGGGCGCCCGCAAACAGATCGAAGTCACTGTGACGGGCGCGAAGTCGGCCCGCTCGGCCAAGCGCATCGCCTTGTCGATCGCCAATTCGCCGCTGGTGAAGACCGCCGTCGCCGGAGAAGACGCCAATTGGGGCCGGGTCGTCATGGCAGTCGGCAAGGCCGGTGAGCCCGCTGACCGCGATCGCCTGGCGATCTGGTTCGGCGACAACAGGCTTGCTGTCGATGGTGAGCGCGACACCGCCTATTCGGAAGCGGCGACCTCGGCCTATATGAAGCGCGACAGCATCGTCATTCGCGCGGACATCGGCATAGGCCGCGGCAAGGCGACGGTGTGGACCTGTGACCTCACCAAGGAGTATGTCGCCATCAACGGCGACTACCGGAGTTGATTTGTTGAACCCGCAGCACCCTGCCACCGTGCTGGCCAAGGTTCGTCGCTACGAAGCGGCGGGCTTTCGTGCATGGCCGGCTGCGGCGGCGCACTATGACGGCACATGGGTGGTGCGGCTGACGGCCGGTCACCCGGCCAAGCGGTTGAATTCGATCAATCCGCTCGACCCTAACGACGTCCATCAACTGCCCGAGCGCATCGCGCGCGCAGGCCGCCGCTTCGAGGCCTACGGACGGCCGCTGACCTTCCGCATTTCGCCATTGGCAGGGGCCGCTCTTTCGCGGCATCTCGACGCCGAAGGCTGGTCGCGTTTCGGCGATTCGCTGGTCATGCGCATGTCGCTTGCAAAGGCACCGGTCGATGACGTCCTCGACCAGATTCCGCTCAAGGACATCAGCCGCTTCGTTTCCGCCACGCTGAAAGTACATGGTGCCGACGCTTCGTTGCGGCCTGGCCTGTCGGAAATCATCGGCGCCATCCAGCCGGAAGCTGGGCTGTTCGCGCTGGAACGCGGTGATGAGGCAATGGCGACGCTGATCTGCGTGCACGATGGCGATCTCGCCGGACTGTTCGAGATTGCCACCGACAAGACAGTGCGTCGCAAGGGATACGGCCGCCAACTGGTGCTGTCAGCCCTGAAATGGGCGCGGCTGCGTGGCGCTCGCGAGGCCTGGCTGCAGGTCGAGGCCGACAATGCGCCGGCGCTTGCCCTCTATCATGGGCTCGGCTTCGAGGAGGTCTATCGTTACCACTACAGGCAGCCGGCCTCCGCATGAACTCTGAACTGTCCAAGCCAAAGAGGCTGCTTCTGGTCGTCGCATGCGCTCTGGTCGATGCCGACGGCCGGGTGCTGATCGCGCAGCGTCCGGAAGGCAAGCAGCTTGCCGGCATGTGGGAATTTCCAGGCGGCAAGGTTGAGCCGGGCGAAACACCGGAAGACTGCCTGGTGCGCGAACTTCACGAGGAACTTGGTATCGAAACCAAGACGGCCTGCCTCGCGCCACTGACCTTCGCCAGCCACAGCTACGACGATTTTCACCTGCTGATGCCACTCTACGTCTGCCGCCGCTTCTGGGGCACTCCGGAGCCGAAGGAAGCGCAGGCGCTGAAATGGGTGCGGCCGAAACAGATGCGCGACTATCCGATGCCGCCTGCGGATGCGCCGCTTATCCCTTTCCTGATCGATCTGCTCTGATCGCCACAATTAGCGTTAACAGAGGTTTAATCCACTCGTGAAAGAGTGATCCCGGGCTGCGGCAAAGATGCCGTCTTGGGGTGGCGCATGAGCATTGATCGGGATTGGGCGGATATCCGTCCGCAGCGTTCGCTGGGCAAGATCGGCATGGGCGTGTTGAGGGTCACCCTGCTGTTTGGATCGGCGGCGGTGGCACTTTCAATCCTTGGTGCTTCCTATCTCGACAGCCGGCTGGGACAGCGGTTCGCCAGCGCCGATCCGCAGGCAGGGCTCGACATGATGAGCACCGGATCCATTGGCCGCACGAGCACCTATACCGTGCGGCGCAGCGTGCTGCAGGCGAGCCCCGATGCCGTGTGCGTCATCCGCGACAACGGTACCCGCTCGGGCGCGTGCTGAGCGTTGGCCCGGCGGATTCACCGCCCGTTAAGCCTACCCCGTTAACCTTTGTAAATCAGTCGACGCTAAGGTAGGCCGAACAGGAAAGGTGGTCATGTCCTTGCTGCGGCGATTTTTCAAAAACGAGACAGGCGCGACGGCGATCGAATACGCGCTGGTCGGCTCCCTGATGGCCGCAGCCATCATTCTGGGTTTCGGTAACCTTGCCAGCGTGCTGCAGTGGCTCTGGAGCGACAACGAGAGCAGGCTCGTCCAGGCCTTGAGCGTTAAATAGGCTGCAAACCTGCCTGTTATCCCTGTCCGGATTCCTTCAGGAATTTCTCCAGCGATACAGTTGCCGATCCGGGTTTCAGCGGCTTCTGCTGCGAAGCGTCCGGTGCCCAGCCGGACAACCAGATGATCGAAAAGCTCGCCCTCACGCGACCATCGCCATCGGAAAATCGTTCGGAATAGATCTCGGCGGCGCGGGCGAGCAGCGCGCGGCTCATCGGGCGCCGGCTGCGGTCGATCAAGGCGTTTGTTTCACCCATCGCCTTCAGATCATTCATGAGGCCGAACGGGGTGCCATAGCGAACCGTCACCGTCTCGACATCGGCAACGGGCAGTGCGAGCCCAGCCCGCTGCAGCAGTGCGCCGGCATCACGCACATCGGCAAAGGGGATGACGCGTGGACTTGCGCCGCCATGGAGTTCGGTTTCCGCCGCAAGCAGGCTTTCGCGCAACTCGGCCAGCGTGCCGGAGCCGGTCATCGCGCCGAGGAAGAGACCGTCAGGCTTCAGCGCGCGGCGGATCTGGGCCAGCATGCCCGGAATGTCGTTCATCGACTGAAGGGCAAGGAGCGATACGATCAGGTCGAGGCTGCCAGGCTCGAACGGTACTGTCTCGGGCGCAGTGACCATTCCCGCACCATCGGCCAGGAAGGCAGGATCGGCTTCGACGCGGATGACTTCGTCGACCTTGCCGCTGGAGGCAAGGGCCTCGGCGGCATGCGCGGTCTGGCAGAACAAGGCTGCGGCGTTGCTGAAGCGGCGTTCGACCGCTGCCAGCCGGTCGGCCAAATCATCTGCGGCGCGTTGCATCAGGAAATCCGCGCCTGAGGTTGGTTGGGCAAGTGCCCGACGTTTCCTCGTCAACCAGAGGGCGGTATCAAACAAGGGCTGCAAAGACGGGTCCTGCTTCTGCTATGCTGGTTCTTGAGACGGGCAATCACGTGGCCGATCCGATGGCTGATATCAAGGGGCTAGCCCAGACGGCATTGCAATGGCCGGCGCGGATATTGTTTCCGCCAGCCTGTGCCGGTTGCCGCCGTCACGTCTCCCGACCTGGCGTCCTATGCGGCGATTGCTGGCCAAAGCTCCGGCTTCTGGAACGCCCCTGGTGCCCGGTCATGGGAACGCCCTTCACACACGATATGGGCGAGGATTTCTTGTCTGCCGAGGCGATCGCCGATCCTCCGCCTTTTGAGCGGGCACGGGCTGCGGCTGTTTATTCGGGGGTGGCCAGGCAGATGGTGCAGGCGTTGAAATACAGCGACCGCACCGACCTTGCCCCTTGGATGGCGCTTTGGATGGCCCGTGCCGGCGCGGAACTGCTTGGCGAAGCGGATGTCATCGTGCCGGTCCCGCTGCACTGGAGGCGCTTCTTTCGCCGCAAGTTCAATCAGTCAGCCGAACTTGGGCGAGCTCTTGCCGGCCAATCGGGGCTGCGTTTCCTGCCGCAAGCCGTTCGACGTGTGAAGATGACTCGTCAGCAAGTCGGGTTGGAACGCCACCAGCGCGAGGAGAATGTTCGTACGGCCTTCCAGGTGCCGCCAGAGGCGGAAATCGAAATCGCCGGTCGGCGTGTCCTTGTGGTGGACGATGTCTACACAACCGGCGCCACCGTGAAGGCGGTCGCCAAGACGTTGAAAAGAAAGGGGGCCAGCGCGGTCGACGTGCTCACTTTCGCGCGGGTCCTGCCGGGGGACTTTCGGGCCGACGAGTCCGAGACTATATAGGTTTCATGACAAGCTATGGTTTGGGCAGGATTGTTGACCCATGGTCGACGTGACGATCTACACACGGATGATGTGCGGCTATTGCGCGGCCGCCAAGCGGCTTCTCGACAGGAAGGGCGTAGCCTATACCGAGCACGACGCATCCTTTTCGCCGGAGCTGCGCCAGGAAATGATCCAGCGCGCCAACGGCCGCGCCACTTTCCCGCAGATCTTCGTCGGCGACGTGCATGTCGGCGGCTGTGACGATCTGCATGCGCTGGAAGCCGCAGGACGACTCGATCCGCTGCTTGCCGGCGCGGCGGTGCGCTGAACGCACGAGACGATCAAGAGCGAGGACGAGACGATGGGTGTTTTCAAGGCCGCCGCCATTCAGATGCGGTCCGGCACCAGCCCGGAACGCAATGCCGTTGACATGGAGCGCCTTGTACGCGAGGCGGCAGCACAGGGCGCCACCTATGTGCAGACGCCGGAGATGACTGGTGCCCTGGTACGCGACAAGGATGCCAAGCAGGCCATATTCACCAGCGAGGACAAGGATGTCGTCGTCGCCAGGGCCAGGCAGTTGGCGCGTGAACTCGGCATTTATTTCCACATCGGCTCGACTGCCATCCTGCGAGCCGACGGCAAGCTCGCCAATCGCGCTTTGCTGATCGCGCCGGATGGCAAGACGCTCGCGTCCTATGACAAGATCCATATGTTCGACGTCGATCTGGACAATGGCGAAAGCTGGCGGGAATCCTCGGCCTACGAGGCGGGGACCGAAGCCGGCGTCGTCGATCTTGCCGGTACGAAACTCGGCTTCGCCATCTGCTATGATCTGCGCTTCCCGCAACTCTTCCGCACCGAGGCATTGGGCGGCGCCGCAGTGTTGTCGGTTCCTGCTGCCTTTACCCGGCAGACCGGTGAAGCGCACTGGCATGTGCTGCTGAGGGCGCGCGCGATCGAGAACGGCGCCTTCATCATCGCTGCGGCGCAGGGCGGTCTCCATGAGGATGGCCGCGAAACCTATGGCCATTCGCTGATCGTCGACCCGTGGGGACGTATCCTTGCCGAGGCAGATCACGATGAGCCGGCTGTGATCGTGGCGGAAATCGACCCGGCACAATCGGCTGCGGCGCGCGCGAAGATCCCCAATCTGAAGAACGCGCGCGATTTTTCGTTGCGCCGGTTTGAAGCCGAGCCGGCGTCGCTCAGAGGAGCCGCGTCTTGATCCGCTTTTCACTGCTGTGCGAGCAGGAACACGATTTCGAAGGCTGGTTCCGCTCCAATGACGATTTCGACAAGCAGAAAAAGCGCGGTTTCGTCGAGTGCCCGACCTGCGGTTCGCACAAGGTCGAGAAGGCGCTGATGGCGCCTGCCGTTTCGACCAGCCGCAAGCAGGAAAAGATGGCGCTGGCCATGGGCGAGCAGCAGCGTCAGGCCATGGTGCAACTGAAGGCGCTGGCCGACAAGATGCGTGAGAACTCGGACTATGTCGGCGACAAATTCGCCGAGGAAGCGCGCAAGATCCACTTCGGCGAGGCCGACCCGCGTGGGATCTACGGCGAAGCAACGCTTGAGGAAGCTCAAGGCCTGGCTGAAGACGGCGTCGAATTCATGCCGATCCCGACCTTCCCGGACGACCGCAACTGATCTTGATCGCATTCCGCTGAGCCACAGGCGTGTCAGCGGCGTTCGCCGCCGGCACTCAATCGTTTGCGTTCAGCCCCTTGATCAGCTTTTCGAGCAACGCCGCCAGTTGCTCCTGCTCGTCACGCGTCAGTACGGAGAGAACCTGATGCTCATTGGCGACGTGGGCAGTCACGGCTTCGTCGATGAGGGCACGGCCTTTTTCCGTCAACTGTACGATCACGCCGCGGCGGTCCTGCGGATGTGGCGCACGGGCGATCAATCCTGCCTTCTCCAACCGGTCGAGCCGGTTGGTCATGGCGCCTGAAGTCACCATCGTGGCTTCATAGAGCGCCGTCGGCGTCAGCGCGAAAGGCGCACCCGAGCGCCGCAAGGTGGCCAGAACGTCGAACTCGCCGTTCTGCAGGCCGAATTGGGCGAACAGGGGGTTCAACTTGTCCCGCGCCACCACGAGGGCGGCGTAGCTGAGGCGGCCAAACACCGCCATGGGGCGGACGTCGAGGTCCGGCCTTTCCTTCCGCCATTGCGCCACCGCGTTCGCTGCACGATCCATCTATCTCACCATGAAGTATCTTGACATTAAGATTCTTTTCGTTAAATGATATGCCATTGGTCAACAATCGCCAAGTAGCCTTGTCCGCCGGGAGATCAGATTGGCCAAAAGTCGCCGTCCAACCGGAAGCCCATGAGAGCGCCTTGGTCGACGAGCGGCGGGTTGCTTGAGCATGTAGGGGATCGTCATCATGACAACGCTAACTGAAGAGAATCGCGCGGGCGCTTCGATGAAATCGGTCTGGGATTCGGCCTTCGGCCTGCTTTTGATCACCGGCACTTTGCTCGGTCTGACGCTGCCCCTCGGCAAGCTGGCGACGGCCAATGCCGTGCCGCCGATGCTGTGGGCGTTCATGACCTCTTTCGGTATTGGCGGCGCGCTTCTGCTGGTCCTGTTTTATCGGCGCCACCGCCTGGTGATGACGGGGCACAAACTGCGCTACTACATCATCGCCGCAGCAATCTCCTTCGCAATCCCGAATTTCCTGATCTTCTCGGCCATCCCGCATCTCGGCGCCGGTTACACCGGCATCATGTTCACGCTTTCGCCGGTGGTGACGCTCACCCTGTCGATTCTCTTCGGCGTGCGTCGTCCCAATCTGCTCGGTGTGATCGGTATCGTGGTGGGCTTTGCAGGAGCGCTGATGGTTGCGTTGACCCGAGGCGAAGCCGGTCAGCCGGCAGACCTGTTCTGGGTACTGATCGGCCTCTTGATCCCGGTCTTCCTCGCCGCCGGCAACATCTATCGCACCATCGACTGGCCGACGGGTACCGATGCCATCGAACTGGCTGTCGGCAGTCACCTTGCAGCGGCAGCGATGCTGTTTGGCGGATTGCTCTTCTCTGGTCAGGCAGGCTCGTTCGGTACGCTGGTCAATGTGCCCTGGCTGGTGCTGGCCCAGGTGGTCACGGGAGCAGCGATGTTTGCCTTCTACTTCCGCCTCCAGGCGGTCGGCGGTCCGGTCTACCTCAGCCAGATCGGCTATGTCGGCGCGGCCATCGCGCTGGTCTCGGGTACGCTGTTCCTCGGCGAGCACTATCAGTGGCTGACCTGGGCAGGTGCGGCCATCATCGTGGCCGGTGTGTTCGTCACCGCCAAGGCGCAGCGGCAGGCGGCCTGATCCGCCTCTAAAACGGTTCCGCTTTTCGCGGAAGCGTTCCAACTCTTTGTTTTTACGCAATTCGGGACGCAAAACCGCTGTGCGCTTTTGCTGAAATTGCTCTAGCCTTCGTCGTCCTCGCGGGCGCCGATCACTTCGGGCTGCGGGTGGCGCCGGCGATGCGTGGCGGCGGCGCGGGCGGACTGCTCATAGATGCCCGTCATCAGTTCCAGCGTGCGTGCCGCGTCCTCCAGCCTGTCTGCGAGGTCGGGCACGCGCGTCACCGCGTCGATCAGAAGCGCTGAGCGGATATCGGCATAGCGTTCCGTCACGCGGTGCCCCAAGGGTGTGACCTCATAGGTGACACCGGCGCGGCCGCTGCCTTGCCGCTTGACGAGATCGGCTTTCACCAGCTTGCGCAGGCTGTACTGGATGTTGGGGATGTCGTCGCGGTTGGTCATCTGCGCCAGGTCACGGATACTCTTCGGCCGGTCGTTCATGCGGATGATATGCAGCAGTGCGTTCTCAGGACCGCTCGCCGAGAATTCGATCACCGTCGCCAGGCATTCGGCCTGCCAGCGACCGAAAGCCTCGTAGGAGCGCATCAGCGCGTATTCGATTTCGGCGACGTCGATCTCGAGTGGCGTGCGCGCCAGGTGCCAGCCGCGGTCGAGAAGATCCCTCTGCTGGTTCGATGTCTTCTTGGCTCTCATCCATGCCTCCTCGCGCAGGGACCATGCACCAGGTGACCGGGTTGCGTCCATGTTGTTTTATGATAGACTTTCTATCATAAAATATAACAAATGGTGAGGACGTAGAAATGAGCATGCTCGACGGCGGCGCGGCCGCGCAACCCTTCTTTCTTGGCACTTTCGCTTCCAATTGCTCCGGTGGCATGACCGTTACCAAAGTGCCGGAGCGGTGGGTCAATTCCTGGGACAACAATCTCCGGCTGGCGCGGCTTCTCGATGACGCCGGCATCGATTTCATGCTGCCGATCGCGCGCTGGATCGGGTATGGCGGCGAGACCAATTTCCACGGCAATGTGCTGGAAACGATCACCTGGGCGACGGGACTGCTTGCCCTCACGCGCAACATCACCGTCTTTGCCACGACCCATACGACGGCGAACCACCCCGTCGTCGTTGCCAAGCAGCTCGCAACCATCGATCAGATCGGCGCCGGCCGGATCGGTCTCAACATCGTCGCCGGCTGGAACAAGCCGGAATATGAAGCGCTGGGGCTGACGCTGCCCGACGACCACAGCACGCGTTACGGCTATGCACAGGAATGGTTCGATATCATCCAGGCACTGTGGAGCCGCACCGAAGCCTTCGATTGGGACGGCACCTATTTCAAGCTGAAGAATGTGCTCGGCGATCCGCGGCCGTCGTCGCCACTTCCGATCCTCAATGCCGCCGGTTCGGAAGAAGGGCGACGCTTTGCCGTTCGCAACGCCAACTTCCTGTTCACGCCGGCGATCGATCTGGCGCGCTCGAAGGACGAGATCCAGGCGCTCAAGGGCCAGGCACTTGAAGCCGGCCGCGAGGTCGATGTGCTGACCTTCTCGCATGTCGTGTGCCGGCCGACCGAGAAGGAAGCAAAGGATTATCTGGAGCATTTCGGCCGCACCAATGCCGACTGGGCAGCGGTAGACAATCTGGTGCGTTTGCAATTCGCGCACGCGCAGTCGTTCCCGCATGATCTGCTCGCCCTCATCCGGGACCGCATGGCCGCCGGTCATGGCGGTTTTCCTCTCATAGGCACGCCGGAGCAGGTCGCCGACGGAATCACGGCTCTATACGAGGCCGGCTTCCGCGGCACGACACTGTCTTTTGTCGATTACGCGGAGGAATTCCCCTATTTCCGCGACGCTGTGCTTCCGATCCTCGAACAGCGCGGGATACGCATGGCGCCTGCCGCCACACGCTCTGCGGCGTGAGAGGCGGCTATGACGACATCAATGCCTTCAGGACCGGTCGACGCTACCACTTTCCGCTCGGCCATGCGGCTCATCGTCGGCAATGTCAGCGTCATCACCGCGGGTATCGGCGAGGATCGCTCCGGCCTTGTGGTGATCTCGGTGGTTTCGTTATCGGCCGAGCCGCCCAAGGTCATTGCCTGCGTGAACCGCTCGTCCTCGACCTGGCCCGTCATCGAACGCCATCGCCATTTCGCCGTCAATTCGCTGGGGCCGCAGCATCAGGATGTGGCCGAGCGCTTCTCCGGCTTCGGCGGCATAAAGAGCAATGATCGTTATGCCGGCGCGGAATGGACGACGATGAAGACCGGCGCGTCGGTTCTGGTGGATGCCGTGGCGGCATTCGACTGCAGCCTCGATGAAATGATCGATCGCGGCACGCATTCGATTGTCATCGGCTCCGTCGAAGCCGTGCGCACCCAGGATACGGGAGAGGCGCTGATCTATTGGCACGGCGCTTATCGGCCGCTTCGCGCAGAGGTATGAACGAACGGCCGGCGCCAACAGGTGCCGGCCACCTGTTCGTCAGGCTGCCTTTTCGGCAAGCACCATGTAGTTGACGTCCATGTCCTTGGAACGTTGCCAGCGGTCGGCGAGCGGATTGTAGATGACGCCGGAGCGGTCGGTTACCGCCAGGCCGGCGCCGCTCAATGCGCGCTCCAGCTCGTCCGGCCGCACCAGCTTGCCGAATTTGTGCGTGCCGCGGGGCAGCCAGCGCAGCACATATTCAGCGCCAATGATGGCGAGTCCCAACGCTTTCAGCGTGCGGTTTATGGTCGCCACGAACATGATGCCGCCCGGCTTCACCATCTCGCCGCACTTGCCGACGAACAGGTTGATGTCGGCGACATGCTCGACCACTTCCATGTTGAGAACGACATCGAATCTCTCGCCGGAATCGGCCAGATCTTCCGCCGTGGTGGCACGGTAGTCGACAGCCACGCCCGCTTCCGTCGCGTGCAGTTTCGCCACTTCGATGTTGGTCATCGAGGCGTCCGCCCCGACCACTTCGGCACCCAGGCGCGCCATCGGCTCGCACAGCAGCCCGCCGCCGCAGCCGATATCGAGGATGCGCAGACCCTCGAAGGGTTTCGCTGCGCGCGCATCGCGGCCGAAACGAGTGGCGATCTGGTCGCGGATATAGGCCAGCCGCACAGGATTGAATTTGTGCAACGGACGGAATTTCCCGTTGGGGTTCCACCATTCGGCGGCAAGAGCTGAGAAGCGCTCGACTTCTCCGGCGTCGATCGTCGATCGTCGGGGCTCTGGCATGACTTTGTCTCCTTCGGGGAGAAGGAAGTCAGCAGATGAGGGAGGATTGTCAAGGCGCGTTTTGCGCACGCGTCACCGCAGCGTAGCATGACCGCGCACCGAAGCCCTTGTTTTCCAAAGCCATGACCCGGTCAAAGCGCTTCGGCAAGCGTCAGCAAATTTCCCGTGTATTCTCTCCAGCCGGCTTCGAGCAGGCGCAATGTCTGCTCTGGTACGAGGCCGTCATGCGTCAGCACAAGGCGGACAAAGCTGGCGTGTTCGTTCAAGCTGAAGACGACACGCCCCGCAGGCGCTTGCTCGGCACAATCGAACGACCAGACCATGCGATGCGGAGGGGTGATCTCAAGCACTTCGACTTCGGTCCAGCCGCGCCAGCCGGCCATCGCTTGTCCCGTGATGTGGAAGCGATGGCCGGCAACCGGTTTGAAATCGACGGCGAAGAACCATTGCGAGATCAGCTTCGGATCCGTGAGGCAAGCCCAAACCGTTGTAAGCGAGGCACGGATATCGCGCTCAAATGTCAGATTGATCGGCTTCAGCATCGAGCCTCTCCGCCAACTCGCCGAGGCCATCGAGCTTTTCATTCCAGAAGGCTGAAAGCTGAGCAGCCCAGTCGGTAACTTTCATAAGCGGGGCAAGGTTCAATCGGTAGAGGCGCTGGCGCCCGGCGGCGCGCCGGCGCACCAGATCGGCGCGAGTCAATACCTGCAGGTGCAACGAGACATTTGCGAGCGTTGCCCCGACTTCAGCGGTCAGCTCGGCAACGGAACGCTCGCGATTTCCGATGCGCTCCAGCAGGCGCCGGCGCGTCGGATCGGCAATAGCTGCAAAGACGTCGCCTTGGGTCGAGGTTCTTGCCATCCATTCTCTCATTCAAGTATAAACTTGAATTTCAATCTGCATCGACGATACAGTGCCCGTCAAGCTGTCGCTGGCTGTTGGGGCGGGAAAGAAAATCAAACAGGAGACCGAAATGACTGCCTTGAACGGAGTAATTCCCTGTCTGACCATCGATGGAGCCAAGAAAGCCATCGAGTTCTACAAAACAGCCTTTGGCGCGGAAGAGGTAAGCCGCCAGGATGCCGAAGACGGCAAACGGCTGATGCACGCGCATATCCGCATCAACGGATCGGACGTGATGATGTGGGACCTTTTTCCGGAGTTCGGCATGTCGGCCGAAAAGCCGCATGGTGTGACGGTGCATCTCGAGGTCGATGACGCTGATCGCTGGTGGTCGCGGGCGATCGACGCAGGCGCTGTCGCGACAATGCCGTTGGACAACGTGTTCTGGGGTAGTCGCTACGGCCAACTGCGCGATCCGTTTGGGCATAGCTGGGCGATCGGTGGACCGCTGAAGGAATAATCCGGCCTTTCGAGGCAAAGGGAAGGCGTCAAAACGCAAGAGACTTGCGCCACGCTGCCACATCGGCGGCGTGCGCCTTGCGAAGGCCTTGTGTTTTGGCTATGGAAGCCGCGCATTTTTGCGTCCCGGCCAACCGGGGCTTTTCTGTCCATCCCTGGCCACCAGGCCTGCATTCAAAGGCTTTCCGCTTCCATGGCGCGCATCGTGATGAAGTTCGGCGGAACCTCCGTCGCCGACCTCGACCGCATCCACAATGTGGCGCGTCACGTCAAACGCGAGGTCGAAGCCGGGCACGAGGTGGCCGTCGTCGTCTCGGCGATGTCGGGCAAGACCAACGAGCTTGTCGGCTGGGTGCAGGGCATGCCGAAGGCAACCGGCGCCAACAGCCCGTTCTTCGACGCGCGCGAATATGATGCCATCGTTGCTTCCGGCGAGCAGGTCACATCCGGTCTGCTGGCGATTGCGCTGCAATCGATGGGCATCAACGCGCGCTCCTGGCAAGGTTGGCAAATCCCGATCAAGACCGATGGCGCGCACGGCGCGGCACGCATCGCCGACATCGACGGTTCGTTCCTGATCCAGCGTTTCAAGGAAGGCCAGGTGGCGGTGATTTCCGGTTTCCAGGGCATCGCACCGGACAACCGCATTTCGACGCTCGGCCGCGGCGGCTCCGACACCAGTGCGGTGGCGATCGCGGCAGCCGTGAAGGCCGACCGCTGCGACATCTATACCGATGTCGACGGCGTCTACACCACCGACCCACGCATCGAGCCCAAAGCCAAGCGGCTGGACCGCATCTCCTTCGAGGAAATGCTGGAAATGGCCTCGCTCGGCTCCAAAGTTCTTCAGGTGCGCTCGGTGGAGCTTGCCATGGTACACAAGGTGCGCACTTTCGTGCGATCGTCCTTCGACGATCCCGATGCGCCCGGCATGGGGGATTTGCTCAATCCGCCCGGAACGCTCATTTGCGACGAGGATGAAATCGTGGAACAGCAGGTCGTCACCGGAATTGCCTACGCCAAGGACGAAGCGCAGATTTCGTTGCGCCGTGTCGCCGACCGGCCAGGTGTGGCCGGTGGCATCTTCGGCCCCCTCGCTGAAGCCAACATCAATGTCGACATGATCGTCCAGAACATTTCGGAAGACGGCAAGTCAACCGACATGACCTTCACCGTGCCGTCCGGCGATGTCGCCAAGGCCTTGGCGGTCCTGGACAAGGTCAAGCAGACCGTCGGCTTCGACGCCCTCCAGCACGACGAAGGCATGTCGAAGGTTTCCGTCATCGGCATCGGCATGCGCAGCCACGCCGGCGTCGCGGCGACCGCTTTCCGGGCACTTGCCGAAAAAAGCATCAATATCCGCGCGATCACCACGTCCGAGATCAAGATTTCGATCCTGATCGACGGTCCTTACACGGAACTGGCTGTTCGCACTTTGCATTCCGTCTACGGTCTCGATAAGCAATAAGAGACCCGAGTCGGTTTTTGCGTCGGGCCGGTGCGCTGGGAACCGCACCGGCCCAATCGCCTTTGGAGAAGCCGCGATGCGTGAGACGGCCATCGGCCCGCGCGTTTTGTTGAAACGGCTCCGCGAGCTCATGCAGGAGCCGCTGGAGCCGCAGGATCGGCTTGACCGGATCGTGCGCGATATCGCCTCCAACATGGTGGCGGAAGTCTGCTCGCTCTACGTGTTGCGCGCGGATTCCGTGCTCGAGCTCTACGCCACGGAAGGTCTCAACAAGAACGCCGTGCACCTGGCGCAACTGCGCCTCGGCCAGGGCCTCGTCGGCACCATTGCTGCCAGCGCCCGCCCACTCAACCTTTCCAACGCGCAGGAACATCCCGCCTTCGCCTATCTGCCGGAGACAGGCGAAGAGATCTATCACGCCTTCCTCGGCGTGCCGGTGCTGAGAGCAGGCCGCACCCTCGGCGTGCTTGTCGTGCAGAACCGCACCAAGCGCGTCTACCGCGAGGACGAGGTCGAGGCGCTGGAAACCACCGCGATGGTGATCGCCGAGATGGTCGCCACCGGCGATCTTGCCCGGCTGTCGCGGCCAGGCATGGAACTCGATCTCAGTCGGCCGGTCTCCTTCACAGGCGTGTCCTTCAACGAAGGCGTCGGGCTCGGTCATGTGGTGCTGCACGAGCCGCGCATTGTCGTCACCAACCTGTTCAACGAAGACAGCGAGGAAGAAGTCCGCCGGCTCGAAGAGTCGCTCGGCTCGCTCAGGCTTTCCATCGACGACATGCTGGAGCGGCGCGATGTCGCCTTCGAAGGCGAACACCGCGAGGTGCTGGAAGCCTACCGCATGTTCGCCAACGACCGTGGCTGGGTGCGCCGCCTGGAAGAGGCGATCCGCAACGGCCTGACGGCGGAAGCAGCGGTGGAAAAGGTGCAGTCGGACATGCGCGCCCGCATGATCCACATGACAGATCCCTATCTGCGCGAGCGGATGAGCGATTTTGACGACCTCGCCAACCGACTGCTGCGTCAGCTGATGGGGCGCGGGCCGGAAGACGTCGCCGCTTCGCTGCCGAAAGATGCCATCATTGTCGCCCGCTCCATGGGGGCTGCGGAACTGCTCGACTATCCGCGCGACAAGATGCGGGGGCTGGTGCTCGAAGAGGGCGCGGCAACCAGCCATGTCGTCATCGTCGCGCGCGCCATGGGCATTCCGGTCGCCGGCCAGGTCAAAGGCGCGGTGTCGATGTCGGAGAACGGCGATGCCATCATCGTCGATGGTGACGAGGGCGCCATTCATCTGAGGCCACAACAGGACCTCGAGGCGGCCTATGCCGAGAAGGTGCGCTTCCGTGCCCGCCGGCAGGAACTCTACCGGGAGCTGCGCAAACAGCCATCGGTCACCCGGGATGGCGTGCAGGTCGATCTTTTGATGAATGCCGGCCTGGCCGTAGACCTGCCACAGTTGACCGAATCGGGCGCCGCCGGCATCGGCTTGTTCCGCACCGAGCTGCAATTCATGGTGGCGGCGACCTTCCCACGCGCCGAGGCGCAGGAAAAACTCTACCGCGATGTGCTGGAAGCAGCGCGTGGCAAGCCTGTCACCTTCCGCACCATCGACATCGGCGGCGACAAGGTGCTGCCCTATTTCAAGAATGCCACGCAGGAAGAGAACCCGGCACTCGGCTGGCGGGCGATCCGACTGACCTTGGACCGCCCCGGCCTGCTGCGGACACAGATCCGCGCGTTGCTCAAAGCCGCCGGCGGGCGTGAGCTGAAGCTGATGTTGCCGATGGTGACGGAGCTCGGCGAAATCGCGCAGGCACGCGAGATCATCGAACGCGAGGTGAGGCACCTGTCGCGCTTCGCCCACCATCTGCCGACCAGCCTGAAGCTGGGTGCGATGCTGGAAGTGCCGTCGCTGCTGTTCCAACTCGACGAGTTGATGAAGGCGGTCGATTTCGTCTCGGTCGGCTCCAACGACCTGTTCCAGTTCGTGATGGCGGTGGATCGCGGCAACACACAATTGGCCGATCGTTTCGACCCGGTCTCGATACCGTTCCTGCGCGTGCTGAAGCAGATCGCCGATGCCGGCCACCGCAACGACACGCCGGTGACGCTCTGCGGCGAGCTCGCCGGCAAGCCGATTTCGGCCATGGCCTTGATCGGCCTCGGCTTCCGCTCCATCTCCATGTCACCGGCATCGATCGGCCCGGTCAAGGCGATGTTGACCGACCTGCCATTGGAAGAGCTGGAAGCTTTCTTCGCCGACAACCTCAACCAGCCTGCCACAGGCATGCCGATCCGCGCGCTGCTGCAGGCCTTCGCGGACGACCGCGGCATTCCCTTGTAAGAAGCCTTCGATACCCGATGATCAATCTGCCTCGCGACCGCATGGACCAAGTCGTCAAGCGTTTCGATATGCTCGAAGCGCAAATGGCGGCCGGCCCGGCGCCGGATGCCTATGTGAAGATGGCGGCTGAATATGCCGACATCCAGGAAATGGTCGCGAAGATCCGTGAACTGCGCGCTGCCGAACGCGAGCAGGAAGATCTCGAGGCGATGCTCGGCGACAGGGGCACCGACAGCGAAATGCGGGCGCTGGCCGAGGCCGACCTGCCGGAGGTGGAAAGCCGCATCGAGGCGCTGCAGCAGGATATACAGGTCCTGCTCCTGCCCAAGGATGCCGCCGACGAACGCAACGCCATCCTGGAAATCCGTGCAGGGACCGGTGGCGACGAGGCAGCTCTGTTCGCCGGCGATCTGTTTCGCATGTATGAGCGCTATTCAGCTTCCAAGGGTTGGCGGTTCGAGGTCGTCTCGGCCAGCGACGGTGAGGTCGGCGGCTTCAAGGAAATCATCGCCTCGGTTTCGGGGAGGGGCGTGTTCGCGCATCTGAAGTTCGAATCCGGCGTGCACCGGGTGCAGCGGGTGCCGGCAACGGAAACGCAAGGGCGCATCCACACCTCGGCGGCGACGGTGGCTGTGCTGCCGGAGGCCGAGGAAGTCGATATCGAGATCAAGGCGGAAGACATCCGCATCGACACGATGCGCGCGTCCGGTTCCGGCGGCCAGCACGTCAACACCACCGATTCGGCCGTGCGCATCACGCATCTGCCCACCGGCATCATGGTGGTGCAGGCCGAGAAGTCCCAACACCAGAACAGGGCGCGCGCCATGCAGATCCTGCGTGCGCGGCTCTACGACCTCGAGCGCAGCCGCGCCGACGAGGAGCGTTCCGAATCGCGTAAGTCGCAGGTCGGTTCGGGCGATCGTTCCGAGCGCATCCGCACCTACAATTTTCCGCAGGGACGCCTGACGGACCATCGCATCAATCTTACCCTCTACAAGCTCGAGCGGGTGATGGAGGGCGAACTGGATGAAGTGGTCAACGCGCTGATCGCAGACCACCAGTCGAAGCTTCTCGCGGAGATGAAGGAAGGGTGAGGCCGTGAAGGGCACGACCCTTGCCGAGCTGTCGCTTTCGGCACGCAAGCGGCTGACGGATGCCGGCATTGAAGGTGCAGCGCTCGACGCAAGGCTTCTGGTCGAGGACCTTACCGGGACGACCCGCACCGAGGCGATCACTGATCCCGACCGCATCATCGACACCGATACGCTGTCTGCGGTCGATGCCGCACTGATCCGTCGCATCTCCGGCGAACCGGTGCATCGGATTCTTGGCTATCGTGAATTCCACGGGCTGCGGCTCGGCCTGTCTGCCGAAACCCTGGAACCGCGTCCCGACACCGAGACGTTGGTGGACGCGATAGCGCCGTTGCTTGCCGACATTGGCGAACGAGAGGGCGCTTGCCGTATTCTGGACCTCGGCACCGGAACGGGTGCCATTGCGCTGGCGTTGCTCGCGATGGTTCCCGAGGCTCATGCCGTTGGCGTGGATATTTCCGAAGATGCGCTGGCCACCGCCACCCGCAATGCCCTCGATCTCGGCCTTTCAGAACGGTTCATAGGCGTCAAATCCAACTGGTTCGAAGCAATTTCCGGTCAATTTGATGCAATCGTCTCCAACCCTCCCTATATATGCAGTGCGGAGATCGAAACGCTGCAGAAGGAGGTGCGCAATTTCGACCCGTTGCGGGCGCTGGATGGCGGTATTGATGGGCTCGATGCCTATCGGATAATCGCCAGGGAAAGTGCCAGGCATCTGGAAGTCGGCGGCGTCGTCGCCGTTGAGATCGGTAGCAGCCAGAAGGCAGAGGTGACCGATATCTTCTTGGATGCAGGATTCCTCCTGAAAACGGCGTTGCGCGATCTTGCCGGAAATGATCGCGTACTAATGTTCACAGGCGGCGGAAAAGCTTGAAGGCGCGGCGAAAAACCGCTTGGCAAGGCTAAGGAATGCGGCTAGGGTCGATTTACCGGATGAGACGAAGCAGGCAGTGCTCTTAGCGATTCGGTTCCTTTGAAATAGCTGCCTTCTTGCGAAACGACGCCCAAGCTTCGTGCGGGAATCGTCCGGCAAGTGATGTAACCGGAACAGGATGACACGTGGCGCCAACGCAATCGATGCGGGCGAGCACCGGTGAAACAGCGAAACGGCAGGCTGCATGAGCGCCGCCGTGCGCGAAGATTTTCAAGTTTTTTGAAGCGAAGAGACCCTGATGAGGCCACAACAGCAGAATAGACGCATGCGCGGTCGCAACAATGGCGGCGGCGGCAACAATAATAATAACAACAACCGCAAGGGGCCGAACCCGCTCAACCGCAATTACGAGAGCAACGGTCCGGATGTGAAGATCCGCGGTTCCGCCCAGCAGATCGCCGAGAAATACGCGACTCTCGCTCGCGATGCGATGAGTTCGGGCGACCGGGTGATGGCTGAGAACTATCTCCAGCATGCTGAACACTATAATCGCATCATTGCCGCCGCCCA
Organism: Mesorhizobium sp. 1M-11; assembly: GCF_001303895.1. GTDB lineage: Bacteria > Pseudomonadota > Alphaproteobacteria > Rhizobiales > Rhizobiaceae > Mesorhizobium. Next base: position 20,735 of record NZ_LJSD01000075.1, on the reverse strand, counting down.
GGCGCAGATGCCGATCCAGAACTTCCAGCAGAATCGCGATGATTTCGACGATGATCTCGAAGAAGAGCGCGACGATTTCGAAAACGGTGCCAATGCAGGCGAAGGCCAGTCGGCCAACCAGGGTTCCGGGCCCCAGCCGGTGATCGAAGGCACGCCCGCCGAAGTGGCGCTCAATTCCGAAAATGGTCGCGACAACAACGGCCGTGAAAACGGCTATCGCGACAACAACCGCGACAACAATGGCAACCGCCATCACCGCGACCGTCGCCACAACAACAGTTATGGCCAGAACGGGCAGCGTGGTGACCGTGGTCCGCGCGGCGAAAACGGCAACAGGCGCGAAGAAGCGCAGCCTCAGGCCGCTGCTCCGGTAGAGGCTGCTCCGGTTGTCGTGGCCGAAGAGCCGGCTCCCGTGGCCGCTGCCGAACCGGCACCGCAGTTCGAAAGCTTCAACCCGGCGCAGCTCGCCGCTCACGCCGAGGCGCGCGAGACGGAGACCGAAACAGCCGCGCCGCGCAAACCCCGGCGCCCGCGCAAGCCGAAAGCTGAGACTGTGGAAGCAGCAGAAGCTGGCGATGCGACGGAAACGGCCAACGCCGATAGCTAAGCATCGACTCCTTTCGAGATCAAAAACGGCGGAGAGAAATCTCCGCCGTTTTTTTGTTTGGCTGCGCTATAGTCTTCGGTCAGACGGCATCAGAGAAATATCTGCCTTGATCGGCATCAATGCGTCTTGAGAGACAAGGGCTTACGTCCCATATCACGGCTGAACAGGGTCCGGCTCAGAAGAGCGGGTCCGTCACCAAGGCTGATCCGGTGCTGCAAAGCGGGCCGGTGACGGAAGGAGACAATGATGAATCTTGAGAAATATTCCGAGCGCGTGCGCGGCTTCATCCAGTCCGCACAGCAATATGCGTTGAACCGCAACCACCAGCAGTTCACCCCAGAACATATCCTGAAGGCACTGATCGATGACGACGAGGGATTTGCCGCGTCGTTGATCGAGCGTGCCGGGGGGCGCCCACGCGACGTCGAAGTCGCCGTCGATGCGGCGCTCAATGCCCAGCCCAAGGTCGAGGGCGGCAACGGCCAACTCTACATGGCGCAGCCGCTGGCGAAAGTGTTCTCGACCGCCGAGGACCTTGCCAAGAAAGCCGGCGACAGCTTCGTGACGGTGGAGCGTCTGCTGCAGGCTCTCGCCATGGAGAAGTCGGCCAAGACCGCCGATATCCTGTCCAAGGCTGGCGTGACGGCGCAGGCGCTCAATGCCACCATCAACGATATCCGCAAGGGCCGTACCGCCGATTCTGCGTCCGCCGAACAGAGTTACGACGCGCTGAAGAAATATGCGCGCGATCTCACAGCCGACGCTCGTGCCGGCAAGCTCGATCCGGTCATCGGCCGCGACGACGAAATCCGCCGTACCATCCAGGTGCTGTCGCGCCGCACCAAGAACAATCCCGTGCTGATCGGTGAACCCGGTGTCGGCAAGACGGCGATCGCCGAGGGCCTGGCGCTGCGCATCGTCAACGGCGATGTGCCGGAGTCGTTGAAGGACAAGCAGTTGATGGCGCTCGACATGGGCGCGTTGATCGCCGGCGCGAAATACCGCGGCGAGTTCGAGGAACGGTTGAAGGCCGTGCTCAACGAAGTCACCTCCGCCGCCGGCGGTATCATCCTGTTCATCGACGAGATGCATACGCTGGTCGGAGCCGGCAAGGCGGATGGCGCGATGGACGCTTCCAACCTGCTGAAGCCCGCGCTTGCGCGCGGTGAACTGCACTGCGTCGGCGCCACCACGCTCGATGAATACCGCAAATACATCGAGAAGGACGCGGCCCTTGCTCGCCGCTTCCAGCCGGTCTTTGTCGAGGAGCCGACGGTCGAGGACACGATCTCGATCCTGCGCGGCCTGAAGGAGAAGTATGAACAGCACCACAAGGTGCGCATTTCAGACTCCGCTCTGGTTTCGGCGGCATCGCTGAGCAATCGCTACATTGCCGACCGCTTCCTCCCCGACAAGGCGATCGACCTGGTCGACGAGGCGGCCTCGCGTCTCAGGATGCAGGTCGATTCCAAGCCGGAAGCGCTGGACGAGATCGACCGCCGCATCATGCAGTTGAAGATCGAGCGCGAAGCGCTGAAGGTCGAGAAGGACGATGCCTCCAAGGATCGTCTGGGCCGGCTCGAAAAGGAGCTGACCGGGCTCGAGGAAGAGTCCGATGCCTTGACTGCGAAGTGGCAGGCCGAGAAGCAGAAGCTCGGGCTGGCCGCCGATCTGAAGAAGGAGCTCGACGACGCCCGCAACGAGCTGGCGATCGCGCAGCGCAAGGGTGAGTTCCAGCGCGCCGGTGAACTGGCCTACGGCAAGATCCCGGATCTGGAAAAGAAGCTTGCCGAAGCCGAAGCGCGTGACGGACAGGGCGGCGGCATGGTCGAGGAAGTGGTCACGCCGGACCATGTCGCTCAGATCGTGTCGCGCTGGACCGGCATTCCGGTCGACAAGATGCTGGAAGGCGAACGCGAGAAGCTGCTTCGCATGGAAGACGAGATCGCCAAGCGTGTCGTCGGTCAGGGCGAGGCCGTACAGGCTGTGTCGAAGGCCGTGCGGCGTGCCCGTGCCGGCCTGCAGGATCCAAACCGGCCGATCGGCTCGTTCATGTTCTTGGGACCGACCGGCGTCGGCAAGACCGAACTCACCAAGGCGCTCGCTTCGTTCCTGTTCGACGACGAGACCGCGATGGTGCGCATCGACATGTCGGAGTTCATGGAGAAGCACTCGGTCGCCCGCCTCATCGGCGCTCCTCCCGGCTATGTCGGCTATGAGGAAGGTGGTGCGCTGACGGAAGCCGTGCGGCGTCGGCCCTACCAGGTGGTGCTGTTCGACGAGATCGAGAAAGCGCATCCGGATGTCTTCAACGTGCTGTTGCAGGTGCTGGACGACGGCCGGTTGACGGACGGGCAGGGCCGTACGGTCGACTTCCGCAACACGCTGATCATCATGACGTCGAACCTCGGCGCCGAATATCTGGTCGGCCTCGGCGAAGACCAGGATGTCGATGCCGTGCGCGACGAGGTGATGGCGGTGGTGAAAGCCTCGTTCCGTCCGGAATTCCTCAACCGCGTCGATGAGGTTATCCTGTTCCACCGGCTGCGGCGCAAGGATATGGGCCAGATCGTCGAGATCCAGCTCAAGCGGCTGGAGAAGCTGCTGGTCGACCGCAAGATCACCCTCGACCTCGACAAGGAAGCGATCGAGTGGCTGGCCGACAAGGGTTACGACCCGGCCTATGGTGCGCGGCCGCTGAAGCGGGTGATGCAGAAGGAACTGCAGGATCCGCTGGCGGAAAAGATCCTGATGGGCGAGATCCTCGATGGTTCGACCGTCAAGGTGACCGCGGGTTCGGACAGGTTGAACTTCCGCTCGAAGCCGACTGTCGTGGCCGAGCAGGCCGCTTAACGGCAGCTTGCTGAAGGCCTATTGCTAAGAAAGCGCGCCTCTTCCAGGAAGGGGCGCGTTTTTTCGTATCGGCCGGTGCGGCTTATTTGGCGAATTTTTTGGCGCCTGCCACACACAGCACGACACCGAGAGTGACGACGATCATGGCGGCGCTGACCTGTTCATGCAGCAGGCTGGCAGCCAGAGCCAGGCCGAAGAAGGGCTGCAAGAGCTGCAATTGGCCGACCGCTGCGATGCCACCCTGCGCCAGCCCGCGATACCAGAACACGAAGCCGATCAGCATGCTGAACAATGAAACATAGGCAAGGCCGACCCATGCCGGCATGCCGACGTTGGCGAGAGACGGCGGGAAGGTGACGACGCTCAACACCAGCATGAGTGGCAGCGAGATCACCAGGGCCCAGCAGATAACCTGCCAGCCGCCCAGCCGGCGCGATAGTTTTCCGCCTTCGGCATAACCCAACCCGCAGACGACGATGGCGGCCAGCATCAGCGCGTCGCCAACCGGCGAGGCGGAAAGCCCGCGCGACAAGGCAAATCCGGCTACCAGTGCGCTGCCGAGGCATGAAAACAGCCAGAAGGCGAGGCGAGGTCGCTCACCGCCGCGCAGCACGCCGAAGATGGCTGTTGCCAGCGGCAACAGGCCGATGAAGACGATGGAGTGCGCCGAGGTGACATGCTCGAGCGCCAGCGCAGTCAGAAGCGGAAAGCCGACCACGACGCCGAGCGCCACGATGGTGAGCGAAATCAGGTCGTCCCGGCTTGGGCGTTTCTCGCGAAAGACCATCAGAAGCGCCAGGCCGAGCAGACCGGCGAGCGCAGCACGCGTCACCGTCAGGAAAACGGGGCTGAAATCCATCACGGCCACCCGGGTCGCCGGCAGCGAGCCGCTGAAGATCAGCACGCCCAGAAAACCGTTGAACCATCCACTCGTCGTCTTGTCCACAGGCGAACTCCCAGCAACCGATCGGGGTCCTTATCGACAGGAATGAGGTGGTGCCGCCAGATACACTGAGATACAGTTCAATCAAACTGTTATGGATACGGTAGCAATACAGATGGATGACCTCGCCGCGCTAGCAAGCAGAGACGGAACATTGATCGCGACTGTCATGGCGACGGTACGGCAGCGCATCTCGGCACGCCAATTGACGCCAGGCGCCAAGCTGCCCTCCGTGCGCGCCTTCGCCAAGACGATGCAGGTTTCCACGTCCACCGTGGTCGAAGCCTATGAGCGTCTGGCGGCGGAAGGCGCGATCCGTTCGCGGCCGGGCTCGGGCTTCTATGTCTGCGGTCCGCTGGCGCCGCTTTCGCTCGCCGAGGTCGGGCCGAGGCTCGACCGCGAGATCGATCCATTCTGGGTATCGCGGCAGTCGCTGGAAGCCGGCGGGGACGTGTTGAAGCCCGGTTGCGGTTGGCTGCCCGCCGATTGGATGCCGCAGCAGGCACTACGGCGCGCGCTGCGCGGCCTTGCTCATGCCAAGGACGCGACCCTGGCCGACTATGGCACACCGCTCGGGCTGGCGCCGCTGCGGCAACTGCTTGCACGCCGCATGGGCGAACATGGCATCGAGGCCTCGCCTGACCAGATCGTGCTGACGGAGTCGGGCACGCAGGCGATCGACCTGCTGTGTCGGTTCCTCATCGAGCCCGGCGACACGGTGCTGGTCGACGACCCGTGCTATTTCAACTTCCATGCCTTGTTGCGCGCGCATCGCGCCAATATCGTGAGCGTGCCCTATACGCCGACAGGGCCGGATCTCGACCTGTTCGCCCAGGCGCTCGTCGAGCACCGGCCGCGCCTCTACATCACCAATTCCGCGCTGCACAATCCGACCGGCGCAACGCTCTCGCCGGTCACAGCGCATCGCTTGCTCAAACTGGCCGATCAGTTTGACCTGACCATCGTCGAAGACGATATCTTCGCCGATTTCGAGATGGAGCCGGCGCCGCGCCTTGCCGCTTTTGACGGCCTCTCGCGGGTGATCCACATCGGCAGTTTTTCCAAGACGCTGTCCGCGTCGGTACGTTGCGGCTTCATCGCTACCCCGCGCGACTGGGTCGAGCCACTGACCGATCTCAAGATATCGACCACTTTCGGCGGTGGACATCTTTCGGCGGAATTGGTGCTTTCGCTGCTCAAGGATGGCAGCTACCGCAAACATATCGAGACATTGCGGCAGCGCCTGTCGGCAGCAATGGCCGACACGATCCGGCGGTTCGAACCGCTTGGCATCAAACCCTGGATCGAACCGCGTGCCGGCATGTTCTTGTGGTGCAGCCTGCCGGACGGGTTGGATGCCGCCGATGTCGCCCGGCGTGCGCTGGCCGATGGTGTCGTGCTGGCACCCGGCAATGCCTTCAGCCTGTCGAGGACGGCCAGCCGTTTCCTGCGTTTCAATGTGGCGCAATCGCAGGGGGAGCGGATGTTCGAAGTGCTTGCCAAAGCGATGAAGCGCAGCGATCCGCAGGCAGAAGCCTGACGAGCTTCAGGCTGTGGCGGGGACTACCGGCTTCCGATACGCATCGAGGCTCCATGGACCTGGACCGGCAGCGAACAGGTACAGGAACACGAAACAGTAGACGATGGCGAGGTTGCCGCCGTTCAGGACCGGAAAGAACGAATTCGGCGCATGGCCGATCCAGTAGGCGAAGGCCATCAGACCGGACAGAACGAACGCGGCGGGGCGTGTGAACAACCCGGCCAACAGCAGGGCACCCCCGATCAATTCCAGAACCCCCGCAAACCATGGCAGGGAAAAGGTCGCCGGGATACGTTCGAGTGCGGGGAACCCCAGCAGCTTGCCGCTGCCGTACTGAAACAGGGTGAGGGCGCTTGCAATGCGAAGAATGCTCAGAAATTGCGGTCGCAGCGAATCGATATCGATCATTGGCGTCTCTCGTTGTTCAGCTCCCCACTGATAGCGGCGACATCCGATAACAGGGCAATAAACTGTTCGAGATTTTAGCTGCTGCTGATTTGCATGGCGGAGCCGGCCGGCGGCCGATCAGGACAAGCGAAACGTGCCGCCGCGCAGGGCCTCGATCACGGCGGCAAGCGTCTGTTCGCGGCCCTGGTCGCCGATGTCGATGGCATGCCTTTCCAGATTCCCCAATTCTGAAAGCTGCCGGTGAAGCGCAGCGATCGGCTCCGGGTCGGTGAGGGTGTCACCACCACGGTCGCGGCAGCGGCGGATGGCTACCTCGAGCGGCGGCCGCAGCACCACATAGTGCAGCGGCACGCCAAGTGCCTTGAATGGTTCCAGAAACCAGGGGCCGATGATGCCGTCGACGATGACGAATAAATCGCCTCTGGCGTAGCCTTGCGCTGCCTTGGCCAGAACATCGATCACCACCGCATTCTGTCGATGAGCCTCCGGCAGATAGGGGGCGATGGCGCCGTTTTTTATGAAATGCCAGAAGTCGTCGGAGTGGAGATGGACCTTTGCTGATCCGCCTTCGACTGCCAGGGCCTTGGCGGTGGTGGTTTTGCCTGATCCCGGTGTGCCGGTAAGGATCAGAATCTCGCCTGCAAATTCGACCATGGCCGCGTCTAACATGATGTGTGAAGGCGTCCAAGGTTGCCGGCATCCGGCGGGAACACTCAATCCTCGACGTCGCCGCGGTGCACAATGTGCACCTTGTTGCCGTCAGGGTCGCGCAGATAGGCACCGAAATAGCCGTCGCCATAGTGAGGGCGATCGCCCGGAGCGCCTTCGTCCGATCCACCGGCCGCGATACCTGCTGCATAGGCCTCGGAGACCGCTTCGGGAGAGGGCGCCAGGAACGCAACCATGGAACCGTTGCCGGCGTTCGCCGGCCCGCGGTCAAAAGGAATGTAGGCGTAAAATCGTGGCAACGTGCGGTCCTTGCCGACCCAGCACGCGGATGCCGGGCCGCCATCGGGCGTAACCGGGCGACGCCGAAGATCGAGCGGCAAAAGCACGGCGTCATAGAAGCGTTCGGCGCGATCGAGATCGCTGACGCCGACAGTTACGTGGCTGAACATAGGTTCGTCCTTTGATGGTGCAGTGGAGGGTTTAGTTTGAATTGTCTGCCCTGGACTGCACCACCTGCTGACGATCGGGGTGCCAACGTCATCGCGCGGGAAAAAGTGCGGCGCTGAATAGCGTCCCGACGATCGACTGGTATTTCTAACATGCGGGGGAAAAGATAAAGCGCTGGCAGCACCACCAATCCGACGGAGGCTGGTTTGACGCTCGACGAATACAATAGCTTCTGCGCATCACTGCCTGCTGTCCATCACGTCGTGCAATGGGGTGGTGCCCATGTCTGGAAAGTCGGCAGCAAGGTCTTCGCGATTGGCGGCTGGAGTGAACAGGCCGAGAGTCCCTTCTTCACCTTCAAATGCTCGGACATGGCGTACGATATTCTGAGGGAACAGCCCGGTTGCCGGCCTGCACCCTATCTCGCATCACGCGGCATGAAATGGATCCAGCGGGTAACGTCCGAGACCATGGATGACGAAGCTCTGAAGGACTACCTCAGGGATAGTCACCGCCTCGCTGCGCGCAATCTGACCAGACGCGAGCGGCGGGAAGTGGGATTGGAGGAGTAGAGCCACGGGGAAGGTGTTTTCGAGACGCCAGTCTTGCGAAACCGCCATGTTCATGCCCAGTTCATGGTTGAATCGTTAGGCGGATCATGGCCCCGCAGGACTTGCATAGCCCCCGGCCGATGGACAAATCGGTGACGGAACGCGTCGGAGAATTCGGACTACATGCTGCGCACGATGCTCTCGTTTTCAGCCCTGACGCTAGAGCGTTTCCGTTTTTGTCGGAAACCCGGAAACGCTCTCGCACTTTGTTTTTACGCAATTCCGGACGCGAAACCGTTGCACATTTTTGCTGGAATTGCTCTGGGCCTGTCGCTGGCGTTCGGCGCCCAGGCGGCGCCCTCGCCGCAGCCGGTCGTGGAAGGTACAGCGGCAAGAAAGGCCGAAGGTATCCAGGTCGCCCAAAACGGCGACTATCAGGTGTTCTATGACGGCAAGGGCAATCGCGTCATCGTCGATGCCTATACCGGCAAGGTTCTGGCGATCCAGCCGCCGCAGACGCGCTTCGATCGGCGGGCATTGCGTCTTGAAAACCGCCAACGGCGTGTCGAGCGTGTGCCCGACGACGAGCGTTATTATCTTGACGATCCCGAAGACATGGCACGCTTTCGCCGCCGGCAGATGGAAGACCAGCGTGCCTATCAGTATCCGGAAGACGACGGCGGTTATTACGACAATCCTCCTCCCGACGGCAGTATGGTCGAGACCTTTCCGCCGGCACCAGGGCGACGCGACCGCTATGGCGATCCCCTGCCGGCCAACCCCGATGGCATTCCGGCACCGCAGCCGGTGGAGCGTCAGCCGCTGAAGGAAGCTTCGATCGACCCGGCGCAGCCAACCTCACCCGACGGTTCGGTCGTTCCGGCCGAGCCGCCTGCCGGAGGCAAGTCGACGGTCAATCCGTCTCTGTCGCTAGGCGCACGCGAAGATATCGCTGCGCTGCAGGTCCTGCTCGATCGTGCCGGTGCTTCGCCCGGCGCCATCGATGGGCGTTTCGGTTCCAACATGGACAAGGCGCTGGCCGCTTATCGGGAAATCACCGGCACCAATCTGAAGTCGACCGATGCAACGGCCATCAAGGCGGAGCTCGAGAAAACGGGAGGGCCGGCTTTCGCCACCTATTCCATCACCGCCGGGGATGCCGCGGGCCCTTACGTTGCTTCCATCCCGGAGGACTACAGCCGCAAGGCGACACTGGAGCGCATGAGCTTCACTTCGGTGACCGAGGCGCTCGCCGAGCGGTTCCACATGGACGAGGCGTATCTCAAGGCGATCAATCCGGGCGTCAATTTCAACCGGCCGGGCACCCTGGTGAAAGTGGTCAATTTCGGCAGGCTGGCGCAGACGCCGGTGACACACATCATTGCCGACAAGAGCCGCAAGCAGGTTCGCGCCTATGATGGTTCCGGAAAGCTGGTTGCAGCCTATCCGGCAACGATCGGATCGTCCGACACGCCATCCCCCACAGGCACGCATGCGGTATCGCGTGTCGCCTTCGATCCGAACTATACCTATAACCCCAAGATCAATTTCAAGCAGGGCGCCAACGACAAGGTATTGACCATTCCGCCGGGGCCGAACGGCCCGGTCGGTTCGATCTGGATCGCGCTCGACAAGCCGACCTACGGCATCCATGGCACGCCAGAGCCTTCGAAGATCGGCAAGACAGAAAGCCATGGTTGCGTACGCCTGACCAACTGGGATGCGGCAGAACTCGCCAGGTTGGTGAAGCCCGGCGTGCCGGTCGATTTCGTCGAATAGGTTCCTTCCGGGGAACAAACGCGCCTCGTTTTCGATTTCGCGCAGCGTTCCGTCCGAAAATCGATACCGATTCGTGCGGAGCTGCGTTAAGCAAAGCCATGCAGGCGAGCAGCGATACGAACATGGATGCCGGCGTTCTCGGCGGGTTGGCTGCGACGGAAACCTTTTGCCCGCAGCGCAGCCGTCGCTATGTGCTGGTCGCAGCCATTCTCGCTTCCGCACTCGGCTTCATCGACGGTTCGGTGCTTTCGATCGCCATGCCGGTGTTGCGTGCCGATCTCGGCGCAAGCCTTGTCGAGGCACAGTGGATTTCCAATGCCTATGCGCTGACGCTGTCCGCGCTCATCCTGGCCGGTGGTGCGGCCGGAGACCGGTTCGGTCTGCGCCGTGCCTTCGTCGCCGGGATCGCGCTGTTCATTGCAGCTTCAATCGCCTGCGCGCTCGCTCCGACAGCGCCACTGCTCATTCTATTCAGGGCAATCCAGGGCATCGGCGCGGCCATCATGGTGCCTGGCAGCCTCGCCATTATCGCCAAGGCCTATCCCAAGGCGGAACGGGGCCGAGCCATCGGCATCTGGGCGGCAGCTTCGGCGTTGACGACGGCGCTTGGCCCTGTCCTTGGGGGCATGGTTCTCTCCAGTTTCGGTGCGGGCGTCTGGCGGATGATCTTCGCCATTAATCTGCCGCTCGGCGCTTTTGCGATCTGGCTGCTGCTTGCCAAAGTGCCGGCCGATTCACCGGCGCACCCCAGAGGACTCGACCTTGGCGGTGCGGCGCTTGCCACAGGGGCCTTCGGTGCCATGGCCTATGGTTTGACGGCGATGAGCGCGGAAGGCGGCAATGGCTCGATGATGGTCAACATCGCAGTCTTTCTGATCGGTCTTGCCGCGCTTGCGGTGTTCCTTTTGTGGGAGAACAGCCATCGCGAACCGATGGTCAATCTCAGGCTGTTTCGGATCGCAGCCTTCTCCGGTGCCAATGCTGCGACCTTCTTTCTTTATTTCGCGCTGTCGGCGGTGCTTTTCTATCTGCCGATGCTCCTGATCGCAGGCTGGGGGCTAAGCACAGCGGAGGCGGGATTCATCTTCCTGCCCCTGTCGGCGGCAATCGCATTGTTGTCCGGCCCAGTCGGTCGATGGTCCGACCGGACCGGCGCGCGCCTGCCGATCACTCTCGGCAGTTTCGTGGTGGGTGTCGCCTTTGCCGGATTGGCCATACTGGCGGGCACGGATTTCCATGGCTTCTGGAGCGGGGTTTTCCCACTTGCGATGCTGATGGGGCTCGGTATGGCGCTGGTCGTATCGCCCCTGTCGACAGCGATCATGACTTCGGTCGACGATAGAGATACCGGTGCTGCGTCCGGTATCAACAATGCGGTTGCGCGCATTGCCGGTCTGATGGCTGTCGCCGCGCTCGGCGCCGTGGTCGGATTGGTCTATGCTGCCGCCGGCGGTGGTGCGAGCGGCACCGAGTTTGGGGTGTTGCCTCAATCCGTCATCGAGCCGGCGGCGGATGCAATGCGGACAGCTGCAACGGGTCGCGCTTTCCAGGCTGTCGCGGCGATCTCGGCGGTCATGTGTTTCATCGCAGCCATAACCGCTTGGTTGACGCAGCCGGCGCCACCGGTTCCTCAACCGGAGGAGAAGCCGGACGGCTCGCCCGCTCACTGAATTTGTGACGGTCACGGAAAGAATTGAATGACGCTGCGAGCGGCGATCATACGGTAAAGAGAGCCGCACTTCTTTGGTGCATATTCGCAAGCGGTAATGTGCTATAATGCCGGGACAGGCACGCGACGTGGTTTATCGTCGAGTGAGGGGCGCGCATGTCGAAGAATGATCTGCGGCGGCAACTGGGTTCCTCCGAGATCGCTTCAGGCGATGTGAGATGGCCTGACCGGCGCATGCTCGTTCTTGTCGGCTCCTGGATATTGCTGGTGGCTGGACTTTTTGCTTTCGCCGTGAAGGTCGACCTTTTTGACTGGCTCTACCGGATCACGCGGACTCACGAGGACTGGCAGCTGGACGAAATCCTTGCGCTGCTTTTGTGTGTCGGTGTCGTGTCCCTGGTATTCCTGGCTGTTCGAACAAGGCAGCTTGCCCATGAGGTCCGGCGCCGCGAGGCAGCCGAGCGGCTGGCCCATGATTCAGCTCGGCACGATCCGCTGACCGGACTGGCCAATGGCAGACGTTTTCGCGAGGCGCTGGCTCAGGCGATCGAGAGCGCAAGACAATCGCAATCAAGCTGTGCGGTCCTGTTCATCGATCTTGACCGGTTCAAGCCGGTCAACGACATGCACGGTCACGCTGTCGGCGACGAGGTGTTGATCGATGTAGCACAGCAGATCGCGCTGGCGGCGCCGGCGGGAGCGACGGCAGCCCGGCTCGGTGGCGACGAGTTCGGCGTGATCGTGATGGCGGTGCCGGGTCGCGAGTCCGTTCTCTTCCTGTCGCAGCGGCTTTCACGCGATATCAGCAAGGCACGCCAGTTGGGCGAAGTGCAGCTTGAAGTCGGCGCCACCGTTGGCATCGCCATCTTTCCGGATGACGGTCACGACGCCAATTCGCTGATCAAGGCCGCCGATCAAGCCATGTATGCGGCCAAACCTTCGCGCCGTGGGCTGATCGGTCTGAGCGATTCGAATGGTGTCATCGCAAACTGACCGGTTGGCTGTCGACAAAGCGGCTATTTGCTGGTGGCCGCGCTTGCGCTGGCAACTTTCAGCCCGGTGCCTTCTTGCTGCTTGAGGAGATCGTCGATGCGTTCGCGCTCGCGCTTGAAGGCGACGAGATCGTCGCCCTGCAGGACCTTGCCCGTGGGGAGACGCACGCGCATCGGATCCACCTTGGTACCGTTGACGATGAGCTCGTAGTGAAGATGCGCGCCGGTCGAGAGACCGGTGGTCCCGACATAACCGATCACTTGACCTTGCCGGACGCGGGCCCCCGGTTGGACGCCACGAGCGAAGGCACTCTGGTGATTGTAGGACGTCTCGTAGCCATTGGCGTGACGAAGGATCGTTTGTTTGCCATAGCCGGCTGCCCAGCCGGCTTTTTCGACCACGCCGTTGCCAGCTGCGATGATCGGCGTGCCGGTAGGCGCTGCCCAATCGACGCCGGTGTGCATTCTGACATAGCCGAGAATCGGATGGCGGCGCGCGCCGAAGCCAGAGCGGAAGGTGCCGTTGGGCACGGCTTTCCGCAGCAGGAATTGCTCGGCACTGCGGCCGTTCTCGTCGAAGTAGTCGGTGCTGCCGTCCTGAAGCTGGAACCGGTAGAGCGTACGGGTCATGCCGCCGATGCTGGCTGACACATAGAGAAGTTCCGAATCTTCCGAAGCCTGATCGTCACTATCGGGTTGCGAGAACAGCACTTCGAGGCGATCGCTGGAACTCAGCCGTGCCTGGTAGTCGACATCGGAGGCCAGGATCTTGATGAC
>NZ_LJSD01000075.1:0-2500 GCF_001303895.1 Mesorhizobium sp. 1M-11 | reverse complement strand
AGTGTGTCGAGCAAGCTTAAGCCGGTAGGTGTAGGCGCAGCGAAAGCGAGTCTGAACAGGGCGTTCAGTTCGACGCATTAGACCCGAAACCGAGTGATCTAGCCATGAGCAGGTTGAAGGTAGGGTAACACCTACTGGAGGACCGAACCCATAACTGTTGCAATAGTTCGGGATGACTTGTGGCTAGGGGTGAAAGGCCAATCAAACTCGGAAATAGCTGGTTCTCCGCGAAATCTATTTAGGTAGAGCGTCGACCGAATACCCTGGGGGGTAAAGCACTGCATGGGCTAGGGGTCCTCACCGGATTACCAAACCTAAGCAAACTCTGAATACCCAGGAGTACTAGTCGGCAGACACACGGCGGGTGCTAACGTCCGTCGTGAAAAGGGAAACAACCCTGACCTACAGCTAAGGTCCCCAAGTTATGGCTAAGTGGGAAAGGATGTGAGGATCCCAAAACAACCAGGATGTTGGCTTAGAAGCAGCCATCATTTAAAGAAAGCGTAACAGCTCACTGGTCTAAATAAGGGTCTTTGCGCCGAAAATGTAACGGGGCTAAAGCCATACACCGAAGCTTAGGGTTCGTGAGCAATCACGAGCGGTAGCGGAGCGTTCTGTAAGCCAGTGAAGCCGTACCCGTGAGGGACGGTGGAGGTATCAGAAGTGCGAATGCTGACATGAGTAACGTAAGGGGAGTGAGAGACTCCCCCGCCGAAAGACCAAGGGTTCCTGCTTAAAGTTAATCTGAGCAGGGTTAGCCGGCCCCTAAGACGAGGCAGAAATGCGTAGTCGATGGGAACCACGTTAATATTCGTGGGCCTGTGGGTAGTGACGGATCGCACAAGTTGTTCAACCTTATCGGATTGGTTGGGCAGCGGAGCGGTTCCAGGAAATAGCTCCCACTTATAGACCGTACCCGAAACCGACACTGGTGGTCTGGTAGAGTATACCAAGGCGCTTGAGAGAACTATGCTGAAGGAACTCGGCAAATTGCACGCGTAACTTCGGAAGAAGCGTGACCCTTTGCTGCGCAAGCAGTGGAGGGTGGCACAGACCAGGGGGTAGCGACTGTTTATCAAAAACACAGGGCTCTGCGAAGCCGCAAGGCGACGTATAGGGTCTGACGCCTGCCCGGTGCTGGAAGGTTAAGAGGAGGGGTGCAAGCTCTGAATCGAAGCCCCAGTAAACGGCGGCCGTAACTATAACGGTCCTAAGGTAGCGAAATTCCTTGTCGGGTAAGTTCCGACCTGCACGAATGGCGTAACGACTTCCCCGCTGTCTCCAGCATAGACTCAGTGAAATTGAATTCCCCGTGAAGATGCGGGGTTCCTGCGGTTAGACGGAAAGACCCCGTGCACCTTTACTATAGCTTTACATTGGCATTCGTAGTGGCATGTGTAGGATAGGTGGTAGGCTTTGAAGCCAGGGCGCCAGCCTTGGTGGAGCCACCCTTGAAATACCACCCTTATTACTATGGATGTCTAACCGCGGCCCGTTATCCGGGTCCGGGACAATGTATGGTGGGTAGTTTGACTGGGGCGGTCGCCTCCTAAAGAGTAACGGAGGCGCGCGATGGTGGGCTCAGAACGGTCGGAAATCGTTCGCTGAGTGCAATGGCATAAGCCTGCCTGACTGCGAGACTGACAAGTCGAGCAGAGACGAAAGTCGGTCATAGTGATCCGGTGGTCCCGTGTGGAAGGGCCATCGCTCAACGGATAAAAGGTACGCCGGGGATAACAGGCTGATGACCCCCAAGAGTCCATATCGACGGGGTTGTTTGGCACCTCGATGTCGACTCATCGCATCCTGGGGCTGGAGCAGGTCCCAAGGGTATGGCTGTTCGCCATTTAAAGCGGTACGTGAGTTGGGTTCAGAACGTCGTGAGACAGTTCGGTCCCTATCTGCCGTGGGTGTAGGAATATTGAAAGGATCTGTCCCTAGTACGAGAGGACCGGGATGGACGTATCTCTGGTGGACCTGTTGTGGCGCCAGCCGCATAGCAGGGTAGCTATATACGGACGGGATAACCGCTGAAGGCATCTAAGCGGGAAACCCACCTTGAAACGAGTATTCCCTGAGAACCGTGGAAGACGACCACGTTGATAGGCCGGGTGTGGAAGAGCGGCAACGCTTGAAGCTTACCGGTACTAATAGTTCGATCGGCTTGATCGTTCTCATTCCTTATGTCCATCACCAGCGCTCACGCATGAGCGGCCCTAAAGGGCCTATGCTCCGCGAGGGCGCCGGATGACCGGCGACGCGCAGTCGCGCTTGCGGGCAACGCCCGTAGCAAAACTGCAAGACGCCAATGGCACAAATACAGCTTCTCATACGTGCGTTTCGCCGACCTGGTGGTTATGGCGGAGCGGCTGCACCCGATCCCATTCCGAACTCGGCCGTGAAACGCTCCAGCGCCAATGGTACTTCGTCTCAAGACGCGGGAGAGTAGGTCGCTGCCAGGTCTGCCAAACGCACGTAATTCTCTTTATTCTTTTGTCTT
>NZ_LJSD01000018.1 GCF_001303895.1 Mesorhizobium sp. 1M-11 | reverse complement strand
TGCGAATTCCGACGAAGCCGGCCAGTGATTCCGAACAATCACCGGCCACCCATTCCGATTTCATTCCGGCCGGGATTCCGATTTGAAGCCGGCCACCTTTGGACATCACCTGGGTCGTTGTTGAGGTTTGGTTCGAGTTTCGTTTCGGGTCAAGCCTGAGCGGTTTGCGGCATGGCGACGGCTCGCTGTTTTCGCATGCTCTCGCCACCCAGTTCGATGCGGTAAGCATTGTGCACGAGGCGGTCGAGAATGGCGTCGGCGATGGTGGGATTGCCGATGATCTCGTACCAGCGATCGACGGGAACCTGGCTGGTGACGATGGTCGAGCGCCGCTCGTATCGGTCCTCGATGATCTCGAGGAGATCACGGCGCTGATCGTCGCTGAGCTTTTCGGGGCCCCAGTCGTCGAGGATGAGCAGATCGGTCCGGGCCAGCGCCTTCAGCATCCGGGCATAACGGCCGTCGCCCCGTGCTAGGGCAAGAGCGGCGAAGAGCCGTGGCGCGCGATGATAGGCGACGGAGAAGTCCTCGCGGCAGGCCTTGTGGCCGAGGGCACAGGCAAGCCAGCTCTTGCCGACGCCGGCCGGTCCTATGATCAGGAGCCCATGCCGCTGGCGGATCCAGTCGCAGCCAGCGAGCTTGAGGAACAGCGCGCGGTCGAGGCCTCGCTCGGTACGGAAGTCGACATCTTCGACCTGCGCATCATGACGCAACCTTGCCGCGCGGGCACGGGCTTCGAAGCGCTTCTGGCGGCGAAGTGTCGCTTCCTGCTCGAGCAGAATGGCGAGCCATTCGCCATGATCGAGGGTGCGCGCTTCCGCTTGGGCGTCGAGGTCCTGGAAGCCTTTGGCCATACCGTGCAGGCCAAGGTCGCGCAGCATGTCGAGGGTGGGATGGGTCAGCATGATCTGTTGTCTCCTCAATGGAAGTAGCCGGGACCACGCAGATTGGCGTGATCGATGATGGCGCCGGCACCGGCACCGGCTCGGGCGGCCTTGTGGTTGGTGATGAGGGCGGCGATGCTCTTGCAGGTCAGCCCGCCGATCTCGACGGCACGCGCCGAGACCGCCTCGGCGCGTTCATGGCTGAGATCGCGATAGAGGCGCAGAACGCCCAGGCATGTCCGGAAACCCTGTTCGGGATGCGGGCGGCTTGCCAGAATGGCGATGATCAGGCCTTCCGTCTGCGGCCCGATCGACGCCGCCCAGCGGCGGAAGCGCATCGGCGTCCACTCGGCGTAGCGGCGATGAGAGCTGGGCATGTGATCGGGGTTGGTGCCGTAGCGGCGACCGCCATAGCGGCGTTGGTGAACGGCGACGCGCTTGCCGCGATGGAAGATCTCGATCGTCCTGCTCGTCGCGCGGATATCGACCTGCTGACGAATGAGGCCATGCGGCACGGAATAGAAGAAGTCCTTGAACTCGACATGGTAGTCAGTGGCGACGCGCGCCAGACGCCATTCTGCAAACTCGTAGCCCTGCACCGGCAGGCTGGTCAGAACGGGTCGTTCCACGGTCTCGAACAGATGGCGGCGGCTGACACCGAGGCGGCGCATGACATGGTCGTTGATGCGATCGAGCGCCCCGGCGATCGCCGCGTTGGCCTCGGCCAGCGAGAAGAAGGTCTGCCGCCGCAGCCGGCCGAGGATGCAGGTCTGGGCAAAGCGAACCCCGTTCTCGACCTTGGCCTTGTCCTTCGGCCGTCGCGGCCGAGCCGGCAGCACGCCGACACCATAATGAGAGGCCATCATGCCGTAGCTGCGGTTGATCTCGGGGTCATAGAAGGAGGCATGATTGACGCCGGACTTCAGGTTGTCGGGCACGATCAGGCGCGGGACACCGCCGAAGAAGTTGAACATGCGCACATGCGCGCCGATCCAATCCGGCAGCGCCTGCGTCCAGGTCGCTTCCGCATAGGTGAAGCCCGACGCCCCGAGGACGCCGACGAAGATCTCCGCCTCGCGGATCTCGCCGGTCAGCGGATCGGCGATCGAGAGCTTCTTGCCGGAATAGTCCACGAAGACCTTGTCGCCGACGACATGTTCCTGGCGCATGGTCGGCGACAAACGCTTCTCGAAGCCGCGGAACAGGTCACAGAAACGACTGTAGCCGTAGCCACCGGGGTGGACGGTGCGATACTCCTCCCACAGGAGCATCAGCGTGACGCCGGGCTTCTTCAGCTCCAGCGCAAGATCCGCCCAGTTCGGCTCGGGCAGGCGGCGCTGGCCCTGCCTGACCCCGGCGCGAGCAAACAGCCGGTTCTCCAGCGCATCGTCGGTTAGGTCGCCAGACAGCGGCCAACGCAACCCCGCCGCGGTCGCGCGCTTCAGATTGTCCTGCACGGTGCTGCGCGCGATGCCCAGCATCTGCGCGATCTCGCGGCTGCTCGTGCCATCGCCGGCAAGCCGCAGCATCTGTCGTAATTGTCTCATGGTCAGCCTTCTCTTTGCCGGCATCGCCCGTCCCTTGTTGAAAAGGTCCGTCATGCCAAAGTTGCTGACCCAGGTGGTGCGTCTTCAGTCCCTCAAAGCGGCCGGATATTGATCGGAATGCTGGCCGGCTTCATTCCGGAATGGTGGCCGGCTTCAAGTTGGAATGCCCGGCCGGATAACGTCGGAATCCGCAACCCAGACCAGCTTCGCCCGGCGAGCGCTAACCGTGGTGCCCTACAGGGGTCCCTTTTGCGCGCCGATCCAGGGTCCCCATTCCAGGCCGATTGACAGTTTGGTCGCTCTCAGCGCCTGTACCAGCACGCCGGGTGGTGGATCAGCCGTCGATGAGTCCGACTCGCAGTTTCGAACGCGTGTTGAAAGCCAGATTGAGCAATGCACTCGCAACCGTGCCGCGAGCCCAGCGGTTTGTCGGCATACAGCCTACATGGCGGCGATTGCCGCCGGTTTCTCTCCGAAGGAAGCGGCACGCATTGCCGGGACGAGACCGGAGGGTGCCAGGCTATGAACAGCCCTGGCGCACTCGCTTAAACCTCGATAGGCACAACCCACGTCACTTCAATACAGAGCGATGAAGGCAGAACGTCGCCTGTTCCACAATTGAAACGGCGACGATGTTGGCTCAAAGCCTAATCAGAAAACGTCAGTGGCGGGTATATTCGTAGCGTACGAACAGCCAGCTTTCCCCGGTACCATTGGCCATCATCACATGCTGCTCTTTGAGCATGTGGTCCGCATCGGAACTTGAAATCGCCATGTCGGACACCATGAAGCGTCCTTCGACCTCGGAGCCAAAGCCGACAAATCCCTGCGGCTCGAACTGGACATTGATCTTGCCATCGACAGCAGGACCGAAGCTGCGTGCTGGCATGATGCTGACCGGGAAGCGCGTATCCATGGACACGTATTTCCAGCGGCCCTCTACCCGGTCGAAGTTGAGATAATCCAACCTTGTGAAAGCCGCCGTTCGCGATCCGGGTTCCGGCTGCATCGTCTCTTGCAGAATGGGTCCGACCATCTTTCGTTCGGCAATGAGCCCCCGGCTGACGATCGGCTGTGCTCCAGGCGACGGCCAAATGCTGGCGACGACATCCCATTTGCCCGTCTGCTTAGCCAGCATCTGCTCTTCAGGACCTGCCTGAGACATGCGTCGAGCGGCGGTGAGATCATCGGCCGATGAGCGGTGAACACCAGCGGCCGTGATGATTGAGAGGGCCAAAGTCAGGCTAAACAACGTCAAAGTCACTTTCCGCATGGCGCTCTCCTGTTTGATCCGCCGTTTTCGATTGTCAGCAAGCTAGGAGATTGCATTGGGAAGATAGACCCGGTCGCCCGCAAAGATCGCATCCGGACTGAGGATATGATCCATGTTGAGCACGACAGTGTCGGCCACATCCGCCGAATTGGCCGTGGCGATGAGCCGGATGCTGTCGCCGTTCTTGACTTCCACCCACCGGTAGCCGTTCTGCTCCAGCTTGGGATTGGTACGTCCGTCGAGATTGCTGGGACCACCGGGATCGAGCTTGTCGGTTCCGTGGTCCGGTGGCGTGCTGACGACACCGGACTTGCTGCCAGGATCGGTGCCGGGAGCGCCGTCACCCAGCAACTGGCGGTCGATGGTGTCCCAGGCAAACAGGAACATACCCACCCCGAAAGCAAGGCCGAGCGCTATGCGATCGGCCTTGCCCCAGCGGGCATCCGACTCGGCGCGCGCGTTGATATCTTCCTCGGTTCTCGGCACAGCCTTGCGGTTGAGTTTGTCCGCGCGAATGGCGGATGTCCAGAACTCAACAGTACCCAAGGTAAAGAGTGTGATGGAGGTGACGTCCAGAGGCCTTTCCAACGCATAGGTCGTGGACTGGTCCCATACACAGGCCATGAAAGCGCCCGACCCGGTCACGAAAAGGAAGTTTCCGAGATGATCGCCAGCGGTCCGCATCACTGGCCTGCCCGTGAATGCCTGCACGACCGATTTAGGGCCGAAGATCACATTGCCTATGGAGAATGTGCTGTTCGCGATGAAATTC
Source organism: Mesorhizobium sp. 1M-11 (assembly GCF_001303895.1). Lineage (GTDB taxonomy): Bacteria > Pseudomonadota > Alphaproteobacteria > Rhizobiales > Rhizobiaceae > Mesorhizobium. Next base: position 19,096 of record NZ_LJSD01000018.1, on the reverse strand, counting down.
GTAGCAGGACCTGTGCCTCGCAAAGTGCCTTCAGTCGTTGAGGGCGACGAGAGGATGAACGACAGTCCGCACGCTGCATTGAGGATCCTGCCCAGCGGTTTGTGGTTCGCCGTTGCGTTGGGCAGAAGCGCCTGCGTGGTGAAGACAGCGCCACGTATGGTAAACGCGACGCCCGAGGCGACCGTCGACCAAGGTTGGGGCAGTGACGTCCAAACTCCATAGGAAGAAGAGGCCATCGGAGCCAGGGCGGAGGCGAACTGTATGTTTTCCTTGATCCGGGCATGGATCAGAGCTGCCTTAAGCCAGGCCGCCTGATCTGGTGTCATGGCCTTGTTGTGGGTCTTCCAGAAGGTCGTCAACTGTAGCACCGACAGCGCGTTGGTCTGTTTCGTCGTCATCCACTCAAATTGCTTTGGCGTGAACTTGCGTAGCTGGCCTGGGCTCAGTTCGCCCAACTGCTTCGGCGTCAGCGCCTGCACCTGTTTTTTCGTCAGCGCCTCGATCTGATGGATCGTCAGGGCATCGAGCTGCTCACGCGTCAGCGCGGCAATGTGATCTGGCGACATCTTGGCGGTCGTGGCCGGATTGCGGGTTGCGACGAGGTCGGGTTTGAAGGCCGCAACCTGTTTTGGCTCCAGCTTGTTGAATTGGGCAGGCCTGAACGCTTCGAACTGTTCGGCCGTGAAGGCGTTGCGCTGCTCGTCGCTAAGGGCGGCGATCTGGTCCGGCGTCAGTTTGCGCACCTGCTCCTTGGTGAGTGCGGCCAGTTGCTCGTGCGAGAATGCAGTAAGCTGCTTCGATGAGAACGCCGGGATGCGACCGGGCGCAATGGCTTCCAGCTTGCTCGGCCGGATTGCCTGCAATTGCTCCGCGCTCAAAGCTTGCAACTGCTTTGGTCGCAACGCGGCAAGCTGACCGGATCTCATCTGCCCGAACTGTTCGGGGAGGAATGCCGCAACCTGCTCAGGCGTGAGCCTGGCAATGTTCTCGGCCTTGATGGCGTTCAACTGCTCGCGGGAAAGTCCCGACATTTGGTCGGTGGAAATCGCCTTGACCTCTGACCTTGTCGGCATCCGTACCGGTTGTGCATAACCAGGCTCGGCGGCGGAGTTCACCGGAAGCTCGTGGCTGACGATCTTGCCGCTTACAGGATCAAAAACCGCCTTGCCGCGATCAATTGCCGGGGGCCAAGCGGGTGATGGTCCGGTGGCAACGTTCACCGCTTGCTGCGACGTTTCGTTGGTTCGGGACTGCATTTCGCTGACGTCGTCATGGGTCCAGACCGAGGCACTGACGCCGGGTGGTGTCTCGAGGAGCGGTGTTTGCGGCATCTGGTTGCCATATCCGCTTGTGTCGGGTTCAGGCGTGCTGCTGAAGCGGCGTGTCTGCGGGTTCCAGACAAACCCTGACGGCAGGGAGCCTTTCGAGGCAGGCTGCTTGCCAGACGCTTCGAAACGTTCGAGAACTTCAGGGGCCGGTGGTGCCGTCGTGCTATCGGAATCATCGGTGTCCGGAGCTGCTAGCGGCTCGGCATGGCTGGTGTCGTCGCCACGCGTTTGCGGCGGCGTCAGGACCTCCGTGGATGGTTCGTAGCGTAGCGCACCATCGGCATCGCGCCCGGCGACGACATGCGAAAACAATTCGACGCTGTCGCCCTTGTCGTCGAGGAAAAAGACATCTTCGACACTGACCTTCCCGTCCGTCCTGCCGTTGATCTTCAGAGCGATGTCCAGCTGACGGCCCGGGTACGGCGCAAAACCCTCAAGAAAGACAACCACCTGGCGCACATGCCGTCTATCCGCTTCCAGATGCTGCTGGCGCGAATTGACGATCTTCCCCACCTTCGTAACATCGCGGGCGTCGTATTTCCTATAGTGCTTGACCTCTATCGAAAAGAACGAGCTGCCGAACAGGGTTGCATGTCCATCCGGCTGGGCGTGTTTCACTTTAGGATCCGTATGGATGAGTTTTCCGTTCAAAAAACGGGATTCACCCTCAACCTCCGGTACCGCCCAACGCAAAACCTCGACGGCGCGATTTTCGAATGCAGTGTCCTCCGCCCCCATGAGCTTCACCTTCGCTTGATCGCGAACGCCCTTGAGCTTCTTTTCGTTTTCCTCAGCGAGCTGCAGTTTGCCGGCCAGATCCTGATCGTCCGGCTTGCTTTTGACGGCCCGCGTCAGCCCGATCCTGGCCTTCTCCGCGGCCTTCCAGTTCTGTTCGGCGAGCTCCAAGGCCTGTCGGGCTTTCGCTACCGGTGTCGCCGGCGGGGGTTCATCAGTCGCAGCCGGGTTTGTCGCCGTTTCCAACGTTTCCTGAAGGTCTCCCTTGTCCGGCACGCTCTCACGCATCGGCGGGCGCGCCTGGTAGACATCATCCGATCGGTTGAGCTCAGTCGTTTCGCGGTGCAAGCGGGATCGCTCATTCGTCTCGTGCCGCTGCAGCTGCTGTTCGCTGGTCGGTCCCTCGCGATCGACCGATGGCGTCGGTTCATCCTCGCTGCTGGTGTATACTGAGCCGCTGGTGTCCCTTTCCGGCATGCGGCTGAAGCTGCGTGTTGTTGGATCCCAGACGAGACGCACGCCAGACGTTTCTCCGTCGCCTGACGGTTCTCCTTTGCCAACCGTCGGCGATGTTGGCTCTGGTCCATGTCCCGTGCCGGCTGGCAGGGCGCGTGGGCCTGTGGGATTGGTACTTTTCGGCGTGCCTTCGGGAGCATTCCGCGTGCCAAAATTGGTCCCCGGCTTGCTGGGCTTTTCACTGATCACCTCGCCCTGGATGACGATTTCATCTGGGCTCTGCACGACATATCTGCCTGTCGGCCTGTAAACGCCGTCGGGGCCAGCCTCGTAGACGTGACGCAGCCAAGGCTCTGAGCCAGTGTCACCCGCAGGTGCCGCAGCCGGAGTGTCGGTTGGCGGTATGTCACCGGATGTGGGACCATCGCCACCACGGGGGCGAGGCGCGCCCGGCATGTTATGCAGCAGTCCGCGGGCGCCGAGGCCCGTACCGAGGGCACCTGTCCCTATGCCCATGATGGCATTGGCGAGTTCGGCAAACGACATTTCGTCGCCGTGCAGCGCCAGGTCCGTTGCTGAGCGTGTGAGTATCGGCACGCCAGCGACAAAGCCGGCCGCATCGAGGCCCCAGGCAGCAGTATTGAGCCTGCTGCTATTCCGCATGAAGTTGCTCACTTCGCCAGCATAGGACGATTGGGGCACATTCACCTTGAATTTGCCGATGCTCCAGCTGGCATCCTCCGTCCGCATCATCCCAAATCCAGCTTTGACAGACTGGAATGTGGTCGAAGACGCTTCTGATCTCATCAGGCCAAATGTTCGCAGCGAACCTGCACCGAGCGGCAAGAATGAAACGACGCCTGTCGCGACATTCCACGCAGACTGGCTATCGAATTCGCCGCCCTGCATCAGGTGCTCGCCCTCCCTGTACAGCGTCTTGCCACCAAGGACCGCACCGGAAGTGAGTGCGATCGGTATTGCCCACTGACCACCTGGGAAGAAGGAGACAACGGTGCCAGCGCCTGTGACGACGCCAAGGCCGATGTCGGTTGCCTTGTCCCAGAAGTCCACCTTGCGCCCGTCTACAACCTCCAACTCGTCGAGCGTGAACTTCCCATCGGCGCCGAGCGACATCTCGCCGCCTTTCGCCATGACCAGCTTACCCTTGTCGCTGAAGATGCGGTTCTCGTGCTGGAACTCGTCGAAGCTGTCGTAATGTTTGCCGCTGCTGTCGACGTAGCCGGCATCTTTGTCGCCATCCCTGATCTGGAACAGCGCTGTCATCGACTCCAACCCGCCGTCGAGCGCAAAGATCGGAACGATCTTGACCTTGGCATTCTCGCCGGCGCGATCATGGATTTCGTCGGTGACTTCCTCGACCTCCTCGCTCGATGGATCGAGGCCAAGAATCCGGGCGACCGCGCCATTCAGTTCATCGGGTTTGTATGGCTTGTATTTGCCGGTGAAGCCCTGGTCGTAAAGGTTCTCCAACGGGCCCAGATATCCGCCAAGTGCCTCGTTTCCATACACCTGGAAAACTTCGTTGCTGAGTTCCGATTCACGCCTGGCATCGTCTTCGATGAGTTGTGGGTGCTGGGCTGACACACTGTACCGATGACCTGCCGCTACCATCTTAGGCCGCGTCTCGGTCGCCCATTTCTCCCACTGCTTCATTTCGACCTCGGCTATGCCGCGATCGATTTCGGCAAAGGCCACCTGCGGATGGACCCAAAGCTTTTGGCCATTCATCTCGATCTGGACAGTTTTGCCGCTATCGCCAATCGCACCAGCCCCATGTTTTTCGTAGGCCGCCGCGACTTCCGGCGCGACCCATAGATCGCGGTCGTTGACCGTGATCTTCACCGGCTGCTCACCCGGCTTCAGCGTGCCCACGGGTGGTTTGGTGGTGCCGCCATCGGGATGGTCGGTGATCGCTTGATCGAGAGCTGTTTTGGCTACGCTGAACTTGATCTCTGCCTGGCTCTTCTTTTTATCGAACAGGTCTCTCTCTGCGTCCAGGATCTTGGAATTAGTCGCATCCAATAGCGGTTCGGTGCCCAGGCCATCCGGTGTATAGACCGGCGCTGAGGTTGGCGCGCTCCGCATCGCCAATGGCATGTTTTGCCACTGCCTGTTCAAGGGGTCGTTGCGGAAATCGTCCCTGATGTTCCCGTCGTTGAGACCGTAGGTAAGCTGAACCTTCAAAACGTTGGTGTCGTTGTTGTTTTCATCCGGGAAAATATCGTTCTCGTAGGTGTTGACCATATAAAGCTGGCCATTTTCCTCGAAGAATTCTTGTTTCAGGAGCTTGCCGGAAAAATCGCCGTCACCGTTGGTGAACCCCTTCTCATCGAAATTTTGCGGGTTCCTCTGCCTGGCCTGCGCGATGATCTGCTTGATCTGCTCGACCGGCACACGAATGGTCAAATCCACCGCATTCTTTCGAGCGATCTCGTACTGCGCGTAGGCTTCAGCCAGCGTCACCTCACTGCCCGCCACCATTTGCAGCGTTTTCAACTCTTTGAGTTTCAGGCTTTCAGGTTTGACGCCAGTCCACCACTTCGTCGTAAGCTTGACCTCCGACTGGCTGGCTGCACTGACCATCAAATCGACGGTCGCCTTGTTGCCCTTGGCAGTGTGCAAGCTTGATTGGATGAAAAGGTTGGAGACCTCCGAGTGCTTGGCGTTGGCGTCTAGATCGACCTGCATATTGGTCGGCCCGTCAGGCCGGGTCCGGTTGCCGATGGCCGGTAAAGTCGCCTGTTTGTCGGTGGCCGCGATAAGGTCTTTCTCACCTTGCGTGTATTCGACCTTGGCAGTCGTGGCCTTTTCAAGCCTGTCATTGGCGAGGATCAGCCGCTGTTGCGCCTCGGCCAGCGTGCCCTTCGGGGTGGGTGCCCATCCGAGTGTCGATTTGGCGGTATTTATTGCTTCCTTATAAGCGGGATCCAGCGCGTAGACATCCAATTGCGCTTGAGCCTGTTCCGATTTCGCCTGTGCCGCGCTCAAATTCGCAATCGCGGTGTTTTCAGCGGCAAGCGCCTTCTTCACCTCTGGATCGAACCACAGCCAACTTCCGTCAACCAAATCCGGTGTCCACTTGCCGCCGGATTTGGTTGGTTCCTTCGGCGGGGCACCGAACGGGCCGGCCGTCGTGGCAGAGCCGTCGAGCTTTGGCTGTCCAGGTTTTCCGCCGCCATATTTGGCGACTGCGTCCTTTGCCGCCTGCTGCTTGTCCCTGACGTCCTTGAGCAGCTCAGGGCTTGCCCCGCCGAGGATAACTTCCAGGGTGGTTTTGAGAACCGTATCTGTCTTGGCTGTCTCCGGGTCCTTGCTCTCGGGGTTGATCGACAAGAGCAGAGTGGCCAACGCCTCCTGCGCTGTGCCAGCCTTGATATCGAGGTTCGTTCCCGTGGTGTTGTTGTGCAGCGTTATCTTGCCGTCCGGCTTCGTGGTTAGCGTGTAGCCGTTGGCCGTGACCTCGACGGTCGTGCGCGTTCCGTTCTCGATCCTGACTTTTTCGCCGGGATGAATGAGGTTCGGGTCGCGAGGCTTATCGAAAAGCCCCGGATTGGTTTTCCTCAGCTCATCCAGGGTCGCGCCGTGCTGTTGCGCGATGAGCGTGAGGTTGTCGCCCTGTTTGACCTTGTAATCGATCGGCTTGCCACCGTTGAGCTTTTCGGTGGTCGTCTTTGTAGTACGACCATCCTTGTCGGTGACGATATTGATCTCGGTGCCGGCCTTCGGATCGATGATGGTCGTGGTGGTCTCGCCCGTCTTGGTGTTGCGGGTGGTGGTCGTCGTCTTGTCAGTGCCGTCTTCAGAGGAAGATCTAGAATCAAAAGGTGCCGCCAGGATCGTCGGTGCTGGAACCACATTGCCGTTTGGGTCCAGCGCCCCCACTCCCGGCATTGGGATCACGCGATCGGGACCGCTGCGGGCAGGGGAATTTCGTGGTGCCGTGGTTTCGATATCATTCCTGGCATCGATACCGGTTGAATTATCTGCTTCGGGCTGGCCCGACGACGATTGAAAGGGTGTCGCCAGGATTGTCGGTACTGAAACCACGTTGCCATTTGGGTCCAGCGATACCCCTCCCGGCATCGGTATCACATGATCAGTACCGCTCCGGGCGGGGGATCTTCCTGACGCCGCAGTGTCAAGGTTGGTCAATTCGGTGTTCGTACGCCGAAGCCTCTGCTGCAACTCAGAGGCTTTCTGCGTTTCATTCATCATCCGTGCGAGCTTGATTTTGTGATCAAGTTTCTGAGCTTCGGCCTGCAATTGTGTCGAGCGGCCGGTATCGCTCTTCGGCGTTATTTTCGGAGTGCGCGGCGATGAATGAAGAATGGATCGAATTGCCATAAACTATCCTCCGCTAAACACGCGATCCTTGAGGGGACTGTCGATTTTCAAATTCTTGCTTTCCAAATTGACAGCCTGCGATAGACCTGAGCGCCAACTTGTGGACTCACGCATCCGGCAGCCGTTAATGGGCGCATTCAGACGACTAGCTGCTGGTTCGGTTGGCGAAAAAGTCGCCTTCGAGTCTCCGTATGTAAAACAAACCGATTGATCTGTTTTGTCAAGATTGACAGGATGACACGCATGAAGACAGAGCGACAAAAGCGAACCAACGATCCCGTGGGCATGCGCAACCGGGTGCTGGATGTGGCCGATCGGGCGTTCCAGGCAACTGGGTATGGTGGCACCAGCACGCAAGATCTCATCAGCGCGGCCGGCGTGACCAGCGGTGCTCTCCATCATCATTTCCCGACCAAGAAGGCCTTGGCGCTGGCGGTGATCGATGAGCGGGTGATTGCAGAGGTCGAAGATACCTGGGTGTCGACCGTGCGTGAGGCGACGAGCGCTCGCGAAGGGATATTGCGGGTCTTCGAAACCGTGGCGGCGGCGCTCGATGAGCAAGGAAAGGTGTTGGGTTGTCCGCTTGGCAACCTTGCGCTGGAACTTTCGCTTGCGGATGCGGATTTGAGAGCGGCGCTGGCGGGCGGGTATGACGGTTGGCGTTCGACTATCGCCGAACGGATCAGGGCTGACCAGGAAAGGGGAGGGGCGGGTTATGCTGAAGACCCCGAAGCCTTTGCAAATGTGGTCGTTGCAATGTTCTCCGGCGCGATGGTTATCGCAAAAGCCGAACAAGACACCTTCGCGCTCAAGGCTTGTGCCGCTCAACTCGATGCCATGATGCGACGCTGACGGAAGCCGGCCGTGATTGCGACACACGGGCATCAAAACGACAGGGCTTTCACGAGCTTGGTTCGCTAGATCAGCCATGCCGGAACCGCCTTGCGCCCTGTAGAGGATCGCAAGTCCCCAGAAACATCGAACGATGAAGAAGACCAGTCCAACAACCCCAGCCATGAAAACATCGCCGGCCCATCGCACTTCCGCTGCCACTCCCGGCAACGTGACGAAGACGATGGTGATCGAGATCACGAAAATCAGGATGTTGCGGACTTGAAACCAGTAATGGGAGCGTACCCATGGAGGGGTGTCGCGCCTGAAGGCGCCGAGGCTGACCATGCCGATGGCGAAGGGGATGGTGAAGATCCCAATTCCCATCAGCGCCACGATGAGGAGAATATAGACGACGAGCGCACGTCTGCCCTCGTCACCCTCGGTGGGTGCCGTCATCACTTCGGTTCCTTAGTTCAGCGAGTGCCTTCCTGACTCAACGATCAGGAAGCGCGATCCAAAGTTTTTGCGCGAAGCCGCGCTTGTCGAGCGCATAGATTTTACCGTCAACAACGGCTTTTCCGTTGCTGCAGCGATAGGCGTAGATCGTGTCATGACCCGTGGCCACGAGCGGCACGAAATCAGAGTTCGGGGTGGATCGACAGAACTCGTCCGCGCCAGGGTTTTCGCGAGCCGTGTTCATCTTGTCGCACACCAGGTTCGCGCCGAGGAAACAGGCCATCACCTTGGCGTCCATGCAGCGGAATTTGATGGATGTATCGAGCTCCTCGTCTGATGGCTCTCCTTGCGCGCCGGGAAACAGGCGCTGGTAGGCGCGTATGGCTGCGTCGCGCAGCGAAGGCTCGTAGGTGCGAACCGTGTCGTCGTTGCGCACCTGGCGGCAATATTGGTGCAGATCCTTTACCGGCGCTGCCAGTGCGCCGCCGGTCCCAACAAGCAAGACAAGCACGCCTAAAATGATGGCCGCATGGAACCTGACGATCGTCGGAAAGCGGAACGTCATCATCGCTGTCTCTCCGTTATGGATAGCCTGGGGTAGAACCGACGCTTCCTAGCGATCTGGAAGCTCAGCCCAGAGCGTCTTCGCAAAACCCCGTTCGTCGAGCTCGACCGGTTCGCCAACAACCTGCGGTTTCCCGTTGCTGCATCGATAGGAATAGGCGGCGTCATGACCTGCTTCAGAGGCAGGAACGTCACCGGTATTCGGGTTCGCCCGGCAATATTCCAACGCTCTGGAGAAATTCATCTTCACGCAAGGCAGGTTCGCTCCGACAAAACAGACCATCACCTTATCGTCCATGCAGCGGTACTGGGCCTCATTCTCGAAATCCGATGGGTCCGGTTCGCTTTTGGCGTCGGGAAACAGCAGCTTGTGAGCGCGTATGGATCCGTCGCGAAGCGAGGGATCATAGTTGCGCACCGTGTCGTCATTTCGCACCTGGCGGCAGTACTGGTGGAGGTCCCTCACCGGCGCTGCCAGCGCATCTCCAATCTCAAACGAACCGGCAAGCACTCCCAGCAATATGGCAGCGTAAAAGCAGCCAACAGGCAAAAAGCGGGCGATGATCATGACAACCTCCTCAGGAAAATGCGCGCGACGTCGTCTCTGACTCTCGACCGCACACAACACGAGTGAGCAGTCGTGTGAGGATGGCGCGCAGTTTGACTGTTATCAGCCAGTAGACGGCTCCTCCGGCCGCCGCGGCCAGGCTCACCAGAACGATCGCGATAGCGTCCGACCCCGTGAACCCGGCGCCGTCCTCGTGAAAACCTCCGATGGGTATAGCGCCGGTGGGAAGGGGGCCGAAATAACCCGCAATCGCCCAGACGAGCGGCATCCCAAACATCGCAACGACCAGATATGTCGACAGTCTTTCACCGCGCATCAGCCGCTTAATGATCTCGATCGCGAATGCAAACAACATCACCATGAGGGTGCCGGACCAGTAGATGGCCTGCGCGATGCGCCAGAAGGATGCGTCGGCAGGCAGGGCGATGCCGGAAAAGAAGTAGAGGGTGCAGACTGCGCCGGCGACCGCTAGGCCGGCCGCGTAGGTGGTAGGATGGAGGGCGGCGAAAAAGAAGCTGATGGTACCTGTCACCCTCAGGTATCGGGCCAATCCCGGAAGGACGGAAAGGACTGAGATCGCACTGGCCGTCGCCAGGCCGACGCTGAAGCCGATGCGTTGGGGGGCGGCATAAAGGTAGCCGATGGCGAAAGCGGCGTCGATGGCCAGTATGAGTGTGGTCTTCCAGGTCGGTCGCATCTGCTGCTTGCTTTCACGAGGTCGGTTCAAGGGCTCGCTGCCTGCCTCAAATTCTCCGCGAACCGGACGATATTCAATTAGCTAATCAACTTATCGATTGCTCGTCAACGATTAATTGATTTCCTAATTGACTTTCTGTATGATGCGCTCATGTCCATTCAGCTGATATTCGAGGCCCTGTCCTCGCCCGTTCGTCGCCAGATCCTTGCATATGTCGCGCATCACGAGTTGAACGCGAGCGAGATTGCCGCGCGTTTCAATATGTCGAAGCCTTCGATCTCCCAGCATCTGCAACTGCTCGAACATGCCGGCCTGGTGACCAGCGAGAAGCGCGGCAAGTATGTCTACTATCGTCAGGTTCCGGACACGCTGGCCTCCACGCTTACCGGTTTTGTGCAAGAGATCTGCCCGATAGGGGGGCCGCTCCGGCGTGAGAGCGCCGCGTTGGCGAAGGAGGCAGACGAAGCCACAGAGCGCCGAAAAGCACTTGGCGTGACCGATCCCGTCGGATCGATTTAACGCCGGGCAGTTCGCGAAACTGTGGCTCCGGCTTGTCATTGAGGTGTATCCCAGACTCAAAAACAAACAGATTGACCTGTTTTGTCAAGGTTGGCATAGGGAAGGATGATTGTCCGATGCTTTACGTCATGGATAAAACCGCGGCAGGTCGAGGCCCGATCCAGGTCGGCAATCGCCGATTTGACCCCTCTTGGGTTGGGGCGACCGCCAAGGGGAGGGTTGCTTTGCTGGCATTGGTGTTATCGACCGTCGTCTCCTCCGCTGCGCTTGCACAGGTTCCGAAAGAGTTCCTGGGGGAATGGTGGTCAACCTTGGCACCTTGCGAACAAAGCGACGAGTTCTTCAACGGGCTGACGATCAATCCATACAGCCTGGGTTTTTACGAGATCGGTTGCGAAAGACTGTCAACTCCCACGAAGCTTCCTGCGGGAATCCTTCGGTTCAAAGCCGCCTGCTTCAAGGGCGGCAGCCCCCAAACGAATGGATGGGTCGAGCTGGGTCGCGGAAGCAAAGGCGAGATTTATCTGAAGCTGGACGGTTTCTCTTGGACCGCCTCCAAGTTCGAGACGTACCGTCGATGCCCCAGTTCCAAATGAGAAACGCGACCCATGCGTGCGGCCCGTCCAACCAGTCGCATCGCACCTGTTCGCGCAATAAGCTCGAAGGTTTGCGTCGATGTTGCGCTAACTGACGATCGCAGTCTCCTGCATCAACTGGTTTGGAAAATGTCGATAGCCACAAGAGACGCACTGACCGTCGCGCGAATCTGCCGGGTCAACCATGCCGGTGAATTTGGTGCCATTCGCATCTATTCAGCCCAGATCGCTGTGGCCAGTCGGCTCTATCCCGATTGCGTGCCTATGCTGTCTGAGATGCTGGGCCACGAGATGACGCACTGCCAGCTGTTTCGCGATGCGATGCCGCGGCGAAATTCACGTCCCTGCCGCGTCATGCAGTTCTGGAGTTGGGGTGGCTGGTGGCTAGGCTTCCTGACGGCGTTGCTTGGGCGACACGGGATTTGGGCTTGCACAGCTGCCGTGGAGGAGACGGTGCATCGCCATCTCGACGACCAGCTCCATTTCCTTGCCGGACGAGACAGAGGTCTCCATGACATCATTGCATCGATCCACGAGGAAGAGCTGGCTCACTTGCACCTTGCCGAAAGGCAACTGGGCTCTCGCCGATCCTATCTGGCGTTTCTGCGCGGACTGATCGGGATGGCCACCGATGTCCTGATCTGGTTGTCGACATGGGGTGATTCAACGCGCATGGCCAAGGCTCTGGCGGATGCAAAGGGCGAGCATGGTTGAACAAAATCCCAAGGAAAACGTGAGGATCATCGGCGATGTTAGCCTACCAGCTCACCGCATCACTCGGGACACCGGTCGCCCTTTCACTCGCGGGTTTTGTCGGCCCCTCTTAATGCCGTCCGGAGCAGCCAGCGGAACCGTCTACTGGCTGATAACGGTGAAACTTCGTGCGATCCTGACGCGCTGGCTTAGGCATGTCCTTTACGGGGCAAGGTCGGCGGCCAGTTCGTGCGCATTTTCCTGAGCAGCAACAATGAGACGCTTCTCTCCTTGGCCTATGTCCCTTCGAGGGTCGTTGCTGTTATTGGCGGTCGCCATCTGCGGCTTCGGCCTCGCAGGGGGCCTGTTCTGGCTGTTCGGACCACTCGCCTTCTTCGCTGTGATCCCGTTCGCCACTTTCCTCATCTTGCGTGGCGGCTTTCTGATCGTCGTCGGCACGCAGGACGCGTGGACAAGTCGTTCACGCCCGCTCGTCGCCGCCAGCCTGGTGATCGCGCCTATCATCGTCACGGCGTTAGGTGCCGCGAGCACGCTTCCTCTCATACGGATCGGCGCAGCCACCAGCACCTGGGTCTGGTTTCTAGCGCACCGCGGGACGTACCGGGAGATCGCCCGTCAGATCGAAAGTGGCGAGCTGGTCCCGGCTCCAACATTCTATCAGAAGGCGCTTGGAACGCAGTTTATCGTCGACCTTGGGCCGCCAAAGCGTGTCGCGTTCCCGCTGTTTGGCGGTTTTGGCGACAATTGGCGCGCCGTCGTCCATGACCCGACAGGCGTGGTCAAAAGAGCTCGTTTCAGAAACCCGGGCGAGGGCGGTCCGGACGACATTGAGATGATGTTTGGCGGCCAGATGGTCGGTTGCAGGCTGATGGTCGAAGACTTCTACGACTGTAACTTCACCTGAGAAACAGCAAGGCGCAAAGCCGCTGCTCAAGGATCTATCAAGGATCTATTTGCCAGCGAGAAGGAATTCTATGCCTCGGCCGCCAGCGTTTGCCACTGCGTTATGGAATTCCAAAATATGCGATTGTGGCAGCTCTGAAGCTGCGCAGATATGCCGCTTCCCTGAATAGCAAACGACCCCCCTCGCATTTGCGGGGGAGTTCGCACTCTCACACGGATCCAATCTTCACGCTTACGAAGGCCCCATGCGCCTAACTGTTCGAAGAAGGGTCGGAGCACAACGCTTGTCGAAAAAGCCGGCTGAATTATTCACCGAGCACGCGGCGCCGCTCCTCGAACTCGTCCTTGTCGATCTCGCCGCGCGCGAAGCGCTCCTTGAGAATGTCGAGGGGCGTGCGGCCAGGCAGTGGGTGATGGACCGCCATCGAACCCGGCCATGGTCCGCCCACCCAGCGCACCAGAAGAACAGTTACTGCAATCAGCACCGCCAAAAACAATATCATAAACAATGGACCGAAAATCATGGCGGACCAGCCTCCATCCCATCCCATCATGTGTGGGCCCCAAAGGTATCGGTCGCTGTCGGACGGCGCTTGAGCCGACGCCAAGCCTGACGAAAGGGCAAGGACAAGGCCCATCGCAGCGACCGACTTCATCGAACTTGTGCGCATCGCTTTGCTCCACCGTTGACAATCGCTTTTCTTACCACGGCGATCAGCGCTGTGCTTTGCGCTTGATCAAGTGGTCTTGGCCCATCGTGTCATGACGACCGGGCCTGGCGAGAGTCCGAGTGCAACGCTGGAAGCTCCTCACGTCAAACGTGTTCGATCCGCTCACAGGCTCGTTGCGGATGTCAAAGGTCTGGGTCTGTGAGCGTTGGCTGGATTTCGACGGGACGTCGGCTCCGCAGCGCGACATAGATCGCCGGTATCACCAGAACGGTCAGCAATGTGGATGAGGCAAGGCCGAACAGCAGCGAGATCGCCAGTCCCTGGAAGATTGGATCCGTCAGGATCACCGCGGCGCCGATCATGGCCGCCAATGCGGTGAGCAGGATCGGTTTGAAGCGAATGGCGCCAGCCTCGAGCAGCACCTCGACCAGTGGCCGATCTGTGCCTTGCGTGTGGCGTATGAAATCCACCAGCAGGATCGAATTGCGAACGATGATGCCGGCGAGCGCGATGAAGCCGATCATCGAGGTCGCCGAAAATGGCGCTCCGAACGCCCAGTGGCCGAGCATGATGCCGATCAGCGTCAGCGGAATCGGCGTCAGGATGACCAGCGGCAACTTGAACGAACCGAACTGCGCCACGACGAGGATATAGATGCCGAGGATCTCCGCCTGGTCGAAAACGATGGAAGCGTCAGATTCGAAGACTTCGTCGCTAACCTCCATGCAATCGATCCCATATTCGCGCGCGATATAAGCGCCAACTTCGGTATCGGTGTCGTGGAATGCCGGCAGGCAATGCATGAATTTGACATGCGGATTGCCGCTTGATGCCATCACGTCCTTCGTCACGCGGTAAGGCGTCAAAAGGCCAATCCGATCCGCCCAGCCGGCCTTGTCTTCACCCATGGACAACCAGACGTCGGTGTAGATGAAGTCGGCGCCTTCGACACAGCTAGCCAGATCCTCATCCAATCTGAAACGACCGCCGCTGTGCTGTGCCAGATCCCGTACATGCGTGCAGAAGCTGTCGTCTGGCCAGAGCTTCTTGGGTGAAGCGATGCGGATACCGGCCAGGACAAGAAGGTGGATGATCCACAACAGAATCGATGCGCCCAGCACCGCCTGCCAAGTATTGCCATCGCCAAACGCCGGGAAGAAATACGACAGCGCGCTGAACACGATCACGGCATAGGATACGTTGCCGACCCAGGCGCTGATCCAATAGCCCCAGGCGCTGGTGAAACCGATGAAAGGTCCGAACCCGGCCTTGGCATAGGCATAAGGACCTGCATCGAGCTCAGGCCGGCGTGTTGCCAGCGATTGGTAGACGAATACCAGCGCAAGCATGCCGACAGCGGTGATTGCCCAGCCGATCAGGATCGCCAGCGGGCCCGAGCCTGCTGCCATGTTCTGGGGCAGGCTAAACACGCCCGAACCCACCATCGAGCCGACCACCAGTGCCGTCAGGGATCCGAGTTTCAGTTTCGTCGATGACGCCGGTGCGGCATCGTGGATGGGAATATTGATTTCGGTTGTGGACATAGCGCCCTCCGCTGTTGGAACCGTGAGGGGCAGTCAACAGCATCCGGAGGCGGCAAGCCTTGACGCTCGTCAATTTTGGCGTGGCGCTGCCGTCATCCAAGCCAGGCTCCGCTTGGACGACGGCAGCGGGACTGGCCAAGACAGATAGAGCGGCGTTTGAGACTTGGCCGCTTCGGTGACGGCGGGGAGTGGCCGGCGAGTAAGACAGCGTCAGTGCGGGCTGCGCCAACGTTTCGCTCGAGATTGCCCGGCCTTGGCTTGTTGCTAAACAATACTTACGCGTGCGGCCACAGATGCCGTAGCGATTTCTTCATCGAATTGCGGACCTGGACGGTCTCGCCATGGGAGAGGTGGTGATCGAGAAGCTGGAACACAGCCCCTATGGCAATGTCATAGTCAAGGTTCGGTTCGTAGCCGAAACCATGCCTGACGCGGATAACGAAATCGCGTTTGCTGCGTCCTCTGGCAGGTTCAGTCGGGCTCCAGCCTTCGAAGAACATACCCCTGATGAGCGTCGGCAACTGGGACGAAAAATCTGCTATCTCCTCAAGGGAGAGCCAATCGCGCACCGCATGCAGGACTGTCTTCAACAGTCGCAAGGCATCCTGCTCGTTCCAGTCAAGATCCTTCGCCAGTTCGTTCACCCATCGCTGGGCCTGTTCGGCTGCATGCTGGAAACTCTTCTGCGAAGTATGGAATCCCGTGCCTGCCATGATCATCGCCTCGTCGTTTGGCTAGTGATCACTCTAGGCGCACGAACGGTTGGCGCATTGCGTCAAATCAAGTTCGCTGGAGTCGCTGCGTGCGGGCGTGGGACGCAATGGGCACGCGATGCGCTCCAATGACCTACTGCAGGAACTGGCGAAAGCGACGCAGCGAGAACAAGAACAGCGCTGCACTAATGACTGCCAGCGCGACGAGCTGCGGCCAGACCACGTCAAGACCGGCCCCGCGAAAGAGCACAGCTTGCGCCAGGATCACGAAATGCGTGTTTGGGGCGGCATACATGATGGCCTGGATGATTTCGGGCATGTTCTCGCGCGGCGTCACGCCACCCGAGACGGCACGCTAAGCAAACCTTGGACAACAAAGAACAGGCAAAATGCCGTCGCCGCCAGAACGACAGCTCCCATGGACCAGATCTTGCCGACCATGATTTCGAAGGCGGTGACCGGCATGACCATAAGGTGTTCGATCGCCTACCATACTCCCCGAGTGCCGTCATGTTGGGAAACTCCCGCAAAATCGGTCGACCCGCGATGCATGGAGCAGAGCACTGTCTACGTATCAGGAAGGAAACCAGCCGGTCGTCGCGTGTGCTAACCGCACCAAGCTGCCTTGTGCAATCCCAGCGTTCATCCCGTTGATCGCCCATGTGCACCATTTCCGCCAAAGTGTCTGACGAAGTGATGCCGGATGATCTCCAGCGGTGCGCGTTTGCGTATTCCTGAACCTTGCCGATCCCGTGACTGGTTTGGTAGTGGGCAGGAACCGCTCCGGATTCCCCTGAAGCATAGCTACCACCAGCATGGGATTAGAGGCCTATGTTGTGGGGCGGAACTGCTCGCCGGTCTGGGCGAAGGGCAGGTAGCCGGATTCAGTGTCCTTCGCCAATGCCGACGTCTTTCAGAAAAGCAAAGGCCGGGCCGAGCTTTTAGCACGGGGAGATAAGGTGGCGACGTTCGCCTCGGTCTGGGGTTGCGACGGTCAAATTTCAAACGTCAGTGTAAACGAAAGCACCGCCGTTAGAGGTCTGCGTATATCGTCTCGATCCGTGCAGCTTCATCATCGGTAAGGGCTGCAAACTCCTTATCGCGCGCTCGTTTTGACAGCTTGCCCCCATTCTGCCGGAGGAAACGGTACAGTAGGTCGAGCACCCGGTCCGGCATGTCGATCATGCCCTTCACCTGCGCCTTGAAGCTGTCGTAGCTCCTGAGGAACGCGGTCTCAGCGGGTAGGTCGACATCGATTGCGCGCGCGACGCATTCGAACAGAAACTCCGCCTGGGGCGTCGCATCGAAATAGCGATAGAAGTCCGCCGTCTGGTTCAGGACCTCGACATTGCCCCGATCGGTCGGGCGCCAGCGAATGAGTGGTAGAAGACGACGTGAATATGTTTCCAACACGCGCCGGTAGTCGTCGATCCGATCGAGAATGACGGCCGATACGGGGAAGACAAGACCGGGTGGGTTGAAGCCGCGTTCCGCCAAGACATGATGCATGAGGTAGCGGTGGAGACGGCCGTTGCCGTCCTCGAACGGGTGGACGTAGATGAAGCCGAATGCGAGAACGGCCGCAGCAAGAACCGCATCGAGGCTCCGCGCGGCGCCGCGATCAAAGGCAGCCAATCCGTCGATCAGCGCGGGCAGGTCCTGATGTCGCGCGCTGATGTGATCGGGAATGGGTGTACCGTTCTGCCGGTCGTGTTCGCCAACAAATCCGCCCTGATCTCTCAACCCGAGATGGACGAAACGTGCGTCACCAATGACGATGCGCTGCAACCGCTCCAATTCTGTGCGGTCGATTGGGCGACGGCCCGCCTCGCCAACCACGTGCCCCCAGCGCTGAATGCGATCCTGGGGTGGATCCTCGCCCTCGATCTGGAAACTCGATCGCGAATCCTTGAGCAACAGAAAGGCCGCCGTGCGGGCAAGGAGGTCTGCGGGCAAGTCGGCCACGAGACGCCGTGCTTCGTCACTGAGATTGCGGGCGACAAGTCGCTCCAGCAGCGGCGTGCGGAAGATCAGCGGGCAATATGCGGGCGTGCCGGGCAGATTGTTTTTCACGCGATGGCGTGACGACGTCGTCCCATCAATGGCCCACTGCTGGTCCGTATCAACAACAAGGGCATAGCTTCCCTGTGTCGCGTCAGGCAGGTCGAGTCGCGCATTGAGCAGCCATTCGTACAGAAACCAGATCCGCCGTGCATAGGCGCCAGTTGGAGTTGCGCGTATGAGGGTCGCAATCGGCTCTGGTCCCGTGGCGAGAAACAAGGTCTTCAGAATCGCAAGGTCGAGGCCTTCATAGCGAAGCGCGAAGATGAGATGGCCGCCAAGACTGGCGTCAGGCCGGTGGCGTGGCGTATGGAGTTTCCACCCGTCGGCCTCGTAGACTTTGTGCCGCGGGCCGATCGCGGCCAGGTGGATAGGCACCGGCACCGCCAAACCGAAGGCGTCGATCAAGGCGGCATAGCCGACAGGAATGGCAGCTTCGGGCAATGGACGCGCATGAAATGCGGTTACTGCTTCTGAAAATGGCTTCCGTTGCCCAGGTTCCATAAATTTCGATACCGATCTATCGTCGGGCGCGCCTGATTGCAGAATTTCATGAAAATCGATAACCTTCAATGAATTTCTATGAAAATAAAATAGATTCTGTGAAAACCGATTCCAAAGCTCTGTGTTGGAAGTAAGCTGAACCAAAATTTCGTCTGGTGCACGCCAATGACGACCACATCTGGAAAAGCAGGATACGGCTGGGCGGTATTCGCCTCGGTCATCGATTCTCAGCCGGATCTTCCAGAACAGATATGCCGGCGCACTGATCAGCCTTGTCCTTGTTGGCGCTTTCCTGGCCATGACACAGCCAGTGTTCCTGACGTGGCCCAATCTGATGAACATCGTCAAGTCGAACAGCGTCGTGTTCATCCTGGCGCTGGGCGCGACCTATGTGGTCATCTCCGGCGCCGTCGATCTGTCGGTTGCGAGCGCGACCGCAGCCTCGGCAATGGTGCTGGGGTTGCTGCTGTTGGCTGGCGTGTCGGCACCGCTTGCCGTCGTCGCCGCGGTCCTGTTCGGCGCCCTTCTCGGCGCGGTCAACGGTACGCTTGTCTCCTACTTCAAGATCTCCTTTTTCGTCGTTACCCTGGGCACGCTGTCCGTGTTCCAGAGCTTCGCTCTCATCATCAATGACGGGGCCAGCGTCAGCGTCTTTTCGACGGCGGGTTTCAAGCCGATCAACACTTTCGTCAACGGCAGCATCGGGCCATTTCCGAAGATGCTCGTTTTCGATCTGGTTCTGCTGCTGCTCGCCGGGGGCATCTTGCGATATACCTCCTTCGGCAGAGCGCTCTATGCCATCGGGGCCAACCCAGAGGCAGCGCGGCTGAACGGCATTGACATCAGGAAGGTCATGCTCGCCGTCTTC
>NZ_LJSD01000023.1 GCF_001303895.1 Mesorhizobium sp. 1M-11 | reverse complement strand
TGTCCGACATCAGCGCCCTTGAGACAGAATTGGCTTAATTGAGAAGAGAGGATTTTCGGCTCATCGTAGCTCACTCAAAGGAAGCGAAGATGAGACAGAAAACCGGGCCGCAGACATCGGCGGCCGAGAAGACGATCAAGGACATCCGCCGCGCCACGCGCAAGCATCATTCAGCCGAGGACAAAATCCGTATCGTGCTGGAGGGCCTGCGTGGCGAGGACAGCATTGCTACGATCTGCCGCCGTGAGGGGATTGCCGAGAGCCTGTATTATAGCTGGTCGAAGGAATTCCTCGAAGCGGGCAAGAAGCGCCTTGCAGGCGATACCGCCCGTTCTGCCACCAGTGACGAGGTCAAGGCGCTGCGCCGTGAAAGCCGAGACCTGAAGGAAGCGCTGGCCGACCTCACCCTGGAAAACCGCCTGCTCAAAAAAAGCATGATCGCGGATGGGGGCGACGAAGAATGAGATACCCCGCCTCAGAGAAGCTTGAGATCATCCGGATCGTGGAACAGTCGCATTTGTCGGCCAGACAGACCCTCGACAAGCTCGGTATTCCTCGGCCGACCTTCTATCGCTGGTATGAGCGTTTCCTGACCCACGGCGTCGAAGGGCTGGAAGACCGGACGTCCGCGCCGTCACGAGTGTGGAACCGCATCCCAGACGGTGTCCGGGATCGCATCATCACCATGGCGCTGGATCATGCGGATCTGTCGCCGCGCGAACTGGCGGTGAAGTTCACCGACACGGAAAGCTATTTCGTCTCAGAGGCTTCGGTCTATCGCCTGCTCAAGGCCCATGACCTGATCACCTCGCCAGCCTATATCGTTATCAAGGCCAACGACGAGTTCAAGGACAAGACCACGCGGCCGAACGAGATGTGGCAGACCGACTTCACCTACCTGAAGGTCATCGGCTGGGGATGGTTCTACCTGTCGACCATCCTCGACGATTATTCCCGCTACATCATCGCCTGGAAGCTATGCACCTGCATGAAGGTGGACGACGTCACCGACACGCTCGATCTGGCGCTGGCGGCCTCAGGTTGTGACAAGGTCAAGGTCGAACACCGGCCACGCCTGCTGTCCGACAACGGCCCGTGTTACGTCGCGTCCGATCTCGGTGAATGGCTGGAGAAATACAAGATCGATCAGGTTCACGGCGCTCCCGGCCATCCGCAAACGCAGGGCAAGATCGAACGCTGGCACCAGACGCTGAAGAACCGTATCCTCTTGGAAAACTACTTCTTCCAGGAGGACCTCGAAGCCCAGATCGCGGCCTTCGTCGAGCATTACAATCATCGCCGATACCACGAGAGCCTCGACAATCTCACCCCGGCCGACGTCTACTTCGAACGCCGCGCGACAATCCTCCTCGAACGCAAAAGGATCAAACGCGACACCATCAGACAACGCCGCTTGAACCACCAGGCCAAAGCGGCTTAAATCAACCCGCAAACCGAGCCGGAAACTCCAGTCTTCCAAAGCCCAAAACGTCTCAAATCATTCGACGACGGACACCCAGGCCGTCGGCCGGAGTTGCTGGGATGTTCCTTTCGTTGTCGTTTTTCAACAGCTATGAGGTCACTGGGCCAAATTAGTTCGAACTCGCCAAGAAAGAGCCGCTTGTCCTCGGTTCATTCGCGCTCACTTACAGCAGCGGTGATGTCCCACTTGATCCCGCCTATCGGCCTATTTTGCTACTTGGACGGTCTTTTCAACTTCCCTGATGATCCAGCTGCGAAACTCTGGGAAAAAAGCGTGATTTTCCGTCTCGGGCGGCCGGATAAGATAGAATGGACAGTTGGCAGGCTTCGATGGCGGAAAAGCCTCTATGAGTAACCCGGACAATAGCTCCCGTTGCAGCGTGTCTCGTATCCCAATCGCGATTCCGAGACCAGCGATGGTAGCTTCGTACAATAGGTTTGAGCTCTCGAATCTCTGACCAATCGACGGATTGATCTTAACTCCACGGTTCGCAGCGGCCCAGCGCGCCCAGTCATTCGGACGGGTGTCCGAGTGCAGCAAGGCACTAGCCCAATCATCAGTATCTGTGACGGCGGTTCCGGGCGGCAAAAAATTGGGAGAGCACACTGGAATCAAGTCACTGGAGAACAACCATTCGGACGTGCAACCTTTGACATTAGGGCTATCTGTTAGGATGGCGACATCGATATTGTTGCCGATAAAGTCGATGTTGTGCGTTAGTGTCGTAACCAGTTTGAGTTCGGAACCGGAGTTCACACGGTGGTTGGACGACCATCGTGGTACAAGCCATCGTGTCATAAGGCTTGGATAGCAGCAGACGCTCAGCGGCTTTTTTGCCTTGGTCGCCGAAAGATTCTGTGTAGCGATCGCGATCTTGTCGAAGACGCTGTCGAGTTCCCGGAAATAAAAAGCACCTTCTGTCGTCAGTGTCACTTCGCGGAACAGGCGGTGGAACAGCTTGCAGTCGAGATATGCTTCCAGTGACCGGATTGCGCGACTGACCGCCGCCGGTGTGACGCCCAAGTCCTCGGCCGCTTCGTTGAAGCTTCCCTTTCGGGCGGCGACGACGAAAGTCCGCAGGCTCGTCAATGGGGGAAGTCGTTCAGCCATGATGGATTTCACGTAAGAAAAAGTTGTCTGATTCCTAAAAATAAGTCGGTTGTGACGCAAGAGCCAATGTTGCGATCCTCCTGAAGAGCAAAAGGGAGGAGCTCAACCATGAAAATGCCTTTTAAAACATCGGCATACAGAAAGGCCGTCGTTTGCCTGGGATTCAGCGTGATTTTTGCCCCGGGAACGGCGGTCGCTGAAGATGACGTAACCATTGGTGTTGCGATGAACCGGCAGGCGGAGCGCCGGTGGGCCGTGGACCGAGAAGCTATGGAGGCGGAAGCAGCGAAGCTCGGCGTGAAGCTGATCTTCCAGTATGCCAACAGCGACCCGTCGCTGCAGACTTCTCAGGTCGAGAATCTCCTTAGCCAGCAAGTTGATGCGCTCATTCTCGTGCCCGTCGACCGCGAAGCGGCTGGTGCACTTGTGAAATCCGCCCAGGCGGACGGCATTCCCGTCGTGGGCTATGATGGAGGCACAACGACGGCCAAGCTGGACTACTTCGTGACCCGCGACAATGCATCCGTCGGCACGCTGCAGGCCGATGCCGCGATAGCATTCGCGGGAAACGGCAACTACGCGATCTTCAAGGGAGACAGTGGCAACGACGTCGCGCAGACCATTGCTGGATCCTACGAGAAGGTCTTCAAGGAACACGCCGATGCGAAGATCGTTTTCGACCAGTTCATCAGCGGATGGAGTCCGAGCACGGCGCAGGCCAATGCGGAGAACGTCCTCTCGGCGAACAACGATCAGGTCAACGCCTTCGTCGTGACCAACGACGGCATGGCAACGGGGGTGGCGCAGGCAATCCGCTCGCGCAACCTCGCCGGCAAAGTATTCCTTTCGGGGCTGGACGGCGAGACTGCCAATCTCCGCCTTATCGCTGAAGGCGTTCAGACAATGACGGCTTGGACCGATCTCGTTGATCATGGACGCGCGGCTGTGAGGGCAGCGGCAGCTTTGGTGAAGAATGAGGTGCCCGAGCATGATGTGATGCTCGATCTCAGCGCCGGGGAGGTTCCCACGCATCTTGTACCGATCAGTTCGATCAACAAAGACAATCTCTGCAAATTCGTCACGACCGATGCCCCGAAGGGCTGGACTTCGGTCGAAGAGGTCTTCGGCAGCGCAGACGCCTGCAAGTGACATCCGCGAGACCTTCTTCTCCGCCGCGCATAGCGGGGCGGAGAAGTTCCTGGAAATCGAAGGCGACTCCATGGACAGCACCCAACTGCGCATAGACGGACTCACCAAGACCTTTGCCGGAGTTCCGGCCGTGATCGAGGCGAGTCTGTCGATCCAACCCGGCGAGGTGCTCGCCCTGCTTGGGGAGAATGGCGCGGGCAAGTCGACACTGATGAAGACTGTGTCCGGCATTTATCCGTTCGGCAGCTATACGGGCAGGATATTTCTCGGCTCGCGGGAACTGCAGTTGCGCAGCATCCGCGAAGCGGAGGCGGAAGGCATCGTGCTCGTCCCGCAGGAGCTGCATGTCGCCCCTAACCTGAGCATTGCCGAAAACATCATGATGGGGGTGTTGCCGACACGATTTGGCGTGCTCGACCGGAACGAGATGACGCTACGTGCTGAAAAATGCCTCTCCTTCTTCGGCCTGAATTTCGATTCCCGCCAACCGGCGGACGTGCTGAGCGCATCGGAGCAACGACTGCTCTCGATATCGGCAGCCTTGTCCAAGGGAGCCGCGCGGGTGCTCATCCTCGACGAACCGACAGCGTCGCTCACCGACGGCGAGGCGGAGCATCTCTTTGAAAAGGTCAGGCAAGTCAGCGCAACCGGTGTCGCGACCATCTTCATCACCCATCGCCTCGACGAGATTGAGCGGGTGTGCACCAGCGCTGCCGTGATGCGCAACGGACGGGTCGTGCTGCGCCTCGGAGAAGTCGCCGGCAAGCGCGACGAGCTCGTGCACGCCATGATCGGCCGCGACCCCAAGCAGCACGAAACGAAGAGGAAGCCGACGCCGGGGAAAACGATACTCCATGTTTCCGGTTTGGTTGTCCGCAACCATGCGCGTGTCGCCAAGCCCGTCGTCGAGAACTTATCGCTCGAAGTGAGAGCGGGCGAGATCGTGGGACTTTTTGGCCTGGTCGGCGCGGGCCGCACCGAGTTCGCCAAGGCCATTTTCGGTGCCTGGCACGGCGAGGTCGAAGGGAGCGTCACCATCAACGGGAAGGCCGGCCGCCCGGAAAGTCCGCACGAAGCGATTGGCCGCAGGGTTGCGATGCTCACCGAGGACAGGAAGCGCTCGGGGATAATCGAAGGTCAGTCGGCATTCCACAACATAAGCGCGGCGAGCATTTCCCGCGTGACGCGGCTTTCGGTGATCGACCGAAAGAAGGAACGCGACAGAAACGTCTCCCTGGCTCGCAAGCTGGACGTGCGCCCATTCCGCCTGGACGCCGCTATTGAGACGTTCAGCGGCGGCAACCAGCAGAAAATTATATTGGCGCGATGGATGGCCACCGATCCCGACCTTCTTATCGCGGATGAGCCAACTTACGGTGTCGATGTCGGCGCGCGCTTCGAAATCTACCAGCTCCTAAGAGAATTGGCTGACGTGGGAAAAGCGATCCTGCTGATCTCCAGCGACCTCGAGGAGATCGTCAACGAAACGGACCGCGTCGTGGTCATGTACAAGGGGCGCATCGCTGGGGAATTCCCGTGCGGCTCTTCGCGCCATCAACTGATGGCTGCCGCGACCGGCGACCTGAAACAGACTCCAGCTCCAAATGCGGCGTAGAGACAGGAAGGACCTCAAAATGACCGCACAGGACTTTGCAGCCTCGAACATGAGTACGCCCTCGGCGAAGTCTGCGGGGCTCGTGTTCCTTCTCGCGAACCGCCGTTTAATTACGATGCTGGCCTTGTTCGTGGGCTTGTGCGTGGTGTTCCACATAGCGTCGGACGGAATTTTCCTGAGCCCGCGTAACCTGACTTTGTTGATGCGCCAGGGTGCCATCGTCTCGATCGTCGCGATGGGCGTGGCCATCCTGATCATCAAGGGCGAGATCGACCTGTCGATCGGCAGTTCAGTCTATCTGTGCGGCGTGGCGGCTGGCATGTGCCAGCTCCATTTTGGCTTCGGCATCGTGCCGACACTGCTCGTCACACTGGCTGTCGGCTTGGTGCTCGGGCTCTGGCAGGGCACCTGGACGGTGGCGCTCGGCGTCCCTTCGTTCGTGGTGACCCTGGCAGGCTTTCTCGCCTTCCGTGGTGCCGGCTACTACATCACGGGCGCGGCAACGCTCGCCCCGATGTCGGACAGCTATTCGGCGCTCAGCGAAGGCTTCCTCCCCATGTCCGCGACCTATGGGTTGCTCGCGGCGATCTACTTGCTCGGCCTGGTCGCGATCCTGCGGAGTTCCCATGACCGGCAGTCCGGCAAGACTTGGCACAGATTAGGCCAAGTCGCGGTGCTCACCGTGCTCTGCGGGGTCGCGCTCTGGATATTCGCCGGATATCGCGGAATCCCCAATGCGGTCATCTGGGTCGCGGCGTGCTGGGCTGTGCTGTGGTTCCTGATGATGCGAACCGCCTTCGGACGCAATGCGTACCTCATTGGCTCGAACCGCGAGGCCGCGAGACTGGCGGGCATCGAGATCAGGAAGCACCTCGTCGCTGGCTTCCTGCTGATGGGTGCCCTCTACGCGATTGCCGGAACCTTGATGACCGCGAGGCTGAACGCTTCAACCCCGGCGGCCGGCCTTTACCTGGAACTGGACGCGATTGCAGCCGCGGTGATCGGCGGAACCTCGCTGCGGGGCGGCATCGGCACGGTCACCGGAGCGATCGCCGGTGCCGCGCTTCTCGTCACTATCGACAACGGGATGAGCATCCTGAACATCTCCTCTTTTGTGCAGATGATGATCAAGGGGATGGTGCTTCTCCTGGCCCTGGCCGCCGACTTCATGTTGAACCGCAGGAGGGCAAGCTAATGCAAGCCAGCCAATCCCCCGTTGCCAACCTCTCTCCCGCCTTGCTGATCGGCGACGCGTGGATCGGGACACCGGACAGGGACGCGATCGCCGTCACGAATCCGGCGACCGAGGAGGAAATCTGCCGCGTACCGGTGGCCACCGACTCCGACATTTCCGCTGCGCTGAGTTCGGCAAATGAGGCCTTCGGCACCTGGCGGGGGAGTCTCCCGATCGAGCGGTCCAGAATTCTGCGGCAGGCGGCACAAATCCTGCGTGAGCGACTTCCAGAAATCGCGCTCGGCCTCACGATGGAGCAAGGAAAGATTCTTGCTGAAGCGCGTGCGGAAGTGACAAGCGTAGCGGATCTCTTCGATTGGTTCGCAGAGGAGGCTCGCCGCATCTACAGTCGTGGCGTCGCTAACCAGATGCCGGGGCTCGACCTGAAAGTCGTCTCGGAGCCGGTGGGACCTATCGCTGCGTTCGCGACTTGGAATTTCCCGGCTCTTGTCCCGGCCCGCAAGATTGCGGCCGCAATCGCCGCAGGCTGCACGATCGTCATCAAGCCCGCGGAAGAGACACCCAACACTGCGGTCGCACTCGGGCGGGCGTTGAGGGATGCCGGGCTGCCGCCGGGCGTGCTCAATATCCTGTTCGGCAACCCTGACCAAATTTCGAGCGCATTGCTCGGATCGCCCATTATCCGCAAGCTGTCGGTGACCGGTTCGACCGGCATCGGAAAGATACTCGCGCGTCATGCCGCCGAAAGCGTAATGCCGGGCATATACGAACTGGGCGGCCATGCGCCTGCGATCGTTTTCGAAGACGCCGACGTCGACAAGGCGGCGCGCGTGCTAGCTGCATCGAAGTTCCGAAACGCGGGACAAGCTTGCCTCTCGCCGAGTCGTTTTCTGGTGCACGAAGGCATACACGACGCCTTCGTCGACCGGATGGTGCGTCTGGCTCGTGCCTTGAAAGTCGGGGACGGTCAGGACGAAGGCAACACCATGGGCGCCCTGACCAACAGCCGGCGCCTGACCGATGTGCAGGCGATGGTGGACGACGCCGTCGCCAAGGGCGCGCAGTTGCAATGCGGCGGAAATCGTATCGGCAATAAGGGGTATTTCTTCGCACCGACCGTCCTGACCGACGTTCCGGACGACGCGCTGGCCATGGCCGTTGAACCCTTCGGGCCTGTGGTTCCGGTGCAACGCTTCAAGTTGTTCGACGACGCGATTGCCAAAGCAAATGCGCTTCCCTTCGGGCTGGCCTCCTACGTCTTCACGAATTCGAACGCGACCATGTCGCGTGCAGCTTCACAGATCGAGGCCGGGCTCGTGGGCGTCAATTCATGCGCAGTATCGCACCATGAGTCGCCCCTGGGGGGCGTTAAGCAGAGCGGTCATGGGCGCGAAGGCGGGATCGAGGGGCTCGAAGCCTACCTGGTCAAGAAGCTGATCGCGACCGACACCACCGTGTAATGAAGTTCGAAGAAAAATAAAGGGAGATCCTTGATGAGACTCGGAATGTTCATGATGCCGTTGCATCCGCCACATCGCCTGGCTTTCGAGACCTATGCTGAGGATCTCGAAAAGGTGGTGACGGCCGACAGGCTGGGTTTCGACGAGGTCTGGGTCGGCGAACATTTTTCCGCAACGACCGAGCCGGTGGTCAACGCCATGATGTTCCTAGCGGCAGCTATCCCCGTCACCAAGACCATCAAGCTCGGCACCGGCGTAGTCAATCTTCCGAACCATAATCCGATCATCGTCGCCGCCGAGGCGGCGCAATTCGACCATTTGGCTAAGGGCCGCTTCCTTTTCGGCATCGGGCCGGGCGGGCTGGCAAGCGATTTTGAAGTGTTCAACGTACAGGACCCCGCCGAACGCGAGCATCGCATGTTGGAGGCCTATGACGTGATCCGGTACATCTGGGATCACGATCCTCCCTACGACTATGAGGGTCGGTTCTACAAAGTCAAAATCACGGAGAACATCATCCCCGAAATGGGTATTGGCTACATGGGCAAGCCGTACCAGAAGGGCGGCCCCGAAGTCGGCCTCAGCGTGATGAGCCCCTTCTCCGGTAGCGCGAAGCGCGCTGCGATAAAGAACTGGAGCCCGATCTCGGCGAATTTCGTTCCGCAATACATCGTGGCCAGCCATTGGCAGAAATATCTCGAGGGTTGTGCGGAAGCCGGCATCGACGCGCAAGGCAAGCGCTGGCGTGTCTCGCGCAACATCGTCATCGCCGACTCCGACGCCGAGGCAGAAGACCTGGCGTTGGATCCGAAGGGGAGCATTTACTACTACTTCGAATATGTATGGCGGGCGCTGGTCGGCGCAAAGTTCACGATCGCGATGAAACCCGATCCCAACGTCCCGGACGGCGATGTCACTGTCGAGGACATCATCCGATCACTCGTTCTTCATGGCACGCGCGAGACCGTGCTCGAGAAGCTGAGGACCTTCAGGGCAGCTGTCGGTCCGTTCGAGACGCTGCTTCTCGCCACGATGGACGGCGAAGGTGAAAACGGCGTGCGCGAACTGAAGACGATGCGCGAGCTGAAAGAGTTCGTACTGCCCAATCTCGACCGGGCTGGAGCGCATGTCTGAACCGCCTTTCGAGATTGTCCGCGATGGCTCCGGTGAGACCAGGGCCGAGGAGTTGTCCACCGCTGGCGCATTCCGCGAAGCGATGGCCAACTTTCCGGCGGCTGTAGCCGTGGTTACCACCGGGCGCGAGGGCGCGCGCAGGGGGTTCACGGCGACATCCGTGTTCAGTGTATCGATGGCGCCGCCCTTAATCGGCGTATGCATCAACAAGTCGGTCGAAGCTCACGCTTCGATACTCGGCAACAAGGCGTTCTGCGTGAACATCCTGGCACGAGATCAGGAAGCGATCGCCAATCGATTTGCCGCGCGTGACGGATCGAAAGGCGCCATCCGCTTCGAACATGAGGTCTGGTGCACGCTCGATTCCGGATCGCCGGTTCTCCAGGACAGCCTGACGAGCGTCGATTGCCGGCTGACTGCCCATCTCGACGTCGGAACGCACACCGTTCTCTTCGGTCTCGTGCTGGCGGTGGATTCAAACACCGGAAAGTTCCCGCTGCTCTATTACGACCGCAGGTTCATCGGCGTCGCCGGGTATCAGCGCCAGGAAGTCCCAATTGTGTCGGCACCGATAGACGGATGGTAGATTAAGTGACCAAGCACCTCCGATACTCCGGCGACTGCACGCTCGATCTCGCCGCCGATCTAAAGCCGGACATCGTCATAGTCGGGAGCGGCATGGGTGGCGCCACCTTCGCATCGGCTCTGGCCGACTCCGGCTTAAAGATCCTGATGCTGGAATGCGGTGATTTTCTTCCGCATACACCCGACAACCGCTTTCCCGCGACGATTTATGAGGAGATGCTGTTCCACAGCAAGACGCCTTGGCTGGACAGGAACGGCAACCCGTTCGTTCCCGGGAATTTTGAATGGGTCGGTGGCAACACCAAATTCTACGGTACCGTTCTTTATCGCTTCCGTGAGATCGACTTCGCTGAGAGGCACTACGACGAGGGCGTCTCCCTCGCCTGGCCGTTCAGTTATTCCGCATTGCAACCATGGTACGAGAAGGCCGAAATCCTGTACAAGGTGCGCGGCCAGGAGGGTATCGACCCGACCGAGCCGCCCGGGCCTTACGGTTATCGCTTTCCGCCGGTACCGGATGAACCGCCGATCGCGGAGCTGAGGCGCCGCCTGCAACGCGTGGGTGTTAAGGCGGCGCCGCTGCCTATGGCAGTCGACATCGACGGTTGGATGGAGGGCGGCAGTTCGCCATTCGACCAATATCCGGATTCCTCGCTGAAAGGAAAGATGGAGGCCGAGTCCTGCGCCCTGCCGATCGCGGCGAGCAATCCGAACTTCAAGCTCGTCACCAAAGCACGCGCCGCCGCATTCCGTGCCGATCAATCAGGACGACAGATCGAGCGACTGGAGTTCGACTACGGCGGCGCAAGCTATTCGGTGAACGCCAAACTCTTTGTCTTGGCGGCAGGTGCCGTGCCGTCCGCGGCCCTGCTTCTCCGCTCAGGCGTCGCCAATTCGTCGGACCAAGTCGGCCGCAACTTCATGAACCATATCTTCAGCTTCCTGATCGCGGTGGATCCGTGGTTCCGCAACACGAGCCGCTACCAGAAGACCTTGTCGATCAACGACTTCTATTTCGATACCAATGACACTGGCAAGTCGCTCGGCAATATCCAGCTCGTCGGCAAGTTGTTCGGGGAGACATTGCGATTTCACGAAAAACGCGCTCCCCGCTTCCTGCTGAACTGGATCGCCGAACATGGGGTTGATTTTTTCCTCCAAACGGAAGATGTTCCGCGCCCCGAAAACCGCGTAACGATCAAGGACGGGCTCATTAAACTCGACTGGCATCGCCCAGTCATCTCGACCCATCTGACCATGGTCAAGCGCGCCAAGAGGATGCTGCGCGCGGCTGGATTTCCGCTGCTCTTCCATCGGCTAATGGACGAGACGATCCCCTATCATCAGTGCGGCACGGTCCGGATGGGGGCCGATCCGAAGAGTTCGGTCCTGGACCCAAACAATGTGAGCTGGGACCATCCCAACTTAATGGTGGTCGATGCCAGTTCGTTCGTATCATCAGCGGCCGTGAATCCGGGGCTCACCGTTGCGGCACTTGCCCTTCGCGCTGCAGAGCATGTCCGCAAGCTTCTGCCTCAGCTGTAGTGCGGAATTGTGCGGGGACGTGCGTAACTCAGCCTCCGAGGGACACGCAGAACCGGCTGCTCGGGTCTGCGTCGGTTCAGGCCAGCATGGACATCGGATTCTCGAGATAGGCCCTGATCGATTTGAGGAAGATCGCGCCTTGCGCGCCATCGATGACTCGATGATCGATGGACAATGACACCGCGATCGTTTTGGTCGGCTTCATCTCGCCGCTGTCACCGACCTCGACCATCTTGGTCACACAGGCGCCGACGGCGAGAATCGTCGCCTGGGGTGGATTGATGATGGCGTCGAAACTCTCCACTCCGAACATGCCTAGATTGGAAATGGTCATGCTTCCACCCGCATAGTCTTCCGCGCTGAGGGAGCGCTGCTTGGCGCGCAGGGAAAAGTTCTTGACAGCATTCGCGATCGCCGACAGCGAGGCGGACTGCGCATCGCGAACAACCGGCGTGAAGAGTCCATTCTCGACGGCGATCGCTACCGCCACGTCGGACGGCCCAAGACGAAGGATCTTGTTGTCGGCCCAAACGGAATTGCATTCCGGAACCTGCTGCAGGGCGAGGCCACAGGCCTTCACGATGAAGTCGTTGATCGACAGCTTGACGCCCCGGTGTTGGAGCTGGGCATTGAAGTCGGCGCGCAATGCAAGCAGTTGGTCAGCGATGATGTGGCCGCGAAGGTAATAGTGGGGCACCGTCTGCTTGGAGGTCGAGAGCCGCTCGGCGATTGTCTTCCGCATTCCGTCCACAGAAACGATCTTGTGGGGACGGTTGCGATAGATCGCGCCGACGTCGCCGAGGCCTGCGGACTGAATGGGGGCAGCGGTGGTAGCGGGTTGTATTGGCGTGATCGCGTTATTCTCGCCAGTGCTGACTGGCGCGCTCGGCTTGGTTGTCCGAGCATCTCGGGCTGTCAACACGTCTACCTTGAGAATTCTGCCCTGCGGGCCGGAGCCCCTGACGGTACCAAGATCAATAGCGGCGTCCTGTGCAATCCGGCGCGCGAGAGGGCTGGCAAAGGCCCTCGGCCGATCCTCTCGCTTCGATACCGAGGAAGAAGGCTTCGGTTCGCTTGCTGTGGGCGTGCCAAGCCGCGGGTCTTCGGTAGTCGGGGGCGTTTCGGCAGTCGGGGGCGTAAGGACATCCTGGATCGACACCGCGCTTTCACCATCGGCCAAGAGGATGGCAATCGGCGTTCCAACCTTAACGTCCTCCGTCCCCTCCGAAACGAGAATCGATCCGAGCTTTCCATTGTTGGGACTTTCGATGGTCAGCGTCGCCTTATCGGTCTCGATCTCCACCAATTCGTCGCCGGCGGAGACGGCCTGGCCCTCGGCAAACAGCCATTTGACGAGCTTGGCGCTTTCCATGTTGGGAGAGACGACGGGAAGGGTAATGGGAGTCGGCATGTTGGACGATCAGGCCTCTTGGTCCATCGGGTGTCTGGAGTGAGTGACGGGCATCAATTGAGGGGCCGACCGCTGTCTTTCATAATATCGCGGAGCCCGAGTTCAATATCGTGCGGTCCTGCGAAAGCCGCGGCTTCCAGCACCTTGGAGATGCTGGGTGACGCCTCGCCGCCATGGACGCGCTTGATGGGCTGGTCAAGCCTGTCGAAACACCGATTCTGCAGCTCGGTTGCCAGGATACCGCCATATGAGGTGCCGATCGGGCCCTGTTCGACGATTAACACATTGGAGGTTTTGCGTACCGATTGTTCGATAGTTTCCC
Organism: Mesorhizobium sp. 1M-11; assembly: GCF_001303895.1. Taxonomy (GTDB): domain Bacteria; phylum Pseudomonadota; class Alphaproteobacteria; order Rhizobiales; family Rhizobiaceae; genus Mesorhizobium. The sequence continues at coordinate 11,391 of NZ_LJSD01000023.1, read as the reverse complement.
AATCAAGACCGGCGCGATCAAGGCTACGCAGATCGATGATCTCGGCGTCCACTCCCAGCGATTCAGCAACGTTGCGTGCCTCCTCGACCATGTTCAGATAAGCCAGAACCGTCACGTCCCTGCCTGGACGGATAACTTTCGCCCTGCCAAGAGGAATGACGTAGTCGAGATCGCCGTCCGGAATGGGACCCTTGGTCTTGTAGAGGTCGACGTGCTCCACGACGAGCACCGGGTCGCGGCACAGTAGGGCGCTGTTCATCAGCCCGACATAGTCGAAAGGTGTTGAAGGGGCCACGATGCGCCAACCCGGAGAGGTGGCGAAAACACCGACAGGGTCCATCGAGTGCTGCGAGCCATAGCCGGCGCCGATCGATATCTTGGTGCGTAGCACCAGTGGCAGATCCGCGTCTCCTCCAAACATGTGCCGGTATTTTCCGATCTGATTGAAAACTTGGTCAGCGGCAACCCACATGAAGTCGGGGAACATGTATTCGATTACCGGACGTACGCGACCGTCCGCGGCCATGCCGCACGCAATTCCGGTGAAAGCGTTTTCGCTGATCGGCGTGCCGATGACGCGGTCCGGAAACGCCTCCTTCAGGCCGCAGGTCGCGCCGTGTGTGCCGCCGCGCAGCTTGTGGATGTCTTCGCCCATGAGGATGATGCGTTCGTCCTTTTGCATCGCCCGGTGCATAACTGCCGCAACAGCTTCGATGAAAGAAACATCCTGCTTAAGAGGCCCGGAGAATGTGTCGAATTCAGCCTTTGGAGCATCGTGAAATTCGGAAAGATCGCCGCGCAGGCCAACGTCACGGAAATCTGCCTGAGGCCACAGGGAGGGGATGATCCTCTTCTTGCCGTCGACCTCCTCCAACAGCTCTCCGCTGACCTCCTCCATCATCAAAACGCATCGCTGGCGAAGCGTCTCGACATCCTTCTCGCCAACGATCTGCCGCAACTGCAACTGCTTGACTATCTGGTCGATCGGGTCGCGCTGGCGCCACAGTGCCTCCTCATCCTTGCTGCGATATCCGAATGCACTGCCTGGCAGAACGCCGCTCTGGTGGAAGTAACGATACAAATCGGCCTCGATAATCACCGGACCGTTGTCGTTTCGCATGATCTCGTCCGCCATGGTGCTCGCGTGATGCACGGCCAGCGCATCCATTCCGTCGACGCGAAATGCAGGGATGCCGAACGCAAGTCCGCGCGCGGAAAGCCGGGTCTCGGCAGTGGATTCCTCCAGGGTCGTCGAGACGGCGTACTGGTTGTTCTCGATAAAGAAGCAAAGCGGAAGCTTCCAGGCCGAAGCGATGTTCATGGTCTCTAGGACAGAGCCGATATTCACCGCTCCATCGCCGAAATAGGTGTAGACGACATCGCCTTTGCCGGCGCGCTTGTGAGCCCACGCCGCGCCGGCGGCCGACGGCACCGCACCACCGACGATGGCGTTCGTGCCCAGATTGCCCGCCTCAGGCCAACGCAGGTGCATGGATCCGCCACGGCCCTTACAGAAGCCGGAGGCGAGCCCCATGATTTCGGACAGTGTCGATTTCACAAGATGACGCACATCACCGGTGAATTCGTCACGGACACGTATGCCGTCGGGCGCGACGTAGCTGAGCGACTTGGCAAGAAACTGATGATGTGCCCTGTGAGATCCATTGATTTGGTCCGTCGGGCGCATCGAGACAGCCGATCCCACGGCCCCGCCCTCCTGTCCGATCGCAGAGTGCGCCGGACCGTGAACGAGGCCGGTGCCCGCCAAGTCCAGGACTTTTTCTTCGAAAGCCCGAATAATGCTCATATGAGCAAGCATCGTTTGGCCGAGAATCGGGTCGAGCGACGCCCAGTCAGACGAGTCGACCTGGATCTGTTTCCATTCCGAACTCGGCTTGAGCCGCGACACTTTAGGCATATCTAGTTTGCTCCGAGATTTCGACCGTAGATACGAGGTCCAGGAGCAATGGCCGGGTGTGCAAGCTCATCGTCCGGTGTTTTCTTGACGGCGGGCCCTAATCCCTTGCCCTCCTCCCGGTCCGGTGTCCCAGCCAAGCTTGGCATCATGACAATGCGAAACGCGAATGCGATGCGGACCGACTGCAAAGTTAGCCGCAATCAGGCGCTCCCAAAAACAACAAAAAATCTTCGGAGCCGAGCAACAATGTTGTTTGTCGCTCCCGCGTCTTTTTGAGACGGTTCCGTCAAACACGCATGGGATCGTCATGTCGGTTGCTCGAAAACCTTTGCACGGATTGAAGGTACTGGACCTGACACGGTTCTTTGCCGGGCCGTTCTGCACCATGCATCTTGGAGACCTCGGGGCCGACGTCGTCAAAGTCGAGGCGCCTGGCGGCGATCTGACGCGCCGGCAAGGCCCACCTTTCCTCGCCGACAACGGCATGACGTTTCTCGCCGCCAACCGCAACAAGCGGTCAATCGAACTCGATGCGAAGACTCCCGAGGGTCGCCGGCTGTTGAAGGAGCTTGCGAACGTTGCGGATGTCGTCGTTGAGAATTTTCGGCCGCCGGTGATTAAGCGGCTCGGCATCGACTATGAAACGATCTCCGCAATCAATCCGGGTGTAATCTATGCCTCCCTCTCGGCGCTCGGCGCCGACGGCCCGCATGCCGAAAGCGGCGGCTTCGACATCACGGTGCAGGCCGAATTCGGGTTCATGAGCATAACCGGAGAAAAGAACGGCAAGCCAATCAAGCAGGGCACGTCGGTCTTCGATCTCGTCTGCGGTCTCTACGCTTTTGGAGGCATACTAGCGGCCTTGCGCCAACGCGACGCGACCGGCGAGGGGCAGGTCATCGAGACCAGCCTCATGGAAGCCCAACTCGCCTTCCTTGTCGATGCCGGCATGGAGTACCTGGTCGCGGGCAACATTCGCGATCGCTGGGGATCCGAGCACTCCCAGGTCGTTCCCTACAAGGTCTTCGCCACCGCCGATGGCGAGATGGTCATCGCCGCCGGATACCAGTCTGTCTACGAACCCTTCTGCCGCGCCATCGGACGCGAGGATCTGATTTCAAATCCAGATTATTCGACCCAAAAAGATCGCGTGAGGAACCGCCACCGTCTCTACGAGATAATCGACGTGGAGATACGCCGGCACAGCTCCGCAAAACTGAAAACAATGCTCGATGCCGCCGGCGTTCCGAATGCGCCCGTGAACGATATGGCGCAGGTTTTTGCCCACCCACAGGTGTTGCACCGGCGTATGAGCCTTAGCCTCACGCACCCGGTTTATGGCGCGGTTCCGACTATTGGACCTGGGGTGAAATATTCTGCCTTCGACATCACCGAAGGTTGGTCGGCTCCGCCGGTGCTCGGTGAAGGCGCCGAGGATGTACTCGCTGAATGGCTGGGTTCCAAGTCCGTTGAAATGGCCGATGCAGGCTAAGAACGAGCAGACTGATGAATTTCGAATTATCGACCGAAGACAATATGGCGATCGACAGCCTGCGCCGCTGCATCGAGGCGGAGGTGCTCCCCCGCGTCCGAGACAACTGGAACCGAGCCTTTTCGTCCGAACTGGCGCATGAGCTCCTGCAGATTGTCCATCCATACGGCATCGGGGCCGGTTGGCTGCCGGAGGATGGCGGCGGAATGGGGCTGAGCTACATGACCAGTGGCTTGCTCTACAAAGAACTGTCACGTCTGGCCCCCGATGTCGCCGGCATGGCCTATGTCAGTGAAGGCGCGGCCATGAAAATCTACCGCCACGGCACGGAGGAGCAAAAAGCGCGCTTTCTACCCGGCTTCGCGAAAGGCCGCCTTCTCGGGTGTGGTGCAGTTACGGAGCCGGGCACGGGGTCGAACGTTCGCCAACTGCGAACGCGCGCGGTGAAGGAAGGGGCGGGCTGGCGTCTCAGCGGTGAGAAGATTTTCATCTCCAACGCTACCGTGGCGGACGTTCTGACCGTGCTCGCCAAGACGGGCGAGAAGGAATTCACGATTTTCCTGCTGGACCGAAGCGAGCATGATTTCCAGTCCCGCGAAATCGAGAAGCTCGGTCTGAATGGTTGGTCGTTCGGCTCGCTGGTGTTCCAGGACCTCTACGTCGACGATGCATTCCGGCTCGGGGGGGTGGGCTCCGCACTGTCGGAGGTAATGGCAGGCTTCGAGCGCGCCCGCGTCTGGGTGGCCCTCATCGCGACCGGCATAGCGCAGGCGGCTTTGGAGAATTCGGTCGCGTACGCTCGCGAGCGCGACCAGTTCGGGGTGCCCATCGCGTCCCATCAACTGGTGCAGCGGCATCTCGCCGACATGGCTGCCGAGACGGAGGCGGCCAATCTTCTGACTCTCAAAGCACTCGCCAAGCTGGACCAGGGCGGTCGTGCCGACATGCCGAGTTCGTTGGCTAAATTCTACGCGTCGGAAGCTGCGGTGCGGGTCGCTTCGCGGGCCGTACAGGTGCACGGCGCCTACGGTGTAACGCGCGAGTTCCCCGTCGAACGACATTTGCGCAATGCGCGCATGCTCACCATCCCCGACGGAACGACAGAGATCAACCAGCTCATCGTCGGCCGCGAGCTCACAGGCATTTCCGCTTTTCTCGGCGCGGCCGGCGCCAACAAGCAGGCGGCATCATGAGTATAAAAAAACAAGGTCCACTAGGCTGCCTGAAAATCATCGAATTCGCCGGCATCGGTCCGGCGCCCATGTGTGGCATGTTGCTGTCCGATCTAGGGGCCGAAGTCCTTCGCATAGACCGGCCGGAGGAGGCCGACGTCGGTATCAAGCGCCCGCTCGAAACCAATTTCATCCTGCGAGGCCGAAGGACCGTGAAGCTGGACCTGAAGAATCCGCAATCGATCGACCTCGTGCTGAAGCTGGTCGAACAGGCCGACTGCATCATCGAAGGGTTTCGCCCCGGCGTCATGGAGCGGCTAGGGCTCGGACCCGATCGCTGCCTCGAGCGCAATCCTGCGCTGGTCTACGGTCGCGTCACCGGCTGGGGGCAGGACGGTCCGTTGTCCAGCCAGGCCGGCCACGATCTGAACTACATCGCGCTTACCGGCGCTCTCGACGCACTGGGCCGAGAGGGAGAGAAGCCGGCCGTTCCGCTCAACCTGATCGGCGACTTCGCCGGAGGTGCCCTGTTTCTGGCGCTCGGCCTGCTCGCCGCGGTTCTTGAAGCGCGCGGCTCGGGTGAGGGCCAGGTCGTCGATGCGGCAATCGTCGACGGCGTGTCGAGCATGCTGACGTCTATCAATGGCCTCCGCGCGGCCGGCCTCTTCGCGTCGACGCGGGGCACCAATATCCTCGACTCAGGCGCGTACTTCTACGACGTCTATCGCTGCGCCGACGGAGGGCATATCGCGGTGGGCGCAATCGAAAAGCGGTTCTTCAGCATCTTCCTGGAAAGACTGGGACTGAATCGAGAACAGATGCCCGCGCAGGACGATCGTGAAGGGTGGTCCGAAGGGCGCCGTCGCCTGCAAGCCGTCTTCGAAGGCCGTCCGCGCGACCATTGGGTCCGTCTGTTCGCAGACAGCGATGCATGTGTTTCGCCCGTGCTGTCGATCGAGGAGTCATTCAACGACCCGCACATGCAGGCCCGCAAAATCTACGAAGACATCGGTGGCTTCACCCAGTCCCGGCCGGCGCCACGGTTCAGCCGGACGCCGCCAGGCGCGCCGACACCGCCACGCGGTGCGCAAGGCTTGGAAGCACTATCCGCCTGGGAGGTCGATGCGGCAACCCGAGACCTTGCCCGTGCCGTGATCCGGCACGGCTGAATAGCATCAACTCGAGTGGTGCCAAGATGCGAGGCTTTGTGCATGACCCTGCCCTTGGACGGAGTTCACGTTCTCGACCTGTCGCGCATCCTGGCCGGCCCAAGCTGCTCGCAGATTCTGGGAGACTTGGGTGCCGACGTCATCAAGGTCGAGCGTCCCGGTGTAGGTGACGATACAAGGGCATGGGGTCCGCCCTTCTTGAAAGCTCCGGAGGCAGGCCAAGCCGGAGGGGACAGCGCCTATTTCCTTTCTGCCAACCGCAACAAGCGATCTGTGACGGTCGACCTAGGTGTGCCTGAAGGGGTCGAAGTCGTTCGCGACCTAGCCATCAGAAGCGATGTGCTGGTCGAGAACTTTAAGGTCGGAGACTTGGCGCGTAAGGGCCTCGGATGGGAACAGCTCCGGGCTTCCAACCCTTCGCTCATCTATTGTTCGGTCACAGGTTTCGGTCAGACGGGGCCATACGCGCAACGGCCCGGATACGATTTTATCATCCAGGGCATGAGCGGGCTGATGAGTATCACCGGTGAAGCGGACGGCCCGCCAATGAAGGCCGGCATTCCGATCTCCGACATTCTCGCCGGCCTGTACGCTGGCGTCTCGATCCTCGCCGCGCTTCATGATCGCAATCGCACTGGCCGAGGGCGCTACGTCGACATTTCCATGCTGGAGTGCCAAATCGCTTCCCTGTTCTTTCAATCCGCCAACTTTCTGCTAAGTGGCAACGAGCCGAAACGATGGGGTAACGCCCATCCCAGCGTGGTGCCGTACCAGACCTTCGAGACGCGTGACGGCATCATAACGCTGGGAGTTGGCAATGATGTCCAGTTCACCCGCATCTGCGCAATTGCCGGAAAGCGCGCCTTGGCGCATGACGCCCGGTATGCAACCAATGCGGCGCGTCTTGCCAACCGCGTCTCTCTGATCGCAGCGTTGTCATCGAGCTTTCGCGAAAACTGCACCAGCCATTGGATCGAAAAATGCAGCGAGGCGGGGATCGCCTGCGGTCCGGTCAATACGCTGGAGCAGGCGCTAACCGATCCGCATATCCGCGCTTCGCGTCTGATCCAAAACGTTCCTCATCCCGAAGCGGAGCGTGGACATATCGACATCCTCAGGGCGCCAATGCGCGTCGAGGGGGCTGAGATAGGGATACGACGCGCACCGCCAACGCTCGGTCAGCACACTCGCGAAATCCTCAAAGAAGTGCTCGGCTATTCCAGCACTAAGATCCAACGGTTGGCACGCGCGGGGGCGATCTGATGGCGGATACCTTTCCATCTGTGACTCGTCCCCAGCGCCCAATCCGCATCCTGCGCGAGGTGGATGTCGCCGTTATCGGAGGCGGCGCTGCGGGCGTCGCCGCTGCGGTGAGCGCTGCACGCAATGGCGCCTCCGTTCTGCTCCTGGAAAAGAACGGCTATCTCGGCGGCACGATGACCACCGCAACGCTCGGCGGCATCTGCGGTCTCTATTCTTTGGTCGACGGCGAACCCGTGCAGATGGTCTTCGGTCTGGCCGAAGAGGTTCGCCAACGGCTCGTCGCCGCCAGGGCTACGACCGGTCCCTATAAATGGTTACGAACGGCATCGCTTCCATACGATGTGACGATACTGAAGTCGATTTTCGACGACATGACCGCCTGCAAGGGTCTCGAAGTGATCTTTCACGCCGACTTGAGCGACGTCGTGCTCGAAGAAGACGGGCGGGTCGCGGTTATCATCCTGCGTTCGCGGGGCATGAGCTTCGCTGTGGGCGCCCGGTCTTTCATAGATTGCACAGGCGATGCCGAACTTTGTTCGCTGGCCGGAGGTCGAACAGAATTCGATCCGCGACATTTGCAATATCCGTCCGCGATGTTTCGGATGGGCGGTGTGGACACGTTGCGTATCAGACAGACCACGCGTGAGGAACTCAGGGAACATCTCGAGCGCGCGGTCAAGGATGGCTTCGATTTGCCGCGCACAAGCGGTGGGGTCTATTCGGTACAAGATGGCGTTGTACATCTCAACATCACCAAGGTCGGACTTGAAGGCCACCCGCCCGATCCGTTCGACCCGGTCGAGATGAGCCAAGCCGAGCGCGAGGGCCGCAGACAAGCCCAGCTCTATCTCGAAGCGTTCCGGCGTTATGTGCCCGGATACCGGCGGGCCTACATCCTCGACATAGGCGCCGAACTCGGAATCCGGGAGTCGCGCCGTATCCGTGGCGGCTATCTTGTCTCCGGTGAGGACGTCCTTTCGGAGCGCCGCTTCGAGGACGCCGTCGCGGTGAACTGTTGGCCCGTCGAGGACCACGGTGACGGCAGGTCCACGAATTGGCAGTGGCTGTCGCCGGGAGGGTATTGTCAGATCCCGTTCCGCTCGCTGCTGCCGGAAGGGCTTCCAAATGTCATCGTCGCTGGCCGCTGTGTATCGGCAACGCGGCAAGCGCAGGCTGCGATCCGCGTTACCGCGAATTGCTTTTCCATGGGCCAAGCAGCAGGGACTGCGGCAGCGATCGCCCGGGGCTCTCCCTTTGATCCTTCAATGGCGCAAAGGGTCAAAGCTGTTCTGGAAAAGCAAGGCGCGGTCATGACTCCATTGGTCTGATGCCATCGAAATTGGAAGAGCGCGACTGAACCGATAGTTCGTAAGCGCTCATTTCGCTGCGCGTTGACGCAGTGGATTGTGACGCCAGCGGCTTATGCGGCAGTGGATTTGGCGAAGTTAAATGGGAGCAGATCGTCGATATTGGCGCCGTCCGGACGTTGCGGCAATTCGGTGAAGACGTGTCGCAACCAGGCGAATGGCTCGACGCCACAGGCGCGACAGGTCAGCATAAGGCTGTAAATCACGGCGCTTGCCTTGGCCCCGTCGACAGTGTCGCAAAATAGCCAGCTCTTCCTTCCAGTGGCAAAAACTCTGATATCGCGTTCCAATAAATTGTTGTCGATCGGCATCCTGCCGTCTTCGGTGTAGCGGGTCAGATATTGCCACTGGTTTCGCGTATAGGAGATCGCATCGCCGAGCTTGGTGTCGGGCACGACCTTGGGGGCCATCCTGTCGAGCCACTCCTTCAGGGCATCAAGGACTGGAACGCTATGCTTCTGGCGGAAGCGCCGGATGCAATCGGCCTGCGTTTCGTCGTCATCCGGCTTTTCGTCCCGTACCTGCCTTTCAATCCGATAGAGCTGGTCGAAGAACTTCAATGCCTGCGCGGGCGGCCCGCTTTGTTTCTTCCCGGCCTTGAAGGCGTTGACGAAGCGTCGCCTGGCGTGAGCCATACACCCGACATGCGTTGCGCCCTTCAGGGTGCGCCAGCCCTGATAGCCGTCGCTCATCAGGATGCCGCGATAGTCACCAAGGAAAGTCTGCGGATGCACCTGCCCACGACCGGGCTGATATTCGAGCAGCACAACCGGCTCGACACTATCCTGCCCGCTGCGATAGGCCCAGATGTAGGACTCGTCAGTTGCTTTCCTGTCCTTTTCCTTCAGCACCTGCACCGTGGTCTCGTCACCGTGAATGACGTTCTGCGACAAGAGCCGCTGCTTCAGTGCATCGTAGATGCGAACGAGGTGCTTTTCGCTGGAGCCAATCACCCAATGGCCAAGAGCGCCACGGCTGACAGGGACGCCAGCGCGCTCGAAGGCCTGTGCCAGGCGATAGAGCGGTGTGCCGTCGACATACTTATGAACAAGAGCAAAGGCCAGCGTCGAGGCCGTAGCAATACTGCCCGGCAAGGGCTGTGGGGGCATCGGCGCGATGATAACGGGAGTGCTGATATCGGTGCGCTCGCAGTTGCGGCAAGCATACTTGGCCCGGGCATTCTGCAGCACCGTGGCCTTCACCTCGATATGCAGCTGCTCGGTGACGAGTTCGCCCATGCGATGCAACGGATGGCGGCAGCACGGACAGGTCTTCTGATCGTCGGCAAGGTCATATTCAACGCGTTGGCGGGGCAAATTTGCCGGAAGAGGTTTACGCCCGCGCTTGCGACCTTCGAGCTTTTCCACCTCTGGCAATCCCGTGTCGGGAAGCTCAGTGGCGTCAGTCTCGTCACAGTCGGCCAAGCCCTCATCAGCATCGGCCTCGAGAGCGGCGTTCTCGGCTTCATTGAAGACGCGATCCATATGCTTTTCGTGTCCGACATCAGCGCCCTTGAGACAGAATTGGCTTAATTGAGAAGAGAGGATTTTCGGCTCATCGTAGCTCACTCAAAGGAAGCGAAGATGAGACAGAAAACCGGGCCGCAGACATCGGCGGCCGAGAAGACGATCAAGGACATCCGCCGCGCCACGCGCAAGCATCATTCAGCCGAGGACAAAATCCGTATCGTGCTGGAGGGCCTGCGTGGCGAGGACAGCATTGCTACGATCTGCCGCCGTGAGGGGATTGCCGAGAGCCTGTATTATAGCTGGTCGAAGGAATTCCTCGAAGCGGGCAAGAAGCGCCTTGCAGGCGATACCGCCCGTTCTGCCACCAGTGACGAGGTCAAGGCGCTGCGCCGTGAAAGCCGAGACCTGAAGGAAGCGCTGGCCGACCTCACCCTGGAAAACCGCCTGCTCAAAAAAAGCATGATCGCGGATGGGGGCGACGAAGAATGAGATACCCCGCCTCAGAGAAGCTTGAGATCATCCGGATCGTGGAACAGTCGCATTTGTCGGCCAGACAGACCCTCGACAAGCTCGGTATTCCTCGGCCGACCTTCTATCGCTGGTATGAGCGTTTCCTGACCCACGGCGTCGAAGGGCTGGAAGACCGGACGTCCGCGCCGTCACGAGTGTGGAACCGCATCCCAGACGGTGTCCGGGATCGCATCATCACCATGGCGCTGGATCATGCGGATCTGTCGCCGCGCGAACTGGCGGTGAAGTTCACCGACACGGAAAGCTATTTCGTCTCAGAGGCTTCGGTCTATCGCCTGCTCAAGGCCCATGACCTGATCACCTCGCCAGCCTATATCGTTATCAAGGCCAACGACGAGTTCAAGGACAAGACCACGCGGCCGAACGAGATGTGGCAGACCGACTTCACCTACCTGAAGGTCATCGGCTGGGGATGGTTCTACCTGTCGACCATCCTCGACGATTATTCCCGCTACATCATCGCCTGGAAGCTATGCACCTGCATGAAGGTGGACGACGTCACCGACACGCTCGATCTGGCGCTGGCGGCCTCAGGTTGTGACAAGGTCAAGGTCGAACACCGGCCACGCCTGCTGTCCGACAACGGCCCGTGTTACGTCGCGTCCGATCTCGGTGAATGGCTGGAGAAATACAAGATCGATCAGGTTCACGGCGCTCCCGGCCATCCGCAAACGCAGGGCAAGATCGAACGCTGGCACCAGACGCTGAAGAACCGTATCCTCTTGGAAAACTACTTCTTCCAGGAGGACCTCGAAGCCCAGATCGCGGCCTTCGTCGAGCATTACAATCATCGCCGATACCACGAGAGCCTCGACAATCTCACCCCGGCCGACGTCTACTTCGAACGCCGCGCGACAATCCTCCTCGAACGCAAAAGGATCAAACGCGACACCATCAGACAACGCCGCTTGAACCACCAGGCCAAAGCGGCTTAAATCAACCCGCAAACCGAGCCGGAAACTCCAGTCTTCCAAAGCCCAAAACGTCTCAAATCATTCGACGACGGACAC
>NZ_LJSD01000022.1 GCF_001303895.1 Mesorhizobium sp. 1M-11 | reverse complement strand
CCTCAGGAGCGTGGTCTGGTCTTCTGCGGGTCGTAGTGGGCGAAGGGAACGACCCGGGCAGGAAGGCGCTTCTGGTGGCCGTCGAGCTTGCCGATCTCGACTTCGGTTCCGACTTCTGAATGGGTGACGTCGACCCTCGCCAGCGCGATGTTCTTGCCGAGGATCGGTGAGCGCATGGAGGAGGTGACCACGCCGATCTGGGCCCGGCCGATATGCACGCAGTCGCCATGGCCGACGTCGACATTGCTGTCGATCTCCAGGCCGACGAGCTTATGGATCGGGTTCTCCTTGCGCCGGATCAATGCCTCGCGACCGATGAAGTCGTCGGTCTTCGATTTGAGCGGTACGGTGAAGGCGATGCCGGCCTCGAAGGGGTCCGTCTGGTCGGAGAACTCGTAGCCGGCGAAGATCAGGCCCGCCTCGATGCGCACCATGTCGAGCGCCGCCAGGCCCATCGGCACCAGCCCGTGCGGCTGGCCGGCCTCCCAGACCGCGTCGAAGACCTTCTCGGCATCGCGCGGATGGCACCAGATCTCATAGCCGAGCTCGCCCGTATAGCCGGTGCGCGAGACGACGATCGGCACGCCTTGGGAATCGCCGATGCGGCCGATGGTGAAGCGGAACCATTCGACCTCGGCCAGCGCCGGCTGATGCGGCGGTGTCCAGACGATCTCCTTCAGGATGTCACGGCTCCTGGGACCCTGCACGGCGATGTTGTGCATCTGATCGGTGGAGGACCGCACCAGAACCTTCAGGCCGAGCTCCTCGGCTTTGTCGCGCAGCCACTGGCCGGAATAGTCGTCGCCGCCGATCCAGCGGAAGTTGTCCTTGCCGAGCCTCAGCAAGGTGCCGTCGTCGATCATGCCGCCGTGTTCGTAACACATGGCCGTGTAGACGACCTGGCCGATGCCGAGCTTCTTGACGTCGCGGGTGAGGGTGTATTGCAGCAGCGCCTCGGCATCCGGGCCGGTGACTTCGAACTTGCGCAGGGCGGACAGGTCCATCACCACGGCCTTCTCGCGGCAGGCGCGATATTCCTGCAGCGGGCCTTCCTTGGCGAAGGAATTGGCGAGCCAATAGCCCTTGTACTCGATGAAGTTGCGGGTGTGCTTGGCGAAGCTGGAATGGAAAGCGGTTTCGCGGGTCATCTTTGGCTCTGCATCCGGGGTCACTCGTCTGGCAATCGCACGGGAGAATTTGTGCTGTCCGGAATAAGTCCGGACATGGATGTCGGTGAGGTTCCAGCCATTGGCCGGGGTGGTGTCGTCGGGACAGGCGGAAGACACGCAGACGATGTCGGTCAGCGCGCGCAGAAGCACATAGTCGCCTGGCCGCGACCATGGCTCGTCGGAGAACATGACGCCATGCGCGTCGATGCCGGTGTTGAAGAAGAAGTTGACCGCCATCCAGCCGCCGCGGGCGGTCACGCCATGCGGGGCGAGTGCGCCGTTGAAGTTCTCCGAGCAGTTGATGTGGCCGGGATAGCCGATGTCGTCGTAATATTTGGCGTAGCAAGCCAGTGCGAAGGCATCGTGCCGGCCGCAGGTATCCTGCACGACTTCCACCAGCGGTTCGAAATCCTGATCGAAATACTTCGCATGCAGGCCGGGCATCGGATAGGCATGGCCCATCAAGGAGCGGGTGGCGGTGACGTCGAGTGCGAGATCGCGGCCCTTGTCGAGCTTGCGCGCCGAGAAGCACTGGAAGTCGGTGCATTGGCGGCCGTCGACGTCGATGATCTGGATGTAGTCGCCTGCCTTGACGAAATAGGCTTCGGCCGTGCGCGACTTCACCCTGAGATCGAGCACCGGATCGGCAAGCGGATCGGGCAGTTCGGACTTTCTCCTGGCGCGGATCGTCGCGCGCCGCACCATCACCACCAGCGGCGTGGCCGTATCGTGGTCATCCACTGCCATGGGCCCGCCGGGAGCAGCGACAACAAGCGAGCCGTCGCGTGTCGCGGTGAAGCTCTCCTCGGTACCCGCCGGCGTGGTGCCGGAAAAGATGCGCAGCGCCTCGGCGTTGGCAAGCTGCAGCTTGCGGCGTTCCAGCCCGTTGCGCAAGGCGCGCAGGCTGTCATCACCGCCCAGCAGCAGGGCCTTGAGGCCGGCCGCATTGCTGTTGCTCTTGGCGCCGATGATGCCCGTGTCGGCGCGGCCGGATTGATCGAAGGCAACGAGTTCGCAGGGCTGGCCGCCCTCCGCGTTGCGGATGGTGATCCTGTCGCCGACCTCCATGTCGATGACGACGGCACCGCCGCCCGCCATATGATAGCGCTCGGTGCCCGGCAGAAGCAGTCCGGGCTGGAAGATCAGGCTCGGACGCGGCGGACCGGATACAATGGCGGGATAGGCTGTCTGCTGCATGACCACCTCACACGAATTTGCCCGTGTGTAAAATAATTTCAGTGTAGAGAATACTCGTTTCACCCTCTCACGCAAGCCTCGGTTTTCACCAAGGTATGCGAACTGCTGCATTTGGCGTCTCCTCCTTTCGTCCACTCTCGAGCATGAATACCAAGCGGCGCAAGCTTTGCCGGGGTTGTTGAGCACGAAGCTTATTGACAGCCGCGAAATCACGTTATTATCATCACAGTGAAAATTTTTTCGCTATGGAAATCAACTGGGAGGTGTTTCCGTATGAAAGCGCGTGTCGCCGTGATCGGAGCCGGTCCTTCGGGCCTTGCACAGCTGAGAGCATTTCAATCCGCCGCGGAGAAAGGCGCCGATATCCCTGAAATTGTCTGCTTCGAGAAGCAGGCCAATTGGGGTGGTCTGTGGAACTACACCTGGCGTACCGGCCTCGACCAATATGGCGAGCCTGTCCATGGTTCGATGTACCGCTATCTGTGGTCGAACGGCCCCAAGGAGGGCCTGGAGTTCGCCGACTATTCCTTCGAGGAACATTTCGGCAAGCAGATCGCCTCTTATCCGCCGCGCGCCGTGCTCTTCGACTATATCGAGGGCCGGGTGAAGAAGGCCGGGGTTCGCAAATGGATCCGCTTCGAGACGGTCGTGCGCATGGTCACCTGGAACGAGCAGACCAGGAAATTCACCGTCACCGTGCAGGATCTGCCGAAAGATCATTGCTATTCCGAGGAATTCGACAATGTCATCGTCGCCTCGGGTCATTTTTCGACCCCGAATGTCCCCGAATTCCCGGGCTTCGACCGCTTCAACGGCCGCATCCTCCACGCCCACGACTTCCGCGACGCTCGCGAATTCGTCGGCAAGGACATCCTGATCGTCGGCACCAGCTATTCGGCCGAAGATATCGGCTCGCAGTGCTGGAAATACGGCGCCAAGTCGATCACCAACTGCTACCGCACCGCGCCGATGGGCTTCGAATGGCCAGACAACTGGGAAGAGAAGCCGCTGCTGGAAAAGGTCGAGATCAATACGGCCACCTTCAAGGACGGGTCGACGAAACGCGTCGACGCAATCATCCTGTGCACCGGCTACAAGCACCACTTCCCGTTCCTGCCGGATGACCTGCGCCTGAGGACCGCCAACCGGCTGGCGACTGCCGATCTCTACAAGGGCGTCGCCTATGTCCACAATCCGGCGCTGTTCTACATCGGCATGCAGGATCAGTGGTTCACCTTCAACATGTTCGATGCGCAGGCCTGGTGGACGCGCGATGTGATCCTCGGTCGCATCAAGCTGCCTTCAGCCAAGCAGGAGATGATCGCCGACGTCGAGGACCGCGTCGCGCGCGAGGATGCCGGCAAGGACGCCCACGATGCGATCGAATACCAGGGCGACTACGTCAAGGAACTGATCGCGGAAACCGACTATCCGAGCTTCGATGTGGACGGCGCCAACGAGGCCTTCTTTGAGTGGAAGGAGCACAAGAAGCACGGCATCATGGAGTTCCGCAACCATTCCTATCGCTCGGTGATCACCGGCACGATGGCGCCGGCGCATCATACGCCGTGGAAGGACGCGCTCGACGACTCGCTCGAATCGTATCTGCGCACGGCCTCGCCTGTCGCCGCGGAGTGAAGGCAGGAACGGTTGCCTGCGTGGGCAGCCATGTACATCAAAAAGCCCGTCGCACATCGCGGCGGGCTCTTTTTGACAGGTAAACGTGGCAGGCTTTATCGGCTACTGGCAGGCTTTATCGGCTACCAGATATCCCGGCTATCCGACTGGCTGTCGCATATTTCATGCGTGCCCGGCGATAGGCATCAGGGATGGAGAGCGCCCAGACAAACAGCCCGCCCGCGTGACGTCCGATGAAGGATTGGTCCGGCGTCGTGGTCATGTAGGTCAGCACCGAAAAGAACAGCACGAAGAACGCGAAGACCAGCCCGCGCGGCGCCTCGCGGATGACGACATGGCCGGCTCCCGGCAGGACGACCGCCAGCGCCAGGACCAGATAGGGGTTGATCGCTTTCCTCATTCTCCCGCTTCCATGGGCTCTGGAATTTTCTTGTCGGTGTCCACGAGTGCTTCCGATAGCAGTTGTACTTCGGCGATGGCCGTCCGCAGGAGATCGAGTGGAATTGCCTCGACGGGAAAACGGACCTGGCGCAACAACAAGTGAGCGCCCCGATCGCCTTCAGCGACCTGGCGGATCAAACGCACGCCCCGAGCTGTGATAACGGCTTCCTTGACCGCCGGATTGCGGAGCAGGGCCGAGAAGATCGAGCCACTTCGTTCGATCTCGGCTGCCGTCGCCGTGCCATCGCTGCGCATCAGGATGGGCGTGTCGGTTTGCGGGGGTGGCAGCCATTCCGGCAGATCGTGCACCAGCGAATAGAATTCGGCGCCGGTCGGGCGCGCCAGCGCGCCGATCGATGGTCGGTTCTGGGGCGAATGTTCGGTGAGCGTCAGCTTCAGCCAGAGTTGGGGCAGCCGACGGCAGACGAGCGTGTCGGCGATCAGTTCGATGCGGAGCCGCCGGCCATCCGAGAGATTCCCATCGAGCATGGGAAATCCGTCGCGTGCCAGGCGGATCCGGCTGTTGTCGAGAATGCCAGCGGCGTGATCGAGAAGGCTGCGACGCTGTCCAGCCAGCTTGCGCTGGTCGCGTATGGCAACCGCCGCCAAGGCCGCGACGGCAACTGCGGCAAACAGGGCAAGGGCGAGGTTGGTGACCATCATGATGATCCAAAAGCTGCGCGCCGGTCTGGCCGGCGCGCAGTCTTATCTCAATAGCCGTTGGGGCGTGGCCACGGCATGGTGAACTGGTCGCCACGCTTGACGAAGCGATAGCGCCAGAAATGGAACCACAGCGAGGCGATGATGTAGAAGCACATCATGGCGATGAGCTGCGTGCCGTAGCCGAGGAAGACGGCGACATAGGCGGTGGCGCAAAGGATTAGGAGCAGCAGTGCAGGGATCGGGTGGAATGGATGCACATAACCGCGCTTGATGGTGTCCAACGGCCATTTCTTGCGGAACATCACCATGTTGAAGGTCATGAAGGTGTATCCCAGCAGGCCGGACAGGATCGAGAAGGTCACCACCTGGTCGAGCGGAGCGCCGAGCGCGAAGATAAGTGCGATCGGGACCAGGAAGACGATCGACCGGTAAGGCGTGCGGTAGGTCGGGTGCACGGCGCCGAACCAGCTCGGCAGATAGCGGTCGCGGCCCATCGAGAACCAGGCGCGCGAGGCATCGTTGATGCAGCCATTGGCCGAGGCGAGCGTCGCGAAAGTCGTGCCGACGAAGAGCAGCATCATCAGGCCGGTGGAACCGGTGACACGCGCCGCATCGAACAGCGGCGTACCCGCCTGGCCGAGATATTCCCACGGCACCAGGCCGGAGCAGACATACCAGGTCAATGTCGCGGCAATGAGCAGCGTCATGATGCCGGCCATCGTGCCATAGGGCAGCGAACGGGCCGGCGAGCGAACCTCTTCGGCAGCCTGACAGGTACCCTCGATGCCGAGATAGTACCACAGCCCGAAATGCAAAGCCGCGACGATGCCGACCCAGCCATAGGGCAGCGGGTCGCTGGTAATGGCCGAGAAGTCGAGCGGTACGGCGGAACCGCCGAACTGCACGGAAAGGAACAGCACGATGATCGAGACGAAGGCGATCGCCGTGATGACGAGGTTGAAAGTCAGCGTCGCCAGCACGCCGCGATAGTTCAACCAGGCCAGGAACATGACGGCGAGGATGATGAAAGGCTTCTGGTTGAGGCCGGAATGGCCGAGCATGCCCGCCACCGTGTCGAGCAGGAAGCCGACGGTGATGGCATTGGCGGCCTCCAGCATGGTATAGGCCATGACCAGGAACAGGCCGACATTGAAGGCCATCAGCGGACCGACAATGTGCTTGGCCTGGGCATATTGGCCGCCGGCGGCCGCGACCGTCGACGTCACTTCGGAATCGATCATGGCCACGCAGGTATAGAGCAGGCCGGCCACCCAGCAGGCGACGAGACCGGCGATCATGCCGCCTTTGCCGACCGAGAAGTTCCAGCCCATGTATTCGCCGACGAGAACGATGCCGACGCCCAGCGCCCACACATGGGCGGGACCCAGAACGCGCAGCAGTTGGAGCCGCTCCGGCGCGGCAGTAGAAGTCACATTTGCCATCGCCGTTTTCCCTAGATCGTGTGACGCTCGGCCGTGGCCTCGATCTCGCCTTCACGCGAGGAGGTCAGCAGGTCGTTGTCGAAAGTGGTGTCGACCTTGACCAGGTCGATCAACATCAAGGCGCCGAACAGCGCAGAAAGCGCCCAGGCGGCGTATTCGAGGATGTTCCAGATATCCATCGCGCGCTCCTATCGTTTCGGGCCGAAGCGTTCTTCGATGACTTCGCGGTATTCCCTGTCGGACAGGCGCACCACCATGACGAAATAGCCGATGACGAAGACGGCCATCACGATCAGCGCGATCCAGCTGAAGGAGTAGTCGAAGCGGGCGGTGATGATGTCGTTGGCAGCGGCGGGGTCGGTGATGCCGAGTGCTGCCCATTGCTGCTGTTCGGTGGCGTTCTGGCCGAGTGCTTCCCAGGTCGGGTTGGCAATCGGCTGCGGTGTCTTGGCTGCGCCTGCCAGACCCATGTAGAGCGGGATGTAGAGCGCGCCGACAGTCAAAACGAGAAGCACGAAAACGTCGAAGATCTGTCCGGTAAGGCTCTGTGTTGGAGGTTTGTAAGCCATTTGTTTCTCCTAAGAGCAATTCCAGGAAAAGCGTGTAACGGTTTTCCGTCCAAAATTGCGTGAAAACAAAGAGTTAGAGCGTTTCCGCGTTGCCGTAAAAAACGGAAACGCTCTA
Source organism: Mesorhizobium sp. 1M-11 (assembly GCF_001303895.1). Classification (GTDB taxonomy): domain Bacteria; phylum Pseudomonadota; class Alphaproteobacteria; order Rhizobiales; family Rhizobiaceae; genus Mesorhizobium. Next base: position 19,020 of record NZ_LJSD01000022.1, on the reverse strand, counting down.
GCCGCGGCGTCTGCGCATCTCGTCGAGATGCTTCAGGTCGAGACCGTAGATGAAGTGCTTGTCGTCGCTGTAGTGGCGCAGCATCGCCAGAATGGCGGCTGTGTTCAGGCCGAGAACGAGAGTTGCGGCGACCGCCAGGATCACTCGGATGCCGGGCACTTCGATGTAGGGCCAGACCGTGAAAAGGGCGAACAGAATGGTGAGCCAGATGGCCGCCACGAACGCGATCGCGCCGAGACGGTCACGTCCATGCATCCTGTCAATCCGTTCGTCTAAGGTGTTCGAACCCGTGTGTTGGGTTGACGTCGCATCCATGTTCCCCTCCCTTGAGGTTGCGCGACTGCGGGGCATCGTTGTTGATTTTGCAGAAAACTATTTGCCCACAGGGAATATTTAGAAACTGCGACAAACTGTCAAGGAAAAGCGCATGTTGCGCCGCATCAGTTCGCTGCTGCGCTGCGAAAGGCCACGCTTACAAATTGTTGAGGGAGGTATTGGTGAGGCCCGGAGGGACCTATTGCGGTCCCATGTGCGGACCCCTGTTCCGCTCGCTGGCGAACAGTGCCACCGCCATGGCGCGATTGCGCACGTCCAGCTTGTCGTACAGATTTTTCAGGTGATACTTCACGGTGTTCTCGGAGATGCCGGTGCGCGTGGCGATCTGCAGGTTGGTCCAGCCATCGGCCAGTACGGCCAGCAGTTCGCGTTCGCGCGGCGTGAGCCGCGACAGCGGCGTGTCATTGATGCGCGAGACATCCACATAGGGAATACAGATGCGGCCGTGGGCGACCGCGATCAGCGTGTCGAACAGAATAGAGGGATCATCGAACTGATAGCAGAAGCCCTGCACGCCGAGGCGCACGCATTGCTTGAGAATGGCGATGTCGTGGTCATTGGAGAAAATGACGACGCGGGCATGCAGGTTGCGGCGCTGCAACTCGGCAAGCACGCCGCTTCCGTCCATGTCGGAAAGTTTCCAGCCAAGCACGGCAAGATCGAACCCGGGTTCTCCCTGGGAAACCGCTTCGAGGAATGCCTCGCCGGCCTGCACGGAGCCGACCAGATCGAAGCGGCTGTCGCGGTGGATCATGTCGCCGAGTGCGGCGACGACCAGCGGATTGCGTTCCGCGATCAGGACCCTGAACTTCTTCTCTCCCGTCATGGGCGTGACATCGGTCTCCCAACCTGGATGCTGAACTTTCCATACAGCGGTCATTGGCTTCCCACAGGCTCCAGGGCGACCTCAACTAGTCGTAGATCGGGAAGCGACGCACCAATGCCTCGACTTCCTTGCGCACCTCGTTCTCGATCTCGCCGTTGGCCTCCTCGCCATTGGCGGCAAGCCCGTCGATCACCTGCATGGTCAGTTGGCCGACCAAGCGGAACTCCTCGGTGCGGAACCCACGCGTGGTGCAGGCCGGCGTGCCCAGCCTGACGCCAGAGGTCACCGCCGGCCCCTGCGGATCGAAGGGAATGCCGTTCTTGTTACAGGTGATGTGGGCACGGCCGAGCGCTGCCTCGACCGCTTTGCCTGTGAGGTCCTTGCGCCTGAGATCGACCAGCATCAGATGCGTGTCGGTGCCGCCGGAGACGATATCGACGCCGCCGGATGTCAGGGTTTCGGCGAGCACTTTGGCGTTTTCGACGACCTGGGCCGCATAGGTCTTGAACTCGGGTGTCAGCGCTTCGCCGAAGGCCACCGCCTTGGCGGCGATGACGTGCATCAGCGGTCCGCCTTGCAATCCCGGGAAGACGCTCGAATTGATCTTCTTGCCGATCTCCTCGTCGTTCGACAGCACCATGCCGCCGCGCGGTCCCCGCAACGTCTTGTGCGTCGTGGTCGTCACGACATGAGCGTGCTCAAGCGGGTTGGGATGGACGCCGCCGGCGACAAGGCCTGCGAAATGCGCCATGTCGACGAACAGCTTGGCGCCAATCTCGTCGGCAATCTCGCGGAACGCCTTGAAGTCAATGAAGCGCGGATAGGCCGAGCCACCGGCCAATAGCACTTTCGGCCGGTGCTGACGGGCAAGATCGCGCACCTCATCGAGATCGATGCGCTGGTCTTGCTGACGCACGCCGTAAGAAACGACATTGAACCATTTGCCGGACTGATTGACGGGCGAGCCATGGGTGAGGTGACCGCCAGCCGCAAGGTTCAGTCCCATGAACGTGTCGCCCGGCTGCATCAGCGACATGAACACCGACTGGTTGGCCTGACTGCCGGAATGCGGCTGCACATTGACAAAAATGCAGCCGAACAATTGCCGGGCGCGCTCGCGCGCCAGTTCCTCGACCTCGTCGACATACTGGCAGCCACCATAGTAGCGGCGTCCCGGATAGCCCTCGGCATATTTGTTGGTCAGCACCGAACCCTGCGCTTCCAGGACCGCCTTGGAGACGATGTTCTCGGAAGCGATGAGTTCGATTTCGTCGCGCTGCCTGCCAAGTTCGCGCGCCATGGCGGCACTGACGGCCGGATCGGTGGCGGCGACGCCGCTGTGGAAGAACTGGCTAAGGCCGCCGAGGCCGGGTCGTGCCGGGATGTTCATGCGTCCAATCCTTTCTGGCGCCGAGCGCCGATCCTGTCTTCAACCTGTCCAGCCGAGACCGGCGGAAATGCAGTTGATCGAAAGCAGGAGCGCGTTGACCGGTCGCTTCGACGCCGAAGCATTCGCGGCCTGGTCGCGCACTTCCCGCAACAATTTCACCTGCAATGTGTGGATGCTGTCCATTTCCGGCCGTATGCGGTCGAAATTACGCTTGAAAGCCGGGAAGCGAGTGGAAAAATCGGTGTCACCCACGATTGCCCGCACCATCTTGCTGGTCAGCGCATATTCGGCTTCAATCTTTTGGAAGATGCGTTCGCCGGTGTTGCTGTCGGAGACGAGCCCGGCATAGAGCCGGCCGATATCCATGTCGGCCTGGTAGAGTGTCTTGTCGACCTCGTCGATGATGAGCCGGAAGAAGCGCGAGCGCTCGAACATCTGCCGCAGCAGATCGCGACCGGCGTCGCCGCGCACCGTGACGAAGGAGTTGATGGCGCTGCCGATGCCGTACCAGCCCGTGAGCAGGTGGCGGTTCTGGCTCCAGGCGAAAACCCAGGGTATGGCACGCAGGTCGGCGATGTCGCGAGCGCCGAAGCGGCGCGCGGGCCGTGAGCCGATCTTCAGCAAAGCGAGTTCCTCGACCGGGCTCGCCTGGTTGAAATAGTCGATGAAACCCGGCTCGCCGATCAGGCTGGCATAGGCAGCCAACGACATGCCCGTGAGTGCTTCCAGCGCCTCGTCGAATTCGGGAATGTCCTTCAGTTCGGCTTCGTTCGGTGATTTGACGCTGTGCGCGAAGACGCTGGCTGCAAGGATCTCGAGCTGATGCAGGCCGGTGCCGCGATTGGCGAATTTGGACGAGACGACTTCACCCTGTTCGGTGACACGCATCGAACCGTCGACCGTGCCGGCGGGCTGTGCAGCAATGGCGCGGCCGGTAGGCGCACCGCCACGGCTCACCGAACCGCCTCGGCCATGAAAGAAGGAGATCCGCACCTTGTGCTTGTGGCCCAGCTTCGTCAGCTGCTTCTGCGCCTTGCTGAGCTCCCAGTTCGCGGCCAGGAAACCGCCGTCCTTGTTGGAGTCGGAATAGCCCAGCATGATTTCCTGGCGGTTGCCGAAATCGCGGATGGAACGACGGACGATGGAAAGGCCAAGAAGCTGTTCCAGGATGGCGGGGGCTGCACGCAGGTCGGCGATGGTTTCGAACAGCGGCACCACTCTGAGGTTGATCGTTCCGGAACCGTCCGATGCCGTCGCCAGTCCGCAAAGCTGGCCGAGCAGATAGACAGCCAGGATATCGTCGGCGGATTGCGTCATCGACAGAATGAAGGCGCCTATCGCACCACTCTTTTCAGCGGACGCTTCGCGGATCACATCGAACAGGCTGAGCAGTTCGCGGGTCTCGTCCGACAGTCCGCTCAGGTCAGACGCGATGCGATCGCCCCTGCGGATGGCGTCGCGGATACGGGCGGACCATTGCGGCGAACCGGGTGAAACCGGTTCGCTCTGCGGGTCCATCTTGGCAAACAGTTCGGCCAGAACCCGGTTGACCACGGTTGAGTTCTGGCGGATGTCGAGGGCAACGGTGTGGAAGCCGAAGCTGTCGATCTGTTGCAGCAGCGGCCGCACAAGACGCTGCGCCATCATCTTGCCGCCAAGGACGTCGAGCGTGTCGGCCAGGCAATTCAGATCCGCCCGGAATTCGTCGGGGGTAGGGTAGGGTACGCCGCTGCCCTTGCCGATCATCGCTTCGAGTCGGCAGAGCATCGCCGAAGAGAACTGTCGCAGGGGCTCGTCGACATTGCGGCGGGTGATTGCGTCGCCACAGCCGCTCGCCCGCAGCGCCTTCGCCAGGGCCGGTTCGAAATCGGCCGGCATGTCGACGACATTGATGCTGACGCTGAGCAGGGTTACCAGGCGGCGCACCTGGGTGAGATACAAGCGGATGGCGACGCTACGGTTTTCAGCCAGCGCATAGGCGGTCGTGTGGGCGGTAACGTTCGGGTTCCCATCGCGGTCGCCGCCGATCCAGGACGCGAAGCGCATGAAGGACGGGACGGTAAGGGCATAGTTGGGGAAATGGCGTTTCAACGCCCCATCGACCAATTCGTAGAGCTGTGGCGTGGCCTCGAACAACACTTCACGAAAGAAGTGCAGCCCCCAGGCGATCTCACGCTCGACCGTCGGGCGCTCCAGCCTGAGTTCGCCGGTCATCCACAAAAGTTCGATTTCGCTGCGGAGGTCACAAACCAGCGTCTCGCGCTCCCGGGGAGCCCAGCGCAGCTGTCCGATTTCCGTCAGCTTGCGATAGATGCGGCGATGGATCTCAAGCACGGTGACGCGTTTGGCTTCGGTCGGGTGGGCGGTCATGGTCGGACCGACCATGAGGCTGTTCATCGCTTCCTGGACGGCCTCGGCGGAATAACCCTCGGCGGCGATCTCACCGATTACATTGGCGAAGGAGCCGATGACGTCTTCAGGGCTTTCCGCCTGCTCGGTCTCGCGCCGGGTACGCATGGCCTGAAGTTCGCTGGCGATTGCGGTGAGCTGAAACCAGATGCCGGTTGCCTGCAGGGCAGGGATGCGCAGTTCCTGAGCCAAACTGTCCAGTGAACCGCGACCGACCAGGATTTCGGCTATCTCGGGCTCGCGTTCCCGGACCACCGAGACGAGGAGCCGGAAAAGCAGCTCGTGAACATCACTGCGGGCGTCGAATGGCTTGGCGCCCCCGGTGATGGTGACCGGGGCGTCCATCGAGCGTGCATCGATTTTTGCCAGACCGAGAATGTCCGTTGCCTCCTCAACAAACACTGCGACTTAATTCCTACCATGAATGTTTTTTTCATACTAGTGCATTGAACTAGGATATTCCTTTCGCCGGCGCTGAAAACGCCTGGATGGGTAGATTCCTCGCCCGTTCGGGTGGTGTCCGGATTGGCCGAAAGGGCGAATTTCCGAAGCTTGTGGTGTGATCCGGCACGAAAACACAGCCGTTTTGCCGGTTTCTCGAAAATCGCTTGACGAGCATCGGGATTCCGATGATCTTCACTATTGGGAAACAAATAAGCCTAAGCGGAAAGCCGCAATATACACTGCAACGTCCCGATAGCCGTGACGAGACAGTCAACAATGGGGAACCAAGCCATGAGTGCCATGGATGAAACCTACGTGGCCGACGCCAGTGGGAACCTGCACCGAACCATCGATTGGCGCGGCGCATTCTGGGTCGCCAGCGGCGTGCCGCCGCTGGTGCTGTTTTCGATCGGCGGCATTGCCGGCGTCGGCGGCAACATCGCCTTCGCCATCTGGACCGTCTCCATCCTGATGGGCTTCATCCAGTCCTTCACCTATGCCGAGATCGCCGGCCTGTTCCCCAACAAATCGGGCGGCGCCTCGGTCTACGGCGCCACCGCCTGGCTGCGGTACTCGAAGTTCATCGCGCCGCTGTCCGTCTGGTGCAACTGGTTCGCCTGGACCCCGGTTCTATCGCTCGGCTGCTCGATTGCCGCGGCCTATATTCTCAACGCGCTGGCGCCGATCCCCGGTTTCACCGAAACATCGCCGGAGGTGGTTGCCTATCTCGCCGCGAATGCGGGTACGAGTGCTGCTGACGCGGTCACGGCCGTGACCGCCGCGGCGACGCCGACGATCCGCACCTGGACGCTCTATACCCACTCGCTTGGTCCAGTTTCCTTCTCGCTCAACGCGACTTTCTGGATCGGTGCCCTGCTGATGCTCGGCACGTTCGCGATCCAGCATCGTGGCATCCTCAGCACTGCCAATGTGCAGAAGGTGGTCGGCCTGCTGGTCATCATCCCCTTGCTGGTCGTCGGCATCGCGCCGATCGTGACCGGCCAGGTGAACTGGGAGAACTATTCGCCCTTCGTTCCGCTGGCTGCCGCCTACGCGCCCGAACCGGGATCATGGAATGTCGCTGGTTGGACCCTGGTGCTGGGCGGCATGTTCATCGCGGCCTGGTCGACCTACGGTTTCGAAACCGCGGTCTGCTACACCCGCGAATTCAAGAACCCCGAAACGGATACGTTCAAGGCGATCTTCTATTCGGGCCTGCTCTGCATCCTGCTGTTCATCCTGGTGCCGTTCACATTCCAAGGCGTTCTCGGCTTGAACGGCATGCTGGCCACGCCGATCGTCGACGGCTCCGGTGTCGCGGACGCCCTTGCCTCGATGGTGGGAGGCGGCGGCCTCATCAAGACCCTGCTGATCATGCTGATGATCCTGGCCCTGCTGTTGTCGATCATGACGGCGATGGCCGGCACGTCGCGTACGCTCTACCAGGGCGCTGTCGACGGCTGGCTGCCCCGTTACCTCAGCCACGTCAACGAACATGGTGCACCGACGCGGGCGATGTGGACCGATCTGATCGTCAACCTCGGCGTGCTGGCGATCGCCTCTGCCGATGCGACCAGCTTCTTCTTCATCCTGGCCGTCGCCAATTGCGGCTACATCATCTTCAACTTCCTCAACCTCAATGCCGGCTGGATCCACCGCATCGACAACGGCCACATCAAGCGGCCGTGGCGGGCGCCGACCTGGCTGCTGGCGGCGGGCACCATCTTTGCCTTCGTCAACGCCGTTTTCATGGGCGCCGGCGCCAAGGTGTGGAACCCGATGGCGCTCTGGGCGGGGTTGGCCACCGTCGCCCTCATCATCCCGGTGTTCTGCTTCCGTCATTACATCCAGGACGGTGGCAAGTTCCCGGATCACATGCTGGACGATCTCGGCATGACCGAAAGCAACCTGCGCGAACGCAAGGCAGGCATGCTGCCATACCTGACCCTGATCGCCGGGCTGATCGTGATGCTGCTTGCCAACTGGTACTTCGTGTTCTGATCACGGACTGGCCACTGGTCCTGCGTGGCTGTTGCAGCCACGCAGGATTTTCCGTGAAACAGGGAAGCGCTCATAGAGCGCCGCGCATCCCTTCGGACGCGCAAAGGACGCTCTAAGACTTTGAATCTGCGCATCGTGCTTTCCGAAAATCGATACGATTTTCGGGACGATGCGCCAGGAGCCGAAGGGGAAGCCGAAACAATGACAACAACGACGACAGCCACCGCTACCGCTTCTGCCCAGGCAGGAGACGGCCAGCTTCATCGTACCATCGACTGGCGCGGCGCCTTCTGGGTCGCCAGCGGCGTTCCGGCGCTGGTCCTGTTCTCGATCGGCGGTATCGCCGGCACGGTTGGAACACCAGCCTATCTGATCTGGACGGCCTCCATCATTCTCGGCCTGATCCAGTCCTTCACCTATGCCGAGATCGCCGGCTTGTTTCCATCGAAGTCGGGTGGTGCCTCGGTGTACGGCGCAACGGCCTGGTTGCGCTATTCGAAGTTCATCGCGCCGTTGTCGGTCTGGTGCAACTGGCTCGCCTGGACCCCGGTGCTGTCGCTTGGCTGTTCCATCGCGGCCGCCTACATCCTCAACGCGCTGGCGCCGATCCCCGGTTTTACCGAAACGTCACCGGAAGTCGCGGCTTGGCTGGCCGACCCGGCCAATGCGGGTAAAGCAGCGACCGATGCCATTGCCGCGTTAACGGCGGCCGGCACTCCGGCAATCCGGAACTGGACTCTCTTCCACGGCACGCTCGGACCAGTGAGCTTCTCGCTCAACTCCGTCTTCTTCATCGGTGTCATTCTGATGCTGGTGACCTTCGCGATCCAGCATCGTGGCATTCTTGGCACCGCCAATGTTCAGAAGTTCATCGGTCTTGTCGTCATCATTCCGATGCTGATCGTCGGTGTCGTGCCGATCCTCACTGGCCAGATCAACTGGGCAAACTACTCTCCGCTGGTGCCGCTGGCTGCCGCTTATGCGCCTGAGCCGGGATCATGGAATGTTGCCGGCTGGACGCTGGTGCTGGGCGGCATGTTCATCGCCGCATGGTCTGCCTACGCCTTCGAGACCGCCATCTGCTATACCAGCGAATTCAAGAATCCCGGCCGCGATACGGTGCGGGCGATCTTCTACTCGGGCCTGTTGTGCCTTGCGCTCTACACCCTGGTGCCGTTCACTTTCCAAGGCGTGCTGGGCCTCAATGGCATGCTGGCGACGCCGATCGTCGACGGTTCGGGTGTCGCGGACGCCATGGCTCATATGGTTGGCGGAGCAGGCTTCATCACCTCGATCATGGTGATGCTGATGATCCTGGCGCTGATGCTGTCGATCATGACGGCGATGGCGGGCTCATCGCGCACGCTCTACCAGGGTTCGGTCGATGGCTGGCTGCCGCGCTATCTCAACCACACCAACGAGCACGGCGCACCGACGCGGGCGATGTGGACAGACCTGGTCTTCAACGTCTTCCTGCTGGCCATTGCCGCCGCCGACGCCACCAGCTTCTTCTTCGTGCTGGCCGTGTCGAACTGCGGCTACATCATCTTCAATTTCCTGAACCTGAATTCCGGCTGGATCCACCGCATCGACAATGGCCATATCCATCGGCCATGGCGAGCACCGACGCTGTTGATCGCAGTTGGCGGCGTGCTCTCCTACGTCAATGCCATGTTCATGGGTGCGGGCGCGAAGGTGTGGAATCCCTGGGCGCTGTGGGCCGGCTTTATCGCCGCGGCGCTGATCATCCCGGTGTTCTGGTTCCGGCACTACATCCAGGATGGCGGAAAGTTCCCCGAGCACATGCTCGATGATCTCGGCATTTCGCAGGAAGACCTGAAGGTGCGCAAGGCCGGCATCCTGCCCTATCTGACGCTTGTCGCCGGATTGGCGGTGGTGTTGCTGGCTAACTGGTTCTTCGTCATCTGAGTGACGCAAAACGATCGACACACCTTCGCATTCTCGACCACCCAACAAAAAAGTCCAGCCGGCCATCTTGATGGCCGGCTGGACCGTTCCGGTGCCCTGATGGTCAGGACGCCGGGGGCGGAGTCGGGCTTGCCGCTTGGGGGGTTACCGGCATGCCCGGCCCGATCTTTTGAAGATTGCCACTGATGATCTTGTCGCTTTCCTTCACACCCTTGGTGATGGCGATCAGTTCTCCGTCCGTCTGTCCAAGCTCGACCAGACGCATGGCGACCTTGTTGCCCTCGTCGACGACGTAGACGAATTTGCCGAGCTGGTTGGAGCCGAGCGCGACCTGCGGAACAAGCAAGGTGTCGGGTGTTTCGCCGATCAGCAGGCGGATGTTTACGTATTGGCCAGGCAGCAGCGATCGATCGTCATTGGCGATGGTAGCACGGGCGATGATGGTGCCGGTGGCGGCATCGATCCGATTGTCGATGAAGGTAAGCTCGCCCTTGCGCGGAGCGCTCTTGTTACCGGGTATCGTAACTTCGGCCGCGATCGAACCTGTGCTCTTTGCCTTCTGGATGAGGGCAAGATCACCTTCGCTCGGCGTGAAGGTGACGTAGATCGGGCTGACCTGAACCAGCGTGTTGAGCGAATTGCCGCCGACGTTGACGAGGGTGCCGACCGGTGCCTGGTTGCGGCCGAGGCGGCCATCGAAGGGAGCCCGGATCGTGGTGTAGCCGAGATTGATCTCGGCCGCCTGGATCGCCGCGTTGTCGGCGGCCACGGTCGCTTCGCCCTGTTGCATGGTGCTGCTGCGCTGGTCAAAGCCGTCCTTCGACAGGAACCCCGTCTTGATCAGGTCGTTGCCGCGGGTCAGGCTCGCCTTGGTGTAGCTGAGTGACGCCTGGTTACGCTGGGCCTGTGCCTTCACCTGGTCGAGCGCTACCTGATAGTCGCGCGGATCGATGCGGTACAGGGTGTCGCCTTTCTTGACATCAGCGCCGTCATTGGCAGCTTGCTCGAGAATGTAGCCGGAGACCTTGGCCTGCAAGGCGACACTGCGGATGGCCTCTGCGCGCGCCGTGTAGTCGAGATAGACCGGCAAAGTCTTCTTCACGACCGTGGCAACGGGGACTGGCATGGCCTGCATGGCTTGCGCGGGTGCAGCCGCATCGGCCGGCTTGCTGATCAGGCCGCTCAGGAAAGCGGGCTCACCGTTGAAGTGTACATAGGCCGCTGCCGCGGCGATCACGACGACGGCTGTGGTGATTTTCCAGGGACGCATGGAGGGGCTCCGTTATTCTGCTGCCGGTACATGGGTGGGCGAGGACTGCTCGCCACCATGCGGCGCATGGGTTGTTTCAGAGTGTTCAGCTTTCGCGTCGGCATTCCGCTCCCGCCACTGTTCGATGATGGCGTAGAAGACAGGCACGAAGGCGAGAGTCAGGATGGTGGCCGCCAGCATGCCGCCGAACACGGCGGTACCTAGGGACTGGCGGCTGGCGGCACCGGCACCGGTGGCCAGCATCAGCGGCACGACGCCGAGGATGAAGGCGAAGGCGGTCATCAGGATCGGGCGTAGACGCAGACGACCGGCTTCCATCGCCGCCTCCACGATGCTCATGCCTTGCTCGCGCAGGTGCTTGGCGAACTCGACGATCAGGATCGCGTTCTTGGCCGCCAGGCCGATCAGCATGACAAAGCCGATCTGCGAGTAGACATCCATCTGCATGCCGCGCAGCCAGATCGCCAGCAACGCACCGAACAAGGCGGTCGGTACCGACAGGATGACCATGAACGGCATCGACCAGCTTTCATACTGCGCCGCCAGGATCAGGAAGACGAAGACGATGGCGAGCGCAAAGACGAAGATTGCGACCGAACCTGCCTTCAATTCCTGGAAGGTGATGCCGGTCCACTCGAAAGCGAAGTCGTTCGGCAGCGCCGTTGCGGCTGCCCGTTGCATCGCCTCGATCGCCTGACCCGAAGAGAAACCGGGCGCTGCGCTGCCGTTGATGAGGGCAGAACCGTAGTTGTTGTAGTGCGTTACCGTCTCCGGACCGACAATGGATTTCATCGTGCCGAGCGTCGACAAAGGCACCATCTGGCCGGTGTTGTTGCGCACATACAGCTTGCTGAGATCGGCCGCTTCCGCGCGCGCCGCCTTGTCCGCCTGCATGGTGACACGGAAGGTGCGGCCGAACATGTTGAAGTCGTTCACATAGAGCGAACCCAGATAGATCTGCAGCGTGTTGAAGACGTCCGGCAGGGCAAGGCCAAGCAGCTTTGCCTTGTTGCGATCGAGGTCGAAGTTGAACTGCGGCGTCGAGGTCGAGAAGGTGCTGAACAGCGTCTGCGGATTGAGCTCAGGCTGCTTGCGGGCTTCTGCAAGCAATGCCTGGGTGGCCTCGTTGACGGCATTGGCGCCATGGCCGGCCAGATCCTCGACCTGGAACTCGAAGCCGCCTGTCGTGCCGAGGCCCTGGATGGAAGGCGGTTCGAAAGCCAGCACCAGTCCCTCGGGCATGCCGAACAGTTGCGGCCGCACCGAATTGACGATGTCGGTGGCACTCTGGCCAGGTCCCTTGCGCTCCTCCCACGGCTTCAGGATTGCAAACAGCGCCGCCGAGTTCGATTGATTGGCGAAGGTCAGGAAGTTGAAACCCGCGACGGTGATGACGTACTCCACACCGGGCGTGGCGAGCAGTTTGTCACGCACCTTCTTGGAGACCTCGTCCGTGCGTTCGAGCGATGCCCCGTCGGGCAACTGCACGATGTTGAAGAAGTAACCCTGGTCCTCGACCGGAAGGAATGCCGACGGAATGCGGGTCGAGACGAGATAGGTCGCGGCAATCAGCGCCACGAACACGCCCATCATCAGCCATCGCAGCTTGATGAAGCCACGTACCGCTGCCGAATAGGTATGCGACAGCCAGGTGAAACCGTCGTTGAACCAGCGATAGAGGAAGAAATTCGACGGCGGGCGATGGCGCAGGAAGGCTGCCGACAGGGCAGGCGACAGCGTCAGCGAGTTAAAGGCTGAGATGCCGACCGAGATCGCTACCGTCAGCGCGAACTGATTGTAGAGCTGGCCCGTAACACCCGGGATGAAGGCGACCGGAATGAACACGGCCATGAGCACTGCCGTGGTGGCAATGATCGGGCCTGTGACTTCCTTCATCGCCAGCCGAGCTGCTTCGAGCGGGGGATGGCCGGCTTCGAGCTGACGTTCGACGTTTTCGACCACGACGATGGCGTCATCGACGACGAGGCCGATGGCGAGAACCATGCCGAGAAGCGAGAGCATGTTGAGCGAGAAGCCCAGCGCCAGCATCACCACCATGGTGGCGATCAGGGATACCGGGATGGCAATGATGGGAATAAGCGTCGTGCGCCAGTTCTGCAGGAAAATGAAGACAACGGCCACAACCAAAACCAGTGCTTCCAGCAGGGTCTTGACCACGTCTTCCATGGCAGCCGACACGAATTTGGTCGTGTCGTAGAAGATCGTGTATTCGATGCCCTTCGGGAAGCGAGCCGACAGCTCCTTCATCTTGGCTTCGATGTTCTTCTTCAGCTCCAGCGCGTTGGAGCCCGGCATCTGGAAGGTTGCGATGACAACGGTCGGTTTTTCGTTGGCGTAGGTTGATGAATTGTAGAGCAGCGACCCGAGTTCTATGCGCGCGACGTCTTTCAGGCGCACCAGTGAGCCGCTGGCCGAATTGGCACGCACAACGATGTTGCCGAATTCCTTCGGATCGGAGAGACGGCCGGTGGCATTGACCTGCATTTCAAACGCAGTGCCACTCGGTGCCGGAGCCTGGCCGATCTTGCCTGCGGCAACCTGGACGTTCTGTTCGGCGACCGCATTCTGCACATCGACGGCCGTGATGCCGAGATTGGCCAGTTTGTCCGGGTCTAGCCAGACGCGCATCGAGTAGCGGCGCTCACCGAAGATCTGCACGTCGCCAACGCCGGGAACGCGTTTCAGCGGATCCGCCACCTGCAGATAGGCATAATTGCTCAGCGCGACCGGATCGACCGAACCGTCGGGAGAGGTCAGGTTCACGATCAACACGAAGCTTGGATTCTGCTTTTTGACGGTGACGCCGGCCTGGTTGACGATTGCCGGCAGGGAGGATGCAGCCTGCGAAACGCGGTTCTGCACGTCCATCGCCGCGATATCGAGCGGATAGCCGACATCGAAGGTCACGGTGATGCGCGAAGAGCCGTCATTCGAGCTTGCCGAGGACATGTAGGTCATGCCTTCGACACCGTTGATCGACTGCTCGAGTGGGGTCGTGACCGTGTCGGCGACAACCTGCGAGCTGGCGCCCGGATAGTTTGCGCTGACGACGACCTGAGGTGGCGCGATGTTGGGGAACTGCGCAACCGGCAAAAGATAATAGGCGATCAGCCCGGCGAGCACCATGATGATGGCGATCGCCGAGGCGAAGATCGGCCGCTGGAGAAAGAAATTGACCATGTTCAAACGGCTTTTCGGGTAACAGCAAGTGGATCCCTGGGGAGGAAGGCGGGATCGCTGCTTGGCAAAGAGGAATGATCGTCGGCTTCGCGCAGTCGCGCGGCGGTGTGGACAAGAAGAGCTTTGAGCGAAGCCGGATCGACATGATCGGCCCGCATGACGGCGAGCGTCATCGGGTCATTCAGCAACTGGTCAATGGTCAGGGCCTTGGAATAGAATGCCATTGTTCGTCTCCCGGCTTTGATCCAGGCAATAAAAGAGCGCTCGGCGAAGACCTTGTTTTGGCCTTCACCCTGTTCCATCATCTTGTCCGACTTGGCCTATGGTCGACCTTGACGGAGGGTATTTGAAATGTTACCGCTCGGTAACAGCCAGATAGTTACTGACCGGTAACACCGACGTCAAGCCATGAGCGATCAAATTTTTCAGACTGCTGACATTAGTGAACACAACGATCGTGTGACTGCGCGACCGCGAGAGCGTATCGTGACCACTGCGCGCGAGATGTTTCACCAGCACGGCGTGCGTGGCGTCGGCATCGAAGCGATCACCGAGGCAGCCGGCACCAACAAGATGACGCTCTATCGTCATTTTGCTTCCAAGGACGATCTCATCGTCGAATGCCTGCAGCGCGCCGCCAAGGAATCCTATCTGAAATGGGATGAACTGGAGCGCCAATACCCTGGCGATCCCAAAGCGCAGCTGCACAGCTGGATCGAGAATGCGGCCGAGTGCATCAGCGGCGACTGGCGCGGCTGTGAGATGGCCAACACCGCCGTCGAACTGGCCGATGACGATCATCCGGCCAAACGGGTGATCGAAGAAGTCAAGAAGAACCACCGCAATTTTCTGGCAAAGCTCTGTGCCCGTGCGGGACTCGATCAGCCCGAACTGGCTGCCGACATGCTGGGTCTTTTGCTGGAGGGGGCGCGGATCAGCCGCCAAAGCGAGGGCCAGGAAGGCCCCAGTGCCCGTTTCAAGCGCATGGCCGAGGAAGTCATCGCCACCGTGGGCGGTCTGGCTGACAAGGCCTGATCGATCGTTCGACGGCCCTTCCTGCAATCTCCCGGCACGTCGCCAGGGGCTGTCGTCGCCCCGCGCTACCGAAACTTGTCCGTGTTCTGCGGCCATCTCGCGCCTGTTCCTCACCAAAAATCAGGCTTTACGGTCTGCACCTTCCCGTCATGGTAAGGTCAAGCGCCTTTTTGCAGGCAGCGAAGGCCACTGCTTCAGCGATGTCACACGTCGCGAAGCCTCTTGACCTTCCCATGACTGGAAGCTTTATCTCCCTGAGCAACCACTCAAGAAGAGAGTTGCAGCCATGAACGCCGTTCCCCAAAAATTGTTCCCCGTCGCCGCGCCGAAGGCCGGTGCAATCTTTCAACTCGGGATCGAAGGCATGACCTGTGCCTCCTGCGTGCGCCGCGTCGAGAAAGCCATCGCGGCGGCGCCAGGCGTTGCTTCGGCAAACGTCAATCTGGCGACGGAGCGTGCGGAGGTAGCCTTTTCAGGCAAGCCGGATCTCGCCCCCGTACTGGCCGCGGTTGCAGGTGTCGGCTATCAAGCACGTAGCGAGACGATCGAGCTCACGATCAAGGGCATGACCTGCGCTTCCTGCGTGGCACGCATCGAACGCGCTCTGAAGGCCGTGCCCGGCGTTTCCAATGCCAACGTCAACCTTGCGACTGAACGGGCTACCGTGATCACCGTGGCCGGTGCGGTTGAGGTATCTTCTCTTGAAGCGGCCGTGCATGCCGCAGGCTATGAAGCGCGGCTGATCGTGTCCGAAGCCGCCGACGGCGGCGCAATCGATCATCGCGCTTCGGAAATCGCCTCACTGCAACGGGCGCTGGCCCTGGCGCTCGTCCTGACCCTGCCGGTCTTTGTGCTGGAAATGGGTTCGCATCTGGTGCCTGCGTTTCATCACTGGGTGATGGCGACATTCGGTGTCTGGAGCTGGCGGCTGCAATTCGTGCTGACCACGCTGGTGCTGTTCGGTCCCGGCCTGCGTTTCTTCGCCAAGGGTGTACCGGCGTTGCTCAAGGGCGCGCCTGACATGAATGCGCTGGTGGCACTGGGTGCTGGTGCGGCCTGGGCGTATTCGGTCTTTGCAACCTTCCTGCCAGATGCGCTGCCGGCCGGCACCGCCAATGTCTATTACGAGGCTGCGGCCGTCATCGTGACGTTGATCCTGCTTGGACGTTTCCTCGAAGCCCGCGCCAAGGGGCGGACAGGCGAAGCGATCAAGAAACTGATTGGTCTGCAGGCCAAGACGGCGCGTGTGATGCGCGATGGCCTCGCGGTCGAAGTGCCGCTGCAGGAGGTGCGGGCCGGCGACATCGTGGTAGTGCGGCCTGGCGAAAAGATTGCCGTCGATGGCGAGATCGTCGAGGGGTCTTCTTTCGTCGACGAAGCCATGATCACCGGCGAGCCGGTGCCGGTCGCCAAGGGCATCGGCGCGGAGGTGGTCGGTGGAACCATCAACAAGACCGGCAGTTTTTCCTTCCGCGCAACCAAGGTGGGTTCCGAAACCCTGCTGGCGCAGATCATCCGCATGGTCGAGACCGCACAGGGTGCCAAGCTGCCGATCCAGGCCTTGGTCGACAAGGTGACCGCCTGGTTCGTGCCAGCGGTGATCGCTGCGGCCGTCGTCACTTTCGGCGTCTGGTTTTTCTTCGGGCCGGATCCGGCCTTGTCCTTCGCTCTCGTCAATGCCGTTGCGGTGCTGATCATCGCATGTCCATGTGCGATGGGGCTGGCGACGCCGACTTCGATCATGGTCGGCACGGGGCGCGCAGCCGAGATGGGGGTTCTGTTCCGCAAGGGCGATGCGTTGCAGACGTTGCGCGACGCCTCGGTCATTGCGTTGGACAAGACCGGCACCTTGACGGAGGGACGGCCGGAACTCACCGACTTCATCGTCGCCGACGGCTTCCAGGAAGCCGAAGTGCTCAACCTCGTCGCCGCGGTCGAGACGCGCTCGGAGCATCCGGTCGCCGAGGCGATCGTCAGGGCTGCTGAAAAGCGTGGCCTGAAACCGGTGGCGGCCAGCGACTTCGAAGCCATACCCGGCTTCGGCGCGCGTGCCTGGATCGGTAATCGCCAGGTGGAAATCGGAGCGGATCGGCTGATGGCACGGCTTGGTCTCGACGTCTCCGCCTTTGCTCCTGTGGTCGAGCGGTTGGCCAATGAGGGCAAGAGCCCCCTCTACGCCGCCATCGATGACGAGCTTGCCGCGATCATCGCCGTCGCCGATCCCATCAAATCGTCGACGCCTGCCGCCATCCGGGCGCTGCATGCGCTCGGTCTGAAGGTCGTAATGGTGACCGGAGACAATCGCCACACGGCCAAAGCGATCGCCCGTCAGATCGGCATCGATGACGTGGTCGCCGAGGTGCTGCCCGATGGCAAGGTCGAGGCGGTGCGGCGGCTGGCCCGTGATGGCGGCCGGGTTGCCTTCGTGGGCGACGGCATCAACGATGCGCCGGCATTGGCCGCCGCCGATGTCGGCATCGCCATTGGTACGGGCACCGACATTGCCATTGAAAGTGCGGATGTCGTGTTGATGTCGGGTGATCTCGCCGGTGTTGCCAATGCTCTGGCGCTGTCGAAGGCGACCATCCGCAATATCCGCCAGAATCTGTTCTGGGCTTTCGGCTACAATGCCGCTCTGGTGCCGGTGGCGGCGGGGCTGCTTTATCCGGTCAACGGAACCTTGCTGTCGCCGATGCTGGCCGCCGGCGCCATGGCCTTGTCCAGCGTTTTCGTGCTGAGCAATGCGCTGCGGCTGAAGCGCTTCCGCGCGCCGCTGGTGTCAGAACACCGCGCAGCCGCCTGACCCGAACAGTTTGCCGAGGTTGTCGGTTGGTGGGGTGGCTCCCCACAATCAACTGTGTCTGCCGGGCTGGTCCTGTCGTCCACGCTCCGCTAACAATCGACTATGCTCGTCAGAGCGGGTCGACCGTTTCGTATCCGTGCGATGATGCGTCGCTGACACGACCGCTTTCGGTGAACCGTGGCTCTAGCTTGAGCCTGGATCTGCCGAGTGGCACTGTCGTTCGGTGTGAGCGAATCCGTTGGGCGCAAGCCCGACCAAAAAGTCTGTTTGGAGAAAAGAAGCATGAAAACCCGCGCCGCAGTAGCTGTTGGAGCCGGCAAGCCGCTTGAGATCCTGGAAGTTGATCTCGAGGGCCCGCGCGAGGGCGAGGTGCTGGTTGAGGTGAAGGCGACCGGCATCTGCCACACCGACGAGTTCACGCTGTCGGGCGCCGATCCGGAAGGCATCTTCCCGGCGATCCTCGGCCATGAAGGTGCCGGCGTCGTCGTCGATGTCGGCAAGGGGGTGACCAGCCTGAAGAAGGGCGACCATGTCATCCCGCTCTATACGCCCGAATGCCGCTCGTGCCCGTCATGCCTGTCGCGCAAGACCAACCTGTGCACGGCGATCCGCGCCACCCAGGGCCAGGGCCTGATGCCGGACGGCAGCTCGCGCTTCTCGATCGGTGGGGAAAAGATCTTCCACTATATGGGCTGCTCGACCTTCTCGAATTTCACGGTGCTGCCCGAGATCGCGCTGGCCAAGGTCAACCCGGACGCACCGTTCGACAAGATCTGCTACATCGGCTGCGGCGTCACCACCGGCATCGGCGCCGTCATCAACACCGCCAAGGTGGAGGAGGGCGCGACCGCTGTGGTGTTCGGGCTCGGCGGCATTGGCCTGAACGTCATCCAGGGGCTGAGGCTTGCCGGTGCCGACATGATCATCGGTGTCGATCTCAACAACGACAAGAAGGCCTGGGGCGAGCGCTTCGGCATGACGCATTTCGTCAACCCGAAGGAGGTCGATGGCGACATCGTGCCTTACCTGGTCAACCTGACCAAGCGTGGCGCCGACCAGATCGGCGGTGCCGACTACACCTTCGACTGCACGGGCAACACCAAGGTGATGCGCCAGGCGCTGGAGGCGGCGCATCGCGGCTGGGGCAAGTCGATCGTCATCGGTGTTGCCGGTGCCGGCCAGGAGATCTCGACGCGCCCGTTCCAACTGGTGACGGGCCGTACCTGGATGGGCACGGCGTTCGGCGGCGCGCGCGGCCGCACCGATGTGCCGAAGATCGTCGACTGGTACATGGACGGCAAGATCGAGATCGATCCGATGATCACCCACACGCTGAAGCTCGACGAGATCAACAAGGGCTTCGATCTCATGCATGA
>NZ_LJSD01000052.1 GCF_001303895.1 Mesorhizobium sp. 1M-11 | reverse complement strand
GACGGCGGCGGGCGGGTTTCGGCTCAGTCCGCCGCCGTTGCCATCAGGCGGGCATAGAATTCGATCAGCCGTTTCAGATTGTGCAGCGGTTCCGTAAGAAACGGAAACGCTCTGGTGACCGCCATCCCAATGAGACGGCGGTCGGTACGATGTTCTTCGGGTTAGCCGATCAACTGGCTGAGTGCCATGGCAACCGACATGTCACCCTCGATCTTCAGCTTGCCGGTCATGAAGGCCATGGTCGGGTTGAGATCGCCGGCGATCAACGATTCCAGATCGTCGAGTGAAAGCTTGATGGTACAGTCGGTCGGAGCATCCGTGGTCGAGATCGATGCGCCATCGATGACGATGACGCCATCGGAGCCGGTGTCGAACTTCACCGACTTGTCGAAGCCGGCGCTTTCGACCTTGGACTTGAGGCCTGCCGCGATTTCCTGAACGCCCATGATTGTCTCCCTGTAACTGCGCGTCGCGCGTGTTTGTTTCAGCCCGGTCTTGCCAGACGCTGCGGCGCGCAAGCCTCGCGCGAAGTCGCGCTTCAAGGAGGCATCGTCACCGTGCTCGTCTATAGCCTCTGGTTGACGTTTACGTCAACGTGATTTCTGGGTGTCTTGAGATGGGCGGTGGAGATCTGGCGATGCTGGAGCCTTGCGCGCCGTGTTTCGCTTGGCGCATCTGCATCTGGACGACCAGATGCAGATGTATCTGTTCCGGTCGATCGGCGGCCACTACCTTTAATTCGCTGAGAAGACCTTTGGTAACGGGCGTTCTGAAAGTAGCGGGCAGAGACCCACGGTTTCTCCAGTGCAACAGGGAGGCTCGCATGGTGACGAAACTTAGAGACAAGCTAGGCGCCGGACTAAGCGACCAGAAACCGATCGAGGGTCCGGGCGTCGGAATCATCGTGTCGCTTGCTCTCATCATCGCGATGTCGATGTTCGGGATCGCCTATCTGGCGATGTCCATATTCTAGAGCAATACCAGGAAAAGTGTTTCACGGTTTTCCGTCCGGAATTGCGTAAAAACAAAGAGTTAGAGCGCTTCCGCGTTCCGTGAAAGACGGAAACGCTCCAGGGTTTCGTCCGGCGGTGCGAATGCATCAGAGTGACTGATGCAGCCGCTTCTACCGAACCATGACTGACAAACTACCTGGATACCTTGACCACCATTTCCTGCGGGAAAATCAACGAATGGAGGCATCGTGCGCAACGTTGTTTTCGATCCCTTTACAATAGAGTTGCCCGGCCAGGGCGGCATTGTCGTGCGCAACACCGATCAGGCGGCCGAGATCCTTTCCCGTCATTGGCACGGCATCAAAGGCCCGATGTATCTGTTGGCCGTGCAGACCTCGATGGAACACATGCTTGCAAGACGACTGCCGCAGGAGGTGCGCCATGCTGTCCTCGCGGCCGCGGAAGAGGCCCGGTTTCCGGTCTCCTATGAAACTCCAGGCGAAGGTGTGGGCGGACGTCCTTGCGATGGCTTCAAACGGGCCGGCTCGAAGAAGTGATGCAACTGCATCACTCAATCTGATCCAGGAATGTCTTTTGAGGCTCGACCGAACTTCATAGTTTCCAGCTTCCCGAACACATCAATCAACGGTTCGGGTCAAACTTTGGAGAAATATCATGGACAAGGATCGCATTACGGGTGCCGCAAAACAGGTGAAGGGCACCATCAAGGAAGCTGCCGGCAAGGTAACCGGCGATACCAAAACTCAAGCCGAAGGCAAAGCCGAGAAGGCTGCTGGCAAAGTTCTCAGCACGGTCGGGGGCGCCAAGGATGCCGTGCGCGATGCGCTGAAGAAATAGCTCGGGCCGCAGCATCACCCATACGCTGCGTTCTTCCGTATCCATCAGACCCAAATCAAAGGATTTCTCATGCGTAACATATTTGTGGGCGCTGTCCTGCTTTCCGCTGTTGTCATTCCCGCCTTTGCCCAGACCACAACGCCGGCAACTGAACCGCGCTTCGTATCCGTCACCGACACGAGCGTGCTCTCATCCAATGTTGTTGGTCTGAATGTCCTCAACGCGGGAGACGAGACCGTCGGTGAGATCAAGGATGTCGTGGCTTCCAAGGAGAACGGAATCGAGGGATTTGTCGTGTCGGTGGGCGGCTTCCTGGGTATGGGAGAGCACTACGTTGTCGTCGATCCTACGGCCCTGGCGATCAGCTATGACACCGCCAACAAGAAGTGGCAGGCCAGGATGAATGCAACGGCTGACCAGCTCAAAGCAGCCCCGGCCTTCACCTATGAAGGCAAGTGGAAATCCTAAACGCGTCAGTTCTGACGCATGAAGCGTTTCCAGTCTTGCTCCTTCATACGGGAATGCTTCGCGCGCAATGCATGGTCGGCTGGCTCGTGCCAGCCGACCATGTTTTTCATGCAGCAACCACGGTAAGGTCAGACGCATGGGTTCTGACATTGATGACGAAGCGATTCTCACAGAGCAGACGGATCGTCGACAGTTGCAGGAGATTGTCGCCGGTCTCGGCGAAGGTATCCTGTTGATCGACCCCGCCGGGGACATCGTCTGGGCGAACCAGCAGGCACTCGTTCTGCACGATGCCACAGACCTTTCCGAAATTGGCCCCACAGCCGCGGACTACCGCAAACGCTTCCTGCTCAAATATCGAAACAACCATACGCTCACGGCGGATCAGTATCCGATCGACCGACTGCTTGCCGGGGAGGCGTTTGAGGATGTGACGGTCGAAGTCACCAAGGTGCCCGGGGACGAAGAAAACCCATGGCGGTGCTTCCACATGCTGCGGGGAATCGTGCTGACCGACATCAAAGGAAAGCCGGAATCCTACGTGCTTGTCGTCCAGGACATGACCGAGCGCTTCACAGCCGAGGAGCGCTTTGAGCGCACCTTCAACGCCAATCCAGCGCCGGCGATCATCTGCCGGCTATCCGATCTGCGCTATGTCAAGGTCAATCAGGGCTTTCTGGAGATGACAGGCTATGCCGCGGCGGACCTGATCGGCCGTTCGGCATACGAGATCGACGTGCTGGAAGGTGCAGGAAGCAAGGATGAGGCGATTGCCAGCCTGCGCGAAGGCAAGACGATTCCGCAGACGGAGGCGACGTTGAAGCTGCCGCAAGGCGGCTCGAAATTCGTGATCGTCGCCGGTCAGCCGATCGAGATCGGGGAAGAAGCGTGCATGCTCTTCACCTTCATGGACCTGGAACCGCGCAAGAAAGCGGAAGACGCGTTGCGACAAAGCGAAGAACGCTTTGCTCGCTCGTTTCGTCTCACGCCGATTCCGACCTTGCTTGCGACACGCGAGGGTTATCGGATCCTCGACGTCAACGACGCCTTCACAACCGTGCTTGGTTATGCCGAAGAAGAAGCGACCGGCCGCACAGGACCGGAGCTGCCGATGTGGATGAGTGGTGCATCGCGCCGCCAGGTAGAGCGGGAGATTGAGAGGACTGGCGGCTTTCGCGACATGGAAGTCCAGCTGCGCACCAAACAGGATGAGATCCTCGACTGCCTGCTGTCGGCCGAAACTGTGCCCATCCACGGCCAGGAATGTGTGCTGATCGTCATTCAGGATATTACCGAGCGCAAGCGCTCCGAAGTGGAACTGATCGCTGCAATCGAGGCCGTGATGCAAGATACGTCATGGTTCAGCCGCACGGTCATCGAAAAGCTCGCCAGCCTCCGGCATCCGGGGCAGTCGAACAAAGGTGTCTCCGGGCTTTCCGATCTGACAGCCCGCGAGAAGGATGTGCTGGGGCTGATGTGCCAGGGCCTGAGCGATGCCGACATCGTCAAGAAGCTGGGACTGACCCGTAACACAGTGCGCAACCATGTCGCGCGGATCTACAACAAAACGGGGGTCCACAGCCGAACCGCAGCAGTCGTCTGGGCACGGGAGCGCGGATTTACGGGAGCCGCAAGCAGTCATACTTCCCGTCGCCTGCCCTAGACGCGCTTCCGCCTCAGTCTTTCGCCCCTGACAGTCATGGACGTCACACCCGTAAAAGAGTCCGATGAGACGTTGCTGGAGGGTCTCCAGCGGCGTTCGTTCGCTTACTTCCTGCAGGAGACCGACCCCGGGACCGGCCTGGTGGCCGACAGGAACCGATCCGGTTTTCCTGCAAGCATTGCCGCCACAGGCATGGCGCTCTCGGCTTATGCCGTTGGCGTGGAACGTGGCTGGATAAGTCGCGAAGAGGCTTGCGGACGGACACTCACGACCCTGCGCTTTCTCTGGGGCTGCCATCAAGGGACGGAACGGAACGCAACCGGCTACATGGGTTTTTTCTATCATTTCCTCGACATGAAGACCGGACAGCGTGCCTGGAACTCGGAACTCTCCACCGTGGATACGGCACTCCTCATGGCGGGGGTTCTGAGCTCTGGCGCCTATTTCGATCTGGATTGCGAGGAAGAGCAGGAAATCCGCGCGCTAGCCACAGCGCTCTATCGCAGGGTCGACTGGCGCTGGGCACTGGATGGTGGCGTCTTGCTGAGCCACGGATGGAAACCGGGTCGGGGTTTCCTGCCTTATCATTGGAAAGGATATGACGAGGCATTGATCCTCTACGTGCTGGCCCTCGGTTCTCCCACACACTGCATCGGACCCGAAAGCTATTCCGCGTGGCTTTCGGGTTATCGCTGGAAGACCATCTATGGTCATGAGTTCGTATATGCGGGCCCGCTGTTCATCCATCAGATGTCGCATCTGTGGATCGACTTCCGCGGCATTCGTGATGCCTTCATGCGCGACAAGGGGCTCGACTATTTCGAAAACAGCCGGCGCGCGACCTTGGTCCAGCGCGAATATGCCATCCGAAACCCGCGGGGGTTCGAAGGTTACAGCGAGAATTGCTGGGGTGTGACGGCCAGTGATGGGCCGGGAAAGCGACGGGAGACCATCCATGGCATCGAGCGATATTTCCATGGCTATATGGCTCGCGGTGTTCCGTTCGGCCCCGACGACGGCACACTCTCACCATATGCGGCACTCTCGTCGCTCCCCTTTGCGCCAGAGATCGTTCTGCCGGTCATGCGCCAGTTCCAGGCGATTGATCCGGCCCGCGACAATCCCTACGGCGTCACCGCAAGCTTCAATCCAACCTTTTGCACGACAGACGGACATGGCTGGATCGCTGAAGATCACATCGGGATCAATCAAGGGCCTATAGTGATGATGGTCGAGAACCATCGCTCCGGGCTTCTTTGGCGTCTTATGCGGAAATGCCCCTACGTCGCTGCGGGACTCTGGAAGGCTGGATTTACAGGTGGCTGGATTTAGGCGGATGCCGTGCGTTTGAAGCAAGAAAGAAAAAGCCTGCGCACGCCGTTGCGCAGGCTGACAAAGCCGCATCCCGGAAAGGCGACCCAACAAGAGACGGCTCTCGTCGTCTTGTGGCATAGAAGCTGACTAAAACTCCATGTCGTCCATGCTGGTCTCCTCGACTATGCGGTTTATCGAGTGCGCTTACTCGCGCTCGCCGGTGAAGTTCAGCAGCAGCTGGAAGATGTTGACGAAGTTCAGGTACAGCGAGAAGGCGCCCCAGACGGCCATTTTCTGCCGGGACTCGCTGTCGAAGTGCTCGGCGTACTGTTCCTTGATGTTCTGCGTGTCCCAGGCGGTCAGGCCGAGGAAGACAAGGATGCCGATGACCGAGATCGCGAACTGCAGGGCTGACGAACCGAGGAAGATGTTGACGATGCTGGCGATGACGACGCCGATCAGTCCCATGATCAGGAAGGACGAGAACTTCGTCATGTCGGTCTTTGTCGTGTAGCCGTAGAGGCTCATTGCACCGAACATCGTGGCGGCGATGAAGAATGTGCGCGCGATCGAGGTGCCGGTGAAGACGAGGAAGACCGACGCGAGCGACAGGCCCATGACCGCGCAGAAGGCCCAGAACATGGTCTGTGCGCCGGCGGCGGACATGGTCTGGATGCGGAACGAGAAGAGCAGCACGAAGGCGAGCGGCGCGAGCATCACCACCCATTTCAACGGGCTTGAGAAGATCGGCACATAGAGCGCGGGAACAGAGCTCACGGTGAAGGCGACGACGCCTGTCAGGACAAGCCCGAGCGCCATGTAGTTGTAGACGCGCAGCATGTGCTGGCGCAGGCCTTCGTCGAAAAGGACGGCGCTGGGCTGGCCGAAGCCGGCATGTTGACGGTAATTGGGCGAGTTCATGTCAGGTCTCCTTGAGTGGATGGTCAGTAGAGGCTGTCGGCAAGTTTCTTGGCCGAGGCGCCGAGCTCCCTCGGATTGCCGCGTCCGACCAGGGTGTAGGCGACTTCGCCGATCTGGAAGTAGCTCGATGCGGTACCGTCGATGTCCGTCTGTGCAGGTTTGACGACGTCGAAAGTTCCCGGCCGAACCGCGAACAACGATGCATCGCCGATTGAATCCGAATAGACCGCCAGTTCGACGCTTGGACCGAAGCGGGATGGATAGATCTGGACATCCCTGACGTTCCAATCCTTGGGCAGCACAGGCATGGTGATCGCGGTCGCCGACAGGATTTCGGCTGGATCATAGTCGCGGACTTTCGGCTGCGACGTCATGGAGGCGCGCAGCAGGCTGGTGCCGTGGGCGCGGACGGCCTCCTCGACATAGGCCGGAGGCTGAACCGAAGCGATCGACTGGCTGACGCCAAACGGTCCGATTGCTCCATGAGCGATCCAGCCGGCACCGACGAACATAACCACTGCCGCTGCGCGTTGGAGCAGGACGGAAATCCGACCTCGGAGAAGACCGCGCTGGAGCCGTCGTGCCGCTTCCGTCGTGCTCGACCGTACCGCGCGCGATGGCGCTGAAAGGGCCAGGCGCAGTTCATCATGCAGTCGCAGGTCCGCCATTACGCGGGCGGCTTCGTCGGGGCGGGCGGCAAGGTAGGCCTCGACGTCGATCCGACGCGACGTGTCGAGCTGATTGTCGACATAGCCGAGGATATCAGTGTCCGTCACCGGATCCGTCATGACAGTCCTCCTACGATCCTGAGATGCCCCGGCCGGGATGAAGGGTTCTCTTCCATTTCACGCAGCGCCGCACGAGCGCGCCCGAGGCGTGACATCAACGTGCCCACCGGAATGCCGAGCGCATCGGCAGCCTCCTGGTAGGCGAGCCCCTCGATCGCCACGAGATGGATTGCCGCTCGTTGTTCCTCGGGCAGTGCGAGGAAGTTCTCCCGCACCTGCGCAAGACGTGCCGAATGTTCCTGCGGCGCTTCCATGGACGCATCGGCAAGCTGCGCTGCGGCATCAATTCGTTGCTGTTCGGCGCGAGCCGAGCGCATGCGGTCGATGAAGGTATTGTGGAGGATCGAAAGCAGCCAGCCGCGCAGATTGCTGCCGGATCGGAAGCCCGAGCGGCGTTCATATGCGCGAACCAACGCGTCATGAACGAGATCCTCAGCGTCCGCGTCATTGCGCGTTAGGGAGCGCGCATAGCGACGGAGCGAGCCGAGCTGAGCGAATACATCAAAGGATGACCGTCTGGTCTTCATGCGAGGTATACGGTGCCTGTCCGACATTTAATCCCTCGCGGCGCGAAAGAATCTTCGGGGCTCGTCGCAGGAAGTGAGCCCGTTGCTGAGTATACAGGTGAGCAAGCCGGCGAATGGGATCGTTTGGACGGCTGTCACAGGCGAAGGGCGAGGAATCCGATACGAAACGGACATCCTCCGAAGCAAAATGCTCGCGCATGACAGACGTCATGCGAAATTTGCAACTACCCTGCAGCGAGGATCAGACTGTCGGAGGCGCGCAGGCGTCGTAGGCGTGAACCAGACCAACAGGCACACACGGTCCAGGATCCGCTGTGCTCTCGCCGGCCGCCGAGAGCTGGGCCAACATGATTGCGGAAGGCAACATCCCTACCGCATCGTCCATGCTGACCTTCAGATGCAGCGGACGATTGGTCTTCGCCGCTGTTGCGACGACCGTGCGTTTGTGGATCGTCTGACGCGCCAGAGCCAGCTCGGTGTCCATTGTTTCGGTCCAGCCCGACGATGACGAAATGGCAGCTGGCCAAACGTGAAGATCGCGGCCAGGAATAACATCGCGGCTGACGGCAGCGTCAGTTTCAGCTGTCTCGCATGTCCACGATGGTTCATGAAGCTCCGTCGGCTTGGATCGGCCAGATACCCATGTAGTCATACCCACTTCCCATTCCTAGCGTTGCTGATCACATTGCTGCGCATGCTTTGTTGCGGGTGTTGCGGCTCCGGACGGAATACCTTAGATGGCCAGCCGGCAGCGGCATGTCTCAAGGTAGCGGTGGACAACGCCGCAAGGCGCAACGGGAGGCGTCATTGGGGCGCCGCGCTCGGGGGTTATCGCAACATGTCCGGTTTTCTGGTTCTGCTTGTGCAGGCCTCCGTCTATTTCGTCGCGATGGCGCTCGTGTTTCGCGTCAGGACAAGCCTCGGCATAGGCGTCTTTTTCTGCACGCTTGGAGCGATGCATTTCCTGGAGACCTATCTCGCTGCAGTGTATTTCATCCAACTGCCGTTCGGGCTGATCTCGCCGGGTTCAACCGTGATGTTTGCCGGCAAGCTCGCCTTCTTCCTGCTGCTCTACATCAAGGAAGATGCCGAAAGCATGCGGCAACCCACTTACGGCCTGCTCATCGGCAATCTGCTGATGGTGGTGCTGGCCCTGCCGTTGAATTACTACAGCGATCCGGCGCAGCTGGCCTGGCGCCAGCCGGAGATGGATTTCATCAACCAGATCGGTTTCCTGATGGTCTGGGGGACTGCTCTGCTTTTTGTGGACTTGATCGGCATGGTGCTGCTGTTCGAGCGGCTGGGATCAATCGTCACAAACACAATCCTGGGCCGGATGTTCATCAGTCTGGCCATCGTCCTGAGTTTCGACCAACTGTTTTTCTATCTGGGCCTGTATCTCGTGACCGGGGCTCCTCTGTCCGCCTTTTATGGTGGATGGATCGCCAAGATCGGCTCGGCACTCTTCTTCAGCGTGATGCTGGCGCTTTATCTGCAGTTCGTTGAAAAGAGCCCGCTTCCCGTCGGGGTGAAACGAGCCACCGATGTATTTGACAGGCTCACCTACCGGCATCGCTATGAGAAACTCGTCGGGCGCATTGGTAAAGACCCTCTGACAGGCCTGCAGGATCGTGGCCAGCTCGATGAGAAGGGTCCGGCCATGTTGACGGAAGCGCTCAAGTCAGGTCTTCCGCTGAGCTTGATGATGATCGACATCGATCTCTTCAAAGCCGTCAACGACAACCATGGACATGCCGAAGGCGACAGGGTTCTTCAAGTTGTGGCGACCGCTCTTTTGAATGCCAAGCGGGAAGGTGACGAGCTTTTTCGTTATGGCGGTGAAGAATTCGCCCTGCTTTGCCCGGAAGCGGCGGCAGGGGCAGCCATGCTTGCCGAACGCATGAGGGCGGCTGTTGCCGATACGGTCCATCCCAAACTGAACCGGTCGGTGACGGTCAGCATCGGCATCGCGACCTGCCCCGCCAACGCCAGGGATTTTCGTGAGCTCCTGATGCTGGCCGATGTCGCATTGTACGAAGCCAAGGCGCTGGGCAGGGACCGGGTATCCGTTTCCGCCATGAGCATAGGCGCGTATCGGTGACGTGAGCGCTTCAGGCTAGGCGTTGAGGCTTGGGGGCTATGGAAGCGCTTCCGGTCGGCTAGACTTTCATTTCCATGTGCTGCCCCAGCGTCTTTCGACGGGCATTGGAGCAATTCCAGGAAAAGTGTAACGGTTTCGCGTCCGGAATTGCGAAAAATGGGTTGGAGTGTTTCTCCGTTTCCGTGAAAAATGGAAACGCTCTAGTGGCCGGCAGGCGCATCCGCTTTCGGCTGCAGCGGCTTCATGATCGGTTCCATCAGCCCGTTGCCGCGCCGCTTGATGGCATTGTCGCGAATCTCGTCCTTGGCGAGATAGTTGACCTGGTTGACCAGCACATCGTGGATGAGTTCAATGCCGACACGGGCGTTGACGCTCTCGCGGATCGAGTTGCGGAATTTGTCGAGGTCGATCGTGTCCTCCTTGGACAAATCGATCTGCGGGTTGGCGTAGAGATAGGAGTAGACCTGGTCGGTGATCAGTGCCTGGGCGGGCACGGAAAGCTTCGCCATCTCCTTCGGTTCAACCGTGTAGACCAGCTTGGTCAGGAAATAGCCCTGCACAACGGAGCTGCGGATAATGGGCACCGAGATGATTTCGGTCGAGACATAATCCAGCCCGCCGAGCAACGGCTTCGGCGTTGGGTCATCGCCGCGCGCACCTGCCGCCTGGAAGGCGTAGAAGGTCGCGCCGACAGTGGCGGCGACGATCCAGAGCGCAGCGATGAGGAACTTGATCATGGCCTGTTTACGACTTGGCCCAGCCGAACTCGCCGGCGGAATAGGTCCCGTCGGCCTCGGCGTGCTGGATGGCGTTCTTCATCAGGTTCGCCACTTCGCTGACGGCGCTGAGATGGGCGAGCAAAGCGGCTTCGTTGCGTTCAAGCTTGCCGCGCAGACGCAGCAGGCCTTCCTTGTGCTCGTCGACGAGCTCTTCCACGGTGATGTTCTTGACGGCGCGATTGAGCTCGTAGAGGCAGCGGCTCTTGCGCGCGTTGGAGGCCTTGAGGTCGAAATTCATGTCGGTACGGATTGCAGCCGTCTCCGTCTCGACCGCTTCCTCGATGCGATTGATAATGGCGGTCAGGCTGCCGACCCTGGAAATGGTGAGGTCGGAATGCGCCATGCGGCCTGAATTGTGCTCCAACTGATCCATGGTTGTTCCTAAACCCTCGTCTTCGTTTCAATCGGCGCCGCATCGCCGTCCAGCGAGCGGACCATCCGGCGCTGAATTTCCTGCACGAGCGAATCCGACAGCCGGTTCTGCTCGTCTATCGTCGCTTTTTCCGGTCCACCCGTGACAGGACCGACCGGGATGGTGCGTTCGCCGTCGCGATAATGGTCGACCAGCATCGAACGGGCGATGCCGATGCCGCCGCGCTCGGCCATCACATCGGCCATGTGTTCGGCAAGCTGCGATTTCCACATGTCTCCCGCCAGGCCCTTGCCGTAGACGCTTTCGGCGTCCTTCGGCAGCATGTTCTGGATGAAGGTCTGCAGCACCATCGCTTCGAAGCGCTTGAATTCCTGGCTGCGATCCGTTCCGGCGGGCGCTCCGGCGGGGCGCGACCCCATATCGCCATCCACCGAAAAGGCGACGGAGGCGCCGCCGGCACGCTTGGTCAGCGCGGCACGGGCGGCTTCCACGTCCATCGGTTCGGCGGCGCGGGCCACGTCCAGGACGATGTCGCTGGGAGGGGAGATCGCCAAAAAGCTGTACCTTCCTGCTATTATGCGTTGAGTGATGATGGCCGAACAAGCTTGCCGCAGGCTTGCGGGGACGGCATGGTCTGTCGTCTGGATGTCATCTTCATTTCATCGTCTTCATTTTTCTGGGCCGCGCTTCTGCTCGATCAGGTCGAGCCGTTCGCGATCGGAGCGCTGGCGCTCGTCCTCCCGGCGCGCGTCGCGATAGGCGCGCTCGACCATGTTGGTCCGTGCCGTTGCGGTGGCAAGATTGCCCGCTTCGCGGCGCGCATCGTCGAGCGCGCGGTCACGCTCGGCGTGGGCCGCCGCGATCCGCTGCTGGTAAATTTCAGGAAACAGTGTCGACAATGAATCCGGCGCGTCGAAGCGCGCCGCGATTTCGGATGCCTCCTGTTCGGCGGCGACGGCCTTGGCCAGGAATCCTGCGCGGCGCATCTCGTGCAGCGCCTTCAGTTGTTCCTGCACTTCCACAAGCTTCTTCAAACGGTCCTTGCGGGTGGTCATCGCATCACCGTGCCAGCGTGGTTTCGACGAAGCCGTCGCCGAAGAGCGACAGAAGCGTCGGGATGGCGAAATAGAACAGAATCAGGCCGCCGGCGATGACGAAAGGAAGTGAGATGAAATAGATCGGGATCTGCGGGGTCAGTTTGTTGACGAAGCCGATCGCCAGATTGACCAGTATGGCATAGGCAACGAATGGGCTCCCCAATCTCAAAACCAGCAGGAAAGCTTCCGAGAGGGTGTCGGTAACATCGACCAGCGAGGCCTGTGCGCTGAAAAACACGTTCACCGGCGCCACATTGTAGGATGCGATCAGCGCGCGGATCACCTCGTGGTGGAAGTTGAGCGCGAACAACAACAGCAGCGCCGAGAAGGAAATCAGGGCGGCGAGTGCTGCCTGAGGTTCAGGCTCCTCGATTGCCGGCCCGCCTGCGCCGCCATAACCGATCAGCATGGCGATGCCGGCGCCGATAAAGCGCAGTGCCTCCATGTAGAGCCGGGTCATGGCACCGATCAGTCCGCCCACCAGCAGTTCCGAAACGATCATCGGCACGAAGATGGCAGGTCTGGTGTCGACATAAGGATAGATCTTGTCCCACAGGAAGGCGAGCAGCCCGACAGTGACGGCGACTGCGGTGAACAGGCGGATCTGCAACGGCAGGCGGATCGAGGACAGGCCCGGCATCAGCATGAAGCAGGCGCCGACGCGGCAGAAGGCGAGGAACGCCGCCAGCACAAAGCCTTGTGTGACCGTCGTCAGATCCATGGTCAGGAAATGGTCCCGAGCACCCTGATCTCGACACCCTTGGCGATCTCGACATGGCTGAGCACCGGAAGCGTGGCGAACAGCCGTTCGATGATCATGCGTACATAGGGGCGGGCATCCGGCGCGGTGACCAGCACGAACCGTTCGCCCGCTTCCATATGCTGGCGGATCGCCTTGGATGCATCCTGGCCGAATTCCTCCAATTGGCGCGGGTCGATGTCGAACTCGCGGATTTCTCCCTTGGCGTCGCGCTTGAGGCTCTGGTGGAAGGCGAGGTCCCAGCGATTGCCGAGCCTGAGCACCTTGAGCACACCGCCTTCGGACAGGTCGCCGCAAATCTGCTGCGCCATGCGGATGCGCACATGCTCGACGATCTGCTCCGTGCGCCGCACATGCGGTGCGATCTCGGCGATCGCTTCGATGATGAGGTGCAGGTTGCGGATCGATACGCGCTCGGCGAGCAGCAGTTTCAGCACCGCCTGCAGGCCGGGATAAGAGATATGCGAGGAGCATATTTCGTCGGCCAGCTTGCGGTATTCCGGATCCTGGCTGTCCAGCAGCGCCTTCATGTCCTTGTAGGAAAGCAACTGCGGCAGGTTGTTGCGGATCACCTCGGAGAGATGGGTGAGCAGCACGGACATGTTGTCGGCGAAGGTGTACTGCTCGCGCTTCAGGTCCTCTGCGAATGCTTCCATCACCGAGTAGGCGCGCATGCCGAAGGCGGGCTCGCGCACTTCCTCGCCGGGGATGTCGGGCAGGTCGCGGGTGCCGAGCAGCACCATGAGCTCGCCGACCCGCATCTGGTGCTCGGCCACGACCGTGCCGTGAATCTTGATCTGGTAGCTCTTCGGCGGGATGCCGAAGTCGTCGCTGAGTTTCACCTCGGGCACCACAAAGCCGTACTGCGTCGCGAACTTCTTGCGCATCTTGCTCATGCGGAAGGCGAGTTCCTGATGCGAAGTGAGCAGCTTGGTCGATAGCTGCTTGCCGATCAGCAATTCGATCTCGGCGGTCGCCAGCGAGGATTTCACCGAGTTCTTTTCTTCCTCGACCTTTGCGGCTGCCTCGCGGCTGCGCGCCTCTTCCTGCTCGGCCATGCGGCGGTTCTGGCGCAGCGGAATGACGTAGCCCATGCCGGCCATGGCGGCTGCCAGTGTCACGAAGGGGAACATCGGCAGGCCGGGCATCAAGGCAAGAAGGCCGAGCAGGGCTGCCGCGACATAAAGCGCGCGAGGGTGGGCGCCGAGCTGGCCGAACACCGCCTTATCGGCAGAGCCGCGCGTGCCGCCCTTTGAGACAAGCAGGCCGGCGGCAAGGGAGACGATGAGGGCCGGGATCTGGGTGACGAGGCCGTCGCCGACCGAGAGCTTGATGAAGACATCTGCGGCTTCGCCCAGCCCCATGTTATGGCGCAGGTAGCCGATGGCGATGCCGCCGACGATGTTGATGGCGGTGATGATCAGGCCGGCGATGGCATCGCCGCGCACGAATTTCGAGGCACCATCCATCGAACCGAAAAAGGAGGATTCTTCTTCCAGTTCACGGCGGCGCAGCTGCGCGGTCTTCTCATCGATCATGCCTGCGGAGAGATCGGCGTCGATCGACATCTGCTTGCCGGGAATCGCGTCCAGCGTGAAGCGGGCGCCGACTTCCGCGATACGGGTAGCGCCCTTGGTGATGACGATGAAATTCACCACGATCAGGATCAGGAAGACGATCAGGCCGATGACGAAATCGCTCGACATGACCAGCTTCGAGAAGCCGGAAATCACGTAGCCGGCGGCGTGGGTGCCTTCGTTGCCATGCGAAAGGATCATGCGGGTCGTCGCGATGTTCAGCGACAGGCGCAGCATGGTGGCGATGAGCAGCACGGTTGGGAACGACGAGAAGTCGAGCGGTCGCGGAATCCACAGCGCCACCATCAGGATCAGCACTGAAAGCGCGATCGAAAAGGCGAGGCCGACATCGATCATGAAGGCCGGAATCGGCAGGAACAGCACCGCCAGAATGACGACGATGCCCAGCGCGAAGAAGACATCGCGGCTGTTGCGCGGCATTGCGTCTGTCGAAATGCTCTCGCTGATGGCCATGTCTACCTCGCATCCAATGTTAGAGCGTTTCCGTTTCTTACGGAAACGCTCTAACTCTCTTTTCTTTGCAATTCCGGACGGAAAACCGTCACGCACTTTTCCTGGAATTGCATTTGCCGTCGCCTGAAACGGCAGTCCCGGCCATGCACCGTAACCCGCCAAGCTTGCGCGAACCTCGAAGGAGCACTGGCAGGCAAAATGCGTCGGTGTGCGCGGTTGCCATGCCACGATGCGAAGCGTATCGATCGAGGGCGTTGCCCATTGAGACATTCGCGAGCCGCCCGTTGTCTTCGACCCGTTCATTGCCTGTCCAAGCCCGTCGTCTGCGTGCCCTGCTGGTTCGTTCGGTTCCTGTGCTGGAAGCGCGCGGCATCATCATCGTCCTGATCGCGGCAGTGGTCGGCGCGTTCTCAGGCGTGGCGGTCACCGCGATGAGCGCCTTGGTGCAGGGTATGCACTGGTTGCTGTTCGACGTGCCGGAAGGCGGCCGGCTGTCATCGATGTTTTCGCTCAGTCACCCGCTCCAGGCGGCGATGCCGGCGGTCGGGGGGCTGCTGCTCGGCCTCTCCATCATCTGGCTGCGCAAACGCAAGTTCCGCACGCCAGTCGATCCGATCGAAGCGAATGCGCTTTATGGCGGGCGCATGTCGCTGACCGACACCTTCATAATCGCCGGCCAGACGATGCTGTCTTCCGGCTTCGGCGCGTCGGTCGGCCTCGAGGCCGGTTATACGCAGGTCGGCGGCGGCTTCGGCTCGCGGCTGGCGCGGTTCTTCCGCATGAAGCGCAACGATGTCCGCATTCTTGTCGGCGCTGGAGCTGCCGGTGCGATTGCCGCTGCCTTCGATGCCCCTTTGACCGGCGCCTTCTATGGATTTGAGCTGATCATCGGCATCTATTCCATTGCCAATGTCGCGCCGGTCATGACCGCTGCGATCTGTGCCACTTTGGTGACGGGTTGGCTGGGTGGTGCGCCGTTCCCGCTGGAACTCGGCGCCGTGCCGACGCTGACCGCCAGCCAGTATCTGCCGTTCTTGGCGCTCGGCCTGATCGCCGGCGGCATTGCGATCGGCATCATGTATATGGTTGCCGCCGTCGAACGCGGCCTGACCAGACTGTCGATCGACTCTTCGCTAAGGCCATTCCTGGGCGGTTGTGCCGTCGGGCTGCTCGGGCTCGTCACACCGCAGGTGCTGTCCAGCGGGCATGGCGCGCTACACCGTGAATTCGCGATGAACTACGGGTTCACGGTGATTGCCACGGTGTTCCTGCTCAAGATCGCCGCGTCCGTCATTTCGCTCGGCTCGGGGTTCCGCGGCGGCCTGTTCTTCGCCTCGCTGCTGCTTGGAGCGCTCCTGGGCAAGATCTTTGCCGCGGTCATGCTGGCGGTCGCGCCGGCTTCAGGCATCGATCCCGCTGTCGCCGCTGTCGTGGGCATGAGCTCGATGGCGGTCGGCATCATTGGCGGGCCGCTGACCATGGCTTTTCTGGCGTTGGAATCGACGGGCGACCTGACGCTGACGGGCGTGGTGCTCGCCGCTGCGATCATGACGTCGATCCTCGTGCGTGAAACCTTTGGTTATTCCTTCTCGACCTGGCGCTTCCATCTGCGCGGCGAGACCATCCGTTCGGCGCAGGATGTCGGCTGGATGCGCAGCCTGACCGTGGGTTTGATGATGCGCAAGGATGTCCGCACCATCCCGGCCATGACGACCGTTGCCGAGCTCCGCCAGCAGGTGCCGCTCGGCTCCGCGCAGCGTGTCATCGCGGTGGATGGCGAGCAGCGGTATATCGGCATGATCATCGTTTCAGATGCCTATGGCGACCAGCCCGACCCGGCGAGCACCGTTCTCACTCTGGCACGCTTTGGCGATTCCGTTTTGGTCCCATCGATGAATGTCCAGTCGGCGGCCGAGACTTTTCATCGTGCCGGCGCCGAAGAACTGGCGGTTGTCGACGATTTTGAGAGCCGCAAGGTCGTCGGCCTGCTTACCGAAGGACATCTGTTGCGCCGCTATGCCGAGGAACTCGACAAAGCTCGGCGTGATCTTTCCGGGGAGGTGTGACCCGCCGGGTCGAGGCGCTCCGGTTCGAAAGCACGATTGGACTAGTGCTCCTCATGCGGCTTGGGCGTGCCATAGTAACCGATCGGATTGGTCGGGCGCTCGATCATGCGCCGTACCCTGGGCCGCTCGATACCTGAATGCAGCGCCCGGATGCGCTCGGTGATTACGGCGTCCGCATGCGTGGCGCGCGTGTTGTGGCGGATGTAGTCCAGCCAGGTCGGCGTGTGGTAGCTTTCCATCCAGATTTCCGGGTGCTCGAGATCCCGCGCCAGCACCCAATTGCGCGCACCGTCGCGCCGGCGCACGCGTGCACGCTCGGTCATCACCTTCAGGAACTCCGGCACGTCCTCTTCCTTGATGACGTATTCGATCGTGATCTCGATCGGTCCTGAGCGCGGCCTGAGGTCGAGCGCCAGCATGGGCTCGCGCCAGCGGTCGAGCGGATCGAGGTTGGGCGCAATGTGCTGCGGCAACGGCAGGACGAAGCCGATTGCAGCACCGGCCAGCATCGTGACGGCCGCGGCCAGAAGGGCAAAGCTGGCGCCGTGGTTGTCGGCGGTCACGCCCCAGATCCAGCTGCCGAGCGCGATGCCGCCGAAGGTTGCCATCTGGTAGATGGAAAGTACGCGTCCGACCACCCAGCGCGGGGTCGACATCTGTACGGTGATGTTGAAATGCGAAAGCGCGGTGACCCAGCATGCGCCACCAACCAGGAGTCCGAGCGCCACCTGCCAGGCGTGAGGACTGACAGCGGCGACAGTCGAGCAAAGCGCGAAGCCAAGGAAGGCCGAGCGCACCATGGTTTCGCTGGGCAGGATCTGCCTCAGTCGTGCGCTGGTCAGAGCGCCCATAACGGCACCGATGCCGAAGGCGCCCAGCATGACGCCATAGGTGAGGGCGCCGCCCTTGATGAGATCGCGCGTCACCAGCGGCAGCAGGGCAAGCACGGCACCTGCGCTGAAGCCGAAGATGAAGCCACGCACCAGTACCTTGCCGATATTGGGTGACATGGCAACGTAACGCAGGCCGGCGCCCATTGCAGCGCCCAGCGACTCGCGCGGCAGGTTGGATGCCGGCAGATCCGGCTTCCAGCGTGCCATGACGATGATCAGGCCGACATAGCTGAAGGCGTTGGCGGCGAAGGCAGCGGCTGCGCCGAACGTCGCCACGATGATGCCGCCCAGCGCCGGTCCGACGCTGCGGGTGAGGTTGAAGCCCATCGAGTTGAGCGCCACCGCCGCCGGCACCTTGTTGCGCGGAACCATGTCGCCGACGGAAGCTTGCCAGGATGGGCTGTTTAGCGCCGTGCCGCAGTCGATCAGGAAGGTGAAGGCGAGAAGCAGCCAGGGGGTCAAAAGGTCGAGATGGGTGAAGACCATCAGAAGCATCGAGACGACGAGCATGAAGCTCTGCGCGATCAG
The DNA here is from genome assembly GCF_001303895.1 of Mesorhizobium sp. 1M-11. Taxonomy (GTDB): domain Bacteria; phylum Pseudomonadota; class Alphaproteobacteria; order Rhizobiales; family Rhizobiaceae; genus Mesorhizobium. The sequence continues at coordinate 15,667 of NZ_LJSD01000052.1, read as the reverse complement.
CATCACCTTGCGTCGGTTGAAGCTGTCGGCGATGGCGCCGGCAACCAGCGCGAACAGCATGATCGGCAGCGTCGTGGACGCTTGCACCAGTGCCACCTGGTAGGGAGAGGTGGCGATCTGCGTCATCATCCAGGCGGCGCCGACACCCTGGATCAGGCCGCCCAGATTGGAGACCAGGCTGGCGCTCCACACGGCGCGGAAGATGCCGTGCTGGAAAGGCGCCAGCGCGGAAGTGCGTTGACTGTTCGGCTCGTCCTCGATAGCCGGACCGCTGTCTTGGGGCATCGCTCGTCTCGTGAATCGCTGCTCTCGTCGGCGGCGTTTGCCGACAAAGTTAGACGAGACTGCGGAAAAGGCGAATGGCTTTTGGAAAATGGACTGGTCCAGGCTGGGGATAGAATCCCGCCAGGGTCGACCAAGGTCGACGGGGTCAGAAGCCGTTCTGGATACGCTCGAAGACGACGTTGGTGAAGGCCGAGATCTGGCCGCCCACGAAGGGACCGGTCAGCGCCACCACGAGCATGATGGCAACGATCTTCGGCACGAAGGTGAGCGTGATTTCCTGGATCTGGGTAAGCGCCTGGATGAGGGCGATGCCAATGCCTACCACCATGGCGACCAGCACGACGGGGGCCGATGCCGTCAGCACCGTCCAGACGGCGAACTGGACGATATCGAGCGCGTCGGCCTCGTTCATTGCCCGTGCCCCTAGGCCGCCGCCGGCGCCTGCTTGACGACGACGCCGGGCAGCACCGGCACTTCCTTGCCGTCGGCCAGAACGGCGATCAGCCCGTCACTGGCCAGCCGCACTTCCTTGACCACGCCGGTGGTGTTGCCGTCAGCGGAGGTCAGTTGGCGGCCGATGAGGGAGTCGGCCTGTGAAAGCGCCGAGGACTGGAGGATGTATTCCAGCTTGGTGTTCATCTGCACCGACTGCTCGACCTGCGAGAACTGGGCGAGCTGCGCGACATACTCGGTCGAGTCCATCGGCTTGGTCGGGTCCTGGTTCTTCATCTGCGCCATCAAAAGCTTCAGGAAGGACTGGTAGTCGACCGAGGTCTTCGACTGCTGCTGCGTCTGCGGCGTGTTGCCGACGTTGTTGTTGACATTCATGTCGACGGCCATGATCAGCGTGCTCCCACTGCCAGCGGACGCGGGGCGTCCTGGGGTTCATTCTCGTTTGCATCCAACGCCAGCTTTTCCAGCGGATAGAGCGAACGGATCGCCCGCAGCGCTTCGTAGACGTGACCTTCCGAGACCATTCGGTCGACATCCTTCAGCGTCGAGCGAATGCGCTCATTATGGAAGGAGGCGAGCAGCAGCGGCAGCGAATGACGGAACATCTCGCGTGCCTCCTCGGCTCCTTGTGGATTGATCAGCATGATCTGCGCCACGAAATAGAGCTGCCTGAGCGGCGTTGAGGCCTCTTCTGCCTGAAGGACATGGCCTTCCAGCAGAAACTGGACATCGTTCAGCAGTTCCAAGGTGACCTTGCGGTCGACGCGGACGACGGCGCCGTTCAGATAGATGCGCTCTCCCGGTTTCAGCGAGAGCTTTAAGGTGCTCTTGGACGGCGTCATTGAATGCCGTCCCGGATGATCTGCGAGACTTCGATCAGCCCGTCGAAATTGTTTGAGCGGCCCTGGCGGATATCCTCGGTTTCGCGCAGCAGCCACATGCCGATCGAAATCAAATTGGCGCGCAACTCTTTCGGAAGAGAGTTTTCGTCCGAGGAGAGGTCCTCGAGCAGAGCCGTCCACACGCGGTTGGTGAAATGCAGGGCTTCCACCGCCTGCATGGAATCGCTGCCCGCATTGGCGGCATCAATCAGAAGGTCGATCGACCGCGACAACAAGTGTCGTTCGCGGTCCTTGGCGTCCGCTACGGAGTCCGTCTGGATGTCGGCGTAGGAGAATTGATACATCGCTTATCCGATCGCCGGTTACTTCAGGAAGTTGATCAGGCTGAGCTGCTGGATGCGCGCCGTGAGCGCAAACGAAGTCTGGATATGCGACATCAGATCGTTGACACGGTTGGCGGCTTCGTACTCGTCGATACCCTCAAGATCGATAACATGTTTTTCGAACAGCTTGATCTGCGCGTTCATGCGGTCGCTCGCATCGGTCACCCGCTGCTCGATGATACCAGCTTGCGACTGGGTTTGCGCGATGCTGCCGAGGGCTTCGCCGGTCAACGTTATCGCCTGCTGTGCAACGGCCTTCTTGGCATCGGCATTGAGGTTGCGCGAGAAGAGTTCGTTGACGATGGTTGCTGCCATCGCGAGCTTCTTCACGCCATCGGTGTTGGCGCTGACGGAGGTCTCGGTCGTTTCGTTCAGAGAGATACGGCTGACGATCTGCTGGTCGGTGGCATTCGACCAGTTGGTCTTCCAGTCCGGTCCCATGAATTGCGGCGTCACGACGTTGGTTATGAAGTCGTTGATCTGCGTTGCCGTGATGTCGGCCGGATCAGTCGGCGGATTGGGGAAGCTGGCGTTGAAGGCTGCATCGAACGCGGCTTTCGCGGCCGAGGAAGCCGTATAGTCGTTGATCGGCTTTACGTCGGTGTTGGTGCCCGAAAACAGATACTCGCCGTTGAGGCTGGAATTCAGGATCGAGGTCATCGACTGCAGTGCGGCCTTGCCGGCATCGCGCGTCACGTTCGAGCCCGGATCGCCGCCTACGGCGGTGCTGACCGCGGTCAGAAGCTTCTGCGCAGCGTCGCCGAGCTTGCCGAGTGCGTCCTGCGTGGTCGACAGCCGCGACGAGATCAGCTTGTTGGAATCGACGATGGTGTTCAGTCGTTCCAGGTCGCGCGCGAAAGTGACCGATTGCGAAGTGCGGGCGCCGAGCGCCAGGCCGAGATCGGCGACGCGCAGCGTGTCCAGTTCCTTCTGACGCTTCACAAGTTCGACCTGCATGCGCGATTGCGAATAGCGCATCGCGTTGGACATGGCGGATGACGAAACGGAGGTGGTCTTCATGACTTATTTCACCGCGGCGAGGAGGGCATCGAGCATCTGGTTGACGGTGGTCAGGATGCGGGCGGATGCCTGGTAAGTGTGTTCGAGATCCAGCATCTGCGACATCTCGTTGTCGACATTGACGCCGGTGGCGTTGGAGAGGGCTTCGCCGGTGCGCTGCGCCAGCGCTTCCTTGGTATCGGCGAGGTTCGAGGCCTGCTGCCGCACACCTTCGAACCAGCCGATGGAGCTGGCGGCATACGAGACGACACTGGAATTCGCGGTGATGCCGGCGTTCGGATCGAAGGCCATCGGCTTGGTGAGTTTTTCGCCGTAGGCGATCAGCCTGTCGGCATAGGACGCGCCGCTGCCGACCGGATCGGGGTTGGTGCGGTAGACCGCGCCATTGATGCCGCCATCGCGCAACAGAACCGGATTGCCACCGGCAGCCGGATCGACCGCAGCATTGATCTTGATCGTTCCCGCGAGCCCGTTGATCAGCGTGCCGGCCGGTGGGATGCCCGGAGCGCCAGGCCAGGTGAAAAGGCCGACAGCGTCCGGCTGGCTAGGGGCAGTCTCGGCAAATGCCGTTATGAGACCGCGGGCGGTTTCGTCCAGTTGCCGCTGCATGGTGACGGTGACGTGGTCGCGCAGCTGCAGCATCCCGGCGAGCTTGCCGGACGCTTCAGTTGTGGCGGAAACCTTCATCGGCACTTTGTCGATGTAGATCTGGCCACCGACCACGCCTGGCGTGTAGCCGGCGGAAGGCGTGAAGGTCACCGATCGCGGAATGGTCTCGAACAACGTCGTGCCGTCACCGGTGGTGATGACCATATCGTTGTCGCCGCGGGTGTAGGTGGAGATCGGAATGAATTCCGAGAGCTTCTTCAACACTGCATCGCGCTGGTCGAGCGCATCGGAGACGTCCTCGCCCGAGCGTGTGCCGTTGATGACGGCCTGGTTGGCGACTTCGAACTGCTTGAGGAGATCGTTGATATCGTTGACGGCAGTGGTGATCTCGCCATCGGTCTTGGTGCGGAAGTCCTGGATCGCCTTGGTGCCGTCGTTGAGGGAACGGATGACCTGGCGCGCCGACTCGATCACGCTGGTGCCGAGATTCTGGTTCGACGGCGTGGTGGCATAGAGCTGGAGTGCCTTCTGCAGACCGCCGATCGCGGCAGAAATCGATGAGGCATTGTCGACGCCGTTCACCTGCAGTTCGAGCCGGTCCATGCCCTGGGCGAGCGTCGCCTGTCCGCTCCAGGATGAAAGGGCGCTGAGATTTTGCCGAAACAGCAGTTCGTTGGCAGCACGGTGGATTTTGACCGCGCTGACGCCGGTGTCGGTATAGGAGAGGACCGCGATGCGGCGCGAATAATCCGGATTGGAGGCATCCGCGACGTTGCGCGAGACGATGCTTGTCTGCCGCGACGTTGCCTTGAGCGAGGACTGGGCGATGCTGAGTGCGGATGACAACGACATGCGGGTCTTTCAGGCTGTGATGCGGCCGAAGCCCGGTCGACCATCGACCGGGCTTCTGAGCCGCGTCTCATCTCTTCAGGTTGACGAGGATGTCCATCAGTTCGGAACCGGTCTGGAACACCTTCGAATTGGCCGTATAGCTGCGCTGCGAGGAGATCATGTTGGTGAGTTCCTCGGCGATATCGACATTCGAGTTTTCAAGCGCACCGGAAATGATCTCGCCGCGCTTGCCCTCGCCGGCGAAACCGATCTGCACGTCGCCCGAATCCGGGCTTTGCGTGAAGACGTTGCCGGACTGCTGGATCAGCCGGTCGGGGCTTGGCACGTCCGCCAGCGGGATCTTGTAGAGCGGCTTGGTCGAGCCGTCCTGATACTGGGCGTAGATGGTGCCGTCCTTGCCGATCGTCACCTTCTCGATGTTGCTTGGCCCGTTGCCGTTGACCTGGCCGGTGGCAGTGTAGCCGGTGCCGATCTGGCTGAGGCCCTTGAGGTCGAGCTTGAGCGATGCGCCGCCAGGAACAGTGAAGGTAACGCTATCCGTGCCGGTCAGTTTGCCGGTGCCGTCGAAGTTAAGCGTAGCGCTCGTCAGCGGGCCGCTCGTGTAGGGGAATGGTCCGCCGGCTGCAGCCTTCGACTGATCGAAAACAGCCACGTCCCAGGTTCCGGCTGCCGTCTTGGTGAAGTAGATGTCGACCATCACCTTGTTGCCGAGATTGTCATAGACGACCATCGACGATTTGTTGGTGTATTTAGCGGTTGCAGCGTTGCCGGAAGGCGCTGTTGCCGGCGCGACGATCGCGTCGGCCCCAGAAGGCAGGTTGCCGCTGAAAGTACCCGAGGTGGAAGGAGCCGCCGTCATCTTGCCTTCGGAAATCTGGACGGGGACGAGACCCTGGAAACCATTGACCGTCGCGGCCGGGACGCCGTTTTCGTAGCTGTAGGCCATCAGCTGGTAGCCGGCGGCATTGACCAGTCTGCCCTGGGCGTCCGGCACGAAAGAACCGGCCCGGGTCATGTAAGGGGTGCCAGACGAATCCTGCACCACGAAGAAACCGTCGCCGCGGATCGCGAGGTCGGAGACCGATGTCGTGCCCTTCAGATCGCCGCGATCGGTGATCGCGGTGCGGATCGTCGAATTGACGCCCCCCGAATTGTAGGCGCCACCGGTGGTCGGCATCACCAGGCTGGAGAACTCGATCGACGAGCGTTTGTAGCCGGTGGTGTCGGAATTGGCGATGTTGTCGGCGACGGTGGACAGGCGGTTTGCTTGGGCGTTCATGCCGGAAACGCCGGTCCGCATCATTCCATAGAGGCTCATCGCAACGTCTCCGTTATGCGCATGGTGTCGCTGGCCACGCTAACCGTGTTGTCTTGCGCGAGGCTGGCGCGCGCCGCGATCGGGCGCATCAGGCGACCAGCCGGTAACCGAGGAAGCGTTTGGAATCGATCGGGTCGTGGCCGAGCCGCTCGCGCAGCTTCTTGCGCAGTTTGGAGATGTGGCTCTCCACCACATTCTCCTCGACCTCTTCGTCGAAGATTCCATAGATGGCATTGAAGACCTGCGTCTTGGTGACCCGTCGACCCCGGTTGCTGGCCAGGTATTCGAGGATGCGGCGCTCTCGACGCGGCAGAGGCATCGGCTCGCCGTCGATCTCGGGATCGCGGCCATCCATGAAGATGCGCATCGCTCCGATTTCGGTGAAGGAGGCGTCCTCATGAGCGCGGCGACGGATCGCACTGATGCGCGCCAGGATTTCGCGGATGTGTACCGGTTTGCGCACGACGTCGTCGACGCCGGATTCGAAAAGGCGCAAGGTGTTTTCGAGGGAATTGTGTTCGCTCAGCGCGATAACGGGAGCGCCGCTGCGGTCCCTGATCTGTCGCGGGGAGACGGCGCCCTCGCGGCAATCGCCGATCAGGAAGGCTCGAACCGATTTCAGATCGTCCTCGGGTGCACTGGAAACCCAGGCGTCGAATTCGCTCGGCGCGAAACCGGCGCTTGCCACACCTTCCCGACCGAACATCGAGCTGTAACCATCGGTCACAAGTTCTCGTTCGTCCACGATTACGATCATCGCCCAGCCCCCGAATCAGTTCATCTGCCCCGTGCGGAAAGGCGTAGTCCTCCTCACGAATCCTGACCAACCGTCATTTCTTGTGACTGGTTTCTTGGGAGTCGGGAATCGCGGTGGTTGTACCGCGTACAATCTGATGGCGATCCGAACCGGATCCGTCGACAAAAAGAGTGTTCCCTCACGCCGCGAAAGCGTGCTCCTCGCATCATTGCGAATACAACCTATCGGGTGCAGAAATCGCGCGCGTTGGCTGTCCATTTGCCGAAGCCGACCGCGACCATATTGGCGATCACACGACAGACGTAGCGCTTCTGGGCGGGATCGTTGTTGGGTCCAGCATGATAGCGCGCCACGGCCATGGACCAGGTCTCATGCCGTGCATGCAGTTGCGCGAGGAAGCGCGCTGCATAGTCGACGTTGCGGCGCGGATCGAGCATGTCCTCGATGCTGCGGAACTGATCGCCATGATAGCGATGATTGATCTGCATGCAGCCGAGATCAATCAGCGACTTGCCCTCGCGCCGTGCAGCCTCGAAGGTCAGGAGGGCCTCCGAACGCGAACGAGGAAAGACAGCTTTTCCTTCTATATTCAAGGCATTGGGTTGCAGGCTGCCTTTGTTACCCGTCTCCGTCAGTCCCACGGCATAGAGGATGCCGGCAGGAATCCGATAGCGGTCCGCCGCCCGCAGGATTTCCGCTTCGCAAGGGTTGGCAGCAGCCAGGGCTGTCCGGGCGACGAGCGTGCTAGATAAACAGGCCGCTGCCAGAACGCTCATGAGAAGATTGCGCCGGACGCTGGTCCTGCTGCCTGTCATCGCCGCGGTTCCTTCCTGACTGCCCGCTCATGCCATCGCCATTCCCGCCGGAGTTGCCTGGCTGAAAGGAAGATTGATCGCGTCCGGGAGCCGTCCCAGCTTGCGGCGCGTCTCCGCGCGCAGCTGGTGTTGCTGCTATCGAGGGTTGCAGGATCGTTACCTTGTCGATGTCGAAGCCGAGCGACTTCAGCGACTTCACGATGGCCTCGCTGTCCGAGCTCAATCGACGGTGTGCTTCGTAGGTTTCGGGCTTGATCTCAATCGACAGTTGCTCGCCGGCAAGACGCAGATTGGCGGTAACGGCTCCGAGCTCCGCCGGATGCAATTCGATCTTCAATATGTGTGCCGGAACTGCAACAGGAGAGCCATTTTGGGCGCCCATGGCGGCGGTCGATGCCGTCCTGGCGGGTGCGCCATTGCTCGCGATTGCATCGATGACGTCGCGCGATGCCTGGCTGGCGTGCTGGAGAGCGGGCGCAGGGTAGTTCTGTTCGGCCACCACCGATGCCCGTGATCCGCCCGATTGCTTCAAGGCCTCGCTGGAAGCCCGGCGGCCGTTGGTTTCGGTCTCCGACGGTTCAACCGGTGTTGCCCCCCTGCCGCCAAGCTCGGCTTCCCCGACGGCGGAGCCGGCGGATGCAGTGGCATTTTCTGCAGACGCACCGCCGGTGAGGTTCTGCGTGTTGGCCGCCTGCACGCCGCCTGTTCCGCGCCTTGCGGTGGATCGCTCGACATGGATTGTCGGCGACTGTTCGTTGTCGCTTTGACCGGTATCGGCATCCTTTGTTCCCCGCACGTCAGCCGCCCGCTTTGCCTTGTCTGCAAGAGGATCGGCTTCCGTTTCCGCCGTATCCGGTTCGCCCCGGTTGTCGGATCGTCCCAAACCGTGCAGGTTCAAAAACAGGGGCAAGTGGTCGCGCGCATCCGCCGTTTGATCGTGGGTGTCGGCCGATTGTTTGTCGTCTGCCTGTTCGTCATCGCCCTCTTCATCGATCCTGGCTTTGCTTTCCCCAACCTGTCCGGCAGCACGTTCGCCGTTAGCGAAAGTGATGTCGGCACGGATCCTTTCCCAATGCGAGCCATGCGTTGCGTGTTGGGTTACCCTGTCCTTGCTTGTCGTCTCGCGATGGGTGAGCAGATCATCGAAAGCTGGGCCGTTTTCACCGGCCTTGCCGCCGGATTGCTGCCCACCGGTCCGCTGCAGCGGGACGCCTAGAAGGTTCTGACCAAGGCTTGCAGTCATTGAGGTGAAGCTCCCAGTAGAAGATCTATCTTGCCGAGTTTGCGTTTCGTATCCGCGATCGCAGCGTCGGTGGTGTCCGAACCGGCATTCGCGGATGCCGGCAACAGGGTTGCAGGCGGCGGCTGAACCGCAGCGTCCTGCTGGGCAGGTGCGGGTTTTTCCGCGGGCTCGGCAACTGCCTCGGTTGCTGGCCGCTCCGACACTGCGTCTTCGACCGGCGGCAGGTCGGAGTCGTTGTCGGCCGCGCTGTCCACGCGCTTCGTAGCCGGTTCCGATTTGGCGGAGGCCCGCGCGATGGAAGGCGGCTGATCGAAAACCGCCGGTATCGGTGGTGCAACGACTTCCTGGGTAATCTGCTGGGCAGCGTCGAGCAGGGAACGGTCACTCGGCGACAAGCGGCTTCGGTCGATCGTCTTCAGCTTGGCGCGAATGTCATCGACCGTCGCCGACGTGATGCTGGACAAGCTGGCGTAGAGTTCGGCGCGTGGATCGTCCGTCTTGGTTGCACCCTTATCCTGCGGGATGGCCCTTGCTGATGCGAAGGCGGACAGATCGTTCAATCCATCGATGGCAGCGCGGCGCGCGATACGCAGATAGATGACGCGTTCGCGCTCCTTATCCATCATCGAAGTGATGTCGGGCAATTTATCCTGGCTCAGCGCCATATGCAGCGTAACCACACCGGCGACAAAACTGTCGGCGAACTGGCTGGCGTAAGGTGAGAGCAGATAGCGTTCGACATATTGTGTGGAGGCCTGTGCAAACCGAGCCGCGTCGCCATTGGTCGTGGTGATGGCTACAGAACGGCGCAGTGCGGCTTCCTCCACCAGCGTGCCAGGACTGAGCAGGCGGGCCTGATCGAGCAGCGTCAGCGCCTGAACGGGATCCTCTGCCGCAAGCAGAGATCCCTTGATCAAGGCCACGAAGGCGCCGACGTCAGGCGACAGCGTCATCGGATCGACCGCCTGCAATGCTTCGATTGCCGGGCCAGGCTGGCCGCCGAGATAGTCCAGAATGCCATCGACGATCGCCTGGTTGGTCTCATCGAGCTGGGCGCGGCGGGTTACATCCCTGACCGTTGCCGGATTGCCGCCGCTCATACCGTAAACCAGCAGGGCACGCAGGTTCCTGGGTTCCTTGAAGTCGTCGGGTTTCGATGCCCGGAAACGCGCATCGACCATTTCGAGCAGCTTGTTTTGCATGGGCAGCGCGGCATGGTCGCCCGAGGCCAGCCTGTCCTGCACGAGCTGCAGGGAGCGCACCATCTGGTAGGGCTGCAACGGATTCTGGGCGAGGGCGGTCGTCGCCATGCCCATGCCAAGCAAGATGAGCCCCGCGACGCCGATGCGCGCGACGCGGATCACCCCCCGGTCTCCAGCAGGATCTCGATGCGCCGGTTGACGGCGGCGAGCGGGTCTGCCTTGTTTTTCGGTTCGCGGTCGGCGAAACCCGCGACCTCCTTGATGCGGCTTTCATCCAGGCCTCCGCGCACCAGCATATAATAGGCCGAGTGTGCGCGTGCGGTGGAAAGCCGCCAGTTGTCGTAACCGCCGCGGAAGGGACGGGCGTCGGTATGACCCTGGATGGCAACCGTGCCTTTCTGTTCCTTGACGATGCGGCCGATCTTTTCCATCGCGAGCACGAGTTCGCGGCGCGGCATGGCCGAGCCGATTTCGAACATGCCGAAATTGAAGCTGTCGGTAACGGAAATGACGACGCCCTTGTCTGTGGCCTCGACGCTGACGCCATCGGCGATTGCCTCGCCCGGCTTGAAAGCCTCGGCGATCTTCTTCTTGACCTCTTCGGCAGCCTTCTTTGTGGTTGCAGTCGGAGCCTTGTCCTGCTTGGCGGATTCAAGCTCGTCATTCTTCTCGACCTTGGCCATGGAAGGGTCCTTGGCCGCGGCTTCTTCCTTGCCGGTTGGCTGATCCTTGCTGGCCGCCTCTCCCGGCTTCTGGGGCTGGTTTTCCACCTTCGCCGTTTCGGCGCTCGCCTCGGGCAGGGGCGTCGATATCTGCTGTGACCAGAAATCCGGAGCGAACGGATCGCGATAGGATTCACCGCCCGACGCGCCGGTGGCCGGCCCCGCCGTCTGCGCTCCGCCCTCACCTTTGGTACTGACGTTTTGCCGCGTGCCGGTCTCGGCGGCAATTTCGGCAAGAACCGCATAAGGATCGGCGAACAGTTTCTCGTCGGCGTTCTTGGCCTCCGCGGCCTTGTCTTGTTTCTCGTTTTGACCGCTCTGTTCTTCCTGCGCGGTGCCGGGGTTGCCCTTGCCGTTGTGACCCTGCTTGGTCGTTCCTTCCACCGGATCGTTGGAGGTGTAGCCAGGTTCGTCGGGCCCATCGCCGATATCCTGCAAGCCCTTGCGGCTGGCGCTGCGGTCGATCAGCGGAACCGGGTTGAAGTAGGACGCAACGGCTGCCCTTGTCTGTTCGTTTGCCGCGTTGATCAACCACATGACGAGGAAGAAGCACATCATCGCGGTCATGAAATCGGCGAAGGCGATCTTCCAGACGCCACCATGATGAGCGTCGTCGTGGTCGTCATGGTTGCGGCGGACGATGATGATTTCCTGCCGCGGATCGGCGCCGCCTGCCGTGCTCATGAGAGGACCTCCGACAGGGCTGCCGACCATTCAGACATGCGTGTTTCGACGACGGTGTCATTGACGACAAGGGTCAAGTCGAGCGCCGATGCCTCGGTGAAATCCAGGCTCGCTGCTCGTTTGCCGAGCGCAGCCTTCAACGGCTCGTAAAGAGAGAGTGGTCCGCGCACGGCGATGCGGACGGCTTCGGAATCCGCCAGCGTGTCGCGAATGACTTTTTCCAGCGCGATGAGAGAGCGTTTCTGCAATTCGTCGCTCAACACGCCGCCAATGATGCGGGCGAGTGCATCGCCCATCAAATCATGCAGCTGTTGTTCCGTTTGTCGCATGTGATTGCCGACTGCCTGGCCGATATCGCCGCCCAGCCCTTCGACCAGCGCCGTGGCTTCATCCGCCATCGTCCGCCGTTCGGCATCGAGCTGTTCGGTGAATGCCGTCGTCAGCCTGGCTTCGAGCGCGTCCTCGGCCTTGGCAACCGCCATCGCGATCAGCTTGTCGACATCGATCGCAGGAGGGCTGTCAGCAAAGGTGGGCGGCTCGGCAAGCGTGTGAACCGGCACGCTGCCATGGGGAGGCGGCGCACCGAAATCGGGCAGCAGATCGGAAAGGGATGCCTGTCGCATCAGCCCGCGGCTTCCTGGGCCGTCCATTTGCGCAGGATGTTGGCCGTACGCTCCTCGTTGATGTCGACCATACGGGCAAGCCTGTCCTGTGGTGCCGGCCGCAGTTTCCTGCGCAGATCATCGAGCGGTGCCGGACGGCTGTCGGCCAGCGCCGGAGCCGGTCCTTCCGCTTCGGCAGCGGTGTCCGGATTGGGCAGTGAGCGCTGGACATCCTCGAAGCTCGGGCCGGCAAGCGCTGCCGGCTTGTTCGTCAGCGCCGCAGCCATCGGCCGCAAGCCGAAGAAGGCGACCAGGAACACGACAACGATGAAGGCGGCGGCATTGATCAGGCTGCCGGTATAGCTTGCGACGGCATCGAGGATACCGGGCGAGGCGAGTTCCTGCCCATCCAGGCCATCGATGAATTCGACCGCCGAGACATCGATGATGTCGCCACGCTTTTCATCGAGGCCGGTGGCCGAGGCTACCATCTTCTTGATGTCGGCGACGCGTTGGGTGATCTGCTCGGGCGTGGCGTCCTTACCGATCACCGACAGCAGCCGTTGCTGGTTGACGACGACGGCGATCGACATCTTGGTGACCGAATAGCCGTTGGAAACCGTGGCGATCTTCTTGGAATTGATCTCGTAGTTGGTGATCTCTTCCTTGCGGTCGTTCTGCGAGCTCGACTGCGGACCGTCGGAAGCGGCAGCCTGCGTCTCCGGCAGATTCTGTTCGACCGTGGCCGGTGTCGCGGCCTGGCGCTGATTGCTGTTCTCGTTCGCCTTGACGGTCTGGACGGAGCGCTCGACGCGCGATTCCGGATCGAAGATGGTTTCTTCGGTCTGGCGCGTGTCGGTGTTGACGTCGGCTTTGACGCTGGCACGGAAATTGTCCGGGCCGAGATAGGGCGTCAGCGCGCGACGGATATTATCCTCGATCTGGCTCTCCACAGTGCGCTCGACGCCGAGTGAACGGATGGCACTGCTGTTGGAGGGATCATCGCCAGCAGCGAGCAGGTTGCCCGCGGAATCGAGCACCGTCACCTTTTCGGCCGAGAGGCCGGGCACAGCCGCGGAGACCAGGTGGCGGATCGACATGGCGGCCTTGCTGCCGTCGATGCCGGCATAGCGGATCACCACGGAAGCGGAAGGCTGTTGTTCCTCGCGGCGGAAATTGGCGCGCTCCGACATGACGATATGCACGCGGGCTGCCTTCACGCCTGTCAGCGACTGGATGGTGCGGGCGATCTCACCTTCCAGAGCACGCACGCGGGTGACCTGCTGCATGAAGGAGGTGAGGCCGAGCGAACCAACCTTATCGAACAGCTCGTAGCCGGCATTGGCGCTGGTCGGCAGGCCCTTTTCAGCCAACAGCATGCGCGCCTTGGCGGTGGTGCCGACCGGTACCAGAACGCTGGTGCCGTCCGAGCCAACGTCGAAATTCATGCCAGCTTCGGAAAGCACCATGCCGATCTGATTTACGTCGGAGCGTTCGAGGCCGACATAGAGCGTCTCGTAGGCTGGGCGGTTGAGGTAGACCGAGGCGACACCGATGACGGCGAGCGTCAGAAGCGCGATGCCGGCCATGATGGCCAGCCGCTTGGTGCCGAAATCCTGAAGATTGATGACGATGCTTCTAAGTTGTTCCGGCACGGGTCGAGGGTCCCTGCATGATTGCCCGCTGGAACACTAGACGCTGAAGCTTGTGCGAAAATGGTATCGGGCCGCGCTGGTGGCGCGGCCCGATCGGGAAGAGGAAGGATCGACGACCGATCAGCTCTTGAACAGCGACAGGATGTTCTGGGCGCTGGCATTGGCGATCGACAGAGCCTGGATGCCGAGCTGCTGCTGGACCTGGAGCGCTTGAAGCTTTGTCGATTCCCGGTCCATGTCGGCATCGACGAGCTGGCCGACGCCGCGATCGATCGAATCGGAGAGCTTCGAGACGAAGTCCTTCTGCATGTCGACGCGCGACTTGGCGGCACCGAGCTCAGAAGCGGCGCTGGCCATCTTGGCAAGCACTTTTTCGACGTCGGTGAGCAGGTTGTCGAACTGGGCCGTTTCGCCTGTGCCGGTCACGCCGGTGAGATCGGAAACCGATATGGTGAGCAGCGACTTGGTGGAGGCGGAGCCAGTTGCATCCAGAATGCCCGCTTTGCCAGTGCCCGCGTCGATCAGCCGGACGTTGGCCAGCGGAATGTTGATCGTGCCGGTGGTGACTTTGCCAGCCGAGTCACGGTTGTAGGACGAAATGATGTCGAGGCTGCCATTGACGCTCGAATCGGTCTTCAACATGTTCGTGCCGGCATAGCTGGCACCGGCGATATTGTCCTCGAGCTGCTTCTGCAAAGACTCGATATCGCCCTGGATCTTGCCGCGCTGCTCAGGGCCGGAAGCCTTTGCGAGCAGGATCTTCTGCTTGATGGCGTCGACGACTTCGATCGCCTTGTTCATTGCGGTGTAGGCCGTGTCGACCTTGCCGGCGCCGAGACCGAGCGCGTCCTGGACAACGGAATTCGCCTTGTTGTCGGAACGCATGGTGGTGGCGATCGACCAGTACGCGGCGTTGTCGGAGGCGGTCGAGACGCGGTAGCCGGTGGAAATGCGCGACTGCGTCTGTTCGAGCGCCTTGTTGGTGGCGTTCAGGCTCTGCAGCGCTGTCAGCGCCGAGGCGTTGGTCATGATGCTCGCCAAGGTAACTCCCCTTCGAATGGCCGCGCATTCCCCGCGCGATGACGGACCGCCAGCGTTGGCCTCCTTGAAACGGATGAACGGAGCAACGTGGTTAACAATAGCTAACCAGTCATGGTTAACAGCTCATTAAAGGGAAAGCTAATGCAGTGATAAACGTTAAGAAAAATAAATCGGGCCGCGCTTTTGGCGCGGCCCGAAAGATGAAGTTGTTGCCTGAGAAGGTTCGGGATCAGCCGCGGAAGAGCGACAGGATCTGCTGCGACGAGCCGTTGGCGATCGACAGAGCCTGGATACCGAGCTGCTGCTGGACCTGGAGGGCCTGCAGGCGAGTCGATTCCTTGTTCATGTCGGCGTCAACGAGCTGGCCGACGCCGCGATCGATCGAGTCCGAAAGCTTCGAAACGAAGTCCTTCTGCATGTCGATGCGCGCCTTCGCAGCACCGAGTTCTGCAGCGCCGGTGGCCATGCCCTTCAAGGCAGCTTCGATGCCGGTGAGCAGGGCGTCGAAATCGCCGGCAGTGCTTGCACCGCCCGTGCCGGAAACCTTCAGATCCAAAGTCGACGCGCCGCCCGTCGAGAACGCCTTGTCCAGGATGCCAGTTCCCACAGCGCCGGTGGCGGCGTTCGAATCGATCAGTCGGATGTTCGTGAAATCGACGTCGATCGTGCCGGTCGTAACCTTGCCAGCCGAATCGCGGTTGTAGGAGGTCATGACCGTCAGCTTGGTGTCAGTCGTCGAGGTCGAGTCGGTCTTCAGCAGGTTCGAACCAGCATAGTTGGCACCGGCGATGTTGTCCTTGAGTTGGGACTGCAGGTTGCCGATTTCCGTCTGGATGCGCTCGCGGTCGGCCGCGCTGGAGGTCTTGGCCAGCAGCACCTTCTGCTTGATCTGGTCGACGACGTCGATCGCCTTGTTCATGGCGGTGTAGGCGGTGTCAACCTTGCCGGCGCCCAGGCCGAGCGCGTCCTGCACGACCGAGTTAGCCTTGTTGTCGGAACGCATGGTGGTGGCGATCGACCAGTAGGCGGCGTTGTCGGCGGCCTCGGCGACGCGCATGCCGGTGGCGATGCGGCCCTGGGTGACGGTCAGGTTCTTGTTGGTTGCATTGAGGCTCTGAAGAGCGGTCAAGGCGGCGGCGTTGGTCAGAATGCTGGACATAAGTCCTGTTCCTTTTACTAAACTC
>NZ_LJSD01000013.1 GCF_001303895.1 Mesorhizobium sp. 1M-11 | reverse complement strand
AGCGCGGCGTCGATTGCGGCATCGGTCAGGTCAGCCATGTACGTCTCTCCATCGCGCCAGAAACGCTTCCCTGTGCTCGATCACGACAGCGATCGCGCGACGCACCTCGTTCCGCTTCATGCCCTCGGCCCAGACCAGTTCCGGCCCGCCATCGGGGCCAGTCAGGTTGATCTTGGCGTGACCATCGCCGAACACATGCACATGGGCAGGCTCATGGTCGTCGGTGTAGATGACGATGCGCAGCCCATGCGCGCGGTGGATCGTGACCATAGAATAGATAACCTATCGCGATGGGTTTTGCAAGGAATCGTCGGCAGCCGTCTCGCCGGCCGGGACATCGTGCATGGACTGCGCGGGCATGTCCCGCGACAGTTCTTTCAGAAACCTGTCGCCCGTCGCCAGCCGCCGACCGAGCGACTGCATGAAACCGTCGAACCGCTCGGCGCCCTTCGCACGGGCGGAGGCTTGCGCGCTCTCCGGCAGTGGCGGCGTGGCGGCGAGCCAAATGCGGATGAACAGCGAGACGGTCTCGCCCAGGATGGCGAGATCCTCGTCGAGCGTGTCGATCTGGCGGCCGAGCTTGTCCAGGCGGCGCGACATGGCCGCCTCCAGCTTCTCGGCCGAGTCCCCGGACAGGAAGGACGCAACAGCGGCCTCGATGATGGCGGATTTCGACACCTGCCGGCGCAGCGCCAGCGCCTCGACCTGCGCCAGCAAGTCCGGGGCGAAATAGACGTTCATGCGGGTTCGGGTCGTCATGGCCGGCCTCAAAGCTCGATGCTATCGGCCGGGTCCAACGACGCTTGCCGCGCGACCATGCGCATGCGTTGGCGCATGGCGCGCGCCTTGGCGGCGTCGACATCGGGCTCGTCGTCCAGAAGGTCGAACTCCTGCTCGGGCGGCCGCGGCGGCGTGACGATGTCCTCATGCTCGGGCAATTCCGGCTCGCGGCGGATACCGGCATTGGCCGGATCGCCCTCTGTCCCGCCGGTCCGCGTCGCGGATATCTTTCCCGATGCCGCCACCACGCGGCTGGACCAGTCGTCCGATGATGGCTGCGGCGCGGCGGCATTAGCGGCTGCCAAGTCGGGCGGCGGCAGGATGCGTTCCTGAAACCGCTTGTCCTCGAAATAGCGCGCCTTCGCGGCGCGGATCGGCGGCGTGCCCGCCACCATGACGATCTCGTCAGTGGGCGGAAGCTGCATGATCTCACCGGGCGTCAGCAACGGCCGCGCCGTCTCCTGCCGCGACACCATGAGATGCCCCAGCCACGGCGCGAGACGATGGCCGGCGTAGTTGGTGGAATCGCGCATCTCGGTCGCGGTGCCGAGTGCGTCGCTGACCCTCTTGGCCGTGCGCTCATCGTTCGTCGC
Source organism: Mesorhizobium sp. 1M-11 (assembly GCF_001303895.1). Taxonomy (GTDB): domain Bacteria; phylum Pseudomonadota; class Alphaproteobacteria; order Rhizobiales; family Rhizobiaceae; genus Mesorhizobium. The sequence continues at coordinate 32,495 of NZ_LJSD01000013.1, read as the reverse complement.
AAAGGCGACGCGGACGTGGCAGTTGTCGAGGATGGCGTTGTTTTGTCCGTAGGCGCGCTCGATCTGGTTGAGGCTCTGCGCGATCAGGAAACTTTTGAGCCCGTAGCCGGCCATGAAGGCAAGCGCCGATTCAAAGAAATCCAGACGGCCGAGTGCGGGAAACTCGTCGAGCATCAGCAGCAGGCGATGGCGCTTGCCGGAGGTCTTCAATTCTTCGGTCAACCGCCTGCCGATCTGGTTGAGGATCAGCCGGATCAGCGGCTTGGTGCGGTTGATGTCGGACGGCGGCACGACGAGGTAGAGGCTGACGGGCTCGTTGCTTCCGACCAGATCGGCAATGCGCCAGTCGCAGCGCGCCGTGACGCGCGCCACGACAGGATCGCGGTAGAGGCCCAGGAACGACATGGCCGTGGAAAGCACGCCCGACCGCTCGTTATCGCTCTTGTTGAGCAGTTCGCGCGCGGACGAGGCGATAACGGGATGAACGCCGGCTTCGCCGAGATGCGGCGTGTCCATCATCGCGCGCAACGTCGCTTCCACCGGGCGGCGCGGATCGGACAGGAAATTGGCGACGCCCGCCAGCGTCTTGTCGGGCTCAGCGTAGAGAACGTGCAGGATCGCGCCGACCAGTAGCGAATGGCTGGTCTTTTCCCAATGGTTGCGCTTGTCGAGGCTGCCTTCGGGGTCGACGAGAATGTCCGCGATGTTCTGCACGTCGCGGACTTCCCATTCGCCCTGCCGCACCTCCAGCAGCGGATTGTAGGCCGACGACTTGGCGTTGGTCGGATCGAACAGCAGGACGCGGCCGTGCTTTCCCCGGAAACCGGCCGTCAGCGTCCAGTTCTCTCCCTTGATGTCGTGAACAATGCAGCTTCCCGGCCAGGTCAGTAGCGTCGGCACCACGAGGCCGACGCCCTTGCCGCTGCGGGTCGGCGCGAAGCACAACACATGCTCCGGCCCGTCGTGGCGCAGGTAGTCTTGGGTATGCCGGCCGAGCACGACGCCATCGGGACCGAGCAGGCCGGCCGCGCGAATTTCCTTATCCTCGGCCCATCGCGCGGAGCCGTAGGTCGCGACGTCGCGCGCCTCGCGTGCGCGCATGATCGACATCAGGATTGCGACGGCGATGGCGAGGACGCCACCTGACGCCGCGATGATGCCGCCTTCGACGAAGATCGTCGGCGCGTAGGCATCGAACGCATACCACCACCAGAAGAAAGTCGGCGGATAGTAGATCGGCCAGCCGGCCAGCTCGAACCGTGGATTGCCAAGCTGCGCCTGAAAGCCGAGCCGCCAGGCGGTCCATTGCGTCGCCGCCCAGGTCGTCACCAAAACAATGACGAAGACAACGGCGATCTGACCCCAAAGGATTCGGCCTCCACGCATATCGGCTCCAATCGGCAAAAGGGATGGAGCCGATCAGAGAATAGGCGTTTGCGCGACAGGCAACAGGAAAGATGAAGTGGGAGGGCTGCCGGATACTGTGGCGTACAAATAGGACGGGTTACACGCGCGCAGTCATGGGTGCCGACCGACTTCGCGGCCGTGGTGAAGCCGAATTGCAGAATGCTCGAGCGAATTGGCTGACCGATTCATTTCGTCCGCGAGGGTGAGCAGGTTTTGGAGCGCGGCGCTGCGATTATAGGGCGACCAGACCGCCGAGAACGCGACCGGCGCGGGCTCGTCCGTGATGGGCAGGAAAACCACGCCGGACGTTGGCAGCAGCGACGTAGCCGCACCGACGATCGTGATGCCGAAGCGCTGCCCGACCATCGACAGCAACGTGCAACGTTCTACCTCAAAGCGGAGGATCGAAGACGTAGGCCAGCGCCCGGCAAGGCGTAGGATGATATAGTCATGCACCTGCGGGCCGGTGCCGCCGTGGCGGACAAGAAAGGTCTCTCCCGCAAGATCGGCCCAGGCTACAGCGGAGTGCCCGGCCATCGGATGCCGATCCGGTAGTGCGGCCATGAGAGGTTCGGTCCAAATTAGTCGAGAATGGCAGTCAGGTAGTTTTGGCGTGCCGGCCACGAATGCGATGTCCAGCCGGTCGGCGCGAAGCTGCATGACCGCCTCACGCGCCGTTCCCTCCGTCATCTCGACTGCGATGCGCGGATGGTCTTCGCGATATTGCCCGATCAACCCTGCGAGGAAGCTGCCGGGGATCAGTGCATGAACGCCGATACGCAGGCGGCCGCATTCTCCTCGCGTCGCCATGCCCGCGGTCTTCACGGCGTGGTCGAGTTGATCGACACCGGCCGCCACTCGTTCCACGAAGTGGCGGCCGGCCTCCGTCAACCGGACGCCCCGCGCGTGGCGCTCGAACAGCAGAACGCCAAGGTCTTCCTCCAGCATCTTGATGCGGGCGCTGACGCTCGACGGGCTGACGCGGAGCGCATTGGCTGCGTGGCGGAAGTTTAGATATTCGGCCACGGCGAGCGTCTGGATGAGCGACGCGAGGGGAATACGCGAACCCAACTGGGTCGGCACTCCCCATTGACGATCAATCATAGGTGCTGAACGCCGCTTGCGCATTGGTTCAGACACCTAGCAGCCTGTCGGACTTGATCTGACGACGCGGGTCGGATTCCATGGCATCGGTTGATTCTGCCTTCTTTGACTGGAGCGATAGTGAGCAACTTCCGCCAGGTTGATCGCGAGACCGGGTTTCTGCTGCCGCCGTCGGTGGACGAATGGCTGCCCGAGCGGCATCTGGCGCGCTTCGTGGTGGAGGTGATCGAGCGGCTCGACCTGTCGGCGATGGTCGGGGCGTATCGCGGCTCGGGCTCGGCCTCGTATCACCCGAGCGTGCTGTTGGGGCTTTTGGTATACGGCTACGCCACGAGGGTGTTCTCGAGCCGCCAGCTTGAGCGCGCCACTTACGATTCGGGGCATTCCGCTGGCCGAACGTACAGGACGGCATCATGCATCTGACGGCCGCGCAGCTCTCGGCATTGCTGGAGGGGCTCGACTGGCGGCGGGTCCACGCCTCGCGGGTTACGGTGGCGCCGACACAGCCGAGTTGAGCTGCGGCAGAGTGAATCAGTCCGCGCACTCGCGGCACGGTGAGTCCCATGATCTAATTTGATTCATGGATTTGGCCGATGCGCTTCCTGACGATCCCAGCACGCTGAAGGCGATGCTGCTGGCCGAGCGTGCTCGCGCCGAACGGCTGGAGCAGATCATCAAGGAACTGCGGCGCCATCGCTTCGGCCGACGTGCGGAGACACTGCCGGAAGATCAGCTTCTGCTTGGGCTCGAAGACGTCGAGCAGGTGATGGCGAGCGGTGAGGCTGGAGAAGAAGCCGCCGCCCCAGCCGAACGGGCGCATCGTGCCGCCAGGCGCCGCATGAACCGGGGATCGCTTCCGCCACATCTGCCGCGCATCGAGATGGTGGTCGACATCGAAGATCACAGCTGTCCCTGCTGCCGCAGCCTGCTGCATCGGATCGGCGAGGATTGCAGCGAACGATTGGACATCATCCCGGCGCAACTGCGCGTGCTGGTCGTGCGCCGGCCAAAATATGCCTGTCGGTCCTGCGAGGAGGTCGTGGTGCAGGCGCCCGCGCCGGCACGACTGATTGAGGGCGGATTGCCGACCGAGGTGACGGTGGCTTATGTTCTCGTCTCCAAATACGCCGATCACCTGCCGCTCTATCGTCAGGCTCAGATTTACGCCCGGCAGGGCATCACATGCGCGTTTCCACGCTGTTTCAAGGTTCTCTCGATCGCACGCCTTCTCCATTAGTTGTTCCGTCCAAGCCGGGCTTTCGGGCGCTGTCTCCGCCACGAGCGGTTCGGCCCCTTCGCAACCGCCGCCAGGGGCTTTACCCCGGTCCGTCGGTTCCAGGGCCAGTGAATACTGGGTCTTCTGCCGCTTTCCACTCATGAGTTGCCAGTCCTACTTGCCACTTCCAATCGTTCGGGCCTTCGGTCATCGTTCCCGGCTCGGCCTATCCGTTGCTCCGCCTTTCGGCCTTGGAGTGCCTCACTAGCCTTGCCGACAGCATCACCTACTACGCCGTCTGCTGACTCCTGCGTCACGGTCAGGTCACCTCGCGGTTCCCTCAGTTCCGAAGTCGGAACATGACGCAGGCCTCCCCAGGTAAGTTCAATCGCCTTCCCCGCGTACCTGCCGGATCTACAACCCTGCCCTTGATGGATGTGGACTTCGCGACTCGTTGCCCGCTCGTCCGGCCAGGGGTGCCTCATATCCAGTTTCTGTTCGTCAGGTCGCGGTTTTGCTCCACGCTTCCTTCAGACACCACCTCGCGGTAATGCCCTTGCGCTTTGCTAAGCCTTCACCTCCATCAGGTTGGCTAAGGGACTTTCACCCCCAAGCGGTTGAACATGCTGAGCACACAACGAAGCCGCTTGCGCGGCAATTGAGGAAGAGTCGCAACAGCAGCCTCCTGTTTGAGAGGATCGTGGATTTTCGAAGCCCAACCCTTCAGACAGGAGGTTTTCCGATGGCTGAGATCAGCCCTCTTCGCCGCCGCATGATCGAGGACATGACAGTCCGCAATCTGTCGCCGGCGACGCAACGATCCTACCTTGCCGCGGTATCGAAGTTGAGCCGGTATTTTGGTCGGTCTCCCGATCGTCTCGGCCTGGAGGATGTCCGGACACCTTCCAGGTTCATCTGGTGGCGATCGGGATGTCCTGGCCGGCGCGCCGTGGAGAAAACGCTCGCCGGCGGCCCCGACGTGATCTTCAAGGTCTCGGATGCGTCGGCTGATCGCGGATTCCTGTATCCCCAGCGCGAGGCCAGCCTTTCTGAAGCTACCTTGCTCGGCCGCTGCCACGAAGTAGCAGAGATGACGCATCTCGATTCCGTCGTGACGCTTCGCGACCTTACCGTTCATGAGCTAGCCGATCCTCACCGCTTCGACTGCAATCGGGATGGACCACTGCTCTACTCTCGGGATGGCGGAGCTCATCACGAGGCGCTCGGAGCAGCGGTGCGTTGCTGAATTGCAGCTCGACGCGAAGGCCGCCCGCTGGGCGATTTTTCAGAACAACCTTCCCGCCGAGGCGGTTTGCCGCTAGATCAGCGATGGCGAGCCCGAGACCACTGCCCATCCCGGTCTTGTTGCGGCCGCGGTAGAACCTCTCGCAAACCTTCGGCAACTCGTCTTCCGGTATTCCGGGCCCGCTGTCTTCGATTGTCACCGCGATGCAATCGCCATCGGTTTCCACACTGCAGCGAACCGCGCTCCCATCGGACGAATGAAGGACAGCGTTCTCCATAAGATTGCGCGCGGCGAGCATGAACAGCGACGCGTCGATTTGGACAACGATGTTGTTCAACCGGACATCGATATCGATGGGCGCCGCATCCGGATAATGCTGCTGGATGTCATCGGCGAGCTGGCTGGCCAATCTGCCCAAATTAACGCGGTGGCCCTCCGTGTCAGCCTCACCTCGCTCGGCATTTGTCAGGTCCGTGAGCTGGCGCATCAGTCGCGAGGTACGGTCCACACCGACCACGATCTGACGCAGCGCGTTCGCCCGGATGTTTGAATCGTCACTGCCTAGTGCAACCTGAGCTTGGGTCTTGAGGCCGGCAATGGGAGTGCGAAGCTCATGGGCCGCGAACGCCGTGAAATCGCGCTCCCGCTCGCGCGCGACATGTACGCGCCCGAAAAGTCCATTGAGCGACCGGATCACCGGCTTGATCTCGGAAGGTGTCTCGACGTCCGGCAGCGCGCTCAGATCGGATGCCGGACGTGTCTCCAGCGCATGGGCCATCTTGTTGAGAGGCCCCAGGCCTTTCCTCACGCTCAGCCAGATCAACCCCGCCAAGATCGGCAGGATCAGCAGCGCCGGAAGCGCCAGCCCGCGGATGACGTCTGCAACCAGCCGATCGCGCACGCGCATGTTGTCTCCGACGAGGACGCGCATACCGAGATCGGTGTTGACGACCGCGTATACGCGCCAGGTCTCTCCGCCGATGACGGTCTCAGAGAACCCATCCTTGGCGTCGGAAAGCGGTGTGGCGGGGGCGGCGTCCGACCGACCGACCAAGGTCCCGTCGAGAGCCCAGATCTGGCACGAGAGCTGCCGGTCATAGGTGGTATGCACTGTCGGCTCGATAGCTGGAACCTGCGCGGCACGCTTCGGATCGATCTCCTGGCTCGTGATCAGCGAACTCACCATCCGCGCCGCTTCGATCAGGCGCGCATCGAGAACGCGTTCAACCTCTGCGCGCGTGCTGAGGTAGATCCAGGCAATCGCCGACATCCACACGACGCCGGTAGTGATCATCAGGATCAGGAATAGCCGGCTCCGGATCGACGTCACGCGGCAACCTCCGCCAGCTTGTAGCCGACCCCGCGCACCGTCTCGATGACGCCCGGACCGAGCTTCTGTCTCAGATTATGGATATGCACCTCGATCGTGTTGCTCTCGACGTCTTCCTGCCAGCCATAAAGCCGGTCCTCGAGCTGCGACTTCGACAGGATCTGACCCGGCCGGTCCATCAGCGCATGCAGGATGGAAAACTCGCGACGCGACAGGCGAACGACCTCGCCGCACTTTGAAACCGCCATTGTCGCCGGGTCGAGGCGCAGATCACGCCAGACGCGGCACGCAGACGTTCCACCATTGCCACGTCTTGTCAGCGCCCTTAGACGAGCGGCGACTTCGTTCAGGTCGAAGGGTTTGCCGAGATAGTCGTCGGCTCCGGCGTCGAGCCCGGCGATCCGATCAGGAACGCTGTCCCGCGCCGTCAGGAGCAGGACCGGTGTTCCGACCTGGCGGCCTCGCAATTCGTCCAACACGCCCAAACCCGAGCCGTCGGGAAGCATGAGGTCGAGAACGACGGCGTCGAAGGAAGAGCCTCGCAGCGCAGCCGACGCGTCGGCGCAGGTGCACACGGCATCGACTGTAAAGCCGGCGAGACCCAGTCCGACCTGCAAGCCGTTCAGCAATACTGCGTCGTCCTCGACCAACAAAACTCTCATGCGACTTTGCTTTCCTCCAATGACCCGACCGAAATCGGGTTCCGACCTTAAGCCAGCCTTAAGGTGGCGGGCTCGGGTCTCGCTTCCAGGCAGGGCGCCGCCCTGTCCGGCTCACAACGGATAAGGAGATCCCATATGCCAGCTCTTACGCGTCGCGGCGCCATGATCGCCGTAGGCGGCGCGGCTCTCGCGATGCCGCTCATGCACCGCGCGGCCTTCGGGCAGCATGCCGACGTTTCCAAGGAAATGATTCTCAATGACCCGGCTGCACCGGTCGCCGGCAATCCTCGCGGCGATGTCACCATCGTCGCCTTCCTCGACTACAATTGCCCATTCTGCAAGAAGTCCGCCCCGGATCTCGACCGAGTGGTCAAGGAGGACGGCAAGATCCGCCTCGTTTACAAAGACTGGCCCGTCATCCGTCCGACCTCCATCGACGGAGCTATGATGGCGCTCGCCGCCAAATATCAGGGCAAATACGACGTCGCGCACCATGCCCTGATGGGCATTCCCGGTGTAGGTGTTCCCAAGGAAAAGATGCGCGAAGGCTTGCAGGCCGCCGGCATCGACATGGCTCGCCTGGACGCGGACATGAGGGCGAAGTCTGCGGAAATCGACGCCATCATCAAGCGCAACATGGCGCAGGCCGACGCCATCGGTTTCTCGGGCACGCCTGCCTATCTCGTCGGTCCATTCCAAACCTCGACGCTCGACTATCAGGGTTTCAAGCAGGTCGTGGCGGACGCGCGCAAGAAACAAGCCGAGGGGCAATGATGCCACGCGCATCCGCTACCAGCCCCGCTCGCGATGCTTGATGTCGATCGTGCCGCCCCTCAGCATGTGGGACCAGTAGAGCCACGGCAGAAACTTGGTCTTCAAATACCACATGCTTCGACGCGGCACGCGCGGGTCAAGTGGAAAACTCGGCGTCACCTTCCCGCCATAGGCGAACTCGGCCAGCACGATCTTGCCGAGCGCAACGGTCAGCGGGCACGAGCCATAGCCGTCATAGGTTCCGGGAAGCGGCTTGCCGTCGCTGGCGGCAAGCAGATTGGCGACCACCACGGGAGATTGAAGCCGCACCGCCGCAGCCGTCTTGGCGTTGGCGGTGGAGGCCGCGTCGCCCAGCGAAAAGACGTTCGGGTAGCGGATATGCCGAAGACTGGCCGGATCGACCTCGATCCACCCCCCTTCATTGGCAAGAGAACTTGCGCGCACGACGTCATGGCCCGTCTGCGGCGGCACGACGTGGATCATGTCGAAGTGCATTTCCCGTTCAGACGTGCGCCCGTCCTTGTCGGTAACGCTGAAGAGCGCCGCCCTCGCAGGCCCGTTGACTGCAATGAGATTGTGCCGATAGGCGACCTCGATGCCGTATTCGTCGACAGCCTTCTGCAACGGCGGCACGAAGAAGGGCACGCCGAACAGAGCGTCGCCAGCGAGGCAGAATCTGAGGGTGGCGGCGTTGAGGGCACCCCGTCGGCGCAGATGATCCGCCATCATGTACATGATCTTCTGTGGAGCGCCTGCGCACTTGATCGGCATCGGCGGCTGTGTAAACAGCGCGGTCCCGCCTTTGAAACTCTGGATAAGGCGCCAAGTATATTCGGCCGTGTCAGCCCAATAGTTGCTGCAAACGCCGTTGCTGCCAAGAGCTGCGCTGAGACCGGAGACCTTGTCCCAGTCGAGTTTGAGGCCGGGGCACGCGACGAGATAGTCGTAGCCGAGAGCGCGGCCATCGCTCAGCATCACCAGATTGTCGTCCGGCGCGAACGCCGTCACCGATGCTTTAATCCACTTGACGCCCTTCGGAAGCAGCGATTGCTCCTTCCGTTCGGTCTGCCGACGCGTGAACACGCCAGCGCCGACCAGGGTCCAACCCGGCTGGTAGGAGTGCGTCTCCGATGGCTCCACGACCGCGATGTCGAGGCTCCGCCTCTCACGGACGAGCTCGGCTGCGACGGTAACGCCGGCTGCTCCACCACCGACGATCACGATCCGATGCTTGAGATCAGGCGCCTTGGCGACCTGCGTATGCACTACGGCTTCCATTGCCTACCTCGCACTTGCGGATTCTTATATCTAATTATATGTAAGTATGTAATCGATATTGAAAATCGTCAAGGAGAACCGTCCATGAAGCCCATTCCGGTCACAGAGAAGTTTTCCGTCGCCGGGCAACTGCAGCCCGACGATTTCGCCGAATTGCGCCGCCTCGGTTTCAAGACGGTCATCAACAATCGTCCCGATGGCGAGGACGCGTCTCAGCCTGGGACGGCCGCGGAGGCAGCCGCAGCCAAGGCGGCCGGCCTCGACTATGTCTTCATTCCGGTCACGAGCAGATCGATGACCAAGGATGACGTCCGCCGCTTCGCTGAAGCCGTTGTTGCATCGGACGGTCCAGTGGTCGCGCATTGCCGCTCCGGTGCCCGATCCTTCTACATGCGGGTGCTGGCCGGCGACGCGGACGTCCAAGGCTTCAGCGACGACAAGCTGGTCGCAACCGCGAGCGACATCGGAATTCCGGCAGACGAAGCCCGCGCCTGGATCGCGGCGAACCGGGGTCTCGCCAAGCCGAAGGTGAAGGGATTCTACGAATCGCGCACGGGGAGCATCCAATATGTCGTCACCGATCCCACGACGAAGAAATGCGCAATCATCGATCCCGTCTTGGACTATGATGAGAAGTCGGGATCGACCAAAACCGAGCAGGCCGACGAGATCCTCGCCTACATCGCTGAGGAAGGCTTAACGGTCGAGTGGATTCTCGACACCCATCCGCATGCCGATCACTTCTCGGCCGCGCGCTATCTCAAGGACAAGACCGGGGCGCCGACCGCGATAGGCGCACATGTCGTCGATGTCCAGACGCTCTGGAAGGGCATCTACAACTGGCCTGACTTTCCGGCCGACGGCCGGCAGTGGGACCGGCTCTTCAATGACGGCGATACGTTCAAGGTCGGCACCATCGACGCGCGGGTGATGTTCTCACCCGGGCACACGCTCGCCTCGATCACCTATGTGATCGGCGATGCCGCGTTCGTGCACGACACGCTGTTCATGCCGGATTCCGGCACCGCTCGCGCCGATTTCCCCGGTGGCAGCGCCAAGATCCTCTGGAAGTCCATTCAGGACATTCTCGCGCTGCCGGACGAGACGCGCATCTTCACGGGCCACGACTATCAGCCAGGCGGCCGCGCGCCATTGTGGGAGAGCACAGTCGCCGAGCAGAAGAGCTCCAATCCTCATATCGCCGGACGGACGGAGGAGACCTTCATCGCCTTGCGGGAAGCGCGTGACGCGACCCTGCCGATGCCCAAGCTGATCCTGCTTGCGCTTCAGGTGAACATGAACGGCGGCCGGCTTCCAGAGCCGGAGGAGAACGACAGACGCTACCTGAAGATCCCGCTCAACGCGCTTGAGGGAGCGGCCTGGTGATGGACGTCTACCTTGCTCCAATTGTCGGCGGCGCGCTGATCGGCCTCTCCGCAAGCCTTCTCATGTTGCTCAACGGGCGTACTGCCGGGATCAGCGGTATCGTGGCCGGCGTTCTCGGGCAACGCGGCGAGCGCTTCGGGCACGATATCGCCTTCGTCGCCGGCCTGCTCCTCGGTCCGTTGGCCTATCTCATGATCTTCGGCAGCGCACCTCAGGTCGCGGTTTCTGCATCGTGGCCCCTGCTGATCGTCGCCGGGCTGCTGGTTGGCTTCGGCACGCGTATGGGCTCCGGCTGCACCTCCGGGCACGGAATCTCGGGCCTCGCCCGGCTGTCGCCACGGTCGTTCGTCGCGGTGCTCACGTTCCTCGCAACTGCCATTCTGACCGTGCTCGCCATGCGCCTCGGAGGCTGGCTATGACCGCGACGGCATTCCGCATGCTTGCAGCCCTCGCAGCGGGTCTTCTCTTCGGACTCGGCCTTGCGATCTCCGGCCTTCTCAACCCGGCCAAGGTCAAGGCCTTTCTTGACATTGCCGGCGCATGGGACCCGAGTCTCATCTTCGTTCTCGGCGCCGGCGTCGTGGTCGCCTTCATCGGCTACAGACTGGCCTTCGCAATCAATAAGCCGCTGTTCGACGACAAGCTTCATCTGCCGACGAGCACCCGGATTGACCCCTCGCTGATCGTCGGCTCGGCCATCTTCGGCGTCGGCTGGGGCCTAGCCGGCTTCTGCCCCGGCCCCGCAATCGCCGCCGTATCTCTGGGATTGATTCCGGCGCTCATCGTCACCCTCGCCATGCTGATCGGAATGCTCGCGCATGATCGCTTCGCGGCTGGAAAGGGGTGAGGAATGCTCGCCAACCTTGGGCCGGCGCTCGCCTCGGGCGGGCTCGTCGGCTTCTCACTAGGGCTCGTTGGGGGCGGAGGCTCCATCCTGGCGACTCCGCTGCTCCTTTACGTCGTCGGCGTGACGCAGCCACACATTGCCATCGGCACAAGCGCGCTCGCGGTCTCCGTCAACGCTTTTGCCAATCTCATCGGCCACGCGAAGAGCGGCAATGTGCGTTGGCGCTGCGCGATCGTCTTCGCCGGTGTTGGCACGCTCGGTGCGCTCGTGGGTTCGACGCTCGGCAAGCTGATCGACGGTGAACGCCTGCTCTTCCTCTTCGGCATAGTCATGGTCTTCGTCGGTGTGGTGATGCTGCGGCCGAAGCCGAAGATCTCCGCGCCCGAGCGCCCCGTTGGCCTCCGCACCTGCTTGATCACGGCCGCCGTAGCCTCAATGACCGGAATGGCATCGGGATTCTTCGGGATCGGCGGCGGCTTCCTGATCGTTCCTGGCCTCATCCTCGCCACCGGGATGCCGATGATCAACGCGATCGGATCATCGCTGCTGGCAGTCGGCAGCTTCGGCCTGGCGACGGCGCTGAACTACGCGGCATCCGGCTTGGTGGACTGGCCGATCGCGCTCGAATTCATCGCCGGGGGAATCATCGGCGGAATTCTCGGCATGATGCTCGCGAACCGTCTATCGGCGGACAAGAACACCCTCAACCGGATCTTCGCGGCACTCATCTTCATGGTCGCCGCCTATGTGCTCTACCGCAGCGCCAGCGGATTCTTTACCTGACTCGAGCTGAACACCGCGCTAGCCGTTGCGCGTCAAGGCTTCACGTAGGTAAAGCCCTTTTGCTGAAGATTGCTCAGTTCAGCTACGCCAGACGGGACGATGTCCTCTTCAAAGACTTCGAAAAGGTCGGCATCGGCATTTATGTTTCGGCCGGTCAGGGTGTTGTTGCAGACAAGAAACTGCACGTTCTGCGTTTTCAGGCTGGTGATGGCGGACTGAAGTTTGTCGTTGCTCATTGCTTGCCGGAGCATTTCCACGCCATCGCCATGCAAGACGACCTTCACCTCAATGCGCCCTTTTCCGACGGCATCGATATGGTTTTGGACATTGTTTAGGGCGGCGCGATGGTGTTTGCCGTCTTCACCAGGAAGATCGTTGACATGATAAACGACCTTCTGATCGGCATAACGTTCCGCAGCTACGACCGCCGACGCAAAGCCCGGCATCGACGCCCCGACCATCATGCCGCCAAGCACTCGCCTATTGACGTTGAACATTGTCATCCTCCTTCTTTCTGTTCGCCACGCTCTTCACCGATCTCATCAAAAGTGACGTGGACGCGTGGCGTCCGCTTTCCAACCATTAGCCTTCTCGGAATGACTCACGGTGACCAGTGACTCTCCGTGATTGACCAGCCAAGGTGGTGAGGATGCGGTCGGCAAACCCGCCGATCGAATTCCTCATCAGCGCCCGGCTCCCAGCCGAGCACCCATAGGCTTGATTGCCGTCAAAGGAGAGTATCCGATCGGCGATCCGCAAGATCGCGACGTCAAGAAAGCCAGTCGCCGGCGATGCGTACGCAACGCCGGCGACTGGCCGGGAGGACACGATCCAGGGGATCACGAATATGTAACTCAGACGGAACTGCGATCTTGCTATCTGCATCCTGGCTCCTCCCCAGAAAACTAGGTCTTACACCACCTATTCTATGCCGCTTTTCGGGGTCTCACCCTTGTCGCCTGCTTCCGGTGTCACATCCAAGACTGCGGCGTGCATTTTGATTGCCGCCTTTCCCGGCTTGCAGTCGTTCATGCACGGTGGTGATTTGTCGGCGTAGTATGGCTCCCGAACCCGATCGTCATCGATGAAATTCGGCTCGTTCGGCAGCTTGACCGACGTGAACGTCTCCTTCGAAAGCTCGAAATTCTCGTCGTCGACAATGTCGTTCAGGTAGAGCAAATACGCGGTAAGCGCGTAGACGTCGTCGTCGGAAAGCGAACGTGCATTTCCGAAAGGCATCGCCCGACGTACATAGTCGTACACCGTTGAAAGATAGGGCCAGTAGGAGCCGATGGTCTTCTCCGGACGATCGGCCTCCAGCGTTCCCTGCCCACCTGCAAGGACCGGCCAGCGTCCGATCGCTTCGCCGAAATCGCCATGGCAGGATGCGCATTGAGCATCATAGATGGCTTGCCCGGCCGACACCGTGCCGCGCCCCGCGGGCAATCCGAGCCCGTCGGGTCGAACGTCGATATCCCAGGCGCGCACCTCGTCTGGCGTGGCAACGCGTCCGACACGTGGCTTTCCGCGCTCTGTCGGCTCTGTCTTTGCAGGTTGGTTCGGAGATGCAATTGCAAATGACGCGATTGCCACGAACGCCGACCCGGCCAGGCCCCACTTACGAAATCTCGACATTCTCGATCACTCCGTTCGTGCCGACGTACCAGGTCTGGATGCCATTGTTGTGGTAAATGGAGTTCGGCCCGCGAGCAGATCTCAATTGGTCTTTCGTGGGCTGGACAAAGCCTTTCTCGTCGACGGCGCGAGATTGGAGGAACAGCTCTGAGCCGTCCCAGTCGAACTCATAGTAAAAACGATGCAACGCGAGAGGTAGGCTCGGCCCATCTATGCGCGCAGTTTTCCAGTTGCGCCCGCCATCGATGGATACGTCGACGCGAGATATCGTTCCGTTGCCGGACCAAGCCAAGCCGGTGAGCACCAGCGGGCCCTTGCCATGCGTTATCGGGGCTTGCGGGCTCGGATTGGTGATGACGGATTTCACGTCCATCACCCAGGTGAAGCGCCGAGCTTTTCCGTTGGCGAGCAGGTCAGTGTATTTCGACGTCTCCTCGCGTTGCTCCCAGGGCTGGTCCCCGATCTCGAGACGACGCAGCCACTTCACCCACATGTTGCCCTCCCAGCCGGGCACGACGAGGCGAAGCGGGTAGCCCTGCTCGGGCCGTAGAGCCTCGCCGTTCATGCCAAAGGCAACCATGCAATCGTCGAGAGCCTTCTCCAGCGGGATCGAACGCGTCATGGCGGAAGCGTCCGCACCTTCGGCAAGCAGCCATTTCGCGGAGGACTTGACGCCGGCCTCGTCCAGCAGGTGCTTCAAGCGGACGCCCGTGTACATGACGCAGTGAACCATGCCATGCGTAAACTGGCAGCCGTTGAGCTGTGCACCCCGCCACTCCATGCCGGAGTTCGCCGCGCACTCCAGGAAGTAGACGCGATTCTCCCGAGGAAAGCGCTTGAGGTCGGCCATCGTGAAGACCAATGGCTGATCCACCAGGCCATTGATCATCAGACGGTGTGAGCCGGGCTCGATCTCTGCGATTCCCGCGTGATGGCGCTCGAAGCACAGACCGCTCGGTGTGATGATTCCGTCCAGCTCGTGCAGCGGCGTAAAGTTTACGGAGGAGATCGGATCGGACGTCAGCCAAGGCACATTTCTGCGCACGACGTCGGCTTCGAATTGAGACGGCTTCCCGTAGGGACGCGCATCAACACCATCGCCCGGATAACGGTTCCAATCCTGGACCTCGGTAATGACACTTTCGCCAGAAGCTGCCCGCGCGCTGGATGCACCGACCGCGGCGGCGGCCGCGCCCAGCAATCCACCCTTCAACAGTGCGCGACGCGACGGCACCGACCGAGCCTGGTCCAAGGTCATCGGCTCCTCCCGAGTTTCAATCCATGCTTACATTTGAATTTTTATATGTATTTCTTTTGACGTCAACAGCGTTTCGACTTCTTTTGGCCGTGCTCGGGCAAGACCGGCTCCCTTCGGCCGATATGGTCACATAATGACCTTGACGGCTTGTCGCTCTTGGACACTGACCGTCTTGAGCCCCGAGATATAGCCTTCCATCAAGTCGTAGATGGCGGGGCCTTCCACACCTTCGTTCACTGACGCCCAACCTCCGACCGTATAGGTTTTGGCCGGATCGATTGGCTCGCCGGTGGCGGCGAGTGCCATGTTGGAGATGCGGTTCCCGATGGTCTGGTTGACCGTGCACGTATAGGTCATGCCGCCAACCCGCACCATGTCGCCGCCCTGCTGCAGGAAGGGGTCTGGATTGAAAAGGTTGTCGCAAACATCTTCGAGCACTTCCTTGAGCTGCGCTCCGGTCATCTCATTGCGATAGACCGCCGGATAACTCATGGAAGTTTCGTCATAGAGGTCCTCTAGCGTGATCTCCTGGCCAGGGAGAAGCGTCGCACCCCAACGGAAGCCAGGCGAAAGCGCAATCTGCACATCGCGCTCCTTGATGATTCCCTGGCAGATCAGATCGTCCCATGTGCCGTTGAAGTTCCCGCGGCGATAGAGCATCGATTCGGTGCGGCCGAGCACGCGCGACAGCTCTGCGGCATGCGGCGCCCGCACCTCCTCAACCTTCGCTGCCATTTCCGGATCCGGTGCGATGATGTCGGCGAAGATGGGGATCAGCTTCGAGCTATGGCCCGTTACTCTGCCGCCCGAGACTTCGAGGTCGACACGGCCGAGATAGTTGCCATGCGAGCCCGACGACAGGATGAGGGTTTGGCCGACCTGAACTGCGGCCGGGATGGCATCATGCGTGTGACCCGTCAAAATCACGTCGATCCCTTTGACCATCCCCGCGAGTTTGCGGTCGACATCGAAACCGTTGTGGGAGATCAGGACGACGACTTCAGCGCCTCCGGCGCGCGCTTCATTGACGTTCTTCTGCAGGACATCGGCCCGGATGCCGAACGACCATTTCGGGAACATCCAGCGCGGATTGGCGATCGGCGTATAGGGCATCGCCTGGCCGATCACCGCCACCTTGACGCCGCCCTTGACGAAGGTCGCGGCGTTGTCGAAGGCCGGCTCGTCCCACTCGCTGTCGAAGACGTTCGACGCGAGGAAAGGATAGCCCATCTGCTCGACCAACTCGGTGAAGCGATCCTGGCCGAACGTGAACTCCCAATGCCCGGTCATCGCATCGGGTTTGAGGAGCTTCATGCACTCGACCATGTCCTCGCCGTTGGTCTTCAGCGACGTGTAGGACCCCTGCCAGGTGTCGCCGCCGTCGAGGAACAGGACCTTGTCGTCGCCGCGCTCGGCGCGGATCGCCTTGACGAGGGTGGCGGTGCGGTCGAGCCCGCCGAGGCGGCCATAGCTGCGGGCGAGATCTGCATAGTCGAGCGAGGTGTAGGCATAGGCGAGCGCGCTGCCGCGCTCGATGCCGAAGGCCTTCAGGAATTCCTCGCCGACCAGATGGGGCGGGATGCCGGCATTGTCGCCGACACCGATGTTGGTGTCGGGCGGGCGGAAGAAGACCGGACGGAGCTGGGCGTGCACGTCGGTGAAATGCAGAAGCGTCACCTGACCCTTCGACTCAAAACGAAGCAGGTCGTCCTGCGTGAGCTTTTGTTGCGCCAGGGCACGGGTCGCGTTCGACAGATATCCGGCCGCACCAAACGCGACGCCGGCGTTGAACGTGAACTGCAGAAAATCGCGTCTGGTATATCCCATCATCAGTCCTCCCGCGTGAGCGCCCGCACGCGACCGTCCGCTCTGGCGGAGACAGCCGCCAGAGCGGATCTCTTGCTTCTTGAACCTGAGCCTACTGCCGGACGGACGGCGTCTCGACCGACAGGCCTGTTCCGCGCCAGGTCACATACACTTCCAACGCCATGAGTTCGTCGGAGAACGCCGCCGGCATTTCCGCACGCGTGTCGCGGATGCAGCCGCGGAAGCGGTTGTGCAGCGACACCATGCCGGCCGTGTTGAAGCGATAGGTCGGGAATCCGTTGACCTGCCCCTGGCTCAGGTGATCGGCCCGGATATACTTGCCCGTTGCTCCCTCATGGCAAGACGCGCAGGCAAGGTTCAACTGGCCCGTGCGCGTGTAATAGAGTTCCTTGCCGCGGTCCCACCAGCTCTGCATCTGCCCTTGGCTGAGGTCGATCCCGACCGGCGTGCCGAGCGACTGATGCTTGATGTAGCTGGTCAGCGCGAGCTGGTTTGGATCGTCGAACTTGTAGGGTTCCGCGCCCATGTTGTCGACGCGGCATTTGTTAATTCGCAGCTCAACGTTGAGGGGTTTGCCGCTGGCGGCATCCCATTTCGGGTAGTGGGCGCCGACATCCTTCATCGTCTTGGCCGCGTCTTGGTGACAGGATGCGCAGGACTTGCCCATCGTTCCTTCGACTGTGTTCCATATCTCGGCGCCGCGTTCGACTGCGAGCATGCCGGGATTGGCAAAGGAGTCTGCCTCCGTCGCTCGCGTCTCCGCCTCGCGAAACAGCCAGCCGGAAAGCACCTGGTCGAACGGAAGGCCTTCGGGCGCCGGTGCCCGCGTGATGATTTCGGTCCCATCGATCTGCAGGCTATCGTCCACCGGGTCGGCCAGAACGGCCTTCCCCGTGATGCTCGCGACGATGAGCAAGAGCGCGCTATGTGCGGCAAACAAACGACGGTTCACGCTTTTCCTCCCCGTTGGACGGCACCCCTCGCGCCGGTCTGGCTCAGGCCACTTCGATCTTCTGCTCGTCGGTGTAGACCGAACCGTCGTCATCCACCCAGGTGAGCTTGAACGTTCCACTCTCCGTCACCTTGGCGCTGAACTCGAAATACGGGTTTGCCGAGATCGCGGGATCGAGATCGCAGGAGAACACGGGCTGGCCGTTGAACTCGCAGGTGAACTTGTTGATGATCTTCCGCGGGATCGTTTTGCCGTCTTTGTCCTTGCGCTGCCCCGACTCCATTTCGTGACTGATCAGCGTCTTCAGGACGATGACTTCGCCTGCGGCGGCGCTCTTGGGTACTCGTACCCGAGGCTTTGGTGTAGTTGCCATGGTGTTGCGTCCTTCTGTTGATGTACCGCTCGTCAGCCGCCGCAGCCGCCAATGGTGACCTTCACTTCCTTCTTGTCCATATAGACCGTTCCGTCGGACATCTTGGCCATGGCGATCACGTTCTGCGTCTTCGCCAGGCGCATGCGTGTCGTGGCGGCCGCGGTACCGCTGAGTGCGGTGAAGTGGAAGGTGGCGACCTCAGGGCGAGGATTGCCGTCGGCGAAGATGACGATCGACTGCACGAGATCGTCGCCTTCCATCTTGCTGTCGACATCGACAGTGATTGGAACTGTGTTGCCGTTCTCCGCGATTTCGGGCGCGGTCAGCTTCAGCTTTCCGGCAACTGCCTCTTTGCCGGCGGCGAAGTCTGCCATCAGCTTTGCGGCTTCTTCGGCAGAGGCAAACGCCGGTATCGGCGCGAGCGGCAGGATGGGGATTGCGGCTGCACCTGCAGCCAAGACAAGCATTCTGCGTCTGGTGAATGTCATTCCAACCTCCATCACGGGACTACTCTTTCAGGGTGGCGAGATAAGCGACGACATCCTCCACCTGCTGGGCGGTCAGGATCGTCTTGCCGACCAGATTCTTGCGGACGTTTTTGCCTACGTTCAAAGTATAAAAGCCCGGCATCATGCTTTCGTCGTTCAGGGCCTGCTTCGAATCGACGACGATCGCCCGCAGTTGTTCCACCGACCAGCGGTCGGCGACGCCATCGAGCGGCGGCCCGACGTTGCCGTGAAACTGCTCATCGGACAGGGCCTGGACGGCGTGACATGCGAGACAGTTTCCGAGACTTCGGTTGGCGAGCGTTTTCGCCCCCTCTTCCGGACTACCCGGCGTTCCGGTCAGTGACGCCTTCACCGCCATGTCCGCGATCTTGACGTCTTGCGGTGGCGCATCCTCGGATCTGGCCGCGCCAGCGGACATCAGCGCGGCGACAATGGTAGCGGCGAGTGCCCGCTTCATCCAGATTTCCTCCCAGCACCTTTCCCAGGCTCCTCTGCGGGAGCCCTCTCATCAAAACACGATAGTTCGCCGATGAACTCGAATCAATAGAAAAATATGAATTTCTGCATATGTCAGTCCTCGCCTTCGCCCAGCCTACCGGCTGCGCGCAGCTCATTGATGATACGGGCGTGGTACTGCTGGAAGTGCTCGTCCTTTTCGTAGCCCTTCTCCTTGACCCACCGGAACATGTTGAGGAAGGTCCACTTGCCGAACGCCCCGGGCATGGTGGCGACCGCGGCCTCCGCGACAGACTTGTCCCTTGGCGCCTCGTCTGGAAGGAACACAACGGTCGGCGTGAAGACATAACCCCACTTGCGGGCCGCGGTTTTCTCAGTGAGTGTTTGCCCATCGAGATCAGTGACCTCTTCGCCCCCGAACATGTTGTACTGAACGACCATAAAATTTCGACGGATGTAGTCACGCACTTCGGGATCCGAGAGGAGCTTCTCATGCATTTCGCGACAATAGATGCAGCCCCTCTGCTCAAATACTATCGCGAGTCGCTTTCCCTCCGATCTCGCCTGAGCAACGTCTTCGGCAACGTCGCGAAAGGTGATGGTGAACCAATCCTCTTTGTGAAGCCCATCATCACCCACTTCCACGGCCTGTGCGACGGCGGCGAACACGACAAGAAGTAAAGCAGATGCGATCCCTAGAAAAAGGCGTTTCATAAGATCCTCCTAGCTAGCCAATCGTCTGGAAAATCGGAAAGGTTTCGAGCAGCCAGTACGAAATGACCGACATCTGACCTGTGATGAAGAGCAGTCCGGTGACGACAAGCAGTCCGCCCATCGTCATCTCCACCTTGTGCATATGGCGCTTGAACCGCCCAGCCCAGCCGAGGAACCGGCTCGCAAAAACGGCCGCGAGGATGAAGGGAATGCCGATCCCCAGGGAGTAGACCGCGAGTAGCGACGCCCCGCGCATCGCGCTCCCTTCGCTGCCCGCGATAAACAGGATAGCGGCGAGCACCGGACCAACACAGGGCGTCCAGCCGAAGGCGAAGGCCAGCCCGATAACGTAGGCACCAAGCGGGCCTGCCGGCTTGCGGGCGACTTGCACACGCGCCTCGCGATAAAGCATGGCGATGCGGAATACGCCGAGGAAATGCAGGCCCATGGCGATGATGATGACACCGGCAACGATCAAAAGCGTGTCGAAATACTGCGCGATGGTCTTGCCGATCACGCTGGCGGTGGCACCAAGCGCCACAAAAACCGTGGTAAAGCCGAGGACGAAGGCAAGGGCAGCCAGGATCAGTCTGCGCCGTTGCGCTGCGCCCGGCGCCTCATCTTTCAGTTCCTCGAAGCTGACGCCGGCCAGCCACGCAAGGTAGGGCGGCACGATCGGCAGCACACAGGGCGAGATGAAGGACAGCAGTCCGGCGACAAGCGCCCCACCAAGG
Source organism: Mesorhizobium sp. 1M-11 (assembly GCF_001303895.1). Lineage (GTDB taxonomy): Bacteria > Pseudomonadota > Alphaproteobacteria > Rhizobiales > Rhizobiaceae > Mesorhizobium. The sequence continues at coordinate 12,004 of NZ_LJSD01000013.1, read as the reverse complement.
CTCACGTCCAGCATCGGTCCTCCCTTCCGAAACGCGACGCGCGGCACCTTGGCAGATACATCTACAAAATGCTATGTTTAAATGTAATCAGCGGGTGGGAGTCGATGAAGCGTTTTGGCTTAGTGTCGCCTATGGTCAGCATCGCCCTTTCCCTCGCGACGTCGTCAGCGTCCGCTGCGGAGCTCGTCATGTTGGAACAGCCAGGCTGCGCATGGTGCGCACGCTTCGATGCGGAAATTGCGCCGGCATGGCCAAAGACCGAGGAGGGCAGACGCGCGCCCTTGCGGCGGGTCGACATCACGCGGGAATGGCCTGCGGATCTGACCGCCATTGCGCGCGAACGTTTTACCCCGACATTTGTCCTGATCGACCGTGGAAAGGAGATCGGTCGCATCAGAGGCTATGTGGGCGATGAATTTTTTTGGTATCGTATCGGAGAACTTATCGCACTCTTGCCGGAAGACGACAAAACGCACAAGTAACGCTGCTGCGGCAGCATTTTGGACTGTCTCGAAATTGCGAATGACATCATGAGCCTGCCAAAGATTAACGACACCCAATCGCCTGAGGACTTCAAAAAGCTCTTGGAGCAAGCCCGCATGGCGAGTGAATTGCTGAAGGCGCTGGCGCATGAAGGCCGCCTCCTCATCCTGTGTCTTCTGGCGGAGGGTGAGAAATCGGTTTCGGAGTTGGAAGAGGCGGTGCGCTTGCCTCAGGCTGCGGTTTCCCAGCAGCTCGCCCGGCTGCGATTCGATCGGCTCGTCAATACGCGGCGTGACGGCCGCACGATCTACTACTCGATCGCCAGCGACGAAGTATCGTCAGTGATCGAGGTGTTGTATAATCTTTTCTGCGCGCAGGTGCGCCAACCGGAAGTCGAAAGAAGCAAAAGGCGTCCGCGAGCGACGTCGTGACATAACGACCGGGCGATGAGCCCGCCCGCAACCTGGAGAGTTTGCGGAGAAAAACGTCGGCGAGCCGGAGGGCTCGCGGGAGGAAAAATGGACTGGACCGCGTCACCGTGGTTTCTTGCCTTTGCCGGGCTGAGCGCTGGTTTTGTGCTCGGCTTTGTGACGCGCGCGAACCATTTCTGCACCATGTCGGCGCTCGAGCGCTACTGGTATGCGGGCGATAGCCGCGGCCTGCGCACCTGGGTGCTTGCGGCCGCGGCCGCCCTTATCGCGACGCAGACTTTGCAGGCGTTGGGCTGGGTGGATACGGCGTCGAGTTTTTACGTTCGCTCCGATTTCGCGTGGATCGGCGCGATTGCCGGCGGTATCGCGTTCGGCTTCGGTATGGCACTTGTCGGCACATGCGGTTTCGGAGCGCTCGTGCGGCTGGGCGGCGGTAGCCTGCGCTCGCTGATCGTCCTGCTCGTGCTCGGTCTCGCCGCGATGTCGACCCAGAAAGGGTTGATCGCACAAGCACGTGTGGCCCTTTCGGATGCCTACGCGCTCGACCTTTCGCCGATGGGCGGACAATCGCTGGGCGCCATCGCGTCATTCTGGAGCGGCAGCGACGTCAGTCTGGCCGTCGCGGCGGTCGTCGCTGGCGGCATGCTTGTATGGATCTTTTCTGACAGCAGCTATCGCCGCCACACTGGATCAATCGTCACCGGATTGATCGTCGGCCTGGTCATCGCGTTCGGCTGGTCCGCCACGACCTACGCATCCCAGCATTCCTTCGACGTCGTCCAGATCGAAGCTGGTTCCTTTGTCGTCCCCATCGCCGATACGATGCTGCAAGTGGTCACCTTCACCGGAGTGCTGCCTGACTATGGAGTTGGGTTGGTCATCGGCGTCGTCGCGGGAGCTGCGGCGTGCGCGCTCTGGAAACGGGACGTGCGCTGGGAGGCCTGCGATGATGCGCGAGAACTCGGGCGCCATCTCACTGGCGGCGTGCTGATGGGAGTAGGAGGTGTTCTGGCCATGGGCTGCACCATTGGTCAGGGCGTGACGGGTATCTCGGCGCTCGCGATCTCCGCGCCCTTCGCCGTGATCTCCATCTTCATCGGCGCGCGGATGGGACTTGCCTATCTGATCGAAGGCTCGCCGCTGGAAGCTTTCGGATCGATCCGCCGCCAGCCAGCGGAGTGATCATGTCGGCACATAGATGAAAGCATCGCCGTGGCGCTCGACGTAGCCAGTGCCAGGGTGCGGAAAATGGAAGCCGATGGCCCTCGCACGATCCGCGGCGAGCCGATCGAGTAACGCAAGGCGTGTCTTCACGCCCTCTTCGGGATCCTGATCGCTGGCGGTAGGCCATTGCGGCCGGGCGAACGACAGCACTGCGTTCGAGATGGCGTCACCAATGATCAATATCGGCTCGGCGCCATGCACCATGAATGACAGATGGCCGGGCGTGTGGCCCGGCGTCGCGACAGTCTCGATGCCTGGGAGAACCTCGTCGCCGCTCTTCAGAAAGCGGACTCTGTCCTTCAATGCGGCGAAGCGCGCCTGTGCGCCGACGACGAAGCTCTGCCGGTCATTCGGAAGTTTGTGGATCGCTTCCGGTGAAGACCAGAAGTCCCATTCGGCCTGGCCGATGTGGTAGTCCGCCTCCGGAAAGACCAATTCGTCAAAATCGTCCGTCAGCCCCCACAAATGATCGGGATGCGCATGGGTGAAAACGACGTCGGTCACATCGGCCGGGTCGATGCCTGCCTTTGCGAGCCCATCAGCAAGTTTTCCGGCAGTCGGCATGAAGTTCGGTCCCGCTCCGACATCGAAGATGGCAAGTCGGCCGCCCGAGCGCACGGTGGTCACGTTGCAATCCGGCCTCAGTGCGTCAGTCGGCAGTCCATTATCGACAAGAATCTTATGCAGCTCTTCCTGGGGAGCGTCAGGGAAGACGAAGGACAGCGGCAGCGAAAGTGCGCCGTCACTGATCACTGTCAGCTCGGCATTGCCCGTGGTCAGCGTCTGGGACGAGGCCACCCGAATGCCGGCAGGCGTGAGGAGGACGGCTCCCGCCATGGCGCTGGCGCCCCCGAGGAAGCCTCGCCTCGATAATGCGCCCAAGCCGGATGTCCGCACCATCGTCTCCTCCCATTCCATGCAAACATTTTATTTTTTGCATATTTGTCGTTTGCAGGCTAGCGTTACTTGCCGCACCTGCCGCACGCGATCGGCGGCAGTCGATACATAGAAGAATCTCCGGTCGCTGGGAGGTACTGCAATGTCCGCACGTTTAGCCGCAGGTGTTTTCGCCGTTTCGCTCGGCTTTTGCACGCCCGCTCCGGCGCAGGACGACGTGACCAGGCTCACGTCCGAAGCGCCGTTTCAGGATATCGTCGGCGCTCTCGAGGACGCGATCGTCAATCGCGGCTATGTCGTGGACTATCGCGGCTTCATCGGTGAGATGCTGCAGCGCACGGCCGGCGATGTCGGTGCGCAGAAGGCGCTTTATCGCCATGCCGAGTTCTTCCAGTTCTGTTCGGCAGTGGTATCGCGCAGGGCGATGGAGGCCAACGTGGGCAATATCGCCTACTGCCCCTACGTTCTTTTCGCCTACGAGACCGAAAGCGAACCCGGCAAGGTCATCGTCGGCTTCCGCCGTCTGCCGGCCGGCGAGGGTCGCGACGAGGTCAATACGCTGCTTGAGGAGATTGCAGGCGAGGCTGCAGGAGAGAAGTGAACACGGCCAAGGGTTGACGACACATATATAAATTGTAATGTGTCTATATGTTGCGCCTCGATGCGCAGCGTGCGCGCTCAACCTGATTGGGAGGAAATCCGTTGAAGGTACTTTTTGCCGCCGCCATGGCCGTCGGGCTCACTGTGTCGTTTTCCGCGCTGGCTGCGGATCACGAGGTCAAGATGCTCAACAAGGGCTCGGATGGAGAAACGATGGTCTTCGAGCCGATGGTCGTGAAGGCCCAGCCAGGCGACACGATCACGTTCGTTCCGACCGATAAGAGCCACAATTCAGCGAGCGTGAAGGGCGGCCTTCCCGAAGCAGCCGAAGCTTGGAATGGCAAGGTCAACCAGAAGATCACGGTGACGCTTACGCAAGCAGGCGTCTACATGTTTCAATGCACACCCCATTTCGGCATGGGAATGATCGGAGCCGTGGTCGTGGGCGAGCCGTCGAATCTCGACGCCGTCAAGGCCCTGAAGTATCCCGGCAAGGCAAAGGCAAGAGCGGAAAAGATTTTCGCGCAGATTCAGGCCGGCAGCTAAAGAGCGACCCATCGGCAGCGAGAAGCATCGTACTCCGGAGGTATCACAAATGCGATCTGTCATTCTGGCGGCTCTGTTGATTGTGCTTGGCATCCCGACGCTTCACGCCGCCGATGGGCACGACCTGCCCAAAGCGAAACAAACCAAGCTCGGCTTGTATCTGACGCCGCAGGAGGCCTTCGACAAAGTGTCGGCGGAAGCCGACAAAGTTCTCTTCCTTGATGTCAGGACGCCGGCGGAGGTTATCTACGTCGGGATGCCCAGCGCCGCCGATGCCAACATTCCTTACATGGTGCAGCCCGATTTTCCCGTGTGGGATGAGACCAGGTCGACGTTCAAACTCGAACCCAATCCCGATTTCGTCTCGGACGTTCGCGTCAGGCTTGAGCGGAAGGGTCTAAAACCCGACGCCGAAGTCATCGTCATGTGCAGATCAGGAGATCGCAGCGCCGCAGCCGCGAACATTCTGGCTGAAGCAGGCTTCACAAAGGTCTACTCCATACCCGAGGGCTTCGAGGGCGACATGGCGAAGGATGGCCCGAACGCAGGAACCAGAAGCGTCAACGGATGGAAGAACGCAAAACTGCCTTGGACCTACAGGCTCGATCGGCAAAAGATGTACGGCCTGCAGTAACGTGAGCGCGCCTTCCCCACCCTCAGCAACCGACGGACGGTTCTCGTCGGTAGGAGGATGACGCCAAACAGGGGCGCTGCAATGTCGGTTGCGCGCCGGCCCAAACGTCTACCGCTCTGGATAGAGCTTACCCAGCAGCGGAAGATAGACGGCGCCCCGCCGCGCGAGGAACTGATCGAACGCCGTCATAACCGGAGATACGACGCGGTCAGCGCGACTGACCGCGAACCATTGTCTTCGGATCGGGAGACCCACGACGTCGAGAATGGCGAGCCGGCCTGCCTCGACCTCCCAGGAGACCGTGTGGGCCGAGATGAAGGCAACGCCCAGCCCAGCCATCACCGCCTGCTTGATCGTCTCGTTGGAGTCCATTTCCGTGCCTGGATCATCGAGCCGGCCCGGGATCTCCGCAAGGAAGCGCTCGAAGGAGATCCGAGTCCCGGAGCCGGGCTCGCGGATGATGAAATGCTCTCTGGCAACCTCCTCCTTTGATATGTCCCGACGCCTCGTGAGCGAGTGATCCGGGGACGCGATGATGATCAGCGGGTGGTCGCCGAAGACGGTGGCGCGCACTGGCACGTCCCGAGGAGGCCGGCCCATCAGTGCCACGTCGACCCGGTGGCCCTTCAAGCTGGAGATCGTCTCCTCGCGGTTGCCGACGACGAGCTTCAGATCGACGCCCGGATGCTCGCGCATGAAGCCGGCAAAGAGCCTTGGTGCGAAGTATTTCGCCGTAGAAACCGCACCGACGATGAGACTGCCCTTACGCACACCGCGGATCGCATCGATCTCGTCGGCGAGTACGCGAAGCCTTTCTTCGATCGCCAGCGCCGCGTCGATCGCGGCAAACCCTGCGGCGGTAGGACGCATGCCTTCCGGCACGCGATCAAACAAGACCATGCCGACCTCGTCCTCGATCGACTGTACCTGCAACGTGACTGCCGATGGCGTGAGACCTAAATGATTGGCCGCGCTAACGATTTTTCCGTCACGCGCAATCTGGCTGATCGCCCGGAGCTGTTTGAGAGTCAGGTTGCGCATCGACAAACCTAAGAAAAACTAAGCGCCTAGCTAAAAATAACAAACTTACCTTACCGCACGGCGTGGCTTAATACATAGAGAAATTGAGATGTTTGCATGAATGCCCCTCGGGTCCGCCCCTGGTGAGGGCCTTCTCGGGAGGAGTGAATGTCGGCATCCACGCTCGACGCGTATCTGAATTCCGTTTCACTCGACCCGCAAAGCGGGAACGCTCGCTTGAGCGACGTCGTCAGACGGCTCGCTGAAGCCGCGACGCGATTGAAGGCACTCGTCTCGCAGCCGACTGCCGGCAGCCTCGGAGCAGCATCAGGCAAGCGCAACTCCGACGGAGATATTCAGCGCCACCTGGACGTCAGTGCCGACGAGGAATTCTTGGCCGCTGCGCGCCAGGCAGGCGTTCGGCACTATTGTTCCGAAGAATTGGAAAGCGCAGTCGACCTCAACGGCGAATCCACCCTGGCGCTTTCCATCGATCCTTTGGACGGTTCCTCGAACATCGACGCGAACGTTTCGATCGGGACGATCTTCTCGATTCTGCCCGCCCGAGACGAGCCGGCTACGAGCTTTCTACAGCCCGGCAGAAATCAGCTCGCCGCCGGCTTCTTCATCTACGGCCCTCAGTTCGCGCTCGCTCTCACGCTCGGAGGAGGTACGCGCATTTTCGTGCATTCCTCGCGGCTCGGAACCTTCGTGGAGACAGCACGGCTAAACATTCCTGACCGAACGCAGGAATTCGCGATCAACGCGTCGAACTACCGCCACTGGGATGAGGCCGTGCGGCTCTATGTCGACGACTGCCTGAAAGGGTCTACCGGTCCTCGTAAGAAGGACTTCAACATGCGTTGGATCGCTTCGCTCGCTGCCGAGGCTTTCCGGATTCTGACGCGCGGTGGCGTCTTTCTGTACCCCGGCGATGCGCGGAAGGGCTACGCCAGGGGACGCCTTCGCCTGGTCTATGAGGCCAACCCGATCGCAATGCTGATCGAACAGGCGGGCGGCGCGGCGACCGACGGGATCAACCCAATCCTCGATCTAGGGCCATCCGCGCTGCATCAGCGGACCGCGCTCGTCTTCGGATCGGCGCGCGAGGTCGAGCGAATTGCGCGTTACCACACGGACCCCAGCGTCATCGCCGAGCGCTCCCCGCTGTTCGGCAATCGCGGTCTGTTCAGGGCTTGAGGGGGGTGTGATGTCGGCAGCGCACCCCATCATCTCCATCACCGGCTCCTCGGGCGCGGGCACCACCTCGGTAAAGCGCATCTTCGAACAGATCTTTCGGCGCGAGAAGGTCGAGGCTTCCTTCATCGAAGGCGACGCCTTCCATCGCTACGACCGCGCCGGCATGAAGGCGAAGGTTGAAGAGGAGACGCGCAACGGCAATCCGAACTTCACCCATTTCAATGTCGAGGCGAACGAACTCGAAACGCTGGAAGCGATATTCGAGGAATACGGCCGCAAGGGAACCGGGCGCACGCGCACCTATGTCCACGACGAGGATGAGGCGGCGCTCTACGGCACCACACCTGGCACCTTCACCGAGTGGCGCGAGTTCGGACCCAGCGACCTGCTCTTCTACGAGGGGCTGCACGGCTGCGTTGTAACCGAAACGGTCGACCTTCCCCGGCATGCCGACCTCAAGATCGGCGTCGTGCCTGTCATCAATCTCGAATGGATCCAGAAGATCCATCGCGACAGGGCGACGCGCGGCTATTCGGCCGAGGCGGTTATGGACGTGATCCTGCGGCGCATGCCGGACTACACGCGCTACATCGTCCCGCAGTTCTCGCTGACCAACATCAACTTCCAGCGCGTGCCGATCGTCGACACCTCGAACCCGTTCATCGCGCGCTGGATACCGACGCCCGACGAATCGATGCTGGTCATCCGCTTCGCCAATCCGCGCGGCATCGATTTCCCCTACCTGCTGTCGATGATCCACAACAGCTTCATGTCGCGGGCGAACTCCATCGTCGTTCCCGGCAACAAGCTCGATCTCGCGATGCAGCTCATCCTGACGCCGCTGATCCTGCAGCTCATCGAGCGCAAGCGGCGCGTGGCCTAGAGGAGGAAACGATGAACACAGCGTTGAGGTCCGTCGACGGAGCCAAGGCAACAAGGCAGGGGATGGCGAATGCCATCCGGGCGCTGGCCATGGACGCGGTGCAAATGGCGAACTCGGGCCATCCCGGCATGCCGATGGGCATGGCGGACGCGGCCACGGTGCTCTTCTCGCGCTTCCTCAAGGTCGACCCATCAAAGCCGGACTGGCCTGATCGCGACCGCTTCGTCCTGTCGGCGGGGCACGGGTCGATGCTGCAATATGCGCTCCACCACCTGCTCGGCTACGAGGATATGCCGATCGAAGAGCTCAGGCGCTTCCGCCAACTCGGCAGCCGCACCGCCGGCCACCCCGAGCACGGCCATGCGCTAGGCATCGAGACGACCACGGGCCCGCTCGGACAAGGTCTCGCCACGGCCGTGGGCATGGCGCTGGCCGAGCGCATGATGGCCGCGCGTTTCGGAGACGAGCTTGTCAACCACCGCACCTATGTCATCGCAGGCGATGGCTGCCTGCAAGAAGGCATAAGCCACGAGGCAATCGATCTTGCCGGCCATCTCGGTCTGTCTCGGTTGATCGTGCTGTGGGACGACAATTCCATTTCCATCGACGGGCCGACCTCCCTGTCGACGTCGATGGACCAGTTGGCGCGCTTCCGCGCCGCCGGCTGGAATGTCATCAAGGTGAATGGTCATGACATGGATGCCGTCGCGGAAGCGATCGTGACGGCGCAGGTGTCCGACCGGCCGACGCTGATTGGCTGCCGAACTGTTATCGGCAAGGGCGCCCCGAACCTGCAGGGCACGGAGAAGACCCATGGTGCGCCTCTGGGCGAGGCCGAGGTCGCAGCCGCACGCGAAGTCCTGGCCTGGCCGCATGCACCGTTCGAGGTGCCAAAGGATATCTACGCCGCTTGGCGCGACGTGGCCGCGCGCGGCAAGGCTGCCCGTACCGGCTGGGAAAAGCAACTAGCCGCCTCGTCGATGCGTGAGGCATTTGAGGCGGCGGTGGCCGGCGATCTGCCCGAGGCGGTGTTCGAGGCGCTGTCTGCGTTCCGTTCGGAGCATTTGGAAAAGGCGACCAATGTCGCTACCCGTAAGGCCTCCGAACTGGCGCTCGGCGTCATCAACGCGGCGACGGACGTCACGGTCGGCGGCTCGGCCGACCTTACACACTCCAACCTGACCCTGACGAAGGGCATGGGCCGGATCGCGTCCGGCGACTTCGCGGGCCGCTACATCCATTACGGCATACGCGAGCATGGCATGGCGGCTGCCATGAACGGCATAGCGCTGCATGGCGGCTTCGTGCCCTACGGCGGCACCTTCCTGTGCTTTGCCGACTATGCGCGCGGCGCGATCAGGCTGTCGGCGCTGATGGGTCAGCGCGTCATCTATGTGATGACACACGATTCCATCGGGCTCGGCGAGGATGGACCGACGCACCAACCTGTCGAGCATCTGGCGATGCTCAGGGCCACCCCGAACCTGAACGTCTTTCGGCCTGCCGATGCCATCGAGACCGCCGAGTGCTGGGAACTTGCCCTGAGGTCCAGACATCGGCCGAGCGTGCTCGTGCTGTCGCGACAGAATCTGCCGATGCAGCGAACAATGCAGAGTGAAGCAAACCGTTCGGCGCGCGGTGCCTATCTGATGCGGGAGGCCGTCGGACGACGCGACGTAACCCTGATCGCCACGGGTTCCGAGCTCGATATCGCGCGCGCGGCTGCCGATCTCTTGCACGATCGCCATCGCCTTCGCGCGGCTCTCGTGTCGATGCCGTGCTGGGAGCTCTTCGAGGCACAGGACGAAGGATATCGCGCGGAAGTATTGGGAACGGCCCCACGCGTCGCCATCGAAGCCGCCGCCCGTCTGGGCTGGGATCGCTGGATCGGTCCGAAGGGTGCCTTCGTCGGCATGACCGGCTTTGGCGCCAGCGCTCCGGCCGGCGATCTCTACCGGCACTTCGACATCACGGCCGAGGCCATCGCCGATGCCGTTCTTGCAGCCATAGAGAAGGATTGAAGCGTTGCCGGTAAGGGTCGCAATCAACGGGTTCGGTCGCATCGGGCGCAACATTCTGCGCGCCATTCTCGAATCGGGCAGGAGGGACATCGAGGTTGTGACGCTCAATGACCTCGGTCCGCCGGAAACGAATGCACATCTGCTTCGCCATGACAGCATTCACGGGCGGTTTCCCGGCAAGGTGGTCGTCAACGGCGACACCATGCAGATCGATGACCGCGCGCCGATCCGCGTGACCGCCATCCGCAACCCGGCGGAGTTGCCCCATCGCCAACTCGGGGTCGACATCGCGCTCGAATGCACCGGCATCTTCACGACGCGGGACAAGGCGGCTGCCCATCTCAAGGCCGGCGCAAGGCGGGTTCTGGTTTCCGCTCCCGCTGAAGGCGCCGACCTGACGGTCGTCTACGGGGTCAACCACGACAAGATCGCCGCCGACCATATTGTCGTTTCCAACGCGTCGTGCACCAACAACTGTCTCGGTCCGGTCGCCAAGGTTCTGCATGATGCCATCGGCATCGAACGTGGCTTCATGACCACGGTCCACTCCTACACCGGAGACCAGCCGACGCTGGACACGATGCACAAGGATCATTACCGCGCTCGCGCAGCGGGGCTGTCGCAGATCCCAACCTCCACTGGCGCGGCAAAAGCCGTCGGCCTCGTTCTGCCGGAGCTTGAAGGCAAGCTCGATGGCGTCGCCATCCGCGTGCCGACACCTAACGTCTCGGTGGTCGACTTCAAATTTGTACCCGTTCGTCCGACAACGGTCGCAGAGGTCAACGCGGCGATGCAAGCGGCTGCGGACGGACCGCTCGCCGGAATCCTCGCGATCGTCGACGAGCCGCTCGTATCCTCAGACTTCAATCACAATCCGGCTTCCTCATCCTTCGCGCTCGACCAGACCAAGGTGATCGACGGAAGACTCGTCCGGGTCATGTCCTGGTACGACAACGAGTGGGGTTTCTCGAACCGCATGGCCGACACCGCGGTAACGATGGGGAGTGTTCTGTGAAAGCCCTTCCCGACATCCGCGACGCTCGCGTGGACGGCCGAACGGTTCTGGTACGCGCCGATCTCAGCGTGCCGATACGCAACGGCGAGGTCGTCGACGCGACACGCATCATACGATTCGCACCGACCATCAGAGACTTGCTTAGCCGTGGTGCATCGGTCGTGGTGATGACACATCTTGGACGGCCTGGTGGCGAATTCAATTCGGTATTGTCGGTGCGGCCTGTTGCTGAGGCGCTGGCTCGCGAGATCGGACATGACGTGGTGTTCGTTCCTGACTGCGTTGGTGGGATCTCCGAGCAAGCGGCAGTCCACCTCGCGCATGGCAAGGTGCTGCTCCTGGAAAACCTGCGTTTTCATAAGGAAGAGGAGCAGAACAGCCGCAGCTTCGCGCTGCGCCTGTCGATCCACGGCGATATCTACGTCAACGACGCGTTCTCCTGCGCCCACCGCGCGCACGCATCTAACCACGCCATCGCAAACTTGATGCCGGCCTTCGCCGGCCCGTCGCTTCTCGCCGAGGTGGCGGCGCTGACCGCCGCGCTCGAAAGCCCGCGCCGTCCGGTCGCGGCGCTCGTCGGCGGGGCGAAGGTCTCGTCCAAAATCGCGATCCTGAAAAATCTCGCGTCCCGCATGGACCATCTGATCATAGGCGGCGGCATGGCCAACACCTTCCTCGCCGCGCAGGGCCACAACATCGGCCGCTCGCTCCACGAGGCGGACTGCGTGCCGCTCGCCCTCGACATCCTGGCCGTCGCCGTCGCCAACGGCTGTCGCGTGCTGTTGCCGGAAGACGTGGCCGTCGCGGCGAGGCTTGCTGATGACGAACCGTCGGCGGTCGTGAACGTCGGCGAAATCCCGCGCGACATGCTGGCGCTCGATGTCGGGTCGGCGACAGTCGCCCGCATCGACGCCCTCCTCGGCGAATGCCGCACGCTGTTGTGGAACGGCCCGCTCGGTGCCTTCGAGACGCGGCCGTTCGGCCAAGCCACCTTCGCGGTGGCGCGCAGGGCGGCCGAACTCACCCAGGCCGGCCGCCTCGCCACCATCG
>NZ_LJSD01000045.1 GCF_001303895.1 Mesorhizobium sp. 1M-11 | reverse complement strand
CATGGCCGAGTACAAGAGTGACATTGAGATCGCGCGTGGCGCGAAGAAGCAGCCGATCCAGGCGATCGGGGAAAAGATCGGCATTCCCAACGAGCATCTGCTGCCCTACGGCCATGACAAGGCGAAGGTCTCGGCCGAGTTCATCAAGTCGGTGAAGGGTAACAAGGACGGCAAGCTGATCCTGGTCACCGCCATCAACCCGACACCGGCCGGCGAAGGCAAGACCACCACCACCGTCGGTCTCGGTGATGGCCTCAACCGCATCGGCAAGAAGGCGGTGGTGTGCATCCGCGAGGCATCGCTTGGACCCAATTTCGGCGTCAAGGGTGGTGCCGCCGGCGGCGGGTATGCCCAGGTCGTGCCGATGGAAGACATGAACCTGCACTTCACCGGCGACTTCCACGCCATCACCACCGCCCACAACCTTCTGTCGGCCCTGATCGACAACCACATCTACTGGGGCAATGAACTCGGCATCGACATCCGCCGCGTCGCCTGGCGCCGTGTCATGGACATGAACGACCGGGCGCTGCGCCAGATCAACGTCTCGCTGGGCGGCGTCGCCAACGGCTTCCCGCGCGAGGCTGGCTTCGACATCACCGTCGCCTCCGAGGTGATGGCGATCCTGTGCCTGGCCACCGACCTGAAGGATCTGGAAAAGCGCCTCGGCGACATCATCGTGGCCTATCGCCGCGACAAGAGCCCGGTCTATGCCCGCGACCTGAAGGCCGACGGCGCCATGGCGGTGCTGCTCAAGGATGCCATCCAGCCCAACCTGGTGCAGACGCTGGAGAACAACCCTGCCTTCGTGCATGGCGGTCCCTTCGCCAACATCGCACATGGCTGCAACTCGGTGGTCGCCACCACCACGGCCTTGAAGCTGGCCGACTATGTGGTGACCGAAGCCGGTTTCGGCGCCGATCTCGGTGCCGAGAAGTTCTTCGACATCAAGTGCCGCAAGGCGGGCCTGAAGCCGGCCGCTGCCGTCATCGTCGCCACCGTGCGCGCCATGAAGATGAATGGCGGGGTCAAGAAGGACGACCTTGGCCAGGAGAACATCGAGGCGGTGAAGAAGGGCTGCGCCAATCTCGGCCGCCACATCGAGAACGTGAAGCAGTTCGGCGTGCCGGCGGTGGTTGCCATCAACCACTTCGTCTCCGACACCGACGCCGAGATCAAGGCGATGAAGGACTTCGTGGCAGCGCAAGGTGCCGAAGCGATCCTGTGCAAGCACTGGGCACAAGGTTCGGCCGGCATCGAGGAGCTTGCCCACAAGGTGGTGAAGATCGCAGAGAGCGGTGCCTCGCAGTTCTCGCCGCTTTATCCCGACGAGATGCCGCTGTTCGAGAAGATCAACACCATCGTCAAGCGCATCTATCGCGGCGACGAGGCGATTGCCGACAAGTCGATCCGCGACCAGCTGCACCAGTGGGAACAGGCCGGCTACGGCCACCTGCCGGTGTGCATGGCCAAGACGCAATATTCCTTCTCGACCGATCCGAACCTGCGTGGTGCGCCCACCGGCCACACGGTTCCGGTGCGCGAGGTACGCCTTGCCGCCGGTGCCGGCTTCGTCGTCATCATCTGCGGCGAGGTCATGACCATGCCCGGCCTGCCCTCCAAGCCATCGTCGGAGAAGATCTTCCTCAACGATCAGGGCCAGATCGAAGGGTTGTTCTAAAGGGAACGGCAGTGGGGCAGTAAGGGAACAAGGCAGTAGCTGCCCAACCTTACTGCCCTACTCCCCCAATGCCTTACTGCCCTACTCCCCCAATGCCTTACTGCCCTATTCCCCACTGCCTCAGAAAATACTGCCCGTCGGCACACCAAGCGCCATGGCTCCGGCATAACGTGCCTGCGGTCCGGCCTGAAGCGGGTGGAACCGTGCGGCCTGCATGTCGCGGAAGCGGCGCTCGAGCCCCCGGTCGCGATAGAAAGACACTCCGCCAGCGAGTTCCATGGCCAACGCAGTGACTTCAAGGCCATGGCTTGCCACCAGCGAGCGCCCGATCATCACGTCGTTGACGCTTTCCGCCGAAGGCGCATTCCGTTCCGCAGCTTCGACCATGGTGCGATGCGCCATCTGAGCGGCACGCAGAGCCGTATCCATCCGGCCTGCAAGGTTCAGCGCATTCTCGCCTGTGGGCTTCTTGCGGGCGATGTCGACAGCTATGTCCCGCGCGCTTTCTGCGATACCGAGATAGACCGCGTAGATCAGCGGAATGGCAACGGTGGCAATGATCTGGAACACCGGATGCCAATGCCCGGCAGTACGCGAAAAGCCCACGGCGGCATCGGGAATGAAAAGCCCGTCGATGACCACATCGTTCGAACCGGTGCCACGCATGCCGAGCGTGCGCCAGTTGTCCATGATCCGCACTTCCGGCGCCCGCATCGGCACCCCGAAATGGATAACCTTGTCGCCCCTTTCCTCATCGCAGAGTATCGCGCCGGTCATGAGCAGGTCCCCAGCGGCGGCGCCGGAAGTGAAGACCTTGCGAGCGGTAATGCGGTAGCCGCCTTCAACTTTCTCGGCTTTGCCGGAACCACCGATCCAGTCGGACCCGCCGCTAGAAAGAAGGATGATCTTTTCTGTCGCGACGCGCCTGAGCAGCGGCTCGACGGCTGCAACATTCTGGTGACGCCAGCGCCATGCGGGGATCGCCACCTGGTGCGTGTGCATGGCGAAGGCAAGCGCGGTTGATCCACAAGACCGTGCCATGATGCGCAGCATCTCGCACAGATCCGCAATTCCTGCTCCACCGCCGCCAAGTTCGAGCGGCACGGCGGCTTCGACAAGGCCAAATTCCTTCAGAACCACATAGTTGTCGGCGACGAAACGGTCGTCCTCGTCGAATTGAGCGGCTCGCTCGACAAGAATGGACGCCAGCTCACGGGCTACGCCCACCACATCGGTCGGCGCCGTATTACCACCCGCGTCACTCAAGCGAGCTTCTGCAATGTTTGTCATCGTATCTCCTCCTGTTGAACACAGGATCGCGCCATTGCTCGGATTGATCCAGTTCAGGAACTGAATCGCTACGGGAGGCTTACGCCTTGAGGTGTAGGGGCGGCCACCAGGGGGCGTAGGTGCGGGCCACTGGTGTTTGTGCTATCATTTGCCGGCCACCTAATAGCGGTGCGACCCAATAGCGGTGCGAAATGAGCGATCGCGGCGGCTACGGTCAATTCTGTCCGGTTTCGATGGCGTCGGAGATTCTCTGTACGCGCTGGACAACCTTGATCGTCCGCGAAATGCTCATGGGATCGAGCCGCTTCAACGACTTGCGGCGCGGCGTGCCAAGAATGTCTCCGGCGCTTCTGTCGAAGCGGTTGAAGGAACTCGAACGTGCTGGCGTATTGCAAACCGAACGCCGGGCACTGGGCACCGTCGAATACCGCCTGACAGAAGCAGGCGAGCATTTGCGCCCCATCATTCTAGGCCTCGGGGAATGGGGGCATCGCTGGGTGGAAAGCCAGCTAACCCTTAGAAATCTCGACCCTTCGCTCCTGATGTGGGACATGCGCCGGAACTTGAAGCCGGAACCCCTGCCGCCACGGCGCTGCACGATTCACTTTCTGTATCCGGAAGTCTCGAAAGCACGGCAGAACTGGTGGTTGGTGGTCGATAGCGGCAAGGTGGACCTGTGCAACTCCGACCCGGGCTTCGAGATCGACCTGCTGGTCACCGGCTCGCTGCGCAGCATGACGGCAGTCTGGATGGGACTGGCACGGCTTAGCCAGGAGATCGATTCCGGGCGGCTGGAAGTCGATGGCGATGACCGCATCGCCCGTGCGATGCAGGCTTGGCTTGGCTTGAGCAGCTTCGCGCCGATCGAGCGAAAGGTGCCCTGAAAAGGGCTTCCTCCGGAAGAACTTGGCTGCTTCTCCCCGGCTGGCGGGGAGAAGCTTCTTTACAGGGTTGATCAAGCGGCGATCAGTTCGCGGGCCTTGAGGATTTCCACACAGGCGTTAGCCGCCTCTCTGCCTTTGACCTTGAAATGCTCGAAGAAGAAGCGGTGATGCTCGGCGCCGTCATGGAAATTGTGCGGCGTCAGCACCGCCGAGAGCACCGGCACACCGGTCGCAAGCTGCACATTCATCATGCCGTCCAGCACCGCCTGCGCCACGAATTCGTGGCGGTAGATGCCGCCGTTCACGACGAAAGCGACACCGAGGATCGCCGCATGACGGCCAGTCTCGGCAAGCGTCTTGGCGTGCAGCGGGATCTCGTAGGCGCCCGGCACATCGAAGACGTCGACAACAAGGCCACCTCCGCTCAGCGCCTCGACCTCCTTGACGAAGCTTTCGACGCATTGGTCGACGATGTCGGCATGCCAACGTGCTCGGATGACGGCGACACGACGGGTTTCGAACTGTTTCTGGGATTGCTGATTCATGGGTCCTTCTTTCCGTTTCGAACCAGAATCAGGACGCACGACACGGAAAAGCGGAAGCTTGCGCCACCGTTCGCCCGCTCGTTCTCTTCCATCCGGACTGTAACCGTCGGCTCCGGAATCGCACCGGATCTGCTGACCTTTCCGGCAAGCCGGAAAGCGCTCGCGGGCTTGAGCCTAGGCTCTTACCGCCGGTGGGGACTTTCACCCCGCCCTGAGAACATTAACGGCGCTAGTAACGCGGCGGGGGGATCGCCTGTCAACCCGCAGGAACAATGGTTTCAGCCAACTGGCCGAGCGGGATTGCCGACGACGGTGGCACCGAAAGGCACATCGCGGGTCACCACGGAGCCGGCACCGACAATGGCATTGTCGCCAATCGTCACGCCGCCAAGGATGATGGCACCGCCACCGATCCAGACATTTTCGCCGATTGTGACCGGATGCCCGATTTCCAGACCGGCACGACGCTCGGCAGCACCCTTGTGATGTTCCGGGCAATAGATCTGCACATTCGGACCGAGCATGGCAGATCTGCCGATGCGCACAGGCGCGGTGTCGAGAATGGTGCAGGAGGCGTTCAGAAAGACGCCGTCGTCGAGAAAGATGTTGAAGCCATAGGCACAGTGGAACGGCGCTTCGATGCGCGCCCCCTCGCCTGCCCGCCCCAAAAGCGCGTGTAGCGCAGGTGCAATGTCACCACGCCGGCGAGGCGGCAGTGAATTGTGCTCGAAGACCGCCTCGCTTGCCGTGAGACGCAATGCATCGAGTTCCGGATCGACACAACTGTACCATTCACCGGCGGCCATCTTCTGCCGTTCGCTTTTCGTCATGTCGTGTCTCCGGAACGCTTGCCGTCGATCGGGATTCGTACCGATGTCAACTCGTCGCCTAAAGAGCGGTCATGGTCAAATGCCTGTCATATGATAGGTTGCTGATAATGGCTGCTGTCGGTCACTTGGGGGGTGGAATGCTCTACGTGCTTGCACTGTTGATCGGTGTTGTTGCGGGGCTAAGGACGATGATGGCGCCCACCGCCGTGGCTTGGGCCGCCTACCTGGGCTGGTTGCCGGTAACCGGCACATGGGCGAGCTTCATGGGGCATTGGATAACCGTCGGCATCGTTTCAGTCCTCGCCCTGGCTGAACTGGTCGCCGACCAGCTTCCGTCCACGCCAAGCCGCAAGGTGCCTCAGCAGTTCGGCGCGAGACTGGTCAGCGGGGCCCTGGCCGGCGCCGTCATCGGCACAACTGGCGGCGCAATGGTCGGCGGACTGATCGCCGGCATTGTCGGCGCGGTCATCGGCACCTATGGCGGGGCCGAGCTACGGGCCAGGATGGCGGCCGCTTTCGGGCGGGACCTTCCCGCAGCTCTGGTCGAGGATGTGGTTGCAATCGTTGGAGCGCTTCTGATCGTGATGGCAGTCTCATGACGGACCGAGCTAAGAAATTCGATGCAATCGTCATCGGCTGTGGCCAGGCGGGCCCCTCGCTTGCGGGCCGCCTGAGCGCCGCCGGCATGACGGTCGCGCTGATCGAGCGCAAGCTGGTTGGCGGCACCTGCGTCAACACCGGCTGCATGCCGACAAAGGCCATGGTCGCCAGCGCTTATGCCGCGCACCTCGCTCGCCATGCCGCCGACTACGGCGTGACGCTTTCCGGACCGGTCGGGGTCGACATGAAGGTGATCAAAGCACGCAAGGACAAGGTTTCCAACGACGCACGCAAAGGTCTGGAGGATTGGATCGCCTCCATGCCCGGCTGCACGCTGTTTCGCGGCCATGCCCGTTTCGAGGATGAGCACACCGTGCGCGTCGGTGAGGAATTGCTCACCGCCGATAGGATTTTCCTCAACGTCGGCGGCCGCGCCTCTGTGCCGAACCTGCCCGGCATTCACGACATCTCCTTTCTCACCAATTCTTCGATGATGGACCTCGATGTCCTCCCCGAACATCTGATCGTCGTCGGCGGCAGCTACATCTCGCTGGAATTCGCACAGATGTTCCGCCGTTTCGGCTCAGAGGTCACCGTCATTGAAAGGGCTCCTCGCCTGATCGGGCGCGAGGACGAGGATGTTTCCGCCACCATCCTGTCGATGTTCGAGAAGGAAGGGATCACGGTCCATCTCGGCGCCGAAGACATCTCCTTTGCCAGGCAGGGCGACCGAACCACCGTCACTTTCACAAACGGTAAGCCTCCGGTGGTCGGCTCGCATGTGCTGCTGGCGCTTGGCCGCGCTCCCAACACCGACGACCTCGGCCTCGACAAGGCTGGCGTGGCCATCGACAAGCGCGGCTTTGTCGAGGTGGACGATCAGTTGCACACGAGCGTGCCGCACATCTGGGCGATGGGCGACTGCAACGGCAAGGGCGCCTTCACGCATACCTCGTACAACGACTTCGAGATCGTCGCCGCCAACCTGCTCGACGGCGATCCACGCAAGGTCAGCGACCGCATCGAAGCCTATGCGCTCTATACCGATCCGCCACTCGGCCGTGCCGGAATGACGGAAGCTGCGGTGCGGAAATCCGGTCGCCGTGCCCTGGTTGGCCAGCGGCCCATGACGAGGGTCGGACGCGCCGTGGAAAAGGGCGAGACGCAAGGGTTCATGAAAATCCTGGTCGACGCCGACAGCGGCGAGATTCTTGGCTGTTCGGTACTGGGTCCCGGCGGCGACGAGGCGGTGCATTGTGTGCTCGACCTGATGTACGCCAAGGCGCCGGTGAAGACGCTGCAGCGCGCAGTGCACATCCATCCCAATGTCGCCGAACTGCTGCCAACGATTGCGCAGGAACTAAAGCCGCTGGTCTGATCTCTGGCGACGTGGCCGTCCCCGGTGCTCGCAGCCGCCGCTGCGCTCATCTTCCAGAGTGCTGGACCACTCGACACGCGCCCGCAGGCGCGGCAAGAACGGTGATCATTAGAGCATTCCCGTTTTTCCACGAAACGCGAAAACGCTCTAACTTTTTGTTTTTACGCAATTCCGGATGCAAAACCGCTACGCACTTTTGCTGGAATTGCTCCAGACGGAGAAGACCATGGAAAAGACGATCGAGCGGCTAGCCGGCGACAGCGAGGGTGTCGCCTATGAATTTCCGGTCTATCGTTTCAAGGGAAGCGACGCCAAGGCGCCGACCGCCTATCTGCAGGCGGCGCTGCATGCCGGCGAGCTGCCCGGCATGGTTGCCATCGACGCGCTGATGCCGCTGCTGGCCAAAGCCGAAGCCGAAGGGCGCATCAAAGGCTCGATCACCGTCGTGCCGTGGGCCAATCCGGTCGGTCGCGCGCAATATGTCTTTGGCGAACTGGAAGGCCGGTTCCATCTGCCGAACCGTGTCAACTTCAACCGCGACTTTCCTCTGATCGATGAGCCGGATGTCTCGCTGCTGCCGGATGAAGACAGCCTGCCGACGGTCGACCAGCGTCTGAAGGCACGGTTGCTCAAGCTGTCGGTCGGCCACGACATCGTGCTCGATCTGCATTGCGACGACGAGAGCACTGCCTATCTCTACGTGCCTGCGGTGCTGTGGCCTGCCATGCAGGATTGTGCCGCCGCAATGGGAGTGGAAGCGGTGCTGCTGTGGGAAGGTGAAAGCGGCGCGGCTTTCGAGGAAGCCTCGCTGCAACCACATCTGTCCGGCGGCAGGGAAAGGCTCGACAACCTTGTCGTCACCACCGTCGAATATCGCGGCACCGCAGATGTCGATGGGAAAACGGCTGAAGCCGATGCTGCTGGTCTCTACCGGTTGCTGGTCGCGCGCGGCGTCATTGCCGATACCGCAGTGGCAGAGCCCGGCCGCTTCGAGGGTGTCGTCGCTCCACTCGAGAACATCGACATGATGCCCGCCCCCAAGGCCGGCGCCGTGCTTTATGACGTGAAGCCTGGCGACTGGGTCAAGAAAGGCGCAAGGCTTGCCACCATCGTCCATATGCCAGGCGAGCCCGGCGGCCGTGAGGAGATCTTCGCACCACAGGACGGCTATATCCTGACCCGCCGTTCCCATCGCATCACGCGAAAGGGGGACGACCTCGTCAAGCTGGTGGGCAGCAAGCGCAGCGACGACGCACGTTTTGGTACGCTTGAGGACTGAATCGAGATTGCGGGCTCAGGCCAGGTAGTGCTGTGGCTTGAACTCGGTCATGTCGTTGAAAGTGCAGAATGCCGGCACCTCGAGTTCAAGGACCTCGACTTCCGTCACAAGGCGCTGCGTCAGCTCAGCCAAAGCCGGCAGGTAAGCGGCTTCAGCATCTGCCGGCAGCCACGCTTTCAGATAGGCAAGCGTGACGTGGAAGGTATAGCTGTCGTGATCGGGATGGCTGTAGCCGAAAGGCACGGTAAGCCGATCACGCAGCGCACGGATGCTCTGTTCATCCGCGAGCGTGGCGCCCGTTACCACCACGCCCAGCGGCGTGACCTCGACAGGCCGCATGCGGAATTCCGACGCCTTGGGGAATGTCTTCAGGCGCTCCAGAAAGAAGGTCGTGGTTTCATCGATCGGCGCCTCGGATGCAAGCTCCTGCGGCCAGTAAGCAGGCTTGCGCCGTCCTTCGATCGTACCTTGGAAGACTGTCATATGCAGGCTGGAAACCGGCGTGTAGGCGAAACGATCGCCGTAAGGCAGCGCCTTTAGCGCCTCCCGCACCCGCACCAATGCCTGCTGCGTTGCCGATCCGTCCACAACATGACTGACGATGGTGTTGCCCGGCTGCGGCAGGAATATGCCATCCGCGTCGAACCGACGATTGAGATAGTGCGGAGGCTCGCTCCTGCCGATCTCGGTGAAGGTCTTGGCAAAGGCGTCGTTTCGTTCGTAGGCCACGGCTGCTCCAGGAAAGGATGATGCAGCAGCTCTGTAGGTTTCCGGCTTGAAGGCTGTGTGACAACTGCCGCCGGCGGCACGCTATTCGGCAGGAGAAATCGATGCCGCTCGTCCAGGAAAACGCCATCCCAAACGCACACCCAGCGTCGCGGCCGCAATCATGATCATGCCGGTCGCCTGCGGCAACGCAATCGGATGGTGGTAGATCGCCCAGTCGATCAGGATGGCAACCACGGGATAGATGAAGGTCAGCACCCCGATGACCGGAGTGGAAAGCCGCGGATAGGCTGAGAACATCATCACATAGGCAATGCCCGTGTGCAGCACGCCGATACCGATCAACCAGCCCCAGGATGCGGCTGCGATGTTCTCCGAGAAGTTCGCCAGCGGCGCCAGCATGAGCACTCCCACCACGGTCTGGCACAACACCGTCACTTCCGGACGCTGTTCACCGAGCCCTTTGGCGAGAACCGTCACGATCGCATAAAGCAGCGCGCCGCCGAGCGCCATGAGAATGCCGATCGTCCAGCTCGCGGTGATCACCGTGTTCGACGCGACAAGACCGCTCGCCAGCACGACACCGACAAAAGCCAGGACCATCCAGACGATCTGGTCGGCGCTGACCCGTTCCTTGAGGAACACGACACCGATCAGGACCACGAAGAATGGCTGGATATGATAGATGATCGTCATCACCGCGATCGATGTCCGGGCAAAGCCCGCGAAGAAGACCACCCAGCTCGACACCATGCACACGCCGCAGAGTGCCGCGCGCAGCAGCCGCGTTCTGGAAAGGCGAGGATCAGGCAGATAGCCGCGCAGCAGGCACCAGGCGCCGAGAAACAGGGTGGCGAAAAAGCAGCGCCAGAACACGGTGGTGATGGGATCGACCCCCGCTTCCGTGACGAAGGCACCGACTGTGCCGGCGATCATCATCGCAACCGCCAGGCTCAGGGCAGGAAATCGGCTGGTCGGCGTGTCGTTCATTCGGGTCGGTCCGTGTCGGTGTGGACGATCACCAAGCCACCGCCCTTTCTTTCATGCAAACGAATAGATTTGGTGAAAGCTATTCGATATGCTGATAAGACTATGGCCCTGCCCCTTGACCTCGATCTGTTGAAGACTTTCGTCGCGATCGCCGATAGCGGGAGCTTTTCCAACGCCGCCCCTCGTGTTGGGCGCAGCCAGTCCGCTGTCAGCATGCAGATGCAGCGGCTCGAGCAGACGATCGGAAAGCAGCTCCTTATCCGCACTCCGCGCGCGGTGACGCCGAACGCCGCAGGCGAAGAGTTCCTGGTCTATGCCCGGCGGCTGCTGAAACTCTCGGATGAAGCCTTGGCCAGCGTCACCCGCCCTGAGGAAGCCGGCAGCGTCCGGCTTGGAGTCCCGGACGACTATGCCGCCTATCTGCTGCCGCCGGTGCTGTCGCGCTTCTCGGCCGCACATCCGCTGGTGACGGTGGAGCTTGTCTGCGAGCAGTCGACCGCATTGGTGAAGACGCTGGAGGAAGGCCGTCTGGATCTCGCGATCATCACCCGTCTGCCGGACCAGGCATTGGAAGTGCTGCGGCTGGAGCGTTGCGTATGGGTTGCCTCCCCAAATCACGTCGCCTGGGAAAAAGACCCCTTGCCGGTCGCCCTGTTCGAACCCGGCTGCGCGGCCAGGATCAACATGCTGCAGATTTTGGCCAACGCCGACCGTGCCTTCCATTGCACCTATTCCAGCGCCAGCCTGCTCGGCCTCATAGCGGTCGTACAGGCCGGACTGGCCGTTGCCGGACTGGCTCAGCTCAGCGTTCCACCGTCGCTACGCGTCATCGGCGAAAACGAGGGGCTGCCGCCGCTTCCCGATCTGGAGATCGGCATCATGCGCAATCCGATGTCGGCGACACCGGCGGTCGAGCGGCTGAACGAATTTCTCCGCCGCGACCTGACGGAGAAACCTCAGCCAGGTTGAGCCCTCGCCCGCGCCGTCCCTGCCGCCTCGTCTGGTCCGCGATCAGGGTACCGCAAAGGAAGATGTTGCCGGCACACCACATGGCAAAACAATCTGCTTTGCGGCGCCCGCAGGCCACACCGTGGTCATGTTGAGGTGAAGAAGAAAACGCGGCTTTCAGCCCCACATTCCATACCCAAAAAGGCAACAAACCAGAAATGACTATCCTCTCGATGCTTCGGCGGTGCTTGCCGGGCATTGCGGTTCTGCCGCTCATGATCGCCGCCGGTTGCTCACAGACAATCCAGGCCAACACAAAAAACACGGCTGTCTTTCCACCGACACCAGCCGTTGCGGCAGCCGCGGCACCCGCGACGGTCGAGCCGGTGGCCTATCAAAGCAAGGACGCGGAGCGGTATGCGGCCGTCGACGACGGCGGCTATAGCCTGCCGGCCATCGACGTCAGCAAAGTCGATCCGAAATTCCTGCGCCAGCTTGTCGATGATCCGACGGGGGAACCCGCCGGGTCCATCGTTGTCGATACGCGGCAGAACTTCCTCTACCTGGTGCAGCCGAACGGCAAGGCCATGCGCTATGGCGTGGGCCTCGGGAAGCAAGGGCACGCCTGGAAAGGTCGCGCGATCGTACAGTGGAAGCGCAAATGGCCAACCTGGACGCCGCCGGCAGCCATGATCCGCCGCGATCAAAAGCTGGAAAAATGGCGGCAAGGCATGCAGCCCGGCGTGTCAAACCCGTTGGGTGCGAGGGCGCTGTACATTTTCAAGGACGGCAAGGACACGCTCTACCGAATTCACGGGTCGCCACAATGGCGTTCCATCGGCAAGTCAGCCTCCGCCGGTTGCGTACGCATGTTCAATCAGGACGTGATCGACCTTTATGGTCGTGTTTCCGGAAAGGCCCCGCTGCTGGTCATGTGAGCCTTGACCGCTCGCCCATCAGGCTTCCCGGCTGTGGTCGGAGTCGTTTCTCGAACGGATCGACTCGCGGACCGGAGCCGTCAAGCCGGATGTTGCAGCATGCTGAGCCCGCCATCCACGACCAGGCACGCAGCGTTCATGAACGGACATTCGTCGGAAATCATGAAAACGGCTGCTTTGGCGATTTCGCTCGACGTCGCAATGCGTCCTCCGGGATGCATGGCGAGCGTCTTTGCCTGGGCCGCTTCCGGATCCGGAAACGAATTCCAGTACTCCACCGCCTTTTGTGTCTCGACGTAACCTGGCGCCAGCGCATTTACGCGCACGGACTGGGCCGCGTATTCGAGTGCCAGCGCCTTGGTCATACCGAGCAGCGCGTGCTTGGCGAGGGGATAAGGGAAAGTGTGCGGGATGATGGTGAACGCGTGGGTGGAGGCTATGTTGAGAATGGCACCTCCGCCGTTGGCGATCATGCCAGGCAAGATTGCCCGACAGCAGTTCCATGCCCCTTTGAGGTTGATGTCGAAACAGCGTTCCCACTCGTCGTCACTGGTTTCGAGCGGCGCATGAAAGACGTTGACGCCTGCGTTGTTGATGAGCGCGTTGACGGGACCGATGGTCCTGGCAGCTTCAGCCACGGCGGCTTCGATCGCGCGGGCATCGGTAATATCGACGGCAGCAGAGCCGAGTGCACCTTGCGGTGCCTCAAGGGTTCCGACGGTATGGGCCAGCAGATCGCCGTCGCGGTCGATGAGGAAGACCCCCGCACCCTCCTCGAGGCATGCCCTGGTGATCGCCTCGCCTATGCCCTGCGCTGCCCCGGTGATGAAAATGCGTTTGCCTGCGAGCCGCTCACCCATTCTGTTCACCCACCTTTGATCGTGAAAGCGGACTGGCCGTGCGCAATTCAGGTTCACTTGCTTTCCGGACAACCGTCTCCATGGTCATGGTCTACCGACGGCCGAGCGTGGTCGACCGCAGATTGTCGAGCAGTACGGCGATCAGCAGGATCACGCCACGGACGATGTATTGATAGAAGGCCGGAATGTTGAGCAGGTTCATGACGTTTTCAGCGATGCCCATGATGAGCACGCCGACGATCACACCCGACATCGTAGCGCGGCCACCGGCCAGTGAGACGCCACCCAGAACGCATGCCGAGATCACCGAAAGTTCCAATCCGACCGCCGCATTGGGCTGACCCGACGTGATGCGGGAAGCCAGCAATATGCCGGCCACCGCGCAGGTGAGTCCCTGGAGGGTGAAGATCCAGATACGCGTCATGTCGACATTGACGCCGGCAAGCCGTGACGCTTCGGGATTGCCGCCCACGGCCAGCGTATTCTTTCCGAAAACGGTACGATTGAGCACGAACCCAAACGCGACGAACAACAAGATCAATACCCAGATCGGTGTCGGCACGCCCAGAAGTTTCGACAGGGCCAGCTGATAGAAATTGGGATCGTTGATGCCGACCGCACGCCCGTCGGATGCGATAAGTGCCAGGCCGCGCACGATCTGCATGGTCGCCAGCGTGGTGATCAGCGCGTTGATGCGGAACTTGGCGATGACCACGCCGTTGATGGCGCCGACGAATGCGCCACAGGCCAGGGCGGCCAGAAGTCCCAGCAGGATGGACCCCGTCGCATTCGAGGCCATGACCGCGACCATGCCGGCGAATGCCACGTTGGAGCCGACCGACAAGTCGAAATCCCGTGCCGCAAGACAGAACATCATGGTGCAGGCAACGATACCGACCGTAACCACCGATTGCAGCAGCCCCAGCATGTTGCGCTCGGTCAGGAAGTTCGGAACGAGCAGTGAAACCAGCACGAATGCAAGCACGAAGATGACCACAAGGCCCTGTTCGCCGAGGAGGATCTTCTTGAGCGACGTTTGCATGAACAAGCTCCTCAGGATGCGATTGCCGCCGGCACGCTCTTGTCCGGCAAGGCGGCGGCCAGGATTTCGCGTTCGTTGAAACGGTCGCGCGTCAATTCAGCTCTTATGCGTCCTTCGCACATGACGTGGATGCGGTCGCAGATACCCATGACCTCGGGCAATTCGCTGGAGATGACGACGATCGCCATGCCTTCTTCGGCAAGCTGGTACAGGATTTCATAGATCTCGGACTTTGCCCCGACGTCGATGCCGCGGGTTGGTTCGTCGACGATCAGCGTGCCGATGCCCTGCTCGGAAAGCCA
The DNA here is from genome assembly GCF_001303895.1 of Mesorhizobium sp. 1M-11. GTDB lineage: Bacteria > Pseudomonadota > Alphaproteobacteria > Rhizobiales > Rhizobiaceae > Mesorhizobium. The sequence continues at coordinate 35,748 of NZ_LJSD01000045.1, read as the reverse complement.
GCGTGCCAGAATGACCTTCTGCTGGTTGCCGCCGGACAGATTGACGACATCCTGCCTGCGCGAGGGCGTGCGGATCTTGAGCTTGCGGATGAAGGTTTCCGCCGTGTCCGCTTCGCGCTTCCTGTCGAGCAGCCCCAGCCGCGCATTGTGACGCCGTGAGGAGATGTTGATGTTTTCCTCGACCGAACGGCCCTGGATGATGCCGTCATACTTGCGGTCCTCCGAACACAGCACGACGCCCGAGCGTATGGCGTGATGTGGATCGGAGGCCAGAACGGGCTTGTCGTCGACATGGACCGCACCGGCCCAGCGCGGATCGGCGCCGAATACCAGCCGCATCAACTCCGATCGACCCGCGCCGATCAAGCCGAAGAAACCCAGAACCTCACCGGCACGCGCTTCGAAATTTGCAGGCTGCTGCAATTTTTCGCCGGCGACGCCTTCCACTTTCAGGCGTACTTTGCCGACCGGTCGGCCTCTCCAGCCCCAGACATTGGAGATCTCGCGCCCGACCATTTCGGCGACGACCTGATCGCGTGTCACACCCGCCAGATGCGGGTGGTGGGCCGCCAGCTTGCCGTCGCGCAGCACCGTCAGACTGTCGCAAAGGCGGAAAACCTCATCCATGCGGTGGGAGATGTAGAGGATGACCTTGCCCTCGGCGCGCAGGCGATCGATCAGCGAAAAGAGGATCTCGCTCTCGCGGGACGAAAGCGAGGATGTCGGCTCGTCCAGGGCGATCACCCGCGCGTCCAGCATCACGGCTTTGGCGATTTCCACCATCTGGCGTTCGCCGATGGAAAGTGTCTTGATCTTGCGCCGGGGATCGATATCGATGCCCGCCGCCTTCAGTTTGTCGCCGACATCGGCAAACATCTGCCCGGACTGGATGATACCGCCACTGTTGGGGAAACGCCCCAGATACAGGTTCTCGGCGATCGTCAGCTCCGGGATAAGCTGCAGCTCCTGGTGGATCACGATGACGCCTGAGTGAAAGGCGTCGCGCGTGGAATGATAGTGCTGGGCGTGACCTTCGATCCTGACTTCGCCGGAATCCGCTGCCTGATCGCCGGACAGAATGCGGATCAGCGTCGACTTGCCGGCGCCGTTTTCTCCCATCAGGCCGTGCACTGCGCCCTTCTCGACGCCGAACGACACGCCCGAGAGCGCTTTGACGCCCGGATAGGATTTGGAGATTTCGGAAAATTCGAGAAACGACATCGGCTCCGCCCCAAGGCGGCGGCGGGCGAGAGCCCACCGCCATCAGGTTGATCTGCCCGAACCCTATTCGAGACCGAGGTCCTTGCGAACTTTCTGGTAGTCGTCACGCTTGGCAAGAGAGCCGGAGGTCAGGATCAGCTTTTCCGGTTCCTTGTCGTCGGCGACCCAGCTGTACATGTTGAGCGAGGTCTCGTAGCCATGCCGCTTGGGTGAGATGATGACGCTGCCGACGAAACCGGTCGGCTGCGGCTTCTTGAATTCGTTGATTGCCGAATCCGCACCACCGATGCCGACGCCGATCATGTTGGCCGCCGGAATGCCAACACTCTCCGAAGCGCGCACCGCGCCAAGAGCCGCCTCGTCGTTAAGGCCGAAGGCAACCCATTTCTTGATGTCCGGATGAGCGTTGAGCACGACGGTCGCGGCGTTCAGCGCGGCTTCCGTGTCGGTCTTGGCCTGTGGTGCGTCGAAGATGCTGGAAGTCTTGAAGCCGTTGTTCTTCAAAACCGAGATCGCTCCTTCGACCCGGTCCACCGCAGTCGGCAACTGGTCGTAGGAAACACGGATCGCACCAACCTCATCGGCATTCCAGCCGCGCGCCTTCATCTCGTCGACGATCGCCTGCCCTACAGCCTCGCCGATCTTGGTCGCCGAAATGCCCATGTGTGGCACGTCTTCCAGCGGCTTGCCGTCGGCGCCGACCAACCGGTCGTCGACCGTCATCAGCTTGAGATTGTTCGCTGCCGCCTTGGCAACGATGCCAGGTCCTAGCTTGACGTCGGGCGTGCAGACTACAAAGCCCTGGACGCCCTGCGCGCCCAGATTGTCGATCGCCGACATGAGCTTCTCGCCGTCTTCGGCCCCAATCTTCACAAGGGTGAAGCCTTTTTCCTTCGCAGCCTGGTCAGCGAACTTCCATTCGTCCTGGAACCAGGGCTCCTCCGGTTGCTTGACAACAAAACCGATCTTTACGTCCTCCGCATAGGCGGACGTACCCATGACAATGGCGGTCACGGCAAATGCGCTGGCGACGAGCGCCTTCCTCAGAAATCGCATGGTTTCCTCCCGAACGCGACATGGGCTGCAAGCCCCGGACAGAGCAATATTTTAAATTATCATACCAGTCAATTGTCTTGGTATGATAATTAAGATAACAGAATACGACTTGGGAAGATTGCGGTAGCCGTTGTCGCCATTAGTCTCGGCCGGGGAATCACGGGATCGCCCGCGAGGGAGGAACACATGGCTGATACGCCGCAGCGATTGCAGGAGAAGGAACGAAAGGTGCAGCGCCCTCGTGTCATGACGGACATCACGCGGGCGATCGCATCCGACATCGTTTCGGGCCGCTACAGGCCGGGCACCTTCCTGCCGACCGAAAACGACCTGGGCGCCGAGCATGGCGTCAGCAGAACGGCGATACGCGAAGCTTTGAAAGTGTTGGCCGCAAAAGGACTGGTCTCAAGCCGTCCCCGCGTGGGGACGATCGTCTGCGACGAGGACAACTGGAACATCATCGACTCCCAGGTGCTTGGCTGGCACGCGCCGCATGCTTTGGACGACAAGCTCTTCGATGCCATCCTCGAGACCCGGCGCGCGATCGAACCGCTGGTGGCGGAACTTGCCGCGGCGCGCGCGACGTTGCGTGAAGTGGCCGATCTGGAAATGGCATGGGAGGGAATGGCTGACGCAGGCGAGGACATCGTCAAGTTCTCGCGATCGGACATCGCCTTTCACCAGATCCTCTATCGGGCGAGCCACAATCCCATCTTCAGGCAGATCGGCGGTATGATCGACACGGCACTCAAGTTCTCACTGGAAGCGACGGCCATGATCTCGCTCGATCGCCGCGCCGAGGCCGTGGAAGCCCACCGCGAGGTTGTCGAGGCGCTGCGGCTGCGCGATGGCGATGCGGCGAGGAAGGCAGCTGACCACATTCTCGATCTCGCAGCCCGCGACCTGGTGAGCGCCAAGCAAGTCAAGAACAGCTGACCGGACCGACAAGATGAAGATCACCGCCCTCACCACCTATATCGTGCCGCCCCGCTGGCTGTTCCTGAAGATCGAAACCGACGAAGGTATCTGCGGTTGGGGCGAGCCCGTCGTGGAAGGACGCGCTCTTACCGTCGAAGCGGCGGTGAAGGAGCTGGCGGACTATCTGGTCGGCAAGGATCCGCGACTGATCGAGGACCACTGGTCCGTGATGCATCGCGGCGGCTTCTATCGTGGCGGCCCCATCTTGATGAGCGCCATCGCCGGCATTGATCAGGCGCTCTGGGACATCAAAGGCAGGGCGCTCGGCGTGCCGGTGCATGAGCTTCTTGGCGGACGCTGCCGCGACAGCATCAAGGTCTATTCCTGGATCGGCGGTGACCGCCCCTCGGAAGTCGCGGATGGTGCCAGGCAGGTGGTTTCCCGCGGATTCACCGCGCTCAAGATGAACGGCACGGAGGAATTGCAGATCGTCGACAGCCATGACCGCATCGATGCCGCGGTCGAGCGCGTAGCTGCGGTGCGCGAAGCCGTCGGGCCGCATATCGGCATTGCTGTCGATTTCCACGGCCGCGTGCATCGGCCGATGGCGAAGGCGCTCGTCAGGGAACTGGAACCCTATCGGCTGATGTTCATCGAAGAACCGGTGTTGAGCGAGAACCGCGAGGCCCTGAAGGAAATCGCCGCCATGTCGTCCGCCCCGATCGCGCTGGGCGAGCGTCTCTACAGCCGCTGGGATTTCAAGCACGTGTTCGAGGAAGGCGCCGTCGACATCATCCAGCCGGACCTCTCACATGCGGGCGGCATCACCGAATGCCGCAAGATCGCCGCCATGGCCGAGGCTTACGATATTGCGGTGGCTCCGCATTGTCCGCTTGGACCGATCGCGCTGGCCGCCTGCCTGCAACTCGACGCGGTGAGCTACAACTGCTTCATCCAGGAACAGAGCCTCGGCATCCACTACAATACGGGCAACGACCTGCTCGACTACGCGAAGAACAAGGACGTCTTCCGCTACGAGAAGGGTTTCGTCGCCATTCCCGACGGCCCTGGGCTGGGTGTCGAAATCGATGAGGACTATGTCAAGGAACGCGCCCGGGAAGGTCATCGCTGGCGCAATCCTATCTGGCGCCATGCCGATGGATCCTTCGCCGAGTGGTGACAGGCACGGCACGTCTGGACAGTTAGCGCAACGCTTCGTGGATCAGGCCTGCGGCCTTGTGGGCGATCGCCATGGCCGGCGCATTGGTGTTGCCGCTGACGATCGTCGGCATCACCGAGCAGTCGATCACATGCAAGCCCTCCAGCCCATGGACTGTCATGGATTTCGGGTCGACTACCGCCAACGGATCATTTGCCAATCCCATCCGGCAGGTCCCGACCGGATGATAGTTTGTCTTGACCATTCGTTTGGCGTGGGCCAGCAAAAGCTGATCTTCCACAGCTGCGTCACCTGGTACGATCTCGCCTTCGAGCAGGCCGGCCAGCGGCTGCTGGCGCGCGAAGGAGCGCGCCGTCTTCAGCCCCTTGACGATCGTTTCCATGTCATGCGGATCGCGCAGGAAACCGCCGTCGATGAGCGGCATGTCGTCTGGTTCGTTTGAATGCAGCATGACCGTGCCGCGCGAACGCGGGCGCAGCAGGCAACAGGTCATGGTCAGGCCATCGCAAGCTTCGACGTCGGAGATATCGCGATCCACATAGACGGTCGGAACGCAATAGATCTTGAGCGTTGCATCCGCCTCGGAATCGTCGGGATTGACGAAGGCGCAGGCTTCGACACCGATCGATGTGACAGGGCCCGATCCGAACAGCAGATATTGCAGCCCGTTGCGGATCATGCGCCAGCCACGATCCTCGCCAAAATAGCCGTAGCGGCCATTGCTCCTGAAGATGACTGGCACCTCGCAATGATCCTGCAGGTTGCGTCCGACACCTGGCAGATCGCAGATCGGAGCGATCTCAAGCGATCGCAGATGATCGGCATCGCCGATCCCCGACAGCATCAACAGCTTGGGAGTGATGTAGGTACCGGCGGCAAGGATGACGCTGCCGGCATGGACACGTTCGACCTGGCCGTTGTGGCGGAACTCGACGCCCCTGGCTCTGCCCGCTTCGACCAGAACCCGGTCGACCTTGGTCCGTGTACGCAGTTCCAGCCCGGGGTTCCGCTGAACCCGCGACAGGAAAGCATCCGCGGCGCTGCAACGTCGTCGGTCTCGTCCGATCGTCGATTGCATGTAACCGACGCCGCGCTGCCGGCCACCGTTGAAATCGGGAATGAAGGCCTCACCTGCATTCTGTACGGCAGCCACGAAAGCGTCGGTCATCGCGCAGCGGTGGAACGGTGCTGACACGCTGAGCCGACCGGCATTGCCATGAGAAGGCGCACCGAGATGGTCGTTGTTTTCAAGGATTTTGAAGTGATCGAGCACATCCGCCCACGACCAGTCGTGCCCGGTGCCCAGCATGCCGGCCCAGTTGTCATAGTCGGCCGCCTGCCCACGCATGTAGACCATGGCATTCACCGAAGACCCTCCGCCAAGAACCCTGGCCTGCGGCACGATCGTGCTTCTTCCATCCAGCTGCGGCTGCGGCACCATGTGATGCATGTCGAGATAGGTGTCGCGCCCCAGATATTTCATGTAGCCGGCAGGCATGTGCATGAGTGGGCTCATGCCCCGCGCTCCCGCCTCCAGAAGCAGGACGCTGGCACCGAATTCCTCCACAAGGCGCCACGCTGCCACGCAGCCGGAACTACCACCGCCGACGATGATGTAGTCGTAATGCTTCATGGTTTGGCTCAGGCTGGACGCAGCCGCTTTTCGTTTGCCGTGTCGAAGAAAAAGATGCGGCTGCGGTCGAGTTTGAGGAAGACCGTCTCGCCGATACCCACCTTCCGGTTGGCGTCAGCCACCGCGCAGAAGAGATCGTCGCCGGCCTTGATCGAAACCAGGGTACTTTGACCGACGAACTCGGTGGCAAAGACCGTGGCGACGATGTCGGCGCCTTCCCGGCTTACGAGAAGCGCGACATCATCCGGGCGAATGCCCATCGTGACATTTCCACCAACCGATGCCGGCAGCCCGGCTATTTCAAACCCGACCCCTCGGAATGTCCCGTCCGACATCGTCCCGCGCAGCAGGTTCATCGGCGGCGAACCGATGAACGCGGCGACGAACAATTCCGAAGGGTCGTTGTAGATCTTTTCAGGCGTATCGAGCTGGACGATGCGGCCGCCATGCATGACGGCGACGCGTGTCGCGAGCGTCATCGCCTCGATCTGATCGTGCGTGACGTAGATCGTGGTCGTCCTCATCTCGTGATGAAGGTGCTTGAGTTCCGCGCGCATCGAAACACGCAGCTTGGCGTCGAGGTTGGATAGCGGCTCGTCAAGCATGAACAGGCGCGGGGTGCGCACGATGGCCCTGGCCAATGCGGCACGCTGACGTTGCCCTCCCGATAGGGCACGTGGCTTGCGCTCGAGCAGCTCTTCGAGATGGACCCGGCTGGCGGCGGATCTGACCCGCTCGCGACGCTCATCGACCCGGACTTTGCGCAGCCGCAGCGGATAGCCGATATTGTCGGCCACGCTCATATGCGGGTAGAGCCCATAGTTCTGGAACACCATGGCAATGTCGCGCTCACGGGCCAGTTTGCCCACGACCGACTGGCCTCCTATGCGAATATCGCCTGACGTCGCATCCTCAAGGCCCGCGATCATGCGCATGGTTGTGGTCTTTCCACAGCCGGAGGGACCAAGCAACACCAGGAACTCCTCGTCTTTCACGTGAAGATCGAGATTGCGGATGACCTCCACCGCGCCCCAGCTTTTTCCCACATTGGACAGTTCGACGTCGACCAAATGTCCTCTCCCTTATTCCGTCTTGACCATTAATAACTCCGATAATATGAGTATTCAAGATGTTGAGTTGATCTTGTTGCCCGGCATGGTGCCGGTTCCGTTGGGAGGATGTGATGAACAAGATGAAAATGCCGACGGGAGGGTTGCACCTTACGGTGGACCGCCGCTCGTTCCTGCGTGCGACTTCGATATTGGCCGCGGGCGGTGCGATTACTCTCCGCTCGGGACTTCCGGTCCATGCGCAGGAAAACAGCGCCGAGCTGCTCAAACTCTACGCCGACGCAAAGGTCGACTGGCAAAAAAACAAAGGTCAAACGATCGTGCTCGGCGGGTTGGAACACCCCTGGATGAATGCAGTCGTGCCGCTGATCCCGCTCTTCACGCAATTGACCGGCATCGAGGTGAAAGTCGACAAACAGTCCGAAACGGAGTTTTCAGCCTCCATGCCGGTGAAGCTGGGAGGCGGCAGCGCCACACCGGACGTCTTCATGATCTGGGCACTTGGCCAGGCGATCTCAGCCAAATGGCTGCAGCCCCTCGACGCATTCCGCAACGATGCCTCCCTCTTTGATGCTGCATGGTACGACGAGCCCGATATCTTCTCGTCCGCCCGCAGCTTCGAAAAATGGAGTGACGGCGCGTCCTATGGGCTCGCCATCACCGCCGAGGCGCAGACCCTCTTCATGAACAAATCCATGCTGGATGCGAAGGGCCTTTCCGCCCCTGCCTCGATGGACGATCTGCTCAAACTCGCCGTCGCGCTAAAAAGTGAAGAGGTCGCCGGCATCGCCATGCGGGCAAAACCGACGGGCGACGCTGCGCCCTGGACGCTGGCAGGCTTCGTTTTCTCTTATGGCGGTGCCTATGTGACAAAGGACGGCAAGTCCGGCCTCGCGATGCCGGAATCGATCGCCGGGCTCGACATGTATGGCAAACTGCTTCGCGAGGCAGGACCGGTCGGCATCGCCAGCTACCATTGGATGGAATGTCTGAACGACTTCATGCAGGGAGCCGTGGCGATAGGCTGCGATTCCTCGAACTTCGCCACCGACATCGAGGACAAGTCGAAAAGCACCGTCGCTGGAAACACGCTGTTCGGCGTCCTGCCGGCGTCCGAGGGCAAACCTGCCAAGCCCAACATGTGGCACTGGATGGCCGGCATCAACGCGAAGTCCGCCAACAAGGATGCTGCCTGGCTCTTCCTGATGTGGGCAACATCCAAGCCCACCTCCACCCTGGCCGCCGCAGTTGGCCTCGCGACGCCGCGCGGCTCCGCCTGGCAGACATCGGCCTTTCGTGACCGCTTCGGTGCTCAAGCCGCAGATGCCGCATTGAAGAACCTGCAGGCTGCCGATGGCGATCTGTTCAAGGCCGCATGGTTCCATCCGAAGGCTCCGGAAATCCTCGATGCGGTCGGCATCGCCGTCAACGAAGTCGTGACCGGCAGCAAGGATGCGACCAAGGCCTTTGGCGATGCCGACGGCAAGGTTCGCCAGGCTTTGGAAATGTGAGGCCAGGAACTTGCGCGAGAAATCAGTCGATAAGGGTTGCGCCTGTGACGTGGCGCAACTTCCAAAACAGGCGGTGATCTAGAAATGGACGCGCGGACGCGTTTCATCATTCTCATGCTGACACCGGCGACAGTGCTGTTGCTCGGCCTCACCATCTTCCCCTTCATCGCGTCCGTCGCGATGAGCCTCAGCAACTATTCGATGGTGACGCCTGACTCCCTGGCCTTTGCCGGGCTGCAGAACTACTTCAAGCTCCTGCAAGCAGAAGAGTTCTGGACCGCATTGCGCGCGACGGCGTTGTTCACCGTGCTTGCAGTCGCAATCCAGCTCGCGCTCGGCGTGGCAATTGCCACATTTCTGCATCACGAGACCCGAGCCGTTCCGCTTCTGCGGGCCATCTATCTCCTTCCCATGGCGATCACGCCGGTCGCTGCCGTCTTCACCTTCCGCATGATGCTCAACCCCTCGCTAGGCGTGTTCAACTACCTGCTGAAGCTGGTGGGCCTGCCACCACAGGATTGGCTCGGCACCCCGGCAATGGCCATGACATCATTGCTGATCGTCGACACCTGGCAGTGGGCACCCTTCATCCTGCTCATCGCGGCAGGTGGACTCGCAGCGATGGACGAAGAGCCGCTGCAGGCCGCCAGGATGGATGGCGCGACCGAAGCCCAGGTTTTCTTCCATCATACCCTGCCCGCGCTTCTCCCTTATCTTGGCGTCGCCATCGTCTTTCGGGCCATTGATGCCTTCAAGACCTTCGACATCATCTTCGTGTTGACGGGCGGCGGGCCGGGTGTCGCGACCAGAACGTTGAATCTCCTGGCCTACAAACATGGCATAGAGTTCCTCTCGATGGGTTATGCCGCCGCCATCGCGATCGTCATGCTGGCCATAACCATCATCGCCGCACAGGTCTTCCTCCGCCGCATGCGCATGTTCGTGCCGAGGGCGGCGTTATGAGAGCGCTGCGTTCCTTGACACCTTTTGCGCGCCGCCTCGCCTTATCGGCCTTTGCCCTCTGGTGCATGTTCCCCATCTACTGGCTGGCCATGATGTCGCTGAAGACGCAAGTCGACGCGATGGCGCGACGGCCCAAATTCCTGTTCGCTCCGATCCTCGACAACTACCTCACGGTTCTTTCCGATCCTGCGATCTGGACCTATTTCGCCAACAGCGCCATCGTGGCGCTCGCCTCGACAGCGCTTGCCTTGCTGATTGGCCTTCCAGCCGCCTATGTGCTGGCACGATACCGCTTTCGCGCCAATGCCGACTATGGTTTCTGGATTCTGACCACCCGCATGACGCCGCCGGTCGCGGTGCTGATCCCGTTCTTCGTGATGTATGTGAAGACGGGGCTCATCGGCACTCATGCCGGCCTCATCGTCGCTCATGTGGCGATCAACCTTTCCATTGTCGTCTGGCTAATGAAGGGTTTCTTCGAGGATCTGCCAGGCGAACTGGAGGAGGCTGCGGCCATCGACGGCGCGACCTACTTCCAGGCCTTTGCCCATATCTGCCTTCCCGTCGTTCTGCCTGGAATTGCGGCCGTGGCGATCCTGGCATTCCTGTTCTCCTGGAACGAGTTCCTGTTTGCACTGGTTCTCGGCGGCAACGATGTGCGGACCGTACCTCTCGGTCTTTATGCCTTCGTCGGCTACCAGCAGGTCCGTTGGGGCGAGCTGTCCGCCGCTTCGATCGTCTTGCTGGTCCCCGTTCTGCTGTTCGTTCTCATTTTCCAGAAGCAGCTGATCCGCGGCCTGACCATGGGGGCCGTCAAGTGAGGTGGGTGCAGACAAGATTGGAGTTCGCAAGGTGACAAAACTGCGCTCGCAGCACTGGTTCGGCGGCTTTGGCAAGGACGCCTTCATCCATCGCAGTTGGATGAAGAACAACGGTCTGCCGGACGATGCGTTCGACGGCCGCCCCGTGATCGGTATCTGCAATACCTTCTCCGAGTTCACGCCCTGCAACGCGCATTTCCGAGGGCTTGTCGAACACATCAAGGCGGGGGTGCTCGAGGCGGGCGGCTTGCCCTTGGAGTTTCCCGTGTTCTCCTGCGGGGAATCCAATCTGCGTCCAACCGCCATGCTCTTCCGCAATCTCGCCTCGATGGATGTCGAAGAGGCGATCCGCGGCAATCCGATGGATGGCGTGGTGCTGATGGCCGGCTGTGACAAGACCACGCCGGCGTTGGTCATGGGAGCGGCCTCCTGCGACCTGCCCTCCATTGTCGTCTCGGGCGGGCCGATGCTCAACGGACGCTTTCGCGGCCGGGAGATCGGCTCGGGAACGGACGTGTGGAAGTTTTCCGAGGACGTGCGTGCCGGCATCATGAGCGAGCGCGAATTCGCCCAGGCCGAAAGTGCCATGTCGCGCTCTGCCGGTCATTGCATGACCATGGGCACGGCTTCGACCCTGGCCTCGATGGTGGAGGCGCTCGGCATAGCCTTGCCCGGCAATGCCGCCTACCCCGCCGTGGATGCCCATCGTGCGCGGCTGGCGCGGATGAGCGGCCGTCGCATCGTTGAAATGGTGAAGGAGGATCTGCGACTGTCGCAGATCCTGACAAAGGAAGCATTCGAGAACGCGATCCGGATCAACGGCGCCATCGGTGGCTCGACCAACGCCGTCGTCCACCTTCTCGCAATCGCCGGTCGTGTCGGTGTGGACCTCACGCTCGACGATTGGGACCGGTCCGGGCGCGACGTGCCCACCATCGTCGATCTCATGCCTTCAGGGCGCTTCCTGATGGAAGATTTCTGCTACGCCGGCGGCATCCCCGCGGTCATGAAGGAGATCGCCGATCTTCTCCACCTCGACGCCCTCACGGTAACCGGCAAAACTTTGCGTAACGAACTCACGGACGCGATGAACTACGATCCTGAGGTCATCCGACCGAAGCAGGAAGCGCTGACGCAGCAAGGCGGCATTGCTGTCCTGCGTGGCAATCTGGCCCCGGATGGGGCGATCATCAAACCTTCCGCCGCCTCACCTCAGCTGATGTCTCACCGAGGTCGGGCGGTCGTGTTCGAAGGTATCGACCACTACAAAGCCACCATCGACGATCCGACACTCGACATCGACGAAAACTGCATCATGGTGCTGAAGAACTGCGGCCCGAAAGGCTATCCCGGCATGGCCGAAGTCGGCAACATGGCGTTGCCGCAGAAGCTTCTCAAGAAAGGCGTGCGCGACATGGTGCGTATTTCGGACGCGCGCATGTCCGGCACGGCCTTTGGCACGGTGGTGCTGCACACGGCACCGGAAGCCGCCGTCGGCGGACCATTGGCTCTTGTGCGCAACGGCGACATCATCGAGTTGGACGTGGGTGCGCGCAGGCTTCATCTCGACGTTTCGGATGAGGAACTGGAGCGACGCCGAAGAAAATGGGAGGCGCCGATACCCGATATGCCGGGTGGCTATCAGGGCCTCTATGTCGGGCACGTTCTGCAGGCGGATCGGGGCGCGGACCTCGACTTCCTCGTCGGCTGCCGCGGTCACGCCATTCCGCGTGAAAGCCATTGAGGCGTCAGATGAGCAAATTCGACGCCGACCATTTCCATGGCATCCATGCCATCGTCTACGCCTTGTTCGACGGCGAGGAGCGATTGGATCGCACCGCCATGCGAAGGCAGGTGGAACTTTGCCTCGCAACCGGGGTCCACGGCATGGCGGCGCTGGGCCTCGCCACGGAAGTCTCGAAACTCACGGAGGCCGAGCGCCGCACGCTGATGGACTGGGTCGCGGAAGACACCGCTGCGAGAGTCCCGCTTGCCTTCACCATCTTCGGCGCTTCGGTCGCCGAGCAGATCGCGCAGATCCGCCATGCCGAAAGTGTCGGCGCGGATTGGGTCATCCTTCAGCCACCGCCGGTCGGCACCTATGGCGCTGCCGAATATATCCGCTTTTTCGGACGAATCGCGCAGGCAACCGATTTACCGGTGGCCATTCAGAATGCTCCGGCCTTCTTCGGACGCGGGCTGACCGCCGACGAAATACGCGACCTCGTCGGCCAGCATCCTAACATCCGTCTGGTCAAAGGCGAAGGACCCGTTGTCGACATAGCAGGTCTGATCTCACGCACCGACGGTCGGGTGCCCGTGTTCAACGGCCGCGGCGGACTGGAGTTGACCGATAATTTTCGCGCCGGCTGCCGAGGCATGATCCTTGCCCCCGACTGCGTCGACTACGCGGTGCGTGCCTATGAAGCTTTTCGTATCGGCGACGAAGACAGCGCGGAGGCAGAGTATCGGGCGATGTTGCCGGCAGCGGTTTTCGTCATGCAAGGCATCGAAAACCTGATCTGTTACGGCAAGCGCCTCTTTGGCGCCCGCTCCGGCATTCCGGTCCATGATCGTGCTCCAGCCCTTCGTCCCGACAAGATCGGGCTTGAGATGGTGGAGCGTTTCGCGGCACAACTCGGCCCGCTGACACTATGAATAGTGGGTAACGCGAGGGGACAGCCGAAATGGCGAGCGAGATGATGGAACCTGTGCCTGCTTCCGGCAGGGGGCTGCCGGCCCAGATAGCAGCCCGGATGGGACGCAGCATCTTGCGTGGCGAATTGCGGCCGGGCGACAAGCTGCCGAAGGAAACCGACCTGCTCGACCAGCTTCAGGTCAGCCGCACGACGCTGCGCGAAGCGCTCACCATCCTGACCAGCAAGGGTTTCATCGAGGCCAAGCAGCGCATCGGCACGAGCGTTCGCGCACCGGAATTCTGGAACACGCTCGATCCTACGGTCATGGCATGGCATGGCGAACAAGACGAAAAGGCCTTGGCGGAGGAATTGTTCGAGATAAGGTCGGCGATCGAGCCGCTCGCAGCGGGGTTGGCAGCGCGGCGCGGCACCGAGACCGATCTTGCCCAGCTTCGCGCGGCACTCGCGACAATGGCTCAGGATCATTCCAATCCGAGACTTGCCATGGAGGCCGACATCGCCTTCCACCTGGGCATCATCCAGGCTGCACATAACCGCTTCCTCGCGCCTGTCGGTTCCGTCATCCGCGCGGCGCTCACCATCAGCGTTCCGAAGACCTTCGCCAGATTCGGCGGCATGGGTCATGCGCTCGGCATGCACGAGGCAATCGTGAAGGCGATAGAACAGCGCGATCCCGGCAAAGCCACCAAGGCGGCCGAGAGGCTCATTGCAGATACGTACGAGCGCAATTTCACATGAGCATTTGAAAGGCTGGACCCGCACGCGTCGGCTGTTCGTAACAACAACCTGATCAAGTAGTGACAGAGAACCTGGCGCTGGCTTTTAGTTCGTCCCCAGGCGCCAATCTCACCATGCCGTGCGCGATCGGGCCTTCAGGCAGATTGAAGGCATCGACAGGATGAGAGACTGGTTCAAAACAAAAGAAGTCGGCGTCGCTCGACGGCGAAAAAAGAACATACTGGTTCAGCAACTCGCTCGCCTCGACCACGACCGCCAGGTCTCGATCCGGCCAATCGATGCGTGCCTGACGATCCCAGCCGACAAACCAGTTGTTGACCCAGGATCGCGGCAGGTCATGCCTTCGGTTGAAATCCAGTTCTGAATGCGCAGACACGGGCTCCAGCGCTCTCGGCAGATGGTCGTCACGCTCGAGCCAGACGCGCCCGGCAGGAGCCGTCAGGCAGGTGTTGCGATCGCGCACGAACCACGGATGAAAACCCAGACCGTAAGGCAAGGTAAGTGCCGCCCTGTTGGTGACGGCAAGCTCCATGACAAGCGTCGCCCCCGACAGCCTGTAGGTCATCGCGGCGTCATAGCGGAAGGGACCGGGTCCATCTCCATCCAGGGAAAGCGTGACGGCCTCGGCCGTGCTTTCGACAACCGTCCAGACTGCGGAGAACCCACTGCCATGGATGGGATATTGTTCGGTCTGCATGTTCCGCTCGACCGGATGAAACGCGCCGTCGAACGCAAAGCCGCCTCCCGACACACGCCCCGAGAACGGAACCAGCAGGATGTTCGACAGGCCAAAGGGATGCTCGGTTTCAGGATCGACCGAACGGAACACCGGTGTCCAGCCGCCGCGATGCATCACATCGAATGACGTCAGTCCCGCGCCTAAATCCGGCCGGATCGTGATCCTGGCGGCCGCGTTGGACAGACTGAGAGGCTTCATCACCAGCCGCCGTCGATAGGGATGTTCTGTCCTGTGATCAGATCGGAAGCGGGCGAAACTAGGAACAAGACCAACTCGGCAACATGCACGGGTTCGATGCGAAGTTTCAGGCACTGATTCTCGAGGATCCAGTCGTTGTATTCCTGCAGCCGATCGGCAAAGACCCGCCGTTCGGCATCCGAAACGACCGCACCGGGGGAAACGGCATTGACGCGCACGCCGTGCGGGCCGAGTTCCCGGGCCAGCGACTTGGTCAGGCCGAGCATCGCGCCCTTGGAAGCGACATAGGGCACGTAGCCGTCCCAGCGGCCATTCAGCGTCACCGAGCAGAAATTGACGATCTTGCCGTAGTGCTTTTGCTTCATCGCCGGCGCCACCGCGCGGGCAAGCGCGAAGGCAGCCGCGGAGTTCACCCGCAGCTGGTCCTCATATTCCTCGAGCGAGAAGTCTTCGAACGGCTTGTTGATGATCAGGGCCGCATTGTTGATCAGGATATCGATGCCACCGCAGCCTGCCGCGAGCGCTTCGGCGCGCGCCTGTGTCGTGGCAAGGTCGTTGAGATCGTGACCAACATAGGACGAGCGGACCCGATGCGTCGCGGCGATCTCGGTTGCAAACGCCTCACCGTCTTCCGCGCCCGGGCGATCGAGCAGCAGGAGGTTGGCTCCCGCGCGAGCGAGCGTATCGGCCTGGGCGCGACCCAGAGTTCCCAACGCTCCGGTCAGAAGCACGGTTTTTCCGGTAAGTATCGTCATGAGGCTGCTCACAAAAGATCGTGGACTTCGTCGATCGAGGTCTCGGTCGTCGGTCGATCGAAAACGATCTCCCCGCGCGCCATGGCCACGATCCGGTCGCAGGACTGGAACACGTGCTGCATGTTGTGCGAGATGAAGATGCCGGTCAGCCCCTGCGCCTTGAGGCCGCGCACGAAACCGATGACCTTGTTGGTTTCCTTGACCGAGAGATGATTGGTCGGTTCATCCAGGATCAGCACCTTCGACTTGAAGTGCATGGCGCGCGCGATCGCCACACCCTGCCGCTGACCGCCCGACAACTCGCCGACCAGCGCGTCCGGCGATCGCAGATGCAAATCGACATCGGCGATCGCCTGCACGCTTTCCTGGCGCATGCGCTTCTGGTCCATGAGACCGAAACTGCCGATCTTCCACTTCAACGGCTCTCGGCCGATGAAGAGGTTCCGCGCGATGGACATGGTCGGAACCATGGAATTGTACTGGTAGATCGTTTCCAGCCCGTGATGCATGGCATCCTTTGGCGAGCGGAAATGAACCTCCCTGCCCTCGATCAGGATTTCGCCGGCATCCTGGTGATGCACGCCGGACAGGATCTTGATGAGGGTCGATTTGCCGGCGCCGTTGTCGCCGACGAGGCCGACTGTCTCGCCGGGATGTATGGTGAGGGAAACATTCTTCAGCGCATGGACACCGCTGTACCATTTTTGCAGGTTGCGGCACTCGATGATCGGCGTGGTCATTTGTGGGCCTCCACCTTGATCTTGCGCGACATCTTGGCCATCCAGGCATTGGCGATGACCGCGAACATGGTGAGCAGGCCGATCGCGAACTTGAACCAGTTGGCATCCACGCGCGACAGGACCAGGCCGTTGTCGATGGTGCGGATGAGCAACGTGCCGATGATCGCGCCAAAGACGGTGCCGATGCCGCCGGCAAGCGCGGTACCGCCGATGACAGCGGCAGCCACGGCCTGCAGCTCCAACCCCTCGCCGATCGACGGCAAGGGTGAGCCGAGGCGCAGCACCTGCAGCAGGCCGGCAAAGCCTGCCAGCATTGAACACAGCATGAAGCAGACGATCTTCACGCGCTTGACTGGAATGCCCATCGAGGCAGCTGCCTCATTGAAGCCGCCGGTGGCGCGGATCCAGTTGCCGAAATTGGTCAGCGACAGGAATGCTCCGGCAAGGACCGCGATGACCACGAACCAGACAAAGGACATGCGCAGGATCGAGCCCTGCCAGATATAGTCCGTAAACAGCCAGGTCGGCAGGTTGTCGGGCAGCAGCGGCGGAAAACCGCCTGAGATGACGATGGTGAGCGAGCGGGCGATGAACAGCATGCCCAGCGTCGTGATGAAGCTCGGTATCGCGAATTGCAGGGTGATATAGCCGTTGATGAAGCCGATCAGCGCGCAAAGCGCCAGCCCCAGCAGCAAAGCGACCGGAAAGGGAACTCCGCCGTTCAGCATCACCGCTATGCTCATCGGCATAAGCGCGAATACGGAACCCACGGAAAGATCGAATTCGCCGCAGATCATCAGGATTGTCACACCGATGGCCACAAGCGCCATTTCCGGCAGAAGTCCCATGACGCCGCGGATGTTCTCCACGGACAACAGGATCCCGTTCGACTTGATCTGGAAAACCGCGATCAGGATGACGAGCAGCGCGAGACCAGCCAACTCGGGCTTGTCCAGATAGATTTTCAAAAACCGCTTCATGGGGTTCACACTCGTGCTTGGCGTCCCGCACCGGGAGCGCGGGACGCCGGGGAAAACCGGGGATCAGCGCAGACCCTGTTTGGACATTTCCATGATCGCCGCGACATCCTTCGGCGTGACGATGCCCTGCCCCGTGTCGATGTCGGCCGGAGTAAGGCCGGCGGTTTTGTAGAGATAGGCCTGCATGACGGGCATGAAGCCCTGCATGTAGGGCTGCTGATCCACCTGGACCTGCACATAGCCGGCCTGCATCTGCTGGAGGACCTCCGGCACCAGGTCGAAACCGCCCAGGAGCACCTTGCCGGGTTCGACGCCGCGATCCTTGAGCACCTTGGCGACGCCGGCTTCCCAATAGCCGGTGTCGAAATAGGCGGTCGTGTTGGGATTGGCATTCAGATAGGCACCGATGCGGTCGGCGGTGAGCGCAAGATCGGTGGCGGAATCGATGCGCGTGATGTTGATCTCGCGATCCTTGTGCTCTGCCTTGTATTCTTCCAGGAACTTGGTGACGCCGGCTGCGCGCTGCTCGGACCAGGTCTGCCCGGGAGCATTGACGCCAACCAGCAGGTTGAGCGGACCTTCCTTCGGGAAATTCTCGGACTGGGCCTTTGCCAGCGCATAACCCGCGGCGACGAAGCCCTGGCCGATGAAGGCCTTGCGGGCATTGCCCTTGGCGCCCTGGCTGTCGTCCACATTGACCGCCAGCACGAGAATGCCGGCATCCGTGGCTTCCTTGATGGCGTTGTCGTATGCCTTGTCGTCGACAATGGCGACGAAGATCGCGTCCGGCTTGGATGCAATCGCGGCCTGCAGATTGGCCACAGCCTGTTCGACCGAACCCTCCTGCTGCGTCAGGATCAGCTGACAAGTGGCCACGACCTTAGCACAGGCATCGTCATACCCCTTCTTGACCGACTGCCAGAACGTATTGGACGCCGAAGAATGGCTGATGAAGGCAATGTTGAGACCTTCGGCACCTGCCGGCGAAGCCATCAGCGACAGGCCGAGTGCGGTGGTGGCCAGGAATTTTTTGAGCATGCTTTCCTCCTTTGACATGTTGTTGTTTTTGAGCGTTTCCACGCTGCTCCCGTTCAACCGCGGTCGAACAGTTCCGCACGGCTGCTGGCGATTTCCGGCAGCGAGTTCAGGATTTCCCTCAGGTGCAGGCGCATCGCCTGTTCAGCACCGGCCTGATCGTTCGTCGCGATCGCCTCGACGATGCGCTCATGCTGATCGATCAGCCGGGTGACATGCATGTCGTCGACGGATAGAAACCGCACGCGGTCCATCTGCGCCTTGACGCCTTCGATGACGTTCCAGGCGTAGCTCTTGCCCGCGGATGCCGCGAGTGTGTGGTGAAAGAGCTCATCGAGGCGCAGGAACGCGGCGCGGTCGTTGTGCGGAACTTTCTTCTGTTCAGTGATTTGTTTGCGCAACTCATCGATCGCACCGGGTTCGCCGCTTTCGGCGATCAGCCGTACGACATCGGCCTCGATCGCCTCGCGCACGAAGCGCGCATCCATCACGGCCGCGACCGAGATCTTCGTCACGAAGGTCCCGCGCTGGGGCAGGACCTGCACAAGCCCCTCTTCGGACAGCTTGATGAAAGCCTCGCGCACCGGCTGGCGGCTGACGGAAAGGCTCTTGGCGACTTCGGATTCGGAAAGACGTTCGCCCGGCAGGAGTTCAGCCTGGATGATGCGCCGGCGCAGCAGACGATAGACCTGCGGTCCGACCGTCTCCCCCAGGGAAATGCCGGCAGGCACTTCGGCGATCTGCATGGAGCCCTCCTCCCTAGAGCGTTTCCGTTTTTCACGGAAACGCGGAAACGCTCTAGTTTTTGTTTTTACGCAACTCCGGACGGAAAACCGCTGCGCACTTTTCCTGGGGTTGCTTTAGGCAAAGCCAACCTACCCTACTACCATACCAGTTAATCGCATTTCTGGTTTCCGTTCAACTGGTCTTTGACGAACGACGGTGGACAGTGAATTTCCGATCGAGATCCTCGGCCAGATCGACGCCATGACCAGGACCCGGCGGGACCGTGATCATGCCGTCCTTGACGCTCGGAAGTTGCGTGGTGAGATCGGCGTACCAGGTCTTGTAGTAGGCCCGTACGCTTTCCTGGACGAGCGCATTGGGTGCGTTCAGGGAGAGATGCGTCGAGGCCGAAAGCACGACCGGCCCCGTGCAATCGTGCGGAGCGACCGGCAGATGCCAGGTCTCGGCCATCGTTGCGATCTTCTTCGCCTCTGAGAGGCCTCCGCACCAGGACAGATCGAGCATCACCACGCCCGCAGCATCGGTCTCCATCAGGTCGCGGAAGGCCCATCGTGTCGCCAAGGTCTCGGAAGCACAGAGCGGCGCGCGGCTGGCAGCCGCGTAACGCTTCAGGCTCGACAGCGAATCCATCTTGATCGGGTCTTCGTGCCAGAAAGTGGCGTATGGTTCGAGCGCCCGTGCAATCTGGATGGCCGGCGTCAACTGCCACATCGAGTGGAACTCGACCATGATGTCGATCTTGTCACCGACCCGCTTGCGGATCTTCTCGAACGGCTCGAGCGCCTTCCTCATATCCGGCCCTGAAATGTACTGGCCCGAGGTTTTCTCGGCGGCAATGTCGAACGGCCAGATCTTCATGGCGGTGATGCCATCGGACAACAGATCCTCGGCAAGCTCATCCGCCCGTTCAAGGAAGCCGTTCAGGTCGTCATAGTCCCGCGCCCGCTCGCCGAGGCCGTAATTGGCCGTCTGCTGCCCTTTGGCGTGGCGCATGTAGGTGTTGCCGGCGCAGGTGTTGTAGGTGCGGATCTCGCGGCGCGAGAAGCCACCAAGGAGTTGGGCAATAGGCAGGTTCGTCGCCTTGCCGAACAGGTCCCAGAGCGCGATGTCGATCGCCGAATTGCCGCGTGTTTCGACGCCCGTCGAGCGAAAGCCGAGATAGCCGGTCAGGTCCCTGGATATCTTGTCGATCTCCAGCGGATCGCGCCCGAGCAGCTTGGGCGCCGCGACTTCATGGATGTAGGTCTCGACCGTCTCGGCCATGAAGAAGGTCTCGCCGAGGCCGGCGATGCCTTCGTCGGTGTGAACGCGCACCCACAGAATATTCGGGAACTCCGTGACCCGAATGGTTTCGAAACAGGTGATCTTCATCGATCAATACACTCCAGCGGCCAGAAGCGCCTTAACCGTCAGGTCGAAATGCTCGACCATGGCGGCTTCTCCCTTGGCGGGGTCGCCATTGGCGATGGCCTGGGCGATCGCCAGATGCGTGTCGACGCTTTCCTGGCGCGTTTCATTGCTGCCGCGGCTTGCCCATCCGATCGGCCAGGTGTGGCGCGTGACGACATGGAAAGAACCGACGATCATCGAAAACATCGGGTTCTTGGAAGCCACGCCGATCGCTTCGTGAAAGGCGATGTCGTGCTCCATGACCTTTTGCGGCTCATGGAAGTCGCGCAGCATGGCTTCGGCGAGCTTCAGGATGTCAGCCGCCTCCTTGTCCGTGCGCCTGAGCGCAGCCAACGCCACCGTGCGCCGCTCCACCGTGCGCCGGACATCGAAAATCTGCTGGATGGTGGCCTGGTTGGTGTGAACGGCATGATCGGTGATCATGGCCAGAACATCCGCTCTCGGTGCCGCCACGCGGGCGCGCCGCCCATTGCCGATATCGATCAGGGTCAGCGCGGCAAGCGACCGATAGGCTTCGCGCACGATGGTGCGCGACGTGCCCGTCAATTCGGAGAAGGCCCCTTCGCTCGGCAATTCGTCTCCGACCTGCAGGCCATTGTCGCGAATATGGCTCTGCACCGCGGTCATCACGCGATCGAGCAGCCCCTCACCGCCTCCACGGTCGATCGGCTCCCGGGAGCTCAAAGCCGTTTCCATCGCCATTTTTACCTATCATATAGGTTGATACAGACCTTGCAATAGATTCGCATTTGCCTATTGTCAACGCGATTTGAAGACAGGAGGACGGATGCGGGCCGATATTTTCTTCGATGCGCACGATGTCGTTGGCGAAAGCATCATCTGGTCTGATCGGGAAAAGGCTCTCTATTGGGTCGATATCGGCGGCAGACGTATTCACCGCCTGGAGATTGAGAGCCGCCGGCACGACATTTGGACGACGCCGGATTTTCCGACGTCGATCGGCATGCGCAAGAATGGCGGCTTCATCGTCGGCCTCCGCCGCGAGGTCTGCTTCTGGCAGCCGGATGGAAAATTTGAGATCTTTGCCGCTATCGAAAACGACCTGCCGGACAACAGGCTGAACGAAGGTCGCGTCGCCCCTGATGGATCGTTCTGGGTATCGACGATGCAGAACAATCTGAATGCGGACGGCTCACCGAAAGACATGGATCGCGCGTCCGGCGCGATATACCGGATCGACCCGTCAGGTCAGGTCAGGCAGCTGACGCCCAACGAATATGGCATCACCAACACGATGGGCTGGACGCGCGACAACCGCTTCTTGTTCGCCGACACGGTGGCCAATGCGATCTATTGCTTCTCCTATGATCCGACCGCGAAGACAATTTCCAAGCGGCGCACCATCGTTGAGGGTTTCGCGCGCGGCCTCCCCGACGGCTCGTGCCTCGATGCGGAAGACAATCTTTGGAATTGCAGGGTCGTTGGCGGCAGCGCGGTCGCCAAGTTCACGGCCGATGGCAACCTCCTGGATCTTGCCGAACTGCCGGTGAGCTGGCCGACGAGCTGTACGTTCGGTGGGGACGATCTCACGACGCTGTATGTCACTTCGGCCCGCTTCACCATGACGGCCGACCATCTTGCCGAACATCCGCAGGAAGGGAGCCTCATCGCAATCGGCAATGCTGGATGCGGCGTTCCCGAACCCAAGTTCGGCTGACGACAATCCCGTTGACAAACTTGTATGGTAGCATTCTAGTTGCAACGAACAGCGGACATTCCAGCATGCAATTCGAAGGCAAGAGCATCATCGTCACTGGAGGCAGCCTCGGCATGGGCCGTGCCTGCGCCGAACGCTTTGCCATCGAAGGCGGACAGGTCCTGATTGTCGCCAACGACAGCGAAACGATCGAGCGCGCGGTTTCAGAGATCGACGGCAAGGTAGCCGGCTTTGTGGGGGACGTGAGAAACGTCGCGGACATGGAGCGAGCAGTCGCCGACGCAGTCCAGCGTTTCGGTGGGGTCGATGTCCTCGCCTGCTGCGCCGGAATCCAGCGCTATGGAACCGTTGTCGATACGCCCGTGGATGTTTGGGATGACATCATGGACGTCAATTTGAAGGGCATCTTCCTGGCGTCGAAATATACAATCCCGCAGATGAAAAAACGCGGTGGCGGCGCCATCGTCGCGATCTCGTCGGTGCAGGCCTATGCATCGCAGGCTGGAGTGGCGGCCTATACTGCCTCGAAAGGCGCAATCAACGCCCTGGTGCGCGCGATGGCGCTCGATCATGCAGCGGACAACATCACAGTCAACGCCGTCTGCCCGGCCTCGATCGACACCCCCATGCTGCGCTGGGCCGCCGACCTCCACAAAGGCCAGATGAGCCAGGACCAGTTGATCGAACAGTGGGGCAAGGGCCATCCGCTCGGCCGCGTCGGCAAGGCGGAGGAAGTTGCCGAACTGGTCGCCTTCCTTGCCAGCGACAAAGCCCGCTTCATCACGGGCGCCGACATCAAGATCGACGGTGGCACGATGGCCAAGCTAGGCATCGTCCTTCCCGACTGAAAACAGCGAATTCGAAAGCATATGATGAAGCGGCCCAAGATCACCGATATCCGCGCCACCACCGTAACGGTTCCGCTGGAGGCGCCACTCAGGCATTCCAATGGCGCCCACTGGGGACGCTTCGTGCGAACGATCGTGGAGGTTGAAACCGACATCGGCATTGTCGGCCTGGGGGAGATGGGCGGCGGCGGTGAAAGCGCCGAAGCCGCCTTCGCGGCGCTCAAGACCTATCTCGTCGGTCATGATCCCTTCGAACTCGAACAGCTCCGGTTCAAGATCTGCAATCCGACGGCCAGCCTCTACAACAACCGCACTCAGATGCACGCGGCGATCGAGTTTGCCTGCATCGACATCATGGGAAAATTCCTGGGTGTGCCGGCCTGCGACATTCTCGGCGGCAGGATGCGCGATGAAGTCGGCTTTGCCAGTTATCTCTTCTTCCGGTTGCCGAACAAGGAGAGCGGCCAGGGCGAAATCCGCACGGCTGACCAGTTGATCGCCCAGGCGCTCGAGTTGAAGAAGACGCATGGGTTTACCGCACACAAGCTCAAAAGCGGCGTGTTCCCACCCGAATATGAGCTGGAAGTCTATCGTGCGCTCGCCAAGGCGGTCGGCTCGGACACGGTCCGTTATGATCCGAACGCCGCGTTCACCGTCGAAGAAGCGATCCGTTTCGCCAAAGGCATCGAAGATCTCAACAACGACTACTACGAGGATCCCACCTGGGGCCTGAATGGCATGCGGCGCGTGCGCGAAAACACGCACATGCCGTTGGCAACCAACACGATCGTGGTCAATTTCGAGCAGTTGGCGACCAACGTGCTCAACCCGTCCTGCGATGTGATCCTACTCGACACGACGTTCTGGGGAGGTATTCGCGCCTGTATCAAAGCAGCCACGGTCTGCGAAACCTTCCAGCTCGGCATTGCCGTGCATTCCTCAGGCGAACTCGGCATCCAGCTCGCCACCATGCTGCATCTCGGCGCCGTGCTGCCGAACCTCGTTTTCACCGCGGATGCCCACTATCACCAGCTTGTCGACGACATCATCGTCGGCGGTCCGATGAAATATGTGAACGGGAAGATCCCGGTGCCGACAGCGCCTGGACTCGGCATCGAACTCGACCGCAACAAGGTCGGCAAATATGCCGATCTCTACAAGACGCTTGGCGGCTATCCCTATGACCGTGACCCGGCCCGGCCGGGCTGGTTCGCAACGGTGCCGAACACGCGATGGGCCGATCCGAATGACGACCGGGTGGTCGACTACTAGCTGTAGCAAACCAGGCTCCATGCTGGAGCTTGCGAACATCCTGAAAATCGAACCTAATCGCCCAAACAGGAGCAAGTGACAGTGACAATCGGGCATGATGTCTTCGCCAGCGGCACATTCGTCGGGCGGGTTTGGGATCCTTCCATCGCAGGCCCCAGCCTTGTCACGATCCGTGACGGCGAGCTGATCGATATCACGTCAAAGACCACACCCACGATACGCGACCTGCTCGAACGTGAAGACGCGGCTGAATATGTCGCCCGCGCCGACGGTCCGGTGCTGGCATCGCTGGCGGATCTGCTGCTGCAATCCGGCGACCAGAATCAGCAGGCCGTGCATCTTCTGGCACCCAATGATCTCCAGGCGGTCAAGGCCTGCGGCGTGACCTTCGCGCGCTCGATGATTGAACGCGTCATCGAGGAGCGGGCTGCCGGCGACCCCGACCTCGCCATCAAGATCCGCGAAAAAGTCGTCGCCATCGTCGGCGACAGCCTACGTAACCTGAAGGCGGGCTCGGCCCAGGCGGCCAAGGTCAAGGAAGCGCTGATCGAAGACGGGATCTGGTCGCAATATCTGGAGGTCGGAATCGGTCCGGATGCGGAGGTCTTCTCGAAGGCGCAGGTACTTTCCTCGGTCGGCCATGGCGCGGATGTCGGGCTTCACCCGATCTCGAAATGGAACAATCCCGAACCGGAAATCGTGCTTGTCGTGAACTCCACCGGCACGGTGAAAGGGGCAACGCTCGGCAACGACGTCAACCTACGCGACGTTGAAGGACGGTCGGCCCTGCTGCTTGGCAAGGCCAAGGACAACAACGCCTCATGTTCCATCGGACCGTTTATCCGCCTGTTCGACGCAACTTATACGATCGATGACGTGCGCAATGCCGAACTGAGGCTGAAGGTGGTCGGCGAAGATGGCTTCGTGCTCGATGGCCGCAGTTCGATGAAGGAAATCAGCCGTGATCCGCTGGATCTCGTGTCACAGACCATCGGCCGGCATCATCAATATCCGGACGGGCTGGTGCTGTTCATGGGCACGCTCTTCGCGCCGACCGAGGATCGCGGAACACCAGGACAAGGCTTCACCCACAAGATCGGGGACATCGTCACGATCTCCAACGACGAGCTCGGCGCGCTGACGAACCGGGTACGCCTCTCGACGGATTGCCCGCCCTGGGAGTTCGGCACGTCCCATCTCATGCGCAACCTGGCGGCTCGTGGGCTGCTTTGACTATGTATCCCCAGACTTGTCGCCTCGCTCGAACCTGACGGCGTCCCAGGCCTTGATCCGGTCACGCGTCGCATCCCAATCGCGCTCGGAAATGCTCGCGACCATCGCGTCAACGATCGCCAGGGCGCCTGCATAGCTGTCCCATGCAGTCCTGTTTTCCGTCGGCAGGGCGATGACCTCGGCGGCATAGGCGGCAGCCGGCGACATCCATTTGTCCGTAACGAGTATGACGGATGTCCCAGCCGATTGGCGCACCTTGCTCGCCAGCTCGACCAGGCGCTGCTGATAGCGGCGGAAATCGAAGATGATCAGCAGATCGCGCGCCCGCATGCGCAAGATGTATTCGGGCCAGATTTCCGTGTCTGGCGGCAGGTGGAAAACGTTGCGCCTGACCTGCCGCAAATGCCGCGAGAAGTGCTGGGCGATGGCATCGCTGATACGCCCGCCGACAATGTAGATGGCGCGCTTGTCGTCGGCCAGCAGATCGCAGATGCGT
Organism: Mesorhizobium sp. 1M-11; assembly: GCF_001303895.1. Classification (GTDB taxonomy): domain Bacteria; phylum Pseudomonadota; class Alphaproteobacteria; order Rhizobiales; family Rhizobiaceae; genus Mesorhizobium. The sequence goes on along the minus strand of NZ_LJSD01000045.1, from coordinate 9,846 downwards.
TCGAACTGGCTTTGCGTCAGCGACTCGCCAACGGCACGGACGGCTTCAGCAGTCAGGTCCAGGAAGGACTGCAGGAAATCCGCGCCGTCGCTTGTCATGCGTTCGTGCAGATCGACAGGGGACCGGTGCCCTTCCTTCAGTTCGCCGATCAGGCGCCGCTGGAAATCCTGGTAGCCGTGACAGCCGAGTTTCGTGACGAAACGCGTGATCGAGGGCGCCGACACACCCGTCTGCTCGGCTAGCGTCTGGATCGTCTGCAATCCGGCGAACGGGTAGTCGGACAGCAGTGCCGCGGCAAGCTTTCGCTCCGCAGGGGTAAGCGTTTCGGCAAGGCTGTCGATCTGTTGACGGAGCTCCATGCTTCACCCTTCCATATAGAAATTTTTCAGTCAATCTCGATTCATCGGTTGACATTGATGGAATTTTTTCATCATCTTTTGGAAAAAAGAATGGGAACTGAAATTGGAATTCAACTTGCCATCAGCACTGCGCACATCGCGTGTTGAGGTCCCTTCGCCTAAGGGGATCGACAGCGCCGCGCAGTGTCTGTTTTTTCTTGGCTACAGGCATAGTCTACAGCCCGTTCCGGCCGGCCTTCGCAGCCCCGGCATGCCACCGCGTCGACCTGAAACGCCATATAGCTCAGGGCATCGACTCAGAAAATCGCGTGAAGACAGCCTCGCAGCAGCGCGCACAACGGCACCTCATTCCCGTGCATGCACCTTCATTGCCACGCCCGAAATGGACACACGCCTGAACACCGCTGGCAGTGGTGCAGCCAGGCTGGAGACTATCCTATGACACTCACCCGCGACGTGGCGCTTGTACCCGAACAGTCCGCCCTGCTTTTCATCGATGTTCAGAACTTCTCTGCCCATCGCAAGGGCGCCGAGTTCGCCGATCTCGACGACGCCGAATTCGATCGGCAATACGGCTGGTTTTTCGGTGAACTCAGCAACCATGTCATTCCCAACATGCAGCGGCTGCAACGGGCGTTCCGGGATCGCCGCATCGAGGTGATGTACACCACCATCGAGAGCCTGACGAAGGACGGCCGTGACCGCAGCCTCGATTACAAGATCACCGGCTTCAACGTGCCGAAGGGGTCGTGGGACGGCAAGGTTATCGACGAACTGGCCCCCGGCGACGACGAGATCTGCCTGCCCAAGTCATCATCGTCGGTCTTCGTCTCCACCCACATCGACTACATCCTGCGCAATCTGGGCGTTCGGCAGCTGGTCGTCAGCGGCATGCTGACCGACCAGTGTGTTGAAAGCGCCATCCGCGATGCCTGCGACCTCGGCTATCTGGTGACCCAGGTGACCGACGCGTGCGCCACCTACACCAGCGAGCGGCACACCAACTCGCTCAGCACCATCAAGGGTTACTGCCGCCAGGTCACGACCGACGCGCTGATTGCAGAATTGGGAGAAACGAGCCGATGAGCAATGGAACGAACGACGTCTGGAGCCGTATCGACGCCGATCGTGACTATGTGGTCAACCTGGCGCGAGACCTGGTTCGGATCCCCTCCGTCAACCCGAAATTCCAGGTCGAGCAAGGCCTCAACCGCGAGGCTGACGTTCAGGTCCTTCTCGACGGTCACCTCAAGGACCTCGGCTTCCAGACGCGGAACTGGGATGTCTTCCCCGATCGCCCGAACCTGATCGGCGAATGGGATGGCTCCGATGACAAGAGCTTGATCCTGTGCGGACACATCGACGTTGTCCCGGTCGGCGACACGAGCCGCTGGGCACGCGATCCCTTTGGCGGAGAGATCGCCGAAGGCAAGCTCTGGGGACGCGGAGCCGTCGACATGAAGGCCGGTGTGGCGGCCTGTGTGGCGGCGGCACGCGCGGTGAAACAGGCCGGTATCAAGCTCGAAGGCCGGTTGGCCATCCACAGCGTCGTTGATGAGGAAGCCGGCGGCTTCGGCGCCATGGATCTCGTGAAGCGCGAAAAGCGTCTCGCCCGCCGCGCAATCGTTGCCGAGCCGACCTGGGGCAACATCGTTCCGGCCGAGGGCGGGCTGACCTGGGTAAGGGTCACCATCTTCGGAAAACAGGCTCACGCCGGCTGGCGCTTCAATTCGATGTGGCCGCAGCCGCATGTCCAGGGCCGTCTCGAGCCTGGCGTCAACGCCATTGAACTCGCGACGCGTTTCCTCATGGCCTTGCGCGATTTCGAGCAATCCCGCTGCCGCGACAACTGGCATCCGCTGACGCCAGCCGGGCTCGCCACGATCAACCCCGGTGTCATCCGCGGTGGGGCGGGTCTCGGGCCCGACGGCACGCCGCAGATCATGACCAATGCGGCGATCATTCCCGACGTCGTCACCATCGACCTCGACTACAAGTTCATGCCGCAGGAACAGTTCGAGGACGTCAAGGCGGAGTTCGAGAATTTCGTCAGCCATTTCGCCCAGACGGACGCATGGATGCGCGATCATCCTCCGGCGATTGAATGGGACCTGTTCGGCCTGAATTTCCCGCCGATGAACACGCCTGTCGACGACCCTCTGGTCTCTTCGCTCACCGAAAGGGCCAGGCACGTGCAGCGCAAGGCGCCCGAGATCAAGGGATTCGAAGCCGTCACCGACGCTGCCCACTACGCGGGCGCGGGCGTCGTACCAGTGATCTACGGACCGGGCGGCGACGGCTTCCACGGCGACAATGAATGCGTGGAGATCGAGAGCCTGATCGAGACGACGAAGGTGATTGCGGCCGCGATCATCGACAACTGCGGAACACGCTAGAGCAATTCCAGCAAAAGTGCGCAGCGGTTTTGCGTCCGGAATTGCGTAAAAACAAAGAGTTAAAGCATCTCCGCGTTCCGTGAAAAACGGAAACGCTCCAGACACAAAAACGGCAAGGGGAACGACATGCTGACAAGACGTATTTTCATGGGCGCGGTCTCGGCGCTTGCGCTAACCGCCGCAACCGCTTCCGCCAGCGCCGACGTGATCAAGCTGGGCATCCTAGCTCCCCTCACCGGCCCCGCCGCCGCGGACGGCCAGGAGGTCGCCAACGGCGTCAAGCTCGCCGTGGAGGACCTCAACAAGGCAGGCGGCGTGGCCGGGCACACCTTCGAGGCCGTCGTTGCAGACGTCGGCGACGCCAGTGCCGACAAGGTCGCCACCGCGGCCGAACGCCTGCTCGGAGACCAGGCGACGGGTGCCATCTTCACTGGCTACGCATCCACCAGCAATTTCGAGATCGACATGATGGCCGAGCAGGACATGATCTATCTCGTGTCGGGCAACTCGCAACAGACGAAGGACATCGTCTCGCCCGACCCGTCCCGCTTCACCACCATCTGGTCGCTGACGCCATCCTACGATGCCTACAACACCGAGATCGTGCCGGTCATCGATGAACTCGCCACGAGCGGCAAGCTGAAGCTGCCGAACAAGAAAGTGGCGCTGGTGGCGTCCGACAATCCCTATTCGAAGGGCATCGCCAACGGCATGGCCGAGGCTTTCAAAGCCGCCGGCTGGGAAGTGACCCAGAATGACCTCCTGCCCTTCGGCGAGATCAACGACTGGCGGGGATTCCTGGCCAAGGTGCGGCAGGATCCGCCCGCCCTGCTGATCAACACCGACTACGTCTCAGCGAATGCCGCGACCTTCATGCGGCAGTTCATGGAAAATCCGACCAACAGCCTGGTCTTCATCCAGTACGCGCCCTCGGTGCCGGAATTCCTGGAACTGACCAAGGAGAAATCCTCGGGCATCGTCTACAACGCGCTCGGCGGTCCGGTGCGTGCAGCCAGCAACCCACGCGCCGACGAAGTCATCGGCAAATACAAGGCCGCATACAATGTCGAGCCGGGCTCCTATGGCGTCATGCTCTACGAACAGGTGATGCTCTATGCCGACGCCCTGGCCAAGGTGGGCGATCCTGCGAAGCGCCAGGAGATCGGTGCGGAGATCGGCAAGGCCGACAAGCAGACAGCCATGGGGCGCACGCGATTTGATCCGGCTACACACCTTGCCGTCCAGGGCAAGGATGGAATGCCTATCCAGTTCTATCAGATCCAGGATGGCAACCGCGTGCTGTTCTATCCGAAGGAATATGCGGGCGGCGAGTTCAAGCAGCCGGTCTGGATGAAGTGATCCACAGTGCCGCGCCTGAGAGCAATTCCAGGAAGAGCGTGCAACGGCTTTCCGTCGGAATTGTGTAAAAACAAAGAGTTAGGGCGTTTCCGAATTTCCGTGAAGAACGGAAACGCTCCAGGCGCGGCACTCTCTTCCATCGAGCGACACGCATGAGCGAAAACATTCTCGAGATCGCCGGGGCCTGCAAGTTCTTCGGCGGCCTGAAAGCTGTCAATGATGTCAGTTTCGCTGTCGCGCGTGGCGAGATCTTGGGCATTGCCGGACCCAATGGATCCGGCAAGAGCACCCTGTTCAACCTGATCACCGGTGTCCCATTCGGCCCGACATCCGGCGAAGTACGGTTCATGGGAGAACGCATCGATCGTTGGCCAGCGCATCGCATCTCGCGGGCCGGCCTCGTGCGCACTTTTCAGAAGGATGCCGAATTTCCGGCGCTGTCCGCGCATGACACCTTGCTCGTCAGCGCCACCTATAATGGCCGACTTTCTCGCCCTCAGGCCGAAGCGCGCATCGATGATGCCTTCCGCTCGGTGGATTTCGGCCAGACGCGTCGCTCGATGCCGTCGCGCGAATTGTCTGTCTATGAAAAGAAACAGCTTATGATCGCTTCGGCCCTGATCTCCGAGCCGGCCTTGCTGATGCTGGACGAGCCTGCGTCGGGACTGACGAAACCCGAGATCCAGCGGCTTGACGACCTTCTGATCACTGTCAACAGAAGCGGTGTCACCGTGCTCCTCATCGAGCACGTGCTCAGCCTGCTGTTGTCTGTCTCGCAGCGCCTGATCGTGCTGAACCAGGGCAGCGTCCTTGCCGCGGGCGACCCGCACGACGTCGTCAAGAACCCGCAGGTGATCGAGGCCTATCTTGGAGGGCGCAGCTGATGCGGAGGCTTCTCGACATCACCGGCCTTCGAGCCGGCTATGGGGCGTCCCGCGTCCTCAACGGCTTATCGGTCCACATCGATGAAGGCGAGTCGATCGGCCTGTTCGGACCGAATGGCCACGGCAAGTCGACATTGCTCAAGACCATCTCCGGCCTGTTGCGCCCGACTGCCGGCTCCATCGCCTTTGACGGCAACGATATCACCACACAACGCCCGCCGGCTGTCGTGGCGGCGGGCCTCATCCACGCACCGCAGGGCAACACCCTGTTCGGCAATATGCGTATTGCCGAGACACTGGAGCTTGCCGCATTCAGCAAGCGCGCCAAGGCGGAAGCAACACGGCGCATCGAGGAAGTCTATGTGCTGTTCCCGCGCCTCGCTGAGCGCAAGCAGCAGTTTGCCCGCACGCTGTCAGGCGGCGAGCGCCAGATGCTGTCGATCGGCTGCGCATTGATGTGTGCCCCACGCCTGCTGATGCTGGACGAGCCGACGCTGGGGCTGTCGCCGAAGCTGAAGGAAGAGCTGGCGGGTGCTATAGCCAAGATCTCCAAGACCGGCGTGCCGCTGATCGTCGTGGAGCAGGATGTCGAGTTCCTGCTATCGCTGACCGACCGTCTCTACATGATCGAGCACGGCGAAGTGGTGCGCGAGATCAGCAGCGCCAATGCACCCGACCATGAAGAGGTCATGCGCCTCTACTTTGGTGCGGAGGGAGCACACTGATGGACGCCCTTCTCGCAACACTCGTCTCCGGTCTGGTGCTTGGTTCGCTCTATGCTTTGATGTCCAGTGGCCTCAGCCTCGTGTGGACCACCTTGGGCGTCTTCAATTTCTCTCACGGCGCGCTGATGATGGTTGGCGCGTTCGTTGCATGGACGATCAGCGAGGTCCTCGGCCTCGGTCCGGTCGTCGGTATCCTGTCAGGCACACTTGCCGCCGGCCTGATCGGCGTGATCATAGAGCGCCTTCTCGTCCGGCCGTTCTACAACAATCGCAACATGCTCCTGATCACCGCCATGACCACGCTTGCCGCAATGGTCATCCTCGAGCGTGGTGCACAGATGATCTGGGGCGCGCGATTGAAGCAGCTGCCACGCCTCGTCCCTGGCGAAGTTCAGATCCTGGGCACCACCATTTCCGCGCATGAAGCCCTGCTGATCGTGCTGGCGCCGCTCATCCTCGTAGCATTGTGGCGCTTCACGGTGATGACCAATCGCGGCCGCAGCCTTCGTGCCGTCGGCCAGAACCAGGATTCGGCGGCGCTTCTCGGCATCGACGTACCCGTCGCCTTCGCCCTGGCGTTCGGCATCTCCGCCGCGCTGGCGGGACTTACCGGTGCCCTGCTTGGCTCGATACGCTTCATCACACCCACGATGGGCAGCGAACCGCTGACCAAGGCCATGATCGTCGTCATCTTCGGCGGGCTGGGCAATCTCGGCGCGACGGCAGGAGCCGCCTATCTGATCGGCTTCATCGAGGCGTTTCTGATCTTCGGACTGGGTCTCTACTGGACGCCGTTCGTGCTGTTCCTGCTCATGATCCTGGTCCTGCTCTTCAGGCCGAATGGCGTGTTCGGAGGCAAATGATGGCCAACAAGCGTCAACTCCTCGCCATCGTCGCACTGTTTGCTGCCCTGGCACTCGTGCCCCTGTTCGTCACCGACAGCTATATCAGGCACCTGTTCATCATCGCCTTCGTCTATGCCGTCATCGCCTCGAACTGGAACCTGAGCCTCGGCCATTGCGGCGTCTTCAATTTCGGGCACCTCACCTTCTTCGGCATCGGCGTCTACACCGCCGCGATCGCCAGCAAGACATTTGGCATCAATCCCTGGCTCGCCATGCTGCTGGGTGGCGGCACGGCCGCCCTTTCGGCGCTGCTGTTGGCGGCGCCGGTGGCGCGGTTGAAGGGTATCTATGTCGTTCTGGTCACCTTCGCCTTCAGTCAACTCGTGTTGCAGCTGGTGCTCAGCCAGTCCCAGATCACCGGGGGAGCCGAAGGCATGGTCCGCCTGCCGTTCCTGCAGCTGGGCAGCTACAGCTTCCTGAAGGATTTCAAATTCGGCTACTACTATGTCGGCCTGGCGCTGCTAGCGCTTTCCTGCCTCTTCCTTGCGTTTGTGAGCAACTCCTCCTTCGGCAAATCGCTCAAGGCGGTTCGCGATGCCGAGGATTACGCAGCAGCACGCGGTATCTCCGTTGCCCGCCAGCGCATCCTGGCCCTGACCCTGAGCGCCATTTTCACCGGCATCGCCGGTGGCTTCTACGCGACATATCTGCGTGTGGCCTCGCCTGAAGTCTTCGGTTTCGGAACGCTGTCGCTGGCCCTGTCGATGGTTCTGATCGGCGGCGTCAACACCGTCTTCGGACCTGTGCTTGCCGCGCTTGTCCTCACCTTCGCCACCGAGGCCATGGCCGGCCTGCAGGGTTTCGAGGATGCGCGTTTCATCGTCATCGCCGTGGCGATGATCCTGGTGCTCAGACTGGCTCCCGAAGGGCTGGTCGACCTTCTGGGCAAGCTGCGGCTACCGGTCCGAAGGACACAGACATAATCGCAGCCCCGGCGGAATAACTGGAGGAGACAACAGATGGCCAAATCACCGATCGACAACAACCTCGTTGAGGAGGCTACGGCCTGGCGTCGGCACCTCCATGCCCATCCCGAGACGGCTTTCGAGGAAAAAGCGACTGCCGACTTCGTCGCCACGAAACTGGAGGAATTCGGCATTGAGGTGCATCGCGGTCTTGGTGGAACAGGTGTGGTTGGAACGCTGAAGCGCGGCACCAGCCCCGTCGCGATCGGCCTTCGCGCCGACATGGATGCCCTGTTCATCCAGGAAGAGAATACGTTCGGCCATCGTTCGAAGATCGACGGCAAGATGCACGCGTGCGGGCATGATGGTCACACCGCCATGCTGCTCGCCGCCGCCAGCCACCTCGCCAAGAACGGCAATTTCGACGGCACCGTGCGCTTCATCTTCCAGCCTGCCGAGGAGACGGGGGACGAGCATTGCGGCGGCAATGCCATGGTCAAGGACGGCTTGTTCGAGAAGTTCCCCGTTGATGCCGTCTTCGGCATGCATAATTTTCCCAATGCCCCGGCCGGACGCTTCATGATGCGAACCGGACCGATGCTCGCATCGATCGACACCTTCGAGTTTCATGTGCTGAGCCGCATCGCGCACCCTGCGACGCAATTCGCCGTCGCGGATCCGTTGCTGACGGCTGCCACGATCGTGCAGGAAATGCACATGTTCAAGGCGCGTTATCTGAACCCGGCCGAACCTGTGGTGCTATCGATCACGCAATTCCGCAGTGGCGATCCAAGCCACCGGCAAAGCGTCCATGTCACGCCGGACGAAGCGGTCGTTCGGGGCACTCTCTATACGCTCAACGACAGCGTTCGCGACGCTTTCGAGGTGGGATTGGAGAAGATCGTGCGCAACGCCACCGAAGCAGCCGGCGCGGGACATAAGTTCATTTTCGAGCGTGGCTATCCCGTTCTGCACAACACCCGCAACGAAACGCGGTTCGCCGCGTCCATCGCGGAAGAGGTCGTTGGCGAAAAGCTCATCGATGATGAGATGCAGCCGATCATGGGCGCCGAGGATTTCGCGTTCATGCTGGGCAGCGTGCCCGGCTGCTATGTTTTTCTTGGCGCGGCCCGCGAAGGCGAGCCAGCGCCGCGTCCTCTGCACACCGCGCAATATGATTTCAACGACGACATCATAGCGACCGGCGTGCGTTATTGGACAACGCTGGCGGAGCGTTATCTGAGCGGGGCTCCGGGGCGGCACTAGCCTAAATTCAGTTTGCTATCAGGCGGCGCCCTTGGCGCCGCCTTGCTTTTTCTCTGCCCTCAGCAACATGCCGAACAGGTCACGCGGCTCGTCGGGATCGGCAAGCAGGTCGAGCTCTTCATACAGGCCGGTGGCGTGGAGCTGGTCGCGCACATAACGCAGCGCCGAGAAATCCTCGGTGGCAAAGCCGACCGAGTCGAACAGCGTGATCTGCTTGTCGCTGGTCCGGCCCGCCGCCTTGCCTGCCATCACCTGCCACAGCTCGGTCACCGGATGATCGCCATCCAGCTGCTGGATCTCGCCCTCGATGCGCGTCTGCGGCGGGAACTCCACGAAGATATCGGAACGCAGCAGGATGTCGCGATGCAGCTCGGTCTTGCCGGGACAGTCGCCGCCGACCGCATTGATGTGCACGCCCGAGCCCACCATGTTGTCGGTCAGGATCGTCGCATACTGCTTGTCGGCGGTCACCGTGGTGATGATCTCCGCGCCCTCCACCGCTTCCTGGCCGGAAGCGCAGATGGTGATGTCGAAACCCATGCCGGCGAGGTTCTTCGCACAACGCCGCGAGGCCGACGCATCGATGTCGTAAAGGCGCAGCCTGTCGATGCCGGTGATGGCCTTGAAGGCGATCGCCTGGAACTCCGACTGCGCGCCATTGCCGATGATGGTCATGGTGCGGGCACCCTTCGGCGCCAGGTACTTTGCAACGAGCGCCGACGTGGCTGCGGTGCGCAGCGCCGTCAGGATGGTCATTTCGGTGAGCAGCATCGGATAGCCGGAGCCGACATCGGCAAGCACGCCGAAAGCGGTCACCGTCTGCAGGCCCTCGCGCGTGTTCTTCGGGTGGCCGTTGACATATTTGAAGCCGTAGAGATGGCCGTCGCTGGTCGGCATCAGTTCGATGACGCCATCATGGCTGTGCGAGGCGACGCGCGGCGTCTTGTCGAACAGCTCCCAGCGGCGGAAGTCCTCTTCGATATAGGTGGCCAGCTCGGTCAGGAAGCGTTCGACGCCGATGGCCAGCACCAGCTTCATCATGGAATC
>NZ_LJSD01000041.1 GCF_001303895.1 Mesorhizobium sp. 1M-11 | reverse complement strand
GCGCGGATCGGCGTTATGGGGTGATCAGGCGCGGTTCTTGAATCGCCAGGATTCGTTTCCGGTCTCGATGATCTCGCAGTGATGGGTGAGCCGGTCGAGCAGCGCCGTCGTCATCTTGGCGTCGCCGAAGACAGCGGGCCATTCGCCGAACGCCAGATTGGTGGTGACGATGATCGAGGTGCGCTCGTAGAGCCTGCTGATCAGGTGGAAGAGCAACTGCCCGCCGGCTTGCGCGAAGGGCAGATAGCCGAGTTCGTCGAGGACGACGAAGTCCAATCGGGTCAGGTAGTCAGCGATACGGCCCTGCTTGCCACCGCGGTGCTCGGTCTCGAGCCGGTTGACGAGATCAACGACATTGAAGAAGCGACCGCGCGTCCCGTTGCGGATGAGGGATCGGGCAAGGGCAATCGCCAGATGTGACTTGCCGGTTCCGGTGCCGCCGATGAGAACGGCGTTACGCTGGTCGGCGACGAAGGTGCCGTTGGCAAGGTCCCTGACCAGCACCTCGTTGACCGGCGTGCCGTCGAAGTCGAACTCCTCGATGTCCTTGGCGATCGGCAGCTTTGCGACGGTGAGCTGGTATTTGATGGAGCGCGCCTGCTTCTCGGCGATCTCGGCCGACAGCAGATCGCCGACGATCCTCGGCGGCTCGTGCTGGCGCTTGATGCCGGTCGCCATAACCTCGTCATAGGCACTGCGCATGCCGTAGAGCTTCAACGTTCCCATCAGATCCAGAACCTGCGTGCGTTCCATCAGCTTGCCCTCCTGAGGCTGTCGTAGCGGGCACAGTCGGCCTGCGGCTCATGGCGCAGGCGAAGAGCGTCCGGGGTGAGAATGGTGATGGCTGGCGCCGGATCGCGCCGCCGCGCCAGAATGTTGATGATGACAGCTGACGAGCAGACGTTCTGGTCGAGCGCCTCTTGGCAGGCGGCCTCCACGGCATCGATCCCGTCGGTCAACACCGCAGCCAGGATCGCCACCATCTGGCGATCACCGTCATCCGAGGACTTCAGTCGGCGCCGGGTCCGCTCCATCGCCGAGGGCAGAACCCAGTCCTGGAACGGCGCGCCATTGCGCAATGCGCCGGGCTTGCGGGCGAGCACGGGGACATAGTGCCAGGGATCGTAAATGGTCTCACCGCGCCCGAACGAACGGGCGTGTTCGGCGACGACAACGCCATCCTGCCGGATGACGATCCTGCTGGCATAGGCCTGGATCTCGACCGGTCGGCCCACGGCAGTCGACAGCACCGAGTATTTGTTGTTGTCGAAGCGCACCGTGCAGGTCTTCGATACCGAGGCGGGGACCGTGTGGAAGCCGTCGAAGGGGCCGCGATACTCGACAAGTTTGCCGCGCTCCTCCTCGAACACCTCCCAGATCGTGCGCTCCGGCTGATCGATATGACGGTGCGTCTTGGTGTAGGCGATGCATTTGTCGAGCAGCCAGGCGTTGAGTTCCTCATAGGATTTGAAGCGCAGCCGCGGCGTGAAGAAGCGCTCGCGCACCAGCCCGACCTGGTTCTCGACTTGACCCTTCTCCCAGCCCGACGCCGGCGTGCAGGCGACCGGCTGCACCAGATAATGGCTGCACATCTGCAGGAAGCGGCGATTGTATTGCCGGTCCTTGCCGACGAATACCGTCTCAACCGCCGTCTTCATGTTGTCGTAGATGCCGCGCGTGCAGGTGCCGCCAAAGAAGGCGAAGGCCCGGTCGTGCGCGTCGAACACCATCTCCTGCGTCTCGCGCGGATAGGCTCTGACGAACATCATGCGGCTGTGGCAAAGCCGGACATGGGCAACCTTCACGGTCACAGTCACGCCATTGATGAGGACGATCTCGTGGCTCCAGTCGAACTGGTAGGCTTCACCCGGCGCGAAGAACAACGGCACATAGGCTTCCGCCGTCGCTGATCCCTGCGCCTTCGCCCAGCTCTTGGCGTATCGGCGAACCGCGTCGTAGCTGCCGTCGTATCCGAGACCGCGGAGCTCCTCAAAGATTCGGATCAGCGTTAGCCGCTCGCGCCCCGCCTTGCCGTGATTGCCACCTAAAAGCCCGTCGAGCTGATCCTGCCAGGGGCCGATCTTTGGCATCGGCTGATGCTCACGCTCGTAACGGAACTCCGTCGCGTTCGACCGCAGCACCTTCCGGACAACCTTCCGCGATATCCTCAACTCGCGGCAGATCTCCTTGATCGACTTCCCCTGGACCAGCGAAAGCCGACGTATCTTCGCAATCGTCTCCACAACCAACATCCAAAACAAATGCCCCCGATGAAACCGAAGGCAGTGTGACAACCCTGCGTTACAGGGGTCCTTTTTGGACGCCGGTCACCCCTGAAACGGGGTCCTTATTCCACGCCGAAACACAGCTCAAATACGCCGTGAAGATATTTGCCGTATTGCTCCTGGCGCGTGGCTACAAACTGTCCGGACACCCATTCGCTGCATCGGTTTTGGCCGATTTCGCATATGGATTGGCTCTGGGGCCGGCATTTTCTTTATACACCCTTGAGCGCGGCGGAAATGCGATGGCCAGATGGTACATCGGCAAAATGGAGGATCTTGCAGACGGGTTCTTCGCAGCGATCGTCATCGCGGTGATAGCGTTCGTGCTTAGTTTTGTCACGAATTGGGACTTCAGTAACGCCATCATGTGCGTCCTGGCAGCTCCCTTGGTCTTTGGAAAGATGGGCAAGTTCGCCCTAGCGGCCGACGGCTACACGCGCCATGTCCGCATTCAATCCATCACCCGGCGTTTGCTTGTCTTCTTGCCGGCGCTGGCGGTCACAGGCTCACTGTTCCTCCAGATCTTGCCATACTTCCAACTCTCGTCACCAACCATCACTGACCGCCTTCTCGGTCCGATTCTCGGCGCGCTGCTGTGTTTTCTCTGACCCTGATTTTCAGGCTGTGATCTGCCACTAAGATTTCATCCAGCGGCGACTAGAACCTTGGACGTTTCTGCCACGCCGTAGGGCGCCGAGCTAAGGAGCCATCCGCCATGCAGATTAGGAGTTGTCCGACGCCATCGACGGGCACCTGTATCTTTAGTGGAATCGCGGGACAGATGCCTCTCAAACTGGCCATCCGCCCCTTGGAAGATCAGCTCCAACCAACGAGCACGACCGTTCGATTTCAGGACATCGTTCCTACCGGTTAGACTTAAACGTCCGTACTGCAACTGACCTCAGTTCGGCAATGCGCAGACAGATAGCAACTTCTTCCGAGAACATCGGACAGCTGCCAGTCTGTTTTCGGCCCCAAACAGGTCATTCATTGGCGTTGCGGAAGACCAGTCGTGTTCAAGCGCACGCTACTGGCTTCAGTCATCGCAGTACCTTCGTTTGCTTAAGTAAACTCTTTACCGTCTTTCGGTGCGCCGGCCCAGGCGAGGTCATACGAATGATACGGACTGGCTAACCAGCCGCTAAACCATCCGGTTTCTTTTGCCGACAGGTTCCCTCCGGGCACGCCATTGTCTTTGTTTGTCTATAGCTTGCAGGGTGGTTCGCCAGCGATGCGCCAGTAAACTCGCCAAGCAGCGGAGCTAGAGGCGTTTCATCGCCGCGTAAAGCGCAATATCTGCAGTCAACCTCCGCAAGTTGCAAAGGGTAGGTTCGATCCACCGGGCGCAGTTTAAGCGTTTGTGGCGTGCTCTAGGATATCGGCTGTACCTACGCTCTCCGGCGCAGCGTTGCCAAAATGGAACCCTGCTGGGAGGCAGACATCTTCATAGACTTCCCGGAGACGCGTCAAAGCGTTAGTAGCCTTCGATCAGGACACCGTGCCCAGTTTTGGGCGTCCTATCCAAGGTATATATCTCACCCCAGCGCACATAACGGCCATAAGCGATTTTTGTCGCCTGGCCGATACTTGTTTCGCCGCTAGCGTAGCAGCGCTGGCCAGTCGTAACGAGCTGCCATGAAGCCCAATCAAACTCGTCTTCAACTCCTGCGCAACCGCGAACTGAGCGAGGGGTTCGAGAATCTCAGCCGCGATCCCGGCAGTATCAAATCGGCACTCGGATGAAAGGGATGAGCTCCGGCCCAGAAGCCGATCGTCGCCATCGTGCGATGCAGGGTATCGTCGCGGAAACGCAATGCGATACAGCCTCAGACGAGGAGTTTGTCGTCGAAATAATTCGTGCTCTTGCACGAGCTGCTGCTCGGAGAGATCATCGTAAAACCGCTGGGAAGGCGAATACAACGATCTCGACCGAGGCAGCTCGCAGATGAAGCGCACAGCAATCTACGCTCGTTTTTCCACTGATCTTCAGCAGGATCGTTCCATCAACGATCAGGTCGCATTGTGCCGAGGTTACGCCGAGCGCAACGACCTCAACATTGTTGCAGTCTATGATGACAGGGCCCGGTCCGGAGCGTCCGTTTATGGGCGCGATGGGCTGATAAGACTCATGGATGCGGCGCGAGAGCAGATTTTCGAAGTGATACTGGTTGAGGCCTTCGATCGGCTGTCGCGCGATCAAGAAGATCTCGCCGGAATTTGGAAGCGCCTGAGCTTTCAAAACATCGAACTTCGTGCGGTACATGAAGGTACCGCCGATCCCATCCAAATCGGCGTTCGTGGATTGCTTGGATCACTTTACCTGACAGACTTGGCTCATAAAGTGCGCCGGGGGTTGCAGGGTGTGGTTCGCGACGGTCGTCATGCGGGCGGTCGAGCCTATGGCTATCGCACGGTACCCGGAAAGCCGGGTGAACTCGAGATTGTTGATAGTGAGGCCGATGTCGTTCGGCGGATTTTCGCTGAATATCTCGACGGAAAGACGCCGCGAGAAATCGCTTTTGGCCTCAACAGAGATGGTGTTCCGCCGCCTCGCGGAAGTCGATGGGCCGCGTCCACGATCAATGGCAACAAAAAACGCCATCACGGGCTGCTTTTGAATGAGCTTTACGCCGGCCAGTTAGTCTGGAACCGGGTTCGGATGGTCAAGGATCCGGACACGGGTCGCCGCACCTCGCGCGCCAATTCCCCGGAGGAATGGAAGCGCGCAGAAGCCCAGCACCTTCGTATTGTCAGTCCCGAGATTTTTGCTGCTGCTCAAGGCCGAAAGCAGCAACGAAGCCACTTGGCACCCTCACAACAACGCAAGTCGAAGTATCTACTCTCGGGGCTCCTTAAATGCAGTTGCTGTGGCGGAGGTCTGTCTGTGAAGGACCGTGATCATGGTCGCGTGCGCATCCATTGCAGTGCTATGCGCGAGTCTGGTTCATGCTCTAACCGCAAGACTTTCTATTTGGACGAGATCGAGAAAGCCGTTCTAGCTGGCTTGCAACAACATCTGAAAGCTCCGCACCTACTCAAGGAATTTGCTCGAGCTTACCAGGAAGAAAGGGAGCGCCTGGTAAGTGACAAGCGTGCACATCGCGCCAAGCTCGAAAACCAGCTTGGCGTGATACGGCGATCAACCGATCGACTTTGGGCCGACTACGAAGCAGAACGCGTCACAATGGAGGTCGCCGGGCCGAAATTGACGGAATTGCACGCGCAAAAGACAGTGATCGAGGCGGAGCTTTCAACACCGCCGGAAGAGGCGATCGTTGGGTTGCATCCCGCCGCGCTGCGTCAATACGAGGAGCAAGTGGCTGATTTGCATGCAGTGTTTGGGCAAGGTCTGTCGCAAGACAACAGAGAACCAGCCGAGAAAATCCGAAACCTGATAGCGCACGTAACGGTTACCCCACAAAGCGACGGCTTCAAGCTCGAATTGCAAGGGAGGTTGGCGCTTCTGATGCAAGCCCCAAAAGTCTACCCCAACATGCGCATATTCGCGTCGGGGGGTACGATGGTAGCGGGAGAGGGACTTGAACCCCCGACCCCAGGATTATGATTCCCGTGCTCTAACCAACTGAGCTACCCCGCCATCGGGTCGGCGCTGAGCCATGGAAAACCACTTTTAAAAGCGGATCATGGGGGCAGCACCAAGGTCGCGCGGATATAAGGTGGCGGTGCTAATCCTGTCAAGCACCGAGAAGAGGCAGGAACCAGAGAAATGGGCGCGCATGTTTTTACAACCGGGTTGGCGCGCCTGGAAGTCCCAGAACAGGTAGTTTTTGCATGCAACCATGGGTCGGAACTGCTTTACGCAAAGGCTTTGACCGAGCCAAGTTCCGTGCCTTCGTGGTGCCGGCTTATCGAAAAGCGGTGCATCGGCGGTGTGAGCAATCCATCTGGCGAAGGTGACGGGGTTGAGTTCGGCGAGGTGCACCGCTATGTCTCAACCACGATTTTCGCGCGAAATGCTTGAGTTCCTATTTGATGAAACCGCGTATAGCAGTCCTCGGATGCGGGTACTGGGGCAGCAACCATATCCGGACGCTGAAGGGGCTGGGCGCACTGCATGCGGTTTCAGACGCCAATCTCGCGCGTGCCGAAGGTTTTGCCAGTGAACAGGATTGCCTTGCTATTGCGCCGGACGACCTTTTCAAGCGCGAGGATGTCGACGCCATCGTCATGGCGCTGCCGCCGCAGTTCCATGCCGACCTTTCGATCCGGGCCGTCGAGAACGGCAAGGATGTTCTGGTCGAAAAGCCGATCGCGCTGACTGTGCCGGATGCCGAGCGCGCGGTGCAGGCGGCAAAGGACAACCAGCGCGTCTTCATGGTTGGCCATGTGCTGCGCTTCCACCCGGCCTTCGAGAAATTGAAGGCGCTGGTGGACGAAGGCGAACTCGGCGAAATCCGCTACATCCATTCGCATCGCCTTGGCCTTGGCAAATTCCATACCGAGAACGATGCGCTGTGGGATCTTGCGCCGCACGATCTCTCGATGATCCTGGCCCTTACCGGCACTGAACCTCTGGAAGTGAGAGGCGAGGGGGCCGCGCTGCTCGATCATCTGAGCGATTTCGCGCATCTGCACATGCGCTTCCCGAACAACCTGCGAAGCCATCTTTTTGCCTCGCGGCTCAATCCCTATCGTGAGCGCCGGCTGACGGTGGTCGGCGACAAGGCCATGGCGGTTTTCGACGACGTCGAACCTTGGGAAAGAAAGCTTGCCGTTTATCATCACGCCGTTTGGCAAGACAGCGGCCAGTGGGCGGCCACCAGTAACGAGCCGACCTATATCGAGGTCGAGCAGGGAATGCCGTTGACCCGCGAGCTGCAGCACTTCCTGCAATGCATTGAAACACGTGCTGAACCGCGCACGGACGGTGAGGAAGCAATCAGGGTGCTGCGTATCCTGACCGCAGGCACGGTCGCACACGGCCGCATCGCCGGCTGATATCCTCGGACTTATGACTGGCCGTTACTCTGCGGCGATAGCCGAAGGCTTGCCGGTCAGGCGGTTCAGCATGGCCTCGGCCTCGGCGCCCCGTTCCGAGCGCTCGATGAAGCCACCGCCGAAGACACGCGCCTCATTGCCATCATCGGAATAGAGCACGCAGGCCTGACCCGGCGCGATGCCGGACTCGCCATCTACCAGCTCGACCCAGGTGCTGCCGTCGCGATGGTGCAGGACGGCGGGCCGAGGCGGGCGCGTCGAGCGCACTTTGGCGAACAGTTCGAGCCCGCTGGAGGGAATATCGGGAAGGGCATCGTCGCCCAGCCAGTTCATGGATCGCAGATAGATCTTGTGGGTTTCCAGCGCCTCGCGCGGACCGACGATGACCCTCGAGCGGTCGGCGTCGAGATGAACGACATAGAGCGGCTCGCCGGAAGCGACGCCGATGCCGCGCCGCTGGCCGATGGTGTAGCGCAGGATACCGTCATGCCGGCCGAGCACCCGGCCGTCGATGTGAACGATGTCGCCCGGATTGGCAGCCGTCGGCTTCAACTTGGCGATGACGTCGGAATATTTGCCTTGCGGCACGAAGCAGATGTCCTGGCTGTCCTGCTTGGCGGCGACCACGAGGCCCATCTGTTCAGCCATCGCCCGCACTTCCGGCTTCGGCAGGCCACCAAGCGGGAAGCGCAGGTAGTCGATCTGCGCCTGCGTGGTGGCGAACAGGAAATAGCTCTGGTCGCGATCGGCGTCGACCGGGCGATAGAGCGCGCGATGGGCGCCATTGGCCCTGGAACGAATATAGTGTCCGGTCGCCAGGGCATCGGCGCCGAGATCCTGAGCAGTTGCCAGGAGGTCGGCGAACTTGACGGTCTGGTTGCACGACACGCAAGGGATCGGTGTTTCGCCGGCGACATAGCTTTCGGCGAATGGATCGATCACCGCTTTGCGGAAACGCTCTTCGTAGTCGAGCACATAGTGAGGGATGCCAAGCGTCTCCGAAACCCGGCGCGCATCTTCGATGTCCTGGCCCGCACAGCAGGAGCCGGCGCGATGGGTGGCCGCGCCATGATCATAGAGCTGCAAGGTCACGCCGACGACATCATAGCCTTCGCGTTTCAAGAGGCCGGCGACAACCGAAGAATCGACGCCGCCAGACATGGCAACGACGATACGTGTGTCTTCTGGGCGTCCGGGAAGGTCCAGGCTGTTCATGGTGTCAGTTCCGAAATCCAGCCGCAAAACAGGCGGCCTCGACTATATAGGGCATAGGCATCGTGGACGCCAGCGCAGGGCGCGGAGGGGCGTTGCACCACGAAATGCGGCAATTGTCTCAAAAGCTTACGAAAAGCCTAACGCGAGATTCATGAACATTACTTATCCATGAGTAACCGCTTAGGCAATTTTTAAAGCTGTGGCGGTACTGTGGCAGGGATTGGTTCTGTGAGTTTTCAGTAGAGAGTAAGATGACCGATCTGGTTAGACCGCGAGTCAAATATGTTATCGGGCCTGACGGCAGCCCTCTTACGATTGCCGATTTGCCGCCGACGAACACCCGCCGCTGGGTTATCCGGCGCAAGGCGGAAGTGGTTGCTGCAGTGCGAGGCGGGTTGCTCAGCCTCGATGAAGCCTGCCAGCGCTACAAGCTCACCACGGAAGAGTTTCTTTCCTGGCAGGCCTCCATTGACGAGTATGGTCTGGCTGGGCTGCGCACCACACGCATTCAGCAATACCGGCACTGACAGATCTGGTTCCAGGAATGAAAAAGGCGCGGGTTCCGCGCCTTTTCGTTGATGGGTGGTTTTCGCGGCCTCACATCTGGAGTGCGATCTTGCCTGTCGGCTTTGTCGCCAGAAAGGCCTGAGCCTCCCCGGCCTGTCCCAGCGGAAACGTCCTGGCGACATGAACGGCGAGTTTGCCCGCGTCGATGAGTTTGGCCAATTCCCTCAGCCCCTCGCGATCCGGTACAACTGAAATGTGCTCATGGCGGATACCCCGCACCTTGGCTTCGGCCTTGGCCTTGTCGGAAATGCCGAGCAACGAGACCAGCGTGCCGTTGTCTTTCAAGACCTTGACAGCCTGTTCCGCGTTCTCGCCGCCGATCGGCTCCAGGACGACATCGATGCCGGACACCACGTCGGAAAATCTGGTCTTCGTGTAGTCGACGACTTCATCAGCACCGAGATCGCGAACAAAACCGAGCTTGGAGGGGCTGGCAGTCGCCACGACATAAGCGCCGAAGGCCTTGGCGATCTGAACCGCCAGATGCCCGACACCGCCCGCTGCAGCCTGAACGAGTACACGTTGGCCCGGCTTGATCTGCCCGGCACCGACCAGAGCCTGCCATGCCGTCAGCCCCGCGAGGGGGAGGGCACCTGCGTGGGCATGGTCTATCCCCTTTGGTTTCAGGACGAGCTCGTCGGCAGGAGCCGCCACGAGCTCGGCATAGGCAGCGGCTTCCTTGGGGAACCGCGGCATGCCGAACACTTCGTCTCCTGCCGCGAAGCCATTCGTGTCCGGGCCAACCTTCTCAACGACACCGGAAATATCCCAGCCGACCGTGAAAGGTGGTTCGCCAAGCAGCGGATAGGCGCCACTGCGAACGGCAACGTCCACGGGGTTGATGCCCGCTGCATGAACCCGCACGAGCACTTCTCCCTTGTTCGGCACCGGGTCGGGGCGATTTGCAAGGGTCAGCACTTCGGGGCCGCCGACGCTGGTCTGGACAATGGCACGCATGGGTATCTCCTGTTTTGATCTACACTATACAAAAGATAGTGCCTATCCATTGTCCAGTACGTATCTTTTTGATATATAGGTACCCCATGTATAGCGATGAGTGCGAACCTTATGGCTACGACGCGTTCCGGCGGACCTGTCCGTCGCACGCGGTGCTTGAGATGTTGTCGAGCAAATGGGTCTATCTGACGATCGGCGCGTTGCGGCGTGGTCGCATGCGCCATGGCGAGCTGGCACGGAAGATGGAAGGCATTACGCCGAAGATGCTGACCCAGACGCTGCGCACGCTGGAACGGGACGGGCTGGTTCTGCGCGAGATTTTTCCGGTCATTCCGCCGCGTGTGGAATATGAACTAACCGCGCTGGGGCATGACCTCGCCGGCTTGCTCGACCAGATTCGGTCATGGTCGGAAATGCATGTGCCCGATATCAGAAGCGCGCGCCTCGCGGCGGAGGAAAGCGGCAAGCAGGCTGCAGCCGGCTGATCGCTGTCAGCGGCTGGCCTGCAAGATTGCGTTGGCTTTTACAAAACCGGGAAGGGTGATCGCGCGGTTAGCCGATCATCGCGCTGCGGCCGCTGGTTTCCGGTTCGCGTACGCGCGAATCACGCGATTCCAGCATCTCCGCCTTCGCCAATTCGGCCTCGGCTTCGTTGAGGAGGGCTTCTGCAGCGCTGCGCTGCTGAGCGAGATCCGCCTGCGAATTCCTGAGATTGTCGCGCCGCAGCCTTGCCGCCTTGGCGAACGTTGGATAGGCGAAATGATTGATGTCGGTGATGCCGGCTTTCTTTTCCTCGGCGGTGATCTGGAACTCCAGTTCTCCGGCCATGCGCTCGAATTCTGCGATCATCATGTCCAGCTGCAGAAGCTGCCGGCGTTTCTCATTCACCTGAAATTGCTTCAGTCGAACGAGGTTCTCGCGTGACTTCATGATTCGGTACTCCTGCCAACGCACACTTGCACTATCGCCTCGCTGGCCTTGCAAGGCTTCCGTGTCGCCCGTGTTCCCCCCGATTTTCGGAACTCTATGGAAAACAAAGTCCTAAGATTTTTTCCGAACGGTAACCATTCGTTTACGGGCATTGTTAATCATACGGGTCAGGGCTTAAGGCCGGGTAAAAATTTCGGCCCGGGCGCGGGACGTAAGAGATGAGTCCGTTGAGTCGGTTACGGCACTTTCTTAATGTGCTGAATCAAAATTTGACGCGATGAATCGTGTTTGGATTCAAGTGTGTGTGGAAAGAGGTTAAAATTTCTGGTATCGCTTTGAACGCGAAATTAGGATTTGTTAACCATTCAGTGGCAGCTTCGGCTCAGGCAATCACTGCTCCGGTCCCGGACGGGTCAGGTTCGGCAGCAGAAAGGGGAATAAAATGCGCGTTCTGCTGATAGAAGACGACAGTGCAACCGCTCAGAGCATCGAGCTGATGCTCAAGTCCGAAAGCTTCAACGTCTACACCACCGATCTCGGTGAAGAGGGCGTCGATCTCGGCAAGCTCTACGACTACGACATCATTCTGCTGGACCTGAACCTCCCGGATATGTCGGGCTACGAAGTGCTGCGCACGCTGCGCCTCTCCAAGGTCAAGACGCCCATCCTGATCCTGTCAGGCATGGCTGGCATCGAAGACAAGGTGCGCGGTCTCGGTTTCGGCGCCGACGACTATATGACCAAGCCATTCCATAAGGACGAATTGGTCGCCCGCATCCACGCTATCGTGCGCCGCTCCAAGGGTCATGCCCAGTCGGTCATCGCGACCGGCGAGCTGATCGTCAATCTCGACGCCAAGACCGTCGAAGTCAGCGGCCAGCGCGTGCATCTGACCGGCAAGGAATATCAGATGCTGGAACTGCTCTCGCTGCGCAAGGGCACCACACTGACCAAGGAAATGTTCCTCAACCACCTCTATGGCGGCATGGACGAACCGGAATTGAAGATCATCGACGTCTTCATCTGCAAGCTACGCAAGAAACTCGACGCAGCCTCCGGCGGCCAGAATTACATCGAAACGGTTTGGGGGCGCGGCTACGTGCTGCGCGAGCCGGAAGAGATCCGCGAAAGCGCCTGATCGCGCCTACAGTCGAATGTCGAAAGACCCGGCCTGTGCCGGGTTTTTTGTTGGCGCTGCTGTCCTGGTGCGTGCCGTGTCCCGGCTGGCCTGCAGCGCGCGAAAGCGATCAAGCAACTGGACACGGTTGAAGGGTTTCAGCAGGTAGCCATGCGCGCCTGCACGCTTCGCGCGCATGATGGCGCCGAGATCGAGCTCCACCAAAAGGGCGACGATCTGCGGGACGACCGGGCTACCGAGCGAACGGATGTGACCGATAAACTCGGGGAGCTGCATATCCTGCAGCGATACGTCAAAAACGATGATGTCCGGCATTTCTGCGGAGCAGAGGTCGATTGCTTCCCTGCCTGCAGTGGCTTCCACGACCAGCATGCTCTCACTGGTCAGGATGCGCTTGGCGACCTTGCGGATCACGCTCGACTTGTCGACGAACATGCAGCGTTTCATGCCAATCCCCTTTCCGCGTATCATGCGGATCCTGCCCTTCGCCTCAGATATTAGGGCAGGGCATTTAAAAAGCGGAAAAGGCAATGCGTAAAATTTGCACGAGACTGCAAGCCTCGTGCGGGCGGGGGCTGATCGGCAAGCCGTACTCGGCGGCGCGAATGCCCATGTTGAATTGGCCCGTGGCCCTGTTGATTACGCAGCCGCCAGAACGATCTCATCTGCCGTGGCGCGGATCGTAATGGTCATGCCGGCGTCTCGCGCGAGGAGCAGCGTATAATAGGGCTGGACCGAATGAGCGTCGATCGGCTCTTCTGGCTTGCCGCCCGAGTGAAGCTCGAGGAATTTCGGTGGAACCCGCAACATCGGGCCGCTCGCCGAAAGAGTGAAGCGCGGTTCGGTTTCCAGCTCCTCCAGCGTCACGGAGAGTCTGCCGCCTCGTGGAATAGCCGCGTTGGCGATCAAAACGAGGTTCAGGAGCAACTTGACCTTGTTTTTGGGCAGCAGGGCTCGGCTACCCGTCCAGGTCAATTCAGGTTTTTCGTTCTTGAGGTAGGCGATCGTGACCGCTTCGGCGTCCCCAGTGTCGATGAGCATGCCTGCCGATCCCGCGGCACCATAGGCAATGCGGGCAAACTGCAGTCGAGCCGAGGCATTGCGGGCGCTCTGTCGAATGAGGTTCATGGCGTCTTCATCGGCGCCGCCTTCATCGAGCAGTTCCAAGCCATTGTTGATCGCGCCGACCGGCGAGATGATGTCGTGGCAGACCTTGCTGCACAGCAGTGCGGCAAGTTCGGAAGGAGTAAGTGTGAAAAGGTCAGCCATGGAACCCTCGAGAAAAGATGCAACAGCGCTTGGACATCCACCCAGCGCACCGACCGCGCGAATCACGCTCTCCCCAGTTCCGTCTGGATATACGGCGCGTTCGGGTGGAGCAACCAATCCGGAGATGTCGCATATGGCGCATTGCGCCGGTTCGACCGGTAGAAACCCTCGGACCGGCCTTCGAACCGCCATCATCATGTGAGAACTTAATGGTTGAAAAACGATTACGGCATAGTTTGCCAGGGAATGGCACCGGAAGCGGCCGATTGAGAGTCGCGGGTGCGAGGCGTCGGCGAAGGTGCTCCCAGACGGAGATTGGAAGCATGCATTCCCGATTTCGCGATTGGCGCATTCCCCGCGCTCTCGCTCTGACGATCGCCCTGTTGGGCTTTTTCACCCTTTCGCTCCAGGCTTCGTACGCCCAGCAGTACACGTCGCAGGAAATCGTTGATTCGGGCCACAAGTTCTTCGGCGAAACCTCGGGTGGCTTGGCCACCGTAGTCGAGAAGATTTTCTCCACCTACGGCCTGCCGAACGGCTACGTGCTGGGCGAGGAAGGTTCTGGCGCGTTCGTGGGTGGTCTCACCTATGGTGAAGGCAAGCTGTACACCAAGAATGCCGGCGACCATAAAGTCTATTGGCAAGGACCGTCGCTTGGCTGGGATTTCGGTGGACAGGGCTCCAGGGTCATGGTGCTAGTCTACAATCTCGATGACGTCAGCAACCTCTATAATCGGTTCGGCGGCGTTGCGGGCTCGGCCTATGTGATTGCGGGCCTTGGCTTCAACGTCCTCAAGTCCGGTAACGTGCTCCTGGTGCCGATCCGAACCGGCGTCGGTGCCAGGCTTGGTGTCAACCTGGGCTATCTGAAGCTCACCCAGCAGCCGACCTGGAACCCTTTTTGACCCGAACTGGTTGAGAGTGATCGGCGGATTGTGGAAGAGAGGCCACAACCCGCCGAAATACAGGGTGCCGAATACTGGATTTTGCCTGCCAGACCATGCAAAATTTCGTCTACCCCGGCGCGAGCAGCCGAACTTAACGGATAGACCATCTTGGTTCAGTCGATCCTCTTCTTCCTTCTCGGTTTCCTGTGTGCCGGGTTTTTGGTCGTCCTGATTGCGCCTGCTGCCTGGCGGCGGGCCGTCGCCCTGACAAAAAAACGAATCCAGGCTGCAATGCCGCTTACCTCTACGGAAATCGCCGCGGATAAGGATCGCCTGCGCGCCGAGTTTGCCGTGACGGCACGCCGGCTGGAGATGGATGCCAAAACCTCCAGGGAAATGGCCAATGACCGCTTCATCGAAATCAACCGCGTTCGCGAGGAGTTGAAGCTGGCCGCAAGCGAAGTGGTTCAGAAGGGTGAGACCATCGCCACGCTGGAAGCCGCCGGCAGTGAATTGCAGACGCAGTTGCAGCAGCGCGTGGCCGATATCGAGCGCTTGTCCGGGAAGCTCGCTACTCTCGAGGGAGATGCGGCGAAGAAGAAGGAAGAGATCGAGAAACTTGGCCAGCTGTATGAAGAAGCCAGCTTCTCGTCCTCGAACAGGCAGATCGAACTGGTCGCGCGCGAATCGGAGATCGAAAAACTGAACAACGATGTCTCGGTGTTGCGGGCTCAGCGCAAGGAAGTGGACAAGCGCCATCAGGACATGATGACAGAGGGCAAGGCAGCCATCGAGGCGCTTGCGAACGAGAAGAAGAAGCTGGCGGATCGGGAACGGAAGCTGGAGCGTCTTCTCTCGACGTTGGCAGACCGCGATGAAACGCTGGATCGGCGCGAGCGGGAGTTGGCGAGGCTCAAGGAAGAGATGAAGAAGAAGGGGCTGAAGACGGACGTTTTCGTCAACGAACCAGGCGCCGTGGCCAACGGCGCGCAACGCCCGCAAGAGGATCGCGCGATGCAACTCTCTCCTCTGCTTTTGTCCCCTCTGATTTCCGGGACCACGGGCGACACCGAAGAGGCAGTCGCCAAGCTCAACAATGACCGCGAACGGTTGGAGGCAAGGCTCACCACGCTTGTTCGCGAGAACAAGAAACTGCGAGGGGGCGCCTCTTCATTCGAAACCGGTCAGCGCGACGGGGGAGTGAGAGAACAACGCGAGGGTGCGCTTCTGCGCGAGCAGATGCAGGATCTCGCGGCTGAAATCATCACGCTCACAGCCACGCTGGAAGGGCCGAATTCGGAAGTCGCCAAAGCGCTTGCCGCCTCTGAAGGGCAGGGAAGCGGAACCGAAGATGGTGCTGCAATCCGCAGCATTGCCGAACGGGTGCGGGCACTGCAAAAGGCGGCTTCGCCCAGCTGACGCTTCCAGAGCGTTTCCGCTTTTGTACTTTTGCTGGAATTGCTCTGGCCTGGCAAAACCAGAGTTTCTTATCCGCCCAAATCGCCCTGAGGCTCAACGGCCGTTTGCAGAGAAGTGATGCAGGGCGATGGCCGAAGCAGCGGCGACATTCAGGCTGTCGAAGTCTTTGGCCATCTCAATGCGTAGCGTTTGCATTCGCGCCAACAGGGCAGCCGGCAGGCCTTCTCCTTCCGTGCCGAGATAGAGGGCGGCCTTCGGATGTGGCTCGACGTTGCGAATATTCGTGTCGCCGCGCGGAGAGAGTGCGAAACTCTCGAAGCCTCTGGCTATGAGGTCGGCAGCCAGGACGGCGGGATCCGGAACGGTTGCAAACGGCACCTTCAGCGCGGCACCGACCGAAACCCGGATCGCCTTGCGATAGAGAGGATCGCAGCAGGTCGGGTCGATCAAAACCGCGTCAGCGCCAAAGGCAGCCGCGTTGCGGAAGATCGCTCCCAGATTGTCATGGTTGGCGATGCCGACGGCCACGATGACCAACGCCTTTTGCGGGAGCGTGTCGAGGATGTCGCCGACCTGCAGGGGTGTCCCCTTCTTTCCTGCAGCCAATATGCCGCGGTGAATGGGAAAGCCGACGATACGATCCATGACCTGGCGACTGGTCACATAGACAGGCACCTGCGCCGGCACCTCTTTGAAGGTCTCGTCGAGGCCAGAGAGGCGGTTTTCCAGCACGAGCATGGATTCGGCCTGGAAACGGCTGCTGTTCAAAAGCACGTTCAGGACGACCTTGCCTTCGGCGATGAAGCGTCCTTGTCTGCCGACGAGATCGCGCTCGCGAATGTCGAGATATGGAGCGACCCGAGGATCTTCCGGATCATCGATACGAATGGTTTCCATCAGCGACCGGTGGGAAGCGAAAGGTTTTCATGCCTGCGCCGATGTCTATCCGGCTCAGACGTCTCGGTCGCTATAGCGGGATGGGCTTGGTTTCGGAAGCCATCCATATTGCAGCCTTCCACGGCTGCATGGCTGGGTTCACCGATATCAATACAACCAGGACGATCTATCGCGCTCAGTTGCCGGTGCCAAGAAACCGCGAAGGCTGCTGCGCTTCGGAGCTGCCGCCGAAAATCGTACCGAGAGTCCGAAGCAATTGGCGAACGGCGTCCGAGCGGCAGGAATAGTAGATCATCTGTCGGTCGCGGCGCGTCTGGACGAGACCGAACGCGCGTAGCTTCGCCAGATGCTGCGAGAGAGCAGATTGGCTGAGATCCACCTTTTCGGCGATCGTTCCCACCGTCAATTCATCATCGATGAGATGATTCATGATGGCGAGGCGTTTCTCGTTGCCCATGAGCGTGAGGAACGCGGCGGCGGTTTCGGTCACCTGGTTTTCTGGAAGCATCAAATGCCCACCTTTCTTCTGCACGGAAGCCATGGGGGCAATGGCGTTATGATTCACTCATACACTAATTTTATTAAGTGATGCAAGTGTCGGATGCAACCTTAGGTCACAGCTCTGTGATCGGCAGTTCAATTTTCGCTCAAGTTCTGAAGGTTTCGTGTTCTGCGGCAGCGCGGCCAGCCTTCGCCATCTCCACGAGTGTCTTGCGCAGATCCTGCTGCGTTTCCAGCCGGTTGGGAAAGAAGACGCGTTCCGCCCGATCGCCATTGACCAGATCCATTCCATCCGCGTCAAATCCGGTCAGCGTCCAACCGTCGTTGCCTGCTTTGGCGTAGTGATGGGCATAGACCGCAATCGCTTCGAGATGCTCGCTGTTCATGTGGTCGAGCGCGGACTGCTCGCTTTCAGCCAATGCATCATTGATCGCGCCGTTCACGATCAGATCCGAATGATCCAGCAGATAAGCCTTTCCGAAGCCGCCATTGAGTGAGGCGCGCTCGATCTCGAGCCGGAAGAAGGAAAAATCCCCGAGGCCGACATAAAGCTTGGCCTTGGGATTGCGGTTGAGATAGCGCCGTTCTGCCCGGATCTGTTCAGGTGTGCCTCGCTCCAGCCGGGTGGCGCGACAGACCAGCGTCATGCGCGGGTGAGCGAGAGCATCGCCCTTGCCTGGTTCGCCCACCAGCAAGGAGCAGCGTGAATCGGCAAGCAGAGCACCCGTATGCGGGGCGAGCATGGAGATCAGGATAAGCGGCGTTCCATCGATGTCGGTGGCGACGCCAACGCGGCTGGCAAGGGGCGTGCCCGAGGCCGGATCGATGACGGCAAGCGCCCCATGGCGCGCCGTGCGAAGCAGCGTTTTAGCCAACTGGATCGACTGGGCGTCGGTTTCCCGGATGACGTCTTTCTTCGACTGTTCCACGGCGCTCACCATAATAAGATGAATATCACTGTCCACTTATCGGCCGATGACACCGGTTTTGACAAGGGTCGCAGTTTCGTCTTCCTGAAAACCGAAGCGTGCCAGGATCGAGGCAACCGTCCGTTCGTTTTCGGAAGCGGGTCCGCTTGCCGCGGATGGCGTCGCCGAAAAGCGAGGAGCAGGAGCCGGTCTGGGGAAGCGGCCGACATTGACGAAAGCGGCGCGCGCACGATTGTGTGGATGCTGCCGCGCCTCGGTGAAGGACAATACCGGCGCGACACAAGCGTCGGTCCCGGCAAAAAGCCGGTCCCATTCGCCGCGGGACTTCTCGCGCACCCGCGCGGCTATGGTTTCGCGCATCCGCGGCCAGAGTTTCTGATCATACTGACCCGCTACGAATTGCTGATCGAGTGGCAGCAGACGGGCAAATTCCGCAAAAAATTGCGGCTCCAGACACCCGATGGCGATATGGTGGCGGTCGGCGGTTTCGTAGGTGTCATAAAAGGGGCAACCGGAATCGAGAAGGTTGACGCCGCGCCGATCGTTCCAGAGGCCCGCCGCCATTGCGGCCTGAAGCGGGAGGGTGAGCATGGAGGCTCCTTCGACCATGGCCGTGTCGACGACCTGACCCCTACCGCTGCGCGAGCGTTGGAACAGGGCGGCAAGCAGCCCGGCGATCAGCATCATTGTCCCGCCACCATAGTCGCCAACCAGGTTGAGCGGCGGCACCGGTCTTCCACCCTCGTGACCGATAGCGTGCAGGATACCGGAATAAGCAAGATAGGTGATGTCGTGACCGGCGCGCTCGGCAAGGGGGCCGTCCTGTCCGAAACCTGTCATGCGTCCGTAGACCAGCGCCGGATTGCGCGCCAGGATCCCATCTGGTCCGAGACCGAGCCGTTCCATCACGCCCGGTCGGAAGCCTTCGATCAAGATGTCGGCTTTCTCGGCAAGCCGCAGCACCAGTTCGACGCATTCAGGACGCTTCAGATCCAGGGCAAGGATATCGCGGCCATGCCGGTCGAGATCATATTCGACCGGCAGCGGCATGATATGCCGGGTGGGGCCACTGCGCTCGATGCGGAGCACCGTCGCTCCCATCTCGGAAAGCATGAGAGCGGCAAGCGGGACAGGGCCTAATCCCGCCATTTCGATCACCGCAAGTCCGGCCAGCGGTCCGCTTTTGGCTCCCTGCGGGGTGGCCTCCGTCATCGGCCTATTTCGGCGCCATGCGGATGGCGCCATCCAGGCGGATGGTTTCGCCGTTCAACATCTGGTTCTCGACGATATGCAGCGCTAGAGCCGCATATTCGGACGGCTCGCCGAGCCGGGACGGAAAGGGTACGGCAGCGCCGAGCGAATCCTGCACCTCCTGTGGCATGCCGGCCATCATGGGTGTCTTGAAGATGCCGGGCGCGATCGTACAGACGCGGATACCGGAGCGGGCGAGGTCGCGTGCCACCGGCAAGGTCATGCCGACCACCCCGCCTTTGGAGGCCGAATAGGCGGCTTGCCCGATCTGTCCGTCGAAGGCGGCAACCGAGGCGGTGTTGACGATGACGCCGCGCTCGCCACCGGTCAGTGGTTCAAGCTTGGCGGCGCGATCTGCAACCAGCCGGATCATGTTGAAGCTGCCGATCAGATTGACCTCGATCACCCTGCGGTATTGGTCGAGGGGATGCGGGCCGTCCTTACCAACCGTCTTCACGCCGATGGCTACGCCGGCGCAATTCACCAGGATCCGCGGCTCTCCAAGCGATTTCGCAACCTCGGCCACCGCCGCCGCCCCGTTCTCTGCGCTGGAGACATCGCATTTGACAGCGATGCCGCCGATGTCCGCTGCCACCTTGTCAGCACGGTCAATGCCAACATCGAAGAGGGCGACCTTGGCCCCCTTGGCCGCCAGCGCGCGCGCCGTCGCTTCGCCAAGACCCGAGCCGCCGCCGGTCACGATTGCGATCTGGCCGTGTGGGTTCATGCGCTGTTCTCCTCGCTCGTTGGAATATGCTATGGGCCCGCGGCAGGCGCTGCAACAGGCAAGGCAATCTGGGACGGATGACGTCGCGTTACGCCGGCTCGATGGCGCCGACACGGTCGGCGTCATGGCCGACCTGGTCGGCGTGATGGACCATGCCGGTCAGTCTGGCCACGGCGCCGGGTTCGATTTCGTGTGCCAGGAGACGATCGAGATCGACGGGTCGTGGCATAGAAATCTGTCCGCGCGGGATTCGCTTGAAGCCAAGCGGACCGTAGTAGGGTTCATCACCGACCAGGACGACGCAAGCCGCACCGGCCTTCACCGCTGCTTCCAGTGCCATAGCCACGAGTTTGCGGCCGATGCCGAGATTCTTGAAGGCAGGGCGCACCGCCAAAGGTCCAAGAAGCAATGCCTTGCCGGAACCCGCCATGATACGGGTCATACGCACCGAGGCGACCACGGTAGTGCCGCTCACGGCCACGAAAGAGAGGTCGCGTTCATGGGGACCGCCTTCGCGGATCTTGTAGGCGGCGCGGGTGAACCGCCCAGGCCCGAAGGCTTCCTCGTTGATGGATTCGATCTCGGGATCATACGCCGGGGTTTCCGGCAGGTAGGTCACGTCGGCAAGGCTCATGGTCTTTGCGTTCCGGTATGCAAGGAAAGGTTGCTGCAAGCGGCAGCGTTCGCCAGTCAGCGCTTCAAGCGCGGGCGATCTTTCGTCGTCGGTCGAACCGGATCGTTGCAAAGTCGAACATGCGGATTTTCCGCTAGCATCAAACTTTCTTGATCGCAATCGATGTTTTGATTGGCGTTGCGCCAGCGTTTGACAGTGTGTTCAGCCAAAATGCATTCCCCAGGCCCGGCACGCCTCCTAAATTGAAACCAGAAGACAGGAGGAAAGTGGATGGGTTTGCTTGTCGATGGCAAATGGCACGACCGCTGGTACGATACCGGTAGCAGCGGCAGGTTCGAACGCTCCCAATCGCAGTGGCGCGACTGGATAACCGTCGACGGCAAGCCGGCGGAAGGCCGTTCGCGTGGTTTCAAAGCCGAGCCCGGCCGCTATCACCTCTATGTTTCGCTGGCCTGTCCCTGGGCGCATCGCACGCTTATCTTCCGGGAGCTGAAGAAGCTCGAAAAGGTGATCTCCGTCTCGGTCGTGCACCATCTGATGCTCGAAAATGGCTGGATTTTCCTGCCTGAAGACGGCGCGACGGGAGATACGCTCTACGGTCTCGACTTCCTCCACCAGATCTACACCAAGGCCGATCCGGCCTATTCCGGCCGCGTCACCGTGCCTGTTCTGTGGGACAGGAAAGAGCAGACGATCGTTTCCAACGAGTCGTCCGAGATCATTCGCATGTTGAACTCGGCCTTCGATGAATGGGGAGATTCAACGGTCGATTTCTATCCGCAGGCACTGCGCGCCGAAATCGATGCCGTCAATGAAGAGGTCTATGGGGCCGTCAACAATGGCGTCTATCGCGCCGGTTTCGCGACGAGCCAGGCTGCATACGAGGAAGCATTCGCGGATTTGTTTGCGACGCTCGACAGGTTGGAAACGAGATTATCGCGCCAACGCTATCTCGTCGGCGATCGTCTCACCGAAGCGGACTGGCGCCTGTTCACGACGCTTGTCCGTTTCGATCCAGTTTATGTCGGCCATTTCAAATGCAACCTGCGCCGCATTGGCGACTACCCGAACCTCTCGAACTACCTGCGTGATCTTTATCAGGTGCCGGGAGTGGCTCAGACGGTCGACATGCACCACATCAAGGCCCACTACTACGCCAGCCATCGCAACATCAATCCGACCGGCATCGTCCCTGTCGGACCGGAGATGGATCATCTGGCTCCGCACGACCGCGCGCGGTTCAAGAAGGCAGCATGATCTACCAGTAGGGCGAAACCGTCACGCCATGGAATGTCTCGGCGAGGCGCCTCAAGGTCGCCGGTGTCGTGCCTTCAGGCAGTCGGTCGAGCGGGAAGAAGCCGGCTTCGGCGATTTCGTGATCGGGACGTTTCGGCCCGATCTGACGGAAGGCCTCGATCAGGTAGAGTCCGACATGGTCACGCGGGCTCGAGAGCCTGTTGAAGTGCATGGATTTCAGCACTGGCGCCGCTGAAATCGCGATGTTGCCCTCTTCCTCGAGTTCGCGGGCGAGCGCTTCTTCCATCGTCTCGCCTTTCTCGACACCGCCGCCCGGCAATTGCCAGCCGGGAACATAGGTGTGGCGGATGAGAAAGATCGAATTGCGCTCGCGGTCATAGACAAGTCCCCGCACGCCGAGGGTCATCGGTCGCCTTAGCAGGAACAGGAGGTGAAAGAATTTTGTCCGTAGGCGTGGCCAGCCGCTCTGGCGGAAGGGTTGTTCGGGATCGTTGCCAGTCATTTCAGATGAACCACAGGTGGATTGCGAACGATCGGTCGCTTAAGAAGGTTTCATGTTCAGGCTTGCGCATCTCTCCGACGCCCATCTCGGCCCGCTGCCCGGTGTATCGTATCGCGATCTCGCCTCCAAGCGCGTGCTGGGCTACGTCAACTGGCAACGCAACCGCCGCCGTACCATGCACGACGCCGTCATCGACACGCTGGTGGCTGACCTCAAGGCAGGTGGCGCCGACCACATTGCGGTAACAGGAGATCTGGTCAATCTGGCGCTGGACAGCGAAATCGAATTGGCCCGGTTGTGGCTGGAAATGCTTGGATCGCCACGTGATGTTTCCGTGGTGCCCGGCAATCACGACGCCTATGTGCCCGGGGCCTTCGACAAGGCATGTCGCGCCTGGGCACCCTGGATGAGCGGCGATGGCGCCAACATCCAGGTCGATCGCCACAGTTTCCCGTATCTGAGATTGCGAGGCGAAGTCGCGCTGATCGGGGTATCTACCGCGCGAGCAACCGCGCCATTCATGGCAAATGGTTTCTTCGAGGAGAAGCAGGCTGAGCGTTTGGCAAAGCTCCTGGACGAAACGGGCAAGCGGGGCCTGTGCAGGGTGATCCTCATCCATCATCCGCCGATCCGCGGTGCAGTGGCCCAGACCAAGCGACTTTTCGGCATCCGCCGGTTTCAGAAGCTCGTCAAGCAGCATGGCGCCGAGCTTGTGCTGCATGGCCATTCGCACGACCCAACGCTGTTCTGGATCGGGCGTACCAACCGACTGCCGGTTGTGGGCGTCGCGGCAGCAGGGCAGGGGCCGGGAGGGCGGCATCCTGCTGCCCAGTACAACCTGATCGAGATCGAAAGAGCGGCGGACGGTTGGCGTATCGGGTTGACGCGCCGTGGCCTCACCGGACCTGCGCTCGCCCCTGCCGACCTTCAGACATTGGAACTGGGCGTCGAACCGGAGAGATCTACAGCTTGAGGCTTTCGATCAATGGTACGAGGCGGTCCCAAAACAGCGCCGCCGAGACACCGAGGCCAACGAGGGCGCCAAGCAGCACCAGGCCAAACCCGCCGAGGATCGTGCGTCCACGCGTTGGGCCGTCCGCGGTCTGGGGTTTTGGTTCCACTTCCGAACTGGCCTGAGGCGTGGGCCGTTCCACCGGTTCGATACCGCCTTCCATAAGGCGTTGCCGTTCGATCAGACGCTCGGCCAGGTAGCGGGTGACCTGGTCGCCAACGATCTTCATGTCCTGGGATTCAGCCAACACGACACGGCCAAGGCGGGTGTCCTTGACGAAGCGATAGGTTCGGCGGTCCCGGCCCATCGCGACATGGCTGACGGCGTCAATCCACAGGCGTGGCTGCAGTCCTGAAGACAGCGCGAAATCGAAATAGTCGATATCGGATGGCACATCGGCAAAGACCGGCGCCAGTTCTGAGGCCAGCAATTCAAGACGCATGCGATGAGCTTCACGCATGTCGACGACGACATCGTCACGATCGGCCAGAGCGTTCTTCACATCGCGAACGGCCTCCGACAGCTTGCTGCGCGCCTGGTTGATGGGAGTTACGGTTTCGCCTGCTTCCGGCATCGTCTTGCCTCGCGGTTTGGTAAACCACCGGTTAACATGAACCGGGACGGATTTCATCCATCGCGATTGTGTCGGAATGATTTCTGAAAGGCTTCAGCGGGATTCGAATGTCGAAATCGAACTGCTTGCCTGATTTCGCAGGATACCGCGCAGCAGCTCGACGATCAGGCTGGGCACCTCGTCGGTCAGCATATGGCCGGCGACCGGCACCAGGTGCAGGTCGAAATGTTCAGGCAAATTATCGGCCTGGCTGACGGGCAGGATGGAGTCCAATACGCCCCAGACCACGGCGACAGGCATTGCAAGACCGGCGACCAGTTCGGCAGGGATGATTCCCTGGCGTCCTCCACGAGTGATGGCCTTCACAATCTCAGCGAGCTTCTCCTTCTGGCCAGGATAGGCTCGCATGGTCTCGGCGTCGGCAACCGCCTGCTCGGAGACGATGTGCCCGGGGCCCGACATCGCGGCCAGGCATGCCCGGATTTCATCGACCTGAGAAGCCTTTGCAAATCGGCGCAGCAGGGGCGCATCAATCTCTTCGCCATAGCCTCCCGGCGCCAACAGTGTCAGCGACGCAAAGCGCTCCGGGGCCGAGAGCGCCATCAAGGTCGCCACGGCTCCGCCCATCGAATGGCCGACCAAATGGATGCGATCGACGTCACGTTCCACGATGTCGGCAAGAATGGCCCCGGCTATCTGTTTGGGCGACCGCGCGCCTTCGACTTTCAGGGAGGCACCATGGCCCGGTAGGTCATAGGCGATGATCCCGGCCTCGCTGGCAAGTTGAAATCCTATCTCTGTCCAGACGCTGTGTGAGCCGCCAAATCCGTGCAGCAGCACAATTGTGTCCGACCCAGTTCCCTGTTTGTGGGCAAAAAGGCTCGTTGAGGTCATCAGGTCGCGCCGCTCACTCCCGCTGTCCGAAGGGCTCCAATGAACTTCTCTACCATATCAGGCGGGTAGTTGCGCTTGGTGAGAGTTGCCCGCGGGTCGGCCATGAATGTTGGGAAATTTGCTTCCAATTGATCGACGATGTCTTTCACCAAGCCCGGGTTGCCGCCTTCGGATGCGACGATCAATCTGCCCGTGAGAAAAAGCGGATTGGGAGCGACGCTTGCGAGAGGAGCAACCGCCCTGGCCGCAAGCTCCTTGTCGCCTTGCATATAGGCACTTGCAAAAAGGCCGTAGTCCCACCACGCGGCGTGCGCGCCGTTTGCAGCTTCGATTGCCTGAGTCATGACAGCCATGCCCTTTGCATAGTCGCCGCTGAAGGTAAGCGCATAAGCGTAAGAGGCGATCGCCTGGGGATCATATGGGTTAATCTCGTACGCCTTGGAGGTCCACTGCACGGTGTCTGCCCATATGCCCAGTCGGTTCGATATATAGGCTTTGGCATTGTAGGCGCGCGGAGACGAGGGGTCCGCTTGTATCGCGCGTTGCGCGAACTCCCCGGCTTTTTCCAGCGAGGCGTTGAGCGGGTAGGCATAGCGCCAGATCAGGCCGGTCGTGGTTAAAGTCGACAGGCTCGAATAGACGATTGACGACTTGGCATCGCTGTTGGCCAGGGCTTCGAAACAACGATAGGCGCTTTCGTGAATCTTGGCGTTGGCTGCGAGTTCGAAAGCATTCTCCTGGATCAGGCAATCAACCAAACCCTTGGCGAGGCCATTTCGTGCCAGAAAGGTGTAAATGGCGCCTGAAACGGGCGCGGTATCACCGAGGATCTTCCCGACCTGCGGACCGACCTGGGACGTGGTGGCGTCGAAGGCCGCCAGATTGCGGGACAGAACGACCGTATCGCTTCGCAGGTTTTGCACCTCAACAGCCACGCTGCCTGTCGTAGGGCCTGACTGGACATTGAAGACGAAGCTCGTTCCGTCCGCTGCTTTGTTACGATCCGGGGCTGGCTCCCGCCCGACAAAATTGATGGTTTCAAAATGTGTCAGCCCTGCGCGAAGGGCCGTAACAACACGTTCCACCGCGCTCCCGGTTCCCTTCACCGTCAAGTACACGGTCGGTAGATCTTCCGAACCCGGAAGGGCGACGGCGGGTGGAGCTTGCAATGGTTCGGTCCCGGCAGGCGCGGTACGTGGCAAACCGGCAGCCGACAACGCTTGCAGCAGTTTTTCAGTCAAATCGGGTGGATAGTGATTTTTGAGGAACATCGCGCGCGGGCTCGCTGCGAATTCGGGGAATTTGTCGTTGATCTCCGTCAGTATCCGCGCCGCTTCGGTATTGTCGCGGCTGTTTACAGCTACGATGAGCTGCGCTGCGAGGTATTCAGGCTGGGGTTCCACTGCCGATAACGCCAATGCCGCGCGTTTCTGCAACTCCTGATCGCCTTCCATGAAGGCGCCCTGGAAGAGGGCATAGTCGAGCCATTTGCTGTGCGGATTGGCGAGATTGAGGCTGCGCGCCAGAAGTGCCGTGCCCTCCTGATAGTTTCCTGCCATCACCAGCGCCCAGCCGTAGTGATAGACAGTCCTCAGATCATAGGGAGCTGCATCAAGGGCCTTCTTCGCCCAGCGAACTCTCTCTTTCTGATTCCCGACAACCCCTTCGGCGTAAGCGGCCATGCGATAGGCGCGGGAACTGGTCGGGTCGATCTGGATGGCCTTGTTCACGAGAGCCATCGCCTGCTGCACGCTTGGATCCGGCGGATAAGGATAGCCCCAGACGATCGCGTCCAGCTGCTGCCCTGCAAGCTGCGCATAGATCATCGCGGATGCTTCGCCATGCGCGACCAGATCTTCGAGACAACGATAGGCGGCTTCGTGGTTCTTGGCGCTCTGATCGGACGGATACGTCTTCGAGAGGATGACGCATGTGGTCAGATCGTTCTGCAGTCGGTTTTGCTCGATATAACCATAGATCGAACCGAATGGGCCGGTTACGTCGCCCAGAATCTTGGCCACATGATCGCTGGCCTGTGAAGCGGTGGTTTCGAATGCAGACAGCGTTTCCGAATTGAGGACACGGCCCGTTTTGAGATTTTTGACTTCGATGGTCACGCTGCCAAGAGTGGCGCCCGATCCAAGATTGAAGGCGAAGGTCGTCGGATTGTTTGCTCGAGCTTCGTCCTCGCCAGGCTTGCGGTCTATGAACTGGATCGTTTCCATGTTGGAAAGGCCAGCTCGCAACATCGTTTCAATGCGCTGGGTCTGCGGGGTCTTCTCTACGAGAACCAGATAGACGGCTGGCAACTTCTCCAATGTTGCCGCCATCGAATTGCCGATTGCGGACCCGCCGTTGCTTTTGGTGCCCGAAACGACCTCCGGCCCATAGGTCTGGCGCAGCATAAGCACCATGAGAGTGATCATGATGATGAAAAAGAGCGCTATTGCGATCCAGAAGGCATGCAGATGCTTGAACAGGATAACTGTTGTACCCGACAGATCCTGCGCATCGGATGCGGAAACGGGTTTCGCCGATGCGGTCGCGGGGACCTGCTCCAGAACGGCGGGAACCTGCTGCTCGATCGGCTGTTGCCGAGATGGAATTCTGACCCCGTTTGGTTCATAGCTCGGGATATAGCTGCCGCGTGGAATGACGATGCGGATCGGTTCGCCTGCGCCTTCGCCGCTAAAATACTGGTCGAGCAATTCTCTCAGTCTGCCCGCCTGCACACGCACCACGGCATCGGTGGAGGGGTCGAACCCGGCATCCTTGCCAAAGACATCGACGGCGATGGAAAAGCCTTTGAGCTTGTCGGCCTCGCCCGCTTGTTCCCGTTCCACCAGATAGCGCAGCAATTCACGCGCGCGCTCGGAGCGTCCAAATGTCTGGCTCGCCAGGAGTCTATCAAGCGTTTCGCGCACTGCGGGGGCGGCAGGCGTGGAATGCTGCAAGTATTGAACCTCTCAAGCCGGCACAGGTCGTACAACGTTACGCACGATATTCGCGCTTCCACGCCAATACCGTCCCAAGCCCGCTCGAATCTTTACAACCCCGGTTGGAAAAATCCAGCCGGGGTTTTCGCAAAGCGATGAAATCAGCGGGTTTTGAGGCCGATTATACGATTTGCCGCGGATACAACGGCCTCGAGGGAAGCGGCGACGATGTTGGTGTTGATGCCGGCACCGAAAACCTTGCCACCATCATGTTCCATTTCGACATACGACACCGCCGAAGCGTTCGAACCACGCTGCAAGGAATGTTCGGAATAGTCGAGCACCGACATCGATACGCCGATATGGCGCGAGAGCGCGTCAACGAAACCGTCGATCGGGCCGGTTCCCGTGCCCTTGATAATGGTTTCCTTGCCCTTGTCGAGGATCACTGCCTCGACGACGCGCCGGCCTTTCATGGCGGTATCGGGGAAGGTCTGATGATCGACAAACTTCAGCCGTCCATGGGGCTGTTCGATGTATCTGTCGATAAAGCGATCGTAGATCCGCTTTGCCGGCACCTCCTTGCCCTCGGCGTCGGTGATGGCCTGGATGTCCTGGCTGAATTCGACCTGCAGATTGCGCGGCAAGTTGAGCCCGTAATCGGCCTGCAGCACATAGGCGATACCGCCCTTGCCGGATTGGGAATTGATGCGGATGATCGCTTCATAGCTGCGGCCGACATCCTGCGGGTCGATCGGCAGGTAAGGCACTTCCCACACTTCCTTGTTGGCGGATTGGATCGCCTTCATGCCCTTGTTGATGGCGTCCTGATGCGAGCCGGAGAAAGCAGTGTAGACCAGTTCGCCGACATAGGGATGGCGTTCGGGAATCTTGAGCTGGTTGGAATACTCATAGACATCCTTCATGCGGTTGATGTCGGAGCAATCCAGGTCCGGGTCGACACCTTGCGTGAACATGTTGAGCGCCAGCGTGACCACATCGACATTGCCGGTGCGCTCACCATTGCCGAACAGCGTGCCTTCGACACGATCGGCGCCGGCCATCAGGCCGAGTTCGGTTGTGGCGATACCAGTGCCGCGGTCATTGTGCGGATGCAGCGAGATGATCAGGCTGTCGCGATTGTCGAGATGGCGGATCATCCATTCAATGCGATCGGCGTAGACATTGGGCGTCGACATCTCGACGGTCGACGGCAGATTGATGATCAGCTTGTTGTCGGGGGTCGGCTTCACGATTTCGGTCACGGCGTTGCAGATTTCCAGCGCGACCTCCAGTTCGGTGCCGGTGAAGCTTTCCGGCGAGTACTGGAAGCGATAGCCGCCGCCAGCCTTGGCTGCCATGTCGGTGATCATCTTGGCGGCGTCGGTGGCGATCTGCTTGATGCCGGTCACGTCCTTCTGGAAGACGACGCGGCGCTGCAACTCGCTGGTTGAATTATAGAAATGAACGATCGGCGTCTTGGCGCCCTTGAGCGCCTCGAAGGTGCGCGTGATCAACTCAGGCCGGCATTGCACCAGCACCTGCAGATCGACATTGTCGGGTACATTGCTTTCCTCGATGCACCAGCGCGCGAAGTCGAAATCGGTCTGCGAGGCGGATGGAAAGCCGACCTCGATTTCCTTGAAGCCCATATCGAGCAGCAATTGGAACATGCGCGCCTTGCGCTCATGGCCCATCGGATCGATCAGGGCCTGATTGCCGTCGCGCAGGTCGACGGAACACCAGATCGGGGCTTTTTCGATCTTCTTGTTCGGCCATGTGCGGTCGGTGAGGCCAACCAAGGGATAGGGTTCGTATTTGCGTACCGCATTCGGCATGCCTTTAGGGGCAGAAGCTTGGGGCATGTCGACCTCGACGCTCTTTCGTTGTGTGGAACTCATCTTTCAATCTCCCGGCTGCTGGGCCGGCATCGCCGAAGCACAAGCAGCGCCATTAGGCTAAGTCAATTGGTTTGGTGACTTGAGGAGCTTGCCTGGGATAAAAGCCCTGGCGGCAACGACCGCCGGGCGCTCCTTCAGCGGACCCGGCGATCGCCGATAAGGCCGAGAAGAAGAAGGGTCGAGGAAAGCGCGCGCATGGTCTCGCCGGCGAGGCCGGTCGGACGGAAAGCCAACGATGCTGGGCGCGTCTTCATGGTCGCTCTCTTACAGGAGCGTTCTGTTCGAGGCAAGCGAGACGTCTCGATCGTCTACGGGCAGAGTGCCCGAACGGTTTTCCTTTGTGGTTTCACGCAAATGCGGCAGAGTTCGCTGATGGCGTGGTGTGAGCGCAGCGACAAGAGCGCCGCGCGTCCTTTCGGACGCGCAAAGGTCGCTCTAGCACTTTGATTTGACGCATGATCCTTTCCGAAAATCGATTACGATTTTCGGGGTCATGCGCCAGGAGGGCTGATCATGAATTTCGTGTTCTTCTCGCCGCATTTTCCGGCCAACGGCGCCGATTTCTGCGATCGGTTGAAAAAGGCCGGCGCGACGGTGCTGGGGATCGGGGACGCACCTTACGAAGCGTTGGCGCCCAGGCTCAAAGCTGCGCTCAGCGAATATTATCGCGTCGCCGATCTGGAAGACTATGACCAGATCTATCGGGCGATGGGGCATTTCATCCACAAATGGGGGCGCATCGACCGCTTCGAGTCGCTCAACGAACATTGGCTCGATCTGGAGGCCGGCATCCGTACCGACTTCAATATCGAAGGCATAAAACTCGACTATGTGAAGAACATCAAACGCAAGAGCCGCATGCGGGCCTCTTTCCGCAAGGCCGGCGTCAATGTGATCGCCCAGCGCAAGACATCCGATCGCGCCGGCGCCATGACCTTCCTGCGCAGGGTCGGCTATCCGGTGGTGGTGAAGCCGGATTCCGGCGCGGGTGCCGCGCACACCTATAAGATTTCCAATGTTGCCGAACTGGACGAGTTCTTTCGCATCAAGCCGGAAGGCATGAGCTTCGTCATGGAGGAGTTCATCGACGGATTGGTCGTAACCTATGACGGCCTTGTCAATCGGGACGGCGAGATCGTCTTCGCCGCGAGCACCAAATATGACGATTCCATCATGGATGTCGTCAACAAGAACAAGCACATGAGCTACACCTGCCGGCCCGAGATTCCGGCCGATGTGGAAGAGGCCGGCCGCAAGATCGTCAAGGCGTTCGATCTCAAGGAACGTTTCTTTCATATCGAGCTGTTCGAAACCAAACAGGGCCGGATCGTCGCCTTGGAGGTCAATATTCGTCCGCCGGGCGCCTGGATGCCGGATGCGATCAACTACTCCTTCGATATCGATATCTATGCCGAATGGGCCGATATGGTGGTCAAGAACAAGGTCGGTGGGCCGTTCGAGGGCAAGTATTTCACCGTCTATGCCAGCCGCAAGAAGCACATCCGCTATCGCCACAGCCATGCCGATGTGCTAGCCGCCCACGCCGACATGATTGTCCACCATCAGGACATCGAAGAGGTCTTCAGCCGCGCCATGGGAAACTACGCCTATCAGCTGCGTTCGCGGGATCGCCAGGCGCTGCGCGCGGCGGTCGACTACATCCATGCCGAGGAGGCATAGACGATGGACATCTCCTACAGCAAACGCTGGAGCGGGAAGCTCGGCCGCGACATGGAATACA
Organism: Mesorhizobium sp. 1M-11; assembly: GCF_001303895.1. Taxonomy (GTDB): domain Bacteria; phylum Pseudomonadota; class Alphaproteobacteria; order Rhizobiales; family Rhizobiaceae; genus Mesorhizobium. Next base: position 20,843 of record NZ_LJSD01000041.1, on the reverse strand, counting down.
AGCACTACGGCTATGCCGGACGACCGGTCATCGTCTTTCCGACCTCGCAGGGGCGGTTCTTCCAATTCGAGGATGCCGGCGGTGTTGGCGCGCTCGCCGAGTTTGTCGACACCGGCCGTATCCAGCTATTCACGGTGGACGGCATCGATAGCGAGAGCTTCTTCGACAAACACGGCGACCCGACCCAGCGGATCGCGCGGCATGAGGCTTATTTCCGCTATCTGCGCGAAGAAGCCTTGCCGGAGTTTGCGGTCATTGCCGCAGAGGCCAATAACGGTCGATCCTTGAAGCCGCTGTTCTCCGGCTGTTCAATGGGCGGCTATCACTCGTCGAATTTCGTGTTCCGCTACCCCGATCTGGCGGCGGGCGTGATTTCGCTTTCGGGCGTTTACTCCACCAGAGGTTTCCTGGGAGACGGCCTGGCTGGCGATATCTACTACAACTCCCCGCTCGACTATCTGCCGGGTGTTTCCGACGATGCACTGCTTTCGCGGCTGCGCTCGCTGCGGCTTATTTTCTGCTGCGGGCAAGGTGCCTGGGAAGAACAGATGCTGGCCGAGACACATGCGCTGGAACGAGTGTTGCGCGACAAGGCGATCCCGGCCTGGGTCGACTATTGGGGCGGCGATGTCGACCACGATTGGCCGTGGTGGCACAAGCAGCTTCCCTATTTCTTCAGCCGCTGGTTGGACGAGGATTTGAAACACCGGCTGGATTGACGCGATCTTCCGCAGCCTGTCCTTGTTGTCTGCTTCGGGCGATTGTCGTAACCAATTCGGGCGCGAGGCGCGCATGGGGCGAGGATGAGGAGGAACAGCATGGCATTTTCTAAATTCACGCGGCGCGCCGTCCTGGCGCTGGGACTGTCGGTGCTGCCGTTGGCCGGCATGGCATCGCAGTCGGTCGCGCAGGAGTTTCCCAACCGCACGGTGACGCTGGTTGTGCCGTTTGCGGCCGGTGGTTCGACCGACCTCGTCGCACGTATCATCGCGCAGAAGATGTCGGACGATCTCGGCCAGCAGGTGATCGTCGAAAACGTCGCCGGCGCAGGCGGCAATATCGGCGCCGACCGCGTCGCGCGGGCCGATCCGGACGGCTACACCATCCTGATGGGCACTGTTGCCACCCATGCGCTCAATCCGCTGATCCTGAAAACCAAGCCATACGATCCCGAAAAGGACTTCTCGCCGGTTTCACTGCTGGTCATCGTGCCTAACGTGCTGGTGGTCAATCCGGAGTTGCCGGTCAAGAATGTCCAGGAACTGGTCGCGCTGCTGAAGGCGGAGCCAGATAAATATTCCTATGCTTCATCAGGCATCGGCACGCCGCTGCATCTGTCGGGCGAGCTGTTCAAGATCATGGCCGGCGTCGAGATGCAGCACATCCCCTATAAGGGAGCAGGTCCGGCGCTCAACGATGTCGTCGCCAACCAGGTGCCGATCATGTTCGATAACCTGCCGTCCTCGTCGTCGCATATCAAGGGCGGGACGCTAAAGGCGCTCGGCGTGACGACGGCCAAGCGCGTGCCGTCATTCCCGGACATTCCGACCATCGCGGAATCTGGTGTGCCGGGCTATGAGACCTACACCTGGAATGCGCTGTTTGCCCCGCCCGGCACGCCGAAGGAGGTCGTCGACCGTCTCAATGCGTCTGCCAACAAGGCGATGAAGGATCCGGCAGTGATCGCCAAGATGGGCGATTTCAGCGCCACCATCGTCGGCTCGACACCAGAGGAGCTGGGAACGCACGTCAAGGCGGAGCTCGCCAAGTGGGAGCCGATCGTCAAGCAGGCCAAGATTCAGGTCGACTAATTCCAGACAGGCTGTGCGAGGGTATCACCCTCGCACGGCATCACCCGTATCGGCGGGTTGGTCCAGTCCGTAGCCTCCTGCCGGCTCGGTCTCGAATTGGAAGTCGAAACCAGCCACCATGGGGCGGGCCCTGGCGATTGCTTCCTGCACATGCGGAAGCTGGAGCGATGCCTTATGGCTCGCGGCGTCGATCCAGACTTCGGTAACCCAGATCGCCGTGGTGTCGGCGGGATCGCGGGCGACGATGTAGTTCAGGCAACCAGGCATGGAATCGGTGGCCTCGAGCAGGAGCTGGAGGAGTTCCTCTCGCTTGCCGGGAGTTGCACGCATCTTTCCGATCAGGCCATACATCAGGCACTCCCTTCGATCGCCACCCTCTCGAGCGCCGCGCGTCCTTTTGGACGCGGAAAGGTCGCTCTGACACTTTAACGCGGCGCATCGTGCTTTCCGAAAATCGATTTCGATTTTCGGGCCGATGCGCTGGGCCGATCATCGGATGAAATCGGTCCCGGTATCAAGGCCTTAGATAAGCATAGCCAGCGGCCTGCAATTCTACGAGTTTCACGACTCCGCCGGCATCGGCGCTGGCAAAGCCCTCGAAAAGATCGGGCAGGGCAATATCCATGCCGTGCATGGTGTTGGCGCAGGCATGGGGTGTCATGCCTTTCTTCACCAATCCGGCAAAGCGGCTGGAAATTGCCGCGGAAGCGGCATTGCGTTTGAAAGCGGCAAGCGCCGGACCGTGAACCACGAGAACGATGTCCACTTCGCCGCCTGTGCCCTCATAATGGTTCTTGATGTTGCCGAGAACGAAGGCAACCTTGTCGATATCGTCGAGATGATAGGCAACCCTCTGTCTCGGAGATGCCACCGGCGCAGCGGTCGCCATTTTCACCCCGAACAGAGCTCCGGTCGAGGCCACCAATCCGCGGAAAATATCCCTGCGAAGCATGAAAAACCGTCCCGTTCTCGGCAGCATAATGCGCGTGGCCTTCGACGGGTTCCTAGCATAAAATCCACACTAGCGGATCTCGGTGGGAGGGGCCGATGGTGACGTCGAGAAAAATCGCAACCGCGAGCGCTGGAATCGTCGGTGCACTCTTCCTGGCAGGAACGGTCTACGCTGACGAGCCGCGAATATTGAAGGAGCTCAGCCCGGATGGCGGCAGCGCCTGTTTCGGCCGGGTTTATGATGCAAGCCATCTGAAGGCCCATCCGCATCAGAAGGTTGCGCGGATATTTTTCTATCACGGCCGTGATCCGGTCAGTCGACCGAGCGAAGATCCCTATGACGGTGTGGGTTCTGCCGGCTATAACGGCTTCATGGCGACGACCGCGCGTGGCGCTCCCAAGCCTGAATGGGTCGGCGGCTGGTGCAATGCCTCGGGGGAAGGCGGAGATAAAAGTTCGATCCATTGCGGCATGGAATGCGACCGCACCATGGCCGAGCTCAGCCTCGATGCGGCGGGACGGTTGAAGGTCGACGCCTTCGACCGCGATATCTACCTGGACATCGGCGCGGAAGACGAACTCGGCAAGGTGGAATACGAACGGCAGGCGCTTGGAACGGATGATAACGGTTTTCTGCTCGAGCGAAGGCCTGTAGCGGATTGCAAGGCTGAGTTCGCGCGGATCGATCCGGTCAATCCAGCATTGGGTGATCCGTTGCGCGTGCGGTTGAAGCCAGATCAGCCTTTCTGTTTTGGAAGGGACTATTCGGCTGAACATCTCGCGTCACATCCCGACCAGTTGACGCAGACCATTCGTGTGTTTCGCAGTAAGACGGAGCTCGCTTCCTTCGCGGCCAAGGGAACGATTTCCGACTGGCCGAACGGGGCCGATCTTGTTGTCACGATGATCTCCCGCAAGGGGGCGGCAAAGGCCACGCAAACCTATTCCTGCCAAGGTGAGGCCGACCAGTGGCGCTGCGCGGCGATCGCGGCCCCCGACGGAACTTCCTGCGATCTGTCGGAGAAGGAGATCTATCTGCGCCGTGGCGCCAATGGAACGATGATGCTGGCCAACCCGAAGGACAGCCTGCCACTCACCGATCTCTGCCAGGCAAATGGCCAAACGAAATCGGACGACAGGGTCTTTCGCCTGGAAGCGATGCCGCAATCCGCCTGTGCGCGATAAGCCAGGCTTCAGGCAAAGGGAACGGCAACAGTCCCCTTGGGCAGTTTGGCTTCGTCGTCCGGCTCGACATGGATGGTGACGCGCACCGAGGGGATCTCAGCCTTCAACGCGTCTTCGATGCGGTCGCAGATGACGTGGCTGTCGCCGACCGACATATCCGCGTCGACCACCATGTGAAATTCGATGAAGGTGGCGCGACCGGCGATCCGGGTCCTCAGATCGTGGACCTCCAGCGCTCCCTTGGAATTGGCCGAGATGATGTCGCGGATGCGGATGTGCTCGTCCATGTCGACGGCGCGGTCCATCAGCCCGCTCATCGACGAGCCGATCACATGCCAACCCTGCCACAGGATGTTGAGTGCCACGATGACGGCCAGTGCCGGATCGAGGACGTGCCAGCCGGTGAAGACGGCGCCGACCAGACCGATGAAGACGCCCACGGAGGTGACGACATCGGTCATGATATGCTTGCCGTCGGCGACCAGGGCAGGGGATCGCGCCGAACGGCCGATGCTGATCAGAATCCACGCCCAGATGGCGTTGAGCAGAGTTGCCAGGCCATTGACGGCGAGACCTGTCCATGGCTGCTCCAGCGGAGCCGGGTTCTGCCAGGTGCGCCAGACCTCATTGAGGATCAGCATGGCGGCAACCACGATCAACACGCCTTCCAGCACGGCCGAGAGATATTCCGCCTTGTGATGGCCGAAGGGGTGATCCTGGTCGGCTGGCTTATGGCTGATACGGATCGCCCAGAAGGCGGCGGCAGAAGCGATCACGTTGACGATCGATTCCAGCGCGTCCGAATAGAGCGCAACCGAGCCGGTGATCAGCCAGGCGACCAGCTTCAGGCCAAGAACGGCAAACGCCACCACGATCGACCAGAGAGCGAGCGTGGCGACTTTCCGTTTGATAGCGTCCTTGGCCGTTACTGCTGTCATTTCCGCTTAGGCTGCCTTTTCCTTTGCCTTGCGCGGCAGATGCGCGACGACATTTTCGATCATGCGCATGCCTGCATTGTGACCGAGGGTCATGATCGATTCGGGATGGAATTGCACCGCGGCAATCGGTTCCTTCTTGTGCTCGAACGCCATGATGATGCCATCCTCTGTCTCCGCGGTGACGACAAAACCATCGGGCAGGCGCACCGGGTCGGCAAAGATGGAATGATAGCGGCCGACCGTCACTTCCTTCGGCAGGCCTGAGAAGACGACACCAGGTTTCGAGACCCGGATGCGCGACGGCTTTCCGTGCATGGGAATGGCGAGCTGCCGCAACTCGCCGCCATAGGCTTCGGCGAGTGCCTGCAGGCCAAGGCAGACGCCGAAGATCGGCAATTCTCGTGCTCTCGCCTTCTTGATCGTGGCGGCGCAGTCGAAGTCCTTCGGCGTGCCTGGGCCGGGCGAGAGCACCACCAGATCCGGCTTGAAGCTGTCGAATACTTCTTCCGGCACCGGCGTGCGCACGGTGGAGACATCGGCGCCGGTCTGGCGGAAGTAGTTTGCCAGCGTGTGGACGAAACTGTCCTCGTGGTCGACGAGCAGGATGCGGACACCCTCGCCGACGCGGGCGGTGGCGCGTTCGACGCCGGCGGAGTTGCCGGCCTTGGCGTCACGGATGGCAGAGAGCATGGCGGAGGCCTTCAGTTCGGTTTCGGCTTCTTCTTCCTCGGGAACGGAATCGAACAGCAGCGTGGCGCCGGCGCGCACTTCGGCGATGCCGTCCTTGATGCGAATGGTGCGCAGCGTCAAGCCAGTGTTCATGTCGCCGTTGAAATGCACCATGCCGATGGCGCCGCCATACCAGGCGCGTGGGCTCTTCTCGTTCTGTTCGATGAAGCGCATGGCCCAGAGTTTTGGCGCGCCAGTCACCGTCACCGCCCAGGCGTGCGACAGGAAGGCATCGAAGGCATCCATGCCTTCACGCAGGCGGCCTTCGATATGGTCTACCGTATGAATGAGACGCGAATACATCTCGATCTGGCGTCGGCCGATGACACGCACCGAGCCGGGTTCGCAGACCCTGGACTTGTCGTTGCGGTCGACATCCGAGCACATGGTGAGCTCGGATTCATCCTTCTTGGAATTGAGCAGCTTGAGTATCTGCTCTGAGTCCGAAATGGCGTCGTCACCGCGCTTGATGGTGCCGGAGATCGGGCAGGTCTCGACACGGCGGCCGTTGACGCGCACGAACATCTCCGGTGAAGCGCCGATCAGGTATTCACCTTCACCGAGATTGATGAAAAAGGAATAGGGTGACGGGTTGATGGTCTTGAGGCGGCGCGAGATCTCCGACGGGGCTGTTTCGCAGCGCTCGTAGAACATCTGACCGGGCACGACCTCGAACAGGTCGCCGCGCTTGAAGCTATCCATGGCCCGGCGCACCAGCTTGGCATACTCGCCGGGCTCATGATCGCCGCGTGGTGGGATGCGATCCGCTGGCTTGAAAGGTTCCGTCACCGGTTCGCGCGGCAGGCCCTCGGTCGAAAACCCGTTGCCGGCATAATCGTAGCGGTCGGTCCAGGCCTTGGCGGAATAGTGGTCGACGACCAGGATCTCGTCAGGGAGGAACAGCACGAGGTCGCGCTGGCTTTCCTTGCGCTCCAGCTTGAGATCGACGGGATCGAACTGGAAGGCAAGATCGTAGCCAAAGGCGCCATAGAGGCCAAGATTGCTGTCTTCCGGACTTTTGAACAGTGCGGTGACAGCGCGCAGTACCGTGAAGACCGACGGCATCCGGCTGCGCTCTTCCTCGGTGAACACCCGCCCGGGTTTCGCAACCTCGATCCTGGTCAGCGCCTTGGTGCTCTCTGTGATCGCGATTTCCGCAAGATCGGCCAATGCATTGTTGACCGTCGGCAGAAGAGCCTCGCCGCGAGCGTTGAGCGCTTCGATCTTCATGGCGCGGCCGCGCGAGGAGATGACGAGCGGCGGATCGATGATGGCGGTGTCCCAGCGTGTGTAGCGGCCGGGATATTCGTAGTTGGACGAGAAGACCGCGCCGCGTCGCGCATTCAGCCCGTCGAGATAAGATTCTATCGCGCCCTGATAGGGTGTGTCGTGCCGCTGGCGTGTGATTGCGATGCCGCCGGCAGTCACGAACCGCTCGGCGCCGTTTTCCAGGATTTCCACCGTCATTGCCATCTCCCTGTTCCGCCGCGGTGAGGTCTGGAGGCATTTCTGGAAAACAAAAGGCCGCCGGACTTCTCCTGCGGCCACTCTGGTCTTTCACGCACACGCGTTTCGACAGGCCGCTCCTAGCTGGCCCACCACCAAACGGTCTTGATCGAAAGCATGTTCATGGCGATTTCCTTAGCTGCGAATGGGGGTTCGCGCAACCGGATTTGCACGGCGGCCCCTCACGCAGCGTGAGAGTGTATCTTCGTCGGTCACAGGTGGGTGGGCAAACCGTCACGAGGAGTGAACGAACTCTTCGTTGAAGATGGCCGCAGCCTGAAGGTTGCGCGCCAGCAATGCGTTGCGCGCCGCGTTCACCATTCCTGGCGGCCCGCATAGATAAGCCTCGGTTCCACCATCAAGCGGGATGGTGCGGATTTCATCCAGAGATGCGATCGGATTGCCGACGACCCCCTTCCACTCTTCTCCGGCCCTGTCGGCAGCCAACACCACTTCCAGAGGCAAGGTTTCGGCCAGCGCCTGCAACGTCTCCAACGCATAGGCGTCCTCGGCATCGGCGAAGCCGGCTACCACCGCCAGGGGTGGCGTGGTGCTCGTAGGCTCGATGCTGGAGAGCATCGAGACGATCGGCGCCAAACCGGTGCCACCGGCGACGAAAAGTTTGGGACGAGCAGTCGAGCGCAGGTAGAAGACGCCGAACGGGCCGCGCACGGTGAAGGCATCCTCCGGCTTCGCCCTTTCGTTGAGATAGGTGGACATGGCCCCGCCCGGCAGGTCGCGCACATGCAGCACCTGCTCCTTCTGCGAGGGTGGGTTTGCCATTGAAAAGCGACGCGGACCATCCATGCCGGGAAAGCGGACTTCGACATACTGGCCGGGCAGGAAGGCCAGCGGAAACTGGAGCCGGTAGCGGATTTCCCAAACCGAGCGCGAAGCACGGGTGAAAGTGTTGATCTTGGCGCGTCGCAGGGAGGGGGGCGTCACGTCGGTACGCTGATACGGCAAGTGGAGGGCCATGCCCGGCTCCGCCGAGGTGATGCAGAGCAAGACTTCATTGCCGTCGGCATCGCGCGCTATGCAGGTGCGGCATGTTCCTTCCCGGCAGTTGCTGGCCAGCAGGTTACCGGCTTTCTCGGCCGAGGTGAGAATGGACTGGCCGTCGACCGGCGGGAAGTGCATCGCCTCGCCGTCGGAAAAGACGAGGCGGATATGATCCCGGTTGTCCATCAGAAATCGTCGGAGACGTAGCCGGTGGAAAGCCCGTCAATGCTGACCACATTGTTGGCGAGACGATAGGCCTCGATCTCGTCCTCGCTCTGGCCACCCGCCCATTTCACCAGCTCGTCTCGCTCCTGCATTTCGCCGACGACGGGGATACTCCAGCCGCAGGAGGTCGCGACGCTCTCGACATGGAGCCGGAAGAGCTGGCGCACGCCGGGCAGGTCGGGGTACGGCGCACGCAGGGCTGGCCATTCGGGATGATCGGGCCGGATCAAATCGGCCTTGCCATACAGGCGCAAGGTCATGGCTTTGCCTGAAAAGGCGCAGAACATCATGGTCATGCGTCCGTTCTCGGTGACGTGAGCGGCGGTCTCGTTGCCCGAGCCGGTCAGATCGAGATAGGTCACGGTGCGCTCGTCCAGGACCCGCAGCGTGTCGAGCCCTTTCGGCGACAGGTTCACGCGGCCATCCTGCGGTGCCGTCGCGACAAAGAACAGTTTCTGCGCCTCGATGAAGGCCCGCATGTCGTCGGGGATGGTACGCCAACCCAGTCCCATGGTTCTCTCCTCACCACATCATGAAGGAAGCGACGTCCGCATCGGCGACCTTGCCGGCCATGACGTCGGCGATCGCCCGGTCGACGATGGCGACGCCTTCGGCAGCCTCGTCCTCTGTCAGCGTCAGCGGCGGCATGAACTCCAGCACGTTGGCCTTCAGGCCGACATAGGTCAGGGCCGCGCCCAATTCGTAGCAGCGGTAAATGATCTTGGCCGTGGTGGTCGCCGGCACGGGTTCGCGTGTGGCGCGGTCCACGACCAGGTCGACACCGACGGCGAGGCCGCGGCCGCGCACTTCGCCGATGATCTCGTGCCGGTCGGCCAGCGTGCGCAGACCGTCGGCGAAGAGTTTGCCGATGCGGGCGGAACGTTCCGCCAGATGCTCGTCCTCGATCGCCTTTAGCACCGCGCCGCCGGCCGCCGTTGCGACAGGGTTGCCGGCGGTGGTCAGCAGCGCGAAGGCCGGTGCGTGATCCATGATCTCCCTCGGCCCGACCACGGCCGACAATGGCAAGCCGCCGCCCAGCGCCTTGCCGAACACGACCATGTCGGGTGCCAGGCCTTCATGCTCGAAGCAATGAATGAGGCCGCTGCGGGCCAGGCCGACCTTGACCTCGTCGACGACGATCCTGATGCCATGCCGGCGGCAGCGCTCCTGCAGTGCCTTCAGGAAGCCGGGCGGCGGTACGATCAGGCCACCGTCGGACATCAGTGGCTCGATGAAGACAGCCGCGACCTGATCGGGCGGACAGGTGGTCTCGAACTGATAGTCGAGCATCGACAGCACGGCCTCGGCACTGAAGCGCGGCCGGTAAGGATCGGGGTAGGGGAGCAACAGCACGCCAGGTCTCGGCAGTGTGTGGGTCATGGCGGTGTGGCCGCTGATGCCCATCGAGCCCGACAGGTTGCCGTGGTAGGAACCGATAAAGGAAATGAACCGCGGCCTGCCGGTTGCCGCCGCCAATACGCGCAATGCGCAGTCGTTGGCGTCGGACCCGGAATGGCCGAACCAGACCCGGCGATCGCCTTCGCCGGGCGTGATTGCCAGCAGCTTTTCGGCCAGGGAGACGGCGGGTTCATTGGGATAGAGCAGCAGGCTGGCGCCCGCCATGTTGCGGATGGACTTCTCTACAGCCTCGACGATGGCGGGATGACCATAGCCCAGCAGCGCGGGGCCAGCCGAGCCGGACAGGTCGAGCACCTCGCGACCACCTTCCTCGATCAGCCGGTTACCGCGGCCGCCGACGAGCGAAAGCGGCGAGAAGCGCAGCCGGCCGATTTCGGCGATCGCGCGAGCGTCGCGTTCCCGCAGGCCAAGATTGGTCATGTCTGAGCGTCCTGGATGCGTGCGAGCGCCGCGGCCATTCTTCCGGCCCACTCCTCGACGCCGGTCTCGTTGGCCAGCAGATCCTGCCGGATCTCGACCAGCGCCGCCTCGATGCCACGCCGGTCGCCATGGATCGGAACGGCGTAGTCGGCATCGTCGCTGATCACGTAGGGGACATTGGGCGCGACGTTGAGCGACGGGTCGAGACGCAGCCCCTCTATGATCGCTTCGCCCAGCCCGGTGGCCCGGTCATAAAGCACGCCAGCGTGCCAGGGGCGTCTTTCGCCGAGGAAAACAGGCGTGAAGGAATGGATCGTGACGATGCGCGTCGACCGCCCGGCGGCCTGGCGGGTATCGAGATGGCGCGCAACCTCGTCGTGAAACGGCGTGAACATAACTGCAGCGCGCCGTGTCCGCTCGATTTCGTCCAGGCCTGCATTTCCGGGAATGTCGGTGTCTTCGGAGCGCGTGGGAATGCTGCCCTCCGAACCAAGAGGCCGATTGAGGTCGATAAGCAGGCGCGAGTAGTTGCTGAGGAAGGCAGGTGCGTCCAGTTGCGCCGACAAACGTCGGGTCACTTCTGCCGCGCCGATATCCCAGGCGATGTGACGCTGCAGATGCGGCGCCTCCAGACCCAGCCCGTGGTAGCGGGCCGGCATGTGATTGGAAGCGTGTTCGCACAGAAGCACGATACCGGAACGGCCGTCCTCGTTGAGCACCTCGACGGCCTGCGGCCAGTCGTGTTCGGGTTCGGCATCCATATTCAGTAGAGCTTTCGATACAGGTCACATACGCCGACAGGATCAAGACCCGCGAGACGCTCGACTTCATGGCGTTTGACGCCGACAAAGGTCTCCACGAAGGCTGGCGCGAACCAGCCGGTGACGGTCTCGTCGGCGAGCAAGGCATCCACCGCTGCAGGAAGGCTCTCCGGCAATCGTTTCAGACCAAGCTTCCCCTTTTCCGCCTCGGTCATCTGTTCGGGGTCGCCCGTGACAAGCGGCGGCGTGGCGAGACCAGCTTTGATGCCCTCCAGCCCGGCGCGTACGATGGCCGCCATGGACAAATACGGGTTGGCGGTTGCATCTGCGGCGCGATATTCGATGTTGTACTGCCGCGCCGGATCGCGCCCGCCAATCGTTACGGTTGGGCAGATGCGCAGCGAGGCTTCGCGGTCGCGGTCAGCGAGCCACGTATAGGAAGAGCTCCAGCTGTGCGGCTTCAGCCGGTAGTAGGAAGGCACGCTCGACGCCGTGAGCACGGTGATTGCCGGCAAATGTTTCAGCACGCCGGCGCAGAAGGCGCCCGCAATGTCTGACAGGCCGCCTGGCTTGCCGGCGTCATAGGTCGCAGGCTTGCCGGAGGCGTCGGTGAAGCTGAAGTGGATATGCACACCGTTGCCGACCCCATCCGGCACGGATTTCGGCGCGAAGGTCGCATGCCAGCCGTTGTTGCGGGCGATTTCGCGGGTGATCTCGCGGATCGCCACCGCCCGATCGGCGGCCGCGAGTGCATCGGCCGGGGCATGCGTGACTTCGAACTGCTCATCGCCGAACTCGGCGATTATGACCTCCGGTGCGACGCCGGCATCCTCCAGCGCCGCCATGAGCGTCGGCGCGAAGGGATCGGCACGCCGCAGCGCTGCGAACGACAGCGAATGGGCAGGTGCGAAATCGGCACCGGAAATCTGGAATTCCTGCTCGAAAGCGCCCGTGAGGCTGAGACCGGTCGCGGCCTTCAGCTCGGCCAGCGCATCGATCAACATGGTGCGTGTGCAACCGAGCCATGGCGTTCCATCGAGTTCGACGATGTTGCCTGCCACCATGTCGAACGGCGTGGCCGAACCGGTCAGTGCGGTGCGGAAGCGTGCCTTGAGATCGGGAACGAGGCGCAGGTCGCCCGAAGAGCCCCACGGATTGGGCACGACGATGGAGTTGAACGGCGTAAGCGACAGATTCGCCTGCAGCCACCCGACGCCGGTGGCGGCAACCTTGTCCAGGCGGCTTTCGGTGACCGAACGGCCGCGTGTGATCGCTGCGAGGTCTGTCGTGACGACGGCGACGAGGGCTTCGACAGGCGTCGTCATGCGGCCTTCCCCATCGCTTCGATGCGGGCCACGGCGGTCTCGGTATCGGTGACCCAGCAATAGCCCCCGAACGCTTTCAGCGCGATGTCATGGCGTTCCTGCGTGCGGGTGGCGCAGGCATCCGACACGCAGGTGACGAGATAGCCGCGATCGGCGGCATCGCGCACCGTCATGTCGACGCATTGGTCGGTGAGGACGCCGACCACGATGAGGTATCGAATGCCAAGGTTCTTCAGCAGGTAATCGACATTGGTCGAGTTGAAGATGCCGGAGGAGGTCTTGGGCAGCATGATTTCATCGCCGACCGGAGCGAGGGGCGCTATCGGCAGGCCCTCCGGCAGGCTCGGTGGAACATGGATGGGAGTAAGCTTGTGGTCGAGCGATCGGTCGCGGCCGTCCTCGGTCAGGCTCTGGATGATGGTGTGCAGCACCTCGACGCCATTGGCACGGGCCGCCTTCAGCAGCCGTTGCTGGTTGGGGATCGTCTCGGTCGCCGTCTGGCGGTAGAAATAGTCTTCCGGGCCAAGTTCCGGATGGTCAGGGTCGGCACCTGGTTCCAACCAGATCCGCTGCATATCGACGAGCAGCAGCGCGGTTTCGCCGCGGCGAAACGGTTCGTCGCGCCTGGGAAGGGATTGGATCATGATCTGCGGTCCTGCCTTGCTGATTTCGGTCCGGGGGTTGTCCTGACGCCATCCTGCGACGGCTCATTGTCGAGGGTGACGGCGTTGGCGTGCCGCACGTCCTCCAGCCGCTCGATGCGGGCGCGGCCGTCATCCCCCAGCGTCGAGAGGATATGGGCGGTGAGCGCTTCCATCTGGGCGATGGCCGGCGCCAGCGTGTCGTATGGAGACGCGACTTCGAGCGGGCTGACGATGGTCGTCTCCGCGAATTCCGCGACCGGCGACAGCCATTGGTCGGTGAACAGAACGATACGCACGTCGCGCGCGGCGGCCTGCCGGGCAAAGGAGACGACATCGAGCTGGTAGCGGCGATAGTCGAAAACGACGAGCACGTCCTTGCGTCCAAGGTCGGCGAGGATATCGAAGGACTGGCTGGAAAGGACGCCGATGTCGCGAACGCTCGGTCGGAACTGCAGGAGGTACCCGGCGAACATGCCCGCGACATGACGGCTGAAACGGCCGCCGACGAGCACGACCTCGCCCCTGGCCTCCATGATGAGGCGCGCGGTACGATCGTAAGTGGTCAGCGGCGTGATACTCGTGGCCTTTCCCATCGCCTCGTTCACCGAGGCGAGATAGGCGAGAATAGGGTTGTCTTCCGAGCCGGATGGACGCTTGGCTTCCATCATCAGCAGCGGCGAATGCAGCCTCGCTTCGACTTCCGCCAGCAGCTTTGCCTGGAAGTCGGGATAGCCGTCATAGCCGAGCTTCATTGCCAGCCGGACCACGGTAGGGTCGCTGACGCCTGCTCGGCGGGCGAGACTTGAAGCGCTGCCGAGGCCGGCGCCCGGATAGTCCGTGAGCAGCAGGCGCACGATCTTCTCCTCGGAAGGAGTCAGCGCCAGATCCTGCCGCATCAGAACATCGCGTATCGCCATCTGCCTCCCCTGGCCGTTCTTTTTATCGTTGCAGAGTTTATTACAGAAACGGAATTATCGGTCAACAATGAAGAAATATTGACATCGCTTCCGATGTCGTCTTAGCTGATGGGGAAGCAGCGACAGACTGTGGGGAACGACGAATGAAGAACGGCGATGACATCATCATCGTGGGCGCGGGGATCGTAGGATCCAGCGCGGCGATGCATCTTGCTGGCGAGGGCGCGCGCGTAACGCTCATCGAGCAGACACATCCTGCAGGAGGGCCTTCCGGAAAGTCATCGGCGCTCCTCCATGCTTTCTATCTGATGCCGGAATTGTCGCAGCTTGCCATTCGGGGGCGGGAGATCCTGGTTGCGCTTCCGGAGATCGCGCAGGAGGGATCCTTCGTGACGCAGGTCGGTATGATGTGGGTTTGTGGCGAGGAGAATGCCGCAGGCTGGTCAGCTGCCGCAGAACGCATCCGCGACGAAGGCGCTCGAATGGAGACGCTGACCCCGACCGAATTCGCCGCCGAGGCGCCCGACTTTTCCACCGATGGCGTGGCGCTTGCCATCTGGGAACCGGAATATGGCTATGCCGATGCCTTCGGAGCCACCAACGCGATAGCCCGCGCGGCGCGTGCTCGCGGTGCCCGGATCCTGCAGAACACCCCGGTTGCCAGACTGCTGCGCAGGGGCGATCGGATCGCCGGTGTCATGCTCGCCGATGGAACCGTGCTCGAAGCCGACACGGTCATCCTGGCTGCCGGGCCATGGACACGTCGCCTGCTCGCGACGGTTTCACTCGACCTGCCGCTGCATGTGGAGCGCCATCCGATGGCCGTGCTGAATGCCAACGGCAAGGCGCGCCAGGTCATGCCGTGGGCCTGGTGCGACGACATCTCCCGCAACTATGCCAGGCCCGACAATGACGGCGTGATCCTCGCCGGCACCTGGGCCGGCGGCGGTACCGGGATGCGGCACGAAGAGACCATCCGACCGCGACTGGTCGAGGATCCCGATACCTACATGGAGGGTGTCGAGGAGGCCGAGTCCGTCGATATCCTCGAGACCTTCGCCTCCCGTGTCCCGGCGATGATGGAACTCGGAATCAGGCCCGGCTACGCCGGTCTATACGACATGAGCCCCGACGACCTGCCGGTGATCGGCGCGATGCCGGGTGTTGAAGGGCTGATCGTTTCGGCGGGGTCGTCCGGACATGGCTTCAAGACCGGGCCGGCGGTGGGCGAGGCCATCGGCAAGCTCGCGCTCCATGGAGTACAACCCATCCTGGCGCCATTCTCTCCGCTCCGTTTTGGGGCCTTGTGATGGCGGTCATGACGATGGAGCGCAGCTCGGCTCGTTCGATCCTGCCGGCGGCATTCCGCAATGCCGGCGTGGATGCGCTGGCGATGATCGCTGCGCTGGTGCTTGCGGCCCTGGCGATCTACCTGTTCGGCAATGCCGCCATGCAGCGTGTGGTCACCTATGCGGCGATCATGCTGACGGCGGTGCTCGGCCTGCAGATATTCTCCGGCAACACCGGTATCGTTTCCTTCGGCCATGCCGCCTTCGTCGGGCTGGGCGCCTATGCCACAGGCATCTTGACCATGCCCGCAGCCCTGCAACGCACCGCTCTGCGCGACCTGCCGCAGTTCCTGGCCGGGCACGAGATGTCTTTCTTCGCGGCGCTCACGGTGGTGTTGGTGTTGGCCATGTTGATCGGCCTGATCACGGGCATGCCTTTGTTCAGGCTCTCCGGATCGAGTGCTTCGATCGCCACGCTCGCCCTGCTCATCATCGTCTACACATTGTTGGTCGCGGGACGCGAGATCACCCGGGGTAGCCAACCTTTCTATGGTGTCCCGCGCGAGGTCGGTTTGTGGACTGCTGTCGCGGTCGCAGCCTTGGCGATCGTGGCGGCGCGGCTATTCAGGGAGACGTCCTTCGGCCTTGCCGCACGCGCGGCTGCCGACGATGAGCGCGGTGCCGCTGCCGTCGGCGTCGACCATCGCGTAGCGCGGCTGGCTGCATGGGTTCTGGGCGCCGTGGCCGCGGCCGCCGCCGGCGCCATGATGGCGCAGTTCCTCGGTGCCTTCTCGCCCAAGGATTTCTATTTCGACTTCGGTTTCACCATGCTCGCCATGCTGATCGTCGGCGGCATGACGTCTTCACTCGGTGCATTCGCCGGCGTCGTCGTGACGGTTCTCGTGGTCGAGGTGGTGCGCCGTTTCGAGGGGGGCGGCGTCATATTGGGCCTGCAGATGCCCGTGTTGTTCGGCCTTACGCAAGGGGTCCTGGCGGTGGCCATGATCCTCGTCATCTGGCGGCGTCCGACGGGCCTGTTCGGAGACCACGAGCTCAACCTGCTGCGTCGTCCAGGCATGACGAAAGGAAATCCAGTCAAACTGGCGGCGGACGCTGCTCCGGCGCGTGCCGAAGGCGGCCCGATCTCGGTCGAGAAGCTGTCGCGCCGCTATGCCGGCGTGGTGGCGGTCGATGATGTGACGCTAACCTTCCAGCCCGACAGCATCACCGGCATCATCGGCCCGAACGGTGCGGGCAAGACGACGCTGCTCAACATGATCGCGGGCGACGTCACGCCAAGTTCCGGTACTGTTTCGGTGGGCGTGCCGGCCCGGCCGGCAAGCGCTTTCCGCTTCGCCCGCGCCGGCATCGCCCGCACCTTCCAGAACATTCGGGTCTTTCCGCGCATGACGGTGCTCGAAAACGTTGTCGTGGCTGCACGCGAGGTCGAGCCTGGCCTGGCGGCCGCCGAGGCCGCCGCACGGCATGAGCTCGCACGCATGGGGCTGGAGGCTTTTGCAGATCGGCCAGCGGCCAGTCTCGCCTATGGCCAGCGCCGTCGGCTGGAGGTGGCGCGTGCGCTGGCACTCAAGCCGCGCTTCCTGCTGCTCGACGAGCCGGCAGCCGGCATGAACGCGGTGGAAACAGCCGAGCTTGTGTCGATCCTGGCCGCGGTGCGCAGCGAACGGCATATCGGCGTGATCCTTATCGAGCATGACATGCGACTGGTGATGAACCTGTGCGAGCGCATCGTCGTGGTCGATCGCGGTCGCGTGATCGCCGACGGCACACCGGCAGAAGTGCAGAACAACCCTGCGGTCGTGGCCGCCTATCTTGGCAGTCGCACGGCACGCGCCCGCCAGGGAAACGACGTCCAATGAACAAGAACAACCGGACACCCAGTGGGAGAACTCAAATGAGCCAAATACGAAATCGATCAGTATTACTCGCAGCCATATCCGCCATCGCCGTCGTGACAGCCGCGCCGGTTTTCGCGGAAGAAATCATCATCGGCGCCGCCACCGCCCAGACGGGCGGACTTGCGCCCTATGACCAGCCCGCGCTGGCCGGTTTGCGCATGGCGATCGACGAGCTGAATGCCAAGGGCGGCCTTGCCGGCAAATACAAGGTCAACCTGATCATCAAGGACACACGCAGCGATACCGCGCAGACGGCCACAGTTACGCAGGAACTGATCGACGCCGGCGCCAAGATCATGATCACGCCCTGCGACGCCGACCCATCGATCTCGGCCGGCCAGCTCACTCAGCCGCTCGGTATCCCGTCGTTGACGCTGTGTGGCTCGGCACCGGTGCTGACCCAGGCGGTCGGCGACGTGATGTTCGGCACCTATCCGGCCGACAATCTGCAAGCGACCGCCGTCGCGGACTTCGCCATTGCCGAAGGCAAGCGCAAGGTCTTCCTGCTGACATCGCCCGACGCGACCTATGTCGCCAACCTGCCGGAGTATTTCGGCAAGGTCTTCGAGAAGAAGGGCGGCAAGATCGTCGGACGCGGCACCTTCACGATGAACCAGCCGGACTTCTCGGCCGAGATCACCAACATCAAGGGCCTGGCCGAGCAACCCGATCTGATCATGACGGCAGCCTATGAGCCCGACTTTCCGGCCTTCATCCAGCAATTGCGCGGCGCCGGCATCACCATCCCCGTCTACGGCGCAGATGCGATAGGTACCCCGACCATCAAGGCGCTCGGCAAACTAGTCGACGGTGTCGTCTACACCGCTGCCGGTTATCCGGAGGCAGGCAGCAAGCTTGAAGCCTTCAACGCCGCCTTCGCCAAGCATGCCGGCCATGCGCCGGAATCGACCTACGAGGTCAATGGCTATGAGATCGGCCTGATCCTGGACCAGGCGGTGAAGACGGCCGGTTCGGATGATCCCAAGGCGATCCGCGACGCCATCGCCAATCTCAAGGACTTCGAAGGCATCACCGGCAAGATAACCTATGCCGGCACCGACCGCATGCCGCTGCGACCAGTGGTGCTTATGCGCTACGAAGGCGGGGAGCCGAAATATGTCGAAACCGTCGTGCCGGCCGCGGCCGACGTTCCGGCTCCGTGATGCCATGCTGAGCGTCGAAGCCCTCAGGATCCGATACGGCGAGGTCGAGGCGGTGCGCCGTGTCGACCTCACGGTTGGCGCCGGAGAGATCGTCGCGCTTGTCGGCGCCAACGGCGCCGGCAAGAGCTCGACGCTCGGCGCCGTCGCGGGGCTGATACCGGCTGCCGGCGGCAGGGTGCTGCTCGAGGGCAACGACATCACCGGTATGCCGGCCGAGGCGATCGCACGTCGCGGCGTGGCGCTGGTGCCGGAGGGGCGGCGCATTTTCGCAAGCCTGACCGTGGCCGAGAATCTGCGTCTTGGCGGCGCGGTGCACCAGACCGCTTCCGAGGCGAAAGCGCGGGAAGAGGAGATGCTCGAGCTCTTTCCCATCCTGCGCCGGTATCATCAGGTGAAGGGTGGAAACCTTTCCGGCGGCGAGCAGCAGATGTTGGCGATCGCGCGCGCGCTCATGGCGCGGCCTAAGCTCATCCTGCTCGACGAACCGTCGCTCGGGCTCGCCCCTCAAATCATCGACACGGTATTCGACCTTATCGCGCAGCTCCGCAGCAACGGGCTGACGGTGCTTCTGGTCGAGCAGAACGTCGCGCTCGCACTCGAGATCGCCGACCGCGCCACGGTGCTCGCCAATGGCGAAGTCGCTTTGACAGGCACGGCCGCCGAACTCGCCAGTTCCGATCTCGTGCGGCAAGCCTATCTCGGAGCCTGATCATGATCGCGCAGCAGATTATCAATGCAGTGAGCCTCGGTGGCGTCTATGCGCTGCTTGCGCTCGGACTGGCCATCGTGTTTTCCATCGTCGGGCTGATCAACTTCGCCCATGGCGAGCTGATGACGTTGACGGGTTATGTACTGCTGGCAGCCCTCATTGCCGGTGTGCCGTTCCCAGCAGCCGTGCTGCTCGCCGTCATTTGCGCGGCGGTTGCGGCGGTGGCCATGGAGCGTATTGCCTTTCGGCCGATGCGCGGCGCCAGTGTGACCAGCCTTCTTCTGACCAGTTTCGCCGTTTCGGGCCTGCTCAAGGTCATCTTCCAGAACGGCGTATCGGCGCGCCCGCAAGCGGTCGCCATACCGAGCTGGATGACGGGCGCTTTCTCGATAGGTGATTTCACCATCGGCGTCGGTCCGACGATTTCGATCGTCGTCTCTATCCTGGCGCTGATCGCGCTGGAGTTCTTCCTGAGGCGCACCGTGACTGGTACGGCCATGCGCGCGGCAGCGGAGGATTTCGATGTCGTGCGGCTGATGGGCATACCCGCCAATCGCATCATTGCCACCGCTTTCCTGTTGTCGGGCTTGCTTGCCGGCCTTGCAGCAATGCTGTGGGTGGCAAGCCGCGCGTCGGTCGACCCGCTGATGGGCTTCACGCCGGTGCTCAAGGCCTTCATAGCTGCCGTGGTCGGTGGATTGGGAAGCCTGCCGGGAGCCGTGGCCGGCGGTTTCCTCCTCGGTGTCATCGAAGTCCTTCTGCAGGCGACGCTGCCCGCTGCGATCGCGCCTTACCGCGACGCCATCGTGCTGTCGGGTGTCATCGCGGTGCTGCTGATCCGGCCGCAGGGACTTATCCCGGCGGTGCGCGTGCAGAGAAGCTGAGGTCCGCTGGCAGCGTACGCCAAGCAGGAATCGGCAGCTTTCTCGAGTTGGACGAGCGAACCGGGTCTGGGCAACGGCACCTGCTCCACATCGAGGCCGAACGCCAAGCGTCGGCGCAAGAACAAGGGAGACCGCGGCATGACCGCAGCCAAGCTGAACATCGTTCCGTTCGTGAGCGTCGATTCCATGATGAAGCTGGTGCTGGCCATCGGCGTCGAACGCTTCCTGACCGAGCTGGCCACCTATATCGAAGAGGACTTCCGCCGCTGGGAGCTGTTCGACAAGACGCCGCGCGTCGCCTCGCACAGCCATGATGGCGTCATCGAACTGATGCCGACCAGCGACGGCCATCTCTACGGCTTCAAATATGTCAACGGCCACCCGAAGAACACGCGCGAGGGCCTGCAGACGGTGACCGCTTTCGGCGTGCTTGCCGATGTCGGCTCCGGCTATCCGATGCTGCTCACCGAAATGACCATCCTGACGGCGCTGCGCACCGCAGCCACGTCGGCGCTCGTTGCAAAGTACCTGGCGCCGAAGGGTGCCCGCACCATGACCATCATCGGCAATGGCGCGCAGTCGGAGTTCCAGGCGATCGCCTTCAAGGCCATCACCGGCATCGACAGGCTGCGCCTTTACGACATCGATGCGTCGGCCTCGCGGCGTTGTGCGAAGAACCTCGCCGGCATGGGTTTCGACATCACCATCTGCGCTTCCGGCCAGGAAGCGGTGGAGGGCGCGGAGATCATCACCACGGTGACCGCCGACAAGCAGTATGCGACGATCCTGACCGACAACATGGTGGGCTCGGGCGTGCACATCAATGCGGTCGGCGGCGACTGTCCCGGCAAGACCGAGCTGCATCGCGACATCCTGCTGCGTTCCGATATCTTCGTGGAGTTCCCGCCGCAGACGCGCATCGAGGGCGAGATCCAGCAGCTGGATGGCGATCATCCGGTGACCGAGCTGTGGCAGGTGATGGCAGGCAAGGCGGCGGGCCGGACCAGCGACAAGCAGATCACGCTGTTCGACTCGGTCGGCTTTGC
>NZ_LJSD01000019.1 GCF_001303895.1 Mesorhizobium sp. 1M-11 | reverse complement strand
CGCATCGTGCTTTCCGAAAATCGATCCCGATTTTCGGGCCGATGCGTTAGAGCGCCGCGCGTCCCTTCGGACGCGCAAAGGACGCTCTAACACTTTTGAGCTGCGCATCGTGCTTTCCGAAAATCGATCCCGATTTTCGGGCCGATGCGTTAGAGCGCCGCGCGTCCCTTCGGACGCGCAAAGGACGCTCTAACACTTTTGAGCTGCGCATCGTGCTTTCCGAAAATCGATCCCGATTTTCGGGCCGATGCGTTGGATCAGGTCGGGAATTGCGAGATGCCGAGGATCGCGAACCCTGCACCGACCAGCAGGCAGAGCGGCGAATACAAGCTCCGGTCGAGCCGCGCGAAAGGCTGCTCCGGGGTCTGGCGTCGCCACCAGGACGTGAAGCCAAGCACACCTCGACCAAGGAAAACAAAAGCGATCATCACCGATGTGGCGGCCAGGCCCTGCTGTGGGAACGGCGTCGCGAAAACGCCCATCAACGCCAGCGGCCACAAGGTCGCCAGCACCAGGCAGGCGGCAACGGCGAAACAGGCAAACGTCGAAGGCATCTCGCTGACACCGCGCGTTCCGACGACGGCGCGAGCGCAGGAAGCCGCATCATGACCAGGCCAGATGCCACCGATGCCCCAATAGACATGCAGGGCGGTGATGAGGAGCAGAATTGCGGAAAGCGCGAAGGCGAGGATGATCATATACAGGCTGCTCGGATTGGGCAGTTGACGGAATTGAGCGGTTATTGAAAGCCGCACGCGGCTTGCGATCGCGTGCGTGCAGGTCGCTCCAGAACGCGATCCATGTAGGCGTTGACGCTGTCGGACGCGATCGGGAATTTGCCGGCGCGCGCCCAGGCGCCCATATCGCCCAGCAGAACATCGATG
This sequence comes from Mesorhizobium sp. 1M-11, assembly GCF_001303895.1. Classification (GTDB taxonomy): domain Bacteria; phylum Pseudomonadota; class Alphaproteobacteria; order Rhizobiales; family Rhizobiaceae; genus Mesorhizobium. The sequence goes on along the minus strand of NZ_LJSD01000019.1, from coordinate 53,380 downwards.
GCGGAAAAGCGATCGCCCAGCGCATACTGTTTTTCGCCCAGGCGACGGTCCAGCGCCTTCACCTCGGAAGCAAAGTCGTAGGCCGCCGCGGGACCGACATCGACGCGCATGTCGCTTGGCAGAATGAAGCGGTGACGCAGCTTGTTCCACAGCGGCGCTTCAAACTCGGACTGCGCGAAATGCATCCAGGAATCCATTTCCGCCCGCCCGGTCAGCCCGGTATTGGCGCCCATGCCTTTGTCCGCGTGCTTGTCGGCCAGATAGATGCAGATCGCTGCCGAATCGGTGAGGGTGAAGTCATCGTCGATCAGGATCGGCACCTTGCCGGAGGGATTCAGCGCATAGGCTTCGGGCGAGCGCAGCTTCACTGGAACGAATTCATAGGGCTCGCCCAGTTCTTCCAGCATCCACACCACGCGGGACACCCGCGACCCGCGTGATCCGACAGCCTTGTACATGCCGCGCCTCCTTCCAAACGTTGCCGAGTCTAGATCATCACCGGCATTCGCCCAAGCAACCTCAAACGATCGTGTCGAAGAGCCGCAGGATCCACCACGCCTGATAGACCAGAGTGAAGACGACGAAGGCGAGGTGGAAGCGCCGGTTTGTCGTATACATGGCAATGCCACACAGGATGACGAACAGCGGCGTGCGGATCAGATATTCGTGACCGAAACGCGCGAAATGCGCCTCGCCCTTCAGCAAGGTGTCGACGACGTCGAGCAGGTAGGTCGCGGCCAGCAGGCCGAAAAACCAGCTGCGGCGAGAGAAGAAATAGTCCTCGTAGCTTCGGTAATCCTGCATAGAATCGGGGAACAGGAAGGCGCACAACAGATAGAGTGTCACCGCATAGCCGATGATGAAAAGGTACTTGCCGAAGGTCCAGTGGACGATCTGGTAGAGGCCGAATTCCCACCACCAAAAATGCACCAGCATCAAAAGCAGCGAGGCCACCCAAGCCAGATGCACCGGATAGAGCTTATAGGCCTTGGGGTGCTGGACGATGCGGGCGACACCTGAAAGCAGGCGCGTGACGCCAAGGCCGATCACCATGCCCATGACGATGCGCAGATGCGGAAAAATGTCATGCGCTTGGGATAGAGGCTGCTCCATCGAGGCTCACCGTCTCTTAGCTGCGATTCCGTTGCCGGCTAGCGGCTGCGCCCATCGAACTTCTGCGGCGTCAGCGCATCGGGCTCGACGCCTTCCAGGCAGCGTGCGTTGATGGCAATCGACGCCGTGCCATCCGGCTTGGTTCCGCGGGCGAAGGATTCGATGCCGCAGACCCGGCAGAACAGATGATGGATGACATGCTTGTTGAACAGATAGTCGGTCAGCACGTCTTCGCCCGAAAAGAGCGTGAAGTTCTCTGCTGGAGCGAAGGTCAGGATACTGCCCAGCCTGCCGCATCGCGAGCAGTTGCAGGATACGGTGTGATCGAGATCGACCGTTGCCTCGTATTTCACCGCACCACAATGGCAGCTGCCGTGATATTTCTTCATCGCCATGTGAAATCCTTCGCGTTATCTGCTTTTGTCACTAGAGCGTTTTCGTTTTTCACGGAAAGGCAGAACCGCTCTAACCCTTTGTTTTTACGCAATTCCGGACGGAAAACCATTACACACTTTTCCTGGAATTGCTCTAGGCTGCATCAGCGCGCGGTGCGCAGCCCTCGGCCTTGAACACACGCTTGGTCGAAGCCGGATATTTATGCAGCAGTGCTGACGGACGGATCGGGCGTGGCGAGAAATTGCCGCCGCAGTTCGGACAAATGCCCTTCAGCACGGTTTCGACACAGTCCGCGCAAAAGGTGCATTCGAAGGTGCAGATCATGGCGTCGGCGGCGTCCGGCGGCAAATTCCTGTCGCAGCATTCGCATCCGGGGCGCAATTCGAGCATTTCGTTCTCCCAATCGTCGGATTTCAACGGCCCAAGCCAGCTTTTGACATTTGTCGAGGAAAGTTAGCGGTCGCGCAAGTTAAGTATGGAGCGGCTTTGTCCATATCGGTTGTTGCCTCACCCGGTTTCGGTTTCTATAGAGGAGGCAGCCTTGATGCCGCCACAACAGGCGGCTCTACGCGACGATGCTTCTGTCGGGAGCAATGAGAACAGGGGCGTCGAGGCGCCCTCCAGGCACGAAATGCGGATTTGGGGGAAGGACTTCGAATGGCTGACGAATTGGCAAATGAGATCATCGCCAAGATCAAGGCTCATGCCGAGCCCGGCGGCGAAGAGATCACGACCAATACCGAGCTGACGGCGCTCGGCATCCATTCGCTGGAGCTCACCGAAATCATCTTCGATCTCGAGGAAGCCTATGGCATCGAAATCGAAATGAATACGGTCGATGCCTGGAGCAATCTCAAGAATGTCGGTGACATGGTCGAGGCCGTTCGCGCGCTGATCGCGAAGAAAGCCTGACCGAGGCCTTATGCGCACACGTGTCGTTATCACCGGCATTGGCGGCATCTGCGGGCTTGGCACCGACGCCGCCGCCATATGGAGCGAGATGAAGGCAGGCCGTCCGGCGATCGGACAGGTTGTCAGCGCCGATCTGCATCAACTCAAAGTCCAGGTCGGCAGTGAGATCAAGACGCTGCCGGAACATGGCCTGGAGCGCAAGCGGCTGGTCACCCTCGACCGCTTCAGCCTTCTCGCCATCATCGCCGCCACGGAAGCCATGCAGCAGTCAGGCCTCACCGTGGGCGCCGAAAACACCTATCGCATCGGCGCAACCGTCGGCGTCGGCGTCTGTGGCTGGGAAACTGTCGAGGAAAATTACCGAGCGCTGCTGCTGAATGGCAGAAGCAGAGCCGATATCTTTTCCGTGCCCAAGGTCATGCCAGGTGCGGCAGCTGGCCAGATCAGCATGCAATTCGGCCTGCGCGGCCCGGTCTTCGGTGTCACCTCGGCCTGCGCTTCCGCCAACCATGCTATTGCCTCGGCCGTTGATCAGATCCGGCTCGGCAGGGCGGACGTCATGCTGGCTGGAGGCTCGGATGCCCCGCTGGTGTGGGGCATCATGAAGGCCTGGGAGGCCTTGCGAGTCCTTTCCCCCGATACCTGCCGCCCGTTCTCCGCTGATCGGCAGGGGCTGGTGATGGGCGAAGGCGCCGGCATGGCCGTGCTGGAAAGCTACGAACACGCCATGGCGCGCGGCGCCACCATCCTCGGCGAGATCGCCGGCGTCGGTATTTCGGCGGATGCGTCGGATATCGTCGCGCCAACCGTCGAGGGGCCTGAAGCGGCGATGCGTTTCTGTCTCGCCGATGCCGGGTTCAACCCGGAGGATGTCGACTATCTCAACGCGCACGGTACCGGCACCAAGGCCAATGATCAGATCGAGACCGCCGCAATCAAGCGCGCTTTCGGCGATCATGCCTACAAACTCTCGGTCTCCTCGACCAAGTCCATGCACGGCCATGCGCTGGGCGCGTCCGGCGCGCTGGAGATGATCGCCTGTGTCATGGCCATCCGCGACGGCATCGTGCCGCCGACGGCCAACTACCGTGAGCCGGATCCGGATTGCGACCTCGACGTCACGCCGAATGTCGCACGCGAGCGCCCTGTTCGCACCGCTCTCAGCAATGCCTTCGCCTTCGGCGGCACCAACGCAGTGCTTGCGTTCAAGGCGGTGTGATCCTGGAGCGTCCGTTCTCCACGGAAACGGGGAGACGCTCCAGCTCCTTGTCTCTATACGATTCCGAACGCAAGACCGCTGCGCGCCTTTGCTGAATTGCCTTGGCACCCCTTGAATGCGGCATCAGCGGGTCTAAGTCTTGCAAACCCACCCAGGCGGGCGTTCGCGCCGCCCTTTCCCGAGGCAACAATGACCGATCTTTCCGCTTTCCCGATCAATTCGCGCTGGCCGGCGCAGCACCCGGACCGCCTGCAGCTCTATTCGACGGCTACGCCGAACGGCGTGAAAGTGTCGATCATGCTGGAAGAGATCGGCCTGCCTTACGAACCGCACTACGTGAACATCGGCCAGGACGAGACCTGGACGCCCGAGTTCCTGTCGCTCAACCCGAACGGCAAGATCCCTTCCATCATCGATCCTAACGGACCGGGCGGCAAACCGCTGCCGCTGTTCGAATCGGGCGCCATCCTGCTTTATCTCGCCGAAAAGACCGGCAAGTTGCTGCCTGAGGATCCTGCACTGCGCTACGAGACCATCCAGTGGGTGTTCTTCCAGATGGCGTCGATCGGCCCAATGTTCGGCCAGCTCGGCTTCTTCCACAAATTCGCCGGCCGCGAGATTGCCGACAAGCGCCCGCTCGAGCGCTACCGTGGCGAATCACGCCGCCTGCTCGGGGTGCTCGAAAAGCGCCTCGAAGGACGCAAGTGGATCATGGGCGACGACTACACCATTGCCGATGTTTCCACGCTGGGCTGGGTACGCAACCTCGTCGGTTTCTATGAAGCCGGCGAGTTGGTCGGCTTTGCCGATTTCGGCAATGTCGCCGCCTGGCTGGAGCGCGGCCTCGCACGACCGGCCGTACAGCGTGGCCTTGCCATCCCCGCCAAGCCCTGACGCCCGTCAATCCTGCTGGATGACCAGGTCCGCCGATCGACGGCGGGCCAGAACGCGCTCGATGTTGGGCATGTCGTTGGACGCGATCCAGGCGATCGCGTCCTCGTCTGTGCGGCCATGTTCGTGCCAGCGTTGGCGCAGCCGGCGCTCAAGCTCGCCGCGGGTCACCTCCACGAAGATGGTGAAATCGAACAGCGGCGCCAGCCGTGACCACGGCTCTTCGTCCAGCAGCAGGTAATTGCCTTCCACCAGGATGAAACGGGTGTCGCCGCCAACGATCCCCGCTGCCGCCCGTGACAGTTCGATGTTGCGGTCGAAGACCGGAATGGCGATATCGGGCTCACCGGCGCGGATACGCTTGAGCAGCACTTCGAAGCCGGCGAAATCGAAGGTTTCTGGCGCGCCCTTACGGGCACGCAGGCCGCGTTTATCGAGAATCACATCGTCGTAGTGGAACCCGTCCATCGGCACCACTTCCGCCGCGCCATCCGGCAACACGTCATGAAGAGCCGCTGAAAGCGTCGACTTGCCTGAGCCGGGCGGACCGGCGATGGCCACGACAAAGCGTTTCGCCTTGGCCGCGCGTTTGAAGATCGTGGCGGCAATGGTGGCAATCTCGGACATGCGGCGCTCCGTTGTCTGCCATTTCCGATTTTGGGCCGATACGCCGGCATCTTGCCGGCCATCCGCGAAACTTTCAAATCTCCTGTGACGGGAGAATGTCCGGCTAGCCGATACGGCCAATGCGCAGGAAGGCCGCGTCATAAGGCGCGTCCAGTACGGCGCCTTCAGCAGTCGTCAGGCGCAACTGGTCCGCAGCCGCGGAAACATCGCGAACCGCCCTGCCCGTTTCCGCCGGAAGCGCACCGATGACATGCCGGAAGGCAACGCGCCGATCCGGGCCGAGTTCGAAGGCTGTCGCTATGCCTTCCCGCTTCAGCCAGTTGTCGCCCAGCGACGCGGCATGACCGACCGCAGTGCGTCCGTCCTCGATGCCGATCACGCCGCGATGGCGACCGTTCCATGGGGCATAGTCGCGCCCGCCATTCGAGATCCACAGCATGGTGACCGGCAGTTCGGCCGGATTCTTCAGGATCATCACGACGTCTTTTTCGGCGGTGCGCGAAACAGCAGCCCAGCCGGGACCACCATGATCGGCTTCGACCAGCGTGATGAAGTCCTCATGGCGCCGGTCCATCCGATAATGGGTAAGGTCGACATCCGTACCGTCCTTGTCCGGAAAATGATGCAGATCCTCCCTGCGAGCCGGATAGGCAAGCAGGGAGCGGCCGCGCGCCGGATCAGGTTCCGGCGGATCGCCGTCCGTCACCGCCGCACGCTTCGGCGAGAAGGCGAGATGTCCGCCCTCGCGCATCACTGTCATGGGATGGTGCGCAACGGAGATCGCGCCGGCACCGCCGATGAAGGCATGCTCCTGGTAGAGGAACGGGTGGCCGTCGCGCAGTGTGAGGATTTTTTCGACGACCGCGCCCATGACAGGACGCTGGAGGCGGAACGTTGCCCTCCAGCCGCCCGCTATCGCGGCGCTTTCCATGAGATCCCACGGGCTGTTGGCGGGCCAGCCATGCAGGGGCGCTTCCTCGACGTCGCTGCGCGAAAATGGCGCACAGAGGAAGTCGCCGGAAAGCCGCGCCACGCCGTCGGGCAAGCCTTGCGGCAGCGTGTCCCGCGGCTCGTCGATCCAGGGCGCCCGGTGCAGCGGCTTGAGAGTACGGCCGCCGGATTCGATGGTCAGGTCCGCGATATGGCCGACGGCCGTGTCGATCGAGACTGAAATGCCCTTCGCCTTGAAAGTAACCGTGTCCATCACGCGCTCCGATTCGTGTAGCGCCAACAAAGCGTGACGTGAGGGTGGCACGCAAGATGCGGCCTATCGCGGCGATTGCTTTTCAGACAGCCAAGGGGCAGATCAGCACGTGGAGGGCAACGAACCTTACGCCGATCGATCAATGCCGGGGAAGATTTGGTGGAGCCAATCGGAATCGAACCGACGACCTCTTGAATGCCATTCAAGCGCTCTCCCAACTGAGCTATGGCCCCACTCCGGCTTCGGCCGGCCGCCGTTTTCGGCGGGAACTTCTGGCGAGGTTGGGACCCCGCCGGTCAGTGCAGGGCGGCTTCTAGCGCCGCCTTGCCGCAATAGCAAGTCTTTCGAAACAGCTTTTTTCGCAAAGCCGGCTCGAAAATCGGCGGGCGCTTTCCACCCGCCGCAATGTCAGACGTCGTCGTCGTCGTCGCCGACGCCGATCATGTCGGAAACGTCGTCGTCTTCTTCTTCCTCGTCTTCGAGGAAGGTGTCGTCGTCATCGTCGCCCAGGTCGACATCATCATCGTCGTCGTCGCCGAGATCCGGCAAGTCGTCGCCGCCACCCTTGGCTTCGTCGTCGGCGTCCTCGAGCGATACGATCTCGGCGCCTTCTTCCTCGTTGTCGGCTTCCTTGTCCTCGACCTCGTCCTCTTCCTCGATCGGAGAAGAGGCCTTGCTGTCTTCGAAATAGGAACGAGGATAGCTCTTGCCCGTATAGGGAGAGACAATCGGATCCTTGTTCAGATCATAGAATTTGCGACCCGTTTCGGGGTCAACGCGTTTTGTGCCAAGTTCTGCTTTTGCCACGGCAAGCCTCGTACAGAAAGATTGGTCCCCTTAATCGCAGTTTGCGGCGCTGTCAAAGCCAAAAGCCAATGCTTTCCGATGTGCCGTTTCGTCGCCTTTTTCAGGATGACGGCATGGAACGGGCGTGTTAGGAACTTCCTTGCAAAAACGACCACCCAAGGCCTCGAGCCAAGCTCGGCCCGACAAATCCAGGACATTCGACATGGCGCATGACGCCACACCACAACCTGCGACCGCGCGGCGCTCGCCGCCGCTTTCCGGCACCGCACGCGTGCCCGGCGACAAATCGATCTCGCACCGCTCCTTCATGTTCGGCGGACTGGCCTCCGGGGAAACCCGCATTACCGGCCTGCTCGAAGGCGAAGACGTGATGCGCACCGGACAAGCCATGAAGGCGATGGGCGCCCATGTCGAGAAACATGGCAACGAGTGGGTGATCCGCGGCACCGGCAACGGCGCGTTGCTGCAGCCGGAAGCGCCACTCGATTTCGGCAACGCCGGCACCGGCTCGCGCCTCACCATGGGGCTCGTCGGCACCTATGACATGGAAACCACTTTCATCGGCGACGCCTCGCTGTCCAGCCGCCCGATGGGCCGTGTGCTGGAGCCGCTGCGCCAGATGGGCGTGCAGGTGCTGCAGGCCGCACCTGGCGATCGCATGCCGATCACCTTGCGCGGACCGAAACATGCCGCTCCCATCACCTACCGCGTACCGATGGCTTCCGCGCAGGTGAAGTCCGCCGTGCTGCTGGCCGGTCTCAACACGCCGGGCATCACCACAGTGATCGAGCCGGTGATGACGCGCGACCATACCGAGAAGATGCTGAAGGGCTTCGGCGCCAACCTTTCCGTCGAGACCGATGAGCGCGGCGTGCGCCACATCTTCATCGAAGGCCAGGGCAAGCTGACCGGCCAGATCATAGCCGTTCCGGGCGACCCGTCGTCCGCAGGCTTCCCGCTGGTGGCCGCGCTCATCGTGCCGGGCTCCGATATCACCATCGAGAACGTGCTGATGAACCCGACCCGCACCGGTCTGCTTTTGACACTGCAGGAAATGGGCGGGCGGATCGACATCCTCAACCCGCGCAATGCCGGCGGCGAGGATGTCGCGGACCTGCGCGTGCGCTATTCGGAACTCAAAGGCGTCACCGTGCCGGCCGAGCGTGCGCCGTCGATGATCGACGAATATCCGGTCCTGGCGGTCGCCGCCGCTTTCGCCGAGGGCGAAACGGTGATGCAGGGCCTGGAAGAGCTGCGGGTGAAGGAAAGCGACCGGCTTGCCGCCGTTGCCAACGGGCTCAAGCTCAACGGCGTCGACTGCACGGAAGGCGAGGCTTCGCTCACGGTGCGCGGCGTTCCGGGTGGCAAGGGTCTGGGCGGCGAAGCGAAGGGAGAGGCGGTGAGGACCCATCTCGACCACCGCATCGCGATGAGCTTCCTGATCTTGGGGCTTGCCACCGAGAAGCCGGTCACGGTAGACGACCGCGCCATGATCGCCACCAGCTTCCCGGAATTCATGGGGCTGATGGCGCGTCTGGGCGCCGAGATCGACTGACAGCCACGCCTCCATCCTGTCATGGACCGGGTGCTACAAGCCCGGCCCATGCTCTCCTGTTCCCTGCCGGGACCCGCAGCAGCAGCCCGGCATTGTTAAAGAACGTTCAGAGCCTGAAACCATGATCCGCCTCGAAAATATCGGCAAGCAGAACGGCAAGCAGATCGTCTTCATCGAGGCCTCGGCCACGATCCAGCGTGGCGAGAAGGTCGGGCTCGTCGGTCCCAACGGCGCCGGGAAGACAACGCTGTTCCGCATGATCACCGGCCAGGAACTGCCGGACGAGGGTCAGGTCGCGATCGATCGCGGCGTGCGGATCGGCTATTTCAGCCAGGACGTCGGAGACATGGCCGGCCGCAGTGCCGTGGCCGAGGTGATGGACGGCGTCGGCCCCGTCAGCGCGCTGGCGGCCGAAATGGCCGAACTGGAAGCAGCCATGGGCGACCCCGACCGGGCCGACGACATGGACGAGATCATCACCCGCTACGGCGAGGTGCAGGGCCGTTTCGACGAGCTGGACGGCTATGCGCTGGACGGCCGCGCCCGCGAAGTGCTCGACGGGCTTGGGTTCAGCCAGGAGATGATGAGCGGCGACGTCGGCAAGCTGTCGGGTGGCTGGAAGATGCGCGTCGCGCTCGCCAAGATCCTGCTGATGCGGCCCGACGCCATGCTGCTCGACGAGCCGAGCAACCACCTCGACCTCGAAAGCCTGATCTGGCTGGAGAACTTCCTCAAGGGGTTCGACGGCGCGATCCTGATGACGTCGCACGACCGCGAATTCATGAACCGCATCGTCGGCAAGATCGTCGAGATCGATGGCGGAGCGTTGACGAGCTATTCCGGCGACTATGAATTCTACCGCCAGCAGCGCGCCGTCGCCGAAGTGCAGCAGCAGGCCCAGTTCGAACGCCAACAGGCGATGCTGGCCAAGGAGATCGCCTTCATCGAGCGGTTCAAGGCACGCGCATCGCATGCCGCGCAGGTGCAGAGCCGCGTCAAGAAGCTGGAGAAGATCGACAAGGTCGAACCGCCCAAGCGCCAGCAGACCGTGCGTTTCGAATTCCAGCCGGCGCCGCGCTCGGGCGAGGACGTGGCCACGCTGAAGAATGTCTCCAAGAGCTACGGCAGCCGCACTATCTATGACGGGTTCGACTTCCAGGTGCGCCGGCGCGAGCGCTGGTGCGTCATGGGCGTCAACGGCGCCGGCAAGTCGACATTGCTGAAACTCGTGGCCGGCGCCTCCGAGCCGGACGATGGAACGGTGTCGCGCGGCCCAAGCGTCAAGATGGGCTACTTCGCCCAGCACGCCATGGAACTGCTCGAGGGCGAGCGCACCGTGCTGGAATCGCTGGAGGATTCCTTCCCGCAGGCCGGCCAGGCGCCGTTGCGCGCGCTCGCCGGCTGCTTCGGCTTCACCGGCGACGAAGTGGAGAAGAAGTGCCGGGTACTTTCGGGCGGCGAGAAGGCACGGCTGGTGATGGCCAAGATGCTGTTCGATCCGCCGAACTTCCTGGTGCTCGACGAACCGACCAACCACCTCGACATCGCCACCAAACAGATGCTGATCGAGGCGCTTTCGCGCTACGAGGGAGCGATGCTGTTCGTCAGCCACGACCGCCATTTCCTGGCCGCGCTTTCCAACCGCGTGCTGGAGCTGACGGAAGAAGGCATGCACGCCTATGGCGGCGGCTATACCGAATATGTCGAACGCACGGGGCAGGAAGCGCCGGGCCTGCGCGGATAAGCTCCCGCTGCCGTTCGGTGCCTTTCGATATCTCCTATTCGGGCCGCGCCGGTATGAGCTGAACGGCAAGCGCGGCCAGCAGGGCTACTCCGGCGAAAACATAGAAATTCCAGGCCGGCTCGATATTCAGGCTTGCGATGTAACCTCCCAACAGAGGGCCCGACAGCGCTCCGATGCGCGAGAAGCTGAGCGCCCAGCCGGTTCCGGCAGAACGCACTGAAGCGTCGAGCCTCTGGGCGAGAAAACCTGTCAGGATCAGCGACGCGGAAATCGTGCCGAAGCCGGCGATCGCGACGAACAGATAGTTGACAAGCAGCGGCGCCTTGATCGCCAGCGCCGCGATGCCGACACCACCCATCAGATATGACAGCACAACTGTCGTTTTCACGTTGAAGCGGTCGGCCCATGAACCGAGGACAATACCGCCGATGGCAGAGCTGAAACTGAAGACGGCCAGGAACATCAGGCTGTCACCGAGAGCATAGCCGTTCTTTCGCATGATCTGCGGGAGCCATTGCGCCAGCCCGTAGACCAGCAAAAGGCCCATGAACAAGGCGACCCAGAAACAGATCGTTTCAAAGGCGCGGTGCAGCGAGAAAATTTCCGCCAGGACCTGTTTCCATCCGGCCTTGCCTTTCGACGTAACCTGTTGAACAGGCATCGGGACGCCCATGCGCGCAGCCACTTCCCTGGCTTGCTGCTGCTTGCCGCGAGAAACAAGCGACTCCACCGACTCCGGCAACAGCTTCCACAACAGCGGCACCGTGATCAGTGGAGCCGCTCCAATGAGGACGATCACGCGCCAGCCATAATCGGCAAGAAATGCTCGTCCACACAACGCGGCCACCAGAATTCCCACCGAGTAGCCCGAGTACATCAGCCCGTAGTTGAAACTCTTGCGGGCCTTGGGAGAGTATTCGATGGTCATGGCTGCGGCGATCGGGATGATCCCGCCGAGACCAAGGCCGGCGATGAAACGGGACACGCCGAACCAAAAGGGCGTGGGCGCGAAAGCGCTGGGCAGCATACAGGCCGCAAACAGTGTCAGGCAGAAAAGGAAGAGCGGCTTTCGGCCGTAGATCTCGCTCAACGTGCCAATAACGATGCCGCCGATCAGCATGCCGACCACCGTATAGCTGCCGATCGCGCCCAATTGTAGCGGCGTCAGGTTCCAATCGGGGTCGGTTGAAAGGGCTGGCAAAATAGCGCCCAAAACGCCGATATCGTAGCCTTCAGCGAAGATGGCAAACCAACATAGCGCTACGACAAGATAGCTTTTGGCCGGGGAAATCTCGTGCCCCGCACCAACTGCGGGTCCATCGATGGCGTCCGTCTCTCGTCTCATAACCAGATCCTTGCGCACCCCACCATCCAAGAGCGTCGCATGAGAGGCGAGATATTTCAATCTTCAATATTTTAATCATGAAATATCTCTGCTCTCGCGCAGGATGGTGCGATCGCTTCGACAGCTGGCATGGCGGTGCATCCGCGCCGATCGAGGCCGGACAATGGAAGGCCCCTTCGGCGGCTGCCGCTATCCCGGCTCGTATTCCAATGCGACGACGCCGTTGCTGAAGGGTACGGCTGAAATGAGCTCGAATTTCTGCTGCTCGCCAGGGACGAAAAACGGCTTTCCCTGGCCGACTGCGATGGGATAGCTGAGCAGCCGGATGCGGTCGACGAGACCATGATACAGCAATTGCTGGGCCACGCTGATGCTGCCGTGGACATAGATGTTGCCACCCGCGCCTTGTTTCAGTTTCCTGACCGCCTCCGGCAAGGGACCTTCCAGCTTTTCCGCGGGTTTCCAATCGAATTTTGTCAACGTCGTCGTTGCGACATATTTCGGCAATGCATTGAACCTGTTGGCGAAATCCCCCGTTTCCGAGGGCCAGGACCCGGCGAAAATCTCGAATGTCACGCGTCCGAGAAGCATGGCGCCGCTGTCTGCGAGTTCCTCTTCCTTGAACCTGTCCATCTCGGCGTTCCAGGCGACACCGGTCAGTTTTTCGACCTCGGCAACGCCATCTGCGCTGATGAACTCGGTGATGATGACTTTCCTCATTCTGCCCTCCATCGATGGGAAGCCGGAAAGAACGCAACAATAACGATAACGGTGCGCAGCTTACCCAAATTCCGCCGGCCTGACATTCTGTCGTTCCCATGCGGAAAGATCCTGGCGTGAAAAGTTTGGCCGGGAGCGCCCTTGCTTTCTGCCGGCGTCTCGGCTTGAAGCAGAGCCATGCCTCGATCTCTCACCATCGCAATCGACGGTCCGGCAGGCGCCGGCAAAGGAACGCTCGCCCGACGGCTGGCGGATTATTACCATCTGCCGCATCTCGACACCGGGCTCACGTATCGCGCGGTGGCGCAGATGCTGCTCGTCAAAGGCTGGCCGCTCGGCGACGAGCCGCATGCGGTGGAGGCCGCCCGTCTGATCGACCTCGGCAATCTCGACCGCTCGGTGCTTTCGGCGCATGCGGTCGGTGAGGCGGCGTCCAAAGTGGCTGTCATTCCCGAAGTGCGCCGCATACTGGTCGAGAAGCAGCGGGCCTTCGCCGCGCAGCCGGGAGGCGCGGTTCTGGATGGGCGCGACATCGGTACCGTCGTGTGCCCGGACGCGCAGGTGAAGCTTTATGTGACCGCCAGCGCGGAAGTGCGCGCACGCCGCCGTCTGTCGGAAATCGAGGCCAATGACGGCACCGGTGATTTCGCCATCATCCTTGCCGACATCAACCGCCGCGACGAGCGCGACATGGGCCGCGCCGACTCGCCGCTCAGGCCCGCTGTCGACGCGCACTTGCTTGATACGTCGCAAATGTCTATAGAAGCCGCGTTTCTGGCGGCCAAGACGATCGTTGACGACGTTCTGGCCAATGGAGACAAAGCCTGATCAAGCATTTTTGCCGCTCGCTGTTGCGTGCTGCGCGAAGATACCCATATCGAGCAAAACCGGCCTGCCAGCATTCTTTGCGCCGAACCGCCGCTTCAATGCGGCACAGGGTCTTGACCCGGAATACCGGCAGGTCATCGCAACGCTAACCCACGGCGCCAGCCTCCAGGAGAGGCTTTTCAGGAGAAAATATGTCTCAAGCTATTCCTACTCGCGACGATTTCGCGAGCATGCTCGAAGAATCGTTCTCGGACGGTCACTCGGGCGAAGGCCAGGTCGTGCGCGGTATCGTCACCGCGATTGAAAAGGACATGGCCATCATCGACGTCGGCCTCAAGGTCGAAGGCCGCGTGGCACTGAAGGAATTCGGCGCCAAGGGCAAGGACGGCGGCCTCAAGGTCGGCGATACCGTCGAAGTTTATGTCGAGCGCATCGAAAACGCGCTGGGCGAAGCCATGCTCTCGCGCGACAAGGCGCGCCGCGAGGAAAGCTGGGTCAAGCTGGAAGAGAAGTTCGCCAAGGGCGAGCGCGTCGAAGGCGTCATCTTCAACCAGGTCAAGGGCGGCTTCACCGTCGATCTGGACGGCGCCGTGGCCTTCCTGCCGCGTTCGCAGGTCGACATCCGTCCGATCCGCGACGTCACCCCGCTCATGCACAACCCGCAGCCGTTCGAGATCCTCAAAATGGATCGCCGTCGCGGCAACATCGTCGTTTCGCGCCGCACCGTGCTTGAAGAGAGCCGTGCCGAGCAGCGCTCCGAGATCGTCCAGAACCTCGAAGAGGGTCAGGTGGTCGAGGGCGTGGTCAAGAACATCACCGACTACGGTGCGTTCGTCGACCTCGGCGGCATCGACGGCCTGCTGCACGTCACCGACATGGCCTGGCGCCGCGTCAACCATCCGACCGAAATCCTCAACATCGGTCAGACGGTCAAGGTGCAGATCATCCGCATCAACCAGGAAACCCACCGTATCTCGCTCGGCATGAAGCAGCTCGAGAGCGATCCGTGGTCGGATATCGGCACCAAGTTCCCGATCGGCAAGAAGATCACCGGCACCGTCACCAACATCACCGACTACGGCGCGTTCGTCGAGCTGGAGCCGGGCATCGAGGGCCTCATCCACGTTTCGGAAATGTCGTGGACGAAGAAGAACGTGCATCCGGGCAAGATCCTGTCGACCACGCAGCAGGTCGACGTTGTCGTGCTGGAAGTCGATCCGGCCAAGCGCCGCATCTCGCTCGGTCTCAAGCAGACGCTGGAGAACCCGTGGCATGCCTTCGCCGCCAACCATCCGGTCGGCTCGACCGTGGAAGGCGAAGTCAAGAACAAGACCGAGTTCGGTCTGTTCATCGGCCTCGACGGCGACGTGGACGGCATGGTGCACCTGTCGGATCTTGACTGGAACCGTCCGGGCGAGCAGGTCATCGAAGAGTACCAGCGCGGCCAGATGGTCCGTGCCCAGGTTCTCGACGTCGACATCGACAAGGAGCGCATCTCGCTCGGCGTCAAGCAGCTTGAGCGCGACGCGGCCGGCGATGCCGCCGCTTCGGGCGAACTGCGCAAGAACGCCGTCGTCACCTGCGAAGTCACCGGTGTGAAGGATGGCGGTCTGGACGTGCGGCTGGTCGAAAGCGGCATCGACACCTTCATCAAGCGCTCCGACCTGTCGCGCGACCGTGACGAGCAGCGTCCGGAACGCTTCACCGTCGGCCAGAAGGTCGACGCTCGCGTCATCGCCTTCGACAAGAAGACCCGCAAGCTGCAGGTCTCGATCAAGGCGCTGGAAATCGCCGAGGAGAAGGAAGCCGTTGCTCAGTACGGCTCGACCGACTCCGGCGCTTCGCTGGGCGACATCCTGGGTGCCGCGCTGAAGAAGCAGGGCGGCAACTAAGCCAGCCCTTGCGCCGCCTGCGCGGCGCACTAAAACCAAAAGACCCGCCGGAGCGATCCGGCGGGTTTTTTGTTGGCAGCGCCGCGCAGGGCGGCCTTGCAAGTCGGCAAATGCCCGGAAACAGTCACCGCGCCAGCGGAATGCCGTTCAGGCGCGTCCGTAGAGCGGCACCAGGGTTCCGCTCATCGCCTCGTTGCGCGGCGAGGCGAGATAGACGATCGTCTCGGCCGCGGCCTCCGGGCTTACCCATTTCGTGAAATCGGCGTCGGGCATGTCGGTTCGATTGGCCGGGGTGTCGAGCGTGGAAGGAGCAATCGCATTGACCAGGATACCCTTGCTCTTCAATTCCTCGGCAAGGGCTACAGTCATCGCTGCCACGGCCGCCTTGCTGGCGGCATAAGCAACCATGCCGGCACCCCGCCGGGGGTCGAGCCCGGCGCGCGCCGAAACGTTGACGATGCGCCCCCGCGTGCCGGAGGCAAGCATGGCACGCACGGCAGCCCGGCTGCACAGGAAGGCAGTACGGGCGTTGGTGTCCATCATCTCGTTATAGGCGGCCGATTCGGTCTTATCGACGGGCGCCATGGCGAAACCGCCGGCCAGATGGATCGAGGCCCACAAGTCCGGCACGCCGGCATAGAAGGCGGTAACGGCTTCGGTGTCTTCCAGATAGACGTTGTTCACCAGATGCACGCGCTCGTGTTTGGTGAAGGGGAAATGGGCAGGCGCCGCGGCATGGCTGTTCGGCACGTGACAGATGGCGCCTTCCTGCAGAAGCTGCGCCACCACGGCACTGCCCAGTGCGCCGGTTCCACCGGTGACGACGACATGTTTTTGGTCCAGCGTAGCCGCCATCCGCGACAACTCCTGCTCAGTCATTTGTAGGATACCTGAAAGTCGCGCCTTTCGCGCTCTCACTCAACCGAAATCTCGATAAGGAAAGGCTTTTTTGTCGCCCGCGCCTTGCCGAGTGCCTGCGCAAGACCGGCAGGGCCCTGCAACTTCTGCGAACCGATGCCATAAGCATCAGCCAGCTTGCAGAAATCCGGCGGTGCAGGCGAGACGCCGACTGGTTCAACGCCGACATCGCGCATCGAGGTTTCGATCTCGCGATAGCCACGATTGTTCCAGACCACGAAGGTTACCGGCGCTTCCGAGTCGAGCGCAGCGGCGATTTCCGGCAAGGTGAACTGGAAGCCGCCGTCGCCGGTAAGGCATACCACCGGTGCGCTCGGGACAGCCAGGGCTGCGCCGATCGCCGCGGGCGGGCCATAGCCCAGCGCACCGAAGCCGGTGGCCGCATTGAACCACCCGGACGGACGGTCGTGATCATAATAGAGATTGGCGGCGTAGATCGGCTGCGTCGAATCCCCGACGATGATGGCGCCAGGCAGGCTCGCGCGGATGGTCTCGACGGCCGCCACCTGCGCCTGCATGGCGGGACCGATCTCGGCAAAGGCAGCCAATCGTGCTGCCGCGGCACGCTCGGCGCCGCTGGCCGGGCCTTTCGACCGATCGATTGCAGCCGCCAGCACTTCGAGCGCCTCCCCGCAATCGGCTTCGATGGCGATCGTGGCCGGGTGACGCTGGAGCTGGCCTGCATCGATATCGATGCGCACCAGTTGGGCCGGTACCGCGAAACCGCCGTCGCCATACATGTCATAGTCGGTCGGGCCGAACTCGGTGCCGGCGGCCAGTATGACATCGCTGTCCGCAATCAGTGCGCGCACCGCCTTGAGGCTGGGACTGGCGGGAACGGTCAGCGCATGACCGTGCATGAGGCCGCGCGCGTTGGCGGTCTGGACAACCGGCGCATCGAGGCGTTCAGCCAACTGCCGCAGCGGCGCCTCGGCGTGGCGGGCGCCGCCGCCGGCGAGAAGCAGGGGCTTCCCGGCACCGGCGAGAAGCGCCGCTGCTTTCTGGATCGTGGCGGGATCGGGCGTCCGGGGCTGCGCTGCGGAGGACACGGCCTTCAATGCCTCCACCGGCAGGCCCATGACATCCAGAGGAATTTCGATATGAACAGGACCGGGTCGGGCCGAGCGGAAAAGATCGAAAGCACGACCGAGAACGGCGGGCAGTCGGGCAGGGTCGGTGATGCGCTCCGAGAACGCCGCCACCTTGGCCATCATACCCTGCTGGTCCGGCAATTCGTGCAGATAACCCAGGCCTAGACCAAGAGTGGGCGTCGCGTTGACGCCTGAGATGACAAGCATCGGCACGGAATCGGCACGGGCCTGGCCCATGGCGGTGATGGTGTTGGTGAGCCCCGGCCCGGTGATGACGAAGGCGACGCCTGGTTTTCCGCAAGCACGTGCATAGCCGTCGGCCATGAAACCGGCGCCCTGTTCGTGGCGCGGCGTGATGTGGCGGATGCGCGAGCCGGCAAGGCCGCGATAAAGCTCGACAGTGTGCACGCCGGGAATACCGAAGACGGTATCCACGCCATGCGCTTCGAGCAGCGAAATCAACGCCTCGCCGACGGTGGTCATTGGCTTCCTCCTTCTTCCGGCGCAAGGCCGAGCTCGGCCTCGACAGCCCTGATGCCGATCGCCGCCAGTTCGCCGGGCGAGAACATCTCGCCGGCCAGACTGCCTTCGATCCAGAGCCCATCGATGATTGCGTTGATCGCGATGGCATGGTGGCGCAGCTGGCTTGCGTCCGCCTTGCGCCGTTCGGCAGCGAGCACTTCGGCGACGACCGCTTCCACCTCGTTGCGAAAGCCGAGATAGCCTTCGCGGTGGGCATGGGCCAAAGCTGGATCCGCACTGGCGCGGCCGATGAAGGTTGCCCACAGTGAAAACACCCGCGCATCGATGATCGGCGCGTTGAGATTGGCGGTGACGAAAGCCGCGAGGCGCTGACGCGGCAAGGCATCCTCCATGACCAGTGCGGCTTTCGCCTGCTCGGTCATGCGGCCAACCAACGTTGCATAGGCCTCCTGCAGCAACTCTTCCTTGCCCGGGAAATAGTGCCGGATCAGCCCGGCGGTGACGCCGGCGCGCAATGCGATGGCGCGCAAGGTGGCACCCTGCAGGCCATGTTCGGCCACACTGTCCAGGGTTGCCTCGATCAGATCCTGTCGCCGCCGCTCCTCGCCCTCGCGGCGGAACTTGCGACGGGACGGCACATTCATTGACGCAAGATCGGCCGCGTCAGGCATGTCGGCCCGCCTTCGCAAGCGATGCAGAGCGCATCCGCTTCGAAAATTTCGACGGCGCAGCCAGCGGCCTCCATCGCAGCCTTTGTCCTGGGGAAGCCGGCAACCGCAATGACATTATGCGGGCTGGTCGGCAGAACGTTCAGGCTGAGACCATTGGAAGCGGCGAACTCTTCGGCATCGCCCTCGACCAGCCGGATGCCTCGCGCCCTGAGCATCTGATAGAACGGCGCCGGCAGCAGGGGCGAATAGACCAGTGCGAGATCGTCGGCCAGCGGGCTGATCACCGACATCAGATGCAGGCAGGCCTCTTCGCCTTGCCACAGCGGCAGGTCGAAGCCGTAGACGGAGATGCCAAGTGGTGTCAGCAGGTTGGAAACCTGCTGGATGCCTTCCTGGTTTGAGCGGACGCCGCGCCCGATCGCCAGCGTACGGGCATCCACCCATACGCAATCGCCGCCCTCGACCTGGCCGGGAGCCTCGACGCGGCCGAGGATCGGAATGCCCAGCCGCTTGTAGGTTTCCTCGTGCAGGGAGGGCTCCCCCGCACGCAGCGGCTTGCCCATGGACAGGATCAACGCGCCACGGTCCGTCATCAGCGACGGATCGTGCGTGAACACCGAATCCGAAAGCCCGTCGGCCTTGTCTTCGATCCATTCGATTTCGGCGCCGGAAGCTGCCACGAGCTCGGCGAGAGCCGCGTGCTGTACCGCTGCTTTCGCCGGGTCGAAACCCGGGCCATAGTGCCAGGCGGCTCTGTCAGCGCCACGCATCGCGTTGGCCGCCGACCGCATCAGCACCCGCCGCAGCGGCGCCGCCATGGACTGTGATCCGAAAGCGCTCATCGATGCCCTTTTAAGCTGAAAAAAATCGAGAAAATTTCATCGGGGGCTATTTATACACTTGCACAACAAGGCCGCAAGTGCCGTAATGAGCGGGATTGACGGGCTCGCGCTGCCGGGTCCATGCTGAAGTCAGGAGCGGGACAGTACAGCGTATGTTGATTAGCCGGATAGTCGTTCGACGAACTGCCGTCGACCGCACAGAGGTCACCCGGTGAGCGCGGCTGGAGCTGCCGCAATCCCATCCGGCGAGGCGCGGAAGAGCGCCGCCGAAGCCATCCATGTCGAAAACCTGCACAAGAAATTTGGTGACCTTCACGTCTTGAAGGGCGTGTCGCTGTCTGCGCGCGACGGCGAGGTCGTGGCCATCATCGGCGGCAGCGGCTCGGGCAAGTCGACGCTGCTTCGTTGCATCAACTGTCTGGAAAACCCGACCAGCGGCATCATTCGCGTCAATGGCGAGGAGATCAAGCTGAAGGCCGACAGCCATGGCCACACGGTTCCCGCCGACCGCCGCCAGATCGAACGCATCCGCTCGCGGCTGGGCATGGTATTCCAGAGCTTCAACCTGTGGAGCCATATGACGCTTCTGCAGAACGTCATCGAAGTGCCCGTGCATGTCCTCGGCGTGAAGCGCGAGGAGGCCATCGCCACCGCCGAAAAGCTGCTCGCGCGTGTCGGGCTCGCCGAAAAGCGCGACGTCTACCCGCACTTCCTGTCCGGCGGCCAGCAGCAACGCGCGGCGATCGCCAGGGCGCTTGCCATCCAGCCGAGGGTCATGCTGTTTGACGAGCCGACTTCTGCACTCGACCCTGAACTGGTGGGCGAAGTGCTGAAGGTGATCGGCGATCTGGCGCGCGAGGGCCGCACCATGGTGCTGGTCACGCATGAAATGAAATTCGCCCGCGAGGTCGCGACACACGTCATCTACCTCCACAACGGGCTGGTCGAGGAAGAAGGACCGCCGGAACGGGTGTTCGGCGCACCGAAATCCGAACGGCTGAAACAGTTTCTGCGCAATGTCGGCTGACTGGTGAGGGGCCGGCGAAAGCAGGAAGAAGACAACGGGACAGTCAAAAACAACGGGAGAACAGGGCATGAAAACATTTCTGAAGACAGCGGTTGCCGCTGCCGCGATCGCGCTGGCGGGAACCTTCTCGGCCAGTGCCGAGCAGGTGAAGGTGGGCTTTTCGCCGGAAGCCTATCCACCTTTCTATTCGCAGGATTCGTCCGGCAAATGGGGTGGCTGGGAAGTCGACATCGCCATGGCGATCTGCGCCGAGGCCAAGCTCGACTGCGTGCTGACACCGATTCCCTGGGATGGCCTCATTCCCGGTCTGAAGACCAAGAAGATCGACGCGATCATGAACTCGATGTCGATCACCGCGGAACGCCAGAAGGAGATCGACTTCTCGGACAAGTACTACAACACCCCGACCTCGATCGTCGGTGCCAAGGACCAGAAGTTCGACGCCTCGCCGGAAGGGCTCAAGGGCAAGGTGCTTGGCGTGCAGGTGTCGACTGTCCATGCCGCCTACGCCAAGAAGCACTTCGCTTCGACCGCGGCCGAGATCAAGGAATACCAGACACAGGATGAGGCCAATCAGGACCTCGCCGCCGGCCGCATCGACGCCACCCAGGCCGACCAGATCGCACTGGACGCGTTCCTGAAATCCGACCAGGGCAAGGGCTGTTGCGACATGAAGGGCACCGTGGCACCCGATCTCGAAGTGCTCGGGCCCGGCGTCGGCGCCGGCGTGCGCAAGGGCGACACCGAACTCAAGGACAAGATCAGCGCCGCCATCAAGGGCATCCGCGCCAATGGCAAATATGGCGAGATCACCAAGAAGTACTTCGACTTCGACGTCTATGGCGACGAGGTGCAGTCGAACTAGCATCCCGATGTAACGGGTCACGCGCGGCGCCCCCGAGAGGCGACGCGCCATCCGGCCGGCGTTCCGCGCCAGGCCGGATCGTGAGCCGGCACGTCGGGGGGCGCGCCGGCTCATTCGAGACAGAGCGCCACGCGTTCCTCGGACGCGCAAGGACGCTCCAACCCTTTGAATCTGCGTAGCCCTCCAGCGGCGGTACGCGGCGCTGTAATTCTTCGAAATCGCCTCAGTCGGAGTGAGGACGCTGACAGACATCTTCCTTTCGGCCTCGGCGGCCGGTCTCGCCGAACTTCTGGCATTCGATCCACCCGGCTGGGGCGGAAACCTGCTGCGTGGCCTGCTTGCTTCCGTCGGAATTGCCTGCGGCTCGTTTGGGCTCGGCTTGCTGATCGGCATCTGCGGCGCCTACGGCAAGCTCTATGGCAGCCCGATGGCGCGCGACCTCTTCGGCCTCTACACCACCATCGTGCGCGCGGTTCCGGAGCTGGTGCTGATCCTGCTGCTCTATTTCGCCGGCACCGACCTGGTGAACAGGCTTCTGACGCTGCTCGGCTATGCACCGGTCGACATCAACGGCCTGATCGCCGGCATCTGCGTGCTCGGCGTCGTCCAGGGCGCCTATTCGACGGAAGTGCTGCGCGGCGCCATCCTTGCCATTCCTCAGGGCCAGATCGAGGCCGCGCGCGCCTACGGCATGTCGCCTATATTGCAGCTGAGGCGCATTACCTTGCCGGCCATGGCGCCTTACGCCATCCCCGGCCTCGCCAATCTCTGGCTGATCGCCACCAAGGATACGGCGCTGCTTGCCGTCGTCGGCTTCAACGAGCTGACCCAGACCACGCGGCTCGCCGCCGGCGCCACCAAGGCGTATTTCACCTTCTTCTTCGCCGCCGGCGTGCTTTATCTGGCGCTGACGCTGGTATCGAACATCATCATTTCCCGTTTCGAGCGTTACTCGCGGCGCGGCATGCCATCGGTGATGGAGACGCGCTGATGGCCATGACGAGGACCATTGCCCGTACATCGGAATGGCTGCAACCGCACCGCATCGTGCTGATCATCGTCGCGGCGGCGATCGTCCTGGCTTGTGCGTTCCTCATGCGATGGGACTGGC
Organism: Mesorhizobium sp. 1M-11; assembly: GCF_001303895.1. GTDB lineage: Bacteria > Pseudomonadota > Alphaproteobacteria > Rhizobiales > Rhizobiaceae > Mesorhizobium. The sequence goes on along the minus strand of NZ_LJSD01000019.1, from coordinate 31,119 downwards.
TGCCGGCTTATCTGCCGCTCGCCCTGCAAGGCATATGGCGCACCATCTGGCTGCTCGTCGTAACCGCCGCGCTCGGCATCACGCTGGCGATCCCGATCGGCTTCGCGCAAGCCGCAGGTCCCGCTTTCCTGGCGGTGCCGGCGCGCGTGTTCTGCACGGTCATCCGCGGCACGCCGCTGCTGCTGCAGCTGTGGCTACTTTATTACGGGCTGGGCTCGCTGTTCCCGCAATTCCCCTGGATCCGGGAATCGTTCCTTTGGCCCTATCTCAGGCAGGCCTGGCCTTACGGTGTGCTGGCGCTCACGCTTTCCTACGCCGGTTATGAAGGCGAGGTGATGCGCGGCGCCTTCGCCGGCGTGCCAAAGGGGCAGCTTGAAGCGGCCCGCGCCTTCGGCATGCGGCGCTGGACCGCTTTCCGCCGCATCTGGCTGCCGCAGGCGCTGAGGCGGGCTCTGCCGACGCTGGCCGGCGAGACGGTCCTGCAGCTCAAGGCGACGCCGCTGGTGGCGACCATCACCATGGTCGACATCTATTCCGTCGCCTCGCGGGTACGCCAGGAGACCTTCGTCACCTATGAACCCTTGCTGCTGCTCGCGCTGGTCTATATGGCCATTACCGGGGTTATCGTATTTGCGTTCCGCAAGATCGAAGCGCGCATCCCGGCAAGGCTAGGCTAGCCGAATTCCGGCCCGGATCGCGACGTAGATATGAGCTACGGACGCAGCTTGAGCATGATCCCGAAAAGTTGCAGACTTTTCGGATAGAGATCATGTGTAAAAACAAAGAGATAGAGTGTTTCCGCGTTTCCGTGGAAACGGAAACGCTCTAGGGGTGAAAGGAAATGCAGCTCAGTCTCGAACAGGCCGCAGCGCTTTGCCGGATGGCGGCACTGGGCGCCGGCGCCAGCGACGAAACCGCGCGCTCCATTGCAGCCGCAGCGATTGCCGCCGAAGCCGAGGGCAACACGGCCGTCGGCCTGTCCCACTACATCGACTATCTGGAAGCGCTGGAGGCCGGCCGCATCCGTGGCAAGGCGGAACCGGTGATCACCCGACCGGCGCTCGCCGTCTATCTCTCAGACGCGCAAGGCGGAGCCGCCCATACCGGCTTCGACCGCGTCTTTGAAGATATCGCCAAGACGGCGCGGCTCTTCGGCGTGACGATCTTCTCGCAGAAAAATGCCTACACCGCCGGCGCGCTCGGCTATTTCACCGGCCGCCTCGCAGAGCAGGGTCTCGTTTCCTTCGCCGCCACCAATGGCCCGGCCCTGCTTGCCGGTTCCGGTTCGACAAAACCGGTCTACTGCACCAATCCGATGTCCTTCGCCTGCCCGCAGGCCGACGGCGGGCCGCTGATCGTCGACCAATCGTCCAGCGCAACCGCTTTCCTCAACATCCGCACGGCGGCCGCCGACGGCAAGGCTATCCCCGAAGGCTGGGCGCTCGATGCCAGCGGCAATCCGACGACCGACGCGACAGCGGCCATGAAGGGCGCGCTGCTGGCCTTTGGCGGCTCGCGCGGCGCCAACATCGCCTTGATGGTCGAGGTGCTGGCGGCAGGGCTTTCCGGCGCGAACTGGTCGCTCGACGCACCCTGGTTCGATGGCGGATCCGACAGCCCCGGTACCGGCCTGTTCGTGCTGGCGATCGAGCCCAAGCTGCTCGATCCCGATTTCGAGAAGCGCATGAAGGATCAACTCCACCGGCTGAACCACCATTACGGCGTTCATATACCGGGGCTTTCGAAGGCGGCGGCAACTGAAAAAGCCAGCGCGCGCGGCATCACCGTTTCCAAGGAAATCGTCGAGCGCATCGCCGATTTCGCCGAACGGCACAAGCGCTGAAGCCCAGGGTCTGGGCCCGGTTATCGCCGGCAGATGGCGAATGCCGCCGAGCTCGCGTAGACCAAGTCGCGGCGACCTCCTGTCGCCCTTTGCCTTTGGCGAGAAACCGACTATGAAACGGCTTTAGAGCGCCGGAGCCAGCCATGACCGAAATCCTGCAGACCCCCAAGCTTGTCGTCGTTTTCGGCGGTTCCGGCTTTGTCGGGCGGCATGTCGTGCGTGCGCTGGCCAAGCGCGGCTATCGCATCCGGGTCGCCTGCCGCCGTCCCGACCTTGCCGGCCATCTGCAGCCGCTCGGCAATGTCGGCCAGATCCAGCCTGTCCAGGCCAATGTGCGCGTGCGCTGGTCGGTCGACCATGCCGTTCAGGGCGCCGACCATGTCGTCAACCTTGTCGGCATTCTCTATGAAAGCGGCCGCCAGCGTTTCGGCGCCGTGCAGGATTTCGGCGCCCGCGCCATCGCCGAGGCTGCCCGTTCGGCTGGTGCCGGTCTGACCCATGTCTCGGCACTCGGCGCCAGCGTCGATTCCGAATCCGCCTATGCCCGCACCAAGGCGCTCGGCGAAAAGGCGGTTCTCGAGACCGTGCCGAATGCCGTCATCTATCGGCCTTCGATCAATTTCGGTCCGGAGGATGGGTTCTTCAACCGTTTCGCCGCCATGGCGCGCTTTTCGCCGGCCCTGCCGCTGCTCGGCGGTGGCGAGACACGCCTGCAGCCGGTCTATGTCGGCGATGTCGCGGAGGCGATCGCGCGTTCGGTCGATGGTGCTGTCGAGGGCGGCAAGATCTACGAGCTTGGCGGACCGAAGGTGCTGACCTTCAAGGAATGCATGCAGGAAATGCTGGCGGTGATCGAACGCAAGCGCATGCTGGTTCCGGTGCCGTGGTGGATGGCCAGGCTCCAGGCCTCGATCCTGGGCCTGCTGCCGAAGCCGCTGCTCACCAACGACCAGGTCACGCAGTTGCAGTCCGACAACGTTGTTTCCGAAGAGGCGGTCAAGGAAGGCCGCACCTTTGCCGCGACCGGCATCACGCCTCGGACACTTGGGGCCATCCTGCCGAGCTACCTCTGGCGCTTCCGGGCCACCGGCCAATTCAATCAGCGCAGGCCGGCTGCCTGATCTTTTCTCATCGATTTGCCAATTGGAGGCCGGAGAAATCCGGCCTCTTTTTCTTTGTCTGGCGCAATTCCGAAGGAAAAACCGCTACACTTTTTTCTGGAACTGCTCTTGCCGTCAGCCCCAGATGAACAGCGCAACGAGCCCAAGGGCGCCGACGATCAGCCGCCACCAGCCGAACAGCGAATAGCCGTGCCGCGAAATGTAGCCGAGCAGGCTGCGCACCACGATGACGGCGGTGAAGAAGGCGGCGAGGAAGCCGACCGCGATGATCGGGAAATCGCCGCCTGAAAGCAGGTGGCGGTTCTTGATCAGGTCGAGCGTAAAGGCGCCGAGCATGGTCGGAATGGCGAGAAAGAAGGAAAATTCGGCAGCTGCCCGCTTGTCGACACCCATCAAAAGCGACCCGACGATGGTGGCACCCGAGCGTGAGGTGCCGGGAATCATCGCCAGGCACTGGAACAGGCCGATCTTCAGGCACATCGACAGCGGTAGCTCCGAGGCGTCGTGATATTTCGGTTTCAGGTCCAGCCGGTCGAGCCACAAAAGCACGATGCCGCCCAGGATCAGCATGATGCAGATCAGCTTCGGCGTTTCGAACAGCACCGTCTTGATGAAGTCATGCGCCAGCATGCCGATGACGGCAGCGGGCATGAAGGCCAGGAACACGCCGACCAGCAGGCGCACGCTGTGGTCGTTCGAGATTTCCGGGGGAACGAACATGTTGACGCGCCGGCGCCTGACCGTCGCCGCAACCAGTTCGAAGGCGCAGCCGGCGAGCCAGATCAGCGAAGCGATGGCGCCGATCGCAGCCTCGATCAGCAGGCCGAAGGCGCCCGGGCGGCGCAGGAAGGCCCAGATCTTGCCGGCATAGAGGCTGAGGATGGCGAGAATGGCACCGAGTTGGATCAGCACCTCGAAAACCTTGCCGGTGGATTCGAAACCGAGAAAATGACCGGCCAGCAGGATATGGCCAGTGGAGGAGACGGGGAGGAATTCGGTCAGCCCCTCAAGCAGGCCGAGCAACAGCGCTTCCACCAATGTCTGGAAATTCATAAGTACCTCACGGGCAGTGCGATCGGCAAAGCGGGACCCGATCTTTTGCGTCCGCTCGCGTTCGAATCTGTCGAACCGGCGCTTAGACACACTGTCAAAGTTGCAAAACTGTGACGAATGCAGCGTCGGGGCTTGCTTGTCAGCGTGCTCAACTGCTCCTATAGCTCGCAGCACCCTGACCAACCCGTGGAATCGGGCAAGAAAGACTTATCGGCGCGGCCAGCGATTCGCCAGCGCATATATCATCCGGGACGATGCTGACGCTTTTCCACCACCCCATGTTCGCCAGTTGCCGCTTCGTACGCCTCGCTTTCGGCGAATATGGCGAGGAGCTTGCGCTGATCGAGGAGAAGCCCTGGACCAGGCGCAAGGAGTTCCTGGCGCTCAACCCGGCCGGGACGCTGCCGATCCTGCTTGCGGAAGGCGACGTGCCGATCATCGGCGCCGGCGTGATTGCCGAATATCTGGACGAGACACGTGGCGTGTTGAAGCGCGACAAGCGCCTGTTCGTGGAAGGGCCGATGGAGCGTGCGGAAATCCGCCGCCTCACGGACTGGTATCTCATCAAGGCGGAGAGCGAAGTGACGCGCCATCTGGTGCGCGAGCGGGTGCTGAAGCCGCAGATGCCGTCGGATGCCGGCGGCGGCTCCCCGGACTCGACTGCCATCCGCGCGGCGCGTGCGAACATCCGCCAGCATATGAAATACACCAACTGGCTGGCCGGCACGCGTCATTGGCTGGCCGGCAGCCGCATCACCTACGCGGATCTGGCTGCCGCAGCCACCCTCTCCGTCCTCGATTATCTGGGCGAGATCGAATGGCGCGAACATGGCGCGGCGCGCGAATGGTACACGCGCGTGAAGTCGCGGCCTTCTTTCCGCCCCTTGCTGGCCGACCGCGTACGTGGCCTGTCGCCGGTGTCGCATTATGCGGACCTCGATTTCTGACCCGACCAAGCTGCGTGGGCTGATCGACCGTGAAGCGCGGCGCGCTGGTTTCGACGCGGTCGCCATCACCACGCCGGACGCCATTCCGCAGGCGCCGGTGCGTCTGGCGGAATTCCTGTCGGCCGGCTTTCACGGCTCGATGGGATGGATGGCGGAGACGCTGGAGCGCCGCGCGGATCCTTCCGTCTTGTGGCCGGATGTCCGTTCCATCGTCGTGCTGGCGATGAACTACGGCCCCGATCACGATCCGCGGGCACTTCAGCAGCAGCCTGATCGGGGCGCGATCTCCGTTTATGCCCGGAACCGTGACTATCACGACGTCATCAAGGGTCGGCTGAAGGAAATCGCCGGCAAGATCGCGGCTGCGGCCGGCGGCGACGTGAAGGTGTTCGTCGACACCGCGCCGGTGATGGAAAAGCCCCTGGCCGAGGCGGCGGGGCTCGGCTGGCAAGGCAAGCACACCAACCTTGTCAGTCGCGAGCACGGCTCGTGGCTGTTTCTCGGCACCATCTTCGCGACCGCGGAACTCGAGCCCGATGCAGCCGAAGAGGATCATTGCGGCTCCTGCCGCGCCTGCCTCGACGCCTGCCCGACCGATGCGTTCCCCGCCCCTTACCGGCTCGATGCCCGCCGTTGCATCTCCTACCTCACCATCGAGAATAAAGGGCCGATCCCACGCGAATTCCGCGCCGCCATCGGCAACCGCATCTATGGCTGTGACGATTGCCTGGCGGCCTGCCCCTGGAACAAGTTTGCGCAGGCTGCCTCCGAAGCGAAGCTCGTTGCGAGAGCCGATCTGCGCGAGCCGGCGCTGGCCGATCTGCTCAAGCTCGACGACGCAGGGTTCCGCACTCTCTTCTCCGGCTCGCCGGTCAAGCGAATCGGCCGCGACCGTTTCATCCGCAACGTGCTGATCGCTGCCGGCAATTCCTGCGATCAGAGCCTTGTCACGCCGGTGCGAGAGCTGCTCGACGATGCTTCGCCGCTGGTTCGGGGTGCGGCGGTGTGGGCACTGTCGCGGCTGATTGCAGGCGATACAGTGCGCGAGCTGGCGGCAACGGCGTTGCCGCACGAAGATGACACGGCCGTTCGGGACGAGTGGCGCCGGGCCATCGACGAGGCGGAAAACAACGGAAGGGCAGCATGAGCGGCAACAGGATTTTCATTTTCGGAGCCGGCTACTCCGCCCAGGCTTTCGCCGGCCAGAACCATGATTTCGGTCGCTTTACCGGCACGACGCGCTCGCAGGGAAAATTCGAAGCCCTCAGGCAGGCCGACATCGAGCCCTTGATCTTCGACGGAACGCTCACACCGCAAATCGAAGCCGCACTCAACGAAACCACCCATCTGTTGATCTCGATCGCGCCAGAGACGGCTGGCGACCCGGTGCTGCGAGCGGCTCACGACACGATCGTGACCCGGATGCCGGCGCTACGCTGGATCGGCTATCTGTCGACGGTCGGCGTCTATGGCGATCATGGCGGCGCCTGGGTCGATGAAAAAGCCGAATGCCGCCCGGTGTCGGAACGCTCCACCTTGAGACTCAAGGCGGAACAGGCCTGGCAGGCTCTCGGCCACGAGATCGGGCGGCCTGTCGCCGTGCTGCGCCTTTCCGGCATTTACGGCCCAGGCCGCAACGCCTTCGTCAATCTCGCCGACGGCACCGCCAAACGGCTGATCAAGCCGGATCAGGTGTTCAACCGCATTCATCGCGATGACATTTCCGGCGCTCTTCTACATCTCGCAGAGGGCGATCTCGGCGGCATTTTCAACATCACCGACGACCTGCCCGCACCGCCGCAGGACGTCGTGACCTATGCCGCCACGTTGATGAATGTACCGCCTCCGCCGGAGACCGATTTCGCCACCGCCCAACTTTCGCCCATGGCGCGGTCCTTTTATGGCGAGAACAAGCGCGTCTCCAACGCGGAGATCAAGGCTACGGGTTATGCGTTCCGCTTTCCCGACTACCACGCCGCCTTCGACCAGATGTGGGCGAGTGGAGACTGGGACAAGGGAGCGGCGCGCAGCCCGATGAAGCGCTCGTGATCGCAGGAGACGGCCGAGGCATGGTATGATTCGGCCTGCGTCGGATTGAAGGGACTGCGAAAGCAGGGAGAGGGTAAGTGACGAAACGGCTGCGAACCATTGCCCGCAAGGCGACCTTTGTTCTGGCGGGATTGGCCACGCTTCTTGGCGCCCTCGAATTCGAGGCGCGTCCGGCTATGGCCGAGGAACTGGCCAAGAACCTGTTCGGCGCCGAAAAACTGCCGGCTGCGACCGAGCCGCAATCCTTCGGCTTTTATTCGAAAGGCTGTTTCACGGGTGGCGTTGCCATTCCGCTGGAGGGCGACACCTGGACGGTGATGCGCCCTTCGCGCAATCGTCGCTGGGGCCATCCGACGATGATCGCGCTGCTCGAGAAATTCTCGCGCGACGCCGAGGCTGATGGCTGGCCGGGCCTTTTGCTCGGCGACATCTCGCAACCGCGCGGCGGCCCGATGCTGACCGGCCACGCCTCGCACCAGATCGGCCTCGATGCCGACATCTGGCTGACGCCAAAACCGAGCCGCGACCTGACCATGGCTGAGCGCGAGAACAAGAGCGCCAGGCTGATGGTCGACCCGAAGACGCATCTCGTCTACGACCAGCGGTGGACCCCCCAGCATACCCAGCTCCTGCGCCGCGCGGCGAGCTACCCGGAAGTCGAGCGCATCCTGGTCAATCCCGGCATCAAGAAGAAGCTCTGCGATACCGTGACCGGCGACCGCAGCTGGCTGCGCAAGATCAGGCCGTTCTGGGGCCACGACTATCATTTCCATGTCCGCATCGGCTGCCAGCCGGGATCGCACGGCTGCAAGGAACAGGCGGCAACGGCGCCGGGCGACGGCTGCGACAAGTCGCTGGCCTGGTGGTTCACCGAGGAGCCATGGCGCCCGAACAAGAATCCGGACGCCCCCAAGGCGCGCGACATCATGACCATGGCGAGCCTGCCGAAGGAATGCCGGCTGGTGCTGCAGGCGCCGGGACCGGTGTCGGCGGAGGCAGCGACCTATTATGGCAACGGCCGGCCGCCGGTCGCGGTGGCCGCATCGCCGGAAGCGGCTCCAACCCCCCCGGCGACAATCGGCGAAGCGCCGCTCACGCCGGTGACAGCCAATGCCTTCGCGCCGACGCCGAAGATAGGCATTCCGCTGCCGCGTCCGCGCCCCGGCAACTGACGCCGGTAGCAAGCGGACACGAAAAGCACCCGCGAGAGGGTGCTTTTCAGATCAGTTGCAAGCCCTTCGATTCCTGCCTGAAAAGTGCCCTTTCCCGGGCGCTTTTCAGATCGATTGCGAAAACCTTCGGTTCTAGGCTGTGGCCTGAAAAGTGCCCTTTCAGGGGCGCTTTTGTTTGTTTATAGCATTCAATCGATTGAGAAGGTTGCAGGCGACCGAATCGGCGTGAAGACTGCACGATGCGCAGCCTTAAAACGGTCAGAGCGTCCTTGCGCGTCCGAATGAATGCGCAATGCCCTGGCCGCACTGTTGAGAACACGAGGCGAGCCATCGCCACATCGGACCGGGGATGGGAATGACTGACGGAAGCGGCGTGCTGAGATTCCCGATCCTGATCGGCGACATCGGCGGCACCAATGCGCGCTTCTCCGTCGTGCTCGACGCGAATGCCGAAGCCGGCGAGCCCCATATCGTCCAGACCGCCGACTTCGAGACGATCGATGCCGCCATCCAGGCTGCCGTTCTCGACCGCTCCGCGGTGCGGCCGAATTCAGCGGTGCTGGCCATTGCCGGCCCGGTCAACGGCGATGAAATTCCGCTCACCAACTGTCCCTGGGTGATCCGGCCCAAGGTGATGCTGCGGGACCTCGGCTTCAGCGAGGTCGTCGTTCTGAACGATTTCGAGGCGCAGGCCCTTGCCGTGGTGGCGCTCGGCGAAGAGCATATGGAAAAGATCGGCGGCGGCGAGCCCGAGCCGAATGCCAGCCGCGTCGTACTGGGCCCGGGCACCGGTCTTGGCGTCGCCGGGCTGATCCACGCGCTTGGGCACTGGATCCCGGTACCGGGCGAAGGCGGGCATATGGACATCGGCCCGCGCACGCCACGCGACTTCCAGGTATTTCCGCACATCGAAAAGATCGAGGGCCGTATTTCCGGAGAGCAGATCCTGTGCGGGCGCGGACTGGTCAATGTCTACCGCGCCGTCGCCGAAGCCGACGGCAAGACCGCTCCCTTCGTCAAGCCGGCTGAAATCACGGCGGCGGCGCTGGCGAAATCCGATCCGGTGGCGGAAGAAGCGCTCTCGCTCTTCGTCACCTGCCTTGGCCGCACCGCCGGCGATCTCGCGCTGGTTTTCAAGAGCCGCGGCGGCGTCTTCCTCACCGGCGGCATTGCGCAGAAGATCGTACCGGCGCTGCAGGCAGGCAATTTCCGCGCCGCCTTCGAAGACAAGGCGCCGCACAGCGAGATGATGCGGTCCATGCCCGTCTATGTCATTACGCATCCGCTGGCAGCGCTGGCCGGACTTGCCGCCTATGCGCGGGCACCATCCCTGTTCGGCGTCGAGACCGATGGCCGGCGCTGGAGCGCTTGAGCGCGCTGGAGCGCTTCCGTCTTAACGGAAACGCTCCAGCTCTTTGTCTTCACGCAATTCCGGGCGGAAAACCGCCACACACTTTTCCTGGAGTTACGTCCAAGCATTTTTCGCGCGTTGCCCATTGGCCATAGGCAAGGACAGCCGATGAGGCTAATAGGTGCCGGACGCCAACGGGCGACCGATGAACGCAGTGTAGCGGACTGAAATTTGGCCTCCAACGAACCAAAAAGAAAGGCTGACCCCAGCGAAGTCTTCGCTGTGTTGCGGCGCATCTATGACGAGGCCGGCCGCGGGCACCTGAAATCCTACTGGATGGCGGCATTCTGTCTGATCGCCCTGGCCGCAACCACCGGCGGCGCGGCGTACATCATGCAGCCGATGGTCGATGAGCTCTATTACAAGCACCGCTATGATCTGGTGCCTGTCATTTGCGGCGCCATCGTCGGCATTTTCCTGGTTCGTGGCCTTGCCACCTACGGCGCCGGCGTGACGCTGGCCAAGATCGGCAACAGCATCGTTGCCTACTATCAAAAGCGCGTCTTCGCCCATTTGATGAAGCTGGGCGTCGATTTCTACAGCGAAACGCGCTCAGGCCAGCTTGCGGCGCGTATCAACGAAAACGTCGCCGGCATCCGTGATCTGTTCTCGATGACGCTGAAATCGATCGCCGGCGACCTCGTGGCCCTGATCGGCCTAGTGGTCGTCATGGTCTACCAGGCGCCATTTCTGGCTGCGAGCATCTTCCTGATCGGTCCGCCGCTGGTCTGGGCAGTCAGCTACATCATGCGGCGCGTACGCCGCGTGACGCGTGAATCGGTCGAGATCAACTCGCATCTGATCGGCGCCATGCAGGAATCCGTGCAGGGCATCGCCGTGGTGAAGGCCTTCACCATGGAAGAGCAGTTGACCCGCAAGATCGGCGATTTGGTCGACAGGGCGGAATCCCGCTACAACAAGATCGCCCGCGTTTCGGAACGCCTCGCCCCGGTCACCGAGATGCTTGCCGGTTTCGCCATTGCCGGTGTCGTTGCCTATTCGATGTACCGTTCGGCCTATAGCAGCCAACCGCCCGGCAACATCATGTCGTTCATCACCGCCTTCATGCTGGCCTATGATCCGGTACGGCGCCTCGCCCGCACCCAGGTCAATGTCGAGCGTGCCATGGTCAATGCGCGCATGATCTACGAACTGCTCGACCTCGAGCCGCGCCAGGGCGATGCGCAGGATGCCAAGGATGCCAGAATCGAGGCTGGTGAGATCCGCTTCAAGAATGTGACCTTCGGCTACGTCCCCGACCTGCCGGTTATCCGCAACCTCACCTTCACGGCCTCGGCCGGCAAGACGACCGCGATCGTCGGCGCCTCCGGCGCCGGCAAGTCGACGCTGGTTGCCTTGCTGCAGCGCTTCTACGACGTGAACGACGGTTCGATCGAAATCGACGGCCAGGATATCTCCAAGGTCACCAAGCAGTCGCTGCGCCAGTCGATCGCCTTCGTTTCGCAACAGCCCTATCTGTTCGAAGGCACGATCAGCGACAACATCCGCTACGGCAGGCCGAACGCCAACGACAGCGACATCCAGTTCGCGGCAAGCCAGGCCGCCGCGGACGATTTCATCCGCCAGCAGCCGCAGGGTTATGACACGCCGGTCGGCGAAAACGGCGTGACGCTTTCCGGCGGACAGCGCCAGCGCCTGTCGATTGCACGCGCCATCGTGCGCCAGGCGCCGATCCTGCTTCTCGATGAGGCGACATCGGCACTCGACAATGAATCGGAGGCGCGTGTCCAGCAGGCGCTCACCACCATCGTGCAGGGGCGCACCACCATCGTCATCGCGCACCGGCTGTCGACAGTGGTCAATGCCGATCATATCGTCGTTCTGGAACAGGGCCAGCTGGTGGAAGAAGGCACGCATGCCGAGCTGATCGCAAGGCCGGGCGGCGCCTATGCACGCTTCCACAACCTGCAAGGCGGACAGGGGCTTGGCCTTGTCGATGACGGTGAGGCAGAAGCGATGGCGAATAGAGCCGATGGAACGACCGGAGGATAGCGCATGAGCGAAATGAAGCTGGTGGTGGTGGGTGCCGCGGGCCGCATGGGCCAGGCCCTGATCCGCGCCATCACCACCATACCCGGAGCAACCGTCGCCGCCGCGATCGAGCGAAAGGGCTCGCCTCATGTCGGCAAGGATGTCGGACAGATTGCCGGCATCGGTCCGATCGGCGTGGCGATCGGCGACGATCCGCTGCCGGCCTTCGCCAAGGCCGACGGCGTGCTCGACTTCACGTCGCCCGCCGCCACCGTCGAATTCGCCGGCTATGCGGCCCAGGCGCGCATTGCGCACATCATCGGCACAACCGGCTGCTCGGACGAGGATGACGCGGCAATCGCCGCCGCAGCGCGACACGCCACCATCGTCAAGTCAGGCAATATGAGCCTCGGCGTCAATCTGCTCGCGGTTCTTGTCGAGCAGGCAGCCAGGGCGCTTGATCCGGAGGATTTCGACATCGAGATCCTCGAAATGCATCATCGCCAGAAAGTCGATGCTCCCTCCGGAACCGCCCTGCTGCTCGGCGAGGCCGCGGCGGCGGGCCGAGAGATCGCGCTTGCCGAAAACAGCGTGCGGAGCCGAGACGGCCACACCGGCGCACGCAAGACGAAGACCATCGGCTTCGCCACGCTGCGCGGCGGCTCGGTTGTCGGCGAACACTCGGTATTCCTTGCCGGCCCCGGAGAGCGCGTCACGCTCAGCCACCACGCCGAGGACCGCGCCATCTTCGCCCGTGGCGCCGTCAAGGCGGCGCTCTGGGCGCATGGGCGCAAGCCAGGTCTCTACTCCATGCGGGACGTGCTCGGCCTTAGCCGGGACGCCTGAACGAAGATCAGAACGTCGTTAGAGCGTTTCCGCTTTTGCCGGAAACGCTCCAGTAAAGGAGAAAACATGTCGCGAACTCTCGTGCTCGTGCGCCACGGCCAGAGCGATTGGAACCTGAAGAACCTGTTCACCGGCTGGCGCGACGTCGACCTGACCGAACAGGGGCATGCCGAAGCCAAGGCCGCCGGGGCGAAGCTGAAGGCACGCGGACTGAAGTTCGACATCGCCTTCACCTCGGCCCTGCAGCGCGCCCAGAAGACCTGCCAGCACATCCTGGATGCCGTCGGCCAGAGCGACCTGAAGACGGTGCGTGACCAGGCGCTGAACGAGCGCGACTACGGCGAACTGTCCGGCCTCAACAAGGATGACGCCCGCCAGAAATGGGGCGAAGACCAGGTGCATGTCTGGCGCCGCTCCTATGACGTGCCGCCACCCGGCGGCGAGAGCCTGAAGGACACCGGCGCACGTGTGTGGCCCTACTACCTGCACACGCTGCAGCCGCACGTGCTGGCTGGCGGCACCGTTCTGGTCGCGGCCCACGGCAATTCGCTGCGGGCGCTGATCATGGCGCTGGACGGGCTGACTGGCGAGGAGATCGTCAAGCTGGAGCTCGGCACCGGCGTGCCGGTCATCTACAAGCTCAACGCCGATTCGAGCGTCGCTTCGAAGGAAGTTCTGGCCGGCTGAATTGGGAATCCGTGTGTCGCGCTTGCCGAAAATCGCTTCCGGCTTTCGGCGGGCACGATGCGGTGGGACATTTTGCCGGCGCCAGCAAGCGACATTTATGCCGAGCCTTTGCATTGCTTGAAAAAAGCGCGTTGACAGGGTCGGCCTGCCCGCTTACATGAGCGCCCACCAGCCCAGATGGCGGAATTGGTAGACGCGCACGGTTCAGGTCCGTGTGCCGCGAGGCGTGGAGGTTCGAGTCCTCTTCTGGGCACCAAGTTTCCGCACTGCTTCGACATGAAGTGGTGAGCATTTCAAAAAAGCCCGGCATTGCCGGGCTTTTTTATTTGTCCTCTTTCCCACACGCGCCACGTGCCGCTGCCGAGTGGTGGACCCCATGGCATCAGTTGAATTTATCCGGCGACTGAAGAGTGCAGCGCGTTTTATGCTAGCGGACAATTCGCCTTGCGCTGGCCATAGCATGATTGCGTGATGGCTGAGATTACACTGACAAATTCCGGAATTGTACTTGGAGATCAGAATCACGCGGGCTAAAGCGATTCTGTCTCCTGGCGGTGTGATTCGTAATCTGAACTGCGCGATTGTCGGACAATATTCTGACAGACTGTTTCCCGGCGTTTCAAAACGTGTCCGTTCGCCACAGAATCGCCCGAAACGCGCCAGATTTGCCGCCGCATTTCACCCTAACGGCCTCCTATCGATCAACGGAGCCGTTCCCTCGGAATGACAATCAACAACAAGAAGGCCGCGCTTGCCGCGGTCACTGTCGCGGTCGGCCTTGTCGCCGGCGCGTCCACCTCCTCCGCCGCTGCACAATGCGGTCGCGCTTCCTGGTATGCCCTGCATTCAAAGACTGCGTCGGGCGAGCGCATGAACCCTTCAGCCCTGACTGCCGCTCATCGCAGCCTGCCTTTCGGCACCCGGCTCAAGGTTACCAACAAAAACAACGGCAAGACCGTCGTCGTACGCATCAATGACCGTGGCCCCTTCATCAAGGGTCGGGTGCTCGATCTGTCGCGCGGGGCCGCCCGCCAGCTGGGCTTCGTCAGCTCCGGCCACGCCGCTGTTTGCATGGCCAGGGTCTGATCCGGTCATTGGCAATGGATGAAATGAAAAGCGCCGCCTCGTTGCGGCGCTTTTTCTTTGATTCGCTTGAGGCCGGCATTCACCGCCGGCTCACTTGCCAATGAGACGCCTTCGCACCTGCACCCATAGCCGACTGGGCCTGCTGACCGGCCTTTTTCAAGGCTTTGGCCTAAAGTATGGGGATAACTCACCCAACGTGATCTATTGCGCCGCAACAATTTCTTGTTAACTTCGTTGCGACAGAGTGAAGTGACTGGGTCGCTTCTAGAGCGTTTCACGGAAACGCGGAAACGCCCTAACTCTTTGTTTTTGCGCAATTCCGGACGGAAAACCGTTACACACTTTTCCTGGAATTGCTCTTAGCCCTTCGTTCCGAGGGCAGCGGAGACCATTTGATGTTCTACCAGTTCTACGAGATGAACCATGCTGCCCTGCAGCCGGCGCGCGCCTATGCCGAGGCGGTGCGGGTTCTCTACACCAATCCGCTGAATCCGTTTTCGCACACGCCCTGGGGCCGTTCGGTGGCCGCGACTGCGGAATTGTTCGAGCGCACCACACGCCGTTACGGCAAGCCGGCCTTCGGCCTCGACAAGACCGTGGTCGACTGGAAGACCGTGCCGGTCACGGAGCGCGTCGTCTGGTCGAAACCGTTCTGCAACCTCATCCATTTCCAGCGCGAGGTGCCCGCCGGCCGCCGCACCGACCCTAAGCTTCTCATCGTGGCGCCGATGTCGGGCCACTACGCAACGCTGTTGCGCGGCACGGTGGAGGCGATGCTGCCTCATGCCGATGTCTACATCACCGACTGGGTCGATGCGCGCATGGTGCCTGTCTCGGCCGGTCGTTTCGATCTCGATGACTACATCGACTACGTGGTCGACATGCTGCATGCGCTTGGGCCGGACACCCATGTGATGGCGGTATGCCAGCCTTCGGTGCCGGTGCTGGCTGCCGTGGCGCTGATGGAAGCGCGCGGCGATCGCTTCGCGCCAGCCACCATGACGCTGATGGGCGGACCGATCGACACGCGCTGCAACCCGACCGCGGTCAACCTCCTTGCCGAGGAAAAGGGCATCGACTGGTTCCGCGACAACGTCGTCATGCAAGCGCCATGGCCGGTGCCGGGTTTCGGCCGTGACGTCTATCCGGGCTTCCTGCAGCTTTCCGGCTTCATGAGCATGAACCTTGACCGGCATATCATCGCCCACAAGGACTTCTTCATGCACCTCGTGAAGAACGACGGCGACAGCGCCGAGAAGCACCGCGAGTTCTACGACGAATATCTGGCGGTGATGGACCTGACCGCCGAGTTCTACCTGCAGACCGTGGAAACGGTGTTCGTGCGCCATGCCCTGCCGAAGGGTCAGATGAAGCATCGCGGCACGAAGGTCGATCCAGGCGCCATTCGCAATGTCGCGCTGTTTACGGTCGAGGGCGAGAACGACGATATTTCGGGTCTCGGCCAGACAGAAGCCGCTCATCGCCTGTGCGTCAATGTTCCCGCCGACATGAAGGCACACTACATGCAGCCGGCGGTCGGCCATTATGGCGTCTTCAACGGCTCACGCTTCCGCGCCGAGATCGTGCCGCGCATCGTCGATTTCATCACCAGCTACGGCCGCACCGAGAAGGTGGTGGTGAAGCGGAAGGCCACCAAGCCGACTCAGGCTTGAGGCACGATCCTGATCACGTATTTTTGAACGCGATCTTTTAGACCCGCGTGGCGAACGGTTTGTTTCAAGAAACGAGCCGCCACGCTCCCATTTTGTCCCTGGCCTGCCATCCAGACGAAATTGACGGCGCTGACTGTTGCGCAATCACCGCAATGACCGGGCCGCGATTAACCCTTTCGGCGAATCCGCCATCAGGATGAATTGACACGACATGTAAATCCTCATTAACGTTTCGTTAATAACAGGGGCGAGCGGGGGACGATGAACTCCTCACCAGCGACGCAAGGTTTGCGTGTCTTTGCGGCGGCGGCGATTGGGCTGGCTGCAGCGATCTGGGCGATGCCATCCGCGTCGGCCGCCGGCGCGATGGCCACGGGCGGAGCGACCACGCAGCCGATCGGACACTACGAATTCTGCAAGACACGTCCTGCCGAATGTTCCGTTCGTCCCAAGGACCTGGCGCCGGCCAGGTTGACCACAGCGCTCTTGAACAAACTTGGCAGGGTCACGGCTGCAGTGAATGCCGCGGTCAAGCCGCTGAGCGACCTGGAAATCTACGGCAAGGACGAGGTCTGGGCCTACCCGGACAAGGGTGTCGGCGATTGCGAGGATTATGTGCTTGAAAAGCGCCGCCGGCTGGCCAGGCAGGGCGTTTCGCTGGCGAACCTGCTGGTGACGGTGGTCCGCAAGCCGGACGGCGAAGGCCATGCGGTGTTGACCGTGCGCACCGACAAGGGCGATTTCGTGCTCGACAACCTGACCGACAAGGTCAAGCCCTGGGATCAGAGCGGCTATCGCTTCCTGAAGCGCCAGGCCATCGACAACACCGGCCGCTGGGTCTCGATCCGCGATGGCCAGCAGGTGCTGGTCGGCGCTGTTCAATAATTCACAACTCCGTACGCGGTTGCTGTTTCAAGCCGCTTGCGACAAGCGTCCCGATGCCATGCGGTACGAGATCGCCTCGGCGAGATGGATGCGCCCGACCGTTTCGCAATCGTCGAGATCGGCCAGGGTGCGCGCCACTTTCAGCACGCGGTGATAGGCGCGCGCGGAAAAGCCGAGTTTTTCGCTGGCCTCGCTGAGCAGTGCGAGCCCTGCCGCATCCGGTGCCGCAATCGCCTCGATCATGGCTGGCGAACAATGGGCGTTGAGCGCAATTCCGGTGACGCCTTGAGCCTCGAAACGCTTGAGCTGGATGTTTCGCGCCAGCGCCACGCGCTCGGCAACCGTGGCACTCGGCTCCGTCCGATCCGGCCGGATCAGATCGCTGGCCGAGACGGCCGGTACATCGACCCTGAGATCGATCCGGTCGAGCAGCGGACCCGAGATCCGCGCCTGATAGTCGACACGGCAACGATCGCCGCGCAGGCAGCGATAGCCGGGCTCGCCAGCCATGCCGCAACGGCATGGGTTCATCGCCGCGATCAGCTGGATGCGCGCCGGATAAGTGACGCGATGATTGGCGCGGGCGATCATGCAGTCGCCGGTTTCCAATGGCTGGCGCAGCGCATCGAGCGTTTGCGGCGAGAACTCCGGGAATTCGTCGAGGAAAAGCACACCGTGATGGGCGAGCGAGACCTCTCCCGGACGCGCCCTCACGCCGCCGCCAACCATTGCCGCCATCGAGGCCGAGTGATGCGGTGCGCGAAATGGCCGCCGGTCGGTCAGCTTGCCTCCGGCAAGTTCGCCGGCGACCGAAGCGATCATCGAGACCTCCAGCAACTCCTTCGGCGCCAGCGGCGGCAGGATCGAGGGGAGGCGCTGCGCCAGCATAGACTTGCCGGAACCCGGCGGGCCGACCATCAGCAGATTGTGCCCACCGGCCGCTGCCACCTCCAGCGCACGCTTGGCACTTTCCTGACCTTTGATATCGGCAAGGTCCGGCAGATTGCGCGCGCTCTGATGCACGCCGGGCTGCGGGCGTGACAGCACCTGCGTGCCCCGAAAATGATTGGCCATGGCAATCAGGCTGCGCGGCGCGACGATATCGATGTCGGGACCGGCCCAGGCCGCTTCGGGACCGCAGGCGTGCGGACAGATCAGCCCGCGCCCGTCGGCATTGGCGCCGACCGCCGCCGGCAGGGCACCGGCGACCGCAGCGATCGTACCGTCCAGCGAAAGTTCACCAAGAACGACATAGGATGCCAGCATATCGCCGGGAATGGCGCCGAGGGCGGCCATCAGGCCGAGCGCGATCGGCAGGTCGTAGTGGCTGCCTTCCTTCGGCAGATCGGCCGGCGCGAGATTGACCGTGACCTTGCGTGCCGGCATCGACAGGCCGGAGGCATGAAGAGCCGCCTGGACGCGTTCGCGGCTTTCGGCCACGGCCTTGTCCGGCAGGCCGACGATCGACATGCCGACCTTGCCGGGCGCAATCATCACCTGGACGTCGACCGGCACGGCCTCTATGCCCTGGAACGCCACCGTGCGAACGCGCGAAACCATCTGAGCCCCCAGGCGGGCACCCTACCCGCATGGCCGGAGCGGCCACGGGTCAAGAAAAGCATGGTTTTCAGGTCAGATCAAGAACAATACGGGAACAAACAACCATATGAGATGCAACCGGGTTGCTGCCGATTTTGCAGGCAAAGTCGTTGTTTCCGTGAAACGGCGAAAGCTCTAGCCGCGCTTGGCTTCCACCGCGTCCCAGAACAGGGCGGCGATGTCGGCACCGCCGAAGCGCTTCACTTCGCGGATGCCTGTCGGTGAGGTGACGTTGATCTCGGTCATGTAGTCGCCGATGACGTCGATGCCGACGAGGATGAAGCCGCGCTCCTTCAGCGATGGACCGATGCGGGCACAGATCTCACGCTCGCGCGCGGTCAGCTCGGTCTTTTCGGCGCGGCCGCCGACATGCATGTTGGACCGCGACTCGAATTCAGCAGGCACGCGGTTGATGGCGCCGACCGGCTCGCCGTCGATCAGGATGATGCGCTTGTCGCCCTTGCGCACGTCCTTCAGGTAACGCTGGACGATATAGGGCTCGCGGAACAGCTGGCCGAACATTTCCAGCAGCGAGGCCAGATTGCGGTCGGCCTCATGCAGATGGAAGATGCCGGCGCCGCCATTGCCGTAGAGCGGCTTGACGATGATGTCGCCAAACTCCTTGCGGAACGCGGCCACTTCCAGCGGATCCTTGGTGATCAGCGTTTCCGGCATCAGGTCCGCAAATTCGGTGACGAAGATCTTCTCGGGGCTGTTGCGCACCCAGGCCGGGTCGTTCACCACCAGTGTCTGCGGGTGGATGCGCTCCAGCATATGGGTGGTGGTGATGTAGTTCATGTCGAAGGGCGGGTCCTGGCGCAGCAGGACCACGTCCATTTCCGACAGGTCCGTGCACACAGCCTCGCCCAGCGTGAAATGATCGCCCTTCACATCCCGCACCTGCATCTCCTCGATGCGGGCGAAGACCTTGCCGTCGCGCAGCGACAGCCGGTCCGGCGTATAGTGATACAATCGGTGGCCGCGCCGCTGCGCTTCCAGAGAGAGCGCGAAAGATGTGTCGCCGGCGATGCTGACGGTCGAGACATGATCCATCTGGACGGCGACTTTGAGGGACATGCAGAGACTCCGCTGAGCGCATTGTTGTCGATGGCCAATGATGTAGCGTCTAGCGCACAGGCTGCCAATCCGTCGGCCCCAACCGACCTTTCATCGAAATCTTAAGGCATTGCCACGCATAGTCCTCCCCGCTTGGTCTGGTGGGGTAGTAAAATGGGCGTGCAAGCAAAGAAGTTTCGCGAGACCGATAGATCTCTCGCTGTCGAACCGACGTTGGAGACAGTTGAACTAACCATCCTCATGCCTTGCCTCAACGAGGCCGAGACGCTGGCGACGTGCATTCTCAAGGCGAAAAATTTTCTCGGCCGGTCGGGGATAGTGGGTGAGGTGCTGATCGCGGACAATGGCAGTACCGACGGCTCACAACATATTGCAACGACCTTCGGTGCCCGCGTGGTTCCCGTCGCGGAGAAAGGCTATGGTGCCGCACTGATCGGCGGTATAGCCGCCGCGCGTGGCCGCTTCATCATCATGGGCGACGCAGACGATTCCTACGATTTCGAACGGCTCGACCTTTTTGTAGAACACTTGCGCGGCGGCGCCGATGTCGTCATGGGCAATCGTTTCAAGGGCGGCATCGCACCGGGAGCCATGCCAAAGTTGCATCGCTACCTCGGCAATCCTGTGCTGTCTTTTCTTGGAAGGCTATTCTTCAGATTGCGAATAGGCGATTTCCACTGCGGGCTTCGTGGCTTCTGCACGGACTCTGTCCGCAAACTGAATCTGCAGACGACGGGTATGGAGTTCGCCAGCGAGATGGTGGTGCGCGCAGCATTGGCAAAGCTGCGCATCGAGGAAGTGCCAACCACGCTGAAGCCCGACGGGCGCAGCAGGCCTCCACACCTGCGCACGTGGCGGGATGGCTGGCGACATCTGAAATTCCTGCTGATGTACAATCCGCGTTGGCTATTCTTTATTCCCGGCATGTTCCTTACCGGCATCGGCCTGATGTTCGCGGCGCTTCTTGCGTTCGGGCCGCTCAGGGTCATCGACAATCTGTCACTCGACCTCAACACCTTCGTCGCTGCCTGTTTCGCGGTCGTCACCGGTGTTCAATTGATCACCTGCGGTGCCATTTCCCGCCGCTACGCTGATCTGACCGGTATCCTGCCCAAGAACCGTCGGTCCGACTGGCTGCTGGCTTATCTCAGCACCGACAGGCTGGCGGTCAACGCAGGCATATTGTTCACCGCTGGGGCGTTATTCTTTGGTTACGCAACCGTTCGCTGGGCGCTTCTGAGCTTCGGCCCACTGAACGATTCGGAAATTCCGCGCATCGTGGTGCTCGGCCTCAGCCTTGTGGTCATCTCGCTCCAGCTTTTCTTTTCCGCCTTCCTGCTTGGGGTACTGGAGATCCCGCTAAAACGCAGGATAACAGAGAGCGACGAGGCGCTCGTTGGCCAAGGGTAGAGAAACCATCGCAACCGGGCGGCGACCGGTCAAAGGCCGGTTGTTGCGTTTCCTTGTTGTCGGTGCGGGAGCCAATCTCCTGCTGCTCATGCTGACCTACACGCTGCTGCATTTCGGCGTACCCGCTCTTACGGCAAGCGTGGTCGGCTACGCAGTCGCATTCGGCGCAGCCTATCTGGCACAACGAGACTGGACTTTTTCAGACATCAGCAGCGGCGGCTCGACCTTGTCGCGCTACGCTGTCGCGCAAGTCGTTTGCGCCACCGCGGCGGGTCTTGTCGGGAAGCTGTGCGGAAGTACCCTGGCCTGGGCGCCCCTGGAGACCTCGATGGCCGTTACGGCCACGGCAGCCATCATGAGTTATGCCTTCTCCAAATACTGGGTCTTCGTCAGCAGCGAGAGCTGACTATCGCAGTGTCGAGATGAAATGCAGATTCCGATCACAGACGAGCCCTACCGGCATGGGATAGAGCCGGAGGCTCTGCTGCCAGCTTTGTATCTCGAGGCCGGCGCCATGGAATGCCTCGTCCCACTCGGCACGGCTGAGATAATTGTAGGGCAGGCGGACATCGTGTCCCTTGTTGCCCACCCAATCCATGACACGCAGCGTCGTGTATGCGGCGAAACCTTCGCGCAGATGATCCTTGACGACCACGCCCTTGCGCGCCACGCGCGCGGCCTCCGCGAGAAGTCGGCCTGGGTTGTCGGTGTGGTGCAGGACATCGACAATCGTCACCCAATCAAAGGTGTTTTCGCCGGCAGGGATGATTTCGCCGTCAAAGCGCTCGACCGGAATATGCGTTTGCGGCCGTAACATCACGTCGATGCCACGAAAGGTCAGCCCCGGCTTGATGTCCATGATCGCGCGCGCAATTGATCCGTCGCCGCAGCCGAGATCGAGAACACTGCCCGAGCTGCCGAGTTCTTCCGCCAGGCGTGCTGCCAGAATCCGAACACGGCGCCGGAACACGGCCCGACCATGCACCGCATTGAGAAGCCTCTTCTCCGCGGTCTTCAGCATGCTCACCTGGGATATCTGACCTTCCATGTCGAGGCTCCACATCACGTCTTCGGCCGTGCGATCGCACCAAGACCTATTCCAAATGCGTTAAGACCAAGTTCGCTCGGTTCGCATGGAAGGGCCGGCTGTGACAGCACGGAGCCAGCCATGGAGACCCGGCCAACCAGGAAGCCACTTTACAGTTTATTGAAGGCTGCTGGTGTACCCTTTCCTTTAGGAAAGCAGTTCACCGATTGCGAATGACTCGTGAAATCTCAGGTTCACCCCGAAAGCCGGCATCATCTTCTACTCGCGGCTTGCGCGATGCTTTTCTTTCTGATGACAACGGCGCTTATCGGCTTTCCATCTCTTTCCAACGCTCACGGTGACAATGACAGCCTGCTCAGGCTGGTCGAGGTGCGGGATTTTCTTGGTGGCCAAGGTTGGTTCGACCTGCATCAGTATCGTATGGGGCCGGAAGGCGGTTTTGTGATGCATTGGTCGCGATTGGTCGACGCGCCAATAGCCGCTATCATTCTGGCCGCCAGTGCATTCGGCGCCAGCGAATCCACGGCGGAGATTCTCGCGGGGAGCATCTGGCCGCTCCTGCTCTATTTCGCTTGCATTTTCATCCTGATTCGAGCCGCTCGTTTCTACGGTGGAGCGGGCGCGGTGCTTCCGGCAATAGTGATTGGTGGCACAGCGCTTTATTTCATCGGCACTTTTTCGCCGAATTCGTTCGATCATCACAATGTACAGCTCACGCTGGCTTGTGGTGCCCTTTATCTGGCGATGATAGCGCCAGGAAAGAGCCGAGCGGCAATCGGATCCGGTATATGTGCCGCCTTGATGTTGGCGGTGGGTATGGAAACCACGCCCTACGTGGCAACGTTAGGTCTCACGCTGACGGTGATGTTTCTCATCGACGGCGATCACGAACGGCCGATCGCCCGTAATTTTGGCCTGGGTTTTGCTGGCACCTCGGCGCTCGTCTTCATCCTCACCGTTCCGACCTCCTCTTGGGGTACAGGGGATGCGAGATGTGATGCTTTTTCCAGCTTCCAGTTCACCCTCGCTGTGCTTGCAGGTGGTGGCCTCGCCACTCTATGCAGCCTGGAAATGCTGAGCGGTACAATCTGGCGACGCTCCATTTCGATCGTTTGCATGGCGATCACGCTCGGTGCCGTCATGCTCGTCTTCTTCCCGCAATGCCTGGCAGCGCCGTATGGTGACCTTGACCCGAGACTGAGGGAATTCTGGTTCGCTCACATCACCGAGGCACGGTCGCTCTGGCAACTGTTGGCGGACGACTGGATTTCGGTGGCGGGACGCTACGCGACACCCGCTGCGGCTCTAATACTGATGGCACTGCGCCGCCGCCGCGACGACTGGCGGCGTGAGGATACGCTGGTTGCGGCGTTGCTGATTGTCGCCTTCGTCGTGAGCGCCTGGCAGGTGCGGGGATCACCCTTCTCGATTGCTTTTGCCGTAATACCGCTTTCGGCCTGGATCGGGGTCTGGCGCCAACACGCTCAAAAACATCCTTCCGGGCTTGCTTCATTGCGCATGGCCGCAGCCTGGATCATTTCTTTCAACTTCAGCTGGACGGTCGCAGCTGCAGCAGCGGTCTCCATTGAAGATAGGATGGAACCGCAACTCGATGCCGCCTCCGCAGCAAGCTGCGATGGCAGGCAGCAGTTTCTCAGGCTTGCAACAGAGCCGGCGACCACTGTTCTCGCTGTTTCCAACCTCGGGTCGCCGATCGTGATGTATACGGATCATCGTGCTCTCGCGTCGCTGTATCATCGCAACGTCGTGGGCAATTTGCTCGCACTCGACGCGTTCCTCGGATCGGAGGCCGACGCCAAGGCGATAATCAAGGCAAACAGGGTCGGTATTGTCGCACTCTGCCCGGGTAACGCCGAGACCAAGCTACTCGCAACGCGAGCGCCGGACGGCTTCCTGGCCTCCCTGATCAAGGGCCAACCGCCAACCTGGTTGGAACCGATCCCGGAGACCGCAGGTGAACCGCTCGAACTTTATCGGGTCAAATCCGGCTAACCTTCGGCGCCATCATCTTGGCCTGATGCGAAAGCGCCGGCTTATATTCGAGATACCTTTCTTAAACGGTTTGCTGTCACTCTGGCAGGAAATTCCAGAATAAGAACAGGGACGCCGATGCAAACGTCGTTTGGCACCGGGCAGACGAACAGGGAAAACACGGATCTGGCCTTCACCGATCCGTTGACCGGCCTCGGCAACCACCGTCGTTTCTTCGACAAGGTGGAGCGCCTCATCGCGGACCGCTCGGACGACCCAGCCCCCTTTGCCGTCGGCATACTCGATCTCGACGGCTTCAAACC
Source organism: Mesorhizobium sp. 1M-11 (assembly GCF_001303895.1). Taxonomy (GTDB): domain Bacteria; phylum Pseudomonadota; class Alphaproteobacteria; order Rhizobiales; family Rhizobiaceae; genus Mesorhizobium. The sequence goes on along the minus strand of NZ_LJSD01000019.1, from coordinate 6,905 downwards.
CATCAACGACCTGTTCGGCCACAAGGCCGGCGACGACATCCTGATCCAGGTGGCAATGCGTCTGCGCGCTTCGATGGACAGCCATTCCACCGTCTGCCGCATCGGCGCCGATGAATTTGCCTTCCTCTATCCGATGGTGTTCAGCGAAGAGGCCGCCACCGAGCGGGCGCGTATGCTGATCGAGATCCTGTCGGCGCCTTACGATGTCGGCGAACGCACCGCCAGGCTCTCGGCTTCCACCGGTTGCTCGCTGTTTTATTCCGGCGAGGAGACGACCGACATCCTGATCAACAAAGCCGAGACTGCGCTTTACCACGCCAAACGCTCCGGCCGCGGCAAGGTCGTCGTCTATACCCGCGAGATGGAAGAGGCTGCCAAGCGCGTCACCCGCATCGAACAGGCTTTGCGCCGCGCGGTGTCGGCCGGCGAAGTCGAGCCACATTTCCAGCCGATCGTCGATCTCGGTACCCGTCGCACCATTGGTTTCGAGGCCCTGGCGCGCTGGTCGGATCCGGATCTCGGCCCCGTCTCCCCCTCCGTTTTCATTCCCATTGCAGAAGAGCGCGGCATCATCGGTCCGCTCTCGCAACTGGTGTTGCGCAAGGCCACCGAAGCGGCGCGCGGCTGGCCAGGCGATCTCTTCCTGTCTTTCAACCTGTCGCCGTCACAACTCGTCGACCAGAATACCGGGTTGCACATCCTGTCGATCCTGGAGCGCACCGGTTTTGATCCGCGCCGGCTGGAGATCGAGATCACCGAGACGGGTCTGATGAACGATCCGATCTCTGCCGAGAAGATCGTCGAGGACCTGCGCCGGGTCGGGATCCGCGTTTCGCTGGACGATTTCGGCACCGGCCAGTCATCGCTCGGTCGCTTGCGCGAATTCAATTTCGACAAGCTCAAGATCGATCGCGCCTTCGTCTCCTCCATCCTGGAAGATCGGCCGTCCGAACATATCATCCGCGCCATTCTTGCCATGTGCGAGGGTCTTGGCATGGATGTCGTGGCAGAGGGCATCGAGCAGGAGGCACAGGCCGACCGCCTCGTGCAGTTCGGCTGTGCCGGAGGCCAGGGCTATCTGTTCGGCAAGCCGGCCAATGCCGATGCCACGCTCGGCTATCTGCGGGATTCCTTTCGCGGCGCATTGCGTGCCAGGGCGATCTGAAATCTGAAACGTTGCCAGGCCGCCGGTCTGCACAGAATGGCGGCATTTCTTCTGGTTTTCCCATTTGTCTGACAAAATGATGCGATAAGCATTTTCGCGCTTGCCCCGGCCAAGCCGCTGGCTAGGATGCGGCGCCGTCGGACCAGAGCGCCGCGCGTCCTTTCGGACGCGCAAAGGACGCTCTGACATTTTTTGAAGCTGCGCGTCGTGCTTTCCGAAATCGATCCCGATTTTCGGGCCGATGCGCGAGGGAGGAAACCACAATGATGCCATCGGCGCGGTTCGCCGATCTGGAAGGTGCGTCGGTGTTGATCACCGGCGGCGGCACGGGCATCGGCGCCAGGTTGACGGAAGGCTTTGCCCGCCAGGGTGCGAAAGTAGCCTTTGTCGATATCGCTGAATCACAGAGCCGGGCGCTGTGTGATGAGATCGCAAGCCTGACTGGCCGGAAGCCGCTGTTCCTCAACGCCGATCTGCGCGACATCGAGGCCCTCCGGGCGGCGGTGAAGACCGCCGAACAGGCGCATGGGCCGGTCAGCATACTGGTCAACAACGCCGCCAACGACATCCGCCATGCCGCCGAGACGGTGACCGTCGACGAATGGGACGACAATCTGTCGATCAACCTCCGGCCGCACTTCTTCACTGTCCAGGCGGTCGTGCCCGGAATGCAGAAATTGGGTCGCGGCGCCATCGTCAACTTCACCTCGACGTCCTTCATGCTGAACATCGGCGACATGCCGGCCTATACGGCCGCGAAAGCCGGCATCATCGGCCTGACCAAGGGGCTTGCGGGCCGCTACGGCAAGGACGGCATCCGGGTGAACGCAATCGCGCCCGGCTGGGTCATCACCGAGCGCCAACGGCAACTTTGGGTCGCACCCGGCAAGCTCGAAGCCCATATCGCCCGCCAGGCAATCCCGCGCGAAATGCATCCGGATGACATGGTTGGGCCGTGCCTGTTCCTGGCCTCGGACGCCTCGGCCATGCTGACGGCGCAGACGCTGATCGTCGACGGAGGGCTGCTGTGAGCACGACACCTGCGATTGCCGCCATCGACTGGGGCACAACCCGATTGCGTGCCTGGCTGCTTGCCGGCGACGGCAAGGTGCTGGCCGAGCGGCGTGGCGATGACGGCCTGATCACGGCGCGTGAAACCGGCTTTTCAAACGTGCTTGAGCGGCACCTCGCCGCCATGGGCGCTCCTGCAACCTTGCCGGTTGTCATCTGCGGTATGGCCGGCTCGCGCCAGGGCTGGATCGAGGCACCCTATGTCGATGTAGCGGCACCCATCGACGCCATCCTGCGGGGCGCCATCCGCGTGCCCGATACAGCGCGGGACGTGCGTATCGTCCCTGGCCTGGCACAGCGGCTGGCGGATGCGCCGGATGTGATGCGTGGCGAGGAGACACAGTTGGCCGGCGCGGATCTTCCGGCCAAAGGACGGCATATCGTCTGCATGCCCGGCACGCATTCGAAGTGGGTCGTGGTGGAAGACCGTGCGGTGACCGGCTTCGGCACCTGGCCGACCGGTGAACTGTTTTCGATACTGGCGACGCATTCGATCCTGCGCCATTCGCTCGGCGAGCATCCGGCCGCGGTCGCTGCCGGAAACGAGCAGTTCCGCCATTGGTGCCAGCAGGCGCTAAAAGATGGTGGCGACGTCTCGTCGCGGCTGTTTGCGATCCGCGCCGCAGGGCTGCTGCAGGATCTGAAGCCGGACAATGCCGCCGCGCGCCTGTCCGGACTGCTCATCGGCGGCGAGATCGCTTCGGCCCAGCGCCGCTACGGAACTGGCGGTGGATCGGTGGTGCTGGTGGGATCGGGGGCACTCGGCGCACTTTATGCCGAGGCATTGGAACTGGCCGGACTTCAGGTTCGATCCGTCGATGCGGAAGCCGCCGTGCGCGCCGGTCTGTTTGCCGCTGCGCGAGAAAACGGCATGATTGCCGGCGAGAAAGGAACCACATGAGCCTCACCGCACCGTTTCCGAAACTGAAGCGCGGTCTCGTCGCCATTCTGCGCGGCTTGCGTCCGAACGAAGCGGTGGCCGTTGCCGAGGCGATTTACCGGGCCGGCATCGAGGCCATCGAGGTGCCGCTGAACTCGCCCGATCCGTTCGTGTCCATCGCGGCGATCGTGAAGGCATTGCCCGATGAAGCATTGGTTGGCGCCGGCACGGTGCTGACCGCCGAGGATGTCGACGCGTTGAAGCTTGCAGATGGGCGGCTTCTGGTCAGTCCGAACATCGATGCCGACGTCATGCGCCGCGCCGCGCATCACGGCATGGTCACCATGCCGGGGGTTTTCACGCCGACAGAGGCCTTCCAGGCGATCCGGCTCGGCGCCTCGGCGCTCAAGTTCTTTCCGGCCAGCGTGCTCGGTCCGGGCGGCATTGCCGCGATGCGCGCGGTCCTGCCGGCCGATACGCCGGTGGGAGCGGTGGGCGGCGTCTCCGAAAAGGACTTCGCCGGCTACAAGACGGCAGGCGTCAGTGTCTTCGGGCTGGGTTCCAGCCTGTTCAAGCCGGGCATGACGGTGACCGACGTCGCCACGCGCGCCGAAGCTGCTGTCGCGGTCTGGGATCAGGTTTTTGGAGAGCAGAAATGACTGGCATCGTCTCGGTCCTGTCCGACTACGTCTGCGAACTCGGCGAGGGCCCGAGCTACGATCAGGCGACCGGAACGCTCTACTGGTTCAACATCGTGCATGGTCAGTTGCTGGAGCGCGGCCGCAGCGGCGCCACCAAAGCCCACGACCTCGGCCAGATGGCGAGCGCCATCGCAACCATCGACGACAAGCGGCAGCTGGTCTTCACGGAAACCGGCCTGCATGTACGGGATGCCGCGACCGGCAAACTCACGCTTCACACGCCGGTCGAGGCTGAGAACAAAGGCACCCGCTCCAACGATGCGCGCGTGCATCCGTGCGGCGCCTTCTGGCTGGGCACCATGAGCAAGACACACGAGAAGAAAGCGGGCGCCATCTACTGGTTCTTCAGGGGTGAGCTGCGCAAACTCTATGATGGCATCACCGTGCCCAACTCCATTGCCTTCAGCGAAGATGGAACTGTCGCCTATTACGTCGACAGCGAGGAAAAGCTGCTGATGCGGGTCGACTGCGATCCGGCTACAGGCCTGCCGACGGGTGAGCCCAAGCTTTTCGGCGATCATCGGCAGAATGTCGGCAATGTCGATGGCTCAGTCGTCGATCGCGACGGTATCCTCTGGAATGCGTGCTGGGGTGCTTCGGCCGTCAACGCCTTTGCACCTGACGGCAAGCTGGTGCGCTCAATACCGATGCCAGTCACCCAGCCATCCTGCCCGGCCTTTATCGGTGCGGATGCCGACCGGTTGGCTGTGACTTCGGCATGGGCAGACCAGGATGAAGCGCAGCGTGCCGCCGACCCCGACGCCGGCAAGACCTTCCTGATCGATTTCCCGGTCAGAGGTCGGTTTGAGCCACGTGTGCTGATCTGAACGGCCAACATCTCGGCCGCATTCCGCTCTGGTCGCTGGCGTCGCGGCACAGGTCGGTTTCGTCAGACCCGAGCGACAGTCCGGCAGCGAGACTGGCACCAAACTCACTGGTCTCAGCCACCATGCCGCAGCCGCGTCTCTTCCTCGTCTACGAACCGGAAAAAGCCTGCCTTGACCGGCTGGTGAGCCAAGGATATCCGACGGAGCGAGCGGCGGAGATTTCATCCTATCTCGCCCAATCGACCGATCTCGCGCCTGAATTTGCCGAGATCTGGCGCGAGGCGGCAAAGCGCGGCATCACCTTCACGCCCCTGGAGTTGGACCAGGCAGCCGCTGCGATCACCAGCGCGGATCCTGCCACCTCGCTCGTCTGGACGCTGACGGATGGCATCGCCTATTTCCGGGGCGGGAGCGCCCCTGCCCTGGCCCGGCTCGCGAACTCAAGAACACTCGGCGCAGACGATTCCCTCTTTGCGCTCTGCCAGGACAAGTTCCGCTCCGGCGCGGTGCTTGCGGCTCTGGGTCTGCCTGTACCGCAAGCCGGCCTGGCGCGCGACGGCCGCTGGCTGGTCGAACCGCCGGCCTGCGAGAACGGCTGGTTCGTGAAACCGAACCGGCTCGGCGCCAAGATAGGCATCTGGCCGGATTCGCACTCTCGCGACCTCGGCCATGCCCTGGAGTTGAGCCGCCGCGTCTTCTCGCATTACCGTGACGATGTCGTCGTGCAGCCCTATGTCGCCGGCCGCAATGTGCGGGCCAGCTTTCTCGACGTGACGGGACACGCCGATATGTCGTCGCTGGGGGTTTTCCTGGTCGATTCCGGCGGTGATTTCCAGACCATGGCCGACAGTCTGGCGCTTTACGGCGACACCGGCGCCGACGCCAGGGCGACCGGCGCCTATGTCGAGCCGGCGCTTGTTCCGCTCGCTGCAACCCAACCCGCGGCGGACGCCGAGATTCGCCGCATCGCCGCGAAGCTGATAAATGGCCTTGGCCTGCGCGACGTCTTTTCCATCGATCTGCGTGTCGATGCCGACGATACGGTTCATCTGATCGAATTCGAGGTCTGCCCCGGCTTGCCCTGTTTCGATTTCCGCGCCTATTGTCGCGCGCAGTGGTCGATGAGCCTAGCCGAGGCCATGGCCGAAACCGCTGCTCGCCGTCTGGTGGGCTGAAACCAAGACAATCCGACGCAATCGGATGGCTCTGCGCCGGCCGGCGCGGGCGAGGGAAGGAATCACGACATGAGCGAAGCGTATATCTGCGACTATGTTCGCACGCCGATCGGCCGGTTCGGCGGGGTGCTTGCCTCGGTGCGTGCGGATGACCTCGGCGCGGAGCCGATCAGGGCGCTGGTGGCCCGCAATGCCGGTGTCGACTGGGATGCGGTCGACGATGTCTATTATGGCTGCGCCAACCAGGCCGGCGAGGACAACCGCAATGTCGCCCGCATGGCGCTGCTTCTGGCCGGCCTGCCGGTCTCGGTGCCGGGCTCGACGATCAACCGGCTGTGCGGCTCGGGCATGGATGCGGTGGCCATTGCCGCGCGCGCCATCAAGGCCGGCGAAGCCGAACTGATGATTGCCGGCGGTGTGGAATCGATGAGCCGCGCCCCCTTCGTCATGCCCAAGGCCGAGACGGCCTTCTCGCGCCATGCCGAAATCCACGACACCACCATCGGCTGGCGTTTCGTCAATCCGCTGATGAAGAAGCAGTACGGCATCGATTCCATGCCGGAGACCGGCGAGAACGTCGCCGAACAGTTCGGCGTCAGCCGGGCCGACCAGGATGCCTTTGCGGTGCGCAGCCAGGAGAAGGCGGTTGCCGCACAGGCCAATGGCCGGCTGGCCAGGGAGATCGTCCCCGTCACCATCCCGCAGAGGAAGGGCGATGCGATCGTGGTCTCCAAGGACGAGCACCCACGTGCCGGCACCACGGTGGAGACGCTGGCGAAGCTCGGAACGCCGTTCCGCAAGGAGGGCGGCACGGTGACGGCGGGCAACGCGTCGGGCGTCAATGATGGCGCGGCGGCGCTGATCGTGGCGTCGGAAGCTGCTGTCGCCAAATACGGGCTGACCCCGATCGCGCGTGTCCTGGGTGCTGCCACGGCCGGTGTCGAGCCCCGCATCATGGGCATCGGTCCGGTGCCGGCCACCCAAAAGCTCTGCGCCCGGCTCAACCTGACGCCGCAGGACTTCGATGTCGTCGAACTCAACGAGGCGTTCGCCGCGCAAGGCATCGCCGTACTGCGCGAACTTGGC
>NZ_LJSD01000012.1 GCF_001303895.1 Mesorhizobium sp. 1M-11 | reverse complement strand
AGCGTCGCCGGCGTCAGCCGGATGGCGCCGAGGCGGCCGCGCTTGCGTTCGATCGCCACCGACAGTGCCCGGGCGAGCCGGTTCTCCGCCTCGTCGAAACGGCGCCTCGGCAGTGCCAGCAACTGGTCGGGCGAGGGTAGGGCCCGCGCTGCCGCCCGGGTAGCCTGGCGGCGGCGGTCGATGCCGCGCGAAAGAGCTGCCGCAAGCCTGGCCGACAGGTTGGCCAGCGTCGCTTCCAGTTCGGCTTTGACTGGCACGGCGATTTCGGCCGCACCCGTGGGCGTAGGCGCCCGCACATCGGCGGCCAGGTCGATCAGTGTCCAGTCGGTCTCGTGGCCGACCGCCGAGATGACCGGGATGTCGGAGGCCGCGACGGCCCGCGCCAGCCCCTCGTCGTTGAATCCCCACAGATCTTCCAGGCTGCCGCCACCGCGCGCCACGATGATCAGGTCAGGGCGCGGGATCGGCCCGCCCGGCTTCAGGCTGTTGAAGCCTTCGACCGCGACCGTCGCTTCCATGCCGGCCGTTTCGCCCTGGACACGCACCGGCCACACCAGGACATGCAGCGGGAAGCGGTCGCGGATGCGGTGCAGGATATCGCGGATCACCGCGCCGGTGGGCGAGGTCACGACGCCGATCACCGAAGGCATGTAGGGCAGGAGCTGCTTGCGACCCGCATCGAACAGGCCCTCGGCGGCGAGGCGGCGCTTGCGCTCCTCCAGCATCGCCATAAGTGCGCCGGCGCCGGCGGGCTCCAGATTGTCGATGACGATCTGGTAGTTCGACTTGCCGGGATAGGTGGTGAGTTTGCCGGACGCGATCACTTCCATGCCCTCTTCGGGACGGAAGCGCAGCCTGCTCATCGTGCCTTTCCACACCACGGCATCGAGGCGAGAACGATCGTCCTTCAATGCGAAATAGGCATGGCCCGACGAATGCGGTCCGCGATAGCCGGAAATCTCGCCGCGCACGCGCACATTGCCGAAGGTGTCTTCCACAGTGCGCTTCAGCGCGCCGGAAATCTCGCTCACCGTATATTCGGTGGCGTTTGTCGCACCTGGCCTCGAATCGTCTTCGAAAAAATCACTCATGCGCCGATTGGCGCGCTGGATGGGGGATGGGTCAAGTCCTTCCGTAGGGCTTGGGCATCACTGGACCACACGAATGCGATGGACGTGCGCGGCCCGCAGGCCTACCCATGCGCGCAATTCCTGAAATCAAGGCGTCGCCATGAACATGCAGCAATCCCGGCCGCCTGAAGCCGCGCCCGCTACACGCAGCGCCAGCGAGCGCCCCTTCGAGCCGCTCGACTACGGCCTCTACGCGCTCACCGTCATCGCCTGGAGCCTGTCCTGGTATGCCATCGAGTTCCAGGTCGGCACGGTGGCCAACGAGGTCAACATCGTCTGGCGGTTCGCCATCGCCACGGTGCTGATGTTCGGCTGGGTGGTGCTGAAGCGCGGTCTGCTGCGCTTCACCCTGGCCGACCATATGCGCTTCGTGGCACTCGGCGTGCTGATGTTCTCGTCCAATTTCCTGCTGTTCTATTACGGCGCCGGATACCTGGTCTCTGGGCTCCTGTCGGTGGTTTTTTCGCTGGCCTCGGTCATGAACATGATGCTTGGCGCCATCGTCATGCGCGAAAAGCCGTCGCCACGCATCCTGCTCGGCGGGCTCACCGGCTTCTGCGGCATCGCGTTGATGTTCCTGCCCGAGATTGTCGGCCATGATCTCGGCGGCGGCACGCTGGTCGGCCTTGGCTTCTGCGTGGCCGGCACGCTCAGCTTCTGCATCGGCAACGTGATTTCGGCCGCCGGCATGCGCAAAGGCCTGCCGCTCGTCTCGATGAACGCCTGGGGCATGTTCTATGGCACGCTGTGGTCGGCGATCCTGGCCCTGCTGATGGGCCGCACTTTCGCGGTGGAGCCGACGGTGGCCTATTTTGGTTCGCTGCTGTTCCTGGCCGTTGTTTCCACCATCATGGGTTTTGCCGCCTATCTCACCCTGCTCGGCCGTATTGGTGCGGCGCGGGCCGGCTATGCCACGGTGATGTTCCCGATCTTCGCGCTGCTGGTCTCGACAGTGCTCGAAGGCTACAGGTGGACCGCCTTCGCCATCGTCGGCCTGGCGCTGGTCGCGATCGGCAACGTGTTGGTGGTGCGCGGCGGCCGGCGCTAAAGCACGATCACCCTTGTCTTACCAGCCCGGCATGATCTGGCTGGGCTTGGTGCGCTTCATCTTGGTGAAGGCGAGCGAGGCGAAGTCGAAGCTGCCGGCTTCCTCGTTCATCGGCACCGAGATGTTGTCGAGGCTTTCGGCGATGTGACGCGCCAGCGCTTCGACGATCTCAGGCCGGCTGGTCTGGCCACGCATCAGGCCGATGCGGCAATCCGGCAGCAGGCCGAAGCCGTCGGCTTCGCCCAGCACTCGCATGCCGGGCCGCAGCGCGCATTCCGGCAGCACCGAGATCGCCAATCCTGACAGCACGGCGGCAGCGATGACCGTTGCCGAGAAGGATGAGAACAGGATGCGGTAGTCGCGGTGCATCTCGTCCAGCACATCGCAGGCGGCGCGGCGCCAGATGCAGTTCGGCCGGCCGAAGGCCATGGGCAGCACCTCTTCCTCATGGGTGGCATGGTTGGCCGAAGTGACCCACAGCAGTGGCTCGCGCCGCACCACCTCAGACTGGCCGCGCGCGTCGTTGTGGGTGACCAGCGCAAGGTCGAGATGACCGCGCTTGATCTGCTCCACCAGGCCGGGCGTCGGTTCGCAGGTGACGGTCAGTTCCACACGCGGGTTGGACCGGGCAAAGCGCGCCATGATCTCAGGCAGGAAGCGGTCGGCATAATCGTCCGGCGTGCCGATGCGGATGGTGCCTTCCAGCCGGTTGTCGTCGAAGGCGGAAAGCGTTTCGCGGTTCAGATAGATCAGCCGGCGGGCATAGGACAAAAGGCGATCGCCATCCTCGGTCAGCTTGTTGGAGCGGCCGTCCTTTTCGAACAGCGGCTTGCCGATGCGCTCCTCCAGCCGCCGCATCTGCATCGACACCGCCGACTGCGTGCGGTGCACTTCTTCGGCGGCGCGCGTGAAGGATCCTGTGTCTGCGATCGAGATGAAGGTTTGCAACTGGTCGAGATCGAGCGGCGCTTTCATGGCATCCATCCATCATCATAGTTGATGATAGAGATTAAAAACATTCGTTGGATTAATCAATCGCGATGTGGCATTTATCCAATCGTCCATATGAGCGCGTGTGAAACGGCAGCGGGCCGCCATTTTCGGTGACCCCTGTCGCGCGCGGTTTCGAGGAGAAGAGCCATGACCACGTATGATTTCGCCCCTGAGAGTGCGCGCATCACCGCGACCCCGGCTGCTGCGACGCGTGTGTTCAACCGAGTGATCGGCTTTTTCCACGCCTGGCAAAACCGACGCACCTTCTACCGTCTCGGCGAAATGTCGGATTCGGAGCTTGCCGATATCGGCCTGACCCGCGCCGACCTTTCTGTTGCCATCGACGTGCCCTTCGGCTCGGACCCGACGGTGAAGCTGCGTTCGATCACCAGCGAGCGCGTCCGCAAGGCAGCTTGATCTTTCCCGCTCGCGTCCCGGCCTCCAGCGAGACGCAGCAGAGCAAGGGTTGCTGCAGGTTTCCCACTCCCTTCCGGCTCGACCCAGCCGGGACCTGCGCACCGCCCGGTCCCCCCACGGACCGGGCTTTTTCTTTTGGAGGCGCTGCATCGAAGCAGCTTTTCTCACCCCGCAAACGGGGAGAAGGAAATTTTCACACCGCCGGCGGGTTGAGGCGCGCGAAGCCTTCCTGCCGGTGATAGGGGAAGTGCGGGTAGGGTGCGGTCACAGTGCTTGCCGCGTCGAGCCTGGCGACCTGTTCGGTCGTCAGCGACCAGCCGACGGCACCGAGGTTCTGCCGCAACTGCTCCTCGTTGCGCGCGCCGATGATGACGGATGACACCGTCGGCCGCTGCAGCAGCCAGTTGATGGCGATCTGCGGCACGCTTTTGCCGGTTTCCTTGGCCACATCCTGCAGCGCATCGACGACGCGATAGAGGTGTTCGTCCTCCACCGGCGGGCCGAAGCTGGCGGTCTCATGCAACCGGCTGCCGGCAGGGACCGGCGCATTGCGGCTGATCTTGCCGGTTAGGCGGCCCCACCCGAGCGGGCTCCACACCAGTGCACCCAGGCCCTGGTCCTGGCCAAGCGGCATCAGGTCCCACTCATAGTCGCGGCCGACCAGCGAGTAATAGACCTGGTTGGCGACATAGCGCGACCAGCCGTGCCGGTCCGCCGTTGCCAGCGATTTCATGATCTGCCAGCCGGAGAAGTTGGAGACGCCGATGTAACGCAGCTTGCCGGCACGCACGAGGCCGTCGAGCGTGGACAGCACTTCCTCGATCGGCGTGTGTGCGTCGAAGGCGTGCAACTGGAAGATGTCGATATGGTCGGTGCCGAGCCGGCCGAGGGCGGCGTCCACCGCGTCGATCAGCCGGCTGCGCGACGATCCCCACTGGTTCGGCCCGTCGCCCAGCGGCAGGCTGGCCTTGGTCGAAATCAGCACGTCGTTGCGCCGGCCCTTGATCGCCTCGCCGAGCACCGTCTCCGATGCACCATCGGAATAGACGTCGGCGGTGTCGAACAGATTGACGCCGGCCTCCAGGCAGATGTCCACCAGCCGGCGGGCTTCCTCGACGCCGGTATTGCCCCAAGCACTGAACAGTGGCCCCGAACCGGCAAACGTGCCTGCGCCGAAGGAAAGGGCGGGCACTTTCAGACCCGATTTGCCGAGGTTGCGATATTCCATCTTAGGAGTCTCCATCTGCCAATGGCGGCTAGATAGAGGTCCGTCGTTTCGTGAAACAGAGTGGCAGCAGGCAAAAGATTTGTGAGATCAATTCACAGGCGTCGAGACTTGGCGCTGCTATCGCCTCCTTGCGGGCAGGGCAGCGCCAGTGCTTTCGCCTACCGTCGGTCCATGCCTTTCAGGAACTGGTCGAAGATGCTTTCCACGCCCTGCTGATAGTCGTCGCGCTGCTGGCGGCCGGTCTCGAACATCTTGCCGAAAATATCGTCATAGGGGTTGCGCGCCTGTCCGCTCGGATTCGGCGCGGGTTCCGGAGCGCGGCGTTGCGGGCCGGGATCCGGCGCCTGCTGTGCGCCGCCCAGCATGTCCTGCAGGATCTTGCCCCAGGGATTGTTGTCGCCGAAGGGGTTTTGCGGCTGCTGTTGCGGTTGCGGCGCCTGTTGCTGCGCGCCGCCGCCGAACATGTCCTGCAGCACCTTGCCAAGCGGATTGTCGCCCAGCGGGTTGTTGCCGAATGGGTTCTGGCCTTGCGGCGCCTGGCGCTGTTGCGGCTGCCCGCCCATCATGCCGCCGCCCTGCCGCATCATCTCCTCGATGATCTGGCCGAGCGGATTGTTGCCGCCCCCGAAGCCGCCGGCTCCCTGCATCTGGTTGGTGGTCTGCTTGAACAGCCCGCCCATCACCATCGAGGCCAGCACGGGCAGCATCTGTTGCAGCACCTGCTGGCCGACGCCGCTGGCCTGCGCGGCCTGCGCGGCGACGGCTCGCGACAGGTCCTTGGAACCGAACAGCTGGCCGAGCACGTCGTTGCCCTGCTGCACGCCCTGCGGTGAAAAGGCCTGCGTGGCATTGTCGAAATACTGGCCATACTGGCCGCTGGCCATCGCATTCATGAAGGTGCCGACGCCATAAGGGTCGGCCGTGTTGCGCTTCAGGCCCTGGCTGAAGGCCGGCAGCAGCGCTTCGACCGCAGCCTGCGTCTGCTGCTGGTTCAGGTTGAACTGGCGCGCCAGCGCCTCCATGCCGTTGCCGTTCTGGGACTGGTTCAGCATATCGAACAGGTTCAGCATCGTCTCCTCCGCAGCGCATCGCCTTTTGGGGGAGCGTAGTGCCTTTCCTGAGAGGATTGAAGTGGGCAATTGGCTTCCTCTTGCGGAGGAGACGGTGATCTCAGCACTCTAGTCCCGGCATCAGATTTAAGGATGTGCCTGAGCAACGGCGATCAAATGGCTGCGTCTGGAATCGGCCATAAGGAAAAGGTCTTCATGGGAGAGCGCATGGATCCTGTAGGGAAAGCCCTATGGCTCATCGAGCATCGTTTCGCGCAAGCGATTTCGTTGGCGGAGGTCGCGGAGGCGAGTGGCGTCTCGCGCTTTCACCTGTCGCGAGTCTTCGGGGCCGCAACCGGCCACACCGTGATGGGATATCTGCGCAACCGCCGCCTAGCCGAGGCTGCCCGCGCGCTCTCGGGCGGCGCGCCGGACATTCTGGCCGTGGCGCTGGATGCCGGCTACGGCTCGCATGAGGCTTTCTCCAGGGCCTTCCGCAACCATTTCGGCCTCACGCCCGAGCAGGTGCGCGCACAAGGCCATCTCGAAAACCTGAAACTTTTGGAGCCGATCAGGATGGATCATAGTCTTCTCGTCGAATTGGAAGCTCCTCGCATCGAGGATGGTCAGACCTTGCTGATTGCCGGCCTTGGCGAACGCTATACTTTTGAGACCAATGAGGGCATTCCGGCGCAGTGGCAGCGTTTCGGTCCCTCCATCGGCAGTATTCCCGGGCAGGTCGGATGGACGTGCTACGGCGTTTGCTGCAACGGCGACGATGCGGGCAATTTCGAATACATCTGCGGCGTGGAAGTCCGTGACTTCTCGGCCATCCCCGCGGAGTTGAGCCGCATTCGAATTCCCGCCCGTCGATACGCAGTGTTTACGCACCGGGGACATATCTCCGCGATACGCAGCACCGTCTATACGATTTGGAACAAATCCCTGCCGGAATCGGGTCTTGAGGTGGCGTGTGCGCCCGACTTCGAGCGTTATGACGGGCGTTTCGACGCCGGCACCGGCTTCGGTGAGGTCGAAATCTGGATTCCGATCAAGTGATCGATGGAGTGGAGCATGCGGTCGGACCGGCCGCACGCGATTGCCCTGCTTCCAGACGGAGACAGGGGCCTACAGTTTAATACGCGTACTCCAGGAACACCGGCTCGATCGAGTCGCCCCAGCGCGTGTGGTAGGCGGCCAGCATCTCTTCGGCGCTGGTCGTACCGCGCGCCACCACCTCGTCCAGCGTCGACAGGAACGAGGTTTCGTCGAAGCCGTCGCGGTTCAGCTTGTTGCGGTTCTTCAGGCCCAGGCGCGACAGCGCCAGCACTTCGCGGGCGACGTCCCGCAGCGTGGTCGAACGGAACGGCGCGCCGATGCCTTTTTCCGGCACGGCATCGCGCATCGCCCTGACTTCCTCGTAGCTCCAGTCGCGCGTCAGCGCCTCGGCTGCGTCGAGGGCTGCCTCGTCATAGAGCAGGCCGACCCAGAAGGCCGGCAGTGCGCAGATACGCCGCCACGGGCCGCCATCGGCGCCGCGCATTTCCAGGAAACGTTTGAGGCGCACATCGGGGAACAGCGTCGACAGGTGGTTTGCCCAGTCGCCCATCGTGGGCAGGCCGTCCGGCACCTCGTTGCGTGCCGCACCGTCCATGAACTGGCGGAAGGTGATGTGTGTCATGTCGTGGTAGCGGCCATCGCGGATGACGAAATACATCGGCACGTCGAGCGCCCATTCGACATAGTCGGCAAAGCCGAATTCCGGCGAGAAGCAGAATTCGAGCAGGCCGGAGCGCTGGTTGTCGGTATCGCGCCAGATGTCGCCGCGCCAGCTCTGCAGGCCATTCGGACGGCCCTCGGTGAAGGGTGAATTGGCGAACAATGCGGTGGAAAGCGGCTGCAGCTTCAGCGAAACCTGCATCTTGCGGCGCATGTCCGCCTCGCTCTCGAAGTCGAGGTTCACCTGAATCGTGCAGGTGCGGTACATCATGTCGAGGCCCTTGGAACCGACCTTGGGCATGTAGCGTGTCATGATCTCATAACGCGACTTCGGCATTTTCGGCGTTTCGGCCAGCGTCCATTTCGGGCTGCCGCCAAGGCCGAGGAAACGGATGCCGAGCGGTTCTGCGATCTCGCGCACCTGCGCCAGATGGGCGTTGCCTTCGCGACAGGTCTGGTGGATCGATTCCAGCGGCGCGCCGGAGAGTTCGAACTGCCCGCCGGGCTCCAGCGAAATCGCGCCCTGGCCGGTCGGCTCGACCAGGCCGATGATGCGGCCTTCGTCCAGGATCGGATCCCAGCCGAGCTTGTCCTGCATGCCTTCCAGGATCGAGCGGATGCCGCGGTCGCCGCCATAAGGTACCGGCGCATGGCCGTCGACATAGAAGGGGAATTTCTCGTGTTCGGTGCCGATGCGCCACTCGGAGCGTGGTTTGTTGCCCTTGGCAAGGTAGTCGACGAGTTCGTCCATGCCCTCGATGGGTCTGAAATCAGTCGTGTCGCGTGCCATGAGCCCCTCTTCGACGGCGGATCGGATGATCGCCGCGCGCTTGTGGACGAAATGTCAGGAGACGATCAAGCAAAAAATCCTGAGCCAATCCTCAATAGGATTTGATCGCGCTGCAATTGATTTTTGTCTAGAGAGGACGTTGCGCTTGAGCGGCCCTGACTAGCGTGGCGGCGGCAGTACCAGCGCTTTCCATGTAGGATGGGTCGCGGTTGAGCAACACGGTGGCGAAGGAGCCGTCGAGCAGAAGCAGGACCTGACGCGCAAGCAGCTCGGCCTCTTGAATGCCATCGGCCTCGAAAATCGTCTTCAGCCAGTCTTCGAAACGCTTCTTGTGCGCAATGCCGATGCGGATCGCCGGATGGCCCGGCATGTCGGCAAGTTCGGCGGCGGTCCGCAGGAAGCCGCAACCCTTCCAGGCCGGACGCCTGGCTGCTTGCCCGAGCGTCTGGAAGATGGCGTCGACCTTGTCGGCAAGCTCGCCCTCGCTTTCCATGAACCAATGCCGGAACAGGCCGAGATTGGGCTGGTCGCGCCGCTCCAGATAGGCGGCGATCAGGTCATCCTTGCTGGCGAAATGATAGTAGAACGTGCGCTTGGTAAGCCCCGCTTTTTCAGCGACGGCATCGACCGACACGGCGCGAACGCCTTGGCCGTAGAACAGTTTGGAAGCGGCGGCGACGATGCGTTCGCGGGTCGTGTTCGCGGTCGGTTTCATATGTCTATGTATACCGACTAGTGAGTGTAACAACAAGTCGATCTGCGCTAAGCGGAATCTCGTGTGTTCGTGCTCCACGAGAGGCTCGTCATGACCGTCTCCGCGCTGATCCAGGAAGCCCGGCCGATCGAGATCATCTCTACCGACGGCATTATCTTGGGCGGCCATTTCTGGCCTCGTATCCGCGGCACGGCCGCCGGCACCGTCATCATCAATTCCGCCACGGGCGTGCTTGCCCGCTATTATCACCACTATGCCCGCTTCCTCGCCGCACATGGCTTCGATGTCGTCACCTACGACTATCGCGGCATCGGTGCCTCGCGCCCGGCAAGCTTGCGTGGCTGTGGCTATCGCTGGCGTGAGTGGGGCGAAAGGGATTTCGAGGCGGTGCTGGCCTGGGTGCTCGCACGCGATGGTTCCTCTCCCGTCTGCGTTGTCGGCCACAGCGTCGGCGGCGCCTTGCCCGGACTGGCCGCCCATGCGCCAGTCATCCACCGCCTGCTCTCCATCGGCGGGCAGTTCGGCTGCTGGCGCCATTACGCACCGGCACATCGCAGCCGCCTGTATCTGAAATGGCATGTCACCATGCCGGCGCTGACGGCATTGTGTGGCTACTTCCCCGGCCGCCGGCTCGGCTGGCTGGAGGATCTACCCGCCGGGGTCGCTTACGAATGGGCCTTTCGCCGGCCGCATGTGGAGGACAATTATCCGGGGCAAGAGCACGACACGATCTTGCGCCGTTTCGATGCGATGACGGGGCCGATCCTGGCCGTCACCATGTCCGATGATGAGATTGCCACCGTGCCGGCGATCCGGGCCGTGCTCGACCGCTATCGTAGCGCGCAGCGCAGGCAGGTGCTGCTTGAACCTGCCGATCTCGGCCAGGAGACCGTCGGCCATTTCAGCCTGTTCCACAACCGTCATGCCACCGGCTTCTGGCTGGACACACTGTTGTGGCTGCGCGACGGGATCAATCCCTGGCCGGACAGGGAGGTCGGGTAGGGCGCACATTCCTTCTCCCCTCGTGGGAGAAGGGAAGGGCGCTCCTACCAATCCCCCACCGTCGCCTGCATCACCGCCAGCGCCGCGACAGCGGCGGTGTCGGCGCGCAGGATGCGCGGACCCAGCGGAATGGCGGTGACGAAGGGCAGGGCGCGCAGCATCCGGCGCTCGTCGTCGGAAAAGCCGCCTTCGGGACCGACCAGCAGTGCCAGCTTCTTTTCCGCAATCGCCTGCAGCGCCGGCAGCGGATTGTTGGTCGAGGCGTCCTCGTCGCAGAACACCAATCGCCTTTCCTTGTCCCAGCCAGCGAGCAGCCGATCGAATTTGACCGCCTCGCGCACCGTCGGAACCGCCAGCACGCCGCATTGCTCGGCGGCTTCGACGGCGTTGGCTTGCATGCGCTCTGTCGTGATCTTGCCCTGCGTGTGCTGGGTCAGCACCGGCTGCAGTGTGCCGGCGCCCATCTCCACCGCCTTCTGGATGAGATAGTCCTGCCGGCCGACCTTCAGCGGCGCGAAACAATAGACCAGATCGGGCAGCGGCGGCTGCTCGCGCTGCTGCACCCGCACGGTCAGCCGCACCGCCTTCTTGGTCTTGGCGGTGATCGCGGCCGTCCATTCGCCGTCGCGGCCGTTGAAGGCCAGGATCTCGGCGCCTTCGCCGAGGCGAAGCACATGCATCAGATAATGGCTCTGCTGGGTGTCCGGTTCGAACTCGACACCGGCCGACAGATCGTCGGACACGAATAGCCGTTGCATTTTGTAGTTGGCGCGCATGGCCGAGCAATGCGGCAGGCCTTGCCGAAGGTCAAGCAGGGCTGACCGCATTGCCGGCAACGACGCCTAGAGCGTTTCCGCTTGGCGGAAACGCTCTAACTCTTTTGTGCAATTCCGGACGCAAAACCGCTACGCACTTTTGCTGGAATTGCACTAGGCGTCGGTTTTGTCTCATCGCCAGTCAAACAGTCCGCCTAGCTTCATGCCGGATGCTGATGGAGAGCACGCATGAGCAAGATCACGCGCGGCGGCTGCCTGTGCGGTGGCACCACCTATGAACTGCGCGGCGAACTGCGCCCGGTCGTCGCCTGCCATTGCGTGCAATGTCGCAAGACCTCAGGGCACTATGTCGCGGCAACGCAGGTGGCTGCCGCCGATGCGGTGATCGAAGGCGACACGCTGACCTGGTTCCGCTCCTCGGACATTGCCGAACGCGGCTTCTGCAAGGTGTGCGGCTCCAACCTGTTCTGGCGCCGCTTCGAAAGCGATCGGCTTTCGGTATGGGCAGGCACGATCGACGGGCCTACCGGCCTCAGGATGGAAAGTCAGCTCTATCCGGAATGCGCCGGCGACTATTACGAACTGCCGAATGTCCCTTCGGTCGGTCAGGAAACGCTGGAGTAGCGCTTATTCGCTTATGCGCGTCTGAGGCCCGGGATCGAACCAGCGATGCTTGCGCCGGGCACGAAACAGCGTCGCTGGCGGCGCGAAGTCCGGATCGGCGAAGCAGCCGACCGAGACGGAGACCGCGCCGGGCAAGCCCTCTCCAGTCATGAATACCAACGCGCCGCAAGTCGGGCAGAACGTCTGCTCCACCCAGCGTCCCGCATCACCGGTGCGGCGCCACGTCCGGCGCTTACCTTCAACCGCCTTCACCGCGTCATCGGCGAAGACCGCGCGGTAGGAAAAGGCGGTTCCGGTGGCGCGCTGGCATTCCACGCAGGCGCAGGCATAGACGCTGCGTGGCTCGCCCGCGACGGTGACAGCCAGCCCGCCGCAGCCGCAGCGCGCGGTTCTGGTCTTGAGATCTCCCGGTCGTTCCGTCGTTTTCACACTGTCCATTCCTGCCGATCCTGTCAGGAGGTATCGGCCAGGCCGCCTTGAGCGCCTTGCCGCGACCCGGTTGCGCCCATACCTCTCGTCAAACCTGATTGTCGTGATAGGTCGTTCCCAGTCCGAGGGTAAATTACGCACTTTGAAGTAAGTGCCGACCCGGCCGATCGGAGACGGCGCGACCGGAACCGGAGGAAGACATGAAACATCTCGAGGCCGACGAATGCGGTTTTGCCACGGCGCTGAACGCCATCGGCGGCAAGTGGAAGACGGCGATCCTGTGGGAGATCAACCTGGCACCGCGCCGGTTCGGCGAATTGCGCCGGCTGCTGCCGGGCGTCAGCGAAAAGGTGCTGGCCCAGCAACTGCGCGAGATGGAGGTCGATGGCCTGGTCAGGCGTGAGGTTTTTCCCGGCGCGGTGCAGAAGGTCGAATATTCGGTGACGGATGTCGGGCGTACCCTCAACGAGGCGGTCGGCGTCATGTCCGCCTGGGGTAAGGCGCAGGAGCGCCGTATCGCCATGCGCCCGAGCGTTGTCCAGGACAAGTCACGGCCGCTGATCCGCCTGCGCGCGTGACGGGGACTACCTTGCCAGACTACGGCGCCTGATCACCTCCCGCACTGGCATGCCAGATCGGCGCGAAGCCGGCGGCAAGCACGGCAACCGTTGTCGCAGGGGTGATGAGCGCAAGCGCTGTGCTGCCTCTTGTTGCGGTCTCGATGCCGACCGGTTTTCCGTATCCCGCAAAGCTCCAGCGCAGCAATACACCGCCACGCACGGCGAAAGGCATGCCGCCGACGGCGACCATCGCGCCATCCGGCAGGCGTGCGATCTCTTCCGCTTGTATCGGTGGCAGAGGCTTGCGGGACGAAGCGAAACGTTCCTTGTGCAGCCGCGCGTCCACCTGCGGCGCACGTGGCTCCGCGATGGCGGCGGTTTCGCCAAAACAGCGAAGGAATTCGGTCGCCCGTGCCCGCTGGCAGAAGAAGCAGGGCCGGTGTCCGGCGGCGAGTGCGGTCGGCTCGTCGAGAAAAAACAGCTCGGTCCAGCCGGCTTTGCCCCCAGGCCGGTTGCGTCCCATCGGCTCGCGCCTGCGGCCCTGATACTCGCAGACGCAGATGATCCAGGCCGGCAGCGCCCAGCGTTTTTTCAGCAGCGTCTTCGTTTCCGGGTCGTGGATGATGCCGCGATTGCCGGTGAACAGTCCGCGTTCCGGCACGGCGTGGATGGCACCGAATGGATCGACCCGGTTCTGCAGTGGCATAGGCTTTTTCCGTTCCTGTCCGGCACCGGCGCTTGGCCAGTGCTTTGCTGCCATGATACGCAACCACCAGTGCAATTCATGTCAGGATGGTCATGCGGGTTCTTGTCGTCGAGAATTATCAGGGCACGGACCTCGGCAACGTCGGAGCGGCGCTCGCCGAAGCCAAGGCCGAGATCGATGTCCGCAAGGCCTATCTTGGCGACCGGTTGCCGAAGGACGCCAGCGAACATGACGCGCTGGTGATGTTCGGCGGCGGCCAGAATGCGCTTGCCGACGACAGCCATCCCTATTTTCCCGAATTGCTCGACCTTATCCGCGACTTCGCGCATAAGGATCGCTCGGTGCTCGGCATCTGCCTCGGCAGCCAGCTTCTGGCGCGCGCCTTCGGCGGCATGAACCAGGTCGGCGGCGCCTCCGAATTCGGCTGGCACGGTGTGACCTTGACCGACGAGGCCAAGACCGACGCCGTTCTCGGCGCAATGCCGGTAGCCTTCCCGATCTTCCAGTGGCACGACGACACCTTCACCTTGCCGCCCAGCGCCGTGCGGCTGGCCTCGAGCATGGTGGCCGAGAACCAGGCGTTCCGTCTCGGCCGCGCCGTCTACGCCTTCCAGTTCCATTTCGAGGCCGATCGAGCTGTGGTCGACTACTGGACAACCGCCTTTGCCGAAACCGTAACTGCGCGCTGGCCCGATTGGCCGGATCGGCTTCCGGCAGAGGCTGCCCGCAATGCCGCGCTGGCCGACCAGTCAGGCCTTGCGATCGCCAGGGCGTGGGTAGCCACAATCTGAGCGTTTGGGTGGCAGGCAAGCCGCAGTCCAGTTAGAGTTGTCCGCCAGCCGGGGAATGCCGGTCACGGATGCCTCCATCTGGCAAGATCGTCCCCGTTTGAGAATTGGATGCCGCGATGAACGACGTTGACCTGAAGCACCTGCGCCGCTGTGTCGACCTGGCGAGAACCGCCCTGGACACGGGCGACGAACCTTTCGGCTCGATCCTGGTGTCCGGCGCTGGCGATGTGCTGTTCGAAGATCACAACCATGTCGCGGGCGGCGATCATACCCAGCATCCCGAGTTCGCGATCGCGCGCTGGGCCGCCAACAACATGACGCCGGAAGAGCGTGCTGTCGCGACCGTCTACACGTCAGGCGAACACTGCCCGATGTGTTCCGCAGCTCATGGCTGGGTGGGGCTGGGTCGTATCGTCTACGCCAGTTCGACGAAACAGCTGACCGCCTGGCTCGCCGAGCTCGGGGTGAGTGCTTCCCGGGTTCGGGCCTTGCCGATCGAAAGCGTCGTCGAAGGCATTGCGGTCGAAGGTCCGGTTCCCGAGCTTGCGGAACAAGTGCGGCAGTTGCACGTGGCTTTCCACGGTCGCTGACAAAGCACCCGGTGGCTTGTTGTCTACGGCACCGCCGTGATCAGCAGGAACATGACGAAGATGCCGAGGTGCACCGCGCCTTGCAGCACGGTGGTGCGTCCGGTTCCCAATGTGAGCGTGCTGACGAAAAGCGTCAGCAGCAGCAGCACCATGGAAGCCGGGCTCAGGCCCAAGGCGAGCTTCCTGTCCGTCAGCACGGCGACGGCGGCGACAACCGGGATCGTCATGCCGATGCTGGCGAGCGCTGAGCCGAGCACGAGGTTCACGCTGTTCTGCAGCCGGTTCAGAAGCGCGGCGCGTACCGAGGCGATGCCTTCGGGCAACAGCACCAGCGTTGCGATGACGACACCGACGACAGCCTGGGGAAGGCCGGCGGCCGCGACAAGGTTCTCAAGCGGATGTGACAGCACCTTCGCCAACAGGATCACGACAAGCAGCGAGAGCGGAAGCATCACGGCACTCACCAAAGTCACCTTGGATGTGGGTGGTTCGAGAGGCGTCTCGTCGGGATCCTGTCCGGCGACGGGAACGTCCATGAAATAGTCGCGATGCTTGATCGTCTGGATGAAGACGAAGACCGCGTAGAGAACCAGCAGGACCACGCCGACGACCAGCAACTGGATGGACGAGAATTGCTGCGGGCCGCCCGCCGAGACGAAATTCGGCAGCACCAGCACGATGACTGCCAGCGTGCCGAGCACGGCAAGCGAGGCGGACGCGGCATTGAGCTGGAACGTCTGCTCGTGATGCCGTTGGCCGCCGAACACCAGGCAAAGTCCGATCACGCAGTTGAGCACGATCATCAGCGCCGAAAACACCGTGTCGCGCGCCACGGACTCGCTCCCCTCCGAGCCGGCAAGCATGATGGAGACGATCAACCCGACTTCCAGGATCGTCACCGCGGCCGCCAGGATGATCGAGCCCATCGGCTCGCCGACCCTCAACGCCAGGATCTCCGCGTGGTGCACGGATGCAAACACCGACGCACCGAGCGCAATTGCTGCAAGGATGATCACCAGCGTCGAATCGTCTGAAACCAGCCCCGCATATTTGAAGGCAACCAGCACGAGTGCCGCCGCCGGCGCTGCCCAGGTCCAGAACGGTATTGTCGTGTGGTGGTCGAGAGCCATGTGTTCCTTAAGCGACGGAGATTATTGCAGGTTTGACGGTGTCGGCAGCGAAGGTAGTGGAAGAGGGCCGTCCTGTACATTCGCGACCGGCCGATACCGGCGCAAAAGCGCTGCCGCCCAATGTGCCTGGGTGGCAACCGGGAATGCGCCGGTGGTGTGGGATGACGCTATCTTACTCTGTCGCGCGCAAGGGCACCGATATTTGTCGAGATGCCTCTGACAACCGCTTTCGTGGCTTCCAGCTCGGCCCGACCGAAGCAGGCCAGCAATTGCGCTGTATCGGCGGCGACTTTCTCGGTGAGTTTCGAGACCAGCGCCATGCCTTCGGTGGTAACGAACAGCTGCTTGACGCGACGGTCGCTGTCATCTTCGAAGCGCCGGATCAGTCCCCTGATCTCAAGCCTTCTGGCCAGACGTGCAAAGGTTGGTGTTTCGATCCGCAGTTTGTCGGCCAGCATCTTCTGACTGTTGGCGCCGCCGTGCGCTATCCGGTACAGGGTCGCGCCTTCTGCCAGCGAGAGACCCGTACCCTGCAGTGCGATTTCGTAGATGTCCTGTAGACGCCTGACTATCTCCCCCATGTCTTCGAAAATTGTGATCGGGCTTTCCTGTTCTTCCATTGTCGACCTGTCCGCATATCATCCACTGAAGTCGCGGCACCCCGATAGCTTCCGAAGAGGCCTGGAAGAAAAGAAGATAGCCCTGTCATGAATGGGAACAGACGAGGTCCCTCCCACAGCATGCTCCACTGATCGATCATCCGCTTCCATTTGGTGGTGTTGACCTCGCCGGAGTTCCCGATCCGGCAAACGAAAAATGCAGGCGGGGAAAGGGAGTTCCCGCAACACGGAAATGTTACGACCGGATTCGCCTGCAACGTTCCGAAGTGCCTCTTGCAGCCAAAGCTGAACCGCGGCCGACAGGGGTGGCGGCCGCGGTTCAGCTGGATCATCGATGTCGTCTGCGCCGAAAAGGTCGAGCCGAAGTTGCTCGTGGGACGACGGCATCAGGATGTCCCAACCTGCAGTCCTGGTTCGTTCGGCCTGCATGAGTCCTGGAGGACCGGGGGCCGAGAACTTTCGAGGAGATCGGCCGAGACAGTCCAGGCCGATCTCAGGTGATTTCTCACCTCGATAAAAAGAGCGAATGACTGGAGGTCAAACCGGCACCCGCTAAAGGAGAAACTTCCTAGAAGTCGCGCTGGAAGCGGAGGATGCCGCCGACGCTGCTCTTCTTGTCTGTCGTGGTCCAGTCGCCGAGCCAGTCGGCATCGCCGCGCTTGCCTTCGTTGAGGTAGTCAACTTCGGCCGTGACGGTGAAGCCCTGAACCAGCTGATAAGCGACGTTGGCGGCGATACCCAGGTTCTCCTGCTCGTCATACGAAGCCTGGAGATTGAACGTGGTTTTCTCGTTGAATTTGTAGGCGCCGCCGCCCCAGACGGCCCAATTGCCGCCCCATGGCTTGTAGAAGCTGCGCGCGGCATTGTCGTCGGTGCCATAGCCGCCCATGACCCACAGGGAAATCTGATCGGTGGCGTTCACGTCGAGACGTACCTTGCCGGCCCATTCTTCCCAACTGGGATTGTAGGCGACGACACCAGTGATGCCGCCCCAGCCCTGGCTATACTTGGCGCCGACCACGACGTTCGGAGCGTAGCTGTCGATGGTGTTGTCGACGATGCCCGGAACCCAGTTGCCAGCCCCGTCCTTGACGAAGGTATCATAGCTGCCCGAGCCCTGTTCCAGCGAGACGAGTGCCGAGAAGCCGTTGCCGGCGTCGAAGGTGTAGCTGATCAGGTTGGTGTCGAACTCGCCGTAAGGAACGATCGTGTCCTGGATGACGTTGCCGGCATAGCCGATGAAGGTGTCATAGGCCGACTCGTCCTTACCGACGCGCAGGCCGCCGAGCTGGATCCAGGCGAAGTTCAGCGAAATGCCTCTGTTACGGGCGTCGGCATTGCTGTTGTCGTTGCCAAAGTTGAAGCGAGTCTCGGTGTAGGTCTTCAGGGTGCCGAGTTCGGTCTCCTGACCGGTCCAGGTCTTCAGCGTGAAGCGGGTGTTCTTGTTCCAGGTATCCTGTTCCTTGCCATTGAGGCGGTCGTTGGTCTTGGCGCCATCGAAAGTGCCTCGATCCCCAAGCGCAGCGTCGTAGCGGATATATCCGCCGACGCGCAGGCAGGTCTCGGTGCCAGGTATGTAGAAGTAGCCGGCGCCGTAGACGTCGCAGATCTTGACGTATTCAGCGGGTTCCGGCTCGGCGACGACGACCGCGTCAGCGGCGCGCGCGCCTGATACGGCAATCAAAGCCGCAGTCGAACCTAAAAGAAGCGTTCTGATGTTCACTGTAATCCCCTATCGATACTGGGTTCCGAGTATGTACGATCAACCTCGCACCCTGAATATTTTTAAGCTCAAATAGCATTGAATGATATTACGTCGCATCACTTAAGTTGATGTGTAGCTGTACAGCAACGACTGATCACATATTCGTGTTCTATTTCGCAATAATGATTCCATATGAAATAGTTTCAATTGTTTTGGTTTTCATATATGTTTGTTTAGTTTGAGAAATTTATTCGGTAGATCGATTTGTAATTTTGTTTACTTTTAGTTGATCATCAAATGAAACGGTTTCAAACAAATATAATCGGTCTCCGAAACAATTTCGATTTGCATCGGAGAAGATGGATAGCGGGCTCTGGCGGTTTTCAGGGAGCGATGACGAGGCGTGTCGGCCGCCGATTCCTGTCACCTGAAACGCGCCCGTAAGCTTCCGCAACGTCCGCGTGGCAAATTTGGCACGCCCGCCGGATTCCGCTGTGGATGGCGCATTTCGGGCTTGGCCTGTGTCAGGTCGATTTCCTAGAAGGCGGCGGCTGACTTGGCGGCGCCGGTGTCCCACTGTGGCACAAGCGTCACACAAGCCGAAACAAGCATCGTCCAGACACGCAAATGTGCTGAAACACCGCCGCGACGTGTGCGTTTCAACACATTCGTAACCGTTCCTTTGCAGGACAATACAGAAGGCTCAATTTGAGATGACCTCCGTGAAAGCAGCGCTTCTGTCCTTCTTCATGCTGTCCGCGATCGTTGTGTGCGGTCTCGGCATCTACGCAGCCGATGCAGCCAACAACCATATCGCCGTCGACGGCTACGGCGTGGTCTCCGCCTCGCACTGACAAGCCTTCGAGGCGGCCGTTTCCGACTGAACAGGCCGTCAATGTGCGCGGGTACAGCCTCGCGCCCAGTCGATTTACTCAAGATCTGCGTGACTTGGATCGCGTCGACAACTGTCGGCTCCGAAGGCTCGTTTCCCGACTGTCACAACCGCGCAGGTCCGGTTGAGCGTCGCACCACCAGTTCCGGCTCCAGCCGCACACGCTTGTTTTCCAGGGGCTTGTGGTTCAGTCGCGCAAACAGCATTTGAGCAGCGATTGTCCCTTGTCGGACGCCGTCCGTCTTGATCGTGGTCAACGGGGGCGTCAGCCACGGAGCGAAGGGCAGATCGTCGAATCCGATGATGGAAAGGTCGTCCGGAACGCGGCGGCCTTGTTCCTGCGCTGCGTTGAGGACGCCAATGGCAATCGTGTCGTTGCCCGCAAAAAGTGCGGTGATGTCCGGGCGACGACGCAAGAGTGCTGTTGCTGCCGCGTAGCCGCTTTCGGCACTGAAATCGCCCTCTTCCACCGCGTCCTTGTGCAGTGAAAGTCCGTGGTCTTGCAGGCTGCGTTCCAGTGCAGTCAATCGCGCATCGGTCGCTACGAAGCCTCGTGGCGAAAACGTTATGGCCCCGATCCGCTTGTGGCCGAGGCCGACGACGTGATCGACGGCTGCCTTGATTGCCTCGCGCGTGGTGAACGTCACCGACATCTCGGAGGGGTGGCGGATTGAACCGACAAGGACGACAGGAAAATTCTTGTCGATGAGGGCAAACAGCGCTTCGTCGCCGGCACGCGGGTTGACCACGATCAAACCGTCGATGCGCCGCGATTCCACGAGATTGTCATAGGCTCCGCCTTTGCCGTGGGCTTCAAGCCCCTCGACCAGGACGTGGAAGCCCATCTCGCGGTTGGCCTTTTCGATACCGTAGAGGACCTGCGGAATGTACTGGTCGACCAGCAGGATCGAAGGATCGGAGACCACGAGCCCTATCGTTTCCGTGAGGCCGCTCACCAGCATGCGGCCGGCCGAATTGGGCTTGTAACCGAGTTCCGCAGCAGCCTGCATCACGCGTTCGCGGGTCTCCTTGCTGAGAACCACGCTTTCCGAACGGTTCAGGACCAGCGATACCGTCGCACGGGATACGCCGGCGCGGCGTGCCACATCATGACTGGTCACACGGGTGGAACTCATCAGCAGCCTCCGGGCGTTCGAGCCGCACTGACTTTTGTCAACGCATTCAGTCGCTTCGCCCTGGATATGACCTACAACCGAAGACGTGGCTTGACAACAATGGCTTTTCGTCATTATGCATTACTAACACGTGTTAGGAATGAAAATTCTGGAGGCTAACACGTGTAATGGTCGATTGGGTGGAGATCGTATGCCAGGACGTGCGAGGAACGTTTCATTGCGTCAGAGGCGGCGGAAGGAGGCCTTGATCGGCTATCTCTTCGTGGCCCCGGCCTTTGTCGGTTTCCTGATCTTCTACCTGCTGCCCACCGTTCGCGCCGTCGGGATCAGCCTGACCGACTGGAACCTGATGCGTGCACCGAAATTCGTCGGGCTTGGCAACTATGCGACGCTGCTCTCGGACGGGAATTTCTGGCATTCGGCCAAGGTGACGTTGGCCTATGTCCTCTACAACATTCCGCTGCAGACCGTGCTCGGCCTGTTGCTGGCAGTGCTCTCGGACCGGCTGGCGCGCGCCGTCTGGCTGAGGGCGACGATCATCGCGCCTTATCTCATCTCCAATGTGGTCGCCGCGCTCGTCTGGATGATGATGCTGGATCCGATCCTTGGCCTCGTGAATGCATTCCTCACCTTCTTCGGTGTCTCGCCGCAAGGTTTTCTCGCTTCTCCGGATCAGGCGATGGTGTCGGTGGCTGCCATCTCCACCTGGAGACATACGGGCCTGACCGCACTGCTGTTCTATGCCGGCCTTCAGGCCATCCCTGGCTATCTTTACGAAGCAGCCCGGCTGGAGGGGGCGGGGGAGTGGACGATGTTCCGCCGCATCACCCTGCCGCTGCTGCGTCCCGTGTTGGCTTTTGTCGTGGTGACCAGCCTCATCGGTTCGTTTCAGGTCTTCGACGTCGTGGCCGTGGCGACTGCGGGCGGGCCATCCAATTCGACCCGCGTCATTCTCTGGTACATCTACGAGAACGCCTTCAAATTCAACAGGATGGGATACGCGTCGGCGATTTCCGTCGTGTTGTTCGCCACGCTTATCCTCGTCACGCTTCTGCAGATGCGGGTGTTGCGGGCAGATCAGTCGGATCTGGATTGAGGCCGCGATGAAGAAGCTCACTCCACAGGCTGTCCTGGGTTATCCCGTCCTCGCCTTGTTCGTCTTCATATCCCTGCTGCCGCTGTGGATGGCGCTCAAGATCGGCCTCACCTATCCGGACGACGTCTACACCAGCGCTTCGAGCCTGCTGCCGAATGCCTATACGCCCGGGAATTTCCTGCGCGTGATGGGCCTGCCTTCGGCCATCGAGGTGTCGGCATTCCGCGCTTCGCCGATCGACTTCATGTTCGCACTGCGAAACAGCGTCATCTACACGGCGCTGACGGTCACGGGGCAGATCTTCTTTTCGGCGCTCGCCGGCTACGCCTTTGCCCGCATGAACTTTCCGGGCCGCAACAAGCTGTTCTTCGCCTTCCTTGCCGCCACCATGATCCCGAGCGTGGTGCTGTTCATCCCGAACTTTGTCCTCATCAAGCAGCTCGGTCTCCTGAACAGCTTTGCCGGGTTGGTTGCCCCGACCATCCTGATGACGCCTTTCGCTGTGTTCTTCCTGCGCCAGTTCTTCCTTTCCGCGCCGAAAGAGCTCGACGAGGCGGCGCGGCTCGAGGGGGCGTCCCAGTTTCAGATCTTCTGGCGCGTCGCACTGCCCATCCAGAAAGGTCCGATCGCCACTCTGGCGATCCTGCTGTCCATCAATTCCTGGAACGAGTTCTTCTGGCCCTTCCTGGTGGGGCGCGACCCCAGCGTTCGTGTCATGGCGGTCGCCCTGTCGGATTTCATGAGCCAGACGGGCCGGGGCAATCCCGACTGGAGCGGGCTCATGGCAGCGATCGTGCTGTCGATCCTGCCCGTCATCGCCATGCTCATCGTATTCGGCCGGCAAATCGTGGAGTCGCTGCAGACCAGCGGCCTGAAGTAGCCGGCCAGACGTCGAATCGAAAAGTGGAGGAGAGACAATGAAAGAATATCTGATGGGGAAAAGACACCTGACGGGCGTTCTTGCCACCGCAACCGCGCTTACCACGCTCGGATCCTCGTTTGCCTGGGCCGAGGATGTGACCTTGAACTATGCCATGTGGGACGCCAACCAGGCTCCCGTCTATCGCCAATGCGCCGACAAGTTCGAAGCTGAAAATCCCGGCATCAAGATCAACATCAAGCAGGACAGCTGGGACAATTACTGGACCACGCTGAGCACGTCCTTTGTCGCAGGCACGGCGCCGGACGTGTTCGTCAACCATCTCAGCCGCTTTCCGGAATTCCTGGCGAACGGTGTGATGGATGACCTAACGGACCGTATCGCGGCCGACAAGGTGGAGATGAAGGCCTATCTCCCAGGTCTTGCCGAAAGCTGGAACAAGGACGACCGGCAATATGGCTTGCCGAAAGATTGGGACACGATCGCTCTCATCTACAACAAGAAGATGGTTGCCGATGCCGGCATCAGCGAGGAAGAGCTAAAGAACCTCACCTGGAACCCGAAGGATGGCGGCTCGCTCGAGAAGATCGTCGCGCGCCTCAGCGTGGATCAAAACGGCAAGCGCGGTGACGAAACCGGCTTCGACAAGTCCAAGGTTTCCGTCTATGGCTGGGCAACCAACACCGTTGACGGTTACGGCCAGACGCAATGGAGTTTCCTTGCCGTCTCCGACGGGTTCAAGCCGATCGATAAGCCGTGGGGCAAGCAGTATGGCTATGACAGCCCGGCGCTTGCCGAAACGCTGACCTGGATACGCGATCTTGCTTTGAAGAAGGGCTTCGCGCTTAGCCAGGAGCAGACCGGCAGGCTGAATGCCACCGCGATCTTCGCTGCCGGAAAGGCGGCCATCGTTCCGGATGGCTCGTGGAACATCTCCTCCTATCGGGACACCTCGAAGGCTGAATTCGGCTTTGCACCCTTGCCGCAGGGGCCGGATGGCCGCCGCTCGATGTTCAACGGTCTGTCCGACAGCATCTGGTCCGGATCCCAGCACAAGGACGAAGCCTGGAAATGGGTGAAGTATCTCGGCGGATCGGAATGCCAGACGATCGTCGGCAAATCCGGCGTCGTTTTCCCCGCTCGTCCCGAAGCAGCAAAGGCGGCCGAAGAGGCACACAAGGCGAAGGGACTGGACGTGTCCGCCTTTGTCCAGCTGGCGACACCGGAAACCACTTTTCCGTTCCCGATCTCCGATCGCGCTTCCGAGATATCGGCGATCCTGACGACGGCCATCGAGAACGTCCTGCTTGGCAAGGGTGATCCCGCAACCATCCTCAAGGAAGCCAACGACCAGGCCAATGGCATGCTCTAGCTAGAGCGTGATCCCGAAAAATGGACCCGGTTTTCGGAAAAGATCACGCTCCAACAATAAGGCCGGGCGAGCTTCTCAATTCGAATTCCTGGCGCATCTCTCCCGCGGCAGGATCTTCCTCCGGCGTTCTCTCCCTGACGTCGGAGGAACCTTCACAATCCCTTTTCATCCCATCGAGAACCCGCAATGCGACGCCCAAAGATCACTTTCATCGGAGCCGGCTCCACCGTTTTCATGAAGAACATCATCGGCGATGTGCTGTATCGCCCCGCGCTCCAGGACGCGGTGATCGCGTTGATGGACATCAATCCCGAGCGGCTGAAGGAAAGCGAAGTCGTTGCCGGCAAACTTGTGCAGGCGCTTGGCGCCAATGCCGCCATTGAAACCCATTCCAACCAGCGCAAGGCATTGGAAGGAGCGGATTTCGTCGTTGTCGCCTTTCAGATCGGAGGCTACGAGCCCTGCACGGTGACCGACTTCGAGGTCCCCAAGCAATTCGGCCTGCGTCAGACGATTGCCGACACGCTCGGCGTTGGCGGTATCATGCGCGGATTGCGGACAGTGCCGCATCTCTGGAACATCTGCGAGGACATGCTTCAGGTCTGCCCCGACGCGATCCTGCTACAATATGTGAACCCGATGGCGATCAACACCTGGGCAATCGCCGAGAAGTATCCGTCAATCAGGCAGGTGGGGCTGTGTCACTCCGTTCAGGGCACCGCCTACGAACTGTCGCGCGATCTCGATATCCCGGTTTCGGAAATTCGCTACCGCGCCGCCGGCATCAATCACATGGCGTTCTTCCTGACCTTCGAACATCGCCAGGTGGACGGCAGCTATCGCAACCTCTATCCCGACTTGGTGCGGGGCTACCGCGAAGGGCGCTTCCCGAAACCAAGTCACTGGAACCCGCGCTGCCCGAACAAGGTCCGCTATGAAATGCTGACGCGGCTCGGCTACTTCGTCACTGAAAGCTCCGAGCACTTCGCGGAGTATACGCCCTATTTCATCAAGGACGGCCGTGCCGACCTCATCGAGAAATTCGGCATCCCACTCGATGAGTATCCAAAACGCTGTGTCGAGCAGATCGCCCGCTGGAAGGAGGAATCCAAGACGCTGAAAGGCGCCAGCACGATCGACATCAAGGAGAGCCACGAATATGCCTCTTCCATCATGAATTCGGTCTGGACCGGCGAGCCGTCGACCATCTACGGCAACCAGCGCAACAATGGCTCGATCACCTCGCTGCCGGACAATTGCGTCGCGGAAGTGCCTTGCCTCGTCGATGCAAACGGCATCCAGCCAACCGTCGTCGGCGATCTGCCGCCGCAACTGACCGCACTCATCCGCACCAACATCAACGTGCAGGAGCTCACCGTCAGGGCGCTGACAACGGAAAACCGTGAACACATCTACCATGCGGCGATGATGGATCCGCACACTGCGGCCGAACTCGATCTCGATCAGATCTGGACCCTCGTCGATAGGCTGATCGCAGCACATGGCGATTGGCTGCCCGCATGGGCGCGCGGCTGAACGACCGCCGAATGGCGAGGCCATTCGGCCCGCCGCCATCCCCGCAAGAAAACCCGGAGCAACAGTTCTGTCCCATGACTTTTCTCAGGATCGATCACGTTACCAAGCAATTCGGCTCCGTTCAGGTGGTCAAAGGAGTTTCGATCGAAGCCAGGAAGGGAGAATTCGTCGTCTTCGTCGGCCCTTCGGGTTGCGGCAAGTCGACCTTGCTTCGCATGATCGCAGGCCTCGAAGAAACGAGCGAGGGCTCGATCTCGATCGATGGGGAGGATCTGACCCATGCCGATCCGGCCGATCGCCACGTCGCGATGGTCTTCCAGTCCTATGCGCTCTTCCCGCATATGTCGGTCTTCGACAACATCGCCTTCGGCATGCAGGTCAACAAGGTGCCGAAGGCTGAGATCAAGGCACGTGTTGCGGAGGCCGCCCGCATCCTGCAGATCGAACCACTACTCGAACGCAAACCAAAGCAACTCTCCGGTGGCCAGCGGCAGCGCGTCGCCATTGGCCGCGCCATAGTGCGCAAGCCCAAGATCTTCCTGTTCGACGAGCCCCTCTCCAATCTGGATGCCGAGCTTCGCACCCAGATGCGTGTCGAGATCGCCAAGATCCATCGCGAGATCGGCGCAACAATGATCTACGTCACGCATGATCAGGTCGAAGCGATGACACTTGCGGACAGGATCGTCGTCCTTCGTGGCGGGCTGGTGGAGCAGATCGGCACCCCCATCGATCTCTACGACAACCCAGCCAACCTTTTCGTCGCCGGCTTCATCGGCAGCCCGCGCATGACCTTGCTGTCCGGCAAGGTGGAAAGCGCCTCGGCGCATGGCCTTCAGGTCGCGTGTCCAGCCTTTTCCCGGCCACAGTCTATTTCCGGACCTTTTGCGCGGCTGCCGCAAGCAGGCAGTCAGGTCACAATCGGCCTGCGCCCGGAAGCCATCAGGATCGATGCCGCGAATCCGGTGTTCAGCGCCAAGGTGGAAATCACCGAAAATCTTGGCGGCTCCACGCTCATCTACGCTGTGACCCAGGACGGAACCGCGCTGATCGTACCGGCACAGGAGCGCGCGTCGGTTCGTTCCGGCGATACGCTTCCATTGTCCTTTTCCACAGCCCCGCATGTGTTCGATGCCCAGGGAAACAACCTGCGTTTGCCGTAGGTGGAGCCAACCCGCGAAGGCGTCCTCTCACCTTCTGCCCGCAACCCTGTTGACAGAATGCCCGCTTGTCGTTCACCTTTGAGGCTCACCAGGGGGGTCCCGACAAGGGGCTGAGATACTGCTGAACGCGCAGTGACCCGTTGAACCTGATCCAGTTCATACTGGCGTAGGGACGGTGGGAACGCTTTGCGGGTCGGCACTTTTCCGGCTTTGGCCATAGGGCAGAATGCCCATAGTGCATTCAGCGAAACGTCACTTCCTCCTCATCGCATGGACTGGGTCTCCTTTACGCTCGAGGAGGCTCGCTCATGAATATCCATACCCCGACCGTCACCGTTGGCGAATTGCCGGCATCGCGCAAGGTCCATAAGCCGGGCGTCATCCACCCCGGCCTGCGCGTGCCGATGCGCGAGATTTCCGTGCACCCCACCGCCGGTGAGCCGCCGGTCACGGTCTATGATTCGTCCGGGCCCTACACCGACACCAGCGTGCAGACCGATATCGAGCGTGGTTTGCCGCGCTTGCGCGAGGACTGGGTCGTCGCGCGCGGCGATGTCGAACGCTACGAAGGCCGGCTGGTCAAGCCCGAGGACAATGGCTTCGTCTCCGGGGAGCGGCTGACACCGGAATTCCCGGTGCGCAACCAGCCGTTCAGGGCAAAGGACGGGCGCGCCGTCACCCAGCTCGCCTATGCGCGCGCCGGCATCATCACGCCCGAAATGGAATTCATCGCCATCCGTGAGAATCTCGGCCGCCAGGCGGTGCACACGAAGCTGCAGCGCGACGGCGAAAGCTTCGGCGCGGCAGTTCCCGACTACGTCACGCCGGAATTCGTGCGCGACGAGGTCGCGCGCGGCCGCGCCATCATCCCGGCCAACATCAACCATCCGGAAGCCGAGCCGATGATCATCGGCCGCAATTTCCTGGTCAAGATCAACGCCAACATCGGCAACTCGGCCGTCACCTCGTCCATGGCGGAAGAGGTGGAAAAGATGGTCTGGGCGACCCGCTGGGGCGCCGATACGGTGATGGACCTTTCCACCGGCCGCAACATCCACAACATCCGCGACTGGATACTGCGCAATTCGCCGGTGCCGATCGGCACCGTGCCGCTCTACCAGGCGCTGGAAAAGGTCGGCGGCGTTGCCGAGGATCTCACCTGGGAGGTATTCCGCGACACGCTGATCGAACAGGCGGAGCAGGGCGTCGACTATTTCACCATCCATGCCGGCGTGCGGCTGCCCTATATCCCGCTCACAGTCGACCGTGTCACCGGCATCGTCAGCCGCGGCGGCTCGATCATGGCTAAATGGTGCCTCTACCATCACAAGGAAAGCTTCCTCTACGAGCATTTCGAGGAGATCTGCGACATCTGCCGCGCCTATGACGTGTCGTTCTCGCTGGGCGACGGTCTGCGGCCAGGCTCCATCGCCGACGCCAACGATGCCGCGCAGTTCGCCGAGCTGGAGACGCTGGGCGAGCTGACGCAGATCGCCTGGGCCAAGGATTGCCAGGTGATGATCGAAGGCCCCGGCCATGTGCCGATGCACAAGATCAAGGAGAACATGGACAAGCAGCTCGCCGTCTGCGGCGAGGCGCCGTTCTACACGCTCGGGCCACTCACCACGGATATCGCGCCCGGTTACGACCACATCACCAGCGGCATCGGCGCCGCCATGATCGGCTGGTTCGGCACCGCGATGCTCTGCTACGTCACGCCGAAGGAGCATCTCGGCCTGCCCGACCGCAACGACGTGAAGGTCGGCGTCATCACCTACAAGATCGCCGCCCACGCCGCTGATCTCGCCAAGGGCCATCCCGCCGCCAAGGTCAGGGACGACGCTCTGTCCCGCGCACGCTTCGAGTTCCGCTGGGAAGACCAGTTCAACCTCTCGCTCGATCCCGAAACCGCGCGCGCCTTCCACGACGAGACCTTGCCCAAGGAAGCGCACAAGGTAGCGCATTTCTGCTCCATGTGCGGGCCGAAATTCTGCTCCATGCGCATCTCGCACGACATCCGTGCCGAGGCGCAGAAGGAAGGCATGGCGGCGATGGCGGAAAAGTTCCGCGTCGGTGGCGATCTCTATTTGCCTCTCGATTCCGTCGACATCGTCGACGTGGCCGCTTCCGTCGAAGCAACGGAGGCGGGGACGGACCGGTCATGAAAGCGCTGGTCAAGGGTGCCGGCGTCGCCGGGTTGACGCTGGCTTTCGAGCTGGCGTCACACGGCGCTGACGTCACCGTCATCGAAAAGCGGCATCGCCTCGCCGGCAGCGCCTCATGGGCTGCCGGCGGCATGCTGGCGCCCTGGTGCGAGCGCGAGAGCGCGGAAGAGGCGGTCGTCACGCTGGGGCGCCTGGCGCTTGACTGGTGGGACAGTATCCTGCCGGGGCAGGTCGTGCGCACCGGCACGCTGGTGGCGGCGCCGGCGCGGGATACAGGCGAGCTCGACCGTTTCGCACGGCGCACGGCCGGGTTCGCGACAATTGGCGAAGAGGCCGTTGCCGCGCTCGAGCCGGATCTTGCCGGCCGGTTCCGGCGCGGGCTGTTCTTCGCCGAGGAAGCGCATCTCGATCCGCGCCGTGCCCTGGTAAGCCTCAAGGACAGACTGGTCGGCATGGGCGTGCGCTTCGAATTCGGTTACGGCGCCGTGCGGGTGCCGGAAACGATCGACATCGAGGCCGACTGCACCGGCATCGCAGCAGGCGTCCCGGACTTGCGTGGCGTGCGCGGCGAGATGCTCCTGCTGCATGCGCCGGAGGTCTCGCTGGCACGCCCCGTCCGGCTGCTGCATCCGCGCTTTCCCGTCTATGTCGTGCCGCGCGCCGATCACCTGTTCATGGTCGGCGCGACCATGATCGAAAGCAACGCCAGCGAGCCGGTCACCGCGCGTTCGATGATGGAACTGCTCGGGGCCGCCTATGCGCTGCACCCGGCTTTCGGCGAGGCCGAGATCGTCGAGGCAGGCGTCGGCGTGCGCCCGGCTTTCGCCGACAACCTGCCACGCGTCAGCCGCGAGGGAAACCGGATCAGCATCAACGGTCTGTATCGCCACGGCTTCCTGCTGGCGCCGGCAATGGCGAGGCAGGCGGCTGACATGATTTTCAGCACGCAAAGGGAGCTTGCCCATGCGCCTCATCATTAACGGCGAAAGCCGCGAGGTTGGCGCCGGCACGCTGGCGGCGCTGCTTGCCGAACTCGACTACGAGGGCGGCTGGCTGGCGACCGCGCTCAACGGCGAAGTGGTGCCGGCCAGAGAGCGCGAGACCTGCCGCATCGCCGACGGCGACCGCATCGAAATCCTGTCGCCCATGAAGGGGGGGTGAGACATGGTCGAGATGGATTTTCTGGCCTTGGAACAGGGCAATCGCATCTGGCGTAAAGACCCCTCTCCGTCGCCGCTTCGCGGCGCCACCTCTCCCCGCCTTCGGCAGGGCGAGGAACCGCAGCTCCAACGCCGGCGCTTCTCCAGCTTGGGTTCCTCGCCCCAACCGAAGGCGGGGGAGAGGTGGCTCGGGCAAAGCCCGAGACGGAGAGGGGGGCTTGCCGCCGCAGGTCTTTCTCCGGCCACCAAGGAGCACCCCTGATGCTCGAACTCTACGGACAAAAATTCTCATCGCGCCTGCTGCTCGGCACCGCGCTTTACCCGTCGCCGGCGATCATGGCCGATGCGGTCGAGGCGGCGCGGAACGAGATCGTCACGGTGTCGCTGCGGCGCGAAGCCGCTGGCGGCAGGACCGGCGGGAAGTTCTGGTCGCTGATCCAGTCGCTCGGCGTGCGCGTGCTGCCCAACACGGCCGGCTGCCATTCGGTGAAGGAGGCCGTCACCACCGCGCAGATGGCGCGCGAGGTCTTCGCCACCAACTGGATCAAGCTGGAAGTCATCGGCAATCACGACACGTTGCAGCCGGACGTTTTCGGCCTGGTCGAGGCGGCGGGCATCCTGAGTGGGGACGGCTTCGAGGTGTTCCCTTATACCACCGACGATCTGGTCGTCGCCGAACGGCTGCTGGAAGCCGGCTGCAAATTGCTGATGCCCTGGTGCGCACCGATCGGTTCGGCGCGGGGGCCGCAGAATGTCGATGCGCTGCGGTCGCTGCGCGGCCATTTTCCCGATGTGCCGCTGATCGTCGATGCCGGCATCGGCCGCCCGTCGCATGCCGCCGCCGTCATGGAGCTCGGCTACGACGCCGTGCTGCTCAACACCGCCGTCGCCAAGGCTGGCGATCCGATCGCCATGGCCGGCGCTTTCGCCAAGGCGATCGAGGCCGGGCGAGAAGCCTTCCTGGCCGGTCCGCTTGAACCGCGCGACATGGCCGTTCCCTCCACCCCTGTCATCGGCATGGCTGCCTTCTCATGAAACTCGACCCATTCTACCTCATCGTCGATTCCGCCGCCTGGATCGAGCGGCTGGTGCCGCTTGGCGTGAAGCTGGTGCAGTTGCGCGTCAAGGATACGCCGGATGAGGTTTTGCGCGCCGAGATCCGGGCCGCCAGGGCGACCTGCGAACGCCATCACTGTCAGCTCATCGTCAACGACCATTGGCAGCTCGCCATCGACGAGGGCTGTGACTTCGTCCATCTCGGCCAGGAGGATCTGGCCGAGGCCGATATCGGCGCGATCCGTCGGGCCGGGTTGAAGCTGGGCTTAAGCACGCATGATCACCTCGAACTGGAAACCGCGCTTGCGGCGGAGCCCGACTATGTCGCGCTGGGGCCGGTCTATCCGACCATCCTGAAGGCCATGAAATGGGCGCCGCAGGGGCTAGACCGCATCGCCGAGTGGAAACGCCGGGCGGGTGAGTTGCGGCTTGTCGCCATCGGTGGATTGACCGTCGAGCGCATCCCCGGCGTCTTCGCGCAAGGTGCCGACAGCGCCGCCGTCGTCACCGACATCACCCGCAATGCCGATCCGGAAGCGCGCACCCGCGAATGGCTGGTGGCCACGGCGTCATGGCGGTGATACCGGACCGGCATGTCCTGATCGTCGCCGGTTCGGATTCCAGCGGCGGTGCCGGCATCGCGCGCGACGTCGAGACGGTTGCCGCCTTCGGCCTGCGTGCTTGCCTCGCGGTAACCGCGGTAACCGTGCAGACCCATGACGTGGTTGAGCGGGTGGAGCAGATGCCGCCGGATCTCATCGCCGCACAGATGCGGGCGGCGTTTGCCGCCAACGCAATCGCCGCGGTCAAGATCGGCATGCTGGGCAGCGCGGATGCCATAACCGCGGTTGCCTCTGTACTGGCCAGCCGCCTGCCACTGCCGGTGGTGCTCGATCCCGTCCTTGCCTCGACGTCGGGTCGCGCGCTGCTCGCCATGGACGCCGTCGAGATATTGAAACGCCGCCTGATGCCGCTCTGCACACTCGTCACGCCCAATCTGCCGGAACTGGCGCTGCTGAGCGATAAATCGGCTGGGGGTATACCTGGCTCAAACGAAGCCACAATCGTCGAGCAGTCGCGTCGGCTCCTTGAAAGCGGCGTTCCGGCCTTGCTGGTCAAGGGCGGTCATGCCGAGGGAGATCGTTCGGTCGACCTTCTCCTGCGCGCCGGCAAAGCGCCAGTCCGTTTCCAAGCGCCGCGTCTCGATGTTCGCATGCGTGGTACAGGCTGCATGCTTGCCAGCGCCATCGCGGCTAGGCTGGGTCTGGGTGATGATCTGGAAACGGCGACCGGCAAGGCCAAGGACCATGTTTTCGAAAAGCTGGGTCGGGAAGAGCGCCGGCCTGGCCCAAACTCTCCTCGCATCGATGGTCTGCGAATTGCTGGCAACTCCATCCCGGATTTGTAGAATGCAGTGGACGCAGGGATGATCCGGCTCGAAGTCAGGCAAACGATGTTGCTGAGGCTGAGTGTTAGTCCGGATGACACGCAATTTTTGACAGTCGCTTGTGCGAAACGAAACAGGCCGTTCGAAAGCTCCTGGGATGGTTGAGCGCAACCGATGAAATTGGGTTTCCTTTTGACAATGAACGACACGCGCTCGGCATTGCGGGTGTCTCATCATTTGATACTTCGGCTCAGCGAGTTGATTGCCGAAGCCGGCTTCAACGAGGATGCGAGAAAGCCGGCGCACAAGGGCCTCGATATCCTTGTCTATGTCGACAGCGTGGACGCCCAGCGAATGGCAACTCAGACCGGCCTCATGATGAGTTCGATCGATCCGGATGTGCTGATCTACCATCGCAGTGCCAAGCCCGGGCGCTATGATTGGGTGGAGTACTATGTGCGCCTGCGGTACGAAGGCATCAGGGATGCACCCGACAAACTTGGCCGTTTCACGCAAATGATACAGGCGGTTCTTCTGCTCGTCGCCCGACGATCGAAAGTTGAGATCGGCGCTATCGATCGATGGGACGCGATCACGGCCACCATTCGAGAAGAAGTGGCTCGGGACAACTCGATGCGTTTCGATCGCGATGAACCCGATGGAACCGTCATTGTGTGATGTCGCGAAAATTCAGGCGTAGCGTGACTGAATAAACGCTTGATGTCCTATGCTTTCCCGCTCTCCGTCAGGATTCGCTTGTCCCCACCATCGACGACCAGCGCCGTCAGCCTGCCGCTCTGGTAGGCGGCGGTGTCGACGTTGACGCGGTTGGGCATCGGTTCGGCCTCCGCCTGCGGCGTATGGCCGTGCACGATCACCTTTTCATACAGCCCCGGATGGTCGAGGAACACGGCACGGACCCAGATCAGGTCTTCATGCGCCTGGCGGTCGAGTGCGATGCCGGGGCGTACGCCTGCATGGCAGAAGAAGAAATCGCCGAATGACACCGAATAGGGCAGGTCGTGCAGGAAATGTTTCTGCTCGGGCGAAACGGCGCTGACCAGATCCTTCCAGCCTTGTTCGAGTGAGGCCGGATCGTCGAAGTCGATCGCCACGCCGTAGGACAGCGCCGTCTCGCGGCCGCCATAACGCGAGAACAGCCCGTCGGCGGCCGGCATGGCCAGGAAATCCCGGAAGCCGATATCGTGGTTGCCGGCCAGCGCGATGATGCGCGGATCGCGCTGCTGCGCGGCGATCAGGAAATCGATGACGCCCCTCGAATCCGGGCCGCGATCGACGTAGTCGCCGAGATGGATGATGCGCCAGTCGGCCGGCCGGTCGCGTTCGATTTCGGCTGCGATGGTCCTGTGCATGCCGGACAGCAGGTCGAGGCGGCCGTGCACGTCGCCAATGGCGTAGAGGCGCATGCCGTCCGGCGCTCGGGCGTCGAGGAAATGAATGCCGTCGGTCAAGGCAGAAGCCGCTTTCAAGTCGATTCGAATTTCGATCTGGACCTCTTAGCGGTAAAGCATGTCCTTGCCGACATCCTTGATGTCGCGTTTGCCGCACAGCGCCAGCGTCAGGTCGAGCTCCTTGCGGATGATCTCCAGCGCCAGCGTCACACCTTTCTTGCCGGCCGCACCCAGCCCGTAGAGGAACGGACGTCCGATATAGGTGCCCTTGGCGCCGAGGCACAGCGCTTTAAGCACATCCTGGCCCGAGCGGATGCCGCCATCCATATGGACTTCTATCCGGTCGCCGACAGTGTCGACGATCTCTTCCAGCACTGCGATGGAGGAGGGGGCACCGTCGAGCTGGCGGCCGCCATGGTTGGAGATGATGATGGCGTCGGCACCTGTCTTTGCAGCCAGGACTGCGTCCTCCTTGTCGAGGATGCCTTTCAGGATCAGCTTGCCGCCCCAGCGCTGCCGGATCCATTCCACGTCATCCCAGGACAGACGCGGGTCGAATTGCTCGTTCGTCCAGGACGACAGCGAAGCGAGGTCGCCCACACCCTTGGCATGGCCGACGATGTTGCGGAAGGTGCGGCGCTTGGTACCGAGCATGCCGAGGCACCAGCCGGGACGGATCGCCATGTCGATCAGGTTCGGCAGGGTCAGCTTCGGCGGAGCCGAGAGGCCGTTGCGCACATCCTTGTGGCGCTGCGCCAGTATCTGCAGGTCGAGCGTCAGCACCAGCGCCGAACATTTGGCCGCCTTGGCGCGATCGATGAGGTTGAGCACGAAATCCTTGTCGCGCATCACGTAGAGCTGGAACCAGAACGGCTTCCTGGTCACCGAGGCGACGTCCTCGATCGAGCAGATGCTCATGGTCGACAGCGTGAACGGCACGCCGAATTCCTCCGCCGCCTGCGCCGCCAGCATCTCGCCGTCGGCGTGCTGCATGCCGGTCGAGCCGGTCGGCGCCAGCGCCACAGGCATGGAGACGGCCTCGCCGATCATGGTCGAGGCCAGCGAGCGGTTGTCCATGTCGACCAGCACGCGCTGGCGCAGCTTGATCTTGCCGAAGTCTTCTTCGTTGGCGCGGTAGGTGCTCTCCGTCCAGGCGCCGGAATCGGCATAGTCGAAGAACATCCTGGGCACGCGCTGGCGAGCCTGCTGCTTGAGATCGTCGATGGTAAGAAGCATGCTCATTTCGCCTTCCCGCTTTCGCGCGCCGCCGCGCCTGTTTCACTGCGTTTGCGGCCGGGTTCCTGATTCCCGCCACGTTGTTTCAATCGAAGCCGCGACACGCGTTGCCAGTCGCCGGTGCGTTCGGCTTCCACCATCGAGCGTTCGACATAGGTGATGTGGTCCATCGCCGCCTTGCGCGCCGCAGCCGGGTTGCCTGATTTGACGGCGGCATGGATGGCGCGGTGCTGGGCCAGCAACTCGTCGCGCGCGCCGGGCAAGGTGAACACCAGCAACCGGTTCTGGAACACGCCTTCCGAAAGGAGGCGGTAGCAGGACCGCAACGTGTGCAAGAGGATGATGTTGTGCGCGCATTCGCCGACGGCATTGTGGAATTCGACGTCGATTTCGGCTTCGTGCTGGAAATCGCCGGTACGGTGCGCCTCGTCCATGCGCGCCATGATGCGGTCGAGCAAGGCGAGATCATCCGGCGTCGCGCGCCGGGCTGCATATTCGGCTGCGATGCCTTCGATCTCGCGGCGGTACTCCAGATAATCGGCGGCAGCTTTACGGTGAGTGGAGATCAGCTCCATCACCGGCTTGGAAAACACCTGGCCGATGACATCGGCGACATGGGTGCCGCCGCCGTGCCGGGTCTGCAGCAGGCCGCGCGTTTCCAGCGCCTTCAGCGCGTCGCGCAGGATCGGCCGGGACACTTCGAACTGGCGGGCGAGGTCGCGTTCGCCCGGCAGCCGGTCGCCCGGACGCAGCACGCCTTCCAGGATCAAGGCCTCGATCTGCGCCACCACCTCGTCGGCGGTGCGCGAATGATCGATGCGGGAAAAGATGTCGCTCAAGGAAGTGCCCGAGAAAATACTATGCCGCCTAGAATAGCGGCAATCTTGCCAACTGGTCAATTAATCTATCCAATTTACCGCATTGGCGCATTTGCCTGGCAAGGGCGGCGCTTGCCGTCGAGGCGGCACTTTTCATTGTCACGGCCCGGGATTGCTCCTAGAGCTTTGAAAAAGACAGGGTTCAGAACCTTGGGGGAACTGCCGTGTCGGACGACCAGTCCAATCTCGAATTCCGGCCGCGCGCCATCGGCAGCGTCCTTGGTTTTCCCGCGCATGAAGGCCGCCCGAGTGCGCTCGGCGAAGTGCACGCCCGTCCGCACCCGCTGGTCGAGACGCCCCGGGTCCTGATCCAGCTCTCCTTCATGACTGAAGGCGGCGCCAGCGTCGACCACGCCGTGCTGTCCGAGCTTTCGCGCCGGCTGGGCATCGCCGCCCCCGGCAGCCAGGCGCGCCTCCACGCCATGAAATGGGGCAAGGGCTCGTTGCGCTGGGAGCGTCACACCGAATTCTCGACCTATCTGTGGGAAGGGCCGCTCGACGAGAGCGGGCGTGCGCATGAGGATACGCCGTTCGGCAATGGTTTCTCGCCGCCCGGCACGGTGATTTCAGGCATCCGGCTGGAAATCCGCAACTGGACGGCCGCTAACGAGAAGCTGGTTGACAGCTTTGACCCCACCAGCCTGTGCTTTTCGCTGGTGGAACGTGGTGCTGCCGCGATCATCGCAGACTTCCGCCAGGATGGCGACGGGCTGACACGCATCCTGGTGCTCAACCGCGCGCTGACGCCGGCGAGCACTGGCGCCCTGTCCCAGCGCCTGCTCGATATCGAGACCTACCGCACGCTTGCGATGCTCGGCCTGCCGCTGGCGCAGTCGCTGTCGGCGCGGGTGCGTCGCATCGAAGACAAGCTCGCCGTCATCACGCGCGAGATGAAGGGAGCGGAGACCCGAGACAGCCAGACCTTGCTGGCCGACCTCACCGAACTCGCTGCCGAACTGGAGGCCGACGCTGCGTCAAGCCTCTATCGCTTCGGCGCCAGCCGCGCCTATGACGGTATCGTCAGCGAGCGCCTGCAAGCGCTCGATGAAGAGGTGGTGCCGGGCTACGACACCTGGGGAGGCTTCCTGCAGCGGCGCGTGGCGCCGGCCATGCGCACATGCCGCTCGGTCGAGGAGCGGCAGGCGAATCTCTCGCGCAAGCTGACACGCGCCACCACGCTGTTGCGCACCTGGGTCGATGTCGAAGTCGAGAAGCAGAACCGCGACCTTCTCGCCTCGATGAACAACCGTGCCCGCCTGCAGCTGCGCCTGCAGCAGACGGTGGAAGGCCTGTCGGTGG
The DNA here is from genome assembly GCF_001303895.1 of Mesorhizobium sp. 1M-11. Classification (GTDB taxonomy): domain Bacteria; phylum Pseudomonadota; class Alphaproteobacteria; order Rhizobiales; family Rhizobiaceae; genus Mesorhizobium. The sequence continues at coordinate 19,594 of NZ_LJSD01000012.1, read as the reverse complement.
CGGCTGTGTCTTATTACGTCGTCGGGCTGATCGGCTATCTCGCCAAGGGTGCGTCCTTCTTCGGCCATGCCTTTGCACCGGAGGTGGTCACGGCCGCGTCCGTGCCGATCGCTGTCCTGCTCGTCTGGTGGGGCGTGCGCCGCGTGCAGCGCCTGCATGGCGAACCCGCAAGCCACGCAGGCGAATAGCGCAGTATCTTCGATCCTGTCTGCCAGCGTCAGATTGACGCGCGGAAAGGTGCGCGCATGACGGCGCCTGCTTTGGCCGAAAGCATCATTTGCATGCACCGTGTCGAATTGGTAAAAAGCTTTTACCAGTCAGTGCATTTTTTTACAGTCAAGCGCAGGGAGGCATCATGTCCGGTCTTGCCATGCCGAAGCCGGATGAGGCGACGCTTGGACGGCGTGCCACCATCGTCGCCGATCTCAGGTCGATCGTGCCGGGCGAAGGCGTCGTCGAAACCGTCAATGAGATGCGCGCCTTCGAAAGCGACGGGCTGACCGCCTATCGCCAGCTCCCCCTCGTCGTGGTGTTGCCTGAGACGGTGGCGCAGGTGTCGCGGGTGCTGAAATATTGCAACGAACGCAACATCCGCGTCGTGCCGCGCGGCGCCGGCACGTCGCTGTCCGGCGGTGCCTTGCCACTGGAAGACGCGGTCCTGCTGGTCATGAGCCGCTTCAACCGCATCCTCAGCATCGACTATCCCAACCGCACTGTCACCGCGCAGCCCGGCGTCACCAATCTCGGCATTACCTATGCCGTGGAGCAGGAGGGCTTCTACTATGCGCCGGATCCGTCCTCGCAGATCGCCTGCTCGATCGGCGGCAATGTCGCGGAGAACTCCGGCGGCGTGCACTGCCTGAAATACGGCCTCACCGCCAACAACGTTCTGGGCATTGAGATGGTGCTGATGAATGGCGAGGTGGTGCGGCTCGGTGGCAAGCATCTTGATGCCGAAGGTTATGATCTGCTCGGCCTGATGACCGGTTCGGAGGGCCTTCTCGGCGTCGTCACCGAAGTGACGGTGCGCATCCTGAAGAAGCCGGAGACGGCGCGTGCGCTGCTGATCGGCTTCCCGACCAGCGAGCAGGGCGGCCAATGCGTGGCCGACATCATCGGCGCCGGCATCATTCCCGGCGGCATGGAAATGATGGACCGGCCGGCGATCCACGCGGCCGAGGATTTTGTGCAGGCGGGCTATCCTTTGGAATGCGAGGCACTGCTGATCGTCGAGCTCGACGGACCGGTGGTCGAGGTCGATCACTTGATCGGTGCCGTCGAGACGATCGCCATCAACAACGGCTCGACCACCTGCCGCATCTCGCAATCGGAAGAAGAGCGCCTGCGTTTCTGGGCCGGCCGCAAGGCGGCCTTCCCGGCGGTCGGGCGCATCTCGCCGGATTATTACTGCATGGACGGCACCATTCCGCGCAAGGAACTGCCGCGTGTGCTGGCCGGCATGCGCGACCTTTCGCAAACCTATGGCCTGCGTGTCGCCAATGTCTTCCACGCCGGCGACGGCAATCTGCATCCGCTCATCCTCTATGATGCCAATGTGCCGGGCGAACTGGACAAGGCCGAGAAGTTCGGTGCGGACATCCTGCGGCTTTGCGTCGAGGTCGGCGGCGTGCTGACCGGTGAGCATGGCGTCGGCGTCGAAAAGCGCGATCTGATGCCGGAGATGTTCAACGAGGCCGATCTCGATCAGCAGATGCGGGTGAAATGCGCTTTCGACCCCAACCATCTGCTCAACCCCGGCAAGGTGTTTCCGCAACTGCGCCGCTGCGCCGAACTCGGCCGCATGCATGTGCATCGCGGCCAGGTCGCGTTTCCAGACATTCCGAGGTTTTGAGGATGCTGTTCCGGCAGGCCATCCTCGAAGCTGTCGCGCGTGGCGACGTCACGCTTGCCTTCCGGCGCTGGCAGCGCCCAACGGTGAAAGCCGGCACCGGTCTGCGCACGGCGGCCGGCGTGGTGCGCATCGCTGCGGTCGAGCCGGTCGAGGAGCGGGATTTGACCGAAGCCGATGCGAAGGCCGCCGGCTTTGCCGATCGCGCCGCACTGCTGGCCGATCTGCGCTCGGATGGCGATCGCACACTCTACAGAATCGTTCTCGGTGGTCTCGAGCCGGACCACCGTGTTGCCCTGCGCGACGAAGGCGAACTTTCCGAAGCGGACTGGCATGATCTGGCCGCCCGCTTCGCGCGCTGGGACCAGGCGAAACCGGGTTATTTCCCGTCGATCCTGAGCGCTATCGGTACTCATCCGGGCACATCGGCTGCTGAGCTGGCACTGGGCACCGGCGTCGAGAAGCCGAAGTTCAAGCAGGACGTGCGCAGGCTGAAGGAGCTAGGTCTGACGGAGAGCCTCGAAACCGGCTACCGGCTCTCGCCACGCGGCGAGGCGGTGCTGGAGAAATTGCGGGAGCATCGGCTGTGACCACCTTCACCCCAATCTCACCCGCCGAAGTGCTCTCTGCCGTGCAGTGGGCGGTTGCCGAAGAGGCGCCGCTGGAGGTCGTCGGCCATGGCTCCAAGCGCGCCATTGGTCGTCCCCTGCAGACCGAACACACGCTCGATGTTTCGAAGCTTACGGGCGTCACGCTCTATGAGCCTGCGGAACTGGTGCTGTCGGCACGCGCTGGAACGCCGCTGGCGGAGATCGAGAAGCTGCTTGCCGAAAATGGCCAGCAGTTTGCCTTCGAGCCGATGGACTATGGCCGACTGCTTGGCGAAGAGCCCGGCAGGGGCACGATCGGCAGCGTGCTTGCCGCCAATCTGTCCGGTCCTCGCCGCCTGAAGGCAGGTGCCGCCCGCGACCACATCCTCGGGATCCATGCCGTTTCGGGGCGCGGCGAGGCCTTCAAATCTGGCGGTCGTGTCGTCAAGAACGTCACCGGCTATGATCTCTCCAAGGCGATGGCGGGGTCCTGGGGTACGCTTGCGGCGTTCACCGATGTCACCTTCAAGGTTCTGCCCGCGGCGGAGACCGAAGTGACACTGGCCGTGCGCGGTTTGCTCGACGACAAGGCGGCCGCCGCCATGTCGATGGCGCTCGGCTCGAGTGCCGAAGTGTCGAGTGCGGCGCATCTGCCCGAGCGCATCGCGGCGCGCGTTGCCGACGGCGCGCTGGGCAGTGAGGCGGCGACCTTGCTGCGCGTCGAGGGCTTCGGTCCTTCGGTGACCTATCGCATCGGTGCGTTGAAGGATCTGCTGCGCAACGCCGGGCAACTGCTGGAGATCAAGGGCGAGGCGTCCGAGGCTATCTGGCGCGATATCCGCGATTGCGCGCCGTTCGCCGGTTCCGACAAGCCGCTCTGGCGCGTGTCGATGGCGCCGGCCGATAGCCATGCCATGGTGATGGCGCTGCGCATGCAGTCGGCGGTGGAGGTGTTCTATGACTGGCAGGGCGGCCTGATCTGGCTCAGCATGGAAATGGGCGAGCCGGAAGACCGGCTGGTGCGGGGCGCAGTGAAACATTTCGGCGGCGGCCATGCGACGCTCGTCCGCGCAGCACCCGGTGTTCGCGCGGCCACGCCGGTGTTCGAGCCGCAACCGCCGGCATTGGCGGCTCTAGCCGATCGGCTCAAGGCCGAATTCGATCCAAAACAGATACTCAATCCCGGTCGGATGGCTTAGCAATGCAGACTTCCTTCACCGCCGACCAGCTTGCCGATCCGCATGTCGCGGAATCGGAGAAGATCCTGCGCAAATGCGTGCATTGCGGCTTCTGCACCGCCACCTGTCCAACCTATGTGACGCTTGGCAACGAACTCGACAGCCCGCGTGGGCGCATCTACCTGATCAAGGACATGCTGGAAAACGGCCGGCCTGCCGACAAGGAGATCGTCACCCATGTCGATCGCTGCCTGTCCTGTCTCGCCTGCATGACGACCTGCCCCTCGGGCGTCAATTACATGCATCTGGTCGACCATGCGCGCGCCCATATCGAAAAGACCTACAAGCGACCGTTGGCTGATCGGCTGATCCGTTCCGTTCTCGCCTTCGTGCTGCCGCATCCGGCGCGGTTTCGCGCGGCGCTGAGACTGGCGAGGCTTGGCCGGCCCTTCACAAATCTGTTTGAGAACAACAGGGCGCTGAAGCCGCTGGCGGCCATGCTGAAGCTGGCGCCCGCCAGCGTGCCTGCGTCGTCGCCGTTGGCAAGGTCCGGTGCGCGCAGTGCCGCGAAGGGGCAGAAGCGGGGACGGGTCGCATTGCTCACCGGTTGCGCGCAACAGGTGCTGGAGCCCGGCATCAACGAAGCGACGGTCTCGTTGCTCAACAGGCTCGGCATCGACGTGGTGATGCCCGAGGGCGAGGGCTGCTGCGGTGCCCTGGTACATCACATGGGCCGCGAGGAAGCAGCGCTCGCTTCGGCCCGCCGCAATGTCGATGCCTGGATGCGCGAGATCGAGGGCGAAGGACTCGACGCGATTATCGTCACCGCTTCAGGCTGTGGCACCACGATCAAGGACTATGGCTTCATGCTGCGGCTGGATCCGGCCTATGCCGAAAAGGCCGCCAAGGTGTCGGCGCTGGCCAGGGATGTGACGGAATATCTCACCACGCTCGACCTGCCGGAGCCTGCGCGCAAGCCGGGCACGGTCGTGGCCTACCACTCCGCCTGCTCGATGCAGCATGGCCAGAAGATCACGCGCCAGCCGAAGGACCTGCTTGTCCGTGCCGGGTTCGTGGTGAAAGAGCCGCGCGAGGGCCATCTCTGCTGCGGCTCGGCCGGCACCTACAACATCCTGCAGCCGGAGATCTCCGCCCGCCTGCTCGAGCGCAAGGTCAAGAACATCACCGCCACCGGAGCAGAGGTGGTCGCCACCGGCAATATCGGCTGCATCACGCAGATCGGGTCTGCCGCGAAACTGCCGGTGGTGCACACGGTGAAGCTGCTTGACTGGGCCTATGGCGGCGAGCCGCCCGCCGAGCTGCGCGTCGGCAAAGCCGCTTGATCACCGATAGCCGGTGGCGTCGGCCGGCTTGCCGGGCTCCTCGACCTCGGCGATGTAAAGCCAGGCATCGGGTTGCGACCCATCGAGGTCGGTGAAGCCATACACTTTCGCCAGTTGTCCGCTGGACAAGGACTGACCGTTCCAGCGTGCACGGTCCGGATCGGCCGCGAGCGCTGCGACGGCTCGCCCGACGAAATGCGGCGTTTCCGAAATGACGAAATGCGGCACGTTCGCTGTTGCGTCGCGCCAGTTCTCTTCCTTTACGCCATAGGTCTCCAGCATGATTTCGGAACGCAGCCACCCGGGTGTCAGCGAGATCGCGGTGGCGTTATGCGGAGCAAGGTCCTTGGCATGCGCCCAGCCCATGCGGTTCACCGCCACCTTGGCAAGATCGTAGAAAGGCGAAAGGCGATAGTGGGTCGCATTGTATTCGGCCGTCCCGTCCGTCATTTCCACCAACAGTCCGCCCGGGTTTTCGATCAACAAGGGCAGTGCGTGGTGTGCGGTGATCAGATGGGTGTCGATGGCCAGGTGCAGCATGCGCAGGCCCTTGGCGAGATCGTGTTCCCATACGGGCTTGTTCCATTCTACATAGTTCTCGCCGCCCCAGATATCGTTAACCAGGATGTCGAGGCGGCCCTGCTCCGCGCGGATGCGCTGCACCAGTGCCGCGACCTCGTCGGAAACGAGGTGGTCGACCTGAACGGCGATGCCTTTGCCGCCGGCGGACGTGACCAGTTCCGCAGTCTGTTCGATCGTCTCGGGCCGCCGGTATTCGGATTGCTGCTGTCGCGTGGTGCGCCCGGTGACGTAGACCGTGGCGCCGGCTGCCCCCAGTTCAACCGCAATTCCGCGGCCTGCGCCGCGTGTTGCGCCCGCGACAAGCGCCGTCTTTCCGGCAAGCGACCCTGCAAGCGCCATTGAAACCTCCTGGGCTTCTGCTTTTGATGGATGTGTGAAATAATATATAAATGAATATTCACTTATTAATTGGAAATCAAGATGCCGCGACCGAAAACGCTGTCCGACGAGAAGGTGCTGGAGATCGCGCTCGGGCTGATCCATGAACGCGGCCCCGAGGCGCTGACCTTCGAAAGCCTAGCGCGCGCCTGCGGTCTCTCCCCGGCAACGCTGGTTCAACGTTTCAAGACCAAGGCCGGGCTGAAACAGGCCGCTCTGCTGGCCGCCTGGGACCGTTTGGACGCGCGCACCGATGCGCTTGGTGCTTCCGCCGCTAGGACACCGGATGGTGCGGTCCAATTGCTGGTCGATCTGTCGCGCGGTTATGGCGAGATCGAGGCCTATGCCGAAGGCCTGCTTGTGTTGCGCGAGGATCTGCGCGATCCGGTGCTGCGGGCGCGCGGCGCGGCCTGGCGCCAGCGGCTCTCTGCCGCGCTCGACACGTGTTTTGCGGCTACCGCAACCGCACCGCGCGACATCGGCCTGCTGATGGCCTCGCAGTGGCAGGGTTCGCTGCTGTGGTGGGGCTTCGATCCGCAGGGGCGCGTCGAGGATTTCGTCGAAACCAGCCTGCGCCAGTTCGTTATGGCGCTGTTGCCGCGTTAATGCACCGTCTGCTGCCAACGTCTGTTCAGTTGCCGAGGCTTATCCGTTTTCATTACCTGTGAGGTCATTGCTGCTGTCGCCCGCTCTGGCACTTTGCACGCCATCGAGCCCCGCCAAGGAGAAGAACAGTGGCCATCACCTACATCATCGGTTTCCGCGTCCGCCCACAGCAACAGGATCGGTTCATGGCGCTGCTCAACGGCGTTCTCGACGCGATGCGGCATGAGGAGATGTTCATATCGGCCACCTTGCACCGGGATCCGGAAGATCCGCTGCGGCTGCTGCTGCACGAGACCTGGGTCGATCATCAGGACGTGCTCGACGTGCAACTGAAGCGCCCTTACCGCGAGGAATGGCATGCGGCTCTGGACGAAGTGCTGGAAGGCCCGCGCGACATCCAGGTCTGGCGGCCGCTCAGGAGCGACAGCCGCGCGGCCTTCGACCTGGTCTAGCCTGCCGCGTTTGGGGGCGGCGGCTCGCCGGGATGTTATTCCGCGGCGATCTGACCGGGTTGCTCGCCAACGGCATAGCTGGCGCGGTAGAGATCGCGCTGGCGATTGAGTGCCACCATCGTGTTGCGCAGCAGGATCGAAACCGTGATCGGGCCGACGCCGCCCGGCACCGGCGTGATCCAGGATGCCACGTCCTTGACGCTTTCGGTGTCGACGTCGCCGACGATGCGGGTGGTGCCGTCCGGCAGCGTTTCGGAATTGATGCCGATGTCGATGACGGCGGCGCCCGGCTTGACCATGTCGGCCTTGATCAGGCGCGGCTTGCCGACCGCCACGAACAGCGCGTCGGCCCGGCGCGCGTGCACTGCCAGCGAACGCGTCATGTGATGGCAGACGGTGACGGTGGCGCCTTCGCTCATCAAAAGGAAGGCGATCGGCTTGCCGACGATCTCGGAATGGCCGACGACCACGACTTCGAGGCCCTTCAGGTCGAGCCCGGTTTCCTTGAGCAGTTCGACGGAAGCGGCGGCCGTACAGGGCGCCAGATCGAGCTGGTTGTAGACGATGTTGCCGATCGAGGCCGGATGCATGCCCTCGACGTCCTTCAGCGGGTGCACCGCGCTCTGCAGCGCCTTGATCGGGATGTGCGAGGGCACAGGGCGCTGGATGATGATGCCGGTAACGCGCGGATCGGCATTCATGCCGTGGATGGCCGCCTCGAGTTCGCGCGCGGTGACATCGGCCGGAAAGCGGCGTTCCTCGAAATCGATGCCGGCCTGGCCGGCCTTGGCACGCTGGTTGCGCACATAGACGTCGACGGCGTCGACATCGCCGACCGTGATCGAGACCAGCTTCGGCGGAAAGCCTTCGGCGCGTGCCTCTTCGGCGGCGATGCGAACGCCTTCGATGATGCGTTTGGCGACGGGGCCACCCTTCAGGTAGCGGCTGTCGGTGGTGGACATGGGCAAACTTCCGGATTTATCGGTTGCGGGCGACATAGCAGGAGAACGCCGCCGTTGGGAGGCTGAATCCGTCCTGCCTTAGTCGATTATGCCTCTGGTGGCCAAAAAACGGGTCAGAAGGACAAAACAGAAAGGGCAGCGCGGCATGGCCGGCTGCCCTTTCTGGACCGGCCATGTCCCCACAAGGCCCGTCCCCCGTTATCTCGTCGGTCGGCAAGCAATGCCGACTCAGCGCGAAAATACTACATCACGACGACCGTCGTGCCTACCTTCACCCGGTCATAGAGGTCGACGACATCCTCGTTGCGCATGCGGATGCAACCGGAGGACACCGCGCCGCCGATCGTCCAGGGCTGGTTGGTGCCGTGGATACGGTAGAGCGTCGAGCCGAGATAGAGCGCGCGCGCGCCGAGCGGGTTCTCGATGCCGCCGGCCAGGAAGGTCGGCAGATAGCGGCCCTTGGCCTTTTCGCGCGCGATCATTTCGCTCGGCGGGCGCCAGTCCGGCCATTCGCGCTTCTGGCTGACCTTGTGCGTGCCGGCCCATTCAAAGCCCGGCTTGCCGGTGCCGACGCCATAGCGGCGGGCCTTGCCATTGTCCCCTACCAGATAGAGGAAATTCTTCGTGGTATCGATGATGATGGTGCCCGGCTTTTCCTTGCCGTCGAAGGCGACTTCCTGCGGCAGGTAGATCGGATTGATCTGCGGACGCGCTACCGTCCGACGTACCGGCCGTCCCGGTACCGCAGCAGTGCGCACGCGGTCGGTTCCCGCTTGCGGCTGGGCCTGGCGATACTGAACACGCGGCTGGGCCTGGCGGTAATATTGGCCCTGTGGGGCGACCTGGCGGTAGCGTACCTGCGGCTGTCCCCATTGCGGCTGCTGAACGGCGTAGCCGCGGCTCGACCGGACCACGCCCGGCGCGCGGCCAAGCTGCGTCACCCAGGGAGCCGAGAGATCCGGGCTCACCATCACCGGTGGACGCTCGGCATAACGGTCATTGGCAAGGGCAGGGATGGCAACCGCTGCCAGCGCGCCGATCGCGCCGAACAGGGGCAGAAACATCTTTCTCATGGTTGTTCGCATGGGACTCTCAACTCGATCGTCGCACCGCGCAGGAAACGGGTGTTGCTCGCGGCTTCGATCGGCATGTTGTCCGCAGGCGGCAAGCGAATGGTGAATCGCGAACCGTTAAAATGCGGCTTTGTCAGTAAACCTTTTGGTGTGGTTACCGGCCGGTTCAGGAATCTGGTAAAGCCCCGGTAAAGCAGGCCTTCCAGGCGTTAACGAATGGATTTCAGATGGGCGACAACAATGGTTTGATCACTGGGGTTGATGGCATCACCCGGTGTGCCTGGCACGGCAATCTGCCCGATTACCAGCATTATCACGACCATGAATGGGGCCGGCCGGTCACCAGCGACCGCCGGCTGTTCGAGAAGATCTGTCTGGAGGGTTTCCAGTCGGGCCTGTCCTGGCTCACCATCCTGCGCAAGCGCGAGGCCTTCCGCGAAGCGTTCGAGGGCTTCGATTTCGACAGGGTCGCGCGTTTTGCCGACGCCGATGTGGAGAGGCTGCTGGGCAACGCCGGCATCATCCGCCATCGCGGCAAGATCGTCTCCACCATCAACAATGCCAAACGTGCGCAGGAACTGGTGAAAGAGGCAGGATCACTCGCTGCCTGGTTCTGGTCATTCGAACCGGGACCGGATGAGCGGCCAAAGGTGGTCGACATCACCCATCTGCGCGCCAACCCGACCACGGCGGTGTCGACGCGCATCTCGAAGGAACTGAAGAAGCGGGGCTGGACTTTCGTCGGCCCGACCACGGTCTATGCCTTCATGCAGGCCATGGGCATGGTCAACGACCACATCGAAGGCTGCGTCTGCCGTGCCGAGGTCGAGAAAGAACGGGCGCAGCTCAAACGACCTGTCTAGGCGATCTCGCTCACTTCGCGATCTGCTCAGCCTCGCCGTCTCGTCGCCTGCTTGACCTGGTGGCGCCGTGCTTTTGCAACCAGGCTCTTCCTGGGATGACGCAGAGTGCGCTGCTGCACCATGAGCGTGGCTGTGCCGGCGATGATCATTCCGACGACATTGACTGCCAGCTGGACCAGTGCGGCCCGGACTTCATCCCACGCGCCGACGGCGAGCGTGAGCGCTATCGTGCCGACTGCCGGAACGGTGGTGATGGAAATGAAGACGCCGACCAGGGCTGATGACTTCGCTGCCGTCAGCGAGAGCACGCCTGCACAGCCGGCCAGCAGCGCGATGATCAAGGACCACGCGTCCGGCTTGACGATGAACTGGGTCTGCGGGCCGCTGGTCGCTGCGGTAAAATCGACGAAGCCGGCTGCATAGGCGACCGCCCAGACCAGCCAGGCAATGGCGGTGGCCAGCGCGAAGCCGCCAAGCAGCGTAACCGAGGCAGGCCGCAGCAGGGACCATCGGCGCCGGGCGATTGCCAGGCAGATCGCTGCCACCGGGGCGAAGTCCGGACCGACCACCATGGCACCGATGATGAGAATGGGCTGGTCGACATAGCGCCCGATGCTGGCAATCAGCGTGGCCAGAACCAGGAAGGTCAGGAACGACCAGGAAAGCTCGGCGTCCTCCTGTGCCTGGTCTTCGATCTCATCCCAGATCACGGCATCCGCGGGATGGCCGCCGGCCGCGGCCTGCGCCTGATCGGCGGCCTGCGAAATCACCGTCACATTGTCATGCAGCGATATCGAACCCGTATCCTCGATGCCGAGCGAACGTAGCGCGTCGACGATGGCGTTCGCGGTTTCGCGGGCCACATCGAAGAGCAGGACGTCGCCTTTGCCGTCGAGTGCCGTGCCGCGCAGGATCACCAGATTGGCCGTCGTGGGATCGGCTTCGATCGCCTTGACGGCGGCTTCGCAGCGTTGGCGTGGTGTCAGCACGCGGACCTGAAGCATCAGCAGTGCCTCTCATCGACGAATCGCGAGGTTCATCCGAGCCCAACCCGCATCGCATGGATGCCGCACACCGCCGATGCTGTCCAGTCTGGCCGGCGGCGTCCTTCGTTGCCGCAGCCAGGTGCGGGAAGGGGCTCAGCCGCGCGACAGCACCAGCCCGATGATGATCGCGGTGATGGTGGCGAGCGCCGGGTAGATCACCAGCAGGCCGGTGATCAGGATGTCGCCGATGCCGGAGCTTTTGCGTTCAGCGGCCGGAACCTCGAACGGCCCCGCATGCTGGCTGATTGCGGACGCGACGACTTCCGGGCGGCGCAGCGGTATGACCTGAGCGGTCATGACCGGTTCATCCAGAAGCTCGATTTTCCGCGCGGTTGCCATTTCGGGTGCAAGTCCTTGGTTCTAGGGCGCTTATCGGCAAGGATTATGTCGGCACGATGCTGCGATAATGGCCAAATTGGTGCGTTTTGAGTGCATTTGGCCGCAATGGTTGACGAGTGGTTAGCGGGTGGACCTGGAGGCGGGTATTCCCGCGGTTTCGCCGTCGCGAAACCGCTGCCTTGCTGCAAAGTGTTGTCGCGGGCAAACGCCTTGCCGCACCTGCTTGCATCGGTTAGGACAACCGCGCCGCAAAAGCGGCAGTTTTCGACATGCACATGCCATCGACAGCGAGTTCACGACCATGGCCGACAAACCGGAAAAGATGAAGGCGCGGCTGCCGCGTGGCCTTGTCGACCGCGGCGCCGAGGACATCCGCGCCGTCGAGAAGATGATGGCGACCATTCGCGCGGTCTACGAGCTATACGGTTTCGAGCCGGTTGATCAGCCACTGATCGAATACACCGATGCGCTGGGCAAGTTCCTGCCGGATCAGGATCGTCCCAATGAGGGCGTCTTCTCCTTCCAGGACGATGACGAACAGTGGCTGTCGCTGCGCTACGACCTGACCGCGCCGATGGCGCGTTTCGTCGCCGAGAATTACGAGCGCCTGCCCAAGCCCTATCGCAGCTACCGCTCCGGCTGGGTGTTCCGCAACGAGAAGCCGGGCCCAGGCCGTTTCCGCCAGTTCATGCAGTTCGACGCCGACACGGTCGGCACGCCGGGCGTGGCGGCGGATGCCGAAATGGCCATGATGATGGCCGATGTGATGGAAGCGCTGGGCATCAAGCGCGGCGACTACGCCATCCGCGTCAACAACCGCAAGGTGCTCGACGGCGTGCTGGAAGCGATCGGCCTCGGCGGCGACGACAATGCCGGCCGCCGGCTGACCGTGTTGCGCGCCATCGACAAGCTCGACAAGGTCGGGCCGGACGGCGTGCGCGCGCTGCTCGGCAAGGGTCGCCTCGACGAGAGCGGCGATTTCACCAAGGGTGCCGGACTGGATGCCGCGCAGTCCGATCGCGTGCTGCTTTTGACCGCGCCGGGCACGGGCGATCTCGCCGACACGCTGGCCAAGATGCGCGAGGCCGTCGCCGGGTCGGAACGCGGCGCCGAAGGCGTGCAGGAATTGCACGACATCGGCGCGATGGTCGCGGCAGCCGGTTATCTCGACGCACGGGTCAAGATCGATCCCTCCATTGTGCGCGGCCTCGAATATTACACCGGCCCGGTCTATGAGGCCGAGCTGTTGGCCGAGATCCCCAACGACGAAGGCAAGATCGTGCGTTTCGGCTCGGTCGGCGGCGGCGGGCGCTACGACGGGCTGGTCTCGCGCTTCCGCGGCGAACCGGTGCCGGCAACCGGCTTCTCCATCGGCGTCTCGCGCCTGATGACGGCGCTGAAGAACCTCGGCAAGCTCGACACATCCGACATCCTGCAGCCGGTGATCGTGCTGGTGATGGACAAGGATACGGAAAGCCTGGGTCGTTACCAGAAGATGGTGTCCGACCTGCGCCAGGCCGGTATCCGGGCCGAACTCTATCTCGGTGGCGCCGGCATGAAGGCGCAACTGAAATATGCCGACCGGCGTGGCTCGCCTGTCGCCATTATCCAGGGTTCGAGCGAACGCGAGGCCGGCGAGGTCCAGTTGAAGGACCTGATCGAAGGCGCCAGACAGGCTGCGGCTATCGCCGACCATGCCGAATACAAGGAAGCACGGCCAGGCCAGGTCACGGTGAAGGAAGCCGACCTGGTCGCCGAAGTGAAGAAGATCCTGGCTGAGCAGGCCGCCGAGCGCCAATGACCTTGCTTGCCATCGATCACGTCCAGCTTGCCATGCCGGCCGGGCGCGAGCCCGACGCGCGTGCATTCTATGCGGGCATATTGGGCCTGACCGAGGTGGCGAAACCCGACGACCTCGCCAGGCGCGGCGGCTGCTGGTTTGAAGGCGCTACGGTCAAGGTGCATCTCGGCGTCGATCCCGACTTTCACGCCGCTGCCAAGGCGCATCCGGCCTTTCTGGTCGATGACGTGAAGCGGCTGGAGGCAGCGGCGACGAAGGCCGGTTACCGGACGGCTACGGACGTGCCGCTCGAAGGCTATGAGCGCATCCATGTCTATGATCCGTTCGGCAATCGCATCGAGCTCATGCAGAAGGTGACGTCATGAGGGGCCCTCCCGCCTTTGCGGATGAAGTGGTGGCGCTGCTCGAACAGCGTGGCGTCGGCCTTGTCGATGTCGCGGTGCTTCAGCCTGCCGATCCGTTCCTGGACATGGCTGGCGAGGATTTGCGGCGGCGCATCTTCCTGACCGAAAGCGAAACCGGCCAGACGCTCTGCCTGCGTCCCGAATTCACCATTCCGGTCTGCCTCGACCATATTGCCAGCCAGGCAGGAACGCCGCGCCGCTATGGCTATCTCGGCGAGGTCTTCCGCCAGCGCCGCGAGGGCGGCAACGAATTCTTCCAGGCAGGCATCGAGGATCTCGGCGATGGCGATACCGCCGCCGCCGATGCCCGCAGCGTCGCCGACGCCCATGCCTTGTTGTCGCTGGTGCTGCCGCAGCGCGCGCTCTCGCTCACACTGGGCGATCAGGCCATTTTCGAGGCGGTGCTGGCCGCACTTGGCCTGCCGCGCGGCTGGCGCATGCGGCTTGCCCGCGCCTTCGGTTCGAAGGAAATGCTGGAGGCGGCACTTGCCGACCTCGCCAATCCGCCGCGCAATGGCCAACTGCCGCCGCCGGTCGCCACGCTGGCGCTGGACGCCGATCTTGATGCCCTGACGACCCACATCGCGGGCGACATGGAAAAACTCGGCCTTTCCGCTTCCGCCAGCCGGACTCCGGCCGATATCGCGCGCCGGCTGATCGAGAAGGCGCAACTGCGTTCGGTACGGTTGTCCGATGAGGCCTTCGCTGCGCTGAAGACGTTTCTCGCCATCCATGTGCCGCTGTCGCAGGCCACCGAGGCCTTGCAGGCTTTTGCCTCGAATGCGGGGCTGGCGCTTGGCTCTGCGCTCGACACTTTTGCCTCCCGTGCCGAGGCGGTCGCTGGCCATGGCCTGACGGGTGACACGGTGCATTACGATGCCGCCTTCGGCCGTCCGCTCGATTATTATACGGGGCTTGTCTTCGAGATCGCTTCCGGTGACAGCGACCGCCCGCTGGTAGGCGGCGGACGTTACGACCGCCTGCTGACGCTGCTCGGCGCCAAGGGGCAGATTCCGGGCGTCGGCTTTTCGGTCTGGCTTGACCGCATCGAGACGCTGCGGGGTGACGCATCATGACCGTGACGCTGGCGATCCCCTCCAAGGGACGGCTGAAGGAACAGGCGCTGGACGTGCTGGCCAAGGCCGGCCTTGCCGTCAGCCTGCCGGCAGACGACCGCAAATATCACGCCCGCATCGCCGATCGCGACGACATCGAAGTGGCCTTCCTGTCGGCCTCCGAGATTGCCGGCGAGATCGGGCAGGGCGCTGTCGACCTTGGAATCACCGGCGAGGACCTGCTGCGCGAAAACCTCGCGGACTGGCAGTCGCGCGCCGAGATTGCCGCGCGGCTCGGCTTCGGCCATGCCGATGTCGTGGTGGCGGTGCCGGATATCTGGTTCGACGTCGATACCATGGCCGATCTCGACGACGTCGCCGCCGATTTCCGCCAGCGCCACGGCCGCAGGCTGCGCATCGCCACCAAATACTGGCGACTGACGCAACAGTTCTTCACTGCCAAGCACGGTATCCAGGTCTACCGCATCGTCGAAAGCCTCGGCGCGACCGAAGGTGCGCCGGCGGCAGGCTCCGCCGACATCATCGTCGACATCACCACGACCGGCTCGACGCTGAAGGCGAACCATCTGAAGATCCTGTCGGACGGCATCGTGCTGAAGTCGCAGGCCTGTCTCGTTGCCTCGAAAAAGGAACGCAAACCGGCCGATGCGGCACTCGTTGCCGACATTGCCGCCAAGGTTACTGCTTCACTTTCGTAGCTGCCGCCGCTTGCACCATCCGACTTTTGGCCTGATTTTCGGATCGGTGGCTGGCTGCTAGCCTTCCATCGCCAAAGCATGATCCCGAAAAGGATCATGCGTCAGAACAAAAAAGGTAGAGCGCAATGGCGGTGTATTCTCATCGCAATTCGCTCTGGCGGAGGAGGAGGCCATGGCGATCAACCCGGACGAACTGAAAGGCACGCGACCCCCAAATCCAATAAAGACTGATCCTGCACAGGCGGGTGTCGTCTTCATTGCCCCGAAAGATGGGCTTTCGCATGTCTCAGGTGAGCGCCTGCAGCCGCTGCTCGACAAGACCATTCCGCAATTGCTGGCCGACACGGTGCTTGCTTACGGGCCACGCGACGCCGCGGTATTCCCCAGCCAGGACAAGCGCTTCTCCTGGGACGAACTGGCCAAGGTGGTCGATGACTTCGCTGCGGGGCTGACCAAGCTTGGGCTGGTGAAGGGCGATCGCGTCGGCATCTGGTCGCCGAACCGCTGGGAGTGGCTGGTGACGCAATACGCCACCGCGCGCGTCGGCCTGATCCTCGTCAACATCAATCCGGCCTACCGGCTTGCGGAACTCGAATATGCGCTGAACAAGGTCGGCTGCAAGGCGCTGGTCACGGCCGCCCAGTTCAAGACCTCCGACTATCTCGGCATGATCCGCATGCTGGCGCCCGAGATCGACAGCGCCGCGCCCGGCAAACTCACTGCCAGGAAACTGCCGGCGCTGAAAACAGTCATCCGCATGGGCGAGGAGGTTTCGCCCGGCATGTTCAATTTCGGCGACGTGCTCGCCATGGGCGCCGATGCTGACCGCGCCGGCCTTGATCACATCAGCGCGAGCCTGACGCCCGACGATGCCATCAACATCCAGTTCACCAGCGGCACCACCGGTGCGCCGAAGGGTGCAACGCTGACCCATGCCAATATCGTCAACAATGGCAATTTCGTCACGGCCGCGATCCGGCTGACCTCGAACGACCGGCTCTGCATCCCGGTACCCTTCTATCACTGCTTCGGCATGTCGATGGGCTCGATGGGCTGCGTGTCCAAGGGCGCCACCATGGTTTTCCCCGGTGAAGGCTTCGACCCCGGCATGACGCTGAAAGCCATATCCGACGAGCGCTGCACCGGCCTCTACGGTGTGCCGACCATGTTTGTCGCCATGCTTGACCATCCCGATTTCAAGAACTTCGACCTGTCGTCGCTGCGCACCGGCATCATGGCCGGCTCGCCGTGCCCGATCGAGGTGATGAAGAAGGTTATTGCGTTGATGAACATGTCGGAGGTGACGATTGCCTATGGCATGACCGAAACCAGCCCGGTTTCCTTCCAGAGCGGCGTCGACGATCCGCTCGAGAAGCGGGTGTCGACGGTCGGGCGCATCCATCCGCATGTCGAGGTCAAGGTGGTGGACGCCGAAGGCGGGACTGTTCCGGTCGGCGAGCGCGGCGAACTGTGCACGCGCGGCTATTCGGTGATGAAGGGCTACTGGGAAGACCGGGAAAAGACCGACGAGGCGATCGACCCGGACGGCTGGATGCACACGGGCGACCTTGCCACCATTGACGAGGAAGGCTTCTGCAACATCGTCGGGCGGGTGAAGGACATGGTCATCCGCGGTGGCGAGAACGTCTATCCGCGCGAGGTCGAGGAATTCCTCTACCGCCATCCGAAGGTGAAGGAAGTGCAGGTCTTCGGTGTGCCCGACGCGAAATATGGCGAGGAGATCGCCGCCTGGATCGTGCTGAAGCCGGGCGAGACGATGAGCGAGGACGACGTGAAGACGTTCTGCGCCGGCCAGATCTCGCACTACAAGGTGCCGCGCTACATCCGCTTCAAGGACAGCCTGCCGATGACGGTGACCGGCAAGGCGCAGAAATTCGTCATGCGCGACGCCATGGTCGAGGAACTGGGCCTCTAGCTTGCTACAAACGCGCCCGCGTCGAGCGCGGCGTCGCGAGCAGCAGCGTCGTTTCCGAACCGGTGATGGCCGGAATGAGCCGCACCTTGCGCAGCACGGCGTCGAGCTGTGTCAGCGTCTCTGTGTTCAGTTCGACGACGAGGTCCCAGCGGCCATTGGTGGTGTGTATGGCCGAGATTTCGGGGAAGCCGCCCAACGCCCGCACAACCCGGTCGGCGGCATGGCCTTCGACCTCGATCATCATGATGCCGCGCACGCGCTGTTCCAGCGCATCCGCCCGCAGGATGACGGTGTAGCCGAGGATTTCACCCTGCCGCTCCAGCCGTTCGATGCGCGCGCGCACCGTCGCGCGCGACACGCCGAGATCGACGGCAAGATCGGAGATGGAGCGGCGGCCGTCATGCCTGAGCAGCGTCACCAGCTTTTCGTCGAGTGAGTCCATGCCGGAATCCCGTCACTGTCCATATTGGCATTCGATATTGCCGAAATGATAAGGCAATGAGCGATATCTGCCAAATCAGTTTGTTCATTCCGCCAGTCGATTGCGCTTTACTTCCCAGCAACGAGACAGGTCGGGAAGGAACGTCATGCGTTGCAGGATATTGGGCGCGCCGGAGCAGGATGGCGCCGGGCGCCTCGGATGCGAGATGGGGCCAAGCGCATTGCGTACGGCGGGTCTCGTTTCGGCGCTGACCGAACTGGGGCACCAGGTCGAGGATCTGGGTACCGTGCAGCCGGCTGCAGCCCAGCCGATCGTTCATCGCAACGCGGCGCTGAAGAAGCTGCCGGAGATCGTTGCCTGGACGGCCGCGATTGCCGAGGCCGCCTATCAGGCCAGCAAGGACGCCATGCCGATCTTCCTTGGCGGCGATCATGCCATCTCCGCCGGCACGCTGTCCGGTGTCGCACGCCGCGCCGCAGAAACCAGCCAGCCTCTCTTTGTCCTGTGGCTCGACGCACATCCCGATTTCCACACGCTCGACACCACCACCAGCGGCAATCTGCATGGCGTGCCGCTTGCCTATGCCAGCGGCCTGCCGGGCTTTGACGGCTTCTTCCCGAACCTGCCGGTGCGTGTGGAGCCGAAGCGCATCTGCACGCTCGGCCTGCGCAGCGTCGATGCGGCCGAGCGCCAGGCGCTCAACGAGGCCGGCGTGACGGTGCATGACATGCGTGCCATCGACGAACATGGCATCGCGCCATTGCTCAGGGCTTTCCTCGCGCGTGTCGCCCAGGAGAACGGCCTTCTGCATGTCAGCCTCGATGTCGATTTCCTCGATCCGTCGATTGCACCGGCAGTCGGCACCACGGTGCCTGGCGGCGCCACCTTGCGCGAGGCGCATCTGGTCATGGAGATGCTGTCCGACAGTGGCCTCGTCACCAGCCTCGATCTCGTCGAACTCAATCCCTTCCTTGATGAGCGCGGCCGTACCGCCACCTTGATGGTCGATCTGACGGCGAGCCTCATGGGCCGCCGCATCATGGACCGTCCGACCAGGAGCTTCTGAACATGACCGCAGCCAAGCTGAACATCGTTCCGTTCGTGAGCGTGGATTCCATGATGAAGCTGGTGCTGGCCATCGGCGTCGAACGCTTCCTGACCGAGCTGGCCACCTATATCGAAGAGGACTTCCGCCGCTGGGAGCTGTTCGACAAGACGCCGCGCGTCGCCTCGCACAGCCATGATGGCGTCATCGAACTGATGCCGACCAGCGACGGCCATCTCTACGGCTTCAAATATGTCAACGGCCACCCGAAGAACACGCGCGAGGGCCTGCAGACGGTGACCGCTTTCGGCGTGCTTGCCGATGTCGGCTCCGGCTATCCGATGCTGCTCACCGAAATGACCATCCTGACGGCGCTGCGCACCGCAGCCACGTCGGCGCTCGTTGCAAAGTACCTGGCGCCGAAGGGTGCCCGCACCATGACCATCATCGGCAATGGCGCGCAGTCGGAGTTCCAGGCGATCGCCTTCAAGGCCATCACCGGCATCGACAGGCTGCGCCTTTACGACATCGATGCGTCGGCCTCGCGGCGTTGTGCGAAGAACCTCGCCGGCATGGGTTTCGACATCACCATCTGCGCTTCCGGCCAGGAAGCGGTGGAGGGCGCGGAGATCATCACCACGGTGACCGCCGACAAGCAGTATGCGACGATCCTGACCGACAACATGGTGGGCTCGGGCGTGCACATCAATGCGGTCGGCGGCGACTGTCCCGGCAAGACCGAGCTGCATCGCGACATCCTGCTGCGTTCCGATATCTTCGTGGAGTTCCCGCCGCAGACGCGCATCGAGGGCGAGATCCAGCAGCTGGATGGCGATCATCCGGTGACCGAGCTGTGGCAGGTGATGGCAGGCAAGGCGGCGGGCCGGACCAGCGACAAGCAGATCACGCTGTTCGACTCGGTCGGCTTTGC
>NZ_LJSD01000065.1 GCF_001303895.1 Mesorhizobium sp. 1M-11 | reverse complement strand
TGTGTTTCGGCGTGGAATAAGGACCCCGTTTCAGGGGTGACCGGCGTCCAAAAAGGACCCCTGTAACGCAGGGTTGTCACACTGCCTTCGGTTTCATCGGGGGCATTTGTTTTGGATGTTGGTTGTGGAGACGATTGCGAAGATACGTCGGCTTTCGCTGGTCCAGGGGAAGTCGATCAAGGAGATCTGCCGCGAGTTGAGGATATCGCGGAAGGTTGTCCGGAAGGTGCTGCGGTCGAACGCGACGGAGTTCCGTTACGAGCGTGAGCATCAGCCGATGCCAAAGATCGGCCCCTGGCAGGATCAGCTCGACGGGCTTTTAGGTGGCAATCACGGCAAGGCGGGGCGCGAGCGGCTAACGCTGATCCGAATCTTTGAGGAGCTCCGCGGTCTCGGATACGACGGCAGCTACGACGCGGTTCGCCGATACGCCAAGAGCTGGGCGAAGGCGCAGGGATCAGCGACGGCGGAAGCCTATGTGCCGTTGTTCTTCGCGCCGGGTGAAGCCTACCAGTTCGACTGGAGCCACGAGATCGTCCTCATCAATGGCGTGACTGTGACCGTGAAGGTTGCCCATGTCCGGCTTTGCCACAGCCGCATGATGTTCGTCAGAGCCTATCCGCGCGAGACGCAGGAGATGGTGTTCGACGCGCACGACCGGGCCTTCGCCTTCTTTGGCGGCACCTGCACGCGCGGCATCTACGACAACATGAAGACGGCGGTTGAGACGGTATTCGTCGGCAAGGACCGGCAATACAATCGCCGCTTCCTGCAGATGTGCAGCCATTATCTGGTGCAGCCGGTCGCCTGCACGCCGGCGTCGGGCTGGGAGAAGGGTCAAGTCGAGAACCAGGTCGGGCTGGTGCGCGAGCGCTTCTTCACGCCGCGGCTGCGCTTCAAATCCTATGAGGAACTCAACGCCTGGCTGCTCGACAAATGCATCGCCTACACCAAGACGCACCGTCATATCGATCAGCCGGAGCGCACGATCTGGGAGGTGTTCGAGGAGGAGCGCGGCAAACTTGTCGAGTATCGCGGCCCCTTCGACGGCTTCCACACGGTCCCCGCCTCGGTATCGAAGACCTGCACGGTGCGCTTCGACAACAACAAATACTCGGTGCTGTCGACTGCCGTGGGCCGACCGGTCGAGATCCAGGCCTATGCCAGCAGGATCGTCATCCGGCAGGATGGCGTTGTCGTCGCCGAACACGCCCGTTCGTTCGGGCGCGGTGAGACCATTTACGATCCCTGGCACTATGTCCCCGTGCTCGCCCGCAAGCCCGGCGCATTGCGCAATGGCGCGCCGTTCCAGGACTGGGTTCTGCCCTCGGCGATGGAGCGGACCCGGCGCCGACTGAAGTCCTCGGATGACGGTGATCGCCAGATGGTGGCGATCCTGGCTGCGGTGTTGACCGACGGGATCGATGCCGTGGAGGCCGCCTGCCAAGAGGCGCTCGACCAGAACGTCTGCTCGTCAGCTGTCATCATCAACATTCTGGCGCGGCGGCGCGATCCGGCGCCAGCCATCACCATTCTCACCCCGGACGCTCTTCGCCTGCGCCATGAGCCGCAGGCCGACTGTGCCCGCTACGACAGCCTCAGGAGGGCAAGCTGATGGAACGCACGCAGGTTCTGGATCTGATGGGAACGTTGAAGCTCTACGGCATGCGCAGTGCCTATGACGAGGTTATGGCGACCGGCATCAAGCGCCAGCACGAGCCGCCGAGGATCGTCGGCGATCTGCTGTCGGCCGAGATCGCCGAGAAGCAGGCGCGCTCCATCAAATACCAGCTCACCGTCGCAAAGCTGCCGATCGCCAAGGACATCGAGGAGTTCGACTTCGACGGCACGCCGGTCAACGAGGTGCTGGTCAGGGACCTTGCCAACGGCACCTTCGTCGCCGACCAGCGTAACGCCGTTCTCATCGGCGGCACCGGAACCGGCAAGTCACATCTGGCGATTGCCCTTGCCCGATCCCTCATCCGCAACGGGACGCGCGGTCGCTTCTTCAATGTCGTTGATCTCGTCAACCGGCTCGAGACCGAGCACCGCGGTGGCAAGCAGGGCCGTATCGCTGACTACCTGACCCGATTGGACTTCGTCGTCCTCGACGAACTCGGCTATCTGCCCTTCGCGCAAGCCGGCGGGCAGTTGCTCTTCCACCTGATCAGCAGGCTCTACGAGCGCACCTCGATCATCGTCACCACCAATCTGGCGTTCGGCGAATGGCCCGCTGTCTTCGGCGACGCCAAGATGACGACGGCGCTGCTCGACCGGCTCACCCATCACTGCGAGATCATCGAGACCGGAAACGAATCCTGGCGATTCAAGAACCGCGCCTGATCACCCCATAACGCCGATCCGCGCTCGCCGGCCTGCGCAACCCAGACCAGCTTCGCCCGGCGAGCGCTAACCGTGGTGCCCTACAGGGGTCCCTTTTGCGCGCCGATCCAGGGTCCCCATTCCAGGCCGATTGACACAATGACGAACGCGTGGCCGTCAAGTCGTTGGAGGAAGGGACAGCCTTCATCCATGACATGCTGGTCGACGTTGCGGCAAAGTGAGCATCAACCGGCTCCGGCTTGCGGAGATCGGTTGATTTAAGTCGTGAAACAAAGGGATGGAGCGGAATTGCGATTCTTCTTGATCGCATTCCGCTCTTCTCGTGCAATCCACCGGCGGTATGGACGCCGTGAAGGTGTCGCCGGCTGCAATCCTCAGCCGGCGGCGCCGCCTTTTGGCGTCACATCCGCGAAAGACTGCTGCAGGAAATCTCGCGCTCGTTCTCCTGGAACGACGCATTGCCTACTTTGTAAGGGTTGCCGTTGCCGAGTTCCTTTGCCGCCCAGGTCTTCAACTGCTCGGTGCTGGCTTTGGTGATGAAACCAAGTCGCGTTCCGGGCGACGTACCCGGGCCGCGATAATAGAGCTTGGGAAACAGGTCGATCAGCATCGGATCCTCGGCGGATGCGCAGACATGCGTGAATGACAGGCCGCGAATGTCGTGCGCCGGCATCAGCGGCCAGCAGGTCTGGCTGTCGATGCGATCTCCGGCATCCAGCCGGATGTGTTTGTATTTGTTGAGATAGAGCAGCGTCGCGGTTGGGTCGGGATCGCTCTTGCAGGACAGTTGCCGCACGACATGTTCGGCAAATACCGCGTCGCTTTGTGCAGCCGGTGCCGGCAACACCGGCAGTGCCATCGTCAGCAGCGCGACAAGCCAGCGGCGTTTCATGGCTCAGCCGGCGCCGACTTTCTTGCCGAAGTTGGAGAAGAACTCGCCTGCGAGTTTCTTCGAGGTCGATGTGATCAGGCGGCTGCCCAGCTGGGCGATCTTGCCGCCGACATCGGCCTTGGCCGCGTATTTCAAGAGTGTCGCGCCATCGCCGTCGGGGGCTAGCGTCACGTCGGCGCCGCCCTTGGCGAAGCCGGCGATACCGCCCTTGCCTTCGCCCTGGATGGTGTAGGAATGCGGCGGCTTGAGGTTCTTCAGTGTCACCTCGCCGTTGAAGGTGGCCTTGATCGGCCCGATCTTCAGCACCACAGTGGCCGCCATATCTGTGGGCGACTTCATCTCCAGGCTCTGGCAGCCGGGAATGCTTTCCTTCAGCACAGACGGGTCGTTGAGCGCCGCCCACACCTTCTCCACCGGGGCTGCGATGCGTTCCTCGCCTTCGATAACCAGAGCCATGCAATCCTCCCGTTGAGGCAGCTCGAAAACTGCCCTCTGGTCAAAGCCGTACCGTAGTGCATCAATGCTGTCCATCGCACCAAAGTCCGGGGCATGCCCTTGCCCGAACGCGTGCGATGACATATCCAATTGTCGGACAAATGCGGAGATAGCCATGGCAGGCGCGCCTAGCGATAAGAAGAGGTTCCGGTCGCAGGAATGGTTCGACAATCCTGACAATCCGGGCATGACCGCGCTCTACCTCGAGCGCTACCTGAACTATGGTCTCACCCGCGCCGAGCTGCAGTCGGGCAAGCCGTTGATCGGCATCGCCCAGACGGGTTCCGACCTGTCGCCCTGCAACCGCCATCACCTCGAACTGGCCAAGCGGGTGCGCGAAGGCATCGTTGCGGCCGGCGGCATTCCGTTCGAGTTCCCCTGCCATCCGATCCAGGAAACGGGCAAGCGCCCGACCGCCTCGCTTGACCGCAATCTGGCCTATCTCTCGCTGGTGGAGGTGCTCTACGGCTACCCGCTCGACGGCGTCGTGCTCACCATCGGCTGCGACAAGACCACGCCGGCCATGCTGATGGCGGCGGCCACCGTCAACATCCCGGCGATCGCGCTGTCCGTCGGGCCGATGCTGAACGGCTGGCACAAGGGCAAGCGCACCGGCTCCGGCACCATCGTGTGGGAATCGCGCCAGCGCCTGTCGGCCGGCGAGATCGACTATGACGAGTTCATGGAGATCGTTGCGTCTTCCGCGCCTTCGGTCGGCTATTGCAACACCATGGGCACGGCCACGACCATGAACAGCCTGGCCGAGGCGCTCGGCATGCAGCTGCCGGGCTCGGCCGCCATTCCGGCGCCCTATCGCGAGCGCGGCCAGATCGCCTACGAGACCGGCAAGCGCATCGTCGACATGGTGCATGAGGACCTGAAGCCTTCGGACATCATGACGCGCGAGGCTTTCGAGAACGCCATCGTCGTCAACTCGGCGATCGGCGGTTCCACCAATGCGCCGATCCATCTCAACGCGATCGCCCGCCATCTCGGCGTCAAGCTGGACAATGACGACTGGCAGGCGATCGGCCACAAGATCCCACTGCTGGTCAACCTGCAGCCGGCCGGCGAATATCTGGGCGAGGACTACCACCATGCCGGAGGCGTGCCGGCCGTGGTCGCCGAATTGATGAAGGCAGGCCTGCTGCCGCATCCGGGCGCCGTCACCGCCAACGGCAAGACCATGGGTGAGAATTGCGGCAAGGCCGAAAACCTCGACCCCAAGGTGATCCTGGCCGTAGCCGATCCGCTGAAGAAGGAAGCCGGCTTCATCAATCTCAAGGGCAATCTGTTCGACAGCGCCATCATGAAGACCAGCGTGATCTCCAAGGAGTTCCGCGACCGCTACCTGTCGAACCCGGCTGATCCCGAAGCCTTCGAAGGCAAGGTCGCGGTGTTCGACGGGCCGGAGGATTATCACGCCCGCATCGACGATCCCGCCGAGGGCATCGACGAACACACCATCCTGTTCATGCGCGGCGCCGGTCCGGTCGGTTATCCGGGCGGTGCGGAAGTGGTGAACATGCAGCCGCCTGCCTATCTCATCAAGAAGGGCATCCACTCGCTGCCTTGTATCGGCGATGGCCGCCAGTCCGGCACATCCGGCACGCCTTCGATCCTCAACGCTTCGCCGGAGGCGGCCGCCGGCGGCGGCCTGGCGCTGCTGCAGAAGGGCGACCGCGTGCGCATCGATCTGCGCAAGGGCACCGCCGACATGCTGGTGCCGGAGGACGAGCTTGCCCGCCGCCGTGCCGCGCTCGGCAGCAATGGCGGCTACCATTACCCGAAGCACCAGACGCCATGGCAGGAAATCCAGCGCTCGATGGTCGACCAGTTCTCGGAAGGCATGGTGCTGAAGCCGGCCGTCAAATACCAGGACGTCGCCCACACCGCAGGCATGCCGCGCGACAACCACTAGCTTGCGGTGGCGTCACTCGGCTGGACCGCCAAAGGGTCCCGCCGAGCGGCTAGTGGCGCTTGAAGTATTGCACCTCACGCTCGTGCTTCTCGGCCGCTTCCCGTGATTTGAACGTGCCGAGATTCCTGCGCTTGTGGGTCCTGGGGTCCACTTTGCGCGAATAGAGACGGTATTCGCCTGATTTCAGCTTGCGGATCATGGCAACCTCCTGTGCAGTCACAACCTCGTACGGTTTCGCACGGTTCCGATAATCTGCTCCGGTCAGGCAAGCGTCGGCAGGAGTACACGCTGATGCGAGCCTATCCGTTCGGCATGCCGTCGAATGTTGGCAGCGAAGGATCGAGCGTATCCCAGGCATGGCCACGAGCGGCATAGGTGACCACCTGCGGCTTGAACTGGCCGGGGTCGTCCAGGCTGGCCGCCGAGACCGCGACGAAGTCCGGCATGGCGACGGTCGACAGATAGACCGGCGCGCCGCAGGTCGGGCAGAAGGCGTAGATCTTTTCGTTGCCGCTGTCGCTCGCCACACGCCAACTGTTCGTTTCGCCCGTCATCGTCATGTCGGCCCGGCTGGCAAAGGTCAGATAGGAGGCGTGTCCGGTGCCGCTCTGTTTCTGGCAGTCGCGGCACTGGCAGTGGTTCTCGAAGATGGGTTCGCTTTTCGTCTCATAGCGGACCGCGCCGCAGGCGCATCCGCCGCGATAGATCTTGGTCATCGGAATCTCTCGTTGGATGAAGGTCAGGCCGCTTTCGGCTTGCCGAAAATGTCGAGGCCGCGGCCGGTTTCCAGGAAGGATTTCAGGCTGGAGAGAACCACAGGCCAGCCGTTCTTCATGGTCTTCGCCATGTCGCTGCCGGCTTCGAGTTCATCATGCGTGACGGTCAGCCGAACCATGTTCTCATAGTCCTCGATCGCGAAGGTCACCCGGCTGTGGTTTGCAGGATCGGCAGCCTGACCGGGAGTTGCCCAGGTGACGACGAGGCGGGTCGGCGGCGTGGCCTCGACGACCTTGCCGACAACCTTGACGGTGCGCTCGTCACTGGCGCGCACATGTTCCCACGCCGATCCCGGCTTCCAGTCGGAGACGTTCTCGTGGCCCCAGTAGCGTCGCGTGACGTCCGGTTTGGCGATGGCCTCGAACACCTTTTCCGGGGTCGAGAGGATGTAAGTCACATAGACAAAACTGGTCGTTTCCTTGGCCATCCTCACTCTCCTTCGAGTTCATTTTTCAGATCGTGCAGCAGCTCGAGCCGCTGTCGTTCGAATTTGCGCACCCACCGCTCGTAGACTTCATGGAGCGGCACGGGGTTGATGAAATGCAGCTTTTCCCGGCCACGCCTCACCGTGCTGACCAGATTGGCCTCTTCCAGAATGCCGAGGTGCTGCGTGGCCGATTGCCGGGCCATGTCGAGGTCTTCGCAAAGTTCGCCAAGCGTCTGCCCGTTCTTCTCGTAAAGAAGGTCGAGCAGCCTTCTGCGTGTCGGATCGCCCAGCGCCTTGAAAACCTTGTCCGCGTCCATCGTTCTTGCTCGAATGTGGGATGATAATATGCAGGTAAAAGACTGCATGTCAACATCGTGCAGGTAAATACCTGCGTTTTGGCTCGCGCCCTGCCTTCCGCGCAAGACCATTTCCTGAAAGCTGTCGGCAGGCCTATTTCGCCGTGACAACGGCTTCGGGCTGTCCATTTCCCGACAGGATCTGCGCCGCCCCGCGCAGGGCGTTGCGGAACGTATCGTCGAAGCCGAAGCCGCGCAGCTGCCAATGACGGTCCTGGCTCTTTGAAACGAGATGCCAGTCGGCGACCCAGCCAAGGGCTTCCTCGCGCCAGACCATGGTGCCGACAAGGAGGAGGTCGCCACCTAGGGTTTTGGCTCTTTTGGCGAGCACTTCCGGCTTGGACTTCTCGGTTCGAATTGCATCGGCTTTGTACCGCGCAGGCAACTGCAACGGCATGCCGGTCTGTTCAGCGGCCGCCAACAACGCCGCACGCATGTCTGCGGCGAGATGGTTGTCGCTCTTGTTTGCCAGCATGAAGCTGTCGCCTTTCATCGGCGCGGCTTCGATCAGTGCGACGATCTTGGGTCGCGGCAACGGCCAGGGTTTGCGTCCGAGCGATGCCAAAAGAGCATTGATCTTGTCCGGATCGAAGTCGGCGGTGAGATATTGCGGCCGGTCGTAGGTGCCCTGTTCGTCATGCGGCGGGCGGTTGTTGAGGAGGTCCCGATAGCTGAACGCCTTGAGATAATCGGGAGCGTGTCGCGCCATTTCGGCGACACGCGGATCGCCGATCAGGCGAGGATCGCCGGAAACCTTGACCAGCACGTCTTCCAGGCTAGGGGCCAGCGCACGCGCCCGGTTCACTTCGCCGAAGCCATTGGTCACCGATTGGCCACGATAAAGATTGGTACGGTTGACTTCCGCTGCGCTCGCGGAAACCGCCATCGCCAGCGCTGCTGCAACGATCCCCGACTTCAAACCACCAAACATGCCAATTCTCCTGGTTTGACGACGGCAGCTTAGAGCAATTCCAGGAAAAGTGTGTAACGGTTTTCCGTCCGGAATTGCGTAAAAACAAAGAGTTAGAGCGTTTCCGCGTTTCCGTGGAAAATGGAAACGCTCTAGAGGCGACGGCAGACAATGCAAATTTGGATGGTGATGCTGAGGTCGGCTCGAACTTTTTCATCTGGACTTGTCGAAAACGGTCGCGCCCGATCGTCTATAAAAGATGGAGCATCCTTTGCGTGTCCAAAAGGGCGTGTCGCGCTCCAAGGAGAGGCCTATGAATTTCACGGACGACGAACTCCTGAGTTTCGATGCGTATGGCGCCGCGCCGCTTCCCACTGCAGCGATGGAAGGGTTCGTGGAGAACGACGGCGCTCGGATCTGGCATGCCGTCTATGGCTCGGGCCCCGCCGTCGTCCTGCTGCATGGCGGGCTGGGGCATGCCGGCAATTGGGGCCATCAGGTTCCGGCACTCGTCCAGGCAGGCAGGACGGTGGTCGTCATCGACAGCCGAGGCCATGGCCGCAGCACGCGCGACGCCGGGGCATTCAGCTACGAGCGGATGGCGGGCGACGTATTGGCCGTCATGGGTCACCTCAGCCTCGAGAAGGCGGCGCTCGTCGGCTGGAGCGACGGCGCCTGCACGGCGCTGATCCTGGCCGACAAGCATCCGGAGCGTGTTTTGGGCGTCTTCTTCTTCGCCTGCAACATGGATCCCAGCGGCACGCTGGACTTCAAGCCGACGCCGCTGACCGATCGCTGCTTCAGCCGCCACGGCAAGGATTATGCGGCCCTGTCGGCGACCCCCGATGATTTCTCGACCTTCGTGTCCGATGTCGGGCGCATGATGTCGACCGAGCCGAACTACAGCGCCAGGCAACTGAGAGGCATCCGGGTGCCGGTTGCGGTCGTCATCGGCGAACAGGACGAGTTCATCCGGCAGGACCATGCCGATTATCTTGCGCTCAGCATTCCCGGCGCCGAACTCGTCGTGCTTGCAGGCGTCGGCCATTTTGCGCCGCTGCAGCGTCCGGTTCAGTTCAATCGGGAAGTGCGCCGCTTTCTCGATCGCGTCGGATAAGCCTCGGTGGGTCAGACGTGGCGCTTGGGCATCGCTACGAGCGCCGCTTCGATCATGAGGTTGCGCAGGTTGCTGGCCACGACCCGGTTCCGGCCCTGCCGTTTCGCCTGGTAGAGAGCCGCATCGGCGGCTTCGAACAGTGAGCCGTCGTCGTCGGCGAAGGCGGGGCGGATGGTCGCGCAACCCACGCTCACCGATACGATCCCATATTCGCTGGCGTCGTGCTGTATATTGAGGTTACGCACCGCGGCGCAGATATCCTCGCCGACCTTCAGCGCTCCAGCCGCGTCGGTTCCGGGCAACAGCGCCACGAATTCCTCGCCGCCGTAACGCGCACAGAAATCGTCTGGCCGCTTCAGCACCTTGCGGATGGCGGAAGCCACCTCGCCCAGGCACTTGTCGCCCTTTGCATGACCATAGACGTCATTATACGCCTTGAAGAAATCGATATCGATGACGTGGAGAGACAGAAAGTCGCTGTGCCGCGCGGCCATGCGCCACTTCACGCGGCTTTGCTCGTTGAGCTGGCGCCGGTTCGGCAGTCCGGTGAGAACATCGACGGCTGCCATTTTTTCCAGTTGCTGTTCGCGCAACACGCGGGCCGTCACCTCGCGTGTAGAGCCGACGATGAAGCGCGGCCCCTCCTTGGACGTGGTGGTCGACAGGCGCATGCGGTTCTCGAACCACAGTTCGTTTCCGTCCGCATCGAAGGCCCGGAAGAGACAGTCGACATCCTCTTCGCCGCGGCGCGCGCGTTGCAAGGCGGCGTCTATGATGCCGAGATCGTCCGGATGTATGTGGTTGCGCCAGTCGAAATCACCAAGCGCGCCTTCACCGAGGCCGAGCACCTGTGCGGTCACCGGTGAAATGAAGACGATGCGCCCGTCGAGATCGCAGACGAAGGCCATGTCGCCGGATTGGCGGGCGACCATTTCGTAGATGTCGCGGTCGGCTTGCGCCAGGCGCTGCAACTGTTCGCGCTCGTGCAGGAGTGCCGCGATCATGACGACGATGATGAAGGTGATGACCAGGAACACCCGGCAAAACAGCAGTGCGTGATGGACATTGGCGTCGCTCTGGCCGCCGCCC
This sequence comes from Mesorhizobium sp. 1M-11, assembly GCF_001303895.1. Taxonomy (GTDB): domain Bacteria; phylum Pseudomonadota; class Alphaproteobacteria; order Rhizobiales; family Rhizobiaceae; genus Mesorhizobium. Next base: position 48,061 of record NZ_LJSD01000065.1, on the reverse strand, counting down.
ACCACGTGCAGATTGTCCATGGCATGGAACGGGCCTTGTCCCGTGCCGGTCAAAAGCACCGCGATCGGCACGAGAAGGGCCATGGCGACGGAGAGGCCGATGAAGCCGACGCGGAAAAGGATGATGATCAGCGGCGGCAGGATCAGGAACAGCGGCAGCACCGACGGTTGCTTGAAGATCAGTGCGGCGAACACACCGAAACCGGCGATCAAGGCGATTGCTTCCACCATCTTGCCGCTGCGGTGGAGTTCACGCCATTGCCGTGGCCGGGCGCGCAGCACCGGCGGCGTCAGCACCAGATAGGCCAGCGCCACGTTGGAATAGACGTTGAACCAGTATTCCGCCGAACTGTATCCGGGCGGCGGAATGCGTACGGCGGCAAATATGCTGGCGCAGACGAGCGGGAGCACCACCACCGTGACGAAACCGGCCGTTGCCCAGGCGCCGAGCTGGTCGGAACGGCCCTCGACCCAGTCGCGGTCGCGCGACAGGATGGCGGCGCCGGCCGTGGCGGCGAGGATCGATGTTACGGTGCTGACCAGCGCAAAGAAGCTGGTCAGCTCGGAGAGCGAGCCGATTGCCAATGCCCGCACCATGATCAGCATCGGAAATGCGGTGATCAGATAGGCCGGCCATTGCCGGCGCGGCGTCAGGAGAAGGATCGCCAGCAGCAGGGCATAGGTCAGCTGCAGGGCAACCATGCCCTGAATGCGGAACACTGAATTCGAAAGGTAGTTGGCGAGGCCGAGCAGTGCGATCCAAAACAGGAACCGCGCCATGGTTCCTGTTCTCTGACCGGAGCCAAGTATCTGTATTTGCTGCATTAGCTACGTGTAATCGAGTGTGCCCCTTGCCCTCCTTCCTTCTAGCTTGCCGTCTTTAAGAATGGGATGCCAGAGGCAATCGCATTTAAATCGAATTCGATGAGTGTCCGGCCGGCTTCTTGAGCGTAGGCAGCCCCCGAGCCTTGGCCCCAAGACAGGCTCCATGGTGCCGGAAATCTGTTTGCTTCGGAACAAAAGTGTCGTGCGTTCAGGCAAAAGCGCTGCGCCTGGGCAATTCCAGCAAAGTGCGCGGTGTTTTCGACAAAAGCGGAAACGCTCTAGAGATAGGCCGTGATTTCAGGTGCCTGCAGTTGCTGATCGCGCTTGCCGTCTTCGTAGATGACGGGAGCAGCCGCCAGTTCTTCTTCCGTGGCGTCGTCGAGGCAGGCAACATTCACCGCCCAGAAATTGCCACCCATGAACTCGAGATAGCCGCGCGAGAACGGATGCACGCCGCATTTCGGGCACATGTAATGATTGATGTCGCCTTCGGGCCAATTTGAGGGACTGGCCTTGTATTCCGCCATCTCGGCCTTGCCGCTGGTGATGTCGACCGCCTCATAGGCGGCAAAGGACTTCTTGTAACCGACCTTGAGGCAGAAGCTGCAGTTGCAACGGCGGATGCCTTCGTCGAGGTCGAGTTCGGCAGAAAAGCGGATAAAGCCGCAGTGACAGCTGCCGTGATAGGTCTTCTTCATCCTTTTCCCCGTCTTCCATTCGACCGGCTTCGCAAGCATGCACATTGTCCGCTGCGACGATACCCGCCTCGACGCGCGGGCGGCATCGTTATGGCCAGTTCTTGCCACTAAGGGCAGGGCAATTGCATGTGCATGCAGCGCGACTTGAAGTACGGTCTGGATCGTCGCACCTTCGTCCACGTTCCGGAATGGATCCCGACACTCTCCAGTCGCTTCGCTCCTTTCGAGGTCGAGGATGACGGAGCTCGGAAGGGCGCTTCAGCCAATCTCCAACGTCAGCACCATCATCACCGCTGGAAATGAGCCGCGACATCGCAAGCTGCGTCATCCTCGACCTCGTGAGCGACCGCAGGGAGCGGAGAGTGTCGGGGATCCATTCCAGAATGTGGATGAAATCGCCCGGAGGAAACATGGCCATATGCGGCTGCCGCTCAGTAGGAGCTGTTATGTCGATAATTTTACCCGGATAATATTGACGTGATTGATAAAGCCGGGCATAGGGCGGACGTTTCAACAGTAACGGCATTTTCGCTACAGTCGCCGCTATGGCGGAATCAGGAACGACCGGCATGAACGACAAGGCTTCCCGTCGCCCGCGCGACCTGACCAGCGGGCCGATCGCGTCGACGCTTCTGGTGTTCGCGCTGCCGGTGCTCGGTTCCAACGTGCTGCAATCGCTCAACGGCTCGATCAACTCGATCTGGGTCGGCCGGTTCCTCGGCGAAACCGCGCTTGCCGCGACCTCCAACGCCAATCTGGTGCTGTTCCTTCTGCTCGGCACGATGTTCGGCATCGGCATGGCGGCAACCATTCTGGTTGCGCAGTCGGTCGGTGCCCGCGACATGGCCGAGGCCCGGCGCATCGTCGGCACCAGCGCGACGTTCTTCTTCCTGGTCTCGCTGGTCTTCGCGCTTGGCGGCTGGCTGTTCGTGGATCAGATTCTTGGGTTGCTCGGCACGCCGGCCGATGTGATGCCGCTGGCACGCGCCTATCTGGTCATCATCTTCGCGGCGGTGCCGGCGGCCAATCTCCTCTCCTTCGTCATGACCATCCTGCGTGGCGCCGGCGATTCCCGCACGCCGTTCTTCTTCATGGCGCTCGCCGTCGTGCTCGACATCATACTCAATCCGCTGCTCATCATTGGTTTCGGCCCGATACCGGGCTTCGGCATCGCCGGGTCCGCGCTCGCCACGCTGATCGGCCAGACCGTGAGTGTGGCCGCGATCCTGATCCTGCTCTACCAGCGCAAGCACCCCCTGCGGCTGGCCGGCCCCGATCTCGCCTTGCTGAAACCTGATCCGCGCCTGCTGCGCATCGTCGTAACCAAAGGCATCCCGATGGGCCTGCAGATGATCGTCATCTCGATGGCGGCGCTCGTGCTGATGGGCATGGTCAATGGCTACGGCTCGCAGGTGGCGGCTGCCTACGGCATCGCCGCTCAGTTGTGGATCTATGTCCAGATGCCGGCGCTGGCGATCGGTGCCGCCGTGTCTTCGATGGCGGCGCAGAATGTCGGCGCCCGGCGCTGGGACCGCATCGGCCGTATCTGCGCCGCCGGCGTCGGCTTCAATCTCCTGCTCACCGGCACGCTGGTGCTGCTGCTTTATCTGTTCGACCGGCCGGTGCTTGGCCTGTTCCTGGCAGCCGATGGTCCCGCGGTGGATATCGCCCAGCGCATCAACAATGTCGCCTCGTGGTCGTTCATCCTCTTCGGCGTCACCATCGTGCTGTTCGCCACCGTTCGCGCCACCGGGGCGGTGATGCCGCCGCTGATCATCCTGGTCATCTCGGTGCTCTTCGTCCGCACGGGCTTTGCCTATTCGCTGCGCGACGTGCTCGGCCAGGACGCTCTATGGTGGAGTTTCCCAGCCGGCTCGATCGCCTCGCTGGTGCTGGCCGTCGCCTACTACCGCTTCGGCAAATGGCGCACCATGCACATGATCGAGGAGGAACGGCCGGCCGCGGGCGAACCACCGGATACCGGCCTCGGCGTGCCGCGCGGGCGCGCCGGCCTGGCGCCGCAGGCGGAAGGGTGAGAACAACTCTCTGGCGCAATTCTGGATCGGCTGCATCCGGCAGTGTTGCCGCTGCCGGATGCAGATAGGTCAGCGGCGAATAAAGAGCGCGACCGTGGCGCTGATGGCGCTGGCAATGGCGACGATCAGGAACACCACGGAGGTATCGCCGTGGCTGTCCAGGAAGCCACCGATGAGCGGTTCGCCAAGTCCCGCGAACAGATAGGCAAAGAAGTTCATGACGCCGATCGCTGTGCCGGCACGTTTATGGCCGACGAGATCCGGACATAGCGCCCAGAACGAAGACTGCGGACCGTAAACGAAGAAGCCGCAGAGGAAGAGAACGAGCATTCCCTTGTAAATCTCGGTGGTAGGGATCGTGTACATATAGAGCGAGGTGACCGCCGCGAGCGCCATATAGAGAACGATTGCGGTATAGCGCTTGGAACTGAACAGACGGTCCGACACCCAGCCGTTGGTTGCTGCGCCGATAGCCATGCCGACGGGAAGCGCCACGCTGATCCACTTGGGGTCGATGAGCGCAGTTTCGGCACTCGCCTTCGACCAATTGGCTCCAAGGAAGTGTACCGGTACCCAGACCAGCAGGCCGTAGCGCGCCGCATTCTGGAATCCGATGGCGATGCCGCCGACAAGCAGCCGCCAATTCTTGAGAACGCCTTTGTAACGTTCGAATGAACTCTCGTCGTCGGCAACCTTGGCAGCCTGCTCCTCGTCGATCGCATCGTCATGCGGCGAACGATAGCCGAGGTCTTCCGGTCGCTCGCGCGCCAGCAGGAAGAAGGTGATCCCGCCGAGCAGCAGCAGAAGAACGGGCAGCCGGAAAATCCAGCGCCAATCCAGATGCAGATAATTCACGACGATCAGTGACGTGACATAGGACAAGACAGAAGCGAGGCCGGCCGCAAATACATAACAACCGAAGACCTTGCCACGTTCGTGACGCCCCCACCAATTGGACAGTAGCCGGCTGCCGGGCGCCCAGCCGAGTGCCTGAAAATAACCGTTCGCACCCCACATGATACCGAGACTGACCACGCCGCCCGCGAAGCTCGTTGCCCAGTTCATTGCGCAGGAAAGAATAGCCCCGGCGGTCATGACCCGGCGGCCGCCGAATTTGTCACCGAGATTTCCATTGATCGCCTGACCAATGGCATAGCACCAGAGCATGCCCGCGCTGACCCATCCGAGCGTCTCCTTGGAGACGCCGAATTCGGCCTGGATGCCCGGGATCGCAAATCCGAAGGTTTGCCGGCCGGTGTAGAAGAAGAGATAACAGAACATCGCCGCAAACAGCATTCGCCACTGCGCCCGGTGGAAACCACTATCGGCGGCATTGGCGACCGAGTAGCGGGATGTATCAATTGAACTCATCAAAACCTCCCCAGGTTGTGGGTCGCGGCGAAGGCTCCATTCCCCCTTCGCTGCGATCCGTGTCGTTTGGGCTCAAACCCATCGAACATGTGCAGCCGATACAGCGGAGCCTCTTCTCCGCTGTCGCTTAACCCCACGGCATCGACCAGGTGCGAACATTGGTGAAGCTTTTCATCGCTTCGACCACGCCCTCCTTGTAGCCGAGGCCGGAGTCCTTGATGCCGCCGAAGGGGGACATCTCGATGCGGTATCCGGGCACTTCCCAGATGTTGACGGTGCCGACTTCGAGTTCCGCCACGAAGCGGGAGATGTAGTCGAATCGGTTGGTGCAGACCCCCGAAGACAGGCCGTAGGCGGTCGAATTCGAGATGCGGATCACCTCTGCGATGTCATTCGGGCAGCGGATGATCGGAATGACCGGGCCGAAGGTCTCTTCGCGTACGAGTTCGCAGGCATAGGGGACGTGGTCGACCACCGTCGGGGGGAAGATCGCTCCCTTTCGCGAGGCGTCATGAAGGACCTCGGCCCCGAGGCTCCTGGCATTTTCGACACGGGCTTCGAACAGAACTGCCGAACGCTCGTTGATAACCGTCCCGATGTCTGTTTCCGGATCCATCGGGTCGCCGCAGCTGAGCCGCTTGGCCTTCTCAACGACGAGCTTCGAGAAGGCATCGGCAACACTTTCGACAACGAGGATGCGCTTGACAGCGGTGCAGCGCTGTCCGGAATTCTTCGTGGCTCCGGTTACGGCGAGCTCCGCGGCTTTTTCGAGGTCGGCATCCTCCATGACGATCAGCGGATCGTTGCCGCCGAGTTCCAGTACGATCCGCTTGTAGCCAGCCGTGGCTGCGATGTGCTTGCCCACGCGAACCGAACCGGTGAAGGTCACGAGATCCGCATCGGGATCGGTGATCATCGCGTCTCCCATGGTCGATGGGTTACCGGTGATGACCGACAGCATTTCCGGCGGTAGACCCGCTTCGTAGAGCAGATCGGCGAGCGCCAACGCGGTCAACGGCGTAAGTTCGGTCGGCTTCAAGACCACCCGATTGTTCGTGGCGATCGCCGGCGCGATCTTGTGGCTCACCATATTGAGCGGATGATTGAAGGGTGTGATGGCGGAGATGACGCCAAGCAGCGGCAATCTGGTCGTATAGATCTTTCGCGTCTTGCCGTTCGGCGAGATGTCGCAGGAATAGATTTCACCGTCGTCCTTGATGGAAAGTTGTGCGGCGAAGGACCAGACGTCGTAGGCGCGGCTCGCTTCGTAGAGCGAGTCCTTCCAGCACAGGCCCGACTCTGCCGTGATCAGCCGTGCAAAATCTTCTTTCCGGTCACGCAGCAATTCGGCTGCTCGCTGCAGGATCGCCTGACGTTCGTATCGCGTGAGCTTCGGTTTGAAGGCACGTGCCTTGGTGAAGGCCTCTCGCACATGTTCGGGGCGAGCGGCCGGTACCGTGCCGACCACAGAGTTGTCGTAGGGATTGAGGACCTCGATGATGTCGTCGGTCCTGACGAGCTTCCCTGCGATCCGCATGGATTCGGGGCGATACGGTGCTTTGACGGCCGTGTTCATGGCTCAAGACACCAGATTCAATGCGACTTCGAAGACGTCGAAGTTGCGTAATGTTCTTCCGGCCGGCACGTCTATCCCGCGGTTCGCGATTATTGGCACCCGTTGCTCGGTAAGGCCGCCGTGAGAGCGGAGCGGCTCGGTCAGGCCCGAGAGATCATGGCGGGCCCTTGCGGTACCCAGCACCTTGTGACGCGACGACAGCACGACCACATCGCCGATGCGGTCGGCCGGCAGTTCGAAACGTTCACAGGCCTCGGCGGAAGGGATCGCAACGTCGATGCCCTCTGTGCCTTTCAGCAGGCCGATGATGTCTCCACACTTGCCCTCGTCTGCGTAAATCGTGGCAAAGGAGCCAAGTGCACCGTGATGGGCAACATAGGGATCGGTAATCGGCAGGATGACGCGGGTCGAACCAGCGCCATAATGCTCGTCGAGTATCTCCTGAAGATAGATGACGTCGGGCTCGCCGTTCGCGAGATGCTTGTCGTTCATGCCGTGGTCGGCGGTCATGACAAGAATGCAGCCCGCTGCATCGAGCTCCCCCACATAACGGTCGAACATCGCGTAGAAGTCGTCTGCGACTTTTGAGCCCGGCGCCGCCTTGTGCTGCACATAGTCGGTCGTGGAGAGGTACATGAGGTCTGGTTTGAACGTCTTCAACAGCTTGACGCCGGCAGCGAAGACGAACTCGGAAAGGTCCGCCGAATAGACCTCCGGCAGCGGCAAGCCGACGAAATCGAGAACATGCTCGATGCCATTGTCAGCCAGCTTGGCCTTGTCGGCTTTCTCGGAAGAAAAAGCGATTGCCGTACCGGTGCTGAAATCAAGCCCCTTGCCGAGCAGTGTCCTCAGCTTGTCCTTTGCCGTGACCATCGCGACCTTGAGGCCGGCTTTCTGGAACTCGGCCAGGATGGTCGGCGCGCGCAGGAAGCGTGCGTCGTTCATCATGACTTCTTCGTTCTTCTCCCGATCGTAGAAATAGTTGCCGGCGATGCCATGGACGGCAGGCGGTCGGCCGGTGATGATCGAGAGGTTGTTCGGGTTGGTGAAGCTGGGAATAACCGAAAGCGCAGTCGTATTCGCGCCGGTTTTCATCAGGCGGTCGAGATTCGGCGCCAGGCCCTTTTCGATCGCGGCTTCGATATAACCCGGTTCGGAACCGTCGATACAAATCACCACCACCGGCGTGTCGGGACGCCGATAGCTGCGGCCGTTCGCGACCACGTCCGCGCCGATTTTGACGTAGGTGTTCATCTGTTTCCCTCCCTTTAGGCGGCGGTCTTGAGAATTGCTTCGCGGTTGCCGATGAAGTTGCGGCCCCGTTCACCGAGCAGTGCGTCGTTGATCGCGCCCACCCAGTTTTCCGGCGTGACGCCGTAATCGGTCGCTCGGGTGGAAACGCCGAGGCCGGTCAGGAACGCGTCGAGTTCGGACGCTCCCCGGTTCAGGTCATCGCCGAAGATCTGCTTCAGCGCTGCATCGCAAGCGGCGCTGTTGCCGATGACGCTGCGCAGGATCGCCGGCAGGCTGAAAGAGCAGGCGATGCCATGGACCGTCCCATGGTGAAGTGTCAGGTAATACGACAGCGAATGAGCAAGTGCGGTTTTGGTGTTCGAGAAAGCGAGGCCGGCGAACAGGCTCGCCTGCGCCAATCGTTCCCTCAGGTCGAGATCGTCGGGATGTTCGAGCAACAGCGGCAACGAAGAGAGAATTTCGCGCGCCGCGAAAACAGCATGGTTCGTAGAGATTGGGTTGGCGTTGACGTTCCAAATGCTCTCGAGCGCATGTGAAAGGGCGTCCAGCCCGGTGCTCAAGGTCAGAGACCGTGGAATACCAAGGGTCAGTTCGGGATCGAGGATCGCGTGTTCGGGATAGTAGTGTTCGTGGGCGAGCGAGTATTTTCTCTTCGCCTCTGTATCCCAGACGGTTGCCCAGCAGGTCACCTCGCTCCCGGTCCCGGATGTGGTCGGCAGCGCGATAATCGGCAGTCTTGAAAGCGTCCGAGCGTCGGACTTCCCTTGCAGGAAAGCTTCGACGCGTGCAAAATCGTCACCAGCCGCGGCAAGAACCTTGGCCGTGTCGATGACCGAGCCGCCGCCTATCGCAACGATGACTTCCGGCTTGTTTTCGCTGGCGCCAAAGGCACGGCAGGCCGTTCGCAGGCCCCGGAAGCTCGGATTGGGTTCGACGTCGCGGACAATGACTGCGGGGCGCCCGGCTTCCTCCGACACGCGTTCCACCAGCGTGTCGAAGGCGGGGTGGTCATTATACGTGAGCAGGCAATAGCTGCGCCCCGCGAGCTTCTCGCGGATCTTCGAGATTGAACCTCTCCCGAAAGTTACGTTGACGGGGTTCGTGTATTTCCACGACTGCGACATCGAGGGTCTCCGGATTGAATTCGTCGCAGTTATAAAAACCTCCGCAGGAACCATTTGTCGAATTGATAGTTAATTGATTTCGCATTGATAAAATCTATGGACAACGACACCCGTTCGCTCCATAGTCACGGCACGGTCTCAGCTGGTCCGAAAGCCTATGGCCATCGTTTTCACCCACTTGCGCTCATTTCATGCCGTAGCCGAGCATCGGGGCTTCACGGCTGCGGCCAGCGCACTGCACGTCAGCCAGCCGACCGTGACGACACAGGTCAGGGAGCTTGAAGAGCGCTATGGAGTAGAGCTCTTCCTGCGGCAGGGTCGCCGTGTTGAACTGTCGGAAACGGGCCGCGCGCTTCATGAGATCAGCGCGCGTATCATGAAACTTCAAGAAGAGGCGGACGAACTGCTGGCAAGCAGCGGCCGGCTCACAAGCGGCCAGTTGCAGATCGCTGCCGTTGGTCCGTTTCACGCGACGGAGATGATTGCGCGTTTCGTTGCGCGCTACCCCCTTTTCAAGATCAGCATGCTGCTCGGAAATTCCGATCTGACATTGTCGAGGGTTCTCCAGCTCGAGGCCGATGTCGCCATCCTCGCCCATACGGTGGACGATTCACGGGTGTATTCGATACCCTTCAGCACCCACGAGGTTGTCGCCTTCGTGAACGCAGACCACCCATGGTACAACCGCGGTGAAATCAGCATAAGAGAGCTGGAAGGGCAGTCACTCATTCTTCGCGAAACCGGCTCCACCACTCGCCGCGCATTGGAGGCGGCCGCTGAAGCTCTCGGCATCGTCATTAGACCGTTTCTTGAGATCGGCAGCCGTGAAGGCGTGTGGAAGGCGGTTGAACGCGGCCTTGGAATTGGTGTGGTCGCAGATTTCGAATTTGTCGCGCACCCGCGCCTGAGAGCCATCCGCATCGGTGACGCGAAAATCAGAACCGAATATCGACTTGCCTGCCTCAAGGAGCGGCAATCATCCCGCAAGATCAAAGCCTTTTTTGATGCGGTCCTTTGACTGCCTGACGCTGCCAGGAGGAGAGCTGAGCATGTCTGCCGGAGGCTGCGCCTGATGCCACAGTTCTGGTCATTGTGCCTTGTCGTCGTTGCTGCCGTGATTTTGAACCTGAAGACGGCGGCGACGATGGCGTCGGCCGGCAATTGGGGCGAGGCGATCGGCTCGATGTTTTTCAGCCCGATCGTCGTTTTCCTGGCCTTGCAGGCCCTCCTTTTCTACGCGACGCGGCTTGTGCGCGGAGGTCAGGCGGTCGCGACGTTCACCACTTCGCGGCTGAACTATGTTGCCGGGCTGATTACGCTGCTGGGCGTGCTCGGTGCCGCCGTAAATCAAGTGTAGCGACTTTCGCTCTCTTCTTCTTGCACCTTGCCCTTCGATCATGACCCGATAGGATCGCCGCCGAAACGGGGTGACAGCGGCGAGGCGGATGGTGACGGGGGAAAGTGATGAGGCCGCATCGCAGGCATCCCGCGTCGCTGAGGTTTTCCGCGCCTTTCTCCAGCTTGGTCTGACCTCCTTCGGCGGACCGATCGCGCATCTCGGCTATTTTCGCGATGCCTTCGTGGTGCGCCGGAAATGGATCGACGAGGCCGGTTATGCCGATCTCGTCGCGCTGTGCCAGTTCCTTCCCGGTCCCGCCTCCAGCCAGGTCGGCTTTTCGCTCGGCGTACTGCGCGGCGGCGGCCTCGCTGGAGGGCTTGCAGCCTGGGCTGGCTTCACGCTGCCGTCGGCACTGCTGCTGCTCGCCTTTGCGCTGGGTGCCGGCGCCCTCGACAATCCCGTCGGCCAGGGCATCCTGCATGGGCTGAAACTGGTGGCGGTGGCCGTGGTCGCGCAGGCGCTGTGGGGCATGGCGCGCACGCTGACGCCCGACCGTCAGCGCATCGCCATTGCGCTCGGCGCACTTATGCTAAGCACCCTCGTTGGCGGCTGGCTCGGCCAGGTCGGCGCCATCGTCGCCGGTGCGGTTGCCGGGCTGTTCTTCTGCCGGAGCGAGGCCGGTGCAGTATCGACACATCCGGCCTTCCCGGTCAGCCGCAGGGCTGGCATCGCCGCCCTCATCCTGTTCGCGGTCCTGCTCGTGATGCCTCCGCTGCTCGCCGGCTGGACTGGCAGCCATGCGCTTGCCTTCTTCGACGCTTTCTACCGCTCCGGCGCGCTGGTGTTCGGCGGCGGCCATGTCGTGCTGCCACTGCTGGAGAACGCGGTTGCCGCACCCGGCTGGGTACCTGTGCAGGATTTTCTCGCCGGCTACGGCGCGGCGCAGGCCGTGCCCGGTCCGCTTTTCACCTTTGCCGCTTATCTCGGCGCCGTTTCCGGCATCGTGCCCAATGGCCTTCTGGGAGCCTCCATTGCGCTCGTCGCGATCTTTCTGCCCGGCCTTCTGCTTGTCTATGGAGCGCTGCCGTTCTGGGACGGACTGCGCGCCCTGCCGAAGGCGCAGGCGGCGATGCGCGGCACCAACGCCGCGGTGGTCGGCATCCTCGCCGCCGCCTTCTACGATCCGGTGCTCACCAGCGCCATCGTCGACCCGCTCGATGTCTTGCTCGGCCTGGGCGGCTTCCTGCTTCTGGTCTTCGCCAAGGCGCCACCCTGGGTGGTCGTGGTCCTGCTGGCGATGGCCGGGGCCGTGGTGTGAGTACGCCCTTATCTCCCCCCATGTGGGGGAGAAAGCGATTTCAGCATTTTAGCGAGCACGCCCGCAGGGCGGCGCAGCTAAGTGCTAGAAATCGCAAGAGAGGGGATTTGCAGCCGCCACGTTGGTGATCTGCTTCTTACCCTCTCGAACAATGAGAAGGGATTTGTCAAATGCGAGATGTATCAGCTGAAGATCCCCTCTCTTGGATTTTCTGCGACTTAGACTGCGCCGCCCTGCGGGCGTGCTCGCTAAGATCGTGAAAATCCTTTCTCCCCCGCAAGGGGGGAGATAAAAGCGCCTCGCCATCGCCTAAGGCAAAGGCAGGCACCAGATGGCGAACAGGGGCTGGTCGCCCGAGCGCATGGCGTGGACGATGTTGGCAGGATTGTGGATCAACCCGCCGATACCCGGCGCAACCCATGGCTCATCATTCTGGCGCCAGTCTCCGGCGGACAGAGCGATATAGACCTCTTCCGGCGGATGGCGGTGGTCGGGATAGACCATGTTCGGACTGAGAATGGAGACGCCGATCTCGACATGCTCGCTCGCGATCACGCCGTCGCGACCGACGATCGTCGCGCCGGCGTAGTTTTCGGCGAGCGCTTTGGAATCACGCCTCTCCTCGCGGCTGGTCCAGTCGAGCAACGGCTCGATTGCCTGGAAGGAGACGGCAAGCTTGCGCAAATGCGGTCCGGCATTTTCCAGATTGCGGTAGCCGGCAGCGAGATGGGTGCAGGCCGGCCGTCGTGCCGGCTGCGCCGGGCCGGTCTCGATCTCGCCACGCGGAATGCTGTCGGCCACCCGCCGCCAGCCACGTGCCAAGGGCGTGTCCCCGACCGCTTTCGGCTCGATCGCGGCCGCGAGGTCATCGAGGAAGGTGATCAGCTTTTCCTGGTTGGATGCTGCCATGCTGCTGCTCCGGCGTTGTGGTCACACTGTCCCACGCGGGACAGGATGGAAGCAATGGCGAGCCTGGCACCGTATTTCCGGCAAGCGGAGGCGCCGGCGTTGCCTTCACCCTCCCATGCCGGAACGGGGCAGGTGGATGATGCCGTCGAAGCGCAGGCGCAGGCGGTCGTCGATGGCGCGCGGCACGTGGTGCGGAAAACGCTCGGCCAGGATCCGTTTCTTCTCGGCGATGGCGCGCTGCAGGATGTCGGGCTTGCCGCGCTCGTTCCATTCCTTCGGCGAGAAACGGTCGCCGATGGCCGGGTAGAAATACTCCGTCTGCATCAGCTTCAGCGTCTGGTCGTTGCCGAGATAGTGGCCGGGACCGTTGAGGCAGACTTCGGTGATCGTGTCGATCGACAGCGCCTCGTCGCTGACCTCGATGCCGCGCACGCAGCGCAGGCACTGGCCGATCATGTCATTGTCGATGATCAGGCTTTCCAGGCAGAAGCCGAGCAGCGAAGCGTGCATGCCGGCCGATTCATAGACGAGATTCAGCCCCGACAGGCCGGCCATCACGTCGGTGATGCCCTTTTCGAAGCCGGACTGGATGTCGGGCAGTTTGGAATCCGCCATGCCCGCGGCTGATCCGCCGGGCAGGTCGTAGAATTGCGCCATCTGCGCGCAGGCCGAAGTCAACAGCGCCTGCTCGGCCGACCCACCGGACATCGCGCCGGTGCGCAGGTCCGAGACGAAAGGCCAGGTACCGAAGATGGCGGGGTGCCCGGGCTTGATGGCGTTGACATAGACCAGTCCTGCCAGCACTTCGGCCACCGCCTGCACCACTGCACCGGCGATTGCCGCGGGTGCCGTCGCGCCGGCCTGGCCGGCGGAAAGCAGCAGGATCGGGATGCCGCCTTCCACGCAGGCTTCCAGCACGCCGCAGGCATCCTCCGCGAATTTCATCGGCGGCACGACGAAGCAGTTGGAGTTGGAAACGAAAGGCCGGGCGCGGAAATTCTCCTCGCCGCCGGCAATCGCATAGAGCATCTCCAGCGCCGGCTTCACATTCTCGCGCACCGTGAACGAGGTGCCGACATGCTTGGAGGTTCCCATCACGCAGGCATAGAGCGTGTTGAAATCCATCTCGAGCGGATCGGGAATGTCGCGCGGCACCATCGGCCGTTGGAAGAAGTGGATGTTGTCCAGCCCGTCGACGATGCGCGCGGCGTCGTAGATGTCCTGCAGCAGGCTCTCGCGGTATTCGCGCTTCTCGACATCGACCAGATGCACGGCGGCACCCGCCGTGCCGTAATGCACGCGCTTGCCCTGGATCAACATGTCGTGTTTGGGATCCTGGCCATGCAGCGTGAAGTTGCGCGCGGCGTTGCGGATCGTGTCGAGCACCAGCGCTCGCGGGAAGCGGATGCGGCCATCCTCGCTGTAGCTGGCGCCGACCCTGGTCAGCGCCTCGATGCAGGATGGAATGGCGTTGGCGAAGCCGACGGTTTCCAGAAGCGTCAGCACCGCCTCATGGATGCGTTCCAGGTCGTTTTGGGCCAATGGACCGTAGCGTCCGCCCTCCAGGCCGGCTCTCACTGGCCTAATGTCGTCAGCCAGGGGTGCAGCGCGCATGGCACGTCGTGCTTCACGCCCGCCGGATCGTCGGGACCGGCTGTCGCCTTGCAAATCCTGCTTTTCCGCCGTCATGGACATGGAAAACCTCCACTTTTTGTCCTGAAGCTTTGCATGTGGCGGTTGGTCCACCATCAGCGGGCTTCTTCCCCTTGCTTCGCGGAACTATGCCAATCGTATTGGTGCAGCATATGTGCCAGCGATTTCGGGAAGATGGACCAGCGAAGAGGCAGAAATGCGGTTGTTCGCCTTGGGCCGCATCACTTCTGAAAAAGCGATTTGCCCGGGCCGCCGGCGCAGTCGCAAAACCTGCAAACCAAGTGTCGGAAATTCCTGAAGGTTCAGGACGACAGGTGGGGGAATGGATCGCTCAGCAGATGGAGCGCCGACGCAGGAGCATCCAGGTTTCGACACCGAATTGTGGCGGAGCCGAACCGGAGGGCTGAGAATTTAAAAACCCTCCCCCCGTTCAAGGGGGAGGGCTGTTGTCGCTTGGGAGGTGGACCTATGCCGCCGCCGGTCTACGGCCTGCTGCGGTCGCGAGCTCGCGAATGCCGGGTTCGATATGTTGAAGCGCAATGGACGAAATGCCCAGCCGCATGAATCGTGACGGCTTGTCGGTGCGGTCGAAGAAGCGGTCGCCCGGTTCGATGATCACGCTGCGGCTGGCCGCCGCCGCCGCGAGATCGCGGGAGTCGGTGCCGCGCGGTCCTTCCAGCCACAGCGAGGTGCCGCCGGCGGAATCGGTGGCGCGCCATTCCGGCAGGAAGGCCGAGATTGCGTGCACCAGCCGCTTGCGGCGCTCGTCGAAGGCCGTCGAAAGACGCCGCACAAGCGCCTCGTGATGGCCAAGCGAGAGGAACAGCGCCACCGCGCGCTGGTTGTTGGCCGGCGGATGGCGCAGCATGAAGCGGCGCAGCGCCCGCAGTTCCGCGATCAGTCCGGCGGACGCCACGATGTAGCCGAGGCGCAGGCCGGGTGCCAGCGTCTTCGACATCGAGCCTACATAGACGACGCGGCCGGAGCGATCGATGCTCTTCAGCGCCTGCTGCGGGGCCTCGTCCAGCAACTGGCTGTCGTAGCCGTCCTCGATGATGATGTGGTTGTTGCGGTTGGCGCGGGCCAGAAGGTCCTGCCGGCGCTCCTGCGACAGTGGCACCATCGTCGGGCACTGGTGGCTCGGCGTCACGAAAACAAAGCCGGTGTCTGCCGGGATCGCCGAGGTGACGATGCCTGACTGGTCGACCGGGACCGGCTGGATGTCGGCGCCGGCCAGCCGGAAGATCGAGCGGGCGTCGGGATAGCCGGGGTCTTCCATTGCCACCTTCGAGCCCTTGGTCATCAAGAGTGTGGCCAGCATATAAAGTGCGTTCTGCGCGCCCAGCGTCACGATGATCTCGTCGGGATTGGCGAAGATGCCGCGCCGCGGCAGCAGCCGCGCCTGGATCTGTTCGATCAGCAGCGGGTCGTCGCGGTCGACCATGTCTGAGGCCCAGTTGCGGATCTCCAGCACGGCTAGCGCCATGCGGTTGCACTCGCGCCACTCGGCGGTCGGGAACAGCGCCGGGTCGAACTGGCCGTATACGAACGGATATGACGACTTGATCCAGTTATCGTGCTTCGCCGGCGGCGGCATGTCGCTGGCGGCGATCTGGCGCAGCTTCTTCCAGTCGATCTCGTTGGCCTGTTCCGGTGTCTTCTGCGGCCGTGCCGGCGTCGCCAGAACCTCCGGGTTCACGAAGTGACCGCGCCGTTCGCGTGCCACCAAAAAGCCTTGATCGACCAGCTGCTGGAAGGCGAGCACCACGGTGCCGCGCGCCACGCCGAGCTTCTCGGCGAGGATCCGGCATGAGGGGAGCGGCATGGACGCGGCGATCTGACGGTCGAGGATCGCGGCCACGATGGCCTGGCGGATCTGCGCCTGCAGGGTCTGGCCGGACTCGGCCGAAATCCTGAACAGGCCCGACCATATCGCGGTGTCGTTACGCTGTGGCATATTCGGGCGCTCCTCGTTGGTCAGTCTTTTTTGTTTTGTGGACCATTGGACTGTATGATTGGTACAAGGGGTTGCGCCAATCAATTTTTCTGATCGCTGGGATTTATGCCAGTGATCCTTCATTCCCGCTGGTGAACAGCAAAAAGTAGAAATTTCCCGCTCTGGTTTGCGTGGCAGCATGCATGCCCTGCTCCATTTCGCGCGGACGCAAAATGTGCGCGCCGGCTGGCTTGAACCGATTGAAACTCCGCTAGATAAGTTCGCTGCAAGCCTGTCGCTTGCCGCACTCGCTCTGCTAAAGTCTGAACCGACCCTGCCATAGTCTGGAGATCGCCGTGGACCGCACCGCCTTCGACAAACAGCTCGCCGCCCTGCGCGCCCATCGCGCGGCAACTCCGATGGACATGCGCGAGGCCTTCGCCGCCGATCCGGACCGCTTCAAGCGCTTCTCGGCGCTGGACGGCGACCTGTTGCTCGACTGGTCCAAATGCGCGGTCGACGGCAAGACGATGGAACTGCTCGAAAGCCTGGCCAAGGCGGCCGACCTCGAGGGCCGACGCGCCGCGATGTTTTCCGGCAAGCACATCAACATCACCGAGGATCGCGCCGTGCTGCACACGGCGCTGCGCAACCTCGACGGCAAGGGCTTGCATGTAGACGGACAGGATGTGCAGAAGGATGTCCGTTCGGTGCTGGATGCGATGAGCGTCTTTGCCGACGCCATCCGCTCCGGCAAGGCGGCCGGCCACACCGGCAAGAAGATCACCGACATCGTCAACATCGGTATCGGCGGTTCGGATCTCGGCCCGGTGATGGCGACGCTGGCGCTCGCCCCCTATCATGACGGGCCGCGCGCGCATTACGTCTCCAACATCGACGGCGCCCACATGCACGACACGCTGAAGGGCCTTTCGGCGGAAACGACGCTGTTCATTGTCGCGTCCAAGACCTTCACCACCGTCGAGACCATGACCAATGCCGAGACGGCGCGCAAATGGGTGGAGACCAGGCTCGGCAAGGAAGCCGTCGGCAAGCACTTTGCCGCCGTCTCCACCGCGCTCGACCTGGTTGCCAAATTCGGCATCGAGAAAGACCGCGTCTTCGGTTTCTGGGACTGGGTCGGCGGGCGCTATTCGGTCTGGGGTGCCATCGGGCTGCCGGTGATGATTGCGGTCGGACCTGAGAATTTCCGCGCCTTCCTGGCCGGCGCGCATGAGATGGACGAGCATTTCCAGTCAGCGCCGCTGAACAGGAACCTGCCGGCGTTGCTCGGCCTTGTCGGTTTTTGGCACCGTGTCGTCTGCGGTTATCCGGCTCGCGCCGTCATTCCTTATGACCAGCGCCTGTCGCGCCTGCCGGCCTATCTGCAGCAGCTCGATATGGAATCGAACGGCAAGAGCGTCATGCTCGACAATGGCAAGGCGGTGACGCCGACCGGTCCGCTGGTATGGGGCGAGCCGGGCACCAATGGCCAGCACGCCTTCTTCCAGCTGCTGCACCAGGGCACCGACATCATCCCGGTCGAGTTCATCGCCGCCGCGATCGGCCACGAACCGGACCTCAAACACCATCATGATCTGCTGTTGGCCAATGTCGTGGCGCAGTCGGAAGCGCTGATGAAGGGCCGCACGCTGGAGGAAGCGCGCGCGCAGATGCTGGCCAAGGGCATGAAGCCGGAACAGGTCGACAAAATCGCGCCGCACCGCGTCTTTTCCGGCAACCGGCCCTCGCTCACCATCCTTTACCGCAAGCTCGACCCGCGCACCTTCGGCCGGCTGATCGCGCTCTACGAGCATCGCGTCTTCGTCGAAGGCACGCTTTACGACATCAATTCCTTCGATCAATGGGGTGTCGAACTCGGCAAGGAGCTCGCCACCAGCCTGCTGCCTGTCGTTGAAGGCAAGGAGAATGCCGCCACGAGAGACGCCTCGACAGCGGGGCTGGTGGGACATATCCACCGGCTAAACGAACAGGAGTAAGCGGATTTTGGCGGGCATCAAGGGCATCCTTTTCGACAAGGACGGAACACTGATCGATTTCCATGCCACCTGGGGCGGCGTGGCCGATCGCATGGCGCTGGAGGCGGCGAATGGCGATCGCGCCAGGGCCGACGCGCTGCTGGCCAAGGCCGGCTATGATTTTGAGACGAAGGGCTTCAAGCCGGACACCGTCTTTGCCGCTGGCACCAATGCCGACATCATCGCGCTGTGGTTTCCCGAATTGTCGGCGGCTGAGCAGCGCGACGCGCTGGATCATTTCAACGCAATCAGCACCGAACAGGGTTCGGCGCTCGCCGTACCGCTGCCCGGCATTGCCGAGTCGCTCGCAGCGCTGCATGCGAAATCCTATCGGCTGGGCGTCGCCACCAACGATTCCACCGCCGGCTGCGAGCGCACGCTGTCGGCCATCGGCATGGCGCAGCTGTTCGACGCCGCCTATGGCTACGACGCGGTCGCCAACCCGAAGCCGGCGCCGGACGCGGTGATCGCCTTCTGCGACCTCACCGGCCTGAAGCCCTCCGAGATCGCCATGGTCGGCGACAACCGGCACGATCTCGACATGGCGCGTGCCGGCGGCTGCGGCCTGGCGATCGGCGTGCTGTCCGGCACCGGCACACGCGAGTCGCTGGCGCCGCTGGCCGACGTGGTGCTGGCTTCGGTTGCGGATCTACCGGCGTTTTTGGCCGGGAGAGGGTGAGAGCCTGGTTCGCCGCAGGCGAATTGAAAGGTCCGGTGGACCTTTCAAAAGGCTCGAACGCCCGAGGCCCGAGGGCCGGGAAGCGCAATCATCCTGCCTGCTCTCCGTTCGAGAAATGCGCAACCCCTCAGCTACAAATCCCCTCTCTTGGATTTTCTACGACTTAGACTGCGCCGCCCTGACGGGCGTGCTCGCTAAGATCGTGAAAATCCTTTCTCCCCCACAAGGGGGGAGATAGTGGCATTTGCCCAGCAGCCACCTCGTTTGATATCCCCTTCACATTCTTCTGGCTTGATCGCGACGGATCGGAGATTGTCTGCACCTCGGTTGCGTCGGCTGGTGCCGGCGAGCAGGGCGATCGGGCAGACCAAAGTCAGCAAGCAGGATGGAAACATGCAGATCGGAATGATGGGATTGGGCAGGATGGGCGCCAATATGGTCAGGCGCCTGCAGCGCGACGGCCATGAATGTGTCGTCTACGACATCAACCCGGCCAGCGTCGAAGCCCTGGTCAAGGAAGGGGCAACTGGCTCCGGTTCACTGGAGGAGTTCATCGGCAAGCTGGCCAAGCCGCGTGCCGTCTGGCTGATGCTGCCTGCTGCCATCACCGGCAAGGTTGCCGATCAGGTCGCAGCTCTCCTCGACAAGGGCGACATCATCATCGACGGCGGCAATTCCAACTATCGCGATGCGGTCGATCTTGGCGCGAGATATGCCGAAAAGGGCATCGCCTTCGTCGATGTCGGCACCAGCGGCGGCGTCTGGGGCCTGGAGCGCGGCTACTGCCTGATGATCGGTGGCCCCGACGCAGCGGTGAAACATCTTGATCCGATCTTCGCCTCACTGGCGCCAGGCGCCGATCATGGCGCTACGCCCGACAAGGCCGCCGGTACTGCTCCGTTTGGTTATCTGCATTGCGGCCCGAGTGGCGCCGGCCATTTCGTCAAGATGGTGCACAACGGTATCGAATACGGCGTCATGGCCGCCTATGCCGAAGGCGTGAACATCCTTAAGGCCGCGAGCTCAGGCAAGGCCAAGCGCAGCGCCGATGCCGAGACCACGCCGCTGTCCGAGCCGCAATATTACCAGTTCGACATCGATCTGCCGGCGGTCACCGAAGTGTGGCGGCATGGTTCGGTCATCGGCTCATGGCTGCTCGATCTCACCGCAGGTGCGCTGAAGGCAGATCCGGCGCTGGAGCAGTTCGGCGGCCGGGTTTCGGATTCCGGCGAAGGCCGCTGGACGCTGAAGGCGGCAATCGACACAGGTGTGCCTGCGCCGGTGCTGTCGGCGGCACTTTTCGACCGTTTCTCCTCGCAGGGAGAGTCGGCCTTCGCCGACAAGCTTCTGTCCGCCATGCGCTATGCCTTCGGCGGCCATCTCGAAAAGCCTCGCGCATGACCCCGAAAATCAGAATGATTTTCGGAAAGGATCATGCGCCAAATCAAGTGTTAGAGCGTCCTTTGCGCGTCCGCACGGACGCGCGGCGCTCTAAAGCGTAAAGGAGTACCATCATGGCAGCAGCGGCTGAAACCCGATCGGATGTGCTTGTGCTCTTCGGCGCCACCGGCGACCTGGCGCACAAGAAGATCTTTCCGGCACTCTACGCGATGGTGGAACGCGACCACCTGAAGGAGCCGATCATCGGCATCGCCTATGACGACTGGACGGTGGAGAAGCTGGCCGAACGCGCGCATGACGGCATCAAGGCGGCACTCGGCAAGGTCGACGAGAAAGTGTTTGCCAGGCTTGTCGGCCTGCTGCGTTATGTCAGCGGCGATTATCGCAGCCAGGAAACCTTCGACAAGCTGAAGGAAGCGCTGACCGGCTTCCGCCACCCACTCTATTATCTTGCCGTGCCGCCCTCGATGTTCGAGCCGGTGGTGCAGGGGCTGGAGCAGTCGGGCGGTGCCGCCGGCGCCAGGCTGATGGTGGAAAAGCCGTTCGGACGCGACCTGCAGTCGGCGCGCTGGCTGAACCGGGTCCTGCACATCGTCTTCGATGAGAATTCGATCTTCCGCATCGACCATTATCTCGGCAAGGAAGCGATCCAGAACCTGCTTTATTTCCGCTTCGCCAACTCCTTCCTGGAGCCGATCTGGAACCGCAACTATGTCGAGAGCGTGCAGATCACCATGGCCGAGGATTTCGGCGTGCAGGGGCGCGGCAAGTTCTATGACGAGGTCGGCTGCATTCGCGACGTCATCGAGAACCATCTGCTCAACATCATGCTGCTTCTGGCCATGGAGCCGCCGTCCGGCCGCTCGGCCGAGGACTTGATCGATGAGAAGGTGCAGGTGCTGAAGGCCGTGCGCACGCTGACCAAGGACGATGTGGTACGCGGACAGTTTGCCGGCTATCTGAAGGAGCCGGGTGTGGCGCCGGGCTCCACCGTCGAAACCTTCGCCGCGGCGCGTTTCTTCATCGACACCTGGCGTTGGCAGGATGTGCCCTTCTTCATCCGCGCCGGCAAGAACCTGCCGGTTCGCGCCACGGAAGTGGTGGTCCGGCTGAAGCGGCCGCCGCTCGACGTGTTCGACACGATTGCGCCCGACGAGACCAACTATCTGCGCTTTCGCATCAACCCGGAAATCTCGATCAGCATCGGCGCCCGCCGCAAGCAGGCCGGCGATGAAATGGTCGGTGAACAGGTGGAGCTTTCGGCGGTCGACGATTCCGCCGGCGACATGGAGCCGTATGAGCGCCTGATCGGTGACGCTATGAATGGCGATGTGCGCCTGTTCACGCGGCAGGATGCGTCGGAAGCGGCCTGGCGCATCGTCGGCCCGATACTCGACGACAAGAGCCAGCCCGCGATCTACGAGCCTGGCACCTGGGGACCGGCCGAGGCAATCGCGAAGTTCGGGCCGCCGAACGGCTGGATCAATCCCGCAAAATAGAGCCTGCGAAACAGGGCTGCGCACAGAAAAAGACCGGGACGCTGGGCGTCCCGGTCGAAGCAGAGGCTGAAGAGCCTCTCGGGAGGGAAGAACACATCCGGTGCTACGGGAGGAATCACCGGATGATTTTTTCAGCTTGCAGCAAGAATCTTGTGCACGCGAAGCATGAGATTCTGTTTTTTAGGCAATCCACGCAAAAATAGGCGGCATTCTTCCAGGCAATCGCAGGTGGCGTAGAAGCATGTTCTTCCGCCAGGGTTGAATTAGCTCCCTTGCATGAAAGAGAAGACCGTCGCCCGGGTTATCTCGCCGGCCGCTGTGCCAAAGTCGGTCACGGGGTATTCGGCGATCATCGCCAGCCGCTCGCGAGGCAGATAGGCGCGGCCCGGATCGCCGACCAGGATCGTGATGCCAGCAGCAAGGCAGCGGTCCAGGAATGCCGTGACGCGTCTGGCGAGCCGGCGTTCGTAGAACAGGTCGCCGACCGTTATCAGGTCGACGCGCGGCGGCTCTCCGGCGGTCAAATCAGCCAACTGGGTTTCGATCGTCACACCGTTCAAGGCGGCGTTGAGGCGCAGCGCCGCAATCGCGTGCGCGTCGATATCCACGGCGGTAATTTTGCCAGCGCCTGCCTTTGCGGCCGCGATGGCGACAAGGCCGGAGCCGGTGCCCAGGTCGAGCACGGTCCGTCCGCGCACCGTTTCGGGATGGTCGAGCAGATGGCGTGCCAGCACGGCCCCGCCCGCCCATTGATAGGCCCAATAGGGCGAGAGCCTGCTTCGCCGTTCGGTCAGGCGGCGCAGGCCGCTGCCGGGATGTGCGCCATGCAGCCGGATTTCGGGAGTGCCGGGAACCGCGGCGACCGGCAGATTGGCGACGATGAAGGCCGCGATCTCGCCTGTCGCGTCGACGACGGCAGCTTCGATCTCGCGGGGCTCGGGTGTCACGGCACGCATGCCAGCAAGCCTAAACCGACGCTCGGCGTCACGCCATGAAGATCAGCGCCATGCCGGCCACCACCAGCACCGCACCTGCCCAGGCGCCGGCGGCAGGGCGTTCGCCGGTGCGCAGCCACAGCAGCGGCAGGATGAGGACGGGCGAGGTTGCCGACAAGGTCGAGACGATGCCGACCTTGCCGCCGGAAAGGGCAAACAGCAGCAGCGTCATGCCGATCGCCAGCGCGAGGATGCCGGTCAGCGCGGTCATCGCCGCCACCTGCCAGGTCAGCGGGCCTTTGGGCTTCAACGCG
This sequence comes from Mesorhizobium sp. 1M-11, assembly GCF_001303895.1. GTDB lineage: Bacteria > Pseudomonadota > Alphaproteobacteria > Rhizobiales > Rhizobiaceae > Mesorhizobium. The sequence continues at coordinate 25,156 of NZ_LJSD01000065.1, read as the reverse complement.
GGAATGGGCAACTGGATCATGACGCTGAGGAAGGCCGCGGCGACGCCGACCCTGAGCATTGAGGCCACGAACGGGTCGATGCCGGTTTCCATCACCGGCCGCGCGATGATGGAGCCGATCGCCTGGCCGGTCGCGGCGCCGAGCCCAAGCGCCACGCCGATCCACAGCGGCCCTTTCACCGTCTCCCATTGATGAAGCTGCGATCGGCGTTTGCCGAACAGGATGGCCAGCAGGACGCCGGCGACGACAAGCGCCATGCCGAAGAGCGCCTTGGCGGTCAGCGTCTCGCCGAGCAGCAGCCAGCCGAGGACCGCCGCGATCGGCGCGTTGAGCGCAAACAGGATGCCGGAACGGCGCGGACCGACCCGGTTAAGCGTGGCGAACAGCAGCGTGTCGCCGATGAAGATGCCGATGAAACCCGAGGCGAGAAGCGGCAGCACATTGGCCGCCTCTAGCTCTCGCCATGAGCCGGTCGCCAGCACATAAAGCGCCAGCATGGCGGTGACGAAGATCTGGCGCAGACGGTTGAAGGCCGGCGCGCCGAGATGACCGGCCGGACCCGCCGAGATGATGCCGGTCAGCGCCCAGCAGGTTGCGGCGCCGAGCGCTGCGAGTTCGTGGATGGGCATCGGTCCTCGGTCGGGTCAGATTGGGTGGTCGACCGCTTGTACTGTTCGCGCGACGCCCCAGCCGGCGCAGGCCAGGTACGCATCCGCGCAGACATATTCGGCTTTCCAGCAATGCGGGTTGTCGATCTCGCGGAATTCCGTGCCCTTCGCAAGCGGTAGATCGTGTGGAACGTTGCGCCAGCACGATCGGCAGGCGGCAATGCGGTGGCCGCATACGCCGCCGCCACCCTTAACCTCTCCCGTGGAAACGGGGAGGGGGGTCGCGGCCAGTCTCTCTTCTCCCCGTCCTTCGCGGGGAGAAGATGCCGGCAGGCAGATGAGGGGCGGTGCAAACGTTATTGGTCAGGTGCCCGGCATGAACTGGCAAAGCAAGGCCCCACTGTCTTTCCCCTCATGCCTGCGCATGGTAACAATCCGGTTCCTGGGATAACCGAAGCACAGCCTCGAAACCCGATACGCAACACCACGCCGTATCGGAGGCCCTTCCTCCGTCGCGGTGAAACGCGCGACGGGACGGACACGTGAACCTTCGGATATTCTTCCTGGCTTTCGCCACCTTTGCCACCGGCACGGCGGAAAACATTGTCATCGGCATCTTGCCGGGCATCGCTTCCGGCCTTGATATCTCGGTCGGCCTTGCCGGCCAACTGACGGCCGTCTTCTCGATCACCTTCGCGCTGACCGCTCCGTTGGCGCTTTTGCTGGCGGCGCGGCTGGAACGCAAGACCATGCTGGGTCTGGCGCTGCTGCTTTTCATCGCCAGCAACCTGCTTGCGGCGGCAAGCTCCAGCTATGCCGCCCTGTTCATGGCCCGTATCGGCATGGCGGCAGCCAGCGCTGCTGCCTGCCTCGTCGCCACGATGCTGGCGACGGAGCTTGTCGGCCCAGCCATGCGCGGCAGGGCGATCGGCATCATCTTCATGGGCGTCAGCGGCTCCATGGTGCTCGGCGTGCCGGTCGGGATGCTGATCGGCGGCCATTTTGGCTGGCGCGCCGTCTTTGTCGCGCTTGCCCTGCTGGCCGTGGCCGTGTTCCTGATCTGCCTGCGCACGCTGCCGACGGCGGGGCGCAGCAGCCCGGCGGCATCGGGATATCTGCAGCATCTGCGGTCGCGGCCGCTGGTTGCCGCCCAGCTTGTCTCGATCCTGATGATCGGCGGTCATTTCACGCTGTTCGCCTATCTGGCGCCCTATCTCACCGAGGCGGTCGGCGTTCCGCAGGACAACGTTGCGCTATTCTTTTTCGCTTTCGGCATCGCCGGCGTATGTGGCGGCTATTGCGGCGGCTGGCTGGCCGATGCCGTCGGGCCGCGTTTCGCCATCGTGGCGACGCCACTCGCCTATCTGGTCGCGCTTCTCGCCATACCGCTCGCGGCGAAAGTGCCCGGGCTTTTCATCGTCGCGATGATGGCCTGGGCGATGATCAGCTGGATGATCTCGCCTGTGGTGCAGAGCTTCCTCATGGCAACGGGGCCACAGACGGCAGAAGCCGGCGTCAGCCTCAACCTGTCGGCCATGCATGTCGGCGTCGGCCTCGGCACCGGGCTGGGTGGCCTGGTGCTGGTCTGGCTGCCTTTGCAGAATCTGCCCTGGCTTGGCGGGCTGTTGGCGGCAGGCGCCGTGGCTGCTGCCCTTGTCGCCGTGCGCCACAGCGCGCAAACGACGTGGACCACGCAGTCGGCCATATGAGTAATTCCTGCAGCAGATCGTCATCCTGTCATCGGCGCTGGCTTTTTCTAACAGTTGACGCAAAACCCACCTTTTATTTTAACGTCCGGCAAAGCGGCGAACCCTTAGGAGGAAGGCTTCGTCCGGGGCATTGCGATGAAACTCGACTTCTTGACGCTTTACATCGTCATCCTGCTCAACTCGCTGACGGTGGCGGTCATCTGGGGTGCCATCGCCTATCGCTACCGCAATTTCGCGGCGGCGCGCGTGTGGCTGGCCGGATGCGTGCTGTCCACCATCGGCGGCTGCGTGCTGGCCCTGCAGGGCAATGAGGGGAGCTATGTGCCCGCCGTTGTCGGCAACGGGTTCGTCATTTTCGGCTTCTGCATGTTCTGGGTCGGCGTGCGCGTCTTCTACGGCCAGTCCGGTGGCCTGAAGGCGAGCGTGGCGATCACCGCCGGCAGCCTGTTCCTGCTGCTTCTCCTGTTCGGCAGTCTGCAAGGCCGCAATCTCGTTTACGCCGGGGGCCAGTCGGTGCCGCTGGTGCTTGCCGCCTGGTATCTGCTGCGCTGGCATCGCAAGGATCTCGGCGCGATGATCGCGGCCACCGCCATGATCGTCGGCATCGTCGGCCATCTCATCGAAAGCCTCTTGAATGTCGGGCTGATGCTGGGCCGCGTCGACCAGGAGTTCTACACGACGGTGGAATCCTACGCGCTGCTGTGCGTGATCTTCTCGGGCGTGGTGTGGAACTTCGGCTTCACCATCATGTCGATCGGGCGGCTGCGCGAGGAACTTGCCGAACTTGCCCAGACCGACGACCTCACCGGTATTCCCAATCGGCGCCATTTCCTGGCCTTGCTGGAAGCCGAGGACAAGCGCACACGCCGCACCGGCCGCCATTTCTCGCTGATGTTGATCGATATCGATCACTTCAAGCGTTACAACGACACCAACGGCCATGCCTTCGGCGACCGTATTCTGCGCCAGTTCGCCGAGATCGCCACCACCATGGTGCGCGGCAGCGACATGGTGTTCAGGCTCGGCGGCGACGAGTTCGCCATCATCCTGCCGGAGACGACCGCGCGCCAGGCGGAAAAGGTCGCGTCCGTCCTCGTCGCTACCGTGCGAGAGGGCAGCGGCAAGACGGAGGACGAGGAACGCTTCACCATCAGCTTGGGCATCGCGGAATGGACGCCCGACATCTACGTCGCCGCTGTCGATCTCATGGCCAAGGCGGACGAGGCGCTTTATCGCGCCAAGGCGGCCGGCCGCGACGGCTACGCCATTTCCGGCATGAAGAACCGCCGGCCGGCCGGGCAGAGCCATCTCAAGCTGGTGGTTTCGTAAGGGCGGGTAGCCGTGCCCTTCTCCCCTTTGGCTAGGCGATTGGACGGGAGTTTCCACCTCAAGATTTGTCGCTAGGCTCCCCCCTTATCGAAGCTAATAAGCCACGACCGATTCAGCCCTTGGGCACCATTTCGACCTCCGAAACGCCGTATTGACAGGGTTTCGATGCCCGTCTAAATTTTTCTTCGCCTGTTAAGCAGGCAGGTGGCAACGGGGCCACCCAATCAGATCAAGGCAAGAAGGCCTCCCTTTGACTTCGGAAACGAAGCCATCGGGAGGCCTTTGTCGTTTTGGCGATACCGACCGAGATGCCGATGGGGAACCGGCGCCGGACGGCTATGACAAGGGACTTGCGTCGGCGAACCGAAAGATCGCGCCGCGCGCCTTCCGGGCCATGGCCTGAATGCGCTTCCACCGGGGAAAGCGGGTGAGGACAAGGACGTCCGATCGCGACGACAGCCGCACACGCAACGCGTTTGACCCCTGGGAGGGTGCCATGAACAACAAGACGGAGATCGAGACGCTCGACAGCGTCGATCATATCCTCGGAGAAGAATACGAACATCAACCCGTGCCGATGGCGGCGCGGCGCTCGACCTTTTCGGTGACGACGGTCTGGATCGGCTTTCCGATGATCATCACCGGCGCCATGACCGGTTCCATCCTCGTGCTCGGCATGGGCTTCACCAGCGCGCTGTGGGCGATGGTGATCGGCAACCTCATCATGTTCGCCTATGTCGGCGCGCTGGGGCTGCTCGGCACCAACCGCGGCATGAACTTTGCGCTGCTGGCCTCGATCGTGTTCGGCCGCAAGGGCTATGTCTTCGCCTCGGGCCTGCTATCGACGCTTCTGCTCGGCTGGTACGCCGTGCAGACCGGCATCACCGGCGCGCTGATCAGCTCTGCCTATGACCTCAATTATGTCGCGATGACCATCGTCGCCGGCCTGCTCTACATCGGCATCACCTTCGTCGGCGTGCACGGCCTGCACCTGATCGGGCTGGTCTCGGTGCCGCTCTTCGTCATCCTCGGCGGCTGGGTGGTGTTCGATGCCGCTTCAGCCTCCGGCTGGCAGGCGATCCTCGCCTATCCCGGCAACAATGGCGCGGCTACGATGTCCATGGGCGTGGGGTTGACCGTCGTCATCGCGCTCTTCATCGACGCCGGCACGGTGAGTGCCGACTTCAACCGCTGGGCCAGGGACGGCAGGAGCTCGCTGATCGCGACCTTCAGCGCCTTCCCCTTCGCCAACCTGATCGCCATGCTGGTCGGCGGCATCATGACGGCAGCGCTTGCCGTTCCGAATGCCAACCCGTTCGGTGCCGACAACATGTTCGGCTACATCAACGGCAAGCAGATGGTGTTCCTCAGCGCACTCGCCTTCGTGTTCCTCTACCTCAACCTGGGCTCTGTCTGCGCGCACTGCCTCTACAACGCCGCCACCGGCTGGTCGCGCATCTTCGGCACCCGCATGCGCGTGATGGCGGTGCTTCTCGGCGCCATCGGCATCGCGGTCGCGGCAGGCAATGTCTGGGCCTTCTTCATCCAGTGGCTGTCGCTGCTCGGCATCCTGGTTCCGCCGATCGGCGCCATCATCCTGGTCGACCAGTATCTGGCCCGCAAGAACGCCGAGATCGACCGTGACTGGCGCCCGACTGCCTTCATCGCCTGGATCATCGGCTCGGCGGTCGCCGTCATCGTCGAATTCTACCTGCCGCATTTCTCGACCGCGATCAGCGCGGCGCTCGCCGGCGGCATCGCCTATGCGGCGCTGGCGCTGCGGCCGTCGCCGGAGCGGGCAACCGCATGATGTTCCGGACGAGGCCCGGTCGCCGGGCCTCGTCTCAACGTTTGAAAGTAAAGGAAACTGCCTGATGCCTGATTATGAGATCTACTCGCTGGGCGATTTTGTCCTGCAACGCGGGGCGACGCTGCGTGATGCCAAGCTTGCCTACAAGACCTTCGGCAAGCTGAATGCCAAGAAGGACAATGTCGTCGTCTTCCCGACCTGGTATTCCGGCCAGCACGTCGACAATGAATGGCTGATCGGCAAGGGCATGACGCTCGACCCGGCGAAATACTTCATCATCATCCCGAACATGTTCGGCAACGGGCTGTCGTCGTCGCCCAGCAACACGCCGGAACCCTACAACAAGTCGCGTTTCCCGCAGGTGACGGCCTACGACAATGTCCGCGCCCAGCACCAACTGGTGACCGAGAAGTTCGGTATCAAGAAGCTGAAGCTGGTCGTCGGCTGGTCGATGGGCGCGCTGCAGACCTTCCATTGGGGTGCCATGTACCCGGATATGGTCGAACGCATCGCGCCGTTCTGCGGTTCGGCTAAATGCTCGCGCCACAATTTCGTGTTCCTGGAAGGGGTCAAGGCGGCGCTCACCGCCGATGCCGCCTGGAACAATGGCTGGTATGACGACAAGCCGGAAAAGGGCCTGCGCGCCATGGCCCGCGTCTATGCCGGCTGGGGCTTCTCGCAGGCCTTCTATCGCCAGGAGCTCGACCTCAAGGCGCTCGGCCATTCCTCGCTGGAGGATTTCCTGGTCTCCTTCTGGGAAGGTTTCTTCCTGCCCAAGGACGCCAACAACCTCCTGACCATGCTGTGGACCTGGCAGAATGGCGACATCAGCGACAACGAACTCTACAAGGGCGATTTCAAGAAGGCGCTCAAGGCCATCAAGGCCAAGGCTTTCGTCATGCCAAGCCGCACCGATCTCTACTTCCCGCCGGAAGACAGCGAGTTCGAGGTGGCTAACATGCCGAATGCCAAATTCGTTCCGTACGAGTCGGTCTGGGGTCATTTCGCGGGCGGGCCGGGAACCAGCCCGAACGACGTCAAATTCCTCGACGGCAAGCTGAAGGAACTTCTGGCCAGTTGACCCGCAAAGCGGCCGGCCTCAAGCTGCGCGGCCGGCCGCCGCATTCAGCAAGAATAACAACGAAATCCAGCGGCACTGGGGAACTTTGGGAGCGTATATTGACGAGATCAAGCAATACCTCCGAACCGTGGCGCGTCGGCGTCCTCTTCTCGCGCACCGGCTTCATGGCCGTGATCGAGGAGACGCAATTGCGCGGCACGCTGACGGCGATCGAAGAAATCAATGCTGCCGGCGGCATCAATGGCCGGCCGCTCGAGCCGGTGGTCTATGATCCCGGTTCCGAGGCCAGCGCTTTCGGCCGCTATGCCAAGAAGCTGATGGTCGAAGATGGCGTTTCCACCATCTTCGGCTGTTACACCTCATCCAGCCGCAAGGCCGTGCTGCCGGTGGTCGAAAGATTGAACGGGCTGCTGTGGTATCCGACGCTCTATGAGGGCTTCGAATTCTCGCCCAACGTCATCTACACCGGGGCGACGCCGAACCAGAACAGCGTCGAACTCTGCCGCATCCTGATGGAGCGCTACGGCACCCGCTTCTATTTCATAGGCGCCGACTACATCTATCCGCGCGAATCCAACCGCATCATGCGTGAATTGATCCGCAACAGCGGCGGCACGGTCGTGGGCGAGTCCTATGTGCGCATGGGCGCGTCGCGGGGCGAGTTCCTGCCTGTGATGCGCGACGTCAAGCGCGCGCAGCCCGACGTCATCTTCTCGACGGTCGTCGGCGACGGCACGGTCTATCTCTACCAGGCCTATGCCGATCTCGGGCTCGATCCCAAAGTCATGCCGATCGCTTCCCTCACCACGACGGAGGCCGAAATCCGCGCCATGGGCTTCGATGTCGGCGAAGGCCACATCACCGCGGCGCCCTATTTCCAGGGCGTCGGCAGCGAGCGCAACTCATCCTTCGTGCGCGATTACAAGAAGCGCTACGGCGATGACGAGCCGACAAACATGTGCCTTGAGGCGTCCTATTTCCAGGTCAATGCCTTCGCCAAGACGCTCGAACAGACGAACTCGATGGACACCGAGATCCTGCGCGCTTCCGTGATGGGATCGGAGTTCGAGGCGCCGCAAGGCGATGTCGCCATCAACCCCTTATGGGGCCATGCCGATCTGTGGACGCGCATCGGTCGCGCCAACCGGCAGGGCCAGTTCGATCTCGTTTATGAATCGCCATCCTGCGTCCTGTCGGACCCTTATCTGCTGGGTTACGGGCGCAGCCTTGGCCAGAAAAATCTCGAGCTCGCATAGCGCGGCGGGGAGGAGAGAATGCAGGAAACCATCGACATCGCAAGATTTGCCCGCGAACCGCAGGGCGCGGGCGCCAGGAAGGACGCAAGCGGTCGCGACGCCCCTTCCGGTCCATCCTCTTCGCGTTCGTTCTGGAACCTCAAGGTGGCCGTCATCGTCGATCGCGATGACGACGGCGAACGACTGATCCGCGAACTGCAGCGCCTGCGCTGCGACGTGCATCACGAATGGCCGATGCCCTCGCAGATACCGGCGCAATACGACGTCGTCTTCTGCGTGCTTTCACCCGACCTGCCGCAGCGCCTGCCCTGGATCCCCGGTGAGCCGGCCTCGGCACTGGTCGTCATCGATCCCGGCACCGGCATGCTTGACCTCAACCTGCTCCACAATTGCGCGGCGCACGGCGTGCTGCATTATCCCGTGACGTCGCGCTCTGTACAGTCGACGCTGGCGCTGGCGCGCGGTCATTTCCTCTATGAGCGCAGGCTGAGAGGCCGCATCGAAAAGCTGGACGAGAGCCTGCGCACCATGCGCAGCGTCGAGCGGGCGAAGTCGTTGCTTATGCGGCTAAAGAATGTCAGCGAGGAAGAGGCTTACAACTATCTCCGGCGCCAGGCGATGGAACGGCGCGTCACGATCGGCGCTGTCGCCAGCGCCATCATTGACTCCTACGAACTTCTTGGCTAGCGTTCGACCATCGGCAGCAACGACGCTGCCGGCGAAATACAGGTAACGGAACCTCACGACTTTCGCGGAAGCGGGACGTGGGGTTTTTTGTTGCATACGATCTTACTCTAGCGAGCCGGCATGGTTCGCAGCGGCGTCGCTGCCGCTAAAAACAACAGGGCAATACGGCCTCGAAACGGTCTGCTTCGGCAGCTCGCTTCGGGGCCTTTTTTGTTTTCAGGGGAGAAGAAGGTGAAAAGCAATCGTCGCAGTTTTCTGAAGGCCACTGCCGCTTTCGGCACCGTGTCCCTCGTCGGGTTCCCGCATATCTGGAGCAAGAATTCCTCGCTCGCCTACGCCGCCGACGGGGAGATCAAGGTGGGTGTGCTGTTCTCGCTCACCGGCACCACAGCCATCATCGAGGAGTCGCTCAACAAGGCGACGATCATGGCGATCGAAGAGATCAACGCCGCTGGCGGCATCAACGGCAGGAAGCTCGTGCCGGTGGTCGAGGATCCGGCATCCGATCCGGCGACCTTCGCCGAAAAGGCGCGCAAGCTGGTGCTGTCCGACAAATGCGTTTCGGTGTTCGGCTCCTACACCTCGGCCAGCCGCAAGGCGGTGCTGCCGGTGTTCGAGAAGCAGAACAATCTCTACTGGTACCCGACCCTCTATGAGGGCCGCGAATGCTCGAAGAACGTCATCTACACCGGCGCCGTGCCCAACCAGCAGCAGGACGATTTCATCCCCTGGCTGGTCGAGAAGTTCGGCAAGCGCTGGTACCTGATCGGCTCGAACTACATCTATCCCAAGGAAGAGAACAACTACTGCAAGAAGCTCCTGGCTGAGCTCGGCGCCGAAGTGGTGGCCGAAGAATACGTGCCGCTCGGCCATTCGGAATTCTCGTCCGTCATCAACAAGCTGAAGGCTGAGAAGCCGAACGTCATCTTCTCCACCGTGGTCGGCGATTCCGTCGTGGCGCTGCATCGCCAGTACCACGCCGCCGGCCTCGATCCCGAGAAGATGCCGATGGCGAGTCTCACCACCTCGGAGAACGAAGTGGCGGCGATGGGCGGCGAGGCGGCCGCGGGCCACTTCACCTCGGCGCCTTACTTCATGGTGTGGGACTCGCCCGAGAACCACAAATTCGTCGACGCCTACAAGAAGCGCTGGGGCGGCGACAAGGTCACCCACTTCGTGTCCGAACCGTCCTATTTCCAGATCTACCTGTTCAAGCAGGCGGTCGAGAAACTGGCCGGTTCCGACATCTCGCCCAATGCCATCCGCGAGGCGGTGAAAGGGCAGGAACTGGTGGCCCCGCAGGGCAAGGTCCGCGTCGAGCCGGAGAACCTGCACACCTGGCTGTGGCCGAAGATCGGCCAGTGCCAGGCCGACGGCCAGTTCAAGATCCTGAAGCAGTCGGCCAACTGGCTCGAGCCCTCACCCTACAAGGCCTACCCCAACCAGCACTGCACGGCCGAAGGCCTCAAGCAGAGCTGAGTGCCCGCGCGTCGGCCGAAAATCGGAACCGATTTTCGGAAAGCACGATGCGCAGTCCAAAAGCCCGGTGGCGGGCTTCGCACCGCCACCGCCTCCTCTTTTCCGGAAGAAGCGGCGACATGGAAATCTTCGTCTCCCAGATCATGACGGGCCTGAGCATCGGCTCCATCCTGCTTTTGGTCGCGCTCGGCCTCGCCATCATCTACGGCGTCACCGGCGTCATCAATCTTGCCCATGGCGAGTTCGTCATGCTCGGCGCCTACGCGGCCTGGTTCCTGCAGACGCAGTTCGGCCTCGGCCTGCTGGCGAGCCTTGTGCCGATCTTCCTGCTGCTGGCGCTGTTCGGCTGGCTGATCGAAGCGCTGGTCATCCGCCATCTCTACGACCGGCCGCTCGACACGATCCTGGCGACCTGGGGCATCGGCGTCATGGCGCAGCAGGCGATCCGCCTGACCGCCGGCGGCGAGCTGCGCTACGTGCAGATGCCGAAATCGCTGTCGCAGAGCGTCAACATCCTCGGCGCGACCGATTCCGCCTACCGCCTGTTCATCCTGTTCCTGTCGCTCGGTCTGTTTGCGCTGACCTGGGGTATCTACCGCTATACCAGTTTCGGCTTGAAGCTGCGCGCCATCACCCAGAACCGCGCGGTCGCCTCCTCCTTCGGCATCAATGCCGGCCGTCTCTATCGCACCACCTTCGCTTATGGCGCCGGCATGGCCGGCCTTGCGGGCGCGCTGGTGTCGCCGCTGAAGAGCGTGTCGCCCGAAATGGGCACCACCTATGTCGTCGACGCCTTCATGGTGGTGGTGCTTGGCGGCACCCAGAGCCTGATGGGCACGCTGGCAAGCTCGGGCATCCTCGGCGAGCTGTCGGGTTACCTCGCCTTCTATTCCAACGACACGATCGCCAAGGCGCTGGTGCTGCTCGCCATCGTCGTCCTCATCCGCTTCCGGCCGCAGGGCCTGTTCACCGCCCGCGTTCGGGCCTGAAGTCATGTCGAACCAGGGAAACAACAGAGTGCCAGAGCAAATCCAGGAAAAGGGCATAGCGGTTTTCCGTCCGGAATTGCGTGAAAACAAAGAACTAGAGCGTTTCCGCGTTTCCGTGAAAAACGGAAACGCTCTAGCCAGAACGAAGACCGAAATCGCGCTCTACGCGGCGGTGTGCTTGGCCATCCTGCTGGTGCCGGTGTTCCTGCAGGACGCCTTTCTGCTCAACAAATACGCCCGCTATCTCGTCTTCGGCATGCTGGCCGTCTCGCTCAGCCTGTCCTGGGGCTACGCCGGCATCCTGAACCTCGGCCAGGCGATGACCTTCGGCATCGGCTCCTACTGCATGGCGATGATGCTGAAGCTGAAGACCGTTCCGGTACACACCGGCGCCGACGGGCTGCCCGACTTCATGGTCTGGAACAACGTCACCGAATTGCCGTGGTTCTGGACACCGTTCTACTCGCCGCTGTTCGGTGTGCTGGCCGGCATCCTGCTGCCCGCTTGTGTGGCGGCACTGCTCGGCTGGTTCGTGTTCAAGGGCAGGGTCACCGGCGTCTACGCGGCCATCATCACGCTTGCCGCCATGGTGGTGGTGCAGCTTGTCATCATCGACCAGCAGGCCTTCACCGGCGGCTTCAACGGCATCACCGATCTCGGCCAGTTCGACATCGCCGGCATCACCTTCGATGCCTATGGTTCGTCGAGCTATTATCTCGTTGCGATCTGCCTGACGGTCACGCTGTTCCTGGCGCTCGCCATCACCAAGAGCAAGACCGGGTTGATCGTGCAGGCGATCCGCGACGAGGAGGATCGCGTCCGTTTCTTCGGCTACGATGTCGCGCTCTACAAGATCTTCATCTTCTCGGTTTCGGCTGCGATCGCCGGCCTTGCCGGCATGCTCTACACCATCGTCATGGAGTTCGCCTCGCCGACCTTCCTCGGCGTGCCACTCTCGCTTTCTGTCGTCATCTGGGTCGCGGTCGGCGGCCGCCAGAGCCTGCTCGGCGCCATGCTCGGCGCCCTCATCGTCACTGGCGTGCAGGGCGCGCTGTCGGAATCCGAAACCTTCCTCGACACCTGGACCCTGATCATGGGCCTGCTGTTCGTGCTCGTCGTGCTGTTCCTGCCGCAAGGCATCGCCGGCGCCTTCGCCAGCCTCGCCAGACGCTTCGAGCGGCAGCGGCCCGCGCCTGCGCGGAAGCCGGTACAGCACACCGAACCCGTGCCCAACGGCCGCGAGATCGAGAGCACGCGATGACCAGCAGCCTGCATTTCTCACACTCCATGTGGCCTGCGCCGGTTCAAGAAGCCGACAGGGTAGGAGCCATGCGCAGACGCGATGCTGGGACATCGCGCAAGCATCGCGACGCACACTGTCGGTTTCTTCAACCGGCCCTCCGGGTTGCCTTTCGGCGGACGTCTACGGCGCCGAGAGGCTCAACCGTATGCCCAATACGCTCTTTGCCCCTCGGCGCCGTATCCGCCTCGCCCAAAGTGCAACGCAGGCTACATGGAGTGTGAGAAATGCAGGCTGACCAGCTTATTGTCGAGAACGTCAGCGTGTCCTTCAGCGGCTTCCGCGCCGTGTCGGACCTCTGCCTCAAGGTCCGCGCCGGAGAGCTGCGTTGCCTGATCGGCCCGAACGGTGCCGGCAAGACCACCGCACTCGACCTGATCTGCGGCAAGACCAGGCTGTCGGGCGGCGAGATTCTGTTCAAGGGCAAGCCGATCCACCGGCTCAGCGAACACGCCATCGCGCGCGCCGGCATCGGCCGCAAGTTCCAGGTGCCCAGCGTGTTCCGGGCGCTCAGCGTGCGCGACAACCTCCACATCGGCCATTCGAAACAACCCGGTGTGCTCGCCAATCTGGCGACCTTCGGCCAGGGCAGCGACACCGAAGACATCGAACGGCTGGCCGAACTGGTCGGGCTCGAGGACGAACTCGACACGCCGGCCGCGCACCTGTCGCACGGCCAGACGCAATGGCTGGAGATCGCGCTGATCCTGGCGCAGGACCCCTCGCTGATCCTGATGGACGAACCCACCGCCGGCATGACCGCGCAGGAGACCAAGAAGACGGCGCAGCTCTTCAACCGGCTCGGCGGTCGCCACACGCTGATCGTCGTCGAGCACGACATGGGCTTCGTGCGCGACATCGCCCAGACCATTTCTGTCATGCACCAGGGCAAGCTGCTCGCCGAAGGCAGCATTACCGACATCGAAAGCAACCAGGCGGTGCGTGACGCCTATCTCGGTTCCGGAGGGATCGGCCATGCTTGAGCTTGCCAATGTCGACGGCTTCTATGGCCGCAGCCGCGCCCTGCAGTCGGTGTCGATGACGGTGGAGAACGGTGACTTCTTCTCCGTGCTCGGCCGCAACGGTGTCGGCAAGACCACGCTGCTGCGCACCGTGCTCGGCCTGATGAGCCGCACCTCGGGTTCGATCCGCCTCGACGGTGAGGAACTGGTGGCCAGGCCCACCCATGCGCGCGCGCTGGCCGGCCTCGGCTATGTGCCGCAGGGGCGTGGCATCCTGCCTGGCTTCACCGTGCGCGAGAACCTGATGGTCGGCACTTTTGCCGCAAAGGGTGGCGGCGGCCGCATCACCGAGTGGGTGCTCGACCTCTTCCCGATCCTCAAGGAATTCCTCAACCGCCGTGGCGGTAACCTGTCCGGTGGCCAGCAGCAGCAACTGGCGATCGCCCGGGCGCTGCTGTCGGAACCCAAGGTGATGCTGCTCGACGAACCCACCGAAGGCATTCAGCCCAACATCGTCGAACAGATTGAGGACGTGCTGATCGACCTCAACCGCAAGCAGGGGCTGACCATCGTGCTGGTCGAGCAGAACATCGCCTTTGCCCGCCGCGCCTCGAAACATTTCGCGATCCTCAATCGCGGCAGCGTCGCCGTCGGTGGCGCCATTACTGAGCTAAGCGACGACCTCATCCACAGACACCTCGTCGTCTAGATGCCCGGAGCATCGTGCTCCGACAAAACGTTCAGCAACCACAGGAGGAGACTGAAAAATGTACCATGGCGATATTTCGAGCAGCAACGACACCGTCGGTGTTGCCGTCGTCAACTACAAGATGCCGCGGCTGCATACGCGCGAAGAAGTGCTCGCCAATGCCCGCAAGATCGCCGACATGGTGGAAGGCATGAAGCGTGGCCTGCCCGGCATGGATCTGGTGATCTTCCCGGAATATTCCACGCACGGCATCATGTACGACCAGAAGGAGATGTACGAAACGGCCTCCGCCGTACCCGGCGAGGAGACGAAGATCTTCGCCGAGGCCTGCAGGAAGGCGCGCGTCTGGGGCGTGTTCTCGCTGACCGGCGAGCGCCATGAAGAGCATCCCAACAAGGCGCCCTACAACACGCTGATCCTGATGAACGACAAGGGCGAGATCGTGCAGAAATATCGCAAGATCATGCCCTGGGTGCCGATTGAGGGTTGGTACCCCGGCGACTGCACCTATGTCTCCGACGGCCCGAAGGGGCTGAAGATCTCGCTCATCATCTGCGACGATGGCAACTATCCGGAGATCTGGCGCGACTGCGCCATGCGCGGGGCGGAGCTGATCATCCGCTGCCAGGGTTATATGTATCCGGCCAAGGAGCAGCAGATCCTGATCTCGAAATCGATGGCCTGGGCCAACAATGTCTATGTCGCGGTCGCCAATGCCGCCGGCTTCGACGGCGTCTATTCCTATTTCGGCCATTCGGCGATCATCGGCTTCGACGGTCGCACGCTCGGCGAATGCGGCACCGAGGAGAACGGCATCCAGTATGCCCAGCTCTCGACCTCGCTGCTGCGCGACGCGCGCCGCAACATGCAGTCGCAGAACCACCTCTTCAAGCTGCTGCACCGCGGCTACACCGGCCTGATCAATTCCGGCGACGACACGCGTGGCCATGCCGTGTGCCCGTACAACTTCTACCATCAGTGGATCACCGATCCGGAAGGCACGCGCGAGAAGGTCGAGGCGATGACCCGTCAGACGGTCGGCACGCCGGAAAGCCCGATCGAAGGCATCCCCAACAAGGTGGCGGCGCATCGCTGAACGGCGCGGCCACCGGCGTGTCGCGGTCACCTGGAGCGCCGCGCGTCCTCTTGGACGTGCAAAGGACGCTCCAGCACGTTGGGTGGGCGCATGATCCTTTCCGAAAATCGGTTCCGATTTTCGGGGTCATGCGCCGGGGACCGCGGCACGTTTGGCCCGGGTTTTCCATTCACGCCTTTTTTGCTCGCGGTGTCTCTGCCGCGCGGGCTCGCTCTGCCAGGGCTCGGGGAAGCGAGCGGGCAGGCGGAACTGAACGGCAATTGCATCGAGGTTGGAAATGCACAGCACCAGCGGCGCCAAATCGGCTCACGATCCTGCGCTCGACGATTTCAGGATTACCCAGGAACCCTATTACCGCTCCGTCGGGCACGAGGTCGCGCTGTTCGAGGCCGCCTATGGCGCGCGCATGCCGGTCATGCTGAAGGGGCCGACCGGTTGCGGCAAGACCCGTTTCGTCGAACACATGGCCTGGCGGCTCAAGCGCCCGCTGGTCACGGTTTCCTGCCATGAGGACATGACCGCGTCCGATCTCGTTGGGCGCTATCTGCTCGATGCCGATGGCACCGTCTGGCATGACGGGCCGCTGACATTAGCCGTGCGCTCCGGCGCCATCTGCTACCTCGACGAGATCGTCGAGGCACGGCAGGACACCACGGTCGTAATCCACTCGTTGACCGATGACCGCCGCATCCTGCCGCTGGAGAAGAAGAACGAGGTCTTGAAGGCGCATCCCGACTTCCAGCTCGTCATCTCCTACAATCCCGGCTACCAGAGCGTGCTCAAGGACCTGAAGGAATCGACCAAGCAGCGTTTCGCGGCGATCGCCTTCACCTATCCGGATGCCGCGATCGAAGCCGAGATCGTGGCATCCGAGTCCGGCGTGAAAAAGCCCGTCGCCGAAACGCTCGTGCGCATCGCCCAGCGTTCGCGCAATCTCAAGGGCCACGGCCTGGAGGAGGGCGCCTCGACGCGCATGCTGATCAATGCCGGCCAGCTCGTCGCCGGCGGCATCGCGCTCGACCAGGCCTGCGAGGTGGCGCTGGTGTTGCCGATCACCGACGATGCCGACATGCGCGACGCGCTCACCGCCGCGATCGCGGCCTGTCTCTGACGGCGATGATCGCTGAGCAGAAGACGATCATGCAGTCGGACGAGGCCATCCGGGCAGCCTTCCCGGGCGATCTCTACCAATCCTGGGGCGATGTCTGCCGCCGCCTTGTCGGCGCCGGTTATGGCGATGTCGTCACCGACAGCTATATGAGGCATTCGCCCGAACTCGCCCGCCTGGCTTCGCCGCAGGCGGCGATCGCGCTGGCGGCGATCGTCTCGGGTCTGGCCATCCGCGCCGGTCGTCGCGCGGCGTCGCTGGCGCCGGTCGCAGCGATCGTCGCGGCAAAACGCTACAACGATGCCGCCTCGCTGCAGGAATGGCTGCGGCTCGTCGAGCAGGTCGGCGATCAGGCACCGGAATCGGCAGGCGCCCTGCTCGACCAGACCGCCAGCCTCACCGCGCGCCTCGACGTGCGCGCGCTGGCCTCCTGGGTCCGGATCGGCCTGCGCTCGAACAATGGCGAGCCGGAGCGGCGCCTGCGCTTCTTCACGCTGGAAGACCCCAATGCGCGGCGCTGGCTGTTGCGCGAGAGCGGCGAAGTCGGCTTCCTCGACCTCGAAGCGCGACTGAAGCCCTATCTGGCAGCCCTCTGGGGCGAGACGCCGCCGATGCGCGAGACGCCGGCCAATGCGCCGGAACAGGCCAGGCGCCGGCCGGGCTTCGACGGCAGCGTCGTCAGGCTGCCCGCCGCCTGGCCCGGCTTTTCCGGCAGCGACAGCGAAAAGCTCTACCGGGCCGCCGTCGCCCATATCGGCGCCCATCTCAAATTCTCGCACGAACGCTTTCCGGTCGGCGCCCTGAAACCGGCCCAGATCGCGCTGGTGTCGCTGATCGAGGATGCCAGGGTTGAACAGCTGGCGATGCGCGAACTGCCCGGCCTTGCCCGCCTGTTCAAGCCCTTCCATGTGGCGGAGGCGTTCGGCACCGCCACCGCGCCTGGCCTGTTCGCGCGGTTGGCACGGGCGCTCGCCGATTCGGACTATGACGATCCCGATCCCTGGGTGCAGAAGGGCCGTCGCGCCTTCTTCGAAGCCGAGGCAGACTGGGGCAGCCAGCAGATCAGTCGCCGTATCGGCGATCTGCTCGGCAACGATCTTGGCCAGATGCGCGTGCAGTTCGATCCGAAGAACTATGTCGTGCAGCCACCTTACCGCGACGACAATCTCGGCCTCTGGGATTTCGGCGACGATGACCAGCAGCAAGCGTCGGAGGCTGAGCAGGTGCTATCCTCGGCGCGTATCCGGCAAGAGCAGGATGACAGCCGTCCGCCCGACCGCACCGAAACCGAAATGGGTGACACCGGCGGGCGCGTCGAAGTGATCGAGCAGGCGCATGATGGGGTGCTGGTCGCCCGTTACCCCGAATACGACTATGTCGCCGCGCGCGAGCAGCCCGAATGGACCTCGGTCAAGGAATATGCGCCGAAAGCCGCCGCGAATGGTCCGGTCGCCCGGCTTGCCGAAGAGCATGCCGATCTCGTCGCGCGGGTGGCGGCGCTGATCCGCTCCGCCCGGGTCAGCCGCGCCGAACGCCTGCGCCGCCAGCCGGAAGGCGAATTCCTGGACCTGGACGCTTGCATCGAGGCGACTGTCGCCCGCCGCATTGGCGAGGCAGCCGATCATCGCATCCACGGCCGCTACGAGCGGCGCAGCCGCGACCTGTCGGTGCTTCTGCTGCTCGACATCTCGCAGTCGACCGCCGAGAAGGTACGCGGCTCGACGCGTTCGGTTCTGGATGTCGAGCGCCAGTCGGCGGCCCTGCTGGCACGGGCAATGGCCGGGCTCGGCGACCCTTTTGCCATTGCCGCTTTCTGTTCCGACAAGCGCGATGACGTGCGTTATGTCCGCATCAAGGATTTCAACCGCACCTATGACGCTCTCATCGATGCGCGCCTCGACGGTCTGGAAAGCGGGCTTTCCACCCGCATCGGCGCCGCCATGCGCCATGCCGGCGCCGACCTTGCTCGTGAGCGCAGCTACCGTCGCCTGCTGCTGGTCGTCACCGATGGCGAGCCCTCCGACATCGATGTCGAGGATCGCCAGTATCTGGTCGAGGACGCCCGCAACGCTGTGCATCACCTCAATCGTTTCGGCATCGACACATTCTGTGTCGGCCTGGATTCGAGTGCGGATTCCTATCTCGGCCGCATCTTCGGTCAGCGCAACGCCATCACCATCGCGGCGGTCGAGCGGCTGACCGACCTGCTGCCGAAGCTCTATCTGACGCTGAGCCGATGACGGAATGCAGCAGCTGAATTTGGGGCTCAAGTCGCCAGTCGGGGGGCATCGCTTGGGTTGCAGGGGATCGAAAAAGATGGGGGAAACAAGAGCGATGCATCATACGGAAACGGCCGCCATAGCCGCGCGATTGCTGGGCTTGCGCCAGCTCCGCAACGTCACCCAGATGGAGCTGGCCAGCCATATCGGCGTCTCCTACCAGCAGCTGCAGAAATACGAGCGCGGGCGCAACCGCATCTCGCCGGCGATGCTGCAGCGCTGCGCCGCATATCTCAGCGTGTCGATCGATTATTTCTTCCCGGAACACGCCCCCATCTCGGCCGTCGCCACCCGTGTGCGCAAGGGCGGCAATCCCGCCGGCCACGACGGGGAAGTTGGTGGTCTCCCCGACCCGTCGGATTGGAAGATGTGGAAGGAATTCCTGGCGCTGCCTTCGAACATGAAGGATTCGATCCGCTCCCTCGTGGCCGATATCCATGATGTGCATCTCGGGCGGAAGGTCGCGCCTGCACGCCCTTCTTCGCGGATCAGATCAAATTCGGCTGTCCAATAGGCAAACACTCCGACGGGAATGCCTGGTTTGAAAGGACGGCTGCTCCCATTTCTGCATTGAAGCAGGGCACGGCTTCGTCTATGAAGCCGTTGACCGGCTCCAACGGGCTGGTTCGTTTTCTGGATCTCGTGATCCTGGAAGCACCCGTAGCTCAGCTGGATAGAGTACTGCCCTCCGAAGGCAGGGGTCACAGGTTCGAATCCTGTCGGGTGCGCCATTTCAGTACAGAACTATGAACGCCGAACGCCGCCGATTGCCCGCTTGAAGCGGCGACGAGCGTTCGTAGCAGTTCCGACTTCGATCCCATGATGCGGACCTCCGTGTCGGCAACCTCGACACGCTGCGCCAGGGCGCGCAGGTGGTCGCGGCGGTAGCCGCCATTATCGAGTCGCATCCGTTCACGAGCCCTGCGGGCGAATGCCTTGAGCATGTCCGGGCTAACAGCTTGGTTGCCGGTGCTATCGAGCGCGAGCTGCGTGCGCTCGGCGTCGGCTTTGGCCTGATCGCGCAATGCCTGGAGGCCGGCGATGCGCTCCTTCAACAGCGGGTCGTCCTTATCGACCGTGCCGGATTCGATAGCGTCATATAGACGACCGAGCCGCTGATCGGTGTCGGTGATTCGCCTGTGGAGTTCGGCAAGGTGTTCTCGCCGGCGCTCAGTGCGCTCCTGTCGCCGGTCG
Organism: Mesorhizobium sp. 1M-11; assembly: GCF_001303895.1. Lineage (GTDB taxonomy): Bacteria > Pseudomonadota > Alphaproteobacteria > Rhizobiales > Rhizobiaceae > Mesorhizobium. The sequence goes on along the minus strand of NZ_LJSD01000065.1, from coordinate 5,560 downwards.
ATGACGCTGGATAGGATCGTCTCCAGTCGCTTGGGCTGGAGCAAGCGTTCCTCGATATGGCCGGCGACCAAATGGTCGAGCCGGTCCATGGGGATCGTGCGGCCCTTGCAGCCGGTCTTGCCCTGCCGCGCCTTGGTCGAGCAGGTGTAATAGCGATATGTGCCGCCCGCGCTGCCCCTGCCGGTGCGGAGCGTCATCGCGCCCCCGCACTTGGCGCAGAAGCAAATGCCGGTCAGAAGCGTGGGGCCGCTTGAGATGCGCGCCGGAGTCACCATGGGATTGCGGGACTTCAGGCGAGCCTGCACGGCATCGAACGTCTCACGGTCGATCAGTCGCGGCACGGCCATGATCGCCACCTCGCTCGCGGGCTTTCTTACCCGATCCTTGTGGGAGCGCGTGTTGAATCGGTGCTCGCCGATATAGGTCGTGCGGGTCAGGATGGCGTGGATTTGCGCGAGACCCCAGCGCCCGCCGTCGCGGGTGAAGATGCGGCGCTCATTGAGGTAGCAGGTAATGGCCTTGACGCCCAACGTGCCCGAGGTGCCGTCACCTTCAAGGAATAGCCGATAGATCAGACGCACCGTATCCGCGTGCAGCGGATCGATCTCCAGCTTCTTCTTGGTTTTCGATCCGCGCTGCTCGGCCGCAACGATGCGATAGCCGATCGGCGGCAAGGCGCCGTTCCAGAAGCCTTGCCGCGCATTCTCGTTCATGGCGCGCAGGACGTGCTTGGCGTTCTCCTTCGACTGATACTCGTCGAACAGTGCCATGACCTGCCGCATCATGACGTGCATGGGATCGTCGCCCATCTCCTGCGTGATGGAGACGAGCTTGACGCCGTTCTTCGCCAGCTTGCGGACGTAGAACTCCAACTCGAAGTGATCGCGGAAGAAGCGCGAGAAGCTGTGGACCACGACGATATCGAACGACGCGGGCTTGGACGTGCCGGCTTCGATCATGCGCTGGAACTCAGGGCGGCGGTCGTTCGTAGCCGAGGCCCCGGTCTCCACGAAGGTCTCGACAAGCCGATAGCCGCGCGACGCGCACCAGGCTTCGCCCTGCTTGCGCTGGTCGGGGATCGAGACGTCGTGCTCGGCCTGGCGTGTCGTAGAAACACGCAAATAGAGCGCGGCGCGCAGGGTGGCACTGTTAGGATTGTGGATGTTCATCGCCGCCCTCCTGCAGTCTTCCGAAGCGCTGCGCGCTCGGTCAGCGGCAACACCAACTCGACGCGATCATAAATGACTTTAGGCGCGAGCTTGCGTCCCTGACCCTTCTCCATGCGGACGAGGCCATAGTTCTCCATCGTTTTCAGGGTGCGCGAGAGATTGGAGGGTGCCCGTCCGGTAATCTCTGCCAGTTCCTCAAACGACGCTGGCGCTTTCTCAGCGATGATGCGGAGCAATTCGCGGTTTCCAGCCGACAGCAATTTGGCGAAGGATTCGGTTGAGGTGAACCACACCTTGGGATCGCCGGCCGCCGGCTTTTCTTCGCCGCGCGCGATCCGCATGGTGCGGGCCTTCATCTCGTTGTAATCGGCAATGCCGACCTTCAATGTCGTCATAGCGGCCTCGTTCACTCTCCTTTCATATCATTTTGTGATAGGTTTTGCAAATCATCTTTTGGTTTCTTCGGGCTCAACAGTTCATCGAAGACATCGCCGAACCAGCGCTCGAACACCTGGATTTCAGCTTCGGTGACAGGCACGTATTCTGGCCAGTCGTCGACGACACGCAATGGCCCACCATCGGCCCGACGAATATGATCGCGCGGACGGCTGAGAGTCAGCGTGAAATCGTCGGCGTAGTCATAAAGATTGTCGGGAAGCGTTTTGGGGACCGGCAGTCGTGGACGCCCTTTCCGGGCGCGACGGCGTTGCGCGCACATTAAATCCTCCTTGGTTGTCGCGGGATTCCGGGTGGCGAGAAGCCCCGGAGTTAGGCGAACCATGGAGGGAGATTGGCGGCCTGTAGCGTGCCGCATTCGCGCCTATGCGCAGGCGGCACCCCGATGCCTGTCCGGCTTTCAACCACGGCTGGTCTTGCCGTTGGCGAGATCGACGATGAAGCCATTGGCCAGACGCACGCCGATAATCACGTCGTCCAATCGGTAGTTATTGTTGTTGCCTCTGAGGCGATAGCCTGCGTCCTCTACGACACGTACATCGAACCATTGATGAGGTTCTGTCTGGCCCCAGTATTTGCTACGTCGCTTGATGCGCGCTACGAGCTGCTGGTCCATCATGTCAGTCTCCGTTTCGGTGAAAACCGGAGAGGCACGGTCTTTACCTTCGTCATGATGAGGGCGGGGCTTTGGGAGCGGTCTGACCGGCAGTACCGCGCTTCGCCTTTGCAAATTCTCGATCCGTAGCGATGAAGCGCTCCAGCATCGGCACGATCAGCTTCACCGGCTCTATCGGCTTCTGTCCCGCATCTGCGAGCAAGCGTCCGTAAATCTCCAGATTCCTGAATAGCGGCGCTGGCAATTCGAGCGTCATTTTCACGGGCTTGTCGTTTTCGATGGGCCCGAGCTTCAATTTCGTCATGAATTATCCCCTGTAAGGTTCGAGGACCAAATCGCGCGTAACGACAATCCTGACCGGGAAGCCCGGCCGGATGGTCAGCGTCGGTGGGACATTGAGCTGGCGGCGGATGATTTGCTGGCCGGCATCATTGATAGTGTCCTGGCCGCCGTTGCGGATCGCGCGCAACAGCCGATCCTCATCATTGATCGCAAGCTCGGCGCCGACGGAGAGCAGCGTCGAGAGGCCGGCCGCCTTCGCGAGATCCCACCAATGATAATCGACGCCGTCCTCGAGGCCGGCATAGCCAGCCGCATCTGCGCCGGGCTGGCGCTCCAGCACGATGGAACGACCGTTGGGCAGGATCAGGCGATTCCAGACGAGCAGCACGCGGCGCTGCCCGAATTGCACATTGTTATCGTACTGGCCGATAATCCGCGTGCCCTGCGGGACGAGCAGGATGCGGCCCGTGGGGCTGTCATAGATGTTCTCCGTCACCTGCGCGGTGATTTGGCCGGGCAGATCGGAACGGATGCCGGTGATCAGCGCAGCCGAAATCACGGCCCCGGCCTGGAGCACGAAGGGCGATGCCGGCGGCATGACGCGATCCGACGACGTGGTGCGTCGATCGACAGCGGCATTGAGGAAGGCGAGCTGTTTGTCCTGCGCGGTCGGTTGGCTGCGCTGGCCGGTCAGGTCGAGCCCGCCGAAATTCGGCATGGTCATGCCTGCCTGAGGTGTGGTCGCGGTCGAGGTGCCGGGCGCGGTCTGGAAGAAGACGCGCGATGTGCGCGCGGCTTCTTCCTCGGCCAACCGGCGTTGTTCGGCTTCATCGACCCTGGGTGTCGTGATGGTCGGCGGCACGACAGGTTGGCCCCTGTTATGCGCATCAACGATCGGACGCCCGAGATCGCCAGGCAGCGGCGGGCCAAGGATAGGCCCGGTATAGTCGCGCGGCAGTCCGGCGAGCCCATCTGCGGGTTGCCGGTTGGTGGTGGAGTAAAGCTCTTGGCCGCTATTGCCTCCATCGCGCGTCTGGAGCGCGTAGATCAGCGCGCCGCCGACGCCAAGTGACACGACGACGCCGATACCAGCGAGCACCTTCCGCGAGAGACGGGTGACGCGCGGCGGCTCGGCGTGAAGCCGCATCGGGGGGACGGTGTTGGTTTGGTTCTCGTTCATTATGACGGCCTCCCGTCCGTGCGGACGATCCTGACAGTCTGCTGCTTGTCGCCGCCAAGCCGCAGCTCGGCTGCGCCGAACAGGCGATCGACGATCAGGATGTTTCGGTAAATGCGGCTGTTGACGATCTGCGCCTCGCCGTCCGGGCCGATGACGAAGATCGGCGGCATCTCGCCTTGCACGATGCCACGCGGAAACTCGACATAAGCGCGCCGGCCATCGTCATAGACGGAGACGGGCTTCCACGGCGGATTGTCGCCGGAGAGGCCGTAGCGATAGTTGCGCGCGGCGAGGGCCGGGATGACCGGCGTTGCCGGAATGCTCTGGCGCTGGCCGGCCGGCGGCTGCGGATACGCCCAGGCGACGGACGGCATGTAGGGCTTTTGCCTGGAGCGCAATTCGAGGAAGTAGGTGCGCCGATCGGTGGTGATGACCAGATTGGTGGTGATGTCGGCGCGCGAGGGCTTCACCAGCACATGGACGCGGCGTGTGACGCCAGAGCCGGATTCCGTGTCACCAATGATCCAGCGTGCGGTGTCGCCGGCCGCGATCGGTCCCGCGCCGGTCAGGCTTTCGCCCGGCTCCAGGGCGATATCGGTGATCTGGCCGGGCGCGGCATAGACCTGATAGAGCGCGCCTTCCGACCACGGATAAATCTGGATGGCGTTGTAGTAACCCTCGCGGCGCGGCTGGACGCGGGCGGCGGCATTGGCGTTCTCGATACGGGCGATGGGCGCGCTCGCGGTCGTGCCGCCACGCGCCGGCGTCCAGGCCGGCGGGATGTGGAGCGGTTTCGGCCGATCGTCGGTGACGGACGCGGGCACGGCGGGTAGCGGCGGTACGTCAGCGTCGTAACTGATCTGCGGCGGCTTCTGCGGCGTCGCGCAGCCGGCGAGCATCGTGCCGGACAGCAGCAAAGCCGCGATTGCGGGTTTACGGAAAGACGGCTTTCCGTCTTTGCGGATCGTCGGCCGGCTCATTGGCTCATCTCCCGCGACCAGTTGATGGCGTTGACGTAGATTCCGAGCGGATTGGCCTTGAGCCGATCGGCGTCGCGCGGCGGCTGGATGACGATGGTCAGGATCGCGGTCCAGCGCTCGGTCGTGGAGAGCTGGCCGCTCTCGTAACGGCGCTCGGTCCAGGCGACGCGAAAGCTATCGGGCGACGCGCGAATGACGCTCGACACCTCGACGGCGATCTGTTGCTTGCCGACCTTCACAAAGGGATCATTGACGCGCGCGTAATCGTTGAGCGCCGCCGAACCGCGATCGGTGGCCCACTCGTAGGCGCGCAGCCAGTTCTGGCGAACGATGACCGGGTCGGCCGGGATCGACCGGACCTGCTCGATGAAGCGCGCCAGATGCCACGCCACTTGTGGATCGGTCGGCCGATAGTCGGCCGCAGCGGGCGCGACGGCCTGCGCCTGACCGAGATTGTCGACCTGCACCACCCACGGCACGACGATTCCGCGCGCCGACTGCCACACGAGCGCGGCCGCGAAGCCGGCGGAGAGGATCAATGATCCGAAGGCCATGGTGCGCCAGTTCTTCGCCTGCACGCGGGCGGAGCCGATGCGCTCGTCCCAGACCTGCGCCGCGCGCTGGTATGGGGTCTCGGGTTGGGGTGTCTTGCCGTAATGCGCGGCGGGTCGCTTGAAGAAGCTCATGTGCGATCACTTTCGGAGAGGTTGACGGAAGAACCGGAGCCGTGGCTGTCGCCGGAGCGGACGGCGTGCGCGGTGGTATGGACGGCATGGCCCATGTGTCCGCCGCGGCGCATGCGTTGCGCCCAGGCCGGCGGCCCTTGTGCGGCCGCAGCGCCACCGCTCGTGTTGCCGCCGGCCGTGCCCATTGTCGA
>NZ_LJSD01000051.1 GCF_001303895.1 Mesorhizobium sp. 1M-11 | reverse complement strand
GCCGGTGTCGCGGACCGCATCACCTACCTGTCGACCGCCGGCGGCGCCTTCCTCGAATGGCTCGAAGACCGCGAACTGCCCGGCATCGAGATCCTGCGCACCACTGCAAAACGACTGGAGGACGCCTGACCATGGCCCGCATCACCCTTCGCCAGCTTCTCGACCACGCCGCCGAGCACGGATATGGCGTGCCCGCCTTCAACATCAACAACATGGAGCAGGGCCTCGCCATCATGGAGGCGGCCAGGGCCTGCGACGCGCCAGTCATCATCCAGGCAAGCCGCGGCGCGCGCTCCTATGCCAACGACATCATGCTGTCGCGGATGATGGATGCGCTCACTGAAATCTATCCCGACATCCCGCTCTGCGTCCATCAGGACCACGGCAACAACGAGGCGACCTGCCTGACCGCGATCCGTCACGGCTTCACTTCGGTGATGATGGACGGCTCGCTGATGGCCGACGGCAAGACGCCCGCCAGCTACGACTATAATGTGGAAATCACGGCCAGCGTGGCCGAGATGGCGCATGCGGTCGGTGCCTCGGTAGAGGGCGAGCTCGGCGTGCTCGGCTCGCTCGAAAGCGGACACGCCGAGGCCGAGGACGGGCACGGCGCCGAAGGCGCACTCAGCCACGACCAGCTCCTGACCGATCCCGACCAGGCCGTGGACTTCGTCCTGCGCACCAGGGTTGACGCGCTGGCGATCGCCTGCGGCACCTCGCATGGAGCCAATAAGTTCTCGCGCAAGCCCGACGGCGACATCCTCGCCATGCACGTCATCGAGGCGATCCACGAGAGGCTGCCGAACACGCATCTCGTCATGCACGGCTCCTCCTCCGTGCCCCAGGAATTGCAGGACGTGATCAACGCCCATGGCGGCGAGATGCCCCAGACTTTCGGCGTGCCGGTAGAGGAGATCGTGCGCGGGATCAGACACGGCGTGCGCAAGGTCAACATCGACACGGACTGCCGCATGGCCATGGCCGGCCAGTTCCGCAAGGTGGCGCAGACCAGCCGCGCCGAGTTCGACCCTCGAAAATTCTTGAAGCCCGCGATGGACGCCATGCGCGACCTCTGCCGCGCCCGCTTCGAGGCTTTCGGCACGGCCGGCAACGCTTCGCGCATCAAGATCGTGCCCATGGACGAGATGGCAAAGCGCTACGCCGCAGGCCGACTCGATCCCGAAACCTCCACGGCAAGGGCCGCCTGAAGCCGGAAGAACGACAGCGAAAGGATACCGCGATGAACGCAGAGCCGAAGGAACTGAGGGGCAAGGAGCGCTACAAGGCGGGCGTCCTGAAATACGCCCAGATGGGCTACTGGAACGGCGACTACGTGCCGAAGGATACGGACCTGATCGCGCTCTTCCGCATCACGCCGCAGGAGGGCGTCGACCCGATCGAGGCGGCCGCCGCCGTGGCGGGCGAATCGTCGACCGCGACCTGGACGGTGGTGTGGACCGACCGGCTGACGGCTGCCGACCAGTATCGCGCCAAGGCCTACCGCGTCGATCCGGTGCCGGGCCGGCCGGGCGAGTATTTCTGCTACGTCGCCTACGACCTCATCCTGTTCGAGGAGGGCTCGATCGCCAACCTCACCGCCTCGATCATCGGCAACGTCTTTTCCTTCAAACCACTCAAGGCGGCGCGGCTGGAGGACATGCGACTGCCGGTCGCCTATGTGAAGACCTACAAGGGTCCGCCGACCGGCATCGTGGTCGAGCGCGAGCGGCTCGACAAGTTCGGCCGGCCGCTGCTCGGCGCCACCACCAAGCCCAAGCTCGGCCTGTCCGGCAAGAACTACGGCCGCGTGGTCTATGAGGGCCTGAAGGGCGGACTCGACTTCATGAAGGACGACGAGAACATCAACTCGCAGCCTTTCATGCATTGGCGTGATCGTTTTCTCTACTGCATGGAGGCCGTCAACCGCGCGTCCGCCGAAACCGGCGAGGTGAAGGGTCACTACCTCAACATCACCGCCGGCACGATGGAGGAGATGTACCGCCGCGCCGAGTTCGCGAAAGAGCTCGGCTCGGTCATCGTCATGATCGACCTGATCATCGGCTACACCGCGATCCAGTCGATCTCCGAATGGTGCCGGCAGAACGACATGGTTCTGCACCTGCACCGCGCCGGCCACGGCACCTACACGCGCCAGAAGAACCACGGCATCTCCTTCCGCGTCATCGCCAAGTGGATGCGCCTCGCCGGCGTCGATCACATCCATGCCGGAACGGCCGTCGGCAAGCTGGAAGGCGACCCGATGACTGTGCAGGGCTACTACAATGTCTGCCGCGAGCTGAAGAACGAGGTCGACCTGCCGCGCGGCATCTTCTTCGAGCAGGACTGGGCCGACCTGAGGAAGGTCATGCCGGTGGCGTCGGGTGGCATTCATGCTGGCCAGATGCACCAGCTCCTCGACCTGTTCGGCGACGACGTGGTCCTCCAGTTCGGCGGCGGCACGATAGGCCACCCGATGGGCATACAGGCGGGCGCCACCGCCAATCGCGTCGCGCTGGAGGCGATGGTGCTCGCCCGCAACGAGGGCCGCGACATCGTCAACGAGGGCCCGGAGATCCTGCGCGCCGCCGCGAAGTGGTGCAAGCCGCTGGAAGCCGCGCTCGACGTCTGGGGCGACATTACCTTCAACTACCAGTCGACCGACACGTCGGACTTCGTCCCGACGCCGGCCGTCGCCGTCTGAGGAGACCGACCATGCGCATCACACAGGGAACCTTTTCCTTCCTGCCGGACCTCACCGACGAGCAGATCGTCGCGCAGGTCGAATACTGCCTGCGCAAGGAGTGGGCGATCGGCGTCGAATACACGCACGACCCGCATCCGCGGAACACCTACTGGGAGATGTGGGGCAACCCGATGTTCGACCTGAAGGATGCGGCCGGCGTCATGATGGAGGTGCGGGCCTGCCGCGACGCCCATCCCGACAGTTACATCCGCCTCAACGCCTTCGATTCCACGCGCGGCTTCGAGACGGTGATGCTGTCCTTCATCGTCAACCGGCCCAAGGTCGAGCCGAAGCTCGTCATGACGCGCACCGAAGGAGAAAGCCGCGTCCAGCGCTATTCGATCAAGGCGGCCGTCTGATCGGCAGGAGGATCGCGATGCCGCAGCAGGCGCAACAGTCCGTCGAAACGACCGTCGACCTCGCGGCCGAGTTCCGCGAGTCGGGCGTGGCCGAAATCCTCGACGAGCTCGACCGAGAGCTCACGGGCCTCAAGCCCGTCAAGCGCCGCATCCGCGAGACCGCGGCGCTGCTTCTGGTGGAGCGCGCCCGCACGCGGCTCGGCCTGACCACCGAGACGCCGACCCTGCACATGAGCTTCACCGGCAATCCCGGCACCGGCAAGACGACGGTGGCGCTCAGGATGGCGAACCTGCTCCACCGCCTCGGCTACGTCCGCAAGGGCCATCTCGTGTCCGTCACGCGCGACGACCTCGTCGGGCAGTATATCGGCCACACCGCGCCAAAGACCAAGGAGGTGCTGAAGAAGGCGATGGGCGGCGTGCTGTTCATCGACGAGGCCTACTATCTCTACCGGCCCGACAACGAGCGGGACTACGGACAGGAGGCGATCGAGATCCTGCTGCAGGTGATGGAGAACCAGCGTGACGACCTCGTCGTGATCCTCGCCGGCTATACAGACCGGATGGACAGGTTCTACCAGTCCAATCCCGGCTTCCGCTCACGCATCGCCCATCACATCGACTTCCCGGATTACGAGGACGAGGAACTGCTGGCGATCGCGGAAACGATGCTGGCGCGCCAGAACTACGCCTTCGACGCCGAGGCGAAGGCGGTGATGGCGGACTACATACGCATCCGCCGCACCCAGCCGCATTTCGCCAACGCGCGCTCGATCAGGAACGCCCTTGACCGCGCTCGCCTCAGGCAAGCGAACCGATTGTTCGAGACCGTCGGCGGTCCCCTGACTGCGCAGGACCTATCGGCGATCCGGGCTTCTGACATTTCCGCTTCCCGCGTCTTTGCCGCGAAGCCGGCGGGCGGAGCAGAGGATGGCGCATGACCGGAACCCTCATCGCGCCATCGGTCCTTTCAGCGGACTTCTCCAGGCTGGGCGAGGAGGTGGAGGCGGTCGCGACCGCAGGCGCGGACTGGATCCACCTTGACGTGATGGACGGCCATTTCGTGCCGAACATCACCTTCGGTCCGCCAATCATCAAGGCTATCCGCGGCTATACCGACAAAGTGTTCGACTGCCACCTGATGATCGCGCCGGCCGACGCCTACCTCGCCGCCTTCGCTGATGCGGGCTGCGATATCATCACTGTCCACGCGGAGGCCGGTCCGCATCTCCACCGCTCGGTGCAAGCGATCAAGGCGCTCGGCAAGAAGGCTGGCGTGTCTTTGAACCCGTCCACGTCCGAAAGCGTGATTGAATACGTGCTCGACCAACTCGACCTCGTGCTCCTGATGACCGTGAACCCGGGCTTCGGCGGGCAGGCTTTCATTCCTTCCGTGGTCGAGAAGATCAAACGGGTGAAGGCGCTTATTGGCGAGCGGCCGATCGACATTGAGATCGACGGCGGAGTCACGCCCGAGACCGCGCCAATCGTGGTTGCCGCCGGCGCGAACGTGCTGGTGGCGGGTACAGCGGTGTTCAGGGGCGGCACCAGTGCCTATGCGAAGAACATCGCAGCCATCAGGGAACCGGCCGATGCGGCGGCAAGGGCGCGTCCGTCATGATGGAAAAGTCGCCCGCCACGCTGCCCTTCCGACCGTCCGCCATTCTCTTCGACCTCGACGGCACGTTGATTGATTCCGCTCCTGACATCGCAGCCGCCGTGAACGAGCTTCTCGCCGGAGACGGATTGGCTCCTCACTCGCTGTCGACCGTGCGAGGCATGATCGGACACGGGCTGGAGAAGCTGGTTGAGCGTGCCTTGCTGGCGCATGGCATCGTCCTTGGCTCCGACGCGTTGCGAGACCGCCATGCGACGTTGACCGGCATCTATGCGCGCCATCTTACCAACCTGACCACGCTTTGCGCCGCCGCGCGTGAGGCGGTGGCCGCCGTGCGCCGGAGAAACGTGGCGAGTGCGGTTGTCACTAACAAGCCGGAAGAATTTTCGCGGACGATCCTTGCCCGTTTCGATCTCCTTACCTCGCTGGACGGCGTCATCGGCGGCGACAGCGGCTATGCGAAGAAGCCGGCTCCCGACATGCTGCTTGGCGCCTGCGAAAGGCTGGGCGCGTCGCCAGGCGAAACGCTCATGGTTGGCGACAGCAGCGCCGACCTGATCGCTGCGCGCGCGGCTGGCACGGCCTGCACGCTGGTGCGTGGTGGCTATTGCGACCAGCGCGTAGACGAACTCGGAGCCGATCTCGTCATCGCCGATCTCAACGCACTGGCGGAAGCGTTCTGCGTGCCGACGCAAGCTGACTCATGACGATCCGCGCGCTCGTTTTCGACGTCGATGGGACGCTTGCCGAAACCGAGGAGATCCATCGCGCAGCGTTCAACGAGGCTTTCGCCGAAGCCGGGATGGGCTGGTCATGGGACCGCGAACTCTATCGCGACCTGCTGCGCACGACCGGTGGCCACGAGCGCATCCTCGACTATGCGCGGCGCGTCGGCGCCGTGGTCAATCCCAGCGCGCTCCATCGCCGCAAGACGGAGATCTACAACGAGCGGATCAGGGGCGGCATGGTCACGCTTCGGCCTGGTGTGGCCACGCTCTTGGATCATGCGCGCCGCGAGCACCTCGCCATCGCCATCGCCACCACGACGAGCCGGCCGAACGTCGTCTCCCTGCTGGAGTCGACGCTCGGCCCGGAATCCCTCGGCTGGTTCGCGAGCATCCGGACAGGCGAGGATGTCCGGGCGAAGAAGCCCGATCCCGAAGTCTATCATCTCGTCCTGGCCGACCTCGCCCTGTCTGCGGCCGAATGCCTGTGCTTCGAGGATTCCCGGCCAGGCCTTCTGGCTGCCCGTGCTGCTGGGCTGCGCACTATCGTTACGCCGAGCATCTATACCGCTGGTGACAACTTCGGCGGCGCCTTGCTCGTAATCCGTGACCTCGAAGCCCCGTGGTCTTCGGCCGAAGGCTCATTGCAAAAAGGACTGCGAGCGATCGCCACATATCGACATTCATATCTATAAATAGATTCTTGCATTCTCTAGAAGGAGACAACAATGAACTTCGAAGCCCTTTTCACCGCGAAGCTCAATGGATTGCACGAGGAGCACCGTTACCGGGTCTTCACCGAGCTGGAACGCCGTGCCGGTTCCTTCCCCAGAGCAAAACGTTACGCCGGCGAGAACGTGTCCGACGTTACCGTCTGGTGCTCAAACGATTATCTCGGCATGGGCCAGCATCCGAAGGTCATCGAGGCGATGCACGGGGCGCTCGACCTCTGTGGCGCGGGGGCCGGAGGCACACGCAATATCTCTGGCACCAACCACAACCACGTCATACTGGAGCGCGAGCTTGCCGATCTGCACGCCAAGGAAGCGGCACTGCTCTTCACCTCCGGCTACGTCTCGAACTGGGCCACCCTCGGCACGCTTGGCGCCAACATACCGAATTGCGTTATTCTCTCCGACGAAGGCAATCACGCCTCTATGATTGAGGGCATCCGCCATAGCCGAGCCGAAAAGCGCATTTTTAAGCACAACGATCCCGCCGACCTCGACCGCATCTTGTCGGAGTACGGTCCCGAGCGATCGAAGATCGTCGCCTTCGAGAGCGTCTATTCGATGGACGGCGACATCGCCCCGATCGGCGAAATCTTAGCGGTGGCAGAAAAGCACCGTGCCATGACCTATCTGGATGAGGTCCACGCTGTCGGCCTCTATGGCCCGCGCGGTGGCGGCATCGCCGAGCGCGAAGGTCTGATGGACCGCATCACCGTGATTGAGGGCACGTTAGGCAAGGCGTTTGGCATCGCAGGTGGATATATAGCGGCATCGACGAATTTCGTCGACTTCATCCGTTCCTTTGCCTCCGGTTTCATCTTCACAACGGCGCTGCCTCCGGTGGTCACGGCGGGCGCGATCGCGTCGATCCGCCACCTCAAGGTCAGCCAGTTTGAGCGGGCTAGACACCAGGAGCGGGTGCGCAAGCTCCGTTCTCGTTTGGAGGCAAAAGGCATTCCGACACTGCCGAGCCCGAGCCATATCGTGCCGGTGATGGTCTGCGACGCCGCCAAGTGCAAGTGGATCTCGGATATCCTGCTCGACCGTTACGGCATCTATATTCAACCGATCAATTATCCGACCGTACCGCGCAAGACAGAACGGCTGCGCATTACACCTTCACCGCTACATACCGACGCTGACATCGACCACCTTGTCCACGCGCTCTCCGAGCTCTGGTCACAATGTGCGCTCACGCGTGCCGTGGCTTGAGCCTTTAAATCAACGCAGCACTCCGACGCTCCTGGGTTCGGTCGCGCTTGGCCCTTAAGCCTGCCTTAAGCTGCCGACCGGACCTCACCCGCCGATGTCGAGTCGAGCGGGAGCGTGCCGTTGCTTTCAAGAACTGTCTGGTCCGTCTTTGCTGCGGTATTGGTGATCGCTGTCGCCGCGGTGCCTTTGCCGGCATCTGCGCAAGTAACATCCACGGGAGCCATGCCGCTCCCGGTCGATCAGGCTTTTCAGCTCTCCGCCACGCGCCAAGCTGACAGCAGCGTCCGGCTGCAATGGACGATCGCGCCTGGCTACTATCTCTATCAGGACAAATTCAGCTTCAAGCGTGGCGCGTCCGACCTCGCGGTGCCCGATCTCCAAGGCAACGGACAAAGTAAGGACGACCCGACCTTCGGCCCTTCCACCGTCTTCCACGATCACGTCGCCGCCGTGGTTCCTCTCGATGCATCGGCTCCCGACCCGCTCGAGGTCCGCTATCAGGGGTGCCAGGACAACGGCATCTGCTACCCACCGCTCGTCCGACATCTCGATGCCGTGACCTTGGCCGTGACCGATCCGGAGGAGCGCGGGCCGGCAACGCAAGCGAATGAATGGACGGCTCCGGCTTTGGCAGCCCCCGCGAACGGAATCACCATCGCAGCCGACAATGGCGGCATGATCGATTCGCTCTTGAAGGACGGCGGCGTCGCGATGGTGCTGGCGAGCTTCCTGCTGTTCGGCGTGCTGCTCGCCTTCACCCCCTGCGTGTTCCCCATGTACCCGATCCTCGCGGGCGCGATCGCGCGCCAGGGCGAGTCGGTTACGGCGTTCAAAGGCTTCACGCTCTCGCTCGCCTATGTCCTCGCCATGGCGACGGCTTTCGGTCTCCTCGGCGTTGTCGCTGCCTGGTCCGGCCAGAACCTGCAAATGGCGCTGCAATCGCCGCTCGCCATCGGCGCGGTCTCGGCCTTGTTCATCGTTCTGGCCTTATCGATGTTCGGCCTGTTCGAGTTGCAACTGCCCTCGGCCTGGGTCAATGCGATCGGCCGGCTCGGCCAGGGCAATCGCGGCTCGCTGGCCTCGGCCGGACTGCTCGGCTTCACCTCGGCGCTGATCGTCGGGCCGTGCGTTACCGCGCCGCTTGCCGGAGCCCTCATCTATATCGCCCAAACCGGCGACGTGGCGCTCGGCGCCGCATCGCTCTTCGCGCTGGGCCTCGGCAAGGGCATCCCCCTAATCGCCTTCGGCACGCTCGGTCCCAAGGCGCTGCCCAAGGCAGGGGCGTGGATGACCGCCGTGCGTCAAGCGTTCGGCTTTGTTTTCGTAGCGACCGCGATCTGGATGGTCTCGCGCCTTATTCCCGCCGAGGCCGGCCTGGCGCTCTGGGCTCTCTTCGCCATTGGCCTGGCGGTCTGGCTCGGGGCGTTCGATTCGCTCGACCCCGACGCTTCCGGCCGGCGCCGGACAGCAAAAGCCGTCGGCATTGCCGCAGCCCTCTACGGCATCGTGCTGGCGGTCGGGGCCGCCAGCGGAGCCAGCGATCCTTTCCGCCCGCTGGGCAACCTTGTCGCAGGAACGGGCGCAGGCACCGGCCCGACGGAAGCGCTCGCCTTCCGGACAGCAGGTACGCCAACCGAGCTTCAGGCGCAGATAGCGGGCGCGAACGGCAAACCCAGCCTCCTCTACGTCACGGCCGACTGGTGCGTCACCTGCGCGGTGATCGATCGCAGAGTACTTTCAGACCCTGCCATCCAATCCACGCTCGCCCGCTTCAATCTGATCAAGCTCGACGTCAGCGACAACACGCCCAAACAGCGCCAGATCATGGAGAGCCTTCAGGTCGTCGGCCCGCCGACGATGATCTTCGTCGATCCCGAGGGACGTGAGACGACGGGAACCCGCCTCGTTGGAGACGTGACCAGGGGAACCTTGCAGGCGTCCGTCGAAAGGACTGGGACCGCGCGATGAACGCCATAGCTATCGGGCCTTTCGTCTTCGCCTCGGAACAGTTCGCGGCGTTCCTCGGCATCTTCGCATTCACGCTCGTAACCTCGATTTTGGCGCGCCGGGTCGATCCCGTGATCGGCCGGTGGTCGACCTGGGCGCTGATCGGCGGGCTTGTCGCGGCCCGGCTCGGCCATGTCGCGCTGCATTGGGAGAGCTTTGCCGGGGAGCCGTGGAGGGTCATCGCATTCTGGCAAGGCGGCTTCCAGCCGATCGCCGGTCTGATCGGCGTCGCCATCGTCAGCGCCATCTTCATTCGCACCGTCAAGGCCGGCCTGGCGGCCACCGGCGCGCTCGGCCTCAGCCTCATCCTATGGATCGGCGTCACGCAGCTCACTCAAGCCACACTCGGCCAGCCCGCACCAACCGTCGCCCTACAGCAGATGGACGGCCCTCCGATCGCGGTCAGCGACGTCGCCGGCAAACCCGCCGTCATCAACCTCTGGGCGAGCTGGTGCCCGCCCTGTCGCAGGGAAATGCCACTACTTGCCGAGGTGGCCGCGAGTCGTAACGACCTGGTGTTTTTCTTCGTCAACCAGGGCGAAGGATCGGACACCATCCGCTCCTATCTCGCGTCTGAGAATCTCAAGCTCGATCGTGTGCTGCTCGATCCGTCGATGCAGATCCCGAGGCACTACGGCTCCATGGGCCTCCCAATCACGCTTTTCTTGAGGGCTGATGGGACACTTGCCTCCATGCATATGGGCGAGATCTCGCGGGAAGCCCTCAACACAGCAATCGACAAACTCTCGGGCTCGCCGTGACGCGGGCGCCGATCTTTCAATCGCAGACCTTCCGTTGCCCTTCACTCTCAATCTGACCCATCCGCCCTTCGCGACTACACGGCGGACAACGATACGTGACCCCAATGCGTTTGTCTGAAAAGAGCAGAGCCCTTTCCGCGTTTCTGATCGGTCTCGCCGTGACCGGCTGCACCGCCACCGCGACGACCTCAACGGCCGTCACCCAGCCCCTCGAGCGGCAGCAGCGCCACCCGGCGCCAAACCCGGCCTACGCCGCACAGAGTGACGACAGGTTCCCGGTTGCCGCCATCGACACCTCGAAGGTCGATCCGAAGAACCTGCGCCAGCAGGTGAGCTATCCCACGCCCTATCCGGCCGGCACGATCGTCGTCGATACCAAGAACCGTTTCGTCTACCTTGTGCAGGAAGGCGGGAGGGCCATGCGCTACGGCGTCGGGGTCGGCCGCGAAGGGCTCGAATTCACCGGTACCGCCAACGTGGGCTGGAAGCAGGAATGGCCGCGCTGGACACCGACCCAAAACATGATCGCGCGCCAGCCGGAACGGTACGCGCGCTGGGCCGGTGGCATGGAGGGTGGCCCCTCTAACCCACTTGGCGCCCGCGCGCTCTATCTTTTCAAGGACGGCAAGGACACGCTGTTCCGCATCCACGGTACCAACGAGCCGCACACGATCGGGCAAGCCGTCTCGTCGGGCTGCATTCGAATGATGAACCAGGACGTCATAGATTTGTATCGTCGCGCCCCGTCCGGATCGAAAGTCGTCGTGATCTAGCGACCTCGGCAACATGTAAGCAACAGCAAGGGTCCCCTGCCTTCTCGATACGGGGCCCACTAAATCACCGGAAGAACTACGATGGAGAACCCCTGGGACCGCAGATTCGAAGGTCAAGATTATCTTTTCGGAACCGAGCCGAACGCCTTTCTCGTCTCGCAGGCTTTCCGCTTCGAACCGGGAATGAAGGTGCTTGCCGTCGCCGACGGAGAGGGTCGCAACGGCGTCTGGCTTGCTGAACGCGGTCTCGATGTCGTCTCGGTGGATGGCTCGGGGGTTGGGCTTGCGAAAGCCCGCGCACTCGCCCACCGACGCGGGGTATCCTTGCAGACAGTGCTTGCCGATCTTGCCTTGTGGGAATGGGAATCGGAAGCCTATGACGTCGTCGTCGCCATCTTCGTGCAGTTCGCCCCGCCCGATTTGCGCAAGACGATGTTCGAAGGTTTCCATACCTGCCTGAAGCCCGGCGGGATTCTCGTCATGCAGGGATACCGTGTCGAGCAGCTTCGCTACGGTACAGGCGGTCCACCGCACGCTGATCATCTCTACACGAGGGATCTGCTGATCCGGTCATTCGGTCATTGGGAGATTCGGCATCTTCAGGAGCACGACAGCGTGATCGAGGAAGGTGCCGGGCATTCCGGGATGTCTGCGCTGATCGATCTTGTCGCCGAAAAGGCGCGACATGATATCCTTCCGCTGCCGTCGGTAGAGGCTGCGCAAGCCGATCTTCGCATCGCGGCGCGGACGTCAGTATGTTCCCAAGCGGGATCGCTGGCCGCCGAGCGGACCTCTTATCGTCCCAGAAACGCCGATGCGATCCAGTCAAGCACATCGGTGAGCCGATCGGCCTCCCCCTCGCGCAACCGCGTCATCACGAAATGGTCGACGCCGGATAGCGAGAGCAACTCCCCTCTGTCGGGAGCAACGGCTTCGATGCAATTGATTATTACGTCGGACGGTATCCGTTCATCGTCCTCACCAGCGATAATGAGCACGCGCCCCGCATAGTCTCGAAGGATTTGCCAGGCATCGCTCCGCCGCCAACTCTCGCTTCTTCGGATGATCGCGGAGAAGGATGGGCCGAAGGCACATCGAACGCTTCGGCGTCATACATCGCCGGCGCGATCATCACCACGGCGCCGAGCTCGATCAGTTGTGTGAGCTTGACGGCGACATAGCCGCCCATGCTCATCGAGATAGCCCCGAGCAGCGTTTGCGGCCGAACAGCGTCGATGGCGGCCAGTACCTCTTCGACCCGTCGCGCGAGGGAGCTGTCCCATCAGCTCCCTGCCCGTCTTTCCATGTCCGCGATGGTCCAACGCCAGCGTACCTATGCCGCGCTCGGCGAGGTCGACACGCAGCGGGAACATGTCCGCCGATGCCGTGCGGCCGCCACCATGTGGCAGCAACGCCGTTTGATCCCGAGGCCCAAAGTAACTCGCGTGCATCGTGTAGCCGTACATCGCAACGTCATAGCAGATGACCTCATCGCGCATTGTATCCACCTAGCCGACGGCGAGATACGACATCGTCGGGTCCGGGATGACGACTATCGGGCTGCCATCGCGAACTTCGTCGTAGAGGTGGATGACGTCCTGATTGAGTAGCCGGATGCAACCTGACGAGACGGCCTTGCCGATCGAGAATGCCTCCGGCGTGCCATGAAGGCGGTAGAGCGTGTCGCGTCCGCCTTCGTGGATGTAAAGCGCTCGCGAGCCCAGCGGATTGTTCAGGTCCGGCTCCATGCCGCCAACGGGCAACCATGCTGTCCGGAGGCGTCCAGCGTGGCCATTTGCGCTTATAGGCGACGATCGCGCGCCCCGACCAGGCGAAGCCTTCACGGCCGACGCCGATGCCGTATCGCGTCGCGCGGTCGCCCGGCTTAACGTGGTAGAGGTATTTGCCAGGTGTATCGACGATCAGCGTTCCCGGCCGCTCCTCGGTCGGATAGTCGATCTCCGTTCGCCAGAACCTCTGGTCGACCTCGGATACGTTCACCGCGGGGATCGGGAACTGCTCGTTCGGCAGGGCTGCGTACATCAGCGGAACCACAGGCTCCGGCTCGGCCTCGGCGATGGGCGCCATCATCGGAACCGGCTCCCGCATCGAAACGCAGCCCGCCAGTGTAAAAGCGCTTGCACCGACCAGAAACGTGCGCCGTACAAGCGGCTTGCAAAGTATCGTCTTACTCAATTGTCTCTCAGCCTTCTGAATTGGTTCGGTTCAGAAGGCTCAAACGTCAGCGCCACCTTAAGCCTGCCTTAAGGCCAGCACCGCCGTTGCTGCCGGACAACGGAGAACCAATCATGCCGATTTCGACCTGTAAAGCTCGCAGCCATTGATCGGGATGGTCGAGGTGCAAACCATCACCCTCAACCCCGCTCGGCGATTGTCGCGACGCGGCGCCAGTTCCTGATCGGCGAGCTGATCATGGCCGTCGCTCCCAGCCTTGCCGCGCCTGTCCAAGCGGCAATTCTGACCGTCACAAGCATCGACCAGTACCAAAGCGGCCTGGCGCGGCTTTCCGCGTCGACATCCGGGCTGAATGGTGCGCCTTCTGCAAGACGATCGGGACCAACGCCTCTCCCTTCGACTCTACGGCGGCATAGGTGCCGTGGAACGTATCGCCGTTATCCAGCGCCACCACAGCATGCTGGCATTCGGCTCGCACGCGGTTAAGGTAGCCCGCGATACGCGCGTAGCCTCGGGAAGCGCGGATTGGCACCGTGCCAGAGCAGTTCAGGGTGCGACTCCAGATAGCCGTGCGTGTGTGTCGTTGACCTGAAGAAGCGTGATATAGCGGCGTCTGCTATCAGCCATTCGGCCTCTCCCTACTCAGGCAAGACGGTGCCTGAGACGGAGCGGGTCAGCCGGTAAGCTTAAGAGCGGCTTAAGGCACTATATTCGGTCAGCGAATCCGCGCGAAATTCGCGGCGCCTCGGATCACGCTGTCGCGTTCCCGGCGAGGTTCCGACCTTACCATGTTGAGAAGCGCCTGCTCCGGATCGCCGGCGCCAAACACCGCTTCAATGCTGCGCACGCATAAGACAACCGACTCGTCTGCGAGACTGTAATAGACCTGCTTTGCCTGACGACGCGTCGCGACGAGCTCGGCCTTGCGGAGCTCGGCGAGCTGCTGACTCAGCGCAGGCTGCCCGATTCCGGTGGCCACGTCGATTTCCGTCACCGACTTCTCTCCGTCGAGAAGAAGGGAGAGGATCATCAGCCGTTGAGACTGCGCGAACTTGCGTAGCTTGTCGGCCGCAACGTCCGCTTGGGTGCGCGATTGCCATAGCGCCTTCATCCGTCCCTCCGGCAGAACCAGTCGGCCTCGTGCTGCGCCTTTTCATCGGCCGGCAGAAGAAGCGGCTGCCCTGGCTGCCAATCGGCCGGGGCGAGCTTCTCGCCTGAATACGTGGCCTGCAGCGCAGCCACCATCCGCACCATCTCGTTGATCGACCGTCCGATGGTCAGCGGATAATGCGTGATCGCCCGGATGATGCCCTCTGGATCGATGAAGTAGCTTGCCCGCACGCCCGCGCTGTTCTCCGCCGTCTCGTCGATCATGCCGTAGGTGCGGCCGACGAGCATGGACGGGTCCTCGATCACCGGAAACGGAATCTCGACCGAAAAGAGCTCGCGGATCGCGCGAGTCCAGGCAAGATGCGCATAAAGGCTGTCGACGGACAGACCGAGAAGTGCGCAGTCGAGTGCGGCGAAGCGATCGTGCGCCTTGGCGAGCGCAACAAACTCCGTCGTGCAGACCGGAGTGAAGTCCGCCGGGTGCGAGAAAAACACCAGCCACCGGCCCTTGTAGTCGGAAAGTCGGATCGGCCCTTGGGTGGATCGGCCCTCGAAATCGGGAGCGGCGTCGCCCATTCGCAGGGCTGGGGAAGGTATGCGGATCGATACGTCGTTCATCGAAGCGTTAGTCTCGAAATCGTTAGTTACGAGTTTGTCGCACGGAGTCAGGGTTGACGCAATACGATTACACAATTACATAGTTCGATAAATCAATAAATGAAGAACCCAAAGCGGCTGCGGCCGGACGGACCATAGCGCGGGCGAACACCAGCGCACTGCGCCGAAGGCCGACGTGAGGCCGGCGATGATCTCAAGACATCGCTGCCGTGGTGCAACCGCTCGGATCTCTCGACAGGTGTAGGGCTCTTAGCGAAACCGCTCAGAACGCGCCAGAAGTTTGGAGGCTACGTCTCATTGCAGGCCAGAATTCAATTTGGATTCACCGTCAGTTTCCATTTCATCTTTCCGGCGCACCGTGGCCGAAATGCTGGGCAAAAAAAGCAATGGTGAGAGCGAGATCGTCCTCAACTTCATCACACCGCACCAGAAACTTTTCAGCTCGGAATGGCTGCTTCTCGGAACGACATCGGAGATAGCCCATTGCTACAGCAGTGTGCCGAACCTGCACTGGCCGCCCCATCGGGTTGAATAGCGGGGCAGCAGGCAGATTTTGGAATTATCTCTCAATACTCCTCTGCCGCCCCAATTGCCACGATACCGAGCCGCCCTGCACAACGCCCGTAACCTCGCGGCCGAGCTGGCGGTCTATGACCGGCCGCCACGGAACAAGGGTGAACTCGTGCGCCTTCTCGACGATGGCGAACTTGCCGCTCGATAGCTGGACGGTGCCCGTGAACTTGCCGTTGACGGTTTCGCCGTCTGCGGCTGCTCGGAACGACACCGCCTTGCTCGCCGCCATCTCGGCTCCTGCGCGGGCAACGTCGCGCTCGCGCAGGGCGGCGAGAAGGTTGCGCCGGTAGAAGACGCGACCGTCCTGCTGGCGCGTGGCGTCGCCCCGTTCGACATGATGTTCGCGGCGACGGTCCATCGCCTCGCGCACCTGCTGCCCGAAGCCGGCCGGCGCAAGGTCGGATGCGTCGGGCGACACCAGCCGCCGGTCGAGCCAGGTCGCGCCGTCCGCGCCGATCTGCTTCTCAAGATCGAGCACCGCGAGGACGCGAACGCTGGCCTGTCGGTTGCGGCCGGCATCGTAGGCGGCGGCACGGCTCTCAAAGTCCTCGGGGATGCGCCATTGGTCCGCGTCGATGCGCTCTGCGATACCGGCGCGGCGCAGCGCCTCCAGTCGCCGGACATGAGCATCGACATAACCCTCATAGTCGCCGCCCGGAACGCGGCCCTCGAATTTCGCCCGCTCCAGATGGCGGCTCGGCCTATAGATGCCGTCCTCGGCGATGGCGGCAATCGCGCGGTCGGACGGCCGCTGTGTGATGTCGGCCGGGCCGATCTCGACGACGCTACCGATCCGCGCATCCTCCAGCCGCTCGAGCTCGATGCCGGAAACATGGTGCGTGCGCCCGTCGATCCCGTCCAGCACGACGGTCGGGTTCTCGCCCAGCTCGTCGGACAGATACTTGTCGACGACACGGCCAACGATGGGTGTCGCGGGCGCGGCGTCGTGGATTTGGAAAGTCATGGGATCGCGCTCCAGGCCATCGGCCTTCAGCGCCTTGTGCATGGTGCGGATGATGTCGCCGCGCTCGCCCAGCTCACGCAAGGCCGGCTCCATCCGCTCGCTCAGCTCCCACACGCCGGGCGCGTGCTCGGTCGCAAGCCCATCTTTTCCAGCTTAGCAAGACGGCGCAGGCGCAGCGTGCGGTTGAACTGGCGCTTCGGGTCGGCAGGCGCGTGGCGCAGGTCGAGGAATCGGTCGTTGGCTTCTTCCGTCATCGCGCGGTCGATGCGGGTGAAACGGTCCTGATCGATTTCGGCCGACAGCTTTCGGGTCTGTTCGATCTCTGTCATGGCGCCGAGTTCGAGCGTGGTCAGCTCGCTGGCGCGTTCGCGAATGCCGTTGGCGAGATAGTCGCCATTAATGACAAGGTTCTCGCCCAGATCGTCCTTGCCACGGACAATGACATGCACATGGGGATGGCCGGTGTCGTGGTGGTTGACCGCCACCCAATCGAGCTTGGTGCCAAGGTCGGCTTCGATCTGGCTCATGAGGTTGCGCGTGTAGGCGGTCAGGTCGGTCAGGTCGGTCAGGTCCGCGCCGTCCTCCGGCGAGATGATGAAGCGAAACTGGCGAGGGTCTTCCTTGCCGCGCTCAAGGAAGGCATCGCCATCGGCGCGATCCTCGGTCGCCGAATAGAGCTGCCCGCACTCGCCGTCGCGCGATGTGCCATCGCGTTGGATGTAGCGCAGATGCGCGGCGGCCTTGCCGTTCTTCCCGGCGTTCTGGACATAGCGCGTCTTGACGACGACGCGGCGCATGCCGGGTGCGCTGTGACGCCAGCCGCCCGACAGCGTGCGGGCGCGGGCGAAAGCCGCGCCACGCCCGCGCTGGACACCCGGCCCACGTGGAATGCGCGAGGCTTTGCCGGCCTTCGCACCGGTGCTTGAGCCGGGGCGTGGCGACGATCGCAAAGATGATCGGGACGGGCGGTTACTATGTTGCCGCGCGATCTTCTTGGCCTGGGTAAAAAAGCTCTTGGTCTTGCCCGTTCGCGGCGTGTCGGAGCGGATGCGGCCGGGCTTCGGTCGGAAGCGGGTTTCGTCGTCGACGCTCATGACCGGACTCCCGGTCGAGAATGCCGACAATCGGGCGTTCGGCGGTCATGGTGCCGGCCGAAACCCTGCAAGGCCAAGGCTTTGCGCAGCATCGCGGCACGCGGGGGCCAAAACCATGGTGCCGCTCGCGGCTCCCCCAAACAGTGTGCAGACAACAACAATTTCAGAAACCGGCCCGACGTGGTGCCGGTTTCCTTTATCTTGCCCTCCGCCTTTTCTGACCTTTCCGCTCCTCCGACCGGGAATGCAGCCAGGCGCGACCCTGCCTGACTGCACACCGGAACAAGCGCAAGCGGACGGGGAAACGCCATCCTCATGGCGCTCTCCCATCGTCGGCGCGCGCCACGAATACGCTGCCTTCACGCGGCTCCGCATCGCGGCGTTCGCGCACCGGAACGGCCGGGCGAGCATCGCCTGATGTGCCGATAGTCTGCACGGGATCGGCACTCCGCCGGTCACTCGGACGCATGACGAAGAGCGGCGCATCGCGCCAATCGCTCGGCGGTGCGGCCTGCTTCTCCGGTGTCCCGGCAGCGACCGCGCCGCCGAGCGCTGGTGCGAGCGCAGCGACATAGGCGCGGGTTTCGGCGGGCAGCGGACGGCCCGTCGCGCGGTGCTCGTCATAGCGGCCGGGACCGGCATTGTAGGCGGCGAGCATCGCCGCGACATTGCCGTAGCGATCCCACATCTCGCGCAGATAGGCGGTGCCAGCGAGGATGTTGTCGCGCGGATCGTAGGGATCGCGGCCGAGACGATAGCGGACGCGCAAGGCGTCCCAGGTGTCGGGCATGACCTGCATCAACCCGATCGCACCGGCCGACGAAATCGCGCGCACGTCGCCCGCGCTCTCGGCGCGCAGCACCGCGCGAATCCAGCACTCGGGAATGCCGAAGCGCCGCGATGCTTCGGCAATGTGCGCCGCACAGGGATCGGCAGCGGAAGCGCGCGCGATCGGCGTCGATTGCGCGAGCGACACACCCGATCCGCTACTGAGCGAGAGCGCACCGAGGGCCAGGACAACGGCGTAACGGATTAGCGCCCTGTCTCCGCTGCGCCGCAAGCCTGCCAGCGTGCTCGCTGCGGTCAAGGGTGCGCGCGAAGCGCCGGCGAAAAGCCGCCCCTGACCTTCGCTGCGCGCGCCGGCCGTCCTGCGGTCGAGCGGGATGAAGGGATGAGACGGCTTCTCCGCGAACAAAGGGATGAGGACTTTGAGCGCGAGGATGACGCGGGACCGCATGGCCGTCAGTCCCGCCCGTTGCGTGGCTTCGGGCGATTCCAGTGCAGCGACCATGCGCTTTCATCGTCGTCGGACCGGAAGAGGTTGGCGCGGATCGGCTGCGTGAGCGTCGGATCGTCAAGCTGAAAGGACAGGTAGTCGCCGGCCTTGTCGCCGGTCTCCTTCCACGCAGCCCCGACTTCGGGGCCGTCCGCGTCGCCGCGATGGATGCGGAAGTCCGGCGCATTCTCGGCGTCGGATTTCTTTGCGGGGATGAGCACCACTTCGGCATCGATGACGAGCGTGCGGATGCGGCCGGAATAACCGGTCTTGGTCTTCTGGAATGCGCCGATATTAGCCATGGGACTCTCCTTCGGTTGCAGGGTGGTGGAAAGGATCAGCGCGTCGGCGCGCGCCATTGAAACCGGCCGTCGCCGTCCTCGTCGGTCCACAGCGGGACCGCGCGGCCGATGATCCGGTCGGTGGACGTCAGGCCGAAGTAGCGGCCGTCGAGGCTGTCGCGGACCTGCCAGTTCATGAGGAAGACTTCGCCGGTATGAACGCGGCGGCAGCCCTGCCAAACGGGCTGATCGCGACCGGCGCGATCACGCGCGAGCGCCGAGCCAACCTCGATTCCATCGACCGTGATGATGAGGTTGGTGCGGCAGACCGTTTGCCCGGACACAGCCAGCACGCGCTTCATCAGCGGAACGCCTTTGGACAGATAGCCGCGCTCGCTGAGGAAGGTCGCGAGCGGTTCAGGTGCGTCGACGGCGACAAGATCAGTCACCTCGAACGGGCCATCGAAGTCGATCGTGTAGAAACCGATCGGCGCACTGGCCGATGCGTTCCAGATCAGTTTGATCGGCATCGGCGTGAGGCCGGGATAGCCGACGCCGATGGTTGCGAGCGCGGCCGTGATGACGAGGCCGGCGCGCGTCATGGCGCGATCCTCCGGCGATGGAGCCACGCCGCATGTCGCTCCGGCGTGTAGGCGTGCGGCTCCAGGCCGGCGGTCAGCCGGTTGTGGACGTGCCGCCAGTGATCGGGCGAAGCATCGGCCGGATCGAGGCCGAGTGTTTCGACGGCGTCGATGGCGGCAAGCGCGCGCTGCACCTTCGGCCAGCCATCGAGGCGCAGCAGGATGTCACCGCCGGGGCGGACGAAGGGCAGCGTCTGGAACGGTTCGCCGCGACGAACGGCGCGCACGATGTCGATGCGCGAGATGATCGTGCCGAAGTCGTTAGCCGCCCATCGCACGAAGGCGAAGATGCTGTTCGGCGCGAAGCCGACGACGCTGCGATGGCGGTCGAGGATCTGTTCGTAGCTCTTGCGGCCGAACCTGATCCAGTGCTCGATCTTCTTCTGTCGCCATGTCAGATCGACCAATGTTGTGAAAGGCGCAGGCCCGTCCGGCAGCGGACGGCCGTGCATGCGGTGGGCCGCCTTGCCGGTCATCGGTTGTCTCCTTCGGTGGCTGGAAATTCGCGCGCGAGCAGATCGCGCAGCATGTCGGCGACGGTCACGCCACGCCGGAAGGCCACGACCTTGATGCGCCCGCGCAGCTCGGCCGTGACATCGATGGTCAGGCGGGCGGTGAACGCATTGCCGGCGGCCTTGTCGTCCTGCTGCGCTCTGGTCGCCCTGATCCAGCTTTCGGCATCGCCCGGCCGGGATGCGAAGCGGCGCTTGTCGGTGCGGTCCGTCATGCGCCGCCTCCGTCGTGGAACGGCAGCACGGCAGCGATGCGCGCGCGGGCGCGATCGGCCATGGCGGCGTCGATCTCGCAGCCGAGATAGCGGCGGCCGGAAAGTCGGCAGGCTTCGCCGGCGGAGCCGGAGCCGGCGAACCAATCGCCGACCAGGCCGCCTTCCGGGCAGCTCGTGCGGATCAGGATTTCGAGAAGCGGTGACGGCTTCTCGGTCGGATGGATGGCGCGGCCGTGACAGTTGCGCACGTAGATGACGGAGCGCATGAGCCGCGGTCCACCATCGTGGCTGACATAGTGGCCGGCATCGATATGGCCGGTGTGCGGCGGGCCCTGCTTGCGGCGCACGGTGCGCGCCGTGGCGTCCGGCGTGGTCTGGACGTCGTTGTAGACGTCGCGCCAGCGCGTCTCGGCGCGATAGAATTGAACGACCAGCTCATGCACGCGCTTGAAGCGATCGGCGTGGAAGCCGGTGCCGTTCTGCTTCTCCCAGACGATCTCCTGCGCGTAGCGGAAGCCGGCATCGGCGAAGCGGGCGCCTGTCGCCATGAAGCATCGCAGCGAGCCGAACACCCACAGCGAGCCGGTCGGCCGAAGTGCCGCGCAAGCGAGCGCGATCCAGCCGTCGATGCGGCGATCCCATGCAAGGGACGTGTCGCCATAGGGTGGATCGGCGAGGATCAGATCGAACGGGCCGCGCGCCGGCATGAGGTCGCGGCAATCGCCGATGAGGATCGTCATGGCGCGATCCTCCCGATGCGAAGCCGCTCGATCTCGGTGGCCAGCGCAGCGATCTCGTGCGCGGCCGGGCTGTCATCGGCGATCTCGGGAGCGAGCCGGCCCGACTGCGCGGCGTCGGCGAAGACGACGCGCTGGCCGATGGTGGTGGCGAGTACGGGTGGATCGTGATCGGCCAGGGTCTCGGCCGTCTCGCGGGCGATGATCGTGCGTGCGCCGCATCGGTTGAGCACGAAACGGGCGGCGAGCTGGGGCCGGAAGATGCGCGCCTCGTGAAGAAGCGCCAGCATCTCGGCCGATGCCCAGCCATCGAACGGCGACGGCTGCACAGGGATCAGCACCAGGTCGGCGGCGAGCAGCGCGGAGCGCATGAGGCCGGCGACGCGCGGCGGACCGTCGATGACGACATGATCGGCATCGCGCGCCAACTCGGGGGCTTCCCGATGCAGCGTGTCGCGCGCCAGACCGACGACGCCGAACAGGCGCGGCAGACCCTCGCGACCGCGCTGCTGCGACCAGTCCAGCGCCGAGCCCTGCGGGTCCGCGTCGATCAGTGTGACGCGGTGTCCTCTCGCCGCCCATGCGCCGGCGAGATGCAGCGCGAGGGTCGTCTTGCCGACGCCTCCCTTCTGGTTGAGGAGCGCGACGATCATGGTGCACCTCGGCGGCTGGCACCGGCACCATGCCTCGCATGCGCGCGCGTCAAAGAAGAAGAGTTAGAGTCTCTGTTAGATTCGTCTATAGAGTGCGCCGCGCGATTTGCGCCTGATGTGCCGATACTGCGTGCGCCTGATGTGCCGATGCCATTCACATGGTTTTCAACAGGCACTGTGGATGGATTTTCGGGAAGGAAACGCAGCAGTTCGCGGCCGTTCTCCCGCTCGATCTGGAGGCGATAACCGGGGAGCGGCTGACGCGCCACGATGCGGCGAAGGTCGAGCGCGAAATCGGACGGTCGCGCGAGGCTGCCCGACTTCACGTGAAGATGCGCGACCTCGAACAGCCAGCCATGGCGCTGGTGGCCGGCGTGCTTGCGCGCGACGCGATAGAGCCACCGTTCGATGCCGCCGGTCAGCCGGAAATAGGCCGGGTCGATGGTGAGCACTAGCGAGCGGTCGATGACGCTGTTGTAGAACCACTCGGGCAGGACGAACTCCATGCCCTCGACGCGCCCCGTCCGCGTCGTCATCTCTTCCCATTCGTTGATCCATGAGAACTGACGCCGCCGCCAATGCGGGCCGTTGCGGATCGTGGTTGCGATGACAGTTGATTGCAGGCGTGCGAGTGCGGCCTTGAGCAGCAGATATTGCCGGTTGCCGGTCGGCCGTCCGATCGCACGCAGGAGTTGGTAAGGCGTGAAGCGGAAGAAGCGTGACGTGGAAAGGCCGTTGTTCTTGGCCGCGACGATCTGCGAAGCGGCCCAGATGAGCACATCGGCGTCCCAAATGGTCGCCATGCCGTGTTCTGGCATGCCGAGCACCTGCACCTCGACATCGGCGGCCTTGTAGAGAATTGGCTTGGTGCGCGGCGTCTTTGCTAGCGAGAAGAACGGCCGCTCCATCAAATCGCGCTGGTCGCGCGGTGGGGCATCGCCGGTCGCGACCACGAAGGGGTCGAGGCGACTGCGTTCGCTGGCGTCCCGCCGCGCGGGATCATAATCGTCGTAGCGGAGCATTCAGAGTTTGCTCCGCTCGTCGGGCGTCAGCGGGCGAGCGGGAAAGACGGTGCCAGCGTTCTCGTCGCGGGTGGATTTGCGAGTGCCGATTGCGGACCAGGCTTCCAGATCATGGACGGCGTACAGGACACGGCCGCCGATCTTGCGATAGGTCGGGCCGGTCCCGTAGGTACGGTGCTTCTCAAGGGTACGGAGCGAAATGCCGAGGAAGCGTGCGGCTTCCTTGGTGCGCAACAGGCGCGGCGGCAGCTCCGCGTTGCGGCGGATGGCCATGGGATCACCTCTGGTTCGTCAGTTGATGCGGCTGCCGGTGGCGGCAGCGGGCTGTGGCGAACCATGGCGAGGGACCGGCGAGGTGTAGCGTGCCGCATTCGCGCCTATGCGCTGGCGGCACCCCCCAACGCTGAACGCTCTTGGGGGCTCGCGCGCGCTTCGGCTATCGAACAGCCGAAGACATTCCTGTGCGATTCGGCTAAGAGTGGCGGCGGAGCAGACGCGCTGCTCCGGGGCGTCGAAACCCCTGGTTAGCGGTTGGTGCCGGCCGTGACGGCACCACACTCCTTGACCTTATGGTCGGGGAGCCTGTGGCGTATACAACAGGCTCTCCGAGCTAAAGGCGACAGGGCCGTCTAATCACGGTTTCGAACTCCCCGATCACCAAGAGTCAGCGAGTTTTCGTTTGCGGGGGCGCACCGCAGACAACACTCTCTCGGATACGGGGAACGCCCATGCGGGTGCCAGTCGAACTCGATCCCGATGTGGACGACGAAGCGCCGGCAGGCGAGGTCATAACGATCTACGACGAGCGGCATTTTGTGACCTATCTCCGCCTGCTGGACGCGAAGGCGGAAGGCGCGAACTGGAAGGAAGTCGCGCGGATCGTGCTACACCGTGATCCGGCTGCCGAGGAATCTCGGACTTATCGCTGCTGGCAGAGCCATCTCGAACGCGCACAATGGCTCTCGCGCGAAGGTTATCGGCGGATTCTGGAACAGGCGACGCCCAACAAAGCATGATGACATGATCCGGCAGATGATCGCGCGCGACCGGTCAATGCTCGTCGGTTTTGATCGGGTAATGGAGCAGAAGCCGATAGCCGCCCCGCATCATCTTTATGCCGTGCGCGACGAGACGACGGACCTTGTTCTTGCGCGGATCGATCTCCCAATCCTCCTTTGTTCCACGAAAGCCGAGCAGAACTTCGGCCATCGTGCGGTAGCTCTCGCCGCGTAGTCGCGCATCGAGCGCACGTAGCGAGAGGATGTGGAATCGACGCGTCTGCGCCGGCATGGCGCGGAAGTCTGGGCCTGGCGCTCGTCCATTGAGGGATCGCCAGAAGCGCCGAGCAGCGTAGGCGCGCAGCTCGAGAAAGGAATCCAGCGGCAGAGAGACCGCGTAGAAGGCGGCCGCGTCGGGCACCGCCTCAGGCAACCAGAATTGGTGCGTGACGCCGCCAGCCTGCCAGATGCCATGCCATCCATCGACAGCATGCCGTAAGTCAAGGTCGGACAGATGCGCCAGCGTCACGACAGGTTCTGCCGACCCCTCGTGATGGTGCTGCGAGGACAGAAGAACCGCCTGTGGCTGCAGGCTTGGAATCCAGAACTGAGATTGGCGATCAGGTGGCGTTTCGGGATCGCACGGGAAATCGTAAACCCCATCGTTGCGAGAATATCTCCAGCCGACTCACGGCCGGGTCTCTCATGCGCGATATTGTCTGAAAGTCGCGATGATAGTCCTCATGGCGACGAAGATACTCCCAGGCGAAACCAGCGGCTGGAATGCTTTGTGCGTGCCCGTAAGCCGCCGACGCACGCCAATCGATACTCAACATGGCGTTACCTCCCAATCCGGGACGCGCAATGCGATGCCCGAATAGAGAGATTCAAAAACAACACGACGAAAGACTAGCCATCGAATTCAGATATGTTGATCGTGTAAGTCGATCAGCCATGGTTATTTTCTTCTTAGCAATTCTTGTGAGATTTTACGAGCCGGACGCAGCCCGGCGAGCGGCGGACGTGCCCCAGGCGCGGCCGCGCCGCCGATCCGCGACGCCGGATCGGCGGAAAAATTCAGCGTCGCAAAGCCTCAAGGGTGAGCCGTAGAACCGGATACCCGGCTCTACGGCTTTCAGGTCATCGTGCCTTCAACCGCTGCATCCCCTCGGCCAGCGTCCAGAGCGCGCGGTTGAGCGTCACGTTCTGGTCGATGCCATTGATGGGGCGGGTCTGACTGCGGCGGATGCGGCCCTCGGCATTGCGCTTGCGGCCGTGCAGTCCGCCGCGAATGACGTTCTCCTGAATGACATTGAACGTGGTCCACAGGCTCCGGCCAACATCCTCGCGGCGGCGCGGCTCGATGATCTGTTCAGCGCGAACGGGGCTTTCATCCTCGCCATAGCGAGCGACAAGGCTGGCCTCGGCCAGAACGCGGCGCTCGTCCTCGGAAAGCTGCGTCTCCTTCATGCTCCCGCTGGCGTCGATCAGGCGCGGGAAGTCCTCCGCAACGGTGTAAACGCCTTCGATAATGTCATGCTGGATGTTGCCCTTGTGCGGCACGCGAACTTCCTCGAAGCGCTCGCCCGCAATCATGCTGTTGGTGCAAACAAAACGCAGCATCCCCGCGAACATCTGATAGGCGCTGGTCCCGTCATGACTGTTGAGGATGATAACTTCGGCAGCCTCCGGCTTCCCTATGCCGTCATCCCGGCGCAAGCGCAGCATGTGCTTGGCGTGGCCGTGGCGGCTGCCGTCACGCGGCACCGACTGCACGGCGAAGAACGGGAACCATCCTTCCCGGCGCAACCCCTCCACGATCTCGATGGTGGGGACATAGACGTAACGCTCCGACCGGCTGTCGTGCGCCTCGCGAGCGAAAATGGAAGGGACGTGCCGGTACAGGGCTTCATTGTCGAGCGGTTCGCGTCCACTGATCTGATGAGCATTGCGGCCGAACCGGCTGGCAAGCTGATGATACATGGTCTTTCTCCTATGGGCTTGGGTTGGAGCGCAGCGCTGCGCTGCAACCCTGCCCGTCGGCGAGACCGGGGTAGCAGAGGGCAAGAGCGGACGGGCGGAGGGGGATCACCCGGCCTGCACAAGCGGATGGCGGCTTGACGACAGTGCGCAGCACGCATCCGCGCGGAAGGTTGGGGATACCGCCCGGCCGCTCTTGCCCGCCGCGAGGGCGGAGCCCTTAGAGAGACTGCCCGGCAGCAGCGGAGGCGGATGCCGGAAGAAGATCTGATCGGGATGTGCAAAAACTGAGAACCAGAAAATCGTGTATCCCGATCTCCGTATTCCCTGACAGGCGGCGGCCATGAGCATGATGAAGCCCCGCTCTTTCGAGCGGGGCTCCTTAGGTCACTGGCCTCAGTCGCTGTTGCGGCGGGACCAGATGAGGTTGTAGCCGCTTCCGTCCTCGGCTTCGACCAGACTGGCGTAGATCGGTGCCGGGAAGCTCGGATCGTCCAGCTTGACGCTGAGGTATTCGCGCTGCGTCTCGCGAGCGGTCTTCTTCCAGGCCGCGCCGAACTCGACGGTGGCACCGGCGAAGATGCGGAAGTCGGGGCCGCGCTCGCTCTCGCCCTCGGTGGGGACGAACTTGGCCTTGACGTTGAGGGTCAGAGTTTTGACCGAGCCAGTGAAGCCGCCGTTCTCGTTCTTGGTGAAGGTGCCGATGGTCGCCATTGTCGTATGCCTTTTTCCGATCGGGCCGCACCATTGCGACCTCGATGCGGGTCGGCCGACCGGAGACGATCGGCCTGCAATATCCGGCGAGGACTTTTTTGTTTCGCGGTGCAAAGCCGGCCTGCCGGCGGCGGAAAAAAGCCGCAGGCGGCGTGTTGCGGGTTCAAGATCGAGGCGTCGCTTGCGTCGCCGGTCTTCGGTCAGACCCACAGCAATCGAGGACGCGCATGGAGCGCCCATTCAGGAAACCGCGGGGAATACGACAACAGCGACATCCCGCGCCTCGCCGGAGAGAAGGAAATGTGCGCGGGCTTCGCTGGCCGGTGCTCCACGGCCCGAATGTCAGGACAAGTTGCACATCGCCAGTGGGCGTGCGGGCGTGATCTCGTTCCCGCCTATTCCGCGATGCCTCCGCTCGGCCGATGCTGGAAGACTGGTCGCGTGATGCTGTGCAATCCACCGCTTCAATAGTCGATCCGCTGCGCTGGCGCTGATCCGCCAGCCGGTGCGAGGACTGGCAGAATGGTCCTATCTCATGGTCGTGCCGCAACAGCGACTGCGGCCAGCGCCCCAAGGACGCCCGGTCTGACGGGGCTTCATGCTCATGGCCGCCGCCGTCCTTCCGCGTTAGCGATTGAAGCCGAATGGCGGAAACGCGCCGCAGGCGTGGTTCCGGCGCAGCCGAAAGTGCGGCCCAAAGGGCAACGCCCACCCAAGACATGCTCACCACATCTGATGGACCTCGGGTTATCCCTCTTGACCGGGTTAGGTTTTCAAAGGATTTCTTCAAGGGAGGGAACGGGGGGAGCGAATGAGCATCTATAGCAGTAGAGACTTCATTAAAGAAGCGAAGAGCAATCCAGAAAATTTCTATATCATTCACTACTCATGTCAGAGCCTATATGACGACAATGAAGCTCTTTCCCCCCGTATAACATCAATCGCGATAAGCCATTACGCTACCGAGCAAACGGTTAGTTTCTCAACACATTCAATTGCAGAAGAGCTTCATATACCTCGCGAAGATGTTCGAGATCGCTTCGATGAGGTGGAAAAAAAGTTGCTGCAAGATTTTTATTCGTTTGTCCGCGACAGAAGGGATAAGTATTGGGTCCATTGGAATATGCGGAATCTTACATATGGTTTTGAACATCTGGAACATCGTTATCGCGTTCTTGGCGGAAACGACGCTCCCATCATCCCTGTAGAGCGACGTCTAAACCTTAATGACCTACTGGCAGACCGCTACGGCGGTGGTTATGCAAAACATCCAAAACTGAAATCACTGATGGAATTAAATGGGGGAATTCACCGTCATTTTCTGAGCGGCGAGGAGGAAGTACAGGCATTCCGGAACAATGAGTTCATACGGATGCACAATTCTACTCTCGGAAAAGTCGGGTTTCTACACTCTGTTATCCGAAAATTTCTGACGGGGAAGCTCAGAACGGCTTCGCGTGGATTCGGCGTGGCGTTGGACAGGTTGTTTGAAAGCCGAACCGCGAAAGCTGTTGGCCTATTTGCCACCGCAATCACTATTGGGGTTGGCGCTTGGCAAGTATATCTCTGGATTAAAGGAATGTAGCCAAGCCGAGATCAACTGGCGCGGCCTACAGAGGAAAGGGCGGGTTTTAGGCGGGCTTGGTTGAATGGGGGGCTGCCAGCCTCAGCAACGCCGACACCCCTGCGAAACCGCCGCCAACGATGCAGAAGATTTGCCGCCAGATTTCGGACGGAACGTTTTCCTTTGTGACGCCATGGACTAACGCATAGCCGGCCACGGCAGCGGGAGCGGCAAAGATCAGCGCCACGATCAGGCGGAAGATCGGGGAGCGCAGCGTGTCGAACAGGAGCGCCAGAAGGCCGAAGGCTGCACCGGCTGCGACCAAGCCCGGCGCCGATGAAACCGGAGCCGGTATGATAGGCGAATTGCGCAACGCTCAATCCAAGCATGAAGGGCAGCGCATAGACAGCGAGCGTATAGGCCGCGACACAAAGCATCGCGATCAGAACAACGCTCATCAGCATTACGGCGACCATGACTCTGCTCCTTCACGACTGGCGCGGATTGGCGTTGTTTCGCTCCCTCTCTTGAAGACGCGCCTATGATGACAATCCGTGCCAACCCTGTCGACGGTGAACATCGTTTGTCCTCGCTATGATCGAGGTCATCCGGCCGCGCGGTGAAGCCGCGCGGCCGCGATTTTTCTCGAAAGGAAAGCCGGGACCGCTGATGCGGCCCCGGCTCACATTCATTCCGCCGCAACGGCGAAGCTCTCAGCGTGCTCCGCTTCCGGCGCATCCTCTGCCTCGGCAGTCGGGGCCTCCGGCTGCTCGTCGGTCAGCCACGCGGGCCGCTCGGTGCGCAGCAAGGGCGGAAGCCAGCCGGTCCCGGCAAGAAGCTGCTCGGCGGTTTCCGCCATCGCCTGCTTCTTCAAGCCTGCGATGCGATCCGCCGCCTCGTCGCTGACCGCCTCGCGCACGGCGGCGAGGATATGGGCCTTGGTGACGCGGCCGAGATAGGTCCGCACCGTGGGCATCCAGTGCGCCGTCATGTCGAGCACAACCGCCGTCGCCAGCCGATCCGCCGTCTCATGGGCGCGCGGCTTGCGCTCCCATGGCTGCTTGACGGCGTTGACGGTCAACGAGGCGCAATGCGCGAACAGCGCCATCACGCTCGCCTGATCCAGCCCGGCGACGAAGCCCCACAGGTCCGCCACGTCGCGCGGCATGTCCGCCGCCCATCCGGCATGACGATCCGCCAGCGCCTTCGCCGCCGCCGTATCCTCGATGCCGTCCGCATGCCCGCCAAGGCTGGTGCTGACAGGACGGATTTCGAGGCAATGGGCGTCCACGCCGTGATAGAACGTCTGCGCGGCGAGTGCGTGGGTGACGGCGATCAAGGCCACGTCCGGCTGCTCGCCAAGCGTGAGCCGCAGGCCAGCGGTGCGATGCGCGGTCAGGTCGCGGACGAGAAGATCGGACAGCGGCTTGCCGTCATCTTCCGTGTCCTCGTCCTCGGCGTCATGCGCGGCTGCACGGTCGCCGTCTTCATCGCCGTCCTCGATGATCTCGCCATCATCGTTGACGCGAACGCCGTCGATGACGGGTTTGGCTTCCTCCGGTTCGGGCTTCTCATCCTCGGCGCGGATGAAACCACGCTCGATGCGGGCTTCTCCGTCAGGGGAGAGCACGACGAAGACACCGCCGCGCGCGATCTCGTCGGGATCATAGGCATGACACAGAGCATCGATGCATTCGATCTCGGCTTCAAGCTCCCCGAAACGCTGGTCCACATCATCGGGAAGTTCATCCGCGTCCTCATACTCCGACGACAGGCGGTCATATTCCTCCTGCGCGGCGGCATAGGCGGCGGCATCTTCCTCCGAAAGCTCAACGGGATGCGGATAGACGCGGTGCATGCCGTTGCCGTGCGGATAGTCGATGTGGACCGAAACCCACTTCCAGCCTTCCGCCGCCTGAATGTCGGCGGCGATCCGCTCCAGCTTCTCGATGACAAGCCGGTCCAGCAACGTGACATCTTCATAGAAGCCGCCGCGATCTTCCGTGAACAAGTCGCGGACGATGTTGCCGCCCGCTTCCGCGTAGGCTTCCGCGCCGACGAAGATCGCACGGCGATCTGTTGCCGGAACATTTGCCTTCATGAGGTCGCGGCGAATGAATGACGGATCGCGGTTATAAGACAGGTTCTCGTAAACTTGTTCCTGCCGCGCATGGTCCTCGGTGAGGGCGAAGGCCATCAACTGGTCGAGCGTCAAGCCGCCGTCACGATAGACCTGCATCAGCTTGGGGTTGACCGCGCCGAGCCGAAGCCGCTGCTTCACGACATGCGCGGTGACGCCAAACCGGGCGGCGATTTCTTCCGCTCCCCATCCGCGATGTTCCGCAAGCTCGCGGAACGCCTCGAACTGGTCTGCGGGGTGCATGGCCGTGCGCGTAACATTCTCGTCAAGGCTGATCTCGAACGGGTCGTTCGCCGTGTCGATGACGCAGCGGATCGGCTCGGTCTTCTTGATCTGCTTGCGCTTCGCGCGCAGCAACTGCGCCAGCCTGCGGCCTTCACCGACACTGACGAGATAGAAGCCGGTCGGCTCACCTTCGCTGTCACGCTCCGGCTCCACCACAAGGTTTTGCAGCATCCCCTTGGCGGCGATGCTCGCGGCCTTCGACTCAATAGACGCCTCGCTGTGCGGCGTCTTCCGGGCGTTCTTCGGATGCTTCTTGAGCTTGTTGAGCGGGATGAAAACCGTTTCGCCGTTCTCAATGACGGGGACGCTCTTTGTATTCGTGGTCATGGTCTTTCTCCTATGGGCTTGGGTTGCAGCGCAGCGCTGCGCTGCAGCCCTGCCCGTCGGCGAGACCGGGGTAGCAGAGGGCAAGGGCGGCCGGGCGGAGGGGGATCACCCGGCCTGCACAAGCGGATTCCTGCTGTGCGCAAGCGGGCGAAACTGAATCCGCGCGGAAGGTTGGGGATACCGCCCGGCCACCCTTGCCCGCCGCGAGGGCGGAGCCCTTAGCGAGCTTGCCCGGCCAGAGCAGAGCGGAGGCCGGGCGCAAAGACCGGATCAGGGTATGTGCTGCTGAAAACCTGACATCCTGACATCCTGACCGCTGTATTCCCGTGCCGATGTGCGGAAGGACGGACATGCGAAAGCGTCCCGCCCGGAGGGCGGGGCGCGATGGCGCTTGTCAGTCGGTGACGGTCATGCCGGTGCGGCATGCTTGCTTCAGATAGCAGCTTAGTTTGGCGGGGACGTCAAACGAGTAGGATTGTCGAGTGTCGATTATCACTATAGTCTCGAACGCAGGAAGAGCAGCACGATTCGACAGGCGATGCACCCAGGAACGACCATCCGGCAGAATTGCATTGAAAAGAACGGGTTAAGCGTTACCGACGCCGCCCGAATCCTTGGCGTCGATCGGCAGACCCTCAGCAATTTGCTGAACGCCCGGTCCGGCATCTCGCCCGAGATGGCCGTTCGCTTGGAAAAAGCATTCGGCACACCAGCCCGCGAATGGCTGATCCGGCAGCTCGATTACGAGCTAGCCGAGGTCATGCGTCGGGCCAACAAGATCAAGGTCGGGGCTTTCCGTTCATCGGCCACGGAAAGCGGGGGGACTAATGAACGCCGTCGAGATTGAAGAGGCCATATCCAAGCTCGCCGAGCAGACGTTCGACGCCGAGGAGTTTCCGTTCGCTTTCCTGCAAGCGTTTGGGAACAAGGAAACGGCCCTCAAGCGTCTGCGCAAGGGCGAGTCGAACAAGTCCGACTGGGCGGCGTCCTTCAGACCAACAACATCCACATCGCCGTCGCTGTCCCTGGCGAGGTCACGAAGATGCTTGCCGCGCTGAAGGCCAGCCCGGCGACGATGAGGGCCAAGGCGAAATTCGTTCTGGCGACGGACGGCGAAACGTTCGAAGCCGAGGACTTGGCATCGGGCGAGATGGTTGCCTGCGCCTATGCCCACTTCCCCGACCATTTCGGTTTCTTCCTGCCCCTTGCCGGCATCACCACCGTCAAGCAGCTCCGCGACAGCTCGTTCGATATCCGCGCCACCAGCCGCCTGAATCGGCTCTATGTCAGAGCTTCTGAAGGACAATCCCGAATGGGGCACGGTCGAGCGCCGCCCCGACATGAACCATTTTATGGCCCGGCTGATCTTCTGCTTCTTCGCGGAGGACACCGACATCTTCAACGGCGAGGGCCTGTTCACCGCCACCATCGAGCAGATGAGCGCGCGGGATTCGTCCAACACCCATGAGGTGATTGGCGAGCTGTTCCGCGCCATGAACACGCCGATCGCCCAGCGGGCGATCGCGAAGCTGCCCCGTTGGACGGACATGTTCCCCTATGTGAACGGTGGCCTGTTCTCCGGCAGCCGAGTAGTGCCGCGCTTCAGCCGGATCGCGCGCTCCTACCTTCTCCATATCGGCAATCTCGACTGGACGAAGATCAACCCCGACATTTTCGGGTCGATGATTCAGGCCGTGGCGGAGGACGAGGAGCGCGGCGCGCTGGGAATGCACTACACCAGCGTCCCCAACATCCTGAAAGTGCTGAATCCGCTGTTTCTTGACGACCTGCGGACGAGGTTGAACGAGGCGGGCGACAACAGCCGGATGCTGTTGAACCTGCGGCGGCGCATGGCGCGGATCAGGGTGTTCGATCCCGCCTGCGGCAGCGGCAATTTCCTTGTCATCGCCTACAAGGAAATGCGGGCCATTGAGGCCGAGATCAACCGGCAGCGCGGGGAAGCCGATCGCGCGTCCGAGATCCCGCTGACCAATTTTCGCGGGATCGAGTTGCGCAACTTCCCGGCCGAGGTTGCGCGCCTCGCACTCATCATCGCCGAGTTTCAGTGCGATGTGCTGTATCGCGGGCAGAAGCTGGCGCTGGCGGAGTTCCTGCCGCTCAACACGCGGAATTGGATCACCTGTGGCAATGCGCTGCGTCTCGACTGGTTGAGCGTCTGCCCACCGACCGGAACCGGCGTGAAGCACCACGCCGATGACTTGTTTCATACCCCGCTCGACCAACCCCAGATCGACTTCGAGAACGAGGGCGGAGAAACCTACATCTGCGGAAATCCGCCATATCTTGGCTCGAC
The DNA here is from genome assembly GCF_001303895.1 of Mesorhizobium sp. 1M-11. Classification (GTDB taxonomy): domain Bacteria; phylum Pseudomonadota; class Alphaproteobacteria; order Rhizobiales; family Rhizobiaceae; genus Mesorhizobium. The sequence goes on along the minus strand of NZ_LJSD01000051.1, from coordinate 482,056 downwards.
CTGGCAGGACGACCAGCAAAAGTCCGAGTTACAGGCGATCTTCGAGAGCCGCACGAACACCTGGAAGTCGCTCGATTATGTCGCCGGCTGGTTCATGAAGGCGGCGGATTACGGCACACAGACCAATGCGTCGGCGGCCTTCGTGTCCACCAACTCCATTTGTCAGGGCCAGCAAGTGCCAATCCTCTGGCCGCTTATCTTCAGAACCGGGCACGAAATCGCCTTTGCCCACACCTCGTTCAAATGGGCCAACCTTGCCAGCAACAAGGCGGGCGTAACGGTGGTGATTGTCGGTATTTCCAATCACGCGGGCAAAACGCGGCGGCTCTTTATGCCCGACGAAGACGATGCCTCCGTCGTCAGGGAAGCGGAAAACATCAACGCTTATCTAGTGCCCGGGCCTAACGTGATTGTCGAGAAAGCCTCGCGTCCGGTTGATGGCGTGGCCCGGATGGACTTTGGCAGCAAACCCGTCGATGGCGGCAATCTGCTTCTCAGCGACGATGAGGTGGATGCACTTGGTCTGTCCAACACCCAGCGCGAAAAATTCATCCACCCAATCTTCGGCTCGGCTGAATTTATTCGCGGACTCTCACGCTCCTGTATCTGGATAACGAACGATAATTTGGCCGAAGCTGAAAACATCCCGACCATCGCACAGCGGATTGAAGCGGTGCGGCAGATGCGATTGGCAAGCTCAAAGGCGGCCACGGTTGAAATCGCCAATGTTCCGTCGCGTTTCGGCGAAGTCAGGCAGAAAGGCGACGAAGTGGTAACAGCCGTTGCCGCGATCAGCTCCGAGAACCGCGATTATCTGCCATGCGGTTTGCTGCCCCCCGGCACCATCATCTCAAACAAGTGATACGCACTTCACAACGCTCCGCTCTGGAATATGGCGCTGGTTGCTTCTCGGCTTCATTGGGTTTGGATCGGCACCGTCTGCGTGCGGATGCGGACCGACTTTTCCTATTCCAACACGCTCGGCTGGAATACCTTTCCCGTTCCCACGCTGACCGAGAAGAACAAGGCCGACCTGACGCGCTGCGCCGAGGACATCCTGTTGGGCCGCGAGGCGCATTTCCCGGCGACCATCGCCGACCTCTATGACCCGGAACACATGCCCGCCGACTTGCGCGAGGCCCACGAGCGCAACGACGAGGTGTTGGAGCGCATCTATATCGGCCGCCGGTTCCGCAACGACACCGAGCGGCTGGAAAAGCTGTTCGAGCTTTACACCAAGATGGCCGCCTCCCCGGGCGCGGCGAAGAAACGCAAGGCGGAGGCGCGCGCATGACCGACGAAAAGAAAATGATCCCCTCCGTCTCGGTCTCCTATGCCCGCAATGGCAACTCGACCAAGGCCAACGCCCTCGGGATGCGGCCGATGCAGGAGCGCGCCTATGAGAAGCGGGGCGAGCAATATCTTCTCATCAAGTCGCCGCCGGCCTCGGGCAAGAGCCGCGCGCTCATGTTCATCGCCCTCGACAAGCTCCACAATCAGGGGCTCCGGCAGGCGATCATCGTCGTGCCGGAAAAATCCATCGGCGCGAGCTTCAACGACGAGCCGCTGACGCGGTTCGGCTTCTGGGCCGACTGGACGGTCGCGCCGAAATGGAACCTCTGCAACGCGCCTGGCTCGGACAATGGCGGCAAGGTCAACTCGGTCGAGGCGTTCCTGCAAAGCGACGACAAGGTGCTGGTCTGCACCCATGCGACCTTCCGCTTCGCCGTGGACAGGTTCGGGGTGGAGGCGTTCGACGACCGGCTGATCGCCGTGGACGAGTTCCACCACGTTTCCGCCAACCCTGACAACAAGCTCGGTCTGCATCTCGGCCAGTTCATCGCCCGCGACCGCGTGCATGTCCTGGCAATGACGGGTTCCTATTTCCGGGGCGATGCCGAAGCGGTCCTGGCCCCGCAGGACGAGTCGAAGTTCGATACCGTCACCTACACCTATTACGAGCAGCTCAACGGCTACGAATATCTGAAGCAGCTCGACATCGGCTATTTCTTCTATTCGGGTTCCTATGCCGACGACATCCTCAACGTGCTCGAACCGGCCGAAAAAACGATCGTTCATATCCCCTCCGTCAATTCGCGCGAGAGCACGAAGGACAAGATCAGGGAGGTCGAGCACATCATCGAGGAGTTGGGCGAGTGGCAGGGGGCCGACCCCGCCACCGGCTTCCAACTGGTCAAGACGCCGGAAGGCCGTGTCCTGCGGATAGCCGACCTGGTTGATGACGACGCCGCCAAGCGGGATCGGGTTTCCACCGCGCTGAAGGACCCGGCGCAGAAGAACAACCGTGACCATGTGGACATCATCATAGCCCTTGGCATGGCGAAGGAAGGCTTCGACTGGATTTGGTGCGAGCACGCGCTGACGGTCGGCTATCGGTCGAGCCTCACCGAGATCGTGCAGATCATCGGCCGCGCCACGCGCGACGCGCCGGGCAAGACCCGCGCACGTTTCACCAACCTGATCGCCGAGCCGGACGCCTCCGAGGAAGCCGTCACCGAAGCGGTGAACGATACGCTGAAGGCCATCGCGGCGAGCCTGCTCATGGAGCAGGTGCTTGCGCCGCGCTTCGAGTTCAAGCCCAAGAACCCGCAAAACGGACCGACGCCCGGCTTTGACGATGGCGAGGACGGCTACGACCCAAACAAGACCAATGTCGGCTTCAATGAGGAGACGGGGCAGTTCCAGATCGAGATCAAGGGCCTTGTCACGCCGAAGAGCGAGGAAGCGCAGCGCATCTGCCAGCAGGACTTGAACGAGGTCATCGCCGCGTTCGTGCAGGACAAGACGACGATCGAACGCGGGCTTTTCGATTCCGAGCTGGTGCCGGAGGAGTTGACCCAGCTCCGCATGGGCAAGATCATCAAGGACAAGTTTCCCGAATTGGACGAGGAGGATCAGGAGGCTGTGCGCCAGCACGCCGTCGCCGCATTGAATCTTACGCAGAAGGCCAAAGAGATCGCCCTGGGCGGAACCGAGGGCGACGGCGAGAAGAGCCCGAACACCGCCTTCATTGAGGGGGTCCGCAAGTTCGCAATGGATGTGCGCGAGTTGGACATCGACCTGATTGACCGCATCAACCCCTTCGGCGAAGCCTATGCTATCCTCGCCAAGACCATGAGCGAGGAGAGCCTGAAGCAGGTCGCCGCCGTGATCGGGGCCAAGCGCGTCAACCTCACCATCGAGGAGGCGCGCGAGCTTGCCAAGCGGGCCCTTAAGTTCAAGCAAGAGCGCGGCCGGCTGCCCTCCATCACCTCGCCCGACGCCTGGGAAAAGCGCATGGCCGAGGGAGTGGCTTTCCTTCAACGCATGAAGGCGGAGGCGGCGCATGGCTAAGGGATTCACCGACGAGGATGACGCGCTTCTTGCCGAGCTTGGTATCGAGGCCGAGGCGAAGAGGGAGTCGAGCCGGACGCCGCGCGAGGAGTGCATCATAGCAGGCTTCGAGGAGATTCAGCGATTCGTCGAACGGCACGGCCGCGCCCCGCAACACGGCGAGGATCGCGACATCTTCGAGCAGCTTTATTCCGTGCGCCTCGATCGCCTGCGCGAGCTTGCCAATTTCCGCAGCTTGCTCGCTCCCCTCGATCACCAGGGAATTCTGGCCGGTGCGGAGCCTGCGCCGATCGGCGCTGCCGATGAACTCGACGATGACGAGCTTCTGGCGCAGCTTGGGGTGGACATCGAGCCGACCGACATCACGGACCTGCGGCATGTCCGGTCGGCTGCGGAGAAGCGCGCGGCCGAGGAAATCGCCAATCGCCAGCCATGCGAGGATTTCGACCAGTTCAGGCCGCTGTTCGAGCAGGTGCAGAGGGAACTGAGCGCCGGCCTGCGGCAGACCCGACGCTTCGAGCGTAAGTCCGAGATCGCGCCCGGCCGGTTCTATATTCTCAGCGGTCAGAAAGCTTACGTCGCGACGATGGAGCAGCCTGCCACCAACGAACACGGTAACATTGACGCCCGGCTTCGCGTGATCTTCGACAACGGGACCGAGAGCAATTTACTCATGCGTTCGCTTCAGAAGGCGCTGCAACAGGACCCGGCTGGTCGGCGAATCGTCGAGCCCTCGGCCGGACCGCTCTTCGCCGATCAGAACGAGGAAGGCGACGAGGCCAGCGGTATCGTCTATGTGCTGCGGAGCAAATCCGATCATCCGGCCGTCGCTGCCCACCGCGACGTGCTGCACAAGATTGGCGTGACCGGCAGCGACGTCGCGCGACGGCTCGCCAATGCGAAGCTCGACCCGACCTTCCTCATGGCCGATGTCGAGGTCGTCGCGACCTACGAGCTATTCAACATCAATCGGACCCGGCTTGAGAACCTGATCCATCGGATCTTCGGCAAGGCGCGCCTCGACATCGAGATCAAGGATCGCTTCGGCATGCCGATCATCCCGCGAGAATGGTTTCTCGTGCCGCTTTTCGTGATCGACGAGGCCATTGAGAAGATCAGGGACGGAACGATCACTGGCTACACCTACGACCCGAAGACGGCCTCGCTCACCCGAGCAGTCGGCGAAGAACTCAGATGAACGGGGACAGCCACCGCACGAGGACGCCGGCGCCATGAAAGCCAGCATTGCCGGCCGCATCCGCAACACCAATCTTCCGAAGGCGAAGGCTCTCCTTCCGCTCTTCGAAGCCGTGATGAACTCCTTTCAGGCGATCGAGGAGACCGGCGGCCAAGGCCACGTCATTCGGATCATCGCGGAGCGGCAGGGCAGCCTGGACGAGGGTAAGCCGGGGCCGATCGAAGCCTTCACCGTGATCGACAGCGGCATCGGCTTCACCGACGCGAATTTCGACAGCTTCGAGACCGTCGATTCTCCCTACAAGGCCACACGCGGCGGAAAAGGCCTTGGCCGATTCCTGTGGCTGAAGGCGTTCTCGCGCGTTGAAGTAGAGAGCCATTTCCGCGCGGCCGGCACGGACGGGCTGTTATGCCGAAAATTTTCCTTTGTCGCGAGCGATGAGGAGTTGGCGCGGGCGGCGTCTCCCTCCGATCGCCAGAAACCCGAGACCAGCGTGCGGTTGGTCGGCTACCGCACCCCCTATATGGGCGAATGCCCGCGCCAGCTCGACATCATCGCGCAACGCCTCATCGGGCATTTCCTGCCTCTGTTCCTTGACCCGGATGGCCCAGCCCTCACGCTTGCCGACCCGGCCGATACGATTGACCTTCGTGAGTTCTTTCGGGACAATTTTCAGACTTTCGCGACGGAACGAAGCTTTTCCGTCGGCGGGCACAGCTTCACGCTCAGCGGATTCCGGCTGCACGGCGCGCTCGCCGATCACCATGAGCTGGTCTATGCGGCGCATTTTCGCGAGGTTATCACGGAGCGACTCGCTAAGTTCCTCTCCAACCTCAAGAGCAAGCTCAACGATCCGAACAATGCGAACTTCTATTATCTCGCGTTCGTTCAGGGTCAATTTCTCAATGACAAGGTGAACAGCGAGCGCACCGATTTCTCGATTCCCAGGGAAGCCGCCGCCACCGATCGCGACGCCGGCAGCAGCGCAGAAAACGCACCATCCGAGCTTTTCGCCGACGAGATTAGCCTGAAAGCCATTCGCGACGGCGCGCTCGCGGCCGTGACCGAGGACCTGAAATCCTTCATAGATGCGCTCAACACGCAGAAGGAAGCCGCCCTCACTTCCTACATTGCCGAGGACGGACCGCAATACCGCGTGCTGATGAAGTACAAAGGGGAATTCATCGACGACATTCCGCCCCAGGCCAGCAAGACCGAGATGGAAATGGCGCTTCACCGCCAGCTCTATCAGCGCCAGATACGCCTCAAGCAGGAAGGCGCGCGCATCCTTTCGGAGCCGGCGGCCACCGACAACACGCAGGAATCCTACGCACGGCTTCAGAAGTTCGTCGAAGACGAGAATGAGATCGGGAAAACGTCACTTGCGCAATACATCGTGCATCGGCGCGTGATTCTGGAGCTGCTCGAAAAATACCTGACACATGACCCTGACACGGGAGACTACGGGCTTGAGAAGACGGTCCATAGCCTGGTGTTCCCGATGCGCGCGACCTCGGATGACGTGCCGTTCGAGCAGCAAAACCTTTGGATCATCGACGAGCGGCTGACCTTTCATTCGTTCCTGTCATCCGACGTGCGGCTCGACCAAGTGCAGCCGCTCGAAAGCGATTCCGCGAGCCGGCCCGATCTGTTGATCTTCAATCATCCCTTGGCATTCAGTGAGGATGCCGAGCCACTTCAGTCGATGGTCGTGATTGAGTTCAAGAAGCCGGACCGCACTGCCTACCAGGATGAGGACCCGGTAACGCAGGTGTACCGCATGATCCGCGAAATTCGGGAGAGTAAGAAGAAGGATCGGCAGGGTCGCTATATCCGGCCGGCGAACCAGAATATTCCGGCCTATTGCTATGTGATTTGCGACCTCACACCGCCCGTGGAAATCCGAATCCAGAACATGGGCGCGCGACGCACCCCGGACAATCTCGGCTATTACGGATTCAACGAAACCCTCAACGCCTATTACGAGGTTATCTCATATACAAAGTTGCTCAGCGACGCGCAGAAGCGAAACCGGGTGCTTTTCGAGAAGCTCAATTTGCCGACGACGGGCCGCTAGCCGATCACCCGTAAACTCGTATCCCTCATGCTTGGCGACGGCGTGCTGATCGAGGAAAGGGGCGCGTAGATCAACCGGACGGTCACGGCTTCTGGCCCGCCGGCATTGCGGCCACCGGCCAACAATATTGTTGAGGTTGAAAGCGAAGCGCTTTCAGAACCGCAATCTGAGGTCGTCGGAAGGCAGCAAGAGAATATACTATGCGCTTGGGGGGATGCAGATGATCGACAAAGGGGCGCACTATAATTGCTGCGATTTTCAGGTTCACTCGCCGCGCGATCTGCAATGGACGGGCGCGAACCATGCGACCGACGTGGAGCGCATGGCCTATGCGACCAAGTTGGTCGAGGCGTGCCGCGAAAAGGGCCTCAACGCAATAGCCATCACCGATCATCACGATATGGCTTTCATCCCATTCGTGAAACGCGCCGCGCTCGCCGAAACCGACGCGAACGGCGCGCCGCTGCTAGAGGATCAGCGTCTCGTCGTTTTTCCCGGCATTGAACTGACGCTCGCGGTGCCTTGTCAGGCCATCCTGATTCTGGATGCCGATTTCGAGGAAAACCGCTTTGGTGCAGTGCTGACAGCACTCGCCATCAACCCCGCGCCCGATGCCGACGCGAAGACGGCGCAAACCGAGCGCCTTGAAAACATCCAGTCACTCAAGGCTCTGAAAGAAAAGCTCGACGAGCATACGTGGTTGCGCGACCGGCACATCGTCTTTCCCAACGTCACCGGCGAAGGGAAGTTCTCGCTTCTCCGCAACGGCATGATGGCCAAGTACAAAGAAATGCCTTTCGTCGGCGGCTACGTTGACGGCACGGTCAGCGACCTGAAGGCCGGACCTGTCAGCATTCTCGCCGGCAAGGGCAAAGCCTGGGGCAACAAGCGCATCGCCTGCATCCAGACTTCGGACAATCGCCGAGAGGACCATGCGGACCTTGGCAAGCACACGTCATGGATCAAGTGGGCGAAGCCGACTGCCGAGGCTCTGCGACAGGCGTGCCTTGCTCAGGAGTCCCGTATCTCGCACGACGAGCCGAAACTTCCCTCCGTCGTTATTTCCGGCATCAGTATCAGCAACAGCCAGTTTCTTGGCCCAATCGACCTCGCGTTCAATCCTCAATACAACGCTCTCATCGGCGGGCGGGGGACGGGGAAATCCACCATCCTCGAATACCTGCGTTGGGCGCTGTGCGACCAGCCACCGGCAACGGACGATCCGGACGCGCCCAACTATCAGTCGCGCCGCAGCCGGTTGATCGAAAACACCCTCAAGCTGCTGGGAGCGACGGTCGATGTGACCTTTACCGTGAACGACGTGATCCATGTCGTCCGGCGAGACAGCAAGGATGGTAGCCTGCTTATTAAGGTCGGCCCGGACGAGATGCGCACGTGTAACGAGGCCGAGGCGCGCGCGCTGCTGCCCGTGCAAGCATATAGCCAGAAGCAACTGAGCGATGTCAGCGTGCGCACCGATGAGCTTGCCCGCTTCATAACCGCGCCCATACGCATGGAGCTCGAACAACTCGACCGCCGCATTTCTGAGAAGGCGGAACGCATTAGGCAGACCTACGCCAATCACCGCCGGCAGCAGGCGCTTACGGGCGAGGTCACCCGCCGCACGTTGGAAGCGCGTTCGCTTCAAGAACAGGCGGATGCCCTCCGTAATTCCCTGTCCGGCCTGTCTGATGACGACCGAGCTCTCCTCAATCAGGGCAAGTCCTATGACGCCGCTGAGGAAGCCGTTGACGGATGGCGGAGCGACCTCCGGTCCGTCGCCAACGGCCTATCCGACCTGTCGGCAGAAATCGCGGCTGGCCTCGAGCAGGCGGCACCGCCACCGGAGGCCCCCGAGGGTGACCTGTTGAAGGCGGCGCACGGCGAATACACCGCGTTGATGACGCAGGCGAAGCAGGCGGTGGACACTCTGCTTGGACAGTTGCGTACGCCCGACAAGCCTGCCCCCGGCACACCCTGGGCGAAGTGGCAGCAAGAATTGCAGGCTTTCAGGGAAGCCTACGAAGCAGCCGTCAAACGGTCATCTGCGCACCGCGAACGCATGGAGCAGTTGCAGGTCATCGAGAGCCGGTTGTCCGCCTTTCAGAAAGAGACGGCGCGCCTCAACGACGACCTCAAGTCCCTCAAGACGGCGGGCGACATTTACGCCGCAGAACGCCAAGGCTGGCACGAACTCAAGGTTGAACGGGATGGACTTTTCGACGCTCAATGCCAGAAGCTGACCGAGAGCGCGAGCGGCGCTATCCGCGCTCATGTCAGGCGTTACGCAGACGCCAGCGAGTTTGTTGAGCGGCTCCGCGAATCCTTATCTGGCTCGAACGTGCGGCGAGAGCGTGTCGAGACGCTTGGCGAGGCGATCACCAGCGCCGATAATCCGCAGGAGCGATGGTCGCGCATCCTTGACGACCTTGAAGCGCTCGCAGTCTTCGATCCTGACCAGGAGGGCAGCGAACGTCGCCCGGAAACACCGGCGTTGTCGGCGGCAGGGCTTACTGCCGGCGATCTTGACCGCATCGCCCGGAAACTATCGGCAGATGACTGGCTGGCGCTGTCGCTCATTGACATCAAGAGCGAGCCCGTCTTCGAGTATCGCGCCCGCGAAAGCGACTATATGCCGTTCAGGAATGCGTCGGCTGGGCAGCAGGCGACGGCGCTCTTGAAGACGCTACTCAATCAGCCAGGTCCGCCGTTGCTCATCGACCAACCCGAAGAAGACCTCGACAATCCGGTGATGCAAGAGATCGTCGAGCAGTTGTGGAGCGCGAAGCAGAAACGTCAGATTATCTTCGTGAGCCACAATGCCAATCTTGTCGTCAACGGCGATGCCGAGATGGTCGCATGGTGCGACTATAGGAAGGCCGGTGATCAGTCAGGCGGTAAGATCGCGGGCGAAGGTGCCATCGACGTGCCCGAGGTACGCGAGGCTATCAAACGTATCATGGAAGGCGGGGAGGCCGCCTTTAATCTACGGCGAGAGAAGTACGGCTTCTAGCCGTTAACGACCGGCTTGTCGTCAGTTTGGAACCAGCATGTCCGACAAGGTCGAGGTCGCGCAATGGCGAATAGACGCGCTTCTGGCTGGAAATCCTCTGGGGTTTCATTGGGTTCTGGCTGATGCTCAGGCCTCATTTTGGAGGGCTATAGCGTAAACGTAGTTATCATCATCACCCGGTGTGGTGCGCCACTTCTTTCCATGTCTACGGCACCAAATTTCAGCCGGAATTACGCCCGAGCGAATGCAGGAAATGCGCCGGGGACGAAAAGCGCGGTAAAAGCGATCAGCGACAGCGTCCATCTCGAACGCAAAACCGTGAAGGGACTTGGATACGATCATGACCGAGCCTTCTCTTGTTTCGATAGCCGTTGAAACGACCGTACCCGTCCCGCTCTACCTGCGAAAATTCGAGATCGCGGTCGACTATTCGCCGTCCCATGGCGAGGCGGATCGTGAACCGCTGGAGGACGCGGTGCGGGAGCTGCAGGGCGCGCTGAGGCTGGGCTTCTTTTCCTGGTCGTTCCTGTCTTCCCGGCAATCCGCAAGACTTTCGATCGGATGGCGAAATGAACAGGGTTTCGTGCTGCCCGGCGAAGCCGAGGGGCTTCACCACAATGTGCTGGTTGCGGCACTGCGCTTGATCGTTAACCTTCACCACACGCCCCAGGCCGCCTATGAAGAGGCCCGGGCCGCTCTCGGCGAGGATGCCGACGCGCTGCCTGCGAGAAGCATATTCTCCGAAATAGTGGCCGGTATCCGTATCGTTGCATTGGAGGGCGTGGATGAACGTCTCTCTGATCGGACCAACTTCGAAGATTATTCAGCGGATGCAGAGATAAGCGTTCCCGAATCGAGGTTGTTTTCCGACACTGCGGAGCTTTGCGAACACGAACGTGTTGTTGCGGCGATCGACGAAACTGCCGGCGCGTTTTCGAGAAGTCATCTCGATCGGCTGGAAGATCTGTTCCTTCGGGCCTGCGACGGTGGCTGCTTCCGGAACACCACCAGGATCGACGAACTGGGCGGCAACGCCGAAATATTCCTGCGGAGGGGAAAGGCAGGGTCCGACGAGGTTATCATAGACGACTATGAGGATGAATATTACGGTCTCGTCGAGTTCCTCAACTGTTTGTCCGATGGCCGCGTGGCGAGCGTCTCCTTGTCCGACGGTGAATAACGATCGCGGTGAACCCGCAAGGAATGCGTTGATCCGGGCTGGTGCCAATGGGCGTGAATATGCATCGTTTCCACATTTTTGTCGCCACATTCGCGAGCGAGGTCGACGCTGCGTCTTTCACGGAAAAGCAATGGGAACCGGAACCGGGCGACGAGGCGTCGGATGAGGAATACGCGGCCTGGGAGGGCCGCAATCCGTCTTGGCCCATGCGGGCCGAACAAGGTTTCACCTATCTCGACGGCGATTTCGTGGAAACGATATGGGGCGATGGCGACACCGGGGGCTCTGATGTCAACTGGCGTTATCTTGCGTCCTTGGTCGATTCCGATGATGCAGCCAGATGCCGCGACGTGGCGCCGCCGGGCTCGAACACCCTCGTGATCATCCATCAGCAAGCGCTCGGCGGCTTCGACATCTCGTTCCGCTCGACATCGACCATGACCTATTGCGGCTGCTTTCAGGCGCGCGGATAACGGGCAGCTATCCTGCCAGGTGGGCGCTCAGGTGATCGGGCGATGCCGACCGTCCGATGGTCGGACGCGTTCGCACCCTCAATGATGCTGACGCCAGCGCGGCGTCAGCCAGCTCGTCCAATCGGCGCCGTCACGCGAGCGTATCGGAATGCCCGGCTTTCAAGCGCGGCCATTGCGAGATGGGGCGCCCGTCGATGCGCATGGGGTGTTTGTCTTCACCCCATTCCTGGGGCCAGCCCTGCGGCGAATCTTCGAATTCTTCCTGCCGTCCGTAGATCGTGAGATCGAGCAGGCGGTACGTGTTGTCCATCGTCTCGACGCCACGCATGGTCGTCCAATATGTCTCGAAGACTTCGGTCTCTCGCCGCAGATAGCAGACGATGTGCATCATGCCGATGCGTCGCCCGACCAGCAGCGTGTCGAGCGAATCCTGTGCCGAATACCAGGGCATGTCCCAGCCCATGAAATCCCGGTAACGGGCGCTCTCCACGTAGGGACCCTGGCAGAAGGTGGCGTAAGTCACGTCGCGCGAGTGCAGGTGCGACAGTTCGCGAACCTGTGTGGTGAAGTAGGTACAGCCCTCGCACTGCTTGGGGGCAGGCCTCCCAGGATACCACATGAAATAGTAGGCGATGAGCATGCTGCGCCCCTCGAATGCGTCGAGCAGCGTCGTGGGTCCATCTTCGCCGACAAGCGGAGTTGCGCCATCGATCGCGACCATCGGCAGCCTTCGCCGCTCGGCCGCGATGGCGTCGCCCTGACGGGTGTGCGCCTTCTCGCGAATGCGCAAGGCCTGGAGTTGCGTCTCGAATGCGGCGCGATCGACAACCTCCGGGGCGGCGGGTTGGTCTTCCTTGGCGTTGTTCATTCCTTCCTCCATTTCACCATGGTTTTCACGTGCTGCGGCAAGCCGCCTTGTCGGCGACTTCCCGCAACGCCCGTCGACCGCGAGCGGGCGGTTCGGGCTGCTGCATCTCAGGCCTCCTGACACGAGGGTCCCGACTGCATCCGGCGAAGCAGCATCGCCGCGAGCGCAGCGGTTGCGAGCAGGCCCAGGACGGAAATGCCGGCGGTCAATTGCATGCCGGCTGTAAAAGCATCCCGAGCGGCTGAAACGAGCGCTTCGGCTTCTTTCGGCTGGAGTGTTTCAGCCACAGCCACTGCTCCGCCGATCGTGGCCTGCGCTGCCTCGGACAAGGCGGCTGCCGGTTCGCCGGCCATTGCGCCTCTGTAGACCGACATTGCGATGCTTCCGAGGATGGCGATGCCGAGCGTTCCGCCAAGCTCATTGCTCGTCTCGCTGAGCGCGGCCGCGGAGCCAGCACGCTCCGGTGGGGCGGCGCCGACCACGATGTCGGTGGTCAAGGTGATCACCGGCGTCAAACCGAACGAGAAGATCACCGAACCGATCACGGCCACGGCAAGCGAGCCGGCCGCATCCACCTGCGTCAGAACCGCAAACCCTGCCGCGGCGACAACGAGCGCGGCGATCAGCACGCGTTCCGCCTGCAGCTTTGCAGCGATCGCCGGCGAGAGAAGCGAGCCCGCGATGAACGCAATTCCGGAGGGCAAGGTCCAGAGCCCGGCTTCGAGCGGCGACAGGCCGACCACGAGTTGCAGGTACTGCGGGACAAAGAAGAAAATGCTGAACATGAAGAAGAAGCCGGCCAGGTTCACGGCCAGTGCGATGCTGAATGCCGGGGTGCGGAAGAGTGAAAGGTCCACAATCGGATCTGCGAGACGGCGCTGGCGACGAAGGAAAACGGCCGCAAGCGCCAGCCCCGCGACGATCATCGCCGCAGAACTTGCGTCCGGCCCGTGCTCGGCCAGGCGCTTCAGGCCCCAGACCACCGAGAGCGCCGCGACAAGCGACTGGCCGGCACTGACCACGTCGAGCCGCCCGGCGTTCGGGTCGCGGTATTCCGGCAGAAGCAGCGGACCGAGGGTCAACAAGACAATCATGATGGGCACGTTGACGAGGAATACCGAACCCCACCAGAAGTGCTCCAGCAAAAGCCCGCCCACCACCGGTCCGATCGCGGCCCCGGCGGAAAAGCTTGCGATCCACACGCCGATCGCGATGCGTCGCTCGCCTTCGTCCTCGAACATGTTCCGGATGAGCGAAAGCGTGGAGGGAGCCAGAGTCGCGGCGGACAGACCCAGAAGCGCCCTGGCCGCGATCAGTTGAACAGGGCTGGTTGCAAATGCCGCCACCGCCGAAGCGATACCGAAGAAAGCGGCACCGATGAGGAGCAGCCGCCGGCGCCCGAAACGGTCACCAAGCGTGCCCATCGTCATGAGCGCGCCGGCGACCATGAAGCCGTAGATGTCGACGATCCACAGCAATTGTCCTGCGCTCGGGCTGAGGACGGCCGCCAGATGCGGAACCGCAAGGTTCAGAACCGTCATGTCCATCGACACGAGGATGCAAGGCAGCGCGATGACGCCGAGGCCGATCCAGCACTGCGTCGGCGCCTTGCCAGGCGTCGTGAGACCAGTGGGTGACATAGACATTACGCTCTCCTTTCCGTCGTGTGCAGCCAAACCGGTCAGCCGTCGCGGCTTCGCGTTTCGCTGGCGTTCCGTCTGACGAACGTAGGCCTGGATATCGGATGGTGTGAGTTACAAAGCTGACGGGGTTCCACTCGCCCGGACAAACGGGGCTCTCGTCGTCAGGACATCTGAGAGTGTTCTTCCTCTCATCCAGCCCGTTTTCGGAAGGAACTGTTAACCATCGGTTCCTATGTCTCAGGGGGCATTCAAACCGGCGAGTCTCCAGCATGGCATCCACGCGTTTTTCTCGGGCAAATCTGACGGCTGTTGCGCTTGAGGAGGATGAGCCGCACCGCCACGAGACCACGCCGCCGGCGATTGACTTCGCCGGCCGAATCGCCAGACGCGACGGCAACGCACACACATATGTGAAGCCCCAGGGCGATGGCGCGGTGTTCCCCAATTTCGGCGGCGAGGGCGAATTTGCCCGGCCGGAATGGCAGGACTATTTCTTCCTGGCGCCCAATGTGCGCTTCACGCGCACGCCCGACCGCGAGATCAAGAAGATCAAGCCGGAGGATGAACATCACGAGCCCGTTGAACAGGCTGCCGGCTCCATTTCACAGCCGCGCACGCCGGCCCCGGCCGTAACAGCTAGGCCGGCTTCGGCTGAGCCGCGAGCCGCGGCGCCGTCTCCACAACTGAGCCAGGCCAGGCGCGTCGTGGATCAAACACCAGCCGCACCCGTCGCCCCTTCACCCGGAGCGCCCATCGCCCGGGCAGCTCCCACCGTTGCAACTCCGGCAGCGGCCGCTACCGTCCAGGCTGCAACGCATCAGCCGGCGGCCAAGGCCGCGGCGCCGCGGCGCAGCGCGCGCTGGTCGTATATTTCAGACCACGCTTTCTTCGAGTTCGCTTCCGGCTTCGTGCCGCAGCCGACAACGGCGCCTGCTCCGGTGTCGGCACCTGCGGTGCCCGTAAAGGCCGAGGTCCCCGCAGCGCGCCTGCACGAACCAAGGCCGGTCGTGGCGCCCGATGCGACGTCTCTCTACAGGGTCATCGAGGTATCGGCTTCGATGCAGCTGACGCCCGTGGAAACGGTCAAGGCTCCGGCAGCGGTCGTCGAGGCCGCGACATCCGCCGTTGAAACGCCAGCCGCCGTGGCCATTTCAGCCAACAGGCCCGTTGCCGCAAACGACGCCGCGCCGGCCGCTCCGTCGCGCACTGTCGAAATCACCATGCCGGCCCCACGCCAATCACCGTCACTGCCCATGATTGGCGAAGCGGCGCAGGTCGGGCCGGGCGACTATGAGCTGCCCTCGGAAGAGCTGCTGCAGCTGCCGCCGGAAGGGCAGGGCTTCTACATGTCGCAGGAGCGGCTGGAGCAGAACGCCGATCTTCTCGAAAGCGTGCTCGAGGATTTCGGCGTCAAGGGCGAGATCATCCATGTCCGCCCCGGCCCCGTCGTCACCCTCTACGAGTTCGAGCCGGCGCCGGGCGTGAAGTCCTCGCGCGTCATCGGCCTCGCCGACGACATCGCCCGCTCGATGTCGGCTATTTCGGCGCGTGTCGCTGTCATCCCTGGCCGCAACGTCATCGGCATCGAACTGCCCAATGAAACCCGCGAGACGGTCTATTTCCGCGAGCTGATCGAGTCCGACGGCTTCCGCAACACGGGCTGCAAACTGGCGCTTTGCCTGGGCAAGACCATCGGCGGCGAGCCCGTTATCGCCGAACTCGCCAAGATGCCTCATCTGCTCGTCGCCGGCACCACCGGCTCGGGCAAGTCGGTTGCCATCAACACCATGATCCTGTCGCTTCTCTACCGGCTGAAGCCGGAAGAGTGCCGCCTGATCATGGTCGATCCAAAGATGCTGGAACTGTCGATCTATGACGGCATCCCGCATCTTTTGACGCCGGTCGTCACCGACCCCAAGAAGGCGGTCACCGCGCTGAAGTGGGCGGTGCGCGAGATGGAAGACCGCTACCGCAAGATGGCGCGGCTCGGCGTGCGCAACATCGACGGCTACAACCAGCGCGCGGCGGTCGCCCGCGACAAGGGCGAGGTCGTGGTGATGCAGGTGCAGACCGGCTTCGAGAAAGGCACCGGCGCGCCTGTGTTCGAGGAACAGGAGATCGACCTCGCGCCGATGCCCTACATTGTCGTCATCGTTGACGAGATGGCCGACCTGATGATGGTCGCCGGCAAGGAGATCGAGGGTGCCATCCAGCGCCTCGCCCAGATGGCGCGCGCCGCGGGCATCCATCTGATCATGGCCACGCAGCGTCCTTCGGTCGACGTCATCACCGGCACCATCAAGGCCAACTTCCCGACCCGCATCTCCTTCCAGGTGACGTCGAAGATCGACTCGCGCACCATCCTCGGTGAGCAGGGCGCCGAACAGCTGCTCGGCCAGGGCGACATGCTGCATATGGCCGGCGGCGGCCGCATTGCCCGCGTCCATGGCCCGTTCGTCTCCGACGCCGAAGTCGAGCATGTCGTCAACCACCTCAAGGCGCAGGGAAGGCCCGAATATCTCGAGACGGTCACCGCCGATGAAGAGGAAGAACTGCCCGAGGTCGACGACAGCCCGGTGTTCGACAAGAGCGGCATGGGCGCCGAGGATGGCGACAACCTTTATGACGAGGCGGTCAAGGTGGTGCTGCGCGACAAGAAGTGCTCGACCTCCTACATCCAGCGGCGCCTCGGCATCGGCTACAACCGTGCCGCCTCGATCGTCGAGCGCATGGAGCAGGAAGGCATCGTCGGAGAGCCCAACCATGTCGGCAAGCGCGAGATCATCCGATAACCGGGATCGTCTGGTCACCTCGAAGCCGGGTTGCTGTCGTGTCGCATCCGTCCAAGGCGCAATGCTGGTCGCACTGTTCGGCAGCGCCGTCGCCGCAGCGGGCGCGGACAATGTCGTCTTTCAGAACGACCTTGCCGCCTGCGTGACGCCCAGGGCCACGGAATTGCGAACGGAAACGAACATCGTTTCGGCCGTCGTCGACTTCCAGGGACACAAGCCGATCGGCGCATGCGGATGCATGTCGGCGCTGGCTGCCTATACCAGCAGCGTCGACGTCGAAGGGGTTCGACAGACCGTGCTGGAAGGGATCGTGGCACTCAAGAGAATGGAGCCGAAAACGCTCGTCCTTGCGGCGGAACCGGCTCTCATCGCAGGCAGGCAAGTGCATGTGCGGTTGACATGCGCGCGCCCGTCATAAGCGGTTGTGTCGAATGAATGGCGCGGCAGCCGGGTGCACTGGCCGCCGGATACCTGTTCAGGCCTTGCCCTTGGGCTTGCCGCGTTTCGTACCAGGCTTCCGGCCGAGGCCGAGGCTCCTGGCCAGTTCGGACCGCTTCGCAGCATAGGCCGGCGCAACCATCGGGTAATCGACGGGAAGGCCCCATTTCGCACGGTATTCCTCAGGCGTGAGGCCGAGCTTTCCGAGATGGCGCTTGAGCGTGCGGTATTGCTGGCCGTCCTCCAGGCTGATGAGATAATCGTGGGTGAGCGATTTCCGGATCGAAACTGCCGGCTTCTGAGGTTCCGGCGCGACTTCCGCCTGGCCTTGCCCCAAGCGGCCGATGCTATCGGCCACGCTGGCGATGACGCCGGGCAAATCGGATACCGGTACCGGATTCTTGGTGACATACGCCCCCACGATCGCGGCGGTAAGTTCAGTAACGAGGTCGTTTGAAACCTTGTTGTCGTCGGCCATTGATTGTCCCCTTGCTGCCCTCCACTTGCCTAGCCGAGAAACGAGAATTTCGGAAGATGGAACATTAAGTCAAAAGGAAAAGAATCTACCCGTGAGCGCGTCGATTGGATCGGCCGGCGCCATGAAACCAGCCGGCTTCGGCAGCTTCGCATCCACGACGTAGCAGCAATACATTGTCGCTGGCCGGGCATTTGACCCGTCTTCGCCTTCAGGGGCTGGGAAGCCTTTATGGGATACTGTCGCGAGCCTCCATTTGGAGGCAGCGGTCGGCTCGATTTTTCGCTGCGGATGTCGGTCGAAATCTATGGCTTGACCCTCACGTGGCGTGAGGGTCCAGGTTACGACCAGATCGGCGGGAGATGATCGATTGCGCGACCACACCGTGAAACAGCTTGCAGAGCTTTCGGGCGTGTCCATTCGCGCCCTGCATTATTACGACGAAATCGGTTTGCTCAAACCAGCACATATAGGGGGTAACGGGTACCGGTATTATGGGTGTGAAGAACTGCTTCGACTGCAGCAAATACTCTTCCACCGGGAACTCGGGTTTCCGCTTGGGGAGATCGGAAAAATACTGGACGCGCCGGACTTCGATCAAGCCGCCGCTCTCCGATCGCATCGCCAGAGGCTCCAGGGCGAGGTTCGCCGCTACAAGCGACTGATCCAGACCATCGACGACACTTTGGCCCAAATAGAAGGAGACACTCCAATGAACGAGAAAGCATTCTACAAAGGTCTCGATCCAAAGCGGTGGGCTGCACAGGATCAATGGGCGATAGATCGATACGGGTCAGCAGCGGAAGCAAGCATCAAGCGGCGAAATGACCTCATGAGCGGTTGGACTGAAGCCGATGGCAAGCGCATCATTGGTGGCTTCCAGGCGATACGGGCTGAGTTCGTGGTGGCGCTTTCGCAGAATCGTCCAGCAGACTCCAACGAGGTGCGCGCAATCGCGCGTCGTTTCCTCGGCCTCCTCAACGAAACCGCGCCCGCACCGCTTTCAAAGGCCGGTTTTCTCAATGCCGTGGATGCGATCGCGGGAAACCCGCATTTTCGTTCCAGCCTCGAGGCGCAGTCGCAGGGTCTCGCCGACTATGTCGTCGGCGCGATGCGGGCTTTCTCCGAGGAGATCGTCTAGAGGCTTCCGGTTTTCCGGAAACGCGGAAACACTCTAACTCTTTGTTTTTTGTAATTCCGGACGAAAACCGCTACGCACTTTTCCTGGAATTGCTCTAAAGCGTGTCGCGGTTTTGCGATGATGACATGCGTAAAATCTAGTCGGCCGCGCGGTTGTCACCCCAGCGGTCGATCGCCTGTCCGGCGATCCAGAGCGCGACGAGCGTGCAGATGGCGCCGGAGAGCAGATAGGCGCCGGCCGAGATCAGACCGAAATTGGCTGAAAGCAGCAGGGCGGCCAGCGGCGCGAAGCCTGCGCCGAACATCCACGCCAGGTCGGATGTGATGGCCGAGCCCGTATAGCGGTACCGGCGCGAGAAGCGCGACGCGACCACGCCCGAGGACTGCCCGAAGGACAGGCCGAGCAGGATGAAGCCCAGCACCATGAAGGCGATCTCGCCTGCCGTGCCGCCGTCGAGAAGCTGCGGCGCGAAGCCGCTGAAGGCGGCGATCGCGATTGCCGTGCTGAACAGCAGCGAGCGTCTGCCGATGCGATCGGCAATCAGGCCGGACGCGACGATGGCCAGCAGGCCGAACACGGCGCTGCCTGCTTCGATCATGAGAAAACGTCCAGGCCCTTCCTTCGTGAACAGGAAGACCCACGACAGAGGAAACACCGTCACCATATGGAAAAGGGCGAAGCTCGCCAGCGGCGCAAACGCGCCGACGACGACAAGGCCTCCTTCCGCCTTGATCGTCTCGCGGATCCGCGTCGGCTGGAGCTCGCCATTTTCGAAAAGCCGCGCGAACTCCGGCGTGACGACTAGGCGCAGCCTGGCGAAGAGCGCGACGACGTTGATGGCGAAGGCGACGAAGAACGGGTAACGCCAGCCCCAGCCGAAGAAATCCTCGGCCGACAGGTTGACGACGAAGAAGGCGAACAGCGTGCTCGCCACGATCAGCCCGATCGGAGCGCCGAGCTGCGGCACCATCGCATAAAGCCCGCGCCGATGCTCGGGCGCGTTGAGCGACAAGAGCGACGGCAGGCCGTCCCAGGTGCCGCCCCAGGCGATGCCCTGGCCGATCCGCGCCAGCGCCAGCAGCCAGGCCGACGCCGCGCCGATGGTGGCATATCCCGGCAGGAAGGCGATGGCCACGGTCGAGGTGCCGAGCAAAAGAAGAGCGACGGTCAGTTTGGCGCTGCGTCCATAACGCCGGTCGACGGCCATGAACAGGATCGTTCCCAGCGGCCTCGTCAGGAAGGCGAGCGCGAAGATGGCGAAGGAGTAGGCGGTGGCCGTCAGCGGGTCGGTGTTCGGAAACACCAGCTTCGGAAAGACGATCACCGAGGCGATGGCGTAGACGAAGAAGTCGAAGAACTCCGACGTCCTGCCGATGACGACGCCAACGGCGATGTCTCCGGGATTGACGCCATGGTGGTCGGATACGACGCGGGCGTCGCGTTCGGCTTTTGTCGCTTCAGTCATCTCTACGGTGCCGGCCGGCACCCCCAATGCTAGAGCATGATCTCGAACCGAAGGTCAGCGCGGTAAAAAGTTGCTGACTTTTCAGACAGGGACCATACAGTAAAACCAAAGAGAAGGAGCGGAATTCGTTCCGCTCCATCGGCCCCGGAGATTTTGCCGCGGTGCACATAAAATCTTGATGCATCGCACTCGGCGGGGGGATTGGACAAATTGTCCAATGTCGTGGCCGCGTCCGGCTCGGTTACTCCATGGCATATCTTGCAGTGCACAATGACGGGCGGACGTTTGTATGTCCACACATTGGTTCTCTTTGCGGTTCTCTTCGCGCAGGTTCGGCCGCTGGCTCGGATGCCTGCTGATCCTGCCTCTGGCAGTCATGCTCAGTGGTTGCGATTTCGTGGTCCTCGCGCCTTCGGGCGATATCGCCGCGCAGCAGCGGGACCTGCTCGTGGTGTCGACGCTGCTGATGCTGGTCATCATCCTCCCTGTGATGGCGCTGACGGTGTTTTTCGCCTGGCGATACCGGCAGTCCAATGCATCGGCCACCTATAAGCCCGACTGGGACCATTCCACCAAGCTGGAGCTCGTCATCTGGGCGGCGCCGCTGCTCATCATCATCTGCCTTGGCGCGCTGACGTGGCTCGGCACCCACCTGCTCGACCCGTATCGCCGTCTCGACAGGATTGCACCCGGCCAGCCTGTGACGGAAGAACATCGGCCTCTCAAGGTCGAGGTCGTGGCGCTCGACTGGAAGTGGCTCTTCATCTATCCCGAATACGGCATCGCCACCGTCAACGAGGCGGCGGCACCTGTCGGCCGGCCGATCGATTTCCGCATCACCTCCTCCGGCGTGATGAACTCCTTCTACGTCCCGGCGCTGGCCGGCATGATCTACTCCATGGCCGGCATGGAAACCAAGCTGCATGCCGTGATCAACCACGAGGGCAGCTATACGGGCTTCTCCGCGAACTACAGCGGTGCCGGCTTCTCCGGCATGCGCTTTGCCTTCCACGGCCAGTCCGAGGCCAACTTCGACCAGTGGGTGGCGAAGGCCAAGGCCGCCGGCCAGACACTGGACAGAGCGAACTATCTGGAGCTGGAACGGCCGAGCGAGAATGAGCCGGTCCGCCGCTATGCCACGGTCGATCCCAACCTCTTCCAGGCCATCCTCAACATGTGCGTCGATCGCGGCAAGATGTGCATGAACGAGATGATGGCGATCGACGCCAAGGGCGGGCTCGGCCTGGAGGGCGCCTACAACACCTTGCCGCTCGAATACGACAAGTTCGCCCGGCGCGGCTCGATCCTCGGCCCGAGGCCATCTTACGTCGCCTCGATCTGCACGGCCGAGGAAGCGGAAGCGGCATTCCGCGCGGCGCAAGCCGCGGGCGACGACAGCATCGGTCCCAGGGACCATTCTCCGCTCCGCGGCGCGGGCCTGCTTCGGCCGTGGACGCGCCCCGGACTGTCCGGCGTGATGTCGCAACTGGACGTCCCCGCTCTTTCTTCAAGGCTTTGACGTATGGCTGTCCCGCAACCAGTGGAAACCACCTTCCTTTTCGGACGCCTGACCTGGCAGGCATTCCCGCTGCATGAGCCTATCGTCGTCGCGACCTTCGCGGTCGTGGCGCTCGGCGGCGTCGCGGTCCTCGCCGCGCTCACCTGGTTCCGGCTCTGGGGCTATCTGTGGCGGGAGTGGTTCACCTCGGTCGACCACAAGAAGATCGGCATCATGTACATGATGCTGGGCCTCATCATGCTGCTGCGCGGCTTCGCCGACGCGGTCATGATGCGCCTGCAGCAGGCGATGGCCTTCAACGGTTCCGAGGGCTATCTCAACGCTCATCACTACGACCAGATCTTCACCGCGCACGGCGTCATCATGATCTTCTTCGTGGCGATGCCGCTGGTCACCGGGCTGATGAACTATGTCGTGCCGCTGCAGATCGGCGCGCGCGACGTGTCGTTCCCCTTCCTCAACAATTTCAGCTTCTGGATGACGGTCGGCGGCGCGGTGCTGGTGATGGCGTCGCTGTTCCTCGGCGAGTTCGCGCAGACCGGCTGGCTCGCTTATCCGCCGCTCTCCAACATCGGCTACAGTCCCTGGGTCGGCGTCGACTATTACATCTGGGGGCTTCAGGTCGCCGGTGTCGGAACGACGTTGTCAGGCATCAACCTGATCTGCACCATCATCAAGATGCGCGCGCCCGGCATGTCGCTGATGAAGATGCCCGTCTTCACCTGGACCTCGCTCTGCACCAACGTGCTGATCGTGGCCTCCTTCCCAGTTCTGACGGCGGTCCTGGCGCTGCTTTCCCTCGACCGCTACGTCGGCACGAACTTCTTCACCAACGACTTCGGCGGCAATCCGATGATGTATGTGAACCTCATCTGGATATGGGGTCACCCGGAGGTCTACATCCTCATACTGCCGCTGTTCGGGGTCTTCTCGGAAGTGACGTCGACCTTCTCCGGCAAGAAGCTCTTCGGCTACACCTCAATGGTCTACGCCACGGTCGTCATCACCGTGCTGTCCTATCTGGTGTGGCTGCACCACTTCTTCACCATGGGCTCGGGCGCCAGCGTCAACTCGTTCTTCGGCATCACCACGATGATCATCTCGATCCCGACGGGCGCCAAGATATTCAACTGGCTCTTCACCATGTATCGCGGCCGCATCCGTTTCGAGCTGCCGATGATGTGGACGGTGGCCTTCATGCTAACCTTCACGGTCGGCGGCATGACGGGCGTGCTTCTGGCGGTGCCTCCGGCCGACTTCGTGCTGCACAACAGCCTCTTCCTCGTCGCGCATTTCCACAATGTCATCATCGGCGGCGTGCTGTTCGGCCTGTTCGCCGGCATCGCCTACTGGTGGCCGAAGGCGTTCGGCTTCAAGCTCGACCCGTTCTGGGGCAAGGTGTCGTTCTGGTGCTGGGTGGTCGGCTTCTGGCTCGCCTTCATGCCGCTCTACATCCTCGGCCTGATGGGCGTCACCCGCCGCATGCGTGTCTTCGACGATCCGTCGCTGCAGATCTGGTTCATCATCGCCGGTCTGGGTGCCGCCCTGATCGCCGTCGGCATCGCCGCCATGCTCATCCAGATGTTCGTCTCCGTCATGCGGCGCGAGAAGCTCGTCGATGAAACCGGCGATCCATGGGACGGCCGCACGCTCGAATGGTCGACCTCGTCGCCGCCGCCGGCCTACAACTTCGCCTTCACGCCGGTCGTTCATGACAATGATGCCTGGTGGGATATGAAGAAGCGCGGCTACAGCCGGCCGCTCTCCGGATATCGTCCGATCCACATGCCGAAGAACACCGGCACCGGCGTCATCCTGGCCGGCCTCAGCACCGTCGTCGGCTTTGCCCTCATCTGGTACATCTGGTGGCTGGCGGCACTGGGCTTCGTCGCCCTGCTGGCCACCGCCATCGGCCACACCTTCAACTACCACCGCGACTTCCACATCCCTGTCGAGGAAGTCACGCGCACCGAGGAGGCGAGGACTGAGCTCCTCGCGGCAAGGTCGTGAGCGCCGTCGTGGCGACGGCCGCCGAAAAGGCCGTTCCGACCTTCTATGTGAAGGACGAACACGACCACGCCGAGGGCGGCAGCACCATGCTCGGCTTCTGGATCTACTTGATGAGCGACTGCCTCATCTTCGCGATCCTGTTTGCCGTCTACGGTGTGCTCGGCACCAACTATGCCGCCGGGCCGGCGCCGAAGGACCTGTTCGACCTGTCGCTGGTGGCGGTCAACACGACGATGCTTCTGTTGTCGTCCATCACCTACGGCTTCGCCATGCTGACGATGGAGAAGAACCGTGTCGCCGCAACGCAGGCCTGGCTCGCGGTAACGGGCCTCTTCGGTCTCGCCTTCCTCGGCATCGAACTCTACGAATTCGCCCATATGATCCACGAGGGCGCGACCCCGCAGCGCAGCGGCTTCCTGTCGGCTTTCTTCACCCTGGTCGGCACGCACGGGCTGCACGTCACCTTCGGCACCGTCTGGCTGGTGACGCTGATGATCCAGGTCGGCAAGCGTGGCCTGATCGCGGCCAACCGCCGCCGCCTGATGTGCCTCTCGATGTTCTGGCACTTCCTCGACGTGGTCTGGATCGGCGTCTTCACCTTCGTCTATCTGATGGGAATGCTGCGATGAGCGCAAACCACGATACCGCCACAGCCCATGACAGACATGACGCCCACCACGCGCATGCCGACGGCCATGGCCATGCCACGCTGAAGGGCTACCTGACCGGCTTCGTCCTGTCCGTCATCCTGACGGCGATCCCGTTCTGGCTGGTCATGACCGGCGCGATCGAGAACAAGCAGGCCGCCGCCATCGTCGTCATGGTGTTCGCGGTCGTGCAGATCGTGGTGCACATGGTCTATTTCCTGCACATGAACTCGTCGTCCGAAGGCGGCTGGTCGATGCTGGCGATGATGTTCACGATCATCCTGGTGGTGATCGTGCTGACCGGTTCGCTGTGGGTGATGTACCATCTCAACACGAACATGATGCCTGGGCTCCACGATATGAGCGAGATACCGTGAGCGCCCGCGAGGGCGCAGGGAGAACCAACGCAGAAGACATCGGATCGGGCGGAGAGAGCCGCACTCGCCGCTCGCCCGTCACCCGTTTCGTGCTCTTCGCGCTATCGCTGTTCTGCATTGCCATCCTGGTCGGGCTCGGCATCTGGCAGGTCGAGCGGCGCGAGTGGAAACTCGACCTCATCGCCCGTGTCGAACAGCGCATCCATGCGCCGGCGTCAGCCGTGCCGGGACCTTCCGAATGGCCCGGCGTCACCGCGCAAACGCATGAATACAAGCGGGTGCGCCTGAGCGGCTCCTATCTCAACGACCGCGAGACGTTCGTGCAGGCTGTGACGGCCCTCGGCGGCGGTTTCTGGGTGATCACGCCGTTCAGGACCGACGAAGGCTTCGTCGTCCTGGTGAACCGCGGTTTCGTGCCGCCCGATCGCAAGGCCCCGGCGACCCGGCAGGCCAACCTCATCGAAGGCGCCACGACAGTCACCGGCCTGTTGCGTATCGACGAGCCGGGCGGCGGCTTCCTGCGCGAAAACGACCCGGCCAACGATCGCTGGTATTCGCGTGACGTGGCCGCCATCGCCACAGCGCGCGGCCTGACCGATGTCGCGCCCTTCTTCGTGGACGCGGACGCACTGCCCAACAATGCAGCCTCGCCGCGTGGTGGCCTGACGGTCGTCTCCTTCCGCAACAGTCATCTTGTCTATGCGCTGACCTGGTTCGGCCTTGCCGCCATGCTCTCGGCCGCACTGGGATTTGTCCTGTTTCGCCGCCGGCAAAGCGCCGGGGAGCGGAAGCGCCGATGACCTTGACGCAGCCGCCGCGCTGGAAGACACACGCCTCGACCGGGCCCGGTCGAGGGAGAGAGATCATTTTCAATCCGGACGCCACCAACAGGAAGAACCTTCTTCTGCTGATCCAATTGCGCTGGCTGGCGGTCGCCGGGCAGGTGATCACGATCGCGGCGATAGAATGGGGGTTCGGCATCGCGCTGCCGCTGGCACAGATGGCTGCCGTCGTGCTTTCGCTGGTCGGCCTCAACCTGGCGAGCCTCTGGTTCCTGCGCATCGCCAAGCCGGTGTCAAATGCCGTCCTGTTCGTGTCGCTGCTGCTCGACATGACCGCGCTGACGGCGCAGCTTTATCTCAGCGGTGGCGCGTCCAACCCCTTCGTCTCGCTTTATTTGCTGCAGATCACGCTTGGCGCTGTTCTGCTCGCGCCCTGGTCGACCTGGATGCTCGTCGCCGCCGCCTCCCTCTGCTTCGTGTTTTTGACGATGGCGTTCCTGCCGATCGAGATGTCGCATCACGGCGGCAATCTCTTCGACCTGCACATCCGCGGCATGTTCGTCTGCTTCGTGCTGGCTGCCGGGCTGATCGTGCTGTTCATGACGCGCATCAACCGCAACCTGCGCGAACGCGACGCCTATCTCGCGGACCTGCGCCAGCAATCGGCCGAGGAGGATCATATCGTGCGCATGGGCCTGCTGGCTTCAGGCGCCGCGCATGAACTCGGCACGCCGCTCGCCACCATCTCCGTGCTGCTTGGCGACTGGCGGCGATCCGACGCGATCACGCACAATCCGGAGCTGCTCGAGGATGTCGGCGAGATGCAGGCGCAACTCGACCGCTGCAAGCGCATCGTTTCCGGCATATTGATGTCGTCCGGCGAGGCGCGCGGCGAGGGCAGCGTCCATACGACGGTGCGCACCTTTCTCGACGGGGTGGTCACCGAGTGGCGCGATCACAGCTCGCCGGCGCTGCTCGACTACGTCAACGATTTCGATCCGGACGAATCGATCGTCTCGGACGCGGCGCTCCAGCAGGTCATCTTCAACGTGCTGGACAATGCGCTTGAGGCATCCCCGGACTGGGTCGGCATCACCGTCAAGCGACAGGCGCAGGATCTGGTGCTGATGGTTCGCGATCGCGGCAAGGGTTTCGACAAGGAGATACTCGCCGCACTCGGAAAGCCCTATATGTCGAGCAAGGGACGCGAAGGTGGAGGGCTCGGGCTGTTCCTGGTCGTCAACGTGATCAGGAAACTGGGCGGTACCGTCACCGCGCGCAACACCGGCCGTGGCGCCTGCGTGACGCTTACACTGCCTCTGGATGCCCTCAGAGCATGATCCCAAAAAGTGGGAACCGGTTTTTGGACAAGATCATGCTCCAGCAAAGAATGAGATCAGGATGACGGTTCAACCGAACACCGTCCTGATCCAGGAGACGAAGATGGTGCCTGATCGTTCGCTCGTGATCGTCGAAGACGATGCCGCCTTTGCCCGCACGCTGGCGCGCTCGTTCGAGAAACGCGGTTACGATGTTCATGTCTGCGACAGCGTGCCGGCTCTCACGGACTTCCTCGAACATGACACGCCGGCCTTTGCGGTGGTGGACCTGAAACTCGGCACGGGCTCGGGCCTCGAATGCGTCAAGGCGCTGAGCGCCCGCGATCCGTCGATCCGCATCGTCGTGCTCACCGGCTTCGCCAGCATCGCCACGGCCGTCGAGGCCATCAAGCTCGGCGCCTGCCACTATCTCGCCAAGCCGGCCAACACCGACGACATCGAGGCCGCCTTCGGCAAGGTGGAAGGCGACGTCGACGTGCCGCTCTCGCAGCGCCCGACCTCGATCAAGAACCTGGAATGGGAACGCATCCACGAAACGCTGGTCGACACCGATTTCAACATCTCGGAGACCGCGCGGCGGCTCGGAATGCACCGCCGCACCCTGGCAAGGAAGCTGGAGAAGCGGCCGGTGAAATGAGCCGGCAGCGTCTGCCGGGTTGCCCACGCCGCCGAGAGCGTAACGCTGTCCCTTGGCTGCCGTGCCAAGGGACAAGCTCCATCGTCTGCTTCTGGAATTGATTGGCTATCCGTGTAGGCTGTTGTGAGCACGGCCCGGTCCGTGAAGCCGCTGGCGGAGGTGACCCAATGGACGACGACAAAAGGGAATTCGAGAGCGAGATTGCCGGTTATCGACAGCCGATGGTCACGTCCGTCGGCATCGTCCTCGGCTTCCTGCTGGCGTTCCTGGCCAATTGGGCCTCACAGGCCGACGCGTCGTCTCCCGCACTGTATAGCGCCTCCGATTTCATCATCGCACTGACGCTGTTCGGCAGTGCCGTACTCTTCACGATCGTGCTTTTCCGGATGCTCAACAATCGTATCCACGCGGATGCAGCGGCCCGGTATCAGACCACGTTCCGCATCTACATCTGCGGGTTCCTGCTGGCTTTTTCAGGCTTGGCCGTGGCCTTGGTTGTTTGAATGCGTGAAGTCTGACGAGGAAATCATAGCGGTTCCCTCGGCTGGTCGGGGACAGCTACGTCCGCAGATTCAATGACCCGAGAGGACGAGCGTCCGCACCGGCGCCATGACGGCCTGCATGCGCAGGATCATGGCATGCACCATTGCCGTTGCATCGACGGCATGGAGGAAAAGTCCTCTCAGGGTGCCGGCCTTGCCCGAAGCGAGCTCGTCATGATTGGACGTGTAGACGTTGGCGATGCAGTTGCTGCCGGGCAAAATATTACCGTACTGGCCGGGATAGAGCGGCTCGAGGACCGCGGTGACGGTGCCGGGCGTCATGAGCTGCTGCGTGTCGATCAACTGGTCACTGGCCCGCACCTGGCCGCCGGCGATCACAGTCTGCACCTCGGTTACCACCATGGGAATGATGGTGAAGGGTCTCGCGATGCAAGTGACTTCAGAGATCATGCCCACTTTCAGCACCTGCGTTTCGATCTGGCCGAAGCCGGCGATCAGGCGCTCGCGTCCGGCGTCCTCCGGCACCAGCACGCCCGCCGGACGCAGCAGCGGGTTGACGACCTCCCCGACACGCAGTGTGAACTGTTGCAGCGTGCCATCGATGCCAGCCGTCACAAGCGTCTTGTCGATGGCATTCTGCGCCTCGGCAGCCTGCGCCTCTGCGCTCGACTTTTCCGCAGGCAGCAAAGTCGCGATGCGTGTTTCCAGTGTCTGCTTCTGTGCGGCAACCGCCGCAAGCTCGCTTTCCCGACCTGAGACAACGCTCTGCAGACGGTCGATCTCGCGGCGGGCGACGCCGCCGGGATTGCGTCGCTGCAAGTCGAGCTGGGTATTCAGGTCGTCCTTCGCCTGGCCAAGCGCGGTCTCGACCTGCCTGATCTGCGCATCCGCCGTCACCAGCTCGGATTTTGCGACAACAGTCTGCGCGTCGACCTCGGCAATGCGTTTGCGCGCAGTCTCAAGCGTGGCCTGCTGCTTGCTGCTGTCCAGGCGGAACAGACGGTCGCCCGCCTTCACTTTCTGATAGGGCTGGACGTAGACCTCCTCAACCCTGCCGACGATCTCCGGGATAACCGCCACCGTACGATAAGCAGCGGTCACATTCGTCGTCGAGGGATGGAAATAGAAGATCGTGGTGATCAGCGAAACCGTAAGCAGCAGGCAGGCGGTGATGCCCCAGCGCAGCTCGAACCAAACCGAATAGAGCGTGATTTCCTTGCCGATCCGCTTACCCTGGCCGTAGCGCCGGTAAAGATAGTCGGGAAGGATGGTGATCAGGGAACAGAGCAGCGTTTCAAACATCAGTTTGCTCCCTCGCGTGGGGCTGCATCCTTTGGCGGCGCTGGCGGTTCGGTGGTCCTCTCGGGAAGCGTGGGTTCGGCGGCAACTTCAGCCTTGAAGGGCACCTCTGACGCTATCGTCTCGGCTGGAGCTGCATGGGGCTCGGAAGGAGACACAGGCCCTCGGGCCATCCTGCGCAGCGAAGCCGACATGGAGCGCAGCGGCGACAGGAAATCCGGCAGGTCGATCATTGCAAGCAGCAGTGCCGCAATCCAGAAAAGCCTGCTGTGCGTGAACAAGGCGATCAGCGCCAGAACCGCGACGATCTCGAGCTGAACTTTCTGGGTGCGGTGCGCCAGGTGTTCCGGCAATGCGTGCAGCCGCATGTACAGCACACCGGTCGCCAGGACGGCGACCACCATGAAGACGATCACGAAGTTGAACAATACGTCCGTCTGCCCGGGAGCAGTGATAAACGACGGCAGATGATCGATCGCAAGCGGATGGGCAGAAACTTCGGGGGCGTCCATTTTGATCCTTTGGCAAGACACCATGCAAACCGCACAGCATCGCGAGGTGTGGTCGTTTCGCACTCCCAAACCAGGAGATCCGCCCAGCGATCGACCAACCGAAACAAGCCGACAGTTACACCCCAATCCTTGCATCGTCTATCGTGAAAGCGAAGTGCGGGGTTTACGTTGGAGCACTTTGACAAAGCCCGGCGCGTGGTCACACTAAACGCCGGGATATTCGCGGAGGTGACGGTCTTTTGGCAGCGCAGTTTTCCTGGCTCAACGAGCCAAAATCATGGTCCGGCGATGCAGCCGCGCTGAAGCTCAGGACCGAGCCGGATACGGATTTCTGGCGCGAGACCTTCTACGGTTTCATCCGCGACAGCGGCCATGCCTACACCTGCCCTGTCGCCGGGGATTTCTCGGCGGAAGCGACGGTGCTCGGGGCCTATGCCGATCTCTATGACCAGGCCGGTCTTTTCCTGCGTCTGGACGAGCAGCACTGGATCAAGGCCGGCATCGAATACACCGACGGGATGATGCATTTTTCGGTCGTCGTCACGCGTGGCGTTTCGGACTGGTCGGTAATCCCGTTGCCTTCCGCGAGGCCGGCCGATCCGGTCCGTGTCCGGCTGACCCGGCATGACGATGCCGTGCGGGTGCAATATGCGGTCGGCGACATGGCCTGGCAGATGGCGCGACTTTGCCCGTTCCCGGCGGCCGAGGCGCATATCGGCGTCATGGCCTGCTCGCCGCAAGGGCCGGGCTTTGACGTGTCGTTCTCAGGGTTTGCAGTCGGTGAAGCGATCCCGCGCGATCTCCATGCGGCGGACTAGTCCCGTTGACAATTCAGCAACCACGCAGCCATCATGTAGCTGTTGCAGTAGGGCGCATCGGCTGAGGCTGAAAGGGCAATGCCCACCTACGATACATGAACCGTAGCTGCGCCCATGCCGAACCTCGAAAACCTCAAGAAACAGGCCAAGCGGTATTTACGCTGGCATCGCGAGCGGTACTATCCAGTCGCTGCCGAGATCAAGGCTGTGCTACCTCGTTTCCAGCATCTTGCCGACGATGCTCAGGTGCTGGAGGCGGAATTCAAGCTCAGCGATGCGCAGGAGCTTGTTGCCCGTAAGCAGGGCTTCGACGGATGGCAGGCGCTTAAGGCAGGAATCCCAGCCATGAGCACCCAACTCAAACCGGCAATGACGGCCCCGTTCCTCAGCGGGACGGCGGCTCTCCTTTACGTCGCAGACGTGGAGGGATCATGCAAATTCTTCACGTCCAAGCTCGGCTTTGAAGTCGACTTTGTCTATGGCGATCCACCATTTTACGGCGCCGTCAAACGCGATCGTGCCCAGCTCTGTTTGCGCCTCGTATGCGAACCGGTCTTTGTGGGAGACATCCGCCAGCGTGAACATCTTTTGTCGGCTTCGATCACCGTCGATACGGCGGCGGAGATCAAGCAGCTCTTCCTGGAGTTCCAGGCGGCGGGGGTGAGTTTCCACCAGGACTTGAGGAAAGAACCCTGGGGAGCACGGGACTTCATCGTGCTCGATCCCGATGGCAATCTCATCCTGTTCGCGGGACCCGGCGACTGATCATGCCACCGAAGCGGTTGTATTGGCCCCCGCCTGCAGCGGCCGGCAGGAGTTGCGCACCATCAGCCGGCCTTTCAGCACCAGCCGGCGCGACGGCGCTTCGCGATTGCCGTTCAGGCGGTCGAGCAGCAAGCTGGCGGTCTGCTCGCCGATCGCCTGCACCGGCTGCGCGATCGTGGTCAGCTGCGGGTTGAAGACGTCGGCCCAGGGGAAATCGTCGAAGCAGATGACGGAGACGTCCTCCGGGCAGGATAGGCCGAGGTCGCGGATCGCCTTCATGGCGCCGACCACCATCGGATTGTTGGCGGAGAAGATCGCGGTCGGGCGGTCATGCAGCGAAAGCAGCTGCATGGCGGCGGTATAGCCGTCGGCCTCATGCAGGTCGCCGGAGCGCACCAGGCTCTGGTCGAAGGCGAGCCCCGCGTTGAGCAACGCCTCATGATACCCCGTCATGCGGTCGCGCATCGGCGTGATGTTGAAGGCGCCGGTGATGTAGCCGATGCGCCTGTGGCCGAGATCGAGAAGATAGGTGATCGCGTCGAAGACGGCCTGATGGTTGTCGAGCACCACCCTGTCGCTGTCGACGTCGTCGACCTCGCGGTCGAGCAGCACCACCGGCACATTGGCGCGTTCGACCGTCTCTTTCAGGTAGGCGCCGTCGCCGACGCGGGCGATGATCAGGCCGTCGACCATGCGGTCGAGCAGCAGCCGGATCTGCTCATCCTGGTTGTTCAGGTCCTCGTCGGTACAGCACAGCATCACCGCATAGCCGGCGCGGTCGAAGGCCTGCTGGATGACGGAGACGACGTCGGTGAAAAAGGGATTGGTGATGTGCGGCACCGTCAGCCCGATGGTGCGGGTGGTGCCGATCTTGAGGCTGCGCGCGATGGCGTTGCGCTTGTAGCCGATCTCGCGGATCGCCTGTTCGATGCGGCCGGAAAGTTCCCGGCTCACCGTGGTGGTTCCATTGATATAGGCCGAGACCGTCGCCACCGAAACACGCGCGGCCTCTGCCACATGCAGCATGGTGGGCGCGCCGCTCTTTCGGGACTTTCTGGCACTCGGATCGGTCATTTTCGAAACGTTTTGAAGCGCATCAATTGTCAATACCTATGGAATTCTCCTGTTTTTAGCAAGAATCAAAAAAACATCGCCTCGATCCATCAACTCCAATCTTGACTAATTCGAAACGTTTAGATTAGCTTTTTGCATGACTGGCAGCACGGTAGGGAGGCCGTTCCTGTCATGGCCGACCGCGAAATTCCGTCTGCGCCGGATCATGGCGCCTCATCCTCGGGGCAGCCCGTGCTTGCCGCAAGCAACGTCTCGAAGGCGTTCGGCGGCGTCGTGGCGCTGAGCGACGTCAACTTCGATCTCAGGCGCGGCGAAATCCACGCATTGATGGGTGAGAACGGCGCCGGCAAGTCGACGCTGATGAAGATCGTTTCCGGCGTCTACACCGATTACGACGGAACCATCTCCGTTGCGGGTGAGCCGGTGCGATTCTCCGGCGTGCGCGACGCCGAGGATGCCGGCATCGCCATCATCCATCAGGAATTGAACCTCGTGCCCGAACTCACCGTGGCCGAGAACATCTTCCTGGGTCGCGAAAAGCGGATCGCCGGCCTGATCGTCGACCGCAGGGCAAGCCTTGCCGCATCACGCACTCTGCTCACGTCGCTGGGCATCGACCTCGATCCGGAGGCGCGTGTCGGCGGCCTGCGTGTCGGCGAACAGCAGTTGGTCGAGATCGCCAAGGCGCTGTCGAAGAATGCGCGCATCCTGATCATGGACGAACCGACTTCGGCGCTCTCGCCGGCGGAATGCCAGCGGCTTTTCCGCATCATGCGCCAACTGGCCGCGCAGGGCGTCGCCATCGTCTACATCTCGCACCGCATCGACGAGGTCATGCATCTTGCCGACCGCACCACCGTCTTCCGCGACGGGCGCCACGTGCTGACACGTGCGATGAGCGAGCTGAACGAAGACAGGCTGATTGCAGCCATGGTCGGGCGCACCTTGCTCGACGCGTCCACGGCGATGCGCGCCGCCCATTACGACACGCCGATCCTGACGGTGCGCGATCTTTCCTTCGACAGGGTCGATCGAAGTGGCTGGCGGCAGGTGATCTCCGGCGTCAGCTTCGATCTCGGCCGCGGCGAGATCCTGGGCATCGGCGGCCTGCTCGGTTCCGGCCGCACCGAGATCCTGCAATCGATCTTCGGCAGCGCCCAAGGGCGCGTCGACGGCGACATCCGGCTGGACGGGAAACCGGTGGCGATCCATTCGCCGCGCGACGCCCGCCATCTCGGCATTGCGCTGGTCACCGAGGACCGCAAGGCGGAAGGCCTCTATCTCAAGGCCTCGATCGTCGACAATGTCGCGCTGCCGCTGGTCAGCGCGCTGTCGCGTTTCGGCCTGCGCTCGGTCTCCGCTGAAAAGGCCCTTGCCAATGAGGCGGTCAAGGCGCTGGGCATCCGCTGCAGCGGCATCGACCAGATCGCCAACACCTTGTCCGGCGGCAACCAGCAGAAGGTGGTGATCGGCAAGTGGCTGGCCACCAAACCGCGCGTGCTGCTGCTCGACGAGCCGACGCGCGGCATCGACATCGGCGCCAAGCGCGAGATCTATGACCTCGTCTTCAAACTGGCCGACGAGGGCCTGGCCATCATCGTGGTGAGTTCGGAGATGCCGGAACTCCTGCATCTGTCGGACCGCATCCTGGTGATGGCCGAAGGCCGCCAGACCGGCATTCTCCCCCGCAACCAAGCCAGCGAGGAACGCATCATGCAACTGGCAGCACCTCGGCATGCCAACGGACGGACGGCGGCATGAACGCGCTGAGGCTCGTGTCGCGCACAAAGCTTTACTGGGGGCTGATCGCCATCTTCCTGATCGGCGTGTTCTCGTCGCCGGTCACCTCCAAGGGCAGCAATATCTTTTTGTCCTACGGCAACCTGCTCGACGTGCTGCGCCAGGTGTCCACCACCGGCCTCATCGCCACCGGCATGACGGCGGTCATCATCACCGGCGGCATCGATCTTTCGGTCGGCTCGCTGATGGCGATCTGCACGGTTGTGACGGCGATGCTTTTGACCATGCCCGGCGCCACGCCTGCCGCCGTCATGGGCGTCCCTGCGGTGGGCTTCGTCGCGCTGTTCATCGGCGTCGCGGTCACCAGCTTCCTGTTCACCAATCTCGCCAAGTCGGCCGACGGCGCACCACATCGCGCCGCCCAGCTCGACACGATGCGCGGCGTTGCGCTGCCTGCCGTTGCAGGCGTTGTCCTGTGCGCCCTGGCGCTGTGGTTCCTGCTGCCGCAGGTCGGCTCGAAATTCGGCGTGCTCGGCGTGCTCATCGTCGCCCCTTGCGTCGGCCTGCTGTTCGGCGCCTTGAACGGCGTCATCATCGTCGCGGGCCGGCTGCAGCCCTTCATCGTCACCCTGGCCATGATGGTGACGGCGCTCGGCATCGCGCGCCTGACGGCCGGGCAGAACAATGCCGTGCTGCCGGTCTATACCGGCTCCAACGCGACGGAGGAGTTCGAGATCCTGCGCTCGCTCGCTTTCGGCATCATCCCGATGCCCGGACTGTTCTTCCTCGGCGCCATCATCATCTACGGTGCCGTGCTGCGCTTCACGCCATTCGGCCGCTACGTCTATGCCATCGGCGGCAATGAGGAGGCGGCCAGGCTGTCCGGCATCGCCGCCGGCCGCGTGAAGATCGCGACCTATGCCATGTCGGGCCTGCTCGCCGGCATCGCAGCCGTGCTCTACGTGGCGCAATACCGCCAGGGCAAGCCGGACGCCGGCGCCGGGCTGGAGCTGGACGCGATCGCCGCCGTGGTCATCGGCGGCACCAGCCTGATGGGCGGCCGCGGCAGCCTCGCAGGCACATTCTGCGGCGTGCTGATCTTCGGGCTCTTGTCCAACATCCTGCAGCTGCACAACATCAATTCGAACCTGCAGCTGGTGCTGAAGGGCCTGATCATCATAGGCACCGTGCTCGTGCAGGAGCGCAACGCCACCGACCTCTTTTCCCATTTGCGACTTTCGCGAAAGCGATCGGCGCACACGCCAACGCCCGCGGAGGAGCGGACGACAAAAGAGACGCAGTCTCGATCAATCGGAGGAAACGCAAATGAAACGCCGTGAATTCCTGGGGCTGGCAGCCCTGACGACAGCGCTTGCCGCAACCACAGTGCTGATGCCGGGTCAGAAGGCCTTCGCCGAGGACAAGAAATGGACCATCGGCTTCAGCCAGGTCACCACCATCGAACCCTGGCGCGCGCAGTTCAACAAGGACATCCTTGCCGAAGCCGCCAAGCATCCGAACGTCAACCTCATCATCACCGACGGCGAGGACAAGACCGAGAAGCAGGTCGCCGATGTCGAGAACCTGATCCGCCAGCAGGTCGACGCGCTGCTGATCTCGCCGAAGGAATCGGCAGGCCTCACCGGCGTCGTGCAGAAGGCGATCGAGGCCAAGATCCCGGTCTTCGTGCTCGACCGCAATGTCGAGACCAAGGATTTCACGCAATTCGTCGGCGGCGATAACAAGCTGATCGGCCGTGCGGCAGGCGAATACGCCGTCGAGCTTCTGGGCGGCAAGGGCAAGGCCGCCGGCAATGTCGTCGAGATCTGGGGCGGCATGGGCACCGAGCCCGCGCATGACCGCCATGACGGCTTCCACGAATTCACCGACAAGGAGCCGGGCATCAAATACCTGCTCGACAAGCAGTCGGGCGACTGGAAGCAGGACCAGGCCTACAACATCATGGCGACCGCCCTGCGCAACAACGAGAAGATCGACCTGGTCTACGGCCACAACGATCCGATGGCCTACGGCGCCTATCTTGCCGCCAAGGATGTCGGCCGCGAAAAGGACATCAAGTTCGTCGGCATCGATGCCTTGCCCAACGAAGGCGTGCAGCTCGTCAACAAGGGCGAGCTGACGGCGACCTTCCTCTACGCCACGCCGGGCGCCGAAGGCCTGCGCCAGGCGCTGAAGTTCCTGGGCGGCGAGAAGGTCGAAAAGACCGTCATCCTGCCCACCTTGAAGATCACCAAGGAAAATGCGCCGCAGATATTGAAGGACAACGGGCTGTAGGCCAGAAACCAGGTGATGCGGACAACGGCGGCCGGCAATCATCTGCCGGCCGCTGTTGTGTTTCAGCCTGTTTCGCGGTCATTCGGCTGAGTTCGCGCCTGCTGAAGCCGACTTCCTCCAGCGTTCCGGAATGGATCCCCGACACTCTTCGGTCGCTGCGCTCCCTACGAGGTCGAGGATGACGGAGTTTCTATGCCTCGCGCAAATTGCGAACGCTGGTGCGCATCAGCATTGGTGTCGTCCGCAACGTTGGAGATTGGCCGAAACGTCCCTCAGACCGTCATCCTCGACCTCGTGAGCGACCGAAGGGAGCGGCGAGTGTCGGGGATCCATTCCGGAACGTCAGAGATATGATGCGGTCCAGAACGGCTATGCGTGCCGAGCAGAATATGCGCCCCGGCCCGACGACATCATGGCGACCACGTCACAATTTGCCGTTGAGTTTTCCCTTCATGTCGAGTAGGTGAGGTCCACCAGGCCGGGCCCCTCTGGCAGCCATCCAGGCTGTGATGTCGGACTGGGATTTCAATCCGGTGGCCTGGCTGAGACGTCCCTGAATTCTGGCAATATGTGTTGATACGCTAGCGCGATCGCGCCAGAGCAGCTCTGAAAGCTACGCCGCCCTGCAGATACAAGGGTGCCGTATGACTGAAATTCTCCATTCCTTTCTCACGCCCGAAGCGATGACAGCGCTGTTGCAGGTCATCATGATCGACCTGGTGCTGGCCGGCGACAATGCCGTCGTCATCGGGCTTGCCGCTGCGGGCCTGCCCAAGCATCAGCGCGCCAAGGCGATCCTGATCGGTATCATCGCCGCGACCGTCCTGCGCATCGGCTTTGCCGCCGCCACCACCCAGCTTCTCCAGATCGTCGGCCTGCTCTTCGTCGGTGGCCTGCTTCTGCTCTGGGTATGCTGGAAGATGTGGAGCGAGCTGCAGCAGGGACACGGCCAGGAAGCGCTGGCGCTTGAGGGCGCTGTTGCCGGCGAAGGTTCGCATGGTGCCGCGGCTGCCGTGCCGAACAAGACCTTTGCGCAGGCTGCCTGGCAGATCGTCATCGCCGACGTTTCCATGTCGCTCGACAATGTGCTGGCCGTTGCCGGTGCGGCGCGCGAACATCCGGGTGTCCTGGTGTTCGGGCTCGTCCTGTCGATCGCGCTGATGGGCATTGCCGCGAATTTCATCGCCAATCTGCTGCAGAAGTATCGCTGGATCGCCTATGTCGGTCTCGTCGTCATTCTCTATGTCGCCGGCCACATGATCTACCGCGGTTCGCTCGAACTGCTGCCTTATGTGACAGGGGCGTAAGCTTCTCCCGGCGACCGGCATCGGACGATGCCGGTCGCTTGTCCTGGAATGCTTCTTCTCAGCGCGTGAAGCTCTGGGCGTTGCCGGCATCGACATTGATGATGTTGCCGGTCGACTTCGCCGACATGTCGGATGCCAGGAAATACACCGCCTCGGCGATGTCTTCCGGGAACACCGAGCGTTTCAGCATCGAGCGTTTGCGGTAGTGCTCTTCCAACTCGTCCGGCTGCATGGAATAGGCCGCCGCGCGCTGCTCGCGCCATTCGCCGGTCCAGATCTTTGAACCGCGCAGCACCGCGTCGGGGTTCACCGTGTTGACGCGGATCTGATGGTCTGCGCCCTCCAGCGCCAGGCAGCGGGCAAGGTGGATCTCGGCCGCCTTGGCGGTGCAGTAGGCGGCCGCATTGGGCGAGGCGGCCAGCCCGTTCTTGGAAGCGATAAAGACGATGTTGCCGCCGAGCTTCTGCTGCTTGAAGGTGCGGAAGGCCTCGCGCGACACCAGGAAATAGCCCTTGGCGAGGATGTCCATGTTGCGGTTCCACATCGACAGTTCCGTGTCCTCGATCGGCGCCGAGGAGGAAATGCCGGCATTGGAGACCAGGATGTCGACGCCGCCGAATTCGACCGCACTGCTTGCATAGGCGGCCGCGACGCCGGTTTCGTCCGTCACGTCGAGTTTGACGCTGCGCAGGAAATCCTTGCCGAAGACCTTGGCCAGGTCATCCTGCGCTGTGCCAAGTGCTGCTTCGTCGATGTCGGCAAGCACCACGCAGGCGCCTTCGCGCAGAAGACGGATGGCGGTTGCTTTGCCGATGCCGCCAGCGCCGCCGGTGACGAAGGCGATCTGGCCGGCCAGCGATTTCGGTTTCGGCAGGCGCTGCAGCTTGGCTTCCTCGAGCAGCCAGTATTCGATGTCGAAGGCTTCCTGTTCCGGCAGGCCGGCATAGGAGGAGACGGCCGCCGCACCGCGCATGACGTTGATGGCGTTGACGTAGAACTCGGCCGAGATGCGGGCGGTGGCCTTGTCGGCGGCGAAGGTGAACATGCCGACGCCCGGCATCAGGTAGACCACTGCGTTGGGATCGCGCATGGCCGGCGAGTCGGCATGTTTGCAGCGTTCGTAATAGGCCTGGTAGTCGGCGCGGTAGGCGTCGAGCGCAGCGGGCAGGGCCGCGGCAACCGCTTCGATATCAGGCTTGGCCGGATCGAAACCGATGACCAGCGGCCGGATCTTGGTGCGCAGGAAATGGTCGGGGCAGGAGGTGCCGAGCGGTGCGAGCGCCGGCAGCTCGGCCGAGTTGACGAAGTCGAGCACCGCGTCGGAATCGTCGAAATGCCCGATTTTCATCGCGCCGGGTTTCGAGATCATGCCGCGCACGATCGGCATCAGCCGAGCCGCGATGGCGCGCCGCTCCGCTGTCGGCAAGGACTGGGCGACCGCGCCGCCGAAGGCCGGCTTGCCCTTGGTCTCGCGCTCGAACCAGTCGATGGCCTGGTTGATGACGTCCACCGTGGTCGTGTAGCACTCCTTCGGCGTGTCGCCCCAGGTGAACAGGCCGTGGCTTTCCAGGATGACGCCGCGCGCCGCGGGGTTCTCTTCACAGAATTTCGCCAGCCACAGGCCGAGCTCGAAGCCCGGCCGTTTCCACGGCAGCCAGCCGATCGTGTCGCCGAAGATCGTCTTCGTCAGCGTCTTGGAGTTCTTGGCCGCCGCGACCGCAATGATCGCATCCGGATGCATGTGATCGACGAAGGGCTTGGGCACATACGCATGCAAGGGCGTGTCGATGGAAGCCGCGCGCGGGTTGAGGTTGAAGGTGCAGTGCGGCAGGTAGCCGACCATCTCGTCTTCATGCGCAACGCCGCGATAGAGGTTCTTCAGCGCATTGAGCTTGTCCATGTAGAGCGTGGCAAAGCCGTCGAGCTTGATCGAGGCGCTGTCGCCGCCCGAACCTTTCACCCACAGCACCTCGACATCCTGGCCGGTCAGGGGATCTTTCTGCCGGACCTTCGATGACGTGTTGCCGCCGCCGTAATTGGTGATGCGCTTGTCGGAACCCAGCAGATTGGAGCGATAGACGAGCCGTTCCGGCTCGCTCATCGCAGCCGCCTTCCCGTCGTTCCACAGATTGGCGAGCCGCGCTGGCCGTTTGTCGAGCATGTCGAAATCCTCCCGCCGGCCTCTGGGCGCGGCACGAGCGTTAAAATCAGGCCAAGGCATGCGGTTTGTCAATCATGAAAGATTGAAGTCGATCATATTGCAAGTGCGAACTGCGTTATATGCAATGCGATATGAGCGAAGTTTTGCACAAATGGCTTGCGTGATCATCTATTTTGCGTAACTTGGCTCACGGCGCTCGGTTTTCGGGCCGTCACGGGAGGATTCTGGCTTGAACGATTTGGTCCGCCATCGGCAGATCATCGAATTGTTGCGCGACCGGCCCTTCGCGTCGGTGCGCGAGCTGCAGGAGCGCCTTGGCGTTTCGGCCGCCACGATCCGGCGCGACATCGACAAGATCGACCAGTCCGGCGGCGCCCGGAAGGTCTATGGCGGCATCTCCGCGCTCGACGGCGCCGCCTCGCAGACAACCGCCTTCGCCCGGCCCTATGACGAGAACCGCGACCTCGCCGTCGATGCGAAACGCCAGATCGCCGAGCTGGCATCGACGATGGTGCTGGATGGCGATGCCGTCATCGTCAATGGCGGTTCGACCTGCTACCACCTCGGCGTCAAGCTGGCCGAACGCAACGTCCGCCTGTTCACCAACTCCATGCCGCTGGCCGCCTATCTCGGCGAGCATGGCAAATGCAGTCTGACCATCGCCGGCGGCGAGCTGCACCGCGAGCCGCGCGTCATCTATTCGCCGTCGCAGCCGGCGAACTTCTTCGCCTCGAAGTTCTTTCTCGGCGCGCAGGGCATCAGCCCCGACGGGCTGCTGGAGTCGCATCCGCTGATGGTGCGCGCCATCCAGGAATTGAGCCGCAATGTCGACCAGGTGATCGTGCTGGCCGACAGTCGCAAATTCTCCATCCATGCGCGCCACGTGGCACTGCCGCTTGCGCGTGTCGGCGTCCTGATCACCGATGACGGGCTGTCGGACCAGCATGCCAAGATGCTGGAAGCGGCCGGCGTCGCCCTGCGCATCGCTCCGAACGGCGGGCTGGCCAATGGAGGGGCGGGATGAACGGGGCCCTTGCAGTTTTCGATCTCGGCAAGACCAATTCGAAGCTGTTTGTGTTCGCACCCGACGGTACCCTGCTCGACGAACGCCGCACCAGGCCGGTGTGGAAGGATTTCCGGGGCCGGCATGTGCTGGATGACGAGCGCCTGTTCGCCTGGATGAGCCGCGAGCTCGCCGACGTCGTTGCCATGCATGATGTCGTCGGGCTGATGGTCTCTGCCCATGGCTGTGCCTTCGCGCTGGTGCACGGCGACGAGCTTCTCCATCCGGTGCTGGACTACGAACAGGAGATCCCACCGTCGATCGCGCGCGAGATCGATCCGATGCTGCCGGATTTCTCGGAGACCTACACGCCCTGGCTGCCGCTCGGTTTCTCCATCGCCCGCCACATCTACTGGCTGAAGCAGGAAGAGCCGGCCGCCTTTGCCGATACCGAGGCGATCCTCTGCTATCCGCAATATTGGGGCTGGCGGTTTACCGGCCGCCCGCTGGCGGAATGGTCCTATCTCGGCGCGCACAGCCAGCTGTGGGCACCATTGAAGCGCGATTTCTCCTCGCTGGTCGACCGGCTGGGCTGGCGCGGGAAATTCCCGGAGATACAGCCCGCCGGCGCGGTCATCGGCGAGACGCACGTTGCCCTGTCCGATGGTTCCAGCCGTTCGATCCGCGTCCACAATGGCGTGCACGATTCCAACGCCGCCCTAGCCTATTACCGCATGACCGGCCTGTCGGGCTTCACGCTGGTGTCGACCGGCACCTGGGTCATCATCATCAATCTCGACTGCCCGCTCGACGCGCTCGACCGCGAGCGCGACATGATCGCCAATGTCACGGTCGACGGCGAGCCGGCGCCTTCGCTGCGCTTCATGGGCGGCCGCGAATACGACCTGATCAGCGAAAGCTGGAACCAGCCGATCCCGCAGCAGGCGGTCGAACGCGTGATGGCGCGCGGCGTCTTCGCCCTGCCGTCATGGGCTGCCGGCGGACCGTTTCCGGAAACCAGCGGGCAGATCGTCGGCGGCGATGTCGAGGGTGAGGATCGCGCCGCGGTTGCCGCGCTCTACGTGCTGATGATGACGGACCTGTCGCTGGACCTGATCCGCTCCGACAACCTTCTGGTCGTCGATGGTGGCCTCGCCAAGATCGAGCTCTTGACGGCGATGCTCGCGCAGTTGCGTCCGGGCCAGACCGTCATCCATTCGGAAATGAGCGAAGGCTCCGCCACCGGCGCAGCCGCCCTTGCCTTCAAGGCGCTCGGAACCATGCCGTTCCGCGACGAGACGGTGCCGGTCGCGGCGAGCAGCGTGCCCGGCCTCGAAGCCTATCGCGATCGCTGGCGCGAACTGGCCGGCAATTCTCGGGATGCCGCGCGTGCGGACAAAGCCGCGAAGGAGGCGAGCCGATGACCGCCGCCCCTTATGTCAGCCTGGCCGGCATGTCGAAATCCTTCGTCGGCGTGAAGGCGCTGAAGGATGTCAATTTCGACGTGCGCCCCGGCGAGGTGCATGCGCTGCTCGGCGAGAATGGCGCCGGCAAGTCGACCCTGATCAAGATGATGTCCGGCCTCTATTCGCCCGATGCCGGCACCATCACCGTCGACGGCAAGGAGGTGAAGTTTGCCTCCACGCGTGACGCATCCGCAGCCGGGATTGCCACCGTCTATCAGGAGTTGTTGCTGTTTCCCGAGCTGACCGTCGCGGAGAACGTCTTCCTCGGCAATTATCCGCGCAAGCCGGGAGGCTGGATCGACTGGAGCGAGGTGCGGGCACGCACGCGCGCGCTGCTCGACCAGCTTGACACCTTCGATCTCGATGTCGACGCCAAGGTGCTGACGCTGTCGGTGGCGCAGCGCCAGCGCGTCGAGATCGCCAAGGCGCTTTCGAAGAATGCGCGCATCCTGATCATGGACGAGCCGACCGCCTCGCTGGTGGAATCGGACGTGCAGCGCCTGATGGCGGTGGTGCGGCAGTTGCGCGAGCGCGGCGTCGGCATCGTCTATGTCAGCCACCGCATGCCGGAGATCTTCGCGCTGGCCGACCGCGTCACCGTGCTGCGCGACGGCGGTTATGTCGGCACCCGCGACATCGGCGAGGTCGATGAGGCGCAGCTCGTTTCCATGATGGTCGGTCGGTCGATCGACAGCCTGTTCCCGAAGGCCGACGCCGCCATCGGCGACACGGTGCTGGAGGTGAAGAACCTCAATCACGGCCGTCATGTGCAGGACATCTCCTTTTCCCTGCGGCGTGGAGAGATCCTCGGCGTCGCCGGCCTGGTCGGCAGCGGGCGCACGGAACTCGCGCTCACTCTGTTCGGAATGACGCCCGCGACCTCGGGCGAGATCGCCCTCGAGGGCAGGACGGTCAGCATCACCTCGCCGCGCCAGGCGCGCGACCTCGGCATTGCCTATGTACCCGAGGATCGCGGCCAGCAGGGACTGGTGAAGCAGATGGCGATCCGCAAGAACGTGTCGATGGCCTCGATCGAACGCTTCTCGTCCGGCATCTTCATCAAGGCTGGCGAAGAAGCGCAGCGTGCGCTCGACGCCGTCAAGCGGCTCAGGGTGCGCTGCCGCAACATCGGGCAGCCGGTGGGTGAATTGTCGGGTGGCAACCAGCAGAAGGTGGTGATCGCCAAATGGCTGGAGACCAATCCCAAGGTGCTGATCCTCGATGAGCCGACGC
Source organism: Mesorhizobium sp. 1M-11 (assembly GCF_001303895.1). Taxonomy (GTDB): domain Bacteria; phylum Pseudomonadota; class Alphaproteobacteria; order Rhizobiales; family Rhizobiaceae; genus Mesorhizobium. Next base: position 438,451 of record NZ_LJSD01000051.1, on the reverse strand, counting down.
GCGGCGTCGACGTCGGTGCCAAGGCCGAGATCCACACCATCATGGGTGAACTGGTGAAGCAGGGTGTCGCCATCCTGATGATCTCCAGCGAACTGCCGGAAGTGCTCGGCATGAGCGACCGCATCCTGGTGATCAGCGGCGGCCGCCTCACCGGTGAGATCGACAGGGCGGACGCAACGCCCGAACGCGTCGGCATGGCGATGACCATGCATCAGAGCGGGGAGGCGGCCTGATGAGTGCGGTCGTCGATCTCCCTCCAACCCGTCCCGCATCGGCCGCACAACGGCCCGGCTTCCTCCGGCGGCTGTTTGCCGATTACGGCCAGGAACTGGTCGTGCTGGCCGCGATCATAGCGCTGTTCGTGGTGGTGACGATGGTCAACCCGCGTTTCATCAGCGCCAACAACCTGACCACGATCTTCTCCGGCAACGCTTATATCGCCGTTGCCGCCATCGGCATGACCATGGTTATCGTCACCGGCCATATCGACGTGTCGGTCGGCGCGCTGATCGGCGTGCTGGCGACGATCTCGGGTACGCTGGCGGTCGCCGGCTATCCCGTCTGGATCGCCTGGCTGGCGCCGGTGCTGGTCGGCATGACGATCAACGCCTGTATCGGCGCCCTCGTCGCCTATGCGCGCATTCCGTCTATCGTGGTGACTTTAGGCGCCTTGTCGATCATGCGCGGCGGGCTGATCAGCGTCACCGGCGGCACCTGGATAACCAACCTGCCGCCTGACTTCCTGATCGCCCAGAAGAGTGTCCTCGGCCTGCCGGTGCCGCTGGTCTTCATGGTGGTGCTGACCGTGCTTGCAGCACTTTGGATGCGCTACTCGGCCTTCGGGCGTTCGCTTTATGCCATTGGCGGCAACGCGGAAGCGGCACTTGCCACCGGCATCCCTGTCGAGCGCCGCACCGTCGCGGTGTTCGTCATCCATGGCGCCTTCGCGGGGCTGGCGACGATCCTGTTCGCCACGCAGCTTCAGGTGATCCAGTCCACGGTGCCGCCCAATCTCGAACTCACCGTCATCACCGCTGCCGTCATCGGTGGTGTGTCGATCCTCGGCGGTTCGGGTACGGTCATCGGCTCGACGCTGGCGACGATCCTGTTCGCCACGATCGGTTCGGCGCTGATCTTCGTCAACGTTTCGGCCTACTGGCTGCGCGCGGTCATCGGCCTGCTGATCCTGGCGACGGTGCTGGCCGACATGCTGCGCCGGCGCGGCAGGATTTGAAGGAGCAAGGATGAACTGGAAATCCCTGCTCCGCCACGAAACCTTCCTGGCCTTGCTGCTGGTCGCCGTGCTGATCGTGCTGTCGTTCCAGTCCGACCGTTTCTTTACTGTCTCCAACCTGCTCAACCAGGGTCGGCTGATGACGGAGATCGGCCTCATCGCCATCGCCATGACCTTTGTCATCGCGACCGGCGGCATCGATCTCTCCGTGGGTTCGATCCTCGGCCTGACCGCGATCCTGACCGGCGTGTTCTGGCAGAAGCTTGGCCTGCCGCTGCCGGCGGCCGCCGCTGGCGCGATCGCCGTCGGCACGTTTGCCGGTTTCGCCAATGGCGCGATCATCACCCGGTTCAGCGTGCCGCCGCTGATCGCGACGCTGGCGACGCTGGCGCTCTATCGCGGCCTGGCCGAAGGCATCAGCCAGGCGCGTTCGGTGCGCGGCTATCCAGACTGGTTCTACGTGCTCGGCCAGGGCGAGGTGCTGGGCGTACCGACGCAGCTCTGGATCCTGGCCGCGGCGGCGATCATCGCCTCCATCATCCTTGCCTACACGCGCTGGGGCCGCACGGTCTATGCCATCGGCTCCAACGAGGTCGCCAGCCGCTTTTCCGGGCTTTCTGTCGAGAAGACCAAGCTTGCCCTCTACACAGCGTCGGGTTTCGCGGCGGCTCTGGCCGGCGTCATCTTCGTCTCGCGCGTCTCGACCACGCGCTCGGACATGGGCACCGGCATCGAACTCGACGCCATCACCGCCGTGGTGCTTGGCGGCACCTCGATCTTCGGCGGCCGCGGCACGATCGCCGGCACCATGATCGGCCTTTGCCTCATCCAGGCGCTGAAGAACGGTCTGTCGCTCGCCGGTGTGAAGGGCGACGGCACCATCATGCTCATCGGCGCGGTACTCATTCTGGCGATCCTCGCCAGCAACCTCTTCGAGAGGAGCGGCACTCGATAACAAGGGAGAAGCGTCCTTCACTGCCGCTCATCAGTGTCCGGACGAACAATTGGAGGATGAAAATGCGTAATAGAGTGCTCAGCGCACTGCTGGCCTTGTCCTTCTCGACAAGCCTCAGCCATGCCCAATCGGCAGCCTGGACCGGCGGTGACGAATTGCCGACCAACCCGCTCGCCTGCGATGCCACGCCGGCGACGGTCGCGGCCAAGCCTTATGATGGCGGGTCGCCGACCAACGCGCCCGACCGCAAGGGCAAGACGCTGAAGGTCGTCGATGTGCCCAAGCTGGTCGGCATCGGCTATTTCAACGCCACGTCCAAGGGCATCGCCGACGCGGCCAAGGAAATCGGCACGATGGATGCCAAGACCGACGGTCCGAGCAAGGCCAACATCGACGACCAGATCACGCTGATCGACAACTACATCACCAGCGGCGTCGACGGCATCCTGTTCGCCGCCAACGATCCTGTCGCGATCGCGCCGGTGCTGAAGAAGGCGCTTGCCGCCGGCATCAATGTCGTCGGCTACGACGCCAACTCGACGCCGGACGCACGCCAGTGGTTCGTCAACCAGGCCGAGTTCAACGGCATCGCCAAGGCGATGGTCGATTCCATGGCCAAGGAAACCGGCGAGGATGGCGCCTTCGCCATCGTCACCTCGACCTTCACGACCCCGAACCAGGCGCGCTGGATCTCCGAAATGGCGGCCTATCAGGCCAAGTGCCATCCGAAGATGAAGTGGCTGGAGACGGTGGAAGCGCAGGAGGACAACATCCTCTCCTTCAACCAGACCAACACGCTGCTCAACAAATATGGCGACGAGCTGAAGGGTGTCTTCGGCATGACCAGCGTGGCTACGCCGGCAGCGGCGGATGCGGTCACACAGGCCAAGAAGTGCGGCAAGGTCGCCGTCGTGGGCCTCGCCACGCCGAACGCCATGAAGCCCTATGTCGCGGCGGACTGCGTGAAATCGGTGGTGCTGTGGAACCCGGTCGATCTCGGCTATGCCGCCGCCCATGTGCTGCGCGCCGTCGCCGACGGTACGCTGGCGCCTGGGGCGACCTCGGTGAAGGCCGGCAAGCTTGGCGATCTCTCCGTCATCAATGGCTCGGAGATCCTGCTCGGCGCGCCGACCGTCTTCAGCAAGGACAACATCAACAATTTCGATTTCTAGGGGGTGGGGGGACGGGGAGGGCTATTGGATATGAGGCTCCCCTCTCCGTCTCGCCCTTTGGGCGATCCACCTCTCCCCCATTTCATGGGGGCGAGGAACCCAAGCTGGAGATGGCGCCGGCATAACAACCGCGATTCCTCGCCCCTGCCGAAGGCGGGGGAGAGGTGGCTCGGGCAAAGCCCGAGACGGAGAGGGGGCAACCCGGCATGCACGATTGCCCCGAAGTCGATTGGCTTCGACACTGAACTGGAAAGGATCGCGACATGCCTGCGGTCGATTGGCAAGCCGAGCTTGCCGCGCTGAAGACCCTGTCGGCCGATATCGGCAACGATCCCTTGCTGACGCAGGGAGCCGGCGGCAACACGTCGCTGAAAGTCGACGGCACGCTGTGGATCAAGGCATCCGGAACCTGGCTCGCCCATGCGACCGAGCGCGACATCATGGTGCCCGTCGAGATGGCGCCGCTGGTCGCGGCGGTCGAGGCCGTCGATCCCGCCGCCGAACAGGCGCAGCAATTCGTCGTCACGGAACTCAACGGCTCGGGCCTGCGCCCGTCGATCGAAACCACCGTGCATGCGCTGATGCCGCATCGTGTCGTGCTGCATGTCCATTGCGTCGACACGATCGCCTTTGCGGTGCGCAGCGACTGCGCCGAACAGGTCGCTCCCCGCCTTACGGGCCTCAACTGGTCCTGTGTGCCCTATGCACGGCCGGGCCTGCCGTTGGCGCTCGCCATTGCCGAGCACAGCGACAATCGGCCTGATGTGCTGGTCCTGGCCAATCACGGCCTGGTTGTCGGCGGCGAAACGGTGAAGGAGGCTGCGGCGCTGCTGGCCGATGTCAAGGCGAGGTTGCGCATCGTCCCGCGCATGGCAACCACACCCGATCTTGATGAATTGGCCCGGCTGACGGCCGGCTCCGATTACCGGCTGCCGCACTCCGAGGTTGCTCATTGGGTGGCGACCGATCCGCAGAGCGCCGCGCTGGCAGTACGAGGCAGCCTCTATCCGGACCATGTGATCTTCCTCGGCGCCGGTTCAGTCATCGCGAAAGGGAATGAAGATGCCGCTGCGGTGGTGAAGCGTATGGGCGCAGCGCCTGTCGCGATTGTGTTCCCCGGGATCGGCGTTCTCATGCGCGGCGATGCCGTGCCGGGCGCCGACGCCATGGCGCGCTGCCTCGCCGACGTCTTGGCACGCATTCCCGCCGATGCGCCGGTTCGTGTGCTGACCGAAGAGGAACATCGGCAGCTAACTGACTGGGACGCCGAAAAATACCGGCAGGAACTTGCCCGCAGGGCTCAGAAGAAGATCGCCTGATGGATACGCCACTCGCCATTGGCATCGATCTCGGCACGTCCGGCGCTCGCGCCGTGGCGATGACGCCGTCCTTCGATATCGTGGCGCAGGGTGCTGCCCGCCTCACGGAATTCGGGCCCGATCCACGAGATCCAGCAATCTGGTGGAAGGCGGTGGAGCGCGCGCTGGGCGCGGCTCTTGCCGGGATCGACCGGGCCAGCGTGCATGCCATCGCGGTGGATGCGACCTCGGGAACGCTTTTGCCCGTCAGCGGCGACGGTGAGCTGCTCGCCGCACCGCTGATGTACAATGACAAGGTCGAGGAGGATGGGCTGCTGGCGCGTATCCGCGCCGTCATTCCGGCCGAGAGCGGTGCCCATGGCGCCACCTCCGGGCTTGCCAAGGCGCTGCGGTTCCAGTCCGTATCGGGCATCGCCAAGATCCTGCACCAGGCCGACTGGATCGCCGGTCGGCTTGCGGGGCATTTCGGCACCACCGACGAGAACAACGCGCTGAAGACCGGCTACGATCCCGTCGAAAGGCTCTGGCCTGAATGGATCGCCGCGACGGGCCTCGACACAGATTTGCTGCCGCGCGTGGTGGCACCCGGCGCACCGGTGGAGACCATCGCACCGGCGATGGCCAAGGCATTCGGCCTCGGCGAAGAGGTAGTGATCGTTGCAGGCACGACCGACGGCTGTGCTTCCTTCCTGGCGACCGGCGCCGATCGGCCGGGCGATGGCGTCACGGCGCTGGGCTCCACGCTGACGCTGAAGCTGCTGTGCGACCGGCCGATCTTCGCGCCGGACTACGGCGTCTACAGCCATCGCATCAACGGCATGTGGCTGGCCGGCGGCGCTTCCAACACAGGCGGCAAGGTGCTCTCGCATTTCTTCTCCTCCGACGAGATCGTGCGGCTGTCGGCCAGGATCGATCCGACGGTTCCGACCGGGCTGGATTTTTATCCATTGCTGGAGCCGGGCGAACGCTTCCCCGTCTTCGATCCCGCCTTTGCGCCAAGGCTGACGTCACGACCCAAAGACGATACCGATTTCCTGAAAGCGATGTTCGAAGGCATGGCGGCCATCGAAAGACTTGGCTTCGCCCGTCTTGCCGAGCTTGGCGCCGACCCGCTCCGTTCGGTGCGCAGCGTCGGCGGCGGCGCTGCAAATCCGCAATGGAGCGCGATACGGCAACGCGAGCTGCAGGTTCCGTTCCTGCCCGCCCGGTCCACCGAAGCGGCGGCGGGCGCCGCACGGCTTGCTCTGGGCGGTCTTCAGGCCGTGGGGGACCTGTAATGGAGCTTTCCGGCATCCGCGACCTCGCCGAGCGGTTCGATGTCTTCATCCTCGACCAGTTCGGCGTGCTGCATGACGGCACAGCACCCTATCCCGGCGCGGTCGAGACGCTGGTGCGGCTGAAACAGGCCGGCAAGTCGACCTTGCTGCTCTCCAATTCGGGCAAGCGTTCCGCGCCCAATGAGACGCGGCTGGAGAAGCTTGGTTTCATTCCCGGAAGCTGGGATCATTTCCTGTCTTCCGGCGAAGTCGCCTGGCAGAGCCTGCGCGGCTCGCTTGCCGATGGGAAGACGGTGCGCTGCCTGCTTGTGGCGCGCGACGGCGATCGTTCCGCGGTTGAAGGGCTACCGCTGACGCTGGTCGACAATGGATCGGACGCCGACATCGTCCTGCTTGCGGCCAGCGAAGGCGACCGCTTCGACCTCGACCACTACCGCCGCCTGCTCGAACCCGCGGCGGCGCGCGGCGTGGTGTGCCTTTGCACCAATCCCGACAAGATCATGCTGACGTCGGTCGGTCCGCGCTTCGGTGCGGGGGCAATCGCCGAGCTCTATGTCGAACTCGGCGGGCCGGTGACCTGGATCGGCAAGCCGTTTGCCGAGATTTATGCGGCTGCGCTCAAGGTGCTGGGCAATCCCGATCGTGCGCGCGTCGTCTGCGTGGGCGACAGCATCGAGCACGACATCGCCGGCGGGCGAGGGGCTGGGTTGAGCACCGCGCTGGTGACGACGGGCATCCTCGAGACCGCGACCGCTGCCGAGAAACAACAGCTTTATGCCGAGCACGGCGCGACGCCCAATTTCCTGCTGCGCGCTTTCGTATGGTGAGGCTGATGCACGCACTCAATTGTTTTGGATCGTCGACGCTGCCCCTCACCTGCCTGCCGGCATCCATACCGGGGCGAGCCACGGGTCTCGCCCGTCCTTCGGACCCCCGTGAACGGGGAGAGGGACGCTTCCACCGAGGGTTTCGCCAATTGCCTGCGTTGCAGGACGAGCACCGTCGCTGCGGCCAGCCTCCTTCTCCCCGTTTACGGGGAGAAGTGCCCGGCAGGGCGATGAGGGGCAGCGCCGACGATCGCGCAAAAAAAATGCGCACGCTGAGGTGAGGAGGAGGAAGACGATATGGAAACGGTGATCGCGGGTGATGTCGTCGAACAGAGCAACGCCGCGCGCAGGAAAGCGCTCGACGCAGACTATGCGGTCCTCGGCGAACAGCTCGATCGGCGCGGCATCTCCATCGATGCGATCCTGAAGAAAGTCGAGGCCTTCGGCGTGGCGATCCCGTCCTGGGGTGTCGGCACCGGCGGCACACGCTTTGCCCGCTTCCCGGGTCCTGGCGAACCGCGCGACGTCTTCGACAAGATCGAGGATTGCGCCGTCATCAGCCAGCTGACGCGGGCGACCCCGACCGTCTCGCTGCACATCCCCTGGGACAAGGCCGATCCGAACCGTCTCAAGCAGGCGGCCTCGCGTTTCGGTCTCGGCTTCGATGCGATGAATTCCAACACCTTCTCGGACGCTGAGGGCCAGAAGCATTCCTACAAGTTCGGTTCGCTGTCGCATGCCGATGCCGGGGCGCGCCGGCAGGCCGTCGAGCACAATCTCGAATGCATCGAGATCGGCAGGACCATCGGTTCCAAGGCGCTGACGGTATGGATCGGCGACGGTTCGAACTTCCCCGGCCAGGTCAATTTCGCGCGCGCCTTCGAACGCTATCTCGATGCCATGAAGGCGATCTATGCCGAGCTGCCGCAGGACTGGCGCCTGTTCACCGAGCACAAGATGTATGAGCCGGCTTTCTATTCCACCGTCGTGCAGGACTGGGGCACCAATTACATCATCGCCAGGGAACTCGGCGACAAGGCCTATTGCCTGGTCGATCTCGGCCACCATGCGCCCAATGTGAACATCGAGATGATCGTCTCCCGGCTGATCCAGTTCGGCAAACTGGGCGGCTTCCACTTCAACGATTCCAAATATGGCGACGACGACCTCGATGCCGGCTCGATCGACCCCTACCGGCTGTTCCTCGTCTTCAACGAACTGGTCGATGCCGAGCTAAATGGTGCGCGAGACTTCCAGCCGGCGCACATGCTCGACCAGAGCCACAACGTCACCGATCCGATCGAGAGCCTGATGCTGTCGGCCATCGAGGTGCAGCGCGCCTATGCGGCGGCGCTGCTGGTCGACCGCAAGGCGCTGGAAGGCTTCCAGGAGACGAACGATGCGCTGATGGCGACACAGACGCTGAAGGCCGCCTACCGCACCGATGTCGAGCCGATCCTGGCCATGGCGCGCCTGAACCGGGGCGGCGCCATTGATCCGATCACGGCCTATCGCGCCAGCGGCTATCGGGCGAAGGTCGCGGCCGAGCGGCCGGCCGTCTCGGCCGCCGGCGGCGGCATCGTTTGAGCCGGAGAGGTTGCCATGCCCGAACGCATTGCCTTCCGAATGGTGCTCAATCCCGGCCAGGCCGCCGAGTACAGGAAGCGGCACGACGCGATCTGGCCGGAACTGCGAGAGGCGCTGCGCAAGGCCGGCGTCTCCGACTATTCGATCTGGCTGGACCCGGAGACCAACCATCTGTTCGCGACGCTGGTGCGGGCCGACGATCACGCCATGGACGCGCTGCCGCAGACCGAGGTCAACCGCCGCTGGTGGGACTTCATGGCCGACATCATGCAGGTCACCGACCGCAACGAACCGCTGGTGGTGCCGCTGCAGCAGGTTTTTCATCTGGAGTAGACAATGAGTGACAAGACGCTGCGCAAGGAGATGGTGTCGATCTGCCGTCGCATGAATTCCAGCGGCATCAACCAGGGCACGGCCGGCAATCTCTCGGTGCGCTCAGGCGACGGCTTTCTGATCACCCCGTCCGGACTGCCCTACGAAACCATGGAGGCCGACGACATCGTGTCGATGGATTTCGACGGCCGTTATGTCGGCCGCATGCCGTCCTCGGAATGGCGTTTCCATCGCGATATCCTCACCCACCGCCAGGACGTCAATGTCGTGCTGCATTGTCATTCGGTGCATGCCACCACGCTGGCCTGCCATCACAAGACGATCCCGGCCTTCCACTACATGACCGGCGTTGCCGGCGGCTCGACGATCCGCTGCGCGAAATACGCCACCTTCGGCACACAGGCGCTGTCCGACCATGCGCTGGTTGCGCTCGAGGATCGCCTCGCCTGCCTGCTCGGCCAGCACGGCCAGATATCGCTCGGTAAGACACTGGAGGCGGCCCTGTGGCTGGCGATCGAGGTGGAGACGCTGTCGCACATGTATGTCCAGGCGCTCCTGCTCGGCGAGCCGCCGATCCTGCCCGAGGACGAGATGGTTCGCGTCATCGAACAGATGCGCCGCATGAGCTACGGCCTGGCGCCCAATGAGGAAGGCCGGGGGCGGTAGGGAATAGGGGAATAGGAGAATAGGAGAATAGGGGAATAGGGGAATAGGGGAATAGGGGAATAGGGGAATAGGGGAATAGGGGAATAGGGGAATAGGGGAATAGGGATCATGTTACTCCCTTACTCCCTTACTCCCTTACTCCCTTACTCCCTTACCTATTCCCTCACTTCGGCGGCTGCAGGAACCTCGCCACCATAGTGGTGATGAGCTTGCGGCTTTCCTCGAAGTCGATGTCGGAGGCCATCAGCGGCAGCATGGGCGCGGCGTCGAGGATCGCCACCAGCACCGCGCTCGTATGCCCCGGATCGAGGTCGGGATCGACCTCACCGCGTGCCTGTCCCGCCTTCAGGGTCTTTGCCAGAAGCGCGCGGATGCCGTCGGTATTGTCCATCAGGATGGCGTGGATCTTCTCGTTGCGGCCCGCTTCGGCCAGCAGTTCGAACAGGATGCGACAGTGGGAAAGAGCATCCCAGCCCTTCATGCTCCAGAGTTCCGAGAGCAGCACGGTCGCCGTGCTTGCGCCTTCCTCGTGGCCGTTGAAATGGCCATGGAGTTGCGCCAGGTAGTCGTTGGCCATCTCCTCGACGATGGCCTCCTTGCTTGGAAAATAGTGATAGAGATGGCCCGGGCTGATCCCGGCCTCCTTGCAGATCATCGAGATCGACGCGCCCTGCAACCCGTGGCGTAGGAAGCAGCGATGCGCCGCCGCCAGGATTTCCTGCCGTTTCCCTTCATGCTGTTCGTGAACGAGCTTGCGTGCCATCGGCTCCCCGAAAAATCTTAGAACGATCGCTCTATTATATCTTGACGTCGTCGCGATGATAAATAGAGTGATCGCTCAATCTATTATGGAAAGGCTGCCGCGTCCAGTTCCTGACGAGGCGACGCCAGCCTTTTCCACGAGGTGTGAATGAAGAGAAGGCTTCCATTCCGACGGCGCTGAGCCGCAGATTTCCCAGGAGACATCGTCCATGAATGATCCCGTTACATCGGCCGCTTCGGCCGAACCCTTGAACGCGCCCGTAGCACAGGCGAGTGGTTGGTCCGACCTGTTGTCCGGCAGGCATCTAGCCATCGTGCTGGTGATGGCCAGCGGCGTTCTGCTTTATGCGATGAACATCTACTTCACCGCCGCACTCATGCCCTCCATCGTCGCCGACATCGGCGGGCAGCAATATTATGCCTGGGTGACGACCGGCTTTGTCATCGCCGCCATCATTGCCTCGCTTTTCGTCAGCCGCATTCTCGACAGCAAGGGCCCGGCACTGGCCTATGTGATCGCCTTCGTCATCTTTGCCGTCGGCGGTGCAGCCAATGCCGCAAGCCCGACGATGGAGCTGTTGCTCGTTGCGCGGGTCATGCAGGGTCTGGGTGGCGGCCTGCTGGCGGGGCTCGGTTATGCGGTCATCCGCGCGGCGCTGCCGGATCGGCACTGGGCGCGGGCGACCGGCGTCGTCTCGGCCATGTGGGGCGTCGGCACCCTGGTCGGCCCGGTGCTCGGCGGCGTCTTCGCGGAGTTCGGGCTCTGGCGCTGGTCCTATGGCGCGCTGGCGGTGTTCGCGCTGCTGTTTGCGATCGTCGCGCAACGCTCATTCGCCGGCAAAGCGGGCTCCGGCCAGCATGCGCCCGTGCCCGTCGCCTCGCTCATTCCGCTGATCCTGGCCATCGTCGCCGTCAGCCTCAGCGCCATCGTGCCGATCGGCTGGCCGACCTTTGCGGCGGTCGCCATCGGCCTTATCCTGCTCTTTCTGTTCGTCATGGTCGAGCGCCGCTCGCACAACACGCTGCTGCCACGCTTGACCTATCGCCGCGGCAACACGCTGAAATGGGTCTATCTCACCGTCGCGGCGCTCAGTGCCGGCGTGATGGTGGAAAACTTCATCCCGTTCTTCGGCCAGCAGCTCGCCGGACTGAGCCCGGTGGTCGCCGGACTGCTCGGCGCGGTGCTCTCGCTGGCCTGGGTCATCGCCCAGCTTTTCATCGTCTCGGTCTCGTCCGAAACGGCACGCCGTCGCGCCATCCGGTTCGGTCCGCTGCTTTTGACGGCAGGGCTGATCGCCTACGGCCTGCTGCAGGCGGAAGGCGCCGACCTGACGACGGCTGCCATCTGGGCGGGGGTGCTTGCGCTGGCCGGCATCGGCATCGGCCTTGCCTGGCCGCTGCTCGGCGTTGCCGCGATGAGCAGCACCACCGATCCCGCCGAAGGCGGCAAGGCTGCTGCTGCGATCACCATCACGCAGCTCATCGCTTTCTCGATCACCTCGGCGCTCGCCGGCACGCTGATGGCGGCAGGCGGAGATTCGGTCGTCGATGCGGCGCGTTATGTCAGCCTCGGCATCGCGCTGCTCACGCTTCTCGGCATCTTCGCCGCCGGGATCGCAACGCGAAAGCATGGGTGAGGCAAAGCCCTGCAACAGCAACTCCGGTCGCCGCAGATCATCTGCGGCGGCCGGTTTTGTGTTCCCGGGAGGCTGGCCGCTCCGCCGCATAAAGATACCTGTCGACCTTGGCGCGCCGGAAGCAGGCGCACGGCACGAATGGCGAATACGCGGGTTGGCCACATCCGAAGGGGCCGAGCCATTACGAAAAACAGACTGGAAAAACAGGCCGCATAGGGCCAAAACAAGACCCGAGGCCTTTGCGAAAACCGCAGGGAAGTGAAACTCGGGTCGAGGACGGCAGTTGCACTGTTCGGTATTGCGATCGTTTCGACTGCTGGGGTTTTTTCTCATACTGCTGCGGTTCACCGTCGGCGCGCAGGCCGAGGAGCCGAGCAAGCTCACGATCGTAACGTCCTACCCTCCCGCATTTTTCGAGCCGTTCCAGAAGGCGTTCGAACAGAAAAATCGCGACGTAAGCATCTCGATAATCCAGCGGAACACCGCAAGCGCCAGCCGCTTCGTCATCGAAAAGAAGGAGCAGCCGGCGGACATGTTCTGGGCGTCCGCCGCCGATGCGTTCGAGCTGCTCAAGCGGCACGGGAGCCTGAGGAAAGTCCATCCCCGCGACACGGGCGCACCGGAAAAGGTGCTCGGCTATCCGTTGAATGATCCCGACGGCTATTATCTCGGTTTTGCCTTGTCGGGGTACGGCATCGTCTACAACGGAGCTTACCTGGCCCAGTATGGACTGGCACGCCCGCGCGAATGGCAACAGCTGCTGGAGCCCGCCTATTCCGGTCACATTGGCATCACGACACCTTCGCGTTCCGGCACCACGCATCTGATGGTGGAAGCGCTGCTGCAGACCTACGGCTGGGAAAGGGGTTGGGCGATGCTTTCGAACCTTGGCGGCAATCTCTCCACCGTTACCGCGCGCAGTTTCGGCGTTGCTTCCGGCGTGGCGCAACGCCGGTTCGGCATCGGCATCACGATCGACTTTCTCGCCCGAACGCCCAGCATCGGTGCCAATGACGCGGTTTTTGTCATGCCGTCGGATACGGTCTTCGTGCCCGCCAGCATCGGGATTCTGTCGCGTGCCCGAAATGTCGATGCTGCGGAACGCTTCATCGATTTCATTTTGTCGGAAGAGGGCCAGCGCATCCTCCTTACGCCGGCTGTCGGGCGCATTCCGGTCATTCCGTCGCTCAATCGCGACCTCCTGCCCGGTAACGATGCCGGGTTGCTCAAGGACACGACCTTTGACGCGGGCCTGTCGGCCGAACGATACGGCCTCGTCAATCTCATGTTCGACGACTATATCGTCCGCCGCCGCGCGGTCCTGGCGCGTCTGTGGAAGCGCCTTGCCGAATTCGAGGCGATGAAGATCGCATCGCCTAAGACCCAGAGTTTGCTGTCGCGCGCGCGGCACAATCTCGAGGCCCCGCCCATCTCGGAAGCCGAAGCGGATCGGCTCGACAGCGCCCTCAAGGCCGAGTGGCCCCGGCGCATCGCGTGGTCGCCGCTGCAGGTCGAGTTCGCCGCCCGCCTGCGCGGCAATATCGAGCGCAAGCTCGCCGACGCGGAGGCCTTGATCGCCGAGATTTCCGGCGCGCAGGGGGCTCGATGGCGGCAGTAGCCCAAACGATCCCGGCGCCGCCGCGCAAGCACCGCTGGCGTTTCGGCATCGGCGCGCGGCTGTTCGCGGCCTTCGTGGCGATTGTCGGGCTGGCGGTTGGGGCCTGCGTCGTCGGCTGGCTTTCCTATGCCAGGCTTTCTGGAGAGCTTTCCGCAATCGCCGAGGCGCAGATGCCGCGTCTCGCTTTCGCCTCGCGCCTGTCCAAGGCAGGGGCGGATATCGGCTCCGCGACAGCGGTGCTGACCAGCGCCGGCACACGCGCCGAATATGACGAAATGCGCGGCGTCTATGGCGAACGCCTGAAGGTCTTGCAGGATCTGCTTGCCCAGCCCGACGCCGTGCGCGACGTTGCCCAGATCGGTCCGGTCGCCCGCGCCATCGGCGAGAATCTGAGCCGGATCGATATCGCGGCCGGCAAGCGTTTCACGCTCCTGGAAGCGATGCGTTCCGACATCGACGAACTGCGATGGCTGCAGGCGGATCTGATCGAGGAAGCCGATCCGCTCGTCGATGACATCCGGTTCAACATCGAGGCTGAGGCACGAAAGTCGGGCGGGTCGAATGCACTCGCCGAACAGCGCAAGAGCGAGGCACTTCTGACCGCGATTGCCCAGGCGAACCTCGCCACAGGTTTGATCGGCCGGTTGGTCAACGCGACCACCGTTGCGGAGATCCAGGAGACCAACGCCTTCCTCGGCGACAGCGTTGATGAGCTGGCCACGCGGCTGGATATGCTTTCGGGGTGGCCCGACAGCATCACGCTGCGGCAGCTTGCCCGGCGCATACTCGAGCAGGCGGATGTGCGCACCGGAATTCCGAACCGCAAGAATTCCGAGATGTCGCAGGCCGCCCAGCTGAGCGGATTGGCGCAGGAAAACGCACGACTGGTGGAGACCCTGGGCCGCAACATCGAGGCCGAGGTCACGGCCATCGAGGCAAACGCCAATGCCGCCAGCCTGCGCGCCGCGCAGGCCATCGATGCCGGCCGCAAGATGCTGGCAGCGATCGCGTTGTCGTCGATCGTCCTGGCAATCGCGATCGGTTACTTCTACGTGCACCGCAATGTGCTGTCGCGTATCCGCCTGCTGGCAGCGGCCGCGGGCAGCATCGGCGAAGGACGGCATTCGGTTCAGCTTCCGCCTGCCGAACCGGATGAGCTCGGCGATCTTGCGCATGCCCTGGCCCTGTTTCGCCAGACCCGGGACGAACTCATCCAATCCGCCAAGCTGGCGGCCCTTGGCCAGATGGCGGCGGGGATCGGGCACGAACTCAACCAGCCGCTGGCGGCGATCCGCGCCCAGATCCATAGCGGCTCCACACTCATCAATCGTGGCAACAGTGAGCAGGCGTTGGTCAACCTGGAGAAGATCAGGGCGCTCACGGCGCGCATGGCTGACCAGATCAGCCACATCCGCCGCTTCGCCCGGCGCCCGGATGCCCAATTGCGGCCGGTCGATCTCAACACTGCGGTCGGTGACGCCGTCAGCCTGCTCGAGCACCGTTTCGACGAGGAACAGGCAGAGCTCCGGATGGATCTCGCCGAAGAGGCGATGCTGGTGATGGCCGAGCCGATTAGGCTTGAGCAGGTCGTCGTCAATCTCGTGGCCAATGCGCTCGATGCCGTGAAGGAAACGGCGCGGCGTCGCGTCACGATAACCACCAGGCCGAGCGCCGATGGCGCGAGCCTGGTCATCGCAGATACCGGGCCCGGCATCGCCGCAGGGGATCTGCAGGCGGTGTTCGACCCGTTCTTCACCACCAAGCCGGCGGGGTCGGGCCTCGGTCTCGGGCTTTCCATCTCCTACAACATCATCAAGGACTTCGGCGCCGACATCACGGTGCTCGAGAGCGGGCCGGACGGCACTCGTTTTCAGATCCTGCTGAAAGGACCCGAAAGATGACCGATGTCATCCTCGTCGATGACGACGCCAGCGTGCTCGACGGTTACCGTGAGGTGCTGGAACTCGAAGGCCTCGTAGTCGCCGCCCATGGCTCCGTGGCAGCAGCCATCGCTGACCTCAGGGCCGATACCGGGGCCGTCATCGTCTCGGATGTGCGTATGCCCAGGCATGACGGCTTTGACCTGATCGCCGCGGTGCGCGGCATCGATCCCGATATCCCGATCGTGCTGATATCCGGTCATGGCGACGTCCCGATGGCTTTGCGGGCCATGCGTGAAGGCGCCTGGGATTTCATCGAAAAGCCGGCCGATCCGCTGCATCTCATCGAGACGATCAGGAAGGCGCGCGCGCACCGGCAACTTCTGTTGGAGAACCGGCAACTGCGTCTGGCGGCTGACACCGACGGCTGGGAAACGCGCCTCATCGGCCATTCGGCACCGGTCGTGGCGCTGCGCGAGAAGTTGAAGCGCATTGCGGGCGTTGCCACCGATATCCTCGTCATAGGCGAGACCGGGACCGGCAAGGAGGTCGTTGCTCGCGCCCTGCACGACTTCGGCGCCCGCAAGGGCAATTTCGTTGCCGTGAATTGCGGCGCCATCCCGGAAACCATGCTGGAATCCGAACTCTTCGGTCACGAAGCCGGCGCCTTCACGGGCGCGCGCGAAAAACGCGTCGGCAAGATCGAGCATGCCGATGGCGGCACGCTGTTCCTCGATGAGATCGAATCCATGCCGACGGCCGCTCAGGTCCGCCTGCTGCGTGTCCTGCAGGAACGTGTCATCGAACGCCTCGGCTCGAACACGGAACGGTCCGTCGACCTGCAGGTGGTGGCGGCCACGAAAGCCGACCTGCATCAATTGGCCAGGCAGGGGCAGTTTCGCGAGGACCTGGCCTATCGGCTCGATATCGCGCGGATAGAGTTGCCCCCGCTCGGTGTCCGCAAGGGCGATGTCGGCCTGTTGTTCCGGCATTTCCTGGCGCTGGCGGCCAAACGCCAGGGACGAATCCCGCCCAAGGTGGATACGGCCTTCCTGGCAGATCTCGACCGCAGGCCGTGGCCAGGCAACGTGCGCGAACTGCGCAATGTCGCCGAGCGCTTCGTTCTTGGCCTGGAGGATGTCGGCGAAGGCAGGAATTTCGATGGATCGTTGACGCTGGAAGAGCAGATGGATCGGGTGGAGCGCACCATCATCCTCGACAGCCTGTCGGCCCAGGAAGGGCGCGTGGGGGCCACCGCCGACCAGCTCGGCATCTCACGCAAGACGCTCTACCTCAAGATGCGCAAGCACGGCATAGACGCGCGCGGCGAGGATGGCGACGTTACCTGAATTACCCACGCTGCAGCGCGGCAATGTTACCGTTCTTACCCAATCTCCGCTGAAGAGAGCCGGAATCGCGGGATTTCCGCGATTGGCACGCGCCTTGCTCCGTCTTTGGCGACCGCCGAAGCCTGGCGGTGATTGGGAGGAGCTATCTCATGTTGAAGACCATTGCCGCGGCGATGCTGATCTCGGCTGCCGCCATCGTTGCCGCTCACGCTGAAGAGGGCGGCAAGGTGACCATCGTCACATCCTTCTCCAAGGATGTGACCGACCCATTCAAGGCCGGCTTCGAGGCGGCCAATCCAGGGTACACGCTGGACGTCCAGAACAAGAGCACCAGTTCCGGCGTCAAATATGTCGACGAGACCAAGGGCAACAACCAGACCGATCTGTTCTGGGCCTCCGCGCCCGATGCTTTCGACAGCCTGAAGAGCCGAAAGCTGTTGACCAAATTCAAGCCGTCCGTCACAGGCCTGCCGGAGAAAGTCGGCTCCTATCCGGTCAATGATCCCGACGGCTTCTACTTCGGCTTCGCGGCGTCCGGTTACGGCATCATGTCGAACGACCGCTATCTCGAGGCCAACGAAATCCCCAAGCCCGCCGAATGGGGCGACCTGACGAAGCCGCAATACTACGATCATGTCGCGATCGCGGCGCCCTCTCGTTCCGGCACCACGCACCTGACCATCGAAACGATCCTTCAGGGAGAGGGTTGGGACAAGGGCTGGGGTACGCTCAAAGGCATCGGCGGCAATCTGCAGCAGGTCACCGAGCGCTCGTTCGGTGTGCCGGATGCGGTGAATTCGGGCCAGACGGGCATCGGTATCGTCATCGATTTCTTTGCCTTCTCGGCGCAGGCCAGCGGCTTCCCGGTCAGTTTCGCCTACCCGTCGGTGACGACGGTGGTTCCAGCCAATGTCGGCATCGTCGCCAATGCTCCGAACCAGAAAGGAGCCGAGGCCTTCGTCAACTATCTGCTTTCGGAAAAAGGCCAGACCGTCCTGCTCGAACCGACGATCCGTCGCTTGCCGATCAATCCCGCGCTTTATGAGAAGGCACCCGAGGGTTTCCCGAACCCGTTCAAGGATCAGCGTTTCCAGTCGATGATCACCTTCGACGCCGATGTCTCGAAGAAGCGCACCGATGTCGTCGACACCCTGTTCGATCAGCTGATCTCGTTTCAGCTCGACAAGCTGAAGGGCGCGACGAAGGCAATCCACGCGGCCGAGGAGGCATTGGCCAAAAGCGACAATGCGGAAGCGCGCGGCTTGCTCCAGGAGGCCCGTTCGCTGATCGCGGCGATGCCGATCACCGCTGAGCAGGCGGCAAGCCAGGAAATCCGGGACGCCTTCACCGGCGGCGAACAGAAGACCGCTCGCCAGGCCGAACTCGAGCAGCAATGGGCGGCATTCGCAGCGGAGAAATACGCTGCCGCACAGACCAAGGCGGAAGCCGCGCTGGGCCTCATCGACTGAGCGAACCGGCGTGCAGGCCGTCTGCGCAAGCAGGCGGCCATTTCCGATCATCCATGCTTCTGTACCCGGCACGCTGACAGCCGGGCACGATGAACTCATCCGGAGTCCGCCATGGCATCCGTTGCCGCAATCCCGATAAACCGTATCTCAGCCAAGCCCGGGCAGGTCGCCGCGGTCGCCTTGATCGCCCTGTTCCTTGCCGTCTTCCTGGTGATCCCGGCGGGAACCGTGATCTACACGGCCTTCACGGAGAAAGGCACGGGCGCACTGACCATTGTCAATTTCCTGGACTTCTTCCGCACCAAGCTGTTCCAGCAATCCTTCTTCAACTCGGTCTATGTGTCGGCCATGTCGGTGGTCTGGGGTACGTTGATCGCCCTGCCCCTGGCGGTGCTCACCACACGCTTCGAGTTCCGTGGCTCGCTTCTGATCCAGACGCTGGGGTTCATTCCGTTGATCATGCCGCCCTTCGTCGGTGCGGTCGCCATGCAATTGCTGTTTGGCCGCAACGGCACCGTCAATCTCCTGCTCAACGATTGGTTCGGTTTCCGCATTCCTTTCATGGAGGGGCTGAACGGCGTCATCTTCGTGCAGTCGCTGCACTATTTCCCCTTCATCCTGATCAACCTTTCGACCAGCCTGAGAAATATCGACCGATCGATGGAGGAAGCTGCCCAGAATCTGGGTTCTTCGGGTTTCCGCCTGTTCCGCCGCATCGTCTTCCCGCTGGCGATGCCCGGCTATCTCGCGGGAGCATCGCTGGTTTTCGTCAAGGTTTTCGATGACCTCGCCACGCCGCTGCTGCTCAACGTCAAGGACATGCTGGCGCCGCAGGCCTATCTGCGCGTCACGTCGGTCGGCCTCACAGACCCGATGGGTTATGTGATCTCGGTCATCCTGATCGTGGTCTCGATCTTTGCCATGTGGCTGTCGGCGGTGGCGATGCGCGGCAAGGACTATTCGACCGTCCAGCGCGGTGGCGGTGGCCTGTCCAAGCGCCCGCTCAGCCGTGGCGAAGCAGTCCTGGCTTACGGTGTGGTCGGCCTGATCCTGCTTCTGGTGCTGTCGCCGCATATCGGGCTTTTGCTGTTGTCGCTGGCCACTGTGTGGTCCTTCAGCCCTCTGCCCGATGGTTTCACCGTCGCCCACTACACCCGCGTCTTCGGCGAGAGTTCGCTCTACATCAAGAACACGCTGATCTACGCCAGCCTGGCCGGTCTCATCGATGTCATTGTCGGTGGCGCCATCGCCTATCTGGTGCTGCGCACCAAGGTGATCGGTCGGCATTGGCTCGACTGGGCTGCGACCGCGGCCCTGGCAATCCCGGGCGTCGTGCTCGGCATCGGCTATCTTCGTACTTTCTACGGCATCAGTTTGCCCGACGGGACCCCGCTTGCGACACTGTGGGTGATGGTTGTGATGGCGCTTGCCATCCGCCGACTGCCCTATGCGTTGCGGGCCTGCTACGCGGCGTTGCAGCAAGTTTCGCAATCGCTCGAGGAGGCTGCGGAGAACCTCGGCGCCACCAAGCAGTGCACCATCCGGCGCATTGTCCTGCCGCTGATGACCGGTGGTCTGCTTGCGGGCTTCGTCACGTCCTTCTCGACCGCGGCCGTCGAGCTTTCGGCAACGCTGATGCTCATCCAGAGCAATTCCGACGCGCCCATAGCCTACGGCCTCTACGTCTTCATGCAATCACCTGCGGGGCGCGGACCGGGGGCGGCGCTCGGCGTCATCGCCGTCATCATGGTCGCGGCTTGCACGCTGCTGTCCCACTACGTGGTCGAGCGCCGTCAGAAGACGCTCGGCATGAACAAATAGAATTCCAGGGAGTGAACGATGAATGTGGAAGTCAGGAATGAAGCGCGCTCCCGGGGAGCCGCCAAGGCTATCAGCATCAGCGACGTCAATCTCTATTACGGCCAGCAGCATGTGCTGAAGGATATCAACCTGGAGATCAAACCCGGGGAGTTCTTCGCCTTCCTCGGCCCCTCAGGATGCGGAAAGACGACATTGCTCAGGCTGATCGCCGGTTTCAACCAGGCCCGCCAGGGAAAGGTGGTGATCGGCGGGGACGATGTCCTCGACATGCCGCCCTGGAAACGCGAGATCGGCATGGTGTTCCAATCCTACGCGCTTTGGCCGCATATGACGGTGGCGCACAATGTCGCCTTCGGCCTGGAAGAACGGCGCCTGCGCAAAGCCGAAGTCGAGCGCAGGGTAAACGCAGCACTCGATCTGGTTGGCCTCAAGCACCTGGCGGAGCGTCGTCCCGCGCAACTTTCGGGTGGCCAGCAGCAGCGCGTGGCGCTCGCCCGTACCATCGCGATCGAGCCCAAAGTGCTTCTGCTCGATGAGCCGCTCTCCAATCTCGACGCCAAGATGCGTGTCGAGGTCCGTCGCGAACTCAGGGATCTCCAGCAGCGGCTGCAATTGACGACGATCTTCGTCACGCATGACCAGGAAGAGGCAAACACCGTGTGCGATCGCATCGCCGTGTTCAACGAAGGCCGCATCCAGCAGGTCGGCACGCCGATGGGCCTCTACGAGAGGCCGGCAAATCTGTTCGTTGCCAATTTCCTTGGCACGGCGAACCTCCTCGAGGGAAAGATCAGGGGTGAAGGGAACGCGCGCAGTTTCGAAGTGGCCGGTGCGGGCTCCATCCCGATCCCGGCGGGCGTGGATGTGCCCGAAAGCGCCAAGCTGGTGCTGCGTCCGCAATACGCCACGATCGGCCTTGATGCGGCGGATTCGGTATCGTTGCCGGGCAGGATCGTTCACCGCGAATTCCTGGGGGCCACAGTCCGCTATGGCGTGCAGGTCGGCGGCGCGATGGTGCTGATCGACGCGCCATTCCATTCGGGCGATTCATTGCTCGAGCCCGGCGGGTCGACCACCGTGGGCTTCAAGCCGAAGTCGGCGCTCTGGCTGGCGAACTGAGTGTCCCGCGTCGGCTTCACATCCGCCGCGGCCGGCTTATTGCTCCGCCGTGTAGAGCAGACGCGCCGTGGAGCCGGTGGGGTTCAGTGCCCGCTGCAGCAGCGCCTCGGCATGGGCATTGCGCTGGCGCGCCGTGTCCGCGCCCATGACAACCACCACGAAGCGTTTTCCGCCGGCGTCGTAGGAGGTGACGATGTTGAAGCCGGAAGCGCGGATGTAGCCGGTCTTGATGCCGTCGACGCCATACACGTTCTTGAGCATCTCGTTGTGGCCGCGTATCAGCCTGCCCCGGAACATGAAGTCTGTGTCCGAGAAATAATGGTAGTGCTGCGGGAAGCGCGCTCTCAGCGCCAGGCCGAGCACGGCCATGTCGCGTGCCGTCGTCTGCTGCCCATCGTCGGGCAGGCCGGATGCATTGCGGAAAGTTGTCGAGCGCATGCCGATCTGGCGCGCCTTGGACGTCATCGTGGCGGCGAAACCCTCTTCGGAGCCGCTGAGATATTCCCCGACCGCGACGGCGACGTCATTGGCGGACTTCACAACCAGCGCACGGATGGCGGAATCGACGTCGATCGTCTCGCCGGGCCGGAACCGCAATTTGGTCGGCGGCTGCGAGGCGGCGTTGGCGGAGACCGGGATCTGGGTGTCCTTGCCGATGCGGCCGCTCTCCAGCGCCTCGAACAGGAGATAGAGCGTCATCATCTTGGTGAGTGACGCGGGATAACGCAGCGAAGTCGAATTGACCTCGAACACCTGCGCGCCCGTCCTGGCATCGACGACGATGGCTGCGTATTTCTGTTCCTTTGCCGGCACCGAAAGCACCTGCTCGGGCGGAGTCGCGGTCGTACAGCCGGCCACGAAGGCCACTGCGGCAAGGGCGACGAGACTTCTGCGGGCGAAGGCGAACAGGTGCGAGACTGGCAGGATGGGCATTCCGAGGTGGACTAACAAGATGCGCTGAGATGGGCGGACCCTAGCCGAGCCGGCATACGCAGTCCATTCGCCTTGTCCGTTTCTCTCGGCCCGAATGGTGGTTCAGGGGCATTTTTGGACGATTTCTGTGCAAAACAGCGGCGGAACCGGCTTGCAGGGTCCGGATGCGGGTTCAGGCTCATCGCCCCGGACGCCTTTTTGACAGGCCATTTTCAACAAGTGATCGGTGGGCAGCTAAAGGATGATTGGCAGTGGAAAAGCGGAAGCGCAGAATGCTTGCGTGCCGCGCGGCCTGTTCTTATATACGCCGCAACCGTGCGGGCCGCCTTGAAAAAGCAGCCTGGCGCGGAATTTCTGTGAACAGGGGCTTTCGCCGGAACGCCTGACAGGGTCCTTGAAAGCCTGCTTAGTGGAGAGACTAGATGGCAAAAGTAATCGGTATCGACCTCGGGACGACCAATTCCTGCGTCGCTGTCATGGACGGCAAGGACGCGAAGGTCATTGAAAACGCGGAAGGCGCGCGCACCACGCCTTCGATCGTCGCCTTCAGCGGCGACGGCGAACGCCTCGTCGGCCAGCCGGCCAAGCGCCAGGCGGTCACCAATCCTGAAAACACGGTCTTCGCGGTCAAGCGCCTCATCGGCCGCCGCTATGACGATCCGGTGACGGAGAAGGACAAGAAGCTCGTCCCCTACAAGATCGTCAATGGCGACAATGGCGATGCCTGGGTAGAAGCCGGCGGCAAGAAGCAGTCGCCCTCCCAGATCTCGGCCATGATCCTGCAGAAGATGAAGGAAACGGCGGAAGCCTATCTCGGCGAGAAGGTCGAGAAGGCGGTCATCACCGTTCCGGCCTATTTCAACGACGCCCAGCGCCAGGCCACCAAGGATGCCGGCAAGATCGCCGGCCTCGAAGTGCTGCGCATCATCAACGAGCCGACCGCGGCCGCGCTCGCCTACGGGCTCGACAAGAAGGATGGCAAGACCATTGCCGTCTATGACCTTGGCGGCGGCACCTTCGACATCTCGGTTCTCGAAATCGGCGACGGCGTCTTCGAGGTGAAGTCGACCAATGGCGACACCTTCCTGGGCGGCGAGGACTTCGACATGCGCCTGGTCGAGTACCTGGCGGCCGAGTTCAAGAAGGAACAGGGCATCGACCTGAAGAACGACAAGCTTGCCCTGCAGCGCCTCAAGGAAGCTGCCGAAAAGGCCAAGATCGAGCTGTCGTCCTCGGCGCAGACCGAAATCAACCTGCCTTTCATCACCGCCGATGCTTCCGGTCCGAAGCACCTGACGCTGAAACTCACCCGCGCCAAGTTCGAATCGCTGGTCGATGACCTCATCCAGCGCACCATCGAGCCGTGCAAGGCAGCGCTCAAGGATGCCGGCCTCAAGGCTGGCGAGATCGACGAAGTCGTTCTGGTCGGCGGCATGACCCGCATGCCGAAGGTCCAGGAAGTGGTGAAGCAGTTCTTCGGCAAGGAGCCGCACAAGGGCGTGAATCCTGACGAAGTCGTCGCACTCGGCGCCGCCATCCAGGCCGGCGTGCTGCAGGGCGACGTCAAGGACGTGCTGCTGCTCGACGTGACTCCGCTTTCGCTGGGCATCGAGACGCTGGGTGGCGTGTTCACCCGCCTGATCGAGCGCAACACCACGATCCCGACCAAGAAGAGCCAGGTGTTCTCGACCGCCGAGGATTCGCAGAGCGCGGTGACCATCCGCGTCTTCCAGGGCGAGCGCGAAATGGCGGCCGACAACAAGATGCTCGGCCAGTTCGACCTGGTCGGTATTCCGCCGGCTCCGCGTGGCGTGCCGCAGATCGAGGTCACCTTCGACATCGATGCCAACGGCATCGTCAACGTCTCGGCCAAGGACAAGGGTACCGGCAAGGAACACCAGATCCGCATCCAGGCGTCTGGCGGCCTGTCGGACGCCGACATCGAGAAGATGGTGAAGGACGCCGAGGCCAATGCCGAGGCCGACAAGCAGCGCCGCGGACTGGTCGAGGCCCGCAACCAGGCCGAGGCTCTGGCGCATTCGGCCGAGAAGTCGCTGAAGGACTATGGCGACAAGGTCTCCGAAGCCGACCGCACCGCGATCGCCGACGCGATCGCCGCGCTGAAGACGGCTGCCGAAGGCGACGATGCCGCTGAGATCGAGGCCAAGAGCCAGGCGCTGACCGAAGCTTCGATGAAGCTCGGCCAGGCCATGTACGAGGCTTCGCAGAAGGAGGCCGCCGAGGCCGACGCCAAGGCGGATGCCGCCAAGGATTCCGATGTGGTCGACGCCGATTTCGAGGAAATCGACGAGAACGACGACAAGAAGAAGTCCGCTTAAGTGGCCTGAGGGTCAAAAATCCAGAAAAGCCCGGCGCCAAGCCGGGCTTTTTTGCAACCATGCACAGGAAAATGCAGTGTTTCTTGCTGGGACTGGCCTCTGTACTGGCCCAGGTACTGGCATTGACGCGGCATCGTTACTAAATCGGAGACCAGTCTTTTTGGACGACTGGTCGAAACAATGCGCTTCAGACGTTGGCCGTTGCTTGAGCCTTCGGTCGGCGGGATTGGAACAGGCTCTCGATGAAAGCTGATTTCTACGAAACGCTCGGCGTGCAAAAGGGCGCCGACGAGAAGGAGCTCAAAAGCGCCTTCCGCAAGCTGGCCATGCAGTTCCATCCCGACCGCAATCCCGGCGACGCCTCTTGCGAGCACAAGTTCAAGGAAATCAACGAAGCCTACGAGACGCTGAAGGACCCGCAGAAGCGCGCGGCCTATGATCGCTTCGGCCACGCCGCCTTCGAGAATGGCGGCATGAATGGCGGCGGTGCCGGTTTCGCGGCGGGCGGCTTTGCCGACATCTTCGAGGACATCTTCGGCGAGATGATGGGCGGCGGACGCCGCCGCAGCTCCGGCGGGCGCGAACGCGGCGCCGACCTGCGCTACAACATGGAAATCAGCCTCGAGGAGGCCTATGCCGGCAAGACCGCCCAAATCCACGTGCCGGCATCGCTTTCCTGCGACGAATGCTCGGGTTCCGGCGCCAAATCAGGCACGCAACCGGTCACCTGCTCGATGTGCCATGGTCACGGCAAGGTTCGGGCCAGCCAGGGCTTCTTCTCGATAGAGCGCACCTGTCCGCAGTGCCAGGGCCGCGGCCAGACGATCAAGGATCCGTGCCCGAAATGCGCCGGCCAGGGCCGTGTCACCGAGGAGCGTTCGCTCTCCGTCAACATTCCTGCCGGCATCGAGGACGGCACCCGCATCCGCCTGGCCGGCGAGGGCGAGGCCGGGCTGCGCGGCGGCCCATCGGGCGATCTCTACATCTTCCTGGCCATCAAGCCGCACGAATTCTTCCAGCGTGACGGCGCCGACCTTTATTGCAAGGTGCCGATCTCGATGACGACAGCCGCTCTCGGTGGTTCCTTCGAGGTGACGACGCTGGATGGCAGCCAGACCCGCGTGAAGGTGCCGGAAGGCACGCAGAACGGCCGGCAATTCCGCATGAAGGGCAAGGGCATGCCGGTGCTGCGCCAGCCGCAGATCGGCGATCTCTACATCCAGACCGCGGTCGAGACGCCGCAGAACCTGACGCGGCGCCAGCGCGAGCTTCTGGAAGAGTTCGAACAGCTTTCGTCGAAGGAAAACAGCCCGCAGTCGAGCGGCTTCTTCTCGCGCATGAAGGACTTTTTCGAGTCGTTCGGCGAACGCTGAAGCATGATTCCGAAAAGTTGCAGACTTTTCGGACAAAGATCATGCGATGAACAAGAAGCTGAAGCACGACTTGCAGGGGCGCGCACGCCACTCCTCGGTGGCGACAAAATCTATCTTGTCCACGACATTGGTGGACGTTTGCCTTGCCTACCCCTACGTAACTGGTAAGTAGCGTACGCAGTGGGTCCGGGGGGAGCCGGTCAGGAGAGCTTGATGGGACGTGGTCCGGGACTGAGGAAGTCGCTCGCGGAGAAATTCGACGACGAGCTGAAGTTCTTCAAGGGATGGATCGACAAGCCGAAGGCTGTCGGCTCCATCGTGCCGACCAGTTCGATCACTGCACGCAAGATGGCTTCGGTCATCAATCTCGACTCCGGTCTGCCCGTGCTCGAAGTCGGCCCGGGTACCGGCGTCATCACCCGCGCTATACTGGAGCGCGGCGTGAAGCCTGAGAACCTTTATGCGGTCGAATATTCCGCCGATTTCGTGCAGCATCTGCGCCGCCTCTATCCTGGCGTCAATGTTATCGAAGGCGATGCCTTCAATCTCACCGAAGCGCTTGGCGAGCACAGTGGCCTGACGTTCGATTCGGTGGTGACGGGCGTTCCGCTGCTCAATTTCCCGGTCGCTCAGCGCATCAGCTATCTCGAAAGCCTGCTCGACCGTATTCCGGCCGGCCGTCCCGTCGTGCAATTGACCTACGGACCGATGTCGCCCATCCCGCCTGGGCGCGGTAGCTATACGGTGGAGCATTTCCAGTTCGTGCTGCGCAACATCCCGCCGACGCGGCTGTGGATTTACCGGCGGCCGGCGCGGAACTGAGGCACTCAGCGCCTTATCTCCTCCATCAGACAGAAGAGCGGCGTTGCTGACGCAGCGTGAGGCATTTTCGCCGTCTCGGCGTGCGGCGTTCGAGACGCTGCCCTGATCCGTGCTTTGCCCCCAATCCGTAGAACTTGTCCCGCAGCTTCCCGGATAGCCGACATTGCCTTGCGGAGGACGTGGGTGAGCCAGCGTGCTCATGAGCAAGCTTGACTCGGATAGAACGATCGTTCTACTTTTCTGGCATGGGTACGAAGCGTGAAGACATCATCGACGCGGCAAATCGCGCCTTCTATCGGGACGGTTTCGCGGAAGTTGGCATCGATCGTGTCGTGGGCGAGGCCAATGTCGCGCTGGGAACGCTCTATCGGCATTTCAAAACCCGATCCGAGGTGATCACCGCTGCGTTGCAGCGGCGACATGGCGACTTCCTTCATGCGCTGGAAGGAGCGGGCGAAGCTGGAAAGGGCGCAGATTGTGTCCTTGAACTGTTCGACGTCCTGGAAGCGTGGAGCACGCAACAGGGCGGAAATGGTTGCTTCTTTCTGCGGGCGGCAGCCGACTATCCGGCTGACGACAGCATTCAGAACGCGGCACGAAGTCACAAACGGGAATATCTTGCCGTGATCGAGCAGCGACTGCTGCAAGGCGGCTGGTCGAAAGGTCAGGCGGAGCAACTCGGCTCCACGATCTTCGTTCTCCTGGAGGGTGCGGTCGCGGCGGCGTTCACCCTTGGCGACGGCGCCGCGGTCACGACGGCCAGGAACGCGGCCGCACGCATTCTCGGAAGCGCAAAGCCGGAATCAGGATGAAAGCGAGCGCGCTTTCCCTTGGAGCACTGGAAGCCGGCCTGATCGTTGCCTGGAGTTCCGGGTTCATCGGCGCGCGGCTGGCTGCTGATGTCGGGTCCGTATTCCTCGTGCTGTTCTGGCGTTTTGTCCTCGTCTCGCTCATCCTGCTGCCGTTCTTGTTCCGCGCGGTGCGGCAGGGCCTGACGGCCAAATCGTTGATCCTCCAATCGATGCTGGGGGCCTTCGCGATGTTCGGGTATCTGGCGCTGGGGGTGAAGGCGATCGATCTTGGCGTTCCCGTCGGCACGGCCGCGCTGGTCTCCGCTCTGCAGCCCATCGCGACGGCCGCTCTCGCCGGTTCTGTCCTGCATGAGCCGGTGAACCGCCTCCAATGGGCAGGATTGACCCTCGGCCTCGCGGGCGTCTCGCTTGCTGTCGGTGGTTCGCTTGGCGGAGCATCCTTTCTGGCCTATGCCTTGGCGGGGGCGTCGACGCTTAGCCTGGTCATCGCGACAATCATCGCCAAGGGCGTGTCGGACAACACCCCTCTGTTGCCGTCGCTGGCCATACAAAGTCTTGTCGCTGCAGTCCTGTTTGCCCCGCTGGCGCTTCTGGAGGGTGAAATAGCGCCGATACCCGATCCACGCTTCCTCGCAGCCGTGGCATGGTTCATCTTCTTCTCCACGCTCGGCGGCTACGGTTTGTACTGGCTCTGCCTCCGAAGAAGCACGGCAACCCGCGTTGGAAGCCTGATCTACCTGACCCCTCCCGTCACCATGATCTGGGGCTGGCTGATGTTCTCCGAAGCGATCACCGCCGGGGCGGTGATCGGCTTCGTCATCTGCATCATCGGCGTTTTTCTGACACGGCCGGCAACATCGACGCGAAGAGCTTGAAGGTTTTCAAACCTTCCGAGCTTTGCACTTGATTCAGCTGCGTCATCGCCTATAGCTGCCGGACGGCAAAGGAGCGCTGTGCCGTGATTCCCAAGATCCTCGTCTTCGCGGGTTCGATCCGCAGCGGTGCCTTCAGCGGCAGGACGGCCGATGCAGCGCAGAAGGCGC
Source organism: Mesorhizobium sp. 1M-11 (assembly GCF_001303895.1). Lineage (GTDB taxonomy): Bacteria > Pseudomonadota > Alphaproteobacteria > Rhizobiales > Rhizobiaceae > Mesorhizobium. The sequence continues at coordinate 410,104 of NZ_LJSD01000051.1, read as the reverse complement.
TGGCCATGCAGGGCGCGGATGTGACCCGCATTTCGCTCGCCGATTACCCGATGCCGATCTTCGACGAGGATGTCGAGAAGGAAACCGGCATCCCTGAAAACGTCATGAAGCTGGCGCGCCTGCTCGGCGCCCATGACGGACTGCTGCTGGTCACGCCGGAATACAACGGCTCCGTTTCGCCGCTGCTCAAGAATGCCATCGATTGGGTGAGCATCGTGCGTCATGACGGCGGCCGGCAATTGAAACCGATGGCCGGCAAGGCGGTCGCGCTGTGTTCGTCGTCGAAGGGCCATTTCGCAGGCGTACGCGCCATCAACCATCTGCGCGCCATCCTGCTGCGCTGCCACATGGACATCGTCACGCCGGAATGCTCGGTGCCGAACGGCGCCGGCGCTTTCGACGCCGACGGCAATTTTGTCGACGAACGGCTTCGTCACGCGATGGATCTGGTGGCGCAGGCGCTGATCGAACGAGCCCGCATGCTGTCAACGAGGTGAGGGATTTGGAAGACATGAACGATATGCGCGAAAGACTGATCGTCGGCCTCGATATTCCAACTGTCGCTGAAGCCGAGAAGGCGGTGAAGGAGCTTGGTGATACGGTCTCCTTCTACAAGGTCGGCTATCAGCTTGCCTTTGCAGGCGGGCTGGAATTCGCGCGAGACCTTGCCGCCGACGGCAAGAAGATCTTCCTCGACATGAAGCTGCTCGACATCGACAACACCGTCGCCAAGGGCGTCGAGAACATCGTCAAGATGGGCATGACCATGCTCACCCTGCACGCCTATCCAAAGACGATGCGCGCGGCGGTGGAAGCGGCCAGGGGCAGCAATCTCTGCCTGCTCGCCGTCACTGTGCTCACCTCGATGGACGAGCAGGATGTCATCGATGCCGGCTACGAGTACGATCCGCACACGCTGGTGCTGCGGCGCGCCGAACAGGCATTGTCTGCGGGCATGGGCGGCATCGTCTGCTCGGCCGAGGAAGCGTCGGCCGTGCGCAAGGTTGTCGGTCCCGACATGGCGGTGGTGACCCCCGGCATCCGCCCTGCCGGTGCGGATCGCGGCGACCAGAAGCGTGTCGTCACGCCGGCGGACGCGATCCGCAATGGCTCGAGCCATCTCGTCGTCGCACGGCCGATCGTCGGCGCGGTTGACAGGCGCGCCGCCGCCCAGGCTATCCTGGACGAGATGGCGGCGGCCTGAGCCGCAACACTTTTGAATCTGCGCCTCGTCTTGGCACGAGGCGCCAGTACGGAGACTGCTCATGCCCAAGGCATATTGGATCGCCCGTGTCGATGTGCGCGATGCGGAAGGCTACAAAGCCTATGTCGAAGCCGCGAAACCTGCCTTCGAGCGCTTTGGCGCAAAGTTCCTTGCCCGCGGCGGCGAACACGAGAAGGCAGAAGGGCCGGGCCGCGGCCGCAACGTCATCATCGAGTTCGAGAGTCTTCAGGCCGCGCGCGACTGCTACCATTCGCCCGAATACCAGCGCGCCGTTGCCATCCGCCAGAAGGTGGCCGACGGCGAAATCGTGCTCGTCGAAGGGGTCTGAGCGCCTGAGGCAAGCCTGTTCTAGGCAACCAGGTCCGGCACAGGCCCGATGTAACGCGATTGCGGCCGCATCAGCCGGCCCGTCGCCTGCTGCTCGCGGGCATGCGCGATCCATCCGGCCATGCGTCCTGCCGCGAAGACGCAGGTGAAGGCTTCTTCGGGGAAGCCTGCCGCTTCCAGCAGAAGTGCCGTGTAGAACTCGACATTGGTCTGCAGTACGCGGCCGGGCTTGGCCCCCTTCAAGATTTCAAGCGCGGCCTGTTCCACCGTCTCAGCGAAAGCCAGCCGGCGGCCAGCCGCGCCATCGGGGCCGATGCGGCGGACAACGGCCTTCAGCACATCGGCGCGTGGGTCGCGCACGCGGTAGATGCGGTGGCCGAAGCCCATGATGCGGCGGCCTTCGGCCAGTTCCTTGCTGAGCCAGCCGGTTGCGTCGCCGGTCGCGGCGATGGCATCGAGCATGGCGATCACCGGGCCGGGTGCGCCGCCATGCAGCGGGCCCTTCAGGGCCCCGAGGCCGGCAAGTGCCGCCGAGGTGAGGCCGGCCTGGGTCGAGGCGACCACGCGTGCGGCGAAGGTCGAGGCGTTGAGGCCGTGGTCGCAGACGGTGACGAGATAGGTGTCGAGCGCGGCAGCCAGGTCCCGGCTGGCATCCGTGCCGGTGAGCATGGTGAGCATGTCGGCGGCATGGCCGGCCTTGGCAACCGGAGCAATGGCCTCGAGGCCTTTGCGCATGCGTATGAGGGCAGGCGTCAGCACCGCGGGCGCCGCAATCAGACGCAGCCCATCGTCGAGCGTGTCGCCGTCGGGCATCAGCGCCGTACCGGCGCGCATGCCGTCATAGACGGAGAGCCCGGCCAACGTCGGCAGCAGCGCCTGCATCCTTTCGAACACCTCGACCCGTGCTTGACCGAGCCTTGCCGTCAGCTCCTTCTCATCCGGCAGGTCGGCAAAGAAACCGTCGAAAAGCAGATGTGTGACGCCGGCGAAATCGCGTCGTCCGGCAAGGTCACGCAAAGCATGGCCTCGGATCGTCAGGTGCCCGCCGAAACCGTCCACTTCCGAAAGCACGGTTTCGGCGGCAACCACATCATCCAGTCCGCTCGTCATCATCTTGCTCCTTGACCAATTTTCGATCCGAGATAATGCTGTTGTTGATTGCCATCAATCTTGATCAATAGAATCAATATACGAGTTGATATGAGCTCCTGGCTGACACGGGACGAAGCGCTGGACAGGCTGGGCGTGCGTGCACAGACGCTTTACGCCTATGTCAGCCGCGGCCAGATCGGCATGCAGCCGGACCCTGCCGACCCACGCCGCAGTCTCTACCGGTTGGAGGATATCGAAGCGCTCACCACGCGCCGGGCGCGTGGCCGCCGCGTCGCTGCGATTGCCGAAAGCGCCGTTTCGTGGGGCGAGCCGGTGTTCGCCACCGAACTGTCCACCGTCATCCATGGCAGGCTGATCTATCGCGGCGAGGATGCGGTGGCCTTTTCACAAACCGCCACCCTGGAGGACACGGCGCGGCTGTTGTGGGCCAGTGCTGTTTCTCCGCGCTTTGCAACATCGGGTGTGCCGGCAGAGACAGGCATCGCACAGGCGTTTTCGGTCCTTGCCAGTCTGGCGGCAAGGGGGCAACCTTCGCTGGGGCGCAACGCGTCCGTGCTGCAGGCGGATGCGATGCCGGCCATCGCGGCTCTTGCCGGTGCGCTGGGGGCAGCACCCGGTGTGGAACCCGTGCATCTGCGGCTGGCGAAAGGGTGGCGGGTCGACCGGGCTGCGGAGGTGTTGCGCCGCGTCATGGTTCTGGTGGCCGACCACGAGCTCAATGCCTCGGCCTTCGCCGCGCGCGTGGCGGCCTCCACCGGCGCGCCGCTCGTCGCCTGCCTGCTGGCGGGCTTGTCGACGCTCTATGGTCCGCGCCACGGCACGGCCGCCGACGCCGTCGCCATGCTGGTGGACGACGCCGTTCGGATCGGCGTACGCGCCGCAATGGCGCGCTGGATCGATCATGACCGGCCATTGCCCGGCTTCGGCCATCCGCTCTATCCCGGCGGCGATCCGCGGGGGGCAGCGTTGCTGGCGGACATGAAGCTGGACGACGACATCCGCGAGTTGCGCCAGGCGGCGTTCGATGCCACCGGCGCCGAACCGACGGTCGACTTCGCGCTGGTGGCGCTGACCCGGTCCTACCGCTTGCCGGCCGATGCGCCCATCCGACTGTTCGCGCTGGGCCGCAGCGTCGGCTGGACAGCGCACGCCATCGAGCAGGTCTTGTCGGGCAAGCTGATCCGCCCGCGCGCCCGCTACGAAGGGCCGCTGCCGACCGATGATAACTAGGCGGTCACGGCTGCAATGGCGTCGTCCAGAAAGCGAACAAAGTCATTCGATCGGCTGATCTCCGACGCGTATAGAGAAGATCTCCATCCATTCCGAATACGAAGCGCTTCACGAATTAGCTGGGAATGAGGGGGAAATGCCGTGAGCGCGTGCAGCCCAGCGCCTGTTTTTGACTCAATCCGGCCGGTGGCGATCAATGCGTGGAGACGCGCGATACCCAACGCGCCCCACTCGACCTCGGCATCGTTGAAGATGTATCCGGCTGCCACTCCTGGGGATTGTCGATAACCATCGAGCCAAGGTCTCCAATAGGATCGTGCATTTTGCCGACTATACGCGATGGCCGCATTGATATCGGAGGCAATCCAGGTTCGATCGGGGACAGGGCCGCGCAATACCTTGCCGTGACGCAGAAGCGTCAGCCAGGTAACCGGATGGCGCTCGTCGCAGGATTGTAACGTCACCCTGCCCTCTCGGGCCGAGGGACCCGTTTCGCCGGGCGCGACCGACAATTCATGGCGTTTCAGGTAGATCCCGTCACAATGTGATTGGCAGATTTCGGCCAGTTTCGAATGCACATCAACCAGCACGGATACATCGAAGGTCGGTTCAATGACCGCCAGGAAATCGACGTCGCTGTGTCCAGGGCGATAATCGTCCAGCGCTATCGAGCCCATTAGGTAGAGGCCGCTCACGCCGCCAAGGCTGGTTCGATCGAGCATGCCAAGAAGTTGCTCGGCAATTGCGGCAGCGTGAGCAGGAACATATCCGCGAACTTGATCATTCTTCACGGGCTGATTTCCTGACCACGCTGCGGCCGATGCAAACATCGAATGGCGGCGGCAGAATGACCGTTCCCAGTTCGATTTGTGTTAGAACAGCCGGAACGGAATGCCAGTCAGCAACGCCTTCACATAACGCCGCCTCTGGTAGTGGCCGTTGAGCGAGACGCGCGGTAGCTCGGTCGGCTGGTCAAAGCTGTCCGCCGTCAGCATGCCGGGTCGCGTAGTGACAGCCAGTTTGATGCCGGCCTTCTTTACGGCATCGAATTCGCGCGGCGATACCGCCACCTTGGTTCCATATGGATAGGCGAAGGTGGTCGGCCTGTAGCCGACATAAGCCTCGACGGCATCCATGGAGCCGGTGATTTCCTCGGCAAGCCGCGCTTCATCGACTCGTGCCATGGCGATATGGGTTTGTGTGTGCGCGCCGAAGCGCACCAGCGGGTCAGCGGAAAGCACCCGCAATTCGTCTGCCGTCATGACCAGCTGGTCGACGATGGCAAGCGGATCGATCATGCGGGAACGAGCGGCCCGTTCGATCTCCGCGACCGCTGCGTCCTCGTTGCTGGAATGCACGAAGTGCACGATCCGTTCATAGGCGTCCTGCTTCTGGGTAACGGTTTTCGTGGTGACCGTCTCTTGGCCAGTGCCGAAATCGAACTCGAACCTGTCCTTGGAGCGCGTCAGCACCTTGGCAGTTTCCCACCACATCGAGCGGGTGCGTTCGACAAAACCCCTGGCGATGAAGATGGTGTAGGGCACGCCATGCCGGCGGAACACCGGCGCCGCGTGCTGGGCATTGTCGCGCAGCCCATCATCCAGCGTGAAGGCGGCGAAACGGCGCTTGTCCCTGGGGTCGGCAAGCAGGCGCGGCAGGTCGTCCAGCGCCACCGGGGTCAGGCCTGTCTCGGTGCAGACCCGGATCGCCTCGTCGAGGAATTCCGGCGTCACCGAAAGCGTCGCGATGGGGTCGAAACCGCCGCGCCGCGCCGGGCGCACATGGTGCAGCGTGAAGATCACACCACGCCCCGCCGCCGCCGGCCACAGCGCACCGGCACGTGTGAGCGCCACACCTTCCAGGCCGGCGCGGATCGCGCCGTGCTTGAGGAACCTCTTGGCGGAGCCTTTCAGAGACATGCCGGCGCCTCGATGCCGATGGCATCAGCAAGGCGGCCTTCCAATCGGGGATGGCGATGCGCGGACATTCCTCGGCTCCGATACACGCCCGCAGGATGCGGGTGGTGGCCGATGCGACGGCCGAAAGGAACTTATTGCAGCGCCAGTTAATAAACTGCCCGCGCAGGCGCTGATTTCGGGCGCAATTCCAGGAAAAGCGTGCAACGGTTTTCCGTTCGGAATTGCGTAAAAACAAAGAGCTAGAGCGTATCCGCGTTTCCGTGAAAAACGGAAACGCTCTAAGGGCGATCGCCTTGGGAACCAAGGCGATCGCCCTGTTCCTGTCAACGGTATTTCATGTAGCCGACAAAGCCGGTGATGCGCCAGCGGTCGCCGTCATTGCGGCAGAAATAGAGGGTCTGCCAGTTCAGCCGGTCGACACCGCCATCGGCCAGCGGCACGGTGCCGTCGAACTTCTTGTGCGCCACGGCGACATTGCCGTTGATATCGATGCGGTTGAGCGTCACCGCCTTGAGCAGCGCCGACGGCAATGGCTCGGCATAGGTCACCGAAGCGGATTCGGCGGCCTGGCTCAGCCATTCCTCGCGATAGGCCTGCAAGGTCGGGAAGGCCGCATTCCAGTCGTCCTGGTTCGGCGAGTTGTGGGCGTGGATGCCGAGGAAACGCATCTCGTCGAAATCGCCGGCCACCATCGACCAGTCCTGGGATGCGAAGGCTTCGAAGTCGCGCGGCATCAGCATGTCCCAGATGAAGGCGCGGTCCGCGTCGCCGGCAAATGGGTTCTTGGTTTCGGTCATGGTGGCTCCGTTCGTCTGGAAGGGGTTCAGGAAAGCTTGCCGCGCGCGGCGACCGGCAGCACATCGACGACGCGGTCGCCGGAAACGAGATAGACCTCGTCGAACAGGTTGGTGACGACGCAGGCATGGTCCGGCAAGACGCGCACGCGGTCGCCGACCGAGAGTGTCGCGCCGCCGGTCAGCTCGACCTTGCCATGCTCCTCGCTCAGGCCGGTTACACGGGCGCCCGGAATGCCGACCAGTTCGCCATGATCGGGCAGGCCGAGCAGGTCGCTGGAAAGAGCCTTGGAGCCGCTGTCCAGGATGGCGCGGGCCGGCGTTGGAGCGGAAACCACGGTGGCGAGTACTGTGAGCGCGCAATCGTCGGCACTCGCGGCACCCTTTTCGACCTGATAGCGGTCCATGTAGATGTAGGTGCCGGGCCGGTATTCGGTGACGATGGCCGCGTCCTGCTTGCGCCACATGTCAGGCGTGCCGCCGCTGGTCACGGTCTCGCAGGCAAGGCCTTCTTTTCCAAGCAGGTCGCGCGTTGCAGCGAGCCAGGCTTCCGCCGCTTCAGGCGCCCCGGCCGCCGGATAGGTCATCAGGCCGCCGAAGGCGAGGCCGGGCGCCGCGTCGATCTGCCTGGCCAGCGCCAGCGCCTCCTCGGCCGTCTGGACGCCGCAGCGGGCCGCACCCGTATCGCATTCGACCAGGACTTTGAGCGGCCGGGCCGGATCGGTGAAGGTTCCGGCGAGGCCGGCAATCGTGGTTGCGCTGTCAGCGGTCACCGAAAGCGTGATGCGCTTGTGCAGCTTGAGCAGTCGCTCCAGCTTCGCCTTGCCGAGGATGTTGTAAGGCAGGAAGATGTCGGTCAGCCCTGCATCGGCCATCACTTCCGCCTCACCGATCTTCTGGCAGGTGATGCCGGCGGCGCCCGCCTCGACCTGCTTCCTGGCGAAGAAGGGCAGCTTGTGCGTCTTGATGTGGGGCCTCAGCTTCACGCCGGCCTTCTCTGCCGCCTTCTGTGCATTGGCGATGTTGCGTTCGGCGCGGTCGAGGTCGATCAACACGGCGGGCGTGTCGATTTCGGCAATGGTTTTCGGGCGCGATGTCATGAGGTCACCTGTAAGGGCTAAGGTCAGTCGCCGAGCGGCAGGCGCGGGTCGGCCACTTTCAGCGTGTACACGCTTTGCTTGATCCGGCGCAGATTTTCCAGCGCCTTCGGTCCGCGCGCTTCGGCGGTTGCCGTGGCGATGATATCCACAATGGCCAGCAGCGCAAAACGTGAGGAGGTCGGCTTGTAGATGTTGCCATCCTCGAGCGACTGGAACGGGATCAGCGTTTCCGCTGCCCTGGCCAGCACGGAGTCTGGCGCGGTGACGGCAACGGTGGTGGCGCCGTACTGGCGGGCGACCTGCACGGCCTCGACCACAGAACGCGCATAGCCGGAAACCGAGAAGGCAAGCACGGTGGTCTCAGGCGTCGCCACCGAGGCGTACATGCGCTGCAGCTGGCCGTCGACCTGCGCCAGCGCGGAGAGCCCGAGCCGGAACAGCCGGTTCTGCATCTCTGTCGCCATCATCGAAGAGATGCCGCCGGAGCCGATGCACAGGATGTTGCCGGAAACCGCGATGCGTTCGGCGATCTCGATCAGTTTTGGCATCGGCAGCATGCCGCTGGCGCGTTGGATCGCAGCGATAGCCGCTTCGGTGATGGCGGCAGCGATACGCTGATCACGCACGTCACTGCCGGGCGGTTCGGCCGAAAGATATTGGCCGCCGATGGCGATCGCCTGGGCGAGATAGAACTTGAAATCGCGGAGCCCTTCGCAGCCGAGATTTCGGCAGAAGCGCGTGACGGTCGGCTCGCTGATGCCGGCGCGGGTGGCGATCTCGGAGATCGCCGCCTTCGAGGCGAAGTCGGGTTCGGACAGCACCATGCCTGCCAGCCGGCGGTCCGACTTGGTGCCGTCCTGGGCCATCATCTGCAAGCGGGTGATGATGTCCGCCGGTGTCTTCACAGCGGTAGGCCCGTTGCCGTGTCGAACAGATGGATGTTGCCGGGTGCGACGCTGACCGGCAGCCGGTCGCCGGGCTTCACCGCGATGCGGTCGCGGAACACCGCACGGATGGTGTCGTTGCCGATCGCGCCATAGACATGGGTTTCAGAGCCGGTCGGCTCGACGACGTCGACGCGCAGGCTGACAGAACCATCACCGTCGACGACAAAATGCTCCGGGCGGATGCCGGCTTCTATGGTGCCCGAGGCCGCGCGATCGTTGCCGAGTTTCAGCTTGCCGCCACCCGATGGTTCGAACCAGGCGCCGTCCGATGCCGATTTGAGCGCGCCTGAAACGAAGCTCATCGACGGCGAACCGATGAAGGAGGCGACGAACTTGTTTGCCGGCTTGTCGTAGAGGTCGAGCGGCTTGCCGACCTGCTGGATGCGGCCCTTGTCCATCACCACGATCCGGTCGGCCATGGTCATCGCCTCGATCTGGTCGTGCGTGACATAGACGATGGTGGATTTGAGCCGCTGGTGCAGCGCCTTGATCTCGGTGCGCATCTGTACGCGCAACTGCGCGTCGAGATTGGAAAGCGGTTCGTCGAACAGGAACACGGAAGGCTCGCGCACGATGGCGCGGCCCATGGCGACGCGCTGGCGCTGGCCGCCGGACAGTTGCCGCGGATAGCGGTCAAGATAGGAGAACAGGTTGAGGATGCCGGAGGCCTTCTTCACCTTCTCCTCGACAACGGGCGCGCTTTCGCCGCGGATCTTCGGGCCGAAGCCGATATTCTGCGAAGCCTTCAGATGCGGGAACAAGGCATAGGACTGGAACACCATGGCGATGTTGCGCTTCTGCGGCGGCAGGTCGTTGGAGCGCACGCCGCCGACCAGAAGGTCGCCGGAGGTGATCGTTTCCAGCCCCGCCAGCATGCGCAGCAGCGTGGACTTGCCACAGCCGGAAGGGCCGACCAGCACGACGAATTCGCCGCTGGCGATCTCCAGGTCGATATCCTCGAGGATCTTGTGCTGCCCGAATGATTTCGACAGGGCGCGGAACGAGACATCGGTCATAATAGGCTCTCTAACCTCCCAATATATCGTCGATGAAGGGCAGGAAGCCTGCCGTCAGGCCGGCATCGACCGGCATCACCACGCCGGTGATGCCGGAGGCGCGAGGCGACGCCAGAAACACGACGGCCTCAGCCACTTCGCGGGCCTCGACGATACGGCCGAGCGGATAAAGCCGCTTCAGCTTGCCGAGAACCTCGGGGTTCTTCTCCAATCGGTGATCCCAGGCAGCGGTGCGGATCGAGCCGGGACAGACGACATTGGCGCGGACGCCGCTGCGGCCGAGCTCGACCGCGAGCGCCTTGGCATAGGCGTTGATACCGGCCTTGGCGGCGGCATAGGCCGGGTTGCCGAAATGCGCGATGGCGTTGACCGACGAAACGAAGACGACGCTGCCGCTGCCGCGCTGCGCCATCGCCTTGGTCAGCGGATCGGCGAAGGTCATGACGCCGGTGAGGTTGAGGTCGAGCTCGCGTTCGATAGTGGCTGCGTTGAGTGCTGCAAGCGTTTCGGCGCGTGTCCAGCCGGCGTTGTTGATCAGGATGTCGGGCACGCCATCTCGCGCAACGATCGCGCTTGCGGCGGCCTCCATCTCCTCACGCCGGGTCAGGTCGAAGACATGGCGCGAAGCGATCGCCTCGCTGCTCAGGGTATCGAGCGACTGGTCACAGCCGACCACCCGTGCGCCACGTTCGGCAAACAGCGCCACCAGCGCGGAGCCCAGCCCGCCGCCGGCCCCGGTGATCACCACGGTCTTGCCCTGGAATTCCGTATTGGACATTGCCCGCGCCGACTCCTCCTGACTGGGGACCCACTCAAGGGTAGCGCAAAAAATGTAATCAAAAATGTAATTAAGCAACAGAAAAATCAGCTTGAAAGGTGGATTTTCAGCGATAATGTAGGAAAGTAACATGAAGGCAAAGCCGCATGTTGCTGCTCGGGATATCGGTGACGATGTCCCGCAATGACAATGGGAGAGAGTTTATGAAACTGGCACGATGGACTGCCGGCCTTCTGGCCGGGTTGAGCATGTTGGCGGTAGCCGCGCAGGCCGATGCGGGCGAAGTGCGCGTGACCGTCGCGGAATACTCTTCGAAGACCGGCCCTTATTTCGAGGAGGTCAAGAAGGAGTTCGAAGCCGCCAATCCCGGCACGACGCTGAAGTTCGAAGTGGTGCCATGGGACGTGCTCCTGCAGAAGCTGACCACCGATATCACAGCCGGCACCAATGCGGATCTCTCGATCATCGGCACGCGCTGGCTGATCGACTTCGTGCAGCAGGATGTTGCCGAGCCGCTCGACAGCTACATGACGCCCGATTTCAAGGGCCGTTTCATCGAGACTTTCCTGTCGCCGTCGATCATGGAGGGCAAGACCTATGGCCTGCCGATCGCCGCTTCGGCGCGCGCCATGTATTACAACAAGGAGCTGTTCGAGAAGGCCGGCATCGCCAATCCGCCCGGAACCTGGACCGAACTGCAGGAGGATGCCCGCAAGATCAAGGCAGCCGGCGCCTTCGGCTACGGCATCCAGGGCAAGGAGATCGAGACCGACGTCTATTATTACTACGGGATGTGGTCGTTCGGCACCGAGATCCTCAACAAGGACGGCACGTCGGGCCTGAGCACGCCGGGCGCACTCGAAGCGGCCAAGCTCTACAAGTCGATGATCGACGAAGGCCTGACCCAGCCGGGCGTCACCTCGATGAACCGCGAGGATGTCATGGCCCTGTTCAAGCAGGGCAAGGTCGGCATGATGATCACCGCTCCCTTCATGATGAACCAGATCAAGGAAGAAGCGCCCAGCCTGAAATATGGTGTGGCGGCGATCCCGGCCGGGCCGACCGGCGCGCGCGGCACCTATGGCGTCACCGACTCCATCATCATGTTCAAGAACTCCAAGAACAAGGAAGAAGCCTGGAAGCTGCTCGACTTCCTCTTCTCGACCGAACAGCGCGCCAAGTTCACCCAGAACGAAGGCCTGCTGCCGGTGAACAAGGAAGAGGCGAAGATGGACTATTACACCAAGGACGCAGGGCTTGCCGCCTTCACCGCACTGCTGCCCGAGGCCCGCTTCGCGCCGGTCATCCCGGGTTGGGAGGAGATCGCCCAGATCACCTCCGACGCCGTCCAGAAGATCTATCTCGGCCAGGGCGAGCCGGAAGCGACGCTGAAGGATGCCGCCGCCAAGGCAAATGGCGTCCTGAAGAAGTAAGCGCCAACCGCGTGAGAGAAACCGGACTGTACGCGCTGCCCCTCACCTGCCTGCCGGCATCCTCTCCCCGTGAACGGGGAGAGGAGAGCAGTTCGCCGGCAGGCGCTCGTTCTACACTGTTGGCGATTGGCGAAATCGTCGATGCGCGTCCTTCTCCCCGTTCACGGGGAGAAGTGCCCGGCAGGGCGATGAGGGGTGGCGCGAACGTCACAATGAGGTTTTTTTGTTCATGACGTCCCTGATCGGCCCGCATGCATAATCGCGCGCTGCCTTATCTGCTCATCCTGCCCAGCCTGTTCCTGGCGGCGGTGGTGATCTTCTGGCCGGTCTACGATCTGGTGCAGATCTCGACCCATGACGTCAGCCGCTTCGGCCAATTGCGCGATTTCATCGGGCTGGCCAATTTCGCCGCACTTGCCGACGATCCTGATTTCATGGCGGCGCTCTGGCGCACGGGCCTCTGGACGCTCTCGGTCGTCGCCGGTGCGCTGGTCCTGTCGATCCCCGTGGCGATGATCCTCAATTCGGATTTTTATGGTCGCAGTGTCGCCCGCGTCATCATACTGTTGCCCTGGGCGGTTTCGCTGACCATGACGGCCGTGGTCTGGCGCTGGGCGCTCAACGGCGAAAGCGGCATGCTGAATTCGGCGCTGATGGGGCTCGGCCTCATCGACCAGAACATCCAATGGCTGGCCAGCGCCGGAACGGCCTTCCCGATGCAGGTGCTGATCGGCATCCTGGTTACCGTGCCTTTCACCGTCACGATCTTCCTTGGCGGCCTCTCCTCGATCCCGGACGATCTCTATGAGGCAGCGGCCCTTGAAGGTGCCTCGGCCTGGCAGCAGTTCCGCACCATCACGCTGCCGCTTCTGAAGCCGTTCATCAACATCGCCATCGTGCTGAACATGATCTACGTCTTCAATTCCTTCCCGATCATCTGGGTGATGACGCAGGGCGGGCCGGCCAACTCCACCGACATCCTGGTGACTTATCTCTACAAGCTGGCCTTCCGCGTCGGGAAACTTGGCGAAGCCTCGGCCGTTTCTCTCGTCATGTTCGCGATCCTGCTCATCTTCACCATGATCTATGTGCGTCTGGCCATGCGGGAGCGGGAAGCATGAGGAAAAGCAAGCTCGTCCGTTCCGTCATCGCCTGGCTGCTTCTGTCGCCGCTGGTCGTGGTGACGCTGTTTCCCTTCGCGGTGATGTTCCTGACCGCCGTCAAGCCGCGCCCTGAAGTGTTGTCTCCGACCTGGTGGCCGAGTGAGTTCCGCTGGTCGAATTTCGTCGAGATGTGGGTGGTGACTGGCTTCGGCCGTGCCCTGCTCAATTCGCTCTATGTCTCGGTGTTGGCAACCGTCGGCGCCATCATCGTCGCCATTCCGGCAGCCTATGCCATGTCGCGCTTCCGCTTTGCCGGTTATGGAGCGATGCGGCAGTTCCTGCTCATCTCGCAGATGATCTCCTCGATCGTGCTGGTGCTCGGCCTGTTCCGGCTGATCGCCGCCTGGGGACTGATCGAAAGCACGACCGCCGTCGGCGTCGTCTACATGGCCTTCAACGTCGCCTTCAACGTGTGGATGCTGCAGAGCTATTTCGACACCATTCCGCGCGATCTCGAAGAGGCCGCCTGGATGGAAGGCGCCGGCCGCTGGCTGACCCTGCGCAAGGTGTTCCTGCCGCTGTGCCTGCCGGCGATCGCGGTGACCGCCATCTTCACCTTCATCAATGCCTGGAACGAGTTCATCATCGCGTTGACCATTCTGCGCAGCCAGGAGAACTACACGCTGCCCATCCAGGTGTTCGCGCTGGTTGCCGGTCGCTACACGATCGAATGGCACCATGTCATGGCGGCCGCCTTGCTGGCGACCTTGCCGGTAGCGGTGCTGTTCGCCTGGCTGCAGCGCTATCTCGTCCGAGGTCTCGCCCTCGGCGCCGTCAAATAACAGGAGAGTTTTGAGATCATGTCACGCAAGCAGGTTTTCGGAACGTCGCATGTGCCGCTGTCGCCGGCTGTGCGCGCCGGCGATTTTGTCTTCGTTTCCGGCCAGGTGCCGGTGCGTTCGGACGGCACGGTGGTCGATGGCGGCATCGAGCCGCAGACCCGTCAGGTGCTGGAGAACATCAAGACCGCGCTGGCGCTCGCGGGAGCCACGATGGACGATGTCGTCAAGACCACAGTGTGGATCGAGGATGCGCGCGATTTCGGCGGCATGAACAAGGTCTACGGCTCCTTCTTCGCCAAGGAGCCGCCGGCCCGCACCACCGTGGAATCGCGGCTGATGATCGACATCAAGGTCGAGATCGAAGCGGTTGCCTACGCGCCGGTGAAGTGAGCGTTTGATGCCTTCCGCCGAGGATCGGCGGAAGGCGATCTCCCGACGGATCAATCGAGTAAAGCGCATGCGTATCTTCACCGCCTCGCTGGCGACCGAGACCAACACCTTCTCGCCGGTGCCGACCGACCGGGCCTCCTTCGAAATGGCCTTCTATGCCGGGCCGGGGCAGCATCCGGAAACGCCGACACTGTGCTCCTCGCCGATCGTCGCCTTGCGCCGTCGCTCTGCCGCCGAGGGGTTGACCGTCATCGAGGGCACTGCGACCTGGGCGGAACCCGGCGGGCTGGTTCAGCGACAGACTTTCGAAGCGCTGCGGAACGAGATCCTCGACCAGTTGCGGGCAGCCCTTCCGGTTGACGCCGTCATCCTGGGCTTGCACGGCGCCATGGTGGCGCAAGGCTACGACGACTGCGAGGGTGACCTTCTCGCTCGCGTCCGCGAGATCGTCGGGCCGGATGTCGTCATTGCCTCGGAGCTCGATCCGCACAGCCATCTGACGCCGAAGCGCGTGGCGGCGGCCAATGTGCTTGCCGCCTTCCTCGAATTTCCGCACACCGATTTCTATGAACGCGGGGAGCATGTCGTCGAGCTCGGCCTTGCCGCGGCACGTGGCGCAATCAAGCCGGTGATCTCGACCTTCGACTGCCGCATGATCGAGGTGATGCCGACAAGCCGCCAGCCGATGCGCGGCTTCGTTGACCGCATCAAGGCGCTGCACGGCAGGGACGGCATTCTTTCGGTTTCCGTCATCCACGGCTTCATGGCCGCCGACGTGCCGGAAATGGGCGCACGCATCATGGTCGTCACCGACAACGACAAGGCCAGGGGCGATGCCCTGGCTGAGCAACTGGGGCGCGAGCTTTACGCGCTGCGCGGCCAGCTTGCCATGCCGATGCTGACAGCCGACCAGGGCATCGACCGCGCGCTGGACGTGCGCGCCGCCAACAAGGCAAAACCGGTGGTCATCGCCGATGTCTGGGACAATCCCGGCGGCGGCGTCGCTGGCGATGGTACCTCCCTGTTGCGCGCGATGCTGGCACGTGGCCCGAACAACATCGGCGTTGCCACTATATGGGATCCGCTCGCCGTCACCTTCTGCCATGCGGCGGGTGAGGGCGCGGTCATCGACCTGCGGTTCGGCGGCAAGGCCGGTCCGCTCGCTGGCGAGCCGATCGACGCCAAAGTGCGTGTTGTGAAGGCCGTCGCGGAGAGCTGGCAGAGCTTCGGTCCGAGCCGCGTCACGCTGGGTGCTTCCGCGCTGGTGAGGCTGGAAGGTACCGAGATCGATGTCATCCTCAACACCAATCGCACACAGACCTTCGAGCCGGACATCTTTTCCAATCTCGGTGTCGATCCGCTGTCGAAGGATGTGCTGCTGATCAAGTCGACCAACCATTTCTACGCTGGCTTCGAGCCGATCGCGGCCGAGATCATCTACGTCTCGGCGCCGAGCTCCTATCCGAGCGATCCGGCGGCCACGGACTACGAAAAGCTGGTGCGCCCGGTCTGGCCACGAGTGACTGAGCCCTGGGCGTGAGCCACGCGCGCCGCACAACTCCATACGACACGGCGCGCGTTCCCCAGCCCATCGGGTCACCCCAGAGCTTGGAGTCTATCCGGGAAGTTACGATTGGCGAGCCTGGAGTGCGAAACACCCAAAAATAGTCAGCAGGTCGCGAATGATCGGGATCGCAAAATATCGGCCTTTCTGGTGGACCGCACTTTGCGGGCGATACGCGCTGGTATAGAAATCGCGCCGACAGAGATGGGGGTAATCACATGGTCTCGGGCTGGTTCGGTAGCGCGCGTTCGGTGACGAAAACTGGCGCGATGTGTCTTGCTTTGGCTGTCATCAGCTCATCCGGGTTTGCCCAGGAAGCAAAACCCGAAGTGAAAGCCGCCGAGGCTAAGCAGCCCGAGGCGGCTTCCTGGGTCGTCAACTGCAGCAGCGGCGGTGCAACGACGGACCTCGAGTGCCAGGTTTCGCAGAACCTGACCGAGGCCAAGACCGGTCAGCGGGTGCTGACGCTGACTGTGCGACGCCAAGGGGAAAAGGGCGAGCTCGTCCTGCTGTTGGCGTTGCCGCACGGCCTCTTCCTGCCTTCGGGAGTGTCCTATCAGATCGACGGTGGCGAGAAAGCGACGGCAGCTGTTCAGACCAGTGACCAGAACGGAGCCTATGCGGCGGTTCCGCTGTCATCTGCTCTGCTGGCAGGGCTGAAATCCGGCACCACGCTCAACATCGGCATGGAGGCCGTGACGCGCAAGCCTCTCACCATCCCCGTTCCCCTGAAGGGCTTTACCGCCGCGGTCGACAAGATGCAGGCGACGAAATAGCCGGCTGCACATTTGCAACCTGCATCAATGTCCGGGCGCTTCCTCCTCGACGCTGTCGGAAGTCTCCGGATCAAGCTGATCGAAGGTCATCTGCCACGTGGTGACAATACCGGCTCGCCTTAGGTCTGCGTTATAGGTGGCTAATCTCGCTTCCTGTCGCAGCGCTATGCGCGCTGCCGTCTTGGCGGCGCGGCTGACGGGCGGTGTCCAGCTTTGCGGCGCCACGCCGGCGTTGAGCGCCGTACTGACCGCCTGTTTTGCCATGCGCGCTTCCGCGGTCCCGTAACGGGTCAGCAGGCTCTGGAATGCGTCGTGCAGGTCGACGTCGAAGGGCTGGTCCTCGCCCATCGGACCGATCACCGGATTGCCCGGGTGCAGGAAGGCAAGCGGCAGCAGGCCCTGCGGTATCGGAGTGTTGGCCGAATGGGTGCGGCCGCTGGCGAGCAGCTTGGGCAAAAGGTGCGTATGGGGTCCAGCCGGCGAAACGCCGCCGGTGTCCGGGCCGCCGATCTTCTGGTAAACCTCGACACGACCCAGCGCGGTCAGTGCCACGCGATGTGGATGCGCGGCCATGATGGCAAGAGTGGCGCCATTGCCAGGCTCGAAAAGCGAACGGCCGAGATTGGCGCGCAATTCACCCAGCAGTTTCGGATCGCTGGTGCGGATGCAGAAATCGCATTGCGGCAGGCCAAGACCCATGTCGAACAGAATGCCGGTGCGGTCGATGCCGCGAATGGCATCGTCATCCGGGCCGATCTCGGTCAGCACCTTGTGTCCGTCTCGCCGCGCACGCGCTTCCGGCAGGCATAGCGCAACCGCGTGGCTCCAGCGGTGGCGCTTCGGGCTCAGTGTTTCATAGGCGACAGCTGTCGCCCCGGCGAGGCGGCGGCGCTCCAGCCGGATGGCGCCACGCCGGGTCGCACGGGTCAGGTCGAGCGGCTCGTCGATCACCGGCTGCTCGGCCGCGTCCTGGTGGAATTCAGCGATGGCGCCGAAGGAGCCCATGCTCCAGCCCGACCGCCAGTCGCCAAGGTGTTTCTGCAGCAGCGGCTCAAGTTCGGTCATGGTTGTCTTCCGGTTTGTCTTGGGTAGGAGATGCGATCAGGTCCAGCGGCTGGATGACGGGACGCCCGGCTGCGGTGCCGAAATAGGCATCGACGCCGTAGACGCTGCCAAGACTTTCCACTGTCAGCACGGTGTCGGGTGGCCCGTCTGCGACAATCCGGCCCTGGTCGATCAGAATGAGCCTGCTGCACCAGCGTGCTGCCAGGCCAAGGTCGTGCAGCGAAGCGACGACGCTGCGGCCCTGTTTCGTCAGGCTGGCAAACAGGCGCATCAACGTGATCTGGTGTGACGGATCGAGGCCCGCCGTCGGCTCGTCGGCCAGGAGCAAGGGGGTTTCCTGGGCAAGCGCGCGCGCAATCAGCACGCGCGCCTTCTCGCCGCCCGAAAGGTCGGTGGCGGCACGGTCGCGGAAAGCGTCGACCTCCATACGTCGCATCGCCTGTTCGACCGCGGCGTGATCGGCCGACGACGCCGCGGCGAAACCTGGCCGATGCGGCGTGCGTCCAAGCGCGACGACGGCTTCGACCGGGATCGCCCAGGCGATTTCGTGCTCCTGCGCGACGTAGGCGATGTTGCTCGCACGCTCACGCGCACTGATCATGGCTGCATCGCGTCCGGCGATCGAAATTCCGCCTTGTGATGCCACGAGGCCGAGGGCCGCCTTCAGCAAGGTCGACTTTCCGGCACCGTTCGGTCCGATCAACCCGACGAACTCGCTAGGACCGATGGTGAAGGACACATCGCTCAGCACGCGCCGCCGGCCGAGCGAGGCCGAAAGGTTGGAAACGGCAAGCAGGTTCATGCCAGCCTCCGCCGTTCGCGATAGACAAGCCACAGGAAGAACGGTGCGCCGACGATCGCCGTCAGCACGCCGAGCTTCAGGTCCCGGCCCGGCGCGATGAGGCGCACCAGTATGTCGGCGGCCAGCACCACCGCGGCACCACCGAGTGCCGAGGCCGGCAACAGCCGCGATGGTCTCGCGCCCACCAGCGGCCGCAGCAGATGCGGCACCACGAGCCCGACGAAGCCGATGGCGCCGGCGACGGCGGTTGCGGCACCCACCGAGGCAGCGGTGCCGAGCACGGCCAGTTGCTGCACACGGCGCATATCGATGCCCATCGAGGCGGCGGCGTCGGCCCCCAGCGTCAGCGCATCGAGCGCGCGGCCGAGCATCAGCAGAAGCACCCAGCCGACAAGCATGAAGGGGGCGGCCAGCCATACATGTGTCATCGAACGGTCGGTCAACGAGCCGAGCATCCAGAACATGATTTCGAGCGCGGCAAAGGGATTGGGCGACAGGTTGAGCGCCAGCGAGGTCATGGCTCCGGCAAGGCTGGAGACGGCGACGCCGGCAAGGATGATGGCGAGTGTGTTGCTGCCCCGTCCGGCAAGCGCCTGCACGACGAGCACGGCAATCATCGCTGCCAGCAGGGCCGACAACGGCAGCGCCAATGGGAAGGCGATCGTCAGGCCGCTGTAGATGGCAAGCACGGCGCCAAGCGACGCCGAGGCGCTGACGCCGATCAGGCCGGGCTCGGCCAGCGGATTGCGTAGATAACCTTGCAGCGCGGCACCGGACAGGCCGAGTGTCGCGCCGATCATCAGCCCGAGCAGCGCGCGTGGCAGGCGGATCTCACGCATGATCAGCGCGATGGCGTCCGCCTTGCCGGAGAACAGCGCCTTGATGCTGTCGCCGAAAGCGATCGCCGCTGGGCCGACGGTCAGCGACAGCACGAAGAGCACGGCAACCAATAGGCTGAGCACGCCGAGCAGGGCGCGATAGCGGGCTGTGTCGGTCACGGCTGCGCGCCTCCTGTCTGGCCGCTTGGCGAGTGATTGGTGGCCGCATCGGTCAGCATCTCCACCGCTGTGGCCGTAAAGGGCGCGCCGCAGATGGTATATTTAGCCGGCACGGAAACGCGCCCCGTTTCTCGGGCGAGTGTCCTGTAGGCAGGATGGACGAAGGTCTGTTGCGCCAGGGCCGGCGTCGCGTAGCGCGCCTCGCTGTCGACCAGCATGTCCGGCTTGGCCATCACAAGCAGCTCCAGCGGCAATTGCTGGGTGCCGGACAGACCGAGTTTCGTGGCCAGGTTGGTCAGCCCGGATGCAGCCACCACGGCATCGATCAGCGTGCCGGCGCCGGATGTATAGGAATTGGCGTAGTAGGTCGCGATGGTGATGTTGCGATGGGGCTTTGCCTTCGCCTCGGCAAGCTTGCGGTCGAGTTCGGCCACCAGAGTGTCTGTGCGCTCCCGCCGGTCGAGGATATCGCCCATGCGTCTCAAGCTTGCTCGCACGTCGTCAAATGAGTTTTCAGGCTGGAATTCTTCGACGCGAATGCCGAGTTGCCTGAGCAGGCCGACGGTCGCACGTGTCGTATAGCTGCCGGCAAGGACAAGGTCCGGCTGCATCAGGAAAATCTCTTCTGCCTGGCCATGATTGATCGCGAAGCGCCGAGCCTCCTCGGCCAGCACCGATGTTGACGGATCGGTAGCGAGATAGGAGACGGAATGGAGTTGGTCGTCCCCGGCAATCAGCATCGCCATCTGGTCGGTGCAAACATTCATGGAGACCACGCGCTTCGGCGTTTCCGCCGCCGTTGCGCTGCCGGGCGCCAGACACACGGCTGCCAGGGCGATGAGCAGCCAGGAGCAACCGGGCTTCTTGAAAGCCCCGTCGCTCGATCTTGCTGCCCTGCTTTCCTGCATTGCCATCTCCCGGTCCTTAGAATGTCCGGGTGAAGCTCAGATTGAAAGTGCGGCCGGGCGCCCGGTAGTCGGTGACCGTCGAATAGTCCGCGTCGAACAGGTTCTCGACGGCGAACTTCACCTGCGAAGCGGCATCCAGCGCATAGAGTGCGGTGAAATCCACGGTGACATAGTCGGGCAGCTCTAGCGTGTTGGCGGCATTGGCATAACGCGCCGCGCCGTAAAGCACGCGTGTCGTTAGGTCCAGTTCTTCGGTCGGGCTGTAGATGATCTCAGCCATCGCCTTGAGGCGATCGCGATAGGGGATGTATTTGCCGGTGTCCTGGTTGAGCGGTTCGCGGATATCGACGCTCACCTTGCTACTCCATTCGGTGCTGAAGCGGTGCGCGAGTGCGGCCTCGAAACCGGTGATGCGTGCCTTGGCCACGTTGAAAGGCAGGTAGGTCGGCGGGTTGGAGGCGATCGCATCGGTCAGCCAGGTTTGATAGAAGGCGACATCGAGATTGGTGTCGGCGCCCGCCTGCCAGTTCAGCCCGACCTCATAGGACTTGGACTTCTCCGGCTTGAGATTTGGATTGGAGTAGTTCGGATAATAAAGTTCGTTGAAGCTCGGCGCCCGAAAGCCAGTGGCATAGGATGAGCGCAGTGTGAGGTCAGGCAGGATCTCGTAGCTTGCGCCGACATTGTAGGTGGTGGCGCCACCGAACTGTCCATTGTGGTCGTAGCGAATGCCGCTGTCGACGGTCAGCGCCTCGTAGGAAAGCGAGTATTGGCTGAACACCGCCGCCAGTGTACGTGCGGTCACGTCGAAATCGACGGTCGAATCGACCTGTTCGCGATAGACCTCCGCGCCGCCGGTCAGCACGTGCGAAACGGCGCCAGTGTCGAAGCTCTTTTGTGTCGAGGCGAAGAGGCCATAGCGGCTGGAGTCGAAGCGGTCATTGCCAGCGACACTATCGCGGAAATTGCGTGAGCGATCGACGGAGCTCGACAATTCCACTGTCGAGGACCAGTTCTCGGAATGCCTGATCTCGGTGCCGAGCTTGCCGGCGAAGCTCGTTGTGTCGACCTCGTTGGCGAGCGGAAAGGAGGCATCGTATTGGCCGCGGCTGCGGGCGACCAAGGCATCGCCATAGATCCGACCCCAGTCGAATTGTTTCGACAAGGAGGCATTCATGGAGCCGAGCAGGAAGCCGTCATCGTCCGGTTCATGGCCGAAGGCGGTTGGCAGCGTGAAGTCGTAGCCGCGCGTGCCGATCACGCTGCCGCCGAACGAATAGTCGACGCCGCTCGCGCTTCGGCCCCGCACATTGCCGGACAGGGTGCCGCCCCACGGATGGCTGACGCCAGCCGTGACCGAGCCGCAGCTGTCGCGGCCGTCGGCGCAAGAGCCGCCCTGTTTGGTGATGATGTTGACGACGCCGCCCATGGCGTCGGAGCCATATTGCGCCGAATGTGCTCCCTTGGCGATCTCGATGCGTTCGATCGAATCCAGCGGGATGTTGCCGAGCGAAGCCGTGCCGGTGGTGACCGAACTTGCCCTTACGCCGTTGATGAGCAACAGCGTCTGGCTGGCCGACATGCCGCGCAGGTAGAGATTGGTCGAACCGCCCTGGCCGCCATAAGAAACGATCGAAACGCCGGTATAGGATTTGAGCAGAGACGGCAGGTCTGGTGCGGCCGAACGTTCGATGCTCTGGCGATCGATCACCGTCACCGATGAGGTCGAGCGCGCCAGAGTGGTCTCGCGCCTGAGCGGTGTCGTGATCACGATGCGCTCCAGCATCGTGGCATTGCCGGCAGGATCCTGAGCGCCGGCATGGCTTGTGGAAACCAGTGCGATGGCACCGGCCAAAACAACGGTTTTCTTCAATTCCGCCCCCAACAAGGATCGACGGCGCAACGGCGCCGCGAGGTTCATTTCGAACCGCAGGCGGAAATGGCTGACGGGGGATTTGCGGACAGTCGCATTTCACCTCCCGGCCGTTCCGGCATGCGGCAACACTTCATGTGTCACCGCCACGGACGACCGCGCCTGACCACCCCTCGTGATCAAGCATGGGTGACTGGAACAGGCAGGTCTCCTGACTTCCGTGTCATCGCCCTTTTCCGCCTTCCCGACCGCGCGAGGCGACCAGTGGCATTGTGGAAGAAGGCTCAACGGTTACAGTTGCGGGGGCAGTCGCGGCTTTGACCGATTGCTCGGCCGCACCGTGTTCCCTTTTCATCCGCCTTGCGGCGGAACCAATTCCGAATCCGAAGCTAACCACAGCAGTGCGCAGCGTCAACCGAGGCCTGTTGAGATTCGCCCGATGTCCGCAAACGGCAACTTGCTCCCCGGAAGGGCTCTCAGCACGCCTTGGTCAGGACAAGCGAAAGCACGGCAAGAATGGAGCCCCGGAACGAATGGTCAGGCTCAGCCGTAGTGGAAGCGGGGCTTCGGTCCCGTACCAGTGAACTGCACGCCGACGCGGTCGTTGCGGCGCCAGCGCACCAGGGCCTCGTAGGCAACACCGTCGACAGGCACATAAAGGCTGAAGCGTTCGGGAATGATGGCATCGGCGGCCACCTTGAGTTCGGCGCCGCTGGTATGCTGGTTGCGCACGACGCAGGCGATTTCCGAATTGTGGATGCTGGTGATGATCGTCGCCCCTTTGAACACCCGTTGCCGGTGCTCGCGTTCGCGATGGTTCGCTTCCTGCTCGGACATGACGATGGGACTCACGCTGCAGTACAGATATTTTAGGGAAGGCGCAGATAACCATCAATGCCACCACGGCCAGTGCAAACGATTTGACGCGAATGATGGCTAACCGTCCGTCAAGATTCACGCGATCCTGGGCCGTCTGCGAAAGCTGTTGAGCTTCGACACGCTTGGTGCGATTGAAGGGCAGGTACTGGCGAGGGCCTGTCGTGAAACCTAGGGATGTGTTTGCCGCGCTTGGCTTTCGCAAAGGCCCGAAAACCTATGGTTACACCATAAAAGAGTTCGAGCTGGTGAACAGGGAGTTGGTGCAGTTTGCCGTGTGGCTGCATCCCAAATGCAGCGCGCCGGACATCAGTCTAGGCGCGATTGACGAATTGAGAAAATATCTTTCGCCGGGCGACGCCGTCATCGATATCGGCGCGCATGTCGGCGACACGAGCGTGCTTTATGCGCTGGCCGTCGGGCCGGGAGGCAAGGTCTTTGCCGTAGAGCCCAACCGATACCTCTGGCCGGTTCTGGAGGCCAATGCCTTGCTAAACCCGCAGGCGGCGCCGATCGAGATCATGCATTTTGCCGCGACCGAGCAGCCGACAAAACTGGTCTTCAACTACAGTGATCCCGGCTACTGCAATGGCGGTGACCTCGATCGCTTCGGCCGGCTTGCCCATGGTCATATGTACCCGCTCGAAGTGGAGGGACGTAATGTACTTGCCGAACTGCGCGCCACCAGCCCCGATTGGCTGTCCCGAATCCGTCTGATCAAGACAGACGCCGAAGGCAACGACCATGCCGTGCTTGAAACGATGCGCGAATTGATCGTCTCGGTGAGGCCCTTCATCCTGTGCGAGGTCTACAAACGCACATCGATCGAACAGAGAACCGCATTTCTCGATTTCCTGAACGAGCTTGGCTACGACTGCCACCGTTCATGGTCATGCGCCGAGTTGAAGGGGCAGTTGCTCAATGCCGCGGACATGGAGCGTTGGCCACATTTCGACATGTTCTGTGTGCCGCGATAGCCCGCTGTTTCATGGCGATCAGCACGACCAGTTTCCGTAACATGGCTGCAATATTGCGATCTGAAAAATCCTAAGCGCTTGCAAGTCGGAGCACAAAATGCGGAGGTCATTTTGGCGGCAGCAGCGCCTGAACTCCATTCCACAACAGCCACAGCAGGCCTGAGACAATCGACAGGATCACCGCCGCGCCGACCTTGCTGGAAATGCCGGCAAGCGCTTGGCGGAGGTTGCGGAGAAACCGGAAATCCTCGCGCGCTTCGAACTGGTGTTCGGGCTCGTCGATGCGCAGGCCGGCGGCGGACAGTTCCTCGCGCACCGCTTCCTTGACGATGCGCTTCAATTCGTCGGGGTCGACGGAGATATGCCTTGTCATGGCTTCCATCCGCACCACGCAACGCCCTGGGCGTTGTGCCTGTTGATCTCGTCCAGATCGGTGCGTAGCGTGTCCGATCTGGCATCCCGGCGCGGAAAATTGTGCGTGCACCAGATCGAGCGAGGATTGGAAGGCAAAGGGCTGTCCCCGGTCGAACCGCAACCGGCGAGCATCGCGACAAGGATCAGCGCCTTGACCATCGCATGGCCTCCTTTCGGGCCTCGTCGTCGGACATGCCGGAAACGCGCCGTTCGATGGCGGTCGCCTCACGGTCCATCTCGAGACGGTCTTCGGCGGCAGCCAGCTTTTCTCGCATCTGCCGCGCCCGTTCGGCATCGATGCCCGATTGCCTGAGTTTCCAGCCGGCAACGATGGCGGCGACGACCCCGACGATGTAAGGCCAGAGCTGCTGCAGAAGGGCGGTCACAGGCCGTCCTCCCGGCGACGGCGCAGATATTCGGTGATGATGCCGTTCGCGACCAGCAGCCATGGGAAGTATTGAGCCGGGATAATCGGCTGGAGCAATGATGGATCGACATAAGTCAGGGCTGCGGCAACGATGCCGAGCGCAGTTTGCAGCCGCGCCCAGAAGATCGTTTCGCTGTCTTTGAAGAAACGTTTGATACGTTTCCACATGGCTAGGCTCCTCTGTGAATGAGAAGGAAGAAGATGTTTGCGAGTTCGGCCCATAGGCTACGCGTGATCACAGGCATTGCCTGCGGTTCAGGCCGGGCCGTCGTTGGCGGCGAGACGGTGGGAACTGGTGGAGGCGTCTTGCTCTGCTTTTCAGCAGGTATCGCTGGTGTCGGCGCCTGACTGATGTAGCCGGCATCGCGCAACGCAGTTTCGAACGCCTTGGCATAACCGGCGATCTTCTGGCCGTTAGCCTTTACGTCTGGATTGATGATTGCTCGGGCGCCGACGTAGTCGGTACAATCACCCGAAACGAAGTCTGCCAGCTTCTTGCCGGTGAACATACCGGCGCGCATCCCTTCGATGAGGATATGCGCCGAAATGTCGGTATCGTTCGCGGCGTCAGGATCGCTGACGAGATCGACCCCGACCAGCTTGGATGCCTTTTCATAGTTTTCCCTGCCGGTGAGCTGCGGCAGCGCACGGCCGCGATAACGCCAGCCGTCGCCGGAAGCCTCATCGCCATTGCCCATACGGCCGGCATATACGCGGTTGGCGAGGCCCTGCGGGTTGCGGACGTAAGGAATGGCGGCGGCAATGCTGGAAAAGCGCTTCGGCCACACCTCGCGAATGCGTGTAGCGCTGCTGTAGGAGAGGCCTTCATTGACCGGCCGCATCTTGCCGCCGGTCTCATGGTAAGCGGTAGCCAAGGCATAGGCGATATGCCGGAGCGGCAGGCCGGTATTTTGGCCAGCGTCCAGGACGACTTCCAGCCCATCCACCTGGCTCTGAGACAAAGCCGTGCCGAAAACACCAGACGTGCGCAAGCGCAGCGTCGCGTAGAAACGCGAACGGTCCATGGTTTGTCCTTTTGAATGTGTCGCTGTTCTGGCTGCTTACTGCCTATGCGGCAATCAAATCATCACATGCTTGCGAAGGCAGCGTCGACCTGTGGCACCGTTGTAATTTCGCCCGCGCCGATCTTCTGAACGACAAGTTGCTCGGTGTCGAAGCACTTCTTGATATGCAGCAAAACCGCGTTGCTTGCGGCCAGGATCGCTGAGGCATTCAAAATGCGCCATGCCCCATCCGGGCATTTCCAATTGACGGTGAAGTTCGGATCTCGGTCCGCTTGGTAACGTGACGCAAAGATCTTCATTTGTGAGTCTCGGTCTGTTGCGATCGGGATAGACATATCTTCGACCACCATGCCCGTGCCGCCGATCTCCAGGCGCCACCGCACATCGCCGGCATAGCCGACAAGATCGATCGGTTGCGCTGTGCCGGTTCCCGGGTCAACCACTACCGGAACGATTGCCCAATGGTCGTCTACCCACTTCGCTGCTTCGTTTGGCGCCAAAGCGGGCGGCATCAGCGCCGTGGCGAATGCCGGAATAAGGAACTCGCCTTCCCGCATGGGGTTCGGATGCGCTTCGGAGGTGCCGCTCAGAAGCTTTGTGCCGATGTCGTAGTGATAGACTTGCATGACGGCCTCAATATTTGACGCAGACGAGGAGCGGGATGTGAGCGGGGCGAGTTTCTGCTGAACCGGCGTATCCGACCGTACCGGTATGATAGTGAGCGCCGTTGTAGTCAGTCTGCGCATAGGCGTTCAGAGAGGTGGCGAGGTTGGATGCAGCATATGTTCCGGAGTCGGACCACCCGCGATACACCGCCTGGCCGTGGTTGTGGCTACCAGCCGCGTCGATGGTCAGCGGGTGATTGTGCGACCTGATCGTGTCAGCGTACCTGACGCCGATAGCCCCGCCACTCGGATCAATGCCGGAGCCACCGTCATAGCCGCGAACGAAGGAGCCGTTGATCAGAGGAACGCGGAACACGCCTGAACTATAGTCGCTGTATCGGCCGTAGTAGCCGGCCTGCCACGAGGCCTCTGAAACAGTCAGGCCTGAGGAGACCGCCGCCGCCCAGAGGTCCGGGTAGTCTGCCTTGTTGACACCAGCGCCATTCGCCGGGAGCCAACCGCTCGGCGTGCTGCCAAGAGCGAAAAACCCGATCATACCGGCCGGGATATTCCAGACCTGACGATATCGGCCGCTCTGTTCGTTCTCGAAGAAATTACCTCGTGCGACGACATTTCCCGAGTTGTTGATGCGAAATAGCTGCGTTGCGTTCTTATTCAGCCCATTGGGCACGTGGAACACATCGAGGGCCGAGGCGCCAACCAGATTTCGGATGCCGATCGCGCCAGTGTTGCCCGGCGCATTCCATTTGTCAGCTGTGTCTGCAGCCTCTCCACCGAACAATAAATGGCCGTAGCCGGTAGCGTCGGCACCAAGTGTGTTGGTGTACCAGTGATTTAGATCCGGATATCCCCATTCGATGGAGCGACGAGGATTGTAGATGACCAGGTTCGCTGAGGTGGCGATCTGACCCGGCTGAGTGGCGGCATAACCGCTGAGGAAACGAGCGGATTTTACATCACCACTGAACGCCGCTCCTGTCAGTTTGGCGACGTCACCTTCGTATGCCAGCTTCTTCCAGGCCGACCATGCGCCGGAGTAGCGGCCGCGAATGTAGATATTGGTCAGGGGCGAGGCGTATGGCCAGGCGACCTGGGTGATCTGCCCGCCGCCGTATTCGAAATTCCACGCATAAAGATAGGACCCATCCCCCGGTCCATTGGGTGAGGTGCCCGTAAACAGCGTTGGTGCCAGGCCGGGCGAGACCAACGTGTTCCAGTCCGTGGTGGTATCCGTGCCGCTGGCCGTCATCATCACGCCAGCGGTATTCTGGGCTGCCGGCAGCCGGCCCTTTGTCAGATTGGCGGCATCATCGGCACCGACGGCAGTGCGGAAGAGGGCGTCCGTCGTCTTGCCGACCAGTGATTTGACGAATGCCGAGAAGCCGAGATTGGTCAGCGCCTCCCCGGGCGTCTGAGCTCCCGTGCCGCCGGCCGTCACCGGGCGCGGGTCGTTGGCGTCTTTCGCCAGATCGTCCAGCTGGCTGTTGTAGGGCACGGATGCGATCGGCTCGTTCGGAACGCCATAGACGCCCGGCAAGAGTTGGTAGACGCCGTTCACGCGAGGCATGGGCGGACTCCTATGCGGATTTATGATGGTGGTTGGCCTTGGCTGGAAGGCCGGGATGAATGTTTTCGGGGGGCTGCCAAGTGGTTGAAGGCTGCCTATGTGCCTCGGCTACGACTTTTCTGAGCTTATCAGTTCGCATTCCACAGCCGCAGTCAGGTCTAGGCGGTGCCCATGTTTGCCCTCGCTTTGGCATTAGCTGGCCCTTAACGACCGCTCAGGAATGCGCTATGGTTCATTGAGGGTTGGAGGGGAGTGGAAGAATGAACGTCGCCGCAATCGCTCGGGGGGCTGCCGCCAAGTCGGCCGCGGTAATGTCATGAAGAAAACAAACCCATTCATTTGGGGTGCCGTCGCGGCTGTGATTGCTGCCGGCCTCTGGTTCTTCAATTATCTGATTGGAACGCCGCAATCCGAAAACACATTGCTTCAGAACCCGATATCGACTGCCGTCGTTTTCTTCTTCTGGGGGTGCGTAGCCGGATATGCCAAGAACTGGTACGGCAACCGGCTCAATCGGCGATAGCTGTTGGTCGACCGACCCTTAGCGCATCCAATATGCGATTCCCGCTGGCGTTCCTGGGGCGCGCTTTTGTCGGTGGGCCTTCCATCACAGGGCGGCCCATGACGGCCCGCCTTGTGTAGCCCACTGCGGCCGGCGCCGAAAGGGGCGCGAGATCGCCGGCTTTTTCATAGTAGGCCTCCAGCAATGCCTGCCGCCTCGAAAGCTCCGGAACGGCTTCATAGACCTGCCTGGGTGCTCGGCGACCCATTTCAAACGGTCCGCTCGCGACCCGTCCTCCAACAAGTTGACCGAGAAGCTCGGCATAAGGATTGTCGGGTGCGATGTAGTTTGCAAGGGTGCCGCCGGCACCACTGCCAAGTCCGCTGTAGATAGCTTTCAGCGTCTCACGGATTGGAGCCTCGGCCTTTGCAATTCCGCCCATGCTGGTGAGAAGGGTGCTGGCGACTCCTTCGGACAGCCGGCGACCGAGTTGCTTGTCCGGATCATCTGTCGGCGGTTTGATCGATCCGATATCCTGCAGGCTGCGCAGCAGGCCGGCACTGCCACCAAGAGGTTCTTCCGACGGCTGGAAATTCGTTCCCGCGATCGCATTGATGCCGTGCATCGCCGGGCCGACGATATAGTTGTTCGTCAGATCGACAGGCGCGCCCAGTGTCTTGGCGATCCCCTCGTTGGCGCCGGATGTGAGCTGGGCGAACCAGCTGCTGGCATAGTCATCGGCCGGTGCAGGTCGACTACCCTGTTGCGCGCGCTCGAGTTCACGGCGTGCCAGCTCGCGCCGGGCTTCGTCAGCGGTTACCATTTGCAATTGCCTCCAATTCTTCGCGGCTCATTTTCAGGATTTCTAGGGCTTCTGGACGCTTCGGGACGTCGAGCAAGGTGGGGTCACGTGGTTGCTCCTGCTGGCGCTGTCCAGTCAGGCGCTCGATCTCGCGCTTGGCCAACCCGCGCTGCGTTTCATTCAGCCAGGGGTTCTGCAGCGCGTTGAGGAGCAGCGGCAGCGTCGAGCCTTTGGAGGCGTCGAATGTGTCTGCGATGCCGCCCGCGGCGGCAGGCAGCCGTGAGAGGTCGAACTGCTCGGCCTGCGCACCCTGCGCAGGCAGGTTGCTTTGCGCCGCAGGGTGCTGTCCTGCCTGCGAAACTTCGGAGATCGGATGGTCTTGTCTCGCCCCGGCTGTCGGCAAAGCGTGCGGCGCCTGCGTCGCAGCCGTTTCGATTGCCGAGTCTGCGACCTGCCTGGTGCCGGACTGGCCGGCCGCTCCGACATTGGTGGCAGGGGCCGCACGGGCGCCGATCCCCTGAAACGGGCTGATGCCCACGGCCTTGGAGCCGTACCATTGCCCCCAGCCATGTTTTCCGGCGGTATCGAGCGCAAAATCGATGCCCTGCTGCCAGTTGGCGGGATCGGCCGGATCGAGGCCTGTGGCATCGATGAAGCGATTGCCGACGCCTTCGGGGAAACCTGTCCCCTTGCCGCCTACGAGAAGCTGGAAAGGTCCATAGCTTGGCTCGCGGGCACCGTTCCTGGTGACGTTCGATTGCCACGTTCCACGCTGAAGGCCTTCCGAGCGGGCCACACGTACGGCGACATCGGGATCAATGCCGCGCTGCGCGGCAGACTGTCGGATGTAGCTTTCCATCGTCGGCATGTCTGGCAGCCCACCGGCAGTCCTCGCCGCATCCGCCCTCGCAAAGTCGAGCCGGCTCGGCAGGTTCGGGTTGTCGGGTTTTGAAGCGGGCTTGCCGACCAGCGCTTGAGCGACCTTTGACGATCCGCCCGGTGGCGGGGGAAATGCACCGGGGCCGCTGAGCGCGCCGGCGATCGGGTTGAATGCAGCTGCTGCACTGTCGCGGCCGGCTTTCTCGCTGGCCGCGATGTCGCCCATCATCGAGCGATAGAGCAGCGCCCGGCCGATGGCGTTCAGCCCCGAACCGAGATCGGTCGGTGTCGGCTGGTCGGCCAGCAGGCTGTTGGCGGCGGCTCGTGCTTTCGCCAGCTCTTCCGGCGTTTCGTATTGCTGGCCTTTGCCGAAGATGAAGGAGAGGGGCATCAGAGCGGGATCCTTGCGCTGCGCGTGGCGCCCAGGCCGAAAAGCCCCGAAAGAGGGCTTGCGCCTGGCGCCGGTGGGAAACTGCCGTCGCTGTTCTGGCGGTACATCAGTGCCTGGCCGATGGCCGAGAGCCCGCCGCCGATGTCGGTCGGCATGTTCATGGCAAGAGCCATCTGCGCTTGCCGCTGTTCTTCCGGCGTCATCGGCCGGCGCGGCCTGTCGCCGTCGAAAATGAAGCTCACCATGATGCCTGCCCCAGTCCGAACAGGCCGGGAAGCGCCTTGCCATAGTCGACATGCTTGACGCCGCCGATTTCGATCACCGCGTCGGGCCGCGTCTTTTCCACCTCCTGCGCCATCACGCCGACATGCTTGGGCGCATCGCCCTCCTCGCCGCGATAGCGGAACTC
This sequence comes from Mesorhizobium sp. 1M-11, assembly GCF_001303895.1. Classification (GTDB taxonomy): domain Bacteria; phylum Pseudomonadota; class Alphaproteobacteria; order Rhizobiales; family Rhizobiaceae; genus Mesorhizobium. The sequence goes on along the minus strand of NZ_LJSD01000051.1, from coordinate 379,006 downwards.
GTAGATGTTGGTTCCGTCGATGCGGCCGCGCTTCCTGATGTCCTTCTTGGCCCTGCGGTCGGACCTCATGATCGCCGATGCGCCGAGACCGAAAAGGCCGCCGAGCAGGCTGTTCTGCGCCGCCACCTGCTGGTTGTAGATGCCGAGCTTCTGATTGTAGTTCTGGTTGACCAGGCCGGCATAATCCACGGTCGGAATGTTCGGCATGCTGGTGTTGACGAAGTTCGGGTTCTGCACCTGTGCGCCCGAAAGCAGCGAGGTGATTTCGTTGATTGGCTGGGCGCGCCGCGCATAGGCCTCCTGCAGGGCCATCTGCCGCTGCTGGTTGGCGGCATTGAACTGGGCGAGCTGGGCGTTCATGCGCTGGTCCTGCAGCGCGTTGTTCTGCCCGGTCACGCTGTTCTGGTTCTGGAACATCTGCTGTCTGGCCGTGTTGCCGAACTCGCCTTGCGCGCTGTTCTGCATGAACTGCTGCTGTTGCGCGGCGTTCTGGAAGCCGGCGCGCTGCGCGTCGAGATTGGCAAGCCGGCTCTGTTCCTGGCCGGACGCCAGCAGCACCGACGTGCGCTGGTCGTTCACGCCCTGGTTGAACTGGTTCATCGCCGTGTCATAGGCGGTCGAGCCGATGCGGATGCCCTGGTTGGCCAGCGAGGTTTCCAGCGCGGCGCGCTGCCGGTCGAGCTCCGGGTTGAGGCGCGAGAACATCGCGTCCCGCACCTCCTGCGTGTTGCTGGCGTAACCGTCCTTCGGCCCATAGTCCTTGGTGATCTGCCCGGCGTCGGCGATCTGCGTGTCCAGCTGCGGCCCGGACTGGAACTGCTGGTACTGCTGCGCACCGATCCTGGAGGCATCGCCGCCGGCGGGCAGGTTGCTGAAGTCCATCGGCTTGTTCAGGTAGTCGGCAAGGAAAGCGGATTGCTGGTTGCCGATCTTCGCCAGATTGCCTTGCGCCTGCTGCGACTGGTCGAAGATCGCCTGCTGCGAAGGGCTCAGCGTCTGCGTCGCCGTGTAGGTGGGGACATCGATGGTCTTGCCCGTGGTCGGGTCGGTGAATTTGTGCGTCCCGGACTGGTTGTAGGTCAGGTTGCCATACGGCGTGACCTGGTTGACGTTGCCCAGCACCGCATTGGCGATGGATGTCGACACATTGGTGCCCGTTTGCGCTGCCGCCGTTTCCTTCGGGTCGGGCGGCGTCGGTGCTTTCGGCTTACCCATGAGCGGCTAGCTCCTTCCTGTGAAATCCGTTGGTCCGCCAGGCGTCGTCGGTCAGTGTGAAAACGAGCCCGTTTTCGTGCCGGCCGTAGAGGCGGGGAATGGTGTGTCTGTCGAAGCCGTAGGCCTTCAGCAGGCGCGGCAGCCCGCGCCCGTTCCACTGTTCGTTGCACTCGGAAACGCGCATCATCACCAGCTGGCAGCCGATGCCGAGAAACGGATAGGCAAACATCTGCCAGAGCACGGGCCTCGTCAGCCAGCGCGGTGTGCTGGCCGCGCCCGAGATCTCGATGACGCCATGTTCCGGTTCCCAATTGTGGTAGACCATGCCGGCGACGAGCCTCTCGCCCTCGAGCACGCCCATGGCCCGGCAAGTGTCGAAGCCGCGCTCGCAGCCCGGTATATGCCGGGCAACCCATGCCGCCACGGCCTCGTCATGGCCCCAGAAGGGTTGCATTTCGCTCTACAGCGCCTGCGCGCCTGTCTCGAACGACACGTCCACGCTGACCAGTTCGACGACCGGCGCCGACGACTGTGCGCCCGTCACCTGCAATTGCCACTGGAAGACGGAGCCGGTCAGGCCGATGCTGGTCTTGACGATGTCGGTGAGGGCGCTTGCCATGGTGGCATCCCACAGCGCCTGGTCCCAGCGGCCGGATCCCCAGATGCCGGCGGCCGGAACGTCGGCGGCGGGATTGGGCGGGGCCGGCAGCTTGACGCGGTAGTCCGTCGAACCGGAAAGCAGGCTTTCGTTCGGCGTCGCCGTCTTCAGCGTCGCCTGCGCCCGCAGGATCGTCTTCAGCAGCCCCGGGGTCTCGAGGTGATCGGGGTTGGCGACGCAGGTGTAATAGATCGCCTGGCCGTCATCGGTGCCGGTGATTTCGGTGTCCTTGACCTTGCCCTTGGCTGTGCCGAACAGCACTTCGCCATTGTGGAAGATCAGGCAGCGGGCATCCCAGCCCGTATAGGTGCACCAGGCGCCGGTTTCGGTGTTCAGCACATAGCACAGGCCCTGCTGGCTGCCATTGGTCACCGGCAGGCTGACGATCGCATAGGCGCGTTCCGGCCATTTGACGATTTCCCAGGGCAGCGCCCGCCGCGCCTTCGCCTCCCGCCGCCAGTCCGGCGAAATCGCGCGGCTGACGGAGGATTGGTCGAGCACGGAGATATCCTTTGCGATCGCCTGGGAAATCGGCAGCAGGCCCATCTCGGTGGCGATCAGAAGGTCCCCGCCCACGCGCATCGTCGCGCGCGACCCGAGCGGCCGGGCAAGGTCGTAGCGGCCGACCAGCCGCCAGTCGGTGACCGAGGCCGGATCGCCGCCCTGGTAGACGGCGATCTCGCCTTGGTTGGTGACGAAGACGCATTTGTCGTCCAGGCCGTCGCCGGCATCGACCGACCATGAGGAGCCGAACATCAGCGAGCCGCCGCGCTGGAACACGCCGTTCAGGTCGATCGTGCCGAGCGCGCCGCCAATGCTGCCGACGGGCAGATAGCGCGCCCTGAGGCCGCCGCCTTCGATGAAGAACTGGCGGTTGCGATACACCCACACGAAGGAGAGCGTCGCCGTCGCACCGCCGGTGATGGCCGGGCTCGACGTGTCGGTGATCTTCTTCCAGCCGCTGTCTGGATGGTAGAGCAGAAGGGAATCGGTGCCGTTGACCGCGGTCAGGTATTCGTCGCCCGAGGTGGTGAAGTTGACGAAGGCGTAATAGCCGCTGGTCTGGCCCGATACGGCAGCCGGCGGCGGCACGTTCGGATCGGCCACCGTCGTCACGTCGAAGATATCCGTGCGTGTTGCCGCAAACAGCTTCTTCTGCGTGGCGTTGTAGGAAATGAAGCTTTCGACCGGCCCGTCCGAAATGGTCGCGCGCGTCTTGCTGCCGCCGCGCTGCACGATGCCGGTGTTGGTCGGGCGCCAGTTCTCGAGCCGCATGGCGGTGCCTTGCGGCATCGATGCCAGGTTGCCGGCGGTGAACCAGCCGGCCATCGGCGCGGGCAGCGTGGTCATCTGCGCGCGGCGGCCGCGGGCGGGCTGTGAAAGGCGAGCAAGAGTGGCGCTTTTCATGGCATGTCCTGGTTGAGTTGTTCTGGCCGATGGCGGACTTCACCAGCGTTCCGGAATGGGTCCCCGACACTCTCTCCACTCCCTTCGGTCGCTCCGAGGTCGAGGATGACGGCTTTCATGTGCTGTCACGGTCCCGGTATTGCCCCGGCGTCGTCACCGACGTTGGAGTTTGTCGGGGACGCCCTTTCCCCTCGTCATCCTCGACCGCGTGAGGGAGCGGAGCGACCGGAGCGTGTCGGGGATCCATTCCGGAACGGTGGTGACGCCAGAACCGGTTCAGACCGGGGTACGCAATACAGCCACGCTACCCCGTCACCGTGCCCGGCCACACCGTACGGCCGCGCGAGTTCCCGGCCACATTGCCCGAAAGCACCGGTTTCGAGCCGCCGTCGCTGTCGCTTGCCTGGTCGAAGGCGATTTCGTAGTCGGCGAGTTCCGCCGCGAAGTCTTGCGCCTGCAGCTGCTTCCACAGTGAGATGATCGCCAGCCGCAGCAGGCGCTCGTCGAGCAGGAATGTATCTTCGTCCGCCGTGAAGGCGGCTTTCAGCGTTCCGTCGCTTGCCCGCACGATCTGGCTGGAGATGTAGAAGAACTTGGCCTTTTCCCCCGATATCATCACCGGCTGGATGTGCATCTGCCCGCCATGCATCGTCCATGCGCCGAAGAGCGGCGCGACCGTCGTGAACTCGAACGACAGCCAGTCGTCGCTGTCGACGATGTGGGTCATGTCCCAGCGATAGCGCGAGGACCACAGGCTCGTCCTCTTCAGCATGCGCGAAAAGTTCGCCGGCAAATCGAAGCTTTCGGCGGTGTCGTTGCCGGAGATCTCGGCGACCTTGCGCAGCACCTGCCAGTCGAAGCCGCCTGCGATCTGCCGGGCGGCCTCATTGGCCAGCAGCTGCAGCTGCTGCCACGTCCGGGAAGTGCCTGCGGACGTGGAGAAGAAAGCCGGCGGGATAGCCTCGCCCACGGCCACGCAAACCTGCCTCAGAACATCGCCGATCGCCATGGTCAGGCAGCCTCTGCGAGAGCCGCGCGCAGCTTCGGCGCTGCCCAGCGCTTGTCATAGGCGATGCCGCGCGCATCGAGCTCGGCGCGCAGGCTGGCCAGCTCCTCGCTCGCCGGCGGCTCGGTCGTCGCGGCCGGCCGGGCGCGGCCGTCCAGCAGCTTTTCCAGTTCCACCAGGCGCTCCTTCAGGTCGCTGATCTCCTCGTCCTTCTTGGCTTCGCGCTCGGCCATGGCGGACGAGTCGAGATTGCCCAGGAACACGGCCGCCTGCTTGATCAGGTCGCGCATGTTGGGCAGCGGCACGCGTCCGATCTGCGTCTCGGCGAGATCGCGGATCTCCTCGACCGACTGGATGCCGACCTGCCGCAAGATCCTGACCTGCTCTTCGTTGAGCGCCGGCCATGCCGTCAGCGGCGTGCCCGAGGCAGGCAACTCCTTGCCGGCCTTCCAGGCTTCGTAGGCGGGCCGGATCTTCTCCCAGCGCGCGGTCATGAAGGCGAGCTTGGTGCCGTCGAGGTCGTCGCCATGGCGGTCGGGATCGGGAATGAGATGCTTGACGCGCTCCACCGTGTGCGTGCCCAGCGGGCTGTGGCCGGGCGCATAGATCGCCCAGTCGACCTCCTGCGGCTCGATCACGCGCTTGCCGGCCTCGTTCAGCAGAAAGCCCTGCGCATCCGCCTTGTCCTTGAGCGGATCGGTGCCGCGCACCGGCAGTTTTTCGTATGTGGTCCTGAAACCGATCAGTCGAATGACCGGCTTGTCGTTCTCAGCCATGATGGCCTCCTTTTGGAAGGTGAGCGGATGTGGGGCGGGGCCCTTAGGCCCGCCCCGTCCGGAGCGAGCCGCGAAGCGGCGGCAGCGTGAGATACGGTCGAAGACCGCGAGCACGACCGTGCGCCGCGCCCTACGGCGCGCCCCGTCCGGAGCGAGCCGCGAAGCGGCGACAGCGTGAGGACAATCTAAATACGTGAGGACAATCTAGACCACGGTCTTCCTGAACCAGGCGCGGTCACCCGTGACGAGCGCCGCGTTGGTGTTGGTCCAGGCCCCGGCGCCGGTGGCGACCGTCATCGCCGGTTCGGTCAGGATCACGGTCGCAGCATTGGCGACTGCGTCGGTGGCCTTTGCCAGGACGTAGTCGTGGCCGTCATTGCCGGTCACGACGGTACCCAGCGCAACGGCATCCTCGCCCGCCTTGATCACCTCGCCGAGACGCAGCCCGACGATCGGGGTAACGGAATAAACCATCTCGTTCTCCTTGTTTTTTGCAACTTTAGGGATCTGTTACCAACGGTCATTTTGACCGTTGGAGCGCGCGACCGCGCGCCGCGCCCGTTGGCGCGTGAGCCAAGCGGCCCGGATGGGCCGCGCCCGGCGTTTGAGGGAACTAACTCACATCGAGCAGCACGCCCTGCAGCGAACGGTTCGAGCAGGCGACATTGCCCATCCAGTAATAGGGGATGACCACGGCGTCCTGGTTGACGGGTTTCTTCTCCTCGTCCTGCGACCACTGCGCTTCCTTGTGCTGGAAGATGTAGAGGTAGTCGGTGTTGAGGAAGTTGGCCCGCTCCGCATTGGTGGCGAAGTTGGTGTTGTCGTCGAAGATCACGTCGGCGGTCTTGTACTTGTAGGACAGGAAGCCGGTCTGGGCGAGGTCGGCATCCTGGTAACGCTGGAACTGCTGCTGCGAGGCTTCGTAGACGGAGAACAGGTCGTGGCTGAACGTGATCAGGTCCGGCGTGTCGGTGCCGCGCGTCAGCGCCATCCACAGCCGGTTCATTTCACCCAGGATCGTGTCCTTGGTGTAGGCGTCCGTGCCGGGGATCTCGCGGAACTTGTTGCGCCAGAACGGCCACAGCGAACTGTCGATGCCGCCGACCGTGCCCTGGCCGTTCGACTGGATGATGTTGGCGAGACCGGCGATCTGGTTCGGCAGCGAGCCGTCCGAATAGAGGTCGATCGAGAAGTTGTTCGCCGCGGTGTGCAGGGCGTTCTTCTTCTTGGTCTTCACCAGGTTGATCATCGCCGACTTGCCGGAATTCTGGCGCAGTTCCCGGCCGCTCGACACGACATGCAGCGCGATCTGCGCCCAGTCGTATTTCGCCGACGTCACCACGTCCGAGGCGTTGGTGTTCAGCGTCTCGTATCCGCCATAGCGCTGGTAGGTGCCGTTTTCGCCATATTCGAGCGGAACCTGGATTTCAGTGCCGCCGTCGAGATTGCGGATATTGCCCTTCTTCTTGAGGCGGGCGAGCAAGGCATTGTTCTTGCTCACATTGTCCGCAACCTCGGTTGCGGCGTTACGCAGCGTGGTCGAAACCATCTGCGTGAACACAGTGGATGGTCCTGCCATCTTGATCACCTTGAGTTCTGAGCTTCGTCATAGGCCTGGCCGAGCAGTTCGTCTTCGCTGAACTGGCGCGACTGGCCGGTGGAGGTCGAGGTCACGTTGACGGCAGCCGCGCGGCGTGCGTCGGCCATTCTCCTCGGGTCGGCGGCGGCGGCCCTTGCGGCGGCGGCTGCCTTCACCCTGAGATCGGGGTCGGCATTCACGGCCATGTCATAGGCAAGGTCGAACACGGCTTCGTGGGAAGCGGTGTCGCCAAGCCTGGCCCGTGCCTTGTGGATCGCATGCACCATGTCGTCTTCGGCGAGCTCGGAATAGAGCGGCTTGTCCTTGGCCAGGCGGCTCACTTCCTCGTTGGCAGATCGCGCCATGGCGTCTTCCTGCTGGATTTCCCTTATCACCCAGGCAATGTCCGCCGGCGTCATGGCGGGCGGCTGCGGGTCGGCGGGGATGTCGATCTGGCCGCTCAGCGCCGCCGCAAGATGCTGGCGCACGCCGTAGCGGTCGGCAATGTCGATCAGGCCGGCGATGGGGTTCTCGTCGAGCCGGCGCTGGGCGCTGAACAGGAAGTCGACCGCTTCCGCCATCGACGGCGCGGAACCATCCGGCATGGTCCGCCCGGCAAGCAGGTCGGCATTGCGTTCGAAGATCTCGTTGTATTGGCGCATGGCGCCGATCTGCCGGCCCTGTTCCGACATGCGCGTGTGCAGTTCGGCGTCGCGCTGGGCGATCCTCGCCTGCACCTCCGCCGGGATCTTGCCCCACTCGCCTTCCATGCCGCGCCAGTTGGCCGGGAGGGGCACGACCGAGGGCGAGGAAACCTCGGCCGCCCCTCCCGTTCCCTCACCTTCCAGTGGGGAATTCTTGGCCAGTGGGGGATTCCTGGCCGGCGAAGAACCGTCGCGCCGGCCGGCGCTGGTGAGGCCGGCACCGGCGTCTGCCTTGTTGCTCTCGATCTGGTCCCAGACGGCGCCGAGCGCGTCGTCGTCGTTGACGCTCTCGACCGGTGCGGCGCCCGCATCCGAAACGCCCAGATCCGTAACACCCGGGGCTTCGCCATTCACTGTCGTCATCGGTAGTCCTCGCTGACTGTGAGGCCCCGCTTGGCGGCGAAGGCCTTGTTCCTGATTTTCCCGCCGGTCGGCGAAGGCATGTCGCCGGCCTCCACGCAGTTGTTGCGCTTCATGTCCTCGCGGCGCTCATGGCGGGTGCTGATCACCCGGCCATCGATCGGGCTGGCATATTCCGGCATCGGCCTGGCAATGCCGGGTTTGGCCAGCGGCCCTGTCGGTATGTCCATGGGCGCACCGGTGTCGCGGTCGCGAAAGCGACCGTCCCGGAAGACGTAACGTGTCACGGTTGACCCTCTCGGCTTGTCGGTTGGCGGCCGGATCCGGGATCGGTTTCTCCATCACCTGGGCTGCTCCGGTTCGGATTCTTCACCGTTCCGGAATGGATCCCCGACACTCGCCACTCCCTGCGGTCGTTCCGAGGTCGAGGATGACGAGGGTAAGGGCGCTTCGGCCAATCGCGAACGTTGGTGATGACACCGACGTTCGTGGTTGGAACGGGACTATGAGTACTTTAGCCGAGATCCAAATCTGGGCGATGCCAGGTGCCAACGATGACAGTTGACGCTGGCGCTAAATGAAGTCCGTCATCCTCGACCTCGGAGCGAAGCGGAGAGTGTCGGGGATCCATTCCGGAACGGCGACGCAGTCACGGCGGTACAGAACAGCCCGACCACTCAGCGAGAGGCGAGCCTACCCCGCCACCCCGAACTGCTGCATCTGCAACTGCCGCTGCACGGCGGCCAGCTGGCCGTTCTTGATCTGCAGCTCGGCGTTCTTGATCTGCAAATCCAGCGAGGCGTTCTCGCGCTTGATCTGCCGCTCCAGCTCCGCGTTCTGCACCTTGATCTGCTGGTCGAGCTGCGCCGCCTCCTGCTTGCGTTTCTCAGCGACTGCCGCCGCATCGGCCTGGCCACCCGCCTGCGGCTCCCCGTCGCCCTGCTGTACCTTGGCGATCATCTCGTCCAGAACGTCCTCGATTGCCTTGCCGAGGTTGAACAGCCGGGCGAACGATCCGTAGATGGTGATCGCCGCGTTGGCCGGCATCACGCCCTGCTGCACCAACGGGCCGACGGCGGCGAAGAACGCGCTGGAGGCGGTCATGAACTCGGTCGCTTCCTGCTTCTTCCTTGAGACGTCGGCGCGCACCGTGCTGTCGGTCTCGACATCGATGCGGTAGCCGGCGGTGACGCGCTCATGCATCAGCCCGTTCAGCGCCGCCAGGTGCTGCAGCTTCTTCTGCCGCGCCGCCTCGGCCTGGCTCGCCTCCTGCAACGCCGTCTGCTGCGCCTGCGCCATCGCCTGCGGCGGCAGCCCTGCCGGCAGCGGTTTCGGCACTACCGGCGTCAAATCCTGTGCGGTCGGCAAAAGCTGCACATCGGTCATGGTCTGCAGCGTCTCAGGCGAAAACTTCGCCGGGATCACCTCCGCCATCATCACGAACAGGTCGCGCGAGGCGCGCTCAATCATGCGCTGCATCTTGTGGATGCGCAGCGAGCCCCACTGGCTCTTGATCTGCTGCGCGCCATAGGTCTCGGCGGCATTGGAAGCGCCGCGCACGATGTCGGAAATGCCGGTGATCTCGTAGATCGCCTGCTTGGTCTGGTCGCGGGAGCCGTAGAGCTGCGCCAGCACCACGATCAGCCTTTCCACCGGCCAGAACAGCACGGCAGCCTGCAGCCCGCCATTCTTCGCCCACACCTCCGCATCGGCGATCGGCACGAATTCGTTGTCGTCGGCCTCCAGCACCGCCTGTACGTCGGTCGGGCTCACCCCGTACCAGCCCTTCACCTTGAGCTGCCTTGTGATGATGCGGATGCGCTTGGTGGTGGTGTCCAGCTCGTCGGCCAGCTTGCGGTAGATCGAGAACGGATTGACCGGCTCCAGATTGCCGTTGACCTCGATCGGCTGCACCGGCGTCGCCGTCGGGAAGAAGCCGGACCAGCCCAGCGGATCGGCCACCTGTTTCAGCACCTTGCCGTCGCCGGCACTGACAAACAGCACCGTGCGTGATTTCCGGTCCCACACCTCCCACACCTCGTGGTCGGCATCGTCCTTGTCGCCGCTGTCGTCGGCCTGCAGCGACACCCGCGTGTCGTCGGCCTGCAACGCCGCCAGTGCGCCGTCGACGAAGCTGTCGTAGTCGTCGCAGGCGATCGTATGCCGGAACGCTTCCCAGGGCCGCTGGTCCCAGCGCTTGGCCTTGCCATGGCGATAGTCGCGCCAGCTCACCACCTCGAACACGATGCGTTCATTGGCAAGGCGCTCGCCGCCGGCATCGGTGGCGCTTGCGGCACCGCTCCCGGTGGCGTTCGCGGCACCGCTCCCGTTGCCGGCCCCGCCAGCGCTAGCTCCTGCGCCATATCCGCTGGCCAGTGCGGTACCGCCGGCATTGTTTCCGGCGTCATGGTCGCCGCGGTCGGCGTCGTCCACGCCAGCCTCCGCGCCCGCATCGTCGGCCTCGGCAATTTCCCTCAACTCGTCATCGCTCGTCTCGCCGCCGATGAAGTCGCTCATGAAGCGCAGCCGCACGACGCCGCGGCCGGCCAGGAAGCCGTCCTGCGCCATCGCTTCCAGCTCGCTCTGCAGCCGGCTGTCGTCGATCTGCACGGAGATCGCCCGTTCCAGCAATTGCGCGAAGTCGCGCGCCACCGGGTCGTCGGCACCGAAGCGGCGGCGGATATCCGGCGCCGGCGCCGAGTTGATCACCGCCGGCACGATGGTTTCGACATTCGAGAACAGGATGTTGAAATCGAACGGCGCAGTGTCCGAAGAGCCATCGCTCTTCGGCGCAGCCTTGCCGCGATAGACCGCGCTCGCCACCGCCGCATCGTCAAGAAACGTCTTCTCGTCGGCTTCGGCCGCCTTGATGCGCTCCAGCCACTTCCGGCCAGTCTCGCGCAGCGCCGCACCCTTGCCGGCATCGGTCTTCTTCGTCATGTCAGCAGGCTCCTGCGGTGGCGGTGGCTAAGGGAGCGCCGGCGCTTATTCTCCAGCGTTCCGGAATGGATCCCCGACACTCTCCGGTCGCTTCGCTCCCTGCGAGGTCGAGGATGACGAGGGGACGGGCGTCCCGGCCAATCTCCAACGTTGGTGATGACACTAGCGTCGACAATGGCGCCGGCATTCGTGTTCAGCGTCGGCGGAAAATGACAGACGTCATCCTCGACCGCGTAAGCGACCGCAGGGAGCAGCGCGTGTCGGGGATCCATTCCGGAACGCTGAGGAAGGCACAGCGATGCAAGCCACCCGTGAAGCCACTGTCAGCGTCGGCGGGTGCCTCGACACTAACGCCTGCGTTGACGTTCGCGATTGGCGCACGACGCAGCAACCTCGTCATCCTCGACCTCGTGAGCGACCGAAGGGGGCGGTCGGGGATCCATTCCGGAACGCCGACGAAGGCACAGCGGTGCAAGCTACCCGTGAAGCCACTGTCGGCATTGGCGCGGGCGTCGGTGCTGGTGCGAGCGTCTACAGTTGGCGCACCGCATAGCAACCCCGTCATCCTCGACCTCGTGAGGGAGCGAAGCGACCGGAGAGTGTCGGGGATCCATTCCGGAACACTGACGAAGGCGCAGCGGTGCAAACCACGATATGGCGCCACATGCGATATCTGGAGCAAGCACCCCCGCATCACCCACCCATCCTCTTCTTCCGTCGCACCATCGCCTCGACCGCGGCCTTCACGCCGATGTCGGCGCGCACCACACCCGTTGCGGTCACCTCATAGGTCGGCCCGTCCACCTGCCGCTTCGCCACATACGCCGGCGCCACGTCGCGCCAGGCCAGGCCGAGATAGCGGAAGCTCGATCCGATATGTTCGGCCCAGTCCTTCACCGGGCTCTCGACAAAACTTTTCCGATCATCATCCCAGGCACGCCGGTACATCTTCAGCCCGTCGATGCCGTGCTGCATGCGCAGCCCCCGCTCGTCCGGGCCGAGATGGAACTCCGCCAGCTTGATCGTCTCGCGCCCGGCATTGATGCCGTCGGCGACACTGGCCATCGTGACGATCTTCGGCTTGCGCCCATGCGCTTTCAGCGTCTCGACCCGGGTGCGCTTGTCGCCCCAGTTCTTCACCACCGCGTCATGCGGCACGTAGTCGTTGCCGTGATAGCCGCGCGCATCCAGCCATCGGCACCAGTCTTCCAAATCGTCCGTTTCAGGCCGGTGGAAATCGACGATGCGCGGCCGCCCGTCGATCACCTGGAAACACCAGATCGGGTTGTTCGCCGCCTTGCCGAGATCCCAGGCCGTGTGCACCGGCTGGCTCCAGTCCACCGGCACCACGCCGATGCGCCCCTGCACGTCGGCTGCGGCGATCTCCGCGCCCCAATAAGCGCCCACCGTGGCACCTGCAAACGAGCAGAAGAACTCCTGTTCCACCAGAAGGTCGGCGACGGTCTTGCCGAACAGCGCCTCATATTCCGCCCGTTGCGCCTCGATCGCCGCATCGCTGATCGCGCCGGTGTCGCGCGCGGTCAGCACCTGCGTGAACCAGGCCGCATCGTTGCGGAACCGGTCCAGCATCGACTTCAGATGGTTGTTGCCGCGCGGCGTCGAGATGAACGAGGCCCAGCCGCCGTTTTCGGCCAGGATCGGCGCCAGATACGCCCAGGCCATCGGGTTGGCCAGCGCCCATTCCGAAGCGGTGAGGCCGACCGGCGGCGTGCCGATCAGCGCGTTGAAATTGTCGGAGCCCACCACCTGCCAGGTCGATCCGTTCTTGAAGCGGATGAACATGTCGGATTCGCGCGTGTTTTCGCGCAGAGCCTTGGGGAAAGCCTCGTCGATGCGCCGCTTGCCGGTGTTGGGGTTGACGGCGTCCCAGATCGCTTTGCGCGCCTGCGAATATTCCGGCAGCATGTGCCAGTAGGTGCCGACGCGGTTGAACGCGCCGACGGAGTGCATGCGCAGATTGATGTCGTCCTTGCCGGCCCGGCGGTGCCACACCAGCAGCTGCCGGTTGCAGCCATTGAGCCACGATCGCCAGGCAGGCTCCTGATACGCGCGCGGCGTCCATTCATTCGGCAGGTTTATGCGCGGCACGCTGGATCACGTTCACGGTAAGCAGCCCGCCATCGGCATTGGTCAGCGCGACCTTGCTGCCATATTTCTTCGGCTTCAGCCTCTCGGCGATCCATTGCCGCGTGCTCACCCGGAAGGCCGAGCGCTTCAGCGCCTCGCCATTCTCCTTCCAGCCGGTCAGTTCACCGTCGCGGCTGCGCTGCTCCATCCAGTCGTTGGAGCCGTCATCGGCGATGTCCAGCATCTCGTCCACCAGCGCATCCGCCTGGGCATCGCGTGCATGGCCATAGAGCCTGGCGAAGTCCTCGTGTCGCGCCAGCCAGCGTAAAACCGTTACCTTGTCCGGCATGTCCGCATCGCGGCAGATCGAGCGCAGGCTTCGCCCTTCCGCGATCCGGTCGCAGATGATGTCTGCCACTTTCTGTGTGTAGTCGGACGGTCGTGCCATGGTGTCAGCAATCCTGGAAAAGTGGGCGCGCGGCATGGTCAACCGGCAAGCACGGAGAAGCCGGCCACCAGCAGCAGGGTGATGAACACCATGGACCAAAGCAGCACTTCGCCGAACGAGAAGTTCATCGGGCGGCCTTTCAGCGAGACAGCCCGACGCATGAACAGCGAGCTGTGGGGGTGATCAAAGATTAGCCGGCTTTGTAAGGTCGGGGCATAACTTCCCCCTTGTCGGCGGTGAGAACCGACGCTGCTCCGGCAGGTGGCACTAAGGCCCCGCTCATGACGAGCAAATCACCAAATCATTCGCAGTGAAGATAACGCGGCTGGCTGGGTTGGCCTAGGAGCGCTGCGGCCTGCGTTAACAGGAAAAATGCTGGCGTAGCGCTGTAGCGTTAGGTACGTGATCACGTACCGTAACACTGTGATATAATCATGATGACCGATTCTAGCGGAGGGTCATCGGATGCCAAAAATCGATTTCTCGCAGTTCTACTATTTCCCGTGCCTCCAGTGCACCGAAGTTGAGCAGATTGGATACCGGGAGTTAAGTGACGACGACAAGGATGCAATACTGCCAATATTCGAACTTGGGCAGGTCAAATATGAAGCTCCTTTCGAAGACACGATCTCCGCAGTCGCAGCGATAGTCAAAGATCGACCCTTTTTGTTGGACCTTTCGAAGGACCGGGCACCGCCAGCTTTTGTTCCCAAAAACAACCCTGACAAGGCAAAAACGGACAAACTCCAAGCCGCGCAGGACGCTTACAACAAATTCCTGACGTGGGCTCTCGCGACAGGTGACGGTTTCGCAAACTGGAGAGAGTTGGTTAGTAAGTTCCCCAATGCGATTCCGGTGCTACAATTCACTGATCCCGAGACGCAGGGAAAAGCGATTTTGCGCCAAGCGGCCCAACTGTTGAAAGTTGGTGTCGGGCAACTTGCCATCAGGATCACCCAGGAAACGAGCGAAGCGATTTACCCTGTTATCGGGCAGATCGCCGCCGTCCTCGATTCGGCCGCACAACTTTTACTCATCGTCGATTGCGGGCAAGGACGACAACGAATTGCCGAGCGCGCGGAATTTGCGAAATCGGCTATCGCTCGGGTTCTTGAAGAAGTCGGCCCCGCACAAGCGGTTCATCTTTCTGCGGTATGCTTGAACGATTCATATACAAATCCGCAGGATGGCACGCCGAAGCTCTACGAATCATCATCATGGGAATTGTGGAGCCAAGCAAGCGAGACGTTCCCTTTCTTGTACGGCGACTACGGGGCGCACTACCGGATCAAGAAGACAAACACTTATATGCCCGGCGACTGGCGGGCGCAGGTCGTCTATCCGATGGACGAGAAATGGCTAGTCTACCGTCACCCAAATTCCCAGGATGCTAACGGATGGATTGAGGGGTCGAAAGCCATTACGGCCGATCCGAACTATGATGGGAAAAACGATTGTTGGGGTAGTGATCTAGTAGCGCACGCGGCAAAGGGAGATATAGCTGGCGTGTCGTCCGCGCGTTTCTGGCACGGCGCGAAAATCAACATGCATATCCACCGGCAAATCTGGTACGCGCAAGAAGTCATGGGCGGTGGCGGTGAGGGTTAAGCCTGCGCCCTTAGCCGAATAATGTCTCTGGCGTGATCGCAAATTACACGGTGCGATACCGTGTACGCGACGACTTCCACCATAGCGTCTTTCTTTCCTTTCGGAATTGCAGAACTGGCTCGGCTTGCCAGTTCTGCAATTTCGCTCTTGGAAAGCGCGTATAACAGCGCTCGTATGTCTTTGCAGCGGTTCTGTCGAGCTCGACGATGAACGCGAAATTCATCATCAGCCTGATATAGGATAATGCCCCACCAATCGGGAACGCATCGCTCCGTCTTGCAGAGATGCTTTCGCGTGGTCACCACGCTCACGCGGTCGAAGAAACGGGAAAAGGCTGGCACCTGTACACGCAGTCGCTTCAACGTATCGGCGTCGCTCTTGATTTCGAAGCCGGCTAGCTCACCATTTACAACAGCAAGATCGATCCGAGCAGACGGCCGAGGCATTTTTAGTTCTTGAATGACGCCAGTTGAACCGTCATCCGGATGTTGCGCCTTTAGCCATGCCACAAGCGGCCCGCGAATACACGAGTCACGTGTTGCCAGGTTCGACAGGGCGCACTTATCCATAGTTAACGAGAATCTTACCAATTGGTAAAAAAAGCGTCAACCTGCCATTGGGTTTGTCAAATATATAATCGCCAAAAATGCTATCTGTGTTCGTGCCGATCATGGCAACTTGCAACGAACGGCAGCTTTGCGCCGTCATTTCGGCCATTCAAATGAGGCGTTGGCTATCCTAGAAGCAGCCGTCTATCTGCAGCGTTTGGTTGCGGCGCTATGGCAGCGCGCACTTCACGAAACGGTCCGCCGCGTCGCCGAGGAAGATCTGGTTGACGTAGTGCCCCGTCGCCTCGGCATTCGAACGCGCCAACCGAGGCAGTTCCGTCACCGCGCGCTCGACGTCGTCGAGGCCGATAGGGTTTTCCGATTCCGGTGGATGAAGCCGACGTCAAGGCTTTCGATGCAGCTAAAAAGTAAGCACTAATGGGCGCAAACCGCCGCCATGGTCCCAACCCAAACTTACCGGCACTTTCACCGAGGCATTAGATGACCTTCGTTGAAAGAGTTGTATCTTCTGGTAAGGAGGAGAAGGCATCTGTCAATAACGGGGGGTGTTATGTGGCCGAAGTTGCTTAATTCCTATCGCTCAGTTCTTGAGTTGCGAGATTTCGCACGAATTACCAGATCGTCTAAGCCGCAGAAGCAGCTTAGAGCGGCGGCGCGGATCGCCGTCATAGATGACGAAAAATTCCAGGCTTTCTCTAATCTAACCTCTTACGGGTACAATATCACGGAACTTCCTGATCTAAGATCGGTTTCGGAAGTTGAAAATTTTGATATTGTCCTATGTGATCTTATGGGGGTTGGAAATAATTTTGATAAATCGATTGGTGGAGCGAGTATTATCGGAGAAATAAAAAGGAACTATCCTACGAAATTTGTCGTAGCATATAGTGGTGCTCGCGCGAATTCAAATGAATCTGCGGCAGCGAGGGAAGTTGCCGACGAATTCATTAAAAAAGACGCGGATATTAGTAAGTGGGTTGAGCGCCTTGATGAGATCATTCACACCGTGGTTGATCCCTACCAGATGTGGCTGGTAGCCCGCCAGGGGCTCATTGACAACGAGATTGATATTCGAAGGATAATTGAGTTAGAAGACGCCTATGTTCGCTCGATTGCGAATAAAGACAAGGATTTCTCCTATGTTAAAAAGACCCTAGGTAAAATTGACCTCGGAGGAAATGCGAAAGCGATCGTGCAAGGGCTTATTTCATCGGCCATATTTGCATTGGTGTTTTCTTGATGCTTCTGGCTTTTCCTCATATATTTGTCGACGTTCGTGGAAGTCACGAATATCACAACGGAGCTCTTTATTCTTTGCCCCCTGAATTGTGCGATCGTCATCGATTGTCGCGGTATCTCGCAATTAAAGGGACTGGATGGCATAGGACCGAATTTGGCTACATGGCTTTTGTTCAGGACGATGAGCTCGGAAATAAATACATTCTACCGGGACTATATCTGATCGACGTTTCCGCTCCCAACAAGAAATTCCATGGATACAAACCCAATTTTTCCCGAGACCAAGTTGAAGGGTATTTGCGCAGGCATTTAAGTTGGGAAATTGATGTCAGAAAAAAGTCGGAACTTGAACTTACTGCATTAGTTCATGACCTTCGCCATCTTTCAAGTTCTATTTATCATTCAGCAATCGATGCCGAAAAAGCTATATTGGCGAGCGATCGATCAAAGTCATTAGAAGACATAAAAACTGTAATAGCTTCTCAAACCATGCTTAAGGTCAGAATCGACTATTTAGATTTCGCAAATTCTGTTGATAGATTTATTGAGCGTGAGCCAATACCGGTTTACTCTAGAGTAGATAAGGTTATTCGATGCTTTAGAGCTTCCGCTCGCCACAAAAAAATCGAAATTAATCTGAATGGAGAATCATACAGATTGGCTCATGGCCCGAATATACTTGATATTATTCCATATACGCTTATTGAAAACGCGATAAAGTACGCGCCAAGATTTACTCAAATTGTTGTAAATGTTTCTGATGTGGGCGCTTCGACGCATGTCGCTGTAAGCTCAATTGGCCCTAGGCTTGAGGAAGATGAACAGAAGGCAATTTTCCGAAGGGGTTTCCGTGGTGCAAATGCGATTCGGTTCTCAGGCGGGGGCACGGGCTTAGGCCTAGCAGTCGCAAACAGCGTAGTAGAGGTCTTTGGGGGCACGCTATCCGTGCAACAGGAGGCAGTAGTGGAGCGCAAGATCGATGATATCGTCTTTGCGAAAACTTCCTTCGAATTTTCGATTCCTACCTCTGGCGAAGACATCCGGCGAAAGGCCAGATTCAAGCCGCGAACTCGGGGGGGGATTAGACGGCTCGACGTAGCTGCGAAATGACTTCGTCTCTGTGAAGCATATTGTCGGCGAAGGATTGCACGCCTGTATAAGGCCGTGGGCCGAACGGCAGCTTAAATTTGATACTTTGCTATGACTGGACGGTCCGCGTGCGGCCCCAAACCGGAACTTCGCCCCTGACTTTGCGACAGAAATCCCATGGAAAATCAGTGGCGGCGATTTTGCCGCAAACTTTGGATTCTCCACGACGGTATGATTGCGGGACTGTTGCCTAAGCATAGGCTAGGCACCAGCCGGGAGCGCGAACCCAACATCGTTCGGGCGGCATCTCATCAGTGCGGTACAGCCGCGTTACCTTCTGGTGCTCCCCGCCCTCGAATGCCGCCGCAAGCGCTTTTTCCGATTCCGCGTCGCGCATTCCTTCACAGGGGAAGATGGCCACCGGCGAAATCCATTGCGCGTGGAATTCCTCACCCTTGCGCGTCACGAGGAACACCGCTCCTCGAAGATGCATGTTGCTCCAATTGCTGCTGGTGAATCCGAGATCGGTTGTAAGCGGGAGGACCAGCCTTCCGCCATCATTGAGCCGGTCCAGCCAGATATCCGCCGGTCGGGTTGCTCCAGCGTTCACATAGATCACATCGGCTAAATCGAAAGCCACGGAACTGCCGTCCCCCTGAACCACGGAAACGTTCCGATAGGGAATAAGATTTGCTTTCGCCCGTGCGGCAAGCTCCGGTTCGAACTCGATCGCCGTCACCTTGCCAGATGCGCCAACGAGGTTCGCCATGATCGCAGAATAGTAGCCGGCACCAGCGCCAACATGCACGACCTGCTCACCCGCTCGCGGCGCAGCTCGCGAAAGCAGGAAGGCATGAAGTGACGGTTGCCCGTTGTTGATGTGGCGCTCGGGGATGATGCCAACAATTTCATCCGTATAAAGGTAGACCGGATCGGCTGTCGGGGTCGGAACATAAGCTTTCCGCATCCGGAAGATTGGCCACGGACCTGGACTAAGAAAATCCTCTCGCGGCACTTCGGCAAAAGCTGTTTCAACACGCTCATCGACAATTCTAACAGCCGCCGTGATCTGCTTCGCATAAGCTCGACGCACGACCTTCAATTCGTCTGGTGTCATCAATGGATCAACTCCAATGAAGAGTTTCCTGATCCCCAACCCCTGCGGCATGGTTTTCTTCGGAGCAGAATGTCCGGTTTGTGATCGTGTGATCAAGCACAATGAACGTCTTGGAAGCGGCCGAATGGCAGCTATCCGCCGAACTCGCCCTGATAGCTCACGGCCCCAGACGTGCCAGTGAAGTTGATGTTCGCGGTCCAAACGGGGCCGTGAACAGCCACTCTCAGCTCGGTAGCCTGTAGCTCTACCGGAGGAATTCCATGAGTGACGATCGTTTGCCGTGCGCAGACGGTTTCGCGGGTACCGGCGCGCGCATCGCTCCAGGAGGGCAACGTCCGAATTCATGCGATCTGTTCACACCGGTGCGCGGCAAGACGCTGCGCAACCGCATCGTCTTTGGCGCACAAGGCGAATATGGCGGATCCGCCGACCCGCCAGCATGTCGCCTACTATGCCGAGCGCGCCCTCAATGGACCTCGTCGCCGACGATTTCCTCGCGGATGGATCTCAGCACGCGCGCCTGCAGCTCCAGCAGCTCGGGGTCGTGCCCTTCGCCGTTGGCGCGCGGTCGCGCGAATGTGACCGGGATAGTTTCCTTGATGCGCCCGGGGTTGAGGCCCATGACGAAGATGCGGTCGGAGAGATAGACCGCTTCGCTCACATCGTGCGTGACGAAGATCACGGTCAGTCTGTGCTCCTGCCAGATCTGCATCAGCAGTTCCTGCATCTGGCCGCGCGTCAGGGCGTCGAGCGCGCCGAACGGCTCGTCCATCAAAAGGATCTTGGGCCGGTAGGAAAGCGCGCGCGCGATCGCCACGCGCTGCTTCATGCCGCCCGAAAGCTGGCCGGGAAAGCTGTCGGCGAAGCGCGAGAGCTTCACCAGGTCCAGATGCCGGCGGGCGATATCGGTGATCTCCTTCGGATCGTAGCGCGCCTCGCGCAGCGCGAACTCCACGTTTTGCTGCGCCGTCAGCCAGGGCAGCAGCGTGTAGGACTGGAACACCACGCCGCGGTCTATGCCGGGGCCGGAGATGGGCGCGCCGTCGATGAGGACATCGCCGCTGTCGCTCTCCTGGAGCCCGGCGATCGTGGCAAGCAGCGTGCTCTTGCCGCAGCCCGAGGCGCCCACCAGCGAGACGAACTCGTTGTCGGCGACCTCCAGATTGATGTCGGAAAGCACCTTGACCGCGCCGTCGCGGAACGACTTGTTCAGGCCGGAAATGCTGAGTTTGGGATGCGGCGCCATCTCAGGTCCTCTTCTCGTATTTGAAGAATTGCCGGCCGAGGAAGCGCATGATCTGGTCCGTGGCGAGGCCCAGCACACCCAGCACGAGGATATAGCCGATGGCCATGTCGGTCTGCAGGTATCGCTGGGCAACGGTGATGCGATAGCCCAGGCCCGAATTGGCGGCGACGAGCTCGGCCAGCGTCACCCAGGTCCAGGCCCAGCCGAGCGAGATGCGCAGCGTGTCCCAGATCTGCGGCAGGGCGGAAGGCACCACGATGCGCATCAGCACGCGCAGGTCGCTCATGCCGAGCGTCCGGCCGAAGCCGACGAAGTCGGCGGGCACGCGCTTGATGTTGTCCTTGAACATCAGGGTCTGCTGGAAATAGGTGCCGATCCAGATGATCAGGAACTTCTGCACGTCGCTGGTGCCGCTCCACAGGATCGAAAGCGGCACGAAAGCCACGACCGGCATGTAGCGGACGAAATCGAGGATCGGCTCGATCGCCGCCTCCCAGAAGCGGTAGGCGCCGATGAGGATCGCGGTGCCGAGCGCCATCACCGAGGCGATGAGGAAGCCGATGCTGATGCGGTAGATGCTGATGGCGACGTCGTTGCCCAGCGTGCCGTCCCGCGCGAGCTTGATCAGCTTGGCGACCACGGCATACGGGGAGGGCAGGAAGATCGGCTGCACCAGGCCGATCGCCGAAACGATCGTCCAGGCTGCAAGCAGCAGCAGGAAGGCGCAGACGGCGATGGCGACATAGGTTGCTGTCGAAAACTCCGCGCTCATGGAGAACAGGGATTTACGACGGCGGACAGTCCTTGATGGCGGGCTATTCACGGTTGGATCGCTCATGTCTTTGTCACCGAATTGCAGCCGAGGACAGTATGTCGTCCCGGATTTCCGATACGGCGTTCTCGTGCGCCCGGAAGCCTTCATAATGCGCGAATGCCCGGGCGGCCGGCGCCAGGCGTTCGTAGGCGGCGCGTGAGATATAGGCTATCGAGGAGCGTTTCAGGAAATCGAACACCGAAAGCGGGGATGCGGTAGCAGCCCGGCCGCCTGTCGGCAACACATGGCTCGGGCCCAGCACGAAATTCGCGATCGGGATGGCCGAGTGCGGGCCAAGCAGGATTTCGCCGGCATTGCGGATCAGCGGCAGGAGATCGAATGCGCCGGTCGAGAGCACGGCCAGATGCTCGGCGGCATAGTCGTTGACGAAATCGAAGGCGGCTTCGATCGATGGGGCGAGCACGATGCCGCCCTTGTCGCCGCCGAGAACGGCGCGCGAGAAACCAGCCCGGTATTCGCCCATCTTCTCCCAAAGCCCGGGTATCGCGGCGGCCACCGCGCGGGCGACATCGGGGTCGGCCGTCACCAGGAAGGCGGACGAATCCGGTCCGTGCTCGGATTCGACCAGGAGATCCAGCGCAGCGAGTTCCGCCGGCACGGTGTTGTCGGCATAGACGATCAGTTCGCTCGGGCCGGCCGGGCTGCCGGGGTCGATGCGGCTGGACAGCATCTGGCGGGCAGCGCTCAGCCAGGGGCTGCCGGGGCCGACGATCTTGGCGCAGCGCGGCACGGTCTGTGTTCCGAAGGCTGCCGCCGCCACGGCCTGCGCGCCGCCGCACAGGTAGATCTCGTCGATGCCGATGAGCGAGGCGATGAAGCGGGTTGCCGCATCGGCCGTGCCGTCCGGTCCGGGCGGCGTCACGATGACGACGCGGCCGGCGCCGGCCACCTTGGCGGGCACGGCGGTCATGATGGCGCTGGAGGGGAAGAAGCCCTTGCCGCGCGGCACGTAGCAGGCCACCGAGTCGATCGGCGTCCAGCGATCGCCGATCATGGCGCCCCGCGTCTGCTCGGAGAGCCACAGTTCCTCGGGCATCTGCGCCTCGTGGAAGCGCCGCACCTGCTCGACCGAAAGCTTGATCGCGTCGACCAGCCGGGGATCCAGCTCGCTCTCGGCGGCGCCGATCGCTTCCGCCGAAACCTTCAGCGTGGTGAGCGCCACGCCGTCGAAGCGCCGCGCGCAGTCGATCAGCGCGGCATCGCCGTCCTCGCGCACGGCACGGATGATCGGCTCGACATCGCGCATATAGGTCGAGAGGTCTGCTTCGGTGCGCTCCAGCAATGCCGCGCGCCGTGCCGGCGAAAGCTTGCTCAGGTCGTGGATTGCAATGGCGTCCATGGATTCTCTCGATTCTTGTTGCTCGTACGGCCGGCCCGACCGCGTTCTCCCCGCCGGGCGAAGAGGTGGCCGGCGCCGGCTGACCTCTCCCCCCCTTGAGGCAGGGCAATTGCATTTGCCACTCGGCACGACTTGGAGCAGGGTTTGGATCGCCGTGCCTTCTTCCGCGTTCCGGAATGGATCCCCGACACTCTCCACTCCCTTCGGTCGCTCCGAGGTCGAGGATGACGGGCTTCATTTACTGCCGGCGCTCATTGTCACTGTCGGAGCCACGCTTGTGATTTGCGGAGGCGAAAAGGGAACTCCGTCATCCTCGACCTCGCAGGGAGCGAAGCGACTGGAGAGTGTCGGGGATCCATTCCGGAACGCTGAAAAGGATGGCCGCAGCCGAAGCGTAGCCATATGCGATTGCCTTGCCCTTTCAGAAGAAGTCAGCCGGGCGAGGCTGGGTTGATGTCTTTATCCTGCGGGGAGGCGGCTGGCCCGGATCGCCAGGCACCCGACTATCGGGCGCCCAGCCAACCATGGGTCATTTCCCTACCGAAACGTTCGCGTCGACCGCGTTTTCGTAAGGGATCTCCTTCTCGATCATCTTGGCGGCGAGGGCTGCTTTCACGATGCTCGGGTAGGTCTGCGTCTTGAAGACGCCGTTCAGCGCTTCCTGGCTTTCCGCGACCGAGTAGTAGGACACGCCGTCGAAGGCGCTGGCGAGTTCCGACGGCTCGGCTCCGACGCCCTTGGCGATGATGGCGCGGCCTTCTTCGGTGTTGGTGCGGTAGAAATCGAGTGCCTGGTCCCAGCTCTTCAGCAGCGCGCGCACCTGACCGGGCTTGTTCTTGAGCACATCCTCCGGAAGGGTCAGCATGTCGCTGATCAGACCGGGGGCCTCGCCGGCCTCGGCAAGCACCTTGATGCTCTTGTCGGCGTTCAGTGCCGTCGAGATGTAGGGCTCATAGGTGACGGCGGCGCCGACGGTTCCCGAGATGATGGCGGTGCCGGCATTGGCGGCGGGCATCGGCAGTTCGCTGATGTCGGCGATCGTCATGCCGTTCTTCTCGAGGATGTAGTTCAGCAGCAGGTCGCTGGTGGCGCCCTTCTCGAAAGCCACCTGCTTGCCCTTGAGATCGGCCGGCGTCTTGATGTCGTCGCCCTTGACGAGGATCGCGTCCGCCTTGGTCGAGGCGTCCATCAGAAGCACGCCCTTCAGCGGAACGCCGGCCTGCACCTTCACCAGCAGCTGCTGGATGGATTCGTTGTCGCCGTTGACCTGGCCGGAAGCGATCGCCGCGCCCATGTCCTTGTCCTCGACGAAGTTGACGAGCTCGACGTCTTCGAGGCCGTTGGCTTTGAAGAAGCCCTTTTCCTTGGCGATGTACCACATGCCGTAGCCGAGCCAGGGCTGGATCGCCAGCTTGAACACGCCGGGCTCCACGGCCGGATCCTCGGCGAAGGCCGGGCGCGGCGCCGTCAGCGCGCCGACGAGAAGTGCGGCGACCGCGACGGCGCCGAATGTGTATTTGCGGATGGTCTTCATCGTTCTGTCCTTGTTCCCATTGTGGTTGTTGTCATGTCTCGCGCCCGTCATGGGCCGCGCCCAGCCGGTTCAGCAGGTTGCGCGTTATCCGGCCCACGTCGTTCATCCCCTCGGCCGGCAGCGCGCCCAGCCAGGCGACGGAACTGGCCGAAAAGATCATGCCGCCCGAGGCCAGGTGCCGCAGTGTCATCTCTGCGCAGCGCCGCCCCTCGAGCTCCGGCTCGCCGCCTTCGTACCAGCGGGTGGCGTCGTGCACGAAGCTGTCGGGAAAGCCGTCGGCGCGTGCGATCACCATCGTGTCGGGATGGGTGCCGAGATGCGCGTCGGTGGCGTCGACCTCATAGCCGGCGGCAGCGCCGAGCACGATGCCGCTATCCCCGAACGTGTCCTGGCCGACGCCCTCGAACAGCCAGGCGGCGGCAGGCTCGCGGCTTGCCGGCGTGCGGGTGAAGGGCCTGCCTCGGTCGAAACCCATCAGCGAGATCGCCACGCCGGTCAGGCTGAATTCGCCGCGTCCGCTGGCGCGCAGATGCCCGCCCGGCTCGTTGGTGATGGCCAGCGACTGTTCGGCGATCGGGCCGTCCCAGGTGCGGCCGGCTTCCAGCGGCGAACGGCGCAGTTCCATGAGGTCGTCCTTGAAGGCGACCTTGCCGGCGAAGCCGTTTCCGCCGAGATAGGCAATGCTGCCCCCTGCGGCCGCGAAACGCCGCAGCGCGTCCTCGATCTCGACCGACATGTATTCGGGATGGCTGCCGGTCATCACCGCCGCGTAGCCCTCGAGGCCGGCAGGCCCGCGCTCATGCAGCGCATGGTCGGTCGTGAGGTCGAAGGCGATGCCGTTGGCGTGGCAGAACCGCAGGAAGTGCAGGTCGACCGGCAGGTTGTGCGGGCCGCCGCACAGCGGATAATTGTAATCCGGGCGAAGCGTCGCCTTGGGCTTCCTGTAGGAGCAGATCGACACGCCGCTGGCGTCGCTGTGGTAGTCGTAGAGCGAGCGCAGATTGTTATCGATCGCGAACTGCTGGCCGCGGTCCGGGCATTTCCACTCGTAGAGGTGCTCGGGCAGGAATTCATCGGCATAGGCTAGGTAGGTGGCGGTCGGCACCAGGAACAGCAGCCGGTTTCGCGGCGCCGCGGCCACGACGAAGAAGACGATCTGTTCGCTGCCGCGCTCGTGCTCGATCTCGAAGGCGTAGACGCCGGAGGCGGCGTCGCCCGGCAGCTCGGTGCGAAAGCATGCCGGCCAGTCCAGCGGGCCTAGGTCGTCGTCATGGCAATGGATCGCGTCGTAGTGGGAAGGCTCGAGCCGGGGATCGAAGCTCGATCCGTTCCAGCGCGACGAGGTCGTGCAGAAGGTGGGCAGGTTGACCGCTTCGAGTTCCAGCACTGCTGCGCCGGACGATAGCAGCGGCGCCTCGGTCAGGCGCGTCGGAAACGTCCAGGAGACGCTGCCGCACGACAGGCGCAGCGCGACCGAGGCGAACTTGGCGTTGAGCGTCGGACGGTCATGCGCAGCGCCGAACAGCAGGTCCTGTCCCGGTGCTTTCCACGCAGCATCGAATTCGCGATGCAGCTTGAAGGGGGCCAGCAGGTCGCTGCCGGTGATGTCGAGCGCGACGCCGGAGCCGGTCGACGCGATATCGATGCGCAGCCAGTCGCGCGCCGTCAGCGCCTCGCCCGACAGCAGCAGCCTGTCACCCAGGCGGAGGCGCAGGCCGTCATCGGCCAGTGTCAGCGCGAAGCTGTCGGTTTCGACGATGGCGCGCTCACCGTGATTGCGGGTCAGGAAGACCTCGAAGGAGACGCCTTCGACAGGGCCGGCGCTTGCCAGCTGCGCCGCGCCGACGCGCAGGAAGGAGCCGAGATCGATGCTCTCGTGCCCGGGGGCGGCGCCAAGGCGTTCGACGGGCCAATCCGTGGCCCTGGGCTCTGGAACGTCGAGGCGCATGACGCGCACATCCCGCACGGCCGCCGCCGTGGACAGATGCAGCTCGACCGCGCTGCCGGCAGGCGCGTGCCAGGGGGCCGTATAGCCGGCCGCCGCCATGGCATCATGGTTCACTTTCTTCTTCACGCTCGCGGACATCCTCTCCGCGGCGGCTGTTGCGGGCCGCCGAATTCCCGGGTACTGGATATACCCCTGTTTTTTTGATCTAATCTATTAGTACCAAGTTGAAGGGGGTATATACCCCCATCGGGGTATTCTCGGTGACAAAGACGGTCTTCGGCAGTCTGGCGCAAGCGATCGACAGGGTCGGAAGCGACGATTTCTACCCGGCGATGGCTGAATACCTGCGTTCCTGCATGGACTACGACAACATCATCGTCATCGTTTTCGTCGGCACCAACGCGCCCGACATACGCTACAGGAGCGTGCGCGGACCGGACGTGTTCCGCTTTGTCGCCAGGCAATATCTGCCGGGCGCCTATCTTCTCGATCCGGTCTACCACTTCCATCTCACGCGCGGCGCGCCCGGCCTCTATCGCCTGCTCGACATCGCGCCGGACCAGTTCCGCCGCAGCCGCTATTTCAAATGGTATTACGGCCGCATCGGCATCATCGACGAGATATCGGTGCTGTTGCCGGTCGGCGACAACACGACCATCACCGTCTCGCTCGGCAAGGACAGTTCCTCCGACCAGCTTTTCTCGTCGAAGGCGGAAGACCAGCTTCGGCAGCACGAACCCGTCGTGATGTCGCTGCTGCGCGCGCATTTCAGCGCCTCGGAGGTCCACCCGGCCGGCGAGCGCAGGCCGACATCGGTCATCGACAACCTGATCGCTTCCATGAAGAGCCATCATGGCGTCGGGCTGAGCCGACGCCAGGCGGAGGTGGCGCTGCTGATCCTGCAGGGCCACTCTTCCCCTTCGATCGGTCTTCATCTCGGCGTCAGTCCGCAGACGGTGAAGGTCTTCCGCAAGCAGCTCTATGCGCGCTGCGGCATCTCCTCCCAGGCCGAGCTCTTCGCACTGCTGATGCCGCTGCTGGGCAATGACGGCATCGCGCTCGATTGATGCCCCCGATGTTCGAGATTGGCCCGGCGCGCCCATGCCCTCGTCATCCTCGACCTCGAAAGGAGCGAAGCGACTGCAGAGTGTCGGGGATCCATTCCAGAACCTTGATGGAAATGGAACCAGCTTCGGCGAGCGGTCAATCTCGGAACGCGAACTGGGATCTGCACCGCCGCGCCTTCCTCCCCGTTCCGGAATGGATTCCCGACACTCTCCGCTCCCTGCGGTCGCTCAGGAGGTCGAGGATGACGGGCTGCATGGATGCCGGCGCTAACTGTCACCGGTGGCACTTGGCGTCCTCCAGACGTTGCAGATCGGGCTCATTGTCCCGCACCAATCTCCAACGCTGGCGTCACCATCAGCGTTGGAGAATAGCCGGCACGCCCCCACCGCCGTCATCCTCGACCTCGAAAGGAGCGAAGCGACTGCAGAGTGTCGGGGATCCATTCCGGAACCTTGATGGAAATGGAACCAGCTTCGGCGAGCGGTCAATCTCGGAACGCGAACTGGGATCTGCACCGCCGCGCCTTCCTCCCCGTTCCGGAATGGATCCCCGACACTCTCCGCTCCCTGTGGTCGCTCACGAGGTCGAGGATGACGGGCTGCATGGATGCCGACGCTAACTGTCACCGGTGGCACTTGGCGTCCCCCAGACGTTGCAGACCGGCTGATTGTCCCGCACCAATCTCCAACGCTGGCGTCACCATCAGCGTTGGAGAATAGCCGGCACGCCCCTACCGCCGTCATCCTCGACCTCGAAAGGAGCGAAGCGACTGGAGAGTGTCGGGGATGACGGGCTGCATGGATGCCGGCACTAACTGTCACCGGTGGCACTTGGCGTCCCCCGGACGTTGCAGACCGGCTGATTGTCCCGCGCCATCCTCAAACATCAGCGTCATCACCAACGTTCGAGACTAGCCGACGCGCCCTTCACCTCGTCATCCTCGACCTCGTAAGCGACCGCAGGGAGCGGCGAGTGTCGGGGATCCATTCCGGAACGACAAAGATTCGACACGGTCCAGAACCGGCTTCAATCCGTCCCCCGCTGCCGATAATATCGGGAAATGGGGCGAAGGGGCTGCGTCTATATTCTGGCGTCACGGAAGAACGGCACGCTGTATATCGGCGTGACGTCGGACCTTGCCGGCCGGCTTCTGCAACATCAGACCGGAACAGGGTCGAAATTCGCGGCGCGCTATGGCGCGATGCGGCTGGTGTGGTTCGATGAATATGACCTGGTCGTCGATGCGATCGCACGCGAGAAGGTGATCAAGAAATGGCCTCGTGCCTGGAAGATCAAGCTGATCGAGGAACGCAATCCCGACTGGCAGGATATCGCCTGGCATCTGCTCTGACTTTGTTCGCCGGCGCCAGCGTTCGTGGCATTCCACCAACGTTCCGGAATGGATCCCCGACACTCTCCGCTCCCTTCGGTCGCTCCGAGGTCGAGGATGACGGGCTGCATGGATGCCGGTGCTAACTGTCACCGGTGGCACTTGGCGTCCCCCAGACGGTTGCAGGTCGGCTCATGATCCCGCGCCAGCCTCAAACGTCGGCGTTATCACCAACGTTCGAGATTAGCCGACGCGCCCTTCACCTCGTCATCCTCGACCTCGTAAGCGACCGCAGGGAGCGGAGAGTGTCGGGGATCCGTTCCGGAACGTCGAGGAAGGAGCGGCGGTGCAGACTCCAGTTCGCGTTCCGAGATTGACCGCTCGACCGGAGCTGGTTCCATTCCGGAACGCAGAAAAGGATGGGCACGGCCATATGCGATTGCCCTGGCTCGGTTGCCTCCAGCTCAACCAGCGAAGAATTTCGTTCACATTGACGGCCAGCCTCGATTGTTCGTCCATGGCACACGCAGCGGGTACCGGCGCGCATCGCTCCAGGGAGGCAACCATGTCCGAATTCAGGCGGCTGTTCACGCCGGTCGCGTTGCGCGGAAAGACGCTGCGCAACCGCATCGTCTTCGGCGCTCACACCGCGAACATGGCGGCCGACGGCCTGCCGACCGAACAGCATGTCGGCTATTATGCCGAGCGCGCCATCGGCGGCGCCGGCATGGTCGTCGTCGAGCCGATGCCCGTGCACCGGGCGGCGGTGCTGACCCGCGGCAATTTCCGTCCGTCCGACGACAGCGTCGTCCCGCATTTCCGTAAAGTGACCGAGGCGATCAAGGGCAATGGCGCCGTCGCCATCCAGCAGCTCTACCATGTCGGCCAGCACGCCGATGCCGACAACTCGTTCCATGCCGGCTGGTCGCCGTCGGGCCTGCCGAGCTACCACGATTCCGACGGCTCGCACCGCATGACCGAGGCCGACATCGAGGAAACGATCGACGGCTTCGTCCAGGCCGCACGGCGCTGCCGCGAGGCCGGCTTCGACGGGGTCGAGGTCTGGGCCGCCTATCATTCGATGCTCGACCAGTTCTGGACGCCGTGGTCGAACCGGCGCGACGATCGCTGGGGCGGCAGTCTCGAGAACCGCACCCGCATGAGCCGCGAGGTGATGAGCCGCATCCGCCGCGAATGCGGCGACGATTTCATCGTCGGCCTCGCCATCAACGACGACCCGGACGTCGAGGTGGCGCTGCAGCGCGAGGCGCTGGCCGAGATCGTCGACCGGCACGACCGCGACCATCTCATGGACTATGTCACCTGCGGGTCCGGCAGCTATTTCGACTTCTACAAGATCATCCCGACCTTCCTCTATCCGGAGAAGCTCGGCGCCGACCTCGCGGCGGTGCTGAAATCCACCGTGCGCCATGCCCTGGTCACGGCCGAGAGCCATATCCGCACGCCGCAGAACGCCGAGAGCGTGCTCAGCGAAGGGCGTGCGGATCTCGTCTCCATCGTGCGCGGCCAGATCGCCGATCCGCACCTTGCCAACAAGGCTGCCGCGGGAAGGGCCGAAGACATTCGCGGCTGCCTGTCCTGCAACCAGATGTGCTGGGGCCGGCGCTCGCGCGACTACTGGATCAGCTGCGTCATCAACCCGTCGGCCGGCCGCGAATGGGAGTGGGGCGGCGACCGCTTCACGCCGGCCGCGAGGCCCAGGCGCGTGCTGGTCGTGGGCGGCGGCCCGGCCGGGCTGGAGGCCGCGCGCGTCGCCGCCGAGCGCGGCCACCGGGTGGCGCTCGCCGAAGCCTCGGATCGTCTCGGCGGGCAGTTCCGGCTTGCCGGCATGCAGCCGCGCCGCGCCCAGATCATCGACCTGATCGACTGGTACCAGCGCCAGCTCGCAAAGCTCCAGGTCGACGTCCGCTACGGCCAGTATGTCGAGGCGGACGATGTCGCGCAGGAAGGCGTCGACCACGTCATCGTCGCCACCGGCTCCCAGCCGCAGGACGGCGCTTTCCAGAGGGCGCTGCCGCAGTTCGACGCCATACCCGGCGGTGGCACGGTGCTTTCGGCCGAGGCCGTGATGGCGCGCGAGGCGAGGCCCGGAAAGCGCGTCATCGTGCTCGACGATGGCGGCAACTGGAAGGGCTGCGGCACCGCCTGGCGGCTGGCCGAGGACGGCCACGAGGTCACGCTGGTGACGCCTGATCCACTCGTCGGCAAGGAGCTGCAGCGCATGGCGGCCGACGGCCCGCTGCGCCGCGCGCTGGCCAGGCTCAACGTGCGCTTCCTGACCGAGAGCGCCGTCGTCCGCTGGGACGGCAAGACGGCCGCGATCGCATCGCTGCTGACGGGAGTGAGCGAAGAGCACCCGGCGGACGCGCTGGTCTTCGCCGGCACCAACATGGCCGAGGACAGCCTTGCCGCCGAACTCGACGCACGCGGCATCGCCTTCACCGCGATCGGCGACTGCACCGCGCCGCGCCAGGCCGCCTATGCCATCCACGACGGACGCAAGGCCGCGCTGGGACTGTAGCGTTTCCAGCGGGGCACGGTCCAGGGAGCGCAAGTTTTCCGGTCGCAGGGTGATCGCCGACGTCACCCGGTACGACCTGGGCAATGTCTGGATCGCCGCGCCTTCTTCAGCGTTCCGGAATGGATCCCCGACACGCTCCGGTCGCTGCGCTCCCTCTCGCGGTCGAGGATGACGAGGGTAAGAGCGCTCCGGCGAAATCTCGAACGTCGGTGACGACATCTAAGGTCACGTCAGGTACCGACGATGACAGTTAGCCGCGACAGGACATGAAGTCCGTCATCCTCGACCTCGTGAGCGACCGTAGGGAGCGGAGAGTGTCGGGGATCCATTCCGGAACGCAGAAGGGAATGGCTCGGCAGAAGCACAGCTATGCGAATGCCTCGCGACAAACCGGGTTGACCGCCGCACCTGAACGTCCACTATGCGAAAGGGCGGGGCAGGCAGGAGAACCTTCATGCCCAAACCCCTCATCGCCCTTCTTGTCGTGACGTCGGCCCTCTCGTTCGCAGGCAGCGCCCCCGTATCGGCCGACGAGCCCACCGCCGCCCAGCGCATGTCGGAACCCGGCCCCCTGGAAGAGATGCTGACCAAGCAGACCGGCCAGTGGGATGTCGTCGCAAGCCTGTGGCCGGCGCCGGGGGCAGAGCCGATCGTCGCCCGCGGGCTGGTGGCCGAACGCACCATGATCGGGCCGATCCTGCAGGAGATCATGAAGCCGGCGCCGGGCGGCAACCAGCCCGATTTCACCCGCATCGACTATCTCAATTTCGACCGGGTCGAGGGGCGCTGGAAATATGTCTCCATGGACACGCGCTTTCCCGTCTCCATCATGCCGGCGCGCAGCTTCGGCCCCGCGACGGACGGCAAGATCGACGTCCAGTTCGAACCGCAGGGCTTTGTCGGCTTCGGCACCGAAGTCGAAGGCCGCTTCATGGTCTCCGACATGGCGATTTCCAGTTCCGACGTCGATCACATGCTGAAGGAACAGCACGTCATGATGGCCAACGGCACGGGCAAATCCTGGCTGTTCGTGCGCTACGAATACACCCGCCGCCACTGAGTGCTGAAGGACATCGGAACGCGAACTGGGATCTGCAGCGCAGCGCCTTCTTCAGCGTTCCGGAATGGATCCCCGACACTCTCCGCTCCCTGCGGTCGCTTCGAGGTCGAGGATGACGGTCTTCATTGGCGCCGGCGCTAACTGTCACCGGTGGCACTTGGCGCTCCACTCAGCGCGCCTTGCTCCCGCCGGCCATCTCCCCGAAAGTGACCAAACCCCTCGGCGGCGGGCTGAACAGGCGTCGCATCGGCGTGTCGAGCGTCGCGGAGATCGCGGCGATCAGGATCGAAACGCCGATCATGACAGGCAGCGAGACCGAGCCCAGCACGCCGCTGCTGGCCAGGACCATGACGATCAGCCCGTGCACCAGATAGATCGACAGCGAGCGCTCGCCGAACCAGGCCAGCACCGTCGAACGGCCCGGCACCAAGGCGCAGAAGCCCAGCACGGCGGCCAGGCTCAACGCCAGCACCAGCAGCCGGCCGAGCCCGGGATAGGCCGAAAAGGGCGCGGCACTTGAGTAGTCGCGGCTTCCGGTCAGCGCCGAGCCGTCGAGGCCGTTCAGCCACCACACCGTCACCACCAGCATGGACAGCCCGAACAGGCAGGAGAAGGCGAGGCGATGGCGTCCGGCCAGTGCCACCAGCTGCGCGCCGTAGAGATGGCCGAGCACGAAGAAAGGCAGGAAATAGATTGTCCGGGCAGCGCTCAGCGCATAGCCGACGGCATCGTCGTAGCCGACGAAGATGGCCCCGAGAAGCGCCACAGACAGCCCGACCGGAGAGGCGAACAGCGGCAGCAGCAGGCGCCAGCCGATCATGCTGGCGATGAACCAGAGCAGCCAGTAGGGCGTCAGTGGCGAATAGCTGTACCAGTCGGTCAGCCGGCCGGCGCCCAGATAGATGAGCTGGAAGACGACGAGCGGGAAGAACAGCGTCCACCCGATCTTCTGGTAGTCGCGGCTCTTCAGCGTGTCGCGCGCGAAGATGCCGGACAGGAAGACGAACAGCGGCATGTGGAAGGCGTAGATATCGGTATAGAGCGTCTGCAGCAGGATCGATTGCGCGGATGGCTTCTCGATCAGGTGGCCGAAGACGACGAGCAGGATCCCTGCTCCCTTCAATGCATCGATAGCGCCGTTTCGGCCACTCTTGGCTGTGTTCATGCGGTACCCATTCCGTGAGCTCCGCCGTTCGAGTTAGTGCGTCGCTCCGCGATGTGAACCCCGTCTCACTCCTGAGCCG
The DNA here is from genome assembly GCF_001303895.1 of Mesorhizobium sp. 1M-11. Taxonomy (GTDB): domain Bacteria; phylum Pseudomonadota; class Alphaproteobacteria; order Rhizobiales; family Rhizobiaceae; genus Mesorhizobium. Next base: position 346,057 of record NZ_LJSD01000051.1, on the reverse strand, counting down.
GCTATCGGTCTGCGGAAGCCAGGGCCACGAATTGGCGCAACGCCCGGTGGTTTCAGGCGTTGCGGCATCCCGGCACGCCGGCAAACGATGCGATCAAAAACGATGAAGCGCGGTCCCCGAATGTTACCGGCTGCCAAGGGGCGGGGTCGCCAAAGATCGAATCCGCGGAAAGCACCCCGGCCTGTCTGCGCAACGGTGTCCACCGTCCAGCAACCTGTCAGTGCGCCCGACAGTCGTAGTGCAAGGCTGCTATATCCGAGCCTGCGAGCCGGCGCTGGCCCAGCAGCTTGAACGGCGCGCTCGAGCCGGGCTGGAATGTACGCACGCCTCCGCCCAGGACGACGTTGCCCACCAGAAGGTGAAACTCGTCAACCAGGCCATGCGCAAGCAGGTCGTTGAAAAGAACGCTGCTGCCGAAGATCAGCAGGTCGGCACCGGCCTGGGCCTTGAGTTCGGTGATCCGCGCATGCACTCGTGTCCTTTTCACCACCTCGGCGCCGGCCCAGGGAGACGTTTTCGCCACAACCAGCGTGTCGCTGGCGACGAGCTTGTGTGCGGCGTCGGCACGCTCGGCGATCTCGCGTTGCACCGGGTCGCTGGCCGGACCGCGATCGACATTCGGCCAGTAGCCTTCGAACATGGGGAATGTGGTGGCACCGAAGAGCAGCGTGCCCGCGCTGCGCATGAGTTCAAGGTTGTGGGCGTCGAACGCCGGCCCCATTGGCAGCATATCGAGCCGGCCACCTGGGCCGGCGCAGTAGTTGTCGAGTGAGCTCAGGATGCTGACGACGAGCTTGGCCATTGCAAATGTCCTTCTGCGGAATGCAGCCCCGGACCTTCCGGGCCTGTCATTGCCTTAGAGACACTGCGATGCGGAAACTCATCGCTCCGCGGTGAAAAATTTCCAGAGCGGTTGTTTTTTCAGGAGACGTGGACCCGCTCTGCTGATCGAAGCCGGGTCTGAACCGTGTCGAATTTTCAGCGTTCCGGAATGGATCCCCGACACTCTCCGCTCCCTGCGGTCGCTCCGAGGTCGAGGATGACGGATTGCATTTATGATCGATGCTAACTGTGACCGTTGGCACTTGGCATCGACGCTGGTGATGAGCGAAGACGACCAGGGAACTCCGTCATCCTCGACCTCGGAGGGAGCGAAGCGACTGGAGAGTGTCGGGGATCCATTCCGGAACGCAGGAGAATGAGATCGATCTCGCCTCAGAAGCCCGCCAGCCACATCGATGGCCCTTGGAAGAAAGCGAATTGAAGCCGGGCCTGGACCATGTCGAATTCTAAGCGTTACGACAGCACTCTCCGCTCCCTGCGGTCGCTCCGATGTCGAGGAGGACGGAGTCCCGGCTCGCCCTACTGAACCTCGTCGTGCATCCCGAACCGACGGCAGACCGCAGGGTCCAGAAAGCTGTCGATGGCGGTGATGTGGCCGTTGGCGATGCTCAGCAGCACGACGCCGCCCGGCCGGAAGCGGTCGTCGCCAGCCTGCTTCAGATAGCAGGCGAATCCGGGCTGGCCGTTGCCGCGCAGCGGTTGCAGCCGCCAGGGGGTCTCGAACACGCGCTCGGCGAAGAATTTTCCGACAAACGCGCGGCCACTGAACCATGCCGGCAGCGGCGGCATGGTGAAGCGGACATCCTCGGCCAGCAGGTTCACCATTGCCGTGAGGTCGCGACTTTCCCAGGCGGATACGAAGGAGTGCAGCAGCGGTTCGAGCCCCTGCGCATCGACATGCGGCATCTCGCCGGACTGCACGGTTGCGGGTGTCTTCGCCCTCATCGTCTGTCGGGAGCGCTGCAACGCACTGTTGGCCGAGGCCACGGTGGTTCCAAGGATATCGGCCGTTTCTGCGGCCGAGTAGCCAAGCACCTCGCGCAGCAGCAGCACGGCGCGCTGCATGCCGGGCAGGTGCTGCAACAGGGCAACGAAGGCCAGTCCGATATGTTCGCGGCGCAGCAGGATCGCTGCCGGGTCTTCGCTGGCCGCCAATTCGCTCTCCGGCATCGGTTCCATCCACACGGGCCCCGGCACCGGCTCGCCGAGTTCCGCTGTGGACCGAAGCGGCGCGGCGAGATCGCCTGAGGTGAGACGCCGTGGGCGTTTCGAAATCATGCGCAGGCAAATGCGGGTGGCGATGCTGTTGAGCCATGTGGCGAGCGAACTGCGTGCCTCGAAGGACCCCAGGCCACGCCACGCCGCGAGCAGTGTCTCCTGCAGGGCATCGTCGGCATCGAAGGGGGAGCCGAGCATGCGGTAGCAATGCGTGTGCAGCGGCTTGCGATAGGGTTTCATGAGCTGGTCGAATGCCGATGCGTCGCCAGCTCTTGCTTGCCGAAGCCACTCGCTTTCGGCTGGATTGGCAGGTTTCTTGACTGCCGCTTGTCGCGCCGCATGTTGGGACATGTCGAAAACCGTGAGTTGGGAGGCCAGAATGTCCGCTCTCCGAGCGGTACCTTAGAGCGTTTCCGTTTTTCACGGAAATGCGGAACGTTCCAACTCTGGGCGCCGCACGCTTTCAGGCGGGCCCCGAGACGGAGGGCTCAACGGGAACGAAAAACAGCAGCTGCCGTTATCGAAACAAGCTCGAAAATGGTCACTACGGAGGCGCGCCTGTGCCGAGCCCTTATGCGGTTCTCGAAGCCCCTTCCACGCTGGGTCTGGCGACTGACGGTGTGGAGCGCTTGTCTGGCCGTCTCCTCGACCTTGGCCTTGCGCAGCGCATCCATGCGCGCCACGCCGAGCGGCTGGCTGTGCCCCCGAAGGACCCGACGCCCGATCCCGAGACCGGCATCCTGAACGCCAGGGCAATTGCGGCTTGGTCGCCCCAGCTCGCCGATGCGGTGGAAGCGGTGCTTGACGCAGGCGCGTTTCCGGTGGTGCTGGGCGGCGACTGCACGATTTTGCTGGGCTCGATGCTCGCGTTTCGACGGCGCGGCCGCTACGGCCTGTACTTCATCGACGGCCATGCCGATTTCTTCCAGCCCGAGGCGGAACCCAATGGCGAGGGTGCCTCGATGGACCTCGCCTTCGTCACCGGCTACGGCCCGTCGCTCCTGGCCGACATCGAAGGCCGCGGTCCGCTGGTCCGCCCTGAAGACGCCGTCGCGTTCGCCTATCGCGATCACGAGGACCAGGAGGAGTACGGAGGCCAGCCGCTGCCCGAAGAACTCAAGGTGCTTGACCTCCCCGCTGTACGCGCGAAGGGTATCGAGGCGACTGCGCGCGAAGCGGTCGATCACCTGACGCGAGCGGAACTGGACGGCTTCTTCATCCATCTCGACGCCGACTGTCTCGACGACGCCATCATGCCCGCTGTCGATTTTCGCGTGCCGGGCGGATTGTCGTGGGACGAGTTGACGGCCGCGCTTCGGATTGCCTTGGCGAGCGGCAAGGCAGTCGGCCTCGAGATCACGATCTACAATCCGCGCCTTGATGAGGACGGCAGCGCCGGGCGCGGCCTGGCCGACGTACTGGCCGCGGCGCTCGAAACGGCAGCGCCATGAAGACGACGAGCTGTCCTCGCAGCCGATGCGGACCCGCACTTCGCATTGAACCAGATCCCAACCGCCGCTATCAGCGGGCATGAAGTCCGCAATCATCCTCATGATCGTCGGCGCGATCATCTTCGGCGTTACCTTCGCCGGCTGGTACCTGCTCAATGCCTTCGCCTGCGGCATGAGCCCGACGGGCTGCACCGGCTTTTCGCTGAAATGGCGTGATTGGGAGGCGTTGCAGCTCTTCGTGCCCACCTTCGTCATCGGCGGAGCGGTCTTCCTGTTCGGCCTGTGGCGCGCAGTCAGGGCGAAGGCCGCCGGACCGGGCATCGACAGGGGGCGCGGCGATGCCTGAGGTTGCAATCCGGTTCATGCGAGCGATCTTCTTACCAGCGTTCCTCTGCGCTGCTCTGTTGGCGCCGGCTGGGTCACTCGAGGCTGAAGACATGAATGCCGATTGGCTGATCTCTCCGCATCACGGCATCGGCCGCCTCGCCTTCGGTCTCTCGCCAGAGGCAGTCGCCGCGCTGGCGTCGCTTTATGGCGAGCCCGGCCCGCTGATGTCGCAGGCCCATGTCGCCGACGATGTCGAAGCGGTGATCGCCCAGCAGGGTGCATCCATGTCGGAAGAAACCATTGCAGCTGTGCGCCGCGCCGCACGGGAGCTGGCCAATTTCGCGACGCAGACCCTGACGAAGGGGCAGATCCCGATCCTGCTCGAATACCGGGACGGCCGGCTCGATGGCGTCACGGTCGAGGCCCGGCATAAGCAGGCGCATTACGACGGCCAGTTCGTTTTCGCGCTCGGTGCCCGCGAGGTGCTGGCCTTGTTCGAACGCGCCAACGGGGCGCCGGGCCGCTACCGATCCAGCGAGGCGGCTTTCGACAACATTGCGGTGTCGCTCTTCAACTTCACTGCGACGTCGCCACGGGGCGAGGTGCGAGCCTTGGCGGAGGCGGATGCCGATTTCCGGGACCGTTCCGTGACGCTGCGCCGCCAGCCTTACCGGCCGGCCGACGAACTCGACCAGTTCGTGACGTTTTCGTTCAATTGAGGGCCATAACCGGCGGCGACAGTTGGCGCCGAACCGAGGTCTGCACCGCTGTGCCTTCCTCCACGTTCCGGAATGGATCCCCGACACTCTCCGCGCCCTGCGGTCCTCCGAGGTCGAGGATGACGGCATTCCTATGTTTCGCGCCAACCACCAACGCTGGCGTCACCATCAGCGTTGGAGAAATAGTCGACACCCCCACCACCGTCATCCTCGACCTCGCAGGGAGCGAAGCGACTGGAGAGTGTCGGGGATCCATTCCGGAACGTTGGTGGAAATGGAACCGATGCTTGGTCTGGGCGCTGTGTCTTTGTCCACTTTCGGCTCCGACACTCGCCCTTCGGTCGCTCCGAGAAGAAGAAACGCTCCAACGCTTCTCGCGCCGCTCTCCTTGCCCGCGTCAGGCGACTCTGCTCTATCTTCGCTTGTGGAGGCGACGATGCCAGCGATCGACCCGAAGCGTGCGGACGGCGGCGAACACCCCGACAAGCCGGGCTGGCCGGAAGGCGTCGAACCGGTCTCGCTCGAGGATATCGGCAAGCTCGGCATCCACCAGGTGAGCGAGAATATAGGTGCGAGGGCCGAGTTCGTGCTTCGTGACGACCGGGGCTCCGTTCCAGTGCAACTGCCGGGTGCCGCGATGGCCTGGGCGACGGTCGCCAGTGCGTTGATCGGGGCCGTGGCCTTGCTCCACCAGGTCTACGTCAACCTGCCATAGCCTTTCGCCCTTTCGCCGGGCGCGACGCTCTGCCGCCGCTTCATTGCGCGGCGAATGGCGCACATTTTGGGAACGGCAGGTCTGTTCACCGGTTGGGGTTGTCTGAGCCGAACAGGAACAACCCTGGAAGGAGACAACCATGGACCACACCAATCATGTCCGTCTCAGCGCGGTCGAGATCAATTCCGACACTTTGGCTGGGGCCACCGTCTATGGCTCGAATGATGACAATCTCGGTTCCGTTTCCCATGTCCACGGCGCAGGCCGTGAAAGCGAGATCATCGTCGATGTTGGCGGCTTCCTCGGCATCGGCACCAAGCCGGTGGCGCTGCGCGCCAGCCAGCTCGATCTCATGCGCGATGAAGACGGCGAGGTTCACGTCGTCACCGCCTTTACCGAGGAACAACTGAAACAGATGCCCGAACACCACGAGCCCGATGGCGGCGCACCCTGGCCATCGTCGTGAACGCAGGTCAGGCAGCGTCCTTTACGGCGCCGCGGCAGCGATCTGTTTCAGGAGGCCGAGGAAATCGCTCGTCCTGATCCCCTCGGGAGTCTGCTTGAGGTCCACCATCTGCACCACGACCAGTTTCTTGGATGGAACATAGGCGATGACCTGGCCACCGAAGCCGGCGGCATAGGCGGCGTTCGGTCCCCATTCCTCGGGCGGCAGAACCCACCACATATAGCCGTAGCCCTGCCGCCCGCGTTTGGTCCATGAGTAGGCGGTGGTCGATTCCTTCACCCAGGCGGCCGGCACGATCGGTTTGCCGGCCCAGCTGCCGCCGTCGAGGTAAAGCTGGCCGAAGCGGGCGGCGTCGCGGGCGCTGAGCCTGAACGGATAGGCTGGATGTTCGGAAGCGGCTTCGGTGGCATAGCGGCCATCCGCGGGCGAAAAGTCTTCCATGCCGAGCGGCCGTGCGATCCGCGTCCCGAAGCTCTGGAAAATGTCCTCGCCCGTCAGCTGGCGGTAGATGGTGCCCAGCGCGTTGAAATCCCAATTGTTGTAGAACCAGAAAGAGCCGGGCGCATGGCTGCCGCGCTCCGGGCGCTTGCGTTTTATCGCCTTGGTCTCATGCGCGGCCGGGTGGTAGATGCCCGAGCGCGCCATCAGAAGGTCGCGCACCGTCGCTGTCTTCTCGGTGTCCGTCAGGGCAGGCGCCTTGTCGTCGATGCCGAGGCTGGCCAGGCTTTTCGACAGGTCGATGCGCCCTTTGGAAACCGCGATGCCATAAAGCGCGCTGAGCAGGCTCTTGCGCACGGAGGCGACGTTGATCTTGGCGGTCACGTCGCCCCAGCTGGCGATCGCCTTGCCGTCCTGCACGATGAGGAAAGCTGCAGGTTTCAACGCCTTGGAAGCATCCTCCACCGCCGCGAGTTTTGGCATCGACCAGCCGGCGGCCTTGGGATCGGCGGTCGGCCATGGTTCCGCGGCGGCGTGGCCGTGCAGGAACAGCGCAATGACAAAGGCAAGCATCCAGGGTCGCATCGACACTCTCCAATCGGACCGGATTTGTGGCGGACAATCCGGTGAATTTTTGACCGGCGCAAACAGACCTGGCTTGTCGGGCCCGTATTGTCGCGTCGGTTACCATGTCCGCAAATCGCACCTTGCAGTTGCGACAAAGTGGAAGTCTGCTGGCGCGATCTTGGGGGGTACGATGCCGATCGTATTGTGGGCGCTTCTCGGGCTGCCGATGTGGTACGTTTCGATGGTCCGCGCGGCATCGTTCACCGGCGATATCGCGGCGTATCTCACCCTCACCGGCGCATTCACGTTCTGGCTGGCGGTCATTCTGGTGCTGGTCCGGAGAAAGCTACCGGATTTGACGACGGCTGCGCTGACGATCGTCCTTCCTCACGCTCTCGTCGTGCTTGCCACCATCCTGCGCGGTCAGGTGATGGAGCCGGGCTGGATTCTGCTGACCTTCGCCGGCCTGCAACTTCTGGTCATCGCGGTGCTGATCTGGCGCTCGCATGCCAACCGGCTTGCCGGTGTCCTGTTCGGCTGGTTCGCAGCCACCTACGGAGGCGTGGCGTGGATTCTCGCAGCGATGTCATTCACGAACAGTTGGCTATAGCGTATCGGCTTGAGACGCCGCCCTAAAGCACCGCCTGCCTGAACATCTCCGCCACCCATTCCAGGAAAACCCGCAGGCGCGGCGCGACCTGGCGGTTCTGAGGGTAGAGCGCCGACAGCGGGGTGGGCGGCGGCGGCGTTGCGCGCAGGATCTCCACCAGCACGCCGCTCGCCAGATCCTGCGTGAAGCGATAGCGCGGCGCCTGGATGATCCCGAGGCCGAGCCGGGCGAGACCTGCCACCGTGTCCGAATTGTTGCTGGTCACGCGGCTGGGCAGCACGATCTTGCGCACGCTGCCATCCACCATGAACTCCAGCGGCATCACCTCGCCGGTGCGCGACGACACGAAGCCTGCCATGCGGTGTCCGTCCAGATCATCCGGGCTTTCCGGCGTGCCGTGTTGCGCGAGATAAGCCGGGCTGGCGGCCGTGATTTCCTCGATCGTTCCCAGCCTGCGCAGGATCATGCCGCTGCTCGTCGGCTCCCCGGCGCGGATCGCGCAATGGATGCCTTCCCGCACCAGGTCGACCAGCCGGTCGCCTTGCCCCAGATGCAGGTCGATCAGCGGGTAGCGCGCCAGGAATTCGGGCAGGCGCGGCAACAGGAAAGTGTGGGTCAAAAGGCCGGGCGCATCTACCCGCAGCTGTCCGCGCGGCTGGCCGCCGCGCAGGTCGCTTTCGGCTTCATCGAGCTGGGCGAGGATTTCCAGGCAGCGCCGATAATAATCCTCGCCGTCCGGCGTCGGCGCCACATGCCGCGTCGTCCGCTCCAGCAGGCGGGCGCCGAGATTGGCTTCCAGGCTCTTCAGCGCTTCGGTGGCGGTGGAGCGCGGCAGGCCGAGATCCGCCGCGGCCGCCGTGAAGCTGCGCCGTTCCACCACCTGCACGAACAGGCGCATCTGCTCGAGGCGATCCATTCCAGCTCCTGCCGTTTTGATTGTTCATAATATCCGAATAGTGATGGCGAGAGTAGGGGGATTATCCCGGCTGCATCGATCGCTATCTCCTGATCACAACACAGGAGATCGATCATGCAGCAGCAACGTGTCGCCATCGTCACCGGCGCATCCAGGGGCATCGGCGCCGCCGTGGCGCAACAGCTTGCCCGCGATGGCCTGGCCGTCATCGTCAACTATGCGCGTGGGCGCGCGGAAGCCGAACAGGTCGTCGCCACCATCGAACGGGAGGGCGGCCGTGCCCTCGCCGTCCAGGCCGATATCGGCGAGCCGGCTGGAACAAGCACGCTGTTCGATGCTGCCGAACAGGCCTTCGGCGGAGCCGACGTGCTGGTCAACAACGCCGGCACCATGAAGCTCGGTACGCTTGCCGAGGTCGAGGATGCCGATTTCGACCGCCAGGTCGCGCTCAACCTCGGCGGCGTCTTCCGCGGCATGCGCGAAGCGTCGCGGCGGCTGCGCGATGGCGGGCGTATCGTCTCCTTCTCGTCCAGCGTCGTCGGGCTCTACCAGCCGGGTTATGGCGTCTACGCCGCCACCAAGGCGGCGGTGGAGGCGATGACGCATATCCTGGCCAAGGAACTGGGGCCACGCGGCATCACCGTCAACGCGGTCGCGCCCGGTCCGGTCGAAACGCAGTTCTTCATCGAGGGCAAGAGCGATGACCAGATCCGCGCCATTGCCGGCATGAACCCCTTCAAGCGCCTCGGCCAGCCGGAAGATATCGCCCGCGTCGTCGCCTTCCTCGCCTCACCGCAAGCCGGCTGGATCAACGGCCAGGTCATCCGCGCCAATGGCGGCGTGATCTGAGGGCGGGCGACAAGCTCAAGCGCTGTCCCCCTCTCCGTCTTGCCTCGCGGCGGCAAAGCCGCCGTGGGCAAGCCACCTCTCCCCCATTTCATGGGGGCGAGGAACCCAAGCTGGATAGGCGCCGGCGTTGCAACTGCGGTTCCTCGCCCCTGCCGAAGGCGGGGGAGAGGTGGCTCGGCGAAGCCGAGACGGAGAGGGGGCGATAGCGCCATGCCCCCCCATGATAGCCCGCCACCTACTTGGCCCAGCTCGATCCTTGCCCCAACTTCTTCCCCGCCACCCAATCAACCCAAGGAGAACCCGTCATGCCCTTCGCCAACATCAAGGTGCCGCAGGCGGCGCTTTCGAAAGTCCAGAAGGAAGAGATTGTCCATCGCGTCACGTCCCTGTTCGTCGACTATTTCAGCGAAGCCGTGCGCCCGCACACCATGGTGCTGATCGAGGAGGTGCCGGACGGCGGCTATGGCCGTGCCGACGAGGTCTACGTCATCCCCGAAGCGTACCGGGCGAGGGACTAGAGCCGGCGAAGCAATGGTTCGCTGCGCCGGCCCGCCGCCGAAACTTGCCGGTCGCGGCCATGTGTGGTTCCCTCGAACCTCCGGTGCGGAGATTGCTATGCGGATTTTCTGGGCAGTCGTTGTGGGATCGGTCGCTCACTTCATCATCTCGTTCGCGGTCAGTTTTCCCTTCGGATTTTTCGAAGGGGTCACGAATTCGACCGTGAACCTGCCAGACTGGCTCACCCTGACGATCTACCAGCTCGAAGTCGCCGCGGCGATCGCCGTCGCGGTCTACTGGTTCAGCCGCCAGAAATCCGCGTAGCCATCGCGGCCCTGGCCCCGGAAGTCGTCGCCAGCCAAGGGACCGGACAATCCGCTACAGGGGCGGGCAGCGTTTACCACTTCGGCGACCTTTGCTTGTCGGCGCGGATCGCCTGTGTTCTTCTAAATTAGACGAGCCTTATGGGCGTGGGGCCTCTGCTGGAAGACGACAGAAGGAGCGCGCCATCCGTCAATATCCCTATTGATCCCCTTTTCAATCGGCCCGCCTGACGGGAACCCGACATATATTTGGAGACCATGATGAAGAAACTTGTTTGCGCGTCTGTCGCTCTGTTCGCCCTCGCATCGGCAGCATCTGCCGAGGAGTTGACCGAAAGAAACATCTCGCTGGCAACGGCAACCGAACTCGCCCAGGAGGGCGTCGCTGCCTGTGCCGCCAAGGGCTACAATGTCTCGGTCGCGGTCGTCGACCGTGCCGGCCTGCTCCGGGCTCTCATGCGCGCCGACGCAGCCGGCCCCCACACCATTGGCGCCGCGCAGGCAAAGGCCTTCACCTCGGCGTCTTCCCGCTCGCCGACGAGCGGGATCGCCGAGACCGTGCAGGAGAATCCTGGAGCGGCCGGCGTGGCCGACATCCCCGGCTATCTGGCCCTGGCCGGCGGCGTGCCCATCAAGATCGGCGAGGAAACCATCGGCGCGATCGGCATTGGCGGCGCGCCGGGCGGCAACCTCGACGAGGAATGCGCCGTGGCGGCCCTCGACAAGGTCAAGGACAAGCTGAAATAGGCCATTGCTGCACGACAGCCTTCCCGCCGCCGGGCTTCACGCCGGCGGTGGTTTGCTTTTTCGCCCCCGCCTTTCGACGTTCTCGGCCATTGGCTCCGTCCCTTCAGAACCTGACGCTCAGATCGGCCCTGAAGCCGTGATCCCGCGATTGGGTGCTGATCTGGCCCTGATAGGAGACGCCGAGGCTCGCCGCCGGTGTTATGGCGAAGTCGAGCCCGGCTTCGAGCACGGCCGCATCCCTGGCGATCGGCGCGCCGGCAGTCGAGAAAGCCGAACTGCCCGAGAGCGTCTGGGAGACGGTCGGGGTGACATCGCCATAGCCATGCCGCCAGCCGATCGTGCCGCGCGCGGTTGCCTTCATCGTGCCGAGGTCGAAGTCGGTCGAAGTGCGCAGGCCGAGCGTCGAGAAGGTGACGGCGTTGGAGCCGCCATGGACGGTCAGCGCCGCCGCCCCGCCCTGTTCGGTGAAGCCGCCGGTGTGGACGTTCACATAGGCCAGGTTGGCGAAGGGCTCGAAGGCGACGCTGCCTGCCTTGATGCCATAGCCGAGTTCGCCGAACAGCTGCGTGGTGCCGGCGCGATAGTCACTGCTTTCGCTGATGGCGATGTCCCCCAGAGCGAGCTGGCGGCCGCTTTCTATCCGGCTCCATGTGTGAGTCAGGCCGGAACGGAAAGAGAGCGCACCCCATTGCGTGCCGCCATAGATGCCGAGATGGTAGTTCTCGGCTGAAGCCGACGATCTGCGATCGTCGATTTTGAGGGAAGAGTGGCTGTAGCCGGCCAGGAAACCCAGCCGCCAGTCGCCAAGCTGCCCACCACTGCCGACGAGGCCGTCGAGGCCGGTGACGAAGCCGCCGGTGGAGCGCGACAGTTTGCCGGCGTTGCCGTCGCTGTCGGTCGAGCCCCAGGAGCCGAAGGCAGAGCCCCAGGCACCATGGCGTTCTGCGGTCCGGACCGAGGCGGTGGTGATGTCTTTTGCGTCGTCGCCATAGGCCAGCATTGGCAGCGGCTGCGCGCCCACCGTCTCGAAAGCCGAGCGCAGCCGGTCGTTCATCCGGGTGCCGATCAGCTGGCTGTTCTCGATCAGGCCGGTGACGGTCGAGCCATGGACTTCGCCCGGCAACTGCCCGAACAGGTCTGCCGCATCTTCGCCACTCAGGGTCACAGCAAGGTCGTAGAATGGCTGGCCGATGCCGAGTGCTTCGACGGCCGCCGCTGCAGCGGCGCCGTTGCCGGTTGTCGCCCTGTCGGCGAAGGCCACCGTGTTGCGGGCAATGTCAAGATAGACGGCGGTCGGATCGTAGGAGAGCTTGAGGTCGAGGAAGGCGTAGCAGCCGCAATCGTCCTCGAAACGTCCGGTGATGCCGCCGAGCGCGGTCAGCACGGTGTAGCGCCGGTCGCCCTGGTAGCCGCCCATCGGCACCAGCGCGTCGACCCAGCCGCTGACGGTGGCGCTGCCGGTCACGTCGACCCGGCTGGTGCCTTGCGGCGCGCCGACCATCACCATCAGGCCGGCATCGGGCGACTGCGTATAGTCGCCGTCGATGGTCAGCGTGCCACCCTGGCTGCCGAGCCCGCCATAGACGGCGCCCTCATTCTGCACGTCGCCATGGACGGTGCCGCCGCCGGAAAGCACGCCTTCGGGTTCGATGAACGTGTCCGAGCGGATGCTGCCGTCGATTGCAAGCACCCCCTGCGCGATACGCGTGTCGCCGCGATAATTGCTGTCGCCCGTCAGGATCAGCGCGCCGTCGCCGGCCTTGACCAGCCCGCCATTGCCGGTGATGTCGTTTTTCCAGCTGCTGCGGCCCGATGGAACATCGGCGACGAAATCGCCCCAGTCGAACTTGCCGGGCCCGCGCACCGCCTTGCCGACGTTGAGCAGGCCATAACCCCAAAACTCGTCTGGTCCATCCGGCCCCACGTCGGTGGCGGTGCCGAGCAGCACCTGCCGCACCTGGCTCATCGTCATATAAGGGAAAGCCTGGGCGACCAGAGCTGCCGCGCCCGCTACGTGCGGAGCGGCAAGGGAGGTTCCGTTGTATCGTTGATATCCGCCAGAATTGCTCGCGACGAAAATGGGATCGGTGGGATATTCCGTGTCGAACCAGTCGCCGCCGCCAGGTGCGGCGAGGCAATAGTTCTTGGCGACCCCGCAGTAGTTCGAATATTCCGGGATCCATCCGGCCGGATCGACCGAGGTCACGGCCAGCCAGCCGCCTTCCAGTTCCGGGAACAGATACGGCATACCGGCTGAATAGCTTGGCTGCGCCAGATAGCCATTGTGGGTGGCAACGATCATCAATGTGTCGTTCGCGACCGCTTTTCTGGCTGCCGCGAGATAGTCCGGCTCCCAATATTCGATATCCTCCGGCAAGACATCGGTAACTGGGAGATCTGGGTTGCCGTAGCTGTTGACGATGATCTTGACGCCTCGGTCGACCAGGCCGTTGAGAGCATGGTTTATCATCACGTGCTTAAGGCCGGACGGATCGGACTCCTGCGCCATCACGATTGTCGCGCCGGGCGCGACACCGTGCATGCCGACACCGTCTCGATTGGCCGCAGCAACCGAAGCCACCGGAGTTCCATGATCCAGGAAATCCACGAACCAGGGCGTTTCGCGGTCGTAGCTGATGCCTGGATCGTATCGTCCGAAGAACTCGGGGTGGTTTATGTCGAGGCCCGTGTCGACAAAGCCGAGCTTGATACCGCTTCCGTCCAGCCCTTTAGCATAGGCATATTCCGCGCCAATGAAGGAAAGCCCCCATTGCGCCATGAACTCCGGTGTGCGCCATGTCGCGGGATCGGCCGGGTCGCCAATGCTCTGGGCGGCGGCAAGAGACGGCACAGCTGCGGCAAGCAGAAGCGCGGCAAGGACGGTCCGGTGCGATTTTGCCAAGGCATTCCCCCAATGCCCGCGCCGCGCATCCGTGGTGCGCTGTGTTGAAAGAAAACGGAGATTCCTGACGCGAGCGGAGGGAAACTAACCGTGCCTTCCGGTCGGAAAAATACGGCAGATGCCGTATTTCGTCATCGCGTGAGCATTGGGAAACCAGGCTATGCCGCTATCTCGAATCCATCAAAATGCATAGCGCCAGCCCGGCGTCAGTTCGAGGGAGCGTAGCGCTCTTTCGTTGCCCGTGCCGATCGATCGTTAGCCGGCGGCCTGCATCCTGCCGCGCCACCACAGCAATGCCGATTTGGCGACAACGCCTGCGACACAGCCGGCGATCCACGGAAGGACAGTGAAAAAGAGGAAGACGATCTCAAACGAGTCTCCGCCTGCCTGGTAATATCCCCATGCCCAATAAGCTGCCGCAATCAGGGCCAGGACGGCCGCGACCGCGCAGAACGAGCGCCACCCGGGCATCGCCAGGATCAAAAGAAACGGAACAAGGAACAGGATAGCGGAAGCGATGTACATGATGTGGCCTCCTCCCACAGGCACACCTCATCGCTATTGATCGACGCGGTCTGTTAAGCGCCCCACACAGGCCGCACTGTGCCGCCTCAGGGTTCGGACCGGCCCGTGGGACCACGGCCTGGCAAAAGCCGTCGATCACGTCTGCAGCCACACCTCTTCGAAGACCGTTTCCTGCATGGGGTGCGTGTTGTAGTTCTTCACCGCCTGCGCCGAATGGTTGAAGATCTTGCGCCAGTAGGCCTGCACGAGCACACCGGAATCCTGCAGGATCTTTTCGACATCCTTCATGATGATGCGCCGCTTCTCCACGTCCGGCGTCGCCATGGCCTGCGCCAGCTTCTCATCGAACTCCTTGCTCGAGAAACCGGACTCGTTCCAGGCCTCGCCGGACCGGTAGGCGACAGCCAGCACCTGCACGCCGAGCGGGCGCATCGACCACACGGTCAGCGAGAAGGGATACTTCGTCCAGTCGTTCCAGAAGGTCGAACCCGGCAGCACCGTGCGCTTCACCTTGAACCCGGCTTCGCGCATCTGCGCGGCGATCGCGTCGCCGGTGTTCTTCTGCCAGTCCTCGTCGACGGTGATGATCTCGTGCTCGAAGTCGGCCTGGCCGGCTTCGGCCATCAGCGCCTTGGCCTTTTCGATGTTCCTTTCCACCTTCGGCAGCGGCGCATAGTCCGGATGGATGCCGCAGACATGGTGGTTTTCCGCCACCTCGCCCAGACCGTTGTAGCCGAGGCTGAGAACGGCGCCATTGTCGACCGAAAGCTGCACGGCGTTACGCACGCGCTGGTCGTCATACGGCTTGTTCTTGACGTTCATGCGGGCCGTCACCGTGCCGGCGGTCAGGATCTCGCTGCGCACCAGGCCCATCTTGTCGAGGATCGCCACATAGTCCCCGGTGGACTCGTAATTAGTATGGACCTCGCCCGCCTCGAAGGCGCTGATCATGGCGTTGGGGTCGTTGCCGTAGTCGATGAATTCGACGCCGTCGAGATGGACCTCGCCACCCCACCAGGTACCCCCATTCTCGCGGCGCCTGTAGGTCGCCTTCACAGCCGTTTCATAAGAGACGAGTTCGAAGGGGCCGGTGCCGATCGGGTTCTTCACGAAGTCCGAACCCATCTTCTCGAAGTCGCGGTGCACGATGAGCGCCGGATAGTCCGAGAAGGCCGGAATGATCGAAATGTCCGGCGCCGAGGGTTTCAGCGTCACCGTATGGTCATCGACTTTTGCGATGGCGCCGTCGCGCGCCTTGCCGGTCGCCGGGTCGATCAGGCTCGCCATGCGCCCGGCCATGGAATTGCCTTCGGCCGATTTCTCGCACCAGCGGTTCAGGTTGAAGACGACGTCGTCGGCGTTGAAATCGTCGCCATTGTTCCACTTCACGCCCTTGCGCAGATGAAGCACATATTCGGTCGCGTCGTCGTTCACCTCCCATCGGTCGAGCAGCATCGGCTTGAAGGTGAAGTCCCTGGTGTAGCGCACCAGGGGCTCCAGCACCTGGCGGGCGATGTTGCCCATCTCGCCCCAGTCGAGACTGCGGATGTCCTTCATCTCCTTGACGAGCATGGCAACCTTGATGACGCCGCCCTTCCTGGGCTGCTCTGCTGCCATCGCGACCGGCACGGGCAGTCCGATCAGACCATAGGCGACGGCGGTCGAAACGCCGAACACGCTCGCCAGCGCCAGGAACTCGCGCCGATCCATACGTCCAGCCGAAGCCTCCTCGGCCATCTTGTATACGGTATCGGGAACCTGCCTTTCAGCGCCCGTCAAGAAACCCATCTGCTCCTCCCTGGTTCTAGCCGGCCTTATGATTTGTTTTGCTGGCCCATCATCATGAAACGGGCTCCGCGCCGCCTTGCTCCGTTCGGCGCGCAATGAACGCGTCGAGAATCTCGCTGCAGGCGACCGCTGATGCCGGCGCCTCGAATTCGGCGAGCCTGCGTTTCCAGATGTCGTTGGCGCGCTCGGTCGCGGTGCGCGAGCCGGCTTCGCTCCACGAGCCGAAATTGGAAAGGTCGGCGACCAGTGGCTCGTAGAAAGCCGTGCGATAGCGCGCCATGGTGTGCTGCGCGGCGAAGAAATGCCCACCCGGCTGCACCTCGGCGATCGCGTCGAAGCCGATCGCATCCGCATCGCCTGGCACGGCGGTGCACAGTTCGGCGATGGTCTGAAGCGCCTCGATGTCGGTGATCAGCTTTTCGAAGGAAACGCTCAGGCCTCCTTCCAGCCAGCCGGCGGCGTGGATGCACACGGTCGCCCCCGCAAGCACGGTGCCCCACAGCGAGAACTGTGTCTCATGCGCGGCCTGCACGTCGGAGATGTTGGCGGCGCTGCCGCCGCCGGAGCGCCAGGGCAGGCCGGTGAACCGCGCCAGCTGGCCGGCGCCGAGCGTCGCCTTGACATGTTCCGGCGTACCGAAGGCAGGCGCACCGGACTTCATGTCGACATTGGAGGAGAAGCTGCCATAGACCACCGGCGCGCCTGCGCGACTGATCTGTGCCAGCGCCAGGCCGGCCAACGCCTCGGCATGCTGCAGCGTCAGTGCTCCGGCAACCGTGATCGGCGCCATGGCGCCGGCAAGGCAGAAGGGCGTGATGATCGACACCTGGCCGGCGCGCGCGAAGTCGATGATGCCCTGCGCCATCGGGATGTCGAGCTGGCGCGGCGAGTTGCTGTTGATGACGGTGTAGCAGTGCACGTCCGACAGGAAGGCATCGTCCGAAAGGCCGCGTGCCAGGCGAAGCATCTCGAAACTGTCCTCGACCTGCGGCGTGCCGCGCGCATAGACGAAGGGCAGTTTGTCCGAGAGCGTCAACTGCGCCCGGTTGACCGCATAGTGGCGAAACCGGTTCTCGACATCCTGAGCCTCGACGAACGGACCGATCATGTGCAGCACATCGAAGCTCTGCACGATGCGCACGAGATTCTCGAAATCGGCAAGGTTGCCGGGGCGGCGGCCCCGCTCGATATCGGTCACGTTGGGTGCGCCGGAACCAGCCAGGAAAGAGAGCGCGCCGAGCTCCAGCACAAGATCCCTGGAACGGTCGCCGGCAAGGGCGTGGATCGATCGCGGCGCGGAGGCAAGCGCTGCCGTGACGATGTCGCGGCCGATGCGCACCATCTGGGTGTCTTCGTCGACGATGGCGCCGGCGGCCCGGTAAAGCTCGCGCGCTTCCGCCAGCAGCACTTTGATGCCGAGTTCTTCCAGGACGCGGAGCGCGGTGTCGTGGATCGCCGCGACCTGGTCGTCGGAAAACACCGGCTGCGGCAGGAAAGGGTTGCGCAGCGTGCGGTAGTCGGGCTTGCGGTGTCCCGCCGCTTCGCCACCCCTGGCGCGGCGCCTTTCGCGGCGGCTTTCCCTGGCGACTTCATCGATCATTTTGCTTTCTCCCCGAACGTGACCCCGAAAAGTTGCAGACTTTTTGGATCAAGATCATGTTCCAAAACTTCGAGCGTGATGCCCAAAAGTCGCAGACTTTTCAGACGAAGATCGTGCGGTAAAACGAAGGGATAGAGCAGAATTTCGACCATCTTGATCGCCATCGCTCCTATGCCCGCATCGCCAGCCCGCCCGGATCGTAGGGCGAAGCCGCAATGACACGCACCGGGCGCTCGATGCCGACGATATGCGCCGAGAGCGCGGTGCCTTCCGTGGCGAAATCCCTGTCGAGCAGCGCCATGGCGAGGCTCTTGCCCAAGGTGTGGCCGTAGCCGCCGGAGGTGATGAAGCCGACCTTGCGGCCCGCGTGCCAGACAGGCTCGAAACCGCTGGCGTCGGCGTCGATGGCATCGACCTCGAGCGTGACCAGGATGCTGTGCGCGCCGCCGCGGTCGCGCTCCGCAAGCGCTGCCTGCCTGCCGATGAAATCGCCCTTGTCGAAGGCGATCCAGCGGTCGAGGCCTGTCATGCCGGCGGTATAGCCCTGCGCGAATTCGCGCGACCAGATGCCGAAGCTTTTTTCCAGCCGCAGCGAATTCAGCGCGTAGTAGCCGACCTCGACGAGGCCCGCTTCCCGCCCGGCCGACAGCAGCGTCTGGCGCAGCGTCGCATGTTCGGTCGCCGCGCAATTGATCTCGAAGCCCAGTTCGCCAGCGATCGACAGGCGGGCCACATCAGCCCGCACGAGGCCGATATCCAGCGCCCCGCAGGCCATGAACGGCAAGGCCTTGGCTGAGATGTCCCGATGCGTGGCAAGGCCAAGGATGTCGCGCGCCTTCGGGCCGGTGAGCAGGAAGCCGCCCGTCGCATCGGAAATGTCGGCGATGGCGACGTCGGGCGACGAATGGTCCTCGAACCAGCGCAGGTGGAATTCGCGCAGATAGTAGGAGCCCATCAGCCAGTAGCGGCCGTCGCCCCAGTTGAAGCAGGTGAGGTCGCCTTTCAGCCGGCCGTCATGGCCGAGCATCGGCGCCAGCCGTGCCTGGCCGGGCTTGGGCAGCCTGGCTGCGAGCAGCCTGTCCAGCCAGGCGGCGGCACCCGCTCCGGTGATCTCGTAGCGCGAAAAGCCCGACGTATCGACGAGCCCGGCTGTCCGGCGCACCGCGCGTGCCTCCGCACCGACGAGATCGAAGGCGTTCGACCGCTTCAGCGTCGGCGTCTCTTCGAACCCCGCCGGGGCGAAATAGACCGGCAGTTCCAGCCCCCAGGAGGCTGTCCACTGGCATCCGGCCTCGCTCATCTCGCGATAGGCGCCGGGGCGCCGCAAGGGGCGCCCGGCCGGCAGGCGTTCATTCGGGAAGGTCATGACGAAGCGGCGGGAGTAGAACTGGCGCGTCGTCTGCTTGAGATATTCGCGGTTGGCTGCAAAGGCGCCGTAGCGGGCGATGTCCATGCCGAACACGTCGGCCTGCGGCTCGCCCTCGATCATCCACTCCGCCAGCGACTTGCCGACACCGCCGCCCTGGCTGAAACCGGCCATCACGCCGCAGGCGACCCAATAGTTCTTCAAGCCGCGCACCGGCCCGATGATCGGATTGCCGTCAGGCGTGAAGGTGAAGGCACCGTTGACCCATTTGCGGATGCCGGCGGTCTGCAGGCACGGGAACCGCTCATAGGCCTTGGCGAGTTCCGGCGCGATGCGATCGACATCCTCGGGGATCAGCTCGATGCCGTAGTCCCATGGCGCGCCGTCCATGTTCCAGTGGCGGGCGTCCTGTTCATAGACGCCGATCAGCACACCCTTGCGCTCCTGCCTGAGATAGGAGAATCCGTCGAGGTCGACCGCGATGCCGATCTCACGGTCGAGCGCCGTGATTTCCGGGATGTCCTCGGTGATGAGGTAGTGATGCTCCATCGGCGTCACCGGCAGGTCGACGCCGGCCATCAGGCCGAGCTGCTTGGCCCACAGGCCGCCGGCATTGACGACGTGGTCGGCAACGATGGTGCCTTTCTCGGTGACGACGTTCCAGCTGCCATCCGGCCGTGGCGACAGCTGGATCACCCGGTTGCGCAGGATGACATCGGCACCGCGCTTGCGCGCCGCACCGGCATAGGCGTGGGTGGTGCCGTAAGGGTCGAGATGGCCTTCGTTGGAATCATGGAGGCCGCCCAGCACGCCGGTGGTGTCGACGATCGGGCAGAGCGCCTTGATCTCCTCGGGCGTCACCAGCCGGGCCGTCTCGATGCCGACCGACTGGAACACCGCCCAGGCCGATTTCAGCCATTCCCAGCGGCTGGGATCGGAGGCGATGTTGACGCCGCCGGTCATGTGCAGGCCGACATCCTGGCCGGATTCGGCCTCGATCTCGCGATAGAGGCCGATCGTGTAGTCCTGCAATGCCGCGACATTGGGATCGGCGTTGAGCGCATGGAAACCGGCGGCGGCATGCCAGGTCGAGCCGGCGGTCAGTTCGGCGCGTTCGACCAGCGCGACATCGCTCCAGCCATACCGTGTCAGGTGATAGAGCACGGAGGCGCCGACAACGCCGCCTCCGATCACGACAGCGCGGTAATGCGACTTCATCGAACCTCCCATGATGGTCTCCATCATCATTGGACATGTGTGTACATTGATTGTACATATATGTCTAGTACTGCTTGCCGAGACGGTCGCGCTGTGTCATTCGTCAGCCATGATCAAGATGGCTCCGCAGGAAGAACCGGCCTCCGGCAACGTCAAGGTGACGCGTTGGGACTGGATCAACCTGGCCCTGGAAGTTCTGGTGACCGATGGGGTGGAGAGCGTTCGCATCCTGCCGCTCGGTGAGAGGCTCGGCGTATCGCGGTCGAGCTTCTATCACTATTTCGACAGCCGGCAGGACCTGCTCGACCGGCTGCTGGACCATTGGCGCGACACCAACACCAAGGCGATCGTGGAGCGGGCGAGCCGCCCCTCCGAAACCATTGTGCGCGGTGTCATGAATGTCTTCGAATGCTGGGCCGACGAGCGCCTGTTCGACCCGCGCTTCGATTTCGCTGTGCGTGAATGGGCGCGCCGGTCGCCCGAGGTGCGCCGCATCATCGACGCGGCCGACGAGCAGAGGCTCGGCGCGATCCGCGACATGTACCGGCGCCATGGCTACAGCGACGAGGATGCTTTCATCCGCGCGCGTGTGCTCTATTACATGCAGATCGGGTATTACGTGCTGGACCTCAAGGAACCGCTCGAAGCCCGTCTCAGCCACCTGGCCGCCTATTTGCGCAGCTTCACCGGCCTGGAGCCGACCGAAGCCGATGTCGCCCATTTTTCGGCCTTTGTCGGGAGGTCGGTGAAACGAGGCGGCACGGCGGGTTAGCGCAATTCCAGCAGAAGTGCGCAGCTTTTTGCATCCGGAATTGCGTAGAAACAGAGAGTTGGAGCGGCTCAGCTTCCGGCACTGAAGGGTGTTGCGCCGATCGCGGCGTTGAGCAGCCTGGCCACGCGCCAGGGTTTTTCAGCGAGGGTTATGCGCGTGCGAACGGACGGATCGCCCGTCAGTTGCTCGACCTGCGCCTTGCCGTCGAACTGACGGATTTCCACGACCTTGGCCGGATCCAATTCGACGACGGTGCCGTCCGCTGCTTTCAGCTGCACGCGCGACATTGAGCAGAAATCCTCGTTTGGAAGCGGATATGCTAGCCCACCCGCCTTTGACCGGGAAGCAAACCGTCATGGTGAGTTGCCGGAAAGATGGAAAAATCATCCGGAGAAAGGACCATCGTGGGCATGGGAATCCACGCCCTTGCGGAATGCGAGCATCGGAGCGGGCGATCCCGTTCCAGCACCGTTCCGGAATGGATCCCCGACACTCCCCACTCCCTGCGGTCGTTCGCGAGGTCGAGGGTGACGAAGTTTCGATGCCTGCGCAAATGCCGAAAGCCGACATTTCCACCCGCGTCGGCGATTAGCCGAAGCGCCCCTCACAACCGTCATCCTCGACCTCGAAAGGAGCGAAGCGACTGGAGAGTGTCGGGGATCCACTCCGGAACGGTGGAGATTCGACGCGGTCCAGAACCGGCTTCAAGTCGATGTGACAGGCCGGCTTCGAGGGTGAGGTCGATTCCATCCCGGAACGCTGGAGAACGAACCGGCGCGGATTCCGTCAACGGCCTTTCTTCGCGCTCATCACTCAGAACTTCACGCTCAGATCCGCGCGCACACCATGATCGCTCGCCCCTGAGCCGACCTGGCCGTGATAGGAAACGCCAAGCGTGGCGGCCGGTGCGATGACGAAGTCGAGCCCGGCTTCGAGCACGGCGGCATCCCTGGCGATGGGCGCGCCCGCAATCGAGAAGGCGCTGGAGCCGGTGAAGGCCTGGCTCACCGTTGGCGTCACATCACCGAAGCCATGACGCCAGCCGATCATGCCGCGTGCGGTTGCTTTTGCTGAGCCAAGTTCGAAATCGGTCGAAGCGCGGACGCCAAGCGTTGTGAAGGTGATGTCGTTGGAGCCGCCATGGACGGTCAGCGCCGAAATGCCGCCCTGCTCGGTGAAGCCGTTGGTGTGGACATTGACATAGGCCAGGTTGGCGAAGGGCTCGAAGGCAAGATTGCCGGCTTTCATGCCATAGCCGAGTTCGCCGAACACCTGCGTGGTGCCGGCGCGGTGGTCGCCGGTCAGGCTGTCGGTGAAGCCGGGGAAGGTGACTTGCCGGCTCGAGTCGATCTGGCTCCATGTGTAGGCAAGTCCGGAGCGCAGCGCGAGGGCGCCCCACTGCGTGCAGCCATAGATGCCGAGATGGTAATTGTCGGTGGAGGCAGACGACCTTCTGTCATCGACCTCGAGCGAGGAATGGCTGTAGCCGGCGAGGAAACCGAGGCGGACGTCATCGGTGATGAGACCGTCGACACCGGTGACGAACCCGCCGATGGAACGGGAAAGCTTGGCGGCATTGCCGTCGCTGCCGAAATGCCCCCACGAACCGAACACCGAGCCCCAGGCGCCATAGTGCTCGGCAGCCACCGGACCCGTGGTCATATCCTTCGCATCCTCGCCATAACCCATCAGCGGCAATGGCTCCGCACCGACCGTTTCGAAGGCGGAACGAAGGCGGTCGTTCATCGCTTCGCGCACGAAGCGGCTGTCTTCGAGCATGCCTGTCACCGTCGAGGCGTTGATCTCGCCCGACAGGCCGTCGAAGGCGGCGCGGGCTTCGTCGGCGGAAAGCACAAGCAGCTTGTTGTAGAGTTCCAGCGGCGTGCCGCTCTGCGCAAGTGTGTCGAGCGCGCCAGCCGTCCGCTTCTGGTTGTAGGTGTCGGCGACCTTGACGAACCCGGTTCCCTTGAGCGCGATCTTCAGGTCGACCGCGTTGGCGCTTTGGGCAAGCGTCGCATCGAGGAAAGCCGAGCGCGACAGCACTGACGGATCGAAGCTGCCGGTGACACCGCCGGCCGCCGTCAGGATCGTGTAGGTCTGGCCGTCCTGGTAGCTGGTCTGCGGGTCCAGCGCTGTCACGCCGACCTTGCCGCCGCCCAGCGTCGCCTTGCCGGTGGCGGCGATGCGGTCGCTGGTGCCGCTGCCGGCGATCTCGACCTCATAGGTCGAACCGGCAGCCAGCGACACGTCGCCCGCCACGTTCAGCGTGCCGATCGAATTGCCCGGCGCGACAATGGCCCCGTTCTCCGCCACGAGCGCGCCCACCGTGCCGATGCCGCCAAGCACCGCCCCCGATTTCAAGGTCACCGTGCTCGCCAGGCTCGCACCTGGGTGGGAACTGTCGCCGACGACCAGCTTGCCGCCATCGACCGTGGTCGCGCCCGTATAGGTGCTGGCCCCGTTCAGCACGAGCGTGCCGCTGCCCTGCTTCGCCAGCGTGCCGGTGCCTGCGATGTCGGCGTCCAGCGTGGCCGCGTCGGTGAAGTTGGCGCGGATCAGCCCGTCATTGGCGATGGACGGTGCAACCAGGGAACCCGACAGGTTCCCATCGCCGATGGCGAGCAGCGAGCCCTGGTCGATCATGACCGGTTCCGAGGCAACCACGGAGCCGCCATCCGCAACGATCAATTGGCCGGGCAGGGGTCCGCAAGCGCAAGGCGGCAGGCCGACAATCAGCGTCTTGGTCGTCAGTTTCGACCCCGCGCCGGTCACCATGACCATCGAAGGATCGAGGCCGGTGGAGGCAGTCTCTGCGGCGATGACCGTGGTGTCTCCGACATTGACGACACCGCCGGCTGCCACCGTCAGTTTGCCGGTTCCGCCGCCGAGCATGTTGCCGACGCCGAGGAAGGTCGAGACATTCCACGTGGACCCTTGTCCCGTCACGGCGGCGCTCGCAGCCTCGAACGGATTTTCGATGAGTGCCCCGAACAGGCTGTCGACCACGCCGCCGTTCTGGATCGTCAGCGTGGCAGCCGTCGCCATGGTGCCGACGAAGGTTAGTTGCGAAACCTTTGCGTTCGTGTCTTTTCCGTCGACGAGCATCGCACCGCCGACCAGCAGATTGTCGGTGGTCAGTTTCGCACCGGCAAGCATGTTGAGTGCACCTGCGGCCTCGACACCCGTTCCCCCGGCCGCATTGAAAGACGCGTTCGGGCCGAGCAGGGTGAGCGCCGCGTCGGGGCTGATGAAGAGGTCGCCGCCGATGTCGCTGACGCCGCGCAGCGTCAGGGTGCCCTGGTCGAGTTCCAGCGATCCCGCGCCTGTGATCTGTCCGCTGAAATCGCTGGCGACGGGACCGTTGGCGCCGATGGACAGAACCGTGGTGTCGTCCGCGGTGCCGATATTGACCACGCCGCCGCCCGACGAACCGTCGAGAAGGCCTTTGATGTCGGTCTCGACGCCGTCATCGATGTCGAGCGTGCCGCCCACGTTCACGACTGCCACCGAATTGGCCGAAAACGCGGTGTTCGTCCCCGCCGTCAATGTGCCGGCGTTGACGATCGTGTCACCGCTGTAGTCGTTGCTGCCCGTCAGCGTGACGGTTCCCGTTCCGGCCTGCGTCAGCCCGCCGGTGCCGGTGATGTCGTTCGCGAAGGCGAAGCTGTCACTGCGGTCGAAGGCCAGCATGCCGTCATTGAGTACCCTGCCGGTGCCGATCGATCCCGTATTGCTGCCGTCTCCCAGTTGCAGGGTGCCACCCTGGATGGACGTCGTGCCGGTATAGGTGTTGGCTCCCGTCAGGATCAGCTTGCCGTTGCCGGCCTTGATGAAGTCCGTGGCCGTCGGCCCGTCGGTCAGGACGGAACCGACGAAGGCCGTGACGCCGCCATCGACCGCGATCGTGCCCGCCGAACCCGATGCCGGGTCGAAGGCCAGGCTGCCGCCGGTCAGGTGATAGCCGTCGGTCACGAACTGCAGCGTGTCGAAATTCTGCGTGCCCGCGACGGTGACCGTACCGGCGCTGCCGGCGAATATGCCGACCGACTGCATCCAGGGCAGGTTGACCGCGCCGTTCACATCTGTCCAGTTGAAGGCGGCGCCATCCCATGTGCCGCTGCCGCCATCGACGAAGTTGGGCGTCGCATTGCCGCCGTCCCAGAACTGCATGGTCTGTCCGGCGCCGAGCGCGGTCAGGTAGACTTGGCCGGGAACATCGAGGCCGACGGTGTGGCTCGCTACCGTGAAATTGGTCGAAGTCACCGTCTCGGTGTCGAACGTTCTGCCTGGCGTCAGCGTTCCTCCATATTCGAAGAGCCGGTAGTAGCCGGCGGAGGCCACGTCCGCCTTCAGCTCGCCCCCGAGCGTCAGGTTGCCGCCGACCTTGACGAGGTCGTTGGATGTATTGCCGATGACGTTCGGCGTGCCGAGCTCGAATGTCGACGTCGAGCCGGTGTCGAGCGTCAGGTCCCCGGCGATGGTCAGCGTGCCGGGGCTGGCGCCGGGCGCGAGCGTGCCGTTGTTCTGCACCGTTACGCTGCCGTGGATGGTTCCATTGCCCTGCAGCGTGCCGTTGCTGGCAACGGTGACGTTGGCAGTGTTGCCGCCGGTGTCGCCGAACGCGCCATTGATGCGCAGGGTACCCTGGCCGACGATCGCTGTGCCGAGGAACTGATTGCCGACGGAATTCGAGCCGTCGAGGATCAGCGTGCCCGTGCCGTTCTTGACGAAGCCGCTGCTGCCGATGCCGGAGATGATGCCGGAATAGGTCTTTGCCGTGTTGTTGGTCGTCGTCAGCGCCTGGCCGTTCAGAACGATCGCGCCGCTGCCTTCCAGCGACCCGATTATTTCAGAATCGGAAAGTTCCAGCTGTCCGGACGCGCCGATTATCACCGCGCCGGTATCGGCAATGGCTGAGCCGTTTCTGAGCTCCAGCACGCCGTTACCGATCGTTGTCGTGCCCTGGTAGCTGTTCGCGCCTGTCAGCGTCAGCCGCCCGGCGCCGCTTGCGCTCTTTAGAAGTCCGCCCGCGCCTGACAATGTGCCGCCCAACGTCAAGTCGTCACTGTTGAGGACGTTCAACCCGGTACCAAGAAAGCTGAAATTGTTCCCGATCGTCAGATCCGCAGCCCCGGTGAACAACGTGGCCAGTGCATTGACCGTCACGTTGCCAAGGCCGAATGCGTTGTTGCTGCCGACAGACACGCCCGCGCCATTGAGTGTCGTCCCGCCGGCGTAGAGATTGTTGCCGAACAGCGCCACCGAACTGAGGCTGGCGTTGTTGATCGCCACGCCGCCCGGGCCGGTGATCTGGCTGTCCAGTCGCAGGTCGCCGCCGGTCCCCGCACCGACGCCCGAAGTCAGCGTCAGTGTCTGGCCGGGATTGAGGATGCTGATTTTGTTGGCGAGTGCGACCGACACATTGTTCGCGTTCGACAGCGACGCGTTGCCGCTCACCGTGACATTGCCGGATCCAAGCGCTGTATTGCTGCCGGCCGCGAGCCCGCCCTGCGCCAGCGTCGTGCCGCCGGTATAAAAGTTATTTCCAGTCAGCGTGAACACACCCGCGCCCGTCTTGGCGAGCTTGCCGGGGCCGACGCCGGCATTCAGAATGACGCCCGAGTAGGTCGTTGAGCTGTCATCGCCGCCAACGCTCAAGGTGTTGCCGTCGTACAACCATACATTGGTTGCGGCGGCGCCCTTCAGGGAACCGATCGTTTCGCTTCCGGAGACAAGGAGCTGTCCTCCATTCAAGCTGACAGCGCTTGTGTCGCCGATGGCGGAGTTTACCGGTCCCCCTGAGAAGCTCAGTTGCAGGCTGCCGGCATTGACAGTCACCGACCCGGTGAATGTGTTGACGCTGTTGAGCGCCAGGGTGCCGCTGCCGTCCTTGATAAGCGCGCCCGCCCCGGTATTGAGACCGCTGTCGAAAACGACGACGCCGGCGCCTCCCACCGTCAGCGTCTGGCCTGCGCCGCCAATCGTGCCAGTGATGGACAGGTTTCCGGAATCCGAATTGATCCGCGCGCCTGGGCCCAGCATGATAAGACCGCTGTAGCTATTGTTTCCGGAAATATTTCGCAGCGCGCCGCCGTTCGCCACGCCCGATCCGTTGGGCGCCAACACGTTGGTGACCGTCAGGCCGGTTCCCTGCAATTCAAGCGCGCCGCCGGCAAAGACGGTGACCCCGCCGTTGCCGAGCGCCGAGCCGTGCTGAACGTTGATCGTGCCCTGATTGATCGTCGTGGCGCCGGTGTAGGTGTTAGCGTTCGTCAGCGTCAGTTTGCCGCCGCCGGTTTTTGTCAGCGATCCCGTGCCTGAGATCACGCCAGCATAGACGGTGTTGACTTGGTCGCTCATCACGAGCGTGTTGGCGCCGAGATTGATCGTGCTGGCCGAACTCCCGCTCGTGATCGAACCGACGGTGATGCTGCCGCTGTGAGAGGAAATATCCAGTGCGCCATCGCCATCGAAGACCAATGTCGCAGTTGCCCCGGTCGAGTTGTCTGCGAAGGACGTGATGGCGCCGGCCTTCGTGATGATGAGCGCGCTGCCGGCACTTGCCGCGCCGAAAAAGCGGAGCCTATTTTCATTGTTGATGGTGGCGGAACCGGCAGAGCTGCTGGTCTGGAATTCCACGATGCCGCCCGGCAGGACATTGATCGTCGCCGTCTGCGCCGAGCCGCCATAGAAATGCATGCTTCCGGTGGAGATGTTGAACGTGGCGGTGGACCCGGCCTCGATATCCACGCCCGAATGGATGCCGAAGATATTGACGCTACCGCTCTTGTTGAATGTGTAGGCCGTTGCCCCCTGAACGCTGATCGTACCGATATCGAAATTGCTGCCATGGTCGAGCGTAACGGTCGTGTTGGCTCCACCCGCCAGTCCAAATGTGGCGGTCGATCCGGTACCTTCTGCCGGCACGTTGCCGATCCAATTGGCGCCCGAGCTGTAGTTGGTATTTCCGGCTAATCCGTTCCATGTCGCATCCGCCGCCATCGCAGCTGACGCCATCAGCGCCATCACGCCGGCGAGCGCGGTTCCGCAGAGCAGGGCGCAGCGCTGGCCCGGCCTGCGGTCGATAGTACCCAACCCTGTCATATGCCCCCCGGCGGATTGTGCATGCCCGGCCAGCCGTGAACGCACGAAACGCGACAATCCTTATATTAGAAAATACATTGCTCCCGCTGTCCGGGCAACTGGGCCGTGGTCGCCAATTTTGGGTTTGCACCAGGGGCAACGGATTGCGATGCATCCGTCCCCAAAAACCAGCCAACGCCACTAGGAGCGCGATCATCCCACCGGTTTTGTTGCCAAACCTGGCTAACAATCCTAGTCTGACTCAGCCGAGGCTTGACACCAGATCGAACGCAATGACCGGGCACCAAACCGTGGACAATCGTTGATGGACGATCGGACCGAGTTCGATTTCGTCAACAACCAGTTTGTCGGTGGCCAGGTGCATGCCGACGCCGAGGCGAAAATCGACGTCGGTTCGGTCAGCCGTATTGGTTCGCGCCTCGCGGCATGGCGCGACTATCTCAATGCCTATTATTACCCGCTCGATCTTTCCACGCCCGCCAGCCTGTTCGAAGTCGGGCGGCTCACCGTGCAGGATGTGGCTTCCATCCGGATCGGGGTTCTGCACAGCGACCCGATGACGGTGGAGAGGCATCCCACCCATATCGGCCGTTATGGCGAGGATTTCTTCATGATGCCGATGCCTGGATCGGCCAGCCTGCAGCTTGTCCAGCGCGGGCGCGAATGCGAGGTCCGGCCGGGCGATCTTGCCTTCATCGGCACCGGCGATCCTTATGTCTACAAGCAGCCGACCCGCAATTCCGTCGCGGCCATCCGGCTGCCCGCCGACATGGTGCGGGCGCGCATTCCCTGGATCGACGACATGACGGCGCTGCAATGCCCGAAGGAACAGCCGCTGGTCAGCCTGTTCCAGGATTTCCTCAGGTCGGTCGTGCGCAACAGCACGACGCTGTCCGATCCACAGGCCGGCTTCCTGCGCAGCTCTCTATTCGATCTCCTCGCGCTCGCGCTGACCGTACCCGGAACGGTCGCGTCCGACGAGACGTCGGTCCGCTTCGCTCACCGCCAGCGCATTCTGCGGTTCATCGAGGAACATGTCTGCGATCCTGGCCTGACCAGCGCCACCATCGCCCGCGACCTCGGCCTGTCGCCGCGCTACATCCAGAAGATCTTCGCCGCGAGAGGCGAGACCTTGACCGAGGTCATTCGCCGCCGCCGTGTCGCGGAGGCGCAGCGGATGCTCAGCAGCGGCAATTTCGCCAGGCGCTCGATCGAGGAGATTTCCTACTCGGCGGGTTTCCTGGACGCGGCCTATTTCAGCCGCGTCTTTCGTCAGGAAACCGGCATGTCGCCTGGCGAATACCGCAGGCTTCACGCCAGATAGCGGGCCATCCTGTTCGAAAGCAGGGCGACCGCATGTGGTGGTCTGAACCGCTGTGCCATCATCGACGTTCCGGAATGGATCCCCGACACTCTCCGCTCCCTCCGGTCGCTCACGAGGTCGAGGATGACGGAGCTCCTACGCCTTGTGCCAATCGCGAATGTTGGCAGCATCGCCAACGTTGGAGATTGGCCGAGGCGCCCATTCTCTCGTCATCCTCGACCTCGCAGGGAGCGCAGCGACCGGAGAGTGTCGGGGATCCATTCCGGAACGTCGGAGAAGGAACCTCGGCCGATGCGACAGCCCTGCCCATTCCATGGGGGCAAGGAACGTCACGCGGCGCGTTTTGAACGCAGCTCCGACCTCCGCGCCCGTGTCGCTGCATCGTCGACCTTCATCGCCTCCGCATCCGCGCCCGAGAACACCACGCCATAGATATCGCGGGCGCGGTCGCGGGTTTCGTAGCGTTCGAGCACGTCGGTCAGCACGCGCCTCGGATCGCGCTCCAGCGGATCGCCGTAACCGCCGCCGCCGGCCTGGTTGCCCTTGACGTATTCGTCCTTGCGCACGGTGAGCACGGCGATGTTGGGCAGTTCCTCTTCCTGGCCGTTGGCGCCGACCTTCCAGTGTTGGCAGCGCAGGCCGTCATGGCCGCCGCGAACCCCCTTCGGCGCATAGACCGTTCCATCGCAGGGCCAGATCACTTCCATGGGCCGTTCCTTCGGACCATAGGCAACCTCCATGGCCGGCGCGCCGCGATATTTTCCGGCCCCGCCGGTGCCCGGCATCAGGCGCAGGAAGCGGATGGCGATCGGATGCTTGAGTTCGTCGATCTCGACGGAATCCCGGTACATCAGCCCGGCGGCGACCGGCAGGCCGTAGGTGATCCAGCCGTCGGCGAGCGGCGAGCCCGGGCCGCCGGCATTGGCCAGGAACAGCTGGTTGACATAGGCCGCATTGTCGACCCGGTGATCCTTTCCCGAGACCACGGCGCAGCCCGCGCCCATGCCCAGCCCGCCCTCGGCAAGCCCCCAGCCGTCGCCGAGTTCGGCAAAGGCCGATTGCACGATGTTCACCAGCCGGTCGGCGATGTTGGTCGTCGCCACCGAGCAGCTGTGCGGGAATTGCGGACGCCCGGCCACACAGCCATCGCGCAGCCTCAGGCGGATGCGGCGGAACGAGCCGGAATTGCGCGGCACCGAGGTGTCCAGCGCGTTGAAGATGCCGGTGATCGTCGACGCCGAGGTACACGCCTCGCTTTCGTTGAAGCCGCATTCGACATTGTCGACATTGTCGGTGAGGTCGATCTCGATCATCGCTTCGTCGGGATCGATGTCGATGGAGACGTTCAGCGGGATGCCGTCCGGCAAAAGGTCGCCGAAGGGGTCATGGGCGCCGGAATTGCGCAGCGTCACGCGCGGCAGGTTGCGGATCGCCTGGACCATGCGCTGTTCGGAATAGGCGAACCAGTGGCGCACGAACGCCTTGATCTGGTCCTTGCCGTATTTGGCGCAGAGCTCCTTCAGCCGCCGCTCGGCAATGCGCGCCGAGCCGATGCCGGCGAGGAAATCGCCATACCATTGGTCGGGGACGCGGATGCGCGAGCGGCACATCCTGACCACATCCTCGACCATCTGATAGTCTTTCTGGATGCGCACGGCCGGGAAGATCAACGCCCCTTCAGCATACTGGTCCTTGGCGCCGGCCATGTAGGTGGTGGGCAGCGCGTTGCCGATATCGGCCTGGTGAGCCTTGGCGACGGCGGTGAACAGGTGCTCGCCGTCGACGAATACCGGCACCAGATAGGTGTGGTCGCCGGCATGGGTGTTGCCCGAATAGGGGTCGTTGTGCAGGTAGCAGTCGCCTTCGCGCAGTTCGTCGCCGGCGAAATCGCACATCGCCTTGGTCTGCATGTGGCTGCCGAAGATGTGGATCGGCAGGCCTTCGGCGGACGCAAGCAGCCGGTTGTCGCCGGTGCAGATCGAGCAGCTGAAATCGCGGGCACCGTTGATGACGCCCGAACGCGCGGCGCGCAGCAAGGTGTTGGTCATCTCGCGGATGATGCCGTCGATGCGGTTGGCGATGATCGCCGTCATGTAGGGATCGAAATCGGCTTCGGTAGTGTTGGTCATGGCATGGTCCTCAAATGGAAAACGCGAGCGTCGCTTGATCCTGCGGGATCAGGTTTCAGGCGATCTCGAGCAGGTAGTGGCCGTTGCCGCTGATCGAGACGGCCATCTCCGGATAGACGACCAGCGTCGTCGTCGTTTCCTCGATGATGGCAGGGCCCTCGATACGGCTGCCGCGGACAAGATCCTCGGCCTTGAAGATCGGAACCTCGGCAGGCGTGCTGTCGCCGAAGAAGCAGGGCCGGTTGGTGGCGCTCGCCTTCGCCGCGCGGACTTCCGCCGGCGGCGAGGGCTTTAGCGGCTCCGACAGGGCCACCATCAGGCGCGCCTTCCAGCTCACCGTCTCGATCGGACTGTTGGCGTCGCGCACCGCGAAGACCCGCTCATGCACGTCGTGGAAGGCATCGAGATAGGCCGGCACATCGCCGTTGCCGGCGAAGCGTTCGGTCGCCAGCGGCGTGTCGAGCTCCCAGATCTGGCCGAGATAGCGGGCCTCGCCGAAGCGCTCGATCGTATAGGCATCGCCACGTCCGGGGAGCCGGCGCCGGAAGGCGTGCAGCTTCTCGTCGAGCCTGTCCAGCACCTCGTTGACGCGCTCGCTGTCGAAGCGGTTCGACGGCATCACCAGGCTTTGTGCCTCTTCCGCCACGATGTGCGCGAACTGCATGCCGGCGGCCGAAAGCGCGGAAGCGCTGTTGGGCAGCACGACATTGCGGCAGCCGAGCTCCTTGGCGATCAGCATGATGTTGACGCCCGCGGCGCCGCCACCGGCAACGATGGTGCTTTCGCGCGGATTGACGCCTTCATTGATGGTGACGTCGCCGATGGCGCGCACCATCAGGTCGCTGGCGAGGCTCAGGATGCGGAAGGCGGTTTCCTCGACCGACAGGCCGATCTGGACCGCCACCTCGTTGACGGCGCGGCGCGCCGCCTCGACGTCGAGCTGCATGCGACCGCCCAGGAAATAGTCCGGATCGAAATAGCCGAGCACCACCGCCGCGTCGGAAACCGTCGGCCTGGTGCCGCCCTGCCCATAGCAGGCCGGACCAGGCACCGAGCCCGCCGACATCGGCCCGACGCGCATCAGCCCGCCATCGTCGATCCAGGCGATGGAGCCGCCGCCGGCGCCGATCGAGCGCATGTCGACGGCGGAGATGCCGAGCAGGTCGCCGGTGTAGCGCGGGCCGAGCCAGGTATCGCGGCTGAAGGTCAGGTGGCCGTCACGCACCACCCCGACATCGAAGGTCGTACCGCCGGTGTCGCAGACGATCACATCCTCGCCCATCCGTTCCAGGCGCGAGTAGTTGATCGCCGCGACCGGCGCCATGGCCGGGCCTGAACCCACCGTATAGATCGGTTTCTCGATCAGGCCGTCGATGCTGGAGCAGCCGCCGGCCGCGGTGCTGACCAGGATCTCGCCCTGATAACCGGCCAGGCGCAGGTCGTTCTCGAGGTCGCGCAGATGCGCCTGCATCAGCGGCTTCAGCGAAGCGTCGATCGCGGTCGCCGACGCCCGGCGGTATTCGCGCACCACCGGGATCAGCTGATGCGACAGCGTGTAGGGCACGCCCGGCAACACCTCCTCGATCAGGCTGCCGACCTGCAGCTCATGGGCGGGGTTCGCGATCGACCACAGGAAGCAGACGGCGATGGCCTCGAAACCCTGTTCGCCGAGCCCCGCGATCGTCTTGCGGGCTTCGGCCACGTTGAGCGGGATGACCGTCTGACCTTCGGAATCGATGCGTTCCTCGATCTCGAACGTGTGCCGGCGCGGAATATAGGGATGCGGATAGTCCTGCGAGAAATCATGCGGATTGAACTTGCCGCCTTCCTTCAGCACCAGCACGTCGGGGAAACCCGCCGTGGTGAGAAGCGCGGTCCTGGCCGCGCTCTTGGTGACGATGGCGTTGGTTGCCCGCGTGGTGCCGTAGATCAGGAGCGAGGTCTCACGCAGCAGATCTTCGAGCGCGACGCCCAGATGCTCCGCCGCATGCGCGATGGCGCTGCGCATGCCTTCGAAGATGCGGTTGGGCGTGGTCAGCGATTTGCCGATGGTGAAGGTGCCGGCACTGTCGCTGACCACGACGTCGGTGAAGGTCCCGCCGGTGTCGACGGAAATGCGGTAGGTCATGGGCAAAGGACTCCGTAGGCGATTTCAAAAGGAAGAAAGGGTGCCTGACCCGAAGGTCAGGCAGCGCCCTTGACGAACCAGCCGGGCTTGGCCCGCGTCAGCAACCCGCCATAGATGGTGGCGGCGACGAGAGCGGTGGCTGGGGCCGAGAAGCTGGCGGTCAGCCCACCCATCTGCTGCAGGGCGAGGCCGATGGCGGCGGCGCCGAACCATGCGGAGATGCCGCAGGGGTTGAAGGCCGGGATATGGTCGCTGCGGTATTCGAGCACGCCGCCGAACAGCCTGTCGTAGCGCGAGGACAGGATGTGGGTCAGCGCGATCGCCACCCAGGCGACGACGAAGATGCCCTGATAGGCGAGCGCCTGGAGCAGATAGGCAAAGACATCCGCCAGCATCAGTGCATAGACGATGGCGCCGACGACGATCGCCCAGACGATCTTGCCGACCCGCCTTCCGGTCAGCTGCGCGAAGAACGTCTCCATGTTGACGGTGGCGAGGTAGAAGTTGGCGCTGTTGATGCGTGTCTGCGTGACCCAGACGAACAGCAGCCCGGCGATGCCCATCAGCTTCAGCAAAGCGAGCAGGACCGACACTTCGGACAGGGGACCGTTCATCGGCACGGTACCGACCAGGAAGATGCCGAACAGCCCGTTGACGATCAGCGCCATCAGGTAGAACGGCATGCCGAAATTGATCCGGGAGTGGTAGTCGATGTCCTCTTCGCGGCCGAAGCGCGAATAGTCGAAGGTGTACATCATGAGGATCCACACCCCCATGAAGTAGACGAAGCAGTGCCACCAGCCGTCGGCGGGGGCGCCGCCTGCCGGTCCGACCGACAGCCAGGCGTTGGAATAGCCATATTCGGCGATCGCCATCACCACGGCCGCCACGAGGCCCAGCAGGTAGAGCGGCAGCAGCACGCCGTTGAGCTTGTCCAGCCAGTGCTGGATCGAGCCGAGGATCATCGGCACGCTGTAGAGCACCACGATGAGTGCCGCCCATTCATAGCTGATGCCGGGCAGCACGGTCTGGATGCCGACCGCGATGACCGATCCCTCGAACACGGCATAGTAGATCGCCGTCACGAAGAAGATCAGCGTGGCAAGTGCGGCCCCGGCATTGCCGAACAGGATGCGCGAGAACAGCGCGACGGAAAGCCCGGTCCTGATCGCGAAGCGGGAAATGACGAAATTGACGACGCTGTACACGACGACGGACAGCAGCATGCCGATGATGGCGTTCCTGGCGCCGAAGCCCTGCGCAAGCGCCGCCGCGACGACGAAGTAGAACACGGCGCTCGATACCGCCCACCAGGCCATCGTCAGCGATCCCTTCGACATGCGGTGTTCGGGCGGTACGGGCCGTGTCGAGAAATCCAGATTTTCAGTGTTGTCTTCGGTGCTCACAGAGCCAGCCATTTGTGCCTCCTCTCCCTGAAGCGTGGCAAACCAAGCTCCCCGATGGGGCCTGGTGCAGAGGCTGAAGCTGGCTGCGGTGAGTTTGTCTGCGGCTCTTTTTATGCGGCCGGCTTGCCCCTGCGACGCACAGATTAGGCGTATCGCCCGGTGGCTGTGTTGGACTGGAGCGTACGATCTCTTGGATTCGAACGCGCAGGATTGAGCCGGAAAATGCTCGACGCAGACAAGTCTTGCCAACGCCTTTTCACCCCCTGACGGGACGAGGCCTTCTTCGTCCGCCACTCCATATCTGCGCGAGCGGTAGCATTTCGCGCGATGAAGCGTACGATGCCGGCAAACGGAGAAAGCGGAATGGCGATGAAGCCTAACTATCGATACGAACGCAGCCAGCGCGACAAGGCGAAGGCGGAGAAGAAGGAGGCCAAGCTCGCGGCGAAGGCCGCAAAGGGCAAGGATTCGCCGGCGGAGCAGGAAGAATCGCAGGAACCCGAGACAAAGCGTGAATGAGGCCCGACCGACCTCGGGACCTCGATGACGACGGACCACGCGCAGATGGAATCAGGAACCGCGGCGATATCATCAACATCGAAAGCAGGTATTTCAGGTCGGGCGATCGCTCCTGGAGCGTCTCCGCTTTTGCCGGATACGCTCCAGCTCTTTGTGTTTACGCAATTCCGGACGGAAAACCGCTACGCACTTTTCCTGGAATTGCTCTTAAGATGTCACCAGGATGCCAGCTTCTCGCGCCGCGGCAATGAAAGCCTTGCGGGCAAAGGAAGCTGGCCGGCGGCCGCTGTCGGCGTCTGAACAGGCCTGCAGCGCGGCACGGTGCTTGTCGCTGCGCTTGCCGGGCCATCTTTTAAGCACGAAATCCAGGCAGGCGGTCGCGTCGCTGATTGTCTCCTGGCCGCCGGATGGACCAGCGAGAACTGTCACCGGCGGGTCGAACTTTTGTTTTTCCATCGCTGCACCTACGCTTTCGAACAGAAGGTAACGGGCGCCAGGACCGTAATGATCCTGTGCCGTTGCCGGTTACGGCGATGCCTTAAGTCAAGGTCACCACAACAAAAAAGCCGCTGGGGATATCGCCCAACGGCTCTGCTGCCTCTTTCGAGAGGTCCCTTCAACGATCAACTCGCCAGTACATCCGTGGTCGGACGAAGGTGGAAGGGAAAACGCATCAACCTCTGACGGGGACGCGCTTACCGCCGCTATATGGAGGGCGATTGCGGTTTAATCAAGATGCCGGCCGGCCTCACATGAAAAGCGGCCTGGACGGCGACCCGAAACCGCCATCCCGTCCGTCATGAAGTGAGAGGCTGTTTCCGGGAAGCCGGCTGGTCTCCGCATCGCTCGCCTGCCTACCACTTCACCCTGAAGCCCAGCGTTCCCTTGATCGCGTTGCTGTCGCCGAAGTTGGACAGGCTGGTGGCGACAGAGCCCTCGCCATAGACCGAATATTTATCGTCGTTCCAGTTGTAGGAGCCACCGACACCGACCTCGCCCCAGAACCGGTCGGTCCTGTTGGCGAAATTGACGGTGGCGACATCCACGCGGGTGCCTTGCAGGAATTCGTAGCGCAGATTGGCCAGGCCATAGAGATGGCTGCGGGTCAGCGTGCCGTCGTCGGCGGTCCAGGAATTTTCCCGGTCCAGCGAGACGCCGAGCCGGCCAAGCAGGCTGTCGCCGTCCTCGATCGCAACGCCGGCGCCGAACGGATCGACGAAACTGTCAAACTTGATGCGCGAGTAGGCCAGTTGCGCCTGCGGCGTCAGCGTCAGCCCTTCGCCGACCACGAAGCGCTTGCCGGTTTCCACGGACAGCGCGTAGCCGAAGCCGTCGTTGCCCGACACCAGCGAGCGGCCGGCTGTGCTCGATGCCAGGTCGCTGTCGTACCAGGTCAGCTGTGCCTGG
This sequence comes from Mesorhizobium sp. 1M-11, assembly GCF_001303895.1. Lineage (GTDB taxonomy): Bacteria > Pseudomonadota > Alphaproteobacteria > Rhizobiales > Rhizobiaceae > Mesorhizobium. The sequence goes on along the minus strand of NZ_LJSD01000051.1, from coordinate 309,182 downwards.
CCGTCGACATAGAGCCCGTCATTGCCGTACCAGGTCAGCGTGCCGGCAAGACCGTAGCCATCGCTCGAAATGCTGCCGTCGCCACTGGGGGCCGTCACATCGGTCTTGCCGTGCACATAGTGCATGGCGATGCCGCCGAGCAGGCGGCCCGCCTCGTTCTCTGTCAGCAGCAGGTCCAGGCCGCTCTGCAGGCGGAAGATGTTCTGGTCGTAAGTGGTGCCGCTGCTCGAGAAGGCGGGATCGATGCTGTTGTGCGCGCCCTCGATCCGGCCCCAGATGCCGCGACCCTCCTGCGAGGTTGGCGTGACGCCGTCCGGCGCCGGGTTCTCGGCAGGCGCGTCGGCGCCCTCGGCCACCACATTGGCGCCGGCTCCGCTCCAGTAGCGGTTGCCCGTACGCTGCTGCAGGGTCGGCAGGCCGTTCATGGCGAGCAGATGCTGCGGAAAGACCTCATAGAGGGGAACGCCCGGATTGTATTGCGGTTCGGGCTCGGTATCCGGTTCCAGCGGTGTCTTCAGCTGCGAGCGCAGGTACCAGTCGCCATCCGCCGGCGTCGAAACGCCGCCCTGGAACAGGCGGTAGGCATAGGCGCCGGCGACGATCGACGGGTCGCCCTTGAAGGTGAAATCGCCGACCAGCGAGAACGCGCCGGCCGAAGCGCCATCCACCTGGATCACCTTGATGCCCTGCGCCGTCGGCGCGCCGATGCCGCCCGTATTGACGACCTTCAGCAGGCTGGAGCCGGCCGTGTCGCCATTGATCACGAGCTTGTCGGTTGGAGAGTTGTCGCCGCCGAGAGCGGTGGCAAGCTGGACCGTGCCGCCATTGCCGGCATAGGCGCCGGAAACGGTGAGCGTCGTCCCCGGCTTGCCGCTGCCGAGATCGACCAGGCCGGCATTGGCAAGCGAAGCCAGCGTCTGGTCGAAATCATTGAGCGCCAGCGTGCCGCCCGAAAGCACCGAGAAGGCGGAGATCGGGCTGAAGATATCGGCGGCACCGGGTGCCAGCGTGCCGTTGGCGACGGTGGTCGGTCCGCTATAGGTGGAGGCGCCGGTCAGCGTCGTCACGCCGGAGCCGATCTGGTTCACGCCACCCGATCCGGAAATGCCGTGGGAGAAGCTGAAGGCGTCCGAACGGTTGAAAGCGAGCACGCCGTTGTTGATGACATCGCCGGTGATCGAACCTGACGTGCCGCCATTGCCGAGCTGCAGGGTGCCGGCGTTGATCGTGGTGCCGCCGGTGTAGCTGTTGGTCCCGGTCAGCATGGTGGTGCCGGTGCCGTTCTGCTGCACCGCGCCGCTGCCGGAGATCACCCCCGCGAGCGTGAGCGTGTCGGAACGGTCGAAGGCCAGGACGCCCTCGTTGGCGACATCGCCGACGATGGACCCGGAGGTGCCGCCATTGCCGAGCTGCAGGGTGCCGGCGTTGATCGTGGTGCCGCCGCCATAGGTGCCGGCGCCGGTCAGTGTCAATGTGCCGGTTCCCGTCTTGGTGAGCGCGCCGGCGCCGGTGATGCCCTGGCTGAGCGTTGACTGGAAGCCTTGCGTGTCGATGGTGCCGCCGCCAGCATCGAGCGTGACGGCACGGGCCGCACCGACATCGAAGCTCGCGCCGAGGCGCAGCGTGCCGCCGTTGAAGGCGAGGGCGCCGGAAGCGGCGCCGAGATTGCCGTCGCTCGACGCCTGCACGGTACCGCCATTGATGGCGGTGCCGCCGGTGTAGCTGTTGGCACCGTTGAGGACCAGCGTACCGAGGTCGCTCTTGACGAGCTGGCTGGTTCCGCCAAGCACGGCATCGATCGTGGCCGTGTAGCCGGCGCCTGCCGCGGTGCCGTCGCCGACGCGGATGGTCGAAGATGGCGCGCCGGCCAGGGTCAGCGTGTCGCCCTGGACGACATAGCCGTCGCTGGCGAACTGCATGCCGACGGTCCGCACCGCGCCATTGCCGTTGTCGACCGTCACCGTGCCGGGCGTCGCCATGAAGACGGCGAAGCCGCCGTCGGCCCATGCCGCGTTGGGCGTGCCCGTCTGATCGGTCCAGTTGTCCGATGCGCCGGCATTCTGCCAGGTGCCGTTGCCGCCATTGACCGCACCGTCATTCTTCGGACCGGCATCGCCATCCCAGAAGGTAAGGTTGAGGCCGGCGGTGTTGACGAGGTTTACCTGGTTCGCGACCGAGGTCTGCACGAAGAAGGTGTTCGGCGGCGTGCCGGGCGGCAGGCTGGCGATGTCCAGCGTGTTGTTGGTCAGCGTGCCGGCGTAGCTGATCACCCGGTAGATGCCGGGATCGAAGGAGCCGCCCGGCGTCAGATTGACGTTGAGCTTGCCGTCGAGGGTGAGGTCGCCGCCGACCGTGGTCAGGTCGTTGAAGGCGCCACCCACCACATTGGCCTGACCGAAACTGTAATCCAGGTTCGAACTGTCGTTGAGGGCGAGCGCGCCGTTGATGGTGAGGGTGCCGGGCGTCGCGCCGACGTCGCCGGGCGAGAGCGTGCCGCCATCCGCGATCGTCACGCCGCCGCCGATCGTGCCGGTGCCGCCGATGGTGGCGCCGGAATTCACGGTGGTCGCACCCGTCGCGGCAGTCTGGTTGCCGTTGACGATGAGCGTGCCCGCGCCGACGGTCGTCGTGCCGCTATAGCTGTTGGCGCCGGTCAGCGTGGTCACGCCGGAACCGATCTGCTGGACGGCACCCGTTCCCGAAATCAGCCCGCCGAAGGTGATGGCGTCGGAGCGGTTGAAGGCCAGCATGCTGTTGTTCGTCACATCGCCGGTGATCGAGCCGGAGGTGCCGCCATTGCCGAGCTGCAGCGTGCCGGCGTTGATCGTGGTGCCGCCCGTGTAGCTGTTGGCGGCGGTCAGCACCGTCGTGCCGGTGCCGTTCTGCTGGACGGCGCCGCTGCCGGAAATCACACCGGCAAAGGTTGCTGTGTCGGAGCGGTTGAAGGCGAGCGTGCCGTTGTTGGTGACGTCGCCGGTAATGGAGCCGGAGGTGCCGCCATCGCCGAGCTGAAGCGTGCCGGCTGAAATCGTCGTGCCGCCGGTATAGGCGTTGGCTCCGGTCAGTGTCAGCGTGCCGGTTCCCGTCTTGGTGAGAGCCCCGGCGCCGGTGATACCCTGGCTGACCGTGGTCTGGAAACCTTGCGTGTCGACGGTGCCGCCGCCTGCGTTGAGCGTGACGGCGCGGCCGGCATTGAGGTTGAAGCTGGCGCCGAGCCGCAGCGTGCCGCCGTCGATCGTCAGCCCGCCGGCCGCCGCGCCGAGATTGCCGTCGCTCGATACCTGCAGCGTGCCGCCATTGATGGCGGTGCCGCCGGTGTAGGTGTTGGCGCCATTGAGCACCAGCGTGCCGAGATCGGTCTTGACCAGTTGCGTCGTGCCGGCGAGCACGGAATTGATCGTTGCCGTATAGCCGGCGCCCGCCGCCGTGCCGTCGCCGACCTTGACGATCGAAGCCGGTGCGCCGACCAGTGTCAGCGTGCCGCCCTGGATCACATAGCCGTCGCTGGCGAACTGCATGCCGGCCGCGCGCACCGCGCCATTGCCGTTGTCGACCGTCACCGTGCCTGGCGTCGCCATGAAGATGGCGAAGCCGCTGTCGGCCCAGGGGGCGTTGACCGCGCCGGATTGGTCGGCCCAGTTGTCCGCCGCGCCCGCGTTCTGCCAGGTGCCGGTGCCGCCATTGACCGCGCCATTGTTCTTCGGGCCGACATCCCAGAAGGTGAGCTGCAGGCCGGCGGTGTTGACGAGGTTCACCTGGTTTGCGACCGAGGTCTGCACGAAGAAGGTGTTCGGCGGCGTGCCGGGCGGCAGGCTCGCGATATCCAGCGTGTTGTTCTGCAGCGCGCCGCCATAGTTGATGATGCGGTAGACGCCCGGATCGAAGGAACCGCCCGGTGTCAGGTTGACGTTGAGCTTGCCGTCGAGGGTGAGGCTGCCGGCGACATTGGTGAGGTCGTTGAAGGGCCCGCCCGCCACATTGGCCTGGCCGAAATTGTAGTTGAGGTTCGTGGTGTCGTTGAGCGCGAGCGCGCCGTTGACGGTGAGCGTTCCCGGCGTCGTGCCGACATTGCCCGGGGCAAGCGTGCCGCCGTTCGCAACCGTCATGCTGCCGCCGATGGTGCCGGTGCCGCCGATGGTGGCACCGGCATTGACGTTTGTGTCGCCCGTCGCGGCAGCCTGGTTGCCGTTGACGATCAGCGTGCCGGCGCCGACCGTTGTCGGGCCTGTATAGCTGTTGGCGCCGGTGAGTGTCGTGATCCCGGAACCGATCTGCTGGACTGCACCCGTTCCCGAAATCAGTCCGCCGAAGCTGACCGCATCGGAGCGGTTGAAGGTGAGCGTGCCATTGTTCGCCACATTCCCGGTGATCGAGCCGGAGGTGCCGCCATTGCCGAGCTGCAGCGTGCCGCCGGCAATCGTCGTGCCGCCGCCATAGCTGCTGGCGCCGGTCAGCGTGAGCGTGCCGCTGCCTGCCTTGGTCAGCGCGCCGGCGCCGGTGATGCCCTGGCTGACCGTCGACTGGAAGCCCTGCGTGTCGATGGTGCCGCCGGCCGCATTGAGGGTGAGGGCACGGCCGCCATTGAGATCGAAGCTGCTGTTGAGCTGCAGCGTTCCGCCGTTGAAGGTGACGCCTCCGGACGCCGCGCCGAGATTGCCGTCGCTGGAAACCCGGACCGTGCCGCCATTGATCACCGTGCCGCCGGCATAGCTGTTGGCGCCGTTGAGCACCAGCGTGCCGGAACCGGCCTTGGTGAGCGCGCCGGAACCGGTGATGCCCTGGCCGATCGTGGACTGGAAACCTTGCGTGTCGATGGTGCCGCCGGCCGAATTGAGCGTGACGGCGCGGCTGCCGGCGAGGTCGAAGCTGCTGTTGAGGCGCAGCGTGCCGCCATTGAAGGTCAGCGCGCCCGTGGCGCCGCCGAGCGCATTGTCGGCTGCCGCGGCCACGGTTCCCTGGTTGATCGACAGGCCGCCGAGGAAGGTGTTTCCGGCAGGAGCTGCCGGCGTCAGCGTCAGCACGCCGGCTCCCAGCTTGACCACCGACCCCGAACCGGTGATCTGCCCGGTATAGCTGCCGTCGTCGCCTTGCGTGAAGCGCACCAGGCCGTTGTTCTGGACGTTGTTGACGTTGGCCGAGGCCGGCGTCTTCGTCGGCAGGCTCTGCGCGCGCGTCTCCAATATGCCGGTCGGATCGACGATGAGATTGCCGGTATAGCCGGCATTGTTGCCGGTGAGCGCCAGCACCCCGTTCTTGACCGTGACGATGGTGAAGCCGCTGAGGCTGCCCGAGACGGTCCATTGACCCTGTCCGTCCTTGGTCAGGGTGGTGAAGTTGGTGATGCTGCCGGGCAGCGTGTCGTTCGAGCCGGCCGCTCCCTGCAGTGTCAGGTTGTTGGTTCCGCCGCCGCCGTTGATGGCGCCGGAAGCCGTCGAGGCCGCTTCGAAGATGAGATCGTCATTGCCGCCGCTGAAGCTCAGATTGCCGAGGATCTTCGCCCCGGTGCGGTTGTAGAAGGTGATGCCGGAGCTGCCGCTGCTGCCCATCACATTGCCGCCGCCGACCTTTTCGATGGTGCCGTAATTGTCGACGACGTTCTTCGCGCCCGTGACGCGGTCCTCGAACCAGATGGCGGCGCTGTTGGTGGCCTGGATCAGCCCGTAATTCAGGATGGTGTTGCCGAAACCGGTCGGGTTGATCGCTTCCGAATTGCCGGACGTGCCCGATGCGATGATGCTGCCGCCGGCATTGATCGTCAGCGTGCTGTTGCTCTTGAATTCGACCGTGTTGTTGCCGGTGCCGGCCGTGCCCGCGCCGCTGGTGGAGTTGGCGCGCACCGTTCCGTCGACTGTGATGACGGCGCCGTCGCCGAGGCTGATGGCATTGTTGTTGGTCGTGCTGACCGTCGCGCCGCTGCCCACCGTCACGGTCCGGCTGTTGTCGGCCTGGCCGGTGCCGATGCGGCTCGTATAGGGGTTGGGGCTCGATGCGTCGCAAGTCGTGACGCCGCCCGTGGTCGTGCAGTTGGCCAGGGCGCTGGTCGGTAAAAGCAGAAGACCCGATGACAGTCCGGCAAGGCCACTCAGGAAGGTCGTTGACCGGATGAAGCCATATCGAGCCTGCCGCATGCGCGCCTCTTGCAACCTGGGGTAATACCGAATCGGTTGTAGACAGCAGATTTTGCGGGCGCAACAAGTATTGGGAACAATTTATACAGTATTACAAGTATTATAATATTAGAAATTAGTAATAATAATGGGTATGTTTTATTATGGTTGCGGCAGGTAAATAATGGCCCCGAAGGAGTCTCAATCGACGCAGCATTACCTAACGGAAGGCATGTTTTCAGGATCGATTTATGCTTGCCTTTCGGCTCTCGCGGCGCGGTTGCGCGCGTGCCATTCCGAGCCGGACACAGCGCGTCCTTCCGATTGCACGCCGCTCTGGTCGTTATCGGATATGCGAAGCAGGCAAACGGCTAGCTGAAGCGCGACAACAGGAGCATCAGGTGGCTTTGGCGCGGCGAGTCCGTCTTGTGCAGGATCGATTTCATCCTAGTCCTGGCCGTCTCGACCGAGAGCTTCTGGCCGTCGGCGATTTCGCTCACGCTTTCGCCGGCCAGCAGCTTCCGGCAGAAGGCGATCTCCGCCTTGGTCAGCCCGAACAGCGGCGCGAGATTGGACAGCTCCGGCACCTCCTGCGCGGCGGGCTTGAGTTCTGTCACCAGGACCAGCACCAGCCGCCGTGGCGGCAGCAGAGTGAGGATGCCGCTTGTCTCTACGCCGGCGTGCAGCGGTGCCAGCACCACTTCCCAGGCGCTGCCGGCATCCCGGAAGGCAACGACCGAATGCCCGCTTTCGGCAGCGTTCCCGATTGCGCGCAGCATCTGTCCGAAGCGCGCATCGGCCTCCTTGTCGGAAAGCGAGACGCGGCCCCGAAGCGCCGAAATCGGGCTGCCCCTGGAGAACAGTTCGGCTGCCAGGGCGTTGGCATCGCGCACCGCACGATTGGTGTCCGTCACGAAGGCGGCGCATCGCGGCCTCTCCAGCAGCGCCGCACCCGACAAGGCCATTTCGGACCGTTTCCTGAGCAGCCGGGCCAGCGAGATCGACCGGTCCACGCTGCCTCTGACGCGGTTCAGCACCTCGACGGCGGCGGCTTCATAGAGATCCGACTTGGACAGGGGATAGTGCATCAGGAATGTGACGATCTCGCCCTGGCCGCCGACGAGCTTCAGGCCCGCGGCCGCCTCGACATCCTTCTGCGGCTTCAGCCAGTCGTTGTAGAATTCGGTGCGGTCGAAGGAGCGGGCCGGCGCCACGACTTCCGAGGCAGCCACCGTGCCGTTGCGGATGTTTTCCCAATAGGCTGTCCAGGGATTGATGAAGGCAAAGTGCTCCGCATAGGATTTGAGGAAATCGGGAGCGATGTTGTGCGTCGCCAGGAAGCTCAGGTCTGTCTGGCGATAGTTGATGTTCCAGAAAGCACCGAACGAGCCGGGAAAGGCCTGTGCCAAGGCTGTGGGAACATCGTTCCAGTCACCATCATCGAAAGCCGCCCGGTCGATGGCTTCGGAAACATCGCGCGTGATCGCAACGACGCGCGCCTCGTCGTAGTCGACAACAGCCCTCATCAAGCAGCGCCCCTTCGCTGCAACTTGCCCGTGTCTGATCTTGACTGCTTTTGGTTGTTTTGACCACCCCCATTTGGAGGAGGCGCATTTGGCCCGCAACGTTCCAAGCCACCGCTCCGCCGATTTTCTTGGCCCCCCGATCGTGCTAAGGAAGAGCCGTCAGGCAGCGCTCCGCGGGGAAGCATGGGCTCGGGCAATGACGAGTGGTTGATCGGGGAACTCGAGCGGGCGGCGGACAATCTCGCCGACCTCGAGCCGCACGACATTGCGATCCTGCTGCGGCGGGCCGCCTTGCAGCTTCAGATCAGGCCGACCGCGGTCGATGTCGACAAGGCGCTCCAGTCGATGATGGACACTCTGGATAGCGCCTACGACGCGCAGCTGCGCGCGAAATAGCCGGGGCTTCAGCAGGCATGGGGTAGGCCTGACCGTCAAAGTCGCTGCGCCGGAAGCCGAGGTCCTGCAGTTCCCTGTCGGTCAGGTCGCGGAAGTCCAGGCGGCTGCATCTTCTCGCTGCCTGCCGATGGAACCAATCCAGGATTATCGGCAGATATCGCCGGGCCGTTTTCATCGGGTCGCTCCGACGCGTAGGGTATCCGGCGCGCGATGTTCGGATGAGCCGAGACACATCAAAGGATCTCATAGACCTCATATTCGACGCCGCCCGGACAGCGTCCGCCGGTTGCGACCGAGACGATCCTGTTCAGCCATTCGTGAGCGGGCGCCGCGGTTTCGAAATAGGGCGTGGTGCGCAGATAGTATTCGGCCGGATCGACGGGTTCGTTGCGCCGCAGCCGCTCGTCGACCTCGTGGGATGCGTGCCTCACACCACGATAGGTCATCAGCACCAGGCCACCGTCATCCGTTATAAGCAGTAGCCTGACATCCTGCTGGAAGGTGCCGTCCGGACGGGCAAGAAGCAGGTCGGAACCGATCAGCGGCGAGACCTCGCCGCGAAGACGCTCGCCACGAAAATGGCCGCCTGAGACGGGGAAGATGCGTCGGCCGCCGGCCGGTGTCTGGCCGAGATCCAGGGTCGGGTGAAGCGAGATGAAAAGCGTGAACAGGTGCCGTGATTGCAGGGACATGATCGATCTCCTATTTTGGATCACCATTGCGCTCAGGCTCTCCGCTTTCAAAACGCGCATTGCTTGTCTGCATCACAAGAGAAACTGATCATGCGGCCATCCTTGGAGTCCCTGCGGGTCCTTGAAGCCTGCGTGTCGGCAGGCAGTTTCGCGCGCGCGGCCGAGCGCCTGTTCCTGACGCCGGCGGCGGTCAGCCTGCGTATCCGCACCCTGGAGGCCGAGCTTGGCCAGCCGCTGTTCGAACGGATCGGCCGACGCGTCGTGCCGACGGCTGCCGCCTCTGTCCTGGCCGGCAGGGTCCATGAAGCGCTGTCCGGCATCGCCGATGCGCTCGCCGACTTCCAGGCCGCCATGCCGCCGCTTCGCCTGACCGCACCGCCAACCTTTGCCTCACGCTGGCTCGCTCCGCGTCTCGCGCGTTATGTCTCCCCGGTGCCATCCAGCATCGAGATCGATGTTTCTGCCGAGGTGCGCGACGCGCACGCATTTGACGTCGCGATTCGGACAGGCCGCGGCGGTTGGGCAGGGCTCGATGAGTACCGGCTCACTCCGGTCGAAGTGACACCGATGCTGGCGCCATCCCTGCTGGGCAACCGAACCCTGGATGACGCACGGACGCTGGCTGATTTCGACCTCCTGCCGCACCCCGACTGGGAACGATGGTTTGCGGCAGCACAAAGCAAAACGCCGCCCGGCCTTCGCTTCGCCGCGGTCGACTATCCAACCCATGAGCTCGACGCCAATGCCGCCGTAGCGGGGCTCGGTGTGGCGCTGCTTTCGCCTTCCCTGTTCAGGCCGCTTCTGACCTCGGGACAACTGGTTGCACCCTTCTCCTGCGTCTTGAGCGGACCGGCATGGCATTTCGCCCTGATGCGCGCGGACGACGCCCGACTGGCACCCCGGCAGCTGTGCGCCTGGCTGTGTGAACAAGCGCAGGAAACAGCATGAGAATGCGCAATTGCCATCGATGAGGGAATTCGCGGCCCTAGGCCGGATGAATTCCGCGAACGGCAAATGCGCGCGCGGTCAGCCGGATCGAGCCATCGCGCTCGATTGGCAACGTGGCGTGGAGCCGGTCGCGCAGCGCTGCCCGCCGCTCGCCGGAAAGCGTGCCGCAATAGGTCGGCGCCGGACCCTGCCCACCGAGAAAAGGCGACCAGTAGTCGTCGAAGGTCTTGAACACGCTCGGCACCTCGATGGCCCGGCACTCCACCTGTTCGAAGCCGCAATCGCGAAACAGCGAAAGCAGGGATGTCGGGTTGCAGTTCGGGAAACGCCGCGCCTCGTCGAGCTGTCCCGCGGCGGGATCGAGAGCAGTCGCCGCGTCCCAGAAATGCCGTATCAGCTGCATCCCTTCGGAATAGTCCCAGACGTAAGCTGCCGCTGTCCCGCCGGGACGCAACACGCGCTTCATTTCAGCCACCGCCAGTGCGGGAAGGGGAATGAAGTTGAGCACAAGGGCAGCGACCACGGTCTCGAATGCGCCATCGTTGAACGGCAATGCCTGTGCATCTCCCAGGCGAAACGTCGCACGCGGATCTTTCGTCCGATCCCGGGCGTAGCCGAGGAAGCCTTCGGACGGGTCGAGGCCAGTGACGCCGGCAGGCACCGCGCGTGCGAGAACGGTTTGCGTCAAGGCTCCGGTGCCGCAGCCTACGTCCAGCCATCGCATCCCGGCGGGCAGCGCCAGCCAGTCGATGAATTCATCGGCGACAAGCCGGCTCCAGCGGCCGACAAAGGGTTCGTAGGCGTCTCCGATCGCCCAGACATCGGAGCGGCTTGGCGGTTCCGTAGCCATATGTGTTCTCCACCAAAGCAATTCCAGGAAAAGTGCGTAGCGGTTTTCCGTCCGGAATTGCGTAAAACAAAGAGTCAGAGCGTTTCCGCGTTTCCGTGAAAAACGGAAACGCTCTGGGTGAACGCAGGTCGACTGAAAGCCCACCGTCTCACATGCGCCGCCGACTTGATGTGATCTTGCCCACGCTGCGCCGATCTCATTGCCCTCTAGTCGGACCGCCGTATGGCGATGCCCGCATAGTGGCTGCCCAACAGCCAGAAGGCGGGCGGAAATCGCTCCTGCCATGAGTCTCGAATGTCGAAGCGGGCATCCTCGACAAGCTGGAATGGGTTGCGGTTGAGGTTGCATCCCCCGGCAAGAGTGCCCCAGGGTCGGTTCAGTCGATCCTGCAGCCTTCTGCGCCAGCTGGCATTCGCCTGCCCGTGTTCGAGGAAGATCAGCCGCCCGTCGGGCTTCAGGATGCGCCGGATCTCCGCCAACGCCGCCTCCGGTTGCGGAACGGTGCAGAAAGCGTAGGCGACGACGACCGTGTCGGCGAAGCCATCTGCCAGCGGCATGCTTTCGCCGCCGGCCTGAAGGCATTCGACATCGAACGCCAGGGCGCGGTTCCGCCGTTTGGCCAGGGCGAGCATGGTCGCGTCGGGATCGACGCCGACGAGCCGCGTCACCTTGGCGGCATCGTAGTGGGGAAGGTTCAGGCCCGATCCGAGGCCGACTTCGACCACCACGCCCTTCGCATGCGGCACCATGCGCCGCCGCATGCGCGAGAAGGCGTCCGACGAGCAGCCCGCGTGGACGAGATACGGCGCAATGCGTTGTCCGTACCAGGAGAGACATGACCGGCACATGGCTCAGCTCCCTTCCGTGGTGCGGGCGCTGACACGCCGCAGGAATTCGTCGACCGCCGGCACGATCGTCTCGGCATCCAGAAAGGCCGTCACATGATTCTTGCCTGCGAGAGGCAGGAATTCGCCGCTTGCCAGTTCCGCGAAATTCCGGACGCCCTCCCAGCGTGGATCGAGCAGACCGGTGATCGCCAGCACAGGGATGTCGAGCTTCGCAAGGGCCATCGAAAAATCCGGCCTGTCGCTGGCAAGGCTTGCCTGAACAGCGGTGAGATCGTTGGCCCGGATGCGCCGGCAGCTGTTCGGCGAAAGGTCTGGCACAAGCTGCTTCAGGAAGGCGAGCCAGGTCTCGAAGTCATCTGCGAGAGCGGCCCGCAAGCGGCTAAGGTCCTCCGCGAAGGGATGTGCGCCATTGACGATCAGCGCGTTGACGCGATCCGGATGGTACGCGGCGGTGGCGAGTGCGACTGTGCCGCCCATGGAATGCCCCATGAGCGCGGCACGTTGGATGCCCGCGAAGTCGAGGACGGCAGCGACATCCGCGGCCTGCCTGCGACCCGAATAGGCGGCAGGGTCATGCGGCTTGCCGCTGCGTCCATGACCACGGCAGTCGATGAGGATCAGCCGCCATCCGCGCTTCAGGAGCGGCTCGACATAGCCCGCCTCGTGCCAGGACTCCCGGCTTTCGGTGATGCCGTGCAGCAGCACGAGCGGCTCGCCGTGGCCGAGGTCTTCATAGGCTATCGGGATGCCATCTTCGGCAATGGCCTCGGAAAGGCGGTGAGGGTTGAGAGTATTGACCGGTGACATTTCTCGCTCCAGAAAATCTTCGGGGCGTGCGATCGGCCCGAAGTCGCGGAGAGCCAATAGACGGCCGGCGTCCCCTCAGCGTCCCCTGCCTGCTGTTCCAGAGTGCGGATCGATGGAGCGATTGGAATTTCGGCTACTGGGCTTTCCGGAGTTCCGCATGAACGGGCGGCGGGTGTCGCTTGCCTTGCGCAAGGCAGCCGCGCTCCTCATCTTCCTCGCCGAGGCCGGTGGATCCGTCTCGCGCGAGACCGCGGCCACACTGCTATGGCCCGAAGCCGACGAAGAGACCGCCCGGGCGCGCCTTCGGCGTACGCTTTACAAGATCCGCGTCGCCTTCCGCGGCGAACTCGTCGCTGCAAGCGGCACCACGCTCAACCTGCAGCCGGCGCTTTCGGTGGAGGTCGACACCAGAGCCTTCGAGCATGCCTGCGACCGCGGCTCTCTTGAAACGGCCGTCAACACGTACACCGGCGACTTTCTTGCAGGCTTCGCCCTAGAGGGCTGTCAGGAATTCGAGGAATGGGCGTTCTTCAGGCGCGAGGCTCTGCGCAGCCGCCTGACACAGGCGCTGGAGCGCCTGATCGAAACCCGGATCGCCGCCGGCGATGCTCGCACGGCGATCGTGCATGCGACGCGACTGGTGGGACTGGATCCGCTGAGCGAAAGCGCGCACCGTCATCTGATCCGCGCCCATCTGGCGGCTGGGGACAGGGCGGCTGCCGAGCGCCAACTCGAAGCATGTGCCCGCCACTTGCGGGATGAGCTCGGCGTGCCCCTCGACCCTGCCACCGTTGCCTTGCTGCAAGGGCCGGGCAAGGCCACCGAAGCGCCGCGAACGCGTTATGTCGAAGTGGAAGGTATCCACCTCGCATACCAGACCGTCGGCGACGGTCCGCTGGACATCGTGCTCGTTCCGGGGTTCGTTTCGCATGTGGAACGGATCTGGGAAGACAGCCGCTGCCGTTCTTGGATCGCGGCGGTTTCGCGCATCGGCCGCCTCATCCTGTTCGACCGGCGGGGCGTTGGTCTTTCCGACCGCGTCGGCGCGCGTCCCACCGTCGACGCGACCGCGAAGGACATATTGGCGGTGATGGACGCGGCCGGAAGCCGCCGCGCTCTCCTCGTCGGGTCTTCGGAAGGTGGACCTGGCTGCATCCGCTTTGCAGTCGACCATCCCGATCGTCTCGTTGGGCTCGTCCTCTGGGGTTCCTTGGCCAAGGGCAGCCGCACACGCGACTACACCTGCGCCTTGACCCATGAACAGTACGACCTCTGGAGGCGCCGCCTGATCGCCAACTGGGGTGGACCGGCCGAGATCGAGACCTTTGCCCCGAGCCTGGTCGGAGACCGCCAGGCGGAAGCCTGGTGGGCCGGATTGCTGAGGGCGGCGTCCAGCCCTGGCGCCGTGACGGGCGTGCTCGAAGCGCTGCGCGACACCGACGTCCGCCACCTGCTTGCAAGGATCTCGGTCCCGACAACGGTCCTGCATCGCTCGGGCGATCGAGCGGTCCTCGCGGAGTCGGGCCGGTTCCTCGCCGCGAAGATCCCAGGCGGACGGTTCGTGGAGGTGGCCGGCGACGACCACTGGTTCTGGGTCGGCGACCAGACCCCGCTCCTGCGTGCTATCGGCGAGTTTGCGGGACGCTACCGCTGAGATGTCGGCGTCAACATCGTGGTTCGAGATTGGCGGGGATGCTCTTTATCCTCGTCATCCTCGACCTCGAGGGGCGAAGCGACTGGAGAATGATGGGAGCGGAATCAACTCCGCCGCGCCGACAAAATTGATGCCTGGACCTCTGTGCCTGCATCCATGTTCCGGAATGGATCCCCGACACTCTCCGCTCCCTTCGGTCGCTCACGAGGTCGAGGATGACGAGGAGATGGGCGTTCCGGCAAAATCTCAAGCGGTGGTTATGATGCCGACGTTTGAAGATGCCGATGACGGCAACGCCGATACCCGGTGCCTGCGGTGACAGTTAGCGCCGGCGCTAGTGAAGTTCGTCATCCTCGACCTCGCAAGGAGCGAAGCGACTGGAGAGTGTCGGGGATCCATTCCGGAACGCAGACGAAGGCGCGGCGATCCAGACCCGGATTCGCGAACGCAGACCGGTTCCCCTCCCCATCGAGGGGAGGGGTGGGGGTATTGCCGGCGCCCGTGCCTCTAATGCTCGTGCTTGATCGGAACCGGCTTGCCGGTGGAATCGTAGAGCTTGCCGTCCAGGAAATAGTCGCCCTCGTGCAGGCAGGCGATGTCCTGGTAGCGCAGGGTGCGTTCCATGCCGGCAACGAAGACCGATTGCTGGTCGGAATTGCCGGTGCGGAAATGGTTGAACATCAGGTTCATGGCAATCGCCATCACCGCCGCCGAACTGATCCCCGAATGGAAGATGGTAGCGAACCAGGCGGGGAAGTGCTCGTAGAACTGGGGTGCTGCGATCGGGATCATGCCGAAGCCGAGCGAAGTCGCCACGATGATCAGGTTCATGTTGTTGTTGTAGTCGACCTTGGAGAGGGTGCGGATGCCGCTTGCGGCCACCGTTCCGAACAGCACGACACCGGCGCCGCCGAGCACGGAAGGCGGCACCGCCGCGATGATCCTGCCCATCACCGGCAGCAGCCCGAGCGCGATCAGGATCGCGCCGGCGCAGGCCACAACATAGCGGCTCTTCACGCCGGTGACGGCGACGAGCCCGACATTCTGCGCGAAGGCGCTTTGCGTGAAGGAGCCGAACAGTGGCGCCAGCGAGCTCGATAGCATGTCGGCACGCAAGCCGTCGCCGAGGCGGCGGGAATCGACCTTGGTGCCGATGATCTCGCCGACCGCCAGCACGTCGGCCGATGTCTCGACCAGCGTCACGATGATGACGATGAGCATCGAGATCGTCGCCGCCACGCCGAACACCGGCAGGCCGAAATGGAAGATCGTCGGCAGGGCGAAGAACGGCCCGTCGGCGACCTTGGAGAAGTCCGTCATGCCGAGTGCCGCGGCGACGATGGTCCCGATGATCATCGACAAAAGGATCGAAAGCCTGGAGATCGCGGCACTCCCCAGTTTGCTGAGCAGCAGCACGATCAGCAGCGTCAGTGCCGCCAGGCCGATATTGGCCATGCTGCCGAATTCCGGAGAGGCGCTGTTGCCGCCCATCGCCCAGCGCGCCGCGACAGGCATCAGCGTCAGCCCGATCGTGGTGATGACGATGCCGGTCACCAGCGGCGGGAAGAATTTGGTGATGCGGGAAAACACCGGCGTGATCAGGAGGCCGATCAGGGAGGCCACGATCACCGCTCCGAACACCTGTGGCAGTCCTCCGCCGCCGGTCACGATGGCCGTCATCGTGGCGACACCGGCAAAGGACACGCCCTGCACCAGCGGCAGACGGCAGCCGAAGAAGGGCACCCCAAGGGTTTGCAGCATCGTGGCGAGCCCGCCCGCAAACAGCGAGGCGGTGATCAGAAGCCCGATGTCGTTCGGCGAAAGCCCGGCAGCCTGGCCGACGATCAGCGGCACCGCGACGATGCCGCCATACATCGTCAGCACATGCTGGAAGCCGTAGGCAAGGTTGGCGAAGAGGCCGAGATGCTCGTCCTCCGGCCGGTGCAGTTCCTGCACCTGCGATAACGTTGCGGTCAAACTGGTCTCCTCCCCTGCTTGAACGAAATACGCAGCTTTATCTTCGATGACATGGGAAGAGGAGAGTAGGCCTGCTTTCGGCGAAGCAATTTAAAGCTGAGGGCGGTAATCGAGCCGGGTGGGTCGGGACTGTCTTAGTGCCAATATGGAGACTGGGGGATGACCGGGATGGGGTGGGAAGCGGTCAGGCAGCTTTCCATCGGCTGGCCAGAAAGCAGCCCCTAGGTGTCGCAAAAGTCCTCACGATCTCACCGAGTTTCGCGCCCGACTTTTGCGACAGATGTTCCCGTTCGATTCAGTGCGGCGGATACGTCGTGAAATTAGGACTTTCGCGACAGAAGATCGCAGAGAGCTACTGCCAGCACCGTCGATAACGACCGCAATAGGTCATAGTTGCAGTCGTGCGAAACGTGAAATCAAAGCCTCCGAGCGCTCTTTCATCGATCACGATCAGGGTGTTCGAACGCGCCGGAGCCAAGTCCTTGCATCTGCCGACGTCATCAGCATCGAGCAGTGAGGCAAGATAGCCCCAGTTCACTTCGGAACCAGTTGACCCGGTGCCCCATATCGTCTCCACGAAATCTCCATCGAGATAAGTAAAGCCCTGTTCGGCTCTCATCGGCCATGATGGATTGCGAGCCTCCCAAGCCGCGTACTCCTCGTCTGATGCATCTTCGCCCGGCTCCGGCTCCCATTGCTTCTGCGAGAAAGCCAAAGCATCCGCTTCACTCGGGAAGGCCGCGAGAAAAATATGCAGGTGACCACCTTCAGCTTCCATTGGCACTGGCCCATGCGAGTGCTTCGATCGTCTGCTGCGGGTTCTTCAACTTGGCGATGCGCTTCAGCTCCTTGTCCTTGAATGGATTGCCGGAAATATGGAGGCCGAACGGGCCACTTCCTGCTTTTTCTTCGAGCATGGTGAGCTTTCCGAGTTCCTTCGGCAGCGTCTCCAGCTTGCAGTTCCGAAGTTGGAGACTGAGCAGTTTGGTGAGCCGCCCTATATGCGGGGAGAGCGCCTTGAGCGAATTCCCCTCAAAATCGAGTTGAATGAGTTCGGCCAGGCCAAAAACCTCATCCGGGATATTGTGCCGGAACGAATGTCCAAGCAACAAGCTTCGAAGGTTCGGGAAATTGGCAAGGTAGTCTTCGGGGATCTCCAGCCATTCGGTGCGCTCCAGGCCAAGCGTCCTGATGCTGGTTGACGGTCGGTCAAGATACGGCAGTCTGGTAAGTGCGCTGCGACCGAGATAGAGGCCCTTGAGACCTTCCATTAACAGGAGCGATGCTGGCACCTCGCGCAGAGGATTTCCAAAAAGCGACAACTCTTCAAGCCGAAGCACCTCCGCAAACTGCTCGGGAATGGTCTCGATCCGGTTGTCCATCAGGAACAGAAACGTAACGCCGTCCGATTGGTAGAGTTCATCGGGAACCTTGCGCAGCTTCAGACTGTTGAGGTCGAGCGTATCGTGCGAATGTCGGCTGAGCAGGTAATCGAGATCATCATCGTCCGGCCAGTCATCCAGCGTCGCAGGGTCAGGCCGACCTGCCGCGCGCCAGGCGATGCGGTCAAGTGCGAGTTGATAGCCCTGAGCAGGCGTCAGATCATCGGGGAGTTCGGTTTCCCATGGCGCAATCCGCTTCATCGCATTTTACCCCGCGTCAAGGTTGGTCGTGGCTCATGGGTTGAAGGCAGGTGCTTGTAGGATCCACGCTCGCCGCGTTTCAGGACGGTCTACCCAAAACCTGCGACAGATATGATCCAAGACAACAGCGACCTGCAAGGTCCGCTCCAAGCGTTCTCGCCTCCTGCCATGAACGGCCGAAATGAGGGTCGGTTGCCGAATGGCGGCTTTCCCGCAGGAGGTGTGCCAAGTCGTAGGACGCGCCCCTGCAAGCCACCCCGCTGATCCCTGGTCTGCCGAGATGCGCGATCCATGTCCCTACTGCGCCGTCTGCCACCGGATTTTCGACCAGGTCTCGCGCTGTGGCCTGGTCATTGTGACAGGCCCAGCCGACCGTCGGGTCGGCAAATTGCCGCGCCGGAATATGCCCGACATCTCAGAAGAACAGGTAGTCACCTTCATCGGTCCTGAGGGTGTAGCCTTGCCTTGCGGATTGTCCGCTTTCGAGCCGAAGCTTCTGAAGCTGAAGCCGGGTTCAGTTCGCCTTAGAGAAGCGCCACGGAGAAAGCACGCAGGTGTCGCACTGGAAAACTTCTGGCTACACCGCCCGAACCTCGGCGAGCCGCCTGACTGAAAGGTCGTCCTTCCAGCAAACCGCGGCCTCCCAGGCGGCTGAGGCCTGATGGGCGATATCCCATGCGTCCGGGTCAAGATCGGCGGCATTGTGGGGCAGTTCAAGGTCGAGATCGGGAACGTCGACATGGGACTCGTCCCAGTCGATGAGCGCGACCCGATCCTCCGTCATGAGGATGTTGCGTGGGTTGGCATCGCCGTGGACGACGCATGTCCGGCGGCCTGCAAGCCGCGCCCAGGCCGCCCGGCATCGGGCAACGCCCTCGGCCGGCATCGCGGTGAGATCGATGCGTGTTCCCCGGTCAGTTTTCAGCAGGTCGGTGGAGGATCGCCAGCCCGGGCGCTGCGGCCAGTCCTGCGTGAGCCAGTGCAGTTCGCGCAGCGTGTCGGCCACGCGGCGCCAGTCGCGCTCCGTCTCCGGTGGTCCACCTTCCAGGTATCGCATCACCACCAGACCATCGACGAACAGCCGGCCGTCCACCGTCGGGATGGGGACCGGTACCGTCATGCCGTTTCGGTCAAGGTGCTGGAGAAGACCCATTTCCCAACCCAGATCGGCGTCGCTCCGCGTGCCGAGGCGCGCGATGGCAAGCCGCCCGTCGATCCGCACCCTCCAGACGTCGTTGGCGACCCCGCCGGTAAGCCGTTCCAATCGGGTGGCGTCTTTCCCCCAATATGCCAGTGCTTCCCATCCCATTCGCAACCTCTAGCCAGCCGGCTCGTAGGTATAAGCCCCATCCCTGGAGATCAGCCGGCCGATCCCCGGCCTGCCGAGATGCGCTCCGGCGATCCATGTTCCCTGGCTTGCTGCCTGCCGCAGGATTTTCGACCGCGTCGTACGCGCGGTCGGCTGGTCGTGGTCATAGGCCCAGCTGACCGTCGGATCGGCAAACTGCTTTGCCGGAACATGCACGACATCCCCGAAGAACAGGAAGTCATCTTCATCGGTCTTGAGGGCGTAGCCCGTGTGGCCAGGGGCATGGCCCGGCAGCGCGACCGCCTGCAATCCTTCTTCCAGTTTCTCGCCATCTCGAACAGGTTTCAGCAGAGGCCGGAATGGTTCGAGATGCGCTTTGGCAAAAAAGCCCTCGACCGCCGCTTCGTTTATCACGATCGTCTTCAGCTTCGGCAAAAGCGCGCGGCCGTCGGGCGTCAGCAGTCCGCTGACATGGTCTTCATGGGGGTGCGTCAGCGCCATGGTCGTGATCGAAGCCGGATCGATCCCGGCCTCTTCCATCGCCTTCTCGAGGTTGCCCATGGTCGGTTCCCAGCTCCCGCCGGCGCCGCAGTCGACAAGAACGCTCTGCCCGGCTGGCCCCGTGGCGACGAAACAATTGACGGACAGACGAACCAGATCGTCGGCCTTGACGGTCGCCGGGAAGGGATTGTCGTCGGCGTCTCTCAACAGGGTCGCTTCCATGTCGACATGGCCATCCGACAGAGACCAGATGCGCCATCCTCCGGATGTCGCGGCCAACACGTCAACGCTGTGGGAAAGGACTTTCATGCTGCACCTGTCACGGTTCTTCTGCCTTGGCTTCTACAACATCCTTGCACGAATTTCAGCGCGTCGGCGATGCGCGGCGGGTTGGACGGTCTTCCTGTGCGAGACCTTGCAATAACGCGTCCTTCACGCCAGACTGGGAGCGATGGGAATGGAGTTCTCCCGAAACCGCCGCTGATGGCTGATGACTCCTGCTGCGCAACGACGCGGTGGGAGTCTGTCTCGATCCTGCCGCATGGAAGGATCGAAAATGTCGTTCACCAATTGCCTCGTGGTCATGCTCGGCGGCGCGCTCGGAACACTGGCGCGCTATCTGGTGTCCTGGCTGGCCCTGCCGATCAGCGGTCAACTGCCCTGGGGCACCATCATCATCAATGTGACCGGCTCGCTGCTGATCGGTTTCTTCGGCACGCTCACCCTTGCGCAGGGGCGCTACCCGGTGTCCGAGGGGTTGCGGCTGTTCGTCATGATCGGCATCTGTGGCGGCTACACCACCTTTTCCTCCTTCAGCCTGCAGACCCTGGATCTGCTCAGGTCCGGCGCGGTCTTTCGAGCGGCAATCAACATTGCCGCCTCGATCGCACTGTGCACCGCGGCCGTCGCGGCCGGGCATCTGATCGCCTCATATCTCAACCTCGGCGAGGTCCGGATCGCGCAGACGGTTCTCGAGGAAGATGCCTGAGCGGTGCGGCACGTTGGCCCGTCTTTCGCAAGATCAAATACTAAGGATTTGACCTAAGTATATTGCCGGGTTATGACGCTGCCCCGATCATAGGTCTCCTGCAGGTTTCGAAGGGTCAGGACATGACACCGCAAACGCGCGGCGGCTCGCAGCCGCAGATGCCCAATCCAGCCGTCGTGGACAGTATCTTTCGCGCTTTGTCCGATCCGACACGCCGCAGTGTCCTGGAACGGCTCTCCACACGCCCCGCTTCGGTGAGCGAACTTGCCGCGCCCTACGGCATGGCACTGCCGTCTTTCGTCGAGCACCTGAAGGTTCTGGAAGGGAGCGGCCTGGTGCGCTCGCACAAGGCCGGGCGCGTGAGAACCTACGAACTGGCCGCCGATCAGCTCAAACTTGCCGAAGACTGGCTCGGACGCCAGCGACGGTTCTGGGAGCGCCGGCTCGATCGGCTGGACAGCTATCTGCTTAAACTGAAGGAGGAAGGTACCCAATGACATTGCCCAAGATCACGATCGATCCGAAACTCGACCTCGTGCTGGAACGCGAACTCGACGTGCCGGTGGAACTCGTCTGGCGTGCCTGGACCACGCCGGAACATCTGCGTCACTGGTTCGTCCCGAAGCCCTGGACGATCACCGCCTGCGAGCTGGACGTGCGTCCGGGCGGGGCGATGAACTTCACGATGCGCTCGCCCGAAGGCCAGGAGTTCCCCAACAGCGGCTGCTATCTCGAAGTGAAGCCGTTCGAACGCCTGATCACCACCGACACGCTGCTCGGTGGTTATCGGCCATCGCCCAATCCGTTCTTCACCGCCGTGCTGGATTTCGCCCGCAACGGCGAGGGCACGCGCTACCGCGCCGTCGCGATCCATGGCGAGGAAGCCAGCCGCCAGAAGCACGAGGAAATGGGCTTCCACGACGGCTGGGGCACGGTCATTTCGCAGATGGTGGAATACATCAAGGCAGGCCGCATGGCCGGCTGACAATGGCTGTCAGCCAGATCGGCCGTTGTCACGCGACAACCGAGGTCCGTACGCCGCTTTGCGGGCCTCGGCCCTCCTGTCGGGGAGCGCCGATCCATAGCCCTCGGAAGCAGATCGCCGGCTGGCCGCGCGCAACAGCCTACCAGTTGAGGCGGATGCCGACGGTGCCTGCGGTTGCGGTCTGGCGGCTGCGGCTGCCGTCGAGCGACCAACGGTAGGAGCCTTGTCCGTAGATGCTCACGTTCTGGTTGACCCGCGCGGTGACGCCACCGCCGACCTCGAGCGCGGTGTCGCCGAAGCGGGTCTCGATGGTGGGTGAAGCGGGGCCGAAGATCGCGCTGTCATTACCGGAGAAAGCGTGCCAGAGATTGATCCGCGCATAAGGCTGCCAGAGCGTGCCACGCGCGTCCTGATCGGTATATTGCATCCGCGCCCCCAGCCGTCCTGTCCAGGCATGGCCCTCATTCCAGCTCACGCCGGAGTAGGCGTCGCTGGAGCTATCCACCGAAATGGTTTGGGAGATGATCTGCGCCTGCGGCTCGATCTGCCAGCGATTGCCTTCGCCGAAGCGGATCGGGTAACCGGCCTCCAGGGAGGCGGTATAGCCGGTGGCGTCGGTGGATAGCGCGGCGCCGTAGTCCGAGCGCGCGTTGATGTCGTACCAGCTGCTCTGGAAGGCGGCGTCGACATACCAGCCGCCTGGCCCGAAATGGGTCCAGTAGGCGCCGAGGGAAGGCCCTGCCATCGACAGACGGCCGACACGAAGGTTCTCGATGCCGAGGGCGAAGCCGGAGACCGAGTGCGCACTGTAATCGGTATAGGCACCATAGACGCCGAGATGGTCGCGATGATCGCCGGCATAGGAATCGGTGCGGATGATATCGAGACCAACCTGTATGCCGACGAGGTCGCCGGCGGCGCGGCTGTCGACGGTACCGTCCCACTGGTCGCGCGTGTTCTCGCCGAAGACGCGGCCCCAGCCGCCATTGGCGTAGCCGCGGCCGGTCAAGCTGCGGATGTTCTCTTCCTCGCCGACGCGCTCATGCAGGGTACCGAGGGTCGCGAGCCCCATCTGCCGGCCGATCGCCGGGATCGGTGCATAGAGCGCTACCTCCGGACGGTAGAGCGGGATGTCGGGACCGCTCGGCGTCGTCGGGGTCGTCGGCGGGTTGATGAGGTGGGAACGCAGGAACCAGTCATCGGCGCTGGTGCTGCCGCCGCGGAAGAGCTGGTACTCATAGGCGCCGGCGGCAACGCGCTGGCCGAGCGTGAAGGCGTTCGTCGCGGTGGTGCCGCCACCGGTCACCTGCACCAGCCGGATGCCATCCGCCAGGGTCTGCGCCCCTGGACCGCCCGCATTGTCCACCAGCACCGAAGAGGTACCGCTTGCCCGGCCGCCATCGATCACCAGCAGGTTGCTCGGTGAGTTGTCCGCGCCAAGATAGGTGTTGAAGCCGATGCTGCCGTTGTTGCCGGCGTAGTTGCCGACCGTCAGCGTGCTGTAGGCTCCCGGCCGTGCGAGGAACTGGATCAGGCCGGCATTGGTCACCGTGCCGGTCGCGTTGGAATCCCCGGTGACGTTCCAGGCGCTGCTGCCATCGATGGCAACATCGGTCGTGTTCCGCGCCAGGCCGATCCAGAGGCTGCCTTGCGCCAACGCCACATCGGCGGTGTTGCCGGCATCGGCCAGCAGGTCGCCGGTCCATCGCGCCGTGGTCAGGCTGGCGGTGGCGGTGTTGCCCGGGCCGGTCAGCACAAGATTGCCGGTCCAATTGCTGTTGCTGAGATTGTAGCTGAGGGTCGAGGGATCGACGATGATGTCGCCGGTGAGCGTCGGGATGGCGGCGATGTTCAGCGTCAGATTGGCCGGGTTGTTCAGGGCATCCTCGGTCACCCGCGCCAGCAACGGCCGGCCGTTCACAATGGCGGGGGTGATCGTGGTGCCGCTGATCGAGACGGTACCGGTCCCGCCCTTGGCGAGCACGATCGCCTCGCCGGTGGCGCTCAGGCTGCCGCCGGTGACCGACACGGTGCTCGGTGCGCTGCCGGCGAGATAGATCGCCGCCGATCCGGCGCCGTTCACCGCGACCGCGGTGCCAGTAGCGGCAAGCGTGCCCCCGTCGATCGCGGCGATACCATGTGCGGCGCTGCCGGCGGTGGTCACCGAGCCGCCGGCGAGCGAGGCCGCGCCGCCCTGACTGACCCTGACGCCCACGGCTCTGTCGCCTTTGGTGGTGATCCTGTCGTTCGCGGCCTGCAGCTGGCTGCCGGCTCCGATCACATCCGCGCCATGAGCCTCCAGGCCGATCTGGGCGTCCGGGAACTGGAGTACCGGAGGATTGCTCCCGGTCACGCGGTATCCGGTGGTGATCTCGCTGCCCGTCACGATGACCGTGCCTGTGTCGGTGACAAGCACGCCAGCGCTGGCAGGGCCGGATGTGCGAACGATGGTGTTGGTCAGGGTGACCGTGCTGCCCGCCCCGCTTGCCGCCGCGCCGGGGGAATTGGGTTGATAGGTGAAAATGCCGTAGCCCGAGAAGTCGATCCGGGCTCCGGCATCCGCCCATACGCCAGGGCTGTTCGCGCCATAGGTGGCGGAAGTCGCGCCATTGCTGACCCGGATGCTGCTGCCGGCGCCTCGGGCGAGGATGCCGGGGGTGTCGGCGATGATGGTGCCTCCGTAATAATCGCCGGTCGCGATGGCTCCACCGCTCGCGGTGATCGTTCCCCCACCGATGGCGAACAGACCGGCACTGCCGTTGCTCAGCACGTTCACATAGGTGCTGTTCAGGGCAAGGCTGCTGCCGGCGCCGGAGGCGACGGCGCCCGGGCCATTGTCTCCGAAGCTGAACGTGTTCAGGCTGTTGAGGGTGATCGAGCCTCCGGCGTCCGCGAAGGCGGCGGAAGCACCCACGCCATAGGTCTGGATGTCGGCGCGCGTCAGCAAGATCGTCCCGCCGCTGGCCGCATAGGCGCCATGCGAGCCGTCGCCGGAAGTGTTCACCGAACCGTCGGACAGCGTAACCCTGCTGCCGGTTCCGACCGCCCCGACGCCGTAGGCGCCGGCGTCGTTCGTGTAGATGGCGGTGTTGTCGCCGGTGATTAGTCCGCCGCCATCGGCATAGAGGGCGTGGCTGCCCATGCCATAGGTCGTGATCTCGCTCAGCGCGATGCTGTTGTCGCCGGTGAGCGAGATCGTCCCGCCGCCGGTGGCATGTGCGCCGTAGCCGCTGCCGGTTACCAAGAGCTGCGTGGAGGTGGCGCTGTAGCTTCCGGTACCGGTGACCTCGACCACAGTGCCCGCACTCTCCCGCGCGGTGAATGCCGGATCCCCACAACTGCCGGAGGAGATGCTGACCGCCGCAGGCGGCGGCGGGGCGCATTGCGCGAGCGCCTGCGCGGAGGGCAGCAGCGTCGTCAGCGTGGCGGCCAGGAAGCAACGATGACTGACAGTGGAACTCAGTAACGCCGTCTTCAGAAACTTGTCGGCAAACGCGCCGAAGCTTGCAGCGGCAATTGGTATTTCCACGCAGCCACCCCTTAACCTGCGCATTCCTCTTCCGCGAAACATCTCAAGTTGGAGACATTCCGAGAATCATCTGTGGATATTCTTATAAGCCTTTGCAATTTGGACAATCGTCAAAATTTGGACTTTGCGGCAAAGATCGCGTCGAAGCCTGCCCCGTTGTTCTACGCCCTGTGCCGGCGGTTGATGCTCGATGGCCGCCCGGCGATGTTCAGCGCCGTGTCGCGCTTCGGCCGCTCAGCCACCACCTTGCCCTTCGCGATCACGCACAGCCGCTCGGCGCGGAGCCGAATGGCCTCGATCGGGTTGCCGGCATCCAGCATCACCATCGAGGCGGTCTTGCCGACTTCCATGCCGAGGTGGTCCAGTCCCATGATCGCGGCATTGACGTTGGTGACCATGTCGAAGCAACGCGCCATGTCGGCCGGCGATGACATCTGCGCCACATGCAGGCCCATGAAGGCGACGTCCAGCATGTCGGCGGTGCCCAGCGAATACCACGGGTCGAGCACGCAATCCTGGCCCCAGCCGACGCGGATGCCGGCTTTCAGCATCTCCGGCACGCGCGTCATGCCGCGGCGCTTCGGATAGCTGTCGTGGCGGCCCTGCAGCATGATGTTGATCAGCGGATTGGGGATCGCCGACACCTGTGCTTCGGCGATCAGCGGGATCAGCTTCGAGACGTAGTAATTGTCCATCGAATGCATCGAGGTCAGGTGCGAGCCGGCGACGCGCCCCTGCAGGCCGAGCCGCTGCGTCTCATAGGCCAACTGCTCGATATGGCGCGACAGCGGATCGTCGGTTTCGTCGCAATGGATGTCGACCATCAGCCCCCGCTTGGCGGCGATCTCGCAGAGCTCCGTCAGCGAACGGCGGCCGTCCTCCATGGTGCGTTCGAAATGCGGAATGCCGCCGACGATGTCGGCGCCGAGGTCGAGCGCGCGGATGGTGTTTTCGCGCGCGTTCGGCGCGCGGTAGAGCCCGTCCTGCGGGAAGGCGACGAGCTGCAGGTCGATGTAGGGCGCAACCTCCTTCTTCACCTCGAGCAGGGCCTCGACCGCCAGCAGGCGGTCGTCGCAGGTATCGACATGGGTGCGGATGGCGAGCAGGCCCATCGACACCGCCCAGTCGCAATAGGCGAGCGCGCGCTGCTTCACGGCTTCATGCGTCAAAAGCGGCTTCAGCTCGCCCCACAGCGCAATGCCTTCCAGCAGCGTGCCCGAGGCGTTGATGCGCGGAATGCCGTAGGACAGCGTGGCGTCCATGTGGAAATGCGGATCGACGAAAGGCGCCGACACCAGATTGCCCGTCGCATCGATGACGCGACCGGCTTCGGCCTCGATCTTCGGCTCGATGGCCGCGATCTTGTCGCCTTTGATGCCGATATCCGCAATGCGGCCGTCGGCCAGCGTTGCCGTCTTGACGATCAGGTCGAAATTCATCGCTCGCCTTTCTGGTAGGGGACCATGAGGGCCTTTGGATAGGTCGCCCGTCTTGCAACCACAATGAGGGCAAGGATCGAAAGCGCATAGGGCAGCATCAGGAAGACCTGGTAGGGCACCACGCCGCCGGAGAGCTGCTGCAGCCGGATCTGGTAGGCGTCGAAGGCGGCGAACAGGATGGCGCCGAGCAGCGCCTTGCCAGGCCGCCAGGAGCCGAACACCACCAGCGCGATGCAGACCCAGCCGCGCCCGTTGATCATGTTGAAGAAGAACGAGTTGAAGGCCGACATGGTCAGGAACGCGCCGCCGATCGCCATCAGCGCGCTGCCGGTCATCACCGCGCCCATGCGCATGGCGGTCACGGAAATACCCTGCGCCTCGACCGCGCCCGGGTTCTCGCCCACCGCACGCACGGCAAGGCCGAGCGGCGTGCGGTATAGCCCCCAGGCCACCAGGATGACCAGGATGAAGGCGAGATAGGTCAGTGGTGTCTGTGTGAACAGCGCTTCGCCGACCACCGGCAGTTTCGACAGACCGGGCACGGCCCAGGGCTGGAACGGCTCGATCTTCGGCGGCGACGTCACCTCGGGCAGGGCCAGCCGATAGACATAGTAGGTCAGGCTGGTCGCCAGCAGCGTCACGCCGATGCCGACGACATGCTGCGACAGGCCGAGCGGCACGGTGAGCAGGGAGTGCAGCAGGCCGAAACCCATGCCGACAAGTGCGGCCACCAGCACCCCGGTCCACAGATCCCCGCCCATATAGACGGTGAACCAGCCGGCGAAGGCGCCGGCAGTCATGATGCCTTCGATGCCGAGATTGAGCACGCCGGCACGCTCGCAGATCAGTTCGCCCATGGTGGCGAAGATCAAGGGCGACGCGATGCGGATCGCGGCGACCCAGAAGCTTGCAGTGAAGAGGATCTCGACGGCGTCCATCATTTCCACTTCACCCGGTATCTCGACAGCATGATCGCGGTCACCATGGTCAGCAGCGAGGTTGCCACCATGACGTCGGCAATGTAGCTCGGCACGCCGGCGCTGCGGCTCATGGCGGCCGCGCCCACGAAGATGCCGGCGACGAAGATCGCGGAGAACACCACGCCGATCGGGTTCAGCATGGCGAGCATGGCAACGACGATGCCGGTGTAGCCGAAGCCCGGCGACAGATCGAGCGTCAGGCTGCCCTTGAGGCCGGCGACCTCGGAGAAGCCGCCGAGTGCGGCAATGCCGCCCGACAGCAGCGCCGTCTTCATCAGCACGCCGTTGACCGGCATGCCGAGGAAGCGCGCGGCCTCCGCATTGTGGCCGACGGCGCGCATCTCGTAGCCGAGCACGGTCTTCTTCATCACGAACCACAGGCCGACGGCGAGCGCCACCGCAATGACGAAACCGTAGTGCAGGCGCTTGCCGGTGATGACGCGCGGCAGTTGCGCTTCGGCGATGATCTTGGGCGACTGCGGCCAGCCGAGCGCCATCGGATCCTTCAGCACGCCTTCGAGCAGCATCGAGACGAACAAAAGCACGATGAAGTTGAGCAGCAGCGTCGTCACCACCTCGTCGACGCCGAAGCGCAGCTTCAGCCAGGCCGGCCCGGCCAAAAGCAGTGCGCCGCCGATGAGTGCGGCCAGCATCACCAGCGGCACCAGGATGATCGCCGGCAGCGGCAGCGCGCCGGTGCCCAGCACCACGGTGATGATGGCGCCCATGTAGAGCTGTGCCTCCGCGCCGATGTTCCACAGCTTGGCGCGGAAGGCTACGGCAACGGCAAGGCCGGTGAAGATCAGCGGCGTGGCGCGCGTCAGCGTTTCGAGGACGGCGAATTGCGAACCGGCCGCACCCTTCAGCACCAGCCGGAACACCGAGAACGGATTGGCCCCGGCCAGCATCACCAGCACGCCGGCGATGACGAAGGTCACGACGATCGCCGCAACCGGGTAGAGGATCGACATCGCCAGCGACGGCGCCGGTTTCGGTTCAAGCCGCATGATGGGGTCCGATGGGTAAGCGCGTGGAGTGCGAAGGCCCCCTCTCCGTCACGCCCTGCGGGCGTGCCACCTCTCCCCCGCCTTCGGCAGGGGCGAGGAACCGCAGTTTCAGCGCCGTCGCTTCTCCAGCTTGGGTTCCTCGCCCCCGCAACGCGGGGGAGAGGTGGCTCGGCGAAGCCGAGACGGAGAGGGGGCACGTGCGGTGCCGTTCATTGCTGATCATCACGCCGCCTCGTGCCCTGCCATCATCGCCCCGATCTGGCTGATCGAAAGCTTCCCGCGTGCCGAGGGTTTCGACAGCCGCCCTTCCGAGATCACCACGATGCGATCGGACAGCGCCAGCAGTTCCTCCAGGTCCTCCGAGATCAGCAGCACCGCGGCGCCGCGTGCACGCGCTTCGAGCAGCCTGGAATGGACGTAGGCGACGGCGCCGACATCGAGGCCGCGCGAGGGCTGGTTGGCGAGGATCACGGACGGGTTGGGGTCGAGCGCGCGGCCGAGGATCAGCTTCTGCATATTGCCGCCGGAGAGCAGCCGGATGCGTGCTTCGGGCGAGGGGCACTTCACCTCGTAGTCGTCGATGATCGACTGCGCGAAGGTTCGCGCCGCCACCCAATCGACAAGCCCGCCGCGGCTGAAGCGGCGGTCGCGGTAGCGCTCGGCGATGACGTTCTCGCTGACGCTCATGTCGGCGATGGCGCCCTGCCTGTGCCGGTCCTCCGGCACGCGGGCAATGCCGGCAGTCAATGCCGCCAGCGGCGACCATGCCGTCACCGCGGCGTCCTTGATGCGCACCGTGCCCGACACCGGCGCTTCCATGCCGGCGAGCAGGCCGGCGAGCGCGGCCTGGCCGTTGCCCGAAACGCCGGCTACGCCGGTGATCTCGCCGCCATGCAGTGCAAGCTCGATCTCCTTCAGCGCCGTGCCATGCGCGCGCCGCGCGGTCG
The DNA here is from genome assembly GCF_001303895.1 of Mesorhizobium sp. 1M-11. Classification (GTDB taxonomy): domain Bacteria; phylum Pseudomonadota; class Alphaproteobacteria; order Rhizobiales; family Rhizobiaceae; genus Mesorhizobium. The sequence goes on along the minus strand of NZ_LJSD01000051.1, from coordinate 280,049 downwards.
AAACGCCTTTCAGCTCGTAAAGCAGCGGGCCGCGTTCGACCGTGGCCACGACAGGCGGCGTGACTTCGCGACCCACCATGAGGGCGGCCAGTTCGTGGCGATTGGTTTCGCTTGTGCGGCGTTCGCCCGACAGCTTGCCGGCGCGCAGCACCAGCACGCGATCGCTCGCCATCATCACCTCGTTCAGCTTGTGCGAGATGAAGATCACCGAAAGGCCCTTGGCGACCAGCAGCTTCAGCGTCTTGAACAGCGCCTCGGTCTCGGTCGGCGTCAGCACGGCGGTCGGCTCGTCGAGGATCAGCACCCGCGCGTCGCGGTAGAGCGCCTTGAGGATTTCGACGCGCTGGCGTTCGCCGACCGAAAGGTCCGCCACCAGCGCGTCCGCCTTGACCGCCAGCCCGAAATCCTGGGCCAACTGGTCGATCTTGGCACGCGCCGCCGAGCGATCGAGTTTCAGCCGGAACAGCGGTTGGGTGCCGAGCGCGATGTTGTCGATCACGCTCATATTGTCGGCCAGCGTGAAATGCTGGTGCACCATGCCGACACCGGCAGCCAGCGCCGCCTTCGGGTCACCCGGCGGCAGCGCCTGGCCGAACACCTCGACGCTGCCTTCGTCGGCCACATAGTGGCCGAACAGGATGTTCATCAGCGTCGTCTTGCCCGCGCCATTCTCACCAAGCAGGGCGATGACCTCGCCCTGGCCGAGCTCGAACGAGATGCCGTCGTTCGCGGTCAGCGCACCGAAACGCTTGGTGATGCCTGAAAGACGGAGAGCCGGGGAGAGCGACGTATCCATGAGACGCCGCTTAGCTCGACTTCGGCTCCTTGTCATCGATCTCGATCGTCAGGCTGCCGTCCTTGATCGCCTTCTCCTTCTCGGCGACCTTGGCCATCACCTCGGCCGGCACCTTGCCGTCGAAGGAACCGAGCGGCGCCAGCGAGCAGCCGGCGTTCTTCATGAAGGAATAGACGCCGTAGTCCTCGGCCTTGAAGGCGCCGGCCTTCACCTGCGCGATCGCGTGGTCGAGCGTCGGCTCGAAATGCCACAGCGCCGAAGCCACCACCGTGTCGGGATAGTCCTTCTGCGTGTCGATGACGTTGCCGACCGCCAGCACCTTGCGCTCCTTGGCGGCGTCCGACACGCCGAAGCGTTCGGCATAGAGCAGGTCGGCGCCGGCATCGATCTGCGCGAAGGCGGTTTCCTTGGCCTTGGGCGGATCGAACCACGAGCCGATGAAGGCGACCTGGAACTTGGTGTCGGGGGCGCTTTCCTTGACGCCGGCGATGAAGGCGTTCATCAGCCGGTTCACTTCCGGGATCGGATAGCCGCCGACCATGCCGATGTTCTTCGACTTGGTCATCGCGCCGGCGATCAGTCCGGTGAGGTAGGAGGCGTCCTGGATGTAGTTGTCGAAGGTCGCGAAATTCGGCAGCTTCTCCGCGTCGGGCTTGAAGCTGGAACCGGCCAGGAAGGCGACGTCCGGATAGTCGGTGGCGACGGCGCGCGCCGCGTCCTCGACGCCGAAGACCTCGCCCAGGATCAGCTTGTGGCCGGCCTCGCAATATTCGCGAAGCACGCGCTCGTAATCGGTGTTGGCGGTGTTTTCCGAGAAGACATATTCGATGTCGCCGCGTTCCTTGGCGGCGTTGGCCGCCTTGTGGATGCGGCTCACCCACTGCTGCTCGACCGGCACCGTATAGACGGCCGCGACCTTGATCGGATCGGCGGCAAAGGCGCGGCCGGCGAAGCCGCCGGTCATGGCAAGTGCGGCGCCGGCACCGACGCCTTTCAGGACGGTGCGGCGGGACGGCGTAAAAGAGCTGGAAGTCGACATGTTGCTTGGTTCCCCTGGCTGGCTTTTTTATCTTTTGGTCAAAACTACCAAGAGACTCGCGCGAGCACAATGCGCCGTGGCGATGCCACAGGATGCCGGGCGAGGCAATTTCGAGATGGCGAAGCCCACAAGAAGCTGGTCGTCGCACCGGTGCTGTTATCGGGCGTGTATCGTTCGGGCCACATCGATGAAGGCGCGCAGCTTCGGCTGGCTCTGCATCGCCGTCGGGAAATAGAGGAAGATACCGTCATCCTTGCCGATCTGGTCGGCGAACAGCAGTTGCAGTTCGCCGCGTTCGACCTCTTCCTGGACTTCCGGCTCCTGGACATAGCCAAGCCCGATCCCGGCTTTCACAAGACGGACGAGAGCCAGCCGGTCGTCCACGATCAACTGCTGGGGCATCTTCACGCGGATCGTTCTTCCGCGGCGCTCGAACTCCCAGATGTGAAGCGTCCGCGAGGCCTGGAACCGGAACAGGATGGCCTTGTGTTGCGACAGGTCCTCGAGCCGTTTCGGCGTGCCCGAACGGGCGAGATAGTCGGGGCTCGCGGCGATGGCCCATCTGTTCCCGGGCGTCAGCCGTACCGCGATCATGTCCTTGTCGATGGCCTCGCCCAGGCGGATGCCGGCGTCGTAGCCATCGGCGACAAGATCGACGAGCGCGTCGTTCAACGATATGTCGAGCACCACCCTCGGATACAGCTCCTGAAAACGCTCGATGATCGGCAGGACCGGATAGCGCATGGCGCTTCGCGGGATGGTGAGGCGCAGCGTGCCTGCCGGCACGGACTGGGCCGTGCTCAGTGTGGCCAGCGCATCGCTGATCTCGTTGGCCGCGCGGTCGAGGCGCTGGAACAGCTCCGCGCCGGCATCGGTCAGCCGCACATGTCGGGTCGTGCGCTGGAAGAGTTTGGTCTGGTAGCGCGTCTCGAGCGCCCTGATCGCCTTGCTCATCGCTGTCGGGCTGATGTCGAGCGCCTCGGCGGCAGCGGTGAAGCTGCCATGGCGGGCAACGGCCAGGAAGTGCGGCAGTCCGTCGAACAGGTCGCGATTCATCGGGTCAAGACGGTCCGGAGCATCGTTGGCAGGTCCGTGCGGCAGCTTACGACTATGAACTTGAAGTTCAAGACCCTTCCCGTTTTCGGCAGATTATCTTCATAATCAGAATTGTTACATGCCCCTTCATCGCAGGCCTCAATCCCTGGGCCGCAAAGCAAGGCCCTCCGCATGCGGTGGGCGAAGGAGTGAGCATGTCGCAGACAGTTTTCATAACAGGCGCGTCGACCGGGATCGGCCGGGAAACCGCCAGGCTGTTCCAGGCCCGTGACTGGAACGTCGTCGCCACGATGCGGACGCCGGAAAGCGAGACCGAGCTCAACCGGCTCGACAATGTCCGCGTCCTGCGCCTCGATGTGACGGACGAAGCAAGCATTCGCGATGCCGTCGCCGAAGGCGTGCGGGCGTTCGGCTCTATCGATGTCCTGGTCAACAACGCCGGTTTCGGCGCCTATGGCCCGCTCGAGGCGACGTCGCTCGAAACCATCCGCAGGCAGTTCGACACCAATGTCGTCGGCCTGCTCGCGGTCACCAGGGCGGTGGTTCCTCATATGCGTCGACAGGGGCGCGGCACGATCGTCAACATCAGCTCGATGGGCGGTCGCGTCGCGTTCCCGCTGGGCTCGCTCTATCACGGCAGCAAGTTCGCGGTGGAAGGCCTCACCGAGGCGCTTTCCTATGAGCTTGGCGCGATCGGTGTGCGGGTGAAACTGGTCGAGCCGGGCATGACCAAGTCCGATTTCGGCAGCCGTTCGCTCGTCTTCAGCTCCGACGAGTCCATGCCCGAATATGCCGCGCTGGTGAAGGGCACCGTGGAGGCCTTTGCCACCCTGCCGGCGGCGGAAACATCGGACGTCGCCGAGACGATCTTCGTTGCCGCGACCGACGATACGGACCGCTTGCGTTATCCGAGCGGCAACGACACGAAGATGTTCATCGACATGCGCAGCGAGCAGGACGACGAGACCTTCGCGCAATCATTGAAGCGCATGTTCAACATGTGATGCGCCTGTTCCTGCGAAGGCTGCACGACAGCCTTCGTGGGGTCAGGCAGTCGATCCCGCGCGGCGGAAGCTGGAGGGCGTCATGCCGGCCAGCCTGCGGAAGGATTTGTTGAAGGCGCTCAGCGAACCGAAGCCGCTTTCCATGGCGATGTGCAGGACGTTGGCGTCCTCACGCATCAGCATCGCCTGCGCATAGCTGAGGCGCAGAAGGTTCAGATATTCGTTGAGGGTCATGCCGGTCGAACGCCGGAAGACACTCATCGCATATTTGGGATGGATGGCGAATTCGGCGGCGATGTCGGTGATGCTGATATCGTCGCGGAAGTTGTCGGCGATGTAGGCGCAGATGCGCAGCGCCAACGGCAGCGCGCGCTGGTCGAACGCGCCGGCGGTGTCCGCAACCGCCGCGCCGGGCAGCAGTTCATAGGGTTCGAAACGCATGCGCTCGATGCGCAGCAGCAGCTCGTTCACGGCATGCGCGGCCTTGGCGGCATCGCCGGATCGGGCATAGAGGTTCCAGCGCTCGAAGTTGCAGCCGTCGGCCGGGTCGGTCGCGCGCAGGATCAGCACCTGTCCCGCCATCAGATGCTGCTGGATGCCGGTGGGCAGGTTCAGCCTGAAGAAATGCACCAGGGGCAGATGCGCGCCAGCATAAATCGTATCGTCGCTGCGCCAGTCCATCTGGTGCGGGATGCCGCCCCAGAACAGGCAGAGATCGCCCTTGGTTAGCACCAGTTCGCGGTCGGCCATCAGGTAATGGACCTTGCCCTGCACGATAAAGTTCACCTCGACCTGGGCGTGCCAGTGCGGTGCCTCCATGAGCGTGGGGTGGGTGTGGAACATCTGCAATTGCATGGGGGAGGCTTCAACCGTGCTTGCGCCGGTACGCCAGTAAGAACCGCCTGCACTCTTGCCGTCCACCAAGCCGGGAGCTCCTGTTTCTGCAAGCGAAGAACCGCGTCCAGTGTAGCGCGGTCCTTTCCAAGCGCAATGGAAGCGCGGCCGCTGCAGCTTTGCCGGCCAATACCCCTAATCCTGCCCGGAAGGGGAGGGTAACTGCATATCAGTTCCTCCTCTCCGTCTCGGGCTTTGCCCGATCCACCTCTCCCCCGCCTTCGGCAGGGGCGAGGAACCGCAGCTGCAACGCCGGCGCTTCTCCAGCTTGGGTTCCTCGCCCCCATGAAATGGGGGAGAGGTGGATCGGGCAAAGCCCGAGACGGAGAGGGGGACATCGCGCCATAGGCGATTGTCTGCCCTTAAAGAGGGGGAGGAACCAGTGGCCACGATAGCCGGGCCGGACAATGCCGCCCGCCACCTTACCATTCGGCAAATTCATGTTCCGTTTGCGGGAGACCGGCCGATTCCAGCCGCTAATCTCGGCATGCTCAGGGAGAGAGCAATCGAAATGGGAGGAACAGGATGCGTACCACACTCGTGTGCGCGGCGATGGCGCTTGCGCTCAGCCAGGGGCCGGCACTTGCCCAGTCCGGCGAGATCACCATCTGGAGTTGGAACATCGCCGCTTCGTCGCTGAAGGAGACGATCGCGGGCTTCAACAAGAAACATCCCGATGTGAAGGTGAATGTCCAGGACCTCGGCAACCAGCAGGTGTTCGACAAGACGCTCGCCGGCTGTGCCGCCGGCGGCGCCGGGCTGCCCGACATCATCTCCGTCGAAAACCAGGAAGCCGAGATATTCTGGAACCAGTTTCCCGATTGCTTCGCCGACCTGAAGACGCTCGGCTATACCGACGCCACGGCGCAGCTGTTTCCCGAATTCAAGCGCGTCGAACTGGAGGTGAACGGCAAGGTCTATGCCATGCCCTGGGACTCCGGTCCGGTCACCGTGTTCTACCGCCGCGACTACTACGAGAAGGCAGGTGTCGATCCCGCTTCCATCAAGACCTGGGACGATTTCGTCGCCGCCGGCAAGAAGATCATGGAGGCCAATCCCGGTGTCATCATGACCCAGGCCGACCTCAACGGCGACGACGAGTTCTTCCGCATGATCTCGAACGAGCAAGGCTGCGGCTACTTCTCGCAGGACGGCTCCTCGATCACCGTCACCCAACCCGGCTGCGTCACCGCGCTGGATGCCGTCAAGAAGATGAAGGACGCCAACCTCGTCAGCGCCGGCAACTGGGACGAGAAGATCCAGGCCACCAAGGCCGGCAAGGTCGCCACGCATATCTTCGGCGGCTGGTATGAAGGCACGATCCGTTCCAACGCTCCGGATCTCGCCGGCAAATGGGGCGTCTATCCGTTGCCCAGTGCCTCCGCCGACGGCCCGCATGCGGCCAATCTCGGCGGTTCGTCGCTGGCGATCACCGAGACCTCCCAGAACAAGGAAGCCGCCTACGCCTTCACCAGCTACGCGCTGGGCACGGTCGAGGGCCAGGTCACCATGCTGAAGGCCTATGGGCTGGTGCCGTCGCTTCTGAGCGCGCTCGATGACCCTTACGTGCAATCGGGCCAGCCCTATTGGGGCGACCAGAAGGTGTGGGTCGACGTGCTGTCGACCTTGCCCAAGGTCAAGCCCAGCCGCGGCACGACCTATTTCACCGACGCCAACAAGATCCTCACCGCCACGCAGCTGAAATACATCGAAGGCGGCTATCCGGATGCCAAGGCAGCCCTCGACGACGCTGCCAAGCAGATCGAACTGGCAACAGGCCTGCCCCTGTCCCAGTAACCTCCCCAGCGCGTGATCCCGAACAAGTTGCAGACTTTTCGGGCAAAGATCACGCGCAACCAAGGACAGTGCCGGCAGCGGGGCTAGAGCGTCCAGTCGGACGCGCAACGGACGCTCTAGCCCCTCGAACCTGCGCTCGTCGCCGGCGTCTCACGTCTCCTGGAGTTGGAATGCGGCCCCGCACACTCACCGCCTACGGTTTTCTGACGCCGTACCTTTTGATCTTCCTCGCCTTCTGGGTGTGGCCGATCATCAGCTCGTTCTGGATGTCGTTCCTCAACACGCGCCGCCTGCCGTGGACATTCGCGCCGCAGGCCAATTGGGGCCGCCTGCTGGTCGATCCGGCCTTCGCCAACGCGCTGAAGAACACGCTCATCATCCTCGTCGTTCAGGTGCCGGTGATGATTACGCTGGCAACCGTGCTGGCCGTGCTGCTGCACTCGCCTCTGCTCAAGGCGCGCGGCCTGTTCCGCTTCGCCTTCTTCGCACCCGTCGTGGTGGGCGAAGTCGCCTATGCCGCCGTGTTTCGGCTGATGTTCAACTACGAGTTCGGCATCATCAACAAGCTGCTGGCCCTGATCGGCATCGCGCCCGTGTCCTGGACCTCGAACCCGACCGCGGCCATGGCGCTGATCATCATTGCCGTCACCTGGCGCTGGGCCGGCTACAACGCCATCCTGATCCTGGCCGGCCTGCAGTCCATTCCCCAGGACCTCTACGAGGCCGCGACCCTCGACAAGGTCTCGAAGACACGCCAGTTCCTGTTCATCACCGTGCCGCTTCTGCGGCCAATCATCCTGTTCTGCATCGTGCTGTCGATCATCGGCACCATGCAGCTGTTCACCGAACCGTTCCTCATCACCAACCGCGGCGGTCCTGGCGGTGCCACCGAAACGCTGGGCATGCTGCTCTACCGACAGGGCTTCCTGTCCTTCAACTTCGGCTATGCGTCGGCCATCGCCTACACCATCGCGGCAATCGCCATGGCGCTCTCGCTGCTCAACATGTGGGCCGGAAAGGAGCGCCGCTGATGTTCACCGCCCGAACGGGTCGTGCCCTGGCACTCCACGCCGTGCTTCTGCCGCTGGCGCTGATCTGGCTGTTCCCGCTGTGGACGATGTTCGTCTTCGCCACACTGCCCGACGACGGCATCTTCGGCGCGGGCATCGAATTGCTGCCGTCGACGGCCTTCGCCGACAATTTCGCCAATCTGCAGCACGACACGGATTTCATCCGCGCCATGTCGATCTCGATCGGCGTTGCGTCGGTCTACACGCTGATTTCGGTGGCGCTCACATCGATGGCCGGCTGGGCGCTGGCCCGCTATCGCTTCGTCGGCCGCACGGCGGTGATCGGCATCATCTTCGGCACGATCACCTTGCCCTATTTCGTCGTCGTCATCCCGCAGTTCATCATGGTGGCGCGCGACTTCAACATGGCCAACAGCTGGTTCGCGCTGATCGTGCCGCCGCTGTTCAATTCGCTCGGCGTGCTGTTCATGCGCCAGTCCTTCACCATGCTGCCGGAAGAGGTCTTCGATGCGGCGCGCGTCGAGGGCATCGGCGAATGGCGCACCTTCTTCCACATCGCGCTGCCGATGACGCGGCCGACGCTGGCCGCGCTGTCGATCATCCTCTTCCTGCACAGCTGGAACAATTATCTGTGGCCGCTGCTGGTCAACAGCCGGCCGGAGATGATGACCGCGCCGGTGGCGCTGGGCAGCCTGATCGGCCTCACCAAAGTGTCCTGGGGCGGCATCATGGTCGGGGCAGTGGTGCTCACCGCACCGATGCTCGTCCTGTTCGTCGCCCTGCAGCGCCATTTCATCGCCGGAATCTCGGCCGGAGCGGTCAAGTGACCGTTTCAGCCCACCGCCAATCCAGGAGACCATCATGAGCACGTCGAACAAGATCCGCTGGGGCATCATAGGGCCCGGCACCATTGCCAAAGCTTTTGCCGGCGGCGTCGCGCATTCGCGCAGCGGCGTGCTGGCGGCGATCGCCACGCGCGACCCCGAAAAGCCGGGCCTCGCCGAGGCCTTTCCCGGCGCTCGCATCCTGCGGGGTTACGATGCGCTGCTCGATGATCCGGCCGTCGATGCCGTCTACATCGCCACGCCGCACCCCGGTCATGCCGAATGGGCTATCAAGGCGCTCGAGGCGGGCAAGCATGTGCTGGTCGAAAAGCCGATGGGGCTGACCGCCTTCGAGGCGGATGCGATGATGCATGCCGCCCGCAAGGCCGGCCGGTTTCTCGGCGAAGCCTATATGTACCGCCTGCATCCGCAGACCCTGAAACTGGTCGAGCTGATCAAGGCCGGCGCCATCGGCGAGGTGCGGCTGATCCGCTCCAGCTTCGGCTATGCGATGCCGTCCGTCATGCCCGAGCATCGGCTTTATGCCAATGAGCTGGCCGGCGGCGGCATCCTCGATGTCGGCGGCTATCCGGTTTCCATGGCCCGCCTGATCGCCGGTGCCGCGGCGGGCAAGCCGTTCCTCGATCCCGAAAGTGTTGCCGGTGCCGGCCATCTCGGCGCGACCGGCGTCGACGAATGGGCTTCGGCACTCCTCAGATTCGCTAACGGGATCGTTGCCGAGGTTTCCTGCTCCATCTCGCTCACCCAGGACAATGTGCTGCGTATCTTCGGCACGAAGGGGCGCATCGAGGTTGCCGATTTCTGGTTTGCCTCCGGCAAGCAGGGCGGCACCGGCCATATCGACGTCATCACCGCCGACGGCAGGCAGGTCGTCGAGGTCCGCGAGCAGGGCTGGCTCTATTCCTTCGAAGTCGATGCGGCGGGCGACGCCATCCTGGCAGGCGGGCAGGAATTTGTCTGGCCGGGCATGGGCTGGGCCGACAGCCTGGGCAATCTGCGCGTCATGGACAGATGGCGCGCCGCGATCGGCCTCGAATACGGCATCGAGAAAGCCGGCGGGCGCCCGAACACGATCTCGGGCCGCAAGCTTGCCCGCAACGGCACGCGTATCCCCAGACGTCAGATACCGGGTGTCACCAAGCCGTCTTCCGTGCTCGCTCTGGGCTTCGAGGATTTCCGCACCTTCTCGTCCGGCGCGATCCTGCTCGATGCCTTCTTCGAAGCCGGCGGCAATCTCTTCGACACGGCCTTCGTCTATGGCGGCGGCTATACCGAGAAACTGTTCGGCGAATGGCACCGCAATCGCGGCACCCGCGCGGAGTCGGTGATCATCGGCAAGGGCGCCCACACGCCGTTCTGCACGCCCGACGCGATCGGCAGGCAGCTCACGCAGTCGCTCGACCGGCTGCAGACCGATCATGTCGACCTCTATTTCATGCACCGCGACAATCAGGAGGTGCCGGTCGGCGAATTCGTCGACGCGATGGATGCCGAGGTGCAAGCGGGCCGCATCCGTGGTCCGTTCGGCGGCTCCAACTGGTCGCGCGAGCGCATGGCGGCGGCAATCGACTATGCCGAAAAGAACGGCAGGCAGGCTCCCGGTGCATTGTCGAACAATTTTTCGCTGGCCGAGATGCTGGTGCCGATCTGGGACGGCTGCGTCGCCTCGTCCGACGCTGCCTGGAGGCAGTGGCTGATCCAAAGGCAGATGCCGAATTTTGCCTGGTCGAGCCAGGGGCGCGGCTTCTTCACCGAGCGTGCCGGCCGCGACAGGCTGGACAGCGAGGAACTGGTGCGGGTCTGGTATTCCGAGGACAATTTCGCCCGGCGCGACCGGGCGATCGAACTGGCCGGCCGCCTCGGCAAGAGCCCGATCCACGTGGCGCTGGCCTATGTGCTCGCGCAGCCTTTCCCGTCCGTCCCGCTGATCGGCCCAAGGACATTGGCCGAGCTGGACGACAGCCTGCGGGCGCTCGACATAACGCTGTCGGAAGCGGATCTCGACTGGCTGGTCAACGGGCCGGCGCCACAGCGCAAGGCCGGTTGAATTCGTCCAAAAGCATCTGTTGAGCAGGGAGAGCCATGCATTGAGCGCAATCGAGCTGAAGACGGTCAGGAAATCCTTTGGCGTGGTCGACGTCATCAACGGCGTCGATCTCGCCATCGAATCCGGCGAGTTCTGCGTTTTCGTCGGCCCGTCCGGCTGCGGCAAGTCGACCCTGCTGCGTATGATCGCCGGCCTGGAGGATGTCACCGGGGGTGACGTGTTCATCGAGGGCAGGAGGGTCAACGCGATAGAGCCCGGCGATCGCGAACTCGCCATGGTCTTCCAGTCCTATGCGCTCTACCCGCACATGACCGTCGAGCGGAACATGGGTTTCGGCCTCGCCATGAACGGCATGGCCAAAGCCGACGTCGAGAAACGCGTCGCCGAGGCCGCGGCCGCGCTGCAGCTGCAGCCGCTGCTCAAGCGCAAGCCCTCTCAGCTTTCCGGCGGGCAGCGCCAGCGCGTTGCCATCGGCCGCGCCATCGTGCGCCACCCAAAGGCTTTTCTGTTCGACGAGCCGCTGTCCAATCTCGATGCGGAACTCAGGGTGCAGATGCGCGTCGAGATCACCAAGCTGCACCGGCAGCTCGGCGCCACCATGATCTACGTCACGCATGACCAGGTCGAAGCGATGACCATGGCCGATCGCATCGTGGTGTTGCGCCGCGGCGTCATCGAACAGCAGGGCCGCCCCATCGATCTCTACCGCGATCCCGACAACGCGTTCGTCGCCGGCTTCATCGGCTCGCCGAAGATGAATTTCTTCAAGGGCACCATGCGTCCCGATGGCACGATCGGTCTTGCGGAAACCGCATTCGCACCCGCCCTGTCATCCAGGCCCGGCAGCGACCAGCAGGTGACGGTCGGCCTGCGGCCGGAGCATTTCGAGATCGGGGCCGAAGCCGGCGTTGCGCTCACGATGGAGATCGACCTGATCGAGAACCTGGGCGGCAATTCGATCTGGCACGGCCGCTTGTCCAGCGGCGAAAAACTCCTGGTCGAACGCCGTGGCTATCACGATCAGGGCCTTGGCTCTTCCGTGCCGATTTCGTTTCGGCCGGATGACGCGCTGATCTTCGGCCACGACGGCAGGAGGCTACGCTGATGCCGCAGCGCTGACGATTGGCGAAATCCTTGGCGTCTTCTCCCATTCCATCGGATATGGCGCTAGCTAAGGCCCCCTCTCCGTCTCGGGCTTCGCCCGAGCCACCTCTCCCCGCCTCCGGCAGGGGCGAGGAATCGCTGCCGCAATGCAGCGTTTGTCCGACTGGGTTCCTCGCCCCCATGAAATGGGGGAGAGGTGGCGCCTACGGCGGCTTAGCCGCCGGAGAAGCGGTGACGGAGAGGGGGAATTCATACGCCTCCGTCAACAGCAGTTCCTGCGCGGGACGAAGCGTGCGGTTTCTGCCGACTCGGGCCTTCTTATCCCAGGGCGGGAAGCAGCCAGCCGAGGATCGCCGTCACGGTGAACCCTGCAGCTATGATGACGAGTGCAAATCCAAGGAATGGAGGACGCTCGTCCTCGCGGGCAGATCGTGGAGCCAGGGCTGCACGGCTTTGAGCGATCATAAGTGATACTCCCCAACATCACTCCTGCACTGAACGCTAGCAACCAAACCCTAACATTGCATTAGACCGTGCTTAGATGAGTGCGTGCCAATCCGGCCGGGATGTCCGAGAGAACTGGCGGGGACACAAGGCCCTCGCCAGCTTGCTTGCCCTGGGCTCAGTGCTTCAGCCGGTCGCGCATGGCGTACCACAGCATGCCGAGTACATAGAGCGGCCCGCGCAGCGCGGCGCCTCCGGGGAACGGCATCGGGTTCAGCCCTTCGAACAGCGAGAAGCGGCCTGTCTCTCCGCTCATCGCCTCGACCAGCAGCTTGCCGGCCAGCGTCGACAGGATGACGCCCTTGCCGGAATAGCCATGCGCGAAATAGACCTCGCCGTCGCGGCCGACATGCGGAAAGCGCGACGTGGTCACCGACACCAGGCCGCCCCAGGCATAGTCGATCCGGCGGCCCTTGAGCTGCGGGAAGGTCTGTTCCATATGCGGGCGCACGAAGGCCTGGATGTCGGCGGGTGGGCTCGGCGTGTAGCGCTCGCCGCCGCCGAACAGCAGGCGCCCGTCGGCCGAGAGCCTGTAGTAGTTGACGACGAAACGCGAGTCCGAGACGGCAGCGTTGCTGGGGATGATCTCCCCGGCGTCGGCCAACGGCTCGGTGGCGACGATATAGTTGCCGACCGGCATGATGCGGCTTTCCACACGCGCATCGATGCCGGCGAGCAGGGAATCACCGGCCAGTACGGCATGGCGGGCGCGCACCGCGCCCTTTGCCGTCTCGACCCTGATGCCGCCGCGTCGGTCGAGCCGCAGCGCCGGTGAGCCCTCATGGATCGTCACCCCCGCGGCGGCTGCCGCGCGGGCCAGCCCCAGCGTGTAGTTGAGCGGGTGCATGTGGCCGCCCAGTGCGTCGAAGAACGCCCCCTTGTAGCGCGAGGCGACCGCGTCGAAGGATTCCGACGCGGACAGGATGCTGGCGTGCGGATAGTCCATCACCGAAGCCAGGCATTCGACCTCGCGCTCGAACCAGGCCATGTCGCCGTCGCTGACCGCGCAGACGAGGTGGCCGGTTTTCCTGAGGTCGCAGTCGATGGCATGGCGCTCGATCATCTCGAGCACCAGCCCCCACGCCTCGAAGGCGAGGTCGAACAACGCCTTGGCGCGCTCGCGGCCGTAGAGCTTGACCAGCTCTTCCGCTCCCTTGCGCAGGCCGACGATCATCTGCCCGCCATTGCGCCCGGAGGCGCCCCAGCCGACGCGACCGCCTTCCAGCAGCACCACCTTCAGTCCGCGCTCGGCGGCGTGCAGTGCCGCTGAAAGCCCGGTGCAGCCGCCGCCGACCACGACGAGGTCGGTGTCGACCTCGCCGGCGAGCGGCGCATGATGCGGCGCCGGACTGGCCGTCGCCGCATAGTAGGACCGCTCCATATCAAGACCGGAATTGAAGCCCATGATCACACCCTCCCGAAGAGGTGATCGCGCTCCCAGGCGGTGATGACGCCCTGGAAGTTGTCGAGCTCGACCTGCTTCAGGCGCAGGAAGGCGTTGGTGAACGTATGGCCGAGCAACCGGCGTACCGGCTCGCAACCATCGAGGCGCGCCAGCGCATCCTCCAGCGTGCGCGGCAAATCGGGCTTGATCGTGTAGGCATTGGCTGGCGCTTCCGCCCGCCGTTCCAGCCCCTCTTCGATGCCGAGATAGCCGCACAGCAGCGATCCGGCCATGGCGAGATAGGGATTGGCGTCGGCGCCCGGCAGCCGGTTCTCGACGCGCCGGCCGATGCGTTTCGAGCCAGGTACGCGCAGGCCGCAGGTGCGGTTGTCGCGCGCCCATTCGACATTGTTCGGTGCGCTGAACCCCGGCTTCAGCCGGCGGAACGAGTTCACATTGGGCGCGAACAGCGGCATGGCCTGCGGCACATAGGCCTGCAGCCCGCCGATGAAATGCGAGAACAGCGTGCTGTCGCCGTCATCCGCGTCGGCGAACAGGTTGACGCCGCTTGTCCCATCAACCACCGACATGTGCAGGTGCATCGAGCTGCTGGCCTGCTCGGCGATGGGCTTGGCCATGAAGGTGGCCGCCAGCCCGTGCTCGCGCGCCACTTGGCGAACCAGTCGTTTGAACAGCAGCACCTGGTCGGCAAGCCGCAGCGGGTCGCCATGCTTGAAGTTGATCTCGAGCTGGCCGGGGCCGGTTTCGTGGATCATCGTGTCCAGCGGCAGCGACATCACCCCGGCCTGCCGGTAGATCTCGTCGATGACCGGCTGGAACTCGCCGAGCGCTTCCATGTCGTAGGGTGCCGCCGAAGTCTCGGCGCGACCGGAAACGCCGACAGGCGCGCCGGGCGGAATGGTCGGGTCCGGGTTCGGCGCGGTGAGATAAAATTCCAGTTCCGGTGCCATCACCGGTCGCCAGCCGCGCGCCTCAAAGAGCGCGATCACCGACTTCAGCACCTGTCGCGGCGACGACGGCCACGGCGTGCCGTCCTGGGCAAAGGCATCGCAGAAGACATAAGCTCTTGTTGGGGTTTGGCCGGGTCGGGTTCCCGCCGCCAGGCAAAGGCTGGCGAGGTCGGGCTGGAGCCGCATGTCGGCATCCTGGTAGGCGCTTTCGTCATCGATGGCGCCGGTGTAGTGGCCGGTCACCGCCACCATGAAGGCGCTGTTCGGCAGCATGATCGCGGCATCGTCGGGCGCCGCCAGCAGTTTCGGTGCAGGCACGATCTTGCCGCGCAGCACACCATTCATGTCAGGTACCAGGCACTCGACTTCCGAGATCGCCTGTTGTTCGAGCCAGTTCGCCGTATCAGTCATGTCCCACCACTTCTATGCGCCAATCTGAAATCTTGTCCGAGATCGCGAGCAGGTCGGTGGGCAGAGGGCCGGAGCGGGGGCGCAGGTTGTCGAAGTGCATTGTGCTCTCCTGGGTTGGGTCGTGTTTGAGATATGCCGGAATCGGCAGCGCGAACTGCGCCGGGATTTGTTGCCATGCCTGCCGCATAGGCCGCAAGCCATGCACGCATGGCATCGTATGGTGCAGGCGAGCGTCAGCTTCCGGTGATCGGGCTAAAGCAATTCCAGGAAAAGTGTGTAGCGGTTTTCCGTCCGGAATTGCGTGAAAACAACGGGCAATTCCAGGAAAAGTGCGTAGCGGTTTTCCGTCCGGAATTGCGTGAAAACAACGGGCAATTCCAGGAGAAGTGTGCAGCGGGTTTCCGTCGGGAATTGCGTAGAAACAAAGAGCTGGAGCGTTCCCGTCAAAAACGGAAACGCTCCGGCGATCGGTGCTTTTGCATCCGCCTTCGCGTCGCCCGCGTTCGAGTAATCGAAACATGAACGGGTGCAGTTCGACGCAACGATGCAGCCTTTTCAGGCCGCCACCGGCAGCTCAGGACCCCTTCACGGCCAGGAAGGATATCCATTCTTCGCCATTGCCGGTGTTGACGGCAAACTCGTCCCAGACAACGGCCATGCCGGCGTCTTCGAGGAGCCGCGCGAAGTCGTCGCGGCGCCAAAGGACGGTCTGGTACTCGCCGTTCTTCTCGCCATCGCCGTGGCGCATCGAGACCAGGAAGACGCCGCCGGGCCGCAGGGACTGCGCGACCTTGCCGAGAACCGCTTCGATCTCGGCGCGACGGACATAGAACAGGACGCAGAGCGCGACCACCGCATCATAGGGTCCGCCCAGTTCGTCGGCGACGACGTCGAGAAGATCGGCTTGCTTGCCGCGTGCCGCCTGGATCTCGAGGAAGCGTCGCGTCGCATCGGTGCGCCTTAGATGCAGGCCTAGATCTTCCAGAAAGTCTGCTTCGCGTCCGGCGCCGGAACCGATTTCCAGGATCTGGCCGTCCGTGCCGACTTCAGCCGCGAGACGCTTCAGCGCTGCCTGGACGCGTTCGATCGGCTCGCTGCCGACGATCTCGTCATACCGGTCCGCGTAGGCTTCATACATATCGATGACCTGGCGGCTCTGCTTCAAGGCTTCCGCGGCGATGGTCATGATGGATACTCCCCCTCAGGCAACAGTTCAGAAAGCGGCGTTGCCGTCGAGCAGGCCGATATCGCGCTTGAGGTAATCCGGCAGGTCGCTGCGGGCGAGCAGGTCCTGTGGGCGTGGCTTGAACGGGGCGAGCAACAGGCGGGCGAGGGGACGACGAGGCGAAAGGTGCAAGAGCGTGGTCATGACTAGTTCCTTTCTGTGATCTGATGAAAGGATATTGCTCCTGGCCGCGCTTCATTTCCAATCGAACGTCGAGTAGCATGCATGAGGAGGATTGATGCGTCATGAGCTGGAAGCTGCCCCCTCTCGGAGCCGTCCGGGTGTTCGAAGCCGCGGCCAGGCTTGGAAGTTTTACCAAGGCTGCCGACGAGCTCGGCATGACGCAGTCTGCGGCGAGCCACCAGATCAAGCTCCTGGAGGAACGCGCCGGAACGCCGCTTTTCATACGGAAAACAAGGCAGATAGAGCTTACCGAGGCCGGCGCGCGGCTGGCACCCGAGGCCTCGTCGGCCTTCGCGACGCTGGCCGATGCCTGGCTGGCGACGAAGGGTGGGGCGGGCGGCGTTCTCTCCGTCTCGACGATGCAGACCTTCGCGTCGAACTGGCTCGCAGTTCGCCTTGGAACATTCCAGCTGATGCATCCCGAACTTGCCGTGAAGGTCGAGACGTCGCCCCGGCTTGTCGATTTCACCCGCGAGGCGACCGATGTCGGCATCCGCACCGGAAGCGGCAGCTGGCCGGGCCTCACCGCGCACTATCTCTTCAAGGCGGACTATTGTCCGATGATCAGCCCGCGCCTTGCGGAAAGCGTCGGCGGCATCCACACGCCGGAAGACCTCTACAAGGTGCCGCTCTGCTGCGCCGACGATCCGTGGTGGAAGATCTGGTTCGAAGCGGCGGGCGTGCCATATGATATCGATCGGGCCATCCATGGGCCGGACCTTGGGTCGCAAGTCTATGACGCAATGGCGGCGATCACCGATCAGGGTGCGGCGATCCTCACGCGCAATCTCTACGGTGCGCTCGTCGCGAAGGGCCAGCTGATCCAGCCTTTCGAGGCGATGGGTTCGGACGGCGACGGCTACTGGCTGGTCTATCTCGAGAGCCGCCGCAACAGCGCACGCATCAAGGTCTTCCGCGACTGGATTCTCAACCAGACCGAGGAAGCCCGAAAGCTGGAAAGCCGTCTGCCTCCGTCCCGTTGATTCTGGCGTCAGTCAGAACCGCGGGTAGAGGCCGGTGCTGATCGCCTTCGCCACTGCCGCGGCGCGCGTCTCCACCTCCAGGAACCGCAGCACCGCCGAGACATGGATGCGAACGGTGAAGGGCGAAATGTTGAGCGCGCGGCCGATTTCCTTGTTCGACCGGCCTTCCGCCATCAGGTCGAGTATCTCGCGCTGGCGCGGTGTCAACTCGCCCCGGTTGCGGGACGAGGGCGCAGTCGGCCGTCCGGCCGGAGCGCCGGCGACGATCGCCTGCAACGCCTCGGCGATCTCCTCCGGCGTGGCCGACTTGCCGATATGCCCGTCGGCGCCATTGGCGACGACATTGCCGATCATCCTGCGGTCGTCGAGGGAGGAGACGAAGATGATCGAGGCGTACGGAAATTCGCCGCGCAGCCAGCGCGCCGAAAAGACCGGATCGTAATCCGGGCACAGGAAGTCCAGGACGATCAGCTCGGGGTCGACCTCGCGCCGCGCCATCAGGCTTTCCAGGTCGCTGGCAACATAAAGCTCTGCCTGGGGGAACGTGCCCCGCACGATCCGCAGCATCGCTTCCCTGAAGATCGGTTGTCCGTCCGCGACGACTATTCTTTTTGGCGAGGAACGCGCAGAATCCATCATGCTTCTTGATACACCTGCCGGTTCGTCGGAGCTGTTCAATTGACCGACCAGCGGTATCAGACCGCCGTCCCGGCGCGAAGCATTCTCGACTAGCACATGTGGACTAATCCTGCGCCTCGCGGGGGGCCGCTGCCCGCGTCGGCTTTGGAGTCGGGCGTCCATCTGCGGGTGAGGTCTCGTTCCCGGCACGGGCAATGGTCCGCGCCGTTGAAGCCGATGACAAAGGCCGCTACACCCGCTGCTGCACAGGCATGGCGCCGTCGCTGGCAAGGTTACCGGATGAAGATCGAAGTCACCGACACACCCGATCCTTTGGCGCTTGCGCTGGTCGGCGACAACCTCTCGGCGTTCAATGTCCAGGATGTCGGTCCGGCGGAAAGGCGTGCCCTGGCCGTTCTGGTCCGCGACCGGGGCAAGGTGGCGGCCGGCATCTCGGGCTACACAGCCTGGGGCTGGCTTTACGTGCAGTGGCTGTGGGTGGATGAGAGCCTGCGCGGCCAGAACATGGCTGCGAGGATGCTGCAGGCGGCTGAAGACGAGGCCACGGCGCGCGGCTGCCATGGCGCCTATATCGATACCTTCAATCCGACTGCCCTGAAGGTCTATCAGCGCCAGGGCTATCAACCATTCGGAACGCTGCCGGATTTCCCGAAGGGCCGGACGCGGACGTTCCTGGCGAAGGGGCTCAACCCACCGGAAGCCTAGGCCGCTTCCCCGTCCCACGGAAACGGCGCCTTGCTGGATGGGTTAAGCTTGGAGACGGCGGAGGGGTTAGGAGTGGGGGTCTTCGACGGACACGATATTGCAGGAACTCGGTCATCCCCGACGCTCTCCGCTCCCTGCGGTCGCTTCGAGGTCGAGGATGACGGAGTTACGCCTTGGCCAGCGATGCGTCCGCGGTCGTCAATTCCGGCACGTTCACGTGTTGCTGGAATCCGAAGCCGTGGGGAACCGGCGGGCGAATTCCTTTTCGTTGCCGGCCGCCAGAAGCTTGGCCTGCTCGACCCAGCGCTCACGCGCGATGCGCCCGTCGAACTGGAGATAATCCTCCACCCGCTTGATGTCGGCCGCCGTCCAGCCCGCGATCTGGGCAAAGGTGGTGATGCCGTGTTCCTTCAGGCGGCGTTGATTGACAGGCCCGATGCCGATCAGACGACGCAGGTCGTCTGCGCCCGACGGCTTGGCTGATTTCGCCTTTGCCGTCTTGGGCGCTGCCGCTTTTGCCGGCTGGGATGTTGCTGCCTTGGCCGGCTTGGATGCCGCCGTCTTGGCTGCTGGCGCCTTGGCCGGCTTGGAGGCAACCGCCGCGGCTGGCTTCGCCGCAACTGCCTTGGCTTGCGCCGGCTTGCTGGAGGTCGCGGCCTTCGTCGGCTGCGATGCCGCCGCCTTGGCTGGCTTGGATGCTACCGCTGTGCTCGGTTTCGACGCGGCTGCCTTCGCCGGTTTGGCCGGGGCTGCGGTCGCCACTTTTGATGCGGCTGCCGTGGCCGGCTTTGACGCCGCCGCTGCGGCTGGCTTGGATGCTGCCGTCTTGGGTGCAGCCGCTTTTGCCGGCTTGGCTGCAGCTGCCGTGGCTGGCTTCGCAGCTTTGGCTTGCGCCGGCTTGGCGGGGGCCGCGGAAACCGTTGCCGATGAAGCCCGCAGTGGAGCCGCAGAAGACGAGGCGGATTTCGCCTCGCGCAATTGACGCTCCAGATCGGCGCGCGCGTTGGCGCAGGTTTCCAGATCGCCGGTCAGGCGTTTCGCGTCGGATTTCAACTTGTCGCGCTCGTTGCGGATGCTTTCGAGATCGCCTCGTGCACGCGCAAGCTCATCACGCAGACGCCCCCACAAAAACCAGCCGATCAACAAGCCGACAATGAAAGCCAAGAGCACATAGAAAAAAGTCATTACTTCTCTCCTGCGAGTAATCGTTCCTCAAAAAAGATCTTCGGCACGTCATCCTGCGGCAGAGTGGCCGCAAAAGGAAAGGCGTCCATACTAAAATCTATCAAACCAGAAACTTATAAACCGGAAACTTGGTTCATGTACACGCATGCCCGTTCCTCGGTGTTGCGATGCGGGTTCCCGACCCTCTTCACTTTCTGCGACTCGATGATCCCGTCGCCATCGACTCAGCTCCGATCGTGCGTGGCTGTCTCTCCGGATCCCTGGAATTCGTGTGAGGCGCGGGCCAGATTAAAACATGATAATTTTACTCCAGTTTGTATTCCCAGAACCGGATTTGCGTTGTAAGGTCGGTGATGTCGCTCAGGTGTGACCCCACCGCGACATCAACGCTCAGCACCTGGCAGCGTTGGTCGCTGTCTTGGGCGGAATGCCATCGTTCTCAAGGAGATCGGCCGGGCGACGTGGCTATGCATGGATAGGAATGGGCGGCATGATCAACTACAGGCCCGCCGGCGCCCCGGGCGCCCCCTTCGAACACGGCGGATTGACTGGAGAAGCGAGCCATCTCCGCGAGTCCATCGCGGCCCTGGAGACCTCGTTGTCCCGGCTTCACCAGGCCAAGCGCGTCGCCGATGAAAGCCTGCGCCGCGCGCAGGATGCGCCGGGCCCCCATACCTCCGAAAACTCGATCTTCGTGGCGCTGTGGGAATCGCATCTCGGCGACCGGGAGATGCTGTTCTCGGCAATGCGGCAACTCGACCATGCGCGCCAGGCGCTGGACAGCACCGGAATCAGCGAGCCCGACAGGGCCGATTGATCGACAGCAGTTCCACACAAGCGCATCGCAGCCCATCGCCACGTCCGCTTCCCGCAATCCAGACAATGAGTACGTGATGCATACGGAAACCGAACGTCGACAGGATGAAGCCGAGGCACGGCTCCGCGCGATGATCCTGAAGGAACTGTGCGAGGCCATGCACGCCACCAATCTGCCGCCGCTGGCGGTGCTGCGGCTGGCGGCGCGCTCGATCGGCTCGATCTACCGGGAGATGGCGGATGCTCATCTCGGCTTCGACCGTTGCGCATGCGGCTGGCGACCGCACACGACGGACGTGGAGCTTCTCTGCATGGCGTTGATGACGGCCTGCACGCAGCGTCGAAGCGCCGATCTGCGGCTGATGCGCGTCGAGGGCAATGCGTGAGGATGGAGCGATCGACTCTCCAAGCAACGAACCCCCACCCCTAACCCCTCCCCTCAAGGGAGAGGGGAACTTGGCATGCGGCAGCTTTCCCTCCCCCTTGAGGGGAGGGGTTAGGGGTGGGGGTATTCGACAGGCTCGATGTCGCAGAACTCGGCCGTCCCCGACCGCTTCCCTTCGATCGCTCCGCGCCCGAGGATGACGGCGCTCCCGGTCTAGCCGGCGATGCGGCCGCCGGTCATCGGTTCGGGCACGCCGGTGGTGCTGGGGAAGCTGATCGGCAGGCCGCGCAGTGCCCGCACCGCCAGGAAGGCGAAACACTCGGCCTCGACGGCATCGCCGCGCCAGCCGAGCGTGTCGGCGGAAACCGCATCGACACCCGCCCTCTGTTTCAGCATGGCCATGAATGTCGGATTGTGGCGCCCGCCGCCCGAAACGAACAGCGTCTTCGGCCGCCGTGGCAGAAGGTCCAGCGCCTTGCCGACACAGGCCGCGCTGAAGGCGGTGAGCAGGGCGGCGCCGTCTTCGTTGCCCAGGCCGTCGGCCATGGCGGCGGTGAAGTCGAAACGGTCGAGCGACTTCGGATAGGGTGCGGCGAGATAAGGATGCTCGAGCAGCTTCGCAAGCCGCGCCTCGTCCACCTTGCCTTTGGCGGCAAGCGCGCCGTCACGGTCCATCTCGCCCAGCCCGCGTGCCTTGATGAAATCGTTGATCGGCGCATTGGCCGGCCCGGTGTCGAAGGCGACGATATCGCCCTTGCCGTCCCACCAGGTGACGTTGCCGACACCGCCGAGATTGAGGATGGCACTGTCGCCGCTGGCGCCGGCAGTGCCCAAAAGCGCCGCATGGTAGGCGGCTGCCAGCGGTGCGCCCTGGCCGCCGGCGCGGACATCGGCGGTGCGGAAATCATAGACCACCTTGGTGCCGAGGATGGCGTGCATCAGGGCACCGTCGCCGAGCTGGCGTGTGTCGCCCAAGCGGTTCTTTTGCGGACCGCGATGCAGCACGGTCTGGCCATGGAAGCCGATCGCGCCGATATCGGCCATGTCCATGCCCGCCTGCTCGACCACCTGCTTCACCGCGGCCGACTGGGCGCGGGTGAGCGCTTCTTCGGCCTCGGCAAAGATGGCAGGTTCCGATCCTTCGAAATCCCAGATGCGGGCGGCTGCCTGCGCCTCCTCCAGCATGGTGCGGATCGACGGCGCATAGGGGACCAGCGCATAGGCGCCAAAGGTCTCGATCGTCTCGCCGTCGGTCTTGAGCAGCGCAACGTCGATATTGCCGTCGAGCACGGTTCCGGTCATCAGTCCGACCGACCAGATGGGGGTCATTGTTCTGCTCCGTTGAAGTCGCCGTCATGGCGACAGATGAAGTCGCCGACAAGGCGGCGAAGGTCTGCGATGCCGCTGTCGAAATGGCGGGTGGGGTGGATGCGATTGGTCAGCAGGGTCCAGGCGTCACCGGCGTCGAAATCGACCCACAGTCCGGTTCCGGTGAAGCCGGTGTGCCCGATGGTGGCGGCGCTGCAATGCGCGCCACCCGACCAGCCGTCATAGGCATGTTCCCAGCCATGCGTGCGCTTGTCGGAGAGCGGCGTGCGCATCAGGGTGATGGCTTCGTGCGAAGCGCCGGTGCCGTCGAGCAGGCTCTGCGCGAAGTCGAGCACGGCGCTGGCGGTGCCGAACAGTCCGGCATGGCCGGCCCCCTGCAGTGCCGAACAATTGTCGTCATGCACCTCGCCGCTCAGGACGCGGTGGCGCCAGGTGCAGTCCTCGGTCGCGGCCGACTGTTCGGGGGCGGCCGAGAAAGCGAAGCCCGGGCCGGCGTCCATCGCGCGGATCGTCTGACCCGACAGGCGCTCCATGGCGAAGCCCAGCAGGATGAAGTTGATGTCGGAATAGACCGATGCGCTCCTGTGCCATTCGCGCTGCAGCACGAAAGCCCGCAGCAGGTCGGGGTCGCGACCATAGGTGTAGATCGGTGCCACGGCGGGGAAGGGCGTCTGGTGCCCGAGGCATTGGCGGAAGGTGACCTGCCGTTCCCAGCAATCGGCATCGTATTGGCGCAGGTCCGGCAAGGCCGTCGTCAACGGCGCATCGAGATCGATGACGCCGGTCTCCGCGAGCGCCAATATGCGCGGCGTGGTGAAGATGACCTTGGTGAGCGAGGCGAGGTCGAACCAGGTGTCCTCGCGCATCGCGCGTTCGGATGGCACGCGCTGCGCGAGCCCCGTGGCGCGGGTGAGCCGCTGGCCGTCGCGTGTCACCAGCCCCAGCACGCCTCCCGGGATGTGGTTCGTTTCCACCGCCTGCCGCAACGCGCCAAAGGCCCGGTCGAAACGCCGCCGGAGGTCGTCGGTCCTCATCCTTGCAATTCTCCCTCGGCGCGCACCTTGTGGTCGTGCCCGAACTGAAGCCAGTTCGCCGGCGCCGGTTCATAGCCGAGCGGCCGCACCAGCGAAGGCACCTGCCTTGTGTCCAGCTCGAAATGCTGCCGGCGCCGGTCAATCGTCGGCACCGCCTCGATCAGCTTCCTGGTGTAGGGATGCCGGGGGTTCGACAGCACCGATCTGGCGTCGCCGATCTCGACGATCTGGCCGGCGAACATCACGGCGACACGATGTGCGATCCGTTCCACCACCGCCATGTCGTGCGAAATGAACAGATAGGCAAGACCGTATTCGCGCTGCAGGTCGACCAGGAGTTCGAGCACGCGCGCCTGCACCGACACGTCGAGCGCCGATACCGCCTCGTCCAGCACCACGACCGAAGGGTTTAGCATCAGCGCGCGCGCGATGCACAGCCGCTGGCGCTGGCCGCCGGAGAACTGGTGCGGATAGCGCGTCAGGCTGTCCTGCGGCAGGCCGACGCGTTTCAGCAGCGCCGCCATCCTGTCGCGGACGGCGGCGTCGATGCGCTGGCCGGCGGCGATCACCGGCTCGGCCAGGATCTGCTCGACGCTGAGGCGCGGGTTGAGCGAGGCGTAGGGATTCTGGAACACCATCTGCACCGGCAGGCGGCTTTGCCTGGCCGCATGCGCGTCGACGGTGAAGGCGCCGCGCGTCGGCGAGACGAGGCCGAGCACGGCGCGCGCCGTGGTCGATTTGCCCGAACCGCTTTCGCCGACGATCGCCAGCGTCTCGCCCGTCATCAGCTCGAAGCCGACACCGTCCACCGCATGCACCGCGCCGAAGGGCCGGCCGAGCCAGCCGCTCTTCATGGGGTAGCGCACGACGAGGTCGTCGACCTTTAGCGTCGGTTTGGGCAGCGTCGGCCTGGCCGCTTCGGATTTCTCCCCGGCTTGCGTGCGCGTGCCATCCGTCCGCGCCGCGCTGCCGCCGGAAAAATGCGGCACGGCGTGCAGCAGATGTTTCGTGTAGGGGTGCTGGGGATGGTCGAGGATCTGGCTCAACTCGCCCTGTTCGACGGCGCGGCCATCCTGCATCACCATCACGCGGTCGGCTATGCCGGCCACCAGCCCGATGTCGTGGCTGATGAAGATCATCGACATGCCGGTTTCGCGTCTGAGCTCCGCCAGCAGCGCCATGATCTGCGCCTGCACCGTGACGTCGAGCGCGGTGGTCGGCTCGTCGGCGATCAGCAGGCGCGGGTTGCAGGCCAGCGCCATGGCGATCATCACCCGCTGCAGCATGCCGCCGGAAAGCTGGTCCGGCGTCGCCACCAGCCGGCGCTCGGCATCGGGGATGCGGACACGCTCCAGCGCTTCACGCGCCGCGGCCCTGGCCTGCCTGCCGCTCAGACCGCGATGCAGCTGGAACGCCTCCTCGATCTGGCTGCCGATGGTGAGTACCGGGTTCAGCGAGGTCATCGGCTCCTGGAAGATGACGCCGATCTCGGCGCCGCGGATCTTGGTCAATTCGCGTGTGTCGGCGGTACCGATATCGATGATGCTGCCGTCGGCGCGCGTGAGTTCGATCGTGCCGCCGGTGATGCGCCCGCCGGCATAGTCGATCAGCCGGTTGGTCGAGAGCGCGGTGACGGATTTGCCCGAGCCGCTTTCGCCGACGATGGCAAGCACCTCGCCGACACCGAGCTCGAAGTTAATGCCGTGCACGACTTCCTTGGCATCGCTGCCGCGGCCGAAACTCACATGCAGGTCGCGGACCGAAAGGATCGGTTTCGTCTGCGCCATCCTCACGCCCTCCTCGTCTTGGGGTCGAGGATGTCGCGCAGCGCGTCCCCCAGCAGGTTGAAGCCGAGGATGGAGAGCATGATCGCCAGCGCCGGGAAGGCGAGCAGCCAGGGCGCCTGCTCCATCAGGTTGCGGCTGTCGCTCAGCATCAGGCCGAGCGACGAGGTTGGCGGCTGGGTGCCCAGGCCGAGGAAGGAGAGGCCGGCCTCCGTCAGCAGCGCCCAGGCCAGCGCCAGCGTCACCTGCACGGTCAGCGGCGCGACGAGATTGAGCAGCAGGTGCCGGGTCAGGATGTAGAAGCGGCTCGAGCCGAAGGTGCGCGCCGCGTCGACGAAGTCGCGTGTCTTGAGCGACAAAGCGGGGCCGCGCACGACGCGCGTGAAGATCGGCGTATAGACGATGGCGATCGCCATCACGCTGGTCCAGGTGCCGGGGCCGATGATCGTCACCACCAGCAGCGCCAGCAGGATCGCCGGGAAAGCCAGCAGCACATCCATCAGCCGCATCAGGACCGTGTCCCAGCGCCTGCCGTACCAGGCCGCCGTCAGGCCGAGCACCGTGCCGGCGAGCGCCGCGGCGGCGACCGAGAAGAAGGCGACGGTGAAGGACTGGCCGATGCCTTTCATGAGGCGGCTGGCGACGTCGCGGCCGAACAAATCCGTACCCATCCAGTGCGAGGCCGAAGGCCCGTGCAGCCGCACGATGCGGTACTGCATCAGCGGATCGTGCGGGGTGAGGCCGAACGCGCCGAGCAGGGCAATGACGAGATAGACGAGCACGATCACGCCGCCGATGCGGCCGCTCGGATGCGCGAAGACGGCCTTGACCATGCCCATCACCGGCCCTCCAGGCGGATGCGTGGGTCAAGCGCCACATAGGCGAGGTCGACCAGAAGGTTCACGATCATGAAGTTGAGGGCGACGAACAGCACCGAACCCTGCACCAGCGCATAGTCGCGCTGCTGGATCGCCTCCAGCACCATGCGGCCGAGGCCGGGCAGCGCGTAGATCTGTTCGACGATGACCGCCCCACCGAGCAGGTAGCCGAATTCGATGCCGCTCAGCGTCACCACCGGCACCAGCGCATTCGGCAAGGCGTGCCGCCAGATCACGCGCCGCTCCGGCGTGCCCTTGGCGCGTGCCGTGCGCACATAGTCGTCGCTCAGCACGTCGAGCATGGCCGAGCGCGACACGCGTGTCACCGACGCCGCGAAGGCGAAGCCCAGCGTGATCGCCGGCAGGATCATCTGGCCGAGGTTCTGCAGCGGATCCTGCCACAGCGGCGTGAAGGCGCCCATCGTCGGCAGCACGCCGAAGCCCGCCGACAGGATGTAGATGAGCACCAGGCCGACGACGAAGCTCGGCGTCGACTGGCCGATCATCGCGGCGACGCGCACCGAAAGATCGGCCGGGCGCTCGTTGCGCGTGGCGGCAAAGACGCCGGCCGGCACGCCGATCGCCAGCGCGATCAGCATCGACAGCAGCGCCAGCTCCAGCGTCAGCGGGAAATGCTCGAGGATGACCCTCAGCACCGGCTTACCGTAGGTTGCCGAAATGCCGAGGTTGCCGGAGAACAGGCCGGTGAACCAGTGCCAGTACTGCACCGGCCAGGGTTGGTCGATGCCGAAATAGACGGCGAGCGATTCACGCTGCTGCGGCGTCAGCAGGCCGGCTTCGGTGCCCAGCATCGCCGTGATCGCATCGCCCGGTACGAGGCGGATGGCCACGAAGACCACGATCGAGACCCCGATCAGGACCAGGGGAAAGGCTGCAAGGCGCCGTATCAGATAGTTCACGGGTTGCCCCTGTATCGACTTTGGAACCGGGCCCCTTTGCCGGGAGCATCGGTGTCGAGGTGGTGGATGCCTCTGGGGCGGTCGCGGGGGAGGGCTGTCGCATGTGGCGTTGCAACACCCCCTCTCCGTCTCGGGCTTCGCCCGATCCACCTCTCCCCCGCTTCACGGGGGCGAGGAACCCCAAGCTGGATAGATGCCGGCGCCGCAACTGCGGTTCCTCGCCCCTGCCGAAGGCGGGGGAGAGGTGGATCGGGCGAAGCCCGAGACGGAGAGGGGGAACTCATACGCGATTGCCTTGATGAAATGGGGAGAGGTGCGTCGCCCACGGCGGCTTCACCGCCGCCAGTGCGAGGCGGAGAGGGCAAAGGAGAGGAGGTACGCGCCTCCTCACCCGATTGCCCTTCCCGCTGCCGGCGATCATTCTCCGATGGTCACCTTGCCGAGACTGGCCAGCGAGCCGGTCGGCATCGGCACGAAGCCCTTCACGTTCTTCTGCTGCGCCGTATAGCCATAGGAGGTGTAGAGCCATACCCAGGGCGACTTCTCGGCGAGCTGCTTCTCGAAGTCGGTGAAGATCGCCTTGCGCTTGTCGCGGTCGGTCTCGGCCCGGCCTTCCTGCAGCGCCTTGTCCAGCGCATCGTCGGCGAAGTTGGAGACCTTCTGCAGATTGCCGTTCTTCGTCCAGTAGCGGTTGTACATGGTGTAGGGATCGGGCCGTCCGCCGTTCAGCGCCACGGCCATGTCGAAGTCGCCCTTCAGCCAGGTGTCGACATAGACGTTGAGCTCCATCATCTTGATGTCGAGCTTCACGCCGATTTCGGCGAGCTGTGACTGCAGCACCTGCGCTTCGGCCGCTGCCGTCGGCGGCTCGCCTGTGGCGGCGATCACCGTCGCGGTGAAGCCATCGGCCATGCCGGCGTCGGCCATCAGCTTCTTGGCCTTCTCGACGTCGCGCTGGTAGCAGAACAGCGAGTTCGGGTCGGACGCGAAGAAGGGCATGGTCAGCGGGCCGGTCACCTTGCCTTCGCCGAGCGAGGCCGTGTCGAGGACGGCCTGTCGGTCGACGGCGCAGGAGATCGCCTGGCGCACGGCAAGCTCGTTCATCGGCTTGCGCGCCGGGTTGAGCTGCAGCACGTGATAGGCCAGCACCGGCGCGCGGTTGAGCTGCAGCTTGGGCTCGTTCGGCACCAGCGTGGCGATCAGCGGGTCGTTGAGCAGCGCGAAGTCGATCTGTCCGGTGCGCATCGCCGCCAGGATCGCGGTCTCATCTGGCAGCACGCTGATTTCGATGCCTTCCAGCCCCGTCGGGCCGCCGGCCCAATCCTTGTTGGCAACCAGCACTTCCTTGGAGTTCGGGTCCCAGCGTTCCAGCTTGAACGGACCGGAACCGACCGCCTTGGTGCCGATGGTGCCGGCCTGGATTTCGCTCGCCGGGACGATTGCCGAATTGGTGTCGGTCATCGCCGTCAGGATCGGCGCATCGGGCTGCGACAGCTTGAAGACGACGGTTTCGGCATCCGGCGTTTCGATGCTGGCGATCGACAGGTAGTTGGCGCGGTTGGCCGCACCCGTCTTCTCGTCGAGGATGCGCTCGAAGGATGCCTTCACATCCGCCGGCGTGACGGTGGCGTCGTTCTGGAATTTCGCCTTGGGGTCGAGCTTGAACGTCAGCTCCTTGGCGTCGGCGGAGAATTGCCAGCTCTTGGCGATGCCCGGCACGATCTGCAGGTCGGCATCGAGCCGCACCAGCGGCTCGTAGATGAGTTCGAGCAGGCGCAGCGACGAGAACGCGGTCTGCTTGTGCGGGTCGAGGCCGGTCGCATCCTGCGCCCAGGCCATGCGCAGCTTGGCCGCGTCGGCGGTGCCGGCGAGTGCCGTCGCGCTCAGCATGGCGGCTAGAGCTAAACCCGTGAGGCGCGTTAGTCGATTGCTCATGTCATCCTCCCTTGTCGTTCTTGTTGGCCGATCTTCTTGCCCGCCCCTACATGGGCGAGGCCCCGTTGTGCTCGATCGCTTTTCGCAGGAAGCCCCCCGCACCTTCCAGCGCAAACCGCGCCTCGGCAGGGTTCATCCCCGTCATTGTGACGAGGATCGCCAGTTTCACGTCATTGTGGGTCTGGGCAAGGGCCGCTTCGGCTTCCTCCAGCGTGCAGTCGGTCGCCTGCATGACGATGCGCGCGGCACGCGCCACCAGCTTCTTGTTGGATGCTTTGAGGTCGACCATCAGGTTCTGGTAGGTCTTGCCGATCTTCACCATGCTGGCGGTGGTCAGCATGTTCAGCACCAGCTTTTCTGCGGTGCCGGATTTCATGCGGGTGGAGCCCGTCAGCACTTCCGGGCCGACGACCGGCGAGATGGCGATGTCGGCGATCGCGGCGATCGCCGAATGCGGATTGCAGGACAGCGCGACGGTGGTCGCGCCGACCTTCCTGGCATGGTTGAGCCCGCCGACGACGTAGGGCGTGCGCCCGCTCGCGGCGATGCCCACCACGACGTCCTTGTCGGTGAGGCCGATCTCGGCCAGCGCCTCGGCGCCCCTGGCCTGGCTGTCCTCCGCACCCTCGGTTGCCTTCAGCAGGGCGTCGTAGCCCCCGGCGATCAGCCCGACCACCATGGTCGGCGGCACGCGGAAGGTGGGCGGGCATTCGGAAGCGTCCAGCACGCCGATGCGGCCGCTGGTGCCGGCGCCCATATAGACGAGGCGGCCGCCCTTGGCGAAGGCTTCGGCGATGCGGTCCACGCTGGCGGCGATCTCGGGGATCACCTTCTCGACCGCGTAGGCCACGCCCTTGTCTTCGTCATTGATCCTGCGCAGGAGCTCGACCGTCGGCAGGAGATCCATGTCCATGGTGCGCGGGTTCCGCTCCTCGGAAACCAGCCGCTCCAGCTCCGTTATCAAGCCTTTTTCAGACACGGCTTTCACCCTTGCATTGCTCACATCGGGAAGTACCGGTCCGGTAGCATCCCGTTAACCATTTAGAATGCATTATTCCTTTCTGTCAATGCAGATTGGAATTGAATATTCCTGTCTTGGAGCGTGCAGACGGCTTCATTTGGCGCCCTAGCCAATTGTCACCCCGGCGTGACGGGGATATCGTCCGGCACCTGCTTTGACCTGGCGCGCTGGCATCGGCGTTCGGACATTCCACCAGCGTTCCGGAATGGATCCCCGACACTCTCTGCTCCCTGCGGTCGCTCCGAGGTCGAGGATGACGGCTTCATTTGCTGCCGGCGCTAATTGTCAATTTCGGTAAGCTGGCGTCGACTAAGTGTCATCACCGATGTTAGGCCAGGCAGTCCCACGTCACCACGAACATCGACGTCATCACTGACGTTCGGGAATAGCCGAGGCGCCCTTTACCTCCGTCATCCTCGACCTCGTAGGGAGCGCAGCGACCGAAGAGTGTCGGGGATCCATTCCGGAACGCAGACAAATGCGCGAGGGTTCAGACCGGGCTTCATTTGCTGCCGGCGCCACTTGTCAACGTCTGGCGCGTTGCCTCGCCAGGATGATGGCGCCGGAGACGGCGTCGCCGTCCGCCGGCTTCAGCCGCCGCCGCACGTCCGGCGCCAGCCAGGGCTCCAGCGGACTGGAGAGGCCGCCCAGAAGCGTCACGCGCGGGGCACCCTTTTCGAACAGCGTGCGCACCAGCGTGTCGATATGTTCGGCCGCCGACTGGACGATGCGCCGCCCGGCGGCATCCCCCTGGTCGGCGTGGCGCATCACCGTCGGGGCAAGGGCGGCATAGTCGGTCGCGCTGGCACGGTCCATCCAGGCCACCGCTTCCATCGGATCGTCCTGGAATCGATGCATGATCTCGGAGAGCAGCGCGGAACGGTCGTGCCGCCCGTCATGCGCGCGCAGCGCCAGCTGCACCACCTTCAGTCCGAGATCGGCGCCGCTGCCTTCGTCCGAGATCGGGAAGCCGTAGCCGCCGACGCGCAGAGGCTGACCCTCGACGAAGCCGAGCCCGATCGACCCGGTGCCGGCGATGACGATGGCGCCGTCGAGACCCGAATGCGCGCCGAGGCAGGCACCCATGCCGTCGCTGGTGAAGTCGATGTCGAGAAAGGGGTGTTCGATCGCCTGCAAGGCTTCCAGCGCACCCTTGCGGCCGATGCCGGCCAGGCCGATGCCGGCTGCGGTACGCTTGAATTCGGCAGCGCCGAAGCCCGCTTCTTCGGCGGCCGCCCCATAGGCGCGGGCGATCGACGCCCAGGCCGTGTCGATGCCGAGACGCGTCGTGGCGGGTCCGGAAAGACCCTGGCCGAGGATGGTGCCGGCCTCGTCTTCGATGCGGGCACGGCAGCCGGTACCGCCACCATCGACGCCGAGATAGAATCGCGGGGCGGTTTTCATTCGCGGAACCGCTCGATGGTGGCACCGCACATGCGCAGCTTGCGGTCGAGGCTCTCATAGCCGCGGTCGAGATGGTAGACGCGGTTGACGATGCTTTCGCCCTCGGCGACGAGCGCGGCCAGCACCAGCGAGACCGAGGCGCGCAGGTCGGTCGCCATCACCTGCGCGCCGCGCAGGGGTGTGCCCCCGCGCACCAGCGCCGAGGTTCCCTGCAAGGTGATGTTGGCGCCCAGCCGCATCAGCTCCGGCACATGCATGAAGCGGTTTTCGAACACGGTCTCGCGCAGCAGCGAGGCACCCGGCGCGCAGCACATCAGCGCCATGAACTGCGCCTGCAAATCGGTCGGAAAGCCGGGATAGGGTTCGGTCGTGGCATCGACGGCGCGCAGCGGTCCGTCGCGCGAGATGATCAGGCCGCGGTCGCCGGGCCAGACGCTGACGCCGGTCGCTTCGAGGATCTGTACCACCGAGGCGAGATGCTCCAGCCGCGCATGCGTCAGCTCCAGCTGACCGCCGGTGATGGCGGCGGCAATGGCGTAGGTGCCCGCTTCGATGCGGTCGGGGATGGTGTGATGCGTCGCCGCGCGCCAGGCCGTGCCGCCCTGGACCAGGATGCGATGGGTTCCGGCGCCTTCGATCGTCGCGCCCATCGCGTTCAGGCAGGCGGCGAGGTCGGCCACTTCCGGTTCGCGTGCGGCGTTGACGATCTCGGTCTCGCCTTTGGCTGCCGTTGCCGCCATCATCGCCGTCTCGGTGGCGCCGACGGAGGGCGAGCCGAGCACGATGCGCACGCCGGTCAGGCCGTTTGGCGCGCTGGCGACGATCGAGCCGCCCTGGATGCCGATGTCGGCGCCGAGCTGAGCGAGCGCCTTGATATGCATGTCGACCGGCCGTGCACCGATGGCGCAACCGCCCGGAAGCGACACCTGCGCCTGGCCGAAACGCGCCAGCAGCGGCCCCAGCACCAGCACGGTGGCGCGCATCTTGCGCACCGTGTCGTAGGTCGTCTCCCTGGAGACCACCGCTTTTGTTTCGATCGTCACGGCATGCGCCGAGCGGCTGATCTCGGCGCCGTGCTGGGTGATCACGCTCAGCATGTTGTCGACGTCGCTGACCGCCGGCAGGTTGGTCAGTTCGAGCGGATGGTGGCTGAGCAGCGATGCCGCGATCTGCGGCAGCGCCGCATTCTTCGCGCCGGAGATCGCGACCGCACCCTGCAGCCGCTGCCCGCCGACGATGCGCAATCTGTCCATGGTTCAGGATCCATTCCGGCCGCCGTCGAACCGGCAGGGCCGATGCGAGAGTTGACCCGGATATTCTTCCCTGTCAACCTGCATTGGAATATTCTATTCCTGATCCGGATCGGGCGAAACATGTCCGGATCGGGACGGAAGAGGCAGGTCCTATGTCGGTTCTCACGAAGATCCACGCCACGCTCGACACCATGGCGCCGGCCGACCGGCAGATCGGCCAGTTCATCGTCGACAATCCCGACGAGATGCTGCAGCTGTCGTCCGCCGCGCTCGCCGAACAGACCGGCCGCAGCCAGTCCAGCGTGGTCAAGTTCTCGCAGAAACTCGGCTATGCCACCTACCAGCAGCTGAAGCTGGCCGTCAGCGAGGCCAAGACCAAGCAATGGCAGGCCCCCGTCGGCATGGTGCATGGCTCGATCGAGCGCGGCGACGGCTACATGACCGTCCTGCAGAAGCTGGTCGCCAGCAAGTTCGCTTCCATGCAGCAGACCACGTCGATCAACACCGAACAGACCATCGGCGAAGTGCTCGACCGGCTGGACAGGGCCGATCGCATCCACCTCGCCGGCGTCAGCGCTTCGGCACTGGTGGCGCGCGACTTCGCCATCAAGCTGATGAAGCTCGGCCGCAACGTGCTGCATGACAGCGACAGCCATGTGCAACTGGCCAGCGCCTCGTCGCTCGGCCCGAGAGACGTCCTGTTCGCATTCTCCCACTCTGGCACCAGCATCGAGACGCTGCGCATCGCCGAGCAGGCCAGGGCGCGGGGCGCCGCGGTCGTCGTCATGACATCGCTGAAGAGCAATCCGCTCAGCCGCATCGCCGACCTCGTCCTCTACTCGGTGGGCGACGATGACGGCGTGCGCTCCTCCGCCATCTCGGCGCGCGATGCGCAACTGGCACTCACCGACCTTCTGTTCATTCTGCTGGTGCAGCGCCAGCCGGACGCGAACGAGCACATCCGTGACAGCGAGGCTGCCGTATCGGCATTGAAGCAGGCCTAGCGAAAACGGCCGGGCTCGGCAAAAAAAAGCCGTTCGGATGACCGAACGGCGCAGTCGGGAGTATTTCAATGAAGACCCATACCAACGGCCCTGGCCGAGGTTGGTTCAAAAATTCCGCTTCGCGTGCCCGACCGCGCGGTGCGGTCATGTCTTGATCGCCTTCGCACGCGATCAACGTTGGAGATTGGCCGAGTCGCCCCTCCTCTGGTCATCCTCGACCTCGTGAGCGACCGCAGGGAGCGGAGAGTGTCGGGGATCCATTCCGGAACGCTGAAGGAATGGCACGAACGCCAGCGCCGGCGAGCCGGTGCCGGCTACAGCCCGGGCGGCCGCCACAGAAGCGCGGACAACGTCGCGAGACAGAGAGCGGCAAAGACCAGGACGGTGTTGACCGCGTGCGAATACTCCCATTGCCGCCTGAGCAGTTCCCAGTTTGCAGGAACGGTCGTCCAGTTCTGCGTGGCCTGATTGGCGGGCAATGTCCAAAGCACGAAGATGACCAGCATCAGCACAAAGCAGAACGCGGCCAGGAGCGCTGCCCAGAATGGCCCGCCTTGCGAGCGGACGCAGATCGCGAGCAGGACGTTCATGGCAAGCGCGCCAGGCCAGAGCAGGCCGAGAATCGCCCATCCGTAATAAATGCCCTGGACGGTGAAATACGCGGTCTGCGGCAGGCCGATCTTGTTCGGCAGTGCGGCGAGGTGTGCTCCGGCGGGGACGAGTGCGAGGGCCGAAAGGACGATGGCAAGAAACTGGACGATCTTGGTGACGGTGATCATCTCGGCGCCACCGTCGCACGGATGGCGAACTTTGCGAGATCGCGCATCGTTTTCCCTATCCGGATTTCTCTATCTGGCCAGCGCGGCGAATTCCCGGGCACGGGCGCGAAGCGACATCTTCATGCGCCGCTCGCCCCTCACGCCAGCGGCGTACAGGGCCATCACCGAATGAGCGAGATTGGCGCCTTCCTCGGAATGCTTGGACACGCCCTGCCGCCGGCACGCTTCGTCATAAACGTGTGAAAGAAACGCCAGGTCTTCGGGATACGCAATGCCACGACGTGTCCCGTGATGAATACCCATCTTGGGCTCCTCGGGTTGGATACGTCCTTGGGTTCCCTGAACTGCAGGATAACCCCACCGGGGTGGTTACCCGCCCTCACGATATGTTGCGGTCCACGGCTTTCGTCAGCTTCACAGCGAATTTGGCTGCACAAGCAGCAACTAACGCGCTGGAAAAGAGTGATCGAGCCTTGGTCAGGAGCAGCGCCGTTTGCGGAAAACCGCGGGCCGCTCGGCCGTCGGCGGCGCGAAGGCGGCAAATTAAGCAAAGATGGATATCTGGAGAAAAACACCTTTCCGCGACAGGTCTTGGGTGTTATTTTAGAGGCGACGAATTTATCGCAAGGACTCATAATAGAGGACTTATGATGTCTTCCGAGAGTAAGGATATCGTTCTGTGTGATGCAATAGAACATGTATTGCATAGAAAGGTATCAGCTCAGGAAAGCACGTTAAATTGCCTTAATATCAATAAGCTTCTTCATGTCATCTCTGAGTATCATGAAAGAACCGGGATCGAGATCGACGTCAACTCCGTCTATATGACACCGGAGATAGGCAAATTCGCCAATGCCGGGCGTCGAAACGAGCCGGCGCGACTTCCCAAGATCATAAAGCTCCGCGACGGTGATCCATCCTGTCCGGTCTTCTTTTTCGCCGGCGGAGCAAGCTGCCTGTTCGAGATCAAGGACGTGTTGCAGGGCTTCGTGCACCAGGGCGCGCTCTACGGGATCCGCCTGTCCGACTTCCCGGCGGCAAATCCTGCGCGGGTCTCCGATGAGATCGACACCTGCGTCGCGGCATTGGCCGCGGGAGGGTTCAGGCCCCCGTTCCGGCTCGTCGGATATTCCTTTGGCGGGGTTTTCGCCCTGGAGCTCGCCCGCGCGCTCACCCGGCGAGGTCAGGCGGTCGACTTCGTGGCCATGATCGATACGCCGACGAGCGAACACGCGTGGCCGCTGTCCGTCTGGCTCGCATATCACGTCGACAGGCTGACCCGTCGCCTGAAGCGGCCTCCCGGGCCCGCCGCGCAGCGAGGCGGTGGGCATCAGCCGCGCCGGTCGCTGGCGGCAAGGCTGTGGAAGCCGTTCAACAGGCTGCTGTTCCGCTTCAGGAGCCCGCTCGCGGAGCACTATCCGACAATGGCGCCGCAATGGGCCGGAAACTATCCGCCAGCCTATGATCGCGCCGCACGGCAGCTTTTGCGCATGAAGGGGCTTTATCGGCCGACGCGGTACTCGGGGCCGGTGCATTTCTTTCGTGCCACCGGAGGCTCCACGCTGGATTGCGACCCGCGTCTGATCTGGCGGCCGTTCCTGCCGGGCGCGGAATGGTTCGACATGCCGGGAACGCACCAGAGCGTGGTCGTGGGGCGCCATGGACAGCATCTGGGAATAACCATGTCCGGGCTGATGTCGCGAAGGCGCGCCTGGATGGCCTCGTCCTGAAGGCGACCTTTCCTGAGTTCCGTGATCCGAATCCGGCCCGTAGGGTCACGGGGCCTCCTGAAAAGGAACGTCAGGCGACTTCCCGGGTTGAGGAATGTCGGGCAGCGTGTGCAGGCGGTTACAATCGCGTATCGTCATCATTGGCTCCGCCGAGCCCAACCCCTGTGCCCGGATTCCACGGCGCAACACTTCGGCAGATGAGGAAATGGAGCGAGACCATGACCAGCAACGCACCGCAGCTTGAGATGATGGACCGGTACTGGCGGGCGGCGAACTATCTCTCGGTCGGTCAAATCTATCTGATGGACAATCCGCTGCTGCGGGAACCTTTGCGGGCCGAACATGTGAAGCCGAGACTGCTGGGGCATTGGGGAACCACGCCGGGCCTCAATTTCATCTATGTCCATCTGAACCGCCTGATCCGCGAGCATGATCTCGACGTGCTTTTCATCTGCGGTCCCGGCCATGGCGGCCCGGCCATGGTTGCCAACACATGGCTGGAAGGAAGCTACAGCGAGATCTATCCCGACATCGGCAGCGATGCCGAAGGCATGAAGAAGCTGTTCAAGCAGTTTTCTTTCCCCGGTGGCGTGCCGAGCCATGTCGCGCCGGAGACACCCGGTTCGATCCACGAGGGCGGTGAACTTGGCTATGCCCTGGTCCATGCCTACGGCGCGGCCTTCGACAATCCGGATCTGGTCGTTGCCTGCGTCATCGGCGACGGCGAAGCCGAGACGGGGCCTCTGGCCGCCGCATGGCATTCGAACAAATTCCTGAACCCCCAGGTGGATGGCGCGGTTCTGCCGATCCTCCATCTCAACGGCTACAAGATCGCAAATCCCACGCTGCTGGCGCGGATGGACGACGATGAACTGAGAAGCCTTTTCATGGGCTACGGCTACGAACCTTTCTTTGTCGAAGGCAGCGATCCGAAAGCCATGCACGCCCTCATGGCCGCGGCCCTCGACGAAGTCATGGATCGCATCCGCGTCATTCAATCGGCTGCCCGCACGGCGAAGACGAAAGCCATCGGGGTGCCGCGCTGGCCGATGATCGTCCTGCGCAGTCCGAAAGGATGGACCGGGCCGAAGGAAGTCGATGGCGAAAAGGTCGAGGGCTTCTGGCGCTCGCACCAGGTGCCGGTTTCCAATGCCCGCGGCGATGCCGCGCATCGCCGGATCCTCGAGGACTGGATGCGCAGCTACGAGCCGGACCGACTGTTCGACGCGTCAGGTCGCCTGC
Source organism: Mesorhizobium sp. 1M-11 (assembly GCF_001303895.1). Lineage (GTDB taxonomy): Bacteria > Pseudomonadota > Alphaproteobacteria > Rhizobiales > Rhizobiaceae > Mesorhizobium. The sequence continues at coordinate 242,732 of NZ_LJSD01000051.1, read as the reverse complement.
AGCCTGAAATCGCCGCTCTCGCTCCCAGGGGCACCAAACGCATGGGGGCGTCGCCCTATGCCAATGGCGGGTTGCTGAAGAAGGATCTGGTGCTGCCCGACTGGAAGCGCTTTGCCGTCGACGTGCCGATGCCCGGCAGTCGCGTGGGAGAGGCGACGCGCACCATGGGCACCTATTTGCGCGACGTCATCGGCGCGAACGCTTCGTCGCGCAATTTTCGATTGATGGGGCCCGACGAGACGTCGTCGAACCGGCTCGATGCCGTTTTCGAGGTGACGGATCGAGTCTGGATGGAAGATATCGAGCCCTATGACGTCCATCTTGCTCCGGAAGGACGGGTCATGGAGGTGCTCTCCGAACATCTCTGCCAGGGCTGGCTGGAAGGCTATCTGCTGACGGGCAGGCATGGGCTGTTCTCCTGCTATGAAGCTTTCATCCACATCGTGGATTCCATGGTCAACCAGCATGCCAAATGGCTGAAGACATCGGCGGAACTGCCGTGGCGCAAGCCGATCGCGTCGCTTAACTATCTTCTGACGTCCCATGTCTGGCGGCAGGATCACAACGGGTTCAGCCACCAGGACCCAGGGTTTTCCGATTTCGTTGCGAACAAGAAAGCCGACATCGTGCGGCTGTACTTCCCGCCGGATGCCAACACGCTCCTGTGGGTCACCGACCATTGCCTGCAGACATGGAACCGCATCAACGTGATCACCGCGGGCAAGCAGCCTGCGCCGCAGTGGCTGGCAGCCGATGAGGCTGAGGCCCACTGCAAGGCGGGGGCCGGCATATGGCAATGGGCCTCGACATGCCCTGCCGGCGAGCATCCCGATCTCGTGATGGCGTGCGCGGGCGACGTCCCCACCATGGAGACGCTTGCCGCCGTCGATCTTCTCGCCGGGGAGTTTCCGGATCTGCGGATCCGGGTCGTCAACGTGGTGGATCTGATGACGCTGCAGGCCAACAGCGAACATCCGCACGGCTTCACCGATGAAACCTTCGACGCGCTCTTCTCGCAGGACAGGCCGGTCATCTTCGCCTATCACGGATATCCATACCTCATTCACAGGCTGACCTACCGACGCGCCAACCATGACAATTTCCACGTCCATGGTTTTCGCGAGGAAGGAACGACGACCACGCCCTTCGACATGGCGGTCATGAACGGGATCGATCGCTTCCATCTCGCCTTGGCGGCCCTGCGTTGGCTTCCGCAACTGTCGGAGCGGTCGGCTGGGTTCTCGGCCGCGCTCGAAGGAAAGATCGAGGAACACAAGGCCTATGTCCACGAACATGGCGAGGACATGCCGGAGGTCCGAAACTGGACCTGGCGTGGTCGTGCGGGCGAGGCCGGAGCGTGATGAACAAGACGATCCTGGCGTTGAACGCTGGTTCGTCCAGCGTCAAGTTCGGCATCTGCGAGCTCGATCGTGCGGGCGAGCCGACGATGGCAGCCCGGGGATCCCTGCAGTTCGGCCCTTCGGCCCGCATCAAGGCAAAGGCGGAAGACGGAAAGTCTCTTGTCGACCGGGCTCTCCCGCATGGCGATCAGGAGGGGGTGATCGGCGCGCTGCTGGACTGGGTCGAGACCGAATCCGGTGGACGTGAAATATCCGCCTGCGGTCACCGCATCGTCCATGGCGGGACGTCGTTTTTCGATCCTGTCCTGTTGACGCCGGAGCGCATCGACGCCGTCGAGGCGCTCACGCCGCTTTCGCCACTGCATCAACCGGGCAGCGTCGCGCCGATCCGCGCGATCGCGAAATTGAGACCGCAGCTTCGGCAGATCGGATGTTTCGATACGGCCTTTCATCGAACGATCGATCCTCCCGCGAACCGCTTCGCCTTGCCAAGAGGCTATGAGGAAAGGGGCATCCGCCGCTATGGCTTCCACGGGCTCTCCTTCGAATCCATCGCAAGCCGGCTTGCCGCCGAGGGGAAGGCGGATCGGCGCACTGTCGTCGCCCATCTCGGCAATGGTGCCAGCCTGTGCGCCATGCGGCACGGCCGCAGTCTCGACACGACCATGGGGTTTTCCGCACTGGATGGGCTGGTCATGGGGACGCGTTGCGGCACGCTGGATCCCGGCGTGCTGCTTCACCTGCTGCAGCACGACAGGATGTCTGCGGATGAACTTCAGCATGTGCTCTACGAGAAATCCGGACTGCTGGGCGTTTCGGGAATTTCCGCCGACATGCGCGAACTGGAGGCAAGCGCCGATCCCAAGGCGCGCGAAGCGATCGAGCTTTTCGTCTTCCGGGCAGCGCGCGAGATTGCCGCGCTCGCCAACACATTGGGCGGGCTCGACTGTCTCGTCTTCACGGCCGGCATCGGTGAAAAGTCCAGCGCCGTCCGAAAGGCGATCTGCGACAGGCTGGGCTGGCTGGGCATCGCCCTCGACGAAAGCTCCAATCTCGCCCACGATCCAATCATCAGCGCTGCGGCCAGCACGATCGAAGTCAAGGTCATGCCGGCCGACGAGGAGATCGTGATTGCCCGCCATGTGCTCGAGGTGATCGGCACGACCTAGACTAGCGCTTCAAGTTGGGGCTCACCTTTTCGACCTCGGCGCGGGTGCTGGTCTTAGGAAGATTGCCGCCCGCCTCCGGGTTGGGAGCCGGATCCTCGCGTGAATCCCGAGCCGGTTTGTTGCTTGGATCCGTGCCGGGCCGCTTGGGCACCTTTCTCGGCGGCGCTGGAACGTCCTTGGTCTTTTTCACATCGGCCATAGCGTCCTCCTTTGCAGACGCAACACCTGCCTGGACCCGAAGGTTCCAAATGCTTTTTGCCGTGGCTGGTGATCCGCTTCCGTGAAACGGTGAACCGCCCTAGGCCAGGACGGCGACCACTTCGTAGGTATCCGGATCCAGGATCACGATGCGCCCATCATCGAGGACGAAATAGACATAGCCTTCGTAGTCCGGCACGATCCTGATGATGCGCGGCGGAAGCCGGTGCACCTCGATAGTCCTCGGGATCGCCACGCCCACCGAGATCTCGACGTCGATGTCACGTGCCGGCGCAACCTTCGTCTCTCGGATCACCTGCGTGATCTCGGTTTTCTGTTCCGCGGTGACGTTCACGGTCGTGGAGGACTTGCCCGAAGGCTGGCTCTGCTGCGTCGTGTCGGAACCCGGTTCGGATTTCGGCTCCCCGCTTCCTTCCGTTTTCGGCCGATCCGCTTTCTGATCGGTCGTTGTACCCTGCGTACCTTGCGCTCCCTGGCCTGCTGGCTGTTCGCTGCCTTTCTGCTCGCCGGACTTCATCGTACCTGAGCCGCCTTGTTCACCGGCTGGCTGATTTTGGCTGGGGGCCTGCTGCTGTTCGGCCGGTGCCTGCTCCGATGGATTGATGGGCGCCTCCATGCCGTCCCCTCCCGTGGCGCCTTCCCCGGCGTTACTGGGCGGTGTCTCCTTGGTCGGCTGCTGCTGGCTTGGATCCTTCTTGAGGATCTCGGGCTGCTCTGTCTGCGCCATCGCCGTGGTGACGCCGGTGCTCAGGCAAAGCGCCAGGGTGGTTTTCAGGATGATCCCTTTCATCGGAAAGCTCCTCCGATCGGATAGTCCCTTCGTGGCGCTAACTCTTCCCGATAGCCATCGTTCCTTTTTCCTCGGTCCCGCCGTCCCCTGCATCGCTGCAGGCTTTCGGGCTGCAGATTTTCGGAACGGAGCACCGGTTCGGTGGTTGGGGTTGTCTAAACGCAGAGGAGACAATCATGGACCATACCAATCATGTCCGCCTGACCGAGGCCGAATTGATCCCCGACATCATCGAGGGTGCGACGGTCTACGGTCTCGATGACGACAATGTGGGCTCGGTTTCACATGTCCACGGCACGGGTCCGACCAGCGAGATCATCGTCGATGTCGGCGGCTTTCTCGGTATCGGCACGAAGCCCGTGGCCTTGCAGGCCAACCAACTGGAATTCATGCGTGACGAAGACGGCGAGGTTCACGCCGTCACCGCATTCACCGAGGAGCAGCTGAAATCGATGCCCGAATACAAGGACGGCGACGACCCGCTGCCATGGCCTCCGGCATGAGCTGAAGGACCAGGGCCTGGCTATTGCGGCGTATGGCCGGGGATGATCAACGCGCCCGGCCCGCCCGTCGAGAACAGGAACCCGATGTAGAACATCGCCAGCAGGACGGCGACGATCAGCGCAATCTTCATGACTGTTGGCATCGCGATGGCCCTTTGCGGCCCTATGGCGGGATAACAGTCGAGGCAGCGTTGCCGTTCCCGGAAGCTGGTGGCCGAACCGAGGAGTGAGCGCATGACCGTCGCCAGCGTCCTGACCCATCTCGGCACGGCTACCGCGCGGCCATGGGCGTTTCTGATCCTGATCGGCTACGCCGTGCTGTGGTTCGTCTTCGAACGGGAGACCTTCGACTGGCACGGCTTCGCCACAATGGCGACCTGGGCCATGACGCTCTTCATCCAGCGGGCGGAACATCGGGACACGCAGGCGCTGCAGGCCAAGCTGGATGAATTGCTGCGCGCAAACGCCCGTGCGCAGGACGAGCTCACCACCATCGACGAGAAGGAGCCCGAAGAAATCGAACGCCGCCGCAAGGCCGAAGACGGCTAGGATACGTCGAAACCAGTCACCCGGTTGGCGTTCCGGCGCCTTCCCGGTTGCCGTTGCGCGAGCGCATGTAGTCCCGGAATTCCAGCAGCGGCGTGCGCTGCCAGGGTCCGCCTGACAATTGCCTCTCGCGGATCGTTTGCGGCCAGCTCCGGTCCCGATAGGCGGCGAGGGCCTGGGCGACGATTTCCCTCAGGTCTTGCGGCAGGTGCGACAGGGCCCAGACGCCGGCTTCTTCCTTGCCCGGCACGATGCGCTCCGCCGCTTCCGCCATCATGGCCCAGCGGCATAGGTTGAGGATCCCGTAATAGGGCGATCCGAGGATGTTTTCGTCTTCCAGGATCCAGTCGATGTCGCCGCGCACCGAGGCCAGGTAGTCGGCCCACGGCAGTTCACCGATGGCGTCACGGGGCGCCGGGCCATGGAGGCTGCGGCCGCGATGCCTGGCCACCGTCAGATGGGCGAGGAGGTCTTCGTCGGTCGGTGGCTTGCCCTCGGGCCACGGCTGCCATCCGCTGGTCGTCTCGCTGAAATGGACGAGGCTGGGCAACGGGTGCTGCGGCGACTTTGCATCGGCGGCATCGATGACGCTCACCTCGAGGCCGCCGGCATAGGGCCTGTGCGAATGATGCCGCTCGAAAAGGCTGTACAGCCGGCGCGCCTGGTCGGCCGACAGGTCCTCCACCAGCACCAGCAGGTCCACATCGCTCTTCGGGGCATGAAAACTCTCCATGGCAAGCGAGCCGTGCAGGATGACGGCGCAAAGGCGGTCTCCCAGCTCGGTCCTGAGGTCGTCGACCACGCCCGCGATGTGGTTCCGCAAAATATCATCGGCGCTGTCCAGGCTCGCACCATGCATGTCTTGGCCTGCCCCGGGTTTCTTGGGTGGGGGTTTCTTGGACGGCTTCATGTCGCTTCAGATAGGAAGACGCGCCGGAGATTGTAGTCGACCAGCGCGATGGCATCGTCGGCGCTGCGCATGCCCATCAGCACGTCGTAGGACATGCCGTTCGACAGGGCGAGCAAGGTTCCGGCCTCACGCATCAGCTCCAGGCCCTCGTGAAGTTGCCCGGCGGCCTGCGCGCCGGCCAGCAGCTCGGTGACGAGTTCGTCCAGTCCGGGCTTGGAAGGGCGGATGACATGCTCGGCCAGCAGCGGATCGTTCACGGCCCGGACCCCGTAGGCAAGCTGGATCAGCGTCGACTGCCGGCTCTCCTCATCGAGCGGCAGCAGTCCGAGCAGCAGCACCCGGATCGCATCCCTCAGCGAGGCGCCCTCGGGCAGCCGGCCCTCGATGCGTTTGCGATCATGCTCGTTGCGCAGCGCAAGCGCTTCGACGAGCAGGCGCTCGCGTGTCTCGAAATAGTATTGAACCAGCCGCGTCGACACGCCGGCCTCCGCCGCCACCTGGCGCATCGACACCTCTTCCAGACCACGGCTCGCCGCGATCCTCCACAGCGCCTCGGCGATCTGGAGGCGGCGCAAATTGTGATCGACACGTTTTGGCATGCAGCGATTGTCTGGTTTTTCTTTTATGATACGATCGTATCACATAAAAAGGAGAACGACATTGAGTGAACGGACCCCCGCAAAGAAACACATTTCTCCCTGGGCCGCAGCAATCTGGATCGTCTTTGTTGGGCAAGGCCTCATCGCGACCGTGGTGGAGCTCATCTGGGGCAAGAAGATCGCCCTGCCGGGCATCCTCGCCGCCTACGGTTTTCCGATGCCGTGGTGGGGCGGGCTGGCGATAGCGGCATTCGGAGGAGCGCTGCTTTTCGCGATGCACAAACGTGGCGTCCGGGTATCGGATTGAGCGGTTCGTCCCGGCCGTAACCCGGCGCGGTCACGTGGGATGCTGCTCGACTCGCCTGCGCCGTATCGCATCGGCCAGGAACAGCCGCGCCAGGGAATGATAAAGCGGCTCCGGCGAGATCAGGCGCGCGGTGCCGTAGCCGAGCATGGACGCGGCCATCAGCGGGATGACGTTGTCATGATTGCCGGTCATTTCCAGGATGATGACGAAGGCGGTCATCGGGGCCTGCACGACGCCAGCGAAATACCCGGCCATGCCGAGGATCGCCGCCAGGCTGACATCAGCGCCGAAGATCTGCCCGAGCGTCGAGCCCAGCCCCGCGCCCACCGAAAGCGATGGCGCGAACAGGCCTCCCGGAATGCCCGAAACCGTGGAGGCGAGGCTGACGATGAATTTTTCGACGAAGAAGAGCGGCGGCAGCGCATTGCCCTCGATGGCGCTTCTGGCCTGCGCATAGCCCGTGCCGAACGTTGCGCCGGAAGAAAGCATGCCGATGACGGCGACGACCGCACCCGCGCATCCCGCAACGATCAAGGTGCGGCTCAATGGAAAGTCCGTGCGCCAGCGGCGGATGCGGCGCGTGATCTTCAGCGTTGCGGAAGAAAAGATCGCGCCGGCCGCGCCGCCGATGATGCCGCAGGCGATCACCAGGGGCCAGTCATCGGGGAACGCGGCGCTCGCCTGGCTGATGCCGAAATAGGTATAGGTGCCGACCAAAGCGAGGGAAGCGAGGCCTGCCAGGATGACCGCCGACAGGACGACGCCGTTGGTGCGGGCCTGATAGGAGCGTCCCATCTCCTCGATGGCAAAAACAATGCCGGCTAGCGGCGTGTTGAATGCGGCCGCGATGCCTGCCGCCGAACCTGCCAGGATCAGTCCGCGTGCCTGGGCCATGCCGCCCCAGCGGGCCGCCTGGACCATGATCGAGGCGCCGACCTGCACGGTCGGCCCCTCGCGGCCGATGGAGGCGCCGCATAGCAGGCCGATGATGGTGAGAGTGATCTTGCCCCAGACCATGCGCAGCGAAAGAAACCGGCTGCGTTCCTCGTCTTCGCGCAGGTGGCGTGCGGCGATCGCCTGCGGAATGCCGCTGCCTTGCGAGCCGGGGAAGAAGCGAAACGCCAGCCAGGCGCACAGCATGAAGCCGAGCGGCGTCAGGGCCAGGGGGATATAGCCATGCCAGCCGCCACCGCCGGTGATTCCGGAAAAGAGCTTCTGCGCTTCGTCTGCCAGATAGGCAAAGGCGGCGCTGATGATGCCGATGGCGAAAGCGCCCGCCCAGAAGACGAGGCGCGGCTTCCAGAGCCGGGGCGAAGTGACCATCGCACGGGATCGCCGCACCATTCCGATGCTGGATATTCGTCTCTTTCGCGTCACACGGCCCCTCCTCGAGCAGGGTTCCTGACATGGACGCTATCGCGTAATGGCGCAAGGCTCTTTGCCGCTTTGAAGGGGCCGGCAGCTCGCCATGGGCCCGGCTGGAAATCCCGCTATCGACCCAGCGCTTGCCTTGGCGGACCGCGTTTGGTTACCTTTGCTTCATGAGCACGCCCTAATAGCCGGTCCCGAGGTGCTGCGGTCCCCGGCCGTCCGCGCTTTATGCCCATCGGGAGTCTTCGATATCCAGTTCATGAAATCCGCATTCTTCAGAAGCCTGACGATCGTGATTGCCGTGCTGGTCGTCATGGCGGGCTCGCTCGGTTCTGCGGCGCTCGCTCAGCAGGGGCAGGCCGCCGTGGCAAGCGGTTCCCCTCTCAAGGTCGGCGTCTATGTCAGCCCGCCGTTTGTCGTGAAGGACGGCACCCGCTACTCCGGCATGGCGATCGACCTTTGGGAGGCAGCCGCCAGGCCCCTGGGGCTGACTTATACCTACCGTGAATATCCGAGTTTCGAGGCGTTGACCGAGGCGGTCCGCAAGGGCGATGCGGATGTGGGCGTCTCGAACCTGACCATCACCAAGGATCGGGTGGAGCGCGTCACCTTCTCCCAGCCCTGGTACGATGCCGGCCTGCGCATCATGGTGGCCGAGCGCGACAGCGCCGGCTTCTGGCAGGTGATGGGCGGGCTGGAGCGTGCCGGCCATCTCAGGGCCATGGCCTGGCTTGCCACCATCATCGTCGTGGCCACGCTGGTGCTGGCGTGGTTCTACCGCCGGTTCGACGAGACCTTCCCGCGAAGCTGGCACGCGGGACTGGCTGAAAGCTTCTACGAGGTCATGTCGGTCGCGACCTCGGGCAAGGTCACGCGTCCCAACGCATTGGGCTGGATCGGCCGCATCTCCGGCGGCCTGTGGATGGTCTGCGGTGTCGCCGTCATTGCCTATGTCACCTCGTCGGTCACCAGCGTGATGACGGCCCTGACGCTGACCCATCAGGTCAATTCGCTGGCCGACCTTCCCGGCCGCACAGTCGGCGTGGATGGCGGCAGCGTCGCGGAAACCTATTCCAGGGATCTCAGGCTATCGACCCAGGCCTATGACACCCTGGACGACGCGGTGGCCGGGCTCCGCAACGGCGAGGTCTCGGCCATCATCGGCGATGCCCCGGTGCTGGAATATTATGCGCATACCCACGACAAGGCGCCGCTGTCGGTGGTGGGCCCGATCTTCCATCCCGACAAATACGGCTTCGCCTTCCGGCACGGCGACGATCTCAGCCATGCGATCACGCTGCGGATCCTGGCGCTGCAGGAAGCGGGCGAACTGGAAGCGCTGCGCCGAAAATATTTCGGCAATGAGCGATAGCGGCAGCCAGCTTCTCTCCTGCCCGATTCGTCAGGAGTTGTGATCCATTCCGGACAGGAAGTGCGCTAGCATCACGGCCTGCATGCCATGAAAGGATCAGCCTTGACGACCCTATCGATACCTCCAGCCGATGAATTCGCCGGACGTGAGCAGTTGCGGGCGAGTTCCGCCGAATTCCGCAGGGACATCATCGAGGTCTCGGCCGGTGTCTTCGCCGCCATCGGCTACTCGGCAAGCAACGTCACGCTGATCCAGGGCGACGGGGGATCGATCATTGTCGACACCGCCGCGAACCCGGTCGACGCGAAGGCCATTGTGGAAGCTTTCGGGGATCGTCTGGTGCGTCCCGTGAGGGCGATCGTCTACACGCACAATCATCCCGATCATTCCGGTGGCGCAACGATCTTTGCCGGAAGCGACGAACCGGACATCTACAGCCATCGCACGCTGGTCGAGTCCGCCCCTGAATTCGGCAGGGGGCCACGCGACGGCGGCGATGCCTTTGGCACGAAGCTTCCCGACGCGCTGTTCATCAATGCGGGCACCCAGCTCGAATACGGCCGCGTAACCCCACATACGCGGGAAGGCTTCCTTGCGCCGACCCGTACCTTCAGCGGCGAGAGCGAGACGATCGATGTGGCCGGCGTGCGCATGGAACTCATCCACACGCCGGGAGAGTCGCCCGAGAACACGGCCGTCTGGCTCGCCGACCGGGGCGTGCTGATCCCCGGTGACGATGTCCTGAAATCCTACCCGAACCTCTCGCCGATCCGCGGTCTCAAGCTGCGGCCGCCGGAGCGCTGGATCGCCAGCCTCGACAGGATGCTCGCCCTGAACGCCGATGCCATGGTGCAGGGCCACATGCGCCCGGTCCTCGGCAGGGACGAAGTCCGCAAGGCGCTGACCGATTATCGCGACGGCATCAGGACCGTGCTCGATCAGACGCTCGCAGGCATCAGGCAGGGCAGGACACCGGGCGAACTTGTCCAGGAGATCAGGCTTTCGCCCGACCTCGCAAAGAGCCCGTACCTGCAGGAATATTACGGCAGCGTGGCCTGGGCCGTCCGGGGCATCTATGCGGACTATATTGGATGGTTCGACGGCAACGCCACCAATCTCAATCCGCTGCCGCCAACTGAGCGTGCTGCCCGGATGATCGATATGGCCGGTGGGCCGGACAAGATGCTTGCCCGGGCCGGACAGGCCGTCGAAACAGGTGACTTCCAGTGGGCGGCCGAATTGGCCGATTGTCTGCTGGCGGTGGAGCCTGTCGACGCGGCCGCCAGGCGGGTCAAGGCGCGCGCGTTGACCGAACTCGGCGAGCGCCAGGTCAACGCCACCGCTCGCAACTACTACCTGACCACCGCGCAGTTCCTGTCGAAGGACGAGACCTAGGCCGCTTTCGGCCGGTCTTTCACTGCCGGTCCCTCCAACTCGTATCGGCGGGAAGGGGCAGAACGCGCGACCGTTCCACCCCGCCTGTCACTCCGCGAAATAGCTGGGCTGGTCGAGGTCGGCGAGCAGGTCCGGGCCTTTCGGCTTCCAGCCGAGCAGCCTGCGTGTCTGCTCCGCCGACGCGGACATGTTCGTTCCCGCGAAATGGGCGAACCAGCCGAAATGCTCCGCCGGGCGCGGCTCGACGGGCAGGCCGAGCCGGCGGCCGATCACCCTGGCGATCTCCTTGAACGGAACGCTCTCATCCGCCACCGCGTGATAGGCCGGTTCGGTAACGCCTTGTTCCAACGCCAGCCGGTAGACGCGCGCCGCGTCTGGCCGGTGCACGCCCGCCCAGGCATTCGACCCGTCACCGATATAGGCGGAGACGCCCTTTTCGCGCGCCATGCGGATGAGCAGCGGCACGAAGCCGTAGTCGCCCAGCCCATGCACGGACGGCGCCAGCCGCACCGTTGCGGCGCGCACGCCGCGCTCGGCCAAGGCGCGTGCGGCGACTTCCGATTTCCTGGGCGAGGCGGGATTGGGGATATCGGCCTCCGTCGTTCCGCGCGGCAGTCCGAGCAGGCCCGACGTCACCAGAAGCGGTCGCTGCGAGCCTGCCAACGCGCTGCCGAGCGTCTCGATACAGCGCTGGTCGAGTGCCGCGCTTTCGAGGAACCTTGAAAAATCGTGGTTGAACGCGGTGTGGATCACCGCATCGGCTGAAGCGGCCGCGGTGCGCAAGGCCTCCTCGTCCTCCAGCGTCGCGCGCACGACATGCGCGCCCTTCCAGGCCAGCGCTGCCGCCTTCTCCGCGTCGCGGGCAAGACCGGTGACGGTGTGGCCCGCCTCGATCAGATCGTCGATGACGGCCGAGCCCACCCAACCGGTGGCGCCTGTTACGAATACATGCATGGGAATTGGTCTCCGTTGCGCGCATCCCGATTGCGGATGCCGCTTGTTGGGGTTGATTGTTCGATGGGAAGGCAGGCGCCAGGGACCCCCTCTCCGTCGCCGCTTCGCGGCGCCACCTCTCCCCCGCCTTCGGCAGGGGCGAGGAATCGCCGTCGCGACGCCGGCGCCTCTCCAGCCTGGGTTCCTCGCCCCCATGAAATGGGGGAGAGGTGGATCGGCGCAGCCGAGACGGAGAGGGGGAAGGGCGCGACAATCCGTGGGTTGCTGGCAGGCCGGATGCGGTCAGCCTCTCCCGACCCAGACCGACAGCTCGACATCCTCGCCGAAGGGCAGGGACAGATAGCCTTCATCCGGATTTCGCACCCGCCGCAGATATTCAGGGCACATGTCGGCATTGTCCGCCACGACGATGGCGCCTGACTTCAGGTGCGGTTCCAGCAGGCTCAGGACCTCCGGATAGATCGCCTTGGCGCCGTCGAGCAGGACGAGGTCGATCGTCTCGGGCAGATCGACAGCCAATGTCTTCAACGCATCGCCTTCGCGGATCTCGACGAGGTCGAGCAAGCCGCCGGCCTCGATGTTCCGCCTTGCCCGCGCGATCTTGGAGGGCTCGAATTCGCTCGTCACCAGCCGCCCGCCGCCATTGTCGCGCAGCGCTGCCGCGAGATGCAGCGTCGATATACCGAAGGAGGTGCCGAACTCGACGATCGAGCGGGCGCCGCTGCCGCGCGCCAGCATGTAGAGCAGCGTTCCGGTCTTTTCCGAGACAGGAAGCCAGAGGTCCTTCAGGCGTCCATAGAGGTCGAGATATTCGGTCTTGCTGTAAAGCAGCCGGGCCTGTTCAGCGTCGCTCATTTTTGCCGCGGTCGAGCCGGACGTCGCCGCCTCTTCGAACAGGCGTTCCAGCAGCGGCGCCAGCGGCGTTTTGGTCAGTGTGTTCACGTCTGTCTCCGATCGATGTTTTCGCGTGGCTTTTAAGTACGCTGCGCCAGTCGGGCCCGCTAATCGCATTGGCAAGGCATGCCGTTGCTTCTGAGCAACGCACTGTTTTTCTTGATGAAAACGGAGCGCGGCAGGGTGCGGATCGGGCTTTGAAACGGATGCGTGCCAGGAATGTTCAGATTTGGCGTGGGCCCCGGGCGCCTTGCACGCCGCCGGGTATACGCCTAGCTGTTACCTCTCCCATCGCCAGGACCGGCATGCCACCACGACGCCCCACGATCTCGCAGACCAGGAAGCCGCAGCAGGCGCGCTCGACCGAACTGGTGGCGGCGATCCTTGAGGCGGCGGTGCAGGTGCTGGCGCGCGAAGGCATCAAGCGCTTCACCATGGCGCGCGTGGCCGAAAGGACCGGCGCCAGCATCGGCTCGCTCTACCAGTATTTTCCGAACAAGGCCGCGATCCTGTTTCGCCTGCAAAGCGACGAATGGCGCCAGACGACGGACATGCTGCGCACCGTCCTGCAGGATCAAGGCCGCTCGCCGTCCGAGCGCCTTCGGGCGCTGGTGCGGGCGTTTATCCGGTCCGAATGCGAGGAAGCCGAAGTGCGGGTCGCGCTGGCCAGCGTTGCCCCGCTCTATCGCGATGCGCCCGAGGGGCAGGAAGCGCGGGCGGCGGGAGATCAGATCATCGAGGCGTTCATGATGGAAGCGCTGCCCGGTGTTTCGGACGCAACGCGCGAGGCCGCCACCGATCTGATCATGACGACCATGGCAACACTGGGCAAGGAGTTCTCCGAGAGCCCGCGCATGTCAGCCGAGATCGACGCCTATGCCGACGCCATGGCGGACATGTTCTGCGCCTATCTGGAGGCGCTTCAGCGCAAGCGCGGCTGAGGGGCGGGTTTGGTGGTGGCGATGGCGTCGATGCTCCACGGCCCCGGTCCGGCCACCGCCAGGTACAGGAAGGCGATGCAGTAGACGACCGCGAGCTTGCCGTCGTCGAGGAACGGAAAGAAGCCCTGCTGCGTCTGCATCGTGAAATAGGCGATGGCTGCTTCACCTGCCAGCAGAAGCGCGACCGATCGCGAAGCCAGGCCGAAAAGCAGCATCGATCCGAACATGATCTCCAGGATGCCGCTCAGCCACAGCGGCGTGAAGGGCTGCGGAATGCAGCCAATGCTGGTGCAGCCGAGCAGCTTGACGACCGCGTGCTGGGAAAAGGTCAGGGCGATCGCCACTCGCATGAGGCTGAGCAATTGCGGTCGCATGGATACGCCGGAAAACATTGCTGTCCTTGCCTGAAGATGGTGTTTCCATGCTTAGGCGAGCGCGCGGTAACGCAACAATGAACTTGTCGAGAGATCGGCGTTAGCGGATATGCACCCGCCACCCACATATCCCAATTGGGACATTGACCACGCACCCCACACTGCGGCCTCATCCAGCCCGGATTTTCGAAGAACGGGTTGTCGATGTCGCGCACGCTTTCCACCACGCCGAGAGAGGATGGGTTCCGGGCGCCGGGCGAGTTCGAACCCAAGGCCGGTTGCTGGCTGATCTGGCCGGAGCGACCCGACACCTGGCGGCTGGGCGCCAAGCCGGCGCAGAAGGAATTCGTCAAGGTGGCAACAGCCATCGCCGAGAGCGAGCCGGTCACCATCGCCGTGTCGCGCCGGCAATGGCTCAATGCCCGCGCCATGCTGCCGGACCATATCCGTCTCGTCGAGATGGCCACCAATGACAGCTGGCTGCGCGACAGCGGGCCCAATTTCGTCATCGATGACAAGGGCGAGGTCCGCGGCGTCGACTGGACCTTCAACGCCTATGGCGGCTTCGACGGCGGCCTCTATGCGCCCTGGGATCTGGACGACCTCGCCGCCCGCAAGGTGCTGGAGACCGAGCGGATGGATCGCTACCGCTCGCCTTTGATCGCCGAAGGCGGCGGCCTGCAGTGCGATGGCCAGGGCACGCTGGTGACCACCGAACAGTGTTTGCTCAACCGCAACCGCAACGGCCATCTTGGCAAGGAAGCGGTGGAGCGGCAGCTCTGCGACTATCTCGGCCTGGACAAGGTGATCTGGCTACCGCGCGGTTTCGCCTTCGACGAGACCGACGGCCATATCGACGATCTCTGCTGCTTCGTGAAACCCGGCGTCGTGGCGTTGAGCTGGACCGAGGAGCGGGACGACCCGCAATATGAGATCGTGCGCGAGGCCGAGGACATATTGCGCTCGGCCACCGATGCGCGCGGCCGCCGGCTGGAAGTGCATCGCATCCGCCATCCGCTCCCCATCGAGATGACGGCCGAGGAAGCCGCCGGCGTCGACCGCGTCGACGCCACCTGGGCGCGGCCGGAAGGCAATCGGGTCGCCGCCACCTACATCAACTATTATCCCGGCAACAGCGTCGTGGTGGTGCCGCAGTTTGCCGACGAGACGCTCGACATCGAGGCAAAGGCGAAGCTCGCCGAACTATTTCCGGGTCATCGTATTGTCGGCATCGAAAACTCGCGCGAAATTCTGCTGGGCGGCGGTAACGTCGCCTGCATCACGCTGCCCGTCTATGCCGGGCAGAAACCGGCCTGAAGAGGGCGAATGCCCCGCAGGCCACCACAATGGGAGATGACATGCGCACATCCATGATCTCGGCATTTTTACTGGCAAGCTGTGTTTTCGCCGGTGCCGCGAAGGCCGAAGAAGAAAAAGTCGTCAATGTCTACAACTGGTCCGACTACATCGCCCCCGACACGGCGGCGAAGTTCGAGAAGGAGACCGGCATCAAGGTCGTCTACGACGTCTATGACGGCAACGAAGTGCTGGAGACCAAGCTGCTGACCGGCGGATCAGGCTATGATGTGGTCTATCCTTCCGCCTTTCCGTTCCTGAAGAACCAGGTGAAGGCCGGCGCGTTCTCGGCGATGGACAAGGCCAGGCTCGCCAATTTCGCGAAACTCGATGCGCAGGCGCTGAAGCTCATCGCCAACGCCGATCCGGACAATGTCCATGCCGTGCCTTACATGGCCGTGACCGACGGCGTCGGCTACAATGTCGAGGCGGTCAAGAAGCGCATGCCCGACGCGCCGGTCGGTTCGCTCGACATGATCTTCAATCCCGACGTGGTGAAGAAGTTCGCCGATTGCGGCGTCACCGTTCTCGACGCGCCGGCCGAGATCATCCCGCTGGCGATGAACTATCTGAAGCTCGATCCGAACTCGACCAATCCGGACGATCTCGCCAAGGTCGAGGAGCTTCTGGGCAAGGTGCGGCCGCACATCCGCTATTTTCATTCCTCGAAATACATCAACGATCTCGCCAATGGCGACATCTGCGTGACGCTCGGCTGGTCGGGCGACATCTTGCAGGCGAAGTCGCGGGCCGCGGCCGCTGCCAAGAAGATCGAGATCGCCTATGCGATCCCGAAGGAAGGGACGCTGATCAATTTCGACACCATGGCGGTGCCGAAGGATGCCCCGCATCCGCAGAACGGCCACGCCTGGATCGACTTCAACATGCGCCCCGACATCGCGGCCGCGAATTCCAGCTACATCTCCTTCGCCAACCCGATCCCGGAATCGCTGCCCTTGATCGATCCGGCCGTGGCCAAGGATCCGGGCGTGTTTCCGCCGGACGACGTGAAGGCCAAGCTGTTCGTGGTCAACGCAGCCGATGCCAAGCAACTGCGCCTGCAGAACCGGATGTGGACGCGTGTCGTCACCGGGCAATAGGCGGGAGGTCGCGTGCCTCCGTCGGGGAGCCACTCCCTTCAATGTTCCGGAATGGATCCCCGACACTCGCCGCTCCCTTCGGTCGCTCCAAGGTCGAGGATGACGGCGGTGGGAGCGTACCGGCTAATCTCCAACGCTGACGATCATGCCAGCGTCGGAGATTGGGCGGAACATAGAAGCTCCGTCATCCTCGACCGCGTGAGGGAGCGGAGCGACCGGAGCGTGTCGGGGATCCATTCCGGAACACAGACGAAGGCGCGGCGATCCAGACCTGCTTCAAGTCGCGTCGAGTGGATGCAATCGCCCGGGGAGACGTGGGGGCTACGGCAGGCTCGCCATGTCGGCGACCCTTGCCGCCGCCATCAGTTCCACCTGGGAATGAATGCCGAGCTTGGCGTAGACCTGCTTGATGTGGTTGCGCACGGTTCCCGGCGATATGGCAAGGCTGCGCGCTATGGATTTGGCTGAACCGCCGTCGATCAGCAGGTCCGCGATCTGGCGTTCGCGTGCGCTGAGCCGCGACAGCCGCAAGGAGCCGTTCGGCGCATGACCGGCTTCTTCCCCGCAACGGACTGCCGGGCGCATCTGCTCCTCGGTGCGCCACTGCAGCCACAGCTGTTGCAGCACCAGGCGCGTCGCGCCGCTGATCGCCTCAGCCAGCGCGAGGTCCTGCCGGCCAAAGGCCCGCGCGCCGCGAAACCTCAGGAAGGTGACGTAGCCCGCCGCCCTGTTGTCGAGGTTGAAGACGCCGGTGATCTCGTCGAAGCTCTGCGACGGTTCGTAGAAGTCGCGGTAGTAGGCGGTCCGCCGGAAATCGCCTTTATCGAGCGCGGCGAGCGGCAAAAGGAAATCCTGCCGCGTGCTGGCGAACCTGCGGAAGAACGGGTCCAGCCTGTAGAGATGCGCGTCGTAGTTCCGGTTCCATGGATCCGGCCCGCGGTCGTCGATCGTCACGGAACTTTGGTTGCGCAGGTAGAGCCCGACATAGGCGCGGTCGGAAGCCAGCAGCCCGCTGGCGGCGGCGGTGAAGGTGGCCGAGATCTCTTCGGTCGAGCAAGCTTGTGCGGCGGCGGCCACGCCCTGGCTCCAGCGTCCGAACTGCTCGAGGGAAAGCTGCATGGCCTGAACGATAGCCGATGCAAGCCATCAAGCAAGCAGCTTATAAGTTAGCTGTGACATGGGAGTTCGCCAGATCATGCGTAAGGTAACCGTCGCCGCCACCCAGATGGCCTGCGTCTGGGACGAGAAGGACAATGTCGCGCGCGCCGAACGGCTGGTGCGCGAAGCGAAGGGAAAGGGCGCCGATCTCGTCCTGATCCAGGAATTGTTCGCCGCGCCCTATTTCTGCCAGGACCAGTTCCACGGCTTCTTCGATCTTGCCCGTCCGTTTCAGGACAACCCGCTGATCGCGCATTTCTCCGCGCTGGCGCGCGAACTCGGCGTCGTGCTGCCGCTCAGCTATTTCGAGCGTGCCGGCCAGAGCTATTTCAACAGCCTTGCCGTCATCGACGCCGATGGCGCCGTGCTCGGCAATTACCGCAAGAGCCACATCCCTGACGGTCCGGGCTATATGGAGAAGTTCTATTTTTCGCCGGGCGATACCGGCTTCAGGGTCTGGAAGACCAAGGCCGGCACCATCGGCGTCGGCATCTGCTGGGATCAGTGGTTTCCGGAAGCCGCGCGCTCCATGGCGCTGCAGGGCGCCGAGATCCTGCTCTATCCCACCGCCATCGGCTCCGAGCCGCACGATGCGGGTCTCGATTCCAGCGCCCATTGGCAGCGCGTGATGCAGGGGCACGCCGGCGCCAACATCATGCCGCTGCTGGCCTCCAACCGCATCGGCACGGAAGCAGGCCGTTCCGGCACCAGCATCACCTTCTACGGATCGTCCTTCATCGCAGACCCAACCGGGGCCAAGGTCGCCGAGGCGGATCGCGAGACCGAAACCGTTCTGACGGCTTCCTTCGACCTCGATGCCATCGCCCACCAGCGCCGCTCCTGGGGCGTGTTCCGCGACCGGCGGCCCGAGCTCTACAAGCGGCTGGCGACGCTGGACGGCGGGCCATCGCAGGCGGGTTGACGGCCGCTTCGCCCTGCCGGCTCGAGACATTGGCGGGAACCGAGCGTTCAGGGATACGTTCTCGCCCTCATGGAAGAGTTCCTCGAACGCTTCGGGCAGCCGACATGGCTCCCCTTTTCCGTGATTTCAGCCCGTCTCCTGCTGGCGGCCGTGCTCGGCTCCGTCGTCGGCATGGAACGCGAATGGCGCGATCGCCCGGCGGGATTGCGGACGCATATCCTGATCTGCCTGGCGACCGCCGCCATCGCCATCCTGACCATCGAGATCACCCATGTCGATGTCTTCGCCGGACAGGAGATCAGGATCGATCCGATCCGCCTGGTCGAGGCGACGACCGCCGGCGTGGCGTTCCTGGCCGCCGGCCTGATCTTTTTCGCCAAGGGTGAAGTGCAAGGGCTGACCACCGGCGCCGGCATGTGGCTGGCGGGCGCCATCGGCCTGGCGGTGGGGCTGGGCTTCTGGCAGATCGGCCTGTTGGCCACCGTGCTCGCCCTGATCGTGCTGGGCCTGTTGCAACTGGTGCGGATCGACAGGAAGGATGGAGATCCGTAGCTGGTTGGTGGCTTGGCCGGATCGGTGCTGGTGGGGCCGGGCGCCACTATCTCCCCCCTTGCGGGGGAGAAAGGATTTTCACGATCTTAGCGAGCATGCCCGTAAGGGCAGCGCAGTCTAAGTCGTAGAAAATCCAAGAGAGGGGATTTTCAGCTGAGAGGCCTGACCTCTATCGCGAGACAGAGAATAACCTTCGAGAACAAGCAACTTGTCAGCGGCGTGCCGGCATATCCCCTCTCTTGCGATTTCTAGCACTTAGACTGCGCCGCCCCAAAGGGCGTGCTTGTCTAAGATCGTGAAAATCCTTTCTCCCCCGCAAGGGGGGAGATAAGGGCTCCGCCCCGCTTCACGCCGGCCCGAAATGCCGAGGGAAGGCGTGGTGCAGCAGCGTCGCGATGGTCTTGGCCGGAACCTCGGAGTGGAGGTCGGGCGGATTGAGGTGTCCCCAGTACCACGCACCCTGGACCAGGTAGTTGAGGCTTTCGGACAGCGTCTTCGGGTCGACGCCGCTGTAGTTGCCCAGGCGCACGATCTCGGCCAGCAGGTCGCTGGCTTCGGCATTGTAGGCGAGGTCGCCGGGCAGGCCGATCTCCGTGTAGATCTGCATGCTTTTGCGGTCGCTGCCGAAGATGACGAAGACCGAGACCCATTTCGGGTGCTGGCGCGCGAACCGGCGCCCGCATTCGACCGCGCCCGTCACGCGATCGACAGGCGACAGGCCGGGCGTGCGCACCAGCTTCGTCCACAGCGCGTCATACTGGTCGCTGAGATATTGCAGCACGGCGCGAAGCAGGTTCTCCTTGTTGCCGAAGTGGAAGACCACCAGCGCGTTGGACGCGCCCGCCAGTTCGGCGATGCGTTGCATGGTGAGGCTGGACAGGCCCTCGTCGGCGATCAGGTCGATGGCGGCATCGATGATGCGCTGGATGCTGGCTTCGCCGCGTTCGCGCCGGCGGTCGCGGCGGACCGGGCGCTTGCCCACGGCCGGGACGGTTTCCTGTTTTTCGGCGGTTGCCGCCTTGCGCTGTGCCATCTCGTTCCCTTGCCTCGGCCACGGGCGTCATGCCCGAGGCCGGCTCATCCTTTCGCGGGTCACCATCACAGCGACGGACGTGTCCCGTTGCCGTACCACTGGCCCCGCGCCGTTTCATAGGCCATTGCCGCGCGGAATACATCGGCGTCGCTATAGGTGCGGCCGACGATCTGGATGCCTGTCGGCACGCCGTTTGTCGCTCGGCCAGACGGCATGGAAATCACGGGACAGCGGCTCAGCATGTTGAACGGCGTCGTCATCACCCAGCCGAGCGAAGGGTCCACCGTCTTGCCGTTGATCTCCACCGTACCCGTGGTTTGGTCGAATTCGGCCGGCACCGCCGGCAGCGCATTGGTCGGGCATACCAGCACGTCATATGTCTCCAGCAGCGGTCCGAGGCTCTGATACATCCGGGCCGCCACCTCCAGCGTGCCGACGAAATCGGTGGCCTTGGATTTCTGACCGTCCTCGGCGAACTTTCGCGCATAGCTCGTCATCTCGGCGCCATGCTCCTTGAGCAGGCCCGCCAGCGAGGCCCCGAAGATGTGTTCGAGATAGGCCATGCCGGATTTCAGCACCTCGTCGCCCCACCCGAGATCGACCTCGTCGACCGTCGCACCCAGCGAGCGGAACACTTCGCAGGCTTCGAGCGTGTTCCTGCGCACATCCGGATGGATCTCGAAGGAGCCGAGGTCCATGGAGAAGGCGATCTTCCAGCCTTTGATCGGCTTGTAGTCGAGCGGCAGCCGGAGCTTCGGGCGCAAGGTGGCGATGTCGAGCGGGCTGGGCCCGGCCATCACGTTCTGCAGCAGGATCGCGTCGGTGACGGTGCGCGCCAGCGGCCCGGTATGACAGTAGAAGTCGAGGTTGAAGGGCGGCTCGTCCGGGTTGCGGCCATAGGGCGGCTTGAAGCCGACGAGGCCGCATGCAGAGGCGGGGATGCGGATGGAGCCTGCGATGTCGGACCCTGTCGCGATAGCCGACGTGCCCGCGGCAAGCGTCGCCGCCGAGCCTCCGGAAGAGCCGCCGGGTGTGAACTCCGGATTCCACGGATTGCGGGTGACGCCCCATCGCCGCGACCAGGTGTAGCCGGCACAGCTGAATTCGGGCGTCGCCGTGCGCGCATGCACGATGCCGCCGGCCTTGATGATGCGCTCGTTGATCGTGGAGGTGTGGTCGCTGACGGCGCCCTGCGTCAGCAGCGAACCGTGCGAGGTCGGCTTGCCCTTGATGTAGCTCTCGTCCTTGATGCCGATCGGCAGGCCTTCCAGCGCGCCGGTCCTGGCGCCCTTGGCGTATCGGGCCTCGGCCTTGCGGGCCAGCACCATCGCTTCGTCGAAATAGGTGAAGGTCAGGCAATTGATCGTGGGCCTGGTGGCCTCGGCGCGCCTGATGGTGGCTTGCATCAGTTCCACGGGGGAAAGCTTCTTCGTCTTGAAGAGTTGCAGCGCCTGGTGTGCCGGCATGTAGCAAAGGTCGAGGTCGGACATGCGAAGTCTCCGGCGATCGGGCGATCGCGATTGTGCTGATGATGAGAGCAACTGGCCGGGCGCGCCCGCCCGGCGCTGGCTGGCTATTTCTGGATGTCGGTCCAGATCTTGGTGTAGAGCTGCAGCACCGCCGGCGGGCAGATCGGCATGACCTCGCCCTTGGCCAGGAACTCGGCGGGGATGTCGACTTCCGGCGCGCCCTTCATGTCGGCGGGCATGAACTTCTCCGAACCCTTGATGCCGTTGGCGTAGCGGGCAAAGGCCGAGATCAGCGCCGCGTTTTCCGGATCCATGATGAAGTTCTGGAACAGCTTGGCGTTCTCGACATTCCTGGCATCCTTCAGCACGGCGACATTGTCCATGAAGATCGGATAGCCTTCCTTCGGATAGCCGTAGGTGATGTCCTTGTTCTGCATCCGCTGGCGCAGCGAGATGCCGTTCCAGTTGACGCCGGCCGCGATGTCGCCGCGCCCCAGCCCGTCGACGGCGGCGTAGTCCAGCGAAAGCCACTTCGCCTTGGCCTCGACCAGCTTGTCGCGCACCTGCTTCAGCAGCGCCTTGTCTTCGGTGCAGAACTTGCCGCCGAAATAGGTGATCGCGAAGTACATGATGTCGCCCATCTCGGGCACGACATTGATCTTGCCGACCAGCTCTGGCGGCGGATCGAGGAAGATCGCCGAGGTGTTGATGTCGCCCGAATAGACGGATTTGTTGACCGATATGCCGGTCGTGCCCCATTGCCATGGCACGGTGTATTTGCGGCCGGGGTCGAACGGAACGTCGACCCAGCGCGGGTCGACATTCTTGAAATTCTCCATCTGGTCGGGGCGTGTTTCGAGCAGCAGCCCTTCGCTGATCCAGATCGGAATCACGCTGGCCGAAGGCACGACGATGTCGTAGCCGGACGCGCCCTGCCGCACCTTGGCAAGCGCGGTGTCGTTGGAATCGTAGTCGGTGACGGTGACCTTGATGTCGTACTGTTTCTCGAACTTCTTGATCAGATCGGGGCTGGTGTAGTTACCCCAGTTGTAGATGTTGAGCACGCCTTCGGCGCGGGCAGCGCCCGTGGCGACAGCAAGCGACAGGCCAAGGACCGCGGCTGCCATTTTCAGCTTCATCTGCATTCTCCCTTTGGGGGCCCCGCCGTCAGCCGGTGGGTCCGTTGAGCCGCGACGGCAAGCCTGCCGGGCGGCGGTCTCCTTCTCGTGTTCCCGGGGGCGGTCATTCACCGGCTGGTGCCGGCTGGCCGATCTTGTTCCCGGTACGGAGATTATTATTACTAACTGTTTAGTCAATAAGTTTTTGGCGCGCATGTTTGGCTCGGATCCATTCCGGAACGTGGAGGAAGACGCCGCGGTTCAGACTCAACATCTGCAGCATCAAACCGGAACGGGTTCGAAATTCGCGGCACTCTATGATGCGATGCGGCTGGTGTTCGATGAGTATGACCTAGCGTTTCGGAGCAGTCCTCGCAGGAGGCCGGGCTGCCACCACCGATCCGGAATGCGCTTGTGGCGCGATGGGAAAGCAGTTTAGATCGCGGCGTGTTCTGGAGGGTTTTCAAATGGTTGGCATTTCCCGTCGCCGATTGCACCTCCTGTGGCTTCTTCCGGCCGCCGGCCTGGCGTGGGGCTTTCCCGCCTTCGCCGGCGCGAAGGTGCTGACGAACGCCAGCATCCACACCGTCAATCCCAAAGCGCCCGCGGCAGAGGCGATGGCCATCGACGACGACGGCAAGATCACTGCCGTCGGGACTGAGAAGGATGTCCTGGCCGTCGCCGGCAAGGATGCGGAGATCATCGATCTCGGCGGCAGGATGGTGTTGCCCGGCTTTCAGGACGCGCATGTCCATCTCGTCGAAGCCGGCGTCAACGAGATCCTGTGCGAATTCGGGCCTTTCGAAGAACTCGACGACACGCTGGCGACCGTCGAGGAATGCGTGAAAAGCAGCAAGACCGACTGGGTGCTGGGTTCGGGCGTTAGCATGACCAACCTGCTCGACCAGAGTGACAACCCGATCGCTCTGCTCGACGAGATCTCGCCCGACCGACCGGTGCTGATCCTCGACGATATCGGCCATGGCGCGTGGGCGAACTCGGCCGCCATGCATGCCGCCGGCTATGACGCGCTCGAGGGCAATCCGCCCGGCGGCATCATCCTGCGCAACAAGGAGACCGGCAAGCCGAATGGCGTGGTGCTGGAAAACGCGCAGCAGAAGCTGCGCAACCTGGCCTTTCCGGATACGCCCGAAAACGTCGAGTTCGCCTATGAGAGCATGCTGCCGACGCTGAAGACGATGGCCCAGAACGGCATCACCACCGTCAGCGATGCGGGTGGCTTCTGGCCGCAGGGCCACGTCAAGGTCTGGCAGAAGGCGCTGGCCGACAACACGCTGACGGTGCGGGCATCGAATGCTCTCTATGTCTATCCGGACATGCCCTTCGACGAGCAGGTCGCGGCGCTGACCAGGCAGTTTTCCAACGACGCCAACAGTCTGCTGCGCTTCAACCAGGTCAAGATCTATGTCGACGGCATTCTGGAGCAGCGCACCGGCGCGGTCCTCGAACCCTACAAGCCGGGTGCCGGCATCGATCACGGCTTTGATAGGGGCTTTCTCTATTTCGACGTCGATACGCTGAACCGCTATTCCAAGGTTCTGTCGGAGAAGGGATTCCAGCTGCACTATCACGTCACCGGGGATCGCGGCGCGCGGCTTGCGCTGGATGCCATCGCGCAATCCGATGCCGCGCCGGGCCCGCATCGCCTGACGCATCTCTACCTCGTCGACAAGGCCGATCTCCCGCGCTTCAAACAGCTCGGCGTGGTCGCCGACTTCCAGCTGGCGCCGAGTTCCGTCGACGCGGACTATGTGCAGTTCATCCGCCAGTTCATCGGCGACAGGGCCGACACCATGCTGCCGGCGGGCACGCTGCAGGCCATGGGCGCTCAAGTGGTGATGAGCAGCGACTTCGATGCCGACGAGCTTTCGCCCCTGGTCAAGATCCAGACGGCCGTCACGCGCAAGAAGGACGGCGCGCCCGACGTCGCCACCGCGATCGAATGGATGACCATCAACCCGGCCCGGCTGCTGCATCAGGACAAGACGACCGGCTCGATCGAGGTCGGCAAGGCCGCGGACCTCGCGGTGATCGACCGCGATATCCTGAAGCTTCCGGCCAAGGCGATCGGCAACGCCAAGGTGGTTGCCACCCTGCTGCAGGGCAAACCCGTCTACGACCCTGAAAAGCTGTTCGAGGACTGACCGGGGGAGCGCAGCGCGTCTGCTTGTTTATTTTTTGTGCAAAAATAAATGCAAAGTCAGCATCCTGTCAGAACGCTGACGGCGTGTGCCAATGATGCTCCTTGGCGTGGAACCTTTGTAGAAGCGGTAATTTCAAGGCCCGGTAGCCTGCGGGCCTGAGGTTCGCATCGCGAGCGATCCAAAAGATTTTTGTGTGATGGGCTTGCCAACTTTGTCGAGATCACTCTAGTTTATGCGCATAAATAGAGAGATCAAATGACAGTTTCCCAATTCCCCCTGATTGAAATCCGTGGAACCCCGCGCGAGAGGGGGCGCCAGTATGGACAGGCCGCGTCGGAGCGGATCGCGCGCGGCGTCTCTCATTATCTGAGGCAGTTTGCCGACTGCGGCCTCGATGGCCGCGGCATTCGCAGCCATGTCGAGAGCTACCTGCCGCGCATCCACGCCTATGACGGCGACCTGGTCGAGGAGATGAAGGGTATCGCCGAGGGTGCCAGGATCGATTTCGATTCCATCGTTCTGCTCAATGCCCGCACCGAACTCCTGCACGAGGCGCTGGAAGTGCAGAAGCGGGCAAGCGAACGCGAGCAGAATTCGCCCGACGGATGCACGGGCGTCGTCGTGCTGCCCTCGGCATCGGCCGACGGGACGATCATCCACGCCACCAACTGGGACTGGAAGGCGGAATGCGCCGAAACCGCCGTCGTCCTCCAGATCAGGCGCGACGACGGCCCGGACGTGCTGATGTTCGCGGAAGCCGGCGCCCTGTCGCGCGCAGGCGTGAATGCCGCCGGCATCGCCATCACCGCCAACTACATCGAGTCCGACCGCGATTTCGAGAAGCCCGGCATTCCGCTCGCCCTTTTGCGGCGCAAGGCGCTCGAGTCCGAGAGCTATGCCGGCGCGATCGGGGTGATCGTATCGACCCAGAAGCTGACCTCGAACAATCTCATCCTCAGCCATCGTGACGGCGTCGCCATCGATTTCGAATGCGCGCCGTCGGAAACCTTCGCGGTCTATCCGGACAACGGCCTGATCGTGCATGCCAATCATTGGACGAGCACGGCTGCGCTGTCGAAATACAAGGATGTCGGCATTCTCGGCACGCCCGACAGCCTTTACCGCGACCTGCGCGTGAAGGAGCATCTGAAACCGAAGATCGGCAACATCACGCGCCGGGACGTCGTCACTGCCTTGCGCGACGAGTTCGGCGCGCCGCTTGCGGTCTGCCGGGCGCCGCTGCGCAAGTCGACGCGCGGCGACCTGACCGCGACCGTTGCGACGCTGATGATCGACAGCAATGCCGGCACCATGGACATCACGCCGCTTCCGGCCCTCAACCGCCAGTCGACCACCTACGCCTTGTCCGCAGCGCCCAGCATGGCGGCGTAACATGTTCCGCTATGCCGCCAACCGCCTGGGGATGACGCTGATCACCTTGCTGCTGGTCGCGGTGACGGTCTTCATCCTCATCCGGATCATTCCGGGCGATGCGGCGCAGCTGATGCTGGGCGAATCCGCCAATGCCCAGCAGCTCGAGATCCTTCGCCAGCGCTGGGGCCTCGACCAGCCCTGGCCGCTGCAATTCCTCTACTGGATCGGCGGCGTGCTGACGGGCGATCTCGGCGTCTCGACCCGGACCGGCCAGGCGGTGCTGCCGCTCATCCTCGATCGCTTTGCCGTAAGCTCGGTCATCGTGCTGGTGGCGGTGGCGCTGGCCGCACTCATCGCCATACCGGCGGGCATCGTCGCTGCCTGGAAACAGAACAGCGCAACCGACCTGACGGTCGTGTCGCTGGCGACGCTGCTGCTTTCGATTCCCAGCTTCTGGCTCGGCCTGCTCCTGCTCGTCGGCTTCGGCCTGAAGCTGAAATGGGTGCCGGTGCTCGGCTATGTCGGCTTCAGCGACGACTTCTTCAAAGCCGTCTCCTTCGTGATCCTGCCCGTGGCGACGCTGGCGCTGATCGAGGCCGGCGTGCTTATCCGCATGGCGCGGGCCAGCGCCATCGAAGTGCTGCGGCTCGAATACGTCACCCATGCGCGCGCCAAGGGCCTGTCCGAGCGGCAGGTGCTGCTGCGCCATGTCTTTCCCAATGCCTTCGCGCCGACGCTGACGCTGATCGGCCTCATGCTCGGCAATCTGCTCGGCGGCATCGCCGTGCTGGAGACGGTGTTCACCTTGCCGGGGCTCGGCCGGCTGCTGGTCGAGTCGATCTATGCGCGCGACTATCCCGTCGTCCAGGGCTGCCTGCTTTTGACCGCCGGCGTCTTTGTCCTCGTCAACCTGATCGTCGATCTGCTCTACCCGATCTTCGATCCACGCGTATCGGCGGTGTAGCGCGATGAGCCGTGGCGCAAACTTTATCCTTGGAGCGGCGATCTCCGCCCTGCTGGTGACGGCAGGCATCGTCGGAACCTTCTGGACGCCGTTCAACCCACTCCAGCTCGACATGGTCAACCGGCTGTCGCCGCCTTCCGCGGCGCATTGGCTGGGCGCCGACGAATTCGGCCGCGATATATTGAGCCGGCTTATGGCGGGTGCCAGCACCAGCCTCGGCATCGCCGCCGTTACGGTCGCGATCGCGGTCTCCATCGGCACCGTCGTCGGGCTTGTCGCCGGCAGCCTGCGCGGCCGGGTCGACCGGCTCATCATGGTGCTCACCGATGCATTGCTTGCCTTCCCCGGCATCCTGCTTGCGCTGGCGCTGATCGTCATCACCGGTGCCGGGCGCAACGGCATCGTCATCGCACTGTCGCTGGCCTACGCCCCCGGCGTGATCCGGGTGGTGCGCAGCGCGGTGCTGTCGGTGCGCGAGAAGGAATATATCGAAGCCTCGCGCGTCATCGGCAATTCCGAACTCTACACCATGCTGGCGCATATCCTGCCCAATTGCCTGGCGCCGATCTCAGTGTTCGCGACATCGATGTTCGGCTGGGTCATCCTGGCTGAAAGCGCGCTGTCGTTCCTGGGGCTCGGCGTGCCGCCGCCGGCGCCGACATGGGGCAACATGCTGGCCGCCAGCCAGCCCTATTTCGAGAACGCGCTCTGGCTCAGCCTGGCGCCCGGCGCCTGCATCTCGCTGGCACTCCTGGGAACCAACCTTCTGGGCGACGCCCTGCGCGACCATCTCGACCCACGCATGGCGATGGCATGACCATGACCGAGAAACCGCTCCTCGACATCAAGGCGCTGCGCATCCGGGTGGGTGCGGTGGACATATTGAAAGGCGTCGACCTGACGCTGCGGCCGGGAAGGCTGGCGGCACTTGTCGGCGAATCCGGCAGCGGCAAGACCATGCTGGCGCGCGCGATCCTGAAGCTGCTGCCGCCCGGCGTCCGCATCACCGGCGGTGACATCACGCTCGCCGGGGAAGCCATCGTTCCGGCATCGGACCGCAAGATGCGCACGCTGCGCGGTCCCGTCGCCGGCATGGTGTTCCAGGAGCCGATGGTTTCGCTCAACCCCGCCATGACGATCGGCGCTCAGCTCGCCGAAGCGCTGCGTCGGCACACCGGCCTGTCCCGCGACGAGATCCGCGCGCGCGCCATCGAGATGTTGCGGCGCGTGCGCATCGCCGATCCGGAAGGCTGCCTGACCTCCTACCCGCATCAGTTTTCCGGTGGCATGCGCCAGCGCATCATGCTGGCCTCGGTGATGCTGTTGCGGCCCAAGCTCCTGATCGCCGACGAGCCGACGACGGCGCTCGATACGCTGAGTCAGCGCGAAGTGCTCGATATCATGGTCGAGCTGGCGCGCGATGCCGGCACGGCCGTCCTGCTCATCACCCACAATCTCGGCCTCGTCGCCCGCTACACCAGCGAAATGACGGTGCTGCGCAACGGCGTGCTGGTGGAGGCCGGTGCCACGGCCGATCTCATCGCCGGAGCGAAAGACCCCTACACGCGCGAACTGGTCGCTGCCGCGCGACGTGTCGAGAGCCTTGCAGAACCGGGCGACATGCAAGCCGGCGAACTGATCAGCGCCGACGATGTCGCCGTGCGCTATCGCGGCCGCTCGGATACGGCTGTTTCAGGCGTCAGCCTGGCCATTCGCCGCGGTGAAACCGTTGCGCTCGTCGGCGGCAGCGGCTCCGGCAAGACCAGCCTCGGCCGGGCCCTGATCGGTCTTGCGCCGCTGGAGCGGGGTTCGGTCTCGTTCCAGGGTGAGCGCCTGTCGGCCGAAACCAACCATATCGGCCGCACGATGCGGCTCGCCTGCCAGATGGTGTTCCAGGATCCGTATTCGTCTCTCGATCCGCGCCGGCGCATCGGCGCGATCATTGCCGAGCCGCTGCGCCATGCGGAGGATTTGAGCCGCGATCAGAAGCGCGAGCGCCTGGACGAGGTCATGCGCGACGTCGGCCTCGCCGGTTTCGACCTGCGCTACCCGCATGAGCTGTCCGGCGGGCAGAGGCAGCGTGTCGCCATTGCCCGCGCGATCGTGCGTCACCCGGCTTTCGTGGTGGCCGACGAGCCGGTCTCGGCGCTCGACATGACGATCCAGGCGCAGGTGCTGGCTCTCATCGCCTCGCTGCAGAAGCGCTACGGTTTTGCCTGCCTGTTCATCAGCCACGATCTCTCCGCCGTGCGGCAGATCGCCCATCGCATCGTCGTCATGGACAACGGCAAGGTGGTCGAGGAGGGGCCTACCCGGCGCATCCTCGATGCGCCCGAACATGCCTACACCAGGAGCCTCATCGAGGCGGCCCCGGGCATCGATCCTAAGGTTGGGTCAGCGCCGTCTCGGCAACTGGAGCGCTCCGTCCAATAAGATCCAGGGAACAACAACAAGAATGTGGAGGTCGAAAGAAATGCCAGATTTCTCGATGGGATGGTTGAAATCCAGTCGGATGACACCGTTGGCGGCACTCGCCACCCTGATGCTCTCGGCAGCACCTGTCCATGCGCAGGCGCCGAGCATGATCACTGTCGGAATGACCGAGGACGTCCGCGGCGTCGATCCGGCGCGCGAGCGCGACGGCATGTCGGACCCGGTCCACATGCATGTCGTCGAAGGGCTCGTCGCTTACGGCGACAACCTCGAAGTCGGCCCCGTGCTGGCGCAGTCCTATGCCGTGGAGGACGACGGCAAGGCCTATGTGTTCAAGCTGCGCAAGGGTGTGAAATTCCACAATGGCGAGCCGCTGACCTCGGCCGACGTCAAATGGTCATGGGACTATCTGATGGGACCCGAATCCATCTGGCGCTGCAAAGCGGTTTTCGAAGGCGCGATCAAGGTCGCGTCGGTGGAGACGCCGGATCCGGAAACCATCGTCTACAAACTGGCCAAGCCGAACGGCAGCTTCATCTACAATCTCGCCCGGCCCGATTGCGCCGGCACGCCTGTCTTCCATTCTTCGTCGGTCGGCCCGGACGGTGCCTGGAAGACAGTCGTCGGCACCGGGCCATTCACCTTCGGTGAGCGTCGGATCGGCGATTTCGTCGAGGTCAACAAATTCGCCGGTTATGTCTCGCCGGAAGGCGAACCGAACGGCCGGCTGGGCCGCAAGGAAGCGCTGGTCGACAAACTGCGCTTTGCGGTGGTGACCGACCCTTCGGCACGGCTTGTCGGCTTACGCTCCGGCGCGCTCGACCTGACACCGATCACCCCGCAGGCCGTCGAACAGATCAAGGCGGAGCCGACGCTCGATGTCGTCTCGTCCGACACGACCGTCTGGTATGCGCTGCTGCTCAACAGCAAGGACCCGCTGCTGAAGGACAAGCGCATCCGCCAGGCGATCGCCCTGGCGATCGACCGCACCGCCGTCGCGCAGGGTGTCTCGTTCGGCCAATGGGCGGGAACGACGACGCCGATGCCGCGCGCCAGCAAATATTATACCCAGCCGGAAAACGAACAGCTCGGCGCGTCGCTCGACAAGGCGAAGGCGCTGCTGGCCGAAGCCGGTTATGCAGGCCAGCCGATCACCATCATCGCCAACAAGCAGTTCGAGGGCATGTTCGATCAAGCGGTGATCGTACAGAGCCTGCTTTTGATGGCCGGCATCCAGGCCAACATCGAAACGCTCGAATGGGGGCTGCAACTGGAGCGCTACACCAACGGCAACTACCAGGCGCAGTCGTTCGGCTATTCGGGACGGTTCGATCCGATGGGCGCGTGGGAACGCATCATCGGGCCGGAATCGCGCAAGGTCTGGAAGGACGAGGCGGCGATCGCCCTGCTCGACAAGGGCATGCAGGCCAGCGACCCGCAGGAGGTAAAGCGCATATCGGGCGAGCTCTACAAGATGTTCATGGAAGAGGTGCCGGCGGTCAGCCTCTACCACGTCAACCTGGCGCTCGGCGTCAGCAAGAAGCTGAAAGGCGTGCATGCGTCCCCGCTCGAGACGCCGGCGCTCTGGAACGTTTCGAAACAATAGGATGTAGGGACAATCGGGTCCGTGCTGGCATTCGAGCGCGGGCCCAAAGCAATTCCAGCAAAAGTGTGCAGCGGTTTTGCGTCCGGAATTGCGTAGACCAAAAAGCTGAAGCATTTCGCGATTCGTAGAAACGCGAAAATGCTCTACGAAGGGGCAAGGGGAAGGAATCCACATGGCCAAGTCGCGTGAATCGGCGGACCAGCTTGCCTTGCTCATCAAAGAGATCCGCAACGACATCATCTTCGGCGCCTATGCGCCGGGCACCTGGCTGAAGCTGACGGATCTGCAGGCCCACCATGGCGCCAGTGCGTTCCATATCCGGCGCGCGCTTGCCGAACTTTCCAACCTGAAGCTCGTCGATCACGCGGCCAATGCCGGCTTCCGGGTCGCGACGCCCGACGAGTCGACACGGCTCGAAACACGTTTCGTGCGCACCGTCCTGGAGCGCAGTGCCGCCCCCCTCATCGCCGCCAGAGCCACCAGCGAAGATGTGACCGAGCTGGCCCGGCTGGCCGAGGCTTTCGACCAGTCGATCCTGGCCGAAGGCCGGCGCGAGCAGGCGCTTGCCAACCACAATTTCCATTCCAAGCTCTACGAGACTGCCGGCAATCACGTCCTGTGCGACATGATCGACGAGCTGCGCAACCGCAGCCAGCATTCGACGACCGGCCGATGGCGTTCGGTCGAAGGCCTGCGCGCCTCAAGCCTCGATCATTTCAGCATCGTCAAGGCGATCGAAATGCGCGATCCAATCGAACTCGACCGCATCATCGTGCGCCACATCGAGTCGTTCTGATCGCCAGCGAAACGGTTCTTTTTTGCGCAAATAAAGGCCGTTTCAGGCCAGGGTATCCCAGCAGGCGCGGGACAGTTCCGCGATGGCGCGGCCGGCGGCAACCCGCCCCGGCAGTCCGTCCGGCGTGGTTTCAGGCACGTTGTCCGTCGTCGCGCTGAGGATATAGAGCGGGCGCTCGTCCCTGAAGACGATGCCGGAATCCATCCAGCCGCGCTGGCCCCATCCGGTCTTGTTCGCAACCGTGGTCATGGTCGGCAGCAACCCCGGGATCATCTCGCGGTAGCGCTGCCATTTGAGGAACTGCAGCGCCATCGCGCAGAGCTCCGTGCTGACGCCGAGCCGCTTGGCGACCGCCTCGTCTTCGGTGCCGCGCAGGATGCAGTCGAGAAGCAGCACCTGGTCGCTGCTGGTCGTCGTCGTGACTTGGTCGAGCGCATGTTCGGCGGTCAGGTTCGTTGGCGGGAAGCGGGTGCGGTGTGTCGTGCCCGCCATGCCGATGTCCCTGCAATAGCTGGTGAATTCCGGAATCTCGAACGGCCGCATCACCTCGAAGGTGCAGATGTTGTCGCTGGTGATGATCATTTGCAGGATGGCGTCGCGGAAGGGGATCACCAGCCCCGGCGTCATGTACTGGCAGACGCCGGACAGGATCCCTTCCTGCAGTTCCTTGGTGATCGTGACATCGGCTGCGAGATCGATCCGGCCCTCATGCACGGCCTTGAGCGCAGCCATCATGATCGAGATTTTCCGCACGCTCGCCGAAGGCATTTCCAGCTCGGCGCCTTGCCCGAACGTCTCGCCGGTTTCGACCACCTTGACCTGCCAGTGGAGGTCGAAGCCGCGGCCCTCCGAAATCGAAGCGAGACTTTCCAGATGCATGGTGATCTCCGTGGCAGACAGACCGATTGAACTCGCTTGCGACCCTAGTGCAGGCGAGGGAGACAGTAAATATTTTTTGCGCAAAAAATCACGAAGCGGGTGGCGTTGACGCCCGGTGCCCCGAGGTCCACAGGCGGCTGGCGACGTTGGAAGGTCTGACGGAGGCTGGGAACTTCCGCTCCACGTGTCTCAGCCTCGCTATGGGAAATGGTCTCGGTGGCCTTTGGATCGCCCAGGCTTCACCCCAGGCTCTTGCCGTATCGCTCCATGCTTGCCGGAAGCGGCGTCGTGCCGGCGCCGGGCTGCTGCGGGCGCTGGAAGACGCCGTCGACGACATTGGCCGGTTCCCGGAAGTGATCCTTGATCCAGGGGATGTATTCCAGGATCGTCGACGCCGGGTGCCAGTAGCTCAGATGCACATGCACCTGGCTCATCTCGCCGGCATGGGGAACGACGGGGAGCCGGTGCGCCAGCGCGAGGTCCGCCACCTGGATGTATTCGGTGATGCCGCCGAGACGTGTGACGTCGGGCTGGACATAGGCGACCGCGCCCGCATCGATGAAGCTGCGGAAAGCGTCGACCGTATAGAGCTGCTCGCCGAGCGCGACCGGGATCGACGTGTTGCGGGCAAGCGTCGCATGGCCGGCGACGTCATCGTACCAGAGCGGCTCCTCGAACCAGTAGATGTCGAGATCGCGGGCGAGCGCGCAGAAACGCTGGCAGGTCGGCAGGTCCCATTTGCCGTTTCCGTCGATGGCCATGCGGACCTTCGAGCCGACGCGCTTGCGCACCGCCGTCAGCCGCTCGATATCGGCAATCGGATCGTCGTGGCCGACCTTGATCTTGATGCGGGTGAAGCCGTCTTCCTCCACCGCCTTTGCCGAACCCTCCAGAAGCGTTGCCAGATCGAAGGAGAGCCAGCCGATGTCGGTGTTGTAGGCCTCCAGCGCATCGGTGCGAGCACCGCCGAGCTGGCTCCACAGCGGAACGCCGGCCTTCTTCGCCTTCAAGTCCCAGAGTGCGACGTCGACTGCCGCCAGCGCCAGATGGGTGATTCCCGCCCGGCCGACCCATTGCAGGGCCGGATAGCGCGCGAGCTTCCTCCAGAGGCGCTGATGATCCGAGGCATCCTCGCCGATCAGCAGCGGCGCGTAGCAATCGCTGATGCAGGAGGTGATCAGCCGGTCGGAGGCGAGATGCGCATGCGTCCCCGTGAAGCCATATCCTTCCAGCCCGTCGGTCGTGACGATCTTCGCGCCGACGACGCCCCAGTGGGTGATGTTGTGCGTCGAGTCCGAAATGGAATCCGATGTCAGGGGAAGATGCAGGATGAACGGTTGGACGGAAGCGATTTGCATGTCGAGGCCTCTAGAGTAATTCCAGGAAAAGTGCGCAGCGGTTTTCCGTCCGGAATTGCGTAAAAACAAAGAGTTAGAGCGTTTCCGCGAAACGGAAACGCTCTAGGGTTTGTCAGTGCAGGAGCTGGGAGAGGAATTCGCGCGAGCGCTGATGCTTGGGCGCGGCGAAGAACTCCTTCGGTGTCCCTTCCTCGACGATCCGGCCCTTGTCCATGAACACGACGCGGTCCGCGACCTGGCTGGCGAAGCCCATCTCATGGGTCACGCAGATCATCGTGATGCCTTCCGAGGCCAGCGACACCATCGTGTCCAGCACTTCCTTGACCATCTCGGGATCGAGCGCCGAGGTCGGTTCGTCGAACAGCATGATCTTGGGCTGCATGCAGAGCGCGCGGGCGATCGCGACACGCTGCTGCTGGCCGCCGGAAAGCTGGGACGGATATTTCTCCGCCTGGTCGGTGATGCGCACCTTGCGCAGCATCTCCATCGCCTTCTCCGAGGCTTCCTTCTTCGATGTCCCAAGCACGCGGGTCGGCGCGAGCGTGCAGTTCTCGATCACCTTCAGATGTGGAAAGAGGTTGAATTGCTGAAACACCATGCCGATGTCGCGACGCGGCGCGATCCGGCCATGGGATTTCTCGACAAGCGGCTTGCCGTCGATCTCCACCGAGCCTTGCTGCAGCTCCTCGAGACCGTTGATGCAGCGGATCAGCGTCGACTTCCCGGAGCCTGACGGCCCGCAGATGACGATCTTCTCGCCCCTGGCGACGTCGAGACTGACATGGTCGAGCGCCTGGAAGGTGCCGAACATCTTCACCGCGTCCCGCATCCTCACGAAAGCGTTGCCGTTTCCGTTCATGAGCTCCTCCTCCTTGTCTGGAGCGGCTTGTAACCCGAAAGGTCGAGATCGGAAAATAAAAAATTTTTTATTTTTAATTTTTTTCTTGCGTCGGGACGAAAGCAGTCCGATGCTTGGGTCATGAGCATGATCAAGACGACCTTGGCCGAGCAGGCCTATCAGGAACTGCGTTCGCGCATCGTCAGCGGCAGGCTGGCGGGCGGCCAACGGCTGCTGCCGAACGAGCTTGCGGCGGATCTCGGGATCAGCCCCACGCCGGTGAAGGAAGCCTGCCTGCGTCTGGAAGCCGACGGTCTCCTGGTGAATTCCGCACGCCGCGGCATGGTTGTCCGCAGCTTGAACCAGGACGATGTCGAAGAGCTCTATGCGGCGCGCGTGCTGATCGAAAAGGGCGCCGTCGAGGCTGCTTTCGACGCGGGGCGCATCGACGGCGCCTTGCACGCCAGGCTTTCGGAGAGCCTGGCAAACCATCGGCGCTACGCAGGCGGCACATCGCTGGACGACCTGGCCATGGCGCTGTCGCACGACCGCGCCTTCCACAGCACGCTCGTCGGCGCGGCCCACATCCCGATGATCTCCGACATGCATGCCCGCATCATCGGCCAGACGCATACGGTCTTCGTGTCCATTCCGGGCGACTACAGCCGCTCGGTCAAGGAGCACCAGGACATCCTGGATGCGGTCGCCGCCGGCAGGAAAGAGCAGATCGTCGCCGCCTTGCTGCTGCATCTCGACAGAAGCCGGCAGAACACGCTGCGCGAGGTGAAGGTCCTCGCGCAGGCGACGGAGCCGAGCCTGCTTTAGAGCTGAGGCCCTCTTTAGAAAGAACTGAGGAACAAGTGTGGGCTACCTAGATTTTTCCGGGACGTTCGCGCGCGGCGATCTCTTCGTCCATGGCGTGATGTTGACCCTGACGCTGTCGATCGCCGCGCTGGTGCTCGGCATGTGCGTCGGCATCGTCGGCGCGCTGATGCGCCTTTCCAGCTCGAAAGTGTTGTCGTCGATCGCCGCTGCCTATGTGGAGCTCATCCGCAACACGCCGTTCCTGGTGCAGATCTACATCGTCTATTTCGGCCTGCCCTCGGTCGGCATCCGCATTTCGGAGATGACGGCGGCCATTCTGTCCCTGACGCTTTATGCCGGCGCCTATATCACCGAGATCGTGCGCGCAGGCATCCAGACGATCGGCGAGGGCCAGAGGGAAGCGGCCCGCACGCTCGGCATGTCGCCTTACCTGACCTTCCGCTATGTCGTCCTGCTGCCGGCCATCTCCGCCATCTTCCCGGCGCTGACCAGCCAGTTCATCCTGATCATGCTGGCCTCCAGCGTGGTTTCGGTCATCTCGGTGCCGGAACTGACCGGCGTCGCCAACGACGTCCAGGGCCTGACGTTCCGAAGCCTCGAAGCCTATCTCGTGGTCGCCGTGATCTACCTCGCCTTGACCGCCGCGTTCAAAGGCGCCTTCGCGCTGATCGACCGCGCCCTGTTCTCCTTCCGTTATGCGGGGCGCTGACCATGTTCCAGACCTTCGGCATCAACCATGTGGGTTTCCTGCTGCAATGCGCGACCTGGACGGTGGTCCTGTCGATCATCGCGCTGGCGGGCGGCGCGATCGGTGGCGCGATCATCGCTCTCATGCGGCTCTCGCGCCTCGCATGGCTGCGCTGGATCGCGCAGGCCTATATCTACGTCATCCAGGGAACGCCCCTGCTGGTCACCCTTTTCATCGCCTATTTCGGCGTCACCAATCTGGGCTACGACCTGCCGGCGATCTATGCCGCCGGCATCGGCTTCACCCTCTACAGCAGCGCGTTCCTCGGTGAGATCTGGCGCGGATCGATCCAGTCGATCAGCAAGGGGCAATGGGAGGCCGCCTTCGCGCTGGCGCTCGGCTGGCGCCACACCATGCTGGATGTCATCGTTCCCCAGGCCCTGCGTGTCGCCATTCCGCCGACGGTCGGTTTCTCCGTCCAGGTCGTCAAGAACACGGCGCTCGCTTCGATCGTCGGCTTCGTGGAACTGACGCGGGCAGGCCAGATCGTCTCCAGCGCGACGTTCCAGCCGCTGCAGGTCTACCTGACGGTCGCGGCCATCTACTTTGTCATCTGTTCGACCCTGTCCTACGCCAGCCGCCGATTGGAGCGGCGGCTGCGCCAGACAGCGAACTGAAGAACCAGTCCATCACCAAAGGGAGGAAAGTGCCATGCTGTTGAAGAAGCTTGCCATCGGGCTCGCCGCCATGCTGGCGATCGTTTTGCCGGCCAAGGCCGAAAGCGCGCTCGATACCATCGTCCAGCGTGGAACCATCAATGTCGGCGTCGGCCTGGGAACGCCGCCCTATGGCCTGATGGACGCCAGCATGCAGCCGGACGGCTACGACGTGTCCGTCGCGAAGCTGATCGCCCGCGACCTCGGCGTCAAGGCCAACATCGTCGACACCACGGCCGCCAACCGCATCCCGAACCTGACCTCGGGCAAGCTCGACATCGTGATCTATTCGTTCTCGATCACCGCCGAGCGCGCCAAGGCGATCGCCTTCACCAACACCTATTATGTCGACCAGCAGGTCTATGTCGGCCCGGCCGACAAGCCCATCACCAGGATCGAGGACCTGGCGGGCATGAAGATCGGCGTCACGCGCGCCAGCACCAACGACATCGTCATGACCAAGAAGGCCGTCGAGGGCGTGCAGCTGCAGCGCTACGACGACGACGCCTCCACCTCGCAGGCGCTGTTTGCGGGACAGGTCGAGGGCATCGTCACCAGCGGCGCGCTCGCCCGTGCCGTCGAGGAGCACAATTCCGCGCTCAAGAAGCAGTTCATCGTCGCCCAGGCGCCGATGGGCATCGGCCTGCGCCGCAACGATCCGGACCTGCTGCACTGGCTGAACACCGAGCTCTTCATGCTCCAGTCCACGGGCGAGCTGCAGGCCCTGCAGAAGAAGTGGATGGGCGTCGAGGTCGATCTGCCCCGTTTCTGAAACATCCGGGGTCGGGATCGCCCGGCCCCAACCTTGCCGCCACGGCTCATTGAAGGCTCCCCCATGAAGATCACGGACGTGAAAGTGCGCTGCTGCCAGCGCAAACCGGGCGATTTTGCCGCCAGCGCATTTCGAACCGGGGATTTCGCGAAGTTCGAATTCCTGACCGTCACCATGATGACGGATACGGGGCTGGAGGCGACTGCTTTCGGCTTCGCCGGCCGCTCGGCGCCGGGCGCCGGCCGGCTGATCGCCGATACGCTGCGTCCGTTCTTCATCGGCCGCGATCCACTCGACCGCGAAAAGGCCTGGCACGATTTCCGCGTTGCCGATCGCTGGTGGGGGCACCTGCCGATCTATGCCTATGGGCCGTTCGACACCTGCCTGTGGCTGCTTTCCGCCGCCGCGGCCGGCCAGCCGCTCTACAAATATCTCGGCGCCTATCGCGAGAGCGTGCCGGTCTATGGCAGCTCGATGATCCTGTCCGATCCGCAGGATTACGTGAACGAGGCGCTGCGTGCCAAGGGCGAGGGCCTGAGGGCCTACAAGCTGCACACGCCCGGCCTCGATCTCGACTACGACATCGACGTCCATCGCCAGGTTCGCGCCGCCGTCGGTCCGGATTTCACGCTGATGTCCGATCCGGTCTCGATGTTCAACCTCGAACAGTCGATCCGCTTCGGCCGCGAGCTGGAACGGCTTGGCTTCTATTGGCTGGAGGAGCCGCTCTACGACGAGGATGTCCATTCCCTGCGCGAGCTCGCCCGCACGCTGGAAATCCCGCTCGTCGGCACCGAGGTGCTAGCCAAGCATCCCTACTCGATCGCCGAATGCATCTCGACCCGCGTCGTCGACCGCGTCCGCGCGGACGTGTCCTGGACGGGCGGCGTCACCGGCGTCATGAAGACCGCGCGCCTTGCCGAGGCCTTCGGCGTCAACTGCGAGATCCACACCGCGATCTTCCACCCGATGGAGATCGTCAACCTGCATTGCGCCGCCGCGATCAGGAACTGCGACTTCTTCGAACTGCTCTACCCGATCGAGAACTTCGCCTTCGGTCTCAAGCAGCCGCTGCCGATCAAGGACGGCTACGCGACCCCGCCCTCCGGCCCCGGCCTCGGCGTCGAGATCGACTGGGACGTCATCGAAAACAGCACCATCGCCGAGGTCTGATCACCATGATGAAAGCCGTCTGTCTCGACCAGCCCGGCAGGATCTCGCTGATCGACCTGCCGATGCCGATGCCCGGTCCCGGCGACGTTGCCGTGCGCATGGACTATGTCGGGTATTGCGGTTCCGATCTCACCTCGTTCCGCGGCCTGAACCCGCTGGTCTCCTATCCGCGCGTGCCGGGCCATGAAATCTCCGGCACCGTCGCCGCGCTCGGCGACGGCGTCAGCGGGCTGGCGATCGGTCAGCCGGTGACCATCCTGCCCTATTTCAACTGCGACGCGTGCCATGCCTGCCGCCTTGGCCGGCCCAACGCCTGCAGGAACAATCAGACCATGGGCGTGCAGCGCGAAGGCGCCATGACCTCGACCGTGGTCGTCCCTGTCGCCAAGGTCATCCCTGTCGACGGCATGCGCCAGCGCGACCTGGCGCTGATCGAGCCGATCGCCGTCGGTTTCCATGCCGTGCGCCGCTCGGAGCTGCGAGCAGGGGAGACCGTCGTCGTCCTTGGCTGCGGCGTCATCGGTCTCGGCGCCCTGCTTGGTGCCGTGAGAAGGGACGCACGGGTGATCGCCGTCGACCTCAGCGCCGACAAGCTCAAGGTCGCCGGCGCGCTCGGCGCCGCCGAAACCATCGATGCCTCCTCCGAGGATGTCGCGGCGCGTGTTCTCGAACTGACCCATGGCGACGGCGCCGAGGTCGTCATCGAAGCCGTCGGCGCCGACGTGACCTTTAGGCAGGCGATCGACCTCGTCGCCTCCTGCGGCCGGGTCGTCTATGTCGGCTACGCCAAGAATCCGATCGCTTACGACACCAAGCATTTCCTGCTCAAGGAAATGGACATCCGCGGGTCGCGCGGTTCCGAGATCGCCGACTTCAACGATGTCATCGCCTATCTGAAGCAGCATCCGGATGCCGGCGACCGCATCGTCTCGCGCGTCGTGCCGATCAAGGAGGCCGCCGCCGCCATGGAAGCCTGGGACAAGGATCCCGGTGGCTTCACCAAGATCGTCGTCAGGATCGAAGCGGGGAAAGACGCATGAGCCTCGAGGATGTCTTCGGCCTGAAAGGCGAACACGCGCTGGTGACCGGCGGCGGCAGCGGTCTCGGCCTTGCGGTCGCGAGCTGCTTCGTCCAGGCCGGCGCCAGGGTGACGATCGTCGGCACCAATGCCGAAAAGCTCGCCAAGGCCTGCAAGACGCTCGGCCCCGCCGCCGGCAGCCACGTCTTCGACGTGACCGATACGGCGGCGGCGGAAGCATTCGCCAGCGATGTCGAGCAGAAGTCCGGCCGCGTTTCGATCCTCGTCAACAATGCCGGCAATACGGTCAAGAAGCCGCTCGCGGCGATGAGCGTCGAGGATTTCAACGCGGTCATGAACGTCCATGTCGGCGGCGCCTTCGCCCTGTCGCGCGCCTTCCTGCCGCAAGTCTCGGCGGCGAAGGGCAGCATCCTCTTCACCGCCTCGATGAGCTCGTTCCTCGGCATCCCGAACGTGATCGGCTATTCCGCGGCGAAATCCGCCTATGTCGGCATGGTGCGGGCGCTGGCGACCGAACTCGCGCCGTCCGGCGTGCGGGTCAACGGCGTGGCGCCCGGCTGGATCGACACCGCGCTCCTGCGCCAGGCGACCGCGGCCGATCCGGAACGGGCGCGCAA
The DNA here is from genome assembly GCF_001303895.1 of Mesorhizobium sp. 1M-11. Lineage (GTDB taxonomy): Bacteria > Pseudomonadota > Alphaproteobacteria > Rhizobiales > Rhizobiaceae > Mesorhizobium. The sequence goes on along the minus strand of NZ_LJSD01000051.1, from coordinate 202,076 downwards.
GATCAACAGCCGCATCCCCATGGGTCGTTTCGGCGAAGGCGCCGATATCGGCTGGGCCATGACCTATCTCGCCTCGCGCGCCGCGGCCTATGTGACCGGCCACATCATTGTGGTCGACGGTGGCGCACTGCACGGCTTCTGACACGGACATCGAGGACAGGATGACTGACCCGCGCCTGCTTCTGCTCTCGGAAAAGGACAATGTCCTGGTCGTTTGCCGGCGCATCGAGGCGGGCGAGACTGTCCTTGTCGGCGGCCATGCGCAGGTTCTCGAAAAGACCGTCGCGCTCGGCCACAAGCTGGCGCGCCGTGCGATCGCCGCCGGCGAAAAGATCGTCAAATACGGCACCCCGATCGGTTCGGCGACACGGGCGATCGCGCCCGGCGAGCACGTCCATGTCCACAACCTGAAGAGCGACTACACCAGGACGCATGTGATCGCGGAGGCCGGATCATGACAGGCGCACCCATTCTCGGCTACCTCCGGCCGGACGGCCGCAAGGGCATCCGCAACATCGTGGTCGTCGCCTATCTGGTGGAATGCGCCCACCATGTCGGGCGCGAGATCGTCAGCCATTTCCGCGGTGGGCAAGTTCACCTGATAGGCTTTCCGGGCTGTTTTCCCAATCCCTATGCCCAGAAGATGATGGACCGGCTCTGCACGCATCCAAATGTCGGCGCGGTGCTGCTGCTCTCGCTCGGCTGCGAGAGCTTCAACAAATTCTCCCTGTCGCGCACCGTCGCGGCGAGCGGCCGGCCGGTGGCGACGCTGACGATCCAGGAAAACGGCGGTACGCTCTCCACGATTGCCGACGGCATCGGCTGGGTCGAGCAGTATCTCGAGGAACTGGACCGCGTCCCGCGCGTGCCGATGGATCCGGGCGAGCTGATCGTCGGCACCATCTGCGGCGGCTCGGACGGCACCAGCGGCATCACGGGAAACCCGGCCGCCGGCCTTGCCTTCGACCGGCTGGTCGAGGCGGGTGCGGCCTGCATCTTCGAGGAGACCGGCGAGCTGATCGGCTGCGAGGAGATCATGGCGGACCGCGCCGTGACGCCGGAGCTCGGCGACGAACTGCGCGCCTCGGTGGCGAAGGCAGCGCGCTACTACGCGACACTGGGCTATGGCAGCTTTGCCCCCGGCAACGCCGATGGCGGGCTGTCGACGATCGAGGAGAAATCGCTGGGCGCCTATGCGAAGTCGGGCTCCTCGCCGATTTCCGGCCTCATCAAGCCCGGCGACATCCCGCCGAAGGGCGGGCTCTATCTCATGGACGTGGTGCCGGACGGCGACGTGCGTTTCGGGTTCCCGAACATCTCCGACAATGCCGAGATCGTCGAGCTGATCGCGTCGGGCTGTCACCTGACGCTTTTCGTCACCGGCCGCGGCTCCGTCTCCGGCTCGGCGATCGCGCCGGTGATCAAGATCTGCGCCAATCCGGAGACCTATCGCAGGCTCCCCGGCGACATGGATGTCGATGCGGGACGGATTCTCGACGGTGCCGCGACGCTGCCGGAAGTCGGCGACGAGATCTTCGACCTGGTCGTCGCCGTGGCGAACGGCCAGGCCACCAAGTCCGAACAGCTCGGACACCGCGAATTCATCCTGACCTACAAGACGTTCGAACCGATCGGCCCCTCCTGCCTGCCGGCTTAGGGAGTGCTGCCGTCGACGCCGGGTCTGGACCGCCGTGCCTCGTCAGCGTTCCGGAATGGATCCCCGACACTCTCCGCTCCCTGCGGTCGCTCACGAGGTCGAGGATGACGAGGGGATGGGCGCGTCGGCTAATCTCAAACGTTGGCGCCTAGGGCGACGGAGGTGCCGACGGTGACAGTTAGTGCCGGCGCCAAATGAAGTCCGTCATCCTCGACCTCGCAGGGAGCGAAGCGACCGGAGAGTGTCGGGGATCCATTCCGGAACGCTGGTGGAATGCCACGAACGCTGGCGCCAGCGGGCGAAGCCCGTTCACGCCACCAGCTTCTCGTCGCTGCGCAGCGTCAGCACTTCGACGCCGGTGGCGGTGACGGCGACGGTGTGCTCGAACTGGGCGGAAAGCTTGCCGTCATGGGTCAGCACCGTCCAGCCGTCGTCTGCCGTCCTGACCCTGCGCGTGCCCTGGTTCACCATCGGCTCGATGGTGAAGACCATGCCTTCGCGCAGCTTGACGCCGGTTCCGGGCCGCCCGTGGTTCAGCACCTGCGGCTCTTCATGCATCTCGCGGCCGATGCCGTGCCCGCAATATTCGCGCACCACCGAATAGCCGTTCTTCTTCGCATGCTTTTCAATGGCGTAGCCGATGTCACCGAGATGCGCGCCGGGCTTGACCTCCCTGATGCCCTTCCACATCGCCTCCTGGGCAACGCGCACCAGCCGTTTCGCGACGGGCGAGGCATCGCCGACCAGATAGGTCTTCGAGGAATCGGCGATGAAGCCGTTCTTCTCCAGCGTGATGTCGAAGTTGACGATGTCGCCGTCCTGGATGATCGCGGTCGCATCCGGCACGCCATGGCAGACGACATCGTTGATCGAGCAGTTCAGCACATGCTTGAAGCCATACTGTCCCTTGCTGGCGGGACGCGCGGCGAGGTCTTCGGTGATGAAGCGGTCGACCAGCGCGTCGACCTCAAGCGTCGACATGCCGGCAAGCTCGAGCGTGTCCAGCATCTCGAAGACGGAGGCCAGCAGCCTGCCGGACTGGCGCATCAGCGCCAGCTCATCCGATGTCTTGACCATCTCAGAGCCTGTCGCGCAAAAGTGTGAAGCGGTTTTGCGAGAACGACAGGCGCAAAACCAAAGACCTGATGCGCAGGGCGCGCATCTGAAAGATCGCGACCTGCATCAGGCTACCGCAAGATTGGGGGCAGGGTGGTCCTGCGCGGTGGCCAGCTCCCGCTTCACGATCTCGGTGAAGGACAGCGTCGGGTTGGCCTCGGCCAGCATGCCGATCTTCATCCAGAACTCGGCCTGCGCATTGATGGAACGGCACATCACGGTCGAGGCGCGCCGCACCTCCTCATGCAGTTCCTCGTCGATCTTCACGATGCCCATGGCTGTCTCCAGTGGATATACGGTTCATATATGGATCGTATATCCTGTGGTCAAGCGAGGTGAAGCGCCTGTTATCTCCCCCCTTGCGGGGGAGATAGAGACGCTGTGCCGCAAACAGCATCCTCCCCTGGAGGATACTTGCGCTATCCTCCAGGGGAGGATAGTGATCCCACATGGAACCTCATCGTCACGAAACCCATCCCGACATCGTCAAGCGCCTGAAACGGGCCGATGGACATCTGCGCAGCGTCATCGAGATGATCGAGACGGGGCGCCCCTGCCTCGACATCGCCCAGCAATTGCACGCCGTCGAAAAGGCGATCGCGCAGGCCAAGAAGACGCTGATCCAGGACCACCTCGATCATTGCCTCGACGACGCCGTCGGCATGCTCGACCAGGACCGGCGCGCCACCATCGACGAATTCAAGGCCATCACCAAATATCTGTGAGTTTCGCATGCCGAGTTTCGCCGAGCTGATCCAGCAAGGTTCCGCCCATGCCTGGCTGTTCGTGCCCAGCGCCATCCTGCTGGGCGCTTTGCACGGGCTGGAGCCCGGCCATTCCAAGACGATGATGGCGGCCTTCATCGTCGCGGTCCGGGGTACGGTTATGCAGGCCGTGCTGCTGGGGCTCGCCGCCACCGTCTCCCACACCATCGTCGTCTGGGGCATTGCGCTGGGCGGCATGTATCTGTGGCGGGGCGTCGACGCCGAGACCTTCGAGCCCTGGTTCCAGCTCGCCTCGGCAGCGATCATCATCGCCATAGCGCTCTGGATGCTGTGGCGCACCTGGCGCGAGCAGCAGGACGCGAAGGCCGCCTCCGGAGACGATCATCATGACCATGACCACCATGGCCATGCGCACGATCATGGGCACGGCGATAGCCGTCGCATCGACACCGGTCACGGCGTGATCGCGGTCGAGCTGTTCGAGGATGGCGTGCCGCCACGCTGGCGCATCCGCACCGAACGCGGCCATGGCTGGCCGGCGGGGGACGTGACCATCGTCACCGAACGGCCGGACGGCAGCCGGCAGGGTTTCACCTTCGTCGATCGCGGCGGCTACCTGGAATCGGCCGACGAGATCCCCGAGCCGCATGATTTCATGGCGCGCGTCAGTCTCGGTCACGGCAACCACACCCATGACTACGACCTGTCCTTCGTCGAAGGTCTCGGCCATGACCATCTGCACGAGGAGATCCACGGGCTGGAGGTGAGCGGCAGCGAATATCAGGACGCGCACGAGCTGGCGCATGCCAACGACATCCGCCGCCGCTTCGCCGACCGCAACGTGACCACCTGGCAGATCGTGCTGTTCGGGCTGACCGGCGGGGTCATTCCGTGCCCGGCCGCGATCACTGTTCTGCTGCTCTGCCTGCAGCTCAAGGAATTCACGCTGGGCTTTGCCCTGGTGCTGTGCTTCTCGATCGGCTTGGCCATCACCCTGGTCAGCGTCGGGGCGGCCGCCGCTCTCAGCGTCCGCCATGCCAACAAACGCTGGTCCTGGTTCGGCACCGTCGCCCGCAGGGCGCCTTACCTGTCGGCCGTGCTGATCGTCGGCGTCGGGCTCTATGTCGGCTATCACGGCTGGCTGGGGCTGCCGCCATCGGCCTGACCCGCGTTTCCGCGATACGGGAAATTCGCTGGGTCCTTTTACAGGCTCAGCTTGCCTTCATCCTTGAGACGATCGAGGAAAGTGCTCAGCACTTCGTTCGTTCGCACAGGCGCCTCGAGATTCACGACATGGCCGGAACGCGGAATGCGAACAACTTCGACGTTCGTAAATGCCCTTTCCATGGCACCAGTTTTTTCGTCGACGGGCAGGACTGCGTCGTCCTCACCGTGGATGACGAGGACAGGCTTCTCAAATCGTCGCGCAACGGCGGTGTAGTCCGCCTTTCCCAGCCAGCTCTCGGCCTCACGTAGAACCGAGCGGGCGGGAAGCTCCGCCCAGCGATGCGCCCAGTGATCTACCGTGTCCGCTTTGTCCTGCAACGTATGCCGGCCAAATATGTAGGAGGCGGTTTGCCGCGCGAGGGGCAACGATACGGTGCCGTCATGGTCGAACTTTTGGAATTCGATCAGGCGCGCAGCTTGTTCACTCTCGGAATAGGTACCGATCTGAGAGCCGACGAAGACAAGGGCATTCACCCGATCAGGATAAAGACGGATGAACTCGGTCGCCATAAAGCCTCCCATCGACATGCCCAGCAGCACGCATTTTCCTATGCCGAGATCGTCGAGCAGCGCACGACAGTCTTCGGCCAGGTCTCTCAGAAAATAGGGGGTGTCATACGCGGGGGTGCGCGCCCTTTGGTCATAGGACACGACGCGATAGCGATCCTTCAGGGCGCTGACCTGCGGCATGAACATGGAATGATCCATCATGGTCCCATGTGCCATGACCACAGCGGGACCACTGCCCTCTACGACAACTTTTCCATACATTGGTGCCTCTCTCCTGCATGACGCAAACCGGCTCCAACGGACGCGCAGGGATACCCACGCCGGAACCCGCATGGGTTGCCGGGGCCGCGATCGTTGGAGCGGTTGAGCTTGATTCGCCGATCGTTCGATGGAAACGTACCAACTCAAGTCAACTTGAGGTCAAGCATGAACTTGATGGATATCGGCGAGGTGACGTCACGCTCCGGCGCGTCGGTTTCGGCACTTCGTTATTACGAAGAAATAGGGCTGATCCGCTCCGCGGGACGGCGCGGATTGCGCCGGCAATTCGATGCCAGCGTGCTGCTCACGCTATCCTTGATCGAGCTCGGGAAAGTTGCCGGCTTTTCGCTTGCGGAGATTGCTTCGATGTTTGCGAACGACGGGACGCTGAACATCCCCCGTGCGGATCTGCATGCCAAAGCCGCCGAGTTGGGGCGCCAGATCACCAAACTTCGCGCGCTTCGCGAGGCGATCCAGCATGTCGCCGATTGCCCGGCTCCGTCACATCTGGAATGCCCTAATTTCCGCAAGCTCCTGAAATCGATATCTGCCAAAAAAGTGAATTCGCGAACGCCTCGCGGACAGGCCAGCCAGGTGTCGGCCGACCTTTCTAGTCGTCGTCATCGTCCCAGCCGCCGTAAGGCGGCGGATAGTCCGGAACGATACGAATGAGCGGGCGCGGGCGTTCATAGCGCCAATAGTCGTTGTCGTCCGGCTGATAGGGCTCATAGGTCCGGTAGACGGGGCGATGGTAGCGCCAGTGCTGGCGATGATGCTTGCGGTAGTGCTTGCGCGGACGCACGCAATAGCCGTCGCGTGTCAGATAGGCACAGGTCACGCGGGCCTGCTGCAGCAGCCCGTCCGGCGTGGGCGCGGCAGGCCGGATCGCGGACGCCCCCTGCGCCTCGAATGCGGCCAGCGAAAGCGCCCCGGCCAGAATGAGAAACGACAGTTTCATCTGCCCCTCCTTCCATCGTCGAGTGCCTTCATCAACGCGCGTGGATTCCGCGCGATTTGAGGCAGCTTCGATCAAATTGTTTTTCCGGCAAACACAGATTTCGACTGCGAGGTCGGCTTGCGGGAACCGGGATGCCAACCCGGGCCTCCCTTTGCACATAACGCTTGACTTGGCCGCGGCTCGGGCAAATCATCGGCCCATGGGGATTGCGATCTCCCCACGAGGCTCCGGCCCAAGCATCGCGTCCAGAAACCCGTGATACGGAAGGACGCGCCATGCCATCCCCGACCACCATTTCCATCGACAAGCTCGCCCGCCTGATCGGTACGCCGCATTGCCCGGCGCTGATCGACGTGCGCAATGACGAGGATTTCGCCCTCGATCCCCGACTCGTACCTGGCTCGATCCGGCGATCGCACCGCGACGTCCAGACATGGCACCAGGCGATCGCCCGGCCCTCGGCCGTGGTGATCTGCCAGGCCGGCAAGAAGCTGAGCGAAGGCTGTGCTGCATGGCTGCGGCAGATCGGTCTGCCCGCCGGGTCGCTCGAAGGCGGCATCGAGGCCTGGTTTGCCTCCGGCTTGCCCGCCGTGCCGGCAGCCAGGGTGCCGCCGCGCGACGCGGCGGGCCGCACCGTGTGGGTGACGCGGGCGCGTCCGAAGATCGACCGCATCGCCTGCCCGTGGCTGATCCGCCGTTTCGTCGACCCGCACGCGGCCTTCCTGTTCGTTGCCCCGCAGGAGGTGGCGGGTGTCGCCGACCGGTTCGATGCCACGCCCTTCGACGTCGAGAACGTCTTCTGGAGCCACCGCGGTGAGACATGCAGCTTCGACACCATGGTCGAGGAATTCGGCCTCGCCACGGAGCCGCTGCTCCGGCTCGCGGCCATCGTGCGCGGCGCCGACACCGCCCGCCTCGACCTGGCGCCGGAAGCGGCGGGGTTGCTGGCGGCTTCGCTCGGCCTGTCGCGCATGTATTCCGACGATCTGGCGCAGCTGGAAGCGGGCATGACGCTCTACGATGCCTTCTACCGCTGGTGCCGCGACGCGACGGACGAGAGCCACAACTGGCCGAGCGCGAAGCCCGGAGCCGCGTCATGACCGTCGCCGCTTCCGACGCACCGGCGCCGCACCGTCCCGCCGCGCACGGCATAAGCTTCGCCGAGGCGGTCAAGGTCTGGGCCAGGATCGCCGCGCTGAGCTTCGGCGGTCCGGCCGGGCAGATCGCCGTCATGCACCGCATCCTGGTCGAGGAAAAACGCTGGATCGGCGAGACAAGGTTTCTGCATGCGCTGAACTACTGCATGCTTCTGCCCGGCCCGGAAGCACAGCAGCTCGCTATCTATATCGGCTGGCTGCTGCACAGGACCAAAGGCGGCCTCGTCGCCGGCATCCTCTTCGTCCTGCCCGGCCTCGTCGCCATCATGGCGCTGAGCTGGATCTACGCGATCTTCGGCACTGTCGGGATCGTGCAGTCGCTGTTCTTCGGCCTCAAGGCCGCCGTGCTGGCGATCGTGCTGGAGGCCGTCGTGCGCATCGGCAGGCGGGCGCTGCGCAACGCCGTCATGGTCGCGCTGGCCGCTGCCGCCTTCGTCGCCATCTTCGTCTTCCGCCTGCCGTTCCCGCTGATCGTGCTGGCGGCGGCGTTGATCGGTTACATCGGCGGCCGCGCCGGCTGGGCCGCCTTCATGGCCAGCGGCGGACACGGCAAGGCGGGAAAGGTGGCCGATGCCGACACCGCGCTTGGCGAAGCCATTCCCGAACATGCCCGCAATGCCGGTAGATGGTCGCTCAGGATGGCGGCGATCCTGCTGGTGCTGTGGCTGGCGCCGGTAGCGGCCCTGCTGCTGCTTTACGGGCCACAAGACGTCTTTTCGCAGATCGCCGTCTTCTTCTCCAAGATGGCGGTCGTCACCTTCGGCGGCGCCTATGCCGTGCTGGCCTATGTCGCCCAGCAGGCGGTCGAAAGCTATGGCTGGCTGAAACCGGGCGAGATGCTGGACGGGCTGGGCATGGCCGAGACCACGCCCGGGCCGCTGATCATGGTCACCCAGTTCGTCGGCTTCATGGGCGCGTTCCGTTCGCCGGGAACCATGTCTCCCTTGCTTGCCGGTACCCTTGGCGGCCTGCTCACCACCTGGGTGACGTTCACGCCCTGCTTCCTGTGGATTTTCCTCGGCGCGCCCTACATCGAGGCGCTGCGCTCGAACCGGGCGCTGTCGGCGGCGCTGGCGACGATCACCGCCGCCGTGGTCGGGGTGATCCTGAACCTCGCCGTCTGGTTCGCGCTGCATGTGCTGTTCGGCGAAGTCCGGGAGGTGCGCGGCTTCGGCGCCACCCTCGACATTCCGGTCCTGGCCAGCGTGAACCTCGCCGCGCTGGCTTTGGCGATCGTCGCGCTGCTGGCCGTCTTCCGCTTCCGGCTCGGCATGTTGTGGGTTCTGGCAGGCTGCTCGTTGCTTGGCGTGCTCTATGGGCTGATGGCCGGCGCGATCTGATGTGCCTGCGCTTCCGTGTTTTCCGTGAAAATCGGAAGCGCTACAGTCGCGCCTATCGGGTTCTGTCGCCCGGCGGCCTGCCGACGGGCGGCAGAAGGCCGAGCAGGCGCACCAGCTCGCGCTGGTTCTCGGTGCCTGTCTTGTGCAGGATGCTGGCGATCTGCGTGCGCAGCGTGTTGTCCGAAACCCGATGCTGGGCGGCGAACTCGGCCAGCGAATGGCCGGCCGCGAGAGCCAGCGCCAGCCGCGCTTCCGCCGTCGTCAGCACAAACAATTGCTGCAGGGCCGCGGCGTCGAGCGTCGTTGAGGTGTTTTCCGACCTGAGGGTGACGAGCACACGCCCCGGCTGGCCGCCGAGACGCATCGGCAAGGGCGTCGTCAGCACGAACACCCGTATGCCGTCCCTGGTGGTCAGGATGAGGGCGTCGCCGCTCCCGCCGGCTGCGGTTTGGCCGATCGAGGCGGCGAGTTGCCGGGATTGGCCCGCGTTGCGCGCCCGCAGGCCTTGTCGCGAGGCCAGCGTCACGATGCCGCTCGCTTCCAGCGCCTCGGCCGCGCGGTTCGCAAACAGGACATGGCCGGCGCCGTCGCAGATCACGCAACCGAAAGCCAGGGTTTCCAGGGCCGCGAGCCCGGCATTGAGATGAAGGCCCAGGTCCAATCTCCGGCGCAACTGCATCGCTCTCTGCAGATGGGGCGCCAGGTCCTGCAGCCGGGCGACATCGTCATCGCTGAAATCCGTGCTCCCCCGTGGGCGGTGAACACTGAATTGCAGCAGCACCCCGGGGCCGACCGGAACCGCCGGGACACCCATGGCGCGAACGGTGTCATGCACCCGCAGGAAGTCCGTATGGAACTCCGTTCTCTCCAGGTCGGTCTCCGGCATGAGATCCGTGAAGCGGGAGATGCTGTTGGGGTGGCGCGCCATCGCGAGGGGAATGCAGGGATTGATGTGGCGATAATAGGCGGCATAGTCCTGCAGCGCCTTGTCCGGGAGATTGCAGATGGCCGCCTCCGCGAAGGCATTTCCGTGCAGGATGCCCAGGGCTGCGCTGCTTCCTTCGCCGACCGCCATCACGATTGCGGTCAGCCCCTGTAGTCCCTCCGGATCGAGTGCGGCATCGTAGATGTCGGAAACAATCGCAGGTTGTATCGCAAGCGATCCGCGGATTGGTCTTCCTGGAACAACACCCATTTTACCTGGCCGCCCCCAGCGGAGACACGCGGACATGCCCAGTCGGCGTATCTGCCCTGAAAAGTAACAGAATTCCGCATCTTTGACCATTAATACAAAATGATGCGGAAAAGAGCTTCCGCTCTAGCGCCTGTCGCCCGGACCTTCGGCATCGCTTTCTCCGGGCGCGAATGTCATCGGCCACAGCATGCGGGCAGGGCGCTCGCCATAGGTGCCGGCATAGGCTGGCATCGTGGCCAGCAGGGTTTCGGCAAGGGCGATGCCCAGGTCCCGCAGCGACAGGTCATAGACCGACAGCCGCGGCGAAAGAAAATGCGAGTGCGGGCTTCGCCGTCCGATGACCGCGATGTCACGTCCAGGCATCAGGCCTGCCTCGTTCAGCCCGCGATAGAGCCCGGTCGCCAGCGCCTCGTTGATCAGCAGGATCGCCGTCGGGCGCGCCTTGCAGGCCAGCCACGAACTGATCGTGGGCTTGTGTCCGGAGCACATCACGATCGCACCGAAGCGCCGCTACCCTCCCGCCAGCCGCGGCAGCAGGAAGATCTCGGCGCCTTCCGGCAGCTTCTTCGACCAGGTGTCGCGGTAGATGGTGCCGTCGATGGCGACCGCGATGCCGCGGTCGATGAACGGCTCGAAGCCGGGATACTGTTCAGCGAGTTTCCTGAACAGTTCCCTGATGTCCTTGGCTTCGATGTCGAGCTTGTCCTTGCCTCCGGCGACAGCGGCGAGCGATCCCCAGAGCGTGACGGCGACCATCAGCCGCCCCGTTTAGAGCGCCGCGCGTCCGTTCGGACGCGCAAAGGACGCTCTATCACGTTGAATCTACGCATCGTGGGCCGATGCGCTAGCCTCGAGCGCCGCCAGGATGCGCGGCGGCGACATCGGGATGTGCGTCATGCGCACGCCGACCGCGTTCGACACCGCGTTGGCGATCGCCGCCAGCGGCGGCACGATCGAGGTCTCGCCGACGCCACGCACGCCATAGGGGTGGTTCGGGTTGGGGATCTCGAGGATCTGCGTGTCGATCATCGGCAGGTCCGAGCAGACCGGGATGCGATAATCGAGGAAGCCGGCATTCTGCAGCCGCCCGTCCTTGCCGTAGATGTATTCCTCGTTGAGCGCCCAGCCGATGCCCTGCGCCGCGCCGCCCTGGTACTGGCCTTCGACATAGGTCGGGTGCACCGCCTTGCCGGCATCCTGTACCACCGTGTAGCGCAGCACCCGGGTCGAGCCGGTCTCGGGGTCGACCTCGATGTCGCAGATATGGGTGGCGAAGGAGACGCCGGCGCCGTCGGCGACCAGCTCGCTGTGGCCGGCGATCGGTCCGCCGGTCGTGCCGGACTGGGCGGCGATCTCCTTCAGCGAAAGCGGCGACAGGTTGCCGTATTTCTCGCCCCTGGCAAGCGCATGGCCCTTTTCCCAGACGACGTCGTCGACGGGGATGTCCCACATCTGCGCGGCGCGTTCGCGCAGGATCCTGATGGCGTTGCGGGCAGCCGAGATCGTCGCCATGGAAGAGGAGAAGGTGCCGCGGCTGCCGTCGGTCATGTCGTTGTAGCCGAGGCTGGACGTGTCGGCGACGATGGCCTTGACCTGGGAATAGTCGATGCCGAGCTCTTCCGCCGCCACCAGCGACAGCGAGGCGCGCGAACCGCCGACATCCACGGTGCCGACGGCCAGCGAGATCGAGCCGTCCATGCCGATGTTGAGGTCGACGCAGGTCTGGCCGCCGAAGTTGAACCAGAAGCCGCAGGCCATGCCGCGGCCCTGGTTTTGCTTGAGCGGCGCCTTCATGTGCGGATGGTTCTTCACCGCCTCCAGCGTCGGGCCGATGCCGATCGGGCCATAGACCGGACCGTAGGAAGCGCGTGTGCCTTCCTGCGCCGCGTTCTTGATGCGGAAGTCGACCGCATCCATGCCGACCTTCCCGGCCAGCTCGTCGATGGTGCTTTCCACCGCGAAGGCGGCCATCGGCGCCGACGGCGCGCGATAGGCCGCGGTCTTCGGCCGGTTCACCAGCACTTCGAAGCCGACCGTCCTGACGTTATCGAGCTTGTAGCAGGCAAACGCCGTCATGGCGCCGACTTCGGCCCACATGCCGGCATAGGGACCGCAGCTGTAGCGCAGCGTCGCTTCCGCGGCGGTGATGGTGCCGTCCTTCTTGGCGCCGATACGGACGTCGATGGAGGTGGCGCTGGTCGGGCCGGACGCGCGGAACACCTCGTCACGCGTCATCACCAGCTTCACCGGCCGGCCGGCCTTGCGCGACAGCGCGAGCGCAACCGGCTCGGCCCAGACATGGGTCTTGCCGCCGAAACCGCCGCCGATCTCCGAGGAGGTGACGCGCAGCTTCGAGGCTTCCATACCGAGCAGTTGCGCGCAGTGCTGGCGGTAGACGAAATGGCCCTGCGTGCAGACCCACAGCTCCGCCGTGCCGTCGGCGCTGACGCTCGCCACGCAGGCATGCGGCTCGATATAGCCCTGGTGCGTCTGTTCGGTCCTGAAGGAGCGTTCGATGACGAAATCGGCCTCGGCGAAACCCTTGTGGATGTCGCCATGGCCGTATTGCGTGCGCTTGTGGACGTTGGACGGCTTGACCGGCTTTTCCTCGAGACCCTCGGTGAAGATGGCCTCGTTGATCAGCGGTGCGGTGTGCTTGAAGGCCTCGTCGACATCGGTGACATGCGGCAGCACCTCATAGTCGATTTCGATCAGCTTCAGCGCCTGCCTCGCCGTGCGGGCGTCGATCGCCGCCACCGCCGCCACGGCATGGCCGTCATAGAGCGCCTTCTTGCGCGCCATGCAGTTGTCGAGGATGTCGTAGAGGGCGCTGTCGCCATTGGTGAGGTCCGGCAGGTCGGCCGCCGTGATCACCGCCTTTACGCCGGGAAGGGCTTCGGCCTTCGAGGTGTCGATCTTGCGGATGACGGCGTGCGCATGGGGGCTGCGCAGCACGCGCCCCACCAGCTGCCCGGCCATGTTGAAGTCGGCGCCGTAGCGGGCGCGGCCTGTCACCTTGTCGATGCCGTCGGGACGGATGGGGCGCGTGCCGACGGAAGTGAAATCGCGGTTGGTCAGACGGGGATCGAAATTCATCGTCTCAGCCTCTCATCACGCCGGCGGCGTCCTGGACGGCGCGCACGATCTTGTCATAGCCGGTGCAGCGGCACAGGTTCCCGGCCAGCCCGAAGCGGATCTCCTCCTCGGTCGGGTCGGGGTTCTTGGCCAGAAGGTCCTTGGCCGCGATCAGGAAGCCCGGCGTGCAGATGCCGCATTGCAGGGCGGCATGCTCCAGGAATTTCTGCTGCAGCGGATGCAGTTTCTCGCCATGCGCCATGCCTTCGATGGTTTCGACCTGCCGCCCTTCCGCCTCGGCGCCCAGCACCAGGCACGAGCAGACCAGCCGGTCGTCGACGATGACGCTGCAGGCGCCGCAGTCGCCGGTGCCGCAGCCTTCCTTGGCGCCGGTCAGCCCGAGCCGGTCGCGCAGCACTTCCAGCAAGGTCTCGTCAGGCTGGCAGAGATACTCGACATGATCGCCGTTGATTGTCGTTGAAACCGCTACGCCGGCCATCACTTGCCTCCTGCACGTTCGTAAGCGGTGGTGGCGGCCCGTCCGGCCAGCACGCCCGCGACTTTTCGTCTGAACTCGATGGTGCCGCGCTTGTCGTCGATGGGGCGGCAGGCCCCCGCGCAGACCTTGGCGAGCCTTTCCAGCGTCGCCTCGTCCAGTCTGGAGCCGACCAGCACCTCGGCGGCTTCCTCGACCAGGAGCACGGTGGGGGCGGCAGCGCCCAGCGCCACACGCGCCGTCTTGACGACACCCGCTTCGTCGAGCGTCAGGTTCACCCCGGCGCTGACCACCGCGATGTCCATTTCGGTGCGCGGAATGAAACGCAGATAGGCATCGCCCGCACGCGGTTCGCGCTTGTCGAGCAGGATCGCCTCGATGATCTCGCCCTTGGCGAGCGAGGTCCGGCCCGGCGCGGTTGGCACGCTTTCGACCGCAATGGTGCGCTTGCCCGACGGACCGGCCACCACGGCCTTCGCGCCGGCGGCTACCATAGCCGGCACCGAATCGGCGGCGGGCGAAGCGTTGCAGAGATTGCCGACGATGGTGCAGCGTCCCTGCACCTGCTTGGAGCCGATCAGCTTCGCCGCTTCGACGACGCCCGGCCATGCTTGTCTGAGCGCCTTGTTCTCGCCCAGCACCGCGCAGGGCACGGCAGCGCCGATCGAGAAGCCTTCCGCTGTTTCCCTGATTTCGCTCAAAGCGTCGATCGCCTTGATGTCGATGATCAGGTCGGGTTCGACGAACCCGCCTTTCATCCTCACCAGCAGATCGCTGCCTCCCGCCAGGATGGCGGCTGTACCGGATGCGCCAACCAACTGGCCGACGGCATCCTCGATTGTAAGCGGACGTATGTAACGCATCGTCTCCCCTTGGCTATCGCAAGCTCAGGATAGTTATATAAAGAGTCTTCCCGTTATGACCATCCGGGCAAGCGCAATTCCATCAGGCCAGGGTGGTGAAAAGTTGGCATGCCGTCGGCTTCTTCGATGGCGTCCGCTTCTTCCTGGACCTGCCTGTCGGTTCCATTCCTGCGATGGTCCTGAACGTCGAAAATTGCCGCCAGAAGCGCCGGCGCCCTATCTCCCCCCATGCGGGGGAGAAAGCGATTTCAGCATCTTAGACGAGCACGCCCGTTAGGGCGGCGCAGGCTAAGTGCTAGAAATCGCAAGAGAGGGGATATGCCGGCACGTCGCTGACAAGTTGCTTCTCCAAGCGTCTTGTTCTCGAAAGCCACTCTCTGTCTCGCGATAGCTGTGCAACCCCTCAGCTGAAGATCCCCTCTCTTGGATTTTCTACGACTTAGACTGCGCCGCCCTGCGGGCGTGCTCGTCTAAGATCGTGAAAATCCTTTCTCCCCCACAAGGGGGGAGATAAGGGCGCGCGCCACCAGCGTCGGCACTCGGCCCCCGACCTCAATGCGAATCCTTCGGCACCGCGTTGCCGCGGCAGCCGCGCAGGAAGTCGAAATCGGCGCCGGTGTCGGCGCCGGTGACATGGTCGTGGTAGAGCATGCCGTAGCCACCGGCGGGGCGGGTGGGCGGGTTTTGCCAGGCCGCCAGCCGCGCCGCGATCTCTTCTTCCGGCACATCGAGATGCAGGCGGCGGTTCGGCACGTCGAGCTCGATGAAATCGCCGTCGCGCACGATCGCCAGCGGACCGCCGGCCGCCGCCTCCGGGCTGGTGTGCAGCACGACCGTGCCGTAGGCGGTGCCCGACATGCGCGCGTCGGAAATGCGCACCATGTCGGTGATGCCCTTCTTCAGCACCTTGGGCGGCAGGCCCATATTGCCGACCTCGGCCATGCCGGGATAACCGCGCGGGCCGCAGTTCTTCAGCACCATGACGCAGGTCTCGTCGACGTCGAGGTCGGGGTCGTTGATCTTGCGCTTATAGTCGTCGATATCCTCGAAGACGACGGCGCGGCCCCGGTGCACCATCAGCGCCGGCGATGCCGCCGACGGTTTCAGCACGGCGCCGCTGGGCGCCAGATTGCCTTTCAGCACCGCAATGCCGCCCGCCGCCGTCAGCGCCTTTTCGGTCGGCAGGATGACGTCCTCGTTCCAGTTGCGGACATCCTTGACCTCGTCCCAGACGCTCTCGCCCGACACCGTCAGCGTATCCTTGTGCAGCATGCCGGCTTCGCCCAGCCGCTTCAGCACCACCGGCAGCCCGCCGGCATAGAAGAACTCCTCCATCAGATATTTGCCGGACGGCATCAGGTTGACGATGGTCGGCACGTCGCGGCCGAGCCGGTCCCAGTCGTCCAGCGTCAGGTCGATGCCGGCCCGGCCGGCCAGCGCCAGCAGATGCACCACGGCATTGGTCGAGCCGCCGATGGCGCCATTGGTGCGGATGGCGTTCTCGAAGGCATCGCGGGTCAGGATGTCGGAAGGCTTCAGGTCGTCCTTCACCATCTGCACGATGCGCCGTCCGGTGAGCTGCGCCATCACCCGGCGGCGGCTGTCGACAGCCGGAATGGCGGCGTTGCCCGACAGCGCCATGCCGAGCGCTTCCGCCATCGAGGCCATGGTCGAGGCCGTGCCCATGGTGTTGCAAGTGCCGGTCGAACGGCTCATCGCCTGCTCGGCTTCCAGGAATTCCGCCTTGGTCATGGTGCCGGCCTTGATCGCCTCCGACATCTGCCACAGCGCCGTGCCCGAGCCGACGCGCTCGTTGCGGAACCAGCCGTTCAGCATCGGGCCGCCGGTCACGGTGATCGCCGGCAGGTCGACCGAGGCCGCGCCCATCAGCAGCGACGGCGTGGTCTTGTCGCAGCCGACCATCAGCACCACGCCGTCGATCGGCTGGGCGCGGATGGTCTCCTCCACCGCCATGGCAGCGAGGTTGCGGTACATCATCGCGGTCGGGCGAAAGGTGTTCTCCGAGGCCGAGAACACCGGCACTTCGTGCGGGAAGCCGCCGGCCTCCCAGATGCCCGCCTTCACCTTTTCCGCCAGCTCGCGCAGATGGCCGTTGCAGGGGGCGAGGTCCGACCAGGTGTTGAGGATGCCGATCACCGGCCTGCCGTCGAACAGGTCGTGCGGGTAGCCCTGGTTCTTCAGCCAGCCGCGGTGGTAGATGTTGTCGCGCGAGGTGCCGCCATACCATTCCTGCGAACGCAGCCGGCGCGGCCACGGCGCCGGCTCGAACGGGGTGCGTGGGGCCTTGGTCTCGGTGGTCATGCTGTTTTCCTGTTTGCGGCGCCGCGGTCGCCGGCCAGCACCAAGAGGCGCTGCAATGCGATGAAGGCGAAGAGCAGGATGCCGACGACGATCTTCGTCCACCAGCTCGACAGCGTGCCGTCGAAGACGATGTAGGTCTGGATCAGGCCCTGGATGACGACGCCGAAGAAGGTGCCCGCCACCAGCCCGACGCCGCCGGTGAGCAAGGTGCCGCCGATCACCACGGCGGCGATGGCGTCGAGCTCGACGCCGACGGTGGCCAGCGAATAGCCGGCCGAGGTGTAGAGCGAGAAGACGACGCCGGCGAGGCCCGACAGGAAGCCTGACAGTGCATAGATGCCGATCGTGGTGCGTGCCACCGGCACGCCCATCAGTTCGGCCGACTGCCGGTTGCCGCCGATGGCGTAGACATAGGAGCCGAAGCGCGTGTAGTGCGCGATCACGATGCCGGCGGCGAAGACCGCGAGCATCAGGCCGCCGATCAGCGTCAGCCGGCCGCCGCCCGGCATCAGCACATACATCTTCTGCACGGCCGAATAGAAGGCGTGGTTGATCGGGATCGAATCCGTCGCGATCACGAAGGCCATGCCGCGCGCCAGGAACATGCCGGCGAGCGTCACGATGAAGGCCGGCACTTCGAGATAGTGGATCGCAGCCCCCATGGCGGCGCCGAAGGCTGTGGAGACCGCCAGCGCGATGGCGAAGGCGGCGAGCGGATGCACGCCGTACCAGCTCACCAGCACCGAGATCAGCACGCCGGTGAAGGCGATCACCGCGCCGACCGAAAGGTCGATGCCGCCGGACAGGATGACGAAGGTCATGCCGACCGCCGCGATGCCGAGAAAGGCGTTGTCGGTCAAGAGATTGCCGGCCACGCGCGTCGAGGCCATGTTCGGGAACTGGAACACGCACACCGCATAGGCCAGCGCGAAGATGACCAAGGTGGCGAAGAAGGGAGTGAGGCGCGACGACATCATGTGCGCTGCGCCTTGCTCTCGGGAAGGGCGCGGCCGCGCACGAAGATGCGCCCGACGGATGCCGACTGCGCCAGCAGGATGACGATGATCACGATGGCCTTGACGATGAGGTTGTATTCGGGCGGGAAGCCGGAGATGAGGATGCCGGTGTTCATGGCCTGGATGATGACGGCGCCCAGCACCGACATCAGGATCGAGAAACGGCCGCCGAGCAGCGACGTCCCGCCGATCACCACCGCCAGGATGGCGTCGAGCTCCAGCCACAGGCCGGCATTGTTGGCATCGGCGCCGCGGATGTCGGCCGTCACGATGATGCCGGCGATGGCCGCGCAGAAGCCGCAGAAGGCGTAGACCAGGATGAGCAGCAGGCGGCTGTTGATGCCGGCATAGGTCGAGGCGCTGCGGTTGACGCCGAGCGACTCGATCAGCAGCCCGAGCGCCGTTCGCCGCACCACCAGCAAGGTCAGCACCATGAGCGCCGCGACGATGGCGACCGGCATCGGGAAGGCGAGGAAGGAGCCGGCGCTGAAGGCGGTCAGGCCGGGATCGTTGAAGGTCACGATCACGCCCTCGGTGACCAGCTGCGCGATGCCGCGCCCGGCCACCATCAGGATGAGGGTGGCGACGATCGGCTGCAGCTCCAGCACCGCGACCAGGAAGCCGTTGAGCAGCCCGCAGGCGAGGCCGACGCCGAGTGCCGCCAGCACCACCACCGGCAGCGGATGGCCGGCCATGATCATGGTTGCTGCGACCGCGCCGGCCATCGCCATGACGGCGCCGACGGAGAGGTCGACGCCCTTGGTGGCGATCACCATGGTCATGCCGATCGCCAGGATCGCCACCGGCGCGCCGCGGTTGAGCACGTCGATGAGGCTGCCGAACAGGCGCCCGTCCTGCAGGCGGATCGAGAAGAAGCCGTCGAAGGCCATCCAGTTGAAGAACAGGATCAGCGCCAGGCAGGCGAGCTGCGGCGCGGCGCGTTTCAGGCCGCTCATGCGCCGGCTCCTTCGCTGGCCGCGATGGTGCGCATGATGGTGCCGGTGCTGATCTCGGCGCCGGTGAGGTCGCAGATATGCTCGCGGTCGCGCAGCACCCGCACCCGCGTCGAATAGGCCATGATCTCCTCGATCTCGGACGAGATCACCACCAGCGCCAGCCCTTCCGCGCAGAGCCGGTTGATCAGCTGGATGATCTCGGCATGCGCCCCGACATCGATGCCGCGCGTCGGCTCGTCGAGGATGAGAAGGCGCGGTTCCGTCGCCAGCCAGCGCGCCAGGATCACCTTCTGCTGGTTGCCGCCCGACAGGAGCTTCACCGGCTTCTCGATGTCGGTGGTGCGGATGTCGAGCGCCTTCACGAAACGGTCGGCAAGTTCCGCCTGCTCGCGGCTCGACATGCGTTTCAGCCAGCCGCGCCGCGCCTGCAGCGCCAGCGCGATGTTCTCGCGCACCGAGAGGTCGCCGATGATGCCGTCGGCCTTGCGGTCTTCCGGGCAGAGCCCGAAGCCGAGCCGCACCGCTTCGCGCGGCGAAGTGATGCGCACCGCCTTGCCGTCGACGGTGGCCTTGCCGCTGTCGGCATGGTCGATGCCGAACATCAGCCGCGCCGTCTCGGTGCGGCCCGATCCCAAGAGGCCGGCGATGCCCACCACTTCGCCCGGCGCGATCGCCAGGTCGAAGGGCGCGACGGAACGCGACAGGCCATAGGCCGAGAATTCGATGGCAGGGGCCGTGCCGGCGGCCGGCGGGGCGCGATGGCCGTGTTCGGTCACCGCTTCGAGCGCGCGGCCCAGCATCATCGAGACGAGCTCCATGCGCGGCAGCGCCGCTCTATCGCGGGTGCCGACCAGGCGGCCGTTGCGCAGCACGGTGATGCGGTCGGCCACGGCATAGACCTGGTCGAGGAAATGCGTGATGAAGACGATGCCGAGGCCGCGCTCGCGCAGCTTTCGCATGACGGAAAACAGCAGCTGCACCTCGTGCCGGTCGAGGCTTGCTGTCGGCTCGTCGAGGATCAGCACCGAGCCCGACATGTCGACGGCCCGGGCGATGGCGACGAGCTGCTGCACGGCGACGGAGAAGCTGGCCAGCGGCGCCTTGACGTCGATGTCGATGTCGTATTGCGCCAGAAGGGCTCTGGCCATGCGGTTCATGGCCCCGGCATGGGTCAGCCCGAAACGCTTCGGCTGCCGGCCGATATAGAGGTTTTCGGCGACGCTGAGATTGGGCAGGAGGTTGACCTCCTGGTAGACCGTGCCGACGCCCAGCTTCTGCGCATGCAGCGGGTCGCGCACGTCGACCGGCTCGCCGTTCAGCACGATTGTGCCGGCATCGGGCCTATGCACGCCGGTCAGCACCTTGATCAGCGTCGACTTGCCCGCGCCGTTCTCGCCGAGCAGCGCATGGATCTCGCCCCTGCGCACGGAAAAGTCGACATGTTCGAGGGCCTTGAAGCCGAAGAAGCTTTTCGAGATGTCATGGGCGCTGAGAAGCGCATCGGTTTCGCCCACACCGTCCTCCGGTCAGCGCATGGATATTGTGTTGGAAGGGGAGAGCGGGCGAGGCTCTGCTGCGCCCCACCCGACCTTCACCCCCAACTGCTGGGCAATCACGTTTGCCACGGTTGCATTTGCCGCGACTGCATTTGCCTCTCCGGGCGACCTAAAGCACGGTCTGGATCGCCGCGCCTTCTTCCGCGTTCCGGAATGGATCCCCGACACTCTTCGGGAGCTTCGCTCCCTGCGAGGTCGAGGATGACGGAGCTTGGAAGAGCGCTTCGGCCAATCTCCAGCCTTGGCACCACCATCAACGCCGAAATGGAGCCGCGACATCGCAACCTGCGTCATCCTCGACCTCGGAAGCAGCGAAGCGACTGGAGAGTGTCGGGGATCCATTCCGGAACGTTGAAGGGAATGGCGCGGCGCAAGCACGGCCATACGCGATTGCCTTCCTTCCTTCCTCAGTAGCCGAGGCCCTTCTTCTCCTCATAGACCTTCATCGGATCGTCGGCCTGCGTGTAGAGCTTGGATTCCGTGATGATGGTCTTGGGCGGCACGGTGCCGTCCTTCTTCAGCTTCTCCAGCGCATCGAAGGCGGGGCCGGCCATGTTGGGGGTCAGTTCCACCGTCGCGTTGGCTTCGCCGGCGGCGAGCGCCTTGAAGATGTCGGGCACGGCGTCGATCGACACGACCTTGATGTCGGTGCCCGGCTTCAGCCCGGCTTCCTTGATGGCCTGGATGGCGCCGACCGCCATGTCGTCATTGTGGGCATAGAGCGCGCAGATGTTCTTGCCGCCATTCTCCGCCTTCAGGAAGCCTTCCATCACTTCCTTGCCCTTGGCGCGGGTGAAGTCGCCGGTCTGGCTGCGGACGATCTTGATCGACGACGTGCCGGCGATCGCCTCTTCGAAGCCCTTCTTGCGGTTGATGGCCGGCGACGAGCCGGTCGTGCCCTGCAGCTCGACGACGTTGCAGTCCTTGCCGGCCTGCTCCTTCACCAGCCATTGCCCGGCGACCTTGCCTTCCAGCACCTGATCGGACGCCACCATGGTGGTGTAGAGGTCTTCCGGGCCGTCGATGCCGCGGTCGAGCAGGAAGACCGGGATGTTGGCTTCCTTGGCCTCGGTCAGCACGGCCTCCCAGCCGGTGGCGACGACGGGCGCCACGAAGATGGCGTCGACGCCCTGCGCGACGAAGCCGCGGATCGCCTTGATCTGGTTTTCCTGCTTCTGCTGGGCGTCGGCGAATTTCAGGTCGACGCCGCGCTTTTCGGCCTGCTGCTTGGTGACGCTGGTCTCCGCCGCGCGCCAGCCCGATTCCGAGCCGATCTGCGAGAAGCCGACGGTCAGGCCGGCGGCCTGCGCCGAAGCGCCGATGAGAAGAGATGCCGCCGAGGCGAGCAGAATAGTCCTGATGGTCCTTGTCACTGGTTCCTCCCGAGTGAATGCGACGGGTCGCGCTCCACCCGCGAGCCCGGCCGCTATCAAGGCTTTCCGGGTCATAACCGTCAAATCATCATTAGGCATCTTCATATACCGGAATTGGTAAGATAGAAGGGCGCATGAAGTTCCAGTATCTGAAGCTGAACCAACTGCGTTTCGTCGATGCCCTGCGCCGCCGGGGAAGGCTCGGCCTCGCCGCCGAAGAACTGCACATGTCGCAGCCGGCGGCCTCGCGCATGCTGGCCGAGATCGAGGGCCTCGTCGGCCAGCCGATCTGCGCGCGCAACGCGCATGGCGTCGTCTTCAACGAACTCGGCCAGGCGCTGGCGGCGCGCGCGCATCGGGTGATCCACGAGATCGACCAGCTGCGGCGCGACCTGACCGAACTGGTCGACGGCAGCCACGGCAAGGTGCGCATCGGCGCGGTCACCACCGCCGCCGTCGCCTATGCCTTGCCGGCGGCGATCGGCCTGCGCCAACTGGCGCCGCGCATGGAGCTGCAGGTCGACGTCGAGCCGAGCGTGACGCTGATGCGGCGCATGCGCGCCGGCGACTATGATTTCGTGCTCGGCCGGCTGACCGAACCCGAGGACCGCACGCGGTTCGACGAGCGCCAGATCGGCGCCGAGGCGGTGAAATTCGTGGTGCGAGAAGGCCACCCGCTGGCCGGGCGCGGCCGGCTGCGCCTCGCCGACCTGGCGCGCCACGACTGGGTGGTGCAGCCGGTCGGCACGCCGATCTGGTCGGCCCTGGCACGCGGCTTCGTCGATGAGGGCACGCGCTTTCCCGAAAGCGTGACCTATACCGCCTCGGTGCTCCTGACGCTTGCCGCGATCTCGCGCACCGACGCCATCGCCCCGCTGGCCGAGGATGTCGTGCACCTGCTGGCATCGCCCGCGCTCGCCACCCGCATCGCCATCCTCGACATGGCCACCCCGATCTTCGTGCCGGACCTCAGCATCATCACCCTGCGCGACAACGCGCTGTCGCCCATCGCCTCGCGCTTCCTCAACCTGATCGAAGGCGAGATCGCGGCGAAGGGTGGTCTTGGTGGGTGAAGATGAAGCGCTCTTATCTTCCCTTGCGGGGAGAGCCGGATAGCGTGAAGCCGCGGGCGCCTATTTCCCCCTCTTGCGGGGATCCGGCGGCACTCGCCCCGTCCTCATGCGCGCTTGACGTTGGCCGCCACGACTTGCCTGATGTCATCGACTTGGGCGGGTGTTAGTATCCGCTTCGGCAGCATGTTGAACACGCGCGGCCCCTGATAGAGGAGGATCACCTTGTCGTCCTCTGCCCATTTCAGGTAGTCGCTCCAGGCGTTGTTCCAGTCACCCTGCTGCGCGACGCTCCTGAAGCCTTCAGCCGACCATGAAACCGTCATCGGGTGCTGGAGGGTTTTCTGGGCCGCGTAGGCCTTGCGGGCAAAAATGGCCGCGCCGACGAAATATTGGTAAAACGGCAGCGCGATCACCACCGCGAAGCCGAGATAGACAATCGGTGCATAAGGCGCATCGTGTATCTGCAATGCCGGTACGAAGAACATGCCGAGCAGCAGCGCTACGAAGCCTAACCACCAGATGAGCAACCAGCGTGAGGTCGAGTATTTCAGCATGAACAGCTTGTTGGCCGCGACATAGTCATCGGCGGTCAAGGTAAGGGTGACACTCCGGTTCAGATCGTTCATGGCCTACCAGCAAAGGGGGTGGTTCCGGATCGGGACGTAGTAACACCCTAAGCGCTTAGACAAAATAGCCGGAGGTCGTCGAACCAGGCTCTCGCCCCTCTCTTGCGATTTCTGGCATTCAGACTGCGCCACCCAAAGGGGCGCGCTCGTCTAAGATCGTGAAAATCCTTTCTCCCCCGCAAGGGGGAGATAGGGGCCCCCTCACTCAAACCTCACAAACCGCCAGCTGCCTTGCCTTCTGCCTGCCACCGACGAACACCAGCCCGAGGCCGGCCGCGGCGAGCAGGCCGCCCGCGAGGGAGACGGCGGCGTAGCCGAGGCCAAGGCTGATGACGGCGGCGCCCAGCGCTGCGCCCAGCGCGTTGCCGAGGTTGAAGGCGCCGACATTGATCGAGGAGGCGAGGCCGGGCGCTTCGGAGGCTGCCTCCATCACCCGCATCTGCACCGGCGGCACGATGGCGAAGGCCGCACCGCCCCAGACCAGCAGGCCGATGGCCGCGCCGATATGGCTGGCGAACAGCAGCGGCAGCACGAACATGATGAGCGCCAGCGCGCCGAGGAAGATCTTGGTGGCGCCGTCGAGTGACCAGTCGGCCAGCCGCCCGCCCGCCCAGTTGCCGATGGTGAAGCCGACGCCGATCAGGGCGAGCGCCAGCGTGACGAAGCTGCCGGAGGCGCCGGTCAGCGTTTCAAGCGTCGGCGCGACATAGGTGTAGAGCGTGAACATCGCGCCCGCACCCATCACGGTGGTGGCCATGGACAAAAGCACGGCGGGGCGCGTCAGCACGGTGAGCTCGCGCTTCACATCCGGCATCTGGCCGCGTTCACCCTTGGGCAGCGCGAACCACAGCGCCGCAATCGCGGCAAGGCCGATCAGGGCCGTGCCGGCAAAGGCCATGCGCCAGCCGATCTGCTGGCCGACCCAGGTCGCGGCCGGCACGCCGCCGATATTGGCGATCGTCAGGCCCATGAACATGGCGGCGACCGCACTTGCCTGTTTTTCCTTCGGCACGACGCTGGCCGCCACCACGGCGCCCAGGCCGAAGAAGGCGCCATGGTTGAGGCTGGTGACGAGGCGGGCGGCAAGCAGCGTGTAATAGCCCGGCGCCATCGCCGACATCAGGTTGCCGACGGTGAAGATGGTCATCAAAAGCATCAGCGCCGTGCGCTTGCCGAAGCGGCTGAAGGCCAGCGTCATGAACGGCGCGCCGACCATCACGCCGATCGCATAGGCGCTGATCAAGAGGCCCGCTGTCGGGATCGACACGTCGACCCCTTGCGCGATCACCGGCAGCAGCCCCATCGGCGAGAACTCGGTCGTGCCGATGCCGAAAGCGCCGATCACCAGCGCGAGAAGCGCCAGCCGGGCGGAGGGGGCGGCCGCCGTGCTGGTGGCCTCGTTGGTATCCTTGGTATCCATGACGTTCATGACATTAGCCTTCACATTCATTGCGCCCTGATGGGCATGTGATGTTGGAGCGGCCAGCCGAAACCCACTTCCGGCGTTCCGGCATTTTCATCGCCTCTGCATGGTGCGCTGACCCCCTCTCCGTCACCGCTTCGCGGCGCCACCTCTCCCCCGCCTTCGGCAGGGGCGAGGAATCGCGGTTTCAGCGCCAGCGCTTCTCCAGCCAGGGTTCTTCGCCCCCATGAAATGGGGGAGAGGTGGCACGCCCCCGGCGGCTTTGCCGCCGATATGGGGGCGTGACGGAGAGGGGGTCAGCGCCGCAAGCTCACCGCGCCCTCAGACATCCCACTTCGGCGCCAGCCCGGGCGGGGAAACGAGCCGCCCATCCGCCCGCGCCAGTCCGGCGATCGCCGCCAGGTCGGCTTCATCCAGCGCGAAATCGAAGATGGCGATGTTTTCAGGCACGCGCGCCGGATTCGCCGTCTTGGACAATGCGACAAAACCCTGCTGCACCAGCCAGCGCAGGCCGACCTGGGCGGCGCTCTTGCCGTATTTCGCGCCGATCTCGCGCAGCAGCTTGTCCTGCGGCACGGCGCCGTCGGCCATGCTGTAATAGGCGGTGACGGCTAAGCCGGCTGCCTTGGCGGCAGCGACCAGCGCCTGCTGCGGCAGGTAAGGATGCAGCTCGACCTGGTTGGTGACGATCGGGGCCGTCGAGCGTTCGATCGATTCCCGCATCTGCGCGATGTTCTGGTTGGAGACGCCGACGAACCTGGTCTTGGCGGCGGCCTTTACCGCATCCAGCATCGCGATCTGGTCGGCGACCGCCACCTTGTCGGCCGGCCAGTGCAGCAGGAGCAGGTCGACCCGGTCGACCTTCAGCTTCTCCAGGCTCTCGTCGACCGAAGCGGCGAACTTGCCTTCGCTGTAATTGTCGACCCACACCTTGGTGGTCAGGAACAGCTCGTCGCGGCGAGCGCCGGCGCGTTCGAGCGCCCGGCCGAGCGCGGCCTCGTTCTGGTAGATCTGCGCGGTGTCGAAATGGCGGAAGCCGGCTTCGAGCGCGGCCGGCACGACCCGTTCCACCTCGGCGTCCGACATGCGGAACACGCCGAAGCCGAGCGCGGGGATGTCTGCTCCATGGGCGGTGACGGTTTGCATGGGGATGTCCTTCTTCTTTTGTTGACCAGCGGCCTGGCGGCACGCTGTGAATTCCGATGATTTATCTTGCGTCATCACATAAAGGTCGGTCCGGGGCTTGATAATCCCGTTGATTTTCCCATCATCTGTGAAACGAAATCACAGGCGGGCAGAAAATGGACAACCGCACCGGTGAAATGCAGGTGTTCCTGCGCGTGGTCGAGACGTGCAGTTTTTCGGAAGCGGCGCGGCTGCTGCGGCTCACGCCATCGACGGTCAGCAAGCTGGTGTCGCGCATCGAGGCCAGGCTCGGCGTGCGCCTGATCGAGCGCTCGACCCGGGCGCTGTCGCTGACCGCCGAGGGGCAGGTCTACTACCAGCGCAGCCAGGCGCTGCTGCAGGAGCTCGACCGGATCGAGCAGGAGCTCTCCTACGGCGCCGCGGCCACCGGCGGCACGGTGCGCGTCAATGTCTCGGTCGCCATCGGCGTGCTGGGGCTGGAGCCGATCCTGCCCGAATTCTGGCGCGCCTATCCCAACATCGTCGTCGACCTTTCCCTGTCGGACGAGATCGTCGACCTTTATCTGGACCGCACCGACATTGCCTTCCGTGTCGGCACGCTGTCGGATTCCGGCATGATGGCGCGCCGCATCGGCACCGCGCGCCGCAAGATCGTCGCCGCCCCTTCCTATCTCGCCCGTCGGGGCGTGCCGCTGACGGTGGAGGACCTCGGCCGCCACAACTGCCTGGGCTTCAACTTCCGCCGTGCCCAGCCGGTGTGGCCGCTCAAGGAAAGCGGCCGCATCGTCGACCGCGTCGTCAACGGCTCGCTGCTGGCCAACAATGGCGAGACGGTGCGCCGCATGACGCTGGCCGGCGTCGGCCTTGCCCGCATGGGCGACTATCACGTGCGCGCCGACATCGCCGCCGGCCGCCTGGTGGAAGTGCTGGCCGACGTGGTGGAACCCGACGAGGAGGAACTGCACGCCGTGTTCCTCGGCGGGCAGCGCATGCCGCAGCGCGTGCGCGTGTTCCTGGATTTCGTGGTGCCGCGGCTGCAGGGGTTTTTGGGTGGGTGAGCCGAGCGCCTGCGCCTCTATCTCCCCCCTTGCGGGGGAGAAAGCGATTTCAGCATCTTAGCGAGCATGCCCGTTAGGGCAGCGGAGCTAAGTGCTAGAAATCGCAAGAGAGGGGGTGAGAGCCTGGTTCGCCGCAGGCGAATTGGAAGGTCCAGTGGACCTTTCAAAAGGCTCGAACGCCCGAGGCCATAGCCGAGGGCCGGGGCCCGCACAACGCTGACAACAGCATCTCGCATCCCCGAGGAAGATGGCTCTCACTTGCGAACCTCTCGGCTGAAAATCCCCTCTCTTGGATTTTCTACGACTTAGCCTGCGCCGCCCTGCGGGCGTGCTCGTCTAAGGTCGTGAAAATCCTTTCTCCCCCGCAAGGGGGGAGATAAAGCGCCGCGCCCGCCCAAAGCGCCAGCGCCTACCCTGCCGGGATCTCGATCTCGAAGGTCGCGCCACCTTCCCCATCCACCAGCCGGATCCCGCCCTCATGCGCCTTGACCAGCGCTGCCACGATGCTCAAGCCCATGCCGGTGCCGCCGGTTTCGCGTCGTGTGGTGAAGAAGGGCGAGAAGATGCGGGCCCGGTTGTCGGGCGAGACACCGGCGCCGTCGTCCGATGCCACGATCACCACGACGCCATCCTCCTGACGCGCGCTGACCACGAAGCGGCTGGCGCCGTGGCGGGCGGAATTGTCGGCGAGGTTGGAGAACAGGATCGCCGCGTTTTCGCCCGACATCCTGAAGCGCAGATCGGCGCCCGCCTCGACCACCACGGCCGGGCTCGCCGTTCCGGGAACCGGCGGCTCCGCGTCGGCGGATGGCGCGCCTTCCCCTGAAACGGCGAACCCCGCCAGCGCTTCGGCAAGCGACGTCGTCTCGGCAGCCGTCCCCGCGCTTTCCGCCCGCGCCAGCTCGATCAGCCGCCGCACCAGCTGGTTCATGCGCTCGGCATCGGCCACGATGTTGTTCTGGAAGCGGGCGCGGGTGGCGGCGTCCATCTCCTCGCCGGCATCGCGCAACAGTTCCGCCGCCCCCTGGATCGAGGTGAGGGGTGATTTCAGCTCGTGCGAGACATGGGTTGCGAAGGTGCGGATGGTGTCGGAGCGCGCCTGCAGCTTGCGCGCCATGTCGAGGAAGGCGTCCGACAGCTCAGCCATCTCCTGCGTGCCGTGATGGGAAAGCGGGCGGATCGCCTCGGCATCGCCCGCCGCGATGCGCGCCGTGCGCTCCATCAGCTCATACATCGGCCGCGTGATGACGCGCACGAACACGAAGCCGATGACCAGCGTGACCCCGAGCACGATGGCGCCGGCGATCAGCGCGCTGTGCGGGGCAGCCTCCAGCAGCCGGTAGCCGGCGAGGCCGGCCAGCGGCAGCACCATCACCGTCGACAGGATGGCCAGCACCACCAGGCTGAGCGGCGGGCGCCATTTCATCAAGCAGCCTCAGTCGCCGGCGTGGCCCATCTACGGCGCTCGCTGTTCCACATGGCCGGCGTTCCGGAATGGATCCCCGACACTCTCCAGTCGCTTTGCTCCTTCCGAGGCCGAGGATGACGAGCGGCGCCTCGGCCAATCTCCAACGTGGATGGTGACATGACTGTTTTTAACAACGGTGATCCCGGTGCCGATGGTGACAATGAGCGTCGACAGCACATGAAGCTCGTCATCCTCGACCTCGCGAACGACCGAAGGGAGTGGAGAGTATCGGGGATCCATTCCGGAACGCTGGTCAAATGGAACGGTGAACGTCGTGTACCGTGCACGGAAATTTCAATAAGAAGCGGAAACGCTCTCAAGCAATTCCAGGAAAAGTGTGCAGCGGTTTTCCGTCCGGAATTGCGGGGAAACAACCTGTTGGGGCGGTTCCGCGTTTCCGTAGGAAACGGGAACGCTCCAACAGCCGCGGCGCCCAAAATCTCCATCGCCTTCATCCGCCGCATCGCCCCAGCCGGAAGCCGACGCCGTGCACGGTCTCGACGACATCGCTGCCGCCGGCCGCCGCGAATTTGGCGCGGATGTTGCGGATGTGGCTGTCGATGGTGCGGTCCGACACATGGATGTTGGGCCTGCCGTCCAGCAGCTGGCTGCGCGTCAGCACATGTGCCGGGCGCGCCGTCAGGCTCTCCAGCATGGCGAACTCGATTGCGGTGAGCCGCACCTCGCTATCGCCGAACCAGGCCAGCCGCTGCCCGCTGTTGAGCTTCAGCAGCCCATGGCTGAACGGCCCGACCTCGTCAGCCTGCACCTTCGCGGGCCCAAGCCGCCGCAGCACGGCATTCACGCGCGCCACCAGCTCGCGCGGGCTGAACGGCTTCGTCACATAGTCGTCGCCGCCCATCTCCAGCCCGAGGATGCGGTCGATCTCTTCATCCCGCGCGGACAGGAACAGGATCGGCACGTTGGAGCTGCGCCGAAGCTGCCGGCACACCTCCAGCCCGTCCATCTCCGGCATGCCGACATCGAGCACGATGAGGTCGGCGCCCTTCTCGGCGAAGCGCCGCAAGGCGGCTGCGCCATCGGCCACCGCATCGCTGCTCAGCCCCGCTTTCTCGAGCGCGAAGCAGATCACCTCGCGGATATGCGGATCGTCGTCGGCGACAAGGATATGGTTCGGCATGGCGGGCTCTACAGCATGTCGCGCAAAAGTGCGCAGCGGTTTTGCGGTAACGACATGCGCAAGGAGAAGAGCATGTCGCGCAAAAGTGCGCAGCGGTTTTGCGGTAACGACATGCGCCAGGAAAAGAGCATGTCGCGCAAAAGTGTGTAGCGGTTTTGCCGGAACGACATGCGCCAGGACAAGAGCATGTCGCGCAAAAGCGCGCAGCGGTTTTGCGAGAACGGCGGGGAAAGACGCATGTCGCGTGCAGAGCAGATCCGAAGGCGGTGCTCGGCGCTTACGAGTTCACCTGGCAAGCGTTCCGGAATGGATCCCCGACACTCTGCAGTCGCTTCGCTCCTTCCGAGGTCGAGGATGACGAGGGTAAGGACGCTTCGGCCAATCTCCAACGTGGATGATGACATGACTGGTCTTGGCGATGGGGGTGCTGACAGTGAGGGTGCTGACGGTGATGGTGCCGACGGTGACAATGAGCGTCGGCAGCCCATGAAGCCCGTCATCCTCGACCTCGGAGCGACCGTAGGGAGCGGAGAGTGTCGGGGATCCATTCCGGAACGCCGGGCAAGTGGAACAGCGAGCGCCAGCGGAATGAGAAACATCGCGGCCCGCATCATGGCGCAGGCACCAGCGTGATCGCCGGCACCACGACCAACGTCGCCATTCATGTCATCATCCACGTTGGAGATTGGCCGAAGCATCCTTCCCCTCGTCATCCTCGACCTCGGAGCGACCGTAGGGAGCGGAGAGTGTCGGGGATCCATTCCGGAACGCCGACCAAGTGGAACAGCGACCCTCGCGTGCCGTGGAAACATCGCGCCCCCATCACGGCGTGGGTACCAGCACCGGCACCGGGTGAGCATCGAGATACCGCGCCAGGCGCCAGTTGCGGAAGCCCCAGGCGCGCCAGTTCTGCTGCCGGGCCAGGAAATCCCTCTTCTCGATCTCGCGCTCCATCACCATCCTCCCCGCCGTCTCCAGCCCCGGCGTCCTTTCCAGGAAAACATCCATCGCAGGGATCGCCGCCGGCCCCAGCGAACGCAGGTAGTCCTGGTCCAGCGAATAGCCTTGGCCGGTGATCTCGCGGTTGTGCATGACATTGTAGTTGGCGATGATTGTGGCGAAGTTGATGAAGCAGCACGCATAAAGCACGGCGCCGAGCGTGGCGAGATTGGCGCCGAGCAGCCATTCATTGCTGCGGCCAAGCGCGATGCGCGCCATGATCAGCACCAGGCCGGCGCCGACCAGGCCCATCCAGATGAAGGCGGCGACGCGCCAATAGGTCAGCGAATAGATGCCGACATAAAGGTCGAGCCGCAGGATCGACGAGATCACCAGCACGACGTTCTGCGCGATCCAGACATAGACCAGCACGCGCACCAGCCGGTTGGCCGACAGCGCGCTGCCGGGCCGCAGCGTCACCAGCACGAACCCCGCCGCCAGAAGCGCGGTGACGATCAGCGGATAGGCGCCGCGATGCGCATAGCCCGCATAGGTGAGGCCTTCCGGCAGCGCGACGCCGCCCCAGAGATAGGAGGCGTCGAGCACGGTCTGCACGGCGAACATCGCGTTGAACACGACAAGCGCGCGCAGGATGGCACCCTCGCTGAAGATCACGTCGCGCAGTGTGCCGGCATCCTCGGCCTTGCCGCCCGGTGCGGCGTTGCCGGCTTCCGTTCCTTGAAGTGCCGGCGCCGGCTTGCCGGCCTCGGGATACATGACGGCCGGCGCTTTCCGCCGCAGCCATCTCGGCAGCCGCGGCAGGCGTGGCCTGAGCAGCGCCCACACCAACGCCGCGACGACCAGCCAGAACACGATGCGCCCGATGCTGATGAGGTCGAGCAGCAGCCAGACATCGAGCAGCGCCAGCCAGCGGTCGATGATCGGGTTGGCCGCGCCGAACAGCGCCAGGAACACCGCCCCCAGCGCCACCGAAAGCGTCCAGATCGCGATCGTGCCGGAACGCGCGCTGGCCCGCTTCGCCGCCTTGCGCGCCCGCATCATGTCGCGCGGCAGCCGCAAGGGCGCGCCGAGCAGCAGCGCGCCAACCTGCCTCGCCATGCCGGCCAGCCCCACCCGCAGCCGGCCGGACAGCGAAAGCGCAAACGCCGCCAGCCCGAACAGCGCCACCGCCATGGAAAGCGGACTGATCGCCTCCACCATCGGCAAAAGCGCCGCAAGCACCAGCGCGACCCGCCGCACCTGCACCGCGCCCCTGACCGCCGTCGCCACCAGCGCCACCACGATCAGGCCGCAAAACAGCGGCAGCGCGATGCCGTCCGGCTGGTGGAACAGCAGGAAATCGGCAGCGCCGACGAGGAGTAGGGCGGCGATCGCCTTGGGTGTGAGGGATGTCATGCGGGATCGTCCTCGGGCTGAGGTTTGGCTTGGGAGAGAGGTGTGGAGTTGGGCTGAGGTGCGGACTGTGGCTGAGGCACCGAGTGCGTGTCGCACGGCGGCGGGAAGGGCAGGATCACGGCCTGGCGGGGAAACCCAGCCGGCCGCCTGAACGGCAGCACCTTAGCCTCGCGGCTTGACAGCCGTCTGTATGGCGGCGCTTCAGGTGGTGGTGGCTCGCGACTCGGTGGCTCTACCAGCCACCATCCGTCGGTCTGCAGTCTTCTGGGCAGCGTCGTTTGCATGCGCCATCTGTGACGGCGGGGCGGGGAGATGCGGTGGCCGAGATCAGGAGATGTTCAGGAGATTGGTGCAGATTTTGTGCAAGGTAATCCTTAGTATCTTTCCCGTCGAAACTGACTGGGCTTCAATTTCGCCGCGCCGAGCCGATCTGCCCGCTGAAGGAAAGCGGCCGCATCGACCGCGTTGTCAACTGTTCGGCGAGACGTTGCAGCGCATGACGCTGGCAGGCATCGGGCAGTCCGCATGGGCGACTACCATATCCTCGCCGCCGGCCGCCTGGGGAAGTGCTGGCCGACGTAGTCGAGCCCGCGAGGAAGAAATGCACGCCGTGTTCCTGAATTTCGTGGTGCTGCGGCTAAAGGGGGCTAGATGCGGTAGGCATCCTGCTGGGTGCAGCCCGAGCAATCGGCTACCCCTGAGAGCTAATTCTGCGGCGGGTACTTTTTCCCAGCTTCCGAGTTGCGACCGCTAGTTCGCGATGTGTTACACGATGGCAGTTTGCACAAAGGCATTCCAAATCGTCAAGCATTGTGACGTGACCGTCCTCCATGTCTCTAACATGATCCTTGGCATGATGGACCTCAATACAGGCTGCCGCCACGTCGGCCTCATAGTGCTCTGTCGGAATCATTTTGCAGCGTTCACAGTAGAGAACGCCGTGCTTCGCGGTGAATGCGGCCTTCTTCCTGTATGATAGGCTCGGATTTCGTTCCCTACGCATGTGCATAACAAGCTTTAGTGTGCCCTCGCGCGAGCCGTCGTCTGCTGGAGGCAAGACGTTCTGTGCCTGTAAGACTTCCTCTGGGGTTGGAGCTGGTTCGTCTTTCGAAACTATCAGGTACCCCGCCGCTTCGATGATTCGAAAACTGGGTTGGCCCCATCCTGCGTTGAAATGCTCCGGTAAGATTTCAACCCCTAGTGCCTCTTGCAGCGCCAGACCGAAGACCCTCTTAGGGGCAAGTCGCGTTCCATCGTCGAGCAAGACGTCATACTCTCGTGAATCATTGAAGTTTGGGACATCTTCATTTGAACGCAGTCGCTGGACCGCGTTGGCTATATGTGAAGAGTTGACCTTGTCCTGCTCTTCAGCGCTCAATCTATTGACGCTGAGCTTGTCTTTCCAATTCATTAGCTTGAGCGTGGAACGAATACTCGCTAGCGAGTTGCCCTGTGTTTCAATGCGCAGCGCCTTCGTAGAGTTGCCGCCTAGAGCTCCCGGCGCTTGCCCAAAGTTTTTTGCTCTGGACCTTATTAGCGCAACGGCTTGTTCGTCGCTTAATCCTGAGAGTTCGCGCGCATTCACAAGAATCCGCTTTTCAAGAGCCATTTTTCGTGCCGGTAAGCTATCAAGCAAGACGCGGGCAATGCCGGATCGATTAGGATTTCCCCCCGAGCGCAAACGTCGAACTATCGTTAGAAGAGCTTTTTGATAGTCCGTGTTCCGAGGTGGTCTCCCGCCGGTCGGGCCGCCACGGCTGTGTAGAAGTACGTTGGCGCCATCCAATTCAATTCGCGCATCATAACCACCGGCCAAGTCGCCGTCTGAAATGGAGTAAAGCAATTGTCGTCTCCCGGTAGCAAACTCTGTGTCTGCCCATAGGGTCTTGGGCGAACATCGCATCGCCTGCTGATTATAGAATCTGCTCTTGCGGGCCAACAATGGCGAGACTGTGCGCCACATGGCGCTGGCCAGCGTCGGCCTTGCCCGCATGGGCGACTGCGCCGCGCTGACCGCCAGCCGATTGATGTAAGTGCTAGTCGACGGACCATGCGCTTTCACCCGCACCGCCACGATGGCGAGGCCCGCCGCGACCGCCCCTGTCGCGCCTTTTGATAAAGAATGGCGAGAAGATGGCGAACAGGTCGGCTCGAACGTCTCATTTGGTAATTACAGATTTTGATTGAGGCGGCTTTGGCAACTTCGAGCTTTGCTGTCCCCAGGAGACATAAATATTGGGAATTTGCCTCCTGATCCGACTCCGCTACATTGATGAAAAGCACAATCGACGCGAGTCGAGTTGGAGTGGAAGCTGGTGCGTGCGATTGACCTCTATGCTGGGATCGGGGGATGGAGCCTTGGGCTCAAGTTGGCAGGTATTGAGGTTGTGGCCTCATATGAATGGTGGCAGCCAGCGGTAGACACGCACAATGGCAATTTTCTCGGGACAGTCCAGCCAACGGATATTCGTCAGCTGCACATGGAGGACCTACCGACCGACATTGACTTGGTCGTCGGTAGCCCACCTTGCACCGAGTTCTCTTATTCAAACCGAGGCGGTGGCGGCAACCTCGATGAAGGTCTGAAGGATCTCATCAAATTCCTCGAGATCGTAGAGCACCTGAAGCCTCGCTTCTGGGCGCTCGAGAACGTGCCTCGTGTAGCTCAAGTTCTTCAGCGCGGCCTCAACGATCCCTTCCATCCACTCTATCGTTTTCGGCAGCTTAAGCCGCGAATAGAAGTCATCGATTTTTCAGATTACGGTGCGCCGCAGTCGCGCCGTCGGTGCATCGCTGGCAACATTCCTTTCGATATGATCGAGACGTATAAGCATCGCCTGCCTCGCCGGACCCTTGGTGATGTCGTCGACGCAATTGCCTCCGATGTCGAGGTGACTGATCCCGTTTGGGGCTGTGTACTTCCGGCACGGATGATGACCGAATGCGAGACGGAGGCTGCCCTGAACGCGGAGGAACTCCGCATGAACCGCGAATCGAAAACCTATCATCCAGTCTACAACAACATGGCGTTTCCGGATTCTATGGATGCGCCCGCGCGGACAGTGACTGCTACCTGCACCCGTGTGTCGCGTGAGAGCATTATTATCGACGACGGCGTCGGCGGGTACCGCCGCTTGAGCATCCGGGAGCGGGCTTGCCTACAGGGCTTTCCCATTACCTATCAATTCTACGCCCGATCTTTCTCGGATAAAGCCAAGATGGTCGGCAACGCCATCCCACCAACATTCACCTATCTGATTGCCCAGGCTGCGCTAGGTATCCCGGCGGACCGCTTCACAACGTTGGCAGAGGCCGGAATAGCTCTGACGCCGCCCGAGCGCGTGGCACCAGTTACGCCGCCAACGACAGAAGGCCGAACATATCCTGTCGGTCGCAGTTTCCGTGCCGCCTTACCGGGATTGCGGTTCAAGAGCGGAATGCGGTTCGAGCTCGCCAATGCCAGGAGAAAGGATGGCGCCTGGCGGGTCCGCTTCTTCTTCGGCCCATCTGTCGATATTCGTGAGATCGAGATGGGCAGGGAGCTACTGCGTCAGCTTCGCTCGTCGCCCTTGATAAAGACTTTGCTGATGAGCACGGGGGTTGCTTTCACAGCAGCCGAACAGACCCTGCAGGAGACGACACCTGATGCGCTGCAGGCAGCATGGACCCATCGCGCGCAGGGGGTAAGGCCATACGAAGTAGCGGATTTGCTCGGAGAATTGGCAGCGCAGGTCCGACGTTATTTGGAGGCTGTGCCAATCGACCAGCAACATGCTGTTATTGGTTATGTAATGGAGGCGGCGGCTGAGGGCGAAGTCAGCGACAGCATCCCCGGATCCAAGAAATTAACCATCAATGCTCTGGCGATACTCAGCGGGCTCATAGTCGGCGCCTGGTTCAATACTCTCCCATGGCACCACCAGCAATGCGCCGTAGCTTGATATTACGCTAAATGGTCTCCGAACAATTCGGTGAATTCGTGGAACGGCACGCGTACAGACTCCCAGAATCCGCCTCCGGTATCGCTTGGCATATGATCCGCCATTGTCTCTAAAGGAACGGCCGCCAAGCGGGGGGCGGCCGCGTCCTTCAAATCCCACAAGTGGAAAACATAGGCAGCGCTCTCCGTCGCCGTGTCCCATTCTCGTCGTGTTATATGAAGGTGCCCTGCTAAGCCGGCGCGGCTCGCCTTCACCTCGATCGAAAGTAGTGACGGATCATCGGCCGCCTTGATCGACAAGACGTCATATCCGTCTTGGTTGCTATCGATGGCGACCCATCGTGGAGACGCACCAGTGCGTACCTGCTCATGAGCTAGTGTTAGGCGCTCGCCTTGCCGACCAATTGCCAGCAATCGATCGTCAAGGAGTCCGCGCGCAATCGATGCAAGTTCGTCCCAGAAGGCAACTACGTCATCTGTAGGCGCATCTGCGGCCCCAGACTCTACCAGAATCTGGCCTACGCCTGGCGGGCAGAAAGCAAGTACTCGGGACCGACCGTACGGCGCGTTCTGCAGCCAATCCGGCTTCAGCAGTTCCGCGTAGTCGAGAGTGATGCGGCGTAGCACGAATTCATAGCGGCCCGAAGCAATCACGCGTAGTCCGGCTGGGGTGGCAAATAGGACGCCGGCCTCATCAACGGCAAGCCAGTTCAGGACCTGGGACAATGCCAGCGCCTCTGAAGGTGGCCTACCGCCTACCGTTTTCATGCCGGAGAGAAGATCAGGCGCGGTGAGGGGGCGTCGCTGCAGTAACTCCAGTAGCGCTAGTCCAGCTTGCGCGAGGCCTGGCGACAAAGGCGTGCTCATTCCGCGCGGCTCAAGTCGTAAGCCAAAGCGCGAACATCCTCCAGTTGCAAACCCGTCGTGTATTCCTCTGGATCGTCCACCTCAGCTACGTCGGTAGGATCAATTGGAATTGGATCTGGCCTGAGGGATGAGTCTTCCAGCGCGTTGGCCATCTGGTCAATTTTGAACTTGAGGCGGGTCCGCACTGTCTCGTCCACTGTGCCAACGCATTCGACGATTTCGATGATCGTTTTCTGGTACTTTGGCAGTCCGAACCGATGGATGCGGTCTTCGGACTGCAGATAGTGAGCGGCGTTGAAGGTGCGGTCCAAATAGAGTGCGTGGTGGCAGACGCGGTGAAGGCTTACGCCTTCACTCGCTGCTGCCGGGTTGGCGACCATGACCCGGACGCTTTCGTCATCGTGGAAGGCTTTGATTTTGCCTTCGCGGGTGTCGCCGTCATCCTCACTACCCGCATCTACGCCGCCATGTATATAAACGGCGCCCAGATCGGCGAGACGCGAAGCCATATATTCTACGTTGCGGACGAACGAGGACCATATCAACACCTTCTCGCCCTGCTGAGAGAGCTGCCTGGCACGTCTGAGTACATATTCGAGCTTCGGCCCTTCTCCTTCGGCTAGCACCGCAGCTAGTAAGTCGCGATGGGCGAAGCCGATCTGAGACGCCAGCAGCGACGGGTTCGACACGAACTGGAGCAGACGCGAGACTGATCGGCCGAGCGACCTGAAAGCTTGTCGACCTTGGGCGTTGAGTACCGCAGAGGCTTCACGCGCTACCTCTTGCCTCATTAATTGGTAGAGGTCGTGCTGGACCGGCGCCATCGGCAGTTCACGGAGGTTACGAGTGACTTCCGGTAGCTCAAGCTGAGCCTTGTTCGTTCGGACGTAGATTGGGCGCATCAAGTCAACGACGGTATCTTCCTGTGCCGGTATCTCGGGGTATAGGAAGCCGAATTGAGGCAGCAGATCGCCAATAGACTGCGGCATTGGCGTCCCGCTCATAATCAATTTGCCGACGGGTAGATGCGACAGCCCCATGACTGAGCGTGCACTCGCCGCAGCAACGCCAGCTTTTATTCGGTGGCTTTCGTCGAGGAAGACGAATGTGCGGTGTTGCGCTAGATGTTGCGCCAGAAGATCCTGAATGCGGGTTAGCTGCTGGTAAGTTACCAGCATCAATTGGGGGTCGGCGGACAATGCTGTGCGAATGCGATCCCGGCCACCGCGTAAGCGAACGAACTGTGTGCCAAATTCTGGCAGACATTCGACAATCTGCTCGTCCCAGGCCGCAAAGGCGTTCTTGGGCGCAATGACCAGTAGGCGATCCCCAGGCTCTGACCTGTATGTGTAGAAGGCTAGAGCCTCGGTTGTCTTGCCGGCTCCTGGCACTGAGAAAGTAGCTGCAGCGGGTAGAGCGGCGATCCGGCCCACATTCACCAGTTGATGATCCGACAGCCCACGGACGAAACCCGATGCGCCGAGTGCCGACTTCAGGTCGTTCGCAGAAAGCGGCGGCGTTTGAGCTGCAGCCCGATAGGTTTCAGCGATGCGCTGTGATTGTCTAAGGAGTTCGGCGGCTTCCGTGCTGATCGACAGGCCGTCGCCCAGCTTGAGACCATTGGCGCGAAAAACTTGCAGAAATTGATCACGCGCGCCGGCGAAGGACCACCACGGCAAGGAGACACCGGCGACACCTTCAAGGGCTGCATCGCGGCTGGTGTCGAACGCTACTCGTTTGAGCATTGCTGCCCAAGGGGCAGAGTTTTCACGGATGTCCCAGGCGAACACAGCCCGGCCCTGCCTGGCTTGATAGTCAATCCTAAGCATGCTTGCCCAGGAACGCCCGTATGGCTGTCACTCGTGCTTCGATCTCGTTGAGCTGCTTTTCGACGCCAGTTAGTTTTGACTCTGGGCGTAGCCCATCTTTTACCGCGGCTGTAAGAGTACTGTTCGCCTTGGCGCAGAGATCGAGCAAATAGCCTGCCTTTTTAATGTCTTTCTTGAGCTGGCGCTCCGATTCCAAAACGTCAGCGATAACTTCGCGGGCTCGCGTCCATTGGTCCGGGTCCTTCAGGATGCCAATTAGTGCCGTCTCTTTCGCGCTCGCTTCATCGGGCTGACCATCGCCGAACAAGGCATCTAGCCCATCATCGTGCGTCGTTGTCTCGATATCAAACTCCTCCGATAGCCGCTCCGTTACCTTGTCCAGACTTCCTGCCAGATCGGGGATTGCGATGTACAACCGACCGACCGCGGCGGGCTCATCGATAAGAGCGAAGGCGGCTTCCTTGAACATTTCTTTTCGAGCCACCCCGGAAAGCCGAGAGCGGCTTTGGACAAGGCGCTGGAATGTGTGCTCCTGACCGGAAACCTCGGACCACATATTGGCCTTGCCACGGGACCTCAGATACTCATCTGCGTAGGATTGCATGTCCAACAACTGGGCGAGCTCGCTCTCCTTCATCTTGTAGAGAAGGCAAAGCTCGGCCGGTTCAATGCCGTCCCGATCCCTTTTGGCTAGCATCATGTTAGCCTGTGCGTCCCAACTATAGTCGGCTCGTATGTCCTTTTCGATCTGGAGCTGCGCCTCAAGCCGGTTGATGTCCTTCTCCGTCGCGCGTGGTAGAACGACGACCTCAATGTGCTCAAAATGCTCATACTTGCCTGCTTCGTCGAAAAGCAGCTCCCGCCAAGCAGACAGTCGACGATTTCCGTTTACGACGAAGCCATCCTGATCCAGTAGCAGGGGCTCGACCTGCTTGTGTGCCGAGTCGGCAAAGTATTGATCCAGCTCTGATTGACGGCTGAGCCGAAGTAAAAGCCCGTGCTGAGCTTCTTGGGCGTCCCACATCTCTGAATCTCCGGTAAATAAATCATCTCGGAGATCGGGGTTTAGTGCGAGATATTCCACCTGAAGAGAGGCGGTGCGCCCATTGGTCAACCGATATTTGGGTAGACCGATTGGAATCCGGATTATCGGCAAATCCTGATTGAGTCCCTGAAATACCACGCGATGCGTCGGCAAATCCTTGGCCTTGAGGCGGGTCTCGAATTCTTCATGACGTGACGGACGGGGCCAGCCAAATCTAGAACCTTTAGGAGTATCGGGAAGGAGGGGTTCTAGCATCTTCACTCCAAGGACAGGACGAGAGTCGGAACGTGGTACGCTTTGCGGAAAATTTCCAGCTCCCGCTGCAAGCGCGTGGCTTGGGCGATATTGTCACCAATGGCAGCCGCAAGCGGCTGGGAAGGTAGCACGAAGATCGCTGCCTCAATTGCGTTGTCGAGGTACAGCGTCTGCAGCTTTATCAAATCCGCGTACATCCTGGCCATGTTGCCAGTCTGCAAGCACAAGCCGATTCCGTTGCGCATGGATGTGATGCTCATGTCCGAGCCGCGGGCGACAGTGACCTCGCCTGACCAACCCTTTTCGCGAAGTTCCGCGACAAACCGATCGCGGATGCGAGGGGCGGCGCCTCGTTCTGCCCGAACTTCGATGGCAGTCGCAGCGGCGACTACCTCAGACAAAATGGAGTCTGGAACTCGTTCTGCGCCGGAACAATGGCTGTGGATCGAAACCTTCATTTCCCCTCCGTTTGCAGCTTGTCAGCCGAGCGGGAATCTGTGGAGTGAGCTCCACAGATTTTCCAGACCCTAAACGACCCCACGCCAGTTTTCCTAAGACCTAACTGAAGTCAGCGTTGCTTGGAAGTCATCGCTACGTTTATATTCAAAGTCTGCAACAACTTGTGGAGAGGTCGCAAGATCGATAACTGCGACGATACTGGGTGTTGTTAAATCCACTTCCCCCGGGCTCAGAGATGAATCATACTGAATCGAACGACTAGGCACGATCCAAGTTGTGAATGGATTTCGAATTTGTCGGTCCAACAAAGTCCCTTAGCGTTTCCTCCAGCGCCGTCTGGGCGCCGACTTCGCACTCCCATAGGACCAAGACCTTCCAACCCAACGCTTCAGCTCTGGCGAGGTCCCGCGCGTCGCGGGCGCGATTGCGGGCAAACTTTGCTTCCCAGAAATCACGACGCGTTTCAGGCACGTGTGCAAGACGACATCCGGCATGCTGGTGCCAAAAGCAACCATGCACGAAGATAATCTTACGACGGCCCGGAAAGGCGATGTCCGGTCGGCCAGGGGCATCCTTCCACTGAAGCCGGAAACGATAACCTAGCCTATGAAGGAGCTTTCTGACGATCAGTTCCGGCTTGGTGTTGGCTCTGCGGATGCGCCCCATGTGAGCGCTGCGCTGCTTAGGGGTTAGGAAATCTGGCATATCCGTACGAGAATTGGACAGCAGCACAGCTACAAAGAATCCACTGCCTGCTTTTCAGCAAGGTAACGGGATTCGGTGCCGTCTTGAAACGCGCAATGCCTGTGGGTTCGAATTTCGCTGACGAATTACGGTCTGAACTTCGCCATCGTGGCCGGTGATCTGAGAGGACGCGGGACGCAGCGAGATTGCAGATGGAACTTCCTTTGGACTGCGCGGCTAGAACGGCCTGTACCGTTGCGGTGTTAATGTTTCATACCTCTGCGCCCTTCATGCTGAAGAGCCTGTTTCACAGCCTCCGCCCAACTAATTTACAGATTGGATCGGAGCTACCAGGAGAAGAATAGATGGAATCGGCGGGTTCGAGTCACAAGCACGACTTAGCGGATGGTTGGACCGTTGAACTCAAAGGAGACCCAGACGATCTAGAGGACTGGAAAGCTGAGTTGAGGCCGCCCAACCTACCGTATGTAGTG
Organism: Mesorhizobium sp. 1M-11; assembly: GCF_001303895.1. Classification (GTDB taxonomy): domain Bacteria; phylum Pseudomonadota; class Alphaproteobacteria; order Rhizobiales; family Rhizobiaceae; genus Mesorhizobium. The sequence goes on along the minus strand of NZ_LJSD01000051.1, from coordinate 160,410 downwards.
CTGACCGATGTGTCAGTCAGCCCCGAAGTGGAGCAAAACGCCTACCTTCTCTCTGCGAGCGAATTTCAAACCTGCGGTGATGCTGCAGATGTACGAGAACAGGCTATACCTATGCTTCGCGAACTTAATGGCCTTCTCTCAGTTGCAAGGGATACGAGACCTGTTGTTTTAGGTAGAATATTCAGGCGCGATCTATCTGGAATTTATCACGGTACTGCTTTTTTAGACGCGATAATGACAGGCCCGCGCTTTCGCCTAAGTGCTTATATGACAGTAATCCGCCAAGGTAAGGAGGTATTTGATGAGCCGGCACTGTCCTTTGCGCAAAGCGCGTGGGCTCTTAAAGATGGGATACTAGCAGCAGCCTTGGAACATTTCGGCCGTGCCGACAACTGGCATGATCTCTATAAGACCTACGAGGCGCTCGGCAATAAAGAAGAGTTTCTCAAGCTAGGTTTTACAAGACGGGAAGTTGCCAACTTTAGTCTTACAGCACAGCTTATACGGCATCACAAAACCACTTCGCTTCCCGCTCGTCAGCTTTCCCTGGCAGAAGGGCGTGAATTTATTGCAGATGCGATTAGGAGGCGGCTAGCCGCCGGCAATTCGCGGCATTCCAGCTAACCCGCATTTGTTTATGACTGCAATGCACCCTTTGTTCAAGTACCCCCTCATCACCCCACCACCCTCTCCACCGGCACCACCGTCCGCAACTCCCGTCCCATCGCATTGATCAACAGCACGATCCTAGCATCCCCCAGGCTCTCCACCGTCCCAGCCTGCCCGGTCAGCGCACCCTCGTGAAGCTTCAGCCTATCCCCCGGCTTCACCGTTGCCCGGTCCACGCGCATCTCGTCGAACTGGCCGGTGTCCTGGGCGAGGCGGATCGCCTGCACGTCGGCGTCGTGGATAGCAATCGGCATGCCGGCGCCGGCATAGGTCTGGCTGCGCAGCACGCGCGTCACATGCTGGCAGTCCAGCACGCGCGACCAGTGTTCGGAAGCCAGCACCAGCAGGTAGCCGGGCCATAGCGGGTAGTGCTGCCGGATCCACTTGCGGTAGCGGCGGTGGTGGAATTCCTTGCGCAGCGAGGGCAGGTATACCGTCTGGCCGAGCGCCGCGATCTCGGCGCAGGCCTGCCGCTCCGCATGCGGATGGCAGCTCACGATGTACCAATCCCCGCGGTTGTCATTTTGCGGCGCGCTCATTTCGCGGCTCCCTGTTGTTGGCCGGGGCCCTGCTGTTCGGGGCGGCGGCCGCCGCGCTTCTTCAGCGCGTGCAGGATGGAGGTGTGGTCGCGGTTGAAGATCCTGCCGATCTGCGGCAGCGACATATCGGGCCTGGCATCGGCCACCGCCTTGATGGCGTCGAAGCGCGCCTGCACCAGTCTCTTCTCCAGGCGCGGGCCGGTGATCTCGGCCAGCGTATAGCCGTGCAGCGCGCCGACGCGGCTGATGATCTCGCGCGCCGGTGTCCTGGGCTCCAGCACGTCGATGCAGCGATAGGCAGCCACGGCCGGATCCTCAGTCCTGGGCGCGGGGCTCGGCCTGGCAGGCTCGGGCTCGACGCCTTTCGGCCTGGCGTTGCGCATGGTGTTTTCGTAACGGGCAATGAACATGGCTCAAGCGCTCCTGCGCCGGGCCATTTCCCGGCGCTTGATGAAGTTCTGGACGGAAGGGGATTGGCCGGCGCCAGGCTGCGGCAGCGGGGATTCTAAGACTCTTGTCTTGATTCTTTTCTCTGTATCAGTCGGCAGTCTTTGTCGGATTTCTCTGATTTCATTGCGTTTTTCGGCGAGTTTCTGGCGGTTTTCCGCAAACTTCCCGTCGAGTCTTTCCCGGCTTTCGATTTCTTCGGAGACCGCCTTGGAGGTGATGACATCACCGTCGAGGGTGAGCTTTCCGCGCCGGGTCAGCGTTTCGAAAGCCTTCCGAAAAGAAGTCGGGCGCATGCCGCAGCGGCGCGCCAGAAGGTCGAGATCGGCACGGATCAGGATGCCGTCATGGTCGTAGAGCTCGCACAGCAGCGTGATGTAGGCAGCGATCTCGTTGGGCGTCAGCCCGAAGGTGCCGTCGCGCCAGCGCTCGATGTAGAGCCGGAACCAGCGTTTCTTGCTCATGGCCGGCGCACCTGGTTTTCGCGCGGACGGAAAACCGCGTCACACTGTTCCTGGAATTGCTGCGTGCGGTAGTCACGGGCGGCCTGCTGCAGCACGTCGAGTTCCTGGCTTTTCTGCAGGATCTCGTGGTCCGGCCGCTTGCGGCGGCCGCGGCCGAAGTCGGCCAGCCAAAACTGCTTGCCATGCGCCATGCGCTCCAGCGCATCGGCCATGTCGCGGCAACGGATGCGCCGGCCCTGAGGTTCGCTGAGGCGGTCGTTCATGGCGTTCAGCGGTTCGCTCATAGGCTCGAGTTTGTTCGGTGGTTCGCTCATAAGCTCGACTTTGTCTGTGGTTCGCTCATGAGCTCACCAGGCGGATCGAGCGGGCGCGGCGGGGCGCGTGGGTGATGAAGCCACGGTCTTCCAGCCCGGCGATCATGCGGTGGATGCCGGCCTTGCTGGCCAGCCCCAGCCCGCTCTTCATCTCCTCGAAGGAAGGGGCGACGCCGTGCCGGACAATGTAAGTGCGGACGAACACAAGCAGCTCACGCTGCCGCGCCGTCATGCCGCCGGCCTTGCTGGGCACAAGCTGACGCACCACTTCGCGGGCAAGCTGTGGGTCGGCTTTGATGAGCGCGCGGGCCTTCATGCAGATCGCTTCGGTCATGGCGTCAGCACGCTCCAGGCGAAGCAGAAGAAGATGAGGGCGGTCAGCAGCGCCGCGGCGCCGCCGAGGCCGATCATGGCCAGACGATGCAGCCGCTCGGATGGATCGGGGCCGCGCAGGTCGTCGTCGAAGTCGTACTTCACAGGCGGATCTCCTCTGGGCCGTTCGGGCCGGCCGCTTCGGTGGAAGAGGCAGCCGACGCCCGGGCGGCGGGAGGGGAGACCTGCCCAGGCGTCGGCCGTCCGCGACAGGGCCGCGGATCGGGGAAACAAGGTGGTGCGGCGCATCGGAAGGCGCGGGGCGCCGTTCGGCTTGGGTTCCTCGCCCCCATGAAATGGGGGAGAGGTGTCGAGGCCGGCGGCAAAGCCGCCGTAGCCGAGACGGAGAGGGGGCAGCGCCGACGGCCGCCGCTGTCAAACCAGAATGGTGCGGTCGTCGGTATGCGGGGAACTTCCCCCTCTCCGTCTCGGGCTTCGCCCGATCCACCTCTCCCCCGCTTCACGGGGGCGAGGAACCCAAGCTGGAGAACTGTCGCCCCGGCAGCATCGCCGGGCGCATCGCTCACACAGTCGGAAGGAAAGTCGCTCATGACTCCCAAATATCACGTAGCGTGAATTATTTTCAAGCCCATAGGCGTTAATTCTTTTCACGGCGTGAATATGTCAGAAAAGGCCATGGCTGATGGCGGACGTTCCAATCAAGACATAGCGATGCGGCTTGCGGCGCTGCTCAAGGCGCTGCAGCGCAACCAGACGTCCTTTGCCCAGCTCATCGGCATCAGCCAGCCGGCGCTGAACAACTATCTGAAGGGGCTGCGCCGGCCGGATCTCGATGTCGCCATCGCCATCCAGTCGAAGACCGGCGTCACTCTGGATTGGCTGTATCTTGGCGACCGGTCTGGATTACCCGCAAAGATGTTGGAGATTCTGCCCGACCTTTCCGATCGCCCGCAAAAGGCAGGATCGGCGCGGAGCGAGTGACCGCTTCCCAGTCCTCGCCCAGGCAGAAGATGATCTGGCGCACATAACGCAGCACCAGCAGCGCCTCGCGCTTGTCCTCGGGCAGCTGCGTGTAGAGTTGGCAGGCCACCCGTTTCAGATGGCCGTCGGCATCCAGCTTCGCTTCCATTCCACCCACCCGCTGCGCTCCTGAGCGTGTATTAGGAACCAATTCCTGTTTCTCTTGTCAAGAACGAAACAAGAACTTATACTCATCTTGTGGAACGCCGGAAAAGCTGATCATGTCGCGCCGGGCCAGGCGCATGGGCCCCGAAAATCGGCATCGATTTTCGGCCGATGCGTCGACTTAGTGGGTGGAGCGTCCTTTGCGCGTCCCGATGGACGTGCGGCGCTCGGTATCAAGGGGTGGAGCGTCCTTTGCGTGTCCTGATGGACACGCGGCGCTCCAGTGGGGGAATCGATGAAGTCTTGGAAGATTGTCGTTATTTTGCTGGTTGCGGTTGCGGGCTTTGCCATCTCCGGGGCCTATTCCCGCTTTGGGAAGCAGCCGACTGTCACGGTGGAGGGTGTGCAGGCTGAAGCCGACAAATCCGGGCTCACTTACCTGAAGGCTCTGAAAGAGGCGCTTCCTGCCGAATACGAGAAATTCATGACCGAATATGTGGCCCTCGCCAACAAAGGCGCCAGCGCTGAAGAGACGGCCGCTTTCTCGACGAAAAGCCTGGCCGATATCCGGCGCCGCTATGCGGCTTCCGTGCGCAAGGCAGATCCTGCCCTGGTGCAGAGCGCGCTCCAGGCCAAGCGGGAGCTGTTCGAGCTGGTGAAGGCGAATGAAACGCCGCAGGATTGCGCCAGCTGGATCATGACGGACACCATGACGCCTGCGATGCAGGCCAAGCGCGAAACCTATGGTGCTCCTGCCGATCGATTTTCCGCTGCCGTCGTGCGGGCCCAGGGCGCCGGCGAAAAGTCTCCGGTGGATATCGGCGCGGCGACGCCGGATGACTGGAAGATCATGGGGCTGCAGTATGTCGCGGGTGGCGGAGCCGTGGCGGATCTTCAGGAGGTCCTGGGGACCGGGGCCATCAATCCGCAGGCCTGCGAGGTATACCAGAGGCTCTTTCAGATCGTGTCTGATGTGCCGGGAGAGCCGGGCCAGCGGCTAAGGGCCGAGATCATGAATCTGTTCGTGTCATACGAATAGCCCGCCTCGCGCAGAACTTTTCTCGAGGCAGGCGCGGCGCGGGAAGCTGAAACGGCGGGGCTCAAGGCGAATGCCTTGCTGTTTGCCGGCGCTCGCTATCGCGAGGCCTTGGCTCTCATGCGCGCCGTCGCCTCCCGCGACCGGACGCCTGTCTCGGCCGGCGAGGAACTGGGGCCTCATGTTCAAGCGGTATCTTGCCAGCAGCGCTGCGCGGCTGAAGCAGATGGTTTCAGGCCCCGCCAACCTCTGCGAGACCTTTGGGCAGCAGATCTCCGGGGTTCGCGGGACAGCGGTTGAGGGGTACTCTATGCCTGGCCTCGCTCGGCGGGCTTTCTTTTGGATCCTGCCGGGTGGTCTTCGGCTCGATGGTGCATCGGTTGATCTCATTGGTATTCACGCTGTGTGAATTTTACGATTGATAAATTCACGTAATGTGATAATCATATCCATTCCAATGGAGAGGGATGGATATGTCCAGCCACATCGACGACGCCGACGGCCTGGTTTTCCGCAAGTCAGGCGACAATCGCTGGCTGGTCACCGTCGATGGCGAGCATGAGCGCACCATCACCCGGGACGGTTCGTCCTTCATTGCCTGGATCGGCTGCCGCGACCGCCACTGGTCGTTCCAGCGCGCGCTCGACGCCTGCGCCGACCACGCCCGCTTCCATCACGAAGCCTGCGCCATCGCCAAGGCCCGGAACGAGGCCGCCGGCGCCACCCTTGCGGCAACCTCTCCTGATGAGCGCGAACGGATCATCGACACGCTCGAAGCCGAACGCGACCTCCTCGACTACGCCGACGCCCACATGGACGTGCCCGCCCGCAAGGCGGCGATAGACAATCAGATCGCGGCGATACGGGCTGCGTGACAACGGCTCCTTTGAGCCTTTGCCAATTTCCCCACCCCCACAACAGATAGGAAGAAGGCATAACACTTAGCGCCAGCCCAAATGCGGGTCGTCATCCTCGACCTCGGAGGGAGCGAAGCGACCGAAGAGTGTCGGGGATCCATTCCGGAACACCGATGGGAATGGATCCAGTTCCGGCCAACCGACCAAAAATGCCAGGTCTGGACCGCTGTGCCTTTCGTCCACGTTCCGGAATGGATCCCCGACACTCTCCACTCCCTCCGGTCGTTCCGAGGTCGAGGATGACGGTCGTGAGGGGCGTCCCGGCCAATCTCCATTGTTGGCGATGACGCCAACGCTCCTGGCTGGCGTTGGTGTCGACACTAACGTTCCAAGTTGACACCGGTGTTCCAGTCAGCGTTGCTGGCGTCCGCGTTCCTGGTTGCCGGTTGGCACCGTTCGCGATTGGCGCGGGCATGGAAATTCCGTCATCCTCGACCTCGGAGGGAGCGAAGCTCCCGCAGAGTGTCGGGGATCCATTCCGGAACGCCGACACGCGCGCGGCGGTCCAGATACAGCTTCAACTCGCTTTCCTGCAGTGTGGCGTCGTTTCCGGCCGTCACCCCACCATGTTCCTTTGCCTTCTATTGCGCCGGCACCGGGCAGGAAAGATCGCCTTCGGCGCAGTGCAGATAGCCCTTCAGCTGTTCGGTCCGCGTCCTGGTGAGGCTTGCCTTGCAGGCAGCCAGGATGGTCGGGGCGGCGCTGCCGCCATCGTCGCCGCTGGACTGGAACGCGCATTCGCCGTCGCGGAAGGCGATCCAGCCTTTCTGCGCGGTGATCAGGCGCGCCTTGGCGCCGGCGTCGCCGGCCAGGCGATGTTCGACCTGCCGGTAGGTGGCGTTCAGCGCGGCGTCGGCCTTGGTGAAATCCTGGCCGGGGTCCTGCGCGAATGCGGCGGAGGCAAGGGCAGCAAGCGCAAAGGCAGTGAAGACAGGTTTCCGCATCGGTTTCCCTCGAATGGCAATGGGGCAGACCGTATGGCAGGCGCCAGCCGATCGGCAAGGGTGTTTCAAGTTGAAACGGTGATGCGCGTCGAAAAGACCGCAGTTGATCGAAGGTTTTCCATTTCGCGTATGCACTATTCTCGTTTTTGAAAAATATTAAAGGCTGTTCGGTCACCCGGATGTCATACTAGACAGAAAGGGTTGGGATATTTACTGTTTTTGGATGGCGGCAGGGAAAGACGCCATGCGGGGTTCATTATGTATAAATTTGTATTTATTTTAACTGCCTTTATTGCCTTGTCCGCCAGCAAGACCACGGAACAACAGAATGCCGAGGCCAGGCAGAAATGCCGGTCGCCTGGTTTTGCCGACGGTTCCCTGGCCGGTTGCATGAATACAGCGGCTGCGGCGCGCGCCGCCGACAGGGATCGGCAGGAGGCGCAGTCCGAAGCCCGGCAGGCCTTCGACAACACCAGCATGAGCCATGGCCGTTTCTCGTTGTCGCAGCACAACGGCGGCACCGTGGCCAGCGTCCCGCCTGTGACGCGTTGAGTTCCCTTCAAGCACTTCGCAATAACGACCTGAACGGAGAGAGAGCATGAGAAAGTTGATTGCAGCAGCCGCGCTGGCCTGCCTGCTACCCGTCGCCGCCTGGGCGCAGAGCGTCGCCGACATGGACAAGTCGCTCGACGCGCTGTTCGGCGGCCACAAGCCCTATGCGGATTTCTTCGCCAAGCTGCAGACGGCGGTCGCGTCCGGCGACAAGGCCACCGTCGCCGGCCTGATCGATTATCCGTTCCAGGCGCGCATCGGCGACAAGGCCGTCAAGATCAAGGACGCCGCGCATTTCACCAGCGACTACGACAAGGTGATCACGGCGAAGGTCAAGGCGGCCGTCGCCAAGCAGACCTATGCCACGCTGTTCGCCAACTGGCAGGGCGTGATGATCGGCGACGGCGAGATCTGGTTCTCCGGTGTCGGCAAGGATGCGAACCACATGGCCGTGAAGATCACCGCCATCAACGATTGAGCGGGGGCTGTTCTCCATTTTCCAGAAAGGGTCATCATCATGCTTCGTTTCATCGTTCCGGCGGCGCTTCTGCTTGCCGGGGCCGTCCCGGCCGCCAACGCGCAGAATGCGCACGGCCCCACGGTGCAGTGCCAGTCGCGCGGCGATCAATATGACGAGTGTTTCGCCGGTCCGCTCAAGCAGCCGCAGCTCGTCTTCCAGGAATCGAGCAGCCCCTGCATCGTCAACAAGACCTGGGGCTACAACCGGCAGAGCCGGTACATCTGGGTCGCGCAGGGCTGCCGGGGCGTCTTCGCCGATGTCGGCGGCTATCATCACGGCCGTGGCGACGGTTTCGACCATAACGCGCGCATGTACGACCATCGCGGCCACGACACCGGCGCCATGATTGCCGGCGCGGTCATCGGCGCCATCATAGAGGGCGCCGTCGACAAGCATTCCCACACCATCAGCAACCACCGCGACCATGGCGGCTACAATGGCTGCCACGGCGTCGGCTGCATGGTCGACAACCCCGACGACCAGATCGACACGCGGCCGCAGTTCGACAGGCAAGGCTTTCCGAACTTCGACGAACACGGCAACTACCAGGGCTGTCACGGCGTCGGATGCCTCGTCGACAATCCCGACGATCCGAATTGAACGGCGTGGATAGGCAGTAGGCAGTAGGCAGTAGGCAGTAGGCAGTCGGGTCGGGGCTGTCGGCGGCACGCCTTTTCCGCGGCCATCGATGGCTTGACGGCCAATCGGCGTTTGCGATCCATCTCCTGCTGCCTGCTGCCTGCTGCCTGCTGCCTGCTGCCTGCTGCCTGCTGCCTGCTGCCTGCTGCCTGCTGCCTGCTGCCTACTTTTTCGGAACCATCGCCGTTTCCGGCGGTTGCCTCTTCATGACGACGTTCGATGAGGAGACTGCCTTGGATCATGGACGCAACAAACGTTACACGCGCATCCGCGCTCGGGCCGGCGAAATCTGGCAGCAGGAAGGCTGCCCCGACAACCGGCATGAGCACCACTGGCTGCTGGCCCTGCGTCAGATCGATCTCGAGGATGCGCTTCCGGCGCGCTCCGCGGTGGAGCCTGTCCGGCGACCGGTCGTGAGAACGCCCGGCGGGAGCGTGCACGCCATCCCGCGAAAGCCGGCTTACAGGCAGCGCTCCGGCATCTGAACCAAATCCCTTTTTCGCCGCGCCGCCATTCGGGCGGTTCGCAAGTTGAGGCCATCCAAGCAAGGAGGACCTGACGATGGGTCGTGGCATTCTTTTGTGGCTACTCGGCATTCCAATCCCGATCATCATCCTGATCCTGTTGTTCTGGCACTGAGCCCGCGAAGTCGCAGACTTTTCGGGATCACGCGCCAGCATCGGGCAAATGATGACGGGCCGCCGCGGCCGCCGATCCGGCCGCTTTTTCAAGAGCCGGGCGCTCCCCGCCCAATGGAGAAAAAACCATGGACTGGAACCGCATCGAAGGAAACTGGAAGCAGGTGAAAGGCAAGGTCAAGGAGCAGTGGGGCAAGCTCACCGACGACGATCTCGACCAGATCGCCGGGCGCCGCGACCAGCTGGAAGGCAAGATCCAGGAGCGATACGGCCTCGCCAAGGACCGCGCCAGGAGCGACGTCGACGACTGGTTCAGCCGTCTGCCCTGAGGTTGAGGATGACGGGCTTCATTTTGGCGCCGGGCGTCGGCGCCGCTATCTCCCCCCTTGCGGGGGAGAAAGGATTTTCACGATCTTAGCGAGCACGCCCTTTAGGGGGGCGCAGTCTAAGTCGTAGAAAATCCAAGAGAGGGGATCTTCAGCTGAGGGGGTTGCCCGTTATCGCGAGGCCGAGAATGGCCTTTCGTCAGCGTTGTGCCGGCATGTCCCCTCTCTTGCGATTTCTAGCACTTAGACTGCGCCGCCCTACAGGGCGTGCTCGCTAAGATGCTGAAATCGCTTTCTCCCCCACAAGGGGGGAGATAGGGCGCCGGCGCTCTACGATAGCCCGGCCCTCGGCTATGGCCTCGGGCGTTCGGGCCATTCCATCTACGTTCCGGAATGGATCCCCGACACTCTCCAGTCGCTTCGCTCCTTTACGAGGTCGAGGATGACGGGCTTCATTTTGGCGCCGGGCGCAGGCGCCTTTATCTCCCCCCTTGCGGGGGAGAAAGGATTTTCACGATCTTAGCGAGCACGCCCTTTAGGGCGGCGCAGTCTAAGTCGTAGAAAATCCAAGAGAGGGGATATTCAGCCGAGGGGGTTGCCCGTTACCGCGAGGCCGAGAATGGCCTTTCGAACAAGATGCTTGAGAGCTAGTCAGTGGCGTGCCGGCCCCGGCCCTCGGCTATGGCCTCGGGCGTTCGAGCCTTTTGAAAGGTCCACCGGACCTTTCAAATCGCCTGCGGCGAACCAGGCTCTCACCCCCTCTCTTGCGATTTCCAGCACTTAGACTGCGCCGCCCTGCGAGCGTGCTCGTCTAAGACGCTGAAATCGCTTTCTCCCCCACGAGGGGGGAGATAGGGCGCCGGCGCTTGCGCCATTCCGGAACGCGGACGAAGGCGCGACGATCCAGACCGCAGTCGCGCCGGTTGGCAGATCCAGGGAGAGGAGACAGGCCGATGGCGGGCGCCTGATCGAGGAATTTGTGCGCACCGATTATCGCAGCTTCCTCAGGCAGCTCGGCGCGGAAGGGAAGTAAACGCGCGCCGCCGTCGTTCAGGAACCATTCAGCCTTCCCGCTGTTGAGTGGGCTAGGGACGCATTCATTGGAGGATGAAATGGAACGACGGCAGTTTCTGATGTCGGCCCTGGGTCTCGCCGGAGCCGCGGTGATGGTTTCGGCAATCCGGCCTGGTCAGGCGCTCGCCGGTGTGCCCGGCCCGGGCATTCTGGACGAACTGGATCAGGCCCAGCCGGCGGTTCTCGACGGCGACGTCGATGCCGAGGCAGAGCCTGTCGACCATCGCCGCTGGCATCGCCGTGGCTGGCGCCGCGGATGGGATGATCGTCCCTGGCGTCGCCCGTGGTACGACGACGGACCGCGTTACGGCCGCCCGAGATGGCGGCGTGTCTGCCGCCGCGTCTGGCGTCGCGGCAGCTGGCGCGTGCGCTGCTGGCGTGAGCGTGGCTGGCGCCGCGGCTGGTAAGAGCGCCGGGTCGGGCAAGGGGCAGGGCATCCTGAAAGGCGCACCACGCGTCCATAAGGGTGTTCTAAAGTACACAATTGCCCGACTCAGTGTTTGCTGGCAAACTTCGGCATGCTGACGAGGAGTAAGTCAGTGGGCTTGAGGCTCGATTTTGCTTCGGCATTCTCCCAGGTCGAGCCTCGCCCTACCCCTCTGTCCTGTCCGTATCCATCGTCCGCACCGGCCAGCCGCGATTGAATTCCAATGGCGTGTCCTGCCGAACACGGCTGTTGGGAGAAATCGAGCAAGGCTGGCCGAACGGCGGAGGAACGCGCGCTTTTTTGTAGTGGAGCGCGCTGTTTTATGCGCTTGCTCGTTGCCTCGTTGCTGGATTTCGCACCATGGATCTCGACCGCTATTCCCCGCAGATGCTGAGTGTCATGCGCATCGTATGCGGCCTGGCCTATCTCTATTGCAGCCTGCCGGCCCTGATGCAGCCGCCGAACCTGGACCATCCGACGCACATGCTGCTCTACTGGGTCTCACGCTGGGTGCAGATCCTGGCCGGCTCGCTGATCGTCGTCGGCCTGTTCACGCGCCTTGCCGCGCTTTTCCTCTCCATCAACTTCTTCGTCATGTACCCCTACTGGTACCAGCCCGGGCTCAACTGGCCCTCCGTCGAGGCAACCGGCTTCACGCTGGCCAGCGTCGTGTGCATGTATCTGGTCACGGCCGGAGCGGGACGCTGGAGCCTGGATGCCGTGCGCACCAGCCTGCGCGACAACCTGGCAAGGCGGTAGGCCAGGCCGCTGGTGATTAGCGCCGGAGGTACGTGAAGGCCGTCATCCTCGACCTCGTGAACGACCGGAGGGAGTGGAGAGTGTCGGGGATCCATTCCGGAACAGCAGAGAAGGCCGCCGCGCTCCAGACCACCCACTCTTGCCATGTGCTGGTGATAGACGCCCGCGCCGGGTGTCGCATTGGCGCTTTCGCTCAAGCGAAAGCCGCCATGCGCGCCTCGACCTGCATGTCCGCCCGAGGGGCCAGCAGGGCGTGCAAGGTGGAAAGCACGGCCTGAGGACGTTCGATCAGCAGGCATTTCTCCAGCCCTTCGCCGCATATGTAGCCGGAGCAGCGCAGATACATGAACAGGTCGAACAGCGGCGACCAGCACCTGCCGAAATTGGCGATGAGCAGCGGCTTGCTGCCGGGTTCGTCCTTGTGCAGCGCGATGACCTCGCTGAGTTCCTCGATGGCGCCGACCCCGCCCGGCAATGCGATGAGAACGTCGGCCCGGTCGAACATGGCTCTCTTGCGGGCCTGGAAGCCGGGCACCACCACGACTTCGTCCGCGAAGTACCCGCTGTTGCGCGGGTAGGTGGAGGCTTGCTGCACCACGGCGGTGACCATGCCGCCGTTTTCGGCGGCGGCCCGGGCCACCGAGCCGGTCAGGTCGCCTTCCTCTCCGCCATAGACCAGACCTATGCCTTCGAGGGCAAGCAGGCGGCCGAGTTCGACAGCCGAGTCGGCGATTTCCCCTTCGTCTGCCTGCTTCGATCCGCCGAAGACGCAAACCCGCCCCGGCGATCTGATCGCATCGATATGTCGAGAACGGCGCCTAAGCCCCTCCACCAGCGTGGTCATGCTCCTCTCCTTTGACCATTTGTTCCGTTCAGTCCGCCCGTTTCCTGAAAGGAAATATGTCGGCCTGCCCCCCGCAGTTCGGGCTCAGCCTGTTGAGATGGTATGGAGATGCACAAACCCGCACATCGGGGAGGCTACCTAGATTTCAGCCAGCCGAACCCCCGGTTTTGAGAAATATCAAGGGGTTGGAGCCATTCCAGGCAGGGTGCGTCGCGGTTGAAGATGGGTCTGGAGCGCTGAATATTCGTCAACGTTCCGGAATGGATCCCCGACACTCTCCACTCCCTTCGGTCGCTCACGAGGTCGAGGATGACGGAGTTCCCTGTTCGCCTTCGCTCATCACCAGCGTGTGTTCCGATCACGAAATCCGCGGGACGGCCTGATATCGCAGCGTCATGCGAGCGAGCGCGGGAGGCAAAAATACCGGTAGTGTGCGTCAGGCACCAACGGTGACGATTAGCGCAATTCCAGGAAAAGTGCGCAGCGGTTTTCCGTCCGGAATTGCGTAAAAACAAAGAGTTGGAGCGGTTCCGCGTTTCCGTAAAAAACGGAAACGCTCTAGCGCCGGCATCAAATGCAGTCCGTCATCCTCGACCTCGCAGGGAGCGAAGCGACTGGAGAGTGTCGGGGATCCATTCCGGAACGCTGGAGAACCGAGCTGACATTGCCCCGACTGCCACGTTGTCGGCAGCTGCGAGAAAGACGACGACGCCTTCAGGCAGCCTGCGAGGGGTCGCGATCGGGCAGCAGCCATGGTTCGCCGCGCAGCCGCAGAAGCACTTCCATGCGGTTGGCGGCGCTGAACTTGCCGAGCACGGCGGAGACATGATGCTCGATCGTGCGTGGCGAACGCGACATGCGGCGTGCGATTTCCTTGTTGCCGATGCCCTGGGCGATCAGCTCGAGAACCTGCTGCTCGTGCCGGGTCAGGCCCAGCGGATGGTGGCGGGCCGCCGAATAAGGGCCTCTGCGTGTCTTCGGCATCCTGTCGGCGATGCCCAGGCGTTGAGCGATCCTGCGCCCAAGCTGGGCGGCTGGCCTGGCCTCCAGCCGGTCCAGTGTCGCGACCGCGCCCACAATCGCCTGTTCGGCCTGCGAGCCTGTGGCTTGCAGCGCGGACAAGGCTGCCTCATAGGGCAGCCCAAGCCGTGCCCATTCCTCGGATGCCGCCAGCGGATCGCCGGCAAGCTCGTGGGCGCGCGGCAAGGGCAGGGAGTCCGACACCGGCACCGCGATGCCGCAGCGACGACCCCATACCGCGAGCTCACCCAGGTCCCATGGCCTGAAGTTGGTAAGGTCCATCGCGGTCAACGCGGCAAGGTTTTCGGCGGCGGCTTCGCTGTCCCCGGCCAGCCACGCCGCCTCGACCATGGCCAGGCGCACGGGCACGATGCGCTGCGGTTCCTCCGTCTGGAGGCCTTCCTTCAAGGTGCGTTCGAGCAGATCGGGGGCCGACCTGTCGCCCAGCCGCATGCGGACGGTTGCCAGCACCGTCATGGCGGGAAGGTGCATGACCATGGGCACCTCTTCCTGCTTCATGACGCCGTCGGCGATCGATTCAGCCTCGCGGAACCGGCCCTGCTCGAGCCGGAGCTGGGCCTGGCGGCCGATCAGATACTGGGCGGGCAGGTCGAGGTCGTAGCGGGCACAGTAAGCGATCCCGTCGGACAGCAGGCGCTCCGCGAGGTCGAAATCCTTCTCCAGGGCCACACATTCCGAGAAGTTCGTATAGGCGCGGGCCGCATCGTCATGAAGGGCATGCTGGAGAGAGAGGTCGAGGCTTTCCTGCAGGCGTTCCTTTCCACCCGGCCGGTTGGCGAACATCAGCGCGGTGCCGACATTGTTCAGCGCATGGACCCTGGTGCCTATTTCTCCAAATCGATGCGACAGCGAAATCGCGCGTTCGCCCCATTCGACGGCCTGGTCGAAACGGTAGTGCAGCATGTGAAGCTGCGACCGCGTGCTGTAGGCCAGCGCCAGCTCCGGCCCCGGCGACAGGGCCTCGACCTCGCGCACCGCTTCATCGGCGAAATCTTCCGCCAGGCGGCCCTCGCCCTGCCGCCAGTACAGGCGCGACAGCATCCGCATGTTGGCGCTGATCTTCTCGTGCCGGCCAAGCTGCCGCCAGATGGCGATGGCCCTGTGTCTTGCCTCGATGATGCCGGGATAGTCGCGCAGGCTGAGGCTCGCCTCATAGGCCCAGTTGTCGTGGAGCTGGGCGGCGAGTTCCGGCGCGGCCAGCCCGACATAGCGCAGCGCCGTCGCGTGATGGGCGGCGGCTTCCCGATGTGAGCCCAGGCGTGCCGCCTGCCTGGCGGCGTGTGGAGCAAGTTCCAGAACCCGCTCGCCATTGCCGGCGCCATCCGCATGATGGACCCGCCGGGACAGCATCGCCGCGTCCTGCGCCGTGGGAAGTTCGGCCAGTGCGGCCTCTATGCGGGCATGGAGCAGCCTTTGCGCGGATGGCGCTATCCGTTCCAGGGTCGCCTCGCGCGCCAGTTCATGGCGGAAGGTCAGCATGTCGCTTTCGTCCAGCCGCAGCAGGCCACGCGCCAGGCACTGGTCGATGATGTGGTTCGCGTCTTCCCCGATCAGGTGTTCGATCAGCCAGGGTTCGATGCCGCCGGGGGTGATGCTCACCGTGTCGAGCAAGGCGCGCACGTCCGCGCCGAGCCTCGACAGCCTTGCCCACACCGCGTCACGGATCGAGCCCGGCAGGCGCCTGCCGTCCTGCGCCCCGTCCGACAGAAGCTCCGAGACGAAGAAGGGGTTGCCTTCCGTGATGCGGTGAAGGTCTTGCGGCGAGCGTCCGGCTTCCTCGGCCAGCCGGTTGACGCTCTCCACCGAAAGCGGCTGGAGATTGATGCGGGTGACGACCGAAGCCGGCAGGTCGCCGAGCACATCGCGCAAGGCGTGGTCGATGCCGACCTCGTCGCTGCGCACGCTGAGCACCAGCATCGCCGGCAGCAGCGCGATGCGGCGGCCGAGATATCTGACGAGGTCGAGCGTCGCGTTGTCGGCCCAATGCATGTCCTCGAAAATGAGTATGGCGGCGCTGTCGGCGCGCTGGAGCATCTGAAGCAAGGCAGGAAACAGCTTGTCCTGGGCGGCGGATTCCTCGATCAACGCCGATATGCCCGGCGGGAACGCCGCCGCCATGTCGTGGACGGGGCCGAGCGGGCGCGGCGTGAACAGCGCTTCGCACCAGCCCCAGAAGATGCGGCTCTCTTCCGCCGCCTGCTCCGCGAAGACGCGGATGAGGGTGGTCTTGCCGATGCCTGCTTCGCCTTCGACGACAACCACGCGGCCATGTCCGGCCTCGGCAAGAGCGCCGATCGACCGCATCGCCTCCAGCGGTTTTTCCCTCTCAAGCAGCATCGGACCCCTCGCACGCAACGGCAGGTTACCCCATCAGGATGCCGGTAAGGGCTGACAACCGTGTGGCAGGCTCCCAGGCCGCAGCAAAGTCCATTTTCATGTCCGAATTGGGCACGTCCACTGACTATGCCCCCAGCCGGGCCATGTGCATAGTCTCTGTTGGCGATAGCCTTAACCGGCGAGGCGGAGCGCCGATGGTTCGGCCGCGCACCGATGGCATGGTTTTCGGCCATATGCCGGCAAAGGAACGCCCGAGGCGGAAGCCGGCCGGTCCTCGACTGGCCCGAGCGTTCCGATTTCATGGAAATTTCACGCAACGATCCGGACTTTCAGCCCGCCGGCCGGGCACCGTCGCCCCATCGTCACAGATGGTGGAGAGGGCAATGGCACATATCCGCATCGACCGGCCGGCATCGGCCTTGTTCCGGACCATCCTCGGGTTCCCGGATCGCGTAGCCAAGGCCGTGAAGGCGCGCGCGCTGGACAGGAGGACGCTGCACGCCCTTCAGCAGCTCAGCGACCACCAGCTCGACGACATCGGCATCTGTCGAAAGCCGCGCCGTATCAGATCCGATTATCTTGGCCGGGAGCCGCGCCAGGAAATGGAATTCGATTATTATCGTCTCGACATGTAATCTGGTCGCCTGCGGGCCATGCCGGGAGGCGATGACGGGTCGGGGGGACGCGATGAAGCCGGCGCTGATCTATGAATTCGGCGGCCACACGCTCGATCTCGGGCGCCGGCGGCTCCGGCATGGCGGCGACGACATCGCGATACGCCCGAAGTCTCTGGCGCTGCTGATCTACCTGGTCGAGAACCCTGGCCGGGTCATCGACAAGGAGGAACTGATCGGCGCGCTCTGGCCGGACACCATCGTCTCGGACGACTCCCTCAGCCAATGCCTGAAGGACGTGCGCGCCGCGCTCGGGGCGGAGGCTGAAAATCTTGTCCGGACGGTGCCGCGGCGCGGCTACATCGTCGACGAGGGACAGGTCCGCTGCCGCAGCGAACTTCCCTCGCCGCAGTCGAAACTGCCTTCCATCGCGGTGCTGCCGTTCCGGCCGCTGGCGCGCGACCGCGAACACCACTGGTTCGCCGAAGGGCTGACCGAGGACATCGCCACGGCGCTGACGCGAAGCCGGCAGCTCACAGTGATGTCTGGCCGCATTGCCGCACCGGAGGTTCCGCGCCCGGCAGCGGAAGCCGCCGAAGCGCTGGGCGTCGGCCACATCGTCGACGGCAGCGTGCGGCTGGTGGGGGAGCGCCTGCGCGTGTCGGCGCAGCTCGTCGACGCGCGTTCGGGCACGATCCTGTGGGCGGATCGCTTCGACCGCTATCTGAGCGACGTCTTCGCCATTCAGGACGAGATCGCCGAGGCGATCGTCAGGCATCTGGTGGTGGAGCTGCTGCCGCAGGAGCAGCGCGCCATCCAGCTGTCGCGGACCGACAACATGGAGGCCTATACCTATTACCGGCACGGATGGCAGCTGGCGCGGCACTGGACGCGGTCGCATCTTGTGGTGGCGCGCCGGATGTTCACCCGGGCGGTCGAACTCGATCCGGCTTTCGCGCGCGCCCTTTCGGCCATCGCCTTGTGCGATTGCTACCTGCTGGAATGGTTCGCCACCGACGAAACGCCGGACTCCGTCCTCGCCATCGCCGACAGGGCGCTGGCGCTCGACGCCAGCCTCGCCGAGGCGCATGTGGCGCGAGGCCTGGCGTTCCAGAGATCCGGCCGCACCGAAGATGCGCGCGGCGCCTATGCGCAGGCCCTGGCCATCGACCCGACCTGTTTCGAGGCGCGGCTGTTCTCGGGCTTCCTGGCCTGGACTCTGGGGCATCGCGAGATCGCCAAGGCGGAATTCATCGAGGCGGCGCAACTGCGCCGCGACGACTATCTCGGCCCCTACTTCGTCCTGGCGGCGATCGACAAGGCAGACCCGGACAAGGTCAGATGGGCCAGGCTCACGCTCGAACTGGCCGAACGCGTGGCGATCCTGCAGCCCGAGAATCCCGCGCCCCTGTCGCGAGGAGCAATAGCGCTGATGCATCTCGGCAAGGCCGACCTTGCGGTCTCCTGGATCAAACGCGCCCTGATGCTCGATCCCGACGATCCGATCACGACCTACAATGCCGCGTCGGTCTACTCCGTCGCTGGCGATCAGGAGACCGCGCTGCGCTTCCTCAAGATCTATGTCCGGCAAAGCGCGGCCGGCATGGCCGACATGATCAGGAATGACGACGACCTGGCGGGGGTCAGGAACCATCCCGGTTTCAGGGAAGTCATGGCCGCCGGCTGGCGGCCACGTCCTTGATCGTGGCCCCGTCCCGCACTGTCCGCCGGCGGAGGAGGCATGTGCGATTGGTTTGCCGGCTGTCGGCAAACCAAGGGCTAGCCGCGGATGCCGGCGGGATTGTCGGCGCCCACCGCATAGGTTCCATCGCCGCGCACCACCTTGCCGTTTTCGAAGCGCAGCACTTCGCTCACGCTCGAGCCTTTCTGGTTGCGGTATTGGATGACGAGCGTGTCGATGCCGCCGAAGACGCGCTCGATGGTGAAGTGAAGGTCGGGTATCCGGCGCAGGCCCTCTTCCCAATAGGCGCGCAGCGCCGCTTTCCCCACCAGCCTGCCGCCTGTTTCAGGCAGGAGGCTGGCGGCGATCGGCGAGGTGAACACCACGTCGTCGGCAAAATGCGCCAGAACCCGCTCGAGATCGTGCGAATTCCAGTCGGCGCACCAGCGTTCGGCGAATTCATTCCAGTTCACATGCATCTCCATCGATCTTGCCCCGGGATTATCGTGACGCGAGACGGGCATTCAACGGCCTGACCCGCCCCGCATTTGGGCCAGTTCGCTTCCGTCGGAGCGAACCTGGGACGAGCCGCCCGCCAGCGGGATCGCCCTCGCTCGCCTCGCCGGTCACGTCGGCCGGTGCAGGAAAGTGGATTGAAGCCGGGTTCTGGACCGCGTCGAATCCGCGCCATTCCGGAACAGTGAAGGATGGGATTGACCCAGCAACACGCGGCTCCTCCGCCCGTCCGCAGGCGCCGTCAAAGCTTGTCGAGGAAGCGCCGCGCGATGCCCTGATAGTCGCCGTCGAAATGATGGCCGCCATCGGTCTCGATCTTGGTGATGTCCTTGACGGCCGGGTCTTCGCAGCCGCTGTCGTCCTCTTCCTTGCCGTAGATGCAGAGCACCTTGTCCTTCGGCAGGGCCGCGATCGCGGGCGGCACCGGATAGCCGCTATCGTCGATGCCGAGCCAGCCGGTGATGGTGACCTGCAGCGACGTGGAGAGGCTGGGCGCCATCAGCGCGATGACCTTGGTCCGGCCCTGCAGGTCCTTCGACAGCAGCGGATAGGCGAGCGGCAGCGTATCCGCGCCGAAGGAATAGCCGATCAGCATCACCGGCAGCGTCGCCTGCGGGTCGGCGTCCTTGACGAGCGTGGTGATGTCGGCGGCCAGCTCCTCCGGCCTGCGCCTGGACCAGAAATAGTGCAGTGCGTCGAGCCCGACGACATGGACGCCTTGCGTCGACAGCCATTCGCCCATGGTCTTGTCGATGTCGCGCCAGCCGCCATCGCCCGAAATGAAGATGGCGACGGCTTTCGGCGTCGTCGTCGACGGAAGGTCGACGGCGGGCAGCTTGCCGAACGGCTCGATCGCGTCGACCAGTGACGAGACGGCGCCGACGATCTGGGTGGCGGCGTTGTCGCCATCGAGCGCCGTGACCGTGATATCAGGCTGCTGCGAAGCCTGGCTGCGGATCGTGTCGAGCGTGTCGGCGGCCACGAACAAGGTGGCCGCTTCGGGCATCGCCTTGTCGAACGCATAGCTCCAGGCCTTGCCGTCGGCGGTTTTGCTCGCCGTCGAGCCGGGACAGAACGGCAGGCGCAGCGTCAGCCAGTCGGCAAAGCCGGAGGCGACCGCTCCGCCCAGCGTGTTGGCCGGCGCGTCGGCGAGCGCCGCATAGGCGAAGGTGGCGCCTTCGCCGGTGCCGGCGACGATCGGCGGCAGGTAGGTCTGGATGTTGAGCTGCCGTTGCGCAGTCTGGGCAAGATCGGTGATCTCGCCGACGACGTAGAGGCAGACTCCGTCGGCCTTGTCGAGCTCGCCGGCATAGGCCGCGAGGTCGACGCCCAGCACGACGTTTCCATCTTCGGCGAGCGCGCTCGCGGTCGTGTCGTCCTTCGGGGTCCATCCGCCGCGGTCGGAGAAATAGACCACCATGGCCTTGGCATCGCCTTTGGAAGGCAGAAGCCGCACGTTCTGCAGCCGCTCGACGGAAAGCGTCGAAGGATTGGATTGCGCCATCGCGAGGCCGGCGCAGCAGAGGGAGATCAGCAGGGAGAGGAAAAGGGTTTTCATCGTTTGAAGATCCGGATCGGGCTTCCCGAAATCAAGGTCGTGATGTCGAGC
The DNA here is from genome assembly GCF_001303895.1 of Mesorhizobium sp. 1M-11. Lineage (GTDB taxonomy): Bacteria > Pseudomonadota > Alphaproteobacteria > Rhizobiales > Rhizobiaceae > Mesorhizobium. The sequence goes on along the minus strand of NZ_LJSD01000051.1, from coordinate 140,045 downwards.
AGGATCTGCGGCATGGCGAGGCCGCCGGGGCAGGCCAGATATTGCGGCGTCCAGACCGGGTCGAACTTCTGCTTGAAGGCGCGCAACCCTTCGAAATTGTAGATCTCGTCGCCGCGCTTGTAGATGAAGGTGCCGATCCGGTTCCAGGTCGAGGCAAGCGGGTGGTCGGCGAGCCCGGAAAGCGGTGCCGCCCCCAGATTGAACCACTTGTAGCCTTCGGCCTTGCCGAGCAGCAGGATGTGGGCGAACAGCGCGTCCATCATCACCTTGGACACGCCGCGCCTGTAGCGCATGAGATCGACCGACAGTTCATCGCCGTCGCCGCTGCGCCACAGATTGGCGAAGGCAACGATCTCGTCGTCCTTGCGCAGCACGGCGCAATCGAAAGCGCGCATATAGTCGTCGTCGAAATAGCCGAGCGAAAAGCCCTTTTCCGTGCCGTGTTTCTTGCCCAGCCATTCGTCCGAGACCGACCGCAATTCAGGCAGGAAATCGACGACTTCCGCTTTGGGGATGACGGAGAAGGCGAGCCCTTCGCGCCCGGCCTTGCCATGCGCGTAGCGCAGCGGCTGCCGGACGGCGCCGTCGAGCGAAAAGTCGGTGAGCCCGACGCGGGCGACCTCGCCGATCTTGAGGATGGCCAGGTTCATGTCGAGATAGTGGGTCAGGAACTCCGGCTGGATGGAGTAGAAGACCGCCCGCGCGCCGGCCTGGTCGGCTGCCTCCGCGAAACGCCAGATCAGCGTCCGGCCGGCCTGCGCATCGCCGACCGGATCGCCCATGGTGATCCAGCTGTTGCCCGATGTCGCATACATGAGGAAGGCCTTTTCGCAGGGAGAAATCATGAAGGATTTGTCTCCCAGCAGGGCCACGCAGGGTTCCGTGCCGGACGATGTCTGAAGGATGCGGCGCACCGTGTCCGGCACCGTCGTGCGGCCGGAGGCCTTGCGATGGACCGGACGGTTGATGACCGTGTCGACGGCGAGTGCGGCGGCAACGATGGCGAGCGCCATGGTGGCGCGCAGGAAGCGCGGCGCGTCGCCGTCCCAGGCGAATTCCCACCACAGGCTCGACTGATATTCGACATGGCGATAGGCGAGCAGCCCGACGATGGTGCTGGCGATGACGACGATGGCCGACAGGCCGATCCAGGTCGCGTCGAGCCGGAAGGAGCGCCAGTCGCCTTTGCGGTAGAAGGCGTCCTTGTAGATGAACAGCGCGGCGGCGACGGCCACGAGCACGGTCGCTTCCTCCCAGTCCAGCCCCTTCAGCACGGAAAAGACGGCGCCCGTCAGGAGCAGGACGACCGCCGCGAAGCGCGCGAGCGCGATGCGGCGGTAAAGGCCGCGCGCGATGACGACCAGCAGCAGGCCGGTGACGCTGGCCAGAAGATGCGAGGCTTCGGCGAAGGGCAGGGGCAGGATGTCGCTCAGCCAGTCGGTGCGATCGCCGACGGCGGGCACCGAGCCGGAGAACAGCAGCACCAGCCCGCCGGCGAAGACCAACGTGGCGCTGATCGGAGGCACGATGCTCCGGGTCAGCGCAAGCGTTCGGCCCGCCACGTTGGAGACCGTCGAGCGCACGCGGTAGACTTCGAAGACAAGCAGGGCCGAGGCCGCCAGCGCCAGCGGGAACAGGTAGTAGACGACACGGAAGACGACCAGCGCGGCAATGACGTCCGGCCGGGCGCCGACGCCGAGCCCGAACAGGATCGTCGCTTCCAGCACGCCCAGCCCGCCCGGCGCGTGGCTGATGACGGTGGCGATGATGGCGAGGACGAACAAGGCCAGGAAGACGGTGAAGGCCGGGGCGACGTCGGCCGGCAGAAGCACGTAGAGCGCTGCGGCCGCAGCACCTATGTCCACGGCGCCGATGAGGATCTGCACCATCGCGCTGCGCGCCGACGGGAACGGGAACGTCCATCCGAGCACCGAGACCTGCCGCTGGCCGCGCGACAGCCACACGAGCACAACGGCAAGGCAAAGGAGGATGCCGCCGCCGATGATGCGGTCGTCGAGCGGGGAGACCAGGTTCAACGCCGGTATGCCGACCGGATCGAACAGCATCGCCAGGCCGATGACCGTCAGCAGGCCGCCCCAGAAGGTCAGGAAGGAGATGCCGACGATCCTGCCGACATCGGCGGCGTCGATGCCGACCGACTGATAGATGCGGTAGCGGACGGGGCCGCCCACGAAGACGTGGAAGCCGATCGCATTCGAAAAGCCATAGCCGACAAATCCCGCGAACAGGGCAAGCCGGACCGGAACCTTATCCGGCGCGACATGCCGGATGGCCATGACGTCGTAGAGCGCCATCGCCATCAGGCTGACGATCGTGAAGCCAAGCGCCGGGACAACCGCCGAAAGCGGGGTGGAGGCGACGGCCTCGCGGATCTGGTGCAGGTGGATCTTGCCGCTGATCTGGTGGATGACCAGGAACGCGATGGCCACGGCGACCGCGCCGACGATCGGCCCGAGAACGCGCGGTTCCACGATGCGGTCGATGAGCCGGGAAAGACCACTGCCGATATTCTGCTCGTCGATTTGAGCGTCGGCATCGTTCATGATGTTTTAAAACCCCGCGCGCGGCAAAGCCCGCAGTCCGTTTAAACCAAATTGTGGCAAGGGCATGAATACCATGCCGGGAGCTTCGTCGCAGGGGGCTTATCGCCGGATCGCACCTGCTGAAAACGCCAAGCTTGGAGCGTTGCCCCGGCCATCCGCAAGCGGCGCCAGGCATGATGGTTTGCTGGTACCGGCCCGATACGAGTTGGCGGCATACCGGGCCGGCGCTGGCACGCTGACCGTCGGAGGGAAGACAGTCAGCTTTCCAAAAACAGTCTGCGGTGGCGGCTGTTCCAAAAATCGTCTCGCCACGGACATCTCGCCAGGGCGGAAATTCACGAGACTGTGCGGCGGAACTGGCGATGCGCCATTACCGTTCACTTAAGCCATTGCAAACGCAGGAAACGAGCCGTCTTCCAACGTGATCGAGCCGGGATGGTTGCGCCCCCGCAATGAGCGTAAGCTTCACCATCGGCGATTTTTGGCAAGGGCATCGCCGGCTGTGAGCGCCCATCGTGCTCCCGCCCCGATCATGGGAGGGAGAGCTGTGGCAGTTCTCCATTTATCGAACAGCGGCGTCGCCTATCCGGACGACCTGAAGCTGCTGAAGGAAATCTACGACGATATCTGCGACGAGCGGGGGTTCCACTGTGGAAGCCCGGCAGCCGAGGATCTTGCCAGGGCGGCGATGGACCTCTTTGCGCAAGGCGAGGTCGACGAAAACGAGATCCGCGACAGTCTGGAGACGTATCTGGGCCGAAGGTCGGCAGCCAGCGAAATGCTGCGCGAACGCGGGAGCGGACGATGACCCCGTTCGATCCTGTGATGTTTCGCACCGCGCGCGGCTACGAATTCAGCGTATCGTCCCTGCCGGATGTGGCGAAGGCCATCGCCATGGCCTGGCCGGACAAGGAATGCGAACTCTACCGGAACGCCGCCCGCCTGGCCGAACGCGCCAGGGAAGGCTGGTGCACGCCAAAGGCGGCCTATGACGCCTTCCTTGTCGCGGCGCGCGAGCAGGGGCGGATCGTCCTGCACCGCAAGGCGCGCGAGCGAACCGCCGGGGAACCCGCGGCGGTGGGTTCGGAGACGTGGCTGTCGGCCGCGCATCTCGCCGGGTTTCGCACGCGCTCGGTTCGAAAGTCCGTCAGAGCGAACAAACCGCACGTCTAGACGGCATCTGCGCCTCGGTTCGCCGGGGCGGGCTTTTCGCGTTTGAAGTCTCACAATTTTGGAACCCGCCGGGGTTGTTTGACTTTGTGACTGAGGCGGAGTTGGAGACGCCACTTCGTCTTGGAGTCCACGGATACTCATGGAGGCAAGGATGGCCACCCACCATTCCGCCATCAGCGGCATCGCTTATCCCGGCGATATGGAGGCGCTTAAACGTATCTACGACGATCTCTGCAGCGAACGGGGGTTTTTCCAGGGTAGCCCGGCAGCGGAAGATCTGGCCAAGGCAACGATGGACTTGTTTTCGCAGGGTGTCTTCGACGAAAGCGAAATCCGGAAAAGCATCGCGATTTACCTTGGCCGCACATCACCGGCTGCGAAGATGTTGCATGGGGGGCAATGATGGCCCCGTTTACACCGGTGACTTTCCGCACCGCGCGAGGGTTCGAACTTCAAGTCGCATCGCTGCATCAGGTCGTCAGAGCCATGGCCATGGCCTGGCCGAACAAGGATTGCGAGCTCTACCGGACCGCAGCCCGTCTTGCCGAACGCGCTGAGCAGGGCTGGTGCACTCCGAGGGCGGCATACGATGCGTTTGTCGCAGCGGCGCGGGAACAGGGCCGGATCGTCGCGCCGCGGAAACTGCATGACCGCGTTCTCGATGAGATGGCAGCCATCGAGCCCGGGAATTTCAATCCGCCGTCTTCAACAACGAGGCAGCGAAGCCGCCGTTCGATCGCGAACACCGCATCTCGCAGCAGGCACGCCTGAACGAAATGGCTCGACATGGCATCAAGGCCCGCTCCGGTTCGCCGGGGCGGGCCGAGGTAAATCCGAGGCGGCCCGATACGCAAAATAGGGGGCGTATCGGGCCAATGCTGGCGCATGCGGAGGGAAGCCGGCCAGCGTGAAGAAAACAATTGCCGGGAGCCGACGTTCCAAAAATGCGAGGGGCGACAAAAAAACGCCGCCGTGGAGGGAGTGAACCACAAGCGGCGCAGTTGGGTGTCTAGTCAGACACTCAATTAACGAGCCGCCGGAGGGCGGGTTCAAAAATCCTCCTGCTTTGCCGGCTGCTTGGGCCGGCTGCCTGCGCTTGCGGGCTATTTTGCGTTTGGGCCGCAGGGGTATGTGGACCTATATTGTCCGGCGAGGGAGACATGCCATGCCTATGCGTCAAATGCTTGATGTTGCAGGAGTGTTTCAGCCCGAGGAGGTTGCCCTGCTGACCAGGGTATTTGAAGCAACCTGTCGGAAATTCGAAAACGTGAGCGACAGGGAGCAGCGTGCCTCGCGGATCATCGCGAACTATCAGCTCGGCATCACGGACGAGGCGGAACTGATCGAACTCTCGCGGCGGCCTTTAGGACGCTAATTCCAGGAAGAGTGTATAACGGTTTCCGTCCGGAATTGCGTAAAAACAAAGAGTTAGAGCGGAACCGGCCCGACGGAGTGTGGACCACGTCGGACCGGCCGGGTCGCCAATGGGGAAGGGACGGGAGCCATCAGCTCATTTACAACCGGCTTTGGCGACGGCTGTTCCAAAAATGTGCAACGGGTATGCGGCCGGCGCGCGCCAGCCCGGGTCAACCGCGGGTCGATGCCCAGCAGCCCGGTTCCGGCCGGCGGGCTTTTTCGCGCGATCGATATCGCTTATGCTTGCCGCATGTCGATTGATCCGGGAAACAGATCCGGCGATGCCGATCGCGTCACAACGCGCCTGGGGCGCATCGTTCTGGCCTTGCTTGCGCTGACGATGATGCTGGCGATTTTGACCCTGTACGTCGCGCTCAAGGGCGACGACGCGCTGCCGGATGCATTTGAACTCGGCCTGATCACCCGCATGGCCTAGGGCAATTCACCGTTCACCGAACCGGCGACCGCCAACGCGGATCGTCATCCTCGACCTCGTGAGCGACCGTAGGGAGCGGAGAGTGTCGGGGATCCATTCCGGAACGCGGACAAAGACACAACCGTGCAGATTGTGGATTCTGTGTGGGTGATTGAACCAGGTTCAAGCGGATCTGGGTTTGGATCGCTGCGACTTTCCGGATCCCCGACACTCTCCAGTCGCTGCGCTCCTTCCGAGGTCGAGGATGACGGCCTGCATTTGGGCTGGTGTTAACTGTCGCGGTGGGTCCGCGGCGTTGCGCGGCGCTGCCGTAAGCCGGCTTCCGTTCGTCAGGATTGGCGATGGGGATCGTCGGTGTCGAGCGCGCCGCTGCCCGTTCCGCCGCCGCCCATGCCCATTCCACCACCTCCGGCACCGCGGCCAGCACCGCTATCCCGGTCGCCTTTGCCTCGGCTGCTGCTCGTCGAGGGCCGGGTGGGGCCTTGCATCGGTATCTGGAGATCGGGCGGAACAGGGTCGAGGCCAAGAGCCTCGCGAATGAAGTCGCGCAGCGAGACCACGAGTTCGTGGGTGTGGACCGTATGCCCGGCGGCAAGCTCCCGTATTGCCCGTTCGGCCAACCGGACCTGGCTCTCGGTTCCGAGGAGGAGAATGTCCGACAGAGCCGCTTCGACGGCATCCCTGATCCGTCTGGTCCGCTCCGATCCGGTCATGCCGGGTTCCGCCGGCTCCAGCCCGTTTTCGGTTTCCTGAGCGGGCGGGGGACGCCGCTTCAGATCGCGCAGATGGGTAGGGTCGACGGAAAGATCACCTGTAAAAGACCCGCCCAGCGTCTTGTAAGCCGCGATCAGGACCCGCAGGCGCTCGTTGATCTGCCTGTTCATGCGCTCCCGGCGCTGCTGGATCGTCATCATCATCAGCAGGCGAATTCCCATGCTGATGAGCGTGAACAGCGCCAGGCCGATGAGCGTGACAAGAACGCTTTGCCAGGAGCTGAAATCCAGATTGCGCAAATACGCCTCCGCGGTTCGGACAAAGCAGGCTGAACGAAGATTGCAACGGTCAAGGCGCCGGACAGGCCGTTCGGCGCGCCAGCTTAATCCTTTTGACGCGGGAGAGCATCACCCGTTTGGGACTCGTCCTTGCAAGGGGCGGCCGGCGCGCGCCAGAGGGACCGGGGAAGCGCCGGCCTAAGCGCCGGAAAGTGGGGGGCACTCCGGCACCTGAAACAGGATATCACCCCAGGTCGGGCCAAACATCACTGGTTTGGGGGACGGCTATCTCGCCGGGCTTCGCACGGCAGAGCAACTCCAGGAAAACCGCTACGCATTTTTCCAGCAGTCTCCAAGGTGGAGGAAAGGCAGCCGAAGCCAACACGCGACCCCGAGGCCGCTATGCTTTCGGTGGCCAAGCCGTTGTTCCGTCCGGAGGCGCCGGAGCTGTTTTAAATGTCTAGTGAGACGTTAGCCAAATATAGGCTTCTGCAATTCCGATGGCGGAGATCAGCAACAGGGCAAGTTTATAGTACGGCCGATATGGCGACTGGTACTCATGCTCTTTGGCATACATAAGCGGTACTCCCCAACACCACTCAACAACAGTCATGCACTAGCACTCGCTTTGGGCCGACGCAATCGATTCTCCCGACAGGGTAACCAAATCATCCACACCGTTGTTGCACGGTCACACACCGACCGGTCGGAGGCAGGCGCCTCTTTCTCCCCTTTGCGGACAGGGCAATTGCATATGGCGGTGCTTTTGCCGGGGGCCATTCCTTCGGCGTTCCGGAATGGATCCCCGACACTCGCCGCTCCCTGCGGTCGCTCACGAGGTCGAGGATGACGCAGGTTGCGATGTCGCGGCTCATTTCCAGCGGTGATGATGGTGCCGACGTTGGAGATTGGCTGAAGCGCTTCCCCAAGCTCCGTCATCCTCGACCTCGTAAGAAGCGAAGCGACTGGAGAGTGTCGGGGATCCTGTGTGTTGGGGCTGTGGTATTCGAGAGCAGGGAAGGAGGCCGAGGGGATCCATGGGGGCCACTTACCGGTTCGGATCCGGCACGCCGCGCCGGATCTCTGCGGAAAAGCCCGGCCCGACACCGAAGGCCTTGGCGCGGTCGCTGACGCGGGAGCGCTCGATCAGCTCCTCGAGCGGCAGCTTGGTGTCGACGCGTTTCTGGTCGTAGAGGTAGCCCGGCAGATAGCCGTTGACGAGCAGGCGCCAGTCGGTGGGCACGCTGGCGCCGACCAGCCGCAGGATGCGCACGATCGCGGTCGTGCAATTGGTGGTGATCGAGTTGTAGAACTGCGGCTTGGCGGCCAGCGCATTGGCGTCCTCGACATAGCCGGCCAGGAAGACCCGCGCATGGTCGGCCGGCACGGCCAGCCGGTAGAGATGCACATCCTCGCCGCGCACATTGGTGCGCAGGCCGATCAGGTCGCGTTCGTCGGCCGCGATCACGATCAGCGTATCGGTCTTGAAGGCGTCGGCGATCGGCGAATACTCCCCGCCCACCCGGTAGCGTGCCTCGATCGACCAGGCGATCTGCTCGCCGCCCTCGAAGCCGAAGCTGACGATCGTGTGCGCCATTTCGGGGCCGGCCCAGTAGGACATGAACAGATCGACGGTTCTGAGCTTCGACAGGTCGTAGCTCCGCGTTTCCCAGCTTTCGGTGAAGTCGGTCTTGGATCGCCAGGTGAAGTTGCGCATGTCGGTCAGTGTCAGGCGATCGCCCTCGATCCTGCCGGTGACCTGGCGGGCATCCTCCGGCACGAAGTCGGCATTGGTCGGTGGCGTGATGCTCGCCCACCAGACAAGCACGCCGGCAAACAAGACGACAAAAGCGCCTAAGGCAGGCCAGCGGCGGCGGGTGAACAGGGCGGCGAGTGTCGCCAGGCCGAACAGGGCAAAAAGCGCTGCGACCACGATGCGGCCGGTTTCCGGCAAGGGCAGCCGGTAGAAGAAGGCAAGACCGGTCCATGCGCTCGCCAGCGCAACCGCGAGGAACAGGACGGCGATCAGGATAACAAGGCCGGCACGACGCATCGGAACTCCGGGAATCACCTCCGGCTGGTGGCCGGAGGTTCATCAAGTTGACGAGCATGACCGGGAAATCAAGTTTTGGGGTGGGTCTTGAGGGGAGACTGGTCGGCTGGAGCAGCTCCTTTCCGGCGCTTTTGGGACGACGTCGGTTCCATTCCGGAACGCTGAAGAATGCATGGCGCTCCAGACCATTGGCGGCAACGGCGTATGAAACCTCGCGCCTGCATGATCATCGAACAATCTCCAATTTTCGAAAATTCCATTGACAAGCCTGCTGTCTTCAGGAAGCTTAACTCTCAAGTAAAGAAATCGCGGAAAACCGTGAAACATCAAATGGGAGATTGCGATGCTGCTTCTGCGCATCGAAGGCCGGAGGCTTGACCGGCGGGTTTCCGGGTCGGGCGCAAGGCAGCTCGTCGCCTCTGCCGGAAAAGCAGTCGCGGTATCATGAGCACATCCTCCATCGCCTCCGCGACGGCCTCGTCGCGCCTGACCATCGTCGCGCTCGTGGCCTTTGCCGCGATCACGCCGATGGCGCTGCTGGTGGCGCCGGCGCTGGCCGCGCAGCTCGGCGCGGAACTGGCCGTCGGTCCATCGCAGATCGGCACCTATTTCTTCGTCGAGAACGGCGCCTTCAGCGCCGCGTCCCTGCTCAGCCTGTTCTGGCTCAGCCGCGTCAACGTCCATGTCGTCGGCATGATCGCATTGGCCGTGTTCGTCATCGGCAATCTGGCCACCGCGCTGCTGCTGTCGGACTATGCGACCCTTCTGCTCCTGCGCGCTTTCACCGGCTTCGGCGGCGGAACCCTCATGGTCCTGTCGATGGTCAGCGCACAGGACGCCGACAATCCCGAGCGGGTGTTCGGCTATTGGGTCGTCGGCCAGCTCGTCGCCGGCGCGATCGGCCTCGCTTTGCTGCCGCATCTGTTCGCCGGCTTCGGGCTGAAGTCCTTCTACCTCGTGCTGGCCATCCTCACGCTGCTGCTCGCCCCGCTGTACAAGGGCTTCCGGGCACCCGCGGCGTCGAAAGCGGCGGGCACGCGGTCCGCGACCGGCAGCCGGTTCGTCCTGCTCGCCGCGCTGGCTGTCGCCGCCATCCTTGCCTTCTACATCGCCATCGGCGGGGTCTGGACCTTCGCCAGCATGGCGGCGGAGCAGGCAGGCTTTCAGGCGGCCCATATCGGCAACATCCTCGCCATCGCCACGCTGTTCGGCATTGCCGGCGCAATGATCGCCTCTTTCCTGGGCGGTCGGGTCGTTCGCCGGCTCATGCTGCTGCTCGGCTATGCCATCCTTGTCCTGTCGGTCGTCGCGCTGGCGATGCTTGAGGGTGGCCCCGCCTACATCGCGGCGATCTGCGCCTTCAAATTCGCCTGGACCTTCGTGCTGCCCTTCATCATCGCCGAGGTGGCCAGCCGCGACCCGTCAGGCCGGCTCGTCGCCTCGACCACGATGATCATCGGCACGGGGCTGTCGCTGGGGCCGTTGTTTGCCGGAACCATGCTCGAGGCGGCCTGGAGCCTGCAATCCGTGTTCATCGCGGCCGCCGCCTGCGGGCTCCTGTCCTTCGCCTGCCTGCTGCTGTCGCCGCGAGCCAATCCATGAACAAGCCGGGAATCAAGACATGAAGACGGGTTTCTTCACCGACGAACGAACCTTCTGGCACACGGGCGGCATCCAGTCGCTCGTCCTGCCGGTGGGCGGCTGGGTGCAGCCGCCGTCAGCCGCCGGCTTTGCGGAGTCGCCCGATTCCAAACGGCGTTTCCTGTCCCTGCTCCAGGTTTCCGGCCTCGCCGCGAAACTGGACATGCGTTCCGCAGCACCTGCGGCCCGCCAGGATCTGCTGCGCATCCATCCCGCCAGCTACCTGGACGAGTTCAAGCGCGTCAGCGACACGACCGGCGGAGACCTCGGGGTGAGCGCGCCTTTCGGCGTCGGCAGCTATGAGATCGCGGCGCTGTCGGCGGGGCTGGCAAGTGCTGCCGTCGACGCCGTGCTGTCCGGTGCGCTGCGGAACGCCTATGCGCTGTCGCGCCCGCCGGGACATCACTGCCTGCCCGACACGCCGATGGGCTTCTGCCTGCTGGCCAACATTCCGATCGCCATCGAAGCGGCGCGGGCGAAGCACCAGGTCGGGCGTGTCGCGGTCGTGGACTGGGACGTCCATCACGGCAACGGCACGCAGGCGATCTACTACGAGGATCCCGACACGCTGACCATTTCGCTACACCAGGAAGGGTGTTTCCCGCCCGGATACAGCGGCGGAGAGGATCGCGGCGCCGGCAAGGGAGTGGGCGCCAACATCAACATTCCGCTGCTGCCGGGCGGCGGCCATGCTGCCTATATGCGCGCCTTCGAGCGCATCGTCATTCCGGCACTTGAAGCCTTCAGGCCGGAGCTGATCGTGATCGCAAGCGGTCTCGACGCATCCGCCGTCGACCCGCTGGCGCGCATGAACCTGCACAGCGACAGTTACCGCGCCATGACGCTGAGCATCCGCGACGCCGCCGAACGCCTCTGTCAGGGACGGCTGATCGTGGTCCATGAGGGTGGCTATTCGGAAACCTACGTGCCGTTCTGCGGCCACGCTCTGATGGAAGCCCTCTCCGGCGAGACAAGCGACGTCGTCGATCCGCTCATGGAGATGGCCGAGCTGTGGCAGCCGAACGCGCGTTTCGACGCCTTGCAGTTCCAGCTGCTCGACGAGCTGGCTGAGGCGCTTGGGCTGTAGGCGTGAGGAATGTCCCCGGCGCCCGGGCGCGCCGGGACAGGCTGCGGTCGGCAGCGCCCGCCGCCGTAACCCGTTGACGACGTTGAGGAATGCGGTAAAACGCATGCCGTAAGAAACGTGCATGGGTTACACATATGGCGAAGGAACCACTGATCAGGAAACCGCAATACCAGCCCAATGAAGTCGCTTATGATGCCGACTGCCAGGAGGCTCTGGCCGACCGCATCGACAAGTTGCTCGACGATACCGAAGCCGCGGGCTGGGATCGTTCCAAGGCAGCTTCGGCGCTCATGTATCTGAGCGCAAAACGCCTGAGGGCCGGTTCTCCCTCATAGCTCCCCAACCGAATGTTTTGACGGCGAGCATTGACGCTCGCAACGACCATTCACATATCGATCTCAGGTTACCGCCGCTGTCGGTGGTGACCTGTCCTGACACCCCTTTTGTCGTTCGATTTGGAGGATCTGATGAACGATCGGATGTTTGACAGCCCCGTATTCGTCAAGAACGGAAACAGCCTCATCCAGGAGATAGCGTGCCTCGAAGACGCCCTGGAATTTCTCTATGAATGGCCCAAAGGCCGTCGCACGCCCATCTACCAGACCGCTGTTCGGGCCTGCCAGCAGGCCTTTCAGAGCGACTATCCTCTCTCCTATGCGAGATCTGCTTTCGAAGGCTTCGCGCGCTCCGCGAAAATCCTCGAGGAGGTGGAAATCCCCTTGCCTTGGATGACCGGTCCGAATTCCGGCCGAGGCGGTGGAATGGTTGCCTGAGCTGGCGTCGTGGGGCGACAGCCATGTCGCCTCACATCTGAACAGACGTTCTATCCGATAGATCCATTCCGGAACGTTGGAGAAGCCCGTCTGGCGCCATGCTCCGACGGCTCTCGATACAATGCCGGTTCGATCGCTCCGGGGACGGCTCTCCGTTCCTGGCCGACTGTCCGTCAAGGCCAGGTCCCCGCCGATCTTTGCGCCAGCGATCAATCCGTGTAACAGCCTGCAGGCAAACGAGATTTCCAATCCGGATCGGTACTGGGCTACCTAGCCCTCTTTCGGAAAAGGGATGGATATGTTGAAGCCGATTACAACCGCGCTTGTTTGCTCGCTGGCGATCGCCGGATTTTCCCACACCGCATTCGCGCAGAACGAGACGCAGAATGCTTCGACAGCGCCCCTGGCGGTCGGGCTGACCAATGGCGGCGCGGCGGAAGCCCAGGTGGTCGAGGCGGTGCGGCGCGACGATATCCTGACGATCAAGCTGCGCTTCAAGCCGATGATCACGAACAAGCTGGAACGGATCTACGATTCGATCAGCGAGACCGATTACCAGAACAGCTTCTATGTGCTTGCCGGCAACAAGAAGCACCTTCTTCTGAAGGACAGCAACGACCAGCCGCTCACCAACCCCAACCTGGTGCTCAAGACCACGAAGGATTCCCCCACCGCGGGTTCCTGGCACGGCCGGTTCCCCGCCCCGCCAAAAGACGTCACCGAAGTGTCGCTGACGATCCCGGGGGTCGAGACGCTCGAGGCCATCAAGATCACCGACCGATAACATGGCCTGGGCAAACAGATGCATTCTTGTGCTGGCCATGGTCGTGGCCGGCACGGTTGGCTCCTTCGCCGAGGACTACAAACGCGACATCCGCGACCTCGAGCCCACGGTTCTCGACCTCAAGGCCACGGTGCTGGACCTGACGGGCCTGCCATCCGATCTGGGCGGCGCCGTGTCGGATCTCTCCGGCAAGGCAGACGACCTCGCCGCACAGCACAGCGGACTTTCCGTGAAGAAGGACGGCACCTCCGTCAGGATCGCCATGACCGGCGATGTCCTGTTCGACTTCGACAAGGCCGACATCCAGCCGGCCGCCGAACCGACGCTTGCCGACATCGCGCGTCTCATCGCCTCCGTTCCGCAAGGCACGATCGGGGTGGAGGGCCACACCGACTCCAAGGGGTCGGCCCGGTACAACAAGACCCTGTCGCTCCAGCGGGCCACCACGGTCGCGGACTGGCTGGTGGCCCATGGTGCCGACAAGCAGCGCCTTGCGGTGAAAGCCCTTGGCGACACCCGGCCGGTCGCCCCGAACACGCGCGACGACGGCAGCGACAATCCGGACGGGCGCGCCTTGAACCGGCGCGTCGAATTCATCCTGCCGATCGAAAAGCAGTAGGTCTCCATGCCGGCACCGTCGCGTGGCGCCGGCGCTGTTCCCATCGCACTTGCGGTGCTGATGCCGCGCGTGACAGGAAGGCGGCCGCCGGTTTGACTTTTCCGGCGCCCTGGCCGACACAGGTGTCATGCGAAAGCGCTCCACACTGTTCAACGGCTGCCTGCAAATAGGCTGATCGCCTGGCGTCGCTACCTGCGAGAGCAAGAGCGGCGCCAGGATCACGAGCGTAATCCCCAACCCTTTGATTTCTGCGTGTCCAGGATCGCGGCGCCAAAGCATGCGCCCGTTTCCGCGCGCGCATGCTTTGGACTGTCACGATGACCTTCAAATACAGCTTCACGTTCCCGATCGCCGGCCCGAACAAATTGCCCCGCTTCAAGCAATGGGCCGAGCAGAATGTTCCCGGGATGCCCGTCAGCCTGCCGCCCCAGGTTCCCGTCAAGAGCGAGGCGATGACCATCCGGCTGAAGTCCGCGGAGGACCGGCAAAAGCTCTCCGACCGGATCCATCAGGCGAAACTGTAGCGGCTCGAGACGAGGGCGGTGGGCTCCGGCCCGCTGCCCTCGTTCCCGAAACCATGCCCAGGAGGGAATTTTGCAAGACGTTCTGTTCTCTCACCCCGTCGTCCTCGACCTGCAACCGACCGGGCACAGGAAGGTCGAAAGCGCCTGGCAGGCCATCGAAGCGATGCAGGACGCCTGGCCGGACCATCCAGGCTCCGGCCAGGCCTACCGCAGGGCGCTCCGCACCTGCCGGGATGCGCTCGATGGCTGGCAGAGCGGCAACAGCTGCCGCCGTGCCTTCGTCAAGGCCGCGCGTGCAGCCCGGATCATCGCGCCCGGCGCGTGATCGAAGCCGTTTTTAGAAACGCCAGGTCATGCCCATGACCGGGCCGCTCAATTGCGTGTCGTAGACATGGCCGCCATTGTCGTAGTCGACATCCAGCACCTTGTAGCCGATCGAGCCGGAGAGGTGCTCGTTGAAGACATAGTTGACGGTAGCCAACGCCGACCAGGTGAGGTCCGACCCCGCGCCGAAGCCGCCGATGTCGGCCTGCGCCTGGAGGGAAAGCTTTTCCGTCAGGGGGAGAAACACACGCGCGCCGATCACCGGGTCCACCCAGCCGAAACTCTCGCCATGGCTGACGGTTCGGCTGCCGATGGCGGGGTGGCTCGCGGTAACCGTCACATCGTTCGAGATATGCCAGAAACGCGCTCCGGCCAGGGCATCGAGCGTGAACTGCGGCGTGTCGAGGAGACGGTAGCCTCCCTGCAGGGTTGCCGTGAACTGCTTGGTATCGACTTCCGCATCGACGTTCGCGCCCGGTGGTATGGCGACGCCCAGGCCCGGAAGCTGCATCGCCGACAGCGGGCCCGTGCCATGGCTGTCGGTCGTGTCGACATACATGATGTCGCCCGAGAAGACGAAACGATCGTAGCGGCCCCACACATTGACGAAGCCGCCGAAGTTGAGATCGTCCACGACGTCCGAGAACGATTTCTCGACATGGATCGTCGGAGCGCGCCGAAACGGCGATATGTTCCCGTCGAGGCCGGCGGCCCACATATAGGGTGTGATCTGCAACGCCCAGCGCGGGCGTTCCGCTGCGGTCGGTGCCGCTTCTTCCGGTTGGCCGGGATCGGCGGCATAGGCAGCCTGAGCGGCGCTCAGGACCAGGACAGCGGCAACTGCGCATTTTCTCAAGGAAGCCCCCTCAGGCTGAAAGCGTGTTCTTGTGGATGCGCCCGTCCTTCATGACGAGCTTCATCGTCCGGTCCGGATCGGCAATCAGGGAGATGTCCTCGAGCGGATTGCCATCGACCACGAGGATATCCGCATAGGCTCCTGCTTCGATGTGCCCGAGCTTTCCAGGATAAGGATTGCGGGGCCCGGAAAGGCCGGCGAGCTCCGCGTTGCCGCTGGTGAGGAGCCGCAACACATCGGCATTCTCGTACCACCTGGCGAACTTGGCGAGCTGCTTGCCCTGGGTCGCGGTTCCCTTGGGGTTGAACAGGATGTCGGTTCCAAGCGCCATCTTGATGTTGTGCTTGCGTCCCAGTTCCACCGCCCGGGCCGTGCCGTCGGCGATCGTCTGCTGCTGCGCGCGCTGCTCCGGCAGGGAATAGGTGTTGGCGTCTTCGTCCGCCAGAAACGGCTGGATGCTCCACCACGCTCCCGCATCGGCGATGCGCCGGGCAGTCTCCTCGTCGGCAAGCTGGCCATGCTCTATGGACTTCACGCCGCTTGCCAGCGCGCGCTGGACAGCGGCCGGGGTGTAGGCATGGATGCACACATAGGTGCCCCAGTCGGTGGCCGCCGCCACCGCTGCCTTCATTTCGGCCTCGGTATATTGAAGCGCATCGATCGGATCGTAGGGCGAGGCCACGCCGCCGCCGCCCATGATCTTGATCTGGCTGGCACCGAGCATGAGCTGCTCGCGCACCCGGCGCAGCACTTCCGCCTCGCCGTCGGCGATCGCCGCGATGCCCGCCTCCTCGGTGACGTTGAGGTTGCTTTGCGGCGTGCGCGGCAGATCCGTCCGCATGCGGAAATCGCCATGGCCCGACGTCTGCGAAATCATCGCGCCGGAGGGGTAGATACGCGGGCCGGCGATGCGTCCCTCGTCGATGGCCCGCTTCAATGCGAACGACGGACCTCCGACATCGCGGACCGTGGTGAAGCCCCGCAGCACGGTGCGCTCCGCCTCCTGCGCGGCGACCAGATGGACGTAAGGAATATCGGCGGTCATCGCCACCATCTGCGAGATGCCGGCGAGGATCGAATGCCAATGCGCGTCGATCATGCCCGGCATCAGGGTGCGTCCGCCGCAGTCGATGATGTCCGCGTCGGCCACGGCATCCCCGGGTGCGGTCAACGCCTTTATGAGCTTGCCCTCGACAAGCACGCTGCGGCCTTCGACCAGCCTGCCGGTCGTGCCGTCGAAGATGTTTGCGTTCTTGAGCAGGAGCGGCTTGGCGGAACCTTGTGCGAAGGCAGGACTGACAATGCCCAGCGCGGGAGCGGCAAGGCTCGCCGCGATCCCCTTGAGGACCGACCGGCGCGACAGTCCCTTGTCGAGGCGCGAGAGCAGTTGCTGTGCCTGCGGGCTGTGGCAGGCGCAGGTCCGGCCATGTGTCAAATGGGCGTACTTTCGGCCAAGGCGAATCGGCAAGATGCAGCCCCCTTCTTTGTCCACACCCCTCGGTCGAGGACAGGTCAGTCGGCAACCTAGGCCAGTTCCAGTAGCTTCAGCAAGGATACTTCCGGACGAGGCGGGCGTCCCGCCGGATTGCGGGCTCGTCGGGAGCGGAGAAGGCATTCACGCGCCCATCGCGGTGCGGTTCGGCCTGCGGGGAGCGTCGCTTAGCCGGCTTGCCAGGCTCCTTTTCAAGTGGCCCCATATCTTCGAACCGGAAGGAGCGCCGACGAACCGGGTCGTTGCGTTCACGGCTCTGACGCCGTGCGCGGGATAAAGCGCGTGGGCAAGGCCGGCGCATTGGATCGACCGGCGAGAATCGGCTTAGGCTCATCGCCATGTCACTCTACCTGAAAGCATGGCTGTTCATGGGCTGGACCTTCCTGGTCCTTATCACCCTCCCGGTATGGGAACCGCTCATTGCGGGTCTTTCATCGGGCGGGACACAGCTTGCGCTGATGTTCTGGGTGGCGCACGGCATCGCCGCCGTCGTCCTGTTCACCTGCCCGGATTGCCGGTGTTCGCTGTTCAGGACCGAGGGGTCGTTCTTCCGCGCCCATCACCCCTGGCCCAACAGGACATGTTCGCGCTGCGGGCGCGATCATTCCGCCTGAGCCGGCCTGCAGCGGGCACTGCCCGCTTGCCCGGCATCGCGTTTTTGGGTAGGGGTGCCGCATGTCTTCGAACCGGAACATTGCAGCGCACACCGTTCCGACCGCCGCTCGCCCGGCGGCCAATGCCGCCATTTGCGTCTTCGGATAGCAGCGGGTTCGGTTTGGCCGGCCTCCCGCCCGGAGGCGAAAGAGACAGGCCACCCGAACAACTGAAGACCAAGTCATGATCACGCTTATTTCGAGCTGGCGGGAGCGCCGGCCATGACATACCGCCTTGTCACCTTCACGGTCCTGATCCTGTGCACGGCGCTTTCGCTCGCCGGAACCGACCTCGTCCTGCCGGCCGTGCCGCAATTGCCGGCCATCTTCGCCACCAGCGAGGCAACCGCGCAGCTGGTGCTCGCCGCCTACGTCGCGGGCAGTGGCGTCGGCTTGCTGCTGTTCGGCTGGCTGGCGGACCATTTCAGGCGCAAGCCCCTGCTTGTCTCGGCGCTCGCAGGCTTTGCGGCCGCCTCTGTCGCCTGTTCCCTGTCGCCGACCATCGCAATCCTGATCGGGCTGCGTTTCATGCAAGGGGTGGCGGCTGCCGCCGCGCCCGTCTTCGCCCCGGGCATCATCCGCCAGCTGTTCGACGATCGGGCTGCCGTGCGGGCAATCGGTTTCATCGGCAGCGTCGAGTCGCTGGTTCCGGCGCTGGCGCCCATTGCCGGCGTGGCCCTGCTTGCGCATTTCGGATGGCCGTCGTCCTTCGCGCTGCTTGCCCTGCTGACCGCGCTTGCGGCGATGCTGATCGCGGTTGTCGGCCTGCCGCGAGAAGAGCGCAATGCCGGCGCGCGCGGCAGCTACACCCAATTGCTGACGGATCGTGTCTTCATGCGCTACGCGCTGAGCCAGGCGATGACGCTCGGCGGCCTCATCGCTTTCGTGTTCGGTGCTCCGGTCGTGATCGTCGGCACGATGGGCGGAACGTTGAACGACTTCATCGTCATGCAGGTCATCAACGTCGCCGGCTTCATCATTGCTGCCAATCTCACCGCGCGGATCTCCGAACGCTTCGGCACCGAGACCGTGATCCTGTTCGGCACGGTGCTGGGCGCTGTGAGCGCATTGGCCCTGCTTGCCTACGGTCTCGCCGGCGGCACGAACACGCTGATGCTTGCGCTGCTGTTCATGCCGATGGCGATCGGCCTTGGCCTGCGCGGCCCGCTCGGCTTCTATCGCGGCATCGTCGCCTCGGGCAGCAACAATGCGCGCGGCTCGGCGCTGATCGTCTTCTTCATCTTCATGATGACCACGCTCGGCACAGTCGCCGCGGCGCCGTTCATCGCGAAGGGGCTCTCCTCGCTCGCCCTGGTGGTCAGTGCGATCCATCTCCTGTCGGTCGCGCTGCTACTGGTGTTGCCCAAGATGCAGGAGCGAACCGGCGGTCCCGCTGGTCGATCCGAACAGCAGGGCAAGGGGTTTTGAGATATCGCCCGCCCCGGCCGTCCGGGGCGGGCTTTCGTGTTTTCAGGCAACCGACTTCAGCGATCGCCAGCCCGCTTCACACCTCCTACTTTCGTACCAACAGGCAATTCGAGACCTGACAGCCGCTGCAAGTTGCCTTATGTGCCCCCGCTTCACCGCAAAACTGGGAGGTTTGGACAGCGAGGCTTCGCAAGGATGGGCCGACCCCGATACGAATGCATTCAGGAGCCTGACGGCACCTGGAAGGTCTGGGACAACGTTCTCGACCGGGCGGCGGAGCTGGACGGACAGAAACTGGTCAACCGATCCCTGTTTCGCGCCGAAGCGGCATGCTCGATCCTCAACAGGATCCACCTCGGCGCCCGTTTCTGACAGGCCGCCTGTCCCGGCCGCTTCTTCGCGCCGTGGTGATCTCTGCTCCTGTCCGTTGGAACGTGTTTTCGGGTCAGCCGTTCGGTCGCCAGAGGAGATCGATCCATGGCAAAGGTCAGGAACCTGGAGAAGGACACCGCGATCAACGAAACCGATGCGGCCGGCACGCCGGCGCTGCGGAAAGGCGCAGCGTTCCGCAAGGGAAAGACCATCACCGGATCGTGTCTTTGCGGCGCGGTGAAGTTCACCGTCAAGGGCGAACCGATCCGGACCGGTCTCTGCCATTGCCACGACTGCCGTCGCACCAGCGGCAGCGCATTCGCCATGTTCTCGATCTGGGACCGCTCGGCTTTCGCATGCACGGGTCCGACGAAGACCTATGAAGGCAGGAGCTTCTGTCCTTCCTGCGGGTCCCGGGTGTTTTCGCTGCGGCCCGGTGAGGCGGAGATCATGGCTGGCACGCTGGATCGGGCACCGACCGATATCACCCCCGGATACGAGATCTGGACGAAGCGCCGGGAGCATTGGCTCCATCCGCTGCGGTCGGCCGAACAGTTCGAGGGGGATGCTGGCTGATGCACCAGGCTTTCGCCCTGCGCCATCTCTCTTGCCGCCGCGTGCCATCTTGCTTCTCGCGAGCGTTTTTACCGTTAGAGTTGAGGGGCCGGGACCAAGCTTCAAAAGGCTAGTGGCCATCTGCGGTGCTGTGTTCCTCGGCTTTTTCGCCGGAAGGAACCTCGTCCTCGTTGCAGCTCCGATGGTTATTGCCTTGATCGCAGGGCAGCAAGTTGAACATACGTTCACTGTCACGGACGCCGACAGCATTGGGTCAAAAGGGTGCCGCAAGCCCGTCGGGCTGCAAGGGCTCCCATTTCTGCTAGATCGGCTTTGTGGGGTCCCGGACGAACTCAGGCAGCAGCTTTCTCCAGGCGCCCGCATCGTCGTCACAGGACTAGGTACAAGTAGTGGTGTCTATGCAAGTAAGGTGAGGCTAGCGGACTAGATATTCCGTGACGAAGCGCTGCTGCTTGTCAGTGAGCGTCAATCTGACTTACCCTTCGATATGTTCGCTGCGGAGAAGCAATGGCGACCGGCAGACCAAACCCAGTGTGGCTGAGGCTGTTAGTTCTCGCGCTCTTTTGCTTATCATGTGCCGCATGGGTGTCAGGCGTTGTGGCTGGAGAGCTCAAAGGAGCCGCGTCGATCATCGCAGGCGCTTCATTACCATTGGCGGGTTACGGCGCATTGAGAATGTTCGGCGGAAGGTATCAAAACTTGCCGTGGACTAAGAAGCTGAACTGATCCTCTTCCTTGCCCTTTGCCAGCGCCTGGGCGAAGCTCTCACATAGGGATGGGTGGAATTAGATTCATATGCCGGAAATCGTCTTTTGGGCAGCCTTGGAAGAGCTGATAAAGCTTGGCATCGTGTCCCTGTTCAAGAATACATGGTTTCGGATCCCGTCCTACTTCGTCTTTTTTGCCGCAGAATGTCTGATGAAATGGCCCGACGTGTACCCCCATACTCTTGAGCTGGGGGCCTCGCCGCTTCTAGCTTTGCTTGGCAGCGTCTCAGTGGTTGTCGGCTCTAGCCTCTTCCACGTCTACACTTCGGTCCTGTATGCG
Source organism: Mesorhizobium sp. 1M-11 (assembly GCF_001303895.1). Lineage (GTDB taxonomy): Bacteria > Pseudomonadota > Alphaproteobacteria > Rhizobiales > Rhizobiaceae > Mesorhizobium. The sequence continues at coordinate 119,235 of NZ_LJSD01000051.1, read as the reverse complement.
GTCGTGCGACATGTTTGGCCAGCTCTGGCGTTCTGCACGCTCCTTCACGCCGGTTGGAATTCTAGCGTGGATTTTCTGCCCCGATTTGAGTTCTTTTGGTACGCTGCCTTCCCTTGGGCCTGGGCGGTGTTCAGCGCATTCCTAATCTACGGGTATTGGCGATTAGTGCGACGCATTCACGTTGGCCAACGCGGTACTTCCCCCGGTTAGCGATTTAAGCGAAGCTCTCATGACGGGCATTGGGGAGAATGGGCATTGAGAAACGCGCTCATTGTCGAAGAAAAGTTCGCAAGCACAGATGGGACGGTGTCCGTCACATTCTCCATCTTCGGGTTTGACCAGGAGAAGGATGGCTTCAGATCGGTGCGAGTAGTGCTATCTGAAGACGGAAAGCAGCCGAGAACCAAGAAACTACCGGGTCTCACCGAGTTTCAATGTCTGCTCAATGCCATTACCGTCATCGGTATCGATCTCAGGGGCATAGCCAAAGACCGCGCGATCGAGTTTGACTTGGACGGGATCAGTCTCGCGGACCACATCCCTCTGGGAAGAAGTCTGCGCGAAATCTGGGATGAATAACACCTGACCGCACGGGAAGATTGCTCGGCGGGCAACCGCAGCGCTGTCGCTTGCCACAGCGAGCCACGTTTGATTACCTTTGATTGTTTTCAAACAGACGGAACCCGATGCCGGAGCCAATATACAAGTACGTGAGAAGAAAGCTCGAAGGGCATGGCGTTAGCAATTTTGATGATGGCCGACTGACGATCACCGACACTCGACTCTTCCTGGACTTCGTTCGTCTCGAAAGGGCAATCCGCTCGTGTGATTTCGATGTCGTTCAGGATGCGGTGACCGCAATTGATTGTCGTGCCCGTACCATGGGGAAACGCCACTTGCTGTTGTTCGCTTATATGTACGTTCGGTTCTCTGATGGGAGCCCCAAATATACACATGCTGAGCAAGAGCTTGCCGAAGGTGGCATCCGCAAAACGTTTGACTACAGGAGATCAGTTTCGCCGTCAGAGCGGCTGATCTGCGATTGGGCTAGCATCTTGTACGAACGATATAGTTCGGGTTTCTTTCGTGCGCTATCTCAGTCCAATCGCTACTCGTCTTGGGCATCGGCTGCCCTTCGCTAGCGCCTGGGCGAAGCTCTCATGACGGGGATTGGGGAGAAGGGGCATTGGCGTTTCATTGGTCGCAGGCATTTCTCGGAGGGGTCGATTCTCCGATCTGGGAATTATGGTCGTATCCTAACGACAGCTGGCATGGGACATGGGCAAGGCTTGATTGAAAGCGTACTGGAGCACATCCGCTCGACTGAGTGTGCCGAATCGCCGTCGCGCCTTAGCTCGGCTTTCTTCTTCAATACGAAGGAACAAGCTGACACATATGCCAACATACAGAAGCTTCACTTCTACAATCTGTACGAAGTCGAGCTCACCATTCCCAAGGCAGCTGTGGCGGAAGCGGACCATCGGCGCGTTCAGCCGATGGGGGCGCTTGGTTTCGATTGGGCTAGGGCATACTGGCGGGGCGACCCCCTGCCTCTTACGGAGAACGAACATTTTTACCGCGAGTGCTTCACAGAGAGCGATCTACGAGTTCTCCGAAGAGTTCCCCAATCGTACGAGTAGCCGCTAAGCCGCCTGCTTCTGGCGCATCACGCGCCTATTGCGCAATGCATCCGCCAGTGTCTTTCATATCGCCATGAGCGACGAACCAAGAGCACAACTACAAAAGCTCGAAGATCGCATTGTCGAGACCAGGGCAAGACATGCTCCGAGGCCCGACGCGGATGCTGTCCACTTTCGAGATCGCCCTCTAACTCACGTCTTCGATGGATTGGAAGAACAGCGAAAGCGCCACGATGTTGAAAGCGGACGACTACCGATGGAACAGCGTATTGCGCTGCCCTTCGTTCTTGGCGGGCTCATCCTTCTTTTCCATTGGCTTTGGCCAAAGTAAGCGATCGAGCGATTTCTAAGACGCCTGCTTCTCCCTCTTCCTGGCGAGCCGAGCCTCAACGGCGGCCGCCAACTTCGCCTCTTCCTTGGCACGCTTGAGATGCGACCGGCGCCGGGTCAAGGGCTCGAATTTTGTACATCCGCCGAACTTCACGGACGCGCGTCGAAGACGGGACGAAACCCGGCCTGAATTCATTCTGCCGCCTCCATCACCCAAACGGGCGAGCTGTACCGGCGAAGCCTTTGCCGGCAAAGCGAGTTGCGGAAGTGCGCGTTCATGCCCTTCCTCCGAAGGGATGACATTCCTGCAACGAAGTGTTGGATCGCTCGTTCTCGGCAAGCCGGATAATCTCGGTATCGCTCAGAAACGAGGTAGCCCCATGAAGCCTTTCGCGAAGCCTGTTTCCATTTTTGTCGGTCTTGGATTTCCCATGGATGTGGAATCCGTCGAAGAGGCCTATGAAATTCTCAACGAATGGGTCGGTTCGCGAAGCCCTACCCACGCCCAGGCTTTTGCCGCGGTTGGCGCGGCTCTCAACGGCGGCAGTGTGTCCGTGGCCCGGATTTCGTTTGAAGCCTTCGCCAGGAGAGCGGGCATCCTTGCCCCTGAAGCGCTGGAACTTGCAGCGGCAAAGGCTGCCGAGGAATGGTTGTCCGCTTGATCTGTAACGCGGATCAAGGGGGCACTCCGCCGCCTCCATCATCCGAACAAATGCGAGCAGCGCCGGCGGAGCCTCTGTCGACAAGGCGAGTTGTACTGTTGCGCCCGCTTCAACGCAAAACTGGGAAGCTTGGACAGCGAGGCTCGGCCAGCCGATCCCGGTATGAATGCATTCAGGAGCCTGCCGGCACCTGGAAAGTCTGGGACAACGCTCTCGACCAGGCGGCAGAGCTGGACGGACGCAAGCTGGTCAACCTGTCCCTGTTTCGCGCCGAAGCAGCATGCGCGATGTTGAACAGGATCCACCTCGGCACTCGTTTCTGACAGGCCGCCGGACGCCTTTCTACTTCTGGTGTTTCTTTGCCCGGCGTTCGTCCGCAGGAGGCTTGATGCAATTGGCTGGATGCATCGTTTGACGCATCCACGCAAACACCCGGAGTCTTGCTTGTCGGCCCGCCCCGTGTGTGGTTTGCTGAGAGCACTCGGGCGAAGCGAGGGGGCATCGATGCAGGAGCTTTCCGGCCCTGATGTCATGGAATGGCTTGGCGTTCGGTACAGGGTGATCCTGCCCGTTTCCGAAACGGCAGGTGCCGTCTCCATTGTCGACAGTCTCAGTCCCGCCGGGAGCGGACCTCCCCGCCATGTGCATGAACGCGAGGACGAGACCTTCATCCTGATGAGCGGCGCGTGCGAATTCTGGCTGGAAGGGCAGAGCTTCACGAAGAAGGCGGGCGAGACCGCTTTCATGTCGCGCGGTCGCGAGCACACCTTCCGTGTCCTCGGCGACGAACCCTGCCGCCATTTCGTCATACTAAGCCCCGGCGGGTTCGAGGCCTTCTTCGCGGATATGGCAAAGGGCCGTTTCCGCATTCCGCAGGACATGGACCAGATCGCCGCTTCAGCCGCGCGCCGCGGCCTGCGTTTCACCGGTCCGCCACTCGGCGGCTGAGGCATTGTCCTTGTTGTCGCTTAGCGACACCAGCCGGCCATCAGAGCCGAACTCGGCCCGGGCGAAGAAACCGACGCTGGCGCTTGAGGCCACGATCTCGCGCACGGCCCGGCGCCCTTCGGCTTCGATCGTTGGATCAGATCGACGCGCATTTCAGTGGCCCGAGCCGCCAGCGCTGCCGCGAGACGAGGTTCGCCATTCTATTATTGGAAGCCTTGCCCGCAAAAAGGACATGGTGTCCAACGAAGATGGGCGCCATGGCACTTGGCGTTGCAATCGGGGTCGGCGTCGGTGCCGTCATCGGCACGGCCATGGACAACCTCCCCCTTGGGATCGCCATCGGGATTTCGATTGGCGCCGCCGGTGGGTTCATGGTCCAGCGGAAATAGCTGGATAGCTCCGACTGTGCTGCCTGTTTCTTGCGCTTGCCTGTCGAAGCGTGACGAACAGGCGTTGGATCTTACGGCTTGCTGCAACGGGCCGGCCTTTCACCGACTGCCAGTTAGCCCCTGAGCTTCGCATGCCGTTGCCGCCATCGACGACGAAGCACTATCAGCTTGCAGGTCCGTCCTTGATGACAACCACCGGCCTGCCGTCAGATCCAATCCTGACTGCGATCTTGCCCTCAACAGGCTTTGGCGCTGCGGCGACGTTGGTGGGCGCGATCTCTCCTCTCCGGTCTGAGGAGAGCAGTTCCTTGCCCTTTGCCGTTTTCAGGCGTTCTTGCTGATCAAACCAGAAAAGGACCATCGGAATCTCCTATCAACCAGCGACTATAGTTGAAAGGAAGTGGAAGGAAACTCTCTTGCCTTGGGTGGCCGTTTTGACCCGTAGGGATCAAAACCAATGTTGGTTCATCCGCTTCAAGAAATCGGTATCTATCGGATACCCGGACGCATCGCCGATGACTGAATCGATACTGCACTTCGGGCAAAGTGCAGTATTGGCACCATCAACCCACTCGGTGATAGCGTCAGGGCCGTATATCTCCATACAGTAGAAGCAGCCGCATTTTTGGCTGGCTTCGATCTCCTGTCGATGGCAGATGCTGTGCTTGTGGGCCTCAATAGTGTCCATGGCGATCACGCGACCTTCCGCTTCCTGGCCTCGCGTGCGGCGATGGCTGCCTCCAGCTTAGCCTTTTCCTCGGTTCTTTTCAGCGATCTGGATCGGCTTAAGCCTGCCGTCATAGCCGAACTTGGCCCGGGTGACGAAGCCGACGCCTCCCGCAGGCAACCGTCAACCTTACGCTAACGGTAAATACCGACAGCCGATTGAATCCTTCGTATAATGGCGGCTAGTATTCGCATTGCTCGGTTGATGGATAATTCAAGCGATATGTACTTTTTTCTACAACAGCACTTTCTTTAACCTTCTGCGCTGCATTGCAGGGCTCCGACCCTGTTGCTGATTTCAAGAGAGCCGATCCAGCACTGAACGCGGCGTTCAAGCAACAACCAGGAACATGACGATGCCAGCATTCAAGGCGAGATATCTACTGCTCGCGCTTCTCCCATTGGCCGCAGCAGGTTGCGTCAGCGCAGAAGATCAACGCGCGGCGGATCAGAACAAGTGCTCTTCCTTTGGCTTCGAGCCGGGGACTGACGCCTTCGCGAACTGCATGATGAAACAAAACGCTCAACGCGATGAAGACGACCAGAGATATCTCGACCGTCTCCACGACCGGGAACAACGCGAGAAAGACCGCAAGGCCGCCCGCCGCAACAATGACGACGCCATCGACACCCGCCCAAGCTACGACAGGGACGGCAATCCAAACTTTGACACCCAAGGCAACTACCAGGGGTGCAACGGCGTAGGCTGCGCAGTCGACAATCCAGACGACAGCTAACCTCGTCCGTCCGCCGCTCCTGGTTCTGTAGATCAGCCGGACGTCACGGGTGTGTCGAAAGGGCGATGGGACGAGCGAGGTCCACCCATACCGGCAAAGCCAGGCAGACGAAAGCACGTTCGGGCGGAGGGAACTTTATGCCGCGTTCCGCCGCCTTGCCGCACGCGACACCTGCTGCATGTCCCGCATCCTCGTGCCTCTGGTCTCACTGTCCCGACTGCGCTTGCAACCCGGCGTAGATCGTTGCGCCAGCGACCAGGATCACAATCATCCGGCCCACCCATATCAGAAGCGGAGGGAAAGGCATTCTGCCCATGATCGCGATGGCGGCGGAGGAGATCGCGGTCGTGAAAACCACAAGGAAGAGCGGGAAACTCATGCCACTCTCCTCCACCTTGCCGCGCGCCGCTCATTCCGCTCTCTCCTCCAAGGGAATGCAGCTGGAGGCTTGCTGTTCTTAAGCCGGCAAAGGCGCGCCAAGTCCCTCAACTCGGCAAGCTCATCGCCAGGTCCCAGAACGCCTTGACCAGCTTGCCGCTGGAACGTTCGCGCAGGCAGATCAGGGCTTCGTCCATCAGCACTTCGGGCGCGTCGATCTGGATCGGCTTGAGCCTGCCGTCATAGCCGAACTCGGCGCGGGTGACGAAGCCGACGCCGGCGCCGGAGGCCACGATCTCGCGCACCGCCTCGCGGCCTTCGGCCTCGATCGCGGGTTTGATGTCGACGCGCATCTCGGCGGCCATGGCCTCCAGCTTGAAGCGGGTTTTCGAGCCGCGTTCGCGCAGCACCAGCGGGTGCGTGACGATGTCGGCCAGGGACAGCCGCTTGGCGCTGGCCAGCGGGTGGTTGTGGGCGACGAAGGCGATGATCGGCGATGAATTGAGCTTCAGGATCTGGAAGTCGGAGCTTTCCGGGATCTCGCCCAGCACGCCCATATCCGCCTCATAGGCGTAGAGCCCGGCGATCACCGTTTCGGTGTTGCCGGCGCGCAGCGACACCTGCACGCCCGGATATTTCGCCCGGAAGGCCGCCAGCACGTGCAGCAGGTGGTGCGCGGCATCCGCGATGATGCGCAGCGTGCCGGCGCGCAGCGCGCGCGACTCCGAAAGCAGGTCGCTGGCCTGCTGCTCGTTGTCGAACATGCGGTGCGTCATTTCGAGCAGTCTTTCCCCCTGAGCGGTCAGCGTCACCTGCTTCTTGTGGCGGTTGAAGAGCAGCACGTCATACTCTTCCTCCAGCTTGCGCACCTGGTCGGAAATCGCCGGCTGGGTCAGGAACAGGGTCTCGGCGGCGCGCGAGAAGCCGCCGCAGACGGCTACATAGTGGAAGGCCCGCAACTGCACGTATCGCATCGCATTCATCCATAAGATCAGCCGATCCAACCATAGAAACTAACGAATTGACTTATGTAAAGGCCCGGCCGATCTTTTTTGAGCCACGGGATGCCGGCCATGCATTTTTCACTTCTCCTGCTTCATCTCGCCGGCGCGACCCTGCTGCTGCTCTATGCCGTGCATATGGTGCGCACCGGCATGGAGCGCGCCTATGCCGGGCTGCTGCGGCGGCTGTTCGGCGAAGCGAAAGGCGGCATAATCCGCGCCGTTGCCGGCGGTGCCGCGATGGCGGTGATGCTGCAGAGCTCGACGGCGGTGGCGATGATCGCCTGCGGCTTCGTCGCCAGCGGCCTGCTCGCCGTGCCGGTGGGGCTCGCGCTGCTGCTCGGCGCCGATTTCGGCTCGGCGCTGGTCGTGCGAATCCTGTCCTTCGACCTCGGCTGGCTGGTCCCGGTCTGCCTGGCTGTCGGCGGCATCATGCATCTGAAGCTCTCCGGCGAGAGGCTGCGCGAAACCGGGCGCATGGTGCTGGGCATCGGCTTCATCCTTTTGTCGCTGCGGTTCATCGGCGAGGCGACGGGGCCGCTGCGCCACGCCGCCCTGTTGCCGGCGATCTCGGGCTATCTCGCCGGCGACGCCATGATGGCCGTGCTGCTCGGCGCGCTCTTCACCTGGCTGATACACTCCAGCGTGGCGGCGATCCTGATGATCTCGGCTTTCGCCGCCCAGGGCGTCATTCCGCTGGAGGCGGGCGTGCCGCTGATCCTCGGCGCCAATATCGGCAGCGGGCTGATCGCCTTCTGGCTGTCGCGCTCCATGGACAGGGCAGCGCAGCGTCTGCCGCTCGGCAACCTGCTGTTTCGTACAGTTGCCGCCGTGATCGCGCTCATCGCCATCGAAACCTTCGGCGTGCCCGCCTTGATGCGCGGGCTGGATCCGGCGACGGCGCTGGTCGATTTCCATCTGGCCTTCAATGCCGTGCTGGCCCTGGCCTGCCTGCCTTTTGTCAAGCCGGTGGCCCGGCTGGCGACGCGCATCACGCAGGAGCCGGAGGGCGAGACCGCCCGCCAGCGGCTCAGTGCGCTCGACCGTTCGGTCATCGCCACCCCGACGCTGGCGCTGGCCAGCGCGACACGCGAACTTTTGCGCATGGGCGAGCTTGTCGAGCAGATGTTCCGGCCGGTCATGGACATGTTCCGCTCAGGAACGTCCGATCAGATCGCCGGCCTGCGCGGCCTCGACGACGAGATCAACGACACCCACACCGGCATCAAGCTCTACATCGCCGAGGTCAATCGCGGTCAGCTGACCGCCGACGAGGCGCGCCGCGGCATCGAGCTCACCGACGTCGCCATCAATTTCGAGTATGCCGGCGACATCGTCGCCAAGAACCTTCTGGCCCTGGCCTCCGAGCGGGCCGAGAAGGCGCTGCAGTTCTCCGCCGAGGGTTTGCACGAGCTCGACGAATTGCACGCGCGCGTGGTGGAAAACATGCAGCTGGCGCTGAATGTGCTGATCTCCAACGACGTCGCCTCCGCGCGCCAGCTTGTCGCCGAGAAGGAGCACATCCGCGCCATGCAGCGCGCGAGCCACGAGCGTCACCTCAGCCGGCTGCAGTCGGGCAAGATCGAAAGCATCGAAACCAGCGACATTCACCTCGAAGCCGTGCGCGCCTTCAAGGAGATCAACTCGCTGCTGGTCGCCACCGCCTATCCGCTGCTGACCCGCACCGGCGACCTCGCCAGCAGCCGTCTGGTGCGGGTGGGGTGAGGGGGTTGGCCGCCGGCTTTGATTATCGGAGCTGGAGCGGTGCGACTGCTATCTCCTCCGCAAGGGGGGGAGATACCAGCGCCGCGCTTGTTCGCTGCGCTGGCGTTCAATTTACACAATCCCATCCACCTAAGACGATCCCCTTTCTGAAGGCGCGGCGCCTCTATCTCCCCCCTTGCGGGGGAGAAAGGATTTTCACGATCTTAGCGAGCACGCCCGCAGGGCGGCGCAGTCTAAGTCGTAGAAAATCCAAGAGAGGGGATCTTCAGCTGAGGGGTTTCATAGGTGGGAGCCTTCTTCCGCTCTCCGAAGCAGGGTGTTTTGAGAGCAGATCGCCAGCGTTGTGCGGGCAAATCCCCTCTCTTGCGATTTCTGGCACTTAGCCTGCGCCGCCCTGCGGGCGTGCTCGTCTAAGATGCTGAAATCGCTTTCTCCCCCGCAAGGGGGAAGATAGAGGCGCTTTCCGCGGGAATGAAATCCATAAACTCCACTTATACTCGAATACAAAATAACGATTTTGCAGATATCTCGCTCTCTGCAACAATCCTCACATGGAAGCGCAATAGCATGAGCGCCGTGGAGGACAGTCGATGCGAGTTTCACCCGTGGAAGGTTTCGATCCGCCGGCCCTGGGCGAGCCTTATCTGCTGACGCCGGGACCGCTCACCACCTCCTACGCCGTCAAGCAGGCGATGCTGCGCGACTGGGGGTCGTGGGACGGCGATTTTCGGGCGATGACGGCGGAGCTGCGCCGGCGCCTGCTGGCGCTGATCGGTGACACGAAATCCGAATATGACTGCGTGCCGATCCAGGGCTCCGGCTCCTTCTGTGTCGAAGCGATGCTCGGCTCCTTCGTGCCGAAGGACGGCAAGGTGCTGGTGCTGGCCAACGGCGCCTACGGCCTGCGCGCCGCCCAGACCATGCAATATCTCGGCCGTGCCTTCACGCTGATCGACAAGGGCGACTACCTGCCGCCGCGCGGCGACGAGGTGGGTGCGGCTCTCGATGCCGATCCTGCTATTACCCATGTTCTCGCCATCCATTGCGAGACGAGTTCCGGCATCCTCAACCCGGTCGCCGAGATCTCCGAGGCGACCTATGCCAGGGGCCGCAAGCTGCTGGTCGATTCCATGAGCGCTTTCGGCGCCATCCCGCTCGAAGTCGGCAGGATCCGCTACGAGGCGATGGTCTCCTCGGCCAACAAATGCATCGAGGGCGTGCCGGGCTTCGGTTTCGTCATCGCCAGGAAGAGCGAACTGGAAAAGGCCAAGGGCAACAGCCACTCGCTGTCGCTGGACATCCATGCGCAATGGGCTGCGATGGAAAAGACCGGCCAGTGGCGCTTCACTCCGCCCACCCATGTCGTGGCCGCCTTCCTCGAAGCCCTGCGCATGCATGAGGCGGAAGGCGGCGTCGCCGCGCGCGGCGCCCGCTACATGCAGAACCGCAACGTCATGGTCGAAGGCATGCGCAACCTCGGCTTCGAGACCTTGCTCTCCGACCGCTGGCTGTCGCCGATCATCGTCACCTTCTTCTGTCCGGCCGACGGCAATTTTGTCTTCGAACGCTTCTACGAGCTGATGAAGGACAAGGGCTTCATCATCTATCCCGGCAAGCTGACGGTGGTCGATTCCTTCCGGGTCGGCTGCATCGGCCGGATGGACGAACATGTCATGCGCCGCGTCGTCGAGGCCGCCCGTCAGTCGCTGGCCGAAATGGGCGTCGCGAGCGCGGCACCACCCCAGGCAGCCTTGGCCGAACGCGCCAAGCTCGCCGCCTGAACCTGATCAAAAGGAACCCCCGATGAACCAGATGTCCCCCGTCACCGTGTCGGCCAATGGCCGCGACTATGCCTGGCCACGGGTGCCGGCCATCGCCATCTGCCTGGACGGCTGCGAGCCCGCCTATCTCGACGAGGCGATCAAGGCCGGGCTGATGCCGGCGCTGGAGCGGATCAAGGAGAGGGGCACCGTGCGCACCGCGCATTCGGTGATCCCGTCCTTCACCAACCCCAACAACCTCTCGATCGCCACCGGCCGTCCGCCCGCCGTGCACGGCATCTGCGGCAACTACCTCTACAACCCGGAAACGGGCGAGGAGGTGATGATGAACGATCCGAAGTTCCTGCGCGCCCCGACCGTGTTCAAGGCCTTCTACGATGCCGGCGCCAAGGTGGCGGTGGTGACGGCCAAGGACAAGCTGCGCGCGCTGCTCGGCCATGGCCTCGCCTATGGCGACAACCGCGCGATCTGCTTCTCCTCCGAGAAGTCGGACACCACCACCAAGGCTGCCAACGGCATCGACAATGCCTCGGCCTGGCTCGGCCGCCCGGTGCCGGAAGTCTATTCCGCCGAGCTGTCGGAATTCGTCTTCGCCGCCGGCGTCAAGCTGCTCAAGGAGTTCCGGCCGGACGTCATGTACCTGACCACCACCGACTACGTGCAGCACAAATACGCGCCGGGCGTGAAGCAGGCCAACGACTTCTACGCCATGTTCGACCGCTATCTCGCAGAGCTCGACGCGCTGGGTGCGGCCATCGTCGTCACCGCCGACCATGGCATGAAGCCCAAGCATCATGCCGACGGCACGCCCAATGTCGTCTATGTCCAGGACCTGCTCGACGAATGGCTGGGCAAGGACGCCGCCCGCGTCATCCTGCCGATCACCGATCCCTATGTGGTGCACCACGGCGCGCTGGGTTCCTTCGCCACCGCCTACCTGCCGAAGGGCGCCGATCGCGCCGACATCATGGCGCGGCTTGCCAGGGTCGAGGGCATCACCGTGGTGCTCGGCCGCGAGGAAGGCTGCGCCCGCTTCGAACTGCCCGAGGACCGCATGGGCGACATCATCATGGTCTCCGGCGAAAACAAGACCATCGGCACCTCGGAGCACCGCCACGATCTGGCAGCGCTCGACGAGCCGCTGCGTTCGCATGGCGGCCTCACCGAGCAGGCGGTTCCCTTCATCACCAACCGGGTGCTTCCCAACCAGCCCGAGGCGCCCACGCTGCGCAATTTCGACGCCTTCTACTACGCGGTGATGGCAGCCGCGTTGCCGGGGTGAACGGGCAGGGGAAGTGGAGCAGTCGCATATGGCAAGAACCCCCTCTCCGTCTCACCCTGCGGGTGAGCCACCTCTCCCCCGCCTTCGGCAGGGGCGAGGAACCACTGTCGGAACGCCGGCGCTTTTCCAGCTTGGGTTCCTCGCCCCCGCAAAGCGGGGGAGAGGTGGCTCGGGCAAAGCCCGAGACGGAGAGGGGGCTATAGCGCCTGCCCTTCTCATTCCGGAGCGCCAGTAAGCCAAACCCCACACGTGTTTTCCCGCTCCATGAGCGGCAAGGAGCCCTTCCATGACCAAGGCTGAAACCTCGATCAAAGTCCGCCATGAGCCGATGCGCATCGCTGGCAAAAAGGTCGATGCCGACGATGTCGTCGAGGTGCGTTACCCCTGGGACGACACGGTGGCCGGCACGGTTCCGGCCGGCAATGCCACGCATGCCAGGGAAGCCTTCGCGATCGCCGCCGGCTACACCTCCAAGCTGACGCGATACGAGCGCCAGAAGATCCTGCTTAAGACCGCCGAGCTGCTCAACGCCCGCAAGGAGGAGATCTCCGACCTGGTCACGCTGGAGCTCGGCATCTCCAAGCAGGATTCGCTCTACGAGGTCGGCCGCGCCTATGACGTGTTCACGCTGGCCGGCCAGATGGCGATCCAGGATGACGGCCAGATCTTCTCCTGCGATCTCACCCCGCACGGCAAGCAGCGCAAGATCTTCACGCTGCGCGAGCCGCTGAAGGCGATCTCGGCGATCACGCCGTTCAACCACCCGCTCAACATGGTGGCGCACAAGGTGGCGCCGGCGATCGCCACCAACAACTGCGTCGTCGTCAAGCCGACCGAACTGACGCCGATGACCGCCCTCGTACTGGCCGACATCCTCTATGAGGCCGGCCTGCCGCCGCAGATGCTGTCGGTCGTCACCGGCTGGCCGAAGGACATCGGCGACGAGATGATCACCAATCCCAACATCGAGCTGATCACCTTCACCGGCGGCGTGCCGGTCGGCAAGATGATCGCAGCGAAGGCGGGCTACCGGCGCCAGGTGCTGGAGCTCGGCGGCAACGATCCGCTGATCATCCTCAACGATCTTTCCGACGACGATCTCGCCAAGGCGGCCGATCTGGCCGTCGCCGGCGCCACCAAGAATTCCGGCCAGCGCTGCACGGCGGTGAAGCGCATCCTGGTGCAGGAGAAGGTGGCCGACCGTTTCGTGCCCATGGTGCTGGAACGCGCCAAAAAGATCGTGTTCGGCGACCCGATGGACCTCGCCACGCAGCTCGGCACCGTCGTGCATGAGAAGGCCGCCGCGCTGTTCGAACGCCGGGTCCACATGGCGGCGGAGCAGGGCGCGGACGTGCTCTACAATCCTGGCCGCAAGGGTGCGCTGTTGCCGCCGATCGTGGTCGACCGCGTGCCGCATCAATCCGAACTGGTGATGGAAGAGACCTTCGGTCCGATCGTGCCGATCATCCGCGCGCCCGATGACGATGACGCGCTGATCGCCCTGTCCAACTCCACCGCCTTCGGACTGTCCTCGGGTGTCTGCACCAATGATTTCCGCCGCATGCAGAAATACATCTCCGGCCTGCAGGTCGGCACCGTCAACATCTGGGAGGTGCCGGGCTACCGCATCGAGATGAGCCCGTTCGGCGGCATCAAGGACAGCGGCAACGGCTACAAGGAAGGCGTCATCGAGGCGATGAAATCCTTCACCAACGTCAAGACCTTCTCACTGCCCTGGTAGCCACCACTCGATGCCCTGATGAAGCGGGCGTGCCTTGCGGCCGCCTCTCGTCCTCAACCTTTCAAAGGACAGTGCAATGCCATCCCAACTTCCAAGCCAGGCCAGGGTCGTCATCATCGGCGGCGGCGTTGTCGGCTGTTCGGTCGCCTATCATCTGACGAAATTGGGTTGGTCCGATGTCGTCCTGCTGGAGCAGGGCCAGTTGAGTGGCGGCACCACCTGGCACGCAGCCGGGTTGGTCGGCCAGTTGCGCAGCCAGTCCAGCATGACCACACTGGTCCGCTACTCGACCGAGCTATACGGCCGGCTGGAAGCGGAAACCGGCCTGGCGACGGGCTGGAAGAATTGCGGCTCGATCAGCGTTGCGCGCACGCAGGACCGTATGACGCAGCTGAAGCGCACCGCGGCGTCGGCGCGGGCGCAAGGCGTTGCCGTCGAGGTCATCACGCCCGAGGAGGCCGGAAACCTCTGGCCCGTCATGGCGATCGACGATCTTGTCGGTGCCGTCTGGCTGCCGGGTGATGGCAAGGCCAATCCAACCGACCTCACCCAGTCGCTGGCCAAGGGCGCCCGCATGGGAGGCGCCAGGATCGTCGAGCGCGTGAGGGTCACCGGCATCAGGACGAAAAACGGCCGCGCGACCGGCGTGTCGACCAACCAGGGAGACATCGCCGCCGAGATCGTCGTCAACTGCGCGGGCCAATGGGCACGCAAGATCGGCCTGATGTGCGGCGTCTCGGTGCCGCTGCACTCGGCTGAGCATATGTACATCGTCACCGGCCGAATCGAAGGAGTGCACCCGGACCTTCCGGTCATGCGCGACCCCGACGGCTATATATATTTCAAGGAGGAAGTTGGCGGGCTGGTCATGGGTGGTTTCGAACCGCAAGCCAAGCCCTGGGGCATGGATGGCATTCCCGACGATTTCGAATTCGCGCTTCTGCCCGACGACTGGGACCAGTTCGAGATCCTGATGGAGAATGCGCTGGTTCGCGTGCCGCAGATGGCCGAGAGCGAGGTCAGGAAATTCTACAACGGACCAGAGAGTTTTACGCCCGACAACAACTTCATCCTCGGCGAAGCACCGGAACTGAAGAACTTCTTCGTAGGCGCCGGGTTCAACTCGATGGGCATCGCCAGCGCCGGCGGCGCCGGAAAGGCGCTGGCGGAATGGATCGTCCAGGGCGAGCCGACGATGGACCTCTGGCCGGTCGACATCCGCCGCTTCGCTTCGTTCAACAACAATCCGCGTTTCCTGCACGATCGGGTCAAGGAAACGCTCGGCCTCCACTATGCGATGCCGTGGCCGAACCGGGAGCTCGACCTTGCGCGTCCGCTGCGGCGTTCACCGCTCTACGAGATCCTCAAAGCCAAGGGCGCGGTGTTCGGCTCCAAGATGGGCTGGGAACGGGTCAACTGGTTCGCGAGTGCCGGTGAGACGGCTGCCACCGAATACAGTTTCGGCCGGCAGAACTGGCATGAAGCCGTAGGCCGCGAGATGAAGGCGACGCGCGAGGCCGTCGCGGTCTTCGATCAGACCTCCTTCGCCAAGATACTGGTGCAGGGGCGCGATGCCTGCGCGGTCCTGAACCGCTTGTGCGGGGCCGATATCGATGTCGCGGTAGGACGCAGCGTCTATACCGGCATGTTCAATGCGAGGGGTGGCTATGAGAGTGACCTGACCGTCTTGCGTTTGGCCGATGACCGGTTTCTCGTCGTCACCGGGTCGGCGCAGCCCGTCCGCGACTTCGACTGGATCAGCAGCAACATACCCGACGGGGCTCATGCCGTGCTGACCGACGTCACCTCGTCTTACGCCATACTGGGCCTGATGGGCCCCAATGCCCGGACGATCCTGTCGCGCATCAGTTCGGCGGATCTTTGCGAAGCGGCTTTTCCGTTCGCGACCCACCGCCAGATCGATGTGGGCTACGGCGTCTGCATAGCCAACCGCATGACCTATGTCGGCGAACTCGGCTGGGAGCTGATCGTGCCGACCGAGCTCGCGGTCGGCGTCTATGAAGCCCTGTTCCGCGCGGGCGACGATCTCGGCCTGGTCGACGCCGGATATTATGCCCTCGAAGCGCTTCGGCTCGAGAAGGGCTATCGCGCCTGGAGCCGCGAGCTTACGCCGGACATCAATCCATGGCAGGCCGGTCTGGGTTTCGCTGTCGATCTCGCCAAGGCTTCAGGCTTCATAGGCAAGGAGGCCATCGTCGCGGCAAAGGAACAGCCGGTGACAAAGCGTGTCGTCCAGTTCACGCTCGAAGACAGCGCGCCGATGCTTTGGGGCGGCGAGTTGATCCTGCGTGATGGCAAGCCGGTGGGCGAACTGCGTTCGGCCGCCTACGGCCATAGCCTTGGCCGGTCGGTGGCGCTGGGTCATGTCGAAAGTGCCAATGGCGTGGACAAGGCGTTTCTCACAACGGGCGATTTCGAGATCGATCTCGCCGGTGTCCGCTATCGTGCCCATGTCCATCTGAAGCCGGCTTACGATCCCAAGGGCCATAAGATCAGGCCGCCGGCGATGATGGAAAAAGTTGCCTGAAAATGACGATGGTGGCGCGCACGCCCACCATATGGCTTCGGCGAGGCGTTGAGAGCGGGACATGACGATCGTCCATACCGAAGGCGAATCCAACAAGGCGCCGGCTCGCAGGGATTGGGACGCGCGCCAGGAGCATGCGCCGTCGCGCGACCTGCTGAAGCGCGATGCCGATGCCTTCCTGCACCAGTCGCTATCCAGCCCCTGCGTGTCGACCATTGCCAAGGCCGAGGGCATCTGGATCGAGGATCTGGCCGGCCGGCGCTACATGGATTTCCACGGCAACAGCGTCCACCATATCGGCTATGCACATCCGCGCCTGATCGCCGCCATCAAGCAGCAGCTCGACGAGCTGTCCTTCGCGCCACGCCGCTTCGCCAACGAGCCGGCTGTCGAGCTTGCCGAGAAGCTCGGCCAACTGGCGCCGGCGGACCTCTCGAAAGTGCTGTTCACCACCGGCGGGTCGGACGCCATCGAGGTGGCGCTGAAGATCGCGCGCGCCGCCACCGGCCGTTTCAAGACCTTGTCCTTCTGGGATGCCTTCCACGGCGCCGGGTTCGGCGCGGCCAGTGTCGGCGGCGAGGCGACCTTCCGTTCGCAGATCGCCGGGCCGTTGATGACCGGCGCCGAGCACGTCGCGCCCTGGGCCAGCCGCAACTGCGCCTACGGCCATGACAGCCTCGAGGCCTCGGCCCGCGCCTGCGCCGGCATGATCTCCTATGTGCTCGGCCGCGAGGGTGACTTCGCCGCCGTCGTCGCCGAGCCGATGCGCGCGACGCCGCTGGTGCCGGCGCCCGGTTTCTGGAAGGCGGTGCGCGAGGCCTGCAACCGGCACGGCACGCTGTTGATCTTCGACGAGATCCCGACCGGGTTGGCCAAGACCGGCAAGTTCTTCTCGCACCAGCATGACGACGTCACGCCCGACATATTGGTGCTGGGCAAGGCACTGGGCGGCGGCGTGCTGCCGATCGCCTCGGTCATCGCGCGGCGCGCGCTCGACGTCGCCGGCGATTTCGCCATCGGCCACTACACCCATGAGAAGAACCCGGTGACGGCGCGCGCCGCGCTCACCACCATCGCCATCATCGAGGAAGAGGGGCTGGCCGGGCGCGCCGCCGAACTTGGCACCTACGCCATGGGGCGGCTTGCCGAACTGATCGGCCGTTCGCCGCATGTCGGCGAAGTGCGCGGCCGTGGCCTGATGATGGGCGTCGAACTGGTCGAGGACCGCGACAGCTACAGGCCGGCGCGGGAGCTCGCGGAGCGCGTCTACTACCGCTGCCTGGAGGAGGGGCTGAGCTTCAAGGTCAGCGCCGGCAACGTGCTGACCCTGTCGCCGCCGCTGGTCATCGATCGCACCGATCTCGACCGCGCGCTGGCCATCGTCGAGCGGGCCGTACTGGCGGGATAGGCGGCAAGAACAAGCAGGAAGACGGGAGACGACAGTGGCGCAGTATGATCTGGCGGTGGTCGGGGCCGGCATCGTGGGGCTCGCCCATGCGCTCGCGGCGGTACGGCGCGGGCTGCGTGTCGTGGTCATCGACCGCGACGTCCAGGCGAATGGCGCCTCGATCCGCAATTTCGGGCTGGTCGTGGTCAGCGGGCAGGAGCCGGGCATCTCGCGTCTGCGCGCCGAACGCAGCCGCGCCATCTGGCTGGACCTTGCCGGGCAGGCCGGGCTCGACGTCCTGCATCGCGGCAAGCTTGTCGTCGCCCGCCGGCCCGAGGCGCTTGCCGTTCTGCAGGCCTTCGCCGCGACCCCGGACGGTGCTGAATGCGGGCTGCTGTCGCCGGCGGAAGTCGTCGCCCGGCTGCCAGCCTTGCACGGCGCCGAAATAGCCGGCGGTCTCTACAGCCCGTTTGAACTGCGTGTCGAGTCACGCGAGGTCTTGCCGAAACTGACCGCCTTCCTGGCCGAGCAACTGGGTGTCGAATTCCGCTTCGGCGTGGCCGTCAGCGCGATCGAACCCGGCAAGGTGGTGACCAGCGCCGGACCGGTCCATGCCGCCAAGGTGGCGGTGTGCCCGGGCGACGACCTGACCAGCCTCTTTCCGGAACGGATCGGGCAATACGGCGTGCGCCGCTGCAAGCTGCAGATGCTGCGCCTGGCCGATCCCGGTTTCCGGCTGGATGCAGCCCTGGTCTCCGACCTCAGCCTGCTGCGCTATGAAGGTTACGCGGCGCTGCCCGAGGCGGCGGCGCTCAGGCGCCGGCTCGAAGGCGAGCAGGCCGGCGAGCTGGCCAACGGCGTGCATCTCATCGTCACCCAGAGCGCCGACGGCTCGCTGGTCATCGGCGATTCCCACCACTACGGCCCGACGCCCGACCCCTTCGCTTCCGACGCGGTCGACCGGCTGATCCTTGGTGAATACGCCCGGCTGTTTCCGCAAGCCGCGCCGGTGGTGACCGCGCGCTGGACCGGCACCTACTCCTCCGCCACCCACGCCGCCTTCCGCGACGCCCCGCATGAGGATGTGCGGCTGGTCATGGTCACCTCCGGCACCGGCGCCAGCACCGGCTTCGCGCTGGGTGAGGAGACGGTGGCGGAGTTGTTTGGGTGAGCGAGGCCGATAGGCGGTGATCCGCCCTTGCGGAGGCCCGGCGCCTCTATCTCCCCCCTTGCGGGGGAGAAAGGATTTTCACGATCTTAGACGAGCACGCCCTTTAGGGCGGCGCAGGCTAAGTCGTAGAAAATCCAAGAGAGGGGATTTTCATCTGAGGGCTTCATAAGCGAGTGCCCTTCTTCTGCATCTCCGAAGCAGGGCGTTTTGAGAGCAGATTGCCGACGTTGTGCCGGCAAATCCCCTCTCTTGCGATTTCTAGCACTTAGCTGTGCCGCCCTGCGGGCGTGCTCGCTAAGATGCTGAAATCGCTTTCTCCCCCGCAAGGGGGGAGATACCAGCGCTGCGTTCCTCTCAACACTGCACCTTCCGCGGCTTGCCACTTTCGGAAGACGCCAGCAGCGCCTCGATCAGCCGATGCACCTTCAGCGCCTCGCGGCCGCTGACTTTCGGCTCCCGCCCTGTCGCGACGGCGTCGAGGAAATCGCTCAGCACCGCGCGGTGGTGCTGGTGGGAAAACGCCATCGGATCGGCGCCGGTGCCGCCGCCGGGCGCTTCGTCCTCGAGCTGGTATTCGCTGCCGTCATGGAAGGCGGCCGACAGTCTCGTGCCTTCCAGCCGTGCCATGCCCTTGGTGCCGATGATGTCGATGGCGTCGGGATGGCCGGGATAGGCCGCGGTGGTGGCGGTGACGGAGCCGATGGCGCCATTGTCGAAACGCATGGCGCCGGCCACCAGATCCTCGGTCTCCATGCGGTGCACCGGGCTCGTCACCGCGTAGGCCGTCACTTCGTCCGGCGCGCCGGCCACCGCGATCAAAAGGTCCAGCGTGTGGATCGCCTGGGTCAAGAGCACGCCGCCGCCGTCGCGTGCCTTGGTGCCGCGCCCGGGCTGGTCGTAATAGTCTTGCGGCCGCCAGTTGTTCAGGCGCGCGGACGCGCTGACCACCGTGCCCAGCCGGCCGCTGCTGACCATCTCGGCCAGTGCCGCCCCGGTCGGCCGGAACCGATGCTGCAGCACCATGCCGAGCTTCACCTTCGCTTCCTCCGCCGCCGCCACCAGCGCCTCGGCGCGCCCGAGGCTGGTTTCCAGCGGTTTTTCGAGCAGGATGTGCTTGCCGCTTGCGGCCGCGCGCCGCACCAGGTCGAGATGCGTGTTGGGCGGCGTCAGGATGAGGACGGCGTCGATGCCGCGGTCGTCGAAGATCGCAGCGGGGTCGTCGCCAACAGGCAGGCCGTAGCTTTTCGCGAAAGCCTCGCGGCGCGCCGGCGTCGGGCTGTAGGCAGCGACCACCTCGACACGGTCGGCAAGGTCGAGCAGGCTTCTGGCATGCGGCGCCGATGCCATGCCAAGGCCGATCATGCCGAGGCGCAGCCGGCTCATCGGCCAGCCTCGGCCGGAATGCCAAAGGTCTCGAAACTGCGCATGATGCCGCGCAGCTCCGCCAGACCCTTCAGGCGGCCGATGCAGGAATAGCCGGGATTCACCTTCTTGCCGATGTCGTCGACGATGGCGTGGCCGTGGTCGGGCCGCATCGGGATCTGCCAGTCGGCGCGCCCTTCCGCCTTGCGCCGCGCTTCCTCCCGCATCAGCGCCGCCACCAGGCGCACCATGTTGGTGTCGCCTTCGAGGTGCTCG
Organism: Mesorhizobium sp. 1M-11; assembly: GCF_001303895.1. Classification (GTDB taxonomy): domain Bacteria; phylum Pseudomonadota; class Alphaproteobacteria; order Rhizobiales; family Rhizobiaceae; genus Mesorhizobium. Next base: position 99,151 of record NZ_LJSD01000051.1, on the reverse strand, counting down.
GCTTCGTGGAAGGATCCGTCTGGCTCCTTCGTCACATTGCGCAGATGCGCGAAGTGGATGTCGGGGGCGAACTCGCCGGCCATGGCGACAAGATCGTTGGCGGGGTTGGCGCCATAGGATCCGGCGCACAGCGTCAGCCCATTCGACGGCGAGCGGCAGGCGTCGAGCAGCTTGCGCGCATCGGCCGCCGTGGAAACCACCCGTGGCAGGCCGAAGATCGGGAAGGGCGGATCGTCGGGATGGATCGCCATGCGCACGCCGGCCTCTTCCGCCACCGGCACGATCTCGCGCAGGAAGGCGAAGAGATTGTCGCGGAAACCCTCCAGCGAGATGTCGCGATAGACGTCGAGCGCGCGCCGGAAGCTGTCGCGGTCGAAGATGAATTCCCGCGCCGGCACCCAGCCGATGAGGTTCTGCTCCAGCGTCGCGAGCTTGCTTTCGCTCATCCCGGCCAGGCGTTTGCGCGCGGCCTCGATGCGCTCGGGCGGATGGTCGGCCTCGGCGCCGGCGCGCTTCAGCACCTGCACGTCATAGGCGCAGAAGTCGACCGCATCGAAGCGCAGTGCCGTGCCGCCATGCGGCATGGCGAAATCGAGGTCGGTGCGCGTCCAGTCGGTAATGGCCATGAAGTTGTAGCAGATCGTGCGGATGCCGGCCTTGGCGACGGCGCGGATCGACTGCTTGTAGTTTTCGATCCAGTCGCGATAGCGGCCGGTGCGGGTCTTGATCTCTTCGTGCACGACGATGCTCTCGACCACCGGCCAGCTCAGGCCGGCCCGTCCGATCTCCTGCTTGCGTCTGGCGATCTCGTCGTCCGGCCAGACGCGGCCATCGTTCATGTGATGCAGCGCGCTGACGATGCCGGTGGCGCCGGCCTGTGTGACATGTGCGAGCGTGACCGGATCGTCGGGCCCGAACCAGCGCCAGGTCTGTTCCATTTATTCCCCCGCGAGCGTTGATAGGGCGGCGCTTATACCGGCGGCGCGAACGGTTTCGAGATGGGTGGCCACGGCCCTTTGCAGTTCCGTCCGCTCTGCCTGCTGCGAGGCGAAGCCGGCATGGGCGAACACCTGCGAGACGGTGTCGGCGGCAGACGGTGAGCCGGCAAATATCATCGTGAGCTGCGCGTCGAGCGGATCGGTGAACAGGCCTGCGTCGAGCGTGCGGCCGCGCGCCTCGCAGGCCGCGATCCAGGCGGCGATGGCCAGCGTCAGGTGATCGACCGGTGCGCCGCGCCGAAGCTGTTCGACGGCCGTCGCCACGATGCGCTGCGGCAGTTTCTGGCTGCCGTCATTGGCGATCTGCGCGGTGCGGTGCTGCAGGGCCGGATTGTCGTAACGGGCCGTCAGGCTCCCGGTATAGGTCTCTGGGTCAAGGCCGGCGTTGCCGGGCAGGGTCGGGATGGCCTCGGCCCAAAGCCCCTGCACGAAACGCCGGATCGCCGGGTCGCCGAAGGCATCCGCCACCGTCTCGTGGCCGGAAAGCAGGCCGAGATAGGCGATCGCCGAATGCGAGCCGTTGAGCAGGCGAAGCTTCATGTCCTCGAACGGGCGGACGTCCTCCACCATGGTGACGCCGAACCGCTCCCAGGCCGGCCGGCCCGCCGGAAAGCGGTCCTCGACCACCCATTGGCTGAACGGTTCGGTGCGCACCGGCCAGGCATCCGCCACGCCGAGCGCAGCGGCGACATGGGCGCGGTCGGCGTCGGTCGTCGCCGGCACGATACGGTCGACCATGCTGGATGGAAAGGCGATCGACCGTTCGATATAGGCGGCCAGCTTCTTGTCGCGGGCCTCGGTGAATTCGAACAGCAGGCGGCGCAGCGTTGCGCCATTGGCCGGCAGGTTGTCGCAGCAAAGCACGGTGAACGGCGCCGTCCCCTGCCGGCGGGCGATGGCCTCGGTGAGGAAGCCGTAGACGGTCTTCGGGCGGTCGTGGTGGGCGAGGTCCCACACGATGTCGGCATGGGCGAAGTCGAGGCCTCCCGCCGCATTGCGCAGATAGGCCTTTTCGGTGACGGTCAGCGTGACGATGCGCACCGACGGCAGGCAGAGCGCCTCCAGCAACCTTGCCGGATCCTCGGGCGCGACGAGCAGCGACAGGATCGAGCCGACAACGCGCAGCTCTTCGCCTTCGCCGCCGCGCACCGCCAGCGTGTAGAGGCCGTCCTGCGGCGCAAGGGCGTCGCGTGTGTCCGTGCTGCGCAGCGAGGCGCCGACGATGCCCCAGCCGGTTTCGCCGGCGGCCAGGCAGTCGTCGACATAGACGGCCTGGTGCGCGCGATGGAAGGCGCCGACGCCGAGGTGCACGATGCCCGGCGTTACCACCGAACGATCGTAGCGCGGGCGCCCGATATCCGCCGGCAAAGCAGCGAGCGATGCGTTGGACAAGCCCGTCACGCGACCGTTCTCTTTGTCATGGCATTCCTCCCCGAAGCCGCTGGTTCGGATTTCGCTGAAAACCCGACCATACGCAACGTCATGTCCGTTGCGTACACCGGGGTCCGGAAAGGCGCAACAAAGTTATCATACAACATGACAGTTTTTGTATGTTGACATTACTTCGTGCTGCTCCTAGCCATTAAAGCGCCGAAGGAGGAGCGGCACGGTTCCATGAGCTCGCCCGTCGCCAGTTCACTTGTCGATCCAGACTTGCTGTTTCCGGCCGAGCCGTCGGTTCGCCAGATCGCGCGCGACCTCTACGGTCTCGTCAAATCCCTTCCGATCGTCAGCCCGCACGGGCATACCGAGCCGCGCTGGTACGCGCTCAACGAGCCGTTCTCGGACCCGGCGCAGCTTCTGATCGTGCCGGACCACTATGTTTTTCGCATGCTGTTCAGCCAGGGCATCCGGCTGGAAGACCTTGGCGTGCCGACGCTCGACGGCGCACCGGTCGAGACCGACGGCCGCAGGATCTGGCGCCTGTTCGCCGAGAACTATTTTCTGTTCCGCGGCACGCCGACCCGGCTGTGGTTCGACCATGTGCTGACCGATCTCTTCGGCATCACCGAACCGCTGAGCGCGGCGAATGCCGACCGCCACTACGACACAATCGCCGATTGCCTGCGGCGCGACGAATTCCGGCCGCGTGCGCTGTTCGAGCGGTTCAACATCGAGGTGATCGCCACCACCGATGGCGCGCTGGACGATCTTGCCTGGCACCGGCAGATCCGCGACAGCGGCTGGCAGGGCCGTGTCGTATCCGCCTACCGGCCGGACGCGGTGGTGGATCCCGATTTCGAAGGTTTCGCCGGCAATCTCGACCGCCTCGGCGAGATCACCGGCTGCGACACCGGCAGTTGGGCCGGTTATCTCGATGCGCACCGCCAGCGCCGCGGCTATTTCAAGAGCTACGGCGCCACCTCGACCGATCACGGCCATGCCACGGCCGACACCGCCAATCTTTCGCCGACCGCCGCGCAGGAACTGTTCAACCGCATCCGCGCCGGTTCGACCGACGAGCGCGAGCGCCGGCTGTTCCGCGCCCAGATGCTGACCGAGATGGCGAAGATGAGCCTCGACGACGGGCTGGTGCTGCAGATCCATCCAGGTTCCTGGCGCAACCATTCGCCGGCCATGCTCAAGCGCTTCGGCCGCGACAAGGGCTTCGACATCCCGAACCGCACCGACTATGTCGCGGCGCTGAAGCCGCTGCTCGACGCTGTCGGGCTCGAACGCGACCTCACCGTCATCCTCTTCACGCTGGACGAGACCAGCTACGCGCGCGAACTGGCGCCGCTCGCCGGCGTCTATCCGGCGCTGCGGCTCGGCCCCGCCTGGTGGTTCCACGACAGCCCGGAAGGCATGCGCCGCTTCCGCGAGATGACCACCGAAAGCGCCGGCTTCTACAACACCGTCGGCTTCAACGACGACACCCGCGCCTTTCCATCCATACCGGCCCGCCACGACGTGGCGCGCCGGGTCGACTGCGCCTTTCTCGCCCGCCTCGTTTCAGAGCATCGCCTGAGGGAGGACGAGGCGCGCGAGCTGGCGCCGGAGCTGGCCTATGCGCTGGCAAAGAGGGCGTACCGACTCTAGCGAATAATAAATGGGAGGAACCAATGCTGCATTTTTCGAAACCAGAGCGTTTCCGTTTTCCACGGAAACGCGGAAACGCTCCAACGCTTTGTTCTTTTGCTTTGGCCGGTCTGGCGCTGCTTGCCGCATCCCTGATGACCGGAACGGCACTTGCCCAGACCGTGCTGAAATCGTCCGACACGCACCCCGACGGATATCCGACCGTCGAGGCCGTCAAGTATTTCGGTGAGCTGGTCAAGGAGCGCACGGCCGGCCGTTATGCGGTCGAGGTCTATCACTCGGCCCAGCTCGGCGAGGAGAAGGACACGATCGAGCAGGTGCGTTCGGGCGTCATCGAGCTCAATCGCGTTTCCATGGCGCCCTTCAACGGCACGGTGAAGGAAACCATCGTTCCGGCGCTGCCCTACATCTTCCGCTCGGAAGACCATATGCACAAGGTGATGGACGGCGCCATCGGCGACCAGATCAAGGCGGCGTTCGAGCCGGCCGGACTGGTGGCGCTGGCGTTCTACGACGCCGGTTCGCGCTCTTTCTACAACAAGCAGAAGCCAATCAATTCGGTGGCCGACATGAAGGGGCTGAAGTTCCGCGTCATCCAGTCGGACATCTTCGTCGACATGGTGGCGGCCCTCGGCGCCAATGCGACGCCGATGCCTTATGGCGAAGTCTATTCGGCGATCGAAACCGGCGTCATCGACGGTGCCGAGAACAACTTCCCGAGCTACGACACGGCGAAGCATTTCGAGGTGGCGAAGAACTTCTCGCTCGATGAACACACCATCCTTCCGGAAGTGTTCGTGATGAACAAGGCCGCCTTCGACAAGCTGACGCCGGAAGACCAGGCGATCTTCAAACAGGCAGCCAAGGACAGCGTCGCCAAGCAGCGCGAATTGTGGGCCGCCAAGACCGCCGAGTCGCGCTCCAAGGTGGAGGCGGCAGGCGCCAAGATCACCAGCCCGGACAAGCAGAGCTTCATCGACGCCATGAAGCCCGTCTACGAAAAGCACATCACCGATCCGGTGCTGAAGAAGCTGGTCGAAGACGTTCAGGCCGTGCAGTGACGCAGTCGATGGACAGGTCGTGATCCGGCCTGTCCATTCTTCTTGGAAAGCAAGAGACCATGCCTGCAAGACTGGAAAGAACGGCCAAGGCACTGTCCTGGCTGAGCACGCTGTCGCTCTGGCTGGCCGGCGCCGGCCTGGTGGTGATGACGGCGATCGTCGCCTGGCAGGTGTTCTGCCGCTACGTGCTGAACGACTCGCCGAGCTGGACCGAACCCGGCGCCGTCATGCTGATGAGCTGGTTCATCTTCCTGGGCGCCGCCGTCGGCGTGCGCGAGAACTACCATATGGGCTTCGACGTGCTGCTCTATGTCGTGCCGAGCGGCGGCAAGGCCTGGCTGCGCATGATCTCCGACACCGTCGCCTTCGCCTTCGGCGTCGGCATGGTCTGGTACGGGTCACAGCTCGTCATGCTGACCTGGAATACCACGCTGCCGTCGCTGCGCATCTCGGGCGGCTGGGACTACGTGCCGCTGGTCGTCGGCGGTGCCCTGGTCTGTCTGTTTTCGCTGGAGCGCATGGTGCTGAGGCTGGCGGGGCAGCCGATCGACGACATCCTCGACGAATTGCCGCCGGCGGAAGTCGCCGCCGAACTCGACACCGCCAAAGTGAAGGCCTGACGCGATGGAAATCCTGATCCTCTTCGGTGTCTTCACCCTGTTGATGCTGATCGGCACGCCGATCGCCTTCTGCCTCGGCGTGTCTTCCTTCGCCACGGTGCTCTATATGGGCCTGCCGCCGCTTGTCGTCTTCCAGCGGCTCAACTCCGGCATGAGCGTGTTCTCGATGCTGGCCATCCCGTTCTTCATCTATGCCGGCGACCTGATGGTGCGCGGCGGCATCGCGCAGAAGATCATCGCCTTCGCGGCCTCGCTGGTCGGCCATATCCGCGGCGGCCTCGGCCAGGTCAACATCGTCACCGCGACGCTGTTCGGCGGCATTTCCGGCTCTGCGGTGGCGGAGGCAGCGGCTGTCGGCGGCGTCATGATCCCGCAGATGAAGCAGCGCGGCTATGGCGCCGACTACGCCGTCAACGTCACCTCGATGGCGGCGCTGATCGCGCTGATGCTGCCGCCCTCGCACAACATGATCATCTATTCGATCTCCGCCGGCGGAAAGATCTCGATCGCCGACCTGTTCACCGCCGGCGTCATCCCTGGCCTGCTCTACGCCGCCGCCCTGATGGTGACCGCCTATTTCGTCGCGCGCTCGCGCGGCTATCCGACCGAGCCGTTTCCGGGGTTTGCCAAGGTTGGCCAGTATTTCCTGATCTCGATCCCCGGCCTGCTCCTGATCGGCATCATCTTCGGCGGCGTGCGTTCGGGCGTGTTCACCGCCACCGAAAGCTCCTGCATCGCCGTGCTCTACGCGCTCGCGGTCACCACCTTCGTCTATCGCCGCATGACCTGGAACGACTTCGTGCACGCCACCTTCGGCGCGGTGCGCACCACGGCGATGGTGCTTCTGATCATCGGCATGGCAGCCGCCTTTTCCTGGCTGATGGCGTTCATGCGCGTGCCGGCATCGCTGATTGCCTGGATGAACACGATCTCCGACAACCCGATCATCATCCTGCTCTTGATCAATGTGCTGATGCTGGTGCTGGGCACCTTCATGGACATGGGGCCGACCATCATCATCTGCACGCCGATCTTCCTGCCGGTGGCGGTAGCCTATGGCGTCGACCCGGTGCATTTCGGCGTCATCATGATCCTGAACTTCGGCATCGGGCTGAACACGCCGCCGGTGGGGGCAGTGCAGTTCGTCGCCTGCGCGGTCGGCAAGATCTCGGTGTGGGAGGCGATGCGCTCCATCTGGCCCTTCTATGCCGCCGGCCTCGTGGTATTAGGCCTGGTCACCTACATACCCGCGCTCTCGCTCTGGCTGCCGAGCGTATTCAGATAGGCATCTAAATCATGGCATCAGAAACCGTCGAAGACCTGCGCATCGAACGCAAACCCAAGCTCGCCGAGCGCGTGGTGGCGACCTTGCGCGCCCAGATCGTCAGCGGCCAGATCATGCCCGGCCAGAAGCTGCCGACGGAAGGGCAGATGACGGAGACCTTCGGCGTTTCGCGCACCGTGATCCGCGAGGCGATGGCAAGCCTTGCCGCCGACGGCCTGGTGGAATCCAGGCAGGGCGCCGGCGTCTTCGTGCTCGAGCACCCGGCGCTGACCTTTTCCTCCTTCAGCCAGGAGATCAAGAAGGTCAGCCAGGCGATCAACGTGCTGGAAGTGCGCATGGGCATCGAGATCGAGAGCGCGGGGCTGGCCGCCATGCGCCGCAACGCCGCGCAGGAGGCGCTGATCCAGGAAGCCTTCTTCGAATTCGACCGCCTGCTGCATCTCGGCGAACCCACCGGCAAGGCCGACTTCGCCTTCCACCGCGAGATCGCCTCGGCCACCAACAATCCGTTCTATGTCGAGATCCTCGATGCGCTCGGCGACCGTACCATCCCCTGCGACCGCGCCTCGCCCTGGTACTCGGTCGAGGTGCTGTCGAACGAATATCTGACCGGCCTGCAACGCGAGCATCTCTCGATCCTGCAGGCCATTTCCGCCGGAGACGCGGATGCGGCCCGCGCAGCCATGCGCGCGCATCTGATCGCCGCGCAGGATCGCTACCGCCAGCGCCTCACCACCCAGCAGTCGGACTATCTGGCCGCCGAGAAATCACCAAAGAAGCCCTGACCGTAATCCAGAAAGAGCATCCCGACATGACAGCCACCAGCTATTCGTCCCGTTATGCCATCGACCCCAATGCCGCGGCGGCCATGGGCACGGACGAGTTGCGCCACAACTTCCATATCGGCGATCTCTTCCATGCCGGCGCGGTCCATCTCACCTACACCCATTACGACCGCATGGTCGTCGGCGGTGCGGTCCCGCTGGACAGCCCGCTCACGCTGGAGGCGATCAAGCCGACCGGGACGAAGAACTTCCTCGACCGGCGTGAACTGATCGCCGTCAACATCGGCGGCGCCGGCACCGTGCAGGCGGGCAGCGAGACCTTCCATGCCGGCACGCGCGACATGGTCTATGTCGGCAAGGGCACCGAAGCGGTTTCCTTCGCCTCGGCCGATCCGCAGAACCCGGCGAAGTTCTACCTGCTGAGCGCGCCCGCGCATCAGGAGCTTCCGTCAAAGCTGATCCGCATCGCCGATGCCAGGCGGCTCGACCTCGGCAGCCAGCAGACCTCGAACGAACGCTCGATCTTCCAGTTCATCCATCCCGAAGGCGCGAAGACCTGCCAGCTGGTCGTCGGCATGACGCAGCTGGCGCCGGGCTCGGTGTGGAACACCATGCCGTGCCACGTCCATGACCGGCGCATGGAGGCCTATCTCTATTTCGATCTCGCCGAGGGCGCGCGCGTGTTCCATCTCATGGGCGAACCGGACGAGACCCGCCACATCGTCATGAAGAACGAGGAGGCGGTGCTGTCGCCGGGCTGGTCGATCCATTCCGGGGCGGGCACGTCCAACTACGCCTTCATCTGGGCGATGGCGGGCGACAATGTCGACTACACCGACGTCGATCCGGTCGATATCGGCGAACTGCGGTGAGCGATCTTTCCGCCTTCAGCCTGGAGGGCCAGCGCATCCTGGTGACCGGCGCCAACACCGGCATCGGCCAGGGCATCGCCATTTCTGTCGGCAAGGCCGGCGGTGCCGTTCTGGGTGTCGGCCGCTCGGCCATGGATGAGACCGCCGCTCAACTCGCGGCAATCGGCGCTTCCTTTTCGCCCATCGCCTGCGACCTTGGCGATCACCAGGCCGCGGCCGCGATGCTGGACGCGGCCTGGGAGGAACATGGGCCGATCGACGGCATCGTCAACAATGCCGGCATCATCCGCCGTGCCGACGCGATCGACTTCACCGAAGAGGATTGGGACGACGTCATGGACGTCAACCTGAAATCCCTGTTCTTCCTGACCCAGGCTTTCGCCCGCAAGGTGCTGGCCGCCGGCCGCACGGCGCGCGTCGTCAACATCGCCTCGCTGCTGTCCTTCCAGGGCGGCATCCGGGTCGCGTCCTACACCGCCTCCAAGCACGGCGTGCTCGGCATTACCCGGCTGCTCGCTTGCGAATGGGCCGCCAGGGGCATCAACGTCAACGCCATCGCGCCCGGCTATATCGTCTCCAACAACACCGAGGCGCTGCGCAACGATCCCGACCGCAACGCCGCCATCCTCGGCCGCATCCCGGCCGGCCGCTGGGGCGAACCAGGCGACATCGGCGACGCCGCCGTGTTCCTGCTGGCGCCGGCCTCGAAATACATGCATGGCGCGGTGGTGCCGGTGGACGGCGGCTGGCTTGCGCGTTGAAGGAGTGTCGATCGTGAAAGAGACCGAGATGTTTTCCCGCGCTGTCGACCGCGAATGGACCGCCACGCCGGACGGCAACCGCCGCCGCGTGCTGGTCCATACCGACGAGCTTATGGTGGTCGAGTTCGGCTTCGACAAGGGCGGCGTCGGCGCCCTGCATTCGCATCCCCATGTGCAGGCGAGCTATGTTGCGGAGGGACGCTTCGAGGTGACCATCGACGGCAGGGTGGAGACGCTCGATGCGGGCGATAGCTTCATCGTGCCGTCGAACCTCGTCCACGGCGTGCGGGCACTCGAGGCGGGCCGTCTCGTCGACAGCTTCACCCCGCACCGCGCCGATTTTGTTTAGCCCAACAGCCTGTAGGGTGTTCCCGTTTTTCACGGAAAGCGGAAACGCTCCAACTCTTTGTTTTACGCAATTCCGGACGGGAACCGTTACACATTCCCTGGAATTGCTCTGGCGTGGATCCGACGGTGACAATCAGCGTTGGCAGCAAATGAAGTCCGTCATCCTCGACCTCTGAGCGACCGAAGGGAGCGAAGAGTGTCGGGGATCCATTCCGGAACATGGACGCAGGCGCAGCGGTCCAAGCATCAATTTTGCCCGATCGGCCGGAGTTGGTTCCGTTTCCATCAGCGTTCTTACCATCAGTGTTCCGGAATGGATCCCCGACACTCTCCAGTCGCTTCGCTCCTTACGAGGTCGAGGATGACGAGGGTAAAGGGCGTCTCGGCCAATCTCCAACGATGGTGCCGACGCCGACGCCCCTGGCGGCACTGTGGGTACGCGGCGTTGTCTCCAAGCTTGGCATCTCAGCAGGTGGCCGCTTCCGTGAAACGGTGAAGCGATCTAGCGCGAACCGATCGAACTGACGGGCGTCGAACGCTGGTGCCCGTTCCACGGATCGAATTTCCCAAACATTTTTTTCCAGACGCATGGAATATTCCGGTCGCGGCGCTCGTCTCCTCTGACACAAAAATTGGAGGAACGAATGATCAGCAGACGTCTGATGCTCAAGACTGCCGGTTCGGCTGCTCTTGGAGCCGCCGGAGGACTTGCTTTTTCGGGGCTGGCGGCACGCGCCGCCGAAATCGCCACCTTGCCGTTTGCCAATGGCGAACGTCCGCTGGTGAAATATCCGGGCAAGCGTGCGCTGATCGGGCAGACCGCGCGGCCGCCGCAGCTTGAAACGCCATTCAGCGTCTTCAACGAAGGCCTCATCACACCCAACGACGCTTTCTTCGTGCGCTATCATCTGTCCGATGTTCCGCTCGACATCGATCCCGCAGCCTATCGCATCGAGGTCAAGGGCCTTGTCGAAAAGCCCGTGTCACTTTCCCTCGATGCGTTGAAGTCGCTGCATGATCCGGTCGAGATGGTCGCCGTCCATCAATGCTCGGGCAACAGCCGCGGTTTCTTCGAGCCGCGCATGGGCGGTGGCCAGCTGGGCAATGGCGCCATGGGCAATGCGCGCTGGAAGGGCGTGCCGCTGAAAGCCGTGCTGGACAAGGCAGGGGTCAAGCCAGGTGCCGTGCAGGTGTCGTTCGGCGGGCTGGATGGGCCACCGCTGGCGGAAACGCCGGATTTCGCCAAGGCGCTCGACATCGACCATGCCCGCGACGGCGAGGTGATGATCGCCTACGCGATGAACGGCGAGGACCTTCCGTGGCTCAACGGGTTCCCCGTGCGGCTGGTCGTGCCGGGCTGGTACGGCACCTATTGGGTCAAGCACCTCAACGAGATCACGGTGCTGGACAAGCCGCTCGACAATTTCTGGATGAAGACCGCCTATCGCATCCCCGACAACGATTGCGCCTGCACCGAACCCGGCAAGCCGGCTGAAAAGACGGTTCCCATCAACAGGTTCAAGGTGCGCTCCTTCATAACCAGCGTGATGGAGGGCGACAAGGTTCAGGCGGAAGCGCCGCTCAAGCTGCGCGGCATCGCCTTCGACGGCGGTTCCGGCATCAAGGAGGTGGCCGTGTCGAGCGACGGCGGCAAGACCTGGCAGCCGACCGCCCTGGGCGAGGATCTTGGCAAATATTCCTTCCGTGAATGGACCGCCACCGTGAAGCTCGCCAAAGGCGAGCATGAGTTGCGGGTGCGCGCCACCTCCAACGAGGGCAAGACGCAACCTGAAAAGCAGCCCTGGAATCCTTCCGGCTACATGCGCAACGTCATCGAGACCACCAGGGTCGTCGCGGCTTGAGGAGGAAGATCATGAAATTCGTTTCCATCAAGGTCCTCGTCGTCGCCGCGGCCGCCATGCTGGCCGGCGGTTATGCCTTGGCCGATAGCTATGAATTGCCGGACGAAACCGCCGAGTTCAGGCCGGGGCCGGGTGTCGAACTGGCGCAGACCAACTGCACGGCTTGCCATTCCGCCGATTACATCAACACCCAGCCGCCCCGGATGGGGGCTTCCTTCTGGGAGGCGGAAGTCAAGAAGATGAAGAAGACCTATGGTGCGCCTATTGAGGATGCAGACTTGAAAGGCATCGCCGATTATCTTTCCGCGACCTATTGAGAAGGACGCTGTAAGATCGAACACCGTAACCCAGCGCCCCGGGGCAGCCGCTTTCCTTTTCCATGGAGCGATGTCCGAGCGGGAAGCCAGGAAAGGAACGATGCTGACGCGCGCACGCTTTGAGGAGCGCATCACGCGCCATCAGCAACGGCTCTACGGCTATGCGGTCGCCATTACCCGCGACCACGACCGTGCGCGCGATCTGCTGCAGGATTGCCTGGTGCGCGCGGCCAGCGCCCGTGATCGTCCTGTAGCGGAACCCGCCTTCCGTGCCTGGCTCTTCACCATCATGCGCAACCTCTGGATAGACCAGATCCGCGCCGATCAGCGACGTTCGCAGGCCAATGAAACACTGTGCGACATGATGTTGGGCATGCCCGTTTCGCTCGAAAGCGTGACGGTGGAAACATTCGCGCTCAGGCAGGCATTCGAGCGCCTTTCGCACGACCACCGGGAAGTGCTGGCGCTGGTCGATATTTCCGGATTCAGCTACCAGGAGGCCGCCGACCTGCTGAACGTTCCGCGCGGTACGGTGATGAGCCGGATCAGCCGCGCACGCGAGGCACTGGGAAAGCTGCTGGTCGACGAGGCACCGCGTGTCGTCCCCTTTTCAGGAAACGCAAGAAAAGCATGAACGATATCGATCGCGATCTTGAGGCGCTGAATGCCTATGTGGACGGCGAATTGTCACCGGATGCGCAACGGCTGATGAGGGACCGCCTGGCCACGGACCCTGCTCTTGCCCATCGGTTCGAGCAGCTGGCACGATTGAAGAAACAGGTGCAGGGCCTCGGCTCGGAAATCGCGGTCGTGCAACTCCCGTCTCCCGGAGCGCGCATTTCGCCCGTCGGGATGGCCATCGCCGCGGCGGCGTTCTGCCTGATCTTCGCCGGCGGCTGGCTCGGCGCCGTGGCCTTTTCCAATCTCCAGACGCGGGCCTCCCCGGAAATCGCCCGGGCGCTTACCTTGCACGACCAATGGTCGGCCAAGGTCATGAATTCGTCCGTGCCGGCCACGCGCATCGATGACTTCCAGGCACCGGAATTGACCAAGGCGGACCTGACACTGGTGTCGTTGCGATCGGACGTGGGTATCTCCGGCATGCAGGCGATCCAGGCAAGTTATCAGGGACCGCATGGGTGCAGGCTCAGCCTGTTCCGCATTCCGCAAACGGGCGCGGATCAGGGTTTGCGCATCACCGACGACGGAAATGTCCAATCGGCCGTTTGGGCGAGCAAGTCGTTCCTCTATATAGCCGTGGCTCGCAGGCTGAACGCAACGCGTTTCGCGGTTCTGGCCGACGCGATGCAGGCCATGACGGCCAAGCCGGTCGATTCCACGAGGCCGGACATGATGGCGGCACTGGAAGGGGCCCACCAACCCTGCACGGGATGAGGCGACAGGGGCTGTCTCCGCCTGGAAAAGGGGTCTGAACGGTCAGCCAGTTTTGTTCTCCAGCGTTCCGGAATGGATCCCCGACACTCTCCAGTCGCTTCGCTCCTTCCGAGGTCGAGGATGACGGATTTCATGTGCTGTCGTGGCTAACGATCATCGTCGGCGCCCTGGAGTGACCTCGGATGTCGTCGTCAACGTTCGAGATTTGCCGGGGCGCTTTTACCTTCGTCATCCTCGACCTCGAAGCGACCGGAGGGAACGGAGAGTGTCGGGGATCCATTCCGGAACGTGGACAAAGCGCAGCAGTCCGTGCCCATCGTTTCGCACTTCGCTGCCGGCAAAGAGAACCAACGCCCCTCCATGACGGGCTCATGACAAACATCAGCTGAACCTATTCCACCATAGGATAAATAGATTTCACTTATCGTACTCCCCTCATCTAGAGTGGCTCATGGACGACGCGTGCCGGCATTCTCTGGGCCTGCACATTCTGAAAACGGCGTCCCAATGCATCGCAGAATGTGTCACCAGACGGGGAACTTTAATCATGAAATCTCGCACCCTATCCGTGCTTGCAGCGCTTGCCGCAACCTTCGTTGCCTCGACGGCGATCGCCGAGACCAACCTGACGGTCTACACTGCCATCGAGGCCGTCGACCTCGACCGCTACAAGGCAACCTTCGAGAAGGCCTATCCCGACATCAAGATCAACTGGGTGCGTGACTCCACTGGGGTGATGACAGCCAAGCTGCTGGCCGAGAAGGACAATCCGCAGGCCGATGTCGTTTGGGGCCTTGCCGCCACCTCGCTGCTGCTTTTGAAGAGCGAAGGCATGCTGGAGCCTTACGCGCCGGCCGGCGTCGACAAGCTCGACAAGCGTTTCGTCGACAGCGCCAATCCGCCGTCCTGGACCGGCATGGATGCCTATGTCGCCGCCATCTGCTTCAACACCGTGGAAGCGAAGAAGCTCGGCATCGCGGCGCCGAAAAGCTGGAAGGACCTGACCAAGCCTGAATTCAAGGGCCATGTCGTGATGCCGAACCCGAACTCCTCGGGCACCGGTTTCCTCGACGTCTCGGCCTGGCTGCAGATGTTCGGCGAGAAGGACGCCTGGGCCTTCATGGACGGCCTGCACCAGAACATCTCCGCCTACACGCATTCGGGCTCCAAGCCCTGCAAGATGGCCGGCGCCGGCGAGACGGTGGTCGGCGTTTCATTCGAATTCCCCGGCGCGAAGGCGAAGTCCGCCGGCGCGCCGATCGACATCATCTTCCCGGAGGAAGGCTCCGGCTGGGAAGCGGAGGCCACGGCCATCGTTGCCGGCACTGCCAATATCGAGGCCGCCAAGAAGCTGGTCGACTTCGCGGTCTCGAAGGAGGCCAACGAGATGTACAATGAAGGCTACGCCGTGCTTGCCTATCCGGGCATCGCCAAGCCGGTCGAGCACCTGCCTGCCGATGTCGCCGACCACATGATCAAGAACGACTTCGAGTGGGCGGCCAACAACCGCAAGGCGGTGCTGGCGGAATGGGCCAAGCGCTACGACGCCAAGTCCGAGCCGAAGAGCTGAGCATTCCAGCCGGGCGCCGCCAGAAGCGGCGCCCGTTTTGCAAGAGCAATTCCAGCAAAAGTGTGTAGCGGTTTTGCGTCCGGAATTGCGTGGAAACAGATGGGCCGCGAGATGAAACACGAGACCGTCACCGGAGCGGCCGCCGCTCCGATGCACTTTGAGCCGCAAGCCCCCGCGAAGCCCAGCTATCTGGCAATCGATCAGCTGTGGAAGGCGTTCGGCGATTTCGTCGCGCTGAAGGGCGTGTCGCTGGACATCAGGGAGGGCGAGTTCGTCTGTTTCCTCGGGCCGTCCGGCTGCGGCAAGACCACCTTGCTGCGCGCCATCGCTGGCCTCGACCTGCAGACGCGCGGTACAATACGGCAGGCGGGCAGGGACATTTCCAACCTGCCGCCGTCGAAGCGCGACTACGGCATCGTCTTCCAGTCCTATGCGCTGTTCCCGAATCTGACGATCGAGAAGAACATCGCCTTCGGCCTGGAGAATGCCCGGCGGCCGAAACAGAAGATCCAGGCCCGCGTCGCCGAACTGCTCGCTTTGGTCGGCCTCTCGGAACAGGCGAAGAAATATCCGGCCCAGCTTTCCGGCGGTCAGCAGCAGCGCATCGCGTTGGCTCGCGCCATGGCCGTCTCTCCGGGCCTGCTCCTGCTCGACGAGCCGCTGTCGGCGCTCGACGCCAAGGTGCGCGTCCATCTGCGCCACGAGATCAAGGAGCTGCAGCGCAAGCTCGGCGTCACCACCATCATGGTCACGCACGATCAGGAGGAAGCGCTGTCGATGGCCGACCGCATCGTGGTCATGAACCACGGCGTGATCGAGCAGGTCGGAACGCCGACCGAGGTCTACCGTCATCCCAACACCCTGTTCGTCGCCGACTTCATCGGCGAGACGAACCAGTTCCCGGCAAGGATGCTTCAGAACGACACGGTCGGGCTCGCCGGTACGGAACTGGTCTGCGCATCATGCGAGGTGGCGGCGGGCAGCGACGTGACGGCGGTGATCCGACCGGTCGATATCATTCCCCATTCGCTCGACGGGCGCGAGGACATCAAGACCCCGCAAAATCTGGTCGAGGTCACGGTCGAGGAGATGGAATTCCTCGGCGCTTTCTGGCGCTGCCGCCTGTCGTCCCCGCGCTTCGGCGAGCGTGTGCTGATCGCCGATTTCTCGATCAACGCGGTCCGTCGCCTGGGGATCGAGAAGGGCGGCGCCATGCGGGTCGAGCTGCCGCAGAACCGCGTGCTCGTGTTCCCGAAGGCGAGTTGAGATGAGCGCCGCAGCTCTCGTCCTTCCAACTGGGCGCGCGCCGCGCCTGCAACTGTCGTCCGACGATGTCGTCAAGCGCGGGCTGATGCTGGTCATCGCGCTCTATCTCGTGCTGGCGCTGGCCGCGCCGCTCTACGTGCTGTTGTCGAAGTCGATGTCGACCTACCGCTTCGACCTCAACGCCTTCGAGATTACGCGCAGCGACGAAAGCGGAACCGCCTTCGGCCCCGCGCGCACCGTCGCAGCACTCAACGCCGACGCGAAGGCGATCCCGGACGACCAGCTCGACACCGGCTCCGACGGGCGGCTGTCGCTGACCAAGCTCTACGAGGATTTCAGTTTCCGCAGCCCGGTCAAATACCGCATCCGTGGCACCACCGATGATGCCGCCTTCCTGGTCGGTTCGGACCTCAAGCGCGGCACCGACTGGGTGGAGGTCGATTCCAACACCTTCCGCCGCGTGGTGCTGCGGCCCGCCCGCACCGTCGGCTTCGACAATTTCGTCGCCTATTTCTCGACGCCCTCGCTGGCGCAGGCGATCTGGAATTCCGTGCTGATGGGCGCGATCAGCACGATTTTGGTCATCGCCATCGCCTTCGGCCTTGCCTATGCGATGAACCGCAGCCGCATGCGCCTCAAGGGCCTGTTCCGGCTGATCATGACGGCGCCGATCCTTGTGCCGTCGCTGCTGCCCGGCATCGCGCTCGTCTATCTGTTCGGCAACCAGGGCCTGCTGAAAAGCTGGATGATGGGCCATTCGATCTACGGGCCGATCGGCATCGTCATCGGCTCGGTCTTCTTCACGCTGCCGCATGCGCTGCTCATCATCTCGACGTCGCTCAGCGTCGCGGATGCCCGCCACTACGAGGCAGCCGCCGCACTACGCGCCACCAAATGGCGTACCTTCTGGACCGTGACCGTGCCCGGCGCGCGCTACGGCGTCATCTCGGCGGCTTTCGTGGTCTTCACCATGGTCATCACCGATTTCGGCCTGCCCAAGGTCATCGGCGGCCAGTACAATATGCTCGCCGTCGACATCTACAAGCAGGTCATCGGGCAGCAGAATTTCGAGATGGGGGCGGTGGTGTCGGTACTGCTCATCATCCCGGCCATCGCCGCCTTCTTCGTCGACCGCACCATCCAGAAGAAACAGGTGGCGCTCTTGTCGGCCCGCTCGGTGCCTTACGAGCCGAAGCCGAATCCGGGTTTCGACTGGGGCTGCTTTGCCTATTGCGCACTGATCGCGGCCTTCATCCTGACCATGATCGGCGTGTGCCAGCTCGCCGCCATGGTGAAGTTCTGGCCCTATGATCTCACGCCGAGCCTGAAGAATTTCCGCTTCGACCTGATGGACGGCGGTGGCTGGGCCTCCTACCACAACTCCATCAAGATGGCGCTTCTGACCGCTGTCTTCGGCACCATCATCGTCTTCACCGGAGCTTATATGGTGGAGAAGAGCGATGGCTTCCGCGCCGGGCGTTCCCTGTTCCAGTTTCTCGCCATGTTGCCGATGGCTGTGCCCGGCATGGTGCTCGGCCTGGCCTACATCTTCTTCTTCAACAACCCGGCCAATCCGATGCATGTCATCTATGGCTCGATGGCCATCCTGGTGATCTGCACGATCACCCATTTCTACACCGTCTCCCATCTCACCGCGCTGACGGCGCTGAAGCAGATGGACCGTGAGTTCGAGCCGGTCGCCGCTTCGCTGAAGCAGCCCTTCCACAAGCTGTTCTTCCGCGTCACGCTGCCGGTCTGCCTGCCGGCGATCCTCGACATCTCGATCTATCTGTTCGTCAACGCCATGACGACGGTGTCGGCCGTGGTCTTCCTCTATTCGACGCAGACGCAGCTCGCCTCGGTGGCCGTGCTCAACATGGACGATGCGGGCGACGTCGCGCCGGCAGCCGCCATGGGCATGATGATCTTCTACACCAACATTGCCGCTCGCCTGATCCACGCGGCCGTCTCGCGGTTTTTGCTTTCACGCACACAGGTCTGGCGGGGGAGGTAGGATAGTTGTCGGTCGGGCAGCTAGTCTGTAGCATATCGGCAAGAACCCCACTCAGGTGAAGAATGGCCAGAGGATATCGCGACGTGGAAAGGGGTTCATCGTGCTTATCGTCGACTTTTTGCAGTGTTCGTTCCGATGGCCGATAGAGAAACGATAAATATTTTGCGCCAAGGTGTTGCAACCATCGTGCTGATTCACGATTATTAGAATGCCCTCTTTGGTTGAGGGAGACGGGTGTCATGATCAATCGTTTTGCAGTTCCAGTCGTCAAAAGCGACTCCGTTCAGTTCCCGCCGCGTCCTCCTCAAGGACCGGTGGACATGAATGCATTGCGGGCTGAAATCATGAGCAAGTTCCCTAAGATCCGGGCAGAGCTTGCAAAATGAACCTGTGTGGCTTCCGGCAGAGGAAGTCATAAAAATAAATCAGGACGAAGTGGCAGCAACCGGGGAGCCTTATCAGCTTCTCAGTCGAAATTTGCTTGAAAGCGCGGTAGCCAGTCCAATCAATCATTATCTCTACGACGGCGAGATCGATATCTTGCGTCTTGCCGTCATTCTGATTGTTGCGATCGCGCGTGACCATCCATTTGAGCAAGGCAATAAACGCACAGGGTGGACGGCGGGGATGATGTTCATGGCCCTGAATGGCTATGACATCACATGGGATTCGGAAGAGATCGCCCAAGAACTCGTAAAACTGATCAGTGGCGATATCACGATGCAACGGTTTGAAGAGCAAATCTTCTACTTTGTCACCAACAGATGAGTGCCGGTTACACCCGATACCGCTCTTCGGCTGGCGAAGTTCTTCGCCCCACAGTTCTGAACATGCAGCCTTCGATCTCGCCGCCGAAGCCGCTGCGAAGAAGGAAGAGATCGCGGCCCTCAGCCCGCGCCCTGCTTGGCCACCTCGCGATAGACGATCTCCTGCTGCGGGTACGGAATCGAGATGCCTTTCTCGTCGAAGGCGAGCTTGGCTGCCTTGGTCATGTCGAACCGTGTCGTGAGGTAGTCCGCTGCCGACGTCCAATATCTTAGCGTCACGCTGACCGAACTTGCGCCGAGTTCCGAAACCGATGCGCTGGGCGCCGGCTCACGCAGGATGCGTTTGTCCTTCGCGGCAAGGTCCAGCATGGTTTTCTGGGCCAGGTCGATATCGTCGTCGTAGCCGATGCCGATGATCAGGTCGTTGCGGCGCACCTTGTTGCGATTGAAGTTGTAGACCGGCTCGCTCCACAGCGTGGAATTCGGGGCCAGGATATACACGCCTTCGATGGTGCGCAGCCGCGTGGCGAAAAGACCGATATCCTCGACTGTGCCCTTGACGGTACCGGCCTCGATATATTCGCCGACACGCAGCGGCCTGAGCGCCAGCAGCATGAGGCCTGCGGCGATGTTCTGCAGGGTGCCCTGCAGCGCCAGGCCTACAGCCAGCCCGATCGCGCCGATGGCGGCAATGATCGAAGCCGTCTGGACCCCGAACTGGCCGAGCACCATGACGATGAAGAGCGCCAGCACCACATAGCGGCCGATCTTTGCAAAGAACTGCGCCAATGTCTGATCGAAACCCGGAACACGACCGATAGCGCCTTTCAGCGCACGCTCGATCACCCCCGCCAGGAAATAGCCGAGAAGGAGCAGGATGATCGCGCCCAGCACCGAAAAGGCGTAGGTCACGGCCAAACCGCTCAACTGCTGGAATCCGGTTTGAAAGGCGTCGATCGCCTGTCGCGTTTGGTTCTCCATCGTATCTCTCCCTCCTGCAGATGACACCGACAATGCAGCCTCGTGCTGAATGAATCGCGTGTCGCAACGCGAGCTAAGCGTTCGAATGGGGCCTCAGTCGGGCGGCAGAATCCCAAGGTGCAGGAACGATGCGGCGCGCGGCAGTCATCTTTTCGGAACCGTCTTCCAAAAATCGACGTTGGGTTAGCACAGCTGTTACTCCCAGCAGTTGCCAAATAGGAGGACGTTCCATGAACGTGAAGATGCTTACCATGGGCGCGATGGCGCTTGCGTTGATGACGGGCTCGGCGCTCGCCGCCGGTGACAAGGGCACTTCCGCGCTCGATGATTCAGCGAAGATGGCGCCTTTCTACACCGATGCCGACATGAAGACGATGAAATCGGAAGTCGACTTCAAGGCAGCGTGGATGGCTCTGACCGATGAGGACCGCGCCAGCATGATGAAGGATTGCGGCGACGAAGTCATCGCCAAGCAGCACGACAATTTCTGCAAGATGACGAAGCAGCTCGGTGGCGCGAACTGATTGTTCGCGCGTTGCGGCGCACTGCGGAACAGGTTGCCGACTGACGGGGGAGCGTTCGGGTTTCCCTGTCTGCCCGCCTTGGCAGCAAGGCGGGCATTTTTACGCATGCACACTGCCGGGCGCTTAACCGGAGGCGTCCTATGCTTGAAGCCCATCGGCAGCAGGAAACGGGTGGCGGCGATCGGGTTTGGACTTCACATCGGATGCACAAACCGAATGGAGCCAGCCTCGAATGACCTGCGACTGCACCGATGCCATGCCGCTTCTCGAGCGCATGTTTGAAGTCGAACTGGGATTTCTCAGATCGGAGGAGAAGGATGTCGAGAGCCTCGCCAGGGCCTTTCATCCCGATGTGGTCGTGCACGAACCCGCATCCTTGCCCTATGCCGGAGACTGGAAGGGGCTGGAAGGGATCGCCGCTCTGCTCGGCAGGATGAGCGAGGTCTGGAGCGACATGGCGGTCGCGGACATGACGGCGGCCCGCGTCGAGGACACCGTGTTCATGGCGTGCACGCTGAAGCTCACCTCGCGCGCCACCGGCGCCGTCATCGAACAGCCTTTCGCCGAGGTCCTCCACTTCAGGAACGGGCTGCTGCTCGACGGCACGCCGTTCTATTACGACACCGCCGGGATCGTCGCGGTCGTGTGACAGCAGCCCATGCCGGAACGACAGGGCGGGAAAACCGTGCTGCCTGTTCAGGGTGCAAGCAGCACATCGATCCGTGCACGCGTGCGCGCCACGCCCTCGACGATCCGGTCCTTGTCGATCGAGGAATAGCCCATGCGGAAGAAGCGGCAGGGGCCGGCGGCGTCGGGGAAGAAGGGCGAGCCGGATTCGATCAGCACGCCGTCCTGTCTCAGCTCCGCCATCAACAGGTCCGCATCGAGCCCTTCGGGACCTTCCACCCAGAATGACGTGCCGCCGAAGGCCGAGGAGCCCGCTATGGTGAAGCCATAGCGCTTCAGCGCATCGGCCATGACGATGTGGCGTTTGTGGTATTCGCCGCGCATGCGGTGCAGCACCGCATCATGGTGGCCGAGCGCCAGGAAGTAGGCGGCGGTGCGCTGCAGGTGGCCGGGCGGGTGGCGCAGCATCAGCGCCCGCAAGGCCCGCGCCTCGCGGATCACCGGCGCCGGCGCCACCAGATAGCCGAGCCTCAGGCCGGGAAACAGCGACTTCGAGAAACTGCCGATGTAGAACACCCGGCCGCTGCGGTCGAAGGCCTTCAGCGCCGGCGAGGGCGGCGCCAGGAAACTCATCTCGAACTCGTAGTCGTCCTCGATGATGATGAAGTCCTGCTCGGCGGCCGCTTCGAGCAGGCGCGCCCGCCTGTCGATCGGCATGGTCGCCCCGGTCGGCGAATGGTGGCTGGGCGTGACGAACACCGCGTCGACGTCCGCCGGTATCGCCTCCGGCGGCAGGCCTTGCCTGTCGACGTTGATCGCCGTCACGCGGGCACCGCTCAGCATCAGTGCAGCACTCATGTCGGGATGGCACGGGTTCTCGCACACGGCGTGCGCGCCCATGGCCAGCAAAAGCTGGTTGACGATCCACAGCGCGTTCTGCGCTCCCACCGTCACCAGGATTTCGTCGGGATGCGCCCGGATGCCTCGGCTGGGCAGGGTGCGCGAACAGATGTAGTTGACCAGGAGCACGTCGTCGGCGGCGGCGAAGTCGCCGGCCATCAGCTCGAAATCCTCGCGCGCCAGCGCCCGCCGCGCGCAGTCGCGCCATGCATTGAGATCGAACAGGGAAGGGTCCATCTGGCCGTACAGGAACGGGTAGGGGAAGCGTCGCCAGTCCAGCGGCTTCTGCATCTGCTTGGCGACGATGAAACTGGACCGCAGCTTCGCCGACCAGTCGATGGCGTCGTCCGCGGCCTCCGGCGTCTCGGCCGCGATCAGCCTGATCGGTGGATTGTCCGATATGCGATAGGCGCTGCGGCTCGCCGCATCGACATAGCCCTGCGAAGCAAGCTCCTGATAGGCCAGCGTCACCGTGATGCGCGATATGTTGAGATAGTCGGCCAGCTTGCGCGTCGACGGCAGCTGCGCGCCGGGCTGGATGCGGCCGGCCAGCACCGCCGACACCACCGTCTCGCGGATCTGCGCCTGCAGGCCCACCCGGCTGGCGCGGTCGAGGAAGAACACCGTTTCGGAAACCGTCGGATGCGCCATGGGAGCCTTTGCAGTGATCTCAAGAACGCGCTGATTTCATAGGGGTCATGAAGGCCGTCCTGGACTGTATCGTATCGTCGACGTTCCGGAACGGATCCCCGACACTCTTCGGTCGCTCCGCTCCCTGCGAGGTCGAGGATGACGGAGCTCCCTTTTCGTCTGCACCAGTCTCCAGCGCAGGTGCCAGGCGCCCACGGTGACAGTTGGCGCGGACCTCACGGCAGTCCGTCATCCTCGACCTCGTAAGCGACCGCAGGGAGCGGCGAGTGTCGGGGATCCATTCCGGAATGCAGAAGGAATGGGCACGGAAAGCTCTGTTCACTCCAGCCGCACATGTCCATCGCATGTTTGAACTGGAATCATTCAACTTCCAAACTGGATATAAGGCAATCGGGGGCGCTCATTTAACCCTATGATGCAGAACCAAGACCGGCGCCAAAGCCGGCGAGTTCCCGGAACCAACCGGAAGCTATCAAAACAAAAGAGGGTAACAATGAACGCATTCAAGCATCTCAAGCATTTTGCGGGCGCCGTCTCGCTCGCCGCCGGCCTTTTCCAGGCAAGTCTCGCCTATGCCGAGGAGACCGTCGTCGTCGGCTATCAGCAGATCGTCGGGCCGTTCGTCACCGCCATCGCCGACGGCCGTTTCGACAAGGCCGCCAAGGAAGCCGGCTACACCATCGACTGGCGCCAGTTCTCGTCTGGCGGCGACATCTCCACCGCGCTCGCCTCCGGCAATGTGCCGGTCGGCGTCCTCGGTTCGACAGGCACGGCAGCTGCTGCCACCCGCGGCGTCGAGCTCGAACTGTTCTGGATCCTCGACAACATCGGCAAGTCGGAAGCGCTCGTCGTGCGCAACGGCTCGGGCATCGAGAAACCGGAAGACCTCAAGGGCAAGAATGTCGGCGTGCCCTTCGTCTCGACCTCGCACTTCCATCTGCTGGTCGGCCTCGAACAGGTCTGGAAAGTCGATCCGCGCGAGGTCAACATCCTCAACATGAAGCCGCCGCAGATCATCGCCGCCTGGCAGCGCGGCGACATCGACGCCGCCTATGTCTGGCCGCCGGCGCTGACGGAACTCACCAAGACCGGCAAGACCATCGCCGATTCCGAAACCATCGGTGCGGCCTCTGTGCCGACCTTCGACGGCCTTGTCGCCGACAAGAAATGGGCCGCCGACAATCCGAAATTCATGGCTGCCTTCACCAAGGTGCTGGCCGAGGCCTATGCCGACTACAACAAGAACAAGGCGAGCTGGACGGCTGACTCCGAACAGGTCAAGGGCATCGTCAAGATGATCGGCGGCGATGGCGCCGGCACGGTCGAGGCGTTGGGCCTTCTGTCCTTCCCGGATGTTGGCGAACAGGCCTCCGAGACCTGGCTCGGCGGCGGCGCACTCAAGGCGCTGACTGAGAGCGCCAAGTTCCTCGTCGCCCAGAAGCAGATCGACAAGGCACTCGACGACTACACGCCCTTCGTCAATGCGAGCTATGCCAAGGAGGCGTCCAAGTAGGTCCTGACCCAGTTCGGCCGTCGGTCGAGGCCGGCGGCCGCCTTTCTTTCCAGAGCAATTCCAGCAAAAATGTGCAGCGGTTTTGCATCCGGAATTGCGTAAAAACAAAGAGTTAGAGCGTTTTCGTCAAAAACGGAAACGCTCTGGCGAAATCCGCGAAAGGCATCGGCGCGATGGAAACCCTCAACGTCAGCAATGTCAGCCTGACCTACCCAGGCCTCTATTCAGACCAGGCAGTGATCGCCCTCAAGGGCGTGAGCCTTGAAGTCAAAAGCGGCGATTTCGTCGTCGCGCTCGGCGCTTCCGGCTGCGGCAAGACCACGCTGCTCAACCTCATGGCCGGCTTCATGGCTCCGACCGACGGCGACATCACGCTGGGCGGCAACCAGGTCGTCGGCCCCGGCGCCGAACGCGGCGTCGTCTTCCAGAAGCACGCGCTGCTGCCCTGGCTAAACGTCATCGACAACACCGAATTCGGCCTCAAGCTGCGCGGCGTCGACAAGAAGACGCGGCGCGAGATCGCCACGAAGAACCTGGCGCTGGTCGGCCTGCAGGACTTCCACAAGCACATGATCTACCATTTGTCGGGCGGCATGCAGCAGCGCGTCGGCATAGCCCGGGCGCTGACCTGCGATCCCGCCATGCTTTTGATGGACGAGCCGATGGCGGCGCTCGACGCGCTCACCCGCGAGACCATCCAGGAACTGCTGCTCGAGGTCTGGCAGCTCACCAACAAGATGTTCTTCTTCATCACCCACAGCGTCGAGGAGGCGCTGTTCCTCGGCTCCCGGCTGATCGTCATGTCGCCGCGGCCAGGCCGCATCACCCACACCTACGAGCTCGATTTCAATCGACGCTTCCTCGAGGAGGGAAACGCCCGTGCAATCAAGTCCAGCCGCGATTTCATCGACATGCGCGAACAGATCCTCGGCATCATCTACGGCGACGAGCGTCAGGCCGGCAGCCCGGAACACCTCCATGCTTGAGCGCCTCTCCAGGGCCCGGCCGGTCACGCCCGGCAAGATCTACGGCGCGCCCGGCGACGGCGCCAGCGGCCACATCAGCCTGATCACCGCGTTGGTGCTGTTCGGGCTCTGGCTGCTGGTCACCGAGATGGGCTGGGTCAGGCCATTGTTCCTGCCGTCGCCGCTCGCCGTCTGGGGCAAATTCGTGCTGGCCATGACCGAAGGCGTTTCGAACTCGACGCTGACGCAGCACACGCTGGCCAGCCTCGGCCGGGTGCTCGGCGCCTTCGTCCTGGCGCTGGTCACCGCCGTGCCGGTCGGCATTCTGATGGGCGTCAACCGCACCATTCGCGGCCTGTTCGATCCGATCATCGAGTTCTACCGTCCGCTGCCGCCGCTCGCCTACCTGCCGCTGATCATCATCTGGCTGGGCATCGGCGAGTTCCCGAAGGTCTTCCTGATCTATCTGGCGATCTTCGCGCCGATGGCGATCGCCGCCCGCGCCGGGGTGCGCTCCGTCTCGACCGAGCAGATCCACGCCGCTTATGCGATGGGCGCCACCCGCACGCAGGTCATCACCCAGGTGATCCTCAAGGCGGCGCTGCCCGAGATCTTCACCGGCATGCGCATCGGCATCGGCGTCGGCTGGACCACGCTGGTGGCGGCCGAGATGGTGGCCGCGCATCGCGGTCTCGGCTTCATGGTGCTGAACGCGGCCGAATATCTGGCCAGCGACACCGTCATCATGGGCATCATCGTGATCGGCATCTTCGCCTTCGCCTTCGATCTCCTGCTGCGCTACCTCGAGAAGATCCTGATCCCCTGGAAGGGCAAGATCTGATGACGATGCCGGATCACCCAGCTACCGCGCCGCCAAGGTAGGCGCCCCACACCCATGCGGATGACGTTCAATCGGCCGGCTCCACCGGCCACGGCGGAGCCATGTCCGGCGTCGCCCCGAAGACCCCCATGACAAGATACGAGGACTGCACCATGGCGCTGACCGCCGATGACCTTGCCAAGCTGTTCGATGCCTTCAACCGGCACGACATCGATGGCGTGATGAGCTTCTTTTCCGACGACTGCGTCTTCAACGCCGTCGGCGGCCCGGAGGCCTACGGCACGCGCTTCGAAGGCCCTGATGCCATCGCCAATGCCTTCAGCGGTGTCTGGAAGGCGATGCCCGACGCCCACTGGGCCCATCACGGTCATTTCGTCCACGGCGACCGCGCCGTCTCGGAATGGACCTTCACCGGCACCAATGCCGACGGCAGCCGCATCGAGGCCGAGGGCTGCGACCTGTTCACGCTCGCCGGCAACAGGATCGTGCGCAAGCAGGCCTTCCGCAAGAACCGGCCGCTGATCGCAGCGGGCGCCTGACAGGATTCGGGGGAGGATCGGGCCATGGAACAGCAACTTGTCACGTCGGCGATGCGGCGCAAGCCGTTCGACCCTGCCTATGATCCGGTGCACGCGCCGAACCCCGGCGACGGCAAGGACTATGCCCCCACCTACTGGATCGCCACCGCCGGTCCGGAGCCGGAAGACGACGGCCCCGTCACGCAGGATATCGACGTCGACGTCGCCATCGTCGGCTCCGGCTACACCGGCCTGTCCTGCGCCATCCATCTCGCCCGCGAGCATGGCATCAAGGCCACCGTGCTCGAAGCCAATGGCGTCGCCTGGGGCTGTTCGACCCGCAATGGCGGCCAGGCCCAGATCTCGGCCGGCCGGCTGAAGCGCTCGCAATGGATCGAGCGCTGGGGCGTCGACGTCGCCCGCAAGCTGCATGCCGAGATCGCCGAAGCCTTCGACCTATTCCGCGGCCTGATCCGGGAGCCGGAGATCGACTGCGATCCGCAGGATGGCGGCCACCTCTACATCGCCCATCGCGACAAGGTGCTGCCGGCGCTGGAGAAGGAGACCCGCCTGCTCAATGAGGTGTTCGGCTACAAGGCCCGCATGGTCGGCCGCGACGAGGTGCACAGCGATTTCGTGCGCGACGCCGAGGCGAGGGGTGCGATGTATGAACCCGACGGCATGGGCATCCATGCCGCGAAACTGGCCTTCGGCTATCTGAAACTCGCGCGCAAGCTTGGCGCGAAGGTGCACACATCGAGCCCGGTGCTCGGCAGCGCGCTGAAAGGCGGCGTGCATCATCTCAGGACGCCCGGCGGCACGGTACGGGCGCGCACCGTCTGCATCGCCACCGCCGGCTACACCTCGCCCGGCATGCACAAGCTGACCCGGCACCGGCTGATGCCGATCCTGTCCAACTCGGTCGTCACCCGCCGGCTGACGGAGGATGAATGCGAGGCGCTGAACTTCAAGGCGCGGATCCCGCTCACCGACACGCGCACCTTGCGCCACTATTACCGCATGCTGCCCGACAGGCGCGTGCAGATCGGCAGCCGCAGCGCCATCACCGGCCGCGACGCGGTCAATCCCAAGCATCTCGCGCTGCTGCTGGAAGGCCTCTACCGGAAGTTCCCCATCCTGCGCGGCATCGAGATCGACTATTCCTGGTGGGGCTGGGTCGACGTCAGCCACGACATGATGCCGCGCATCTTCCAGCCCGACCCCGGCCAGCGCCTGTTCTACGCCCTCGGCTACGGCGGCAACGGCGTGATGTATTCGGCCCAGGCCGGCCGCCGCATGGCGCAGATGGTCGCCGGCAAGGGCGGCGGGCTCGACCTGCCGATCTTCACCTCGCCGCTGCCCAGCCACGGTCTTTTGACGCCGTTCCGGCGCCTCGGCCAGTGGGGCATGTACCGATGGTACTATCTCAACGACGAGATCCTGTAGTGGCACCGCAATTCCAGCAAAAGTGTGCCGCGGTTTTGCGTCCGGAATTGCGGGGAGAAGAAGCCCAATTCCAGCAAAAGTGTGCCGCGGTTTTGCGTCCGGAATTCCGCAGAAACGCCTCAGAAAGTCTTGGCCAGCTTGCGCGCCGCCGCCTGGAGCACGGGCACATAGCGTTTCGCCTTCTCCAGCGACAGGCGCGCTTTCGGGGCGTGGCAGGCGAGCGTCGCCACCACGCGGCCGGTTGCATCCAGCACCGGTACGGCGATGGCGATCAGGCCGACCATGAACTCCTCGCGGTCGGTGCTGTAGCCGTTGCGCAGGATCTCGGCGAACTCGGCTTCGAGCGCATCGGCCGACAGAAGCGTCGCGGGGGTGAGCCGCTCGAAGGTCATCAGGCCAAGCAGCTTCTGCCGCTGCTGCTCGTCCAGATGGGCAAGCAGCAGCTTGCCGCTGGCCGTGCAATGCAGCGGCACCCGCGCACCCGGCTCCAGGTGGACGCGCAGCGGCCAGTTGGACTCGACACGCGCCAGATAGATGGCGTCGGTGCCGGAGCGCGCCACGAAATTGCAGGTCTCGCCCGTCACGTCGACGACCTGCCGCAGGATGGCATGGCGCTGCGTGCCGACACCCGAGCCGACGATGGTGAGACCCATCTTGAACAGGCGAGGGCCGACCGAATAGTGCCGCCTGTCGGGTTCGCGAAACAGGAAGCCTTCCTCCACCAGGCGCTGGCAGAGCCTGTGCAGCGTGGCCTTCGGCATGTCGATCTTCGAGGCGAGTTCGAGCAGCGTCACCGGCCGCTCGGAAAGGCCGACGACCTCGATCAGGTTGAGGCTGCGGGTGATGGCCGAGTTTTCCATGCAGCGTTCCTTGTCTCACTCAGTGAGATTGCTTCTGGCTTGATTAGCCATCACAGCATGAAAATTCAATTCAAATCTCAGTGTGTGAGATATTTCATCTCGTTTCGTTTGACTCCAGTCGCCTTTGCCTCCCGTCTGGCCGTGGGAGGAATTGCAGTGAGTGAATTGAGTTACGACTATATCGTCGTCGGCGCCGGTTCTTCCGGCTGCGCCGTCGCTGCGCGTCTTTCCGAGAACGGCAGGTTCCGTGTCGCCCTCGTCGAAGCCGGGCCGAAGGACACCAGCCCGTGGATCCATCTGCCGCTCGGCTACGGCAAGACGATGTGGGACGAGCGCGTCAACTGGAAGCTCTACACCCAGCCCGATCCGAACATGAACGGCCGCAGCATCTACTGGCCGCGCGGCAAGGTCCTGGGCGGCAGTTCCGCGATCAACGGGCTGATCGCCATCCGCGGGCAGGCAGAGGATTACGACGAGTGGGCGCGCTATGGCGGCGACCAGTGGAGCTACCGCAACGTGCTCCCTTATTTCCGCCGGCTCGAGACCTTCAACAGCAAGCTCAATCCCGACTATCATGGCACGAGCGGCCCCATCAGCGTCGACCCGATCCGCCGGCCGCATCCGGTGATCGACGCCGTCATCGCCTCGGCCAACCATCTCGGCATTCCGGCCAATGACGATTTCAACGGGCCTCGGCAGGAGGGGGTGGGCTATTACAGCCTGACCACCCGCAACGGCCTGCGCAGCAGCGCGGCGGTGGGCTATCTGCGCCAGGCGCGCGGTCGCTCCAATCTCGACATCCTGACCGACGCCCAGGTCACGCGGGTCCGCTTTGCGGGACGTCGCGCCGAGGGCATCGACTATAGAAGCGGCGGCCGCACGGTGCGTCTCGACGCCCGGCGCGGCGTCATCCTGAGCGCCGGCGCGGTGCACACGCCGCATCTGATGATGCTGTCGGGCATCGGCCCCGCCGCACATCTGAAGGAGCATGGCATGGAGGTGCTGGCGGACAGCCCGGGCGTCGGCGCCGATCTGCAGGATCATCTGCAGCTGCGCCTGATCTATCGCTGCAATAAGCCGATCACGACCAATGACGAACTCAACAGCCTGACCGGCAAGGTGAAGATCGGCCTGCAATGGCTGCTCGCCCGCAGCGGTCCGCTGGCGGTCGGCATCAACCAGGGCGCGCTGTTCACCGCGGTCGCTCCGGGCGAGACGCGCCCCGACGTGCAGTTCCATGTCGCCACCCTGTCGGCCGACATGGCGGGCGGCAAGGTGCATCCGTTCTCCGGCTTCACCATGTCGGTCTGCCAGCTTCGCCCCGAAAGCAGGGGCTCGATCCGCCTCGCCTCGGGCGATCCGACGGCGGCTCCGGCCATCCATCCCAACTATCTGGATACCGAGCTCGACCGCCAGGTGGCGGTCGGCGGCATCCGGCTCGCCCGCCGCATTGCCCGCACCGAGCCGCTCAGCCGGCTCGTCGCCAATGAGGAACTGCCCGGAGGGACCGCCGACAGCGACGAGGCCCTGCTCGATTTCGCGCGTCAGAACGGCGCCACCATTTTCCATCCGACCAGCACCTGCCGGATGGGCCAGGACGACGACAGGGGAGCGGTCGTCGATCCTAACCTGAAGGTGCGCGGGTTCGACGGCCTGTGGGTCGCCGACTGCTCGGTGATGCCCCGCATCGTATCGGGAAACACCAACCTGCCCGCAATCATGATCGGGGAGAAGCTGTCCGATCTTCTTTTGCAATGAATTCGAGGGCTGGGAATTCCAGCACTGGGATTTCCAGCATTGAGAATTCCAACATTGGGAGGAGAACCATGTTGAAGAAAGCTGCAGGCGAGAGGGAGCGCGACGTAAGACGGGTCGTGTTCGCCTCTCTGATTGGCGCGACGATCGAATGGTATGACTTCTTCCTCTATGGGGTCGTCGCCGGCATCGTTTTCAACCAGCTCTATTTCCCGACGCACGATCCGCTGGTTTCGATGGTGCTGGCCTATGCGACCTTCGCGGTGGGCTTCGTGGCGCGCCCGCTCGGCGGCATCGTGTTCGGTCATTTCGGCGACAGGCTCGGCCGCAAGCAGATGCTGGTGCTGACCATCCTGATCATGGGTGTCGCCACCGTGCTGATCGGCCTGCTGCCGACCTATCAGCAGATCGGCGTCGCGGCGCCCATCCTGCTGCTCATCTTGCGCATCGCCCAGGGCATCGGCATAGGCGGCGAATGGGGCGGGGCCGTGCTCATGGCCTATGAATTCGCACCCGAGAACAAGCGCGGCTATTACGCCTCGATCCCGCAGATCGGCCTCGCCATCGGCCTGTGCCTGTCCTCCGGCGTCGTTGCCCTGCTCAGCCTGATGCCCGAGGAAGCCTTCCTCGCCTGGGGCTGGCGCGCTGCTTTCGTCGGCTCGATCGTCCTGATCATCGTCGGCCTCTACATCAGGCTGAAGGTCGCCGAGACGCCGGATTTCGCGGCGGTCAAGGAGGAGCAGCAGGAGGTCAAGATCCCGTTCCTCGAACTGATCCGTACCTATCCGAAGAACATCCTGCTCGGCATGGGCGCGCGCTATATCGACGGTGTCTTCTTCAACGTCTTCGCGGTGTTCTCGATCGTCTATCTGTCGAAGCACGTGAAGGTCGACCGGGCCACGGCGCTCTGGCTGGTGTGCCTGTCGGCGCTGGTGATGGTGGTGGCCATTCCGCTGTTCGGCAAACTGTCCGACCGCTGGGGCCGGCCCAAGACCTACGCCATCGGCAGCCTGCTTCTGGCGCTGGTCACCTTCCCGGCCTTCATGATGATGGGAAGCGGCAATCTCTTGTGGATCGGCCTCGCGCTCGTCGTGCCCTTCGGCATCATCTACGCCATGTGCTACGGCCCCGAGGCCGCGCTGTTCTCGGACCTGTTCGACGTCAAGGTGCGCTACACCGGCATCTCCTTCGTCTACCAGTTCTCCGGCATCTTCGCGAGCGGCATCACCCCGATCGTCGCGACCTATCTCATCGACTTCGGCGATGGCGAGCCATGGCTTCTGGCCGGCTATGTCGTGTTCGCCGCGCTCGTCTCGATGGTCTGCGCCGCCCTCATCCGTCCCGCACCCGAAGCCCGGCCGGCTAGCCAGCCGCTTCGCACATCAACCCGTCAACACCAGCTGAAAGAGAATTTGTCATGAAGATGACCACGGAAGAAGCCTTCGTCAAAGTCCTGCAGATGCATGGCATCGAGCATGCCTTCGGCATCATCGGCTCGGCCATGATGCCGGTGTCCGACCTGTTCCCCAAGGCCGGCATCAAATTCTGGGACTGCGCCCATGAAACCAATGCCGGCATGATGGCCGACGGTTTCAGCCGCGCCACCGGCACCATGTCGATGGCGATCGGCCAGAACGGCCCCGGCGTCACCGGCTTCATCACCGCCATGAAGACCGCCTACTGGAACCACACGCCGCTTTTGATGGTCACGCCGCAGGCGGCCAACAAGACCATCGGCCAGGGCGGCTTCCAGGAAGTCGACCAGATGGCGATGTTCGAGGAGATGGTCTGCTACCAGGAAGAGGTACGCGACCCCTCGCGCATTCCAGAAGTGCTGAACCGCGTCATCGAGAAGGCCTGGCGCGGCTGCGCGCCGGCGCAGATCAACATCCCGCGTGACTTCTGGACCCAGGTCATCGACGTCGACCTGCCGGCGATCGTGCGCTTCGAACGCCCGGCCGGCGGACCGCAGGCGATCGCCGAGGCGGCGAAGCTTCTGTCGGAAGCGAAGTTCCCGGTCATCCTCAACGGCGCCGGCGTCGTCATCGGCAATGCGATTGCCGAATCCATGGCGCTGGCCGAGAAGCTCGACGCGCCGGTCTGCTGCGGCTACCAGCACAACGACGCCTTCCCGGGCAGTCATCGCCTGGCCGTAGGTCCGCTCGGCTACAACGGTTCGAAGGCGGCGATGGAGCTGATCGCCAAGGCAGACGTGGTGCTGGCGCTGGGCACGCGCCTCAACCCGTTCTCGACGTTGCCGGGCTACGGCATCGACTACTGGCCGAAGAACGCCGCCATCATCCAGGTCGACATCAACGCAGACCGCATCGGCCTGACCAAGAAGGTGTCCGTCGGCATCTGCGGTGACGCGAAACAGGTGGCGCGCCAGATCCTCGAAAAGCTCGGCCCATCGGCCGGCAATCAGGGCCGCGACGAGCGCAAGGCGGCGATCCACCAGACCCGCTCGGCCTGGCTGCAGCAGCTGTCGTCGATGGACCACGAGGACGACGATCCGGGTACGGAATGGAATGCGTCGGCGCGCCGTCGCGAGGCCGACCGCATGTCGCCGCGCCAGGCCTGGCGCGCGATCCAGGCAGCCTTGCCGAAGGAAGCGATCATCTCGACCGACATCGGCAACAACTGCGCCATCGGCAATGCCTATCCGAGCTTCGAGCAGGGCCGCAAATATCTGGCGCCCGGCATGTTCGGTCCTTGCGGCTACGGCTTCCCCTCGATCGTCGGCGCCAAGATCGGCTGCCCCGACGTTCCGGTGGTCGGCTTCGCCGGCGACGGCGCTTTCGGCATCTCGATGAACGAGATGGGCGCGATCGGCCGCGAAGGCTGGCCGGCGATCACCATGGTGATCTTCCGCAACTACCAGTGGGGGGCGGAGAAGCGCAACACCACGCTGTGGTACGCCAACAACTTCGTCGGCACCGAGCTCAACCCGAACCTCAGCTACGCCAAGGTGGCCGATGGCTGTGGGCTGAAAGGCGTCGTCGTCGACTCCACGGCCAAGCTCACCGAGGCGCTGGCCAAGGCGATCGAGGACCAGGCCAAGGGCATCACCACCTTCGTCGAGGTGATCCTCAACCAGGAGCTCGGCGAGCCTTTCCGCCGCGACGCGATGAAGAAGCCGGTGCCGGTGGCCGGCATCGACGCCGCCGACATGCGGCCGCAGCAGCGCGCCTGATGTTGCGCAACCTGCCCGGTTCGCCGGGCAGGGCGCTCTATTCCAGGGCAATTGCCTGTCAGTTGCCCCCTCTCCGTCTCGCCCTTTGGGCGAGCCACCTCTCCCCCGCCTTCGGCAGGGGCGAGGAACCGCTGTTGCAACGCCGACGCCTCTCCAGCTTGGATTCCTCTCCCCCGCAAAGCGGGGGAGAGGTGGCTCGGCGAAGCCGAGACGGAGAGGGGGATAGCGCCACACGTGAGGGAATGAAGGAATGAACACCGCCGCCGCGACCCGACGTCTCAACAGCCTGCCTTCGATGGTGCAAGCCTGGTGGCCGGGTCTTGCCGTGACCGGAGCCGTGGCGATTGCGGCGCAGTTCCTGTCGGATCATTATGGCGCGCCGGCGATGCTGATGGCGCTGCTGCTCGGCATTGCCTTCAACTTCCTGTCGGAGGAGGGGCGCTGCGTCGCCGGCATCGACCTCAGCGCCAAGAAGGTGCTGCGCATCGGCGTCGCCCTGCTCGGCATGCGCATCAGCGTCGACCTGCTGGTCGGGCTCGGCGCCAGCACCATCCTGCTGCTGGTCTGTGCCATCGCCGCCACCATCCTGTTCGGCCTTGTCGCCGCCAGGCTGCTCGGCCGGGGCTGGCGGCTTGCGCTGATCACCAGCGGCTCGGTCGCCATCTGCGGCGCGTCGGCCGCCATGGCGATCGCCGCGGTGCTGCCGCGCAACGAATTTTCCGAGCGCAACCTGATCTTCACCGTGCTGTCGGTGACGGTGCTGTCGACGCTGGCCATGATCTTCTATCCGATGATCGCCGAAGGCATCGGCCTCGACGCGCGCGCCACCGGCATCTTCTTCGGCGGCACCATCCACGACGTCGCCCAGGTGGTCGGCGCCGGTTTCTCGGTTTCACCCGAGGCGGGCGAGACCGCCACGCTGGTCAAGCTCATCCGCGTCACCATGCTGGCGCCGGTCGTGCTGGTGTTCTCCCTCGCCACGCGCGGCGCCGGTCCGGTGGGCGAAGCCGGCAAGAGGCCGCCGCTGCTGCCCGGCTTCGTCATCGCCTTCCTGATCCTCGCCGCCGCCAATTCGCTGGGCTTCGTGCCGGAAGCGGTCTCGAAGGCCGGCATGGAGGTGTCGCGCTGGGCGCTGCTGGCCGGCATCGTCGCCGTCGGCATGAAGACCTCGCTGCGCCGCGTGCTCGATGTCGGTGGCGACGCGGTGGCGCTGATCGTCGCCGAGACCGTCTTCATCGGCCTCTTCATCCTCGCCGGCATCTACTATCTGGGACACGCCTGATGAAGCCGCTGGAACGCATCCTCGCCGCCGCCAAGGCATCGCCGCGTCGCATCGTCCTGCCGGAAGGCGAGGACCCGCGCATCGCCGAGGCGGCACTCCGTTCGGTGCGCGAGGGCATTGCCGCGATCACGCTGGTCGGCCGCCGCAATGTTGTGGAGCAAAGGCTTGCCGAGGCCGGTGCCGCGGGTGAGGACATCCGCATCGAGGACCCCGAGACTTCGGCGCTGACCGCGCGCCTGGCAGCGGCCTATCATGCGCTGCGCAAGGACAAGGGCGTCGACGGGGCGCAAGCCTATGCGGCCGTGCGCGCGCCGCTCACCTTCGCCGCCATGATGGTGCGTGAGGGCGAGGCCGACGGCACCGTCGGCGGCGCGGTCGCCACCACCGCCGACACGGTGCGGGCGGCGCTGCAATGCATCGGCCGCGCGCCCGGCGTCGGGCTGGTCTCTTCCTTCTTCCTGATGATGCTGTGCCAGCCCCATCACGTGAAGAAGGGTGCATTCGTCTTCGCCGATTGCGGCCTCGTGGTCGATCCGGATGCCGCCGGCCTTGCCGACATCGCCCGCATGTCGGCGCGCTCCTATCAGGCGCTGGCTCGTGCTGCGCCCAAGGTGGCGATGCTGTCCTTCTCGACCAATGGCAGCGCCGCGCATGAGCGCGTCTCGAAGGTGGTGGAGGCCACCCGTCTCGCCCATGCCGCCGATCCCGAGCTCATCATCGACGGCGAACTGCAGTTCGACACCGCCTTCGTCGAAGCGGTGAGTGCCGCCAAGGCGCCGAATTCGGCGCTGCACGGCGAGGCCAATGTCTTCGTCTTCCCCAATCTCGACGCCGCCAACATCGGCTACAAGATCGCCCAACGCATCGGCGGCGCCACCGCCATCGGGCCGATCCTGCAGGGCTTGGCGAAGCCGGCTAACGATCTGTCGCGCGGATGCAGCGCCGAGGATGTGTTCTCCATGATCGCGGTGACGACGGTGCAGGCGGGTGAGCGCACGGCTTCAACCGGCGCGGCGCGCGTCAGCCGGCATGCCGGTGGAAGCCCGCATGATCAGGTCTAGGTCGATCCGGGTGCGGACCATGAAGTCGGGATCGGAGCGGCTCACCGCATCGACGATGACCTGGCCCGCTGAAACCCCGATTTGCCGTGCGGGAATGCGCACCGTCGTCAATGTCGGCTCCACCTGTGCCGAACCGGCAAAATCGCCGACCCCGATGACGGACAGCGCCTGTGGGATCGAAATTCCCAGTCTGGCGGCGGCATAGATCGCGCCTTGCGCGATGACGTCATTGCCGCAGAGCAGCGCGGTCGGCCTGTCGTCGCGGCCCAGCAGTTCGGCGATGGCGGATTTTGCCTGCGCGATGTTGTAAGGCACCTCGATCCGCCAGTGGTCCTTCAGTTCGACGCCGGCGGCTTGGAAAACCGCGATGGCTCCCGCCTGGCGACCGCGCGCGCGGTCATTGTCGACGGTCGAGGGAAACACCATGCCGATGCGCCGGTGGCCCAGGGCGACAAGATGTTGGGCCGCCAGTTGTCCCGCCTCGCGATTGTCGACGCCTATGCAGGGCAAGGCGGAGTCCGGGGCATAGTTCCAGATCGCCAGCACCGGAACACGCTGCTCGGCGATCATGCGGAAGGTGCCATGGCTGTGATCCAGCCCGATGACGGCCAGCGCGTCGACCCGGTGCTCGAACAGTTTGCGGATCAAGCGGTATTCCGTGTCGAGATCGTAGCCATGGGACGCCAGCAGAAGCGTGAAGCCCTGATCGCTGACCGTGTCGTTGAACGCCTGCGTGACCTCGGCAAAGATCATGTTGGAGATGGTGGGCATCACCAGGCCGATGGTTGCGCTGCGCTTGCCGTGCATCGCTTGCGCGGCGCGGTTGCGGATATAGCCCGATTTCTCGATGGCGAGATCGATCTTTCTGCGGGTGGCCGCGCTCACCAGTTCCGGATGGTTGATGGCCCGCGAAACCGTAGCCGGTGAAACGCCTGCAAGCCGGGCTACGAAAACGATATCTGGCTTAACCATATGATTTTTATCCTGAAATCTATCAAATGATAATTTTCTATGAAAACATTTGCAAGGCTATTTTCATGGCGTAGGCTTTCCTGGTGCATCAAGAGGAGGATGCGCCAAACCGACATTGCAGGCACGTGGGCAAGCCATGGCTGGGCCGCTTCTGGAGCGGCCTTGATCCCGTTTCATTGGCGCGCCGGAAGCAAGGCGAGTAGCAAGGCATGGACATTACGAACGATCTTCAATTGGTCGATGCGATGCTGGCCAGGGCGCGCGCCGCCCAGGCGGCCTACGAGGCGCATGGCAGCCAGCGTCGCTATGACCTTGCGGCGCAGGCCGCGGGCTGGGCGGTCATGCAGCCGGAGCGAAACCGCCAGCTTGCCGAACTGGCGGTTCGCACCACCGGGCTCGGCAATGTCGCCGACAAGATCGCCAAGAACCATCGCAAGACCCTGGGGCTGCTGCGCGATATCCAGGGCATCCGGACCCACGGCGTCCTGTCCGACGATCCGGATACCGGAATAGCCGAAATCGCCCGGCCTATCGGCGTCATCGGCGCAGTGGTTCCTTCCACCAACCCGGTTGCGACGCCGACCAACAACATCGTCAACGCCCTGAAATGCGGCAATGCCATCGTGCTCTCGCCATCGCCGAAGGGGACTGCCTGTTGCGAGATGCTGCTTGCCTTCATCCACGCCGAGTTCGACAAGATCGGGGAGGACCACGACCTCGTGCAGATGCTGCCGGGCGCGGGCAGCAAGGCCAAGACGCAGCGGCTGCTGGAAACCGCCGACCTCGTGGTCGTGACGGGCAGCCAGGACAATGTCCGCAGGGCCTATGAAAGCGGCACGCCGGCGATCGGTGTCGGCGCCGGCAATGTCGCCGTCATCGTCGACGAAACGGCCGACCTGATCGACGCGGCGCGCAAGATCACCCTGTCGAAGACCTTCGACAACGCGACATCCTGTTCGTCGGAGAACGCGCTGATCGTGGTCGATGCGGTCTATGACGACTTCCTGGCCGCGCTTGCCGCCGAAGGCGGCGCGGTGGTTCCGTCCTCGCAAGCGCAAGCGATCGTCTGCCGCCTCTGGCAGGACGGGCATCTGAACCGCGAGGTCATCGCGCAGGATGCCGACGTCATGATCGGCAAGCTGGGGCTTGCCGGCAAGGTTGCGCAAGGCACGCGCTTCGTCGCGGTCGAAACCGAAGGGATCGGGCCTGGGCATCCGCTTTCGGGTGAAAAGCTCAGCCGCGTCGCCGCACTTTACCGGGCCCGCGATTTCGACCACGCGGCAGAGCTGGCCCGCCGCATCCTGCAGCATCAGGGGGCGGGCCATTCCGTCGGTCTGCACTCGCGCGACACCGCACGGCCGGTCGTGCTGGGCAGCAGCCTTCCCGTCTGCCGTGTGATCGTGAACCAGGCCCACAGTTTCGCCACGGGCGGGGCCTTCGACAACGGCCTGCCGTTCTCGCTCTCCATGGGCTGCGGAAGCTGGGGCGGCAACGCGATCGACACCAATCTCCACTGGCGGCATTTCATGCAGCGCACGCGGATCGTGCGGCCGATCCCGCCCAGGGAGCCGACGCTCGAGGAGATCTTTGCCTTCTATTGGCAGGAGGCCGGGAAATGAGGCTCGACCCGCATCGGCCGCCGCGGGGAACGGTCCGGGACTGGCTCGACGATCGCGCCGATCACCAAGGCGATGCCGTCAGTCATCTTTTTCCCTCCGACGGTACGACGCTGACCTGGCGGGCGCTGCGCGACGCGGCCGCCGAGATTGCCGGCAGGCTTGGCGGACTGGGCATCGCGCGGGGCGACAGCGTGGCGCTGATGATGCCCAACAGCCGCCAGGTGGTCCTGGGCCTCTATGGCGTGCTCTATGGTGGCTTCCGCGCCACGATGATCAATCTGGTCGCCGGGGCGGATGCGATCGGCTACGCGCTGTCGCATTCCGGCGCGAAAGCCTTGCTTGTCGATGCCGGGCAGCGACCGTTGCTGGACAGCGCCATGGCCGCTTATCCAGCCTCGCCGATCCTGATCGAAGTCGATGGCGCGTTCCGCTGGCCGGCAGGGACCGAGCGAACCGATCCGCTTGCCCATGGCGCGGAGGACGACGCGCTGCTGATGTACACGTCGGGGACGACGGGGCGGCCGAAGGGCGTGGTTCACAGCCATTCGAGCCTGCTTGCCGGCGGCTGGAATACGGCGGTGGCGCATGAGCTGACGGCGCACGACCGTGCCCTGTGCGTCCTGCCCATCTATCACATCAACGGCCTGTGCGTGACGATCCTCGCCCCGCTGCTGTCGGGCGGTTCGGTCGTGGTCTGCGAACGGTTCTCGGCCAGCCAGTTCTGGGCGATATGCGAGGAGTACAAGGCGACCTGGTTTTCGGTGGTGCCGACGATCATTTCGCACCTCCTGCACGGAGACGGTGAACCGCAATCCTCCTGTCGGGCGCGTATCCGTTTCGGACGCTCCGCCTCCGCGGCGCTTGCGCCGGAAGTCCAGAACGGTTTCGAGCGGCGCTTCGGCATTCCGATCGTCGAAACCATGGGGCTGACGGAAACGGCGGCGCAGATCCTGTCGAATCCGCTGCCGCCGGACCTGCGCAAGATCGGCTCTCCGGGCCGTGCGG
This sequence comes from Mesorhizobium sp. 1M-11, assembly GCF_001303895.1. GTDB lineage: Bacteria > Pseudomonadota > Alphaproteobacteria > Rhizobiales > Rhizobiaceae > Mesorhizobium. Next base: position 59,478 of record NZ_LJSD01000051.1, on the reverse strand, counting down.
TCGGCAACGAGGTTACGGTGCTTTCCCCCGACCTCTCGCCGCTGCCGCCCGGCGCCGAGGGCGAGATCGCGGTGCGTGGCGCGAATGTGATGCGGGGCTATCTCGGCGACAGCGCCGCCACCGCCGCGGCGCTGACCGCGGACGGCTGGCTGCGGACCGGCGACCTCGGGCGCCTGGACGAGGACGGCTATGTCTTCGTGACCGGGCGCCTGAAGGAACTGATCATCAAGGGCGGCGAGAACATTGCGCCACGCGAGATCGACGAGGCGCTCTATTCCCATCCCGATGTCATCGAGGCGGCGGCGTTCGCGCGCAAATGCGACCGATATGGCGAACGTGTCGAAGCGGCCGTCACGCTGCGGCCAGGCTCGACCCTGGCCGTGTCGGAGCTGATCTGCCTTTGCGAACAGAGGTTTGGGAAATTCAAGTCGCCAGAGCGCATCCATGTCATGGCTGCCCTGCCGAAAGGGCCGTCAGGCAAGATCCAGCGGTTGAAACTGGCGCAGATGACGGAATGAAGCCGACCGGGCGTCGGATCTGAAAGGAGCAATGCATCGGGGTCCGACCGGACCCCAAAAGCCGGAAAGCCCGTCGAGGAGGGCGGGTTTTCCTGATCGGAGCGGGAACCGGCCTCGCGAACGAAAGGCCGCAGCTTCCGCCCGAAAATCGTGGGAGGAGACATGTTACGGCTTACCCGTTTCAGGACGACGGACCGCGTCCTGTTCATCATCTGCCTGATGTATCTGGTCACCTACATAGACAGGGTCAACATCAGCACCGCCGCTCCGGCCATGCAGGCCGAACTCGGCCTCTCGAACGTGGAGCTGGGGCTTGCCTTCTCGGCCTTCGCCTACCCCTACGCTCTTTTCCAGATTCTCGGCGGCCGGCTCGGCGACTGGCTGGGCCCGCACAAGACGCTGATCATCTGCGGCAGCATCTGGTCGGCGGCCACGATCATGATCGGCTTCGTCGAGGGCGCGGTTTCGCTGGTCATCGCCAGGATCCTGCTCGGCATCGGCGAAGGATCGGCTTTTCCCACCGCCACACGTGCGCTCTCCAACTGGATGCCCGCGCAAAAGCGCGGCTTTGCCCAAGGCATCACGCATGCCTTCGCCCGCTTCGGCAATGCGCTGAGCCCACCGCTGATCGCATTTCTGGTCATCGCGCTGTCGTGGCGGGATTCCTTCATCATCGTCGGGCTGGTCAGCTTCCTGTGGGTCGTCCTGTGGTGGTGGTACTTCCGCGACGATCCCCGACAGCACAAGGGCGTCACGCAAGAGGAACTGGAGGCGCTGCCGAAGCAGAAGATCGCGGGCGAGCGCAAGAGACTGCCCTGGATACCGCTCCTGAAGCGCATGCTTCCGGTCACCATGACCGACTTCTGTTATGGCTGGATGCTCTGGCTTTTCCTGAACTGGATCCCTTCCTACTTCCTGCACCAGCACCATCTCGACCTGAAGAAATCCGCTTTCTTCTCGGCAGGCGTGTTTCTTGCGGGCGTCGTCGGGGATCTGGTGGGCGGCTGGGCCAGCGACGGCATTCTTCGCAGGACCGGCAATATCGGCTGGGCCCGCATCGGCGTGATCGTCGTCGGTTTCCTCGGCGCTTTCGCCTGCATGCTGCCGGTGATGTTCTCCACCGATCTCGTGACGGTCGCGCTCAGCCTCAGCGCGGCGTTCTTCTTCGCCGAACTGATCGTCGCGCCGATCTGGGCCACGCCGATGGACATCGCCCCCCAATATTCAGGGACGGCGAGCGGGTTCATGAATTTCGGTTTCGGCCTTGCCGGCATGATCTCGCCGGTCGTCTTCGGCCTTACCATCGACCTGACCGGGCGGTGGGACCTGCCGTTCGCGGCTTCCATGGTCCTGCTTTTGCTTGGCGCGTTCATGGCCTTGTGGATCCGCCCCGACCGCCCTTTCCGGGAGGAGCGCAAAACTGACGGTGCTGCCGAACCCGGTGCGGCGACGGCTTGATCCGCCGGAGAACGATTTCTCCGGAACTGCAGCGCCGAGGGAATATTCGCCGCGATGGAGGCGAAGGCAGCATAAGCCGATGGAACACACTGCTCCATCAAGACCGAGGCCGATTGAGACCTCGGTCGGCCGCTGCCGCGGTGAAACCTCCAACCAACACTGGGGCGCTTTTTAGCCCCTCCTGAACTCCACGATCGCCTTCGCCACCGCTGCCGGGTTCTCCAGCGTCGGGAAGTGCGTCTGGCCGGGGATGTGGACGGGGCGGAACCAGGGGTGGCCGGCGGAGTAGTCTTCCTGGAATTTGCGGTATTCGGCCGAGAGCGGCTGGGAGTAGATGTGGATGAGCTCGGGCTGTTTCTTCAGCCCTTCCATACGCTGCAGTGGTGAACCGTACTTGGTGTAGGCCCTAAGGATCTCGCGGCAGGCGCGCATCCACATCGGGCCGGAGAACCAGGCCATTTCCTTCTTCATGTGGTTGATGACGTCGACATTGTCGGTCGTCGCTTCCCATTCGTTGAAGAAGCTGTCGCGGCCTTCCTTGTAGCGCTGCGGGTCCTGCCCGTCCTCGAGCTGCTTGATGAAGCCCGGATGCGGCTGCATCAGCCAGTCGATCAGGATGGTGCGCTCCAGGCCTAGCCGCTCGCACAGGCCGATATTGACCCAGCAGCCGTGCGACGTCGAAACCAGCATCGGGTTCTTCGGCGCCTTGATCTCGATGAAGGCGGCGATGTCGTCGATCAGCTCCTCGGTGCCGAAGTCGCCATGCACGGTCTCGTTGGCGTCATGGCCGCGATAGTCGGGCACCAGCACATGCAACGTCTCGGCCAGCAGCGGCGACAGGTTCTTGAACAGGCGGTTGTCCTGTGCCCAGCCCGACAACAGGATGATGGTGTCGTTGTTCGGGTCGCCGAATTCCAGATAGGCGATCGGATGGTTGTTGATCTGCAAGGTCGGCATCAGGCTTCTCCCGTTTTCTGGACCGGGCATCCTTTGCGCCTGGCTCCATTGCTGGCCATAAGTTATGCGTTCCCTGTGCTATAACGAATGACGTTCTTTTATGAAAAGAGTCGAAGCCTGTCGATGTCAATAGAGAATGTCATTCTTTTTTGGACCGATGGTTCGTTGCGTCGCCGGAGCATGGTCTTTTGTCGGCTGGCCGTTTGACCACCGAAGATTCCGCGCTTAAGCGTAATATTCTGATTTGCGCGAGAGGGGTGATCTTGGCCCGCGTCAAGAATGAATCGGTTCGGCAGGCGATCCTCACATCGGCGGCGTCGCAGATCGCGATGACCAGCTACATGGACACCACGGTCGCCAAGATCGCCAAGGGTGCCGGCATCGCGCCGTCGAACGTCTATGTCTATTTCGAATCGAAGCTGCAGATCTATTTCACCATCTACACGCCCTGGTTCGAAGCGCAGGTGCTGGCGCTGGAGCGCGCCGTGGCACGGCTGAAGACGCCGGAACGCAAGATCCAGCGCCTCGTCGGCGGCCTGCTCAACGACATCGCCGACGACAAGACCGGCTACACCTCTGCCCTGATGGAGGGCCTGGCCATCGTCATGCCGAAGGACAAGTACAAGCCAGATCTGCTGCACTGGGCCGAAAACAAGATCGTGCAGATCGTCTGCAACGCGATCGAGGGCGCCAAGCCGGAAGACCCGCGTCTGCGCGCTTTCGCCCACCTCCTGATGCTGACCTTCGACGGTGTCGCCATGCGCGTGAAATCGCAGCGCGCCGCCAATGAAAGCACCGCCAACAGGAGCGATGTCGAGGAAGCTTTGGTCGGCATGCTGATCGGCGGCCGCTAGAGATTTCGGGCTGCGAGAGCTCGGCCGTTCTGGGCCGCTGCGCCTTCGTCGGCGTTCCGGAATGGATCCCCGACACTCTCCGCTCCCTACGGTCGCTCACGAGGTCGAGGATGACGGCCGTGAGGGGTGCCTTGGCCAATCTCCAACGTCGGTGACGACACCGGCGTTCCCGACTGCGTTGGCATCGGTGTCCTTCGTTGGTCTTGTTGTTGGCGCAAGCGTTCGCGATTTGGGCGCGACAATGGAAACCCGTCATCCTCGACCTCGAAGGGAGCGAAGCGACCGGAGAGTGTCGGGGATCCATTCCGGAACGCTGCAGAACAGGATGCCCGAGCAGGCACATGTCAGGGCTGATTCCCGCCGTTGGCGCGGTCGCCTGTGGATGATTCATTGCGTCGTGTCGACATGCACCGCGGGCTGTCTCCAGCCGCAACCTAGGCTCACTATAAAAGAATGCAATTCGCTATTGACACCCGCTGCGATATCGTCGTTCATTAAAGAACGTCATTCGTTCAAGAGTGCAAACAGGCACCGGGCGATGATGTGGGAACAGCCCCGTCGAGGGCATGGAAGGCAGCGCATCAAGACGCGCCGGAGGAGGACATATGACTTTCACGATAAGCCGCAGGACGTTCCTGGCCGCCGCGGCCCTTGCCCCGGTGACGACGCGCCTGGCGATGGCCGCCGATGGCCCGCTGCGCATCGGCTATTCCATGTGCCTGACCGGGCTGTTCGCGCAGGCCGCGCCTTCGCAGGTCAACGCCTATGAGCTCTGGAAAGACCAGGTCAACGCCGCCGGCGGGCTCGACATCGGCGGCGGCCAGCGTCGTCCGGTCGAGTTCGTCAGCTATGACGACCAGTCCAATCCGGCCAATGCCGTGCGCATCTACGAGAAGCTGATCACGCAGGACAAGGTCGACCTGCTCGCCGCTCCCTGGAGCACGCCGATCCACCTGGCGATCGCGCCGGTGCTGGCCAAGCACAAGTTCCCGATGGTCGGCAACACCGCGGCTTCCGTGAAGCTGCGGGAAGTGAAGCCCGGCTATATCTGGTTCCCCACCGCCGTTATCCCCGACAAGGTCGGCGAAGAGCTCGCCGCTTTCATGGCCAAGGAGAACGTCAAGACGGCGGCTGTCTTCGCCAACGTCCTGCCACTGGCGCAGGAGATCAAGACCTACCTTTTGCCGGCTTTGGAGAGGCACGGCATCAAGCTGGTCGCCAACGAAGACTTCCCGCCCGATATCAAGGACATGACGACGCTGATCAGCGGCGCCAACCAGTCCAACCCGGATGCCTTCATCGTGCTGAGCTATCCGTCGGACACCTTCCTGTTCGCCACCCAGGCCAAGCAGCTCAACGTCAAGGCGCCGTTCGTGCTGTCGCTGATCGGTCCGACGATCCAGGCCTACCAGCAGGCCTTCGGCACGGGTGCCAACAACATCGTGACGGTCGGCCACTGGTCGCCCAACCAGAGCAAGTGGCCGAAGGCCAAGCCGTTCTTCGACGCCTATCTCGCCAAGTACAAGGAAGCGCCCGACGCGCTGGACAGTGTTCTGTCCTTCATGTCGATGGAGATCCTTGAGCAGGCGGTGGCGACGGCCGGCCTCGACAAGGAGAAGCTGCGCGAGACGATCGCGTCCGCGACCTTCGACACCATCAACGGGCCGGTCAAGTTCGACGGCGTCCAGAACACCACGACGCCGACCTCCTTCCTGCAGATCCAGGACGGCAGCCTTGAGCTGGTCTGGCCGGATCAGATCAAGACCAAGGACTTCAGGCCGAAGACCGGCTGGTGAGAGGCCCATGTTCCAACAATTGTTGTTCGCGGCGGTCGTTTCCGGCGCGCTCTACGCGCTCGTCGCTCTTGGCCTGAACCTCGTCTATGGTTCGCTGCGGCTGCTCAACATCGCCCACGGCGATCTGGTCATGATCGGCGCCTATACGGCGTTCTGGTCGTTCACGCTGCTCGGCATCTCGCCGGTCGTCTCACTGGCCACCACGACGGTGCTATGCGCGGCGTTCGGCTTCCTGGTCTATGTCGTGCTGTTGAAGCGGCAGCTCGGTTCGCCGGCGCTGGCGCAGCGGCTGGAAGCCAATTCTCTCATCATCTTCTATGGCCTGTCGGTGATCCTGCAGAACGGCGCCTCGCTGGCCTTCAGCGCCACCTCGCGCGGCTACCAGTTCCTCGACGGCGTCCATAGCTTCGCCGGTGTTTCCGCCACCGGCAGCATGCTCTTGCTGCTCGGCGTCGCCGCCGCCATCACGCTTGGCGCGCTCGCCTTCCTGCGCTTCCATGTCGCCGGCTGGAGCTTGCTTGCGGTCATCGAGCGCAAGGATGCGGCAGCCGTCGTCGGCGTCAATGTCGAGCGCGTGCAGATGATCTCGATCTGCGCCGGTTTCGCCATTGCCGGCGTCGCAGGCGTGCTGGTCTCCATGACGCAGCAGATCACGCCCTTCATGGGCTTTCCCTTCACCATCGCCGCCTTCGTCGTCGTCATCATGGGCGGGCTTGGCAACATCGCAGCCGGCATCGCCGCAGGCTTCGTGCTCGGCTTCGTCGAGACCTTCGGCGTCGCGCTGACCTCCGCGACCTATCGGTCGATCCTCATCTACGGCATCTTCGTCGGCGTGCTTCTGCTGCGCCCGCAGGGCCTGTTCGGCAAGGCGGTGCAGGCACGATGACCGGCAAGCCTTTCCTGATCGCCGCCTTCGCCGTGGTGGCCGGCCTGCTGGCGCTGGTGCCGCAGCTCGGGTCCGAATACTGGCTGGGCGTTGCCTTCATCGTCGCCATGTGGATCGCTCTCATCCAGAGCTGGTCGCTGCTGTCGGCGACGACGGGCTACATCTCGCTAGGCCATGCCGTTTTCTACGGCATCGGCGCCTATGTGCTGGTCGTCAGCCTGGACTGGATGTCGGTGCCTTATGCGCTGGCGCTTTCGGGCGCTGCCGCCGGCCTGCTGGCGCTGGTGGTCGGGCTGCCGGTGCTGCGCGTCAAGGGGCCGTACTTCGTCATCCTGACCTTCGGTTTCGCCGAGCTGGTCAAGAACCTGGTCATGCTGCTGGAGACGCGGCTCGGCCAGTTCAGCCGGATGATCTTCGACGCGCCGTCGCTCGAAGCGCTCTACTACGCCATGCTGGCGCTGGCCGTCATCGCCACCGCGCTCGCCGCCTGGACCGCGCAATCGCGCTTCGGCCGCGGGCTCGCCGCCATCCGCGAGAACGAGGTCGCGGCCGAAGCCATCGGCGTGCCGGTGACGCGGCTGAAGCTCTTCGCCTTCGTCGCCTCGGCGATCATCCCGGGCATCGTCGGCGGGCTGCTGGTGCTGCGCACCAGCTATTTCGCCGCCGACCAGGCCTTCGACCCGGCAGTGTCCTTCACCATCGTCACCACGGCCATCGTCGGAGGGCTCGGCCGGGTGTCGGGGCCGCTGCTCGGCACGCTGTTTCTGGTCATCCTGTCCGAGCTTCTGTGGGCGCGCTTTCCGCAGGCCTACATGATGATCCTGGGCGCCCTGCTCATCGTCTTCATCCTGTTCGTTCCGCAAGGGCTGGCCGGCCTGGTGGGCAGGGGGCTGAAACGCTGATGACCATCCTCGATGTCCAGAACGTCTCCAAGCAGTTCGGCGGGCTGAAGGCCCTGCAGGATGTCTCCTTCTCGGTTGACGAAGGCACGATCTTCGGTCTGATGGGCGCCAACGGCGCCGGCAAGACGACCCTGTTCGGCGTCATCGCTGGCCAGATCAGGCCGAATGGCGGATCGATCAGCTTTGCCGGCAAAACGCTGGCCGGGCAGCGGCCCGACCAGATATGCCGCCTCGGTCTCGGCCGGACGTTCCAGATCGTGCGCCCGTTCGGCAATCTCAGCGTGCTCGACAACGTCATCGTCTCGGCCATGTACGGCTCGGCGCGCGCGCACCGGCTGGTGGATGCGACCACCGCCGGGCGCCAGGCGCTGGAGGATGTCGGCCTCGCGCCTCTTGCCGACCAGCTCGCGGCAAGCCTGACCCTGTCCAACCAGAAGCGGCTGGAGATCGCCCGCGCACTGGCGACCGGCGCCAGGCTGGTGCTGCTCGACGAGGTCATGGCCGGGCTCACCGCGACGGAGGTTGCCGAGATGACCGAGACGCTGTTCAGGCTGCGGCAGGAGCGCGGCCTCACCATCCTCATCATCGAGCACGTCATGGGCGCGCTGATGAACCTGTCCGACCGCATCCTGGTGCTGGATCATGGCGTGCCCATCGCCATGGGGCCTCCCGAGCAGGTCGTCGCGGATGAGAACGTCCTGAAGGTGTATTTCGGATGACGGCGCTGCTCGACATCAAGGGCCTCTCCGCCGGCTACGGTCCGGTGGTGATCCTGCGCGACATCAGCCTCGGCGTCGAACCCGGCTCGATCACCGCGCTGGTCGGCCCCAACGGCGCCGGCAAGACGACGCTGATGAAGACCATCCTGGGGCTGATCCGCGCCAACAGCGGCTCGATCGCCTATGACGGCGCCGATATCTCCAGAAGCCCCTCGCACAGCCGTGTCGACGGCGGCATCGCTCTGGTGCCGGAAGGGCGCATGGTGTTCGCCGCGCTGACGGTGGAGCAGAATCTCAGGCTCGGCGCCGTCGTGCCTCGTGCCCATGGCGGCGCGCTGGCAAGGCTGGAGGAGATCTATCGCCAGTTCCCGAGGCTGAAGGAGCGGCGCCGGCAGCTGGCCGGCTCGATGTCCGGCGGCGAACAGCAGATGTTGGCCATCGGCCGCAGCCTGATGGCGAAGCCGCGGCTGATCCTGCTCGACGAGCCGACGCTGGGGCTGGCGCCGATCATGGTCAAGAAGGTGTTCGAGATCATTAGCCAGCTGCGCGCCGACGGCTATACCGTGCTGCTGTCGGAGCAGAATTCGAAGCTGGCGCTCGAAACCGCCGACCATGGCTACATCATCGAAAACGGCATCGTGACGCTGTCGGGGCCGGCACACCAGCTGGTCGACGATCCGGAAGTGAAGCGCCGCTATTTCGGCATGTGACGCGGCATGGCCGCAGGCATGCGGCAAGAGGAGGACAAGATGACAGGCAAACCAACGGCGCTCATCGCCGGCGCGGGCTTCGCGGGGCTGACGGCGGCAACGGCGCTGGCGCAGCGCGACTGGAAGGTCACCGTGTTCGAGCGGCAGGCCGAACTCAGGGCTTCAGGCGCCGGCATCTACATCTGGGAGAACGGCCTGCGCATCCTCGAGGCGCTCGGCCTGGGCGGCCTGTCGAAGAACGCCTATCGCGGCCACGCCATGGAACAGCGCGGCCATGACAATGCCATCCTCGACGATGGCGGCCTGCCGCCGCAGGTGCGGCTGGTCACCCTGCACCGGCGCGACCTGCTCGAAGGCCTGAAGGGTGCCGCCGAAAAAGCCGGGGTGGAGATCCGCACCGGCCATGAGGCGATCGGCGCCGGCGCCCAAGGCGAGCTGCATTTTGCCGGCAATCACGCCGCGCGGGGCGATCTCGTCATCGGCGCCGACGGCGTGTGGTCACCGATCCGCAAGTCGCTCGGCCTCGAGCTCAGCCACCGGCAGACGACGGAGGGCGCAATCCGCACCATCATCGATGGCGGCATCGAGGACCTCGGCCAGGGCGGCGCGGACAAATACATCGAATGCTGGTCGGGCATGCGCCGCTTCCTGATCACCCCGCTGGCCGGGGGCCGGATCTATCTCGCGCTGACCTGTCAGGACACGGACGGGAAGGGCCGCGCCTATCCGCTCGACAAGGAAACCTGGCGCGCCTCGTTCCCCGCCTGGGCACATCTCATCGACCGCATCGGCGATGTGCTGGCCTGGAGCCCTTACAGCATCGTCACCGTGAAATCCTGGTCGGCCGGCCGCGCCGCGATCCTGGGCGACGCAGCACACGCCCAGCCGCCGAATCTCGGGCAGGGCGGCGGCATGGCCATGCAGAGCGCGTTGGCGCTGGCCGCCCATATGGAAGACCTCGCCGACCCGCGCGACATCCCTGCACGGCTGGCCGCATGGGAACAAAACGAACGCCCGCTCGCCGAACATTGCCAGCGCTGGTCGTGTCTCTACGGCGAGGTCTCGACCCTGCCCGACGACGTCCGCGCCCGCGCCGTTCCCAGCGCCATGGCCGACCCGTGGGTGCGTTCGGAACTGCTGCGCGCGGCGAGGAGTGAGCCGACAGGGACGGCGGTTTAGGCGAGGGGGAGCTGGCGTCGTCCATCATCGGTGACGCTCGACAACGACCGTCGGTGTCAGCGCTGCCGTTGGAGATTGGCCGAGACGCCCTTTACAGCCGTCATCCCCGACACTCTCCACTCCCTCCGGTCGCTCCGAGGTCGAGGATGACGAAGTTCCCGGTTCGCCTCTGCGGAACCAGAACAATCCAAGTGCAGGTGGCCGTCTCCGGGAAAAACGGAAACGCTCCAAGGGCCTGTCCTTCAATAAGCCGCCTCGGCGGCCTGAAGTACTTTGGAGCCGTCTCCTGACGAGAACACCTCACGATATTTCTCATAGGTGAGACGGTTCTGGGCGATGGCGTTAACGAGGCGCCGGCAGGCGGTGCGCGATACGTCGCGCGTCGGGATTCTGTGGCGTGCGGCGAAGCGTTTCCTCTCCTCGGCCGGTGCGCGATCCGCATCGTTGATGCAGGTCTCCATCGCGCCTTGCCGGAATGCGGGGCTGGAGCGCATCTGGGCCTGCCCGACCTCATAGCTCTCTCGCGACATGCCGCACCCGGCAACGCTCAGGCCGATGACGATCAGGGCTGCGGAGCGGATCATGTGAAGCCGATCATCTGATTTCCTCATGGTGGTCAGCCTAGGCGATGCCTCTCCGGTTCGAAAGCATCGCGTCATCAACTCTCATTTTGGAGGGAAATATCGGCGATCTCACATGGCCGTCATCGTCAGTTGCTCCCCAAAAGCCCTCTCGATATGGTCCGCGCGGGCGGTTTGATTCTCGATCACGGGGTGTGATCCGTATGCCGTTCTACAAGAAGCTCCTGATCGGACTTGGCGCTGTCGCCGTGGTGGCCGCCATCATCGTCAGCGCGGTGTTTTATTTCACCAGCGGCATCAGCGACGCCGCGACCGACTTCTTCGCCACCACCGCCAGTTCCGGCGCGCCCGCAGCCTACAAGAAGGCAGCGGGCGGCTTCCGGCAGGCCGTTTCGGAGCAGGATTTCGAGGCCATCGTCGATCGTCTCGGGCTCGCCAAATTCAAGAGCGCGTCCTGGCCGACGCGCGAGATGCAGAACGGCCAGGGCAAGGTCGTCGGAACCGTGACGCTGGAAGGCGACGTGACGCTTCCGGCAACGGTCAACCTCGTCAAGAACGAGGCCGGTCAATGGCAGGTGTTCAACTTCGAGCTGGCACCTCCGGGCGCCAACCCCGGCCAGCAGGCGGAACAGCCGAAAGCGCCTGAGCCGCCGAAGCAGGTGGAGCAGACGCCGCCGACACAGCCGCAAGCGCCGAAGGCGGCCGAGCAGAAGATCGAATCCACCGCGCAGGCCGGCGACAGCATCAGCGCCAAAATCGGTGACAAGGACTGGTCGACTTCGGGCACCGGCATGATTGCGGTTACGCTCGGCAACGTCCTGCTGGTTCAGACCACGCCTTCAGTGCAAGGCGATGACATCGATCTCACCACGCTCAAGCTGCAGTTCGACGCGACGTCGCTGCAGGAACAGATGCTGGCACGCGACTGCAACGCCAACGGACCCTGCATCGAGCTGCACGGCGACGGCCACGAATTCCTCATCGACCGCACCTCCAAGGAGCCCGCGGTGCTCAGGATCACCAGGGTCGAAGGCAATTCCATTGAAGGCACATTCTCCGCCGACATGGAATCGCTGGACGGCAAGGCGGCGATCCGCGACGGCCGGTTCCATGTCACGTTGAAGCCAGCGGGCTGATCGGGCGCCGGCGATCCATTGGCCCGGGTGGCCGCGGTCGCTGCAAACGAAGCCACCACCATGCCGCGACAGGCTGTTCGACCCGCGCGGGGTAACAGGCGCTTCAACATCTGTGCTACGCTCCATCAACAACGGAGACGAAGATGATCACCGGGCCTTTATGCAAGGCTGGCCGAGCCTTGGTCGAAGTCAGCCGTGCCAAGCTTGCGGCCAATGCAAACGTCGATGAAAAAGCCATAGAGCACTTCGAACGTGGCATTGACGTCCCGAATGGAGCAGCAATCGACGCCATTCGCGTTGCATTGGAAGAACTTGGGGCGGTTTTTCTTCCTGAGGAAGGCTCCCAGGGCATCGGCGTAAGGCTCAAGTTCAATCGGTCACTCACCAGGCGGCTGAGCGTCCTGGAAGGTGAAGGGGGCACGACAGGGAAGGACGACGTGCCCTGAGACGTTGAAGCCCGCGGGCTGATGTGCGCTGTCTGCCCTGGTGTGGCCGCGCCGCTGCGCATTTTTGCTGGAATTTGCGCTAGTCCTCAATCTTGAACGCCGCCCGTCCGCTCGTCAGATCCGCCACCATGCGTGCCATGCTGTCGGCCTCGCCTTTCGGAACCAGAACCGACAGTTCCGCCCCCGCATCGGTGAATGCCTGGCTGCGAAGCTGCGCGCCGGGAAACGCCTCCAGCCGCGCCTGCAAGAGAGCCAGATCGCCAAACCCGCATCGAACCGTCGCCGCTATCGTGTCGACCAGCGGTATCTTTTCGGCCTCTCGCAAACATAGGGCCGCGGTGCCGCCATACGCCCTGATCAAGCCCCCACTGCCGAGCAGCACACCACCGAACCAGCGCGTGACGATGACAGCGACGCGGTTGAGCGATTGACCGTCGATCGCCTGCAGCATCGGCTTGCCGGCCGTTCCACTGGGTTCCCCGTCATCGCTGAATCGATAGGCTTGTCCGATCCGCCACGCCCAGCAGTTATGGTTCGCGGTCTGGTCTGAATGCGCGGCGATGAATTCCTTCGCGGCGGCTTCATCCGGCACGGGGCCGGCGACCGCGACGAAGCGGCTCTTTTTGATCTCCTGCCGGGCGGTGACGGTCGCGACCAGGGTGCTGAGGTTGCTCATGCCGCCATGTAGCGGCGCTTGCTGCCGTGCTTCAAGACTTGTGACTGCGCAGCCGCAGCCGGCACCCCGGGGATCACATCCGGGAGTGACGCGGGCGGCGCATTTCTCCGCGCTGGGTGCCGATCGCCATCTCGAAACTGTCGGCGATCCGGCGCGCCCGGATGATGAAGGCGTTCGCGGCCCCGGGTGAGCAGAGCTCTTTCGCAGTGGCCTCGAACAGCGCCAGCCAGCGGTCGAAATGCTCGTTTTCGAGCGGGAGTCTCAGATGCGGCCGCATCGGGCGGCCGCTGTATCGGCCCGTGCGCAAGGTCACCGACGACCAGAAGGCTGTGATCTGCGCGATGTGTTCATCCCAATCATGCACCGCTTCGGTGAAAATCGGGCCGATCAGCTCATCCTTGCGGGCACGATCGTAGAACGTGCGGACAAGGCGGGCGATCAGCGCCTCGTCTATGTCCGGATGCGCGATATTTGGGTCAGTGAGGGGATTTTCACTACTCATTCCTGCAGTCTAGCGCCGGGGATGCTTGCCCGCATTTTGCATATTGTCACAGCTCGGCTTGGCTTACCCATCGCGCCGTTGTAGTGCGGGGACGCAATCTGGAGATGGACAGCATGAGCGACGATGTGGTGGTACGCGACAGCAATGGCGCGCAGCTGAACGACGGCGATTCCGTCACGCTGATCAAGGATCTGAAGGTCAAGGGGACCTCCGAGACGATCAAGCGCGGCACACTGGTCAAGAACATCCGCCTGAACGGCAATCCGGGCGAGATCGAAGCCAACACCAAGCAGGTCAAGGGCCTGGTGCTGAAGACCGAATTCGTGAAGAAAGCCTAGGCTGCGAAAGGCGCAGCCACGGCGGCTCGATCTGGCGCAGGGATGCGGGCGGGAAAAAGTGGTGCCGCTTGCGTGACTCGAACACGCGACCCCATCATTACGAATGATGTGCTCTACCGACTGAGCTAAAGCGGCCCGGCGGGCTGGAAACCCGCGAAGGTGGCTGCGTGATAGCCGCAAGCTTTGGCAAATTCAAGATGGGTTGTCGCCGATTCTGCCGGAAACTCATGCGGCTCGTACGGCGCGGCGGTGGCGTTCCCTTCTCCCCTTGCGGGAGAAGGTGGATCGGCGCGCATGCGCCGAGACGGATCAGGGGTGTTGGAAGAAACGAGGCCGAGCAGGCAGTTCGCGCGGGGCTAAAACCGTTCTGCACCGCCGCGCTTTCCTCAACGTTCCGGAATGGATCCCCGACACTCTCCAGTCGCTGCGCTCCTTGCGAGGTCGAGGATGACGGCTCCATGTATGGCCGGTGCCAACTGTCACCGTTGGCGTCCAGCGTCACCTGGCGCTCCCAGTCGTACAACGGTCTTAGCGGCCAAGGCCTACGCTTGGCGAAGGCGAACAAGGAACTCCGTCATCCTCGACCTCGTGAGCGACCGTAGGGAGCGGAGAGTGTCGGGGATCCATTCCGAAACGCCGAAGGATTGGACTGAGCGGCCCAAGGAGAGACATCTGGCGCGGCAGTGGCGTTGCCTTCTCCCGCAAGGGGAGAAGAAAAGGCTCTAAGCCGCCAGCCTCGTCTTCGCCGCCTCGTATTCGCGCACCAGCCGCTCGACCAGTTCGGCCGCGGGCACGACCTTGTCGACGGCGCCGATGCCCTGGCCGCAGCCCCAGATCTCCTTCCACGCCTTGGCGCTGGCGAAATCCATCTTGGTCGGGTCGGAGACCGGCAGATTGTCCGGGTCCAGGCCCTGGGCGCGGATCGAGCCTTTCAGATAGTTGCCGTGCACGCCGGTGAAGAGGTTGGAATAGACGATGTCGGCGGCCTTGGAGTCGACGATCATCTTCTTGTAGCCGTCCATCGCGCGCGCCTCTTCGGTGGCGATGAAGGGCGAGCCGATATAGGCCATGTCGGCGCCCATCGCCTGCGCCGCCAGCACCGCGCCGCCATGGGCGATCGCCCCCGACAGAAGCAGCGGTCCGTCGAACCATTGCCGGATTTCCTGCACCAGCGCGAAGGGCGACAGCGTACCGGCGTGGCCGCCTGCGCCGGCCGCAACCGCGATCAGCCCGTCGGCGCCCTTTTCGATGGCCTTCCTGGCATGGCGGTCATGGATGATGTCGTGCAGCACGATGCCGCCATAGGAATGCACGGCCTGGTTCACTTCCTCGACCGCGCCCAGCGAGGTGATCACCACCGGCACCTTGTATTTCACGCAGAGCCGAAGGTCGTGCTCCAGGCGGGTGTTGGTCTTGTGCACGATCTGGTTGACAGCGAAAGGCGCCGAAGGGCGCTCGGGGCTGGCGGCATCGTGGCGGGCGAGTTCTTCAGTGATCTCGGCCAGCCAGTCGTCGAGCTGGGCTTCGGGGCGCGCGTTCAGTGCCGGAAACGAGCCGACGATGCCGGCCTTGCACTGCGCCAGCACCAGCGGCGGATGCGATATGATGAACAGCGGCGAGCCGACCACCGGTATCCGAACACGCTTGGTGAGAATGTCTGGCAGGGCCACGCTGCAGCCTCCCTTTGCATTGACGTTTCCGTAAACGTCAATTTCATAGCGCAAGCCGTTGGCCTCGGCAATCGCGCATCGGCCCGAAAATCGGAACGATTTTCGGAAAGCACGATGCGCAACTAAAAAGTGCTGGAGCGTCCTTTGCGCGTCCGCTGGACGCGCGGCGCTCCAGGCAGCAGCTTAAAGCGTCCTCAATGTATCCACAGGGAAGCGCAGTGCCGCGATACGACTCCCGAAAGCCACGGTTGAGCGCAAAAATACAAGCAATGGGCGTTGCTTAGGGGAAAATGGCAGCAGCCGACCGTTGATTGATTGTGTTCCGGCGGCTAACCATCAAGGAAATGTGACCGCCGCCCGGAAGGAAATCGATTTGGACCCGATCGAAAAGGCGATCCGCAACGCCTTCGAAAAAGGCGACCCCGACGATCGCGCATTCCGCGAGCGGGTCTATCGATCGGCCTTCGCGGCGCTCGACCGCGCCTTGCTGGCCAATCCGAACGTCACCGTCGAAGTGGCGATGAAGCGCCGCAAGGCGATGCAGGCCAAGATCGCCGAGATCGAATCGGAATTCCTGCCGGCGGTGCCGGGCGCAGCACCCGAGGTCGACCTCGATGGCGAAATCGGCGACCGTGCGCCGTCATCCGCCGCGCCCAGCCAGCCCGGTGGGCGCGTCGAGCCTTCGCTTGGCGCCCCGGGGGAGGCGCCGCGTTCGCGCGTGCTGCCCGTGGTGCCCGACATCATCCCCGAGGGCAGCCTGCCGCCCTCGGCGGCGGAGGCAGCCCTTGCCGGCAGCCTGCAGGTCTCGCCGGATCGCGACACGCGCCGCATCGGCCGCCGCCTGCCGCTGACGGCGATCTTCTTCGGCGTGACGATCCTGGCTCTCGTCGGCATCGGCCTGTGGTGGGCCATTCAGTCCAACGCCTTCAAGACGCTCGAACAGCTCGGCCAGTCGCCGGCGCAGACGCCGACGGTCTCCGACGAGGATTACCAGCCGGAAGGCGCGCCGAAGCTTTCCGGCGACGACACGCAGAACCGCAACTGGATCAACGTCTTCTCGCCGGAGAGCCCGGCGCAGGTTGCCACGCCGTCGGATGCGAAGGCTGAAGTGATGAAGGACGAATCCGGCGCCTTCATCCGCGTCACCTCCGGCGCGTCCGGTTCCGCCGTCTCCTTCGACGTCGGCCAGGGCATCCTGGAACAGATCGCCGGCAAGAAAGCCGTGTTCGACATCATCGCCCGCGCCGAGGACGGCAAGGAAACGCAGATGTCGGTCGACTGCAATTTCGGCGAACTGGGCGACTGCGGCCGCAAGCGCTACGTCGTCGGCAACGAGCGCAACGAATATCTGTTCGACGTGCAGCTGCCGTCCGGCCGCCCCGGCTCCGCCGGCACCATCGCCATCAACTCCGACTTCGACAAGCAGGGCAAGTCGGTGGACATCTACGAGATTCGGGTGTCGGTGACGGAGTAGGCGCGCGCCTTGCGGCCTAGCGCGGCGTTGGTATCTCCCCCCTTGCGGGGGGTGAGGGCCTGGTTCGCCGCAGGCGAATTGAAAGGTCCAGTGGACCTTTCAAAAGGCACGAACGCCTGAGGCCATAGCCGAGGGCCGGGCAACGCTGGCCATCTGCTTTTCTCATCTCTTTCGGAAAAGAGAGGGCTCTCATTTACGCAGCCCCTCAGCTGAAGATCCCCTCTCTTGGATTTTCTACGACTTAGACTGCGCCGCCCTGACGGGCGTGCTCGCTAAGATCGTGAAAATCCTTTCTCCCCCGCAAGGGGGGAGATAGAGGCGCCGCGCCTTCAGAAAGGGATCGTTTTAGGTGGATGGGATTGTGTAAATTGAACGCCAGCGCAGCAGACAAGCGCGGCGCAGGCTAAGTGCTAGAAATCGCAAGAGAGGGGATTTTCAGCCGCGACCTTTCGCAGCCTGCAGGATCGCAGAACACACCGCGTCGATGTTTTGCTCCACCTCGTCATTCCAGAATCGAAGAACTTGAAAGCCCTGTCCCTCGAAATGCCGATCGCGAATAACATCCCGCTGCGATTCCGCGTGCTGGCTGCCATCAACTTCCACGATCAGCCGTACCTCGAAACAGACAAAGTCGAGGATGTAGCCATCTAGTGGCACCTGCCGCTTGAACTTCAATCCTTCGAGCTGACGGTTACGCAAGGCTTGCCAGAGGACATTCTCAGCCTTCGTCGCATCGACACGCATCGTGCGAGCAAAGCCACGGTGTGAAGGTGTAACTGGCTGACGCATTGCGGGCATATCCCCTCTCTTGCGATTTCTAGCACTTAGCCTGCGCCGCCCTAAAGGGCGTGCTCGTCTAAGATGCTGAAATCGCTACCCGGCCCTCGGCTATGGCCTCGGGCGTTCGAGCCTTTTGAAAGGTCCACTGGACCTTTCAATTCGCCTGTGGCGAACCAGGCTCTCACCCCCCGCAAGGGGGGAGATAACAGCGCCGCGCCCTCGCACGGTCTGATCCATTGCGTGCGCAATTCGTTTCCCTGTGAGTTGGAAGCGCCGGCGCCTCTATCTCCCCCCTTGCGGGGGAGAAAGGATTTTCACGATCTTAGACGAGCACGCCCGCAGGGCGGCGCAGGCTAAGTCGTAGAAAATCCAAGAGAGGGGATTTTCAGCTGAGAGGTTCGCGTGATTTCTCGATTAGCCTCTAATCCAGCAGCGCCTGCAGCGTCTCGATGCGGTCGGCTTCGGCGGTCGGCTTGTCCCAGCGCAGGCGGGAGATGCGGGGGAAGCGCATGGCGACGCCGGATTTGTGGCGGGTCGAGCGGTTCAGGCCTTCGAAGGCGACTTCCAGCACCAGGCCGGCGGTGCGGTCGGCGCGCACCGAGCGCACCGGGCCGAAGCGCTCGATGGTGTTGTCGCGCACATATTTGTCGATCTGTTTCAGCTCCTCGTCGGTGAAGCCGAAATAGGCCTTGCCGACCGGCACCAGCTCTTCCGCGCCTTCCGGGCCCGACCAGACCCCGAAGGTGTAGTCGGAATAGAAGGAGGAGCGCTTGCCGTGGCCGCGCTGGGCATACATCAGCACCGCATCCACCGTGTGCGGGTCGCGTTTCCACTTGAACCACGGGCCTTTCGGCCGGCCGGCGACGTAGGGCGAATCCCAGCGCTTCAGCATCACGCCTTCGATGATCGGGTGCGGCGGGTTGCTGCGGCCGGCTTCGAGTTTGGCCCAACCGGTGAATGCCACCAGGGGCGACAGGTCGAAGCGGGCCGGGTCGAGCGTCTTGATGAAGTCTTCCGGCCGCGCGCGCCGTTCGCGGAAGGGCAGGGCGCGCAGGTCTTCGCCGCCTATCTGCAGCAGGTCATAGCAGCGCATGAAGGCTGGATATTGCGCCTGGATCTTCGGCGACACGCTCTTGCGGTTCAGCCGCTGCTGCAGGTCGGAGAAGGTGCCGGTGGCGCTGGGCGAGCCGACCAGCAGTTCGCCGTCCAGCACCGCCTCGAAGTCGATCGCGCCGGTGAGGTCCGGGAAGGCGCCGGCGACATCCTCGCCGGTGCGCGAATAGAGCCGGCGCACGCCGCCTTCGGAAGCCGCCTGCACGCGGATGCCGTCCCATTTCCATTCGGCGGCGTAGTCGGCAGGGTCGAGCTTCTCGAAATCCTTGTCCTCGGCCGGATGCGCCAGCATGACGGGCCGAAACAGCGCCTTGGCCGCGCGCTCGGGCTTGCCGGTCTTGCCCTCCAGCCAGGCGAACAGCTCGCTGTAGGGCGGCGTCAGCCCGTGCCACAGCTCCTCGATCTCACTCACGTCGACCGGGCCGAGATCGGCCACCGCCTGCTTGGCGAGCCTGGCCGACACGCCGATGCGCAGGCCGCCGGTGACCAGCTTGATGATGGCGAAGCGCGCCGAGATGCCGGCGCTGTCGAGCAGGCGCGCCAGCACTTGTCGCGCGTCGGAGCGGCTGGCCGCCTGCAATTTCGCCACGACTTCGCCCAGCGTCGGCACATGATTGGCGCGCGTGGCCGGGTCGGCCGGCCACACCAGCGAGACGGTCTCGGCAAGGTCGCCGACATAGTCGTAGGAATAGCCGAACAGCACCGGGTCCATGCGCTCGGTCACCAGCGCGCGCAGCATGGCCGGCTTCACCGCCGCGATCGACAGATCCCCGGTGATCGCCGCCAGCGCATAGCCGCGGTCCGGGTCCTCGACGCTGCGGAAATAGTCGGTGAGCAATTTCAGCTTGCCGTTGCGCGAAGGCGTCAGCACCAGCCGGTCGAGCAGTTCGGCGAAGCGGTTCATGGGCGGATGTCCTGCCTATGGCCGCATCCTCGATTGGCCGAGGATGTCGCATGCGATGTCCTGCACCGCCTCGGCGACGTCACCGTTCCGGAATGGATCCCCGACACTCTCCGGTCGCTCCGCTCCCTCACGAGGTCGAGGATGACGGTTGGTATGGAACGTCTCCGCCAATCTCCAACGTTGACGATGACACCGGTGCTTTCTGTCCGAGCTGAACTTCCTGTCAGGGCTGTCTCACGCGATGGTCTGCACCGCCCTGCTAGCGTCCCCGTTCCGGAATGGATCCCCGACACTCGCCGCTCCCTGCGGTCGCTTGCGAGGTCGAGGATGACGGCTGGTATGAGGCGTTTCCGCCAATCTCCGGCGTCGATGATGACATCGGCTCCGGCGCTGATCGTGGGGTCGGCGTTTGCGGGTTGCGCGAGGCGTAGAAAGTCCGTCATCCTCGACCTCGTCGGGAGCGGAGCGACCAGAGAGTGTCGGGGATCCATTCCGGAACGTGGGATGAAGAGCCCCCGGCTCACCTCCTGGCTCACCTCCGAACGCCCGCCGTCCATCATTGCCCCTCATCCTCATAGCCGATGAGGTGCAGCGGCTTGGCCGTCAGCCCTTCCAGCTCGCACCAGCGCACCAGCGCTTCCTCGCGGCCGTGGGTGACCCAGATCTCGCGCGCCCCGGTCTCCTTGATCGTTTCCGCCAGTTCGTCCCAGTCGCCATGGTCGGAGATGATCAGCGGCAGCTCGACGCCGCCCTGCTTGGCACGCTGGCGGATGCGCATCCAGCCCGACGCGAAGGAGGACACCGGGTCTGGGAAGCGCCGCGCCCAGCGGTCGGCGAAGGTGGACGGCGGGCCGATGACGACGGCCCCGGCGAAGTCCGCCTTGGTGCCGGTCTCGACCGTCGCCGGTTCGAGCTGGCCGAGATCGATGCCCTGGCTCTGGTAATAGTCCGAGATCTTGGCCATCGCGCCGTGGATGTAGATCGGCCGGTCGTAGCCGGCATCGCGCAGCAGCCGCATCACGCGCTGCGCCTTGCCCAGCGCATAGGCGCCGACCAGGTGCGAGCGCTCTGGGAACTGCTCCACCGAGCGCAGCAGCTTGGCGATCTCGTCCTCAGCCGGCGGATGCCTGAACACTGGCAGCGCGAAGGTCGCCTCGGTGATGAAGACATCGCACGGCACCACTTCGAAGGCGGCGCAGGTCGGGTCGGCCTGGCGCTTGTAGTCGCCCGAAGCCACGATGGTGAGGCCGTTGTATCGCACGGCGATCTGCGCCGATCCCAGCACATGGCCGGCCGGGTGGAAGGAGATGGAAACGCCGTTCAGCGTGATCGTCTCGCCGAGCCGGGCCGCCTGGGTGGTGCCGGCGAAATCCTCGCCATAGCGCAGGGCCATGATGTCGAGCGTCTCCCGCGTCGCCAGTACCGAGCGATGGCCGGAGCGGGCATGGTCGGAATGGCCGTGTGTGATCAGCGCGCGATCGACCGGGCTGACGGGATCGATGAAGAAGTCGCCGGGCGGGCAGTAGAGACCCTGGGGCCGGGAACAGAGCAGGTCGCTTGGGCGCATTCTTTCAGGATAGGTCATCGGCGGCCGGATGAAAGATGCTCCTGACAAGCCTGCTGCCAGATTTGTCAGGATGAGAGGCCCTTCCTTCTCCCCGTTCACGGGGAGAAGGTGTCACGAAGTGACGGATGAGGGGCGGCGCCAAACCTGCCGAAGTTGGCTCCGCCCCTCTCTGCCCTGCCGGGCATCTCTCCCCGTAAACGGGGCGAGAAAGGCAGCTTCGACGCGGCGCCCTTATCTCCCCCCTTGCGGGGGAGATAGGATTTTCACGATCTTAGACGAGCACGCCCTTTAGGGCGGCGCAGGCTAAGTCGTAGAAAATCGAAGAGAGGGGATCTTCAGCTGAGGGGTTTCATAGGTGAGAGCCCTTCTTCTGCTCTTCAAAGCAGGGTGTTTGAAAGCAGATCGCCAACGTTGTGCCGGCAAATCCCCTCTCTTGCGATTTCTAGCACTTAGCCTGCGCCGCCCTTCGGGCGTGCTCGTCTAAGATGCTGAAATCGCTTTCTCCCCCGCAAGGGGGGGAGATGCCGTGGCACATCCCCTTCTCCCCTTGTGGGAGAAGGTGGCCCGAAGGGCCGGATGAGGGGTGTTGGAAGAAACGAGGCGGAGGATCTCCTGCACCGTTTGAAGCGAACAATCGCGAAAGCGGCACTCCGTCCAACACCCCTCATCCGACCTCGCCCAAAACGGCGGCATAGCCGCCGGGGCTCGGCCACCTTCTCCTACAAGGGGAGAAGGCAGCAGGGGGCTTGCGCACGCCACCGCTCTCCGGCTAAGCGACGCGCCGGAGATTCTCCTCATGAAACCGCTACCCGCTTCGTCGGGCGACCTGCTTGCCGACCGCCGCGCCGATTACGCGGAGGCGCTGTTCGCTTCGCACGATTATGTCGATGCCGCCGCGCTGATGCTGGGCGCGCTGGAGCTGGCGCCCGGCTGGACGCTGGGCTGGTTCCGGCTGGGCGAAATGCAGGAAGCGGCGGGCGATCTTGATGCCGCCGCCCACGCCTGGACGATGGCGCTGAAGCTCGACCCCGCCGACCGGCCGGGCTCCGCGCTGAAACTGGCGCTGATCGGCAAGGCACCGGTTGCCGCCGCCCCGCCCAGCGCCTTCGTCGAGGCGCTGTTCGACCATTATGCGCCGAACTTCGACACCTCGCTGGTGGAGAAGCTGGACTACCGCGTGCCGGAATATCTGGACGAGGCGATCCGCGCGCAGGACAACCGCCGCTTCCGGCTGGCGCTCGATCTCGGCTGCGGCACCGGGCTGATGGGCGAAAGGCTGCGCCCGATCGCCGATCGCCTCGAAGGCTTCGACATTTCCGCCGCGATGCTGCGCAAGGCCGAGCGCAAGGGCGTCTACGACCGGCTCGGCAAGGCCGACCTGCAGCAGTTCTCCTATGACGGGCCGGCCCCCGATCTCGTCACCGCGGCCGATGTCTTCATGTATGTCGGCGCGCTGGAGGCAATCGTCGCCACGGTCGCCGGCCTGTTGGCCGCGGACGGCCTGTTCGCCTTCTCGGTCGAGAAGCTCTCCGGACCCGACGGCTTCGCCCTGCAGCCCTCGCGCCGCTACGCGCACTCCGAACCCTATGTCCGCGCCGTACTTTCCGCCAACGGGTTTTCCGTGCTGTCGCTCGCGGAGCGTGTCATCCGCCAGGACAGGCGCGAACCGGTCGCGGGATTGATTGTGGTGGCGGGGCGGTAGGGGCGCAGGCGCGCTATCTCCCCCCCTTGCGGGGGAGAAAGCGATTTCAGCAACTTAGACGAGCACGCCCGCAGGGCGGCGCAGGCTAAGTGCTAGAAATCGCAAGAGAGGGGATCTGCCCGCAATGCGTCAGCCAGTTACACCTTCAAGCCGTGGCTTTGCCCGTTCGATGCGTGCCGATGCGACGAAGGCAGAAAACGTCCTCTGGCAAACCCTGCGGAACCGTCAGCTCGAAGGATTGAAGTTTAAGCGGCAAGTACCGCTCGAGGGCTACATCCTCGATTTTGTCTGTTTCGAGGTAAGGCTGATCATAGAGGTCGATGGCAGCCAGCACGCGGATTCGCAGCGTGATGTTGCGCGTGACCGGCATTTCGAAGAGCTAGGCTTTCGCATTCTTCGTTTCTGGAACGATGAGGTGGAGCAAAACATCGATGCCGTGTGCCTGGCGATCTTGCAGGCTGCGAAGGGTCGCGGCTGAAGATCCCCTCTCTTGCGATTTCTAGCACTTAGCTCCGCTGCCCTTCGGGCATGCTCGCTAAGGTGCTGAAATCGCTTTCTCCCCCGCAAGGGGGGAGATAAGGGCGCGCCGCGCTTGTCCGCTGCGGTGGCGTTCAATTTACACAATCCCATCCACCTGAAACGATCCCCTTTCTGAAAGCGCGACGCTGCTATCTCCCCCCTTGCGGGGGAGAAAGGATTTTCACGATCTTAGCGAGCATGCCCGCAGGGCGGCGCAGTCTAAGTCGTAGAAAATCCAAGAGAGGGGATCTTCAGCTGAGGGATTTCATAAGTGAGAGCCTTCTCTTCTCCGAAACAGATGAGAAGAGCAGATCGCCGACGTTGCCCGGCCCTCGGCTATGGCCTCGGGCGTTCGAGCCCTTTGAAAGGTCCACTGGACCTTTCAATTCGCCTAGGGCGAACCAGGCTCTCACCCCCTCTCTTGCGATTTCTAGCACTTAGCCTGCGCCGCCCTGACGGGCGTGCTCGTCTAAGATGCTGAAATCGCTTTCTCTCCCGCAAGGGGAGAGATAAGGGGCCGCGCCGGTCGCCTCTCACTATCAACCGGCAAAGGACAGAGTCTTGCACCATCTGACCAAGGGTGCCCAATTCGCATCGTCTGGGCGAAGCGTCGACGCTGCTATCTCCCCCCTTGCGGGGGAGAAAGGATTTTCACGATCTTAGCGAGCACGCCCGCAGGGCGGCGCAGTCTAAGTCGTAGAAAATCCAAGAGAGGGGATTTTCAGCTGAGGGGTTTCATAAGTGAGAGCCTTCTCTTCTCCGAAACAGATGAGAAGAGCAGATCGCCGACGTTGCCCGGCCCTCGGCTATGGCCTCGGGCGTTCGAGCCCTTTGAAAGGTCCACAGGACCTTTCAATTCGCCTCTGGCGAACCAGGCTCTCACCCCCTCTCTTGCGATTTCTAGCACTTAGCTGTGCTGCCCTGCGGGCATGCTCGCTAAGGTGCTGAAATCGCTTTCTCCCCCGCAAGGGGGGAGATAGAGGCGCCGGCGCTTCCACAAAAACCGATCCCCTTTTGTTCCAAATTCCGCTTGGCTCTCGCCCACACCCGCGCTAGGTCTTTCCCGTGACCGCCGAACCGCGCCTTGCCGACGAGCCCGCCCTGCTGCCCGAACCGTTCACCCGGTGGTTCGCGGCCAAGGGCTGGGCGCCGCGCGCGCATCAGCTGGAGCTGCTCGCCAATGCCCGCGCCGGCCGCTCCATGCTTTTGATCGCGCCGACCGGTGCCGGCAAGACGCTGGCCGGCTTCCTGCCTTCGCTGACCGAACTCGCAGGCCGCCCCAGGCGCCGGCCAGGCGAGCGGCCGCGCGGCGTGCACACGCTCTACATCTCGCCGCTCAAGGCGCTGGCCGTCGACATCGAGCGCAATCTCGGCAAGCCTGTCGAGGAGATCGGTCTGCCGATCTCCATCGAGACGCGGACCGGCGACACGCCCGCCCACAAGCGCCAGCGCCAGAAGCTGGCGCCGCCCGACATCCTGCTCACCACGCCCGAACAGCTGGCGCTGCTGATCGCCTCCAACGGCGCCGACCGTTTCTTCGAGGACCTGCGCTACATCGTGCTCGACGAGCTGCATTCGCTGGTCACCTCCAAGCGCGGCCACCTGCTGGCGCTGGGGCTGGCGCGCCTGCGCTCCTTCGTGCCGGACCTCACCGCCATCGGGCTTTCCGCCACCGTCGCCGAGCCCGACGAGCTGCGCCGCTGGCTGGTGCCGCAGCCGCCGGGAGCGGCCCCCATGGCCGGCCTCATCACCGTCGCCGGCGGCGCCAAGCCCGACATCGCCATTCTCGATTCCCGCGCGCGCGTGCCGTGGTCCGGCCATTCGGCGCGCTATGCCATTCCCGAAATCTACGAGGCGATCCGCCGGCATAAAATGACGCTGTTGTTCGTCAACACGCGCAGCCAGGCCGAGCTGCTGTTCCAGGAACTGTGGCGGGCCAATGAGGATGCACTGCCGATCGCGCTGCATCACGGCTCGCTGGAAGTCGGCCAGCGCCGCCGCGTCGAGCAGGCCATGGCCGACAACGCGCTCAGCGCCATCGTCGCCACCTCCACGCTCGACCTCGGCATCGACTGGGGCGATGTCGACCTCGTCGTGCATGTCGGCGCGCCGAAGGGGGCCAGCCGCCTTGCCCAGCGCATCGGCCGCGCCAACCACCGCATGGACGAGCCTTCCAAGGCGATCCTCATCCCGGCCAACCGCTTCGAGGTGCTGGAATGCCGCGCAGCACTCGACGCCAACTATCTCGGCGCGCAGGACACGCCGCCGCTGCTCGCCGGCACGCTGGATGTGCTGGCGCAGCACGTGCTGGGCTCCGCCTGCGCCGCCCCCTTCGACGCCGACCAGCTTTATGCCGAGATCCGCACCGCCGCGCCTTATGCCGAGCTCACCCGCGAAACCTTCGACCGCGTCGTCGATTTCGTCGCCACCGGCGGCTACGCGCTGAGGAGCTACGAACGCTACGCCCGCATCCGCCGCACGAAAGAGGGGCTGTGGCGCGTCACCCATCCGCGCATCGCCCAGCAATACCGCCTCAATGTCGGCACCATCGTCGAGATGCCCGAGCTCAATGTGCGTTATGTGCGCCAGGGCCGCGGCATGGCCGGGCGCGGCGGCCCGGTGCTGGGCAAGATCGAGGAATATTTCGCCGAGACCCTGCGGCCGGGAGATAACTTTTTATTTGCCGGCAAGATATTGCACTTCGAAGGCATCCGCGAGAACGAGTGCATCGTCTCCAACGGCAGCGGCGCCAACATCATCGTGCCGAGCTATGCCGGCGGCAAGTTCCCACTCTCCACCTATCTGGCCGAGCAGGTGCGCGCAATGCTGGCCGACCCGGAGCGTTGGCAAAACCTGCCCGAACAGGTCGCCGAATGGCTGGCCATGCAGAAGCTGCGTTCGGTGCTGCCGAAAAAGGGCGACATGCTGGTCGAGACCTTTCCGAAGGGCAACCGCCACTACATGGTGTGTTACCCCTTCGAGGGCCGGCTGGCACACCAGACGCTGGGCATGCTGCTCACCCGCCGGCTGGAGCGCGCCAATGCCCGCCCGCTCGGCTTCGTCGCCACTGACTATTCGCTGGCCGTGTGGGCGCTGGACGACATGGGCGCGCTGTTCAGGAAAAAGCAGCCTTCGCTCGCCGAACTCTTCGACGAGGACATGCTGGGCGACGATCTCGACGCCTGGCTGAACGACAGCTGGATGCTGAAGCGCACCTTCCGCAACTGCGCCGTCATCGCCGGCCTGATCGAGAAGCGTTTCCCCGGCCAGGAAAAGAGCGGCCGCCAGGTCACCGTCTCGGCAGACCTGATCTACGACGTGCTGCGCAGCCACGAGCCCGACCACATCCTGCTGCAGGCCACCCGCAGCGACGCCGCCGCCGGCCTGCTCGATGTCAGCAGGCTTGGCGCGCTGCTCTCGCGCATTCGCGGTCGAATCGTGCATAAGGTGCTGGATCGCATTTCGCCGCTGGCCGTGCCGGTGATGCTGGAGATCGGCAAGGAGCCGGTGAACGGCGGCGCCAATGAGTCGCTGCTGATGGAAGCGGCCGATCTGGTCGAAGAGGCGATGGGACCCAGATGAATTTTTCGGCCGCGCGTGCAGTGACAGCCATAGGCGGCGAGGCGGTGACCGTCGCCGGCGAGCGCGCGTTGTGCGATCCGCGCGGCACGCTCTTCTTCCCCGACCTTTCGCTGCTCGCCGTCTCCGACCTGCATCTGGAAAAAGGCTCGTCCTTCGCCCGCCGCGGCGCGCTGATCCCGCCTTACGACACCGCAGCCACCTTGGCCCGCCTGGAAACGGTGATCGCCGACTATCAGCCGCGCATCGTCGTCAGCCTCGGCGACTCCTTCCATGACGGCAAGGGCGCCGAGCGCCTGCATCCCGATTTCCGCCTGCGGCTGGGAGAGCTGATGACGGGGCGCGACTGGTTCTGGATCGCCGGCAACCATGACCCGGAAGCCCCGGCCGACCTACCCGGCGAAACCGTGCTGGAGCTCGCCGTCGGCGCCGTGCTGTTCCGCCACGAGCCGTCGAAGCTGCGCGTCGAAGGCGAGATCGCCGGCCACCTGCACCCCTGCGCCCGCATCGTCCAGCGCGGCCGCTCCGTCCGCCGCCGCTGCTTCGCCGGCGACGGCACCCGCCTCATCATGCCCGCCTTCGGCGCCTACACCGGCTCCCTCAACGTACTCGACCGCGCCTATCAGGGGCTGTTCAGGCGCGAGACGCTGATGGCGTATATGCTGGGGGCGGAGCGGGTGTTTGCGATTTCGGGGGCGATGCTGCGGCCGGGGTGAGAGGGCGAGCAACTAGCTATCTAGCCAATCCTATCAGGCACGAAAATGGCGTTTGCTAGGATCACGCTGAGCTTGGGTGATTGGATATATCAATGGGGTTAGGAGTTAAGCGCAACGAGAAGTGCTGGTGTGGCTCAGGCCGCAAGTTCAAGCTGTGCCATCTTGCCCGAGAAAGTCAGGCGCCAATCAAAGAATGGGAGGCCGAGAGAGCATTCCGCGACGAGTTCCGGAAACCAACTTGCTCTGCTCCCGTCGACTGGCACCCATGCTGCAGCGGCAGAATCATCCGTGCCCACACTGTGCCTCGATCTGGAAGCTTGAATCGCATCGCACGAGACGGGCATGTTTATGCGTTCATCCCGACCATCGAAAACCTTAACAAGAATGCGGGCAAGCTCGACCCGGTATTAGTTGGCGTGCACAGCGCATCAACCTTCACAGGTTTCTGCTCGGTACACGACGATGCGATCTTCGCGCCAGTTGAAAAGCTATCGTTCACCGCGTCAGCGGAACAATGTTTTCTCCTTGGCTACCGTGCAATGGCGCGTGAGCGTTACACTAAGGAGAGTTCGGTACGTATGTCGTCGATCCGCCGCCTTGCCGATCGAGGCAAGGGCGTTGACCGTCAAATAGAAGTGCAGATGCTGAATCAGTTGTTCGAGTACGGGCTTGCAGCTGGTGTAGAAGATACGATAGCTCAGATGGAAGGCTACTCCTCGCGGTTGATGACCGGGGATTACGGAGACGTCAGGGCGTATGTGATCGAGACAGTCGATCCACCTCCCGTCATGTGCTCTGCCGGCTGGCTGCCTTCATCAGATTTTGATGGAAACGAACTGCAGGACATTGCTGCACCTAAGCGTCTCGCCGCGATGACTGTGACATCGATGTGGGGGGGTACAAAGGGCGCGATAGTTTTTCAGTGGTTCGCACAAGATGACGACGTCTGCCGCCGGTTCATTGGTTCGCTTGACCGCGTTGATAGCGCAGGAATAGGCGCGGCGTTGGTCAGGCTCATGTTCGAGCACTTTGAGAATGTCCACATTTCCCCCGACTGGTGGGAAGGTTTGCCAGAACTAACCAAATCCTCTCTTATCCATCGTATGGCGCGGTCGGCTAATATGTTCGCTCGACAGCTCGACAAGCCGCTGATCGATGACGGCTTAGCCCTCCCAGAATGGAAGATAGAAGGCAGATTTACGATTGGTTATACACGAGAAGGTTGATTGCCTCTTGAGTGTCGGAGACGATGAGGCGCTTCCGGAAGAGGTTGGAGTATTTCTGGCTCGCTTAGATGAAATTTTCAACAAGAATGAACGGAGACTTTTCTGCTTTCCCTTGTCTCATTTGTGAGAGATAAATATCGAAATTATGGACGACGCAGACCCTAAATTTTCTTTTTGCGAAGCCTTTTAGAGCTTTGCTGGATGTTTTTGTTAGATAGCCTAATGTTATCAATGAAGGATTGAAGTGTTCGTCCGTGGGGGTTCCTGGCTTCAATTTCTTGAGCTTCGATGGTGTAATTTCATGCACTATTCCAATGAATTGTGCGAGAAGCATCGGATATACAACGAGTTTTTTAACTTCAGCAAAGGTTGCGAGCGCTGCATTGTCCAATGCTACCCATGCTGTCTTAGGTTTTTCTTTTGGGACTTGGTCGGAACCAACTACAACGGCTACATCCACAACGTAAACCGCTCCATCCTTGTGCGCGCCCATTACGGATAGATTCGAGTGAATCTCATAAAGCTCATCCCCTTTTACGCACTGAAACCATGAGAAGTTGTAAGGGTATCCGCGAGAGGATAGCTTAGCTACGAATAGGCCATTTATCGCATTCTCAACGGTAACGGTGTAGCCGGCGAGTCGATAGTGTTCCGATGCCATTGTGAGAGCACCCAATTCAAGCAACGCAGTTTCGCGCACCGCGAGCTGATGAAATTGGACCGCATGCGAATTGATGAACGCCTTCAGCGATTTTTCGATTTCAGGGGCGTTCAATCTGACTCCGCAAACATTTTATGCGCTATCTCACTGAGGCTGTTAGCTTCAATCACCAACTCTTCAATACGGAGTTGGGTCATCAACTGCTGCAATGTCTCGCGTAAATGCCGCCCCTCTAAAAACGGCCGTGAGTCTTGGCTGATTTCGTCTCGCCCCACACGAAAGCCTCTCACCTGGATCGCACCTTCAGCACGTGTCTCAGTCCGCGTAGCGGCTCCAATGCAATCAGCCATGATCCAATATTGGCTATTTACGAATGACCAAATTCTACGAATCGCTACGATTAGCAAGAATTGGTCCAATCGCTCGCCCTGAATATCGACTCGGGCTTCTTTCGCTATATCTGAAATTGCAGCTGCAACCGCATCCACATAACCGTTGACGCTCTCTTTCAGTGAATACGGCAAGCCCGCCGTCATATTCTGAATTTGTTGACTTGCCATAGCCTCCCCCGGTTAGCCACCACAACGCCTAGACCTAAATTAGGCCGGATCTCCAGTTAGCCTTCAACCCCACAACGGACGCGGGCTGCCTGCGATCTCGAAGGGCAAGTTTACAGCTTCATCAAGTTAAATCCGGGTTTGACTTCGCAAGCATTCAATCGCTGATTGAATGGCATGATTCTGTGGTTGCAGAGTGCCCCATTCCTTCCAAAAATCCCGTGTTGCGCTGTCAGGCGTTATTTTTGGGATATCCAGTTTAATGCGAGTAGGAAGCAGTACAGCATCACCGAGAAGTAGCGCTTCCCCGGTGTCTAGGAGGGGAAGGATGCTCGTGAGCCCTGCAAGCGAATCTGGCATGAGGCGTTTTATCACCCCCTGATCTGTCTCGTTCGTCAATCGCAGTGCGAGAAAATTGTTGCACTGGCTCAGAATTGTTCGGCTCACATCTGAGGGGCGTTGGCTGACGACCAATAGGGAAAAGCCGTACTTTCGGCCCTCTTTCGCAATCCGTTCGAAAGAGCCAAGAGCTTGACGCTGCACGACATCGGCATCGTCGCGTACAGGAAGGTAAAGATGGGCTTCGTCACACAATAGCGTGACGGGAGTTCGGTCTTTTGGACTCATCCAAAACTGGACATCGTATAAGAGACGCGCGAGTGTTCCGGTCACAACAGGAAGAACGTCGGCTGGCACCTCAGAAAAGTCGATTACCTTGATCCCAGAGCGATCATCGGAAGCGAAAAGCTTGAGAACCTGTTCTGTCAGCCAATCATATGACATTGCTTGATCTGGAGGGGCGAACATAAATCCATATCGTCTGTCATCAAGCTTTGCCTCAAGTCTCGATAAGAAACGAGTAAGTTTGTCTTCCCATTCACCTTTGACGGGGCCGTTTTTCCCGACGCCCTTTGTAGTATTGTCGGCTTCAAGCAATCGAACAAGCTTCTTCACATCGTAGGGGATCGGCGAGTCGACAGTGAAGGTTTTCTTTACTGAATCGCGTCTTTCTACGTCCAGTGTTTCGGCTTTCAGCGTTCTCACATGTAATGTGAACCGAGAAGCCTGATTCGGAGCGTTTTGGTCACTACGGTCCAAGATCATTGACAGCATTTCGTCGCGGTTCAGAAGCCAGTAAGGTAGAAACAGAACATCGTCACCTGGCTTTTCTAGATCGCCTGGCCCGGCTATGCGAAATCGACAAGCGAAGCCGTCCCTTGTCTTGTCGGCCAGTGGTGCATATTCACCATGCATGTCGAATATGATGATGTTTGGGAACTTCAGTTTGGCAGCTCTCTCCAGGATCAACGCGACGGCCCAACTTTTACCGGACCCGGTACTTCCCAAGATTGCAGCATGGCGCTGAAAAAACTTGTCGCCGCTTGCAATAGCGTCAGCTGACCGATCCGCGACAAATGTACCTAGTTTGAGGCGTTCATCCTCCGAGAACCCAGCGCCGAGGATACCCATAAATCGTTGAAGGTTTGCTCCTTCAATTACGAAGCATTCTCGATCGATTTGTGGAAAACTATCTGCACCACGTTTGAAAGTATTCGATTTTGCTCCTTCGACCGTTCGAAATGTTCCAATAAGCACGGCCCGTATGAGATCAGTTGGCACCGTAGCAAGTAATCCGCCATCTTCGCCTGTTAGTTCGAAGTCCGGCAACTCCTCTCTCACGGTTCGAGTTACGCGTTCCGTCATAGAGATAAGATATTCTCGCTCGGTAGCTCCTCGGATTGCCACGAGTTGGCCAATTCCAATACGTGTCAGCAATTGAGAGTTTGCCACATCGATCGCGACCCGGCTGGTATCGACTGAGGCCACACGACCAATCTTGTCATCTTCGGAAAATTGGAGTGCCGCATCAGTCATGGTTCGAGTACCTCTGAAATAAAAGCGGCGAGATCCCACAGCGCGAGACCCGGAAGGAAGTGTTCCATCTTGTTGATGAAGACCGATGATCCCTCCTTGCCGGCGCTAGACCCCCGCTGGATGGCAGTAATATTGGCGTGCTCTTGAGCAAGCTTTAGGGCATTTTCTGAAAGTGCGTATGTTAGAAGAAGCGTTGGCACACCGCCCCTGATACGCGGCGTCAGATGAGTTTCGAGATGGTCGTCATTGAACCCGTATCCGAGAATCAGAAAACGGCTTGCCTTGTCGATTGCTCCATTCGCGCGCTCGCGATGTCGATCGAATGGGCTTTCATACCCGTTGCGAAACTTATTTAGCCCAGGAGTAATGATAAGACGAGGAAGCGGCAGGTCTCCCGCATAGCTGACGGGCTTTCCTTCACGATAGTACCAATCAAGGCTTCCATGAGGTTTGAAGACATTCACACGCGGTCGATAGCGATACTGAGCGATCTTACCTTTCAGTATCACGTCTCGAATAAAGCTTAGACGACTTTCCTGCTCGTTCAGATGTCCAGCAAATTGGCCCACAAAGAGCGTGTCGACACCAAGGCCGGCCTCTTCCGAAGCGATTTCGATAAGCCGATCATAGTTTGTAGTGATTACAGACACACCGCTGGTCGGCTTCAAGAGGTGATTTAAAAGTCTTGTGAAACGTAGCGTTCGCGTCCTATTGAAGACCTCCGTTACGATTTCTCGCTCCTTTTGTGCGATCAATTCAGCAGTCTTCGCAACGATCACTGCTTCAAGGCTAACGCTAGGAGGTTTGGCAAGCAGAGCCGCCTCTAATCCGCTCGCAGTGATCATGGGTGACAGCTCTGCCCAAAGCGCCATATCCTCATCTGAAAGCCCAACTGCAACCGTCTCTTGCAGGTAACATGCCAGCGCCCCCATGCTGGGGAGCCCTTCTGCAGACGATAGGCCAGATCCCACGACCGTCACGAGACCGTCGGTGAAGTGGCGCTGTAGCGCCGATTTCAGCTCATGTAGTTCCAAGTGCCCCCCCGGGCAGTGCAGCCAAATATATATACGGCGGATTCAATTAAATCATCTCATGGGATACAAAAAAGTGGTTGAAACAAGGATCAAATTCGTCGCCTGTCTTTCGATAAGTGCGGCATAGGGCTTTGGCTCTGATTGATCGCCTGTGGGTGTTTCGTAAAATTAAAAACTCAAGTCGAACCTGTTTACCTTCTGCCGATCACATCCGGTTCGTTGAGTTTGATGATTCCGCGCTTAGAGCCAACGAAGTACCTGCCAACAGGTTGTACCCTTGGCGATAAAACCGAACCGCCCTCCAAGGACCGCCACCCAATGAAACTCCTCTTCAGCCGCAACCCCAATCCTCGCTTGGCAGTCGCGGTCGCCCGCCATCTCGATGCTAAGGTCGAGTTTGAATTCGCCTCGCCTTTTGCGCCGGGGCAGGCGGAGCGCTATCGGCCGCTCAATCCCAATCTTTCATTACCCATCCTGGTCGGCCCGGCAAAAAGCCTCTGGGAGGCCGATGCCATCGCGTGCCGGCTGTCGCGCGATGCGGGTTCCGATTTCTGGAGGGCCGGCGACGACGAGCCGGAGATGATCCGCTGGCTGAGCTGGGGCAAGGAGAACTTCGCGCGGGCTTGCGACATCGTGCATTTCGAGCGCGGCACCAAACAGCGCTACGGGCTTGGCGCGATCGATCATGAACAGGTCGAGGAGGGGCTGAGACGCTTCGCCACCGCCGCCGCGATCCTGGAGGCCGAGCTTTCCGGGCGAAGCTGGCTGGTGGGGGATACGGTTTCCTACGCCGACTTCCGGATGGCAACCTTCCTGCCCTTCAACGATGCCGCCAGATTGCCGCTCGGCGATTATCCTTCCCTGAGCCGCTGGTATGGCCAGCTCGAAGCGATCGATGCCTGGCGCGATCCGTTCCAGGGGCTGGATGCACCCGAGCTGGCTCCCATCCCGGCTGGATGAACCGATCCAGCCAAATTCCGATTCGAACTTTTCCCGACTTCGGCGCATCTTATGGTCCATGGGATATCAGGCTCATATCCGGCTGACGGATGCTGAGCTGGCTGTCGCGGCCAGTGGCGGGGATTGCGCCTGTCTTGGGCTGCTGCTGGAGCGCCATCGGCCGAGGCTTTATGCGGCGGCGTTGCGGCTGCTCGGTTACGGGCCGGAAGCCGAAGATGCCGTTCACGACACGTTTCTGATCGCGCTCAGGCACATCGGCGATGTGAAGGATGCACAGGCGGTCGTCGGCTGGCTGCACACCGTGCTGCGCCGTTGCTGCCTGCAGCAGTTGCGCCGCAGGCGCGGCGAGGTGCTGGTCGCCGAGGTTCCCGAGCGCAGCGACGAGAGCGCCGGCGTCGAGGAACGGCTGGAGAAGGCAGCACTGCGCGACTGGGTGTGGGATGCCCTGCGCAAGCTGCCCGAGCCGCTGCAGGCCACCGCCTTGCTGCGCTATTTCGGCAGCTATCCATCCTATGAGGAACTGGCCACCATCCTGGGGGTGCCGATCGGCACCGTGCGCAGCCGCCTGTCGGAAGCCAAGCGCAAACTGGCCGAGATGCTGCTGGAGACGGCGGGCCTCGTCGATGGCGAGAGCCGGCAGCAATCGCAGGAGCATCAGCGGTTCTATTTCGAGATCTTCGATCGCCTCAATCGCAATGGCGAGCGCGACCGCTTTCTCACCCATTTCGCGGAAGACCTCTGTCTCGTGCGCGGGGGAGGGCAGCCGGTGCAGGGGCGCTCGTATCTCGCCTGCGAGGTCGATTCCGACACGGATGCCGGCGTCCGGCTCGAGCCGCAACGCGTTCTCGGCGCCGGCAACGTCATCGTCGTCGAGGGGCGGTTCGCAAATCCGCCGGAGGATCCCTTCCATTGTCCGCCCGGTGTCGTCCTGGTGATCTTCCAGCGGGATGGAACGGCCCGGCGCCTTCATCTCCATCTTTCGCCGCGTCCGCCTCGGACAGGTGAGGACTGATCGAACTTTCTCCCGCGCCCGCGACTCCTTGAAGGACGCAGCCACACAGGGCGCGGGTCCAGATGGGAGAAAGATCATGTCCAAGCTTGTTTCCGACATTTGCCGGGCCAGCCGGCCACGCTGGTGCCTCATGGGCGCCTTCGCTTGCGCCGTCGCCGGCGGAACGCTCGGCGCACCCGCCGCGACGCTCGCCGGCCAGGCCGAGGTCGACGCCACCTACAAGGATGTCCAGCAGACGCTCGGTTCGGTGCCCAGCTTCCTGCACCAGGTGTCCAAGACGGCACTTCCCGGTGCCTGGGCCGAGGTGAAGGCGCTGCAGTTTTCGGGCGACACCGCCCTGCCGCCGAAGTTCAAGGCGCTGATCTCGCTTGCCGTCGCGGCCCAGATCCCGTGCAGCTACTGCATCTGGGAAGACACCAAGAACGCCAAGCAGGCGGGCGCGACGGAGGACGAGATCCAGGAGGCGGTCGCGATCGCCGCGTCGACACGCCACTGGAGCACCATCTTCAACGGCATGCAGGTCGACCTCGACACCTTCAAGAAGGACCTCGGCGGCAATGCCGAGACGGCCGGCGCGGCCAAATAGGCGCGCCGCATCGGCAGGCGGTCATGGCCGTCCGCGCCTTGACCGCGACGCAGCAACATTCGTCCTCGAAAGGAGAAGAAGATGCCAGTCGTCTTTGGAGAAGCCGTGAGCACGGCTCACGATATCGTTTCCGTTCTGAAGAAGCATGGCGATGCGGTGCGCGGCACCTATCGCGCCCGCTATCGCTTCGATCCGCAATCGGACAATCCTTATGCCGGCGCCTCGCTCGAGCGGCCGCGGAGCCTTGAAGGCAACCCGGCCGATGTCGTGTTTCCCTGGGAGCAGATCTTCACGGCTGCGGCCGTCTGTGCCGGTTCGGACTATCCGATGCTGGCGGCGCATGAAGGGGTCGACCTGCATTCGGTCGAGTTCGTCGTGGAAGGCGTGTTCGATCCGCGCGGCGAGTTCGACGGTCTGGATGGGCTCGAAGCACCAGCCGATGCCCGCCACTGCTACCTGTCCCTTCATCTCGCCGCGACCGTGGAGTCCTCCGCGCCGCGCGCCGATCTGGAGCGGATCCACAAGCGCGCCCTCTCGCACAACATGGTGCTCGGCGCGCTGCGGGGAATCCCAACGACCAGCGCGCTGACCATCCGGCGCCCAGTCTCCCCTGAGACGGCAGCAGCCTTGCCGCTCCATGGAGAAATGGCCGGCGGCTAGGGGGGCAGGCGCACGGCGCTGTTTTGCGCCCCGGAGCTGCTGCTGTGTCAGCTCCGGTCTGCCCTCGCTCGTTCATCGAGGCGAGGGGCAATGCCAGGAAAGCACTGTTGAATTCGAAGGCAAGACAGAAGTCGCAAAGCTTTCGTGGTCGTTCAGAAGCTTCCGATTGACTCCAATCCACTATTGCGCAAGCCTTATGCTTGGGGATTGGGGGATTTCAAAGATGGCTACCCGCTATTTGGCGGTCTCGGCAGTCGTGATCGCGTTTGCAGTGCAGGGTTGCGCGAGTTTACCTGAGCCGACAGGCCAGTATACGCCTATCCCTGTAGATTTGTTCGTCAATTCCCTGAAGTGCGACTATGCCGACTATATCGTCAACTATCATGGCGCGCACCTGCCGCTGAAGGGTTGGCCTGTAACCGGGACGATGAATCTGAACATCGCTCAATCGGTCGATCGCCAGACCGGTGCCACGATAACCGGCCTTGTCCCCTATCAGGGCGTCTCGGTTGACCTGGGATTGAGTTCGCAGACGACGCGCAAGCATACGGTTGTCACCACGATAACCTTCGAGCTCGATCCGAAAGTGTCGGACACCAGGATTTGCGACAGCCTGAAAGGCACCAAGCCGGGCATCGGCTTCGGGGCGTGGCTTTGGGGCATCGCGCGTGGGTTGGACAAGGCTGCCGACGGCGCCCCGCTCTTTGCCGTGAGCCAGCTCGACTACCAGACCATCTTCTCGGTGGAGAGGAAGGTCAACGCAAGCGGCGGCGTCGGTCTCAAGATGATACCGCTTTCGCTGTCGGCATCCCAATTGGCAAGCCGGTCGGACGTCCAGACCATCAGCGTCAAGCTGGTGCCAAACGACGTCGTTGTCGGCTTCGACAAGAAAGGCAAGCCGATAACCAAGAAGAAAAAGAAGCTGTTCTCGGAGGGGGCAGCGCTTCAGTCGGCTCAACCGAAAGATCTGGCCACCCAGATGCTGATCGCCAAGTAGCACACCGGAACTCCCGCGCCGGTGAAAGGACTGGCGCGGCAAGGCAGGCGCCGGTACTTCGGTTCAGCCGGTCAGCAGCAACGCATCCCGCCCCGCCACTCAAATGACCTTCCGCACGTCCTCTTCAAAACTCAGCACATGATGCAGCGCGATGCGTTCGGCGGTTTCGCCGTCGCCGCGGCAGACCGCTTCGAGCATCTGGGTCTGCTCGTGCAGGACCTTGTCCAGGCCCGACAGCAATTCCGGGAAGCGCCGTGTCGCCACATGCAAGATGCGCAGCGACAGGTTGTGGTAGTGGTCGAGCGTGTCGAACAGATAGGGGTTCTTGGCGGCGCGGTAGATGAAGCGGTGGATGCGGCGGTCGAGCGCCAGCAGCGGCTCGGCTTCCGGTCGATCCGAAAAGGCCGCCAGTTCTTCGAGCAGCTTTCGCGCTTCCCGGCGCTCCGGTTCGCGCAGGCGCTCCGCGGCCAGCCGTGTCGCCCAGGACTCGATG
Organism: Mesorhizobium sp. 1M-11; assembly: GCF_001303895.1. Taxonomy (GTDB): domain Bacteria; phylum Pseudomonadota; class Alphaproteobacteria; order Rhizobiales; family Rhizobiaceae; genus Mesorhizobium. The sequence goes on along the minus strand of NZ_LJSD01000051.1, from coordinate 21,735 downwards.
GTCGCGCGCGCTTCATAGATCGCCGACAGGTCGCTGATGTCGATCTTGCTGACGGATGTGCCCCGGCGGCCGTTGACGTCGACGAAGCCGTCGCGCTGCAGCCGCAGCAGCGCCTCGCGCACCGGCGTGCGGCCGACGTCGAGCCGCTTCATCAGCTCGCTCTCGCGCAGCAGCGTGCCCGGCGCCAGCTTCACCGTGATGATGTCCTCCCGCAATTGCAGATAGGTGCGTTCGGCCAGCGTCGAGCCGGCCTCATCGTCTCCCTCACGCATCCAAGCGTCCATCGCCCTGTCTCCACCGTGCCGCCGACCGATCGCCGAGAATCGCTTGACAATGGATATGTATAATATATTGATCGATATATTACAAATATATTGATCCGGTTACAGGGAGGTATCGGTCATGAAAAAGGGGAAATTTTCGCCGTCGTCTTTCAAGGGAGGTGTCGCCGCGCTGCTCGGCCTCGGCATGGGATTGCTGGCGGCGCTTCAGCCCGCCCGGGCGGAGGAGCTCGAGACGCTGAAGCCCGGCGTCCTGCAGGTCACCATCCAGCCCTACATGCCCTACACGGCGATGAAGGATGACAAGCTGGTCGGGCTGGACAGCGACATCCTCGCCGCGGTCGCCGACAAGCTCGGCCTCAAGATGGAAGTCAACGTCACCGATTTCCCCGGCATGCTGGCCTCGGTGCAGTCGCGCCGCGCCGACATCACCATCGGCGGCATCGCCTGGTCGGACGCGCGCCAGAAGGTCGGCCTGTTCACCGATCCGCCCTATTATTCGCCGCCGGCCATGGCCGTCGCGGGCACCGACAAATTTCCGGACGTCAAGAGCCTCGAAGGCAAGGACCTCGGCACGGTCACCGGCTATGTCTGGGCGAAATCGATTGCCCAGGTGCCGAATGCCACGCCGCACACCTATCCCTCGGCCGACAGCGTGTTCCAGGACCTGGCGTCGGGCCGGCTGAATGTCGGCTTCCTCGATCCGCTGCTGATCGTCTATCAGCAGAAGCAGCGGCCGGACATGAAGTTCAGCGTCGAATACCTGACGCCGCCGACCGCCGACGAGGTCAAGGCGCATCCCGACTACCAGTATTTCCAGCCCTACATGACCGGCTTCTACCTGCCTAAAGAGGCGCCGAAGCTGGCCAAAGCGGTCTCCGACCAGATCGACGCCATGTACAAGGATGGCTCGCTCTCGGCGCTGATCACCAAATGGGGCGGTGACCCCAAGCAGTTCCTGGTTCCTTCGCCGGAAATGGCGGCACAGCGCCGTGGCGTCGATCGTCCGGCGGACTGGTCGCCACCCTCGATCGCGCCCTGAAGAGCGGAGGGCCGGATCGTGTCACCTTCCGATGTCTTCACCGGGTTTCTGCATGTTCCCTGGGGCGACTATGCGGGCAATATCGGCTGGGGTCTCGCCAGGACCCTTGCCTACACCGTCGCCAGCTTCCTCGGCGCCGCGGTTCTCGGCCTGCTGCTCGCGCTGATGCGTCTCAACCGCCTGCGCCTGGTGCGGCTGCCGGCCGCGCTCTACACGGAGGTCTTCAAGAACGTGCCGCTGCTGGCGATCATCTTCGTCACCTATTTCGGCCTGCCGTCGGTGGGGATCAAGCTCAGCGTCTTCGCCGCCGGCGTGCTCAGCCTTGTCCTGTTCTACGCGGCCTATCTGTCGGAGATCTTCCGCGCGGCCATCGCCGGCATCCATTCCGGCCAGAACGAGGCGGCGCAGGCGCTGGGCCTCGGCCGCGGCACCACCTTCGGCCACGTCGTGCTGCCGCAGGCGCTGCGGCTGGCGCTGCCCGGCACCAACACCATGTTCGTCGACCTGCTCAAATCGACCTCGCTGCTGGTGACGATCTCGGCCGCCGAACTGATGACCCAGGCGCAGCTGATCGCATCCGAGACGTTCCGCGCGCTGGAGGTCTATCTCGTCATCGCGGCCATCTATTTCGCGGTCTGCTATCCGGTGTCGCAGAGCCTTCTGTGGCTGGAGCGCACGATCCAGGCAGGCGTACCGCTCTCGCGCGGCCGGCGCCGGCGGTTGCGGCTGGCCAGGACATTGCTCGCAGGGGAAACCCCATGACACAGCACGCAGTCAACGTAGAGGCAGCCACCGCCAGGCCGGCCGTCACCATCCGCGGCCTCAGGAAATCCTTCGACGGCAGGCAGGTTCTCGGCGGCATCGATCTCGACGTGCCGGGCGGCCGCATCGTCAGCATCATCGGCCAGAGCGGCGGCGGCAAGACGACGCTGATGCGCTGCGTCAACCTGCTCGAGCAGCCCGACGACGGCGTCATCGAGGTCAATGGCGAGGCGATCTGCGCCGGGGGCGCGGTGACGTGCAAGGATCTCGCCAGGCTGCGCCAGCGCGTCGGCATGGTGTTCCAGCGCTTCAACCTGTTCCCGCATCTGACCGCGGTCGAAAACGTCGTTCTCGCGCAGATGCACGCTGCCGGCATCGGCGAGCGCGAGGCGGTCGAACGTGCCGTGCGCCTGCTTACCCGCGTCGGCCTGGCGCATCGGGCGACCGCCTATCCGGAGCGCATGTCGGGTGGGGAGCAGCAGCGCGTGGCGATTGCCCGGGCGCTGGCGCTGGGGCCCACCGTGCTTCTGTTCGACGAACCGACCTCGGCGCTCGATCCGGAATCGACGGGCGAGGTGCTGCGGGTGATGCGCGAACTCGCCGCCGACGGCATGACGATGATCCTGGTCACCCACGAACTGCCCTTCGCGCGGGAAGTATCGGACTGGGTCGTGTTCATCGACGGCGGCAAGATCATCGAGCAGGGCGCCGCGGCGGATGTGCTCGACCGGCCGCGCGAGGCGCGCACGCGCGCCTATGTCGCGAAATACGCGGCGTCCGGCTGAACGCCGGCGTCGGTCGTTCCCATGATCGGCTGCGCAAGGCGGTGGCGCCGCCGATTGTCCTCCTTCTAACCTGGTGTGGATCGGATGAGCAGGATTTCGACCGACGTCGCCGTGATCGGCGGCGGCGTCATCGGTCTGGCGATCGCGCTTCGGCTTCGCGCCGATGGCCGCGAGGTCGTGGTGATCGAGCCGAACGAGCCCGGCAGCGGCGCCTCCTACGGCAATGCCGGCACCATCGCGGATTATGCGGTGCTGCCGGTGGGGACGCCCGCGGTCCTGCGCAACCTTTTGCCGCTGCTGCTCGACGCGGAGGGTCCCCTGTCGATCCGCGCCGCCGCCTTGCCCGCTTTGTTTCCGTGGCTGGCGCGCTTCGCTTACGAGTCGCTGCCGCACCGCTACCGTGACAACACCCGCCGCATCGCCGAACTCCTGTCCGATGCGCCTGCGGCATGGCGCGAGCTGGCGGCGGAAATCGGCGCATCGGACCTCATCTCGGCGAAAGGCTGCCTCTACCTCTACAACACGCAAAAGGCCTTCCGGGCGGCCTCGGCCGACGTCGCGCTGCGCCGCAGCTATGGCGTCGCCCAGGAACTGCTTTCGCCCGACGAGGTGCTGCGGCTGGAACCCCGGCTGCCGCCTGTCGAGGGCGGCGGCCTGTTCTTCCCCGATGCGATCAATCTCGTCGATCCGGGCGAGACGATGCGCCGCCTGTCGGTGGCGGCCCGCAGCGCGGGAGTAGAATTCGTGCAGGCTTCCGCGCAGGCGATCGCGCGCGCGTCCGCCGGGGTCCGCATCCTGGCCGGGGCCTTCGAGATCGGCGCGCGTGTCGCGGTCATCGCCGCCGGCAGCCGTTCCCGGAAGCTGGCCGCCCAGATCGGCGATCCGGTCCGTCTCGACACCGAGCGCGGCTACCATGTCGAGTTCGACATGGATACGCCGCCGGTGGAACGGCCGGTCTGCCCGACCGCGCATGGCTTCTATTTCTGCCCGATGCGCGGCCGGCTGCGCGTCGCCGGTCTTGTCGAACTTGGCGGAAACACTGCTCCGGCCAATGCGCGGCGGCTGCAGTCGCTGGCGGCGAACGCACGCCGGATTTTCCCGGAGCTCGGCGAACCGGACCGCCGCTGGCTCGGCTTCCGCCCGTCCATGCCCGACTCCGTTCCCGTCATCCGGCCATCGCGGGGAGGGCGCGACATCGTCCTCGCCTTCGGCCACGGCCACATCGGTCTCACGCTTGCGCCCCGCACCGCCGGCATGGTCAGCGCTCTTCTGGCGGCCTAGAGCGGCGTGACAGGGAGCGTTTCTCCAATCCGTGGAAAGCGGATATTCACCCCTCCAGCCAGGCCGCCAGCTTGTCCAGCGTCTGCAGCCCGTACTCCACCGCGCCGAAGCCGATGACGATCTGGCGCCGTTCGCGGCTGGGGTGGAGCTGGCGCAGCGTCAGGATCGTCTTGCCGTCGCTCTGCTCGTCGAAGGTCACCGTCACGCGGAAGCGGTCGGGGTCGTTCGGGTCGGGCGAGCCGTGGTCCATCACGATGCGCTCGTTCGGCACGATCTCCAGGAAGCGCATCATGTTGGGGAAGCGCTGCTCCTTGCCCTCGAACGTACCCACCATGTCGAAGCGCCAGATGCCGCCCTCGCGGATGTCGGCCTCGTGGCTCTCGATGCGCAGGCCCGTCGGGCCGAACCATGCGGCCAGCGCCTCGGGCTTCGTCCAGGCGGCAAACACCTTGGCGCGCGGATGGTTGATGAGTTTGACCAGCACGATCTCGCGATCGAGCGACCAGCTCTCGAGCGGGGTTGCCACGTCTTTCATTTATTCTCTCCGGCACTATCCAGATAGACGTCCAGCCGTTCCAGCCGCATGGCCCAGTTGCGGCGCTCCGCTTCCATCCAGTTGGCCGCCTCGTCGAAGCGCGCCTTCACCAGCCGGCACCAGCGGCTGCGCCCGCGCTTCTCCGATGTGATCAGCCCGCATTCTTCCAGCACCCTGAGATGCTGGGCGAAGGAGGGCAGCGCCATGTCGAACGGCTCGGCCAGCACGCTGACCGGCACCTCGCCCTCGGCCAGCCGCGACACCACTGCGCGCCGCGTCGGGTCGCTGAGCGCGTGGAAGGCAAGGTCGAGCGGGGTCGAATGGTAGGGCATGCGTAATCCGTAAACCGGTCGAGGGCACCGGTCAATAAAAGAAAGGTACTTGCCTTAGCGTTCGCATTGGAACATAAAGGCACTTACCTTACTATCAGGCCCGTGCCGGGCAAACACCAAGAGGAGACTTCTGTGGCAGTTCGTGTCGATTTCAACATCTCGCTCGACGGTTTCGCGACAACGACGGATCAGACACCCGAGCAGCCGATGGGGCCGGACTGGATGCGCCTCGTCGGCGCCTATATCGAGACAAGGACGTTCCGCGAGCGTGTGTTCCACGACACCAGCGGCAAAGGCACGACCGGCATCGACGACAGATATGCCAGGGGATACTTCGTCAACATCGGTGCCGAGATCATGGGCGCCGGGATGTTCGGGCTGCACTCCTTCCCCGACGATCCGGACTGGAAGGGCTGGTGGGGCGACGAGCCGCCGTTCCGCTGCCCGGTCTTCGTGCTGACCCACAGGAAGCGACCCTCGATCGACATGGCCGGCGGCACGACATTCCACTTCATCGACACCACGCCGGCCGAGGCGCTGAAGCAGGCTGTTGCCGTCGCGGGCGGCAAGGACGTTCGCATCGGCGGCGGCGCCAGCACCGTGCGCGACTTCCTCAAGGCGGGCTTCGTCGATCGCCTCCACGTCGCCATCGTCCCCATCCTGCTCGGCCGCGGCATCCGCCTGTGGGACGACCTGCGCGGGCTGGAATCCGGCTACACGGTGGAGTCCGAAACGGCGGAGAGCGGGGTCATTCACCTGACGTTCCGGCGGTAGGGACGGCCGCGGGCGCTGCCCTATCTCCCCCCTTGCGGGGGAGAAAGCGATTTCAGCATCTTAGACGAGCACGCCCGTCAGGGCGGCGCAGGCTAAGTGCTAGAAATCGCAAGAGAGGGGATTTGCCCGCAATGCGCCAGCCAGTTACCCCTTCAAAGCTTTGCCCGCTCGATGCGGGCCGATGCGACGAAGGCCGAGAACGTTCTCTGGCAAGCCCTGCGGAACCGTCAGCTCGATGGGCTGAAGTTCAAACGACAAGTTCCTCTCGATGGCTACATTCTCGACTTTGTCTGTTTCGAGGTTCGGCTGATCGTCGAAGTCGATGGCAGCCAGCATGCGGAATCGCAGACAGATGGAATCCGCGACCGGCATTTCGAAGAGCAGGGCTTCCGCATCCTTCGTTTCTGGAACGACGAGGTGGAGCATAACATCGACGCGGTGTGCTCCGCGATCCTGCAGGCTGCGAGGGGCTGCGGCTGAAAATCCCCTCTCTTGCGATTTCTAGCACTTAGACTGCGCTGCCCTGCGGGCATGCTCGCTAAGATGCTGAAATCGCTTTCTCCCCCGCAAGGGGGGAGATAGAGGCGCGGCCCCGGCGCCTCTACAGAGACGTCCGCGCGCTGTCGGTGATCAGCTTCAACCCGAGCGCGCCCACCACCAGTCCCGCGGCCCGGTCGATCCAGGCCTTGGACCGCAAATAGACGGCCCTCGGCCGGCGGGACGAGAACCCCAGCGCCACGATCGTGTACCACAGGGCCTCGTTGAGGAAGAGCAATGGCGGCAGGGCGAACAGCATCCAGGATGGCGTCGGCGAAGGCAGCAGTGCTGCGAACATCGAGGCGTAGAAGATCGCCGTCTTCGGATTGGACAGCTGCACGAACAGGCCGCGCAGCAGCGACTTCCACAGCGTGCCCGGTCGCCCGGCTGTCGTCTCGGCAACCTCGAGCGGTTCGGGCGCGGCGCGCCAGATGTTGATGCCGAGCCAGACGAGATAGGCGCCGCCCGCCAGCCGCAGCGCCAGGTTCAGCCATTCGACCTGCAGCAGGATCGCGGTGAGGCCGGCCATCGCGATGCAGGCGAACAGGAAGCCGCCCAGGCCCATCCCGATCGCCGCCATCACACCGTCGGCGCGCGAGCCGGAGATGGCGATGCGCGACACCACGACGAAGCTCGGGCCCGGGCTGATGGCGCCGAGCAGGAAGACGCCGAGGATGGAGAACAGGATCGCAAGGTCGTGCACGGCATTTCCTCCTTTTCGTCCCGGAAGCTTCATCGGGCCACACCGATAATGGGTCGCCTCGTTATCGCCTGCAATGAGCCTGCGGTTGTTGTTCCATTGCCTCACGGGCGAGGCTGTCGGTCAGCCCGTTCGGATATCGGCGCAATCCGAAAGCCGTCAGGTCAATCGCAAGATTTCGCAGCCTCGAGCGCCCTGGCGTGGGAAGCCTTGGGCAGATCCCCGATCCGTCGAACGGCGGCGTAGAACCTTGGATAGTCGCCGGCGCACAGGTCGAACAGTCTGAGAAACGCCGGAACCTGTTCGCCGTAGACGGCCGTCGCGGCGAGCTTGGCGTTGTTGATCGGTGTTTCGAACCAGCCGTCATATCCCCGGTATCCCGCCCAGCGCCTGTCGCGCATGTGCCGGTAGCGCATCCGCAGCTTCTCGATCGTGGCTGCCTTGGCCGCCGCCATCTGCGCCGGGGTGCGGGCACTTCCGTAGACCTGCCGCAATTCCTTCCGCGTTTTCGACACAAGGTCCAGAAAATCGGCCCTGCGTTTGCGATCGGCTTCGTAGCGGCGCAGTCCGGCGAGATTGCCGCCGGCGCGCAGCCATTTCCTGACGCCGGTGGTCTCGACGGCGACCGCGAAGGCTTCATTGAAGGCGGAATCGTCGTTCACATAGATGCGCTGGTGCGCCAGCTCGTGAAAGACGAGGCTTGCGACAGACGTGTCGTCCTGGCGCAGCATGGTCGAGAGCAGCGGGTCGCTGGACCAGCCGAGGGTCGAATAGGCGGTGACGCCGGTGACGTAGACGTCCAGCCCCTCCCGCTGAAGTTCGCCGGCGGTTTCAGCCGCGGCTTTCCGGTCGAAATAACCCTTGTACGCAACGCAGCCGAAAACGGGAAAGCACCAGGTTCGCGGCGTCAGCGAGAATTGCGGGGCGGCGAACACCGCCCAGGTCACGGCCTCGCGGCCGATGTCGACATAGCTGCGGTAGCTGCTGTTGTCGGGCAGTGCCAGCTCGTCCGTCGCAAACCGCCTGATGGCATCCGCCGATGCCAGCTTGGCGCGCAGCGTCTCGGGCGTCGCGGGATCCTGGATCAGGGTGCCTACATTTTTCCGCGCGGCCATGATCTGCATATGGCCTTCCAGCGAGGTCGCGTAATAGGAAATGCTGGTGCAGCCAGCGACGCCGGACACCATGATCGCCGCCACGACCAATCGAAAAACGCGCTTCACGGCTGCCCCGCCACTTGCCTGATTGCCCCTGAGCAAATGTTCCCCACCGTCCGGTCTCAAACAGGCGTGGCAATTTTCGTCAAGGTCTGGAGGGCGGTGGATCGAGCTTTGGCGGAATCTGGACCGCTGTGCATCGATTCCGGAACACTGACGGGAATGACCCCAGCCCATCGGGCAAACTCAGAAGCCAGGTCTGGACCGCTATGCATTCCTCGGCGTTCCGGAATGGATCCCCGACACTCTCCGCTCCCTCCGGTCGCTCCGAGGTCGAGGATGACGGAGTTCCATGTCTGCGCCGGTAGCGAATGTCGATGTCATCGCCAAGCGCAAGCGGCGCATTGCTGCCGACGACAGCGTCATCCCCAACGTTGGAAATTAGCCCGAGACGCTTATCCCCTCGTCATCCTCGACCTCGCAGGGAGCGAAGCGACCGGAGAGTGTCGGGGATCCATTCCGGAACATTGACGGGAATGGCTCCGCCTCCGCGAGGCTGCTCCATCTGCGGTCTCAACGACAGAGTTCCCGCTGCATGGTCACCGGCAGATATAGCGTGCCGTGGGCGGCTTCCACCTTCGCTCTTGATTGTGCATTCCCGACGACAGGTGAGGCGAAGGCGCGGGAGACGATGTATCGTCCGCAGGCTGCGCGATGCTTGGATTCGCCCCAGCGCAATTCCAGGAAAAGCGTGTAACGGTTTTCCTGGAATTGCGTGAAAACAAAGAGTTAGAGCGTTTCCGTGAAAACGGAGACGCGGAAACGAGAACAGGAGCCGGCTGGTGACGGGCACACGAATGCGCAGGGCGCCCAAGACACCCACCGGTCTGCGGCAATTCCTCGATCTCGAGCAGCAGCGCGCGTGGATAGAGGGCAGGGCCGAGCTGACGGACGCCGACGAGCGCTCGGAATCCGTGGAACACCGCTTCAGATATGCCGCCCGGTTCGAGAAGCTGCTTTCCCGCCCGCAGGGAAAGGAAGTGCTGGCAATCCTCGGCCTCTACGGTCCGACCTGCATTCCGATCCCACGCCGGACCGAGCGTTTCTACTGGTCGGTGTCGTGCCTGCCGTCGACCTCGGACAAGCCGCTCACGCGCGTCAATGCAAGCTGGATGGAGCTTTTCACGCTTTATGCCGATGGCGAGGATGTCCGCGCCAGGTTCATCCTGCATCTCTCGGATTTCACCACGGATGGGTCTGCTACGCCCGGCCTGGTGGACGAAGCCTTTCTCGAGCAGAGCGTCGCGACGCCGGAAGACGTCAGCTGGTTCGTGCCGAGCGGTGCCGACATGTTCGGCGTCAGGGTGCGCGGCTCCGTCTCGATCCGCAAGTTCCTCGCCAACCCCCGCGCGCTGCGCGCCATCCGCACGTTCAACCTCACGCACATGAACCGCGGGCGGAACGCCTATCAGGCGAGCCACAGCTACAGCGTGGCGGATCACATGCTGCCAGGGTGAGAGGACGCCGGCGCGGCGAACGCGCCGGCGCCGTTCGGTCACACCACGATGAAGTCCGAATTGGTCAGCGCGAGACCCGCTTCGAGCACGGCGAAGTCGGTGAACCCGCCTGCGGCATCGCCGTTCGCATCGTAGGTGAGGTGGCCGGTTGTCGGGTCGTAGATGACGCGGTCGTTGGCATCATGCGCCGCCGTGCCGATGTAGAAGGCGGCGGCGTCGAGCGTGCCGGGCGTGGTCAGCGCCGTGAACACGGCGTTGTCCAGCTGGATCGTGTCGTCGGCAACCGAGAAGTCGGCGATCCTGTCGACATTGCTGTTGGGGTTGAGGGCCGTGTTGAACAGGAAGGTGTCGTTGCCGTCGCCTCCCACCAGCGTGTCGTTGCCGAAGCCGCCGGCAAGCGTGTCGTCGCCGGCGCGGCCGTCCAGCCTGTTGGCTCCGGTGTTGCCGGTCACGATGTTGTCGAGATCATTGCCGCTGCCGTTGAGATTGCCGCTGCCGGTCAATGTCAGGTTCTCGATGTCGCCCTTGAAGATCGTCGTGTTCGAGAGCGAGACGGAATAGCTCGACTTCACCGTGTCGATGCCGTCCGGAGGGATGCCGCCATCGGGGGCTTCGTCGACCCGGTCCTCTATGCTGTCGATGGTATAGGTGTCGTTGCCGGTGCCGCCCCACAACTTGTCGCCGCCGGCGCCGCCGTCGAGGATATCATTGCCGTCGCCGCCATAGAGCTGGTCACGCCCGGTGCCGCCTTCGAGCGTGTCGTTGCCGACTTCGCCCATCAGATAGTCGTTGCCGCCGCCACCGCGCAGCACATTGTCTGCATAGCTTCCGATCATCCCATCATCGAAGGCCGAACCGTCGACATTCTCGATGTCGAAATAGGAATCGCGAGCCCCCATACCGGGATAATATTGCGGGTCGCCAAAACCCTGCCCTGTACCATCTGTACTAAGGTAGAGCGAAATATAGCCTGGGGCGTCGGCGTAACTCACCGTGTCGATACCGGCGCCGCCGTGGAAGAAGTCACCGCCAAGACCTCCATGCAGCGTATCGTCGCCGTCGCCGCCATAAAGCTCATCGCGTCCGGCATCGCCCCACAGGCCGTCATTGCCTTCATTGCCCTCGATCCGGTCGTCGCCGGCACCGCCCTGGATGACGTCGTCACCGCCGAAACCGAACAGGCGGTCGTTGCCGCCGAAGCCGAGTATCTGGTCGCGGCCGCTTGTGCCGTAGAGCTGATCGTCTTTTTCAGTACCGGGAATATAAGCCATGGTGGATCTCATCTCCTTGATAAGCCCCATAGCCCTGAAGCGGCTGCGCCGCCCGACACTTGCGCGGACCAGTTACCGTCCCCATGGACCGCCAGAGCGCTTTCGCGCCCCTTCAGTATCGTCGCTCATGGTGACATACGGAACTTGACCATTTTGTGACCCGCTGTGAATACCGGCGGTTTGCTGGCGGCAGCACAAGGCAGTCGCATAAGCCGCCCGGCGCGACTTTAAGCGGGTCTGGACCGCCGTGCCTTCATCAGCGTTCCGGAATGGATCCCCGACACTCTCCGCTCCTTCGGTCGCTCACGAGGTCGAGGATGACGGGCTGTATTGGCGATCCGCGCTAACCGCAACCGTCGCCACCCGACATCTGCGCTGATGATAAATCCAAGCGAACTGGAAACATCCTCGTCTCCGGCCTCGTAGGAACGAAGCAACCGGGGCGTGCCCAGGATGACAAAGGTGGAAGCACCGTAGCTGATCTCCAACGGTGATGGCCGCAACAGCGTTGGCGATTGGCGTGAGACATAGGAACTCCGTCATCCTCGACCTCGCGAGGAGCGAAGCGACTGGAGAGTGTCGGGGATCCATTCCGGAACGCTGATCAGAACGGCTCCACCACGGCCATACGCAATCGCCCTGGATGGCAAAGGATGTTCAAAAGCCGGCCATCTGTTGCTTCGGCGGAATGGCGCTACTTCCTTTGCCGGCATTCAGACGCCGTAAAGGATGCTGATGGCTCATCGCCGCGATGGGTGAGCAAATCGTCGTTGAATTCGATCTTCAGAGTTGCTTCAAAATCGGTCCTGGACTGCGGAAAGGGATGTGACATGGTGGATCCTGATCGGATCGACAGGCTGATCGCAGCGGTACCCGCTGCCCTGGCACTTCGCGCCGGGTTGGATCTCGGCATTTTCACCCGGCTCGGTGGCGGCGCCGCGACCGCTGACAGCCTCGGGGCCGCGCTCGAAGTCGAGCCCGATCGTCTGTCGCGGCTCCTCTACGCGCTCGCCAGCATCGGTCTTCTCGAAGTCAGGGACGGTCGATTTCGCAACGGAGCCGAAGCATCGGCTTTCCTCGACGCTTCGAAGCCGGCCTATCGCGGCGGCGATCATGCGCTCCTGCGCGAGCTCTGGGCAGCCGACCTCCTGACCGCGGAGTCGCTGCGGCGGAACCAGCCGGCTGCGCTGCACGATTTTTCCGAAGCGGGGCCCGAGGCGGCGGCCGCCTTCGGCCGCAGACTCGCGCCGGGCGGGTTGATTTTCGGCCGAAATTTGGCCGAGGAAATAGACCTCTCGGCGATCGGTTCGGTAATCGACATCGGCGGGGGACCCGGGACCATTCTCGTCGGACTTCGCGAGCGGCGGCCGCAGATTGTGGCGACGCTGATGGAACTTCCGACGGTCGCGGCGGTAGCGCCAGCTATCCTGTCGGAATACGGTGCCGGCGACGTGGTGGTCGAAGAGGGCGACATAACCGTCGCGCCATCGGTTGGCCGGCACGATCTGGCGATCCTGAAAGCCGTCGTCCAGGTCCTGCCGCCGGATCAGGCGCGCAGCGCGATCCTGAACGCGGCGCGGTGCCTCACACCGGGAGGTGAGATCGCGATTGCGGGATCGGGTGTCATCGATGACGACCGCCTCGGCCCGCCTGAGGGTGTCTTTCTCAACCTCACCTTCCTGAACCTCTATCGCCACGGCGAATCCTACACCGAGGGTCAGTATCGCGCATGGATGACCGAGGCTGGATTCCGGGGCATCACCAGGTCGCGCATGAAGGACGGCGGCACGTTGTTTCGTGCGCGCCTCGCGGGCTGATCTTGGCCGAAGCTCGTGCTGGAGAGCTGCACCTTCGCCTGCGTTCCCGAGCCCGGCGAACGCGATGATCCCGCATAAGCAGAAAATGATCGGTGTTCAAAAGCCGGCTATCTGTTTGCGTTATCCGGCATAATGGCGCTATTGCGTTTGCCGGCGTTCAGACGATGCGGAGAGAAATCATGTTGGGCTGGTTCAGGCGGCTGCTGCCGCGCGAAGATCGTTTCTTCGATCTTTTCGAACAGCATTCCCAGACCGTCGTCGGCGGTGCGGAAGCCTTGCAGCAGCTTCTGTCGGGCAACGATGTCGAGCGCTGGTGCAGGGAGATCGTCGCTCTCGAGAACCAGGCCGACGCGATCACCGCCGAAGTGCTGCTGGCGGTGCGCCGCTCCTTCATCACGCCGTTCGACCGCGGCGACATCAAGGACCTGATCCAGTCGATGGATGATGCCATCGACATGATGCACAAGACCGTCAAGACGGTGAAGCTGTTCGAGAAGCGCGAATTCGACCCGCTGATGCAGGAGATGGGCGTCGTCATCGTGGAGGCGGCGAAGCTGGTCGCGGAGGCGATCCCGCTGCTGAACAAGATCGGCACGCATGCGACGCAGCTCAACGCCATCGCCGAGCAGGTGATGCGCGTCGAGGGCCGCGCCGACGACCTGCATGAGCAGGGCCTCAAGGATCTCTTCCGCCGGCACGGCAAGTCCGATCCGATGGCCTACATGATCGGCTCCGAGATCTACGGGCAGCTCGAGAAGGTCGTCGACCGTTTCGAGGACGTCGCCAACGAGATCAGCGGCATCGTCATCGAGAACGTCTGACCAGCATGGATCCCACCATCGCCTTTCCGATCCTGGTCGCGCTGATCGGCGTCGCGCTGTTCTTCGATTTCCTGAACGGCCTGCACGATGCCGCGAACTCGATCGCCACGATCGTTTCGACCCGGGTGCTGCGGCCGCAATACGCCGTACTGTGGGCCGCCTTCTTCAACTTCATAGCCTTCACGGTCTTCGGCCTGCATGTCGCCGAGACCATCGGCAAAGGCATCGTCGATGCCGACATCGTCACGCCGGGCGTCATCTTCGCGGCCCTGACTGGCGCGATCGTGTGGAACATCGTCACCTGGCTCGCCGGCATTCCGTCCAGCTCCTCGCATGCGCTGATCGGCGGGCTGGTCGGCGCGGGCCTCGCCAAGACGGGCTTCAGCGCCATCGTCTGGAGCGGGCTTTTGAAGACGGTCGCCGCCATCGTGCTCTCTCCGCTCACCGGCTTCGTGCTGGCGCTCGTTCTGGTGCTGATCGTGTCCTGGACGTTCGTGCGGCAGACGCCCTTCGCCGTCGACAGCTCCTTTCGCGTGCTGCAGTTCTTCTCGGCCTCTCTCTATTCGCTTGGCCATGGCGGCAACGACGCGCAGAAGACCATGGGCATCATCGCGGTGCTGCTCTATTCGCAAGGCATGCTGGGCGACACTTTCTATGTGCCGTTCTGGGTGGTCATCACCTGTCAGAGCGCGCTGGCCATCGGCACGCTGTTCGGCGGCTGGCGCATCGTGCACACGATGGGTTCCAAGATCACCCGGCTCAATCCCATGCAGGGCTTCTGCGCCGAAACCGGCGGCGCCATCACCCTGTTCGCGGCGACCTGGCTGGGCATCCCGGTCTCGACCACGCACACCATCACCGGCGCGATCATCGGCGTGGGCGCCGCACGCCGCGTCTCGGCCGTGCGCTGGGGCATCGCCGGCAACATCGTCGTCGCCTGGGTCGTGACACTGCCCGCCACCGCGGCGATCTCCGGCCTGACCTATCTGGCCCTCAGCCTGTTCTAGAGCGGTTCACCGACGCATCCGGTTGCCACCTCAAGAAGCGCCGAGACGTTTCGCCGCCAGCGCCTGCGACGATTGCCAGATTGCTTCCATCGTCGCGCCGCTCGATTTCTCCGAGCTGCGGTACAATCGGATCTCGAGGTCGAGCATCCATGAGCGATCGCTTGAACAGGCGACAAGGCCGCCGCTGGAGATGTCTTTCTCGACGAGACTTTCCGGCAGCCAGCAGATGCCGACACCGGTCAGTGCCAATTCCTTGAGGCCTGCGCTGATCGTGCTTTCATGCACGGTCTGGCGCCGGAACGGCGAGCGCCTGGAAAAGATGCTGCCGAGGGCGACGCCGAAGAAGGAGCTGTAGCCGTAGCCCAGATAGGGCAAGGTGCGCTTTGTCGTGTCCACCTTGTCGAGGATGCCTCGTGCAGGCACCGGCGACCTGTCGAGACGCAGCTCCGGCGCGGCGACGGGGATGAGCCGGTCCGATCCGATCGTCACAGAGGAAAACTTGTCGCGGTCGAGGTGAAACGGCACCTCATGATGCGCGTAGGTCAGGAAGAAGTCCGCTTCGCCGTCGGTCAACGCGGCAAGGTTCGCCTCGATGCCGCCCCTGTCGGCGATGAACGACGTGCCGAACATGCGGTTGTCGCCCTGCAGTTCCCGCAGCCAGATCGGAAAGAAGGTGATGGTCAAGGTGTGAAGCGCTGCGAAGCGCACGAGCCCCTGCGCCGATGGCGGCCGCAGCGTTTCGCGCACCGAATAGAACCTTCGGATCGCATCCTGGGCCATGGGAAGAAAGTTGCGGCCTGCCGGCGTGAGTTCCGCGGGCAAGGTGGCGCGACTGATGAGCGGGGCTCCGATCCAGGTCTCGAGTTGCTTGATCCGCCGGCTGAAAGCGGGCTGGGTGACGTTGCGGATCTCGGCCGCGCGCGAAAAGCTCGATGTTTCCGCAAGCGTCACAAAATCCTCGAGCCATTTGATTTCCACGCGGCGTCCTCCGATGCGGCCAACTGCCGTCGAACGCCTGGGCGTTCCATCACAATTGCAACCTTATGCAATTTTTGCATTTGTGATTGCGAAAACCGAATTGGCCATGTCACCGTTGACACCGCAACCTGTCAGTCGAAAGCAAATCGAGTGCCAGGCGAAACCCTATCGCTGCCAGCGAAGGAACGTACCGCGCACCATTCGGAATCGGCGACGCTTCATGAGCGCCGGGGGGAGAAGAAAAAGCAGCATGAATTCCCAGGCCGATCTCGTTCTGCATGGCGGCAAGATCTGGACCGGATACGGAAATCCGGTCGTGGAGGCGATCGCGATCGCGGGCAACAGGGTCCTGGCCTGCGGCTCCAACTCTGATATCAAGGCCCTGGCCGGATCGGGTACCAAGGTCGTGGACCTGGCCGGGCGTTTTGCGATGCCGGGTCTGAACGATGCGCATCTGCATCTGATCTCGACCGGGCTGCTGCGCGGCAAGGTCGACGCGACACCGGACGCCGCTCCGACCCGCGGCGCCCTGATGGCCGCCTTGCAGGCGCGTGCCGCCGAAACGCCCAGGGGAAAATGGGTCATGGCGCGCGGCTTCGACCAGACCCGCTATCCCGACGGATTGATGCCGAGCGCCAAGGAACTGGATGCAGCGCTGCCGGATCACCCGGTTTCGGTCACCCGCGCCTGCGGCCATGTCACGGTCGTGAACTCACGTGCGCTGGCGCTGGCGGGGATAGACATCGGCACGCCCGATCCCGACGGCGGCCTGATCGGGCGCGAGGGCGGTGCGCTCACCGGCATGCTGGCCGAGAATGCGCAGAACCTCGTCTACGACATCCAGCCGACGCCGTCGCTCGCCGAGATCGTCGATGCCATCGAGGCGGGCGGCCGTCATCTTTTGCAGTTCGGCATCACCTCCTGCATGGACGCGGCTGTCGGCCAGGTCGACGGCATGACCGAGATCGAGGCCTACCGGCAGGCCGAACATGGCGGCCGGCTGCCGGTGCGGGTCTGGGCGACGCTTCTGGGCGACCCCGGCTCGTCCATCGTCGAGCCGTGCCATGCCGCCGGCCTCGTCACCGGCGTCGGCAGCGACATGTTCCGCATCGGCGGCGTGAAGGTGTTCACCGATGGTTCGGCCGGCGGACGCACGGCCTGGATGCGCCGGCCCTATGTCGGCCAGCCTGACAATTTCGGCGTCCGGATGCTGCCGGACGCGCAACTGTTCGAACTGGTCGACCGCTACACCGCCATGGGCTACACCATGGTCTGCCACGGCATCGGCGACGCCGCGATCGACCAGCTCGTGCGCGCCTATGAGCGCGTGCGCGCCGCCGATCCGGGTCACGGCCACCGGCACCGCATCGAGCATTGCGGCTATGTCGACGATGACATCAACCGGCGGATGCTGCAGGCAGGCATCCTGCCCGCGCCGCAGCAGGCCTTCATCTACGATTTCGGCGACGCCTACGTCTCGGTTCTCGGGCCGGAGCGCGGCCTGCGCTCCTATCCGATCGCGACCTGGGACCGCCTGGGCATGAAGCCGTCCACCGGCAGCGACTCGCCTGTCTGTTCGCCCAATCCCTTCCCCGACCTCTACGCGATGCTGACGCGCAGGACGCACAAGGGCACGGTCATGGACGCGTCCGAGATGCTGACGCCCGAACAGGCGTTGCGCGCCTATACCGAACATGGCGCCTACTCGCAGGGCGCGGAAACCGTGAAGGGCCGGCTGGAGCCTGGCATGCTCGCCGACATCGCCGTCTTCTCCAACGACCTTCTGACGGCGGCGCCGGAAAAGATCCTGCGCGAAACGCGCTGCGAGATGACAATTCTGAATGGGCGCATCGTCCACCAACGAAGCTGAGACAGGGGATTTCCACAGGAAGTCAGCAACGAGAGAGAAACACCCAGGGAGGAACTGAGGGATGTTGACCAGACTTGGCTTTATCGCAGCGCTTGCGCTTGGAACGGCCAGCGCCGCGCTGGCGCAGGATGCCACCCCGAAGGATGGCGGGAAACTGGTGTTCACCGCGGCTTACGGGAACTCCATCACGTCGCTCGACATCACCGCCACACCGCATACGCAAGACGAGATCGTGGCCAAAGCGATCAACCGCTCGCTCTACAAATGGAACCCGGAAAGCGGCAAGCCCGAGCTCGACCTCGCAGAATCCTTCACGAAGTCGGACGATGGCAAGACCTATACCTACAAGCTGAGGGAAGCGACCTTCCACAATGGCGACAAGCTCGACGCCGATGACGTGGTCTGGTCCTACAACCGCCTGGCCGATCCCAAGAAGGCGCTGCCGGGCGCCGAGCAGATGCTGCAGATCGCCGGCGTCGCCGAATTCCAGGCCGGCAAGGCCGACCATATTTCCGGGGTGAAGAAGATCGACGACAGGACCGTCGAGATCACCGTCGTCAATCTGGCCGATCCGGGCTGGAACCTGATGTCGAACTATGCGCCGATCTATTCCAAGGACTATCCGGAAGACCAGCTTGCCTCCAAGCCGAACGGCCTCGGCCCGTTCAAGCTGGCGAACTACGTTCCCGGCTCCAAGGTCGAGCTGGCCAAGTTCGACGGCTACTACGAGAAGGGCAAGCCGCATCTCGACAAGCTCGACATCATGCTGATGGGCGAAGCCTCGGCCCGCGACGTCGCTTTCCGCAACGGCGAGATCGACGCCAACATCCTGGGCCCGGTGCAGTACGACGCCTACAATCAGGATCCGGCACTCAAGGATCACATCCTCGAAGTGGCCGAGGTCTATACCCGCAACATCGGCTTCAACCCGAAGGTCAAGGCGTTCCAGGACAAGCGTGTCCGGCAGGCGATCAACTACGCGATCAACAAGGACGTGATCGTCACCAAGCTGCTGAAGAACAAGGCCTATCCGGCGGTTTCCTGGCTGCCGATCTCGTCGCCCGCTTTCGACAAGAACGCCAAGCCCTATGCCTATGATCCGGAAAAGGCCAAGGCGCTGCTGAAGGAAGCCGGCTTCGAGACCGGCCTGAAGTTCTCGGTCACCGCGACTTCCAATGAAAGCTGGGGCGTGCCGATCGTCGAGGCGATCATTCCGATGCTTGCCAAGGTCGGCGTCGAGGTCACGACGGATCCGGTGGAAAGCTCGGTCCTGTCGGACAAGATCCTGTCCGACAATTTCGAAACCTTCATCTGGTCGAACTCGTCGGGTCCGGACCCGCTGAAATATCTCAACTGCTTCTATTCGAAGACCTCGCAGACCGCCTGCAACTACGTCAAGTTCTCCAACGCCGACTTCGACAAGCTCATCGAACAGGCGGGCAACGAAACCGATCCGGCCAAGCAGAGCGATCTCCTGAAGCAGGCCAACAACCTGCTGCAGGAAGAAGCGCCGGTCTGGTTCTTCAACTACAACAAGGCCGTCATGGCCTACCAGCCATGGGTGCACGGGTTGAAGGCGAACGCCATGGAACTGGCGATCCAGGACTACGAAGACATCTGGATCGACGACAAGGCGCCGGCATCGCGCAAATAGCGAGCTGAGACGGCCATCGCGTGGGATCGGTTGCGCCGGTCGCACGCGATGCCTTGCGACCGCCGAACGAAAGGCCGAGCCCGCAGATGTTGCGCTTCATCCTTCGCCGCACATTGCAGATGATCCCGACCCTGCTGGCGGTCGTCGTGATCATCTTCGTGATCTTCTCCGTCATTCCGGGCAGCTTCATATCGAGCCTGATGGCGGAAGGGCGCAATGCCACCAATGCCGACGTGATGGCGCATCTGAACGCGCAGTTCGGCCTGGACAAACCCCTGCCGGTGCGCCTGTGGGACTATCTGTGGAACCTCGGGCATTTCGACCTCGGCATTTCCTACCGCACCCGCGAGCCGGTGTGGAACGTGATCGAGCCGCGGCTCTGGCCCTCGGTCAAGCTGGCGCTGGCTGCGATGTGCTTTGCTGCCGCGGTCGGCATTCCGCTGGGGTTCCTCGCGGCGCTGAAGCCCGGCAGCGTGTTCGACACCGGCACGATGATGGTGGCGGTTTCCGGCCTGTCGCTTCCCGAATTCTGGTTCGGCCTGCTGCTGATGTATGTCTTTGCGCTGGAGCTCGGCCTGCTGCCGAGCTTCGGCTATCAGGCCGGCAGCTTCAGACACATCATCCTGCCCGCCATCGCGCTCGGCGTGTCGCCCATGGCGCTGCTGGCGCGGACCACCCGTGCCGGCGTGCTCGATGTGATGAACGCCGATTTCATCCGCACCGCGCGCGCCAAGGGGCTGTCCGAACCGCGCCTGGTGCGCAGCCACGTCACCCGCAACGTGCTGGTGCTGATCCTGACCACGCTCGGCCTCCAGGTCGGTTCGCTGATGGGCCAGGCGATCGTGATCGAGAAGCTGTTCTCCTGGCCGGGGATCGGATCGCTGCTGGTCGACAGCGTGTCGGCGCGCGACATCCCTGTCGTGCAGGGTACGGTCATCGTGATCGTCCTGTGGTTCCTGGTCATCAACATGCTGGTCGATATCGCCTATGCGGCGATCGACCCGCGCATCAAGGTGAGTTGATCGATGCGGCTGCGCTTCAACTTCGCCTTTGGCCTCGCGCTGGTGCTGCTCGTGGTCGTCGCCGCGATCTGCGCCGGGTGGATCGCGCCCTACGATCCGATCATCGACGCGGATTTGATGAACTCCGAAATGCCGCCGAGCTGGGAGCATTGGCTGGGCACGGACGGGCAGGGCCGCGACGTCCTTTCGCGTGTGCTTTATGGCGCAAGGGTATCCCTGACCGTCGGTCTCGTCTCGCAGCTGATCAACTCTGTCATCGGCACGGCGCTCGGCGTTTCGGCCGGCTATTTCGGCGGCTGGTGGGACGACCTGGTCAACGGGCTGACCAATGTCATGCTGGCGATCCCGTCCCTGGTCTTCGCACTCGCCATCATGGCGGTGCTGGGGCCGGGCCTGCCCAGCCTTCTCATCGCGCTCGGCCTGACCAACTGGTCCTGGACCTGCCGCATCGCCCGCGGTTCGACCTTGTCGCTCAGGAACCAGGGCTTCGTGCAGGCCGCCAGGACGGCGGGCTTCGGCGACGCCAACATCATGCGCACGCAGATCCTGCCGAACATCCTCGGCCCGGTCCTGGTCATCGCCACGCTCGGCATCGGCGGGGCGGTCCTGTCGGAAGCGGCGCTGTCCTTCCTGGGGGTCGGTATCCGTCCGCCGCAGCCGAGCTGGGGCAACATGCTGACCGACGCGCGCGAACTGTTGCGCAGCGCGCCCTGGGCCGCGATCTTCCCCGGCCTCGCCATCTTCATCACCGTGCTTGGCTTCAATCTGCTTGGCGACGGGCTGCGCGACATGCTCGATCCCCATATGAGGACCCGCAGGACATGAGCAGCGCTCTTCCCGATCCGGTCCTGTCCGTCCGCAACCTGCGCATCGGCGTCGGCAGGCGCAATGAACTCCTGCACGACGTGTCCTTCGACATCCTGCCGGGCGAAACCTACGGGCTTGTCGGGGAATCCGGCTCCGGCAAAAGCATCACCGGCCTATCGGTGATGGGGCTGCTGAAGCGTCCGCTGCAAGTGACCGGCGGCTCGATCGTCTTCCAGGGCCAGGATGTCCTGAAGCTTGGCAGCCGCGCCAGGCGCCGGCTGCGCGGCGAGCGCATGGCCATGGTGTTCCAGGAGCCGATGACGGCCCTCAACCCGCTGGTGACGATCGGCCGGCAGATCGCAGAAATGTTCGTCATCCACAGCGGCCTTGGGTGGTCCGAGGCGCGCCGCAAGGCCGTCGAGGCACTGGAAAGCGTTCGCGTCCCGTCACCGGAGGAACGCGCCCGGTCCTATCCGCATCAACTGTCGGGAGGCATGCGCCAGCGCGTCATGATCGCGATCGCGCTGGCCTGCCGGCCCGACCTGCTGATTGCCGACGAGCCCACCACCGCGCTCGACGTGACGGTGCAGGCGGGCATCCTGGAACTGATCGCCGAGCTTTGCAAAGCCGAGGGAACGGCCGTGCTGCTGGTCAGTCACGATCTCGGCGTGATCGCCAATATGTGCCGGCGTGTCGGGGTCATGGATCAGGGCCGGCTGGTCGAGGAGCAGGACACCCGGGCCTTGTTCGAAAAGCCGCTGCATCCCTACACCCGCGGCCTGCTC
>NZ_LJSD01000067.1 GCF_001303895.1 Mesorhizobium sp. 1M-11 | reverse complement strand
GCGCGGATCGGCGTTATGGGGTGATCAGGCGCGGTTCTTGAATCGCCAGGATTCGTTTCCGGTCTCGATGATCTCGCAGTGATGGGTGAGCCGGTCGAGCAGCGCCGTCGTCATCTTGGCGTCGCCGAAGACAGCGGGCCATTCGCCGAACGCCAGATTGGTGGTGACGATGATCGAGGTGCGCTCGTAGAGCCTGCTGATCAGGTGGAAGAGCAACTGCCCGCCGGCTTGCGCGAAGGGCAGATAGCCGAGTTCGTCGAGGACGACGAAGTCCAATCGGGTCAGGTAGTCAGCGATACGGCCCTGCTTGCCACCGCGGTGCTCGGTCTCGAGCCGGTTGACGAGATCAACGACATTGAAGAAGCGACCGCGCGTCCCGTTGCGGATGAGGGATCGGGCAAGGGCAATCGCCAGATGTGACTTGCCGGTTCCGGTGCCGCCGATGAGAACGGCGTTACGCTGGTCGGCGACGAAGGTGCCGTTGGCAAGGTCCCTGACCAGCACCTCGTTGACCGGCGTGCCGTCGAAGTCGAACTCCTCGATGTCCTTGGCGATCGGCAGCTTTGCGACGGTGAGCTGGTATTTGATGGAGCGCGCCTGCTTCTCGGCGATCTCGGCCGACAGCAGATCGCCGACGATCCTCGGCGGCTCGTGCTGGCGCTTGATGCCGGTCGCCATAACCTCGTCATAGGCACTGCGCATGCCGTAGAGCTTCAACGTTCCCATCAGATCCAGAACCTGCGTGCGTTCCATCAGCTTGCCCTCCTGAGGCTGTCGTAGCGGGCACAGTCGGCCTGCGGCTCATGGCGCAGGCGAAGAGCGTCCGGGGTGAGAATGGTGATGGCTGGCGCCGGATCGCGCCGCCGCGCCAGAATGTTGATGATGACAGCTGACGAGCAGACGTTCTGGTCGAGCGCCTCTTGGCAGGCGGCCTCCACGGCATCGATCCCGTCGGTCAACACCGCAGCCAGGATCGCCACCATCTGGCGATCACCGTCATCCGAGGACTTCAGTCGGCGCCGGGTCCGCTCCATCGCCGAGGGCAGAACCCAGTCCTGGAACGGCGCGCCATTGCGCAATGCGCCGGGCTTGCGGGCGAGCACGGGGACATAGTGCCAGGGATCGTAAATGGTCTCACCGCGCCCGAACGAACGGGCGTGTTCGGCGACGACAACGCCATCCTGCCGGATGACGATCCTGCTGGCATAGGCCTGGATCTCGACCGGTCGGCCCACGGCAGTCGACAGCACCGAGTATTTGTTGTTGTCGAAGCGCACCGTGCAGGTCTTCGATACCGAGGCGGGGACCGTGTGGAAGCCGTCGAAGGGGCCGCGATACTCGACAAGTTTGCCGCGCTCCTCCTCGAACACCTCCCAGATCGTGCGCTCCGGCTGATCGATATGACGGTGCGTCTTGGTGTAGGCGATGCATTTGTCGAGCAGCCAGGCGTTGAGTTCCTCATAGGATTTGAAGCGCAGCCGCGGCGTGAAGAAGCGCTCGCGCACCAGCCCGACCTGGTTCTCGACTTGACCCTTCTCCCAGCCCGACGCCGGCGTGCAGGCGACCGGCTGCACCAGATAATGGCTGCACATCTGCAGGAAGCGGCGATTGTATTGCCGGTCCTTGCCGACGAATACCGTCTCAACCGCCGTCTTCATGTTGTCGTAGATGCCGCGCGTGCAGGTGCCGCCAAAGAAGGCGAAGGCCCGGTCGTGCGCGTCGAACACCATCTCCTGCGTCTCGCGCGGATAGGCTCTGACGAACATCATGCGGCTGTGGCAAAGCCGGACATGGGCAACCTTCACGGTCACAGTCACGCCATTGATGAGGACGATCTCGTGGCTCCAGTCGAACTGGTAGGCTTCACCCGGCGCGAAGAACAACGGCACATAGGCTTCCGCCGTCGCTGATCCCTGCGCCTTCGCCCAGCTCTTGGCGTATCGGCGAACCGCGTCGTAGCTGCCGTCGTATCCGAGACCGCGGAGCTCCTCAAAGATTCGGATCAGCGTTAGCCGCTCGCGCCCCGCCTTGCCGTGATTGCCACCTAAAAGCCCGTCGAGCTGATCCTGCCAGGGGCCGATCTTTGGCATCGGCTGATGCTCACGCTCGTAACGGAACTCCGTCGCGTTCGACCGCAGCACCTTCCGGACAACCTTCCGCGATATCCTCAACTCGCGGCAGATCTCCTTGATCGACTTCCCCTGGACCAGCGAAAGCCGACGTATCTTCGCAATCGTCTCCACAACCAACATCCAAAACAAATGCCCCCGATGAAACCGAAGGCAGTGTGACAACCCTGCGTTACAGGGGTCCTTTTTGGACGCCGGTCACCCCTGAAACGGGGTCCTTATTCCACGCCGAAACACAGATTCTTCAGCGATAGGACTAAGATCCCACCAACGGGAGAACGCGCCGTAGCAGGAATTCAGTCCTGATCTTCCTGACACCAGGAAGCCTTGAAAGGACGTTCCGGTGCAACCGATCGAACTCCTGCATCTCCCTGACGGAGACAAACAACAAATAGTCCGGATTGCCGGCGACCGCGTAACACTCCTCGATCTCGGGATGCCGCAGAAGAGAGCGTTCGAACAACTCCACTGAGGCTGTTGTGAGCGCTTCCAACTCGATCCAGACTGGAATTTTCGTAGCTTCGGACAGGCTTGCCTGTCGCACTTTGTCGCCACGTCCAGGCAAAGCCCGCACTGTCGTTTTGCAGAAGCTAGTTCTGCCTGGCCTCAGCGAGCGAGGCAAAGTAGGAAGCCCCGTAGGGCAGCACCTCGTCGTTGAAATCGAACCATGCGCTGTGAAGTATGCGGCCGTTGTCATCCGGTCCATTGCCGATCCAGCCGTAGCATCCGGGCCGGTCCTGGAGCATGAATGCGAAGTCCTCAACGATCATCGTTTGTGGCGGGTTGGTCTCGATCCTATTGAACACCGACGATCCCGCAGCCTCTGCTGATCGGGCAGCGGATTGCGAATTGATGAGTGTCGGATATTGCTGGACGTAGGAAACCTTGCACTGGGCGCCCGTCGAAAACCCGATGCCTTCCACGATGCGCCGTATCGCGGGTTCGGCCGCTGCGCGCGCCTCGGGAGAGAATGCTCTTACGGTGCCTCGAATGGTGACATTGTTCGGCAAGACATTGTAAGCGTCACCGCCGTGAATTTGCGTGGCGCTCACGACGATTGCATCCAGAGGGTCGGTGTTGCGTGCCGAAATCTGCTGGAGTCCGACTAGGATATGCCCGGCCGTCATAACCACGTCGACGCCTTTCTGCGGTTGAGCAGCATGCATTCCGGTGGACATGACCTCGATTTCGAAGGCATCGCCCGACGCCATCATTGGCCCCGCTTTCACGGCGAAGGTTCCGACGTCCATTCCCGGCCAATTGTGCAGGCCGTAGATTTCATCGCACCCAAACGACTGGAACAGACCCTCCCGGATCATGCGCGCAGCGCCGCCGTCTTCACCGCCCATCTCCTCGGCGGGTTGGAAGATGAAGACCACACGGCCCTCGAAATTTCTCGTCTCCGCAAGGTAGCGCGCAGCACCAAGAAGCATTGTGGTATGCCCATCGTGTCCACAGGCGTGCATGACGCCCTTGTTCATCGAGCGATGCGCAAAATCATTGCGCTCCTCGATCGCGAGCGCATCCATGTCGGCCCTTAACCCGATGGAGCGTGCGCCTTTCCGGCTGCCGTAGAGGACGCCTACAACACCCGTTCCGCCGACACCTTCGGTTACTTCGATTCCGTAGGAACGGAGTTTTTCGGCGACGAATCTGGCGGTCTCCTGCTCCTGGTAGGAAAGCTCCGGGTTGGCGTGAAGATGATGCCGCCACTGCGTCATGTCATCGTGAAACTCGGCGATCCTGTTTATGACGGGCATCGCTATTCTTCCCGGTTTCGTATGTCGTGGTGGGCGAACCGCAAGTGCTCGCTCAGGATTGACATCGCGCCGGCTTCGTCGCCATTCCGGCAAGCCTGAAGCAGTTTCCGGTGTTCGGCGGCCGATTTTTCCGGGCGAGCGACAATGGAACTCGCGATCACCTCCGCAAGCGCCGACGCCCGGTTAAGCTGCTCGATGGTTTTCAGAAGTGTCTGCCGATTGGATGGGCGGTACAGGGCATGATGAAAATCCCAGTTCAGCGCTGAAAGCTTCGACGGTTGCCGTTCTGCTTCCGCTGCGTCGAGCGCCATCTCGGCTTTCGCAAAATCAAGCTTGGTATGGTGTTGAAAGGCGGATTTGAGCGCCAGCGGCTCAAGCAGGAGCCGCATCTCGAACAAGTCGTCGACCATCCCAGGGTCAAGTGCTGCGACCCTTGCTCCCTTGTAGTCTGTTGCCTCGACCAACCCGTCCTCGACAAGTGACTGTAGGGCGTGCCGCAACGGTGTACGACTGACGTTCAGCTGTTCCGACAACGCTTCCTGCCGCAGCGGCTGACCCGGTTGAAAAGTGCCATTCAGGATCAATGTCCTGATCTGGGCTGCGGCTGCTTCAGCTTGTGTTATGTTTGTATCCGAAATCATGATTGTATCCAATATTAGTAGAGGCACGTGTTGTCAACACTTGGGACTTCGCTGCGCACCGGGATCTGGCGCATGTTTCTCTGGCGGGCCTGGAGACGATGGAAAGATAAGATATCCGCAGCCGTCTCTGGCGACGCCAAGCAGAACCATGCCGGCGTGTGCGGCAGAAAAAGCCGTTATCTCTTTCAATCGATTGATATTGTTTCTTGGCCAGGAAAGCTTCTCTCCGGGTCTTGCTGTTGTCATGAGGCTTTGACACAAGAAGCGCGCCTGCGCCTATTGGCGCCTTGCAAATGAGGATTTCCACTTCATGAATGCTATTCAGAACACGATCGCCGGTCTCGACCGAATTCTCACCATGGAACTGGTGCGCGTCACCGAGCGTGCTGCCGTCGCGGCGGCGCGGCTGCGCGGACGCGGCGATGAGAAGGCGGCCGATCAGGTCGCGGTCGATGCCATGCGGTCTGAACTGAACCGCCTCAACATCAAGGGCACCGTGGTGATCGGTGAAGGGGAGCGCGACGAGGCGCCGATGCTCTACATCGGCGAAGAGGTCGGCTCAGGCAAGGGACCGGCGGTCGACATCGCGCTTGACCCGCTGGAAGGCACAACGATCTGCGCCAAGAACCTGCCGAATGCGCTGGCCGTCATCGCGATCGCCGAAAAGGGCAGCCTGTTGTTCGCGCCTGACGTCTACATGGACAAGATCGCCATCGGTCCCGGCTATCCGGAGGGCACCATCGACATCGACGCTTCCCCGGCTGACAACATCGCCAGCCTGGCCAAGGCCAAGGGCGTGCCGGTGAACGAGGTCACGGCCTGCATTCTCGACCGGCCTCGCCACGCCAAGCTGATCGAAGCGGTGCGTGCGACCGGTGCGGCCATCCGCCTGATCGGTGATGGCGATGTCGCCGGCGTCATCCACACCACCGACCCGGAAGAAACTGGCATCGACATCTATATCGGCTCCGGCGGCGCACCTGAAGGTGTTCTGGCCGCGGCAGCCTTGCGCTGCACCGGCGGCCAGATGCAGGGCCGGCTCATCCTCGACACGCCGGAAAAGGTCGCGCGTGCCGCCAAGATGGGTATTTCCGATCCGAACAAGGTCTACCGTGTCGATGAAATGGCGCGTGGCGACGTGCTGTTCGCGGCAACAGGCGTCACAGACGGTAACATGCTGGCCGGCGTGAAATTCGGCCGTAACTACATCACCACCGACACGATCGTGCTGCGTTCCTCTTCACGGACGGTGCGTGAGATCAAGGCCCGCCATCAGGACCTCGATAAGTTTTGATTTTTGCCGGTTTCGCCGTATTGAGCCGTCATGTGGTTCAATACGGCGAATGGTAGCCCCGCATGACCGGTGAAAAGCGGTTCTTCCTCGATGTCAGGCGATCGGCTACCGGGCTTGCCTGGGTGCATCGGCTGTCCGAGCGGCAGGATATGACCGCACTTGCCATTGCCCAGGGCCATGGCGTTCCGGACATCGTTGCACGCGTCCTGGCGGGGCGTGGCGTGACTGCGGTGGGCACCGAGCGTTTCCTGGACCCCACTATCCGCGATCTCCTGCCGGATCCCGCATCGCTGACCGATATGGACAAGGCCGCCATACGGTTGGCCGAAGCGATCATACGCGGTGAAAGGGTCGCCATTTTCGGTGATTATGATGTCGACGGTGCCGCCTCCTCGGCACTGCTCAAGCGCTTCCTGACGCATTTCTCGGTGCCGTCGGAAATCTACATTCCCGACCGCATCTTCGAGGGCTATGGTCCCAATCCCGATGCGATGCGCGAACTGGTCGGGCGTGGCGCGAAACTCATCGTAACGGTCGACTGCGGCACCAACAGCGCGGCTTCCATAGATGCTGCCAGGGAGGCTGGCGCCGATGTCGTGGTTCTGGACCACCATCAGGTCGGCGGCGCGCTGCCGACAGCGACCGCCATCGTCAATCCGAACCGCGAGGACGATCTTTCGGGGCAGGGGCACCTGTGTGCCGCCGGCGTGGTTTTTCTGACGCTTGTGCAAACCGCCAAGCTGCTGCGCGAACGGGTGCCGGATGCGCCGAGACCGGATCTGCTCGCCATGCTCGATCTCCTCGCCCTGGCAACGGTCTGCGATGTCGTGCCGCTGGTCGGCGTCAACCGCGCCTTCGTCGTCAAGGGGCTGCAGGTCGTGCGCCAGCAAAGGAATGTTGGTCTGGCCGAGCTGGCGCGCGTTTCACGCATCGGCGAACCGGTCAACACCTTCCACCTCGCTTTCCTGATCGGTCCCCGTATCAATGCCGGTGGGCGCATCGGCGATGCGGCTCTGGGCAGCCGCCTGTTGGCGACGGACGATCCCGTCGAGGCTCGCACCATCGCTGAAACGCTCGATCGGTTGAACCAGGAGCGCCAGACCATGGAGCAGGAGATGCTTGCCCAGGCTCGCGCCGAGGCCGACGCCGAATTGGCCGGCGGGGATGGGCCGGCGGTGATCGTTACGGCCTCCGACAGCTGGCACCCAGGTATCGTCGGGCTGATCGCCTCGCGGCTGAAGGAGCACGCACGAAGGCCGTCCTTTGCCATCGCCTTCAATGCCAATGGCATCGGCACGGGGTCCGGGCGCTCTGTCGTCGGCTTCGACCTTGGCCGGCTGGTGCGTGAGGCCGCAGACGCCGGCCTGATCGTCAAGGGCGGTGGCCATGCCATGGCGGCAGGCATCACCGTCGAACGCGAAAAGCTTGGCGCTTTGCGTGCCTTCTTTGAAGCGCGCGCGGCTGCCGACGTGTTCCGCCTGCGCGACGAGGAAAGCCTTCT
Organism: Mesorhizobium sp. 1M-11; assembly: GCF_001303895.1. Classification (GTDB taxonomy): domain Bacteria; phylum Pseudomonadota; class Alphaproteobacteria; order Rhizobiales; family Rhizobiaceae; genus Mesorhizobium. The sequence goes on along the minus strand of NZ_LJSD01000067.1, from coordinate 52,287 downwards.
GGTGGATGGCGCGCTCGCCGCGGAAGGGGCAACGCTCACATTGCTCGACACGCTCGAAAAGGCCGGACCGTACGGCACAGCCCATGTGCCGCCACTCTTCGTGCTGCCGCGTCATCGGCTGGTTGACGCGCGTGCGGTTGGTACCAACCACATTCGCGCCGATCTGGCCTCCGAAAGCGGCGGACGCATCCAGGCGATGGCCTTCCGCGCGGTTGACACCACCCTGGGTGAATTCCTGTTCAAGAACAGGGGAAAGACCCTGCACGTGGCCGGCTCGGTTTCGGGAAACTACTGGAACGGCAGCCGCAGCGTGCAGTTCCGCATCACCGATGCGGCGATCGCCTGATCGATAAAAAGGTTGGCGCAGGCCGGCTAGGCCAGAACGGCCTGCAATCGTTTCAATTCCTCAACATGCGCCATCGTTGCTTCATAGCCGAGGCGGATCGCTTCGTCGGCGCGATGGAATTCGGTCAGGCCGACATGGCCGAGCTTGGGCTGCAACGACAGGTCTGGCGGATCGCCCGCCATGCGGGCGCGCGAAATGCGATCCTGGATGATGTTGAAGGCTTCGACCATCATCCCGGTAATGCCGAGCCGCGTTCCTTGCGCTGTGGCATTGGGGTCGAAGCGGCCGGATCTCGGCGCGTCTTTCTGGACCACCAACTCACCGGCATTGTGCTTGATGACGGCGGCGCGGCCGAACAGGTCGTAGTGGAGGTTCACCGCGACCACCATCGGCTGCTCGTAGGCACGGCATACCGATACCGGAACCGGATTGACCAGTGCTCCGTCGGCCAACACACGGCCATTGCAGTTGACCGGTTCGAAGACCCCGGGCAGGGCATAGGATGCCCGCATTGCGGTGACCAGCGAGCCCTGATTGATCCAGATTTCATGGCCCGTCCTCACTTCCGTCGCGACGGCAACGAATGGCTTGGGCAGGTCTTCTATGCGAAGGCCATCGAGATGTTCGCGCAGCCGGGCATCGAGCTTCATGCCCCCGAACAGGCCGCTGCCACCCAGATTGATGTCCAGCAGGCCGAAAATGCGCCGCCGGGTCAGGCTGCGCGCGAATTCTTCCAGCTCATCCAGTTTGCCGGCAAAATAGCAGCCGCCGACCAGCGCGCCGATCGAAGTCCCGGCAATCATCGAGATTTCGAGGCCGACCTCATCCAGGGCGCGCAGGACCCCGATATGGGCCCAGCCGCGTGCCACGCCGCCGCCAAGAGCCAGTGCGATACCGCATTTCTTCGGATGCTTGAGTGCCGGCGCCCCGTCCGACGACGACGGGTCATTCGCTTCGCGAACAATTCCCCTGCCACGCAATGACGCCCATTCGAGCATCACAGTCTCCCTTATCCCACGGCCATCTTACGAAATGGCCGTATCGAAATCATGAATCGGGCAAAGTTGGGTCCCGGCGGGATAATCAACGAGGCGTCCGATAGGTTTCCTGCGCATCGAACAGTGGCTCGGAGCCATCTCCGGCGAGCGTCCCCTTGCCGTCGACAAGCACCACTGTCCGATAAAAACAAGAACGCCGACCGGTGTGACAGGTTGCATCGTGTCCTGTAACTTTTACGCGAAGCCAGACCGCGTCCTGGTCGCAATCCGTCCTGATCTCAACGACATGCTGGAAGTTTCCCGACGTCTCGCCCTTCTTCCACAGCGCGTTGCGCGAGCGCGACCAGTAGTGAGCGATGCCGGTCTCGAGCGTAAGGGCGAGCGCTTGCGCGTTCATATGCGCGACCATCAGGAGCATGCCGTCATCCACGTCGGTGACGACGGCCGTGACAAGGCCGCCGGCGTCGAAGCGTGGGGTAAAATCTCCACCTTCCTCCAGCCGGCGCTTGTCGCTGGATGGTTCGGAAAATTGCAAAGTCGTCATCGCCGGATCCTGGAAATCTGGAGCCGGAGAAGCGGATCAGGCTCCGCTGCCGGCGCGCACCATGGTAACGAACCGGATCTGTTCTTCGGGATTGTCCCGGAAGCTGCCGGTGAAGGTGGAGGTGAGGGTCGTCGACCCCTGCTTGCGGATGCCGCGCATGGCCATGCACATATGCTCGGCCTCGACCATCACCGCAACGCCGCGCGGATTTAGCACATCCTGAATGACACCGGCAATCTGCGCGGTCATCGCTTCCTGCGTCTGCAGGCGGTGCGCGAAGATGTCGACGACACGGGCGATCTTCGAAAGCCCGACGACCTTGCCGTCCGGCAGATAGCCGACATGCGCCTTGCCGATGATCGGCACCATGTGGTGCTCGCAATGTGAATGGAACTTGATGTCGCGCACGATGACGAGGTCGTCATAGCCGGCGACTTCCTCGAAGGTCCGGCCGAGTTCTTCGGCCGGGCACATATCGTAGCCGCCGAACATCTCGCGAAAAGCCTTGGCAACGCGTTTCGGCGTGTCGACCAACCCTTCGCGGTCCGGATTGTCTCCGGTCCAACGCAAAAGCGTGCGAACTGCCGCCTCGACTTCCTCCTGGCTCGGCCGGTCGGTAACCGGCTTCTCCATATAGGCCGACTGCGGCATCATCTTCTTGATGGCGGCATCCATGAAAGGCATCTCCCGTAGTTCCCTTCATAGAGGGAACGAGTTGAACGGACCACTGCCTTTTACGGTAGCGGGAATCCCACCCGGATTCCCGCCCGGAGGCGGCGTGAAAAAGGCCGGCTGACGCGACTGCCCGTCGCCTTGTCGATACCGGACCCGAAGCATTATATATGGTCGTGCCGAGCGAATGAAAGATACGCCAGCAGCATTCGATGATCGTGCCAGCATGGCAGGCTGAAACATTATGATCGACGACGTCTACAACACGAAAATTCTTGGCTTCGCGGGAAATATCGGCCGCATCGGTCGGCTGGAGAATCCTGACGCGACAGCCAAGGCCCATTCCAAGCTGTGCGGTTCGACCGTGGTGGTCGATCTCGCCATGCAGGATGGTATCGTCACCGATTTCGCACACGACGTGAAAGCTTGTGCGCTCGGCCAGGCTTCATCTTCCATCATGGCCGCCAATGTCGTCGGCGCCACCGCGGAAGAGTTGCGCGCCGTACGCGAGGTCATGTGGAAGATGTTGAAGGAGAATGGCGCGCCGCCAGAAGGGCGTTTCGCCGATTTGAAGTATCTGGAGCCAGTTCGTGACTACAGGGCGCGTCACGCCTCCACGATGCTGACCTTCGACGCGGTCATCGACGCGATTGACCAGATTGAACAAAAACGCGCCGAAGCCGCGGCCTGAAGTCAGAACCCTAACCAGCCAGAGCCGCGAAATAAGCCTTCTCGATCTCCGCCGCCATGACGTTCGCGCCGAAACGCGACTTGAGTTCACTCGTTTCCGGCATTGCCTGTCGATAGGCATCCAGATTGGTAAGCGCCTCGTCCATCTTCTCGCTGATTTCGCCGGCATCCGGCTGCACGAGAGCGGGTGAGCCAGCACCGAAGATTTCCGGTATGCCGCCAACCGCGCTGGCGATCATCGGCTTTCCTGCCGCCAGGGTTTCGAGCACGATGTAGGGCATGGCCTCGGCGCGCGACGGCACGACCACAACATGCGCCAGCGCGAAAGCCGCGCGCGCCGGCATAGGCGGGAAAAAGCGGATACGTCCGTCGAGGCCAAGCCGCTTCACCTGCGCGTGATAGCGGGGCAAGTCATCGCCATCGCCGACCATGACCGCGCTGATGGTGCGGTCGGAGCGAATCTCGGCCTGGGCAAGGGCGTCGATGAAAATGTCCGGACCCTTCAGGTCGCGCATCATGCCGATATAGAGAAGGTCGGCGGCGTTCGTGTCCGCGGCAACCGGCTCGAATTCGATATCGCGCAGACCGTTATACACCAGCACGTTCGGAATACGCGGTTCGCCGACCTTGCGACGATAGGCCTGTCTTTCATAGTCGGAAACGAACAAAAGATAGTCGGTGAAGAGCGCCATCGTTCGCTCGAGCGCGAAGAACAGCTTTCCGGTTGCCGTGCGCTCGTCATAGTGCAGGCTGCCGCCATGCGGCGAATAGAGGCGGGCCACGCGAGACCTTGAAACCCGCAACAGTGAGCCGAACAGACGCGCATAGGCGCCGCCCTTGGCACCATGGCCATGGAGCACATCCGGCTGCAATTCCTTGATAATCTTGAAGGTTCGCCAGGCCGAGGCGGCGTCTCCAGGCCCGATATGCCGTTGCATGGGTGTGCGATGCACGCCAAGCGCCAGCGTTTCCTTCATGTCCTCGAACAGAGCTTCCTCGAACGCACCGCCCGTCGTCGAATCGCAGACGATTCCGACGTGATGACCGGCTGCCGCCTGTGCATCCGCGAGGTCGCGCACATGGCGGAAAATCCCGCCTACGGGTGAGCGGAAGCAGTGAACGATGCGGAGTGAGGAAGGAGATACCACGTGCTCAGAACAGGCGTTCGCGAACGTAGATTGTGTCACCTGGCAGCAGAGGGTCGGATGTCACGACCCGGCCAGTCATCACTTCTCCGTTGATGTCGCGCGTAACGTCGACTTCTGACTGATTGGCACGCGCCGAAAAGCCGCCGGCAATGGCGATGGCTTTCTGTACGGTCAAGCCCGGCACATAGGAATATTGGCCGGCCGCACCGACTTCGCCCATGACGAAGATCGGCCGGTAGCGGTCGATCTCGACTGAAACGTCGGGATCGCGCAGGTAACCCTGGCGCAGCTTTACAGCAAGGGCCTTTTCAAGCTGCTGGGCCGTGCTGCCTCGCGCAGGCACCGTGCCGACGAGCGGAAAGGATATGAAGCCGGACTGGTCCACACTGTAGGTGTTGGTCAAGCCATCCTGTTCGAAGACGGTTACCCGCACGCGATCGCCGGCACCAAGCCGGTAAGGCTGTGTAAGCGCGTCGTGGAAAGCCGGTGGTGTCGGTCGATAACTGGTGCAACCCGCCAGCAGCGACACTGCAAGCAACGCACCAAGGAGCGGGGCAGGGCTTCTCATCACCAGATATATGCCTTCGGCTGGTCGCCGGGTGGCCGGCTGACGTTCAGGATCGAGTCTTGTTATCGGTCTGTTAGGGTTAATGGCCGGTAAAATTCAATGGCGCCGAATATGCGTAAGTGCTGATTTTATAGTCGAAGCGCTTCGTGTCGGCTGGGCCTGAATGAATCTGGGCGCAGGGGAAACCACCGCCGGCTTATTGAGGTGCGGCTTTTTTAACGGCTGAGTTACCATGGTTGTTTACCATGCCTGCAACCCAAAGCGGGAGCGGGATGCATGTCGAGCGTACAATCTAGCGCGGCAGATGTTGATGTTGATCTGAGGCAGCTCTTCGCGAGTCTTGCGCGAAACTGGCTATGGATTCTCTTGGGCGCGCTGGTGGTGGCTGGCTTGGCCCTGGTTCTCACATGGCTCGCGACACCGCTTTATAAGTCCGAAACCCGGTTGTTGATTGAAGCGCGTGAGTCGATCTTCACGCGGCCCAATACGGGCAACGAGGCTGACCGTCCGAATCTGGATGAAGAGACGGTGGCCAGCCAGGTCGAATTGATTTCCTCGACGAACATCCTGAAGCAGGTGGCCCAGCAGCTCAATCTCGCGAAGCTGGCGGAGTTCGATGAGACGGTGAACATGTCGCCGATCAGTCGATTGCTGATCCTGGCAGGATTGAAAAGCGACCCCAACGAGATCCCTCCGGAAGAGCGCGTCCTGAAGAAGATGCGCGAGAAGCTCAACGTCTATCGTGTTGAAAGATCTCGCGTTATCGGTATCGAATTCTCGTCGCGCGATGCGAAGCTCGCTGCCGATGTGCCGAATGCCATCGCCGACGCCTACATCTCCATGCAGCGGAGCGCCAAGCAGGAATCGAACTCGGAAGCCACCGATTGGCTGGCGCCGGAAATCGCCGATCTTTCCAAAGGCGTGAAAGACGCCGAGGCGAAGGTCGCTGAGTTCCGCGCGCAGTCCGATCTTCTGATCGGTCAGAACAACGCTGTTCTGGCCACCCAGCAACTTTCCGAAATGTCGAGCGAACTGTCGCGCGTGCGCGCCAACCGGGCTTCCGCCGAGGCGACTTCGCAAGGCGTACGCAAGGCCCTGCAGAATGGCGGGTCCCTGGATTCCTTCCCGGAGGTGCAGGCTTCGCCAGCAATCCAGCGCCTGCGCGATCGGGAAGGCCAGATCAAGAGTGACATCGCCGATCTCTCGACGACCCTGCTCGAGAATCACCCGCGCATTCGCTCGCTTCGGTCCCAGCTTACCGATATCGATCGGCAGATTCGCGCGGAAGCACAGAATGTGCTGTCGAGTCTCGTTACTCAGGCACAAACCGCGCAGGAGCGCGAGAATCAGCTCGTCACGGACCTTAACCGCCTCAAGGCCGAATCGGCGCGTGCCGGCGAAGAGCAAGTCGAGCTGAATGCGCTGGAGCGGGATGCCGCCGCCAAGCGCCAGCAGCTCGAAGACTATCTCGCCCGATATCGGGAAGCCGCCTCGCGTCAGGGCCGCAACTACCTGCCGGTGGACGCGCGCATCTTCTCGCGCGCCGACGTGCCCATCGAACCCTATTTCCCGAAGATCGTTCCGATCGTCAGTGCCGCTTTCGTCGCCTCGCTGCTGATCATGTCGATCTTCGCCCTGCTGCGTGAGCTGTTCTCCGGTCGCGCCATGCGTCCGGCGCGTGGGCCGCAGCCTGAACCGGTCAGGCAGGTGCCGATGCCTGCCGCACAGGTTGGTGTGGAGCCTGAAGCCGAGGAGATGCGTCAGTCCATCGTGGAAACCCCGGCGCCGGTGAAGCAGCCATCCGGCGACGAACGTGCAGCCTCTGTGCGCAAGGCTGCGGCGCTGATTGAGAACGCTTCGGCAGGACGCTCGCCTGTCGATGAGCCCGAGGCGGAGATATCGAAGCCGGAAGTGCCGAGCCTGGGGCTCGGCGAAATCAATGTCGAAAAAGCTGCCGACAGGCTGATCACCAGCGGCGCTGCGCGCGCGATCTTCATCTCGCCTGAAGGTGATGAAGCCGCCGCCAGCTCCATCCTGGTGGCCCGCGAGGTCGCGGATGCGGGCCTGCGTGTGCTTCTGCTCGACCTTACCGCCTCCGGGGCCGCTTCACGCCCGATGCTGGACGGCAGCAGTCAGGCTGGCGTCACCAATCTGCTGGCTTCGGAAGCTCAGTTCAGCGATGTCATCCATGCCGACCACTATTCGGATTGCCATGTGATTCCGGCTGGTACTGCTGATCCGGTGCGCGCCATGCGGGCGGCTGATCGGTTGCCCATCATCATGCAGTCGCTGACCACGGCCTACGATATCGTGGTGGTGGAATGTGGGCCTGCCGATGCCGATGGTATCCGCCGCCTCGTTGGTGAGGCGACGGAAGTCTTCGTCAGCGTGTTGGAACCAAGCGATGCCGTCACCGATGCCGCTGTTAAGCTGATCGAGAGCGGCTATCCGGATCTGGTTCTGGTGACGCCCGCGGGCTACGGCAGGCCAGGTGCGCCGCTTGGGCGATCTGCTGCCTAGAGGGCAGCAGATCAATTCCAGCAAAAGTGCGGAGACGCTCTAGTTTTCGTCGACTCCCGGTGTCGGCTCCTGGCCTTGCGCTCTGCGGCGCAGGGCCTTTGTGACCTTCCAGATCATCGGATTGTTCTTGATGAAGGCCTTGGCCCTTGCGCCTTGATGCAGGATGCCTGCCAGCGTACGGCCTTTAGTCGTGAGTGGCACCAGCGCATCGCACTGCCTGATCTCGACGTCGCACCATTGTCGTTTGTACGGCTCGTCCCCGACCGAGAAGTCGTAGAGAACATTGCCATGCCGGCAGGCTTCCTGGATGTTGTCGAAGAACAGGAAATCGCCGGGACTGGCAAAGGAAAGCTCGTCTTCGAGGATTGCGCCGAACTCGCAGACGAGCCGCTTTGGCGAACGGCTGGAGCCGGTCACGGCACGCAGCTTGCCGGCGACTTCGAGCCCATGAAGGATGAAGGCGGGGTTATCGTCGTCGAGGGCGCTTGCAAACAGCGTCTGGAAGAAGCTGCGTACGCGTTCGTCACCAAAGACGTTGCTGATGCCCATCTTGCGGAAACGCTGTTCTTTCATGGCAAAGAAGGCGTCGAGCAGACGGCGTGCGTCCGCCGTGGTCCTGGCTTCGATCCTGGCGAAACCGCCCGCAGCCTCGAATTTGCGCGCCTGCGAGCGATGTTTCTTGCGTTTGCGTTTGCCGCTGGCGCGTTCCAGCACACTGTCGAAGCCGCCGTCCAGATCGACGGCAAGAGCCAGGTTGGGGCTGGGAAACGAAGGAAGTGCCGCCAGCGGATTGCTGATGCCATCGAGGTCGGGCTGCAGACGCTGCAGGGCGATGAGATCGATGTCGGGACGGGTCGACTTGATCGCCTCAAACAGGATCGGCAGCCACGAGGGCGCGAGGTTTTGCCCAAAAGCCGCTGAGGTTGCTGGGAAATTACCGTTGGCGTGGCGTCCGCCAAGAAAACGGGCGACACGGAACGGACCGCTGCGTTCGATTTCCAAGGCCAAGGCAAACGTGGTTTGACCGTTGGCCATCAGTGACGCGATGATCGCATCCGGGCGCAGATGTTCGACCCAATGACGCACCCAGAGCGGATCCTGCGGTGGTGCGTGAAGAGCAGTCTGACTGAATTCCGCATAGGAAGAGATCGCGTCTTCAGTCGCGGCTTGTACGGAAGCCGTGATCGCCGCCGCAGCCGGAGCCAGGTGAGGCGCCGTACGTGACGCGAAAGCCTTGTTTTCCTCCGACGCCGTCGCGTCCGCCATGCCTGCATCGTCCCGTTGGCGCCGTGCAGTGAGCCTGCATCAGACGGACGCATAGTGATGCAGGCATATTAGACTAAAAAGATAAATGAATCTTGGTCTTGCTTGCTAGTTCTTCGGGCGCGGCTCGAGGATAAGCCACTTGATGATGCCCATGGCAGGAAGGATCCAGAGCAGGCCGCTGAGAGCGAAGAAGGCGAGATGAGCCAGCGGGCCGGACTGCGACAGCTGAGCGACGGCAACAATGGTCGCGACAATGGCGTAGACGACGACGAGCGCCACCAGGAGCACGGCTCCGATCAGCTTCTTCAGACGCATGGGCATGGCGACAATCCTTTGTGATCTTCGGATTATGCCGAATGGCGGTGACGCGCAACCGGCCAGCGCCGGCGCGACGGCGTGCCGCGCCGCGCTGGCTTGCCAGTTTTGGTGCTATGGTTCACTTGAGACCGCAAAATCAGATGCCCGGACCAGCCATGGCAGCCACAACCGAAATCGCCGCTCCCGTTGCCGAACAGAACCGCGAGCTGCGCAACCGCGCGCTGGTGCGCGGCTGGCTTTATGTCGTGCTTCTGGTGCTTTTTGCGCTCGTCATGGTGGGCGGAGCCACTCGCATGACCGGTTCCGGTCTTTCGATCACCGAGTGGAAGCCTATCCACGGTGTCATCCCACCGCTCAACCAGGCCGAATGGCAGGAAGAGTTCGAGAAATACCAGCAGATCCCACAATACCAGCAGATCAACAAGGATATGACCTTGAACGAATTCAAGGGCATCTTCTGGTGGGAATGGGCGCATCGGCTGCTGGCGCGCGGCGTCGGCTTTCTCGTTGCCGTTCCGCTCGTCTTCTTCTGGGTGACGCGCCGGCTGGAAAGCCGCCTGAAACCGCGGCTGATCGGCCTTCTGGCGCTTGGCGGACTGCAGGGTGCGATCGGCTGGTGGATGGTTGCCTCCGGCCTCAGCGAGCGCGTTTCAGTCAGCCAGTACCGGCTGGCAACGCATCTGACATTCGCCTGCATCATCATCACGGCGGTCGTTTACATCGCACGGGGCCTTGCGCCGTATAGCGAGCCGCCGGCCCGGCGCGGCACGCAGCGGTTCGCTGGCATCATGGTGCTGCTGGTCCTTATCCAGATCTATCTCGGCGCGCTGGTCGCCGGCCTGCATGCCGGCCTCACCTACAACACATGGCCGCTGATGGACGGCGCCATCATCCCTGGCGACCTGTTCATCCTCGACCCGGCCTGGCTCAACCTGTTCGAAAACCCAAAGGCGGTGCAGTTCGTACACCGCATGTTCGCCTACTTTGTCCTGGTCGTCGCATTGTGGCACGCGCTCTCGACGGCGCGCTCCGCGCCCGGCAGCACGCACGCGCGCCGCGCGTGGGTTCTCTTCGGGCTCATTGTCGGCCAGGCCGCCATCGGCGTTGCCACGCTGCTGCTGCAAGCGCCGATCGATGTGGCACTGACCCATCAGGCCTTCGCGATGGTCGTGCTGATCTTCGCGACCGCGCATTGGCGCGGCACCAAGGGCGCTTATCCGCTCGAGACAGAAGTGATCGTCAGTAGTTGACGGCGGCGGCGCTTGGCCGACTTTCAGAAAGCGCTGTCGCGCACCGAGCGTACAGCCTCGACGATCGATAATTCCCGCGCTTCCTCGACGTCGTTCTTGTCCTGATTGTGCCAGGATGACGACAGGCAGCCATATGCAATGGCATGGTTGAGCAAGCGGCGAGGGTCCTGGCCCATCGACCGCGAGAAGATCGTTGCCATCGTTGCGATACGCTCGGGTTCGGTGCAAAGCCGATCCAGCGGATTGAAGAACATGTTGGCCGCGTCGAAGCCCGGGTCGCCCAATATGCCCTTGGGATCGATCGCCAACCAGCCGCGCGGTGACTGGATGATGTTGTCGTGATGGATGTCGCCGTGCAACGGGCGCACGTCCAACGGATCGGAGAGCAGGCGCTCGGCGATTTCGGCAGCCTCGACATAAGGGCTTTCAAGGCCGCCGTGCTTGTCCGCGGTGGCCTTGTCGAAGAGGCTGATGAAGCGTTCGCGCAACGGCTGCAGGTCGCCCGGCGCCGGGTGCCGCGACGGCGAATGCAGCCGTGCCATCACTTCAGCCGAAATTTCGGTTGCGGCGGTATCGCTCGCGTCGTCCAGAACAGCGCGCAAGTGACGTTCTCCGGCATATTCGATCAGCATCATCTTGTTTTCGCTGTCGAGCAGGCGCACGAGGCCTTCGCCGCGTCGCCAGGATAGCAGGTGAACGCCGCGCAGTTCGTCTTCGACGTCGTCGAAGTCTTTCAGCGCCTTGACGATGGCAGGCGTGCCGTCGGCCTGGCGTACCTTCCAGATGCGGCTGGAGAAGGTTTCGGTGACAAGAAAAGGCTCGCTGACGTTCCAGCGCGCCGGCAGGGCAGGCGGGTGCATGGCTTCTTTCCAGGTGTTGAAAGCAAGGCCGCGCCATGGCGCGGCCCGGTTCTGATATCAGGTAAGATCAGCCGTGGAGGCCGAGCATCAGGTCCAGGTTCTGCACGGCTGCTCCCGATGCTCCCTTGCCGAGGTTGTCATAGACGGCCACCAGCAGCGCTTGCGCGCGGGCATCGTTGGCGAAAACGTAGACCTTCATACGGTTGGTGTCGTTGTACTGCTCCGGATTGAGTTCCGGCACGCGGTCGACAGCTTCGTAAGGCGCCACTTCCACCACACCGCCCTCGATGCCGGCGAAATGGTCGGCGATCGCCGCATGCAGCTCGGCACCCGTCGGAATGTGGTCGAGCTGGGCCAGTTGCAGCGGCACGACGGTGATCATGCCCTGCGCGAAGTTACCAACTGCCGGCTGCATCAGCGCGTCATGCTTCAGCTTCGCATAGGCTTTCAGCTCCGGAAGGTGCTTGTGCTTCAAAGAAAGCGCATAGGGCGTGAATTCCGACGCGCTCTCGCCTTTGGCCTCATAGTCCTCGATCATCGTGCGGCCACCGCCCGAATAGCCGGAGATGCCGTTGAACGTGACCGGATAGTCGGCCGGCAGCAGGCCGCCTTCGACCAGCGGCCGCAGTGTCGCGATTGGCCCCTGCGGCCAGCAGCCGGGATTGGCGACGCGCTTCGCAACCGCAATGCGCTTCATCTGCTCCTTGTCCATTTCCGGGAAACCGTATTCCCAGCCGGCAGCGACACGATACGCGGTGGAAGCATCGATGACGCGGGTCGTGTCGTTCTTGATCAGCGACACGCTTTCCCTTGCTGCATCGTCCGGCAGGCACAGAATGGCGACATCGGCGGCATTGAGGAACTCGGCACGGGCTGCGGCCTCCTTGCGGCGCTCGGCCGGTACGGAGATGATCTCGAGATCGCCGCGGTCCGCCAGCCTGGCCCTGATCTGCAGGCCGGTGGTGCCGTGTTCGCCGTCGATGAAGATTTTCGGTTTCATTGCCTTGTCTGATCCGATCTTTCTGGCCTGGACGTCAGATGTCCTGACCGGCATGGGTCTGGTTGGTGTTTTCTTCGGCTCTCGCCTTTCGTTCGGCCAGCAAGCCGAGATAGTGCATGGCGATGGTCGAACCGGCGATGGCCGTTATATCGGCATGATCATAGGCCGGCGCAACCTCCACGACATCCGCTCCGACCATATCGATCTGGCTGAGCAGCCGCAGCGTGGACAGGATCTTGGACGAGCTCGGGCCGCCCGATACCGGGGTGCCTGTGCCCGGTGCGAAGGCTGGGTCGAGGCAGTCGATGTCGAAGGTGAGGTAGGTCTTGCGGCCACCGGTGCGTTCGACAATGGCGTAGGCGATATCGGCTGCGCGCATCTCCTCGATTTCGTAGCCGTGCAGGATCTTGATGCCGAAAGTGTCCGGTGCGTGCGTTCGGATGCCGACCTGGATCGAGCGGTCGGGATCGATCAGGCCTTCCTTGACGGCGCGGCCGACGAAGGAACCGTGGTCGATGCGCTTGCCGTCGTCCGGCCAGGTGTCCTGATGCGCGTCGAACTGCACGAACGCCAGCGGACCGTGCACGGCGGCATGGGCCCTGAGCAGCGGGTAGGTGACGAAATGGTCGCCGCCGAGCGAAAGCAGGAACGCGCCGCTCTTCAGGATCTTGGCGGCCTCGCGTTCGATGATGCCAGGTGTCTTCTGGTGGTTACCGGTGTCCAGCAGGCAATCGCCATAGTCGATCACAGCGAGATGGTCGAACAACTCGCGGGAGAACGGATATTGCGGATCGTTATCGAAGATGGCGGAGGCGCGACGTATCGCCTGCGGGCCAAAGCGCGCGCCGGGACGGTTTGTGACCGCTGCGTCGAACGGAATGCCCCACACGACGGCATCTGCACCCTTCACGTCCTTGGTGTATTTGCGGCGCATGAACGATAGGGCGCCGGCATAGGTCGGCTCGTAAGAGTGGCCGGTCTTACCGCGGGCGGTAAAAGCGTGATCGATGTTCTTGTTCGCCATCACGTGTTCCTACGGTTATTCGGGCAGCGACACATAACGGACCGCTAAGAAACTTGCCAGTCACGAGACAGGAACGCTTGTGGCCCCAGCCGTGCCGGCGCGCCAGGATGCCGATCGAGGCCCGTGCAAGTCCCGTGTCTCGATTCGGCCTGGAAGCTTGCAAGCCTGCCGGACGCTTCGATCACGGTTTCATTGCACGAAGACGACAGGTCGTAACTACGCCCAAAGGGTTGGGTCTGCTCTCGTCACCTGGCCTTATCCTCGCGTGTCGCCTGTCCGGTTGATCTCGGTCAACACATGCCCACCTTCTCTATGGGAGATTTAACTGACCAATGGAGATTGCGATGTACAAACATATTCTCGTTCCGACCGACGGTTCCGACCTTGCCGGCAAGGGTGTCAAGCAGGGTTTGGCGCTTGCCAAGGCACTGGGCGCCAAGGTGACGGTGGTCACCGCTACCGAGCCGTTCCCGGTGTCAGGCTTTGCACTCGGCGCCGGCTGGGTTCCATCCGGTGCCGACATGCAGGAATTCAGCGCTGCGCAGAAAGAGGATGCCGAGAAAATCCTGGCTGCCGTCAAGGCGGAGGCAACCAAGGCCGGCGTCGATGCCGACCTCGTCCATGTGCCTGATCAGCGCGCTGCCGATGCGATTTTGGAGGCCGCCAAGGCGCATAAGGCCGATCTTATCGTGATTGCGTCGCACGGCCGGCGCGGCGTCGAGCGTGTGCTGCTTGGCAGCCAAACCTCGGAAGTGCTGGCGCACTCGTCCATTCCGGTCCTGGTGGTAAAGTAGGTTTTCGCCACCTTACCAATCCGTATGGTGGCGGCAATGCGCCCGTGAGATCGGGCCTTCAATGTGGTGGTGCCTCAACAAAAGGAGTTGCCCCCATGAGGAAGTACATTGCCGCTACCGCTATCGTGCTCGCACTTGCCGGCGTCAACGGCGCCATCGCCAAGGACCTCAAGGCCACTGTCAAGAAGGTCGATGCGCTGACCAGCTCGGTGACGCTCGACAACGGCCAGACGGTCAAGCTGCCGGCGGGCGTCAAGGCTGCCAGCCTGAAGGCCGGCGACAAGGTGCTGGTCAGCTATTCGACGGACGCCGCAGGCAAGACCACAGTACAGAGCATCAAGCCGTCGAAATAAGCAGCAGAGGCGCCCATTTCCGGCGCCTCGGACTGAAATTGTCATGGTAATTGACGCGAACTGGCCGGGTCGTCGACCCGGCCTTTTTGCTGGCCCATAAGGTGTGCGGCAGAAACAGAAAGGCCCGCCGGAAAGCGGGCCTTTGTTACGCGAACTCTTACGCGACTTGCACTCGTACAGAAAATCAGAACCGGTTATGCGGAATTTTCCGCGCGGATGGTTTTCAGTGCAGGCCGGGTTTGTCCGGCCTGGTTTAGGCGGCCTTTTTGTCGAAGGTGTAGAGCTTGCCGATTTCAGCCTGAATGGTCTTGGCGCCTTCGACAACGGTGGTCTTGGCGGTCTCGGCTGCGCCACGGACGCGCTCGATGTTGGCCGAGGCATTTTCGCGCACGAAATCGGCCTGGATCTGAACGGCTTCGTTGAAGGACTGCGCACCGGCGATCTTCTCAACCGTGGTCAGCGTGTGCTGGACATTGGCCAGCGTCGCATCGAGCAGGCCGCGGGAGAAGTTGGCATAGCCGGCAACGAAGGAGGCGGCGAACTTCTCGACACCGTCGGTCAGCTTGGCAGCGCCACCATGCGCGGTCTCGGCGCGCTCCTTGGCGGTCGACGCGCCGCGCTTCACGAAATCGCGGGCAGCAGCAGGAACTTCAAGCTTCGACTGAACGCCATCGAAAGCGTTCTTGATCGAGGAAAAATAGTTGGAAGCAGGCGCGGTGGTCTTGGCGGTCTTGGTCATGGCGATTCTCCATCCTCATAAAGGAGCTATGGGTTGCGCTCCGTTCATGATCGACCCGGAGCATGGCGAGCATATAGAGACGATTTTTGTGCAATGCAACATGGATTTTTGTTGCATTGCAATATTGCAGCTAACCTATTGTCAGAAAAACATTTAAATTATTGCTGGCTAAGCGATATGAGGCTGGGAGTGCCGTAATATGGCTCGGCTTGTGGCCGATGTCGCATAGCAATCGGCATGCGCAATCCCATTTTCCGATGCTAAGCTTTGTTTCAAGCAACAGGCAGGAGCGGACCGTCGATGTCGCAGCAGGATGCTACCGCCACGGGATTTCTGAGCACCGACAAGGATGCCGAAGTGAAACTCGCCGCGCTACGGCGCACGAAGTTCGTGGCGGCCGCAGCGCTTGCGCTTTGTGTGGTGGTTTTCGCCATCTCGAAGTCGCTGGAGGGGAGCTATCCTTGGCTCGCTTTCATTGCTGCTTTCGCCGAAGCTGCCACCATTGGCGGCCTGGCTGACTGGTATGCCGTGGTGGCGCTGTTCAAGCGACCGCTCGGATTGCCGATCCCGCATACGGCGATCATCCCGGAGAACCAGACCCGCATCGCCGACAATCTCGGCCGTTTCATCGAGGTCAATTTCCTCGCGCCCGATCCGGTCCGGGAAAAGCTGAACGAAGTCGACTTTGCTTCCCTGGTCGCCGACTGGCTGGCCGACGAAGAGCGGGCGGCGGGTCTTTCGCGCTTCGTCGTGCGGCTGGTGCCCCAGACACTTGGGGCCATCGAGCAATCTGGCCTGCGCGGTTTCGTCACCCAGCGCATGCTGGAACAGATGGAAAAGGTCCAGGTGGCCCCGCTGGCTGCGGAATTGCTCGAGGCTTTCACAGAGGATCGCCGCCACCAGAAGCTGTTCGACGAATTCACCCGGGTCATCGGTCGCTTCCTCAATGACGAGCAGGCGCTGGCAGCCATGCGTGAGAAGATCCGCGAGGAGTTGCCTTCACTGTTCAACCTGTTCCGCGCCGACGCCTATCTCCTGAAGAAGATCGTTGCATCCGCTGGCTCGTTGCTGGAGGAGGTGAGGGCCGATCCCGATCATCCCATGCGCGAGGAGTTCGACCGTTTCGTCGCGAAGTTCATCGAGCGGCTGCGCCAATCGAAAGAATATGCCCGTCGCGCCGAGCGGCTGAAACGCGGTTTCCTTGCGCGGCCGGAAATCCGTGACCTGGCGCATGACATGTGGGACAGCCTGCGTCGCTTCATCGAGCAGGACGCGGTCGCCGAGAATTCGATGATCCGGCAACATCTGACCGGCATGTTCATCGAAGTCGGGCGGCACCTGGCCGGTGATCCGCAGATCAGGGCCGACATGAACCAGGGATTTGTCGTTGCTCTTGCCTCCTTCGTGGAAAGCCAGAAGAGCGGGGTCTCGAAATTCATCGCCGATCAGGTCAAGCGCTGGGATCTCGCGCAACTGACCCGGTTGATCGAAATGAACATCGGTCGCGACCTGCAATACATCCGGTTCAACGGCATGATCATTGGCGGTCTGGCCGGCTTGGCGCTCTACATGATGGAACGGCTGTTTCTCGTCAATTGACGGTTGTATTCCCTGGTCTATTCTGACCTTTGCGGCAATCGTGCCAGCGACAAGCGCATGACCCCGAAGATCGAAATCTAGAGGAGGAGAAGACGACCATGGCCAAACAGCCCGAACCCGAATCCTTCATGGACATGTTCAGCAAGCTCGGCCGCGATCTGAGAATGCCGCAGGTGGATATCGACGCCATCCTCAGCCACCACCGCAAGAACCTCGAGGCGCTGGAGAAATCGGCTAGAGCCACAGCAACAGGCGCTTCGTCAGTCATGACCAAGCAACGTGAGGTACTGCAGGATTCATTGCGTGAGATCACGGAGCTCGTCCAAAACTACCGCGCTCCCGGCAATCCGCAGGAATTGGTGGCCAAACAGGCGGATTTTACCCGCAAATCCTTCGAAGCGGCAGTAAAGAACGCCGGCGAGGTGGCCGATATCGTCAAGAAATCGGGCACGGAATCGGTCGATATCCTGCGGGCTCGTATCAAGGATGCAATGGACGAGATCCGGCAGAGTTACGAGAAGAAATAATCTCCTCAGCATTCCATGAGCACCGAGCAGAAAAAGCCGGACGTCAGCCCAGGCCGTCTGCGCCAGATGCAGATCTATGTAACCGGCGCCGGCGGCAAACGTCCGACCGTGCCGGTCGCTCCGGACCTTCTGGAGCAGGCGGCGATCCGCAAGATGACGCCGGAAGCGGCTGCCTACATTGTCGGAGGGGCCGGCGGTGAAGTCACGATGCGGGCCAATCGAGCCGCATTCGATCGTCATCAGATCGTTCCGCGCGTGTTGCGTGATGTTTCCCGCCGCGACCTTTCAGTTACGCTCTTTGGTCGCCGTCACGCCGTTCCTGTCCTGCTCGACCCGATCGGCGTGCTGGAGATGGTGCATCCGGAGGCGGACCTTGCCGTTGCTCGCGCCGCAGCTGCGGAAAATATTGCCTATGTCTTTTCCAACCAGGCATCCGTGCCGATGGAGCAATGCGCTGCCGCCATGGGCGATGCGCCGCGCTGGTTTCAGCTCTATTGGTCGAGTGACGATGATTTTGTCCGTTCGGTGGTCGCGCGGGCCGAGAAATGCGGCTGCGAGGCGATCGCCGTCACGCTTGACACGACGCTGCTCGGCTGGCGCCCGCGCGATCTCGACGCTGCCTACCTGCCGTTTCTGCGCGGTCTGGGGCTCGGCCAGTATCTCAGCGATCCCGTCTTCAAGAGCAAGATTCCGCCCGGTCCTCCGGAAACCGGAATCAGGCCGCGCGGGTTCGATCTGATTTCGACTGCGCTCAGCTTGCGCCGCAAGGGCAAGGAGTTCGGCCTGTCGATGCAGCAGATGCGGGCTGCCGTTGCCCATTTCACCGCGACCTATTCGCGACCGGACTTGAACTGGGTTGATATCAAACGGCTGCGCGACATGACGAAGCTACCGATCCTGCTGAAGGGCATCCGCCATGCCGACGATGCACGGCTGGCGCAGGAGCAGGGCGTCGACGGCATCATTGTTTCCAATCATGGCGGTCGCCAGGTCGACGGCGAGATCGCCACACTGGACGCCTTGCCGAGTATCGTTTCCAAAGCCAATGGCTTGCCGGTCCTGCTCGATTCCGGTGTCCGCTCGGGCAGCGACGTCGCCAAGGCACTGGCACTCGGCGCGACCGCCGTGCTGATCGGCCGGCCCTATGTCTACGGATTGGCGCTCGCAGGTGAGAACGGCGTGCGCGAGGTGATCCGCAACATCGTCGCTGAATTCGACCTGACGCTGGCGTTGGCCGGACTGACCAAGGCGAGTGACCTCGACACTTCGATCCTGGCGGGGTAGGGCAGCTCTTCTGTGGGTTTCGACATTCGTCCCCTGCATCGCAAGCCGGCGGGATGTTAGACGTCGCCTCCAAATGTCTGGAGCATGGTTCCGAAAAGTTGCAGACTTTTCGGGAAAGAATCATGCGCAAAACAAAATATGGAGCGGAGTGCCGATTCACGGTGATCGTGCTCCACTTTAGAGCAATTCCAGCAAAAGTGCGCAGCGGTTTTGCGTCCGGAATTGCGTAAAAACAAAGAGTTAGAGCGTTTCCGACAATGCGGAAACGCTCTAGAATTGGGCCGGGGTTTTGAATGAAGGTAGCCATCGAGATGGGGACGGCGTCGGGCGCGGCCGCCACGCTCGATCTTGAAGAATTGCTGGCGACGCGCCTGCTGGTGCAAGGCAATTCCGGCTCTGGTAAATCGCATCTCCTGCGCCGTCTGCTCGAACAGAGCGCGCCCTGGGTTCAGCAGGTGGTGATCGATCCGGAAGGCGATTTCGTTACGCTCGCCGACCGTTTTGGCCATGTCGTGGTCGACGCGCAGCGCACGGAAGCTGAACTCACGGGCATTGCCGGCCGCATTCGCCAGCATCGCGCTTCGGTCGTGCTCAATCTGGAAGGTCTCGACGTCGAACAGCAGATGCGTGGCGCCGCCGCCTTTCTCAACGGCATGTTCGATGCCGAGCGTGACTACTGGTACCCCGTGCTGGTGGTGGTGGACGAGGCTCAGCTGTTTGCGCCGGCGGTGGCCGGTGAGGTTTCCGACGAAGCACGCAAGGTCTCGCTCGGCGCCATGACCAACCTGATGTGTCGCGGCCGCAAGCGCGGCCTTGCCGGCGTCATCGCCACGCAGCGCCTAGCCAAGCTGGCCAAGAACGTGGCGGCGGAAGCTTCCAACTTCCTGATGGGGCGCACCTTCCTCGACATCGACATGGCACGCGCTGCCGATCTGCTCGGCATGGAACGGCGCCAGGCGGAGATGTTTCGTGATCTGGCGCGTGGCAATTTCGTGGCGCTGGGGCCAGCCATGTCGCGGCGGCCACTGCCGGTCGCCATCGGCACGGTCGAGACTTCGGCGCGCTCGGTCAGCCCCAAGCTGACTCCGCTGCCGGAGGCGATCGAGGATGTCGAGAGCCTGATCCTGACGCCGAGCCCGGAGGAGTTGCGCCAGCCGGTGGTGCGTCGTCCACGCCCGCCCGCGCCGACACCCACCGCTGACATCCTGGAGCAGCTGTCGCGTGCATTGCCTGAGCAGGCTGCGACTTCGGAGCCGGCGCCGACCCTGTTCGACGAGGTCGAGCGCGAGGCGCTGATCAAGGCGGTTCTGGCGGAGATCGTTGAAGATCCGGATACTGCTTTCAGAGCGGATTCATTGCTTTACCAGGATTTCCTGGTGCGTTGCCGTATTCGCCGCGTACCAGGTGAACCCCTTGGGCTTTCGGTCTTCCGGCGGCGGCTGGCCATCGCCAAGACCGGTATCGACGAGACAACGGCAGCAAGCGATGTCTGGCAGCAGGCGCTGGGGCTTTCCGCCGACGTTCCCGAGGATCTGCAGGCGGTGTTCCTGATCGTCGCGCAGGCGGCGGTGACGGGCTCGCCCTGTCCCTCCGATGCCGCGCTGGCGCGAGCCTACGGCACGCAGTCGGCACGCCGCGCACGCCGGCTCCTGTCTTTCTTCGAAGAGCGCGGCCTGGCTGTATTGCGCACCGATTTCCACGGACGGCGCGTCGTTGCGTTTCCCGATCTCGGTTGCGAGACTGCGCCGGGGGACCCCAACCGGCTGGACGACGTGCCGGAACAGCAGGCGGCCGAGTAGCAGAGGCCTGCGCCTTGGGCCACAATAGCGGCCGGTCTCAGTTCCGTTTCGGGTCGGGAAAGAACAGGCTCTTGAAGCCGCTGCGGTCAAAAGGTCTCCATTCGCCCTCGATCTGCGCCAGGCGGTCGGCAATGGCATAGACCGCTGCAGGGTGATGGCCGAGGCCGCAATGGCTCGCTTCAACCTCGATGCTCTCGGTGTGCGGCAGTTCGTTTTCCATGCAGGCCTGCCAGGCACAGATGCCGTCAGTACGGCTATAGATTGCCGTCGTCGGCACCTCGGGTGATTCCGAGATCGCGCCGCCCATATGGCCTTCGCGGTCATCAACCTTGTGGCCAGAGGTAAACTCGTAGAGTTTCCAGGCGTTGGTTGCGCGCGGATCGCCGTTGAACGGACTGCCCAAGGTGATTACCAGGCGGACTTCGTCGGGCAGCATCTTGGCGAGTTGCCGCGCATAGATGCCGCCAAGGCTCCAGCCGACGAGGCTCACCTTGCGGCCATGCTTGTCGGCCAGCGCCTTGAGGCGGTCAACCATCTTGCGCTCGACCCCAGGCAAGGGGCCGTAGTTCCGGCCGAGATCCCAGCCATAGGTGGCGTAACCCTTGGATTTCAGGAAACCGCGCAGCGCCACCGTCGAGCGATCGCTGGTGACGAGGCCCGGTAACACCAGCACGGGATGTCCGTCGCCGCGTGGCGCCAGCGCCGTCAGAAGTGGCAGTGAGGCGACGAAACCGCCAAGTTCGGGCAATGCCCTGAGTTCAAGCGCGAACAGCAGTCGCGAAGGCGGTTTCAGCGTATCAGCGTGGGCCATCACGGCTCCCGTCGGTTGATTCCAGCTGCACTCAACGCAGACTATGCCGCTTTTGTTCACAAAACTGCAATATTGCGCACGGTTTCCGCAGCGGCAGCGGGTTCACCGTTTTGCATCTTTCGGCGAAGGCGGCTGCAGCTTTTCGGCTGCCGCCTTGAGCTCCGCCATCGCCGTGATCAACAGGTCGCCGAGGTGATCGATGTCGGGTACGGCGCGACGGTCGGCGGTGATGCCGAAATCGAGCCGGTCCTGATAGCTCTGCACGGTGATGTTGAGTGCGATGCCGTGGATGGGGATCGAAACGGGGAACATCGCGAGCACCTTGGCCCCGGCACAGAAAACCGGGATTGGAGGGCCAGGAACATTGGAGATGGTCAGGTTTGTGGTCGACGGCATCACGTCGGCGAGGCCGGTACGGCCATAGAGCTGGGCGAGGCCGGGGAACAGGATCGGCGCACCCAGCAGCGTATAGTCCTTCGGTGAAACGTCTTTCACAGTTCCAGCCAAGCTCTTGGAATCACCACTGTCTTTGCGGATCTTCATCAGTCGTTCCAGCGGATTGGCAAGTTCCGTGGCAATCGGGCAGAACATGCCGAAAACCTGGTTGGAAGCGTCCATGTCGCCCGGCTGGCGCAGCGAAATTGGCACGAAAGCCACCAGCGGTTTCTTCGGTAGCGCTTCGTGATCCTCCAGATAGGCGCGCAACGCTCCAGCGCTCACAGCCATCACCACGTCGTTGATCTTGGTGCCCGTCGCCTTGGCGATTGTCTTGGCATCGCTCAGCGACAAGGCGCGGGCTGCAAAAGATCGCTGCGCGGTAATGGTGACATTGAACGGCGTCTTTGGTGCCAACAGGTCGGGAATGCCAGGCAGGCCTTCTCCGCTGCCGCTTTTGGCGATGAGAAGGTCCGTCAGCGTTCCGAGGACCTGCGGCATGGCTTCCAGCGCTTTGATCTGCTGGCGCATAACATTCTGCACCACATCATTGATGCCGAGGATGGCACGTTCCTCGATCGTCGGCTTGCGGACGGCTGGTTTTGGTTCTGGCGGCTTCACCTTTCGCGGCTGGGGCGACATGTCATAGAGGGCTGCCGCGATCGCCATGCCGGCACCGCCATCGATGGCGGCATGATGCACCTTGGAGTAGATGGCGACATTGCCGTCCTCGAGACCATCGATCACCGTGAACTGCCAAAGCGGCCGCGAGCGGTCGAGCAGGGTTGAATGCAGTTCGCCAACCAGGTCCTCGAGCTGCTTCCAATTGCCCGGCGAGCCCAAGGTCGCGCGGCGCAAATGATACGAAACGTCGATCTCGCCGGCGTCGACCCAGGCCGGGTGGTCGAGTTCCAGCACCGTGCGGGCGAGCTTCTTTTCGAAGATGGGCGCCAGATGCATACGGGTGAGGAAGAATTCCTTGAAGTGGTCGTAGAACGAGCCTGAAAGGTCGGCGGGCGGCTCATAGAGCGTCAGCCCGGCGACATGCATCGGCGTTTCCGGCGTCTCCATGTAGAGAAAGGTGGCATCGATGCCGCCGAGCTGCTTCATGCGTTCCTCCCGGCCACCGTAGCGCTCAATAGCCGCTCCGGCCCTCCTTTTCGGATCATTTGCCGGATCGTGGGCAAAGGCAAGCTGCCGCACGGTGAGGTCGGGTCTTGCATGCCGCAACACGTTTCCGCTGGGTAATCACTGTGAGCCGCCTAAGACACTATGTGCCGCTTCCCAAGCATTTCCTGCGCGTCTAGATTGTAGGAAAGCGCGATCCAGGGGAGGAGCGCATGGAGCGTATCTGGGTAAGGAATTACCCTGCCGGCGTGCCGGCCGAGGTCGACATCAATCAGTATTCGTCGGTCGTTGCGCTGTTCGAAGAGAGCTTCGCGAAATACAGGAACGAAAAGGCCTATGTCTTCATGGACAAGGCCCTGACCTTCGGCGAAGTCGACAGCCTTTCACGCGATTTCGCGGCCTATCTGCAGGGGCTCGGTTTGAAGCGCGGCGACCGCGTCGCCATCATGATGCCGAATGTGCTGCAATATCCGATCGCAGTCGCGGCCGTCATGCGTGCCGGTTTCATCGTGGTCAACGTCAACCCGCTCTACACGCCGCGCGAACTGGAGCATCAGCTCAACGATTCCGGCGCGCAGGCGATCGTCATCCTCGAGAATTTCGCAGCCACTTTGCAGGAGGTCATCCGCAACACGCCCGTCAAGCATGTCGTCTTGGCCAGTGTCGGCGATTTGCTGGGTTTCCCGAAGGGCATGGTCGCCAATCTGGTGTTGCGCAAGGTCAAGAAGGCGATACCGGCCTTTTCGTTGCCCGGCGCGGTGCGCTTCGGCGCTGCGCTGGCAGCAGGCAGGGGCAAGAAATTCGATCGGCCGGAAATCGGGCCCAACGATGCGGCGGTACTGCAATATACTGGTGGCACCACCGGCGTTTCCAAAGGGGCGACGCTGCTCCACCGCACCATCATCGCCAACCTGCTTGCTTCCGAAGCGTGGACGCAGCCTGGTCTCAAACGCAGGCCGATCAGCGGCCAGCTGACCTTCATCACCGCACTGCCACTCTATCACGTCTACGCCTTCATCACTTGCGGACTGCTTGCGATGCGTACCGGTGGGGTCAATGTGCTGATCCCCAATCCGCGCGATATCCCGGCGACGATCAGGGAAATGGCAAAATACCGCTTCCACGTCATGCCGGGCGTCAACACGCTGTTCAACGCGCTCGCCAACAATCCGGAATTCGCCAAGCTGGATTTCTCGCAGTTCCGCATCGCCAATGGCGGCGGCATGGCGGTGCAGGAGGCGGTGGCCAGGAAATGGCTGGCGGTGACCGGTTGTCCGATCGTCGAAGGCTATGGCCTGTCTGAAACCTCTTCCGGTATCGCCTGTAATCCAACCGACAACGATGCCTACACCGGCACGATCGGCTTGCCCTTGCCAAATGTCGAGATCAGGCTCCTCGATGATGACGGCCATGATGTGCCGCATGGTCAGCCCGGCGAGATCGCCATCCGTGGGCCGCAAGTCATGTCCGGCTATTGGAACCGGCCCGATGAGACAGAGAAGGTGATGACGCCGGACGGCTTCTTCAAATCCGGTGATGTCGGCATCATGGACGACAATGGCTATGTGAGGATTGTCGACCGCAAGAAGGACATGATCCTGGTTTCGGGGTTCAACGTCTATCCGAACGAGGTCGAGGCCGTCGCCGTGCTGCATCCGGGTGTCCTGGAAGCCGCTGTCGTCGGCGTGCCGGACAAGAATTCCGGCGAAGCGGTGATGATGTTCGTGGTGCGGAAAGATCCAACTCTCACCAAGGAGGTGCTGGCGGAGTTCTGCGTCAAGCATCTTACCGGCTACAAGAAGCCGAAATACATCGAGTTCAGGGACGATCTGCCGCGTACGAATGTCGGCAAGATCCTGCGCCGTGAGCTGCGCGACCAGGTGATCAAGGAGATGGCGGCGCCACGATGAGTGCCTTGTCGCCGAATTGACAGGGCGGCGCGTTCATGGTCGGACGGGGCAGCTGAAACAATCAGGAATGATGGAATGAGCAAGTCACCTCCGACCTACGAACAGCTCCGGGCCATGACCGGGCAGGAGCTTGGCGTTTCCGATTGGGTGGAGGTCGATCAGACCCGCATCGACCAGTTCGCCGAGTGCACCGAGGATCGGCAGTGGATCCACACCAGTCCCGAGCGAGCGAAGAAGGAAAGTCCGTTCCGTACGACAATCGCGCATGGCTATCTGAGCCTGTCGCTGATCGGCGGTCTCAGCCAGCAGATGAACGTCGTGCCTGAGAACACCCAGGCCGTCTTCAACTACGGCCTGGACAAGGTGCGTTTCCTGGCACCGGTCAGGGTCGGCACACGGGTCAGGCTGCGTGCCTCGCTGATCTCGGTGGAGGACAAGGCCCCAGGTCAGTACCTGATGAAATTCGCCAACACGATCGAGATCGAGGGTGAGGAGAAACCGGCGCTGATGGCCGAGACTCTGGCCATGTTCTACGAGCGGCGGAGAAAAGCGGGAGGATAATCCATGGCGAAGGCGCCGGCGAAGGACAGCAAGGACGGCGAAAAGCGTGGCGGTGAGGAAAGGGCGAGAGACACGCGCCCGCTTGCCGAGCAGATTGCCGATGAGGCAGCCGAAAACACGCTGGCGCTCAATCCGCTTGTCGGCCTGCGCACGCAGGATATCGCAGCTGCAACCGGCTCGGTGCTGAAAGCACTGGCCAGCCACCCGCAGGCGTTGGCCGAGCAATGGCTCGCCTTTGCCAGCGAGTTCGGCAAGATCGTCACCGGCCAGTCCGAAATTGCCGCCGATCCCAAGGACCGTCGGTTCGCCGATCCGGCCTGGAAGTCGAGCAGCCTGCACAAGGCGGTGATGCAGTCCTATGTCGCCTGGAGCAAGTCAGTGACAGAGTTGGTCGCCAAGACCGATCTGCCCGAGAAGGACGCGGCGCGTGCGCGGCTGATCACATCCATCTTCGTCGACACGATGGCGCCTTCCAACAACCCTGCCTTGAACCCGACCGCCATCAAGACCCTGGTGGATACCGGCGGGAAAAGTGCGGTCAGCGGGCTGAAGAATTTCCTCGACGACATGACGCGCAATGGCGGCCTCCCGTCCTCGGTCGATGCCTCCAAGTTCAAGGTGGGCGAGAACCTTGCCAACAGTCCAGGCACGGTCGTGTTCAGGAACGAAGTGCTCGAGCTCGTCCACTACACCGCGACGACGGAGAAGGTCTATCAGCGGCCGCTGCTGGTAGTGCCGCCGCAGATCAACAAGTATTATTCGGTCGATCTTTCGCCGGACAAGAGCATGATCAAATTCCTGCTCAGCCACGGCATTCAGCCTTATTGCGTTTCCTGGCGCAACCCGACGCCGGAACAGCGCGACTGGGGCCTCGACACCTATATCGCTGCGCTGGATGAGGCTTGCGACGCTGCGCGCGAGATCACCGGCGCCGATACAGTCAACATCATGGGCTCGTGCTCCGGCGGCATCACGCTGTCGACCTACGTTGCCTGGCTGGCCGCGCAGAAGAAGGAGAAGATCAACGCCGTCATCCTGGCTGTCTGCGTGCTCAACACCCAAGCCGACACGGATTCGGATTTCGCGGCCCTGGTGACGCCCGAGACGATCATGGCGGCCAAGCAGATGTCGAAAGCGAGGGGCATCCTCGATGGCCATGAAATGGCGAAGATGTTCGCCTGGATGCGGCCGAACGACCTGATCTGGAACTATTGGGTCAACAACTATCTGCTCGGCAACGCCCCGCCGGCTTTTGACGTGCTCTACTGGAACGCCGACACCACCCGCCTGCCGGCCCGGCTGCATGGCGACTTCCTCGATCTCATCTTCACCAACCCGTTCATGAATCCGGGCAAGATGTCGATCCACGGCGTGCCGATCGACATGGGTAAGGTGAAGCACGATACCTACGTCATCGGCGGCACCACCGACCACATCACGCCTTGGAAAGCCGTCTACCAGACCGCGCGGCTCTATGGCGACAACACTACCTTCATCCTCTCCAATTCCGGCCACCTGCAGAGCCTGCTCAACCCGCCCGGCAATCCGAAGGCCTGGTATGTGAAGGGCAGGACGAAGGAAAAGGATGCCGATGCATGGACGGCAAAGGCAGAAAAGCACGAAGGCAGCTGGTGGCTCGACTGGGCGGCCCATCTCAAGGAGCGTTCAGGCGCCGAGGTCGCAGCGCCGAAGACGCCGGGCAGTGCCAAGCACAAGCCAATGGGGGCAGCGCCGGGCACATACGTGTTCGAGCCCTGATTGCTCAGGGACGTCGCAAAAGCTTTGAAACGAACGGGGACGGACTGAATGGCGATGGCTGCACGCAAGGCCAAGGCGGACGGCGCGATGGACATCAAGATGTTCGATGTCGACGGGCAGCTGCTGCGCGTCGGTATCCGTCACGGCAGTTCCAGCCGTCCGCCTTTGATGATGTTCAACGGCATCGGCGCCAATCTTGAACTGGCTGCACCGTTCATGGCAGCGCTGGCGGACACCACCGGCATCATCTTCGACGTGCCGGGCGTCGGCGGCTCACCCAATCCGATCTTTCCCTATCGCCCTTCGACACTGGCGCGTCTCGGAAAACGTCTCGGCGAAATCCTCGGCCATGACAGGCTGGACATTTCCGGCGTGTCATGGGGCGGAGGGCTCGCCCAGCAATTCGCCTTTCAGTACCCGTCGGTCTGCCGCAAGCTGATCCTGGCAGCCACCGCGCCTGGGATCACCATGGTGCCGGGCGCTCCCAACGTGCTCTCCAAGATGGCGAGCCCGCGCCGTTACACCGATCCAGGCTATATGCGCTCGATTGCTGCCGATATCTACGGCGGCGATTTCCGCAAGGATCCGACGCTGATCAACCGCCATGCGTCGGCCATGAAGGGAGCCTCGCAATACGGCTACTTCCTGCAGCTCTTCGCGATGAGCGGCTGGACCAGCCTGCCTTGGCTGTGGATGCTGCGCCAGCCGACATTGATCATGGCCGGTACCGACGATCCGTTGGTGCCGGTGATCAATGCCAGAATGCTCAACACGATGATCCCCCGGTCGCGGCTTGAATTGCTCGACGACGGTCATCTGTTCCTGGTGACCAAGCCGAAGCAGTCAGCTGAGATGATCGAGGCTTTCCTGAGGGAATGACCGATCAGAGCGCCGCGCGGCCTTTCGGACGCGCGAAGGACACTCTAACACTTTTATCTACGCATCGTGCTTTCCGAAAATCGACTCCGATTTTCGGGCCGATGCTTCAGAACCGTGTCACCACCCCAATGCCGGTGCCCTCGAAATTGCCCATGGCCATCAGCGCCGCCGGTGCTTCGTCGAGGCTGTAGGTCTTGCCGATCAGGAGGTCAGGCCGCAGCTTGCCGGTCTTGATCATTTCCATCATAGCGCCATAGCGGAACGCCTGCATGCCGTGGCTGCCACGGATCTCGAGTTCATGGGCGATGACCTTGGCCATCGGGATCGCCGCCTTGGCGTGGTCGCCGAGCATCAGCCCGACCTGAACGTGCCGGCCGCGGCGGCGCAGGTTCGAGATCGAGTTGTAGGACGTGGTCGGGTGACCGAGCGCGTCCATCGACATGTGGGCGCCGCCATTGGTGATCTGCTTGACCGCTTTCACCACATTGGGCGTCTCCGCAGCATTGATCGTAGCGACAGCCCCCAATTTCTTCGCCAGCTCGAGTTTCTCGTTGGTGAGGTCGATCGCGACGACATTGGCGCCCATGGCATTGGCGATCATGATGGCCGACAAGCCGACGCCGCCGCAGCCATGCACAGCTACCCATTCACCCGGAGTGACGCGGCCCTGGTCGACGACGGCACGGAAGGACGTCACGAAACGGCAGCCGAGGCTGGCCGCGGTGGCGAAATCCATTTCTTCGGGAATGGAGACGAGATTGGTATCGGCGTGATCGATCGCGACATATTCGGCATAGGAGCCCCAGGCCGAAAATCCGGGCTGGAACTGGTGCTCGCACACCTGGTGATTACCGGAGGCACACTCGAAACAATGTCCGCAGGCTGCAACGAAGGGCACGGTCACACGCGCCCCGGCCTTCCAGTTGCGCACCTGGCGGCCAGCCGCCACGACGGTGCCGGCAAGTTCATGTCCCGGCACATGCGGCAGGCGGATGTCGGGATCATGCCCCATCCAGCCATGCCAGTCGCTGCGGCAGAGTCCGGTCGCGGCGACCTTGATCACGACGCCGTCGGGCGAGGGAACGGGATCCGGCACCGTGCGGATCACGGGTGTTTCCCCGAATTTCTCGAACACGACGGCCTTCATTGGCATTCTCCGTTCAAAGTCTTTTCTTCGGGAGTGCAGTGAGCTGCCCTAGCCCTCCGCGTCTGGCTGGTTCTGCGGTGCGGCCTTCTGGAAGGCGGGCAACTCCAGGCAGGCGGCGTTGATGCGTGAGATGATCGGATAGGGGCTCATGTCGACGCCGAAGCGGCCGTTGTTGGTAACCTGCGCGACAAGGCAGATGTCGGCCAGTCCTGGCGTGTCGCCATGACAGAACGTTCCCGTCTGCGGAGAGGAAGCCAACATCTTTTCAAGAGGTTGGAAGCCTTCATTGACCCAATGCCGGAACCAGTTGACGACGTCCTCGTCGCCTGCGCCGAACACTGTGCGAAG
Source organism: Mesorhizobium sp. 1M-11 (assembly GCF_001303895.1). Classification (GTDB taxonomy): domain Bacteria; phylum Pseudomonadota; class Alphaproteobacteria; order Rhizobiales; family Rhizobiaceae; genus Mesorhizobium. Next base: position 23,011 of record NZ_LJSD01000067.1, on the reverse strand, counting down.
GCTGGTCAGCACGCGCAGATTGTTCACCGGATGGATGTCGCAGGCGATCATCTGGGAAAGCATGCGCACGCGGGCTCGGCCGGCAGCATCTTTGGGCAGCAATGCAGGCTCAGGTCTGATCTCGTCCAGAAACTCGATGATGGCCAGCGATTGCGTCAGCAAGGTGCCATCGTCCCAGATCAGCGCCGGCACAAGCCCCTGCGGATTGACCGAGAGATAGGCTGGCTCGAGATGCTCGCCGTGGCGCAGGTGGTGCGGCACATAGGTGTAGGTGATACCCTTCATCTCCAGCGCAATTCGGACGCGGTACGACGTCGAGGAGCGATAGTAATTGTGCAGGACGATTCCGCTCATCGCGCTTGTCCTATTGTGAGTTGGATCGTGCCGATGCCGTCGACGCCGCCGTTGATGCGATCACCTGCAACCAGCGGACCGACGCCGGCTGGCGTGCCGGTGAAAATGAGATCACCGGGCTGAAGCTCCACCGCCTCGCTGCAGATCGCCACGATGTCGGCGATTGGCCAGATGAGCTCGGCAAGATCGCCTTCTTGCTTGACCGTGTCGTTCACCGAGAGCCAGATGCGACCCTTTTGAGGGTGACCGGATTGCACCGCCGGTGTCAAAGGCCCGCAGGGGGCCGAGAGGTCGAAAGCCTTAGCCCAATCCCATGGCCTTGCAGCCTTTTTTGCTTCCTCCTGCAAGTCACGACGGGTCAGGTCGATGCCGACGCCATATCCCCATACATGATCCAGGGCTTGCGCCGCAGGGATGCGGAAGCCGCTCTTGCCGATGGCGGCGACCAGCTCGATCTCATGATGCAGGTTTTTCGTGAGGGCCGGATAGGGGATCGTTTGCCCCGAATCGACCACGGCATCGGCAGGCTTGGTGAAGAAGAAGGGCGGATCGCGCTCGTCATTGCCAAGCTCGCGGGCATGAGCGGCATAATTGCGGCCGACGCAGAAGATGCGCCGCACCGGGAAACGCTTGGAAGAACCAGCGATGGCGACAGACGGTGTCGTTGGTGCCGCCAAGGCAAACGCGCTCATGCCACATCCTTTCCCTGCCGAAACCCGGCATGCCGAACGCGCGCACATTCGTTTGTTTTGGATCGAGGGGCAAGGCATCAGCTTTCGCAAATGCCAGCTTCCGCGATCAACAGTTGATTATGGCTGGCACACTGGCGCGATCTCCTTGCCAATGTACTATTGGCTAATGAACGGATTGTCGGTGCGGGCGTATGCTGGCCAATGACGACCGAGATCAGGGCGAGTGCGGCCATGAGTGCAGCGAGCGAAGTCGCAAGATTTCTGATTATCGACGACCACCCGCTGTTTCGGGAGGCTTTGCACAGCGCCGTGCGCATGGCCTATCCCGAGGTCGACACCGTCGAGGCCCGTTCGATCGGCGAGGCGGTTGAGTTGCTGGCCGAGGCCCTGCCATTCGATCTGGCGCTGCTGGACCTTTCCATGCCGGATGTTCACGGTTTCGAGGGATTGCTGCAGCTGCGCACGCGTTATCCTCACCTGCCGGTCGTGATCGTCTCCGGTTACGAGGATCCCAAGATCATTTCGGAAGCCCTGTCCTATGGTGCGGCGGGCTTTATTCCGAAATCGGTGCGAAAGGACGATCTTGCCGCTGCCATCCGCTCGGTGATGGAGGGCGCGATCTATGTGCCCGATACTTACACCGCCGAGCAACCCGATTCGGAAAGCAGCGATCGTGCCGATATGGTGCAGCGGTTGTCGCGCCTGACTCCGCAGCAATTGCGGGTGCTGCAGATGCTGCGCCAGGGCATGCTGAACAAGCAGATTGCCTATGAATTGCAGGTCGGCGAGACGACAGTGAAAGCGCACGTCTCGGAAATCCTGCGCAAGCTCAACGTCTACAGCCGCACCCAGGCCGTGATCGAAGTGTCGAAACTCGACAACGCCGAGCTGTTCCGGGATCAGCAGGGGTTCTAGGGGGAGGCAGTAGGGGAGTAAGGCAGTAAGGCAAAGCACCATCTGCCTTATTGCCCTATTCCCTTAACTGCCCTTCTACGCCAACAAATGCGCCAGCAATGCCCTCAACTGTGCCGGTTTCAATGGCTTGCGCATGAATTCAATGCCTGCTGCGCGGGCGGCGTTCATGACACTTTCCGAAGGATCGGCGGTCACGAGCAGGGCGGGCACGGCACGGCCGAGATAGTCGCGCACTTGTGAAACGGTCATGGTGCCGAGGTCGCCGCCTTCCAGATGCTGGTCGGCAATGATGATGTCGGGCACCCAATCGGTATCGCCCAACGCGTCCAGCGCCTCGTCGGTCGACGTTGCCGCGCGCACCGTGCATTGCCAGCGTTCCAGCAGTGAGGTCATGGCAGCCAGCACTTCGATATCGTTTTCAACCAGCAGGACCCTGGTCCCGAACAGGCCGTAGCCAGGCTGGCGTTCGGTCTCGACCGTACCGGGTTCTGGAACTGAATGGGTGGAAACCGGCACGTCGATATGAAAGATCGTGCCGCGGCCGACCTTGGAAGAGAAGGTGACCGGGTGGCCGAGCGCGCCGGCCATGCGCTTGACGATGGCAAGTCCCAGCCCGAGCCCGCCGCCAGCCAACTCGGCATCGGGCATGCGCGTACCACGGTGGAATTCCTCGAACACCGCCTCGCGCTGATCCTCGGGAATGCCGCAGCCCGTATCTGCAACGTCGATGCGGATCACGTTGCCGCGCTGGCGTGTGCCGACGAGTACGCCGCCTTGTCGCGTATAGCGGAGCGCGTTGGACAGGATGTTTTGCAGGATACGGCGCAAAAGCGTGCGGTCGGACCGGACAGCGATCGCCACTGGCCGGAATCGGAGCGACAGGCCTTTTGTTTCGGCGATCGGCTGGAAGTCGGAGCGCAGTGCCGAAAACAGCGTTTCCAGATTGACGTCGGTCGTTTCAGGTTCGACCACGCCGGCATCGAGTTTCGAGATGTCGAGCAGTGTATGCAGCAGGTCTTCCATGGTCTGCAGCGAACGCTCGACCTGACGAACCAGTTTGCGGCCTTCTTCCGAAGTCTGCAGTTCGGCCAGCGCCGAAACAGACAAATGGGCCGCGTTCAGCGGCTGCAGCACATCATGGCTGGCAGCCGCCAGAAACCGGGTCTTTGAGAGGTTGGCATGTTCTGCGCTTTCCTTGGCGACCGAAAGCGCCATGTTCGACTGTTCCAGCCGGCGCAGCGTGGAATGCAGTTCCTCGGTGCGCATGCGCACCCGGTTTTCCAGCGATATCGCCGTCTGGAACAGCGAGAAGGCATTGCCCTGCTGGTCCATGGAACGTTCGACGCGGCTAACCAGAGCTGCGTTGATCTTCTTTAGCCGTTCGATGTCCTGAATGTCATTGAGCGGCATCCGGCTTACTCCGCTGCCTGCGGTTGCCCGAACGCGATGCCGGTGAAGGTCTGGTTGAGGTGCATGGACCGGTATTGCTCGCCATAGGTCCCGAAGCCGATCACCTTGTTGGCGCGGTAGAGCTCGGAAATGTCCCGGAACACCTGGCGGTTGCGGGCGTCGAGCCGACGCAGGACGCAATCGAAGCCGAGGATCATGTCGATGCTGCCCAACTTGGCCTCGACATCCCTGAGCGCGGCCTTGGTGGTCTCGACCATGCCCAAGGGTTGCGCGACCGACAACACCACGCCGTCGTCGATGGCGCAGAAGAAGGACAGCGAGCCGTCAGAATTCATCTTCTGGATGGAGCGGCAGTAATATTCGCCGCCCACCTTTACCACGACTGGATGCGAGGCGAAGGAGAATGGCGTCAGCGTCTGCTGCACGATGCCGACCGAAGCGGCATATTCGGTGGCTGCGACATCGGCGTTGAATTCGCGCACGATGCGGTGATCGGGGTCGGATGCCGTCACCACCAGCTTCTCGTCGGTCGGCACGAAGTTGTCGGTCTTGAAGACCTGGAAGGGGATGGTCGTGGCGATCAGCACGACAATGGCGCAGTCGGACGCGACATGGCCGTTGCTGATCAGGGTGGTAGTCTCGAATTTGAGGTCGTCGCCGGCCGAACCGCCGAGCAGGGGAATGTCGTCGAGGCCCCAGTGGATCGCCGAAGTGACCGCTTCCTCTGCGTAGGAGAGACCATCGATGAAGCAAAGCGCGAAGGTGTTCCCGGTTCGCGCATATTTGCTTGTTGCGCGCAGCGTGCGCCGCAACGTCTCCACTTCGCCGGTGATACCGTCCATTGCCGAGGATGACAGGTCCCGCACCATGGAGCTGGCAACGGTGAAGGTCGCCGAGGGAAGCAGCATCGCCAGCATATGGCCTTCTTCCAGGCCATCTGGCGTGATCTCGCCGGCGGTCGAGCAGGCAGCGTAGTCCAGGGTAGGGACATGGCGCTTCAGGGCGGCAGCAAGCGTCTGCGCATCGATCAGGCTCTGTGAGAAGAACAGCAACATGAAGCCTGCGCCGATCGCCTCGGCTTCCCGGGCGATCTCGGCCGCAAAATGTTCCGCATCGGGCTCGCTCGAGGTGAGCGCCGACAGGCCGCACACATAGCGCGTCCGCGAAGCGACCAGCTTTTCCTCCCCAATCTTGTCGGCGCTCCTCAACGCCGTTCGTATTGTTGCAATAGGCCTCCTCGATTGGCAATGGGCGCGCCCTCAAGCCCATGACCGAAAGTACAATATACGGCGTATTGGGCGGATTGCATTCTCACAAAACAGGGATTGTCCGGAGTGAATTTTCAAGCGATTCCAGAACACAAAATACGGTCTGCCGGTCCGTCCGGAGGAAGCCGGCAGTCACACCGAGGTTGAATACCCAGGGAGGTTTCATGTCGGACATTTCGTTGACCGTGAACGGCAGGCAGGTGCGCGCCACTGTCGAGGACCGCACGCTTCTGGTTCATTTTCTGCGCGAACATCAAGGACTTACCGGTACGCATGTCGGCTGCGATACCTCGCAGTGCGGCGCCTGCGTCGTCCATGTCGACGGCAAGGCGATGAAGTCCTGCTCGATGCTCGCCGCCCAGGTCTCGGGTTCGACCATCGTAACGATCGAAGGGATCGCCAATGGTGCGGATCTGCACCCCGTGCAGGCGGCCTTCAAGGAACACCATGGCTTGCAATGCGGCTTCTGCACACCGGGCATGATCATGTCCGCGACCGATATGATTGCCCGCCATCCGGAAGGACTGGACGAGGCGACGGTGAGAGTGGAGCTCGAAGGCAACATCTGCCGCTGCACCGGATACCACAACATCGTCAAGGCGATACTGGCCGCTTCTCAAGCAATGTCGAAAGCATCGAAGCCGAAAGCGAAGAAAGCAGCCTGAGTCGCGACAACGCGAAACAACCGGCTGGCACGTCTTCGTATCGTGCAAAACCGATCAGGGACTTGGTCGCCAGGGCGACTGAACGGCCAAAACGAATTCACTTCAGGGTTCGGAGGAGAATTTTGATGGGTATGGAAGGAATTGGCGCTCGCGTCACCCGTAAGGAAGACAAGCGCTTCATCACCGGCGCGGGCCGCTATGTCGACGACATGGTGGTGCCCGGCATGAAACATGCCGTCTTCGTGCGCAGCCCGCACGCGCATGCGCAGATCAAGAAGATCGATGTCAAGCAGGCACAGGCCATGCCTGGCGTTGTCGCCGTTTTGACCGGCAAGGAATTGAAGGCCGATGGCATCGGCAATCTCATCTGTGGCTGGATGATCCATTCCAAGGATGGCTCACCGATGAAGATGGGCGCATGGTCGCCACTCGCCTTCGACCGCGTTCGCTACGTCGGCGACGCGGTGGCGATCGTGATTGCCGATACCAAGGGCGAGGCGCGCGACGCGGCCGAGGCCGTTGAAGTCACCTACAAGGAATTGAAGGCCGTTGTCGATGCGGTGAAGGCGCTGGAGAAGGGCGCGCCGCAACTGCACCCCGAAGCCGATAACAATCTCATCTTCGACTGGGAGATCGGCGATGCCAAGGCGACCGACGCGGCAATCAAGGCGGCGCATCACGTCACCCGCATGAAGATCGTCAACAACCGGCTTGTTCCCAACGCCATGGAGCCGCGGGCAGCGCTTGGGCACTACGATCGGGGCGAAGACCATTACACCTGCTGGACGACATCGCAGAATCCGCATGTCGCCCGCCTCGTGATGAGCGCCTTCTACAATGTCGCGCCGGAAAACAAGCTGCGCGTCATCGCCCCCGACGTCGGCGGCGGTTTCGGCTCGAAGATCTTCATCTATCCGGAAGAAGTCGTTTGTCTGTGGGCTTCCAAGAAGGCTGGTGTACCGGTGAAATGGGTAGCCGACCGCACCGAAAGCTTCCTGACCGATGCACATGGTCGCGACCATCACTCGACGGTGGAAATGGCTTTCGACAAGAACAATCGCATCACAGGTCTGAAGGTGGACACCGTCGCCAATCTCGGCGCCTACATGTCGCTCTTCTCGTCTTCGGTGCCGACCTATCTCTATGCCACGCTGCTGTCGGGCCAGTACAACATCCCAGCCATCCACGCCAATGTGCGCACCGTCTATACCAACACCGCGCCCGTTGATGCCTATCGCGGGGCGGGGCGACCTGAAGCGACCTATCTGCTTGAGCGCACCATGGAGACGGCCGCGCGGGAACTTGGCGTATCGCCTGCCGAGCTCAGGCGCAGCAATTTCATCACGCAGTTTCCTCATCAGACCCCGGTGATCATGTGTTACGACGCTGGCGATTATGGCGCCTCGCTGGACGCCGCGATGAAGGCCGCCGACTATGCCGGTTTCGCCAAGCGGCGCGACAAGGCCAGGAAGGCAGGCAAGCTGCGCGGCATCGGCATGAGCTGCTACATCGAGGCGTGTGGCATCGCACCCTCGGCGGCGGTTGGCTCCCTGGGAGCTGGCGTCGGGCTTTGGGAATCGGCGGAAGTGCGCGTCAACGCCGTCGGCACCATCGAGGTGCTGACCGGCTCGCACAGCCACGGCCAGGGCCACGAGACCACCTTCGCTCAGCTGGTTGCGGGTCGCTTCGGCGTGCCGATCGATTCCGTCAGCATCGTGCACGGTGACACCGACAAGGTGCAGATGGGCATGGGTACCTACGGGTCGCGCTCCGGTGCGGTGGGTATGAGCGCCATCGTCAAGGCGCTCGACAAGGTGGAGGCCAAGGCCAAGAAGATCGCCGCGCACCTTCTGGAAGCCGACGAGGGCGACATCGTCATCGAAAACGGCGCGCTGAAAGTGGCCGGCACCGACAAGAACGTGCCGTGGTTCCAGATGGCGCTTGCCGCCTACACCGCGCACAACCTGCCGAGTGGCATGGAGGCCGGCCTGAAGGAGACCTCCTTCTACGACCCGACCAACTTCACCTTCCCGGCGGGCTGCTACATCTGCGAGCTCGAGGTCGATCCGGAAACCGGTCTGACCGAGATCATCCAGTTCGTGGCCGCCGACGATTTCGGCAACATCATCAACCCGATGATCGTCGAGGGGCAGGTCCATGGCGGCATCGCGCAAGGTGTCGGCCAAGCCATGCTGGAAGGCGCCTTCTACGATGCAAGTGGCCAGCTGCTGACGGCGAGCTACATGGACTACACCATGCCGCGGGCCGACGACCTGCCGTCTTTCAAGGTTTCGACCTCGAACACGCCATGCCCGGGCAATCCTCTCGGCATCAAGGGCTGCGGTGAGGCCGGTGCCATCGGCTCGCCGCCCGCGGTCATCAATGCGCTTACCGATGCGTTGGGCATCGCCGATTTCACCATGCCGGCCTCGCCTTCCAGGGTGTGGGCGGCGGCGCAGAAACATTGAGGAAGCGAATAGTGAATAGGGAGTAGCGAGCAGGGTAGCCGAGGTGGAGTGGGAGAAATTCTCTACTCACTATTCGCTACTCTCTACTCACTCCCGAAGGGAGAAAGAACCATGTACTCCGTCAACTACCATCGCGCCAATTCGGTCGCGGATGCGGTGAAACTGCTGAAGACCGGCGATGCCAAGCTGCTTTCGGGCGGCATGACGTTGATCCCGGCCATGAAAACCCGACTGGCGGCGCCGTCGGATCTGGTTGATGTGTCCAGGATCGCGGCGCTGAAGGGCGTCAAGGTCAGCGGCAAGACCGTGACCATCGGTGCGGCCACTACGCATTACGAGGTCTCCACCGACGCCAAGCTGCAGAAGGCGTGTCCCGCACTGGCCGAGCTTGCCTCGATGATCGGCGATCCGGCCGTGCGCCATCGCGGTACGATCGGCGGCTCGATCGCCAACAATGATCCGGCCGCCGACTATCCGGCCGCCATGGTGGCATTGGGGGCGACGATCGTCACCAACAAGCGGGAGATCGCCGCCGACAAATTCTTCAAAGGCCTGTTTGAGACGGTGTTGAAGGAGGGTGAGATCGTTACCGCCGTCACGTTTACAGCACCCGCCAAGGCAGCTTACCAGAAGTTCCGCAACCCGGCCTCACGCTACGCCATCGTTGGCGTGTTCGTGGCCAAGGGCAAAGCGAATGGCAAGGACGACGTGCGCGTTGCTGTCACCGGCGCGGGCGATGATGGCGTCTTCCGGGCCAAGACGATCGAGGTCGCGCTGGCCAAATCGTTCGATCCGGCGGCTGTCGCCGGTGCCAAGGTATCGGCCGATGGCCTGATGACCGATATCCACGCCTCGGCCGATTACCGCGCAAATCTGATCGGCGTCATGGCAAAACGCGCCGTGGCTGCCGCCAACGGCTGACGGCACTCGCAATCACCGCAGGGAGAAGGGGCCGGAAGGCTCCTTCTTCATTTCAGCGAGCATTTTTCACCAGGTCGTCGACGTAGTTTTGCAAAGTGGTGCGACCCCGTTTGACATTGTCGAGTTTGGTGGTCTCGTCGACCACGGTGCCTGTCATGCGGGCGTAGGATTGTGCGGCAGGCTTGGAAAATCCGAACTGTTCAAAAGTTTCCACCCACCTTTCGCGTGGAATGACTTCGACGTCTATCGTCTTGTCGAGGGCTTCGGAAAAGGCACTTGCGACATTGCGCGGCGTGTAATGTTCCGGACCTTCGACATAGCGTAGATCGGTCTCGTCGACCGGTTCGAGCAGGCGCTCGGCAGCGGCTTCGCCGAGGTCTTGTGGGGCCACCATGGGAATGGAAAGATCCGCCGGCAGCAAGCTTGGCAGCTTGCCGCTGGCTTGAACGGCATCGAGCATGCCGCCCCAGTTGCTCATGTAGTAGGCGCCGCGATTGATGGCCGTCGCAATTGGTTGAGCTTTCAGCGCCTCCTCGAACTCGTGAAGAACGGTCAGGTCGCCGCATCGTTCGCCCGGTCGGGCACCATAGGTCGATGCCAGGACCACCTTCTCCAGTCCTGAGCCGTCGAGTGCCGTCACGATGGCTGCCAGATTGGCGCGTTCTTCCTTGTCGGTGTCGGTCGAGGGAGCGGCTGGCGGGTTGAGGAGAAATGCACGCCTACCGGTGCGGAATACCTGTCGCAACCCATCGGTATCGCGAACATCGGCAACAACGATCCTCGCACCGGCCTTTTGCAGGTCTGCGCCGTGATCGGCATTGCGCGTGACTACGGTTACCGGCTTGCCGCGTTTAAGAAGTGTGCGTGCGGTTGCCGAACCAACCTGGCCTGTTCCGCCGACAATGATGTGCATCATGCTTCTCCTCATCCTGAAACCACCATAGCGGTGGCTGTTGTCGGAACGTGTCAGGAGAGTGCGGGTTCATTTGCACCCGTGATCGGCAGTCGGGTTCACCCGTTCCAGGGACGATGATCGCGGCGCAATGTTCGGGTAATGCGAATTGCCTTTGATGGACAGGAGCCGATAGCTGCATGAGGAGCCTTCGCATGAGCGTTGCGAACGACGCCCGCTTCTGGGATCGAAGTTCGCGGGATTATGCCAAATCGGCGATTGCGGATGAGGACGGATACAATCGAACGCTTGAGCGGACACGTTCGCTGCTCAATTCAGACGATCGTGTTCTTGAGCTCGGCTGCGGCACTGGAACCACCGCATTGCGGCTGGCGGGTGGGGTGAGGGGCTATCTGGCGACAGATTTTTCATCGGCCATGATCGCGATCGCCGAGGAAAAACACGCGGCCGCATCCACCTCCGGGCTCGAGTTCCGCACGGCGACCGCCGAAACCCTGGGCGCCGATGTTGGGTGGTTCAACGCTGTTCTCGGCTTCAACTATCTCCATCTTGTACGCGATCTACCGAGCACGTTGCGCTGCATCCACGGCCTGCTCGCTCCAAATGGACTGTTCATCTCCAAGACGCCTTGTCTCGGCGACATGAACCCGCTCATCCGCCTGGTGCTTCTCCCGGCGATGCGTCTCATCGGCAAGGCACCTTATGCGGGCTCCTTCAGCACGAAGGAACTCAGCCTCTGCATCGCACTCGCCGGTTTCGAGGTTCTCATGGTTGAAAACCACGCCGCAAAGGGCAATGACAGGCGCCCCTATATCGTGGCACGCAAGAGATAGGCTGTGTCACCGACCACTGTAGATCAGCTGTCTGCGATACAAGCACAGCCGCAACGCTTCTTATGACCTCATCGCAAAGCGACGAAGCAGAGCCGCTAGCCTGGCACCGCAGGAACAGTTTTCGCGACGGCGGCAGCGTCTCGTTCGGGCATCTGCAGTCCATCCCAGAAATGTTCCTGGTGAAGGATCTGCGTTAAGGCCGAGTGTCCAGCTTCGTATATTAGCAGCGCCGCAATTAGACATTGGTAGTGGTGAGGGCATTCGCCGTTGCTTGCTCGCGTCGCAGTTCTATCCTCCCGGCAACTGAAAAGGGAGGAGAGAGATGCAAGCCAGGACGGAAGCCCCAGGCAGCTGGCTCGACCGAACCCATACCGTCGCGGAACCCGGTTTCAACCGGTGGCTGGTACCGCCAGCGGCTCTTTGCATCCATCTGTGCATCGGTCAGGCTTATGCCTTCAGTGTCTTCAACCTGCCGATGTCGAAGCTGATCGGTATCGCCGAATCCGCGCCGGATGACTGGAAATTGACCAGCCTCGGTTGGATTTTCTCGATCGCCATCGCCTTTCTCGGGATCGCAGCGGCCTTCGGCGGCGGCTGGCTGGACCGGGTCGGGCCACGCAAGGCGATGGCGCTTGCCGCCTGCTGCTTCGGCGGCGGCTTCCTCATATCGGCACTCGGCGTCTATCTGCATCAGCTCTGGATCATCTACCTGGGCTACGGCGTCATCGGCGGCATTGGGCTCGGGCTTGGCTATATCTCGCCTGTCAAGACACTGATCACCTGGTTCCCCGACCGGCCAGGCATGGCGACAGGCATGGCGATCATGGGTTTCGGCGGTGGCGCCTTCATTGCCTCTCCGCTCTCGGTCTATCTGATGAAGCTTTTTTCGACCGAAACCCACGTTGGTGTCGCCGAAACCTTCCTGGTGCTGGGCGTCGTCTATTTCATCTTCATGATGATCGGCGCCACTCTGGTGCGCGTGCCGCCGGATGGCTGGCGGCCAGCAGGCTGGACCCCTCCGGTGAAGCAAAGCGCGATGGTGACAAATGCCAACGTGCATCTCGACGATGCGTTGAAGACGCCACAGTTCTGGCTGCTATGGGGCGTGCTCTGCCTCAACGTCACCGCCGGAATCGGGGTGCTTGGCCAGGCATCGGCAATGAGCCAGGAAATGTTCCCAGGCCGCATTTCGCCGGCAGCAGCGGCAGGTTTTGTCGGCCTCCTGTCGATCTTCAACATGCTGGGCCGCTTCTTCTGGGCATCGACCAGCGATTTCATTGGTCGAAAAACAACTTATGCCATTTTCTTCCTGCTCGGCGTTATCCTGTATGCGGCCGTGCCGTGGACGGGCCAGACCGGCAGCATCTTCTTCTTCGTGCTGTTCTACGGTGTCATCCTGTCGATGTACGGCGGTGGCTTCTCCACCGTACCTGCCTATCTGCGCGACGTGTTCGGCGTTCGTTATGTCGGCGCCATCCACGGTCGTCTGCTGACCGCCTGGTCGGTCGCGGGCGTGCTCGGGCCGGTTTTGGTCAATTATATCCGCCAGTACCAGATCGACAGCGGGGTGGCGAAGGCCGATGCCTACACGGTCACCATGTACATTATGGCGGGCTTGCTCGTTGTCGGCTTTGTGCTCAATCTTTTGATGCGGCCGGTGAACGAACGCTTTCATATGAAAGTCGAACAACCGGCTTGAGGGAGGATGATATGGCCAACGAAACGCAAGGCGGTTCGATCAAGCTGCTGCTCGCCTGGCTGCTGGTCGGCGTCCCGTTGGTATGGGGCTTCTGGATGACATTGGTCAGTGCCTTGCCGCTGTTCCGGTAGCACTTCGAGAGATGAAGCGTAAGCAGTGGCGCTCTATCCCGGATTTCAGCCCTTCAGCTGCTTCGCATAGTAGCGAACGGCTTTCTTGCCGCCATGGATGACGGCTTCGCCGACTTCGCGGAAACCAAGGGCGGCGTGGAAGGCATCCGAGGTCGGATTGGGCGGGTCCAAATTGACCTCGCAGGTGACGATGTCGTGGCCTGCCGCCGCGGCGCGCGCGAACAGGTCTTCGTAGAGCCGGCGCGCGTGACCGCGTCCCCGAGCGCTGGCTGCCACCACGATGCGGTCGACATAGACAAAGCGCGGATAGCGCTCCCGAAACCACAGGAAATTCGGACTGTCGTAGGCGGCTGTCTGGTCGAAGGTCAGCAGGAAAGCCTCGAGATCACCGATGCGGCTTGCCGAGAACGACGTGCCGATCAATGCGGAGAGTTCTTCCGGTTCCAGCCAGGATAGTTCGGCGGCGTTCTCATTGTTGAGAACGAGCACCGCCGCTTCGTCGGCACCCCCGAGGGCCTCGATGGGAAGAGAAATCGTCATGCCCGCGCGGCCCTGATGGTGGCCGCCACAAGCGCCTCGTCGGTAACGGTGTTCCGGTATTCGCGGTCGAGATCTTCACCGCCCATGCCGACATGCGGATTGCGATAGAGCATGCCGCTGGCTTCTTCCCTGAGCGATGCGAAATGCATTTCGGTCAGCCCGGTTTTTGCCCGCACTGCGCCGATGTTGTCGGGATCGAGGGCACCGCTCCCCATGATGATGATGCGGCCGGCTGCTTGCTTGACCAGCGCGGCCAAAAGATCCGCCCCCTCCATGGCCGTTTCGCGCTGGCCGGAGGTGAGGACTCGTCCGACCTTGCAGCGGATCAGGGCTTCGAGCGCCTCGGTCGGGTCGCGTGTCATGTCAAAGGCCCGGTGGCAAGTGACGGCGAGCGGTCCAGCCGCGTCGACAAGGCCGGCCATGCGCTCTTCGTCGATCTCGCCATCGGCGGTGAGGCAGCCGACCACGACGCCGGCGACGCCGAGTTCGCGAAGCGCTGCGACATCGGCCAGCATCGAGCGATACTCGGTCTCGCTGTAGAGGAAGTCACCGCCGCGAGGTCGCACGATGACGTGGAAGGGGATCCTGGCCAGTTCCAGCGCCAGGCGAACCGTACCGAGGCTCGGCGTGATGCCACCCTCCACCAGGCTGGCGCAGAGTTCCACGCGATCGGCGCCCGCGCTCTCGGCGGCGAGAAGGCCATCGATGCCCTCGACGCAGATTTCGATCACTGGGAGTTTCTTCGTCACATCGGGGCTGGCCAAGATCCGTTTCCAGTTCGGTTTGAGAGTGTCGATGCCCTAGCACTGCATGCCGCGGGGAGGAAGCGGGCAGGGCGATGAAATCAAGCTGCCAGTGGACCAGCAATGATCGTTCAAATTTCGACGAGACCCGCTTGGGCGTCCGCGAGAACTCTTCACCGCCGGCCTTCGATCTCTCCGGCGGCGTACCGCATACCGAGGCGAATTACGTCGGATCGTCTTTAGCCGGCCCGGAGCGCACCATTCCCCATGTCGAACCCGGGTTCGGCATTTCGGGGTGTCGTTAGATAGATCGTTCGCATGTGCGGCGACATTCGCAAAAAGCTTTCTAAACTAATTCTACAAATTCAGTAGCGTTTAAGCCGATCAGCGACGTGCGCTGAGTTTCGAGGGCCAAACCTCGATCATGGAAAGGGGTAAACGCATGCGCAAACTCTTCACCGCCGCCCTCGCGGGGCTTTCGCTCGGCGCTTCCGTCTCGCTGGCTTTCGCTGCGGAGGACAAGAAGGTGGTCATCGCCTACCAGACCGGCTCGACCCCATACTTCGTCGGTATCGCCAATGGCGATATCGCTAAGAAGACGGGCTGGGATATCGAATTCCGCCGCTTCAATTCGGGCGCCGACATCTTCGCAGCGATCGCTTCCGGTGCCGTGCAGATCGGTGATGTCGGTTCCAGCCCCTATGCCGCCGCTGTCTCCAAGGGACTGGACGTCAAGGGTTTCTACATCTCCTCCGTCTCGCGCGACGGCGAGGCGCTGGTGGTTCGTCCCGAGATAACATCTCCGAAAGACCTGAAGGGCAAGAAACTGGCGGCAGCGCCGGTTTCCACCGACCACTACCAGCTGCTCGCGGTGCTGAAGCAGGAAGGCATCGCCGAGAAGGATGCCCAGGTCATCGCCATTCCCCAGCCCGAGATCGTCGCGGCCTGGAAGCGCGGCGACATCGACGGTGCCTTCGTCTGGGATCCGGCGCTCTCCGAACTGAAGAAGAACGGCAAGGTGCTGTTGACGGCGGGTGAGGTGGCAGACCGTGGCGCCCCGACCTTCAGCGCGCTGGTCGCGACCGGTGAATTCGCCAAGGAGCATCCCGACTTCCTGACGCAGTATGTGCAGCAGGTGGATGGCTACTTCACCTCCTTCGCCAACGACAAGGCGGCTTGGGGCGCGGATTCGGAAAACATCAAGCTGATCGCCGGCCTGCAAGGCGGTACACCGGCCGACCATGCCGAGCGCATCAAGACGACCGTTGTGCCGCCGCTCGCCGAACAGCTTTCCGACAAGTGGCTGGGCGGTGGTGAAAACAGCGGCGTTGCCAAGATCCTCAAGGATACCGCCGGCTTCCTGAAGGAGCAGCGCAAGATCACTGCCGTGAAGGACGACTACGGCGTCTTCGCAGACCCGCAATACGCCGCGGCTGCCAAGGTCTCCAACTGATGAATTGACAGGCACGGACCGAAAGCGGTTCGTGCCTGGCCTTGAGGGCCTCACCATGCTCCAGATCCGAGACGCCAGCGTTACTTTTCCAGCCTCTGACGGCAGCGCCGTGCATGCGCTTGATCATGTGTCGCTGGATATCGCTCCCGATTCCATCGTCGTTGCGGTCGGCGCATCCGGTTGCGGCAAGTCGACCCTGCTCAATGCCATCGCCGGCTTCCTGCCGTTGACCGAGGGCTCCATTACGCTCGACGGTGAGGAGATCGATCGGCCCGGTGGCGATCGTGGCGTCGTCTTCCAGAAGGACACGCTGCTGCCCTGGGCAAGCGTTGTCGACAACGTCGCGCTGGGGCTGAAGTTTGCCGGCATCTCGAGGACGGTACGGCGCGAGCGCGCTCGCGAACTGCTCGACCTTGTTGGTCTTGTCGATTTCGCTGACAAGCCGCCTTATGAGCTGTCCGGTGGCATGCGTCAGCGTGTCGGTCTGGCGCGTGCCCTGGCGACGGATCCGAAGATCCTGCTCATGGACGAGCCGTTCGGTGCCTTGGACAGCCTGACACGCGAGACCATGCAGCAGTTGCTGGCTTCGGTCTGGGCTCGCACCGGCAAGCAGGTCCTGTTCATCACCCATTCCATCGAGGAAGCGCTGACGCTGGGCACCACCGTAGTGGTGATGTCGCCGCGGCCCGGCCGCATCGTCGCGCGCTTCAAGGCCGGTTTCGTGCGCGAATTCGCCGAGACAGGTGACATCGGCCCGATCCTCTCCAACCCGCACTTCATCGAACTGCGCGAGGAAATCCGCGCGCTCATCCATCGGCCAGCCGGCAAAGGAACCTTGCAATGACGCTTGCCGCAGATCCGCGCGCTGTCTTCACACACGTCCAGCCGGCGGCGCGTCGTCCGCCCGCGAACCGGGCGAGCAAAACGGTATCGTCCGGTACGCTTCTGATAAGCACGATCACCTTGCTGGCGTTGCTCGCTCTGTGGTTTGTCGCGACCCAGCTCGGTTGGGCCACACCGTTGTTCCTGCCGTCGCCGGCGGAGGTGTTGACGCAGTTTCAAGCCGTTGCTCTTGACGGCTATGCTGATGGCACGCTCCTCCAGCACACGTTGGCGAGCCTCGGGCGGATCCTCGTGGCGCTCGGCATCGGTGTGGTGCTTGGCGTTCCGATCGGGTTGCTTATGGGGCTGAACCGCTGGGTACGGGGCACCCTGTCTGTGCCGATCGGGCTCTATTGGGGGCTGCCGCCGCTTGCCTATCTGCCGTTGCTGATCATCTGGCTGGGGATAGGTGAATCCTCCAAGATCGTTCTGCTTTCGCTGTCCACCTTCGCGCCGATCTGCTTTTCGGCGCAGGCCGGCGTGCGCTCGGTGCCGGTCGAGCGCATCAACGCGGCGCTTTCGCTCGGCGCCACGCGGTTGCAGCTCTTCACCAACATCATCCTGCCTTCGGCGTTGCCCGAAATCCTGACCGGCCTGCGCATCGCGGTCGCCGCCGGCCTGTCGTGCCTCGTTGCGGCCGAACTCATCGCCGCCCGTTCCGGGCTTGGCTACATGATCATGTCAGCGGCGAACTTCCTGTCGACCGATGTGGTTTTCGTCGGCCTCATCCTCATTGCAGTCCTGGCTTTCCTGTTCGCCATCGGCATGCGCTGGCTGGAGCGCAAACTGGTGCCCTGGAAGGGCAAGATCTGAACAACCGATACAAGCGATCGCAGAAGGAACATTCCATGTCCAACGCGCCCCTCGACGTCTACTGGTATCTGCCGACCCATGGCGACGGGCCATATCTCGGTACCGACGAGCGGCACCGCCCGGCAACCTTTGGTTATCTCAGAGAAATTGCACAGGCAGCGGACAGGCTCGGTTTCAAGGGTGTGCTTCTTCCAACGGGCACGCGCTGCGAAGATGCCTGGATCACGGCGGCTGCGCTGATCCCGCAGACCGAGCAATTGCGTTTCCTGGTGGCTCTGCGGCCTGGGAGCGGCACGCCTGCGCTGTTTGCGCGCCACGCCGCGACGCTCGACCGTATCTCGAATGGTCGTGTCCTGCTTAACGTTGTCACCGGCGCCGACCCCGCCGACCTTGCTGGCGACGGCAACAAGCTCAATCATGCCGAGCGCTACGCACAGACCGATGAGTTCCTGACGATCTGGCGTGACATGCTTTCGGGTGAGGAGGTGGATTTCGAAGGTCAGTATCTCTCGGCGAAGGGCTCCGACATTTCGTTTCCGCCGGTTCAGAAGCCTTATCCGCCGCTCTGGTTCGGCGGTTCGTCGGATGCCGGCATTGCAATCGCCGCCAAGCATGTCGATGTTTATCTGAGCTGGGGCGAGCCGGTCGATCAACTCGCTGAAAAGCTGGAACGTGTGCGCGTGGCTGCGGCTAGGGAAGGACGCAGCATCCGTTTCGGTTTGCGTATCCATCTCATCGTACGCGAGACCGAAGAAGAGGCCTGGGCCGCAGCGGACCGGTTGATCAGCCATGTCACCGACGAGGTGATCGCCGAGGCGCAGAACAATTTCGTCAACGTTTCGGAATCGGTTGGCCAGAAGCGCATGTCGGCACTGCACCAGGGGCGCCGCGACAAGCTGGTGGTCGGGCCCAATCTATGGGCAGGGCTTGGACTGGTGCGTGGTGGGGCAGGGACCGCGTTGGTCGGCAGCCCCGACAATGTCGCTGCCCGTATCCGCGAATACCAGGCGATCGGCATCGAAACCATCATCGCCTCGGCCTATCCGCATCTGGAAGAGGCTTACAACGTTGCCGAACTGCTGTTCCCCAAGCTCAATCTGCACGGTGAAACCGCGCCGGCACTGCGCGGCTGGGATGTCGAATTCGGGCGCGGTGTGCGCCCCCGCGTTGTCGCCTCGGCATCCTGAGGCGCATTGAAGTAAAGGAGACTATCCCATGACCCGCGCGCGCATTGTCGGCTTTTCCGGCAACATCACCCGGCCGTCCAAAACCTTGGCCTTTGTCGACCACATCGTCCAGGAGATCGGCCGCCGCAACGGTTTGTCGGCAAGAAGCTGGGACATTGAAGACCTTGGCTCCTCGCTTGTCAGCGCGCGCAGGGCGAGCGCGCTGGACGATCCGGCGCAAGCGATCCTGCAGGCGATCACGGAGGCTGATCTGCTTGTGATCGGTTCACCAACGTATAAGGGCAGTTACACTGGTTTGTTCAAGCATTTCTTCGATCTGCTCGACCCGACGGCACTTCGAGGCAAACCGGTGCTCCTGACCGCGACCGGCGGCGGCGACCGTCATGCGCTGATCGTCGAACATCAATTGCGACCACTGTTCGGTTTCTTTGAAGCCTTCGCTCTGCCGACCGCCGTCTATGCCACGGACCGTGATTTCGATAACGGCGTGCCTGTCTCCGAACCGTTGCTGCGGCGGGTAGGGCAAGCGATCGGTGAGGCGGAGACGGTGCTCGGCAGCCGGGCGCCGCTTGCTGTAGCGGCTGAGTAAAGCGCCGCTCGCCACAGCGTTCCACGTCTAGGCGGCCGCCTCGGCGTTGAAATCGATCGAAGCGAATGCCGCTTTCAGTACGTCCGGTCCTGCGCCCGGGCGTGTGGCACCTGTGGACAGGATCTGCCGCCAGCGGCGCGCGCCCGGCAGACCATGGAACAGGCCGACCATGTGGCGCGTGACATGGCCAAGCCGGCCGCCTTGTTCGATGTGGCGCGCCGTATAGCCGGCCATGGTGTCGATCAGCGCGGCAAAGTCGAACGCCGTGGCCTGTTCACCGGACAAGGAGGCATCGACGGAAGCCAGAATGCCAGGCGTGTGGTAGGCGGCCCGGCCGAGCATCGCGCCATCGACATGGTCGAGATGGCCAACGGCATCCTCAACCGACGGGATGCCACCATTGATACCGATGAAACGCTCCAGCAGCCGGGCTTTCAACCGATAGACCCGCTGATAGTCGAGCGGCGGGATGTCTCGGTTTTCCTTCGGGCTCAACCCTTCCAGCCAGGCCTTGCGTGCATGCACCCATAAGGCATCCGCGCCGGCGGCAAAGACGCCATCGGCCAAGGTGTCGAGCGCCGGCTCCGGATCCTGATCGTCAACGCCGATGCGGCATTTGACGGTGACGGGGACTTTCACCGCTGCCTTCATTGCCGCGACACAGTCGGCAACGAGTGCCGGTGTCTTCATCAGGCAGGCGCCGAACGTGCCGGACTGAACGCGATCGGAGGGACAGCCGACGTTGAGGTTGATCTCGTCATAACCGAAATCCTGGCCGATGCGCGCCGCCTCGGCCAGTTTCCGAGGGTCGGATCCGCCAAGTTGCAGCGCGACCGCGTGTTCGACCGCATCGAAACCCAGCAACCGTTCGCGCTGGCCGTGGATGACTGCGTCGGCCACAACCATTTCGGTGTACAGCAACGCACGCCGCGTGAGCTGCCGATGAAAGAAGCGGCAATGACGATCCGTCCAGTCCATCATTGGGGCAATGGCTACGACGGAAGCCTTTGATTTCATTGAATTATCATATAAATTCAATGCGTTGCGCGTGTTCATTTCGATTCCTGCTTTAGCAGCCTTTTTCCCGCTATTGCACGGTTTTTCACACGATAGTACTACATGTCGTACTGAAGCGGAGGCGTGTAGTACCGATGGCGACCATTGCGGCGCGTAAGCGCAAAGACGGAACGACCGGCTATACCGCGCAAATTCTGATAAAGCAAAAAGGCAAAATCGTCTTCCGCGAGGCCAAGACCTTCGATAACCCGCGCGAAGCGAAGGCTTGGGCCGGCTGGAAAGAAACCGAGATGCGCAAGCCCGGCGCGCTCGACGCTGCTGCGGTGCAGACGGCCACGCTTGCCGACGCCATTGACAAGTACATCGGAGCGCACCGCCACATCGGTCGAACCAAAGAGCAGGTTTTAAAAAGCACCAAGACGTACGAAATCGCCAAGATGCGGTGCGACACTATCCGCTCGCCGCAGATTGTCGCCTTCGCCGAAGAACTGGCCGCAGGCGATAGGAAGCCGCAGACCGTAATGAACTACATGTCACACCTACAGGCTGTCTTTCGCGAGGCAAAGCCTGGCTTCGATATCCCTTTGGATTACGAGCAGATGCGGGCCGCGATGATTGTGCTCAACAAGCGCGGCACCACCACCAAGTCGGCGAAACGGGATAGACGCCCTTCGCTAGCTGAGATTGACCTCTTGATGCAGCACTTTGCCGACAGGCAGGTGCGCGCGCCTCACGCTGCACCGATGTGCAAGATTATTGCCTTTGCGCTTTTCTCAACGCGCCGGCAGGAGGAAGTAACCCGTATCCGATGGGTGGACCTCGACGAGGCGCATAGTCGCGTGCTTGTGCGCGACCTAAAGCATCCGGGCCAGAAAATCGGAAATGATGTATGGTGCGACCTGCCGGCCGAGGCGTTGCGCATTATAAAGATCATGCCGCGCACGAAGGCCGAAATTTTCCCGTTTGGCACCGACGCGATATCGGCGGGCTTCACGAGGGCGTGCCAGTTCCTAGAGATTGCCGACCTTCATTTCCATGATGTCAATCGGCCTGGAATGGGGACCCTGGATCGGCGCGCAAAAGGGACCCCTGTAGGGCACCACGGTTAGCGCTCGCCGGGCGAAGCTGGTCTGGGTTGCGCAGGCCGGCGAGCGCGGATCGGCGTTATGGGGTGATCAGGCGCGGTTCTTGAATCGCCAGGATTCGTTTCCGGTCTCGATGATCTCGCAGTGATGGGTGAGCCGGTCGAGCAGCGCCGTCGTCATCTTGGCGTCGCCGAAGACAGCGGGCCATTCGCCGAACGCCAGATTGGTGGTGACGATGATCGAGGTGCGCTCGTAGAGCCTGCTGATCAGGTGGAAGAGCAACTGCCCGCCGGCTTGCGCGAAGGGCAGATAGCCGAGTTCGTCGAGGACGACGAAGTCCAATCGGGTCAGGTAGTCAGCGATACGGCCCTGCTTGCCACCGCGGTGCTCGGTCTCGAGCCGGTTGACGAGATCAACGACATTGAAGAAGCGACCGCGCGTCCCGTTGCGGATGAGGGATCGGGCAAGGGCAATCGCCAGATGTGACTTGCCGGTTCCGGTGCCGCCGATGAGAACGGCGTTACGCTGGTCGGCGACGAAGGTGCCGTTGGCAAGGTCCCTGACCAGCACCTCGTTGACCGGCGTGCCGTCGAAGTCGAACTCCTCGATGTCCTTGGCGATCGGCAGCTTTGCGACGGTGAGCTGGTATTTGATGGAGCGCGCCTGCTTCTCGGCGATCTCGGCCGACAGCAGATCGCCGACGATCCTCGGCGGCTCGTGCTGGCGCTTGATGCCGGTCGCCATAACCTCGTCATAGGCACTGCGCATGCCGTAGAGCTTCAACGTTCCCATCAGATCCAGAACCTGCGTGCGTTCCATCAGCTTGCCCTCCTGAGGCTGTCGTAGCGGGCACAGTCGGCCTGCGGCTCATGGCGCAGGCGAAGAGCGTCCGGGGTGAGAATGGTGATGGCTGGCGCCGGATCGCGCCGCCGCGCCAGAATGTTGATGATGACAGCTGACGAGCAGACGTTCTGGTCGAGCGCCTCTTGGCAGGCGGCCTCCACGGCATCGATCCCGTCGGTCAACACCGCAGCCAGGATCGCCACCATCTGGCGATCACCGTCATCCGAGGACTTCAGTCGGCGCCGGGTCCGCTCCATCGCCGAGGGCAGAACCCAGTCCTGGAACGGCGCGCCATTGCGCAATGCGCCGGGCTTGCGGGCGAGCACGGGGACATAGTGCCAGGGATCGTAAATGGTCTCACCGCGCCCGAACGAACGGGCGTGTTCGGCGACGACAACGCCATCCTGCCGGATGACGATCCTGCTGGCATAGGCCTGGATCTCGACCGGTCGGCCCACGGCAGTCGACAGCACCGAGTATTTGTTGTTGTCGAAGCGCACCGTGCAGGTCTTCGATACCGAGGCGGGGACCGTGTGGAAGCCGTCGAAGGGGCCGCGATACTCGACAAGTTTGCCGCGCTCCTCCTCGAACACCTCCCAGATCGTGCGCTCCGGCTGATCGATATGACGGTGCGTCTTGGTGTAGGCGATGCATTTGTCGAGCAGCCAGGCGTTGAGTTCCTCATAGGATTTGAAGCGCAGCCGCGGCGTGAAGAAGCGCTCGCGCACCAGCCCGACCTGGTTCTCGACTTGACCCTTCTCCCAGCCCGACGCCGGCGTGCAGGCGACCGGCTGCACCAGATAATGGCTGCACATCTGCAGGAAGCGGCGATTGTATTGCCGGTCCTTGCCGACGAATACCGTCTCAACCGCCGTCTTCATGTTGTCGTAGATGCCGCGCGTGCAGGTGCCGCCAAAGAAGGCGAAGGCCCGGTCGTGCGCGTCGAACACCATCTCCTGCGTCTCGCGCGGATAGGCTCTGACGAACATCATGCGGCTGTGGCAAAGCCGGACATGGGCAACCTTCACGGTCACAGTCACGCCATTGATGAGGACGATCTCGTGGCTCCAGTCGAACTGGTAGGCTTCACCCGGCGCGAAGAACAACGGCACATAGGCTTCCGCCGTCGCTGATCCCTGCGCCTTCGCCCAGCTCTTGGCGTATCGGCGAACCGCGTCGTAGCTGCCGTCGTATCCGAGACCGCGGAGCTCCTCAAAGATTCGGATCAGCGTTAGCCGCTCGCGCCCCGCCTTGCCGTGATTGCCACCTAAAAGCCCGTCGAGCTGATCCTGCCAGGGGCCGATCTTTGGCATCGGCTGATGCTCACGCTCGTAACGGAACTCCGTCGCGTTCGACCGCAGCACCTTCCGGACAACCTTCCGCGATATCCTCAACTCGCGGCAGATCTCCTTGATCGACTTCCCCTGGACCAGCGAAAGCCGACGTATCTTCGCAATCGTCTCCACAACCAACATCCAAAACAAATGCCCCCGATGAAACCGAAGGCAGTGTGACAACCCTGCGTTACAGGGGTCCTTTTTGGACGCCGGTCACCCCTGAAACGGGGTCCTTATTCCACGCCGAAACACA
>NZ_LJSD01000002.1 GCF_001303895.1 Mesorhizobium sp. 1M-11 | reverse complement strand
CATGGCCGAGTACAAGAGTGACATTGAGATCGCGCGTGGCGCGAAGAAGCAGCCGATCCAGGCGATCGGGGAAAAGATCGGCATTCCCAACGAGCATCTGCTGCCCTACGGCCATGACAAGGCGAAGGTCTCGGCCGAGTTCATCAAGTCGGTGAAGGGTAACAAGGACGGCAAGCTGATCCTGGTCACCGCCATCAACCCGACACCGGCCGGCGAAGGCAAGACCACCACCACCGTCGGTCTCGGTGATGGCCTCAACCGCATCGGCAAGAAGGCGGTGGTGTGCATCCGCGAGGCATCGCTTGGACCCAATTTCGGCGTCAAGGGTGGTGCCGCCGGCGGCGGGTATGCCCAGGTCGTGCCGATGGAAGACATGAACCTGCACTTCACCGGCGACTTCCACGCCATCACCACCGCCCACAACCTTCTGTCGGCCCTGATCGACAACCACATCTACTGGGGCAATGAACTCGGCATCGACATCCGCCGCGTCGCCTGGCGCCGTGTCATGGACATGAACGACCGGGCGCTGCGCCAGATCAACGTCTCGCTGGGCGGCGTCGCCAACGGCTTCCCGCGCGAGGCTGGCTTCGACATCACCGTCGCCTCCGAGGTGATGGCGATCCTGTGCCTGGCCACCGACCTGAAGGATCTGGAAAAGCGCCTCGGCGACATCATCGTGGCCTATCGCCGCGACAAGAGCCCGGTCTATGCCCGCGACCTGAAGGCCGACGGCGCCATGGCGGTGCTGCTCAAGGATGCCATCCAGCCCAACCTGGTGCAGACGCTGGAGAACAACCCTGCCTTCGTGCATGGCGGTCCCTTCGCCAACATCGCACATGGCTGCAACTCGGTGGTCGCCACCACCACGGCCTTGAAGCTGGCCGACTATGTGGTGACCGAAGCCGGTTTCGGCGCCGATCTCGGTGCCGAGAAGTTCTTCGACATCAAGTGCCGCAAGGCGGGCCTGAAGCCGGCCGCTGCCGTCATCGTCGCCACCGTGCGCGCCATGAAGATGAATGGCGGGGTCAAGAAGGACGACCTTGGCCAGGAGAACATCGAGGCGGTGAAGAAGGGCTGCGCCAATCTCGGCCGCCACATCGAGAACGTGAAGCAGTTCGGCGTGCCGGCGGTGGTTGCCATCAACCACTTCGTCTCCGACACCGACGCCGAGATCAAGGCGATGAAGGACTTCGTGGCAGCGCAAGGTGCCGAAGCGATCCTGTGCAAGCACTGGGCACAAGGTTCGGCCGGCATCGAGGAGCTTGCCCACAAGGTGGTGAAGATCGCAGAGAGCGGTGCCTCGCAGTTCTCGCCGCTTTATCCCGACGAGATGCCGCTGTTCGAGAAGATCAACACCATCGTCAAGCGCATCTATCGCGGCGACGAGGCGATTGCCGACAAGTCGATCCGCGACCAGCTGCACCAGTGGGAACAGGCCGGCTACGGCCACCTGCCGGTGTGCATGGCCAAGACGCAATATTCCTTCTCGACCGATCCGAACCTGCGTGGTGCGCCCACCGGCCACACGGTTCCGGTGCGCGAGGTACGCCTTGCCGCCGGTGCCGGCTTCGTCGTCATCATCTGCGGCGAGGTCATGACCATGCCCGGCCTGCCCTCCAAGCCATCGTCGGAGAAGATCTTCCTCAACGATCAGGGCCAGATCGAAGGGTTGTTCTAAAGGGAACGGCAGTGGGGCAGTAAGGGAACAAGGCAGTAGCTGCCCAACCTTACTGCCCTACTCCCCCAAGGCCTTACTGCCCTGCTAAGGAGCCTCGGCCAGATGACGGAGAAGCTCTCACTCTACGAAGCCATCGGCGCAGATGATGGCCTGAACAGACTTGTCCAGGCTTTCTACGACATCATCGAACAGGACGAGGATGCGCAGGAACTGCACCTCCTCCACCGCCGCGGCCATGGCGTTGCCCATTCCCGCATCGAGCAGTTCGATTATCTCTCCGGCTTTCTCGGCGGCCCCCAACACTATGTGCAAAGGCACGGCCACTCGCGGCTACGCGAGATCCACGAGCATGTTCCGATCGGTCCGGAGATGCGCGACCTCTGGTTGAAATGCATGACCAAGGCTGTGGCCGTAGCCGGCATTGTCGAGCCGACTGCCAGCCGGCTCATGCAGCATCTGACGCGGGCAGCCGAAATTGCCCGCAACCAGGACTAAAGCAATTCCGGGCGCTTTTCCTAGTAGCTAGCCGGAAATCGCGGCACGCGCCTGCTCTTCCAGCCACGCCACCATCTTGCGGTAGGGCACCGGCCCGTGGCTGATGCGGGCGACACCGAGCTCCGCCAGCTTCTGGCGCGGCGGCACATGCGCCAGCGCGATGATGTTGACCGGCAGCGCAACTGCCTTGCACAGTTTTTCGATCAACGCCGGGTCGCCGAGGCCGGGCGCGAAGAAACCGTGTGCGCCTGCCTTCTCGTAGGCTGCGGCACGCGTGATCGCCTGCTCGACCAGTGCGTCGCTGTGTTCTTCAGGCTTGGCTTTCAGGAAGATGTCGGTACGGGCATTGATGAAGGCCGGCACGCCGCTTGCCTTGACCGCATTCGCGGCCGCCTTGATGCGCTCGACCTGCACGGCGATCTCATAGAGACCGCCACCGCCGACGATCTGGTCTTCGAAATTGAATCCGACCGCGCCGGCCTCGATCGCCTGCGTCATGGTAGCCGCCACGGTCGCTGGCGCCGGTCCATAGCCGCTTTCGAGATCCATCGTCGCCGGCAGCTCCACTGAAGCGGCAATGCGACGGAAGTTGTCCAGCGCCAGGGCCAGCGGGATCTTCTCGCCGTCCAGATAGCCGAATGCCGCCGCAACCGGCCAACTGCCGGTCGCCAGCGCCTTGGCACCGGCCTTGACGACAGCCTGAGCGCTGCCAGGGTCCCAGACATTGAAAAGCACCACCGGGTCGCCTTTGACGTGAAGGGCATGGAAAGCACGCGCGCGTTCGATCTGGTCGCTCATGGATTTGCCTTGTGCAGGATGTCGGACTGCGGCGACCCTAACGCTCGCCTCGCAGCCGCGCCATGGCACAGATCGACCATGCTGACATATCCAACCAGCCGATGGAAAGCCGTTGATAGCGCAAAGCGCAGTCGCTACCCCGGATCAGGATAGCGGCGTACGGGTCGCTTCAACGCCATATTCCGCTGCGGCATCGGCAAGTGTGTGCCAAAGGCTGTCGGCGAAACTGGTGAAGACCAGCAGACTGTAGACCGAGCTACCGTTCGCGGCATCAGGTCCACGCCACAGATTGACGCCGGTGTGGTCGATCGACGTGGCGGCAGCCGCTCCAATCGGAAATACCGCGTCGTGCAGATCGATGGACGACACTTTGGCGAGCGCGTCGCGTGCCCTGGTGCCCGACAACTGGATCAGGCAGCGCCCACCGGACTGATCGCTGAGAGACGCTGTCCCACCGAAGATGGCAGCCAGCGGCGGGACCGGATCAGGCACACTTCCGGCGCTGAGCACAAAGAACTGATCCGGACCGGTCCATATCAGCGTCGCACCTTTGCCGACGACGGCCGCGGGCCTCTCCGGCGGCAGCGCACCCCAGGCCTTTTTGGCCGCCTTCGCGACATTGGCGACCTGCCCACGTCGCGCCATCACCTGCACCAGGCTGAAGTCGCTGATTTCGGCCATGGCAATGCCGGCATCGCCGGATGCCAGACCGATACGACCCGGCGCAAATGCCTTGCGCAGCGGTGACCGCGCTTCCCAGGAATACTCAGCCACGCTGGCGTCCTCCCTCCGGATCGTAGAAGACCGGGCTGGTGATCTCGACCTCCATGTCCTCGCCCCGCAACGGATCGTAAGCTCGCACGATCTCGCCATGGCGTTCGCGTCCCCGTTCGACCAGCGCCAGAGCGATCCAGTGACCGAGCATCGGCGAATAGCAGACCGAAGTCAGATAGCCTTGGTCCGTGTCGGGACCGGGAGCGGCGCCCTTCGGGATGATGTGCGCGCCCGAGCGGAGCCTGTTGGCCTTGTTGACCGGCTTGATGCCGACCACCACCTGCCGGTCGGGCGCGATCAGCGCCTCGCGTCCGGCCATGGCGCGGCCGATATAGTCCTTTTTCTTCGACATCATCTTGCCGAGGCCGAGATCGTCGGCAGTCGTGGTGCCGCTGAGCTCCGGGCCAGCGACGTGGCCCTTTTCGATGCGCATCACACCCAGCGCTTCCGTTCCGTAGGGCGTGACGTCGAATTCCGCGCCCGCACGCATGAGGTTCTCTGCCATGGCTTCGCCGTAGCGTGCCGGTACGCCGATTTCGAACGCCATCTCGCCGGAGAAGGAGATACGGTAAAGCCGTGCCCGCATCCCGCCGCGCAAGGCCACTTCGCGGACGCCCATGAAAGGAAAACCTTCATTCGAGAGGTCTTCTGACGGATCGCAGAGGTTCTTCAGAAGATCGCGCGTATTCGGACCGGCGATCGAGAACTGTGCCCACTGATCGGTGACCGAAGTCAGTTGCACGTCGAGTTCGGGCCACAAGACCTGCCGGCAGAATTCGAGATGCTGCATCGCCGGCCCGGCCTTGGCCGTGGTGGTGGTTAGGAAATAGTGGTCCTCAGCCAGCCGCGACGTGGTGCCGTCGTCATAGACCAGTCCGTCCTCGCGCAGCATCAGCCCATAGCGGGCCTTGCCGACGGCAAGACTGGAGAAGGTGTTGATGTAGAGACGGTCGAGGAAGGTACCGGCATCCGGACCGCGCACATCGACCTTGCCCAGCGTCGAGACATCGCAGAAGCCGACGCCGTTGCGTACGGCCAGCACCTCGCGCGTCACCGATTCCAGCCAGTCCTTCTCGCCGGCAACCGGATACCACTGCGCGCGCTTCCACAGGCCGGTGTCGACGAACACGGCGCCACGCGCAGCCGCCCAGTGATGCGACGGCGTCAGACGCCATGCGTGGAAATTCTCGTCGCGATGATGTCCGGCCAGCGCGCCGATCGCAACCGGCGCATAAGGTGGCCGATAGATCGTGGTGCCAGTATCGGCAATGTCCCGCCCCGTCGCCTCGGCCATGAGGGCAAGTCCGTTGACGTTGGACAGCTTGCCCTGGTCCGTCGCCATGCCGAGTGTCGTGTAGCGCTTCAGATGCTCGACGCTTTCGAACCCTTCGCGTTGCGCCAGCTTCACATCGGAAGCGGTCACGTCGTGCTGGAAGTCGACGAAGGCCTTGCCGCCTTCGACATGCCACAGCGGCTTGATGGCAAAACCTTCATCATCGCCTCGGGGCACCTCTCCAGCCATGCCCTTGGCGCCGCAGTCTTTTGCAGCAACAGCGCCGGCCGCGTGACCCTCACGCAGACAGGCGGCGAGCGAGAAATCACCACCGGCCGCGCCCACCATGACCATGCCGGGAGGGCACTGTCCGGGCACAAAAGCCGCGATGTCATCACGCCAGGCTGGCCTGCCACGCTGGAACGACGACAATGCCACATTCGGGTTCCAGCCGCCCGACATGGCCAAGCAGTCGGCCTCGATCTGCTGCGTGCGGCCACCGGCGTCGCGCACGACGATGCCGCGCACGCCGTCGACACCGCCATTCACCTCGCTCACGACGCCACTCAGCAGCCTCAGATTGAGTCCACGATAACCCTCGGGAACCACACCTCGACTGTCGATCACCCCAGCGACGGCACCCCCGGCACGCTGCACGGCTTCGGCCGTGCGCCAGCCGTCGTCATTGTTGGTGAAGAGCGCGACCTGCCTGCCGGGCATCGCCGCGAAACGGTTGATGTAGCTGCGCACGGCGGACGCCATCATCACGCCGGGCCTGTCATTGCCGGGGAAGACGAGCGGACGCTCGATCGCGCCGGCAGCGACGACGGCGTGCTTGGCGACAATGCGCCAGAGCCGCTGACGCGGCTGGTGTGCAGGCGGCACCGCGACATGATCGTTGACGCGCTCGAGTGCGCCGTAGGTCCCGCCGTCATAGACGCCGAAGACAGCGGTGCGGGTCATGATGCGGATATTCGTCAGACCGGCTATTTCCCGCTGCGCGTCCGCCAGCCATTCCGCCACCGGCTTGCCGTCGATCTCGCCAGTCTCGGAGAGAAGCCGGCCACCGAGACGGCTGTCCTCTTCCGCCAGGATGACTCGTGCGCCGGCGCGGCCCGCGGCAAGCGCGGCGGCGAGACCGGCCGGGCCGCTGCCCACCACAAGCACGTCACAATGCGCCCAGGCCTTTTCGTAATGATCCGGATCGGCTTCGCCTGAAGCCTTGCCGAGACCGGCGGCGCGGCGGATGGCCGGCTCATAGAGCTTTTCCCACAGCTTCGCCGGCCACATGAAGGTCTTGTAGTAAAAACCGGCGACGAAGATCGGCGAGAACAGCGAGTTCACCGCCATGACATCGTGGCGCAGCGAGGGCCAGCGGTTCTGGCTCTGCGCCGCAAGCCCGTCATAAAGCTCGGCCGTCGTGGCGCGTGTGTTGGGTTCGCGGCGCGCACCGCCGCGCAATTCGACGAGCGCGTTCGGCTCCTCCGCTCCGGCGGTCAGGATGCCGCGCGGCCGATGATATTTGAACGAACGGCCGACCAGCTTGACGCCATTTGCCACCAGCGCCGAAGCCAGCGTGTCGCCGGCGAAGCCGACCATCTTCTTGCCGTCGAAGGTAAAGCCGAGCGGGTGCTTGCGATCGATCTGACCACCGCTCGACAAGCGGTGCGATTGCGTGCCTGCGGGAACGGATCGCGACTGCCGTGAATCGGCAGCGGGATTCTCGTTGAAGGCGAGCGGCGCGGCATCGCCGGAAATCCGGCCAGTTCTGGTCCCGCTCATGATATCGCGCCTGCCTTGGCCGGCTTCTGCGCACCCGCGCCGGGTGCCGCGCGCACGGCCTTGATTTCATGTGTTGTCGTGTTGCGGGTAACGGTCAGCCAGGAACGGCAGCCACCGCCGTGGTACCAGCGTTCGTTCATGTCGCCGGCGATGTTGTCGCGCAGATAGACATAGTCGAAGAACAGGTCCTGGGCATCCGGCTGCTCGGCTCCGTCGGCAGCGAAAGCCAGCGGCCGCTTCGGCGCCGCGTCGCCGAGATAGGTGAACTCTCCGAGCTCGCGTTCTCCGCAGAATGGGCATGCTATGCGCATGGCGCCTTACTCGCTTTCAATGCAGGTTGGGTTGGGCGCCCTGGCCCTTCTCGTCGATCATCGCGCCGCGCCGGAAGCGGTCGAGCCGGAAGCGTTTCGCTTCCTCGTGCGGCTCGTCGCGGGCGAGCAGATGGGCAAAGACCAAGCCGGAGGCCGGCGTTGCCTTGAAACCGCCGTAGCACCAGCCGGCATTGAGATAGAGCCCATCGATCGGCGTCTTGTCGATGATCGGCGTGCCGTCCATCGACATGTCCATGATGCCACCCCATTGCCGCAACAGACGCACCCGCCCGATCATCGGCATCAACGCCATGCCGCCTTCGCAGACATCCTCCATCACCGGCATGTTGCCGCGCTGGGCATAGGAATTGTAACCGTCGAGATCGCCGCCGAAGACAAGGCCGCCCTTGTCGGACTGGCTGACATAGAAATGGCCGGCCCCGAATGTGATGACACCGGGGATAAGCGGCTTGATCGCCTCGGACACGAAAGCCTGCAGCACATGGCTTTCGATCGGCAGGCGCATGCCGGCCAACGCCGCGACGCGCGAGGTGCTGCCGGCCACCGCCATGCCGACCTTGCCGGCGCCGATCGTACCGCGCGCCGTTTCGACGCCGGTGATCTTGCCGTTCTGGTCACGCGCGAAGCCGGTCACCTCGCAATTCTGGATGATGTCGACACCGAAGGAATCGGCTGCGCGCGCATAACCCCACACGACGGCGTCGTGGCGGGCCGTGCCGGCTCGGGGCTGCCACAAACCACCCATCACCGGGAAGCGGGCGTTGTTGTAGTTCAGGAACGGCAACACCTTGCGGATCTGTTCGCCGTCGAGCAATTCCGCGTCGATGCCGTTGATGCGCATGACATTGCCGCGCCGGGCGAAGGCATCGCGCTGCGCATCCGAGTGATAGAGGTTGATGATGCCGCGCTGGCTCACCATGGTGTTGTAGTTGAGGTCCTGCTCCTGCCGCTCCCACAGCTTCATCGAAAGCTCGTAGAAGCCGGTATTGCCGGGCAGCATATAGTTGGAGCGGATAATGGTGGTGTTGCGGCCGGCGTTGCCGGATCCGATCCAGCCCTTCTCGAGCACCGCGACATTGCGGATGCCGTATTCCTTGGCGAGATAATAAGCGGTGGCCAGTCCATGACCGCCGCCGCCGACGATCACCACATCATAGTGTTTCTTCGGCTGAGGGTCGCGCCAGGCGCGCGTCCAGCCCTTGTGGCCTGAAAGCGCCGCCTTGGCGAGCGAGAAGATCGAGTACCGCATTTCGGTCCGTTCTGGCCTTGTCCAAGAGCGTTTTCAAGGAACGCGGAAACGCTCTAACTCTTTGTTTTTACGCAATTCAACGACTACACGTCCAGTGTGTGGTCGCGCTCCCACTGGGTGAAATGCGAAGCGTAGGAATTCCACTCCAGCTGCTTCAGCCGGATGAAGGCGGCCGAGAATTCCTCGCCCATCGCCGCCTTCAGCGATGTGTCCTTGTCATATTCGCGTAGCGCATCGAGGAGGTTGAGCGGCAGCTTGGCGCCATGCGTGACGGTATGGCCGTCCTTGTACATGTCGATGTCGCTGCGCG
Organism: Mesorhizobium sp. 1M-11; assembly: GCF_001303895.1. GTDB lineage: Bacteria > Pseudomonadota > Alphaproteobacteria > Rhizobiales > Rhizobiaceae > Mesorhizobium. Next base: position 64,124 of record NZ_LJSD01000002.1, on the reverse strand, counting down.
GGCCGGGATCGGCCTTGCTCTTCATGCCGTCGAGGCCGGCAGCGATGATCACCGCCTGCATCAGATATGGATTGGCGGCGCCGTCGGGCAGGCGAAGCTCGAAGCGGCCGGGACCCGGCACACGCACCATGTGCGTGCGGTTGTTGCCGGTCCAGGTCACGGTGTTCGGTGCCCAGGTCGCGCCGGAAACGGTGCGTGGCGCATTGATGCGCTTGTAGGAATTGACGGTCGGGTTGCAGATGGCGGCGAGCGCCGAAGCATGTTTCATGATGCCGCCAAGGAAGTGGCGGCCCTGCTCGGAAAGCCCGAGTTCCATGCTCTTGTCGGCGAAGGCATTGGTCTTGCCGCCGAGATCCCAGACCGAGATATGCGCATGACAGCCGTTGCCGGTCAGGCCCTGGAATGGCTTCGGCATGAACGTGGCGCGCAGACCGTGCTTTTCGGCGATCGACTTCACCATGAACTTGAAGAAGGAGTGCTTGTCGGCGGTCGCCAGCACATCATCGTAGGCCCAGTTCATCTCGAACTGGCCGTTCGCATCCTCGTGATCGTTCTGGTAGGGCTCCCAGTTCAGCGACAGCATCGCGTCGCAGATTTCGGCGATCACGTCATAGCGGCGCATCACCGCCTGCTGGTCGTAGCAGGATTTGGCAGCGGTATCGTATTCGTCGGAGATTTGCTTGCCGTCCGGCGTCGTCAGGAAGAATTCGGGCTCGACGCCGGTCTTCACGCGGATGCCGAATTCGGCGGCTTCCGAAACCAGGCGCTTCAGCGTGTTGCGCGGCGCCTGCGCCACGCTCTTGCCTTCCATGAGGCAGTCCGAAGCCAGCCAGGCAACTTCCGGCTTCCAAGGCAGCTGGATGACCGAATCCGGGTCCGGCACGGCCAGCATGTCGGGATGCGCGGGCGTCAGGTCCAGCCAAGTGGCAAAGCCGGCAAAGCCGGCTCCGTCCTTCTGCATGTCCGATATCGCCTGTGCTGGCACCAGCTTGGCGCGCTGGCCGCCAAACAGGTCCGTGTAGGAGATCATGAAATATTTGACGTTACGCGCCCGGGCGAAATCCTTCAGCTCTGCGGTAACTGCCGTGCTGGCCTCGAAATTGGTTCCCATTGTTTTCCCCTGGGTTGTTCTTCTTGTTGTTTGGTTGATCGAAGAAATTGCCTAGAAGCTGCCCTTTCCCGGTATCCAGCCGGTGCCGGCGAGCGGAACGCCAGCCATGGCCGCGGATTCGATTGTCAGGGCGCAGAGATCCTCCGGCTCCAGGTTGTGTACGTGATTTTTGCCGCAGGCGCGGGCGATCGTCTGTGCCTCCAGCGTCATCACTTTGAGATAATTCGCCAGACGCCGGCCGGCGGCGATCGGATCGACACGCTTCATCAGCTCTGCGTCCTGGGTGGTGATGCCGGCGGGATCCTTGCCCTCGTGCCAGTCGTCATAGGCACCAGCCGTGGTACCGAGCTTCTGGTATTCGTCTTCCCAGCGCGGATCGTTGTCGCCCAGCGCGATCAGCGCGGCCGTACCGATCGAGACCGCATCGGCGCCCAGCGCCAGTGCCTTGGCCACATCGGCGCCATTGCGGATACCGCCGGAGACGATGAGCTGCACCTTGCGATGCATGCCGAGATCCTGCAGCGCCTTCACCGCAGGCCGAATGCAGGCGAGCGTCGGCTGGCCGACATGTTCGATGAACACTTCCTGCGTTGCCGCAGTGCCGCCCTGCATGCCGTCGAGCACCACCACATCTGCGCCTGCCTTCACGGCAAGAGCCGTGTCGTAGTAGGGTCGCGCACCGCCGACCTTCACATAGATTGGTTTCTCCCAGTCGGTGATCTCGCGCAGTTCCAGGATCTTGATTTCGAGATCGTCCGGGCCGGTCCAATCGGGGTGACGGCAGGCCGAGCGCTGGTCGATGCCCTTGGGCAGCGTGCGCATCTCGGCGACGCGGTCGGAGATCTTCTGGCCGAGCAGCATGCCGCCGCCGCCGGGCTTGGCGCCCTGGCCGACAACGATCTCGATCGCGTCGGCACGGCGCAGATCACGCGGGTTCATGCCGTAGCGCGACGGCAGGTACTGATAGACGAGTGTCTGCGAATGGCCGCGCTCTTCCTCCGTCATGCCACCGTCGCCGGTGGTCGTCGAGGTGCCGGCGATCGTCGCCCCACGGCCGAGCGCTTCTTTGGCCGGTCCCGACAGCGAGCCGAAGCTCATGCCGGCAATGGTGATCGGGATCTTCAGTTCGATCGGCTTCTTCGCATGACGGGCGCCCAGTACGACGCTGGTGTCGCAACGCTCGCGGTAACCTTCCAGCGGATAGCGCGAGATCGAAGCGCCGAGAAACAGCAGGTCGTCGAAATGCGGCAGCTTGCGCTTGGCGCCAGAGCCGCGGATGTCATAGATGCCTGTCGCCGCCGCACGGCGGATCTCCGACATCGTATAGTCATCGAACGTAGCCGACCTGCGAGGCGTCGTCGGAGGATTATGATATGTCATTTAGGCGTCCCCTCAGTACGCGTCGGCGTTGTCGATATTGAAGTTGTAGAGCGTACGGGCCGATCCGTAGCGTGTGAATTCTTCCGGCTTGACGTCGGTGATGCCGGCACGGTCGAGCAGTTCCTTCAACTTGGCGATATGCTCCGGCCGCATTTCCTTCTTGATGCAGTCGGCGCCGAGGCTTTTGACTGAGCCGCGCACGAACAGACGCGCTTCATAGATGGAATCACCCAGCGCATCGCCTGCGTCGCCGAGCACGACGAGGTTGCCGGATTGCGCCATGAAGGCCGACATGTGGCCGACATTGCCGCGCACGACGATGTCGATGCCTTTCATCGAGATGCCGCAGCGCGACGAGGCATTGCCCTCGATGACCAGCAGTCCGCCACGGCCGGTCGCGCCGGCGTACTGGCTGGCGTCACCCTTCACTGTGATCTGGCCCGACATCATGTTTTCGCCGACGCCCGGCCCCGCAGAACCGTGCACGGTGATGCTGGCCTTGTCGTTCATGCCGCCACAGTAATAGCCGACGCTGCCGCGAACCTCGACGGCGATAGGCTGTGCGACACCGGCGGCCACGGCGTGGCTGCCCTTCGGATTGATCACTTCCCAGCTCGGCTCGTCGGACGCATCCGTCACCTGATGCAAAGCAAGGTTGAGTTCACGCAGCGGTGCTGCGTCGAGGTCGAAGACGCGCGGCGCATAGTTGACTTCGCGCTGAGGCGACTTGGCGAGAGTGGTCACGTTCATCGGCTCAGTGCTCCCAGAAATAGACGGTTGACGGCTCCGGCTCCCATACCTTGGCATCCTCGATACCAGGCAACTTGGCCAGCGCGCGATATTCGGAGCCGAAAGCGACGTAGCGATCGGTCTCGGCAAGCACGGCCGGCTTGCACGCGATGGCATCACGCACCACCCCGAAACCGTTCTTGGTGCCGACCACGAAGGTGAAAAAGCCGTCCAGATCGTTGACGCTGCTTTCCAGTGCCTGGCCGAGATTCTGGCCATGCGCGATCTTGGAGGACAGATAGGCGGCCGCCACCTCGGTGTCGTTCTCGGTTTCGAATTTCATTCCTTCACGGATCAGTTCGCGCCGCAGATTGTTATGATTGGACAGAGAGCCATTGTGCACAAGGCACTCGTCCGGGCCGGTCGAGAAGGGATGCGCGCCGAGCGTGGTGACGGCGGATTCGGTTGCCATGCGGGTGTGGCCGATGCCGTGGGTGCCGGTCATCTTGGTCACGTCGAAGCGCTTCACGACATCGACCGGCAGGCCGACTTCCTTGTAGATCTCAATGGCTTCGCCGGCGCCCATGATGCGCACGGAGGGACGAAGTTCCGCAATGGCTTCGCGTGCAGCCTCGACCTTGTCGGCCGGCACATCGATCACCGCGTGGGTGGATTTGGCAAGCAGCTTCACCTTGGCGTCGATCTTTTTGCCGAGATCGGCTTCCAGGCCCGCAAAATCCGCCTCCGGCGAGGGTGACTGGATCGTAACCTTGGCCTTACCCTTGGTGGACGCGCCGTAAACCGCAATGCCCGCGCTGTCGGGGCCACGGTCGGTCAGCATCACCAGCATTTCAGAAAGCATGGCGCCGAGTTGCGGCTCCAATGTCTTGTCCTTCAAGAACAGTCCCACAATTCCGCACACGACGTTACCTCCAATGGCAGCGGTCCGATGATTGAACGCTAGCAGCTTTGAAAATCGAATTCAACTGCTATGAATGTTTTTTTCCCTACAGAAAAGTCCGTTCCATGTCTCGCCGCGGAACCGAGACCTCACGGGAGGACTAAAGTCGGAACCAGGGAAAGTTGCCTATCAGTAATATTTCTTGCACAAAGATATTGCCCAGACGACGGAATTCGAGTCAATATGTGTCTGGCGAATGCGCGGGCCGATAAGAAAAGAATGGCCGCATTTCAAAGGTACCCTTGAGGAGAAGGATTCCCACATGACTGCTTCCTGGCGTTTCTCGACTTTGGCCGACCGTCATCGCGCCCTGGGCTCCAAGTTAGAAGACTGGAGCGGCATGGGCACGGCCTGGAGCTATGACAAGGACGCCGACGAAGAATATGTCGCCATCCGCACGAAGGCCGGCCTGATGGACGTTTCGGGCCTGAAGAAGGTCCATATCACCGGCCCGCATGCCTCCCATCTCATAGATCTGTGCACCACGCGCGATGTCGAGAAGATCTATCCGGGCAAGTCGGTCTATGCCTGCATGCTCAACGAGGCTGGAAAATTCACCGACGATTGCGTCGTCTATCGCATCAGCACCAATTCATGGATGGTTGTGCACGGCTCGGGTACCGGCCATGAAGAACTGACTCGGGCATCCATCGGCCGCGACGTCTCGGTTCGTTTCGATGACAATTTGCATGACCTGTCGCTGCAGGGTCCGACGGCCGTCGACTACCTGGCCAAACATGTGCCCGGCATCCGCGACCTCAACTACTTCCACCACATGCAGACCCAGCTTTTCGGCCTGCCGGTGATGATTTCGCGCACCGGTTATACCGGCGAGCGCGGTTATGAGATCTTCTGCCGCGGCCAGGATGCCGGGACGATCTGGGATCGCATCCTCGAAGAGGGTAAGAGCGACGGCATCATACCGTGCCGCTTCACCACGCTCGACATGCTGCGCGTCGAGAGCTACCTGCTCTTCTATCCATACGACAATTCGCAGAAATACCCCTTCGAGAACGAAGGACCTGGCGATACCCTGTGGGAACTTGGGCTGGACTTCACGGTCAGCCCCGGCAAGACCGGCTTCCGCGGCGCCGAGGAGCACTATCGCCTCAAAGGCAAGGAGCGGTTCAAGATTTTCGGCGTCGTGCTGGAAGGCACCAAGCCTGCGGACGAAGGCGCGCCGATCTATCGCGACGGCAAGAAGGTCGGTGTTGTCACCTGCGCGATGTATTCACCGCTGGTGAAAAAATCGATGGGCATCGCCCGCCTCGATGTGGATTGCGCCATCATCGGCACGCCCCTCGAGGTCCGTAATGCATCTGGATCGGTGAAGGCGACCGCGCAGGCGTTGCCATTCGACGATCCGAAGAAGCTGAAGCGTACGGCGAAAGGCTGATCCATTGGACGGGATGCCGGCAAAGACGATCCTCAGTCGCCCGGTCTACGGAACCCTGTCGCCCCAGACCGGCAAGAACCATCTCTTCGTCGCGGACGCCGAAGGTGCGTCCGCGATCCTCGACCTGGCGAAGAAAGCACCGGATGGTTTCTTCGCCGGTGCGCACATCATGTTCATTCCGGAGACAAGCCGGAGCCAGTTTCAGGCACCGCTCAGGGCCTTGAAACCGGCGCAGTTCTACGAGGGGCCTTCCATCGCGGCAGCCCTCCCGCGTCTCAGACAGACTCTCGCCAACGCGCATATGGGGCTACGCATCTATCTCGCGGGAACGGAAGGGCTCATCGGCCAGGCCATGCAGGTGGCGCTGGAAGCGGGCATTGACCATTCCTCGATCCAGACCGAACATCGCGGCTCCTGGGCACGCCGGGTGCAGTGCGTCCACTGCAAGGGCATCACCGAGAACGTCACCACGCAGCCGGCCACCTGCGCCCATTGCGGCCTGTTGCTTCTGGTGCGCGATCATTATTCGCGCCGCCTGGCAGCCTTCCAGGGGGTGTGCATCAACGCCGAGGATCCGAGCGAGATCCCTCAGAAAGAGGAGATTTTCCGGTGAGCGCAGGAACCACGAAACTGAACGTCACCGTGACCGACGTGGTCGCGGTCAACGAACTGGTGAAGCGCTTTCATTTCGAGCGCAGCGACGGCGGCGACCTGCCGACCTTTTCCGGCGGCGCGCACGTCGTGGTGGAAATGCGTGACGGCGACAAATCGCGACTGAACCCCTACTCGCTGATGAGTTCGCCGCACAACACGCGCGACTACACGATCAGCGTGCGTCGCGATGATTCCGGTCGGGGCGGCTCGCTGTTCATGCACAACCGCGTCAAGCGCGGCATGGAGATGGTGATCTCCTATCCGGTCAATCTGTTCTCGCTCGACCTCAGGGCCAGGAAACATCTGCTGCTGGCGGGAGGAATCGGCATCACGCCCTTCATGGCTCAGACCGCGCAGCTCGCCGGCGAAGGCGGCAATTTCGAACTGCACTACACTTGCCGCACGCCGGCGCTCGGCACCTATGCCGATGTTTTGCGTGATCGCTACGGCAAGCGGGTCAACATCTACTACGACGATACCAATGAGCGGCTGCCGCTCGAACGTCTTCTGACCTCGCAGCCGCTTGGCACCCATCTTTATGTCTGCGGTCCCGCCGGCATGATCCGTTGGGTACGGGAGACGGCGGCAGCTCATGGCTGGCCGGACGAAACCGTCCACTACGAACACTTCGCCGCGCCGCAACCCGGCTTACCCTTCGATGTCACGCTGGCGCTCAGCAAGATGCAGATCAGCGTCGGCGAAGAACAGAGCCTGCTCGAGGCGATGGAAGCCGCCGGCATCGATCCACCCTATCTGTGCCGCGGCGGGGTCTGCGGCCAGTGCGAGACCAATGTCGTCTCCTATGACGGGACGTTCAGACACAACGACCACTGGCTGACCGAAGCCGAGCACTGCTCAGGCAAGAAGATCATGCCTTGCGTGTCACGCTTCGAGGGCAAGTCGCTCGTGCTCGAGCGCTGAGCATGATCCCGAACCGAAGGTCAGCGAAGCAAAAAGTTGCAGACTTTTCGGACAAGGATCATGCGGCAAAATGAAGAGATAGAGCGGAGTATCGCTCCATCTCAGGCGCATTCCGCTCCAGCGGTCCGAACCACAGGGAGGAACCTATGGGTATCAATTTCAGGAAAGAGACGTTCCGCGACGATTTCACTTTCAGGAACAGCCCGGAATTCATCCGGCGGTTTCCGTTCCCGTTCCACGAAGACGCTTACATGTATGCGGTCAACATCGAACCGCATGTGCAGGGCCCGAAAGGCACGGTCTTCGAGAACCTCATCGATGTCGATGAGCACTACGTCTCCGAGATGCAGGACCGTGCCAAGGTGCTGGCCGAAGATCCGCTGCGCTGCCAGTCGCTGCCGCATATGACGCTGGCCGGCTGGGACCTGCTCGAACTTTTGATGACCGAGCAGGCCAAGGGTTATCCTGAGCATTTCACATTGACCCGCGACGGCGATCGCTGGCGCTGGATCAATCGGCCGCTGGGCATCGACGACACTTTCACCTTCGGCGACCTTTCCACCCTGCCCTATGGGCCGATGGAATACATCACGCGCCAGAGTCAGGGGGATTTCTGCATCCTCGACCAGCGCGACGGCAATCTGTGGATGGATGCCGGCATGGTCACCACCCAGGCCGACTGGTCGCTCGATTTCGACATCGGCATGAACTTCTTCGAGTGGCACGCGCCTGTGCCGCTGGCGCATGAAAAAGGCATTTTTACCCGGGCGCTGAAGTTCCTCACCAACATCCAGCAAGGCAAGCCCGCACGGCGGTTGAACTGGACAATGACCATCAACCCGCGCCTCGACACCAGCCCGGAAAACTATCACAAATGGGGACCGGACCGGACCACCGTCACGCCGGATAATGTCGGCGATAAAGTGCATCTGCGGGTCGAGTTGCAGAGCTTCTGGCGCTTGCCGCGCTCCAACGCGTTGGTCTTCCCGATCCGCTGCTATCTGATCAAGATGGAGGAACTGGTGACGGTGCCGAAATGGGCACGTCGCTTCCATCGCGTCCTGCGTGACCTGCCGAACGAACTGGTCGAATACAAGGGCCTCACCCGCTATCGGCCGGCCGTCATCGAATGGCTGTCGAAATATGACGACGGAGCCCCCACCTCGCCCGGTTTCACCCCGGATTAGATTCCGGCGATGTCCCTGCAATAGCGCGCCGAAAGGCGCGCTATTCGCTTCCCGATCCCTGCCTGTAGGAAATGATCGACAGATAACGGATCGGCAGTTTCGTCAATTCATCCGGTCCATGCGGGGCGTCCGCGTCGAAGAACAGGCTGTCGCCGGGCAGCATCCGGTAAAGATTGCTGCCGTGGCGATAAACCACCTCGCCCTCCAGCATGTAGAGAAATTCCATGCCGTCATGCTGGAAGGCTGGAAAGACATCCGAGTCTTCCGTCAGCGTGATGAGATAGGGCTCGACCGTCACACCCGCTGTATTCGAGCTGATATAACCAAGCAGATTGTACTGGTGGCCGGCGCGGGTACCGCGCCTTTCGACGTCGACACCTTCGCCAGCCTTTACAAAGACCGCATTGCGGTCTTCCTCGAAGCGCCGGAAGAAAGAACTGAGCGGCACGCCAAGTGCGCGCGACAATGCCTGCAAGGTTGTCAGCGAAGGTGATGTAATACCGTTCTCGATCTTCGACAGCATACCAAGTGAAATATTGGTCGTCGCGGCAAGGTCGGCGACGGTTATGCCGAGTTTCTTCCGGAATGCGCGCACTTCGTGGCCAATGGCGACTTCAAGAACCTTTTCCCGCGTATCACGGACTGCATGCGGATCCTGATGCAGCGGCGCTGCCTTGAGCTGTGTGGAAGCCGGGTCCTTCTTGGACGTTTTCGCCGCCTTGGTAGCGGCACTGGCGCCCTTACCCTCCTTGACAGACTTGTCCATTATATACCCCCGAAACTTCGCGTGTTCACCATAGGTAAACATATTCACCCTTTGGTTCAAGTCCAAAGGATGGATGTGGCGAAGTGTGCGGAGATCGGAGAAAACCAATCCGCTTAGGTCGGTGGATTAGACAAGAGCTTGCGCTCGCAACCTCTGTTGAATGGATCGCGATCAGACAACGCGATCAGGAATAGCCTCCCCTGCAAAGAAGGCGGTGATGTTGTCGACCACCTTCATGCCCATGGCGACACGGGTCTCTTCGGTGGCGCTGCCGAGATGCGGCAACAGCACGGTGTTCTCCAGCCTGGTCAATCGTTCCGGCACCTGCGGTTCCTGAGCGAAGACGTCGAGCCCCGCGCCTGCGATCACGCCGCTCTCCAGCGCATCGGCCAGCGCGGTCTCGTCGACCACATCGCCGCGCGCCGTGTTGATCAGGAAGGCGCTCTTCTTCATGTGTGCAAGCCGCTCGGCATTGATCAGGTTGCGGTTTTCGGCGCCGCCGGGGCAATGCAGAGAGACAAAATCGGCCTGTTCCAGGACCGCCTCGATCGAAGGCAGTTGCGTCGCGCCCATCGCACGCGTCTCCTCGTCGTCCACGCGGGATCGATTGAAGAAGATCACCTTCATGCCGAAGCCGAAATGCGCCCGACGAGCCATTGCCTTGCCGATGCGGCCCATGCCGATGATGCCGATCGTCTTGCCGGTCACCTTGGCGCCGATCATGTGGGTCGGGCACCAGCCTTGCCACTCGCCGGCGCGAAGCTGACGTTCGCCCTCGCCGGTGCGGCGGGCAACGGCAAGCAGCAGGCTCATCGCGATATCGGCGGTACAATCGGTGAGCACGCCCGGCGTATTGGTCACCACAATGCCACGTCGTTTCGCCGTCTCGACATCGATGTGGCTGAAGCCGACGCCGAAATTGCCGATGATCTTGGCTCGGGGCTGCTCCTCAGGGAAAACCTCGGCCGGCAGCTTGTCGCTGACGGTCGGCAGAACGGCATCGAAATTCAGCAGGGCTGCCTTGAGCTGCGTGGCCGTGAACGGAATGTCGCCCGCATTGAGGGTGGTATCGAAGCGCTCGGCCAGCACCTGTTCGACGGCGGCCGGCCACTTCCGGGTCACGATCACGCGTGGCTTCATTATTTGCTCCTGCTTGGCATGGCTGGGGCGGCACCGGGACCGGCACCGCCCCTCAAGACGATTGCGTCGACCTGTTTAGGCTGCTTTGCGCTGCTCATCCAGCACGCCGGCGACGGTTGGCCCGAAAGAGGCCGGCGTGGCTACGATAGTAACACCGGCATCACGCAGGATCTCGACCTTCTCCTGCGCGGATTCACCGAAGGCGGAGATGATGGCGCCCGCATGGCCCATGCGCTTGCCCTTCGGCGCCGACAGGCCGGCGATGTAGGCAATCAGCGGTTTCTTCATATTGGTCTTGGCCCATTCGGCAGCCTCCGCCTCCTGCGGCCCGCCGATCTCGCCAATCATCACCACTGCATCCGTCTCATCGTCATTCTCGAACAATTCGAGGATGTCCTTGAAAGATGAGCCGTTGATCGGATCGCCACCGATGCCCACGCTGGTCGACACCCCGATACCCAGCGCCTTCATCTGCGAAGCGGCTTCATAACCCAGCGTACCCGAGCGACCGACGATGCCGACGCGGCCAGGCAGATAGATCGAACCCGGCATGATCCCCATCAACGCCTGTCCCGGCGTGATGACGCCGGCGCAGTTCGGGCCAATCAGCGTCATGCGGTCCTCGCGGCGATAGCGCAGCATGTAGCGCTTCACCCGCATCATGTCCTGCGAAGGAATGCCGTCGGTGATGCAGACGCAGAGTTTGATGCCTGCATCCGCGGCCTCCATGATCGAGTCTGCCGCAAAGGGCGGCGGCACGAACACGATGCTGGCTTCCGCGCCGGTCTCGCGCACCGCGCCCTTGACCGTGTTGAACACCGGAATGCCCTGCTGAGACTGTCCGCCTTTTCCGGGCGTCACGCCGCCGACGACGTTGGTGCCATAGCGCTTCATGTCCTCGGCATGGAAGGAACCGATCTTGCCGGTGAGGCCCTGGACGATGACCTTCGTGTTGCGATTAAGCAGAACTGACATCTTGCCCTCCCTCAGCTGGCTTTCTTGAGTGTTGACTGGTGCATCGCCGCGACCGCCTTCTCGGCGGCTTCGGCAAGCGTGTCGGCGACGATGATCGATTGACCCGACGCACTCAGGATGCGGCGGCCTTCCTCGACATTGGTGCCTGCCAGCCGCACCACCAGGGGCACGTTGACGCCAACCTCGTGGATCGCCTTCAGAACGCCTTCAGCCACCCAGTCGCAGCGGTTGATGCCAGCGAAGATGTTGACCAGGATGGTCTCGACATTCTTGTCGGCCAGCACGGCACGGAATGCCTTGGCGACACGTTCCGGCGAAGCGCCGCCGCCAATGTCCAGGAAGTTGGCGGGCTCACCGCCGGCGATCTTGATCATGTCCATCGTCGCCATGGCGAGCCCTGCACCGTTGATGATGCAACCGATATTGCCTTCCAGCCCGACATAGGAGAGGCCGCGATCACTGGCGAAGGTCTCGCGCGGATCTTCCTGCGATTTGTCGCGCAATTCCGAAATCTCGGGCCGGCGGAACAGCGCGTTCTCGTCGAACGACATCTTGGCATCGAGTGCCATCAGACTGCCGTCGCGCGTCACCACCAGCGGATTGATCTCCAGCATCGAGGCGTCATAGTCGCGGAATACCTGGTAGCAACCCATGATGGTGTCGGTCGCCTTGCCGATCAGGCTGTTCTCCAGCCCGAGCCCAAACGCGATCTCGCGCGCCTGGAATTGCTGCATGCCGACGCCGGGGTCGACAATGGCGCGGATAATCGAATCCGGCTGGCGCTCGGCGATCTCCTCGATCTCCATGCCGCCCGAAGCAGAGGCCACGATCATCACGCGCTCGGCTTTGCGGTCGAGCACGAAGCCGAGATAGATCTCCTGGCGGATGTCGACGGTTTCCTCGATGTAGAGGCGCGAGACCAGCTTGCCGCGCGGCCCGGTCTGGTGCGTCACCAGCTTGCGCCCGAGCATCGCTTCCGCTGCGTCGGACACTTCCTTGTCGGATTTGCAGATACGGATGCCGCCGGCCTTGCCGCGCGCACCGGAATGGATCTGGGCTTTCACCACCCACTTGTCGCCACCGATCTCACGCGTGCGATAGGCCGCCTGTTCGGGGCTGTAGGCCAGCCCACCGCGCGGAATGTGCACCGAATGGCGCGAAAGCAGTTCCTTGGCCTGGTATTCATGAATATCCATGTCGAACTCCTCCTCAGTTCGGTAATGCCTGGCGCGAACGCGCCGACTGCTCGATTGCTTCGTGCGTCACCAGAACGTTGCGGGCCATGCGCTCGGAAGCGGCATCGATCATCTTGCCGTCCAGTGCGGCCGCGCCCTTGCCTTGCTCTTCCGCTTCCTTCAGCACCTCGATGATGCGCTTGGCGCGGGTGACTTCCTTCTCCGGCGGCGAGAACACGGCATTGGCGAGCTCGATCTGCGAGGGATGGATCGCCCACTTTCCTTCGATGCCGAGCGCTGCGGCGCGGCGAGCGGCAGCCATGTATCCATCCGGATCCGAGAAATCGCCGAACGGGCCGTCAATGGCGCGCAGACCGTAGGCACGGCAGGCAACCGTCATGCGCGACAGTGCAAAATGCCACTGATCGCCGGGATAGTCGGGATTGAGCCCGCCGATGTTGACGGTGCGCGCCTTGCAGCTTGCGGCATAGTCGGCGACGCCGAAATGCAGAGCTTCCAGCCGACCGCCGAAAGCGGCGATCGCCTCGACATTGGCCATGCCGAGCGCCGTCTCGATCAGTGCCTCCAGGCCGACACGGGTCTTGTAGCCCTTGGCCATTTCGATCTGGTTGACCATCGCTTCGACCATATAGAGGTCGGCCGGCACGCCGACCTTGGGAACCAGGATCGTATCCAGCCGATCGCCGGCCTGTTCCATGATGTCGACGACGTCGCGGTACATGTAGTGCGTGTCGAGACCGTTGATGCGCACCGACACGGTCTTGCCCTTCGCGCGCCAATCGATGTCGTTCAGCGCCTCGATGATATTCCGGCGCGCCCGCTCCTTGTCGGGTGGCGCGACCGCATCCTCGATATCGAGGAAGATGAAGTCGGCAGCGCTTGCCGCTGCCTTGGTGATCATCTCCGGATTGGAGCCCGGAACCGCAAGCTCTGAACGCTGCAGGCGCAGCTTGCGCAGGTGGTTGATCGTATGGCTCATCGCAGGTCTCCTCCCTGACCGGAGTTCAAGCGGCCTTGGCGACAGCAGCCGGCTCGGCCAGACGGAAGTGCTCGAGCGCCGCTCCGACACCTGAGCCCGGAGCCAGCTTCACGCCGCAGTCGCGCAACGCCATTTCAGCGGCCGACAGCGCACCGCACACCATCACCTCGTTCAGCCAGCCGAGATGGCCGATGCGGAACACCTTGCCGGCCACCTTGTTCAGGCCGACGCCGAGCGAGGTCTGGTATTTGTGATAGGCGCGCTTCACCACTTCCGCGCTGTCGATGCCTTCCGGCACATAGACGGCGCTCACCGTGTCGGAATGCCATTTGCGCTCCTTGGCGCAGAGCTTCAGGCCCCAGGCATCAACTGCCTTGCGCACGCCTTCGGCGAGATGATGGTGGCGGGCGAAGATCGCCTCCAGCCCTTCCGCCTCGATCAGGTCAAGCGAGACGCGCAGGCCGCGCAGCAGCTGGGTTGCCGGCGTGTAGGGGAAGTAGCCGGTGTCGTTGGCGCGGATCATGTCCTCGAAGGAGAAGTAACAACGCCGGCCCTTTGCCGTCTTGGCGGCAGTAAGCGCCTTCTGGCTGACCGACAGGAAGCCGAGACCAGCCGGCAGCATGAAGCCCTTCTGCGAGCCGCTGACGGCGCAGTCGACACCCCATTCTTCCTGGCGGAAATCGATCGAACCGATCGACGACACGCCGTCGACGAAGAGCAATGCCGGGTGGCCAGCGGCATCCAGCGCCTTGCGCACGCCGGCCACATCGCTGGTCACGCCCGTCGCCGTCTCATTGTGCGTGCAGAACACCGCCTTGATGCGATGTTCCTTGTCGGCCGCAAGCCGCTCGGCGTAGATCTCGACCGGTACGCCGGTACCCCATTCCACATCCACGACATCAACGTCGAGTTCCAGCCGTTCGGCCATGTCGACCCACAGATGCGAGAACTGTCCGAAGCGCGACATCAACACGCGGTCGCCGGGGTTCAGCGTGTTGGTGATACCTGATTCCCAGGCACCGGTTCCCGACGATGGGTAGATGAAGACGCGGCCGGTCTCGTTCTTGAACACCTGCTTCAGCCCCTCGAAAAGGCCGAGCGTCAGTTGCGGAAAAGTTGAGGCGCGCATGTCTTCCATCGCCAGGTTCATGGCCTGCCGGACGGCTTCCGGAACGTTGGTCGGCCCAGGGACGAAGAGATGCGTAAAACCAGCCATGATGATCCTCCCGATCTGTCTGCGCCGGCTTCAGAGGAGGCCGGCAGGCATTCGGCGGGTTCCGCCGTGAGAAGAATAATCTTTTCCTGGTCAATTCCTCACAACACCTGCCAAGGTGGAACCTTCCGCCATCAAGCGTCGGGCCAAACCTGCCTGCCGGGTAGGCAAAACCCCACCCCGGATAGGTCGGGCGCTACCCGGAACGCATCTCTGTCGAAGCACAAAGAAAAACGGCGGACCGAGGCCCGCCGTTCGTCAAAAGTCGGAATTGGGAAAGCGATCAATCGATGTCGAAGGACACGCCCTGCGCCAACGGCAGCGCCTTGGAGTAGTTCACGGTATTGGTGGCGCGGCGCATATAGGCCTTCCACGCATCCGAACCGCTCTCACGACCACCGCCGGTCTCCTTCTCGCCACCGAACGCACCGCCGATCTCGGCACCCGACGTGCCGATATTGACGTTGGCGATGCCGCAGTCCGAACCGTCGGCGCTGAGGAAACGTTCCGATTCCTGCAGGTCGCGCGTGAAGATCGACGACGACAGGCCGGCACCGACGGCGTTGTGCAGGTCGAGCACCGCATCGAAGTCGGAGTATTTCATCACGTAGAGGATGGGGGCGAAGGTCTCTTCCAGCACCGGGCCTGCCTGCTTCGGCATCTCCACCAGTGCCGGACGCACGTAATAGGCGTCCGCATGACCGTTCTCGACACGGGCGCCGCCAGTGACCTTGCCGCCATGCTCTCCGGCTTCCTTCAGCGCCTTCTGCATGCCGTCGAACGCCATCTTGTCGATCAGCGGACCGACCAGCGACGAGGTCTCGAGCGGGTTGCCGACCGAAACGCTCTCATAGGCCTTCTTCAGGCGCGGGACGATCTGATCGTAGACGCTCTCGTGCACGAACAGGCGGCGCAGCGTGGTGCAGCGCTGGCCGGCGGTGCCCATGGCGCCGAAGGCAATGGCGCGCAGCGCCATGTCGAGATCGGCCGTCGGGCAGACGATGCCGGCATTGTTGCCGCCGAGCTCCAGAACGGCGCGCGCGAAACGCTTGGCCAGCCGCGGACCGACCTCGCGGCCCATGCGGGTCGAGCCGGTCGCCGAAACCAGCGGCACCTTCGGATGATCGACCAGCACTTCGCCGATCTCGCGCTCACCGATAAGAACCTGGCTGAGCCCGGCCGGCGCATCGGCGCCGAAGCGCTTGACGGCGCGCGCGAAGATCGCCTCGCAGGCCAGTGCGGTGAGCGGGGTCTTCTCCGACGGCTTCCAAACCACGGCATCGCCACAGACCAGCGCAAGGGCCGCGTTCCACGACCACACCGCGACCGGGAAGTTGAAAGCCGAGATGACGCCGACGACACCGAGCGGATGCCAGGTTTCCATCATGCGATGGCCAGGACGTTCCGTGGCGATGGTCAGGCCGTACAATTGGCGCGAAAGGCCGACGGCGAAATCGCAGATGTCGATCATTTCCTGGACTTCGCCGAGGCCCTCGGACGGAATCTTGCCGACCTCGATCGAAACCAGCCGGCCAAGCTCGGCCTTGTGGGCACGCAGCTCTTCGCCCAGCAGGCGCACCAGTTCGCCACGCTTCGGACCCGGCACCAGACGCCAGGCCTTGAAAGCCTCATGCGCAGCGTCGATCGCCTTGTTCGCATCGGCCGCCGAGATTGTCTTCAACGCAGCAAGCTGCTCGCCGGTCACCGGGCTGCGCACCACAAGGCTCCCGCCTGAAAGCACGTCCTTGGCCACGCCGAGTTTCGCGAGCAGATCGGCGGTTTCCTTCGCAATCGTCATCGTCTTCCCTTTCGAATGTGTGCTGATATGGCGACAGCCAGGCCATCCGCCACCCCGCCGCTCCTCTGGCAGGCCTTTGGCGTGGCATTACCCGTTTCGCGCACAATCCGCCACCCCGGCATGGTCCAAGCCGGCAGCGCGGACCATTGATCCAGCGGAAAGGAAATCAAAATGAGCAGAAGGCGATCTAGCTCGCCTTTTCGGATTTGCCTTGCGTGGCTTCGGCCTTGAGCCGGTCAATATGCATGCGGATATGCGCGGCCTCGGCGGCCGTGTTGGCCAGCGCGATCGCTCTGTCGAAGGCGACGCGCGCCTCGTCGTGGCGGCCGAGTTTCATCAAAAGCCCACCCTTCAGGCCAAAGAAGTGGAAATAGCCGGAAAGCCGGTCCTCCAGTGGTTCGATCATGGCAAGCGCTTCCTCCGCTCCGCGGACCTTGGAAACTGCAACCGCGCGGTTCAACGTCACCACCGGCGAAGGCTGCATGCTCTCAAGCAGGCTGTAGAGCAGGTCGATTTCCTGCCAGTCGGTGTCCTCGGCCTTGGCCGCCCGGGCATGCAAGGCCGCGACCGCAGCCTGCACCTGGTAGGGTCCGGGCTTGCGGTGACGCAAAGCCTTGTCGACGAGAGCCAACCCCTCCTCGATCATCTTGCCGCTCCAGAGCTTCCGGTCCTGATCCTCCAGAAGCACGATCTCGCCATTGGCATCGAAGCGGGCCGGCGCACGGGCGTGCTGCAGCAGCGTCAGGGCCAGAAGACCCATGACTTCCGGTTCCGTCTGGAACAGTCTCAACAGCAGCCGGCCAAGCCGGATCGCCTCCTCGCAAAGAGGTTCGCGCGCCTGTGCCTCTCCGCTGTTGGTGGAATAGCCTTCGTTGAAGACGAGGTAGACCATCGCCATGACGGCAGCGAGGCGTTCCGACCGCTCGACCGCCCCTGGCGTCTCGAACGGCACGCCGGCGTCGGCAATGCGTGCCTTGGCACGCGTGATGCGCTGTTCCATGGCGCTTTCGCCAACCAGGAAGGCGCGGGCGATCTGCTTGACCGAAAGGCCGGAAACGATGCGCAGCGCCACGGCTATCTGCTGTGTGGGCGGCAGGTCCGGGTGGCAGCAGATGAACAGCAATCTCAAGATGTCGTCGCGATAATGTGCGCCATCCAGCCGCTCGGCGATGTCGGTCTCGGCATCTTCCAGGTCCGACACCTGGTCCTCATCCGGCATCGCCGTCTGCTTGCTTCTCTTGCGCACCGCGTCAATGCCGCTGTTGCGGCCGACAAAGATCAGCCAGGCGGCAGGATCACGCGGTGGCCCGTTCTGCGGCCAGTTCTTCAGGGCGCGCAGGCATGCGTCCTGGAATGCTTCTTCCGCCGTATCGAGATCGCGGAAATAGCGCAGCAACGCTCCCATGGCCTGCGGCCGCGCGGCGCTGATGACATTGCTGATCCAGGACAGGTCGCTCATGATTTTACCGTTGCAGGACTGAATATGGAAATGGGGCGGATCTCGTAGGAGCCGCCGCTGGGATTGACCTCGGAAAGCTCGCGCGCGAATTGCAAGGCTTCATCGAGGTTCTCGACATCGACCGTATAGAAGCCGAGGAACTGTTCTTTGGTCTCGGCAAAGGGTCCGTCGATGACGAGGGATTCGCCCTTTACCTTGCGCAGCGTCGTCGCGGCTGTCGTCGGCAACAGCCTGGCCACCGGGCCGAGCTTGTTGGCTTTCGCATATCTCTCCTGGACGTCGAGCAGCTTGACCATGACCGCGTCGTCCTGCTCCTTGGTCCAGGAGCCGACGACGTCTTCGGAAGCGTAGCAAAGAACTGCATAAAGCATGGTAGGCCCTTTCTGTCTCCGGAGCGTTTCCGTTTTTCACGGAAACGCGGTACGCAATACCGGACGGAAAGCCGCTGCGCATCTTTCCTGGAATTGCTTCAAGGACGAAAGAGTTAGGCGCTTCCCGACACCACGTCGATAAAAAATCCGTGATTTCTTTTCACGGCAACGATGCCGATTCAGGCCACCGGAACGACATCCACCGCCTGTGCGCCGGCCTGCCCGCCAGTGGTCTTGAGCACGCCGACGATCGGCGCAACATCGCCATAATCTCGACCAAAGCCGACCGTGATATGGTCATTGGAGGCGCGCATCCCGTTGGTCGGGTCAAACTCCAGCCAGCCGGCCTCGCGGCCGCACCAGACCCGCACCCAGGCATGCATGGCATCCGCGCCCTCCAGCCGCTCTTGGCCAGCGGGCGGGATGGTGCGCAGGAAGCCGCTGACATAGCCCGCCGGAATGCCTAGCCCACGCAGGCTGGAAATCATGACATGCGAAAAATCCTGACAGACGCCACGTTTCAGCGCGAAGGCATCGGAAGCGCGCGTCTGCACGTCGGTCGCAGTACCGTCATAGGCGAAGTCGCGCCGGATGCGATTGCACAGGTCCATCGCGATCGCCGCCACCGAGCCATCGCCACTCTCACGAGCATAGGCTGTGATGGCAGGATCAAGATCTGCAAAATCGGTGGCTGCAAGAAAATGATGGGGCGAATCGGAATCGAGCGAGCGTACCGCCGCAGTTTCGCGGGCAAGCGCATCGATGCGTGGCGAAACGTCAAGCCCGGCTTCCGGCCGCGTCACGGAAACACGCGCACTCATGCGCACATCCAGCGTCTGATGCGGCTCGCGGAAGGCGATCGCCGCCACGCTCGAACCGAAGAAATCGTTGAAATCCGAGCGTTCACCAGGGGTCGGTGAGAAAGACAATGAAGCAGCCACGACACGTTGGCGTTGGCCGAGATTTGACGGCAACACCCGCACCAGATGACGACCGCCGCCGACGGCTGTCTCGTAGTCGTAGTGCAGGTTGAGACGGATGTCGTAGAGCATCGAGCGCCTCAGCCGAAATAGGCTTTGGCGAGGCTGCCGTAGAGCCCACCGATTTCATCCGCCAGCATGTTGAGCGCTGCGGCTGTCATATCCGACGGTTCCTTGACCGCAAGCGCCGTGTTGAGCTTGAGGATATCCTTGGCCGCTGGCGACAGGTGCCCGCTGCCATTCCTGCCCGGCAGCAGTCCTATCTCCACCTTCAGCCGCTCGAGCTGGAAAAAGATCGAACGCGGGTTGAGTGGATCGAGCACCAGAAGATCGACAACGGTGCTGCGCCCCGCCTGGACCGGATATTGCCTACGATGGGTCATGACGCTGTCGCCGATCTCCAGCATCATGTCGAGCGCGCCTTCCGGCGCGTCCGGGTGGGTCAACCGTGCCAGCATCCGCGCCGTCTGGATGCCGCGTTCCAGCCGCCGCCCAATCTCCAGGAAACGCCAGCCGGTGAAGCGGTACATGTTTTCATGCAACAGACCGGAAAAGCCGGCCAGTTTGCGCAGGATCACCGTCATGGCGCGTGTGGCATCGTCGCCGCGCGAGACCGTCGTCTCGAACAGATGCAGCGTCTTCGACAGATCCTTGAGCGCCAGCCAACCATCCGGCGAGAACCGGTCGCGCACCTGACCGGCGCTATAAACGGCGCTGTCCATCATATCGAGCAGGCCGTGCGGTATCGGATCGGCGAGATCGATGCCAAGCGGATCGAGATACGCACGCAGTTCGCCGAGCAGCGGCATCGCCGCATCCGAGGTTTCGGCCAACCGAACGTGGTAGGCGCGCAGGATGCGGGCGGTGTCCTCGGCGCGCTCGATGTAACGGCCGAGCCACATCAGGTTTTCCGCGGCACGGCTCGGCAGGCTGCCGGGCATGGTGCGGTCGAAACCCTCGCTATCGCGCGGGAACAGCGTCTCGCGTTCCACCGGTTTGTCACTGACCACCCAGACGTCGGCCGCCTGGCCGCCTCGCTGCATGGCAATCGCCGTTGGATCGAGCGAGAAGCCGACGCGCGCGAAGCCGCCGGGCATCACGGTCCAGCCGTTTTGCGTCCGCGCCAGATAGACACGCAAGCTGGCCGGTCGCGGCTCGAGTCGCCCGTCGACGTAGACCGGCGTGGTCGAAAGCGTCACTGCTTCCTGCCCCACGAACGCGCTGCCATCGGTCTCGATGCGCGCGACCAGATCCGCCCGTGCCTCCGCGGACAGAGACGACCCAAGCACGCTGGCCCCATCATCCTCGAAGGCCAGACGCGTCGAGAGCGCCGGTCCGATCACCATTTGGTCGAGATTGGCCAGCACATGCTGGCGCTCGGCTTCCTGCCCACACCACCAGGTCGCGACGGCAGGAAGCAACAGATCTTCCTTGCCCAATTCCTGGCTGATGCGCGGCAGAAACGCGAGCAGCGCGCGCGTTTCGAGAAATCCCGAACCAAGACCGTTCACTGATGTGAGCGCACCTTGGCGCACCGCTTCCACCAGCCCCGGCGTGCCGATCTGTGAGTCGGTTCGCAATTCCAGCGGATCGGCGAAGGCCGCGTCGAGGCGCCGCCACAGCACCGAGATCGGTACCAGGCCGGCCACCGTGCGCACCATCAGCCGCCCCTTGGAGACGACGAGGTCCTCGCCTTCGAGAAGCATGATGCCGAGATAGCGGGCAATATAGGCGTGTTCGTAGTAGGTCTCGTTGAGTGGACCGGGCGTCAGGATGGCGACGCGACCTCGCGAGGCCGCTGCCGCGGAATTCAAGGCATCGCGGAAGCGGCGGAAAAATCCGGCAAGGCGATGCACATGCAGTTCGCCGTAAAGCTCCGAAAGGGCCCGCGTGGTGGCAACACGGTTTTCCAGCGCGAAGCCGGCACCCGACGGAGCCTGCATGCGGTCACCCAGCACCCACCAGCGCCCATCCGGCCCTCGGCCAAGTTCAAAGGCGCAGAAATGCAGGAAATGGCCGTCGGCAGGTATCGTTCCTGCCAATGGGCGCAGATATTCCGGGCTGCCCGCGACGAGGCCGGGCGGCAGCAAGCCGTTCGCGACCAGCCTGTTCGGTCCGTAAATGTCTGCCGCGATCTGCTCGAACAGGTCGGCGCGTTGGATCAGGCCGGCGCTGATTGTCGACCACTCCTTGTCGTCGATCAGCAGAGGCACATGCGCCAGCGGCCACGCGCGCTCATTGGCGCCTGCCTTGTCGTAGACCCTGTAATAGACGCCAGCATCGCGCAGGTATTGATCCGCTCTGGCAAAGCGCTGCGCCAGCTTTTCCGGACCGAGCGCCTGCAGCGCCGCGATAAAAGACTTCCAAAGCGGCCGCGGCTCGCCCGAGGCATCCACCATCTCATCGACGACACCATCGATCGGCTGATAATGTTCGAGCAGGCCGTGCGCCTGCCCGGCATGCTCCGATCGCTGCTGCTGATTCCCGCTCGCCATAAATGATCTAGAACGTTGCTTGCCGCCTGAGGTCAAGTGTTGTCCACGACAGGATCCATCATGCCTTTTCGCTCATCAAGCCTTGGCTGGCCTCAACGATGCGGCAACTGTCGCCTTTCATTTGCCCGTCGCCTTGTGTAAAGCGGTGCCAGCAAACTCCCAAGATGGGCAAAAGCCATGGACAAGTTCACCAAGCTCACCGGCGTCGCCGCTCCCCTGCCGATCGTCAATGTCGATACCGACATGATCATCCCCAAGGATTATCTCAAGACGATCAAGCGCACCGGACTTGGCAAAGGGCTCTTTGCCGAGATGCGCTTCAATGAGGATGGCTCCGAGAACCCGGATTTCGTTTTGAACAAGCCGGCTTATCGCAAGGCGCAGATCCTGGTCGCCGGCGACAATTTCGGCTGCGGCTCCAGCCGCGAGCACGCTCCCTGGGCACTGCTCGATTTCGGCATCCGTTGCGTGATCTCGACCTCTTTCGCCGATATTTTCTACAACAACTGCTTCAAGAACGGCATCCTGCCGATCACTGTCAGCCAGGAAGACCTCGACAAGCTGATGGACGACGCCGAGC
Source organism: Mesorhizobium sp. 1M-11 (assembly GCF_001303895.1). Lineage (GTDB taxonomy): Bacteria > Pseudomonadota > Alphaproteobacteria > Rhizobiales > Rhizobiaceae > Mesorhizobium. The sequence continues at coordinate 41,833 of NZ_LJSD01000002.1, read as the reverse complement.
GCGGTGCCAACGCCACCCTCTCGGTCGACCTTGAAGCCAAGGAAATCCGCGGCCCGGATGGCGGCGTCGTCACCTTCGACCTCGACGACTTCAAGCGCCACTGCCTGCTCAATGGCCTCGACGACATCGGCTTGACCATGGAAAAGTCTGGCGCCATCGCCAGCTTCGAAAAGCGCAACGCCGAGCAGCGCCCCTGGGCCTGAGGCCATAACCGGCGCTCCGGCGGACTTCGTCGGGGCCTTTAGCCTCGGCAGGACCACGGTTGACCAGCCCCAGGCAGCTACGGCAACGATGTTGCCGTGACAAAGGGAGAGCCGCAATGGGACCGTTTTCATGCCTTCTGACGGCAGGCATTCTTTCGGTCGGTTTGGCCGGAACTGCCCTTGCGCAGGAACAGGCTCCTGCCCCGCAGGATGCTCCTGCCGCAACATCTTCCGACAGCAGCGCGCCTGCAACCACCGATGGCGACGAGAAGCCGGCACCAGTCCCTTTCGCTGGCGGCACCTTCACCATCACCGAGCAACCAGAGATGGACAAGATCCTGGCTTATGATGGCAAGGAAATTGCCCGGGACTACTACGTTGGCCTCGACCAGATCGTGAAAGTGGCTGGCATAGGTGTCGCACTATTCAATGTCGGATCGGGCGGCAACCAGTGCGGCCCCGCGACTATAATCGCTTGGAAACCAGAAGGCAGCGCCACGCTCCAAAGCGTGCGGGTCGAACAGGACGAATGCGGCGCACCACCGACGGCTGTCGCCGAAAACGCCATCTATTTCGTGCCTTATCTCATGCCCGGTGACTCCAACGACGCTTTGCAGTGGTCACCGCAGGACGGCCTGCAGATCGCTGGCCGGCTGACCTACAAGCCCCAACCCAACACCGGCTGGACCGACATCGACCCGTCGAAATACCAGAACATCATCGACGCCTTCCACAATGAGGCCGTTTATGAGGCCGCCGAAAAGCTGCTCGGCGACCAGATGGGCAATGTCGCGACCAGCCTCCTGGTCGGAGGCGGTACGGAAAAGACACCCTCCGGCGCCTTCTACGCAACCGGCTGCGTGCCACATGCCTGCGGCGGCAGCAACGGCTTCATGGCGGTCGACGTCAAGAACAAGGCGCTCTACTTCGCCCAGCAGACCGACAAGCCTGAACCGAATGCCTGGCCGGCGCTGAAGGATTGGCCGGATGAGATCAAGGACGCCTTGAAGAAGGCACTCCAGCAACCGCAATAGCGCCCATCGGGAGGACTATCGATGCGCAGACTGATCTCGACGGGCTCGCCCTTCGAAAAGACGGCGGGCTATTCGCGCGCCGTCGTGCAAGGCGACTGGTGCTTCGTCGCCGGCACAACTGGCTACGACTATGCCACGATGACCATGCCGGACACCGTCGAAGCGCAGGCCCGCAACTGCATGGAGACCATTGCCAAGGCGCTGAAGGAAGGTGGCTTCGAACTGGCCGATGTCGTGCGCGCGCACTACTACCTCACCGACCAGAACGACGTGGACAAGGTCTTCCCTATCCTCGGCGAATATTTCGGCGATATCCGCCCGGCCGCAACCATGATCATCTGCCAACTCAACAAGCCGGAAATGAAGATCGAGATCGAGGTCACCGCACTGCGACGCGGAGCAACGGGCCTGTGACGGTCAAGCGCATCGTCGCCAATGTCGCCACGACCGATGTCTCGGCCGCCAGGCGTTTCTATGGCGACGTGCTCGGCCTCGACATCCTGATGGATCACGGCTGGATCGCCACCTACGGCAATCACGAGCGCATGGCGGTGCAGGTCTCCTTCGCCGAACAGGGCGGCGCCGATACGCCGGTGCCCGATCTTTCCATCGAGGTGGACGACGTCGACGCAGTGCTCGCTGCGATGAAGAAAGCCGGCTTCGCCATCGAATATGGCCCGGCCGACGAACCCTGGGGCGTGCGCCGTTTCTTCGTGCGCGATCCCTTCGGCAAATTGATCAACATCCTTCAGCACGACTAGAAGCGTCGCTGGCGCATCGCGCCGAACCGGCTCAGTCCGCCTTGGCGTGAAACGCTTCCACCGCACGCTGAACCCGGAGGCCCGCGGCGAAGTCGGCCAGGTTGGTTTGAGGCTCGCCGCGGATCGCCCGCGCAAATGCGGATAGCCGGGTATATTCCGACCCGCGTTCGCCCCTGAGAGGTACATCCTTCCAGGTCTTGCCGTCGGAAATCTGCAGGTCACCCCAGTTGCGCAAACGATAGGAATAGCGGCTGCCGGCTACGACCCATTCGTAACTCTCGGGCATGGCAAGGCCGGCTTGGCCGGATACAAGCACCGGCACGCCACCTGCCCGAAACAGACCGAAGGCTGAGCTTTCACTCGCCTCTCCCCCTTGCGGGAGATCCAGGGACAAGAATACCGGCTCGAGTTCGCCGATGAGCCGGTCTGTCAGATAGGCAAAATGCGAAAAGACTTCGCGGACAAAACCACCTTCCGCCCTGCCGGACAGCCAGTTTGCATCAGCCTGAAATGCGCGCGGCCATTGCGGAAAGGTCAGCCTGATCTCGACACCACCCACATTGCCAAGCTCCCCTGCGCCGAGCGCTCGCTCGATCTCCAGCGTGGCATGCCGGTCAGCCAGCGCGAAGTTGACCGCCGTAACCACACCTGTGGTGCGTGCCAGGTCGGCCATCGCCTCTCCTTCGGCAAGGTCAACGGCAAGCGGTTTTTCGCAGAACACGGCCTTGCCGCCCCGCATCGCCTCCATCGCATAGGCCGCGTGATATCGCGGAGGCGTGGCGATATAGACGGCATCGAGATTTTCCGCAGCCACGACGGATCCCGGCTCGGTGGTAAAGTCGATATCGGGATATTTGCGGCTTTCGCGCGCAATCGCCGTCTCGTTGACATCGGCGCAAAGCACCACCTTGAAATCGCCATGGCTGGCGGCCGCTTCCAGGAGCTCGGTTCCCATGGCTCCGAGACCGATAATACCCAGATTTATGCGCTTGCTCATGTCGGACGGCTCCAAGCCCGTTTCATGGATTTATCACTACATCGCACGGCACCGTCCGGCTTCCATCCAGCGACTCGCTTTGTCCGGGCCAAGAAGGACTTCGCAGTGCCAACGGGCTTGCACCACAACGGCCTTGCCGTTAGCAAGGCTGCAATTCTCCGAACCCGTGGAAGGTCCTTCAGATGGCAACGAAAAAACTTCTCCTGCTCGCCGGCGACGGCATCGGCCCAGAGGCCATGGCCGAGGTCAAGAAACTGATCGCGGCGATGAACGAGAAGGGAGCAGGCTTTGCGATCGACGAGGGCCTTGTGGGCGGTTGCGCCTACGATGCGCACGGCCAGGCGATCTCGGAAGAGGACATGGGCAAGGCACTTGCCGCGGACGCGGTGCTGTTCGGCGCCGTCGGCGGCCCGAAGTGGGATAACGTGCCTTACGAGGTGCGCCCGGAAGCCGGTTTGCTGCGCTTGCGCAAGGACATGGAGCTGTTCGCCAATCTGCGCCCGGCGATCTGCTATCCGGCGCTCGCCGCCTCTTCCTCGCTCAAGCAGGAAGTCGTCGAGGGTCTCGACATCCTGATCGTCCGCGAACTGACCGGCGGCGTCTATTTCGGCGAGCCCAAGCAGATCATCGACCTCGGCAACGGCCAGAAGCGCGGCATCGACACGCAGGTCTACGATACCTTCGAAATCGAACGCATCTCCGGCGTCGCCTTCGAGCTCGCCCGCACCCGCAAGAACCACGTGACGTCGATGGAAAAGCGCAACGTCATGAAATCAGGCGTTCTGTGGAACGAGGTCGTCAGCGCGACCCATAAGGCGAAATATGCCGACGTCAAGCTCGACCACATGCTGGCGGATGCCGGCGGCATGCAGTTGGTGCGCTGGCCCAAGCAGTTCGACGTCATCGTCACCGACAACCTGTTCGGCGACATGCTGTCGGATGTCGCTGCCATGCTGACCGGGTCGCTCGGCATGCTCCCGTCGGCCTCGCTCGGTGCGCCGGATGCCAAGACCGGCAAACGCAAGGCGCTCTACGAGCCGGTGCACGGCTCCGCGCCTGATATTGCGGGCAAGGGTATCGCCAACCCCATCGCCATGATCGCTTCTTTCGCGATGTGCCTGCGCTATTCCTTCAACATGGTGGCGGAGGCCGATCGCCTCGAGGCGGCGATCGCCGCGGTGCTGGACGATGGCCTGCGCACGAAGGACGTCATGTCCGAGGGCAAGACTGAAGTCGGCACAACCGCCATGGGCGATGCCATCATCGCCAAATTCCTCGCCTGACCGGCGTTCGGCCGGCCCGACAGGGCCGGCCATTCTCCTGCACGATTGTCTCTTGCGGTCCCCGTCGCTCATGCTGTAATTGAACCGATCCAATCGATTTGATCGTGGGAGATGGGCATGCCAATCAGAGCACTGGTGTGGGGCGAGAATGTGCATGAGCAGGAGAGCGCCGTCGTTGCGGACATCTATCCGCTCGGCATGCACGGCACCATTGCGGCCGCCCTCAACCTGGACAGGGACATCGCGGCCGAAACCGTCGTCCTCCAGGATCCCGAACACGGGCTGACCGAGGAGCGCCTGGCAAAGACCGACGTGCTTGTCTGGTGGGGCCATGCCGCACACGGCAAGGTCGAGGACGCCATCGTCGAACGCGTCCAGAAACGCGTCTGGGAAGGCATGGGGCTGATCGTCCTGCATTCCGGCCATTTCTCGAAGATCTTCAAGCGGCTCATGGGCACGCCCTGCTCCTTGAAATGGCGCGAGGCCGGCGAACGCGAGCGCATCTGGGTGGTCAACCGCAACCATCCCATCGCCAAGGGGCTGGGCGAATGCATCGAGCTGCCGAACGAGGAAATGTACGGCGAGCCCTTCACCGTGCCGGAACCGATGGAGACGGTGTTCGTCTCCTGGTTCGAGGGTGGCGAGGTGTTCCGTTCGGGCCTCACCTACCAGCGTGGCGCTGGCCGTATCTTCTATTTCCGCCCAGGCCACGAGACCTACCCGACCTACCACCATCCCGACGTGCACACCGTGCTGCGCAATGCCGTGCATTGGGCGCATAACCCGGCGCCGGCCTGGGCAACGATCACGGACGCGCCGAACGTGTCGGTATCGGCTGCCAAGGAGCCGCTGGTCGAGAAGGGACCCAAGCTGCACAAGGATGGCGACGAGGGCCTGCGTTGATGCGCCGGCTGCTGCTTCTCGGCACCGGCGGCATCGCCGGCCAGCATATGGAGGAATTCGGCAAAGTGCCCGAATGCCGCATCGTTGCCTGCGCCGATGCATTGCCGGGCCGGGCAGCGGCCTATGCGGAAAAGAACGGCATCGCCCACGCCTTCGACGGCCTGGAAGAGGCACTCGCCTGGGGCGAATTCGATGCGGCCATCAATGCCACGCCGGATGGCGTGCACCGGGAAACGACGCTCACGCTGCTTGCCGCCGGCAAGCACGTGTTCTGCGAAAAGCCGCTGGCGCCCAACCATGCCGATGCGCTGGAGATGACCGAGGCAGCGGAGCGCGCCGGCCTGATCAACATGGTCAACCTGACCTATCGCAATTCGCCAGCCCTGCAGCGTGCCCGGCAGATGGTGGAGGCGGGTGAACTCGGCGAACTGCGCCATGTCGAGGCAAGTTACCGTCAGAGCTGGCTGGTCGGCAAAGCCTGGGGCGACTGGCGCACGGCCGATCAGTGGCTCTGGCGGCTGTCGACCGAACACGGCTCGACCGGCGTGCTCGGCGATGTCGGCATCCACATTCTCGATTTCGCGACCTATGGCGCCGCCGACGACATCGCCAGCCTCAACGCCGAACTGGTCACCTTCCCCAAGGCTCCGGGCGACCAGATCGGCAAGTATCGACTGGATGCCAATGACAGCGTGGCGATGACCGCGCGCTTCCAGTCCGGTGCGCTGGCCACTATCGTCGCCACGCGTTATGCGACCGGCCACCTGAACGATCTCGAATTGAAGCTGCACGGCACGAAGGGCGCGCTCTGGGTAGAGACCAACGGCAGGACTTCGTCGCTGAAGGGTTGTTTCGGCGAGGATATCGACACCGTCGCCTGGCGCGATCTCGAGTTGCCTCAGATCAGGCGCAACGCACGCCGGTTCGTTGATGCCCTGCTGTCCGGCGTCAACGGCGACCCATCGTTTCGCCGTGCCACCGACATGCAGAAATTGATCGATGCTGCTTTTGTCAGCAGCAACGACAAACGGCCGGTCATGATCTAAGCCATGCTTGGGCGTCTTCTCCCCATCGGCGGGGAGAAGACAGAGACATCATCTCAGAAGAAGGCCTGCAGGCCGGTCTGAGCGCGGCCAAGAATGAGCGCGTGCACGTCGTGCGCGCCCTCATAGGTGTTGACCGTCTCGAGGTTCTGCGCGTGGCGCATGACATGGTAGCCGATCTGGATGCCGTTGCCGCCGTGCATGTCCCGCGCCATGCGGGCGATGTCGAGTGCCTTGCCGCAATTGTTGCGCTTGACGATGGAGATCATCTCCGGCGCCATCTTGCCCTCGTCCATCAGCCGGCCGACGCGCAGCGAGCCCTGTAGACCGAGCGCGATGTCGGTCTGCATGTCGGCGAGCTTCTTCTGATAGAGCTGCATGCCGGCAAGCGGCTTGCCGAACTGCTTGCGGTCGAGACCATACTGGCGGGCACGATGCCAGCAGTCTTCCGCGGCACCCATGGCGCCCCAGGAAATGCCGTAACGGGCACGGTTCAAGCAGCCGAATGGACCCTTGAGACCGGAGACGTTGGGCAGCAGCGCATCTTCGCCGACCTCGACGCCTTCCATGACGATCTCGCCCGTGATCGAGGCGCGCAGCGAAAGCTTGCCGCCGATCTTCGGCGCCGACAGGCCCTTCATGCCCTTTTCCAGCACGAAACCACGGATCTGGTTGTCATGCGCGGCGGACTTAGCCCAGACCACGAACACGTCGGCGATCGGCGCGTTGGAAATCCACATCTTCGAACCGGAGATGCGATAGCCGTTTGCCGTCTTTTCGGCGCGGGTCTTCATGCCGCCCGGATCGGAACCGGCGTCCGGCTCGGTCAGACCGAAGCAGCCGATCCATTCGCCGGAAGCGAGCTTCGGCAGATACTTCTTGCGCTGCTCCTCCGAACCATAGGCGTGGATCGGATACATGACCAGCGACGACTGCACGCTCATCATCGAGCGGTAGCCGCTGTCGATGCGCTCCACCTCACGGGCGACGAGGCCGTAGGTCACGTAGTTGGCGCCGAGCCCGCCATATTCTTCCGGCACGGTGATGCCGAGCAGACCGGCTTCTCCCATTTCGCGGAAAATCGCCGGGTCGGTCTTTTCTTCCATGTAGGCGTCTTCGATGCGCGGCGCGAGCTTGTCGGCGGCGAACGCCGCCGCACCATCGCGGATCATGCGTTCGTCTTCCGAAAGCTGGTCCTCGATGAGGAACGGATCGTCCCAGACGAAGGCGTTCTTGTCGGCAGCCATGCGTATTTCTCCCAGAAGGTGCGGCCAGAATGCGCAGAATGCCGGGCTTATCGGCCCCTGTCCGAAAAAAAGCAAATGAAATTGCCTCAGAGATCAATGACGATTAGTAATGGATCATGAGCGTGCAACGCCGCCTTTTGCCGACCACCGGAGCGCTTGCCGCATTCGAGGCGGTGGCGCGGCTTGGCTCCTTCACGGCGGCAGCGCAGGAACTGGCGCTGACCCAGGGCGCCATCAGCAGGCAGATCAAGCTGTTGGAGGACCAGTTCGGCAAGCGGCTGATCGAGCGCGACAGCCGCAATGTCCAACTCTCGCCCGAAGGCGAGATCTATGCGGAAACGGTGCGTGCAGCACTCGGCCAGCTTCGCGAAGCGGCACTTGGATTGATGAGCAATCGGCATGGCGGCGTGTTGAACCTCGCCATTTTGCCAACCTTCGGCACGCGATGGCTGATGCCGCTGATCCCGGAATTCGTCGAACAGAACCCGGACATCACCATCAACTTCGCCACCCGCATCGGCCGTTTCGACTTTGCCCGCGAGCGGCTGGATGCCGCCATTCACGTCGGTCAGCCCGATTGGCCGGGCGCGACGTCGACCCTTCTGATGCGAGAGGAGGTGGCGCCGGTCGCAGCGCCCGAGTTCCTGAGGGCAAACGCGGTGACTGAACCGCGCGACCTTGGCCGGCTGCCGCTGCTGCATATGGCCTCACGCCCTGGCGGTTGGGCTGAGTGGTTCGAGCATGAGGGGCTCGCCGCGCCCACCGGGCCCGGCATGCAGTTCGAGCAGTTCTCGACGGCAGCCCAGGCCTGCATCGCCGGCCTCGGCATCGCGCTGCTGCCGCTGTTCCTGATCACCGGCGAGTTGCAGCGCGGCCAGCTGGTGCCGGCGCCCGGCCGCGCGATGCAGAGCCGCAGCGCCTATTATCTGGTAGTGCCCAACGAAAAGCGGCTCTACCCGCCGGTCGCCAGTTTCCGCAGTTGGCTGCTTGCCAAACTGCCGCAGACGGACAGCGGGGCAACCGAGCGATGACGGACGAGATCATCCTGAGCATGGACGATCTGCGCGAAGTCACGGCTTTTGCCGCCGAAAACGCCGCAGTTGTACTGAAAATATTCGAGACATCGCATCCTTTGGATGCCCGCCCGCATAAAGCCATCGACGCCGCCTGGGCATTTGCTCGGGGAGACAAACGCGGCAAAGCGCTGCGCGATGCGTCCTGGGCTGCCCTCAAGGCAGCACAGGAATGCGAAGACGCAGCCGCGAACCAGGCCGCACGGGCTGCCATGTGCGCCTCCTCGGCGCCTTACCTGCATCCGCTGGCCCGCTCCACTCAGGTCAGGCACATTCTTGGCGCGGCCGCGCATGGTGGCCACGCAGCCGAGCTTGCGGCGGGAGATGCAGCGGATGTTGCAATCTGCCATCTCGAACGCACCGCCAGGCATGCGAGCCCGGCAGTCATCGAGGTTCTGTGCCGCTATCCATCGCCACCAGCCGGTGGAGGACGCGTGGGAGAATTGCTCCGCATCCTCGACGGCATGCTTCGAGCCGAAAGATAGATCGCCTGGCAACCGACAGCTGAGAAGCTGCGTCACACCATCTTTGCGAGCGCCTCGAAGAAATCGACATTATCGTGGTCGAGCGGATCATCGACCGGCGTCGGCTGCGACGACATCTTGACGATGACCACCTCGCTTGCCGGATCGACGAACAGCCACTGGCCATGAATGCCGATGCCGCAATAGGAACCCTTGCCGCTCTGATACCATTTGTTACGGTAGCGCCCTTCTGCAAACAGATGCGCAAAGTCGCCTCGCTTCCAGGCCTCGAGACTACCTGCGGTCGTCGTATCGTGAACCCAGGCTTCCGGCACCACTTGCCGGCCATTGGCCACGCCACCCTGGCGCATCATCTCGCCGACGCGGGCAAGGTCACGCGGCGTCAGCGAGACCCCACCAGCGGCGCGCGCGGTGCCGGAACGGTCGACCGTGATGGCACCTTCGCCACAGGCACCGAGCGGCGCCCATAGTTTTTCGCTGAACAGCTCCGGCACACGCTTGCCGGACGCGCGCTCGACCAGAATGCCGAGCAGGTCGGAATTCGGCGAACGGTAGCGGAACACTTCGCCATGCGGCTCGGGCCTGCGCTTGAGCGACAGCAGGAACTCTTCCAGCCCTTCGTCGCCGCCGCCTGGATTCCACAGCGTCGCGCGGCGATAACGCGCAAACGCGCTCTCAGGATCGAGATAGGCTTCCTCGAAATCGAGGCTCACCGTCATATCGAGCACGTGGCGCACCGTCGCGTCGCCATAGGCCGAACCGGTTGCTTCCGGAACATAGGCCGTGATCGGCGCTTCCGGATCAAACCGTCCCTCGCCTTCCAGAATGCCGGCGAGGACCGCCGTCAATGACTTGCTGATTGAAAAGGCGATGTGACGGTTGCCGGACGGCATGTGCGGCGCGAACCAGTCGCCGACAAACCTGCCACCTTTCATGACGGTCAGTGCATCGGCGCTGGAGCGATCGAGAAATGCCGCAATCGTCTCGGTTCCGCTGGAAAGCGAAACCGTTTCGCCGAGCAGGCCGCTGAAATCGGCTGCGGTTGTTTCAGAAGCACCCGCCCAGGCACCGATGCGCGCGCTTGGCACCAGCTCCCCGACATTCTGGAACGACCAGCGATTGAACGGCGCCGTGCGCCAGTTCACCAATGTCACGTCACCGCGGCGGAAGCCGAATTTCTCCTCGAATTGGGTTGGGCTGATCACGTCTTGTCCTTCCTGGATAATGCGCAGCGCAGGAGGCTTGGTACCCCCACCAGCGTCCTGCATCGATTGATCTATTCGGCGACAGAGCCCAGCTCTGTCGCGATGGCCGCGATCGCCTTCAGCGTCGCCACCGCATAAGGCGTGTTCGAGAAATCCGGAAAGGACGACAGCTTCACCGTCACCATCCGGCTGTTCCAATCCACATGGATGAGCTGACCGAAGACACCCCGGCACATCAGTGCGCGCGAACGCGGATCCTGGATCCAGAACTGGTTTCGATAGCTGCCTTCCGGCAGGCTTTCCGAGAACTGCGAGCCATGCACACCGCCCCTGGTTGCCTCGATCCAATCGGCAGGCACGATGCCGGCACCATTGTCGATGATCATCTGGCCGAAACGTGCATAGTCGCGAAGCGTGGCGTTGAAACCGCCATCGGCCAGCGCGTAGCCGGCGCTGTCCACGGTGAAGCACGCGCTTTCCTCCGCACCCAGCTTCTGCCAGAGCTCTTGCGAAACAAGGTCAGCCAGCCTGTGTCCGGTCACGCGCTCCATGATGAAGGCCAGCACATCCGTCTCGATCGACCGATATTCGAAGGCAGCACCGTGCGGCCGCGTGGTGTCCTTCAGCCGCAGAATGAGTTCCCACACATGCGCCGGCCATCGGAAAGAAGGATCGCTGTCCGGCGGCACCGGTTTCCAGCCGGAAGCGACGTCAACCTGACCGATCTCGGAATAGCGGTCGGTATAGGCTTCCGAAAACGTCACGCCCGTCGTCATGTCGAGCACCTGCTGGACAGTAGCGCCCGCCCAACCGGTCTCGGCAAGTTCGGGAAGGTAGACAGTGACCAACTTTGCCGGATCGATCAGGCCTCGACCGACAAGGATGCCGCAGACGGCCGCCGTCACCGACTTGGCCATCGACTGCGACAGATGCAGCGAGCGCGGCGTCATGCCGTTGAAATAGCGCTCATAGGCTATTGCGCCGTCCTGCAGCACCAGGAAGCCGTCGGTATAAGTCTCGTCGAGCAGGCCGGCGAGCGTCGAAGGACGGCCCAGGCTGTCGCTCACCGACAGTGCGTCCAGATCAGTCTCGGCGCGCGGCAATTCGCTTATCGGGCCAGCGCCGCGCCAAACCTCCACCGTCGGCACGATCTGGCGCATGTTCTGGAAGGCCCAGCGGTTCCAGGGCGGCCTGTCCCAGTCGAGCCGAGGCGGCACCAGGGCCGGCGGCGAACCTTGCATGATCGGTGGACGCGGATCGCTGTTGCGGTAGGGCTGCATGAGAAGCGCCTCCTGCGACATTTTCTGAATTCTTGAGACGATGTCTGCGCGACCGACGACGGTTCGCCAGCATCGGGTAGGCCATCCGGCAGCCATTGCCGCCGGACGACAAGACAACTTGCTACTTGCGCAGTTCGGTCCAGATCTTCTTGTAGAGCGTATCGGCTTCTTCCGAACACATCAGCGCCATGGTGCCGTGCGGCTTGGCCTCGGCCGGAACGACGATCTCCGGCGCATCGCGCATCTCGGCCGGCATGAACTTTTCCGAGCCTGCAACGCCATTGGCGTAGCGATGGTAAGCGGAAAGCCCGGCAGCCACTTCGGGGTCCATGATGAAGTTCTGGAACAGCTTGGCGTTCTCGGCGTTCTTGGCGTCCTTCAGGACCACGACATTGTCGGACCAGTAGGTGAAGCCTTCCTTCGGATAGCCGTAGTGAACCTCGGGATGCGCCAGGCGGATGCGCAGGCCGGCGCCATTCCAGGTGGATGAGGCCTTGAAGTCGCCCGCACCCATCTTGTCGACGGCGCCATATTCCATGGCGATCCAGTTCGGCTTGGCAGCCGTCAGCAGGTCGCGCACCTTCTTCAGCACTTCCTTGTCGGCCGTGCACTGCTCGCCTCCGACATAGCGGATGGCGGCCGTCATCACGTCCTTCATCTCGGGAACGACGTTGACCTTGCCCTTCAGCTCGTCAGGCGTCTTGAAGACGATATCCCAGGTGTTGATGTCGCCCTTGTAGACATCGGTGTTGACGACGACGCCGACCGTGCCCCAGGCCCATGGCACCGAATATTTGCGGCCGGGGTCGAAGTCGGGATTGGCCCACTCGGGCGCGATGTTCTTGAAATTCTCCATGCCACCTGGATTGGTCTCGAGCAGCAGGCCTTCCTGGATCCAGATTGGCAGGTGCGTCTGTGACGGCACCACGATGTCAAAACCGGAGCCGCCCTGACGGACCTTGGCCAGAGCCGTGTCGTTGGAGTCGTAGTCCGTGATGGTGACCTTGACCTTGTACTTTTCCTCGAACTTCTTGATCACGTCCGGGTTGGTGTAGTTGCCCCAGTTGTAGATGTTGAGCGCGCCTTCCGCGCGGGCCAGGCCCGTCGCTGCAAGCAGCGCCAGCGCCGCCGTCGCGGCAAACAATCTCGAGTTCATGACAAGGGCTCCTTCTTCCAATCTGCGATGTTTCTGCCTTCTTCAGGCAAAAAGCTTGTGACGGCCGGGACCGATTTGTCGGTCCCGGCTTCGTGCTAGAGCGTTTCCTTTTTAACGGAAACGCTCTAACTCTTTGTTTTTACGCAACTCCGGGCGGAAAACCGCTACGCGCTTTTCCTGGAATTGCTCTGGCGGGGTTTGAAGCTGCTTACTTCTGCAGCTCGGTCCAGATCTTGCTGTAGATCTCCTGGATTTCCGGCGAGCACAGGCGCTGCAGCTCGCCGAGCGACTTCACGTCGGCAGGGATGTTCACCTCCGGCGCATCCTTCATGTCGGCGGGCATGAACTTCTCCGAACCGGCGATGCCGTTGGCATAGCGGTGGAAGGCCGAGTTCAGCGCGGCGTTTTCCGGGTCCATCATGAAGTTCTGGAACAGCTTGGCGTTCTCGACGTTCTTGGCTTCCTTGAGCACCACGACGTTATCGCTCCAGAGGCCATAACCCTCCTTCGGATAGTTGTAGTGGATGGCCGGATTGGCCAGCCGCTGGCGCAAAGCCGAACCGTTCCAGTCGCTGGTCGCCTTGAAGTCGCCGGCGCCCATCTTCTCGATGGTGTTATATTCCATCGCGATCCAGTTCGGCTTGGCTGCGACCAGCATGTCGCGCACCTTCTTCAGCACTGCCTTGTCCTCGGTGCACTGCTGGCCACCGGCATATTTGATCGCCGCGAAGATCACGTCGTTCATTTCAGGAACGACATTGACCTTGCCCTTGAGCTCGTCTGGCGTGTCGAAGATGATGCCCCAGCTGTTTGCCGGCCCCTTGTAGGCATCGGTGTTGACGACCACGCCGATCGTGCCCCAGGCCCATGGCACGGTGTATTTGCGGCCGGGGTCGAAATCGGGATTCGCCCATTCCGGCGCCACGTTCTTGAAGTTCTCCATCTTGCCGGGATCGGTCTCCTGGATGAGACCTTCCTTGATCCAGATCGGGATAAAGGTCTGTGACGGAATGGCGATGTCGAAGCCGGTGCCGCCCTGGCGCACCTTGGCGAGCGCGGTGTCGTTGGAATCGTAGTCGGTGACCGTGACCTTGACGTTGTACTGTTTCTCGAACTTCTTGATCATGTCGGGGCTGATGTAGTTGCCCCAGTTATAGATGTTGAGCGCGCCCTCGGCATGGGCAAGGCCCGACGAGGCGAGCAGCGCCAGCCCTACGGCTGTCGCGGTGGTCTTCCAGTTCATTCTGTTCTCCCATTATTGCTTTGTTATTGACCTCGGCTTTCGGCTTCAGTCGCGTTTCCTGCTGACGAAGAAAAACAACGTGACGATGACCACCGACAGCAGCAGGAAGGCCGTCGATATCGCGTTGATCTCGGGCGTGATGCCGCGGCGGATCTGGCCAAGCATGTAGGTCGGCAACGTGTCCTGGCCGCCCGATTTGACGAATTCGGTGATGACGACGTCGTCGAGCGAGATCACGAACGCCAGCATCAGTCCGGCCAGGATGCCCGGCCACAGCAGCGGCAGCGTCACCCGCCGAAACGCCTGCCAGGGCGTCGCGTAGAGATCCGCAGCCGCGCGCTCCAGCGACAGGTCCATGTTTTCCAGCCGCGCGCGGATCGGCAGATAGGCGAAGGGAATGCAGAAGGCCGTATGCGCGGCGATCAGATAACCCAGGCCCGAATAGCCGGTGAAGATCTTGATGCGTGAGAAGAAGATCAGGAGCGCCACGCCGGTGACGATTTCCGGCACCATCAGCGGCTGGTTGATCATCGCATATTTGAAGGTCAGTCCTGGATAGGGCGGCGTGCGGGTGGTCGCCAGCGCCGCCATCGTGGCGGCGATCGTGGCAAGCGTCGCGGCGATCGCCGCGATCTGGAACGACCGCAGCGTGGCGTCGATGACCTGCGCATTCTGCGATGCGGACTGGAACCATTTCAGCGAGAAGCCTCCCCATTCCGACGTCGAAGGCGCCTCGTTGAAGGCATAGACGACCAGTACAATGATCGGCATGTAGAGCGCGACGAAGCACACGGCGGCGATCGTCGTGAAGCCCGGCTGGTGGCGGATCGAGAAGCTCTTAGCCATGCCGCACCTCCTGCGAGCCGGCGTTACGCACATAGACGAGCAGCGCAACCATGACGATAAGCATGACCGTGATCGACAGCGCCGAGCCCAGCGGCCAGTTGCGGCCCTGGCCGAACTGCAGTTCGATCAGGTTGGACAGCATCATGTTCTTGCCGCCGCCGAGCACGCTGGGCGTCACATAGGCGCCGATAGCGGGGATGAAGACCAGGATCGAACCGGCGATGACGCCCGGTTTGACCAATGGGAAGATGATGCGCCGCAGCACTTGCCAGCGCGAGGCGTAGAGATCGTAGCCGGCCTCGACCAGGCGGAAATCGAGCTTCTCCATCGAAGCATAGACCGGCAGCACCATCAGCGGCAGGTAGACATAGGCCATGCCGATCAGGATCGCGACGTCGGTATAGAGGATCTGGATCGGAGCCGAGACGATGCCGAGCTTCATCAGGACGGTGTTGACGATGCCTTCGTTGCGGATGATCTGCAGTACCGCGAAGGTGCGGATGAGCAGGTTCGTCCAGAACGGGATGGTGATCAGGAACAGCCACAGATCGCGCGTCTTTTCGCTGCGCGTCGCCATGAAGTACGCGGTCGGGAAGCCGAGCGCCAAGGTGATGAGCGTCGTGATGATCGCGAGCTTCACCGAGCGCCAGAAGATGCTGATATGGGCACCTGCCAGCGACAGCGTGTCGTCGAAGATGTCGCGCTCGAACAGCACCGAAACCCAGGCCTCGGGCGAGAATTGCCACTTCACGTCGCCATAGGAACCGGGCGTCAGGAAGGAATAGACGAGCACGATCGCCAGCGGTCCGACGGCGGCGAAGAAGATGGTGAGCAAGGCGGGCGCGGAAAGATACCAGCGGTTGCGGATGTCGCGCCGGTCGGCCGCCCTGGCGATTTCCTCGGCGGTGGCCATCAATCCCTCAACACTTGCGCTGCGTCGTCGCCGATGGCGATGCCGGCCTTGTCGCCTGCTTCGAAACCGCAGCCGGCGCTGCGTGCATTCTGCTGGCGCACGATGAAGAGGTCATTGCTGCCGTCGAGCCGCACATGGATGTGCGTGTCGGTGCCGAAATAAACGATGTTTTCAACCGTACCCGAAAGCTCCGCCTTGCCCTTGGTCAGCTTGGCATGTTCGGGTCGCACCACCACCGTGGCCTCCGCCTTCGGCTGAAAGCCGTCGGCGACGCTGGCCGTGATGGTGGCGCCCGATTTCAACGTGGCGCGCGCCTTGCCGTTTTCGACGCCGGCGATCGAGGCGGTCAGGAAATTGGTCTCGCCGATAAAGTCGGCAACGAAGCGGTCGGCCGGCTTGTCATAGATATCCCACGGCGAGCCTACCTGCAGGATCTTGCCCGACGACATCACCGCGATGCGGTCGGACATGGTCAATGCTTCCTCCTGGTCATGCGTGACGAAGATGAAGGTGATACCGGTCTGGTTCTGCAGCCGCTTCAATTCGATCTGCATCTCCTTGCGCAGCTTGTAGTCGAGCGCCGACAGCGGCTCGTCGAGCAGCAGCACTTTCGGCTGTGGCGCCAGCGCACGGGCCAACGCTACGCGTTGCTGCTGACCGCCGGAAATCTGGCTGGTACGCCGCGAAGCCAGATGCTCCATGCGCACGAGCTTCAGCATCTCGGCCACGCGGGCCTTGACCTCGGCCTTGGGCTTGCGCAGCATTTCGAGGCCGAAGCCGATGTTCTGCGCCACCGTCATGTGCGGGAACAGCGCATAGCTTTGGAAGACTGTGTTGACCGGACGCTTGAACGGCGGCAGCAGCGCGATGTCGTCGCCATAAAGCAGGATCTCGCCGGCGCTCGGATAGTCGAAGCCGGCGATCAGCCGAAGCAGCGTCGTCTTTCCGCAGCCCGAAGGCCCCAGCAGTGTGAAGAACTCGTTTTCCCGGATCGAAACCGAGACCGTGTCCAATGCGGCAACCGCCGCTTCCCCAGAACCGAAGACCTTCCGCACGCCGCGGACTTCGATCGCGTTCTTACCCGGTTGTTCCGGCACGCAAACCCCTCTTGTTTTTTTGGCCTGCCCCCGAAAGCAGGCCTTTTTCTGTTTCAGATTGTCACCACAAGCGGTCGTGCTTGGCAACAATTGGATCGAATATCGGTTCCAGAGACGAAACGAATGTTCACCCTCAGGCCTGATAGGTAATCTTGCCGCCGCAGATCGTGACAGCCGGCCGCACCTCGTGCAGCCGTTGTGCTTCCACCGCTTGGATGTCGCACGAAAGCACCACGAGGTCGGCCATGAAGCCTGGCTTCAACCTGCCTTTGCGATGCTCCATGAACTCCGCATAGGCACCTTCCACCGTGTAGGCGGCAAGCGACTCCATCAGCGAGAAACTCTGGTCCGGATCGCCTTCCGCCCACGGCTTGCGCAGCACTGCCGCCTGGACGCCAAGGATCGGGTCGATCGGCGAAACCGGCCAGTCGGAGGCGAAGACGACGTGGGCGCCCGCGTTCTTCAGCGTGCGCCAGGCATAACTCAATGGCCAGCGCGCCTTGCCGATACGCGATATGGTCGGCTCCAACGGAAAATCCATCGCACCTGGCGGATGCGGAGGCTGCATCGAGGCAATGACGCCAAGTTCGGCAAACCGCGGAATATCGGAAGGGGCAACCACCTCGATATGTTCGATGCGGTGACGGCTCTCGCGCTTGCCATTGGCTTTCGCCGCCGCTTCGTAGCCGTCGAGAACCGCCTGCACGGCCCCGTCGCCGATGGAATGCACTGCGATCTGCAAGCCGCGCGCGTCGATGGCGACGGCCAAAGCCTTGAACTCGTCGGGCGTGAACAGCGGCTCACCGACCCAATCGGGACGGTCGGCATAGGGCTCGATCATCACCGCCGTCCAGGAATCCAACACGCCGTCGTAGAAAACCTTGACGATACCGGACGACAGCCACTCGCTGTCGAAGCGCTCGGCCATCGCCGAGGCTTTCTCCAGAATGTCGAGTTTCATGAATTTCTTGAAGTGGAAAGGTATCTGCACGCGGCAGGAAAGCCCTTCCTCGGCCTCGATCTCAGCCAGCAATTCGAGCTGATAGAGATTGCCGTCCATATTCTGGATCGAGGTGATGCCGTGCTCGGCACACCAGGCCAGGCCGCGCCGCATGATGTCGCGATCGGCAGCACGCTGCTGAGGCGTTGGCGCGGGATCGGGCTCGCCGCCGGTCGACAGGCCGAGCCGCACACGCTCTTCGCCGGCCAAGGCCAGCACGGGCCCAAACGCCTCACCTTCCCGCAGTTCGCCCTCGGCCAGCCCGTCTTCGCCCATGACGATCTCATTGCCGGGGCCGAGCGTGCGGCCATGCAGCACGCCCGCGGCTTCGAGCGCCTTGGTGTTGGCCCACATCGTGTGGTGATCGGGCGCGGCCATGCAGAACGACCGGTCGGGCAGGATCGCATCGAGATGGTGCCGCGTCACCCGCTCCTCGCCGAGGATCGTGTAATCGGCGCTCTGCGCGACCAGCATCGGCGCATCAGGCCGGGAGGCTGCATAAGCGAGAACCGCATCCTTCAGCGCGTCGAACCCGTGCACGCCGGAAAGCTGCAGATGCGCCAATTCGGCAGCACCGGAAAACAGATGCATATGCGCTTCGATAAAGCCGGGAAGCACCGAACCGCCCTTGGCGTCGATGACTTTGGTTGCCGGTCCCTTCAGGGTCTCAATGGCAGCGAGGCCCCCGACTGCAAGGATGGATCCGTCCTTGATGGCAACGGCTTCGGCGACGGGACAGTCGTCATCCATGGTCAGCACACGGCCGTTGATCACGATCAGATCGGCATGTTGAACCGCACCAGTGACAGACATCGCGACTCCGCGCTTTTGACTGACCGAGACCGCCTCAATCTGCATCTCACACCTGATCGCCCCGCTGGAGCGGCCGGAGGGAACTGAATTGATGCCGGTTCGCTGCCTTTGGAATTCCCCTGAGTTTCCCTAAAGACAGCGTGTAGAAAAAATGCGACTATTTATTCGCGTTTGTCAATATGTGGAATCGACGATGCCTTGTGGACAGCACCCTGCGCGTATGCTGAGAGCTGAAGGGGAACGAAGGATCCAAGCAGTGAAGCGCGATCTCAAACGCAAGACCAAGATAGCGCTCGAACCACGCAAGCAACCGCGGCAGGAACGATCGAGCAAGGTAGTCGATCGAATTCTCGATGCCGCGTTGATTCTGACCAGAGAGCAGGGAACGAAGACACCGACAACGCTTGCCATTGCGCAGCGCGCCGGCTTGTCTGTCGGCTCGATCTATCAATACTATCCCAACAAGGAAGCCATTCTTCTCGACCTCGCCCGGCGTTGGCTTGGAGCATTTCCCGAAGTGATCGAGAAACGCACCAGAGTTCCGCGCCCGACGACCCGCGATGCGTTTCAGCGCGAAGTGCGCGAACTCTTCATCGACACATCCAGGCTCTATCTTGAAAATGCCAGTCTCATGCCGGTCATCGAGGCCATCACCGGCAATCCGGATCTGAGGCCTATCCAGAACGAGTACGATGACCAGATCATCGCCCTTTATGCAGCCTGGCTGCGGCACGTGAACCCCTCACTTGAAGGCGAAGTCGCGAGCCGGCTGGGTGTCGTGATGATGGAGGTCGGGCACGTCTGCCGCCTCGTCGGTCTCAAGAAGGACCGCAGGACCTTCGATCTCATCCAGGACGATGTCGAGATCATGTGGATCGCCCTGGTTACCCCCTATCTCGACCTCAACCAATAACCACTCCAGGGAAGGAACCTCATGAAGACTGTCTATTCGCCACTCCATGCCGGCCACGCCGGCACGATGGAGCTGATGTCGGGTGCGATCGTCCCCGGCTTCGAAAAACCGTCCCGCGCCGAGATCATCAAGGCACGCGTCGAGAGCGAAAAGCTGGGGCCGATCCTGGCGCCGGAGATCCATGACCTTGTCGCAGCCAAGCGCATTCACAACGCCGACTACATCGACTTCCTGCCAACCGTCTATCCTGAATGGGAAGCGCTTGGCCGTTCCGGCTCGGCTATCCCCTACGCCTGGCCGACGCGCGGCCTGCGGGGCGATGTCGTGCCCGGCACCATCGATGCCAAACTGGGCTACTATTCCTTCGACGCTGGCGCGCCTTTCGTCAAAGGCACATGGGAAGCGGTCAAGTCGTCCTATGATGTTGCTCTGACCGGGGCCAACCTGGTCAAGAATGGTGAGCCGGCTGCCTTCGCGCTGTGCCGCCCGCCCGGTCACCATGCCGGCGCCAGCTTCATGGGCGGCTATTGCTACATCAACAACGCCGCCGTCGCCGCGCAATGGTTCCTCGACCAAGGCGCAAAACGCGTCGCAATCCTCGACGTCGACTATCACCACGGCAACGGCACGCAGGAGATCTTCTATTCCCGGCCCGACGTGCAGGTGCTGAACCTGCATGGCGACCCTATGGTTGAATACCCCTACTTCCTCGGCCACGCCGATGAACGTGGCGAGGGTGCCGGAGAAGGCTTCAACGTCAACTACCCACTGCCCTTCGGCACGACCTGGGAAACCTGGAATGCCGCCCTGGAGGACGCCTGCGCGAAACTCAGGGCCTATGGCCCGGACATCGTCGTCGTTTCACTTGGCGTCGACACTTTCGAAAAGGATCCCATCAGCCAGTTCAAGCTCAAGAGCAGCGACTATCCCAAGATCGGCTCGCGCATCGCCAAGTTGAACCTGCCGACACTGTTCGTGATGGAAGGCGGCTATGCCGTCGACGAAATCGGCGTGAATGCGGTTGGCGTCCTGACCGGGTTCGAGGGGCGTTAGATCCCCGTCCGCCTTGCGGACGGCAGTCCGCGAGGCATTTTTTTCACGGCTCGAAATCCAGCAAATGCAAGGCCTGAGTCGGGCTTGTGAGTCCGCTGAATCACAATCTGTCAATTCCTGTTTGAAGTCAGATTCATCAACAGCTAAATTAAACCCGAATCAGCCGTTCCGCGGGGGCGCGGCGAACCTTCTAAAGTCCTGTTGTACCGGAATTTTCCGGCGCAAGACGCGATAGGTTTCGCGTTCCCTTCCGGATTCGGCCGACAGGCGCCGTTCTGCGCCAAGCGTGCGTTTTAGGTGAATGTGACGCGTACCGGCGTCCGGGGCTGCTGAACCAGCACCGGGCATAAGAATCGATTCTGGCCTGAAGACTATGACAGCCTTTGCAGCGCCTATAACGTCCGACACGATCGGAACACGTCTGGCCTCTCGCGCGGACCTGACCGGGTTTCTGACCCAGCTCTCCGACGAGATCGGTGCCGACAGCTACATGCTGGTGGCCATCATTCATGACGAGGAACGCAACGATGCCCGCATCGTCGCCTCGAACTGGCTGTACGATGCGATCGAATTGATCGGCAAACATCTGATCGCCGCTCTTGCCTACGGTCCCCTCACCTCTTCGCCGGGCAATCGCCCTCGCGCATTGGTAGCCTCCCACGCAGAAACGTCGGCGGGGCTGTTGAGTGGTGAGGAAGCCAGACTGCTCGACGTGCTGGGGCACGGAGAGCTTTATTCTCTGCGTCTCGATGTCGGCCGTCAGCGTCTTTTCGTGTTGTTCTCCGCGGCTGAGGCCGGCAGCATCCAACAGGCAGCCCTCAGCAGGGCCCAGTTGAAATGCTGCTATGCGCTCTCGCAGGTGCCGCAGCTTCTCGCCGCCGCCGCGCTCCAGGACCCGCTTTCCGACCGCGAGCGCGAATGCCTGTTCTGGGTCTCGGAAGGCAAGACCACCGAGGAGGTGGCCGTCATCCTTGGCGTCTCCGCCAACACCGTCAACAGCTACATCACACACGCCATCCAGAAATTCTCCGCTTCCAACCGGGCGATGGCAATTGCGACAGCGATCAGGAGCGGTATCATTTGACCCACGCTCGCGCACACGAGATTGCGGACGATCCGTTCTTTGCGCATCGCAATCCTTTCGGCGCCGCAACGGCGAACTCCGATCTCTATACAGTCACGATACCCGACGCGGTGCGCCGCTGCCGCTGGATCGCCATGGACATCAACGCCAGCGCATTCGGTCTCTATTTCATCACCCCGTCGGCCGACCGGCCACGGCTGATGCCGTGTTTCGATTCCGACTATCCGGGTGTGGCCGGAGCAAACCGCAATATTTCCGCTGCCGCCAGTGAGGAGATCATCCTGCATGCGCGCCGCTCCACCGGCCCGCGATGCTGGTCGGATGAAGCTGACCATAGCGCCGAGAACGGCAACGTCTTTCCCTGGATCGAGCGAACGACCGCCCTGGTTTCCAATACAACCGGCATCGCCTTCCCCGTTCATGCCGAGCGTAGCCAGAGTGGACTGGTTGTTTTCTTCGGCACGAACATCACACCGCTGCTCGGCGACGTCATCTACGACATCCACGCCCGCTGCTTCTCGCTGTTCGATGCCGTGTCGCGCATCCAGCCAAGTGATGCCGGTCGGGCGCGAACCATGTCGAAGCGCGAACTGGAGTGCCTGAAATTGACCGCCAATGGCTACACCAGCGAAGGGATCGCCCGGCTTCTGAAGCTGTCAGTTCACACCGCCAATCAATATCTCACTCAGTCGGCGCAAAAGCTCGATGCGGTAAACCGCGCGCAGGCGGTCGCCAAGGCGTTGCGCCTCGGCCTCATCGACTGAAGCTGCTTTATCCGATCGGTTCCGGACGCCGTATGCGGGAGCTCTCCAACATCGTCTCCAGCAACTCGGTGTTTCGCTCCGGATCTTCGTCCGGTTTCTCGAAAGAGATGTAGTTCAACACCACGGAGGCTTCGTTTTCGGTCAGCGTGAGCTGGAAATAGACCGTCACGCCGCGCGGCCTCAGCTCCAGGTCGAGCACGATGCGCGGCGAGCCGCTCCAGTCGACATGCGCCTCGCCGCCATTGCCGAGCCGCAGCGTGCCCGGAACGAAGAACAGCTCGGATGCTGAATCCACCAGATCCGACAGGCACGCGAAATGCTCGAGCCGGATGAAGGCGATGTAGTCGGCGACATCGATAAGCCTGAGTTCGGCCACCACCTGTTCGATGGCACGGGCTACGATGACTTCGCGTGAAAGTGTGTGTGGCTGTCGGTTCATGAGGTCCGTCGGCGCTCTGCCTTTTTCGAGTAGACGATGCGTACCAGCTCTGCCACTGCTTGGTAAAATTGTGATGGGATGACGCTATCAACCGAAACTTGCTTGTACATGGAGCGAGCAAGCGCAACGTCTTCGAAAATCGGGATATTGTGCTCGCGCGCGATTTCACGGATGCGCAGCGCCACCAGGTCCTGACCCTTGGCGAGCACCACCGGTGCCGCATCCTGATCGCGGACGTAGCGCAGCGCGATCGAGAAATGGGTCGGGTTGGCGATGACGAGTGTGGCATTGGGCACCGCCGTCATCATGCGCTGCCTTGCCCTGTCACGCGCCAGCGAGCGCAATCTCGACTTGACGATCGGGTCGCCTTCCGACTGTTTCAGCTCGTCCTTCACTTCCTGCTTGCTCATTCTCAAATCGCGTCGCCAATGAAAGCGTGACCAGACGAAGTCGGCGGCGGCGATGACCGTCATGACGAAGACGATCGCCACAAGGATCTGGATGGCGATCGAGCGGATGACCAGGCCGAATTCGACAGGACCGGTGATCATGCCGTTGAGCAGCCGGCGATGGTCCTGCGACAAGGTGAAGATCAGCACGGCGATGACGAAGCCGAGCTTGGCAAGTGACTTCAGGAACTCGACGAACCCCTGCAGGCCGAAGAGCCGCTTCCAGCCTTGGGCGAGCGAAATGCGCGACCATTGCGGTCTGATCCGCTCACCAATGAACTGCGGTACATTCTGGAACACCGAGGCGCCAACGCCCGCGATCACCAGAAGCACCAGCAGGGCGACCACAGCCCGACCGATTTCGGCCATGACCATCCCATAGAGATGAATGACATCCGTCTCGGTATCGATCGACCAGGATTCCGGCCGCTCTAGGAACGAAGCCAGGAAGACGCTGAGACTCACGGTCGCTTCGCGCGCATAGAAAATCGTGAAGACCAGGATGGCTACGAAGGAGGTAAGGAGCGCGGCCTCCTTGGAGTGGGGCAGCTTGCCCTTCTCCATCGTGTCGCGGATCTTCTTCTCGGTGGGTTCCTCTGTTTTGGAATCCTTGTCGTCGGCTTCCGCCATGCCGCGCCTGCCGTGCTATTTCGGATCAGGCCGCATCGGCGCTTTGCGCCGCTGGCAACTCGAACGCCCCTTCGCGCGCAAGGCGAACCGTCGCTGCTGCGACGGTTTTGCGCGCCGCCATGATGTCGGCCAGAGGAATGCCCTCCGAACCCTGGCTGAGTTCCGCCTCGATCATGCGACGGGAACGCTGGCCGATCGAGGACAGCACGGCTTCAGTCAGCGCCGGCGGCGCACCGCGCAGGGCGAGTGTC
Organism: Mesorhizobium sp. 1M-11; assembly: GCF_001303895.1. Classification (GTDB taxonomy): domain Bacteria; phylum Pseudomonadota; class Alphaproteobacteria; order Rhizobiales; family Rhizobiaceae; genus Mesorhizobium. Next base: position 17,668 of record NZ_LJSD01000002.1, on the reverse strand, counting down.
ACCACCTCACTGGACAGGCCGTCGAATACGAGCACGCGCGCTTTTTGAACAAGCAGCGGCAGATCGTCGAAATTGAAGATGCGGGCGCGCACGCCGTCGAGATCGGGCGTGCCCACGGCCTCGAGGTCCAGCATCGTCTCGTCGAGCTGGGCCTTGTCCATTTCATTGAGCAGGCTGGCAACGCGGATCTGTCCTGCCGTCGTATCCTTCGATGCGGTTTCAGCCAACACGCGCGCACGAAGCTGGCTTTCGACGATCTTGGTCGCGGCCTCCGGAACCACGCTCATCGTCACCATGCGCCGCAGGATCTCGCTGCGCAGCGGCTTGTCCAGCGTGAGCAGCACGGCCGACGCCGGCTGCGGCGACAGCATGGAAAGGACTGCCGCTGAAGTCTGTGGGTGTTCCCCGGCCAGGAAGCTGCCCAATCGCTGTGGTTCCAGCTTCTCCAGTTGCGGCCATATCGACGGTGGGCCAGCCGGCTCCGGTTCCGCCTTCTTGCCGCTCATGATGGCGTCGACTTCCTCCGGCGACAAAGACTCGTTGAGGATGGTGTCCATCTTGTCGGCGGAATCGAGAAGGCCCGCTCCTTCCGTGAATTCCGCTTCGAATTCCGCGACGACGCGTTCCAGATCGGCCTGCGGAATGGTCCGCAGCAGGCGTGCCGCCTCGATCAGCGCCTTGAGTTCTTCCTGTTTGAAGAATTTCAGGAGCCGGCTGGCCGAAGGCTTGCCCATCGCAACCAGGATTGCGGCTGCCTTTTGCGCACGGGTCAGCGTCAGCGGCGTGCTCATCCCCTCGTCCTCGCTGCTTGCCTGGCGGGTCGCATGTCCGGTTAGCCGTTCTTCTTGGTGGTCACGATTTCGGTCAGCCGTATGCCGAAGCGCGACGGGTCGTTCTCAAGAACCGTGATCTCGCCGCGCGCGATGCGCCGGCCGTTGACGACGACATCGACGGGTTCACCGATGCGACGGTTGAGCGCCACGGTGGATCCCTTCTGCAAGGCCATCAGGTCCGATACCTGCATCTCGGCGCTGCCGAGCACGATCTGTACGTCGACCGGGATGTTGAGAATGACGCCGGGATTGGTCGCGGTCGCCTCACGCGCCGGAGCGTCGGCCCGCTGCTCCTCTTCCTGCAGGACACCGCGCAACTCTTCGATCGCGCGGTTGAGCTGATCGTCCGAGGCTTCGAGGTCGGCTTCCGGGTTGGTCTTGCTCATGCGTCGTCTCCAAATATTTCCCGGCGTCAGCCAGGCATCAACCCGTCGATGAAGTCCTGGCCTGCATCAAAGGGTTGCTTGATGCGGACCGTGTAATTCTGACCGAGCTTGCCGAACTCGCAGACAAACAGCGTCTTGTTGCGCGCCGAAAGTTGCGCCTGCGATTGCGCGTTTTCCTCGATATCGAGCACTTGCCCGACATGAAGCCGCGCGAGGTCGCCCAGCGTCATCCTTGCCAGCGGCATCGTCGCTTCGAGAGTGACGGCCGAGCGCATCACCTCTTCGGAGAAGCGTTCGTGCCAGTCGGTTTGCGAAGACGTCTCATCCTCGCCGACCGCCGCGCCGTTGCGCTGTACCAACAGCACACGCTGCGGGATCATCACGGTTATCGTGCCGCTTTCCGTCGGCGTCGACAGGCCGAAGATGAGGCGCACAGCCGCGCCATCGCGCAATACGCGCCGCCGGGCTTCCTGGCCGGACATGGCGCGGGGAACAGGAAAGCGCAGATCGAGCGAGCGCTTGCCCGATCCGTTCAGTGCCTGCGCGATTTCTTCGAAAACCAGTGTGGCGACATCGGCTTCCAGCGGTGACAGGTCGCGCTCGATAGGCGAGATCGCAGCTTCCGGATCTCCGCCGAAAAGGGCGCAGACCATGACCGCCACGGCCTGCGCATCCATCACCATCGTCAGAGCATCCGACGAAACCGTCGAAGGCACCACCGCCATGGCGAAATAGTCGCCCGCATGCGAACGCGCCTGGGTGGTACGGGATACCTCGACCGCGCGCAGGTCGATCGTAACCTGCGCACCGATCTCGCCGGAAAAGCGCTTCTGCAGCGGGGAAACGATGCGTTCGGCCATGGACCGGCCAGCGCCGATCACATGCGACGCTTCTCCGCTGTCGCCGACCAGGCGCTCGATCACCAGCGCGCGGCTGTCGTCCATGGTGGCAAGGCCGCTCATGACGCCATCACACAGTTGCCCTTGCACGCCATGCTCACGCCGCCTTCTTGTCCGCGGCACCTGTGCTCAGCGTGCTCTGCTCGACGGCGTCGATTGACGGACGATCATAAGACGAGATGGTCTTGCGACCAAACTCGATCGCGACCTGCGGCAGCGAACCGTTCATGTAGGCGAGCAGCGTCTGCTTCACGATGATGTAGAGCCGGTTCTTCTTCTCGCGCACCATCTTGATCTTGGTGGCAATGGGACCCACCACGGCATAGGAAAGGAAGATGCCAAGGAAGGTGCCGACAAGCGCGGCGCCGATGAGACCACCCAGGATCTCCGGCGACTGGTCGAGCGCACCCATCGCCTTCACCACGCCCAGCACTGCCGCCACGATGCCGAGCGCCGGCAGGCCGTCACCGACGGCAACCATGGCATGATAGGGCTTCAGCTTGTCGGATTTGATGGTCTGGATCTCTTCATCCATCAGCGCCTCGATCTCGAACGGACGGGCATTGCCGATGATGATGATGCGGCAGTAGTCGCAGATGAAATGGGTGAGGTCGTGGTTCTTGAGCACCGTCGGAAATGCCTGAAAGATCGGCGACTCCTCCGGATTGTCGATATGGGCTTCGACCTCGGAACGCGACTTGGAACGCAATTCGCGCATCAGCGAATGCAGGACACCCAGCGTTTCGAGATAATCCTGCTCCTTCGGCACCGACTGCTTGAAGGCTTCCATGATGCCCTTGCCGGTGTCCTTCACCGTCTTCATCGGGTTGGCGACGAGGAAGCAACCCAGCGCCGCGCCGCAGATGATCACGGCTTCCCATGGCTGTATCAGCACCTGGACGTGCCCGCCCATGGCCATGAAGCCGCCGAGGACGCAACCGAGCGTCACCACCAAGCCGATCAAAATGCCCACTGCCGGTCCTTCCGCAATTCCACTGCATCACGCAATAGACGCCGTGCCTTGTGTGAGGCTTGAATCGTGGAGCCGCACCAGCATCGCTTTTGACCGACACGATTCAGCCTCGCGCAAGGAAGTTGCCTTACTTTGGCGCGAACTGCTTCAGCGGGAGGCGTGCGTGAATACGTATCTGGACTACCAACTGATCACCAGGGATCTTGCCCGTTCGCTCGACCGGACCAGCAAGCAGGCCACAGTCTCACGCGATACGAAGTATTATCTCGACAACATCGGCAAGGTGAAGTCGATCGATGAATTCATGAAGAACGATCGCCTTTTCAAATACGCCATGAAGGCTTTCGGCCTCGAGGACATGGCCTATGCCAAGGCCTTCATGAAAAAGGCATTGACCGAAGGCGTCGACAAGCCTGACTCGTTCGCCAACAAGCTGACGGACAAGCGCTATGCCGAGTTCGTCAAGGCCTTCAACTTCGCGCGCTATGGCGAGTTGGCGACCACCTATAACGCGGCGCAGCACGACGTACCGACGAATTTCAACCTGCAGGTCGGCATCACCTACACGCAGCAGGGCTTGAGCTTCGTTCAAGACGAAGTCGGCTATTACATCGGCAACATCTCGAGCGTGAAATCGATCGACGACCTGATGGCCGATTCCCGACTGCTCTACGTTGCAATGGGTGCTTTCGGACTGGATGCCAAGAAAGAGACACCAGAGCGCATTCGCGAAATGCTGGAGGGCGGGGTCAGCGATCCAAACAGCCCGGCCAACAAGCTGAGCGATCTGGGAGACAAGCGCTATGCGAACTTCGTTGCCGCCTTCGATTTCGCCCAATATGGCGCCGACACCACATCGAAGGATGCAGTTCAAAGTATCGTACCCAAGCAGTTCATTACGGCCGTTGGGCTCACCACGATCATTCCGCGCGCGGAATACACCAAGGCTGAGAGCGAGTATTACAAAGCCAACATCGGCAAGGTGACGTCGAGCTACGATCTCGTCAACGACAAGCGCCTTCTCCGAGTCGCCATGGCTGCCTACGGGCTGGATATGGATGCCGAGGATCCAAAGACCATTCGCAAGATGTTGGACGGCGGCATCACGGATCCGAACAGCCCAGCCAACAAATCGGGCAACAAAGCCTATATCGCCTTCGTCACCGCCTTCGATTTCGCCCAATTTGGTTGGGACACAGCCACGCGCGACGCCGTGCAGAAGGACACGCTGAACCTCTACACCGCCAAGAGCCAGTTTGGCCTGATCAAGCCCGGTTCCGATTACGTCGCCGCCGAGACCGCCTACTACAACGCCAATGTCGTCAAGCTGGGCTCCATTGACGACCTGATGGCCGACAAGCGCCTGCTGAACTACGCACTGACGGCTTATGGTCTTGACCCCACCAGGGAAACGCCGGCGCGCATCCGGCAGCTGCTGGAAGGCGGTATCACCGATCCGAACAGTCTGGCCAACAAGTCGGGCAGCAAGAACTATGTAGCATTCGTCACTGCCTTCAACTTTGCGCAGTACGGCGAGAAGGCGATGACCCGTTCGCAGGCACAACAACCGGCGACCGACAAATATGTGCGCCAGACACTCGAACAGGACGCCGGCAAGACCAATGAGGGCGTTCGATTGGCTCTCTACTTCCAGCGCAAGGCGCCGACGCTCACCAATTGGTACGAGGTCCTGGCCGACAAGGCGCTTTCCCAGGTGGTACGCACGGCGCTTGGTCTGCCCGAGGCCTTCGCAAAGGCCGACATCGACAAGCAGGTGAAGCTGTTCGAAAGCAAATTCAACATCAAGGATTTCGCCGACCCAGTGAAGCTCGGCAAATTCATCACCCGCTACACCACCATGTACGAACTCAACAATCCGTCGTCGCCCCAGATGTCTGCGGCTACCATCCTGTTTGCCCAGCCGACCACCGTCGGCGTTTCCACCGATCTCCTCTTTGCCATGCAGCGGCTGAAGTTCTGACCACCATGCAAGACAGTCTCTACGTCGCCTTGTCCTCCCAGATCGCGCTTGAAAAGCGCCTCAACACAATTGCCGACAATGTCGCCAATGCCTCGACCATCGGCTTTCGGGCCACGGGAGTAAAATTCGAGGATATCGTCTCCGGCACCGGACAGCGGTCTGTCGCCTTTGCTTCCACTGGCGACACCTTTCTTTCCGGTGCCAATGGCGGCATGCAGGAAACCGGCAATCCGTTCGACTTCGCGGTCAAGGGCAATGCCTGGTTCGGCATCCAGACGCCGTCGGGCACCATCATGACGCGCGACGGCCGCTTCTCCATGAACGAGAACGGCGAATTGCTTTCGATCGAAGGCCATCCCGTGCTCGACGCCGGCGGTGCCCCGATCCAGCTCGATCCGCGTGGCGGACCGCCCAAGGTCGGTGCGGACGGTGCCTTGCATCAAGGTGACCGCCAGGTCGGCGCTATCGGCTTGTTCACCTTCGATCCGGGAGTCAACTTCACCCGCTACGGCAATTCCGGGATTGTGCCGCCGCGCGCGCCTGAACCGATCACGGATCGTACGGATGTCGGCGTGGCACAGGGCTTCCTGGAGGAGTCCAACGTCAATCCAGTCATGGAAATGATGCGGCTGATCCAAGTACAGCGTGCCTTCGAGAATGTCGCTGCGATGGTCCGGCAAGCCGGCAGTTCGACCGACGAGGCGATCAAGACGCTGGGTTCGAAGTAACACACGATGGCCGCCGACCGGTCCCTGATCCGCACCACTGAACGCGATGCCAGGCCTGAAAACCGGCTCGCTGTGCTGGAACATGTCTGGCGCCGCTTCGACGGTGACGAAGCGATGCTGAAGCGGGGTGGTCTCGTCGCGGAAGTGTCGGCCACCCATTACAAGGTGCGCGGTCTGTCGGATATCGCAAGGCTCGGCGACATCGTCGAACACCGCAGTCGCAGCGGCAATCGGCGTGGCGAAATCGTCCATATCGGCCGCGACGACATCGTTGTCGCTCCCTTCGAACGCAGCCCGGATGCGGGTATAGGCGATACTGTCTTCCGGCGCGGGCCGCTTGCAGTGACCCCACATGCGTCCTGGCGCGGCCGCACCATCGACGCGCTGGCGCGCGCCATCGATGGTGGAGCGCCTCTGCTGCGCAAGACCGGAAGCGAACTTCCGCATGACGCCACTCCCGGCGCCATGGCGCGGCAACGCGTCGGGACATCGTTCATGACGGGTGTGCGGGTCATCGACATCTTCACCCCGCTCTGCTTCGGCCAGCGCATGGGCGTCTTCGCTGGCTCAGGCGTCGGCAAGTCGACGTTGCTCGCCATGCTGGCCGGCGCGGATGCCTTCGACACGGTGGTCGTGGCACTGGTGGGCGAACGTGGCCGCGAGGTACGTGAGTTCCTCGAGGACACGATCGGTGCGACCGCGATGGCCAAGACCGTGGCTGTGGTCGCAACGAGCGACGAGAGCGCCATGATGCGGCGACGAGCGCCCGACACCGCCATGCGGGTCGCCGAATATTTCCGGGATCAAGGCGATCGCGTTCTGCTGGTTCTGGACTCGATCACGCGTTTTGCACATGCCTTGCGCGAGGTCGCGACGGGGACCGGTGAACCGCCGGTGGCGCGTGGCTATCCAGCCTCGGTCTTCACCGACCTGCCGAAACTGCTTGAACGCGCCGGCCCCGGCCTTGAAGGCACCGGTTCGATCACCGCCATCATCTCCGTGCTGGTCGATGGCGACGACCACAACGACCCCGTCGCCGATTCCGTGCGCGGCATTCTTGACGGTCACGTCGTGCTCGATCGCTCGATCGCCGAACAGGGTCGTTATCCGCCGGTCAATCCGCTTGCTTCGATTTCGCGTCTCGCCTCGAAAGCCTGGACGCCGGACCAGCAGACGTTGGTGACCAGGCTGAAGTCGATGATCTCCCGTTTCGAAGACACCCGCGACATCCGCCTGCTCGGCGCTTATCAAGGGGGCGCGGACCCCGAGCTCGACATGGCCGTGCGTCAGGTGCCGCTGATCTACGAAGCCCTGACGCAATCGCCGAAGGACGGCGCCTCGCCTGATCCCTTCTCGGATCTCGCCCATCATCTGAGAGGCAGGCACAATGCCGATCCGACAGACTGATTTGCAGCAGACCGAAGCGCTGCTGCATGAGATGCTGGCCGAAGCGACAGCTGCCGAACAGCGCGCGCGGCCAAAGAACCGGCTGCTGTCCAGGCTGTCGAACCCGCTTCGAAGGCTGGGACGCAAGCGGATATCAGCGGACAAATCAAACAAGGCAGACAGCGCTGAACAGGGAATCGGCAGCGTCGATGCGCTGGCCGAGCTGTTCGCGCCGCCGGATATCACGCCTGAACCCAAGGCCCATTTACCAAATCTAAGCCGGCGACCCGCTAGAACCGCCGGGACCGATTCTCTTGGCAATCGGCCCCTGCATGCAAGCGAGCCGTTCCAGAGGATGAAGAAGGATACCAGGCGCAGCGACTTCGTCATGGCGGCCTCGGGCGTCATGCTCGGCCTCGTTTGCGCACTCTTCCCCTGGTACATCTTTTTCAATCCGGAACAGTTCGGCGTGCAGGGCATCAAGTTCGGTGGCCGTGGCCAGAATGCCGGACGCCTGGTGGTGACGCCCGACGGCAGCGGGACCAACCCGATGGCGGGTCAGGCCGAGGCGCTGGAACCAAACCTCGACATGTCCTTCACCGCCACGCTGCAGAGCCGGCCCTTGGCGCCAGAGCAGGCGCCGGGCGTCGAAGAACAACCCTATCCCATCGAAGCCGTAGCCTTCCGTCTGGTCCATATCGCAAATGGCCGGGCCATGATCGAGGACAATGCGGGGCTGTGGGTCGTGCAGGCCGGTTCGACGCTGCCGGATTCCTCGCGCGTGAAATCGATCGAACAGCGCGCGGGCAAATGGGTTCTGGTCACCAACACCGACCGCGTACTCGAAATCTCCAATTAGCGACCGTTCGGCCTTGCCGTCACGCGCAAGGCCCGCGCAAGACTGGTGTCCTAATTTCCGGTTAACGATCCGGAGATTCCCATGGGGCCCGTCAACCTTTTCGATCTCGCGACCAGACAGTCCCAATGGCTGTCGGTGCGCCAGTCATCCGTCGCCGGCAACATCGCAAATGCGAACACGCCCGGCTACACCGCGACCGACGTCGAGCCTTTCGAAAAGGTTCTGGATCGCACCGCCGTTCGCCTGAGCGCGACGCAGAGCGGCCATCTCGGCGGCGCCACCGAGGCCGGCTTCACCGTAAAGCCGCAGGAGCCCACGGGCCCCGCCATGCCATCCAAGAACACGGTGGTGATGGAGAACGAACTCATGAAAGCCGGTGAAATCCGCCGGTCGTTCGAGCTGAACACGGCCATCGTGAAGGCATTCCACACGATGATGATGACGACGATAAAGGGCTGACCTGATGGACGCTCTCACCGCCGCACTCAAGGTTGCAGCTTCCGGCCTCGGCGCCCAGTCCGAACGGATGCGCGTCGTTTCCGAAAACCTCGCCAATGCGCAATCCACCGGCACCACACCAGGCGCCGACCCCTATCGACGCAAGACGATCTCCTTCGTCTCGGAACTCGACCGTGCCTCCGGCGGTTCGACGGTCGAGGTCAATTCGATCGCCCAGGATCCCTCCGATTTCCCGGTCGAGTTCCAGCCCGGCAACCAGGCCGCCGACGAAAAGGGCTACGTCAAGATGCCCAACGTCAACGTGCTGATTGAAATGGCCGACATGACCGAGGCGAACCGCTCCTACGAAGCGAACCTGCAGGTCGTGAAACAGGCCCGCGACCTTATCTCGATGACCATAGACCTTATGAGGAACCAATCATGATTGGCGGTATCGGCGCAGTCCAACTGAAACCCGCCACCGGCGGCTCGGAAACCTCGACCGATCTTTTCGGCACAACGGGCACCCAGCCCACCGGCGCGCAGGTCGCGTCCACATTCGCCGAAGCCCTGAACCAGGCCGCGACGAAGACGGTCAACACGCTTCAAAATGCCGAACAGGTTTCCCTCCAGGCCTTGAAAGGCGACGTCGACACCCGGCAGGTCGTCGACGCCGTGATGGGCGCGCAGCAGGCGCTCCAGACGACCATCGCCATCCGCGACAAGATCGTCACGGCCTATCTCGAAGTCAGCCGCATGAGCATCTGAGGACGCACCCGTGAAAGCTCTTGCCATCGCAGCCACAGGCATGAACGCCCAGCAGACCAATCTGGAAGTCATTGCCAACAACATCGCCAACATCAACACGACCGGATACAAGCGCGCGCGCGCCGAGTTCTCCGATCTGCTCTACCAGGTCGACCGTACCCAGGGCGTTCCCGATCGCGGCAACACCTCGGTCGTGCCGGAAGGCGTATCGATCGGTCTCGGCGTGAAGACCAGCGCGGTGCGCAATGTCCACATCCAGGGCAGCTTCACCAACACCGGCAATGCCTATGATCTTGCCCTCGACGGCAAGGGCTGGTTCCAGATCGAAGGCGCTGACGGCCAGACGTTCTACACGCGCGCCGGCACGTTCAACACGAACGCGACAGGCCAGATGGTGACTGTCGACGGTGCACCGATCGTTCCGGCCATCACCGTGCCGCTGGATACCAAGGAACTCATCGTCAACAAGTCTGGCCAGGTTTTCGCCCGCGTCGACGGCCAGCTGGAATTGCAGAACCTCGGCCAGCTGACCGTAGCCACCTTCGCCAACGAAGCGGGTCTCGCTCCGCTCGGCGACAATCTCTTCCAGGAGACGGAAGCATCGGGCCCGGCCAATGTCGGCGTGCCAGGAGATCCGGGCTTCGCCACCATCCGCCAGAACTATGTCGAAAACTCCAACGTCGATCCGGTCAAGGAAATCACCGACCTGATTTCCGCTCAGCGGGCCTATGAGATGAACTCCAAGGTTATCCAGGCAGCCGACGAAATGGCCGCGGTCGTCTCCAAGAACATCCGGTGACGACAATGATCCGGCACGCACTCGGCTCCAAGTCCCGTCGTCTGGCACTCGTCCTGGCTCTGGCCATGGGTGCGCTGCCGGCGTTCGCCAGCGAGGTCGTGCTGATCCCCAACCGCGTCATCTATCCCGGCGAGGCGATCAGTCTTGCCGCATTGAAGGAAGTCACGCTCGCTCCCGGCAAGCGCAAGCCCGATGGCGTTATTACCATCGCCACCGAACTCGACGGGAAGGTCGCCAAGCGTACCTTGCTGCCCGGCCGCTACATCCCGGCCAACTCGGTGCGCGATGCATGGTTGGTCGAACAGGGTGCCACCGTCCAGGTCTTCTTCACGGCGGGCGTGCTCACCATCTCTGCCTCCGCGGTGACCTTGCAGCCCGGCTCCGCCGGCGACCTGATCAAGGTCCGCAATGTCGACAGCGGCAAGGTGCTTTCCGGAACGGTGATGGCCGACGGCTCCATCCAGGTTTCCGCTACATGAAGCGTACGCTTTCCATCGTCCTCGCCGCGCTCCTCAGCGCGCAGCCCGTTCTGGCCGACGGCTTGAGCGCCAAGGCCAAGCGCGAGCTTGCCGCCAAGGCCGCGCGCGAGGGCGGGCAGTTCGACGATCCAAGTTACGACGGCGACACAGCCAGCCGCATGTTCCAGGTTTCGCCGGGACCGAGTTCGCTGCCGCCGGGCCAGGTCGCTTCACGCATCAAGGATGTTGCCCGCCTGCAAAGCGCGCGCGACAACCAGCTTGTCGGCTACGGTCTCGTCATTGGTCTGCAAGGCACTGGTGACTCGCTGCGCAACTCGCCGTTCACCGAACAGTCCATCCGCGCCATGCTGGAAAACCTCGGCATCGCCTCGCAGGGTACCAACGCACGAGCCAAGAACGTCGCGGCGGTCATCGTCACCGCCAACATGCCACCCTTCGTCCAGTCCGGCGCCCGCATCGACGTCAATGTCTCATCGATGGGCGATGCCACGTCGCTGCAGGGCGGCACGCTGATCATGACGCCCCTCAAGGCCGCCGACGGCGAAATCTACGCGGTCGGCCAGGGCTCGGTCGTCGTCTCCGGTTTCACCGCGCAAGGCCAGGCACAGCAGGTGACGCAGGGCGTGCCGACTGCGGGTCGCGTGCCGAACGGCGCTATCGTCGAACGTGCGGTGCAGGCCGAATTCGGCGACCAGTCTATGCTGACCCTGCAGCTCTACAATGCGGACTTCTCGACCGCGGTGCGTATCGCAGACGCCGTCAACGACTATACCCGCCAGCGTTTCGGCGTGCGTGTCGCGGCGGAGCGCGACAGCCGCACCGTCTCCATCAAAAAACCGAAGGGCATTGCGGCGGCGCGTTTCTATGCGGAAATCGAAAATCTCGTTATCGAAACCGACACCCCTGCCCGTGTCGTCATTGACGAGCGCACCGGTACGATCGTGATCGGCAACAAGGTCAAGATCTCGCGCGTGGCGATCAGCCACGGCACGCTGACCGTGCGCATCACCGAGGCACCGACCATCGTGCAACCGGAACCGTTCTCGCGTGGCGTGACGGCGGTGGAGCCCAACACCGCGATCGACATCAGCCAGCCAAACGCTCGCGTTGCCGTTCTCGATGGCCCGGATCTGCAAACTCTCGTTTCCGGTCTCAACCGTCTGGGTGTCAAGCCAGACGGCATCATCGCCATTCTGCAAGGCATCAAGTCGGCCGGCGCGCTGCAGGCCGATCTCGTGCTCCAATAGGCTGTTCGATGAACAACGCACGCCACACCCTCTCATACACCATCAAGGCAGGCGCGCTCGTCGCCCTTTTGGCCGCGCTCGGACCGGCACACGCCGAAGAGGCGGTGCGACAGGTGCTGCCCGGCGGCCAGGGGGCGGTTGCCGCACAAACGCTGACCCGCGAAGCGCCTCGGGCAGAACTGGCCGAACCGACCCCGCAATTGCCGGTGCAGGAAAACGATGTTGCGCTCACCACGGGAACAGTCGCCCCGCCGAGCGGCGAAAGCGAAGTCCAGCGTTTCTGCTCCAATATTGCCGATGCCGCGCGCGACCGCCGCTATTCGCTTCAGGCGGCCGAACTCAAGCAATTGCAGACCGAGGTCGACAAACGCATCAGCGCGCTCGAGGAAAAGCGTGCCGAATACGAGGAATGGCTGAAGCGGCGGGAGGTCTTCCTCGCACGCGCCGAGGACAGCCTCGTCAAGATCTACTCCGGTATGAAGCCCGATGCTGCCGCCGAACGCTTGGCCAGCACCAATGTCGAGCTCGCCGCCGCCATCCTGATGAAGCTCGATGCGCGCAAGGCAAGCGTCATATTGAACGAAATGAACACCAAGGCGGCTGCCGCGCTCACCGGCATCATGGGCAGCGCCGCCCGCAGGGTAGACCCGACATGATCCGCAAGGCATTGATCCTCATCGCGACCGCCAGCCTTGCCGGCTGCGCCTCGGACCTTCGTGAGGTCAACAAGGAACCGCGAATGTCGCCGGTTGGTTCGGGTATCCGCAGCCAGGCAGAACCGGTCTACCAGTATCCTGAACCACCAGCCACGCAACGGCGCCGCTTTTCGCTGTGGGATGACCGCCAGAGCCGCCTGTTCACCGATCCGCGCGCCTTGCGCGCCGGCGACATCCTGACGGTGATGATCAAGATCAACGACAAGGCCAAATTCAAGAACCAGAATGATCGCAGCCGCACCGCCAGCCGCTCGCTGGGGCTGAAGGCCGATGCCGAATGGGATAGCGCCAGCACGGGTGGCAAGCTGGACGGCAGCCTGGAATCGAAGACCAAGACCAACGCCGACGGCGCCATCGAGCGCTCCGAGACGATCGAGCTCAACGTCGCCGCTGTCGTCACCAACGTGCTGCCGAACGGAAATCTGATGATCACCGGCTCGCAGGAAGTGCGCGTCAACTATGAGATGCGCGTGCTGACCATCGCCGGCATCGTGCGTCCGGCCGACATCGGGCCGGAAAACACCATCGCCTACGACCGCATCGCCGAGGCGCGTATTTCCTATGGCGGTCGCGGCCGCGTCTCCGAGGTCCAGCAACCGGGATACGGCCAGCAGGTTCTCGACCAGGTACTGCCGTTCTAAAACCGGATAGAAGAGCGTGGCCAACACCGAGCAGATAGCGCCGCCGAAAGGCCCCTCGCTCATCGTCCAGATGGCGATGCTGTTCGCCATGACCGGCGCGGCGCTGGGCGTCGGCTGGCTGGCCGGCACCTATCTAAAGAACTCCGAGAAACCGGCGCCTCCTGCCAAGGAAAGTCATGAGAAAAAACCGGCCCACGAGGCGGGGAAGGAAGGCGAAGCCGGACCGACGCTGGTCGACCTGGCGCCGATGACCACCAATCTGGCGGCACCTGCCGAGGTTTGGGCTCGTCTGCAGCTTTCGCTCGTTTTCGACGGACCACCGCCACCCGGCATGGCCGAGGATGTGCACCAGGACCTGCTCGCCTTCCTGCGCACCGTGAAGATGCATCAGGTGGAAGGCGCCAGCGGCTACCAGCATCTGCGTGCCGACCTGCAGGAACGCGCCGCCATCCGCAGCGGCGGCAAGGTCAAGGAAGTACTGGTCAGGACGCTGTTGTTCGAATGAAAAAACTTCTTCTCTTCCTGACCGTTTTCGCAGCAACCGCAACGGCCGCGAGCGCGCAGCAGATCGACCTTGGCGGTATCGGCCAGGCGAGCGGCACCACGGTCGCCACCATCATCCAGATGTTCGGGCTGCTCACGGTGCTGTCGGTGGCGCCGGGCCTGCTTATCATGGTGACGAGCTTCACCCGCTTCATCATCGCCTTTTCGATCCTGCGCGCCGGTATCGGCCTGCAGTCGACCCCAGCCAATCTGATCCTGATCTCGCTGTCGCTGTTCATGACCTTCTATGTCATGGCGCCGACCTTCGACCGCGCCTGGGCCAATGGTGTGAAGCCGCTGATGGACAACCAGATCAGCCAGCAGGTGGCGCTGGAGCGCATTTCCGATCCGTTTCGTACCTTCATGCTGAACAATGTGCGTGACAAGGATTTCGACCTTTTCGCCGATCTCGCCCGCGAGCGCGGCCAGACGGTGGAGAGAGGCACGGTCGACCTGCGCATCCTTGTACCGGCCTTCATGATCTCCGAGATCCGCCGCGGCTTCGAGATCGGCTTCCTGATCGTTCTGCCTTTCCTGGTCATCGACCTGATCGTGGCCACCATCACCATGGCGATGGGCATGATGATGCTCCCCCCCACCGTTGTGTCGCTGCCGTTCAAGATCATGTTCTTCGTGCTGATCGACGGCTGGAACCTGCTGGTCGGAAGCCTGGTGCGCTCCTTCACATAGGGCAACACTGGATTGACCCCCAAACGGCTCTGCGCCGCCGTCTCCATGCGATGCATCGGGCAAGTCAGCTGACGGGACAGGCCTTCGCCAGCCATGAACCGTTCAGACCGGGTCAACTAATCCAAGTTCTGCAACGGCCGCCCGGCCGATACATCACATGCCTGCGGTCTCGCCCCGTGTCCGACTTTTCTTTGATCCGAAGAGAGGGCGGATGCCGAAGCGTTTCCAGCAAATTCTGAGGCGCCCTAAGTCGCGCCCGCGATCGAAATCGATTTTCGGCAAATGAGATCAGGCCCACACAGGCGGGCGCGCGGGCTCGCTTTCGAGCCCACGCCACCTTGTTATTCCAGTCAGATCTGTGGGAGCGCTATCAGGCTGCTCCAGGGAACGACAGCCGCCAATCGACCTGCCGTCCGGAGACACACGCTTGCTCGGCCCAGGCCGAGATTTCACGCCATTCGAAAAGAATTGATCTCGCCACACCGATCGGCTCGTCGGGATTCAACGACAGAAAGCGGGTCGCCGGATGCCATGGCACACCATCGGTTCCGAGCTGGGTTTGAGAGTGCTTGAGCCCGAACAGAACGGTGGGGATGCCGAGACCCGCGGAGAGCTCCGCGGTGGCGGTGCCGGCTGAGATCACCATGTCACAAGCTCCGGCGAGATAGGCCGCCGACACGAGATCATTCATCTGGTCGATGGCGGGAAAATCGTAGAGAGGCAGGCCGAGTTCACGCATCAGGCCAACTTCCTCGCTGCACTCGTCATATTGCAGGCAGATGAACTTGGCCGCACCGAGCATCTTCAGCGGAGAAAGATATTCCCCTTTCACATAGTGCTGGTTCCTATGCAGATTCTGATTGGAAGATCGCCAGCACAAGCCAATGACGGGCTGATGCGGTGCTGCGCCGATGTCCGAGCGCACCTGTGCTTCGATTTCGGCATCGCGCTTCAGCCAGGGACTGCATTTGGCCTGCATCTCAGCCACGCTTGGTCGAAAATGCCGCGCCAGCGAGCCGATCGGGACCTCGAAGTCGAAACCTTGGTAGTCGTCACGCCTGCGCTTCTCGCGGGGCTGCTCAGGGCGAACCTCGACATCCGGGAAGGATTTGACAAACAGCGGCGCGAGTTTCGCGGCGCTTTCAAAAGTTATGCTGGCACCGGTGGCGATAAGGTCCGGCAACACACCGGCGAAACGAATTTCATCGCCCACCCCCTGTTCGCGCCAGACAAGAATCCGCTTCCCGTCAAGGCTCTCGCCGCTCCAGCGCGGTATGTCGAAGGTTCGGCGCTCGGACGGGAAATCCGCCCAATTCCATCGGGCCTCGTAATTGTCGAACGCTTCCGGCAGCTCACCTGCTTCCAGTTGATGGATCGAGAGATTCCAGCGCGCGAGGACATCCGAAGGCTCCTTCGCGAGAATCTCCTTCTGGATGGCGATCGCCTTGCCGAGATTCCCCAGCCGGGCGTGGATCACCCCGAGAGTGGTCGCCATTGTTTCCCAACTGCTCGCACTACGGACAGAAAGGGTCTCGAGTTCGCGCAACGCCTCATGAAGGAAACCTGCGGAAATAAGACAATCGATCCACGAGCGGTCGACGACAGCGATCTCCGCCTCACTCGCAACCAGCGCCCGGATGCGCTGATAGTTGTTGACGACATATTCGTAGTTGGCCGCCTTGGATGCCGCGACGAGCCGATAGCACCACAGTTGGGAAGGCGGGTTGTCCAGCAGCGCGATCGCTTCATCAAAGAGCTTTTCCGCTCCCCTGGCGCTGCGCCCATCAAGAGCCTTCTGAGCCTGCCTGACCAGCTTGGCGGCTTTTTTTGCGTTCTTCCGGTCCCGGTCCGACCCTCCTGCGGAGATATTGATCGCTGGAAAAGCGGGACCAATTCCAACACCGTTGGCAGCGCGAATGAGAGTGGTCGCGCCGCGGACACCACTTCCGATCTGCGATCGAAGGTCATCCGCGACATCGGTGGTGCGAATATTTTTTGCTGACGTCATTCGAACTTCCCCACCCGCGTTTCCATGCGCCACTTCAGGCACCTCGCGCTGTTATCCTTGCAGATGTAGATTGCGCGAAACTTTCCCCTCCCCCTCGTCCGGCTCGCCAGGCGTGCCCGCCGGCAGCCTTCCGGCGACCTCTGGCGAATTGCATTGGCCGTTAGCGGTTTGGTAGGACGTCTCCGCCATAAAAGCGGCATCGAGGGCGGGTGGCTGCAACGGCCACAGGCATGATGCCGCTCCGCTCTGGCCGATCGTTACGGCATGTTCCTTAGTTGAGTTTAGTAAAAGGAACAGGACTTATGTCCAGCATTCTGACCAACGCCGCCGCCTTGACCGCTCTTCAGAGCCTCAATGCAACCAACAAGAACCTGACCGTCACCCAGGGCCGCATCGCCACCGGCATGCGCGTCGCCGAGGCCGCCGACAACGCCGCCTACTGGTCGATCGCCACCACCATGCGTTCCGACAACAAGGCTAACTCGGTCGTGCAGGACGCGCTCGGCCTGGGCGCCGGCAAGGTTGACACCGCCTACACCGCCATGAACAAGGCGATCGACGTCGTCGACCAGATCAAGCAGAAGGTGCTGCTGGCCAAGACCTCCAGCGCGGCCGACCGCGAGCGCATCCAGACGGAAATCGGCAACCTGCAGTCCCAACTCAAGGACAACATCGCCGGTGCCAACTATGCTGGTTCGAACCTGCTGAAGACCGACTCGACCTCGACGACTGACACCAAGCTGACGGTCATGACCTCCTACAACCGCGATTCGGCTGGCAAGGTTACGACCGGCACGATCGACGTCGATTTCACGAACATCCGACTGATCGATTCGAACGCCGCCACCGGCGCTGTGGGAACTGGCATCCTGGACAAGGCGTTCTCGACGGGCGGCGCGTCGACTTTGGATCTGAAGGTTTCCGGCACGGGCGGTGCAAGCACTGCCGGCGATTTCGACGCCCTGCTCACCGGCATCGAAGCTGCCTTGAAGGGCATGGCCACCGGCGCTGCAGAACTCGGTGCTGCGAAGGCGCGCATCGACATGCAGAAGGACTTCGTTTCGAAGCTTTCGGACTCGATCGATCGCGGCGTCGGCCAGCTCGTTGACGCCGACATGAACAAGGAATCGACTCGCCTGCAGGCCCTCCAGGTCCAGCAGCAGCTCGGTATCCAGGCTCTGTCGATCGCCAACGGCTCGTCGCAGCAGATCCTGTCGCTCTTCCGCGGCTGATCCCGAACCTTCTCAGGCAACAACTTCATCTTTCGGGCCGCGCCAAAAGCGCGGCCCGATTT
>NZ_LJSD01000040.1 GCF_001303895.1 Mesorhizobium sp. 1M-11 | reverse complement strand
GCCAAGTTCGCGCAGTACGGCGATGCCTTGCGCGGCGAACGCCTCGTTGAGTTCGACGACATCGAAGTCCTGCGGCGTCAGGTTGAGCCGGGCGCAGAGCTTTTGGGTGGCCGGCACCGGACCGATGCCCATGATGCGGGGCTCGACACCGGCCGTGGCAGCACCCAGGACACGCGCGATCGGGGTCAGCCCGTATTTGGCGACAGCAGCTTCCGACGCCACGATCAGCGCCGCCGCGCCATCATTGACGCCCGACGCGTTGCCCGCCGTCACCGTGCCGCCCTCCTTGCGGAACGGCGTTCCGAGCTTCGCCAGCGTCTCCACCGTGGTGCCGGCACGTGGGTGCTCGTCCTTGGAGACCACGATCGCATCGCCCTTCCTCTGCGGGATGGTGACGGGGACGATCTCCCTGGCCAGCCGGCCATTGGCCTGTGCGGCAACCGCCTTCTCCTGGCTGCGCACCGCAAAGGCATCCTGGTCGGCCCGGCTGACGCCGAACTGTTCGGCGACGTTCTCGCCGGTCTCCGGCATGGAATCGATGCCGTACTGCTTCTTCATCAGCGGATTGACGAAACGCCAGCCGATGGTGGTGTCGTGGATTTCGGCATGGCGCGAGAAGGCCGTCTCGGCCTTGGGCATGACGAAGGGGGCGCGGCTCATCGATTCCACACCGCCGGCAATCATCAGTTCGGCTTCGCCGGCCTTGATGGCGCGCGCGGCAATGGCCACCGCATCCATGCCCGAGCCGCACAGCCGGTTGATCGTCGAGCCCGGCACCGAGACCGGCAGGCCGGCCAGAAGCAGCGCCATGCGGGCGACATTGCGGTTGTCCTCGCCGGCCTGGTTGGCGCAGCCATAATAGACATCGTCGACCGCATCCCAGTCGACACCGGCATTGCGGGCCACCAGCGCCCTGATCGGCTCCGCGCCGAGATCATCCGCACGCACCGAGGCAAGCACCCCGCCGAACCGGCCGATCGGCGTGCGAACATAGTCGCAGATATAAGCTTCGCTCATCTTAGATTTCCGGAACGTTCAGGTTGATGATTTCGCCTTCGACCAGCAACTCAGCGCCGGTGAGTGCCTGCAATTCGTCAAGGCTGAGAGTTGGCAGCTTTTCCCGCAGCACGAAGCGGGAATTCACGATGTCGATGACCGCAAGGCTGGTGTAGATACGCGTCACGCAACCGACCCCGGTAAGCGGAAGGCTGCAGCGCTTGACCAGCTTGGGTTTGCCGTCCTTGGTGACGTGGTCCGTGATGACGGCGACACGCTTGGCACCATGCACCAGATCCATGGCGCCGCCCACCGCCGGAACCCCTTTCGGCCCTGTGCTCCAATTGGCAAGATCGCCTGTCTCGGCGACCTCATAGGCACCGAGGATCGCCACATCGAGATGACCGCCCCGCACCATGGCGAAGCTGTCGGCGTGATGGAAGAACGCGGCCCCCGGCTTCAACGTCACCGCCTTCTTGCCGGCGTTGATCAGATCCCAATCCTCGTCTCCCGCCGCCGGCGCTTCGCCGAAATTGAGGATGCCGTTTTCGGTGTGGAAGATCGCCGCGCGGCCGGAGGGCTGGAACTGCGCCACCATCTCGGGAAAGCCGATGCCGAGATTGACATAGGCGCCGTCTTCGATGTCCTGCGCCGCCCGCCAGGCGATCTGGGCGTTGGTGAGTTTCATGCGTATTCCTGCCTGATCAGCGCCTCTTCCTGCGCGGCGTCGCCGACCTCGACGACGCGATCAACGAATATCCCGGGTGTCACCACCTGTTCGGGATCGATGGCACCGGGCTCGACGATCGCATGCGCCTGCACCACGGTCGTACGGGCTGCCATTGCCATCAACGGCGAAAAATTTCGCGCCGCCTTGCGGTATGTGAGATTGCCGTGGCGGTCGGCCAGTTCAGCCTTGATCAATGCCACATCGGCCTTCAGCCAGCGCTCCTGCACATAGCTGCGGCCTTCGAATTCCGCGACCGGCTTGCCGGCGGCGAGTTCGGTGCCGTAGCTCGTGGGCGTATAGAATGCCGGGATGCCGGCGCCCCCGGCGCGTATGCGCTCGGCAAGCGTTCCTTGCGGCACCAGTTCCAGCTCGATCTCGCCGGCCAGATATTTCTCGGTGAAGGCGCGCGGATCGGACGAGCGTGGGAACGAACACACCATCTTCGCCACCATGCCCTCGTCGATCATGGCGGCGATGCCGATGCGGCCGTTGCCGGCATTGTTGTTGATCACGGTCAGCCTCCCCGGGCTGCCGGTCGCCCGGAAACGATCGATCAACGCATGAATGAGTTCGATCGGCGCACCCGCACCGCCGAAACCGCCGATCATCACGGTTGCGCCGTCCTCAACAACGGCTATCGCGTCGGCAAGATCGGCCACTGTCTTGTCCATGCTGTCCTCTCCCTCCCGCTTAGGGCGGCTGCAGTATGCGGCAATGGAGGGTTCCTTCAATGCAATTTGTGCGATATCATTATTTTGTTGACTATTCGCACAAATCAAAGCGCATAGGGTGAAGCAATGTCTCTCATGGAACGCGACATCATGGGCGGCCTGGCCAAGGGCTTGTCCGTCATCGAGACCTTCACCGCCGAGCGTCCGCGGCAGTCGATATCGGAAGTCTCTGTGGCCTCCGGACTTGACCGGGCTACCGCGCGGCGCTGCCTGCTGACATTGGCCCATCTCGGTTATGCCGACTATGACGGCAAGTTCTTCACCCTGACGCCCCGGGTGCTGCGCCTGGGTACGGCCTGCCTCGCCACCATGCCGCTTCCGCAGTTGGTGCAGCCCTTGCTCGACCGCCTGTCCGAGCAGCTCGGCGAGAGTTCTTCGGTTTCGATCCTCGACGGGACCGACATCGTCTATGTGGCGCGCGCGGCGCAAAGAAAAGTGATGTCGATCGGCCTGATGCCGGGCTCTCGCCTGCCCGCCTATTGCACCTCGATGGGCCGCGTGTTGCTTGCCGCCTTGTCTGAAACTGCAGCCAGAGAAATCCTTTCGCAGGCGCCATTGCCGGCTCGAACCAGCCATACGCTTACTGATCCAAAAGCGCTCGTTGCAGAATTTGCACGGGTCAGACTGCAAGGTCATGCGATCGTCGACCAGGAAGTCGAACTGGGCCTGCGCTCGATCGCCATCCCGCTCTACAACTCGCGTGGCCAGCCGGTAGCGGCGATGAATGTCGGTGTGGCGGCCTCGCGTACGGAAGCGGAAGAAATGGCACGGCTCTATCTTCCGGGCATGATCAGCGTCCAGGCGGAATTGCGCAAACTGATGCGCTGACAAAGTAGTCGCGACGGGGCCCGCACGAGCGACCCGCCACGATCTTTGCGGATCCCTGAAGAGACCCGCAAAAGAGGAACAGCCTTATTTCGGCAAATCGTGTGCCCATTTCGAGATGGCTTCGGCAACAGCAGCAGGCTGCTCCGGCATCAGCGCATGCGAGGCGTTGGCCACAGTGACCGTGGTGACGCGCTCGCCCAACTGCTTGCGCAACTCGTCCCAGCGGTCACGCGGCTTGAACGGATCTTCCTCGGGAATGATCTCCAGGATGGGTGCGGTACCCGCTGCCCACCAGACCTTCCTCGGCACCGGCTTTTCCGACTGCATTGCGGTGACCTCCGGATACCAGCCTTTCAGCCAGCCGGTTGCGTCGTGGCCTTTCGCGAAGAAAGCGCCCTTCAGCGCAGCCAGGCGTTGCTCGTCCGGCAGGCTGAGGTTGCCGGCGAAATCGGGGGCCCACCAGACAAGCGGATTGCGCTCTGCCGTGTCGCTGGCGGAACCCGCGGCAACGACGACACCGCGCACCTTTTCGGGGTAACGGGTGGCGGTCATGCGGGCAACGAAATGGCCATAGGCATGACCGGCGACGACGGCACGTTTATCGCCCAGAGCATCGATGACATTGGCAACGTCCTCAGCGAAATCATAGAGATCCACTCCCTTCATCGGGCCGACCGACTTGCCGATTCCGCGTGGCTGGGGCCGGAGAACCTTGAAGCCATCGGCAGCCAGTGTCTTCGAGAGCTGGTCATAATCGCCATAACTGTCCCTGCCTTGCGACGGCAGCAGGACGACAGCCGGCCCCTTGCCTTCGACAAGCACTTCGATGGCGACGTTCTTGGTGGTGACGATTTCCGTCTGTGCCGGCTTGCCTTCCTCAGCCATGACGATGGTCGGCATCGCCGATAACAACATGGCTGATAGGGCCATGGAAAGAAAACCAGTTCGCGACATTCCCCTCATCTGCTTTCTCCTGGTCTGGGTGAAAATTAGGACAAGACGTGCTGGCGGACCGAACGGGCCATCGCCAGGCAACAATCCACCATCGACGGAACAGGGTGCATTCGGCCCTGTACGCGCCGGAGACGTGTTCCTGCTGGTTGGCTAGAAGTTACTGCTCCTTGCAATATTTTGGTTGATAATGTGAACTATATCGTTCACATTATCAACTATATGTCAACTGCTACGGCAGTGCCCCACGACCCGAACCATCTCAGCCATGCCACGCATCCAGCTCATCGCACGAGGACAACTTGTGCCCGGACACACCGGGACGCCGGCCGAATCCCCGACTTGACATCCAGCGCATCGAGAGTCATTCAAACGGGTGCTAGGAGACTTCCTGGCACCGCGCTCGAAAAGGCTGCGGTGCGATTTTCAAGGATTTCAAACCGGCGGATGTCATGGCGCTTTGCCACGGCAGCCGCCGGTTTTTCGTTTTGGAGGACTGGTCAGTGACCCAGATGCAGAACCGGCAACCGTCGGGCTCTCCCGATATCCCAGCCACCATCTGTGAGGCGCTCGATCGAGCTGCACTAAAGCGGCCACTGACGGAAGCCCTGGTCGGCAATGGTGACCGGATTGGTTTTGAGCGTTTGCGAACCGAAAGCCTCAAGGTCGCCCGTGGCCTTGTCGCATCGGGCATTCGCAGCGGCGACCACGTCGCGATTTGTGCAGGCAACAGCGTCGAATGGGCAATCCTGTTCCACGGTGTCGTGCGGGTCGGCGCGGTCTGCGTGCCCGTCAACACACGGTTGATGCCTGGCGAGATCCGCATGCAGCTCGAACGTGCCGATGCGCGGATGCTGCTCACGGTCGACTGCCTGCTGAGGATCGACTTCATCGCGGTATTGCGCGAGGTCTGCTCAACGGTAGACACGGCGCTTCCTTCGCCGGAGCTGCCGCTTCTGACCGATGTCGTCGTCCTCGGCGATGCAGCACCGACGACTTGCAGGCTGTATGCCGACTTCCTCGCCAAGGGTGAAGGCGTCGAACTCCCGCCCTTGCCCGAGCCGGACAATGTCGCGCTGATCCAGTTCACATCCGGCTCGACGTCTTTCCCGAAGGCGGTGCTGCTCTCCCATGCCAACATGGTGACCGACGCCCATTTCCTCGGCAAGCGCATGGGCGCTCGCGAAGGCGACCGTTATCTTTCGGCCCGCCCCTTCTTCCACGTTGCCGGCTCGACGCTCGCGGTCGTGCTGTCCGCCGTGCATGCCATCACGCTGGTGACGATGCACCGCTTCACCGGCGAGGAAGCGCTCCGGCTGATCCGGGAAGAGGCCTGCACCCTCACCTCCGGCAACGACACCATGTATCTGATGATGCTGGGCAGTCCGGACTTCGAACCGCGCTCCTACACGCTCCGCGGTGGATGGGCGGCAATCAGCCCTGCCATCATGCGTCGTGCGGTCGAGGAGTTCGGCGCCGGCCAGACCGTCACGGGCTACGGTCTCTCCGAGGCTTCACCCAATATCATGGCCTCCGATCACGCCGATCCGGTGGAAGAGCGCATTGCCGGCTGGATGCGCCCGCACCCCGGCCTGGAAGTCCGCATCTGCGACCCGTCGAACGGCGCCGAACTGCCCTGCGGCCATAAGGGCGAAATCCGCGTGCGCGGCTGGTGCGTGATGAAAGGCTACTACCGCGACGAACAGGCAACGCGCGAAACCATGACTGCGGACGGTTTTCTCAAGACCGGCGACATGGGCGTCATGCGCGAAGACGGCCGCGTCACCTTTGTCGGACGCCTGAAGGAGATCATCCGTGTCGGCGGCGAGAATGTCGCGCCGGCCGATGTCGAGGATGTGCTGATCGGCCATCCGAAGATCCGCCAGGCACAGGTCTTCGCATTGCCCGATCCACGGCTCATCGAAGTGCCCGGCGCCTATGTCGTGCCGCGCGACGGTGAGACTGTGACGGCCGACGAGGTTCTGGCCTGGGCCAAGTCACGGCTCGCCGGCTTCAAGCTGCCGAAATATCTCGCCGTCGTCGAAAGCTTCGACATCGTCGGGCTGACCGCCAGCTCGAAGGTACCCAAGCGCCTGCTGATCGAGCACGCCAAACGGCATTTCGGCCTCGACGAAAGGGAGAAGGCTTCGTGACCACCCGCTTCACCAGGACGTTCGGCGTCGCTCACCCGATCGTCCAGGCAGGAATGAGCTGGGCTTCGTCGAACCCGGCGC
Organism: Mesorhizobium sp. 1M-11; assembly: GCF_001303895.1. Taxonomy (GTDB): domain Bacteria; phylum Pseudomonadota; class Alphaproteobacteria; order Rhizobiales; family Rhizobiaceae; genus Mesorhizobium. Next base: position 70,980 of record NZ_LJSD01000040.1, on the reverse strand, counting down.
TGCCCGCCGCCGTTTCCAATGCCGGCGGGCTCGGCGTACTTGCCGCCGGCCCGATGTTCGTCGAGGATTTCCGCAAAGCGTTGCGGACATTGAAAGCTGCAACCGACAAGCCCTTCGCCGTCAACGTACCGCTTTATCGGCCGCAGGCCGACGAAATCCTCGACATCGTCATCGAGGAAGAGGCGCCTATCCTCATCGCATCGCAGGGCGGCCCGAAGAAATACCTCGGCCGCTTCCAAACCGCCGGCATCAAATGCATCCACGTCGTCGCCTCCGAGACGCACGCGCTGAAAGCACTCGAGGCGGGTATTGACGCCATCGTCGCGGTCGGCGGCGAAGCCGGCGGTCATCCGCCGCCGGAGCAGGTCTCGACGCTGGTGCTGGTCCGCGCCATCGCCAAGGCAGCGCCGGAGGCAATCCTGATCGCTGGCGGCGGCGTCGCCGATGGCGCAGGCATCGTCGCCATGCTCGCGCTCGGCGCGGACGCGGTACAGCTTGGCACGCGCTATCTCGCCACGAAGGAGGCGACCGTGCACGAGGCCTACAAGCAGAAGGTCCTCGCCGCCGGGATTGCCGACACGGCGCTGGTCGGCGCCGGCATGAGCCCGATCCGCATGGTCTGCAACGATTTCTCCGCGCGGTTCCTCGAGGCCGAAGCCGCCGGCTCCGATATCGAGGCACGCCGCGCGATCTTTGCCGCAAGCTCGCTCAAGCTTGCCGCCCTCGACGGCGATGTCGCCAACGGCAAGATCGAGGCTGGCCAGAGCGCTGGTCTGATCGACGATCTCCCCGGCGCCGAGGACCTGACGCTGCGCCTGATCGCGGAATACCGCTCAACCCTTGCCCGCCTGGCGGGCCTCGATATAGCGCTGGAAAGCCGCCTGGAGCGCAGTCTGCAGGGAGTTCTTTGACGGCGTATGGATACGGTTTTCGATCATCGCGGCCAGCCCTTCGAGCCCGTCGGTCAGGCGATAGCCCAGCACCGTACGGCGGAAGAAGTCGCGCGCCAGATCCGTGACGAAGGTCGCGTCGGCAGCGACGATCTCGTGGGTACGCAAGTCGATCTCCAGCACGACGCCGATCCACGTCATGGTTTCCGACATGCCGGTACCGCGCGGCGCCTGGGCATAGCCGCTGACGAGCACGGTGCGGTTCTCACTCATGTCATCTCCCTCCCGGTTCGTTTGTCGCGAAAAGAAACAATCACACCCGGCATGTCAACGCATTCGCCAGCGCTGCGACATGCTGCCGACGCGGCAGCCACATGAACGACTTCCGTGCCAGATCAGGAGCTTGAGCATGCTGGAAAGCAGGTCCCGACAATCCGCGGAACGCAGCACGGAAGCAGGTGGCATCCTGACTGCTCGTATTCCCCGACTTGCCACGGATGAACTCACGCGACTGCTCGGCGTCTACGGGTTGTCCGGCACGTTCAAGCCCCTGTCCGGCGAGCGCGACCAGAACCTGAAGGTAACGGTCGCGGACGGGCGCCAATATGTGCTGAAGATCGCCAATGCAGCCGAGCCCGCGCAGGCGCTCGCCTTCCAGAATGCCGCGCTCGACCATATCGCAACGGCCGATCCGGCGCTGCCGGTGCCACGCACGGTCACCTCGCAGGAGGGGGCGACGATCGTACCCGTGCACCATGACGGCGCGGTCTTCATGGCACGGCTCGTGACGCATCTGACCGGCGAGCCGGCGCTCGACTTTCGCGCCACACCAAGCTTCCGATGCGATGCGGGTCGGCTCGCCGGTCGGCTGGATCGCGCGCTCTCCGGCTTCCGGCATTCCGGCGGTCCGACGGACATGATCTGGGACCTGCGCCACGCCGCAGCGCTCGAAGATCGTATCCACCACATCGCCGATCCCAGGCGTCGAGCGATCGCCGAGACGGTCATGGCCAATTTCAAGGCCCGTGTCGTGCCGGCCTTTGCCGGGCTGCGCAGGCAGGTGATCCACAACGACATCCACCAGAACAACATCATGCGCGACCCGCGTTCGGGCGCGATCGCCGGCATCATAGACTTCGGCGATATGGTTGAGACCTGCCTCGTCAACGAGGCGGCGATCGCGATCGCCCACCAGCTCTACCGCGAGCCGGATCTTCTCGGCGTCGCTTCCGAGTTCCTGTCCGCCTATGCCACCACGATGCCGCTTGAACACGCCGAAGTCGCCGTCCTCTTCGATCTCGTGAAGATGCGGCTTCTGTCCCGCGAGATCATCGCTGCCTGGCGCAGCGCCACGTCAGGCGGACCATCGCCCTACCGGGCCGACATTTCCGAAATGGGATGGGAGGCACTGTCGCGCGCTCTCGCGATCCGTCCCGAACACGCCACAGAACATCTGGAGAAAGCCATGACCGCGCTTGCAGCAGCACCCCGTTCAGCCTCAACCGATCAGGCCTACGAAGACCTGATGGCACGGCGCCGGAAGGCCATGGGACCGATATACAGAGAGTTCTACCAGCAGCCCTTCATGCCCGTGAAAGGCGAAGGCATCTGGGTAACCGATGCGCACGGAAAGCGATACCTCGACGCCTATAACAACGTGCCGCATGTCGGTCACTGTCACCCGCATGTCGCCGATGCGGTGGCAAGGCAGGTGCAGGTCTTCAATTCCAACACCCGCTATCCGAGCGAGCTGATCGTCCACTATGCCGAGCGGCTGACGGCCACCATGCCGGACCATCTCGACACGGCCATGTTCGTCTGCTCGGGCACCGAAGCCAATGAGCTTGCCTGGCGGATCGCCACCGCCAACACCGGAGGCACGGGTGCCCTCGTTACCGACGCTGCCTTCCATGGCAACTCCACCATCATCGGCGCGCTCGATACGGCAACGCTTCCGCATGACCGGCTCGAACCCTGGATCGGCACCGTGACCGCCCCACGTTTCGCAGGAGCTGCCGGAGGCAACGGCAAGGCGCTGTCCTCAAGCGATTATGCCGCCAGCTATGCTGAAAGCATCGCAGGACTGGCGAAGCGGGGACATCATCCAGCCGCCTTCTTCGTCTGCCCGGTCTTCGCATCCGATGGTCTCTATTCGGTGCCGGCCGGCTATCTCGATCCGGCCATTGCGGAGATTCGCCGCGCTGGCGGCCTCATCATCGCCGATGAGGTGCAGACCGCTCTCGGCCGCACCGGCACCGATTTCTGGGGCTTCCAGCACGCCGGGCTCGTTCCCGACATCGTTACCATGGGCAAGCCGATGGGCAACGGCATTCCATTGGGCGTCGTCGTCGCGCGCCGCTCGCTGGTCGAAGGCTTCCTGCAGACCCAGCGCTACTTCAACACTTTCGGCGGCAACCAGGTCGCAGCCGCCGCCGGCCTCGCCGTGCTCGATGTCATCGAGAAAGAAAAGCTGCAGGAGAATGCACTCCATATTGGCACCTATCTGCGCGAAAACCTCGCCGGCCTGATGGGCCGACACGCTGCAATCGGCGACGTCCGCGGTACCGGTCTTTTCGCCGGCGTGGAGATCGTCGAGGGAGACAAGCCGTCGCCATCGAAAGCGCGCGCCGTGATCGAGGACCTGCTTACACGCGGCGTGCTGGTCGGTCTTACTGGCGCCGGCAGGAACCTCCTGAAGATTCGCCCGCCCATGGTGTTTTCGCGCGAGAACGCCGACATGCTCGTCGACGCACTCGACAAGGCCTTGGCCAAGGTCGGGTGAAACGAAAGCTGGACAGCCCCCGGGCTCCTCCGGGACTGGTAATGAGCAAACAAAAAACCCGCCGGATGGACTCCGGCGGGTTTTTGTTTTCGTGCAGCAATCCCAACTGGCCGGTCAGGCGGCGTAGACTTCCCTGCCTTCGAAGAAGGTCTTCAGCACTTTCGTGCCGGCAATGGCGCGCGGCTCCACGGCGTGGAGATCGCGGTCGAGCACGATGAAGTCAGCCGAGAAGCCTGGCGCCAATTGACCCGTCCGGTCGCCAAGGCCCATTCCTTGCGCGCCGTTGCGCGTCATCAATGGCAGCGCCTGGTCGAGCGTGATGGCCTCGAGCGGCGAATGCACACCCGGCAACCGGCCCGAGGGATCCGCGCGGGTGAGCAGCCCGGCCAGCGATTGCCATGGGTTCAGCTCCGGGAAGACCGTCATCCAGTCGGACCCGACCGCCATCGTTACGCCGGCTTCCAGCATGGTGCGGATCGGCCAGACCGTGGCGTAGCGTTCCTTGCCGACAACGCGTTCATGCGCGAGGCTTGCATGGTTGACGAACCACATCGGCGGATTGAGGTCGGCGATGACCCGCAGCCGCTTCATGCGCGGGATATCCTCATGCGGGATATATTGGCCATGCGCGATGTGGTGCCATGGGCCATTGTCACCGTTTTCGGCGCGGACCCGTTCGACGGCGTCGAGCACACGGCATATGGCGGCATCGCCCACCGCATGGACCTTCACGCCGATGCCTTGCCGGTCATGCGCAGCGATCTCGGCGAAGAGTTCGTCCGGCGACAGGTACATTTCGCCATGTTCGTTCGTGCCGGGATAGGCCGCGATCATTGCCGCGGTCTTCAGCGACGGTACGCCGTCGAGGAAGATTTTGGCATTGCCAGCCACCATATGCGGGCCGCAGGCCGATTCATGGCGCGTCAGGAAATCTTCCGCCTCCTTCGACCAGGTCGAACAGGTGCGGCTGGCGGACAGGTGGAATCCGGCCCAAGTCGAGAGGTCGCCGGCATCGTCGAGGGCGCGGAAGGCAGCGACCATTTCCGGCGTCGACTGCGCGTCGGAGAAGCCGGTGACGCCGACCGAGTTGAAGTAACCGACGGCCGCGCGTGCCACGTCCACGATCTCGCCGTCGCCGAGTGCCGGGACGGCGCCATCGACGATCCACATCGCGCTTTCCTCGAGCAGGCCGGTCGCCTCGCCGTCGACGCGCACAATACGGCCGCCGGCAGGGTCAGCTGTGGAGGCGTCAATGCCCGCAGCGGCAAGCGCCGCACCGTTGGCGAAGGCGCCGTGCAGGCTGCCATGGGTAAGAAGCACGGGGCGGCCGCCGCTTGCCTCGTCGAGCAGCCGCTTGGCCTCGGTGCCGAGCTTCTCGATGTCGGCCAGTGCCGTCGCGCCATAAGCGCTGCCGGTGAGCCACGCACCTTCCGGTTTGCCTTCGGCTGCCTTGCGCACCCGCGTCTGCACGGCCTCGAAGTCGTCACCGGCGTCGATGGCAAAGGAGCGCAGCCGCGTCGTCATGCCGGAAATGACGTGCATGTGAAAGTCGACGATCCCCGGCATGGCGAAGCGTCCGCCAAGATCGACGACCGTGGTATCGGGGCCGGCAAGGCCCCGAAGCTCGGCTGTCGTGCCGAGGGCAAGAATGCGACCCGAGGCATCGATTGCAATCGCCTCGGCTGTCGGGCGCGCCGGATCCATGGTCCGGATCGCGCCGTTGATGAAAAGCGTCTTGATGTTCATGTGCTCTGGCCGATCGATCAGGCCGCGGCCTTGGCGTTGGCCCATGCCAGCGTCTGGTCGAGCGCTTCCCGGAACGTGTCGACGATGATGTCGATTTCTTTGGGCGTCACGATCAAGGGCGGTGAAAACGACATGGTCTCGCCGAGATTGCGGGTGACGAGGCCACATTCGAGCGCAAAGCGCGAACAGGCCGCAGCCGCCCCGACCGACGCGTCGAACGGCGCCTTGGTTTTCTTGTCGCTGACCAGCTCGACGCCGGCCATCAGCCCGATGCCGCGCACCTCGCCGACGACCGGATGGTCCTTCAGTTCGGCAAGCCGTTTCTGGAAATAGGCTCCGGTCTCGCGCGCGTTGCGGGTGGTGTCGAGTTCCTCGTAGCGGTTGAGCGAAGCGAGCGCGGCTGCCGCGCAGACCGGGTGGCCGCCATAGGTGTAGCCATGGCCGAAGACGCCGACCTTGTCGGACTGCTCGCGCATGGCATCGACGATCTTTTCCGACACGATGACGGCGGAGATCGGCAGATAGGCGGAAGACAGTGCCTTGGCGCAGGTGATCATGTCGGGCTTGTAGCCGACCGCTTCCGCACCCCAGTAGGTGCCGGTGCGTCCGAAACCGCAGATGACCTCATCGGAAACCGTCAGCACCTCATATTTGTCGAGCACCGCCTGGATGGCTTCGAAGTAGCCTTCGGGCGGCATGACGACACCGCCGGTGCCCATCACCGGTTCGGCGAAGAAGCCGCCGACGGTTTCCGGGCCTTCCGCAAGGATCAGTTGCTCGAGTTCATCCGCCATCCGCCTGACGAAATCGGCTTCGCTCTCGCCGGGCAGCCCCTCGCGATAATAATGCGGGCAGGTCACATGCAGGAAGCGGTCGATCGGCAGATCGAACTCGCGATGGATGTTCGGCAGGAAGGTGAGGCTGCCGGACGCAATGCCGGTGCCGTGATAGGCGCGCTTGCGGGCAATGATCTTTTTCTTCTCCGGCCGGCCGAGCGCGTTCCAGTAATACCAGATCAGCTTGACGGCGGTGTCATTCGCTTCCGAACCCGAGCACTGGAAGACGACACGGGACATGCCGGGCGAATTCTGGATCAGCTTCTCGGCGAGATCGATCGACGGGTTGTTGGAGCGGTGCGCGAACAAATGGAAATAAGGCAGCTCATCGATCTGCGCCTTCACCGCCTCCTTGATAGAGGTGTCGGAATAGCCAAGCGACACGCACCACAGGCCCGACATGGCATCCAGGTAACGGTTGCCGCTGTCGTCATAGATATAGGCGCCCTCGCCGCGCGTGATGATCAGCGGACCGTCCTTCTCGTGCTGGCGGATGTTGGTCTGCGAATGTATCTGATAGCGGATGTCGCGAGCGGCAGCGGAATTGGCGAGCATGGTCATGTCTCCTGATGTTTAGCTGGCGTCGGCGGTGCCGTTGCCCACATTCTGCAGGAAGCGGTCGACGCCGTTCTTCCAGCCATTGTCGGCAAGCACGCGTTCGATCGCGGCGAGTTCGATGCGGATGCCTGAATCGAGGTCTGTCCGCGAACCGAGATCGACGGACTGTTTTGTCAGCGCGATCGAGAGCGGTGGCGCCTCGGCGATCTTGAGCGCGATCGTCGTGCCCTCTTCGCCAAGCTTCGCAGGCTCCGTCAGCCGGGCCACCATACCGAGTGCGTAGGCTTCCCCGGCCGGCATCTCGCGGCCGGTGTAGAGCAGTTCCTTGGCGCGCGACACGCCGACGACGCGCTGCAGTCGTTGCGTGGCGCCGACCGTTCCCCAATGCGCCTCGGGGAAACGGAAGCTCGCATCGCTTGCCGCGACAATGAAATCGCAGCTCATGGCGATCTCGCCACCCGAACCGACTGTCGGTCCCTGCACCAGCGCGATCACCGGCCGCGTGCAGCGTTCGATCATCGAATAGGCTTCGAAGGAGGCGAGCCGGCGCTGGCGGATCCAGGCCGCGTCGCGTCCCTTGCGCTCCTTGAGGTCGGCGCCGGCGCAGAACACCGGTCCCTCTCCTTCGATGATCACAACGCGGATATCGTGGTCGCGGTCGATCGCCCTGAAAGCCTCGGTCAAGCCTTGGCACATTGGCAGATTGAGCGCGTTGCGCGCCTCCGATCGCGAAAGAACGACGCGGGCGACCGCTCCCTCACGCTTGACCTTGACCGGTCCCGACATCAGATCACTCCTTCGCCACGCAATCTGTCTATTTCCTCGGCCTGCAAGCCGAGCATCTCGCCGAGCACAATCTCCGTGTCGGCACCGAGCACCGGTGGCACACCGACCGAGATCTCGTCGTAGCCGGACAGTCTGACCGGAGTGCGCAGCGCGCCAACCTTGCCGGCCCTGGGATGTTCGAAAGCGGCGACCATGCCCCTCGCGCCGACATGGCTGTCGGCAAGGATCTCGGCGACGCTGTTGACCTCGCCAGCCGGCACGTTGGCGGCCCGCAGCGCTTCGGCAAGGTCATCGCGTTCACGCCCAGCGATTGCCGCCGTCATCGCCGCCATGACCCGCTCGCGCTGGACGACACGTTCGGAATTGCGGTCCAGTGTCCGGTCCGCCGCGAGCGCATCGAGACCGAGCACCGCACAGATCGCCGCCCAATGCTGATCGGAACCGGAAATATGCAGCCAACCTCCGTCCGCGCATTCGAAGGCGGCGGAAGGAACACGCCCCGGATGTTCGGTGCCGGTGCGCCTGGGATCTTCGCCGAGCAGGAACCAGCGGGCAGCGGCGATGGTCAGCATCGAGACCTGCACGTCGAGCATCGACAGATCGACATGGGTCCCGCGTCCCGACTGCGCACGCCCGGCAATGCCTGCCAGGACGGAGATGGCGATCCACAGACCGGATGAGAGATCGGCGAAAGGCACGCCGACCTTGGCAGGTGCCCCATCCGGATGGCCGGTCAGTGCCATGACGCCCGAAAGCGCCTGGAAGATGGTGTCGTAACCATTGCGCTCGCTGTAGGGACCAGTCTGCCCGAAGCCGGTGCAGGACACGTAGACGAGCTTGGGATTGTCACCCGAAAGCTGTTCGTAGCCGAGCCCGAACCGCGCCATCTCTCCCGGCAGGAAGTTTTCGACGACAACGTCCGCCTTCTGCGTCAGCGAACGGGCGATCGACTGACCGTGTGGCGACTTGAGGTTGAGCGTCACCGATTTCTTGCCCCGGTTGAAGGCGAAGAAATAGCCGCTGTCGCCGCTGTCCACGCGCGGCTCGAACGAGCGCGTCTCGTCGCCGCTGCCCGGCCGCTCGATCTTGATCACCTCAGCGCCGAGTTCCGCCAGGATCTGCGTTGCCATCGGCCCCGCGAGCACGCGGCTGAAATCGAGGATGCGGATGCCGTCGAGGGGCTTCACTTTTCAGTCCTCCGGAAGCCGCGCATCAGCGCGTTGACGTCGCGTCCGGCGGCCATGGCGGCATCGAAAGGCAGATCGGCGACCCGATAGAACAGCGCCTTGGCGGCGGCCATCGCCATCGGATTTGCCTTCGCCCACTGGTTTGCGATCTCCAGCGCGGTGTCGATCACGGCGTCCTTGGGAACGACACGATTGGCGAGGCCGAGCGCCTGTGCCTCCTCGGCGCCGATCAGCCGGCCAAGGCTCACCATCTCGAAGGCAGCCTTGCGTCCGAGCTGCCGCTGCAGCCCGGTCATGACGAGGGCCGGCACGATATCGTGCTTGAGTTCGGGATAGCCGAATTTTAGGTCGGCTCCGGCCACCATCATGTCGCAACCGATCGCCAGGCCGGCGCCACCGCCCACTGCTGCCCCCTGTACAGCCGAGACGACAGGCTTCTTCATCTCCTGCAACCTGGATTGGAGCCGGCAGGTCAGATCGGCACGGGTCAGTACGCGATGCTGCTGGTCCGGCGTCAGATCCTTGAATTCGGACAGATCGGCGCCGGCGCAGAACCCCTTGCCTTCACCGGCAAGCACGACTGCGCGGACTGCATCGTCGCCATCTACCGCGTTCAACGCATCGAGCACGCCCTGTGTCAGTTCCGTGTTAAGGGCATTGAGCTTGTCAGGCCGGTTCATGCGGATGATCCGCACGGCATCCCGGTCCTCGACAATGATGCAGTCCGGCATATCGATCCTTTCACGCATTCTCGTGGACCCCGGCAACCGATGCCGCGAACCCTGCCCGCGCCACCTTGCTGTCGAGCTGACGCCCAAGCACCTGCTCGCAGAGGCGCGAGGCGACCATCACCTTGTCGAGATCGAGCCCGGTCGAAATGCCGTCCATCTCGAACAGATTGACCAGGTCTTCAGTGGCCACATTGCCGGCACGGCCCGAGCCGTAGCGGATCTTCGTCGGATGGCCGCCGACGCCGCCGAAGGATGAATCGAAATGGCGACAGCCGGCTTCGTAGGCCGCGACGCAGTTGGCGATGCCGACACCACGCGTATCGTGGAAATGACCGACGCAGATCACATTGGGGGCCGCTTCAGCCAGAAGACGAAAGAGCTGCCCGACCTTGACTGGTGTACCGAGCCCGGTGGTGTCGCCGATCGTGACGATCCCGACGCCGTGCTTTGCGAAGCGCAGTACGTCCTCGACGACGCGCTCCGGTGGAACCTCACCCTCGAACGGGCAGCCGAGGGCGACCGAGATGACACCGACGAGCCGAAACCGGTCGCCTGCTGCTTCGACCATCTCGACAATACGCGCCCACTGGCCCTCGCGCGATGTGCCGAGGTTGCGCTGCGTGTGGGCTTCGGTGGCCGAGGCAAGCAGGCTCACCTCATTGGCGCCACGTCCGGCGGCGAGATCAGCCATCGCCCGTTCGACGCCGGTCAGGTTCGGCACAGTTGCCTTGTAATAGACGCCGGGACGCCGCCGAATGCCGGCGAGCAAGTCGCCCGCGTCGCCAAAAGCCGGCACCTTGCCGGGATGCGAATAGCTCGTCGCTTCGATGCGCGGGAAACCTGCTTCGGTGAACGCGTCGATCAACGCGATCTTGTCGGCGGTAGCGACAAAATCAGGCTCGTGCTGCAGGCCGTCGCGCGCGAAGCATTCGCAGATGACGACATCGGCGCTCATTTGCGATCCTCCCGGCCGCGCAGCAAGTGCGAGCCGACCAGCAGGATTATCGAAAGCCCGATCAGCAGCGAGGAAATCGCGGCAACCGTCGGATCGATCTGATCGCGGATGTTGGCGAACATCAGCCGGGTCAGCGTCGCGTTCTGCCCGCCGGAGATGAACAGCGCGATCACGACCTCGTCGAAGGAGGTGACGAAGGCGAAAAGCGCACCCGACATCACCGAAAGACGAATCTGCGGTAGCGTCACGGTGAGAAACGCCCAGGGACGGGAAGCGCCGAGGCTTTGGGCGACACGCTCCTGGTTCATGTCATAGCTGGCAAGGCCGCTCAGCACCGCGATGACCACAAAGGGCAACGCCAGAACCGTGTGCGCCATGACCAGGCCGGTCGTCGTGCCGTTGAGGCCGATCTTGGCGTAGACGAGGAAGCAGCCAATGGCGACGAGGATCAGCGGTACCAGCATCGGCAGCATGAAGACGCCGCGGGCCAGCGACGAGGCCGCCCCATAGGCCCGTGAAATCCCATAGGCCGCCAGCGTGCCGAAGGTCGTTGCAAAGATGGTCGTCAGCAGCGCTGCGCGCAGCGACACGAAGGTGGCCGCGCGCCACTCGGACGAGCCGAGATAGGCCTCATACCACTGCAGGCTCCAGCTTCTGGGCGGAAACTCCAGATATTTGCTGCCTGAGAAGGACATCGGGATGACGATCAGGCAGGGAATGATCAGGAAGGCGAAGACCAGCGCCACCAGCATGTACAGCCAAAGCCTCTGGAAATGCGTGATCTGGGTTTCTGTCGCGGGGCGGTGGAGCATCAGCGCACGCCCTCGAAACTGTCGACCCTGAACAGCCGTTTGAAGACGTAGAGGATGATGCCTGTGACCACCAGGAGCACGACGCCGAGCGCGCTCGCCGCACCCCAATTGCCATAGACGGAGATGTTGTTGGCGATCTGCATCGCCCACATCGCGACGCGTCCGCCACCGAGCAGCGCCGGCGTGACGAAGAAGCCGAGGCAGAGCACGAAGACAAGGGCGACGCCGGCTGCAAGCCCGGGCAGCGACATCGGCAGGAAGACCTGGCGGAAAGCTTGCGAGGGCGTGGCCCCGCAATTGGCTGCAGCGCGCATATAGACCGAGTCGATCGCCCGCATCGAAGCATAGAGCGGCAGGATCAGGAACGGCAGCATGACATGCACCATGCCGATCACGGTGCCGAGCATGTTGTGGACCAGCGGCAGCGGTGTGGAGATCACCCCGGCATCGATCAGCCACGTGTTCACCAGCCCGGTGCGCTGGAGAAGCACGAGCCAGGCATAGGTACGCACCAGCACCGAAGTCCAGAATGGCAGCACCACGAAAATCATCAGCAATCCCGCGGTACGCTCGGAAAGCTGTGACAGGAGATAGGCAACCGGGTAGCCGAGAAGCACGCAGACCAGCGTCACCAGGCCCGCCACCTCGAAGGTTGAGATAAAGGTGCGCACATAGATGGGCTTCAGCATGCGCGTATAGTTTTCCAGCGTCGGCTCCCCGGAAGGTCCGAAGAAGGAAAGCCAGAACAGCCAGCCGATCGGCAGGATCAGGACAAGGAAGATCAGGATCGCGCCCGGCAGCGTCAGCGAGGCCAGCACACGGCGTTCGCGACTGCCTTGGCGCTTCAAGGCATCCGCGTTGTGGTCGGCATCCGCGATGCCCGGATGATTGAGCACCATCGTCATGACTTGTCCGCCACCAGGATCGTGTGTTCGCGATCGAGCCATAGCTGGATCGGCTGCCCGCGTTCCGGCAGGTCCTTGCCACCGAGGTCGGGGCCGCGACGCAGGTCAAGCTCGGCACCGTCAGGCATGCGAACCGTGATCAGGTAGCTGTCACCCTGGTAGATGATATCGGTTGTCTCAGCCTCGATGCGGTTCGCTGTCTGGGATTCGTCCCCTTTCCAGCGCAGCCGCTCGGGACGGATGACAAGCCATGGTTTTTCGCCGGTTGCGCCTTTCCAGTCGTCGCGCGTCCTGAGCGGACGGCCATAGAGAAGCGCGCCGGATGCGCCGGTCTCCACGGGCAGGAAACGGGTCTCGCCGATGAAGTCCGCCACGAACTTGTTCTTCGGGCGGTCGTATATTTCATCCGGCGTTCCGAGCTGCACGATTTTGCCGCCGTTCACCACCGCGATGCGATCCGAGAGCGTCAACGCCTCGCGTTGGTCGTGCGTGACATAGACCGTGGTCGTTCCCAACCGGTCATGCAGCCGCTTCAGTTCGAGCTGCATGTGCTCGCGCAGTTTCTTGTCGAGTGCCGAAAGCGGCTCGTCCATCAGCAAGATCGAGGGTTCGAAGACGATGGCGCGTGCCAGCGCCACGCGCTGGCGCTGGCCGCCCGAAAGCGCGTTGACGCCACGGTCGGCGAGATGCGCCATCTGGACAAGGCCGAGCGCTTCCTCGACACGCCGGTCGAGTTCGGCTCCGGACACGCCGCGCAAACGCAGCGGATAGCCGACATTGCGGCGCACGCTCATATGGGGGAACAGCGCGTAGTTCTGGAACACCATGCCCAGATTGCGCTTGTGCGGCGGCAGCAGCAGGAATTCGGCGCCGTCGATGGTGATAGAACCGGAATCTGGACGCACAAAACCCGCAAGCACGTTGAGAAGCGTCGTCTTGCCGGATCCCGAAGGACCGAGCAGGGTCAGGAACTCGCCCGGCGCGATATCGAGCGACACGTCATCGAGTGCGAGAAAGCTGCCATAGGCTTTTCGGATGTTTCGGATTTCGACCCTGCCGGGCATCGCGGCCTCCTTGTAAACGGTCGGCATTCGCTACGCGCTCAAGCGTGAACGCAGCCAAAACGCATCTTGCGACCGACGACGGAACGCGTCGAGCACTTCGGCCGGCTCGGCTGTTGGCTGGCTTTCCCTACAAAGGTCGTTGGCAACATCATTGACAATCCACCGATACAAAGACGTGTCAGAGATCGGCCGCACCGCTGGTGCAGCGTCAGGGTCGGTGGAAGGTGGATACCGGAGACCCACCTTCCAAACTCGCAGAATGCGAACCTACTGGACGATCAGGTTCTTGAAGTCTTCCTGGACATCCTGGATGTTCTCGGACCACCAGGTCGGCTGCATGGTGACCTGTTTTGCCGCGTTTTCCGGCGAGGCGTTCGACTGGGTGAGCACATCGGCGGAAAACTGCTTTGCCTCGAAGGCTTTCTTGTTCGAGGGTCCGTAGTAGCCCATCATCGTCGGAATGCGCGCCTGGATCTCGGGCGAGACGATGTTGGCGACGAGTTTCTGTGCAGCCGCCACGTTCTTCGAGCCCTTCAGGATCGCGACACAGCCAAAGCCGATGACGCCGTCCTGATAGGTGAATTTGACAGGCGCGCCATCAGCGATGACGCCGGCGATGCGGCTGCCCCAGATCGCCTCCATGTCGACTTCGCCGTCCTTGAGGAGTTGCGCAGACTGGGCACCCGAGGTCCACCACACCGAGACGCTGGGTTTGATCTTCTCGAGCGCCGCCAGCGAACGTTTGGTGTCGAGCGGATAGACCTTGTCACGCTCGACGCCGTCACCGAGCAATGCGATTTCCATCATCTCCTGCGGGTATACGCTGAGTGCGCGGCGACCGGGGAATTTCTCGACATCCCAGAAGTCCTTCCAGTCCTTCGGCGGATTGTCGCCATACTTGTCCGTGCGCCAAGCGAGAACAACGGAATAGGTATTCGTGGCGATCCAGTCCTTGGCGCGGACGCCTTCCGGAATACCGTCTCCATTGACCACCGAGTAATCGATCGGCTCGAACAGGCCTTCGGCGGCACCGATGGCGCAGTCTTCTGCGCCGAGATGCGCGACATCCCAGCCCGGCGCACCGGATTGCACCTGCACACGCACGGCAGCGATGCCGTCATGCGATTCCGTTCTGAGTTCGGCACCGATTTTCTCAGCCGATGGCTTGAACAGCGTTGCGGTCAGGTCTTCCTGAACCTTGCCGCCAAGCCCGGCGAGCGTCAGCGTGTCCGCGGCCATGGCCGTGGTCGACAATACGGCCCAGGCCGTTGCTGTGATAAGTCCGCGTTTGACAGACTTGTGCATCTTCATCTCTCCCATTGATGACACACAATTTACGTTGATCGGCGGTCACATCTTTCTGTTGAGGCTCAGGCCGCCGCGTCCTTGAGCCCCAGTTCACTGATGAACTTCGTCTGGAAGAAGGCTTCGAGGCCTTCACTCCCGCCTTCGCTGCCATAGCCACTCTCCTTGACGCCGCCGAACGGCGTCTCCGGCGCGGCAATGCCGAAGTGATTGATCGAGACCATGCCGGACTCCAACTGTTCGCCGAGCAGCGTCGACGTGCGCTCAGAGCGCGTGAAAGCGAAAGCGGCGAGGCCATAGGGAAGGCTGTTCGAACGCGCGATCGCATCGTCCAGACTGGAAAAGGAAGCAATTGGCGCGAGCGGACCAAACGGCTCGTCGACCATCAGGCGCGCATCGTCCGGCGTATCGACAAGCACGGTCGGCGCGAAGAAATTGCCCTGGTTGCCGATACGCTTGCCGCCGGCAAGCACCCTGGCGCCGCGGCTCTCGGCATCCGTGACGAAAGCCTGCATGGCGTCGAGGCGACGGGAATTGGCAAGCGGCCCCATCTGCACGCCCGTCTCCGTACCCGGACCAACCTTCAGGTTTTCCGAACCGGCGACGAAGGCATCGACGAAACGCTTGTAGTGCCGCTCATGCACGTAATAGCGGGACGGCGCGGCGCAGACCTGACCGGCGTTGCGGTATTTCAGGAACAGGCCAAGTTTGACTGCTTCTTCCGGATCGGCGTCCTCACACACGATGAAAGGCGAGTGTCCGCCGAGTTCGAGCGTCGCCCGCTTGACGTGAGCGGCCGCCAGCTGGCCAAGATGCTTGCCGACTGGAATGGAGCCGGTGAACGAGATCTTGCGGATCTGCGGGGCAGGAATGAGGTATTCCGAGATCTCGGCCGGCACCCCGAAGACGAGGTTGACGACGCCGGCCGGAATGCCGGCATCCTCAAAGCAGCGGACCAGCTCGATCGGCGAGAACGGCGTCTCCTCCGGGCATTTGATGATGATCGTGCACCCGGCAGCCACCGCGCCTGCGATTTTGCGCACGGCCTGGCTTACTGGGAAATTCCAGGGCGAGAAGCCGGCGACGGGACCTACCGGCTCCTTGACCACGATCTGGCGCACGCCCGGCATGCGCGCCGGAATGAGACGGCCGTAGGCACGGCGTCCCTCTTCGGCATACCAGTCAATGTGATCGGCCGAGCCGACGGTCTCGCCGAGCGCCTCGGCGAGCGGCTTGCCCTGCTCGCGCGTCATCAATGCGGCAATGTCCGGCGCACGCTCGCGCAACAAGTTGGCAGCCTTGCGCAGCAGCTTCGAACGGTCATAGGGCGAAACCAGCCGCCATTCGAGGAAGGCGCGCCGGGCGGCGGATAGTGCCCGGTCGAGATCCGCCGCGCTGGCATGCGTCACTGATGCGAAGGCTTCGCCGGTTGCCGGATCGATGACCTTGCCGGATCGTCCCGAGCTCCCCTCGCACCATGCGCCATCGATGAACAGCTTCGCCAGTTCCATCCGTATTCCTCAATTCCAATTTAGTTGATTTCGTAAACCATCTAGTTCACATCGTCAACTATATTGAGTGAAAATATCTCAACCCCGCCGCACATTTTGCACGCGGCGACCAAGCTGATGATTTGTCTGGAGACTGGGCGAAGTAGCGGAAGCAGGTAACTTGCGCCTGCGCCCCAAAATCCGAGCCGATTTCGGAAACGAGCATGCGCAAACGAGGCTGAAAGCGTCTTCTACGCGTCCAGGAGGATGCGTGGCGTTGGCATCACTCTTCCTCGCCGAGATCGCCGCCGGCGGCAACGACCTCGCGGCGAAGCTGGTCGTAATAGGCGATCGAACTCTTGAAGACGGCCTGCAGCGATTTCTGAAGCTGCGAACGCTCTTCCAATGACAGGCTCGAGAGCATCATCTCGTTGCGGTGTTCGGAATCGGCGAGGATCTTCGCTACGATCTCCCTGCCCTCGCCGGTGAGGCGCAGCAGGATGCTGCGCCCATCCTCGGGGTTTTCCGAGCGGCTGATCAGGCCACGGTCGATGAGGCCGGACACGACACGGCTCATCTGGCTTTTCAAAAGACCGCTATGATTGGCCAGAAGTTGCAGAGGCGCTTCCTTGAGATAGTCGAGCACGGCAAGCGCGCGCCATTCCCGAACCGTCAGCTTGTAGCGCGGGCTGATCGACAGGAAAGCAATGCGGCTCGAAAGCGAGGCGAGGCGTTGCAGCTGGAAGGAAAACAGATCGCGCGCGTCGTGCGCCTCGATCAGATGCGCCATGTTGTCGGCATCGTCGACGCCGTTGTCCGGTCCACTCATTCCGTCATCCCCTGCAGGCGCCCGTCCGCATTCGCCCAAAACGGGAAGCGCGATTTCACCTCAACCCGAAACGTCATCGGAAATCCACTCCTTTGTCGCGTTACGCGCAACATGATTTGGTTGACAAAGTGAACTATAAAGTTCATTTCGACAACCAAACTGTCATCACGAATATGTCGAGCTTCGCCGCGCAACGTGCTGAATTTCAGGCTTCCAAGGGAGGATAAAAATGACCACCGGCAACAAACTGCACAATCCGGCGACCATCGCACCGCCTGCCCGCAACCTCTATGCGCATGCAGTCGAGGTGCCGGCCGCCAGCCGCCATCTCTACGTCGCTGGCCAGGTCGGCGCGCGGCCGGACGGCACCGTGCCGGAGAGCCTTGAAGAGCAGACCGAGCAGATGATGGAAAACATCCGCGCCATCCTCGCATCCGCGGGCATGACCTTCGCCGACATCGTGAAGTTCAACGCCTATTGCATGTCGGCCGAAGACATCATCACCTATGCCGGCATCCGCAACCGCGTCTTTGCCGGTGTCCAGACCGCAACCACGGCTGTCGTGGTCACGGGGCTCGCCAACCCGGCCTGGAAAGTGGAGGCGGATCTCGTCGCGGCACGTCAGGACTGACCCTCATGTTCTACCGTCCATCCGATGGCCACGGCCTGCCGCACGACCCGTTCAAGGCGATCGTTTCGCCGCGGCCGATCGGCTGGATTTCGACCCGCAGCAGCTCGGGCGCGATCAACCTCGCGCCCTACTCCTTCTTCAACGCACTGTCGGTCGATCCTTACCTTGTCTGGTTCTCGGCGGATGCCGAAAAGGACAGCGTCGTCTTCGCCCGGGAAACAGGCGAATTCGCCGTCAACCTGGTCGGTGAAAAACTTGCCCGCCAGATGAACGCGACCTCGGTCGACGCACCGCGCGGGATCAGCGAGTTCGGTTATGCCGGGCTGGAAGCCGCCAATTCGAGGCTGATCGCCGCCCCGCATGTCGCAGGCGCTCCCGCCGTGCTCGAATGCCGATTGACCGAGATCATCGAACCAAAGGGCCTCGATGGTCGCTGGGCCGGAGTCTTCGTAGTCATGGGCGAGGTCGTCGGCATCCATATCGATGACGCCATGCTGACGGCCGGGCTTTTCGACCAGAAGAAGGCCGGCAATGTCGCCCGGCTCGGCTATATGGATTATCTCTCGACCAGCGAGACGTTCCAGATGCGCCGGCCGCGCTGGAAAGAAGAAACCTGATTGGCAGAGGGACATGGTGGTGGCCTCGCAAACACACCGGGAAACAGCCATCGCCGGCAGTTGGTCGCCGGCGATGGCTGATTGACCACCGTAAAGGCTAGACCTTCGCCTTGTAGGTCGGGTCCAGTGACAACGCATGGAACAGGAAGGGTCGATTCACATAGTGGAAGCCGAGCGGGCAGTGCCTGACGCCCGCCGGGATGTAGATCGAGCCGGATTTGTTGATGATGCGGCGCTCGCCCTCGATGTCGATATAAAGCTCAGCGCCGAGATCCTGCGGGTTCTCGGGATCGTTGCCGGTCCAGATCAGGACTTCGTCGTAGTCGTGGACATGCTCCGACACCCAATGCAGGTGGCGATTGAACGGCGTGATCCAGATATGGGTCATGTGGATCTTCGCGTTGGGCTGCACCAGCGTGCCGACCAGCTCGAAGCCACCCGTATTCGGTGGATTCTCAAGGTCGGCCAGCGCTCCCTCGGCGGTAAAGTCTACCTGCAGCAACGGCAGCGTGTCGTTGAGCAGACCGTCAAAATGACTCATCATCTTCTCCTCTTGATGAACAGAAATCCTCAAATTCACCGCGAACCGGCCGCGGATTGCCTCGGCGCGATCACCGGCATGTCCAGATCGGCGGCTTCGGTTGGCAGTTGCAGCGTGTTGGCGAGCAGCGATTGTGTGTAGGGGTGGCTGGGCGTGCCCAGGACCTTGTGAGCTTCACCCTGTTCGACGACCCGACCGGCGCTGAGCACGGCAACCGTGTCTGCGATGTTGCGCACCACGGCGAGGTCGTGCGTGACAAAGAGCATGCCGAGGCCGTCGGCGAGCAGGCTGCGCAGCAATTCGATCACAGAAGCCTGTACCGACACGTCGAGCGAAGACGTCACCTCGTCGCACAGGAGCACCGCGGGATTGGCGACCAGCGCGCGGGCAATGGCCACGCGCTGGCGCTGGCCGCCCGAAAGCTCGGCTGGATAGCGCGTGCCGAGGTCGGGTGAGATGCCGACCCGTTCGAGCGCCTCAGCGATGACGGCGCCCGGCCGGCTGTCAGCCTCCGGCCTGTTGGCGAGTGCAGCAGCCAGGCTCGCACCGATCGTGCGGCGTGGATTGAGCGAAGCGTTAGGGTTCTGGAAGATGTATTGCAGCCGCTGGCGGGCATACTGGTCGCGCTGGCCCACGGTGAGCGGCAACGGCTTGCCGTCAAGGCGGAATTCACCCGTGACGTTGCCGTGCAATCCGATCAGGCAGCGCGAAAGCGTCGACTTGCCGCTGCCCGACTCGCCCACCACCGCCAGGCATCGGCCCGGTTCTACCTTGAGGCTGACATCGAACAGGATCTGGCGATAGCCGTAGAATGCATTGACCCCGTTCGCCTGAAGCACCGCCGAGCTGTTCGCGACCTGCCCGTCGGAATGGCCTACGGCTTGCGGGCGCACCCCGAATGTCTCACCCAGTTCGGGACGAACGCACCGCACCTGGGTGCCTCCCACCAGTCTCAGCGCTGGCCGGGTGTTGCAGGCCTCGACGGCGTAATCGCAGCGATCGGAGAAGATGCAGCCGTCAGGCGCCTCGCCCACCGCCGGCACGCGGCCACGGATCGGCCTCAGCGCCTGCCTGGCCTGCAGTGAAGGAACAGCGTCCAGCAAGGCGCGCGTATAGGGATGGCGCGGCGTCGCCAGAATTTCCTGCATGGGGCCCTGTTCGACAACCTGGCCGCCATACATCACTGTGACGTGGTCGGCGACGTTGGCGATCACCGCAAGGTCATGGCTGACATAGATCGCGGTCAGATTGTCTGAAATGCAGAGCTGGCGGATCAGATCCAGCACCTTGGCGCGGGTCGAGACATCGAGACCGGTCGTCGGCTCGTCGAGGATGATCAGCTTGGGTTGCGCGATCACCGCCATGGCGATCGCGATACGCTGTTGCTGCCCGCCCGAAAGCTGGCGCGGACGGCGCTGCAGGAAGGCCTCGTCGTCGGGCAGGCCGACCTTGCGCAGGATCTCACGCGCGCGGGTCACCTTTTCGGCCTTGCCGCCGGCCAAGCCCTCGGTCAGCAGGGTGCCGAGGGTCAGCATCGGGTTCAGCGCCGCTCCCGGGTCCTGCGCGACATAGGCCACGACTTCGCGTCGCGCTTTGCGCAGGCTTGCCGGGTCGAGTTCCAGCATGTCGGTGTCTGCCACCCGGACCGCACCGCCCGCGATGCGCACGCCGTGCCGCGCATAGGCAAGCAGCGCCAGCGCCAGCGTGGATTTTCCGGAACCGGATTCACCGACGATGCCCATCACCTCGCCCCTTTCGAGGCTCAGGGAAACATCCTCGATGATCGACGCGCCGTCGCTGCGTTCGACGGTCAGCCCCGAGGCTTTCAATACCGTCGTCATGCCTTGCCTTCCGTCCGGGCCATCACCCGCGCAGCGCCTTCGGCGATCAGACCGCCGCCGATTGTGTAGAGGACGATCATCAGGATCGGCGCGAGTACGGCAAAGGGCTGAGTGCCGAGGCCGGTGCCGTTCTCACTGACCATCAGACCCCAATCGGCCGCCGGCGGCTGGATGCCGTAGCCGATGAAGCTCATCGAGGAGAGAATGCCGACCGACCAGCTCAGCCTGAGACCCAGTTCGACCAGCAGCGGTGAAGAGACGTTCGGCAGGAGTTCGCGCAGGATGATCACCGGCCCCGGCGTGCCGACGGCCTTGGCCCACAGCACATATTCGCGGTCGAGAAGCGGAAGAGCCGCGCCACGGATCACGCGGGCGACGCCTGGCATCAGGGTCAGTACGACCAGCCCCACCAGCAGGACAGGCTGCGGCCCGAACACCGAAACGCACAGAAGCGTCAGAAGAATTCCCGGAAAGGCGAGCAGGACATCCAGCGACCGCATCAGCACAAGATCGGTCCAGCCGCGATAATAGGCGGTCACCAAAGCGACGGCGGCGCCGATCACGACGCTGAGCAGCGCTGAAACCGGAGCCATCCAGGCCAGATAGACCCCGCCTGAAAGCACGCGGGACAGAACATCGCGGCCGAGATTGTCGGTACCGAGCCAGGCTGAGGCCGACGGCGCGTCATAGGGTTTGCCCACGGGCGCGGCCGGATCATAGGGCGCCAGGAAAGGGCCAACGACGACCAGCGCGGTCATGGCGACCAGCAGGATCACACCCCAGCGAACCTGGGTGGACGCCCAGAGTCGCCACCAGCCACTGGCTGGGCGTTGGCGAACCCTTTGATGCAGCGTCATTTCCACGTCGGTACTCACGTCTTGGAAGGCCTTTGGCCCGCCGTCTCGTCCCGTTGGGCAAGCGAGTCGGCGATGAGGTTGAAGATGAAATAGGCTGAGGCGATCACCAGGACATTGGCCTGGATGACCGGCAGGTCACGGTTGGTGACGGCGTCGACCAGGGCACTGCCGACGCCGGGATAGGCGAACAGATATTCCACAACGACCACGCCGCCGACGGTGAAGGCCGCCACAAGGCTGGCGGCCGGGATGATCGGAGCGACCGCATTCGGCAAGGCGTGCCGAAACAGGATCCGGCTCGGCGACAGGCCTTTCAGCTCCGCGGTCTGGATGTACTCTGTCGCCATCACGTCGATGACGGCGACCCGCACCAGCCTGGCGAGATACATCACGCCCGGAATGATCACCGTGGTCGCCGGCAACACCAGCGCATCGGGGTAGGAAAACGGCGAATCTCCCGGTGGGATGAACGAGACCGCCGGCAGCACGTGCAGCACCGTTGTTGCGAAAAGTGCTACCAGCACCGTCCCTGTGACGAAGTCGGGAACGGCATTGGCGACCATCGACATGCCGAGAAAAACCTTGTCGACGAACCCGTCGCGAAACTGGGCGGCTATCACTCCGACGAGCAGCGACAACGGCAGCATGATCGCGAGCGCGACCCCGCTCAGCGTCGCGGAATTGCGAACCCCGAGCGCGAGCAGGTCCGCCACCGGCTGCCCGTTGGAAAGCGACGTTCCCCAGTCGCCGCGCAGAATGCCCCCCAGCCAGACGAGGTATTGCCACCATAGCGGCTGGTCGAGACCAAGCTGGGTACGCAGCAGGTCCAGTTGCTCCTGCGTTGCGCTTTGACCGAGGATCATGTTGGCGACATCGCCGGGCAAGGCCCGCGCAGCGAGGAAGATCAACAATGACACGGCAAGCAGGGTCATAGCGCCTTGCGATACCCTTGCAAGCAATGGCTGCAGCCGGGAGAAAACCCCGATTGTTGCGTTGTCGCTCTGGTTTTCGACTGTCATCGAACGCTCTTCCCCGCAGTACGATCGCGTCACTTGTTGACGGTGACGCCACCGAACCGGATCGCGGTACGGCCGTAGATATCCGGCTTCAGCCCGCTGACCGTATCCCGGTAGACGGTGATGTTCTCGGGATAGGCAGCGACGATGTGGCCGCTGCGCTTGTATTCGATCGCCTGCAACTGCGTGATCAGCTTGCATTGCTCGGCCAGATCGCTGGTGCTCTGCAGCTTCTTGGCGAGGTCGTTGTATTCGGCGTCGTCGAAATGCGTGGCATTCTCGCCCTGCTCCGGCAACAGCGCCGCGAGCGTGGCGGTTTCATACGGCCCACTGGTCAGGCTGATCAGAAACGGCCATTCGCGCCAGCGATTGAGGAAGGTGGCCGGATCCAGCCGGCGTACCTTGATGGCAATGCCCGCCTGCGCGGCCTGCTGCGCATAGAGCTGCGCCATTTCCATCATGCCCGCATAGGCGCCGTCGGTCACCATCTCGAGCTTGAGGTTGCTTTTGCCAGCTTCTGCCAGCAACTGCTTCGCCTTGGCGATGTCCTGCGTGCGCTGCGGCTCGGAAGGCGCCGGGCAAGCCGTGTTGTTGCCGAGATAATCGTTGGCAATCGTGCCAAACCCGCCGAATGCATTGTCGACGATCTGCTGGCGGTCGACCACCAGCTTGAGCGCTTCCAGAACCTTCTGGTCGTTGAATGGCGGCGTGTCCACCCGTACGGCCAGCATCGGATAGGTTGTCGTACCGCTGACCACGGTCTTCAGTTTGGGGTCTTTGGTCAGCGCTGGGACATCGGTGTAGGGCACGGAATAGGCGACGTCGATCTGACCGCCACGCAAGGCGTTGGTGACTGCCTGCTGGTCCCGGAAGCCGATGATGCGGAGCTTGTCGAAGCCGGGCTTCTCACCCCAATAGTCGTCGAACCGGGTCAGCTTGGCTTCCTGGCCAGGCGTGAAGGAGTCCAGCTTGAACGGTCCCGTGCCGGTCACCGAACCGTCGACGGCGATGGCGCGCATCTTGAAATCATTGTCGGCGAAAGCATTGGCGAAGAGGCCGAACGGACGCTTGAGGGTGAACTCCATCGTCAGGTCATCGACCTTGCGTATCTTGGCGGGATCCACGAAGTCGATCTGGCTGGAAACGACAAAGTTATTCGCCGGGTCCATCATGTATTTGATGCTGGCGATCGCGTCGTCGGCTGTGAACGGCTTGCCGTCATGGCGCTTGACGTTCGGGCGCAACTTGACGGTCCAGACATCCAGGGCGGCGTTCGGCGTCATGGACTCGGCGAGTTGCATCACCACAGCGCCCTTGGAATCATAACCGGTCAGCCCTTCATAGAGCTGGCCGTACAGTGAGCCGGCAGACGCCGAGCTGGTCGGCGTATAGGGCTGCACCTGGTCCTTGCTGTTGCCGATGACGCCGAGCACGAGCTCCTGCGCAAATGTATGGGTCGCCAGAGCTGTCGCGGCGGTCAGCACTGCGACCGCGAGAGCGCGATTGAATTTCACCGGAATCATAGCCGTGGTTTCTCCTCCAGATGTAACGGCACGCGCCCCTGCCTCGACCTTCGTGCGGGTCCTTCTTTGGCGGCCGTACCCACACAACCAACACCCGTCGCGAGGCCCTGTCTTGGAGCGAAACGAAACCCGGAATGGGCTCGAGCGTAAAATCGCCATCAAAGGCTTCGGACGGCAAGATCCGCCGGATCTTGCCTATCCCATTGAAAAACTTGCTGGAAAATCAAATGATGGCACCACAGCGATTTCGCTGCGGCTCAAGCTGCACTTATGCAGCTCGATGAACACGCATTGCGCGAGCCGGCGTTAATGTACTCTTTTTCTATGCGGCGCAGACTTCAAAAGCTCGCTGGGCGCGTAGGCAAACAGCTCTTTGAAACAGCGATTGAAGTAGGAAAGATCGTTGAAGCCCACGGAATAGGCCACATCCGCAATGGTCTGCGAGCCGTGCTGATAATGCAGCTGCTTGATCTTCTCGCGCGCGAAACGCAGGCGTTTGTCGCGGATGAAGGTCGTACAGGTCATGCCTAGATCGCGAAAGTGGAGCTGCAGCACCCGCATCGATACGCCCACGCGTCTTGCCAGCCATTGCGCGGAAAGATGGGGGCTGGTCAGATGCTGGTCGATAAGGACATCGATCATCTGCAGTCGCCTGGAGGCCAGTTCGCCGAGCGAATCGAACGAGAGCGCGCTGTGCACATCGGACACGAAGGCTTGCCGGGTCGCGTCGAGCATCAATTGGCGCAGGTTCGCCGCATGGACATCGCTGTCGGGTATCGTAAGCACCTTGGCCAAGAGCGCTCGCAGCGTGATAGCCATCGGATCGGCGGCTTCCAGCGTACGCGCCACATCGAGCTTGTCGCCGCCGTGGAAATAGATGAGCTGCCGGGGCAGGTTGAGCGACAGGTGGTTGCTGAACTTGCCGCCGAAATGGAACGTCGTCGGCTTGGTGGAATCGACCAGAATGCAATCGCCCACGTTCAAGGCGCTTTGCCGGCCGTCGTGTTCTACGCCGCAGGAGCCTTCGAGCTGTACGAGCAGGAAAAGCTGTTCAATGGCGTCGCGCCGGACATCGTCCCAATCGTGGTCGACACGATCGAGGTCGTTGGAGATGTGCGAAAATTCCATGCCGCAGGCATTGATACGCCGGGCCTCACCGCGGATATCGAGGCTCGTATCCATCGCACGAGGACGGAAACTGCCGCAGGTGGAGTGGAGATCATCGACCCAGCGGCTGAACGGCGTCCGTATCCGGTCCTTGTGGAGCAAACCCGCAGAGCTCAACAGTTCCAACGCTGCCTCACGCCAATGTCGACAGATAACTTAGCATGTTAAGTAACATATTTTGAAACGGGCAACAAGCGCGGAGCTGGCTTGGGGCATATATCGAAACAGCGCTATCCATGACAGGGCAGTGATGGATTACGGCGCTCGTGAACGCTCCAAATCCACCGACGATTGACCCTGGAAACGACAAATATTTTCGAACTGCCTCCGTCGGTGCGGAAGAGCCACCCTGCTGCCTTAGCCCTTTTGCGATGCCGCTCCGATAGACCGCCATTTTGCAGCCGACACGACCCGGCGCGCACCCGCAAGCATCGGCTTGCGTTGATAGGGCGGTGTCAGCAGCCGCTCGACAAGGCGCAGGAGGAAGATCAGCACCATGTTGATGATCAGGTAGATAAGCGCCACCATGCAGAACACTTCGATCACCGCGAAGGTCTGGCTCATCAGATCCTTGGCGACGCCGGTCAGTTCCATCACCGTGATCGTGCAGGCGAGCGAGGTCGACTTCAACGTGACGACGATCTCGTTGCTGTAGGCCGGAAGAGCGCGGCGTATCGCGATCGGCATCGTCACGAGCAGGAAGGTCTTGAACCTCGACAGGCCGAGCGCCCGGGCTGCTTCGATTGCTCCCTGAGGCACGGCGGCAAGACCGCCGCGCATCACCTCCGCCGTATAGGCGCCGGCGCAAACGCTCATTGCGATCACCGCGCAGGCAAATGGATCCTTGAGCACGATCCACACCGGGCTGGCGCGCAGCCAGGCGAACTGACTGAGGCCATAATAGAGAACGAATATCTGCACCAGCAGCGGTATGGAACGGAAAGCCAGCACATAGGCCGATGCGACGCCTCGGAGAGCACGATGGCGCGAACGCCTTGCCCAGGTGGCCAGGCCGGCAAGGATCAGGCCCAGGGGAAGGGTCACAGCCGCAAGCGCCAGGGTGACCCAGATCGCCCCGGCGAGCTCACTTGCGACATGGAGAGCGGTTTCGAGGTCCATGATCAGGCCCAGCGCATTCTGGTTTCGATGACATGGAATGCCCGCGAGGAAATCGCCACCAGCACCAGATAAATGATGGCTGCCATGCCGTAGAAGATGAAGGGCTGTCCGGTCGTGCGTCCTGCAACGCCCACAACCCGCATCAGTTCGGCGAGCGAAATCACCGAAAGCAGGGTCGTCTCCTTGATCGCCATGATCCAGACATTGCCGAGGCCCGGCAGCGCCAGCCTGAACATCTGCGGGATGATAACGGTCCAAAGCCCGGCGAGCGGACGCAGGCCAAGCGCCGTATAGGCTTCGAACTGGCCGACCGGGATCGCGGCATGAGCGCCGCGAAACACCTCCGAACTGTAGGCCGCCGAAACGAACGCCACAGCCATCACGCCGACGGTGAAGGCATCCACTTCGATGTAGCCGGCATAGCCGAACCCACGCGCCACCCACATCAGCGCACCATTCGTGCCGAAGAAGAGCAGGAAGATCACCAGCAGCGGCGGCACGCCACGCAACAGCGTCGTGTAGAGGGTTGCCGCCGCGCCAAGCCACCTATTCTGCCCCAGCTTGGCAAATGCCACAGCAAGCCCAAGGAGCACACCCAGGGCATAGCCGATGCATGCGCATGCCATCGTCACGCCCAGGCCGGTCAGCAGCGGCTTGGTCCAACCGTCGCCGCCCCAGGCAAACAGATCAATGACGGTCGAGTTCATGCAAGGTCAGGCCCCGCAGACCTTGGCATCCGGCTTGGTGGAAACATCGAAACCGAACCACTTCTCCGAAATGCTCTTCAGCTCGCCCGATGTTTTCAGATCGCACAAGGCCGCGTCCCACGCCTTGCGCAGATCTTCCTCATTCTTGCGCATCAACCCGCCCACACCGACACCGAGATAGTTGAACTCATCGAAGTCGATATCAGGGGAAAGAATTTCGATCGGTTCGCCCTGCTGCGAGCGTGTCAAGGCGATCCATGGGGAACGCCCAGCGAGAGCCGCATCGATCCGGCCAGCCAGCAGATCGAGATTGAGGCTGTCCTGGTTGTCGTAGAGCCGGACCGTCACCTCACCCTTCAGTTCGTTGTCCACGAACTTCTGGCTTTGGGTACCCGATTGCACGCCGATCGTCTTGCCGGCAAGTGCGGCCTTCAGCTCCCGCCAGTTTGCTTTGCCGTTCAGGCTGGAGGTTTTCGCCGCGGCGAAATTGATCGGCAGGTTGGCGTAGCTCTGGGTGAAAGCCAGACGCTTCTCGCGCTCCGGCGTGATGGCGATACCGCCGACAAGGATATCGTACTTGCCCTGTTCGAGCGCCGGAACCTGTCCTTCCCAAGGCTGGGCGGTGAAGCGGCAGCTGCGCTTCATGCGATCGCAGACCTGCTTGGCAAGGTCGATTTCGAAACCCGTGAGCTCGCCGGACGGCGTCGTTGACGTCCATGGCAGGTAGCCGCCATCGGTGCCGATGCGCACTTCCGCCTGATCTTGCGCCATCGCCGGTCCACACAGCATTGCACCGAGCACGAGAGCCGACAACAGGCTCCTGATTGTCTTCTGCATGAATTCCCTCCCCTGTTCTTTGTTCGTTTATCAGAGACGATCCGGTCGCCCTTCGGCACCAAGGTCCCAGAACAACCCAGCCATGATGGCGAGCCCCTCTTTGACCAGGGGCTGCAGCAGGTGCTCGTCCGGGGCATGCTGCGAGCACCCGGAATAGGAATGCGGCACCCAGATCGTCGGCATGCCGAGGATGTCGGCGAAACAGTCGTTCGGCAGCGAACCACCCGCATTCGGCAGGATGGTTGGCTCGATCCCGGTCGTTTTCTCGACCGAAGCCGCGGCCCAAAGCATCAATGGATGTTCCGGATCGAGGCGGGTCGCGCCCCATTCCGATTCCTGTGCCATAGGTTCGATCGCCACATTGTGGAAGCCGTTCTCGTCCAGGAAGGCACGAATGGCGGGAAAGAAGGCGGCAGGATCGACATCGACCGTATAGCGGATCTGCATGCGGGCGCGGGCATGCGGCGGGATCGCATTGATCGGCTGCTCGGGTCTTCCCGACGTCATCGCCAGGACTTCGAGCGCCGTCCAGCCAAACACCCGCTCGGACGGCGTCAAGCCAGGTTCGCCCCACCAAGGATTGAGTTCGGGACCATTCTCTTCGGTCTCGAGCTCGATCTTGGCCAAAGCGGTTCGAACGCTCTGCGGGATTTCGCTGGGCAGGATACCGCGGACATTGATGCGGCCGTTCGCCGAGACGAGAGCCGCGATCGCGTTGGCAAGGATGACCGCCGGATTGGCGATCAGGCCGCCCCAATTGCCGGAGTGATGCGCACCGGGTCGCAGGTCACAGACCAGGTCGAAGTCGGCGGTTCCGCGCGTTCCGCCATCCAGCGTCGGGCGATGCTGTGCAAGGCGTGGGCCGTCGGACGCAATCAGCCAGTCGGCCCGCAGTTTGGAACGGTGGTCGGCACAGATCTCGCGAAGCCCCGCCGAACCTGTTTCCTCGGAGGTCTCGATCAGTGCGACCGTGTTGAAACCCAACTTGCCACGGGTTGCCAGCACAGCCTCCAGCGCGAGCATGACGATGGTGTGCTGGCCCTTGTTGTCGGCAGTGCCACGACCATAGATGCGCTCACCCTCGACCTTCACCTGCCAGGGGTCGCGGTCATTCGACCAGGAACCTTCCATGCCCGCGACGACGTCGCCATGGCCATAGACAAGGAGTGTCGGCAGATCAGCGGATTCGATGCGCCGCGCAATCAGCAGCGGACCGCCGGCCGGATCCGGATTGTCGACCACCTCACCGGTAAAGCCGAGCCGGTCGAAATCGGCGTTGATTTCATTGAGGTAGCGATAGCATTCGGGACGCCGCTCTGGATTCTGGCTTTCGGTGGCGATGGCAACGCGACGCTGCAGATCTGACAGGAAACGGCCGTCGGAGGCAAAGGACGTGGCAAGGGCGATGGTTTGATTCCGAGACATAATCCTGCTCATTCGAATTCTTGACAGAACGATGTCATGCCGAAGATTATGCGAGCAAACCAAAATATTTCTCGGTTAGCCTCAATTGGATTAAGCCTCTGTCGTGTCTCGGCATCTGCCACCGCTCCCTGCCCTGCGTGCGTTCGAGGCCGCGGCGCGTCATTTGAGTTTCGCGCGCGCCGGCGGAGAACTCGGCGTCACGCCGGGCGCAATCAGCCACCAGATGAAGCAGCTGGAGGACTGGGTCGGCGACCCGCTGTTCGAACGGCGGGCGAATGGCGTTCGCCTTACCGAGACAGGCCGAGTCTTTGCGACTCGGCTGGGCGCGATTTTCGACCAGATCACATCCGCGGCTGTTGCCGCCCGCGCGCCGGGCGGAACGAGCAGCGTCACGATACGCTGCCAGTTCTCACTGGCCTCCAAGTGGCTGGCACCGCGCATTGGCAAATTCCGCGCTTTGCATCCCGACATCCAGATCACCGTGCAGGCGCTGCCGCATCGATGGAATGCCAATGAGCGCGACCCCGATCTCGCGATCTACCATGGCCGGGGCACCATCCCCGGCGTCCGGCAGGACACGCTGATCGGCGGGCGATTGGTTGTCGTCGCCTCCCCCCAACTTATCGCCACCTTGCCGCCGGCCCCGACGCCTGCCGATCTGCTGTCGCGGCCATTGATCAAGGTGGATTTTGCCGAACCCGGTTGGCACGACGAAGGTTGGGAGGCTTGGTTTTCCGCCACCGGCTTCGGCCATCTCGAATTACGCTCGACGCTTTCCTTCAACCTGGTGCATCTGGCGATCGAGGCCTGCAACGCAGGCGCTGGATTTGCGCTTGTGCCGGATTTCATGGTCGAGCAGGAATTGGAAGGCGGGCGCCTGGTCGACGCT
This sequence comes from Mesorhizobium sp. 1M-11, assembly GCF_001303895.1. Lineage (GTDB taxonomy): Bacteria > Pseudomonadota > Alphaproteobacteria > Rhizobiales > Rhizobiaceae > Mesorhizobium. Next base: position 40,934 of record NZ_LJSD01000040.1, on the reverse strand, counting down.
TTCGGCATCTCGCTGCCGATCCGCCAGCCCTATGTGATGATGACCCCGGAGGCCAGCCTGGCGCGACCGGAGGTGGCCATGCTCCGAAGCTGGTTGCTGGACGAAGGGATCAAATCCGCCGCATAAGAAACTGATATCTTGGATCGCTCATACGAAGAGGACGCGACGATGGACACGGAACAGGGTGTTCTCCGGATATCGATCATCGTCACCTTCGTCCTTGCCGTGATCGGCATCGTGTTCGGCCTTCTGTCCGGTTCCTTCGCGATCGTCTTCGATGGCGTCTATGCGTTGACCGACGCAACGATGACCATCGTTGCCCTGCTCGTCGCCAATCTGATCGCCTCTTCGACCGCGGTCGGACCGGCCAGGAGCAAGCTGGTGAAACACTTCACCATGGGGTTCTGGCATCTCGAGCCGATGGTGCTCGGCCTCAACGGCATCATGCTCTCGGGCGCGGCGATCTATGCCTTGATCAATGCGGTCGGCAGCATCATGTCGGGCGGACGTGAACTGAACTTCGATCAGGCCATCATCTATGCAGTGGTAACCCTCGCCGTCACCGTCGGCATGGCGATCTACGGTCACCGGGCAAACCGTACCATCCAGTCGGATTTTGTCGCCCTCGACGCCAAGGCCTGGGTCATGTCCGCGTCCCTGACGGCTGCCCTGTTCATCGCCTTCGTCTTTGGCTATCTGGTGCAAGGCAGCAGCCTGGAATGGACATCGCCCTATGTGGATCCGGTCGTGCTTGCCGTGGTCTGCGTCATCATCATTCCGATCCCTCTGGGCACGATCAAGCAGGCGCTGGCGGACATTCTTCTGGTTACCCCGGCAGACCTCAAGCGGCATGTCGATCAGGTCGCCGAGGACACCGTGAAGCGTCATGGCTTCCTGGACTATCGCGCCTATGTCGCCAGGGTCGGTCGTGGCAGGCAGATCGAACTGTTCTTCATCGTGCCATCGGATTGGCCAGCCAGAAGATTGCAGGAATGGGACCTCATTCGCGATGAAGTCGGCGAAGCTCTCGGCGACGAAGGACCGGACCGCTGGCTAACCATCGCCTTCACCACCGATCCAGAATGGGCAAACTAGAAGGGACTTCCCTGCTAGCGCAGGAGCGGTGCAACGGCATTTTCGACAAGACGCACGAGGCTGAGCGCAGTCATTTCGGACGATTTGGGGTTGGTGACCAGCGGTTCGTTTTCGAGTGTCAGATCGAGCCTGCCGAAGGCACCGGAGGCCTCGACCCGATGAGCATTGCGGCGCGCTGCCGGATCGGCCACGAGCACCACACGGGTTCTGTCGAGACCGATGCCCGACAACGCTGAAATCACCGCTACATTGGCATTCTGTGGGAAACGGCCGGCAGCTTCACGCGCGCTGCCGTCGAAGAACGGTGAGGCAACCGCAAGCGCCTCCAGGTCGAGCATGGTTTCGGCCGGCGTTCCGCGCCAGGCGCGAGGCGGCTTGACGATGGTATGGACAACCTCATCCAGCGGCAGAATGCTGGCAGCTGACAGCGCACCGAGATCGCCCAGGGCGCCCGAAGGAACAACGATGCGGCTGCCTGTCTCCTTTGCCACGGAGACGAACCGCTCAAGCAGCGCGTCGTCACAGAACGCGCTGGTCGATGAGACGACGAAGCTGGCCGCATTGCGCAGTGCCGCCTCGCCCCAGACCGCGACGGCGTCGCGACCGGCTGCCTCGATCACCATGTCGAGACCGAGCCCGGCCAGTTCGGCTGGCTCGGAGATCAGCCGCACGCCAATTGGGAGATCGCCACGATGACGATGCTGGTCGCGCACGGCCACAACAATGATGTTGACGCCTTGCGGATGACGTTCTGCGAGCAACGCGCCAACGCCCTGGGCAATCGCACCCCAGCCAATAAAACACAAATTGAGGCGTCGCCGGTCAGAGCCCGACATAACCGTGCACCAGTTCGGCGTCACGCGTCAGATCCTGGCTGCTGCCGGACCAGACCGTGCGGCCTTTTTCGAGGATGTAGTGGCGATCGGCCAGCCGCTTGAGGACATGCAGGTTCTTGTCGATCAGCAGGATCGATTGTCCTTCCGCCTTCAAGGCTTCGATGCATCCCCATATCTCGGCACGGATCACCGGTGCCAGCCCTTCCGTTGCCTCGTCGAGAATGAGCAGTTTTGGATTGGTCATCAGCGCGCGACCGACAACCAGCATCTGCTGCTCGCCGCCCGACAAGGTGCCGGCAGCCTGGCTGGCCCGCTCGCGCAGGCGCGGAAACAGCGTGTAGATGCGCTCCAGCGTCCACGGGTTCTTGCGCCCGAGCCGGTTGGCCGCCGTTGCGACGAGGTTCTCGCGAACCGTCAGCGTCGGGAAGGTGTGACGCCCTTCGGGCACCAACCCGACACCAAGCCGCGCCACCCTTTCCGGTGCGGCGCCCAGCACGTTTTGGCCGCTGAAATGCAGTTCGCCCGACAGCGGCTTCACCAGCCCCATGATGGATTTGACGGTTGTGGTCTTGCCCATGCCGTTGCGGCCGAGGAGTGTGACGACCTCGCCGTCGTTGATCTCCAGCGCTACGTCGAACAGAACCTGGCTCGGTCCATAGGCTGACTGCAGCTTTGCAACCTTCAGCACAGCTCGTCCCCCTCTCCCAGATAGGCCGTGCGCACTTCCGGGTTCTGCCGGATCTCGTCGACGCTGCCGCTTGCGATGACACGTCCGTAGACGAGGACCGATATCCGATCCGCAAGCGCGAAAACGGCATCCATGTCGTGCTCGACGAGAAGCATCGAGACCTGGTTCTTCAGCCCACGCAGGGTTTCGATCATCTGCTGGCTTTCGACATGGCCGAGACCGGCCATCGGCTCATCGAGCAACAGGAGCCGGGGCTGTGTTGCCAGCGCTATGGTCAGCTCCAGCTGTTTCTGCTCGCCATGCGACAGATTGGCGACCAGCTCGTTCGCGCGCGGCTCCAGGCCGGTGCCGGTCAGTAAGGTGGAGGCCTCGTCCCGCAACGAGTGATCGGCGCGGACGTTTTTCCAGAAGCGGAAGGAGTGTCCCTGTCGCACCTGCACCGCCAGCGCGACATTGTCGATCACGGTGTAGTCGGGAAGCAGGCAGGTGATCTGGAATGTGCGGGCGAGGCCAAGACCAACGCGCTGCGCGGTGGGCAAGGCGTCCAGCGACTGCCCCGCGAGTTCGACGGTCCCCTCGTTGGGCTTCAACTCACCCATAAGTTGGGAAATCAGCGTGGTCTTGCCAGCGCCGTTCGGCCCGATCAGCGCGTGGATTTCACCCGGCTGGACCGTCAGGTCGACATGGTCGGTCGCAAGCAATCCGCCGAAGCGTTTTACCAGTCCGCGAACGTTGAGGATGGGCTGGGTCATCAGCGCTTCCCATTAGAGCGCCGCGCGTCCTTTCGGACGCGCAAAGGACGCTCTAACACTTTGAATCTGCGCATCGTGCTTTCCGAAAATCGATTCCGATTTTCGGGCCGATGCGCTAGCCGCAGGACGAGAGCCTGCACGCCGCCATGCGTATAGAGCACCACGAACAGCAGGATGAAGCCGAGGGCCAGCTGCCAGTTCTCCGTCCACGAGGCCAGGGTGGTTTCCAGGACGATGAAGACCGCGGCGCCGATCAACGGGCCGAACAAGGTGCCAACTCCGCCGAGGATGACCATGACCATCAGCTCGCCCGATTTGGTCCAGTGCATCATGTCCGGGCTGGCGAAACGCAGGAAATTGGCCATCAACGCCCCAGCAAGCCCGCAGCCCATGCCGGAAATGATGAACGCCATCAACCTGTAGCGATAGGCCGGCAGGCCGATCGCCGCCATGCGCTTCTCGCTCTGGCGCAGGCCGACCAGCACATTGCCGAAGCGCGAATTCACGATGCGCCACAGCAGCGCGAAGAACGCCGCCGTTATGACCAGGCAGACATAGTAGACCGTGTGCTTGTCTCGCATGTTCAGGCCCGGCAATTCGTTGGTGCGGCGAATGATCAGCCCGTCGTCGCCGCCATAGGTCTTCAGCGATACGAACAGGAAGAACAGCATTTGCGCGAAAGCCAGCGTGATCATGATGAACTGCACGCCGCCGGTGCGCAGCGACAACGCACCGATTGCCGCCGCCGCAAGCCCGGAGATCAGGATCGCCGCCGGCAGCGTGATCAGCATCTGGTTCGTGCCGGGAATGAAGCCGAAGAGAGGCTCCTCGAGCGAGTAGTGCTGGTAGAGGATGCCGACGACATAGCCGCCGATGCCGAAGAAAGCGGCGTGACCGAAGCTGACCAGCCCGCCATAGCCGAGCACCAGATTGAGGCTGGCGGCAGCGATGCCGTAGATCAGGATGCGCGTCGCAAGCGAGGTCAGTGCCGAATAGCCTGTCGCGTCCGCGATCGTCGGCAAGGCGATCAGCACGATGAGGACGGCTGCAAGCAGTGCCGGGCGCTTGAAGGAAGTTTCGCTGTTCACAATCAAGCCCAATCAGGAATTGCGGATGAACAGGCCCTTGGGCCGGATCAACAGGACAATGGCCATCAAGAGATAGATGCCCATGGAGGAGATGCCCGCACCCAGGGCATCGGCTTCCGGACCGACCATCACTTGCCGCAGCAGCCCTGGCAGATAGGCGCGCAGGCCGGTATCGACGATGCCGAGGATCAGGCTGGCGAAGAAGGCGCCACGGATGGAGCCGACACCGCCGATCACCACGACCACGAAGGTCGTGATCAGGATCTGCTCGCCCATGCCGATCTGCACGGCCAGGATCGGCCCAGCCATGAAACCGGCGAGCCCGGCGAGCAAGGCGCCGAGGCCGAACACCAGCGTGTAGAGCAGCCGCACGTCGACGCCGAGTGCCCGCACCATCTCGCGATTCGTGGAGCCCGCTCGCACCAGCATGCCGATGCGCGTGCGATTGATCAGCAGGTAGAGGCCGAACGCGACCAACAGCCCGACCAGGATGATGGTGAGCCGATAGATCGGATAAGAAAGGCCCGGCAGCAACTCGACCGATCCGTCCAGAATGGACGGCATCTGGACGAATAGCGGCTGGCGGCCGAACAGCATGGTGACCGCCTGATTGAAGATCAGGATAAGGCCGAAGGTGGCAAGAACCTGGTCAAGATGATCGCGCCCGTAAAGCCGGCGCACGACCAGGAACTCGATCACTACGCCGGCAAGTGCTGCTGCCGCGAGCGCTGCAGGAATGCCCAGCCAGAACGAGCCGGTTTCCGTCGCGACGAACGTGCCGGCATAGGCGCCAATCATGTAGATGGAGCCATGCGCCAGGTTGATGACGCCCATGATGCCGAAGATCAGGGTCAGGCCTGCGGCCATCAGGAACAGCATCACGCCGAACTGCACACCGTTCAGCAATTGTTCGAGGAAGAGCGTCATACGCGGTCACTTCGGGCAAACAGGAAAACGTGGAGAGACGGCTCAGACCGCCTCTCCTCTCAATTCGGCAGCGGCGCGACTACATCTTGCAGTCGGCCGAATAGGCGTCGCCGTGATCCTTGAACACCTCTCCGACGGTCTTGATGACCGGCTTGCCGTCGGCACCCTTCTCGACCTTCAATGCATACCAGTCCTGGATCGGATGCTGGTTTGGACCGAAGGCGAACTTGCCGCGCACCGACTGGAAATCGGCCTTGCGCAAGGCATCGCGGAAGGAGTCGTCCAGCTTACCGCCGGATGCCTTGAGCGCCGAGGCGATCAGCTGGCCGGTGTCGTAGCCCTGGCTGGAATAGTAGGTGGCCGGACGATTGTAGGCCTTGTTCCAAGCTTCCATGAACTTCTTGTTGGCCGGATTGTCGAAGTCGGTGTTCCAGTGCGCCGAAACATTGACGCCGACTGCCGCTTCGCCGACTGCCGCAAGCGTCACGCCATCCATCGATGGCTCGGCCAGCACCATCGGGATCTCCTTGCCGAGGCCTGCCTGCTCATACTGGCGAAGGAATGTGATGCCGAGACCGCCCGGGTGAAACTGGAACACGACATCCGGCTTAGCCGCACGGATCTGCGCCATCTCGGCGGCAAAATCGGTCTGGTCGAGGCGGGTGTAGACCTCACCGGCGATCTCGCCCTTGAAGAAGCGCTTGAAGCCGGCGAGAGCGTCCTTGCCGGCCTGGTAGTTCGGCGCCAGGATGAACGCCTTCTTGTAGCCGAGATTGGTGGCGAGCTGGCCGGCGCTCTCATGCAGGCTGTCATTCTGCCACGAGACGACGAAGTAGTTTTCGCTGCATTCCTTGCCGGCAAGATTGGACGGACCGGCATTGGGGCTGATGTAGAAAGCTTCGTTGTCGACGATGTCCGGCACGGTTGCGCCGGCCACGTTGGAGAAGACGATGCCGGTGAAGAGCTTCACGCCGCTTTCACTTAAGAAGCGCTCAGCGATCTGCTTGCCCTGCCCCGGTTTCAAGCCGTCATCCTCGACCAGCAATTCGACCGGGACGCCACCCAGCTTGTTGTCTTCCATGGCAAGCTTGAAACCGTCGCGGACGTCCTGGCCGAGATAACCGGCCGGGCCGGACAGTGTCGTGATCATGCCGATCTTGACCGGATCCTCTGCCCACGCCGCAAATGTTGTGGCCAGAAGCGCCGAGGCGGCAAGCAGTGTCTTTCGCGTAAGCATTCATTCTCCTCCGTTTGTCGCCGTCTCGGCGTTTTTCTTGGCCGGCAGGTTAGACAGGACCTACTCCCATGTGAATAGGCCCTGATGTTTCATCCCCGTCAGAGCTTCACCCAGCCTTCAGGCGGCGTCTTGCCAGGATGCATCGAACCGCAATTCGGACAGGTGCGCGCTTTCTCGTCGGCATAAAAGGCCTGGTAGATCGGCGGCAGATCTCGCACGATGCTCTTCAGCGAGACCTCGACCCGCTTGACCAGTGCGTTGCACTCGAAGCAATACCATTCGAAGGCATCGAGAAGACCATCGTTTCGCTTCGGCTCGACGACAAGCCCGATCGATCCCTCCTGCGGACGCTGCGGCGAGTGGCGCACATGCGGCGGCAACAGGAATATCTCGCCTTCGCGGATCGGCACGTCGTAGAAATTGCCGTTGTCGACGACCTTGAGCATCATGTCGCCCTTGAGCTGGTAGAAAAACTCTTCGACCGGATCGTCGTGATAGTCGGTGCGCTTGTTCGGGCCGCCCACGACCGTCACCATGAGGTCGGCATCCTCCCAGATCTGCTGGTTGCCGACCGGAGGCTTGAGAAGATGGGCGTGCTCGTCGATCCATTTCGAGAAGCTGAAGGCAGACAGGCGTCTGGTCATGGTCATTCCTCCCACTAATGGCGCTGCCGCGCCGGTTCCAATCAATCGGTCTTCAGGCCACACGCTTCGAAGGCGACGCGGGTTGCCCGTTTCTCTTCCTCGGTGAGTTCGAGCAGCGGCGGACGAACCCGCCCACCGCTCTGGCCAAGCAGGTCCTGCCAGTATTTCTGATGCGAATGCGGCTTCTCCGCCGGCCGGGTGTTCTTCAGTGCGGCGCGAACCGGATCCAGGCTGTCGCGTATCGCACGCGCCTTTTCGACCTCGCCGGCAAAGGCAAGGTCGGTGTACTGGCGCATCCGCGTGTCGTTTCTGGTCTGGATGAGATAGGGCGGCGAGGAACAGAGATAGAGCCGCCAGCCGAGTTCGACGATGTTGTCCAGCCACTCTTCCTCCGAAGCGGTGCTGACCAGGATCCTGTCGCCGGCAAGGCGGGTCAGATCCTTGTACATCGGGCGGGGCACGCTGTATTTGATGGCGACGACATTCTCGATATCGGCCAGTCGGTTGCACAGCTGCGGGCTCATCAGATAGCCGCTGTCGGGGTGGCTCCACAACGCGATGCCGATATCCACCTTGTCGGCGATGGTGCGATAATAGTTGAGCAGCGTTTCGTCCTGCTCCTTGAAGAAATGCAGCACCGGCGCGTGCACGACGATGTAGTCCGCTCCGACCTTCTGGGCATGTTTTGCCAGTTCGATCACCACGTCCATATTCTGATCAGAGCAGGACATGATGGTCTGGGCACGCCCGGCACAGGCGTCGACCGCCAGTTCGAAGCTGCGTTTGCGTTCATCGAGCGACATCGAGAAGAACTCGCCCTGCTTGCCGGCGATGAAGAAGCCATCGATCTTCAGGTCGTCGATCCAGTGATCGACATTGCGGCGAAAACCGTCCTCGTCGACCGACAGATCATCCTTGAAAGGCATCAGCGCCGCGGCCCAGATGCCTTTCATCGTCGCCCGCGAATGGGCTTTGGCGGTCTTCTTGTCGTATTTCATCGGCTTGTGACCCTTCAGATCGCCATGCGGTGCGAGACGGTTTTCACCACCATGTAGTGCATGATGCCCTCGGCCCCGCCCTCGCGACCGAAGCCGCTCTCCTTGATACCGCCGAACGGCGTTTCAGCGACTGAAGCCTCGAGCGTGTTGATGGAGACGTTGCCGGCTTCCAGATCGTCGGTGATCTGGTCGACATTGGCGGCCGAATTGGTGAAGGCATAAGCGGCGAGACCGAAGGGCACGCCATTCGCCTTCTCGATTGCGTCTTGCAGGGACGGCACCGGATTGATCACCGCCAGCGGCCCAAACGGCTCCTCGCGCATTACCCGGGCATTGGCAGGCACGTCCGCGAGAACAGTCGGCGGATAAAAATAGCCGCGATTACCCGGACGCTCCCCGCCAATCAGGAGTTTCGCGCCTTTTGACACCGCATCGGCCACCAGCGCCTCCAGGGCTTCGACGCGACGATGGTTCGCCACCGGCCCCATTTCCGTGCCTTCGTCGAGACCATTTCCGGTCTTCACCTGGCGGGCACGCTCGACGAACGCATCCGTGAAAGGCTTGTAGATCTTCTCATGAACGAAGAAGCGTGTCGGAGAGGTGCAGACCTGACCGGCATTGCGCACCTTGCGGATGGCCGACGCGATGCCTGCCTTCACCGGGTCGGCATCATCGCAGACGATGACGGGAGCATGGCCGCCAAGCTCCATCAAAGCAGGTTTCACATATTGCGCGGCGAGGCCGGTCAACCGCTTTCCAACCGCGGTCGAACCGGTGAAAGCGATCAGCCGCACCTGCTCGTGCGGGATGAGGTATTCTGAGATCTGCGCGGGCACACCGAAGACGAGATTGAGCACACCTGCTGGAAGACCGGCATCGTGGAAGGCACGGGCGATGTGGAGACACCCCGCAGGTGTCTCTTCCGATGCCTTGATGATGATCGAACAGCCGGCGGCAAGCGCGCCGGCAATCTTGCGGGCCGGCTGGCTGAGCGGAAAGTTCCAGGGCGAAAACGCTGCCACCGTACCGATCGGCTGATGATGCACGACGTAGCGGATACCTGGCTCGCTCGGAATGACCCGCCCATAGGTGCGCTGCGCCTCGCCAGCATCCCACTCGAAGAACTCCGCGCCACGGATGACTTCAAGACGTGCCTGCTGAAACGGCTTGCCGTGTTCGCGGGTGATATCGAGCGCGATTTCGTCGATGCGCTCGCGCAAGAGCGAGGCGGTCTTGCGGAGAATCTCCGCACGGCGCGCCGGTGATGTTCTGCGCCAGACGGCAAAGCCGCGCTCGGCCGCCTCGAGTGCCGCGTCGAGGTCGTTCGTCGACGCCACCGGCACCGCGCCGATCACACTTTCATCGGCTGGATTGATGACCGGCAATGTCTCTGCCGTCTTGCGCCAGGCGCCTCCGATATAGAGCTGAAGATCGGGGTAGTTCGACATAGGGGCGTCTCAGCTCCGTACTGGCATGAATTCCCAAAAGCGTCGCACAGCCTCGGCTCGCGACGTCCTCAACGCCAAGATCAATGGATTTCGATATATCGACAAGATGGATTTATCTGATAAATTAATACTGATTTCCATATGAATGGATTTCTACCGACCGACGTGGTCACCAGCATCAAAAACGTCTCCGCATGAAGATCACCATCAAGCAGATCCAGCAGTTCCTGGCGGTCGCTGAACTCGGCAATTTCTCGCGCGCATCGAAACGCCTGGGTACCGCGCAGCCTGCGCTCTCGCAGGCAATCCGCGATCTTGAGGACGAGTTGTCGGTGCGCCTGTTCGACCGCACCACCCGCCGCGTCGAGCTGACCGATGCCGGCCGGGAGTTCCAGAATTCCACAACGAAGGTGATGGAAGAGCTGGAGCATGCGGTGGAGGGCGTTCACATGCTGGCGGAGCGAAGACGCGGGCGCTTGCGCATCGCAGCACCACCCCTGCTGGCTTCCGTCGTGCTGCCGCAGGCGATCGCCGAGTTCCAGCAGAGCTATCCGGGTATCGCCGTACAGCTTGCCGATGTCGGCACCGAGCAGATCGTCGAAGCCGTGCGCAGCGGCAAGGCCGACTGCGGGCTCGGAACCTTCTCACCCGCCGAGGAAGGTATCGAGCGCGTCGCCCTGGTGCGCGACAGCCTGATGTTGTTCTGCGATGATCGCTCCCCTTTCGCGCATGCAGCCACCGCCAGATGGCGCGATCTTGCGGATCAGCCGCTGATCACGCTGACGCGCGACAGTGGCATTCGCCTGCTGGTCGAGGTCGGCTTCGAAACAAGCGAGATACCGTTGAAACCCGCCTTCGAGGTGAGCCAGGTGACGACCGCCTTGGCACTCGTCGAAGCAGGATTGGGTGTGGCCGTACTACCGGCCTACGCCTTGGCGGCGGCACGCCACCGCAAGGTGGCCGGCAAGCCGCTTGTCGATCCCAACATCGCGCGCGAGGTGGCCATGATCCACGCGACCGGGCGATCCGTCACGCCGGCCACACAGGCATTCGTCGCGGTCGTCAGGCGCTATGCGCAACGCCTCATCCCACGCGAGAACAATTAACGAGGCTACAGGTCGCCATTGATCAGGCGCAGCAACGCCTTGGAGAGCATTGCTTGGCTGTCCTCCAAATCAAGAACCACATCAAAATGGTTGCGGTTGTCGATTTCCATCAGCGTGGAAGGAAAACCCGCTTCCCGCCACAGCCGGTGATATTCCGCCGACTGGCGTTTGAACCCGTCAGGCTCGCCTGCCGCATAGGCCGTCACGATGGGGCAGCCGACGCGCGGCAGGTTCTCGGCGGGGCTCAACTGCATGACCGACTGATCGTCGAGCTTGATCCAGTCTTGTACGAACGATCTTGAAATCGGCGCCAGATGGAACAGGCCGCTGATCGGCATGGCTCCCTTGATGACATCCTCCGGCACGTCGAAGGCCCCGTGCCAGCCGCCGGACAGAACCGCTCCCGTCAGATGGCCGCCGGCGGAACTGCCGCCGACGAAGAGGCGATTGGGATCGATGCCGTAGCGGGATCCGCTGTGCCACAGGAAGCAGATGGCTGCTCGCACTTCCCGCACGATCTCGGTCAGATCGACCTCGGGTGCCAGCCTGTAGTCCACCACGGCCGTGGCAATGCCGTGTCTTGCCAGCATCGCGGCCATGAAGGCGGAATCGTGCTTTGAAAGCATCCGCCAATAACCGCCATGGATGAAAACGAAAACCGGTCGCGGCTCCGCACCGATGCCGTAGATATCGAGAGTTTGGCCGCTTTCAGCATCGTAGACGACGTCCAGATGCGAGGCGATGTCCTTCACCGCCTCCGATCGGCTTCGATAGTTCCGCATCTCCGCCTCGAACACCTCGGACGAAACCGAAGCACGGGCACTGTAGTCGCGATCCAGGGTCTCACGCGGCCAATCGGCCTCGGCGGCTAGTCCGGTCATGCGAGGCAGCTCCTAGCCAACAAAAGCCCGAATGGTCTCGGCGACCACCTTGGGCTGTTCGAGCGTTGGGAAGTGGGTGCGGCCGGGCAACTTGTTCGGCTTGTACCAGCCATGTCCGGCGGCGAAATCGAGTTGCGCCTGCGCATATTCCGGCTCGAACGGTTGCGAATAGATATGCGTGATCGGCCGGTGTTCCGCCATCGCCGCCATGCGCTGCATCGGATTGCCCCATTTGCGATAGGCCCTTGCGATCTCGCGGCCGGAGCGGGCCCACATCTCGAAGCTGTATTTGGCCATCTCTTCATTGACGTGGTCGATGATGTCCCGGTTCTCGGTGTCACCGATCCAGTAGTTGAAGAAATCGCCGCGGCCATTCTCCCAGTTGGTGCGGTCCTGGATGTGATCGATCATCGAGAAGAAAGCGTCGTTAGGCGTCGTCTGGATCCAGTCGACGACGACGGAGCGCGGCACGCGCGCGGTACCCAGGCGATCGGTCACTTCCATGTTGGCCCAGCCACCATGCGAGGTAGAAACCGGCACCACCTTCTCGACCTTCATCCGGTCGAGAAAGGCGATGACATCGGAAGCCTGGTCATCGGTGACGAAATCGCCGTCATGATCGCGATGCAGGCCATGGCCGCGCCAATCCAGCCTGATGACGCGGTGGCTGCGCGCGAGTTCCGGCGCCAGGGTCTTGAACAGACGATGGTCCTGGCACCAGCCCGACAGAAGCAGGAGAACATCCCCCTCTCCTGCTTCGTCGTAGGACAGCGTGTTGGCTCCGATCTGGATGGACTGCATGTAAGGAACTCCGAAAAAGCGAGACGAAGGGCCAAGGACCCTTCGATGAAAGCGATCAGGCGAAGGCTTCGGTGGCCGTCGGGATATGGCGCGCCGTTTTCATGCGCTCCGCGCCGATCTCGGCGGATTTGCCGGTGATCTTCAGAACCTGTGAGCGAACGTCGTCGGGCCAGAAATTCATGTCGCCCAGCCTTTCGGCCGTGTCCTGGGTGTGCTCGGTCAGCGGACGTTCGCGCTCCTCCCATTCTGCGAGGGCCGCCACGACGTCAGGAGCGTCGGTCACGGCTGCCGCGAGTGCCAGGCCATTCATCAGCGCGCATCCGCCACCCTGTCCGAGGTAAGGCGGCATCGCATGGGCGGCGTCGCCCAGGATCGCGACCCGTCCCTTGCTCCATTGCTTGAGTTTCACGACCTCGAAGGCATCCCAGCGGCCAGCGTCGCCGAAGCGTGAAACCAGCTTGGCGAGATGCGGGAAGGACAGCGTCCACAATTTGCGGTCGGCCGGCACCTTGAGAGCTTCCGCGTCATCGGCAGCGCAGCACAAGGCGACGTAGAGGTCGGAAGCACTGGCCGGCGTATAGAGAATGCGGCGCGAACCGGTGAAATATTCGATGTAGCGGTCGCGATCCTCGGGCGGAACATCGTTGTCGTCGCGCGGGATCAGCATCCGGATCGCGCCATAACCGAGATGCTTGCGATACATCATCAGATCGAGCGAATCCCGCACGGTTGAATTGATGCCATCGGCGCCGACCACCAGATCGGCCTTGCGTCGGCCTCCACCTTCGAGCAGCAGTTCGCCTGCCGGCGTGGCGCCAATGGCTGCCGAGCCGGTCAGGATCTCGACGCCGGCTTTAAGGCAGGTGTCGACCAGTGTGTTGATCAGCTGCTCACGCAGGATGGTGATGAGCCGCGCATCGCTCGGCCCGTTGATGGGGATTTCCTCCATCGTCGTGTCGTTGTGGTCGCGGGTATGGAACTGCGGGCCGATATGTGCGCCAACAGTTGCCTGTTCATAGGCGCCGATCGCCTTGAGCACGCGCAGCCCGTTGCTCCAGATATAGATGCCGGCGCCAAAGGTACGCAGGTTCGGGGCGCGTTCGTGCACCGTCACCGACCAACCACGCTGCGCCAGCGCCGCTGCTGCGGTCAGCCCGCCAATTCCCGCGCCTGCGATCTCGGCACGGCGCCCGGCGCCTGTTCGCTGCATCATCCCGGATTTCCTCCCACCGGTGCTGATCGCACCTGTCTTGACCTGGCCCCGCCGCAAGCAGCCGCGCCAATATCTCCCCATCGGCGAAAGCTTGCGCCCGGCCGGTTCATGACAAATTTCCAGTGATCGGCAATTCACACAAATGAATTCTGTGGAATTTTCTATGACACTTTGGAATATCAGAGGCGAACCAGCCAACGAACCGGCAATGCGCTCATGAAACTTGTCACCAGCCGCCTCACCATCCGCCATTTGAGAATGGTCGTGGCCATCGTCGAGGAAGGCAATCTGGTGCGTGCTGCGAAACGGCTTAACATGACGCAGTCCGCCGTCACCAAGGCGCTTCAGGAAGTGGAAGCCCTGACCAAGGCCCGCCTATTCGACCGCAACAACCGCGGCGTGGTACCGACCATGTTCGGGGAAACGCTTGCCGAACATGCCCGCCTGGTCATCACCCAGCTTGCGCACGCGGAAGAGCATCTCGCCGATCTGCGCGACGGCACCGGCGGGCGTGTTGCCATCGGCACGCTTTTGTCGGCAGCAGCCGAACTGTTGCCGACGGCCATCGCCCGGCTGCGCAAGGATCGCCCGAAACTGGTGGTGAAGATCGTCGAAGGCACCAACGACGTTCTGATCCCGGCGCTGCGTGCCGGTGAACTGGACATGGTGGTCGGGCGGCTGTCGGAGCTCCGCGACAGGCTCAACGTCGTGCAGGAAGTCCTGATGGACGACATCGCCTGCGTCGTCGCGCGCCGCGGTCATCCCCTGGCCGACCGCCGTGACCTGGGCCTTGCCGACCTCATCGGCTGGGAGTGGATCCTGCCGCCGCAGGAAACCAGCCTGAGACGGCAGATAGACATTGCCTTCCGCGAGGAAGGTCTGGAACCGCCGGTTCATGCCGTCGACTCCGTCTCCCTGCTCACCAACCGCGCCCTGCTCGTCGACGCCGATTATCTTGGCGTCTTTCCGGCCCAGGTCGCCCGCAGGGAAGCGGCCGCCGGCGCGATCACCATCCTGCCCGTCACGCTGCGCGCAACCGCCATACCGATCGGGATCACCACCCGCACCAACGCAAGGCTCTCCCCCGCTGCCGAACTGCTTGCGGAAACGCTCAGGAGAACGGCTGTCGATCTGACGGCCTGACCCTCAGCCACGAAATCCTGGCTATTCCCAGCTTTCATAACTGGGAGATGAGTTTTCCATTTACCGCAAGACCGATTGGCCCAAGCTGGGCCGTGCAGACGACCTGCCGGTAACGGCGGGACGACTACACGCAAGGGCAAGGCGCACAACCGCGACCCGGGATCGCGGAAGCCATCCCTGCATTTGAGAGAACAAACGGGAGGGACTTCTATGTCTTGCAAAGGAATATTGGCAGCCGCCACCTTGGCGCTGCTGGCGGGTACGGCTCATGCCGCCGATCCGCTCAAGATCGGCATGATCACCACGCTTTCAGGACCGGCAGGTTATCTGGGCCAGGACATCCGCGACGGCTTCCAGCTGGCGATCGACCAGAACAAGGGCGAGCTCGGCGGCGCGCCGGTGGAACTGGTGGTCGAGGACGACAGCCTGAAGCCCGGCAACGCCCGGCAGATTGCCGACAAGATGCTTTCCGAACAAGGTATCAAGGTCTTCACCGGCATGGTCTTCGCGAACGTCGCTTTCGCCGCTGTTCCTGAGATCCTCGACAATGATGCGCTCTATGTCAGCGCCAACACGGCATCGGCGACATTTGCCGGCAAGGATTGCCACCCCAACTACTTCGTCAGCTCCTGGCAGGACGACAGCCAGGGCGAAAGCGCCGGTGCCCTTGCCCAGTCGCTCGGCTACAAGAAGGCATTCCTGATCGCGCCGAACTACCAGGCCGGCAAGGAAACCATGGGCGCCTTCAAGCGCTTCTACAAAGGCGAGGTCGTGGGCGAAACCTACACCAGCCTCGACCAGACCGATTTCGCCGGCGAGATGGCGCAGATCCGCGCCGCGAAGCCGGACGTTGTCTACGAATTCGAGCCCGGCGGGCTCGGCATCGCATTCATGCGCCAATATCAGCAATCCGGCCTGCTCAAGGAAATCCCGATGGTGGTGCACCCGGCTTCGCTCGACCAGGTCATCGTTCAGGCCGTCGGAGATGCCGCCTCCGGCGTCAAGGTGACCAGCCATTGGAACGACGATTTCGACAATCCCGTCAACAAGGCATTCGTCGCGGCCTGGCGGGCAAAATACGGCGATCGTCCGATCACTTATTATGCGGCCCAGGGCTATGACGCGGCCCTCCTGATCGGTGCTGGTCTCGAGAAGGATCCTGCCGGTGCCAGCGACATCGAAGCGCTGCGGAAAGGCTTGCTTAGCGCGGAGATCCCTTCCGTGCGTGGCTCCTTCAAATTCGGCCCCAACCAGCATCCGGTCCAGGATTGGTATTCGCTGAAGGCCGAGAAAGGCGCCGACGGCAAGATGGTCCTGAAGACCGATAGCAAGGTGCTGACAGCACACAGCGACAGCTACGCCGCTGACTGCAAGATGCCTGCCGAATAACAGGCGTATCAGCCTCGCCTATTCCGACGAACCAAAAGAAAAGCCCGGCAAGTGCCGGGCTGTTCTTTTTCGGAAGCGGCCGTGCGATGGCGCCTGCTTGAAGCGCCTTGCACCGTCAGTGATCCATCGCCTTGACGATTTCCTCGGTCATCTTCTTGGCGTCGCCGAGCAGCATCATCGTGCCGTCCTTGTAGAACAGCGTGTTGTCGATGCCGGCGTAGCCCGAGCCAAGCGAGCGCTTGACGAACAGGCAGGTGCGCGCCTTGTCCACGTCGAGGATCGGCATGCCGAAGATCGGCGAGGACTTGTCGTCGCGTGCCGACGGGTTGGTGACGTCATTGGCGCCGATGACATAGGCGACGTCGGCCTGCGCGAACTCGGAATTGATGTCCTCCAGTTCGAAGACCTCGTCGTAAGGCACGTTGGCTTCCGCGAGCAGCACATTCATGTGACCCGGCATGCGGCCGGCAACCGGATGGATGGCATACTTCACCTCGACGCCATTCGCCTTCAGCTTGTCGGCCATTTCGCGCAATGCATGCTGCGCCTGGGCAACCGCCATGCCGTAGCCCGGCACGATGATGACCTTCTGCGCGTTCATCATCAGGTAGGCTGCGTCGTCGGCGGCACCGGTCTTCACCGTGCGCTGGATGCCGTCATCCGCCGCCGCGGCCGTTTCGCCGCCGAAACCGCCGAGGATGACCGAGATGAAGGAACGGTTCATGCCCTTGCACATGATGTAGGACAGGATCGCACCCGATGAACCGACCAGTGCGCCGGTGATGATCAGTGCGAGATTGCCGAGGGTGAAGCCGAGGGCGGCAGCAGCCCAGCCCGAATAGGAATTGAGCATCGACACCACCACCGGCATGTCGGCGCCGCCGATCGGGACGATGAGCAGGACGCCCAGCGCCAGCGAGGCGAGAACGATCAGCCAGAAGACGGCATAACTCTGGGTGGTGACGAGCAGGATGATCAGCACGACCAGTGCTGCGCCAAGCACGATGTTGATGAGGTGGCGCCCCGGCAGCATGATCGGCTTGCCGGACATGCGTCCATCCAGCTTCAGGAAGGCGATCACCGAACCGGTGAAAGTGATGGCGCCGATCGCCACGCCCAGGCTCATTTCCACCAGCGCCTGGCCATGGATCGCGCCCACTTCGCCGATGCCGAAGGAAGCCGGCGCGTACATGGCGGCTGCCGCCACCATCACGGCCGCCATGCCGACGAGTGAGTGGAAGGCCGCCACCAATTGCGGCATCGAGGTCATGGCGATGCGGCGGGCCGTGTAGGCGCCGACGCCGCCGCCGATGGCCAGTCCGACCACGATCAGCGCAAAGCCACCGAGGGAGGGCTTGGCCAGCAACAGCGTGGTGACAATGGCGATCGCCATGCCGATCATGCCGTAAAGGTTGCCCTGCCGGCTTGTGGTCGGATGCGACAGGCCTCGCAGCGCCAAAATGAAGAGGATACCCGAGACGAGATACAGGAAAGAGGCGAGATTGACGGACATCATGGCTTCTTCAACGCCTCCATCGAGCCGGCTGGAAATTCCACCTCGGCGAATTCTGGGTAAACCTGGCGCATGACAGTCACCTGCTGGTCTTCGTTGATACGCAGCAGGTACCAGGCGCCGCTGTCGAGCAGCGCCAGTGTCTGGGATTTCGCCAGGATCTTGTCGGCGCCACCCGCGTCCATCACGACCTCGGTCGGGATCAGGGCGTAAGGCTCGCCGTTCGGCAATTCCTTGTATTCCACCTTCGACACATCCATGGCGAAGGATTCGATTTTCACAGTGGCCAGCGCCGCCTGCATCTGTTCGATGACGATCCCGCGCAACGCATCGACCGTCATGCCCGACGCCTTGGCCATATGCTCGAGCACACGTGGCGGGATGGTCTTGACGACCGTGGCATAGTCGTTGCCGCGCATGGCGGTGTCGAAATCCGTCACGGCCTGAACCAGCGCCTTGCTCTCGGCCTCGGTCGCCTGCCGGGCCACCGCGTGGCCGGCAACGACCGACAGGAATGCAGCGGCGAGGAAAAGCTTGACGAGCTTCATCACCGGCCCGCGCTGTCCTTCTTCTTGTACATCGCCAGCATGCGCTGGGTGACAAGGAAGCCGCCGAAGATGTTGACCGAGACCAGCACCAGCGCAATGAAGCCGAAGCCTGTCGCCGCACCGGCAGCCGAAACACCAACGGCCAGCAGCGCGCCGACCACGATCACCGAGGAAATCGCGTTGGTGACGGCCATCAGCGGCGTGTGCAGGGCCGGCGTCACCGACCAGACCACGTAGTAGCCGACGAAGATCGCCAGCACGAAGATGGCGAAGCGGAACACGAACGGGTCAATCGCGCCACCTGAGAGCGCATGCGCCGCGCCGCCGGCTGCGTCAGCCACGCCAGGTTGATTGGCGGCCTCCTGCAGGGCAAGACGAACGGCCGCGCTCGCCTGGTCGAGTTGATCGAGTGCTTTCTGCAAGGCTTCCATCAGGCAGTCCCCTTCGACTTGGTCGCAGTGGGCTTCTTAGCTGCGGCAGGTTTCTTGGCAGCCGTCGGCTTGGCCGGTTTGGCCGCCGGTTCAGCCGAAGCGATCATCGTCGCCGGCTTGTCGGCAAAGTTGGGATGGACGACCTTGCCGCCATCCGTCAGCAGCGTCGCCTTCACCAGTTCGTCTTCGCGATTGATGGCGAGCGCCTTGGTGTCCTTGCTGACGAGTGTCTCCAGGAAGGCGAACAGGTTCTTGGCATAAAGCAAGGACGCCGATGCTGCGACGCGACCAGGCACATTGAGGTGCCCGACAATCTTGACGCCGTTTTCGGTGGTAACGGTTTTGCCCGCTTCAGCGCCGGCGACATTGCCGCCACGCTCTACCGCGAGATCGATCAGGACCGAACCTGGACGCATCGAGGCGACCATTTCCGCAGAGACCAGCCGAGGAGCGGGACGGCCGGGGATCAGAGCCGTGGTGATGACGATATCCTGCTTGGCGATGTGCTCGGCGGTCAGGGCCGCCTGCTTCGCCTGGTATTCCTTGGACATTTCCTTGGCATAGCCGCCGGCCGTCTCGGCCTGCTTGAACTCGTCGTCCTCGACGGCGATGAACTTGGCGCCCAGCGACTGGACCTGTTCCTTCACGGCGGGACGCACGTCGGTGGCGGTAACCACCGCGCCGAGGCGACGTGCCGTCGCAATGGCCTGCAAGCCGGCAACACCCACGCCCATGATGAAGACCTTGGCTGCCGGCACCGTGCCGGCGGCGGTCATCATCATCGGCAGTGCGCGGTCATATTCGCCCGCAGCATCGATCACGGCCTGGTAGCCGGCGAGGTTCGCCTGCGACGACAAGACGTCCATCACCTGCGCACGCGTGATGCGCGGCATGAACTCCATCGCAAAGGACGTCACGCCCGCCTTGCCTAGGGCAGCGACCCCGGCATCGTTGCTGTAGGGATCCATGATGGCGAGGACAGCCGCGCCTTTTTTGTAGTTTTTCAGTTCGGTTTCGGTTGGACGACGAACCTTCAGCACGACATCGGCCTTGGAGATGTCCGCCGCCTTTCCGATCGCAGCTCCGGCCTTGGCGAAGTCGGCATCGGGAATGCGGGAGGCAACGCCCGCCCCGGCTTCGACGACAACCTCGAAGCCCAGACCGGCTATGCGTTTCACCGTATCGGGAGACGCGGCCACGCGCCCCTCGTTCGCATCAATCTCGCGAGGTATGAATACGACTTGTCCCACCGCATGATCCTTTCGGCTGGAACTCTGTTCTTTGCGAACACCGGCCGAACGGCCGGTGCCGTCCCATGCGAAATGGGAAGATCTTATCGGAGAATGAAACCGCCGACCGCCAGGATGATCAGGAACAGGATCGTTCCCGAGAAGAACCCGCCGGCAAAGAAGCCGAAGGCCATGGCGATGAGCAGGGCGGCGCAGAAGAGCGATCCATATTTGGCGAGCGCGACGAAGCCTGCGTAGGTTCGCTCGTGCTCTGCATAGTCCATCTGGGCACCCAGTTCGACAGGACCAGTCGGCGCGTGATCAGCCATCAGTATTCCCCTCCGGAAACGTCTTAAGCGCACATAGCGAAAAGCGTCGCCGAGGGCAATGGCGCTGTTGCCGCATGGTGAGCGAGAACAGCGTCAAGATAAAGTTGAAGGCGAGCGGCGATCCGTGCGCTGCATGGACAGGCCGGAAGCGGCTCAGCCGGCCAGGTTCGGAAAGAGCCCGAGCAGTCCTGCGACGATCAGGTAGATCGCGATGATGTAGTTCAACAGCCTGGGCATGATGAGGATCAACACGCCTGCAATCAGTGAGATCAGTGGTGTCAGAGTTATGGCGGAAATGGTCATGGTCTGCCTCCCATCTATCGCAGCATTCAAGATCAAGAGCCTTCGTGTCGGCGGTAAGGCAAACAGCGCATAAATCTCAGGCGGCTTCGCGGAAGTACTTCGCTGTCGGCAGGATCGTCAGTGGCGCGAGTTCGCCGGGCTCAGGTGGTGCAAAGAGCATACGCCGTTCTGCCGCTGTCGAACGAAAGAAAGGAAACCGCGCATAGTAGCGATCTCGATTGGCGTAAGCGTCGGTACGAAACAACACCACACGTCTTTGAATGCCGGGGTAGGAGCGCAGTTCGCTGATCTGTTCGGAATAGTAGACGCGCCTGTAGAAGCCCGCGTGGTCCTCGCGCACGGTCGAAAGGCCGTAGGGGGCCTGGAAATAAAAGCAGGCCATTCCTGCCAGGCGCAAAGTCACATAGGCAAGCTGCGGATAGACGCGGGTCCAGTCTGGATCCGAGGCGAAACGACTCATGCAGACGAATGTGTCGCCCGCTTCAAGCATGGGGTAGATAATATCTCCAAACGCCTTGGTCGAAGGAGACAGCGGTGTTTCAAGAGTGACGTGATGGATACGCATCGTACCGACGAGGCGCTGCTCGACATAGACACCGAAACGATAGACGTTCGGCACTTCATCCAGCTCATCGCTGATCGTGTGGCTGATGTTGTCCGAAACCATATCGCTGGATCGGAAGGCTTTGTATCTGAGACGATAGATATCCTCTAGGTCTTCGCCTTTGTCGCAGCGTCGGTACTCGGACTTGCTGAGAAGCTCGAATACCTTCTCACTTAAGCTCGTCCCGCTAAACGCAACAGTCTTTGACCCACCGGCGCCGCCGCCCGGTTCGTCCTGCGTACTCATAGCACTACCCCGTACACCCACCGCGGTCGGGAGCCTATGCAACAGCGCTAACATGTAAAGTTCAAAATGCGCGCGATTCCATTTACCGTTTGTTAACCTTAACGCCGCGCCGCACCTTGGTCTGGCTCGGGAAACGCAAGGATTCAGCGGCCTGTGACGTCGGCCAAATATCAGTTTACGCCCACCTTCGAACGAGCAGCATCCACATTCGGCCGCTTGCGCGGCGGAGGGACAACCTCGACAAAGGGCCAGATCGTGCTCGACATCGTCTCGATGCCCGAGGCGCTCAATGCGGAGCCAAACAGAAAGCCCTGCACGAGATCCGGTTCGATCTGCTGCGACAGGATCTTGAGTTGCTCGAAGGTTTCGACACCCTCGATGGTCACGCTCAATCCGAGCGAACGCGAGAGGCTGACGATGCCCTTCAACAATTCCAGTGAACGTGGGCTCTGCGCCACATCCATCAGGAACGATCGGTCTATCTTGACCTTGTCGAGCGGCAGTTTGTGCAGATAGCTCAAGCTCGAATAGCCGGTGCCAAAATCGTCGAGAGCAATACGCACGCCGAGCTTCTTGATTTCCTGGATCAGTTCGCGCGTCTGTGCCTTGTCATCGAGAAGCGCGGTTTCGGTCACCTCGATTTCGAGGCGATTCGGCGCGAGTTTTGCAGCTTCGGTTGCAACCCGCACCCGCTCGACAACATCGCTGTCACGAAAGTCCTTGGCGGAAAGATTGACCGAAACCGAAATCTGCTCCGGCCATTTCGCGCATTCGGCGCAGGCGGCTGTCAGCACAAGCTCGCTGATTTGCGAAATGATGCCCATCTCTTCCGCCAGGGGAATAAAGATGGCCGGCGAAATCGGACCCAGGTCGGGATGATCCCAGCGGCAGAGCGCCTCGCAACTGACGATGCGCATCGTCTCCATCGCAACGATCGGCTGATAGACGATGCGTAGCGCGTTGGCCTCGACGGCTGAGCGCAGATCGGCCTTCATCAGTTGCCGGTTGCGGAACGCGGCGTCCATGGAAGCTTCGAACAATCGCCAGCCGTTTTTGCCGAGTTCCTTCGCCTTGTAGAGCGCAAGATCCGATTTCACGATCATTTCGTCGACTGTGGTGCCATCGACACGCGAGAGAACAGCACCGGCACTCGCCTGGACGCGCAGCGCATGCCCAGCCACGTCCACTTCGCCTTGCAATCCGGCGAAGATGCGTTCGACCAGGTCGGACAGACAGCTCTCATCCTCGACCCGGTCGAAATACAACATGAATTCGTCACCGCCAAAGCGGCTGATGATGACGCCTGGCGCGGAAAACGCCGATAGTCGCTCTGCGGCGGCATAGATCAAACCATCACCAACCGGATGGCCGAGCGTATCGTTGATGCTCTTGAAATCGTCGAGATCTATTACGACCAGTCCGCACTGTCGGCTACGATCTCCTCCCGACATCGCCTCGCTAACCAGTTCGTGAAAATACGCCCGGTTCATCAGCCCGGTCAGGCTGTCATAACGTGCCATGAAACGGATGCGCTCTTCGGCCGCGACGCGTTGCGTGACGTCCTCGAAGGTAATGACACCGAGTTCCTGCGAGCCTTCGCGCGCCGAGAATTCGTAATGTTGCCCGTTGGTCAGGGAGACGAGCACTTTTCTGTCACGCCCTTCGCGCAAGGCGCGGGTCAGCTGGGCCTCGACATAGCGGCAGTCCTTTGCAGCCAGCAGGCCACCCGCCACGCCGCGCATCAGCAAAGAGTGGATCGAACGCCCAAGAAGTTGATCCGCCGATTTGAGCGACATGAGATGAGCCGCTTCGGCATTGGCGACCACCACCTTGCCGGCGGGGTCAAGCATGACCAAGCCATGCGACATCGTATTGAGCGCACGGCCAAAACGTTGAAAGAGGCGGGTAGCCTTTTTCTCCTCGGTTATCGCGGTGAACAGCACGGCACGCATCGCGCGCGCGAGCTTGCTGATGGCGAACATGAACGGAATGATGAAGAGGCCGAGAACGACGTTGTAGAAGTCCCCCTTCATGATCAGGCCGATTGCGATCGGCGCAACGATGGAGAGCGTCAGGATAGCCACCATCTTGATCGAACCGAAATTGCGACCGGCGATGGTGACGGTGGTGGCCAGCACCATCGAGATGGCAGCGATCTCGCCGAACATATCGGGCACGACATGAACGGCGACGAAAGCGAACAATCCGATGGCGAGCCCATGCGCCGTGCCCGCAATCACATAGTAACGCTCCCATTCGAGCGCGGAGCGGTAGGTCTCGATCGTGGCTGGATCAACCCGGCGAATAGCCAGATAGCGACCGAGGCTGACTGCGGTCATCAAGAACGCGAGCGCGACATAGATCGGCGCGCCGGTTTTCAGATAGACGAGGAGAGCAACCGCGCCTTGCGTGAAGGCGCCAACGATCAGCAGGCTGGCGTCGTGAAAAAGCGAACGGACGAAGCCAACGTAGACGTCTTCAGAGATGTCGTCGGGTCGATCTACATTCATGGCCTAGGCGCCGCACCAGCCAACCTCTTGCCACAGCCGCCTTAAGAAAGGCTTAGAATAGCTAAAATTAGCTGTGTCGTCGTCGGCATGCAAACGCCATTCTTCCACTTCTGATCCAGCGGATCATTTTTCGGATCGTGACATCTCATTCGGCCGCTTGCAACCGGGCTTCTTCAGCGCCCGTCAATCGCTCGACCAGCCTTGCCCGTTCGCCGGCCGCCTTCTCCATCGCGGCATGCCTGACGTGGCCATAACCGCGCACCAGCGACGGCACCGAAGCGAGTGCCGCCGCGGCCTCGACCCTGCCGGGTGTGAGTGAACGGGCGATGAGGTCGAGATCATCTTCGAACTGCTTCAGCAACCGCCGTTCACGACGGCGCTCGATCGTGTAGCCGAAGAGATCCAAAGCAGTCCCTCTCACACCTCTTAGCGCTGCCAGGAAGCGAAAACCCTTCATCATCCACGGACCGAAGCTCGACTTTCTCGGCCTCCCGTCCGCATCGCGACGACCCAGGATCGGCGGGGCCAGATGAAATTCCAGTCCGTCGTAACTCTCGAACTGCTGGGACAGCGAACGCATGAAGGAACCATCCGTGTAGAGCCGCGCGACCTCGTACTCATCCTTGATCGCCATCAGTTTGAACAGATTGCGCGCTGCCGCTTCCGTCACGACGGTTGAGCCTGGAGCCATCTTGCTTTCATGCGCCCGGAGTGCGGCGACGCGATCGGCATAACGCTTGCCATAGGCAGCGTTCTGGTAGGCTGTGAGGAATGTCGTGCGCCGAGCGATGATCTCATCCAGAGTTTCGGCAACCGGTTGCGTCGCCCTGCCCAGCCGCTCGACCTGACTGCGCACGAAATCAGGATCGTGTGCCGCGCGCCGGCCCCAGCGGAAGGCAGCCACATTCATCGCCACCGCTTCGCCGTTCAGATCGATCGCCTTTTCGACCGCCTCGGCCGACAATGGCAAGCCGCCATGCTGAAAGGCGAAACCCAGCATGAACATGTTGGCGCCAAGCGAATTGCCGAACAGCGCCGTCGCCGTCCGGGTCGCGTCGAAGAAATGCGCCTTGTCCTCACCTGCGGCCTGGCGGATCGCCTTCTTCAGCCGCTCTGTCGGAAGCGAGAAATCCGCCGTACGCGCGAATTCACCCGGCATGATCTCAGCCGTATTGGCAACGAAAATCGTATGCCCTTCCCGTGCCGCCGCCAGCACCTTCTTGGCGCCGGAAACAACCAGATCGCATCCCAGGATAAGATCGGCTTTGCCGGCCGATACGCGGATGGCGTGGATATCGTCCGGTGTGCTGGCGACACGCACATGCGTGAACACCGAGCCGCCCTTCTGTGCAAGGCCGGCCATGTCGATCATGCCGCAACCCTTGCCTTCCAGATGCGCCGCCATGCCGAGGATCGCACCGACGGTGACGACGCCCGTACCCCCGACGCCATCGATGATGGCCGCCCATCCATCCTTGCCCAGCGCAAAAGCCCGCGGCAAAGGCACACCTTCGAGAGGATCAGCCTTGCCGGCGATGCCAGCGGCCTTCCGGATCCTTGCGCCATGCACGGTGACAAAGGACGGGCAGAAGCCGTTCAGGCAGGAAAAATCCTTGTTGCACGACGACTGATCGATCTTGCGCTTGCGGCCGAATTCGGTCTCGACCGGCTGGATCGAGACGCAATTGGACTGCACGCCGCAATCACCGCAACCCTCGCAGACCAGTTCGTTGATGAAGACGCGTTTGTTTGGGTCCGGAAACGTGCCGCGCTTGCGCCGGCGGCGCTTCTCGGCGGCGCAGGTCTGGTCATAGAGCAGGACCGAAACGCCTTTCACCGATCGCAACTCGCGCTGAATGCGATCGAGATCGTCCCGATGATCGATGGTCACACCGGTGGGGAACTCGGCACGGCCGGCATATTTGTCGGGCTCGTCGGTGACGACGGCGATCCGGTCGACACCTTCGGCACGAACCTGGCGTGCAATCATGTCGACGGTCAGTCCGCCTTCATGTGGTTGGCCACCGGTCATCGCCACCGCATCGTTGTAGAGGATCTTGTAAGTGATGTTGGTGCCGGCCGACAGAGCGAAGCGAAGCGCCAGCGTCCCCGAATGGTTGTAGGTGCCGTCGCCGAGATTCTGGAAGATATGGTCGCGTTTGGAAAACGGTGCCTGGCCGATCCATTGCGCACCCTCGCCGCCCATGGCGGTGAAGCCGATGGTAGAACGGTCCATCCACAAGGCCATGAAATGGCAGCCGATTCCCGCTGCTGCGATAGAGCCCTCCGGAACCTTGGTCGATGAATTGTGCGGGCAGCCGGAACAGAAGAAGGGCGTGCGCGAACCGATATCCTTGGTGTCGGCCAGCATCGCCTGGAACTGCTTCAGCTTCGAGACACGCTGGGTGATTTCTTCGGACGGGCCGATGGTCTTGAGGATGCGCTCGCCCAGCGCGATGGCGATCTCGTTCGGATCAAGCGCGCCCTTGGCAGGGAACAGCCAATCGCCGCGCTCATCCTTCTTGCCGACGATGACCGGTTGATTGGCGGTGCCGTAGAGGTTCTCGCGCAGCTGAACTTCGATCAGCGAGCGCTTTTCCTCGACCACCACGACCGTTTCCAGCCCGCGCGCGAAATCGGCGATGTGCTCGAGATCGATTGGCCACGGACAACCCACCTTGAACAGGCGGATGCCGATGCGGTTCGCCATCGCCTCGTCAATGCCGATATCTTCAAGCGCCTGGCGCACATCGAGATAGCTCTTGCCGACGGTGACGATACCCAGCTTTGCCTTGCGGCCGCCGGAGTAGATGATCCGGTTCAATCCGTTCAAGCGGATAAAGGCGGCCATGGCCGCCCGCTTGCCCTCATGCAGCCGCGCTTCCTGACCGAGCTGATCGAGCTCGTTGCGGATGTTGAGACCGCCCGGCGGCATATCGAACTCAGGCAGGACGATGTTCAGGCGCGCCAGTGATGCGTCGACCGATGCGGTCGATTCGATGTTGTCCTTCACGCATTTGATCGCCGTCCAGGTACCGGCGAAGCGTGACATGGCAAAGCCGAGCAGGCCGTAGTCGATCAGTTCCTGCACGCCGGCTGGATTGAGTACCGGGATCATGGCGTCCACGAAGGCAAATTCCGTGGCATGCGCGTTGGTCGACGATTCGGCGTTGTGGTCGTCGCCCATCAGGGCAAGCACGCCGCCATGCTTGGACGAACCCGCAAGGTTGGCGTGGCGGAATACGTCACCGGAACGATCGACGCCCGGCCCCTTGCCGTACCAGACTGAAAAGACCCCGTCATGCTTGCCTTCACCGAGCAGTTCGGCCTGCTGCGATCCCCAGCAGGCCGTGGCCGCCAGTTCCTCGTTGAGACCTGACTGGAAAACGATGTCGGCTTGCGAAAGCTGATTTTTCGCCCGCCACAGCTGCAGATCCAGCCCACCGAGCGGAGAGCCGCGATAGCCGGAGACAAAGCCCG
This sequence comes from Mesorhizobium sp. 1M-11, assembly GCF_001303895.1. Taxonomy (GTDB): domain Bacteria; phylum Pseudomonadota; class Alphaproteobacteria; order Rhizobiales; family Rhizobiaceae; genus Mesorhizobium. The sequence continues at coordinate 13,495 of NZ_LJSD01000040.1, read as the reverse complement.
CGGTGTTGAGACCAGCCAGCCGGTCGCGCTCGCGCTGCATCAGGAGCATGCGCACGACGGCCTGGGCACCCGAGAGAAAAACACGTTCCTTGGAAAGGTCGAATTTGTCGTCGAGCGAGACGTCGTGCAGCGTCATGGTACCTTCCCGTGCGAAACCGTCCGGATTCGCAACAGCGACTGGATCGGGGCGCAGTCTTTCGACCTCGACCGGTAACGTCAATTCAATTCGGCTGGATCAGCGTCAACTTCGGCGTCCATCCACCATGCCTTCAATCGGCTGTGACACCACTTCACCAGCCCGCGAAACGCTGCGGCTTGAGCCAGGTCTGCAGTGGATTGCCGTCTCTGGAAAGCACCGCATCCACCAGCCAGCGTGCGGTTGCCGGCGCGGCATGCATGCCGATGGAACCCATTCCACCGTGCAAATAGAGACCCTCGACCGGCGTGCGCCCGGCCACCGGCAGCCCGTCCGACAGCATCGGCCGGTTGCCTGGATAGACATTTTTCACCGCAGGCGAACCCAGCCCCGGAATCATCCGCAGCGCCCGGGCAGCTATGCGGCTGGGCATATCGGTATTGCGCAGCAGGTCTCGGAAAGCCGGCTGGACAGACGCGCCAAGACGGGCGTCGCCGCCACGCATTGGATTGAGGCAAATCGCCTCCACGCCCGGCCTGTCGTCGCTTTGAGCTGCCACATCCGCCAATCCTGCCAGCGACAGGCGACCCAGTTCATCCTGATCGGGCCATGTCAACTCTTCGACGATCCAGGGTAACTCGAAATCCAGCTTGCCGAGCTGGATCAGCCATCCGCGCCCTGCCGTGAACGGAAGCCCTGGCAGCGGCCCGTCTCCGACAGTCCGACGCAACATGTCGGACATCCAAAGACCGTTGGCGATGAACACCATGTCAGCGGCCAAGATACCGTCATCCGTCAGAACCCCTTGCACCTTGCCGCCGCGCGAGACGATCTGCGCCACCCGCAGGCTGGTCCTGAAACGAGCACCCGAAAGACGCGCCGCATGGGCAAAGGCGTGCGTGGCGCCCATGGGCTCCAACGTCCACGCCCGTTCGACGAAATAGCCGCCGGCCACCCTGAAGCCGAGCCGCGGGTGATCGCGCGCCAGTTCAGCCCCGCTCACCTTCTCCATACCGACACCGGCCTCACGGTAACGCCCGGCCACGGCACACGCTTCTTCGAGGCTGGCATCGTCCTCCGAAATCAGCAGATGACCGATCCGCCCGAACTCGAAGGGAACCGGGCCGTCTGCAAGTTCCGCATAGACCTCCACGCTCTGATCGAGCATCTCGACCACGGGGCGCTGTGGTCCCGAGAGAAGCGTTCCGGTGTTTCGCCCGGATGATTCCGCGGCGATGAGGCTCTGCTCGATCACCGTGACGCCAATCCCTCGCATGGCCAACTCGTATGCCAAGGTGCAGCCGGCGATGCCGCCACCAATGACGATCGCTTCCGTCGTTCGCTTTGTCATTCTCTCCTCCATTCGTATTCTCGTATACCGTATACGAGATTCGATTTGACGAACAAGAGGCTTTGCGGCACGACAGACTTCCTATTCCGGGATGGTTGCATGGACAGGCTGGGAAAGATCGGCGAAGGCAGGAGCGTCAGGCCGCAAACAGCGGCGGATGGGGTGACAGCGATCCTGCGCGAGGCCATCGCCACCGGCAATTTGGCGCCTGGAGCCGCTTTGCGGCAGGACGAACTGGCCAAGGAGTTCGGCGTCAGCCGGATGCCGGTTCGCGACGCGCTGCGGTACCTTGAAGCCGAAGGCCTTGTTGCCATCCATCCGACCCGCGGCGCGGTGGTGGCGGCAATGAACGCCGTCGACATCACTGAGCTTTATGCGCTGCGTGAATTGCTCGAAGCTCAGGCGCTAAGGCTTTCAATGCAAAAGCAGAATCCTGACAGTCTGCGCCTGGCCGCCGGCGTCATCGAGCAACTCGATCGCGAAACCGATGTCGGCCGCTGGGGTCAACTCAATCGCGAGTTCCACCTGGCTCTCTATCGCGATTGCGGCAACCGGCGCTTGCTGGACCTGATCGAAGCGCAGCATACGGCCTCGGACCGTTACGTTCGCATCGTACTGTCCAACCTCGACTATCGCGAACGGTCGCAGGACGAACATCGCGCCATGCTCTTTTCATGCATGCAAGGCGACGAGGCAGCAGCGGTCGGCCACCTGACCCGACATTTCCGCGATGCCTGCGCGGCCCTGCTCGACTACATGACATCACGCGACCGCTAGCGTAGGTGCTGGAGCCTAGGCCTTCGGGCAGGCGGGTTTTTCCGCGCCCGGCAGCCTGCCGTCCGGGTGACCGGCGAGTTCCGGATTAAGCTCATAAACGGGGCCGGTCACCAGAGGTCGGTCCGGCAGCACGCTTTGATCCTCTGTCGAGATCAGCGTCGTTTGCAATGTCTGCAGCAGCTTTCCGCCGAGGTCTTCGATCCTGATGGAGACGGCATAGGGCTTGTCCTTCACCACACATGTCAGTGCCGGGCTGGTAAGGGTTATGTGCCGCATCTTCGGCCAGACGGGCTGCTTCACGACAAAAGGGGCACCGCCTGCGGGATTCTCGAAGGTCGCAACCGCCACCTGTCCTTCTTCCATCGGCCGCAATGGATTGAGTGTCACGACATAGGTGGCGCGTGCCAGTCGATAATTGAATTCGAAAAGACGCCCTGACACTGCGAAGTATTGGTCATCGTCGGACTGACGGCAGGCGCCGAGGACCATCATGGCAAGCAGCCCTGCCCCCAAGGCGAACATCCGGCTGGAGCTTGCGATTTCCCTAGCCACGATCGGCCTCCCGCGTGTCCTTGCGGCGGTGATAGTGACGGCTGGCTTTACGGCGATTTCCACACACCGCCATGTCGCACCAAAGCCGGCTGGAATTGCGGCTGCGGTCCATGAACAGCCAGCGGCAATTGGCACAGATTCTCAAACGGCGTGTCGTGTCACCGCCAAGCAACGACAAAGCGGAAACAGCCAGTGCCGCCTCGAAGGCGAGCGGCGTCGCCGGGTCACCGAACGGCCGTGCCGGCTCTCCAATCTTGCCCTGCGCACCCGCAACGCCTTTTGAGCAAGCCTCCAGAAAATCGGACAAATGACTGCTGTCAAAGGCACCTTCCAAAGCAGCCCCACGGAACAGGCGGTCGGTTGTCTCCCGGATATCCAACACCACCGGCGCGATCCGCTCCGGCTCATGCGCTTCCAGGCGCCGTCCACCCAGCTCGCCACTCCGGAAGGTGCTCGCTGCTTCCGCAAAACGCGCGATCTCCGACGCATCCGCGAACCGATCAAAGCCACGACTGAGATCGCCGCGCAGCACGACCGTGTTGGCCGTGTCGAGTGCGAGCGCGCCACCCGCAAAGCGATGCTGGGTCCAGGAAACCGTCATACCACCAACCTAACCGGTAATATCGGTTTGACAAGTTAGAATCAGAAAGGCAGCCTACCGATGCCTCGGATGCTCCGCGGCCGGTGGCTTGGCATGCTCTACTTTGTCCAACAGGTCCTGAACGGGTTGCATTCAGGTGCGCTCTACGCGCTCCTGGCCTTTGGCTACGCGCTGACCAACGGAATCCTGCACCGGACCAATCTGGCTTATGGCGCGCTGTTTGCCTTCTGCGGGCAGACAATGATCCTGACCGCCGTGTTCGGCTATCAGATCCTATGGTTGACGCTGCCCGCCACCATCCTGTTCGCGGCCGTACTGACCTTCGTCTATGCCGCGCTTGCCAGTCACCTGCTGGCGCGCTTCCTGTTCGAACCGCTTGCCGACCGCTCTCCCAATACGATCGCGGCTGCAACGCTTGGCGTGGCGCTGGTCCTGACCGAGCTTGCCCGCATCTCGGCCAACACGCATGACGTGTGGCTGCAACCGATGCTCGGTACGCCGGTGGTCTTTGCCGAGGCAAACGGGTTCAAGGCGACACTGACCGTGATTCAACTCGTGAATTGCGGCGTCGTCGCGCTTTTCCTCGTTGCCGGCTCCCTCGCGCTCGCGCGCACGAGGTTCGGACGACTGTGGCGCGCGGTCTCCGACGACCCGCATGCAGCCGCCATATGCGGAACCGACGTCCATAAGGTTTTTCGCACCGCGGTCGTTGTTGGCGGGCTCTGCGCGGCACTGGGCGGGATACTTGCGGCGCTCTATTACGGCAATCTCGGCTTCGGCGCCGGCCTGATCTACGGCCTCAAAGTCCTCTTTATCACTGCCGTGGGCGGTTACCTGTCTCCGCCCCGAGCAGCGGCGGGAGCCGCAGCCTACGGTTTGGCCGAATCGCTGTGGACTGGATACTTTTCAGTCGAGTGGCGCGACGCTTGGATGTTCCTCTTTCTGGTTGCAATCCTGGTCCTCGTCGGCGCTGGCCGCGACAACCGCCGGACCATCTGATTTCATTAAACTTTCGTCGCATGACGTCGCTCATGCCTTGCGAAAGTTGGGGGCTGGAATACTTCCAGCGCTCCGACGCCTGGTGGTTGTGTTGACCCGCCAGCCAGACGCGGCATACCGTTGGTCCACGCAGGCGCGGCGCAAAAAAGGGGAGCGGCACGCCCTGCCCATCAGGGAGGTTTGTATGGAAGGGCTTCTGGCTCTGTCCCGAGGTATTGATCGCGTCAGCGAGTTCATTGGAAAGTGGATTTCCTGGCTGATCCTGGTGTCGATCCTGGTCAGTGCAGGCAATGCCATTATCCGCAAGGTATTCAACATCTCGTCCAACGCCTGGCTCGAGCTGCAATGGTACCTGTTCGGTGCTGCCTTCATGCTGGCCGCCGCCTATACGCTCAAGCAGAACGAGCACATCCGCATCGACATCGTCTACGGCATGTGGTCGCGCCGTGTGCAGCACTGGATCGACCTGATCGGCCATGTCTTCTTCCTGATGCCGTTCGTGCTTTTGATGGTCTACATGTTCGTGCCGTACACCCTGCATTCCTTCCGCTCGGGCGAGATGTCCACCAATTCCGGCGGCCTCATCATCTGGCCGGCCAAGGCGATCCTGCTGGTCGGCTTCTTGCTTTTGGCGCTCCAGGGCATTTCGGAGATCATCAAGAAGATCGCCATCATGCGCGGTGACATGGAAGATCCCAATCCATTCGTTTCCGTCCACGAACAGGCCGAACTCGAAGGCAAGGCGCTGGCCGAAGAGGTGCATTCGTGATCGAGTTCATCGCGCAGAACATGGCGCCGATCATGTTCGCTTCGCTGATTGTCTTCCTGCTCTTCGGTTACCCGGTCGCGTTCTCACTGGCAGCAAGCGGACTTGCCTTTTTCGCCATCGGCGTGGAGCTGGCGCCGTTCTCCGGCGGTTCGATCAATCTTTCCTGGCCGCTGCTGTGGGCTTTGCCGGAGAACTTCTACGGCAACAGGGTGATGTCGAACGATGTGCTGCTGGCCATCCCGTTCTTCACCTTCATGGGCATCGTGCTGGAGCGTTCCGGCATGGCGGAGGATCTGCTCGATACGGTCGGCCAGTTGTTCGGTCCGATCCGTGGCGGTCTCGCCTATGCGGTCATTTTTGTTGGCGCGCTGCTGGCCGCCACCACGGGCGTCGTTGCCGCATCCGTCATCGCGATGGGCTTGATCTCGCTGCCGATCATGCTGCGCTACGGCTATGACAGGCGTGTTGCATCCGGCGTCATCGCCGCATCAGGCACGTTGGCGCAGATCATTCCGCCATCGCTGGTGCTGATCGTGCTCGCCGACCAGCTCGGCCGCTCCGTCGGCGACATGTATGCCGGCGCGTTGATTCCCGGCCTTGTGCTGACCGGCATCTACATGAGCTACATCCTGGTGATGTCGATCATCCGGCCGAATTCGATGCCAGCACTGCCACTCGAGGCACGCACACTTGGTCAGGGTGTATGGTCGCTGGTTGTGGCTCTGCTGGCTGCTGGCGCAATTGGCTACCTCGTCTATCGTTATCTCGAGCCGACCCAGGGCACGAATGCGGATATTCTCGCCGCCACCATCGCAGTCATCATGATCTACATCGTTGCCGTCGCCGACAAGGCGCTCGGCTTCAACCTGATGTCCAGGCTGGCGCAGCAGGTGGTGATCGTGCTGATTCCACCGCTGGCCCTCATATTCCTGGTGCTCGGCACCATCTTCCTCGGCATCGCCACGCCGACGGAAGGCGGCGCCATGGGCGCGGTTGGCGCCCTCGTCATGGCCGGTTTCAAAAGGCGGCTCACCCTGGATGTCATCAAACAGGCGCTCGCCTCGACCACCAGGCTTTCATCCTTCGTGTTGTTCATCCTGATCGGCGCCCGCGTCTTCTCGCTCACCTTCTACGGCGTGAACGGCCATCTCTGGGTCGAGCATCTTCTGGTCTCTCTGCCGGGCGGTGAGCTCGGTTTTCTCATCGTCGTCAACATTCTCGTCTTCGTGCTGGCCTTCTTCCTCGACTTCTTCGAGTTGGCTTTCATCATCGTGCCGCTGCTGGCACCGGCCGCCGACAAGCTCGGCATCGATCTCGTCTGGTTCGGCGTACTACTGGGCGTCAACATGCAGACGTCCTTCATGCACCCGCCCTTTGGCTTCGCATTGTTCTACCTGCGTTCGGTAGCGGCCCGCGTGCCTTATCTGGATCGCATCACTGGCAAGCAGATCGCCCCGGTCACGACGGGCCAGATCTATTGGGGAGCGGTACCATTCGTCTGCATCCAGGTGCTGATGATCGGCTTGACCATCGCCTTCCCGCAGATGGTCATGCACTACAAGGGCAAGGTCGTCGATCCGAGCACCATAGAGATCAAGGTACCGGAATTGCCGGGCATGGGCCTGCCTCCGCTCGGCTCGCCCCCCGATGCGGGAGGCGGTGCGGCCCCGGCACAACCCGCTGCCCCTGGTACGGATCTGTCGCAACCACCAAGCTTCGGCGGCGATCAGCCGAACCAGCCTGCGCCATCCACGCCCGATCTTTCAAAGCCACCCAGCTTCAACTGATCCAGCAGAGCGGTTGGCCCACCTCAAAAGAACCCCGGAGCATGCTCCGGGGTTTTCCATTCAGGGTCGTCAGATCTTGCCGCCTCGCTGCTGCAGCATCATGAAGGTATCGAAAGTATATTCCGACACTTGCGCCCACAGATAGGCATCGCGCCGGAACCCAACCTGGCTGTCATAGATTTTCTTGAACGCCGCATTCGCCGCCGAGATTTCCGCATAGGTTGCATTTGCCGCATCGAAACAGGCAGCCAGGATATCTTGGCTGAACGGACGAAGTTGCGCGCCTCCGGCCACCAGCCGTTTCAACGCAGCCGGATTCTTCTGATCGTAACTCGCCATCATGTCGCAATTGGCGGCCTGGCAGGCGGAAGTCAGCGCCGCCTGATAAGGTTTCGGCAATTCGTTCCACTTGGCAAGATTGACCAGGAGATTGAGCGTCGGGCCGCCCTCCCACCAGCCAGGATAATAATAATAGGGCGCGACCTTCTGGAACCCGAGTTTCTCGTCGTCATAGGGCCCGACCCACTCGGCCGCATCGATCGTGCCCTTTTCCAGCGCCGGATAGATATCGCCGCCAGCGATCTGCTGCGGAACCAGACCCAGCCTCTGCAAGACCTTGCCGGCAAAACCGCCGATGCGCATCTTGAGGCCCTTGAAATCCTCGACCGTCTTTATCTCCTTGCGGAACCAGCCTCCCATCTGTGCGCCGGTGTTGCCGCAGGGCAATCCGTAGAGCCCCTGCGTAGCGTAGAACTCGTTCAGCAGTTCATTGCCCTGGTTGTAATACAGCCAGGCATTCATCTGCCGATCGTTGAACATGAATGGCACTGCGGTTGCCAGGGCATAGGTCGGGTCCTTCCCCCAGTAATAGTAGGACGCCGTGTGACAGCATTCGACTGTGCCTGCCGCCGCGGCGTCCGCCGCCTGCAAGCCTGGCACCAATTCACCCGACGCAAAGACCTGGATGTCGAAATTGCCGTCCGTGGACTCGCGAACATATTTCGCCATCGTCTGCGCGGCGCCGAAGATCGTGTCCAGCGCCTTTGGGAACGACGATGTGCATCGCCACGACAGCTTCGGCAGCGACTGCGCCATCGCCGGCGCAGCAAGACTTGCCGCGATCCCGATAGCCCCCGCCCCGGTCTGGCCTGCTTTCTTCACGAATGAACGACGATCCATTCCGCTTCCTCCCTCGCCTGGATCCACGAAGCGCCGAAGGGCTTGTTTTTCATGACGACCAGACGGCGCTGGCCCCATGATGCATGACATCTGGACCAAGTCCAGCAGCGCAGTTGAACCGCACACGAAAAAGGCCCGGAAGCAATGCTCTCCGGGCCTCGTTCTTCAACCTGTGGTCAGATCAGAGCTTGTTGCCGCGCTGCTGGATCATCATGAAGGTGTCATAATTGTATTCGGCCACCTGCGCCCAGAGATAGTGCTCCTTGCGGAAAGCCTTGATCGAATCCCAGATCTTCTTGAAATCAGCATTGCCGGATTCCATCTCGGCATAGACCTCATTCGACTTCTCAAAGCAGGCTGCAAGAATCTCCTGGCTGAAGGGCCTCAGCTTGGCGCCGGATGCGACCAGCGATTTCACCGCGCCGGGATTCACATAGTCATATTTCTGCAGCATGTTGGCATCCGCAGCCTGAGCCGCAGTGTGCACCAGTGACTTGTAGTTTGCCGGCAGTTCCTCGAACTTCGCCTTGTTGAAGAGCAGGTGGACGGTCGGTCCGCCTTCCCACCAGCCGGGATAGTAGTAATAGGGCGCTACCTTCTGGAAGCCGAGCTTCTCATCATCGTAGGGGCCGACCCACTCGGCGGCATCGATGGTGCCCTTCTCCAGCGCAGGATAGATGTCGCCACCGGCGATCTGCTGCGGCACGACACCCAGCTTCTCAACCACCTTGCCGGCAAAGCCGCCGATACGCATCTTCAGGCCCTTGAGGTCGGCAACCGTGTTGATTTCCTTGCGGAACCAGCCGCCCATCTGCACACCGGTGTTGCCCCCTGGAAGGCCATAAAGTCCCTGTTTGCCCAGGAACTCGTTGAACAGCGCGATGCCGCCGCCGTGATAGTGCCAGGCATTCATGCCGCGCGCATTGAGCGCGAACGGCACCGCCGCTCCCAAAGCCCAGGTCGGGTTCTTGCCCCAATAATAGTAAGTAACTGTATGAGCGGCCTCGACCGTCCCGCCCGCCGCTGCGTCTGCCGCCTGCAGGCCGGGAACGAGTTCGCCGGAAGCGAAGACCTGCACCGTGAAATTGCCGTCGGTTGCTTCCGAGAGCATCTTGGAAAACACTTCGGCACCGCCGTAGATCGTATCCAGCGACTTCGGGAAGGACGAGGTCAGGCGCCAAGTCACTTTCGGATTGGATTGGGCGATAGCCGGAGCCGCGAGTGTCGTGGCAACGGCCGCCGCTCCCGCACCGGTGACACCGGCTTTGCGGATGAACGAACGACGATCCATGAAGTTCCTCCCTTTTTGGATCAACGGGCGATATGAAAATAAACAGAATTTCCCGATTTGGTGGGTTGTACCCCGGGCAGACAATACACGCCGTTCCCATCGTGTCCAGCGAGCGCCAGGGCCTCTGGAGCAGCCTTTTCCAAGCTCTGCGACTATAGTCTAACGACAGGATCGTGCATGGCTTGCATGGCTTGGTGAGGCTATAAACTTGTCGTGGAAAAGCGTCCCGGCATCGCCTATTTTATAGGCATTCCAGCTTTGGACCCTAACGGAACCCGTAACCAAAATGCAGCAGCCGCTCGTCGCAGTCTCGACCGATGTCCGCCAGTTCGACAACTACACCTGGCACGCAGCACCTCGGCAATATCTGGAAGCGGCAATCGCCGGCGCCGGCGTTTTCCCGGTTCTGGTTCCTTCCTTCGGCGACCGGCTCGATCTCGACGAACTCCTGTCGTCTGTCGATGGCGTGATGATGACCGGCTCGAAGTCGAACGTGCACCCTTCGCTTTATGGTGGCGACGCCAGCGAAGCCAATGGCCCCTACGACCCCGACCGTGACGCGACGACCTTGCCGTTGATCCGCAGGGCGATCGAACGCGGCGTGCCGTTGTTGGCCATCTGCCGCGGCATCCAGGAGATGAACGTCGCCCTTGGCGGCTCGCTCGCCACGGAGATCCAGGAACGCGAAGGCTCGCTCGACCATCGCGCACCGGTTTCCGACGATCAGGACGAACGCTTCGCCATCCGCCAGAGCGTCAGCATCAAGCCGGGTTCGTGCCTTGCGGGTGTCTTCGGTGCTGGCGAAGTCATGGTCAATTCCGTGCATCGGCAGGCTGTCGACCGGCTCGGACCGAAGTTGCAGATCGAGGCAGTGGCGACCGACGGTACCGTCGAGGCTGTTTCGGTGCGTGATTCCCGCTCCTTCGCCGTTGGCGTACAGTGGCACCCGGAATATTGGGTGAAAAGCGACAGCGTCTCGCAGCGCGTTTTCAAGGCGTTCGGCGATGCCGTGCGTGCACATGCCGCCGCCAGGGCTGCAACACGCGCTGCCGCTGAATAAACAGCTTTTCATAACAGACGGGCCTCATCGCTGTCGGCTGCGCGCACCTATACGCACATCTCGACGACCGGTTGGCTGAAGCGCGATTTCCATCGCATTCCATTTTTCGGTTCGCTACTGTAGGCCGGGGTTGAGGGTTACAGGGTGGCATTCAGCGCGAACGAAATTGCCAGGCATCCGGCTCTGCATCGCAGCATTCGCAGCCAGGCGAAGGCTCTGCTGGCCGCCCGTGAAAGTTCGCCACGGCTCGCGTCTGTGTTCGCCACGCAGCAGCGCTGGCTGATGGCGCATGCAGGATTGGCCATCTATTTTCGCCAAGGCGCGTTGACGACCGCGCGTTTCCTCCAACTGGTCGAACAGCATTCCGTGGCCAGCCGAAATACGGCCGACGCCTTCATGAAAGAAATGCTCAAATACAATTATGTCGAGCCTCTGCCGGACAACACCGATCGCCGCTCGATTCCACTGCGCCCAACCGTTCAGACGCTTCAAATCCTGGCGGCCTGGGCAATGATTCATCTCACGACATTGGACGAGCTCGATGGCGGAGGGCGGCGGGCAACTTTTGCTTCCAGATCTGATGCACTCGCCCGGCTGGAACCTCTGATCGCTGATGGCCTGCTCACTTCGGGCCCGGTACGCGCCCCTGAAAAGACCTTCTCGTTGTTCACCTGGCTAAACAATGGTGGCGTCGTCATGGAATGGCTCATCTCGGGTGTGGATCCAGGCCTGGCCGATCGAGACCACATCCCTACCGGAGTCGTTTCGATTGGCGAATTCGCCAATTGGCTGAAGCTTTCGCGTACGCATCTGGCGCGCAAACTGCGCGAGGCTGAAGACCTTGGCAGCATTGGTTGGCTGGGCCAGCGCGGCCACTCCGTCATGTGGATGTCGCGCGATTTCTATCGCGAATATATGGACGCACAGGCCGTGAAGCTGGCTATCATCGACCAGGCATTCGAGCAAAACCTGGCCAGCATGGCAGCATGATCGGCCGAGACCTGGCTGTTTATTTGGCCAACCTCTCGGCATGCCATTTGAGGTGATCATCCATGAAGGTCGAGATGAAGTTGTAGGAGTGGTCGTAGCCGTCCTGCATGCGCAAGGTGAGCGCGATGCCGGCCTTGCCGCAGGCGTCTTCCAACAGCCAGGGACGCAAACCCTCATCGAGGAAGCCGTCTGTTGTGCCCTGATCGACCAGCAGCTCGGGAAAGCGCTTGCCATCCTCGATCAGCAGCGTTGCGTCATAGGCACGCCATGCCCTCTCGTCACTACCGAGATACTTTTCCAAAGCCGGCTTCGACCAACCGGCCGTCGTCGGCTGCACGATCGGCGCGAAAGCCGAACAGCTCCTGAAGCGATCCGCGTTCCTGAGTGCGACGGTCAATGCGCCGTGACCACCCATGGAATGGCCGAATATCCCCTGCCGCGCCATGTCTGCCGGGAAGTTTGCGGCAATGAGCGCCGGCAGTTCCTCGGCGAGGTAGGAATACATCCGATAGTTCTTCGCAAACGGCTCCTGCGTGGCATCGACATAGAAGCCGGCGCCCTGGCCGAACTGCCAGTTGTCCTTCTCGTCCGGCACGGCCTCGCCGCGCGGGCTGGTGTCCGGGCAGACGATCATCAGGCCGAGCTCGGCGGCCAGGCGCCGATATTCGCCCTTGTCCATGACATTGGCATGGGTGCAGGTGAGGCCTGACAGATACCACAGCACCGGCACCGGGTGATCCTTGGCCTGGGGTGGCACGAATACGGCAAAGGTCATGTCGCAGGCGCAGGCGTCCGACGCATGCGAATAGACGCCCTGGACGCCGCCATGCGACTTCGACGTGGAAACGGTTTTCATCGGTCCTGTCTTCTCAATCCATCTGGTGTTGGGAACGCCTGCGAGCCGCGCCCGACATCAAGCCGGGCGCCCTGGCGTAATGCGGCTGTGCGGATCAGTAAACGACCACGCTTCGGATGCTCTTGCCTTCATGCATGAGATCGAAGCCCTTGTTGATCTCGTCGAGCTTCAGCGTGTGGGTGATCATCGGATCGATCTCGATCTTGCCGTCCATGTACCAGTCGACGATCTTCGGCACATCGGTGCGGCCGCGCGCGCCGCCGAACGCCGTGCCCATCCAGGTACGGCCCGTCACCAGTTGGAACGGGCGCGTCGAGATCTCCTGGCCGGCACCGGCAACACCGATGACGATCGACTTGCCCCAGCCGCGATGCGCCGCCTCCAGCGCCTGGCGCATCACCTTGGTGTTGCCCGTGCAGTCGAAGGTGTAGTCGGCACCGCCGATCTGGTCGGCGCCACGCTTGGTCAGGTTGACCAGGTAAGGCACGATGTCGCCATCGACCTCCTTCGGGTTGACGAAATGCGTCATGCCGAAGCGCTCGCCCCAGGCCTTCTTGTCGTTGTTGAGATCGACACCGATGATCATGTCGGCACCGGCAAGCCTCAGCCCCTGGATGACGTTCAGGCCAATGCCGCCGAGCCCGAACACCACAGCGGTCGCGCCCTCCTCCACCTTGGCGGTGTTGATGACGGCGCCGATGCCGGTGGTGACGCCGCAGCCGATGTAGCAGATCTTGTCGAACGGTGCGTCCGGGTTGACCTTGGCCAGCGCGATCTCGGGCAGCACCGTGAAATTCGAGAAGGTCGAGCAGCCCATATAGTGGAAGATCTTTTCCCCACCGATCGAGAAGCGCGAGCTGCCGTCCGGCATCAGGCCCTGGCCCTGGGTGGCGCGGATCGCCGTGCACAGGTTGGTCTTGCGCGACAGGCATGACGGGCACGAGCGGCATTCGGGCGTATAGAGCGGGATGACATGGTCGCCCTTCTTCAGGCTGGTCACCCCCTTGCCGACATCGACGACGACGCCGGCACCTTCATGGCCGAGGATCGCCGGGAAGATGCCTTCCGGATCGGCGCCCGACAGCGTGAACTCGTCGGTGTGGCAGATGCCGGTCGCCTTCACCTCAACCAGCACCTCGCCCTCGCG
>NZ_LJSD01000044.1 GCF_001303895.1 Mesorhizobium sp. 1M-11 | reverse complement strand
CTCGGCGCGGAGCCGATCAGGGCGCTGGTGGCCCGCAATGCCGGTGTCGACTGGGATGCGGTCGACGATGTCTATTATGGCTGCGCCAACCAGGCCGGCGAGGACAACCGCAATGTCGCCCGCATGGCGCTGCTTCTGGCCGGCCTGCCGGTCTCGGTGCCGGGCTCGACGATCAACCGGCTGTGCGGCTCGGGCATGGATGCGGTGGCCATTGCCGCGCGCGCCATCAAGGCCGGCGAAGCCGAACTGATGATTGCCGGCGGTGTGGAATCGATGAGCCGCGCCCCCTTCGTCATGCCCAAGGCCGAGACGGCCTTCTCGCGCCATGCCGAAATCCACGACACCACCATCGGCTGGCGTTTCGTCAATCCGCTGATGAAGAAGCAGTACGGCATCGATTCCATGCCGGAGACCGGCGAGAACGTCGCCGAACAGTTCGGCGTCAGCCGGGCCGACCAGGATGCCTTTGCGGTGCGCAGCCAGGAGAAGGCGGTTGCCGCACAGGCCAATGGCCGGCTGGCCAGGGAGATCGTCCCCGTCACCATCCCGCAGAGGAAGGGCGATGCGATCGTGGTCTCCAAGGACGAGCACCCACGTGCCGGCACCACGGTGGAGACGCTGGCGAAGCTCGGAACGCCGTTCCGCAAGGAGGGCGGCACGGTGACGGCGGGCAACGCGTCGGGCGTCAATGATGGCGCGGCGGCGCTGATCGTGGCGTCGGAAGCTGCTGTCGCCAAATACGGGCTGACCCCGATCGCGCGTGTCCTGGGTGCTGCCACGGCCGGTGTCGAGCCCCGCATCATGGGCATCGGTCCGGTGCCGGCCACCCAAAAGCTCTGCGCCCGGCTCAACCTGACGCCGCAGGACTTCGATGTCGTCGAACTCAACGAGGCGTTCGCCGCGCAAGGCATCGCCGTACTGCGCGAACTTGGCCTTACCGAGGATGCCGCCCACATCAACCCGAATGGCGGCGCGATCGCGCTCGGTCATCCGCTCGGCATGTCAGGTGCCCGCATCACCGGTACGGCGGCACTGGAACTGAAGGAACGCAACGCCCGCCTCGCACTCGCCACCATGTGCATCGGCGTCGGCCAAGGTATCGCCATCGCACTCGAAAGGGTGTGAGGGCAAAGGCGCGGATTCTTCAAGGTTCGTTCGCTCGCACCGCGTTTGCTTCTGGCTGAGAAGGGCTTCGCGCCGAGGTGCAGATGCGGCCGCCTCGGGTGGCGAGACCTATCTCAAGATGCCTTCCGCGCCACTTGATGGCTCGACAGATGTTCGATCTCGTCGGCCGGGAGATGCTTCACCTTATCCCAGAGCCGTGATTTCGCCGAGTTCAGCAGCCCCCGGGGGTCGAGCCGCTTCTTCCAGGCGAGGTGGCGAAAATCCGGTTTCATGGACCCGCCTTCAACATAGGGAACGTGCGGGTTGGAGGTCGGGCAGCTGTGGTCGTCGTAGATCTTTGCGAGCTCGAACAGGCGCTCGTCGGTCGTGTAGCGCACCACCGGCAGATCGAAGGCCACGAGCTGGTCGTTGAGCAGGGCGAACTCGTGATGCATGAGCACCTCGTCACCCAGTATCGGCTGCAACTCATCGATCTTGGCGCCGTCGAGCGGAGGCCGGAAGGTCACCTGCAGATTGGTGACGCTGCGATCCTGCTTCAGCACCTGCAGAGTCGTATGGTTGTAGGAGAATTCAGAAAGCGCCGGCAGATCCGAAGCTTTCAACGTCGCATTGTCGAGTTCGAGCTCCTTGATACCGCCATGCTGCGATATCAGGCGCGACGCCTCGCCGGCATGCGCCTCGGCCACCATGACGAGCAGCAGGTCGCGTCGGCGTGTCGCGATATCGCCGAGTTTCGTGATCGATGCGGTGATCCGCCTGTCGATCGTGGTCAGCAGCTTCAGGTCGATCTGCCGCGCCGAACCCAATGCGATCCCGGCCTCGAAGGCGCGTCTGTAACTGTCGAATGAAGCAATGATGTTGATCCACCGGGCGGAAGGCATCGTGCCCAGCACGAGGTCGGTAATGACGCCGTTCAGGCCCCAGGCATGGTGGATCGCCGAGATGTCCTTGCCGGTGAATTCGTGCCGCCTGGGTTCTTGCTCGACGGAGAGGGCCGCGATGCGCTCGATGTTCTTGCCGTCGCGCAGCATGCCATGCCGGATCGAGCCGATCCCACCCGAGCCGCCCGCGATGAATCCCCCTATCGTCGCGATCGCCTCGGTCGAGGGAAACAGCGGCAGTTCCCGGCCTTTCTCGGCCAGTGCTTCGTTGATCACGCCGATCCGGGCGCCGGCTTCCACGTGAACCGTGTCGCTTCCGATATCAAGGACGCGGTTCAGGCTGGTCATGTCGATGATGAGCCCGCCCTGCATCGGGACGGCCTGGCCATAGTTGCCTGTGCCACCGCCTCTCAGCACGATCGGTACGTTCCAGTCGAAGGCAGCGGCGAGGCACTTCGCCAGTTCTTCCATCGATTTCGGTACCGCCACCAGATCACCGAAGCACGACGACAGCTCGCGGCTGAGGATCGGGCTGTACCAGAAGAAATCGCGTGAGCGCTTCTTCACCACCGAGGGCGTGTCGATGGTTTCGACTTCGCCGAGCACGCCGGCAAAGGCTTTCCAGTCGATATCGTTCTTTCCCGAGATGGACATGTTTCCTCCGGCCGCCTCTTAATGCGCACGGTCCCGTTGATCTTGCTGGTCGCAGAAACGCTCGAATTCGTCGAGGAAACGAGCGAAGTTGCGGGCCGCCGTTTCCAAGAGCTGCTCTCCGATCTCCGGCGTAGCCGCGGCGGCGTTGCCGCACGCGCCGGAAACGCTGAGGTCTTCGATCGTCCAGGCAGGCCGGGCGCGTCCGGGCGAAAGGCCGATATGAGCATAATCGCCTTGCCAGTTCTCGGCCTGGTTGGCGAAATCACCTGCCTTATCCATTGCGACGAGTGCGGGTTTCAGCGCCAACATGGCGCTTGTCTCGACCAGTCCGGCATGGATGCCAAAGGCGCCCTCGCGCGCATCGCTATGCCGCTCGGCCTCGTTGAAATTGTACCAGTGGCAGGTGGCGATCCTGAGCCCATGGGCAATCTTGAGATCGCGCGCTGCAATCTCGAGCACGGGGGTGTTGCCGCCATGGGCGTTGAGCAGGACAAGCCTGCGGAACCCGGTTTTCGCCAGGCTGTGGGCGAGATCGCCCAATATCGCGAGCAAGGTTGTGGCCGACAGCGAAAGCGTTCCAGCAATCGTGCCGTGCTCATTGCTCTTGCCGTAGGCAAAGCCGGGCAGGGCCAGGATCGAGGGCCCGGCTTCCATCCGGGCAAGTGTCCGATCCAGCACCGCCTCGCCGAGGTCGCGATCGACCGAAACCGGCAGATGAGGACCGTGCTGTTCGATGGCCCCGACAGGCAGGACACAGATCGTGCGCGCCCGGTCCAGGGCCGCAAAGCCCGGGCGTGAGAGGTCGGCCCAGCGTGAGGCGCGTCGCGTCATGCGGATACTCCGGCTTGGAAATTCAGAGCCATCATCTGCCTTCCTATTGATAGGACGCGCCGGGAATGAACGGATATTTCCCGATCAGGCTCTCGTCGATCTCGACGCCGAGCCCTGGGCCTTCCGGTGCGCTGATGGTGCCGTCGACGACTTCGATAGGGCTTCCCAACTCGTCACGGAACGCGTTGATCGCCGATACGTCGGCTTCATAGATGAAAGCGTTGGGTGCGACGGACAGGACATGGGTCGACGCCGCGGTGCTTAGCACCGATGCGCTTGTATGCGGCGCGAACTGCAGGTGCCAGGCGTCGGCGAGCGCGGCGATCTTGAGGATTTCGGTGATGCCGCCGGTCTTGCAGCAATCCGCCTGCACGAATTGTATCAGCTGCTCGCTGATCAGCGCGCGCAGTTCGTGGCGGGTGAAGTGGTTTTCACCCGCGGCGAGCGGTGTCGAGGTTATGTCGCGCAGGCGCCGGTAACCAGGCAGGTTGTCGGGCGTGAAAGGCTCCTCCAGCCATGCCAGCCTGCCGGCTTCGCATATCTCCGCGATGCGGTGGACATCCGCTGTGCGGTAGCGAGTGCCGGCATCGGCCGCGAGCACGATGCTGTCCCCGAATGCCGCGCGCACGCCGGCCACGCGCTCCAGGTCCTTTTCCAGCGTGTCGCCGACGCGCAGCTTCATGAAGTTGTAGCCTTGGGCGATGTAGCGCTCGATTTCCGCCGTGAGATCTTCGATCGGCTGAAAGCCGAGACTGATGCCGCCGGCATAAGCCTGGATAGGCCGTCGCTTGCCGCCAAGCAGCTTGTAGACGGGCTGGCCGAGATCCTTGCCCTTGATGTCCCACAGAGCGAGGTCGACGCCCGAGAGACCGATCACCGCCGCAGCGCCCGGTCCGTGCGTGGCGATGAAGCGGCGATAGCTCCTGTCCCAGATCGCTTCGGTTTCGTGGGCGTCCAGGCCGGTGAGGGAAGGGCCGAGCGCATCGTTGATGAAGGCGGCGATCGTGCTTGGCGTCTGGGCATGATGCGCCTCGCCGTAGCCGACGATGCCGTCCTGTGTCTCGATGCGCACCAGCACCATGTCACGTTTGGCCGAACGACCGACGGCGAAGGTTGCCCCGCCCGGGGTCGGGCAGGACAAGGCAAAAGCCTGAACGCTTTTGATCTTGGTCATGGTGTCGATGCCTTTCCGGGATCAGCCCTTCACCGCACCGCCGCCGACGCCGGCGACAAGGTGTTTCTGAAGGAAGAAGAAGATCAGCAGGATGGGTGCCGCCGTCACCACGCCCCCGGCCATCAGCATGCCCCAGTCGGTCGTGTACTGGCCGATCAGCCCGGAGAGGCCGAGCGGCAAGGTACGGTTCCTTTCCGAGAGGATGAAGGTGGAGGCATAGAGGAACTCGTTCCAGGTGTGGATCATCACCCAGGTTGCCACGGCGACGATGCCCGGCCGTGCCATCGGCAGGATGACGCGCCAGAACGCCTGCCAGCGCGTGCAGCCATCCAGCCGCGCGGCATCTTCCAGCGAATGCGGCACCTGGGCGAAGAACCCGCGCATGAGCCAGACGCACAGCGGCAGCATGTAGCTCAGATAGACCGGGATCAGGCCGTACAGGCTGTCCAGCCAGCCGAGGAACTTCAACTGGATGTAGAACGGGATCAGCAGCAGCACCGGCGGGAACATCTGGCCGTAGAGCATGAACAGCGGCAGCATCACCGAGCCTTTGAAGCGATGGCGCGCCATGGCGTAGCCGGCGGTGACCGACAGCAGCACGCTGATGACGGTGACGCTGAGCGTCAGGAACAGGCTGTTCAGGGCAAAGCGCCAGAACTGCGCACCGATCAGCAGGTCGACATAGTTCTGCAGGGTGATGGCGTGGGGCACGATCGAGGGCGGTCGAGCGAAGATCTCGTCTTTTGCGCGCAGCGATGTCGCGATCATCCAGTAGAAGGGGAACACGCACCAGATGAAGGCGGCCCACAGGCCGGCATAGAGCAGCGCCATGCGCACCCATTTGGGCGTGCGCCTGCGCCGGAGTGATGCCGTGGAGCGGTCGCGTGCCGTTTCGCGGGTTGAGGAGGATGTCGACATCTCAGTCGGCTTCCTTGGCCTGGATGAGCTTCAGATAGATCGTGGTGGCGATCACCAGCCCGACGAACAGCATGGTCGCGACGGCCGACGCCCTGCCGAGGTCGAAGCGCTGGAAGCCGTATTTGTAGGCCAGCGTGAACAGGATCTCGGACGAATTGAGCGGCCCGCCTTCCGTCATCAGCCAGATCGCGTTGAAGTTATTCACTGTGAGGATGAAGGTCAGCACCGCGGCGATGGCGAAGGAGACGCGGATCTGCGGCAGGATCACATGCCACAACATCCGCCAGCCCGATGCACCGTCCATGGATGCCGCTTCCAGGATCGACTTGGGCACGAGTTGCAGTGCCGCCAGCAGAAGCAGCATCACGAACGGCGTGCCTTTCCAGATGCTTTCGACGGTCACGGCATAGAGCGCCGTGGCCGTGTCGCCCAGCCAAGGGTGGTAGTCGTTGATCACCCCCAGCCGCACCAGCATCTCGTTCACGATGCCGACGCTGGGGTCGTACATCCAGCGCCATGTGAGGACGGCGACCACGCTCGGCACCACCCACGGCACCAGTATGCCCGAGCGGAAGAAGCCGATACCCGGCACGATGCGATGCAACAGCAGCGCCAGCGCCAGGCCGAGCCCGAGTTGCGCCACGACATTGAGCACCACCCAGATCACCGTGTTGAGCGAGGCGCGCATGAAATTCGGATCGGCGAAGACCCTTTCGAAGTTGCGCATGCCGACGAAAGGCATGTCGCCGCTGTTCAGGGTGCGCAGGGTCACGTCATAAAAGGCCGAGGTGATGCCGGACACCACCGGATACACCACCACGCCGATCGCGATCAGGATGGCCGGCATGACCATGAGGTAGGGGTAGAGGCGCGCACCCGTGCCGTTCTCGAAGATCGAGGACCAGTGCGGTTTCAGTCTCGTGGTTTCCCGGGTGCGCGTCGTCATTTATCTGGCCAGCAGGTTCTCGACTTCGGCATTGGCTTCCGCCAGGGCCTCAGCCGCCGGCTTGCCGCGGATAACGGCATCCCACATGTTGCCGAAGACACCATGCATCTCGCTCCAGGAGGCGACGACGGGACGGGGATGGCCAGCACCAGCCTGCGCCATGAAGGGCTGCATCTCCTTGGGCAGCTTGGCGATCGCTTCCGGTGTCGTTGCCGCGACCGTCGCCGAGAGGCGCTGATACTTGCCCATCAGTTCGATACTGCGTTCGCCGGTGAGCCATTCGACGAGCTGGAAGGCTGCCTTGGGTGACGCTGTACCCTGGCGGACGGCAAGGTTGTAGCCACCGATGACGGTAGCTGCTTTCTTGCCCTGCGGTAGCGGGTGGATCGAGAAGGCCAGGTTCGGCGCGTTCTTCTTGATGGCGGAGATCGCCCAGTCGCCGCTGATCACCATTCCGGCGCGCTCCTGGATGAAGGGGGCATGGACCTCGTCCCAATTGCCGGCCGTCAGCACCGACTCCGGCATCGCCTTGTCCTGCGTGTAGAGTTTGGCCAGGAAATCGACGGCCGCGATCGCTTCGGGGTCGGCGACATGCGACTTGCCCGCGTCGTCGATGATCTCGCCGCCGGCCTGCCAGATGAAAGGATAGAGCTGGAAGGCGCCCATGCGGTTGGAGCCGAAGCTGATGCCGTAGGTGCCTTTTTCCGCATTGGTCATGGCGACGGTGGCCGCGCGCAACTCTTCCCAGGTGGCCGGAGCCTTGTCGATACCGGCCTGCGCCAGCATCTTGTCATTGACGATCAGGGCTGCGTTGTTGGTGTAGAGCGGCAGGGCATACTGCTTGCCCTGGTAGCGACCACCGGCCAAAGGACCGGGCTGGTACTGTGCAGCGAGCGGCGCGGACTGCTCGGTGATGTCCATCAGCAGTCCCGCATCGGCAAGGCCGGCCACCCAGGCGATGTCCAGGGCCATGACGTCGGGCCCGGCACCGCCGGACATGGCAACGAACAGGTTGCGTTCCATTTCCATATGCGGAACCGCCTGCACTTCGACTTTGTTGCCGGTTTCCGTTTCGAACTTCTTGAGTTCGGCATAGAGCGGCGCATCCGGACCGGACGCCAGCGGAGCGTTCACCCAGAGCACCAGATTGTCAGCCCAACCGGGTGCCGTTCCCATCCCGGCCATGATCGCAGCGGCCATGGCGCCGCTCTTCAGCAAATTCCTCATGTTTTCTCCTCCACTTGTGCGCTCGCGAACCTTCTCCCAAGGCTTCACGGTGCCGGATTAAGTCATGACGCTCATCCATTCGATCTCGGCGCCAAACCATTTCGAGAACACGGCCAGCTCAGGCTCCGATGCCACGCCCTTGCTGGTGCCTTTCACGATGCCGACCGCCTCCACGGACCAGCCGTCCTGTCCACGCGACGCCTTCGACGCATCCTCGGCGAACACGACCTCCACCGCGCGCCGCGCCTGTGCATCGCGCGCCAGCACGAGGCGGGCGCCCTTGCGGATGAAGATCGGCATCCTATCGAGGGGGACGTCGTGGATACGCCAGGTCGACCCGTCGACATAGGTGCCGGAAAGCACGTCGAACCATTCCCCTTCGGGCAGGTAGACCGCCCGCGTATTGCCGTAGAAGGCGACCGGCGCCACCAGGATGTCGTCGCCCAGCATGTATTGCTGATCCCAGTCGTTGATCGACGACCAGTCCACCTCCGGAAAGGACAACGGCATCATGCGCAGCAGCGGCAGGCCGCCGTTTGCGGCCGTGTGCCCGTGACGTTGGAACACCGGCAGCAAGGAAAGATGCAGGCGGGCGTAGTCGTCATAGACCGCGACGGACGTCGCATCCATGTCCCATGGTTCCCGGCAACCCAGCCCGTGCAGCATCATCAGCGGCGTGAAGCAGGAGAATTGTGCCCATCGCGCGAATACCTGCGGGGTCGGTGTGCCAAAATAGCCGCCGAGATCGCTGCCGACGAACGACCAACCTGCAAAGGCGGCGCTTTGCGCTGCGCGGACCGCCGAGGACAGGCCGGTCTTGGGGCAGAAGTCGGAGGTCTGGTCACCGCTCCAGATCGGCGCGCGAATGCGCGGAGAGCCCGAGCGGCTGATGATCGCCGGGGTTCTCCCGTCGAAAGCGGCGATGGTCGCTTCGAGGTAATAGCGGACAAAGGCGTTGTGCGCCTGCCCGCCCGTTTCCCCGGAATGCAGCAGCGCGTGTTCGGGAAGCTGTTCGCCGAAATCTGCCTTGAAACCCTTGATGCCGCGTTTGAGCAGCCTCCGTAAGTTCTCCGACCACCAGTCGCTGGCTTCCGGATTGGAGAAGTCTATCAAGGCGGCGACGATGTTGGGATTGGCGCCAGGCCTGCGGGTGATGGCCGTGCCTTCCGCGTCCCTGATCGTGTAGCCTTTCGCGCTCGCATAGGTGTAGGACTTCGTGCCGACGACCACCCAGGGGCATAGCCACAAATAGATGTCCGTGCCGTCGGCGGCCATGCGGGCGACCATGTCCCAGGCATCGGGATATTTCGCGGTGTCGAATTCGAAGGAATGGACTTCACTCGCCCAGTAGGCATCGATCAGCTTGATCGCCATCGGCAAGGAGAGGTTTCGGTAGCCTGCAATGTCGGCTGCAACCGTCTCGGCGTTTTCGATGCGCCAGTCGCCAGCCTTCCACAAGCCGAAGAATGAATCCTCCGGCATCGTCGGCGGGCCGATCCGTTCGATCAGTGCCAGATAGAGCTGGTCCAGGGTGCCGAGATCGATCTCGATCTCGAGCCGGTTGCCTTCGACCTGGATGCGCAGGACGTTTGGGTCGAAAGGCGCTGCGACATGGAATACCGCGGCCGCTTCGCCGGGCAGATAAACCGCATAACCGAGCGAGGTGGCGATCCAGGGCGACGGAAGGTAGGTGCCGTTGCCGAGGCCGAAATTCTCGAGATAGTACCGCACCGATTGGCCGCGCAGGTTCAGCGTCTCGAAGCGTTCGCCGCCGCCGAAAGCCTGGAATGCCTTTGGCAGCGCGAAGACGATCTCCATTGCTTCGGCGTGCGGATGCGTTGCGACGATGTGCCAGCTGTCGCCTCGGCGGGTGGTCGAGACGGAGAGCTCGCCGCCCCGTTCGAAGGCTGCACTCGTCCACGATCCGCCGGCGGCACGCCAGCCGAGGCCGATGGGCCGGTACACCGCGTCGACCGGAAAGGTCGCCCTGCCCATCGCCTCAGACATGGTCGACCTGCACGCCAAGTTGGCGGCCGAGATGCAGGACTGCTTCGGCCCAGCGGCCATAGACGGCGGTGACGTGGTGTTCATAACCCTCGTCGATGAAGTGGCGGACCAGGGTCTCGGAATCGGCGGCATCCGGCCTGAAGAAGCCTGCCGCGCGATTGGCCTGCGATTTCCGGGCCAGCATCTCGCCCTCGCTGACGAAGATGCGCAACTGTCCGTCGGCACGCAGCGACAGTCGCATCAAGGTCAGCGGACCGACCTTCAGCGGAAAGGTTTCCTGCTTGAGCGCAGGGTCGAGCGAGCGCGGTCCATCAGCCAGGCGCGGGCTCACGCCATAGTGCCACAGCACCAGCCGGTCGTTGTGGCGGTCGATGCCGGAGATGTCCGTCAGGAAGGGCAGGGAGGCTTCGTCGAATGCGCGGGCGACCAGAGCGGTCACCGCGCCCATCACATCGCCTTCTGGTGCAAGCGGTACAGAGCGATCGGAAAGCTCGCCCAGCGCTCCCCATGTTCCCTTGAAATTCTCGGCATAGAGGATCTCGGGCCAGTCGCGGATCGCGATGGCATCGGCCTTGACCTTGTCCAGTCCTGCCGCGAGCCGCGCATAGGTGCGGCCGAGGATCATGCGGCTTGTCTCGTCGTCACCGCCGTCGAAGCTTGCTTGTGCCCAGCGCTTGCCGGCAGCTGCTTCTGCGTCAGGCCCAGCCTTGCAGCCGTCGAGGAATTTGACGAGCGTCATCTGCTCGATCGTCACATCCAGATGCTGGCGGATCATCCAGGGATCGACGGCCAGATTGGTGAACCAGTCGGCATGCGCGCCGATCAGGGCGATGCGGGCGCCGCGAATGCGTCTGTGGGCGCGGGACGCTGCTGAAAAAGCGGCGAGGTCCCTGGTCAGTTCGGCGTCGCCGGGATTGCCGAGCAGAAGCGTGAACTCGCGCCCGAACCGGGTCAGGGTCGAAGCCCAGAGCTGCGCGCCACACAGCGAGTTGGTGATGATCTGATCCGTTTCTTCCAGCGCCCACAAGGCGATCGGCAGACGACGCTCGCCCAGATGCGAAAGCACTTCATGCAACAGCTCTGCCGTCGCGAAGGTGGAGAGCTGGATGACGAGGGCGTCGAGTTCACCGAGGTCGAGGTCGGCAAAGGCTTCGGCGCAGCTTGCGCGATCGCGCGCCAGTTTCGATGCGACGACAAATCGACCGGCCAACTCCTGCGTGCCGAGAAGTGCTGAGGTGCGCTCTATCAGCTCAGTCGCGGCTGCTTCCGGAAAAAGTGGCGAAGCCACGAAGACAACACCGACACGACCAGCGGCCGGTGATTTCTGGGTCTGCATTCAGGCGATCTCCTCCAACGCGGCGCGTTGGCCGGACTTCTCGTCCAAGGCACCGTCACGTACGAAACAGTAGGCCGCATAGTGCAGGGCGGCCTTCGGATCGTTTCCGATCAAGGGTTCGATGAACGACAATTCCAGACGCTCCGGCGAATAGCCGCCGAGCAGGCTCTGGTTCAGCCCGTGAGCTATCGCCGCGCGATCGGCTTCTGGCATCAACGAGGGCCAGCCGCTGATGACGACCTTGGGCACGGAATGCAGGTTGAGCGCGTTGCCGAGCGCCAGCCCAAGCAGGAACTGGCGCTCACGGAGCACTTCACGAGCGGCCGGATCGACGCTGAGCGCTTCCATGAAATGGTCGCCCTTCGTCAGGATGTCCGCGTCGCTCAAACCGATGATCGGCGAAATGGCTCGCAGCGACGTATAGGCTTCCAGGCAGCCCTTGTGACCACAGCGGCAGGGCAACCCGTCGCGCTCGATCACCATGTGGCCGATCTCGAAGGCCGAGAATGCATCGACGGGTGCTGCATCGTTGACGATGACCCCGGCCACGCCGTGTCCCGCGAAGAGAAAGAGGTGGTCGCCCGAAATGTCATAGCCGGCCGGATGCGAGTAGCGATGGAAGGCGGCCTGGGCGATCACCGAATTGGTGAATGTAAGTGGTACGCCCGGCAGGGCCTCGCCCAACGACAGCGCGAGGCGGCGCATGTCCCAGGGATAGATCGGATTGCCGCCTTCGCGCCCGAAGCCCGGAACGGACATTGCCGCTTGGCGCAGCGTGATGCCGCGCACGCCGACCCATTCGCGGACATTTGCGGCACTCTCGGCAAAGAGACGCTCGAAGTCCTGCTGGGAAAGCTGCGGCGACGCCGGCACGCGCTCGACATAATCCAGCGTTCCCTTCAGGTCGCCGACGCCGAATGAAAGCCGGCTGTTGGACAATTCGATACCAAGGACGGTGATATCTTTGCTTAGTGTAACAAAAGCGGTTGGCGCACCTGCATTGCTGGTCTGCTGGCGTTTTTCTTCGACGAGGTTTTCTCTGCGCAACTCGTTGAGGATTCTCGAGACGCTGGCTTCCGTGAGGTTGGAATCTCGAGCAATTCCGGTTCGAAATGCGCCTTTTGAGCGCAAAAGGCTCTCGAGAACGCTGGCTCGCGTTTCTCTTCGGCTGCGTGGGACAAATCGACCGGACATTCTTGGATCACATATTTACACAGTGTAATTATCCTGCTTTAAAAATGGCTGTTGTCAACGGGGAGCGAGAAGAAGTGACTGAGTTGACGCTGCGAGGTGTGCACAAGCGCTTCGGTACCGTTGACGCGGTAAAGGCGGTGGATCTGGATGTCACCGACGGCGAGTTCGTCGTGCTTGTCGGGCCGTCCGGCTGTGGCAAGAGTACGCTGCTGCGCATGATCGCCGGGCTGGAGGAAATCAGCGGCGGCGACATCATGCTCGACGGCCGCAGCCTCAACGCGGTCGCGCCGCGTGACCGCGACATGGCGATGGTGTTCCAGGATTATGCGCTCTATCCGCACATGACGGTTTCGGAGAATCTGGGCTTCTCGCTCAAGATGCGCGATCTCCCGGCAGATCAGATCGACGGCAAGGTGCGCGACGTCGCGCAGATGCTCGAACTAGAGCCTTATCTTCACCGCAAGCCGAGGGCGCTTTCCGGCGGCCAGCGTCAGCGCGTCGCGCTGGGCCGCGCGCTCATCCGTGACCCCAAGGTCTTTCTCTTCGACGAGCCGCTATCCAACCTCGATGCCAAGCTGCGCGTCGGCATGCGCATGGAGATCCGCAAGCTCCAGGCCGCGCTCGCCACCACAAGCATCTACGTCACGCACGACCAGACCGAGGCGATGACCATGGCCGACCGCATCGTCGTGCTGCGGCTTGGCGAGGTCCAGCAGATCGGATCGCCGAACGAGATCTACCAGCGTCCTGTGAATAGCTTCGTGGCAAGCTTCATCGGTTCCCCACCCATGAGCCTTATCCCGGCGAAGATTGATACGGATACCAGTGGCGCCGTGCTGGATTTCGGCGAAGGCCATCGGCTGCCGCTGCGAGCGGGCCGTGCTGAGGCAACACGTCGCGCGGGCATCGACCGGGTCGATGTCGGCTTGCGTTCCGAGCACATCAGCCTCGCTGGGGACGTCGGAGATGCAAGTTCCTTCGTCTCGGACATCGTCCTGGTGGAGGACCATGGCGCCGACTCCATGGCCGTGGTTCGGCTGGGCGGACGCGAGGTCATGGCGCGCGTACGCCCCGGCAGCGTCCGTATCGGCGAGACGTCCCGCCGCTTCACCGTCGATCTCAACGCGATCCACCTTTTCCATCCCGAAACGGGTATGCGCCTTGTCTAGGGATTGGCAATGACCCGTTCTCGCAAAGGCAGCTCCGTCTTCTGCGTCGGGCTTGCGCTGCAGGACACCATCCTCACGCTCGACCGGATCCCGGATCGTGCGGCGAAGGTCTATGCGAAGGGGCGTCGTGAAGTCGGCGGTGGTCCCGCGGCGACAGCGGCAGTGACGGTGGCACGGCTCGGTGGGCATGCGTCGATCGCGGCACGGACGGGTGAGGATAATATCGGCGCCACGATCCGGGATGAATTCGAGGCAGCGGGCGTCGACACGGCCTGGCTACGCGCCTTCCCGGGCATACAATCTTCCGGTGCCGTCGTGCTGGTGGACTCGGGCGGCGAACGGTTGATCGTCGCTTATGCGGATCCCGAATTGCCTTCGGCGGCGAATTGGCTCGAGCCGGAGGACTGGGGCGACGCGGTGCTGTGCGACCTGACCTGGCCCGAAGGTGCGCTGCGAGGCCTGAACGCGGCTCAGGCTGCCGGCATCCCTTCGGTGCTCGACGCCGACATCTCGCGCCATGCTGCGGGTACAGTTGCCGCGATCGTGGAAGCGGCTGGTCATGTTATCTTCTCGCGCCCCGGCCTCACGCAGTTTACGGGCACGGAGTCGATGGAAGAGGGGTTGAGGATCGCGCGTCGCCCATCCCATATCTTCGTTGGCGTGACGGATGGTGCGGATGGGCTCTTCTGGCTGGAAGACGGCGAACTCCGCAACGCACCGCCACCCAGCGTTGATGTCGTCGACACGACCGGCGCCGGGGATGCGTTCCACGGCGCGTTCGCCCTGGCATTGGCCCATGGCCGTCCGATCGCGGATGCGATCGTCTTTTCGAACACGGTTGCTGCTTTGAAATGCACCCGTCCTGGTGGCCGTGCCGGTCTTCCCGATACGGCTGCTCTGTGCGATTTCGCCCCAGAACTCGATCTCGACTGGTTGATGGTCGGCGCGTGATCCGGGCTTAGAACGTCGGCGGCGTGCAGGTCCACAGGATGCTGGCGGGTTCGTCGCCGGCGTTGCGATATGAATGCGGCACATGCGAGCGGAAGCAGAAGGCATCGCCCGCCTGCAGGCTGTGCACGACCCCGTCGAGGTTCAGGTCGATCTTGCCGCGCAGCACGTAGCCGGTCTCTTCGCCTTCATGGGTGATGGATTCGCCGCTTTTGCCGCCGACATCGATGTGGTGGATCGTGCTCTGCAGCAGGTGACCGCCCTAGGGGATGATGCGTTCGAACGAGACGCCGGCACCGTCGCCCGGCCGGTTGTCGAGCGTCACCACGGGCCGCTCGCCGGCGCGGAAGACCGGCGTGTCTTCCGGTTCGGTTTCGTCGAAGAGCCAGCTGATGTTGGTCTCCAGCACCCGCACCAGCCGATGGATCAGCGGCAGCGAAGGCAGCGCCTTTCCATTCTCGGCTTTGGAGAGCAGGCTCTCCGAGCAACGGCTGCGCTATCTGGTCGAAGGCCACGCTGCTGGAAAACCGGTGGTCGCACGCTCGATCAGTTCGACCGGGATCGTGAAGTTCAATGCGCCCTCGGATAATTGCCGTTCATCGTCGAGGCAGTTCAGGATGGCTTCTGTGAAAGCCTCGACCGGGTGGCTCACCGTGGTCAGTCCATACGATGGCCAGGCGGTTTCCGGGATGTTGTCGAAACCGATGATGGAGAAGCGCCGTGGCACTTCCTTTGCCAGTTCAAAGCGGGCGGTGTCGAGGAAGCCGAGGGCAATCAGGTCCGTCGCGCAGAAGGCGCCGTCGATCGATGCGTCGGCCAGGAGCTTGCGGGCGGCCTCGCACCCCGTCTCGAAACTGTTTGGGCCATCCATCCAGGATGTAACCTTGGCTCCGGCCTGATGCATGCAGGCGACGAAGCTCTCCGTGCGCCGCTTCTGGCTCACGCTTCCATTGCCGCTGCGGACAGCCACGACATGGCGACGGCCGTCCTGCAGCATGCGTTCGGCCGCCAGTCGTCCGCCGGTCAGATCATCCGTATCGATCTTGTCGGCGTTGCCCGGCAGCGTGCCGCGATTGATCAGGATCAGGCGCACGTCGTTGCGCAGGCACGCTTCGATGATCTCTTCGGGCGGTGCGCCCGAAAGGATGATCACCGCACGCACGCGATACTCCAGAACCTGGTTGACCAGGGTACCGATATCGTCGCGTGCTGCTTCCGCATTCAACAACATGCATTGGAGATCGCGCTTGAACAGGGCGGCGCTGATGCGATCGAGCAGAGCAGTGTTGAATGGCGAGTTCAGATTAGCAGCGACCACGCCGACGAGATTTGACTGCGCCATCTGCAGCCCCTGGGCCAGCCTGTTGACGCGGTAGCCGAGCTTTTCGGCGGCGCGCAGGATCCGTTCCCGCACGTCCCGGGAGACACTGGCGCCGGGGGTAAAGGTGCGCGAGACGGCGGACCGCGAAACGCCTGCTTCTCTTGCGACGTCCGCGGCTGTGATGAAACCGCTCTTCATTGTCCATGCTCCATGGGTCGCAGGCCGCGCGAATAGTCTGAACTTTTGTCTTTGCGTCACAAAACTGAAGCACAAACTCGCTAAATTGCACACGTGTGCAGGAGCATTGATATGAAGTTGCAATGCGATTGTCCAGACTGGAAAACCAAGAAAAAATCTTTTCTTTTCAAATCGTTGAGGAAGCCGTCTTGGCCGATATCGTCATCAGTGATCTATCGAAGATGTATGGCGGCAAGCGCGTTCTCGATCGCGTCGCAATGCATATCGTCGACGGTGAATTCATCGCGGTTCTCGGGCCTTCCGGTTGCGGCAAGACGACCCTGCTGCGCTTGTTGGCCGGCTTCGAAACACCGGATGAAGGAACCATCCAACTCGGCGATCGCATCGTTTCTTCCAGGGAGGCCAATGTGCCGCCGGAGAAACGCAATATCGGCATCGTCTTCCAGAACTATGCGCTCTGGCCGCATATGAGCGTGGCCGACAATGTCGGTTATGCGCTGAAGATCGCCGGCGCGAGTACACAGGAACGTCTGCAGCGCAGCCGCGATGCGCTGGCGGTCGTCGGCATGGAAAATCTGGCGGAGCGTGCGCCCTCCGACCTGTCCGGCGGCCAGCGCCAGCGCGTCGCCCTGGCGCGCTGTCTCGCAGCCAAGCCATCCGTGATGCTGCTGGACGAGCCGCTGGCCAATCTCGACGTGCATCTGCGCGCGGCGATGGAAAACGAGTTCGTGCGCTTCCATCGCCACACCGGCGCAACCATGGTCTACATCACCCATGACCAGTCCGAGGCGATGGCTCTGGCCGACCGCATCGCGGTGATCGATCGCGGTCGCCTGGTGCAGTTCGATCGGCCACGTGATCTCTATCGGGAGCCACAAAGCGAAATGGTCGCCCGTTTCATCGGCAACGGCCAGGTGCTGCCTGTTCAGGATGTCCGTCCCGACGCCGACGCCGCCATCGTCAGCATCTTTGGCAAGGACCATCGTGTCCGGGCACGCAGGAGCGAGCAGGTTCGTTCTTCGGCCAGGCTTTCCGTCCACACCTCGGCGATGCGTTTGGCGCAGCCGGGCGAAGATGGCTTCGCCGGCAAGGTCGAGCGGGTCATCTATCGCGGCAACCACAGCCAGGTCGATTTCCTCGTCACCGCTGAGCCGGATCTGCAGCTGACGCTGCACGCGCCGGCCGATGTCGCCATTCCATCGGACGACACCATCCAAGTCTGCATCAGCGACGGCTGGGTCATCCCCGCCGCTGCCTGACGTTTTTTCCCTCTCACAGCAACAGGAGTTTTCCATGCGCCTTACCACTGCCCTTATGCTCGTCTTATTGAGCGGAACGGCCGTCAACGCCGAAACCTTGACCCTCTACACGTCGCAGTCGCCGGAGATCGCCCAGCAGACCGTCGACGCCTTCCAGGCCAAGTATCCCGACATCAAGGTGGAATGGACCCGTAACGGCACCAGCCAGCTCTTGAACGTGTTGCGCGCTGAAATCGAAGCCGGCGACGTCAAGCCGGACGTGCTCCTGGTCGCCGACACCATCAACCTTGGCCAGCTGAAGAAGGAAGGCCGCTTGATGGCCTATCCGCAGGCCCCGGTCGGCTCGTATGACAAGAGCACCTACGACAAGGACATGACGTTCTTCGGCACCAAAATCATCTCGACCGGCATCGCCTACAACACCGAGAAGGCCAAGCCGGTCGAAACCTGGAGCGCCTTGCTAACGGAAGACAATAAGGGCCAGATCGCCGTGCCGAGCCCGCTCTATTCGGGCGCCGCGCTCAACCATCTCCACAGCGTGGTCAACGTCCCGGGTATCGGCTGGGAATTCTATGAAGGCCTCGCCAAGCTCGACATCGCTCCGGAAGGCGGCAATGGCCCGGCGCTCAAGGCCGTCGCCAGCGGCCTTGCCAAGTACGGTATCATCGCCGACGCCGACGTCATCCGCGCCAAGGCCAAGGGCTCGCCGGTCGACCTGATCTTCCCGAAGGATGGCGTCTCCTTCATCACCGAGCCGGTCGCCATCATGTCGACCGCCAAGAATGCTGACGGTGCGAAGAAGTTCATCGACTTCCTGCTGTCCAAGCAAGGCCAGGAACTCGTCGTGACCCAGGGCAACCTGCCGATCGATCCGTCGATCACGCCGCCCGCCGGCTTCCCGAAACTGTCCGAGATCAAGCTGCTGCCGATGGACGCGGACAATGCCGTGGCGACCGACAAGGAGACCCGCGAGAAGTTCACCAAGATCTTCGGCGGCTGATAGAAAGATAGAAAATGGCGTTGATTGCCATGGAAAAGGTCGAGGAGCGCCGGCGCTTGCCGGCGCTTCTTCCCAAGGCTGAATGGGTGGTGCTGGGGCTGCTGGTGATCTTCGTTGCCGGCCTGTCTTTCGCGCCGCTGCTGCGTCTTGCCATAACCGCGATCGCACCGGCCGGTGTCATCGATCTCGGCCATGTCGCCGAACTGCTGTGGAAAAAGAAGGTCCTGACGGCGTCGACAAACACGCTGGTCGTCGCCCTGCTGTCCACTTTGCTCGCCATGGTGCTCGGCACCGTAGCAGCCGCACTGACCGTTCTCACCGACATGCGCTTCAAGACGGCATGGGTCTTCGCATTCGTGCTGCCGTTGATGATCCCGCCACAGGTGACGGCGCTTGCCTGGGTTCAGGCCTTTTCGCCATCGAGCCCGGTCCTGGGCCTGCTTGGCCTATCCCTGCATGATGGCGGGCGGCATCCGCTCTATTCACCGGGCGGCATCATCCTGTTGCTGGGCTTCTATCATGCGCCGCTGGTGTTCCTGACCGTGCGGGCGGCGTTGCGGCGCCTGCCTGCCGAACTGGTCGAGGCGGCGCGCGCCGCTGGGGCCACCAGCTGGCCGCTGATCTTCACCATCATCCTGCCGCTGGCGCGGGCCGGCCTGTTTGCCGGCGCTGCGCTGGCCTTCGTCTCGTCGATCAGCAATTTCGGCATCCAGGCCATGCTGGGCATTCCGGCGCGATACCCGACCCTGATCACGCTGATCTATCAGCAGATGAACAGCTACGGTCCCTCGGCGCTCGCCGACATGGCGGTGCTCGCCCTGCTTCTGTCGATACTGACCATTGTTGGGGTCGCCATCAGCGGCTGGCTCGGTCAGCGCGGCGATGTCCGCGTCGACGGCATCGGCCGCTCGCTCGAGATACGGCTGGGGCGATGGCGTCCTATCGTCGAGGCAGTCAGCTGGCTGTTCATCGTGCTCACCATGGCGCTGCCGCTGTCGGCGCTGGTGGCCACTTCCGTCGTCACCGGCTTCGGCCAGGAACTGAGCTGGAAGACGCTGACGCTGGTCAATTACGCCAATGCCCTCGTGCATCAGGCTTCGATCCGCAACGCGTTCCTCACCAGCCTGCTGCTGACATCGATCACGGTCGCCATCCTGATGATCGTGTCGCTGTTCATGGCCTATTTCATCGTCTGGAAGCGTGGCCCGCTGGTGCGTGTGCTGCATCTGTTCAGCGAACTCACCTATGCGTTGCCCGGCATCATTCTCGCCGTGGCGATGATCCTGTTCTTCCTGAGGCCGTTGCCTGTTCTCGGTTTCAGCATCTACGGAACCGTCTGGATCATTTTGGCTGCTTATCTGTCGAGCTTCCTGGCTCTCGCGCTGCGTCCCGTCCTGGGCGGTTTCGCGCAGATCGACCGTGCCATGGAAGAGGCAGCCCAGGTTGCCGGCGCTGGCTTCCTGGCGCGCATGCGTGACGTCATCATTCCGCTCGTCGCGCCCGCCGCGGTTGCCGGCGGCGTCATGGTCTTCATGAGCGCCCTGAACGAGATCCAGGTCTCGATCCTGCTGGTGTCGTCCAATGTCCGCACCATCGGCCCGATGGTGGTCTTCCTGGAAGAGGGCGGATCATCGACGCTTGCGGCAGCCGTCGGCTGCCTGATGATCGCGGCCGTGCTGATCCTGATGCTGGCGGCGACATGCTTTTCGCGCTACCTGCCGAAAGGGGTGCTGCCTTGGCAAAACTGACGGTTATCAGCGGGCAGGGTGGCAAGCTTCCAGCCGCCTTCCTGCTGGACATGGGCGGCCGGCGTATTCTCTTCGATCTCGGGGAGGGCCCGCAGCCCGGCGTGAAACCCGATCTTTCGCAGGTCGGGCCTGTCGATGCGATCTGCCTCTCCCACGCCCATATCGATCATGTCGGCTCGCTCGACCTTGCGGGCCAACTCGGCAATCCGCCGGTCTATGCGACAGTCCAGACATTCAGGCAGATTTCAGAAGCAATGCTCCCGCTGGAACGACGCCTGCAACTGCCGGTCAGCGGAGAAACCGAAATCGCCGGACTGCCGGTGATCGTCGGTCGAAACGGCCATGCGCCCGGCGGCATCTGGCTCCATTTCGCCGGTCACGGCGGCGTTCTGTACATGGGGGACTGGAGCGCGGAGTCGCTGTTGTTGCCGTTCGACTGGCCGCCCGCCGCGGGCTGTCTTGTCACCGACGCGTCCTATGGCGATTTCGAGGAATCGCTATCCTCCCAGGTCGAGACTATCGCTGCCTTCGCCGCGGCAGGCGCGGTGCTGTGCGTGCCGGCTGGCGGCAGGGGGCCGGAAATGATGCTGGCGTTGAGCGGGCTGGGTCTGAAAGCGATTGCCTGTCCAGTTGTGCGCCGGGAAATGGAACGTCTCGCCGGCGACGACAGCGGCATGATCAGTGCCGAAAGCCGCGCCGGCATCGCCGCGCTGCTGCAGTCGATCCCGTTGGGGGATGAATGGTCTCCGAGCCAGGTGATCGTGGCGACGGAGGCCAATGCGGAAACCGGACTTGCGGCTCAACTTCTGCATCGCCGGGACGACGGTTTTCGCTTCCTGTTCTCCGGTCATGTTCCGGCGCAGACGCCGGCCTGGGAGATGCTGCAACGCGACGAGGCGCGATGGCTGCGCTGGAATGTCCATCCACGGCTGCAGGACACGATGGACCTGGTTACGCGCACTGGCGCAGAGAAGGTCGTGGCGGCGTTTGTGCGGCCCGAAGAGATGCTTCAGCTAGGGCAGTGGCTCGGAGCGCGTCTTTCTCTGGAAAGAATTATCTCCTTGCCTGTCGATCGAGACCAATCAATGAAAGCCGCGGAATAGGACTGCAAGCATGAACGTGAACCACCATGACAGCCGTCCGATGACCGAGGAAGAGGAAGATCGCCTTCCGGTCTTGCTGCCGGTCCTTTCGGATATCGACGACACCGGAAAGACGCTCTTCATCGGCAACGCGGTCGCGGCAAACGATGCCGACCTGCTTCTGCGGAATGGCGTCACCTCGACGATGAACCTGGCGGTGAATGTCGAGATGCCGCCACTGTCCTTAAGCGACGGCACGGTCCTCAGGCGCACGCATATCGGTCTGATCGACGGACCTGGCAATATTGCCCAGCATCTCCTGGGAGCTGTGCTGGTGCTGCACGGGATCATCAACCAGCAAAGCCCCGGCAAGGCGCATTATCCGCCTCATCGCGCCGGTAATGTGCTGGTGCATTGCCGGGGTGGGCGCAGCCGCTCCGCCGGCACCATCGCGCTCTATTTGCACCTGTTTCGACCCGAGCGCTTCCCTGCTTTCGAGGATGCATTGCTTCATGTGCGCATGTGCCGGGGGCTGGATGAAACCCAGCCGCAAGCAGCCATGCTCGATCTGTGCCAGCAGGTTCTCGTGATGAACAAAAGTGCAAATAAGGCGACGGGCATATAGGCGAAGCGCTTATGGCGATGCGCCGGGACGCTAGCGGACCGGCGCAAGCCTCAAGGCGCCTAAATGTCGTTGGCTATGGACGTATCGTCACGACGCTCAACCGGAACGTCGCGCTTCAACAACTCACCAAGGACGTGTGCCGTTTCCCGCAGCAACCAATCCAAATCGTCCGGCTGCAATTTGTCTTGATGATCGATTGCATCCATTACCGTGACCAGCAGATCGACGCCTCTCTGGTGGAATTGCATCCCTGCCTCGTTTGTTGCCGCATATTTCTCGCGAGGAGAAAAGACCATCATTCGCGCCGATGCTCAAGCGGGAACTAAACCATGGCCGAGAGCGGGCCAGTCGCGAAATGACCGCGCTACGTTGCCTGCCGCTGCCGCCCGTGCCAGGGGTCAAAGCGCCACCTTTTCAGCGACCTGTTGGTGACAATCCTCGCTAGCCCTCTTCGAACGGGCTGCTAGCAAGCGCTTGGTCCGGATGAAGGATGGAGGCCCAAACGCGCCTCAACGTTACCTCAGGTTTGTCGACGGTGGTTCGCACGCGCCAGGCGACGATGCCATCCGGCCGAACCAAGACAGCGCCAGTATCGGTGACGCCATACTTTTCCTCCCATTTCCCTTCGACGTCCCGCACATCCTGTCCTAGCCGGTAACAGGAGATGCCGGCGCTTTTCCTTTCCGCGATCTGTCGCGCGGCCCTGCACCAGGCCTCACCCCGCGGACCGGCCAGCAACACGAAACCGCGGCCGAAAAGATCGAGTATCGAGCTTTCGGTGTCGTCGCGCTCGACCATCATATGAGGCGCGCGCGTGCCCGGTTTTCCGGCCAATGCCGCAAACGGCTCGAATGGCGGCGTCTGCGGTGGCGGTCCTTCGGCCAGCAGGGCGCCGCTGTCATAGCGCTGCCCGAACACGACGTCATAGTCGTTGACGATTTCGACCGGTGGCGGCAGGCGCTTTGCTGGATCGTCGAACCATTTCTGAAGACGGGCGAGCGCCTGCGCCACGGTCGCTTCGATAACCGGGCGGCGCTCGACATCATAAGTATCGAGAAGCTCCGCCGGCGCCTCGCCGCGAATGACCATGGCGAGTTTCCAGGCCAGATTGTGCGCATCGTGGATACCGGAATTGCCGCCGAAAGCACCCGGCGGCGGCATGAGGTGGGCAGCGTCACCGATCAGGAATGAGCGTCTCTGCCCGAAGCGGTCGGCTGCATAGGCTGAAACTTCCCAGGCGCGCGCATCGACAAGCTCTGCCTTGATATCGGAACGTCCAGCCGCTCGAACCACGAGATCGCGGCAGCGGTCCCGGTCGAAATCCTCCGGGCGTTCTCCCTTGTCCGGAAAGTACTGGAGCGCCAGCAGCCAGCGGCCTCCCTCACGTGGGATGACGGAAGCGTTGAGGTCCGTCACGAAGAATGACGTCAGGCGCTTGCCGTCGATGGTGGGTGGCAGGTCCGTCTCGAAGATGATGTTCATCCAGTGCTGCAGTGCGCCGACACCGCTCCTGCCGATGCCAAGTGTCTCACGCAGCCGCCCATTGGCGCCATCGGCAATGACGAGATAGTCGGCGGTGACGGTCTCTTCGCTTCCCGTGGAGCGATTTCTCAGACGAGCACGGATCCCGCCGGCTTCCTGGTCGACGGCCGTGCATTCGGTCGCGAAGCGGATGTCGGCGCCGAGCTTTTGCGCATGGCGCCTCAGGATGGGTTCCAGCACATGCTGGTCGCAGGTTGCCGGCTGCGTCGGGCTGAAGGGGCTCGCATCCGGCCAGGCTGGCCCGCCCCATTGAATGGCCGGATCGGACAGGTTCCGGCCTCTTGCCAGGCCGCCGCCCTGCTGGTCGCCGGTCCGGTTCGCGCGGATATCGTCCTCCAGGCCGAGACTGCGGAATATCTCCATGCTGCGCGGCGAGATGCCGGCGAACTTGTACTGGATGGAGGTGCCGGGATGGCGTTCGACGACAACGCAGCCAACGCCGTGTTGGGATAACAGACAGGCAGCCGTCAGGCCGTTCAAGCCTCCGCCGACGATGAGGACCGGGTGATCGTTTTCCATCGATGTCTCCAAACGGGGGTCAGTAGAAGCGGGCGATCATCATCGAAGCCACAGTGAGCATGAGCAGCCCGGCGGCGGCGCGATTGCCCGTGGTCATGCTGCCGACGAGCGCCGACTGGCTCTCGGGCGATGTGGCCGCCAGTGCGCCTCGGGCGCGGCCGACGAACAGGATCTGGACAGCAGCCGCCAGGACCGCTGCCACCAGCCCGACAAGCAGAATCTGCTCGTGCAGGCCGAAGCTGCCGCCAAGCTGAAACCACCACATGCCGGCGCCGGTGGCCAGGGTCATGGCCGCCGACCCCATCTGGAATGGAAACAGTCTGGCGGCGGAGGCATCGCCCAGATTGGCCATGGCAGAGGTCGACCCTGCCCAGAACACGCCCGCCAGTACATGGATCGTGAGCGTTGCGATCAGCGGATAAAGGTCCATCATGGTCTCCTCGTTTTCTGGCTTTACTTGGTTTGTTTGTTTGATTAGTCAATATATTTGACTCATCAAACTATTTTGCTAGGCTTCTGCATGTCATGGAATTATCGCTACCAATCTGCTGGCCAGCCGGGAGAAGCCTCATCTCGGGTCGAGCTGTGTGGCTGCGGCGATAATGTGTTTGGGAAACTGCCCCAGCATTCCTTCAAAGGCTGTGTTGGTCAGTGCAATCACCGACAAAGACCGTTCGAAATCGATCGCCCACATATGTCCATAAACACCACCCCAACTGACGGAGCCCTTGGACAAAGGCGATTGAGCCGAAGCCGGATCGATCAACACGGATCCCATCCAGCCAAACCCCCAGCCCGGTCCTTGCGTCTTGGCCTCTGGGCCGACCCTTTCCTGGCGGGCTGCATGCCGAAGTGCGGAACTCAAGAACATGCCGTCACGGTAAGCTTCGAGCAATCGCAGCATATCCATGGCGAGGCCGGCCATGCCTGCCCCGCCCGAAGGAAAGGCTTCGCGTCGGTAGATGCGGTGAGGATCGAAACGCACGCCGGCCCCCGGTATGCCCGGAAGCGGAACATCCACGATCGTGTCGACCAGCAAAGGTCCGTGCTCGCCGTCGCGATACGGAACAGCCAGGTCGTCGCCGCTCCAGTGGAAAGAGGCACGGAGTTTCAGCGGGCGCAAAACCAGCCTGTCCATTGCCTGCGGGAGCGGCGCCCCGGCAGCAGCCGAGACCACCGCGCCGAGGACATCGGTCGCCACGGAATAGCGCCATGTGACGCCCGGTGCACGATCCAGCGGAACCGACGCTATCCTTCGAAGATTCTGATCGAGCGACAGCGTCGCTTCGTCCAATCCATCGGATATACCCATCACATGGTAGGGTCCGTCCGCCGGTTGCTGAAAAGCGTAGTCGAGCCCGGCAACATGGCTCATAAGATGGCCGACCGTGATCCCGGCCGGGTTGCCCTCTTCGGTCCTGGGCGCGAAGCAGGGGAGCCACCGCGAAACCAGGTCGTCGGCCGAGAGGGCGCCGGCTTCAAGCAGCTTGAGCGCCGCCATCGTGGTGAAGAGCTTCGACAGCGAGGCAAATCTGAACGGCGTTTCGACGGTCATCAGCCTTCGAGTTTCGCGATTGGCCAGCCCGGCGGCGCGCTGGTAGATCAACGTGCCGTCCCTGGCGACGAGCACCACGGCGCCCACAATGCGCCGTTCCAGAAGCGCCAGGTCAATCGCTTCATCGATTGCGGTGAAATCGCCGGGTTGAAATTGCTCGGCGGCGGCCATGTATCGGGCAGACATTCCATGCTCCCTCGGCGAGATGATCACCGAACGACTATAGGTGGGGCATTCCTTAAGCTCGACTTGGCGATGCCTTACAGATTCTGTAAACTTTGCTTCATGATCGACCCGGCGGTTCTGCACCTGATCCCGACATTCCGCGTTGTGGCCCAGTGCGGCGGGTTCACGGCCGCGTCGGGACGTCTTGGCGTCTCTGCGTCAGCGGTTTCGCAGACCATCAAGAAGCTGGAAGAGTTGATCGGCGTGCGCCTCTTCGAGCGAACAAGCCGGAGTCTTCGCCTGACCGATAGCGGTGAAGAGTTTCTGCAATCGATCGGGCAACCGCTGGACCAGATCGAAAGCGCAATCGACATGTTGTCGAACCGTGCCGGTTTACCGGCCGGTGTGCTTCGTGTCACCTTGTCCCGGCTCGCCGCGAAGACCTGCATTTTGGACAGGATGGTGGAATTCGTCCAAACCTACCCGGGCGTCACCCTTGAACTCTCCACGGACGACCGCTTGGTCGATATTGTGGCCGGTGGTTTCGATGTTGGCATCAGGATGCGCGAGACGCTGGAAAACGACATGATCGCCCGGCCAATCGGAATACCCCTGCGCCGCAGTCTTCTGGCCTCGAAGGCCTATGCCAGCCGGCACGGAGTGCCGTCGACAGTCGATGATTTCGCCAATCACCGCTTCATCCGCTATCGGTTTCCCAGGAGCGAGCGACTTGCGCCGCTGGAATTCGGCGCCGACGACCAATTGAAACTCGTCGATCCAAATCCGTTTCTCGTGCTCGACGACGACAATCACATCTCAACCGCTGTTCGCGCGGGCCTCGGTATCGCCCAGCGATACCGACAGACCGAAGAGGACGCGATCGATAGCGGCGAGCTCATCGAGATCATGCCTCGATATGAACCTTCACCGGTTCAGTTTTTCGCATACTACCCATCGCGACGGCAGCAACCGGCGAAACTGGCTGTGTTTCTCGATTGGTTTTGCGGTCGGGCACGAAGCCAATGAACTGTGGTCCCGCAGGAGGGTGCGCGGATGGAATGGGCGACAACCATTTTCCCGATCGAGAGCCGGGTCGAGCCATCGGACTTCGTGGAACGGATCTGGCGCACACACAGTGTCGCCGCGGATTCCATGATCTCCGTTGCCGTCCCGCATTGGCAGATCGTCGTCGTCAAGC
Source organism: Mesorhizobium sp. 1M-11 (assembly GCF_001303895.1). Lineage (GTDB taxonomy): Bacteria > Pseudomonadota > Alphaproteobacteria > Rhizobiales > Rhizobiaceae > Mesorhizobium. The sequence continues at coordinate 54,356 of NZ_LJSD01000044.1, read as the reverse complement.
AGGCCGATCGGCCGGCAAGCATGTTGGTGCGCGGACCTGAGACTGCGGCCAGCATCGTGGGTATCCCGCGGGATGCCGAGTTCCTGGGCATTGAACTCAAGATCGGCACATTCATCCCCGATCTCGCTCCCGATACGCTCGTCGACATCGGCAAGGAACTCGCCTCGACATCGCCGAGCCGGGTCCAACTGGCCGGATCGAGTTGGGAAATCCCGAACTTCGAAAACGCTGCCGACTTCATGCGGCATCTGGCAAGGGCTGATGTGCTGGTCCGCGATCCGATCGTCGACCAGACGCTGTCGCGCAAGCCGGTGGAGGTCACCGAACGCTCCGTCCAGCGCCGTTTCCTGCGCGCCACCGGCCTGTCCTACGGCATGGTGCGTCAGATCGAGCGCGCCGAGCGCACCGCCGCCCTGTTGATGGCCGGTACCTCCATTCTCGATGCGGTCGACATCGCCGGCTATTCCGATCAAGCGCATATGACGCGGTCGCTGCGCCGGTTTCTCGGCAAGACACCGGGCAGCCTGACCCGGTCCTGACACTGTCGTTTTCTTTCAAGACCCGAAGTCCCCTCGAATTGTAGCTTCCCTCCATCAACCACGCAGTTTGACGGAGACAATCATGAGAAAGATCATCAATTCGACCTACATCACGCTGGACGGGGCGGTCGGAGACCCGCACGAATGGCCAAGTCTCGGCACGTCGGGCAAGGCGGCCAGCTACGACATCCAGATGGAATTGCTGCAGGCCTGCGACACGCTTCTGCTGGGGCGCAGCACCTATGAGAGCTTCGCCCAGGTCTGGCCGACCATGGCCGGCGATGCCATGGCGGACTACATCAACGCCATGCGCAAGCTGGCGGTGTCGACCACGCTTCAGAATCCCGCCTGGAACAACACCGAGATCATCAGCACCGATCTCGTCGAGACGATGCGGGCGCTGAAGAACCAGCCCGGCAAGGACATCGTACAGTATGGGCTCGGCGAGGTCTCCTTCGCGCTCATGGAAGCCGGGCTGGTGGATGAACTACGGCTGTGGGTGCATCCGTTCATCCTCGGCCGGAGCGGACCACGGACGCCGCATTTCCTTGCCTGCCCACGGACGTCGCTGGAGCTGGCAGGTTCGCGGTCGCTGCCCAACGGCATCGTCGTCATGAACTACAACTGCCGGCGCGAAGCCTGAGACACCTGACCGGCCGAGGTGCCGGCCGGGATCCGGAACCATCCGAAAATCCGTACTCACCGCAGCCGGCGCCGATCCTGCGCCGGAACGATGAACCTCACCATCCACAGGAGAACCTGTCATGACCACTCAACACCTGCTCTCGAAGCAATCCTTCAGCCGCCGCAGTCTCTTCATCGGCGGCGCGGCCGCCGGCTGTCTGATCGCCACACATGCGGTCGCTGCGCAACCGCTCATGGCGGCAAACGATCGATCGCCGGCCATATCGGGCACAACGCCCGTCGGCGGCATCTACTATGAAGTCCATGGCGGCCCGCTGGCGGCCGGCAGGACACCGTTCGTGCTGATGCATGGCGGCTTGATGACCATCGAGACCGCCTTCGCACCTGATCTGCTGCCCAGGCTTTCCGCAATCGCGCCGACCATCGCGATTGAATCGCAGGGCCATGGCCATACGCCCGACCGTTCGGGCCCTATGCAGCTTGACCAACTGGTGGCCGATGTGATCGGCGTACTCGATCATCTAGGCGTCCCTGCCGCGCATCTGATCGGCCACAGCCTCGGCGCGCTGACGGCAGTCGAAATGGCGATCCGCCAGCCGGATCGCGTCAAGTCTGTGACGTCGCTCAGTGGCGTCTACAGCGTCGAGGGGCAATTGGCCGAGTTGATCGCCCTGCAACGCGATCCGACGCACAAGCCGTCGGCGGAACTGGCGCCGCTGCTTCCGACTCCCGAGGACTTTGCGGCGTGGGCGGCGAGCTTCGACCGCAGTGGCGGCAAGTCGGCAGGGATGTTCGACCTGGCAAACCGCATCAACCAGATGCGCGACCGTTGGGGCCGCTGGACGTCGCAGGAACTGGCTTCGATCCGTGTTCCGACATTGCTGGCGATCGGTGACAGGGATTTCACACGCATCGACCATGCCGCCGAAATGAAAACGCTCATTCCAGGCGCACAGCTTGCCGTGCTGCCGGGCACGACCCATCTCGGCATGATCAGCCGCGGCGACTGGCTGGTCCCGATGATCCTGTCGGCGATCGGGCAGGCAGAGTGAGGAAGGCGATAAACTTCACCGACGTCACGCTGGCAAACGAAGTCGCTCATGGTAAGGCTGCATGTACCCTGTCTTTTTGAGAGAACAAGCCGGTAGACATGTCCGCCAATCCCCGCGCCGCTAAAGCATGGCGGCTGATGTTCGACTTCCTGATGCGTTCATCGCCGCAGCGCCTGGAAAGCCTGGAGAAGCGCAAGCTGACGCCGAACGACACACGGGCGCTTTTCACCTTGCAGGAAGGGAATGAGAAGCCGATCGGAACGCTTGCCGAGGAATGGAACTGCGACCCGTCCACGGCGACCTGGCTCGTCGACCGCCTCGAACGCGCCAGCCTCGTCAACCGCATTGCCTCCACCGAGGACAGGCGCAAGAAGCTGGTGCGGCTGACCAAAAAAGGCGCAAAGACAAAGCACGACCTGATGGCGGAATATTATCGGCCGCCGTCGGATCTGGATACGCTCACGGACGATGAGCTGGATGACCTTATCGCTTTGCTCGGCAAGCTGGGTGCGGGCTAGGTTGCTCTCGAAGCAGGTACCGATGAAGTCAGACGGCCAGATGGTTTGACTGCCGCTCTTCGCGCCAGCCCAATGCCGCGGAAATCTTCAGCGCGGTAGCGGCCACCGCTGTTTCAGCTTGATCCGCATCGACAGACAAGCCTGTCTGATCCAGAAACGGAACGGTCAGCGCAGCGGCGACGCTGCCGCGATGGTCGAAAACAGGCCTGGTGAGGTTGGTTACCCCGGATACCACCAGACTTGGCCGGCGTTCTCCACCATCGACCAATATCGTCTTGATGCGTTCCGGCAAGGTATCCGCCATTTCCGGCGTCGAAGCGATGCACGCCTCGATCAGGGCCTGTCGGTGATGTTCCGGCTGATATGCCAGCATCACAGCGCCTGAGCTGGTCTCGGCGAGCGGGAACTGAGCGCCGAGACGCACCGCATAGTGCATCGGCCTCGGCGCATCGACCTGGGCCACGATCAGCACTCGTGCACCGCTCAGAACCGCCAGGTGACAGGATTGCTGCGAAAGGGTCGCGAGCTCTTCCATCAGCGGCAGTGCGACGGAGAGCAGTCGATTGGTCGGTGGGTTCTCGTGGGCAAGCTCGAACAGTCTGAGGGTAAGCACGAAGTAATCCGAGTCCCGATCCCGACGGATGTAACCGCGGGCTTCGAGCGCGAGAGCGATCCGGTAGATTTCTCCCATCGAACGCCCGAGCGTGCTTGCGATCGCTGTCAGGGACAGAGGAGAGGGGGAACTCGCAAGCAGCTCGATGATGTCGAGACCCTTTTCGAGCGCCGGCGCCCGGTAACGACTGGCTGCGTCATTGTCCTCTGTCATGTGGGTTCTCCAGCGCTACTGGAGCGCATCTCAGGGCGATGCGCTCCCGTCAAGTCCAAGATGCGTCTAGCGACCGAGTTGCTTGCGGATATCAGCGACCAGATTGGGCGACCATTCCGGGAACGCATTCTGGATCGAGTTCGCTGCGTCTTCGAAGGCCTGGCGATCCACGTCGTCGACAATGGTCATGCCATGTTCCTTCAAATCCGCCACGGCAGCGTCGTACCCTTTGGACGTCTCCTCGGTCATCCAATCGCAGGCCTTCTCGGCTTCGGTCTGAAGCGCTGCCTGCTGGTCGGCGTTGAGCGCGTCGAAGGCACTCAGGCTCATGATGACGATCGACGCGTCGAGAATGTGGTTGGTCTTCATGTAGTATTTCGCGCTCTCATAGTGCTTCTGGTCGATCACGGCGTTCGGCGGCGCTTCCGCCGCATCGATCACGCCTTGCGACAGCGCACTGTAGACCTCGGCCCATGGCAGCGGCGTCGGCTGCCCGCCCATCGATTTGACAAGCTCGGTATAGATCGCCGCCGGTTGCACGCGCATTTTCAGGCCTGCCGAATCCGTCGGGGATCTGACGGCCTTGCTGCGCGTATAGAGGTCGCGGGTGCCGAAGTTGAAGAAACAGAGCGATTTGATGTTGTACTGGGCGAGATCCTTTTCCCACCCCTTGACCAGATCCGAATTCGCAACCTTGCGCACCTCATCCCAATTCTTGAACAGGAACGGGTGAACCATCACGGAGTAGTTCGGAACATATTGCGCAATCGCGCCGGGGCCGACATGGGTGATGATGTTGGCGCCGAGCGTCAGCTGTTCCAGCACGGCCGAACTCTCTCCAAGCTGCGCACTGGGGAAGAGCTCGATCTGAACCTGGCCGCCGGCGGCCTTTTCCATTGCCGTCTTGAGACGTTCCGCCCCCAGATTCACGATATGCGTCGGCGAATTCATATGACTGAAGCGCAGCACCGTCTGGTCGGCTTGCGCGGGCATTGCCGCCGACACAAGACCGGCCAGCAAGGCTGCCACCGCGAGCGTTTTGTATTTCATTCCATTCCTCCCGAGTGATTTGCCGTCAGAGATAACCAAGCCATGTCGCGGTGCCTGGGACGGCCGCGATGAAGGCAGCGATGGCGAGCAGCATCGCCAGCCAGGGCAGCGATTCCCTGATGAAATCCTGCAGCGGCGTTTTGGTAATCGCGCAGGTCGTGAACATGATCGTTCCGACCGGAGGCGTGATACCGCCGAGGTGGATCATGTAGACGAAGAAGATGCCGAAATGGACGGGGTCGATACCGAGTTTCATGGCGGCAGGTGCGAACATCGGCGCCAGGATGAGGATCAGCGCGGTCCCTTCCACGAACATGCCGGCGATCAGAAGCAGCACACCGACGATTGCGAAGAGCATCCACCGGGTGCTCGACGCGCCGACGAGCATCTCCGCTACCTGCTGCGGCAACTGCTCGAATGAAAGCGTCCAGCTCAGCGCGGCGGAAGCAGCCAATACGATCATGATGACGCTGGTGGTGCTGGCAGTGGAGAGGAGGGCGCCAAACAAGTCCTTCCACTCGCATTCGCGATAAACAACGCAAAAGATAAGCGAATAGACCACCGCCACGGCGCCGGCTTCCGAGGCGGTGAAGATGCCGCCGCGGATGCCGAGCACGATGATGACCGGCATCAGCAATGCGGGCACCGCACCGAGAAAAGCGCTGCCCATTCCAGCCTTGTTCACCGGCAGGCTGTCGCGGCCATATCCGCGCTGCTTGGCGATGAAATGGGACATGGCCATCATCGCCGCGGTCATGATGAAGCCGGGCAGGATGCCACCCATGAACAGGCGGCCGATCGACGTATCGGTGACGAAACCGTAGAGGATCAGGCCGATGCCCGGCGGGATCATCGGTGCGATCAGCGCCGAAGCTGCCGTCACCACGGATGCATAGGCCGGGCTGTAGCCGCGCTTGATCATTTCGGGCACCAGGGTCTTGGCATCCATCGCGGCATCGGCGTTCGCAGAGCCCATCATGCCGGCCTTGAGCGTCGACAGGACGATGTTCACCTGCGCAAGGCCGCCGACCATGCCTGCTGTCAGTGCCGAAGCGAAATCCATCAGCCTGCGCGTGATGCCCGAGATGTTCATCAACTCGCCCGCGAGGATGAACAGCGGGATGGCTATCAGCGGGAAAGATTGCGTGCCGACAATGATGTTCTGGACGAACGCGACTTCGAGAATTGCCGGATCGGCCAACGTCATGGCGATGCCGGTGCCGAGCAACACAAAGGCGATCGGCAGGCCGATGACGGTCAGGGTCAGAAAGACACCAAGGAGAGCGGTAGGGCTCATGCGCTTTGCCTCCCGAGGGCAGGACGGCCCATGACACTCATTGCAAGCGCCCAGGCTTCGTAAAGGGCGAAAACCGTGAAGCCCGCAGGCATCGCCAGATAGACCCACATCATTGAAATCCGCATCGAGGCGATCTCCATGCGCGTGCGCATGGCAAGATCCCACGAGTGGCGGATGAGAAAGATCATGATCGCGATCATCAGCAACTTGACGGCGATGCCGAGCGCCTTGGCGATAGGAGCAGGAAGCAGTGCGGTGAAAAGGTCGACCGCCATATGCGAGCCTTCGTGGGCTGCCTGGGCAAGGCCCAGAAAGACCAGCCAGACGAACAGGACCGTCGCCAGATCAAAGCTGAAGATCAGCGGAGTGTTGAGCACGTAGCGGAACACGACGGCGATCGCGACAATCGCGACGATCACCGCGACAAGGCCCATCAAGAGTGCCCGATAGGCGGAAAGAACGATGGTCACTGGGCCCTCCCTGCATGCTGCCATCTTGCCGGGCAGCTATTTTCAATAATGCAAACAGATTTTATATGCGAAATCAAGTTGGTTATGGTGGCCAGGCTGGTCCATCCCTAAGGTTGTCGAGCCTGGTTGCGGGCTTGCCGCCCAATACAGTCGAGCGGCTGTGGCGTGGCGCCGCGGCTGCCGCACCGTTGCAACTGGCGCTCAACGAGCCAGCAGCTTCAGATCGATCTCAGTGATGTGCCAGCGGCCGAGGTTGGCCGTGTACAGTTTGTCGCCCTTGAAGGCTATGTTGGTCGGATGGGCAAGCGTCGTGGCAGCCGGGTCTTCGATCAGAAGTTCGAGACCGGCGCCAGCGCGCCAGCGATAGATGCGGCTTGGCTCATAGCAGGAAATAAACAGTGAGCCGTCCGGGGCGAAGGCGAGGCCGTCGGGGACGTTTGCGACATTTTCGATCGCAACGCTCTTCTCTCCCGCCGAGCCGTCATCGCGAATACCCACATGGCTGACACGGGCCGCGTCGCTTTCGACGACATAGAGGCCCTTTCCGTCCGGTGCCATCGCCATCCCGTTGGCAAAGGACATCGGGTCGCGGCACCACGGACCACCGTGGCCGCTTCCAACGTCATAGCGGAAAATGCCGGCACCACTACGCGCGCCGTCGCTGTCGGACACGTAGAGCCATCCCTCACCTTCATCGATGACGGGGTAGTTCGGCACCCGGATGCCGGACGATGCGAAACGGGCCATTTCGCCGGTGGCGGCATCCCAGCGGAAGACAGCTGCGTGTTTAAGGTCGCAGGCGAAGCAATTACCGGCGCCGTCGAAGGCGATTCCGAGCAGGAAACCGCCGGTGCCGCCCATCCGTTCGACGCTGCTTCCATCGGCTGCCACGCGAAGGAGCTCTCCCGTCTCGGTGCCGCACCAGATCGATCCGTCTCGATGGATCGCGACACCTTCGGGATGCGCAACGCGCGGATTGGTGAAGATACCGTCGAAAAAGACGCGGGCGGCAGACATGTCGAGCAGCGGCGTTGCCATCAGACTCCGCCTCTTGCCGCACTTGCGCTGCTGGCAACCGAAGAGTTTCGCGCAGCAAGACAACGCCTCACCATGTCGCGATCCGCCGCCAGGATCTCGGCGATCAGGGCGCCGCGTTCCTTGGCGTTGACGAACTCCAGCCGGCGCAGCCCCAGCGGATCGATCCGATTGCGCAGGATGTCGAGCGTCTCGGCGTCAGGCGGCCGGACCTCGTGGCAGTCCGGATCGAACGTCATCGCAAATCCGGTGGCATCGCGAACCTTGTCGGGTGTGACACCCGGCATGATTTCGGCGACAACCAGTTCGCGTGTGAATGGATCCAGCCGGAAAATACAGAGGTCGGTAAAGACCAGGGCCTTGCCGGTCCGGTAGCCCAGTGCTTCGCGCTCGGCTGGCGTCAGCAGCCCGCGCGCCGAACTTGCGATCTCGACCTTGTCCACGACGGACTGCGGCGAATGCCGTGGAACGTAGAGCAGATAGTCGCGGTGCATGTTGGCGACATCGGCCATGCCTCCTTGGCCGGGGAGGCGGATGACGCCACCGTCGCGCTTCCGCAGCGCGATGGTGTTGACCCGGCCGAGGCGGTCGACTTGCGCGGCGCCGACGATCTCATGCGTGACCGCGCCTGCCTGGTAGTAGATCGAATATGTGTCGTCGCCGCCCGCATGGGCCACTGCCGTTTCGGCGTCGAGGCTCTCGATCAGCGACAGGATCATCGGACTTGGCGCGATGTCGAGATGGCCGCAGCTCAGCGTGGCGATGATCATGTCGGGCGCGTGCGTGGCCTTGGCCAACCGGTAGGCGACATTGGCCAGGGGGGAAACCGCGCCTGCGCTGGCGAAGCTCTCATTGTCGAGTTCGGCGGCGATCCGCGCGGCCATGATTTCGTCCAGCGACGCCGCGGGCGGAACCTTTTGTATCGAGGGCGTGGAAAGAGCGGAGACGTCGCTGGCCACGATGCCTGCGGCCGAAAGGACGAACGCCGGAATGTCACCATCGCGAGGTGCCAGCGCGTCGCCGAGGGAGGCACCGCCGCCAAAGACGCGGGTCAAAGCCTCGTAGTCCGTCGTGTAGAAGGGCAGGCAGGAGGCCGGATAGGCGCCGCCTGGAGCCTTCGCGATGGCCGTCACCTGGTTGCGCGTCACGATGCTCTGGCGGCCGTCGTTCCGTAACGCGCCGACGGGCACGATCTCCTCGACCGTCACCAGCACCCGCCGCGCGGCGCCGAGCATGGCGAAGTCGAGGGCGCGCGGGCCAATGATCTGGACGTTGCCGCTTTCATCGGCGCGCTGGGCATGAAGGACAAGGGTGTCGATCCGCAGGGCGGGGATAACGCCGACGGCCGAGCCGTCGACGACATCCACGGTGCCGACCGCGCCTGGAACGCGCGCCAGCATGTCCGATCCGACAGGAAGCTGGAACGGCATGGACGGCAGATTCTGCTGCGCGGCCCGTAGCGCCTGGATCATGGCAAGCGCGGTCCAGTCGCGCACCGGCAGGGTGTTTTTTTCCGCAACCGCCCGAAACCGTGGCGGCAGGCCGAAAATGTCGAGGCTGGAGAAGCAGATGTCTATTTCAGCAACCGCTTCCGCCTCGAGCAGTAGTTCGAGCGGCAGCCCGCCGGCCCAGGAAACGTAGCGCAGGTCCCTGGTGCCCGACCGAGCTATGGCGCGAAGCATGGCAATCGGAAGTCGTGCGAAATGGTGGCCGCCGACACCGAAGATGTCGCCAGGTTTCACCATCGCCGCCAGATCCTGGAGGCCGACGAAAGGCGGGCGGTTCGGCTTTACGAGCGAGGTTCTCATCAATTCGCCTTGCCGGCGCGGGCGGCGCTCTTTTCGGCGAATTCGCGGACGCGTTTCTGGCCGATTTCGCTGCGATAGAGCTCGCCAAGGATGTCGCGTTCCATGGCAAGACCCTTGGCGAGGTCGCCGCGGGCCGCATGCGCCGTCAGCCGCTTTAACCCTTCGATGGCGGCCGGTGGCTCGGCGGCGATCATTTCGGCGAGTTCCAATGCCCGCGACATCAGCTTTTCGGCATCCACCACCTCGTTGACCAGACCGGTGTCGACGAATTCCGAAGCAGGCACGATCGCGCCGGTCATCAACAGCATGTTGGCGCGGTTGCGGCCCAGTTTCGCAACGCTCCTTTGCGTCCCGCCGCCGCCGGGAACGAGGCCGAGCTTGATCTCCGGCAGGCCGAGTTTCGCGAACTGGTTGGCAATGACGATGTCACAGCACAGAACCAGCTCCATACCGCCGCCCAATGCATAACCGTTAAGCGCCGCTATCACCGGTTTGCGGTTGTCTTCTATGGCGGCATACATGCGTGTGCCCGCCGCCTGAAAGGCGTCGAAGTCCGCTCCCGTCTGTGCGGCATATTCCTTGATGTCTGCGCCCGCCATGAAGCCACGCCCTTCGCCGGTGACCACGATCGCGCCGATACCTTCATCCTGCGAGAGGGCTTCGAAGGCGGCGGTGATCTCGCCCTGCATCCGTTTGTTCATCGCATTGAGCTGGTCGGCGCGCCGCAGGGTGACGACGGCGACCCGCCCGGACGTCTCGACCGAAAGGGTCTGATACGCTTCCTTGGTCATGCCGCATCCACCGTCATATCGCCGGTTGCCTCGAGTGCTGCGATCTCGTCCTTCGACAGGCCGAGTTCCGCCAGGATCTCGCGCCCGTGCTGGCCGACCAGCGGGGCCGGACGCTCGATCGACGCAGGCGTCTCGCTCATGCGCACGGCGGGTGCGACGACCTTGACCCTGCCGCCGCGCGGATGGTCGTATGTGGTGATCATGCCCATGTGGGTGACCTGCGGATCTTCCGCCGCCCGGCGGATGTCCTTCACTTCGGCGCACCAGATGTCGGCGGCCAGCAACCGCGCCAGCAGGTCCTGGGTGGAGAACTTCTTGGTCTCGGCGTTGACCTTGTCGAAAACCTCGTCGCGCTTGTCGAACAAGGTCTTGAGATCGTCGTAGATGGCAAGCTGCGGTGCTTCCAGGACTTCATACAGTGTCTTGAAAGGGCTCATGGCAATGGAGACGTGGCCGCCGTCCCGGCTTTCGTAAATGCCGAAGGGAGCCTGCATGCCGGGATGGCCGATGCCGGAATTCGGCCTGACGAAATCCTCGCCGAGATTGAGCACGGCCACATATTCCTGATTGAGGTGAGCCAACATGCCGGCGAGCAGGTTCACCTCGATCTTCTGACCCTTGCCTGTCTTCTCCCGGTAGTAGAGTGCCGACAGTATACCGTATACCATGTTCATGGCGCCGATCTGGTCGGCAAGCCCCGCGCCGGCAGGAACGGGCGCCTGATCGCCGCGGCCGGTGTTGGCCACGACGCCCGCCAGGCCCTGGATCAACATGTCCTGGCCGGGGCGCTCGACATAGGGCCCTTCCTCGCCATAGCCGGAGCCGGAGCAATAGATGATGCGTGGATTGACGGCCTTGAAGTCTTCGTAGCCGTAGCCGAGCTTGGCCAGCACGCCGGGCCGGAAATTCTGCACCACCACATCCGCCGTCTTGGCCATCTCCATGATGATCGCATGCACCTTGCGGCTCTTGAGGTTGAGCGCGATCGAGCGCTTGTTGCGGTTCCAGGCGAGGAAGTTCGGGCTCTCGGAACCGCCGACCCATTTGGCGAAGAACGTCATGCCGCGGAACATGTCGCCCGAGCCGGCGCGTTCGATCTTGATGACGTCGGCTCCCATGTCGCCCAGCATCTGAGTGGCGAAGGGCCCCTGCAGCAGATGGCTGAAATCGAGGATACGGATGCCTTCGAGGGCTTTGTTCATGTCAGTCTCGTTTCTTTCAAAGCAAGTCGGGAACGAAGCGCGGGGCGGCGGTCAGGCCGCCGTCGACGCGCAAGTCAATACCGGTGGTGAAACCGGCGGCGTCGGAGGCGAGATAGACAGCCGCTTCAGCGACTTCTTCCGGTTTTCCGATGCGACCGATCGGATGCATCTTCACCCAGGCCTTGGCAAGATTGCCGCCGATCTCGGCGACGACCTTCTCGTTCATGGGAGTGTTGATCGTGCCGGGCGAGATCGAGTTGACGCGGATGTTGAGCGGACCGAACTCGACCGCCATCTGGCGCGTCATCGCCATTACCGCGCCCTTGGCGCCCGCATAGGCGGTCCAGCCGTCGAGGCCGATGTGACCCTGCGCCGACGCCATGTTGATGATCGCTCCGGACTTCTGCGCGATCATATGCGGCAACGCATATTTGCAGCCGCGGAAGACACTGGTCAGGTTGACCTCGATCAGCCGATGCCATTGAGCATCAGTCATCTCATGGACGGGCATTCCGCCGATGGCGATCGCGGCGTTGTTCACCAGGATGTCGAGGCGTCCCGTCTTAGCGATCGCGGTGGCGATGAGGTTGGCGATGTCTGTTTCCTTGGAGACGTCGCAGTGCACGTAGTCGGCGCTGCATCCGGCGGCGCGAAGATCGGCGGCGAAAGTCTCGCCTTGCGCATCGGCGATGTCGCCCAGGAAGACATGCGCTCCTTCCTTCGCCATGGCCTCGGCGATCGCATGGCCGATGCCATCTGCGGCGCCGGTGATGACAGCGGATTTGCCGGTGAGACGTGCCATATCAACCTCCGATCGCGCGACGGCGCTTGGCCTCGTCGAAAGCGACGGCCGCAATGATGATGATGCCGGTGATGACCAGTTGCCATTCGGTCGGCAGCCCAAGACCGCGCAGACCGTTCGACAGGAATTGCAGGATCAGCACGCCGAGTGCCATGCCGGTCAGGCTGCCGATGCCGCCGGCAAGGCTGACGCCGCCGAGCACGGTGGCGGCGACGACCTGGAATTCGAAATTGAGACCGGCCGTGTGCTGCGCCGACCCGACGCGCGCCGCCAGGATGATGCCGGCGACAGTTGCCAGAAGCGAGGAGATGATGAAGCAGGTGAACTTGACGCGACGCACGTCGTAGCCGGCCAGGCGCGCCACTTCGGGGTTGCCGCCGACGGCATAGATCTGCCGCCCGAACGGGCGATGCTGCATCATGTAGGCAAAGATCAGCAGCAGCCCGAAAGCGATGATGGCGGAATAGGGAATGACACCGAACAGGCGGCCGTCCGACAGCGCGATGAAGCTGTCGAGCGCCGCGTCATCGGGGATCGCGCGCTGGCCGGTGTAGAGATAGACGCCACCGCGCAGGATGAACATCATGCCGAGCGTCACGATCAGCGAATTGATGCCCGCATAGGCAGTCAGATAGCCGTTGACGATACCGATGATCAGGCCGAACAGCAGCGCCCCACCGATGCCCAGAACAAGCGACTCCGTGCCGTTCATGATCAGGATCAGCGGCAGCGCAATGGTTGCCAGCAACGCCCCGATCGAGATGTCGACCTCGCCGGAGATGAAGACGATGGCGCAGCCTATGCCGGCCGTCAGCGCGAGCGAGGCCTGGCCGAACACATTGGTCATGTTGCGTACGGAGAGGAAGTTCTCCGCCGTGAAGGAGAAGAAGGCGATCACCAGGACGAGGCAGAGGAACAGCGCCATTTCCTGCCGCTTGAGCAGCCGTGCGAAAAAGGACGATTCCGCCTTGTCCGGAGCGGCCGTCATCGAGGTGTGGCTCATTGCTGCGTGCTCCCGAAAGCAGGCCGATTGGCAGCCATTGTCATCGCGTCAACCGATCGCCGCATTGAGGATCTTCTCCTGTGTGGCGTCTTCGCGCGACATGATCGCGGTGAGGCGGCCCTCGCACATCACCGCGACGCGGTCGGCCAGGCCGAGCAGTTCCGGCATTTCCGAGGTCATCATCACGACTGCCAGGCCCTCGCCCGCCAACCGGTCGATGAGCGCGAAGATTTCGGACTTGGCGCCGACATCGATGCCGCGTGTCGGTTCGTCGACGACGATCACCTTCAAGCCGCGCATCAGCCAGCGTGAGATCAGTACCTTCTGCTGGTTGCCGCCGGAGAGGTTCTTGATTTGCTGGAACAGGCCTGGCGTCTTGATGCGGAAGCGATCGACATATTCCTGTACCGCCTTGCGTTCCCTGGCCGTGTCGATGAAACCCATCCTCGCGAACGTCCCGAGCGAAGCGAGGCTGGTGTTCTGGTAAACCGGCAGTTCGGCCATGAGGCCCTCGGTCTTGCGATCCTCGGTGAGCAGCCCGATGCCGAGGCGAACACCCGTCCGCGTGTCGTGCGGGGCAAGCACGCTTCCGTCTATGGCGATCGTGCCGGCGGTAATCGGGTCGTAACCGACGATCGCTTTTGCCAGTTCGGTGCGGCCGGCGCCCATCAAACCGAAGAAGCCGAGAACCTCGCCGGCGCGCGCCTCGAAGGACACATCCCTGATCTTCTTCGCCGTGCTGAGACCCTGAACCGACAATGCCACCTTCGTGCCTGCGGCGGTGCGCTGGCGCGGGAAAAGATTGTCGATCCGCCGGCCGATCATGTCCTGGATCAGCGTTTCATTGGTGTGTTCGCCGATCGGCCTGGTCGAGATATGACGACCGTCGCGCAGGACGGTCACGGTGTCGGCGATCTCGAACACCTCATCGAGCTTGTGGCTGACATAGACGACCGCGATGCCGAGCGTGGTGAGGCGGCGGATGACGGTGAAGAGCAGGGCGACTTCGTTCGGCGTGAGCGAGGAGGTCGGCTCGTCCATCACCACCACCTTGGCCTCGTGGGCGAGGGCGCGCGCGATCTCGACCATCTGCTGCTGGCTGACCGGCAGCGAACCGGTGCGGGCCGAAGGGTCGACATCGAAGCCGATGCGCTTGAACAGCGCAGCGGAATCGGCCCGGATCTTCTTCCAGTCGATCCCGCCCCCGCGGCCGGTCGGATAGCCTTCCAGAAAGATGTTCTCGGCGACGGTGAACTCCGAGATCAGCGCGATCTCCTGGAACACGACCTTGATGCCTTGCCGCAAGCTGTCGCGCGGCGACTTTATGTCGGCCTCGCGTCCCTGAATCCGGATGGCGCCGGCGTCCTTTTCATAGACGCCCGCCATGATCTTGATCAGGGTGGATTTGCCGGCGCCGTTCTCGCCCATCAAGGCATGAACTTTCCCGGGCTGCAGCACGAGGTCGACATTCTCCAGCGCGATGACGCCGGGAAAGCGCTTGTCGATGCCGCGCATCTCGAGTGTGGGTGTGGCCATATCGGTGGCGGCGTGCAGCAGGTCAGCGGACATTGGCTTTGTTCCGCACGATGTCGAGATAACTCGCCAGGATGATCACCACGCCGGGAACCACCATCTGCAAATCCTGGTTCCAGCCGAGGATGATGATGCCGTTGTCGATGACCTTCAGCACCAGGACCCCAAGCAATGTACCGAACAACGAACCGCGCCCGCCGAGCAGGCTGGTGCCGCCGAGGATGACCGCGGCGATCACGGTAAGCTCGAAGCCGCGGCCGGCCGTCGGCTGGCCGGCATTCATCAGCGATGCGAGGATCATGCCGGCGATGCCGACGCACAGACCGGTGACGACGAAAGCGAGCAGCTTCAGTCGTTCCGAGCGCAGGCCCGAGAGCCGGACGGCCTTCTCGTTTGCGCCCACGGCGTAGAGGTAGCGGCCCAGCGTTGTGAAGCGCAGCGTCACATAGGCGATGATGAAGATGGCGGCGGCGAAGATGACGGGCATGGGGATAGGGCCGACATAACCCGCGCCGAGCCCAGTGAAGCTGGAAAGCTGGTGATGGTTCTGCACGGCTTCCCGGGTGAACAGATAGACGCCGCCCTGGAGCATCATCATCATGCCGATCGTGCCGATCAGGGAATTCACCTTGAGCCTCGTGACCACAAGGCCGTTGACGAGGCCGACACCGCCGGCAAAAGCAAGCGATGCCAGGATTCCGAGTGTCAGGCTGTGGGTCGCGTTAAGCACGGCCATGCCGATGCAGCCGACAAAGGCAAGCGAGGCGCCAACCGACAGGTCGACCTCCGCAGTGATGATCAGCATCGTCATGCCCGAGGCAACGATCAGCACCAGGGCACACTGGCGCAGGATGGCGATGACGTTCGCCTCGGAATAGAACTGCGGCGCCGCGAGCGAGATGGCGATGCAGAGCGCAGCCAGGATCACAGCGAGCACGAGCTGGCTGCTGCCCAGAAGCCGACCGCCCGCAAGTCTCCTCGCTGGAGAAGGATGTACGATCTCGCTCATGTCAAACTGCTCCTCGAAGCCGCCCGCGTGATCGGCAGGGCGCATCGAAACATCGATGGGCGACGTGAATCCGTCGCCCGATCATGAAAGGCTCGCCCGCCGGAGCGGGCGAGCCGATTGACGGCTTCTACTTCAGGTCGGCGGCCGTCTTCATGCATTTTTCCGGCGCCTTCAGTGCGTTCACCGCATCCCATTTGATGCTCCGTGTGCTGGCGTCGTAATCGTAGAACTTCTTCCAGTCTTCGCCGATCATCGGCGCGGTCGGGCTCACGATATGCTCAGGCACCTCTTCGCCGTTGAAGAGTTTTACCGCGGCGTCGATTGCGGTGTACCCTTCCTTTTCGGGGAACATTGCGGCCTCGATGCGATAGGATGGTTCCTTTTCCATCGCGTTGATGAACGCCAGGCCTTCGCCGCCCGTGCCGACCGTCAGCAAAGCATCCTGGGATTTGCCGGCTGCCTTCCAGGCCTGCAGGCCACCCAGGGACGACGAGTCGTTGATGCCGTAGATGATGTTGATGTCGGCGTTCTTGGCGAGTGCGGCGGCGGAAACCTCCAGCGCGCGGTCGGGATTGCCACCGCCGTCGAGGTCATGAACCATGACGGCTTCCGGGACGATCGTCTTGAGGCCATCCATGAAGCCTTGCGAGCGCAGCACCGTGGCCGACAGCAGCGGCAGACCGACATTCATCACCTTGGCGGTTCCGCCAAGCTTCTCCTTGGCATATTTGCCGGCTTCGACGCCGGAGAAGTAACCGGTATCGTAGTCGCAGATGGCGACCATCGTGGTCATGCCCTTCACCGGATTGCCTTCCAGCACCACCGGTGTGTCGTTCGACTTTGCCTGACGCAGCAGCGGTACGACGCCTTCTTCGTTCACCGGTGTGACGATCAGGACGTCGACGCCTTTTGCCATGAAGTCCTCGGCTGCGGCGACCTGCTTGGCGATGTCGAGATTCGCGTCCTGGACCTCGAACTGGATGCCGAGCTCCTTGGCCCGAGCCTGCATGCCCTTGATGACGTTCTGATACCACTCATGCGTGGCGTAGTTGGTGACGTAGCCGATGCGCTTGGGCATGTTCTGCGCCTGCGCGGGCAAGGCGGCCAGCGTGAGCGCCGCAGATGCGAAAAGAACCGACTTGAGCTGTTTCATATTCTTCCTCCCAGTTTTTATGCATGCAATATCGAGTTCGGACGCCGCGGTTGTCAGGCGACGCTTCTTTGCGGGTCAGCCTCCAGCCTGCTTTCGCGATAACGCCGGTTGAGCCACTCCGACAGCTCGTGCACCGAGGTCTCGCCGGCAATTGCCGATGCCACCCGCGGTGCGCATTCGCGGAAGAATGCCATGAAACCGGGATGCGTCGGGCGCAGATAAGACGATTGTATCGACTTGAGCGTTGCGCCAAAGAAGTCGCGCGTAGAGGCGTTGACGCCGTCGTCCTGCCAGGCGGCGAGCGATCCAGGCTGGCCGCCAGCTTTCACATAGCCGCCTCTTTGATATTCGGCCGAGCACAGGTAGAGCGCATAGTCGATGGCAGCCTGGCGATGTTTCGTGCGTGCGCTCACCCCGATGCCGGCGCCGCCGAGCAGAGCGCCGGCACTGTTTTGGGTCGGCACATCGGCAAAGCGCAGATACGGCGCGGACTTTGAGGAATAGTTCACGTAGCCGAAGGCGAAGGGGACGTAGACCACATCCTCGTTCGCGACCATGTGGTCATAGCAGCGGATCGGATTCCACGTCGCCGATCCCGGATGTGATAGTGCCGCGATGTCACGCAATTGCGTTATGGCGCGGTCCGCATCGTCTTTCGAAATGAACTCGTCGCCGTGTTCCTGCGGATTGCCGAGCGTCAGCAGAAGGCACATCGCATCGGTCGGAACCAGCGGCAAGCCAAGCCACTTCCCGTCCTTACGCGCGCGCCGTCCAAGGTCGATCACATCTTCATGGCTGGTCGGCGCGGATCCGTAGCGCGTCAAAAGGTCGGGCCTGTAGGAGGCGACCTGGCAGGCCGCATCTATTGGCAGCGCCCATTGGCGGCCGTCCCGCGCGTAGGATCGCCAGGATGCACCCGTCGAATCCTGTTGGAAGTGCCTCTTGAGATCATCCGACATGAACGCGTCAAAGGGCACCATGAGTTCGCCGCTGGCGATCTCGCCGATGAATGGATGATCGAAGACGATCAGATCGTAGGCCTCAAGCGCCGGCCCGAGTGCTCCTTCGCCGAATTCGTACAAGCTGCGGCGATCCCATTCGATTTCGAGATCGGGGTGCATCGCGCGATAAGGTTCGGTGCTTGCGTCGAGCGGACCCCAGCAGCGCACATGATCCCACGCCAATCCGCGCAGCTTCGTCATTCTCGAAATTTCCTCCTGGCTTCCTTCTTCTCAAATTCATAGTCATTGTTTTCATTTGTGCAAGCAGTTTTTAAATACAAAAATAGCGCGAAGATGGATGGGATGACAGGGCAGCTCCATGCCGGCCGCGTTTGCCGGTGTCTTGTTCGCTCAGTAGCGCCGTTGTCCGGATTTCGGTAAAGCCATGAGGCGGCGGGTCGGATCGGGCAGGGACATTCCAGGAGAAGAATGTACCGATGTCCTCACCAACTGGTTGCCCAGCTTGACCATTGCATGCGATTTGGTTTGTAAAGCTGAATAACAATATTTTCAGGTGATTTGTTTGCAGGGCAGGCGACACGCAATTCCGGCGGCTTCTCTCACAGGCAGCGCCAAGTCGATGTTCCGGCTGCTTGCCGCGCGCGGTGCGTCGACGCGGCCGCAGCTCGGTGAGGTGCTTGGCCTGTCTCGACCGACCCTGTCGGCGGCGATCGCCGAACTGGAGGATGCCGGCCTTGCAAGCAAAGTCGGCGAACTGCAGGGTGCGCTGGGCCGCAAGGCTTCGGTCTACCGCCCCGGCCTGAACGCTGGCCATGTCATCGCGGTCGATGCGGGCTCCACGCATATCCGGCTGCGTGTTTCATCGATCGACCGCAGGCTCCTGCACAGCAGGATCTATCGCCTGCCGTCGAGCCAGTTCTTCCTCGGCGAGGAGATCAGCCGGGCGGTTGCCGAAGAAGTCGCTGCGGCACTGGCGGAAGCGGATCCGGCCTGGGGGCCGCTTCAGGCGATCGGCATCGCCTTGCCCGCGCGCGTGGTCGGCCCGCAGGGAGATGCCAAGGCGACGCGTCAGCAGGCGATTTTCAGCTGTTTCGAGCCGCCTGCCGATATCCCCGTCGTTCTCGAAAACAATGTGAACTGCGCCGCCGTTGCCGAGCATAGCAACGGGATTGCACAGGATCATGAGACTTTTGCCTATGTCCAGATCGGCTTCAAGATCGGCATGGGCATCATGCTCGCCGGCAAGCTGCTGCGCGGCCGTAACGGCGCCGCCGGCGAGATCAGCCACCTGGCCTTTCCAATGGCGAATGGCATGCGGCCGATACCAGGAGAAATCGAGCACTATATGGGCACGGAGGCCCTGATGCAGCGCGTCGTCGGCGAATGGCCACAGTCTGCCAGCGCACCACCCACAGATGCCGCGGATCTCATGGAGCGCGCCGCCGGGGGCGATGCCACGGCGCGGGCCCATGTCGAGCGTCACGCCGAGGACATCGGCGCCATTGTCGCCAGCTGCGTCAGCATGGTCGATCCGGGGCTGGTGGTGTTGGGCGGCGGATTGGGTGCCAATCCACTGATACTGCCGACGGTGCATGAAGTCGCGAACCGGCTGAGTTATCCGGTGGAAGTGCGCACGAGTTCGCTTGGCCAGGACGCAACGGTTCTCGGCATCGAGAAGCTGGCAACCGAACACGCCGTCAACCTGATCCTCGGCGAAGCCAAGCCCTGACATTCCCACGCGCTAGAAAAAAACGGCTTCCACGATTCCTGTTGCGCATCCCGAAAATTTTGTTAGGCTGCCTAACATAATAATGAGCCGGTGCGAGGACCGGCCCTGAGGGTTGTTCAACCGGGAGTGAAAGAAATGATCTCATCAATGTGCCGGGCGCTCATGGCGGCCACGGCAACCCTGATCGGCACCGGCGCCGTTTCGGCGCAGGAATTGCAGTATTGGGTCTATTCCGATTTCGCGCAGGGCGACGCATTGAAACTCCAGCAGGAGTTCATCGCCGAATTCGAGGCCGCAAATCCGGGCGTGAAGATCGTGATCTCGGGCCGTGGAGACGATGACCTGACCTCGGGCCAGATTGCCGGGGCAGCTTCCGGAACGCTGCCGGATGTCTTCATGAACGGCCTGAATGTCGGTGCGCAGCTCGTCGAGGTCGGCGCGCTCGCCAACATCTATCCCGAGTGGATGGCGATGCCGCAGGAGTTCCGCGATCAGTTCGACGCCGACGCGGTCAAGAGCTGCTCGCCGAAACCCGAGACGATGTATTGCATCCCCTATACCGGCTTCGGCGAGATCATGTACCGCAACCTCACGGTCCTTGAAGCCGCCGGTATCGATACCGCCACGCCTCCGGCGACCTGGGAGGAATGGCTGCAGCAGATGAAGAAGGTCAAGGAAAGCGGCAAATCCGCCATTCCGGACCAGACCCAGGTGTTCAACTCCGTGGCCTCCATGTTTGCCGTGGCCGGCGACAAGGCACAGTGGGGCATCGACTTCGACAGGAAGCAGACGCTGATCCAGCCCGAAGCGGCGACACGCGCTCTGCAGACCTTCATCGACATGAAGCCGCTGCAAAGCGGAACCAGCCGCAATGACCAGGGCACCAAGGACCTGTTCATCACCAACCAGCTCGCGTTCCATGTCGTCGGCCCATGGGTCAATCCGAGCTACGAGCAAGCGGCCAAGGAGTCGGGACTGAAATACGACTACGTACTGGTGCCGGGCGGCAAGGCTGGCGATCATGGAGGCGTCAAGAGCTATGAGTTCGTTGGCGTCGCGCCGGGCAAGAACCGCGAGATCGCCTGGAAGTTCGCGGCTTACATCACCGAGAAGAAGCAGATGGCGCGCTGGGCGAAGCTCCTGTCGCGCTACAACGCCAATGCGGCGGCCATGCAGGATCCGGAAGTCAGCGCCCTGCCGCTGATCGTGAAGTCCGTCGAGGCGGTGAAGCAGGCCATGGATGTCACGCCGCCCTATTTCGTCGGCACGGTGCCGAACTGCTACCGCTCGATCATGACCGATACGGCTTCGGCCGTTGCCGATGGCGAGTACGACGCCGCGGAGGGCGCCAAGGAACTGATCGCCGAGCTGAACGACTGTCTTGCCAAGTAAGGCATGACAGAGGGCGCGGAGCTGTTGGATCCGCGCCCTCCCACCTTCGAAAAAGCTGGACACGCCATGAATGCCAGACGACTTCTGCCGCATTACGCGATGGTGCTACCGTTCGCCCTGCTGTTCGCGGCCTTCTTTCTCTATCCGATCATCAGCGGCTTCTATTACAGCTTCCATGAGTGGAACGCTGCGACCGAGCCGCGCTTCATCGGCCTGGCCAATTACGAGGCGGTCCTGCAGTCGCGCGACTTCGCGCGCGCCATGACGAACCTCTGTATCTACATCGTCATCACGGTTCCGCTTGGTATTGCCGTGGCGCTCGCGCTGGCGCTTCTGGTTGACAGTTTCACCGGCTTCTGGGCTAACTTTTTCCGCAGCGCCTTCTTCCTGCCCGTTGTCCTTCCGGCCTTCCTGGCAGCGACGATCTGGCGCTGGATGTATGCCCCCAATTTCGGCCTGGTGAACATGATCCTCGGCTGGTTCGGCGTGCCGTCCATCAATTTCCTGAACGATACCGGCACCATGCTTTATGCCTTGATCGCGGTGGACGTCTGGGTCTCGGCCGGCTTCAACATGGTCATCCTGCTAGCCGGCCTGAAGAACATTCCGCAAGATCTCTACGAAGCCGCGCGGCTCGATGGCGCAAGCCGCCTGCAGCAGGTGCGCTACGTCACCATTCCAATGCTGGCGCCGGTCCT
The DNA here is from genome assembly GCF_001303895.1 of Mesorhizobium sp. 1M-11. Lineage (GTDB taxonomy): Bacteria > Pseudomonadota > Alphaproteobacteria > Rhizobiales > Rhizobiaceae > Mesorhizobium. The sequence goes on along the minus strand of NZ_LJSD01000044.1, from coordinate 32,842 downwards.
GTTCTTCGTCGTCACCTACGGCTTCATCTCCGCGCTCCAGGTCTTCGACGTGCCGTGGCTGCTCACCGGCTCGTCCTTCACCGCCTATGGCGGGCGCCGCAGCGCGCTGATGTTCCCGGTGATGGACATGATGGGGCGCGCATTCGGCGCCGTCCGCTTCGGCGAGGCGACCGCCTACGGCTTCATCCTGACCTTCGTGATCATCCTGTTCACTGCGCTCATGTTCGGCTTTCGCGCCTGGAGGACACCGAAATGAGTGCGGCCAATCGCGCGATTGTCGCGGAACTCTACACTTGGCGTTTCCTCAAATGGGTGGTCGCGATCTGCGTGGCGATCGTGGCAGTGTTCCCGATCTGGTGGATGGTCAATGTGGTCTTCGCCGATCCCGGAGTGCCGGTTTCGATCAATCCGCGGCTCTATCCGACCTCGTTGGGTTCCGGTCTTTCGAAGATACAGACCATCCTTACCGAGACAGCCTATCTCAGGGCCTATTTCGTCACGATTGCCTATGCGCTGCTGACCATTCTGGGCATGCTGTTGATCGGCTCGATGGCGGCCTTCGAATTTGCGCTCTTCGATTTTCCCGGCAAGCGCATCCTGTTCGGCCTCGTGATGCTGTCGCTGATGGTGCCGACCGTCGTGACCATCATACCCACCTATCTGCTGGTTGCGGATCTGGGCTGGCTGAACACGATGCAGGGGCTCGTGGTGCCTGGCCTTGCCTCCGCCTTCGGCCTGTTCCTGCTGGTGCAGTTCATGCGCACCCTTCCGCGCGAGATGATCGAGGCGGCGCGGCTCGACGGGGCCAGTCACTTCAAGATCTACTGGTACATCGCGCTGCCGCTGTCGCGCAACGCGATGGTGACGCTGGCGATCCTGACCTTCATGAAGACATGGGGCAATTTCGCCTGGCCGCTGATCGTGGCGCCAAAGCCCGAAATCTACACGGTCGGCCAGGTGGTCGGCCTCTTCAACGCGCCCTTCTCGCACCAGACCGTCGACGTGGTGATGACGGCCAACCTCCTGGCCGTCCTGCCGCCGCTGCTCTTCTTCCTGATCTTCCAGCGCAAGATCGTCGAAGGCATCGCCATGTCGGGGTCCAAGGGCTGAGGACAAGAGAAAAAGATCATGGCTGAACTCGAAATCAAATCCGTCTCGAAGTCCTTCGGCTCCGTCGAGGTCCTGCGCGACATCAATCTAAAGATAGCCTCCGGCGAATTCGTCGTCTTCGTCGGCCCTTCCGGCTGTGGGAAGTCGACGCTTCTTCGCACCATAACCGGACTGGAGATCGAGACCTCCGGCGACATCTCCATCGATGGCAAGCGCGTCAACGACGTCGATCCTGCCCGGCGGGGAACCGCCATGGTGTTCCAGTCCTACGCGCTCTACCCGCATATGACGGTCGCCGAGAACATGGGCTTCGGGCTCAAGATGGCCGGCGAGCCGAAAGCCATCATCCGCGAGAAGGTGAGCCAGGCGGCGGCGATCCTGCGCCTGGAAAAACTGCTCGACCGCCGCCCGGCGCAATTGTCCGGTGGCCAGAAGCAGCGTGTCGCCATCGGCCGCGCCATCGTGCGCAACCCGAAGGTCTTCCTGTTCGACGAGCCGCTGTCGAACCTCGACGCCGAATTGCGCGTCAACATGCGCGCCGAACTGATCGACCTTCATCGTCGTCTCGGCGCGACGATGATCTACGTCACGCACGATCAGGTCGAGGCGATGACATTGGCCGACCGCATCGTCGTGTTGAACGGTGGTATCGTGCAGCAGTTCGGCCGGCCGCTCGATCTCTATGACGATCCCGACAACCGTTTCGTTGCCGGCTTCATCGGTTCGCCCAAGATGAACTTCCTGGACGCGGTGGTTCTGGAGACCGGGCCTGGCCACGTGACCCTGGGCAAGCTCGGCGGCAGCGACCGCAGCCTGCGGCTCGCCTTTGACGGCTTCGACCCATCCATCAAGGAGGTGGTGGTTGGCATCCGCCCCGAACATGCGCGTCTCGGCGAAAGTGGTCCCGATACGGTGCCGGTCAGCGTCGGCTTTGCCGAGGAGCTCGGCGACGTCACCTATCTCCACGGCAAGACGCCCGGACGCAGCCCGATGATCATCCGCAGCGACAAGGGACGCTTCAGTGGCCAGATCGATTGCAACGTCGCGTTCGACCCTGCGGGCGTGCGGTTGTTCGATGCCGACGGCCGTCGCCTGCGCGCAGATGGGAACTGACCACGATGTCCTTTGCTCAGGTGGAAGCACTGGCTCCGCAAGCCAGTGTGGTGGGGATCGATATCGGCGGGACGAAGACGCATCTGCGATTGCGTCACGATGGCCGAGAAGCCGATCTGGTGCTGCAAACCAGCGACTGGCGCTGCCGGGAATGGCAGCGCGATGCGCATAGCCTCACCGAACTGGTTGAGCGCTTCGTCGAGGGCGTGACGGTCGCTGCCATCGGCATCGGGGCGCATGGCTGCGACGACAAGCTCGAATGCGAGGCGTTCGAGGCCGCCTTCAAGGCAGCAACGCCCATTCCGGTTCGGGTGGTCAATGATGCCGAACTCATGCCGGCGGCCTTTGGACTAGAACGGCAGATCGGGGTCGTCTCCGGAACCGGTTCCATCGCGGTCTGCCGTACCGATGACGGCGACATGCTCGTCGCCGGCGGCTGGGGCTGGATCATTGGAGACGAAGGCAGTGCCGCAAGCCTGATGCGCGAGGCGGCCCGCACGGTCGCGCTGCACCTCGACCGCGGCGGGTCGCCGGACGATCCATTGGTCCGTCACCTTTTCCACGAGCTGGAGATTCCTTCGGCTGCGCGGATCGGCAGCCGGCTGGCCGGTCTTGGCAGCGCCAAGGAGGTCGGCCGGCACGCCGCGCTCATCTTCGATGCCGCAGACGAAGGTTCTGTGCCGGCCGAGACGGTGATCCGGGAGGGCGGGTTCGCGCTGGCCGATCTGGTTTCGCGCCTGCGCTTGCGCGGATCGAAAGCTGACACCGTTGTCGCTGGCGGAAGCGTGATCGCATCGCAGCCGCGGCTGTGGGAAGCATTCCGGGCGGGCGTCGAGGCGATCGGCGGGCCGGCGCTCACCCTGCATCTCCATCGGGGCGCGCCGGTCGAAGGCGCGATGGTTCTGGCCGACAGGCTGGCCGCCCAGCAGACATCAAGCACGAAAGGACATTGAGATGAGTTACCGTTCCACCGTCGCGCGGCAATCCGAGTCGCTTGGCGACACATTGATCGCCGCGAAGGCGGAACTGGCCACCAAGGATCTGAAGGCGCTGGCATCCGGCCTGACCGTCGTCACTGGCATCGGCGCGAGCTATGCGGCAGCCGTCGTCGTGGCCGCGGAATTGCAGCGCCGAGGACAACGCGCCTTCGCTGTGCGCTCCGGCGAGATGATGGCCGGTTATGACATTGCCGATACGGTGATTGCGCTGTCGCATCGCGGCCGCAGCATCGAGACCGTCGAGGCCCTGCAGAAGCTGCCGAAGGCGAGAAGCCTCGCCATCACCAACGATCCGGACAGCCCCCTGGCCAAGGCCGCTACCCATCACATCCGCCTCGACAACGGTTCGGACGCGACACCGTCGAGCACCGGCTATACGGCCACGCTTCTCGCCGCGGGCCTCGCAGTCGACGCCATCCATGGCGACAGCGGCACCGATTGGGCGGCTCTTCCAGGCACGACCGCCGAGGTTCAGCGCCGCGCTGCCGAGAAGATGCCGCGCCTTGCCGGGCTTTTCAGAGATCGTAGCGCGATCGATTGCGTCGGCGCCGGTGCCTCGATCGGAACCGCGGATGGTGCCTCACTTCTGCTGCGCGAGGCCGCGCGGCTTCCCGCGTCGGGCTACGAGACGCGCCATTATCTGCATGGGCCGATGGAATCGATGGATGCCGCAACCGGCGTTGTTCTGTTCGGCGATGGCCGTGAGCTGCCGCTTGCCGAAAATCTCGATGCGATCGAGTGCCCGGCGGCGTTGGTCACTTCCAGGACCGATGTCCAGGACAAAGGCAAGCTGTCCGTGATCCATGTTCCGGCGAGCGAGAACCTGATCCTGCGCGGCATCATCGACATCCTGCCGGCGCAGATCCTCGCGGCCGAACTGTCGGACGCTGCGGGCCTGACCGACGTCAAGTTCCGCTACAAGCAGAGTGACACCAAGATCGCGAGTTAAGGGGTGGCGCCAGCCATCGTCCCGCGAACGGACAGGTGGCTGGCGTTCGACAAGCCGCCTTGTTGTCACTCCACGCGTGACAGCGGGGCGGAGTGCGTCAGATCAGTAATACTCCAGCCTGGGATACCATTTGTCGCCGCGTCCTTCAGGGGTGAGGTCAAGTGCGGACCATAACGGCGCAAAATCCGGGCCCCCACGCGGGTCCTTGCCGGCGTCGGCCATCTCGCCCGTCATTTCACCCTTCCAGAACAGTCTGACGCCGTCGTCGGACTTCTGAAACACCGCCATCACCGGATATTCCCAACCGTTGGCCGGATCGAGGCCGCCGAAATCGAGAGCATAGCTGTCTCCGACCGTCTGGTGGAATTGGAGATGATGCCAGCCGCGTTCCCTGGCGAACGCAACCTGCCGCTCCACGGGGCTGCGCCCAAGAATGGCCAGCGCCACGCGCTGTTTCAGATCATTGGCGTTTGCGTTCAAGGGCCCGAGCAGGTTGGTGCACATTGGACAAGGCCGCTCCCGCTCCGGGCCATACATCCAGAAATAAGTGACAAGTGTCTGCTTGTCGCCGAACAGGTCGGCAAGACCGACCTCTGTGCCGTTCCCATCCTTGAATCGATAGTCCTTCTCGACAACCGGGCCCGGCGGAAGCTTTCGACGTTGCTCGGCCACGTCGTCGATATGCCGCTGCAGTTCGATTTCTTCCGCCAGCAGCTTTCGCCGCGCCTGCGCGTAGTCCTCCGATTCTCCGGGCCAGGGTTTGCGCTTCATTGCCTGCTGCATCGATGAGGTAGACATGCTGCTGCACCTCCGGGATCGCTACGTTTCGCGTTGAAGCACCTGGCTGCGGATGGCCAGCTTCCGGTGCTGGGGAGAGTAAAACGTATCCACCGCGCGGGGCGTTCCAACGCTCCTGCCCGTTCTTGCCAGCGACGACGAGCGAGGCGGATTCGTTAAAAACGTCGGCAGCGGTTCAGGTCTTCGTACCCACCGGATTGTCTACCCTCGGACCCGATTCTCCCTTTTGGGGAACATGCTTTATTTATGCATGCGATGCCGCCGCTCATCAGAGGACGTGGCGGCTGCTTCGAACAGAGTTTTCTACGCGGCGGAAGGAGTTCGTCATGGCCGAAAACCCGAGTGAGGGAGGACAGATGCAGGGTGCTGCACGTGACGACAGCGGTGATGATCCCCGTGTCGCGTTCATCTTTCAGGAAGCAATCAGAGGACTGACGCAACAACAGGCTCTCGTGGAGAATATGAACACACGCGCAGGAAGTCTGATCTTCGCGACCGCATTTGCGAGTTCGCTGCTCGGCGGCCGGGCTTTGGCGGACGGCCTCGGTCCCTGGGATTGGCTTGCGGTTGCCTTGCTATTCTGCATCGGCGCCCTGGTTGTCTTCCTGCTCTGGCCCTACCACAAATACACATTCCGCTTCGATCCCGAGGAACTGCTCAGCCAATATGTCGACGGAGACAGAGCGACGACCATGTCGGCCATGCATCGCGCGCTTGCCCTTCGGATCAAAGCGGACATGGCGGACAATTGGCGGATTATCCAACGGCTTCGCGTTGCGTTGCAGATCGCACTGATTTTCCTGCTGATGAACATCCTCGCCTGGCTCTTTGCAATCGTTCAGATCGGACGGTAGCAGGACGATTATCCCGCCGGAGCCGCCTCACCCGGTGACAGCCAGCAGCGCACGGCCGACGTGCCTGGAACACAGGCTAGAAGGGTAAGCGCAAAGCGCCTCTTGGCATCGGCTCGAAACTCCCAGGCGCCCCCAGCTTCCTCATGGACCTGAAATGGCGCGCTCTTCCCGCAGGGCATTGCGTTTCGTCAATCGCGCGAATATGCTTGTTGTACGATCGTTCAATAAGCATATTCGTGAACCCCTGATGCACTGCAATCCCCGCTACGAAATCCTCTTTGAACCGGTCAGGATCGGCCCGGTCACCGCGCCGAACCGGTTCTACCAGACGCCGCACGCGACCGGCATGGGTCATCAGAAGCCCTTAAGCGGCGCGGCCTTGCGCGGCATCAAGGCCGAAGGCGGCTGGGGTGTGGTCTCTACCGAATATTGCTCGATCCATCCGAGTTCCGACGATTCGCCGTTCGGCTTTCTCACGTTGTGGGACGAGGACGATGTCCGCGACCTGGCGCGCACCGCCGATGCCATCCACGCCCATGGCAGCCTGGCGGCGATCGAGCTGTGGCATGGCGGCGCCCATACCAACAATCGGCTGACGCGCGAGCAATTGCTCGCGCCGTCGGCGCAGTCAGCGAAATTCGTTCAGCCCGGTGGCGCGCGTGCCATGGACCGGCAGGACATCGCCGATTTTCGCCGCTGGCAGCGCGAAGCGGCGATCCGGGCGCGGCGGGCGGGGTTCGACATCGTCTATTGTTATGCAGGGCATGACTATCTGCCGTTCCAGTTCCTGTCGCGGCGCACCAACCGCCGCACCGACGAATATGGCGGTGCGCTCGAGAACCGCGTACGCCTGCTGCGCGAAATGATCGAGGATACCAAGGATGCCGTCGGCGACACCTGCGCGGTGGCGGTGCGGCTGGCGGTCGATGAGCTGCACGGCCCGCATGGCATCACATCTGAGGGCGAAGGCCGTGAGGTCGTCGAGATGCTGGCCGAACTGCCCGACCTCTGGGATGTCAATGTTGCCGGCTCGCTCGGCAATGACTCTAAATCGTCGCGCTTCAGCCCCGAAGGTTTCCAGGAGGACCATGTCGGCTTCGTCAAGCGCGTGACGACCAAACCGGTGGTCAGTGTCGGACGCTTCACATCGCCGGATACGATGGCAGGCCAGATCCGGCGCGGCATACAGGATTTCATCGGCGCCGCCCGTCCGTCGATTGCCGATCCGTTCCTGCCGAAGAAGATCCTGGAGGGCCGCGAGGACGAAATCCGCGAGTGCATCGGCTGCAATATCTGCCGTGCGGCCAACAATGAAAGCGTGCCGTTGCGCTGCACGCAGAACCCGACGATCGGGGAGGAATGGCGGCGCGGCTGGCATCCCGAACGGATCGCCGGCAGGGGTTCGCAGGCGCGCGTGCTGGTGGTCGGGGCAGGCCCGGCCGGGCTCGAATGCGCACTGACGCTTGGCCGGCGCGGTTATGGCGTGATGTTGGCAGAGGCAGGCAACACGCTCGGCGGCCGCGTTTCGCGCGAGGCGACGCTGCCCGGGCTGGCCGCATGGGCGCGGGTGCGCGATCACCGCCTGCACATGCTGGGCAAACAGCCGTCGGTCGAAATCTATCCCGGCAGTCGGCTCGGCGCCGAGGACGTGCTGTCGCTCGGCGTCGACCATGTCGTGCTGGCGACCGGCAGTTCCTGGCGCCGTGACGGCATCGGCGCCAGCGTTGAAATGCCGGTACCGATGGCGGCGTCGGCGTCGATCCTGACACCGGACGACATTTTCGACGGCGCCGCAGTGAAGGGTCCAGTGCTGGTCTATGACGACGAACACTATTTCATGGGCGGCGCGCTGGCGGAAAAACTTCGCCTTGCCGGCCACACTGTGACCATCGCCACGCCGCTGCCGGTGCTGTCGAGCTGGACGCAGATGACCGACGAGCAGTTCTTCGTCCAGAAGCAACTGATGGAACGCGATATCGACCTGCTGCTGTCCCATAACCTGGCCTCGGCGGCGAGCGGCGTTGCCGAATTCGCCTGCGTCTATACTGGCCGGATCACGCGCCGCGAGTTCGGGACGCTGGTGCTGGTAACCGGGCGCATCGCCGAAACGACGCTGTTCGATGCGCTTTCCGCCGCAACAGGCGCGCACGGCGACATCCCGTCGACCACGCGGATCGGCGATTGCCTGGCGCCGGCCTCGATCGCCGACGCAGTCCACGCGGGCCATAAATTCGCGCGCCATCTCGACCTGCCGGCGGAGGCAACCGTCCCGCTGCGCGAGCGCCCGTCCTTTGTCACTGGAGCCAAGCCATGGAACGCAGTACAGCCCGTCGCAGGCCCGGCCGCGCGCAGCGTGAAATCGGCGGCATCGCGCAGCGTCCGTGGAAGCAGCTGACACGGCCTTACACGCCGATCGAGGTGCTGTCGGCCGACCAGGTCCAGTCCATTCATGAGATGGGTCTCACCATCCTCGAAGAGATCGGCATGCGGGTGCTGCAGCCGCAGGCGCGCCAGCTCTACCGCGCCGCCGGCGCTGATGTCGACGACGGCGAGATGCGCGTGCGTTTCGACCGCGCCATGGTCATGGAGCGCGTTGCCACGGCACCGTCATCGTTCGAGCTGCGCGCCCGCAATCCGGAAAGGAACGTCAAGGTCGGCGGCCGGCACTGCATCCTGTCGTCGGTCGGCGGGCCGGCCTATGTCATGGACAATGATCGCGGCCGCCGCCCTGGCACCTATGCCGAGATGTGCGATTATCTCAAGCTGATCCAGTCGTTCAACGTGCTGCATCAGGAGGGCGGCGGACCGTTCGAGCCGCTCGACCTGCACCAGAACACGCGTCATCTCGACCTCTATTATGCCGAGATCACCTTGCTCGACAAAAACTGGCAGCCGCAGGCGCTCGGCCGCGGCCGCGCCATCGATGCGCTGGAAATGGTGGCCATCTCGCTCGGTACGACGCGCGAAGAGCTCGCCTGCGAGATGCCGGTGTTCACCGGCATCATCAACACCAATTCACCGCTGCAGCTCGACGAACCGATGGCCGAGGGGCTGATCACGCTGGCCGAACATGGCCAGGTCAATGTCATCACGCCGTTCACGCTGGCCGGCGCGATGAGCCCGGTGACGCTCGCCGGTGCGCTGTCGCAGCAGCATGCGGAGGCGCTGGCCGGGATCACGCTGACCCAGATCGTGCGCCCCGGCGTGCCGGTGATGTATGGCGGCTTCACGTCCAATGTCGACATGAAGACCGGCGCCCCGGCTTTCGGCACGCCCGAATACACGCAGGCCGCGCAGATCACCGGCCAGCTCTGCCGGCTGATCGGCGTGCCTTTCAGGTCCAGCAATGTCACCGCGGCCAATTCAGTCGATGCCCAGGCGGCCTATGAAAGCGCCATGTCGCTGTGGGGCTGCCTGATGGGCGGCGCCAACCTGGTGCTGCATGCGGCAGGCTGGCTCGGTGGGGGGCTGACGGCATCGTTCGAGAAACTGGTCATCGACGCCGAGATGCTGCAGATGATGTCCGCCTATTTCGACCCGCCGGCGGTCGACATCGACACACTGGCGCTGGAGGCGGTGCGCGAGGTCGGGCCGGCCGGCCATTTCTTCGGCGCGGCGCACACGATGCAGCGCTATGAGCGGGCGTTCTATTCGCCGCTGGTTTCCAACTGGGACAATTACGACACCTGGATGGAGCGCGGCCAGGTGACCGCACGCGAGCGTGCCAACGCTGTCTGGAAGCGCATGGTGGCTGAATATGAGCAGCCGCCGATCGATCCCGGCATCGACGAAGCGTTGCGCGACTACATGGAACGCCGCAAGCGCGAAGGCGGCTCGCCTTTAAATTAGACGTCGCGCAGCGGCCCGACCTGAGCTTCCAGAATTTCAAAGCCTGCGGCTTCCGCCGCCTGCGGCGTCACCACGCTTTCGTCGAGACACCATTCGAGCCAGAGCCCATCGACCAGCGCGATGAAATTGCGCGCGAGCGCTGGCGCGTCGACATTCCTGCGCCGCGTCATGGCGACGGCGGCAATGTCTTCGGCAAGTTCCGCCCGGTAGGCATCGTAGAGCTCGCTATGCGCTGCCTTGAGGCGCGGATTGACGGCGATCTCTCCCCAAAGCGACAGCCAGATCAAAAGGTTCTCGCGGCTGAAATACTCCGGCGAGAAGTTGGAGCGTACCAGGGCGGCCAGCGATGCCTCGGGCGGCCAGTCCGACGCTTCGGCGCGGCGGCGCTTGGCCTCGGCGATCTGGTTGTTGACGCTGGCATAGAGCGAGGATTTGTAGACCTCGACCAACAGCCCGTCGCGGCCTTCGAAATGATGGTTGATCAGACCGCGCGAAACACCAGCCTCTTTGCAGATGCGATCGACGGTGAAGGCGCCGATGCCACCGACAGAGAGGCAGCGGGTCGCCGCTTCGATCAGCATGGCGCGGCGCACATCCGCCTGTTCGCGGCTGAAGCGCGGTGGCGTTTTCTTCGCGCCGCGCTTGCGCTTGGCAATTGCTGGCTGTGTTTCGCTCATGCAATCCAGCTAGAGCGGCATGCGATGACGTTGAATCGGCATTCCGCTCTATCCCTTTGTTTTAGCACATGATCTTTGTCCGAAAAGTCTGCAGCTTTTCGGGATCAAGCTCTAATCGATCGTCACCGAACTGTCCACGGAGGCGATCAGGCCTTCTTCCTGAACAGAACCGGATTGGGGTGACCGTCCGGATAGATGACCGGCTCGAAATCCGTCCTGTGGATGGCAACCAGGGGCTGGTGGCAGATGAAGACGAAGCCTCCGGATTCCTCCATCAGATCCTCCATGCGATTGGACAACGCGATGCGCTTGGCCTGATCGCTTTCCGCCGTCAGCTTCTGGTAGGAGGTTTCGAATTCGGGGCTGTCGAAACCGGACCAATTGTAGGCCCCGATCTGATCGGGACGGAACCACACCAGGTTTTCGGAGGGGTCGACGCCACCGGCGAAATCCATCAGCGCAAGGTCGATGTTCTTGTAGCCGTCGCCCTGCGTCTTGTCGCCAACGCCCCAATAGGCCGCCTCGTCATAGGGCTGGATCTCGACCTTGATGCCGGCCTGCTCGAGGCTGGCCTGGATGATCTGCGCGGTCGCCGCGCGGATGGAATCGTTCATGACGGTCAGTGTCAGCGACAGGTCGCTGACACCGGCTTCAACGAGCAGTGCCGCGGATTTCTCATAGTCGGGTGCCGCGATCAAATTGCTGGCGCGTGCGAATTTGGTGCCGGGCTGAACGACGCCGGTGGAGCGTTTGGCAAGGTCGTCATAGACCCCCGTCAGGACCTGGCTGACATCGACGCCATATTGCACTGCCTGGCGCACCTTGAGATCCTTGAGGCGCGGGCTGAGCATATTGATCGTCAGCCAGACATACCTGGTCGACTGCGCCTCGATGACCGTCGTTTTGGCGGGCGGGCTCGCCTTGACCGCCTTGGCCGCGGAGGTGGTGATCTTGGTATAGTCGAAGGCGTCGGCCTCGTAGGCCAGCTGTGCGGCCTGATCGTCGGCGACGATATAGATCTCGACCTTGCTGAAATCCGGCTTCGGTCCCGGCCAGTCCGGATTGGCGGTCAGCGTCACTTTCTGCTTCTGCTGCCAGTCGCTGAGGATGTAAGGACCGCAGCTCGCCGGTGGTTCGGTGGTGAACTTGCCGCCCGCCTTTTCGGTGCCGGCGCGGCTGATGATGTGTCCGCCATAGTAAGGCAGGCTGGTCACGAAAATCGGCTGGTACGGGTCTTTCAGATGGATGATGCCGTTGCGGGCGTCGACGACCTCGACGCGGTCGAGCTTCTCGAACTGGTAGGCCCAGGGCGATGACAGGGTTTTGTCGGCGATGCGCTCGAATGAGAACTTCACGTCCTCGGCGGTGACCGCGCCGAGCCCGTTCGACCACTTCAGCCCGTCGATCAAGGTGAAGGCGATGGTCTTCGGATCTTTCTGCTCGAGTTTCTCCGCTCCCCACGGCGACCAGGGCGAGCCTTCCCTCAGATCGCCGAAGCGGTTCAGCGAGACATAGATGCCACGCATGATGACGTCTTCGATACCGCCGTTCATGAAGGCCGGGTCGAGCGTCTGCAGGTCGCCTTCCATGCGGATGCGCAGCGTATCGTCGGCCGCGGACCAGGCGAAGCCGGGTTTCATCGCCATGCCGATACCCAGCGCACCGGCTGCTTTCAGAAACGCGCGTCTGTCGATGTTCCATTGCGTCATGTCGTTTTCCCCTTTTTGTTGGCGGAAGCGCGTGAGAAGGCTTCCTGTTCTTGCCCGCTTGTCTCCAGCGGGAAATGGCAGCGCACCATGCGGCCAGCGCCGACCTCTCGGTAGGCCGGCGCCTCTGCGCCGCAGCGCGGCTGGGCGGCCGGGCAGCGCGTGTGAAATTCGCATCCGGAAGGTCGCCGGAACACGCTCGGGATCTCGCCGCTGACGGCCGGGCCGTGGCTGCGCCGGCGCGGATCGGGCAGCGGCTCGGATTGGATGAGCGTTGCCGTGTAAGGGTGCCGCGGGGCCGAAAACACCTCCTGTGTCGGTCCCGTCTCGACCAGCCGGCCGAGATACATGATGGCGAGACGATCGCTGACGTGACGGATCATCGCCAGGTTGTGGGTGACGATCATGGCGGCAAAACCGAGTTGGCGCTTCAACTCGCCGATCAGGTTGAGCACGTCGCCCTGCACCGAAACATCGAGACCGGCCGTCGGCTCATCGGCTAGCAGCAGACGCGGTTTCATCGCCAGCGCTCGGGCGACACCGACCCGCCGCGCCTGTCCGCCCGACAATTCGTGCGGAAAGCGGTCGGCGAAGGACGAGGGAAGGCCCACCAGCGAAAGCAATGCCGCGGCGGCGGCGCGACGGTCGGGCGTCGGCACGCCCTGGATGATCTGCGGTTCGCTGAGCAGCGTGCCGATGCGCAGGCGCGGGCTGAGCGACGCGATCGGGTCCTGGAACATCATCGCCGAGCGTCGGCGCATGGCGCGGAAATCGGCCGGCGTGGCCACGTCCTTGCCCTCGAACGCGATGCGGCCGGCGGTGGCGCGAACAAGACCGAGGATGCTGCGGGCAAGGGTCGTTTTGCCGGAGCCGGATTCTCCGACCAATCCAAGCGTCTCGCCGGGCATCAGCGACAGCGTCACGCGATCGATGATGTTGAAGCCGGGCAGGGGCTCCAGTTCGATCAGGCGGTCGAGCAGGCCCTTGCGGACAAAGCTGACCGACAGGTCCTCGACGGTCAGAAGCGGGTTCATGAGCTCACCGCATGACAACGGGCGACATGCGAGGCGGAAAGCTCCACCAGCGGCGGCGCGACTGTGCCGCATGATGCCAGGACGCGGTCGCAGCGTGGCGCATAGACACATCCGCACGGCGGCTGTGTGAGGTTCGGCAGCATGCCCGGGATGGTCGGCAACCTGTCCAGCTTCTGCTGAAAACGCGCGGGGTCGCAGGCGAGCAGCGCCTGCGTGTAAGGGTGCGTGGCGTCGTGGAAGATCGCATCGACCTCGCCGCTCTCGACCACCTCGCCGGCATACATGACATAGACCCGGTCACAGAGCTCGGCGATGACGCCGAGATGATGCGACACGATGACGATGATGCCGTTGTAGTCACGCCTGAGTTCGCGCAGCAGATGGATGATCTGCGCTTCCATCGTCACATCGAGCGCCGTCGTCGGCTCGTCGGCGATGAGCAGGCCGGGGTCGGTCAATAGCGCCGCGGCGATCGCCACGCGCTGTCGCATGCCGCCCGACAATTCGTGCGGATAGCTGTGCATGCGCCGCTCGGCATCCGAGATACCGACGCGGCCGAGCATCGCGGCGATCCGCGCCCGCTTCTCGGCGCGGCCGAGGTCCTTGCGGTGATGCTGGAAGTCGACGAGCTGGTCGCCGATGGTCAGCACCGGGTTGAACGCCGTCATGGGATCCTGGCTTACCAGCGCAATCTCGTCGCCGCGCAGCAGGCGCTGGCGGTGGGCGTCGAGCTTCGCCAGCTCGATGCCGTTCCAGGAAATGGAGCCGTCGATCCTCGCATTGGCCGGCAATAGGTTGGCCATGGCGGTGACCAGCGTGGACTTGCCGCAACCGCTCTCGCCGACGATGCCGATGACTTCGCCGGGATGCGCCTCGATGTCGACATGGCGCAGCGCATGCACGCTGCCGCCCGGTGTTTCGTAGCGGACGCTGAGATTGCTGGCGGCAAGCGATCCGCTCATGCCGGCCTCCGCAATTGCAGGCGCGGGTCGAGATAGTCGCGCAGACCCTCGCCGAGGAAGGTGAAGCCGAGCGTGGCGAGCACCAGCGGCATGCCACCGAAGATGACCATGAATGGCGCCGAGCGGATGCTGGTGTAGCCGTCATAGAGGATCGAGCCCCAGGACGGCGTCGGAGGGCGGACGCCGAGGCCGAGGAAGCTGAGACCGGCCTCCACCATGATCACGACCGGAATGTCCATCGACAGAAGGATGATCAGCGGCCCGACGACGTTGGGCAACAGATGGATGAAGATGATGCGCGCTGCACTCGCATCGAGCAGGCGCTCGGCCAGGATATAATCACTGTTCTTCAATGCCAGTGTCTGCGCCCGGATTAGCCTGGCATAGCTCGGGAACGAGGTCGCGGCGATGACGATGATCAGCGTACCGGTGCCGGCGCCGAGCACGGTGATGATGGCAAGCGCGAACATGATCATCGGCAGTGAATTCAGGCTGTCGAAGGTCAGCACCAGGATGGCGTCGAGCCAGCGTGGTCCGTAGCCGGCAATCAAGCCGAGCAGCAGGCCGATCGCGCCTGCGATGAGAACGGACACGATGGCGATCGTCAGTACGGTGCGCGCGCCGTAGATGATGCGCGACAGAAGATCGCGGCCGAGATGATCCGTGCCGAGCCAGTGCGTGCTCGAAGGCGGCTGCAGTTTGTGCAGCACGTCGATCTTGACCGGTGAATAGGGTGCCAGCCATGGCGCGAAGGCGGCGGTGAGGAGGAAACCGGCAACGAGGACAAGCGCCACGCAGGTGAATGGGTCGGCAAGCAGGGCACGCAACAGCGGAAATCGTTGTCGGTCTGGCATTGAGACCGAAGCGTCAGCCACGGAAGACATCGCGGACCCTCGGATCGAGCCGCGCGATCAGGAGATCGGCGGCTATGGTGATGGAAACGTAGATGGCCGTCATGACCAGAACCGTGCCCATGACGACGGGATAGTTGCGGGTGTTGACGGCGTCGGTGATCAGCTTGCCGATACCGGGACGGGCAAATACCGCCTCGACGAAGACCGCGCTGGAGAGGATGCTGCCGAGGCCCACCGCGACCAGCGAAATGGTCGGGATGATGGCGATGCGCAATGCGTATTTGGAGACGATCTTCCATTCCGGCAGGCCGAAGGAACGGGCCGTGCGGATATGCGGTTCGCCCATCACCTCCATCATCGAAGCGCGCACCATGCGCGCGATATAGCCGATCCAGCCGAGCGCGATGGCGAGCGCCGGCAAGACCAGCGCCCTGGCCTGACTGGCGATGTCACCGGCCTCACCCGCTCCGATCGCCGGCAGCCAGCGCAGCGTCACCGCAAACACCAGCAGCGAATAGATGGCAACGACGAAGGATGGCACGGCGATGACGCCGACCGAGAGCACGCCGATGACGGCATCGGCAACGGTGCCGCGCCGCATCACCGACAGGCAACCGAGCGGCACGCCGATGACAAGAGCGGCGGCAAGCGCGGTGAGCCCGAGGATCAGCGTGTTCGGCAGCGCCTCCATGACCAGGGTGGAGACGGGCCGGTTCGACCAGACGTCGTAGCCGAGATTGCCCGTCAAGGCGTTGCGGAAGAATTCCACGATCTGCCACCAGATCGGCTGGTCGAGCCCCATGCGCTCGATCAGCAGCCGCTTCAGCTCCGGTGTGGCGCGGGGGCCCAGCGCCACGCTTGCCGGATCGCCCGGTACGAGAAAGACGGCCGCATACATGGCGACCATGACGAGAACGAGGATCAGGAGGCCGAGACCGATGCGCTTGATTGCGTATGCGAGCATGCTCCCCTCCCGTTTCCTCAGGCGAAATCGCGCCTGATACGCCGCGTCGCCGAGGCACTGTGCACGAGCTTGCCTCGTTCTCGCGCCTCGATGCGCCAGCTCAGGTTGAAATGTGTCTCGTCGGCTGTCAGTTCAGTGCGTGCCGTCGCCTCGGTGTCGGCATCGGCGCTGGCTATGGCCCAACGGTATTCGGTGACGAGCTTCGCCGACAGCGGATCGTCGGCGCGGATGCTCATCGTGTCGCTGTTGGCCGAGGACATCGTGATGTTGCGATCGTCATAGCACCTGCGGCCATGGTCGGACGTCAATGCAATGGTCTGCAGGCCATCGCCGACATCATCCGTGACGATGCGGCGGTCGAAGCCTTCGTCGAACGTCGTTGTGGGAACGGGAGGCGCCGTCTCGGCCGGTTCGAATCGCACATCGCGGTCGCGCGGCGATGGCGGACGCACCGGAAGCGTCAGCATGCTTTGGCCGCCTGCAACCGACAGCGTCGACAGTTTCGGCTGCGGCCACAGGATCGGCCAGTGCTGATTGGCGAGTGCCAGCCGGATGCGATGGCCTTTGGGCACCGTGCGGGTAAAATCGTTGAGCTTCAGCCGTACCGGGAAAGGCGTTCCGACGGGACAGGGCGCGGGATGCTCATGGCTGTCACGATGGCTGAGGTTGAGCACGCCATAGGTCATCAGCGCCGAGGTGCCGTCAGGATAGACGTCGCACAGCCGGACGGCGAGATTGGCATGGGGCTGATCGACGGTGACGAGCAGATCCAGTTCTGGCGCGCCAAGCAGGGTCAGATCGCCGTCGAGCGGCGCGGTGTCGAAGCAGAGCGCCAGGCTGTCCTCGCGCCGTTGGTCGATCGGCATGTCGGGGCAACTGCCGCCATAGCCGCCCCAGCGGCCGCAGTCGCGTCCGGCGGTCGCCGGCGAGCGCACGGAAAGCATGCCGTCGGGCACGGCCTCGTGGCTCAATCCACCGGCATTCAGATGCAGCCGGCGACGTTCGATGCGCGGCGACGGCCATTGGTCCTCTGCCGCCCAACTGCCGGCATGATCGGGCAGGTAGAAAGGTTGCGGCCGCTCCTCGCCGGTGACCCACACGCGGTAGAGCGGCTCGGCCATGATGCCGGTTTCCTCGCCGCACAGCCAGTGACGCCACCAGCGCAGTGCTTCCTGCAGATAGCCGATCAGCGGACCTGGAGCGCCGCGGCAAGGATAGACATGCGACCACGGTCCGACGATGCCGAGCCTGGGTCCCGGCAGGTGTTCCAGCAGGCGCGGCACGAAATTCGAGTAGCTGTCCTCCCAGCCGCAGACGGCCATAACGGCACATTCGATCGCGGCGTAGTCTTCGCAAACCGAACCTTGCTGCCAATAGTCATCACGACGCTGATGCGCGAGCCAGATCTCCGACAGCGAACTGGTGGCGGTGAGGCGGCGCTCCCACATGGCGCGCCAGGCGTCGCCGACGACCTGCGGATCAGGCGCCATCGCATTCTTCACCAGCATGAAGTTCGACCACATCTCCTGCTCGGTCAGAAGCGCGCCGCCCATGTAGTGGATGTCGTCGCTGTAGCGGTCGTCCGAGGCGCAGAGCGTGATGATGGCCTTCAATGCGGGTGGGCGGCGAGCGGCGACCTGGAGCGCATTGAAGCCGCCCCAGGAAATGCCGGTCATGCCCACATTGCCGTTGCACCAGGATTGCGCTGCGAGATAGGCGATGATCTCGCAGGCGTCCTCCTGCTCACGAGGCAGATATTCATCTGCGAGATCACCCTCGGAATCGCCGCTACCGCGAATGTCGATGCGTGCGCAGGCGATGCCGTGGCCAGCGAGATAAGGGTGGATATCGAGATCGCGCGCCACCGTGCCGTCGCGGCGGCGGTAGGGCACCATCTCGACGACCACGGGGACCTGGGCCTCCGTTCGGGGACGCCACAGGGTGACTGCAATGCGCGTGCCGTCGGAGAGCGCAATCCATAGCGGATCGAAGGTGTCCACAGCGAAGGGAAAGTCGGTTCGCACCATTGCGCGCACTCGCAGATTTCTCTTGTTGAACGTTCGTACAACAAGAGAAATAACAGTGCAATCCTGCTTCTCATTTTTTGAGCGTGACGCGGTCCCTTGATCCCAAGGAGGAACAGGGTGCGATCCGTTGCGAAGGAGACACATACCGCTGGAGAATGCAGATCACCGGGATGACCGGCAGTTTTGTAGCGTGGGTCCGCTGCGGTTTATCCGCCGATTGGAAGAGCCTGTATTTGCTCTGGAGTTCGAGCGTGTCGAACCTTAGGGCCGATCCATCTCGCTAGTGAAGGTGGCGGTGCTTACTGATGTCTATTTATTTGGTCTGCCGATCTGAACGCTAACGCCATGATCGTCAGAACGGGATTAAAGCCGCCATTGGTGGGGTGCAGCGCGGCGTCCGCGACAAAGAGATTTTGGTGACCCCAGACACGTCCGTAGGGATCGGTGACGGATCGCTTGGGGTCCACGCCCATGCGGCAGGTCCCGGCCTGATGTTGAGAAGCAGACAGGCGAGGGGGTGGCGCGTATCCCCACACCTGTGAGGCGCCGGAAGCCTTCAGCCATTGTTTCGCGCGATCGAGCAGAAGGCTGGCGGCCTTTTGCGTCTCCGGATGAACAACGCCGGAGAGCCGGGCAACTTTCCGTCCCCACTTGTCGGTTACCCGGGCGTCGAGCGTCACTCGACAATCCGGTGACGGGATTTCGTGGACGGGGCCTTTCAGCTGCGTGACGCGGCGGTAGTTCCTCCGCATGAAATCGTGTGCGGCCTGACCCCAGCGCGGGATGTCTGGCGGCAAAGCCTGATCCCAGAAAATCACCGGCGGGATGATGAAGTCGTCGGCGAGAATGGCGCCGCCGACAATGCCGGGATTGTCATGGACGTAAGCGGTGGTGGCGATGGTTACACCCGGACCGCGTTCGGCATAGACGTTTTCGTCGAACAGTCCGAACGCGGTCGGGTAGGTGTGCCCTTGCAGGTGGCGCCCGACATGACCCGAATTGTTGCCTATGCCGTTCGGTTCCTCACTAGTGGCCGACAACAGCAGAAGCCTGGCGGTTTCGATCGCGCCGGCGGATAGCACGACAATCCCGGATCGTACTTCGCACCGGACAATCCCTGACGCCTCGTCATCCCAGGCGAGCGCGATGCCAGTCACGCGTCCTGACGCGTCGGTCACAATTCGTTCTGCCGTCGTCTCGGCGACGATCGTGAGATTGCCGCTGGCCAGCGCGCGCGAAAGGATCGTGTTCTGCGTTCCATTCTTGGCGTCGGACGGACAGGGGAAGCCAACGCAGGTTCCGCATTCGATGCAGGCGTCGCGGCCGGCGCGCGGCAGTGAATTGATAAGAAGCGGCGGAGCGAAGGTTTCGATCGACAGCGCTTCGGCGCCGCGCGCCAGCACCCTGGAGCTTTCATAGCGGGGCAAGGGAGGCATCGGCAGCGAGCGGTTGCGCCAGGGCTCGTGCGGCAGCCGTCCCTGATGTCCGCTGACGCCGATTTCATTTTCGGCCATCTCATACCATGGCTCGAGATCGTCATAACCGATGGGCCAGTCCACCAAAGACGAATTTGCCGGCACGCCGTATTTGCTGGCCATGCGAAAGTCATCGGGATGGAAACGCCAGGCGAGCCCTCCATAGATAAACGTGCCGCTGCCGAGACAGGCCGCATTGTTGCCGAACTCGACCATATGCGGCTCTGCCAGCTCTTCGGTTCCGTCCGGCCGCACAAGGACCCTGAACCCGTCTTCGAGATCCGGTCCGGTGTTGTGGCCGTACACGGGGTGCCGATGGTTGCGCAAATGATCGCGATGCCCGGCATTCATGTAATCCAGGCGCCGGCCTCGTTCCACGAGCAGCACCTTGCGTCCGGCGAGGGCAAGCTGCCCGGCCACGATTGCGCCGCCGGCGCCGGCGCCCACGACGATCGCGTCATAACGGTCGTCGAAGTGCCGTTCGGGTTCGGGCGCCGGCGAAATTCTGGCTGGCCCGTCGGGGCCTTCCGGCATCCCGTGTGCGTAGCCGACTTCGAGCCACGACAACCCGCCCGGGTTCCCACCATTGGCGGGATTCGCGTAGATGGCTTCCGCCGACCATCGGCACAGCGCGACGAACCACGGGATGCCCTGCACGTCCGTCAACAGGTGGCACAGTGCGGTCTCGTCCAGCTCTGCAAGTGGCTTCCCGTGCAATCGCTCCGAACGTTCTCCGAGCGACTGCAAGCCGGCCTCTATGGCAACAACGACGTCAGGCCCTTTTGCTTCGCGAATACGCGTGCCGACATAAGCCGGCGTGTTCATCGCCACCGACCCTAGGACCGGGTCCGGCGCAATGGCGGCCAGTACGCGCAGGAAATCGGGCCGGGACAGCAATCGCATCGACTATCCGAGGACTCTGTCGCTCGCCGGATCGATCAGGTGAATCTTCGACATGTCCACGTTCAACGTCAACGGCGTGTTCGCCTTCAGCCCCGGAATCGGCATGAGGCGCGAAACAACGTCGAGGCCGGCAATCTTGAAGTGCACCAGCGTATCCATCCCCAGCGGTTCCACCAGCGCGGTTTCGACTTTCAGCGTGTCGCGTCCTTCCTTCGCAACGACGCTGAAATGTTCTGGCCTGACGCCGACCACCATGGCCTTGCCTGTGTGCGGGCGGAATAGTTCGGCCCGGGTCTCGGGGACGGACAGCGTCTGGTTGTCGGGGAGCCGTATGCTAATCTCTTTTTCGTGGGCGACGATCGTCGCATCGAAGAAATTCATGCCTGGAGAGCCGATGAATCCGGCGACGAAGCGTGTCGCGGGATTGCTGTAGAGTTCCTCGGGTGGGGCGATCTGCTCGATCCGCCCCTTGTTCATGACGACCACTCGGTCGGCGAGCGTCATGGCCTCGATCTGGTCATGGGTCACGTAGACGGTCGTTGTGGGTATACGGGAGTGGAGCTCCTTGATCTCGGTGCGCATCTGCACCCGAAGCTTGGCGTCGAGGTTGGAGAGAGGCTCGTCGAACAGAAACACGGATGGATTGCGGATAAGTGCGCGGCCCATCGCCACGCGCTGGCGCTGTCCCCCCGAGAGCTGGCGGGGTTTGCGGCCGAGCAAATCCTGAAGGCCGAGGATTTCGGCTGTGCGCTTCAAGCGTTCGTCGATCTCGGCCTTGCCGGTTTTTCGAAGCCGCAGCCCGAACGTGATGTTGTCGGCGACGCTGAGATGCGGATAGAGCGCATAGTTCTGGAAGACCATCGCGATGTCGCGTTCGCCCGGCTGCAGGTCATTGACGCGCTTGCCATCGATCATCACCTGACCGCTGGAAATAGTCTCGAGGCCGGCGATCATTCGCAACGTCGTCGACTTGCCGCAGCCCGACGGACCGACGAGCACGATGAACTCGCCGTCAGCGATATCCAGATCGATATCGTGGATCGTGACGAACGCCTCGTATGACTTCCTGAGTTTTTCAAGTGTTACGCTGGCCATCTGCGTCTTCCTTTTCTCGTGGTGGCCTCAACGGATCAGGCTGTGTCGCCATAGAGCGCTTGCTCGGGCGACCATTCAAAATCGCGGTCGAGTGGCCATGTCGGGCGAGGGAGCTGCTTCCATTCGAGCTTCGTCATGTCGAGCTGAGAGGTTCCGTCGCTCAAAAGCAGGATGTGCCGCGCGGCCACATCCTCCAGCTGCGGATGCAGGTATCCGAGCTTGACGACATAGACCTTGTGGTTCTGTGGATCGATGCCCATGGCCGCGAAATGGCCGGGAGTCGTGACGCCGATGGGTTGTGCATGGAAGGTGGCAACGACGCTTCCGATGCGAACCTTCGCCCACGCCGCTTCCTTGGAACGATAGGGCTGGAACCCGCCAAGCTCCAGCCATTCTCCGCTGGCCTCGACGACAGCCTTGACAGTTCTGTGGGTCCGGGGGCGTGACAGATGCTCCGAGCCCAGCACGATCTCCACTTCTGCGCCAACACCGGCTGACAAGAGCCTCTCGACCGTTTGCGGGGCTGTGATCCCGGCGACCACGATGTCCGGGGTCGACGGCATATCCAGCGCGGCCTGCAGAACAGTCGTCAAATCTCCGGCGGCGCCCGCGGTCGTATTGTCGCCGGAGTCGGAAACGAAGACAGGGGCCTCGGCCGTCTCCGCCGCGAGCTTGAGCCCCTCGGCGATCCCGGATGTCTCCATCTTCGGGATAAATTCAGTGTGCTTGCGCCAGACGCTGCGCGCCAGCGCGATCGCTTGTTCCCTGGCGACGGCGGCGTCGTCCTCGGCGACGGCAAAGGCCGTGAGGCTTGTCCACGGCCTGTCGTTCCATGCGAAACCGACAAGAATATTGGCTTCCATCATTCCCGGAACGCGGTCGAAGCCGGGCAGACTTCCATAAAGCTCGCCGCCAGGCTCCTGCGTTGTGATCGCCGTCTCGCCGGGAACGAGCATCGGAACGCTGACGGCGACTTTCTTGGGCTTCAGGCCCTTCTCCAGCACCGTGATCAATTGATCGGCCGCCCGATAACCCGTTTCACGGTCATCGCGATGCGGCGCGGTTCTGAGGACGGAAAACACCGTCGCCGCGGATAGGAGTTCCGGCGTCATGTCGCCATGCAGATCCAGCGCGACGCCGACCGGGACATCAGGTCCCACGAGATCGCGAATGGCGCAGATAAAGTCGGTGTCCGCGTCGACGCCAAGCCCCTCGACCTCAAGCGCGCCGTGATTGGCGACGAGAACGCCGTCGAAAGGGCCGTTTTCCTCCAGAAGCTGGAGGGTTCTCGATTTGACTGCTCCGTATGCGTTGCCTGTCATGGCGCCGCCCGGCAGTGCAGTGACCCAATAAAGCGGAACCGCCTCTAACGCAGCGCTTTCGGCAAGCCTCGCCAGCATGCCGCGCACCATCCACAGGTCGCCATCGCGCATCTCCTGTGCGGAATATTCCTGCAGGAGCTCCTTCCCGGTCTGGATGGGAGAAGACAACATGACCTCGATGGAAAGACCGACGATGGCTATACGCATTGTGAAACCTTGATGAGTAAGGGAATTGGGCGCCCGTCACTTGAAGACGTGAGGACCGTCGAGGCTGGTGACGCCATCGAGCGCTATGGCGACGCCGCCCAGCAAGGGCATGCCTTCCGATATCTTGGAAAACTGGACGGTGCTGCGCGAGTACATCGCCGGATGGGCGAGGCGTATCAGCGCCCGCTGCATGGACGCGCCGAGATAGGCCTTTGCACGGGACAGATTGCCGCCGAGCAGAACGACAGGCGGATTGAAGACATTGATAAGGCTCGAAACCGCGGACCCCAGAACCTCGCCGGCATGATCGAGAACGTTCAGAATGATCTCGTCGCCGCCTTCCGCTCCTTCCAGGATGCACGAAAAGTCGGCGGGGGCCTTGCCACCCAGCCGCTCGATCTCATGCAACAGGGCGGGCTCCGAGAGGTAAGCGGAAAGACAGCCAGACGCTCCGCAGGAGCAGAACCGTCCCTGGGGCACAACCTTTATGTGCCCGAGTTCGCCGGCGAGACCGTCTGCGCCGCCATAGATCTTGCCGTCGAGAAAGAGCGCGCCGCCGACACCCGAGCCGGAGAAGAGGTAGATGAAATCGTCGATATCGGTGCAGGCCCCGAACATGCGCTCGGCCATCGCAGCCGCTTTGCCGTCGTTTCCGACGAATACCGGGGCGTCGGTGACCGACTGGAGATGCGACAGTATGTCGACGTCCCGCCATCCGAGAACAGGCACGTGAACCAGCGTGCCGTCGCTGTTGACGAGGCCGGGCAGGGATACCCCGAGGCCGAGCACCGGAGCGCTCGAACCGGAAGCCTCGACCACCGCCGCGACGCCGCGCTTCAGGAATTGCGGAATGCCGCCGAGGTCGCCATCGAACGGTTCGATTTTTGACGTCAGTATGGAGCCGTCCAGGCTGCACACGACAAAACCCACGGCGTCGGCTTCGATCTCCACACCCACGAGAAGCCCCGACGCGGGGGAAATGAGCAACCCCTCCGACGGTCGTCCGCGGCGGTTGGCGTCAGGCTTACTCTGCCGTTCTATCAGTCCCATCTCTGTGAATTTCGAGACGATCGAGGAAACGACGGATTTGTCGAAACCTGTCTGCTCGATGATTTCACGCTGGGAAATCAACGGGATAAGCCTGATCCGATGGAATATTGCGTTGGCGTGATAGCGCCGCAGGTAGGAACGATCCATTGGTGTATCTTTTTCTATTTGACAGAAAAATAGTTGGAAAAACGGCTGATGGTCAAGCTAAAAAAGCGAAGCTTCACAGCCGGCGCAAATAGCGGATATTTCGGAGGAATTTCTTTAACCATTTGAAATTAAACGTATTTATGCCGATTTGCGCGTGATTCTGGACATTTTCTTTTCAGATTTATCGGTGGCCACGCGCTGGCTGTGTTGACAAGGCCTGTCTCTGTGTCGCAGTATTTTTCTTGTAAGAAGATTATTTAAGGCGCTCGAGGGGCGCGCAATGGTGAGGTCCGGTCATGAGTAAATCCACTTTTCTTGGCGCGATGGCGTTGACGGCTCTGTTGGGCTCATCCGCCTATGCGCAGGACAATTTCGAGGTATGGCACTACTACGCGGCAGGTTCCGAACTTGCCGGCATGAACGCGCTTATCGACTACAGCAACAGCCAAGCGAAGGACGCGAAATTCACAGGCGTCGTCGTTCCGGGCAACGTCGTCGAGTTGCGCCGCCAGCTGCAGACCGCGTTTCTCGGTGGCCGCCCGCCGGCAGCCTATCAAAGCTCGATGGCCTTCGAGCTCAAAGCCTTTGTGGATGGCGGCCGCCTGCATCCGATCCCGGACGTCTGGGAACAGATCAAGGGGGACGAGATTTTTCCCGCCGGCGTGCAAAGGGTCGTGAAGATCGGCGGCCAGCCTTACGGTGTCCCGTTCGATCTCTCATTGATCAACAACGTCTTCTACAACGTCAAGCTCTTCAAGGAGCTGGGGCTTGAGGTGCCGACCGACTGGGACAGCTTCGCAAAGGCCTGCTCCGCCCTTTCCAAGGCGGGATACCAGCCGCTCGGGAATGCGGGCGGCACGTTCTGGAGCCTTTACAACTTCTATTCGCCGCTTGTTTCGATCGTCGGCGAGGAAGGCTACTACAAGATCGCACGCGGCGAGTTGGGCTTCGACAGCCCGGAATTTTCCAAGGCTCTCGATCTCTATCGCGACAAGATGATCCCCTGCTACGCCAAGAACTGGAGTGGCAAGACCTGGACGCAGACCGCCGACGATGTCGTGAACGGCTCGACGGGCATGTTCATGATGGGAGCGTGGGTCGCCGCCTATTTCGAACAAGCAGGCTTCAAGGGCGGCGAGGGTTTCGATCTCTTCCAGGCGCCCGGCACAGTCGGCAAGTCGGTCTTCCAGATGGATGTGCTGGCCGTTCCCGCCGGCCCCGAGGCGACGATAGCCGCGGCCAATCAGTTCCTCGTCGCCGCCGCATCGCCGGAGGGGCAGGCGGCCTTCGCGGTGCCGAAGGGCTCGCTCGCACCCAATGTGAAAGTGGACGCTTCGGTCTATAACTATGCCGGCGCGAAGCTGGCCAAGCAGTTTTCCGACGCTTCGGCGAAAGACGCCGTCCTGCCGAACCTCTTCTTCCTCCTGCCCACCGCACTGGGAACAGAACTCGGCAACCAGATCCAGCGTTTCGCCATAGATCCCTCGGATGCCACGAAGGCCGAGGTGATCTCGACTCTTGAGGGGCTTCGCCAGGAAGCGTTGGCCAACAAGGCCTTCATAGCTTGGTAAGAGTCGTGGAGCGGCTCGCGAGGAGCCGCTCCTATTTTTGGCATCGAAGGGTCCGGCATGATTCCGCGCGAATGGATTCCCACCCGTACAACGCGTACGCATCTGGCGTTTCTCGCGCTGCCCGTCGCCTTGTTCGCGACGTTCTATGTCTATCCGATCATCTCAAGCGTCTATCTGTCGATGCACAGCTGGGACGGCTTCTCGCCGGACATGCGCTGGGTCGGCCTGCAAAACTACAAGACGCTGCTCGCCCAGCCCCGCTTCTTCAACGCCGTCCTGAACAACATAGCCTGGGTCGCGTTCATGCTCATTGTCCCCACGGGTATTGGCCTCATGCTCGCCGCCATCCTCGATCGTGGCATCCGCGGCGAAAGCGTCTACAGGATAATATTCTTTCTGCCCTTCACCATCCCCGCCGTCGCCGTGGCCGCCATATGGCGCTGGATGTATGAGCCGACAAACGGACTGATCACCACAGTGCTCGATCTCGCCGGCCTGGGCTGGGCGGCGCAAAACTGGCTGGGCGACCCCGCGGTCGTCAATGCTTCGCTGATGGGTGCGGTCGCCTGGTGGACGACAGGTTTCGCATTCCTCGTTTTCTTCGCCGGGTTGCGCAATATTCCAACTGAATGCATCGAGGCGGCGCGCATCGAGGGCGCCACGTCCTGGCAGATTTTCTGGAAAGTCAGCTTCCCGCTGCTCTGGCCATCCACCATCATCGTTCTCGGAATGTCGGCCATCGACGCCATGCGCCTGTTCGACATCGTCTGGGCGATGACGCAGGGCGGGCCTGCCTATTCGTCGGAGGTGCTGGCGACCCAGATGTACGATCTGGCGTTCGGCCGCTTCGAGATGGGCCGCGCCAGCGCCGTGTCGGTTTACCTGCTGCTGATCGCTGCCGTCGTGATCATGCCCTACATCCTCTACATGTCGAGCCGTGTGCAAGACAGCGAGGCCGAATAATGAGTGCCGCCTTGCAACAACATCAGACCGCGCTGACCAGAACGGTCCTTGTCGTCTTCGCCGTGATCTTCATGGCGCCGCTCGTCATTGCCGTCCTGACATCCTTCAAGTCGCCTCCGGAACTGACCCAGGTGCTCTCCTTTCCGGGCGAATTCTATTGGCAGAATTATTCGATCGCCTTCTCGCGGATGGGCCGCGGCCTGATCAATTCCATTGCGATCACCGTTCCAGCGGTCGCGCTTTCCATCCTGATCGGAGCGGTGGCCGGATATCCGCTCGCCTATATGCGAGGCGCAGGGGGGAAGTTCGTATATTTTATTCTGCTGACCGGCATGCTCGTACCGTTCCAGATCGTACAGATCCCGCTCTTCTTCCTTGTCCAGGGGCTTGGTCTGTACGACACCATCGCAGGAATGTGGCTCGTGCATACTGCTTATGCGGTTCCATTCTGCACATTCTTCATGCGCAATTTCTTCGCCTCCGTTCCGCGCTCCATGTACGAGGCGGCGCTCATCGATGGGTGTGGTCCCGCCCGTTACTTCTGGAAGCTTCTGCTGCCCGCCTCGACCTCGGGCCTCGCGGCGCTTGCAATCATTCAAAGCCGGGCGATCTGGAACGACCTGCTGTTTGCGATAACGCTGACATCGAGCGATCAATCGCGCCCCGTCACCGTTCAGATCTCGGGCTTCGCGTCCAGTCTTCAGGTCGAATACGGGCCATTGATGGCGGGGACGCTCGTGTCGATTCTGCCGGTGATGGTTGCGTATCTCGTGTTCCAGAAATCCTTCGTGCGCGGCTTGCTCGGAGGCGCCGGTAAATAGATGGGCAGAATTTAGCCGCCGGGCGCGCTCTCATCGGGGGCGCCCCGGAAGCGCGGATCAGCGTGCGCCTGGATCGCCTTGAAGGCCGGCGCCGCCACGCCCTCACAATCTGTCTTTCGCTTTTCTTTGAATGGAGTTCCATCATGTCCCAACATCCCGGCCTTGATCTGATGCATGTCGAAATGGGCCGGCAATGCTCTGATGCACTGGCCACGCTCGAAGCCGCCGGGCCGATCGCGGAACAGATCGCCGAAAGCATTCGCCGTACGAAAAGACTTGTTCTTTATGCAATGGGAGGATCGCAGCACGTCAACCGGATCGCAGAACCGCTCTATCGCGACCTTGGGATCGACACCCGCGCGATCAATGCATCCGAGGTTCTGATGTCTCCGCTGCCGGACGGACCTCGAACGGCTGTCATCGTATCGCAATCTGGCGAGTCCGGGGAAATCGTCGAGCTTCTCCGGACACCGGCAGGCCAGGAGGAGCGTTTCGGATTGACTCTGGAAAGCGGCAGCACGCTGGCGAAGAACGTCAAGGCGTTCATCGCGGCGGCAGGCGGCACCGAACATGCGTTTGCGGCGACCCGTTCCATCATTCTGACGGTAGCCATGCATGGGGCCGTCCTGGAGGCACTTGGGGCGCCACAGGATCAACTGCGCGCGGCTCTCGCGACTGCGCCCGCCTCGATAGAGGCTGTGGACGAAGCGCTGGCGGGGTCCGACGCCTACATATTCTCAGGACGTCATTCCATGGCCGGCGTTGCGGAAAGCGCGGCGCTGTCCCTTATGGAACTGGCCCGCGTCCCGACCATCGGCTTCGAAGGCGGTCAATTCAGACACGGACCATTCGAAGTCCTGCGCCCCGGTCTGGCTGTCCTCCTGTTGCGCAGTGCGGCCTGCGATGCGCCGGGCGTTGCGCAACTGGCGAAAACATCCGTCGAGGGCGGTTGCAATGTGGTCCTGTTTGACGCTTCAGGCGGCACGGCGATCGATGGATGCACACATGTCGAATTGCCTGTGGGCGCCGGACTCGGTGCGGCGATGAGCATGCTGCTCGCTTTGCAGAACTTCAACATAGCTGTAGCCCGCCGCCTTATCCCGCAAGGCATTGGCTCGCCGCGTTTCACGACCAAGGTTACCGCCTAGCCGGAACTGCTGGGGCAAGCGCAAGCATTGCCCCAGGACCGATCCCGAAGACGGCGCGCCGCCGATTTTTCCGCTCCAGCCAGGAAAGCAATCATGCCTGAGCCATCCTTCATTGGAATCGATCTGGGAGGAACACAGCTTCGCGTGGCGGCGGCGCGTCTCGACGGGACAATGCTCGACCGGCGTCATGCCACGACGGATCGGCTTGGCGGCCCGCAGGCCGTTGTCGCTCAAATGGAGGCGCTTGTCGGTGCAGTGCGCCAGCGGGATACGGTGGCGATCGGCATTGGCGTTCCCGGAGCCTTCGATGGCGAAAAGGGGATGGTTCTCGATATTCCGGCGTTGCCGGGATGGAACAGCGTGCCTTTGGAAAAGATCCTCTCTGATCGCACGGGCTTGACCGTGATTCTCGAAAACGACGCAAAGGTGGCAGCACTGGGCGAGTGGCGTGCCGGAGGCGGCAAAGGCTTTTCGAATTTCGCCTATGTAACCGTCAGCACGGGCATTGGGGGCGGGATCGTGGCGGAGGGCAGAATGATACGCGGCTTTCGCGGCCTTGCCGGCGAAGTCGGGCACACGCGCATAACGGACCATTCGGCTGTTTGCTCATGCGGGCGCCAGGGTTGCTGGGAGGCCGTGGCCTCGGGCACTGCACTGGCGCGCGCCGCCAAGGCGGCGATTGAAAAAGCGCCCTCGTCCTTGTTGGCGAAAGTGGCGGGAGAAGATGCGCCGACCGGCGAACATGTGAGCCGCGCCGCCAGGGAAAAGTGCCCCGCGGCGCTGGCCATTCTCAGCATTGAGGCGGAATGGCTGGCGGCTGGCTTCGCCAATATCCAGCATCTCTATTCGCCACAGCGCATCGTGCTTGGGGGCGGGGTGTCAAAAGCACTGGACCTGATGCATCCGCAAATCGTGCGCAGCATGGAAGAGCGTATTCTGTCGGGACATCCCGTTCCCGAGATCGTTCGGGCAGAACTTGGAGACGACGCCGGGCTGATCGGCGCCGCCTATCGTGCCTCGGAGACGCAAGATTGAAGATGGAGCCCCAGTCCGGCTGCCGCTTCAACAAATTCGCCGCCACGAAGCCGCCAAGGAGAGCCGGATAGATATGGAAAGGATCGGGGTAGGGGTCATCGGTACGGGTGACATTTCTTCAATCTATCTTCGCAATCTCAATTTGTTTGCGGGAGTTCGCGTCGTCGCTTGCGCGGGACGCAACAGGGACGCCGCGGTGCGCCGTGCGGCTCAATTCGGTATCGAGGCGCTCGATGTCGACCAGCTTTTGAAGCGTGACGATATCGGCATCGTCGTCAACCTGACCCCGCCTGCAAGCCATGCCGACGTAACGCGGGATGCCTTGAGCGCAGACAAACATGTCTTTAGTGAAAAGCCCCTGGCTGTCGAAGCCGCTACGGGGCGCGCCCTTGTGGCCGAGGCGAGGAGCCGCTCTCTTCTGCTCGGCTGCGCGCCGGACACTTTTCTTGGCGCGGGCGGAAGGCTGGCTCGCGGCGTGATCGACGCCGGAGAGATCGGAACGGTCACTTCCGGCGTCTGCATGTTCCTGTCCTCGGGCATGGAGCATCGGCATCCCAATCCCGAATTTTTCTTCAAGGCAGGCGGTGGACCCGTCCTCGATATCGGCCCCTACTACTTGACGACCCTTGTGAACCTTCTGGGTCCGGTCGCCAGTGTCCAGGCCGAAGCGAGCACGGGGTTCCGGGAGCGGCTCGTCACAGCGGCCGGCCCGCAACAGGGGCGGCGCATCCTTGTTGAAACGCCGACGACCATCATGGCGCTCCTGAAATTTCGCAGCGGTGCTATCGTCAATGCCATGTTCAGTTGGGATGTCAGGCTTCATGGGCGCCAGTCGATCGAAATCCATGGAAATGCCGGCACCATGCTGGTCCCCGACCCAGACACGTATGGTGGTTCGGTTTCGATCGGAATGGACGGCGGCGCGTGGGATGTGAGGGGAAGCGACACGGCTCCGCTCGGTCGTCCGAACTGGTCCCCGTCGGGGGATCCATCGCAGCAATTCGCGAATTATCGCGGGCTTGGCGTCGCGGAAATGTCGAGCGCCATCCTGCTTGGCAAGCCGCATCGCTCCTCGGGTGTGCTTGCAAGCCACGTTCTCGACGTGATGGAATCCATTTTGGTCGCGGCCGGAGAAAGACGAACCGTTGATATAGACTCCTGTCCACGACGTCCGGAGGTGTTGTCCGAAGATGATGCGCTGGAGCTGACGAAGCTGAAGCTGCGGCCGTCGACCATGCTCGCCGCTCATGCCGGCGTCGATCAGCCCTCGAACTGATAACTATCCAGTGTCGTTTCCTTCATCTCGATCGAAAACCCCGGCGTCGTAGGTGGCATGTAGGCAGCGTTTGCGATCACGCAGGGATCCAGGAAATGCTCGTGCAAATGGTCGACATACTCGATCACACGCCCATCCTTGGTTCCGGAGACGGCAACATAATCGATCATCGACAGATGCTGGACGTATTCGCACAGGCCGACGCCGCCCGCATGCGGCCAGACGGGCAGATCGAACTTGGCCGCCATCAGCAGCACCGCCAACACCTCGTTCAGCCCGCCCATTCGGCAAGAATCGATCTGCACCACGTCGATGGCGCCGCCGGCGATGAACTGCTTGAACAGGATCCGATTCTGGCACATCTCGCCGGTGGCGACCTTGATCGGCGCTACCGATTTGCGGATCCTGGCATGGCCGGCCACATCGTCGGGGCTGGTCGGCTCTTCGATGAAATAGGGCTTGGCGAAGGCGAGGTCCTTCAGCCAGTCGATCGCCTGATCGACTTCCCAGACCTGGTTCGCGTCGATCATCAGGAAGCGTTGCGGCCGGATGACCTCGCGAGCGATCCGAAGGCGACGGATATCGTCGGTGCGGTCGCGGCCCACCTTCAGCTTGATGTGATTGAATCCCTGGTCCACCGCCTCCTGGCAAAGGCGCTTCAATTTATCGTCGGGATAGCCGAGCCAACCAGCAGAAGTGGTATAGCAGGGATAGCCTTCACGCTCGAGCGTCGCGATACGCTCGACCTTGCCGGCTTCGGCTTTCTTCAGGATTTCAAGCGCCTCGGCGGGCGTGATCGCATCGGTGAGATAGCGGAAGTCGACGATGCGCACGAGCTCCTCGGGGCTCATTTCCGAGACCAGCCGCCAGACCGGCTTGCCTGCTTGCTTGGCCCAAAGGTCCCAGACCGCGTTGACCACCGCGCCGACGGCAAGATGCATGGCCCCCTTGTCAGGCCCGATCCAGCGCAACTGGCTGTCACCGGTGAGGTGGTGCCAGAAACGGCCGTGGTCGTGCTTGACCCAATCGAGGTCCAATCCGACGACGAGATGACGCAATGCCTCTATGGCGGCACAGCAAATCTCGTTGCCACGACCGATGGTAAAGGTCAGACCATGTCCCTTGAGGTCTGACCTGTCGGTGTCGAGGATAACATAGGCAGCCGAATAATCCGGATCCGGGTTCATCGCGTCCGAACCGTCGAGGCTCAGCGAGGTCGGAAAGCGCAGGTCGAAAACGCGAAGGCCGGTGATGCTTGTCATGTTCTACCCAACTCAGCTATCGGCGCGGAACGTCTGGCGCTGGCTGCCGAGCCCTTCGATGCCGAGTTCGACGACATCGCCTGATTTGAGATAGCGCGGCGGCTTCATGCCCATGCCGACGCCGGGCGGCGTGCCGGTGGAGATGATGTCGCCCGGCTGCAGGCTCATGAACTGCGACAGATACGAAACCAGGAAGGCGACGCCGTAGACCATCGTCCTGGTCGAACCGTTCTGCATCGTCTCGCCGTTCACGGTAAGCCACATCTTGAGATCCTGCGGATCCTTGACCTCGTCCTTGGTCACCAGCCACGGGCCGATGGGCCCGAAGGTGTCGCAGCTCTTGCCCTTGGTCCATTGGCCGGAGCGCTCGGTCTGGAACGCACGCTCCGAGACATCGTGGGCGACGCAGTAGCCGGCCACATAATCCAGCGCTTCGGCTTCCGAGACATATTTCGCGGTCTTGCCGATGACGACGCCGAGTTCGACCTCCCAGTCGGTCTTCTGCGAGCCGCGCGGGATCAGGACATCGTCATCCGGGCCGACGATGGCGGATGTCGCCTTCATGAAGACCACCGGTTCCGGCGGCACCTGCAGGCCGGATTCGGCGGCGTGATCGGCATAGTTGAGGCCGATGCAGATGAATTTGCCGGTACCGGCCACGCAGGCACCGAA
>NZ_LJSD01000024.1 GCF_001303895.1 Mesorhizobium sp. 1M-11 | reverse complement strand
GCGCGGATCGGCGTTATGGGGTGATCAGGCGCGGTTCTTGAATCGCCAGGATTCGTTTCCGGTCTCGATGATCTCGCAGTGATGGGTGAGCCGGTCGAGCAGCGCCGTCGTCATCTTGGCGTCGCCGAAGACAGCGGGCCATTCGCCGAACGCCAGATTGGTGGTGACGATGATCGAGGTGCGCTCGTAGAGCCTGCTGATCAGGTGGAAGAGCAACTGCCCGCCGGCTTGCGCGAAGGGCAGATAGCCGAGTTCGTCGAGGACGACGAAGTCCAATCGGGTCAGGTAGTCAGCGATACGGCCCTGCTTGCCACCGCGGTGCTCGGTCTCGAGCCGGTTGACGAGATCAACGACATTGAAGAAGCGACCGCGCGTCCCGTTGCGGATGAGGGATCGGGCAAGGGCAATCGCCAGATGTGACTTGCCGGTTCCGGTGCCGCCGATGAGAACGGCGTTACGCTGGTCGGCGACGAAGGTGCCGTTGGCAAGGTCCCTGACCAGCACCTCGTTGACCGGCGTGCCGTCGAAGTCGAACTCCTCGATGTCCTTGGCGATCGGCAGCTTTGCGACGGTGAGCTGGTATTTGATGGAGCGCGCCTGCTTCTCGGCGATCTCGGCCGACAGCAGATCGCCGACGATCCTCGGCGGCTCGTGCTGGCGCTTGATGCCGGTCGCCATAACCTCGTCATAGGCACTGCGCATGCCGTAGAGCTTCAACGTTCCCATCAGATCCAGAACCTGCGTGCGTTCCATCAGCTTGCCCTCCTGAGGCTGTCGTAGCGGGCACAGTCGGCCTGCGGCTCATGGCGCAGGCGAAGAGCGTCCGGGGTGAGAATGGTGATGGCTGGCGCCGGATCGCGCCGCCGCGCCAGAATGTTGATGATGACAGCTGACGAGCAGACGTTCTGGTCGAGCGCCTCTTGGCAGGCGGCCTCCACGGCATCGATCCCGTCGGTCAACACCGCAGCCAGGATCGCCACCATCTGGCGATCACCGTCATCCGAGGACTTCAGTCGGCGCCGGGTCCGCTCCATCGCCGAGGGCAGAACCCAGTCCTGGAACGGCGCGCCATTGCGCAATGCGCCGGGCTTGCGGGCGAGCACGGGGACATAGTGCCAGGGATCGTAAATGGTCTCACCGCGCCCGAACGAACGGGCGTGTTCGGCGACGACAACGCCATCCTGCCGGATGACGATCCTGCTGGCATAGGCCTGGATCTCGACCGGTCGGCCCACGGCAGTCGACAGCACCGAGTATTTGTTGTTGTCGAAGCGCACCGTGCAGGTCTTCGATACCGAGGCGGGGACCGTGTGGAAGCCGTCGAAGGGGCCGCGATACTCGACAAGTTTGCCGCGCTCCTCCTCGAACACCTCCCAGATCGTGCGCTCCGGCTGATCGATATGACGGTGCGTCTTGGTGTAGGCGATGCATTTGTCGAGCAGCCAGGCGTTGAGTTCCTCATAGGATTTGAAGCGCAGCCGCGGCGTGAAGAAGCGCTCGCGCACCAGCCCGACCTGGTTCTCGACTTGACCCTTCTCCCAGCCCGACGCCGGCGTGCAGGCGACCGGCTGCACCAGATAATGGCTGCACATCTGCAGGAAGCGGCGATTGTATTGCCGGTCCTTGCCGACGAATACCGTCTCAACCGCCGTCTTCATGTTGTCGTAGATGCCGCGCGTGCAGGTGCCGCCAAAGAAGGCGAAGGCCCGGTCGTGCGCGTCGAACACCATCTCCTGCGTCTCGCGCGGATAGGCTCTGACGAACATCATGCG
Source organism: Mesorhizobium sp. 1M-11 (assembly GCF_001303895.1). Lineage (GTDB taxonomy): Bacteria > Pseudomonadota > Alphaproteobacteria > Rhizobiales > Rhizobiaceae > Mesorhizobium. Next base: position 89,365 of record NZ_LJSD01000024.1, on the reverse strand, counting down.
GCTGTGGCAAAGCCGGACATGGGCAACCTTCACGGTCACAGTCACGCCATTGATGAGGACGATCTCGTGGCTCCAGTCGAACTGGTAGGCTTCACCCGGCGCGAAGAACAACGGCACATAGGCTTCCGCCGTCGCTGATCCCTGCGCCTTCGCCCAGCTCTTGGCGTATCGGCGAACCGCGTCGTAGCTGCCGTCGTATCCGAGACCGCGGAGCTCCTCAAAGATTCGGATCAGCGTTAGCCGCTCGCGCCCCGCCTTGCCGTGATTGCCACCTAAAAGCCCGTCGAGCTGATCCTGCCAGGGGCCGATCTTTGGCATCGGCTGATGCTCACGCTCGTAACGGAACTCCGTCGCGTTCGACCGCAGCACCTTCCGGACAACCTTCCGCGATATCCTCAACTCGCGGCAGATCTCCTTGATCGACTTCCCCTGGACCAGCGAAAGCCGACGTATCTTCGCAATCGTCTCCACAACCAACATCCAAAACAAATGCCCCCGATGAAACCGAAGGCAGTGTGACAACCCTGCGTTACAGGGGTCCTTTTTGGACGCCGGTCACCCCTGAAACGGGGTCCTTATTCCACGCCGAAACACAGATACTGCCGATTGTGGAACGCAGTCGCCGGGCCGACTCGTAACGACCCCGCACCTCCACGCTACGCAGGACGGCAAGGACTGTGGTCGAATCAATCTCCCGAACGCTTTTGTCGCCAAGGATGGGATACGCAAAATCGAGCAGCCATTTGATCTTGTTGAGCGTCCGATCGGCACGCCCTTCTTTTTGCAGTTTGTCGACGAACTCCTGGGAAATTGAGCGAAACGTATCCTTTGTGACCCTCCCTTTTTTCGACCTGCGGTCCTGTGCGGGGTCAGTGCCCACCTGGAGCAGGCGTTTCGCATTATCCCGCGCCTTGCGTGCTTCGGCGAGGGATATGAGGGGATAGTTGCCCAAAGCCAGAATTTTCTGCCTTCCGCCAAACCGATAAGCTAGGCGCCATAGTCGTGTTCCGGAGGGTTGCACCCATAGTTGGAGCCCTCCGCCATCCGATAGTTTCTGGAGCCTGGGCGTAGGCCGGGCGGTGCGGCATCTCACGTCGGAGAGAGCCATTCGTGGGGACCTCCTGTTGGTGCTTCGATACCAACAGGCTTTCAGATACCAACAAAAATACCAACACCTCGCTTCGTTGGATCAAGTACGCTGAAGAATTGCGAAATGCGCTCGAATGCGCTGCAGTCGTCAAAAACGACGCGGTTTCAGGCACTTGCTGGCTCTAAAGCGCGAAGGCTTCAGCGAAAGTGAGTGTCGGGAGAAGAGAGGATGGTGCCCAGGGGCGGAATCGAACCACCGACACTGCGATTTTCAGTCGCATGCTCTACCAACTGAGCTACCTGGGCATCTTGGCGAAATCTGGAACCATGTTCTAGACCTTGCCTGCTCGCCGGGCCACAGCCCGAAAGCGAGCGGGGTTATAGCATGAGATTCCCGCCTGTCCAGCACCGCCGTGTCGATTTCGCCGGGAAAACAACCATGACGCTAAAACGCCTGAAAAATCCGGACCTTGCCCGCGCCGGCGGCACGTCAAGCGGTCAGTTCTGCTCGCTGCCTGGCGCCTTGTCCGGCATGTGGCCTGGCAGTTCCTCATCAGCCTCGCCGTCGTCGCCAGGGATCACATAGACGCCCTTGAGCCAGCGGTTGAGGTCGATGTCCTTGCAGCGCGTCGAGCAGAACGGATAGGTGTCGCGCGCCGAGGGTCGCCCGCATTCGGGGCAGGGCCGCTTCGGACGCAGTGGCGTCACGGTGCTGTCGTTGCTAGCCATGGTTTCTTCTCGTGCTGCGCCATCTTTTGCGCATCAAGCCTTCCGAAAATCGATTCCGGTTTTCGGGCCGATGCGTTACGAAAGCCCGCGTTCCGGCCAGCCGCGATGGGTGTCGAAACCTTCGCCGGCAAGCAGCGCGGTGGTCTCGTAGAGGGGCAGGCCAACGATGTTGGAATAGGAACCGGTCATTTTGACGACAAAGGCGCCGGCCAGTCCCTGCACGCCATAGCCGCCGGCCTTGCCGCGCCATTCGCCGGAAGCGACGTAGCGGTCGATTTCGACCCGTGGCAGACGCTTGAAGCGCACGCGCGTTTCCACCAGCCGCTGACGATGTTTGCCGTCGGGTGTGACTAGGCAGATGCCGGTATAGACCCGATGCGAGCGGCCAGAGAGCAGCTGCAGGCAAAAGGCGGCATCGTCGCTGGTTTCCGCCTTCGGCAGGATCCGCCGGCCCACGGCCACCACCGTGTCCGCGGCCAGCACATAGCCGCGCTCGGGCTCGGTTTCGCCCTGCAGCGAAGCAAAAGCCTTTTCCGCCTTTTCCCGGGAGAGTCGCTTGGCCAGCGAACGCGGATGTTCGGCGCGCTGCGGCGTCTCGTCGATATCCGCGGGCAGGATGCGGTCGGGCTCGATGCCGGCCTGCTGCAGCAGCTCGATCCGGCGAGGCGATCCCGAGGCAAGCACGAGCTTGTGCATGGTGCTCATCGCATCTGGCCCGCTACGATAATTTACTTGAAGCGATAGGTGATGCGGCCCTTGGTCAGGTCATAGGGCGTCATCTCGACCAGAACCTTGTCGCCCGTCAGAACGCGGATACGGTTCTTGCGCATGCGCCCAGCCGTGTGGGCAATGATTTCGTGTTCGTTTTCGAGCTTCACGCGGAACATCGCATTGGGCAACAATTCTGTCACCACACCCGGAAACTCGAGGACTTCTTCCTTCGGCATTCGATACCTTTGCTTGGATGGATTCCCGGCGGGCCGGCCGGAATTTGGCGCGGAACCTATATGATTATCGCCGCTTTGTGAACAAGCTTAATCGGCTTGTGCTCAGGCCTGTTCTCCGGCCTGTTTCAAGTCACCCGCGCCAGTGCAGCACGCAGACCAGCGTGAACAGCCGCCTGGCCGTGTCGAAGTCGATTTCGATCTTGCCCGCCAGCCGGTCCATCAAGGTTTGCGAACCCTCATTGTGCAGGCCGCGCCGGCCCATGTCGATCGCCTCGATGTGGCTGGGCGTGGAGGAGCGGATGGCGTCGTAGTAGCTTTCGCAGATCAGATAGTAGTCCTTCACGATGCGCCGGAACGGCGTCAGTGACAGGATATGGGTGACGACGTCCGCGCCATCCTCGCGGCTGATGGCGAAGACCAGACGCGATTCGGCAAGGGAGAGTTTCAGCTTGTAGGGGCCGCTGCCGTCGTCGTTAACGGGGCTGAAGGAGTTTTCCTCGATCAGGTCGAAGATGGCCACCGCCCGCTCATGTTCAACGTCGGGCGTCGAGCGGCCGATCGTTTCGTCGAGTTCGACGTCGATCAGCCTCGCGTTGTTTGGCCCGGCTCCCGACATGTCCGCCTACATGTTCAGCCGGATGGAAACGGAGAGGCCATGCGCGTCGAGCCCTTCGGCCCTGGCAAGTGCGATTGCCGCTGGCGCGAGCTGCCGCAGCTGCTCCGGCCCGAGCTTCAGCACCGACATGCGCTTGACGAAATCGAGGACGGAAAGGCCTGACGAGAAGCGCGCCGAACGCGCCGTCGGCAGCACGTGGTTGGAACCCGCGACATAATCGCCGATGGCTTCCGGCGTATGGCGGCCGAGAAAGACTGAACCGGCATTGCGCAGGCGGGCAAGGAGAGCTTTGGGCTCGTCGACTGCCAGTTCGACATGTTCGGCCGCAATGCGGTCGGCCAGTGGCAACGCGTCGTCCAGATTGCCGACCAGAATGATGCCGCCGAAGTCACGCCAGCTTGCCGCGGCGATTTCGCCACGCGGCAAGGTGGCCAGTTGGCGCTGCATCGCCACTTCGACAGCCGCCGCAAAGGCGGCATCGTCGGTGATCAGGATCGACTGCGCCGAGGCGTCGTGTTCGGCCTGCGCCAGAAGGTCGGCGGCGATCCAGTCGGGATCGTTCTTGCCGTCGGCGATCACCAGCACTTCGGACGGGCCGGCGATCATGTCGATGCCCACGGTTCCGAAGACCTGGCGCTTGGCGGCTGCCACATAGGCATTGCCGGGGCCGACGATCTTGGCCACCGGGCGGATGGTTTCCGTACCATAGGCGAGGGCGGCAACCGCCTGGGCACCCCCGATGCGGTAGATTTCGGAAACCCCGGCGAGATCGGCCGCCACCAGCACCAGCGGGCTGATGACGCCGCCCGAGGCCGGAACCACGATGACGATGCGTTCCACACCGGCCACCCTGGCTGGCACGGCATTCATCAGCACCGAACTCGGATAGCTCGCCGTACCGCCCGGCACATAGAGCCCGACCGCCTCGACCGCCGTCCAGCGCGAGCCGAGTTCGACCCCGAGCGTGTCGGTGTAACGATCGTCCTTCGGCAGCTGACGCTGATGGTGCGAACGGATACGGTCGCGGGCGAACTTCAGCGCTTCCACCGTGTCCGGGTCGGCCGCGGCATAAGCTGCCTCGATGTCGGCGCGGGAAACGGCGATGCCGAGTGTGCCGAGATCCGCCTTGTCGAAGCGCTGTGTGTAGTCGACCAGCGCCTTGTCGCCCTCGGTGCGGACGCGGGCGATGATATCACGCACCACAGCCTCGACATCGGCCGAAACCTCGCGCTTGGTGGCAAGGAACGCGGTGAAGCGTGCTTCGAAATCCGCATCGGCTGAATTGAGCGTGACCGCCATCCGTCAGCCCCTGTGCGCGGGGCGCGAGGAGGCTTGCCAGGCGCCGCCGAGATCGGCGAGGCGCGCCTCGACATATTCGACTTCCAGCATGATGGTGCCGTTGCCGGAGAAGATCAGTTCGATGATGCCGGCCGGCGGCGCGATCGGGATGAAACTGACGGCAAGCAGCGAAAGCACCTCGTCCGCCTTGTCACGGGCGATGCCGCTGGTCTTCACCGCCTGCACGCGCTCGAAATGCAGCACGCTTTGCCGGCGCTCATTGTGCTTGCGGAAGAAACCGGACCGCACTTCCCAGGCAAAGCGGTTCATCGGCATGACGAAGCGCTTCCATGTGGGCAGATATTCGAGGTCGCCCACCTTCATGACGGCATCCTGGACATGGGCCGAAATGATGCCCAGGTCCTGGTCGTCCAGCGCCAATAACTTCAAAGCGTCCATGCGGATACCGCACCTGCGAAGGTTTTGTTGTCTTACCTTCTGTTAGGCGGTCTTTCTGGCGGGCGCAACCGGGAGAGGAGGGCGGTAGGGGAATAAGGGATTGAGGGACTAAGGCAGTAGGGAAGTAGGCAGTCGGCAGTAGGGAAACAAGAAAGCTGGCAGTATCCGGTGATACCGCAGGCGTTCCTTTGCCTTACTGCCCTATTCCCCTACTGCCTACTTAGCCGCTGATCCGCTCAATCACCGCGCCGCAGCCCGACAGCTTGTCTTCCAGCCGTTCGAAGCCGCGGTCGAGATGGTAGATGCGGTTGACGGTGGTCTCGCCTTCGGCGGCAAGGCCGGCGATGACCAGCGACACCGAGGCGCGCAGGTCGGTCGCCATCACGGGCGCGCCCTTCAGCTTCGATACACCTTCGACGATCGCCGTCTGGCCCGAAAGCGTGATGTGAGCGCCTAGACGGGCCAACTCCTGCACATGCATGAAGCGGTTTTCGAAGATCGTTTCGGTGATGCGCGACTTGCCCTTGGCCTTGGTCATCAGGCCCATGAACTGCGCCTGCAGGTCGGTCGGGAAGCCGGGGAAAGGCTCGGTGGTGACGTCGACCGGCGAGATGCCGGCGCCGTTGCGCTTCACGCGGATGCCTTCGTTGGTCGGCGTGATCTCGGCGCCCGTCTGGGCGATCACGTCGAGCGCGTTCTGCAGCAGATCAGGCTGGGCGTCCTTCAGGAGCACATCGCCGCCGGCCATGGCGACAGCCATCGCATAGGTGCCGGTTTCGATGCGGTCGGGAATGACCCGCACGCTGGCACCGGAAAGCTGGTCGACGCCATCGATGGTGATGGTCGAGGTGCCGGCGCCGTGGATCTTGGCGCCCATGGCGTTCAGGCATTCGGCGAGGTTGACGACTTCCGGCTCGCGGGCGGCGTTTTCCAGCACGGTTTCGCCGCGCGCCAGAGACGCCGCCATCATCAGCACATGGGTGGCGCCGACGGAGACTTTCGGGAAGACGTAGCGGTTGCCCTTCAGCCGGTTCTTGGCCTTGGCGATGACATAGCCATTGTCGACGTCGATATCGGCGCCCAGCGCCTGCAGTCCGTCGATGAAGAGATCGACCGGGCGGGTACCGATGGCGCAGCCGCCGGGCAGCGACACACGCGCTTCGCCCATGCGGGCCAGCAGCGGGCCGATCACCCAGAACGAGGCGCGCATCTTGGAGACCAGCTCATAAGGGGCGGTGGTATCGACGATGTCGCGCGCGGTGAAGTTGATGGTGCGCGAATAACCGCCGCCATTGCCGTTCTGGTGATCGCGCTTGCCGTTCACCGAATAGTCGACGCCGTGATTGCCGAGGATGCGGATGAGCTGCTCGACGTCGGCCAGGTGCGGCACGTTCTCCAGCGTCAGCGTGTCACCGGTCATCAGCGCAGCGATCATCAAGGGCAGGGCAGCGTTCTTGGCGCCGGAGATGGGGATGGTGCCAGCGAGCTCGCGGCCGCCGACGATCCTGATGCGATCCATGAAAAAATGTCCCTCGGCCGGGAAGCCGGCTTTTAAATCGGTTGTGTTTGGGCCGCCCTCTAAACCATTGGTCGGTCCGGTTCAAGAAATAGAGCATGTCGTGCAAAAGCGTGCAGCGGTTTTGCGATAACGACATGCTCAAAATCAAAGGCCCTAATGCGCTCCGAGCGCATTAGGATTTCGGGAAGTCGGCGCAAAATGGCCGGCCCTCCGATTCCTCAGTCGTCTTTCCGTTCCTTCGATGCAGCCAACCCTTCAGGTCTTGTGTCGGCTTCGCCGGTGCGGCGCGACCTGAGCTGAGCTTTGCGCTTCTGCAGGTTCGCACGCAGGGCATCCGCCAGCCTGGCCTTGCGGTGGTCGCTCCTCGATTCCGGCTTGGTCTTGTCGTTCATGGTCTCGCGTAGTCCTTAACAATGCATAACCGACATTGTGGCGCGGCCATGTCTGAACGTCTCTTGGAAATTGCTATTATAGCAACTTGCGCTTGGCGATTCATTGTGGCAGAAGGCGCCGCATTCAAGGCGCTGCCGTAGCTCAGTGGTAGAGCACTCCCTTGGTAAGGGAGAGGTCGAGAGTTCAATCCTCTCTGGCAGCACCATTCTCCTATCTAACGCCAATTCGCTTTGCTCACGGCTCCGATGGGGCGGCCTGAGCGGCCGACGGACAGTCGCTCCTTGCGAATCCTGCGGGTTCGAACATGCGGCATCGAACTGCACGATTTCTCCCAATAGAATCAACAAACCGCCTTGTCACTGTGCGCAGCCTGCACGGTCTGCCTCCCTACGGGAAGGCTCCCGGATTGCACGGTTCGTCCTGAGAAACGAGGCAGACTCGCGACGCCGGTCGTTCGGCGGCGTTGTGACGATTCGAGCATCTCGGTGTCGAGTCAGGAGCTGTTCGCATGAGAACAAAATAGGAACAAAATCCTTGACGGGCTCTCCATCGCGATGGCAATCTGTTGCCATCAAACCGATGGAGAACGATGATGACCGAACCTGCGAGGGTCGCGGAGAGCGAAGCTTTTTCCTTGCGTCTGAACTGGCGACAGGCGGATCGTGAAGCCGATTATGTTGCCGACGCCGACGGTTATGACGGCAGCGTCGGCCGCATCTATATGCACGATGCCGGACCGCAGCAAGGCCTATGGTTCTGGGCGATGAACGCGCATGGTTCCGAGATCAGCCGCGACATCGGCAGTCTCAACGGTGTCGAGAAGTCGGCGCGTTCGGCAGCCCGCATGGTCGAGGGCGCCTGGTTCGCCGCCATCAAAGGATCGTCCCTTGACCGGCCGCTTCCGAAGCGGAATGCCTATGCTATGGCGAGAGCAGGAGAGTGAGGGTGATGCCCGGTACGCTGACAGAGATAGGTGTCAGGGACGCGGTTCCATCGGACCTCGATTTCCTGCGCGAAAGCTTGAGCACGCTCAACGATGAAATGACAACGCTTATCCGTAGCAATGGCCGCTACCGCGAGGGCTCACCGGGTCTTAACATCGAAGCATGCCTGCAGAGCGAGGCGTTTCTTATCGCTGCAAAGGGCGATGAACGGCGAGGCTTTCTGTCGATCTACCATCCCGGCTCGACGAAGGGTGCGTTGCTCCCGTTGCGGCAGCAGGCCACAATAGACACCCTCTTCGTGTTGCCACAGTTTCGCAGGAAAGGTCTGGCTTCGATGCTGCTTGAGGCGGCCGAAACGAAATGCCGTGGATGGGGCGCGGCCGGAATCGGCCTCAGCTTTCTCGAGGGAAATCACGCAGCGGCGGCTGCCTACCAAAAGGCAGGATATATGACGATCCGTCACGCAATGTGGCGATCGCTCGATTGAAGGCGCAAGCGGCGGCATCCTTACATCATGTCTGCCGGTTGGCTGAATCCATCTGCTTTTAGAAGATCAATGAGCCGTTTGACGTCGGCGCGGCTGGTTTTTGCGGGCGGCACGAACGCGCAATAGGGATGACCGAGCCTGACCGTCGTCGACGATAGTGCGACGAGGCGGCCAGCTTCGAGATCGGCGCGTGCAAGGGCGTGTTGTCCAAGTGCTATGCCCAGTCCAAGCCGGGCTGAGGAAATGGCCAGGCTGGACAGGCCTACGCGTCTGCCGCGCGATGGATCAGGTCGGCGCGCGCTACCCTGTGCCGCGAACCACTCCGACCATGTCGGGTGCGAGGCATAGTTCGGGCCCCAATTGGTGTGGATGAACGCGCTTTCGTGGACATCGATGAGGCTGGCGTCGTTGCCGAGACCGCGCGACAGCTCCGGTGAGCAGACGGGCAGAACCTCGTCATGCAGAAGCCGCACCTTCACGAGTTCGGGATAGTGGTAGTCGCCGTAGCTGATGCGGACGTCGACGCCCTGCCGCATGACGTCGATCGGATCTTCCTCGACGCGAATATCGATCGCTATGCGCGGATAGCTGTCCAAAAGCGCGGACAGCCGAGGCGCAAGCCAGTTTTCCGCGAGAGAAGACGGGGCGCTGACGACCAGGCGCATCCGCACTTCGTCCGACAGGATCCGGGCGGTGATCGCTGCGATGTCGCCCAGCGCGCGCGCCGTCTGCGGGTAAACCGCGTGGCCTGCGTCGGTCAATGCGATGCGGTTACCCGTGCGCAGAAACAGCTTCTTGCCGAAATAATCCTCCAGGTTGCGCACCTGCTGGCTGACGGCGGCCGACGAGACGCCCAGTTCCCGGGCTGCAAGCGTGAAGTTGCCGGTCCGCGCGGCAACCTCGAAGGCCTTCAGCGCATTCAGGGGCGGAAGCCGCTCCATAACTCCTCCATAAGGTTTTCTTTCGCAACCCTAATAATTTTGCCCGTTGAAGCGAAGATTTAATTGCGACCACATGTGGGTCACAGCCTTTGGAGGAAACCATGAAGCACATCATCGATCTCGACCGTTTCCCTCTCGACCGTCCCGGCAGCGACGATTGGAACGCCCTCGTGGCCAAGTCGCGAGAGGCGCTTGTCGCGAATGGCATGTTCGATCTCGAGGGGTTTCTGCTGCCCGGTGTTGCCGAGCGGGCGGCAGCCGAGATCAAGCCCGCCATGGACAGCCGCTCCCACGAGCATCGTCGGGTGCACAACATCTATTTCAAGCCGCAGATTCCTGAACTGCCGGCCGACCACCCGGCGCTGCGCAAGGTTGAAACCGTCAGTCACACGCTGTGCGCCGACCAGATGCCCGAAAGCATCGTGCTCGCAATCTACGAATATGCGCCACTCGCGACTTTCCTGGCGGCAACGATGGATAAGCAGGCGCTCTATGTGATGGACGATCCGCTGGCGCGCGCCAATGTGATGGCCTACCGCGCGGGCGAGGCTCTGAACTGGCACTTCGACCGATCGGAATTCACCACCACGCTGCTGCTGCAGGCGCCCGACGAAGGTGGTGCCTTCGAATACCGAACCGACCTGCGCTCCGACACCGACCCGAACTATCCCGGCGTTGCCCAGTTGCTCGAAGGTCGCGATTCTCTCGTCAAGACCACGCGCCTCAAGCCGGGAACACTGAATATCTTCAGAGGCAAGAACACGGCGCACCGGGTTACGCCGGTAGCGGGTGACCGCGAGCGCATTATCGCGGTCTTCTCCTACTACGAACGGCAGGGTGTGATGTTCAGTCCGGAGGAGAGGTTCGGCTTCTACGGCCGGGCAGCGTGAGCGGGTACTCCCGCCCAGGCGTCGCCATCGCGGTTCACTCAAGGAGGCAAGCATGACGTTTCTCAGGCGCAACGGGTCGCCGGTTCCCGCTTCCGTGGAGCGGCTGGCACAGGCTACACGCGAGGGGCGATACGACCGCCGTGAGTTTCTGGCGATCGCGAGCGCGACCGGTGCGTCGACTGCCGTCGCCTATGCCATGCTCGGTATTTCGGTTCCGGCCATGGCGGAGGAGGCACCGACCCCGAAGAAAGGCGGAACGCTGAAAATCGCGATGTTCGTCAAACCACTCAAGGATCCCCGCCTGTTCGATTGGTCGGAAATGTCGAATGTCGCCCGGCAGGTCGTCGAACCGCTGGTCAGGTATACGCGGCAGGCGACCTTCGAGCCGATATTGCTGGAAAGCTGGGAAACCAACGACGACGCCACCGAATATGTCCTGCACGTCCGCAAGGGCGTGACCTGGAACAATGGTGATGCTTTCAGTGCCGACGACGTGATCTTCAATATTCGTCGATGGTGCGACAGCAAGGTCGAGGGTAATTCCATGACCACGCACATGGCGTCCCTGATCGATGCAGACACCGGCAAGGCGAGGGAAGGTGCTGTCGAAAAGGTGGATGATCACACGATCAAGCTGCGGCTCGGCGCGCCTGACATCTCCATCATACCGGGTATGGCCGAATATCCGGCGCTTCTGGTGCATCCGACATTCGACGAAACGGGTGCGGACCTGGTCAAGAACCCGATCGGTACCGGCGCTTTCGAACTGGTCAGCTACGATGTCGGGCAGCGCGCGGTGCTGAAGCGGCGGGTGAACGGGGCGTGGTGGGGTGGCGAAGCATTTCTGGACGGGGTCGAATTCATCGACTACGGCACCGATCCATCAGCGATGGCAAGTGCATTCGAGTCCGGCGAGGTGCAGGCCAACTACGAGACGACAGGTGATTTTGTCTCGGTTCTCGACGACATGCGCCTGGTAAGGTCCGAGGCGATCACCGCGGGAACCATCGTGGCGCGGATCAATCTTGCCAACAAGCCGTATGACGACCCGCGCGTGCGCAACGCACTGCAGCTGGCGGTCGACAACGATGCTGTGTTGAAGCTCGGCTATGGCGGTCGTGGAACGCCTGCCGAAAACCATCATGTCTGCCCCATCCACCCCGAATACGCCAAACTGCCTCCGATCGGCCGTGATCTCGACCGGGCCAAGACACTGATGGCTGAAGCCGGCCAACTCGACTTCGGGCACGAGATCGTCACGGTCGACGAGGAATGGGAAAAGAACACGGGCGACGCGATCGCGGCTCAGCTGCGAGAGGCCGGCTTCAAGGTGAAGCGGACTGTTCTACCGGGCTCGACCTACTGGAACGACTGGACGAAATTTCCCTATTCGCTCACCAACTGGGCGATGCGGCCCTTGGGTGTCCAGGTTCTGAGCCTCGCCTACAAGTCTGGGGGCGCCTGGAATGAGACTGCTTTCGCCGACAAGGTGTTCGATGCCAGGCTGACAGAAGCGCTGGCAATACCGGATCCGGACAAACGCAGGGCGGTGATGGCCGACATCGAGGCCATCCTGCAGTCGTCCGGTATCATCATCCAGCCATTCTGGCGCAGCCTGTTCAACCACACCGCGCCTCAGGTCAAGGGCATGGAGATGCACCCGACCTTCTGCATGTTCTTGGAGACGGTCTGGCTTGACGACTAGCATGCGACGATGGTCCCCGAGGGTGATCGTCGCGATTTGCGCCAAGCGGATAGCGATAAGGCGCGCTACCATAACCGTTGAGCGTGCGTGCTCCAAGTCTCGGGAAAATTGCTCTAATGTCCCTGTGGGAAAGGCGATCCGCCAGCAGGCACGCCAGGCGCCATCGATAAATGGAACCTCGATGTCCTGCGGAGCTTTCGCGTCCAGCGGAACCAGGGAGACTGATGATGGAACCGAGCATCAAGAAGTTCTTCGAACGCTACGCAGGCTTTTTCAACCAGTCACTCGCCGGCAACATCGATGAGGATGAACTGGCGGCGCTCTACGCTCCTGAATTCATCGCGGCATCGCCGCGCGGGGTGATGACCGGCAGGAACGACGACCAGCTCAAGCGGACTCTGGCGCACGGCTATGCGCACTATCGGGAGATCGGCACGAAGGCGATGCGGATACGCGATATCCGTGTCACGCCGATCGACGAGCACCACTGCGTCGCTCATGTCGCCTGGGCGGCAACCTATGCCCGCAAGGATCAGCCGGACCTGTCGATAGACTTCGAGGTGCATTATCTCATGCAAATGCTGGACGGCCAGCCGAAGGTCTTCGGCTGGGTCGCGGGCGACGAGCAGGAACTTCTGAAGAAGCACGGCATCGGCTGAAGCCAGCATTTGCCATCGGCAATTCGATGAACGAAATCCGCGCGCCGTGCGTTCTGTCTTCCATGGAACGGACGATGACCGGGTTCGAGAGCCGCAGGGTCGAGACGGCGCAGGGCGGCGTGTTCGCGCATCAGGGCGGATCGGGGCCGGCGCTGCTCCTGCTGCATGGATTCCCTGAGACGAGCCTGATGTGGCGCGACATCGCCCCGATGCTCGCACGGGATTTCACCGTCATTGCCGCCGATCTGCCGGGTTATGGCGCCAGCGATTGTCCGCCTGCTGCCCAAGGACATGCAACCATGTCGAAACGCGCCATGGCGGCGACGCTCATCGAGGCGATGGCGGCACTCGGGCATCACCGCTTTGCGATGGCGGGTCATGACCGTGGCGGCCGGGTCGCCTATCGCCTGGCACTCGACCATCCCGACGCGGTGGCCAAGATTGCGGTGCTCGATGTCATCCCTACCTTCGAGGTGTGGGACCGCGCGGATGCGCGCCTTGCCCTGGCGTTCTGGCCGTTCTCGCTGCTGGCGCAGCCGGCGCCGCTGCCCGAGCGGCTGATCGGCGCTGCACCGGAGGCGGTCGTCGACAATGCGCTGGACGAATGGGGATCGCCGCCCGGTGTTTTCCCGCGTGCCGTGCGGGACGCCTATGTCGCCGCGCTGCGAGATCCGGCGCATATCCACGCGATCTGCGAGGAATATCGCGCCGCCGCCACCATCGACCGCGAACACGACCGTGCCGACCTCGACGCGGGACAGCAGATCGATTGTCCGCTGCTGGCGCTGTGGAGCGCGCATGGCGGCCTGGCCAGCTGGTATGAAGAGGTCGGCGGGCCTTTGGGAATATGGCGCCGCTGGGCGAAGGACGTGCGAGGCCACTCGGTCGATGGCGGTCACTTTTTTCCGGAGGAGAAGCCGGAAGCCACCGCCCGTCTGCTGCGGGACTTTTTCGAGCCGGGTTGATGCGGGAACTCGGCCGAGATCGAAAGGCTGACAGCCTACTCCGCTGTAAACGAATACGTCGCCCCGACGCCGAAGGTGAATTGGTTGCGCGAGCCGAGATCCTTGACGATCGGGCTATCGGCGGCGTCGCCGACCATATAGTCGAAGCGCTGGTAGAGCGTGGTCGTCCATTCCTTCGACCAGACATAGCTCTGTGCCGCCGAAAGGCCGACGCTGACGAGGCCGCCCTTGGGATCGAAAGCAGCCACGGTGCCGTTGCGCAGCGCCGCTTCCGGCGAGACGCCATATTTGAGGTTCATGACATTGTCGTCCGCCAGCACCAGGCGTGGGCCGCCCGACAGCGTCAGCTGGCCGTAGTTCTGCACATAGTCGGCCATCAGGTCGGCACTGAAGCCGTCATTGGAATGCAGCCCGTGGCGCAGTTCGCCGCGCAGCCGCAACCGATCCTCGATCGGCCAGAATTCGGCGAAGACACCGGCTTCCACCGTCCAGGGATAGGTGTCCAGCCCTTCCAGCCGACCGCCCTCGGTGGAGCGGCCGGGGCGCAGGCTGGCGACCGGGCCGATCGCGAAACGCTTGCCGGTGAAGAAGGTGATGTCGAAATTGTCATCGGGCGCGGAGAAGGTCTGCGGCTCCGAGGCGCGGCGGAATGAGATCGAAGGCATGCCGCCGAGGCCATAGCGCGATGAGCCATCCCATTTCGGGCTCACCGTCATCATGCCGCCGACGCTGATGATCCAGGGGTCGTTGGAGGCAACCGGCTGTTCGCCGACGTTATCGGCAGCCTGTGCGGAAACCGGCGAGGCAACGCCAATGGCGGCTGCCAGCAAAGCCGAATTGAACAGACCGCTGCCTTCGCGGCCGGGTCGGGAGAACCAACGCAAAACCAACCTCACTTCGCTGTCTTGGCGATCTTGATACCAAGTTTTTTGACCCGATGCCAAAGACTTCGTTCCGCGATACCCAGCCGCTCGGCTGCCTTCACCTGCACGCCGTCGCTCTCCTGCAGGGCGGCGAGGATGAAATCACGCTCGATGCGTTCCATCTCGCTATCGAGATCGGATGGCACTGCAGGGGTCGTCGCTGCCTGCCGTTTCGCACGCGTGACATAACCCGGCAGATCCTGCGGGGTGATCACGTTGCGGGATGCCACGATGGTTGCCCGCTCAATGGCGTTCTGCAGTTCACGGATGTTGCCGGGCCATTGATAGGCAGAAAGCGCCGCCTCGGCCTCGGGCGCAAAGCCTGGGATCTTCTTGGTCATTTCGGTAGCGAAATGATTGAGGAAATGGCAGGCGATCGGCAAAATGTCTTCCTTGCGTTCGCGCAGCGCCGGCACGCGGATCGGATAGACGGCCAGCCGGTAATAAAGATCCTCGCGAAAATCGCCTTCATCCATCGCCGCCTCGAGGTCGCGATGCGTGGCGGCGATGATGCGGACATCCACCTTGACGCTGCGGTCGGAGCCGACCGGCTCGAAGGTCTGGTCCTGCAGCGCCCTCAGCAGCTTGGGCTGCAGCGAGGCGGGCAGGTCGCCGATTTCATCCAGGAACAACGTGCCGCCATTGGCGGTCACGAAACGGCCGTCGCGCGCGGCAACGGCGCCGGTGAAGGCGCCCTTGGCATGACCGAACAATTCGCTTTCCAGGAGATGTTCAGGGATCGCCGAGCAGTTGATGGCGATGAAGGGGCTGTCCCGCCTCGGGCTGTTGAAATGGATGGCACGGGCGACCAGTTCCTTGCCGGTGCCGCTCTCGCCCTGAATCAGCACGGTGGCGCGGCTTGCGCAGACTTCCGCGATCTGCCGCAGCACCTCCGCGAAGGCCGGACTGGAGCCGATCAGATTGCCGAAACTGTATCTGTCTTCCAGTTCCGCGCGCAGGCGGCGGTTTTCGTTGACCATCTGCGTCAGCCGCAGCGCCCGCCTGGCGGTCGCGATGACGTCATCGATCTCGAACGGTTTCGAGATGTAGTCGAAGGCGCCTTCCTTCACCAGGGCGACCGCGTCGCGCAGCGAGGCGTAGGCCGTCATCACCACCACGGGCAGGTCGGGGCGCTTGCTGCGCAATTCCTGCAGCAGGTCGCGGCCGTTGCGGCCGGGCATCCTGAGGTCGGTGATCACCAGCCCGAAATCGCCATTTTCGATCCGCTCCAGCGCACTGTCGGCACTGGTCACGAAATCGCTGGAAAGGCCGCCGCCCTCCAGCGCCAACGCCAGCGTCTCGGCAAGGCGAGGCTCGTCGTCAACGACCAGGATCGAACTAGCCATCTGCACCCTTCTTCCGGTTCATCGGCAAACGTATAACGATGCTGGTGCCGCTCTCCAATGCACTGGTGCAGGTGATCGCCCCGCCATGATGTTCGATCACGGACAGCACCTTGGCCAGCCCGAGGCCGGTGCCCTTGGTCTTGGTGGTGAAGAACGGGTCGAACATGCGGTTGACCACGTCCGGTTCCATGCCGGTGCCGTTGTCGGCGACGGTCAGCACTGCTTCCGATGCCTCGTCGTCGGCTTGCGCGTTGACTGTCAGCTTGCCGCCATCGGTCAGCGCTTCCATGGCGTTGAGCACGAGGTTGATGATCACCTGGTGTATCTGGTCGCCATCGGCTTCCACCATCAAGCCGCTCGCCACCGTGAGTTCACGGGTGATGCCGCGCTTGTCGAGTTCCGGCGTCATGAAATCGATCGCCCTGTGCACGATCTCATCCAGCGCGAGGATACGCATGGTCGGCCGGTTCGGCCGCACATAGTCGAGCACCTCGGTGACCAGCCGGTCGATGCGGTTGACCTCATCGAGGACGAACCCCAGCAGCCGTTCGTCGGGCTGGGTGAGATAGCTGCGCTGGGCCACCACCTGGCTCGACGTCTTGATGATGCCGAGAGGATTGCGGATCTCATGCGCGATGACGGCCGCCGCCTCGCCGAGCGCCGCCAGTTGCTCGCGCCGCCGCATCTCGCCTTCCATCTGCCGCAGCCGCTCCAACTGGCGCGTCATGACGTTGAAGCCGCTCGCCACTTCGGCGAATTCCGGGCCGTCGCCTTCGGACAGCTGTAGACGGTAATTGCCCGAGGCGACCTCGCGCAGGCCGCGTTTCAGGCTCTGCAGCGGTCCGGTCAGACGGCGGGCCAGAACGATGCCGACGGTGATGGAAAGGCTGGAGGCAATCAGCGCCAGGATGGTGAACAGCCGCCAGTCGATCAGTTGTTCGAACACCGGCCGACGCGCGGCAAGGCCGAAGGTGACGATGCCGACCAGGCGGCCGGCATCGTCGCGAATGGCGCCGTAGCCGGTGGCCAGGCCGCCGCTGCCCTTGTCCGGCACCACGGTGTAGCTGTCGCCCCTGTTCAGGATGGCCAGAACGTCGTCGGATACCGTCAGCGGATCGCCACGTCCTTCGCGCACGAGCGGGATCAGCGTGTTTCCCTGCAGGCGATAGGCGTGGATGATGATCGCTGTCTTGGCACGGGGTGCGGCGAAGAAGGAATCGTCGAGCTGGTTGGCGACCAGAACGTGCAGCACCTGCCCGTCGCGTTCGAACAGCCGTGCCGCGCCGACAACGAGCGCCGGCCGGTCGTCCTTGCTTGCGGTGAAAACCGAACGCGTCGAACTGCGCGGCAGCGGCATATCAAGCGTGGCGCTGCCATAACGGTAGAGCGTGTTTCCATTGTCGTCGTAGATCAGCACCAGATCATAGCCGACGGTGGAAAGCAGGTCCGAATAGACGCGCAGCGATGTGGAGTTTTCGTTGACCTCGCCGGTCAGCGGGCCGCCATGCGCCGGCAGCGAGGCAGCAAGGATCGATGCGGCGCGGTCGGCCTCGTCCTCGCTGCTCATCGTTTCGCTGACCAGGAAGTCGGCGGCACGGCCCAGCCAGCGTTCGACATTGTGCTTGAAGCTGGATGAGATCAGCACCGCCGCGACATAGGACGCGATCAGCACCGGCGGCACGGAGACCGCCAGGAAGGCAAGCACAAGGCGCCAGCGCAGGGTCAGCCCGTTGAGCACGACACCTCCTGTTGCGGTCGCGGTTTCATTGTTGTGCCGCCGGGGAACAGCGCTGTGCGGCTGGCAGGGCGTAGCGTTTCCAGGTGAAGGTCTGGCCGAGTGCCTTGACGCCGAGATAGCCGGTGACGGTCAGCTTGTCGGGACCGGCAAGCTTCAACGCCGCGTCATAGGTGTCGCCTTCCTCCGGATCGTAGATCTTGCCGCCGTCCCAGCCACCCGATTTATCGGGTGTAAGTCCGCTCAGCACGGCAAGGCCGCAGATCGGCCGCTTGCGCAGTTTCTGGCTGGGGTTGTTCTGGTCAGTCAGGGCAAGCCCCTTGTCGTCGGTCGGCGTCTTCAGCCAGACGATGCGCCCGCACAGCTTGCCGCCGCAAGGGGCGATCTCGACCACGCCCTGGCCGTCATGGGTGAGCCAGGTGGTCGTAATGTCGGTTTGCGCGGAAGCGGCGGTGGTCAGGAGCAGAAGGCTCACTAGTGCCACCGCGTATCGCACGAAGACCCCCTCTCCGTCACCGCTTCGCGGCGCCACCTCTCCCCCGCTTCGCAGTGGCGAGGAACCCAAACTGGATGGGCGCCGGCGCTGCAATCGCGGTTCCTCGCCCCAGCCGAAGGCGGGGGAGAGGTGGATCGCCCGAAGGGCGAGACGGAGAGGGGGTCTTCGTGCGATACGCGACAACTGGGCCACTTTTCCACACAAACGGGCAAGTGCGGTCATTCCATTTTTCCTCGACCGATCAGCAGCACGCCGGAGATGATGAGGGCGATGCCGGCCGTCTGCGGCCAGGTAAGATGTTCGCCGAACAAGAACATGCCCGCCGCCGGCACGGTGACATAGGTGAGCGCTGAAAGCGGAAAGGCGCGGC
Organism: Mesorhizobium sp. 1M-11; assembly: GCF_001303895.1. Taxonomy (GTDB): domain Bacteria; phylum Pseudomonadota; class Alphaproteobacteria; order Rhizobiales; family Rhizobiaceae; genus Mesorhizobium. Next base: position 70,874 of record NZ_LJSD01000024.1, on the reverse strand, counting down.
CGAGGTTCATGCGCGCCAATATCAGCATCCACAGCACGAAAGTAAGGGCATAGAAGAACACGGCCAGCCATAGTGCCGGCGTCGCCAGTGCCGCCAGCACCCAGGCCATGTCGAGCGAGCCGGCGCCGATGCGCTCGCTCGCCCATTTGAAGGCGATCTGCGTTGCCGTGTCGACGACGACGAAGCCCGCGATGATGCCGCGCAGGCCGGAGGTGCTTGTGGCTGACATGCTCATTGTTCACCCGCCTTGGTCCTAGCGCGTACCTCGCGCAGGTCCGGATCCCAGCGGTCGAGCGCCAGCCAGGGCGCGATTGCCGCAAGGCCGCGGTTGAGCAACCCGTTGGTGTGCTTGGCGAAGATGGCCGAAGGCACCAGCCGGCTGCCCATGCGCAGCTTGGAGGCATAGGCGGTCTGGCCGGTCTGCAAAAGCGGCCTTCCGATCTCCCTGCAGAACCGCAGATTCTCCATCCAGCTCACCACATAGAGATTGTGCTCGCGCGCCAGCGGGTAGGCCATGCCGAGGAACTTGTCGATCACGCGGTCGGCGCCGACGAGCAGCAGGTTGAAGGCGGCCAGCCTGTCGCCGACCCAGTAGAGCTGGAACACCGCATCCTTGCCGAGGCGATGCGCCACTTCGGTGAAATAGGTGCGCGGCAATTCCTCGAAATCGCCGTAACGCAACTTGCTGTTCTCCTGCGTTGAGCGATAGAGCGCAGCGATTTCGTCCTCCAGCCCGGCGATGTCGTTGCGCCGTTCGATGCGGACGGCGTCCCGGCTTTTCAGCTTGCGCCTGACGTCCTTGCGCGTGGCCTTCGAAAGTCGCGCCAGATAGGCGTCTTCGCTGTCGCCGGCATCGGCCACCGCCACCGGCAGGCTGGCCAGCCGCGCGAAGCCCCTGGCGGCAAGCAGATTGCCGACCAGGACCTCGTCCTCGGGCGTGATGTCCTTGAACACGATGACGGCCGCTTTGCGCCTGCGCGCTTCCCGCTCCACCGCATCGATCAGCGTGGCATGCGCCGTGGTGCTTTCGCTGGTCGAAAGCCAGTCGCGGCGCACGAAATGGCAATGGTCGGCCATCGGCGAACCGACGCCGAGCAGGCCGAGTGCCAGCAACCCCGGAAACTGGTCGACCAGCCGCCCTGTCCAGGCACCGAGCGACCCCTGGAACGGGGTATCGAGCCGGTAGGTCAGCGAAAACAGGGGGGCTGCCATCGCCAGCCCGCGGGGGTCGTTCACGGTTACGGCCAGCGGCGCACTGCCGTCCGCCGCGGCCGATACCTCGCAGGCGGCGTGATAGTGGATGCCTTCGGCATCGCTGCAACTCGTCTGCGGCCACGAGGCCGGATCGAGCGAGGACAAGCCCGCCACGATCGCGCCTGATATCGGCATCGCGTCAGGCGACGACCTGAAGGCTTCCATGGTCATGCGAACCCGCGCGTTGATGGGACTGTGCCACGCTTTCGACGAAGGCGGCGGCTCTTGCGATGACCAGGCGGCGCTGCCGGTCGAGCGTGACCAGGTGATAGCTGTCGTCGAGCACCAGGGATTCGACCGTGCCGCCGAGATGGCGCTGAAAATACTCCATGTTCGACAGGCTGGCGATGTCGTCCTCGCGGGCATGCACGACCATCGTCGGCTGGCGCAGCTCCGGCAGTTCCGGCTTCAGCGCGTCGACCAACCGCCACAGTTCGCGCAGCGCCAGCGCAGGCGTCGCTTCGAGCCCGGCCGCGGTGGAATCGCCGGAGAACATCGACTGCGCCAGAACCATGCGCAGCCGCTCGTCCTTCAGTCCATAGGGCTCCTGTTCCACAAAACGGTATTTGCGGCCGCTCGGCGTGTTGATGAAGAGCTTGAGCAGGAAACGGTACCAGGGGATGGACCAGCCGTCGTACCAGAGCGTCGGTGCGAACATGATGAGGCCGTGCACGCGCTGCGGCTGGCGCGCTGCCAGCATGGCGGCGAGCACCGCGCCCATCGAAAGGCCGCCGACCAGAACGACACGGCAGCGCTGTTCCAGCGTGGTCAAGGCGTCTTCGGCGCTGGCGTACCAGTCCTTCCAGTTGGTGGCGATCAGGTCGGCCTCCGTGCCGCAATGTCCGGCCAGCATCGGGCACAGCACCGTGTGGCCGCGCTCGGCGAAATTGCGCGCCACGTTGTTCATCTCGATCGGCGTGCCGCCGAGGCCGTGAAGAAGCAGCACGCCGACATCGCCGCGCGGGAAGAAGATGGTGCGGTCCTTGGATTTGAGTTTCGTGGATGTTTCAACCATCAGATCGTACCTGCGACGAGAATGACGCCTGCCGTGATGAGCAGCGCGCCGAGCCATTGAGAGGGGCCGGTCTCTTCCCCCAGCCACAGCCGCCCGGCGAGCGTGATGGCGAGGATGTTGAGACTGGCGAGGGGAAAGGCGATGCCGAGCGGCGCAAGCGTCAGGATGCGCACCCAGATGATGAACTCGGCGACATAGATGATGAGCCCGAGTCCGACCCAACGGTCGGCGAAGAGGGCACGGGCGAAAGGTTGCCAGCGCTGGGCGGAAAATTCCGGCAGCGCGTCGGCTCCGAACTTGAAAGCGATCTGGCCGAACACATCGCAGGCGATCGAGAGCACGAACAGGACGATCAGCTCGGTGCTCATGCCAGCACCTGTTCGAGCCTTGCCGCGATGCGGGCGTTGGTCGTGTCGTTGACGGTGGCCATCGCGGCGTCGAATTTCGGCTGGCGCGGATGGTCGAGCCTGGCCAGCGTGTAACGGAACGGATCGCGGAACTTGGGCGGCGAATAGTCACCGCAGACGTCGACGCCGAGGACGCGCCGGTGCGCGGCCAGCCGTTCGATGGCGTGCAGCACCTGGTCGAGCCGCATGGCGCCCTGGTCCCAGTTGGTCACCGCTTCGCTGGTGGCCAGAACGTCCTTGTCGAAGGTGATCCACAGCGCTTCCGGCCCGAGCCGGGAAATCAGCTCGCCGACGAAGGCCTCCCAGTCCTCGTCTGCGAGGTTACGCCAGATAAGCCGCTTGGCGAAGCCGTCGCCAAAGGTGCTGGCGCCGCCTTTTTCGACTGCCTTGCCGACAAGCTGCGTCGTCGGCACGCGCCAGGCATACATTTCGAGGCGGCCGTCGCGGATCGCCTGAAGGTTGGCCGACTTGATCTGTGGCAGCGTGAGGTCGGTGCTGGTCGGGCCGATGGTGATGACGCGGGTCACATTGCGCCGCTCCAGCGTGCGGTTGACCCAGCCGCCGCAATTGGACGTTGCGGGGAACGTCACCCAGTCGGGATGATTGTCGAACTGGATCACCGTCACCGGTTCCTCTGTCCGGCCAAGGAACAGGTCAGTGAGGTGATGGAAGTCGCCGGAGCCGTAGAAGATCACCTCGGTCCTGCCATCCGTGCGCGGACCGACCCGCTTGCCGAGTTCGCTGAGCGCCTGCCTGCTCGCAACGATGCGCAGCCGGGGCGCGAGGTCCCCGGCTGGCACGATGTCGGCTGGTTCGGTCCGGGTGCTGTGGAATCCCTGTCCCGTCACGGCGCCGTCGAGATCGACGATGCGCAGGCGCATACATTCATCCCTTGGCTGGGTGGGTTTTGGTCACGCGGGTGAACAGCTGATCGAGCAGCGCGATTGCCAGGTCGATCTCGGCATGGCTGATGGTCAGCGACGGCGCCAGCGTGATGACGTTCTTGAAGTAGCCGCCGATGTCGAGCACCAGGCCGTAGGTCTGGCCGTTATGCACGAGATCGCCCTTTAGCGCCTCGTCCACCATGCGGTCGACCAGCGCCTTGGACGGCGTGTAGCTGTCATGCGGCTCGCAGATCTCGATGCGCAGCGCCAGGCCGAGGCCATCGACTTCGCCGACGATCTTGTGACGGCGCTTCAGCTCTTCAAGGCCGCGCAGGAAATAGGCGCCCTTTTCCGGCACCGTCGTTTCATAGTCGTCCTCGGCCATCATCTTCATGGCTTCGAGCGCGACGGCGGTGCCGAGCGGATTGGCGTTGAAGGTCGAGTGGGTCGAGCCGGGCGGGAAGGCGCCCGGATTGATCAGCTCTTCGCGCGCCCATACGCCGGACAGGGGGTTGAGGCCGTTGGTCAACGCCTTGCCGAAGACGACGACATCGGGATTGACGCCGAAGTGCTCGATCGACCACAGCTTGCCGGTGCGGTAGAAGCCCATCTGGATCTCGTCCACCACCATCAGGATGTTGTGGCGGTCGAGCACCTTCTTCAGTTCGGTGAAGAAGTTCATCGGCGGGACGATATAGCCGCCGGTGCCCTGCAGCGGCTCGACATAGAAGGCCGCATATTCGGCCTCGCCGGCCTTCGGGTCCCACACGCCCTGATATTCGCTTTCGAACAGGCGCTCGAACTGGCGCACGCAATGCAGGCCATATTCTTCCTTGTTCATGCCCTTGGGGGCACGGAAGTGGTAGGGGAATGGCACGAACTGCGCGCGTTCGCCGAAATGGCCGTAGCGGCGGCGATAGCGGTAGGACGAGGTGATGGCCGAGGCGCCCAGCGTGCGGCCATGATAGCCGCCCTCGAAGGCGAACATCAGGCTCTTGCCTTTCGAGGCGTTGCGCACCAGCTTCAGCGAGTCCTCGATCGCCTGGGCGCCGCCGACGTTGAAATGCACGCGGCCCTTGTGGCCGAATTTCTGCTCGGCATCGCGCGCGATCAACGCGGCGAGTTCGATCTTCTCGCGATGCAGATATTGGCTGGCGACCTGGGGCAGCTTGTCGATCTGGCGCTTCAGCGCATTGTTGAGACGCTGGTTGGCGTAGCCGAAATTGACCGCCGAATACCACATCTGCAGATCGAGGAACGGCGTGCCGGCCGCATCGAACATGTAGGAGCCTTCGCAGCGGTCGAAGATCTTGGGGAAGTCCGTGTAGTGCACGGTGTCGCCATGCGAGCAATATTCTGCTTCGAGCGCGAGCAGATCTGCCTCGCTGAGCTCGAACCCGGAATCGTTGCCGGCGTCGAGCCGAAGGGCGGCGTTGGTGGGCATGGATCAGATCCTTGTTACAGAAGAGGGGTGGACTGGACGGCCATGGCGTTGGCCAGCCAGTCGGAGAAGAGCGGCGGCAGGTCGGTGAAGTTGCCGAAGCTGCGGTAGGTGATGCCGTTGGCACGGCAATGGTCGGCGAGCTTGCCTTTCGCGAACACCATGTCGGCGATGGACGCGGCGCAGAAATCGGAGCGGCCGTCGCCGATCAGCACGCGCAGCGCGCTGTCTGGCGCTCGGTCGAAACTGGCGCATTTGCAGTGCGCGGAGCTGGCGCGGCAGTTGGCCGAGGCATGCGGGCAACCGAGCTGCCAGCGGTCGCTGCCGGCATGCATGAGTTCGTTGGCGAGGACCGGCAGGGCGAGACCGTAATCTTTGAGCGCGTGGGCAATGACGCGTTCCAGCCCATCGGAGACGATGGTGACGCTGACGCCGCTGGCCTGCAGCGCCTCGGCGAAGGGGGCGAAGCCGGGGTCGATGCGCAGGCAGTTGGCGAAAAGGTCAAGCATGACCGGCTCGACACGCAATAGCTCGACCTGCCGGGACATGCATTCGCGCGAACCGATCGCGCCACGCTCCCAGGCAGCCTCGATGGTGCGCCATGCCGGCTGCGCAAACTGCGAGAGCAAAAGGTCTGTCGTGTCTTCCAGCGAGATCGTGCCATCGAAATCGATGAAGCACTCCACGGGAGGCAGGGGGAGGAGGTCGATCTTGTTCATGCTGCACTGCACCTGCACGCCGCATGCCAAGTCGAAAAACCGAACGAAATCAGGAGATGGTGGTTTTCGCTCCGGGATTTCTAGCTACAAAAATTGTAGGAACCTGCCGGGAAGGGGGCAGGCAGTCTGCATTTTTGGGAGGGTTGCTGCATCCATTGCTCTGGATCGCTTTGGTATCATCAACGTTCCCGAATGGATCCCCGACACCCTCCGGTCGCTTCGCTCCCTTCGGGGCCGAGGATGACGTGGTGATTGGGCGTCCCGCGCCAATCCCCGGGGTTGGCGATGATACCAGCCTTTGCAACGGCGCCAGCGCTTGCGGTTTGCGCCGGGCATTGGAAGTTCGTCATCCTCGACCTCGGAAGCGACCGCAGGGAGCGGCGAGTGTCAGGGATCCATTCCGGAACCGCACAGAATAGGCCTGAACAATTGTCTATCCCGTGAGCGATTGCGCATTTCCGAAAACCCTGCGACAGTAGCAGCGAGACAGTCTCCGTGAAGTGCCCGCAATGAGTGCCCGGTCCGAAACCAGCAATCCCAGGCTTGACGATGCCGCGCGTGCCGGCTGGCTGTATTATGTCGCCGGCAACACGCAGGATCAGATCGCAACGAAGCTCGGCATCTCCCGCCAGACCGCGCAGCGGCTGGTGTCGCTGGCCATGTCCGAAGGGTTGATCAAGGTCCGGGTCGATCATCCCATCGCCAATTGCCTCGATCTTGCTGCCCGGCTGAAATCCCGCTTCGCGCTCGACCTTGTCGAGGTGACGCCGAGCGATCCCGATTCCACCTCCTCGACCATCGGTGTCGCCCAGGCTGCGGCGGTGGAGATCGAGAAGTGGCTGCGCCGGCCTGAGCCGGTCATCATGGCAATCGGCACCGGCCGCACGCTGAAGGCGGCGATCGAACAGCTGCCGCCGATGGAGTGCCCGCAGCACAAGGTGGTCTCGCTCACCGGCAACATCTCGCCGGACGGTTCGGCCGCCTTCTACAACGTCATCTTCACCATGGCCGACACCATCAAGGCGCGCAGCTTCCCGATGCCGCTACCGGCGATCGCCTCTTCGCCGGAGGAGCGGAAAATGCTGCACAGCCAGCAGCTTATCCAGCCAACGCTGGCGCTGGCAGCACAGGCCGACATCACCTTTGTCGGCGTCGGCGACCTTGGCCCGCAGGCGCCGCTGCTGGAAGACGGCTTCATCACCGAGGCCGATCTCAAGGCGTTGCAGAAGGCCGGCGCCGTCGGCGAGATCGTTGGCTGGGCCTTCGACCGCGATGGCCGCCTGATCGAGGGCATCACCAACGACCGCGTCGCTTCCGCGCCGCTGCCATCGCGGGAACGCTCGCTGGTGGTGGCGCTGGCCATGGGCGAACGCAAGCTGCCCGGCATCCTCGCCGCGGTGACGCGGCGTCTCGTCAATGGCCTGATCACCGACGAGCGCACCGCCGAGAGCCTGGTGGCGGCGGCAGTCTAGGCGCCAATTCCTTCTTCCCCCTTGTGGGAGAAGGTGGCTCGCCTCCAGCGGCTTTGCCGCCGGAGCAGCGCCGAGACGGGGTGCTGGAAGAAACGCGACGTTTCAGCCCCTTCATCAAGGTCACATCGGCCGCGTTCCGTCCAACACCCCTCATCCGACCTCGCCCTGCGGCGGCTGTGCCGCCGGGCTCGGCCACCTTCTCCCGCAAGGGGAGAAGGAGAGTTCGCGAACCCTCGCCGGATTCCGGCTTGACATAAATCCCGAAGAATGAATAATTGCTCACAGCTAAGGCAAATGCTCACTTTGGCTTTTTGGGAGGAATCGATGAACCTGCGCACCCTCGTCCTGGGGCTGTGTTCGGCCAGCGCTTTTGCGTTCGCCGCGCATGCCGAGACGATCACCATCGCCACCGTCAACAATGGCGACATGATCCGCATGCAGAAACTGACGGAGGACTTCACCAAGAAGAACCCCGACATCCAGCTCAACTGGGTCACGCTGGAAGAGAACGTGCTGCGCGAACGCGTCACCACCGACATCGCCACCAAGGGTGGCCAGTATGACGTGATGACCATCGGCACCTATGAGGTGCCGATCTGGGCGAAACAGAATTGGCTGCTGCCGCTGGACAATCTCGGCGACGACTACGACCAGAAGGACATCATCCCCGCGATCGCCGGTGGTCTTTCCGTCGACGGCAAGCTTTATGCCGCGCCCTTCTATGGCGAGAGCTCCTTCGTCATGTACCGCAAGGACCTGATGGAGAAGGCCGGCCTCAAGATGCCCGATGCGCCGACCTGGACCTTCATCAAGGAGGCCGCCGACAAGATGACCGACAAGGCCAACGGCGTGAACGGCGTCTGCCTGCGCGGCAAGGCCGGCTGGGGCGAGAACATGGCATTTCTCACCGCCATGTCGAACTCCTTCGGCGCGCGCTGGTTCGACGAGCAGTGGAACCCGCAGTTCGACCAGCCGGAATGGAAGAACACGCTGCAGTTCTATGTCGACCTGATGAAGGCCGACGGACCGGACGGCGCTTCCTCCAACGGCTTCAACGAGAACCTGGCGCTGTTCCAGCAGGGCAAGTGCGGCATGTGGATCGACGCCACCGTGGCTGCCTCCTTCGTGTCCGACCCGAAGAACTCGAAGGTCGCCGACAAGGTCGGCTATGCGCTGGCGCCGGACAACGGCCTCGGCAAGCGCGGCAACTGGTTGTGGGCGTGGTCGCTCGGCATTCCGGCTGGCACGCAGAAGGCGGCGTCGGCCGAGAAGTTCGTCGCCTGGGCAACCGGCAAGGGTTATCTCGACCTCGTGGCTTCGAAGGAAGGCTGGGCCAACGTGCCCCCCGGCACCCGCAGCTCGCTCTACGCCAATCCGGAATATGAGAAGGCCGCGCCCTTCGCCAAGATGACGCTGGACTCCATCAATTCCGCCGATCCGACCAAGCCGACGGTCAAGCCGGTGCCTTATGTCGGCGTGCAGTTCGTGGCGATCCCCGAATTCCAGGGTCTTGGCACGACGGTCGGCCAGCTCTTCTCGGCGGCTCTTGCCGGCCAGATGTCGGTGGACGATGCCCTGAAGCAGGCACAGGATGCCGCCAAGGCGGCGATGACGGAAGGCGGTTACATCCAGTAAGGGCCCTTCTGCCCAAAGGCTCCTCCCGGTGTCCAAGGCGTCTCCTGACGCTGACGACATCCTGGTGCCTTGGCCGTCCGGGTCTTCCCGGTCCGGGCGGCCATTTTAAAGGATAGCGTTCTTCTCCCCGCCCTCACGGGGAGAAAGATGCGGCAGATGAGGGACAGCGCGACTTCGCGTAGCCTGGCGCCGCCCCTTACCCTTTCCCCGTGACCGGGAGAGGGGGTGCCGCCCCTTGCCACGACTTGCAGCGAAAAGCGGCAAGATAGCCCGTATTCGGGAGGAGACCATGGCAACCAAACAGACCCGTACGCTCGCGCGTTTCATGGCCGCACCCTCGGTGCTGCTCCTGCTGGTGTGGATGGCGGTGCCGCTGGCGATCACGCTGTGGTTCTCCTTCCAGCAATACAATCCGCTGAACCCGATCCGCGACGGCTTCATCGGCTTCTCGAACTACGCGCTGTTCTTCAACAACCCGGCCTTCATCACCGCCATCCTCAACACGTTGATCCTCGTCGTCGCGGTGCTGGCCATCACCATCGTCGGTGGCATATTGCTCGCATTGCTGCTCGATCAGCCGATGTGGGGGCAGGGTTTCGTACGCATCCTGGTCATCTCGCCTTTCTTCGTCATGCCGCCGGTGGCAGCATTGGTGTGGAAGAACATGATCATGCACCCGGGCTATGGTGTGTTCGCCGACATCGCCCGGTTCTTCGGGGCGCAACCGATCGACTGGTTCGCGCAATATCCGCTGTTCTCGATCATCATCATTGTCGCCTGGCAGTGGCTGCCTTTTGCCACGCTGATCCTGCTCACCTCGCTGCAATCGCTGGACGGCGAGCAGAAGGAGGCGGCTGAAATGGATGGCGCCGGTATTCTTTCGCGTTTCTGGTACCTGACGCTGCCGCACCTCTCGCGCGCCATGACCGTGGTGGTGCTGATCCAGACGATCTTCCTGCTTTCGGTCTATGCCGAGATCCTCGTCACCACCAATGGCGGGCCGGGCTATGCATCCACCAACCTGCCGTTCCTCGTCTACCAGAAGGCCCTGCTCGAATACAAAATCGGCCAGGCGTCCGCCGGCGGCATCATCGCCGTCATCCTTGCCAACATCGTTGCCTTCTTCGCCATGCGCGCCGTCGGCAAGAACCTGGACAAGTAGGAGGCTGCAATGGCACGCGCCGTCACCAACCGGCACAAGACGATCGCAACCATTGCGGCCTGGGCGGTCGCGCTGGTGATCTTCTTCCCGATCCTCTACACCATCATCACCTCCTTCAAGTCGGAGCAGGAGGCGATCCAGGGCTTCAGCCTGATCCCGTCGGGTACGCTGGAGAGCTATTCGGAAGTCCAGTCGCAGTACAACTACTTCAAGCCGTTCATGAATTCGGTGATCCTGTCGCTGGGCTCGACGGTGCTGGCACTGCTGGTCGCCATCCCTGCCGCCTGGTCGATGGCGTTTTCGCCCACCAAGCGCACCAAGGATGTGCTGATGTGGATGCTGTCCACCAAGATGATGCCGGCAGTTGCGGTGCTGTTTCCGATCTATCTCATCTTCCGCAATCTCGGCCTGCTCGACAGCCGCATCGGCATGACCGTGATGCTGATGCTGATCAACCTGCCGATCGTCATCTGGATGCTCTACACCTACTTCCGCGAAATTCCGGGCGAGATCCTGGAGGCTGCGCGCATGGACGGCGCCTCCTTGTGGGGTGAGATCTTTTACGTGCTGACGCCGATGGCGGTGCCGGGCATCGCCTCCACCATGCTGCTCAACATCATCCTGGCCTGGAACGAGGCGTTCTGGACCATCCGGCTCACCACCACCAACGCTGCCCCGCTCACCGCCTTCATCTCGTCCTTCTCCAGTCCTCAGGGTCTGTTCTGGGCGAAGCTTTCGGCGGCATCGACGCTGGCCATCGCGCCGATCCTGATCATGGGCTGGTTCAGCCAGAAACAGCTGGTGCGCGGCCTGACTTTCGGTGCCGTGAAATGATGAAACGCCGGACCGTCAGGAAGCAGCAAAAGGGAGGACAAAATGGGTAAGATCGCTCTCAGGAATGTCTCCAAGTCCTTCGGGACGACGTCGATCATTCCCAACATCGACCTCGACATCGAGGACGGCGAGTTCGTCGTGTTCGTCGGGCCATCCGGCTGCGGCAAGTCCACGCTGCTTCGTCTCATCGCCGGGCTGGAGGACACCAGCGGCGGCACCATCTCCATCGACGGCCGCGACGTCACCGATGAAGCGCCGGCCAAGCGCAAGCTGGCCATGGTGTTCCAGTCCTATGCGCTCTATCCGCACATGACGGTGGCGAAGAACATCGCCTTCCCGCTCAAGATGGCCGGCGAAAGCCAGGCGGTGATCGACAAGAAGGTCGGCGATGCCGCCCGCGTGCTGAACCTGACCAACTATCTCGACCGCCGCCCTGGTCAGCTTTCCGGCGGCCAGCGCCAGCGCGTCGCCATCGGCCGCGCCATCGTGCGCCAGCCCTCGGCGTTCCTGTTCGACGAACCGTTGTCGAACCTCGATGCGGCACTGCGCGGCACCATGCGCCTCGAGATATCGGAGCTGCACAACCAGCTCAAGACGACGATGATCTACGTGACCCACGACCAGGTCGAGGCCATGACCATGGCCGACAAGATCGTGGTGTTGAATGCCGGCAACATCGAGCAGGTCGGTTCGCCGCTGGACCTCTACCGCAGCCCGAAGAACCTGTTCGTCGCCGGCTTCATCGGTTCGCCGAAGATGAATCACGTCACCGGCGCGGCCGCCGCCAAGCACAATGCAGCCACCATCGGCATCCGGCCCGAACATCTCAAGATCGCCTCCAACAGCGGCGAATGGCGCGGCAAGGTCGGCGTTGCCGAACATCTCGGCGCCGACACCTTCCTGCATGTGCACACCGATGATGTCGGCACGATCAATGTGCGCGCCGACGGTGAGATCGGAGTTCGCCATGGCGACATCGTTTATCTGACGCCGGACCCGGCCAAGCTGCACCGCTTCGACGCCGACGGAAAGGCGCTGTAATCATGCGTCTAAAGGACAAGTCCGCGCTGATCACCGGTTCGGCGCGCGGCATCGGCCGCGCCTTCGCCGAAGCCTATGTGCATGAAGGGGCGACGGTGGCGATCGCCGACATCAACCTGGAGGCAGCCGAAAAGACCGCGGCCGAGATCGGGCCGGCTGTCTATGCGGTGCGGCTCGACGTCACCGACCAGGCCTCGATCGATGCCGCGATTGCCGCGGTGGAGAAGAGGGCAGGCGGGCTCGATATCCTCATCAACAACGCCGCTTTGTTCGATGCCGCACCCATCGTCGAGATCAGCCGCGCCAGCTACGACCGGCTGTTTACGGTCAATGTCGCCGGCACGCTGTTCATGCTGCAGGCGGCGGCGAAATCGATGATCGCCAGGGGCAAGGGCGGCAGGATCATCAACATGGCAAGTCAGGCCGGTCGTCGCGGCGAGGCGCTCGTCGCAGTCTACTGCGCTACCAAGGCAGCCGTCATTTCGCTGACTCAATCGGCCGGGCTCGATCTCATCAAGCACGGCATCAACGTCAATGCGATCGCGCCCGGCGTGGTCGACGGCGAGCACTGGGACCATGTCGATTCCCTCTTCGCCAGATATGAGAACCGGCCGCTCGGCGAAAAGAAGAAGCTGGTCGGCGAGAGTGTGCCTTACGGGCGCATGGGCCGCGCGGAAGACCTGACCGGCATGGCGGTGTTCCTGGCCAGCAGCGAGGCCGAATACATCGTCGCCCAGACCTACAACGTCGATGGCGGCCAGTGGATGAGTTGAATACAGCGTTCCTCCCCGTTCACGGGGAGAGGATGCCGGCAGGCAGGTGAGGGGCTGCGCCGTCCTGGCAAAAGTTGGCACCGCCCCTCATCCGACCCTTCGGGCCACCTTCTCCCCGTGAACGGGGAGAAGGAAAGGTCTCTACGAAAGGCGTTTTGACATGACGACAAAACTCTCGCTCGCCAATCTGGACAAGCTGCCCGCGAAGGTGGCTACCCCTGCCTATTGGCGCGATAGCCTCAAGGCCGGCATCGTGCATTTCGGCGTCGGCAACTTCCACCGCGCGCATCAGGCCGTCTATCTCGACGATCTCTTCAATATGGGTGAGGGCCATGACTGGGCGCTGATCGGCGCCGGCGTGTTCGAGGGCGAGAAGGCCGGTCGCGCCAGGCTGGCCGAGCAGGACTGGCTGACCACCGTTGTCGAGCAGGACGAAGGCCATATGGTCGCCCATGTGACCGGTGCGATGATCGACTTCCTGGTGCCGGGCGAGACGGCCGCGATCATCGACAGGCTGGCCGATCCGGCGATCCGCATCGTCTCGCTGACCATCACCGAAGGCGGCTATTTCATCGACCCGGCCTCGGGTTATTTCAACCCCGAACACCCCGACATCATCGCCGATGCCAATGACCCGGAACACCCGAAGACGGTGTTCGGCCTGATCCTTGCCGGGCTGGTCCGCCGGCGCGACGCGCGCGTCGAGCCGTTCACGGTGATGTCCTGCGACAACATCCCCCACAATGGCCGAGTCACCTCCGATGGCGTGATCGGCCTTGCCCGCCTGTTTGACCGTGACCTCGCCGAATGGGTCGCCGGCAACGTCGCCTTTCCGAACGGCATGGTCGACCGCATCACCCCGGCCACCACCGATCGCGAACGCGGCATCCTGGCGACGGATTTCGGCGTCGACGACAACTGGCCGGTGTTCTGCGAGCCGTTCCGGCAATGGGTGCTGGAGGACAATTTTCCGGCCGGCCGCCCGGCTCTGGAAAAGGTCGGCGTGCAGTTCGTGCCCGACGTCTCGCCTTATGAGCTGATGAAGATCCGCATCCTCAATGGCGGTCATGCCACCATCGCCTATCCGGCCGGGCTGATGGACATCCATTTCGTGCATGAGGCGATGCAGGAACCGCTGGTGCGTGGTTTCCTCGCCAAGCTCGAGCATGACGAGATCATCCCGACCGTACCGCCGGTGCCGGACACCGACCTTGAGGATTACTACCAGCTGATCGAGCGCCGCTTCTCCAACCCCAAGATCGGCGACACGGTGCGCCGGCTTTGCCTCGATGGTTCGAACCGCCAGCCGAAATTCATCATCCCCACCATCGCCGCCCGCCTGAAAACCGGCGCCGGCGTCGCGGGCCTGGCGCTCGAATCCGCCTTCTGGTGCCGATACTGCTTCGGCACCAGCGATTCCGGCGCGGTCATCGAGCCCAACGATCCCAACTGGGAGCGCATGCAGGCGACAGCGCGCGCCGCCAAGGCCGACCCGTCGGCATGGCTGGCGATGGAAGACATCTATGGCGAAGTCGGCCATTCGCCGGCCTTTGCGGCGGCCTTCTCCCATGCCTTGAAGACGGTCTGGGACGTTGGCGCGCGCGAGACGCTGACGCGTTATCTCGCAGGGAAACTCTGAACCAGTCGGACACATGATCGAGGCGGTAGCGCGGGGCAAAGCACGCATATAGAGTGCGCGCCATGCTGCGCGCCGATGCTTCCTTTCTGACCTCTTTGCCACAGCCGGAACGGGCCTGTGGGTCCTTGGAAACATTGGCCCCGACGGCTACGCGACGGGTCCAGTCGCGCTGATGGCGCCGGTGCTCGCCGCCATCGATGTCGGCACCGGCAGCGCGCGCGCCGGCCTGTTCGACCGCGACGGCCAGTTGCTCGCCCGCGCCGAGCGGCCGATCGCCATGAACCAGGCCAGTGCCGGCCACTACGAGCAGGACTCGGAAAACATCTGGGCCGCCGCCTGCGAGGCGATGCGTGCCGCCCGGCAGGCTGCCGGCGTGGCGGCGGAAGATGTCGTCGGCATCTCGTTCGACGCCACCTGTTCCAACGTGTTCCGTGGCCGCAACGGCGAACAGGTCGGCGTCTCGAAGAAAGGCGGCGAGCGCTGGGACACCATCGTCTGGATGGACCATCGCGCCTTGGCCGAGGCCGACGAATGCACGGCCACCGGTCACCGCGTGCTCGACCACGTCGGCGGCGTTATGTCGCCGGAGATGGCGACGCCCAAGCTGATGTGGGTGAAGCGGCATCTACCGGAGGCCTGGGCGCGCACCGGCCAGCTTTTCGACCTTGCGGATTTCCTCACCTTCAAGGCCTGCGGCTCGCTTGCCCGCTCGCAGTGCACGCTCACCGCCAAATGGACCTTTCTTGCCCACGAAGAAGCCGGCTGGCGTCCGGATTTCTTCGAGGCTGTGGGCCTGGCCGACATTTTCGAACACGGTTCCCTGCCGGACCGCGCCAGCGCGGTCGGCAGCGATCTCGGCCCCTTGACGGAGGAGGCTGCCGCCGCGCTCGGCCTCACGGTGAATTGCCGTGTCGGCGCAGGTCTCATCGATGCCTTCGCCGGCGCGCTCGGCGTCATTGGCGGCCTCAACGATATCGACCGGCATCTCGCTCTGATTGCCGGCACCTCGAGCTGTGTCATGGCGATGTCGGCCGAGCCATGCGGTTTCGCCGGTGTCTGGGGGCCTTATTTCGGCGCTGCCCTGCCGGGCCTCTGGCTGAGCGAGGGCGGCCAGTCGGCGACGGGGGCGTTGCTCGACCACGTCATCCGCTGGCATGGCGGCGAACCCGATGCGGCCACGCATAGGCGCATCGTCGAACGCGTCATGGCCCTGCGTGCCGAGGAGGGGCTGGACCTCGCCTCCCGGCTGCACGTGCTGCCGGATTTCCACGGCAACCGTTCACCGCTGGCCGACCCGCATGCGCTGGGCGTCATCAGCGGGTTGACGCTGGACTCCTCCTTCGACAGCCTGACCCGGCTTTACTGGCGCAGCGCCGTGGCGATCGCGCTCGGCGTGCGCCACGTGCTCGAAGCCCTCAACGCCAACGGCTATGTCATCGACACGCTGCATGTCACCGGTGGCCACACCCGCAATCCGCTGCTGATGGAACTCTACGCCGATGCCACCGGCTGCACGGTGCTGGAATCGGAAAGCGGTGATGCCGTGCTGCTCGGCACGGCGATGTCGGCCGCGGCAGCAGCCGGACTTCATCCGAGCCTGGCCGAAGCCTGCGCCGCCATGCGCCAGCCCGGCCGTGAGCGGCGGCCGAACCCGGCTTCACGCAACCGTTTCGACCGCGACTACCGCGTGTTCCTGGAGATGCACCGGCAGCGCCAGGCACTCGACGCGCTGGGTTGAAATGTCAGAACTGCACACAAAAAAGCCCGCCCAGCCTAAGCTGAGCGGGCCTTGATGCCTGAGAGCGCTCGCTGACAGCCAAGCGCGGAGGGCCAGATAGCGTCGGCCGGCGGGCGGCGCAAGCCTGCTGTGCTTACGATCCGACAGTGACGACGAAGTGCTTCGTCACCGGCTCGATGATCTTCCAGGTTCCCTTGAAGTCGGCTTCCACGACGAACGCATCGCCTGGCCCGACTTCAACTGGCTCGCCTCCATCCGGAGTGATGATGATGCGGCCAGCGATCATGTGGACGAATTCGTAATCGGTATAGGTTGCATGATAAGTGCCTGGAGTCGCTTGCCACGTACCTGACAGAACCTTGCCGTCCCCGGTGGTGTGCTGGACGGCGGTCTTCATCGTCGGCTTTCCTTCGACCACCACCCAGCCCGGCAAGTCGCTGGCATCGGCGTTTTCCACCTTTCCGAACTTGATAACCGTCTTGCGTGTCATGGCGAGCCTCTCCCAATTGGATTTGCGGGCAAAGTGCCCAACGTTCGAATATCCGATACATCAATATCAGGCAACTTCGTTTCCTGTCGGTAAGCGAAACTCGGCGCGCTCAGAGGCCCTCGCGGACCATCTGTCCCGGCTCCGGACCAAGGTTTTCATTTCCGGTCATAACGCGAAAAAACCCGCCCAGCGTCAGCTGAGCGGGGGACCGTTGGGGCCAGAATGTGACATCGGTCCGCCGAAACAGTCGCAACGGCAGCCCTCACGTTTCATCGGGCGGATGGCCTGATGAGGCAAGGTCCGGATTCTGATATTTTTCTGAAATTTGCGGTCTTGAGTTGTGGGTAAAACACCCTGCTGCCTCGCCCTTTAGCGGCGCGTGGCGACGCGCTGGGGCTGGTCGAAATCGAACGGGAACAAAGCGGTGATCGCCTGTTCGACGGCGGCTTCGGTTTCCGGCTGTGCTGCCGTCAGCGGCAGGCGCACTTCCGGGCTCAGCCCGAGCAGGCGGTGCAGCGCGTATTTCACCGGCACCGGGTTGGTTTCCCGCTCCAGTGCCGCGATCAACGGTTCCAGCCTGCGCCGGATTGTCTTCGCCGACAGCAGGTCGCCGGTGCGGCAGGCACGGTGCATCTCGGCGCAGAGGCCGGGCGCCACATTGGCGGCGACCGAAATCGTGCCGGCGCCGCAGATCGTGTTGAAGGCAAGTGCGGTGGCATCGTGCCCGGAAAACTGCAGGAATTCCGCGCCGGCGAGCCTGGCGGTGCGCTCGGGCCGGTCGAGGTCGCCGGTGGCATCCTTGATGCCGATGATCGCCGGGAAGGCCGCCAGCCTGCGCACCGTGTCCGGCAACAGGTCGACGCCAGTGCGTGACGGCACATTGTAGAGGATGACCGGGATCGTCGCTGCCTCGGCGATCGCCGCGAAGTGGCGATAGAGGCCCTCCTGGCCGGGCTTGTTGTAATAAGGCGTCACGACAAGGGCGGCATCGGCGCCGCAGGCCGCGGCGGCGAGCGTCGCGGCGACCGTCTCTTCGGTGTTGTTCGAGCCGGTGCCGGCGATCACCGGGACCTGGCCGGCGACGGTTTCGACGCAACGGCGCGTTACGGACAGGCGTTCGTCATGCGTCAGCGTCGGCGCTTCGCCGGTGGTGCCGCAGACGACGACGCCGTTTATGCCCTGGTCGATCTGCCAGCGGATCAGGAAATCGAAAGCGGCCATGTCGACCGTGCCTTTGCGGAACGGGGTCGGCAGCGCCGCGATGGCGCCTTTGAAGCGGGTTCTGTCGATGTGCATGGGAGTTCTCTTTTGCTGGCCCGGTTTCGGGCCGGCCGGCGGCGAGCCTTTCTCGCGGGGCGCAGCGTCGCCGGCCGGTCCCGTTCAGTTGAAGAGCGAAAGCCGGGCGCTGTCCGGGGCGAGGCTGACGCAGCCGGCCTTGTGATCGCTTTCGGTCTCGGCGAAATGGATCGCCGATGCCCTGTCGGCGAAGACGCCGCCGGTCAGGCCGAGTTCATCGCGGGCGATCCAGCGCCCTTCGCCGTCGCGTCCGACCAGGAAACGGTGGGCCGCGGAAGGAGGCTCCGAAATCAGGGAATTGCGCATCGCCGATCACCCGATGAATTGATGGAAACAGGCAATCGCGGCAAAGAAGATCGCGATCACCAGGAAAAGCCGCACGAACATCAGCGGCTCGTCCCGCCTGTTCTGCATGCTGCGGGCGACGGCATGGGGCATGCGGTCGTCGTCATCGGGGATGTAATAGCTGTACATGTCTCGTTCCTTTCGCACCGCGCCTTGGAGCGTGTGCAGCCGGGAAGTTAGGAGCCTCGGCATAAGGGTTCGAGAGAGAAGGCGATGGCAAAAAATAAGGATTTCATAAGGGCCGCCGACAGCGGTCAAGGGGTCGTCCCTCTACGGCGATGACGCCTTACGATGCGGCGACAATGGCCATCAGATTGTCGTTCAGCCTTTTCGCCGCCTTGCGGAAATCGCCAAGCCGTGGCGCCATCTCCGCCTCCAGCTTCGCGGCGGCGCCGGCGCCCATGACCTTTTCCAGGCTCTGCTTGTATTCGGGGATCGCAGCCCAGTCGGCCACTGTCGTTTCCATGGCTTCCAGATGATACTGGAAACCATAGGCGTGCCGGCCCCAGCGGATCGCCTGCGTCGTGCAGGCGGCATTGCTGGCCAGGATCTCAGCGCCTTCGGGCAGGCGCGCAATTTCCGCGCCGTGCCATTGCAGGCAGTCGACCGAGGGCCCGAGCCCCGCAAAGATTGGATCGTTGCGGCCGGTCTCCGTCAGCTCGACCGATGCCAAGCCCACTTCCGGCTTGCCCATCAGGCCGACCGCGCCGCCAAGTGCTGCACCCAGCAGCTGGTGGCCGAGGCATATGCCGAGATAGGGTCGTCCGAGCTCGATCACCCAGCGCCGGATCGCCGCCTTCTCGGGCACCAGCCAAGGATGCGCCTCTTCCTGCCAGACATCCATCGGTCCGCCGAACACGGCGAGCAGGTCGAAACCATCGAAGGGAGGGATCGGCTCGCCGATATCGAGTTCAACCGGCACCCATTCATGCCCTTGCTCGGCCCAGAAGTCGCGGAAGATGCCGGGATGTTCGACATCGACATGCTGGAAGACGAGAATGCGCATGGATCGCTCCGTCAGGCTCACTCGGCGGGATTATTCCATAGACC
The DNA here is from genome assembly GCF_001303895.1 of Mesorhizobium sp. 1M-11. Taxonomy (GTDB): domain Bacteria; phylum Pseudomonadota; class Alphaproteobacteria; order Rhizobiales; family Rhizobiaceae; genus Mesorhizobium. The sequence continues at coordinate 51,679 of NZ_LJSD01000024.1, read as the reverse complement.
GGCGGCGTTGGTTTCCCAATGATCCAGACTCAAGGTTCGGCAATCACAATGCGTGCAGCGGACTCGACGCCACGGCGGTTTGTTGACAAGGTCTGGCCGTTTCCGGCAAGAGCCCTGCGACCCATCGGAACCTGTTCATGACCAATGTCGCCCTGACCGGACTTGCCCGCGATCTCGCCAGGCGCGCCGACGAGGGCAGGCCCGTGCGCATCGGCGTCATCGGCTCCGGCGAAATGGGCACCGACCTGGTCACGCAAGGCATGCTGATGCCGGGCATCGAGGTCTGTGCCATCTCTACCCGGCGCCCCCACACGGCGCGCGAAGCGATCCGCATCGCCTATGGCGACGAGGCGATGGCGCGCGAAGCCGAAAACCAGGCGCAGGTCACCGCGGCGATCGAGGCTGGCAGGATCGCCATCACCTCCAACGACATGCTGGTCACCAACCCGCTGGTCGACGTCGTCATCGACGCCACCGGCAAGCCTGGCGTCGCCGCCGATTTCTGCCTGTCGGCGATGGAACACGGCAAACACCTGGTGATGATGAATGTCGAAGCCGACGTCACCATCGGCTGCCTGCTGAAGAAGGAGGCCGACCGGCTCGGCGTCGTCTATTCGCTCGGCGCCGGCGATGAGCCGTCTTCCTGCATGGAGCTGATCGAATTCGTGTCCGCGCTCGGCTGCACGGTCGTCGCTGCCGGCAAGGGCAAGAACAATCCGCTCAACCATGACGCCGTGCCGGACGACTATCGCGCCGAGGCCGAACGCCGCAACATGAACCCGCGCATGCTGGTCGAGTTCGTCGACGGCTCCAAGACCATGGTCGAGATGTGTGCCATCGCCAACGCCACCGGCCTTGTCCCGGACAGGCCCGGCATGCACGGCCCCGCCGCCAACCGTGACGAACTGGCCAAGGTGCTGATCCCGCGCGCCGATGGCGGCGTGCTGTCGAGGAAAGGCGTGGTCGATTACACCATCGGCAAGGGCGTGGCGCCCGGCGTCTTCGTCATCGTCGAAGCCACGCATCCGCGCGTCATCGAGCGGCTTGACGACCTGCATGTCGGCAAGGGGCCGTATTACGGTCTGTTCCGGCCCTATCACCTGACCTCGCTGGAAGTGCCGCTGACGGCAGCCCGCATCATGCTTTACGGCAAGCCCGATATGGTGCCGCTGCCGCGCCCCGTCGCCGAGGTCTGCGCGGTCGCCAAGCGCGACCTCGCCGCCGGTGAGACGTTCGATGCCATCGGCGAGACCTGCTATCGCTCCTGGACGATGACGGTCGAGGAAGCGCGCGCTGAGCGCGCCGTGCCGGTCGGCCTGCTCGAGGGCGGCAAGGTGTTGAAGCCGGTGAAGAAGGGCGAGCTGCTCACCGCCGACAACGCAGCTTCGGACAGTTCGACGCGGCTTTATGCCTTGCGCAGGCAGCAGGACCAGATGCTCTACGGCTGAGTTCCGCTCAGAGCCCCGTCAGTCGTTCGCCCGGCCTCCCAAGCCGCTCGGCGCCTGGGACATCCACGACATCCACGCGGCGCGGATGCCATGCCACGGCACGCGCGATTTCTGAGATGGCATGCAGGTCTTTCGCGTTCGTGCTGGAATCCAACAGCACGAGCTGTGACCAATAGGCAGCGGAAACATTCATCACCACGTCCAGCCAGAGGCGGCCGTCATCCGTCTGCACGAGAATCCACTGCCAATCGGCAAGCGCCAGCACCTGTCCCGGGATTTCCGTTTCGTCGATCAGGATCCTAACCGGATCGCCGACCTTCAGTGGTTCGGGTCTTGTCATTCTGCTGCGGAGGTCACTTCCCCAGTTCCACCGAGCGTGCCCGCGCCGCCTCGACGGCTTCGGTGACGAGGTCTTTCAGCCGGTCACCGCCCATCAAGACGCCAAGGGCTGCCGCTGTGGTGCCGTTGGGGCTGGTGACCTGCTGGCGCAGCAGACCGGGCTCTTCACCGCTTTCGGCGGCGAGCGTGGCGGCACCGTAGACGGTCTGCATGGCAAGCAGCTTCGCTGTTTCGGCCGGCAGGCCGGCATGTTCGCCTGCGGCGGTCAGGCATTCGATGAAGTGGAAGATGTAGGCAGGGCCGGAACCGGACACCGCCGTTACCGCATCCATAAGAGCCTCGTCGTCGATCGTTGCGACCGCGCCGCTGGAGGAAAGCAGGTCGGCCACAACGCTCTTCGCAGCCTCGGAAACCAGGCTGTTGGAAAACACCACCATCATGCCCTTACCGATGGCGGCTGGCGTGTTCGGCATGCAGCGCACGATCGGCGTGCGATCACCCAGAATGCCGGCAAAGGTGGCGACAGGCGTGCCTGCGGCGACGCTGAGAAAAGTCGTCTCTCCATTGCCGAATTTTGTGTAGGCGGCCGTCACCTCGCGGATCACCTGCGGCTTCACGGCCAGTACGACAAGCGTCGGCTTCGTATCTGCCGGAATGCCCTCTGCACCCGCTACCGCCGGGCAGCCCAATGCTTCGGCGCGGGCGCGCAATGCGTCGGCGGGCTCCACCACCAGCACTTCCGCCGCGTTCAGCTTGGCGGATTTCAACCAGCCGGCCAGCATGGCGTAACCCATATTGCCGCAGCCGGCGAGAACAAGCTTGATGGTCATCGAAAGCCTCCCGAAAGCCCTTCCATAGACGGTCATGCGGGGTGGTGGAAGAGCTTGCCGCTTGCCTCGATCCTCTTAATCATCGCTTCACGGACCCTTGTTAATGCTGGCTGCGGAAAGATAATGGGGCTTCTCCTGTCTGCGTCATCGCTGGGTCACGATGCCCGTGCCGAAGACGGGAACGCTTCAGATGTTCGCACTGGCGGCGGTGCGGGCCATGATCAAGCGGCAGGGCAGCCGAGAGGCCTGCTATCAGGGACTCCGGCATGGGGTGCACAAAATCGATCCTGGGAATTCCGGTGGCGAGTCTCAGCTGGGATGAGGCGTTGTTGTCGCTCACCCAACTGGTGCGCGACAGGCAGTTCACCAAAATCACCTTCCTCAACGCCCACAATGCCAACATCGCCTGCGCGGACGACGGTTTTGCCGCGGCGCTAGGTGATTTCCTGGTTTTGCCGGACGGCATCGGTGTCGATATCGCCGCCAAACTGCTCTATGGCGAGAAATTCCCGGCCAATCTCAACGGCACCGATCTGGTACCGGGGCTGCTCAAGGCGATCAAGGAGCCGCTGACCGTCGGCCTGCTCGGCGCTACGCGCGAAAACGCTGAAGGTGCCTGCAAAAGGCTTCGGGAACTGGCACCGCAGCACAAGATCGTTGTCGTTCATGACGGCTTCTTTTCCACTGCGGAAGAGCCCCAGATCATCGAACGACTGGCGGAGCTTCGGCCGGATATCCTGCTGGTCGCCATGGGCGTGCCGCGCCAGGAGTTGTGGATTGCCGGAAATCTCGACCAACGTCACTGCACGCTGCCATTCGCCGTCGGCGCGCTGCTCGATTTCCTGAGCGGTTCGGTGCCGCGCGCGCCGCTGTGGGTACGCAAATCCAGGCTCGAATGGGTGTTCCGGTTTGTGATCGAGCCAGGCCGGCTGTGGCGCCGCTATGTCGTCGGCAACCCGCTTTTCTTATGGCGTGTCATGCGTCAGAAGCTGACGGGTAAGGAAATCCTTGCCGGGGCCAGCCGCTAGCAAGGCTTCGGCCGCGAAAGCGAGGTGCTTCCGCGGCCGCTTGGAAAACGAGTGGCAGCTTATTTGCCGCAATACTGATCGTTGACGTTGATGCCGGCATTCGCGTCAGGGCCCATGCCGGTGTCTGCACAGGGGCCGTTCGCGCCAGTCGTTACCGGAGCGCCAGGCGCAGTCGGCGACACGCTGTTGATGCTGCCTGTTGTCGTGGTGTCGGTGTTGCCGTGCCACCACGACCAGTCGCCCCACTGGCTATCACTGCCTTGGGCCATTGCGGAGGTCGCCAGCCCTGCAGAGAGAACCGTGGCGACGAGGATGGTTTTGAACATGGGAGGTCTCCGTGCTTGGAGCAATTCCAGCAAAAGTGCGCAGCGGTTTTGCGTCCGGAATTGCGTAAAAAGAACCAGAGCGTTTCCGCGAAAAGCGGAAACGCTCTAGCGGTGCAACTGCGTGGAAACCGCGCACGTGCTGGAAAGTTCGATCACAAGTCTGTGAGGCTGGCCTAATGGATCGAAAACATATTCTTTATCAGTGGCTTGGAAAGTGCATGGTGCGACTGTGCCTCCGCTCGCAGGGAGGATCGATAAAAACGTTACACGGCGTGCGGGTTTCGAGTTTACGGCATGTGACGGCGTTTTGACGGGATTGCAGCGGCCGATTTTCGTGAGAATGTCGCGCCGTCTGTTTTGGCGCGAATGTGATTTGGCTACGGGTGAAGCATGGCTGATGTGATCGACGGAAAGAAGGTGGCCGAGGATGTGGTCGGCAAGGTCAAGGCGCTGACGGCAGCCCTTGCCGGCACCAAGCCGGGGCTCGCAGTGGTCATCGTCGGCGAGGATCCGGCAAGCCAGGTCTATGTGGCCTCGAAGTCGCGCACCGCCAAGGAATGCGGTTTCCATTCCGTGCAGCACACGCTGAAGGCTCAGACAAGTGAGGCCGAACTGCTCGGCATCATTGCCGACCTCAACGCGGATTCGGCCATTCACGGCATCCTGGTGCAATTGCCGCTGCCGGACCACATCGACGCCGGCAAGGTCATCCAGGCCATCGCGCCGGAAAAGGATGTCGATGGCTTCCACTTCATCAATGTCGGCAAGCTCGGCGCCGGCGAGCTTGAAACCGCCTTCGTGCCCTGCACGCCAGCCGGTTCGATGCTGCTGATCGAGCGCGTGCGCGGCAAGGACCTCTCGGGACTGAACGCAGTGGTCGTCGGCCGCTCCAACATCGTCGGCAAGCCGATGGCGAACCTGCTGCTTGCCGCCAATTGCACAGTCACCATCGCGCACAGCCGCACGAAGAATCTACCAGCACTTGCCCGCACGGCCGACATTCTGGTGGCCGCCGTCGGTCGGCCGGAAATGATCAAGGGCGATTGGGTCAAGCCGGGTGCCACCGTCATCGACGTCGGCATCAACCGCATTCCCGCACCTGAAAAGGGTGAAGGCAAGACGCGCCTCGTCGGCGATGTCGCCTATGCGGAAGCTGCGGCCGTTGCGGGTGCCATCACGCCGGTGCCGGGCGGCGTCGGCCCGATGACGATCGCCATGCTGATGGCCAACACCGTCATTTCCGCCTATCTTGCCGCCGGTCTCGACCGACCATCCTTTTGATCGCTGCCATTAAAAGAGCCGAGCTTTGCCGACGCCTCCTGTTCCTATAGAACGGCCCATCATGACGGACGCCGTTCAAGGCGGCAGGCGCTTCGCCTTCCTGCTGGTCGACAAGTTTCCGATGTTTTCCGTGGCGGCGGCGATCGATGTCGTGCGCTCGGCCAACCGCTTGCTTGGTCATGATTTCTACGGCTGGACCACCGTCTCGCCGGACGGCGATGCCGTTACCGCTTCCAACGACCTGCCGCTGAAGGTCGATTATGCCGTGGCCGACGTGCCGCCGGTCGATATCCTGTTCGTCTGTGCCGCGCTCAACCTGGAATTCCCCGGCAAGTCGAAGGTGCTCGGTGCCCTGCGCGCCTGGGGTCGGCGCGGCGGCGTGCTGGGTGCACTCTCGGTCGGCTCCTATGTTCTGGCCGAAGCCGGTCAGCTCGAGGGTCATCGCTGCACCATCCACTGGGAGAACCGCGCCGGCTTCATGGAGCGTTTCCCGGACATCGAATGCACCGGCAATGTCTTCGAGATCGACCGCAAGCGCTATACCAGCGCCGGCGGCACCACTTCGATCGACCTGATGCTGGAGATCGTGCGCACGGATTTTGGCGCCAACCTTGCCAACGCCGTGGCCAACCAGTTCCAACACGAGCGCATCCGCTCGGCCGGCGACCGCCAGCGTGTCGGACCGGAGCGCGACCTGACCGGCAAGTCGGAGAAGCTGCGCAAGATCGTCGAGCTGATGGCCGACCATCTCGACGAGCCTTTGTCGGCGGTACAGCTCGCCAAGTCGGCCGGGCTTTCTGTGCGCCAGGTAGAACGGCTGTTCCTCAGGCACCTGACCGTGACGCCGGGGCGCTACTACATGCGGCTGAGACTCGAGCGCGCCCGCGAATTGCTGCGCCAGACCAACATGCCGATCCTCGACGTGGCGATCGCCACCGGCTTCACCTCGCATTCCTATTTCGCGCAGAGCTACCGACTGCAGTTCGGCCGTCCGCCAAGCGAGGAGCGACGCACGACATATTGATGCGAGCGTCTCTCAAGTCGCCAGGAAACCGCCATCGGCGGCCAGGACATGCCCGACAATGTAAGCGGATTGGTCGGAGGCGAGCCAGACAACCGCTTCGGCTACGTCCTCGGGCTGGCCCATGCGGCGCAGCGGCAGGCCCGCAGCCACAGCTTCCATGCTTCCGACACCGGCCGCAGCCTTCATCATCATGTCTGTCACGACGCGGCCCGGCGCGACGGCATTGATGCGCACGCCGTGGGGAGCATAGGTCATGGCGGCGGAGCGCATCAGGGAAATCGTGGCCGCTTTGGATGCCGAGTAGAGCGCAAAGCCGGGATTGGGATTGCGGATGCCGCTGACCGAGGCGTTGATGACGATCCTTCCGCTTTGTTGTGCCAGCATGACGGCAAGTTGATGTTTGAGAGACAGGAAGACCGAGCGTACATTGGTGTCGAAGACAGCGTCGAAGACATCGGTGTCCTGCTCTTCCAAGGGCGCGGGCCGTTCCTGGTAGCCCGCATTGTTGAAGGCCGTGTCCAGCCTGCCGAACCGCTCGACAATGGTCTGTATGAGATGCCTGATGTCTTCTTCCCGTGTTACGTCCGTGCGAAGAAAAAGGCCTTCGGCCCCAGCCGCGCGGCAGGCCTGTGCGACAGCTTCTCCTTCTTCATCGCGACGGCCCGCGACAATGACAGCTGCTGCTCCGGATTCCGCCATTCGAAGCGCTGTCGCTCTCCCGATGCCGCTACCGCCTCCGGTGACCAGGCAGATCTGTCCTTCCATCTGGCCCGCTTCTCTCCTGGTGCTGAAATTCGGGGCGTTGGGTGACATGATGATCCCGCTTTGCCGGTTTGGATCCAGAGAATAAAGTTGTATCATACAACCAATAAGACGCAAGGAAGCATCGTGGTGAGCGAAAGCGAAACGTCGGAAATCCGGAAGGTGCGCGATTCCTCGCGCCGGATCGTGCGGGAACTTGGCTTCATGAAGCCAACGGTGGCGGGTACAGACCTGCCTCCGTCAGCAGTCCATTCCATCATCGAGATCGGCGCTGATGACGGTTTGACGGCAGCTGCGCTGGGGGAAATCCTCAACCTTGAAAAATCGAGTGTCAGCCGGATGCTGCGCAAATTGATCGATGCCGGCGAGATCGAAGAACGGACGAACCCGGGTGATGCCCGTTCTAAGCTCCTGAGGTTGACCGAGCGCGGCAAGGCGACGCTGGCGGCGATCAACCGTTTTGGGCATGGCCAGGTAGCGGCGGCTTTTCTGCATCTGTCCGACGATCAGCGTCAGGTCGTCGTGGCTGGCCTCTCCGCCTATGCGGAGGCACTGCATCGCGTCCGTGCCGAAGAGCGCTAGCGCCTGCGCACTTACCGCTTATTTCATCGCCTATTGCAGATTCCCTTCCTCTCGACGAACCGCTATCTTCGCCGCTTCGTCGGATCGAGCCAGGCTCACGAGGGGATACCATGTCGATTTTTGCCAGATGGATCGCGGCTGTCGTGACGGCGCTTTTGTTTGCGGCGCCTGTGCTGGCGGCCGATCGCACCATCATCGTTCTCGATGCGTCCGGCTCGATGTGGGGCCAGATCGACGGCAAGCCGAAGCTGGAGATCGCGCGCCAGTCACTGCGCACCGTGCTGCAGTCGCTTCCCGCCGACAGGGAACTCGGCCTGATGGCTTATGGCCACCGCGAGAAAGGCAGTTGCGAGGACATCGAGCTCGTCGTTCCGCCGGCTGCCGGCACGGCAAGTGCCATCACCGCTGCCGCCGATTCCATGAAATTCCTCGGTAAGACGCCGTTGACGGCGGCCGTTCGCAAGGCGGCCGAGGCGCTGAAATACACCGAAGAGAAGGCAACCGTCGTGCTGATCACCGACGGCCTCGAGACCTGCAATGCCGACCCATGTGCGCTCGGCAAGGAATTGAAGGCGGCGGGTGTCGATTTCACCGCGCATGTCGTCGGTTTCGGCCTGACGGCGGATGAGGGCAGGGGGGTGGCGTGCCTCGCCGAAAACACCGGCGGCAAATATATCCAGGCGACCGACGCGGCTGGCCTCGAAGACGCGCTCAAGCAGACCGTCGCCGAGAAACCGGCGCCCGAACCCAAGCCGGCGCCCGCGCCCGAGCCGGAAAAGGTGGAATTCAACCTGATGCCGACGCTGACCCTGGCCGAAGGCAGCTCCGACATCACCACCGATATCGGCCAGTCCTGGGTGCTCTACAAGGCGAATGCCGACGGCAGCCGCGGCGACTATGCCTCGACCGACTATGGTGCGTGGAAAGGCAATGCCGAACCTGGCAAATACGTGCTTGTCGCCAAGGTCGGCCATGTCGAACGCGATCAGGCGGTCACGATCGAAGCCGACAAGGTCGCCGCGCCGCGCTATGTGCTGGACGCCGGAACGCTGATCGTTCGTGCCCACGCAAGCGAGGGGGCGGAAATTGCCGATGGCGCTGCCATCCAGGTCAGGTATCCCGGTGATGGCACGACCACTTACTACGGGCAGATGAAGGCCGTCTTCCCGGCCGGCGAACAGGAAATCACCGTCAAGGTCGGCGAGGGCACGGCGACCGAAAAGGTCACTCTCAAGGCCGGTGAGACGATTGAGAAGGACATTGCCGTCGGCGTTGGCAAGGTGGTGACCAACGCCTTCTACGTGGAAGGCAAGAAGGTGGATTCCGGTGGCCTCGTCGTGCGCGTCTTCAAAGCCGAGAAGAACCTCGACGGCCAGCGCGACGATGTCTCGACTTCGTACGGACCGGACCAGAAGTTCGACCTGCCGCCCGGCAACTACGTCGTCATGGCCAAGATGGACGAGGCGACCGCCGAAACGCCCTTCACCGTAAAGGTCGGCGAAAAGACCGACGTCAATGTCGTGCTCGATGCGGGTGTGCTGGCGGCCGATGCGAAGGGTGCCAAGGAAATCGAGGTCTACGCCGCCAAGAAGGACATCGAAGGCAAGCGCCAGGCTTTCGGTAATTCATACGGCGAAACGCACCAGGCGACCTTGCCGGCCGGCGACTATGTCGTGGTGGCGATCCGTGGCGATGATGATGTCAAGACCGAGGTTCCGGTGACGGTGAAGGCCGGCGAGCGGGCCGAGGTGACGGTGCCGTAGAAGCGCGCGCGCCCTTATCTCCCCCCTGCGGTGGAGAACGGATTTTCACGATCTTAGCCGGAGCAGGCCAAAGGCCGCCGCGAGGCTAAGTCGTAGAAAATCCAAGAGAGGGGATTTTCAGCTGGGGTTTCGCAAGAGAGGCGTTTTTTCTTTCCTTTAGGGGGCTCGAAACAGCAGACCGTCAACGCAGCGGCTGCAAATCCCATCTCTTGCGATTTCTAGCACTTAGCTGTGCCGCCCTAACGGGCGTGCTCGCTAAGATGCTGAAATCGCTTTCTCCCCCGCAAGGGGGAGATAAGAGGCGCCGCGCCTTCGCAAGGAAGATGCGGCAGCGCTTAATTCACCCAAACGCGCTCGCGCCATGGTCAGCGCGGCCGGCCATCTGGCGGAAGCCCGCGAACAGCTCGCGGCCAAGTCCGAATTCGTGTTCGGACAGGTCGGCGGAGGCTGCGGGCCGCACGGCGAATTCTCCGGCCGGAACCAGCACTTCCAGCGTGCCAGCCTCGCCGTCGAGCCTGACGATGTCGCCGTCATGCACGCGGGCGATCGGGCCGTCTTCGAGAGCCTCCGGGGTGACGTGGATCGCAGCCGGCACCTTGCCGGAAGCACCCGACATGCGACCGTCGGTGACCAGCGCCACGCGCTGGCCGCGGTCCTGCAAGATGCCGAGCACCGTGGTCAGCTTGTGAAGTTCCGGCATGCCATTGGCCTTCGGGCCCTGGAAGCGGATGACGGCGACGAAATCGCCGGTCAGCTCGCCGGCCTTGAAGGCGTCGTTCAGCCCCTGCTGGCTATGGAACACCCTGGCCGGCGCTTCGATGATGCGCCGCTCCGGCTTCACGGCCGAGGTCTTGATGATGGCGTGGCCGAGATTGCCGGCAAGCACCTTGAGGCCGCCGGTCGACTGGAAAGCCTGGCTGACCGGCACCAGCACCTTCTCATCGCCGCTTGCCGCCGGCGCGGCTTCACGCATGACGGAACCATCGGTACCGAGCTTTGCCTCGACCGTGTAAGGACGCAGGCCCTCACCCCACACCGTCTGCACGTCCTCATGCAGCAGGCCGGCATCGAGCAGTTCGCGGATCATGAAGCCGAGGCCGCCGGCGGCGTGGAAATGGTTCACGTCGGAAAGCCCGTTCGGATAGACACGGGCGAGCAGCGGCACGGCTTCGGAAAGGTCCGAAATGTCCTGCCAGGTCAGCTTGATGCCGGCCGCCGCCGCCATCGCGATCAGGTGGATGGTGTGGTTGGTCGAGCCGCCGGTAGCGTGCAGGCCAACGATGCCGTTAACGAAGGAGCGCTCGTCGATCATGCGGCCGACCGGGGTATAGGCATTGCCCATCGCCGTCAGGCTCAGCGCCCGCTTGGTGGCTTCGCGGGTCAGCGCGTCGCGCAGCGGCGTGCCTGGATTGACGAAGGAAGCGCCCGGCGTATGCAGGCCCATGATCTCCATCAGCATCTGGTTGGAATTGGCCGTGCCGTAGAAGGTGCAGGTGCCTGGGCCGTGATAGGACTTGGACTCGGCCTCGAGCAGTTCAGCGCGGCCGCATTTGCCTTCGGCGTAAAGCTGGCGCACGCGCGCCTTCTCGTCGTTCGGGATGCCGGAGGTCATCGGGCCCGCCGGAATGAAGACAGCCGGCAGATGGCCGAAGGTGAGGGCGGCGATCACCAGGCCGGGAACGATCTTGTCGCAGACGCCGAGATAGACGGCAGCATCGAACATGTTGTGCGAAAGCCCGATCGCGGCGGCCATGGCAATCACGTCGCGCGAGAACAGCGACAGTTCCATGCCGGGCTGGCCCTGGGTGACGCCGTCACACATGGCCGGCACGCCGCCGGCGACCTGGGCGATGCCCCCGGCCTCCGTCGCCGCCTGCTTGATGAGCTGCGGGAACGTCTCGAACGGCTGATGCGCCGACAGCATGTCGTTATAGGAGGTGATGATGCCGAGGTTCGGCACGCGGTCACCACCCAGCGCGACCTTTTCAGACGGGCTGCAGACGGCGAAGCCGTGCGCGAGGTTGCCGCAGGACAGTACCCCGCGATTGGCGGCGCGGCCCGACGCTTCGCCGATGCGACCAAGATAGGTCTCGCGGCTGGCCCGGGAGCGCTCGCGGATGCGGCTGGTGATGGCTTCGATGTCGGATCTGGCTGTCATGGCTGGTTTCCATTCGGGTAGGGTGGAAGACCCCCACCCCTAACCCCTCCCCTCAAGGGGGAGGGGAAGCTGCCGCGCGCCAAGTCCCCCTCCCCCTTGAGGGGAGGGGTTAGGGGTGGGGGTGTCGTCGCGCTGCGTCGCATCAGGGGGCCCAGAAGATTTCGACCGGGCTTGTCGCTGCGTCGATGACGCGGCGGATCGGCAGCGTCGACCCCGGCGCCAGCGCCTTTTCCAGTGTTGCCAGCTTTTCGGCGCCTTCTATATGCAGGGCGAGGAAGCGCGCCCGGCGGATCAGAGAAAGCGTCAGTGTCAGTCGCAACTCACCGGCGCTGTCGGCGTGGACGGCGGCGATCTCGTCGCGCGATGCCGGGTCGAGCAGGTGCTCCAGCTCCTTCGCATCCGGGAAGAACGAGGCCGTGTGGCCGTCATTGCCCATGCCGAGGATCGCCACGTCGGGCGGATTGAAGAAGGTCGTCAGGAAATGTTCGGCGTTCTTCAAATCCGCATCGAGCTCGCCGCTGGCGTAGAGCGGCAGGAAACGGGCGTTGGCTGCTCTGTTCTGCTTGAGTCTGGCCTTGACCAGCCCGGCATTGGAACGCGGCGAGGTGTCGGGGACATAACGCTCGTCGATCAGGGTCAGGTTGACGCTGTCCCAGGCGATGTCGGTGTTTGACAGCACTTCGAAGAAGCGAGCGGGCGTCGAGCCGCCGGAGACGGCGAGGCTTGCTGCCTGCGTGGCACGGATTTCAGCCGACAGTCTGCCGGCGACGGCCTCGGCAAGAGCGGCGGCCAGGCTTTCCCTGTCTGCGAAGTCGTGGCGGCGATAATTCCCGGCCATCGTCAAATGCTCTCGTGCCAGGTGCGGCCGTCACGCTCGATAAGCGCGATCGAGGCGGATGGTCCCCAGGTGCCGGCGGTGTAGCCCTGCGCGTCCTGGCGGGCATTTTCCCAGGCGTTCTGGATCGGATCGATCCATTTCCAGGCCGCCTCGACCTCGTCACGGCGCATGAACAGCGTCTGGTTGCCGCGGATCACGTCCATGATCAGGCGTTCATAGGCATCGGGTGCGCGGCCCCTGAACTGCTGCGCGAAGCTCATGTCGAGCGAGATCTGGCGCAGGCGCATGCCACCCGGGCCCGGATCCTTGATCATGATGTACTGCTTGACGCCTTCGTTCGGCTGCAGGCGGATGACCAGCTGGTTGGCGAAGATCGGTCCGGCATTGTCGCCGTTGAAGATCGAATGCGGGATCGGCTTGAACTCGATGACGATCTCGGAAACGCGCGATGCCAGCCGCTTTCCGGTGCGCAGGTAGAACGGCACGCCGGCCCAGCGCCAGTTGGCGATCTCGGCCTTGATGGCGACGAAGGTCTCCGTGTTGCTCTCGGCGCCGAGTTCCTCGACATAACCCTTCACCGGGCCGCCGGCGGAAGCGCCGGCGCGGTACTGGCCGCGCACGGTCTGCTTCGGCGCCTCGGTGCCGTTGATGCGCTTCAGCGCGCGCAGCACCTTCAGCTTCTCGTCGCGCACGGCGTCCGCATCCATCGAGGAGGGCACCTCCATGGCGACGAGGCAGAGCAATTGCAGCATGTGGTTCTGTACCATGTCGCGCAGCGCGCCGGCCTTGTCGTAATAAGTGACGCGGTCTTCCAGGCCGACGGTCTCGGCCACCGTGATCTGCACATGGTCGATATGGGCCGAATTCCACAGCGGCTCGTAGAGCGCGTTGGCGAAACGCAGCGCCATCAGGTTCTGCACCGTCTCCTTTCCGAGATAGTGGTCGATGCGGAAGATCTGGCTTTCGTCGAAGTCGTCACCGACCAGGTCGTTCAGCGCCTTGGCCGAAGCGAGGTCGCGCCCGATCGGCTTTTCCACGACGATGCGCGAGGTCGGCGTGATCAGCTTGTGCTGCTTGAGCTGGTCCGAGATCGAGCCGAACAGCGACGGCGAAACCGCCATGTAGAAGGCGCGGATCGCCTTGGAATCGCCGATCGCCTTTTTCAATGCGTCGAAGCCGGTGCCGCTGGTGGCATCAGCCGGCACGTAGGAAAGCCGGGCAAGGAAGATGTCCAGTTCCTTGGCGTCGATATCGGCCGCGGCGACATGGCTCTCGATCGCCTTCTTTGCGAAAGCGCGGAATTCGTCGTCGCTCATCTTGGTTCGCGATGTACCGATGATCCTGGTCGGCTCCGAGAACTGATGGTCTCGCTGGCGATAATAGAGCGCCGGCAGGAGCTTGCGTTCCGACAAATCGCCGGTGCCGCCGAAAATGATGAAGTCGAACGGGTCGACGGGGATGATCTGGCTGGTCATGCTTCGTCCGATCTCGCGCTACCTGCGCTCAGCAACCTTCGGGGGTCGGGGGCGTTGGTCATGATGCGCTAACAACACTGCCGCAATGCGACGGGAGCCGATATAATCTAATCGATTTAATTTTTCCAGTGCTATGGTGTCACAGCATCGTGTTTGAGACTGGTCCAGCACGGGCACTGTTCATTGCGCGATAGTGCGGCCACTATCACGCCCTGCCAACTAGGGCGCATTTGGCGGAAGGCCACGGGAGAAATCGGAATGGACGGACATCTTTCGAGCACGGTTGCGGAAGGCCGCAGCTTCCGCCAGATCATCGGCGGCAAGGCGCTTGATGCCGTTTCCGGCTTGCGCATCGATGTCGCTTCTCCTTCCGACGGCCAGGTTTTCGCATCCATCCCGGCGTCCGGCCAGGCCGATGTCGATCTGGCGGTGGCAAGCGCACGCCACGCGTTCGAGGACGGCCCCTGGGCGAAAATGCCGGCGGTGGAACGTGGCCGCTGTCTGAGCAGGCTGTTCCAACTGGTCGAGAAGCACGGCGCCGAGTTGGCCGCACTGGAATCGCGTGACACTGGTAAGCCCGCGCGCCAGGGCAAGGCCGATGTCGCAGCCACCATGCGCTACTACGAATTCTACGGCGGTGCTGCCGACAAGATCCATGGCGCCACCATTCCTTTCCTCGATGGTTACACGGCGCTTACGCTGCGCGAGCCGCATGGTGTCGTCGCTGGCATCATCCCCTGGAACTATCCGCTGCAGATCCTGGCGCGTGTCGCCGGTGCGGCACTCGCCATGGGCAACACGCTGGTGGTGAAGCCGGCCGAAGATGCTTCGCTGACGGCCATCCGCATGGCGGAACTCGCGTTGGAAGCGGGAATCCCGGAAGGCGTGTTCAACGTCATCACCGGCTACGGCCGCGAAGCGGGCGCGCTTTTGTCAGGCCATCCCGATGTCGACTACGTCACTTTCACCGGCTCGCCGGCCACCGGCACGGCGATCCAGCAGGCGGCGGCGATGAACAATCGTGGTGTCACCATGGAACTCGGCGGCAAGTCGCCGCAACTGGTGTTTGCCGATGCGGACCTGGAAAAGGCATTGCCCGTGCTGGTCAACGCCATCATCCAGAACGGCGGGCAGACCTGCTCCGCCGGCAGCCGCGTGCTGGTCGAGCGACCGGTCTATGACGAGGTTGCCAGGGCGCTCGCCGAACGTTTTTCGAAACTGGTCGCCGGTCCGCATGATGCCGATCTCGATCTCGGCGCATTGATCAATCCACGCCAGCAGGCGCGCGTCGCCGGCATGGTGGCGGATGCCGAGAAAGCCGGGATTCCGGTACTGGCGCGCGGTTCGATTGCCAAGGATGCGCCGGCCAGCGGTTATTATTTCGCGCCCGCCCTGTTCGGTTCCGTCGATCCTGCTTCCACCATCGCGCAGGAGGAGGTGTTTGGCCCGGTGCTGACCTTGTTTGCCTTCGGCAGCGAGGATGAGGCGGTCAAGCTCGCCAACGGCACCGAATTCGGCCTCGTCGCCGGCATCTGGACCAAGGACGGTGCGCGCCAGCACAGGTTGGCGAAACGCGTGCGCTCGGGCCAGGTGTTCGTCAACGGTTACGGAGCCGGTGGTGGCATCGAACTGCCCTTTGGCGGCTTCAAGCGCTCCGGCCATGGCCGCGAGAAGGGTTTCGAGGCGCTCTACGACATGTCGGCGACAAAGACGGTCGTGTTCAATCATGGGTAAAGCGCGTTCCGCGCTTTAGAGCAATTCCAGCAAAAGTGCGTAGCGGTTTTGCGTCTGGAATTGCGTAAAAACAAAAAGTTAAAGCGTTTCCGCGTTTCCGTGAAAAACGGAAACGCTCTAGTATCGGCGGTTACAGGGGGCGGCCATCTCCCGCTGACGGGAATTTCTGCATAAGGACAAAAGATGCGTTTGAAGGACAAGGTTGCGATCATCACCGGCGCTGCTTCCGGATTCGGCGAAGGCATGGCCAGGCGCTTTGCCGAGGAGGGGGCCAAGGTGGTGGTAGCCGACCTGAACGCAAAGGGCGCCGAACGCGTGGCGGGCGAGATCGGTTCCTCCGCTATCGCGGTGGCAAGCGACGTCTCCAGCCGCTCGGAAGTCGAGGAAATGGTCTATGCCGCCAAGAATACCTTCGGCCGCGTCGACATCATGGTCAACAACGCAGGCTACACCTATCGAAACGGCGATATGCTGGCGGTGGACGAGGCCACTTTCGATCTGATCACCGCTGTCAACATGAAGGCGATCTACCACGCCGCCGTCGCCGTGGTGCCGATCATGGAGCGGCAGGGCGGTGGTGTCATCCTCACCACGGCCTCCACGGCCGGCTTGCGGCCGCGTCCGGGGCTGACCTGGTATAACGCCTCGAAGGGCTGGGCGATCACCGCCACCAAGTCGATGGCTGTGGAGTTGGCGCCGAAGAACATCCGCGTCAACTGCCTCTGCCCGGTTGCCGGGGAAACCGGAATGCTGGCCCAGTTCATGGGCGAGGACACGCCGGAGCTTCGCGCGAAATTCCGTGCCTCCATCCCGCTCGGGCGCCTGTCGACACCACTCGACATCGCCAACGCCGCGTTGTGGCTGGCCTCCGACGAAGCCGAATTCATCACCGGCGTCGCGCTGGAGGTGGATGGAGGAAGGTGTATTTGAGGGACGGTAATTCCCTTCTCTCCTGGGGGAGAAGGGAGGGCCGCAAGGCACTCATCCGCGGTTGAGGAAACTCTGATAGATCCAGCCGCGCTTGTTCTGGTAGACGATCTCGCACCATCGGTGCTTGCCGCAGGAGATCACGTCTACGCTGGACTTGGCTGGCACCGTGGTGATGGCGCCGGCGCCTTTCTTGGGGCCCGAGCGCATCGTCACCGAACGCAGGATCGTTCCGTTGCCGCTTGCCTTGGCCGGCTCTGCGTTCTGCCGGGGTTCCTCCACGACTGGGATGCCCGCGGTCGCGGCCTTGTCCGGCTTTGCCTGCGGCACCGGCGGATCGACTATCGCCGCGTCGGCCGGTGAGCCTCCATTTTCCGGTTCCGCATAGGCGAGTTCAGTCGCGTCCGGATCGTCCTGGCCAGGCTTGGCAACGGTCACGGCCTTGGCGGCTTCCTGGATCGCCGCGGCTGTCTGAGGCTTGGGCTTGCCGTCCGGGTTGGTCCAGCGCGGATCGGTCTTGGAAAGCTCGTCATTGGCGGCTGCCGTTTGCACGGAGGCGGGCCTGACTTGCGGCCCCTTGGCTGCAACGCCTGCCGGTTCGGAAGCGACAGCCGGCTTCTGTTCCGCAACCTGCGCGGGTTCAGGGCTCTGTTCGGAGGCCGAAGCTTCCTGGGCAACTGGATGTTTGGCGAAGGCCTGCCGCTCGCCCGAGGGCAGCGCCAACCATAACGCGGTTCCGGCAACGCTGAGCAGCGCGACGGTGCCGACAGCGGCAATCACGAGATGGGATTGTGCTTGTACCTTCTGCCAGAAGGACGGACGCGTGTTATAACCGAACTGCATCGAGATGCGGTGCGGCTTGGGCGCTCGGAAACCGAGCGGGCGTTTCAAAACGGCCTCCGCTGAGCGCCTTGTGGCGGATTGTTTGTAGCGTCGACGGTCCCGCCGTCCGCGAAACAGAACTGGACCAACTTGAGCATCTGAGGTTCTGGTTACCCCTGAACACGGCCGACGTTCTTCGATCAAGGGCAGCGCCTGATCAGCGTCGGTCCCGAAATCCCTCCAGGCGATACGAAGCTCTAGTTTCGCAATGCCCAGCCTGGATCATTTGGCAGACGATTGTGGCATCTATGCGCCTTTCAAGCTTAAACGACAACCATTCGACCAAAACTTATGCGCAAATTTTATTGTCACGGCTCGTAAAAATGCTTTTTGCAAGGGTTTTGTAAGTGTCAACTTACTTTAACGGGGCGGCTGGCGAATCAGTTGGATATCGCGATTCGCGTAAGGCGTGCGGGCGATCGCCCCGTCTTTTCCCGCAATGTCCGGGTAATCTAGCAGGGCTAGCAGCGGGGCAGGGACACTACACGGGATCCATCATGCCTTCTCATACCATTCGTGCCGCATGCAGCGTTACGGCGCTTGCCGCAGTGGCCTTTCTTGTCGGCTGCGCCTCCGACATCATGAAGAACTATGTCGGCCGGCCGGTCGAGGAAGTCATCGTCGATTATGGGCCGCCCTCCACCGTGCTCGATCTCGCCCGCGACGAGCGCGCCTATCAGTGGCGCAAAGTCTCGACCAATGTCGTGCCAGGTTCCACGAGTGGCGAGATCAAGGACACCCGGCGTGGCACGCGCTACGAAGAGACGGTGACGCCTGGTTATGTCGAGGAACAGGAGTGTTTCTACACATTTTACGCGCGCCGGTGGGGGAAGGGCTGGTATGTGACCAGCTTCCGCAAGCCGAAGCTTGAGTGCGAGTGAGGGAAAGCCGCCTCGGCGGCAATCTGTGGGCGAAGGGCAATGCGAATTCTGCTGCTCGAAGACGAGCCGGAGATGGCTTCGGTGCTGAAGACGGCGCTGGAGCGCCGGCATGTCATTGTCGATCATGTCGCGACCATCGCCGACGCTGAGGCCGCTGCAGCCTTCGGTCCTTATGATGCACTGGTGCTCGACCGACGCCTGCCGGACGGCGAGGGGCTCGATCTGATCCCGAAGCTGAGAGCCAGCCGCGTCGACGCGCCGATCCTGATGCTGACGGCGCTCGGCGGACTGGACGACCGTGTTGCCGGCCTCGACGGCGGCGCCGACGATTATCTGGCCAAGCCCTTCGCCGTGGAGGAACTGATGGCGCGGCTGCGCGCCTTGCAGCGCCGTCCGGCGGTCTTGCGTTCCGACCTCGTAGCGGTTGGCCGGCTGACCTATGATTTTCGCCATCGCGAGGCGCTGGTGGGCGACAAGCCGCTGGAATTGCTGCGCCGCGAACAGCTGGCGCTGGAAGCCCTGATCCGCCGTCCTGGCCGAGCGGTACTGCGCTCGACGTTGGAGGAATCAGTCTACGCCATGGATGACGAAATCGGCTCCAATGCGCTGGATTCCCATCTTTCCCGGCTGCGGCGCAAGCTCGATGAAGTCAATGCGGGAGTCGAGATAAGGGCGATCCGCAATCTCGGCTACCTTCTGCGCGCGGTGACATGAAAAAGCCGCGTCCGCGTTCGCTGCAATGGGTGCTGGTGCGCAGGCTTATCCTGCTGCAGGCGGCCATGCTGGTCGTTTTCCTCGGTCTGCTCACCCTGGTTCTCTTCATAGCGCAGCCGCGCCTTCTGGTGGACAATGAAGAGGCGGCTGTTCTCGTTGGTGAAGCGTTGAGCCGGGACAGCAAGGGGCAGCTTGTGCTCAGGGAGACCGAGGAGCTCAACAGCTATCGCCGGAGTTTTCCGAACCTCTGGTTTGTCGTGCGTGACCAGAACGGCCAGGAATTGCGACAGGGCAACGTTCCTCCGGTTTACGCCGGTGGCGGCGACGGGTTGCTCAGGAACATAGATCGCGCTGCTCTGGATTTCGCACAGAGCGACCTGCGCCCCGCGGCCTCCTATGCCAATCTGGATACGCCGGCCGGCCGTGTCGGTGTGCTCGCCTCCACCCTGTCTTCGCGTAACGAGAACGACGGTGTCGAAGTCAACATCGACCTGCAGATCGAGCTTGCCCGCAATCCCGACGGCACGATCAATTGGCTTCGCGTTGGGCCTATCCTGGTCATCCTCACCATAGTCATGCTGCTGCCGATCATCATCGTGATGGGCTTCACCACGCTGGTGACGACACCTGCGGTCGTGCGCCGTTCACTCGCCGGGCTCGTCGCCACTGCCGATGAAGCCAGCGCTATCGACATCGACAATCGTGCCGTGCAATTGCCGACCGAACGGGTGCCGCAGGAGGTTGCGCCGCTGGTGCAGGCCTTCAATCGTGCGCTTGCCAGGTTGGGTGAGGGCTACGAGAAGCGTAATCGTTTCCTTACGGATGCGGCGCACGAATTGCGCACGCCGATCGCCATATTGCGCACGCGTGCGGAATTGTTGCGCGAGGATCCGGAGAGCCGGCGCCTTTTGAAGGACATCGAGCGCCTGTCGCATCTGGCGCAGCAATTGTTGGATCGACAGGTGCTCGACCATTCGGCCGGTCCGCGTGAAGTGGTCGATCTGGTCGGTCTGGCAAGGACGCTTGCCGTCGATTTCGCGCCGCTGGCGCTGGAGGCGGGCTACGAGCTTTCTTTCGAACCGGCCGAGGGCAGGGTTCCGGTCAGTGTTCGGCCGCAGCAGATCGAGCGCGCCGTGGCCAATCTTCTGCGCAACGCCATCGAGCATGGCGGCGGTTCGGGCACCATCACCGTTCTGGTCGACGATAAGGGCGGGCTGGAGATCCAAGACGAAGGGCCGGGCATTCCGCCGGAAGAGCGCGAACGCGTGTTCGACCCATTCTACCGGCTGCGCCCGCGTTCGACCGGCGCGGGGCTGGGTCTTAACCTTGCCCGCGAGATCGCGCGCCTGCATGGCGGCAGCATCGAAATCATCGACGGCGCCTGGAAAGGCACGCGTGTCCGTTTGCAGTTGCCTTTGGCGAATGCTGTCGGACCGAAGGCCGGGAGTGCCTAGCGGACCGGGTTTGGTGCTCTAGATCCGGTCGCGTAGCGCGAACCAGTTGAGTGCCAGGAACAAGAGCGGCGCACGGAAGCGGCGCCCTCCGGGAAATGGCGGTATCTTCAGGTCTTCGATCAATTTCAGCCGATCGCGATTGCCCGCCACCGTCTCGGCATAGAGCTTGCCGAAGAAGTTCGACAGCATGACGCCGTGGCCGGAATAGCCGCCGACGGAGATGACGTTCGGCATCACTTCGCGCACGAAGGGCTTGCGCGGCACGGTGATGCCGACATAGCCGCCCCAGCCATGCGTGATCTCGACATCTTTCAGAGCCGGATAGATTTCGGCGATCTGCTTGCGGATATGGATGTGGATGTCCTTCGGATCGTTGACGGCATAGACTTCGCGCCCGCCGAACAGCAGCCGGTTGTCTTTCGATTTGCGGAAATAACGCACCACGAAACGGGAATCATCGACCGACTCGCCTCCGGGTAGCACCTTCAGTTCGTCGCCCAACGGCACGGTGGCACCGATGAAGGAACCGATCGGCATGATATGGGATGCGCTGACGGGTTCCAGATTGCCACCGTAGGCGTTGGCGGCAATCAGGCACTTGTCGGCGGTGACGGTGCCGCGCGCCGTCGTCACCTTCACCTTGCCGCCTTGCGCCGAGATGCCGGTGGCCGGTGTCTTTTCGAAGATATTTGCACCGGCAGCGGCTGCTACAAGCGCCGTGCCGATCACCAGTTTCAGCGGATGGATATGGCCGGTGCCTGTGTCGCGGCTGCCGCCGTAATAAAGCGTGGAGCCCAGCCGCTCGGCGGTTTCCCCGGCGTCCATGAACTTGATGTGAGGATAGTCGAAGCGCGTCGCCATGATCTCGGCATGCGCCTTGTAGTCATCGACGTAGCGCTGCTTGTGCGCCACCGACAGCTGGCCGGGCATGTAATCGATCTCGATGCCGTTGGCCGAGGAGAATTCGAGAAGATGCGCCTTGGCTTCTTCGGCGAGATCGAACAGCGCCTTGGCTCGGGTAAAGCCATATTCGCTCTCCATCTCTTCGGCCCAGGCACGCTGGCCGGTGCCCATCTGACCGCCATTGCGGCCAGATGCGCCATCGCCGAAACGATGGCTTTCGATCAGCACGACATTGCTGCCGGCCTTGGCCAGATGCACGGCGGCCGAAAGGCCGGTGAAGCCACCGCCTATGATGACGACGTCGGCCTGCCGGTCGCCGTCCAGCGAAGGATACTCAGGACGCGGCCCGGCGCTATCTTCATACCAGGAGCGGCCGGGGGAGACGGGGGATTGGTAGGGCATGGGGGCTTTTCAGAAGGGAGTATGGGAATAGGGGCTATGTGAGCAGGCGCTAATCGCTTGAGAGCTTGCGGATTAACAAGCGCAATAGTTTCCCCACGCTCTCAGCACTTACCAACAGTGAATCTGTCGTGGACTCGGAGGCGATGCCGGTTCGCTCGGCGATGAGAAGCTGGGTTTCCAATTCTTTCAGAGATCCTTGGGCGATGCGGAGAAACTGCAGATAGGAGCCGCGTATCTCCCTCCCATAACCCTCGGCAATATTCGAAGGTACGGATGTGGCCGCGCGCCGCACCTGACCCGTCAAGCCATACAGTTCCTCCTTTGGCCAGGTTTTCGTCGTGGCGTAAACGGCTACGGCAAGGTCCATTGCTTGCTGCCAAACGACCAAGTTCTTGTAGGAACCGGTCTTTTCGTTCATCCCCTACTCCCCTACTCCCCTACTCCCCTACTCCCCTACTCCCCTACTCCCCTAGACATTCAGCAACAGATACTCCCGCTCCCACGGACTGATCACTTCCATGAAGGTCTCGAATTCCGCACGCTTGATCGCCGCATAGGTGGCTGCGAATGGGCGGCCGAGCATGGCGGCGAGTTCCTCGTCGCTCTCGAAAAGATCGACGGCTTCGAGCAGGCCGCGCGGCAGGTCGATCTCGTCCTCATTGGCGGTGGTCAGCACCGGCGGTTCGGCCGGCACCTTGTTGTTGATGCCGATCAGGCCGCAGGCAAGCGATGCGGCGAGCGCCAGATATGGGTTGGCGTCCGACGACGGGATGCGGTTTTCAACGCGGCGCGCATTGGGGTCCGAACGCGGCACGCGGAAAGCCGTGGTGCGGTTGTCGTAGCCCCATTTGTTGTTGACCGGGGCGGATGCCGCCTGTGTGAGGCGCCTGTAGGAGTTGACGTAGGGCGCGAACATCACCAGCGCATTCGGCACGTGCTTCTGCATGCCGCCGATGAAATGGAAGAAGGCCTCTGTCTCGGTGCCGTCCTCCGCCGAGAAGATGTTCCTGCCGGTCTTCTTGTCGACGATCGACTGGTGGATATGCATAGCCGAACCCGGCTGCCCCTGGATCGGCTTGGCCATGAAGGTGGCGTAGACGTCATGCTTCAGCGCCGCTTCGCGCAAGGTGCGCTTGAACAGGAAGACCTGGTCGGCCAGTTCGATAGGGTCGCCATGGCGCAGGTTGATCTCGAGCTGACCGGCGCCTTCCTCGTGGATCAGCGTATCGATTTCGAGGCCCTGAGCTTCCGAGAAATGGTAGATGTCGTCGATCAGTTCGTCATATTCGTTGACGCCGGCGATCGAATAACCCGAGCCACCGGCGATCGGCCGGCCCGAGCGGCCGACCGGAGGTGTCAGCGGATAGTCCGGGTCCGGGTTCTTGCGCACCAGATAGAACTCGATCTCCGGCGCAACGACTGGCCGCAAGCCATGCCGGTCATAGGCGGCAACCACGCGCTTCAGCACGTTGCGTGGCGTGAATTCAACCGCGCGGCCGTCCTGATGAACGAGGTCGCAGATGACGGCAGCGGTCGGGTCTTCCTCCCATGGCACGACGGTCAGCGTCGAAAGGTCGGGCACCAGCTTCAGGTCGCCATCGTCTTCCGGATATTCGAAGCCATTGCCGTCTTCCGGATATTGTCCGGAAATCGTCATCATGAAGGGTGCCGAAGGCAGTGCCAGCGAGGTGTTCGAGGTGAATTTGGAAGACGGCATCATCTTGCCGCGGGCGACGCCGGCCTGGTCCGGCGTGATGCATTCGATGTCTTCGATGCCACGCGATTCCAGCCAGATGCTCGCCTCCTTGAAGCTCTTCACTCCCCTGAGGTTTTTCAGAAAGGCAGGCGCGCGGGTTCGCGTCCCCCGGCTCGACGGACGGACTTCCTTCTTGGCAGGCGGCATCAATCACCAGATTGTGGTTGCAGATTACCGAGTATAGCCGTGGCCCCGGAAGGAAGAAAAGGGGGGATCATGGGCGTTTTTGCTGGCACAAGCGTTCCAAAGCGCTGGTTTTGGGCCGTTTTTCGCCCTAGATGCTCCGCATGACCACGTCGCCGAACACCCTGACCATCATCGGTTTCGATGCCGACGACACGCTCTGGCAGAACGAACAGTTCTTCCGGCTGACGGAGCGCCATTTCGCCGACCTGCTCTCCGAGCATGCCGAAAAGGAGCACCTTCTGGAACGGCTTCTGGAGGCTGAAAGACGCAATCTCGGCACCTACGGTTTCGGCATCAAGGGCTTCACGCTGTCGATGATCGAAACGGCGATCGATGTCACCGGTGGGAAGGTACCGAGCGAAGTCATCGGCAGGATCCTGGCTGCCGGGCGCGAGATGCTGAGCCATCCGATCGAGACGCTGCCGCATGTGCACGACACGCTGGAGGCGCTGGCCGGGCGCTACCGCTTGGTGCTGATCACCAAGGGCGATTTGTTCGATCAGGAACGCAAGCTCGCCCAATCAGGCCTCGGCGACTTCTTCCAGGCCGTCGAAATCGTGTCCGACAAGTCGCGCCCGACCTATGAACGCATCTTCGCGCGCCATGGCGACGGCGCCGAGCATGCGATGATGGTGGGCAATTCGCTGAAATCGGACGTCGTTCCGGCCATCGAGGCGGGCAGCTGGGGCGTCTTCGTGCCGCACGAACTGACCTGGGTGATCGAGCATGTGGAAGCGCCGACAGGCGCGTCGCGTTTTCGCGAGATCGGCCATCTCGGCGAATTGCCGGGGCTGCTTTCGGATATCGGCTCGGTTTCCGGCAAGACCTGAGGCTGTCCGCCGCCTCCTGGAGCATTCCAGGAAAAGTGCGTAGCGGTTTTGCGTCCGGAATTGCTTAGAAACAAAGGGCTGGAGCGTTTCCGCGGTGGAGAGAAAGCGGAAATGCCCCGGGCGGCCGGCGCTACGTCCTGGTGCCGCTCTTAAGGCGATCGATGATCTGCTGCAGCCGATCGGGCGTGATCGGCTTGGCCACCACGAAATCCACCGCGCGCGGCAAGGCAAGGCTGTCGATCGTGCCTGTGCGGTTGGAAAGGAAGACGATGCAAGGCGCCGACCTGCCGATCATTCCGCGAATTGCCGCAACACCTGAAAGCACTGTGTCGCAGTCTCCGTTTTCAGGCCCGCCATCCAGAATCACGGCTCCGGGAATGACATCCGTCAACGCCGCCGGGGCCGTCTCGGGCGATTCCGCGATCGCCTTCAGTCCGCTTTGCTCGATGATCCTGGAGACGACGATACGGTTGATCGGAGACCGGCTCACGACCAGCACCTTGCTGAAGTCCAGCCTGGGTCCGTCACGTGCTGGTGGGGTTTCGTCAGCAACCGTCATGTCGTTCTCGTCGTGTTTCAGAAAAATGGGCTTGCGCTGCTTGTCCACAATTCAATGCTAGGTTGTATTCACGCCGGACAATGGGTTGAGGCCATCGCCTATGTCAAGCGTGCGGCTGTACTAGCCGGCCCGTTTGCGGATCACAATAATATTAGTGGCAGCTATGCAACTAAAGTCGCAGGCGGTCGTCCGGTAAAAGCACCTGCAAAACAAAAAACCGCCCCGCGGCTGCCCGCGGGGCGGTTTTTTGCTTTTAGTCGGTAAGTATTGACTTTCGTTAGCCGTGACTTTGCTGCGTGACGATCACCGGGATCAAAAGATCACCCCAGTTGCCATCGCCGCCATGATGGCGGGCCGAACGAACCAGTTCGACCGAAACGCCCGCCTCGACCGCCTTCATGACCGACTGGTTGAGGCGGTGCAGATCGTTGGCCACGATCCGGATCACGGCCTGCTGGTCGGCACTCATGGTGGTGGCCTGTTCTTCGGCTCTTTCCTTGACACGGGTACGCGGTGCCATCGTTTTTCTCCTCGAATGTTCCTTCGCCTTCTCAGGCGGTTCCTCTGTTGCCGCCCCGGCGCGTCCGCGCCGGGGATGATATGCGGTCCGGCTTACTCGGCGGCCGGGCGGAACTGTTCGTGCTCGGTCGAGTCGTGCATGGCAGTCGTCGACGACTTGCCGCCGGTGATCGCCATCGAGACGGCATCGAAATAGCCGGTGCCGACTTCGCGCTGGTGCTTGGTTGCGGTATAGCCGTTGGCCTCGGCCGCGAATTCCGCTTCCTGCAACTCCGAATAGGCCGCCATCTGGCGATCCTTGTAGCCGCGAGCCAGTTCGAACATGCCGAAGTTGAGCTGGTGGAAGCCAGCCAGCGTGATGAACTGGAACTTGTAGCCCATCGCGCCCAGTTCGCGCTGGAACTTGGCGATCGTGGCGTCGTCGAGGTTCTTCTTCCAGTTGAACGACGGCGAGCAGTTGTAGGCCAGCTTCTTGCCCGGATGTGCCTTGTGCACGGCTTCTGCGAACTTCCTGGCCTGGGCGAGGTCCGGCTTGCCGGTCTCCATCCAGATCAGGTCGCAATGCGGCGCGTAAGCGATGGCACGGGCGATGCAGGGCTCGATGCCGTTCTTCACCTGGTAGAAGCCTTCCACGGTACGACCGGCATCCTTGTCGACGAAAGGCTGGTCGCGCTCGTCGATGTCGGAGGTGAGCAGCTTGGCGGCCTCGGCGTCGGTACGGGCGACGATCAGCGTCGGCACGCCCATGACGTCGGCGGCAAGCCGTGCGGCGTTCAGGTTGCGGATATGCGCGGCGGTCGGGATCAACACCTTGCCGCCGAGATGGCCGCATTTCTTTTCCGATGCCAGCTGGTCCTCGAAGTGGACGCCCGCGGCGCCGGCTTCGATGAAGGCCTTCATGATCTCGAAGGCATTCAATGGCCCGCCGAAGCCGGCCTCAGCGTCGGCGACGATCGGCGCGAACCAGGTATCGACCGAAAGGCCCTTGCCTTCGGAGGTCTCGATCTGGTCGGCGCGCTGCAGCGTGCGGTTGATGCGCTTGGCCAGTTCCGGTGCCGCGTTCGCCGGGTAGAGCGACTGGTCCGGATACATGGCAGAAGCCGTATTGGCATCCGCCGCGACCTGCCACCCCGACAGATAGATCGCCTTCAGACCGGCACGGACCATCTGCATGGCCTGGTTGCCGGAGAGCGCGCCGAGCGCGTTGACGAAGTCTTCCTCCTGGATGAGCTTCCACAGGCGGTTCGCGCCCATTTCGGCAAGGCTGTACTTGATCTGCACGGAGCCGCGCAGCCGCTTTACATCCTCCGGCGAATAGGGCCGTTCGACGCCGTCGAACCGGCCTTCTGCGGCCGAGGGGACGAGGTTGTAAAAATCGGTCATTGTCTGCTCCGCTTGTCAAATTGCGTTTCGTGAAACCGCCGTGCGTTCTTCGGTTTGTAGCGATTTCCTGTGACTTGATTTACATTGCGGTGCGAAAACTACCCAATGAATTCACGATTTTGACTGGAAAATAAGGGAAAATCTGTGTTGTGCTTGACAATGCAGAGCTGTAAACTTGTAAATTATGTAAAAAGTGGAAATATCGGAATCGGGGTGATTTCGATGTCAAG
This sequence comes from Mesorhizobium sp. 1M-11, assembly GCF_001303895.1. GTDB lineage: Bacteria > Pseudomonadota > Alphaproteobacteria > Rhizobiales > Rhizobiaceae > Mesorhizobium. The sequence continues at coordinate 24,465 of NZ_LJSD01000024.1, read as the reverse complement.
TTTTGTAAAGGAGTGCCGTTCTCGTGGCTGAGCAGAAGATATTCGCCGGGCCGCGCATCCGCCGCATCCGCAACCAGAAGGGGCTGACCCAGACGGCGATGGCGGAAGGGCTGGGCATTTCGCCTTCCTATCTCAACCTGATCGAGCGGAACCAGCGCCCCCTGACGGTCCAGCTCATCCTCAAGCTCGCTTCCGTCTACAAGGTCGAGCCGGATGAACTGCAGGGCGAGGCGCGCGGTTCGATCTCGGCATTGCGAGAAGTCTTCACCGACCCGCTTCTGGCCGGCGAATTGCCGGGTGACCAGGAACTGGTCGAGATCGCCGAAGCCGCGCCCAATGCGGCGGCTGCGGTCATCAAATTGTTTCGCGCCTATCGTGAGCAGGCCGAACGCCTGTCGGATCTTACGGAACTGCTTGCCCGCGAAGGCCATACCACCGCGCTTTCCGGCGCGCGCCTGCCCATCGACGAGGTGCATGAGGTGTTCGAACGCCGGCAAAACCATTTTCCGACGCTCGAAGAGGAAGCCGAAGCCTTCACGACGTTGCTTGGTCCCGGCGACGACCTATTCGGTGCGTTGAAGGAATGGCTGCGGCGCGAGCACGGCATCGTCGTCAAGGTGCTTCCCGTCGCCACCATGCCCAACTGGCGCCGCCGCTATGATCGCCATTCGCAGCGCCTGTTCCTATCCGAGCGGCTGTCGCCCTTCGACCAACTGCGCGAGGTAGCGATGGAGGCGAGCCTCATCCGCATGCAGGTTGCGGTGGCGGCTGAGATCGCAGCGCTCAAGCTGTCGTCCGACGAAGCCAGGCGGCTGGCCCGTTTCGAACTCGGCCGCTATGCCGCGCATGCGCTGATGATGCCGTACCAGGCCTTTCTTTCCGCCGCCCAGCGCGCCCGTTACGACGTCGATGTGCTGCGTTCGCGCTTCGGTGTCTCCTTTGAGCAGGCGGCCAACCGGCTGACCATGCTGCAGCGGGCGGGTGCTTCCGGCGTGCCATTCTTCATGCTGGAAGTGGACAATGCCGGCAACCGCTTCCGCCGTGCCGGCGCGCAGGGCTTTCCGCATAGCCGCTTCGGCGGCGGTTGCCCCAAACTTCCGGTGCATGCTGCCTTCACCCAGCCCGGCCAGATCTTCGTCGAGGCCGTTGAAATGCCGGACGGCGCCGAATTCCTCACCGTTGCGCGTACTCTGGAGGGCCCGCAGGGTGCTTTTTCGGAGCGACCGCGCCGCACTGCCATCCTGCTCGGCTGCGACATCGCCTTCCGTGACGAGATCGTCTATGGCGCAGCGCTTCCGGCATTGGCTCTGGGCGGCAAGGCGGGCGCCGTGAAGGCGACGCCGGTTGGACCGGCGTGCCGCCTGTGCGAGCGCTCCGGCTGCCTGTCGCGAGCCGAGCCGCCGGTGACGCGTCCGCTGGGTCTCGACGAGATGGTGACGGGCCTGAGCGCCTTCGATTTTCAGTAAGGACCCGGCTGCGGTTGCAGAGCAGAGCCTCGCCGGCAATGGCAGTTGTCGTCAGGATCGCTTCAGCAGAGATGGCATTTTAGCCGTCACTGACATTGACGCCTCCGGGCTCTGTCATCATCTTGCCGCGCGACGTTGCGTAACCGGTGAGGGCGCCGATGGCTGGTACCGATCGTCCCATGCGACGCTGGCTGAAGCGCGTCGCTATTGTTCTGGCCGCTGTTCTGATCCTTGTGGTCGCTCCGGCCGCCTTCATTCTCTATCCGACCTTTAAGTCCTACCCGGCGATGACGTTCTCGCCGGCTGCATCACAGGCCGAGAAAAACCAGCAGGACCTTGATCTGCTGCGGCGCTTGCCTGAAGTCGAGCGCAGTTTCACCAACGAAACCCGTGCGGCGTTCAACACGGCAATGGGTGAGCTTTCCGCCCGTGCGCCCGATCTTGACCGCGCCGGCTTTGCGATGGGCGTCGCGCGCGCCGTGGCACTGGCCGACAATGGCCACACCAGCGTCATGGCGCTGGTCGGCGGTCGCGGCTTCAACGCCTTGCCGCTGCGCTTCGGATGGTTTGCCGACGGGTTGTTCGCGGTGTCGGGTCGTCCGGACCAGCGTGATCTCCTGGGGGCACAGGTCATGACGCTCGGAGGCCATTCGGCAGAGCAACTGGTAGAAGGATTGCGCGCCTACGTCGGCGGGCCTGCCAATCTGGCGCGCGAGCTTTCGCCGAACCTGCTTGCCTCGCCGGAACTGCTTCATGCCGCGGGCCTTGCCGAAAAGGCGGACTCCGCTGCGTTGGTCCTGCGCCTGCGCGACGGAACGCAGGCGTCACATACACTCGCCGCTGAGCCTGGCACGCCGGAGCCGCTGACCAGGACATTCTGGCCGAAGCGTTATCTGAGCCCCGTTCCCATGCCGGATGACAGCGGTTCCTGGACCCATGTGTTGCAAGGCGTTCAGGTTCCACCGGCGTTCGCGCGGCCCGATCAGTTTTTCTGGCATGACTATCTGGCCGATGGCAGCATCCTCTACATCCAGATCAACCGGGTGCGCGACCAGGACGGCAAGTCCCTCCATGGCTACCTCGCCGATGTCCTGGCCGAAGCGAAGACGCGGCCGATCAAGAACGCCGTGGTGGATCTGCGGTTCGACCCGGGTGGCGACTACACGCTGAGCGTCGATTTTGCGAAACAACTGCCCGAGCTCGTGCCGCGGGACGGTAAGGTCTTCATCCTCACCAGCGGGAACACCTTCTCCGCGGCTCTCAGCACCGCGGCGATGTTGAAGTATCATGCCGGCTCGCGCGGTATCCTGATGGGCGAGCCCATGGGTGACAGGTCCAGGTTCTGGGGCGAGGGCGGCAACGTCACCTTGCCGAATTCCAGGCTGACCGTCCGCTACACCACCGCCTACCACGACTGGGAAGATGGCTGCAGCCTGGCGCAGGTCACGACGTGTTTTTTCCTCAACTATGTCTATGGCACCCCGTCCGGATCACTGGCGCCCACCATCCCCGTTGCCCAGACATTCGCAAGCTATGCTGCGGGCGAGGATGCGGTGCTGTCGGAGGCATTGAAGCAGGCGAAGTAACGGCCCTCTTTGCCCGTCGGCGGAAGATCGGCGGCGGCCCGGTCAGGCTTTGGGCAGGAGTTTGGCGAGGGCTTCTTCGATCAGCGAAGGGATCCTGGCCGGATCGTCCAGATAGGCCCCCTCCAGCAGGCCGTCCGACAGCGCCACAAGCAGACCGGCCGTCATCGCGGAAGATGGATCGCCGCTGGCGGCACAGAGTTTCTGCAAGCTGTCGCGATACCACATACGGCGTGCATCGATGGCACGCCGCGCCGGGCTGGCCGGGTCCGGGTATTCCGCCGCCGCATTGAGAAACACACAGCCCCGGTAGTCGGCATCGGTCGCCGCGTTGCCGATGCGCCCTAGGATCGCAGCGATCATCTCGCGCGGTGGCCTTGCCGGTAGTGCCGCGACATAGGCGCGGCCAAGCCGGTCCTGCTCTTCGATATGGGCGACGACGAGATCGTCCTTCGAGGGGAAGTGCTTGTAGAATGTCGCCTTGGCCACACCCGCCTCGGCGATGATGCGGTCTATGCCGACGGCATGGATGCCCTCGGCATAGAAAAGCCGGCTCGCCGTATCCAGCAGGCGGCGGCGGGCGGGGGAACTGTCGTTGGTGTCAGGAGTCTTCTGCATGGGATTGACGCTAACAGACAGGTCTGTATATTTCAATTCATAGACAGACCTGTCTGTTCAGGGAGGAAGACATGCAATCGAATGACACATTTGAAATCATGCAGCGGTTCAACCAGGCATTCCAGGAACATCAGCCCGCGATTCTCGATGACCTGATTGCCGAGGACTGCGTCATGGAATCGATCCAGCCTGCGCCCAACGGCACCCGCTATGAGGGGCGCGAAGCTTGCCTTGCCTTTTGGCACGCCATCGCCACCGATCGTGTTTCCTATTTCGAACTCGAGGATATCACGGCAATGGGCGACAACGCCGTCATCCGTTGGCGCTTCAATTTCGGCGATGGTGGCTCGGTACGCGGCGTCAACCTGATGCGCGTCAGGGGTGGCCTGATCGTGGAAGCGCTCGGCTATGCCAAGTCGCCTGGTCAGGCTGCCCCGCTGCCGGAGTGAGCCTGGATTGGCTCAAGCGATGCGGGCGATCCGGCTCTTGAATGCCCGCGTCGTTTCTTCCACGCTCGGTCGCCTGGAAATCGGCAAATTCTGTCGTCTCCCGCACGATGCATCGCCTTAAGAAGGGCAATAGTGGGCCATGAACGCTACCGTGTCCGCTCTACCATCGGCATCGCGCGAGGAGCGCATCGGCTATCTGCTGGTGTTCCTGTCCGCCCTGATGTGGAGCCTCGGCGGCACGATTGCGCGTTTCATTGCTGTCGATGACAGCTGGGCGGTGGTGTTCTGGCGCTCGATCTGGGCGGCGGCTTTCCTGATCGCCTTCATGGCGTGGCGCGACGGTCCGCGCGGAACCCTGAAACTGTTCCGCGACATGGGCCTGCCGGGTCTTGCGGTGGCCGTCTGTTTCGCCACCGCTTCGACCTGTTTCGTGGTTGCGCTCGCCTACACCAAAGTCGCCAATATCCTGCTCATGCAGGCCGGCGTGCCGCTGCTGGCAGCATTGCTCAGCTGGCTGCTGTTCCGCGAAAAAGTCTCGGCTGCCACCTGGGCAGCGATCGCCGGTGTGATCGTCGGCGTCGCCATCATGGTTTCGGAATCGCTGGGCGGCGCGGTGTCGCCGATCGGCGACGGGCTGGCGCTGCTCATCGCTTTCATGTTTTCGGTCGCCACCGTGATAACCCGCCGTTTCGCCCAGGTGCGCATGACGCCGGCCACATGTCTCGGAACGATCTTTGCCGCCCTTTTCGCTGCATCGCAGGTTACGCAGTTCGCGGTTTCTCCACGCGACATGGGCTTTCTTTTCGCCTTCGGCGTCATCAATCTCGGCGTGGGCCTGGCCTTCTTCGCCACCGGCGCCAGGCTGGTTCCGGCCGCCGTGGCGGCGCTGCTCGGCACGTTCGAGCCGATCCTCGGACCGATCTGGGTCTGGCTTGTGCACGACGAGGTGCCTTCGGCCCGCACCATGATTGGCGGTGTCGTCGTCGTTGCCGCGCTGCTCGTCCATATCGGCCTGGAGCTGCGGCGTCAGTCGCGGCCGGCGCGACCCGGCACCACCGGAATCCCGTCGCCCACCTGACATGCAAATCAGATTTGATTGTCAGGTGGGGTTGGAACATCTTTGCCCATTGACAAGCCTGCTGCGCGACGGGCAGGCTGGGAATACGGCAACAACAAGACAGGCGCATCTTGCCACGTGACACAGCCGGCCAAACCAGGACCGAGCCCCACCGCCATGACCTGCCAGTCAGGCAGCAACGGGCGGTAATATCTCCAGGCAGCCTGCGCGCTGCGGCGCCTCTTTTTTCCATCGCACACGTTCCCGGCCCCGTCGCTTGGGCAGGCCGTTGTCGTCGTGCGTTGCCGGGACACCGTTCAACAATGCATGCCGGACGATGGCCGTGATGCCATCTGTCGGCAAAGGAAAACTGACAAAGGGAGTGTGAAGAAAATGATCCGCAAAGCGATCTGGCTGGCGGCTACGGCCGTCCTGTTGACGTTGCCCGCGGCGGGGACCCAGGCACAGGAGCGTGTCGTCAACGTCTACAACTGGTCGGACTATATCGACCAGTCGATCATTGCCGACTTCACCAAGGAAACCGGCATCAAAGTCGTCTACGATGTCTACGATTCCAACGAGATCCTGGAGACCAAGCTGCTGGCCGGCGGCTCAGGCTATGACGTTGTCGTGCCGACCGCCACGCCGTTCCTGGTCCGCCAGATCGCGGCCGGCGTCTACCAGAAGCTCGACAAGTCGAAGCTGCCGAACCTGAAGAACATGTGGGACGTCGTTCAGGAACGCGTGGCTGCCTTCGATCCGGGCAATGAGTACTCGGTCAACTACATGTGGGGCACCACCGGCATCGGCTACAACACCAAGAAGATCAAGGAAGCGCTCGGCGTCGACACGATCGACAGCTGGGATACGGTGTTCAAGCCGGAGAACCTCGAGAAGCTCAAGGGATGCGGCGTGATGATGCTGGATTCGCCAACCGACATCCTGCCGACCGCGCTCAACTATCTGAAGATCGATCCGAGCTCGAACAAGGCCGAGGACCTCGCCAAGGCGGAAGAGCTGATGCTGAGCATCCGTCCGTCCGTCCGCAAGTTCCATTCGTCCGAATACATCAACGCGCTCGCCAATGGCGACATTTGCCTGGCCGTCGGCTTCTCCGGCGACCTGTTCCAGGCTCGTAATCGCGCCGAGGAAGCCAAGGCCGGCGTCGAGATCGCCTATACGATCCCGAAGGAAGGCGCCGAGATGTGGTTCGACCAGATGGCCATCCCGGCCGACGCCAAGCATCCGGCCGAAGCGCTCGAGTTCATCAACTACATGATGAAGCCCGAGGTGATCGCCAAGTCGTCTGACTATGTCTTCTACGCCAACGGCAACAAGGCCTCGCAACCGCTGATCAACAAGGAGATCACCGGCGATCCCACGATCTATCCCGACGAGGAGACGCTGAAGAAGCTGTTCACCGTCAAGCCATACGACCCCAAGACCCAGCGCACCATCACGCGCATCTGGACCAAGGTCATCACGGGACAATAAGCACTCCAGAGAACCCCGGCAGTCTGGCTGCCGGGGTTCTTTTAGAGCTGCGCCGTCCATTCGGACGCGCAAAGAACGCTCTGACACTTTGAGTTGGCGCATGACGGGCGGCGGATGCCGACCCTCCTTCCCGAAGATCGATACCGATTTTCGGGGTCACGCCAGGGGACACGAGAACGGGAGTGGGACATGAAATCGCTGGGCAGCATCCGCAGAGACTTTGCGCCGTGGAACGATCCGAACGCGAAGCCCTATATCCAGTTCGAAAACGTCACCAAGCGGTTCGGTGATTTCACCGCCGTCAACAATTTGTCGCTGACCATCTACGAGCGCGAGTTCTTCGCGCTGCTCGGCGCATCGGGCTGCGGCAAGTCCACGCTGCTGCGCATGCTGGCAGGCTTCGAACAGCCGACCTCGGGCCGCATCCTGCTCGACGGCGAGAACCTTGCAGGCACGCCGCCTTACCGGCGCCCGGTCAATATGATGTTCCAGTCCTATGCGCTGTTCCCGCATATGACGGTGGAAAAGAACATCGCCTTCGGCCTGAAGCAAGAAGGCATGCCCAAGGCCGATGTCGAAAAACGCGTCGCCGAGATGCTGAAACTGGTCAAGCTCGAGCCTTTCGCGAAACGCAAGCCGCACCAGCTTTCCGGCGGCCAGCGCCAGCGCGTCGCGCTCGCCCGTTCTGTCGCCAAGCGCCCGAAGGTGCTGCTTCTCGACGAACCGCTCGGCGCGCTCGACAAGAAGCTGCGCGAGGAAACCCAGTTCGAATTGATGGATCTGCAGCAGCAACTCGGCCTGACCTTCGTCGTCGTCACCCACGACCAGGAAGAGGCCATGACCATGGCCGACCGCATCGCGATCATGGACAAGGGCGAGGTCATGCAGGTGGCCACACCCGCGGAGGTCTATGAGGCGCCGACCTCGCGCTTTGTCGCCAACTTCGTCGGCAATGTGAACATGTTCGAAGGCAAGGTCGCCGAGCGTACCGAGAAGACTGCGAGAATTACCGGCTCGACCGGCGCGCAGATCCTGGTCGAGAATGCCGGCGACGCGACCGCCGGCGCCGATGTCTCCTTCGCCATTCGCCCCGAGAAGATCCGCATCTCCTCGGCCAAGCCGGAAGGCTCGACCAACGCGCTGGAGGGCGAGATCTACGATATCGCCTATCTCGGCGACATGACCGTCTATCACGTCAAGCTGAGCGACGGGCAGATCGTGCGCGCGCAGAGCATGAATGCCGCGCGTATCTCGGACGACCCGTTGACCTGGAACGACCGCGCCTGGGTTTCTTTCCGGCCCGACGCCGGCGTCGTGTTGACACGGTAGGGGGCGACCATGGCGGGTGCTACACTTTCTGCCCCAACCGCAACCGGCGCTGCTCTGGCGCAGGCTGCTCCCCAGCAGGCGACCAGCTTCACGGGCAAGTTGGTCATCATCATTCCTTATGTCTTCCTGCTGGTCTTCTTCCTCGTTCCCTTCTTCATCGTCTTCAAGATCTCGCTGTCGCAGACGGCCATCGCGATGCCGCCCTATACACCGGCGCTCGATTTCAGTGGCGGCATCTCGGGCATCGTCGGCCAGCTCAGAGAACTGAACTTCGACAACTACCTCTTCCTCACCGAGGATCCACTTTATCTCAACGCCTATATCACCAGCGTCATTGTCGCCGGGATATCGACCCTCCTTACCCTGCTTGTCGGCTATCCGATCGCCTATGGCATGTCGCGGGCGCCGGCCACACTCCGGCCGACACTGCTGATGCTGGTCATCCTGCCGTTCTGGACCTCGTTCCTGATCCGCGTTTATGCCTGGATCGGCATCCTGAAGCCGGAGGGCCTGCTCAACCAGCTTTTGATGAGCACCGGCATCATCAGCGAGCCGCTGATCATCCTCAACACCTATACGGCGATCTTCATCGGCATCGTCTATTCCTATCTGCCATTCATGGTGCTGCCGCTCTATTCCGCGCTGGAAAAGATGGACTATTCGCTGGTCGAGGCGGCCCAGGACCTTGGCTGTCCGCCCACCACCGCCTTCTGGAAGATCACCTTCCCGATGTCGCTGCCCGGCGTCCTGGCCGGCTGCCTGCTGGTCTTCATTCCGGCTGTCGGCGAATTCGTCATTCCGGATCTGCTCGGCGGCTCGCAGACGCTGATGATCGGTCGAACGCTATGGAACGAGTTCAACGCCAATCGTGACTGGCCAGTGTCGTCGGCGGTGGCGGTGCTGCTGCTTCTGGTGCTGATCGTGCCGATCGTCATCTTCCAGCACGCCCAGGCGCGCGCACAGGAACAGGGGCGCTGACATGAACACGACCTGGAGCCGTTTCAACATCACTTCGGTCACGCTGGGCTTCGCGTTCCTCTACCTGCCCATCGTGCTTCTGGTGATCTTCTCCTTCAACGAATCGAAGCTCGTCACCGTCTGGGGCGGCTTCTCGACCAAATGGTACGTGTCGCTGTTCCAGAACCAGGCGCTGATCGACGCGGCCTGGGTGACCATTCGCGTTGGGCTGATTTCGGCAACCGTGGCGACTGTGCTGGGAACGCTGGCAGCGCTTGCGCTGACCCGCTACACGCGCTTCCGCGGCCGTGTGCTGTTTTCGGGCATGGTGTTTGCGCCGCTCGTCATGCCGGAAGTCATCACCGGCCTGTCGCTGCTGCTCCTGTTCGTCGCGGTCGGCCTCGACCGCGGTTTCTTCACGCTGACGCTGGCGCACATCTCCTTCACCATGTGCTTCGTCGCGGTCGTGGTGCAGTCGCGCCTCGTCACCTTCGACCGGTCGCTCGAAGAAGCGGCGATGGATCTCGGTGCCTCGCCGGTAGCCACCTTCTTCCAGGTGACGCTGCCGGTCATTCTGCCGGCCATTGTATCGGGCTGGATGCTCGCCTTCACCCTGTCGCTGGACGACCTGGTGACCTCGTCCTTCACCTCGGGGCCTGGGGCGACGACCCTGCCGATGAAGATCTACAGCCAGGTTCGCCTTGGCGTGACGCCGGAGATCAACGCCGCCTGCACGATCCTGATCGCGATCGTGGCCACCGGCGTCATCATCGCTTCGGTCGTCAACAAGCGCCGCGAAGTGCAGCGCCTGCGCGACGAACAAGCGGCGTTGCGTGGGTAGCGCAAACGAAAGGCGGTCTCGGCTGCCTCTTCTATTCGCCAGCCTTGCGCCGCGCGATCGGCGATACGAATGGCGTGGTCCAGGTTCCGCCGACGAAGAAGGTCGCCTCGTTTCCATCCTTGCCCGGTGTGGTTGGCGCCGGCGGCGTGGCGGGAGGCGGCGTAGCAGCCGTGGTCTGGCCGGTCTCTGTCTGACCGTCGGGCGCGGTGCCCGATTGGGCTTGGTCCGGCTGATCAGTTGATGTTGGCTGGGGCGCCGGTGCCGGCTGGGCCGCCGGCTTTGGCTGGACGATACCGCCAGAAAGCGCCAGACCGCGCCCCGCATAGGGCACGATGCCCGACAACCAGATCTTGGTCTGGCCCGACTTCGCTTCCGCGCGGTCGATACGGGCCACACCCTTGGCAATGTTGGCCTTGAGCTCGGCGCCGTCGATCGGCAAGGTGCCGTCGGACACTTCGTCGAGCGCGAAGAACCCGCCTTCATCGGTGCGTTTCAGGAAGGCCGGCAGGTTCAGCGACGTCAGATTGCCCGGACCGAAGGTGGCGGAAGCGGACCCGTCGGCGTTCTGCAGGATCGAGTTCCACGATTTCCCGGGACCTTTCAGGATCAGCGATACGGTGCCGGTTCCCGTCGGCATCAGCCGTGTCATGCCGGCCGCGGACGCGAACTCGGCGCCGTTGACGTCGGATGCCAGCAGCTTCATCTCCACCTGCGTGCCTTCCGGGCGCAGGTCGAAGCGCACGCCGGCCTGGATGTTGCCGCCAAAGGCGGCGGCATCGGAAATATCGAACACGGCGAGGCCGGTTTTCACCTGCGCCGTGGCGGCGACGTCGGCAAGCTGGATCGGTCCGGCCGTTGCGTGCGCCGCCGACAGCCTGAGGTCGAGATTGAACCGGTCGGCGAAGGACGTGTCGATCGCATCGAGATCGCCGGGTGTGGCTGCGTTGGTGGTGAAGGCGGCCAGGAAGGCGGCAAGGTTCACCGTGTCGAAGGCCAGCGTACCGGAAATAACCGGCAATCCCTCGGAAAAGGAGAGGTCGAGCGCGCCGGTCCCCGGGTTCTTGTCGAGATTGATCTCGGCATTGTCGAATTTCACCCGGTCGGTGTTGCCCGTGACCTTGCTGGTTACCGAGACGGGTCCGGTGGTGGCGCCGGGGGCAATGCCGGCTCGCAGCCACCACAGCGCCCGACGCAGCGACGGAGCCGAGAATTTTGCCTGGCCGTCGAAGAACGACTTTGCCGAAAAATTGCCGTTGCCTTCGAACGAGAAGTTGGCTGGCGGTGCCTTCAGCGACACGGTGAAGGGCGCGGCCCCCCCGGCGAGCAGCAGCATCGGTTGCGGTGAATTGGCCTCGACGGACACGTTTTCGCCGCGCCAGGTGCCGCTGGCCGAGACCGAACCGGAGGTGTTGAGTGCCTCCCAGTCGACCATGCCGGACAGGCCGGTCACCACGTCTTCCTCGGCCCCGTCGATGCTGGCTATGACACGGCCGTCACGGAATTCGATGCTGCCGAAGCCTTCGGTTGGCAGCCTGACGGCATTGGGCTTGTCAGGATTGGCTTTGACGGTTTCCCTGGCTGCGTCGATGGCGCGGGCAACGCGTCCACCGGATGGCGCTGGGGGCAACAGCAACCCGTGCTCGGCCGGCTGGATTCGGAAGATCGGCTTGATCAGCTGCACGCCGGAGAACACGACATCGCCACGCAGCGCTGCCATTGCCGAAAGATCGATGTCGACCCTTTCGGCCTGCATGACCGGCGGGGCCTTGTCGTCGCTCCATTTCGACAGCGTGACGCCCGACAGTGTGGCGCGGAACTGCGGCCAGATCGCGATCTCGGGCGTACCCTCGATGGTGACGCGAAAGCCGCTCCAGGCGCTCATTTCCCAGGCGATGCGGTCGCGCACGATGCGGTTGGACGCAAAATAGGGTACGGCCACGAACGCCACGACGGCGACGATGACCGCAATCGAAACCGCCCAAATGGCCCGCCAGATCAGGGGTGATGGCATCTGGTCCTTAGCGTTTTAGTTCAACCGCATTGAGGGGTGTAAACCCTGGCGGCTGCATTTCAAGTCTTTGTGACCATGCGATGGCGATAGCACACATGCTGTCGCAATACGCTGATCTTGCGCTGTTGCAATGCAGTATGCTTAACGGGTGACGCCACGGGAGGAACATTCATGGTCGCAGATACGCCCCTTTGGACCCCATCGGAGGCACGGATCGCCTCGGCGCCGCTGACGGAATTCACGCGCGCGGCGGAGCGGGTGAGCGGGCTGGAATTCGCCAGCTATCGCGATCTGCACAGCTGGTCGGTTGCCGACCGCGAGGCGTTCTGGGAGCTGGTGTGGAAATTCTGCGACATCGTCGGCGACAAGGGCGAGACGGTGCTGGCCGATGGCGACAGAATGCCGGGTGCCAGGTTCTTTCCCGATGCCCGGCTGAATTTTGCGGAAAACCTGCTGAAAAAGACCGGTTCCTCCAATGCGATCGTCTTTCGCGGCGAGGACAAGGTCGAGCGGCGCCTGTCATGGGATGAACTGCACGCCAGGGTCTCACAGCTACAGCAACTGTTCGTGAAGCTCGGCGTCAAGCAGGGCGACCGCATCGCCGCGATGATGCCGAATATGCCCGAAACGGTTGCCGCCATGCTCGCCGCCACCTCCATCGGCGCGGTGTGGTCGTCCTGCTCACCCGATTTCGGCGAACAGGGTGTGCTCGACCGTTTTGGACAGATCGAACCGGTCGTCTTCATCGTGCCGGACGGCTACTGGTACGCCGGCAAGGCCATCGAGGTTGCCGACAAGGTGGTTGCGGTCACTTCGAAACTGAAGAGCCTGCGCAAGGTGCTGGTGGTCGATTATCTCGGTACGGCGGAAGATGTCGCCGCCATCATCGAGGGGGCGGAAGCGCTGGACACGGCTTTGCAGCCCTTCGCGGCCAAGGCCGTCACTTTCGAAAGGCTGCCTTTCGCGCACCCGCTCTATATCCTGTTCTCCTCCGGCACGACTGGCATCCCGAAATGCATCGTGCATTCGGCGGGCGGCACGCTGATCCAGCACGTCAAGGAGCTGCGCCTCCATGCCGGCCTCACCGATGGCGATCGCTTCTTCTATTTCACCACCTGCGGCTGGATGATGTGGAACTGGCTGGTTTCGGGCCTGTCCTGCGGCGCCACGCTGCTGCTTTATGACGGCTCGCCCTTCCACCCTTCGGGCAATGTGCTGTTCGACTTCGCCGATGCCGAGAAGATGACCTATTTCGGCACCTCGGCGAAATTCATCGATTCCGTGCGCAAGGCGGAGCTGAAGCCGATCACCACGCATGATCTTTCCTCCGTGCGCACCCTTTCCTCCACTGGCTCGCCGCTGTCTCCGGAAGGCTTCCGCTTCGTCTACGAAGGCATCAAGCAGGATATCCACCTCGCTTCGATCTCCGGCGGCACCGACATCGTCTCCTGCTTCGTGTTGGGCGTGCCGACCGAACCGGTCTGGGAGGGTGAGATCCAGGGGCCGGGACTTGGTCTTGCCGTCGATGTCTGGAACGACGATGGCCAGCCGGTGCAGCAGGAGAAGGGCGAACTGGTCTGCGCCAGGGCATTCCCGGCGATGCCGATCGGTTTCTGGAACGACCCAGATGGCAAGAAATACCACGGCGCCTATTTCGAGCGTTTCGACAATGTCTGGTGCCATGGCGACTTTGCCGAATGGACGGCGCATGGAGGCATGATCATCCACGGCCGCTCGGACGCCACGCTGAACCCTGGCGGGGTGCGCATCGGCACGGCCGAGATCTACAACCAGGTCGAGCAGATGCCCGAGATCGTCGAGGCGATCTGCATCGGCCAGGATTTCGACGACGATGTGCGTGTGGTGCTGTTCGTGCGGCTGGCTCCGGATGTCACGCTCGACGAGGAACTCGAAAAGAAGATCAAGGCCAAGATCCGCACCGGCGCCAGCCCGCGTCATGTACCGGCCAGGATCGTCGCCGTCACCGACATTCCACGCACCAAATCAGGCAAGATCACCGAGCTCGCCGTGCGCGATGTCGTCCACGGCCGTGCCGTCAAGAACAAGGAAGCGCTCGCCAATCCCGAGGCGCTCGACCTGTTCAGGGATCGACCGGAATTGCGGAACTGAGCCAGCGGCTCGTGGCGGAAAACAAGGTAAATAGAGCGTAACGCCTAAATTTACCGCGTTTTCAGGAATGGTACACTTTCGTAAATTTTTCCGGGACCGGGTAAGGATTTGTTTACGACCCGGCCCTGATAGTCGCGGGTAACTTGAGGGAGAAATCCCATTCCCATTAGAGCGTTTCCGTTTTTTACGGAAACGCGGAAACGCTCTAATTTTTGTTTCTACGCAATTCCGGACGGAAAACCGTTACACGCTTTTCCTGGAATTGCTGGAGGCGGGAACAGTATCGCTCAAGCCCGTTGTGACATTCTTTTCAGGCGCCCGAGGGGCGCCTTTTTTCTTGTTCTATTTGCTGTCAGTCAGCCAGAACGCGTGTCGACGGGAAAGCGACTTCCACAAGCGTGCCTTCACCTGGAGTCGAGTTGATGGTGAACCTGGCGCGGTTGGCTTCCACCATCGCCTTGGTCAACGGCAGGCCGAGGCCGGTGCCGTCGTTGCGTCCGCGCTTCAACGCGTTGACCTGCTTGAATGGCTTAAGCGCATGCTCGATTTCGGCCTGGGTCATTCCGACGCCGGTATCGCGCACCCGCATCACAACATCGCCAGAGGTTTCATAGGCTGTGGAGACGATCACCTGGCCGCCGGCCTGCGTATAGCGCACGGCGTTGGACAGGACGTTGAGCGCGATCTGGCGGATCGAGCGCAGGTCGGCCACCACCTCCGGCAGGCGCGAGGCGAAGGAGGAGCGGATGATCACCCGTTCGCGATTGGCTTGCGGCTGCATCAGCGCGACGGCTTCGGCGAGCGTGTCGTTGAGCGACACCGCCTCATAGTCCATCTCCTGCTGGCCGGCCTCGATCTTGGAAATGTCGAGCAGGTCGTTGACCAGGTCGAGCACATGGTTGCCGGAGCGATTGATGTCGCGCAGATAGTCGCGATAGCGCTCGTTTGCGATCGGCCCGAATTTTTCGTCCACCATCAGTTCGGAAAAGCCGATGATGGCGTTGAGCGGCGTGCGGATTTCGTGGCTGATGCGGGCGAGGAAATCGGTCTTTTGCGAGGACGCCCGCTCGGCCACGGCACGCGCCTGGGTGAGTTCTTCTTCGGCTCGCTTCCACTGGGTGATGTCTCGCACGACCGCGCAATAGCCGCTGTCGCCTGGGAGGCGGCCAATGGTCATGAACAGCGGAATGAAACGCCCCTCGGCTTCACGGCCGATCACTTCGCGGCCGTCGTTGAGCACGCTGGCGACGCCGTGGTCGGAAAGCCCGGCGAGGTAATCGCGCGCTGCCTTCTGGCTTTCGATGGCGAACAGCGAGGCGAACTGCTTGCCGGCGACGTCGTCGCCGTCGAAGCCGAACAAGGCTTCCGCCGGCCGGCTGATCGAACGGATGGTGCCGTCGCGGTCGATCAGAACGACGCCGTCGGTGGCGGTATCGATGATGGTCCGCATTTCCGCGATGCGTGCCTTGAGTTCGGCATTGTCGGGCTCGGCGGACGGAAATGGCACGACCCGTGCCGGCTGGCTTTCCGCGGCGCCATTCAGCACCAGCATCAGCGCCTTGCCTTTGCCCCAGGGCACGGAACGCAGCACCGCATCGACCGGGACTTCCTCGCTATCGGCTTTCTTGAGCCGCAGCTTATGGTCTGAATGATCGGGCGCGTCGTCGCTGGCGTAGGCGTCGGCAAACAGTGCATCCAGTCCGCCAGCTGTTTCGAGAGCGGCAAGATCGGCATAGCCTGTCAGGGACAGGAATTCCGCATTGGCATAATGCAACTTGTCGCCGGAATGGATCAGCAGCGGCACAGGCAGCCTGCCCACAAGCGAGGTGTCGGGCACCGTTTCGCCGGTGGAGAAGGCAGCGGGCAGGAAGCCGCCGGCCTGCAGCGGCGGTGCGACGCGGTGGGCTGGCGAGAGCGTTGGCGGCGCGGGAACCGGCTGCACGGCCTCTGCGGCAATGGGCACTTCCGTTTCGTCGCGTGGATGCGTCAGGTCGCCATCGTCTTCCAGGCGGGCCAGGTCGGCTTCGTCTTCAGCCGGTTCTTTTGTCTCTCCATGAGCCGCGTCGCGGCGCTTTTGTGCCGCCTTCGCGGCTGCCGCCCTGACATCGCCGGCGTCGTCCAGCGCATGCGCTGGTCTGTTATCTCCATCCGCCTTGCCTTCGTCGGGGGTAGCAAAGGCCAGCAGCGAGCGCGCCGGCTTGGCTGCGGGCTGAGCGGCGGGGCTCGACGATTCGCCGGAAATTGCAGCTTGCGACTCGGATTCTGCCCATATCTCGGACGTCGCAACGGCGTCCTCGATTTCGGAAATCTGCTCGGCATCCGCGCCGTCGAGTCGGGCAAGGTCTTCGATGTCTTCAGCTTCCTGCGCTTCGACCAGCGCGGCGCTGTCGTCTTCGGCGACAACCGTCTCATCCCCCGAACCCGTCTCGCCTTGCGCGATGGAGGCTTTCGGCTCCACCGCGTTTGTCCTGTCATCGTCCAGCGGCGGCTGCCACTCGCCAGTGGACGCAACGGCAGGCGGGGTCTCGGCTTCGATCTTGTGTTCCGGCGGAGCAGCTTCGGCAGGTTTCGCGGCTTCGGCGTCACGATCGGATGCCGCCGTCGTTTCGATCTTGTCCGTCTGTGGCGCCGTAGCGCGGATATCCGTCTCAGGCGCGGATGGAGCGGCGTTTCCCGGAACAGTCCTGGCTTGCGGGGCCTTGCCGGTTTCCGCAGCACTGTCCTTCTTCAGGCGCTCGCCGATCTCTCGGAAGGCGGTTCGCTCGACGCTCGACAGCCCCTTATCGTTGGCAGGCGTCCGGTGTTCGGCCAGCCGTATCACCTTATCGGTGAAACGACGCTCCGGTGTCGGAGCGATGGCCAGTGCCGGCGCCTCGCCATGGAACGGATGGTCCTGGGTCGCGTCTTCGTTCGACGAAGGCTGCTTCGCTTCCGGCACGGCCGGCTTGGTCGGTACGGCGGAAGCGGATGCCGTTTCGGACGGCGTCCAGCCCGGTGTCAGTGCCTCGCCGACCTTTTCGTGATCTTCGGTGGCGTCCGCCAGCCGGGCGACGCCGAAGCCGCGAAACCCTTCGAAGTTGCGGTTGCGGTCGTAGACGGGCAGGGCAGCGAGATCGACCGGCACTTTCAGGCTGCTGCCGGCGATCGGCCAGGCAACCGAACGGCCGGACCAGGTATCGCGTCGCTCCAGCAACCCGGCGATCTCGCCGGAGGGGTCGAAGCCGAAGGTTGTTGCCACGTCCTTGAAGCGGCGGCCGATGACGTCGGCCGCCGCTTCCCCGACAACGGCGGTGAATTCCGGTGAAATCGCACTGAAGCGGCCGGCTTCGTCGGTACGCCAGACGAAGCGTACCGGGGCCGCGCCGCGGTCGATGGCCGGCTTGGTGGTCGGCGTCGTCTCGGCAGATTCGGATGGCGTACGATCCTCGCCGCCTTCCTCGGTGTCGCTGAAATACCAGCCATCATGATGCTGGTCGCTCGATACCGCGTTTGTGGGAGCGCTGTCATCGGCCGCGCGCCAGCCTTCCGCTGCAGTGGCTGCAGGGTGCTCCGCCGAGGGCGATACAGTGTTGGCGGAGTTCGTAACGGCAGGAGCCGTCCCAACCTGGCCAGCTTCCCCGTCATCGATCACCACCAGGAGATGGCGTGTCGGATCGTCCGTCAGCCTGGCCATGCCGGCGGGCAGGGTACGCGTTCCCGCCTGCAGGCGCCGCTTCAGCGTGCGGTCATGCTCACGGCTGGTTTCCGTTGCCAGCGAACCAAGCGTTTCGGTGGTGATGCCGAGCGCTGAAAATCCTTCCGATGCGGCTTCGATGTTACCGTAGCCGTCGACGAAGGCGAGGAACTGGCCATCGGCGGTGAAGCCGCTGATGGCGCGTTCGGCGATCTCGGCCGTGCTGCGCGAGCCGCTCTGTGCGGCCGGCACCGAAAGCAGGATCGCAGCTTCGCCGTCCGGCATGGTCACGGCGCTGGCCTGGAAGCCGATCGCCTGCGTTGTCATGCCTCTGGAAAGCCGCACCAGCAGGGCGCGGTTGCGGCCGATGGCCGGGAAGCCGGTGGTCGCCGAGATCTGCCGCTTCGCCACCGGCGGCAGATCGGCCGGCGCGCCGATCGCAGCCTCGATATCGGCATGGCCGAGCAGGGCGGCACCCGGGCCGTTCGCCCATAGCACCTGGTCGAGGTCGGCCGACAGGATGAGGAGCGCGTCGCCGGCGGCGAAACGCGTCCGCACCTCGTCGAGGACGGCAACATCGAGGAACGAATAGTTCTCGGACGGCATGCGCTCTGGCGATCCTCCAGGAGATGGCCGCGGTTAATGCTTCGTTAATAAATGGGTGCCGCCGCAAGGTCCACAAGCCAGAAGCCAGGCCACTTGAAAAGTGAGGCTTTTGGTTAACGCGGCATCCCATTGTTTCTCTTCGGAAATGTTGCGACGCAACATAAATATTGCACTGCACAATAAGAAATGCTAGGGTGCTAACAGAAATGAACGAGACGGCACGGCGCCAGAGACGGTGAATGTGCCCGTCCACCATGAGGATGGAAAATGTCCAAGACCAAGACCGCTGAGACCACCGAATTCCCGACCTTCGATGCTTCGCAGGCCGCTGATCAGGTTCGCGCTTTCGCCGAGAAGGGCGTCGAGCAGTCCAAAGAGACCTTCGCCAAGCTGAAGACCGGCGCCGAGGAAGCCAAGAAGGCTTTCGAGACCAGCTACGAGACCGCCAAGACCACGTCGAGCGACCTGTCGCTGAAGGCGATCGCCACGCTGCGCGCCAATGCCGAAGCCAATTTCTCGCACCTTGAGGCCCTCGTCGGCGCCAAGTCGCTGTCGGAAGTCGTCGAGCTGCAGACCTCGTTCCTGCGCAAGCGTGTCGAGACCGCCGTCGAACAGGCCAAGGAATTCCAGGCTGCTGCTTCCAAGGCCGCAGAAGACGTTTCCAAGCCGTACAAGGCCGCGTTCGAGAAGGCTTTCAAGGACGTCTCCAAGGCTGCCTGATGCATCGAACTGAAAATCGGGATCGATTTTCGGAAAGCACGATGCATGCCGGAAAGTGCGGCAAAATGGCAAGGGCCCGCCGGTGATCTTGTAAGCATCACACCGGCTTCCTAGCTTTATCGGACAAGAGATACCTGGGGTGGTTCCTCCTCCCTCCGCTCCAGGGAAAAGCCGGTTCCTCCTCCCACCGGCTTCATATTGGAAAAAGGCCGGCTCCTCCTCCCGCCGGCCTTTTTTCTTAAGTGCATGACCCCGAAAATCGGATTTTCGGAGAGGATCATGAACTGAATAAAAGAGAGGTGGGACCTCTTCCGAAATCGGTATTGCGTGTCGGGAGAGGCTTGGGTTCGAGTGGAATGCGTCGGCAACCCCTTTGTAAGGTCGGGGTTCGGGCGTCCTGGTGAACACGGATGTGGGTGATCGGGCCTTTGCCTTCGCAAGAGCCTTGAATTACGATCCGATTGCCCGTATGGACGCTTCGCCGGATGACGGAGCGCGGCTGACACGAGTGGAGCTGGTGTTGCGATCATCGACGGGCATGAGTGCCGTTGTAGCTCAGATGGTTAGAGCGCCGGATTGTGGATCCGGAGGTCGCTGGTTCGATCCCAGCCAACGGTACCACTCCTTTTTCGCCGGGTGGATGCCCCGCAAACCAATCACTGAAATCAGGTCTTGTTCTTTGGTGCCGTTACGGTTGCCGTGAGCTTGCGACTCGGTTTCAATTGAAACAGAGCAATTCCAGCAAAAGTGCCTAGCGGTTTTGCGTCCGGAATTGCAAAGAAAAAGATAGAGCGTTTCCGCGTTTCCGTGAAAAACGGAAACGCTCTAAGGACACCGGCCCGCCGCGCTGACAGCGCTGGCAAGCCGGAAAGAACCGAAACGGGTAGTTCAATTATGAGCGAACACGCGATCGAATTTCTGCAGGACTGGATCGGCAAGGAATGCTGCGCTCCGTCCGAAGCGGTGAAGATCGAAAAGCATGCCGAAGTCCTGGCCAAGCAGTGCGCCGCCAAAGCCGCCGAAGCGGGCATCCCGCTGGAAGACCTCCAGGAAGAGGTCGGCGATATCCAGGAACTGATCGCCTCCCGTCTCGAAGAGGCCGTCGAGGCCGAGACGGACACCGACAAGGCGGCCGCCGACAAGGCCGCTTGATCTTCGCTTCCCGGCAGGCCGTGCCGCGTTCGGTATGATCGCGGCCACGAAACACCCGGGTCAGCCACCAGCCAAGCCGTTTGCCCATCACGAGCCAGAAGCCTTGCAGTTTCGCTCTGGCAAATGACGCTGCCACAGGCAAAGCCCTGAACAGCCCGTCTTGTTGGCGTGCCCTGAGGGCGCGCGGGCTGACATATCCCCACCCAATCCTCTCCAAAGGAGGAGAGCTTTGCGGGCGCCATGTCGTGCGAAGCACCGACGATTTTTGCCAAGCGTCTATTAAAGCCAATCCCTCAGGGGAGAGGTCGGAGGCTTTCAACCCAATCCGCGCCGGCCAGATTGGTCTTGCGATATTATTTATCACTGATAAAGAAGCGGTAGGCTGGGTTCCTAAGGAGCGGATGCGCATGAGCGCCGTGCCACCAAATCAGGTGGATCATCGCCGCCGCTGCCCTTTCTGTCGGCGGCCATACGAAATGCTCATGGCCCCGCCGTCGTTGTCGACGTCATTGGAGAGAAAGAGCTTCCCGCAGGAAAAGTGGATGAATTGAGAGATGCTACCGAATGATCAAGGCCGCAGGCTGCGGAGAATGCGGCTGCTTCGCCAGATGAAGCAAAGCCACCTCGCTGAACTGATGGACGTGGATCAGGCGACCGTGTCACGCTGGGAACGCGGAATTCTCGACTTCTCCGAAGCACAGTGGGTTGTGGCGTGTCAGTTGCTCACGGCTCCATTCGGTTCAGCACAAGATGCCTGGCTGAAGCGTCTTGTGGAATCCTCCACACAAAAGGTTCACCTGGTTTGCGACCAGACGCATCGCCTGCTTGCCGCGTCCCGGCCAAGACAGGCCGAATGGCGAGCCGACCTGTCCATGTTCCTGGGCAAGTCATTGCTTGTCTATGCCTCGCCGGAAATTCTGGCGGCAGACACCGCTCTCGACGATCTTGGATGGCATGATGGGCGGGTCGGTTCTCTTGAGGTCGTTACAGGCCCAAACCGTGATGAGGACCTAACCATCCTGCCGGGGCGGGTGCTCTGGGAACGTATCATGCTTGCTGACGGTACTCCCGCACGTCTTGCCACCACCATCGCTTAGCGTCCGCGTGGCGGTCGCCTTGCCCCGTCATCTTTCGCATATTTTATGCGTCGTCGTTTTTCGTCGAGGGCTGTTAGTTGAAGCCCACCTTGCCGGGGAGCTTTGATGGCTCCTCCGCATGGTCAAGCGTGAAAACGCTGAGGCGAAACGTGCGTGGCGAAAGAGTGTTATCGATGAATTCCCAGCAGTTTGACATCAAGGCCGTTCCGAAAGCCGAACTGCATGTGCATGTGGAGGGAACTCTGGAGCCGGACATGCTCCTCGATTTCGCCCGCCGTAACGATGTCGCGATCCCTTACCGATCCATGGCCGATGTTCTGGCGGCTTATCGCTTCTCCGATCTCCAGTCATTTCTGGAAATCTACTGGGCTGGGCTGACCGTCCTGCGCACCGAGCGCGATTTCTACGAATTGACGCTTGCTTACCTCTCCCGTGTCCGGGAGGACAACGTCGTGCATGCGGAAGTCTACATCACCCCTGCCGACCATACCGAGCGCGGGGTGCCGTTCGAGGCGATCATGGAAGGCATCAGCGGCGCCTATGCGGACGCCCGGTCGCAGCTCGACATTACGGGTGGCATGATCCTCTGTGTCAGGCGCCACAAGCCCCTTGATGAGGCCTTCGCCGCCATCGAGGCGGCGCGTCCATGGCGAGATGGTATATTGGCACTCGGGATGGGTGGACCGGAAAAGGGCTATCCACCCGGACCGTTCGCGGAAGTGTTCTCGTCGGCCCGTGCACTTGGCTGGAGGACGACGGCACATGCCGGCGAGGAAGGGCCGTCGGACTATGTGGGCGAAGCGATTGACAGGCTGCGCGTCGACCGCATCGATC
Organism: Mesorhizobium sp. 1M-11; assembly: GCF_001303895.1. GTDB lineage: Bacteria > Pseudomonadota > Alphaproteobacteria > Rhizobiales > Rhizobiaceae > Mesorhizobium. Next base: position 2,448 of record NZ_LJSD01000024.1, on the reverse strand, counting down.
ATGGCGTCCAGTGTGAAACCGATCCGGTCTTGATGCAGCGCCTTGCCGATAGGGGAATCCCGCTGACGGTATGCCCGCTCTCGAATGTCGCGCTGAAAGTGTTTCCCAGCCTCGAACAGCACAATCTGCGCCGACTCCTGCATGCAGGGCTCTGTGTCACCGTCAATTCCGATGATCCGGCTTATTTCGGTGGACATGTGAATGAGAATTTCATCCACACGGCTGCGGCCCTTGGCCTGACCCCGGAGGAGCAATTGGTGCTGGCAGACAACAGCCTCCTGGCCGCGTTCATGGATGAGGAAAGGCGTGGAAAGTGCCGGGACATCATCAGGGACCTGAGAGCGCCCGGTGCTGCAACGGTCTCTGCGCGCCCATCAAACCCGCCGCCGAGATAGAGGAGGTTGTCTGGGTGGATCCGTTCAGACCAATTGGCCTGCAGCCGGCGCAGCTTACGCTCGAGCATGTCCTGCCTGTCGCCAAAGGACGCCTGCGAAAGATCGAAGTGAACGAGGAAGAGCCAGAATGATCACCGCGGTAAATGGCGAGGCATCGACACAGACTCGCATTTCGAACGACGTCTATTCTTTTGAAGCAGACACCACCGAACCAAAGGGGATGGGCCAGGGATTTCGACCGCACGAACTCCTCGAAGCGGCGCTGGCGAGTTGCACGGCAATCACCTTGAGACTGGTGGCGAAAGAACGCGGCATTCCACTGAAGCGTATCCGTATCCAGATCGAACTCGACAGGAAAGACCCCGGCAGCGCTATTTTTCGGTCGAAGATTGACCTGGGCGATGAGATTACCGAAGTCGACCGCAAGACCCTCTTGGCGGCGGCGCGGCTTTGCCCGGTTCGCAAAACGCTTGGACGACAACTTGTCTTTGAGGAAGCCGGTGCGTGATCGGCAAGGATGCGCGCCGTTAAAAAGGAAACGCTCTAGGGTCAGGCAGCAATGACGATACTCGTGACCGGCAGTGCCGGGCATCTGGGCGAAGCGCTGATGCGAAGCCTGCGTTCCGCGGGACGTCCGGTGCGCGGCGTAGACATCAAGCCGTCGGCGTTCACCGATCACGTTGGATCCATTGGCGATCGTGCGTTCATCAAGCAGGTGATCCACGGCGTGCATGCGGTCCTTCACGCGGCGACGTTGCACAAGCCGCATGTCGCGACCCACAACTACCAGGCGTTTCTCGATACGAACCTTGCCGGTACTCTTGCCTTGCTCGATGAAGCGGCCGCAGAGGGCGTCGGCTCCTTCATCTTCACCAGCACGACAAGCGCCTTCGGCTCGGCTCTGACGCCGGCCGACGGAGAGCCAGCCGCCTGGGTTACCGAGGATGTCGTTCCAGTCACCAAGAACATCTACGGCGCCACCAAACTCGGCGCTGAAGCCCTGTGCGAGCTCTTCGCGCGCAAACATGGACTGCCTGTCATCATATTGAGAACGTCACGTTTCTTTCCGGAAGTGGATGACGATCCCGCGATCCGCGACAATTATGGAGCGGCCAATGCCCAGGCAAACGAACTGCTCAATCGCCGCGTCGATCTCGAAGACGTGGTCGGCGCGCATCTGCTGGCCGTGGAAAGAGCGCGGAGCATCGGTTTTGGGCGCTATATTGTTTCTGCGACCACGCCGTTCACCCGGGATCATCTAGCCGCACTGCGTAAAAACGCGCCGCAGGTGGTCCATCAGCTGTTTTCCGATTGTGAAGCGCTGTTTGGAAAGCGCAGTTGGTCCTTGTTCCCACATATCGACCGCGTCTATGTCAACGAACGGGCAAGGGTCGAGCTGGGCTGGCGACCAAAGTACGATTTTCGCCATGTGCTCGACTGTCTTCGTGCTGGAAAGGATTTTCGCAGCCCGCTGGCGCGGGATGTCGGCAGCAAAGGATATCACGACACGATTTTTGAAGACGGGCCTTACCCGGTTGCCCAATGACACGCCATGCAGGATGATCTGCCGGGCGCGCTCTGCCTTGCATAGGCAATTTAGAACAACGACCCCTGGCTGCTGGTGCCTTTCTCCTTTGGCGATGTCCTGGCTGGCCTGGGCGTAGCAGGGCCGGGTGCCGGGCCGCCACCCTCAGCCGTCGCATGAGCCGAACCGTCGGCAAAGCGCAGTTCCAGCGCCGCACCCGGGGTCACTTCCGCCGCCCGCTTCACCAACGTTCCATTGGCATCCAGCACCAGCGCGTAGCCGCGCTCCAGGATCGCCTGTTCCGACAGTTTCAGCGTCGAAAGCAGGCGGTCGGCCTGTGTGAGGCGCGCACGCAGTCGGTCCAGCCGCACCGTCATTGCCTGGTCCTTGCGGCGTGCAAGGATCGCAAGCGCGTCGCTCTGCAGTTTCTGCCGGCGAGCGATGGGTGCGGGTGTCAGCCTTGCCGCTGTGCGCATGAAGCGCGCGCGTCGCTCGCGCACGATGCCGAGGAATGCCGCCTGCGCGCGG
>NZ_LJSD01000034.1 GCF_001303895.1 Mesorhizobium sp. 1M-11 | reverse complement strand
CCCCCGCCGTTTCAGGCCGCCGCGACCCGCATCGCCGCGCGCTCGCCTGCCTTGCGCCCCGAAGCCTTCAACGTGCCCCGGGCGCCGTCCAACACACCTGGCGCCAGTTCCAGCGCCAGGAGGCGATCGCGCTCATAGGGGCCAGGCATCGCCAACCGGCCGGTCTTCTCGGCCGAAAAGCCGAAACGCGCATAATAAGGCGCATCGCCGACCAACAGGATCGCCCTGTGGCCAAGGCGAGCCGCTTCAGCGACGGCATGATGCATCAGCGCCGAACCGATGCCTGCGCTCTTGACCGTCGGATCGACAGCGAGCGGGCCTAGCAGCAGCGCGGCTCCACCGTGGTCGCCCAGCCGCACGTCCCACAACCGCACCGTTCCGACGACAACACCGCCTTCGTTGCGCGCAACAAACGCCAGCCCCTCGGACGGGCGGCGGCCGCGACGCAGCTTTTCCGACGATTTGCGCTTGCGTCCCACACCCATGGCACGGTCGAGCAGCGCCTCACGCGCCGCGATATCGGCACCGGTTTCGGCGGTGATGATGATGGCAGGCAAGGCTGCCGGCAGGGTTTTGGCAATGTCCATTTCCGCGATCCTTCACAAGCGGAGGTCTGTTCCACAAGCGAACCCACCGCCGGTGCGAGGTGCACCGGCGAGCGGGGTGATCTGACGCGCTCTCGCCCGTCAGATCACGTAGGATCGGAGGGGCTCGAAGCCGTTGAACGCGACCGCCGAATAGGTGGTCGTGTAGGCGCCGGTGCCCTCGATCAGCACTTCGTCGCCGATGGTGAGCGAGAGCGGTAGCGGGTACGGCGCCTTCTCGTACATCACATCGGCAGAATCGCAGGTCGGGCCGGCGAGCACGCAGAGTGCCTTTTCGTCCTCGTCACGCGCGGTCACGATCGGGTAGCGGATCGCCTCGTCCATCGTCTCGGCGAGACCGCCGAACTTGCCGATGTCGAGATAGACCCAGCGCACATTGTCGTTGTCCGCCTTCTTCGAGATCAGAACGACTTCCGACTTGATGACGCCAGCATTGCCCACCATGCCGCGGCCCGGCTCGATGATGGTTTCAGGGATGTCGTTGCCGAAGTGCTTGCGCAGCGAACCGAAGATCGCCTGGCCGTAGGCCTGCGCCGCCGGCACGTCCTTCAGGTAGCGGGTCGGGAAACCGCCGCCCATGTTGACCATCTTGAGCACGATGCCTTCCTCGGCCAGTGTCGCGAACACGCGCTTGGCGTCGGCCAAGGCACGGTCCCAAGCTGTCAGGTCGGTCTGCTGCGAACCGACGTGGAACGACACGCCATAGGCATCGAGGCCGAGCTTCCTGGCATGGCGCAGGACGTCGACGGCCATCGCCGGCACGCAGCCGAATTTGCGCGACAGCGGCCATTCGGCGCCTTCGCCGTCGGTCAGCACGCGGCAGAACACGCGAGCGCCTGGAGCGGCGCGCGAAACCTTCTCTACCTCTTCGACGCTGTCGACGGCGTAGAGACGGATACCGAGCGCATAGGCCCGGGCGATATCGCGCTCCTTCTTGATGGTGTTGCCGAAGGAGATGCGGTCCGCGGTTGCACCCGCGTCCAGCGCCATCTCGACCTCGGCAACCGACGCGGTGTCGAAGGACGAACCCATCGCAGCAAGCAGGCGCAGGATTTCCGGCGCCGGGTTTGCTTTCACCGCGTAATAGATCTTGGAATCGGGCAGCGCCTTCTCGAAGGCGCGGAAATTGTCGCGCACGACGTCGAGGTCGACGACAAGGCAAGGGCCTTCCGGACGTCGGGTGGCGAGGAAGTCGAGAACACGTTGCGTAGCCATAGGACTCTCCATCGCGCCTCGCGGCACGTGCAAAGGTGCGTAACGCGGGCTTCGGCCTCGCGAACACGCGGTCAAACAAAGGCGGGACGAAAATCCAATAGCACCAGCCGGTGGAGACCCCGGAGCCATTGAAAGCCGTCTCGCGGCGATGGACCTAGCCTTGCCCGGCTACGATCCGCTTTGTCTGCCTTGGCTTGGATGGGAGTTCCCAACCGCACTGCCGGCAATGAGGGTGTGCCTCTTCAGTAACCCCGGTCTATGGACAACCGGAAAACACCAGAAAGGCCCGCACCGTCGTTGCTTCAAGACGTCCTCGGATCGGCGGTTGGCCGCTGAACCGACCGGGCTCGTTACTTCCCGGGTACCGTCCCGATATCCTCGCCATTCGAGGGTCGGGGGACGCCCACAGGCACGTGCGACTTTGGGCAAGCGCGATATAGGCGCGCATGCTTTCACAATCAATTAAAATCGAACCCCGGCTTGAAAAAAATCCGCTGTCGAACGACTGTGGACGCACCGTATCCAGATATTGAACGATGCCCCAGCAGAACGACCGCTTCAACGCCTTCCTCGATCTCAGCCAAGCCCCTGTTTCCCATGCACAATCCGGACCGTTGGCCGGACTGACGCTGGCGGTTAAGGATATTTTCGACGTTGCCGGTTATGTCACCGGCTGCGGCAATCCGGACAGGGCGGAAACCGGCCAACCGGCGCCTTCGACGGCGCCAACGGTGCAGAGGCTGCTCGACGCCGGTGCGCGATTCGTCGGCAAGACGCAGACCGATGAACTCGCCTTCTCGCTGATGGGACAGAACGCCCACCTTCCGCATCCCGTGAACCCAGCGGCACCGGACCGCGTCACCGGCGGTTCCTCATCCGGTTCGGCCGCAGCGGTTGCGGGCGGGCTCGCCGACATCGCCACGGGCTCCGACACCGGCGGGTCGATCCGCGCTCCGGCCAGCTTCTGCGGCCTGGTCGGCCTGCGCACCACGCACGGCGCGATCTCCTTGCAAGGCACCATGCCGCTGGCCCCAAGCTTCGACACCTTCGGCTGGTTCGCCAGGGATATCCATATCTACGAGAAGGTGGCGCAACTGCTGTTCGGAGCAAGCAATGCAGCGCTCCCCTCACGCGCATTTCGTCTCTCGACCCTCGATGTCCTCCTGCTCGGTAAAGCCGAGGCAGAGGAGTATCGCCGCATGATCGGGGCAATCGCGCCTGTTCTGGGCAAGCCACAGGACGCCCCTGCCCTCACCCACGGTCTCGATGAACTCTACTGGTGTTTCCGCAAGCTGCAGGCGCATGAAGCCTGGGACTCGCACGGTGCCTGGATATCCGAAAAAGATCGACGTCTCGGTCCCGGGGTAAAGGAACGTTTTGCCTTCGGAGCCAGCATCGACGCTGCGACGGTAAAGAAAGAAACCGCGCATCGAAATGCATTCCGTACTGAATTGGCCGACCGCCTCGGCGATGACGGCATTCTCGTTTTGCCGACGGTGCCGGGCGCGGCGCCGCTCGCCGCCTCGAGCTTCGAGGAAACCCAGACCTATCGCGAGCGCGCCCTGCATCTGCTCTGCCTGTCCGGCCTCTCCGGCTTCCCGCAACTGACCTTGCCGCTGGGCATGGTCGATGGCGCGCCCTTCGGCATTTCCCTGCTCGGCCCGGCCGGCAGCGACCTTGCCTTGATCCGACTTGGGCGGCGCATTCTCGAAACGACCGGAAAGGCCTGACGCCATGGACACCCTCACCCGGATGCGCGCCTTTATCGACGTGGTCGAGGCGGAAGGCTTTTCGGCAGCCGGGCGCAAGATCGGCCGCTCCAAGGCGCTGCTTTCCAAATATGTGCGCGAGCTGGAAGACGAACTCGGTGCGCTGCTGCTCAACCGTACCACGCGCCAGTTCTCGCTGACGGAAGCAGGTCACACTTACTATCGTCGCGCTTCCGAGATCGTGCGCGAGATCGACAGCCTGTCCGATGCGGTGCGTGACAGTTCCGGCGACGTGCGTGGCAGGATCAAGCTGACCGCGCCGCGCACCATGGCCGATGCGGCGGTTGGTCAATCCATGATCGACTTCGCCAAGCAATATCCGGACGTTTCGCTGGAAGTGCATCTCGACGACCGTTTCGTCGATCTGGTCGAGGAAGGTTTCGATCTGGCCATCCGCATCACCCGGCTGGAAAACTCCTCGCTGATCGCCCGCAAGCTGGCCCCCTTCTCGCTCAAGCTGTGCGGTTCGCACGAACTGATCGCCAAATACGGCAAACCGACCCGCCCGCAGGACCTGGCGCATATGCCCTGTGTGGTCGACACAAATGGCCGCTGGGCGTCGAACTGGCCGTTCCGCGACGATGATGGCGACATCACCAGCATTCCGATCAGCGGCCCGATGATGGTCAACAGCCCGATCACCACCCGCATGGCCGCGCTGGACGGACTTGGTTTTGCACTGCTGCCCGATTTTATCGCCGCACCCGAAATCAAGAGCGGCCGGCTGGTGTCGTTGCTGGAAGACCGCATCGACTTCAACGGCGGCATCTTCGCCGTCTATCCGCACCGCCGCTATCTGCCCGCCAAAGTGCGCGTCTTCGTCGACTTCATGGTGCAGTGGTTCAAGACACACGAAACGTCGTGAAGACCTGCGCGCCGGAAATGTGATAACATTTTCGTAGCTCGGTCCCATTTTCGCCCGGTTTCTGCTAACCCTCAGGCCGCATCAACACTGGGGAATCGCCACCGGCCATGCACGTTCGGGCATCGACAGCCACCATGGCCGCAACTTCAGAGCGTTTCCGGTTTTTTCGGAAACGCGGAAACACTCCAGCTCTTGGTTCTTTCGCAATTCCGGACGCAAAACCGCTATGCACTTTTGCTGGAATTGCTCTGGGCGTGCTTCTCGCCGGCACGACGCCGGCGCTTGTCCATCCGCACGTCTTTGCCGAAGCTCGCCTGGACGTCGTGCTTTCTCCCGACCACCAGTCCATCGCCGCACTGCGCCACCTATGGCGCTTCGACGAGCTGTTTTCCTCCACCGTGCTGATGGAGTTCGACAAGAACTCCGACCTGAAGCTGGACGATGCCGAACTGAAGGAAGTGGCGAACACCATCAAGGCATCGCTTGCCGAATACAATTATTTCCAGATGGTCACGCTCGACGGCAAGGACATCAAGATGAAGGCGCCGCCCGAAATCGTCGCCTCCTTCGACAACAATCAGCTGATCGTGCTTTTCGAGGACCAGCCCCAGGAGCCGATCAAGCTGAAGGGCAAGATCGATCTCGGTGTCTATGACCCGACTTTCTACACTGCCATCGATTTCACCGACGACGCCAACCTGTCGGTGAAGGATCTGCCGGCCTCGTGTGCACGCGCGGTGGTGCGGCCCGATCCCGATACGGCGATCGCCCAGAACCAGAAAACGCTCACCGAGGCCTTCTTCAACGACCCGACAGGCACGGACATGAGCAAGATATTCGCCACCAAGCTCGAGCTGAACTGCCGCACGGAAGGGTGATTTGATGGACAGGACGACGACCCGCCTGATCTTCTGCCTGCTCGGCGTCGCCTTCATCACCGCGGCCGGCCATGCTCATGCGCAGAGTTCGCTCGGCATCGGCACCAATGATGCCATGACGCCGACCACCGGCCTGTTCGCGGGCTTCCTGAACTGGGTCAACCTGCATCAGCAGCGTTTTTACCATGCCCTTGCCGGCGCCATCAAAGAGATGCGGCAGGATGGCTCGAAGCTGTGGCTGCTGATCGGCCTGTCGTTTCTCTACGGCATCTTCCACGCCGCCGGCCCCGGTCATGGCAAGGCGGTGATTTCTTCCTACATGCTGGCCAATGAGGTGGCGCTGCGGCGTGGCATCCTGCTCTCGTTCATCTCCGCTTTCCTGCAGGCTTTGACAGCGATCGTGGTGATGCTGCTCGCTTATTTCGTGCTGCGCGGCACCTCCATCTCCATGACCGACACGGCCTGGTTCCTGGAGATTGCTTCCTACGCCTTTGTAACGGCTTTTGGCGCCTGGCTGCTGTGGCGCAAGCTCGGTCCATCGCTGATGCGTCTGCTTGGAGTGGCACCGGCCTACAGCCTCTCGGCCGCACATGCCGGCCACCCACATGGTGGCCATGCCCATTCCGCCCACACTCATGACCATGCCGCGCACGATCATCACAATCATCATGCCCACGAACATCATGCGCATGATCACCACGATCACCATCACGGTCACGGTGAAGTCTGTGAAACCTGCGGCCATTCGCACGCGCCGGACCCGACCCTGCTTTCCGGCGATCGCTTCGATTGGCGCACGGCCTGGACGGCCGTCGCTGCCGTCGGCATCCGCCCATGCTCCGGCGCGCTGATCGTGTTGTCCTTCGCCTTCCTCAACGGGCTGTGGGCCGGCGGCATCCTGTCAGTGCTGGCAATGGCGGTCGGCACCGCGATCACCGTTTCCATCCTGGCAACGCTGGCGGTCACGGCAAAGGATTGGGCAGTGGCGCTTGCGGGCGACGGCCGCCTCGGCAATCAGGTCCATTCGGCCATCGAAATCGGCGGTGCAGCGCTGGTCTTCCTGTTCGGGCTGATCCTGTTGACCGCCAGCCTCGGTGCCTGATCATTCCTCCCGACGAGAGAGAAGAGCGCAACGGCTTCGCGGCGATTTGCGTCCGGAATTGCGTAGAAACAAAGAGCTGGAGCGTTGCCGCTAGAAGCGGGAACCCTCTAGCGATCGGCACGCGGGTATTCAATCCCCTCGTTGGCCGCGGTTTCGTCCACGCAGCCAGAACACCATGAAGAAGGCGACGACGAACAGAACCGCAAAAATGCCGGCGAGTATCGTCGAGTAATGGCCGATCGCCAGCATGATGGTCGGCAGATAATAAGCGGTCACGCCGAACAGCAGCATGATCGACAGCGCCGCGATCGCGGCGCTCTTGTTTTCAGGACTCATCATCACTCCGGACCAAGCTGCACTTCCCGCCCGGATGGTTAGCACAGCCGACGCTCTAATGCAGGTGCCTGGGCTGCGATGTGACGCCACGGACCTCGTCACGCCTGCGGCCGTCTTCTGCGCGGCGGTCGAAATCGATTTCGATGGTCGCATGGCTGATGCCGTGGCGGGTGAGCAGTCGGTGCCTGATGACATCGACGGCAACGTGCGCATCCAGCCCGTCCATCAGCCTTGCATGCAGCGTTGCCATATTGCTGGCGCCGTCGATCGACCACAGATGCACATGATGGATTTCGCGGATGCCTTTGATGGAGGTCTGCAGGTCCTGGGCGATCAGGTCGCGATCAAGGCCCGCCGGCGAGCCTTCCAGAAGCACATGCGCGGCTGCACGCATGAGGTTCCAGGCAGTTGACAGGATCAGCACCGCCACCAGAACCGACAGGATCGGATCGATCCGCGTCCAGCCCGTCGCCATGATGACCAGTGCGGCAACGATTGCAGCCAGCGAACCCAGCAGATCGCCCAGAACATGCACGATGGCACCGCGCATGTTGAGGCTTTCGCGGCTTCCGCCGTGCAGGATCATGAAGCCTACGATGTTGACCGCGAGTCCAAGAAGGGCGACCACGAGCATCGGGCCACCAAGCACGGGCGGTGGTGCCTGGAAGCGTTGCCAGGCCTCGTAGCAGATCCATATGGCTACGAGAAAAATCGCCAGGCCGTTGGTGTAGGCAATGAGGGTCTTGACCCTGCCATAGCCATAGGTGTGCCGGCCCGTGGGCGGCCTGTCTGCGAGATGGAAGGCATACCACGCCAGCGCCAGCGCAATAGCGTCGGTGAACATGTGGCCGGCATCGGCAAGCAGCGCCAAGGAACCGGTGAGCAACCCGCCGATCACCTCCGCAACCATGAAGCCGCCGGTCAGTATTGCAGCAATCAGCACGCGCTTCTTGTCGGAAGATTCGTGCGAATCTCCCCCGGCGCCATGGCTATGGCCATGTGCACCTTGCGTATCTGAATGATCATGACCCATTAGCCGGCCCTGTTTGAGGCCGAACTTAATTCAACTCATTTGGATATTAAAGTATCCGATGATCGTGTTTTCATTGGCACAGAGGAATTTCCCCAGCCGCCAAAATTTCCACCGCTGGAATAACTATATCGAAGCTTGGAAATCCTCCAGTCGGCGTTTTTGCTGGCCTTTTTCGTCGAAATTCTCTGGGTCGAGCCAAGCTTCGTAAGCTTTCTTGAGCGCGGGCCATTCCTTGTCCACGATGGAATACCATGCCGTGTCGCGGTTCTCGCCCTTTACCACCAGATGCTGGCGGAAAATGCCCTCGAACTTGAAACCGAATCGCTCCGCGGCCCGTTTCGAAGGCGCATTGTTGTTGTTGCATTTCCATTCGTAGCGGCGATAGCCAAGTTCATCGAAGGCATAGCGGGTGAACAGGAACTGCGCTTCGGTCGCAGCCGGCTTGCGTGAAATCAGTGGCCCCCAATAAATGTTGCCGATCTCGATGACGCCATGGGCGGGCTCGATACGCATCAGCGTCTGGCGACCGGCGATCCTGCCGCTCGCCTTGTCGATCACCGTAAAATAAAGCGGGTCCGGGCTGGCCTCCGCCTTCTCGAGCCAGGGCTGGAAGTCCTGGCGTTTCTCGGGCGCGAATTCCGGCAGCCAGCGGAAGCGGCCATCGGCATCGCTGACTGAAGATGCCTCGAACAATCCGTCGCCGTGGCGAGCGGCATCGAGCGGTTCAAGCCGCACGTAGCGACCTTCCAGCACCGTGCGTTCGGGGCGCGGACGCGGCTGCCAGTTCTTCAGATCCTCGGTCACTATCGGCTCCATATTAGGCGATTTTGAAGAATTATTGCATCTATGGGTGGTCGCAACCGTCTCTAAGTGCGACCTTTGGTCTAAGATCGATGCAATAATTCTTCGAAATCGCCTTGTTTGACAGGGCCTCTCCACCCTTCCAAAAAACATAAGCCCGCAACTAGCACCAGCTGGACCAACAAAATGATCCACACAATCCCTGCCTTCGACCGCCTCGGCGAGGAAAACGCTTTCGCGGTCCTCGCCCGCGCCACCGCGCTCTCTGAGCAGGGACGCGACATCGTCAATCTCGGCATCGGCCAGCCGGATTTCCGCACGCCGGGGCATATTGTCGAGGCGGCAATCAAGGCATTGCGCGACGGACGTCATGGCTACACGCCGGCCACGGGCTTGCAGGCCACGCGTGAAGCCGTCGTACGGCGCACGCTGGCGACAACCGGCGTCGAGGTTTCGCCGGACAATGTGATGATCCTGCCGGGAGGCAAGCCCACCATGTTTGCCGCCATCCTGATGTTCGGTGAACCAGGCGCCGATATCCTTTATCCGGATCCCGGCTTCCCGATCTATCGCTCGATGATCGAGTTCACCGGCGCGCGGCCTGTCCCGGTGCCGATCCGCGAGGAACATGGCTTCGCTTTTTCAGCGGAAGAGACGCTGGCGTTGATTACGCCGGCCACCCGTTTGCTTATCCTGAATTCGCCGGCCAACCCGACCGGCGGCGTCACCCCGCGCACCGAGATCGAAAAGCTGGTGAAGGGTCTGGAGAAGCATCCGCATGTCGCCATCCTTTCCGACGAGATCTACGACGTCATGACCTATGACGGCGAGACGCACGCGTCTCTGCTGCAGTTTCCGGAAATCCGCGACCGGCTGATCGTGCTCAACGGGTGGTCGAAGACCTGGGCAATGACGGGCTGGCGCATGGGCTGGTCGATCTGGCCGAACGGCGAGAAGGGCGCGCATCTTTACGACAAGGTGCGCAAGCTGGCGGTCAACTGCTGGTCCTGCGTGAATGCGCCCAGCCAATACGCCGGCGTCGCGGCCATAGACGGACCGCAGGACGAGGTCGAGGCGATGATGCGGGCCTTCGACCGGCGCCGCAAGCTGGTGGTGGAAGGCCTGAATGAACTGCCGGGCATTTCCTGCATCACGCCGAAAGGCGCTTTCTACGCCTTCCCCAACATCTCTGGCACCGGCTGGCCGGCCAAGAAATTGGCCTCGGCGCTGCTGGAGGAAGCCGGCGTGGCGCTGATCGGCGGACCGGATTTTGGCGTGCTCGGCGAAGGGTATATGCGGCTGTCCTACGCCAATTCGGAAGAGAATATTCTCCGGGCGCTGGAGCGCATCGGTAATTTCCTCGCCGCGAATGCGAAGAAGGAGGACACGGCATGAAGCGCGTGGCCGCCATCGGATTTGCAGCGTTCGCCATGATCGGCGCGGCAATGTCTCCCGGCCTTGCCGACGAGCCGGCAAAGGCGTGCGGCGGGATAAGGGGCCTGACCTGCGGCGCTGGCCAATTCTGCGAGTTCCCGACCGAAACCCAGTGCGGCCGCGCCGACCGTATGGGCATTTGCATGCCGAAACCAGAAATCTGCACCGAAGAATATCGGCCGGTTTGCGGCTGCGATGGCAAGACCTATGGCAATGACTGCGCACGCCGGGCCGCGGGTACCGCCAAACTCAAGGACGGCGAGTGCTGATCCCCCTGGAGGAAACAAAAAGGGCGGTCATTGGCGACCGCCCCGATCTGAACCAGCTTGGGAGGAGGAAAGCCGATCCGACTGATTAAAATGATGCGCTTGACTGGTTAACGAAAGATTAACGCTTCAGGGCAGCGCCTACCACTTGGTGTTGGGGCCAGCAGACGAAACGGGCTCCTTCGCTGCGGAGACGGTTGCCTCGATGTGGTCGACCAGCTTGTCGTCCAGCCCGAGCCTTCCAGCCAGCATGTCGAGATAGCCGCGCTCGGCGCGCGTATCCGGCTCGATGGCCAGGCGCGAAGCGGTGTAAAGCTCGATCTTCTGCGCTTCGTTCCGGGCGGCCGAAGCGAGTGTATCGATGTCAACGGGGGCAGCCAGCGCTTCCTTCAGGAACGCGGTTGCCTCGGCGCCAAGGCCGGAAAGGCTGACCTTGTCGATGATTTTGCCGCGCTCTTCCTCGTCGATGCGTCCGTCGGCCTTCGCGGCGGCGATCATGGCACGCACGATGGTGAGTGCGAATTCGCCCTCGCCCTGCGGCGCCTGCGCGGGATCGAAACTGTCACCTGCCGGCGGTGGCAGGAGCTCCGGCTCTTTCGCCGCCTCGGCAGGCTGCTGCCCAGCCTTGTAGTTCTGGTAGGCCTTGTAAGCGAGGCCGCCGATGGCGGCGAGACCACCAAGTTTGACGGCTGTTCCAGTGACCTTGCGCCCCGGGCCGGTGCCAAGCAGCACGGCGGCCAGAGCACCAGCGGCAAGCGGGTTGTCCTTCGCCATCTGCACGGCCTGTCCGGCCTTGTCACGCACCGTTCCCGCGGTTCCGGGAACCTGCGAACTCAGAAGATCGTCGAGCAGTTTCTTGGGGTCGAACATCAATGGCTCCAGCTAAAGCAATTCCAGCAAAAGCGTGTAGCGGTTTTGCGTTTGGAATTGCGTAAAAACAAAAAGTTAGAGCGTTTCCGCGTTTCCGTGAAAAACGGAAACGCTCTAGGCTCGGCGGTTGATCCCGCAGAGTTAGGCCCGCGAAGGCGACATTACAATGATGTTCTAAAGTTCGGTCGAACCTTTCGCCTCAAGAATGGTGGCTTTCAGGGTCGCGAAATGACGTGCGGAGCGTATGTCCGAGCGAGCCGACCTGACCTGAACGACACGCCTTAGCTGCCGATATGCCGTCCCTCGCCACGCTGCTCGGCAAGCTCCACCTGGCGCTGGCGCTCGGCGTAGCGGGCTCGATCATCATCGCTTCGCTCTTCATGGCAGTGCGGGCAGGAAATACCTTGCTGATAGTGTGGCGAAGTTCGCTCCTGCGGCGTCAGCGGATGCCGGCAGGCGCGGCAGAGTTCCGCCTCGCCTTCCGCCAGCCCGTGCGAGACCGAGACGCGCTCGTCGAAGACAAAACATTCGCCCTTCCAGAGGCTCTCTTCCCGCGGCACATCCTCCAGATATTTCAGGATACCGCCCTTGAGGTGGAACACCTCGTCGAAGCCGAGTGACTTCACATAGGCCGTCGCCTTCTCGCAGCGTATGCCGCCGGTGCAGAACATGGCGATCTTCTTGCCTTCGAGTTCCGCGCGGTGCTCATGCGCCCATTGCGGGAACTCGCGGAAGCTCTTCGTGTGTGGATCGACCGCATTCTCGAAAGTGCCCAGCGTCACCTCGTAGTCATTGCGCGTGTCGATGACGACCGTGTCGGGATCGGAGATCAACGTGTTCCAATCAGCAGCCTCGACATAGGTGCCGACGGCGCGAAGCGGGTCGATATCTTCCACACCCATGGTGACGATCTCACGCTTCAGCCGCACCTTCATGCGATGAAACGGCATCTCGGCGGCCGAGGAATATTTGACTTCCAGGCCAACGAATTCAGGCATCGCCTCCAGATAGGCGATGAGTTCCGCAATGGCTTCTTCTGTACCGGCAACGGTGCCGTTGATACCTTCATGTGCCAGAAGCAGCGTTCCCTTGATGTCATGCCCACAGCAGAAGGCAGCAAGGGGCTGGCGCAACGCCTCATGGTCGGCGAGGCGCACGAAACGGTAGAGCGCAGCGACACGGAAAGGAGAAGCGGACAGGTTCATGACCGGTGCCCTACCGCCTTGCCCCGGAATTTTCAATGCAGACCGGAAAGGCCAAGGATTCCAGAAGCATCGGTCGCCCCCAACATATAGGTCGAGTTACCCAAATGTTCATCCGCGACCGGTAAGGTCGGTTGACATTGGCTCCCTTCAAGGGGAGTGGGGAACGCATGTTCAGCAAGCAAACAGCGGACGAAATCGAAAAGGCAGCGCGGGAATTCGGGCTGGAACCCAAGGCTCTGCTTGCCATTGCCGAGGTGGAAAGTGCCGGCCAGGTCTTCGCCAAGGTCGATGGGCGCAACGAACCATTGATCCGTTTCGAGGGCCACTATTTCGACCGACGGCTTTCGGGGGCGATACAGGAAAAGGCCCGCTCGGCAGGCCTCGCCTCCCCCAAGGCCGGCGCGGTCGCCAACCCGCGCAACCAGGCTGCGCGCTGGCAATTGATCGAGCAGGCCGCGAAGATCGACCGCGCGGCGGCTTATGAATCGACATCCTGGGGGCTTGGCCAGGTCATGGGTGCGCACTGGCAGTGGCTGGGTTTCGAAACCGTCGACGGCCTCGTCGAAGAAGCACGGTCGGGGGCGGCCGGCCAGGCACGGCTGATGGCGCGCTACATCGACAAATCCGGGCTCATCACGGCGCTGAACGCCCACGACTGGGAAGTCGTGGGCCACGGCTACAACGGCCCCGGATTTGCCAAGAATGGCTATCACCTGAAACTGGCGGAAGCCTACAGGCAGCAGGTCGAGGGACCGGCACCAGGCGACCGGCTGATGAAGATCGGCTCGCGTGGAGAACTGGTCACGGAGTTGCAGGAAGCTCTGGTTGCCCTAGCTTATGTTGTCGATACGGACGGCATCTACGGTCCTGGCACAGCCGGCGCAGTGAGCAAATTCCAGGAGGAACATGGCCTTGCCGCCGACGGTATTGCCGGTCAGGTGACCCAGGCCGCCATCGGCAAGGCGCTACAGGATGCCAAGGGCGGATCGTCGCTTTGGGGCTGGGTGGCCAGACTTGTCGGCGGGATCTGGAGAATGCGCCGCGCATGACTTGCCAGCGGCCGAACCTAGCCGACACAGTGTCATCATGAGGCCGTAGACGTGAGAAATACGGTCTGTTAAATCGATTGAAAAATTACAAGGGCGCAAGAGAGCGAAAAAACATGACCAGCAAGACCCAGAAACTCCTTTCGCTGCTTGACGGCCAGCCGGTCATTCCCGTGATCAAGATCGCCGATGCCAAGGATGCCGTGCCGCTGGCACGCGCGCTGGCGCACGGCGGCCTCCGGGCGATCGAGATCACATTGCGCACCGATGCCGCACTCGAGGCAATCCGCCGCGCGGCTGCGGAGGTGGAAGAGGCGGTTGTCGGCGCCGGCACCATTCTGAATGCCCGCCAATTCGAGGAAGCATCCAAGGCCGGCTCGCAATTCATTGTCAGCCCAGGCATCACCGGCCAGTTGCTCTCGGCCGCCGCCGACAGCCCGGTGCCGCTGCTGCCCGGGGCGATCACACCTGGCGAAATCATGGCCGCGCGTGAAGCCGGGCTCGACTTCCTGAAGTTCTTCCCGGCAGAACAGGCAGGTGGAGCAGCCTTCCTCAAGGCATTGGCTTCGCCGATCGCCGACGTGAAATTCTGCCCGACCGGCGGCATTGGCGCCAAGAACGCCAACGACTATCTCAGCCTTCCCAATGTGATCTGCGTCGGTGGCTCCTGGGTTGCTCCTGACGAGATGGTCAAGGCCGGCGACTGGGCCGGCATCGAGGCGCTGGCGCGCGAAGCGAGCAAACTGCGGAAGATCTAGCGCGAAGGAAAGGCCCCAGCCCAGCCTGTGGCGCTGGTGCCCCTCGAGGGGCACCAGATCTTCCAATTCGTCTTTGGGAAAGCGGACTCTTACCCCAAAAATAAAAAACCGCGCCTCGCGACGCGGTTTCATATCTCATAGGGGTCCAGCCCTTATTTGGTCGGGAAGCGGGCCACCGACATGAACTTCACCGCGGTTCCGGTGAAGCGGTTCGAATCCGCCATCTCATTGGCGGTCTGGAAGCCGGTCGTATAGACCTCGCTCGGTGCCGTGCGAACCACGTTATACGCCATCCGCGGCGCAGTGGTGGAATCGGTCACCTTGGCGATCTGCTCATTGCCCTGCAGCGCCCAGCGCGCCACCTTGGGTGCTGCCGGAACGACCACGGATTTGGTGTCGGGCTTTGCATCATGTGCGCTGGCGCGTGATTCCTTGCGCGTCGTCTTCACGTTGCCGCCCATCGCCGCAGCGGGATCGGAGCCAGCCGGACGGCTTGCCACGGCAGTGCGCGGAGTGGCCGCGTCAACACCGGACGGATCGTTGAAGGCCGAACGCGGCGTTGGCAGGGCGGCGACCTGGTAGCTGTCGGTAGAGGACTGCTCCAGGACAGCCTTGATCTCGTCGGGACGCTCGGTCGGCAGCATCGCCAACGCATCGGTCGCCGTCTGCTGCCCATCACGCTTGGCAGTCTCGGCCAGCGCGAGCAGCACCGATTCCTGGTTCGGCTCGGCCGCACCCGGCGCCTTGGGACGCCATGTCGGCACCGGAACATTGCCGGCCACGGCCTGTTCGCCAGCAGCCGGCATGGCTTCGGCAGTCGGAGCCACCGCATTCGGGTCGGCCATGCCGAAGGGCACGTTCTCGGGCGTGACGGGCGCTGCAGCTGCCACCAGGGTGGGCTGCTCCGCCTGTTGGACGGCGCTGGCATCGGCTACACCGAACGGAACGGTTTCAGGCGTTGGCGCACTCGGGGGCGTCTGCAGGCCGACATCGGTCTTCGGGCGCGGCGCGGCGCCGGGCAGCGGCACGGCGCGTGCAGGCAGTGCAGCCAGGATCGTCTCTGGCGTCTCCTGCTTTGGCTCCTCGGCCAGCTGCGGCTCTTCCGTCGTCTCGGCTGTGGCCGGAACTTCGGCACGCTGTGCGTTCTCGGGCGAAACGATGGTGATGCCCGGCAGCTTACCCTTGGCCGTCGCGGCAGGTTTCATAGCCGCCTTCGGCTTCGGCGCCGGAGCCATGGCGACATCGGCCGTATCTTCTTCTTCGTCCTCGCCGCCACCAAAGAACGCAGCCAGGAAGCCGCCCGACTTGCGGCTCGAGCCGCCAGCGCTGGCAAGCTCGATGTTCGGCGTTCCGCTGGATTTGCGCGCCTTGTAGGAAGCCATTGCCTGCTCGTAACCGGGCAGCGGCCGGCCGTCGCTCGGCACGTGCAGCGTCTTGCCGTTCGGGAACAGACGCGCAAGCTCCTGCCGGCTGATGCCCGGCCAATGGCGCACATTGCCTATGTCCATATGCACGAATGGCGAGCCGGAAGTCGGATAGTAGCCGACGCCACCGCCCTGCATCTTGAGGCCGATGTCGCGTAGCTTCTTCAGCGGCACGCCTTCGATATAGAAGTCCATTGCCTTGCCGAGGATGTGCTGGCTCTTCTCGGCGACGCCGCTGCGGCGGCTGCGCGATTTCAGCATGGCGTTGGTGGACGGCGCGCGGTAGCCGCAGATCACCTGGATATAGCCGCGCGAACCGCTCTGGCGATAGGCCTCCCAGACCAGATCCATCAGGCGCGGATCCATCTTGGTCGGCTCGTTGCGGCGCCAGTCGCGCAGGAAGTAGTTCAGCTTCTTGAGACCGGACTGATCGTAACGGCCGTTGCGCTTGAAGACGATCTCATCGACTTCGCCGGTATGCAGATTGCGCAGCTTGAGCGCACGGACCTCGGCGCTGGCCGTGCCTGCCGAAACGGCCAGAAGGCCGAAAGCCATCACCGCGCCGGTCAGCCACTTCTGCCAGACGCTCAATGAGGATGGACGCCTGTTCTGGTGTCGTTCGATTCTGCTCAAATCAAATGGCCTTGCAGACTGCCGTTTGTCCCCGGATTTGACCAAACGGATGTGGTTGGATTCACATCCGATAATCGATCCTAATGGTTAATTGACGCTTATTGAAGCTGAAATGCGGTGACACCATGGCGATATCCCGCCCAAAATGCAGCTCCTCAGCTCGTGGTAAACCACTGGTTTATACCAGGAAACTCACCCAAGGCTTGCGCGGGATTCAGGAAGCCATTTTTTCCGCGCGCCCGGTTTCCGGGTCTATGCCGTACTCTTTGAGCTTTCTGTACAGCGTAGAACGCCCGATGCCAAGCCGTCTGGCCACCTCGCTCATCTGGCCGTTGTAGTGATCGATGGCGAGCCTGATCATCTCCAGTTCGACCTCGGCAAGTGAGCGGACATTGCCGCGCTCGTCCAGCGCAGTCAGCGTACCGAACCTTGGTTCTATCCTCGGCAAGCGGTTGGAAGCCACTTCCGCGGCAATTGGTCTCTCCGGGGATCGCTCCGGCTCGATGGCGACCTCGCCCGGCAGTTCGAGCACGACAGATGGCGCCTCCAGCACCACCGTGCCTTCCACCTGAGCGCGGATTTGTGGAAACTCTTCGGGCGTCAGCACCTCGCCTTCGGCGAGCACCGACGCCCGATAGATGGCATTTTCCAGCTGGCGGATATTGCCTGGCCAGTCATAGGCCTGAAGCATGGCCAGTGCGGCGTCTGAAATTGACAGACGCCGGCGCGGGCCGACCGGCGATACCTTGTCCATGAAATGTCGGACGAGAAAGGGAACATCCTCCTTGCGGTGACGCAAAGGCGGAACCAGAATCGGGAAGACATTGAGGCGATAGAACAGATCCTCACGGAAACGGCTGTCCTTCACCTGCTGCAGCAGGTCGCGATGCGTGGCCGAGATCAGGCGGATATCGACCTTGACCGTGGAGCGGGCGCCGACTGGATCGACTTCACCTTCCTGCACCGCACGCAGCAGTTTTACCTGCACGTCGAGGGGCAGGTCGCCGATTTCGTCCAGGAACAGTGTGCCGGTATGGGCTTCCACGAACTTGCCGGTGTGCTTTTCGGTGGCGCCGGTGAAGGAGCCCTTCTCATGGCCGAACAGGATCGATTCGACCAGATTGTCGGGAATCGCGCCGCAATTGACGGTGACGAACGGTTTCGTCCTGCGGTCACTGCTGCCCTGTATGGCCCGGGCCACCATTTCCTTGCCGACACCGGACTCACCTTCGATCAGGATCGGGATCGAAGACGCCGCTGCCTTCTGGCCAAGCCGGATTACCCGCTCCATCGAAGAACTGCGCGTGGCGAGATCCTTGAAAGTAAGCGTTTGGCCAAGACGGCGCGACGAGCGCTTCACCGCGACCTCGACTTCTTCCACCTTGAGCGCACTTGTGATCGCCGCATTCAGACGCTCTGGCGAGGCTGGCTTGACGACGAAATCGAAGGCGCCATGACGCATCGCCTTCACCACGGTTTCGATGCCGCCCTGGGCGGTCTGCACGATGACAGGGATACGGATGTCGCGTTCGCGCATCGCCTGCAGGACGGCGATACCGTCCATGCCCGGCATGGCGAGGTCGAGCACCACCACGGAAACCTCGCGTGCATCGGGTCCGTCCATCACGGCCAGGCCCGTCTCGCCGTTTTCGGCGGTGAGCGCCGAATGGCCGAAACGGCCCACCGCTGCCTCCACCAGCCTGCGTTGAACCGGATCGTCGTCGACGATGAGGATGGAACCTGTCATGAGTGTCGCGAATTCGCCCCTGCCCTATGGATCATCTTGGCACAGGGTTCTAAATAAGCTTTCAAAAAAGCCGGTGAACGAATTGCTTAGAAGTTGACCGGCTTCGCGCCACATTTCCGGAAGGTGTTGGAATGCATACTTTTTTCGGCCGGCTGCATGCGCCGGCTCAATCCGGTCGCAAGGCGCTGGAACTCGGCAACCTGCCCGAGTGGAACCTCGCCGACCTCTATCCCGGTATGGATGCCCCGGAATTGAAGCGCGACATTGCGAAGGCCGGTGCCGATGCCGCCGCCTTCGAGAGCCGCTGGAAGGGCACGCTGGCGGCAGAGGCCGCGCGCGGCGCCGAGGGCAAACTCGGCGAAGCACTGAAGGCCTATGAAGCGCTGGAAGAACTGGTCGGCAAGATCGTCTCCTACGCCGGCCTGGTCTATGCCGGCGACACCTCCGACCCGCAGCGCGCCAAGCTTTATGGCGACGTGCAGGAAAAGATGACGGATGCGTCCTCGCATCTGCTCTTCTTCGGTCTGGAATTGAACCTCGTCGAGGACAAGGCCATCGAGCTGGCGCTCGATACCGATCCTGGCTTTGGCCACTACCGGCCGTGGGTGCTGGATTTGAGGAAAGACAAGCCCTTCCAGCTGGAAGATCGTATCGAGCAGCTGTTCCATGAAAAGTCGGTCACCGGGCGCGGCGCCTGGAACCGTCTGTTCGACGAGACGATGACGGAACTGCGCTTCGACATCGACGGCGAAAAGCTTACGCTGGAACCGACCCTGAACCGGCTGCAGGACGCCGACGGAGCGGTACGCCGACAGGCTTCGGAGGCATTGGCTGCCACCTTCGCCAAGAACCTGCGCACCTTCACGCTGATCACCAACACGCTCGCCAAGGACAAGGAAATCTCCGACCGCTGGCGCGGCTTCGAGGACATCGCAGACTCCCGCCATCTCGCCAACCGCGTCGAACGCAGCGTCGTGGATGCGCTGGCAAGCGCCGTTCGGGACGCCTACCCGCGCCTGTCGCACCGCTATTATCGCATGAAGGCACGCTGGCTCGGCATGGACGAGATGAACCACTGGGACCGCAACGCGCCGCTGCCAGAAACACCACAAGCGACCATATCGTGGGACGAAGCCCGGAACACCGTACTGTCAGCCTACCAGCGCTTCTCGCCGGAGATGGCCGACATCGCGCGCCAATTCTTCGACCGCAACTGGATCGATGCCCCCGTCAGGCCCGGCAAGTCGCCCGGCGCCTTTGCGCATCCCACCGTGCCGTCTGCCCATCCCTATGTGCTGTTGAATTACATGGGCAAGCCGCGCGACGTGATGACGCTAGCGCACGAACTCGGCCATGGCGTGCACCAGGTGCTGGCGGGTGGCCAGGGCGCGCTGATGGCCTCCACGCCACTGACCCTGGCCGAGACAGCTTCGGTCTTCGGCGAGATGCTGACCTTCCGTTCGCTGCTCGACAGGACCGAGGACCGTCGCGAGCGCAAGGCCATGCTCGCCCAGAAGGTCGAGGACATGATCAACACGGTCGTGCGCCAGATCGCTTTCTACGAATTCGAGCGCAAGGTGCATACCGAGCGCAAGAACGGCGAACTGACCTCCGACCAGCTCGGCAAGTTCTGGCTGGAAGTGCAGGCCGAAAGCCTCGGGCCCGCGATCAAGCTGCGCGAAGGCTACGAAACCTTCTGGACCTACATCCCGCACTTCATTCATTCGCCGTTCTATGTCTACGCCTACGCCTTCGGCGACTGCCTGGTGAACTCGCTCTACGCCGTGTACCAGAACGCCGAGCGCGGCTTTCAGGAGAAGTATTTCGACATGCTGCGTGCCGGTGGCACCAAGCATCATTCGGAACTCCTGAAGCCCTTTGGGCTGGATGCCAGCGACCCGGCCTTCTGGCAGATCGGGCTTGGCGTCATCTCCAATCTGATCGACGAGCTGGAAGCGCTGGACTAGAGCCTTTCCGCTTTTTCTCCGAAAAGCGGAAAGGCTCCAGCTCTTTGTTTTTACGCAATTCCGGACGGAAAACCGCTACACACTTTTCCTGGAATTGCTCTAAGGCGCCTTGCGTTCAGCCTCTCGGGGGATACCGCCCGAAAGGCCAAGCGGGGTGGGGGTAGTGGAAAAATTGACAGCGTCCCGTTTCGCACTCTTCCGCGACGACCCGGCCGGCCGCGACGTGCTGTTCGAGGAACCGGCCGCGCTGATCGTCGCCGAGGAAGCTCAGGAATTCGAGTCGGCACTGGAAAAGGCTGAAGCTGCGCGCCGCGCGGGCAAGTGGCTGGCCGGCTATTTTTCCTACGAGGCCGGCTATCTGCTCGAGCCAAAGCTGAAGCCGCTTCTGCCCGAAGGCCGGCGGGCGCCGCTGATGGCGCTCGGTGTTTTCGACAAGCCATCCGACCGCACCCTGCCCTCGGCCCAGCCCGCCACCAATGGGCCGATTTTCGACGCTACCGCGCAATGGTCCTATGCGGACTATGAAAAGCGCTTTGCCCGCCTGCATCGCCATTTGCGCAAGGGCGATTGCTACCAGGGCAACCTCACCTTCCCCATCAACGCGCATTGGTCGGGCGATCCGCTTGCCGCTTTCAACGCGCTGACGGCCCGCCAGCCGGTGAAATACGGCGCGCTCGTCTCGCTGGCAGGCCCCACTATACTCTCACGCTCGCCGGAGCTGTTCTTCCACGTCGACACCGACGGCTGGATCGAAACACATCCGATGAAGGGCACCGCACCGCGCGGCAAGACACCGGAAGAGGACGCCGCGCTCAAGGACTTCCTGCGCAACGACGAGAAAAACCAGGCTGAAAACCGCATGATCGTCGACCTGCTGCGCAACGACATCTCGCTGATTTCGGAGGTTGGCACGCTCGACGTGCCCGATCTCTTCCGCATCGAAAGCTACCCGACCGTGCATCAGATGGTCTCGACGGTACGTGCCAGGCTGCTGCCGGATCTTACCATCCGAAGCATTTTTGCCGCCCTCTTCCCTTGCGGCTCGATCACCGGCGCGCCGAAGATCCGCGCCATGGAGATCCTGCGCGAGTTGGAAGAAACGCCACGCGATGCCTATTGTGGCGCAATCGGCTGGATCGCGCCCAATGGCACGATGCGCTTTTCGGTCGCCATCCGAACCATCTCGCTCTTCGCCAATGGCGAGGCCGTCTACAATGTCGGCGGCGGCGTGGTGTTCGATTCCACGGCGGAGGAGGAGTATGAGGAGTGTCTGCTGAAAGCCCGCTTCGCGACGGGATCGCTCCCGGCTTCACGCTGATCGAGACGCTGCGTTGGGAGCCTGAAACCGGCTTCATGCGCCTGAAGCGGCACCTTGCGCGATTGGCCGCCTCGGCTACGACACTCGGCTTGCGCCACGACCCGGTAGCGGCGCGTGCTGCCCTCGAAGGTACAATCGAAGGTGCGGCAGGGCCGCAACGCGTGCGCCTGACGCTTGCGGCTGACGGCGCGGTCGAGGTGACGACCCAGCCGTTCCAGCCCTTGCCGGACAGCACTGCCTGGATCTTGCGGCTGGCACGGACCCGGCTCTCCTCGCAAGACGCGCTGCTGCGCCACAAGACAAGCCGCCGCTATGCCTATCTGGCCGCCCGCGCGGAATACACCACCGCCGATGCCGACGAGGTCCTGCTCGCCAATGAGCGCGGCGAAATCTGCGAAGGCACCATCACCAACCTGTTCGTGGACACCGGCGATGGCGGCCCCTTGCTGACCCCGGCACTGATGTGCGGCCTGCTGCCAGGCATATTGCGTGGCGAATTTCTGGATCAAGGCAGAGCGCGCGAGGCGGTTCTAACCTTGGACGATCTGATTGATGCGAAGCAGCTTTACGTTGGAAATTCGCTGCGCGGACTGATCGCGGCAAAACTGGGCCGATAGCCTGCACGCCGACGAGAGGAGTACCAATGCCGATATGGCCGTCGGATCCATCACGAGTGTCTCACGCTATGGCCATCGTGCTTTCCATGGCAATGGCACTCGCCCTGCCCTTGCCGACGCGGGCAGAGCAGAACGTCAGATTGACACCCGACCAGATGCGCGAGGACCTTGTCGTGTTGCGCGATACATGGTTGCCGCGGGACAAAAGCTTCGACGACGCAAAGAAGCGCGATTTCGACCGCGTCATTGAAGCAACCTTCGCCAACGCAGACACCATGTCGGAAGCAGATTTCGCCCTTGCGATCCAAAAGGCAGCCGCGACATCAGGCAATGGCCATACAACAGCGGCGATCGGCGCGTTGCTGCGCGCCCTTCCCATTCGCGCCTGGTGGTTTGCTGATGGTCTTTATGTCGTCAGTACCGATGAAGCTCACAGGGCTCTGCTCGGCGCCCGGATTGAAAAGTTCGGTGCATTGTCCAGCGCAGAGGCGCTGGTGCGCGTTACACCGTTCATTTCCGGCACGGGCACGCGCGTGCGCTACCTCAGTGCGGCTTTCCTCACCAGCCCCGACGTGCTCAAGGCAATCGGCGTCAGTTCCGGCGACAGCGTCACGCTGACCGTTTCAAAGGACGACAGGACAAGTGAGGCGACGCTTGCGCCGGCAGCGAGCCGTGCCCCTGGCGACGAGGGACAACCGACCAAACGCGTCTATTCGATCCTGGTGCCGGCCGCGCAAGACAGTCCGAACCGCTGGCCGCACGTCCTGGACACCGTAGACACACATTCACCGGCCTACGCTGCCCGGGCCGACGTCGAGCAACATTGGCTCGCCTCCGACCAGCAGGTTCTCTACATCCGCAGCAATTCGATCAACAGCCTGGACGACAGATCGCTCCAACTGAAGCTAGGCGATGTCGTTGCGAATTCCGTGGTGGCAAAACGTCCCCGCGTCGTCATCGTCGACCTGCGCTTCAACAATGGCGGCGACCTCTTCAACACCATTCTCTTTTCCCAGGCCTTGCCGAAGCTCGTGCCGAGCGACGGTCGGGTCATGGTCCTGGTTGGTCGCGCGACGTTTTCGGCAGCCCTCGTTACTGCCGCGATGCTGAAGGGCGCGTCGCAAGGCAACGTCGTCCTCATTGGCGAGCCGATGGGCGACGAGGGTCGCTTCTGGGCCGAAGGCGACGACATCACACTTCCGAATTCCGGTATCAAGGTACACTACAGCGATGCCTTCGAGGATTACGAGAACGGCTGCCTCGATCCAGAGAAATGCTACTGGCCGACAGTCGCTTTCGGTCCGCGCGGCATCTCGCTGAAACCCGACATCCTGATCGACCCGACTTTCGCCGACTATGCAGCAGGCCGTGACCCAGTGCTCGAAAAAGCGCTTGATCTGGCCAAATAAACACGCCCGGGTCACCTGCGCACCCTGCGACGGCTCGCCGAAACCGTTTGCTGTGACCGCTTGAACTCGACCGCTGACTGGAGAAGACATGTTCGTCGTCAACCTCACCTACAAAGTGCCGCTTGCTGAGATCGATCGGTTGCGCGATGCGCATATGGAATGGGTAAAGGCAGGCTATGCAGACGGCGTCTTTATCGCCTCCGGCGCCAAACGTCCGCGCACCGGTGGCGTCATTCTCGCCCGCGGCACGCGCGAGGCACTCGATGCACGATTGGCAGAGGATCCGTTCACCAAAGCTGATGTTGCCGATTACGACGTGATCGACTTCGCCGCGACGAGCGCTGCCATCGGATTGGAAATGCTGAAAGAGCAATGACCGTGCAACGCCCCCTGCCTCCCCACACGCCTTACGACGGCTCGTCGAAGCCATTTGCGATCGGCCTGAAGCCGCTGGAGCTCGACCGCTGGCTGGAGGTCGACGGTTATTTCGGCACTCAATTGGCCGAAAAGCATCGCCTTTATGCTGAGTTGCCTGACAAGGTCTTCGTCGAAGAGACCGATACGCGCGACGCACAACGCGAAGTGCTTGAACTCGTCGAAACGCATATGGGCCAGTACCATGCGCCGGCGCTGGCCGAAGCACAGGCACGAGGTACCACCGGCCCAGCTTTGCTGGCTGATGCCCCACTGATGACCGCCTCGCTGATGGTGCAGGACGATCTCATCCTGATGCGCCGAAGCGACGACGGCTGGCGCCTCGCCGCCGGTTCGCTCTGCTTTCCTTCCTCGTGGTCCCTGACGGAGAAGTTCGGCAAGCCGCTACACCATATCCACGACCCCGTTCCGGGGTTCGGCACCGGCACGCGGCCGGCTGACATCATCAGCCGTATGTTCGACAATCTGCAGGGCCAGGCGGTGGAGCGCTTCAACTGGTCGGTTCAGGCCAATGATGCACTCTATCATCCCCTGTCGGACCGCCAGCGTATCTCCCGCTCCGCGGAACGGCAGTCGAATTTCCCGGATGGGGACATCAACGCGCACGCCTTCATCCGGGTCGAGCGGCAGACGTTGCGCAAGCTGCCTGTCTCACGCGACATCCTCTTCACCATCCGTATCTATCTCGACCCGCTGGCAGTGCTTGCCCGCCATCCCGACCGTGGGCGTATCGCCGCAGGCTTCGCCCGGCAGCTTGGCGAACTGGACGATGCGCAGCTCGACTACAAGGGCCTGACTGCGGACCGCGACCGGCTTGTGGCCTATCTTAACGGCCTCGCCGAAGGCTGATGGCGGCGATCCCTGTCGTTAACGCCAGCAACCGGATTCGCTTTATTGTGACAAGCATGTATGGTTTAGCAGTTGCAGCCGGGCGCATCCGCGTCCGGCTTTTCTGTGAGGACACACGACAAAGAAGGAGTGCCGCAAAAAATGGCGAATGAAAAATGGCCCGTCTACGGTGAGATTACCGGCCCGATCGTGATGATCGGCTTCGGTTCGATCGGCCGTGGCTCGCTTCCGCTCATCGAGCGCCATTTCAAATTCGACAAGTCTCGCATGGTGATCATCGATCCCAGCGAGGAGAACCGCAAATTGGCGGACGAACGCGGCATCACCTTCATCAAAGAGGCCATCACCAAGGACAACTACAAGGAAGTGCTGACCCCGCTGCTCACCAATGGCGGCGGCCAGGGTTTTTGCGTCAATCTGTCGGTCGACACCGGCTCTGTCGACCTCATGCGGCTCACCCGCAAGCTCGGTGCGCTTTATGTCGATACGGTCGTCGAGCCCTGGCTCGGTTTCTATTTCGACACCGAAGCCAGCAACGCCTCACGCACGAACTATGCGCTGCGCGAAAGCCTTTTGGCGGAAAAGCGCAAGCATCCGGGCGGCCCAACCGCTGTCTCGACCTGCGGCGCCAATCCCGGCATGGTCTCCTGGTTCGTCAAGCAGGCGCTGATCGATCTCGCCAGGGAGCTTGGCCTCGAGTTCGAAACGCCCGCACAGCATGACCGCGAAGGCTGGGCCAAGCTGATGAAGAAGGTGGGCGTCAAGGGCGTGCATATCGCCGAGCGTGACACCCAGCGCACCAAGAAGCCGAAGCCGCTGAACGTGTTCTGGAACACGTGGTCGGTCGAGGGCTTCATTTCAGAAGGGTTGCAGCCGGCCGAGCTCGGCTGGGGCACCCATGAGAAGTGGATCCCCAAGAACGCCAAGAAGCACAAGAAGGGCTCGCAGGCAGCGATCTATCTGGAGCAGCCGGGCGCCAACACCCGCGTGCGCACCTGGGTACCGACCCCTGGTCCGCAATACGGTTTCCTTGTCACCCACAACGAGGCGATCTCGATCTCCGACTTCTTCACCGTGCGCGACAAACATGGCGAGGTGACATACCGCCCGACCTGTCATTACGCCTACCATCCGAGCAACGACGCGGTGCTGTCGCTGCACGAGATGTTCGGCGCGGCTGGCAAGGCACAGCCTGTGCATCACGTGCTTGAGGAGAACGAGCTGGTCGACGGTGCCGACGAACTCGGCGTGCTGCTCTACGGCCACAAGAAGAACGCCTACTGGTACGGCTCGCAGCTGACGCTGGAGGAAGCCCGCAAGCTTGCTCCGCACCAGAACGCTACCGGCCTGCAGGTGACGTCGGCAGTGCTTGCCGGCATGGTCTGGGCGCTCGAAAATCCGGAAGCCGGCATCGTCGAGACCGACGAAATGGACTTCAACCGCTGCCTGGAAGTGCAGAAACCCTATCTCGGCCCGGTCAAAGGATATTACACCGACTGGACGCCCCTGGACGGACGGCCTGGCCTGTTCAAGGAAGACATCGACGAGAAGGATCCCTGGCAGTTCCGCAACATCCTGGTGCGCTGACAGGTTGCATCCGCAAACAAGAAGGGCGCCAATTGGCGCCCTTCTTCATTCTGTGGGCCGGAACGGCCACCGGCGGGCGGATTACTTGCGCAATTCCGCTTCGATATCGTCCAGCGCCTTGTCCTTGCCGATGCCGGTGAGGAAAGCCAGACCCTTGATGACAGGCACCGTCACCGAAGCCGAGATCGGCGTGGTCGAGACAATCAGGTCGACGCCGTCGGCCATGCTGGCGACTTCAGTCGCCTTGCACTGCAGGGCATTGAAGATCAGCCCGCGTGCCTTCATGGCTTCCGTCACCGTGGCGTTGACCGCCGTGGACGTGGCGACGCCGGTGCCGCAGGCGAAAAGAACGGTCTTCTGTTTGGCCATGTCGAGTTCCTTTAGCTCAAGACTGCTCTGACGTCCTCCACGCTCGCAGCCTTTTTCAGGCTCGCCAACGCTTCGGGGCTCTGGATGGTGCTCATGATCTCCTGCAGCATCTCTATCTGCTTGTCCTTGTCGTTGATGGCAAGCAGGAAGACGATGCCTACCGAAACCGCCTCATCCGGCTCTTCCATGTTGGCGAAGTCGACCGGCTTCGACAGAACCGCCAGCCCGACACCTGCCTTCTTGACATGGATAGGGTCTGTATGGGGCACGGCAACGTTTTCGGCGAGCCCGAGCGGCAAGCCGGTCGGCATCGTCTGCTCGCGATTCACCACGGCATCCGCATAGCTCGGCTTGACATAACCCAAGGCTTCCAGCCGCGCAGCCAACTGGCGGATCACCGCCTCGCTGCTGTCGACGTTCACGCCAAGCAGGATTGCTTCGGGGTCGATATGGTCGATCAAGGCTTGCGCCATGCTTTGTTCTCCAGGCTTGGGGCCGGAGGCGATTACCGCCACCAGCCCCACGTTTCATTTCAGGTGGATGGCAACGCCAATCCGGGCTTCAGGCCGCTTCGTCCTCGGCGCCGGCGGCCCGTTCCCAGGCCAGCGTGTTGCGGCGGTAGAGCACGAAGGCTCCCGCAATCACCAACGCCAGCACGGCAAGTCCGATAACGCCAAGCCCCTGGATCGCTTCGATGATCACGTAGGGGATCCACAGGAAGCCGTCGACCACCGAGGTGATCTGCACCGCGTGCTCGGGCATCTTGAAGCCGGAGCCGATGGCAGCGCTGGTGAACAGCGGTGCCAGCGCATTGGCGACATAAAAACCGACGGCTAGCGTGATGGTACCCACCACGACCATGCGGAACACGTTGCCCTTGAGCAGCGGGGCGGTCATCGCCACGATGAAGGGGATGACCGCGAGGTCCGCGAACAGGATGACGCGGTTGCCCGGCAGGATCACGGACAGGATGATGGCAATCGGCACCAGGA
The DNA here is from genome assembly GCF_001303895.1 of Mesorhizobium sp. 1M-11. GTDB lineage: Bacteria > Pseudomonadota > Alphaproteobacteria > Rhizobiales > Rhizobiaceae > Mesorhizobium. Next base: position 64,729 of record NZ_LJSD01000034.1, on the reverse strand, counting down.
TCAGCGAGGAGGAGATCGCGGCCGGATGACCGATCAGGATTGCCGAGTCGAGACCGACCAGGAGCTCGCGATCGCCGGTACGCTTGCGCACGAATTCCTGCGCGGCATCGGACACCGGCAGCAGCCCTTCCATCAGCACCTTCACCATGCGCGGCAGCAGTAGCATGACAGCGGCGAGCGTCATGCCGGTTGAAAGCACTTTCGACAGCACCGTGCCGAAATCGCCGGCGTTGTAATAGGCGATCAGGCCGAGCACGAGGCCGATGATCAGGCCAAGCACCACCGGCTCACCGAACACGCCGAAGCGCTTTTCGATCGTCTCGGTGCTGATATTGATCTTGTTGATGCCCGGAATACGGTCCATCACCCAGTTGAGCACGATGGCAATCGGCAGGATCTGGGCGGATGCCAGATGCGGCACCGAGACGCCCGGAATGCCGTAGAACTGCTGCACGGCCCGCGCCGACCAGTCAGCGAACAGCAGCGCCAGAGCCGCCACCAGAGCCGCAACGATCAGGCCGTAGGCCAGGCTGTTGGTGGCGGCCGTGGCCAGTGAACCGACAAAGGCGAAGTGCCAGAAATTCCAGACGTCGACATTGAGCGTGCGCGTGAGGCGCAAGAGCAAGAGTGCAACATTGACGGCGATGCCGATCGGGATCACCCAGAGGCCGACCGACGACCCAAAGGCGATGGCCGCCGCCGACGGCCAGCCGACATCGACGATATCGCGCTGTATGCCGGTGTTGGTCACGATGGCCTTGGCCACGTCGCCGATCGAGGTGAGCATCAGGCCGAGCACCAGGTTGATACCGATGAAGGCCACGCCGATGGTGACGGCAGCACGAAATGCCTGCCCACCTTGGCGCCGAGCACCACGGCGATGATGAAAATGACGATGGGCAACAGAACCGTCGCGCCAAGCGTGTCCACGGCCGATTTCAGGCCGGTCAAAAAGGTATCCATTTTTCCTCCCCAGGACGCCCGGTTGTCTCCGGCGCGCCACCTCAAGAACATTTGTGTTCTTCGATATACGAAAGTTGCAGCCTTTCAAGAAGCTGTCAATCGACTCCCCCCGACAAAGCGGTGGACCGTGATGTCCACCAAACTGTTGCCGGCACGCCACGCTGCGCACGCCGCGTCTATTAGCGAGCCTTGTTTTCATCCTCAATTCGGGCGATGGAAGAGGCGCGGACCGAGGAGAGGTTTTACGACATGATCACAGCGCGCAAATTTGTTTCGGCCAGCCTTGCCGTAGCCGCGACTGCAGCATTGGCAGCCTGCCAGACCGGCGGCCCCGGCGAGCCGCCGCCCTCAGCTGCCCCGAAAGGTGTGGAAGGCTCCTGGATTGATGCGCAGGGGACCGGGCTTTCGACCATTTCGGCCGGCAAATTCCAGACGGTTGCCACCGACACCGGCCAGAAGCTCGCCGACGGCAGCTACCGGATGACCAGCCAGACTTCGATCGAGATCAACGGCACGTCGCTGATCCGCCAGTCGCCGATCGCCTTCAATTGCCTGCTCGTCTCGATCAACCAGCTCAACTGCACCAGCCAGGCGGGCCAGAACTTCGTGCTGACGCGCCGGAGCTGACCAAAACAGCCGCAGTCGCGGCCAGGCCCGTCCTAGTCCCATTTTCGAAACGGCCGCATCCAGGCGATGCGGCCGTTTCCGTTCGCGCAACACGTTTCGCCGGCAAGACCTGCCCCTGAATCCGCTTGCAACGACCCAGCCGCAATGGGAACATGCCCTCGAGGGCATGTAAAACTCCAGTCAAGCAGAGCGTCTACAACGCCAGGACAGGCATCGGCATCGCTCCGGGATCGACACGGTCCTTGGCTTAGGCGAGGCATCACGAACGGGAGAGCAGGAATGAAGAAGATCGCTGCCGCAACGGCACTTTCGGTCTCGGCACTCGGCATGAGCACTGGCATGTCCTTTGCCGACTACACGCTGAACATCCTGCATATCAACGATTGGCATAGTCGCATCGAAAGCAACAACAAGTACGAATCCACCTGTTCGGCAGAGGAAGAAGCCAAGGGCGAGTGCTTCGGCGGCGCTGCACGTCTCGTCACGGCGATTGCCGCCGAACGCACGAAGCTGGAAGGCCAGAACGTGCTGTTGCTCAACGGCGGCGACAACTTCCAGGGCTCGCTCTTCTATACGACCTACAAGGGCAAGACCGAGGCCGAGTTCCTGAACCAGATGCAGTTCGACGCCATGACCGTCGGCAACCATGAATTCGACGATGGCGAGGACGCGCTGGCACCTTTCCTCGACGTCATCAAGTTTCCGGTACTTTCGGCCAATGTGAAGGCAAGTGCTGCCGCCAAGGTCGGCGACCGCATCAAGCCGTCCGTGGTCATCGAACTCGGCGGCCAGAAGATCGGCATCGTCGGCGCCGTCACCAACGACACGCCCGAACTCGCCACGCCCGGCCCGAACATCACCATCGAGGACGATATCAAGACCATCACCGCAGAGGTCGAGAAGCTGAAGGGCCAGGGTGTCAACAAGATCATCGCGCTCACCCATGTCGGCTATCCGCGCGACAAGGAGATGATCGCCAAGATTCCCGGCGTCGACGTCGTGGTGGGCGGACATTCGCACTCGCTGCTGTCCAACACCGATCCGAAGGCCGAGGGCCCTTACCCGACGATGGTCGACAATCCGGACGGCTATAAGGTGCCGGTGACGCAGGCAGCCTCCTATTCCAAGCTGCTCGGTGAGTTCAAGGTGGTGTTCGACGACAATGGCGTGGTCAAGGAAGCCAGCGGCAACCCGATCCCGCTCGACAAGTTGGTGATCCCCGACCCGAAGGTGCTCGCCCGCATCAAGGAACTCGGCGCACCGATCGAGGAATTGAAGGCCAAGCAGGTCGGCGAGACCACCGCCGCCATCGACGGCAGCCGCGAAAGCTGCCGGGCACGCGAATGCACCATGGGCAATCTCGTTTCCGACGCCGTGCTCGACCGCGTGAAGGATCAGGGCGTACGGATCGCGTTCACCAATGGTGGCGGCCTGCGCGCTTCCATCGACCAGGGCAAGGTCTCGATGGGAGAAGTGCTGACGGTGCTTCCGTTCCAGAACACCATCGCCACCTTCCAGCTTTCAGGCGCAGATGTGAAGGCCGCGCTGGAGAATGGCGCCAGTCAACTGGAGGAAGGCGGCGGCCGCTTCGCCCAGGTTGCCGGCTTGAAATACTCTTTCGACCGGACGGCGCCCGCTCAAAGCCGCATCAAATCGGTCGAGGTGATGGAAAACGGCAATTGGGTGGCGCTGGATCCGAACAAGGATTATCTCGTCGCCGCCAACAACTACACTCGCCAGGGTGGCGACGGCTATAAAGTATTCGCCGACAAGGGCAAGAATGCCTACGACTACGGTCCAGGTCTTGAGCAGACCGTGGCCGACTATCTGGGCGCTCACAATCCCTACACGCCGAAGCTCGACGGCCGGATCATTGACGTGAACGCGGCTGCGCAACCGGCTGAAACGGCACAGACCGGCAACGGCGCTGCGGCTCCTGCCGAAGCCACGCCGGCTGTGCCGGCGCCGCCTGCAGAATCCAACGACATCGCCAACACACCGCCTGCGGTCGAAGCCCCGGCGGCAAAACCAGGCGAAGCCGCCCCCGCGGAAACCGGCAAGCCGGCAGAGACTGCAGGCGCGGCATCGATCCAGGCCGGCGGCTCTCACACCATCACGAAGGGCGACACCTATTGGGACATCGCTGTGAAAGCTTATGGCGACGGCACCAAATGGCGGCGCATCGCCCGCGCCAATCCCGGCCAGCAGGTGCACCGGCTTCTGGTGGGAACGGAACTGAAGATACCGGCGAAATGAGTTGACCCTCCTACCTCCTCCGCGGGGAGATAGGGGCTCCGGGGTGCGGCCAGACGCAGCATTGAAACCGCGTCTGCCGCTGTTAATTAGATGCCCATGACACTCGCCACCGAACCCAAAGCCGAGGTTTCCTCGCCCGTCGGCAGCCTGACGAACAACAGCCCCGAGAAAGTCGGGCTGATGCTGATCAATCTCGGCACGCCGGATGGGACTGAATATGGGCCGATGTGGCGCTATCTGCGCGAGTTCCTCTCCGACCCGCGCGTCATCGAGATGCCGCGCTGGCTTTGGTATCCGATCCTTTACGGCCTGGTTCTGACGACACGTCCGAAGAAATCCGGTGCCAACTATGCCAAGATCTGGAACCGGGAGAAGAACGAGTCGCCGCTGCGCACCTACACGCGCGGCCAGGGCGAGAAGCTGGTGCAGCGCCTCGGCGATCTCCCCAATGTCAGTGTCGACTGGGCGATGCGCTACGGCACCCCGTCGACGCGCTCGGTGGTGGAAAGGCTGGTCGCGCAGGGCTGCGACCGTATCCTCACCTTCCCGCTCTATCCGCAATATTCGGCAACGACGACGGCCACCGCCAACGACCAGTTGTTCCGCGCGCTCATGAAGATGAGGCGCGCGCCGGCGGTCCGGTCCGTTCCGCCCTACTATGCCGAGCCGGTCTATATCGACGCCCTCGCCCGCTCGATCGAAAAGCAGCTCGCCACGCTGGATTTCGAACCGGAAGTGGTTGTCGCCTCCTATCACGGCATCCCGAAGCCCTATGCGGACAAGGGCGATCCGTATCAGCAACACTGCCTGGAAACGACGCGACTGCTGCGTGAAAAGCTCGGCTGGAGCGAAGCGAAGCTGATCTCTACCTTCCAGTCCCGCTTCGGCGCGCAGGAATGGCTACAGCCTTATACCGACAAGACGATGGAGCGGTTGGGCAAGGAAGGCATCAAGCGCATCGCCGTCCTCAATCCGGGCTTCTCGGCGGATTGCATCGAGACCCTGGAAGAGATCGCGCAGGAAGCACAGGAAATCTTCCTGCATGCCGGCGGCGAGAAATTCGCTCACATTCCTTGCCTCAACGACAGTCCGGAAGGCATGAATGTGATCGAGACGCTGGCGCGGCGCGAATTGGCCGGCTGGATCTGATCGCTGGCCACGCGGTATTCGGACGAGAACGCTGCATCCCCAGGTAGAACCGCTTCCCCGATTGTAACGGCGCTGAAACACACTTAAGTGTTTCGTGAGGTATTAGGGCGCCACGCACCCATTCGGATGCTTAGAGGACGCTCTAATATTTTGAGTCTCGTGCTTGCCGAAAATCGACTCCGATTTCGGGCCGATGCTCTAGCCTTGCCACCTGCCGGCAATTGAGGGAGAGCCGAATGGATTTCAGCGGTTTCACGGGTTTCGACATCGCGATCGTCGTTTTGGTCGCGCTGGTCCTCATCCTGCTTTTCAAGGGCATCCGTACGGTGCCGCAGGGCTTCAACCATACTGTCGAGCGGTTCGGTCGCTACACCAAGACGCTGACGCCGGGCCTGAATATCATCAACCCCATCTTCGAGCGCATCGGCGCCAAACTGAACATGATGGAGCAGGTGCTCGATGTTCCGACCCAGGAGATCATCACCCGCGACAACGCCATCGTCGGCGTCGACGGTATCGCCTTTTACCAGATCCTGAACGCCGCCCAGGCTGCTTATCAGGTGTCTGGGCTGGAAAATGCGATCCTTAATCTCACCATGACGAACATCCGCACCGTCATGGGTTCGATGGACCTGGACGAGTTGCTCTCCAACCGTGATGCCATCAACGAGCGCCTGCTGCGCGTGGTCGACGAGGCCGCGCATCCCTGGGGCGTCAAGATCACGCGCGTCGAGATCAAGGACATCAACCCGCCCGCCAACCTGGTCGACTCCATGGCCCGCCAGATGATGGCCGAGCGCGACAAGCGCGCGCAGATCCTTGCCGCCGAAGGCCTGAAGCAGTCACAGATCCTGGAAGCGGAAGGCCGCCGCGAGGCCGCCTTCCGTGATGCCGAGGCGCGCGAGCGCTCGGCAGAAGCCGAAGCCCGTGCCACGCAGGTCGTGTCGGAAGCCATCGCCAAGGGTGACGTACAGGCGATCAACTACTTCGTGGCGCAGAGATACACCGAGGCACTGGCCAAGATCGGTACGGCCGGCAATTCCAAAATCGTGCTGATGCCGATGGAAGCCTCGTCGCTGATCGGTACCTTGGGTGGCATCGGCGAGATTGCCAAGGAGGTGTTCAAGGGGGACGGCCCGGGCACGCAGAGGCAGGCGGCACGCCCGCCGCTGGTGCGCCCGAACGAGAGCTGACGGAGCGGAGTACGGCCATGCTGCAGCGGCTTCTCTTTGAACTCGGCCCCTGGAACTGGATGGTTCTTGGCTTTGCGCTGCTGGTGGCGGAAATCCTCGCCCCCGGTGTCTTCCTTTTATGGATCGGCATAGCAGCGCTGCTGATCGGCGCGGCCTCGCTCGTCCTTTGGGACGCTGCGTTCTGGACCTGGCAGGCGCAGGTGCTGGCTTTCCTGGTGCTGGCCTTGTTGTCGGCCTATGCCGGAAAACGCTTCTTCAGCGGAAAGCGCGAGACCAGTGACCAGCCGCTGCTCAACCGGCGCGGCGAGCAGATGATCGGCCGCACCGCCACATTGGCCGAGCCGATCCGCGAAGGCCGTGGCCGCATCCAGCTCGGGGACACGCTGTGGCGGGTCTCCGGCCCGGACTTGCCGGCTGGCGCGCGTGTCCGGGTAACCGGTGCTGCCGAAACCGATCTGGAGCTGACCGTCGAGAAAATCTGAGTTTGGAGCGGTTCGGGGTGCTGGAAACGCAAATGCGCTGGAACGGGTGTGCCTATGCAGCGCCCGTTCGCCTCAACAGCTTCTCCCTCAACGTCTCGAAATCAGGCACGAACCAGATCGAATTGCCTTTGTTGGTCTCGCGCACGAAGTCGCGCAGCGGCCCGCTGTGCGCGAGCGCCTCGGCGATGTCGCCGACGATGGCGCATTTCAGATGATAGTTGACCATCTTCTGGAACGCTGCGCCGGCAAGACCAGTGCTGAGTTTCAGGAAATCCGGACCAAGCCGCTCGACCGGAATGGCGAGGAGATCGACCTCCGAGGAGAAGGCTGCGCCCAGCAGATCGTTGATGTCGGCTTCGCGCGCCAGCACCAGGCCTTCCTTGGCGTAGCAAAGCACCCGCGTACCGCCGATCTCGATCAGTTCATCCATGACGTTGCTCCCGCTGAGGCGCGAAGCCGGCGTTCAATCGTGGATATCGGCTTCCTGGTATAGGATCAGGCAGCGCCGATGCGGAACAGGTCGTGGAAATGCACCAGGCCAACGGGCATTTCATTTTCCACCACCACCAAGGCGCCGATATTGTGCTTGTTGATCAGACCGACCGCCGCTCCCGCCATCAGGCTTGGTTCGATCGTCTTTGGCGAACGGGTCATCACATCATCAACAATGGTCTCGGCGAGATTGCGGTGCAGGTTGCGGCCGAGATCGCCATCCGTGATGATGCCGACAAGCTTGCCATCGCCATCCGTCACGCACACGCAGCCGACTTTCTTCTCCGCCAGCGTCCGCACCGCTTCCGGCATTTTGGTGCCGAGTGAAACGACAGGAATCTGGTCGCCGGTGCGCATGATCTCGGAGATCAACGTGAGATTCGCACCGAGTTGGCCGCCCGGATGGAAAGTGCGGAAGTGGTCCGGAGTGAACCCTCGCGCCTCCAGAAGCGCGATGGCCAATGCATCGCCTATCACCAGTTGCAGCAGCGTCGAAGTGGTGGGCGCCAACCCATGCGGGCAGGCTTCCGGGGTCTTCGGCAACGCCAGCACAACATCGGCCGCACGTCCCAGCGCCGATTTCTCACCGGATGTCAGTCCGATCAACGGGATCGAAAAGCGGCGCGAATAGCCAATAATGCTTTTCAGCTCGGCACTTTCGCCAGACCACGAAAGTGCGATGATCGCATCGTCGGGCGCGATCATGCCGAGGTCGCCGTGAGTGGCCTCGGCCGCATGCACGAAGAAAGCCGGTGTGCCGGTGGAAGCGAGCGTGGCGGCGATCTTGGAGCCGATATGGCCGCTCTTGCCGACACCCGTGACGATCACCCGGCCCCTGATGCGCGACAGGATATTGACGGCCTGCGCGAAGGGTTCGGCCAGGCCGTTCTCCAGCGCCGTACTGAGCGCGGCCAGTCCGGCCTGTTCGGTGGCCACCGTTCTGAGGGCCGAAGCGATGGCGGCCTGACGATCCGCCGGCTTCTTCTTCAAGCTTGCAGCATGCATGGACGAAGCGATTATCCTTTCCGCGTCCGTCTGTCCATTTCATTCGTTTGCCGGCCACAAGGCGCCCAAACCTAACACTCCATTAACCATCCCAATTTACGGTTCGGTAAGCATGGCGCCAGGGGTGTGCGCCACCAACATGTGGTAACGATGTCGCGGGCCCAGCCTTACAGAAGCAGCCTAGGAAGGACGGCCGCCGGCGCTTTGCTGCTGGCGGCGACGGCCCTGCCTTTGCTCATGACATCACCCACATCTGCTCAACAGCTCAATTTGCGCGGTCCGCTCAACGACCAGTTCCTCGCCCAGAACCAGCCTCGCGGGCTGCCACCGGCGGGCCGGTTCGGCACCAGCGGTCTGTCGCCGCTCAATCGCACACCGGGCGCCTTGCCTCCGCCGGAGGCCCCGGCAACAGGCATCCCGAACCCGGCATATCAGCCCGCCAGCCCCGGCGCGCTGCCGGACGATCCCAATGCACTGAACACCGCGCCGGCCGACGGCACCGGCCAGTTGGATGCCGCCGGCAATCCTGTTCAGCCTGGAACGGCTGGCACGAATGGGCTCGGTGCTGCACAGGCTGCGGATCCTTTCGCGAACCAGGCAGCCCCGGCAGCCCGCCGCCGGCCTGTTGCCGCCGGCACCAATCCCCCGGACGCCGCCGCGGCCGGACAACGCGGTCGCAACGATGCAACAGCCGCCCAGGACGGCGAGCCGGGTCGCGCAACGACACGGCGCAACGCAGCCCGCCGCCCCGGCACTCCTGCAGCGGCGGAAGCGGAACCGGAAGTCGACCGCAATATTCGCACCGGAACGATTGACGCTGCGGACCGTGCCCCGCTCGATCCCCGTGCCGACCGCACCGGAGCGATCGAAGGTGGTGTCGTGCGACGGGAGGATACGCCCTATGCGCCACTTGGCATCAAGCTCGGCAGTTTCACGCTAAGGCCGTCTCTGGAGCAGGGTGTGCTGGCGACTTCGAATGCCGACAACAGCGCCTTCGGTCGCTCGGCAACGATCTCGCAAAGCACCTTGCGTCTTAACGCGACATCCGACTGGGCTACCAATTCGGCGGTCATCGATGGCGACGTCAACTATCGCAAAACTCTTTCCGGCCAGGAGGTCAAGGAATGGCGCGGTCGCCTCGATGGCACGCTCAATGTCGATCTCGACCATGATTGGCGTGCCATCGCTACACTTGGCTTCGAAACGGCGCCGGAAGGCGCAACCTCGCCAGAGGGCGTACCGGGCGCAATCACGCAACCGCAGCGCAAGACCTTCGAGGGCAGCCTTGCGCTGCAGAAGGAGATCGGCAAGCTGCGCCTCGGCCTGACCGGCGCGGCTGAACGCAGCATCTTCGGCGACGCGACACTTGGCGACGGCACCATCCAGTCACAGGAAACCCGCAACTCGACACTCTACACCACCACCTTGCGCGGCGGTTACCAGATCTCGCCAGCGCTCACCCCGTTTGCAGAGGTCGAGATCGGCCGCCGAGCCTTCGATGAAACGGCAGACCTGAACGGCTACGAGCGCTCATCCAAGCGGCTCGGCATACGCGGGGGCGTGGAACTCGACATGGGTGAGAAGCTGAACGGCGAAATGTCCGTCGGTTGGCTGCGCCAAAGTTTCGACGATAGCCGCCTGCTTCCGGTTTCGGGCGCCACGGTGGCCGCAGACTTCCGCTGGTCGCCGGCGCGCGGCACCATCGTGGGCCTCAACGGCGAAACCATCCTGGAAGACACCACCACCCCCGGTCAGAGCGGCTCGGTGCTCTATACGTCGGGGTTGACCCTGGAGCGCCAGATGCGCGCCAATCTCACCGGCAATGCGGCTCTTGGCCTGTCCTACCGCGACTACAAGGGCACCGGCGATCACGACCTGATCTACAGCGCCCAGGTCGGCGCGACATGGTGGCTCAACCGCTATCTCGGCCTGACTTCCTATGTGCGTCACGAGCGGATGACCAGCAGCATCGAGAACCGCGACAGCAAGACCAACAGCGTCTATCTCGGCCTCACCGTCCAGCGATAAGACCAACCGGCCATTGGCCGCAACACCCTGCGTTGATCGCTCAAAATGCATTCGGCCGGGCAAAAACCCGGCCGACGCGTGCCATCGACAATTCTCAAACGGCTGACGTCTTGACGCCGGCGCGCTCGAACTCGTCCAGCAGTGTGCGGATGACGCCAGCCATGCTGCTGTCGGTGCCCTCGCGCCACAGCGCGAAGGCGACATTGGCCTCGACGAAACCTTCCGGCGAGCCGCAATCGAAGGTACGGCCACGATAGTGATAACCGAAAAACGATTGCTTGTTCATCAGCTTCAGCATGCCGTCGGTGAGTTGGATCTCGTTGCCGGCGCCGCGCTCCTGGCTTTCCAGGATCGCGAAGATCTCCGGCTGCAGGATATAGCGGCCGTTGATGTAGAAATTCGACGGCGCCGTGCCTTTTGCCGGCTTCTCCACCATCTCGGTGATACGGAAACCGGTATGAGTGTCCTCGCCACGGCCGACGATGCCGTATTTATGCGCCTCGGCCGGGTCGCATTCCTGCACGGCAATGATGTTGTTGCCGGTCTCTTCGTAGAGCTCGACCATGTCCTTCATGCAGCTCTTTTGCGACTGCATGATCATATCGGGAAGCAACAACGCAAAGGGTTCGTCGCCGACCAGTTCACGCGCGCACCAGACGGCATGACCAAGCCCCAGCGGCACCTGCTGGCGGGTAAACGAGGTCTGACCCGGTGCTGGCTGCAGGCGTTGCAAACGCTCCAGCACCTGATCCTTGCCGCGCTGGGCGAGCGTATCATAGAGCTCGAACTGCACGTCGAAATGGTCTTCGATGACCGCCTTGTTGCGACCGGTCACGAAAATGAAATGCTCGATGCCGGCTTCCCGTGCCTCGTCGACGACATATTGGATCACAGGCCTGTCGACGACGGTCAGCATTTCCTTCGGAATGGCCTTTGTGGCGGGAAGAAAGCGCGTGCCGAGACCGGCGACTGGAAAAACTGCCTTCCTGACTTTTCTCATCGATCCATCATCCGTTGCGGGAACAACCCTTTTGCCGGAACATTTTCACGCCGGAATTGAAGACTAGTGAACGGCCGGAGGCTTCCTGTCAAAATTTCTATCGGACGTGTTTTTTTGTAACCCGGCCGCTCTATGGTAAACCAAATCCTAACCGGGTTCGGTCATGAATGCTCTTCCTGCGATGAAAATGGAGGACATGATGCCCTTTCGCACCGCCGCTAGAGCGTTTCCGTTCTTCACGGAAACGCGGAAACGCGTTAGCTCTTTGTTTTTACGCAATTCCGCACGCAAAACCGCTGCGCACTTTTGCTGGAATTGCTCTAAGCGCCTTGCCAGTCTTGCCACGGCCACGGCGCTGTCGATTGCCCTGTTGATGCCAACTGCGCCTGCGCAAGCCGACGCCGGCTTCCGCAACTGGATTGCCTCGTTCCGCGCCACCGCCGTTCAGTCAGGCGTGTCCGGCGCCGTCTATGATGCCGCATTCCGCAACATCAAGGATCCCGATCTGGAAGTGCTTGAGAAGGCACGTTTCCAGCCTGAATTCACCGCACCGGCCTGGGATTATTTCGACAATCGCGTGCACGAGCAGTCGATCGCCAACGGTCAGGCGATGGCTCGCAAATGGAAGCCCTGGCTGGACAAGATCGAGGCCCGTTACGGCGTTGACCGGTATATCCTGCTCGCCATCTGGTCCATGGAATCCAACTATGGCGAGATGCTGAAACGCGACGATGTCATGCGCAACGTCATCCGTTCGCTGGCAACGCTTGGCTATGGCGACAAGAAGCGTTCCAAATTCGCCCGCACCCAGCTGATCGCAGCCCTCAAGATCCTGCAGACCGGTGACATCGACGAAAGCCATCTGCAAGGTTCGTGGGCTGGCGCCATGGGTCACACCCAGTTCATCCCCACCAGCTACCAGGCCTATGCGGTCGATTTCGACGGTAACGGTCGTCGCGACATCTGGAATTCTGTGCCCGATGCGCTGGCGACCGCGGCCAATCTCCTGAAGAGGAACGGTTGGCAGCCCGGCAAGACCTGGGGCTATGAGGTAGCCCTGCCCGACGGCAAGATGCCGGGCGGTTCGATGTCGCTTACCAAATGGCAGTCGCTTGGCGTTGCCCGTGCCAGCGGGAAGCCGTTCCGGAACGGTTCCGACAAGGCCACCTTGAAGCTGCCGGGCGGCCGCCAGGGTCCAGCCTTCTTGGTGACGCGTAACTTTTCGGTCATCAAGCGCTACAACAATGCCGACAAATACGCCTTCGCCGTCGGCCTGCTGGCCGACCAGATCGCTGGTTACGGCACGCTGGTGAACGACTGGAACCGGCCTTTCACCAAGCTCAGCTTTTCCGAAAAGCAGGAATTGCAGCAGCGACTGGCCGACCATGGCTATTACAGCGGCAATTTCGACGGCAAGATCGGCCAGGCTTCCAAGGATGCCATCATGGCCTATCAGGCCAAGGTCGGCTTGACCCCGGACGGCAATCCCAGCATGGAAGTGCTGAAGACGCTGCGGCGGCGCTAGCGTCCAGCGTATGAAGAAGGAGCGATCCGGCCGGTTCGGATCGCCCATAATGGAACGGAGAGCAGCTTGGCGGCGGCAACGCGCTTGATGGCAAGACTACGCCGGCTGCCGGTCCTCTTCGTCGCGGCCGCCGTCCTGATTGTCGGGACCGCCGCATCGTTCCATGCCCCGGCCTTCGCCCAGGAAGAGGAAGCGCGGCCCTGGTCGCTGCGGGATCTGTTCTTCCCACGCCGCAGCGAGCGGGTGGCACCGCCGCCGGATGCCCGGTTCCCGCCTCGTCCGAAAAAGAAGAAGGCTGTCGTGCGCAAGCCACCGGCGGCGCCGCAAGCGCCGGTGGTTGAGAAGGCCGCGGACGCCCGTACCATCCTTGTCATCGGCGACTTCATGGCGAGCGGCCTTGCCGAAGGGTTGAACGAGGTCTTTGCCGACAATCCCGCCATCCGTGTTGCCGACAAGGCCAGGGGCTCTTCCGGCTTCGTGCGCGACGATGTCTACGACTGGCCACAGGAGATCGCAGGCGTCCTGGCGGCTGAAAAGCCGGCCGCAGTCATAGTCATGATGGGTTCGAACGACCGCCAGCAGATGAAAGTGGGTGAAGAGCGCGAACAACCACGCACGGAAGTATGGACAAAGGCCTATGAGCTGCGCACCGAGGCGCTCGCGAAGGCCTTGGCGAGTTCAAAGATTCCCTATCTTTGGGTCGGCATGCCGGCCTTCAAGACGCAGAAGATGACCACCGACATGCTGGCCTTCAACGGCATCTATCGCGCCGCGGCCGAGACCTACAACGGCGAGTTCGTCGATATCTGGGACGGGTTCGTCGATGAGAACGGCGCCTTTGTCTCGACCGGTCCGGACGTCAATGGACAACCGGTGCGCCTGCGTGCCGACGATGGCATCAACCTGACCCGCGGCGGCAAGCGCAAGCTCGCATTCTATGCCGAAAAGCCGTTGATGAAGATGCTCGGCCTGTCGACACCGACGGCCCCCGCATCCCTGCCGGCCGGCCCAATGTCTTCAGGGCAACCGGCGACACCAGCCGCCCCGATGCCTGTCGATCGGACCGAACCGATCGCACTGGGCGATCCGGCGCTCGACGGGGGAACGGAATTGCTGGGCGCAACGCCGCCCGCAAAGCCCGCACTTGTGCTTCCGGGAGAAAAACTGGCCGTCCAGGGTATCGCGCCGGCCGCTTCGCCTGGCCGTGCGGACGACTTTGGCGGTTCGACGGCAAGCGTGCCGCCGCGAGAGACGACCAATGCGATCAAGCGAAATAGCGAATAGCGAATAGCGAATAGCGAATATAGATCGTGTCCCCACTCGCTATTCGCTACTCACTCGTTCATCGCGGCAACACGCTTGAGCCGGTCAGCGCCTCGTCGATGGCGCGCGCGGCCTGGCGGCCTTCGCGGATTGCCCACACCACCAGCGACTGGCCACGGCGGATATCGCCCGCGGCATAAAGCCGGTCGATATTGGTGCGGTAGTCGTGATCGTTGGCTGCGATATTCTTCGAACGGCGCACGTCGGTGATGATGTCGAGCTTGCCGTCCAGTTCAGCCGTCACACCGCCTTCGATCGGACCAGCGAAGCCGATGGCGATGAAGGCGAGATCGGCGCGAATGACGAATTCCGTACCAGGGATCGGCTTGCGCTTCTCGTCCACCTCGCAGCACTTGACGCCGGTGAGCTGACCTTCCTCACCGATGAATTCCAGCGTCGCGACCTGGAATTCGCGCTCGGCCCCCTCGGCCTGGCTCGAAGAGGTGCGCATCTTTGTCGCCCAATAAGGCCAGACCGAAAGCTTGTCTTCCTTCTCCGGCGGCTGCGGACGGATATCGAGCTGGGTGACGCGCACCGCACCTTGGCGGAAGGCCGTGCCGACACAGTCGGAAGCGGTATCGCCACCGCCCACGACCACGACATGCTGGCCGGATGCCACGATCGGCTGCGACGGCCAGGCGACCGACTGGATGTCCTCGCCGCCGACGCGCTTGTTCTGCTGGACGAGATAAGGCATCGCGTCGTGCACGCCTTCGAGATCATCGCCAGGAATGCCGGCGGGACGCGGCGTTTCCGAACCGCCGCAATAGAGCACGGCATCGTATTCGGCGAGCAGTTCCTCGACCTTCTTGTCGACGCCGACATTGACGCCGCAATGGAAAGTCACCCCCTCGCCCGCCATCTGTTCGACGCGGCGGTCGATGTAGTGCTTCTCCATCTTGAAGTCGGGGATGCCGAAACGCAGCAGGCCGCCGGGACGGCTCTCGCGCTCGAAGACATGCACGTCATGGCCGGCACGACCGAGCTGCTGTGCGGCCGCCATGCCGGTTGGACCGGATCCGATGATGGCAACCTTCTTGCCGGTCTTCTTCTCCGGCGGATAGGGGCGGACAAAGCCGGTCTCGTAGGCCTTGTCGGCCAGCGCCTGCTCCACCGTCTTGATGGCGACCGGAATGTCTTCCAGGTTCAGCGTACACGCCTCCTCGCAAGGCGCGGGGCAAATACGGCCAGTAAATTCCGGGAAGTTGTTGGTCGAATGCAGGTTGCGGATCGCCGCGTCCCAGTCGCCGTTGTAGACGAGGTCGTTCCAGTCCGGGATCTGGTTGTGGATCGGACAGCCGGTTGGGCCATGACAGAAGGGAATGCCGCAATCCATGCAGCGCGCGGCCTGTTTCTCGACCTCCGGCTGCGACATCGGCAGCGTGAACTCGCGGAAATGCCGGATACGGTCTGACGCCGGCTGGTACTTGTGTACCTGCCGGTCGATCTCGAGAAAACCTGTTACCTTGCCCATGTTCCAGTTCCTGTAGACCACGTGGCGGGGTTACCGCCGCACCCGTTATCCTCATCCGGTCGCGAGCGCAACCGCGGGATCGGGTCGTTGATTGGCTGTGTTGTGACGGGGCGCCGGGAAGCACTTGCCTCCCGGCTATGCCTATTCGGCCGCCACGCTCATGCGGGCGCGCTCCATCTCCTGCAGTGCGCGGCGATACTCGACCGGCATGACTTTCCGGAATTTCGGCCGGAAGTTCGCCCAATCGTCGAGGATCTCCTTGCCCCGTGTCGAACCGGTGAAGTGCACATGGTTCGAGATCAGCTGGTAGAGGCGTTCCTCGTCGTGGCTGGTCATGTCGCCGGATACATCGACACGTCCCTTGTGGTCGATGTCGCCACCATGATGGAGCAGCTTCTCCATCAGGTCGTCCTCTTCCGGGACCGGCTCGAGCTCGACCATGGCCATGTTGCAGCGGAGCGCGAAATCGCCCTCTTCGTCCAGCACATAGGCAACGCCACCAGACATGCCGGCCGCGAAGTTACGGCCCGTCTTTCCGATGACGACGACCACGCCGCCGGTCATGTATTCGCAGCCATGGTCGCCCACGCCCTCGACGACAGTCACGGCACCCGAGTTGCGCACCGCGAAACGCTCGCCGGCCACACCACGGAAATAGCATTCGCCCTCGATGGCGCCGTAGAGCACGGTGTTGCCGACGATGATCGAGTCCTCGGCGACGATCTTCGCATCATCCGGCGGACGGATGACGATGCGGCCGCCCGACAGGCCCTTGGCGACATAGTCGTTACCGGCGCCGATCAGTTCGAACGACACGCCACGCGCCAGGAAGGCGCCGAACGACTGGCCAGCGGTGCCGGTCAGCGTCACCTTGATGGTGTCCTCGCGCAAGCCCTTGTGCTTGAAGCGCTTGGCGACCTCGCCCGACAGCATTGCGCCCGCCGAGCGGTCGACATTGCGGATCGGCACGGCGATCTCGACCGGCTGCCGTGCTTCAAGGGCAGGCTTGGCCTGTTCGATCAACTGACGGTCCAGCACATCGTCGATCGGGTGCTTCTGGCGTTCGGTCCAATGCACGGCCTCGCGCGGCGCTTCGGGCTTGTGGAACATCTTCGAGAAATCCAGCCCGCGTGCCTTCCAGTGGTTGATGACCTCGCGCTTTTCCAGAAGATCGGTGTCGCCGATGATCTGGTCGAGATGGGTGTAACCCATTTCGGCCAGCAGCTCGCGCACCTCTTCCGCCACGTAGAAGAAGTAGTTGATGACGTGTTCGGGCGTTCCCTTGAAGCGCTTGCGCAGCACCGGATCCTGGGTGGCGACGCCAACCGGGCAGGTGTTGAGGTGGCACTTGCGCATCATGATGCAGCCGGCCGCGATCAGCGGCGCGGTCGAGAAGCCGAACTCGTCGGCGCCGAGCAGCGCGCCGACGATGACGTCGCGTCCGGTGCGCAGGCCACCGTCGACCTGCAGCGCCACTCTGGAGCGCAGGCCGTTCAGCACCAGCGTCTGATGCGTCTCGGCCAGCCCCATCTCCCATGGCGAGCCGGCATGCTTGAGCGAGGTCAGCGGCGAGGCGCCGGTACCGCCATCGTAGCCGGAAATGGTGATGTGGTCGGCACGCGCCTTGGCGACACCCGCTGCTACCGTTCCGACGCCGACTTCCGACACCAGCTTCACCGACACGTCAGCCGCCGGATTGACGTTCTTCAGATCGTAGATCAGCTGCGCCAGATCCTCGATCGAATAGATGTCATGATGCGGCGGCGGCGAGATCAAGCCGACGCCAGGTGTCGAATGGCGAACCTTGGCGATGGTCGCGTCGACCTTGTGGCCGGGCAGCTGGCCGCCCTCGCCGGGCTTGGCGCCCTGCGCCACCTTGATCTGCATCATGTCGGAATTGACGAGATATTCGGCGCTCACGCCGAAACGCCCCGACGCCACCTGCTTGATGGCCGAACGCTCGAGATTGCGGCCACCGCCAGGCAGCGGCAGATAGCGATCCGGCTCCTCTCCGCCCTCGCCGGTGTTCGACTTCCCGCCGATGGTGTTCATGGCGATCGCCAGCGTGGTGTGGGCTTCCCTGGAGATCGAGCCGAACGACATCGCGCCCGTCGAGAAACGCTTCACGATCTCGGCGGCCGGCATCACCTCTTCCAGTGCTACCTTCTTGCGCCCGGTCTCCTCCGCCCGCTTGATGCGGAACAGGCCGCGGATTTGTTGGGCGCGCGCCGTCTCGTTGTCGATCTGCTGCGAGAACTCCTTGAAGGTCGACCACGAACCCTTGCGCACGGCGTGCTGCAGCGTGGCGACCGCGTCCGGCGTCCACATATGGGCTTCGCCGCGCATGCGGTACATATATTCGCCGCCAACCTGCAGGCTGATGCGCAGCACCGGATCATCGCCGAAGGCATCGCCATGGCGGGCCACCGTCTCTTCCGAAACTTCGTCGAGGCCGACGCCTTCGATCAGCGTCGCTGTTCCGGTGAAGTACTTCTCGATGAAGTCGCTCTTGAGGCCGACCGCATCGAAGATCTGCGCACCGCAATAGGACTGGTAGGTCGAGATGCCCATCTTGGACATCACCTTGAGGATGCCCTTGCCGATCGACTTGATATAGCGCGAGACGACTTCCGAGGCGTCGACCTCTTCCGGCATCTCACCCTTCCTGTGCATGTCGAGCAGCGTATCGAAAGCGAGATACGGATTGATCGCTTCCGCGCCGTAACCGGCCAGACAGCAGAAATGATGCACTTCGCGCGGCTCGCCCGATTCCACGACCAGGCCGACCGAAGTACGCAAGCCCTTGCGGATCAGGTGATGGTGCACGGCAGCCGTCGCCAGAAGCGCCGGAATGGCGATGCGGTCCGGCCCGACCTGACGATCGGACAGGATGATGATGTTGTAGCCGCCGGCAACCGCTGCTTCGGCGCGATCGCACAGACGCTCGACCGCACCCGTCATGCCCGCTACCCCTTCGGTGACGGAATAGGTAATGTCGATGGTCTTGGTGTCGAAGCGATCCTCGGTGTGACCGATGGAGCGGATCTTCTCCAGATCGCCATTGGTGAGGATCGGCTGGCGCACTTCCAGCCGCTTCTTGCGGGAGGAACCGACCAGATCGAAAATGTTCGGCCGCGGTCCGATGAAGGACACCAGGCTCATCACCAGTTCCTCGCGGATCGGATCGATCGGCGGGTTGGTGACCTGGGCGAAGTTCTGCTTGAAATAGGTGTAGAGCAGCTTCGACTTGTCCGACATCGCGGAAATCGGCGTGTCGGTACCCATCGAGCCGACGGCTTCCTGGCCGGTGACGGCCATCGGCGCCATCAGAAGCTTCAGATCCTCCTGGCTGTAGCCGAAGGACTGCTGACGGTCGAGTAGGGTGACATCCTTGCGAAGCGCGCGCGGCTCCACCGGGTTCAGGTCCTCGAGCACCAGTTGGGTGCGCTTCAGCCAGTCCTTGTAGGGATGCTGCGCAGCGATCTCCTTCTTGATCTCCTCGTCCGAGATGATGCGGCCCTTGACCAGGTCGATGAGCAGCATCTTGCCCGGCTGCAGCCGCCACTTGCGCACGACATGCTTTTCGTCGACCGGCAGCACACCGGCCTCCGAGGCAAGAATGACGCGATCGTCATCGGTGACGATATAGCGTGCCGGCCTCAGGCCGTTGCGGTCCAGCGTCGCGCCGATCTGGCGCCCGTCGGTGAAGCAGACGGCTGCAGGGCCGTCCCACGGCTCCATCAGCGCTGCGTGGTATTCGTAGAACGCCTTGCGGTCGGCATCCATCGACTTGTTGCCGGCCCAGGCTTCCGGGATCAGCATCATCATCGAATGCGCCAGCGTATAGCCACCCTGGAACAGGAATTCGAGCGCATTGTCGAAGCAGGCCGTATCCGACTGCCCCTCATAGGAAATCGGCCACAGCTTGGAGATGTTGTTGCCGAAGAGCTCGGAATCGACCGAGGCCTGGCGTGCCGCCATCCAGTTGTTGTTGCCGCGTACGGTGTTGATTTCACCGTTGTGGGCGACCATGCGGTAAGGATGCGCCAGCTTCCACGACGGGAAAGTGTTGGTCGAAAAGCGCTGGTGGACCAGGATCAGCGCCGTCTCGAAGCGCGGGTCGGAAAGGTCCTTGTAATAGGCGCCGACCTGGTAGGCCAGAAACATGCCTTTATAGACGATGGTGCGTGCCGACAGCGACACGCAGTAGGAGCCGATGTCCTTGTTGTTGTGCTCGGCATAGATCCTGCCCGAGATCACCTTGCGCAGGAGATAGAGGCGCGCCTCGTATTCTTCGTCATTGTCGATGTCGGGCGTGCGGCCGATGAACACCTGGCGATGGAACGGCTCGGCCGCCGCGATGTCGGGCGCCTTGGACAAGGAGGAATTGTCAACCGGAACGTCGCGAAAACCGATGAGCGGAAGCCCCTCGGATTGCGCCGATTCGGCGATGATCGCGTCGACATGAGCGCGCAGTTCCGGATCCCGCGGCATGAACCAGTGCCCGACGCCATACTGGCCGGCCGGCGGCAGCTCGATGTCCTGCTTGGCCATTTCCTCGCGGAAGAAACGGTCGGGGATCTGCACCAGCACGCCGGCGCCATCGCCCATCAATGGGTCCGCGCCCACCGCGCCGCGGTGGGTTAGGTTTTCCAGCATGAACAGGCCGTCCTTGACGATCTGATGCGACTTCACGCCCTTCATCTGGGCGATGAAGCCGACGCCGCAAGCGTCATGTTCGTTGCGCGGGTCATACATGCCTTGGGCCGAAGGCGATCGGTCGAACAGTCCGGCGGTCGGAGCGGTGGTGGTTCGGAGAGCGGTTTTGACGGTGGCCGCTTTCGTCTGTGCAACCGAGGCAAAAACCGTCGTCACAGATGGCGTCACTTCCGTCATCGTCCTATCCTCTGTTCTGCGCCACTCGGACGCTTCTTCTCCATGGGAAGCTTGACACTTCCCTATTCACGTTTCTCGCACCTGTCGCGAAATCCTGGCGAACCATGCCGGGTATCATCCGGCCGAGGTTCGGCCTGTCATCGCACGCCACTCGTGGCGGCAGCCGGACAAGCGTCGATCATACGCCAATCCAGCCTGGTTGGTACCGATAAATAAGACAGCAATGCTGTCCTAAATTTCCTATGGCAGAAATCCAACCCTCACACAAGACCGATTCGGAAATTTCCCGACCGTTTGGCGAAAGAAAATTACCCAGTACCGATCGCTGTCGAAACTTTGTGGCCCAGTAGCATGGATGGCCTCTGGCTCCAAACATCAGGACAGTGCTGGACCTTGCGGACGGAGGCCGAATACGGTCTGGTTCGCGCCTTTCCCGAATTGCGAGAGATGGGCACCGAAAGCATGTTTTTTGCCTCCGACAACTGGGCCGGCGCCCATCCCAAGATTGCTGCCGCGCTCAATGCGCACAATGCCGGATTCGCCGCAGCCTATGGCGACAGCGATCTCGACAAGGCGGTCGCGCATCGTTTCAGCGAAATTTTCGAGCGCGAGGTCGCGATCTTCTTCGTGGCCACCGGCACCGCCGCCAACTCGCTTTCGCTCACCGCCTACAACAAACCCGGCGGCATCACCTTCTGCCATCGCGAATCGCACATCGTGGAGGACGAGTGCGGCGCACCCGAATATTTTACCGGCGGCTCACGGCTACGGCCCGTCGATGGTGCGCTTGGCCGCATCGATCCTGATGCGCTGGAGCAGGCGATCGAACGTTTTGCCGGAGAATTCGTCCATGGCGGCCGACCGATGGCAATCTCCATCACCCAGTCGACCGAAACAGGGACGGTCTACGGGCTGGACGACATCGGCGCCATTTCGAAAATTGCCAAGAAATACGGACTGCCGCTGCACATGGACGGCGCCCGATTCGCCAACGCGCTCGCGTCACTCGAGGCAACTCCCGCCGAAATGACTTGGAAGCGTGGCATCGACATCTTGTCCTTCGGCGGCACCAAGAACGGCTGCTGGTGCGCGGAAGCGATCGTGCTGTTCGATCTCGACCGCGCCAAGGAGCTTGCCTTCCTGCGCAAGCGCGCCGCACAGCTTTTTTCCAAGTCGCGCTTCATCGCCGCCCAGTTCGACGCCTATTTCAAGGATGGGCTGTGGATGGAGACTGCCCATCACGCCAACGCCATGGCCGCTCGACTGGCGGCGACGATCGAGGATGACGAAAGCTCCAAGCTGGCCTGGCTGCCGCAGGCAAACGAGGTCTTTGCCATACTCGACCGGAAGAAGGCCGAACGGCTGCTGGCTTCGGGAGCCGCCTTCTACGATTGGCATATGCCGCATGGCTTCGATGGCCATCTCGGCGAAAACGAAGGCCTCTACCGGTTCGTGACCAGCTTCGCCACCACCGAAAGGGATGTCGACGGCTTCGCCGCGCAGCTCCGGGCCTGACGCGTTATAAAAGTAAGTCCCATGGCGGTGATGTATCAGGTCGACGCTTTTTCGGACCGGATATTCGGTGGCAACCCTGCCGCCGTGCTCGTCCTCGACGACTGGCTGGCCGAAGAGGTCATGCAGTCGATCGCGGCCGAGAACAATCTGGCCGAAACCGCCTTTGCCCGACCGAACGGCAGAGGCTGGGACCTGCGCTGGTTCACGCCCGTCCATGAGGTCGACTTCTGTGGCCATGCCACTCTGGCGACAGCGCATGTGCTCGCAGCTCATCATGGTGTGGCTGGTGAAATAGCCTTTTCGACCCGTGTCGGCGAACTGCGCGTCGCCCGCGTCGACGGCGGCTATCGCATGGATCTGCCGGGCTTTCCGCCTGAGCCTCTGCCAGAGCTGCCGGCGTCGATCGCCTCGCTTTTCGCCGACGTCAACCACAACGCCTTCCGCAATTTCGAGAACGTCTTCGTTGAATTGCCGGATGAAGCGGCTGTCCGAGCCTTCGTGCCGGATCTGGTGAAAATCGCGACATTGAAGTCGCAGGGGCTGGTCATCACCGGCAAAAGCGACACCTACGACTTCGTTTCACGCTACTTCGCGCCCGGTGCCGGCATCCCGGAAGATCCGGTGACCGGCTCAATTCACGCGACACTCGTCCCCTATTGGGCCGATAAGCTCGGCAAGATCCACTTATCGGCGTTCCAGGCCTCGGTACGCGGTGGCTACCTGCTGTGTGAACTCTCCGGCGATCGCGTACTGATCTCCGGCAAGGCCGTGACTTTCATGAAGGCGGAAATCCATCTGCCATGATGTGCTCGGGCGATATTTTTGTGTAGAAACATCACCGCCAGCCGACGACGCCAGAGAAAAAGATCATGCCTTCCACCGAGCTCCTCATCGCCTTTTTCATCACGACTTCGGTTTTTGCCTACATCCCTGGCCCAGCCATGCTTTACGCAACGGCGCAGACCATCGCGCGCGGCCGCTGGTCGGGCTTCATGGCGGCAGTCGGCATCCATCTCGGTTGTACTGTGCATGTGATCGCCGCAGCCGCGGGGCTTTCGGTGCTCTTTCACGCGGTTCCTGTTCTTTATCTTGTCGTGAAGCTCGCCGGTGCCGCCTACCTGGTCTGGCTGGGTATCTCGATGTTTCGCGCCAAATCCGACGGCGGCGAAATCAACCCGCACGCCATCGGTGCGAAATCCGGCCGCCGCGCCTTCGTAGAGAGCATTACCGTCGAGGTGCTCAATCCGAAGACGGCGTTGTTCTTCCTGGCATTCCTGCCGCAGTTCATTGACGCCTCCGCTGCCCTCCCGGTCTGGGCGCAATTTCTCATTCTGGGTAGCCTCGCCAACTTGATCTTCTCCTCGGCAGATATCGTCTGCGTTCTCCTCGCGGGCGTTATCGTCACGCGCCTCAAGCGCTCAAGCGGCGCTCAGCGCCTGATGCGCCGCGCCGGTGGCGCGCTGTTGGTCGGGCTCGGCGCGCATCTGGCGCTGCAAAGGACTTGAGTCCCACTCCTGACTTCTCCCGGAGAAGGTAGGGCGCGCCCCTGGCTGGCGTCAGCGTCATCAAATTTCTGCATTCACACTCTTGACCTCAAGTTAACTTGAACTTGTAGGAACGGGTAAAGTCGGTCCGAGGGGTCGCTGCACTGGGGCTTTCCGGAGGCTTGCAACGAGGGTGGAACTGCGCTGCCAACGAGCACGGCCGGACCAGCCGACCTGAAGGAGACGATGGCATGACATGCGCGGAAACAACACTTCCCGCCACCACGGCGAAATCGGAAATTGGCCGCAAGGCGACCCTCCTGATGGTCGCGACCCTGACCATCATGGCCGGTACGACGATTTCGCCTTCGCTGCCAGCCATCGAAACAACCTTTGCCAATGTCGAGGGCGTCAAGCTGCTCAGCCGCATGGTGCTGACACTTCCTGCACTGTTCGTCGCTTTTTGTGCACCGCTGATCGGCGGCCTGGCAGACCGCTATGGGCGGCTACGCCTGCTGATCGGTTCGATCCTGCTCTACGGCTTCTCCGGCATCTCCGGACTGTTCGTTGAAAGCCTGCCGGCGCTGCTCGTCGGTCGCGCCGCACTCGGTATCGCCATCGGCGGTGTCATGACGCTGACGACAGCACTCGTCGGCGATTATTTCAGCGGCAGCGAGCGCGAACGCTATCTTGGACTGCAACAGGCCTTCACCGGCATCGGCGGCGTCGCTTTCGTTGCCGCCGGCGGTATTCTCGCCGACTATCACTGGCGCGCGCCCTTCGCGATCTATGCGGTGGCTTTGGCCATCATTCCCGCGGCCATCGCCTTTCTGACCGAGCCCGCGCGACCCGCGCCGAATGGCCAGGCGACAGTTTCCCTGTCCGAACACGCAGTTCGCTGGCTGCCGGTCGCCGCCCTCTGCACGCTCGCTTTTCTCGTCAATATGATCTTCTATTTCATCCCCTCACAGCTGCCATTCTACCTGCGCGCGGTCGGCATCGGCGCCGCCAGCAGCGCCGGTTTCGCACTCGGCCTGCACAATCTGGTCATGGCTGGCTCTGCCCTCGCCTATGGACGCCTGCGCGCCAGGCTTTCTGTTCCAGTGATCTTCGTCATCGGGCTTTGCCTGATGACGCTGGGTTTCGTGCTGGTCGCCTTCGCAACCACCATGCCGTCGGTGCTGTTCGCCATGGCGATTGCCGGTGCGGGTCTCGGCCTCACCATCCCCAATCTGATGTCGGGCATCATTGCGCTGGCCAGCCCCACCTCACGCGGGCGACTGGCCGGCATGGTGACGGCCTCCATGTTCATCGGCCACTTCACCTCGCCTTTCGCCAGCCAGCCCTTGATCGAGGCCATTGGCTACCAGGAAACCTATCTCGCCGCTGCCTTGGGGCTCGCAGCACTTGCCATCGTCTGTGCAGTCATCGCGCTCAACGGAAAGGTCAGAGCTTGAACCGCAAGCCGATCTACGACAACAAAAAAGCGGCGCCTGACGGCGCCGCTTTCGTCTCGGGAGGAGACTTCTGCCGAGCCCACCGCCTCAGTTGGCGGCCTTGGCCTCGATCTGCTTGGTCTTGGCCGGAGCGGCCGAGATCGCGATCTTACGGGGCTTCAGCTCTTCGGGAATGTTGCGCTTCAAATCGATGTGAAGCAGGCCGTTCTTGAGCGCGGCGCCGACGACCTCGACATGGTCGGCAAGCTGGAAGCGGCGCTCGAAAGCGCGGGCGGCGATGCCGCGATAAAGGACCTCGGAACCTTCGCCGTTGGTCTCGTCCTTGCGCTCACCCTTGATGGTCAGCACGTTACGATGAGCCTCGATCGAAATCTCGTCATCCGAGAAGCCGGCGACGGCCATGGAGATCCGATAGGAATCCTCGCCAGTCCGCTCGATGTTGTAGGGCGGATAGCTCTGGCCGCCTTCAGGCTGGCCCAGCGAATCCAGCATCGTGAACAGACGGTCGAAACCGACGGTCGAGCGATAAAGCGGGGAAAAATCGACATGACGCATGGTGTGTTCTCCTGTTGAGCAACATGGTTTGCGTAATGGCTCAGGCGAAACCCTTGAGGCGTTTCCAATGAACCAGCGGCCCCGACCTCGGCGGCCGCAGTAGACATCTGGGTGTCCTGGAAGGGCGTTTCAAGGCGTTCGACCAGAGTTCCTGGCGCCGCTTTTAGATGAACGGCAGATGAACCGACCCTTCTGCCGCCGTTCAGATCACGGGCGCTACTTTCGCTCCAACATCACGACCAGCGGCGAAAATTGACGCCGCGACGAGGCCGAGCCGGGTGCAACGTCCCTTCCTCCCGGATCGACAGGAGCCGGAAGCGCTGCGTCACGCGCTTCCGGCTTCCAGCGTCTCGATCGCTTCGCGCTTTCCGGATTGACTTTGCATTTTACCCAATTGCTTCTATCACCTGCAGGTTGGCCCGTCCGCGGGTGCGAACCACTCAAAGCGCCTGATGACGCATCCTTTCTATGAACTCGACGGCAATCCCGTCCCCGAAAACGCCGTCTCCGGCTTTCTCACCGCGCGTGACCACAAGCAGATCCGCTTCGCCAGATTTTCCGCTACCAGCAGGCCTCTGAAAGGCACGGTGGTGATCCTGCCCGGCCGCAACGAGTGCATCGAGAAATATTTCGAGACTATCCGCGATCTGGCTGGCCGCGGATTCGGCGTGGCCATGCTCGACTGGCGCGGCCAGGGCGCTTCCGACCGGCTGCTCAAGAACCCGCAGCGTGGCTATGTCAAAAGCTTCCAGGACTACGCGAGGGACCTCGAACAGTTGTTCACGGAAGTGGTCCTGCCTGATTGCCGTGGACCGTACTACATCCTCGCGCACTCCGCCGGCGCGCTGGTGGCGCTGCTGGCCAGCGCCAATATGGCCAACCGCGTGCAGCGCATGGTGCTGATCGCGCCCTTTCTCGATCTGCCCGATCAGCGTGTGTCGATGACGACGGTTCGCCGCCTCGGCAGCGTGTTGACCTATGCCGGCCTTGGCCGCCTCTATGCCGCCTGGGGACCGCGCAAGGCTCTGCCGACACCCTTCGAGCGTAATCTGCTGACGAGCGATCCCGAACGCTACCGCCGCAACACCGAGCTTTACCAGACCCATCCGCGACTGGCGCTGGGTGGTCCCACCGTGCGTTGGCTGCGTGCCGCTGCCATCGCGACGGAAACCGTGCGCAGCCCTGAATTCATGGCCGCGATGAAGATCCCAACGCTGATCATCGGCGCCGGCAACGATCGCGTTGTCTCGACCCGCGCGGTCGAGCATTTCGCCCGCCACATCCGGCTCGGCTCCTTCGTCATGATCGACGGGGCCAAACACGAGATCCTGCAGGAAAAGGACTATTACCGCGAGCAGTTGCTGGCGGCTTTCGATGCCTTCATCCCTGGCAGCGATGAAAAAGCGACAGCTGACGCTTAACCCCGCAACGCCTCCATGGCCGCTTCATGCAGTTCGGGCGTTGCCGCCGCCAGGACATCGCCGCCATTCTCAGCCGGACGCCCGTCGAATGTGGTGACGACACCGCCGGCCTTCTCGATGATCGGGATCAGCGCGACGATGTCGTAGGGCTTCAGGCCCGGATCGGCGACGATGTCGACCGTGCCAGCCGCCACCATCGCGAAAGCGTAACAGTCGGTGCCATAGCGCGACAGTTGCACCTTGGTCTCGAACAGATCGAAACGGTTGCGCGCATCCCCCTTGAACAACGCCGGCGTGGTGGTGAACAGCGTAGCGTCCTCCAGCTTCGTCGTCTTGCGCGCGGCTAGCTTGCGCGGACCGCCCGGCCCTTCATAGAAGGCGCCGTCGGCATTGGCATAGAACAGTTCGCCGGTGAATGGCTGCGACATCAGTCCGGCCACCGCATCGCCGTCGACCGTGAGCCCCACCAGCGTGCCCCAGACAGGGAGGCCGGAAATGAAGGCGCGTGTACCGTCGATAGGATCGATGACCCAGACATGCCGGCTGCCCAGGTTTTCACTGCCATGTTCTTCGCCCAGGATGCCATGGTCGGGGAACTCCGCGCCGATCAACGCACGGATCACCCGCTCGGCTTCGCGATCTGCTTCTGTGACCGGATCGAAGCCGCCTGACAGCTTGTTGGCCACGGCGCCCTGGCTGCGGAAGCGCGGCAACGTCTCGGCCGCGGCCGCGGCTGCGATCCGCCGCATGAAGTCGGGGGAAATGTTCAAGTGCTTCTCCTGGAAACTGCCGGCCAGACTGCATGCCGCCGCAGGTACTTAACAAAAGCGTTGCGGGAATGTCACGCGCGCTGCGTGGCAGGCCTTTCCTATTTCATTTTGAATTAATTATCAGGTTGACTTTTGTGCAACGCACAATAACCTCGAAGGTGGACAGGTTCTCCTGTCCATGCCCATCTTGGGCGTTTCCTCCCTAGACTTCGACCGCGTCGTGTCAACGATGCGGTCTTTTTTTACGACCGCCGTAGCGGTCGAGCGAGTAGCGAATAGAGAGTAGGGATTAGCGTTTCCAGCTCGGACTTCGGCTTCCTGCTATTCGCTACTCGCTGGATTCACTCCGCCGCTTCCGGCAGGTCGAGGAAGTGATGGTCCGGCATCGCCATCAGGTCCGCCGAGAAGCGCGCGAGATCCTCGGCCAGCGCATCGAACCCCACGGACTTCTGGAAGGTGCGCTCATTCATGTAGAGGCCGCGATTCACCTCGATCTGCAACGCGTGCAGGTTTCGCACCGGCCGGCCATAGTGCTCGGTGATGAATCCCCCGGCATAGGGTTTGTTGTAGGCGACCGAATAACCCATGCTGTTCAGGAGCGCGATCGCCTCCTGCGTCAACACCGCCGAAGCGGAGGTGCCGAAACGGTCACCGATGATGAAGTCCGGTCGCATGCCTTGGTCACTGGTGCGCACGCTGGCTGGCATCGAATGGCAATCGATCAGCACTGCATAGCCGAAACGCGCATGCGTGCTGGCGATCAATCGCTTCAACGTCTCGTGGTAGGGCTTGTAGACAGTCTCGATACGCTGGAAAGCTTCCGCGATTGGCAGCCGCGCGGCGTAGATGTCCAGTCCCTCGCCCACTAGCCGTGGTATAGTGCCGAGCCCGCCGGCCACGCGCGCCGAACGGATGTTGCAATAAGGCGGCACCGGCTCGATAAACATGCGCGGGTCGAGTTCCCACGGCTCCCGGTTCACATCGAGATAAGCGCGGGGGAAGTTGGCGGCCAGCATTGGCGCGCCGAGCATGATCGCCGAACCGAACAGCTCATCCACATAACAGTCTTCGGAGCGGCGGATGGTACTGCGGTCGAGCTTGGCCATCGCCAGGAACCGGTTGGGATAGTGGCGGCCGCTGTGCGGAGAATTGAAGACGAAGGGAACGCGCTGTTCTGCGCCCGAGCGGATTTCGAAGGGCGGGACGGCCGCAAAATCCTCAGCTGGCGACGTCAAATTTCAGGAACCCATCGGAATGCGTCTCTCATCGCTCCAACGTGCCACCGCGCTGGCCTCGTGTCCAGCGTTTCGGCGGCGTCCATCGACTTGACGCTGGAACGCCGCGCGTCCATTCGAACGCGCAAAGGGCGTTCCAACGCTTTTGAACCTGCGCATCGCGCTTTCAGGTAGAAAGCTTTCGATCTTCGCGCTGTGCGCAAGGGGACAGAAGCCCATCATTCACTTGATGTTTACCGTCACGATTCCATATACGTGATGGTTAACGGGATTGTTCCTCCACAATCTCGGGGGATGATTCGGACGGAACGAGAATGGCACGCATACTGCTGGCGGAAGACGACGACGATATGCGCCGGTTTCTGGTGAAGGCGCTTGAGCGTGCCGGCTACCAGGTCAGCGATTTCGACAATGGCGCCAGCGCCTACGAGCGGCTGCGCGAGGAACCGTTCTCGCTGCTTTTGACCGATATCGTCATGCCCGAGATGGACGGCATCGAACTCGCCCGCCGCGCCACCGAGATCGACCCGGATCTCAAGGTGATGTTCATCACCGGCTTCGCCGCCGTCGCGCTGAACCCCGATTCGAAGGCGCCGCGCGACGCCAAGGTGCTGTCGAAGCCTTTCCATCTGCGTGACCTCGTCAACGAGGTCGAGAAGATGCTGCACGCCGCGTAAGCGGCCGTCACACCACAACGCGAATCCAAATCGGCACAATCGCAAGCTGCGCACGCACGCGTGTGTCTGCGGTCGATTCACTCTCAACCCCGGTCGATCTTCACGCCATCGCGACATTTTGGATGTCGGCTTTCTTTCGGTGTTCTCGCTATTGACGCGCCGAAACAAAAGTGGTGTATGCGCGGCGTCGGATGGGCGTGTAGCTCAGCGGGAGAGCACTACGTTGACATCGTAGGGGTCACAGGTTCAATCCCTGTCACGCCCACCATCCAACCACTTGATAATGAAAAATCTTTCAGATTTGTCGGCAGGCGAATTTCGCCTGAGTGCAACGCAGGTGGCACGCAAATCTGATCAGATCTCGTTGAATCAGTGTCGCGATACCTGAAAGAAGGCCCCAGGGCCTCGAAATAGTCGTCGATGGCCCGGCTGCCACTCGCCATGTAGTCGGGGTCAAATCGAGCGTAGATCTCGGTGACGCCAGCCGCTTTGTGGCCCAAGATTCCCTGAACCTCCCATGCAGCTACACCACGTCGGCGAAGCTCCGCTGCCATGGTATGGCGCAGGCTGTAGGGGGTAATCTCCCTGGGCAAGCTCGCCTGTTTTACCATGGCAGCAAAGACTTTCTTGATGCTGGCGATCGGCTTTCCATGCCAATGAACGAAGCGTTCTACATCCCGTGCCTCCACATAAGGAAGCAGGGTGTCTGTGATCGGCACGACTGGACGCCTCTTCTTGGTCTGCTTTCGCCCCCGCGGATTGAGCTCGATACGTCGAATGTCCAAATCGACTTGGCTCGGAGATAGGTCGAGAACCGCATCGGGGCGGGCAAGTGTGTTGAGTGCGATCATGCAAAAGTTATGCAGATGCGGCCATTTCTTCGCTGCGGTCAGCAGTCGCCGCATTTCATCGATAGACAGGCGATAGCGTTCTGTCTGATCGCTGCGATCCGGCTCATCGATGATGAACGGCGCAGATTTGATTTCCTGCCGCTTCCACGCACGATTGACCGCAGCACGTCCAACCGAGAGCACTCGAGACACGTAAGCGTTCTTGTACCCACGGTCCTTCAGCCAGATGACAAACGCCTCCTGCCTCTCGATTGTTACTTCCCCAACGGCAGCCTCACCCCAAAAATCGTTCCAAAGAGCAAGTCCATGTTTCGCTTGATCATGACTAGCGATGCGGACCAGCCGCCCTTGGCTGTCAAGTTTGCAGACATGTCCATGCCAGTAACGCAGCAGCACCTCAGCAAGCGGAGTGTCAGCCGGCTCCTTATTCTGAACACGGGCATTTTTTGCTACAAATTCGGCTAAGAGGATCTGGGCTTCCCGAAAGTCCGCTGTGCCGAGAGAAAGGCGTCTGGTTTGGCGGGTGGTGGAGTCGAACCAGGTCGCGTACCACATTCGGGAACGCGGGCGTTGAGAGAGCCAATATCCGGCAATTTCGCCAATTCGCTTTCGCGTTTCGGACATGATTTGACCGTACTGCTTTCGATGTAGTCCAGTAGAATTTGTTCAGTGTATCGGTACCTACCGCCGACCTTCAAGTAACCGATGTCGCCGCGCTTTCGCATTCGTTGAAGCGTGTCGACCGACACACCTAGTGTTTTCGCGGCCTCTCTTTCCGACATGGGCGGCTGAAATCTTCCTATTGTCATGTTTGCTTCGTCGACTAGGGTCAGCCTTTGCTCTGATGATCAGTATTCGAAAGGCCTTCTCGTCTCGCCTTCGCAAAGGCCCGGTCGCTTTCGAGGAAGGCGTCAAGCATAAATGGAATGAGCTCTTCGACCGTTTCCGATTGGCCATAGATGCGTCGATAGATCGATGCATAGTCATTAAGCGTCCGATTCAATTTGGCACTGACGGTAATGGTGAGCTTCGCAGGCGCCCGGTCGGGGAGCTTTCTGAGTTTCAGGCTCGACATGATCTACTCCCCGCTCGCCGCGCGATAAGGCCGTAGCACCAGATCCTTATGCACGATGACGCGCAGCGGCCAGCCTGGGCGAACGGTGATCGTAGGCTGAATATCCAGGTTCTTCTCGGCGATACGCTGACCAGCCCGGCTGACGTTCTGCTGGGCGGATTCTCGGATTGCCTTCACCAGATCACTCTCGTTGTCGCCGACGCTGAGTTCGCTGCCGACACCCAGCAGCGTCGCCAACGCAACGCCCTTGATCAGTTGCCAGGTATGGAAGTCGACCTCGTCTTCGAGACCGGCATAACCGGCGGTATCCGTCGCCGGCAGATTGTCGATTTCGATCGATGAGCCGTCCGGCATCAAGATGCGCTGCCAGATCAGAAGCGCACGCTTTTGTCCGAAGGCGACGACGCTGTCATAGGTGCCGATCAATCGCGAACCTTGTGGAATGAGCAGGATGTTGCCAGTGACGGTGTCGTGCACGTTTTCGGTGACCTGCGCGACGACCAGCCCCGGCAAATCGGAGTTGATACCTGTGATCAGGCTTGCCGCAATCACGCCGCCGGCCATCACCTGGTAAGGCGAAGCCGGCGTCTGCAATGCGTGCGCATTGTAGATGCCGTCCTTGCTTTGCTCGCTGATAAAATCGAGCTTGCGCTGCTGATTGCTCTGATCACCTTCCGCCGGAGCTACAGAAGCGGACACGGCCGCTGCACCCGATGGCGGTAGCGGATTGGGGAGCTCCTGCACATCCTGGCCTCGATCCCTTGCCGCCTGGCTGAAACGGTTTTCGATCTGGAAGAACACTTTCGACTCTCGTGCCTCGATTGCTTGCTGAGCTTGACGCTGAGCCTCTTCGGAACCAGCGTTTCCTGGTGCAATGCCGAGCTGGCGGTGGTGCTCGAGGATCGGGCGGCCGAGATCACCGGGCAATGGCGGTCCAAGCACGGGGGCCTTCGGCTTGGTCCCGGTGTAGTCCTTGGGCAGAGCATCAAGCCCTTCGGGAGTTGGCTTGCGATCGGTGTTGTAGAGCTCTTCGGCCTGCTGCCTGAGGCGCAGTGCGGGCCCCCGCAGCGCGAACATGGTCACGCCGAAGATCGTGGCGGAACCAACGGCGGCAATCGCGACGATGATACCACGCCTGAACCGTACAGCCCGTCGCGGCGAACCTCGCAACTGCAACTGCTCGGGATCCAGTTTCGGTGGAGCTTCAGTACGGGAAGGATCAATCATGAACTCACCCTCCCCGGCTGGAACGCACAAAGAACGACGTGCGCCGAGGCTTGCCGTCGGTTCGGGTGATGCGGACCACTTCCTGCTTTTTGGTGCCAAGGCGCAGTTCAGCGGCGGCAAACAGGCGGTCGACGATGTAATAGTTGCCGCGAACGCGATAGTTGACGAGCTGGTTGCCGCCGTCCGGCCCGACGATGAAGAGCGGCGGTGCCTCGCCCTGATCGATGCGGCGCGGGAACTCGATGTAGACCTTGCTGCCGTCGTCGAAGGCGCGAGCCGGACGCCAGGGAGGCGTGTCGCCGGTGATCGCATAGCGGAAGCGAATGTTGTCCAGTGCGACATTCGATGCCACAGGCGAGGCCGCTTCGGCGCGAGCATTGCGCTGGCGCAGCGCCACGAGCTGGTCCTCGCTGTAGGTCCAGGAGATTGCCGCCATCGCGGTTTTCTCGGTACTCTGGAGTTGCAGGTGATATGTGCGGCGTTCCGTGGTGATCACCAGATTGGTAGTGAGACCGGCCGCGAAAGGTTTTACCAGCACATGGGTACGCTGGTTGTCTCCCGTGCCGCTGACGGTATCGCCAATCACCCATCGCACCGTGTCTCCGGCAGAAACAGCAGTCAGCTTTTCGCCCGGCTGCAGCGCGATATCGCTGACACGTTCAGGCGCGGCGTAGAGTTGATAGAGCGCACCTTCGGCATAGGGGTACACCTGGACCGCATTGATGTAGCCGTATCGCGTGGGCTGTTGCGTGGCCGCCTTGTTGGCATCGGCAACGCGTTCCTCAGGAGAGCGCTTTTCCGCGGCGACCTTGCCTGAGTCCGGCTGCAATTGACCGGGAAGCGGCAAAGGCTTCGGTACCTCGACGATCTTGACCGGCCTTTCCGGCGCCTTCTCGATCGCTGCTGGTTTGAAATCGGCAGCGTCGTAGGAAATTTGAGGCGGAGGTACCGGCTTGGAGGCACAGGCGCAAAGAGCCGATGCGGACAGCATCAGGGCGGCTGGGACCGATACGCTACTCGTTGTCATTGGCGGGCTCCTTGGGAGAAACGGATGTCGGCGCGGCGCTGTCGAGCTCGCGCGACCAGTCGATGGCGTTGATGAAGACCCCAAGCGGGTTCTTGCGCAGCTGATCGGTGTTCCGCGGCGGCCGGATCACGATGGCAAGAATCCCCGTCCAGCGCGTCGTGCTGGTGAGGCTGCCGCGCTCGAAGACCTGTTCCGTCCATTTGACCTGGAAGGAATTGTCGGAAGCCCGCACAACGCTTGTCACCTGCACGGAGACGCTGCGGGTCCCGATCTGCCCGAACGGATCGTTCGCCTTGGCGTATTCGTTCAGGAAGAGCGCGGCACGATCGGTGGCGAAGTCATACGCAGCCAGCCAATTTTGCCGAACCAGAACCGGATCGGTGGACACGGAGCGCACATTCTGGATGAAGCGGCCAAGATGCCAGGCGATCTGAGCATCGTCCGGGACATAGTCCTGGACGGCAGGGGCAACCGCACGGGCTTCCCCGAAGCGATTCACTTCGACGACATAAGGCACGACGCGGCTCTGCATCGACTGCCAGAGCAGCCCAATTGAGAGCGCGGAAGCCAAAGCCAGGCAGCCGATCGCCATCAGCCGCCAATTGCGCGCCTGCGCACGGGAGGACCCGATGCGCTCGTCCCAGAGTTGAGCAGCCTTTTGATACGGTGTTACCGGCTCCGGTGTCCTGCCATAGCGTTGAACGGGTCGCTTGAAGAGCATCTAGTCTTCCTTGTCGTTGAGAGATGGGTTGGCGCCGCCACCTCCCCTGTCGCCATCTCGGACGGCCTGGATGGCGGCATGGCGATGAGCACGGGCGGTCTGCTCCGAGCGCAGGCGTCTCGCCCACGCCGGGGTGGCATCGGGCGTGCCGGCATCCGGGCTTTCGGCCATCGAAACGGTTGGTTTGCCACCCGTCGCCGTCCAGGTGGCTTGCCGCCCGGCATCGAAACTGCGTCCGAAAGAGCCTGCGGCGGATCGCGCCACCTGCATCGCAGCACCTCCGGCGGCACCGCCCACGCCGTGCAGTCCTGCAGCCATGCCGGATAGGCCGCCTCCGGACGAGGTCGCCTGCCCGATCTGCCAGGCACTGGACGCAGCCGACCCCATGGTCGTGCCGGCACGGATTGCGGCGAGACCGCCACCGGTTGCGATGCGCGCACCGGCCATTGCAGCACCTCCGGCAACAAGTGAAGCACCCGCCGCCGCCACGCCGGTACCGAGGGCAGCACCAGCGCCGAGCTGAGGCGCACCTGAAACCAGACCAGAAGCAATGCCGGGCCCGAAGATGCCAAGGCCAAGCAACGCCAGCGCGCCAAGAACCTGGGACATGGCCGCGGCCAGGTCCGGCTCCTTACCTTGGAGCGCGGATGCAAACTCACCGAACAGCGTGGAGCCGATGCCGACAATGACGGCGAGTACCATCACCTTGATGCCGGAGGAGATCACATTGCCGAGCACGCGCTCGGCCAGGAATGCCGAACGACTCCAGAGGGCGAAAGGCACGAGGACAAAACCTGCAAGCGTGGTGAGCTTGAACTCCAGGATGGTGATGAAGAGCTGATGGACAGAATGAAGAAGGCGATGACGACCAGGAACCAGGCCACCAGCAGCACGAAGATGGTGAGCGCATTGCCGAAGATCTCGGGGAATCCGAGCAACTGGCTCGCCTGATCGAGCAGCGGCCAGGCGCCCTCGAAACCGGTCGCGGCAATGCGGCCGGGCCGCAGCAGACTGTCTGCGGACAGGTTGCCGGCGGACGCATGGATGCCAAGACCGGAGAAAGACCGATAGATAATATCGGCGAGACTTTTGAAATTGTTCAGGATGTAGGCAAAGACGCCGACATAGAGCACCTTGCGCACCAGCCGCCCGAGGACATTGGGCTCACCACCGAGCGCCCAAGCGAGGCCCGCGAATGTGATGTCGATCCCGATCAGGATGGTGGTGAGAAAGGCAACGTCGCCGGAAAGCAGACCGAACCCGCTGTCGATGTAGCGGATGAAGGTCTGCATGAAGCGATCGATGACGCCGAGATCATTCATGACGCCGCCTCGCTCGTTCTAGAACTCGCTGATCAGTTGCCGCGATAGGCCGTGCCGGTGCCCAGGAAACGCTTGGTCGTTTCGCGCGCCGCCTCCTCGGATTGCGCCTTGCGCGCGGCATCCTCTGCTTCTGCCCGAAACTGCGTCGCGAGCAGCGTCTGGATCTGCATCTGCTGCTTGGTGGAAAGCGCGATCAGTTGGTTGGTTGCCTGGCTTGCCTGCAAGGCACCCGCCGCGCCCTGGCTACGGGTGACAAGATCGGCAAGCAGGTCGCCGTCGCCGCGCACATTCGCGACGATCTGGGATTGCACATTCATGGTCTGGTGAAACGCCTGCATGGCGCTCTGCCATCGCTCGCGGGCAGCACCGGCGACATCGCTGACTTTGATCGAGGCGTCATAGCTCTCGGGATATTGGCTGCGCCATTGCCCTTGCAGCGTGTCGAGATCGAAGCTCAGGCCGCTCGCCTGCTCCATCAGCCCGTCGATGCGATGAAGAGCTCCGCTGAGCTCACTGACGGAAGAAAAGTCCAGCCGCTGAAGATTGCGCGCCATGTTCTGCAACATGGTCGCCTGGTTCTGCAGCGACTGGATCTGGTTGTTGATCTGCTCCAGAGAGCGCGCTGCCGTCAGCACGTTCTGCGCATAATTCGATGGATCGAATACGATCCGAGCGTGAGCCTGCCGGATGTAACCGACCATCGGCTGGCCAAACAGCGAAAAGGCAATCAGGCCGAATAGAAAACGGCGACGCATCATGGCGGTCACTCCTTGTGTGGTTGGGGAAATTGCCGAAGAAGTTCGCTGGCCCAGTCAAGGCCGCGCGCATTCAGGAAGTGGGGGGCAAAACCATCCGATCCGTGTTCGGACAGGACGGCCTCGATCAGGAGCTGGCTTGCCGGATCGGAAGCGCCGCATAGCGCCAGAGCAATCGGCCCGAGCCCAAGCTCGAACAGCCGGTTACCGCGGTGCGATTGCAGATAGTAGTGCCGTTTCGGCGTAGCACGGGCGACCAGTTCGATCTGCCGCTCGTTCAGCCCGAAGCGCTCATAGGCAGATCGTGCCTGCGGCTCCACGGCACGGTCATTGGGAAGGAAGATGCGCTGCGGGCAGCTCTCGATGATCGCCGGCGCTATGGTCGAGCCGGCGATGTCGGCAAGCGACTGCGTGGCGAAGATGACCGACACGTTCTTCTTGCGCAGGACCTTCAGCCATTCACGAATGCGGGCGGCAAAGATCGGATTGTCGAGATAGACCCAGGCTTCGTCGAGGATGAGCAGTGTCGGACGCCCATCGAACCGCCTCTCGAGGCGATGGAAGAGATAGGTGAGCACCGGCAGCACCGCACTTTGCCAATGCATCAGCTCTTCGGTCTCGAAGCACTGCACATCCGACAGCTCCAACCGATCCGCATCGGCATCGAGCAGCCGCCCGAGTGGCCCATCGAGCGTGTATGGCATAAGAGCAGATTTTAACGCATTGGACTGGAGCAGCACCGAGAAGCCGGTCAGCGTGCGTTCCTGCATGGGTGCGCTGGCAAGGCTGATCAATGCCGACCAGATCGCCTCCTTCACCTGAGGTGTGACGGCAACGTTTTCGTGCGCGATCAGGCCGGCGATCCAGTCAGCCGCCCAACCGCGCGTGGCATCTTCGTCGATACCGTGTAGGGGCTGGAAGGAAAGTGCTGCGTCTGCCCCAAGCGCGTGGTGTTCGCCACCCATGGCAAGCGTTGCCGCTCGCGCTGAATTGCCTTTGTCGAAGACGTAGACCTGCGCACCGGCGTAGCGGCGGAACTGCAGGGCAATCATCGCAAGCAGGACAGATTTGCCAGCACCAGTCGGGCCGACGATCAGCATGTGTCCGACATCGCCGATGTGTGTGGAGAGCCGGAATGGTGTCGATCCGCTGGTCTCGGCAATCAGAAGCGGGGGAGCCTCTCGTCCGGTCACCTTGGCGATGTGCTCATTTGTGGCTGGACCTGCCCAGACCGACGACAGCGGCATGAGATGGGCAAGGTTCAGCGTATGAACGAGCGGCTGGCGCACATTGGCATAGACATGACCCGGCAAGGAGCCGAGCCAGGCCTCGACCGCATTGACGCTTTCGCGGATCGTCGTGAAGCCGAGCCCATTGATGATGCGCTCGACTGTGCGCAGCTTCTCCGCAGCAGCTTGGTGATCCGTGTCGGACACCGTCACCGTGGTGGTCAGATAGCCAAAGCCGACGTGATCGCCACCGAGAGCCTGGAGCGCAGCATCCGCATCGAGCGCCTTGTTGTCGGCATCGCTGTCGACAAGCGGAACCGGCTCGTTGGTCACGACCTCGCGCAGGATGGCAGCGATCGATTTGCGCTTGGCAAACCATTGCCGGCGCAACCGCGTCAGCGTTTTCGTGGCCTGCGCCTTGTCGAGCGGAATGAACCGCGTCATCCAGCGGTATGCGAAACCCTGGTGGTTGAGCGCATCGAGGATCCCGGGCCGGGTCAGGTTCGGAAAGCCGAGCA
Organism: Mesorhizobium sp. 1M-11; assembly: GCF_001303895.1. Classification (GTDB taxonomy): domain Bacteria; phylum Pseudomonadota; class Alphaproteobacteria; order Rhizobiales; family Rhizobiaceae; genus Mesorhizobium. The sequence continues at coordinate 26,477 of NZ_LJSD01000034.1, read as the reverse complement.
CCGTCAGCGTGCGCAGATGCTGTTCGCCCAGCATCGGCTCCAGTCCGCCGGTTAGCGGTGCATCGACCAGCAGGCCATCGAGATAGATCGGCACGTCCGGCACGGCGACCGCATGGCGGCGCGGCGAGATCGTTCCGTGCAGATAGGTCAAAGTCTCCTCATCATCGAGCGCGCGCACTTCGGGCATGAAGCTCGAAAGCAGATCGAGGACACGGTTCGTCTCGTCGCGGAATCGCTCAAGTTCCTGTCGCCAGTTCCGTTCGCCTTCCAAATGATGCGTCTCGACGAGAGCGCTTTCGGCCCTCGCCTGCCCGTCCGGTGGCGGCATGAACAACAAGGTCAGGCGACAACGGCTCTCGAAATGCGCGACCTTGCCTTCGAAGGCCGCACGCCGTTCCTGATCGACCAGCCAGGAGGCCGCGTCGGGGAAACGCGATGCAGGATATCCGAGCGCCTCAAAACGCTCGGCTTCAAAAAACATTGCCCAGCCGGAACCCAGTCGCTTGAGCGTATTGTTCGCGCGCGCGCAAATCCCGACGAGTTCGCCTTCGGTTGCGCTTTCGAGGTCCGGGCCCCGAAAAAACAAACTGCGCTGGAAGCTGCCGTCCTTGTTGAGCACGATGCCGGGGCCGACCAATGCGGCCCAAGGCAGATGGTCGGCAAGGCGGTCGGCTTTCCTGCGATATTCTGAAAGGCTCAGCATGACAGCCACCCCTTCTGACGAAGGTGACGGACAAGTACGTGGGCAAAATCCGGGTCGCGCCTTGCGGCAAAGACAGCCAGCGTGTGACCGGCGATCCAGAGCACCAGACCGGCAATCCATTGCTGCAGGCCGAGACCAATAGCGGCAGTCACAGTGCCATTGAGGATCGCTACGGCGCGCGGCGCTCCGCCCAACAGGATCGGATCGGTCAGGGCCCGATGAACGGGAACCTCGAAACCTTCGATATGCTGTCCGCCTGAGACCATCAGACCAGCGCTCCGCCGCCGAAGGAGAAGAACGAAAGGAAGAAGCTCGATGCCGCAAAGGCGATCGACAGGCCGAAGACGATCTGGATGAGCCGGCGGAACCCGCCTGCCGTATCGCCAAAAGCTAGCGCAAGGCCCGTGGTGATGATGATGATCACCGCGATGATCTTCGCCACCGGCCCTTGTACCGACTGCAGGATCTGCTGCAGCGGCTGCTCCCAAGGCATGCCGGAACCGGCAGCGTAGGCGGACTGCGTCAGCAGAAACGCGAGCGCGGTCGATGGGAGAAAGCCAAGCCTCTTGCGCATCAAAATTCCCTTCAAAACTGCTGGAGTTGCGGAAGCGTGAGCTGGGTGACGGCGTAGTCGCCGTTGCCGTCGAGACCGGAGACCTCGGCGATCACATCGATGCGGCGACTGGCGCCGCGGCCGGCGATGAAGACAATCAGGTCGATGGCATCGGCGATGAGACGGCGCGGAACCGTGATGACGGCTTCTTGGGCAAGCTGCTCGATGCGGTAGAGGGCCGAGCGCGCGGAGTTCGCGTGGACGGTGGCGATGCCACCTGGGTGGCCGGTGTTCCAGGCTTTCAGCATGTCGAGTGCCTCGGCACCTCGAACCTCACCGACAATGATGCGGTCGGGTCTCAGCCTCAGCGTCGAACGAACGAGATCGGCGAGCGTGACCGAACCCTTCCTCGTGCGCAAAGCCACGCAGTCCTTTGCGGCACATTGCAGCTCGCGCGTGTCCTCGATCAGGATCACCCGCTCATCGCACGACGCGACTTCTACAAGCAGAGCATTGGCAAGCGTTGTCTTGCCCGACGACGTGCCGCCGGCCACCAGGATGTTGCGGCGCTCGCGAACCGCCTTCTTCAGCGCATCCGCCTGGACCGGCAGCATGATCTTGTCAGCGACATAGTCGGTCAGCGAATAGAGCTTTGCCGCGGGCTTGCGGATGGCCAAACATGGCGCGGTGACAACCGGAGGCAGCAGTCCCTCGAAGCGTTCGCCCGAGGGCAACTCGGCACTGACGATCGGGTTGTCCTGGTGCGTCTCGGCCCGGATATGAGAGGCGACCAGGCGGATAATGCGCTCAGCTTCGGAAGGGTGCATACTGACGCCGGTCTCGATCCGCCCGTCGCCCAGCCTGTCGAGCCGTAGCGCTCCATCGGGATTGACCATCACCTCGATGACCGATGGATCGGCAAGGGCTTCAGTGATTGCCGGACCCATGGCGGTGCGTAGCATGGCGCGTCGACGAAGGTCGGCCTCGGGATTCATCCTTCGCCTCCCTCGCCGCGATCCTTGTCGAGCGAGCGTCTTCCGGAAGCGATCTGGCGGCCAACCTGTTCAGCGAACTTGTCGAAACGCTCCAGGGCAATTGCCTGCGTGGCCTTGTCGGGGACCGGCGTATGGGCATGGAGCGTGATGGAAAAGCGGATGAAGAGCGCAAGGCTTTCCAGGATGATCTCGACATCACGCCTGACATGCCCGAGATCGCGGGAAAGCCGATCGAGCCGGATGCCGTAACGCCGGTCGAGCTCATTCTCGCCGCGCTGCTCGACAAGGTTTTTGACCGCCTTTGCCAGGATCGCGGATTTGGTGGTGGAGGGATTGCGGCTGAGGTTTACCAGTTCCTCGCTTAGCTCGGCGTCGAGCGAGAACTGATGGCGAATGCGGCTCGGTTTCATGGCAGCTCGTTCCAAAAGCCGGCTGGTGCCGGCGGCAGGAACAAGCATCGGACAGAGGCCGAAAAATGCTTAGAGCCGTTATCTACGCCGAAATGCGCTTCGGCTCAGAAGCCCGGGATGACGTCCCTCTCATCCCCCTTGCCCTCATTGATGCCGTAAGCCCGCGAGACATTGGAAATCCGGTCCATCACGCGCTTTTCGGCTGCCGCCTCGCTGTCATCGTCGGCTGGCTTGAACAGATCGTCTTGCTCCGGTTCGTCAGCAACGACAGGACGCTCTTCCGGCAGGCCAGGATGGCGCTGCTGCTGAACGCCGCCTTCGTCGTCAATTGTCCCGCCGGCCACTCCGTTCTCACCCGCGAGACGGTGATCCACGCCGCATATCAGTCCCGTCCAGTCATCGGAGCGCGATGCAGGACGATCCACATAAGGCCCCTCGCCCAGCGAGGGCGCAGGCAGCACCTGCTCGACGAAATTCTGATCCTGGTAGTAGCGCAACTTCTTCGCGCGGATCGGCGGCAGACCCGAAACCAGCAGCAACTCATCAGTTGGCGGCAACTGCATGACCTCGCCCGGTGTCAGCAACGGTCGCGCAGTCTCCTGCCGGCTTACCATCACGTGCGACAGCCACGGCGCCAGCCGGTGGCCGGCATAGTTGCGCATGGATCTCAGTTCCGTTGCCGTGCCGAGAGCATCCGAGATGCGTTTGGCTGTGCGCTCATCGTTGGAGGAAAAGGCGATGCGCACATGACAGTTGTCGAGGATGGCGTTGTTCTCGCCATAAGCTTTGGAGATCTGGTTCAGGGACTGTGCGATCAGGTAAGCCCGGATGCCGTAGCCTGCCATGAAGGCCAGTGCCGTCTCGAAAAAGTCGAGGCGCCCAAGCGCCGGGAACTCATCCAGCATCATCAGCAGTTGATGCTTGCGGCTCTTCCCAGGATCGCCTTCCAGCCGCTCGGTAAGGCGCCTGCCGATCTGGTTGAGGACCAGCCGTACCAGCGGTTTGGTGCGCGAAATGTCCGACGGCGGCACGACCAGGTAAAGTGATACCGGTCGATGAGCATCCATGAGATCGGCGATGCGCCAATCGCAGGCTGACGTGGCTGCCGCTATGGTCGGATCGCGATAAATCCCCAGGAACGACATTGCGGTGGAGAGCACGCCCGAGCGCTCGTTCTCCGATTTGTTCAGCACTTCGCGTGCGGCCGAAGCCACCACGGGGTGCACCTGCGGGCGATCAGCCGTGCCGAGATGATTGGTGCTCATCATACGCTGCAGTGTCGCGGCAAACGATCGTTGCGGATCCGACAGGAAGGTCGCGACGCGGGCAAGCGTCTTGTCCTCCTCGGCGTAGAGCACATGCAGGATGGCGCCGACGAGGAGAGAGTGACTGGTCTTCTCCCAGTGATTGCGCCGCTCCAGCGCGCCTTCAGGGTCGACGAGGATATCGGCGATGTTCTGGACGTCGCGGACTTCATCAAGCCCCTTGCGAACCTCGAGCAACGGGTTGTAGCGCGCCGACCGTGGATCGGTCGGATTGAACAGCAGGCAGTGCGAGAACTTCGACCGCCACCCGGACGTCAGCTGCCAGTTCTCGCCCTTGATATCGTGGATGACGGTCGAGCCGGTCCAGGAAAGCAGGGTCGGGATGACCAGTCCGACGCCCTTGCCCGAGCGCGTGGGCGCAAAGGCCATGACGTGCTCTGGCCCGTCATGGCGGAGGTATCGCTCCTGCAGCTTGCCCAGAAACACGCCAGCGGGCCGGAATAGCCCTGCGTCCGCGATTTCCTGCGCCTTGGCCCATCGGGAAGAGCCATAAGTGGTGACCAATCCCCGCTGCCGCGCGCGCCATAGCGATCCGGCAATCGCAGCGGCACAGCCCAGGAAGCCGCTGAAGCCGGCAAGAGCGCCGGCCTTATCGAAGACCTCAGGCGCATAGGCTTCGAAATGGAACCACCATTCGAAGAGTTTCCATGGCTCGTAGAACGGCCATCCCACGACCAAGAACCAGGGTGGCCCAAGCTGCGGCTGGTAGTCCAGCATGTGAGCGCACCATTGCGTCGCAGCCCAGACGCCAAGGACAATGATCACCAACACGACGGCAATTTGGCCGAGAAGAAGCTTCGTGGGGGTCATGGATTTCTACTCCACCTAGAGCAGAACAGAATGGCGTTTCATGCGACAGCGTCGAAGATATCTCACGTAAGCGTTTGCGCTATTGGCTGCTTGCAGACCTCACACGAATGGCCTGTTTGGGGCCGTTTGCAGTCTGACCGCTTTTCGAGAGAAGGTGGAGCGAGCGGCCGTTCGATAGGGACCAACTTGCCTATGTCAATCAAGGCCACGTCGGTCGAAGGTTCACCGGTTATCTACTCTCGTCGACGACTTCAACAAAGAGAGCGCAACTCGCCTATTTTCGTGAGGCAGTCGAGCGCATTCATGGCTAGGTCGCCGCTTATTTCATTGCGCGGTGAATAAGCTTTCGAGTGAATTCCCGGTATGATGCAGTTATTCGTTGCACAGCAAGAACGGGCCTAAATGCAATCGATGCGGACAACATGGGAAGCGGTGCCAATCGCTTCCCATGTTGTAGAATATCAGCTTTTGATCTCGATACGTTTCGCCTGTGACTGCGCTTTCGCCGTCTTCGGCAAAGTCACGGACAGGACGCCGTTCTTGAAGCGGGCGTCGATCTTGTCTTCCTCGATCTCGTAGCCGAGGGGGATACGACGCTCGAAGCGGCCATAATAGCGCTCGGAGAACTGCCTGTCCTTGTCTTCGGACAAGGAGCGCTTCTCACCCCGCAGCATCAGCACGCCGTCATCGAGCAGAACCTCGATGTCCTTTTCCTCCAGGCCCGGCACCTCGGCCGTGACCTCGATTTCCTTCTCATTGTCGGAAATCTCGACACTCGGCCAGTTTCCGCCGAGGAAAGTCGATCTGCCGAAGGACGGCAGCTGTCCGTCGAAGTCGCGGAAAACGTCATCGAACAGCCGGTTCACTTCCCGGTGCAGAGATAGGAACGGATCGCGCTCGTCGCTGCGGAACAGGCTCGGGACTCGACTCTGCTCGCGTCCCCAGGGAATAAGATCGCGTACGCTCATCGTCATTCTCCTTTCGTCAATCTTGCCATCGCCTCAGGCGGCCTGCTTCTTGGCAGCCTGCTTGTCTGCGACCACGGCTGTCCTGGTCTCGATGCGGGATCCGGCCTGGCCGCTGCCGATCTCGATGCGGCGTGGCTTCATTTCCTCGGGAATCTCGCGTTGGAGATCGATCGTCAGCAAGCCGTTGACGAGACTGGCACCGGTCACCTTCACGTGGTCGGCAAGCTCGAAGCGACGCTCGAACGGGCGTCCGGCGATGCCACGATGCAGGTACTCGCCATTGTCTTCTCCAGTTCTCTCACCGGAGACCACAAGGATGTTACGCTCATGCACGACGCTCAGGTCTTCCTGACCAAAGCCCGCCACCGCCATGGTGATCCGATAGGCGTCCTCGCCCGACTTGGCGATGTCGTAAGGCGGCCAGTTATCGGCACCTGGCATACGGCTGGCATTCTCGAGCATGTCGAAAACGCGATCGAAGCCGATGCTCGACCGATAGAGCGGGGAAAAGTCGAAAGCAGTTCTCATAGCCATATCCTCCATTGCTGAGCAACATGGGTACGAGGAGCGCCAAGGATGCGGCGCTCCTTGACCGTTGCCGGCCCCTGAGGGCGCCGGCCAATTCGATCTGGGAATTCGCTTTCCGCACGTCAAGAGGTCCGTCGCCGGAACGTCCTTCTCCGATACGCATTGTCTTGCCGTCATCTGGGCAATCCGCCTTCAGGTTTGACAGGAGAGCGACCATGCCAATGACGCGAGAAGAGATCGTATCTGTCCTCGGGCAGGCGGACGAAACGCTTATCGCCGACATCCTGTCCACCGACGCTTCCTATGGGGAACTGCGGGAGGCCTGGGCCTGGCTCAACGGGGACGAAGCCCTGATGGGGGAAGGAAGGCCGCTGCCTGGAACGCGCGTTGCGGAACTGATCGAACTGCTGGACTCCGACCAGGAAGACTGAGCGCTCCGGTGCCGTCATGGAAGGTCTCGATCTTGATGTGCCGCGCGGAATCCCCATTTCCACGACGGATGCGCGTCGATGACGCCGTCCAATTGCTTGCTCGCAAAAGACGTCAAAAATGGAGGAAGTGATGAACGACGTTCGGTTCCCCGAACCTGTTACTCTCAAATTTCTCACCGCTTCGCGCAACGTCGCCAGCACTTTTGAGGCTCTGGAATGCCTGGATCAACAGTGGCCTCAATGGGCGCGCGGCCGCAGCTGGCGCGCGGCGGAACGCGCTTGTCGCGATGCGCTGGACGGCTGGCGCAGTGCCCGCGATGCGCACAAGGTGTTCCTCAAGGCCGCCAGGCGAGCCGGGTTGATCCCGTCGGCGACGCGTTCTTCCCGCAAGTCGCGCCTGGGACGGCAGATCAACAATCTAGGGACTGAGACCGTCTTCAGTGGATGGCGATGACGCCATTCACTGCGCGCCATTCCGAAGGGGTGATGAGGCGATGATGGGCCACGCGCACGGAGTGTAGCGCGCCTTCCAGTTCGCGGTCCCAATAACCGAGGAAGCCTTTCAGCTCCGGGAAGTCGGGCGCCAGATCGTACTGTTGCCAGATGAAGAGCTGCAGCAGGCTCGGATGATCCGGAAGATGGTAGTGGATTTCGGCCGTGGTCAGCCCATATCCCTGCATCTGCAGCCGGAATTCCCTACTGACCGCAGTGACCATATACGTCTCCTCTGCCTTGAACCTCATGCGTCACATGGTTGGGAATGGCGCGTGGATCGCCTGCCGAACGCGACACAGGCGCCAAATCGAGCCTACAAAGCGCATCCATGATCCGATCGAAGGAAACGGGCTGGTCGGCTCCCGGCGGCCGTCGCAGAGCCGGAACCGATTCCACGGCGCAGGCATCCGAGGCCCAGGACGACAGGATTGCGCGTTTTTCCTGCAGGTCGAGGGTCTCGTCCTTCAGGACATCGTCTGGGTGTCTGAAATGCCTTCCCGGCGACAACAGACGGTCAAGCGCGAGATCAGACGTTTCAGGAACAAGGGAAGGGATGATCGGCGAAAGCGTTTCCATCTCAGTCCTCCGTTTTCTGAAAGCTCCTTTGTGCATGCTGAGTTTCGCCGACTATTGCTCGGCGAGAGTTCGGATAATTTTGTTCGGGCAGTTGGAAAATTCAAGCAGGAATATACACGGCTAGATCCCGATTAGCCGTATGTTTTCATGGCGCTAGCAGTCTGTCGGTGCGAGTGCCAAATTTTTTTGCGTCCCCTCTTGAAACCGGAAAATTGCAAAACTAGCTCGATATGCGCACGCGATGCCTGAGAGGGGTCGCTGGCGCCCCGCACCGGCCCGATATTGCCGGTCCGGTGTGGAGGAACCTCAACAATCTGTTTGTCCTGAAGGAGAACGATATGACGTTCCGTCCATTGCATGACCGTGTCCTGGTCCGCCGCGTTGAAGCCGAAGAGAAGACGGCTGGCGGCATTATCATTCCCGATACCGCAAAGGAAAAGCCACAGGAGGGCGAAGTCGTCGCCGTGGGCTCCGGCGCGCGTGACGAAAACGGGAAGCTTGTGGAACTCGACCTCAAGGTCGGCGACCGCATCCTGTTCGGCAAATGGTCCGGCACGGAAATCAAGCTCAACGGCGAAGATCTGCTGATCATGAAGGAAAGCGACGTGATGGGCGTGATCGAAACATCCGCGACGCTGAAGAAAGCGGCATGAGCACGGGCCACCGTTCCAAGAAAACTGCCTATTGAAGGAGTGATCCCATGGCTGCCAAGGAAGTCAAATTCAATTCCGACGCGCGCGAACGCATGCTGCGCGGTGTCGATATCCTCGCCAATGCCGTCAAGGTGACCCTCGGTCCGAAAGGCCGTAACGTCGTCATCGACAAGTCGTTCGGTGCTCCGCGCATCACCAAGGACGGCGTCACCGTCGCCAAGGAAATCGAGCTCGAGGACAAGTTCGAGAACATGGGCGCACAGATGGTGCGCGAAGTCGCCTCGAAAACCAACGACCTTGCCGGCGACGGCACGACCACCGCTACAGTGCTGGCTCAGGCCATCGTCCGAGAAGGTGCCAAGGCCGTCGCTTCGGGCATGAATCCGATGGACTTGAAGCGCGGTATCGACAAGGCCGTGGAAGCCGTCGTGTCAGAGCTCAGGGCCAATGCCCGCAAGATCACCAGGAATGACGAGATTGCCCAGGTCGGCACCATCTCGGCCAATGGCGATGCCGAGATTGGCCGCTTCCTGGCCGAAGCGATGCAGAAGGTGGGCAATGAAGGCGTCATCACAGTCGAGGAGGCCAAGACCGCCGAGACCGAGCTGGAAGTGGTCGAAGGCATGCAGTTCGACCGCGGCTATCTGAGCCCCTACTTCGTCACCAATCAGGACAAGATGCGGGTCGAGCTGGAAGAGCCCTATGTACTCATCCATGAGAAAAAGCTCGGTAATCTCCAGGCCATGCTCCCGGTGCTCGAGGCGGTCGTCCAGTCCGGCAAGCCGCTGCTTATCATCGCTGAGGACGTGGAGGGCGAGGCTCTGGCCACGCTGGTCGTCAACAAGCTGCGGGGCGGCCTGAAGGTCGCTGCTGTCAAGGCACCAGGCTTCGGCGATCGCCGCAAGGCCATGCTGGAGGACATCGCCATTCTCACCGGCGGCACGGCGATCAGCGAGGATCTCGGCATCAAGCTCGAAAACGTCACCCTGCAGATGCTGGGCCGCGCCAAGAAGGTGGTGATCGAGAAGGAGAACACGACCATCGTCGACGGCACTGGCAGGAAGGAGGAGATCAAGGCCCGTGTGGCCCAGATCAAGGCCCAGATCGAAGAGACTACCTCCGACTACGACCGCGAGAAGTTGCAGGAGCGGCTCGCCAAGCTGGCCGGCGGCGTCGCAGTGATCCGTGTCGGCGGAGCAACCGAGGTCGAGGTGAAGGAGAAGAAGGACCGTGTCGACGACGCCCTGCACGCAACCCGTGCGGCCGTGGAGGAAGGCATCCTGCCCGGCGGCGGCGTGGCGCTGCTGAGAGCCGTCAAGACGCTCGACACAGTGGCGGCCGACAATGCAGATCAGAAATACGGCGTCGATATCGTCCGTCGCGCCATCGAAGCGCCGGCTCGCCAAATTGCCGAGAACGCCGGCGCGGAAGGTTCGATCATTGTCGGCAAGCTGCGTGAGAAGGCCGACTTCGCCTACGGCTGGAATGCCCAGACAGGCGAATATGGCGATCTCTACAAGCAGGGCGTGATCGACCCGGCCAAGGTGGTGCGTACCGCGCTGCAGGATGCGGCTTCGGTCGCCGGCCTGCTGGTGACCACCGAGGCGATGGTGGCCGAAAAGCCGAAGAAGGAAGCCGCGCCTGCAATACCTGCCGGCGCCGGCATGGACTTCTAGCGCATGGAAAAATGACCCGCTTCCGCCAGCGGGAGCGGGTTTTCGGGGATAGCCTGGAGATTACCGTGAACAAGATAACTGACAGCGGACCCGTTCCGCCGCCGACACACGCGGCGAACGAGTTCCTTGCCTATGAAACGGAATGCCGCGGCGTCTTGAAGCCGCTGCTGACCGACTTGCTGGACATGGCCGAGTCCGCCGGCTGGAATCGGCGTACCGCTGCCTCGACGCTGATGTTCCTTGCCGCGCAGCATGTGTCGGCGGCTTCGAAAGCATCTGCGGCCGGGTAACTGATTGCTCCGAATTCGAGCCTCGTCTCCCTTTGGCGTGCCAATCGGAGCGAGATGCCGCGCGCCTCTCAGTGGAAGCCATGAAGCTGACAGCGAGAATGGTCAGCTTCGTGGCGCCCGCGTGCAGCCGGCGCATGATGGCCTGGATGCTCCCCTATAAATCAAGGGCGGCGTCCTGATGGCCGCCGCCCTTGGATCGTCCTGCGGATCAGACGCGCAACCATTGTCCGGAATTTACCGTCGACGGCATTGTTTCTTCTTCGACCAGGATGTCCTTCTTCCTGGCGAACTGAACCAAGATCCCACGCGCAGTCTCTGCGTCGATCTCGCCGGTCAGTGCCGCTTTACAAGCGCGGATCGCCGCCCTTTGCTCCGGGCTATTGCCACACCAGTCCATGACGAACTGGTAGGCGTCCACGACGGAGTTCAGTTGGCGCGGAAAGCCAAGCCCGACCCACACGCGTACAGGCTTTTCGAAGGGTTGAGAAAGCATCATATCCTCCCCTTCTCTCAATCAGGCGGCCACACCGCCAGTCTCGCCGGCTTTCGCCCAGGTCATCCGGAGCATCGCCGTGGAGATATTCTGAAGGCTCTTCGCCGAGCGGGCGAAGCCGGCAAACGCGACCTGCGCTTTCTTCATCGGTACTTGACCGTCGAATGCTTGACGGCGTGCTTGCACCGCCGTCTCATCCATCGCGCGATGGCGGTGCCCAGGCCATTTGTCGCGAAAGTGGCAGGCATCCTCCAGACAGGAGATGTCCGGGGTGAGACCTTCCGCGGTTGTGACAAATACAAGGTTCTCGAATGTTCTCTCGCTCATTGAAACCTCCAATGGTTGAACGATTTCAGCTCGTTGAGAAATGGTCGCCCCTGAGATCGGCAACGACCTGAGAAAAATATGTGAAGCTCGATTTTCGGCGTCAAGACGGGTCGCGGCAAAATTGGCGCGCGAGCCGTAATCCTACGACCAGCATGTCTATCGTGGGTCCATCAAGCAACCTTTAAGTGGCACCTGCTTTCGGAAACGCCCCCGGTCAGTTTCATGCAGACCGACATTCGCCTTGGCCCGGCAATTCTTCGTGGTGAAGCTTTGGGCCGAACGGGACCGGGGCGCAGTCACGGCCGCCATTGAGCAATACTACAATCGGCTTGACTTCACCGCAGGAGAGATGGCGGTTTTGGGCTGGTGATGGAGGTCGACCGGATAACCGCAATGCAGGCGCAAAGCTGGGGTCGGCATGACAGCTTGAGCCGCCGCAGCTCGACCCGAAATCACAGGCTGTTTGGTCGCTCCCTCGCGAGCCTTAGAAACGCAGGTCGAAATCCGCCCTCACCCCGTGCTCATGCGATCCGGCGCCCAGCTGGCCCTGATAGGACAACCCGAGGGACGCCGAGCGCGCGATTGCAAAGTCGAACCCGGCCTCGAGCACAGCCGCATTTCTAGCGATCGGCGCCCCGGTGATCGCGAAAACGCTGGAGCCGACGAAGGCCTGGCGGACCGCCGGCGCGATGTCGCCGGAACCATGCCTCCAGCCGACCATTGCGCGTGCCGTCGCAGCGGTTGAGCCGAGATCAAAAGCCATCGACGTACGCACGCCCAGGGTTGTGAACGCGACATCGTTCGAGGCTCTATACACGCCGAGTGCTGCAGCGCCTCCTTGCTCAGCCCCCCCTCGGTACGCACGTTGACGTAGGCCAGATTGGCAAACGGTTCGAAAGCAGCGCGACCGACCTGGAGACTGTAGGCCAGTTCGCCGAAAAGCTGCGTGGTTCCTGCCCTTTGGCTGCCACTCACGCCGTCGATGAAGCCGGGGAACTCCACCTGGCGGCGGCTGTCGATCTCGCTCCACGTATAGGCCAGGCTGGATCGAAGAGCGAGCGCGTCCCATTGTCCCCCTCCATAGATGCCGAAGTGGTAATTGTCGCTGGCTGCAGACGACTTGCGATCCTCGACCTTGAAGGAAGAATGGCTGTAGCCCGCCAGGATGCCCAGACGCCAGGCGTCGGCGGCAAGACCGTCGACGCCTGTGACGAAGCCCCCCGTCGAACGGTCAAGACCAGCCGCATTACCGTCACCGTCCGCGCTGCCCCACGATCCGAACGCTGATCCCCACACCCCATTCAGCTCGGATGCCACAGGTTGCTGCGCTGCTGCGTCTACCGAAGGCAATTGCCCCGCGCCGGCTGTTTCGAAGGCAGCACGGAGGCGGTCGTTTACAGCATCGCGTATAAAATGACTGTCCTCAACCAAGCCCGATATCGCCGAGGCATTCACCTCGCCGGAAAGACTGTCGAAGGCCAGCCGCGCCTCGTCGGCCGTAAGCGGAAGCAGCCGGTTATAGAGCGCAAGCGACTGGCCGTCCTGCCGGAGCGTATCGAGCGCCGCCGCGGTCTGCCCGCGATTGAAGGTGTCGGCAACTTTCGCGAAGACAGGTCCCTGGGGTTTCGCGCCCTTGACGGCGATTTTCAGGTCGACCGCGTTCGCACCATGGACCAGCGTCGCATCCAGGAACGCCGAACGCGACAACACCGCCGGGTCGAAACTGCCTGCAACGCCGCCATCCGCCATCAGGATCATGTAGCTGCGACCGTCTTGATAGCTGGTCGCTGCATCCAATGCGACCACCGCAACTTTCGCGCCGCCAAGTGTGGCCTTGCCCTTGGTCGCAATCCGATCGCTCGTGCCGTTGCCGGCTATCTCGACCTCGTAGGTGGAGCCTGCCGCGAAAGTGACATCGCCGGCCACGCTGAGCGTCCCGATGGAATTGCCCGGAGCGATCGTGCTGCCCTGCCCGGCACTCAGCCTACCCATGGTTCCCTTGCCTTGCAGCCGGGCGCCGGCCATCACATCGATCGAACCTCCGAGTGAACCGTCCACTGACAGGATTCCCTTGGCGACGACGGTCGAACCCTCAAAACCTGAGCTATCGCCGGTAAGGCTCAGCGCACCGGAGCCAGATTTGGTAAATTTGCCATCGCCGGCAATCGTTCCCGCATAGCGCGCGTCCGCCTGCTCGTCGAAGATGACGCTGGCGCTGGAGCCTATTGCGATGTTGCCCCCGAAGCGGTTTGCCGCCGTCGTCAGGCGTCCGGACTCTATCGTCCAATCGAGTGCGGACGCGCCCGTAAGCGTCAGCGCACCCGCGCCGCGTTTGACCATCAAGCCTCGAGTGCCGTCGAGAGAACCGATGTCGCCGGCGAAGGTCCCGTCTATGGCCTGGTCGAAGACCACCGACGCGGCGTTGCCGACATGCCCGGAAATGGACGAGGCATCACCGACGAGGGATCCTGCCTCGACGATCGTGTTGCCGTAGGCGTTGCCGCCGTTCATGAGTTTCAGCGTGCCGAAGCCGGCCTTGATCAGGTCGCCACCGCCCAAGACCTGCCCCGACAAGCCAAGGGCGGTGTTTGCAGCCACGTCGAAGCGGCCGCTCGCAGCGAGCGTCACGGCGCGCCCGGTGTCGAAACTGCGGGTCGTGTTCAATGTACCGCCGGAGAAAGCCAGCCCTCCTGACAGATCCCCCAGATTGGTGTCCGCCGAAACTGTCAGCGTGCCCGCGTCGATGTCTGTGCCGCCGCGATAGCTGTTCGTGCCGGTCAGCACCAGCGTGCCCGCGCCCAGCTGCCTGAGCTTCCCGCTGCCGGAGATGATGCCGCCCATGGCCAGCGTGCCGGAGCGATAGAAGGTGAGTGCACCATGATTGACGATGTCTCCGGCGATCGACCCCTCGTTGCCGCCCTCGCCGATCTGCAGGATGCCGGCGGCAATCGTCGTGCCACCGCTATAAGTGTTGTTGCCCGCCACGACCAACGTGCCATCGCCCATCTTGGTCAGCGATTTCCCATCCCAGCCCGTTGCAGGGTTGGCGATCTGGTCTGTGAGATCGGCGCCGATGGTGAAGCTGTTCGTCGCCTCGGTCAGCGTAAAAGTGCCGTGAGCCAAGTTGTTGTTGGCCGTCCAGCTTAGGTCATAGCTCGCCAGATATTGTTTTCCGTCGGCCGATTTTCTTGTATTTACAGCGAGATAGTCGACGACACCGCTGTAACCACCGACGCTGATCGTGGCAAAATCGCCTTGGATGACCGACGTACTGTCGATCAGCACCTGGTTCACACGGCTCTGATCGGAGATACCGCTGAGATTGAGGCTGACATTCGCTCCTATCCCCAGACCGCCGGTTTTTAACGATGGGTCTGCGCCACTGGCCCTGATCGCGAGCGCGGTCGTGTCGCCGAGGTCGACCCGCCCCCCAACGCTGACGGTTGCTGGCGTGTCGAACGCGACAGCCGCGCCGCTGGCGACCGCGATGGATCCGTCGAGACGCGCCTCGTGAGCGAACTGCAAAGTGCCGCCTGCCACGAGTGTGTCGCCCGTGTAGTTGGCTTTTCCACCGAGCGTCAGCGTACCGGTACCGGACTTGGTGAGACTGCCGCCCGCGGATGCCAAGCCCGTTGCCCAAGTGATGTTCTGGCCGTTGGTGTCGACGTTGTATTGCTGACCGGCGGCAGTCGAGATCCGGCTTGAATAGTCTTCCTGGTTCGCTGTGCTGTATTGCAGCGTGCCGCCGCTGAAGATGAGCGTGCCGGATGTTCCAAGCGCGCCAGCGCTTCCGGCGTTGAGGATGCCGGCAGCCACAGTGGTGCCGCCGGTGTAAGAGTTGTTGCCCGTGAGCACCAGCCTCCCGGTCCCGGACTTGATCAGGCTGCCAGCGCCCGTGGCGTCGTGGATGACAGTGCTTAGCGTTACACCTTCGGCCCCGGTCGCAGCCGGGTCGACGGACAGTGTTCCGGTGATACCGATGTTGCCTTCGATTGTTCCGGTATTGCCGAGCGTCAGGCTGTTCGAACCTCCGGTGAAGACAATCGCGTCGGCCCGAACCGCACCGGCTGCGCCGAGGTTTGCATATCCGCCGGCAATCGTACCATCATTGATGACGGCGATACCGCTGCCAACGATACCCGCGCCGCCAGCCGCTCCGGCGCCGCCATTGCCGCCATGGATCGTCGTGCCGGCGGCCGCAAAGACCGCATTGTTGCCAGCGCCGATGAAATCGACGCCGTTGCCTCCGCGCCCGGAAGCGCCATTACGGTGACCACCTGTACCGCCGTTGCCGCCAGTGCCACCCACGACGGACCCAGCGAGCAGGTTGAGGCTCGACCCCCTCGACCCAAAATAGACACCACCGCCGCCATCACCGCCGCCGCCGCTGGAACCACCAGCGTTCAAGTCGCCATAGCCGGTACCGCCAGCGCCCCCATTGCCTCCTTGCACCGCGCCGGAGACATCGAGCGTCGTGGCCGCTTGCGCCAGGCCGGCACCGTAGCCGCCCGAGCCGCCGCCGCCGCCGGCCCCATAGTTGTTGTATAAAGTCGTTCCGCCATTGCCACCGTTGCCGCCGGTTGCATTCGATATCGCCACTGTGCCGGCTGCGGTCGCCCGAACCCCGCTTCCACCGCCCCCGCCGCCGCCATAGTTGGCATTGCCGCCAGCGCCACCATCGCTTCCAACGGGATTGCCGACATCGCCATCGATACCTGCTGCGCCAGCGGCGCCGGTGTTGGAGCCACCCTTGCCGCCTGCCGCGCCGGCGCCACCACCGCCGCCGCCGCCACGGTAGTACAGCGAGTCTGTACCCGATCCTCCCGTAACGCCGAAAGTCTGGCCAGCGCCTCCGATGCTGTCGTGGTTTCCATCGCCGCCGCGCCCGCCGGCCGATTGCGCGACAGCGTCGTTTGCGATCACCACGACGCCGAAGAGCGCTGTGCAGACAAGCAAGTTTCGACGCCAGGCGCGATCCGCAACAAGCACGGAGCGCGCCCCAGTTCTTGTCGAATTTTGAAAGCTCCCAAGCGACTTCGGAGCACGAGAGCCGGAAGCGACCACGTCAGAAAGAATATGCAATTGAACCACCCAAGCACACGCCGCGGACGCGGCGTCATCCCCATCACAAGCGCGCTTCAAGCATGAGTTCAGCGGGAATGTCAGCAGCCGGGCCAGCCTCGTCGGCTGCCTTGAGACGCTCGGTCAATCATTTGACGAAATATCGAGATTGCACTCGCATGCCTTGGAACGGTAGCAAGGCGTCCAGGACGCCCATCCCGTCGCTTGCGGTGCATCTCGGTTTCGGGTTGGTTTGCGCGTCTTCATCTCGCGTTTGGCGGCGACAAGAATTCCTTTCAACCATGACCATACCCAGGCTCTATTATGTGACCACCGGCCTCGATGACGAAAAGGCCTTCGCGACCTGGAGCGCAGTGCTGTCTCCCCTGTTCGAGCCGAGACCGTGGACACGCAGCAAAAGCTTGCCCACGGGATCGGCGAATGGCGCGATTCTTGGCGATATGGTCATCGCGAAAGTGTCGTTCGCTGCGCAAGCATTTGTCCGAGATGCGCACCGCATCGCGTCGACGCCGGATCACATCTTGCTGCATCTCTATATGAGCGGTGGTTTCAACGGAATGATCTCCGGCGAGCAAACCTCTATCGGACCTGGGAAAGTAGCGGTGATCGACTTGGCACATGAGGTACGGACCCGCGCGTTCGCATCCAATACCTTGACCCTCATTGTGCCCCGACGCGTTCTTGGCTCGATATCGCCGGGTACGCTGAAGCCGCGCCTCGATCCGCGACGCAACGAACTTCTCACCGCCTATATGCGCTCGCTGCAGGAACGCAGTTCCCAGATTTCGCCACACGAGGTTGCGGGCACCGTCTCGAACGCGGCGCAGTTCCTCAGGCGGCTGTTGCTTCAGGAAGACTCTGAGGCCGGAAATTCGCGACATGCCGAGGGCGACCTGCTGTCCTTGGCCGAGGCTGCAATCCGCGACAATCTCGCGGTCGGCAAGCTCTCCCCGGATTTCCTGGCGGAGAAGCTTGGCATCTCGCGAGCAACACTCTATCGGGTCTTTGCTCCGCGCGGCGGTATCATGCGTTACGTTCAGGAGCGCCGGCTCGTCGCTGTGCGAGCAGCCTTGAGTGATCCCCTCGAAACACGCAAACTATCACGAATTGCCTCAGATCTCGGTTTCAACAGCGAAGCCCATTTCAGCCGGGCCTTTCGCCTGCAGTTCGGCACGACCGCGAGTCAATATCGCAAGCTACAGTTCGAGGCATCGACACAGACCCAATTGACCAGCCCGGAAGTTGTAAACCGCTGGTGGATGGACGTGACCAGGGCCCGGCGAGCAAGCGGCGATCTCAACCTATGATCGCCTTCGCCGGTTGCCGTGAAGAGCGCCAGGGCATGGGATGGAACCCGCCGCCGAAGCTGAGCGGGCGCGGTCGTGTCTAGACGGTTGCTGTCGTGATGGAAGGCCATGATCACTAGGCTTGCGCGAGCGCGTAAACCTATGCGGCTTCGCGACGCGGAAGTCAGATCCTGACACGCCCTCCTCAGAAGGAGAGATAATCGCAGCGGTTTACCCGTCTTCACTCGTCCAGACGGGGGCAAACGCGACACCGCGAAGGCCGGCACTCCGAACTTTGTCGACGAAGCTGCCGGTGACGTAGACGGCTGAGGACCGCCGCGGCAGTTTGAAGATCTCGGTGGTTCCGATGATGTCCATTTTGAATACATGCCGCTCGATATCGAGGATGTCGCCGTCGTCGAAATAGACGATGCGAGATTTCTCCTTGTCGAGGGCATCAAGCACGGTAGTGACGTTGAGCAGCCATACGCTTTCGCCCTTCAGCGGCAGAAGTTGCCCGTATTGGGTCAGCACCGGCAATAGAGCTTCCATAGCAGGCTTTTTCAGGATCGGCGCGTGCTCGCCCAGCCAGGGAAAATCGGAATAGCTCGGTTGGTCCGCTCCTTCATCTGTTTCCACTAATCTCATGGCCGGGGGAGCCCAATCCTGGATGATACGTCCGTCCATCGCAAAGAAGGTTTCGAAATCGTCGTCATCGACAGGAAAAATCCATTCTTGATCTTCGAGAACAGCGAACTTGTGGATCGTCATTGGCATTGCTTAACCCTCCTGGTTAAAACTTCGACTGCATCTCGCGAAAGAGCCCTGGGGCAAGGGCGACGAATGCAAAGGCGGCGGCAAGCGGCGCGCAGACATCACGGTGCGTCGCGACGCGACGCCCGTTGAGCGGCTCGAAGCTTGCAAGAAGTGTCCCTCCGGAGCAGACGGAACCGAACCGTCGCGCCTTGCCCACCAGCTTCGGACGCCTTGCTGCGCAGCGAGCATCAGGCAACAGATGTTCGCGCTTGGCACCGGTGACAAGCAGCGTGTTGGCCGCCTCGCGAGTCCGCTCTTCCAGGCTTCGCGTCTCCACATCACCCCACTGCTGCTCATCAAAGACCCGCCCTCGACCGATACGAGGTCGATGGCGTAGAATAGCGGTTTCGCTCAACCCCAGGCAGTGGTTGACACTGGTGACGACAGAAGCTGGCACGGAGATGTCGAGAAGCTCGAAGCCGGGATAAACAACAAGGCGACATTTTTCGGCGAACAGCCAGAAACCCAGTGCATATGCACTACAACCCGAGACTCATCAGGCAGCTTGAAGTTCAACCACGTGGTCGCAGCACATGACGAGACAAGGCAGCCACCGTCGCGGCCAACATGAACAGACCCGCTCCGACAAAATGGACCGACGCAAGGCTGATGTGATCGACCGCAGCACCTCCGATCAAGGCACCGAGTGCAATGGAGAAATTGAATACGCAGACCCAGAGTGAAGTCGCAGCTTCCGCCGCTTCAGGCGCGGCCCGTAGCATCCATGTCTGGAGACTGACTGACACACCACCATAAGCAAATCCCCAACCCAGAACAAACAGGACAGCCGCGATTTGGTGCTGGGCGATTGTCGCTATCGCAATCATCAGAACGGCAAGCGCAAGGCTGATGAGCACCATGGTTGTTGCAACATTGGAAGAGCCCCGCATACCGATCGTGAAGTTGCCGACGATGCCGGCAATGCCGTAGCCAAGCAGGAGCGGTCCGACGAACATGCTTTCGATTCCCATCAGGGATTGGGCAGTTGGGCTGATGTAAGTGTAAGTAGCAAATTGCGCTGCAACCAGCAGCAACGTGACAAGCAATCCCGAAGTTACCGCTCCGCTCCGAAGCTGGGTTGCAAGGACCGTTACGCCGATAGCCCGCTCCGGCCGAAGCCGTGGGATCGCGACCAGCAATCCGACGACGAGAGCACTGCTTGCCGCCAGGGCCATGAACGCGCTGCGCCAGCCCGCATATTCCCCGATCAAGGTACCAATCGGAATACCGAGAACAGACGCAGCGGCAAACGCCACCAAAAATAAGCGAGGTCGCACGCCGCACGGATGCGGCGGGCACAAGACGAGGCGCTAGCCCGCCAGCAATCGCCCAGAAACCGCCAATGCTCAATCCGACGAGAAATCGTGACGCAAGCAGCGTGACGAAGCTCGGAGCAACGGCCGAAAGAATGCTGGCACCGCCCATGAGTCCCATCAAGCCAAGCAGTGCCAGCCGCCTGTCAAGTCCACCGATGGCCATGGGAACCAGCGGCGCCGCGACGGCTGCGATGAAGCCTGGCAGGGTCACCATGAGGCCGGCTTGTCCTTCCGAGATACCGATATCCCGGCTCACGCCCGTCAACAGACCGATCGGCAGCTGCTCGGCCGTCACCACGACGAAAACCCCCATTGCAATGGAGGCTACCCCAAGCCAGGAGCGTGCTGAGGCTGCACCCGCCGCTACGCGCTGGACGTGGAACGCGATCCGGGCGGCACGCGGCCCGACCCGGCGGACGACAAGCCGTGGCTTGCCGTGGTCTCCTTCGCCAACCCGCATGACATCGCCACCTATCCGGCCGGCGCGGCAGCGCAGCCGGTGGAGCTGCCGGGCGGCACCACCATCCAGCCGACGACGCAGTCGATCTTCGGCCCGGTGACGATACCGGCTTGCGGCGACGGGACGCCCGCGCCCGTCGGCGGCACGGCGCGGCTGCCGCTCAACCCGCTCGGCTTCCCGCAGGATTGCGCTTTAGGCGCGCCGACCCAGAACGAGACGCTGGCGGGCAAGCCGAGCTGCCAGCGCGAATATGCCTACAAGATGGGGCTGGCGCTTGCCGCCAAGACATGCTTGAGCCTCGCCCAAAGAGCCGGAGGCGATGCGGAAGAGGTGGCGGCGCTTGCGGTGAAGACCGCACTGCAAAGCTGCATTCCGTTCCAGCTGAGCGACGATCCGGACCTGAACTGCCGGCTGTTCCTGCAGCTCTATGGCTGGCTGCATGCCGTGGTGGACACCCATATCGAGGCCGTGCTGAAGACGCTGGAGGAAACCGGCCAGGCCGACAACACGGTGGTGATCTTCCTGGCCGACCACGGCGAATATGCCGGCGCGCACGGCATGATGATGGAGAAGTGGCACTCGGTCTATGCCGAGGCGCTGCATGTGCCGGTGGTGATCCGCGACCCGCGGCTTGCCGCGCAGGACAGCCGCCAGGTCGACGCCGTGACCAGCCATATCGACATCCTGCCCACCGTGCTCGGCCTTGCCGGCGTCGACGCGGCCGAGCGGCACGCCATCCATAGCCGGCTTGCGCAAAGGCGCCCGGTGCCGCCGCTGCCGGGCATAGACCTGACCCCGCTCATCAAGGGGGAATGGCCGAACGACACGGTGATCGGCCCAGACGGGGAGCCACGCGAAGGCGTGCTGTTCATCACCGACGACGAGATCACCGCGCCGCTGCCCGCGACGCTGGGCCCGCATCAGCGCAAGGCCGAGCAGGACTTCGTCATCTATGCGCAGACCGTCGACGCCGTGCGCGAAGGCATACTGGGCAAGGGCCCGGTGGAAATGACGCCCGGTGCCGTGCGGCAACCCAACCACATACGCTGCGTGCGCACGGCACGCTACAAGCTCGCCCGCTATTTCGACCCTTCGGGACAGGCCGCCCAGGAATGGGAACTGTACGACCTGCGCCACGACCCCAACGAGACGACGAACCTCATCGAGCTCGCCGCGACGCCGCCGACCGCGCGTGCCGATATCGGCGACCGGGATGCTGTGCAGGCCGAGGCAGACCGGCTGGCAATGCTGCTTGAGAAGCTGGAACACCAGTTGCTTTAGGGGACGCGAGCCCGCTGGCTCCGGCCGTGACGCGCCAGCGATCGAACGGAAGCTGAAGCGCGGGCTTCGATGCCGGGATCGCAAACACGTGCTAGCCGCTTCCTGCCGCAGGACAAAGCGGCACTTGCCGCGCGGATTCTGAATCAGGCGTGGGAAGCGGCATAGGTAAAACAGCGCTCGCTATGAGCTGCAAACATATCAATTGTCACAACTATGATCTTCAAACAGATCATACCTCTTTTGACAGAATTAGGAGGAAATGATATCCATTCGTATCATTTTGCTTCAATGAGAAACGTATAGGTATCACCATGCCCTCAGAGTCAGCTGGACTGCTCGAAATAGGCGACCTGCTGAAGCGGGCGCGGCTTGCTGCCTCGCTGACGCAGGAACAGGTCGCCGACATGGCCGGCATATCGCGCCCGCGCTATCGCGACATCGAAACCGGTGTAGCAGCTGCGCGAGCGACCACCCTGGTGAATGTTGCCCGCGCTTTGGGCCTGGAGATGATGCTGATACCACAAGCCATGGTTCCAGCAGTCAACTCCTTACTGCGACCACATGATGATAACGATCTGCCGGCCTTTGTCTCTCAAGCCGAGGAGGACAGTCATGGCCCAGATGCTTAAGGGACCGAAGTCCATCTCCTCGCTCGACGTGCTGTTGAAGGACGTAAAAGTCGGAACGATCGTTAGGACGCCTGGCGATTTCAACGCCTTCAACTTCGAGGAAGCCTACCGCGCGACCGGCGGTTTTCCAGTCCTCAGCCTTTCTTTCCGAGCGGCGACCGGAGGGTTACGGAAGGATCCAAAGCCTCTCGCCGGCGTGCTGCCAGCGTTCTTCGCCAACCTCCTTCCCGAAGACAAACTACGCGAAGCGATGGAAAAGCATCACGCCGGCAATGTGCGCGCAGGAAACGATTTTGATCTACTGGCTGCGCTCGGCGCAGACCTTCCCGGTGCTGTCCGTGTCCTGCCAAGCGATGGCACGGTGGCGGTTGGCGAGGATGCATCAAAGGAAAGGCCAAAAGCCCGTTTCTCACTCGCAGGCGTACAGATGAAACTCTCGGTGATGAAGAACACCGGCAAGGGGGGTGGGTTGACCTTGCCGATGGGCGACGAGCAGGGCCAGTACATCGCCAAGTTCCCGTCGACCGCATTTCCCGGTGTTTCGGAAAACGAGTTCGCCAACCTGGCGCTGGCGGAAGCAATCGGCATGGACGTGCCTGAGCGTGAGCTTGTCGAGAAGTCCGATTTCGAGGGAATTCCCGAGGAATTCGACACCCTTTCGGACGGCAAAGTTCTGCTCGTCAAACGCTTCGACCGCCGTGCGGGTGGCGAGCGCATCCATATCGAGGATTTCGCGCAGGTTTTCGGCATCTATCCCGCGCGCAAATACGAAGGCGCTGCGTATCATGACATTGCTTCCGCATTGAGCGCAGCCGTATCGCCGATCGCGGCGCTCGAATTCGTAAGCCGCCTGGCGTTGACGGTCATCACCGGCAATGGCGATATGCACCTCAAAAACTGGTCCCTGATCTACCGAGGAAATGGTGACAAGCCAGAGCTTGCGCCGGTCTATGACGTTCTATCGACTGTGCCCTATATTCCCGCCGACACGATGGCCCTCTCCCTCGGCGGCGAACGTTCCTTCAAGGCGCTCGCTGCGCCGCGATGGAAGACGTTCGCAAACCGCGCGCGCTTGCCGGAGCCAGCCGTGTTGAAGACGGTGATCAAGGTCGTCGAGCGCGTCAACGAGCATTGGTGGAATCTTCCGGAACGGGCCGTCCTTCCCGAGAAGGTGCTCGAGCGGATCGATGAGCATGTGAAAGCGATGAGCCCAATGCTCGGCACATGCGGTAGATAGTGGAGGAACGACGGGCCGCTCGCAGCCATGTCCGGAATGGGGCCGAAAGCGGACTGACAGGTTTCGGCCGGATTCCGCGGCAAGCGGCCGTTCAGCAATCGGCTCAGGTGTTGTCGTTCGGAACCCAGGACAGTCCTGGACTGGATCTCGAAGCTTCTGCGGCATTTCGGGAACGAGTGTCACATCTTGAGCGTGACCGTCTCGTCCGGCGAGCCTCGTGATGATCATCCGATAAAAAGCTCGCGAGGGCTACGCACGGCCTTGTGGTCTCCCCGCTGGCGGAGCTTTCCCTGCTGGCTTAGGTAACAAGCCCTCCCTCTGCGCGCGCTTTTTAGCCAGCTTATGCGCCCGCCTCACGGCCTCGGCTCGCAACCTGACACGTTTCTCAGAGGGTTTCTCGTAAGCTCTGCGGGCCTTCATTTCGCGAAAGAGCCCTTCGCGCTGCATTTTTTTCTTCAAGACCCGCAGCGCCTGGTCGATGTTGTTGTCTCGTACGAGAACCTGCATTGCATCTCCTTGATGGCCCGCCAGGAGACGGGCTTTCGGCCCATCGGCAAACGGGCCCGTATCGACTCCGGCGGGATTGCGCCTGGTCAGTTCTTCCCCTCCGGGGGTATGATCACGGTTGCCGCAAACCTGGCTTGGTTTCCGAGCGGGCTATCAATTTTTGGCGCCGCTTTTGCCTGTTTCGGTTTCCGGTGTTCGCGATTGCTGCGTTTTTGTCCCCTGGCCATGGCCGAACGTCCTTTCAACGAGATTTTTGTTATCGCTGTGTTTCGGCGTGGAATAAGGACCCCGTTTCAGGGGTGACCGGCGTCCAAAAAGGACCCCTGTAACGCAGGGTTGTCACACTGCCTTCGGTTTCATCGGGGGCATTTGTTTTGGATGTTGGTTGTGGAGACGATTGCGAAGATACGTCGGCTTTCGCTGGTCCAGGGGAAGTCGATCAAGGAGATCTGCCGCGAGTTGAGGATATCGCGGAAGGTTGTCCGGAAGGTGCTGCGGTCGAACGCGACGGAGTTCCGTTACGAGCGTGAGCATCAGCCGATGCCAAAGATCGGCCCCTGGCAGGATCAGCTCGACGGGCTTTTAGGTGGCAATCACGGCAAGGCGGGGCGCGAGCGGCTAACGCTGATCCGAATCTTTGAGGAGCTCCGCGGTCTCGGATACGACGGCAGCTACGACGCGGTTCGCCGATACGCCAAGAGCTGGGCGAAGGCGCAGGGATCAGCGACGGCGGAAGCCTATGTGCCGTTGTTCTTCGCGCCGGGTGAAGCCTACCAGTTCGACTGGAGCCACGAGATCGTCCTCATCAATGGCGTGACTGTGACCGTGAAGGTTGCCCATGTCCGGCTTTGCCACAGCCGCATGATGTTCGTCAGAGCCTATCCGCGCGAGACGCAGGAGATGGTGTTCGACGCGCACGACCGGGCCTTCGCCTTCTTTGGCGGCACCTGCACGCGCGGCATCTACGACAACATGAAGACGGCGGTTGAGACGGTATTCGTCGGCAAGGACCGGCAATACAATCGCCGCTTCCTGCAGATGTGCAGCCATTATCTGGTGCAGCCGGTCGCCTGCACGCCGGCGTCGGGCTGGGAGAAGGGTCAAGTCGAGAACCAGGTCGGGCTGGTGCGCGAGCGCTTCTTCACGCCGCGGCTGCGCTTCAAATCCTATGAGGAACTCAACGCCTGGCTGCTCGACAAATGCATCGCCTACACCAAGACGCACCGTCATATCGATCAGCCGGAGCGCACGATCTGGGAGGTGTTCGAGGAGGAGCGCGGCAAACTTGTCGAGTATCGCGGCCCCTTCGACGGCTTCCACACGGTCCCCGCCTCGGTATCGAAGACCTGCACGGTGCGCTTCGACAACAACAAATACTCGGTGCTGTCGACTGCCGTGGGCCGACCGGTCGAGATCCAGGCCTATGCCAGCAGGATCGTCATCCGGCAGGATGGCGTTGTCGTCGCCGAACACGCCCGTTCGTTCGGGCGCGGTGAGACCATTTACGATCCCTGGCACTATGTCCCCGTGCTCGCCCGCAAGCCCGGCGCATTGCGCAATGGCGCGCCGTTCCAGGACTGGGTTCTGCCCTCGGCGATGGAGCGGACCCGGCGCCGACTGAAGTCCTCGGATGACGGTGATCGCCAGATGGTGGCGATCCTGGCTGCGGTGTTGACCGACGGGATCGATGCCGTGGAGGCCGCCTGCCAAGAGGCGCTCGACCAGAACGTCTGCTCGTCAGCTGTCATCATCAACATTCTGGCGCGGCGGCGCGATCCGGCGCCAGCCATCACCATTCTCACCCCGGACGCTCTTCGCCTGCGCCATGAGCCGCAGGCCGACTGTGCCCGCTACGACAGCCTCAGGAGGGCAAGCTGATGGAACGCACGCAGGTTCTGGATCTGATGGGAACGTTGAAGCTCTACGGCATGCGCAGTGCCTATGACGAGGTTATGGCGACCGGCATCAAGCGCCAGCACGAGCCGCCGAGGATCGTCGGCGATCTGCTGTCGGCCGAGATCGCCGAGAAGCAGGCGCGCTCCATCAAATACCAGCTCACCGTCGCAAAGCTGCCGATCGCCAAGGACATCGAGGAGTTCGACTTCGACGGCACGCCGGTCAACGAGGTGCTGGTCAGGGACCTTGCCAACGGCACCTTCGTCGCCGACCAGCGTAACGCCGTTCTCATCGGCGGCACCGGAACCGGCAAGTCACATCTGGCGATTGCCCTTGCCCGATCCCTCATCCGCAACGGGACGCGCGGTCGCTTCTTCAATGTCGTTGATCTCGTCAACCGGCTCGAGACCGAGCACCGCGGTGGCAAGCAGGGCCGTATCGCTGACTACCTGACCCGATTGGACTTCGTCGTCCTCGACGAACTCGGCTATCTGCCCTTCGCGCAAGCCGGCGGGCAGTTGCTCTTCCACCTGATCAGCAGGCTCTACGAGCGCACCTCGATCATCGTCACCACCAATCTGGCGTTCGGCGAATGGCCCGCTGTCTTCGGCGACGCCAAGATGACGACGGCGCTGCTCGACCGGCTCACCCATCACTGCGAGATCATCGAGACCGGAAACGAATCCTGGCGATTCAAGAACCGCGCCTGATCACCCCATAACGCCGATCCGCGC
>NZ_LJSD01000016.1:64888-102599 GCF_001303895.1 Mesorhizobium sp. 1M-11 | reverse complement strand
TTCGGTGCCTGCGTGGCCGGTACCGGCAAATTCATCTGCATCGGCCTCAACTATGCCGATCACGCCGCCGAATCCGGCCTGCAGGTGCCGCCGGAACCGGTGGTCTTCATGAAGGCGACATCCGCCATCGTCGGCCCGGATGACGATGTCCTGATCCCGCGCGGCTCGCAGAAGACCGACTGGGAGGTCGAACTCGGCGTCGTCATCGGCAAGACCGCGAAATATGTCTCGGAAGCCGAAGCGCTGGATTATGTGGCCGGCTACTGCGTCGCCCACGATGTCTCGGAGCGTGCGTTCCAGACCGAGCGCTCCGGCCAATGGACCAAGGGCAAGAGCTGCGACACCTTCGGGCCCATCGGCCCGTGGCTGGTGACCAAGGACGAGGTCAAGGATCCGCAGGATCTCAAGATGTGGCTTACCGTGAACGGCGAGACGATGCAGAACGGTTCGACCAGGACGATGGTCTACGGCGTCGCCTTCCTGGTTTCGTATCTGTCGCAGTTCATGAGCCTGCAGCCGGGCGACATCATCTCCACCGGCACGCCGCCCGGCGTCGGCATGGGCATGAAGCCGCCGCGCTATCTCAAATCAGGCGATGTCGTCGAACTCGGCATCGAAGGGCTCGGCAGTCAGCGCCAGACGTTCAAGGCGGACGTCTGAAGACAGTATGCCGATAGCCGACACTCCGTCCCTTTAGGGCGGAGTGTCGGATTAAGGTTTGAGATTACCGATTTTGGCATCAGCTCGATACGACGGCGGCTGATGTCCGGCTTTCCGCTGATCGAAGGGCGCAACCGCGGCGCGCACGAAATCGACCAGCCTCTCCGCGGCAAGCGAGGGCGGCCGCGTATTCGGCGTCAGCAGCCAGACATCCATGGTGATCTCGGGCAACAGTTTCCTGCGGACGATCTGGTCCGAATAATCGAGGCCCACGAAGGGCGGTGCGATTGAAACGCCGGCACCGTTCGCGACGAAACCACACGCCGTCTCCGAAAGCGGCACCTCGATGCGGTTGCGTTTCTGAACACCCCTCATCTGGAAGGCCCGGTCGATGCTCATCAGCGAACAGTCGTCCCGCGCCAGCGAGATGAAGGGTTCGTTGCGCAGGTCCTCGATCTCGATGACCTGCTTCCCAGCCAGAGGATGCTGGACGGGAAGAATGCATACCATGGCGAAGCGCATGATGATCTCGGCGTCGACATGCGGGTGGTCGAACGGCAGCACGCTGAGCCCTATGTCGATTTGTTGGGCGGCGACCAGTTCGGTGACGCGTGGCGAGGAGCGGCTTTGCAGGGTGAAGTGAAGGTCCGGCTGGCCGGCCAAGAAGGGAGCCAGCGCGTGGGCCAGGTAGCGCGTTGCAAGCGCGGCTGGCGCTGCTACGCTCACCTCACCCCATTCGCGTTTCCGCACCGCGTCGGCCAGTCGGGCGATGCGCTGGGTGCCGGAAAACATGCGCTCGACCTCGCCGGCGAGCAGTCGTGCTTCAAGCGTCGGCGTCAGTCCCGCACCACTGCGTACGAACAGCTGGAAGCCGCAGGTATCGGCAAAGGCGCGCAGAAGCTTGCTGACTGCCGGTTGCGATATCCCCAGTTTCTCGCCCGCACGCGTGACCGAGCCGGTTTCCATCGTGGCGTGGAAGGCTTCGAGCTGACGAATGTTCATCGTGGCTGCCTCGCCTATCATGAGATTCAGTTATAACGTGGAGAGAACAAGTAATTTGACTTTCATGTTGTCAAGCCTTTCCCTGAGATAAATTTCGTTGGCGTCCGCCCGACCTGAAGCGGAGGGACGGCATGGAGCAGTGAGGGGTGTCCACATGAAATCAATCGCCAGCCTCGGAATTGTGACGCTTTTGGCGACGGCTCCGGTCCACGCGGCCGACCTTTCGGTCTGCATCGAGGGGTCGCCCGAGACCTTCAATCCCGAACTTTCCAGCAACGGCACCACTCTGTTCGTCCTCGGCCAGATCTACGACAATCTGATATCGGTGAAGGCGGGCTCCTCGGAGATCGTGCCGGCGTTGGCGGAGAGCTGGGCGATATCGGAAGACGGCAAGACCTATACGTTCAAGCTGCGGCAGGGCGTGAAGTGGCAGTCCAATGACAGTTTCAAGCCGACGCGCGACTTCAACGCAGATGATGTTGTGTTCACCTTCGAGCGCATGCTCGATCCGAAGCATCCCTATGCCGAAGTCAATGGTGGCAACTACATCACCTTCACCACCAAGCTGGCGGACGTGTTGGAGAGTGTAAAGAAGGTCGACGATCACACAGTGGCCTTCAAGTTGAAGACACCACTGGCGCCGTTCCTCGGCATCATGGCGCACCAGTCGCTCGCCATAACCTCGGCCGAATATGCCGACGTTCTTCAAAAGGCCGGTACGCCCGAGCTTCTCGACCGCCAGCCAATCGGCACCGGGCCATTCGCACTGCAGGATTATCAACCCGATTCCGCTGTGCGTCTCGTCCCCTTTGCCGAAACCTGGGGCGCGGCCATCGGCGATGAAGCCAGGACGCCGAAGGTGGATTCGGTTGTCATGGCAATCAGTCCCGATGCTTCAGTGCGCCTGCAGCGCGCCATGGCAGATGAGTGCCAGATCGCGCTCTATCCCAACCTCGCCGACCGGGACAGGATACAGAACAGCGGCAACCTTGAGTTGGTTCGCACGCCGGTGGCCTCGACCGGCTTCATCACTTTCAATTTCAAGGAAGAGATATTCCGCAACAAGAAGGTGCGCGAGGCGCTGGCCAGCGCCATCAACATCAGGCCATTGGTCGATGTCGTCTATGACGGCACAGGCAAGGCGACGGGTTCGCTTGTGCCGCCGGCGCTATGGGGGCACGACGAGCAGATCGGCCCCTACGACTACGACCCCCAGAAGGCCAAGGCCTTGCTGAAGGAAGCCGGCTATCCGGACGGCTTCTCCACCGAGCTTTGGGCCGTCCCCGTTTCGCGGCCTTACATGCCGCATGGCAACCGCGCGGCCGAGATGATCCAGGCTGATTGGGCGGCAATCGGCGTCAAGGCTGAGATCGTCACCTATGAATGGAGCGAATATATCGCCCGATCCCGCGCCGGAGAAGCGAAAGTCGGCATGTTCGGCGGCATCTACGATTTCCCCGATCCGAGCCAGATCCCCAACAATTATTTCAGTTGCGATTCCGCCGGCAAGCCAAGCCCGTCCAACATCGGGTCCTGGTGCAATGCCGAGTTTATCGACCTCATGAACAAGGCCGGCGCCATCACCGATCAGGCCGAACGCGAAAAACTCTACAAGCAAGCACAGCAGGTCTTCCATGAGGAGGTACCAGCCGTGATCCTCGGTGGCGCGGACACGATCACCGCGGTCAACAAGAAGGTGAAGGGCTATAGGGAAGCGATCTTCGGGACAAGCCGGCTTTCGGGTGTCACCATCGCGGAGTGATACTGGCCCGGGCGAAACTGAAATGATCGGAATGAAAGCAAACTCATGCGTGTCTTGATTATCGGGGCTGGCATCCTTGGAGCCAGTGCCGCCTACCACCTCGCCCGGAAAGGCGTCGACGTCCAGATTGTCGACGAAGAACACCAGGGCAAAGCCACCCTTGCCGGCGCCGGCATCGTCTCTCCTTGGGCGACCGCCGTCGAGCAGCCGGACTGGTACGGGCTCTATGCGGCTGGCGCGCGTTATTATGCCGAACTGATCTCGGGCCTGACAGCGCGCGGCGAAACAAGCCTAGGCTATGGCAAGGTCGGTGCGCTGGTGGTGGCTGAGGAAAAGAACACGCTCGACGAGGCTGAAGCGCGCATCCGTCGACGGATCAAGGACGCTCCGGAGGCCGGGGACGTGCGCCGAATCTCACCTTCCGAGGCGCGCGAACTGTTCCCACCGCTGCGCGAAGGCATGGAGGCCATCTATATTCCCGGCGGCGCGCGCGTCGATGCGCGCCTGCTTTCCGCGGCCATGGTTCGTGCCGCCGTCGCCAAGGGCGCGAAAACGCGCAACGATCACGTCACTTTACGGCTCGAAGACGGCCGAGCCATCTGCATGGACAGCAACGGCGAACGGATCGAGGCCGACGAGATCATCGTCACGGCTGGAGCCTGGGCGGCGCAGATACTGAACCCGTTGGGCCTTTCCCATCCGGTGTCGCCGCAGAAAGGTCAGATCATCCATCTGCGCCTGCCAGGCGTTGCTACCGGCAGATGGCCGTGTTTGCTGCCCATGAGCAGCCATTACATGCTGGCCTTCGACGACTCCCGGGTCGTTATCGGCGCGACGCGGGAGGACGGTGCGGGCTTTGACCATCGCGTTACGGCCGCAGGCGAGCTCGAGGTGCTGAGTGCCGGCCTTGCTCTGGCGCCAGGCCTAGCCAGCGC
This sequence comes from Mesorhizobium sp. 1M-11, assembly GCF_001303895.1. GTDB lineage: Bacteria > Pseudomonadota > Alphaproteobacteria > Rhizobiales > Rhizobiaceae > Mesorhizobium. The sequence continues at coordinate 98,240 of NZ_LJSD01000016.1, read as the reverse complement.
CACCCACATCGAGACGCGCATCGGTTTTCGGCCGGCAAGCCACGACATCAAGCCGATCCTCGGTCGCGTGCCGGGTATTGGAGGCCTCACCATCGGCAACGGTCTCGGCGCGTCCGGCCTCACCATCGGGCCATTCGCCGGCAGGTGCCTGGCCGAACTGGTGGCCGATGGCGTAGCGCCCATGGCGCTCGATGCCTTCTCGCCCGAAGGCCTGGTCTAGAACACGGCGCTTCAGAGCATAGATGCCGCGCATGGGCCGGATCGTTGATGCGATCCGGTATCAGGCCGGCTGTCGCACAATTCACAAGCAAGGGACTAAAAAATGATCAAACGTCACCGCAAGCACCGGATCATGCATGGCGCGGTCGAGCACAATGGTGTGCTCTATGTGGGCGGTCATGCCGCCGACGATATATCGCTTGGCATGAAGGAGCAGACCCGGCAGGTCTGCGCCAAACTCGACAAATTGCTGGCCGAACTCGGCTCCGACAAGACCCGCATCCTTTCGGCCCGCATCTATCTGAGCGACATGACGCGCAAGGAAGAAATGAACGAGGCATGGTTGGAATGGATCGAGGGCGACGACCTGCCTTCGCGCGCCACGATCGGCGGCGTCGATCTGGGCGACCCGAAGCGGCTGATCGAGGTGGTGATCATCGCTGCCAAGGCATGACCGAATTTCCATAAACCGCAGAAAGGCCAGTCATGGACAAGCAAGCTCGGCGCATCGACGATCGCTATGCGACCGACGAAAAATACACGACGTTGCGTGGCATCCACCGGGAAGCAGAGCGCCGGCTGTCGGAAGTCGACTGGAACTATCTGTGGTGCGGGACCGGCGACGAGGTCACGCTGCGCGACAACACTGCCGCGTTCGATCGCCACCGTTTCGTGGCCCCGCTGTTCGCCGGGATCAGCAACCCGGACACGGCGACCCGCGTGCTGGGCTTCGACCTCAGCTTTCCCGCGTTCATTGCACCTTTCGGTGGTGGCGAGGCGGTATTCCATCCACAGGGGCATCTGGCTATCGGCCGGGCCGCCGAAGCAGCAGGTATCCAGCAGATGGTGCCGGTGGCGGCGGCCCATTCCCTGGAGGAGGTCGCCGCGGCATCGTCAGTGGCCTCCGTCTTTCAGATGACCTTTGTCGGTGACGAAGGCTTGGTGATGGCCATGATGGAACGCGCCAAGGAGGCTGGTTACAGATACATCTGCGTCACCTATTCGCCGATCCGGCAATGGCGCGAACGCATGATGGAGGACCGCTTCGCCATTCGTGACGATAACGGACCGTCGAATTTCGGGCCAGGCAAGTCTGACCCGGCAGCGCTTGCCGAACAGCTGGACTTCACCCAAGCACGCTGGAACTGGCAGCAAGCCGCCCGCGTCATCTCCCGCGCGCCGTTGCCCTGCATCATCAAGGGCGTAAACAGTGCGCGTGACGCCAAGGCCGCGCTTGATGCCGGTGCGGCTGGCCTCTACGTGTCCAACTACGGGGGCCGCACTATCGATCGCGAACCTGCTGCTCTCGACATGCTGCCCGAGGTGCGCGAAGCCGTAGGATCGGACATGCCGATCATCTTCGATTCCGGCATTCGCCGGGGCAGCGACATCGCGACCGCTATCGCTCTCGGAGCAGATGCGGTAGCGCTTGGCAGGTTGATCGCGCTCGGCCTGGCGGCCGATGGTGAATATGGTGTGCGCCGCACGCTCGAGTTGCTCAAGCGCGAGTTCTGGACCACCCTCGGCCATCTCGGCTGCTCTTCGGTCGACGAGCTGAACAGCGACGTTTTATGGCACAGCAAATAGCTGCAGCCTCGTCTCCTTCCTAGATCAGGCGCGAGCGCGTCGGCGCTCGCTCGCCTTTTCATCTTCTTCTGTAGGCTCGGCCCTTCGCCATGGCGGTACGCTGTGGCCTGCGTTGAGCAGGAAAAGCAGCGGCGGCGAGCGACGTATCGTCTGAAGGCCGACAACTGCGCAAAGTACTGCCAGGAGCGGTAGCGTGAAGAAGGTGATCGGGAAGAGGTCCGATCCATAGTTGCCGAAAAACCGCCGGAAGACGATGCCGGCGAAGTTGAACAGGATGGCGTGGCTGCAGAACAGGACGAAAGCATACGGTTCCAGCCGTATGAAGATCCCTGCAAATCCCGAATGCCGGATCAACCCGGTCAGCACCCAGAAACCACCGGCCATGGTGACGCGCAGCAACGTGTCGAGCGTCACCCGCAATTGATCGTCCATCTCGCCAAGCAGGACACGCTGGAAACGGATGGTGATGAAAATGGCCACCATCGCGACGAGGCCAGCGGTCAATGCCAGCGACAAGCGGTCAATCGTGATCGTGCTGGTTCCTGCAATGCGCAACCACATGCCGAGAGCGAAAAACAAAAGAAGCTGCGGTCGCTGAAGCAGATAGAGGTCGTCGCCGAAGAGCGTGTAGACGGCCAGCAATACGATGGTGGGCAGCGCGAAACGCTTCAGCGCGTGGTAGAGTAGCGGGGACAGCAGACAGCAGACGAAAAGGTCGCGCAAAAACCACAAGGGTACGTCGAGCGGCCAATCGGTGACGGCAAACAGCGCGTTCGCCCAACCGAGCAACGTCGGATCCGGCATGTCTCGCCACTTGTCCGTCATCAGCCCGTACGCAACAAGCAGCACCAGCATGACCAGATTCCAGGCCACGAGTGGTACGATCAGCGTCTTGAACTTGGATCGCGCCAGCGATAGCGGATCGGCCTTGAGCAGGCTGGCGACGATGAAATAGCCTGAAACCACGCTGAGCAGAGAAACTGAGCTCAAACCCAGAATCCGCGTGAAAAGGAAATAGATGAAATCGAAGACCGCGGTGTCCCGGTCGTAGACATTTTCGGCGATGCCGGGCTGCACGTGAACGAACATCATGAGAAAGATGCACAGGACGCGCGCAATTCTGACACGGTCGGACACTAACGGCGAAACGGGAGGGATGGGCGAGGGCCGGGACGCAGTATTTTTCAAAATTCGTCTCCTCGACGTGATCGGCTCCGATTGACGGAGCGGCGAGCGGTGCGGTCTCTCAGGAGGCGAAGCACAGAGACGCATCGATGTGCGGGCGTTGTATAAGGCCCGGGCGTAGGAATAAGGGATTCGGACCGTTTGACGGCTTCACAAAGTACAACCCCGGGTAACAAGATGATCCGGCGGCCACACCGGGCCATTGCCAACACCCGGGCGATCATGAAAAACGCCAGATGATCAAGCGCGTCGGACGCATTCTTGGCCTGAGAACGGGTGGCGCCCGGGCGAGGTTGCCGCGCCTGCGTCTCGATATGGCCGGCACAGTTGTCTATGCGATCGGCGACGTCCATGGTTGTCTGGATGAGCTTCTGGCACTGGAAGACGCGATCGTTCGAGACGCGGCGGCGTTGCCGGGTCGTAAGCTCATCATCATGCTGGGTGATTATGTTGACCGTGGTCCCGCGTCGGCGCAGGTGCTCGACCATCTTGCGGCGCATCCGCCGACGGGCGTGGAGCGCATCTGCCTGGCCGGCAATCATGAGCTTGCCATGCTCGACTATCTGGAGGGGCGGTCCAGTCTTACCGCCTGGCTGCGCATGGGGGCGGAAAGCACGCTGCAATCGTATGGCATCGATCATCGACGACTGATTGAAATCTTTCGCGATGGGGCACAGGTCGACGATGCCATTCGCAGATCGATACCGCCGGCTCACTTTGCCTTGCTGCGCTCGATGCCGGTGCTGGTCGAAACGTCCCGGTATATTTTTGTCCATGCCGGTGTGCGGCCAGACGTTCCGTTGGACAAGCAGACGGACGAGGATCTCGTCTTCATCCGTTCGGCCTTCTTCGAGCGCGCGCACCTGCTGTCGCGTTACGTGGTCCACGGCCATACGCCGGTCGAAGAAGCCGGCCGCGAGGGCATGCGCGTCAATCTCGACACCGGCGCCTTCTTCAGCGGCAGGCTGACGGCGCTGCGCATCTGGCAGGACAAGGGTCGCTACCTCAGCAACTTGTCCCAGTGAACGCGACCGGCTGGCCGGATATGCCGTGCCTCCCGTCACTGGATCAAGCCGGCTCCGTGCGGTTCGGCTCCTGCTCGGTCACCGTCTGCTCGACATAGTAAGACGCGTAGCGGTCGAGATACTGCTCGGCGGCACCGAACATGCCGTAGCTCGCTAGCTTCTTCATGTCGGTGCGGTTCAGCACCACACCAAGCGTCTTTGCCGCGATCTGGCGGTCGGCCTGCAGAGCAGAGCGCACGAGAAGGCGTGGCGTGGCGCCCCATTCGGCCACCAGTACGAAGCCGTCGGCCAGCGGAGCGAAGGCCTTGGCATCGACCACCGGCCCGAGCGGCGGCAGATCGACCACGACATAATCGAAGGCCTTGCGGGCCTCCTCCAGCAGCGCTGCCATGGCCGGACCCGAGATGAGCTCGCTGGTGTGCGACAGGCGCCGGCGCACCACCGCGGGAAGAATGACGAGCTTGGTCTTGCGGTCGACAAGGCAGGCGCTTTGCCAGCGCTGTTCGCCGACCAACGCTTCGACCAGGCCCTTGTCGGGTGTCAGCGACAGGCCGCGGCTGAGTCCCGGGTTGCGCAAGTCGGCATCGATCAGCAGGGTGCGCGCGCCATTGGCGGCGAGCAGCCCGGCGAAATTGGCGGCGGTGGTCGTCTTGCCCTCGCGTGGCAGTACCGAGACGAAGCCGATCACCTTGCCGCTGGTACGGTGCAGGACGACGTCGCTGGCCAGTTTGACGTTGCGCAGTGTCTCCGCGAAAGACGAGGCAGGCTGGTTGATCGCCACCCTGAGAATCCGCGGTGTGACGGTTTCCGGGCCAGGCGGGTTCGAGGCGGGCGCATCGGCGGCCGGCTGCGTCCGCGGCCGTGCGTCGGCGAAGCGTCCGCCGATCAACGGCAGGTAGCCGAGGAAATTCAGGTCGAGGGCGTCGCGCACGTCGTCGCCGGTGCGGAAGAAGCGCTCACGGAACTCCTGGACAGCACCCGCTGCCGCGCCGGCGAACAGGCCGAGCACCAGTGAAAGGCCGAGCACCATGGTCTTGCGGGGGCTGGAAGCGGCGGTAGGATTGCCGGCAGTCGAGATGACACGGGCCTCGGCGATGGGGAAAGAGCGCTGCTGCGCGGCTTGCTCGTAGCGAGCAAGGAAGGCCTGATAGAGTGTGTTGAGTGCCTGCGATTTCTGCTCGAGATCGCGCAGTTTTACTTGTGCCTGGCCGGTCTGCGAATTCTGGCCGGCCAAGTCACCGACATTGCCACGCAGCGAATCCTCACGCGATTTCGCAACCTGGTATTCGTTGCGATAGCTTTCGGTGAGCCGCTGCAGCTCCGCATAGATCTGGTTGGTCAGGTTGACCTGCTCGGCGCGTAGCGCCACCGCTTGCGCATGGTCTTGGCCGAAACGGTTGGAGATATCCTGCTCCCGCTTGCTGACGCTGAGGTAGCGCGCCTTCATGTCGTTGATGGCGGCACTATTCGTGCCGCTGGCGCCCTTTTCCTGCGGGATAGTGGCGTTCTTGACGGCGTTCTCCGGTCCGCTATCCACGATCGCCTTGAACTGGTTGTAGCGGGCCAGGGCATTGGCGGTATCTGCCTGCGCCAGGATGACCTGCTTGTTGAGATCGGACAGCTGCTGTTCCGACATCAGTTCTCCGCGCGCGGCGGTTAGACCGTTGGCGGCGCGGAACTGCTCGACCTCGAGAGCCGCCTTCTGCGAATTCTCGCGCAGTTCGTCCAGGCGACCCTGCAGCCACACGGTGGCTCGCTGGGTGGCATCGAAGTTGGCATCGAGATGATCCGAAAGATAAGCATTGGCATAGGCGCGCGCGATCGCGCCGGCCAGCTTGGGATCCGGCGCGGTGAAGGACAGATCGATGACGAAGCTGCGGCCGACGCGTTCGGCGTGAACGCCATCCTGAAGAATGCTGATGGCGCGGCCAACCTTCGCGTCCTGTATCGAGCCGGGCTCGTCTTCGGACCGTGACGAGAAGAAGCCGGCCACGCTCTTGACCGTGGCTTTCAGCGCGCTGAGCGGTGAGCGCGGCGGGTTGAGGAAAGCTTCGTTGTCCTGCAGTTTTTCCGCCAGCACGACGGCACGGGCGAGGCGGCTGGATTTGAGGATCTCGACTTCTGACGACACCATGGCATCGGCCTGCGGGCCAGCCGGGGGTGTCGGCTTGTCCTCGGCGAAGCGGGTCAGGCTGTCGTCCAGGAGAATGCGCGTTCCCGACGTGTATTGCGGCGGCGTTGCCAGGATATAGACCACCCCCAATACCAGGCCCACCAATCCGAACAGGGCGACCAGCCGGGCCTGCCGGCGTGCCGCCGCCAGAAGGGCATCGAGGTCAATGAAGTCCGATGAATCTTCCGAAGACATGGGCTTCAACGGGTAACTTCCCTGGTTCATGGCTGCTCCGGCGCTCCGTCGCGAAATGAAAAAGCCGGCCACGGCCGGTGGCCGTGGCGCGTTGTCGTGGTCTGTTTCGATCTTTCGGTCAGGCAGCGCGGCTGCGGCGCGCCTGCGAAGCGATCATCTCCTCGATCGGTTCGAAGACCAGGTCGCAAATATCCTTGCGCGCGAGCGCGAAGGCGACGTTGGCCTGGATGAAACCGTCCTTCGAGCCGCAGTCGAACATGCGGCCCTCGAACGGGGAGGCGTAGAATTTCTGGCTCTCCGACAGGCGCACCATGGCATCCGTGAGCTGGATTTCGTTGCCGGCACCACGTTCCTGCGTGCTGAGGATGTCGAAGATCTCAGGCTGCAGCACATAGCGGCCATTGATGTAGTGGTTGGAAGGCGCTGCCTCCGGCGCCGGCTTTTCCACCATTTCGGTGATGGTGAAGCCTGTGCCGACGCTGGCGCCCTTGCCGACGATGCCGTAGCTGCCGGTCTCCAGCGGATCGCACTGCTCGACCGCGACGACGTTTCCGCCGGTTTCGCGATAGAGATCCATGGCGCCGGCCAGACAGCCGCGATCGCCGAAGGAGACCATGTCGGGCAACAGCAGCGCGAAGGGTTCGTCACCGACGATGTCCCGGGCGCACCACACAGCGTGGCCGAGACCATGCGGTGCCTGCTGGCGGGTGAACGAGATGGTGCCCGGCTGCGGTTGCAGGCGGCTGAGCGAGGCAAGCTGTTCGTTCTTGCCGGAGCGCGTCAGCGTCTCCACCAGCTCGGGCTGGATGTCGAAATAGTCCTCGATCACATGCTTGTTGCGGCCGGTGACGAAGACGATGTGTTCGATACCTGCTTCCAGGGCCTCGTCCACCGCATATTGCACGACGGGGCGGTCAACCACCGTCAGCATTTCCTTCGGCATCGCTTTCGTGGCCGGCAGGAACCGCGTGCCCAAACCGGCAACCGGTATCACCGCTTTTCTCACCTTTTTCATCACGTCATCCCTGTTTGCAATCGAGCCCCTCTGCCCAATTCAAAAGTCGTTTCTTCAGCCGGCTTCCGATGGTGTCCGGCCAGGTTGAAAGGTCGCTGTCAGCCGGCGCAGCCGGGCGGCGATCGGCATGCCCAGATGCCGAAGTGCCGCCGGATCACGCAGTGCCGTGACTGCGGCGTGGATAGGCGCGCGCGCCTTGAGATAGTGAACCAGCTTGAGGAAGGAAGCCGCCTGCCTCAGGCTGCGGGTGCGGCGCAACTGCGCAGCGGCGGAACGCGGATCCAGCACATGCTGTTCCAGGAAAGTTGTATCGGCCTTCAGCATCGCCTCGACATGGTGCAGTTCCAGCACACGCGAGATTGAGCCTTGGCGAATGTGGTAGGCGTAGCCGACGGTCGGCTCGACGACGCAACGGCCACCTTTGGCCATGGTGGAAGCCAGGAAGATGTAATCTTCGCCGATACGCAGCGTCTCGTCGTAGCGCAGCCGGTGCTGCTCCAGAAACCGTCGTTCGAAGATCGGCTTCATGTAGCCGAAGGAGAAGGTACCTTCGAACATGATGTTGGCTGCAATGAAATCGGCGAGCATGAGTTCCGGATGGGCTTCAAGCAGCTTCGCTTCGAACATCGTTTCGCGAGTGCCTGCGGCGTCGCGAACCACTTCGAGATTGTCGACAGCAATCTGCGCAGCTTGAGTTTCGGCTCTTGCGATCATGCATTTCAGGCGCTCGGGGTGAACGGTGTCGTCGGAATCGAGCACCGCGATCCAGCGGCCGCGCGCTGCTTCCAGACCGGCATTGCGGGCGCCTCCGGGACCACGGTTCCGGTCCAGCGCGATCACCTTGACCTGTTCCGGCGGGAAAGCGCCGGCAATCTCAACTGTGCGATCGCTGGAGCGATCGTCCACGACGATGATTTCGATCGAAACGTCGCGCTGCGCAAGCGCGCTCTCGATGGCGCGTGCGATCGAGGTCTCTGCGTTGTAGGCGGCGATGACGAAGGTGACGTCAGGCTGCATGGGCGCGCCCTCCGGCCGGTTCGTCGCCGTAGAGGCGGATTTCGCGGATACCGAGCAGGCCGCTGATGGCGCCGACATGCATGATGCCGCGAAGCGCCTGGCGATTGCGCTTGTGTGGGACCGCGACAAGTGCGGCCGCACCAGCAAAGCAATAGGCAGCCTTGGCCGCCGCCAGCCCGATCTGCACCGACCTTCGGCCAGCCTGCCGGTTGGTGAGCAGCCTGCCGTGGGTCTGGCCCGAGCGGAAGCGGCGCTTGGCCAGCCATTGAAGCCGGGCGCGGTTTTCGGTCACCGGCTCGAGCACGATGGCGTCCGGTGCGCAGGCGATCTGTCCGCCATCCGCGTGAAGCTGCGAGAAATATTCGGTGTCTTCGCCGCCGGTTTTGCCGAGTGCAAGGTTGAAGCGCCGGCCGTCCACATGCGGCGAGACCCGGCGCAAAAGAACATTGCCGCTGTAGCCGGTGCGGATTTGCCCGTCGACCCAGACCGGGCTGGTCGAATGGAAATCGCCGCGGCGCATCCAGTCGGGAGCGCTCGGGGCATAGAGGGACTGCACGGGGCCAAGCACGGCATCGGCACCGGTGGCCTCAGCCGTCTCGATCAGCGCTGCCAGCCATTTCGCCGTCACGGTGGAATCGTCATCGACGAAGGCAAGGAAATCGCCGCTGGCGGCATCCAGGCAAGCGTTGCGTGCCAGCGAGATGTTGGACGAGGGGCAATGAATGTAGATCAACTCGAAAGGCAGGGATGGTGCGAGTGACGCAACCAGCTCCCGTGCGCTGGGTGCGGCATCGTTGTCGGCGACCACGATGCGCGCCTTGATGCTGGCCGGCAGTTCGAGCGCAGCGAGTGAACGCAAGGTTTCCGCGAGATAGGGCCTGCGGTAGGTGCACACGCACACATCGATTTGGGTCATCGGTGAAGAGGACTGATTGCGCTGGGTCATGACGCAGGTGCTCCGCGTTTCCATGAACCGAGAACCTGCAGCCAGAAACCCATCGACCAGGCGAGATGCATGATCATGGCCGCGAGGCTGGCAAGCAGGCCATAGGGATTGCGCTGTCCGATCGCCATCCAGGCGCCGTAGCCAAGACAGGCAGCGATCCACAGGCCAGCGGGGACCAGGGCCGACAGGCTGAGGAATGCCAGCGAAGCGCCTGCGACAACGGGGAAGACCAGAAGCGGGATCGCCTGCCGCAGCTTCGGCCAGGTGCGGTGTTTCAGGATATTGCGCGCCCGGCCGCGGCCGTAGCCGAGATACTGGCGAAACAGCGCAGGTGCCGAGGTGCGCGGATAGTAGGTCATGAACGTCTTGTCGGTCATCCAGATGCGATAGCCGGCAGCACGAAGCCGGTAATCCAGTTCGGCATCCTCGTTGTGGCTGAAGCTTTCGTCATAGCCACCAACGGCACGGAAAGCCTCGACGCGCATGAGTGCGTGGTGGCCATGATCGGTCCAATGACCCGGCGCACCCTCGCGATGCGGCGAGCCGCCGTTGCCCAGTTTCGAATTCTGCGCGACCGCGGTCGCCTTCTGGAACAGGCCGAACCCCTGGGTCGCCATCGAGACAACGACCGAATCGGCACCTGTGGCCAAAGCCTCCTCGATCAGGCGGTCGCAATAATCTGCCGGGTAGCCGCCATGGGCGTCGATGCGGATGAGAAGGTCGACTTCGTCGCCATAGGCGGCGACTGCCTGATTGACAGCAGCGCTCTGCAGGCGTCGTGGATTGTCGAGCAGGATGACACGCGGATTCTGGTCCGCGATATCGCGAACGATGTCGCGTGTGCCATCAGTGCTGCCGCCATCGGCGACGACAATACGCAGATTATTCCGTTCAGCAGGTTCTGACAGTTCGGTCAGCAGGGCGCCGATATGCCTGGCTTCGTTCAGGCAGGGGATCACCACCATACAGCGACCGACTGTTCTGCCGGCGGCCCGTGTCTCTTCGCCTGCCGGGGTTGCAGGCATTTTGGTGTCGAGGACGTTCATGCCGCGACCTCCAGCAAGACGTCCTGCTGTTCCTTGCCGGCAAGGCGGCCCAATCGTGCGACCAGGGAGCGGCAGTCATCGGGCACGCAAATCCAGGTGCCGAGATCCTGAGCAGTGATCTTGCCGCGGCGCCCGAGATAGGTGTCGGTGTCGATGTCTCCCAGCAGCGAGGACAGGTTTTCGACCGACGGCTCGTCGAGCAGCAGGCCGATATGGCGATCAGCGAGGAAACGTGCAGTCTCCGTTCCCTTCATGGCAATCGGCACGGCGCCAAAGCGGCAGCCTTCATAGAGCCTGTTTGGCAGCAGCCAGCTCGAATTCAGGCCTTCTTCGAAGAAATCGATCGCCCAGCAGAAATGCACTTCACCATAGATGGCGGCGAGATCTTCCGGATTGCGATAGGCACCCTGGAACGAAAGATAGGGTTCAGTGCGCACGAAGCCGTCGAAATCCTTGAATTCGACGCGGGCTGGACGACCGCGCAGCACGACCTCGAAGCGCCCCTGCATCCGGCGCGTGAAGGCGGCCAGCAATTCGAGCGATTTGGCACAGCGCAGTGCGCCGAACCAGCCGATTTTCCAGGGTTCGCCCTTCGCCGGCGGAGCCGGTAGATTTGCCTGCTGAGCCGGCTTGCCGCTCAAGTCGAGGATCTTGTTCTGCAGCAGCACGGCCGGCACACGGGTCTGGCCGAACGCTTCGAAATAATCGCGGACGAAGGCCGGAGAACTGGTGAGCAGCAGCTGCGCGTCACGGCTGAAGAGCCGCTCGGCACCACGCAGCGTACGACCGATGGCGCCTGCGTCCAGGAGGAAACGATGGATGTCCAGGCATTCGTAGACGATCGGTGCGGAACCACCAAAAATGCTGCGCGCCCGGTTGGCCAGGGCCAGCATTTCGAGATTGCGACCGATGATGACATCCGGTTTCGGGATGCCGGCAAGCTTGGCACCAAGAGATAAGGCGGCTTTCGCGACAGCGGCGACACGCTGCGCGAAAGCGCGATCGGCGGTGATGCCAAGATCGATCGGCAACAGCTCATCGAAATCCGGCACTGTTTCGGCGCGCCGAAAACCCGCAAGCGTCACCGTGGCGCCGCCGGTCTGAAGCATCGTCACGCGCCGGCGTACCGCCGGGTCACAAAGATCATGGACCAGGTAGAGGACATTCAGCATGGCCGAACCGTCAGCTTTGTTGTCGCTGCGCCACGAGGCGCGGATGAAGGACCGCGCTCATTGCGTGCTCTTGTTCAACTTGCAAACGATCGATTCCGGAAACTGGCAGGCGTCGCCCGGCGCGGTATAGGCAACACGATCCACTTCGGCCGTGATCTGCTTCTCTGGGCTGGCGAAGGCGCCCATCCAGGATTTCAGCGTGTCGCTGCCCCAAAGGCTGAGGTAAATCTTGGACGGATGGCTGGGCAGCTTGGCGGGGTCGGTGGCTTCTTCCACCAATTTGCCGTCTACGTACCAGGCGATGCGATCCTTCTGCCACACGAAGGCGTAATCATGGAATTCCTTGTCCGCCCCGCCGGGCACGTCGACCAGCTTGGCCGAGCCGACGCTCTTGCCGTTGACATATTGGTTGACCTGGACCTTCGAAGGATCCTTGCCCAGCACTTCGAAATCGATCTCGTCATGCGGCTGCTTGTGAACCGGGCCGATGAAGGAGAAGAAGCCGGTGTTGAGGCCGGAGCCCGCTGCAGCCTTCATACGCACTTCGAAGGTGCCGTAGCCGAATCGCTTGAAGGTCTGCACTTCGCCGCAGACATTGTTGCGGCCCTTGCTGGGTTCGGCCTGGAAGCCGAGCTTCAAGGTGCCCTCCGAGACGTTGACCTGTTTGGCCGACCAGGTGCAATTCTGGTGATCGCCGTTCGACCAGCCATCGGAAATGTACCAGCGCTTCCTGTCGAGCTTGTCGAAGCTCTCGACGAAAGACTTGCCTGTCGCCTTTGGTTCTTTTTGCTCTTCGGCGTGCACCGCCACGGTACCCGCCATGGGCACGGACAGCATCACACAACACATCAGGGCGGCTCGCGCCGGTATTCTCAAACTTGCAGCCATACCGCTTGCTACTTTCGTTTTGGGCCGCCAGCCTGCGCTGCGGACCCGCGTCAATTTCGGGCGAATGTTGCAATGCACATAAGATGAATTAGCGGATCACAATGTGACGCGGGCGCATATTCGTGCCGGCGGTGCGGTAACTTTTTGTGATCGTCGGTTAAGCCAGGCGTCGTCCCTTATCTGCCGCGGAAGCTGCGACCTCTTCGTTTTCTAAGGGAAACAGCTCAGCCTGCGCGCGCAATCCGGTAACAAAATCGATCTGTTTCTCCAGCGCGGTGATGCGTTCCATGTAGCGGATCATCATCTCAGTGAGGTCATTGATCGCTGACGACGTGGAGGTGGCCTCGCCATCTTCGAGAGCTTGTTGCGAAAAGGCAGCTTGGAACGCGACGCTTTCGTGGCGATTCCGCAAGCCGTCCCTCTCGCGCTCGATTTCCTTGCGCAATCCATCGACGAGAGCGAGCAGACGAGCGGCACGTATCGTGTCGGTTTCGCGGTCCCGTCGAGGACTTCTGACGCGAAACTGTTTTTGCCCCTGGAATTTGAATAAGGCCATGGCCGGTCCTTCTCTTGCCGTTCGTAACCTTACCCACCCGTGATCATCATCCTACTCTGCTGCGGCCAGTCCCGTCGAGGCGTGCCATCGCCAGGCTGAACGCACGATCGATTCGAGATCGTGTTTCGGGCTCCAGCCCAGAACGGCTCTTGCCTTGGTGTTGTCGGCGACCAGAACCGGAGCATCGCCTTCGCGGCGTCCCTCCCGCTGAATCGGGAACGGCTTGCCGGATTCGCGCGAGATCGCCGACAGAAGCTCCTGCACCGTGGTTCCGGTGCCGGTGCCCAGATTAAGCGCAACGCTTTCCCCGCCGCCAAGCAGATACTGGACCGCGCGCCCATGTGCATCGGCGAGATCGGAGACATGGATGAAGTCGCGCACGCAGGTGCCGTCGCGCGTGTCATAGTCGGTGCCAAACACGTTGAAACCATCGCGGCGGCCGAGCGCCGCGTCGATGGCAAGTGGCACCGCGTGCGTTTCGGGGGAGTGCCGTTCACCGATTCGCCCTTCAGGGTCGGCTCCGGCGGCATTGAAGTAGCGCAGGACCACCGAGCGGAAGCCCTGGTGACGGTCGAGATCGGACAACATCTGCTCGACGATCAGCTTGGAGCGGCCATAAGGATTGATCGGGTTCTGCGGGTGCGTCTCTCGCATGGGCACGTCGACGGGCAGGCCGTAGGTGGCGCAGGTCGATGAAAAGACCAGCTTGTCTATGCCCGCCTGCTGGGCGGCAAGAAGCAGGGAAAGGGTACCGGCGACATTGTTGTCATAGAAGGCAGCTGGCGCCTTCACCGATTCGCCGACTTCGATAAGAGCCGCGAAATGCACGATCGCAGCCGGGCGATAGGCCTCGATTACCGCGGCGAGTTTCTCGCGGTCGCGGATATCGCCGCGTTCCAACGGTCCCCATTTCACGAATTCGGCATGGCCGTTGCTCAGATTGTCATAGACCACCGGCGTGAAGCCGCGTTCGGCCAGATCCAGGCAGGTGTGGGAGCCGATGTATCCAGCGCCGCCGACGACGAGAATATTGGTCACGGGAATCAATCCTTTTCGATTGGTGCGATCGGTTTGCGAGACGTCACTGCGGAGGCGACAAATTTCAGCCCGAATGTGCTGATCTTGGAAGACGCGCTCCGGCCGACATCTTTTGTCACGCTTTTCGGGTTAGAAGCAGCCGGCATGGACGAACACCGTTTGTTTTGAACGAGCGGGCCGTACGTCAGCGAGCTCTGGACGGGGGCACCGACCGGAATCATCGGAACCACTTGCGCGGGTTCCTAAACTCCCGAAGGCGCGAAAAAATGACGAAATGCACTGCCATCATTCCCTACTACCAGAGAGAGCCTGGAATCCTGGCCCGCGCGCTGAGATCCGTGTTCGCGCAAACGCACCCGGATTTCGATGTGATCGTTGTCGACGACGCCTCTCCGCTGCCGGCCGAAAACGATCTCGATGATTTTACGCCGGCGGAACGGGCACGAATAACCGTTGTAAAACAACCGAATGCAGGACCGGGCGGGGCACGCAACACGGGTCTGGACCACATCGGCGCCGACTGTACCTATGCCGCCTTCCTCGATTCCGATGATGAGTGGACTCCCGACCACCTTAAGGATGCCGTGGCTGGTCTGTCACTTTTTGATGCAGATTGTTACTGGGCTTCGATCAGGGGCGGCGATGCCTTCTATTATCATTTCGGTGTGGCCGACCTCGCCGGGGTGACGGAAGTGGTGCGTCTTTCCGACGAGCCACCGCTTGTCGAGGTTCCAGCGCTCGGCGCAACCATGCTGAAGAACTGGAGCTTCATGCACCTGTCATGCATGGTGATCGGGCAGCCTCTGTTCCGGAAGGTTCGTTTCGATGCGTCGTTGCGGCTGGCCGCCGAAGACGTGCTTTTCTTCTACGACTGTGTGAGGAGTGCCCGTCGCACGGTCCTTTCCGAAGGCTTCGGGGCAGTACGCGGCGAAGGCATCAACATCTTCCACGGCCTGGACAGCGATTCGCCGCAGTTCCTGAAGCAGCAATTCAACACCTGGGTGGCGCTCGACCAGTTGGAGAACCGCTTTCAGCATGTCGCCGAAGATCGTGCGTCCATCGAAAGCTACAAGCAGACGGCACGCAATCAGGCTCTCTGGGGGCAGGCGCGGCTGGTGAAGGCGCGCAAGACACCGCAATTCAAGCAGCTGGCTGCCTGGGCCTGGCGGGATCCGAAACTTCTGCGCAGCGCCGTCAATCTCGCCGTTTCCAAGATTGCGAAATAGGACCTTTGTGATGCAGCCTTTTTATTGGGAATCCGCGCACGGCAATTTTGGCGACGATCTCAACCTGTGGCTTTGGGACTTCCTTCTGCCGGGTTTCCGCGACGTGCACCCTGAGGTGCTACTTGTCGGCGTCGGCACCGTCCTCAACCAGGCATTGCTGCCGGCCGATGTGAAGAAACTCGTCATCGGCAGCGGTTTCGGCTACGGCTCGCTGCCGGATCTGTCCGACAGGCACGAATGGGATACCCGCGCGGTGCGCGGACCGCTGACGGCGCAAAAGCTTGGATTGGCGCCGGAACTGGGCATCATCGATCCTGCCGTCATGGTGGCCGAGATGCCGGAGTTCCGAAATTTGCCAAAGACCGGCGGCGCGATCTTCGTTCCCCATTGGGAATCGACGGTGGGTGGCATATGGCCGGTGGTCTGCCAGGCGGCCGGACTGGGCTATGTCGACCCTTGCGGGGAAGCCAGATCGGTGATCCGGGCGATCGCCCAGTCCGAACTGGTGGTCGCCGAATCGATGCATGCCGCGATCCTTGCCGACGCTTTCCGGGTGCCATGGGTCGCGGTGACGACCTCTCGCTCCATCAACTCCTTCAAGTGGCGCGATTGGGCCACCTCGCTCGGTGTCGAATACAAGCCGCGCCAGATCCCGATCTCGTCGCGCGCCGAAGCGGTCACCAAGGGCGCTCGGTTCTGGGGTTTCGATGTCAAGACGCCGGCACTAAGCGCAAGCGACACCGGCCGGCCTGACCATGGCGAGGCCATGGTGATGACGCGCAACGATCCGCCGCCATCGATGCTGCGATCCGTGGCCAAGCAGGTGCTGGCCGCGCCGTCGACGCTGGCATTGCGGCAGGCGCGCAAGGCACGGCCGCTACTCAGCAGCGATGCGGTGCTGTCGGAGAAGAAAGACCGATTCCGCGAAGTGCTTGCCGAGGTAAGGCGGGATTATCTCTGAACGCCGATGCGCGCCGGCAGCAGATAGCGCTGCGGTGCGGGCTCGTCGCTGGCGGGCTTCCGTCGCGCCCGCAGCGCTTCCAGCTTGTCGCCGAATATGCCGCCAACGATCGCCGGCAGCGCGGTTGGGCGCAGCAGCGCGTGGATGCCTGCCCGGACCAGGCCGCGGGAAGCCTTGATGTCGAGGAAATGGCGTAGCTCGTAGCGGCCACGGACATGATGTTCGTGGCGGCTCAGCACATTCCTTGCTGCCGCCGGCAGCGGATGGGACAGCATGGCCAAATCGGCCTCATAGAGCCGCTTCAGGTCTTCCGTCCTGTGTTTGCCGCTCAGCGAATCGGCGCGCACGACGGCGCCATAGCCGCAGCCGTGAACGATTTTGTAGCGGGCGCCCTTCAGCAACGCACGGGCATAAAGATCATAGTCTTCGCCCAGCCGCAGGCGCTCGTCGTAACGCAGACCATTCTCGTCCAGGAAGGCCCGGCGCATGATGGGTTTGAGAAATCCGATTTCGCCCCGCGAAGCACCGCGCTTCGAAATGTTGCCCTCGACAAACCCTTCCAGGTCGAGGAAGCGGGGGGCCGGCTCGAAATGCGGCACCTGTGGTTCGGTGCTGTGCGCGCCACGACTGTCGATAAAAACGATGTTGTCCGCGATGAAATCCCAGTCGTCGCCGTCGATCAGCGCGTCGAAACGCCCTTCCAGGAAAAAGTCGTCGGCATCCAATATGGCTATCAACGGCGCCTTGGAATGTTCGATGGCCCGGTTGCGGGCGTAAGCCGGTCCATGGTTGCTGTCGAGGCGAAGGATATGCAGGCGGCCAGTGGCATCGTCTGCCTCCAGACTTGCCTGGGCGGTTGCATCCTGCGAGCCATCGTCGACAACGACGACTTCACGAACCCGCTTCTCGCGCAGTGCTGAAGCGACGGCGCGTCCGATCGTCGCTTCGGCGTTCTTGGCTGCGATGATGACGCAGACCGTGGCGGATGAGGTCATCTCCACACTCCAGTTGGGGCCGCTTGCTTGCGGCTGGAGCGGTTCACCATTTCACGGAAACGGCAACTCGCCCTATCTCCTTGTTTTGACGCAATTCCGGCCGGAAAAACCGCTAACACCTTTCCTGGAATTGCTCCAATTTGCCCATGCCCGATTTGTGGCGCACAGCCACGACCTTGTCCCGTGGCCGCCTGTTGGCAGAAACGCAAGGCGATTTGATGACAGCTTGTGTCCGGGAGCTTTCCGGGAGGGTTAAGGCAGGGGCGAACGCCCTACGCCCGGTAGCTGGGCGGTTTCGCCTTTCGGCCGAATATCCGTGGCGGAAGCGGCAGTGTTCTCGCCGCGAGCAAGGATTTCACCACGTTTCTTCGTCTCGCCAGACCGCCAGACCATGAACAGAATGGCGATGAAATATCCGACCTGAATGACAACCGCGCAAATCAGCGTCTGGATGAAAGTTGTCCAAGCCGACTGTGTAATGGCATAGCTTGCCAAGGCGAATGCAACCAGCACACCAACAAAACCACGGAGGAATAACAGAAAGGACATCTTACCCTTTCCTGTCGCTCAGACCTGGTGTCGTATTGGAACGCTTGGGCAAAACCTCTCTCCCGCCATGACGGGCGCTGGTCTTACACCACAGCCAGTGAAATCAAGACTCGCTTTCTTCCAAGCTTGAAGCCCTGATTTCAAATTTGCCCGCACACCCACAAATATAGGAATTTCGGCAACACTAGGCAACACGCCACCGTATCACTTCCCTGCTGGGAATTTACCTTGTCCCGTCTGGAGATATTATTACAACACGTTCGCGCTTGCGGTTGTGCGTGCAAAGCTTGAAGTGATTCTGTCCTCATTATTTTGGCGCTATTGGTTATCTTTGCGACGTTTTCATAGAGAAATAAAATACAATTTGATAAATACCGGAATGTCCTGCGATTTTTATAGATTAATATTGAAAACACAAAGGAAATCAAACACAAGAACGAGACTTCATGCGGCGTTCGAGCAGAGCTGAACCCGCAATGTTTCGAATTGTTACAAAATATGACTGCCGTCTCGTTATTGCGACCGATTTTCATCATAGAGGTGACATATCCAGCCCTCTATTGTTCGCATGCTGCAATGCAGCATCGTTGACCTGACCATTTTTTGCGGAGCAACAAAATGAGAGACGCCGCCAGATTGGCCAACGGATTGTCATGCCAGCCGGACGAGGGGGCCCCCCCTGCGATCGGCGGTGCAATCAAGCGCGGGTTCGACATTTTAGGTGCATTGGCCGGCATTGCCCTGCTCAGCCCTCTGCTGCTGATGCTGGCGACCCTCGTCAAAACCACGGATGGCGGAAGCATCCTCTATGGCCACCGACGAATCGGTCGCAACGGGGCGGTGTTCCGATGCTGGAAGTTCCGGACAATGGTGGAAAATGGCGATGAGGTTCTGACCGAACATCTGGCCAGCAATCCACAGGACCGCGAGGAATGGAATGCAACCCGCAAGCTGCAGAACGATCCCCGCGTGACCCGCGTCGGTGCCGTACTGCGCAAGCTGTCGCTCGATGAGCTGCCGCAGATCATCAACATCCTGCGCGGTGAAATGAGCTTTGTCGGCCCGCGTCCCGTGGTGAAGGACGAGCTCGAGCTCTACGGCAACGCGGCGGAATACTATCTGCAGTCGCGTCCGGGCCTCACGGGCCTGTGGCAGGTCAGCGGCCGCAACGACGTTTCTTATGGCGCCCGCGTCGCCTTCGACCAGCATTACGTGGAGAACTGGTCGTTCGTCTTCGACCTGAAGATTCTCGTCCGGACGGTTCCGGCAGTGTTCTCGTCGCGCGGCAGTTATTAATATAGCGTTGCGACGGGTAGGGCTGAATTTGCCCGACGTTTCGATGAGGAACGTCTAATAAGAAAGGACAACCTTCTTTGAGATACATTCGAGCAGCTTTATCTATACGGCTGTTTGCGCGCGCTCTTGTCAGCATCAGCCTCGTGTTGTTGGCGACATTTGCTTCTGTGGCCGCCGACAACTATCGGCTCGACGCCATGGACAAGCTGCGCATCCGGGTTGCCGAATGGCAGAGTGCCGAGGGCGCGGTCCGCGACTGGGCGACCATCAGCGGCGACTACAGCGTGAACCCTTCAGGAGGGGTTTCGCTTCCCTTCGTCGGTGAACTCGACGTCAAGGGCAAAACCACGACCGAAGTGGCGACAGCCATTGCCGCTGGTCTGCAACAGAAACTTGGCCTGCCCGACCGGCCGGAAGCATCGGTCGAAATTGCTGAATATCGTCCGGTCTTCCTCGCTGGTGATGTCCAGACACCCGGTAAATATCCCTATGCGCCGGGGCTCACTGTATTGAAGGCGATGAGCCTTGCGGGCGGCCTGCGCCGCTCCGACAATGGCGGGCAGGGCGGCGTGCGCGATTTCATCCAGGCGCAAGGTAACTACGATGTCCTGGTCGCGCAGCGGAATGGTCTGCTGGCGCGCCGTGCGCGCTTGATCGCCGAGGGCGAAAACAAGGACCAGATCGACTTTCCCCAGGAGCTCAACAAAACCGACGTCGGCCGCAAACTGATGAGCGACGAGACTGCACTGAAGGAGGCCCGCGAAAAGCGCCTGCGCCTGCAACTCACGGCGCTGGACGATCTGAAGAGGCTGCTCCAGTCCGAGATCGAATCGCTGGCAAAGAAGATCGTTACGCAGAACCGTCAGGTCGAGCTGTCGAAGGAAGAATTGAAAGGCATCAGCGGCCTCGCCGAGAAGGGCCTCGTCGTCAACCAACGCATCCTGAACCTCGAGCGGACCAGTGCCGAACTGGAGGGCCAGGTGCTCGACCTGGAAACCGCCAGCCTGCGCGCCAAGCAGGACATCTCCAAGGCAACGCAGGATGCGACCAAACTGCAAAATGACCGCGATACCGAGGTCGCGCAGAGCCGCCAGCAG
This sequence comes from Mesorhizobium sp. 1M-11, assembly GCF_001303895.1. Lineage (GTDB taxonomy): Bacteria > Pseudomonadota > Alphaproteobacteria > Rhizobiales > Rhizobiaceae > Mesorhizobium. The sequence goes on along the minus strand of NZ_LJSD01000016.1, from coordinate 78,054 downwards.
ACCGAGGCCGATCTTGAGGAGATGAATTTCAAGATGGGCATGTATTCGGGCCTCATGACCGAGGCGATGTCGAGGGCACCGGATGCCGCTCGCACCGCAGCCAACGGCGCAGAGCCTGTCATCAATTACGCGATCGTGCGAACGGGTGACGATGGCCAGGCGAATGAAACCGCGGCCGACGAGAATACGCAGATACTGCCCGGTGACGTGGTCAAGATCGAGATCGCCGGCCCTCGCGTGACGTCCAACTGAGGCCGTTGCAAGGGCGGAATATGGGTAGGGTCTCTGGACCGGCGTCGCCAGCGGGCGGCGCCGTCAATTCCAGGCGCGCCCGTAGCGGAGCGATATCATGAAGATCGCCAAAGCATTGCTTGTGAATCCGGACCGTAATTTCTGGTACGGCGCCGGCGCGGTCGCCGTGTCGATCTTTGTGTTCGCCTATTCGACACGCTTCGGACAGGTTTCCATTCTCGCCTACTATGCCTGCTGGCTGCCGCTGGTGTTCGTCGATTATAAAAAGGCACTGGGCGATTATCGCCGTTTTTTCTGGATCATCGCCTTCGCTGTTCTGGCGTGCCTGTCCGTGTTCTGGTCGGCAGCGCCCGGCGTGACTGCGCGTGCAGGCGTGCAACTGCTATCCCATGTCATCTGTGCGTTGATCGCGGCGCGCACAGTTTCGGTTCGCACGCTCAATATCGGTGCGCTGGGCGGCATCCTTATGGTGGTGCTCTTTTCGATTGCCTTCGGTCAGTACAATCTGGATCCGATCGACGGCACCTACAGTTTTGTCGGCGCGTTTTCGTCGAAGAACCAGCTCGGCCTTTTCTCGTCACTTGGCATCTACTTCGCCTTCACGGCAGTCGCGGTCCAGCACGAGCGTGGGCTCTGGCGGTTGCTGGCGATCTTCTGCGGCCTGTTGTGCGCCTACACCTTGCTCGCCGCCCAGTCGGCAACCTCGGTGCTCGCGATAGGGGCGACGCTCGCCATGCTGATCTCCTTGAAGCTTGCGATGATGTTTTCACCGTCCGCCCGCAAGGGTGGGCTGGTTGCCGGCATGGCTGTCGGCCTGCTCCTCACTTTTGTTGCGCTCAACATGGGTGCGGCCGATGCGGTGCTTGGCGCCTTCGGCAAGGATTCGACCCTGACGGGGCGAACCTATCTCTGGCAGCAGGGCTGGGAGGCTGCCATGCAGTCCCCCTGGTTCGGCGTCGGCTACCAGGCCTATTGGGTGCAAGGCTTCTCGGAAGCCGAGCGACTGTGGGACGAATTCTATATCGGTTCCCGAGCCGGCTTCCATTTCCATAACACCTATATCGAAGTGCTGGTGGAACTCGGACTTGCGGGCATCCTCGCGATCGCGGTGCTGTTGGTGCGCGTTCCCTTCGGCTTGCTGCTTCGCCTGATCGATGCGCGACGGGATCCGGCCTCCTTCACCTTGCTCGGCATTGCTGTGATGTTCCTGATCCGCTCCTTCGTCGAGGTGGATGTCATCAATCCTTATGTCGTCGGTTCCTTCCTGGTCTACTACGCGGCGGGACAATTGGTGCTGCCGCGACGGACCACGTCCACCGCGACGGCGCCATACCTGCTGCGGCAGAGCGCGGCATGACCAAGCTCTACGGCATTCAATATCTGCGGGCCGCCGCGGCGCTGGGCGTGGTCGTCTTCCATGCCGCCGAACGCAATGGCGGTCATTTCACCATCGGCGCCGCAGGCGTCGACGTTTTCTTCGTCGTCTCGGGCTTTATCATGTGGGTGCTGGCCGAGACGCGGCAGCCCTCGCCGGTGGCGTTCCTGAGGGAACGGGTCGAACGCATCGTGCCGCTCTACTGGATCGCGACGGCGGTGATGGTGGCGGGAGGTCTGGCTGGCCTGTTTCCCAACATGAAGCTCACCGCCTTCCACGTTTTTGGCTCGTTCGGCTTCATTCCGCACGTCTCGCCCAGCGACGGCGGCACCTGGCCGGTGCTGGTGCAAGGCTGGACCTTGAACTACGAGATGTTTTTCTACGTGCTGTTCGCGGCGGTCCTGTTCCTGCCGGCGGCGAGGCGTTTTCCGGTGCTCGCGCTCGTCTTCGGTGCACTGGTTTGCCTCGGCTTGGCCCTGCAGCCGGATGGCCCCATGCTGCGCACCTATACAAGTCCCCTGATGGCGGAATTCCTGATTGGGGCGGCGATCGGAAAATTATGGCTGGCACATCGAATGCCGCCAGCCACGCTGGGAACTCCCCTGGTCGTCGCGTCGATAGCAGGTTTCGCGCTGGTTGGGTTCGGCCACCTTCCCTACGGGCCGGCTACACTGGCACCCTTGTCAGGCATGCTTCTGGTCGGTGTGTTGTGCGTCGAAAAGGCCGGGCGCGTGCAGCACATGCGTGCGCCGACTTATCTCGGCGACGCCTCCTATTCGATCTATCTCTGGCACACGATTGCGATCTCTGTCGTCGTCAAGGCGAGTGGGATCCTAGGTTTGCCGGCATTGCCTGCATTCATCCTGTCGATCATCGCTGGAACCATAGCGGGACTTATCTGCCACGAATTGCTGGAGAAACCGATTGCCGCCTGGTTCAAAGCGCGACGCCGGCACCGGAAGGTCCGGTACGCGGCGTAGACCGTAGCGAATTGGAATGGGTCGCGAGGACTGATTTCTTCGCGTCCGCCGCAGCGTGGACTGCTGCGACGATTTTTCTCCTACCGACACCAGCGTTGGATAGTCAGTGCGATGGCCTTGGTGCAGTCAATGAGATCGCGCACCGAGACGCGCTCGTTGGGCTGATGCGACTGTGCCGGATCGCCGGGTCCGAAATTGACGGTCGGCGTGTTGCCAAGCCCGGTCGGCAGGCCGATATCGCTGTGCGCGCCGAAGCCCGACAGTTTTGGTGACAGCCCCGCGATTCCGACTGCACCCTGGAAGGTCTGCACGAAGGGATGGTCTGCCGGCACCTCCGCGCAGTCCGCGTCGAGGATCCATTCCACCCGTGCCGGATGCGCGCGCAGGTACGGGTCGGCCTGGCAGACATTGGCGACGTGCTCCTCGATCTCGCGCTTCACCTTGCCGCCCAGGGCGAACTCGTCCTTCTCGTGCGGCAGGTATTGGGCATCGATGATGATCTCGGCGCGGCCGGCGGTGGAGGAAGGGTGTTCGCCGGCGTTGATCTGCGTCACCATGATCTGGTTCGGCATATCCATGAGCGGATGCGTCTTCCTGGGGTCGAACATCCAGCGGCGGTTGAGGATGTCGATGCCGTCGAGCATCTGTCGGCACAACTGCACCGCGTCGACGGGTCCGCTCGAATACCACGCATTGGGCGTGAGCTCGGCGTGGCCGCCGATGCCGTCGAGGACGATGCGGCCCCACAGGATGCCATGGCACAACGGCGCGATGCGGTTGGCGGTCGGCTCGGTCATGATGCCGGCATCGGCCCGGAAACCGCGATCGACCATGGCGAGCGAGCCCATGCCACCGATCTCCTCGTCGACCACGGTGGTGAAGACGACATCGCCGGAAAGCGGGATATCGAGTTCCTTCAGGATCTCGACCGCCATCAGCATGCAGGCGACGCCGCCTTTCATGTCGACGGTGCCGCGGCCATGCAGGAAGCCGTCCTTCAGCACGGGCTCGAACGGATCGGTCTGCCAGTGCTCGCGCGCGCCCGGCGGCACGACATCGATATGGCCGGTCAGCATGATCGATTTGCCGCCGCCGGTGCCTTTCAGCGTTCCGCCGAGATTGGGGCGACCTTCGAAGGTGCGGCCCTTGTTGGCGCCGGGACGCCCCTTGTACTTCTCATAGAGAGCGGGGCCGTCCGGATCCCATAGATCCGTGGTGAAGCCGAGCTTCTCCAGCCGTTGCTGCAGATAGAGCTGGCAGTCGCGTTCGCCAGGGCCTGCCTTGGTGGGGTCGGACATGACAATCGAGGGGAAGGAAACCAGCGCGCTCAGCGTTTCGACAATACGGTCGCTGCGCGCTTCCACCTGATCTGCAATTCTTTCTTCGATGGACGCCATCAATCATCTCCAACGTTGTGAAAGGCGGTCGGCGAGAAGCACGAAGATCAGCAGCGCGCCGACGATGCCGACCTGCCAGACCGTGTTGACGTTGAGCTGCAGCAGCCCGGTCTTGAGAGTGACCAGCAGGACCACGGCAGCGAGAACGCCGCCGACGCCGCCTCGACCACCGAAGATCGCGATGCCGCCGAGCATGGCCGCGGTCAGCGATTCCAGCTCGAGGTTCTGGCCGATATTGGGCCGTCCGCTGCCGAACCACGCCAGCGACACCAGCCCGGCAACGCCGGCGAGCATTCCGCTCAGTCCGTAGAGGATGAGACGCGTGCGATCGACCGGAATGCCGACGAGGCGCGCGGACCGTTCGTTGAAGCCCATGGCATAGATCCAGCGGCCCCAGGCGGTGAAGACAAGCACGATGCCGGCCAGCACAAAGGCAGGCAAGGCTGCCGAGACGAACGGCAGCGGAACGCCGCCCAAGGTGCCGCGCCCCCACGGCAACAGCCATTGCGGCACGCCTGGTTGGGGCGCGCCTCCGGTCAGCGCCAGCGCCAGGCCGGAATAGGCGAAGAAGGTTCCCAAGGTGGCGATCAGCGGCAGGATGGCGAGCCGCGTGACCAGCAGGCCGTTGAAAAGGCCAAGCAGCAACCCCGCAACGATGCAGGCGACCGGCAGGAGCAAGGGCGGCATTCCCGCCTTGAGCGCCAGCATGGCGAGGATTGCCGAAAGGGACACGCTGCCGCCGACCGAAAGGTCGATGCCGGCGCCGCCCGCAAGGATGACCAGCGCCTGGCCGAGCGCGGCAAGAGCCAGGATCGTCGAGAACTGGAGGACGGTGGTCATCGTGGCTGCACTCAACGCCGTCGGCTTGAGCACGAACAGGCCGCCGAGAACCACCACCCACAGGACGGCGAGGATCGCCAGCACCAGCGCCGGCCCATGAAGACTGCGCAACCGGTTCATCTGCTGGCCCATCCCAGTTTCGAGAAAGACAAACGACCAGCCAGGACTTCGAGGCTGAGCACGGCGATCAGCAAACCACCTGTGACGACCGTCTGCCAGAGCGACGGCACCCCGATCAGCAGCAAGCCATTCTGCAGGATGCGCAGGAGCAGGACACCGAGGACCGTTCCGACGAGGGAACACCGTCCACCCAGAATGGAAGTCCCACCCAGGACCACCGCCGCGATCGCGTCGAGCGCCAGTGTGCTGCCGGTGCTCATTTCGACGTTTCTGTAGGTCGCGACGTAGAAGGTTGCGGCAAGCCCGGCCAGCATGCCGCTGATGACAAAGGCCGCAAAACGCACCTTGATCACGGAGATGCCGGAGAGCCTGGCCTTTTCCTCGGAATTGCCGATGGCAAGCAGATGCAGGCCGAAAGGCGTGCGCCGCAAGGCCAGCCACACGGCAAGGTAAGCCAGGGCAATCATCCAGAACGAGAGCGGCACGCCGGCAAGGCCAGTGCCGAGCATTTCGGTGAGACCTGTCGGCAGGCCGGAAAGCCACTGTCCTCCCAGCACGACGAATATCGCCGTGCGATAGATACCGAGCAGGCCGAGCGTGCCGACAATGGCCGGGATGCGGCCGAGCACCACCACCGCCGCCGTCACGAGGCCGAGCAGTGCGCCTGTCAGAGGCCCGATCACGGCGGCAAGGGCCGGATCGAGGTCGGCACCCAAGGCACGGCCGACCGCGATGGCCGACAGGCCCATGACGACACCGATCGAAACGTCGATGCCGCCCATAGCAAGCAGCAGCGTCATGCCGAGACCGATCAGCAGCAGCTCGACGCTGTTGCGCATGATGGTCGCGGCATTCTCCGGCGTGGCGAACACCGGTGACGCTGACGCAAAGGCGATGGTTATGACCACGCATGCCGCGAGCAGGATAAGTTCGCGGCCCGTCAGCATGGACATGGCCCGGTTCAGACGGCGCATGGGTTCTCCCGCGTCAGAAGTCGAACTTGTCGACATTCTCGGCCGTGAAGATCGCGGGCGGGCCAAGCAGCAGGATGCCCTTTTCGGCATCATAGGTGACCGGTTCGGCAAAACCGGGCACGGTGTTCGAGGCCTCGAACTTCTTGCCATCGATCAGCTGCTTGCCAGCCCATACGGTGAGATAGCCGAGCTGCGAGGGATCCCACAGCACGCTGAAGCCGAAGGCACCGCTCTTGATGTAGGAACGCGCGGTGTTGGGGCTGCAGTAGCCGGTGCCAACCACCTTGCCGATCTTGCCGGCGGTCTCGATGGCCTGCGCCACACCGGGACAGGTGCTGGACGCCACCGCGATCAGGCCCTTCAGGTCGGGATTGGCGGCAATCAGGTCGCTCGATATCTGTGCGGCGCGCTGGGCTGTTCCGCCGGCGAATTGTGGTTCGAGCAGGACCAGCTTGGGATATTTTTCCGCCGCCCGCTTCTTCATGAACCCGATCCAGGCGTTCAGGTTGGTTGCGGTCGCCTCGCCCGAAACGATGCCGACCTTGGCATCGTCACCAACCCGCTTGACCAGTTCGTCGACAATGGCATAGCCGAGCCCTTCATCGGTAGCCTGCGCCACATAGACGGCGCGGCCGCTGTCGGGTGCATCGCTGTCGCTGGTGAACAGCTTGATGCCCTTTGCTTCGGCCGCCTGGACGACCGGCGCGATGCTCGACGCATCGAGCACGCTGACGGAGATGGCGTTGACGCCTTCGTCGATCAGGTTCTGTACGATCTGCAACTGGTCGATCGGATTGGCGTCGACAGGGCCGGTGTAGACGAAGTCCACGCCAAGCTCGGCACCCGCCTTCTTGCCGCCGGCCTCCATCGCATTGAAATAGGGGATGCCTATGAGCTGCGGGACGAAGGCCACTTTCGGCTTGTCCTGCGCCATGGCAGCCGTGGCAACGGCAAGGATCGCCGAAGCGGCCAGGGCCCGTGCGAGATGTTTCAGCATGGTGTTCCTCTCTGGGTTGGACGTGCTGCTATTGTGCTTTTTCCAGCGCCCGCACGTCGGGGTGAGCGCCTGTTATCAGAGCGACGATTTCCTCGGGCTCGGTCTCGGCGCGCAGCCGCTCGGCCACCTTGCGCCCGCGCCGGAACACGACCATGCGATCGGCAACCTCGAAGACATCGGAAATGTTGTGGCTGATCAGCACGACCGCGCAGCCGCGCTCCGCCAGCTTGCGGATCAGGGCCAGAACCTTGCGGGTTTCGGCGACGGCAAGGGCGGCCGTCGGCTCGTCCATGATCACCAGTTTGGCATTCAGATTGAGAGCCCGGCAGATGGCGACCGACTGGCGCTGGCCGCCGGAGAGGCTGCCCACGGGCGCTTCCGGGTCCGAGATATGCGCGTCGAGCTCTTTCAGAAGCTCCGCGACCCGCTGCTTCATCTCCTTGCGTCGCAGGAACGGGACCCCAAGCACCGATTGCTTCAGCTCGCGGCCGAGATAGACATTCTCCGAGATGGACAGGTTTTCCGAGAGGGCCAATTCCTGGAAAATCGTGGCGATGCCGGAGGCAGCCGCGTCCTTCGGGGAGGCGAAGGACACCGGCTGCCCCGCGACGAGGATCTGGCCTTCGCTTGGAGGGTGCGCTCCGGCCAGAACCTTGATGAAGGTGGATTTGCCGGCGCCGTTGTCGCCCAAAAGGGCGAGAACCTCTCCGGCGCGGATTTCCAGATCGACATCCGAAAGGGCCGTCAGACCGCCGAACCGTTTGGCGATGCCTTTGGCAATCAGGAATGCTTCGGACATGTCTTCTCCTCCCACGTCCCGATCGGCCCTGTCAGAGCCGGGTCAGCCAGCCGAGCGCATTGCGCCACAAGGCGGTGTAGCCCGGCCAGTCTGAAAAGGATGCCGGAAGCCAGTGCGGGCTGACATCGGACATCCAGGCCAGCGTCCGGCCGTTTCCGAACGCTCCGGTGACCAGAAGCGGATGACCGCCCTGGTCCTCGGGCAGGCTGGCCAGAACCTCGATGCCCGCTTCCGGCTTCAGGCGCACCTCGTTGGCGCCGAGCAAAAGTGGCCATTTGCCATCCAATCCGTTTAGGATCGGATGGTTGCTGTCGGTGTCGACGACGGCGCTGAAACCTTCGGGTACTTCGATGCGGTCGTCGTAGGGCAGGCATTCCACCGGCAGGACATCTTCGACCGGAGTGCGGCGCCAACGCGCGCGCCCGTCGATGCCCTGGAACGAGAAATAACCGCCGATCATCGCGAGGCCGCCGCCCTGTGCGGTCCACTCCTTCAGGAGCTTGAGCCTGTTGGGCACCGTCTTGCCGTGCAGCCAGACATCGGGATGCAGAAGCAGCGACGAGGCGCCGATGTCGGAAAGCAAGATCGCGTCATAGGCGTTCAGCCCGTCGAGGTCGAAAGGCAGTTTCTCGACGGCCTCGTGCGCCGGCATGTGGGTGAGGTCGAATGCGCTGCCCTGGAGCGCTTTGATCAGCGGCTCAGCGCCGGAATGAAAGGTGACGCTACCGAACTGGTCGAAACCTTTGAAATGGGTTGCCGAGCTCAACCAGGTCTCGCCGACGAGCAGCACTTTCTTTTTCGTATTGGACAAGGCTTCGATCTCCCATCAATTCCATTCGCCCCATTCGGCAGCGAATTTTGGACAGGCAGACGGGTAAAGTCTTCCTGAACCGTTTCAGGTTTGAAGCCTGCCGCAACAATCGGTGTGTTGCAATAGTCTTGGTTCAAAATTTTTCCGAGATTGACAAATCGAAATGAACCGGTTCAAGTTTGATATCGGTATGAGGAGCCGAAAGCGTATGACCGACGAGGCAGCCGGATATCCACTCGCCCTTGGAAATCTCCTTCAAAAGCGCGTAGTTGACTTGGCCGGCGCGATCTTGCGCCGAGACATGGTTCGAGGCCCGCAGCAGACATGAGTGGATCGAGATCTTCGGGCAACGGCCGGCCCACCATTCGCGATGTGGCCCGCGAGGCGGGCGTTTCGATCGGCACGGTCAGCGCCGTCATCAACGAGCGTGGCCAGGTCGCGGAAGAAACCCGGCGCCATGTCCAGCGCTTCATAGCCGAGCTCGGTTTTGAGCCGAACAACACCGCCCGCAGCCTCAAGCGCCGGCGCATCTCCTCGATCGGCTTTGTCGTGCCCGACCTCGACAACCCCTTCTTCGCCGCGGTGGCGGAGGGCGTCCAGCGCGGCATAGGGGACAACGACATCCTGCTGATGCTGTGCATCACCTGGTCGCAGACCGAGCGCGAGGAGTATTTCGCGCGCATCCTGCGCACGCAGCGGCTGGACGGCGTCATCTATCTGACCGGCACCGGTTTTCCCAGTTCCTCGCTTCTGGAGCTCGCCCGAGCCGGATCGGTCGTCTTTGTCGATGAAGTGCTGCCCGGCATCGACGTGCCTTTCGTGTCGAGCAGCAATCTGGCCGGCGCACGCGCCATCGCCAGGCATGTCATCGATCGGGGCCACAGGCGGATCGCCATCGTCGGTGGCCCGCCGCGGCTGTGGACGAGCGAGCAGAGACTGGCGGGGTTTCGCGAGTCGCTGGCGGCGGCAGGCATCGATACCGACGCGGCCCCTTACGTCGCGGGCGACTACAGCGAGCGCTCCGGCTATCTGGCCGCGGCCAGGTTCCTGGCCGGGGCGCATCAGGAATGGCCCACCGCCATCCTGTGCGCCAACGACCTGATGGCGATCGGCGTGATGCGCTACTGCCGCGAGCACGATATCGCCATTCCGGCAGAACTCAGCATCACCGGCTTCGACGATATCGCCGCCGCCGAATTGCTGCAGCCTTCCCTGACCACCGTGGCGCAACCGGGCCTGGATATGGGGCGCGCGGCGGCCGAGTTGCTGCTCTACCGGACCGGTGTCAGGCCGGAGCCTCCGGCAACCACACATTTCCAGACCTCGGTGCGCATCCGCAATTCGGTGGCTCGACCTGCAGCTTGATAGTTTTCTCCCTGGGCTCGACCAGCGCTAGTCGATCGTCATCTTGTCGACCTCCGCATTTCCCGCGAGGATGCGCAGATACATTGGAAACATCTCCCGGCGGGCTTGCTGGTCTTCCCTGATGCCCAGCGTGTAGTAGCCGACCTGATGATAGTAGGTGATCCGGGCGCGAACTTTCGCTTCGTATGCCGGGTAGCCCATTTCGACGAAGACCTGTTCGAAAAGGCTCATCCGAAAATCATCGATTGCGGTCAGTTTCTTGGCCACGGCCCGCGCACTGCGGGCCCAATCGCGCATCGCAGAATCGAAGTGCCAGTCGAAGTCCTTTTCCTCCAGCCACAACTTGGCCATCTCCAGATATTTCTCGGCCGCGCCGAGGTCCGGACGCCGGACGATTTCCTCGAACGGCTTGGTGTTCTGCGACTCCCAAAGCTCGATGAGTGCGGACAGCACTTCGGCTCTGTTCTGGAAGTGCCAATAGAAGCTGCCGCGCGTTATCTTGAGACGGTTGGCGATGAGATCGATCTTGACGGCGTGAACGCCCCCCTTGATGAGCGCCTCGCGCGCCGCATGGACCCAATCCATCCGCCCCAGGCGTTCCGCACGGTCTTTCTTGGGCAGTACCGCCTTGGAGCGCTTGCGGCTTCGTGGTGACACTGTTGTCATGATGTCATCTCCAGAAGAGTGACACGCTGCTAAACCATCAGCTTGAAAATCGGAACCGATTTTCGAGCTTTCAATCCCGACAGGTCGGTGCGCGCCCAGAATAGCCCGGTTGAACGTCGTTGACAGTACAATACAGCACTGTATGGTTTTGATCATATCGAGGTGGCGGCACATAGGTGGTTGTTTGCACATTTCCCGTTCCGTAAGCCAGGCTCGGGCCATGAGCGGCCGCTCCTGCGCGACTGGAGTTGCCAGTTCATGACCCGCCGCTATTCCGCCCTTTCCTTGCTCAAGGAAGGGCTTGCCGGCCAGAAGGGCTGGGAACCGGCCTGGCGTTCGCCGCAGCCACGAAAAACCTATGACGTGATCATCGTCGGGGGTGGTGGCCATGGGCTGGCGACCGCCTATTACCTGGCGAAGAACCACGGCATCACCGATGTGGCGGTGCTCGAGAAAGGCTGGATCGGTGGCGGTAACACCGGCCGCAACACCACCGTGGTCCGCTCCAACTACTATTATCCGGAAAGCGTCGCACTGTACGGCCTGGCGCACCGGCTCTACGAAAACCTGTCGCACGAGCTGAACTACAACGTCATGTTTTCGCAGCGCGGCATGGTCACGCTTTGCCATAGCGCGGCTGAGATGGAGATCGCCGCGCGTATCGCCAACGCCATGCAGATCAACGGCACCGATGCCGAATTGCTTTCTGCGGAAGACGTGCGCCGTGTCCTGCCGATCTACAACTTCGCGCCGGAGGCTCGTTTTCCCGTCTTCGGCGGCATCCAACAGAAACGTGCCGGCACCGCTCGTCACGATGCGGTTGCCTGGGGCTATGCACGAGCGGCAAGCCGCCTGGGTGTCGACATCATACAGAATTGCGAGATCACCAATTTCGTCGTCGAAGGCGGGCGCTGTCGCGGTGTCGAGACAACGCGCGGCACCATCCGTTCCGATCGCGTCGGCATGGCGGTGGCGGGTCATTCCTCGGTGCTCGCCGCCAAGGCCGGTTTCCGTCTGCCGATCAATTCCTATGCCCTGCAGGCCTGTGTTTCGGAACCGGTCAAGCCGATCCTTGATACGGTGGTGCTTTCACCCGGCACTGGTGTCTATGCCAGCCAGTCGGACAAGGGCGAGCTGGTCATCGGCGGGGGGCTGGACCGCGTGCCTTCCTATGGTCAGCGCGGCAATCTGCCGACGCTGGAGGGCGTGATCGCCGGTTTCCTGGAAATGTTCCCGGTCTTCGGCCAGCTCCGCCTGATGCGGCAATGGGCCGGTATCGTCGATGTCGTGCCGGATTCGTCGCCCATTATCGGCGAGTCTCCCTTGTCCGGCTTGTTCCTGAATTGCGGCTGGGGCACTGGCGGCTTCAAGGCCATTCCTGCCGGCGGCACGCTGCTTGCCCATCTGCTGGCGAGCGGCAAGCACCACGACATCAGCCGCCCGTTCGATCTCGATCGCTTCTCGAGCGGCCGGCTGCTGGACGAAGCGGCCGGCTCCGGCATCGCGCATTAGGATCCGACATCATGCAGCTTTTCACCTGTCCGTTCTGCGGACCGCGCCCCGAGACCGAATTCCACTATGGCGGCGAGCACGGCAACCTGCGGCCTGACGGCGCCGACGTAGGCGCCGAGCGTTGGGCCGACTATCTTTATATGCGCTCCAATCCCAAGGGCGCGACGCGCGAGATCTGGGTTCACATGACTTGTGGCGAGTTCTTCGCGATGGAGCGCGACACCGTCACTCACAAGCTTGCGTCATCCAGTGCGTCGGGTCTTGCGGAGCAGGGCGAATGAGTGTGCTTCGCCTTGCCTCCGGTGGCAGCGCCATTGATCGCTCGCGACCGCTTTCGTTCAGCTTCGACGGACGCACGATCCAGGCCTATGCCGGCGATACCATCGCTTCCGCGCTGCTGGCTGCGGATGTCGCGGTCGTCGGCCGCAGCTTCAAATACCATCGCCCGCGCGGCATCTGGGGCGCCGGCGTCGAGGAGCCGAACGCGCTGATCGACGTCGTCGGAAACCAGCACCGCGCGCCCAACACACGCGCCACCACCGAACCGGCCAGCGATGGGTTGATCACCCGTAGCGTCAACGCCTCGCCGAACGCGGCAGCCGACCGCAACGCCTTCCTCGACCGTTTCGCCCGCTTCATCCCGGCCGCCTTCTACTACAAGACCTTCATGTGGCCAGACTGGCACCTGTTCGAGCCACGTGTCCGCGCCATGGCCGGGCTGGGCAGAGTGGACCCGGACTGGAAGCCGATCGGCTCGGCCGACCAGATCAATAGACACTGCGATGTGCTGGTTGTCGGCGCCGGTCCGGCGGGACTTGCGGCCGCGCGGTCGGCGGCCGGCTCCGGCAAATCCGTCATCCTTGTCGACGACCAGCCTCTCCCCGGCGGTTCGCTGCTGCATCGCGAAGCCGAAATCGACGGACAGCCGGCCGCGGCCTGGATCGACGCCACCATTGCCGAACTCAGCCAAGACGGTCATCCGGTGCTGACCTCGACCACCGCCTTCGGCATCTACGATCACAGTCTGGTCGGGCTGAATCAGCGCCACCATGACGGCCGGCCCGACACGCTGTGGCGG
>NZ_LJSD01000016.1:0-64882 GCF_001303895.1 Mesorhizobium sp. 1M-11 | reverse complement strand
GAGCCAGGTCGTGCTCGCCACCGGCGCCATCGAGCGGCCGCTGCCTTTTGCAAACAACGATTTGCCGGGCATCTTGTCGGCGGACGCGGCGCTCATCTATCTGCGTCGCTACGGCGTGCTGGCCGGCCGCCGCGTCGTCGTCGTCACCAACAATGACAGCGCCTATGAAGTCGCAGCCGCTGTTGCCTCGGCCGGCGCTGAAGTAACGCTCGTCGATGCGCGCACGGATAGCCGGATCGCTGTTCCGGCGAGCATAAGGAAGCTCGGTGGGCGCACGGTCGCCGCAGCGCACGGCCACATGCGCGTGGAAGCCGTCATGCTGGATGACGGCACCGCGTTACCCTCCGACTGCGTCTTGGTTTCAGGTGGCTGGACGCCGACGGTCCACCTTTTCTGCCAGGCCCGCGGCAAGCTTGCCTGGGACGAGAACCGCGCCGCATTCCTGCCCGGCGACCCGGTCGAGGGCATCACGGTGGCCGGCGCGGCAGCCGGCGCCGTCGCATTGTCGGAGGTGTTCGCCGGTGCGGCCAAGGCGGCAACCGGCCAGGCAGGGACATCAACGCCCCGCAGCACCGGCACCGAGGCCACTGGCGCCATCATGCCGATCTGGCCGAAAGCCGGCGCGAAAGGCCGCGTCTGGATCGACTACCAGAATGACGTGACGACCAAGGATGTGGAGCTTGCCGCGCGCGAGAACTTCGTTTCGGTCGAGCACCTCAAGCGCTACACCACGCTTGGCATGGCTACCGATCAAGGCAAGACCTCCAACCTGGCCGGTCTTGCGCTGATGGCCGACATCACCGGTCGCACCGTTCCCGAAGTCGGCACCACCACCTATCGTCCGCCATTCACGCCGGTTCCCCTGACCAGTTTCGCCGGCGCGCTCGGCGGCGAATTGATGTCGCCTGTGCGCCGGCTGCCGCTGGAAAATGTCCATCGCGCCAGCGGCGCGGTGTTCCAGGAATATGGCGGCTGGCTACGGCCCGCACACTATGGCAGGGTGGATGCAGATGCCGACGCCGTGATCCAGGACGAGGCGCGCCGCGCGCGCCAATCAGTCGCGCTGTTCGACGGTTCGACGCTCGGCAAGATCGAGGTGATGGGGCGACAAGCGGCCGAGTTCGTCGACTTCATCTATTACAACACCATGTCGACGCTGAAGCCCGGCCGCTGCCGCTACGGCTTCATGTTGTCGGAGAACGGCGTCGTCTTCGACGATGGCATCCTCGTCCGTCTCGACGAACACCGCTTCATCGTCTCCTGTTCCTCCTCGCATGTCGCGGCTGTGCATGCGCGGCTGGAGGAATGGCGTCAGGACCGGTTTGGCCGCGATGCCGTCTATATCCATAACGCTACCGCCGACATGGCGACGCTGACCGTATCGGGACCGAAGTCCAAGGCGCTGGTCGCAGCGCTCGAGCTCGGTGTTTCGCTCGACGATGGCGAGCTGCCGCATATGGCAGTCGCCGCGGGCAGGTTCGGCGGCGATGCGGTGCGTGTCGCACGCGTGAGCTTTACCGGCGACCGCAGCTACGAGATCTCGATCCGGGCCGACCGGGCCGAGGGACTGTGGGCCGCCATGCGGGAAGCAGGCAAGGCGTTCGATGCCGTCACCATGGGCCTCGAAGCGATGACGTTGCTGCGTGCCGAGAAGGGCTACATCGTCATCGGCAAGGACACCGACGGCACCACGATGCCGCACGATCTCGGCGTCGACGGCCCGCGTCAGAAGCGCGGCACCGACTATGTTGGGCGTCGCTCGCTGTTCACCGAGGTCGCGACGGCGGAGCGCCGCCTGCAGTTCGTCGGTCTGAAAGTGGCCGACGGCGAGGCATCGCTTGCCACCGGCGCCCATGCCATCGCAAGGGTGGAAGGAACCGTGCGCAGCCAGGGCTTCGTCACCTCCAGCTACCAGAGCCCTACCTTGCAGCGGCCGATCGCGTTGGCGCTGATCGAATGTGGCGCCTCGCGCCATGGCGAGACGATAGACCTGCAGCATCTCGGCATGTTGCGGCGCGCGACGATCACCGGTCCGTGCGCCTTCGATCCGACGGGAGAACGGCTCAATGCGTGACCTTGCCCAGAAATGGACGCCAATGCCGGACTGGCATGAAGCCGTCATCGAAGTGCCTGGCCTGACCGTCCGCACGCGCATTGGGCTGAACCAATATCTGGTCAGCGGCGACCTGGATGCCTGGAGCAGCGTTTCGGGTCTGCCCGCGCATGGAGCAGGGGCCTTCGGCAAGGCGGAAGGGGAGCGCTATTCAGTGCAGGCCGCGCGCGACCGGCTGCTGGTGGTTTCCACCCCCCAGCTCGACATGGAAAACGGCTGGCACGAACAGGGTTTCGGCGTGACGGCAATCAGCGCGGGCTTGCACGTCTTCGAAGCTGAAGGTCCGGCAGTGGCGGATCTGATCGCACGCGCGACGCCGCTCGATCCTCGCGCGGCGAGCGCCTCGGCCGCCATGTCCTTCGGCGGCGTCAGCGCGGTCGTATACCATCATGAAGCCGCGCTGCGCATCCATGTCGACCGCAGCCTGGCGACCTATCTTTGGACGTGGATGGAAACGGCAGCAGCAGCGATCGAGGCGACCGGCAAGGATCGCTGAACGCGCCTTGTTGCCCTTTGTGACGCCACGAGACCGTCGGCTTGTCTGGTTCAAGCGCCCCTGGGATCCATACCACGATGGAGGACGCATCTTGCAGTGTATGATCCATCTGGGCCAAATGTCCGGTCATGGTTCGTCGCTATTACAACCTCCCTTCGCTGATCGCGCTCGCGGCTTTTGAAGCGGCCGCGCGCCATCTCAGCCTCACCAAGGCGGCTGAGGAACTCAACGTCACGACCGGCGCCGTCTCCAAGCAGATCCGCATGCTGGAGGATGAACTTGGCAATCCGCTGTTCCTGCGTCGGCACCGCGCGCTCGAGCTGACCCGTGAGGGAGAGACGCTGGCGACTGCTCTCAACGAGGGGTTCGAGCGGATTTCTTCCACCTTTCGTCAGGTCAAGAGCTCGGGTGGGCAGTCCAGTGTCACCATCGGCTGCACCATGGCGATGGCGCATCTGTGGCTGATGCCGCGCATGAGCTCCTTCTGGGGCGGCCATCACGATATCGCCGTGGACCATGTGATCTCCGATCATCCGCGCGGTCTCGACCGTCCCGACATCGATCTCAGGCTTCGTTATGGCAGCGGCGAGTGGCCGGACGAACTGTCGGCCAAGCTCTATGACGATCGTATCTTCCCGGTCGCCAGCCCGGACTTCGCTCGCCAGCATGCCGTCAAGACGCTCGACGACCTGGCCGAACTCCAGCTGCTGTCCGTCGAAGGCATGGACTGGAGCTGGACCACATGGGCGGACTTCTTTCGCGAGCTCGGCTCACCGAACCGGCGTCTCAATGTGCGGCGTTTCAACAGCCACGTGATCGCGCTGCAGGCTGCACGCAGCGGGCAGGGGGCGGTGCTGGGCTGGTCAAGCCTGGTGACGCCACTCATCGAAAGCGGCGATCTGGTGCAACTCGGCTCCGCTGAGGTGGCGGCGCCGCATTCCTACTTCGTCACCTGGAGTGCACGCCGGCCGCTCAGCCGTCCGGCAGAGCTGTTGCGGGACTGGCTGCTTACGCTTGATGGTTGAGTTGAATTCAAGCGAACAGGGTTCCTTATTCGCTTGAACAACCAGGTTGCAACGCGTTTCCTTTGCCAAAGGGAGAACGTCAGGCATGAATGTTGCGACTGTTGCAGAGGTCGGCCAGGGTGGGGAAACGCCGGCTCCACACCGCCGTGGCGGCGGGCGGGTCGGGCGCAAGGCGCTGAGAAGCGCCGCCCTCCCGGCACTGCCTACGCTGGTTCGCCAGATCCCCGCCTATGAGATCGTCCCCGACGAGGCTGTCGAGCTGATTCACCAGGAATCGCTTTCCATCCTCGAAGAGATCGGATGCGAATTCCGGGACGACGAGGCGATCGCGCTGTGGCGGCAGGCCGGAGCCGATGTTTCCGGCACGCGGGTCCGGCTTGACCGCGCGCTCTTGATGGATCTGGTGTCGAAGGTTCCCGCCGAATTCACGCTGAACGCGCGCAACCCCGAGCGCACGGTGCGCGTCGGCGGCAAGAATTCCATCTTCGTGCCCATGTATGGCGCGCCTTATGTGCGCGATCTCGACAACAACCGGCGTTACGGCACGCTTGCCGACCTGCAGAATTTCCACAAGCTCGCCTACATGGCGCCGGCGCTGCATTCGTCGAGTTCGATCATCTGCGAGCCGATGGAGATCCCGGTGCCGAAGCGGCATCTCCACATCATCCACTCGGCCCTGAAGCACTCCGACAAGCCGTTCATGGGCATCGTGACGTCGAAGGATCGCGCCGAGGACACGATGGCCATGGCCGGCATCGTGTTCGGCGAAGACTATGTCCGCGACAATCCGGTGCTGGTGTCGATCACCAACTGCAACTCGCCGCTGGTGTGGGACGCAACCATGCTCGACGCGATGAAGGTCTATGCCCGGCACAACCAGCCGCTGATCCTGGCTCCCTTCGCTTTGTGCGGCGCTTCGACATCGGCTTCGTCCGTGGGTGCCGTGGCTCAGGTCAATGCCGAGGCGCTGGCGGGCGTCGCCTTCACGCAGCTGCTGCGTCCCGGTTCGCCGCAGATCTATGGGCAATTCATGGTCGCGGTGGATATGAAAACCGGCGCTCCCATGGGCGGCACGCCGGAAGCCGCCCAGATGATGTACCTGATGGGTGCCCTCGCCCGGAAGTACCGGTTGCCCTGGCGCACATCCGGCTTCCATGTCGGTTCCAAGCTGAACGATGCCCAGGCGGGCTATGAAGCAAACATGCTGATGCATGCCGCGATCCTGGCCGGCGCCAACTACATCTGGCACTCCGCCGGCTGGCTGGAGGCCGGGCTGACCTGCGGCTATTCGAAGTTCGCCACCGACTGCGAGCAGCTCGTCGGCTGGTATAAGTATGCCGGCGGGGTACCGTTCGAGGATTTCAAGGACGCGATGGCGGCGGTCCGCGAAGTCGGGCCGGCCGGCCATTTCCTAGGCACCCAGCACACGCTCGACCATTTCGAGACGGCCTTCTTCAGCCCCAGCATCATGGATTTCAATTCCTACGAGCAATGGAAGGCCGAAGGGGCAAAGGACCATGATGCGCGCGGCCTGGAGAAGGCACGCAACATGCTGGCCGATTACGAGGAGCCGAAACTCGACGAAGGCATAGCCGAGGCGCTTCAGGACTTCATCGCGCGGCGCGAGGAAAGGCTGCCGGATACCGTCAATTGA
Organism: Mesorhizobium sp. 1M-11; assembly: GCF_001303895.1. Lineage (GTDB taxonomy): Bacteria > Pseudomonadota > Alphaproteobacteria > Rhizobiales > Rhizobiaceae > Mesorhizobium. Next base: position 59,594 of record NZ_LJSD01000016.1, on the reverse strand, counting down.
AACAGATGATTTCAGCATCGCGAATCGGCATGATCTGGCCGCAGTTTCCGCTCAGGTTCAGGCAGGCCGCCACATGACGTCGCTGACAAACGATCCTCTTCTTCAGCCTTACCGTCTGAAGCACCTTGTGCTGAAGAACCGCGTGATGTCGACCAGCCACGAGCCGGCCTATTCGGAAGACGGGATGCCGAAGCAGCGCTACCGGCTCTATCATGCCGAGAAGGCCAAGGGCGGCATGGCGCTGACGATGACGGCGGGTTCGGCCATCGTGTCGCGCGACAGTCCGGCTGCCTTCGGCAATCTACACCTTTACGACGATGCCATCGTGCCCTGGCTGGCTGAGCTTTCCGATGCCTGCCACGAGCACGATTGCAAGGTGATGATCCAGATCACCCATCTCGGCCGCCGCACCGGTTGGAACAAGGCCGACTGGCTGCCGGTGCTCTCGGCCTCGCCGGTGCGAGAGCCGGCCCATCGCGCCTTCCCGAAGACGGCGGAAGACTGGGACATCGAGCGCATCGTGGAGGACTATGCGGCGGCGGCCCAGCGCTGCCAGGCCGCCGGGCTCGACGGCATCGAGTTCGAGGCCTATGGCCATCTCATCGACGGCTTCTGGTCGCCGGCCACCAACCATCGCGACGACGACTTCGGCGGCTCGCTGGAGAACCGGTTGCGCTTCACCGATATGGTGCTGGACGCGGTACGGGCGGCTGTGGGCCATGACTTTATCGTCGGCATCCGCATGGTGGCGGACGAGGATTTCGCCGCCGGCCTCTCGAAGCAGGAGGGCGTCGAGATCGCATGCCGGCTGGCGAATTCGGGCAAGGTCGACTTCCTCAACATCATCCGCGGCTCGATCGAGACCGATGCCGCGCTTGCCAAAGTCATCCCGGTGACGGGGATGCGCTCTTCGCCACATCTCGACTTTGCCGGTGAGGTGCGGGCGGCAACGAAATTCCCGACCTTCCATGCCGCGCGCATCCAGGACGTGGCGACCGCGCGCCATGCGATCGCCAGCGGCAAGCTCGACATGGTCGGCATGACGCGCGCCCACATCGCCGACCCGCACATCATGCGAAAGGTCATGGAGGGCCGTGAGCATGAGATCCGCCCTTGCGTGGGCGCCACCTACTGCCTGGACCGAATCTACGAAGGCGGCGAGGCATTGTGTATCCACAACGCGGCGACGGGGCGGGAGGCGACGATCCCGCATATCATCGCCAGGACGGATGGAGCGCTCGAACGCATCGTGGTGGTCGGCGCCGGTCCGGCGGGACTGGAGGCCGCACGTGTGGCGGCTGAACGCGGCCACAAGGTGACGGTGTTGGAAGCGGCCTCGCAGGCCGGTGGGCAAATTCGGCTCGCCGCACAAAACCCACGCCGCAAGGAACTGATCGGCATCATCGACTGGCGGCTTACCGAACTCGAGCGGCTCGGCGTCGATATCCGCTACGATGTCTGGGCCGAAAGCGAGGATGTGCTGGCGCTGGAACCGGACGTGGTCGTCATCGCCACCGGCGGCATTCCGCAGAACCCGCCGCTGGAAGCGGGCGAGGATCTGGTCACCTCGAGCTGGGACATCGTCTCCGGCGCCGTGAAGGCGGCTGAAAACGTGCTGCTCTACGACGACAATGGCGGCCACCAGGGCATGACCGCTGCGGAACTCATCGCCAATCAAGGCGCGAATCTCGAGCTGGTCTCGCCGGAGCGCTTCTTCGCGCCGGAAATGGGCGGGCTGAATCACGTGCCTTATATGGGCGCCTTCCATCGAAAGGGCGTGACGATCACCATCAACACGCGCCTGCGCGCGGTCAAACGCGAGGGCAACCAGCTGGTGGCGACGCTGGGCTCGGATTTTGCCGACGGGTGGCAGGCGACGAGGCTGGTGGATCAGATCGTGGTCGAGCATGGCACGGCGCCGCTCGACGAGCTTTACCTGACGCTGAAGCCACTTTCGACCAATAGAGGAGCGGTCGACTACGAGCGGCTGGTCAAAGGCGGCGACATCTTTCCGCACCGCAACCCGGCGGGCGGCTTCGTCCTCTACCGCATCGGCGATGCTGTCGCCTCGAGGAACATTCATGCCGCCGTCTATGACGCCGTGAGGTTCACGCTGAGAACGTGAGGTGCTGCACGAAGGCCCGCGCCGCGCCAGCAAAATACAGGGAACGCTAGTCCAGAAAATACAAACCAGGAAACAAGAAAGGGAGGAGAAAAAATGGGGTTCTTCAGAAACAATGGCGATCGTGTGCCCGCGGCCGTCGAGGAGATGGCCAGGGAGGTCCTGGAAGGCCGCGTCGACCGGCGCGAGTTCCTGGCGCTGGCAAGCGCGCTCGGCGCATCGACGGCGCTCGCCTATGGCATGGTCGGCTTGGCTGTTCCTGCTCCGGCCTTTGCCGAGGAGCCAAAGAAGGGCGGCACGCTTCGCGTATCGATGCCGGTCAAGGCGCAGAAGGATCCCCGCACCTATGACTGGGTGGAACTTGCGAATGTTTCCCGCAGCTGGCTCGAGCCGCTTGTGCGCTACACCCGCGAGTTCACCTTCGAGCCGGTGCTGCTCGAAAGCTGGGACGTCAACGACGACGCGACCGAATATGTCCTGCATGTGCGCAAGGGCGTGACCTGGAACAACGGCGATGCCTTCACAGCCGACGACGTCGCCTACAACCTGACCCGCTGGTGCGAAAAGGCCGCCGCCGGCAATTCCATGGCCGGGCGCATGGGCGCACTGATCGACGAGAAGACCGGAAAGGCGACGGAAGGCGCGATCACCAAGGTCGACGACCATACGGTGAAGCTGAAGCTCAAGGAGCCGGATATCGCGCTCGTCCCGAACTTCACCGACTATCCGGCGCTCATCGTCCATCGCAACTTCGACGCGGATGGCGCCGATCCGGTCAAGAAGCCGATCGGTACCGGCCCCTTCGAACTGGTGTCCTATGCCGTCGGCCAGAAGGCCGTGGTCAAGCGGCGCGAGAACGGCAAGTGGTGGGGTGGCGAGGCCCCGCTCGACGGCGTCGAATTCACCGACTACGGAACCGATTTCAACGCTTCGGTGAATGCGTTCGAGTCGGGCGAGATCGACCTCAACCTGGAGACGCCGGCCGATTTCATCGACATCCTCGACAAGATGGATCTCGTCAAGTCGGAGGTGGCGACCGCCACGACGCTGGTGGCGCGCACCAACGTCACACACAAGCCCTACGACGACCAGCGGGTGCGCAACGCGTTGCAGATGGCTGTCGACAACAATGTCGTGCTGCAGCTCGGCTACAGCGGGCGCGGGACGGTCGGCGAGAACCATCATGTCAGCCCGATCCAGCCCGAATACTACGCGTTGCCCAAGAAGGAGCGCGACGCTGCCGGCGCTAAGAAGCTGATGGCCGACGCCGGCCAGGCCGACTTCGAGCATGAGCTGATAACGATCGAGGACGACTGGCAGAAGAACACCGGCGACGCGATCGCGGCACAGCTGCGCGAAGCCGGCATCAAGGTCAAGCGCACCGTGCTGCCGGGTTCGACCTTCTGGAACGACTGGACGAAGTACCCCTATTCCATGACGATCTGGTACATGCGCCCGCTCGCCGTCCAGGTGCTGGCACTCGGCTATCGCACCGGCGAAGCCTGGAACGAATCCGGCTATTCCAACCCCGATTTCGACGCCAAACTCAAAACGGCGCTTTCCATCAATGATGTCGAAAAGCGGCGCGAGGTGATGAAGGATCTCGAGACGATCCTTCAGGATTCAGGCGTCATCATCCAGCCCTACTGGCAGAAGCTTTATTGCCATATGAGCAAGCGGGTGAAGAATTACGGCATCCACCAGACCTTCGAGATGGATCTGCAGAACGTCTGGCTGGAAGAGGCCTGATCCTGATTCTCCGAGGAAAGCCGGCGCAACGCGCCGGCTTTTGCTTGTCGGATCGAAATTTCAGATCCCTGTCGGCCCCTCGGGAACATTCGCTGTAAGGCAATCGACAAGTTCCCTCTGCTCGGCGAAGGCCGGACGGCTGCGTGCCCAGCTTATCCAATAACCGGCCTCCATGCGCAGCGTGCGATCCGTCAGGCGCTTCAGCCTGCCGGAGGCAATCACGTCCGCGCACAATGCGAGTGAGCCCAGCAAAACGCCGGCGCCCGCTTCAGCTGCCCTCAGCGATTGCACGAAAGTGTCGAACCGCAGCAAAGGCGTTGGCCCGGGCGGCTCGCCCATTGCATTCGACCAATCACGCCAACCGACCCTGGGTCCGGACGTCGCAATGCGCGGCCGCTCCTGCCAGTTCGGGTCATCATCAAGCAGAGATGGCGACGCCAGTGGCGTCAGCTCTTCGGTGAAAAGCTGGATCGCTTCGCGGCCCGCCCAATTGCCGGTGCCGAAACGGATCTCGAAGTCGACTTCCAGGCGCTCATAGTCCGGCAGGTTCTGGATCGTTTCGAATGAAAGCTGCACATGCGGCAGGCGGCGCGCGACGTCACCCAGGTGGGGCACGATCCAGAGTTCGATCACCGAACTGGAAGCCGCGATGCTGATCTTGCGCCGCGGCTGCTCGAAGAGGTTGGCAGCGCTGTGCAGCAGTTCCGCCAGCGCCGCCTGCACGTGAGGCAGCCAGGCCTCTCCTTGCGTCGAAAGAACAACGCCGCGCGCCTGCCGGGTGAAAAGCTGGGTACCCAGATGAAGCTCCAGGTTCTTGATGCGCTGGCTGACCGCGGCCTGCGTCAGGCCCAGTTCATTGGCGGCCGCCGTGAAACTGCCGAGCCGCGCGGCCGCCTCGAAGACGCGGATCCATTCCAGCGGTGGCAGGGTCTGTGGGTTCCGAGGCATAATCAATTTGGGGTCATATCATCAGATATCGTTGTTTGTGCTTATGTGAAGCACAGTGTCAAGCTGCGGCCATTCCATCACGACGCGCTGAGGAGCAACCCATGGCAGGCAACACCCAGATCGAGATATTGGGCGAAGGCGAGGCGCTTGCGCTCGATCTTCCAGGCAAAGGCAGGCGTCGCTTCCACGCCATCTGGCTGCGCGACAATGCCTGGGACGAAACAACCCGCGCACCAGGCAACGGTCAGCGACTGATCACGCTTGGCGATATCCCTGCCGGTACATCGATTGCCTCGGCGCGCGCTGAGGGCGGACAGCTCCATGTGACGTTCCAGCCGGAAGGCAGGACCATCCCTTACGACCTCCATTGGCTTGCCGACCACAGCTATGACAGCGAGGCGAACCGCGTCGCCGGGTGGACCGGGCCGGATATCGAAACCTGGGACGCGACATTGGGTGCAGCGATCCCGATCGGCGATTTCAGCGCGGTCAGCCAGGATCAGCAAGCGCTCGCCGCCTGGCTTGCCGGGGTGCGGCGCTACGGTTTCGGCAAACTTGTCGGGGGCCCGGTCGAAAGCGGGGCCTTGTTCAAGGTGGCATCGCTGTTCGGCTATGTTCGCGAGACGAACTACGGTCGCCATTTCGAGGTGCGGACAGAGGTCAACCCGTCCAACCTCGCCTATACGGGGCTTGGGCTTCAGGCGCACACCGACAATCCCTATCGCGATCCCGTGCCGACCTTGCAGATCCTCTACTGCCTGGAAAATTCGGCCGAGGGTGGCGAGAACATGGTCGTGGACGGATTCCGCGCCTGCGAAAGGCTGCGCGCGGAAAACCCGCGCGGTTTCGACCTTCTGGCAGGCCATTGCGCCCGGTTCGAATATGCCGGCAGCGCCGGCGTGTGTCTGCGTTCGCGAAGGCCGATGATCGAGCTTGCGCCGGACGGTGAACTGGTCGGCATTCGCTTCAACAATCGTTCGGCGGCCGCCATCACCGAAGTCCCATATGATGACATGGCCGACTACTACGCGGCCTATCGCCGGCTTGGCGAACTCATAGACGACACGTCGATGGAAGTGACCTTCAAGCTGTCGCCGGGTGAATCTTTCATTGTCGACAACACACGCGTGCTGCATGCCCGAAAGGGCTATTCGGGCGCCGGCTCGCGGTGGCTTCAGGGCTGCTACGCCGACAAGGACGGCCTGCTCTCCACGCTCGCGGCGATCGAACGCCAGGACCGGGAGGCGGCATGATGGGCAAGCCCAACCCCGACACGTTGACCCCGGATACGATTGTCCCTTTCCTGGCCGATATCTTCGAGCGTCGCGGCGGGGAAGAATATCTCGGCGAACCGGTGACGATGGCCGAACATATGCTGCAGGGCGCCTATCTGGCCGAGCAGCAGGGAGAGCCGGAAATCATCATCGTCGCTGCGCTGCTGCACGACATCGGCCACTTCACCAGCGAGTTCGGCACCTTCTCCATGGACGACACGCATGACAAACATCACGAGGAAGCCGGCGCCGAGGTGTTGCAGCGTTTCTTCCCGGATCTGGTGATCGACTGCGTTCGCTTCCATGTCGCCGCCAAGCGCTATATCTGCGCGACGGACCCATCGTATTTCGGGCAATTGTCGGCGGCTTCGATCCACTCCCTGAACCTGCAGGGCGGGCCGATGAGCTTGGAGGAGATCGCCATCTTCGAGAAGAACCCCAATGTTCGGGAAATTGTGCGGGTTCGCCATCTCGACGACGCGGGAAAGATCGCCGGCCTGGCGACCCCGGGCTTCGCGCATTACGCGCCCATGGTGCAGCGAGTGGTCGACGAGCACTGCGGAGCGGCGGTCTGATTTCGCATGACTAGAAGTTGGAAAGCAGATCCTTGAGCAGGTTGGTTTTCGGCATCTTCTCCAGCGGAAGTCCGGCGTCCTCGAACCATGTCTTGTCGGCTTCCGGATGCGGGCCGCTCAGCACGACCGTTCCTTTTTTGAAAGAGTAGCGCGCTGCCGCGATGTCTCTGTTTTCATAAGCCGCGATCTGCCGGAAGCCCTTATCCCTGCCGGCCTGCGGCAGATAGGGGCCGTCCTGGAAGTAGGCCATGTCCTGGCGTCCCGCCCAACTGACGCGAACGGCTGCATCTTCGATTGTCTTGACCGGGAAGCCGGGACGCCCGACCTCCGAATCCAGGTCATGCGGGATGAGGCCGAAATTCGCCCGGTCGGCAAGATAGGCGCCCATGCAGAGGCCCAGGAAGCCGCCACCCTGTGCGACGAAGTCGCGAATGGCCCTGACACGGGCCTTGCCGAGGCTGCGCAACGCGCCCGGAATGTCCTGGCCGCCACCCGGCTGCACGTAAATGTCGAAGCGCGACAGCGTCTCGGGCGAAATATCGGTTTTCTCGCCCTTGCCTACAAATTCCACGCGATAGGCAGGATCGAGCTTCTCGATCGACGTCCTGGCCGTTTCGGCGCAGCCCTCACAGGAGGCCGGTCCGCGGTACACCGCCACCCTGATGATGTCGGTTTTTGCCTGGGCCGGCATCGCCCCGAGCAGGATCGTCGCGGCCGCCAGCAACGTTGCGAGTTTCATGATGCGCGATACTTTCGAATGGATTGACGAGCCTGTTTTCGAGACCTGTTCTCGGCGGTGTTTCAGGGCTTGCGGTTTCATTACCCCGTCGCGTCCGCTGTCCATCGGATGTGATCGGGTGAAAAAATGGATGCGTTACAACTTTTTCTTTCGACGCATGCCTCGTGGAAAGGTCCCTCGAAAGGCCTAGGAAAGATACGGCTTTGCGGTTCGCATGAGGTCTTTCTCCGCGCCGCATCGTCCTTTTTCAGTTGCCGGAATACTATCTAGGGTTGTGTCTTGGGTATCTGGAGGGTGGACAGTCTCCCTCAGAGCGCTTATATGGCGACCTTGGATTTGGAATATCATTTCCGTTTCCCGGAAGGCTTCTCGGCGATTATTTTTGCCGGCCAATCAGAACGCTCGATATATTGTTCGCAGAAAAGGAAAGCTTATCTGCTGATGCAGCAGATTTTCGACTTGCAATATGGCAACATCTTCTTCTTACACTTCATTAAGTAATGAAAAAATAAAATCGGATGCCTCAAGTGGCATCAAGGTAAGTCTCAAGAACGTTTACAAGGTTTTCGGAGAAGACGCCGGTCGCGCGCTGGAAATGGCGCGTTCGGGCACCAGCAAATCCGAAATTCACGCGTCCACCGGTTGTACGATTGGCGTCGATGACGCGAGCTTCGACATCATGGCCGGCGAGACCTTTGTCATCATGGGCCTGTCGGGCTCCGGCAAGTCGACGTTGCTTCGCCTTCTCAACCGCTTGATCGAGCCGACCGCCGGTGCTGTCGAGATCGACGGTCGCGACATCACGAAAATGTCGAAGCGCGAGCTGATCGAGCTGCGCCGGCGCGACATGAGCATGGTGTTTCAGTCGTTTGCCTTGCTCCCCAATCGCAATGTGCTCAACAACGCCGCCTTCGGATTGGAAATCGCTGGCATGGGCGAGGCCGAGCGCACCGAGAAAGCGCTTGCCGCGCTCAATGCGGTCGGACTGAAGCCTTATGCGAAAAGCAGGCCGGACGAGCTCTCGGGCGGCATGAAACAGCGCGTCGGCCTGGCGCGGGCGCTGGCCAGCGAGCCGACCATCCTGCTCATGGACGAAGCCTTTTCCGCGCTCGATCCGTTGATCCGCACCGAGATGCAGGATGAACTGATGCGCCTCCAGGCGGAGCAGAATCGCACGGTCATTTTCGTCAGCCACGACCTCGACGAGGCCATGCGCATCGGCGACCGCATCTGCATCATGCAGCATGGCAAGGTCGTGCAGGTCGGCACGCCGGACGAGATCGTCTCCCGGCCGGCCAACGACTATGTACGGTCCTTCTTCCGCAATGTGGATGTCTCGCAGGTGTTCAAGGCCGGCGACATCGCCCGCAAGACGCAACTGACCATCATCGATCGGCAGGGCGTCTCCGTGGCAGCGGCGCTGGAGCAAATGGAACAGTCGGGGCGCGACGTTGCAATCGTTGTCGGCCGCGACAGGAAATTCCACGGCATGGTCAGCCAGGATGCGCTGATCGACAAGATCAAGACCAAGGTCGCGGAGCCCTATCGCAACGCCTTCCTCCAGGACGTGGAGCCCATACCTGCCGGCGAACCCCTGTCCAACGTGCTGGGTCGCGTGGCGGAAAGCCGCTGGCCCGTTCCAGTGGTCGACGAGCATGGCCGCTATGTCGGTTCCATCAGCAAGTCGGCGCTTCTGGAAACGCTCGACCGGGCTGGTTGAGCCGAAGGGAAGAAACATGGATTTTGATTTCAGTGTCGGCCATGGCGCCGACGTCACCGTCAACTACATTCTCGATAACTTCACCCCTGCGCTGGACGCGATCGCCACGGCGATCGGCTTCGTTACCGACGGCATCCAGGGCGCGCTGGTGGGTATCCCGCCGGCGGCGGGTATCGCCGTACTGACGCTCCTGTCGCTTTGGCGGGTGGGATGGAAGTTTGCCGTCTTCGCATTGCTGGCGCTCGCCCTGGTCAATCACATGGGCCTGTGGCAAGGCACCATGGAGACGTTGTCGCTGGTGCTTTCAGCCACCATCATCGCAGTCGTCGTCGGAATCCCGGCCGGCATCGCCATGGCGCGATCCGACAGGGTGGCAGGCCTGCTGCGGCCTGTGCTCGACCTGATGCAGACGATGCCGGCCTTCGTCTACCTGATCCCGGCTGCGATGTTCTTCGGTCTGGGTGCCGTGCCCGGCACCATCGCCACGGTCATCTTCGCCATGCCCCCTGTGGTGCGCCTGACCAATCTCGGCATCCGGCAGGTGCATGCCGAGTTCATCGAGGCGGGGCTAGCCTTCGGCTGCACGTCCTCGCAGTTGCTGTTCAAGGTGCAGTTACCGAATGCCATGCCCTCGATCATGGCCGGCGTGAACCAGACGATCATGCTGTCGCTGTCGATGGTCGTCATCGCCTCGATGATCGGCGCGGGCGGGCTCGGCAACCATGTGCTGACGGGCATCCAGCGTCTCGACGTGGGCGCCGGCTTCGAAGGCGGGCTGGCCGTCGTCATCCTGGCCGTGGTGCTCGACCGGATCACCCAGAGCTTCGGCAAGGGCAGCTCGGGCTTTCTGAGATTCCTTGTCTTCCGCAAGGCCGAGAGAGGCCAGCAAGCGACTTCGCCGGACCACGTTCCGGCTGATGACGAGCAGCGCTCCGCCGCCGCTTGAACTTCTAAAATACGAAGGAGAAAACATGTTCAGAACACTGACACGTATAGGGCTCGCCGCGCTCGTTGCCGGCACCATGACCACCGCAGCCTTCGCACAGGACGGCAAGCCCGTGAAGCTGGGCTGGGCTGCCTGGTCGGACGCTGAATTCGTCACCAAGCTCGCCGCCAAGCTCATCCAGGACAAGCTCGGCCAGAAAGTCGAACTCGTGCAGACGGATGTCGCTCCGCTCTACCAGGGTGTCAGCCGCGGCGACATCGACGCCATGATGATGGCCTGGCTGCCCGAAACCCATGCCGACTACTTCAAGCGCGTGGAATCCAAGGTGGAGACGCTCGGCACCATCTATGACGGCGCGAAACTGGGCTGGGTCGTTCCGCAGTATATTCCCGAAAGCGAGATCAGCTCGATCGAGGACCTGAAGAAGGACGAGGTGAAGGAGAAGCTCGGCGGCGAAGTGCAAGGCATCGATCCAGGTGCCGGCCTGACGCGGCTTTCCGAGCAGGCGGTCAAGGACTATGGCCTGGACTACAAGCTGAAGATCTCCAGCGAGGCCGGCATGCTGACCACGGTCGACCGCGCCATGCGTTCCGAGAAGTGGTTCGTCGCCACGGCCTGGAGCCCGCACTGGATGTTCGGCAAATACAAGCTGCGTTACATCGAAGATCCCAAGGGCTCGCTCGGCAAGGCCGAACATATCGACATCCTCGCCCGCAAGGGGTTCAAGGAGGACAACCCCAAGGTCGCGGAACTGCTTTCGCGCATGAACCTGCCGATCCCCGAACTCGAGGCGGCGATGTTCGATGCCCAGGAAACCTCCTACGAAAAGGCGGTCGACAAATACATCGCCGATCATCCCGACCAGGTGAAGAAGTGGGTTGAAGGATGAGGTCGCAGGCTTTCTGGTGATCCAGAAACGACCTCGACTGCTTCTCCGACGGCGGCGCTCGCCGCCGTCACCCTTGCCCGAGAGCTGAAGCTGGCCTGTGGGCAGCCTTTCTCAAAAGGAGACCGGAAATCGTGATCCATCATCATACAATCGACCCTTCCGCCGACACGCTGGGCGGACGGATATCGCTCGCGCGCGAGTTCGCGGGGCTTTCCGTCGCACAGGCCGCGCAGGCGCTCGGCGTCCTGACCTCGAGCTGGAGTGCGTGGGAACGCGATCGCGCCGAATTGCGGGCCAACCGATTGACCACGATGGCCGGTATCCTGGGCGTCAGCCCGATCTGGCTTCTCACCGGCATCGGAAGTGAGCCACGGGAACATGTTCACGACTCCGCGCAACTGCTGCGGGAGCTCCAGAATACGTCCGAGAGCATCGCCACACTGAACAAGCGCGTGCAGCAGCTCATAGTCGGCTTCGAGGGGCTCAAGACAACGGAGGATGGATCAGCCGTCGCATGACGAAGGTTCGTCGTGCCGCCGACCCGCATGGGTCCGTTTTCAAGAGACTATGATCAGGCTCCAGCGGATTCTCAGCCCGAGCGTAGAGCCGTTCCGCGCGTTCTAAATCAGATCAGTTGATTTGCCTCATTTCTGATTGCACAATGCAATCGGATGTGGGGCAACGCTGCGTGGGAAGGAAGTGGCATGGCCAAGCTCGTGTTCGGAATGAACCAGTCGCTGGACGGCTACGTTGACCACATGGCGTTTGGGCCAAGTCCCGCGCTTTTCCGCCACTTCATCGAGGAGGCTCAGGGGCAGGCCGGCAGTATCTACGGTCGCCGCATGTATGAAATCATGTCTTACTGGGACGACGACCATCCTGAGTGGGATGCGGACCGACAGGCTTACGCCGCGGCGTGGCGGAACCAGCCGAAATGGGTCGTCTCGCGCTCGCTGAAGTCTGTCGGTCCCAGCGCCCGACTTGTCGACGGTGATCTTGAGGACGCGATTCGGCAGATCAAGGCCGCGCATGACGGCGAGATCGAAGTTGCCGGCCCGGACCTGGCGCGCAGCCTCACCGAACTTAACCTGATCGATGAGTATCGAATCTACCTGCATCCCGTCGTGCTTGGTCACGGCACGCCATACTTCGCCGGACCCCGGCCGCCGCTCCGCCTCATCGCGCATGATCGGATCGGCGAGGACGTGATCCGGTTGACCTACGCTCCTGCCTGATCTCGCGACTCGCCGGCGAGGCGCCGTGTCATTGCATCGAGCGACGGCCATGGTGGACCCTCGCGTAGGGTGCGGATGAGTTGTCCAGCCCAGTGCCGGCCGTTTGGAAACTGGTCGCCCGCGTCCCACCGCCACGCTGCGACCATCACGAGTACGAGAGTGCGGCACGCGCTCAGCAACGTCTGATCGACGTCCGGATAATGCTCGATGACCGCATCAGGCACATGAGCCAGGTCGAACTCCACCGGCCCACGGCAACATGTCTCAAGGTCGATGAACAGCGGCCCGAACCTGGTGCTGAGCACATTGCCCGGATGTGGTTCGCCGTGCAGCAATTGCTCCGCGGCGGCGCAATCGATGATCGTTTGTGTGAGGCTCTTCAGCATGCTGCGGAGAAGCTCCCGGTCGACATCGGCCAATTCAGGCGTCAGATGATGATTCGCCAGCAGTCGCTCTGCCTCCGCGACCCGATCCGTGAAGCGTGGCGTGGCAATCTCAATCTGTCGCATGCCGATGTGCAGGCGCCGTAGCGAACGCGCATACTCGACCGGTGCGACATCTGGCATCACAGACGTGTGGTAGGTCCAAAATGTGACCGCGAAACCATCGCGCTCATAGACGTGCGGCGGAACGCGAGGTTCGAGCGCAGCTGCAGGGCTCCCGGTCTCGGAGAGCAGCGCGGCAAGCTCGACCTCGAACTGCAGCACCCGATCCCCCAAAGGCCCGATCCGGGCAAGGGTGTCGCAGGGCAGAAGGCGCAGGGTGAGCTTGTTCGAATTCTGAAGAACAACCGCATCATCGACCGTGAGGCCCAACGCCGAAGCGGTCGATCTGGCCGCAGCCACAGCACGCGAAACGTCAGTCGCTTGCAAGATACGGTTCCGTCTTCATCTGCTCAAGGCGCACTTAATTTGGAGAACTCGCCATCGAGCCCGGATAATGAGAGACCAAAAAAGAAGAGATTGAATGGCGGAGAAGGAGGGATTCGAACCCCCGATACCCTTGCGAGTATGCCGCATTTCGAGTGCGGTGCTTTCAACCACTCAGCCACTTCTCCGCAGCGTGGTCGGCCTTGCCGGCGCGGCGCACTAGATAACGGCTGCTTGGCCGGGACACAAGGCCCTAAATGGCCTGATTTCGGCCCTTTTCGGCGAAGCGGGCCGGGCTTTGCCTTGACTCACCGCGAAGCTGCGGTTATGGACGGCCCGCATTCGGCGTGGGGGATTCTCCGCGCCGCTTGTTTTTTGAACCCGCAGACTGACAAAAAGACGGCCGAACCGCCCCGATAAGGACAAGCGGTTCAAAAAGGCCGACCGAACAGCGAAAGGCAAAAAATGTTCGCAGTCATCAAAACGGGCGGCAAGCAGTATCGCGTTGCCGCCAACGATGTGCTCAAGATCGAGAAGCTCGAGGCCAATGTCGGCGACGTCGTCGAAATCGGCCAGGTTCTGGCGCATGGCGAAGGCGAGAATGTCGTGATCGGCGCTCCGTTCGTCGACGGCGCGGTGGTTACCGCCGAAGTCGTCGAGCAGGGCAAGAACCGCACCGTCATCGCTTTCAAGAAGCGTCGTCGGCAGAATTCGCGCCGCAAGATCGGCCACCGCCAGCTTCAGACCACCGTGCGCATCTCCGAGATTCTGGTCGCTGGTGCCAAGCCTTCCAAGAAGGCGGCTGCCAAGGCCGAAGTGAAGGCGGAAACCGCTGCAGAGGCCAAGGCCGAAGCCGCTCCGAAGAAGGAGAAGGCTGCGCCGAAGAAGGCCAAGGCAGAGGACGCCGCTGAGTAAGACTTCTGGGGCGACCATGTCGCCCGAGCAGGCTTGAAACGGAACGCGAACGCGTTCATAAGGGTTTTGAGGCGCCCCCGCGGCGCAAAGGAGCAATGAAATGGCACACAAGAAAGCTGGCGGTTCGTCGCGCAACGGTCGCGATTCGGAATCCAAGCGCCTTGGCGTGAAGAAGTTCGGCAGCGAAGCTGTGATCGCAGGCAACATCATTATTCGTCAACGTGGCACCAAGTGGCATGCCGGCACCAATGTCGGCATGGGCAAGGACCATACCCTGTTTGCGCTGGAAGCCGGCGTCGTAGCCTTCAACAAAAAAGCCAATGGCCGAACCTACGTGTCGGTAAACCCGACTCTTAAGGCCGCGGAGTAGCCGGTTCCGCACCACGACACCGGCACCCCATCTCGGGAACCGGTGTCTGGCCAAGCCAGGAAATGGATCAGGGGAGATGGGTGACCATCTCCCCTTTTTCTCGTGCCTGGAGGACTATCAAAATGGTTGCCGAAGCGGACTACACGGACGACGGAGGCTTCACGATCGATAACCCGGTGCTGCGCACCGAGCGCCTGGTGATGCGCGCGCCTTGCGAGGCGGATATCGATCAACTGGTGGCGCTTGCCGACAACCGCCATGTCGCCGAGATGCTCGCCCGCATGCCGCATCCTTACGGCATCGAGGAGGCCCGCGCCTTCCTGGCCATGGCGCGCGCGCCGCGCGGCGGCATCGTCTACGCGCTGACGCTTGCCGAGAACGGGGCCTTCATCGGCTGCGCCGGCCTGAACAGCACCGACCGCGGCCTGGAACTCGGCTACTGGATCGGCGAGCCGCACTGGAAGCGTGGCTACGCCACCGAGGCCGCGCATGCCCTGGTCGATCTCGCCTTCACCCGCACGACGATCCAGGTCCTGCATGCCTCGACCCGGGTGATCAATCCGGCCTCGCGCCGGGTCATTCACAAGTGCGGCTTCCAGTATGCCGGACAGGGCATGCTGAATTCCATGGTCTCCGGCCAGGTGCCGGTCGAGCGCTACCGGCTCGACCGCAGGACCTGGGCGAGCCTGAGAAGCTGGGTGCGGCTGTAAACCGGTCGGCTGGTGGCATTCGGAGAATGTCGTCAGCGCCGGACAGCAATAGGCAAGACGATGACCGACATAACCTTACCAACCATCGTGCCAATGGCGGAGGCTCATATCGAGGGCTTCCATCATGCGCTCGATACGGTGGCCCGCGAACGCAAATATCTCGCCTTCCTGGAAGCGCCGCCGCTGCCGGGCACGCGCGACTTCGTGCGCGGCATGATCGAGAAGCGCAATCCGCAGTTCGTGGCTGTGGTGCAGGACGAGGTCGTCGGCTGGTGCGATATTTCGCGTCACGAAAGGCCCGTTCATGCGCATAGAGGGACCCTCGGCATGGGAATCATTCCGGCCTATCGCGGTCATGGGCTTGGGCAGCAGTTGATCGAAACGACACTTGAGGAAGCGCGCCGGCAGGGCATCGTACGCGTCGAGCTGTCCGCATATGCCGACAACGCGCGTGCCATCGCCCTCTATCGCAAGGTCGGGTTCGTCCAGGAGGGCGTGGAACGCGATGCGGCCTGCATCGACGGCCGCTATCTCGATATGGTCATCATGGCGACCATCGACAAGGCAAACAGAGATGCCTGGCAAACGTTGGCCTAGCTCCTCAGCCGAGTTCGAGCCAGACGGGCAAATGATCGGAGCCGTCGGCTTTGCGGTCGACCCAGAGGCGTTTCAGCGCGCCGGCCAGCGAGGCGCTGGTGAAGATGTAGTCGATGCGCTTGTGGCGGCTTTCGTCCTCGGGACGGTCGGGGTCGACCCAGGTGACGAGGTCCGGTTCCCCGGCGCCCAGCCGCACGGCGGCGTCGACGGCAAGATCGGCACTGAGATGCAGGCCGAATTCATGATCGGGCATGCCGGCGAATTCGACATATTCGGGCGAACCGGCCAGCATGTTGAAGTCGCCCATCACGACGAAAGCCTCGGGACATGGCGGTTCCGGCAGGCCGATCTCGCCAAGGCCGCTCAGGCCGCCGCCTTCGAGCGCGTAGTTGAGCACACGGTCACGCAGGTAGCGGATCTGCCTGGCGCGTTCGATTGGGTTGCGATGGTCGAGATGGGCCGAATAGAAGCGCACGAAACCGAGCGGTGTCTCAACGAGGGCTTCGATGGCGCCGCGCTGGAAATTCATGGTGCCGACGGAGCGGCTTCGCGGCAGAAGCAGATTGCGCGACAGATGGATCGGTGTCTTCGACAACACCATGTTGCCGAGCTGGAAGGTGATGGTGCGAGCGCGGCCGTCAACGACGGACGAACCGATATTCGCCTCGAAATTCGAGCCATAGACGGCAAAATAATCAGGCAACGCTTCGCTGATCGCGGCAACCATGTCGTGTCCGCCGTTGCGCGGGTTGTTGCGCGAGACTTCCTGCAGGGCGATGACATCGGCGCCACGCACGGCATCGGCGATGCGGGCGAGGTTGTAGCCGCCGTCGAGGCCAATGCCGTACTGGATGTTGTAAGTGACGATCCTCAAACGAACTCTCCCGCCTCCGGCCGCAAAATCGGCCATGCCCGCTCTCGCTCTAGCGCTTTCCATAGTTTAGAGCAGACGGGTTCGTGAAACTCCATAGCAACAGAAATCGCGTCGTCCGATGAAATTCCTCGATCAAGCCAAGGTCTATATCCGCTCCGGCGATGGCGGAGCCGGTGCCGTCTCGTTCCGGCGCGAGAAGTTCATCGAATTCGGCGGACCGGATGGCGGCGACGGCGGTCGCGGCGGCGATGTCTGGGTCGAGGTCGTCAACGGGCTGAACACGCTGATCGACTATCGCTATCAGCAGCATTTCCGCGCCAAGACCGGCGTGCATGGCATGGGCCGCAACCGCACCGGCGCCAAAGGCGCCGACGTGACGCTGAAAGTGCCGGCCGGCACGCAGATCTATGCCGAGGACAATGAGACGCTGATCTGCGATCTGACCGAAGAGGGACAGCGTTTCCGCCTGGCTGCCGGCGGCAATGGCGGTTTCGGCAACCAGCATTTCAAGACCTCGACCAATCAGGCGCCGCGGCGCGCCAATCCCGGCCTGCCGGGCGAAGAGCTGACGATCTGGCTGCGGCTCAAGCTGATCGCCGATGCCGGGCTGGTCGGCCTGCCGAATGCCGGCAAATCAACCTTCCTGGCGGCGGTGACGGCTGCAAAGCCGAAGATCGCCGATTATCCATTCACCACGCTCCACCCGGGCCTTGGCGTCGCGCGCATCGACGCGCGTGAATTCGTGCTGGCCGACATTCCCGGCCTGATCGAGGGTGCGCATGAAGGGGTCGGCATCGGCGACCGTTTCCTCGGCCATGTCGAGCGCACGCGCGTGCTGCTGCATCTGGTTTCCGCGCAGGAGGAAAACCCGGGCAAGGCCTACAAGACCGTGCGCAAGGAACTGGAGGCCTACGGTAACGGGCTGGAGGACAAGGTCGAGATCGTCGCGCTCTCCCAGGCCGACACGCTGGATGAGGATGCACGCAAGAAGAAGCTGGCTTCGCTGAAACGCGCCGCCGGCCGCGCACCGCTGCTGGTTTCGGCGGTCACCGGCGAAGGTGTCGAGGCGGTGCTGCGCGCGCTGATGGCCGTGGTGGCCGAAGCGCGCGATGCTGTGCCGGCAAGGGTCGAGACGCGCTGGGAACAGTAGGAAATGTCCGTGCAGTCTCTGAAGAAATACCGCCGTATCACGGTCAAGATCGGTTCGGCGCTGCTGGTCGACCGCACGACCGGGTTGAAACGCGAATGGCTGGCGTCGCTGGCGCAGGATGTCGGCACGCTGGCTGCCGGCGGCGCGGAAGTCCTTGTCGTATCGTCGGGCGCCATTGCACTCGGACGCACCATACTGGGGCTTGGCAAGCGGGCCTTGAAACTGGAAGAAAGCCAGGCGGCTGCCGCTGTCGGGCAGATCGCATTGGCCGGCGCATGGTCGGATGCCTTGGGCGGTCATGGTTTGAAATCCGGCCAGATCCTGCTCACTTTGGGCGATACGGAAGAGCGCCGGCGCTATCTCAACGCGCGCGCCACCATCTCGACATTGCTCAAGATGAAGGCCGTGCCTGTCATCAACGAGAACGACACGGTGGCGACGTCCGAAATCCGCTATGGCGACAATGATCGCCTGGCGGCGCGTGTCGCCACGATGATGGGCGCGGACCTTCTGGTGCTGCTTTCCGACATTGACGGGCTTTATACGGCGCCGCCGGCGCGCGACCCGAATGCCCAGTTCATTCCGGTTGTCGAGCGCATCACGCCTGATATCGAGGCAATGGCGGGTGCCGCGGCTTCAGAATTGTCGCGCGGCGGCATGCGCACCAAGCTCGATGCTGGCAAGATCGCCAACGCGGCTGGTACCGCCATGGTGATCACCGCGGGCACGCGCCTGTCGCCGCTGATGGCGATCGAGCGTGGCGAGCGCGCCACCTTCTTCAAGCCGAGCCCGACGCCGGTGAAAGGCTACAAGACCTGGATCGCCGGCCAGTTGGAACCGGCGGGGCGACTGACTGTCGACGCCGGCGCCATCGGCGCGCTGATGTCGGGCAAATCGTTGCTTCCGGCGGGGGTGAAACTGGTGAGCGGCAATTTCGCACGCGGCGATACCGTGGCTATCCTGTCGCCCGAAGGCCGCGAGATTGCGCGTGGGCTGGTTGCCTATGATGCGGCCGATGCCGTAAGAATCGCCGGTCTCAAGACAGCCGAGATCGAAACGGTGCTCGGCTATGAGGCGCGTTCGGCAATGATCCACCGCGACGATCTGGTGGTCAGCCATGCTGGTGTGCAAGGTGGAGCCGGCGCGCAAGGTGGAGAATGAGCATGCTGACGCTGCATGAAGGGAAGACGGGCGATACCACTCGGCTCATGGCAGAAATCGGCCGCAAGGCGCGGGCTGCCATGCGACCGCTCGCCATCGCTTCGACCGCTGCCAAGAACGCCGCTCTCTCCGCCATGGCTGACGCCATCCTGCGCAACGAAAAGGCAATCCTGGAAGCCAATGCCATCGATGTGGCGAATGGCGAGGAAGCAGGTCTTTCGCCGTCCTTCATGGATCGCCTGAAGCTCAATCCCGCGCGTATTGGCGCGATGAGCGACGGCATTCGCGAGATCGCGGCACTGAAGGACCCTGTCGGCGACACGATCACCGAGTGGGACCGGCCGAACGGCCTGCACATCGAGCGCGTGCGCACGCCGCTCGGCGTCATCGGCGTCATCTATGAAAGCCGCCCGAACGTGACGGCGGATGCCGGGGCGCTGTGCCTGAAGGCCGGCAATGCAGTAGTCCTGCGTGGCGGATCCGATTCGATCAATTCGTCCGCCGCCATCCATACCTGCCTGGTCGAAGGGCTGAAGGCAGCGGGATTGCCTGAAGACGCGATCCAGCTGGTGCCGACCACCGATCGCGCCGCTGTCGGCGAGATGCTGAAGGGCCTGTCCGGCAATCTGGACGTCATCATCCCGCGTGGCGGGCGCAGCCTTGTCGAACGCGTGCAGAACGAGGCGCGTGTTCCGGTGTTCGCGCATCTGGAAGGCATCTGCCACCTCTACATCGACAAGTCGGCCGATCTCGACATGGCCGTGAAGATCGCGGTCAATGCCAAGATGCGGCGCACCGGCATCTGCGGCGCGGCCGAAACGCTGCTGGTCGACCGGGCCGCAGCGTCCACGCATCTGGTTCCGGTACTGGAGGCCTTGCGCGCCGCCGGCTGCGAAATCCATGCCGATGCCGACGTGCTGAAGGCTTTCTCCAATGCCACGCCGGCAACGGACGCCGACTGGGTGACGGAATATCTCGACGCCATCATCGCGGTGAAGCTGGTCGACGGGGTCGGCAGCGCCATCGACCATATCGAGACGTTCTCGTCGCATCACACCGAGGCGATCGTCGCCGAGGATGCCGCCGCCGTGGAGCGTTTCTTCAACGAGATCGACTCCGCCATCCTGCTGCACAACGCCTCGACGCAATTCGCCGATGGCGGCGAGTTCGGCATGGGCGCGGAGATCGGCATCGCCACCGGCAAGATGCACGCGCGTGGCCCGGTCGGCGTGGAACAGCTTACCTCGTTCAAATATCGCGTGCGCGGCAACGGACAGGTGCGGTCGTAGCACCTTCGGTCGCGTTTTCGATGTAAGGCGGTTGGGGACCAGAATTTGAGATCCGACGGACCCCCGACTGATATTGGCCAACAGGTTGACCAGGCGCGGCCGCCAGCAGGGATCGCCTCGCATTATCTGCGCATGCCCTATGTGGAAAAAGGCATGCAGGTCGGCCTGTTCGGGGGCTCGTTCAACCCACCGCATGCCGGCCATGCTCTTGTTGCCGAGATCGCGCTGAGGCGGCTTGCTCTCGATCAGCTCTGGTGGATCGTCACGCCGGGGAATCCGCTGAAGAGCACACGTGAACTCGCACCGCTGGCCGAGCGCATCCGATTGTCGGAAAAGGTCACCAAGAATCCGCGGATCAAGGTGACGGCTTTCGAAGCAAGCCACCACATACGCTACACCGCCGACACCCTGGCGCTGGTGCGCGCCAAGAACCCCGGAGTCGATTTCGTGTGGATCATGGGGGCGGATTCGCTGCGCGACTTCCACCGATGGCAGCGCTGGCGCCAGATCGCCATGACCTTCCCGATCGCCGTCATCGACCGGCCGGGAGCGACCCTGTCCTTTCTGTCGTCCGTCGTGGCCAAGACGTTCGACTATGCCCGGATCGACGAAGGCGATGCTCCCATTCTGGCGCATATGCGGGCGCCGGCCTGGACCTTCATCCACGGTCCGCGCTCGCTTCTGTCATCGACCGCGATCCGGCAAGCGGCGAAGAAATAGCAGTTTTGCAAGATGGATCAGCGGTTTGACGGTTCGTTTATGACAAGCGTGGGTTAGAGCGTTTCCGGTTTCACGGAAACGCGAAAACGCTCTAACTCTTTGTTTTTTGCGTAATTCCGGGCGCAAAACCGCTTCGCACTTTTGCTGGAATAACTCCAGCTTGTCTTGAAACTGCAATGCGACTCTGCCTATCTATTAGGGGTCACCTGATTTGGTTGGTGACTTCGTTGTTCTTGTCGCGAAAGGAAAGACACTGAGAACAGCACTGCGGAAGAAGGCCGACATCGTGCCTTCGGCGGCCGGGATAGGCGGCATCGACGCCTCGGCCCGCGCCATCAAGACAGTCCTTGCCAGTCTGGAAGACTCCAAGGCCGAAAACATCGTCTCCATCGACATTCAGGGAAAATCGAGCCTCGGCGACTACATGGTTGTCGCGTCCGGCCGATCGAACCGTCATGTCACGGCGGTTGCCGATCATCTCCTCAAAGCGCTCAAGGATGCCGGTTACGGCGATGCGCGCGTCGAGGGGCTGGCCAGCGCTGACTGGGTGTTGATCGATTCCGGCGATATCATCGTGCACGTCTTCCGACCCGAGGTCCGTGACTTCTACAATCTTGAAAAGATGTGGCAGGCACCCGACCTTGAAGAAGAGACCCTCCACTGAACCGTAAGGTTCCGCGGAGCAATTCCAGGAAAAGTGCGTAGCGGTTTTCCGTGCGGAATTGCGTGGAAACAAAGAGTTAGAGCGTTTCCGCGTCTCCGTGAAAAAACGGAAACGCTCTAGAGGCAGGGATGAAGATCATCGTACATGCCGTGGGTCGGATGAAAGCCGGCCCCGAAAGGGATTTGGCAGCTCGCTACTTCGACCGTTTCGCCAAGAGCGGTCCCGCGATCGGTCTTGAATTCTCCGGTGTCACGGAAGTCGCCGAAAGCCGCGGCCAGACCGCCAGCGAACGTCGACGCGAAGAGGGTCAGAGACTGCAGACCCAGCTACAGCCGGGTGGTGCACTGATTCTGCTCGACGAACGGGGACGGCATTTTTCCTCCGAAGAATTCGCCGGTCGTATCGGACTGTTCCGCGATGGCGGCCGCAAGGCCGTGATCCTAGCGATCGGCGGCGCCGACGGCCACGATCAATCGTTGCGCGATCAGGCCGATCTGGTCGTGTCGCTGGGGGCGATGACCTGGCCGCATCAACTGGTGCGGGTCATGCTGGGCGAGCAGCTTTACCGGGCGGCGACGATCCTTGCCGGCCATCCTTATCACCGATCATAGCTGTCCACCTGACCGATTTTCGCCCCAATGCGGTTCGAGAAGCCCTGCGGAGGGACGGTGCGAACACTTATGGTTGATGGTTCGTTAATGAAGCCGGAAATACAGTCGGGCTTCCATGTTTGAGCGTATGAGATCGAAAAACGGCGTTGTGTGCGGCTGCTTGATTGCTGCCGCGTTCGTTGCGTCGTTTTCGGCAAAGGCCGAAGATGGGCCGGATACCGCGCCCGATGCCGATCAGAACCGGGCCGAATATGAACGCGTGGCCAAGGAGATCACGCTTTCGGCCGAGCGCCTGAGCAAGCTTGCCGCCGACATCGCCACAGTGAAGAAGGATTCGGCGTCGATCACGGCCGCACTTATCCAATCGGCCAAGACCGAGCAGAAGCTCGGGCAGGATATCGAAGACATCAGCGGCAAGGTCGGCGGCCTGAAGGAGCAGGAGAAAAAGCTGCGCGAATCGCTCGCGGCCCGCCGTGACGTGTTGGCCGAAGTGCTGGGTGCATTGCAACGCATGGGCCTCAATCCGCCTCCGGCCATTCTGGTCAAGCCGGAAGACGCGTTGTCTTCGGTGCGCAGTGCGATCCTTCTTGGTGCAGTGGTGCCGGAATTGCGCCACCGGGCCGACATCGTGGTGACCGAGCTGAAAGAACTGTCGCGGGTGACGACCTCGATCGAGGCGGAGCGTACTCGACTGGCCGCCGCCGTCACCGATCAGGTGGCTGAGAAGCAGCGGCTCAACCTCTTGCTGCAGGCGAAGGAAAAACTGCAGTCCGAAACTGAAACGGCCCTGGTCGACGAGCAAAAGAAGGCTCGCGACCTCGCGGCGAAGGCCTCTAGCCTGAAAGACCTGATCGCCTCCCTCGATGCCGAGGCTGAAAAGACACGCAAAGCGGCCGAAAAGGCCAGGCAGAACGAGGCCGCCCAGGCGGATGCCGATGCGAAGGCAGCCGCAACCGCCGTTCCGGAAGCGAACCGCCTCGCCTCGTCCGTGCCGTTCTCAGCCATGCAGGGGCAGGTGTCGTTGCCGGTGACCGGCAAGATCCGGCGTCGTTTCGGCGCCGACGACGGGACCGGCGGTGCCATGCTGGGCGACATGGTTGCGACACAATCGGGCGCCATCGTGACGGCGCCGGCGGATGGGAGTGTCCTCTATGCAGGACCTTTTCGTTCCTATGGACAACTCTTGATCCTGAACGCCGGCGACGGCTATCATGTCGTTCTGGCGGGAATGAGCAAATTGAATGTAGCGGCAGGCCAGGCCGTGCTCGCGGGCGAGCCGATCGGAACCATGGGCGAGGCCCGCGTAGCGAGCACATCGGCAACGCAGAATGGAAATACCACGCTGGAGCTCTACATCGAGTTCCGCAAGGATGGAAAACCCGTCGATCCTAACCCATGGTGGGCGGAGCGATTTTCTGGAAGGACGTAAGATGATGCGGAAATTGTCGCTCTTGTTTGCCGGCGCGCTGATGGGTGCGTCTGCCATGAGCCTGGTTTATGGGGTTCCAAGCTCGGCGGCGAACGCGGCAGGCTCCGACACCTATAAGCAGCTTGCCATCTTCGGCGACATCTTCGAGCGCGTGCGCGCTCAATATGTGACGCCGCCGGATGACAAGTCGCTGGTGGAAAACGCCATCAATGGCATGCTCTCGTCGCTCGACCCGCATTCGTCCTACATGAATTCCGAACAGGCGCAGGACATGCGCGTTCAGACCAAGGGCGAGTTTGGCGGCCTCGGCATCGAGGTCACGATGGAGAACGACCTCGTCAAGGTCATCACACCGATCGACGATACGCCTGCAGCCAAGGCCGGCGTTCTGGCTGGCGACTACATCGCCAAGATCGACGGTGAGGAAGTTCGTGGCCTGACGCTCAACGATGCGGTCGACAAGATGCGCGGCGCGGTCAATACGCCGATCAAGCTGACCATCCTGCGCCAGGGTGCCGACAAGCCCATCGATGTGACGGTGGTGCGCGACATCATCAAGGTCAAGGCCGTGAAATACCGGGTCGAGAACGACATCGGCTACATGAAGATCACCTCCTTCACCGAAAAGACCTATGACGATCTGCAGAACGCCATCGCAGAGGTCAAGAAGCAGGTGCCGAAGGACAAGCTGAAGGGCTACGTGCTCGACTTGCGGCTCAATCCGGGCGGCTTGCTCGACCAGGCCGTGTCGGTTTCCGATGCTTTCCTGAAGCGGGGCGAGATCGTTTCGACGCGCGGACGCGATCCCAAGGACGTGACACGCTTCGACGCCAAGACCAAGACGACCGACGAGATCGACGGCAAGCCGCTGGTGGTGCTCATCAATGGCGGTTCGGCCAGTGCCTCCGAAATCGTGGCGGGCGCCCTGCAGGACATGAAGCGCGCCACGGTCGTCGGCACGCAGTCCTTCGGCAAGGGCTCGGTGCAGACCATCATCCCGCTCGGCGAGAATGGCGCGCTTCGCTTGACGACGGCGCTCTACTACACGCCGTCCGGCAAATCGATCCAGGGCAAGGGCATTTCGCCCGACATCAAGGTCGATCAGCCGGTTCCGGCGGAACTGCAGGGTCGCGACCTGACCCGTGGCGAGTCGGATCTGAAGGGCCATATCAAGGGCGTGGAAGAGAGCACGCAGGGCTCCGGCTCGGCCGCCTATGTGCCGCCGGATCCGAAGAACGACCTGCAGCTGATCTTTGCCGAACAGCTGCTGCGCGGCGAGAAGACCGACCCGGCCTTCCCGCCGAACCCCGACAAGGCGGTGATGAACCAGTAAAGCTGGCGGCGGGTTCTCTCAAAGGACACTGGCCGCCTGAACGCAGCAATGCGATGCTGCCGGAACCGCAAGGTTCCGGCAGTTTTGATTCGGGGACTTGCCGGGAGCAATTCCAGGAAAAGTGTGTCGCGGTTTTCCGTCCGGGATTGCGTCAAAACAAAGAGATAGAGCGGGTCGCCGTTTCGTTGAAAATGGTGAACCGCACTAACGCGCCGCGCAGGCGGCAGGGGTTGGCGGCTTGGCTGATTTCACCAAAGAGATCGAACGCCCGCTTGGGCAATCTGTCCGGGCGTCCGCGTCGCGTTCGGCACGACGGTTCGGCCGCGGCCAGATGGTGGCGGCTTTGGGCGTTTTGGCGATTGTCGGCGCTTCTGCGCTGATTGCCTTCGGCGAAAAACCGTTTCGCAAGCCCGAGGTTGTCGCGACTCCGGTGCCTCAGGAAACGAAGCCGGTTGAAACGGCGACTCAGATACCTGCTGCGTCCGAAGTATCGCCAAAATCCGCACCGCAGCCGAAGAAGAGCGGCGGACCGCAGATCATTCACGTTCAGCCGACCGACTCGGGCGGTCAAGCCGGCATCGTCATTCAGGACGCTTCCGCGGTCGGCCAGAACCTGTCGGTGGCGCATCTGCCCGACAAGGCCTTGATCGAAGACGGCGAAGGCGGTCCTCTGCCGATCCGCTCGGCGGATGGGCGGCGACCCTTTGATGTCTATGCTCGTCCCTGGTCCGGCGCGCGTGGGGCTCGCGTCGCCATCGTCATCGGTGGACTCGCCGTGTCGCAGACCGGCACACAATCGGCGATCGCCAAGCTGCCGGGTGAGGTGACGCTCGCCTTTGCCTCGCAAGGCAACAGCATCGGCCGTTGGATGCAGGAAGCGCGCCGGCGCGGCCATGAGATCGTCATGCAATTGCCGCTGGAACCGTTCGATTATCCCAACGTGAATCCGGGTCGCAACACGCTGACGGTCGATGCCGGTGAAGAAGAAAACCTGAAGAATTTGCGCTGGGTGCTGTCACGCACCACGAACTATACGGCGGTGATGAACTATATGGGCGCTCGCTTCTCCACCGATCCAGAGGCATTCGGGCCGGTGATGGCGGAACTTGCCAAGCGCGGCATCGGTTATCTCGACGACGGTTCTTCGGCGCGCAGCGTCGCGCCCGATCTGGCAAAGAAAGACGGCGTGCCGCTGGCGATCGCCGATACCGCGATCGATGGCGTGCAGGAGCGTGGCGCCATCTTGAAGAAACTCGATGAGCTCGAGGCCACCGCGCGCGCCAAGGGATATGCCCTCGGTACGGGGTCGGCTTTCAACGTCACCGTCGATGCCGTTGTGTCCTGGGTGAACGAAGCCAAGAAGCGCGGCATCGAGATCGTGCCGGTCTCGGCAGTGGCGACTGATCCCGAACGGAAGTGAGCATGGCAAAGAAAAAACTGGTCGATCCCGAAACGTTGCCCTATCGCCCTTGTGTCGGCGTCATGGTGCTGAGTGGCAAAGGCCTGGTCTGGGTGGGTCATCGCATCGCCGAACCGGACAGCGAGTTTGCTGGCACGACGCAGCTCTGGCAGATGCCGCAAGGAGGCATCGACAAGGGCGAGGAGCCGCTCGTTGCAGCCAAGCGGGAAATCTATGAAGAGACCGGGATGAGAAGCCTCGATCTTCTTGCCGAGGCTCCGAACTGGATCAACTACGACCTGCCGCGCGATCTGGTCGGGATCGCCTTCAAGGGCCGCTATCGCGGCCAGACGCAGAAATGGTTCGCGTTCCGTTTCCATGGCGATGAAAGCGAAATCAAGATCAATCCGCCACCGGGCGGACATGACGCGGAATTCGACGACTGGGGATGGAAGCCGATGAGCGATCTGCCCAATCTCATCGTGCCGTTCAAACGCAAGGTCTACGAAGAGGTCGTTGCAGCCTTCCGGCATCTGGTGGCATAACCGTTGCGGGAACCAATCGTATTGCCGCACGGGGTCGAAGATGGTCGATGCCGCCAGGATTTCCGGAGCTAGAGCAATTTCAGGAAAAGTGTGCAGCGGTTTTCCGTCCGGAATTGCGTAAAAACAAGGAGATAGAGCGTTTCGCCGTTTCCATGAAACGGTGAAACGCTTTAGACCACCCGAATTGACCAGAACGACGCCTCATACGCCTGCCCAGCCCGATGAAGCGGCAGCCGGCGCCATCCTCACCATCGATCTTGGTGCCATTCGCGAAAACTACCGTCGCCTGAAAGCACGTCTTGATGGCGTTGCCTGCGCCGGCGTTGTCAAAGCCGACGGTTATGGGCTTGGCGCAGCGCAAGTGGCGAATGCCTTGCGAAAGGAGGGCTGCGAAACTTTTTTCGTCGCCCACCTCTGGGAAGGCGTCTTGCTGCGTGACGCGCTTGGTGCCGCGCCAACCATTTTTGTTCTGCACGGCCTGCTGCCCGGATCGGAAGCGCAAGGGGAAGCGGCCGCACTCACACCGGTCATCAACAGCACCGGGCAACTTGTCGCCTGGCGCGGTCTCGCGCGTCAACTTGGCAAGAAGCTGCCGGCGGCGATCCAGGTCGACAGCGGCATGTCGCGCATCGGCATGGCGCCGGTCGAGGTGAAAGCATTGGCGGCTGACCCATCCGGTTTCGACGGCATCGAGCTCAAGCTGGTGATGAGTCATCTCGCTTGCGCTGACGAACCGGAGCATGGCGCCAACGAGGCCGAACGGCTGGAATTCGAACGGTTGCGCAAGATGTTGCCACCGGCACCGCTTTCCTTCGCCAATTCATCCGGCATCTTCCTCGGCAAGCCCTATCATCACGACCTGGCACGGCCGGGGGCGGCGCTTTACGGCATCAACCCGACACCGGGTCACAAGAACCCGATGCAGTCGGTGGTCAAGCTGGAAGCCAAGGTGATCCAGACCAGGCAGATCAATGCCGGCGCAGGGGTCGGTTACGGTCACACTTTTCACGCTGCAGGTCCCCTTCGGACGGCGACGATCGCCCTGGGTTATGCCGACGGCTGGCATCGCCGCACCTCGGCGGCTGCCTTTTTCGACGGTGCCGAATTGCCGTTCATCGGCAGGGTATCGATGGATTCGATCATCCTCGACATCTCTGCGCTGTCCGAAGGACGCCTCAAGGAGGGCGATCTTGTCGAACTCATCGGTCCGTCACATCCGCTCGACACCGTGGCGGATGTCGCGGGCACGATCGGTTACGAGGTTCTGACCAGCCTTGGCCATCGTTTCCATCGGCGCTACCTGGGCGGTTGAGCGGCCTTGCCATGCTTGACAAGCCGTGCCGGGTCGGCAAGGCTCGCCGCATGAGCACTTTTGCCCATAACCGGACCTGTTTCAGGATCTGCCCTATCGCGGGAGCGTAGCCCCGGCGCGGATGCCTTTGTGCGTCCGTTCGTACCGGGGCTTTTTTCAAGAACAGACATGAATTTCGAGCCGACGGCGACTTAGAGCGTCGCGCGCCGGCTCGATTCAAGGCCGCCATGCGTGCGGCCGGCTGCGCATCGTTTCGATGCGCCATCAACATGAAAGGTTTCACCATGCAAAGATCAATCAAGGTTCGTCCGCCCGATACCATATTGGTGACTGCCAGTGACCACGGCCGCTTGACCGGCCTGGCGCGGGCCTCTCTCGACCGCTTGCCCGATACTGCCGAAGAGCTACTTTCCGAGATGGATCGCGCGACCGTGGCCGCTCCCGGCACTTTGCCGGACACCATCGTGCGCATGGGGTCCACGGTCATCGCGCGGAACGGTGACGGCGCCGAACAGCGGATGATGCTGGTGTATCCGGCCGAGGCAGACATCGCCGCGCAACGGATTTCCGTGCTTACGCCGCTGGGCACGGCGCTAATCGGCGCCGAGGTTGGCCACTGCGTTCGATGGACGACGCGCGACGGCCGCGAGATGGTGCTCGACATTGTCGCTGTCGAACCGCCGCATGCGGATCGAGGCGAGGCACGGGCATGAACAGGACCTGCCGCCTTACCACCAAGGATTTCGCAATCCTGGAAACGATGCTGGAACGCCGGCGTGCGCTGGGCGATCCGCTCGCCCCGCTGCTGGAAAAGAAACTTGCCAATGCCAGCGTGGTGCTGATCGATTCCGTCGATCCCGATATCGTGACCATCAACAGCCGCGTCACGTTCCGCATCGGTGCCAATCCGGCGGAGACGCGAACCGTAATCCAGAACGAGGTGCGCGGCGTTGTGGGCGGTAGCCTCCCGGTGACAACGCCATGGGGGCTTTCGCTGCTTGGCATGGCGGAGGGCGAAGCAGGTCTCGTCGAGCGGTCGGGTGGCGAGACCGAGCCGATCCGGGTGGTGAAAGTGCTGTTCCAGCCGGAAGCAGCGCGCCGTGCCAGTATCGCCCGGCAAGTGCGGCCTGCACTCCGACTGGTCTACAGTGCCAATAGCATTGTGCCACCACTTGGCGTGGAGACGAAAATCCGGCAGACAGGGGCCGATGACGACCCAGGCGGCCCAACGGCAGCGTGATTGGGTGGTTGGAGCGCCGCTCGTACGTTCGATGCGGGAAGGGCGCTCCGGTTTTGAAGTTGCGTTCGAAAAGTCTGCAGCTTTTCGGGATCGTGCTCTAGGAGCGGGACTTATGAGAATTCTGGTGCTTGGCAGCGGCGTGATCGGGGTGACCGCCGCCTACTATCTGGCGGAAGCCGGCCATGAGGTGACGGTGGTGGACCGCCAGGCCGGTCCGGCACTGGAAACCAGCTTCGGCAATGCCGGCGAGGTTTCGCCGGGCTATTCTTCGCCCTGGGCGGGCCCCGGCGTTCCGGTCAAGGCGATCAAATGGCTCTTGATGCATTTCGGGCCGCTGGTCATCCGCCCCAAGGTCGATCCGGCCATGGTGTCCTGGGTGCTGAAGATGCTGCGCAACTGCACCGAGGCGCGTTACGCGGTGAACAAGGCGCGCATGGTGCCGATCGCAGAATACAGCCGCGATTGCCTGAAGGCTCTGCGCGCCGAAATCGGCATCCAGTATGACGATCGCGCCAAGGGCACCTTGCAACTTTTCCGCAACCAGAAGCAGCTCGACGGAACCGCCGGCGACATCGAGGTACTGAAGCAGTTCGGCGTGCCCTACGAAGTGCTCGATCCGTCCGGCTGCATCGGCGCGGAGCCGGCGCTTGCCAACGTCAAGGGCAAGTTCGTCGGCGGCCTTCGCCTGCCGGGCGACGAAACAGGCGACTGCAAGATGTTCACCGAGCGGCTGGCCGAACACGCAGCCAAGCGTGGTGTGACCTTCCGCTTCAACACCTCGATCAAGGGCATTGCCACCGAAGGCGGCCGCATCGCCGGTGTCGACACCAGCGAAGGGTTGCTGACGGCGGACGCCTATATCTGCGCGCTCGGCAGCTATTCGCCCGTCATGCTGAAGCCGCTCGGGCTTTCGATCCCGGTCTATCCGATCAAGGGTTATTCGATCACCGTGCCGATCACCGAAGCGGCCGGTGCGCCGGAATCGACCGTCATGGACGAAACCTACAAGGTGGCGATCACGCGTCTCGGCGATCGTATCCGCGTCGGCGGCACGGCCGAGATTTCCGGTTACGATCTGGCCTTGCGTCCCGCTCGGCGGGCGACGCTCGAACATTCCGTCACCGATCTGTTCCCGCGCGGCGGCGACGTTTCGAAGGCCAGCTTCTGGTGCGGGCTCAGGCCGATGACACCTGACGGCCCGCCGATCATCGGCAAGACGCGCTACGACAATCTTTTCCTGTCCACCGGCCACGGCACGCTGGGCTGGACGATGGCCTGCGGTTCGGGACGGGTTCTGGCCGACATCGTGTCGGGCAAGAAGCCGGACATCGACGTCGGCGAACTCGGCATATCCCGCTATGCCTGAAGCAATGCGCCGACGGTGTTCTAGCGCATTGATCTGGCGACGTTGAAGATTATTTCTTCAGCGAACGCGGCTGGTCTTCCGACTGGTACATCGAGATCTGGTGGCCGTCCGGATCGGCGACTTCCGCCGACCATCCTCCGGGGGCATGGCTGACCGGCGTGACGATGGTCACGCCCTTTTCCGCCAGACCGGCGACGACATCGTCGATACCGCCTTCGGCGATCTCGAAGACGATGATGGGCGAATTGCCGGGCCGCGATTCCTGCTGGAAGAAAATCAGTTCGATGCCGTTGATGGTCTGCGCCATCAGCCATTCGTGGCCGTCGCCAGCATCGCCCATGTTCTGGACTTCAAGGCCAAGAACATCGCGATAGAAGGCTTCGGTGCGGCTGATGTCGGAAACGAAATAGCAGATGGTGCCAAGCTTTCTGTTGCGAAACACGGGATGTCTACTCCTGAGTTGAGGGTCTGCGTTCGCTCTGTTGCCGTGCCGCCTGTATTCGTGAGGGGATGTTCACCAAAAAAAGATGGCCGTCGGGATCATGGCTGGCGAGAAGCACCCCGTCGCGTCGCGCCGGTCCGAGCAAAGCGCGGCGGATGCTGCCGAAATGCAGCGTGCCGCCGAGGCCGGGGATTTCCTCGAGCCGGTTTCCGCCTGTATCGCGCCAACGTCGCCTGATCTCGGCGATGCGTTGCCGCAGGGCAGGATCCGACAGGCGCAGCAGCCACATGATTTCCTGGCGCGTATGGCCGGTCAGCACCAGAAGCGCGGTGGTTCTGAGTGCTGCGGGCAGCGCAGCGACAAAAGCCCTGGGCATATCCTCGCGCACAACGGATGTCGCCGGCTCGGCTTGCCAACGCGTTTCGCGCTGTCTCCGTCTGACGGCGGTGCGGGCTTCGAATGCCGCCCGCTTGTGGATGGCGCCTTGCAGCCATCGGCGGTTGTCGGGACAGGAAAGATCCGAACGGCCGGCCTCGATTGCCGAGAGCAGCACCGCCTGCAGGAGATCTTCCGCCTCGTCGGGTCGTCTCGACGCGCGTTGGGCCTGGCGCAGCAGTTCCACATAGGGCCGTGACAACAAGGTTCTCTCCCGAGATCTCGGTCGGTTCAAAGAAACAGGGCGCGGTCCTTTTCGACAAGCCCTGCGATGAAAGACGCGACGACCTGGATGCGCCGTAGCTGGCGCACGCTCTCATGATAGACCAGCCAATAGGCGCGGCGGATGGGGGGAGCTGCTTCCACCGGCACCAGTTCCGGCATCGAGCGGGCGACAAAGGTATGCAGGATGCCGACACCGGCGCCGGAGCGCACGGCCTCGGCCTGACCCATGGCGGAGGATATGGCGAAGGTGGAATGCCAGTCGTGGCTGAATTCGGCGGCATAGTCGAGCGACTGGCTGACAATCAGGTCCGGGACGTAGCCGATCAGAGGGTGATTTTTCAGCTCTTCCCGGCTCCGAGGCAGGCCATTTTTTTCGGCATAGATGCGCGAGGCGTAGAGGCCGAGCGTATAGTCGACCAGCTTGCCGGCGACGAGCCGGCCTTCCGTCGGTCGCTCCACCGTGATCGCAATATCGGCCTCGCGGCGGGACAGGGAAAAGGAACGGGGCACCGGCACGAGCTGCACCGTGAGTTCCCGGTGCAGGGCCGTCAGCGCGCCGAGCCGCGGCGCGAGATAGGCGACGCCGAAACCGTCCGGCGCGCCGATGCGCACTGTGCCGGAAATATCGTCGCCTTCGCCGGCAACCGTCGAGCGGGCGGCGATCATCTCGGCCTCCATGCGCTCGGCAATGTCGAGAAACCGTTCGCCCGCCGGTGTCAGTTCGGAACCGGTGGTAAGCCGGCGAAACAGTTTGGTGCGCAAGGCCTCCTCAAGGGTAGCGATGCGCCGGGAGACCGTGGCGTGGTTCAGTTCCAGGCGCTTGGCCGCGCCCAGGATCTGGCCGGAGCGGGCAACGGCGAGGAAAATACGCACGTCATCCCAGTTCATGATATCTCCATGGCGGCCGCGACTTCCTGGTGGTGAGGAAAGAAAAGTCGGCGTTATCTTTGCGCCGTTTAATGCTTGTGTCCAGGCCGATATACAATTCTTGCACAACGGCTGCGATTTCCCTCGCGTTGCGTTCCCGTGCTTAAAGGCGGACAATGGCCTCATCAAAATCCAGGGAGAGAACCATGATCGACTACGGTCATTTCATCGGTGGCAAGCGCGTCGCCGGCACCAGCGGGCGCAAACAGGATGTGATGCAGCCGATGGACGGCTCGGTGCGCGGAACCGTGGCGCTGGCCTCGAAATCGGAACTTCGCGCGGCTGTCGAGAATGCGAAGGCAGCGCAGGTGAAATGGGCCGCGGTCAATCCGCAGCGCCGTGTGCGCGTGCTGATGAAGTTCCTGGAACTCGCCAACCGCGAATATGACGCGCTCGCCGACATTCTCGCCCGTGAGCACGGCAAGACTATCGCCGACGCCAAAGGCGATATCCAGCGTGGTCTGGAAGTGGTCGAGGTCTGCATCGGCGCCCCACACATGATGAAGGGCGAGTTCACCGACGGCGCCGGCCCCGGCATCGACGTTTATTCGATGCGCCAGCCGCTCGGCGTGGTCGCCGGCATCACTCCCTTCAACTTCCCGGCCATGATCCCGCTGTGGAAGATCGCGCCGGCGATCGCCTGCGGCAATGCCTTCATTTTGAAACCATCCGAGCGTGACCCGGGCGTGCCGCTGCGCATCGCGGAACTGTTCATCGAGGCAGGCCTGCCGGAAGGCGTCCTCAATGTCGTCAACGGCGACAAGGAAGTGGTCGACGCGATCCTCGACGACCCGGACATCAAGGCCATCGGCTTCGTCGGCTCGACGCCGATCGCGCAGTACATCTATTCGCGCGGCTGTGCCGCCGGAAAGCGGGTGCAGTGCTTCGGCGGCGCCAAGAACCACATGATCATCATGCCCGACGCCGACATGGACCAGACCGTCGACGCCCTGATCGGCGCAGGCTACGGTTCGGCCGGTGAGCGCTGCATGGCGATCTCGGTCGCGGTTCCTGTCGGCAACGACACCGCCAACCGGCTTATGGAAAAGCTGATCCCGCGCGTCGAGAGCCTGAAGGTCGGCCCGTCGACCGACTCCGCCGCCGATTTCGGCCCGGTCGTGACCAGCCAGGCGCTGGAACGCATCAAGGGTTATGTCGACCTCGGCGTGAAGGAAGGCGCCAAGCTCGTTGTCGATGGCCGTGGCTTCAAGATGCAGGGTTATGAGAACGGCTACTATATGGGCGGTTGCCTGTTCGACGAAGTGACGCCGGACATGACGATCTACAAGGAAGAGATTTTCGGCCCGGTGCTTTCGGTGGTGCGCGCCCCACGCTACGAGGATGCCATCAAGCTCGCCAACGACCACGAGATGGGCAATGGCGTCGCCATCTTCACCCGTGACGGGGATGCCGCGCGTGATTTCGCCAGCCGCGTGCAGGTCGGCATGGTCGGCGTGAACGTGCCGATCCCGGTTCCGATCGCCTATTATACATTCGGCGGCTGGAAGGCATCGTCCTTCGGCGATCTCAACCAGCACGGCCCGGATGCATTCCGCTTCTACACCAAGACCAAGACGGTCACTTCGCGCTGGCCGTCCGGCGTCAAGGACGGTGCGGAATTCGTCATCCCGACGATGAACTAGCCGTTGCTTAAACGTTGTGAACTGAAACGGGCGCCTCAGGCGCCCGTTTTCATATCTCGTCCGGCTCCCTGGCCACCTTCGCGATTGCGAGGTTCAGTCAGGACCGCTTGTTTTTGTCCGAACCACCACCATATCGATTCGTAGAGCCCCGCGATAAGCCGGGGCCGGACGGGAAACCAGAAGGAGCGACGCGATGAGGTCGCCGCGCCCAGCCTGGAGCGTACCGGTATATTGAGGCTGCCCATGTGCCTCCCTTTGCCGACACGCGAGGGCAAGGAGGTGCCAAATGGCACGCTATTTCACCTACCGCTCGATCAAGCTGAGTGCCATCAGCATGCTGATGGCGCTCATGCCGTTACAGGCTGAGGCGCAGGTCAGTTGCGGTGATCGCGACGTCATCGTCGCCAGGCTTGGCCAGCTCTTCCAGGAACACCGGATCGGCTACGGTCTTGTCGGACAGGCGGCGGTTGTCGAGATCTATGTTTCCGCAGCCGGTACCTGGACGGTGCTGATGACCGATGTCGGCGGCCAAACCTGCATCATGGGCGCCGGCGACAGCTGGGAGAACACGTTGATGGCTCACGCCAAGGAACGTGACAGCTGAGTGGATTTTTCAGCGCATCGCAGCGGCCTGGGCGTGCAGGCGCAACAGTGCCATCAGCCGATCGGCTTCCGCGGCCGCTGCATCTTCATCGCGTTCCAGAATCGCGCGGATCAGTGTGACGTGGTTCCCGGCTACTTCGGCGAGCCCTGTGCCGCTTTGGAAGCGAAACCAGAAACGCCGGCTGTGGGTCTGTAGCGGTGCGACGAGCCGGGCGGCGAATTGATTGTCGGCGGCGAGCGCCATTGCCTCATCGAGCGATTTGTCCGCTTCGAGGTATCCGATGATGTCATTGGTTATGACGGCATCATGGATTGCGAGTGCCGTGGCCTGCAGGCGACCGGCGACTTCCTGGGTAGAGAAGCGGGCGGCCGAGCGAGCGAGAATGATTTCGATGCCGCGACGCGCGTCGAGCACCCTCAGCCAGTCACCGGCGTGGAGGGGAGCGATTTCGAGGCCGGCACGCGGGCGGACCGTGACGAGCCCTTCCCAGGCGAGCCGCTGAACCGCTTCCCGGACAGGAGTGCGACCGAGCGACAATTTTTCGATCAGGGCCCTTTCGGTGGTCACACTGCCGGGAGCGAGTTCGAGCGTGACGATCAATTTTTCGAGCGCGCGATATGCTTTGGCACTGACCGATTCAGCGCTTTCGCCGCGTTCCGTTTCAAGCTCTGCTGTGTTCAAGGCCGCTTCGTCCGATTGATATATTTTTGATATATCAGCCAGAAAAGCCAATTGACAGAAGGAATTCATAAAAGATATATCAGTGATATATCAGGTTGAGAGGCTTTGTGTGGATCGTAACTTTCGCCTGGGAGTCTGGCCGTGCGCCGGCGCGCCCGAATGAAAGACACGGCTTCCTGCACCCGGGGAATCCGGGCATCGGCAAGCTGAGCCGCACATACTCTTTGGACGAGCGCTCAAACTGTCCGGGGTGCATGCGCGCTCCTTGCGGTGCCGCAATCTCGGCCGGCATGGCGCAGTTCACCGCGAAAGAGGGCGACGATTTCATGCACGAACCAGTCATCGGCTCGCTGTTCGGTGCGGGCGGCGGAGAAAGCTGTTTCGGTGGCTGGCAAGCCTGCTATCGTGCCTTCAACAAGGGGCTGGGCACGCATGAGGGGACTGGATACGATCTTCATCGACGACCGCGATCCGTTCGCTCACGGTTTCATCGTCAACCAAGGGATCCAAAATGTGTTTGTCGACGAATAAGGAGAAAAAGTGACAGGTCGAAAACGCGCAAGAATTCGTCTTTTCAACCGATCTTGATGACTGAATCTTCGAAAACGGGTGCAAACTAATTCGGAATCGTCAAAGACATTGCTTTGTGCCAATGATACGGTCCGCCATAGTCCACGAACCGGGCAACGATAATAAGGCAGTCGCGAGGCGTGCTGGAGACACGCGCCAGACGATAAAAAAGGCCGTTGCAATCCAGGTTTGAGACCTTACGACTAGGGGAAATACGAGAGAGACGCACCAGGGCAGGTGACGTTTCAGGGGAGCCTCGGGAATATGCAATATTTCGTTCAGCAGCTTGTGAACGGGCTGACGCTCGGGTCCATCTATGGACTGATCGCGATCGGCTACACGATGGTCTACGGCATCATCGGCATGATCAACTTCGCCCATGGCGACATCTTCATGGTCGGAGCGTTCACTGCGTTGATCGTCTTCCTGATCCTGGCCGCGGCCTTCGGCTCCGTGCCGGTCGTCGTCGCCCTCCTGGTGATGATGATCGTGGCGATGCTGCTTACCAGCCTCTACAACTGGACGATCGAAAAAGTCGCCTATCGTCCTCTGCGTGGCTCCTTCCGTCTCGCTCCGCTGATCACTGCCATCGGCATGTCGATCGCCCTGTCCAATTTCGTGCAGGTCACACAGGGCCCGCGCAACAAGCCGATCCCGCCGATGGTCAGCCAGGTCTATAACATTGGCGGCATTTCCGTTTCGCTGAAGCAGATCATCATCGTGGCGGTCACGGCGGTATTGCTCGCGGTGTTCTGGTATCTGGTCAACAGGACGGCGCTTGGCCGCGCCCAGCGCGCCTGCGAGCAGGATCGCAAGATGGCCGCGCTGCTTGGCATCGATGTCGACCGTACCATCTCCATCACCTTCATCATGGGCGCAGCGCTTGCTGCAGTCGCCGGCACGCTGTTCCTGATGTATTACGGCGTCGTTTCTTTCTCGGACGGCTTCGTGCCCGGCGTGAAGGCCTTCACCGCGGCGGTTCTCGGCGGCATCGGCTCGCTGCCGGGTGCGGTACTGGGTGGTCTGCTGATCGGTTTCATCGAGAGCATGTGGTCGGCCTATTTCTCCATCGACTACAAGGACGTTGCCGCCTTCTCGATCCTGGCGATCGTGCTGATCTTCCTGCCTTCCGGCATCCTCGGCCGGCCAGAAGTCGAAAAGGTCTGAGCTCATGGCCGTCACCGTTTCCAACAACACGGGCGAGACCGTCGCCAATCCGATGGCTCGCGCCTTCCGCGAGGCGATCTATGCCGGCCTGGTCGCGTTAGGGCTGTTCGTCCTGTTCATCGGCTTGAGGACAGACCAGAACATTCGCAACGAACTGGTGCTGATCCAGCGCTGGGGATTGCTGGCGACTGTGGTGATCATCACTGCCGTCGGAAGGTTCCTCTATGTGGCCTTCGCCATACCGGCGATCGAACGCGCCAAGGCGGAAAAAGCCAGCGCGCCTGCCGCGGTGGCCGAACCAGGGTTCATTCGCCGCAATTTCAACTCGCTCGGCATTGCCGTGCTGGTGCTCTATCCCATCGTGGTGGTGTCGCTGGTCGGTTTCCAGAGTTCGCTGAAATGGGTCGACAATTTCGGCATCCAGATCCTGATCTATGTGATGTTGGCCTGGGGCCTGAACATCGTCGTCGGTCTGGCAGGTCTGCTCGACCTCGGCTATGTCGCATTCTACGCGGTGGGCGCTTATGCCTACGCGCTGCTCGGTACGCATTACGGCCTGTCCTTCTGGATCCTGTTACCGGCCGCCGGCATCATGGCCGCGTTCTGGGGTGTACTGCTCGGCTTCCCGGTGCTGCGCCTGCGCGGTGACTATCTTGCGATCGTCACGCTTGCTTTCGGTGAGATCATCCGCCTGGTGCTGATCAACTGGCGCGAGGTCACCAACGGCGCCGCTGGTATCTCCGGCATTCCCAAGGTTTCGTTCTTCGGCCTGATGTCGTTCAACGTGTCGGATCCGAATTACATCTCCAAGGTGTTGGGCATCGCCCAGTCGGGCGCCTACTACAAGATCTTCCTCTACTATCTGGCGTTGGCTCTGGCGCTGCTGACCGCCTTCGTCACCATCCGGTTGCGCCGCATGCCTGTGGGGCGAGCCTGGGAGGCACTGCGCGAGGACGAGATCGCCTGTCGTTCGCTCGGCATCAACACCACCACCACCAAGCTCACCGCTTTTGCCACCGGCGCGATGTTCGGCGGCTTCGCCGGCTCCTTCTTCGCGGCACGACAAGGTTTCGTGTCGCCGGAATCCTTCGTCTTCATCGAATCGGCAATCATCCTGGCGATCGTGGTGCTGGGTGGCATGGGCTCGCTCGGCGGTATCGCGGTCGCCGCGGTGGTGATGATCGGCGGCACCGAAATCCTGCGCGAGCTGGACTTCCTGAAGGTCGTGTTCGGACCGGACTTCACGCCCGAACTCTACCGCATGCTCCTCTTCGGCATGGCCATGGTCATTGTCATGTTGTGGAAGCCTCGCGGCTTCGTCGGCAGTCGAGAACCGACTGCGTTCCTCAGGGAACGAAAAGCGGTTTCAAGTTCCTTCACCAAGGAAGGACACGGCTGATGGATGCGAGTGCTCCCATGAACAAGACGCTTCTTCAGGTCGAGCACCTGTCGATGAAATTCGGCGGCCTTGTCGCCATCGGTGACCTGTCCTTCGAGGTCAGGCGCGGCGAGATCACCGCACTGATCGGTCCGAACGGCGCCGGCAAGACGACGGTGTTCAACTGCATCACTGGTTTCTACAAGCCGACCGAGGGCATGATCCGCTTCACCGGCCAGGGTGGTTCGGAATTCCTTCTGGAGCGGATGCCAGACTTCCAGATCACCGCGAAGGCAAAGGTCGCCAGAACCTTCCAGAACATCCGCCTGTTCTCGGGCATGACCGTGCTCGAAAACCTGCTCGTCGCCCAGCACAACAAGCTGATGCAGGCTTCGGGCTACACGATTGTCGGCCTGCTCGGCCTCGGCAGCTACCGCCGGGTGTCGGGCGAATCGGTGGAGCTTGCCAAGCACTGGCTGGAAAAGGCCGATCTCATCGATCGCGCCGACGATCCGGCCGGCGATCTGCCCTATGGCGCACAACGCCGGCTGGAAATCGCGCGTGCCATGTGCACGGGCCCCGAACTGCTCTGCCTCGACGAGCCTGCCGCCGGTCTCAATCCGAAGGAATCGCTGGCGCTCAATGATCTGCTGATCGACATCAAGAACAGCACCGGCACCTCGATTTTGCTCATCGAGCACGACATGTCAGTGGTGATGCAGATCTCCGATCATATCGTCGTGCTGGAATATGGCCGCAAGATCTCCGACGGCGATCCGGCTTTTGTGCGCTCCGATCCCAAGGTGATTGCCGCCTATCTCGGCGTCGATGACGAAGAGGTCGAGACCGTACTCACCGATGTCGGTGACGAAAACATCATCGAGCAGCTCGAAGCTCATCCGGATGTCGCGCATGGACCGAGCACCTCGGCATCGATGCTGGCGGGGCCGATAAGCGATACCATCGACCATGTCGAAGGCGAGCGGGTTACCGTTGCCAAGGGCGCGTCGAAGGCGGCCCTGGTGGAGGCGCGGACAAATGCCGCCTCGGCAACCCCTGCCGGATTGGTCGGCGGCAAGGCGTCCAGAGGCAAAGCGGCGAAGACTGCAAGCGGCGCAAAAGCGGGTGGTTCGGCAGCCAAGGCAGGCAGTGCGACCAAAGCGAAAGCCCCC
This sequence comes from Mesorhizobium sp. 1M-11, assembly GCF_001303895.1. GTDB lineage: Bacteria > Pseudomonadota > Alphaproteobacteria > Rhizobiales > Rhizobiaceae > Mesorhizobium. Next base: position 19,599 of record NZ_LJSD01000016.1, on the reverse strand, counting down.
CAGTCTTCGGGAAGTGTGGCGCCGAGTGTTCAATCCACGGCAAGGAAGCCGGTCGCGAAGACGGCCCCCGCCAAGGCTGCCAGCAAAGCCGTACAGGTAAAACCGGCAACCAAGGCCGCCCCTGCGAAGGCCGTGCCGGCGAAAGCAGAAGCAAAGACCGCTTCCGCGAAGCCCGCAGCGCCCGCAAAAGCGGCGGAAGCGCCTGCGGCAAGAACAGCGAAGGCCAAGGTGCCTGCAGCCAAGCCGGCTGCTGCTGCGAAACCGTCAGCCGGGATTTCCAACCGTCTTTCCGCGCCGCGTGGCGGCAAGGCCGACAACCTGACCCGCATCAAGGGCATCGGCTCGGTCAACGAAAAGAAGCTGAACGGCCACGGCATCTATCATTTCGACCAGATCGCCAGCTGGAAGAAGGCCGATGTCGTTGCGGCCGAAGCCTATCTCGCCTTTGACGGGCGCATCGCCCGCGAAGACTGGATCGGCCAGGCGAAGCTGCTTGCCAAGGGCAAGGACACGGAATTCTCGCGTCGGGTCGACGCGGGCGATGTACCAACCAGCCATGCGTCGGCAAAGTCCGCGGCGGCCAAGCGCGGAGGGCGTAAATAATGGCCGGTGCACCGCTGCTCGATATCAAGGGCGTCCACACCTATTACGGCAACATCCGGGCGTTGAACGGCGTCAATGTCAGCGTCAACGAGGGCGAGATCGTCGCCTTGATCGGTGCCAACGGCGCCGGCAAGTCGACGCTGATGATGACTGTCTTCGGCGCGCCGCGGGCGCGTACGGGAACGATCACTTTCGCGGGCACCGACATCACGCAGATGCCGACGCATGAAATCGCCAGGCTGCGCATCGCCCAGTCGCCGGAAGGGCGTCGCATCTTCCCGCGTATGACGGTGATGGAAAACCTGCAGATGGGGGCCAGTCTCGACAACCTCAAATACTACAACGAGGATGTCGAGAAGGTCTTCACCCTGTTCCCGCGCCTCAAGGAGCGCATCAGCCAGCGTGGCGGCACGCTTTCTGGCGGCGAGCAGCAGATGCTGTCGATCGGGCGTGCGCTGATGGCGCGGCCGAAACTGCTTTTGCTGGACGAGCCGTCGCTTGGTCTTGCGCCGCTGATCGTCAAGCAGATCTTCGACGCCATTCGCGAGCTCAATCGCACGCAGGGACTGACAGTGTTCCTGGTCGAGCAGAACGCCTTCGGCGCGTTGAAGCTCGCCACGCGCGGCTATGTCATGGTGAACGGCAACGTCACCATGAGCGGCACCGGCAAAGACCTGCTTGCCAATCCGGAAGTCCGCGCCGCCTATCTCGAAGGCGGGCATCACTGAACCCAGGGGGTCTTCATCATGCAAGGCATCATCTATGAAGAAGCCTCGATCTGGCAGTTCTTCTTCGTCACCTGCCTGTTGGGCGGATGGGCTGCCTGGATGACAGGCAGGGCCTGTGCGCAGACATGGCGCACGCGGCCGATGCTGTTCGTCTACATCCTGGGCTTGGGGCTCGGCGTGCGGTTCATCCATCACGCCCTTTTCGAAGGCACGATGTTCACGCTGCAGTACTACATCGTCGATACGATCGTTCTGATGGTGCTGGCTTTTCTCGGCTACCAGTATACGCGGACGAACCAAATGGTAACGCAGTATAGCTGGCTATATGAAAAGGTTTCACCGCTCAGCTGGAAGGCGAAAGCCTGATGTTTTTGACTCACGCCGCTTCGACCAAGAATCGGCGTGACAAGGCCTCAAAATGAGGCAAAGTACGTTTTCTGCGATTGGGGTGGGCATCGCGTGAAGACTCTATCCTCGCCCGCCCGGTAAATGGGAGCGTTTCAATGAAAAAATCACTTTTGTCCGCCGTGGCCCTGACCGCGCTGGTTGCGTTCAGCGGCAACGCGTGGGCTGACCTTCAGGTTGCCGTTGGTGCCCCGATCACTGGCCCCAATGCTGCCTTCGGCGCGCAGTTGCAGAAGGGCGCCGAAATGGCCATCGCCGAGATCAATGCGGCCGGCGGCATCAATGGCGAGCAGGTCAAGCTGTCGGTCGGCGACGACGTGTCCGATCCGAAGCAGGGTATTTCGGTTGCCAACAAATTCGTCGCCGACGGTGTCAAGTTCGTGGTCGGCCACTTCAACTCGGGCGTGTCGATCCCTGCCTCGGAAGTCTATGCCGAGAACGGCATCGTCGAAGTGACGCCGGCCGCAACCAACCCGGTCTTCACCGAACGCGGCCTGTGGAACGTGTTCCGCACCTGCGGCCGTGACGACCAGCAGGGCGGCATTGCCGGTGCCTACATCGCCAAGAACTTCAAGGATGCCAAGATCGCGGTCATCCATGACAAGACCCCTTACGGCCAGGGCCTCGCTGACGAGACCAAGAAGGCGATGAATGCCGCTGGCGTCAAGGAAGTCATGTATGAAGGCGTCAACGTCGGCGACAAGGACTTCTCTGCCCTGATCGCCAAGATGAAGGAAGCTGGCGTCACCCTGATCTATTGGGGCGGCCTGCACACCGAGGCTGGTCTGATCATTCGCCAGTCGACCGACCAGGGCCTGAAAGCGCCATTGATGTCGGGCGACGGCATCGTCTCGAACGAACTTGCTTCGATCGCCGGCGATGCAGTGGCAGGCACGCTGAACACGTTCGGCGCCGATCCACGTCTCAATCCGGACAACAACGATCTGGTCGCGAAGTTCCGCGCCCAGGGCTTCGAGCCCGAAGCCTACACGCTGTATTCCTACGCAGCGGTGCAGGTGATCGCTCAGGCTGCCGCCGCCGCCAAGTCGAACGATCCCCAGGAAGTCGCCAAGGCGATGCACGAGAAGGGACCGTTCAAGACTGTTCTGGGCGAACTCGCCTATGACGAAAAGGGCGACCCCAAGCTTCCGGGCTATGTCATGTACATCTGGAAGAAGGGTGATGACGGCAAGTACACCTACGTGCCGAAGGTCGACTGATCTTTTATTCAGTTCCTGATGGAATGCCCGGCGCAACGCGCCGGGCATTTTCTTTTGCCGGATGCGTTTTATTGAGAAAACGGCTCGGTCGGCAGCCTTTTACGAAGGCAATTGTTTGCGTTTCTTGACCTGCATGACGCAACGGAATTTCTGCGCCTTTCCCGTTTCCCGACGTCTGCGCTGCCTGATCCGTATTCATTTCCGAAGGGTGCTTATTTTAGTTGCACTGCAGCATTTTCCCGCTAATCATGCGCCCGCCTTTCTTCCCTAGAGCGCTGGAGCAATCACTTGGCAATCACGAAGATCCTTGTCGCCAACCGTTCCGAGATCGCTATCCGCGTCTTCCGCGCGGCCAACGAACTGGGGCTCAAAACGGTGGCGATCTGGGCGGAAGAGGACAAGTACTCGCTGCATCGCTTCAAGGCCGACGAAAGCTATCAGGTCGGCCGCGGCCCGTGGCTTGCCAAGGACATGGGACCGATCGAAGCCTATCTTTCGATCGACGAGGTGATCCGCGTCGCCAAGCTCTCGGGCGCCGATGCCATCCATCCGGGTTACGGCCTTTTGTCGGAAAGCCCGGAATTCGCCGAAGCCTGCGTTGCAAACGGCATCACCTTCATCGGCCCGAAGCCGGAGACCATGCGCCGGCTCGGCAACAAGGTGGCGGCGCGCAACCTCGCCATCGAAGTCGGCGTTCCTGTCGTGCCGGCCACTGATCCGCTGCCAGACGATGCCGGGGACATCAAGAAACTGGCCAAGGCGATCGGCTATCCGGTCATGCTCAAGGCTTCGTGGGGCGGCGGCGGGCGCGGCATGCGCGCGATCCGCAGCGAAGCCGACCTCATCCGCGAGGTCACCGAAGGCAAGCGCGAGGCCAAGGCGGCTTTCGGCAAGGATGAGGTCTATCTCGAGAAGCTGGTCGAGCGGGCCCGCCATGTCGAGGTTCAGATACTCGGCGACACGCATGGCAACGCCGTGCATCTGTTCGAGCGTGACTGTTCGATCCAGCGCCGCAATCAGAAGGTCGTCGAGCGCGCACCGGCCCCCTATCTCAGCAATGAGCTGCGCCAGGAACTCTGCGGCTATGCGCTGAAGATCGCCAACGAGACCAGCTATATCGGCGCCGGCACCGTCGAATTTCTGCAGGACGCCGATACCGGCAAATTCTACTTCATCGAGGTCAATCCCCGTATCCAGGTGGAGCACACCGTCACCGAGCAGGTGACCGGCATCGATATCGTCAAGGCACAGATCCATATCCTCGACGGCTTCGCCATCGGCGCGCCGGAATCGGGTGTGCCGGCGCAGAAGGACATCCGGCTGAACGGCCATGCCCTGCAGTGCCGCATCACCACCGAAGATCCGGAGCAGAATTTCATTCCCGACTACGGCCGCATCACCGCCTATCGCGGTGCCACCGGCTTCGGCATCCGCCTCGATGGCGGCACGGCCTATTCGGGTGCGGTCATCACTCGCTACTACGATCCGCTGCTCGAGAAGGTGACGGCCTGGGCACCGACGCCCGATGAAGCAATTTCGCGCATGAACCGTGCGTTGCGCGAGTTCCGTATTCGCGGCGTGGCGACCAATCTCACCTTCCTCGAAGCGATCATCAATCACCCGAGCTTCGCCGACAATTCCTACACGACGAAGTTCATCGACTCGACGCCGGAACTGTTCGCGCAGGTCAAGCGCCAGGACCGTGCCACCAAGCTGCTCAACTATCTGGCCGACGTCAGCGTCAACGGGCACCCCGAGACGCGGGGGCGGCCGAAGCCCAATCCGGATGCAGCAGCACCGATCATCCCGTGGTTCACCGCGCCGATCCCTGACGGCACCAAGCAAAAACTCGATCAGCTTGGTCCGGAAGAATTCGCCAAGTGGATGCGCGCGCAAAAGCAGGTGCTGGTCACCGACACCACCATGCGCGACGGCCATCAGTCGCTGCTGGCGACACGTGTGCGCACACATGACATTGCCCGCATCGCAGGTACCTATGCGCGTGCCTTACCACAGCTTCTGTCGCTTGAATGCTGGGGCGGTGCCACCTTCGACGTCGCCATGCGCTTCCTGACCGAGGACCCGTGGGAACGGTTGTCGCTGGTGCGCGAAAGGGCGCCGAACATCCTCCTGCAGATGCTGCTGCGCGGCGCCAACGGCGTCGGCTACACCAATTATCCCGACAATGTTGTGCAGCATTTCGTCAAGCAGGCTGCAGACGGCGGCGTCGATCTGTTCCGCGTCTTCGACTGCCTGAACTGGGTCGAGAACATGCGTGTCGCCATGGATGCGGTCGGCGCCGAGGGCAAGCTGATCGAAGCGGCGATGTGCTACACCGGCGACATCCTCGATCCGAACAGGGCCAAATACAGCCTGACCTACTATGTCGGATTGGCCAAGGAACTGGAAGCCGCCGGCGCCCACATCATCGCCGTCAAGGACATGGCCGGCCTGCTCAAGCCGGCAGCCGCACGCGTTCTGTTCAAGGCGCTGCGCGAGGCAACCGACCTGCCGATCCATTTCCATACGCATGACACCTCCGGCCTGTCGGCCGCGACCGTGCTGGCGGCGGTGGAAAGCGGGGTCGATGCCATCGATGCGGCCATGGATGCCTTCTCCGGCAACACCTCGCAACCTTGTCTCGGTTCTGTCGTCGAGGCGTTGAAGGGTACTGATCGCGATCCAGGCCTCGACCCGAAATGGATCCGCAAGATCTCGTTCTACTGGGAAGCGGTGCGCAACCAGTATGCCGCCTTCGAAAGCGATCTCAAGGGGCCGGCGTCGGAAGTCTATCTGCACGAAATGCCCGGCGGGCAGTTCACCAACCTCAAGGAGCAGGCCCGCTCGCTCGGACTGGAAACACGCTGGCACGAGGTGGCGCAGGCCTATCACGACGTCAATCTGATGTTCGGCGATATCGTCAAGGTGACGCCATCCTCCAAGGTCGTTGGCGACATGGCGCTGATGATGGTCAGCCAGGACCTGACGGTGACCGATGTCGAGAACCCGGGTAAGGATATCGCCTTCCCGGATTCCGTCGTTTCGATGCTGCGTGGTGATCTCGGCCAGTCGCCGGGCGGCTGGCCGGAGGCTCTGCAGAAGAAGGCGCTGAAGGGCGACAAGCCGGTCACGGTGCGCCCCGGCTCGCTTCTCAAGCCGGCGGACCTGAAGAAGAACCGCAAGGAGATCGAGGAAAAGCTCGGCCGCAAGCTGCCCGAGAACGAATTCGCCTCGTGGCTGATGTATCCGAAGGTGTTCTCCGATTTCGCCGCCGCGCAGGAAACCTATGGTCCGGTCAGCGTGCTGCCGACGCCGACCTATTTCTACGGCATGAAGCCGGAGGACGAGGTTTTCGTCGACATCGAAAAGGGTAAGACGCTGGTCATCCGTTGCCTTGCCGTCGGTGACACCGACGAAAAGGGCATGGTCACCGTCTTCTTCGAGCTCAACGGCCAGCCGCGCCGCGTCAAGGTGCCGGACCGGGCGCATGGCGCCTCAAACGGCAAGGCAAGGCTGAAGGCCGAGGCGGGTAACGACGCGCATCTCGGCGCGCCCATGCCCGGCGTCGTATCGGGCGTGTCGGTTTCCGCCGGACAGAGCGTCAAGGCTGGCGACGTGCTTCTGTCCATCGAGGCGATGAAGATGGAAACGGCACTGCATGCCGAGCGCGACGGCGTCATTGCCGAGGTGCTGGTGAAGGCGGGCGATCAGATCGACGCCAAGGATCTCCTGGTGGTGTTCGGCTGACGCAACATCAAGACATTGCTGACAATCAGGCCTTGACCTGCCAGGTCCGGTCGGGCATCGAACCGGCCGGAAAACCGGTTGCCGCTTGCCCGAGTCGTGGCCGCTGAAGAAGAATGGAGACCATTATGGCCGACGAAATCACCGAGACCAGCCAGACTGTTGCCGCCGGCCAGTTGCGGGCGCTCATCGAGCGCATCGAGCGTCTCGAGGAAGAAAAGAAGACGATCGCTGATGACATCAAGGATGTCTACGCGGAAGCCAAAGGCACCGGCTTCGACACCAAGGCTATCCGTGCCATCGTGCGCCTGCGCAAGCAGGACCAGGCAGAGCGCCAGGAGGCGGAATCGATCCTCGACCTCTACAAGGCCGCGCTCGGCATGGTGTGATCCGCCTTTAACCGTTACGATATCTGGGCACCTTTCGGGTCCCACGTCGCCCCGCAGGCTCACCGCCTTGCGGGGCTTTCTTTGCAGAAATTGGTGACCCTCGTCCCCTCAACCGTCCAAGGCTTGCGAGGCGGGGCTCGGTCTGTTTCCCTGCTTGAGGCGGGTGTTGTTCCGATTCGTGGCTCGTGCCCCAAAGTCTCGGACCGACAAGGCGAACATTTGGAAGGAAGACAGCAATGAACGCCAGGCCGGGAATCACCGAGATGAAACCCAGGATCACCGTGGTCGGGGTGGGCGGCGGCGGCGGCAATGCCGTCAACAACATGATCGCCACCGGATTGCAGGGCGCGGAGTTCCTGGTCGCCAACACGGATGCGCAGGCGCTTGCCATGTCAAAGGCACCGCGGTTGATCCAGTTGGGGGCGGCCATTACCGAAGGGCTGGGGGCGGGTTCGGTGCCGGAAGTCGGTGACGCAGCGGCGCAAGAGTCGATCAGCGAGATCATGGATCACCTGGCGGGAACACATATGTGCTTCGTGACCGCAGGTATGGGAGGCGGAACGGGAACGGGTGCTGCCCCCGTCATCGCACATGCGGCACGGCAGGCCGGCATCCTGACGGTTGCCGTCGTCACCAAGCCGTTTGCCTTCGAAGGAAAGCGCCGCATGGCGGCGGCGGAGGAAGGCATCGAGCGACTTCGCGAATGCGCCGACACGGTAATCGTCATCCCGAACCAGAACCTCTTCAGGATTGCCGATGCCAGGACGACCTTCGAGGATGCTTTCGTCATGGCCGATCGCGTCCTTTATGCCGGCGTCGGTTGCATCACCGACCTCATCATGAAGGAAGGGCTGATCAATCTCGATTTCGCCGATGTGCGCGCGGTGATGCGCGGTATGGGCCGGGCAATGATGGGTACGGGCGAGGCTTCAGGCGAGGGGCGGGCAAAGGCGGCGGCCGAAGCGGCAATCGCGAACCCGCTTCTCGACGAGGCATCGATGGGGGGTGCAAGAGGCGTGCTGGTGTCGATCTCCGGCGGGCCAGACATGACGTTGTTCGAGGTCGATGAGGCAGCAACCCGTATCCGTGAGGAAGTCGATGCCGATGCCGACATCATAGTCGGCGCCATATTCGATCAGGCGCTGGAAGGAAAGTTCAGGGTATCCGTCGTCGCAACAGGCCTGCGGCAGAAGGCGCAGGTACTCGAATTCGAGCAGAGAACGGCTTGAAAACCGGCTTTCCGGCAGGTCTTCAGATAGAACGGCAAGGCTCTACGTCCGGGGGACGGCTACAGTGCTCACGAGCGCGCTGCTCTGGAGCAGAGCGCAGCGTCCTCCATTCGGTCACGTGGCAGGCCTAAACGGCTTGGCCAGAGATGCCGGGAAGTGCAGCGAGAGTGTCTGGCGGTTCTGCGATATGATGACCAGCACAATGATCGTTGCCAGATAAGGCAAGGCGGAAAGCAGTTCCGATGGAACGGCCAGGCCCAGCGCCTGCCCCTGCAGTTGCAGAATGGTCATTCCACCGAACAGCCAGGCTCCGAGCAAGATGCGCAGAGGCCGCCAGGTGGCAAAGACCACCAGCGCAAGTGAAATCCAGCCTTTGCCGGCGGTCATGTTCTCCACCCACAGCGGTGTATATGCCACCGACAGATAGGCGCCGGCGAGACCGGCCATCAGCCCGCCAAAGAGCACCGCGAGATAGCGGATGCGGATCACTGGATAGCCGATTGCATGGGACGTCTCGGGTGACTCGCCGATCGTGCGAAGGATCAGTCCGCTTTTCGTCCGGTACAGGAACCAGCTGATGACGAAGAACATCAGGATGGCGAAATAGACCATCGGGTCGAAGCGAAAGAACATCGGTCCGATAACAGGAATGTCGGACAATAGCGGGATGTGGATGCGCTTGAGTGCGTCGATTGGCGCCGAGCCGAAGCCGCGTCCGAGGAAAGCCGAGACACCCGATCCGAAGATGGCAAGCGCGAGTCCCGCGGCATACTGATTGGTCAAAAACGTGAGTGCCAGCACGCCAAACAACAGCGAGGCGGCCGCGCCGGCGAGCGCGCCTGCGAGAATCGCAACCGGCATGGGCAGCCCGGCGATAACAGCCCAGAAAGCGGCGGCTGCTCCCACCAGCATCATTCCTTCGATGCCGAGGTTGAGCACGCCGGATTTCTCGACGACGAGCTCGCCGAGCGCTGCAAAAATCAGCGGCGTGGCGGCTATGGCCGTGCCGGTGAAGATGGCGATGAAAAGATCCATCAGGCGTGCTCCGGGACGCGGCGAAACCGGTAGAAGATGAAGAAATCGGTGGCCAGCAGGAAGAACAGAAGAATACCCTGGAAGATGCGGGTCAGCGACGACGACAAACCAAGGTTCATCTGCACAGTCTCGCCACCAAGGAACAGGAGCGACATCAGCAACCCGCCGAGGACGATACCGAAGGCGTTCAGCCGGCCGATGAAAGCGACAATGATGGCGGCGAAACCATAGCCCGGCGAGATCTGGGGTGAGAGTTGTCCGAGTGGTCCGGCAACTTCGGCCATGCCTGCAATGCCCGCGGCAGCGCCGCCCGCGAGCAGGCCGGTCCACACCGCCGAGGATTCGCGGAAGCCCGCGTAGCGGGCCGCATGCGGGGCCGCACCGCTGACCTTCATCTTGTAGCCGAGGAAACTGCGGTCGGTGAAAAGCCACATCAGCACGACCGCGACGACGGTGATGAACACCGACGAGTTGACACGGTAGGCATAGTCAAAGGGTTCGAACATGGCTGCCGCCGGCAGCAGCGCCGTCTGCGGGTAGTTGAAGCCTGCTGGGTCGCGCCATGGTCCATGCACGAGCCACGAGAGAAAGAGCGTGGCGATGTAGGTCATCATCAAGGTGACCAGGATTTCGTTCGTGTTCAGCCTGGCGCGGAGAAATGCCGGAATCGCAGCCCAGGCCATGCCCGCAGCGGCGCCTGCGACAAACATCAACGGCAGCAGGATCGGGCTTTCGGGATTGGGGTAGAACAGCCCGACGCCGCAAGCTGCGATAGCGCCGATGATCAACTGGCCCTCTGCACCTATGTTCCAGACATTGGCGCGGAAGCCCACGGCCAAGCCACAAGCGATCAGGATCAGCGGCGACGCTTTCAGCAACAGTTCCGACAAACCGTTCAAAGAACTGATTGGGGTGATGAAGAAAGCCTGCAAGGTGGATACCGGATCATAACCCAGACCGGCAAACATCGCCGAACCCACAGCGATCGTAAGTGCTGTGGCGATTATTGGAGCGGCTATGCGCATGGAAGCGGACGGCTCGGGCCGCTGTTCAATTCTGTACAGCAACTTCGCTTCTCTCCTCGATATCATTGCCGCGGTCGGCCCCTGTCATGAGGAGGCCAACTTCTTCACGGTTGGTTTTTGTTCTGATGAGCGGTGGCGAGACCTGGCCCTGACAGATGACGAGCAGCCGGTCGCAGATCTCAAACAGCTCGTCGAGTTCCTCCGAGACCACCAGCACGGCGGAACCTGCGCGGCTCAGATCCAGGATGTTCTGCCGGATGAAGGCTGCCGCACCCACGTCAACGCCCCACGTTGGTTGGGAGACGAGGAACAGCTTCGGTTTCAGCGCGATCTCGCGGCCGACGATGAATTTTTGAAGATTGCCGCCGGACAGGCTCTGGGCACTTGAGGAGGGGCCGTTGGCCTTGACCTTGAAGCGTTCAATGATGTCTCGCGCAAAGCCGGCCGCCTTGCCGCGATCGACCATACCGTGCCGCACCAGCCCGCCGCGGCGATTGGCGGTCAAAACCGCATTTTCCCACAATGTGTGGGGCGGCACCGCACCTCGACCGAGACGCTCCTCCGGTACAAACGCCATGCCGAGCCCGCGCCGCTCGCTGGCGTTGAGATGGCCAGCCGCCTTGCCGTCGATGCGCACTACGGATGCATCGGCGTGTCGGCGCTCGCCGCTGAGCAGTGCGATCAGATCCGCCTGGCCGTTGCCGGAGACGCCGGCCAATCCAACAATCTCACCACCATGGACCTCAAACGAAACATTCTTCAGCGCGACTCCATATTTGTCGCGGGCCGGCGATGTGAGGCCCCGCACTTCGAGCACGGGCCTGGCGCTCGGCACCGAGGGGACCACACGCATTTCAGGCAGTTTCGAGCCAACCATCATACGGGCGAGTTCCAGCGACGTCGTTTCCTTGGGCTTCGCCGAGCCCGTCACCTTTCCGTTTCGCAGCACGGTGGCGGAGTCGCATAGCTCCTGCACTTCATCGAGCTTGTGGCTGATGTAGACGATCGAACAGCCCTCGGCGGCGAGTTGACGCAAGGTTTCGAACAATTTCCCAACCGCTTGCGGTGCCAGCACCGATGTCGGCTCGTCGAGGATCAGGAGCTTTGGGGCCTGCAACAGGCAGCGCACGATCTCGACACGCTGGCGCTCACCGACCGACAGGTCGAGCACGCGGCGATGAGGATCGATCGGCATTCCATATCGGTTCGAGAGGTGGGTGATCTGGCGGGCAAGCGTCTTGAGATCGAAGGTGCTCGAGACGGACAGCGCGATGTTCTCGACCACCGTGACGGATTCAAACAGCGCAAAGTGCTGGTAAACCATCTCGATGCCCAGCGCCCGCGAACTCGCCGGATTGTGCGCTTCTATCCGCTTGCCGTCGCACCAGATTTCGCCGGAGTCGGCCTGGGCCACGCCATAGATGATTTTCATCAAGGTGGACTTGCCGGCACCGTTTTCGCCGAGCACGGCATGGATTTTCCCTGGCATGATCGACATCGAGATGTCGTCATTTGCAACGATGCCGGGGTAGCTCTTGGTGATGTTGCGCAATTCAAGGCGCGGGATCATAGCCGGTCCTGCCATTGGGGTTGGACGGAAGAGCACAGTCATACCTACCGGCGCATCTGCTTTCCGGCAGGTATGATCTGAAAGGGAGACGGTCAGCCGAGCTTGCCGATCATTCCTTTGACGAACCAGTTCATGCTGCGGATGTCCTTGTCTTCCAGCACCGAGCCGGCGGCGACCTTCACGTTGCCGTCCTGATCCTTCAGCTCGCCCGCATAGGGGTGCACCTTGCCGGAACCCACGTCCGTCTCGAGTTGCTTGAGCTTGGCAACGACGTCGGCAGGAATCCCCTCATTGTAAGGCGCCATCTTGACGATACCGGCAGCCAGACCATCCCAGCGCGCCTCGGGTTTCCAATTGCCCTCGGCAACGCCTTTGGCTGCCCGCAAATAGTCGGCCGACCAATCGAGCGTGAAAGCGGTCAGTTGCTTGCCGGAACCGAACTTCGCCATGTCGCTTGCGTAGCCGATCGACCAGGCGCCGCCTTCGCCAGCCACCTGCACGCCAGTGGCGGTATCAGTCATCGAGCAGATGACGTCACAGCCCTGTGACAGCAGCGTGTTGGCCGCTTCCTTTTCCTTGCCCGGATCGAACCAGGAATTGAGGAAGATGGCATTGCAGGTGATGTCCGGCTTGACGCTCTGGGCACCAAGCAGCAAGGCGTTCGCCGGACCGACGATGTCGGGAATCGGGAAGCCGCCGATGAAGCCGATCTTGTTCGACTTGCTCATATGCGCGCCGGACGCGCCGGCCACATAGGAACCCTCGTAATACTTCGCCTCGAAAGTGCCTAGGTTGGCGAGATGAACGATGCCGGAGCAATGTTCGAAGGCGGTTTTCGGGAACCGTGGCGCGACCTTCTGCATCGGCGTGCCATGCGAAAAGGACGTACCGAAGATCAGTTGGTTGCCCGAGGCCGCCAATTCGCGGAACACGCGTTCCGCGTCCTGCGGCATGAAGATATTGTCGATGACGGTGATGGCGGCCTTGTCGCCGAATTCCTGTTTGATGGCCTCGACACCAAGGCTGTGTTGCTTGGTCCAGCCGATTTCGGCGACCGGGGAAACGTAGACGACACCGATCTTGAGCGGGTCCTGGGCACGCGCGGCGCCGGATATGCCGCCAGTGGTCAGCGCAGCTCCCGCCGCGCCCGTATACTGCAAGAATTTTCGTCTGCTGAGATTGAGCATTATGGTGTAACCCTCTGTTGGTTTGCCCGGCTTGTCCGCCGGTTCTATTCGTCGGCGTGAACGTGGGCGTGTGCCCGCGTTTTGCTCTCCTTTTTCTCTTTCCTTGGCGCGGGCTTCGGTTGTTCGCCCGCCTTCGTGTTCAGGTAAGGTTCGAGCGCCTCGCGGGGGGTCAGTTCAGGGAAGACCTGTCTGTCCATGATGTAGCCGCGCACGACACTCCTGTGATGCGCGTCGATCAATTCCATGGCTTGCTTCAGCCGTCCTTTCTCGAGCAGCTCGATCACCCGCGCATGGTCGTCGAGCAGGTTGCAGTAGTCGAAATCGGCGGTGATGAGCGATCTGAGCAGAGTGGTGCGCCGCACGAGCTGGGCATGGATTTCCTGCATCACCTTGTTGCGGCTGAGACGCACGAATACGGTGTGGAACTCCTGCCCCAGCACGTCGGCCAGCGCGTCATTGCCGACTGCGACCGCCTGACGCTGACGCTCGACATGCTGGCGCAATTCCGCCCAGCCGGCAGGGCCGAGGCGGTCGCTGAGCTGCGCTGCAACGCCCTGTTCCACCAGGGTCAGGGCGTCGTAGATTTCCATTGCGTCCTGCATGCTCGGGTGAGCGACGAAGGCGCCCCGGTTGCGTTCGATCTGAGCGAGGCCGTCGTCGGCGAGACGTATGAGGGATTGGCGAATGACGATACGGCTGACGTCGAAAATCTCGGAAAGCTCACGCTCGCCAAGTTTGCAGCCCGGGACAAGCCGGTGATCGAGGATCGCCCGGGTCAATGTGTCAGCAATCGCCTGCGAGCGGCTGCTCATGACAACTTCCTCCCCCGTCAGTGCCTTTGGCTTGCTGACGGTCAGCTCTCGTGTTCGCGAGGCCGACGGCGCCGCATATCCCGAGTTACGAATTCCATATCGGTATTCAATCAAGTTTCCCTGTCAACCAAAATTCTTGGATTGATATGCAGATTCTTATTGATTGATATCCAATCCTGTGTTTCCAATTATGTCATAACAGAGCTAGGTTCATGGGGAAGTGCTAGCCAGGGAGGGTGCCATGAGCAAAGCAGCCCTTTGTAGCGACAGAGTTCTTCTTAACGATTGGCATGTGGTGGCGGACCTGACGAATCTGTCGTCGGATGAGCCATTCCACACCCGGCTTCTCGGAGCCGACCTCACCATTCACAGCCGGGGACGCTACGACAAGGAAGTGGTCCGCAACGATACCGGCACATTGGTCAAATCGACCAAGCGTTACGGATTTCTTTGGGCTTGTCTGGGCAAGCCCGAGCGCGACATCGTCTTCGTACCGGAGGCTGAAGAGGGGGATCGACATCTCGTCACCGGCGGCTCCATCGCGGTTCGGGTCTCGGGTCTGCGGGCTGTCGAGAATTTCCTCGACATGGGGCATTTTCCCTTCGTTCACACAGGCTGGCTTGGTGATGAGCCGCATACGGAAGTCGCGCCCTACAAGGTCGAATTGACGGCTGCCGACGAACTGGTTGCGACCGAATGCCAGTTCTATCAGCCGGTTGCCTCGCCGACGGCCAAGGAAGGTTTCATCGTAGACTATGTCTACAAGGTGATTCGGCCCTATACGGTGGCGCTCTACAAGAGCAATCCGGTGCAGAAGCATCGCCTGGATGTCATCACCCTGTTCGTGCAGCCGGTCGACGAGGACAATTGCGTCGCTCATCCCTTCCTCTGCTATCTCAAGGAGGGCATCGACGAGGCCGGGATCCGCAGCTTCATGCAGCTGATCTTCGCCCAGGACAAGCCGATCCTCGAAAACCAGGTTCCAAAACGGCTGCCACTCGATCCGCGGGCAGAAACGCCGATCCGTGCCGACGCCGTTGCCGTACTCTATCGGCGTTGGCTGCGCGACAAATCAGTTACCTATGGCGCGATACCGGCGCGGATGTGAGCTTCGATGAGGGATTCTTTCATGGCCAAAACGCGATGCACGGACCAGGTGATCCTCAACCTATGGCACCCGCTGGCTGCGTTGTCGGAGGTGAAGCCAAACGTGGTTGTCGATACCATATTGCTCGAGGAACGCCTCAGTTATGCCGTCGATGGAAAGGGCAATGCCGCCGTCTGGCGCGATCGCGCGGATCTCATCGAGGGGAGCACGGTGGACGTCGCGACCGTTGCCGACCAACTGCCGGTCAAGCATGCCTATGGCTATATCTGGACTTCGCTCGGCGATCCACAGGCAGATTTGTTCCCGATTCCGGAGTTCGACGAAGCAGATCGCCGCAGGCTCAATGCCGCGACAATTGGTGTGAATGTGTCGGCACCGCGGGCAATCGAGAACTTTCTCGACATGGGGCATTTTCCCTATGTCCATACCGACATTCTGGGTGCGGAGCCGCACACGGAGGTGAAGGAGTACGATGTCGAGATTTCGGTCGACCGCGACGAAATCCTCGCCACGCGTTGCCGGTTCTTTCAACCGATGGCAGCGGCGACGGCCTCGGGCGGCGCCGACGTCGACTACGTCTATCGGGTGCCGCACCCGTTTTGCTCGGTGCTCTACAAATCCAGCCCGCTGGACGAGAGCAGGCGTGATGTGATCGCGGTGTTTCTGCAGCCCATCGACCAGGAACATGTGCGCGCGCACATGATGTTGTGCCTGCTTGATGAAGACAATGAGGACAAGGTCATCAAGCGCTTCCAGCAGACGATCTTCGGCCAGGACAAGCCGATCCTGGAGAACCAGTTCCCGAAGCGGCTGCCGCTCGATCCGCGCGCTGAAACTCCCATTCGTGCCGACAAGTCGGCCATCGCCTATCGCCGCTGGCTCAGTCAGAAGGGTGTGACCTACGGGGTCATCCCTGCCGCCACCTGAGCGTGAGCCGCGCAAGACCATTTCTGGAGACAACAATGCTCGATACCGCCAAGACCAGATGGCATCCCATTGCCGCGTCCTACGATCTGCCTTTTCGCCATGTCTTCCACGGCCAGCTCCTTGGCCGCGAATTCGCCGTCTGGCGTGCCGACGACGGCTATATCAACGTTTGGGAAAACCGTTGTCTGCACCGTGGCGTTCGCCTGTCCATCGGCATCAACGACGGTCGTGAACTGAAGTGCCAGTATCATGGCTGGCGTTACTCGAACCGCACGGCAGGCTGCACCTACATTCCTGCTCATCCAGCCGATGCACCTGCCCGCACCATTACCAATCGGACCTTCGCGGCAGTGGAGCGCTATGGCCTGGTCTGGTCGGCCGAGGAACCGCAAGGAGAGGTACCGGAGTTGCCGGGCTTTGCCGAAGGTGAGTTGCTCACCTTGCGCGGCATTGCGGTCAACGCGCCGGCTGACGCGGTTGCGGCCAGGCTCCGGAGCTATCGCTTCCAGCCGACCGGCCAGATCGATGGCAGCGATGCCAAGGTCACCGTCGAGGCGGCAAACGATTTTTCCGTAGCGCTTCGCGCTGTCGAGGGCAGCTCGACAACGCTCGCCGTGTTCTTCGTCCAGCCGGTTGACTCCAATCGCTCGGTGATCCGGGGCGTGCTCGAGGGTAGGGCTGAGGGTGCCGTTCGGATGGCTGTCCTGCACCATCACAACGACCGGCTGTCGAAGTTGCGCGACGTCGTCGAGCGCGAGGCGGTGGCGAGGCCGGCACCCGCGCCGCTTGAGCCAGTTATCGAGCGCGTTTCCCCTGAACTTGCCGAGATGCCGGAAGAGACCAAGCATGGCCGCAAGGCGACGATCCGTGTCGAGGTGGCAAGGAAATGGCAGGCGGCGGACGGCATTGCCGGCTTCGAACTGCGTCCTATCAGAGGGCTGTTGCCGACATTCCAGCCTGGTGCCCACATCGACGTCCACATGCCGAACGGACTGATCCGGCAATACTCGATCACGAACGGTCCCGGTGAGAGCGAGAGCTACGTCATCGGGGTGAAGCTCGAGAAGGAGTCCAAGGGCGGTTCAATCTGCATGCACGAAACGCTGCGCCAGGGAGACGTGCTGGCGATCTCGGAGCCGCGCAACAATTTCCCTCTGCGGCGAGACGCGGTGAAGACGATCTTTATCGCCGGCGGCATCGGTATCACGCCGCTGATCGCCATGGCGCAGGCGCTTCACAACCAGAATCTCGCCTTCGACCTTCACTATTTCGCGCAGAACGAAGCACAGCTGGCGTTCCCTGAAAAGACATCGGGTCTGGGTGGGGCGCTCAAGCCGCATCTTGGCCTGACACCGGAGGCGACCGGTGCCAAGCTGCGTGAGATCCTGGCAAACTATCAGCCTGGCAGGCATCTCTATCTGTGCGGACCCGGGCCGATGCTTGAAGCGGCGCGCAACGTTGCCACTGAGGCCGGCTGGCCGGAAGCGGCCGTGCACTTCGAGTACTTCAAGAACACCAACAAGATCGATGATAGCTCGAGCTTCGAGGTCGCCTTGGCGCGCTCCTGCGTCACGCTCAAAGTGCCCGCCGGCCGCACCATCCTCGATGTTATGCGCGAAGCTGGTGTCGACATGCCGTCTTCCTGCGAGCAAGGGGCCTGCGGTACCTGCCTGGCAACCGTCATCGAAGGCGAGCCGGATCATCAGGATGTTTATCTCAACGACGCCGAGCGCAAGTCCGGCACCAAGATCATGACCTGCGTCTCACGCGCCAAATCGGCGCGGCTCGTTCTCGATCTATAGGAAGCAAGCCGATGATCACGCTCTACGATTACGAACTGTCGGGCAATTGCTACAAACTCAGGCTGCTGATGAGCATGCTGGGTGTCGACTACAAGACCGTACCGATCGACTTCTATCCCGGCCGCGAACACAAGTCGGAATGGTTCCTCAAGATCAATCCGCTTGGCCAGTTGCCGGTAATCGATGACGACGGTCTGGTGCTGCGCGATGCTCAGGCGATCCTGGTCTATCTCGCGTCGAAATATGACCCGTCTGGTACCTGGTATCCGCGCGACGAGGCGGCTTTGCTTGGCGAGATCAGTCAGTGGCTTGCCTTCGCCGATGGTATCACCGGCACGGCCTCGGCAGCGCGACTGCACGACGCGCTGTTCTATGACTTCGATGTCGAGGCCGCGCGCGTCGGTGCTCACCGCTTGTTCCGCATTCTCGACGAACACCTGTGGTTCGGCGAACAGGAGGGACGGATCTGGCTCTGTTCGGCTGCGCATCCGACCATCGCCGACATTGCCTGCTTTCCCTACATCATGCTCTCGGAAGAGGGCGGCATACCGAGGCAGGACTATCCGGCAATCCGCCGCTGGTGCGATCGCGTCAAACGCCTGAAGGGCTTCATGGTCATGTCCGGCGTGTTCCCGGCCGGACCGGCCAAGGCGGCATAAACAACCAGGCAATTTGGCCAGGCTGCGGTCCAGCCTGCGAAACATTTTTGGAGTAGGACGATATGAAAACCCGCGCCGCAGTAGCTGTTGGAGCCGGCAAGCCGCTTGAGATCCTGGAAGTTGATCTCGAGGGCCCGCGCGAGGGCGAGGTGCTGGTTGAGGTGAAGGCGACCGGCATCTGCCACACCGACGAGTTCACGCTGTCGGGCGCCGATCCGGAAGGCATCTTCCCGGCGATCCTCGGCCATGAAGGTGCCGGCGTCGTCGTCGATGTCGGCAAGGGGGTGACCAGCCTGAAGAAGGGCGACCATGTCATCCCGCTCTATACGCCCGAATGCCGCTCGTGCCCGTCATGCCTGTCGCGCAAGACCAACCTGTGCACGGCGATCCGCGCCACCCAGGGCCAGGGCCTGATGCCGGACGGCAGCTCGCGCTTCTCGATCGGTGGGGAAAAGATCTTCCACTATATGGGCTGCTCGACCTTCTCGAATTTCACGGTGCTGCCCGAGATCGCGCTGGCCAAGGTCAACCCGGACGCACCGTTCGACAAGATCTGCTACATCGGCTGCGGCGTCACCACCGGCATCGGCGCCGTCATCAACACCGCCAAGGTGGAGGAGGGCGCGACCGCTGTGGTGTTCGGGCTCGGCGGCATTGGCCTGAACGTCATCCAGGGGCTGAGGCTTGCCGGTGCCGACATGATCATCGGTGTCGATCTCAACAACGACAAGAAGGCCTGGGGCGAGCGCTTCGGCATGACGCATTTCGTCAACCCGAAGGAGGTCGATGGCGACATCGTGCCTTACCTGGTCAACCTGACCAAGCGTGGCGCCGACCAGATCGGCGGTGCCGACTACACCTTCGACTGCACGGGCAACACCAAGGTGATGCGCCAGGCGCTGGAGGCGGCGCATCGCGGCTGGGGCAAGTCGATCGTCATCGGTGTTGCCGGTGCCGGCCAGGAGATCTCGACGCGCCCGTTCCAACTGGTGACGGGCCGTACCTGGATGGGCACGGCGTTCGGCGGCGCGCGCGGCCGCACCGATGTGCCGAAGATCGTCGACTGGTACATGGACGGCAAGATCGAGATCGATCCGATGATCACCCACACGCTGAAGCTCGACGAGATCAACAAGGGCTTCGATCTCATGCATGA
>NZ_LJSD01000062.1 GCF_001303895.1 Mesorhizobium sp. 1M-11 | reverse complement strand
GCGCGGATCGGCGTTATGGGGTGATCAGGCGCGGTTCTTGAATCGCCAGGATTCGTTTCCGGTCTCGATGATCTCGCAGTGATGGGTGAGCCGGTCGAGCAGCGCCGTCGTCATCTTGGCGTCGCCGAAGACAGCGGGCCATTCGCCGAACGCCAGATTGGTGGTGACGATGATCGAGGTGCGCTCGTAGAGCCTGCTGATCAGGTGGAAGAGCAACTGCCCGCCGGCTTGCGCGAAGGGCAGATAGCCGAGTTCGTCGAGGACGACGAAGTCCAATCGGGTCAGGTAGTCAGCGATACGGCCCTGCTTGCCACCGCGGTGCTCGGTCTCGAGCCGGTTGACGAGATCAACGACATTGAAGAAGCGACCGCGCGTCCCGTTGCGGATGAGGGATCGGGCAAGGGCAATCGCCAGATGTGACTTGCCGGTTCCGGTGCCGCCGATGAGAACGGCGTTACGCTGGTCGGCGACGAAGGTGCCGTTGGCAAGGTCCCTGACCAGCACCTCGTTGACCGGCGTGCCGTCGAAGTCGAACTCCTCGATGTCCTTGGCGATCGGCAGCTTTGCGACGGTGAGCTGGTATTTGATGGAGCGCGCCTGCTTCTCGGCGATCTCGGCCGACAGCAGATCGCCGACGATCCTCGGCGGCTCGTGCTGGCGCTTGATGCCGGTCGCCATAACCTCGTCATAGGCACTGCGCATGCCGTAGAGCTTCAACGTTCCCATCAGATCCAGAACCTGCGTGCGTTCCATCAGCTTGCCCTCCTGAGGCTGTCGTAGCGGGCACAGTCGGCCTGCGGCTCATGGCGCAGGCGAAGAGCGTCCGGGGTGAGAATGGTGATGGCTGGCGCCGGATCGCGCCGCCGCGCCAGAATGTTGATGATGACAGCTGACGAGCAGACGTTCTGGTCGAGCGCCTCTTGGCAGGCGGCCTCCACGGCATCGATCCCGTCGGTCAACACCGCAGCCAGGATCGCCACCATCTGGCGATCACCGTCATCCGAGGACTTCAGTCGGCGCCGGGTCCGCTCCATCGCCGAGGGCAGAACCCAGTCCTGGAACGGCGCGCCATTGCGCAATGCGCCGGGCTTGCGGGCGAGCACGGGGACATAGTGCCAGGGATCGTAAATGGTCTCACCGCGCCCGAACGAACGGGCGTGTTCGGCGACGACAACGCCATCCTGCCGGATGACGATCCTGCTGGCATAGGCCTGGATCTCGACCGGTCGGCCCACGGCAGTCGACAGCACCGAGTATTTGTTGTTGTCGAAGCGCACCGTGCAGGTCTTCGATACCGAGGCGGGGACCGTGTGGAAGCCGTCGAAGGGGCCGCGATACTCGACAAGTTTGCCGCGCTCCTCCTCGAACACCTCCCAGATCGTGCGCTCCGGCTGATCGATATGACGGTGCGTCTTGGTGTAGGCGATGCATTTGTCGAGCAGCCAGGCGTTGAGTTCCTCATAGGATTTGAAGCGCAGCCGCGGCGTGAAGAAGCGCTCGCGCACCAGCCCGACCTGGTTCTCGACTTGACCCTTCTCCCAGCCCGACGCCGGCGTGCAGGCGACCGGCTGCACCAGATAATGGCTGCACATCTGCAGGAAGCGGCGATTGTATTGCCGGTCCTTGCCGACGAATACCGTCTCAACCGCCGTCTTCATGTTGTCGTAGATGCCGCGCGTGCAGGTGCCGCCAAAGAAGGCGAAGGCCCGGTCGTGCGCGTCGAACACCATCTCCTGCGTCTCGCGCGGATAGGCTCTGACGAACATCATGCGGCTGTGGCAAAGCCGGACATGGGCAACCTTCACGGTCACAGTCACGCCATTGATGAGGACGATCTCGTGGCTCCAGTCGAACTGGTAGGCTTCACCCGGCGCGAAGAACAACGGCACATAGGCTTCCGCCGTCGCTGATCCCTGCGCCTTCGCCCAGCTCTTGGCGTATCGGCGAACCGCGTCGTAGCTGCCGTCGTATCCGAGACCGCGGAGCTCCTCAAAGATTCGGATCAGCGTTAGCCGCTCGCGCCCCGCCTTGCCGTGATTGCCACCTAAAAGCCCGTCGAGCTGATCCTGCCAGGGGCCGATCTTTGGCATCGGCTGATGCTCACGCTCGTAACGGAACTCCGTCGCGTTCGACCGCAGCACCTTCCGGACAACCTTCCGCGATATCCTCAACTCGCGGCAGATCTCCTTGATCGACTTCCCCTGGACCAGCGAAAGCCGACGTATCTTCGCAATCGTCTCCACAACCAACATCCAAAACAAATGCCCCCGATGAAACCGAAGGCAGTGTGACAACCCTGCGTTACAGGGGTCCTTTTTGGACGCCGGTCACCCCTGAAACGGGGTCCTTATTCCACGCCGAAACACACAGTCTGCATTCGCACTTCAGCCTCGTGCGGGAGGCGGTGTGGAAATTTGGCGACGCGAAGGACAAAGACGTGACGGTCAAGGCTCTGGACGAGGCTGATCACGCGGCTATCCACAAGGGCGAGGCGGTGAATGAGTCCCTTGAAAAGGTTGAGGATCTGCTCAGATCATCTACCTCGTCGCCCACGACAGATGACATCAAGGCTAAGGCTGCGGAACGAGCTCTTTCCCGAATGGCACCATTCCATAGAGGGAAAAACAGTGTCGGCGATGCAGTCATTTTCGAGACGTATGCAGAGGCGATGCGCCGGGAGGATCGCGCTGACGTTGAGTTCGCCTTCGTCACACACAATAAGACCGACTTTAGTGCAGATAACGGCGATCACCGCCAACCGCACGCTGACCTACTTCCCTATTTCGATGGTGTCAGGTCGAAGTACTGGGTATCTCTAGCCGATCTGCTCAACGACTTCGATATCGATCTGTTGGCCAACTATGACCTGCAGCTCTACGGAGCACTCCAATCTCGAACGTTGTCAGAGATACAAGAGGTCGAGGAACTTCTGTTCAAGCAAGTTTGGTATAACCGTCACTGGAACAGCCGCATCAATATAGAACGGGGCAAGGTGAAGGTTGTGACCAAGGAGCAATGGGATGCGGTGAAGCCCCGCAGTCGCAACAAAGTTATTATCGACAGTGTGTGGCAACTTGCCCAAGAGGCAGCGCGAAAGACCGAAGCAGAGGTCGGGATCGACAATCTGGGGCCGTGGGATACCTTCGAATGGGGCATGATCAACGGTAAGCTGTCTGCGATCCGCTGGGTTCTTGGCGATGACTGGGATATGCTCGATACGTGATTTCGCGCAACAGCCACATCTACTGCGTCGTGTCGAATTCTCCACCCAAATCAAAGCTCGGCTGGTCGGCCGTTGTCATTTTCTCTACGTTCCATGAACTTTGGTGTCACCGCTATCCGAGGATAGGATGACTCTTTGTGTTTCCTAATGGAAGTGCAAAGCTTTTCGTACAGGCCGCCAAGTCGTTCGATGTTTAGCATGTCTTGCGAAATGTTTCTGAAGATACGAGCGAATGGCTTGTTCCGATAAGGCATGAAGAGTCTGCCAATCTTAATACCTGGATCGAGACTGAATCCGGATAATCCCAAGGATATCGACATTTGTAGTCCGCTATCATTTGACAAGCCGTATGACTTCAATAGGGACGAGCAAGACTGTTCCAGTAATCTTAGTATATTGTTGACTTCTCTATATCGATCTTGGGTCGAAAGATGATTGAGGTTTTGCAATATGTCCCGGCACTTGCGAAAATCGCTGTTTCCGCGGAGCTGTAGGGCATATTCTATGCATTGTTTTGGGTTGTCACATTTTGATACTAAGTATGCGGTAAAAAATGGCAACTTCATCGCAAAACGTGCTTGTCCGCTTGCATCTACGATTTTGGCCAAAGTATCTTGAGACCTGGATTTTAAACTTTCGATCAAATTGTTGACTTGAGATCGCGACTCCAGCCTGCAGCAACTCTCGCAGAAGGCATCCCGGAGCGGGGCCAAGAAGGCATCTGCACCCTCCTTGGCTGCGACGGCATTGTAAAAATAAGACCTTTCAGCTGCCCATCCGTAGCCAAAAATGCAGCGCCCCAAGAGGCTCTTGGATGCGGATCCGCGATAATTCGGGTTTGCCGATGCAAAGGCCTGGACTAAGTCCTTCACGTCCGAGATTTCAGGGTGCCCTTCGACCGAGATGGTTGGTGGGGAAATACCTCCCGCGACTACCGCGTCGGCGTTGGCTGTCTCGTTCCGGAATACGCTATCCAATGCGGTTTCATAGCGGATATCCCGGGTGTCGCTGACCAGAAGGGACATCGTTAGGTATTCGCTTGAGACAAAAATGTCCCACCGCAACTGTGGGTCGAGGCGAAGTGCTTCGAAGAAGCTGACTACATCGCCAGCGGGCTTTGATCCTTCAAACGAAAAAGCCATGCTCTTCGCAAAATCTGCGGACTCGTTGGACAGAGTTGCGTATGTCTCCGGAGGGAGCTTTAGGAAGTCGATGAATTCAAATCGACGCAATCGTTGCGATCGGTATTCTTCCTTGTAGTCATCGACGCTGACCATGCTGTCGCTGAACAGGATGGCAGTTACAAGCTTTTCCAAGCATAGAATGTCGTTGTCGATGTTGTTCAAGTTGAGCGTCTGGCTTTCGCCGAGTAGGCGTTCAACTCCACTTAGTGTTGCATTGTCGACCAGGACTAAGCGATTGGTAGTCATGCATTAAAACCAGAAGAGTCATGTGATTGTCCTTACTGACTCGCACCACACACCTAAAAAGGCAAGCGCGGACAACCCAGCTGCTGGTAGGTTCGCGCGGGGCGCAACTGCGCGAGTGCGGTACCGCCCTCTACCTGACGGTGAACAGGAGATTCTTGCCGGCGGGCTACCTCTTGGCGACGGGATCAAAACGATGAGTTCCCTACACGGGATCAGCTGGCAATGTTGCGGTAGACGAAGGAGATTGGGTAGAGCGTCAGACAGCATGTAACAGCTGGACCAAGCGAGCGAATGCCGATCCCAGAGGCAATCGCATGTACCGTTCCGTGGAGACACGGGTGCCGTTCCACGAGATTGTCTTCACACCCTCAGCCAGGGACAGAGGCCAGAAGGTGAAAGCCCAGACATACAGATGTCTGGGCTTTTTTCCTTATCTATCTAGGTGAGACAACTTTGAGTGTCGGATGAGCCATCTATCTTGACGCTGAGCAAGATATGGTGACGCGTCAGGTTCCTGGTCAAACACATTCGGCCCGGTCTTGCGACCGGGCCGTTTTCTTAACAATATGATTTCAAACGACTATCAGCTGCACCCGCTGGTCGCGCCGCAGGTGTCGCACTTTTCGCAGGTGCCGTTGCGTACCATCGTGAAGTTCTGGCACTCCGAGCAGCTGTTGCCGGTGTAGCCCTGCAGCAGCGATTTGGCGCGGCGGTCGGCGGCGAGCTTCTTCGCCTCGGCGGCTTCCTGCGCGGCTGCGTCGGTGAACAGCGCCGACGTTGGGGTTTCTTCCTCGGCGACGTCTTCGAAAGCGATGTCCTCGGCCAGTTCCTTGGCGCGCTCCTCATAGTCGCGCTTGTAGGCAAGCGCGTCTTCGGCACTCGGCTTCAGCGCCAGCACGTTGGAGCCTGCGAAGGCGGTCGACGCCGGGCGAGCAGGGGCGGCGGGTGCCTGGCTGCCGCCGAAGCCCTTGGGCTCGGCTCCGAGGTTCGACACCAGCTTCACCGGCGAGACGCCGCGATAGAGCCCCTTGGAGAACGGCGTCGTCTTGCCTTCGGTGATGCCCTTGCCGAGTGAGGTCTTGTCGAGGTCCGACTGGTCGACATGGGCGAGGTCGTGCCGCGACAGGTAGGAAACCGCCAGTTCGCGGAACACATAGTCGAGGATCGAGGTAGCGTTCTTGATGGCATCGTTGCCGACGACCATGCCGGCCGGCTCGAACTTGGTGAACGTGAAGGCCTCGACATATTCATCCAGCGGCACGCCGTACTGGAGACCCAGCGAGATGGCGATGGCGAAGTTGTTCATCATGGCGCGGAAGGCAGCACCTTCCTTGTGCATGTCGATGAAGATCTCGCCGAGGCGGCCGTCATCGAACTCGCCGGTGCGCAGGTAGACCTTGTGACCACCGACGATCGCCTTCTGGGTGTAGCCCTTGCGGCGGTTCGGCAGCTTCTCGCGGTCGCGGTAGAGCCGTTCCACCACGCGCTCGACGATCTTCTCCGTCACCTGCACGGCCTTGGCGGCGGCGGGCGCGGCG
The DNA here is from genome assembly GCF_001303895.1 of Mesorhizobium sp. 1M-11. Classification (GTDB taxonomy): domain Bacteria; phylum Pseudomonadota; class Alphaproteobacteria; order Rhizobiales; family Rhizobiaceae; genus Mesorhizobium. The sequence continues at coordinate 102,275 of NZ_LJSD01000062.1, read as the reverse complement.
ATCAGCGCTTCGACGGCGTCGTCTTCGTCCTCGTCGTCATCGGCGATGAGCGAAGCGTTGAGGGGCTGCGACAGCTTCGAACCATCGCGGTAGAGCGCGTTGGCCTTGAGCGCGAGCTTCCACGACAGCATGTAGGCGCTCTTGGCGTCCTCGACCGTCGCTTCGTTCGGCATGTTGATGGTCTTGGAAATGGCGCCCGAGATGAAAGGCTGGGCGGCCGCCATCATGCGGATGTGGCTTTCCACCGACAGGTAGCGCTTGCCGATCTTGCCGCAGGGATTGGCGCAATCGAACACCGCATAGTGCTCGACCGACAGGAAGGGAGCGCCTTCCAGCGTCATCGCACCGCAGACATGGACGTTGGCGGCCTCGATCTCCTTCTTGGAGAAGCCCAGCGCCGGCAGCATCTCGAAGGAGAAATCGCCGAGCTGTTCGTCGGTGAAGCCGAAGGTCTCCTTCACCCAGTCGGCGCCAAGCGTCCACTGATTGAAGACGAATTTGATGTCGAAGGCGCTCTTCAGCGCTGCGTTCACCGCCTCGATCTTCTCATCCGTGAAGCCCTTGGCTTTCAGCGACGACGGGTTGATGGCGGGCGCCTGGTTGAGGTTGCCGTGGCCGACGGCATAGGCCTCGATCTCGGCGATCTGGCTTTCCGAATAGCCGAGCGTACGCAATGCCTCGGGCACGGCACGGTTGATGATCTTGAAATAGCCGCCGCCGGCCAGCTTCTTGAACTTCACCAGAGCGAAATCGGGCTCGATACCGGTGGTGTCGCAATCCATCACCAGGCCGATCGTGCCGGTCGGAGCGATCACGGTTGCCTGCGCGTTGCGGTAGCCGTGCTCTTCGCCGAGCTCGATGGCGCGGTCCCAGGCCGCCTTGGCATGCTGGCCGAGCTCGGCCTGCGCCAGGTCGGCGTGGACGAGCGGAACGGGATTGACCGCCAGCTTTTCGTAGCCGTCCTTGTCGCCATAGGCGGCGCGGCGGTGGTTGCGCATGACACGCAGCATGTTGACGGCGTTGCGGTCATAGTCCGGGAAGGCGCCAAGCTCGGAGGCCATCTCGGCCGAGGTGGCATAGGCGACGCCGGTCATGATCGCGGTGAGCGCCGCGCAGATGGCGCGACCCTCTGCCGAGTCGTAGGGAATGCCGGAGGTCATCAGCAGGCCGCCGATATTGGCATAGCCGAGGCCGAGCGTGCGGTAATCGTAGGAGAGCTTGGCGATCTCCTTGGATGGGAACTGCGCCATCATCACCGAGATCTCGAGCACGATGGTCCACAGGCGGGTGGTGTGCTCATAGGCTGCGATGTCGATCTCGCCATTTTCCTGGCGATAGGGAAGCAGGTTGATCGAAGCCAGATTGCAGGCGGTATCGTCCAGGAACATGTATTCCGAGCACGGGTTCGACGCGCGGATGGCCCCGGCCGACGCACAGGTGTGCCAGTCATTCATGGTGGTGTTGAAGTGCAGGCCCGGATCGGCCGAAGCCCAGGCGGCGTAGCCGATCTTTTCCCACAGGTCCTGGGCCTTCAACGTCTTCAAGACCTTGCCGTCCTTGCGGGCGGTCAGGTGCCAATCGCCGTCAGTCTCGACGGCGCGCAGGAAGTCGTCTTTCAGCGAGACGGAGTTGTTCGAGTTCTGGCCAGAGACCGTGAGATAGGCCTCCGAATCCCAGTCGGTGTCGTAGGTCTTGAAGTCGAGCGCGGTGTAGCCCTGGCGCGCGAACTGGATGACGCGCTGGATGTAGTTCTCCGGCACGGCGTTCTTCTTCGCGGCTTTGATCTCGCGCTTCAGCGCGGTGTTGATGGCTGGGTCGAAGCAGTCGTCGTCCTGGCCTTCGCAGTTGACGCAGGCCTTCATGATGGCGTCGAGGTGCTTCTTGACGATCTTGGAGCCGGCGACCAGCGAGGCGACCTTCTGCTCTTCCTTCACCTTCCAGTCGATGAAGGCTTCGATGTCGGGGTGGTCGGCGTCGACGATGACCATCTTGGCGGCCCGGCGTGTCGTGCCGCCCGATTTGATGGCGCCGGCGGCACGGTCGCCGATCTTCAGGAAGCTCATCAGGCCTGACGACTTGCCGCCGCCCGACAGCTTTTCGCCTTCGCCGCGCAGATAGGAGAAGTTCGAGCCGGTGCCGGAGCCGTATTTGAACAGGCGCGCCTCGCGCACCCACAGGTCCATGATGCCGCCTTCGTTGACGAGGTCGTCACCGACGGACTGGATGAAGCAGGCATGCGGCTGCGGATGTTCGTAGGCCGACTTGGATTTGGTCAGCTTGCCGGTGAAGGGGTCCACGTAATAGTGGCCCTGGCCGGGGCCGTCGATGCCGTAGGCCCAGTGCAGGCCGGTGTTGAACCACTGCGGCGAATTGGGCGCCACGCGCTGGGTGGCGAGCATGTAGGCCAGCTCGTCGCGGAAGGCGGAAGCGTCTTCCTCGGAAGCGAAATAGCCGCCCTTCCAGCCCCAGTAGGTCCAGGTGCCGGCGAGACGGTCGAAAACCTGGCGGGCGTCGCGCTCGGAACCATAGCGCTCGTTCTCGGGCAGTTTGGCCAACTCGGCTTCGTCGGCGACCGAACGCCAGAGGAAAGAGGGGACGTCGTTCTCTTCGACCTTCTTCAGACGCGCAGGCACGCCCGCCTTGCGGAAATATTTCTGCGCCAGGATGTCGGCCGCAACCTGCGAGAACTGCGCGGGCACGTCGATGTCGTCGAGGCGGAACACCACGGAGCCATCCGGATTCTTGATCTCGGAAAGCGCCTTGCGGAATTCGATCTCCGCATAAGCCGATTGTCCTGGCTTGGTGAAACGCCGCTCGATGCGCATCGTCGTGGTTCCTTCTTGTCTATATATAGCGCTTTTTGCGGGTGTTTGCCCGATCCCTTTCCAAAAAGCGCACGTCCCAGTTTTCCGGCCGCCTCGCAACAGCCGGGGTTCCTCACCGCGCCCTGCCGTCGACTTGCCGTTTTTTGCCTCTTGCGAAGCCTTGATCAGCCTGCCGACAGACCCGCGCGGGTCTCTCAAATCTGAAAAATTTCCGATTCCCTCATTGGAGGGGTCTTCACATTATCTAGGGCCGAGCTTGGCTGCAAACACTAAATATAGTGTTAACAGGTCATTTATTCCAGCCGTAAATGTCTCCTTTTCGGTGTTTCGAACCCGACAAACACCACGCCTCCGCCGGCCTAGTGGTTAAGGCGGAAAACGAGCGAAAACGCACAAATTCCTGGGAAAAAGACCGGCCTCGAAACTTTCCGGTCGCGCCCGAAACACGAGCACATGACCTATAAAAGTCGACTCGCCCTGAGGCGTCAAGAGTTCGTTTTTGTAGATTTTGTGACCCCAATATATTGTGTGTCACATATGTGGATAATGGGGAGAAAATCATCTGGAAAAAGTGAGTGCCGCCGCCGGTAATTTGCCGGTGACGGCTTGCTTGTTCAGCCCGCGCGCGTAAAAGAGGCGCGGGGGAAATATGGCTGAGAGGGAACGGCCGTCACGCAACTGGGGTGACAGTTGAAAGCCTATTTCGTCCGCAAGTCCGCCGACTGCGAAGTCGTCGGGCTGTTTGTTGCTCCATCACTCGTATTGCTTGCCGCGCTGGTCGATGAATGCTGCGACCCGGCGATCTGCGACTATGCGGCGGCGCCGATGGGCGGTCTGATGGTTCCCGGCCCGTCTCAGACGCAATGGCCGCTTGATGAGGGCAGCTCCGAGACCGGTTTCGAGAGCGTGACCCTGTCCCAGCAATGGGATGACGAATTGCGCGACGGCGGCGAACTCGAATGGAAGCCGCTGAAGTCGGCGGCGCTCAGGATGATCCGCGAATGGTCTGGCACGAGCGCCCCGACCGCCGGTGGTTCGCCGAAACATGCGGCACCACTCGATGAAGCCGTCGGGTCTTCATCGCAGACCGAGACTTGAGGCTGGTCGGCGATGGGCTACCGGTCAGGCTGAATAGGATACCCCACGATAGCGCATGCCAAGCTGGACGACGCTGACGATCGCGCGCGACAGCACTTCCATGTCGGCTGGCATATGCGGACGCCATACGTCCAGAAGCAGCGCCGTACGCGGCTCATCGGACAGGTTTATGACCTCGTGCGGATAGGTGTCGTCCCACAACAGGCATTCACCATCGGAGATGCGGTGCTCCTTGTCATCGATCATCATGATCGTCGCCGGTCTGCCGTCGGGCAGGCGTGGAATCTGCAGCCCTAGATGAAAACGCATGATGCCGCGGAACGGACCGCGATGGCGCGGGATATGCTTGTGGGGAGCGAGGAAGGAGACCGCCGCCGACTTCACCTCCGGACACTCGGCAAGGATCGAGGCGAGCACCGGCATACGCGCAAGGTTTGCCGCCACCGGGATGTCATAGGCCTTGAGCACGAACATGCGCCAGTCCAGCCCGTCATTGGCGGAGATGTCGGCCTGTTCGGGCATGATCTCGTGAAAGCGCGGCACTTTTTTCGTTCGCACGACAAGCGCTTCGTCGCGGATTGCCTGCCAGGCGTCGGTGAAACGTGGCGAATTGGGGAAATCGGCCGCGGCGCTAAGAATTGGCGGAGTATGGATCCGGCTTTCATAGATCCGCCGCACCGTACCGGAAGCACTGTCATAGAATGACATCGCTCATCTCCAGCTTTGCCCGAGACAAAGACGACAATAAACTCGACCGAGCCGTCTTGGTTCCGGTCGGGCAGCATTGATGCGGCGGCTGAAATGGCGTCTGCGAAGAGACTCAGGCGGCGAAACGCTTCGGGTTTTCGCCGAAATACGCAATGATCTGGCCAAGATCCGGCTCGTTGACCATGCGGGCGGCTTGGGCCGGGGTCACCCATTTGCGCTCACGCTCATGCCGTTCCTTCCACTTGGAGGCCACATCCGTGACCTTGAGCGGAAACACCAGCACCTCGCAAGGCACCTGCTGGCCGGTCGACAAAGCCTTGGCGTAGAAGTAGCGGCCGACTTCGAGCGTCGAAACGGCACCTCTCAGCCCGGCTTCCTCGCCCGCCTCGCGGGCTGCCGCCTCGCACAGCGGTTCGCGTGCTTCCGGCCAGCCCTTGGGCAGAACCCAGCGGCCGGTATCGCGGCTGGTGATGAGCATCACTTCGATGGAACGGCCATGCGAGCGCCAGGGCAGGGCGGCGACCTGCAGGCGCAACGGAACCGTGCCGAAAAGTTTTCTTACCCTTTCGGCCAGATTGGCGTTTGCTAGAGGTCCGTTCAACATTCGAAAGTCACCGCAAGAAACCGAAACTTCTTTGCCGTCTCACGAAATATGGGCGCTATTTTGCGAAACAAAAGTAAAAACCGCACACAACTTCCGAAAAACATGCATGCAGGCGGGAAAAACTGTGCAAAGCGGGCTGAAAAAGGAACATTTCCGCCTTGCAGATGGCCAATGCCCATCGTTCAGGCGAGCCCCGCGTCCTTGATTCGGATGCGCGCCCCTTGAGCGAAGCCGTTCGGAACGGCAAAGAAACTATAAGTCAGTCTAGCCGGCGTGATCGTCGGCGATCGGCTTCTGGTAGGTGAAACCCATATCCCATGGGAAATAGATCCAGGTATCCTGGCTGACTTCGGTGACAAAGGTATCGACCAGAGGGCGGCCCTTCGGCTTGGCGTAGACGGTGGCGAAATGCGCCTTTGGCATCATCGCGCGAACGATGCCGGCTGTCTTGCCGGTGTCGGTGAGGTCGTCGACTATGAGGACGCCGACGCCATCATCAGCGAGCAGGGAAGACTCGATATGCTTCAGAACCTGCAACTGCCCCTGGGATGTATAGTCGTGGTAGGAAGCGACACACACCGTCTCGATGATGCGGATGCCGAGTTCGCGCGAGATGATTGCCGCAGGCACCAGCCCGCCGCGGGTGATGCAGACGATTGCTTTCCATTGTCCGTTGACGCCGGACAGCCGCCATGCGAGCGCACGCGCATCGCGGTGGAACTGGTCCCAGGAAACGGGAAAGGCCTTTTCGGGTAGGGACATCGCGCACTCCGCAGGCGCGCCGGTCGCGCGCAAGATTTGAGGAATGCGGGCGGAATTAGCCGGAAAGCTGCGCCTTTGGCAAGAGGCGTGCAGTGGGCGCGGTGGCGTGGTGCCAGGATATCCACGGCCATGAAGCACGTTGCCACGCTGTTATGCCTCTCCCCGGCCTTCTGAAAGAGATCGCTTTCGCGCTACCGGGACAGGAACGCCGTCACCGGCGAGGAACGCAACACCGTTCTTGTCACGCCGCCATAGAGCAATCGGTGCATCCAGGAGTGGCTGTAGGCGCCGATGACGATTAGATCCGCTCCGGTCTCGACAAGGCGGTTCTGAACGGCATCCTCGACGGTGCCACCCTTTGCCTGCCGGGTCGCCACGCTGGCTTTCACGCCATGGCGGGTCAGCGCCGCTGCAATTCCAGCGCCTCCCAGTCCTTCCTCGTCGCTGTCCTCGCCGGGATCGACCACGAAGACTTCGACCTTTTCGGCCTCGATCATGAAAGGCAGGGCATCGAAAGCCGCACGCGCCGCCTCGCGGCTGCCGTTCCAGGCCAGCATCACATGGCGGAAGCTGGCGGCGATCGGTCCGCTGTGCGGCACTACAAGCACCGGCCGCCCCGCGTCATAGACAAGCGAACCGATATCGGCATTGGTGTCGCTGTCGGCATCACGCTGGGCGGCGACCACAATGTCCGCGGTTCGCACACTGGCGAGGCTGGAAAGCGCGCTGTCGCCCGAGAATGTTTCTTCGGCCCGCCATTCGAAGGAGAGGCCGGAGGGCTGCAGTTTCTTTTGAAAGACGGTACGCAGCTTGGCCGAACGTTCCTTGTTGAGGTCGGCCGAGACTTGCATGAATTCGGTGTCGGGGAAGCCGGTGGCCGAAGTGTAGGGCATCGGCAGCGCCTCTGCGTGGACACCGATGACATGCGCCTTGAAGCGGGATGCCAGGGCAATGGCGCCGTCCAGCACGCGCTCGGCGTCCTGTTCGCTCTGCACGATGGCGACGATGGTCTTGAACGGCATGGAACCCTCCTCCTGCACTCTCCGTCCGTTGCCGACATCGTCCACGGCGGACATGTCGAGCACTTCCCGGATATGATTAGAACGTCGAGGATATAGGACAGGTTCCCGGTCGGCCAGCGAACTCAGCCTTCCTTGGGGAGTCCCGCCACCATGGCTTCTATCTCGTTGCGGACAGCTTCCAGCACCTCGGGCGAACGCGCGCGTACAACCAGTTCCGTCCAGAATGTTCCGTCTGCGTATTTTGGATAGGAGCCGATGATGGTGTCCGGGTGCGCTTTCTGGATTTCGGCGAGTGGACCGCCGATACGGCCTTCGCCATAGGGGCACTGCACCGTGGCGGAAAGCAGCTTCGTTCCGGTCTTCAGCGTCGGCACGACATTGTCCAGCATCGCCTGGAAGATCGAGGGCACTCCGGCCATGACATGGACGTTGCCGATGCGGAAACCGGGCGCGACCGAAACGGGGTTGTCTATGTGCTCGGCGCCGCGCGGCATGCGTGCCATGCGCTTGCGGGCATCATTGAACTCGATGCCGCGCTTTTCATAGCTGTCAGCAAGCAAAGCGAGTGCCTTGGCATCATATTCGCAAGGCACTCCGAACGCCTTGGCGACAGAGTCGGCGGTGATGTCGTCATGCGTGGGCCCAATGCCGCCGGTGGTGAAGACGTAAGTGTAGCGGGCACGCAGCGCATTCACCGCGGCGACGATCTCGCCTTCTTCGTCGGGCACGACACGGACTTCCTTCAGGTCGATACCGATCGCCGTCATCATGTCGGCAAGGTGGCCGATGTTCTTGTCCTTGGTGCGCCCCGACAGGATCTCGTCGCCGATGACGATCATGGCGGCTGTAACAATGTCTGGCATGGCGCACTCCGAATTGGACGCTGTCGAATAGCGCGGTGGCCGGGTGTGGGCAATGCTCCTGAAACGGTGAACAGTGCGTGTCAGATTTGGCGGCTTCCGGTGAACGGTCCGGACACTAGATTGCGGCGCAACGGAACGACGACGTTCCATCGGTCCAATCGTAGGAGATGCCCGCATGGCAAAGGTATTGGTGCTTTACTATTCGAGCTGGGGACACATGGAACAGATGGCCAAGGCCGCAGCCGAAGGCGCGCGCGAAGCTGGCGCCGATGTGACCATCAAGCGGGTACCCGAACTGGTGCCGGAAGCTGTCGCCAAGGCAGCTTATTACAAGCTCGATCAGGACGCGCCGATCGCCGATCCGCTCGAACTGGAAAACTACGATGCCATCATCTTCGGTGTTTCGACACGTTATGGTATGATGGCTGCGCAGATGAAGAATTTCCTCGACCAGACCGGCCCGCTCTGGGTCAAGGGTGCCTTGGTCAACAAGGTCGCCTCGGTGATGGCGTCCACCGCCACCCAGCATGGCGGCCAGGAACTCGCGATCATCACCACGCAGGCGTCGCTTCAGCACCATGGCATGATCATCGTGCCGCTTTCTTATGCCTACCAGGCACAGATGGGCAACGATGTCGTCCGTGGCGGCGCGCCCTACGGCATGACCACGACCTCCGATGGCGACGGTTCGCGTCAGCCTTCGGCGCAGGAACTGGAAGGCGCACGCTTCCAGGGCAAGCGGGTGGCTGAAATCACTGCCAAGCTGCACGGCTGAGCGTCTCACGGCTGGCACAAGGCAGGCGGGCGGCTCGCGAGGGCCGCCCGTTTTTATTGCTGTGGGGCTTGGCCTTTCGGACGTCATCGACCTGGAGCGTCGGTCGAGACATGGCGGAGCTCCCTGTTTCATCACGGCGGATGATATTTCCGTGAGGCTGGAACACCCTTCTTGAAACGGCATTTTCTTCGTGCGGATCGGGAACTTCCGGCGAAGAAAACAAATCGCGACAGGTGGAACTGGACGATCCAGCAGCCGAACGGGCTGCGGAGCGGACGTCGCTCGTTCTCAATTGCGGAGGAACAATCATGTCTCCCTTTTCTTCCAGGCTAATTCTTCTTGCTTCTGTTGTTGCTCTGGTTCCGGTCGCCGACGGCGCTCTGGCCGCAGAGCACCATCAAGCCCGCAAATCGGCTCACGCGGTTGCTATGCCTGACAACAGCATGGCGCGCGTGATTTTCAACCAGGCCGATGGTGTCGGTCAGGGCATCCAGGATGCCGAGCGGCTCAATCTCATCGACACGTCGAAGGCGCGCGAATTGGCGTCCGAGGCCCGGCAGATTCGCAACGAAGCCGCCCGGGGTAACGGCTCACGCGAGTTGCTTGCCCGTCTCGACGATGTCTCCCAGGACCTTCGCGCCGCCACTGGCGAAGCCGAACCGAACGGCAATGGCGGCGACGGCGGATATTATCCTGACGGATACAGCTCGAGCTTTCCGCGATAGGCAGATTGCCGCGTTGGCCTGAGTGCGACGCCCAGGATCACGGCATGCCCTCTCCAATCGTCTGATCATTGGGTATTTTCCGATCTGCAGATCCGAAATACGGCATTTGCCGTATGCCATCACGTGGCCCGCCTTGATATTCTTTCACGGCAAGGTCCGGTTTTGGGCGGGGTGTTCAAGGACTTGCAGGAAATCCGGACCGGAAACGGTTCGGATTTTCTGCGTTTTGAGGGTTGGGAGCCCATATCTGATCCGCATGCGCCCGGGGGGCTCCGTATTCCTTCCTTGGCGCGGCACTGCCGCCTTGACATGGATGAGGCGGGCACGCCGATATGTCGCGGTCTGATTAGAGGTTCCTGATGTTGCTGACCGCGCTTCTCTGGCTGCTTGCGGCTCTCGCTCTGGCCGGTCTCGCCGTCGTTGGGTTTTTTGTCTTCAAGACATGGCGCATCGTTGCCTGGGTAGAGCGCACCATGCCGCCGGCAGGCAAATTCGTCGACATCAAAGGCAACCGTATCCATTACGTTGACGTGGGCGAGGGGCCTCCTATCGTTTTCCTCCATGGGCTCGGCGCGCAGCTGCACCATTTCACGCACCCATTGTTCAAGGTATTCGGGCCGGGCTACCGGCTGATTGCACTCGATCGGCCGGGCTCCGGTTATTCGACGCGGGCGCGTGGTTCGACCGGGCGTCTGCCGGAGCAGGCCGATATCATCTGCGCCTTCATGGAAAAACTGGGCCTCGAAAAGCCGGTCATCGTCGGCCATTCGTTGGGTGGTTCGGTGGCGCTGGCGATTGCCGTCGAGCATCCGGAAGCGATCTCAGGGCTCGTGCTTCTGGCGGCGCTCACCCATAAGGAGGTCGATCTCAGACCGGAATTCAAGGCGCTGTTCGTATCCTCGCCGCTCAAGCGTTTTGTCCTTGCGCATACGGTCTCCGCGCCGGCAGGGCTGAAATACGGCATGAAGACGATGGCCTTGATCTTTGCCCCGCATCCGCCTCCGGAAAACTACATGACCGAGAATGGTGGCTATATCGGGTTGAGGCCGAGCCACTACTATGCCAGCGCGACCGATTTCGCGGTCATCGAGATGGATTTGCCGCGGCTGTCGGAGCGCTACAGCGAGATCAAAGTGCCATCAGGTCTTCTGTTCGGCGGGGTCGACCCTATCATCAGGCTTGAAGTGCAGGGTACACCGGTCAAGCAGAAGATCGAAGGGCTGGATCTGGAGATCGCGGAAAACCTCGGCCACATGCCGCAATTCATCGGACCTGAGCAGGTAGCGGCTTTTGTTCGTCGCATCGCCGAGCGTGCGTTTGCCGGCCGTGTTTCCGCCTGAAAATGTCAACTCCGAGAGGTCGTGATCAGACAGCCGGATCGTCCTGCACTTCGGTTTCCGGCCTGTCGCGTCCGTCGGCAAGTTCCGAATGCCACTTGCCGTTGGTGTCCTCATATTCGATGCCGTCGGTCTGGCCGGCGATCTGCTGTTCCGAGGAAGCGATTCTGGCGGCCTGAAGGGCGTCGGAATGGCTCGGAAAGGTTTCCGAATAGGTGTCGCCAACCTTGTAGGCCCACCCCCCATCGTGCTCGATGATCTTGTAGGTCAACTTCGCCATGACAGCCTCCGGTGACGGCACTCCTTCTAGAGCAATTCCAGCAAAAGTGTGAGCGGTTTTGCGTCCGGAATTGCGTAAAAATAGAAGTTAGAGCGTTTCCGCGTTTCCGTGAAAAACGGAAACGCTCTAGCCAAGACTTTCCTGCACTTTGAGACGGATTTCAACCTCTTGCCGTTTTAGCCGGCAAGGGGAGGGATTTCCTCAATCCTCATCGCGGATCCAATGCTCCATGGTGGTGACGGCGCGGGCGAGCTGCGGCGCCGGCTGGATCTTTTCGCCGAGACTTGCCGCCGCGCGCCAACCCCAGCGGGGGTCAGCCAGGAAAGCCCGCCCAAGTGCCACGATGTCCGCTTTCCCTTCCGCGACGACAGCATTGGCGTGCTCCGGATCGGTGATGAGACCGACGGTGCGCGTGGTGATACCGACCGCGTTGCGGACGGCTTCGCCCAGATGCACCTGGTAGCCTGCGCCGGTCGGCAGCTTCTGAAGCGGAGAATTGCCGCCGCTGGAGCAGCACAGATAGGCGAGACCAGCCTCCTTCAGCGCTTTTGCCACCTCGATTGCGTCCGGCACGTCGAAGCCGCCATCCACCCATTCCTTCACCGAAAGCCTCGCGCCCAGTGTCAGCCTCGGTGCTGCCGCCTTCACGGCCCTGGCGACCTCGACCGCAAAACGCATGCGGTTTTCCAGCGAACCGCCCCAGCGGTCCGTGCGCCGGTTGGAGAGTGGCGACAGGAACTGGAAGATCAGGTAGCCATGGGCAGCGTGCAGTTCGATGAAGTCGAAGCCGGCGCGGTCGGCGCGTTTTGCGGCGTCCGCAAAGCGCTGGATGACACCAAGCACTTCCTCGTCGCTCAGTTCGTGTGGCACCTGCCAGCCGGCGTCGTAGGCGAGGGCTGAGGCAGAGACGACCGGCCATGGATCCTGCTCCGGCTTCAGCGGGCCACCGCCTTCCCAAGGTCGCTGGCAGGAGGCCTTGCGTCCGGCATGGGCAAGCTGCACGCCGAATTTGGCCCCCGGCAGCGCGACCCGCCTGGCTGCATCCAGTGTGCGCCTGGCGGCTGCTTCATTGTGATCCGAATAGAGGCCGAGACAACCATGGGAGATGCGGCCCCGTCGCTCGACATCGGTCATCTCCACCGTGACCATGCCGGCGCCCGACATGGCAAGGTTCATCCAGTGGTAGAGATGCCAGTCGGTGGCCGAGCCGTCATCTGCCGAATATTGGCACATCGGCGCCACGGCGATGCGGTTCGGCAATTCGAGGCCATCGAGCGAAATGGGCTGGAAGAGGGCGGCTGTCATGATGGCTCCGGTTTGATGTGATCTTCTTCTAGGCTGCGGTTGCCTTGCGTGCCAGATGGCTGCAAGGCCGCCCGGCCTAGTCCACCAGACGTCATTGCGGTCCGGCTCATCGCACGCTATCCCAGCCCATTCCCCGAAACGAGGCAAGCATGGACGACCGCATCCGCATCCGTACGCAGGAAATCCTTTCCGACGACTGGGCCATCCTGAAAAAGACCACCTTCGACTACCGCCGTCGCGATGGTATTTGGGAAACTCAGGTGCGCCAGACCTATGATCGTGGTGACGGGGCGGCTATCCTTCCCTTCGATCCCGACCGCGGCACGGTGCTGCTGGTGCGGCAGTTCCGCTGGCCGGCCTTTGTCACCGGTCACAAGGAGCCACTGATCGAAGTCTGCGCCGGCCTGTTGGACAAGAATGATCCCGAGACCTGTATCCGCAAGGAGGCGGAAGAGGAGCTCGGCTATCAGCTGAACGGCGTGAAGTTGCTATTCACGCCCTATATGAGCCCCGGCAGCGTCACCGAGCGTCTATGGTTGTTCGCGGCGCGTTATTCGCCGGCCGATCGCATTTCGGAAGGCGGCGGCGCTCCGGAAGAGGGCGAGGACATCGAAGTGCTTGAAATGCCGGTCGACGAAGCGATGGCCGCGATTTCCGACGGCCGCATCATCGACGCCAAGACGATTCTTCTGCTGCAGCATCTGAAGCTGAACCCGACGCTGTTCGGCTAGGATTCAGACAAGCCGCGTCGGCTATCTTAGAGCTCGCCCCGGCAGCGCTGCTTGCGGCTTGCTTCGATGGCTGCCTCCTGTGCCTGAAGGCGCTCGATTTCCGCCGTTCGCCGGTTCTTGAGCACGGAGACCGCCTTCTGCCCGCCGGGCAGCCAGAACGGGATGCGGGTGTTCGAGATATTGCCGCGGCTGATTGCCGTCGACGTGACGCCTGTCGCCAACTCGCCCAGCGCGACATTGAGCTCGGTGCAGTTCATCGATGCGTATTGCGATGGGTCGACCGATTTCATCGAACCGCAGCCGGCCAGCAAGGGCAGGCCAAGCAGAAACGCGGTTGCCATGGGCCTCGGGGCGATCGCTTTCATGACGACAGGCTAGCAAGATCGTTTGCGAAAGGAAACGGCTGAGAACCTGTCGTCGTTGGCGGTATGGTGCGGACGACGGGAATCGAACCCGTACGATCGAGGATCGAGGGATTTTAAGTCCCTTGCGTCTACCAGTTCCGCCACGTCCGCACTTGCCGTCACTTCAATTAGTTAGCGTGCGTAGTCAACACATGTTTTGCGTCGTGGCGAACTGCTGTGCACGTCGAGCAAGTGCGTAGAGGCTATTGGCGCGTAGAGGCTATTGGCGCCGTGCTAGACGGCAAATCCACCGAATCCTGCAACGCTGGGCTTAACGGTGATGTTTTTGGTATCCTCGGGAACGAGGATCTTGGAACGTCGGGCAAAGGCAAGAAACGCGTCCCGCGCGATCTGAGGGTCGAGCTCTCCCGCCTGGGCGGCGTTGCAGGCCTTCATCGCAATTTCCCAGGTCTTGCTTTCGCCGGTCTTGGCCCACTCGGTCAGGAATTCGATCATGTCGCAAATCGAAGAGATTTCGCGCTTATCGCCAACTTCTGCAGTAACGGTGACAGGCGTGAACGCCAGCAAATTGTGCATGGGAAGGCCTTTCTGAAAATGGAAAGGAGGCCAAAACGAACGCCGGCCTCGGCAGGGAACGCACATGAACGTTCCAACGCGGTAGTGGTTCCTTGCCTATACCCATCTTCGATCGAACTCAATTCGCTGATTGAGTTTTCAGAAGTCGTCAGCCGAAAAGGCAACGGTGAAGACCTGCCGCAACGCTGCGGGCGTCAGCGGGTCGAGCATGGGCAGGCGTCCCAGTTTTCTGGTTCTGCCGATCTCGCAGACTATGCTTTCGGTCTCGGGTTGGGCGCCGCCGATAAAGGCAACTCCCAGAACCGGAACATTGCGGGCGCGCAGTGCTTCCAGTGACAGAAGCGTATGGTTGATGGTGCCGAGCCGGGTGCGTGCGCACAGGACCACTGGCAATTCCCAGCGTGCGAAGATGTCGGCGAAGGTGGTGGTCCGTGTCAGTGGCACCAGCACACCGCCGGAGCCTTCGATAACCAGCGGCCCATCGACTTCCGGTACATTCAACTCTTCGGGGATGATCGTGACGCCGTCGATCGCCGCAGCATGGTGTGGAGAGGCGGGGGTGTTCAGTCGCCATGCCTCGGTCAGGATACGGCCCGGCAAAACGTCGCCGAGCCGCATCACGGTTTCGCTGTCGCTCTCTCCGCCAAGTCCGGCTTGCACCGGCTTCCAGTAAGATGCTCCGAGCAGACTGGTCAGTCCTGCGGCGAAGACCGTCTTGCCGATGTCGGTATCGGTGCCGGTGACGACGATGCGCGTATTCAAAGCGCGCCAGTCGCGGACAAGGGCGGGGATGGCTGAGAGCGGTATTTCTGATCCGGCCCGGTGCCTGCATGGACCGGTGCTTCGGCGGCGCGCATGCCGAGCTTTTTCAGCAGCGCGAAGTCCTTGTTGCGCTCCGGATTGCCGGTGGTCAGAAGCACGTCGCCGGTGAAGATCGAATTGGCGCCGGCCAGGAAGCAGAGTGCCTGCAATTCATCGCTCATGGCATGGCGACCAGCCGAAAGCCGCACCACGCTTTGCGGCATCAGAATGCGCGCGAGCGCGACCAGCCGCACGAAGGCGATCGGCTCCACCGGCCGGCTCTTCTCCATCACCGGCGTACCCTGGACTTCGTTCCACATATTGATCGGAACGCTTTCCGGGTGCCTCTCGAGCGTGGCCAGGATGACCAGCATGGCGATGCGGTCCGCCATGGTTTCGCCCATGCCGACAATGCCGCCGGAACAGACCTTGATGCCGCCGGAGCGCACCAGTGCCAGGGTCTCCAGGCGGTCATCGATGGTGCGGGTGGTGGCGATCTCGGGATAGTATTCCCGGGAGGTGTCGATGTTGTGGTTGTAATAATCGAGGCCCGCTTCCCTCAGCCGTTCGACCTGGGACCCTGTCAGCATGCCGAGGGTGACGCAGGTTTCCATGCCCAGCGCCCTGACGCCTTCGATCATGGCGCAAACCCTGTCCATGTCACGGTCCTTCGGGCTGCGCCAGGCAGCACCCATGCAGAACCGCGTCGCCCCGCCGGCCCTGGCGCGCTGTGCCTCCTCGAGCACGCGCTCCACCGGCATCAGCTTGGTCGCCTTGACGCCGGTCTTGTGATGCGCACTCTGCGAGCAGTAGCCGCAATCCTCCGGACAGCCGCCTGTCTTGACGCTGAGCAGGCTGGCGGTTTCGACCACGGTCGGATCGAAGCGGCTGCGGTGAACGCTTTGCGCCCGATGGAGCAGGTCGGGCAGCGGCAAGGCGTAGATCGCTTCCGCTTCTGCCTGTGTCCAGTCGGTACGGACATCGCCCGTCTCAGGAAGAGACGAGCGATCCGGCGTTACGGACGCACTCACCGGCCGATCTTTCCCAGCAGACGTGCCGGGATCATGGCCGAGCCGACGGCGACCATGGCGATGTTGATAAGATCTCCCAGAATGAAAGGGGTGAAGCCCAGCGGAATGACATCCTTGGCGGGGATGTACAGGCCGAGCCAGGGCAGGCCGACTGCGTAAGTCACTGCAAGGCCTGCCAGCATGGCTATGATGCGGCCGAACATCTGCCGGCCCTCGGCCAGCCAGCCGGTCAACCAGCTGGCGAAGAGATAGCCCAGCAGGTAGCCGCCCGTCGGGCCCATCATGTAGGCGAGGCCGATACCGCGCTCAGGCGAGCCGGAGAACACCGGCAAGCCGGCTGCCCCTACCGCCAGGAAGGTGAAGAAGGTGGCTGTCGCCATGCGCGGGCCAGTGGCGACCGCAATGCCCATGACCGCCAGCGTATATAAGGTCAGCGGCACCGGCCAGAACGGAATGCGCAGCTTGGCGCAGAGCGTGATCAGGGCGACGCCCGCGATGATGATGCCAACAGTTCTTGCCGCCTCGCGCGGCTTGATGCCGCGCAGCGTGAGGGTCTGGCTCATGGTCTTCCTTTCGTAAATTATAGATAATTTATGATCTATATCTACAGTGAATCCACAAAAGGAAACGAGTCGCAATAGGATTATAGATATTTTTATCCGACGATCGCGAAAGCGTCGCGGACGCCGCCGCTGGCCGATTTCTGGGGCCGACGGCCGATCCATTGAACATGACCGGCCAGCGTGGTGCACGCCGCATCGATCTGGCCCTTGCGCAAGGCGGAAAGGATAGTGCGATGGTCGTGATCGGTGCGTGCTTCCCAGTCGGATCGCCATGCGGCGAAAAGAAAACGGGCGCTGGCGGCATGCAGGTCATCGATGGCCGATAGCAGCCTCGGCATGGCGCAGGGTTCCAGGATGAGACGGTGGAAGCGCCGGTTCGCCTCTTCCCAGGAGCGTACGTCACGCGAATTGTCACCGGCCTTGGTGGCTTCTTCGGCCGCGTCGAGAATGGCAGGCGTCAGATGTGGCGCAGCGTGACGCAACGCCAGCACCTCGAGGGCTGCGCGCATTTCCGCCACTTCTTTCACTTCGGCTAGGTCGAAGCTGGCAACACGCACGCCTCGGCGCGGTTCACTGACCGCGAGGCCTTGTGCCTCCAGCCTGCGAAAGGCCTCGCGCACGGGGACATGGCTGGCACCGAATTCCTCGGCGACGTGATCCTGCCGCAGCCGTGAGCCGGGCTCGATCTTACCTGCGATGATGCGATCGGCCAGCGTCTTCGAGATGCGGACCGCGAGAGTGTCTTCTTTTTGTGCGCCCATGTTTCATAGATAATTTGGTGCGCAGGGCTTGTCGATTGGTTGGCCGGATAAGCCACAGCACAAAGGGACGGGACAAGCCCCATTCCCCTTCGTGCCGAAAAGAGAGGCAGGGTGCGAATGGCACCTTGCCCAAGGAATCCGGATCTGCGTTGTCAGCGGCGCGCCACCGGCGGCACATAGTGCTCAAGCTCCGGAGCCGGGAAACGCACCGTCTCGCCGGTTTCCGCCGATTTGTAGAGGCCCATCATCATTTCCACCACGGCAAGCCCGTCATGGAAGGTTTCCAGCGGCGTCTCGCCTTTGCGGAAACACTCGGTCATGTGACGGTTCTCGTCGGTGTAGCCATAGACGCCGGCCTCGTCCTCCAGCACCGGCATAAGGCCCTGTTCGGCATTCTGCTTCTCGACAAGATCCTCGCCTTCCGAGCCTTGCACCGCGCGTGACATGAAGATCTTCAAGCCGGTGCCCAGCGAATTGAATTCCATCGCATATTCGGGGCCGAGCAGTTCGAGCTGGATGCGCAGGCCAGCCCCGACATAGGCCCAGGACGTCGTGGCTTCGATCATCAGCTCGTTGCCGGCTTCGTCCTCCAGCGCCACCACGCCGCGGGCGAAATCCTCTGAGGGATGGTTGCGATAATCGACGCCGGGACCGAAGCGGCGGGCAAGATCGTCAGCATAGTGCGGGCGCGTCCATTTGAGGTTGGCGACGGTTCCATTGACCGATTTGACCTTCAGCGAACCCCGCGCCGCTCCAGGTGCCGTGAGCAGATGACGCGCGACTTCGAGGCTGTGGCACATCATGTCCGACAGCACGCCACCGCCCTGCTTGTCGCCTTGCCAGAACCAGGCTTCATGCGGGCCGGAATGCTCTTCCGCCGCGCGGGCGAGGTAGGGACGGCCGGTGGTCGAGGCGGCGCGCCGCCAGACGATTTCCTTGCCGCGGATGACCGGCGTCGCGAACACCTGGTTTTCGAGATAGCCGTGGTTCAGCCCGGCATCTTCGGCGAGCCGCACCATTTCGCGCGCTTCGGCAACGGTGCGCGCCAGGGGCTTCTCGCAGGCGACGGCGAACACCTTGGATCGGCCGGCCTTGATCTCGGCATGCAGCGTGCGCATGACGTCGAGGCGCGTGTAGTTCGGCGACAGGATCCAGACGGCATCGAGCGTCGGGTCGCCAAGCAGGCTTTCCAGGCTGTCGTGGTTTTTGCAGGAACCGAGGCCGAGTTCATCGGCCAGCTTGACGAAGTGCTCCCGCTTTTCGTTGCTGCGGCTGTAGACGCCGACGACATCGATGTTGCGCACGCCGACCAGCGATTTCAGGTGAAACTGGGCGATGAAGCCCGTGCCCACGAAACCGACGCGCAATCTCTCCTTCGGCAGCTGTGCCATGGTCGTCCTTTCCTGCTTCTTGTCTTTCAGATTGGTTTTGGCCGGGCGGTCGAGCCACGGATCTGCAGCACCGTGGGCATTTCCAGTGTCTCGACTTCGATCTCTTCTCCGGCGAGCACCCGCAGCAACTGCCGCATCGCCTCCTGTCCGATCTCCGCGCGTGGCTGGCGCACGGTTGTCAGCGGCGGATAGAAGGCCTGGCTGAGGAACAGGTCGTCGAACCCGACCACCGAAACGTCGCCGGGCACGTCGAGGCCCAGCCGGCGCAATTCGTTGATCGCGCCGAAAGCCATCTCGTCATTGGCAACGAACAACGCGGTCGGTCGGTCCGGTCGCTCGAACAGCGCGCGGCATAGCGTTTCACCCGAAGGCAGCAGATAGTCACCGACAGGTTCGTAGCCGTCCGGTATGGCGAGCCCCGCTGCCTGCATCGCCCGGCGAAAACCTTCGCGGCGGCGAACCGCCATGATTTCAGGGACGGGGCCGCAGATATGGGCAATGGCTCGATGACCGAGCCCGATCAGGTGCTCGACCGCGGCATGCGAGGCCCCGACATTGTCGATCTGCACATGCGGCAGGCCCATGCCTTCGATCGTTTCCAGCGCCACCACCACCGGCAGGCCCTGCAGATGCGACCGGCTTTCCTCGGCCGGCCATGGCAGCTTGCCGGTGATCAGGATCATGCCGTCGGCATGGCCGTCGCGCAGCATGTCGAAATACTCGACCTCGCGCTCGGCGTTGTTTTCGGTATTGCCCATCAGCACCGAATAGCCGGCGGCACGAGCAGTTGCCTCTACCCCCTTCATGATCTCGAGATAGAAGGGGTTGCCGACGTCACGCACCACCATCAGGACGGCCATGGATTTCTGGGTGCGCAGGTTACGGGCACTGACATTGGGCCGGTAGTTCAGCATCTGCGCGACTTCGCGGATGCGCGACAGCGTCGGCTCGGCCACCAGGCCGGTATCGGAAAGCGCGCGCGAGACCGTGGCCGGGGAGACGCCCGCGCGCGCGGCAATGTCCTTGATCTTGGCGGGCCCGGCCATGCCGATCAGCCCCGCATCGCCTTGGCGCGCCCGTAGAACAGCATCAGCGCCACCAATGTCGCGCCGAACACCATCTGCCGGCCGGCTTCGTCGATGTGCACCGTGGTGAGGATGCTCTGGAGCAGGACCAGCAGCACGGCGCCGGCCATCGTGCCGGTGTAGCCGCCCTTGCCGCCCGACAACGGCGTGCCGCCGAGCACCACGGCGATGATCGAGGGCAGCATGTATTGCTCGCCGACATTGGCAAAGGAGGAGCCGGAATAGCCGAGCAGGCACATGCCGGCGATGGCAGCGAAGACACCTGACAGCATGAACAGCGCGACGCGGATGGTCTTCACCGGTACGCCGGCCATGAAGGCGGCCTGCTCGTTGGAGCCGATCGCATAGACGCGGTAGCCGAACACGGTGCGGCGCAGCAGGAAGGCCATGGCAAGCCCGATCAGCAGCCAGAGCCAGATGATGCCGGGCAGGCCGAGCAGGAACGGTTTGACGACGAAGTCGGACAGGCCAGGTGCGGCGCGACCGGAGGGGATGCCGTTGCGGATAACCACCAGCAGGCCCTGCAGCACGCCGAGCATGCCGAGCGTCATCACCAATGGCGGGATGCGCAGCAGCGTCACGCCGACACCGTTGATGAGGCCGAACAGGCCTCCAACGACGATGCAGACAAGGATTGCCGGCAGGATGCCGCTATCGGCGCCGTTCATGACATTGCCGGCCAGGATCGCGGCCAGCGAGACGATGCCGCCGACCGAAAGGTCGATGCCTTCGCGGCCACCGAGGATGACCAGGTTCTGGCCGGCCGCGACGATGCCGAGCAGTGCAGCGACGATCAGCAGCCTCAGGACCTGTCCCGGCGAGGCGAAGCCCGGGGACAGCCATTCGCCGACGGCGAGCAGCAACACGATCAGGATCAGCGCCACCACGAGCGGCTTCTTCGCGAAAGCCAGCGCGGCGTTCCCGCCTGATTTGGAGGGGAGGGCGTCGGTGCTCATGCCCGTGCTCCGCGGCTGACGAGGATGCCGGTCATCAAAGCCAGCAGGATGGCGAGGCCCTGTACGAAGTTCTGCCATTCCGAAGGCGTTCCGACGAAGAAGACCAGGGCATTGATGAGGCCGATGATGAGGGCGCCGATCAGCGAGCCCGTCACCGTGCCGAACCCTCCGGCCAACGCCGAGCCGCCCAGAACCACGGCGGCGACCGAATAAAGCGTCATCTTGCCGCCGACCAGCGGATCGCCGCTTGCGGTGTCGCCGGTGATGCAGAGCGCGGCGAGCGCTGCGAACAGGCCGCAGAAGACATACCCCTTGATGCGGATCGCGGTCACCGGCAGTCCGCTCTGGAACGCCGCCTGCTGGTCATCGCCGACTGCCAGCATCTGTGTGGTCAAACGCATGCGCATCAGGATCGCAAGCAGGATTGCCACTGCTGCAACGGCATAAAACACGAAGGGAATGCCGAGGAAGCGGCCGCCATAGGTCGTCCAATAGGCTTCGGGCGCCGGCGTGCCGGCCACTGGCAATACGGTGAGGGCCAGGCCGGTGAAGAAGATGGAGGTTGCGAAAGTGGCGACGATCGCCTGCAATCTCAAACCCGCGACGACGATGCCGTTGATCAACCCGCAAGCCAGGCCGATCAGCGCGCCGACCAGGCAGGCCGCGATGACGCTGAACCCGTCGCCGCCCCATTTCTGCATCAGCACGATCACCGAGACGTTGACCAGCGATACGATGCTTCCTGCCGACAGGTCGATGTCACCGGAAAAGACGACATAGGTCTGCGCCACCGAGAGCATCATCAGAGCCAGGTAGGTTGAGATGAGCCCGGTCATCGAGCGGAAACTCAGGCTGCGCGGCTCGAAAATGCCGTTGAGGGCCAGAAGCAGGACGAGAATGATCAGCGCCGGCAGGAAAGGATAACGGCGGATCAGGCGGCCAAGGCCGCCGGTATTGGTCTGGGTGGCTGCGTTGCTCATCAGGCAGCCTCATATGCGGCGTGATAAAGATTGTAGCGGGTTCGGTCTTCGCCCTGCAGTTCGCGCGTCACCACGCCTGAATTGAAGACCAGGATACGATCGGCATTGGCGAGCAACTCGGCGTCCTCCGAAGAATACAGCGCAATGCCCATGCCCTCGGCCGCCAGGGAGCGGATGAGCTGGAAAAGGTCCGACTTCGCGGCAAGGTCGATGCCCTTGGTCGGGTCGTCGAGCAGAAGGATCGCGGGACGATCGATCAGCCAGCGCGCGATCACCACCTTCTGCTGGTTGCCGCCGGACAGCGAATTCACCGGCTGGCCGATATCCTGGAACTTGGTCTTCAGTGCCTTCAGCGGTCCATCGGCCAGCGTGGCGAGTGCGCCGGGGCGCGCGAGATGCGACCTGTTGCGCAGGAAATGGATCGGCGTGACGTTTTCCAGGATCGGGCGGCCGGTCAGCGTGCCATCACGGCCGCGATCGCCGGAGACATAGGCAATGCCGTTGCGGATGGCCTCGGCTGGCGAGCGTGCAGCGCAAGCTTTGCCATGGACCTCGATCGTGCCGGCGTTGTGGGCCAACGCCCCGAAAATGGCGCGCAGCACCGAAGACTGTCCCTGGCCATGCAACCCACCGAAGCCGAGGATCTCGCCTTTGCCGACGGTGAAGGAAACGTCACGGAAACCGGCGCCGTTGAGATTGGCCACGGACAGCATGGGTTCGCCTGCGGCGGCTGGTACGGGAGGTTTGCTTTCAGCCGACAGCGCTTCACGCTCGCCCACCATCTGCCGGATCACTTCATCGGCGTTCGTCTCGGCAATGGCTGAGGACGCGACAGTCGCGCCATCGCGAATGACGGTGACACGGTCGCCGATCGAAAAGATCTCGTCCATGCGGTGCGAGATGAACACCATGGCGCGACCCTCCTGTTTCAGGCGGCGCAGGATCTCGAAGAAACGATCGACCTGTGCGCGGTCGAGTGCGGAGGTGGGTTCGTCGAAGATGAGAATAGGCGCATCGGTGGCGAGCGCCTTCATGATTTCCACCAGTTGGCGCTGGTCGGCACGCAGCCTGTCCACGGTCACGTCTGCGGCAAAGCCTTCGCCGGCGACGTCCTGGAATTCGGCGATGATCCTGGCGGTCCGTTCCTCGAGCTCGGTCCGGTCGACGAAGATGCCGCCCTTCACCGGCATTGCCGGCAGGAGGATGTTCTCGGCCACCGTGCGACGCGCGGCCAGACTGAGTTCCTGGTAGAAGATGCCGATGCCGAGTGCCCGTGCGGCGCGCGGACCGTCGATGGTGACAGGCTTGCCGTCCAGCAGAACTTCGCCGGCGTCCGGCTTCACGCTGCCGGCGACGATCTTGCACAGCGTGCTCTTGCCCGACCCGTTCGAACCGATCAGCACATGCACTTCGCCAGGTTTGAGATGCAGGTCGCCTCGGCTCAGCGCAACCGTTGCGCCATAAGCCTTGCGCGCGCCGCGAACGATAAGTTCGGACATCGAAGCCGTTCCTCCGGCTGTCGGGGCTCTCCCCGGACTGTCAGCTTACTTGAAAAATCGTTCCGGGTCCGCCCGGTGCACAAGCTGCCGGGCGGAGGTCCGGAGACCGATTATTTGAAGAGCTTTTCAGCGTCTTCGATCGAAAGCTGGCTGGTGAAGGAATAGTAGCCGGGCTTGCCGTCCACCGCCTTCACCGCTTCGTCGAGGCTCTTGTTGTCGATGAAGGGGATCGGCAGATACATGGCGTTGCCATACTGGCCGGCCGTCGCCGGTTCCTTCAGTTCCTTGCCCTGCAGCATCGGAACAGCGACGTTGAGAGCGCTGGCCATGACGCCGGGCGGGTTCACCGAAGCGCCGGAATTCAGCTTGTCCTTCTTCCACAGATCGATGAAGTCCTTGCGGATTTCACCGGTCGCGGCGATGGAGGACTGCTTGTTGGCGTCGATGATGGATTTCCAGGCGCCGGCAGCCATGCCGTCCTGCACCCAGACGCCCGTGATGTCAGGGTAGGTGGCAAGCAGATTCTGCATGGCCTGTTGGCCCTGCGCCTGGTCCCAATTGGCGTTCACTTCGTTGACGATCTTGATGTCGGGATACTGGCCGAACACTTCCTTGTAGCCGGCAACCCGCATCTCGTTGGCCGGATGGCCGGCGACGCCGTTGATGGCCACGACATTGCCCTTGCCGCCGAGCGTCTCGGCCAGCCACTTGGCGCCGGCAGCTCCCCAGGCCTTCTGGTCGATGCCGACATAGGTGGCATCCTTCGATGACACTTCCGAGTCGGTGGCGATCACCAGGATGCCCGCGTCCTTGGCCTGCTTGAATATCGGGTCGAAGGCAGTCGGGCTGTTCGGATTGATGATGATGGCGTCCACGCCCTGGCTCATGAAATTGCGCACCTGGGCAATCTGGCCGGGCACGTCGACATTGGCGCTCTGCACCACGACCTCGACATTGACGCCCTTGTCCTTCCAGGCGGCAGCAGCGGCCTGGGCTTCCTCGATCATCTGCGTGCGCCATTCGGAGCCGACCCAACCATTGGAGAGGCCGATCTTGAAATCCGCTGCGTAGGTGGAAAACGCCGACACGGCCAGCGCCGTGGTGGCCGTCAAAGCTAATACGATCGCCTTCTTCATTTTTGATCCTCCCTGAGTGCGACGGCGGCGACATTATCAGGTATGAAATCGATTTCAATAGCGGTTTCATGGCTTTTTCAGCGCGATTTTCGTTGTGCGGCAGAGGAAGGAGCAGGTTAGGGCGCTGTCCGTGGTCGACGCGACAGCGGCGTCTTATTTGGCATCGATGAAGTCGAGCACGGCCTTGTTGTATTCATCCGGCGCCTGCAGCATCGCGAAGTGACTGGCATTGGGCAGGATGACTTCCGCGGCACCAGGGATCATCTTGGCCATGGCGTCGGTGTGCTCGCGCTTGATCGCCTCATCATGGTCGCCTGCGACGACGGCAACCGGCGTGGTGATCTTGGCGAGTTGTTCCTTGTTCCAGTTCGGCTGGGTTTCCCACATCTTGCTGATCTGACCGACGAAGGCGTCGTACTGATCGGGCGTCTTGGACAGCTTTTTGTAATCGCGGCCGGAACGCTCGATATAGGCGGCGAAGGTCTTGTTGGTCAGCACGCCTGGATCGACGCCATCCGTGGTGACGTTGGCTGCCTGCGCGAACACCCGCGTCAGCCGGTCCGGATGGCTCATGGCAAGGTCGATGCCGATGATGCCGCCGTCGCTCCAGCCGACCAGGGCGGTCTTGTCGATCTTGAGGTGGTCGAGCAGGGCAATGTAGTCCGACGCCATAAGGTCGTAGCCGAAGGGCTCTTCCGTGCGAGTCGAGCGGCCATGGCCGCGGCTGTCGGCGACGATCACCTTGTGCGTCTTGGCAAGGTCCGTCACCTGGCTTGACCAGATGTCGGCATGACCCAGCCCGCCATGGATCAGCAGAACCGGATCACCCTTGCCGTAAACCGCATAATACATCTGGATGCCGTTGACGGATGCGTAGCCGCTTTCCTCGGCCTTGGGCATCGGTGCCGGCTCGGGCAGGGTCTGCCAGCGTTCCTCGGCGGTTGCTGCGCCGGCAAACAGCATGAAGGCAGTGACGGTCAGGGCAGTCCACAAACGCGGCATCGGGCAATCCTCCGGAAGGGAAGGCGAGATCAACTGCCTTCCCTTCTGGAAAGTCAACAGCGACCGCACTGCCGCCGCTATCCGACAAATGCCTTAGGCATCCTCCTCGACGAACACTTCTTCGCGCTTCTTGCGCACCGAAGGCAGCAGGACCACGACCAGGACGAGAGCCGCCGCCAGGAGCAGGATGGCACTGATCGGCCGGGTGACGAAGATCGACGGATCGCCGCGCGACAGGATCATGGCGCGGCGCAGGTTTTCCTCGAACAGTGGGCCAAGCACAAAGCCGAGCAGCAGAGGCGCCGGCTCGCAGCGCAGCTTGGCGAGCACGTAACCGAAGAAGCCGAAGAAGGCGACCGAGTAGAGATCCCAGGCGCTCGACTTCACCGAATAGACGCCGATGGCCGAGAACGCCATGATCGCCGGAAACAGCACCTGATACGGCACGGTGAGCAGCCTTACCCAAAGTCCGATCAGCGGCAGATTGAGCACGATCAGCATCAGATTGCCGATCCACATCGAGGCGATCAGTCCCCAGAACAGCGCCGGCCGTTCGGCGGCGACGTCGGGTCCGGGCACGATGCCCTGTATGATCATCGCGCCGATCATCAGCGCCATCACCGGGTTGGCGGGGATGCCCAGCGTCAGCATGGGGATGAACGAGGTCTGCGCTGCGGCATTGTTGGCCGATTCCGGGCCCGCCACGCCTTCGATCGCGCCTTTGCCGAATTCCTCCGGATTTCTGGCGACGCGTTTTTCCAGCGTGTAGGAAGCGAAGGAGGCCAGAATGGCACCGCCGCCGGGCAGGATGCCAAGCACCGAACCGAGGCCGGTTCCGCGCAGGACGGGAGCCGCCATGCGCCGGAAATCCTCGCGGGTCGGCATCAAGCCGGTTACCTTGCGGATCATCACCGAGCGATCGTGTTCGTTCTCGAGGTTGCGCAGGATTTCGGCGACGCCGAATACGCCGACCGCCACGGCGACAAAGTTCAATCCGTCCGCGAACTCGCGGATACCGAGCGTGAAACGTGGCGTGCCCTCGAAAATGTCGGAACCGACGAGGCCGAGCAGCAGGCCGAGCACGACCATGGCGAGCGCCTTGATCACCGAACCATGGGCGAGTGCGATCGAGGAGACCAGTCCCACGACCATCAGCGAAAAATACTCGGCTGAGCCGAACTGCAATGCGATTTTTGTGAGCGGCGGCGCAAACAGCGCGACCAGGAAGGTCGCCACGGTGCCGGCAAAGAAGGAACCGAGGGCGGCGGTAGCCAACGCCGCGCCGGCGCGGCCCTTACGTGCCATCTGGTAGCCGTCGATGGCGGTGACGGCGGAAGAGGATTCACCCGGCATGTTGATCAGGATGGCCGTGGTGGAGCCGCCATATTGCGCGCCGTAATAGATGCCGGCCAGCATGATCAGCGACGAAACCGGATCGCCGATCTGGAAGGTCACTGGCAACAACATGGCGATTGTCGCTGTTGCGCCAATGCCGGGTAGAACGCCGATCAGCGTACCGAGCAGCACGCCGACCAGACAAAAGAGCAGGTTCCAAAGCGTCGAAGCCGTGACGAAGCCAAGTGCGAGATTGTCGAAAAGCTCCATGGCTCAGGCTCCCACCCAAGACAACCACGGCCCGAACCGCTGGAACGGCAGGCCGAGTGCATAGCTGAACACGATGGTGGAGAAGATGGTCAGGACCAGCGCGACAATGAGCGCGGTTCCGGGCCGCATGCGCTGCGAGGCGAAGGCTGCGATCAGCGCGGTGAAGAACAGCGCAGGCACAAAGCCCAGCCCACGCACCGTGAGCCCGAAAAAGATCGGCGCGGGCAGAATGAAGAACATGCCGCGCCAGGCGATCGCACCGATCGGCTCGCCGGCGACACGGGTCGCCTGGATGGCGATGATGGCGCCGAGCAGGATCAAAATTGCTGCCAAGACAAGCGGGAAATAACCCGGCCCCATGCGAAAGGCGGTGCCGATCTCCTGGCCCAGTGACTGATAGCCGAAGAACAGGCCGGCAGCGACGAAGATCGCCCCGCACGCTCCGTTCGTCGGATCGATGGAAAGTTTGTTCACAGTTCCCTCCTGACGCCGGGACTTCGCTTTATTCATCTCCGGCCGAGAGTCGCTTGCGTTGCCGCGCTACGACCAAGGCAGCCGATAAAGCGAAAGGCCGGGTGATATCCTCACCCGGCCGTCCAGAAAGTGCTAGTCCGCGTACTGGCCGGCGGCCTCGATCACTGGCTTCCAGCGGGCGACTTCGCTTTCCAGCTTGGCCTTGAGTGCTGCGGGTGTGGCATCCGCCTCCGGCGAAGGCTTGGTGCCCAGCTCGGCGAAGCGGGCGACGACGTTTTCGTCCTTCAGCGCCTTCTGCAGCGACTTGCTGAGCTTGTCGAGCACCTCCGGCGGCGTGCCTTTCGGCGCGTAGACGCCGTGCCAGATGCCGACCTGGAAGCCCGGCAGGCCAGCTTCCTCCGTGGTCGGGATGTCGGGCAGCACATCGAGGCGAGCAGGCGAGGTGACGGCATAGGCCTTGATCGTGCCGCCCTGGATCTGCTTGGTCGTGTTGGTGGTCTGGTCGCACATGATGTCGACCTGGCCACCGAGCAGATCGGTCATCGCCGGGCCGGTGCCCTTGTATGGCACCGTCACGAACTGTGTCTGAATCGCATTCATGAACATCATGCCGCACAGATGGGATGCGGCGCCAATGCCGGCATTGGCAAGCGTCACCTTGTCCTTGTTGGCCTTGACGTATTCGATCATGCCCTTGAGATCGGCGGGCTCGAAGTCCTTGCGCGTGACGATCGTCATCGGCACTTCGGTGACGAGGCCGACATAGTCGAAAGCGTTCAGCGTGTCGTAAGCGAGCTTTCGGTAGAGCGTGGCGCTGGTGGCCATGCCGATATGGTGCAGGAGCAGCGTATAGCCGTCAGGATCGGCTTCCGCGACGCGCGCGGCGCCCAGCGTACCGCCGGCACCGCCGACGTTCTCGACGATCACTTGCTGGCCGAGGTCCTTGGACATCGATTCGGCGACGAGCCGGGTCACGGTGTCGGTCGGGCCACCGGCCGCGAACGGTACGATCATGGTGATCGTTTTGTCGGGATAGGTCTGTGCCACGGCGGAGCTTGCCAACATGGCAAAGGTCGCAGCCGTCGCCAGCGAGGCGATAAGCTTCTTCATGAAATCCTCCCAGGTCTTCGTTCCGGTGCAGGTCTCCTCCAGCACCGCGAACGGATGGCTCATAGGAAGAGCCTTCGTCGTGTTCGGCAATGTCCGATTGCATTAAACCTCGGCATTCTTGATCCGATGCCCCTGCAATGGGTGGAAAGCGTAACATTGTGGCTCAAGCATGTGTGGATTTTCACACATATGACGCGCGCGAACTAATCTGCGGTCTCCGGCGCGCCCAGTTGTTTCTTGTCGAGCCCATAGCGCTGCATCTTCTCGTAGAGCGTCTTGCGTGAGATTCCGAGCTGCTCGTAGACCGGCTTCAGGCTGCCGCCATGGGCAACGAGCGCGGCGGAGATGACATCCTTTTCGAATTCCGCGACCCGGTCCGCCAGACGCAGATCACCATTGGCAATTTCGGTTGTCTGCGCGCCGGCGTGCGGGCTCAATCCCAGCACGATACGGTCCGCCGCATTCCTGAGCTCACGCACATTGCCGGGCCAGTCCCGGCTGGCAATGTCCGCGATGACGTGTGGCGGCACCTCGGCATCATCCCGGCGATAACGTCCCGCCGCCTCGCGCACCAATTGCAGGAAAAGCAAGGGAACGTCCTCGCGCCGTGCGACAAGCGCCGGCATCCTCAGCGTCACCACGTTGAGATGATAAAGCAGGTCGGCACGGAAGCGCCCGGCGGCGACTTCTTCGTCGAGATCGACCTTGCTGGTGGCGATGAAGCGCACATCGAGCGGTATCGGTTCGTTGGACCCCAGCCGGTAGATGACCCGGTCCTGTATGACGCGCAGGAGCTTCGCCTGCAGATCGACTGGCATCGAGCCGATCTCGTCGAGGAGTACGGTGCCGCCTCTCGCATGCTCGAACTTGCCGAAGCGTGGCCGCAAGGCGCCCGGGAAAGCGCCGGCCTCATGGCCGAACAGTTCGCTTTCGATCAGCGTGGCGGGGAGTGCCGCACAATTGATCGCGATGAAAGGTTTGGTGGCGCGCCCGCTGATGTCATGCAGCGCGCGCGCCGCCACTTCCTTGCCGGTGCCGGTGTCGCCGATCACCAGGATGTCGGCATCGGTGGCCGCGATGGCCCGCAGCTTGTAACGCAGTTCGACCATCACCTGGGTACGGCCGGGCAGACGGGCCTCGAGGTCGTCATTCTTGCCGGCGGCCGCGCGCAACTGGCGATTCTCCAGCACGAGCTTGCGCCGATCGATAGCGCGCCCGGCCATTTCGATCAGGTGCTGCACGACGTAGGGTTTTTCGAGGAAGTCATAGGCACCCTCGCGCATCGCACGCACGGCGAGCTGGACATCGCCGTGACCGGTGACGAGGATGACGGGAATATCAGCATCGATCTCGCGAATGCGGGAAAGAAGTGTCATGCCATCCATTCCCGGCATGCGGATGTCGGACACGACGACGCCATTGAAGCCCTGCGTGATGAAATCGAGCGCGCGTTCCGCCGAGGCGCACTCCTGTAGTGTGAGCCCGGCAAGATCGAGCGATTGGGCAGCTGCCCTGCGTGGCTCTTCCTCATCGTCCACAAGCAGCACGATCGGCGGTTTCATTCTGCCGCCTCGCGCACTGCATTGCGCATCGCTTCGAGCTCGATCGTGAACAGGGCACCACCCTCGGAATGATTCAAGACGCCAAGACTTCCGCCGAAGTCCTTGATGATGTTGTAGGAAATCGAAAGCCCGAGACCCAGCCCCTTGCCAACGCCCTTCGTAGAGAAGAACGGGTCGAATATCCGTTCCGCGATGGCATCGGCAACGCCGGGGCCATGATCGCGAACCGTGATCAGCACTTTACCCGCCTTTCGCCGCGCCTGCAGTTCGATGCGCCTGTCGGGCAGGCCTTCGACGGCGTCGGCAGCATTGGTGATGATGTTCACCAGCACCTGCTGAAGCCGGATTGCTCCCGCCTTCACCGTCAGCGGCGTACGGCCGAGATCGACAAGCAGCGTCGCATCGGCTGCCTTGAGACGCCAGGCAACGATTTCCTGCGTGTCACGCACCACATCGGCCAAATCGATCGCGCCGAGTTTTTCGTTCGGCTTGCGCGCGAAATTGCGAAGATGCCGGCTGATCGAGGCCATGCGGTCGGCGAGGCTCGAGATGCGCGCAACGTTGTCGCGCGCCTCGGCGGCCCGTTCGCGCTCGATGAGCACGGCGGCATTGTCGGCATAGGTCTTCACAGCGGCCAGCGGCTGGTTGAATTCATGCGATAGAGCAGCCGACATTTGTCCAAGCGCAGCCAGCTTGCCGGCCTGGATAAGATCCGCCTGTGTCTGCCTCAACTGTTGCTCAGCGGTACGTCGTTCGGCGACTTCCGTCTCAAGGCGTGTGTTGACGAGTGCGAGGTCATGTGTGCGTTCCTCGACGCGACGCTCGAGTTCTTCGCGCGCAAAGCGTTGCATTTCCATGCGCTCCGCCAGCCGCGCCCGCCGCTGCAGCAAAACAAAGCCTGCAAGGGCAGCGAGCCCCAGCATCAGGAGTGCGGCGGTTACCGTGGTCAAAGCCTGCGTACGCGCCGAGCGCGTATCCAGCAGGACGTTGATCGTCCAACCGGCGTCAGCCATGGCCTCCGACAAGACCAGATACTCACTTTGCTGTCTGTCGAAATTCACCGTCATCAGCGAAAGCCGGTCTTCGAAATTGCCGCGTGTGACCGGCAATTCGCGCAACGTGGCGTTCGCATAGCGCCGCGAGGCGGCCGTGCGGGCGCGTCGTTCGGCCGTCAGCGGCAGCAGACTGGCATAGAGCCACTCCGGCCGCTCCGCCATGAAGATGATGCCTTCCGGATCGGTAACGATGATCTCGTCGTCGCCGCCCAGCCATGACGCTTCGATGGCGTCCACCTCGACCTTGAACACCACGACGCCACGGATGGCATCGCCGACATGCACGGGAGCCGAGAAATAATAGCCGCGCTTCAGTGAGGTGGTGCCAAGTGCGAAGAAGCGGCCGCGCTTGCCCTTGATCGCGTCCTGGAAGTAGGGACGGTAGGAGAAATTCTCCCCGACGAAGCTGACGGGCCGGTCGAAATTGCTGGCAATGATCGTTTCACCGTCCGGGCCTATCACATAGATGTCGGAAGATTGCAGCAACGCGTTGATTTGCCTGAGATAAGCGTTACCTCTCGCACGAAGTCCCGGGTTGTCTGGGGCCGCCAGAAGGTCCTTGATGCTGTCGTTGTCGGCGATCAGGGACGGGAGTGGTTCGAAGCGGTTCAACTGTCCCTGCAATGCGGCAACAGCGAGCCTCAGCGTGGTTTTGCCGCGCGATGCCGCCTGGTCGAGATAGGCACGCGTTGCAAAGCTGCTGCCATAGAAAGCGAGCGCCGCCGTGACTGCGAGCAGAAGCGTGATCCAGAACCAGCGTCGATCGGAAAAAGGCTTGAACATCAGCATCGCCGGTTGACCCGCCTGCAGTATAGCCAGCGCGCCATCTTGTTCAACGGATCGGCAATCGCATGACACGCTATCCGTCCTGACGGGAAACCGCCGCGGGCGTATTTCGACACATCCGCTGTTCCCGCAAACGCGTTGGATGATCGATCGGCGATCCCGATATCCGCTCTCCCGGGGGTACCAGGATATGGAGAGCGACATGACGAACCGACCTGATCGATTGCCTGCAGACATCACCGCAACGCTGATCGGCGGTCCGACCGCACTGATCAATATCGGTGGTCTCAATCTTCTCACCGATCCGGCATTCGATACGCCGCAGGCCTATGATGGCGGCGTGCGCCTGGTGAAGCTGACCGGTCCGGCTTTCGGCCCTGACGAACTGCCGCCCATCGATGCGGTCCTCCTCAGCCATGACCAGCATTTTGACAATCTCGATCATGCCGGCCGCGCCTTCCTACCTAAAGCAGGCCGCGTTCTGACCACTAAAGTGGGGGCCGAACGCCTGGGAGGTCTTACTGAAGGTCTTGCGCCCTGGCAGAGCGTGGACGTTGTGACGCCGCAAGGTCAGCGTCTGGTGATAACGGCAGCGCCCGCGCGTCACGGCCCGCATGGCTTCGAGCCGATCTCCGGCGATGTCATCGGTTTCATCATATCGCTGGGCGACGAAAAGGGGCCGAGCCTCTATATTTCTGGCGATACGGTCTGGTTCGAGGGGGTTGCCGAGGTCGCGCGGCGTTTCGACGTGCGTCTGGCGGTGCTGTTCACCGGCTCTGCCAAACCGCGCGGCGCCTTCCATGTCACCATGGATGCCAATGACGCGATCGAAGCGGCCGCCGCCTTTGCCAATGCCACCATTGTCGCCATCCACAATGAGGGCTGGGAGCATTTCACCGAAACGCAGGAACAGCTTGCCCAAGCCTTCGGAGCATTAGGCATCGCCCACCGGTTGAAGGTCTTGGAAAAAGGCGTTCCTGTCGAACTTACGTTTTAAATTCCGCCCTTTGACATGGTTTTCTTGCTTCTCTGCTTCACCCGATCGTTGCCCCCGAAAGGGGCAATGTGGAGTGGAGCGGGGTCGCAGGCGCAAATGAGCCGTTAGCTTGTCATCATCGAACTGGTTTCCCGCCGGCAGTTTTGCCAGACTGGGAAATTCAGCGATCGACGGAAGTGAAACGTGATTCCAGCAAAATTCCCCCGACCGAAACCCTGGGCCGAGATGGCGACGTTGCTTGTCGATGTCGCAACGGGGCGCAAGCCAGCCGACCTGGTGGTGCGCAACGGCCGCTGGGTCAACGTTCATTCGGGCGAGATCATCGGCGGCACCGACATTGCCGTGGTCGGGGGGCGTTTTGCCTATTGCGGGCCAGACGCCTCACATGCCATCGGCCCGCAGACCGTGGTGGTCGATGCCGGCGGACGCTATCTGGTGCCTGGCCTGTGCGATGCGCACATGCATGTCGAAAGCGGCATGGTCACCGTCACTGAGTTCAGCCGTGCGGTTATCCCGCATGGCACGACTTCGATGTTCATCGATCCGCACGAGATCGCCAACGTGCTCGGACTGCCCGGTGTCCGGCTGATGCATGACGAGGCGCTCGCCATGCCGATCAACGTGCACGTGCAGATGCCGTCCTGCGTGCCTTCCGCGCCCGGGCTGGAGAATGCTGGCGCGGTGCTCACCGTCGAGGACGTCGCCGAGGCGATGACCTGGGAGAACATCATCGGGCTCGGCGAAGTCATGAATTTCCCCGGCGTCGCTGCCAACAACCCCGTCATGTCCGGCGAGATCGCCGCGACGGTCAGGGCCGGCAAGACAGTGGGCGGCCACTATGCTTCGCCCGACCTCGGCTTGCCGTTCCACGGTTATGTCGCCGGCGGGCCGGAGGACGACCACGAGGGCACGCGTGCCGAGGACGCGATTGCGCGCGTGCGCCAGGGCATGAAGGCGATGCTGCGACTTGGCTCTGCCTGGTACGACGTTGCCGAGCAGATAAAAGCCGTGACGGAACAAGGCATTGACCCCCGCAACTTCATCCTGTGCACCGACGACAGCCATTCCGGCACGCTGGTGAACGAGGGCCACATGGACCGTGTCGTCAGGCACGCCATCCAGCAGGGCTTGAAGCCGGTGACGGCGATCCAGATGGCTACGATCAACACTGCCCAGCATTTCCGGCTGGAGCGCGAAATCGGCTCGATCGCGCCAGGGCGGCTGGCCGATCTCCTGATCGTGTCGAACCTTGCCGAAATGACCATCGACGAGGTCTATGGTCGCGGCGTTCGCCTCGCGGCGAGCGGCCGGCTGGAGGCTGATATCCCGGCCTACGATTATCCCGCGAGTGCCAAGAACACGGTGAAGCTGGGCAAACGGCTCGCAGCAACCGATTTCGACATCAAGGCGCCGGAAGGCGCCAACAAGGTGCGCGCCCGGGTCATCGGCGTCATCGAGAACCAGGCGCCGACCCGCGCGCTGGAGGCGGATCTGGCCGTCGAGGATGGTCTGGTCGCCATCGACCGGGCAGGGGATGTCTGCCAGATCGCGCTGGTGGAGCGCCATCGCGGTACCGGCGGCGTCACCAATGCGTTTGTGTCTGGCTTCGGCTACGGGGAGGACTGTGCGATGGCTTCGTCGGTCGCGCATGACAGCCACCACATCATCGTCGTTGGTACCAACAAGCAGGACATGGCGCTGGCCGCCAACCGCTTGGCGGAAGTCGGCGGCGGCGTGGTGCTTTATTCGAAGGGCAAGGAACTGGCACTGGTCGAAATGCCGATCGCCGGCCTGATGTCCGACGAGCGCGCCGAGATCGTGGCCGCCAAGGCCGAGAAGCTGACCGAGGCGATGGGCAAGATGGGTTGCTCGCTGAACAACGCCTACATGCAGCACTCGCTTCTGGCGCTGGTGGTGATCCCGGAATTGCGCATCTCGGACGTCGGGCTGGTCGACGTGAGGACCTTCGAGAAGGTTGACCTGTTCGTCTGAGCGTCAAGGATTTCGGGACATCCCATGTATGTAGGCCGGTCTTACAGATTGCTGGATTTCGCGCTCTGGTCGCGGCGCAGCGTCATCTACATGGTCGTGGTGAGCGGACTGGCGATCGCGCTTTATCGCCTTCCCGCCACTGCGGGTTTCTCTGTGCCGTGGTCCGTCGTGCTTGTGCTCGGCACCACCGTGTCACTCGTCACCGGCTTCAAGAATTCGCAGGTGTTCACCCGCAGCAATGAGGCCCTGCAGGCTTTTTCCCAGATCACGGCAAGCAGCCGGATGTGGTCCAATTTCCGCAGGGACTTCACCGACGCGACGACCGCGAAGCAGTTGATCTACCGGCACCTGGCCTGGTTGACGGCTCTGCGGTTCTCGTTGCGCCGGCCGATGCCATGGGAGTCGCTGGCGCGCGCCGCCAATATCGAATTCCGCCGACGGCGCTATCACATCCAGGAGGACAAAAGCGCGGTCGCCGATGAATTGCGCGCGCTGCTGGCCGAAGATGCCGAGCGCGTGCTGAAAACACCGCAGCCAGCGGTAACCCTTCTTGAGATGCAGTCTGTCCAGATCAACGGCCTGCTCAAGAACTCCGCCGTTCCGACGCAGGTCTATTCCGAGCTTACCAAGCTGATGCGCGACTTCCATGATCAGCAGGCACGCTGCGATCGTATAAAGAACAACCCTTACCCGCGCCAATACGCGATCATCAGCTCGATGTTCATGGTCATCTTCTGCACCATGCTGCCTTTCGGCATCGTTCCGGTCTTTGCGGAGATGGGCAAGCTGGGCGGCTTGCTCGGTCCTGTCGCGATCTGGCTGACGATCCCGTTCAGCGCGCTTCTGGGTTGGGTCTACATGTCGCTCGACCTGGTCGGCGAGAGCAGCGCAAATCCGTTCGAGGGCGGCGCCAACGACGTCCCGATTTCCCAGATTTGCCGGGACATCGAGATCGAGCTGCGCAGGTCGCTTGGCGAAACCAGTCTTCCGGCTCCATCGCCGGTGATCAATAATATCGCGACCTGAATAGTCGAGTGGAAATCTCCGGGAGCTCGAAGCATCGCGATTGTCGATCCCAAGCGCGGCAAAGTCTATTTTGCCTACGCAGGATAATGCTGTCGCCTGTGACGCACACATAGCGGCCCATGGTATCCATGGGACGACTTCTCGCAATTTTGATCAGGCCAGAAAAACACGATTTCCGCTCTCCGCGGCTTTCTCGATGGCAGCGATGATACG
Organism: Mesorhizobium sp. 1M-11; assembly: GCF_001303895.1. Taxonomy (GTDB): domain Bacteria; phylum Pseudomonadota; class Alphaproteobacteria; order Rhizobiales; family Rhizobiaceae; genus Mesorhizobium. The sequence goes on along the minus strand of NZ_LJSD01000062.1, from coordinate 66,274 downwards.
GTGCACAGCAACGGCGTCGTCAAAGCTCGGTGCGGTGTGCGTGCCGTTGCGTAGGTCCTCCGCCATTCTGGCATAGAGCCGGGCAACATTGCCTGCCTCCACTTCCTTCGACCAGCCAGCACGGTGCGAGGCGGGAACTTCCAGTGGCCGAAACACCTTGTCATCACCGCGCGCGCCCGTGAGCGAGAGCTGAACCATCTGCGTGTGGCCGGAAGCACCCGTGATCCGGATGTCGCCTTCGGTGCCATGGATTTCCCAGAACAGGCCGTCACCATCGCGCGCTGGGCCGCCGCGGTAGTGGATGGAGATTGGCGCACCGCTGGCCATGACGCCGTTGACCAGCACCTGGTCGGGGGCGGATACCGGCAACCACTCCTGTGTGTCGAGCGCGAGCGCAGTGGGTCGCCGCGTCGCCAGCACTGCGGAGACTTCCGCGATCTCGCCGAGCACATCGCGCAGCGCCGCCAGCGTATGCCCCACGGGGATTGTAAGCGCGGTGGCACCATTGGCGCGGTCCAGAAGGTAACCGTAGGTTCTTGTATCGGAAATGGTGCCGGCACCGAGTGCGGCCCCGGCGCGGCCAACCAGGGTGGTTGACAGCACCTTGCCGACAAAGCCGTCGGCAATCAGTTGCCTCAAATAGTCAATTTCCGGAGCGAGGCGCGCTTGGGTTCCAACCACGCCCAAGATGCCCTTTTGCCGTGCAAGCTTTGCCATTGCTTCGGCCTCCGCCAAGCCGTTGCCCAGCGGCCATTCGCAATAGACATGCTTGCCGGCAGCGATCGCCGCTTTCACGATCTCGAAATGCGGCGGTACCTTCACCGCGACGGTGATGATGTCGATTTCCGGTGCCGCCACCAGTTCGGCTACGCTGGCGAAGGCGTTCGAGGACAGATCCATGTCGGCCACCGCTGCTTGCGCGCTGGCCAGGCTGGAGTTGGCGACGCCGGCGATTTCGAAGGTGTCGGATAGGGCTCGCAGCGCAGGCACATGCGCTCTCGCAGCCCAACTCCTTCCTGGCTGCAAGCCAACGATGCCAACCTTGAAGCGGCGTTCGGTCATGCGGTGATCCTCGCTGGGGTTTGCTTGCGATCGAAAATACCCCAGTGCATTCCATGCGAAAATTCGGCATATCTGCGGATCAACCTTGAGATTTCGCACAGATGATCGATTGGGAAGACGTCCGGCATTTCCTCGCCGTCGCGCAGAACGGCACGCTCTCCGGTGCCGCCCGCAGCCTGAAGGTGGATCATGCAACCGTCAGCCGGCGGCTGGCTGCACTGGAGACGGCGCTCGACGTGCGGCTCATCGATCGGCTGCCGCGATCCAGCCGCCTTACCACCCTGGGCAGACAAGTGTTCGAGCGGGCGCGGGAGATGGAAGGCGCGGCAGACGGTATCGCACGCCTGGCCAAGGCCTCTCGAGCTCCGCTTGTTGGACGGATCGCACTCAGTGCCCCGCCGGTTCTCGTCACGCATCTTCTGGCCGAACATCTGCCGCGCTTCAGGGCGAACTACCCTGACATCCGGCTTTCGCTTTCCGCGCAAGCGGAGCGGGTTTCGCTGGCCCGCCGCGAAGCCGATGTCGCGGTGCGGTTCGTAAGGCCGGATGAGCCCGACAGCGTGACGCGTAAGATCGGCACGATGCCGTTCGGTCTCTACGCACATCGGTCCTATGCTCATCTGGCTTCGCAGGAGCGCTGGGAGTTCATCGTTTGGGCGCAAACCTTTGCCGACATGCCTGCACAATCATGGCTGCTCGGCATTGCCGGCGATCGTCCCGTGGTCTGCGAATTGACCTATTCCAGCGAACATCTGGTCGCCGTCAAGGCAGGGGTTGGCGTTGCCGGCCTGCCTTGTTTTATCGGAGAACACGACCGCGATCTGGTCAGGATAGACGATAGCGCTCCGTCCTTCGCGCGTGACATCTGGCTGGTGGTTCACCGCGATCTGCGAAAGACACCGGCGGTCCGGGCGGTCATGGACTTTGTGACGACTGTCGTTTCAGAACAGCAATATCTGTCTGTCCGGTAATCTTGTCTTTCGCCTGCGCCTATTGCCCGCCGGTGACCACAGTCAGAACCTTGAACGGTGTGGTGATGACGATTTCCGCCACGGATCCGACCGCTTGCCCCAGACCGGTCCCAAGTTGTTCGATCGGCTGGTTGCCGGCGGGCTCGGCCTCCGAAAGCGCCGCCGGCGTCTGCAACTGCTTGCCCAGCAACTGAACCAGAAGCGGATTGTCGGCGAATTTGGCATGGTTCAGCCTGTCGCCGCCGGTGGTCTTGGTCAGGTCGACGACCGTGACGCCATATTGGGCGAGATCGGAGGCATTGCCATAGTCACCCACGCGCGGCTTGGCGCCGGAGATGAAGGAGGAGATCTGAAGCGCGCGATCGTCCGCCGACAGAAGGACCGTAAATGGCCGATCCGGTTTGCCGTAACGGATCATCTGCTTCTTGAACACGTCGACATCGATGTCGGGCGAAGCGAGCACGACATAGCCAAGCTTGCCGGAAAGGTCGCGGTCGCCTGTGATGGCCAACTGCCGCAGGGCCTCCATCGCCACCCAATTGCCCATCGAATGCGCGATGATGTCGATGCTTTTGGCTTTGGTCTTGGCCAGGAGCCGCAACGTTGCCTCGAGGTCGTCGCGGGCGGCGTTGGCGCTTTCCTTGTCGTAGATGTAGCCAGTGGTCTTGCCGGCAGAGGCCCAGGAGAACAGCACCGGCGTGCCGGGGTAGTTCGTATCCTGCACGATCTGGGTCAGACGAAAGACGCCGTCGTCGAAGCCGTTGTTGTAGCCGTGCACGAAGACAAGCACACGTCCGTCGCCGCGGGCGATATCGGCGCTTACCGCCTGTTCGAATTCCTTTGTGTTGCCGTAGAGAACAGCGCGGGTTGCGGTGAAGTGCTTGGCAGGGTTGCTCTGCGCGCGCCCCTTCGCCCGCTCGATCTGGCCGACTTGATGGATCTTCGGCACGGAAACATCGATGCGCGCATATTGCGTGCGCAGTGAGCGTTCACTGGCAAATACCTGGCGTGGCTCGGTTTTTGCAGCCTGACGCGTGGTTGCGACATAGATGTCGTGCGTGGCGGCAATCGTTGAAGCAGGCGCTTCGATCGCCGTCTTGTTGAGCAAGTCGTGCGTGTTGGATCCGGCGCAACCGGTGACTGAGAGCGCGACGGCGACGAAGAACAATGCCTTCCAGCGCATGAAGCCGATCCCGATGCCTTGGCGCCCGAGCGTGGCGCCTCCAATCTCGAATAGAGGCAGAAGCAGCCTCAGTCCAGATTAATTGAGCCGCAGCTTACATCATGCCCAACTGCTTCATGCGATCTGTGACCGAACGGTCACTGGCATAGCCGTCGTCCTCGCGCAGCCGCTGGCCGAGCAGCTTGACCATCTCGGGATTGTCCGCGAACTTGTTGTGGTTGAACCGGTCCGTACCGGCCTTGGATGACAGGTCGACGACAGTCACGCCATAGTCGGCAAGCTCGGCGGCGTCCTTGTAGTCGCCAAGGCGGGGTCGCGAGCCGGCCAGCATGCCGGACAGACGCAGCGCCCGGTCGTCATCGGAAAGAAGCACGATGAACGGCTTGTCGGGCTTGCCGTAGCGGCGCATCTGGCTCTTGAACACGTCGACGTCGATATCTGGCGAGGCGAGCACCACGTCGCCCAGCTTGCCGTTCAGGTTGCGGTCACCGGTGATGGCCAGCTGGCGCAGCGCCTCCATCGTCACCCACGTACCCATCGAATGCGCGACGATATCGATGCGGCGGGCGCCGGAACGGGCCAGCGTTCGCAAAGTCACTTCGAGCTGGTCACGGGCGACGCTGGCGCTTTCGCGGTCGTAGACATAGCCGGTCGTCGAAGCCCCGGAGGCCCAGGAAAACAGAACCGGCGTGCCGGGATAACCTGAATCGTTGACGACCTGCGCCAGTCTGTAGACACCGTCGTCGAAAGAAGTGTTGTAGCCGTGCACGAACACCATGGCGCGACCGCCGCGAGCGGCGATATCGGCATTGAGCGCTGCCTCGAACTTCGGTTCGGTGTCATAGCCGACCATCTGCGAGGCCATGAAGTATTTCGAGGGATCATCAGACCTGCCGCGGCTCTTCCGCTCGATCTGACCAACCTCGTGTACCTTCGGCACGGTGACGTTGACGCGTGCGTAGTTCAGCGTTGAAGAGCGGCTTCCGTCGAACCCTTGGTTGGGATCGTCGGAGCGCTTGCGCGTTGTGGTGATGAAGATCGCGTGGTTTCCGACGATGTCGGAAACCGAAGCCGTTACGATGGCGCTGCCCAGAACCTCCTGCGGCCCTTGGCTGGCGCAGCCGGCGGCAACAAGCGTCATCGCAACGATCAGGAACCTTCTCAAGCGCACGATACGTCCAGCCCTGCTAAATCCGACTCCGGTCGGTTCTTATCTTTTGAAAGCAGTCTCCGGACAGGCGAAGTACGGCTAAAGTAAGTCCATGGCCGTGAAAATTACGCCACGGAGTGTCCGTCGGGAGCAAGGTGTTGCACCAAAGCCAAAATGACGGCAGGAACGATTGCTGCAATTTCTACAAGGACTTGCCTCATGACCAGCTTTGCCGACCGGGTCGCCAACGCAGCCGCCGCGGTGCGCCAGATCTTTCCCGAGACGCCTCTGCAGGAGAACGATTACCTGTCGCGCAAATATGGCGCGCGCGTGCTTTTGAAACGCGAGGATCTGACGCCCGTGCGCTCCTACAAGATCAGGGGCGCTTTCAATTTTTTCCGCAAGGCCCTGGCGGAAGGCAACGAAGCAGAGCTGTTCGTCTGTGCGTCGGCAGGCAACCATGCGCAAGGTTTCGCTTTCGTGTGCCGGCATTTCGGCCGCAAGGGGGTCGTCTTCATGCCGGTGACGACGCCGCAGCAGAAGATCGACAAGACGCGGCTGTTTGGCGGCGAGTTCGTCGAAATCAAGCTGGTCGGCGACTTCTTTGACGAATGCTACCGCGCCGCCTTTGAATTCACCGAGCAGAGCGGGGCGCATATGGTGCCCCCCTTCGATCATAAGGACATCATCGAGGGCCAGGCGACCGTGGCTTATGAGATCGCCGACCAGATGCCAGGCGCGCGGCTGCCCGACATCATCATGCTACCGGTTGGCGGCGGCGGACTTTCGGCCGGCGTTTCACACTACTTCACTCAGGCTGGGAGAGCGCCGCGTTTCGTTTTCTGCGAACCCGCCGGCGCGCCGAGCCTCAGGGAAAGCCTTGCCTCGGATAAGCGCGTGAAACTCGCCCGGGTCGACAACTTCGTTGATGGAGCCGCCGTTGCCGAGATCGGCCGCGAGCCATTTCGTCATCTGAAGGATTATTCGCAGGACGACGTGCGGCTGGTGCCGGAAAACCGGCTCTGCGCCACCATGGTCGAGATGCTGAATGTCGAGGGCGTGGTGCTGGAGCCTGCGGGGGCGCTGGCGATCGATGCGCTCAAGGATTTTCCGCGTAAGGAAATCAGGGGCAAGACCGTCGTTGCGGTGGTGTCGGGAGGCAATTTCGATTTCGAGCGCTTGCCCGACGTCAAGGAGCGGGCGCTGCGTTTCGAGGGCTTGAAGAAGTATTTTATCATCCGTTTCCCGCAGAGGCCGGGCGCGCTGCGTGATTTCCTCGAGATGCTGGGCCCCGACGACGATATCGCACGCTTCGAATATCTCAAGAAATCGGCGCGCAACTTCGGTTCGGTGCTGATCGGCATCGAGACGAAGGATCGCCGCAACTTTGATCTGCTGACCGCCAATTTCGCCACGCATGGAGTGCAGTATCAGGATATCACCGACAACGAGACGCTGGCGGGTTTCATCATATGAGCGGGTTCGTCGCGCTGTTTTCCGGTATCAATGTCGGTGGCAACCGCATTGTCAGGATGGCGGAACTGCGTGCCTTTTTCGAGGAGCTTGGCTTCGCCGATGTTGCAAGCTACGTGCAGAGCGGCAATGTGGTTTTCCGCTCGACACAGGCCGACGTCGTGTCGCTGACGAAGGCACTGCAGGACGCATTCGAGAAACGCTGGGGTTTTCATTCGCGCATCATGGTGCGTGACGCGACCTGGTTTGCGCGGCTGGTGGCGGACAATCCCTATCCAGAGATAGCGGAGGATCCGACCAAATTGCACGCGATGGCCCTGGAGCGTGAACCCACCCCGGAGGAGATCGGCAGGCTGGCCGAGAAATGCACAGGACCGGAGCGGTTCGAGGTGAAGGGCGACGTCCTCTACCTGCATGCCCCAGATGGCTTGGGCAAATCGAAATTCGCCGAAATCCTGCCGCGCACGCTCAAAGTGCCCGGCACCATGCGCAACTGGCGCAGCGTTCTCGCGCTGGCCGAAATGATCGGTCGGGCATCAGGCTGAGCTATGCCGCGGCGCGTCGCCAGCGGAATGCCAGTTCCTCGCGGAAGGCAAAACGCTTGATATGGTCCTCCACGACGCGTTCGAGCTGTTCGATCTGAGTTGCGTCGCTCGCGGTCAGCGCGATGTGCAGCGTTGTCGCGTTCGCGTCCATTACCGTGCTACCGATGGTCAGTTCGATTTCGCCGTGGTTCGGGTCGAAAGTGACGGGAAACTTGTGCGCCCAGTGCTTGCAGAGTTGCTGCAGGTAGCGGCTGGCGTGTTCGGTGGTGACGTCGGCATTGCTGGTCGACATGGAATTCTCCGTTCGGCTGTCTGGCTGGCGTCACGCTGGCTGATGGAGCGGGCCCGGTTCATATCGGCCGGTCCCGCCGGAAGTGATGGGATGGCGTTTGCTCCCGCTTTGGAAATTACCAGGTTCCAGTATTCGCCATTGAGGTCCAGGGTTCCGCCTTTTCCTTGGCTGCACCCTTTTGCAGGAGTTCGATCGAAATGCCGTCGGGCGATTTGATGAAGGCCATGTAGCCGTCCCGCGGCGGACGGTTGATGGTGACCCCCTGATCCTGCAGGCGTTGGCAGGTGGCATAGATATCGTCGACCTCATAGGCGAGGTGGCCGAAATTGCGCCCGCCCTTGTATTCCTCGGGGTCCCAATTGTGGGTCAGTTCGATCAGCGGCGCGCGTGCCTCGGCGCCACTTTTCTCGTCCTCCGACGCGGCCAGGAAGATCAGCGTGAAGCGACCCTGTTCGTTCTCGATGCGGCGGACTTCCTTGAGGCCCAGCTTGTTGCAATAGAAATCGAGGGATTCTCCGACATCAGTCACGCGGATCATTGTGTGCAGATAGCGCATATTCGTCTCCAGACCTAAGCAGGTTCCGCAAAAGTGTCCCACGGTTTTGCGATGAGAACCTGCAACAAAAGAAAAAGAACAAGCTAAGCTGACGAAGCGTTGTCGAAGCTGCGCAAGTCTGCTTAGGATCGCGCGCACCATAGGGGTGGTCGGTGTATGCCGCAACGCGGAAAAGCAACGTAACGGCAGCCAACAAACAGTCTATATGAGGCTGATTGAATATATCTTAGAATGAGCTGGTGAAAAAAGGCACGTCAGGTCTTGCACACCCGGGAAGCCGAAGTGTTAATCTCGTGTAAAGAATCAGTGGCTGCAGTTTCGGAGAAAGGGGGCATTCTGATGGGGGAAAAAGCCTCTCTGGCCGGTCGGGATGCGCCTCTTGGCGACACCGCTGGACATGACGAGATCGGCGAATCTGCGGATCTGCTGGAGGTTTCCGGCGCGATCAAATGGTTCGATGTTGCCAAGGGATACGGCTTTATTCTTCCTGACGACGGTGTCTCCGGCGATATTCTGTTGCATGTAACGTGCTTGCGACGCGACGGCTTCCAGACTGCGCTGGAGGGCGCACGCGTGGTCTGCCTCGTCAAGCAGGGCGACCGTGGCCTGCAGGCATTTCGCGTTCTCTCGATGGATACCTCGACGGCAGTCCATCCAGCCGAACAGCAGGAGCAGCGCACGCACGTTACAGTCACGCCGGAAAGCGGGCTGGAGCGCGCGCTGGTCAAGTGGTTCAACCGCACCAAGGGCTTTGGTTTCCTGAGCCGGGGTGAGGGCACCGAGGATATCTTCGTGCATATGGAAACGCTGCGCCGCTACGGTGTGACGGAGCTCAGGCCCGGTCAGGTTGTCCTTGTGCGCTACGGTCGCGGTGACAAGGGCCTGATGGCGGCGGAAATCCATCCGGATATGGGAACGCTGCCGGTGGCTCACTAGGCGCCCCTCCAGCATTCTTGAGAACCAGGCCGCTTATGCGGCCTTTTTGTTTATCCGGCACTTGCCGATGCATGGATGTGGCCATTGGCCGACGTCATGATTTTGTTGGCCCTTGCCTGGCTTTGCTGGGGCACCATATTGCAAGGCGCTTGCGCCGGTTCGCGTGCTGTCTGGCAGCGTTTTCGTTTTCATGGAAATGCTCCAACTCTTTGTTTTTACGCAATTCCGGACGCAAAACCGCTACACACTTTTGCTGGAATTGCTCTAGGGTGAGGTCTCGGGCTGGTCTCGAGCAAGGATTGGAAATGGTTCGATTTTCGCTTTGGCAGTTCCTGCCGCGGTTCAGCCTCGCTGTCATGGCTGTTGTCTTCCTTCTCGCCGGCAGGTCGATGGCGGCGGAAGGACAGGCGATGATGTTACCCGTCGACCCGGTGCCGCTGGTGGCGGTCACCGCCAAGGGCGACCGTCCGTTCCAGATCGAGATTGCCGACGACGATGCCGAGCGCGAAGCTGGGCTGATGTTCCGCCAGACCATGCCGAACGACCGCGGCATGCTGTTCGTCTTCCCGCAAACCGAAGGCGTCGGTTTCTGGATGAAGAACACGCCGATGCAGCTTGATCTGCTGTTCATCGGGCAGGATGGCCGCATCAAGGCGATCCGCCAGGGTGAGCCGCAATCGGAGGCCGTCATTGCGCCCAACGAACCGGTGCGTTTCGTCCTGGAATTGAAAGCCGGCACCGCCGAGCGCGAAAACATCAAGGAAGGCGACCTGGTCAAGCACCCCGCCGTCAACGCTGTTTCTGGCATCAACTGAAGGTCATTCCACGCAATGCAGTTTTTCAGCCATGACGGCTTCGACCTCGCGTTTCTTGATCGTCAACCTGCCACAGGTAGCGGCGATCCGGTGTTGATGATCCACGGCTTTGCTTCCAGCCACTATGTCAACTGGGTCTCGCCGGGCTGGTTCAAGACGCTGAACGATGCCGGCTACCGTGCCATCGCCTTCGATCATCGCGGCCATGGCGCATCGACGAAAAGCTATGAAGGCGCGGATTATACGCCGGACAAGATGGCTTCGGATGCGGCGGCATTGCTCGACCATCTCGGCATCGAGCGGGCTCATGTGATGGGCTACTCCATGGGCGCGCGCGTGTCAGCGTTCCTCGCGCTTTCCAACCCCGACAAGGTCGCCACGCTGGTGCTGGGCGGACTGGGCATCGGCATGGTTGACGGCGTTGGCGACTGGGACCCGATCGCCGAAGCACTGATGGCGCCGGATGCCGCCGCCATCACGCACACACGCGGCAAGATGTTCCGCAGCTTTGCCGACCAGACCAGGAGCGACCGACAGGCACTTGCCGCCTGCATCGTCACCTCGCGAGAACTGCTTTCCGAGGACGAGGTTTCGCGCATCGCGCAACCAACGCTGGTGGCGGTCGGCACGACCGACGACATCGCCGGTTCGGCCGACGACCTCGCGGCGCTGATGCCCAACGCGGTGGCATTCCACATCGAAGGACGCGATCACATGCTGTCGGTAGGGGACCACACCTTCAAGAAGCGGGTGCTGGAGTTTTACGCCGAACACCCGCTCTGAACGGCGTGATGGTCGACCTTCTCGTAACATATCTGGATATGACTGCGTCGCCGTCGGGGGCGGCACTGAGCAGTCCAGATAGCGCGGCCTGCCTGAAGCGCGAAAACCTCCCGCTCGTCGACTACCTGGATCTTTATCGCGCGGTCGGCGCGTCGCTGGATTGGGATCAGAGGCTGCGCATGCCGAAGAATGATCTCGCGGTCCTGTTGGCCAGCCCGTCCACATGGCTGAACGTCCTGCGGGTCGATGGCGTCGCCGCTGGCTTCTGCGAATTCAACGGCGTCGGCGAGCCGGTCGTCGAACTGGCTCATTTCGGTTTGGTCGATGCCTTTCGGGGGAAGAGGTTGGGCCTCTATCTGCTGGACGGTTCGTTGCGTGCGGTCTGGGCCAGCCAGCCGGAGCGCGTATGGCTGCACACCGATACCAATGATCATCCGAAGGCGTTGTCCGTCTATCTGCGCGCCGGCTTTGCCATTCGCGAAAGGCGGATGGAGAGGTTTCCGGATTAACTGCCGGAGCGTGCCTCAAGCACATCGACAGAGCGCCTGAGATTCTTCCGTGCCTGCTCCTCGAAGCGGCTGCGAAAAATGTCGGTGTGGAAAATATGTTCGCGCTCAAGAAAGGTCTTCAGCACCGCACCGCGCCCGGCAATCCACAGCGGTTCCTCCACCCAGGCATATTCGCGGCGCACTGCCGCCTCGTAGGCATCGAACGTTTCGGGTGCGGCGCCGAGGATCGACAAATCCATGTCCAGTAGAAGCGCCGCGTCTTGCCTTGCCGTCTCAGGTTCTATGTCTGGAACAGTATGCGTGGCGGTAGCCTCGATGGTCAGGGCAATACGGTTGAGCCGCTCTGCATCGGCGATCCCTGCCAGCTTTTCGCGCGCGAGATCGGCACTGCGCGCCTCGTTGTCCTTGGCCCGGCTGTCATAAATCGCATCATGGAACCAGATCGCAGCCTCTATTGCCTCGGGGTCAGAAAAGGAGGGGCGGTATTCGTCGAGCAAGCCGAGGAGTGACTTGATGTGGTTGATGCCGTGATAATGGCGGTCTTCGGCACGATAGAGTGCCGAAAGTTCGGTCCTCAATGCCGGCGTGATCAAGGAAACTCTCATTGGCCGATGAACTCCGGCTTGCGGCGCGCCTGGAAGGCGGCACGACCCTCGGTATAGTCGAGGCTGGCGAAGGTCTGATCTCCGGCCGTGCGAGCATGCTCGACGTCGATCGCGTCGCCGCTCAACTCTGCATGGATCGCCAGCTTCGAGGCGCGCACCGAAAGTGGAGCATTGGCCGCGATGGTCGCCGCGAGTTCGGCAACGCGCCGTTCAAGCTCTTCCCGGGCAACGATTTCAAGCAGGAAACCAGCCTTGAGCGCGGCCTCCGCATCGATGCGATTACCGGTGAAAGTAAGATAGCGTGCCATCTGCGGCCCCGCAGCGCCGACGATGTCGCCCATGGCATCCTGAGGATAAGCAAGACCAAGCTTAGCGGCCGGCACGGCAAACAGTGCGTCGGGCGTCGCAATCCTCAGATCCGCCGCAGCTGCGAGGCCGAAACCGCCGCCGAAGCACACGCCATGCAGCGCTGCGATCACCGGCACGCGGGCATTGCGAATGGCGGCGAAAGCGGCGGAATTGGCGGCTTCGTAGCCGCGCGCATTGTCGCCGTCACGCAGCGTGTCGAATTCAGCGATGTCTGCACCGGCCGAAAAATCGGCTCCCGCGCCGCTCAATGTGACGACCCGTACAGACGCATCGGCCGACAGAGCTTCGAATGTGGAGAACAGTGCCTGCCACATGACGAAGGTGATGGCGTTCTTTTTCTGCGGCCGGTTGATGCGAACGGAGGCCACGTTGTTGGCGATCTTGACAATCAAGGGTTCGTTTTCCATGCCCGATTGAAATCCAGCCACCCGAAACCATTTGAACTAGCAATAAGGAAAATTGAGTTCACCCGTGCTATGATATGGCTTATAGGACCGGCCGGATAAGACAAGCCGCCAGCGGAGACTATCCATGAACAGCGTCAGTATCGCCCGTTCCAGCCTGTTGAAGCCGGTCGACCCGATCTGGCGCTCCATTCGCGACGAGGCCACCGAGGCAGTCAATCGCGACCCTCTGCTGGCCGCTTTTCTCTATGCCACCATCCTGAATCAGGAGACTCTGGAAGAGGCTGTGATCCATCGCCTTGCCGAGCGGCTCGCGCATCAGGATGTCGGCGCAGACCTGATCCGCCAGACCTTCAAGGCAATGCTGGACGACCAGTCCGGCTGGTCCGACGTGGTGCGTACCGACATCCAGGCCTATTTCGACCGCGATCCGGCTTGCGACCGCTATCTCATGCCGGTCCTTTACTTCAAGGGCTTCCATGCGATCCAGACGCACCGTCTGGCGCACTGGCTTTGGAACCACGGCCGCCGGGATTTCGCGCTCTACCTGCAGAGCCGCTCGTCTTCCGTCTTCCAGACCGACATCAACCCGGCGGCCCGCATCGGCAAGGGTATCTTCCTCGACCATGCCACCGGCTTCGTCGTCGGCGAGACGGCAGTCATCGAGGACGACGTCTCCATCCTGCATGGCGTCACGCTTGGCGGCACCGGCAAGGCCGGTGGTGACCGTCATCCCAAGATCCGCCACGGTGTCCTGATCGGTGCGGGCGCCAAGATCCTCGGCAACATCGAGATCGGCCATTGCTCGAAGGTAGCGGCAGGTTCCGTCGTGCTCTCGGCGGTGCCGCACAACAAAACGGTTGCCGGCGTGCCCGCGCGCGTCGTGGGCGAGACCGGCTGCGACCAGCCGTCCCGTCAGATGGACCAGTTGCTGCCGTCGCAGTCGATGGAGCATGTCGTTTCATTCGACATCTGAAATCCGGCGCCTCGTTGCGGGAGCTGTCCCATTGCGCGGCAGCCCTTGTCACCATTAGGGCAGTTCGCCTTTACATCGCCATCCTTACCGTGCCAGAAGCGCGGAACGCCGTGAGCGCCGGGACGGTGCCGGGCAGCCATTTCCTAAGCGGAGAAAGCCGTTGAAACCCGACGAAATCAGAAAGCTGGACGCCTATTTCAAGCGTGTCTTCCAGAATCCGAACCTCGAAGTGAAGGCGCGTCCGCGCAAGGAAGATTCGGCCGAGCTCTACATCGGCGACGAGTTCCTCGGTCTGGTCTACAAGGACGAAGAAGAGGGCGATTACAATTTCTCGATGGCGATCCTCGACATCGACCTCGGCTGATACGAGACGGGGCGCCGTCCTAAAGCGCCGCGCGTCCACTCGGACGCGCAAGGGACGCTCTAATATTTTGAATCGGCGCATCGTCCTTTCCGAAAAATCGCCCCGATTTTTCGGGCCGATGCGGAAGGCATCGCCCCTCACTTCTTCAGCGTCGCGCCTGTCTTCAGTGTGCGTGCCGCAAAGCCCAGGACCGCTGCGTCCAGGGCCGGCCAGTCGGCCAGGAATTCTTTCGGAAACCGGTAAGTGAGGCTCAGCCGTTCGCCGACGAGCACGTCGCGTTCGCAGGGAGCGAGCGACTGCTCCGCGCTTGCTCCGGCAAGACAGCGCGCGACGAATGGCGCCTGGCCGGGACGTTCAGCCACCACCAAGGTCTCGTTGAGATAGCCGGACTTTTCAGCGAAGTCGTAAAGCGTGGTGCTGCCCGGACCAGGTTTGCCGGGCTGCACGATCAGCGACGAATAGATCGGCGCGTAGCGGCCGCTCATGTCGCGCGACATCGCCTGTTCTTCGAAGGTCAAAAACAGGACGGTGCGCTTGCCGCGTGCATTGTTGAAATCGTCGCGCGCCGCGACGCTGTAGCCATCCATCTTGGGGTAGCGCAGATAAAGATCGAGCCGGTCGGTGACGCCGTCGCGGCGCGCTTTGTCGAAGCGGATGACATTGGCCGGCATGGCCAGCACATTGTTGCCGATGACCACCTCATACACTTTTGTATCGTCGGAATAGCCGCCCATGGCAATGGAATGGCCCAGCCATTTGCCGGCAACGCTGATAGCCACCGAGAGCAGCGCCACCACCGCAAAGGCATAAAACACTTTCACCATCACTGCCGAATCGACAACCGTGAATTCGGGCACGTCGGTTGCGGGTTTGCTCATCTGTATCCCGAAGGTTGTGGCCTGTTCCTCATGTCGCACATGGACGATTCCGGCAGGCTGACGGTCAGGTAGGACTGTGAGGATTTATGGTAAACGGACGGTAAAGGCCGGGCGCGCTTGTCACGCCCGCAGGCCGTCCTCTACTGTCCGCGCGACCTAATTTTCGAGGTTTTGAGAGAACAATGCCGCTTTATGCACTGGACGGAAAGGCGCCGCGCCTTGTCGACGCCGAGAGCAACTGGATCGCGCCCGACGCGACACTGATCGGTGATATCACGCTCGGCCGAAATGCCGGCGTCTGGTTCGGCGTGGTGATCCGAGGCGACAACGAGCCAATCCTCATCGGCGACGACACCAATGTGCAGGAACACACTATCATGCACACCGATATCGGCTTTCCGTTGACCATTGGCGCTGGCTGTACCGTCGGCCACCGCGCCATGCTGCATGGTTGCATCATCGGGGACAACAGCTTGATCGGCATGGGCGCCATCGTGCTGAATGGCGCGAAGATCGGCAACAATTGCCTTGTCGGCGCCGGCTCGCTGGTCACAGAGGGCAAGGCATTTCCGGACAATTCGCTGATCATCGGCTCTCCCGCGCGCGTGGTCCGCAGCCTCGACGACAACGCCGTTGCAGGCCTGCGCAATTCGGCTGCTCACTATGTCGCCAACGGCAAGCGCTTCAAGGCTGGATTGATCGAGATCTGACTTCATCCAGGGCCGCACGAAGCCGATCGAACCGCAACCTCTTTTGAAAGGCGGAGCCGGCCCGGGGACTGGGCCGGCTCCTTGACCCGGTCGTCGGGGACGGGGAGGGTAGGGACTCGACCGGGTTTCCTGACGTTCTTGACCGCGTGAAGCTGGGTCTGCGTGTTCAGCCTCGGCTGATGTCAGCGGACACTGGCGACCGCGTCGGCGCGGCCATCGGTGATCGTCACCCAAACACCGGAGTTCGTCACGGACTGGCGCTTGAGATAGGTGTAGGGTGTCTGACTCCACAGCAGGACCTTCGGCTGCAGATTGTCGAGCACGAAGTCGCCCATCGAAGTGCGTACGGTAAGCACGGCGTGGCCGTCACCATTCGGCTGGCGAGCTACCGTAATCAGTAGATCTCCGGCAGGAACGCCTGCCTTCATCAGCTGACGGCGCTTTTCCAGCGCATAATCCTCGCAATCGCCATAACCCTTGTCCGGATAGGCCCAATATTCCTCAACGCCATAGGCTTCGAGATCGGTGACAGGCTTCACCTTGGTGTTCACGCCGTTGTTGATCGAAATCATCGTCGCCCACAGCTTGCGGGAAAGCTCGGTCGGCGCGCCTTTCTGTGTGCGCTGATTGCACTCTTCCGGCATTTGCTGGCAGAGCTGGTAGTGACCGACGGGCTGCGTCGTGCGAGCGCCGGTCGGCATATAGTCGCCGCCAGCCTTTGCGGTCCCCACCGCGCCGACCAGCACCGCTACTGCGAACAGCAGCTTGCGTCCAAATCCGTCCATACTGTCGTCTCCCCGTTTGAAGCGACAATGCCACGGTCGGATTTATTTGACGCAAAACAGCGCAGTAGATATTGAGTAAAACGTGGAATGAATTATAAACTATCTCAAATTGAATAAGTATAAAATAGTTACGATTTTTGTTGGAATTTCTTAACCGTATCGCTGCCGGGCTTTTATCCGCGCGACGGAGTGCCGATGGTCCACCGATTGCGGTGTAACGCGATCGTCTTGTCGGCGGCGGGAACGCTGGAAAGCGCACAGCTTGAAACGGGGGCTTGCGCTCGCCCGAACATGGGTGCAAGCCTTCAACTGCGGTCAGCAATTTTTGCCACTTGAAGTTGTTTGAGGGACAGTCAAGAGACGGCAATGGACAAGGAAACCAGGCAAAGGTCCGGCAAGTCCCTTGGCTCCGGCTCTTCCGCAAGGTGATGAGTTGCTGCTCGGCATTATCGACAGGGCAGCTGTTGCGATGGCGTTGCTCGGTGACGAAGGCCATTGCCTCTATGCCAACGAGGCTTTCGGTCGGTTATTCGGCCGTGATCCAGGTGACTGCGCCGGTCTCCATCTTCTGAATATCGTCCACACCGACAACCGCGATGGCTTTGCCGATCCGCTGGTCGCCGAGTATGGGGTGGAGCGCCGCTATCTGCGCGCCGACGGCAGCGTCTTTCATGGGCTGAGCAGCCTGTCCGAGGCCATCGCCGGCACACCTTTTCGCTTCATCCTGCAGATCGTTGACATCGAGGCGCGCAAGCAGGCCGAGCAGGTGGTGGAAGAGAATGAGCGCCGTCTGACCGAGGCGTTGCTCAGTTCCGGGCAAGCGGTTTGGGACAATGATATCCTCGCCGGTCAAATGTGGATTTCTGCGCAGATGCGGACCATGCTTGGTCTCGATCCGGGCGAAATGACGATCGGTGCTGCAGAATGGCGGGAGAGAGTGCACCCAGACGACCGCGATCGGGTTGGCCTCGCTACGAAGGACGTTATCAAGGGACTGCTGCCCGCACATGACCAAATCTATCGACTCCGCCACGAAGACGGGCATTGGGTCTGGATCCGGGCGCGTGGAAAAGTGGTCGAGCGCACTCCGGACGGACGGGCGCACCGGCTCATCGGCACGATCACCGACGTTTCGCATCAGAAGGAGATAGAGGAGCGGCTTGCCAGCGCATCGGAACGGCTCGACATCGCGCTGGAGGCCGGCGGAATCGGCATTTTCTATGTCGATTACCCATCGGGGTTCCGGCACTGGGACGCCCGCACCCTCGAATTGCACGGTGTGACGTCGAAAACATTCGACCACACCGAGGAGGGGTTCAACAGGTTGCTCCACCCTGACGATGCGCAACGGGTCGAGCAGGTTCGCACCGAAGCTCTTGAAAAAAAGCCCTGCTACCAAGTCGATTACCGGGTGAGGCTGCCGAATTCCGGAAAATACAGGCACATCCGCGTGTCCGTGCATTTGCAGCGCAATGCCGATGGCTCGGTGCGCCGGGGCATTGGTGCCTGTTGGGACATTACCGGCGATGTTGAGCGGGCGGATGAACTACACGAAACACTGGAGCAGCTTTCCGGCGTGACCGATCGTCTGCAACTCGCTCTCGAGGCAGGTCGGATCGGTACTTTCGATGTCGACCATTCAACCGGTCTGCGCAAATGGGACGAGCGTGCCTATGCCTTGCACGGCGTGACTCGGGAGACTTTCGACGGATCGCGTGAGAGCTTTTTCGATCTGCTCCACCCAGAAGATATCGCGCGCGTGCGAGAGCGGACAAATGCCTTCGCGAAGTCGCGGGATACATTCACTTCGATCGAATACAGAGCGATCCATCCGGTTTCGGGCGAGGTCCACCATATCCGCGTCGCTACCAAGGCAATCCGTGACAGCAATGATGCCGTTCAACGCTTTGTCGGCGTTTGCTGGGACATCACCGAGCAGATCGAGCGTTCGAAGCAACTGCATGACGCACTCGCCCTTCTGGAAGCGGTCATGGGCGGAACGCCCGATCTGATCTACGCCAAGGATATCGAAGGTCGTTACCTGCTTGCCAACGCATCGGTCGAAGAACTTGCCGGGCGGTCAAGCGCTGACATTTTGGGCCGGGTGGATCATCAGGTTTTTCCGAAATCGACGGCGGACGTGGTGGTTGCCCACGACAAGCACGTCATGGAGACGGGCAAGGTGCTCACCGTCGAAGAGACGGTGCTGGTCGATGGCATGCTGCACACATATTCGTCGACCAAGGCGCCACGTTTGAATGAGAAAGGCGAAATCACCGGCACTGTCGGTATCTCGCGCAACATCACCGACGCCAAGGCGGCTGAAGCCGCACTGCGCAGGAGCGAGATGCGCTGGCAGTTCGCGGTCGACGGAGCCGGCGACGGCATCTGGGACTGGAACCTGGAAACCGGCTATGTTTTCTACTCCCAGCGCTGGAAGAGCATGCTGGGCTATCAGGACAACGAAGTCGGCAACGCCGTGGATGACTGGTCGGAGCGCGTGCATCCCGAAGACCTGCCCCGCTGCATGCAAATCATCGAAAAGCATTTTCGCAACGAGACCACCGATTTTGTGCTCGAACACCGCATGCGTGCCAAGGATGGCACGTGGCGCTGGATTTTCGATCGCGGCAAGGTGATCGAACGCAGTGAGGATGGTAAGCCGCTACGCTGTATCGGTACCCATTCCGATATCACCGCGCGCAAGGAGGCCGAACAGGCGATCTTGGCATTGAACCAGCGTCTGCAGCTGGCTGTCGAGGCATCCGAGGCTGGTATTTTCGATCTCGACTTCGCCACCGGGCATTTCACCTGGGACGAACGCATGTATGAGCTGTATGAACTGTCGCGTGACGGTTTCGATGGTACGCTCGACCACTGGATGACCTTCATTCACCCCGACGACGTGCCGGAAGTGCTGCGTCGCTATGAACTCGGGGTTCTGGAAACATCGATCTTTTCCATGGATCTGCGTATCCGACGCCAACGTTCCGGAACGATGCGTCACATCCGCTCGCTCGCCAAGTTGACACGAGACGAAAACGGGGCGCCCTTGCGCGCCGTCGGCATGAACTGGGACATCACCGATCATGTCGAGTTGGTCCAGGCTGTGTTCGAGGAAAAGGAGCGGTTGCGCATCACGCTGCACTCGATCGGCGATTCGGTGATTTCGACCGATGCGCAGGCGCGTATCACCTTCATGAACCCGATCGCCGAGGAAATGACCGGGTGGCCGGCCAGCGAGGCGGCTGGCATGGCGTTGCGCGATGTCTTCCGGATCGTCGACGAGCAGACCGGCGATGCGATCCCGGACCCTGTCGAAACCTGCCTCAACCGTTTGCAGCCTTTCTATCTGAACGAGGGGGCAATCCTGATCGGCCGTGATGGGGAGCGCCGCAGCGTCCGCGATTCCGCCGCTCCGGTGCGCACGGCTTCCGGCGAGGTCATCGGTGCCGTTCTGGTGTTCCAGGACGTGACGAAGGCGCGCAGCCTGCAGCAGGCACTGGAGCACTCGGCCAACCATGACAGCCTGACCGGCTTGCCAAACCGAGCCGCGTTCGAACGAGAGCTTAGGGTTGCCGGCGAGCAGGCTCGTTCACGCGGGCAAGAGCATGTCATGTGCTTCATCGACCTCGACCGTTTCAAGCTTGTCAATGACACGGCTGGCCATGCCGCCGGTGATGCATTGTTGCGGGACGTTGCCAATGTGATGCGACGGGCCTGCCGCGAAGAGGATATCGTCGCTCGCCTGGGGGGCGATGAGTTTGGTCTGCTGCTCTATGATTGCAGCGCGCCCGATGGCGAAAAGATCACCCAGCAATTGCTGCGCCAACTCGCGGCGCTCAAATTCGTCTGGGATGATCGAACCTACCAGATCGGCGCCAGCATTGGCTTGACCATCATCGGGCCAGAGGCTCTGGGCATCGACGAATTGATGAGCCAGGCCGATATTGCCTGCTATACGGCCAAGACGGCAGGCCGCAACCAGGTCTCCGTCTACGGTGGCGCCGGCAGCGAGGCGCATCGCAACCATCGCCAGGTTCAGGTGGCGGCAGGCATCCGCCACGCCATCGAAGCCAATCGCTTCAGGCTCTTTGCCCAGGAAGTGCGCGATCTGAGGGGACGCTCGGATGGTTCCCACTATGAAATCCTGCTCAGAATGCTCGGCGACGATGGCGACATCGTCGAGCCATCGGCCTTCATTCCGGCGTCCGAGCACTATGACTTGATGGGCAACATCGACCGTTGGGTCATCCACACCACGTTCCGCGACTATGGCGAGCGGTTGGCTTCAGCCGAACAACTGTCCTTTGCCATCAACTTGTCAGCCAATTCGCTCAACGACCCGTTCCTGTGGCCGTTCCTGCAGGAGGAACTGGGCCGGTCCGGGTTGGCGCCGGGGCGGTTGCATTTCGAGATCACCGAAACGGCGGTCATGAACAATCTGTCGGCGGCGAAACAATTCCTGTCCAAGGCTCGCACGGCCGGCTGCGGTGTCGTTCTGGACGATTTCGGCACGGGCCTGAGCTCGTTCAGTTATCTCAGACAGTTCCCCGTCAGCGGTCTGAAGATCGATGGCAGCTTCATCCGGCAGGTCACGGAAAACGATCTCGACCGCGCCATCGTCGAATCGATCAACGCCGTCGGTCATCGTCTGGGTGCGATCACGGTTGCCGAACAGGTCGAGGACGAAAAGACGCTCGAACTGGTGACGGTCATGGGGCTCGACAAGGCGCAAGGTTACGCCATCGCGATGCCGCTGCCGCTGGAAACGATCTTCTGACCAGGCGATGTCGCAGGCGCCGACCCGCGTTGGACGCGGGCGGATCGGGGCAGGGTCACGCCCGTGATCGGTTGAATTCGGAATCGAGGGTTTCCGGCCGCTGCACGACCGCGAATTCGATCGCAATGCCTTCCTCGAAATGGCGCACGACCTGGCCTCGCATGGTGCCCAGCACCACCTGAACACCCTTCGCCGGCTTGACGTCGATTTCTATTGCCGCGCCCGACAGCGACAGATCGATGATGCGGCACTGGTATTGGCGTCCATCCGAAAGATGCAGCACGCTCATCGGGTTGCGTGGTGCGACGCGTTCGTGGCGGCGATCCTCCGGCAGGTCGAGTTCATGCTTGTTGGCGAGCCAGGTCAGTTGCGCCGCCAGCTTGTCGCGCTTGCGGTCCGATGCCACCACGGTCATGGCGAAGCCGTCCTGCAGGCGGCGCGTCACCACTCCTTCGATGCGGCCGATATGGTCGAGATAAGCGATCACCTTCTCGCCGGGATCGCCGACCCGATCGGCGCGAAGGGCCACATTGCCGGGTGACATGTCGATGACCTGGCACGGGTGCTCGGTGCGGTCCTCGAGCATGAAGCGGCCATAGATCTTCACGCGGACACGCTGAAAGTTGCGCCTTTCAGCCGCCGCCGGCGCCTGCTCGATCGCCGCTGACCTCATCACCGCTTGATACCTCGTTGGCATTCCTGCGCCGTTGCGAGGAATTTCAGCGGAACGCTACATGATGAGAAGTTAAAAAAGCTGAAAATGTTAACGTCAGCTTAGAGCATTTACTCTTCTTCCCGCCCGCCTTCGAGCACGACCAGATGACGCACGCGCCGCGCTCCGCCGAATGCACCGCTCGGGTTGGCGTGCTCAAGTTCCGTTGGCGCCAAAGAGGGGGCGGCAATAGGCGTTCTGTTGTTCAACGCGGCCATTTCCTTGTCCGGATCGATGACGCGGACCGATTCAATGGCTGCGTCCATCATTGGGTCGGCACCTAGCCAGAACGGCTTTTCGGCGGAATTGACGACACCCAGACAGCGTGGGTGCTCCGCACCGCCGTTGAGCGGCAATGCCAGGAGTTCGAACCTGCATGAATAACCTCCGCGGCTTATCCCTTCGTAGTTGACCAGGACAGCGGATTGCTGATCGAACACCCCCTGCATCAGGCGCGACACCAGCCGCTGGTCCTTTTCCCGCCAGAGCGATGGAAAGGAGAATCCTTTCAACTCGCGACCAAAGGTGGCGCACAGCCGTGTGCCGGCCAACCGGAAGACGGCCTCGCCACGCGTATCCTTCTCCAGAATAAAGGTGTCGGCCAGCAGTGCCTTGATATCGGCCGGCTCTACCTCGGTTCGCCGGGGTGCCGGGCGGCCGTGGCGCAGCCGGTTCCAATATTGGAACAGTGCGATCGATCCATTCAGGTTCATAGTCTATATGCTCCGCGCCATCCTTCCGTCAGATGTGCCATCGGGGAACAGTTGGGTGTTTTCCGATGACCTACATGGGACGCGGAGCAGGATGCGTGCCAGCCTGGATGGCATTTGTTAACCGGCCGGGGTCATTAAGGTTAACGAACGGTTTACATTGCTGCTCAAACTTGTCTGTGCGAGATTGAAATCACTCCAGTTTTCGTCGTTGTCCGATTTGGGTGGCGACATTCCAGTCAAAGGCTTTCAGGGGAGCAAGGGGGCTCGACCAGCCGTCCGAGGGAAATCTCGGACGGCTTTTCTTTGTTTTCTGGACTTTGATTCGTTCCTGGAGCGTTTCTGCTTTTCGCGGAAACGCGCAAACGCTCCAGCTTTTTTACGCGATTCCGGACGCAAAACCGCAGCATACTTTTCTGGAATTGCTCCGATGCCTCCCGTTTGTGTAATGCACTGCCTTGGCTTACATGCTCGCGGACCGAGTTTGGGAAGGATACGATGAACGAGGCGAGAGAGACGGAGATGCCGGAGGACCGCGAAACTCCGTCGCGCGAGCCGATCTTCAATTTGCCGGCCATTGTCCTGGCGATCATCCTGCTGTGCGCGGGCGTTCATTTGCTGCGCCTCTATGTGCTGACCCCGCAGCAGGATGTCGAATTGCTCATTCGGGCAGCGTTCATTCCGGTTCGCTATTCCGGTCAGTACGATCTTGATTTCTATGCTTTTTCCAGTCCGTTTACCTACACTTTCCTGCATGGCGGCTGGGCGCATCTGATCGTGAATATGATCTGGTTGGCGGCCTTTGGTTCGCCGCTCGCAAACCGCATCGGCGCTTTGCGCTTTGCCTTGTTCTTCGCGGTGACCGGCTTTGCCGCGGCCTTCTTCTTTTTCGTCATCCATCCGACAATGCAGGCGCCGCTGGTCGGCGCGTCGGGCTCGATTTCCGGTATGATGGGCGCTGCCGCCCGCTTTGCCTTCCATGTCGACCGTTCGTCCGGCAAAGGCGCGTTCGCCGGGCCATTGCTGCCCTTCGGCGCAGTCTTCCGCTCGCGCGCTGCGCTGACCTTCCTGGCGGTGTGGATGGTCATCAACATCGTCACTGGCGTCGTTGGCTTCGTGCCGGGGGAGGATAGCCAGATCGCCTGGGAAGCCCATATCGGTGGCTTTCTCGCCGGCTTCCTGGGATTGCGTTTCTTCGACCGCAGGCAAGCTTATGGTCGCTGATCGGAATACTTGAAAAGCAACCCATCACGGCGCACCATATCCTTGCTTGACGTCGATGTCCGTCCGCCTGAGGCTGACGGACGGTTGCAGAGGAGGACGCCATGACTGTTAAGGCAATTCTTGAGGCGAAGGGCCACGCTGTGGTCACGCTTGGCCCCAACGCGACACTGACCGAAGCGGTCGGATTGCTCGCCGATCGGCGGATTGGTGCGCTGGTCATCACCAATGGAGATCGCAAGATCGTCGGCATTCTCTCGGAACGCGATGTGGTGCGTGTCATCGCCAAGGAAGGCGCTGGCGCGCTCGATCTTCAAGTGCGCGCCGTCATGACGCCAAAGGTCAAGATCTGCAACGCCAGCCACACGGTCAACGAGGTCATGGAGATCATGACCAACGGCCGCTTCCGCCATTTGCCGGTGGAAAAGGATGGCCTGCTCGACGGCATCATCTCGATCGGCGACGTGGTCAAACGGCGCATCGAGACGGTCGAGCGCGAGGCCGAGCAGATCAAAGCCTATATCGCGACGGCTTGAATTCGTTCCTCCCAAGGGAGGGCGTGAAAATCAACGCCTCCCCATGCCGTCGATGGATCGGCGTGGGGAGGCGTTTCTATTGGGTCGTGCGTTGCTCAACGGTTGTCGAGCTGTGACCGCACCAGCTTCAGCCCTTCACGTGTGATGCGATAGGGGCCACCATTGCTGGAAGCGACCGCTTTTCTCCGCTTCAGTTTCTTGAAGAGCGGGATGCTGAAATCCGGGTAGCGCCACCCGTCGCGGGTAAGGCAATGCACGGCTTCGATCTTCTGATTGTCGTCTTTTTCGATTTCGATGCGTCCGCCCTGCGCGAGCAGGTGCAGGATGCGCTGTTCCAAGCGCGAAATATTCATTGTGGAATGGTCCCGGGAAAACCTGGCCGAAAACGGCCAACAACAAAAACCGCAGCCACGCGAACGCGGCACGGGGTTTCAGGTTTTCATGCCCCGCCTTCAGGAGAAGGTCGGGGCCTCAGCGGGACTCAGACGAAGTAAACATCCACACTCCATGGGATGATCGCCATATAGGCAAAATCATCGGACAATGCCAGCTGGATGTGAGGGCGACGTCAGACGCGATGATCCAGCCGCACGACCAGCCGGTCGCCAAGCCACTGGATACCGCAGACCAAGACGATCAGCACGGCCACCACGGCGATCATGACAGTCGTTTCGAAGCGCTGGTAGCCATAGCGGATGGCGAGGTCGCCGAGCCCGCCGGCACCGATCGCGCCAGCCATGGCGGATGCGCCGACCAGTGTCACCAGCGTCACGGTGAAGCCGGCGACGATGCCGGGCAGGGCCTCGGGCACCAGCACTTCCCGGATGATTGTCCAGCGGTTGCCGCCCATCGCGCGTGCTGCCTCTATGAGACCCCGGTCGACTTCACGCAGCGAGACTTCGGCTATCCGCGCGTAGTAGGGCGTCGCCGCGATCGACAGCGGCACGATCGCTGCCCAGGTGCCGATGGAGGTGCCGACGATCAGCCTTGTTACCGGGATCAGCGCCACGAGCAGGATGATGAACGGCACCGAACGGAAGCCGTTGATGATGGCGGCAAGGATGCGGTTCACCCAAAGGTTCTCCGCTATACCGCCGCGCTCGGTGGCGATCAACGCAAGCCCTAGCGGCAAACCCGCGACCAGCGAGATCAAACCTGACGCCGCGGTCATCAGGACGGTCTCCCAAAGCGACCGCAGCAGGAGTTGGAGCATGACTTCAGACATAACCAAGCACCTTTGCCCGGGCGTTGCGAGCAGTTAGGAAGTCGAGCGTTTTGGCGACCTGACCATCCTTGGCGGCAACGCCAAGGAAAAGGCTGCCGACAGGTTCGCCCTGGACATGGTCAACGCCGCCATGGATCAGCCGGAAGCGGCCGGGTACGGCAACTGCCAGTTCAGAAAGCAGGGGACGTCTCGCGGCATCGCCCGCGACATCCACGCGCAGGATCGCTTCCTTGCCTGGAACGGATGAGAGTTTTTCGGCGATCTCGGCCGGCAATTGGGGGCGGATGCCGCCAAGCAGGCTTTGCGTGATCTCTGACTGCGGATCGGCGAAGACCGACCAGACCGGACCTTCTTCGACGATACGGCCGGCATCGATCACCGCCACGCGGTCGGCGATGGAGCGGATGACTTCCATTTCGTGGGTGATGAGCAGGATGGTCAGGCCGAAACGTCGGTTGATATCCTTGAGCAGCGCCAGGATCGATCGCGTCGTCTCCGGATCGAGCGCCGAAGTGGCTTCATCCGACAACAAGAGCGCTGGTCCAGCGGCAAGCGCGCGGGCAATGCCGACACGCTGCTTCTGGCCACCGGACAGGGAGGATGGATAG
Organism: Mesorhizobium sp. 1M-11; assembly: GCF_001303895.1. Lineage (GTDB taxonomy): Bacteria > Pseudomonadota > Alphaproteobacteria > Rhizobiales > Rhizobiaceae > Mesorhizobium. The sequence continues at coordinate 41,113 of NZ_LJSD01000062.1, read as the reverse complement.
GCCTTCGCCTTGGCGGAAAGGCCGACCAGTTCGAGCAGTTCGGCCGCGCGTGCCCGGCGCGCCGCCTTCTTTTGTCCCGCGATTTTCAGCGGCAGGGCGACATTGTCCTCGACCGTCTTCGCGGACAACAGGTTGAAATGCTGGAAGATCATGCCGATACGCCGTCGCAGCGGCTGCAACTCGCTTTCGCCAAGTCGGCCGATCTCACGGCCTTCGATATGGACCTGGCCGGAATCCGGCCGCTCCAGCCCGTTCAGGCAGCGGATCAGTGTCGACTTGCCGGCACCGCTGCGGCCGATGATGCCGAGGATCTCGCCCTTGCGCACAGTCAGCGACACGCCCTCCAGCGCCGGCGTCTCTCCGAAGCGGCGCTTCAGGTCTACGAGGCGCACGATCTCCTCGCCGTCTGCGAGGGCGGGACGGCTTGGCTGAGGTGATGTATCGTTGCCCACTATGTCGGCCAAAAACGGTATCTCTGCTAAGACGTGCTGGTTCACGGAATATCCTTTCCGCACCGCCTCTCGTGGCGGCGCATCGAACGGCTGCAAGCCAAACAGCTCGCCGACCCAAGGGTCGCGAGCTGCTCGCCGTTCGAGATAGGGCTGCATAGGCCTTAGTAGGCGACGACGCCTGTGCCTTTGTAGACACGGTCGAATTCAGCTTTCACCGTCGGGTTCTGATAGGCCGCGACCAGCGCCTTCACCCAGGGCTCCTTCTCATTGCCCTGCTTTACGGCGATGAAGTTGCGGTAGGGGTTGTCGTTCACCGCCTCCTGGGCAATGCGATTTTCCGGCGTCAGCCCGCTCTTCAGCGCCCAGTCGGTGTTGACGACGGCCGCGTCGAGGTCTTCCACCGAGCGGCCGACGATGCCGGCATCGAGTTCCTTGATCTCGATGCCGCTCGGGTTCTCGGCGATGTCCGCGGTGGTGGCGAGAATGCCGGTGCCGTCCTTCAGCTTGATCAGCTTCTGGCTCTCCAGCACGCGCAATGCGCGCCCTTCATTCGACGGATCGTTCGGCACGCCAACCACCGAGCCCTTGGTCAACTCGGCTACCTTGGTGTGCTTCTTCGAATAGAGGCCGATTGGCCACAAACCCGTATAACCCACCGCAACGATGTGGTAGCCCTGTGTCTTGATCTGGTTGTCGAGATAAGGCTGGTGCTGGAAGGCGTTGGCGTCGACCTCTCCGCGCTCCAGCGCCTCGTTGGGCTGGGTATAGTCGTTGAAGACCACGGTCTCGATGGTCAGACCCGACTTGGCCGCTTCGGCGGTGACGACACGCCAGACATCCTCGTCTTCGCCGGAAATGATGCCGACCTTCACCGTTTTCTTGTCCTCGGCATAGCTGGAGGACGGTGCGGCGAGGCTGACAAGCGTGACGGCGGAAGCCAGCAAGGCGGCGAGACCGGCGCGGCGGGTAATCGGGCTTTTAAGGGCGGTAATCATAACAGTCCTCGATCAGAAATAGCCTTGGGAGGCGAAAAGGGTTGGCGGCGCGGGATGCGAAGCCTGTCCTTATCGTCCACAAAGCCGGCTTTCGGTTCAAAGGACCGCTTTGCCCGACTGGTCGCGACGGCAGGAATTTCGTCTTAAAGATTCCGCGTTGCGGAGCAGAACAAACCTCGCCTTCGCAGTTGCGAGATGGTGGCGCGCAAAGTTTTTCCTGCATGCGGGGATGCGCAGTGGCGCTTTCGGTGTCTTGCCTCACGTCGCCGGTTGCGCTAGCCCAAATCGACGATTTTCACACTTCCCGAATGCAGGCCTCCATGACCCTCATCGACACCCGCACGCCCGATCCCAAACGATTGATTCCCGGCGCCACCGGCGACTGGGAGGTCATCATCGGCATGGAAGTCCATGCGCAGGTGACCTCGGAGGCCAAGCTGTTCTCTGGTGCCTCGACTGCTTTCGGTGCCGAGCCCAATGCCAACGTGTCGCTTGTCGACGCCGCCATGCCCGGCATGCTGCCCGTGATCAACGAGGAGTGCGTGCGTCAGGCCATCCGCACTGGGCTCGGTCTGAAAGCCCAGATCAACCACAAGTCGGTTTTCGACCGGAAGAACTACTTCTATCCGGACCTGCCGCAGGGCTACCAGATTTCGCAGTTCAAGCAGCCGATCGTCGGCGAGGGCACGGTGATCGTCTCCGTCGGGCCTGACAAGAAAGGCGAGTTCGAGGACATTGAGGTCGGCATCGAACGCCTGCACCTGGAGCAGGACGCGGGCAAGTCGATGCACGACCAGCATCCGACCATGTCCTATGTCGATCTCAACCGCTCCGGCGTAGCACTGATGGAGATCGTGTCGAAGCCCGACATCCGCTCGTCCGACGAGGCCAAGGCATACGTCACCAAGCTGCGCACCATCGTGCGTTATCTTGGCACCTGCGATGGAAACATGGATGAAGGCTCACTGCGCGCCGACGTCAACGTTTCGGTCCGCCGGCCGGGCGAAGGTTTTGGCACGCGCTGCGAGATCAAGAACATGAACTCGATCCGCTTCATCGGCCAGGCCATCGAATATGAGGCGCGCCGCCAGATCGCCATCCTGGAGGATGGCGGCAAGATCGATCAGGAAACCCGCCTGTACGATCCGGTGAAGGGCGAGACGCGATCCATGCGTTCCAAGGAAGAAGCGCACGACTATCGCTACTTCCCAGACCCGGACCTTCTGCCGCTGGAGTTCGACCAGGCCTATGTCGAGGAACTCGCCGAGTACCTGCCCGAACTGCCGGACGACAAGAAGACCCGTCTTGTCGAAAAACTCGGCCTTTCAGCATACGACGCCTCGATCCTGGTGTCGGAAAAGGCGATCGCCGATTATTTCGAACAGGTGGCAGCGGGCCGCGACGGCAAGATGGTGGCGAACTGGGTCATCAACGACCTGCTGGGCGCCTTGAACAAATCCGGCAAAGTCATTGAAGAGACTCCGGTTTCGCCTGCGCAGCTTGGCGGCATCGTCGATCTCATCAAGGAAGGCACCATCTCCGGCAAGATCGCGAAGGACCTATTCGAGATCGTCTGGAATGAGGGTGGCGATCCGAAGGAACTCGTCGAGACGCGCGGCATGAAGCAGGTCACGGACACGGGTGCCATCGAAAAGGCGGTGGACGAGGTGATCGCAGCCAACCCGGACAAGGTCGAGCAGGCCAAGGCCAAGCCGTCGATGGCTGGCTGGTTCGTCGGCCAGGTCATGAAGGCAACCGGCGGCAAGGCCAATCCGCAGGCGGTCAACGACCTGGTCAAGGCCAAGCTCGGCATCACGGAATAGTCGCCATGTTCGTGCGTACGGCGAGCGAGCGCGACCTCGAGGCAGTCAAGGCGCTGCTCGCCGAGACCTGGCATGCCACCTATGATGCGATCTATGGCGTGGACCGGGTGAACGAGATCACGAGCCAATGGCATACGCCGGTCTCGCTCAAAGCGCGCCTGACCCAGCCAAACTCCGAGTTCCTGGTTGCCGACGACGGCAAGACCATCGCCGGCGTGGCCTTTGCTGCTGCCACCGATGATCCCAAAGTGGTCAAGTTGCGCCAGCTCTATGTACTGCCGGCATTCCAGCACAAAGGCATCGGCAGCATGCTGCTGGAGGAGATCGAAGACAGCTTTCCGGAAGCCCACACGCTGCGGCTAGAGGTGGAGGGGGCCAACGCGCCAGCAATCAGCTTCTACAAGGCCAAAGGTTTCGTGGAGGCCGGCCAGACCGGCGATTGCGGTACTGCCGGGTCTGGCATCCCCGCGCTGGTGTTCGAGAAACGGTTGGGGTGAAGTCGCCTTGCCGGGAAGCGCGCTTAGACGCTTGCCTGTTGCAGTCGCAAGAAATCTAAGACCGCGTCATGGGCGCGGTGCCTGGCCGCTTCGAGGGTAGGCGGCTCGGCAAGGCGAAGCAGCAGTCTCATCATCAGATCTCCCCACAACAACGCCAGGAAGCGCTCCGTCATTTCAGCGGTGTCACCGGTCAGCAGGCCGCGCGACTGCGCCTGCTCCATGATCGCCGCCAGATCCTCGCGCGCGGCGGCGCGGCCAATCGAATCCAACGCCTGTGCAATCTCCGGCGCTCGTTCAGCTTCAGCGATCGCCAGGCGAAAAACGCCAAGGACAACCGGATCGCTGACTTCGCGAAGCAGTCGATCACCGAATGCCGAGAGCACTTCGGCGAGGCTTTCGCGATTATGAGGCTTGGGCATCTCGGCCGGTGGTCGCATGCGGCCGGCGCGCTCCATGATGCAGGCGACAAGCATGTCGTGCTTATTGCCGACCAGTGCGTAGAGCTCGCGCTTGGAGACTTTGGCACGGGTTGCGATCTCCAGCATGCTCGTCTGGGCATAGCCGTGCACGCCGAAGGCCGCGAAGGCAGCGTCGATGATGCGTGCCCGGGCGGGCTTCTGGTCCACGTCGTCCGGCCGTGAGGTCTTCGACACTTTCGTCAAATCGTCCTCCTTGACATTGGTACCATTGGGTACCATCATAATGGTCGAAGTTGTCGCATTCCATCATTCATGCTGGTCGGGCGAGTTCCGACGGGAGATGCATATGTCGCCGGCGACTATTTTCACAGTCCAACTCGTTCTTGGCTATGTGCCTTGGCTGCTGGTGCTTGGCACCTATGTGTTGCCTGGACTGAAGTCCATGGAGCCTTGGCAGGTTCAGCGCGCCATTGCTGTGCTGCACAGTTTTCGCTTTTTCGGTTTGGTCTTCATACTCCCTGGTGTCGTCGGTCCGGGACTGCCCGCCGATTTTGCTCCATCCGCAGCCTATGGCGATTTCATCACAGGGGTGCTTGCCATGATTGCGTTGCTGACGGTTCGGGTCCGTCCGCTGTTTTGGCTGTTCGTTGTCGCCTTCAACGTGGTGGGAACGGTCGATCTTCTGATCAACTACTATCATGGCGTGCAGCTCGGGCTTCCGGAACGGGCGGGCGAGCTGGTCGCGGCCTACTGGATTCCGATCCTGTATGTGCCGGCTTTGATGATTACCCACATTCTGGCGTTCTATATGCTGGCACGGCCGTGGTCCAAGACGGGACAGGCCATTACCGGCGGGCTGACATCCTGATGGCCTGGATTGGGTAACGCACTCAGCTGCGTACGATTTCGACATTGTCGATCAGCCGGGTGGCACCGAGACGAGCGGCCACCAGGATGCGACCTTCTCGGTCGCGTCGCCAGCGGGCAAGCGTGTCACTTTCGCGCGCCTCGACATAGTCGACGCTACCAAAGCCGGCTGCGAGGATTTGCCGGCGGGCTTCGTCCAGCGTCTGTTGCGCATCGGCGCCGAGATGAAGGGCCTGCGCGGCATGACGGAGAATTTTGTTGAGCTCTCGTGCCTGAGCAAGTTCGTCCGGCGAGAGATAGGCGTTGCGTGAGGACATGGCGAGGCCTTCGGCGTCGCGCACCGTCGGTGCGCCGACAATCTCGACAGGAATATCCAGATCGCGGCAGAGCTTTTTCACCACGCAGAGCTGCTGGTAGTCTTTCTCGCCGAAGATCGCCAAGTCGGGGAGGGCCTGCAGGAAAAGCTTGGCTACCACGGTGGCCACGCCCTCGAAGAAGGTCGGGCGGAAATCGGTCTCCAACCCCGCCGAGGGGCCACCGATCGTCACCTTGGCGGCGAAGGCTTCCGGGTACATTTCCGCCGCTGTTGGTGTGAAGGCAAGCTGCACTCCGGCTTGCGCCAGCCGGTCGAGGTCAGCTGCGAGCTGACGCGGATATTTATCGAGGTCCTCGGTTGGCGCGAACTGTGTCGGGTTGACGAAGATCGACACCACGCAGCGGTCGGCGCGCTCGAGCCCAATGCGCATAAGCGAGACGTGACCATCATGCAGGGCGCCCATGGTTGGTACCATGGCGACGCTCAGGCCCTGCTTGCGCCACTCCCGCACGACGGCGCGAAGATCGGAAACGGTTTCAACAACTTGTGGGCGTTTCATGATTCTTTTGTGCCCTTCGGTTGAAAGACATGTTCGGGGCCGGGGAAGCGACGCGCGTGCACCTCCGCGGCATAGCGGGCGGCTGCCTCGGCCACAATGTCGCGCAGGCGGGCATATTCCTTGACGAATTTCGGCACCCGGTCGACGGTCAGGCCGATCGCATCGTCGATGACGAGGATCTGCCCGTCGCAGGCTGCACTGGCGCCGATGCCGATGGTCGGGATCGCTGCCCGTCGAGTGATCTCGGCTGCCACCGGTTCCATTGTGCCTTCGACAACCATCGAGAAGGCGCCAGCCCGTTCGACAGCCTCGGCATCGGCCAGGAGTGACGCGGTTGCTGCATCGGTACTGCCCTTGATCTTATAGCCGCCGTCCTTCTCAACCGATTGCGGCTGCAGCCCGATATGACCCATGACCGGGATGCCGGCACTGACAATGGCGGCGATCTGCGTTTCCACGTCGACACCGCCTTCCAGCTTCACGGCGTCGCAGCCGGTTTCATCGATCAGGCGCTGGGCGGAGGAGAGGGCAATGGCAGGCGATTCTTCATAGCTGCCAGCCGGCATGTCCAGCACCACGCAGGCGTGGCGCGAACCGCGCATCACGGCCTGGCCATGCAGGATCATCATGTCCATAGTCGCGCCGAGCGTTGTCTTGTGACCATGCAAAACCATGGCAACGCTGTCGCCGACCAGCAGAAGGTCGACATGGGGGTCAAGCAAGCGAGCGATGGGATAGGTGTAGGCGGTCAGGCAGACGATGGGCGTGCCGCCCTTGCGGGCCGACAGCACGGCAGGCGTAACGCGGGGTGCAGCCGCAGTCGCATCGGAAGCCATCTTTTCCTCCCTCGACAGACAGGCAGGGCCCGTCCGATAGCCCGGTGGAGGCCGGGCATCTCAAGGGATACGGAGCGGCTAATTATTTTGCAAGTGCGAGATGAATTTGAGCAGTTGCGAAATGAAGGCGCGCTTTCCCTGTCTCCCCGAGAAGGGGAAGGGAGAGTTCCGCTTCATCGCGACGATCTAAACCCTTGCCTTCCGCCCGACAGGGCGCCATAAGCAGGCAACGGCAAACGCCCGCGAGGACCAGCATGGCAGGCTTTCTGACGCAGTTTTTCACCTGGTGGAACGGCCAGACGCTGGGCACGCGTTTCCATACCTGGCGCCATGGCAAGAAAGTCGGCCAGGACGAATTCGGCAACATCTATTACGAAGGTGGCATCAATTCCGACGGGCAGACACGCCGTTGGGTGATCTATGCCGGAAAGTCGGAAGCTTCGGCTATTCCCCCTGGCTGGCACGGCTGGATCCATCATCGGGTCGACGTCGCACCGGCGAACGAAACCTACAAGCCGCGCGAGTGGCAGAAGCCGCATCTGCCTAACTTGACCGGAAGCGCCGCGGCGTACCGCCCGAAGGGCTCGATCCTGGGCAGCCAGCACCGCCCGCAGGTGACGGGCGATTACGACGCCTGGACGCCGGGCTCCTGAGTCTGGAACAGTTCGGGTTCTCGCCACATTTGCCGTTTAGCTGGTTCGCTTCGCTGGAACGCTCTACCTTTGGGCGTTGAGAATCACCTGCCCAAAGACGGATCGTCCGTATGAGATCTTTCAGCCGCCTTTCGACCGGCGCCTTGGCAGCGATGCTGGCGGTTGCTTACCCGCTTCATGCTAACGCGCAGCAGATGCCATGGGATCCGCCCTCGGGCGAGACTCCGTCCCAGATGCCGTTCGAGATCCAGCCGGACGACAACCAGGGCCAGCCTATCCAGGAACAACCGGCCCAGGAGCCGGCTCAGCAGGACCCGGCCCAGCAGCAACCGGCTCAAAGTGACCAGCCTGCTCAGAAGCAACCTGCTCCGGACAAGCCTGCCCCCGAGGCGAAGGTTGAACGCGTCGCCAACCCGGTCGCCGAGTTTTCCGGTATCGACAAGATTACCGGCCGCATCATCAATTTCGATGTCTATATCGACGAGACGGTGCAGTTCGGCGCGCTGCAGGTGACGCCGCGCGTGTGTTATTCGCGGCCCGGCGCCGAGGCGCCGAAGACGGACTCTTTCGTCGAGGTCGACGAAATCACGCTCGACCGCAAGATTCGCCGCATATTCACCGGATGGATGTTCGCCGAAAGCCCCGGCATCAACGCCGTCGAACACGCCGTCTACGACGTGTGGCTGAAGGGCTGCAAGCAGAAGTCCGACGTGCCGGCGCCCGTGGCGGCAAAGCCGTCGTCCAGCGGCGCGCCCGCAAAGGTTGACAGCAAACAACCAACCAACTGAACGGCACGCCCGCCTCTTAGTCTGCTCCAGGGTTGAATGTCGCCCCACCCTGCAGGGCGGCGGCAAGCATCTTTTCATAACGGCCGCGCGGTACGTCGACGGCACCGAAACGCTTCAGATGTTCGGTGGTGAACTGGGTGTCGAGCAGGGCAAAGCCTCGCTCCTTGAGCCTCTCGACCAGATGGACGAGGCAGACCTTGGAGGCATCGGTCTCGCGCGAAAACATGCTTTCGCCGAAGAAGACACGGCCGAGCGACACGCCATAGAGCCCGCCGACGAGGCGTCCTTCCTGCCAGGCTTCGACCGAATGGCAATGGCTCATCCGGGCTAGTTGCAGATAAGCTTCGCGGATCGGCGCGTTGATCCAGGTCGACTGGCGCTCTTGCCTCTGTTCGGCGCAGCCGTCGATGGTTGCCGCGATATCATGGTCGAAACGAATATCGAAGGGGGCCTTGCGGATCGTCTTGGCAAGGCTCTTGGGAACATGGAAGCCATCGAGCGGGATGATGCCGCGCTTTTCCGGCCGCACCCAGAATACTTCCGGATCGTCCGCGCTCTCGGCCATCGGAAAGACTCCCGAGGCGTAGGCCTTGAGCAGAAGGTCGGTCGGGATGCGATAGCCGGGTGCGAAAGGGCGGGTCATCTCAATGTTATGCTCAGGCACGATCCCGAAAAGTTGCAGGCTTTTCGGATAAGATCATGCGACAAAACAAAGGGATAGAGCCAGGATTCCATCTCAACTGCAGCCGCTCTATCGGTGCGTCCCCAGAGCGAACCTCGAAGGACGCACTGCCTTTCACTCCGTCTTGGCCAGATATTTTTCCAGCCAGTGGATGTCGTAGTCGCCATTGGCGATGTCGGGGTTGCCGACGAGATCGCGGAACAGCGGCAGTGTGGTGTTGATGCCGTCGACGACGAATTCGTCGAGCGCCCGACGCAGGCGCATCATGCATTCCACGCGGTTGCGCCCGTGCACGATCAGCTTGCCGATCAGGCTGTCGTAATAGGGCGGGATGCGATAGCCGGAATAAACGCCGGAATCGACGCGGATGCCAAGCCCGCCGGGCGTGTGGAAATGTGTGATCGTGCCCGGGGACGGTGTGAAGTTGCGCGGGTCCTCGGCATTGATACGGCATTCAATGGCATGGCCGTTGAATTTGATGTCTTCCTGCCGCACCGAAAGTCCGCCGCCCGACGCGACACGGATCTGCTCGTGCACAAGGTCGATGCCGGTGATGGCTTCTGTTACCGGATGCTCCACCTGGAGGCGCGTGTTCATCTCGATGAAGTAGAATTCGCCGTTCTCGTAGAGGAATTCGATCGTGCCGGCACCCGAATAGCCTAGATCGGCGACAGCGTTGGCGCAGATGCCGCCAATGCGGGCACGTTCTTCCTCATTGAGGGCAGGGGAGTTGGCCTCTTCCCACACCTTCTGGTGGCGGCGCTGCAGCGAACAGTCGCGTTCGCCGAAATGCACGCCCCTGCCGGCACCGTCGCCGAACACCTGCAGTTCGATGTGGCGCGGCTTTTCGAGATATTTCTCGATATAGACCGCGTCGTCACCGAAGGCCGCTCCCGCTTCCGACCTAGCGGTGGCGAGCGCCACCTCGAGATCGTCTTCGGTGCGTGCTACCTTCATGCCGCGGCCGCCGCCACCGGCCGACGCTTTTATGATGACCGGATAGCCGATCTCGGTGGCGATGCGCTTGGCTTCCTTCTCGTCGGAGACCGCGCCGTCCGAGCCTGGCACGACCGGAATGCCAAGGCGCTTGGCGGTGCGCTTGGCCTCGATCTTGTCGCCCATGATGCGGATATGGTCGCCCGAGGGGCCGATGAAGGTGATGTTGTGGGCCGCGAGGATGTCGGCGAACTTGGCGTTCTCCGACAAGAAGCCGTAGCCTGGATGTACAGCGTCTGCGCCGGTGATCTCGCAGGCCGCAACGATCTGGTGGATGTTGAGGTAGCTGTCACGCGACGGCGGCGGGCCGATGCACACGCTCTCATCGGCGAGGCGTACATGCATGGCGTCCGCGTCGGCGGTGGAGTGCACGACAACGGTCTTGATACCCAGCTCTTTACAGGCGCGCAGCACCCGAAGCGCGATTTCGCCGCGATTGGCGATGAGGATCTTCTGGAACATTCCGTCCGCTCCCGCGCCTTATTCGATCACGACGAGCGGCATTCCGTATTCGACCGGCTGCGCGTCCTCGACCAGGATCGCCGTAACGGTGCCGGCGCGCGGCGAGGGAATCTGGTTCATCGTCTTCATGGCTTCGATGATCAGCAGCGTCTGGCCTTCCTTCACCTTCTGACCGATTTCCACGAACTGCTTGGCGTCCGGCGAGGGGGCGAGGTAGGCGGTGCCGACCATCGGTGACGGCACGGCATTCTTGGCCGCTTCCGCTGCGCTCGGTGCGGCCGGCGCCGTCGCTGCGGCGGCCTGTGGCGCGGCAGCGATGATCGGAGCGGGTGCCGCTACCGCATGCACAGCCGGCGCATGGCGCGAAACACGCAGCTTCAGATCGCCGAGTTCGACCTCGATTTCGGTCAGGTTGGTGTCGTTCAGGATGCCCGCGAGATCGCGGATCAGCTGCTGGTCAACACCGTTCTTTTTCGTCGTCATGTCCGACCCTTCTTGTTGTCCGCCCATTTCAGATGCGGGCGGCGAGCGCCTGCAGCGCCAGCGTGTAGCCAAGCGGCCCGAAGCCGCAGATCATGCCCACGGCGTGCGGTGCGATCCGCGACACATGTCGGAACGGCTCGCGCGCGTGGATGTTGGAAAGATGCACTTCCACGACCGGCAACGGGGCGACACCCCGGATGGCGTCGTGGATAGCGATTGAGGTGTGGGTGTAGGCGCCGGCATTGATGATGACGCCAGCAGCGGCCTCGCCCGCTTCCTGGATCCAGTCGACCAGATGGCCCTCATGGTTCGACTGACGGAAATCCACAGTCAGCCCCAGATCCTTGCCTGCCTTCACACAGTCGGCCGCGATGTCGTCCAGCGTCTTGTCGCCATAGATCGACGGCTCGCGCTTGCCGAGCATATTGAGGTTGGGACCGTTGAGGACGAAAACCGTTTTCAAAAATGGCTACCTTTATCCCCGCGCCGAACATTGCCGGGGCGCCGGACCTCTATAATGGGCATAACCGGCCGCGAAAAGAGCGCAAGTGCGTTCTTGGCCTGTCCACAGCGCCGGTTTGCCGGGCTTGACCTGGTCAAGTCCGGCATTCGGTTTCCGGGAAGCTTAAAGCGTGGGCTTCGCGGCTTTGATCTTTTCGGTCAGAACATCCGCGCCAAGTGCGCCGAACACCACCTCATTGCCGATGACGTAAGAGGGGGTTCCGGTAATGGCAAGCTTGTTGGCGAGGTCGTAGGTCTTGGCGAAGCGCTCCATGATTGCCGGATCCTTCATCGCCTCGCGCAGCTTCGCCTCGTCGGCGCCGAGCTGCAGCGCGATCTTGATGGCGGTGTCCTCGGTAGCACGGGTCTGACCGCCCAGCAGTTCGAGATGGAACTCGCCCGCCTTCTCGGGCATCAGCTTCTGGAACGCCTGCGAGACGACATGCGCCTTCTGGGAGTCCGGTCCAAGGATCGGGAATTCCTTCAAAACGAAGCGCAGATCGGGATTGGCCTTGGTGAGTTCCGCCATGTCCGTCATGGCGCGTTTGCAGAAGCCGCAATTGTAATCATAGAACTCGACGATCGTGATCTTGCCCTTGGGATTGCCGACGACGGTGTCGTAGGAGGCGTTGAAGATCTCGTCCTTGTTTTCCTTGATGACGCCGGTAGCGGCGAGCTTCTGCTCCTCCTTCTGCTTGGTCTCCAGGGCATCCTGCACCTCGAGCAGGATTTCCGGGTTCTTCAGAAGGTAGTCGCGCACGATCTCCTCGACCTGGGCACGGTCGAGCTTGGTATCGGCAAGCGCCGGACGAGTATCGCCAGCCGTGAAGCCGAAGGTGACGGCGGCGAAGGCGATGACCGCTCCGGCGGTGCTGAGCAGATAGGCCTTGTTCATGGTCGTCTTCCTTTGCCTGTCATGGGCTGCGGCTGGGATGATCTCCGCCGTCTTGCCGTCTTCAGTTCGATTTCTTGGTCGGCGCCTTGGCGCCGATGATGTCCTGAGCGCGCACCCAGGCCGGTTCACCGGGTTTCAGCAGTTTCTGCGCACGCATGGCGAAGATCTTGGCGTCCTTGGTGGCGCCTTGGTAATAATAACCTTCGGCGGTCGCCAGCTCGGCCTTGCCGATATCGCCAAGCTCGCCATAAGCCTGCGCCAGGAAGCGGTAGCCGCCCGCATTCTCGCGGTCGCGCTCGAGGCCGTTGGAGATTTGCGTGATAGCCTGTTTCAAGGTTTCCGGCGTGCGCTGGGCAAGCAGTGCCTGGCCATAGGAGACGGAAAGAAGTCCCGATTTCGCTGGATCGAGCTTGACTGCCTTGGCGTAAGTGGAGGCCGCTTCCTTTGGTTTGTTGATCTTCATCAGGATGTCGCCGCGCAACTCCTGGAGATAGGGGTTCTTGGGTTGGGATTTGATCATCGCGTCGGTCTTGGCAAGCGCCGAGCTCGGATTGCCGTTGAGATAATTCGAGATCGCTTCGCCATACTGAACGGCAACCGGATCGGGATTCTTGCGCAGAAGTCGCGACGTCGCCGCCTGACCTTGCGTGAAGGCGGCTATCTTGACGCGCATCATGTTGTGGCGCTGCTGCAAAGAAGCTGGGTCCTTGGCGTCGAGATAGGGGCTCTTGCTGACAAGGTCCTGCAGGTTCGAGATACGTTCCTGCGGCATCGGGTGGCTGACACGGTAAGGGTCGACGCGTGCGCCTGACAGCGACAGCGCGCTCTGGAACCGCTGGAAGGTCTTCAGCATGCCGGCACCCGACTGGCCGGTGGCATTGAGATAGGTGATGGCTGAACGGTCCGCCGTCATTTCCTCGCCGCGTTGATAGGCGAGCAGTGAACGCTGCGCCAACTCGGTGCCTCCGGTGGCGAGCCCCATGCCGGCGCCCGCAAGCCCCTTGCTGTTGCTGGCTGCACCCGCCACCAGGGCGCCGGCGCCGAGCAGGCCGGCGACGATGGCCATAGTCTTGGCGCGTTCCAACTGCTCTCGCAGCCTTTGCTGGTGGCCACCTGCGATGTGTCCGGTTTCGTGCGCCAGAACGCCGATTACCTCGTTCGGCGTCTCGGCCTGCATCAGCGTACCGGTGTTGATGAAAACACGGCGGCCGGCGACAAAGGCGTTGAAGCTCGGGTCGTTAACCAGCACGATCTGGATGCGGGCATTGGAAAGGCCGGCCGCCTTGAAGATCGGCATGGCATAGTCACGCACCAGCGCTTCGATCTCGGCATCGCGCACGACCGGCACGTTCTGGGCGAGGGCGCCGACAGTGCCGGTGACAGCGATGGCAGCGCCGAGCGCCAGTGTCGCCAGCGTACGCGCGGTCCTTGCGATCGTCTGTCCGGGGCGTGAAAAGCTCAACATGATGCGTACACTGGTAGACGAGGCGGTTGACGATGAAAAGCCGGCGCGCGAAAACTTGCTGAACTTGTGATCCCCATCAATCGGGCAATTGTGCGGCGCAGTCCGGCAGCCGGACGCGGATGGCGGGCGTGGTTAACAGGAGTTTCGCCAAGAATGGTTGTTTCAGTGTCACGGCGCGGAGACGTCGAGCCGTTCCATGCCATGGATGTTCTGGCTGGCGCCAACAGGCTGAAGGCCGAAGGCGTGCCGGTGATTTCCATGGCAGTCGGCCAGCCATCGGACCCGGCGCCTGTCATCGTGCGCGACGCCGCGGCCGCGGCGTTGAAGGCCGGCCGCATTGGCTATACCGATGCACTTGGGCTTGCCGAGTTGCGCCGTGCGATTGCGGCCCACTACAGCGACCATTATCAAATCGAAGTCGCGCCGGAGCGCATCGCCGTCACGACAGGGTCTTCCGCCGCTTTCAATCTGGCCTTCCTCGCCATGTTCGATGCCGGCGACCGCGTCGCCATCGCTGCGCCCGGCTATCCGGCCTACCGCAACATCATGGCAGCCCTCGGCATCGAGGTGGTGGAGATCGAACTGGAGGGTGCTGCCTATCTGCACGCCGAACATCTGGCCAGCGCCCATGCCGAGAAACCACTGAAGGGCGTGTTGTTCGCCAGCCCTGCCAATCCGACCGGAGCGGTCATTCCCGTCGAAGCGCTAAAGGCGCTGATCGAAACGGCGGATAGGCTCGGCATAGCGGTGATCTCCGATGAGATTTACCATCGGCTAGCCTATGGCGCGCCCGACACCACTGCGCTGGCCTTCGGTCGCGACGTCACGGTGATCAATTCCTTCTCCAAATATTATTGCATGACCGGCTGGCGCATCGGCTGGATGGTGTTGCCGGAAGAACTGGTGAGACCTATCGAGCGCATCGCACAGAGCCTCTACATTTCGGCGCCGGAACTCTCTCAGGTGGCGGCCATCGAGGCGTTCAAGGCGACCAAGGAGCTGGACGCGGTGAAGGCGCGTTATGCCTGGAACCGCGAATTGCTGATGAAGCGCCTGCCAGAACTCGGTTTTGCACTGGCCGCCCCGATGGATGGCGCATTCTATGCCTTCTGCGATGTCTCGCGCCTCACCAACGACAGCATGGCATTCGCTGGCAAGATGCTGGCGGAAGCTCATGTCGCGGCCACGCCGGGCCGCGACTTCGATCCGTTGCAGGGCCATCGTTATATGCGCTTTTCGTACGCTGGCAGCCATGACGATATGGTCGAGGCAATGGTGCGACTGGAGCGCTGGCTGAAATAGGCAAGGGTAGCAACACCCTCATGCTCTTCACGATTTCGCGATTGCGGGAACCGGCTGGGTCAGATCGCGTTTTTAACGTTAGGCACAATCCATGGAGGCATCAATGCGCGCCATGAACCTTGTCACCCTCGTCCTGATCATCATTGGCGGCCTGAACTGGCTGGTTATGGGCGCTGTGGGCTATGACGTCCTCGGAACGCTGTTCGGAGGTACTGGCACCCCGCTCGCCCGGCTGGTCTCTGTCATCATCGGCCTTTCGGCCGTATGGCAGCTCATGCCGTTCGTGCAGGCCTTCAGCGAAGGTGAGGTTTCGGCGGAACGTCATATCCGCCATCACTAAAGTCCTCCAGGACGAAAAAGCGGCGGCACAGGTGCCGCCGCTTTTTTCATTCGAAACTCACGGTCCGACGGTTTTTCCGCCGGGGCCGACTTGCTGCCTCAGAAGAAACCCTTGCGCTGCCACCAGCCGGCACGCTTCGGCTTTTCTTCACTGACTTCTTCAGCTTCCGCTGTAGCCGTGGAGGAAACGACTGGTGCTGCGGAAGTTTCCGCGCTGGCGGCCTTGCGGCGTGAAGCGCGTGGTTTCTTCCCGGCCGGGGCATCCTTCGCGACTACCGGCGCCGCCTCGATGACGATGTCGGCCGGTGCTTCGGTTGCAACCTCCGCCGTGGCTGCTTCGGCAGCAGCAGCCTCAGCCTTCTTCGACTTTGCGGTGCGGCGCGGTTTCTTCGGCTTCTCGGCCGGAGCCTCTTCTGGAGCAGGCGCCGCCTCCGGCTCGGCCGACGGCACTTCGGCAACGGCTTCGGCGACTACGGTCTCACTATCGACTGCGACAGCGTCGACCGTATCCTCGGCGGTTTCGCCGTCTTCCTTGCGGCTGCGCTTGCCGCCGCGCTTGCCCCGTCGGCGCTTCTTGGCAGGCTCGTCATCGCTCTCGTCTGCAGCAGTGGTCTCGACTGCAGCGGCCTCAGCGACGGCATCATCCGCATCGCTCTCTTCGCCAGCCTCGGCATCGGCTGCCGCGACACCATCGTCGCCCTCTGCTTCAGGGGCGGCCTGGTCACGATCACGGCCGCCGCGACGGCGTCTGCGCCGGCGGCGCTTGCGGTCGCGCTGGCTGTCGCCCTCGCGCGCCTGCTGTTCCTGACGAGGCTGTTCCTCTTCGGTCTCTTCCTCGTCCTCGACGATGATCTCGTCTTCCGGCTCTTCGGGTTCGACCGGGATCGGCTGCGGCTTCATTTCGACGAAGCCTTCCGGCTTCTCGGCGATTGCGCCGCGCACGATGGAATAGTGCTGAGAGCCGACTGTTTCGTCAGCCTCGACGGTGATCGTCAGGCCAAAGCGGGTTTCCAATTCGACCAGCGTCGAACGCTTGTGGTTGAGCACGTAGAGCGCGGTTGCCGCCGGCGTGCGCACTGTGATGTGGCTGCGCGAATCCTTGAGCAGGAATTCCTCGATGGCGCGCACGACAAGCAGCGCGACGGAGGAATCGGAGCGGACATGACCGGTGCCGCCGCAATGCGGGCAAGGCTTCATGGTCGATTCCAGCACGCTGGCGCGGATGCGCTGGCGGCTCATCTCCATGAGACCGAAATGCGAGATGCGGCCGACCTGGATGCGGGCGCGATCGTTCTTTAGGCAATCCTTCAGCTTTTTCTCGACCGCCCGGTTGTTCCGATTCTCCTCCATGTCGATGAAGTCGATGACGATCAGGCCGGCGAGATCGCGCAGCCTCAACTGGCGGGCGACTTCCTCGGCCGCCTCCAGATTGGTCTGCAACGCGGTGTCTTCGATCGAATGCTCGCGCGTCGAACGGCCCGAGTTCACGTCGATGGAAACCAGCGCCTCGGTCTGGTTGATGATCAGATAGCCACCGCTCTTCAGCGTCACCTGCGGTTGCAACATCTTGTCGAGCTGTGCCTCGATGCCGTTGCGCGCGAAGATTGGCGACGTGTCGCGGTAAGGCTGGACCATCTTGGCATGGCTGGGCATCAGCATGCGCATGAAGTCCTTGGCCTCGCGATAACCGTCTTCGCCCGCCACCAGGATCTCGTCGATTTCCTTATTGTAGAGATCCCGCACCGAACGCTTGATCAGTGAGCCTTCTTCGTAGACCAGCGCCGGCGCAGTGGATTTGAGCGTCAGGTTGCGGACATTCTCCCACAGCCGCATGAGATATTCGTAGTCGCGCTTGATCTCGGCCTTGGTACGGCTTTCACCGGCGGTGCGGAGGATCACGCCCATGCCCTGCGGCACTTCGAGGTCAGCAACCACTTCCTTCAGCCGCTTGCGGTCCTGTGCGTTGGTGATCTTGCGTGAGATACCTCCACCACGGGCGGTGTTGGGCATCAGAACGGAATAGCGGCCGGCGAGCGACAGATAGGTGGTCAGTGCCGCGCCCTTGTTGCCACGCTCTTCCTTGACGACCTGGACCAGCAGGATCTGGCGGCGCTTGATGACCTCCTGGATCTTGTACTGCTTGCGCACCGGTCTGCGACGATCGCGGATTTCCTCCAGCGCGTCCTCTGCGCCGACCGACTCGATCTCGTGGTCGTCGGAATGGGAGGAGGGGACTTCCTCCAGCGTGCCGCGGTCGGCATCCGCCGGAGGTGCTGTCTCGTCGCTGTTGTTGTCTCGGGCGGTATGGGGCTGTTCTTCACCGCTTTCCCGTGCGACTTCGACCTCTTCCGAGATCACGTCGACCTCGACGCTGGCCGCGATCGAGCCACCCTTGGAACCTTCGTCAGCATCGCTGTCGTCGTTTGATTCGAGGCTTTCAACAGCTTCGGCGCCTTCGTCGGCTGCTACTGCCTCGTCACCCGTTTCACCGTCCTCGCTGGCAGCAGCATCACGCTTGCGTTCGCCACGATCGCGATTGCGGCCACGACGGCGGCCGCGCCGCCCGCGATTGCGTTCCTGGCGTTCTTCGCCGCCATCACCGTTCTCGTCATCCTCGTCGTCTTCGGCTTCCTGGGCCTCGGCGCGCAGCAGCGCCTGACGGTCGGCGACCGGGATCTGGTAGTAGTCGGGATGGATTTCGCTGAAGGCCAGGAAGCCGTGGCGGTTGCCACCATATTCCACGAAGGCCGCTTGCAGCGACGGCTCAACCCGCGTGACGCGAGCGAGATAGATGTTGCCTTTTAGCTGTTTCTTGTCTTGCGATTCGAAGTCGAATTCTTCGATGCGGTTACCGCGAACAACGACTACGCGTGTTTCCTCCTGGTGGGAGGCGTCGATTAGCATCTTGTTGGGCATTATTATGTTTCCTCCCGGCAGCCGCCAGTCGCGGCCGACGGGGCAATGCCCGCTGCCGTGATGCTGTTTGTGCGTGAGTGCCGGACATTTGTGCGTCCGCCGTGGGCCGCTTCAGGGCGATGGCGGTGCCGCCCGCAGCCATGTTGGCGCGGTTGAATGCGGACCTTTCCATTATAATTCCTGAAACCGTCAAAACCGAACGGACCTTTTTGAACCTAAGCCCGGAAGAAAAACCGGACCAGCTTGTTTTGCTCCTGTAGAGCCGGCGCGGTGCAACCCTTGCCGTTTTCCTGCCGCAGTCATTTCCCCCGCCTCGGGTAAGTGACTGCGAAAATCGTCTCGATCACCTGCATTCCCGCCGCCTTGGCGAAAACCTTTGCCTCTCACCCGGGCCCAGCACAAAGCTGAGGGGAAAGGTGGTCCTAGGATTGCAGTGACCCACCATCGCTTTTATGATTTGACGCGTAGGAAGGCAACCCCGATTTCCATGCCGGCAAAGGGCCGTTCCGTCAGCGAAATCGCACTTGAAAAGGCTTGGTTAACCTTCTCTGGATACCAATCGTTAATCGAGTTTACCGCTTAAGCGCGTCTTCGATCAAACAACCGGGCCGGTTCGATGAATCGGCAGCGACTGGAACTGAGATGGGGCTGAAGGCAACCACGAACAAGAGGCTCGGCGGCTGGGTAGGCGTATTGTGTTGCGCACTGTTCGTCGTGTTTGCGAGCCTGATCTTGCCGGCAATAGCGCACGCTGCCGAAGTCCCGCTGGCGGCGACCGGCTACAAGATGGCGGGCGACGCCACCAAAATGCGCGTCGTTGTCGATTTCGACCGTGAGCCCGATCCGCGCTGGTTCCTGTTGCGCGGCCCGCATCGTCTGGTCATCGACGTGCCGAACTCCAAACTGGCTTTCAGCGCCAAGGACCTGAAGGCGCGCGGGTTGGTCAAAAGCGTGCGCTACGGCCAGATCGAGGCAGGGGCTTCCCGGTTGATCCTGATCAGCAAGGGGCCGTTCCGTGTCGACAAGCTGGATGTCCTTAAAAATGAAGACGGTTCCGGCTATCGCATGGCACTCGATATTTCGGCCGTTTCAGATCGCGAGTTCGACGCTGCTCTCGCCGACCAGGCAGTCACCACGGCCTCGACGGTTTCTCCAGACAAGCGCGAGCGTCTGGCCAAGCCCGTGCCGGCGGTAACCTCCCACAAATTCACCATCGTCATTGATCCCGGCCATGGCGGTGTCGACGGTGGAGCGGAGGGGCTGAACGGCACGGTCGAAAAGAACGTCACGCTCGCCTTCGCAAAGGAACTGCGCGACAGGCTTTCCGCCGAAGGCAAATATGAGATCTCGCTCACTCGCGAGGATGACACGTTCCTGCGCCTGGACGATCGCGTACGCATCGCCAGGCAGCGCGGCGCCAATCTGTTCATTTCGATCCATGCCGACACCATTCGCTTGAAGGGCATTCGTGGCGCCACGGTCTACACGGTATCCGACAAGGCCTCGGATCCGGAGGCGCAGGCGCTGGCCGATCGCGAGAACCTGTCCGATCAGTTCGCGGGCATGGAGATCAAGGAAGACAGCCAGGAAGTCACCGACATCCTGATCGACTTGATCCGCCGCGAGACCCATTCCTTCTCGATGAGCTTTGCGCAGACGCTGGTCGGTGAGCTCGCGACAAGCGTCGGCCTGATCAATAATCCCCACCGTTTCGCCGGATTTCGCGTGCTGAAGGCACCGGATGTTCCTTCGGTTCTGGTCGAACTGGGCTATCTGTCCAACGCCAAGGACGAGGCCCAACTCACCAATCCGGAATGGCGTGGCAAGGCGGCTGAGAGCATCAGCAAGGCGGTTTCGACTTTCGCGGCATCGCGGATGAACGCGGGAGGGTAGGCCTGCCCGCGCAGGCGCGCGCTTCCGTTCACCTTTGGCGGCGTTGCGCCCCGACAACATCGGGTGCTAATGTTTTGGCCAATTGGCCAGGAAATTTGCGGTTGCCGCAATTTGTCCACATCGCCACGACAAAGGGTGGCGAACGGCCGGGTGGTCCCGAGCCTTGCGTGGCAGGCAGTATCGTTTATGGCGTTCTCGTGCGCGGCAGTACGCCAGGATCGCCGTAGCGTATGTAAAGAAGCGCAGGAGCGCCGGCGAAATCGATTCCGATTTCCGGGGCCATGCGCTAGGGAAATCCCGGGCCACGGACTGGAGTGGGCATGATTCGTCTTATCGGCTATTTTTTCGGCATCGGCACGATGCTGGCTTTGCTGGCCGCCGCGGTCGTCGCAATCTATGTCGGTAATCTGGCCAAGGAACTGCCGGACTACGAGGTTCTGGCCAAATACGAGCCGCCGGTCACCACCCGCATCCATGCTTCCGATGGTGCGCTGATGGCCGAGTATGCCCGCGAGCGTCGCCTCTATCTGCCGATCCAGGCTGTACCTGACCGCGTCAAGGCAGCCTTCCTGTCGGCCGAAGACAAGAATTTCTATTCGCATCCCGGCATCGACATCACCGGCCTTGGCCGCGCCATCATCGTCAACGTGCAGAACTGGGGTTCGCGTCGCCCGGTCGGCGCTTCCACCATCACCCAGCAGGTGGCAAAGAACTTCCTGCTCTCCGCCGACCAGACGATCGACCGCAAGATCAAGGAAGCGATCCTCGCCTTCCGCATCGAGCAGGCCTATTCCAAGGATCGTATCCTTGAACTCTATCTCAACGAAATCTTCTTCGGCCTGAACGCCTATGGCGTCGCGGGCGCCGCGCTTACCTATTTCGACAAGTCGGTCAACGAACTGACGGTGGCGGAGGCTGCCTATCTCGCAGCGCTGCCGCGCGGCCCATCCAACTATCACCCTTTCCGCCACACCGAGCGCGCCATCGAGCGTCGCAACTGGGTGATCGACCAGATGGTTGACAATGGCTACGTGACCAGGGAAGAGGGCGTCAAGGCCAAGGCAGAGCCTCTCGGCGTCAAGCCGCGCCGCAACGGCACTTACCTTTTCGCCGGCGAATATTTCACCGAGGAAGTCCGCCGCCAGATCATCGCCCGCTATGGCGAGAATGCGCTGTATGAAGGCGGCCTTTCCGTCCGCACCACGCTCGACCCCAAGCTGCAGCTGTTCGCCCGCAAGGCGATGCAGAGCGGCTTGATGAAATTCGACACGCTGCGCGGCTATCGCGGTCCTATCACGCATATCGACGTGTCCGGTGATTGGGGGCCGGCCCTGGGCGCCGTCAAAGGACTGGGCGATGTACCGGAATGGACGCTCGCCGTTGTGCTCGACAGCTCCAGCGAGGGCCTGTCGATCGGCCTGCAGCCGGATCGCGAAGCTTCCGGCGACATCGTCAAGGATCGTGTCGAGGGCACGGTATCGCGCGAGGATATGAGCTGGGCGATGCGCTACAAGCAGGATGACAAGACCCTGAAGGCGAAGTCCCCGGCAGAAGTCCTGAAGGCTGGCGATGTCATCTTCGTCCAGAGGAAGGGGGACAGCGGTTCCGACTATCTGCTGCGCCAGGTGCCACAGGTCGAGGGCGGCCTCGTCGCCATGGACCCGCACACCGGCCGCGTGCTTGCGATGGTTGGAGGCTTCTCTTACGCGGCCTCCGAATTCAATCGCGCCACCCAGGCGATGCGCCAGCCCGGTTCGTCGTTCAAGCCAATCGTCTATGCGGCAGCGTTGGACAACGGCTATACACCTGCCTCCGTCATCATGGACGGCCCGATCACCATCCAGTCCGGCAACACCACCTGGACGCCGAAGAACTATGACGGCAACTCGGCCGGTCCGTCGACACTGCGCAACGGCATCGAGCGTTCGCGTAACCTGATGACCGTCCGTCTGGCCAATGACATGGGCATGAAGCTGGTGGCGGAATATGCCGAGCGCTTCGGCGTCTATGACAAACTGGCGCCGTACCTGCCGATGGCGCTCGGCTCGGGTGAAACCACCGTCATGCGGATGGTCTCTGCCTATGCGATCATGGCCAACGGCGGCAAGTCGATCAAACCGTCGGTCATCGACCGCATCCAGGATCGTTACGGCAAAACGGTATTCCGTCAGGACGAACGCACCTGCGAGAACTGCAACGCAACCGAATGGAAAAACCAGCCCGAGCCGGAATTGACCGACAATTCCGAGCAGGTGCTGGACCCGATGACGGCGTACCAGATCACTTCCATGATGGAGGGCGTGATCAAGCGCGGCACCGGCGCCACCGTCGCCGAACTCGGCTACCCGATGGCTGGCAAGACCGGCACGACCAACGACGAGAAGGACGCCTGGTTCATCGGCTTCACGCCGAACCTGCTAGTCGGTCTCTATCTCGGTTATGACCAGCCCAAGCCGCTCGGCAAGGGTATTACCGGTGGTGGTCTCGCGGCACCGATCTTCAAGGACATGATGCGCGAGGCGCTGGTCGGCCAGCCGAAGATCGAATTCAAGGTGCCGGAAGGCATGACCTTGGTCGCGATCAACCGCAAGACAGGCATGCGCGCCAACGAGGGCGACTCCAACACGATCATGGAAGCTTTCAAGCCCGGCACTGGCCCGGCCGACAGCTACTGGGTCATCGGTATGGGGTCGGACGGTTCGAACGGTCCCGGGACTGGGCTTTCGCCACAGGCTTCGCAAGCGATCCAATCCGGCGGCGGCGGCCTCTACTGATCAGATCAAAGTTGCAAATGGGCCGGCCTTGTGTCGGCCCATTTCGCTTTACAGGCAGCAGAGCGATGCCTATGTATCGCGCCAACTTGGGCGTTTGAGATTCATGCGGAGTGAGCCGTCATCTGCGGCGGACATCGCTCGAATCTCAATCCGCCCTAAACGGCGCACAGTCGTCACGTTGCAAATCGGAAAAGAAGAGATCATGCGCTCGGAAACGCAGAATATTGTCGACGAGATCAGGCAGGCCATAACCCTGCTGAGGAGGCATCTTTGACTGGGATCAAGCGCTAAAACGGCTTGAATACCTGAACGTTCGCGCCGAGGACGCCAGCCTCTGGAACGATCCGCAGGAAGCGCAGAAACTGATGCGCGAGCGCCAGAGCCTCGAAGAAGGCATCGGCACGGTGAAGGGTGTCACCCAGGCGCTCGAAGACAATATCGGTCTGATCGAACTCGGCGAGGAAGAGGGCGATGAAAGCATCGTCCAGGAAGCCGAGACCGCGATCCGCTCGTTGGCTGGCGAAGTCAGGGCACGTCAGATCGAGACCATGCTTTCGGGTGAAGCCGACGCCAATGACACCTACCTGGAAGTCCATGCCGGCGCCGGTGGCACTGAAAGCCAAGACTGGGCGAACATGCTTCTGCGCATGTATACGCGCTGGGCGGAACGTCGCAAATTCAAAGTCGAGGTGCTGGAAGTCCACGACGGCGAAGAAGCCGGTATCAAGTCGGCGACGGTGCTCATCAAGGGCCACAATGCTTATGGCTGGCTGAAGACGGAATCGGGCGTGCATCGTCTGGTGCGCATCTCTCCTTATGATTCCAACGCGCGCCGTCACACCTCGTTCTCGTCGATTTGGGTTTACCCGGTGATCGACGACAACATCCAGATCGATGTCAACGAATCCGACGTGCGCATCGACACCTACCGGTCGTCGGGTGCGGGCGGCCAGCACGTCAACACCACGGATTCCGCCGTGCGCATCACGCACATTCCGACTGGCATCGCGGTCGCTTGCCAGGCCGGCCGTTCGCAGCACCAGAACCGCGCCAAGGCTTGGGAGATGCTGCGGTCACGCCTCTACGAGGAAGAGTTGAAGAAGCGCGAGGCGGCAGCCAGCGCAACAGAAGCGGCCAAGACCGAGATCGGCTGGGGTCATCAGATCAGATCCTATGTGTTGCAGCCCTACCAGCTCGTGAAGGATCTGCGCACTGGCGTTGAATCCACCAGTCCCTCGGACGTGCTCGACGGCGACCTCGACGACTTCATGGAAGCCTCGCTGTCGCAACGCATCGAGGGCGGTGTGTCGCAGCCGGTCACGGACATCGACTAGGAACGGTCTATTCGTTCTCGACGCCTCCTGACGTTAAGTTGTCAGGGGGCGCTCTCTATGGTGTGTTGCGATTTCAACCAGCACACCGAGGAGAGGCGTGATGATCATCAAGGGAAGCTGTCACTGCAAGGCCACGACATTCGAAGTGTCGGAAGCGCCGCAGACGGTGACGCAGTGCACCTGCTCCTTCTGCTCCAAGCGTGGTTCGCTCTGGGCCTATTACACGCCGGACAAGTTCAAGCTGACCAGCCCGGTTGAGAATGTAAGCTTCTACCGCTGGGGCTCCAAGACCATCAAGCACGGCTTCTGCGCGACCTGCGGCTGCGGCACCTTCACCGAGACGCCGGACTGGTCGACCGGTGAGCCGGATTTCGACAATCCCAAGATCAGCATCAACTCGCGCCTGTTCGATGATTTCGAACTGGACAAGGTCGAGGTGGTGGTCATCGATGGCAAGAACCTCTGGTAGAGCCCATTTGACCTTTCTTCCTGCGGGGTGCGGTGATCTCGAAACGGCGCGGGAAAACCGCTGGGCTCTGCCATTTCGTGCTCCGGTTTTCGCCGCAATTCGTGCTAGAAGGCCCGCTAAGCACGCTCGGCGCGCCGAGTCGCGGTCGCAGTTTGGAGAGGGATATCCCATGAAGAAGATTGTGCTCAGCGTGGTGGCTACGGCAGTGTTGGCCAGTGCCTGCACGACCGACCCCTACACGGGTGAGCAGAAGGTTTCGAACACCGCAGGCGGTGCCGTTCTCGGCGGTCTGGCAGGTGCGGCGCTTGGCACCCTCGCGGGTGGCAATGACCGCCGCAACGCGCTGATCGGCGCCGGCATCGGCGCGCTGGCCGGTGGCGCTGTCGGCTCGGTGATGGACCAGAATGAAAATGCGCTGCGCCAGCAGCTGCAAGGCACCGGCGTCAGCGTTACCCGCGTCGGCAACCAGATCATTCTCAACATGCCATCCGACATCACCTTCGCCACAGACCAGGATTCGGTGAAGGCGGGCTTCTATCCGGTGTTGAATTCGGTTGCGCTGGTCCTGAAGAAGTACAACCAGACCACCGTCGACGTTTATGGCCACACCGACTCGACAGGTTCGGATCAGCACAATTTCGACCTGTCGCAGCGCCGCGCGCTTTCAGTGGCGAACTATCTGTCGTCGCAGGGGGTGGATTCACGCCGCTTCGCGGTTACCGGTTTCGGCAAGACCCGTCCGGTTGCACCGAACAACACTGCCGAAGGTCGCGCACAGAACCGCCGCGTCGAAATTCAGCTTTCGCCGCTTACCTGAGGCTCGGCTTCCACGGATACGAAAACGGCCCCGAACGGGGCCGTTTTTATTTAAGCGTTCTTTTATGAAGTCTCGGTCTGGATTGGGGTGGCAACTACCCTGGAAACACTCAGACCTTGGCGACGATCTTCATGAATGCCGGCACGTCGTCACCGAAGCCGACCGTCTTTTCGTCTGGTTCTTCGCGGTGACGGGCGGGACGCGGATCGCGATGCGGGCGCTGATCCTTGCGGTCGGCATCCTTGCGATCGGCATTGTCGGCGCGGATTGCTTCCTTGCGCTGCCGGCGGTCGTCACCTGCTGGAGCGGTGGTTTCGGCCGGGGCAGCTTCGCCATTTTCGTTCGCGGCGTGCCTGTCGTCGCGCTTGCCCTTGTTGCGGCGATCATCGCCGTCCTTGCGACCGCCACGACGCTTGTCTCCGCGGCCACGACGCGGCGCCTCGTCGGCATCGTCGCTGACCACCAGCGTGGACAAATCCCCGTCGAACCATTCGATCTGCTTGCCGATCAGCCTCTCGATCGCGTCGACATATTTGGTGTCGGCCTTGGTGGCGATGGTGAAGGATTTGCCGGAGCGTCCGGCACGGCCGGTACGCCCGATGCGGTGGACATAGTCTTCGGCGTGGATGGGCACGTCGTAGTTGAAGACGTGGCTGACGTCCGGAATGTCCAGTCCGCGAGCGGCGACATCCGAGGCAACCAAAAGCTTCAGCTTGCCGTCGCGGAAATTGGACAGCATGGTCATGCGCGCGCGCTGGTCCATGTCGCCATGCAGCGCGCCGGCGTTGAAGTCATGCTTCAGCAGCGAGCGGAACAGTTCCGAGACTTCGACCTTCCGGTTGCAGAAGATGATGGCGTTCTTCAGCCCGTCTTCTTCGGCGTGGATCAGGTCGCGCAGCACGGCGCGCTTGTCCCATGGCTTCGAGCCGGCCTTGACCAGGCGCTGCGTCACCGTCGAAGCGGTGGTCGCGGCCTTGGCAACCTCGATGCGTACCGGCGCATGCAGGAACTGCTCTGTGAGCTTGGTGATCTCCGGCGGCATGGTCGCCGAGAAGAACAGTGTCTGCCGGGTGAACGGGATGAGCTTGCAGATGCGCTCGATGTCGGGAATGAAGCCCATGTCGAGCATGCGGTCGGCCTCGTCGATGACAAGGATTTCCACGCCGGTCAGAAGCAGCTTGCCGCGCTCAAAATGATCGAGAAGGCGACCGGGCGTGGCGATCAGCACATCGGCGCCGCGTTCCAGCTTCTTTTCCTGATCCTCGAAGGAGACGCCGCCGATGAGCAGCGCCACGGTGAGGCGGTGGTTCTTGCCGTATTTGACGAAATTCTCTTCGACCTGGGCGGCGAGTTCGCGCGTCGGCTCCAGGATCAGCGTGCGCGGCATGCGCGCCCGTGCCCGACCTTTTTCCAGCCGCGTCAGCATCGGCAGCACGAAGGATGCTGTCTTGCCGGTGCCGGTCTGGGCAATGCCGAGAACATCCTTGCCCTGCAAGGCGTGCGGGATCGCACCTGCCTGGATCGGCGTCGGCTGCGTGTAGCCGGCGTCGGTCACAGCTGAAAGCACCTTGGGCGAGAGGCCCAGGTCGGAAAAAAGCAACGCTTCTTGAGCGGTCTGAGTGTCTGAGGACAAGTTTTGCTGTCTTTGGCTTGTATTGGGAGCGCGGCGGCTTCCGTCGCGGCAGACGCCCCGCGTCTGCGATATTGTGAACGCCGATAGGCGCAAGCCCGCGTTTTGTCAACACAAACGGGCTTGAAAGCCGGCAATCGCGCTATGTTTGGCCTAAGGTAGTGTCGGATATGGCTCCGTCAAGCCGGGCAGGGGCTCAATATCGAAACTGTTCGGCGAGAATGCGTTCGTCCCAGGAATGGTTGGGATCGAACAATACTGTCGCGGTCGCCGTCGACGATTCCCGCACCGTCACCGATGTCACAGCCTTCACCTCGGTATGGTCGGCAGCGGCGTTCACCGGGCGCTTTCCGGCCTCGAGTATGTCGAAGCGTACGGTGGCCCGGTTGGACAGGAGCGCGCCGCGCCAGCGCCGTGGCCTGAACGGGCTTACCGGGGTCAGCGCCAAAAGCGGCGCATCGAGAGGCAGGATTGGGCCATGGGCGGAAAGGTTGTAGGCGGTGGAGCCTGCCGGCGTGGCGATCATGACACCGTCGCAGCTCAATTCTTCCAGCCGCACATGGTCGTCGACGGTAATGCGGATCTTGGCCGTCTGGTAAGACTGGCGCCACAACGCCACCTCGTTGATGGCAAGCGCGTCGACGGCTTCGCC
Source organism: Mesorhizobium sp. 1M-11 (assembly GCF_001303895.1). Classification (GTDB taxonomy): domain Bacteria; phylum Pseudomonadota; class Alphaproteobacteria; order Rhizobiales; family Rhizobiaceae; genus Mesorhizobium. The sequence continues at coordinate 13,298 of NZ_LJSD01000062.1, read as the reverse complement.
TTCGGCGTTGGTCGCGGACATTTCCAGCGGACGGATGGTTTCGGGAACCGCCTTGGCGATGCGCTCGGTCAGGCCTTTTTCCCGGAATTCGTTCATCAGAAAGCCGATCGTGCCGCGGTTCATGCCATAGACGCGTTTGCCGCTGCTCATCGTGTCGCGCAGCGTCTGGAGTAGGAAACCGTCGCCGCCGAGGGCGACAATGGTGTCTGCTTCGTCGACCGGAACCTGCCCATAGCGGGCGCTCAGCCGCTCCAGCGCGGCCCGGGCGTCGGCGGTATCGGAAGAAACGAAGGCGAGGCGGCTGGCGGTATTCGTCATGGCTCCCGGCTGGCGATGGTTCACCGAAACGCGACCGTTCGGGTTTCGCCGTTGTGGGAGGTAGCATGCGTCTATGTGGAAGCAAAGAGCGTCATGGCGCCAGCCTTGTGCCGCTGTTTGCGGTTGTTATCGAATCACGGAGGCCGCCCGGTAAGCCAGGATATGGTTAAAATCCGTCTTAATTTTTCTGAAATTTGCTTTGGTCATGCTTGGGGCTGCAATCGGTGGGCGGGGGCCAAGTCGAGAGCTTTCCCTGTGTCGATGTCACGTTTGATGATCCTTTTCCTGATGCTCGGTTCCTTCGCCCTGATGTTCTCCATCGTGGTGCGGGCCTCTGATCAGATGAACCAGCGGATCGTGTCGTCGAAATGCACGGGCGTGCTGATGCCGTGCCTGAGCAAACGCTGATAGGGGATCTGAGGAGGCAGGAAGGGCGAGGGCCGGCCCGAGCGCAGAACATCAGAATTTAAAAGCTGGATCGAAATGGTGCCGGCGGAGAGGATCGAACTCCCGACCTTCGGTTTACAAAACCGCTGCACTACCGCTGTGCTACGCCGGCTCCAGGACACTGTATTTGGTGCCCAATCGGTACTTCATGCCCTCCGATCCCATTTCCAGCTGCCAGGCCAGAAGAGCACGGCGCATCGGTTAGCATATTTGCCGCGCCAGTAAAGATAATTGTCGGCAGGATGCGCGCTGGAATGTCGCCTTACCGGGCGCAGAGCATGAAATCGGCCGATTCCATACTTATATCCCTGGCAACGCCCTTTGATGGGCATGGCTGATGGGGATTGTCCATGATCCGAATCGTTGCTGTCGGTTTGATCGTGTTCGCCGTCTGGGTACTGGCAGTGAAGCTGCTGCGCGCTCTCAAGGGGGCCGACCTCGACTGGACCGGCATCAGCTTTGCCATCGGCTTCATCGTGTTGGCCTTCTGGCTGCGCCATGTCACCGGCATGGGCTGATGGCCAGCTTCAGCGTTTCGTGCTGCCTCCGATCATCTTGGTGATCTCCACCGCTGCGTCCCGCACCAGCGGCCCAATCTCGGCCAGACGTTCAGGTGTTACGCGCGCCGTCGGTCCCGACACCGAAACGCCGCCGATCGGTTCGCCGAATTCGTTGAAAATGGCGGCTGCAATGCAGCGCATTCCGAGATTCCTTTCTTCATCGTCGACGGACCAGCCGCGTTCTCGAATATCCTTCAGATCGAGCGCCAGGGCGGGCAGGGTGGCCAGCGTTTTTCCGGTAAAGGCTTCGAGCCCGGTCTTGCGGCTTATGGCGGCAACACGATCGCCGTCGAGATGCGCCAGCACCGCCTTGCCGATTCCGGAGGCATGAAATGGGCTGCGCGTGCCCGGACGGAAGAAGGCGCGGATCGCCTGATGTGTCTCGACCTGGCTGACGAAGACGACACAGTCATCCTCGGCCAGGCCGAGGTTTGCGGTCTCGCCGGTTTTTTCCATCAATTCCTGCATGACGATGCGGGCACGATCGACCAGCTTGCGGCGGCGCAGGAAGGCAGCACCCATGCGGTAGGTTTCCACGCCGATCGACCAGAGCTGGTCGGTCTTGTCGAACTCGACCATGCCGTGTGTTTCGAGCGTCGTCAGCATACGGTATGCGGTCGAGGCGGCGATGCCGGAGGCGTTGGCAACCTCCGAGAGCGACAGGCCGCTGCCTTCCGCGACAATGGCGAGGATTCGCAGTGCCCGGTCCAATGACTGCACCTGGGCGGCATCGGCGGGAGTATTGAAGGCGCGCGGGCGCCCGCGCTGACGTTTTTCCGTTTGTTCCATATCGGCATTGTCGCCAAAAGCGACGAGTCGACAATAAAAAAATTTTTCGAATTATGCATTTGGGTTTCTTTGGAAAACGAAATTTCATTGAAAAACAAAGGGTAATTGAAAAAATTCAAAAATGAAAAATTATTCTGGAAAAATTGAAAAATGCGCGAGCCGCTGGCAGAGTCTGGCCATTCGAACATCACCGTTTTGGAGGGCTCAGATATGGCCAGGATGCGCGCAGTCGATGCGGCGGTTCTCGTTCTCGAGAAAGAGGGGATCAAGTGCGGCTTTGGCGTGCCCGGTGCTGCCATCAACCCGTTCTATTCGGCGCTGAAGGCGCGCGGCACCATTGGTCACGTGCTCGCCCGCCACGTCGAGGGTGCTTCTCACATGGCGGAAGGCTACACCCGCGCCAAGGCGGGCAACATCGGCCTTTGCATCGGCACCTCGGGCCCAGCCGGCACCGACATGATCACCGGCCTCTATTCGGCTGCGGCCGATTCGATCCCGATCCTCTGCATCACCGGCCAGGCGCCGCGTGCCCGTCTCACCAAGGAGGACTTCCAGGCCGTCGACATCGCTGCGATCGCTGGTCCAGTCGCCAAATGGGCTGTCACCGTCATGGAGCCGTATCTTGTTCCGATGACATTGCAGAAGGCTTTCCACCTGATGCGCTCGGGTCGTCCGGGCCCGGTTCTGGTCGACCTGCCGATCGATGTTCAGCTGGCCGAAATCGAATTTGACATCGATGCCTACGAGCCGATGCCGCTGGCCAAGCCCGCGCTGACCCGCGCCCAGGCTGAAAAGGCGTTGGCCATGCTGAACCAGGCCGAGAGACCGCTGATCGTTGCCGGTGGCGGCATCATCAATGCCGACGCTTCCGATCTGCTTATCGAATTCGCCGAGATCACCGGCGTTCCGGTTGTGCCGACACTGATGGGCTGGGGAGCGATCCCGGACGATCATGCCCTGATGGCCGGCATGTGTGGCCTGCAGACCTCGCACCGCTACGGCAATGCGACCATGCTGGAAGCCGACTTCGTTTTCGGCATCGGCAACCGCTGGGCCAATCGCCACACCGGCTCGGTCGATGTTTATACCAAGGGCAAGAAGTTCATTCACATCGACATCGAACCGACCCAGATCGGCCGCGTCTTCGCGCCGGATCTCGGTCTGGTTTCGGATGCCGGCGCGGCGCTGAAGGCGTTGCTCGACGTTGCGACGGAATGGAAGACCGCCGGCAAGCTGCGTGACTGGTCGGGCTGGGCCAAGGAATGCCAGGCGCGCAAGAAGACCCTGAAGCGCAAGACGCATTTTGAACAGGTTCCGCTGAAGCCGCAGCGGGTCTACGAGGAGATGAACAAGGCGTTTCCGCGCGACACCACCTATGTCACCACGATCGGCCTCAGCCAGATCGCCGGCGCGCAGTTCCTGCATGTCTACAAGCCGCGCAACTGGATCAACTGCGGCCAGGCCGGTCCTCTTGGCTGGACGCTGCCGGCGGCACTCGGTGTCCGTGCAGCCAATCCGGATGCCTACATCGTCGCGCTGTCGGGTGACTACGACTTCCAGTTCATGATCGAGGAACTGGCGGTCGGTGCCCAGCACAAGCTGCCTTACATCCACGTCGTCGTGAACAACGCCTATCTTGGCCTGATCCGCCAGGCGCAGCGCGGTTTCCAGATGGACTACGAGGTCAGCCTTGCCTTCGAAAACCAGAACAGGAAGGATGATCCCGAGGCAGGCTATGGCGTCGATCACGTCGCGGTTGCCGAAGCGATGGGCTGCAAGGCGGTTCGCGTCCGCAAGCCGGAAGAATTCGCGGGCGCCTTCAAGGAAGCCGAGCGGCTGATGAAGGAACACCAGGTTCCGGTCGTTCTGGAATTCATCCTGGAGCGTGTCACCAACATCTCCATGGGCACCGAGATCAACAACATCACCGAGTTCGAGGAACTGGCCGAGAAGAACGAAGACGCTCCTACGGCGATCGTGCTGCTCGATTGAATCTGTTTCTTAGAGCGCCGCGCGTCCGTTCGGACGCGCAAAGGACGCTCTAAAACTTTGAATTGACGCATCGTGCTTTCCGATTTTCGGGCCGATGCGTGGTCGTTGACTCAATTTCCAAGGAAGTTCCGCTATGCCACGGTTTTCAGCCAACCTTTCGATGCTCTTCAACGAGCATGAATTCCTCGATCGCTTCGATGCGGCCGCCCGCGCCGGTTTCAAGGGGGTCGAATATATCGGTCCCTACGACCACGCCCCGGAGGTGGTCGCGGCCCGGTTGAAGAAGAACGGCCTCAGCCAAGTCCTGTTCAACCTTCCGGTTGGCGATTGGGGCAAGGGCGAGCGCGGTATCGCCGTGCTGCCGGACCGCATCCACGAGTTCCGCCAGGGCGTCGCCAAGGCCATCACCTATGCTCATGCTCTGGGGTGTGACCAGGTCAATTGCCTGGCCGGCATCGCGCCGAGCGGCGTGTCGCCCCAGGCGTTGGAAAATGTCTTCGTCGAGAACCTCGGTTTTGCCGCTGAAAAGCTGGAACAGGCCGGCATCAAGCTGCTAATCGAGCCGATCAACACCCGCGACATTCCGGGCTTCTTCCTGACCAACACGAAGCAGGCGCTGGATATCATAGAGCGCGTCGGCTCAAAGAACCTCTATCTGCAGTACGACATCTACCACATGCAGGTCATGGAGGGGGATCTCGCCCGTACCATCGAGGCCAATCTCAGCCGCATCGCGCATATCCAGCTTGCGGACAATCCCGGACGCAACGAACCGGGGACGGGCGAGATCAACTATCCGTTCCTGTACGAGCACATCGATAGCATCGGCTATTCGGGCTGGATTGGTGCCGAATACAAGCCGAAGGCCGGCACCGAGGCTGGACTGGGCTGGTTCCAGGCCCTGACAGGCAAGGGCAGCGCCGCAGCCTGACCGCCCGCTCGACAAATACTTTACCTCATCCAGCGGCGCGAGCCGACTGGCGGAGGATGACGGACGAAAGGACAATCACAATGGAAAAGATCGGTTTCATCGGCCTGGGCATCATGGGTACGCCGATGGCGGGGCATCTGCTCGACGCCGGCTATGAGGTGGTGACCACGGATCATTTCGCGAAGCCGGCGCCGGAGCTTTCAGCCAAGGGCATCAAGGTCGTTACCGGCAATGACGCGGTGGCGCGTGCTGCCGACATCATCATCCTGATGGTCCCGGACACGCCGCAGGTCGATGAGGTGCTGTTCGGTGCCAAGGGCGTCGCCGAGGGTCTGTCGAAGGGCAAGCTGGTCGTCGACATGAGCTCGATCTCGCCGATCTTCACCAAGGAGTTCGCCGCCAAGGTCAAAGCGACGGGTGCGGACTATCTCGACGCTCCGGTTTCAGGTGGCGAAGTCGGCGCCAAGGCCGCATCGCTCGCCATCATGGTCGGCGGCGAGGAAGTCTCGTTCGATCGCGCCAAGCCGATCTTTGACAAGCTTGGCAAGAACATCACCCTTGTCGGCCCGAACGGCTCCGGCCAGACAGCCAAGGTGGCCAACCAGATCATCGTCGCGCTCACCATCGAAGCCGTTGCCGAGGCGCTTGTGTTCGCTTCGAAGGCGGGTGCCGATCCGGCCAAGGTGCGCCAGGCACTGATGGGCGGTCTCGCCAATTCGCGTATCCTGGAAGTTCACGGCGAGCGCATGATCAAGCGCACCTTCGACCCGGGTTTCCGCATCGAATTGCATCAGAAAGATCTGAACCTTGCTTTGGAAGGCGCGAAATCGCTGGGTGTTGCTTTGCCCAACACCTCGACCACGCAGCAGCTCTTCAACACCTGCGCAGCCAATGGCGGGGCCAAGGACGATCACTCTGGCGTGGTCAAGGCGCTGGAGCTGATGGCTGGGCATCCGGTGGCCTGACCTTCAGGGGACCTCTCCCTGGGCGCATCCCTCGGGATGCGCCCTTTTTTGAAGCCTGCTTTGAAGCGTCTTCTGGCACGATGTGCCCCAGGAGGAGATGACGCCCGGCGGCTCCGAAGGAGTGAGGTTCCCGATTGCGGTTCAGCTGGGAGCGGCGGACCGCCTTTAGGGCCACCTCGTCGAGGCCTCGTGTCTCGGCGAGGTGGATCGATCATCACAACCCGGTTTGGCGGATGCTCGGAAGGGCTCGCTTGAACGAGGGTTTCATATTCAGGCGCAAGCCCTTGCCCTCGGTCCCAACGCGAGGGCGTTCTTTTTGGTGGGTGTGCCTCAGCCCAGAAACCGGCGTACTGCGTAAAGAGCCACCGCGGCGGCGTTGGAGACGTTGAGCGAACGGATGGCGCCCGGCATGTCGAGCCTGGCCAGTGCGGTCACCGTTTCGCGAGTCTTCTGGCGCAGGCCCTTGCCTTCGGCACCCAGCACCAGGGCGATCCTGTCGCCCGAGAAGGTTTTTTCGAGCTCCGCCGAGCCGTCCGAATCGAGGCCGATCGTTTGAAATCCCGCCTCGTGCAGTTCACCGAGTGCGTCCGCGAGGTTCTTCACCTCGATATGATCGATATGTTCCAGCGCGCCGGATGCCGATTTCGCCAGCACGCCGCTTTCCTGCGGGCTGTGGCGCGCGGTGGTGATCAGCGCGCCGGCACCGAAGGCCACGGCCGAGCGCAGGATGGCGCCGACATTGTGCGGATCGGTGACCTGATCGAGCACCAGCACAAGGTTGCTGTCGCCAAGCGCGTCGAGCCGTTTTGGCTTCAGCGGTTCCGCCTCGACCAGAACACCTTGATGCACGGCGTCAGATCCAGTCAGCTTGTCGATGTCACGCGGCTCGACCAGTTCCGCCTTGAAGGGCAGGGCCGCCATGTCGGAAATGCCGAGCCGTTCCAGAGCATTACGCGTAACCAGCATGGAGCGGATGCGGCGGCCCGGATTGTCGAGGGCGGCACGCACTGTGTGCAGCCCATAGAGCCGGACCAGCCCGTCTGCCGGTCCTTCGCCCGGCGCGACCTTGGGACGGGGGCGGAAACCGGGAGCCCCACCGCTCTTGTCCTCGCGGTGCGCGCGCCGCAGCCGCGCGTAGTGGCTGTCCTTCGGCGTTCCCTTCTTGGTGTCGTTGCTCATCGAGGCGGCTCCGATTGCGCAGGCGCGGTTTTATCGAGATGTCGCGGCTGCGTCCAAAAGTAAACCGGTGCAGCGGCTTTTCTTTTGAGGCGGTCGCAAAGATAGCCAGCTTGGAACGGGAAGAGATCGTTTTGGACCAAGCGTTTCGGCTTGTCCGCCGATGAGCTGCGGCTACGTTGATGCAGCGGGAGGCACTGCGACTTTCATTTCATGGGAGGACTACAGTGTATTTGAACCGTGGATTGCTGGCTCTGGCGTTGACGACGGTTTCCGTCCCCGCCGCGCAGGCTGCCGAAACCGTCTCCGTACTGCATTGTGGCAAGCTGTTCGATTCGCGCACAGGCACGATGCTGGATGCACGTTCGATCGTCGTGCGTGACGGCAAGATCGACGAAGTGCTACCGGGCAAGGCTGAGGTGAAGGATGCAGCTGTCGTTGATTTGAGCGGGCGCACCTGTCTGCCGGGCTGGACCGACCTGCACGTCCACATCACCGACCAGTCCAATCCGAAGAGCTATGAGGAAGAATTCCGGCTGGACGACGTCGATTTTGGATTCCGCAGCGTTCACTATGCCGAGAAGACGTTGCAAGCCGGCTTCACCAGCGTACGCGACCTTGGAGGCGAAGTCGCGCCGCATCTGCGCGATGCCATCAGCCAAAAGCTGGTTCGCGGTCCGCGCATCTTTGCTGCAGGTAAGAGCATCGCCACCACGGGCGGCCATGCCGACCCCACCAATGGCTACAATTCCGAGCTGTCGCATCTGATCGGTCCACCCGGTCCGACGGAGGGCGTGGTCAATTCGGTTGAGGACGCTCGCCAGGCGGTGCGTCAGCGCTACAAGGATCGCAGCGATGTTATCAAGATTACTGCGACGGGGGGCGTGCTTTCCGTTGCCAAATCGGGTGACGCACCGCAGTTCACGGTCGATGAGGTGAAGTCGATTGTGGAAGCCGCGAAGGACTACGGCTTCAAAGTCGCGGCGCATGCTCACGGCACCGAAGGCATGAAGCGGGCTGTCGAAGCCGGTGTGACCAGTATCGAGCATGGAACCTACATGACCGACGAAATCATGGGCATGATGAAGGAGAAGGGCACCTGGTATGTGCCGACCATCTATGCAGGGCGGTTCGTGGCCGACAAGGCCAAGACGCCGGGTTATTTCCCTGAGGTCGTGCGGGTGAAGGCCGAAAGGATCGGCGCCCTTATCCAGCAGACGGCTGGCAAGGCTTACAAGGCCGGCGTGAAGATCGGGTTCGGTACCGACATGGGCGTCGGCCCGCATGGCGACAATGCGCGCGAGTTCATTTACCTCGTCGAAGCCGGTATGCCGCCAGCCGAGGCGTTGAAGGCGGCGACGATCTCGGCGGCCGAGGTACTGGGCGTCGAGGATCAGGGGGTGATCGAGCCCGGCAAACGCGCGGATATCATTGCACTGCCGGCCGATCCTGTAGCCGATATCAAGGCGGTGATGACCGTTGATTTTGTCATGAAGGATGGCGAGATTTACCGTCAGGACGGCCGTCCGGTGATGAACTGAGGGCTTTGGCTCGGCCTGATGCGGCGTCGACAAGACGTCGCATTTTGCCCCCGTCATCTTAGCCGCGACAGGTTTGTGCACCCTGGTTTTACGCAGCTGCCGCTCCATATGAAGAAAATCATCCTGACGGTTGTCGGCCGTGGTTGACAGGCCGAACCTCAACCGCCATAAGGCACCCGGTTTCCGGCCGGCCGATCCCGTAAAGGGCAGGCCACGGTTCAGGGAGAATGTCCCGAGCGGCAAAGGGGGCGGACTGTAAATCCGCTGGCTAAGCCTTCGTAGGTTCGAGTCCTACTTCTCCCACCACTTCTTCTTCACGGGAATATGGCCTGGCAGGGCATCTGCCCTTGCAGTCGGCCAAATTTCTTGCGGAACGGGCTTCCGGATCGCCGCCATCTCATCTATGGATGCGGACGCGAAGCGGGTGTAGCTCAATGGTAGAGCAGCAGCCTTCCAAGCTGAATACCCGGGTTCGATTCCCGGTACCCGCTCCAGTTTACCTCAGCCAATTTCCAGAAGGAAAAGACCGCTGCGAAGTGCGCGGCTGATATTGTCTCTATCTGGAATTGGCGCCTCCGCTGGAGGAGACGCCAACTGTCAGCGGCGATTGACTAGAACACCGCCAGATATTTGAGCAGCGAGACGATGCCGATCAGAATCACGATGATCTGCACGATCTGCCGGATGCGGCCGTCGAGCGGCAAACGCTGTACGAGATAAAGCACCAGAATGATCACCAGGAAGGTGATCAGGATGCTGATCAGCATGGAAGCAGCCATATCAATCTCCTCACGCGGTTAGGACAGACAAGGCGCTAAACTGGCTACCAGTAACTATCCCTGCCGTTGTGGGATCTCGCCAAGGCCATCCCTGCAAGCAGAGCCAACACGCCAACCACTGCGACAACGGCGGTTGTGGCGCGTGGGTTCTCCCTTGCTGTCTCTGAAACCGAATGCGCCTGGCTGCGCAGATGGCGCATGGCCTTTGCAGCGGTTGCCGATGCGGCGCGATAGCTGTTGTCGGCGTGATCCAGGGCGTCGTCGACTGCTTCGGTGCCGCGAGTGGCCAGAGACTTGTTGAGCTTTGCGACCTCGCGGCGCAGTTCCGCGAGCTGCCCCTCAAGCGCTGCCTGGATGTCGGTTCCGTTCGTGTGCGTTTGTTTGGATGTAGCAACCATTCCACACTCCTCTGATCGTGATACACAGTCGAAACGGAGGAGGTGAGCGGTTCGTTCCTAAATTGAACGAGGTGAGAAATAATTTTATCTGACAACATGTTACAAAGGCTGGCGGATGTTTCGGTCCGCTGCAGGCCACAAAAAACGCCGCCACTGGCTGACCAGATGGCGGCGTCATGTGATGGTTTCAGACTTCAGCGAGCGTTCGAGGGCCTAGGCGCTCAACCGCCCCCATTCCTGTGCCACCGTGAGCGCGGCGCGATCGAGCGCCTCCTCGGTCAGGATGCCTTTGTTATGTGCAAAGCGCTCGAAGGCATCGCGAGCCTCTGCAGCAGGCTGCACGCGGGCGATGGCGTCGCGACAGGAGGCGATTGCCGCTGCATGGTCGTCGTCGCGTGTGCCGTTCCATTCAAGCAGCACGTCATAAGCTTCGAGCACGTTTTCGACGTCGCGCGGAAAGCCGAGGCCCATGAAAATCGAAACAGGATTGTCGAAACGAAGGTCGGTCATGGATATCCGTCTCCTTGATGATGGCGCCTTTTGACTGCCCAAAAGGGGCAAGGAAATGGTCGGCCTCGTCACAAATGGAGACGGGATCGTGTGGATGTGTGATGGAACCGATTTAGTCGCTGCGCTGGCTGGGTGGCAGAGGTCCCAGCGATTAGGAACCAGGCTGCAGGCAGGTCGATCGTTCAAACAAAAACGGGCGCCGAGCGCCCGTCTTCATCCCAAGGAAGAGTTCGAAACTCAGTTGCCGAACAGCGATTCGAGCTGGTTGCGCGAGGGCACCTGACCGTTCGGCGTCAGCTTGTCGACGACACCCGGCAGTGCGCTGGAGAGCTGCTTCAGAAGTTCCTGCTCATCGAGACCGGTACGGGCAGCGATCTCGCGGATCACCTGCGGCCCCAACGCCTTGCCGAGCGTGCCGGGCTCGATCGACTGGTTCTGGCCGGTGCCGACCCAGGAATCCGCGACCTGACCGTGACCGGCATTCTTCAGCTTGTCGAGCAGGCCGCCAAGACCGCCGCCCAGCAGGCCGCCGTCTGCGCCGGTATCGCCGGGTGCTGCGGGTTCAGGCGCCTGCTGCTGTGCCGAACCGCCTCCGCCGAGCATTTTGCCCACCAGCAAGGCGCCCAGCGCGATCATCAGAGGTTTCGTGATGTTGCCGCCTGGAACGGCGTTGTCGAACAGTCCCATCGTGGATCTCCATTGTGAACAGCCCTGGCCCACTCAGTCCGGCCCAATCCGACAATTGCCCCTCTGCACGACAATTTCAAGACGAGCTTGAGCTTTGCGACGTCCTATGGAAGTCTCCGCCTGCCTGGGGGCGAACGGAGCAGCACAATGGGAATCATCAGCTGGATTATCCTCGGCGTCATCGCCGGCTTCATCGGCAGTAAAATCGTCAACAAGAGTGGTCAGGGTTTCCTGATGGATATCGTGCTCGGCATCGTCGGCGCGATTGTCGGTGGTGTGATCTTCAGCGCCTTTGGCGCTTCGGGCGTCACGGGGCTCAACATCTACAGCCTGATCGTCGCCGTGATCGGTGCGATCGTGGTTCTGTGGGGCTATCACGCCATCAATGGGCGACGCGCCTAGCATCTCTCGCCGCCTCCCGATGGGACAAGGCGAGGACAACAAGAAGGGCCGCGGACGATAGTCGCGCGGCCCTTCTTTGATCCTGACAAAGCTTATTGGCCCCAGATGCCCTGGCCATAGCCGGGGTCCGGCATGGTGAATGGATCCTGGTCGGTCGGCGAGACGCGTGGCGCGGCCATCGGTGATGCGATTGAAGAAGTGCGCGTATGATCGACCTGTTCGACGACATGGCGGCTGGTCTTCTGCACATGCGTCGTATTGGCGGCGAAGGCACTGCCCGAAGCGGCAACCAGCAGGGCGGCTGCGGTGAGAACGATCTTGTTCATGGACGAAAACTCCTTGATTTCCAACCGGCAGCCGGTTTCTGAAAGCACCGTCCGCAGGCATGACGGATATGTGCCGGAGCTTGGCCGGCTTCCAATCACGACCTGATCGCGCGCCGTCACGAGATCGTTGGTTGTCTGTGAACGGTTCACCTTGCCGAGCGGCTCTTGCGAACTAGGTTTGAATTCCTACATTCCAGGCAAATCCACAGCACTGATCCTGCTCCATCCGGGCGTGCGGTTCCGGCGCCGGCCACAAGAGGCTTGTGTTTTGCGGCCTTTGTCGCTAATCGCCGCGCATCCGACTGAACGTAGGTCCAGGACGTCCAAGGAAAGAGACTATGGCAAAAGGTAAATTCGAGCGTACGAAGCCTCATGTGAACATTGGCACGATTGGTCACGTTGACCACGGCAAGACGTCGCTGACGGCGGCGATCACGAAGTATTTCGGCGAGTTCAAGGCCTACGATCAGATTGACGCTGCTCCGGAAGAGAAGGCGCGCGGCATCACGATTTCGACGGCGCACGTCGAGTATGAGACGCCGACCCGTCACTATGCGCACGTCGACTGCCCCGGCCACGCCGACTATGTGAAGAACATGATCACCGGTGCTGCCCAGATGGACGGCGCGATCCTGGTTGTTTCGGCTGCCGACGGCCCGATGCCGCAGACGCGCGAGCACATCCTTCTGGCGCGCCAGGTTGGCGTTCCTGCGATCGTTGTGTTCCTGAACAAGGTCGACCAGGTCGACGACGCCGAGCTTCTGGAGTTGGTGGAGCTGGAAGTTCGCGAGCTTCTGTCGAAGTACGAGTTCCCGGGCGACGACATTCCGATCGTCAAGGGCTCGGCGCTTGCTGCTCTCGAAGACTCCAACAAGGAGATCGGCGAGAACGCGGTTCGCAAGCTGATGGAAGAGGTTGACGCCTACATCCCGACGCCGGAGCGTCCGATCGACAAGCCGTTCCTGATGCCGATCGAAGACGTGTTCTCGATCTCGGGCCGCGGCACGGTTGTGACGGGTCGCGTCGAGCGCGGCATCGTCAAGGTCGGCGAGGAACTGGAGATCGTCGGCATCCGTCCGACGGCCAAGACGACCTGCACGGGCGTTGAGATGTTCCGCAAGCTGCTGGACCAGGGCCAGGCCGGCGACAACATCGGCGCGCTGCTGCGCGGCGTTGACCGTGAGGGCGTTGAGCGCGGCCAGGTTCTGGCCAAGCCGGGTTCTGTGAAGCCGCACAAGAAGTTCAAGGCGGAAGCCTACATCCTGACGAAGGAAGAGGGTGGCCGTCATACGCCGTTCTTCACGAACTACCGTCCGCAGTTCTACTTCCGCACGACGGACGTGACGGGCATCGTTTCGCTGCCGGCCGGCACCGAGATGGTGATGCCTGGCGACAACATCACCGTTGACGTCGAGCTGATCGTGCCGATCGCCATGGAAGAGAAGCTGCGCTTCGCTATCCGCGAAGGCGGCCGCAC
>NZ_LJSD01000032.1 GCF_001303895.1 Mesorhizobium sp. 1M-11 | reverse complement strand
TTGGGGGAGTAGGGCAGTAAGGTTGGGCAGCTACTGCCTTGTTCCCTTACTGCCCCACTGCCGTTCCCTTTAGAACAACCCTTCGATCTGGCCCTGATCGTTGAGGAAGATCTTCTCCGACGATGGCTTGGAGGGCAGGCCGGGCATGGTCATGACCTCGCCGCAGATGATGACGACGAAGCCGGCACCGGCGGCAAGGCGTACCTCGCGCACCGGAACCGTGTGGCCGGTGGGCGCACCACGCAGGTTCGGATCGGTCGAGAAGGAATATTGCGTCTTGGCCATGCACACCGGCAGGTGGCCGTAGCCGGCCTGTTCCCACTGGTGCAGCTGGTCGCGGATCGACTTGTCGGCAATCGCCTCGTCGCCGCGATAGATGCGCTTGACGATGGTGTTGATCTTCTCGAACAGCGGCATCTCGTCGGGATAAAGCGGCGAGAACTGCGAGGCACCGCTCTCTGCGATCTTCACCACCTTGTGGGCAAGCTCCTCGATGCCGGCCGAACCTTGTGCCCAGTGCTTGCACAGGATCGCTTCGGCACCTTGCGCTGCCACGAAGTCCTTCATCGCCTTGATCTCGGCGTCGGTGTCGGAGACGAAGTGGTTGATGGCAACCACCGCCGGCACGCCGAACTGCTTCACGTTCTCGATGTGGCGGCCGAGATTGGCGCAGCCCTTCTTCACCGCCTCGATGTTCTCCTGGCCAAGGTCGTCCTTCTTGACCCCGCCATTCATCTTCATGGCGCGCACGGTGGCGACGATGACGGCAGCGGCCGGCTTCAGGCCCGCCTTGCGGCACTTGATGTCGAAGAACTTCTCGGCACCGAGATCGGCGCCGAAACCGGCTTCGGTCACCACATAGTCGGCCAGCTTCAAGGCCGTGGTGGTGGCGACCACCGAGTTGCAGCCATGTGCGATGTTGGCGAAGGGACCGCCATGCACGAAGGCAGGGTTGTTCTCCAGCGTCTGCACCAGGTTGGGCTGGATGGCATCCTTGAGCAGCACCGCCATGGCGCCGTCGGCCTTCAGGTCGCGGGCATAGACCGGGCTCTTGTCGCGGCGATAGGCCACGATGATGTCGCCGAGGCGCTTTTCCAGATCCTTCAGGTCGGTGGCCAGGCACAGGATCGCCATCACCTCGGAGGCGACGGTGATGTCGAAGCCAGCCTCGCGCGGGAAGCCGTTGGCGACGCCGCCCAGCGAGACGTTGATCTGGCGCAGCGCCCGGTCGTTCATGTCCATGACACGGCGCCAGGCGACGCGGCGGATGTCGATGCCGAGTTCATTGCCCCAGTAGATGTGGTTGTCGATCAGGGCCGACAGAAGGTTGTGGGCGGTGGTGATGGCGTGGAAGTCGCCGGTGAAGTGCAGGTTCATGTCTTCCATCGGCACGACCTGGGCATACCCGCCGCCGGCGGCACCACCCTTGACGCCGAAATTGGGTCCAAGCGATGCCTCGCGGATGCACACCACCGCCTTCTTGCCGATGCGGTTGAGGCCATCACCGAGACCGACGGTGGTGGTGGTCTTGCCTTCGCCGGCCGGTGTCGGGTTGATGGCGGTGACCAGGATCAGCTTGCCGTCCTTGTTACCCTTCACCGACTTGATGAACTCGGCCGAGACCTTCGCCTTGTCATGGCCGTAGGGCAGCAGATGCTCGTTGGGAATGCCGATCTTTTCCCCGATCGCCTGGATCGGCTGCTTCTTCGCGCCACGCGCGATCTCAATGTCACTCTTGTACTCGGCCATGTAAGGTGATCTCCCAAATCGTCAGGTGGCAGGCGCGGCATTCGCCGGCCGGTGTCGTGCGGCATAGAAGCCGAGTGTGGGCTGGTTTCGCCGTCTCAAAACAGCCGCGCAATACGCGAAATGCGACAGGGTCGTCCGAAGCGAATAGCGAATGGTGAGTAGCGAATAGAGGAAGGCATTGTCGTATCCGCAGGCCAGGTTGCGACATAACCACAACCGGCTAATTTCATTCGCTATTCGCTATTATTGCGCCAGCACGTTGCTGATCTCGACCAGGTTGGAGCGAACGCGCAGAACATAGAAGCCCATCGTGGTCAGATGCGTGGCGAAAATTCCGGTTTCATCGCTGTTGGCGACAAGCCAGGGCTGGATGCGCAGCGCTGAGACGAACTGGGCATCCATCGTATCCCAAAGGCTCTTCAGATTCTTCTGCTTGAGCACGTCCTCGTAGTCGGCTTGCGCTCCCTTCATCAACCCATAGTAAGCGTAGAGCTGGCCATAGGCGAACCAGAAGCGATCGTCGGCGCGTGGGTCGAAGAAACCGTAGTTGTAGTTTTCGGCTCGGTCCTTCAGGATCGCCGATGTCGAACCGATGTCGGAGGCGATACGGTCGATATATTGCTTGAGATTGTCGGCGCGGGCATCGAAGACCGCCTGGCAGTTGGCAAGCTTGGTATTGAATGCCCGCAGCTTCTTGATGGCATCGCGGTAATAGCTCGGCGTCGGCGTCTTGGGGCCGAATGGGCTGAGCCCGAAGTACCAAGTGTATTCGTCGAATTGCAAATCGCCACGCGCGTCCTGCAGATCGCTGTCGATCTGCGAGGTTGTACGCACGCGGCCCATGTTGTCGGCGAGTTCGGTGGCCGTACGTCGTGCCGCCTGGTTGATGCCGCGCTGGAACGAGGCTTTGTTGTCCATGAACGGCGTCTTGTCCCAGTCGAGGCCGAAAAGGCCGACCTTGTAAAGGATCATCGACGAGATCCAGGCGTTCTGGTTCACATTGAAGTCGGTCAGGTCGGCAGTAACGTCGGCGATGGCGGAACGACCGCACGATCTGGTCGTGTCGGTGCCGCCGCCAGCCGTCACCTGTTCGCCTGCAGAGACGTTGCGGCTCTCGAACTTGTATTTGTCGACATAGTTCGGGTCGAAATTGTTCCACCACTGCGTTGCGTAGAAGAAGTTGCCATAGAGGGCGAGGAGGATGAGCAGGCCGACGCCCACCAGCGACTTCAGGATCCAGCCGCGCTGAAAATACCAGCGGCCGACCCACATGAAGGGCCACAGGACGATACCGATCAGCAGGCCGATACCACGGCCGATCCACTGGAATATCCGGGTGATGAAATTCACGATCGGATCAAGCATGCGGTGGCACCCCCAATAGCATGATCCCGAAAAGTTGAAGACTTTTCGGAAAAGATCATGCGGCAAAACAAAAAGTTAGATCAGGATGACAATTCAACCAAACATCATCCTGATCTAGTCGGTCAGGCCATAGAGGCGGTTCCTGAATGCCTCCTTGTCCCTGAGATATGTGGTTTTCAGGACGTCGACAACATGCGATCGCCAGGCCTCGCTGAAGCCTTCATAGTCCTTGTAGAAACCTTGCTTGTTGAAGACGTAACGGGAAACGAAGTCCGACGGCACAAAATCCGAGATTAGCCGATTGGTCAGCCAAGCATCGGGATGCTTTGGCCTTGCGCGCACCACCAGGAAACGCTGCCTGGGCAGCACATCCTCGATCTTCAACTGGCCGAGCTGGCCGACCTCGCGCTTGGCGGCATTCAGGAAGGGAAAGTCGCCGTCACGATTGATCGCGGAAGCATTGTTGTGGATCCAGGTCTGCAGCCAGACCTTGTCGACACCGGAGAGGTTACGATCCGGGTCGGACTGCCAGATCAGGTTGCGCACCACCATTTCGGCGCGGTGTTCGAGATAGCCGGAGCTTTCGATCCACGAGGCGCGCGGCAGTTCGATGCGGCCGCTGCTGGCCAGAAAGCGGAAGACGGCATCGGCATCCTTGATCGACAGGTAGCTGACCTGCCACGGCCGTGAACGCCGAAAACCCGGGGCTGCCGGATCGCCGATGACGGTGGTCACATCCGGGTCGACGAAAACGTACAGTCCGCCGAAATGGCTCGTCCAATAGGCGTTGTGGCGGAAAATGACCTGGTCGGGCACCAACGCATTTTCGCGGATGTCGCCGGTGACCTTGGCGAGTTCCACCATGCGCTCAAGCATCTTGTTGTCGCGCCAGGCGTCGGGCTCCTGCTTCAGCCGATCGACCAGCGTGCCAAGTTCCGATGCCTTGCCGAGGACGTCCTCGGCAGAGAGGACGCGGAACTCCACCTGGTTGATGGAGAGCAAATCCTCTATGTCACCCACCGTCGATACCGAATCCTCGATCTCGCCATAGATGACATCCTTGATGGTCAGCGCGTCTATGGCGCGGCTGTTCTTCGACATGAACTCGAACATCAGCTGCGAGGTGTTCGAGAAAGCCGTATGCACGACGGGCAGGTCGATCTGGGCAGGCGTCAGGATGATGAACCGGCGGTTGATGCCATTGGGGTCGAGATAGTCGTAGTCGCCGCATTCCTCAGCAATCTCGGGCGAGAAACCGGTGCGGTCGACGTGAAAGCTTTTCCGCCTGGTCGGTTTGAACCCGAACGCCTTCAGCGCCTTGTTGTAGCGGTCGATGAGATGCGGCTCATCGATCGGCAGCAGGCGGCCGTAAATGAGCTCGTTGTCGCGCAGAAGGTCCATTACGCGTTCCACAGCCCCTTCTTCTTCAATTCCTCCATCTCCCTGGCTGCGCGTTCGCGCAAGCGGGCATCGCGTAGAAGCTTGTCGACCGCGGCATCATCGGACTTGTCTGCATAGCGGAATTCGGAATCGGCGTAGCGGTTGATCTCCTGCATGACTATGCCCATGTCGAACGGGCCGCGCAGTTCCTCGATCATCGCCTTCTTGTCATCGTAGCTCTTGTGCATGAAGGCTTCCGGCTTTTCGAACCATTCATCCGGCAGTTCGATATCCATCGCACGCATCTTGATGGCGTCGGTGACGTTCTTGATGGCGCGGCCGGTGAAGCGGGGCTCGGCTTCCTTGATCAGGTGCAGATAGGTGCCGACATCTTCCAGCGTTTTCGGCTGGCCGCTTTCCTTGATGAAGCGCTCATAGACCTTCATCAATCCCTCTTCATGCGGCTTGTCGTGACCTTCGTAGGCCTCCATCACGGCGCGCTGGATTTCCTGAGCGGCATAGAGATCATGCTCGCCGAGAGGGATCTTGTGGTTCTTGCCGGCAAGCAGCACGAAGATGTCGATGTAGTCGTCGCGTGTCTGGGGGCCGTCGACCAGCCAACGAGCGCCGGCGCGCTGACGCAGTGCGTCGTCGACATTTTCGGGATAGTTGGAAAACATGCCGAAGGCACAGTTGCCGCGCACCACCGTGCCCGCGCCGGCGAACGCGTCCATCAAGACACCGGTGATCTCCTGCTGGCCGGCCGAGGCACGGTCGTCGGAACGCTTGGCCGCCACCTGATCGATGTCGTCGATGGTGCCGAAGCCGATCGCACGCGGATTGAGCACATTGTTGATGAATTGCCGGCAGTTCTGGCCGGACTTGCCTTGATAGGACGAGATCTGGTCGACGCCGAAATTCTCGTAGGCGAAAGGATAGCCGGCGACCTTGCAATAGTCGTTGACCAGGCCGGCGATCATCTGGATCAGCGTCGTCTTGCCGGTGCCAGGCGCGCCGTCGCCGATGAAGGTGAACAGGAAACCGCCAAGTTCGACAAACGGGTTCAACTCCCGGTCGAAGTCGTAGGCCATCAGCATCTTGGCCAGCTTCACCGACTGGTATTTGGCGATGTGATTGCCGACGACCTCGTCCGGCTTCTTGAAGGTCATCACCAGCGGCTTGGATTTCTTGCCGGGCGCGACATCGAAGCCGTCGAGAGTGAAGTCGTCGGCGTCGATGCGGATATGCGCATTCTCGAAGGCGCCAAGACCGTCGAAGCGGCCCTTGCGCGTCAGCAGACCGTCGATGGCAACGCGAGCGAAACTCTTCGCACGCGTCAGCAGATCGGCATCGTCCTTGGTGCCAGCGAGGGCCTTGTCGAGACCTGAAACGAGAGACTTCACCGCATCCTGCGGCGTGTCGAACAGGAAGTCAGGCTCGGCAATGTCATTCGGCGCTTCGCCGTCGCTGTCTATGAGCTGAGCCAGATAGGAGGCAAGCGTGAAGGCAGCGACATAGGCTGAAGCGGAAAGCAGTTTCTTGAATTGTGCGGCCTGGTCGCCCCCGAGTGGCGAGCGCGCGTTCTGCGACTGCAGGCTTTCAAGATCGGTCGACCGCGAGAATACATCCGACACGGCCAGCGCCACGGCAATGCCGCGCCGCGCGCGATACAGCAGCGTGTGCTGCGGGATCGACATCAACTGGTCGTCCGGCCGTGTGGAGGCAATCGTCTTCTGCAGCTCGACCTCTCGCGTCTTGCGCAATGATCCGGTCGAAACGGTGGAGACGAAGCGTCGGCCCGTGCCGGCAAGCGCAGTACCGGATTCGCCGGACGAATCCTCCAGCACGACGACACGGGTGATGAAGCTCTGCGCGGTGGCGCGGTGCTTTTCGATATCGGCCTCGGGAATGGTGGTCAGCCCGGTGTCCATTCGGTCCCTCGTTACGCAGTCTCGGTCAGGCTCGTTGTTTTGTCGGATAATCCTGGTCCGAAAAGTCTGCAACTTTTTGCATCGCTGACTTTCGGTTCGGGATCACGCGTCAGACGTCCGAAATCACCCGTCCGCCGGACAGGATGTGCACCTTGTAGCCGTTGAATATCTTCTGGGTTTCGCCTGCGGCGTAGAGCGCCTGATAGGCTTCGTGCGGCACAAGCGCGTGGTTCTCAAAACTCGAAACGCCCTGGCGCGTCGCCTCGAGATCGTCGGTGTTGATGAAGAATTCCTGCGTTGTCTTTTCGCTGGAGAAAAGGCCGCGCCGACCTGGCTTTTCGCCCTTCGAATAGACTTCCTGGATGGTCCAGGTGAGTAGCCAGGCGTTCTCCGGTTTGCGCACCTTGGCCAGCACCTCGGTCACCGTCGAATTGTTGTCGGTGATGCCTGCCGAATAGAAGGGACCGAGAACCACGCGCCGCAATTGCTTGGGATGCAGTGGCTCGAAATCCTTGTCGAGGTTGACCGCGATGGTCAGCGGAGACAGCGAGTAGGACGAGTTCTTTTCTGTGAAATCATCGAAACGGCGGGCAAGATCAGGGTTCAGCAGACCGTCAACCGGCAGCGGGATCTCGACATCCGCGTTTAGGCGACCATCCTTGCCGACCAATTGGCGCACGATGTTGTCGGAGGAATCCTCCACCGTCACCATATAGACCAGCGGCAGGTTGGCGGTGCCGTCGAAGCTTGCCCAATGGACGAGATAATAGGGTAAGCCGGATTTCGGATTGACCGAAACCTTGGCGGTCTGCGCCAGCGTGAACGGGCCGAAGGTTTCGCCGCCCTTGATATCTTCCAGGTAGAGCCGCTCTGCCATCGACTTCTGCAGTGCGGTCGGGAATTCCTTGTGACGCAGGATGAAGTCGGCCATCTCGGCGCGCAGCTCGCGCGCCGAGGGAATGGTGGCCAGCCGGCTGTCGGCCTGCCGACGGTCATTTTCCAGCTCGAGCAGGTTCTGGAACGCCGGATAGCCGCTTTCGGCGCGGGAGATCTTGAATGTCTCCATGAAGCCGAGGCGGTTGCGCCAGCAGGTGAAGGACTTGTCGAGTCGGCTGATATATTCCGCCACGATCTTTGCGACGATGCCATGCCGGTACAGCGGCGAGCGGTCGTCGCGCATGAAGATCTCGAGACCGGACAAGGCAGCCGTTATCGCCGAGAAGTAGCGTTCGGCCGCATCTGTTTCGATTGTCATGCTCCTGTTCCCTTCCATATGAAGGGAAAAAGCCAGCGGATGGGGTTACGAGAAGTCATCGATGGGTGCGAACAGTCCTGCCGTGGTCAGGACTGCACATAGTTCGCTGAGTTGTGCTTCTTCATGACGTCGTCGAAACGGCGTGCGAACGCATCGTCGGCCAGCTTCTTGCGGCGCTGAATATCGGCAGTCGCCACCATGTTCTTCTCGTGCATTTCGAGCAGGTCGCCGATGTGTTTCTGGGCTGCGGCACCAATGCCGGCCATTGTTTCCTCGGCCGTGGTGTCCACCTGCGAGCCCAGCGTGTTGATCTTGTGCGCGACATCCTGCTGGGCAGCCGTCTTCAACGAATCCTCGAGCGCCTTGTAAAGCACGATGCGCTGCTCGGTATCGATGGTCAGCTTGTTGATCAGCGTCGACTGTGCAGCGATCTGGTTGTTCAGCGAATCCACGAAGGTCTGGAACATGGAAGTATAGCGTTCCAGTGTCTGGCTGGCCGCCAGCAGTTCCTGCTCCTTCGCCTGACGCTCGTTGTATTCGGTGGCGAGCTTGGTGCGCTCGCTTTCCAGCGCGGTGCGCTCTTTCTGGCTGGTCGAGGCGGCGATCTTGTTTTCGATGTCCAGCAGCAGCGGGTTTACTTCCTGAATGCGCTTCTGCACGGCTTCAAGCTCAGCCATGGTCGCCTTGCGGCGTTCGATCACCTGCGAAAGGCTGGCCTCGGAGGTCTTGTAGCGCTGATCGAGCACTTCCTTCTGCGCCTTCAGGATGCCGACGATCGTATCCGACTTGGCCAGAAGCTCCTGCAGGTTGCCGGCGAGCGACATGTTGCGGACACGGTCGGTGCGCATGCGCTGCTTCTTCTGGGCCGAGAAGATACCGACGAAGTTTTCCCAGCCCGTGTAGTTCTTCATGCTCTCGAATTCGGAGCCGAAGACATTGGTTGCGTCCTCAAGGCCGATGATGAGGTCGGCGATGTTGGCCTCCATCGTCTTCTGCTGCTTGAGAACATCCTGGATGCGGGCATTCTCGATGTCGAAATTGGCATCGCCGATCTTCTGATCGGCCTTGGCGAGCGTGTCGAGCATGGTGCCGGACTGCTCGATCTTCGAACGCATGTCTTCGACGACCTGCCTGGTCTTGGCGATTTCAGTGTCGAAGTTTTGCAATGTCGCCATCAGATCCCCCTAGCGGTGGCAAACTCAACTGCGCGTGGCAGCTAACGGCGAATATATGTGGGGCGGTTGGCGATTGAAAGACGCATGCGTTGCTTTCGCCGCGGACATGATCACCCGCGGCGATGCTTGCGACGATAGCGCCTGGATTACGGTTTTGGGTCAGCTTTCAGATAGGCGATGACATTGGCGATTTCGGCATCGTCCTTCAGGCCTGTATAGGCCATCTTGTTTCCGGGCACTTTCTGTTTCGGGCTGCGCAGATATTCGGCAATCGAGTTTTCATCCCAGACGAGGCCGGCGGCACCGGCATCCTTCATGGCTTGCGAGTACTTCGCAAGATAGCTTGGTGCGGTGCCGGCGGTGCGGCCGACGACACCAAGCAGATGCGGTCCGAGCTTATCCTTTTCCGATGTGGCGTCGTGGCAGGCCATACACTTGTTGAAGACTTTCTTGCCGGCGACGGCGTCGCCGTCCGCGAGCGCGGGGAGGGCGATGAGCGTGGTGAGAATTGCAATGGCTGGGCCGAGTGCCTGGCGTTTCATGATTATTCCTCGGATCGATAGCGACGAGGGTCAACGTATCAGCAGCGGCTGGCGAAGGGCCATGGTACTCTTGGCCGCAGCGTGTAGCCCAATGTCGGCGAAGCCCGTCTCAAGGTCGCGTGAAACCGATGAAATCGTCCGGTTGGGCGCGGCCCATTTCCTCTTCCCAGTGACGGCGGCAGAGCGAAACATAGATGTCCTTGCCGATCGCCACCTGCTCGCCTTGTCTCGCGACCTTGCCGTCGGCGCCGAGACGCACAACCATCGTTGCCTTGCGTCCACAGCGGCAAATGGTTCGCACTTCACGCAGGTCGTCGGCGATGGCCAGCAGGGCGCGCGAACCGGTGAAAAGATTGCCCTGAAAGTCCGTACGCAGTCCGTAGCACATCACCGGAATGCCGAGCCGATCGGCAACGCGGGCGAGCTGCCACACCTGCTCCTCGTCCAGGAATTGCGCCTCGTCGACGAAGACGCAGTGTACCGTGGTGTGTTCGTGATGCTCCGCGATGCGGGCGTAGAGGTCGTCGCCGTCGCGAAACATCTCAGCCTCCGCTTCCAGGCCGATCCGCGAGGATATGAAGCCCGTGTCGCCCTTGCGATAGTGACCGGCCACGAACAGCATCGTGGTCATGCCGCTCTCGCGGTAGTTATACGAAGCCTGCAAGAGCATCGTGGTCTTGCCGGCGTTCATGGTTGCGTAGTTGAAATAGAGCTTGGCCATGACCCTTTATGCAGAAGTTGCGGGCGGCGGGGAGGGGCGCTTTCCGGCCTTCCACCAAAAAAGCTTGGCCGTGTCGCTGATCGGCCAATGCGCGCCGTCAATCGTATCTCCTGGTGCTTGAAACAACACAAGAATGGTGTTTGGCTGACATAACAAGGCCAGGCGCCGGATTCCGCTTCGCCAGACAAACACAATGGGAGAAAGTTCATGTCACGCATGAAGTCCATCATCGCAGGATTCAGCCTTGCGGCGTTCCTGTCCACCGGCGCGGCCTTCGCCGGCGACGCCGAAAGCTGCAAGAAGGTGCGTCTGTCGGATGTCGGCTGGACCGACATCCAGGCAACCACGGGTGTTGCCTCCGTGCTGCTCACCGCACTCGGCTACGAGCCGGAAGTCATTCAGCTTTCTGTGCCGGTCACCTACGCTTCGTTGAAAAACAAGGATCTCGACGTTTTCCTCGGCAACTGGATGCCGTCGATGACCAACGATATCAAGGATTACACCGCCGAAGGTTCGGTTGAGACCATTTCCGAGAACCTCTCGGGCGCCGGCTATGGCATCGTCGTACCCACCTATGTCGCCGACGGCGGCGTGAAAACGCTGACCGACCTCGGCAAGTTCAAGGACAAGTTCGAGGGTAAGATCTACGGCATCGAGGCCGGCAATGACGGTAACCGCATCATCCTCGACATGATCAAGAACCCCGCCACAAACCTGGAGGGTTTCGAACTGGTCGAATCCTCGGAGGCCGGCATGCTGACCCAGGCCGAGCAGTCGATGAAGGACAACAAGTGGATCGCCTTCCTTGGCTGGACGCCACACCCGGTGATGGGTGCGATGAAGATCACCTATCTCGACGGCATGGGTGATTCCGGCTTCGGCGCCGCAACGGTCTCGACCAATGTGCGCAAGGGCTATCTGCAGGAATGCCCGAATGTCGGCACCTTCATCAAGAACCTGAAGTTCAATCTGGATATGGAAGGCCAGATGATGGACGTGATCCTGAAAGGTACCGATGCCAACACGGCTGCGACCGACTGGCTGAAGAAAAACCCGGCCGCCGCTGCCCCGTGGCTTGCCGGCGTGACCACTTTCGATGGTGGTGATGCCGCCGCTGCCGTGAAGAGCGCGATCGGCGGCTGACAGCAATCGCCCCAGCGGGCGAGACGTCTAGGGCAGCCGCCCGTCGGGGGCTGCCCTTTTTCGTAGGCTGTGACAAGATAACGATGCTCCGTGGGTGGCGGACGCATGACGAGGGAGGGAAGATGGACCCCGTTTCGAATTTCCTGGTCGCCTGGAAAATACCGGTCGGCGCATGGGGCAAAGCGTTCTTCACTTTCCTTACCGACAATTTCAACAGCATTTTCCGTGGTTTCTCGAGCGGATTGAACTCGCTGCTCGACGGTGTCGTCGACCTGCTTTTGATGATGCCGCCGGTGGTCGTCGTCCTGCTGATCGCTTTGCTTGCCTGGTGGCTGCAGCGCTCCAAAGTGCTGGCGATCGGTGTCTTGCTCGGCCTGCTCTTCATCATCAATCAGGGCCTGTGGAAACAGACCGTCCAGACGCTCGTGCTGGTCGTTGCAGCGACCATCGCTTCGATGGCGATCGGCGTGCCGCTCGGTATCTGGGCCGCTCACAAGCCCAAGGTCTACAAGTTCATGCTGCCGGTGCTGGACCTGATGCAGACACTGCCGACCTTCGTCTATCTGATCCCGGTGCTCACGCTGTTCGGCCTCGGCAACGCGCCGGGTCTCATCGTCACCATCATCTTCGTGATCCCGACGGCCGTGCGCCTCACCCATCTCGGCGTCACCTCCGTGCCGAAGGCGATCGTCGAAGCGGGCGAAGCCTTCGGTGCCACCAAACGTCAGCTTCTCTGGAAGGTCGAACTGCCGGCGGCGCTGCCGACCATCATGGCGGGCCTGACCCAGTGCATCATGCTGTCTTTATCGATGGTTGTGTTTGCCGCGCTGATCGGGGCGGGCGGCCTCGGCACCGAAATCAACCGAGCGCTTGGCTCGCGCAGGATCGACCTCGGTCTTGAAGCAGGCCTTGCCATCGTGGTGCTGGCGATTGTGCTCGACCGCATGACGCGTATCGGCGTGGGAGGCAAGAAATGAGCATCGCCGTCGATTTCAAGAATGTCGATATCATCTTCGGCCCGGACACGCGCGATGCGCTTGCGATGGTCGACAGGGGCGCGACGCGCGCCGAGATCCTGGAGCAGACCGGCAACGTGCTGGGCTGTGCCGGGGCCAATCTCACCGTCAACGAGGGTGAGATCTCCGTGCTGATGGGTCTGTCGGGTTCCGGCAAGTCGACGCTGTTGCGTGCCGTCAACCGGCTCAACATCGTCAGCCGCGGCCAGGTCATGGTGAAGAATGGCGACGGCATGGTCGATGTCGTCTCCTGCGACGACGCTACGTTGCGCCAGCTGCGCCAGCATCAGGTGGCGATGGTGTTCCAGCAGTTCGGCCTTCTGCCCTGGCGCACGGTGGAGGAAAATGTCGGTTTCGGCCTGGAACTTGCCGGTGTGCCTGAGGCCGAACGCAAGGCGCGCGTGGAAAAACAGCTCAAGCTCGTCAATCTGGATTCCTGGGCGAAAAAATACGCACATGAGCTGTCTGGCGGCATGCAGCAGCGCGTTGGCCTGGCACGTGCTTTCGCCACTGAAGCGCCGATCCTATTGATGGACGAACCGTTCTCGGCCCTCGATCCACTGATCCGCACCAAGCTGCAGGATGAGCTGCTGCAACTGCAGAAGACGCTGAAGAAGACGATCATCTTCGTCAGCCACGATCTGGAAGAAGCACTGAAGATCGGCAGCACGATCACGATCATGGAAGGTGGGCGCATCGTGCAGTCCGGCTCGCCTGAGGACATCGTGCTGAAGCCGGCCGATGACTATGTGCGCGAATTCATCTCCAACGTGAATCCACTGTCGGTGCTGACCGCGTGGAACGTCATGCGCGATCGCCGGGACCTGGAGACCACGGAAGATGGTTGGATCTGGCTCGATCGGCGCAAGACGACCCGATTCAAAATCGACAGCCATGGGCTGGTGGCCGCTGCGGAACGCGATGGCAAACCGGCAATATGGATTTCCTGCGCTGACATAGAGCGTCAGCCTGACGAAGCAGCGCAGGTGTTCTGGGCAACCCCGGGAACGTCGCTCAAGACCGTGATGCTCGCCATGCATCGTTCGCAGACGGCGCCGGTGGCACTGTTCGACGACCAGTCGCGGTTCGTTGGGGCCATCGGCATCCGCGACGTGTTGTCGGCAGTGCTGCACCGTTAGAGCGTTTCCGTTTTTCACGGAAACGCTCTAACTCTTTGTTTTTACGCAATTCCGAACACAGAACCGCAACGCATTTTTGCTGGAATTGCTCTAGCGGCGCAGCACGACTTTTCTGCGAATACGGATTGGATCCGTGGGGCATCGGCATCCGCAGTTGCCAGGTGGATCTTATGTGACGAGCGGCAGGCGTAGTTCGGTTTGAAGCCCACCTTCAGGATGGTTCGACAGGTAGATTTCCCCACCTGCGGCGCGGGCGATATTGCGGGCAATCGTCAACCCAAGGCCCAGGCCGCCGGTTTCGCGGTTGCGTGATTTCTCCAACCGGATGAACGGGCTGAATACCGCATCGAGCTTGGCTTGCGGTATTCCGGGGCCTTCATCGCGGATCACCAGGGCAACCTGGCTGTCGGAGTGGTAAAGACTGAGATGTGCTTTTTGGCCATAGGTCACGGCATTCTGGACGAGATTGGTAATGCAGCGCCTGAGCGCGACGGGCCTCGCCTTGCAGATCAATTCGCGCGAAGGCAGCCCGCTGTCGTCCAGCGTGACGTCCGGAAAATCGTCTGCAACCGACTCCACCAGCGATACGAAATCGATGCGTTCGCTCTTTTCGTCCGCGACCTCGAACGTCGCGAAATCAATGACGGAACGGGCGATGTCCTCGATGTCGCCGAGGTCCTTGGCAAGATCTTCGCGCAGCTTCGATTTGCGCAGGAGGGCGAGCCTCAGCCGCATGCGGGTGAGCGGCGTGCGCAGATCATGCGCGAGTGCGGCCGCCAACTGTTCGCGATCTTCGACATAGTCGCGCAGCCGTGATTGCATGACGTTGATGGCCCGCGCTGCGGTTCTGATCTCGCGGCTGCCTGCTTCGGAGATCGGAGAGCTTTTCAGGTCCTTGCTTATGCGCCTCACCGCCGTTTCCATGATCCTGTAGGGCGCGGTGAGGCGACGGATTGACCAGACCGACATCACCACGACCAGCCCGGCCATGACACCATAGAGCGGCAGGCTTTCAGGATTGAGCACCGGCCCCGGCGGGATGATCGGCTCGGTGAAATTCAGCCACTGCCCATCGGAAAATCGGATCGAGGCGGTCAGCTTGTCGCTGTGCGAAAAACCGGCGGAGAGCGCCAACAGATCCTTTTCCACTTCACCGATATCGGTGCCCGGCTTGCGCGGCGGTTTTTCGGATTCGGTGGCAGCGTCGCGCCGCACTCTTGCTTCCGTGACACCGAACCGTGACAGGCGGCTGACCAGGATATCTTCCAATTCCGCCAATTGGTCGTCCTGGGCGATGGAGGAGGCGACAACCGGCGTATCTGAAACAGTCAGGGCATAGCTGGTGCTTGCGACACCCGAGGCCATGCGTTTGCGATCCACAGGTGTTGCCGAATAAAGCAGCTGCACGACGGCGAAGGCACGATCGTTCAGCCGATAATAGTCGACGATGTCGGAAGCTGCCGCCCGGTCGCGCGCAACGATATAGAGGGTCGCCACCTGGCTGACGAGCAGGCTGGCGATCACCACCAACAGGACCCAGGCAGGCAGGGTCTGGGGGAGGAACCGCCTCATTCGGTGGCGGTCTCGGGGATGAATTGATAGCCGCCGCTCCGCACCGTCTGGATCAGCTTCGGCGTTTTCGGGTCGTCTTCCATCTTGCGCCGTAACCGGCTGACCAGGATGTCGACGCTGCGATCATAGGCGATCGCGCCGTCGCCGCCGGAAAGCTCGATGAGCTGATCGCGGGTCAACACGCGCTGTGCGCTCTTCACGAAAGTATGCAGCAGGTTGAATTCGGCGGCAGTCAATTCCACCCGCACATCACCGGGCGCAACCAGGCTGCGGCGCGAGCAATCCATGGTCCAACCGGCAAAATGATAGATCTGTCGGGGCGGCAGGCGCTTTGCTTCGACGGCTCCGGTGTTGCGCCTCAGCACGGCTCGGATGCGAGCCAGCAACTCGCGTGGGTCGAAAGGCTTCGGCAGATAGTCGTCCGCTCCCATCTCGAGGCCGACGACACGGTCCGTCGTCTCGTTGACCGCTGTCAGCATGATGATGGGGATATCCTGGTTGGCGCTTCTCAATTCACGGCAGAGTTCCAGGCCGCTCTTGCCCGGCAGCATCACGTCGAGAACGACGAGATCGAAATGGCCGCGCCGCATGATGGTTTCCATCTCGATACCGTCGCGAGCCACGGAGGTCCGCAGGCCGCGTTTTTCGAAGAATTCCTGCAGCAGATCACGGATGCCTTTGTCGTCGTCGACGATGAGAATATGCGGATCGGTTTTCACTCAATACCTGTCTTCTGACCTGTCTTCCGGCCGGCCGCTAGGGTCGCGATTTACGCCTTATAGGATAGGGCCGCCGGGGTGTCTTGGCCAGCGGCCCGGCAAAACGCGCCCAGAAACAATCCAGAAACAAAATTCAACAAACTGGAAAAACTCCTGAAAAAAATCAATGGCATAACGATATCCGCAGCGGCCAGAACACCGGTCGCGGCGCCTCGCAACCGGGAGATCAGGACCCGACCATGCAGAGAAGTTCGTATCGATGGATGGGAGCGCTGTTCGGCATTTCGCTCGCCATGGTCGGTGTCGGACATTCCAACGCGGAAGCGGCGATCACCCGGAGCGAACGTTGCAGCCGGCTAAGTCGACAGCTCGACGAGGCCATCGAAAACCACGCCAAGGCGGTGCAGGCCGCCCAGGCAAAGGTGCTTCAAAAGAGGGCGACCCGGTACTGCGCCGATCACAAGCAGGCGCAGGGCATCCGGACTTTCGCCAACGCTTTGAAGCTCCTTGGAGTGATACCGGACGATCCCAGTCAGTGAACTCGAACCCAACCTGCGACAAAGGAAAGCTGATCATGAAAAAGACCCTTCTCTCCGCTCTCGGCCTCGCCGTCGCTCTCGCCTTCTCGATGCCGGTTCTCGGCACCTCCGCCGCCAACGCCGCTTCGGCGACCGCCACCACGACGACCGCTCCGGCGGCTGCGGCCACGACCGCCAAGAAGCCGGTCGCGAAGGTCGCGGCCAAGAAGGTGAAGAAGCACAAGAAGGCAGCCAAGAAGGCCGAAGCCAAGAAGACGATGTAATTCGTCCTGGCAACCTCGAGGCCGTCTCCGGTCCCCCTCTCGGAGGCGGCCTTGTGATCCGATACCCTCCGCGGCCATGCGGGCCATAGCGGAAAAGGCGCTTCGACGCGCAGTCCGGGATTTCGCCCGAAAGGCTGGCCCTCTGTTCGCCCCATGCACCAGGGTTCGCAAAAACTGGCGGCACTCGACCCGTGTCTCCAGGCTGGCCCGCTCAACAGGAACAATGTCCATGAAGAAGTCCATCCTCTCCGCCCTCGGCCTTGCCATCGCACTTGCCTTCTCGATGCCGGTTCTGGGCACGAGCGCAGCAAACGCAGCTCCGGCAGCCAAGCATATCGTGCACAAGAAGGCACATCGTCACCACAGCGTGGCGCACAAGAAGCACCATGTGCGCAAGCATCACGTTCGCAAGCATCACACCAGCAAGCATCACGTCCACCATGTCCATAAGGCCGCCAAGAAGGCCTAAGGCATGGTTTCCTGCTTTTGCGGGAACGAGAAAAAGCCGCTTTCCGGGACCGGAGAGCGGCTTTCTCTTTCGTGTGGATTGTGACGATCGACGTGACGCAACCGCCCACGATCAGGCAATGCTTCGTGCCTAGAGCGTTTCCGTTTTCGCGGAGACGCTCCAACTCTTTGTTTTTACGCAATTCCGGACGGAAAACGGTTACACACTTTTCCCGGAATTGCTCTAGCGCCCTTCGCGATACCACATGCTGCCCATTGCCAGCAGCAGCAGGCCAAGGCCCAGGAACCCGCCGAACAGGGGAACGCGCGAGATGGCCTTCAAGACGCTGTCGTCGGTGGTACGCAAACCGATCCAGTCACGGCCAGCAGCCTCGGCCTGGTCCCGGATGGGCACGACCGAGGGCAATACAACATCGTTGCCGGCGCCGGCTGCCACGCGCCGCACACTGCCGCCGGTGGCATCGGTTGCAGGCTTCAGCCTGCTTTCCGTCGAAACGACATCGGCGAATTCCGGTGCATTCACTGGACCGACATGGGCCAGCGCGGTGAGGTCGCCATTGGCGACCTGATAGAGGCCGATCTCGTTGACCTCGACACTGCCGCTGAAGATGCCGGGTTCCGACTTCTGCAATTTGACCGTCAGTGCCTTGCCGGAGGGCGTGATGATACGTGCTGTGCCGGGATCCTCGCTCATCGTCTGACGGCGCACTTCGAGCGTCATGCCACGACTGTCAGTGGTCAGGCGCTCTTCCTCCAGTTCCGGCTCCTTCATCAGCCAGTGGGCTATGCGACGATAAAGCTGCACATAGGGACCGCCGCCTTCGAAGCCGCGTGCCCATAGCCAGCCCTGATCGGACAGCAGCATGCCGACACGGCCTTCGCCCTTGCGATCAAGCACAAGCAGAGGGCGGTCGTCGGCGCCCTTCATTACCACTTCGCCTTCCGGCCTGTCGATGCCGATGGTGCGGAACCAGCGGCCCCAGCGCGGAGGATTGTCCTGCGAGCCGTCGAGACCGCGGGTAACGGGATGGCGCGCGCCGAGATCGGTCAGGCGTGGATAGAAGGCCTTGTCGATCACTTCACCTGTTGGCATGCCGGGCAAAGCTCCCATCAGCGGGGTGCGCGCGATTGTCGCCTGGCCGCCATATTCCGGACCCGCGGCTATCAACAGCGCGCCGCCTTTTTCGACATACTCGGCGATGTAGTCGTAATAGAGGGTCGGCAACACGTCACGGTGCTGGTAGCGATCGAAGATGATGAGATCGAACTCGTTGATCTTCTCCACGAACAGTTCGCGGACCGGGAAGGCAATCAGCGACAATTCGTTGATCGGCGTTCCATCCTGCTTTTCCGGCGGCCGCAGGATGGTGAAGTGGACGAGGTCCACCGAAGCGTCGGATTTCAACAGGTTGCGCCAGGTGCGTTCGCCGGCATGCGGCTCGCCGGAAACGAGCAGCACCCTGAGGTTCTCCCTGATGCCGTCGACCAGGGCGATGGTGCGGTTGTTGACGTCGGTCAGTTCGCCGTCTTCCTTCGGGATGGCAAGCTCGACGATGTTGCGGCCAGCGGTCGGGATCGTCACCTGCAGTGGCATTTCCTGGCCGATGAAGGCGCGTTCGATGGCCACCTGCTGGCCGTTGACGGAAACGCGCACCTCGACCGGGCCGGTTTCACCCCCGGTGGAAATGACACGATAGGTCATGTCGAGCGGCTTGCCGACCAGTCCGAAGCGCGGTGCCTTGTCGAAGCGGACACGCCGGTCCTTCTCGTTCTCTTGTCCGGTGATAAGTGCATGCAGGGGGGCGTTGAAGTCGCCACGTCCGGACGGCACGTCATGCACTTCACCGTCGGTGATCATGACCGCGCCGGCAACGCGCGAGGGCGGCACATCGCGCAGCGCGCCGTTCAGTGCCGAGAACAGCCGCGTTTCGGTGCGCTCTTCGGCAGCGCCGTTCTTGCCGGCTTGGACCACGCGCACGTCGAACTGCTTGAAGCGGGCGAGCCGTTCCTTCAATCCGGCAAGCGCTGTGTCCGTCTGGGCGGCGCGGTTGCCGATGTCCTGACTCTGGCTGCGGTCCACGACGACGGCGACGACGCTCTTCAAAGCTTCGCGTTCCTCGTCGAGCAGGACGGGGTTCAGAAGCGCAAGGGCAAAGGCCGCGAGTGCGGCGAGGCGCAGATATGCGCCGCGCTGCCGGAACCATAGGCTGGCGCCGGCGATGAGCGCCAGCGGTGCCAGGATCACCGCCAACAGCGGCCAGGAGAGCAGGGGTTCGAAAGCGACCGACC
Organism: Mesorhizobium sp. 1M-11; assembly: GCF_001303895.1. Classification (GTDB taxonomy): domain Bacteria; phylum Pseudomonadota; class Alphaproteobacteria; order Rhizobiales; family Rhizobiaceae; genus Mesorhizobium. The sequence goes on along the minus strand of NZ_LJSD01000032.1, from coordinate 90,244 downwards.
AGTTCATGTCACTGCCCAAGCCGCTGCAGCAGATCCGGCACGTGGACCTGATCGGATTTGTAGTTGCCGGTCAGCATGTACATCATGATGTTGACGCCAGAGCGGAACGCCAGCTCGCGCTGCATCGGATCGGAAGGCACGGTCGGCAGCAGCGGGCTGCCGCTGCCGTCTTCTGCCCAGGCACCGGCAAAATCATTGGCGGTGATCATGATGGGGCTGACGCCGTCGCCGGTTCGCACCGGGCGGTTGTCGGGATTCGTCGCCTCCAGCGAAGCCTCGACCCAGAGCGGGCTGCCCGCGAAGCGTCCCGGAAAATCGTTGAGGATGTAGAACGACTTGGTCAGCACGTGATCGGACGGTACCGGCTCCAACGGTGGCACGTTGAGACTGCCGAGGATTTCGCGCAGGCGCAGGGTCGCCGGACTGGTCGAGGTCTCCAGTGAAGCTGTGTATTGGTCGCGCGTGTCGAACAGGATCGTTCCGCCGTTCTTCATATATTCATCGATGCGGGCGATCGCGGCCTGCGATGGCACGGCAACGTTGGCATCCACCGGCCAGTAGACGAGCGGGTAGAAGGCGAGATCGTCGTTTTCGATATTGACCCCCGCAGGATCGCCAGGCTCCAGTGCCGTTTTTTCACGCAGGAAGCGGGTCAGTCCCGCCATGCCGGCGCGGCTGATGGAATCGATGCTGGAATTGCCGGTCAAAACATAGGCCAGGCGAGTCACCGCGGTAGCCTCGATCGCCTGTGGGTCGTCGGGCTTGGCATCGCTGGCAGATGCGGGTGGAACCGGCATGAAAAGGGTTGGGAGCACAATCAGCGCGATTGCCGCAGCTGCTACCCGTCGGGCGTTCCTGCGCCAGAGACCGGCAAGCCAAAGGACGATAAGGCCATCCAGGATCAACAGGGCGAGCGCGCCGAAAAGCAGTGGTCCCTTCATGTCGCGCGACTCATCGACTGCGTAGCTTTCGGTAACGACGGGAACCGATGCCGTTGGCTTGCTGATCGGCGTCAGCACGGTATCAGCTGTGAGCAGATTGTGCGCGAACACGCTGTCTTCCGTGCCATAAAGGCCTGGTGGGTTCTCAATCGTGACGGGGAGCGGCCCCTTGCCGGTCTGCAGCGGCTTTGCATCACCGCTCGGCGGGCCGATCAAGCCGTCGGCGGCGATCATGCGATAAGGCGGCAGCGAAGCGCTTGGACCGTTTTCCGTCGTCGTCCCGACCGCGCCCTGATTGCGCGAAAGCTGGACAATCGCCCGCAACATTTCCACGAAACTACCCGAAATCGGCAGGTTCGACCAAGTCGCCGAGGGCGTGATGTGAAAGAGCACGACGATGCCCTTGCCGCGGCGGTCCGCGGTAACCAACGGTGTGCCGTCGGCCAGCGTCGCCCAGGTGCGCTCGGCGAGGGTCGGGGTAGGCTCGGCCAGGATCTGGCGTGTCACCGTCACATCCATCGGAGGCGCGAGTTTTGCGAACGGGCCGTTTGCCGGGAATTCGGTCACCTTCTGCGGTTCCGTCCAGGACAGCGCGCCGCCGAGTTGGCGTTCGCCCAACCGCAGCTTCACCGGCAGCAGTTCCTCGTCATTGCCGGCGGTGAGCAGGCGCGTGCTGGCGAAGCGAATGAGCGTGCCGCCGTTTTGCATCCACTTGATGAGCGGCTCGCGGGTGGCCTCGGGCACCGTGCCGACATCGCCCATGACAATGACCGCGGGCTTCTGTTCGAGAAGCTGTGGTATGGCCTCCAGCAGATCCGGGCTTTTCGGTTCGATGATATCGGCCGAAGGCTCCAGCGCCTGACGGATGTAGTAGAGCGGCGAAAGCAGTTGCCTCGTATCGTCCGTCGGCGCCTGCGACAGCAGGCCGACACGGCGCCGTTTGGCTGTACCGTCCAGCAATCTCACCCCGGCGGCCTGATTTTCGCCGTCGAGAGAGATGGAGGCAAAATCGTTGCGCAGTTCGAAGGGAACGACAATCTCGCCTGAAGCAGACGTCTCGCCGGGACGGAAGGTGATGGCAGCATCGCCGATACGGCGGCCCTTTTCGTCAAAGGCGCCGGCAGTCATGACGCGGGGAGCTGCTCCTGCCGGCGCACGCACCGCCGTGACGCTGAAGCGGTCGAGGCCATTGTCTGCTGCGGTGAGGCCGACCATGTCGAGACGGTCCGGAGTGGCCCAGACGATGTTGGCGAGCTTGCGCTCGAGCAGCGGTGCGAAAGCCTTGGCGTCGTCTTTTGCGGCGAGACCATCGGTGAGCAGGGCAAGCGTTACGCCCGGCTGGTCGCCGATCGTGTTGGCAACGGCAAGGAAGACGCCGTCTCTGTCGACCGGAACGGGCCGCGGCTGCGCCGCGTTCAGGCGGTTGCGCGCCTCGCCGGCGCTGTACGGTCCGATCTGCTGGTTGGCTTTTTCCGCCGTGAAGGCCAGGATGATCGGCATTTCCTTCTTCTCGGCGTCGTTGATCAGGCGGCCGGCCGTCGCGACACGCTTGTCCCAGTCGGGCGCACTTGCCCAGCCATTGTCGATGACGAGTGCGAGCAGATTGCCACCAACCGGGATGCGTTCGCGCGGGTTCCACACCGGCTCGGCAATCGCGAAGATGACCAGCGCCGCCATCACCAGACGCAGCAACGTCAACCACCAAGGGCTGCGATTTGGCGTGTCGTCGGATTTGAGGACCTTTGCCAGGATCCGGAGCGGCGGGAACACCTCCGTTTGCGGCTTCGGCGGCGTGAAGCGCAGCAACCACCAGATGACGGGCAAGGCGATGAGGCCCCACAACACCATCGGCGCGCCGAAGGAGAGCGGAAGCCAGCTCATGCTCCAACCCTTCCGAGATGACTGTCCTCGGAGCTCAAGGCCATGTGCAGGCCTACGAGCGCCTCCGAGGCCAGGCGGTCGGTGTGGTTGACGGTGTAGCTCCAACCCAGGCGTTTCGCCCAGGCAGCGACCGTCTCGCGGCGAGCGATATAGAGGTTCCGATACTCGTCGGCCAGGATCTCGGCGCGGCCTGCCGTCAGCTTGTCGCCGGTTTCAGGGTCGGTGAATTCCGTGCGGCCGGCATAGGGGAAAGTCTCCTCGACTGGGTCTGCTACCTCGACCAGATGCGCGCGTGCGCCGCGGCGTGCCAACCCATCCAGCCATTCGAGCGTTTCTTCGGCCGGGTCCAGGAAATCACTGACCAGGATGACGTCGGAAAAGCGGCGGATGCCGAAAAAATCCGGCTTGGCCGGCAATGTGGTGGCTTGCGCCAGATGCGAAGCGATGCGCTCGGCACCATTGCGGTTGATGAACGGATCGGTCAGGCCTGGCCAGGCGATGCGTTCGCCGCTGCGCGACAACAATTCAGCCATGGCAAGCGTCAGCACAAGCGCGCGCGATTGTTTGGAAACCCTGGCTCCCGCCGATTTGTAGAGCATGGACGGGGAGGGGTCGGCCCACAGCCAGACGGTGTGGGCAGCTTCCCATTCGCGGTCGCGCACATAGATGTGGTCGTCGCGCGCCGAGCGGCGCCAATCGATATTGGCGATCGCTTCGCCCTCGACATAGGGACGGAACTGCCAGAAATCCTCACCGATGCCGCGCTTGCGGCGACCATGCCAGCCGGCGATCACGGTGTTGACGATGCGGCGCGCCTCGACCAGCAAATCCGGTACCAGTGAAGCGCGCAGGCGTCCTCTGGCCAGCGCATCCCGCGCGGTTACCGGTGCCTGTGCCTCGCCTATCTTCGCCATCAGGCCTTTACCTAAAGTCCCTTGGCCAGTTTTGCCACCACATCACGCACGCTCATGCCCTCGGCGCGTGCTGCGAAGGTCAGTGCCATACGGTGCTGCAATACGGGTTCGGCCAGCGCTTTGACGTCATCGACCGATGGTGCAAGACGTCCATCATAAAGTGCACGGGCGCGAGCACACAAAGTCAACGCCTGGCTGGCGCGTGGCCCAGGGCCCCAGGCGATATGCTTGTCGGTCTCGGCATCTCCCTGGCCTGGACGGGCCGATCGCACCAGTTTGAGGATCGCTTCGACGACGCTTTCAGGCACCGGCATGCGGCGAATCAAGGTCTGGATGTCGCGCAGTCTCGCCGGGTCGAGCACATTTTCAGGCTTCGCTTCATCAATGCCGGTCGTTTCAAGCAGGATGCGCCGCTCGGCCTCGATTTCGGGATAGAGGATATCGACTTGCATCAGGAAACGGTCGAGCTGTGCTTCGGGCAGCGGATACGTGCCTTCCTGCTCCAGCGGGTTCTGTGTGGCGAGCACATGGAAGGGCGCTGGCAGGTCATGCCGAGCACCGGCAATGGTGACATGGTATTCCTGCATCGACTGCAGAAGAGCCGACTGTGTGCGCGGAGAGGCGCGGTTGATTTCGTCCGCCATCAGCAATTGCGCGAAGATCGGCCCACGAATGAAACGAAATGAACGTTTGCCGATGTCGTCCTGTTCCATCACCTCAGAGCCCAGGATGTCGGAAGGCATCAGGTCCGGTGTGAACTGGATGCGGCGGGCATCGAGACCCAGCACTACTCCCAGCGTCTCCACCAGCTTGGTCTTGGCGAGGCCGGGGACCCCGACCAGCAAGGCATGTCCGCCGGCCAGAAGCGCCACCAACGTGCGTTCGATGACGCTTTCCTGCCCGAAGATCACCTTGCCGACGCCGTCGCGGATCCGTGAAATGTCGGAGAGCGCCTTTTCCGCAGCGGCGATCATCTGCTTTTCGTCGATCGGACTTTCCTTGACTATCACGCTCATCAGGCATCGATCCTTGTCGTTGGGGACAGCCTTGTTGTTGCAGACATGGGCCCGCATCATCTCAGCGTTCTCTATGCGGCGATTCGGCCGCCGCCAGGCTCTGGCCCCGAGCTTATTTGACCGTGTGTAGCTGACAAGCGCAACAACAGTGACTATTTCGTGACGATGACCGATGCTTCCGGACAAACGCCTGACAGTATGACCGCCGTGACCGACGCACGCGGGCTGGAGGCGCTGCTCGCCCGGGCGGCTCGTGCCGGCAAAGGCCTGCCGCCGGTGGAGCGCTGGAACCCGCCATTCTGCGGCGACATCGATATGGAAATCCACCAGGACGGCACCTGGTTCTATCTCGGCACGCCGATCGGCCGTATGCCGCTGGTGCAGTTGTTTTCCACCGTGCTGCGCAAGGATGCCGACGGCAAGACCTATCTGGTCACGCCTGTCGAGCGGGTCGGTATCCGTGTGGCCGATGCCCCCTTTGTCGCTGTCGAGGTCAATATCTCCGGCAAGGGAGAGGGCCAGATCATCACCTTCCGCACCAATGTCGGTGATGTCGTCGAGGCCGGGCCGTCCAATCCGCTCCGCTTCGTCGACGAGGCGGAGACCGGCGGCCTGAAACCCTATGTCCTGGTGCGCGGCCGGCTGGAAGCCCTGGTGTCACGGCCTGTGATGTATGAACTGGTCGGGCACGGCGAAGAGATCGATGTCGACGGCGTTTCGACGTTTGCGGTACGCTCGAACGGAGAAACCTATCCGATCATGCCGGCGGCGCGGCTCGCGGAGTTGAGTGCCTGATGGATCAGTCGGTTCCTCCGTTGTTTTCGGCTGCTGATTTCCGAACGCGCGCCGCTCGCGAGGAGAACTTCATCGTCCATCCGGAAGAGGATGGCGACCATCGTTTCAATCCCGGCCATCCGCAGCTGAGACGAGGCGAGCCGCTGCGGGATGCAGCGGTGCTGATCCCTGTCGTCGACCGGGGTGCGCAGGCGACGGTGCTGCTCACCAAGCGCGCGGAGACGCTGCGCAGCCATACCGGCCAGGTCGCCTTTCCCGGCGGACGCATCGACAGCGGCGACCGCTCCGCTGAATTCGCGGCGTTGCGCGAGACCGACGAGGAGGTCGGGCTCGGGCGGGAGTTCATCGAGGTTATCGGGCGCATGCCCGACTACGTATCGGGCAGCGGCTATCGCATAGCACCGGTGCTTTCGATCGTGCGCCCCGGCTTTACGCTCACTTTGAACCAAGACGAGGTCGATGCCGCCTTCGAAGTGCCGCTCGGTTTCCTGATGGATCCGGCCAATCACCATCGCGACAGCCGCTTCTGGAACGACCTCGAGTGGTTCTTTTATGAAATGCCCTATGACGGGCAGCGCATCTGGGGTGTCACGGCCGGCATCATCCGCACGCTTTATGAAAGGCTTTATGCTCGATGAGCCAGGTCTCCATCGCCGACAAGGCCGATTGGCTCAACGACAAGCATCTCAAGCGGCTGCTCGAAGCGCTGTCTGGCGACGGCGAGGAGGCGCGCATTGCCGGCGGTGCCGTGCGCAACGCGCTGATCGGTGAGCCCGTGGCTGACATCGACGTCGCCACCACCACATTGCCGGACCAGACGATGCGGCGCGCCAGGGCCGCGGGCTTCAAGGCCGTGCCGACCGGTATCGACCATGGCACGATCACTGTCGTTGCCGCCGGCAAAGGATATGAGGTGACAACGCTGCGCGCCGATGTCGAGACGGACGGCCGTCATGCCAAGGTCTCGTTCGGCCGCGACTGGAAGGCGGATGCGGAGCGGCGCGACTTCACGATCAACGCATTGTATGCCAAGGCCGACGGTTCCGTTATCGATCTGGTCGGGGGCATTGCCGACATCGAAGCTCGCCAGCTGCGCTTTATCGGCGATGCCGAAAAGCGTATCCGCGAAGACTATCTGCGCATCCTGCGTTTCTTCCGCTTCTTTGCCTGGTACGGAACGGGGCGTCCGGATGCGGAAGGGCTGAAGGCCTGCGCCCGGCTGAAGGATGGGCTCGACCGCCTCTCAGCTGAGCGGGTCTGGACGGAACTCAAGAAGCTCCTGTCGGCGCCGGACCCTTCGAGAGCTCTGTTGTGGATGCGCCAGGCCGGGGTGCTGTCGCGGGTGCTGCCGGAAAGCGAGAAGTGGGGCATCGACGCGATCCACGGATTGGTCGCCAGTGAGCGCGATCTCGGCTGGCCAGCGCAGGCGCTGCTCAGGCTGGAGGCAATCGTACCTCCGGATGCCGCACGTATGAAGGCGTTGGCGGAACGGTTGCGCTTCTCGAGCGATGAGGGGAACCGGCTGCAGCGCTGGGCGCTTGCGCCGGTTATCGAGGCGAAGACGACCGAAGGCATGCTGGCCAAGACGGTCTATCTCGGAGACCGGCAGGCGATCGTCGACCGGTTGAAACTGTCGCTTGCTTCGGCGCGTGCGCGTGTTGGGACGGACGATGCGGCGCTGATCGATGCCGGTGGCTATGCGCGTCTGCTTGGCTTCGCGGAGAAATGGGAAAAGCCGGTGTTTCCGGTCAAAGGCGCGGATCTATCGGCGCTCGGCGTGCCGCCTGGCCCGAAATTCGGGACGCTGCTCAAAAACCTTGAAGGGGAATGGGTCGGCAAGGGCTTCCAGCCCGATCGCGGCGCGCTGCTCGAACGCGCCGCCGAAATGCTTGCGGCCGACTAAGGCGTTTTCAGGCCGCGTCGCGAACCTTGTCGATGCGCGAACGGATCGCCTCGATCATGGTTTCGCGGATGATGGTCTCGCCATGGGTCTCGCGCATGTGCTCGACGGCACGGCGCATGACTTCGGCCTCCTCCTCGGCGCGGGTATGCCATTCGCAGCCGGGGACCAGCGAGCCGCAATGAAATTCCTTCATCGGAGTCCTCCTTTCTCGTCATCTGGAAGGTCCAGCATAACACGCACCCGCCGCTTTGGTTGCGTTGAAAATGGCTGGGCGAGGATATTGTGACTGGCCGGATGCCGCGGCCAGTCATCGGCCCGAAAATCAGAACCGGTTTTCGGAAAGCACGATGCGCAGGTTCAGACGCGCGGTTCTCTAGGGCCACTTCACCTGTGGTGGCAGGCTGGAGAGGATGGAATTGACGTTGCCGCCGGTCTTCAGCCCAAACAGCGTGCCGCGGTCGTAGAGAAGGTTGAATTCGGCATAGCGGCCACGTCGCACCAACTGCTCGTCGCGGTCGCCATCGGTCCAGTTCTCGTTGAAATTGCCGCGCAGGAGGTGCTGATAGACGACCAGGAAAGCGCGGCCGACATCCTGCACGAAGCGGAAATCCGCGTCCCATCCGCCTTTTTCATCCGGTGAATGCAACCAGTCGAAAAAGATGCCGCCGATGCCGCGCGCCTCGTTGCGGTGCGGCAGGAAGAAGTATTCGTCGCACCAGTCCTTGAATCTAGCGTAGTCGGCCACGGCTGTGTGTTTCTCGCAGACGAACTGCATGGCCCGGTGGAAGCGGAGCGTATCGGGATCGTCCTGGGTGCGGCGGCGGTCGAGCACCGGCGTCAGATCGGCGCCGCCGCCGAACCAGTGCCGGGACGTGACGACCATACGCGTGTTCATGTGCACAGCGGGCACGTTCGGATTCCAGGGATGGGCGATCAGCGAGATGCCGCTTGCCCAGAAACTTGGATCGTTTTCAGCGCCGGGTATCTGCTTGCGAAATTCCGGCGAGAATTCGCCATGGACTGTGGATGTATGCACGCCGACCTTTTCGAAGACGCGGCCGTGCATCATCGACATGACGCCGCCACCGCCCGCGCCTTCCTCACGCTGCCAGGGCGTTCGCTCGAAGCGGCCTGGGACCCAGGAGGCCTGCGGACCGGTCAGTTCGTCCTCGATCGCCTCGAAGGCGGCGCAGATACGGTCGCGCAATTCCTCGAACCAGGTCCGCGCGCGTTCTTTCCTGTCTTCGATGTCTGCCGGCAAGCCGACCGGTATTTCGGGTCTTTCCAACTGCCATCTCCGCTCGCGGGCATGGTTGCCCGACAAATGACTCGTCTTTTTCGGGCGCGATCCCTAATCTCTTGAGAAGTTGGGTCAAGGAGTTCTTTCATGCGTACTCCATCAAGACCACCGCTGGAGGGCCTCAAAAAGAGGCTGGATCGCGCCCGCGCCGAGGCAACGCCGCGGGATGGCTTCCTGCGCGAAACCTTCGTTTTGCCGCGCACCGACGCCAGGCTGAAAGCGAAGGAATGGTTCGAGCGCTGGCCGAAGCAGGCCTATTGGACCAGTATCGAAAGCTGGTTCGAGCGCCCGGGCGATGTGATCGAGTTCACCATTCGCAGGCTGCCGGCGGCGGATTGAGTATCGGCGACACAGGAACGCCCACATCCGGTTGAAGGTTCGTCGGGCCTCTCAACCTGAGTGTCGAAGAATTGATCCCGATGACCACGTTTCGTTTGCTGCGGCGCATCGTTTTGGCCTGTTTCGGGCTGGCCCTGGTCGCCATCATGTCTATGGCGGGACTGCTGGCCTTTCCTCAGCCGCTCTATGCCTATCATGTCGGGCAAGGCAGGTTGCACCTCTATTCCGACCGCCCTTTCAATGAACTGGCAGGGCGCGCTGTACTCGCCGATGTCGAAGGTCGTCTGGCCAAGGCGCCGGCGGGCTTTCGCGACGATGTCGGCGTCTATCGTATCTTCGTCACGAATGAGGAATGGCGGCGGCGCCTGGTCTTCCTTTGGAACGGCGGCGCCGCTGGCGTGAACTATGCTCCAGTCGGTGGTGTCTTCATCCGGCAGTCCGACATCGATCACAACCAGGTGCTGAAGGCCGATGCAACGCCGGTACCCGAGCCCCGCACGCTTGCATGTTATGCCGGCCACGAAATCGGTCACAGCTTGATCTCGAACCATATTGGAGCGATCGCCAATTGGCGTCTGCCTGCCTGGCAGCGCGAAGGCATGGCGGATTACATCGCAATGGGCGGGATCGTCGATGTCGACGCGCTGGCCAGGGCGCGTCGCTCCGGCGAGGTGGACCTCGATCCCAAGCGTTCCGGCAACTATGCGCTTTACCGTTTGCTGGTCGCGTTCCTGCTCGACAAGGAGCACTGGTCGCCTGACGAACTGCTTGCTTCCGGCATGACGCTCACGGAAGCGGAGAAGCGACTCGATCTCAGCTTGCCGTCCGGACCGTAGTCGCAGTCGGCAACGCCGGATCAAGCCCGCACATGGCAGCTCCGGATTCATGGCTTGACTTAAAGTTAACTTGAACTTTTAGAAAGAAAACCTTCGGGACGCGACGAAGGTGGAAACGATGTGCGTAACAGACCGGGCTCTGTCACAGAGCCACCTCGGGACAACTCGGCGGCGGAACGGTGCCGGAATGGGGGAATGGCGAGCGGTTGTCTGCGCGCTGGCACGAACGGGCAGGGTAGTTGTTGATGCGTTAGCCGAGTTGCCGCAGCGCTTCGCCCGCAACCATTGCCACCGAAAGCGCGACATTGAGACTGCGTGCGCCGGCCTGCATCGGGATGAGCAGTCGAGCATCGGAAGCATCGCGAACCACCTCCGGGACGCCGGCCGATTCGCGCCCGAACAAAACGATGTCGTCCTTGTCGAAAACGAAATCGGTATAAGGCACGGCCGCCTTGGTCGACAGCAGCACCAGCCTGCGCGCCTCGCCTTGTCGCCAGTTCTCGAAGCTCGCCCAGTCGACATGACGGGTCAGCGCCGCCATTTCGAGATAATCCATGCCGGCGCGCCTCAGATTGCGGTCGGAGAGATCGAAGCCTGCGGGTTCGATGATATCGACGGCAAGCCCCATGCAGGCACCGAAGCGCAGGATTGTCCCGGTATTGCCGGCGATATCCGGCTGGTAGAGGGCAATGCGCAGACCGTGCTTCATTTCCGTGCCTTCTCAAGTCTTGTCGCAGGTTCTGATCGCAAAACCGCGGAACACTTTTGCGGAACCTGCTTTATGCGTGGCAGATCGGCCACAGGCGCCTCGTGGTTTCGGCGATTTCTCGACTGGCGTCTGGTTATTTTTTGCGAATGCGTGTATCAGGCCGGCATTGTCAACACGAGCCGACGGAGGCGTTCATGGAAATGATGACCATGCGTAATGCACGCTTTCTCGCCTGGGGCTTATGCCCGACGGCTGGCTCGGTTCGACATTTCTCCTAACTTTTTAGGCCCAATCGCACCGATTCCAGCCGGACCTTCTTTCCGGCCTTCAAGGGAATCCTGCGATGTTTTCTTATCTGTCCAAGGGACCCAAGGTCCCGTCTGAGTCTGCTCAGTTTCAAGCGCTTGACGCCACCGGTTCGCATTTCGCCGGGGGCCGCAATCCATCTTTCGACCTGTTCTTTTCAATGGAGGACGGACCTGTGTTCGATCCCTTTAAAATACCGGGCTCCCGCAGCCTGCACGACCGCAAACTGGCGACCTGGGCGTTGCTGGTCGGCGAAACCCGTTCCTCGGCAGTGCATGCCGAAATTCGCCGCAGGCCGCATCGCGGCATGCTGCCGGATGTCGATTTCTCACGCGCCGTTCCGGCCCCCGGCCGGCCGTCGCTGGTGCGCCGCTTCATCAGACTGCTGCGACCTCGTCTGGTGAAAACCGAAGCTCCTGCCACGGCCAGTCAGGAGGGAGAGCGTGGCGGTGTCGGCACAGATCATTCGGGCGCCCATATCGGCGGCGTCCGCAGCGTCGGTCCGGCAATGCTACGAACCGAAGATGATCGCGAGATCACGACCCTGCCGCGCGCAGCCTGAAGCTGCGCGCGCTCCCATTCTTCACCAGAGCGTTTCGGTTTTTTTGCAAACGCGTAGACGCTCTAACTCTTTGTTTTTACGCAATTCTAGACGGAAAACCACGATGCACTTTTCCTGGAATTGCTCTAGAGTACGAAACCATGTTCCGCTGGTTTGAAAAAAGACTGAATCCGTTTCCGGCCGCAGAGCCGGTCGAGCCGCCGAATACGCTGTGGGCTTTCTGCTGGTATTTCACCAAGCCTGCTTGGCCGTTCGTGCTGCTGGCCACCGTGCTGATGGCGTTGATCGCCTTCCTGGAAGTCTGGATGTTCGGCTTCCTTGGCCACATCGTGGACTGGCTCTCGGCGCAAAACCGGGAAACCTTCCTGCAAACCGAATGGTGGAAGCTGGCGGGGATGGCGTTCGTGATCGCCATCGTTCTGCCGGGCGCCGTGGCGCTTTCATCCTTCAACACCTATCAGACGCTATTCGGTAACTATCCGATGCGCATCCGCTGGCAGGTGCACCGCTATCTGCTCAAACAGTCAATGGCCTTTTATCAGGACGAGTTTGCCGGGCGCATCGCCACCAAGCTGATGCAGACGGCGCTCGCCGTGCGCGAGACGGTGCTGAAATTCGCCGAGGTGCTGAACTATGTCGTGGTCTATTTCCTCGGCATGCTGTTCATTGTCGGCTCGGCTGACTGGCGTCTTGCCGCGCCGATCGTGGTGTGGCTCGGCGGCTATCTTGTCGCTTTGCGCTATTTCGTTCCGCGCCTTGGCAAGGTGTCGGAGGCACAGGCTGATGCGCGTTCGGTCATGACCGGCCGCATCGTCGACAGCTACACCAACATCCAGACGGTGAAGCTGTTCTCGCATGGGCGGCGCGAGTCCGACTACGCTCGCGAAGGCATGACCGAGTTCCTCGACACCGCCTATGCGCAAGGCCGGCTGATCAGTCAGTTCTACATCGTGGTGTATCTGCTGAATTCGCTCCTGCTGCTCGCAGTCGGCGCGATGGCGATCGGTTTCTGGCTGCAGGAGATCGTGACCGTTGGCGCGGTGGCGGTGGTGGTCGGCCTCGTGCTGCGCCTCTATGGCATGTCGCAATGGATCATGTGGGAAGTGTCGGGCCTGTTCGAGAATATCGGCACGGTACAGGACGGCATAAGCTCCATTTCGATGCCTCGCCTTGTAGAAGACAAGCCGGATGCCCGCGACCTCGAAGTGAGCAAGGGTGAAATCCGCTTCGACGACATCCGCTTCCACTACGGCAAGCAGAGGGGTGTCATCGAGAACCTGTCGTTGACGGTGAAACCGGGCGAGAAGGTTGGCATCGTCGGTCGCTCGGGTGCCGGCAAGTCGACGCTCGTCAACCTGTTGCTGCGCTTCTACGACCTGGAAGGCGGACGCATCCTGATCGACGGCGACAATATTGCCGACGTTACGCAGGATTCGCTGCGCGCCCATATCGGCATGGTCACTCAGGACACGTCGCTGCTGCATCGTTCGGTGCGCGACAACATCCTCTATGGCCGTCCCGACGCTGGCGAAGAAGCCGTGCTGGAAGCGGTAAGACGCGCCGAAGCGCTCAGCTTCATCGGCGGGCTGTCGGACGCGAAGGGCCGCAAGGGTCTCGACGCGCATGTCGGCGAGCGTGGCGTCAAGCTTTCCGGCGGACAGCGCCAGCGTATCGCGATTGCCCGTGTCATGCTGAAGGATGCGCCGATCCTCATTCTGGACGAAGCGACCTCCGCGCTGGATTCGGAAGTCGAGGCGGCGATCCAGCAGAACCTCTACAAGCTGATGCAGGGCAAGACGGTGATCGCGATCGCGCACCGCCTATCGACCATCGCGGCGATGGATCGGCTGGTGGTGATGGACCAGGGCCGCATCATCGAGGAGGGTTCGCACGATGAACTGGTCGCCAGGGGTGGGCTCTACGCCCAGCTCTGGCAGCGCCAGTCGGGCGGCTTCCTGCTCCACGACGATCCCGGACATGAACCTGCGGCCAAGATGAAGCTCGAGGTGACGGAAGAGGCGGCAGAATAGGTTTCGCCTCGCACCATCCGCTCCGGTTGAAGCGGATGGTGCTTCTTGGGCCGTCGGAAAGCGAATGCTGGGCGAGGTCCGGTTCAAAAAACGAATCTATAACGAATCAAGACAGTCCGGCCGCCGGACCACAGGTCCCCAGGGGCCGCACCCCGCATGAGTGAAGAAGATGTTCGCTAAGCTCTTCGACTGGTTTGAGACCCGCTATTCGCCCGTTGCGCTGGCTGAAGACCGCCAGCCGCCGATGGGGCTTTGGCGCTTTTTCCGCTATTTCATCATGCAGTTCCGTGCCGGTTTCGCGATGCGCATGCTGTTCGTTGCGGCGGGCGCCATCGTGGACGCGATGCTGCCGATCTTCGTTGGCGTCATCGTCGGTATGTTGGCGAGTTCCGATCCACACAGCTTCTTCGCTGAGCATGGGACGACGCTGGTCGTCATGGGTTGTGTCGTCTTCCTGCGGCCGCTGACCATCGTCCTCGACGCACTTGTGCGCAACCACGCGATCGCCGCGAATTTCATCGACCTCATCCGCTGGCAGAGCCATTGGCATGTCACGAGGCAGGATTGGACTTTCTTCCAGAACGATTTCGCGGGCCGCATCGGCACCAAGGTCATGCAGAGCGGCGATTCCATCGAGATCGCCGTCAACCTGACCATCGATACCGTCTGGTATGCGGTGGTGTTCGTCGTGGTGGCGATCACCGTGTTGGCACGGTTCGACGTCACGCTGGTTGCGGCAATCGCTGTCTGGCTCGTGCTCTACGGTCTGCTGCTCAGATACTGCATGCCGCTGATCGCGCGGCGTTCCACCGACCTTTCGGAAGAATGGTCAGTAATGAGTGGCCGGATCGTCGACAGCTATACCAACATCCTGACGCTGAAGACGTTTTCGACCGGTGAACACGAGGACAGATATGTGTCGCAAGCTGTGCTCAAACACGCCCAGACCTTTTACCGGCTGATGCGCGTATTCACCGGCATGTGGTCGGCTTTGTTCGTCATGAATGCCAGCTTGCTGGTTGCCATCAGCTGGTTGGCGCTGGCGAGCTGGAGTGCGGGTGGAATGAGTGCCGCGGCGGTCGCCACCGCCATCCCCTTTGCGCTGCAGATTGCGGGTATCTCTTATCGGATACTGGATGCCGGCGGGAACATCTTCCGGCAGATCGGGACGGCCGGTAATTCGATGACCACCATCGCCAGGCCGATCAGGATGCTCGACAGACCCGACGCCGAGACGCTGCGGGTGACCAGGGGCGCGATCGAGCTTGATCGCGTCAATTTCAACTACGGGCGCAAGGATGGAAAAGGCGGTCTCATCGAAAACCTGTCGCTGAAGATCGCGCCAGGCGAAAGGGTGGGAGTCATCGGACGGTCGGGCGCCGGCAAATCGACGCTGGTGAACCTGTTGCTGCGCCTTTACGACGTCCAGGACGGCCGTGTCCTGATCGATGGGCAGGATGTTCGCGAGGTGACGCAGGAGAGCGTGCGCGCCGCGATCGGGTTCGTCAGCCAGGACACGTCGCTGCTGCATCGCTCAGTGCGTGAGAATCTGAAATACGGGCGCCAGGACGCCACTGATGCCGACATCTCGCGGGTGGTGGAAGCGGCCCAGGTGGCCGATGTCGTCGCCGGCCTGGTGGACCGCGAGGGACGGATCGGCTTCGATGCCCATGTCGGCGAGCGTGGCGTCAAGCTTTCCGGCGGACAGCGCCAGCGCATCGCCATTGCGCGGGTGATGTTGAAGGATGCGCCGATCCTGATCCTTGACGAAGCTACCTCGGCGCTGGATTCTGAGGTCGAAGCGGCGATCCAGGAGAACCTCTATCGCCTGATGGAGGGCAAGACGGTGATCGCCATCGCGCACCGGCTCTCAACCATCGCCGCAATGGACCGGTTGGTGGTGATGGATCACGGCCGCATCATCGAGGAAGGTTCGCACGAGGAACTGGTCGGCAGGGGTGGGCTCTACGCCCAGCTCTGGCAGCGCCAGTCCGGCGGCTTCCAGCTGCATGACGATCTCGGACAGGAACCCGCCGCCACTGCGAAGGCGGAGATGGTCGAAGAGGCGGAGGTGACCGAAGAGGCTATGGAGAGATGACATCGGCGGGAGACGTTGTGCGTTGCGAGTGACGGCCCATCGCCGGCTCCGATACGCACCGACGACCGCTCCTGAAGCTATCGCGAAGACGTGAATCGGAACAAAAGGATGGGCATGGCAATTGATGCCCTGAATCAATTCCTTGAAGTCAACAGTGAGGAGCTTGGCAGTTGAGCAGCGGAGGTTTCCGTGACCGCATCTGGCGCTCCGTCGAGGGTGCCATCGACCCGTTCAGCGATACGGATCGGGAAGTGCTGCCGGCCGATGCCTGGCGGTTCATTCTGTATTTCGCCAATCAGGCCAAGGGCGCCTTCCTGCTGCTCCTGATCACCGGCGGGCTGGCTGGCGCCGTGGATGCGGCCATGTACTGGTCGGTCGGCTGGCTGATCGATCTGCTCGACAAGTCCTCGCCGGCCACGCTGTTTGCCGATCACTGGGTGGCGCTGGTCGGACTGCTCCTGCTGATCCTGGTCGTGCGCGCTGTCATCATGATCGCTTCGGCGGTGGTCGAACAGCAGGTGGTGGTGCCCGGCTTCTATTCGATGGTGCGCTGGCAGGCGTTCCGGCGCGTGATCCAGCAGCCCTACGGTTTCTATCAGAACGATTTCGCCGGTCGCATCGCCACCAAGATCATGCAGGGCGGCGAAGCCGTCGGCGACTTCATCATCAACGTGCTGCAGACGATGTGGTCGTTCCTGACCTTTCTGATCCTGGCCATCACCATCCTGGTGTCACTGGATCCGCTGATGGGCGTCGTCGTGGCGCTGTGGTTCGCGGGTTATGCCGGCATTGTCTGGTTCCTGCTGCCGGAAATGCGGCGTGCCGGGCGCGAGACCGCCGACCAGCGCTCGGTCTTCAACGGGCGGCTGGTCGATGCCTTCACCAACATCGTGGCGGTGAAGCTGTTCGACAGCGGCAAGCGCGAGCATGCCTATATCCGCGACGGGCTGGAAGGCTTCCTGACCGCAGTGGTGCGGCTGACGCGGGCGATCACGACCGTGCGTTCTTCCGTCGCGATCCTGAACGGCGTCATGATGAGCCTGATTGCCATCATCGCCGTCATGAACTGGACGTCAGGCCACATCTCGACGGGGGCGATTGCCGCCGCGCTCGGCCTGGTCTTCCGGCTCAACCAGATGTCGGGCTGGATGATGTTCAACATCAACGGGCTGGTGCGCAATTACGCCACCGTGCAGGATGCCACGCGCACCATCTCGGTGACGCCCACGATCCGGGACGCCACGGACGCCACGGTGCTGCCGCGCGCGAGCGGCGACATTCGCTTCGAAAACGTCTCCTTCCATTATGGCAAGGAAGGCGGCGTTATCGACAATCTGAACCTGCATATTCGCTCCGGCGAACGCGTGGCGATCGTCGGCCCTTCGGGTGCCGGCAAGACGACCATTGTCAACCTGATGCTTCGGCTGTTCGATGTCGAGAAAGGCCGCATCCTGATCGACGGTCGCGATATCCGTGAACTGACCCAGGCCTCGCTGCGCGCGCAGTTCGGCGTCGTCAGCCAGGAGGCAATGCTGATGCACCGTTCGATCCGCGACAATATTGGCTATGGCCGCGAGGGCGCTTCGGATGCCGAGATCATTGACGCGGCGAAGCAGGCGGCCGCGCACGATTTCATCGTCCATGTCGAGGACCCGCGTGGTCGCAAGGGTTACGAGGCGCAGGTCGGCGAGCGCGGCGTCAAGCTCTCCGGCGGGCAGCGGCAGCGGGTGGCGATCGCCCGCATGATGTTGAAGGATGCGCCGATCCTTATCCTGGATGAGGCGACCTCGGCACTCGATTCGGAAGTCGAGGCGGCGATCCAGGACAACCTCTATCAGTTGATGGAGGGCAAGACCGTCATCGCGATCGCGCACCGGCTTTCCACCATCGCGGCACTCGACCGCCTGGTGGTGATGGACAGGGGCCGAATCGTCGAGGAAGGAACTCATGAGGAGTTGGTGGCTGCCGACGGGCTTTATGCACGGCTGTGGAAACGGCAGTCCGGCGGTTTCCTGTTCAGCGGCGACGACTCACTGGACGCGGCGAGCGCGGCGGAATGAGCTATGATCACATCCAGCAAAAGGCGGGATTGAATGACGCTTAGGCTCCCTTCCGGTTACTCGGGCTCTTCGGGCGGTTCGCTGGCCGAGGCGATGTTCGACGCATTGGGTCACGAGGTGCTGGCGGAGAAGGCCGCAGCGCTTGGCCGGGCGGGCGAACGTGCCGAAAAGGCGCTTCTCCGGCTCAGAACCTATGTCGGCGACGAGGCGGGCAGGGCCCAACTGCTCAAGGAAACGGCCGGTCTCGTCTATGGCTGGTTCATCCAGCGCGAATTGTGCGGTTTTCGCCGTCATGACGCAGTGATCCGCGACCTGCAGATCCCGCGCGAAGTGCTTGTCAGGCTGGGTGCCGCATAGGATCATTTTTCGGCGCGGCATTTCTCCCCGCGACAATCTGCCCTGTGCCCTTCACCCGACTGGACAAAAACGGGCTGCACGCATAAACCGAAGTCCAAATGCCGGAGGAATTCGCTAGCCTGTTGCCATGCGCTGTCGGGCCGGTGCGAATTGAGCGGGGATGCTCAAGCGGGACAGGGGGCTCGCCTTTCGGCACGGAAGAGGCGAAAGGACCAGGCACCCGTGAGCGCAACCGACGAAACCCACGATCCCAATCGCCGTGATTTTCTTTACATAGCCACCGGCATGGCCGGCCTGGTTGGCGCGGCGTCCGTCGCCTGGCCGTTCATCGACCAGATGCAGCCGGACGCCTCCACACGCGCGCTGGCCTCGGTCGAGGTGGACGTAGCCTCGCTGACGCCCGGCATGTCGCTGACCGTCAAGTGGCGCGGCAAGCCGGTCTTCATCCGCAACCGCACGCCGGAAGAGGTGAAGGCAGCGCAGGACGTCAAGCTCGAGGAGCTGAAGGACCCGCTTGCACGCAACGCCAATCTCGCGTCGGACGCGCAGGCCACCGACACCGACCGCTCCGCCGGCAAGGGCAAGGAAAACTGGCTGGTGATGGTGGGTGTGTGCACCCATCTCGGCTGTATTCCGCTTGGCCAGCAGGGTGAATATGGCGGCTGGTTCTGCCCGTGCCACGGTTCGGTCTACGACACTGCCGGCCGCATCCGCAAAGGCCCGGCGCCGGAAAACATGGCTGTGCCGGTCTTTTCATTCATCTCCGATACCAAGATCCGCGTCGGCTGAGGCAGGGGGACATTTCCATGAGCGAGGGACACTCGACCTATACGCCGAAGACCGGCCTCGGACGCTGGTTCGACGCACGCTTGCCGCTGCCGCGGCTCGTCTATGATTCTTTCATCGCCTATCCGGTGCCGCGCAACCTGAACTATATGTGGACGTTCGGCGGCATCCTTTCGATCATGCTGGTGTCGCAGATCCTCACCGGTATCGTGCTGGCGATGCATTACACCTCCGACACGACGCTGGCCTTCGGCTCGGTCGAGAAGATCATGCGCGACGTCAACCAGGGTTGGCTGCTGCGCTACATGCACTCCAACGGTGCGTCGTTCTTCTTCATCGCGGTCTATCTGCACATCTTCCGCGGCCTCTATTACGGCTCCTACAAGGCGCCGCGCGAGCTGCTGTGGATCCTGGGCTGCATCATCTACCTGCTGATGATGGCGACCGGTTTCATGGGTTACGTGCTGCCGTGGGGCCAGATGTCCTTCTGGGGCGCCACCGTCATCACCGGCTTCTTCACCGCCATTCCGGTGGTCGGCAACTGGATCCAGGAGCTGCTGCTCGGCGGCTTCGCGGTCGACAATCCGACGCTGAACCGCTTCTTCGCGCTGCACTACCTGCTGCCGTTCATGATTGCCGGCGTCGTGGTGCTGCACATCTGGGCGCTGCACGTCACCGGCCAGAACAACCCGACCGGCATCGAAGTGAAGTCGAAGACCGACACCGTGGCTTTCACACCCTATGCGACCATCAAGGACGCGCTGGGCATGGTGGTGTTCCTGCTGTTCTTCGCCTACTTCATCTTCTACATGCCGAACTATCTCGGCCATCCGGACAATTATACCGTCGCCGACCCGTTGAAGACCCCGGCCCATATCGTCCCTGAATGGTACTTCCTGCCGTTCTACGCGATCCTGCGCGCCATCACCTTCAACATCGGGCCGATCAACTCGAAGCTCGGCGGCGTCATTGCCATGTTCGGCGCGATTGCGATGCTGTTCATCGTGCCTTGGCTCGACACCTCGAAGGTGCGCTCGGCGGTCTATCGTCCTTGGTACAAACTGTTCTTCTGGCTTTTCACGATCAACGCCATCCTGCTCGGTTGGCTCGGCTCGCGTCCGGCGGAAGGCTCCTACGTGCTGATGGCGCAAATGGCGACGCTGTTCTACTTCGCTTTCTTCCTGGTCATTCTGCCGGTGCTCGGCCTGATCGAGACACCACGCCGCTTGCCCAATTCCATCACCGAAGCGGTGCTGGAAAAGAACAAGGGCGGCAGCGGGCATCCGGCCGGGGCGACCGCATCGCCGGAAACCAAAGGCTGAGCGAGAAGAGAATCCAGGGGATATTGGCATGAAGAAGATTCTCATTTCGCTGGCCGCGGCCTCCGCACTGCTCGTCGGTGCGGCCGCCTACGCCGAGGAAGCCGGGAAGGCAGGCGAGGCTTCGCATGAAGCCAATCCAACCCATTTCCCGATCCACAAGCCAAAGGAGATGAGCTGGTCGTTCGCGGGGCCGTTCGGCACCTACGACAAGGCGCAGCTGCAGCGTGGCCTGAAGGTCTACAAGGAAGTGTGCTCGGCCTGCCACTCGATGAAGCTGGTGGCCTTCCGCACCCTGTCGGACCTCGGTTATTCGGAAGCGCAGGTGAAGGCTTTCGCCGCCGGCTACACCGTGCAGGATGGGCCGAACGATGCCGGCGAGATGTTCGAGCGTCCAGGAATCGCGTCGGATTACTTCCCGTCGCCTTATCCGAACGACCAGGCTGCCGCGGCAGCTAATGGTGGCGCGGTACCGCCTGACATGTCGCTGCTTGCCAAGGCGCGTGGTATCGAGCGCGGCTTCCCGCAGTTCATCATCGACATTTTCACGCAGTATGCCGAGAACGGCCCGGATTACATCCACTCGCTTCTCAACGGCTATGACGAACAGCCGCCAGCCGGCATGACTGTCCCGGAAGGCACGCACTACAATCCGTATTTCAACGCGGGTGTGTCGCTGAAGATGCCGAAGCCGATCTCGGCGGACCAGGTCACCTACGACGACGGGGCGCCGCAGACGGTCGAGCAGTATTCGGAAGACGTTTCCGCCTTCCTGATGTGGGCTGCGGAGCCGCATCTGGAGGATCGCAAGAAGACCGGCTTCCGCGTCGTCGTCTTCCTGCTGCTCTTTGCGGTGTTGATGTATCTCACCAAGCGGAAGGTTTGGTCGAACATTGCTCACTGACCCAGTGGCATAAAGAAACGAAAAGGCGCCCCTCGGGCGCCTTTTTTGTTTGGCCCTACACGCAGTCGTGCATGACCGACCCGATGCGGCGTTCCCGCGATGGACGTCAGCCCTGTCGCATGTTTACGTGGCGCCCGGGGGGCATTGTCCAGGGAGGAAAGCCGTGGCTGGTCCATCTCACTCGACTGCCGTTGACCCCGGCATGCGCGAGCGCGTCGTTCGAAAAGTTGCCTGGCGGCTGATGCCGTTTCTCGGCCTGCTGTATTTCATCAATTATCTGGACCGCACCAATATCGGCTTTGCCGCCCCGCACGGCATGAACGATGCACTGGGCTTCGACAAGGCGGCTTTCGGGCTTGCCTCCGGCATCTTCTTCATCGGCTATCTGCTGCTCGAAGTGCCCAGCAACCTCATCCTGCACAAGGTTGGCGCGCGCCGCTGGATCGCGCGCATCATGGTGAGCTGGGGCATCGTCGCGTCGCTGATGGCATTCGTGCCCAATGCGCTGTCGATGTACGGCTTGCGTTTCCTGCTCGGCATCGCCGAAGCCGGCTTCTTTCCCGGCATCATTCTTTACCTCACTTTCTGGTTTCCCAAGCGCGAACGCGCGCGAGCGGTAGCGCTGTTCATGATTGCGATCCCGGTGTCGTCCGTGATCGGCTCACCGTTGTCTGCCTGGCTGATTTCAGCCGGCCACGGGCTGGTATTCGGGCTGGACGGCTGGCGCTTCATGTTCCTGGTCGAAGGCCTGCCGGCGATCCTGATCGGCGTGCTTTGCTGGTTCTACCTCACCGACAAGCCGCAGGACGCTGCCTGGTTGACTGCGGAAGAGCGCAACTGGCTGCAGAATGAGATGGACAATGAACATGCCCAGACCAGCCAACGCTATCACTACCCGCTCAGAAAGGCGTTGACGCAGCCTCGTATCCTGGCGCTGGCCTTCGTCTATTTCGGCGTCGTCTACGGGCTCTACGCCGTCGGTTTCTTTCTGCCGACGATCATCGCCGGCTTCAAGCAAGCCTTCAACACGGAATACTCGATCATCGAGCAGGGCTTCATCGTCGCTATCCCTTATGCCTTCGGCGCGATTGCCATGTATCTTTGGGCACGACATGGCGACAGCACGGGCGAGCGGGTCTGGCACGTGGCCATTCCGGCCATCGTCGGCGGTCTCGCCATCCCTGTCGCGCTCTACATGCAATCGCCCTTCACCACGATGATCGCGGTGACGATCTGTGCCATGGGCATCTGCTCGGCCCTCCCGACCTTCTGGGCGCTGCCGACCCGGTTCCTGACGGGAGCGGCAGCGGCAGGTGGTATCGCGCTCATCAATTCGCTCGGCAATCTCGCCGGGTTCGTCGGTCCCTACGTGACCGGCTGGCTCACCGACCTGACTGGCAACCCGAAAGCGGGGTTGTGGGTGGTTGGCGCCTTCATGATCGCAGCCGGCATTGTTGCCGTCCTGCTCAAGGCCGCACCGGCGCCGGATGACGAGCGTGTGGCTGAAACCGACACGTCGGCGGCGTAGTCCGCTCGCAATCTGTTGCCGAAGGCCGCCGGTGGTCCGATATCTGCACTGTGTGCTGGAATCGGACGGTGGCGGCTTCCGGCTTTTCTTTGCCTGCCGCAACAGCTAGAGCGTTTCCGTTTTTCACGGGAACGCGGAAACGCTCTAGCGATTAGTTTACGCAATTCCGGACGCAAAACCGCTACACACTCTTGCTGGAATTGCTCTATCGATGGGGGGAACAGGGAATGGATTCTTGATGTCACCGTCGATCGAAGAAACGCTGCTTTCCGCCATCCGCACCATTCCGGACTATCCGAAGCCGGGCATCCTGTTTCGCGACATCACCACATTGCTTGGCAATGCGCGGGCCTTCCGCCGCGCAATCGATGAGCTGGTGCACCCCTATGCCGGGCAGAAGATAGAGAAGATCGCCGGCATCGAGGCGCGGGGCTTCATCCTGGGTGGAGCCATCGCGCATCAGCTGTCGGCCGGCTTTGTGCCGATCCGCAAGAAGGGCAAGCTGCCGCACGAAACCGTGCGTGTCGCCTACAGCCTGGAATACGGGCTGGACGAGATGGAGATGCACAAGGATGGCGTGGCGCCGGGCGAAAAGGTCATCCTGGTTGACGATCTGATCGCCACGGGTGGTACGGCGGAAGCGGCGGTGAAGCTGCTGCGCCAGATCGGCGCCGATATCGTCGCGGCCTGTTTCGTCATCGATCTGCCGGATCTCGGCGGGCGCAAGAAGCTCGAAGCACTCGACGTGCCCGTGCGCACGCTGATCGCCTTCGACGGCCATTGATTTCCAAGTGTCGCCGCAGGATCTCAGTGCGGGCGGCACTGGCTGGACGAAGCAAGTTCCCCCGCCCTACCGATGAGGAAATCGCGCATCGCCGCATCATCGCTTAACCCGATGGCGCGGTCATAGGCCTCGAGAGCGTCGGCGATCGCGCCAAGCCTGGCAAGAAGATGCGCCTTCAACGCCCAGTAAGGTTGGTAGGTCGCGGCCACCGCCTTCGGCAGTTCCCACAGCAGAGCCAGGGCTGCCTCCGCGCCGCGTGCCTCGGCGATCGCGGCTGCGCGACCGACCCGCGCGCCGAGCGTTGGCGCGATCTCCACAAGGCCTCCATAGAGCAGCGATACCGCCTCCCAGTCGGTGTATCCATTGATTGCACGCTGGGCATGCACGGACTGAATTGCGGCTTCGAGCTGGAAGCGGCCGATGCGACCAGCCCGGGAAGCTGTGGCGAGCTGTTGCTCCGCCTCGGCTGCAAGCGAACCCGACCACAACGCGCAGTCCTGATCGGCCAGCGGCACATAGGCGCCGCGTCCGTCCCGGCGCGCCGCCTGACGCGCCTCGCAATGGAGCATCAGCGCGAGCAGGCCGCGCGCCTCCGGCTCGTTTGGGAGCAAAGCGACAATCAGCCGGGCGAGATAGACCGCTTCGGGGGCAAGGCCGCGCAGGCTTGAATTGCCACCGGCCACGGCGTCCCATCCTGTACCATAGGCGGCATAGACCGCCTCGAGCACGGCGTCGAGGCGCGGGATAAGATCGTCGGAACCTGGCGGGTCGAAGGGAATGCCGGCCTCGCGAATGCGAGCCTTCGCGCGCGTCAGGCGCCGCGCCATCGCTGCGGGGCTGACACAAAAGACGGAGGCGATGCGCGCGGCATCGATGCCGAGCACGGTCTGCAGCATCAGCGGGGTGCGGATTGTGGCGTCGATCAACGGATGCGCGGAGATGAAGAGCAGCTTCAGCCGTTCGTCGCCCAAGCCGGTAGGTTCCATGATGCATGTCTCCGCTTCTTCTGCAGCAAACAGTAGTGCTGGCATCGACTGCACACGAACCTGCTGGTGGCGGGCCACATCGATCAGCCTGCGTCGCGCCGCTGTGAGCAGCCATGCTTCAGGATTGGCTGGCACGCCCGAATGCGACCAGTTGACGAGCGCTGCGCTGAAGGCGTCCGCCAGCGCATCTTCGGCGGCCGCGATGTCGCGCGAGCGCGCCGAGAGGAAAGCGAGCAGGCGGCCATAGGATTCGCGTGCCGCCCGCTCGACGATCTCGTGAGCGTCCAATGGTTGCCTCAGCCGTCAGCCATCGTCTTCAATAGCGTCTCACGGTCTTCCGGCAGGTTGGGACGGACCTCCACGCCGAAGCCTGGTTCCGCAGGATAGCGCGACGCCCATTTCAGTGCGGCGTCGAGATCGGGTACATCGATGATGAAGAAGCCGGCGAGCTGTTCCTTGGTGTCGGCATATGGACCGTCCTGCACGTGATGACCACTGTCGCCAAGCCTGATCGAGGTTGCCGCGTCGGGTTTCTCAAGCCCGGCTCCGGCGACGATGATGCCCGCATCGTGCATTGCCTTCACATAGGGAATAAAGGCTGCGTGGAAGGCCTTGCGCTTTTCCGGATCGGCCCGAGCGGAAAATACTTCAGGCGTCTGATAGAACAGGAGAGAATAATGCATGGTTTCGTCCTTCAGCTTGGAGCGCGGGATCGTCGCTCGAGCCGATGACGTGTGAGCCGCCCGCGATCGGACAAGTGTCGTAAATTTTCCTTCAGTCTGCGTCAGAACGTTTGCTGCGGCAAGCCAGCCGACTCGTCCAGGATTAGCCGTGCCAGCGGTAAGGTTGTTTGGTGACGCCCCCACTCGGGATCCTCGGCTTTTTTGCGTGCTCGCATGGTGACGAGAAGATATCGATCACAACCCTCTCGCAGCTCTGAACAGCGTGAAGGCAGCGACGACCATCAACAGCAGGCCGGCACCGCGGCCGATCCAGACGGTTGCCATGTGATTTTCCGTCAACGCATCGCGGCCGCGCAGGGCAGCGAGAGCCAGACCGCCATAGACGACCATCTGCACGGTGACGGTCATCGTGCCCATGATCAGCGCCTGCAGCCAGATCGGGCCGTAGATCGGTTTCATGAACTGCGGGTAGACAGCGAGCACGAACAGCCAGGCCTTGGGATTGAGGACGCAGGTGAACACGCCTTGCGCCAGGATCGTGCCGAGTGGGCTTACCGCCGCCGCTTCGACCGTGTCGACAGCGATCGCGCTGCGGGAAAGGGTGAACCCGACCCACATCATGTAAAGCGAGCCTGCCACCATCATGGCTGGCGTCACGACGGGTAGCAGGGTGGACAAGCCGGTCACGAAGACCGTGCCGAAGATGGTGTGGCAAATGCCGCCAAGCATGATGCCGGCGGTCGCCGCCGCACCCGCCTGTCGTCCCCCGGTGAGCGCGTTGGCCAGTACGAACAGCATGTCCATGCCGGGCACCACGATGATGCCGACAAGCAGAACGAAATAGAGCCACAAGGCGCTGGTATCCATTGGTCGTATCCCTCAACAGGGATCCGGATGCGCCGCATGGCGAAACCTCAGGCCCCTTCACGGGTCGATCAGATAGCGCAACCATCCTGACACCTTGGAGTCAGGATGCGGTGGCAATGCACTGGTTTTAAAAGGTTATCCAGCCTTCACGAGGACAGAACTCTCGAACTCGATCACTTTGTCGCCGGTGGAGTCGAAAGCCTCGCACAGGATGGTGAGCAGGAGCCAACCAGGTCGCGAGGCAAGGGGGCGGTGAGCAAGGCCGGTGCGCGTGAAAGTGACCGTCTCGCCGGCAAACACCGGCTTCAGCCATTTGAGATTGCGGAAGCCGGGCGAGGGGCCAAACTCCGGTTCCGGACCCGGGCCGTCCCAGACGAGGCCAGGTCGCTTCGGCGTCTTGAGATTGTATTTCATCCAGGTCGACGCGGTGTGCCAGCCGGAAGCACACAGGCCGCCGAGCAGGCTCGCCTTGGCGGCCTCCTCATCGACATGGAAGATCTGCGGGTCGTATTTTCGGGCAAATGCCTTGATCTCGTCGGGCTCGAATCTGTGTGACCCGAGCGTGACAGTCGCGCCAATGGCGAAGTATTCGTCGAGCGTCATGCCTCGCCTCCCGCACGCGTCAGAAACATGCCGGTGTTTTCCAACTCGAACACCGCCTCGCCGCGCTGATTGAACAACTCTGCCCGCATGGTGACGAAACCGAGCCTTGGCTTCGACTTGGAGAGGCGCTTGGCAAGTATTGTGGTGCGGCCCGTCAACGTGTCGCCGGCCAGAACCGGCTTCTTCCATTTGACCTGGTCGACGCCGGGGGCGCCTTGCGAGGTCGATTCCAGCAGGAAAGCATCGCACAGCATGCGCATGAATATGCAGCAGGTATGCCAGCCGGACGCAGAAAGGCCTCCGAGAAGGCCTGTCTTGCCGGCTTCCTCATCGAGATGCATGGGCTGGAAGTCGAATTCGGAGGCGAATTCGATGATCTCTTCCGCTGCCACCTTCTTGTTGCCGAGGTCGAGGATGGCGCCTTCCTCGAAATCCTCATAGGCCCATTTCTTGCCGGTCATCGCGCAACCTCGTTCAAGCTTGTACGATTATTGTGACTGCTGCCCCGTGCTCCCGCAAGACCGTGGAGGCCTTGGTTCAGCGCTTTAGGACCTGTGGACGGCATCCGGTCCGCACGTTCCGAGCGTTCAAAGCCAACCGCGCCTGCGGAAGTAGAGATAGGGCAAGATCGCTGAAACGATCATCAGGCCGATCGCGAAGGGATAGCCGATCTCCCATTTGAGCTCCGGCATGATGTCGAAGTTCATGCCGTAGATCGAAGCCACCAATGTCGGCGGCAGGAAGATGACGGCTGCTACCGAAAAGATCTTGATGATGGCGTTCTGCTCGATTGAGATCATGCCGAGCGTGGCGTCGAGCAGGAAGCTGATCTTCTGCGACAGGAAAGTGGCGTGATCGGCAAGCGACAGCACGTCGCGCGCCAGCGTCTTGATGCGGGCACGCGTGTCCTTGCCCATCTTGGTCTGCGTGGCGGCATGGGCAAGAAAACCCGCCACCCTCTGCAGCGAGGTCAGGCTGTCGCGCACGCTGGAAGCGAGGTCCTCCTTGCGGCCGATGCTCTTCAGCAGTTCCTGGAAGTCGCGGTCGCGGCGCGAGGCATTGGTGGCGGTCGCCTCGAAGATGTCGCGCGAAATCGCCTCGATATCCCGGCCGGCTTTTTCCAGGATGTCGGCGAGGCGGTCGACGATCGCTTCAAGCAAGCCGATCAGGATGGTGTCGGCGCTGGTGCAGCCCGTGGCGACTTTTTCGGCGCGCAGCGGGAAGGTTTTGAAAGCGCGTGGCTCGTGATAGCGCACGGTGATCAGCCGCTTGGCGGCCAGAACGAAGGTGACCGGCGACATCTCCGGCTTCTCGCCTTCGGTCTGCGAGGGCAGGTTGGCGGTCATGAAATACCCGCCGTCCTCGACATAGAGGCGGCTTGAAATCTCGATCTCCTCCATCTCCTCCCGTGTCGGCACGGCGATGCCGAACACCGCTTCGACGACGGCTTCTTCTTCCTTGGTGGGGTTGAGCAGATCGACCCAGACGATCGCGTCTCGATTCTGCTCAAGGTCGTCGGCGAGGCGCAGACGGTCATTGTCCACGACGAAGGCTTTGATCATCGCGTGGTCTCCCATGCTGGAAACGATATGAGGCCCAAAGGGCACAGGCTCATGACGGCGCCGAGGGGAGAAATCCAGCCGACGCAGGGGGCGCGATAGACCCGGGGATGAGCTGCGTCAAGTTGCAAAGAGGCGGCTGCCTTCGCGATGCTGGGAATGTGTTATGCCGCCGTAGCCAGCCGCCCGGTCAGAAGAACTCGTCGAGCAGCCGATAATAGGCGAGTTTGGCCGGATCGGCGTCCGGTGTGCCGTAGAGGGTGAGGAAAGGCGCGATCCACTCTTCACCGAGATTATGACGGATACTCCAGCAGGAAAGCGCAAGATCCTGGCAGCGGTCGGCAACACCAAGCCGGCCGCAGTCGATGAAACCCGAGAAACGGTCGCCATCGACCATGAAATTCGGCAGGCAGGCATCGCCATGGGCAACGACGAGATCTTCGTCAGCAGGGCGGAGGGCGATGAGGTCGGCAAAGACATCTTGCGCCGTTTGGCCGAGGCGTTCGTCGTCGAAATCCTCTTCGTCGACAAGCCCGGCCTCCATGCGCGCCCTGGCATCGGCGATGCGCCGGTCGAGCCGGTGGTCGAATGGGCAGGAGCGGATGTCCAGCGCATGCAGGGTTCGTAGCGCCCGAGCCATCACGGCGATCGTCTTTTCGGCGGGCAGGGGGCCGGCGGAGACCAGATCCTTGCCCGATATGGCGCTCATCAGGAGCCAGTTGCGGCCAGCATGCACCTCGAAAGCCAGAACCTCGGGGCAGGTTATGCCCTGATGCCCAAGCCAGCGCAGCCGCTCCACCTCCGCCGGCAGTTCGCCGAAGCCATCGGCTTCTTCGATCTTCAGGAACAGGCTGGGCTTATCGGTCACTTCCAGCTTGAACACGCCGGCATCCGAGTGGCCGAGCGTGTCGCGATCCCACGCATAACCATCGACCCTTGTGCGGATGACCGCAGGCAGGTCGACTTCCGGTGCGCCGCGCGCGGTCATCGGATCGCGTCAGGTGTTGAACTTGAACAGCATGACGTCGCCGTCCTGCACGACATATTCCTTGCCTTCGTCGCGCGCCTTGCCGGCTTCCTTGGCCGCCACTTCGCCGCCCAGTGTCACGAAATCTTCGTAGGCAATGGTTTGCGCCCGGATGAAACCGCGTTCGAAATCGGTGTGGATGACGCCGGCAGCACCGGGCGCCTTGGTGCCGCGCTCGATCGTCCAGGCGCGCGTCTCCTTGGGGCCGGCGGTGAAGTAGGTGATCAGATGCAGGAGCTCGTAACCGGCGCGGATCAGCCGGTCGAGGCCCGGCTCATGCAGGCCCATCGCTTCCAGGAATTCCTTCTGCTCGCCGTCGGGGAGCTGGGCGACTTCGGCCTCGATGGCTGCCGAGATGACGACGGTGGAGGCGCCTTGGGAAGCCGCCATCGCTTCGACCGCCTTGGTGTGTTCGTTGCCTGTCGCGGCATCGGCCTCGGCGACGTTGCAGACGTAAAGCACCGGGTGCGCGGTCAGCAGGTTGAGGCCCTGCAGGATCTTCAAATCTTCGGGTGCGATGTTCTTCAACATGACACGGCATGGCTTGCCATCTTGCAGCAGCGCCAGCGCCTGCTCCATGACGGGCAGGACAGTGAGCGATTCCTTGTCCTTTGCTTGCGCGCGCTTGCGCACATTGACGATGCGGCGCTCGAGGCTTTCGAGGTCGGACAGCATCAGTTCGGTCTCGACCGTATCGGCATCAGCCACCGGGTTGATGCGGCCTTCGACATGGGTGATGTCGTCATCCTCGAAACAGCGCAGTACATGCACGATGGCATCGACCTCGCGGATGTTGGCGAGGAACTGGTTGCCGAGCCCTTCGCCCTTGGAGGCGCCGCGTACTAGGCCGGCGATGTCGACGAAGGAAATCCGGGTCGGGATGATCTCCTTCGACTTGGCGATCTCGGCGATCTTCTTCTGGCGCGGATCCGGCACCGCCACTTCGCCGGTGTTCGGCTCGATGGTGCAGAAGGGATAGTTGGCAGCCTGGGCCGCCGCGGTGCGCGTCAGCGCGTTGAACAGCGTGGACTTGCCGACGTTGGGCAGCCCAACGATGCCGCATTTGAAACCCATGATGATGTGGTCCTATCGGGAGTTCGGAATTTGTTCAGGGCTATGGGCGAAAGGGGAGACGATCGTCAAGCCTCCGACCGAAAGAGGCTCAATCCTTGTTGCCGAGCAGCTTCTTCAGCATGGCGGCCATCGGCCCATTTTCGGGAACCTTGACTGCGGGCTGCTGCGGCCTTGCCTGGCGGATATGGCTCTGTGCCTTGGGTGCGGAAGACCGTTTTGGTGCCTTGGCCGGTGGGGTGTCGTCGGGGCCTGTCGGCTGCAGTTTGTCGCGCAGGGCGAGAGTGACGCGATTCATGAAGGAGTTGTCGTCGCCCTTGGCGATCAGTTCGGCACTGTCGGCGATGCTGTCGAGCAGGACGTCCAGCCATTCCTGGTCAGCCTTGGCAAAGTCGCCGAGCACATGGCCGTGCACCATATCCTTCGCGCCCGGATGGCCGACACCGATGCGCACGCGCCGGTAATCGTTGCCGATGTGCTGGTCGAGCGAGCGGATGCCGTTGTGGCCAGCCGAACCGCCGCCGATCTTGACCCGGACCTTGCCGGCCGGAAGTTCGATCTCGTCGTAGAAAACGGTCACCGCAGCGGCATCGAGCTTGTAGAAGCGCAACGCCTCGCCGACGGACTGGCCGGAGAGGTTCATGAAAGTCTGCGGCTTGATGAGGAGCACCTTCTCGCCGCCGATCCTGCCCTCGGCGATTTCGGCCTGGAACTTCCTCGACCAGGGCGAAAAAGAATGGCGGCGGGCGATAGCGTCCGCCGCCATGAAACCGACATTGTGCCGGTTGTTGGCATATTTCGCACCCGGATTGCCGAGACCAGCAAACAAAAGCATGGTTGCGGCCCTCCCGGGCAGCGAAAATTACTCTTCTTCGGCTTCCTCGGCGACCGGAGCGACTTCCGCCTCTTCGGTCTCCGGCTTCATCGCGGCCGAGCCGGCGATGGTGGCGATGGTGAAGTCGCGGTCGGAGATGATCGGCTTCACGCCAGCCGGCAGCTTGACCGCCGAAATGTGGATGGAATCGCCGATCTCGGCACCGGTCAGGTCGACCTCAATGAATTCCGGGATCGCGTTGGCCGGGCAGTGGAACTCCACCTCGTGACGCACGATGTTGAGCACGCCGCCGCGCTTGATGCCAGGCGATTTCTCTTCGTTGATGAAGTGGACCGGAACGTTGACGTTGACTTCGGTATTCTTGCCGACGCGCAGGAAGTCGACATGCAGCGGGAAGTCCTTGACCGGATCAAGCTGATAGTCCTTCGGCAGGACCTGGATCTTCTTGCCGTCGACGTCGATCGTGGCGACCGTGGTCAGGAAACCACCGCCATGGATCTTGTAGAAGATGTCCTTGTAGGACAGGGCGATAGCCAGAGGGGGCTGCTTGTCGCCGTAAATAACTGCAGGCACTTTACCGTCGCGGCGAACTGCACGGGCGGACCCCTTACCGACCTGTTCGCGCGACTCGGCCTTGAGCTCGTAAGTATCGTGGCTCATGGTATTTCCTTTCGCGTTGCTGGAGCATTCCCGGTTTCCGGCAAGCCGGGTTCCGAAAATGTCGAAAGCCGCGAAATCCGCGGCCCTCGTCCGCGTTGCCTCCAAGGGTGTCTACGCGGGTGGCGGCTCTATAGCGGAAGGCGGCCAAACGCGCAAGCATGGCCGCCTTTCCTGGCTTTGCTTCTGGCTTACGCCGCCTTTTTCGCTTCCCTCATGTTGGGCAGGAAGATGGTGAGCAGGCCGAGCAGGGGCAGGTACGAACAGATCCGGTAGACGAAGTCGATGCCCTTGGCGTCTGCCACCACGCCGAGGATAGCAGCGGCGATACCACCCATGCCAAAGGCGAAGCCGAAGAAGATGCCGGCGATCATGCCGACCCGGCCTGGCACAAGCTCCTGCGCGAACACCACGATGTTGGAGAAGGCAGACGACAGGATGAGGCCGATCAGGATCGTGAGGATCACCGTCCATTCCAGGTTGGCGTAGGGCAGGATCAGTGTGAACGGCAGCACGCCGACGATCGAGAACCAGATCATCGCCTTCTGGCCATAACGGTCGCCGAACGGCCCGCCAAGCAGGATGCCGAGTGCCGAGGCGCCGAGGAAGGCGAACAAAAGCACCTGCGACATCTGCACGGAAACGCCGAACTTCTCGATGGTGTAGAAGGTGTAGTAGCTCGACAGGCTGGCGATATAGGCGTTCTTGGAGAGCACCAGCACCGTCAGGATGACCAGCGACCAAGCAACCCGGCCGCGCGAGAAGGGCGAGACGTGCACTGCTGCCGGCCGGTTGCCAACTGCCTTGCGGTAGCGGATGTACCAGTTGCCGACCTGCCACAAAACAATGATGCCGATCAGCGAGCCGATCGCGAACCAGGAGATGCTGGTCTGGCCGAAGGGCACGACTATGAAGGCAGCGGCAAGCGGGCCCATGGCCTGGCCGAAATTGCCGCCGACCTGGAACAGCGACTGGGCAAGGCCGTGCTTGCCGCCGGAGGCGAGCCTGGCGATGCGCGAGGATTCCGGATGGAAGATCGATGAACCGATGCCGATCATAGAGGCGCCGAGCAGCAGCAGCCAGTAATGGCCGGCATAGGCAAGGATGATCAGACCGACCAGCGAGGAGGCCATGCCCCAGGGCAGGGAAAACGGCATCGGCCGCTTGTCGGTGATTATGCCCACAACCGGCTGCAGCAGCGAGGCCGTAACCTGGAAGGTAAAGGTCAGCAGGCCGATCTGCCAGAAATCGAGGCTGTAATTGTCCTTAAGGAGCGGATAGATGGCCGAAAGCAGCGACTGCATAATGTCGTTGATGAAATGGCCGAAGCTCACCGCCAGGATGACGGTGAAGGCTGTGGTGGTCGCTGCGGTCGTCGCGCGACCGGCTGTCGCTGCGGTATCGGTCAAGATCATGCTCCTTGCTGTGGCGCGCCGATATTCAAGCGAGCCCGGCCTGCGAATGGCAGCTTTCCGCGTTTTCGCGCACGTATCCAGCGTACGCTCCGCTCGTCGCTTCGCGACTCCGAAAGCCACCACTTTTCGGCGTGCCCTGGCTTGAATCTAGCCGCACCCTTGTTGCGAGCGGCAATGTGCCACCGCGCCGGCGCTTATAATCCTGTTGTGACGCAGCTTCTTTCGTGGTTTGGTCCATTTCTTACGCAAGTGGGCCAAACCCATGCCAACAAGTGTTTCCTATCTCGAAGCGCCGGTCACCGACCTGCATCGCCGCCATCGCGAGCGGCTGGAATGGCTCGACCGCACCAAGGACCTCGTCGTGGCCCTGCCGTCGGAATATCCGGATGGCTATACGGTGCCTGACCATCGCCATAATCGCAGCCAGCTTCTGCACGCCTTGACTGGCGTGGTTCTGGTGAAAACGCATTTCGGCCGCTGGATGGTTCCACCCGATCACGCCATGTGGATCCCGGCCGGCATCAAGCATGCGGTGGAAATGCAGGGCAATGTCTCGATGCGCTCGGTCTATGTCGCGCCCGACTCTGTCGCCGGCCTGCCGACAAACCTGCGCGTCGTCGGCGTCAGCGACCTGATGCGCAGCCTGATCATCGAGGCGGTCACGCTGCCGACCGACGAGCCACCGAGCGAGCGTGCCGCACTTCTGATGGCGCTGCTTCTGCATGAGATTCCGGCCATGGAGGAGCGGCCGCTCGGCCTGCCATTCCCTCATGATCCCCGCATCGCGGCACTGTGCCGGCGCTTCGTCACCGAGCCGTCGCCGCATGCCACCATCGACGATTGGGCAGAGACCGTGGGCATGAGCCGACGCACTTTCACCCGTGTATTCCACCGCGAGACGGGTTTGTCGCTGTCGACCTGGCGCCAGCAGGCACTGCTGCTTGCCGCCTTGCCCCGATTGACTGACGGCGAGCCGGTGACACGCGTGGCGCTCGATCTCGGCTATGACAGCGTTCCGGCCTTCACCACCATGTTCAAGCGCATGCTGGGCACCTCGCCGCGCGCATATCTGAGGGGTGCGCGGGAAGTGGGGTGAGGGCGGCGGCAATCGCCATCAGTTGGCTCAGTGTCTTTGCAGCGGCGTCTGCGCCATCTTGCTGCAATGGTCTGTGCCCTATCCAGCGAGGCAAGGGATGGGTACGAAGACCAAGGATTTTTTTTGAACCTTCGCTCAAATGCTTCACTTGCTTCTGGCTGGTATTTCGAACCAGGCCGTATTCGCCATTGTTGTGATCGCGTTGATCGCCGGCCTGGCGCGTGGCTTCTCAGGCTTTGGCGCCGCGCTCATCTTCGTGCCGCTGGCCAGTTCGGTGATCAGCCCCAAGATCGCGGCGCCGCTGCTGCTGGTGGTCGATGGCGTGATGACCATCGGTTTCGTGCCGGGCGCATGGCGACTGGCGGACAAGACCAATGTCTCCGTCATGGCGCTCGGCGCTGTGGTCGGTGTGCCGCTCGGCACTTATGCGCTCGCGCATCTCGACCCGCTGACGATCCGCTGGTCGATCATCGCCGTCGTCATCGCGCTTCTTCTGCTTCTGATGTCGGGCTGGCGTTATCACGGCCGTCCGAAAGCCTACCTCACTGTCGCAGTCGGGGCGATCTCCGGCATCTTCTCGGGGGCGGCACAGGTCGGCGGACCGCCGGTCGTGGCCTACTGGCTGGGGGGTGGCTTTGCCGGCAACACGGTTCGGGCCAACATCATCCTCTATTTTGCCGTCTCTTCGGCCATCACTGCGGCGAGCTATCTCTGGGGCGGCCTCATAACCACTTCAATCGTGGCGCTGGCCGTTGTGGCTGCACCTGCCTATGGGATGGGGCTGTGGCTCGGCGCGCATATATTCGGCATCGCCAGCGAACAGACCTTTCGCAGGCTGTGCTTCGGACTGATCGCGCTTTCGGCGTTCATCAGCCTGCCGGTGCTGGACGGGATATTGCGGTAAACAGCAGCTTCAAAGTGTCAGAGCGTCCTTTGCGCGTCCGGGTGGACGCGCGCGACGCTCGCCGCCGCCAATGCTCTGCGCAATTCCGATCGCAAAACCGCTACGCACTTTTGCTGGAATTGCTCTAGTCGAACAGGCTGGAGACCGATTCCTCGGTGGCGGTGCGCGAGATCGCCTCGCCCATCAGGTCGCCGATAGAGATGCAGCGGACGTTGGGCGCGTCGATGACCGCCTGGGTCGGCTGGATCGAATCGGTGATGACCAGTTCCTGTAGCTTGGAGCCGGTGATGCGAGCCACCGCGCCGCCCGAAAGTACGCCATGGGTGATGTAGGCGGTGACGCTGGTGGCGCCATTGGCCAGAAGCGCGTCGGCCGCGTTGCATAGCGTGCCGCCGGAATCGACGATGTCATCGATCAGCAGGCAGTCCTTGCCACGAACGTCGCCGATGACGTTCATGACTTCCGATTCGCCCGGCCGCTCGCGGCGCTTGTCGACGATGGCGAGCTGGGCGTCGATGCGCTTGGCAAGAGCGCGCGCGCGCACCACGCCGCCGACGTCGGGCGAGACGACCATGACGTTGCCGAGCTGCTTGTATTTGGCTTTCACGTCGCGCGCCATCACAGGCACGGCAAAGAGGTTGTCGGTCGGGATATCGAAGAAGCCCTGGATCTGGCCGGCATGCAGGTCAAGCGTGAGTACCCTGTTCGCACCGGCGCGGGCGATCATGTTGGCGACCAGCTTGGCCGAGATCGGCGTGCGGCCGGAAGCACGACGGTCCTGGCGGGCATAGCCGAAATAGGGGATGACCGCCGTGATGCGCCGGGCTGACGAGCGCATGAAGGCATCGATCATGATGAGCAGTTCCATCAGGTGATCGTTGGTCGGGAAAGAGGTCGACTGCAGGATGAAGACATCCTCGCCGCGCACGTTTTCCTGGATCTCGACAAAGATCTCCTGGTCGGCGAAGCGCCTGACACTGGCCTTGCCCAACGGGATGTTGAGATAGCGGGCGACCGCTTCGGCCAGCACCCTGTTGGAATTGCCCGCGAAGAGTTTCATGCACCGTACCTGGTGGTGGAGTTTATGGGGCTTTTAACCAGCCGTGCCGGTATTGCAAGCGCCGTATTTACGAATCCGCAGCTGAATCGCAACAAAGGTTTAACGCAGGGGAAGGAGTACCGGGGTGTCAGCCGGCTAGATTCCTGCAGCAATTCCAGCAAAAAGTGCGTAGCGGTTTTGCGTCCGGAATTGCGTCAACAAAAATTTGAGCGTTTCCGAGAAAACGGAAACGCTGCAGGATCAGCCGGCGGTGCGGCCGGCCAGCCAACTGGTCAACTGGGCGATGGTCTGGTCGGCGATCGCTTGCATGGTGGCGGGCGGTACGGCCGCCCAGCCTTCCGCACCGCTGACGACCGGTGCCTTCTGCTGGCCGTTGATGCGGTGCAGGCGGGTGCCGGCCGGGTCGTAGACGTCCCAGACATAGATGACTGTGGTGTCCTTGCCCTCGGAGATCGTGGAGAAATAGCCTTTCAGCACATGGGTGGCGCCTTGGCCGGCGCTGCCGGCAAGTGTGATACCACTTTCCTTGGCCCGCGCGGCGAGGCGTTGGGTGAGCGGCGTGGCGGCCTCTACCGAGGCACCGACGATCGGGGCGATCTGCAGCCGGGTCTGGCCGAGCACGGCAGCCATCTGCGCCGGCGTCGCGGCGGGAGTAGCGCCGGCAGTCGCAGGGGTCGGAGCGCCGGCGATCGGGTTCGCCGGAGCGCCGGGCTGTGCGGTGGTCGTGGCAGCCGTCGAGCCCGGGATGGGTTGCGTCGCTTGTGCGGTGGGGGCCGGCTGCAGGGCGTCATTGGCCCTGTTGCAGGCCGACAGCGCCAGAGCAACAAGCAATGGCGCGATGGTCAGGCACGATCGCCTCATCGACTGACGAACTCCTCGGCGACGAACAAATACCCTTCCCAGTGTCGATTCAGCGCACGATCAAGTCGAGATCATGGCGCGAAAGCGGCTTGGGCTGCGATTCGGTCGTGAGATAGGTGCGGCCGAGCGTCATCGCGGTCTCCGTTTCGGAATCCATGATGATCATG
Source organism: Mesorhizobium sp. 1M-11 (assembly GCF_001303895.1). Taxonomy (GTDB): domain Bacteria; phylum Pseudomonadota; class Alphaproteobacteria; order Rhizobiales; family Rhizobiaceae; genus Mesorhizobium. The sequence continues at coordinate 53,085 of NZ_LJSD01000032.1, read as the reverse complement.
TGCGCAAACAGCGTCATGTTGGGCGCGATCGGCTCGGGATTACCCTGGTAGAACATTGGCATGTCCATCCAGGACGGTGTGAAGCGCGCGCCAACCGAATAGCCGCAAGCGTTGAGTCGGTGACGGGTCAGTCCATGCGTTTCCATGGTGCGTGCATGGGCATCGAAGACATCGCCGAAACTGTTGCCGGGTGTCATGGCTTTCTCGACCGCCAGCAGTGCGGCATGGGAGGCATCAAACAGTTCCTGGTGGCGCTTGGAGACCTTGCCGGTGAGTGCAGTGCGCATCATCGGCGCATGGTAGTGGTGGAAGACGCCGGCCCATTCCAGCGTGAGCTGGTCATTCTTGGTGAGTTTGCGGCGGCCTGCCTTGTAGCGGCAAAGCAGAGCGTCGGGCCCTGAGCCGATGATGAATTCGTTGGCGGGATAGTCGCCGCCGCCGGAGAAGATCGCGCCTTGCATGGCGGCCAGGATCTGCGCCTCGTCGCCACCTTGCTTGATCAGCGGCAAGGCTGCGTCCAGCGCGTCGTCGCTCAATGCGGCAGCCTTTTCAGCCTTGGCGATCTCGGCCGGGCTCTTGAACAGACGCAGCCGGCCGACGATGCCGGAGGCGTCCGCGATCTGGCCGAAGGTCTGCAACTGCTCATCGAGCCGGCGGCCGTTATAGGCGGTCAGGCCGTGGGTGTCGTATTCGACACCGATGCGCGCGCCGAGCAGGTCGAGATCGTTCAAAAGGTTGCGCAGGTCTATTGCCGGATTGGCGTCGGCGCGATCCATCCACACCACGATATTGTCGATGGTCGAGGTGTGGCGGGCCTGCCGCAGGTCGGCTGAGCGGGTGAGCAGGACCATCGAGCCGTCCGCTTTCACCACCAGGCACTGGAAGAAGCAGAAGCCAAAAGTATCGTATCCGGTCAGCCAGTACATGCTTTCCTGGGCGAACAGCAGGATGGCGTCGAGCTTCTTCTCGGCCATCTCGATCATCAGCCGGTCGCGGCGAGCGTCGAATTCGGAACGTTCGAAATGCAGCGCCATCAGCCATTGTCCTCCAGCACGATCGCCGACAGTTGGCGTCCATAGTCCGGTTCGTTGCGGTGGACGGTGCGGCGATAGGAAAAGAAGAGATCCTCTTCCGCATAGGTGCAGCGGTCGAGTGCCTCGGCGGTCACGCCGGCTTGTCTCAGCCGGTCGATCGTATAGCGGTTGAGGTCGAACATCGCGTGACCCGCTTTGCCGGACGGCGCGAAATAGCGCTCGTTGCCGGCATCCGCCTCGACGAAGCGGGAGACGAATTCCGGTCCGACTTCATAATTGCGTGGACTGATCGAAGGGCCGAGCACCGCGACGATGTTTTCGCGCCTTGCACCCAGGCTCTCCATGGCGACGACGGTGTTTTCGAGCACGCCGGTGAAGGCGCCTTTCCAGCCGGCATGGGCGGCGCCGACGACGCGCGCGCCGGAATCGGCAAACAGCACCGGTCCGCAGTCGGCGGTCGTGGCGGCAATGGCGATGCCCGGCCGGTCGGTGACAATGGCGTCGACCTTGGGGCGCTCGCCGTCGAAAGGCTCGCACGCAACGAAGACGTCGGGCGAATGGACCTGGTGGGCGCTGAGCAGATGTGTGGCGGGTACGCCCATCCAGTCGGCGACGCGGCGGCGATTCTCGCGCACCAGTTCAGGAGCGTCCTGAGAGCCGGTGCCGATGTTGAGACCTCGATAGATGCCGTTCGAGACACCGCCGACACGGGTGAAATAGCCGTGGCGGATGCCTTGTCCGGCTGCCTTTTCGAGCATCGGAGACCGGATCGGCTCCGGCTTCGTTTCGTTCAGCATGTCTGTCTTGTCTTTGTCAGTCAGGGTTCGTCAAGGCGCTGCGCCGACGGTTCGAAGCGCGGACAGTGGGGCAGGGCGGGGGCCGAAGTCAATCGCGATTGGAGGCGCGGTTTAGGACAGGTCAACGCAACGCGGCCGCCCAATAGGAGAAATGATCGATCATGAACGGGATTCGCGGTGGATCGTCCACAGCCTCCGCAAGCTCCCACAGACGATGCGCGCCGGTGAGCACCTCGACACGTTCGCGCTCGAGCGCACAGCCGGACAGGATCTCATAGTGGGAGATGATGCGTTCGGTCAGGTCGGTGGAAATAAAGTTCGAATAGATGAAATCCCGGTGCAGCGGGCCGAAGCCGGAATCGGCGAAATCATAGACGCCGCTCAGGCGGCCGGTCTCATGATCGAAGGCCATGTTCCAGCCGTGACCGTCGAAAAAGCCATAGGTCGTGCCGTAAGGGTCCGGTGGCAAGTCGGCCCAGGAAGCGATGATCCGCTCGGCCAGGATTTTCAACTCGCCCGACAGAAGCGGCAGCACCTTGACGCGGACTTCGTCAGGTTTCGACCAGGCTTCCACAGGTTCTGCGCCGGCGGCACGCATCGTATCCATGTCGAGGCCGTGCAGGTCGACGTAGAAACGGGCCAGGCGCAGTGCAAGGTCCTCGCGGGCTTCCGCGGACAGGCGGGTATAGTGAGGCGTCTCCAGATGGCTGCCTTTCAGCTTCTCATGGCGCGAGAAGGCCCGCGAACCATCGATCAGGCGGATATCGGGAACCGGCATGGTGACGGCGGGACGGATTACGTCGAGAAGGCTGATCTCTCGGATTAGCGACTTTTGCGCGATCTCGTTGCGCGGAAACTTGAAGATCAGCCGATCGTCCACGTCCACTGCGATCGAATCCCAGCCCTGGGTCAGCAGCCTGAACCTGGACCCGGCCAGGTCTGGAAAACGGGCGACGATCGTCTCCTTCAATGTGTCGAGTTCGTCATCCTGCATCGTTTCCATCTCATTCCGAACCGCGCTAGAGCATTTCCGTTTTTCATGGAAACGCTCTAGCGCTTTGTTTTTACGCAATTCCTGGCGGAAATCCGTTACACACTTTTCCTGGAATTGCTCTAGCTGACCCGACTGCGGAACACCGGCAGCGCGATGTCCTCGTGGGCGACGGCCAGCACCTTGAAGAGATCGCCCATGGCCTGCGGGCCGGCGAGGCGCTCGACTTCGCCCGACAGGCGCTCGCGCGTGGCATCGTCGGCATCGGCGCCGAGGCGACCGGCGCGTTCGAGCAGACCCATGCCGAGCAGGAACGAGCCTTGTGTCGTGAAGTCGGCACGCAGGCCAGCCATTCGGGCGGAGGTGGCCAGCGCGGAAAAGTCGACATGCGAGGTGAGATCGGCTTCGCCGGGGCTCGCCAGTACGTCCTCGTATTCGTGGCTGCGCAACGCCTGCAGCGTGTCGCCGACACCCGGCTGCAAATGGCCATAGTCGAAGAACAAGCCTGCACCGCCATGCGCCGCGATCTGGTCGGCAATCGTTTGCATCAGCGCCGAACGCGCCGGGGCGATCTCGACGATGGAGCCGTCTGGTACGCTCTCTGCGTCGGGCGGCAGAAGAGAGGGATCGAGCGAAGCCGCTCCGGCGAAAAAGGCAAGTTCGCCGTTTTCATCGAGCCCCACCATGCGTTCGCGCCAGCCGTCGGAGGTTCGCACGAATTGTCGGATCGGAACGGCATCGAACAGTTCGTTTCCAACAATCAGCAGCGGTGCGCCGGGCAGGGAAGCGACTGTTTCATGCCATTCGACACTTGCCGCACTGCCGGCCAGCCCATCCCTTTGTTTCTCGCGCAAGCGCGGGCTGGTCTCGATGAGTGCAATCGAAGCGCCTGCGACAAAAGCCGGATCGAGGCGCTCGAGGGTGCGCAGCATGTCCTTCGTCAACGTGCCGCGGCCCGGTCCGATTTCGGCCAGGGTGACAGGCATCGGTGAGCCGACCGCACGCCAGGCCTCGTAGAGCCAGACCGCTACCAGTTCGCCGAACATCTGGCTGACTTCCGGCGCCGTGATGAAATCGCCGCCGGTGCCAAAGGGCTCGCGCGTCGTGTAATAACCCGCCTTGGGGTCGAACAGGCAAAGCGCCATGTATTCGCTGGTCGGGATGGGCCCGGCTGTCGCGATCAACTCGATGATGCGGCGTTTCAGTTGCGTCATGCCGGCTGTGCGTGGGTGATGGGTCTGGCCGTTGCCATGCACCAGATGCCGATGAGAACCATTGGCGCCGACAGCACCATGCCCATGGTCAGCCAGCCGCCGAAGAGATAGCCGAGCTGCGGGTCGGGTTCGCGGAAGAACTCCACAAAGATGCGCGACAGGCCGTATCCGGCTACGAAGGCGCCTGAGATGAAACGGGGCGTCATCAGCTTCAGCCGCGAATGGGTGAGGAAACGCAGCACCAGGAAAAGCACGAGGCCTTCAAGCAGCGCTTCGTAGATTTGGCTGGGATGGCGTGCAAAGGGGCCGCCATTGGGAAATTCGACCGCCCAAGGCACGGTTGTCAGTCGCCCCCACAGCTCGGAGTTGATGAAGTTGGCAATCCGGCCGAGGCCGAGGCCGACAGGTACGCCCGCGGCCACCACGTCGAACAGCGACCAGGCATGGATGCCACGCGAGCGGGCGAAGAGATACATCGCCAGGATGGTACCGGTGATGCCGCCATGGAAGGACATGCCGCCGTCCTGAAGGTAGAAGATCTCGATCGGATTGTTGAAATAGCGCGGGAAGTTGTAGAAGAGCACGTAACCCAGCCGCCCGCCGGCGACGATGCCGACAGCGGCCCAGACGACGAAATCGTCGATATCGATGGGCTTCATCGGCAGTCTCCCTTCGGGCCACAGCCGGGTGTTGGTGATGAGGCGCTTGGAGTACCACCAGGCGAACAGGATGCCGACGACATAGGCGACGCCGTACCAATGCACTTTCAAGGGGCCGAAGCCGAAGAACGGGCCGATCTGGAAGATGACCGGATCGATGTTCGGGAAGGAAAGGGCAGCCAGCGGCAGCAGGTCGCTCAAGGAAATCTCCCATGCGGGTCGTGTTGGAGCGAAACGCGACGTTGTATCGCTGTTCCGCTCTATCTCTTTGTTTTGCCGCATGATCTTATCCGAAAAGTCTGCAACTTTTCGGGATCATGCTTTGAGGCGCGGACCATGGGGCAGGCTTTTGGCGGGGTCAAGGCAGAGCAACCTTGCATTCTGGCATGGGGCTCATTAGGTCAAATCAGCTAACAGGGGTTTTGCCATGTCGACCGGACCGAACCGCATCCTCGATGAATTCGCCAAGCTGGTGACCGATGCGGCAGGAGCCGCCCAGGGCGTGCGCCGCGAAATGGAAACAGCCTTCCGGGCCCAGGCCGAGCGACTGCTGAACTCCATGGATATCGTGCAGCGCGAGGAATTCGAGGCGGTGCGCGAAATGGCAGCCAAAGCGCGTGAAGAAAACGCCAAACTTGCGGCCCGCATCGAGGCACTTGAAGCACAGTTTGGCGGCTCCGCAGCAGCCAAGAGCGAAAAACCGGCCTCGGCCACCACCGCGAAGCCACGCGCAAAAAAATAAATCGTTAAATCTTTCCACAACCCGCCGTCTGAAAAAGCGCTTTGTCGTGAATCGCTTAACGGCGGCTCGTGACTCTTTGTGACTCCACTTTCCACATGCGAATGGCCCGCCCCAAAAAATTGGGCTGGTCACGCGACTCCCGATCAATAGACTGAATTTGCTGCATGATTCGGAACGGGGTCATGCGCCGGGCGGTGGGGTCCGGTCATGGGGTGTTGCGTCGAGCAGTCCAGGCCGTCCGAGTTCTAGAAAAATTGTTCGTTGTGCGTGCCTCCCCCGCGGAGCGTGCGGTGGCGCTCCCAGAACGACAGGAAGCATTCCATGGAACTTCTCGAACTCGAATTCTCCCGCGAAATCCATCCGGTCGATGTGATCGAGCAGGTGGCGCACAACAATGACTGGTCTTTCGAGCGGGCTGGCGACGACGAAATTTCGATCTCGGTAACCGGAACCTGGACCGATTATCATGTGTCGTTTTCCTGGATGGAGGATTTCGAGGCACTGCATCTGGCCTGCGCCTTCGACATCAAGGTTCCCGAGAATCGCACATTGGAAGTCATGCGTCTGCTGTCGCTGATCAACGAGCAGATGCTGTTCGGCCATTTCGACCTGTGGGAGCAGGAAGGCGCGATCATGTTCCGTCAGTCGCTGCTGCTCGCCGGCGGCGTCGAACCGTCCAGCCAGCAGGTCGAAGTGCTGCTGTCTTCGGCACTGGAAGCGTGCGAATGCTACTTCCAGGCATTTCAGTTCGTCGTCTGGTCCGGCACTTCGGCCAAGGATGCGCTGTCGAGCGTGCTGTTTGAAACCTATGGCAATGCCTGACCAATGCTGTCGAGAAAAATGACTGCCAGTACCGAGCGTAAACCCGACATCACCTTCGCCGACTTCGACCGTGTCGACATCCGTGCCGGCACGATCATCGAGGCTGAGCCTTTTCCGGAAGCCCGCAAGCCCGCGATCAAGCTGAAGATCGACTTTGGCCCCGAGATCGGGGTGAAAAAGTCGTCGGCACAGATCACCAAATATTATACGCCGGAGAGCGTGGTAGGCCGGCAGGTCTTCGCGGTGGTGAATTTTCCGCCACGTCAGATCGGCAAGTTCATGTCTGAAGTCTTGACGCTCGGCTTTCCCGACGGCGACGGCGACGTTGTGCTGGGCGCGATCGAGCGCAAGGTGCCGGACGGTGGTCGCCTCTACTGACCGCTCGCATATTGATCAGGCAGCGAGTTTCTCGTGTCTTCCGAGCGCCTCGTTCACCGTATCCATGAACATGTCGGCGCAGGCCTTCCAGCTGTAGCGCATGGCGCGTTCGCGCGCTTCGGTGCGGCTTAGTGTCAGGGTATCGAGGCAGGCCTGGCGCAGATCCTCGGAGACCTTGCCGCCGATGCCGTCACCGACGATATCGATCGGCCCCGTCACAGGATAGGCAGCGACCGGCGTGCCGCTGGCCAGCGCCTCGATGATGACGTTGCCGAACGTGTCGGTGCGGCTGGGAAACACGAAAACGTCCGCGGAAGCATAGAGTTCGGCGAGTTCGGCGCTCGGGCGGTGGCCGAGGAAATGCACATTGGGATAGCGGGCCGTCAGCTTGGCGCGCTCTGGTCCGTCGCCGACCACGACCTTGCTGCCGGGCAGGTCGAGTTCGAGGAATGCCGGCAGGTTCTTTTCGATGGCGATGCGGCCGACCGACAGGAAGATGGGGCGCGGGTAGGGCAGGTCGCCACGTTTGTCGGGGCGGAAATGTTCGATGTCGACGCCGCGCGTCCAGGGTTTCAGCTTGTTGAAGCCGCGTGAGGCGAGATCGTCGGCCAGGGACTGGGTGGCAACCAGCGTGCCCTGGCCGGAATTGTGGAAGTCGCGCAGCCAGTTGTAGGCCCAGCTTTCCGGCACCGGCAGGCGAGCGCTGAGATATTCCGGAAAACGCGTGTGGTAGCTGGTGGTGAAGGGGCGGCCATGCGCCCGACAATAGCGCCGCGCCATGATACCGAGCGGGCCCTCGGTGACGATATGGATGTGGTCGGCGTTCGAATCCGCGATCAGCCGGGCGACATGGCGGGGCGTGGTCAGCGCCAGCCGGATGTCGGGATAAGTGGGCAGGGGCAAGGTGCGGAAGGTATTTGGCGTGAGGAATTGGGTTTCGACGCCTTGCGTCTTCAAGGTTTCCGATAGTCGTTCCAGCGTATGAACGACGCCGTTGACCTGGGGGCGCCAGGCATCGGTGACCATCAGGATGCGCATGGGACCTCGCCGCGGTGTCGCTGGGGGCTGCTCGAGCGCGTTCGGAAGGGGAGGCTGTTCAGCATCCATTCCTCGCACCAGTCCGGCCTGGCGGGCAGGACGCCGGGGTCCAGGCGCCAGATCGAATCATGGACAATCGCGCGCTTCATGGGCGCTGTTGAGCATGTTTTCATGACGCGGCGATGAATTGGAGCGGGCGGCCGCCTTCAGAGCCCAGGTCACGCACTCGTAAACTGCCGGCGGTAGCTGCAAGGTTCTGGAGCCACTGATGGGCCAGCGTCGCTCAAGCACGTCCGTGCCGTGGTCACCCGCTTCGAAAAGCACGTTGAAAACGACCTTGCCCTCGTCGAACTCGTTTCAGCCAAAATCTGGATGCGCATTATGAGCCGGTGAGCTAGAAGGCCACCTCGGACGCTCGGAGAGGCGTTCAGTCAGGAGCCCGACCGTGATCAAGATGAGCGTCTACTATCCGGCCGATGGCGGCTCGAAGTTCGATCACGACTATTACCGCACCAGGCACATGCCACTGATCCAGGAACGGCTCGGCGATGCCTGCCTCCGCTACGAGATCGACAAGGGCCTTGCGGGTCGCGAACCTGGAAGCGCGCCGGAGTTCGTCGCGGCGTGCCACGTCTACTCGCCAACCCTGGAGACATTCCAGGAGGCGTTAGGTCCCCACCGCGCGGAGATCGCCGCGGACGTCGCCAACTATACGGACATCGCGCCCATCGTGCAGATCAGCGAGATCGTTGGAGGATAAGGGGTTCGGCGCATCAGGCCTAGACGTTGAACTTTCGGGGATCGGCGTCGCGCTGGCGCACCATGATCCATGGTGACGAATGAGTGTTATGAGCCGGTGACCAACACGGCTTTCGCTTTCCTGACGCAAAACCGCAGTTTTTGCTCTAGGAGGGCACTCTGATGATGGCGCGCAAGCCGCCGAGCGGACTGTCTTCGAGTGCGATGTCGCCGCCATGTGTACGGGCGATGTCACGCGCGATGGAGAGGCCGAGACCGGTGCCGCTGGCGTCGAGGTTACGTGCTTCGTCCAGCCGCACAAAGGGTTTGAACACTTCCTCGCGTTTTTCCGGCGGGATGCCAGGACCGTCATCGTCGATCGTCACAACCAGAGCGCCGCGGCTGTTGACGGCCTTGATGTCGACGACCTTGCCATAACGAAAGGCATTGCCGGCGACATTCGACAACAGGCGTTCGAAGGCGTTCGGCCTGACATGCACGAGCCTGGGGCCGCTGATCGTGGCGGTCAGCTTGCGTTTGCGCAACGCAGCCTCGTCACGCAGTTTCTGGAAATAGGCTTCGAGGTCGAAATCTCCCTGGTCCTCGGAAGCTTCACCGCGCGCGAAGGCCAGGTAGCCTTCCAGCATCGACTGCATGTCCTGGATGTCCTGGTTGAGCGCCTCGGTGTCGGTGCGCTTGCCGCCGATCAGCGCCAGTTGCAGTTTGAAGCGGGTGAGAACGGTGCGCAGGTCATGGCTGACGCCGGTCAGCATTGCGGTGCGTTGCTCCATCTGACGTTCGATGCGCTCGCGCATCTGGATGAAGGCAAAGCCGGCGCGCCGCACCTCCTCGGCACCGCGCGGTCGGAAATCGCGCGGCATCGGCCTCCCCTTGCCGAAACTCTCGGCAGCGTCGGTGAGGGCCAGGATCGGCCGGATCTGGTTGCGCAGGAAGGGGATAGCGATCATCAGAAGCACCAACGATGCGCCGACCATCCAGATCAGGAAGACGATGGTGTTGGAGGCATAGGCCTGGCTGCGGCGTACGAAAACCCGCAGCACCTTGTCCTCGAGCTGGATGCGCACCTCGATGACGTTGGAGTTGCCGACCGTATCGATCCAGAACGGCCGATTGATCTGGCGGGTGATCTCCGCCGGCAGCACGTCGTCGAGGATGGAGAAGAAGGGCCGGGGGCCCGGCGGCGGCAGCGGGTCGGGTGGCAAAAGATCGACCTTCAGCTGCATGCGGTCTTGCGCGATGCGGATGATGTTGCCGTAGTCGGCTTCGCGCGGATAAGTCTCGATCAGATCGACGACGGCTGCGATATCGCGGACCACTGCCTGCGAAAGGCGTTGGGTCATCTGCTGCCAGTGCCGTTCGAGGAAGACATAGGCGATGACCGACTGCAAAAGGATCATCGGCGCGATGACGATGATGAGCGAACGGGCATAAAGCCGCTTCGGCATGTAGAAGGAGACCCGGCGCCAGAACCGACGCCAGCCGCGCGGCAACGCGCCCAATGTGCGCGCGATGCGTCCGTCCTGCGGTTGCGGTCCTTGCAATTCCGAAGTCGCCATTCACCTACCGGTTCGCGCGATGCCGCCGCTTGGCGACAGCGCCACAGTCTATTCCACGCTCAACCGATACCCAATACCGCGCACGGTCTGCAGCCAGACGGGATTGGCCGGATCGCGCTCGATCTTGCGGCGCAGACGGTTGATCTGGACGTCGATGGTACGCTCGCCGACCTCCGAATCATCGCCGACCAGTTCGTGGCGCGGAATCGTCTCGCCGGCACGGGCAGCGAAGATCGCCAGGATCTCCTGTTCGCGGTCGGTCAGCTTCAAGGCCTCGCCGCCCTTCTTCAGTTCGCGCTTGGCGATCTGGAACGTGTAGGGGCCAAACACCAGTTGCTCGACCTTCGGCGTGGTGGCCGGGCCGCCGCGGCGCAGGATATTGTTGATGCGCAGGATGAGTTCGCGCGGATCGAACGGTTTCGGCAGGTAGTCGTCGGCACCGGCTTCAAGCCCGCTGATACGGTTGTCGGTTTCCGAGAGCGCCGTCAGCATCAGAATCGGCACATTCTTGTCCGTCCGGAGCGAGCGGGTCAGGTCGACACCGCTTTCGCCAGGCATCATGATGTCGAGCACCAGGAGATCGAAATCGAGGCCGATCAGTTTGCGTCTCGCCTCGTCGGCATTGCCGGCCACAGTGATGCGGAAGCCGTTCTCGGTCAGATATTGTTTGAGCAGGTTGCGGATGCGCGTGTCGTCGTCGACCACCAGGAGGTGCGGCGCATCGTCATTCGGAGCAGGTGGCCTGTCGGTCCTCTCAGTGTTCTCCATGATCGTCCCCTGATCGTTTCTGGGTAGGGTTCGCGGGCAAGATATCAATCTGCGCCCTCAATTCCGGATTGACCATCGCTTTTAGAAACAGCTCAATCGAAGCGCGGTTCCCCAAACCGGAATCTCCCAATGCCGTATGGATGCGGCGTGACTGTGGCCGCGCCAGCGCCAGTGCCAGGGCGCGCCCCTTTTCGGTCGGGTAGAGCTCGCGCTGGCGGCGGTCGCGCGGGCCTGGAAGCTGCACGATATGGTCGGTGTCGATGAGCTGCTTGAGCACACGCGCCAGCGACTGCTTGGTGATCTTGAGCACATCCAGCAGTTCCGCGACGGTGAGGCCCGGCCTGCGGTTGACGAAGTGCAGCACACGGTGATGCGCGCGACCGAAACCATAGTCGGCCAGGATCTCGTCGGGATCGGAGGTGAAGTCGCGGTAGGCGAAGAAGAACAGCTCGATGATGCTGAAATCGATGCCGTCCTGCTCGCCCACCGGCGTTTTGATCGGCGCTCCTCGAGCGGTCTTTCGGTCAGCCATGATGGTCCTGTGTTTAGCCGAAAAATATGTCAGCATTATTGACGTATTTTTCGGGCAGTGGTAATTTTCGATAAGCTTTAGGGCTGATTGCGCACGAAAAGGCAAGGCGGCAGCGCTTTTCCGGAAATTTCATCGATGTGCATCCGACCCTGCGCAAGCATCGCGCAGATTGCCCTCAAGCCGAATCGACAGCAACGCAACGTGACAACGCTGCGCAGGCTCGCCTGCGCTCGGGAGGATTCCATGAAGACTGTTCCCTTCGACGAACTGGATGGTTTCATCTGGATGAATGGTCAGTTCATCAAATGGGCTGATGCGAAAGTTCATGTGCTGACCCACAGTCTGCACTATGGCGGCGCCGTTTTTGAAGGCGAACGCGCTTATGGCGGCGAGATCTTCAAGCTGACTGAACACAGCAAAAGGCTGCATGAATCGGCGCGCATCCTCGGCTACACCATTCCCTATTCGGTGTCCGAGATTGACGAGGCCTGCCGCACCCTCTTGAAGATGCAGGGTTTTCAGGACGCCTATGTGAGGCCGATCGCCTGGCGCGGTAGCGAACAGACTTCGGTTGGTGCGCAGAACAACCGCATTCACTGCGCGGTCGCCATCTGGCAATGGCCGAGCTATTTCGACCCGGAACTGAAAATGAAGGGTTTGAGGCTCGATTGGGCCGAATACCGCCGGCCGGATCCGCGCACGGCTCCGTCGAAATCGAAAGCTTCCGGCCTTTATATGATCTGTACCATGTCGAAGCACGTCGCCGAGGCGAAAGGCTACGCGGATGCGCTGATGCTCGACTGGCGCGGGCAGGTGGCGGAGGCGACCGGCGCGAATGTGTTCTTCGTCAAGGACGGCAAGCTGCACACACCGACAGCCGACTGCTTCCTCGACGGCATAACGAGACGGACTGTGATGGACCTGGCTCGTCAGCGGGGCATCGAGGTTGTCGAACGCGCCATTCTGCCGGAGGAACTGTCGGGCTTTGAAGAATGTTTCCTGACAGGTTCAGCGGCGGAGGTGACGCCGGTTAGCGAGGTTGGTCAACACCGATTCGCTGTCGGTGCCATCAGCAGATCGCTTGTTCAGGCCTATGCGGATGCTGTGCAACCTGCAAAAGCAGTCGCCGCTGCCTAAGAAGTTTGGCAATTTGTGTTCAAAGAGCAGTTATGCGCTACTTTTTTGCTCGCGCTTTTTTCTGCCATTTGACTTTCAACCGATTCGCGGTCTCATTTCGATGTCTGCCTGCGGCGGCAGGCATCCAAGGAGGGACTATAGAATGGAAACACTTCTTCCGATCATCGTCCAGGTGGTCACCGGCATCATCGGCGGTCAGGCGGTGGGTGCGGCGCTGCAGCAGGCTGCAATGTCTCAGCTTCCCAAGATTCTCGGTGGCGCGATCGGCGGCGTCGGTGGCGCAGCCATCCTCGGCAGCCTGCTCGGCGGCGGAGCGGTTGATCCGGCCGCGGCGACGGCCGCCGCGGGCGGCCTGGGCAGTGCGCTCAACCTCAACAACATCGTCGGTGGTGCCGGCGGTGGCGCGATCCTGACCGGCATCATCGGCCTGGTCATGAACGCGATGAAAAAGTAAGCGCAGCTATTTCGAGTTTTAGAAATGGGCGGCTTCGGCCGCCCATTTCATTTGCGGCTTCGAAGCCCCGATTCTTGAATCGACGCATCGTGCTTTCCGAAAATCGATTCCGATTTGCGGAGCGATGCGCTAGAGCAATTCCAGGAAAAAGTGTGTAACGATTTTCTGTCCGGAATTACGTAAAAACAATGAGTTAGAGTGTTTCCGCGTTTCCGTGAAAACGGAAACTCTCTAAGGTGAGGGGAAAGCGATCAAGGAGCCATCATGGGTCAGCTCAATGCCGGTATCGTGCCGGTCACGCCGTTCCAGCAGAACTGCACCATCCTGTTCGATGGCGACAGCAAGGCCGGCGTGGTGGTCGACCCCGGCGGTGATGTCGAGCGTATCCTGGCGGCGGTGCGCGATAATACCATCTCTGTCGAGGCGATCTGGATCACGCATGGCCATATCGACCATGCCGGCGGTGCGATGGATCTCAAGGAAGCTCTCGGCGTCGACATTATCGGTCCGCACGAGGACGACAGGCCGCTGCTCGACAATCTGGAAAACCAGGCCCGCCGTTTCGGAATTACCGACACTATCCGCAATTGCGTCCCGGACCGCTTCTTGACCGAAGGCGAGACCGTGTCGTTCGGCGAACATAGCTTTGAAGTGCTGCATTGCCCCGGGCATGCGCCCGGCCATGTCGTCTATTTCAACCGTGCGGCCCGCTTCGCCCATGTCGGCGACGTGCTTTTCCACGGCTCGATCGGCCGGACCGATCTTCCTGGCGGCAGCCATGAGACGCTGATCCGTATGATCAAGGAAAAGCTGCTGCCGCTCGGGGACGATATCGGCTTTTTGTGCGGGCATGGTCCCGGCAGCCGCTTCGGTGACGAGCGCCGCTCCAATCCATTCCTTGTCTGACGGCCGAGTTCGGATCTTGCCGGCATGAAAAAAGCGCCGCTCGAAGGCGGCGCTTTTTGGTCTAGGCAGGGAACTTGATAACGTTGGTTCAGTTGGCGGTGCAGAAATGCTGCTGCCCGTCGTAGCCCGTAAACGTGCCTGAACGCGCATTGAACGAGCGGTAGCGGTTCGAGCAATAGCTGTACCATTCCGGGCTCCAAGGCTCGACGCTGCCGGCATACGAATAGTACTGCCGCACGACAGGCCGCGGGCGCACGACATAGCGGGGGCGCGGCTCGTAATACGGATCATAGTCGTCGTAGTAGGCCGGCTCGCGATAACGCGGCTGCGACAGGGCGCCTGCGATGAGGGCGCCCGCAGCGAGGCCAACGACACCGGCGGCAAGAGCATCGCCGCCGCGGTGATGGTGACGGCGCCAGCGCCAGTCGTCGGCACTTGCAGGTGAAAAGGTTGCCAGGGTCGTCGCGCCGACGGCGGCAGACAGGATGGCAGCTTTGACAAATCGGTTCATGACGGTCTCCTTCGTTCCGGTTCGCCCGCTTCTTTCGGAGGCGTCGTCCGGTCTTGCAACCACTAATAGGCGGTCGTGGCTGAACGGAGGCTGAACGAAATCGCTGTCGCGAAATCTGTCAAAGACATCCCACCGCGCCATTTTGCGATGGGTAATCGATCGATGTCGTCCGTGACCGATCGGCCCGGCGCATGAGCCCGAAAATCGGAATCGATTTTCGGAAAGGCAGGGCTGCATCCGCAGCCCGTCATGCGCCAACTTAAAGTGCCAGAGCGTCCTTTGCGTGTCCGAAAGGACGTGCGGCGCTCTAGCCGACCGTAAGGTTGACCGCCTTGGGACCCTTGCCGCGCTTGTCCGGCTCGGTATCGAAAGTTACTTTCTGTCCATCCTCAAGACCAGGAAGCCCGGATGCCTGCACGGCGGAAATATGAACGAAAACGTCCTTTGCTCCATCGTCCGGCGTAATGAAGCCGAAGCCCTTGGCGTGATTGAAGAATTTGACAGTGCCGGTCTGCGGCATGGGAAACTCCTTGTGAACCCCATCAGTCCAGTCTCCGGGCTTTTGATGACCCAGAATGGAAATTTGTCGTTTATTTTGGCGGTATCGGCAAGAAAAACTTTTGCCGTTGGTTAGCCGTCAAGCCGCGAATGCTTGAGCTGGCAGACAAAAGGCGCGACGAAGACCGCCGCGCCTTTCTAATCTGTTGCCGCTCGCTGATCGAACGCTGTCCTATGCTGCGTTCAGATTGACTGCCTTCGGTCCCTTGCCCTTGCGATCAGGCTCGACTTCGAAGCTGACCTTCTGTCCATCGACCAGCGTGCGCAGGCCGGAAGCCTCGACTGCGGAGATATGAACGAAAACATCCTTGTCGCCGTTGTCAGGCGTGATGAAGCCGAAGCCTTTGGTGGAGTTGAAGAACTTTACGGTACCGGTCTGGGCCATTGGATTAACTCCCTCACCCGTTCAATGATGGGGTCCGCCCTTCGTCCTGCGCCGATGGGCAGTTCCCGGTGGTTTTTTCGGCGCTCATGCATTCGCGCATGACAAAATCCCCCGCCGAAAAACGGGGCTGTCAGAGATTCACACTATCGGGGAAAGGGTCGTGCAAACGTTCCAGTCTCCGGGTCGCAAATGCCCGAACACAGAATTTATCGCACGGAAATGTGATCGTTGCAAGCTGAAGCAGGTGACTGAACGCCTAGCTTGCGCCCGCACTAGACCCTCGCCAAGGCAGGGTCATCTGCCACAGACCGGGAATGATAGGTGCAGAACCCGCCGGTACGGTTGATTTAGCCGTTCACCACGGCGGAAGGCTGCACTTGCGTTGTTCCCGATGCGGGCTATTCAATCGGGCTGATATGGCTGCCGCGGTCGCGGCGCCGTGTCTCCGGCTTGACCGCCGGTGGGGGTGATGGAGAGAGGCCATGATGTTTCTGAAATTCTTCCTGCGGCCGCAAAGCCTTGCGCTTGCGGTTCTGACGATTGTGCTGGCGGCATGCACCGTCGTCGTGGACGAGGGGCCGGGACCACGCCCGCCTTATCCTGGTCCAGGGCCGCAATTCTGTACGCGCGAATACGAACCCGTCTGCGCGCGGCGCGGCGGCGACAGGCAAACCTTCGCCAATGCGTGCATGGCGCGGCGGTCCGGCTATCGCGTCATCGGCGACGGTCAGTGCCGTGGTGGTGGCTGGAACGATGGCGGCGACCGCCCGCAGTTCTGCACGCGGGAATATGCTCCCGTCTGCGCACGCCGGCGCGGACAGCTGCAGACCTTCCCGAACAGCTGCGAAGCGCGCGCCGCCGGCTGGCGCGTCGTCGACGGAGGCCCATGTTGATTACCGCTTCCAGGCGCCGCTATCCGCGGCGCCTGGAAGGTTGGTTCGGACACGCCATGCTTGAAACCGCCAGCCGGATGGCCTAGGTCGCATCAGGCTCAGACGAACATGGCAGGTGTCCCATCAACCGGGCATTGAGAAGGCGCGAAGGCGCAAAGAGTGGCACCGGAGGCTCCGGGCAACCGCCGCGTGGCGGTGATCTGGATCGCGCGGTTGCCCAGGCATTGCAATTGCATCAGACGGGGCGGCTGCCGGAAGCGGAAAGCCTCTATCGGCAGGTTCTCGCGGCCAAGGCCAGCCATCCCGCCGCAGCGCATTTCCTCGGCCTTCTGCTGCACCAGACCGGCCGCAGTGCCGAAGGACTGCTCCTCATCGAGCAGTCGCTGCGGGCCGAGCCGAGGAACCCGGATTTCCTCAACAACTACGGTACGGTGCTGCGCGATGCCGGCCGGGCTGTCGCCGCGGCCGATCAGTTTCGCAAGGCTGTCGCCGCGAAGGCTGATCACGCCGCTGCACGCGAAAATCTCGGCTCGACGTTGCGGCAGGTCGGTCATTTCGATGCCGCCGAGGAAGTCTTCCGCGCCACGATCGGCCGCAATCCCTTCCACATGCGCGCAAGGGCGGGGCTTGCCGAGACGCAGCAGGAGGCTGGCAGGCTGGACGATGCGTTGGCTACGTTCCGCGAAGCGCTGACAATCCGTCCGAAGGATGCCGACCTCAATCACGGCTACGGCGTCGGGTTGATGGAGAAGGGCCGTCTGGCCGAAGCGGCCGAGCATTTCCGCACCGCGCTGGCCGCAGAGCCCGCCCAGGCGAAGTCCTGGCTGATGCTGTCCCAGGTCAAGCCGCAGCGCGAGCGCGACGGCGAGTTGACCGCCATGGAAACTCAACACGCCAAGGCGCCGGCAGACAGCCTGGCGCGCATGCAGCTTTCCTTTGGTCTGGGCAAGGCACACGACGATCTCAAGATCTACGACAGGGCGTTCGACTATTTCGCCGAGGGCAATGCCATCCGCCGCCAGGGCATCTCCTACGATGCCGCCAGGACACGCGCCGAATTCGAGGCGATGAAGGCGACCTTCACCAGGGAGTTCTTCGAAAAACACAGGCCGAGCGCGATCGAGGACGACGCGCCGATCTTCGTCGTGGGCATGCCGCGTTCGGGCACGACGCTGGTCGAGCAGATCATCGCCAGCCATCCCCAGGTGTTCGGCGCCGGCGAGCTGACGATCCTCAAGACCGCCGTGGGCAAGGGGTTCCCGCTCGATATGAAAGGCGGCTTCCCTGCCGGTATCGCCGATATGCCGGACAAGGCCTTCGCCGATGCCGGGCACGATTATCTCGACATGCTGCATGCCCGCTATCCCGGCTTGAAGCATGTAACCGACAAGATGCCGGGTAACTTCCTCCTGGTGGGCTTCCTGCACCTGATGCTGCCCAAGGCTAAGATCGTGCATTGCAGCCGCAATGCGGTGGCAACCTGCCTGTCGATTTTCAAGTCGCATTTCCGCGGTGACGGCCATCTCTACGGCTATGACCTTGCCGAGCTGGCCGATTTCCACAATCTCTACACGGATATGATGGCGCACTGGCATGCCGTGCTGCCTGGCGTCGTACACGATGTGCGCTACGAGGATTTCGTGACCGATCAGGAAGGCCAGAGCCGCGCATTGATCGACTATCTCGGCCTGCCTTGGAGCGATGCGGTGCTGTCGTTCCATGAGAACGAACGGCAGGTGCGCACGGCTTCGGCCGCGCAGGTGCGCCAGCCGATGTACAAGGGGTCTGTCGATCTCTGGAAACGTTATGGCGACCGGCTCAATCCGCTGATCGAACGGTTGAAGTAGCAGTCGTCAGGAACAAACCGCCGGATCGTCCGACCCGGCGGTTGGAAGCCAGCCTTTGGTGGAAGGTCGGCCTCTGGCTACTTGATAGGGGCGTTCATCGCCCAGTTGACACCGAACGGATCGCGCAGGCTGCCCCAACGGTCGCCCCAGAACATCTCCTGCAGCGGGCTTTCGATTTCGCAGCCGGCATCGACCGCGCGCTTCCACCAACTGTCGATAGTGTTGGCCTGCAGGATGAGCTGCATCGTGTAGCCTTGCGCCGGCCTGTGTGGCTGACCGTGCTCAGGATAAGCATCGCACAGCATCAGCGAGGAACCGTTGATATAGAGATGGATGTGCATGGTGCGGCCCTGCTCGTCCGGCGGATAGGAGAAGACTTCCTCGGCGCCGAAGGCACGCTTGTAGAATTCGGCGGCCTTTACGGCACCGTCCACCTGCAGATAGGCGATCAGGCCGCCGAGAACCTGCGGGCGTGGATATTCGGTCTGTGTGGTCGTGTCGTTCATGGGGCTCTCCTCTCGTTTTGTGGATTCAGCTTATGAGCTCAGCGAATTGGCCCGGGTGATGGGACCGAACGGCCGGTTTGCCCATCCATCGATGGGCTCAGGCCAGCCAATGTCCTTGCGCAGTTCGATCGGCAATGAACGAAGCACACGCTCGGTGCGAGCGCGGGTTCGTGCCGCCGAGTATTCGGTCGCGATGCGACCAATGGATGACAGGATCGACATGGTGCATTCTCCCCTTTGTTGGCGGCGACATCTTGTGCCGACACTCAAGGAACGAATGACGAGACTGCTTCCCGACAAGGGGTCTATTTTTTTTGTCAGAGCAATTCCAGGAAAAGTGCGAAGCGGTTTTCCGTCCGGAATTGCGCAAAACAAAGAGTTAGAGCGTTTCCGCAGAACCGGAAACGCTCCACGCTCAAAAGCGCCCGGCAATCAGTGTCCTGGTCGGCCCGTCTTGCCTGGTCGGCGCTTCTGTCTGGCCTTGTCCGCCGGGTCCTCGTAGGAGCCGATGCCCGCGCGTTCACGCACGATCGGCTTCACATCCTCCGGCTTGACCGGACGCGCGCCTTCGACCGGTTTTTCGGTGCGTCGCACCGTCATCTCGTCGAGCGAGTTCTTCCTGAACAGCGACTTGCCATCATTATCGCTCACGCTTTCGCCACTGCGCGGCTCGCTCCGCGCGGGGGCCTGTTGGCCACTCCGGCTTCGCCGGGAATCATCCGGCGTGCCATAGTCCGAACCGTGGGCTTCGGCAGCCGACTGCTTCTTGAACAGCGAACGCGAGATCGCGCCGGCCGGCGTCGGCTGGTCGGTGCCCGGACCCATGTCGTCGATCGAGGGCTTCTGGAACAGCGGCTTCTTGGCTGGTACGGCGCCATCGGCACCCATCTCGTCGAGGTGCGGCTTGCGGAAGAGGTTGGGCCGGGCGGCCTTGGCTGCTTCTTCGGCGGCGCGCGCTTCGTCGAGCTTTCGGAAACGCTCCTGTTCCTCGGCCGTACGATGTTTGGCCACGCCCTTGTTGTGCCTGCCCTTTTCGCGGCCCGAAGCCGGGCTCTGGCCTTCCACTTCGCGCGCCAGCGGGTCGTCGGAAATGGCCAGTTCCATCTCGCGCAGTCGCTTGATTTCGTCTCGGATACGGGCTGCCTTTTCGAAGTCGAGATTGGCGGCGGCATCGCGCATCTGCTTGTCGAGCGCTTCCAGATGGGCCTTGAGGTTGTTGCCCATCATCGCGCCGGCGCTGTCGGTGAACTGCGAGATGTCGGCGCGGACATGATCCTTCTCGTAGACCGAATCCAGGATGTCCGCGATGCGCGACTTCACGCTTTCCGGCGTGATGCCGTTGGCGGCGTTGTACTCCATCTGCTTCTCGCGGCGGCGGTTCGTCTCCGCCATTGCGCGTTCCATCGAACCGGTCACGGTGTCGGCATAGAGGATGACCTTGCCGTCGACATTGCGCGCGGCGCGGCCGATGGTCTGGATCAGCGAGGTTTCAGACCGCAGGAAGCCTTCCTTGTCGGCGTCGAGGATGGCGACGAAGCCGCATTCGGGAATGTCGAGGCCTTCACGCAGCAGGTTGATGCCGACCAGCACGTCGAACGCGCCGAGGCGCAGGTCACGGAGGATCTCGATGCGCTCCAGCGTGTCGATGTCGGAATGCATGTAGCGCACGCGGATGCCGTTCTCGTGCAGGTATTCGGTCAGGTCCTCGGCCATGCGCTTGGTGAGCACCGTCACCAGCGTCCGGTAGCCCCTGGCCGTGGTCTCGCGGATTTCGCCGACGACATCGTCGACCTGGCTCTTAGCCGGACGCACTTCGACCGGCGGGTCGATCAGGCCGGTCGGGCGGATGACCTGCTCGGCGAAGACGCCGCCGGACTGCTCCAGTTCCCAGGTGCCGGGCGTGGCGGAAACACCAACGGTGAGCGGGCGCATCGCGTCCCATTCCTCGAAGCGCAATGGCCGGTTGTCCATGCAGGACGGCAGACGGAAGCCGTATTCGGCCAGCGTCGCCTTGCGTCGGAAGTCGCCCCGGTACATGCCGCCGATCTGCGGGATGGTGACGTGGCTTTCGTCGATGAAGATCAGCGCGTTGTCCGGCACATATTCGAACAGCGTCGGCGGTGGATCACCGGGATTGCGGCCGGTGAGATAGCGCGAATAGTTCTCGATGCCGGCGCAGCTTCCGGTCGCCTCCAGCATTTCGAGGTCGAAGCGCGTGCGCTGCTCCAGCCGCTGCGCTTCCAGCAGGCGCCCGGCTCGTTCGAGTTCGACCAGGCGATGCTGCAGCTCTTCCTTGATCGACTTGATGGCCTGGTTGAGCGTCGGCCGCGGCGTCACATAGTGCGAGTTGGCGTAGATCTTCACGCTTTTCAGTTCACCGGTCTTGGTGCCGGTCAGCGGGTCGAATTCTGTGATCGACTCGATCTCGTCGCCGAACATGGAGATGCGCCAGGCACGGTCCTCGAGGTGGGCAGGGAAGATCTCGATCGTATCACCGCGCACGCGGAACGAGCCGCGCACGAAGTTGGCGTCCTGGCGCTTGTATTGCTGCGCGACAAGGTCGGCGAGGAGCTGCCGCTGGTCGAGGCGGTCGCCGATCGTCATCTGGAAGGTCATCGCCGTGTAGGTTTCGACCGAGCCGATACCGTAGATGCAGGAAACGGACGCCACGATGATGACGTCGTCGCGCTCAAGCAGTGAACGCGTCGCCGAGTGGCGCATGCGGTCGATCTGCTCGTTGATCGAGCTTTCCTTCTCGATATAGGTGTCCGTTCGCGGAACGTAGGCTTCCGGCTGATAGTAGTCGTAGTAGGAGACGAAATATTCGACTGCGTTCTCGGGGAAGAATTTCTTGAATTCGGAATAAAGCTGGGCGGCCAGCGTTTTGTTCGGCGCCAGGATCAGGGCAGGGCGTTGCGTCTCCTCGATGACCTTGGCCATGGTGAATGTCTTGCCCGAGCCGGTGACGCCGAGCAGAACCTGCGTGCGATCCTCGTTGGCAACACCTTCGACCAGGTCCTTGATCGCCGTCGGCTGGTCGCCGGACGGCTTGAATTCGGTCTCCATCTTGATGGCGATACCGCCTTCGGATTTCTCCGGGCGTTCGGGGCGGTGCGGCGTCCACAGCACGCCGTTCTTATGCAGCGGGTTGCCGCTCTCGATCAGGTCGGCCAGCGCCTGAACAGTGGCCGTAACGCCCGAATTGGACAGGGAGGCGGCTTCCTCGAGGCTGATATCGAGACCGGCGACCGGGTTGAGACCGGCAGCAGCCCGCTCCTTGGCGGAAGCAGCGCCACCCATGGAAGTCCCCCGCGCCGTGCGGGTCGGCGCAGCACTTTTCTCCGGCACTTTCTTGGGCTTGGGGGCAGCCTTCTCGGCTTCCTTGGAGATCTGCTCGGCCCAATCCGAAATTGAGCCACCCAAAGGCGCGCCGGTGAATTCGGTTTGCTGCGTTTCCTCGAAGCCGCCGCGACGCAACGGTTCCGACGCGTCGAGGAAGTCGGTCACGCCATTGCCACGCTTGCGCGGTGCGGAACGATCCTCCGGGCGAGGCGGGTTCTTTTCAGGGGATTTGGCCATACCCCGAATATGGGAGGAGTCCGCCGAAATGGAAAGAGGCTGGAGGCCGCGAGCTGGCCTTCAGCCTCAATGTCAGCCGGGCTCCTGACATCAGGTTGTCAGGAGTGGATCACGGACAGGGGAAGCCCGGTGCGATCTTGCATTTTCCAGGGCGCGGCTTGGGCGGCCGTGGCTTCCAACCAGGGCGATGCGGCGGTCTTTGCCAATGCGGTGGGCGATATGGTGGTCGCACGACGATTTTCGGCGCAATGACCACTGCAGGCGGACGGCCGATATAGTTGCTCAGGAAATTGGCAGAGACCCAGCCGGATAGGCCTGCTCCACCGACGTTGCACCAATTGTCCTCACAGCCGCGCAGGTTCACACGGGTGCCTGCCGTCAACGTGCCGAGCTTGGCATAACCGGTCCCCGGTCCGGAGCGCACATTCACGTTGCCGGTGGTGTGCGCGCTGGCGGCCAGTGCCGGCGCGGCGACTGCGAGCCCGCCGAGCAGGGCAAGGGCCGCAACCAGTTTATGAAGCATCGTCCCCTCCATAATGTTTGGACGGCGCATATTAGCCCGCTTGAATGCAGCCGCCAGTCCTGCCTTGAGTTATGGTTAGGGCCGGGCCGGACGGGATGGGTCGTCACGGCTGGACCGCCACAGTCACCCCATCTGCTCCATTCAGCTGGCGTGCCTCAACACTATCTTTTCCGCATTGGGGACGGGGAGGGGCCGGGACCGGGATCGTATTCGGCTGGCGTTCGGTCAGCCTCATTCTTCTGGGAGGAGGAACCATCGTGACAAACCTGCAGGATGTCTATGTCCAATCCGATGCGCTCGGCGTGGCCGAACTGGTGCAGCGTGGCGAAGTCTCGCCGCTGGAGGTGGTCGAGACCGCCATCACATTGATCGAACAGCTCAATCCCCGGCTCAACGCGGTCGTCCATCGGCTCTACGATATGGGGCGAGCGATGGCGGCGAAAGTCGACCGCAAAGCTCCGTTCGCCGGCGTTCCGTTCCTGGCCAAGGAACTCGGCAGCTCGTGGCAGGGTGCACCGCTGACCAATTCGTCATCGTATATGAAGGACCTGGTGGCGGAGACGGATTCCGAAACGGTGCGCCGCGCCAAGGCGGCAGGATTGGTACTGGTCGGCAAGTCGAATGCGCCGGAAAACGGCTGGTCGGTCTCGACCGAGCCGAAACTCTACGGCGCCACCATCAACCCATGGAAGGAGGACATCACTGCCGGTGGTTCCAGCGGCGGCACCGCAGCGGCGGTGGCGTCGCGCATGGTGCAGATCAGCGAGGCCAGCGACGGTGCGGGTTCCATCCGCGTCCCAGCTTCCTGCTGCGGCATTGTCGGTCTGAAACCCTCGCGCGGTCGTGTCACGCTCGCTCCGGACGGCGATTTCTGGTATGGCGGCGCCTATTTCCTGTGCCATTCGCGCACGGTGCGCGACACGGCAGCCTATCTCGATGCCGTGGCCGGCGCGCTGCCTGGCGACGCCTATGTGCCGCCGAGACCCACCGAAAGCTGGCTGGAACTGTCACGGCGCGCGCCGAAGCGGCTGCGGGTCGGTTACACGGTCACCGCCAACAACGGCACGCCTGTCGATCCGCAGGTCAAGGCCACCGTGTTGGCCACCGCCAAGTCGCTGGAAAGCCTCGGACACGATGTCGAGGAGCACGATATGGCGCTCGACGGCAACGACGCCTGGAGCACCTATTGCCACATGGGGCCGGTCGAAACGGCGGCAATGTTCGAAAACCTGGCTGGCGCAATCGGACGGCCAGTAACCCGGGAGGATGTCGAACCGATCACCTGGGCGGTGATCGAGCGTGGCCGATCGATCAGTGGGGTCGATCACGTGCGCGATGTCGAAAAGCTGCGTCAGCTCAGCCGGGCGATCGCACAGGATCTTTCGCCCTACGACATCTACCTCACGCCGACGCTGACGCAGCTGCCCCGCCCGATGGGGTACTACGACATGTCGATGACCGATCTCGACCGCTATAATGCCAAGTGGGCAGATGCCGGCTTCGCCTATCCATTCAACATTTCCGGCCTGCCCGCGATCTCGCTGCCGCTTGGCTGGTCTCAGGAGGGCATTCCGATCGGCGTGCAGCTTGTCGGCCGTTATGGCGATGAGGCGGCCGTGCTCGCGGTTTCGAGCCAGCTCGAACTGACAATGCCGTGGAAGGATAAACGCCCTCCGATCAGCGCTTGAGGAGTGGACGCGATGGCTCCTGACTGAGTCTGGCCATCGAAAGCTCCAATCCTGACACATTTCCAGCCTAAGAACAGGTCTCTCGGACGGCTGTCAGCCGAGGCTAAACCGCTGTGGGCGTTACATAACGAAGGCCTGAAATGAACCGTGATCAGGTCCCTATTGCGGTGCAACATAGCGGACCATAATTTGCGGCCGTCTTGGTGAGCGGCAGGGGCGAACAAAGACAGGCACGCGCGAAAATCCCACAAGGATGGTCGCCGTGGCCAGTTCCGATTGGAGTACGGCTTGGTACCGGCGGACATCGCTCTCGCGGCTATTCACGTGTCGCGAAAACCGGCTCGCCTTGCGGCGATAGGCGCGGTTTCACCCGCTGGCGCGAAATGTGCTCGCGATGACCAGGCATTCCGCGCGAGCCTTTTTTCTTTTCGCATGATCCTTGTCCGAAAAGTCTGCAACTTTTCGGAATCATGCTTTGGAGCCAGCGTCGCCGCATGAGCAGCATCACGGGACGCCTCGTCAAGGGAAGCATGTGGCTCAGCCTGTCCAGGGCGATCGTCAATGGACTGGCGACGCTCTCGACCTTCGTGCTGGCATGGTATCTCACACCTGCCGATTTCGGCCTCGTGGCGCTGGCCACGACAATGCTGCTGATCGTCGATACGGTCACCCAGATTTCGCTTTCCGAGGCGCTGATCCGCCACAAGGCGCCGGATGAATCGCATTTCAGCGCGGCATGGACGCTGAATGCCTCGCGCGGATTGCTGCTTGGCCTGCTGTTCGCAGGCTTCGCCTATCCGGCAGCGCTCCTGTTCAACGAGCCGCGGCTGACCGGCGTCATGCTGGCGCTCGGCGCCAGCATCCTGCTGGGAGGACTCATCAATCCGCGCCGGATCATGCTGCAGCGCGACCTGATCTTCTGGCAGGAGTTCGTGCTCGCGGTCTCACAGAAGCTCACGGGCTTCGTCGCAGCGGTGGCGATCGCCATGATCTATCACAGCTACTGGGCGCTGGTGATCGGCACGCTGGTGAGCCAGGCGACCAACGTGGTTGTTTCCTACATGGTGTTGCCGTTCCGGCCCAGGATCACGTTCCAGCACATGAAGGAGTTCTTCTCCTTTTCGGCCTGGCTTACCGCTGGCCAGATCGTGAATACGCTCAACTGGCGTTTCGACTACCTGCTTGTCGGCAAGATGCTCGGCGGCTCCGCGCTCGGCTATTATTCGCTGGGCAGCAACCTGGCGATGATGCCGACGCGTGAGGCGACCATGCCGCTCACGCAGACGATCTATCCCGGCTTTGCCAGCATTCGCCATGATCCGGCCCGTCTGGCCGCCGCCTATCAGCGCGTGCAGGCACTGGTCGCTGCGATCGCGCTTCCTGCCGGCATCGGCGTTGCGGTGATCGCGGATCCGCTGGTCCGGCTGACGCTCGGCGAAAAATGGGCACCGGTGATCTTCATCATCCAGGCGCTCGCCTCTGTCTTCGCTCTGCAGACCTTGGGTTCACTGGTGCAGCCGCTCGGCATGGCCAAGGGCGAGACGCGCCTTCTGTTCGTCCGTGACACCCAGATGCTGCTGGTCCGTGTTCCGGTGATGGTGGTCGGACTGCTCATGGCCGGTCTGCCGGGCGTGATCATTGGCCGTGTGTTCACCGGCCTGTTCAGCGCGCTGGTCAACATGATCCTGGTGCGTCGCTTCATCGGCGTCACCGTATCGAAACAGCTCTGGGCGAATGTACGGGCACTTGCCAGCATCGCGCTGATGGCCGCCGGTGTCGCGGTGGCGTCACATTATCTGGACTACACAACCGACAAGGTCGAACTCGCCAAGCAGTTGGCGATCCTGGTCAGCCTTGGAGGCTTTTTGTACTGCGCTTCCACCTTCCTGCTCTGGATCCTGATGGGTCGGCCCGAAGGGCCTGAGACCGAGGTCCAGAAAATCCTGGGCAAGATCTATTCGAAAGTCCGCCCCGCCTGACGATACGTGGCGACTGCGCGCCGGTCGTCCAACGAGCCAGATGGAGACATCCCATATGGAAACACCAATGACACAGAAATCAAATCTGGTCCTGATCAATGAATTGCAAGACAGGATCCATGACTGCCTCAAGGACTACCTGTCGATCGAGGAGCCGATGGCGATCCTCGACTTTCCGGACATCCGCAACTGCGGCGATTCCGCGATCTGGCTGGGCGAGATGGCCTATCTGAAGGACCGCTACGGCAAGCGGCCGGCCTATGTCTCGCGGATCGACGATTTTTCCGCGGAGGAGCTGGAACAGGCGATGCCGAGCGGGCCGATCTTCATCCATGGCGGCGGCAATTTCGGCGACATCTGGGTTGCGCACCAGGATTTCCGCGAGCGCATCCTGGAGCGGTTTCCAAACCGCCAGATCATCCAGTTCCCGCAGTCGATCCACTACGCGTCGCCCGAACGCATCGAGGAAAGCGCGCGTGCCATCGCGCGTCACAAGAACTTCGTGTTGCTGGTGCGCGATGAGGAATCGAAGGCGTTCGCAGAAAAGCACTTCGACTGCCAGGTACGCCTTTGCCCCGACATGGCTTTTGCCATCGGCGCCATCAAACCGGCCGCGGCTGAATTTCCGGTTCTTGCGATGCTGCGATCGGACAAGGAGAAGGCGGGCAATCTCGATCTCTCCGCGTATGGCGATATTCCGGTCGAAGACTGGACGAGCGAATCCGCGCGCAGCGTGCGCGTCTCAAAGGCGATCGGCGCGGCATCCGGCTTGCTGTCGCTGAAGGCGGGCGAGGTGCGCCTGCGCAAGCTCGACGCGGCGGCGCACAACCGCTTCCAGCGTGGCATTCGCCAGATATCGCGCGGGCAGGCCATCGTTACCGATCGTCTGCATGTTCATATCTGCTCGCTGCTGATCGGACGCCCGCACGCCGTTCTGGACAACAGCTATGGCAAGGTGCGGCGTTTCATGAGCGCCTTCTCGGGCGGAACCGATCTCTCCTACAAGGCAGAGTCGCTCGACGACGGCATCGCCTGGGCGCGCAGCCAGGCTGGACAGAGGATCGCCGCATGAGGCGGCCGGTGCCGGAGAGCCATGGAGGCAAGCTGCGATGAGCCTCGTCACCTTCATCATTCCAGTCCGGCATCAGGACAATGCCCGCGATTGGGGGCTGCTCAAGGCGAACCTTACCCAGACCGTCGCGTCGATCTCGAACCAGACGAATGGCGACTGGCAAGGGATCATCGTGGCCAACGAAGGCGCGGATCTGCCCGACCTGCCGGCAGGTTTCAGCGTTGTGCGCGTGACATTCCCGCCGAATGTCCTGCACGAGATCGACAAAGCCAATGTCGAGGATGTCTATGACGCTTTCCGTGCGGACAAGGGCCGACGCGTGCTGATGGGCATGCTGGCCGCGCGCGACAGCGGCTTCTTCATGATTGTCGATGACGACGATTTCGTCAGCGCCCGCATCGTCGAACATGTGGCGGAAAATCGCGGCGCCAATGGCTGGACGATCGACAAGGGCTACATTTGGGACGACGGCGGCAAGATCCTGCTGGGGTATGACGACTTCAGCCATCTGTGTGGAACCTCGCTCATCATTCGTGCCGCCCTTTACAGCTTGCCAGAACGTTTCGAGGATGCGTCGCTGGACTGGATCAAGTCGATGTTGGGCAGCCATGTCCGCATTGCCGATATCCTGGCCAACAACGGCACACCGCTGGCGCCGCTGCCGTTCCGCGGCGCTGTCTATCGCGTTGGCCATGCCGGCTCGCACAGCAAAGCGCCCAGCCTGCTGGTCAAATATTTCCTGAGCTGGGAAGCGCTGAAGCGACCGCGGCGTCTGCTGCGCAACATGGGCAAGCTTCGCCTGGTCGACGAGAGCGCAAAGCGGGAGTTCTTCGGCCAGCCAGCCTAGAGTGTTTCCGTTTTCACGGAAACACTCCAACTCTTTGTTTTTACGCAATTTCGGGCGGAAAACCGTTGCACACTTTTCCCGGAATTGCTCCAGCGCCTTCGCTTCCTCTTCGTGAAGTGCTACTTCACCTGATACGGCCGGACGGATAAACCGGGGCAAACGAACCGGGCTGCGCGTGTCGAACTATCCGCTTTCCTACAAGCTATCCTGGCTGCCGCGCTTCCTGAAGCCGTCACTCGATGGCAGCGGACGGGATTTTGCGCCGCCCTCGGCGCAACTGATGTCTCCGATGCCGGCAAGGACAATACGGCTCGCCTTCATCGGCGATATTTCGGCAGTCGCCTCCAGGCAGGCGCCGGCATGCGATCCCACATTGAAGGCACTACTCGGTTCTGCCGACCTGGTGATCGGCAATTGCGAGAGCCCGGTGGTCGGGCGCGTGCGGGCCAGGTTCGGCACGTGGGTCGGAACGCACCATGCCATGGAAGAGGCTTTCCTCGCCGATGCGATGGCCGCGGTCGGTATCCGGCACGAGCGATCGGTGCTGTCGGTCGCCAACAATCACATGCTCGACCAGGGCGTCGAGGGTTTCGCAGAGACGATTGATGCGTTGCGGCACCTCGGCGTGCAAATTATCGGTGCGGCAGACCGCGGTCCCGTGCAGCGGGTCGATGCAGGCGGCCTCACCATCGGTTTCGCCGCCTTCACGGTGTGGCGAAACGCTTCCGAGGCGCTGTTTTCAGGCCGTGTGTCTGCTGAGACCGACCCGAAGCTGTGGCCTGCGGGCAGTTTGGAGGGCGCGGATCTCCTGTGCGCCGTACCGCATTGGGGCTGGGAATTCCGGCATTTTCCGCAACGGGAAACAATGGTGCTCGCGCGACGACTGGTCGAACACGGTTTCGGCCTGATTGCCGGGCATCACGCACATGTCCTGCAGCCGGTCGGCCTCATCGGGCAGGTGCCGGTCGCCTATGGGCTGGGCGACTTCCTCGGCACGGCGCTGGCACGCCAGCCCTGGCCGGGACGTATCGGCGCTATCCTGACTGTCGACGTGAGCGCTGAACCGGAGAGCCTCGGCAAAGTCGCGGCTTACAAGATGCATCCCTTCATGCGGCTGCGTGATGGCAGGCGCGAGCGACTGATGCCAGTGACAAATCTCTCCGGAGCGCTGCGTGCACGCGTCGAAGAGCGGCTGGCACGCGTTCTGGGAACTGCTCAGCCGTAGCGCAATTTCATGGCGACGATGGCGGCAACCAGCATGAAGGTAAAGCCGTTGGCGAGGATGACCGGCCAGGAGCCGATCAAAAGACCGTAAAGCGCCCACAGCAGGATGCCGAAGGCGAGGACGCCGGTGGTGACGAGCGAGATATCACCGGCGCGGCGCTCGCGGGCGATCTTGGCGACCTGCGGAATCCAGCCGACCGTCGTGATGAAGGCAGCGACCGCGCCGATAATTTCGACCGAGGGGTGCAAGACGTAAACTTTCAGAAAGACCGGCTGGGAGCGCCGATTGAACCGGTCCAATATGCCAGAAAGCGCGATTCTTGGGAAGAGAGGCGCGCACTGGACCAAAGAAGAAGTGGGCCTCGTCGAAGGGGCTGAGTAAAAATGTTCCCGGGGCATGAAATTTCATCCTAACCATTTGAAATAGAACGAGAAATCACATTCTGCCCCCAATTTCCTCGAGCTTTCGGGGACATTCGATGGCTTGAACGCAATGGCTGCGTTGCCGTTCGAGAAGTGCGCGAAACGTCTCCTTTCATTGCATAAAACCGGCTGCGCTTTGCTGTGGGAAGGGGCTCGACGCGCAATTGTGTCTGAAATAAGCATATGATTTCATTTAACAAAGTTATCGAATGTGATTTGGCTGCGATGCAGTGGGCTCCTTAGCCTTTGGATGTTCCGCCGTTTCGCTATGCTGCAGCCGTTTCAGCAAAGTCTGGCCGGGACGCTTCCGACCCTAAAAAAACGGAGCTCTGACCATGAATAAAGTCATCAAGACGGTCATCGCGACCGCTTCCGTCGCCCTGTTTGCGCTGGCCAGCTCGGCCTATGCGGCGACCGTGCAAGGCACGATCAAATCCATCGACCCCGACACCAAGTCGTTCACTCTGGACGACGGCAAGATCTATCAGCTTCCGGCAGAGTCGACGGTCGACAAGCTTCAGGTCGGCATTAAGGTGGCGGTGACCGTCGACGACAAGACAGGCATCGTCACGTCGATCGTCAAGTCATCCTGACTCAGGGGCGGGCATCCAGGCGCCGCTGAGGCGCGTGTTCCCCATCTTCCATACCATTCGAAGAAAGCCGGCTGTGCAGGCCGGCTTTCTTCCGTTAGCGGTGCCGTCAGCCGTCCGGCTGCGGCTATGGTCTTTGCCGCGACCCCGCGCTATCGGTTGGAAAACGAGGGGGCGCTATGGCCGAGCACGGTACGGAAAATCGTCAAAGCGGCTGGCGGCCCACCCGGCGGTTGCTGCTCGGCGCGACGGTAGTCGGTGGCGCCGTCTTGTGGGGAGGCAACACGGTGGCGCGGCTGACGCGCAGCCCATCCTCCGCAAAGGATGCCGGGCGCGTCGCAGACGTGGATGGCTACGCGTTGTCGCTGAAGCCGTTGGAAAATGCGCCGATCCATGACGCCGGCTTGGCCTGGCTGACCAAAGGCGGGACGGTAAACGATGCCAGCGGGCTTTCCCGCACGCCTGTCTACGGCATGGTCGAGGTGAGCAGCGATGGTGACGTGGCCAAGGCGCTGGCCTTCGCACGCGCCAACGGTCTGAAGGTCTCGATGGCGGCAGTCCGGCATTCTATGGGTGGGCATGCCTTCGACGACAATGCGCTGGTCCTCGACATGCGCAAATTCAATGCCGTCTCAGTCGACGCTGCGGCGAAGACGATGACGGTGCAGCCAGGTGCTACCTGGCACGATATCCAGAATATCCTGCATCCGCGCTTCGCGGTGAAGGCGATGCAATCGACCGATATCTTTTCCGTTGGCGGTTCGCTGTCGGTGAATGCACATGGCATGGACCATCAGGCCGGCTCCGTGGCCGGCTCGATCCGATCCCTGCGCGTCATGCTGGCCGATGGTTCTGTCCTGACATGTTCGGGATCTGAAAATGCCGATCTGTTTCGTCATGTCGTCGGTGGCTATGGGCTGTTCGCGGTGGTGCTGGAGGCAACGCTCGACATCGTCGACAACGCCGTCTACCGCACGACCCGCGAAATCATAAAATCCGAGGAGTTTCCACGATTTTTCAATGAGGTTCTGGAGCCGAACCATGAGATCGGTCTGTTTTACGGCCATCTTTCGACGGCACCGGGGAGCTTTCTGGAAGACATGATCGTCTACCGCTACGAGACGGTGGCGGGGGTACCACCTGCGGACCAAGTCCCGATCGGGGAGCCGGGCGCGGTCGGCGTCAAGCGCCTGATCATGAACATGGCGAAGTGGGGCGGACCGTTCCAGGAGTTGAAGTGGTTCACTGAGAAGACGCTGGAGCCGCGCTTCGAGAACTGCACGGTGGCGCGTTCTGCCGCGATGGGGGAAGGCGAGGCTTGCCTGGTGACCCGCAACAACCCGATGCACGATTCCGTGCCCTACCTGTTCAACGATCTGGCGGGCGAAACCGACATACTCCACGAATATTTCGTGCCGCGTGCCGACTACAACGCCTATATCGGTGAAGTGCGCACCATCCTGCGCAGCCAATCCCTGCCGGTTCTGAACGCCTCGGTGCGGGTCGTGCACAAGGAAGACATCGCACTGAACTATGCGCCGCAGCCGGCCTTCTCGCTGGTTCTCTACATCAACCAGCCAACGACGGTGAGCGGCAATGCGCAAATGCGGCAACTGACGCGCGCGCTGATCGACACGACCATCCGATATGGTGGCCGCTTCTTCCTGCCCTACCAGTTGCACTACACAGGTGCTCAACTTCTGGCATCCTATCCGGAATTACCGCTCTTCCTGGCGCGTAAACGCAAGTACGATCCCGACGAGCTGTTTTCCTCGACTTTCTACAGGGCTTTGAAGGCACTCAGCCCCACCACCTGATGCAGCGGAGAGCTAAGATGCGACATAGTGCGGCGATGGTGATTGTTTCTGCCGTGCTCTTTTGCACGCCTGCGTTTTCCGAAGACCTCAAGGCTTACAAACTCACCGTCGATGGCGTCTCCGTCGATATCGATCCGGGCGAGGATGCCACCCTGGCCTTGCCGAACGGCAAACAGGCGCGCGTCAAGCTGGAACCCAATGCATTCGCGACCTTCAGCGGCGGCAATTTCTCCTTCGTGCACCCAAGCGGGGTAACGGTGACTAAGACCAACCTCTCCAAGGGGCTCGACCAGCATCTGATGGCTTCGGCGGTCGGCTCGATGGTCATCGTCCAGGAATACTCCGATATGAACCCGGTGATGCTCAACCAGCTCATGTTGCAGGAGATCACCAAGGAGTCGGTACGGGCGGGTGGAAAGCTCACGCAAAAGGCGGGTTCGCGAAAGCTTGCCGACGGCAAGGTGCTGAACGGGTTGAGCGCAACCGTTAAGACCCGCATCGACCGGGTCGCCTACGAGGTGATGAGCTACGGAACCACCGACCAAGGCGTGATCGTGATCACCAGCCTGGACGATGACAATGCCGAAGCCGACCAGCCAATGATCGACCGCTTCTGGCAGAGCCTGAAACTGCGTATGGACGAGTAGGCGATCTACCAGTTGCCCTGCAATTGCGCCGAAAGCCAGCCGGCAGAGCGTTTCAGGACCATGGCAGTGTCCGAGAAGGTTCGATCCAGCCTGGTCTTGACCAGTGTGTAGCCACTCTCTGTCCGATAGAGAATCGCGTCGCCGCCGTCGACATCGGGTTCGGCACTGGCATTGACGACCGGCGTTGGACGCCGGCCGATCGGGATTTCCGGCCGGCGCAGGCCAAGAGCCGCGATTTCATCATTGAGCGGAGCCAGCGCAACCTGCGGCGAAGCGGTAGAAACGGCCATCGCGGTCTGCGGCTGGACTGTGCGGCAGATGCCGGAAACCACTGGATAGCTGAATCCCTTGCGGTGGTGCAGCATCTGGTTTTTCATCGCTGCTTCGCAGTCGGCGATGGTCGACCATTTGGCCGGCGTTTCGCCGATATATTCGCAAAGCTTGGCGTCGCAGTCGCATCCCACGATGGTCATGGCGACAAGTGCGGTCTTGATCACGGCTTCGGCCCCTCGAAAATCCGAGGGCAAGATCGCTCGAGAACACGGCGGGATTTCGCTGCGATTGTGAAATCAGCGTGGCGCAGAAAAGATCAGTAGTCGTAGACGTGTTCCAGCTTCGCTCCGCTCTTGCCCAGGGCCGGAACGACCGTGTGCAGCTTGCGCACGGCGATGACAAGGCCGGTGCGACGTGAGGCAGGGTCGGCCGGCAGCTGATAGGTGAACAGCTCGCGCGCGCCTTCGGGAACGGCAACCGGATCGTTGGAAAGCACCGTGGCCATGATCTCGTCATTGCCGCCGATCTCGATGAAGGAAACACCCTTCTCGATCAGGCGCGGGATCATGTCCGTAAAGACCTGGTAGCGTTTGGTGACGAAGACGGCGCCGTCGGCACCGAGATCGCGTTCCAGCAATGTGTCGGGTTCGCCGCGCGTTGCTTCCGCAACCTGTCCCTTGGCCCAGACATGGATGTCGAGCAGCGCGGGATCGGATGTGGCGGCGAGCGCCTGCTTGATCAGGTCTGCATATCCCTGCTTGATCGTGTCGGCGAGACCAAAGGCGAGCTTGCGCTCGCCCGGCCGCACCACACCGTCGCCGGCTGCGGGTTCGATGGCAAACAACCCCGTTCGCTTTTGAGCATAGGGAAATTGGTACCACGGTACCTGGTCGAGGAAGGCGGCATATTCTGCCGCCACCTTGGCCTGGTAGTCGTCAACCGCCGTCCGCTGGCCGCCGATGGCTTCCGTAGTGCGGCCGGCCGTATTCTCATACGCCCACTGGATCGCGTGTTCGATCGTATGGCTGGTGCCGATGACGGCGAGCATCTGGTGGTTCTGCCAATTGAACGGGTAGACTGAACTGGCGCGGATCACCATGGCGTAATCTTGCCAGAAGCGACCGATATAGGACCAGTAGGGGAAGTCGCTCGGCTGGTCGTCTTTCACATAGCCGGCATATTCGCGCGCGGCATAGACGATTGCCCATTCCGGATAGGTGAGGAAGGTCGATTCTTCCGGCCGCTGGTAGCCGGGAATCTCGGCGCGCATCTTGTCGGCCAGTTCCTTTGATGGCGCGCCTTCGGCGACGCCAGGCAGGGGCGTCATGTCGAGTGCTGAGGTGGTGAGCCAGCCATAGGTGAGGCCGAGGACCGGGATGAGCAGGATAATGACGACCAGCCAGACGATCGTCTTCAAGATGCGTTTCAGCCAGCGCAGCATGAACATGGGCTCAAGCTGTCGCGAAGTGGTCGTGTATCCGTTTGGAAAGCCGGAAGCCGATATAGACGGCGATGCCGCCAATCAGGATATGCGGCAGGTTGGCGAAGAAACGCGCCGGGAATTCGATGTCGTTGAAGGAACGGAAGCCATTGATGAAGATGCCGCCGTCGAGGCAGCCGGAACCGGTGACGAGGCCGAGGAGGCCGTCGAACAGGTAAACCGAGCCGAACAGCTTGAAGTAGAACACCGACTGACGGTGCGAGATGAAGGCGGCAATCGCAGCCCAGACGCCGGAGAAGGCGTGCAGAAGATCATCGTACCACTGCAGCGAAAAGAGGCCGAAGAGGTAGCCATTGGCGTCGTTGAAGGCAGGAATATAGCCGATCGCCACGACGGCGAAGAACAGCACGGCATAAGCCAAGGCAAGCTTCTGGATCAGCGTCATGGAAGGTCCCTCTCCTCGAATGACGAGGGGACGATAGCCGATTCCGCTCTTGTGTGCAGCCATGGCTCGTCCAGTCACCGCGCGGTTGGGCGAGCAAGCCATCTGGAAATCATGTGCGTGAAGCGGGCCTAAAAACAGTTGGCGCCGGGATTTCTCCCAGCGCCTCCCTGTCAGACCAGGACCAGTCAGCGGCGGCAATTTCCGAAGGACATTGCACCTGCCGGCCTTGATTTTGACGACCCGTCCGTCCGCCTCCCCGGAGGGCTGCGTCCATTCCGGATCACGCCGGTCTCGACCCTTGCGGGCTTCGGTCGACGTGCCATCGAAGGTCTTCCCCGGCCTTCATGGCTCGCATCGGTCCGCCGTTGGCGTTCGCACGCTTTCCGCGGCCCCGCACATCACGGCTCTCGATCCTTAACAAGCAAGCCTGTTACTGATCTGCATGGTGCAGGCCTCAGGAGTTCCGCGTGGTTGCCGTTGTCTTTCGACCGTTCAATCCGTGGCCGCCTGAGATGATTTAACCATACGCCTGATCACCCGTATTCGAAACCGCCGACGGCCTGTGAATAGCGGGGTTATCGGGAATAACGCGTGGTAAGAGAGACTTTTTCGGGTAAACGGGACGGTTTTGCTTCGGCCAGATATTTTGCGTGCAACCGGCCAGCACTTGCCGAGTTTTGTGTGAGACGTTTCACTACGAATAGGACCACCGCAAGGGGAGACGCGGTTGAAGGTCGGCATCATTCTCAATCCGGTCGCCGGCGATGGCCAGCTGAAGCACGACTGGGCCGTCGTCGCGGCAACCGTCGAGCGTTATCTCGGCCGTTTCGAGATGCGTGAGACATTGGCGGAAGGGGATGCCGAACGGCTGGCGATCGAATTCGCAGCTGAAGGTTATGATCTCGTCATAGCGGCCGGTGGTTCCGGCACCGCAAGCGAGGTCGCGGATGGGTTGCTGCAGGCTGTCCGCGAGGGGCATGATCGCACTGCGCTGGGCTTGCTGCCCTGCGGTGCCGGAACCGATTTCGCGCGCGGGCTGAATCTGCCGGATGATGTCGACGCGATCCTCAAGCGGATCGCCGATTCTCACGTGCGAATGATGGATGTCGGGCGCATTTCCTACATCGATGATCACGGCGCTCTGGCCAGCCGGCATTTCATCAACATCGCCAGTCTTGGTCTGTCGGGTCATGTCGACCGCGCGGTGAATGCGGACAAGCGCAAGGGGCGCATTCCAGCAAAGGCTCTGTTTTTGTGGCGGACGGTCACGGAGTTCCTCAGCTACCGCTTTGACGACGTCGTCGTCACCATCGACGATGGTGAACCCATCGAGGGTCGTATCGCCTTGGTTGCTGTCGCCAACGGGCCTTTCTTCGGTGGCGGCATGATGATCGCGCCCGACGCTTCACTGGATGACGGACAGTTCGACATCGTCATCCTGCGGGCTGCCGGCAAGATCGCGCTCATGCGGGATATCCGCTTGCTCTATACCGGCCAGCACCGCAACCACCCGGCCGTCACAATCGGGCGCGGCAGGAAGGTTTTGGTCGAGCCGGCAGACGGTGCGGTTCACAACGGCGCGTTGGTGGATATCGACGGCGAGGCGCCGGGCCGCATCCCGGCGGAGTTCGAGATCGTGCCCCGTGCCCTGAAACTCAGGTGCTGAATCCGGAAATTGCAGCAATTTCCTGAAACGGTTCGGTTTTTCGCTGCGGCATGGACGTGCTTGCGCCTATGGGAACAGCGGGTCCGGCGCCATCTCCAGGTGGAGTTGCTTGCCGTCCCAGGGATGGGCCTCGCAGACCGTTTCGTTGAGTTCAACGCCGAGACCCGGCTCCTTCGAGGGAATGACCCAGCCGTCCTGCCACTCGATCTTCTTCTTGAGCAAGGTCGCGTGGAAACCGTCCCATTGCTTGAGGGATTCCAGGATCAGGAAGTTGGGCAGCGTCGCGGCAAGCTGGATATTGGCGGCACCCACGATCGGCCCGCAATAGCAGTGCGGCGCGATCTGGATATGATAGGCCTCGGCCATCGCCGCGATCTTCTTGGTTTCGAGAATGCCGCCCGAGCGGCCGAGATCCGGTTGCAGGATGGTGGCGGCGCGGTTCTCGATGACGCGGGCGAATTCGAACTTGGTGGTGAGGCGTTCGCCGGTAGCGATCGGGATGGAGGTTCCGCGCGCCACTTGCGCCATCACTTCCGGCATATCCGGCGGCACCGGTTCTTCGAACCACAGCGGGTCGTAAGGCTCGATGGCGCGGGCCAGGCGCAGCGCGCCGGAAGCGGTGAACTGGCCGTGGGTGCCGAAGAGAATATCAGCCCTGGTTCCGACCGCTTCGCGGATCGCCTTGACCATGCGGGCAGAGAGGTCGATGTCGAGAAGGCGCGGCTGATGCCCGTCGAAGGCGGTGTAGGGGCCGGCGGGGTCGAGCTTCACCGCGTTGAAGCCCTGCTCGACGTAGAGCGCCGCGCATTCGGCGGCGAGGTCGGGATCATTGTAGACGTTCCGTCCGCGCGCGTCCTCCGAATGGACGCTGCCCTCGTGCGGGTAGAGATAGGTGTAGGAGCGCAGCTTTTCGTGCACCTGGCCGCCGAGCAGCTTGTAGACCGGCTTGCCGGCCTCCTTGCCGATGATGTCCCAGCAAGCCATTTCGAGCGCCGAGAAACAGCCCATGCCCGACACGTCGGGGCGCTGGGTGAAGCCGGACGAATAGCAGCGGCGGAAAAAGCTCTCGACATCGTGCGGATCACGACCGACCAGATAGCGCTCCGCCATGTCTTCGATCATGCGGGCCGTCACGTGCCCGGAGAAGGTGGCGTTGTAAGCCTCGCCATAGCCGACGACGTTGGAATCGGTCGTCAGCTTGACGAAGATGAAATATTTGCCGCCGATCCCGGGTGGCGGATTGCCGACAACCCAGGTCTTTACGTCGGTGATTTTCATCGATTGTCCTCCAGAACCATTTCAGCGCCCTTCCACCCCGTCATGATCGAGGCGGCGTTGGTGTTGCCGGCGATGTTGTCAGGAAAGATCGACGCGTCGATGACGCGCAGACCGGTGATGCCGTGGACCCTCAACCGCGGGTCAACCACTGCATGAACAGGGTCCGGGCCCATGCGGCAGGTCGATACGGGGTGATAGACCGTGCCGGACCGTTTCCTGAAATCTTGAATCAGATCTGCATCGGAAGTGATTGAAGGGCCTGGCAAAACCTCTTCTGCAATAACGCTGGCGAGCGCAGGCTGAGCTGCGATCCGGCGCAGGAACTTCACCGCATCGAGCATTTCCGACACGTCCTCATTTGTCGAAAAGGCATTGGGGGTGATCCTCGGATATTCGAAAGGATCCTTTGAGCGGATCATGATTTCACCGCGGCTGGAGGGCCGGCAATTGGAGAGGCCGATGGAAAAGCCGGGCCAGGGGTCGGGCGACAGGATAGGCCGCTCGCCGGGTTTCGGCAGCACTGTGGAAAAGGCCTGGAAATAAAGCTGCATGTTTGGGCGCGGCTGACCGGGATCGGTGCGGAAGAAACCGCCGCCCTGGTTCATCGACATCGACAATGGGCCCGACCGCAGCACGAGATAGTGAAGGCCGACCAAAAGTTTACCCCACCATGGCCGCAGGATCTGGTTGAGAGTGGGCCACTTGGCCTTCCATGTGTAGTTGACGCCCTGGTGGTCCTGGAGATTGCGACCGACATTCTCCGCCTCCATCACAATGGGGATGCCAAGGCTGGACAACACTTCTGCCGGGCCGATGCCCGAGAGCTGGAGAAGCTGGGGCGAGTTGATCGAACCACCGGATAGGATCACCTCCCTGCCGGCGCGCGCTGTTTTTGTTTCGCCGTTCTGGACATATTCGACGCCGATGGCACGGGTGCCGTCGAACAGGATTTTCGTTGCCAGGGCATGCATTTCCACGCGGACATTGGCGCGTTTCATGGCGGGGCGAAGGAAGGCACGTGCGACCGACATGCGTCGGCCGTTCCTGGTGGTGATCTGGTAGATGCCGACGCCTTCCTGCGCGGCACCGTTGAAGTCGTTGTTGGCGGGCAACCCAGCCTGTTCGGCAGCCTTGAGGTAGCGTACCGTCAGTCTGTGAACACGGGCGCGGTTGTCGGTTACGTGGATCGGCCCGCCACGGCCACGCCACTGGTCCGCGCCTGCTTCATTGTCTTCGATCGCCTTGAAGAGCGGCAAGAC
The DNA here is from genome assembly GCF_001303895.1 of Mesorhizobium sp. 1M-11. Taxonomy (GTDB): domain Bacteria; phylum Pseudomonadota; class Alphaproteobacteria; order Rhizobiales; family Rhizobiaceae; genus Mesorhizobium. The sequence continues at coordinate 13,847 of NZ_LJSD01000032.1, read as the reverse complement.
ATCGTCGTAACCCCATCCAGGATTGCCGGCGGCCGCCCATGCGTCGAAATCCTCGCGCGCGCCACGGATCCAGACCATGGCGTTGATGGAACTCGATCCACCCATGATTTTGCCGCGCGGCCAATGATCGGCGTTACCGGCAAGGCCGGGGTCTGGCTCGGTCCTGTAGTTCCAGTTCACCGCCGGATCGAAGAAGGTCTTGCCGTAGCCCAGCGGCATCTGAACGAAAAAGCGATGGTCGCTGCCGCCGGCTTCCAGAACCAGCACGGAAAAACGTCCCGAAGCCGAGAGTTTTTCCGCCACGACCGAGCCGGCTGAGCCGGAACCGACGATGATGAAATCATAGGTTTGCATGGTGATCGGCGGCGTTCGGTCCAACACTTTGAATCGACGCATCGTGCTTTCCGAAGATCGATTTCGATTTTCGGGCCGATGCGCTGGCCAGACTAGCTGTCGCATTCGTCGCCATCACCGGCACTTCCGGCATGCGGTGTGAGAAAAACGACCATAGCAGCAGAGCTGTTCATTTCCCGCACGAGTGATGTGCATGACTGTTGGCGTTGACGCTTTCCCGTCGCGCAGCTACGGCATCATGACATTCGGCAAGAGGGATTTTGCATGGTGCACTACGCGGACGGAAGACCGAACGGCGACCTGACGCTGAGGACACTGGCCATGCCTTCAGATGCCAATGCGGCCGGCGACATCTTCGGTGGCTGGGTGATGGCGCAGATGGACCTGGCCTGTGGTATCCGTGCGGCCGAACGCGCCAAGGGCAGGGTGGTGACGGCGGCAGTGAAGGAAATGTCCTTCGCCAAGCCGATGAAGATCGGCGACACGCTTTGCATCTACACGGTCGTGGAACGAGTCGGCCGCACGTCGATGACGTTGAAGGTCGAGGCCTGGGCGCAGCGCTATCTCTCCGACCTGATGGAGATGGTGACGCATGCCGACTTCGTCATGGTCGCGCTCGACGGCGAAGGCAAGCCGAAGCCGATACCTGCTGAATGATCCTGGCCCTCAGGCCGCGGCCTTGACGCCGTCGAAACGTGCGCGTGCGGCGCTGACGCGGCCTGCATTGGCGATGGCCCATTCGGCCAGTCCCTTTACCGGGATCAGCAGTTCACGGCCAAGGTCGGTGAGCTCATAGTCGACCCGTGGCGGAATGGTCGGAAAGACCGTTCGCGTGACGAAGCCATCGCGCTCGAGACTGCGCAGCGTCGTGGTCAGCATCTTCTGCGAAATGTTGCCGATGTGGTGCTTCAATTCGTTGAAGCGTTTCGGACCTTCGCCCAGATTCTGGACGACCAGCAACGACCATTTGTCGCCGATGCGCTGCAGGATATCGCTGACTGCCAGACAGTCGCCGGTGACATGCGGGTGCCTCGGTTTCAAAAAAGTGCCTCCTTGCCAAGCGAGTTGACGGTATCAGATATAGCGTCGGTATCCAAATGATACTCCAAGTTTGCCCTTACAAGGAGCCTCCGATGTCAAAACCCAAAGTCGCCGTCGTGATCGGTTCGACGCGTGCAACCCGCTTCGCCGACGCGCCAGCAGAATGGATTGCCAAGCTCGCCGCCAAGCACAGCGAATGGGAAGTCGAGCTTGTCGATCTGCGCGACTATCCGATGCCGTTCTTCGATGAAGCAGCGTCCTCGCTGTGGGCGCCATCCAAGAACGAGGTTGCGCAGCGGTGGCAGAAGAAAGTCGATGAATTCGACGCTTTCATCTTCACGGCCAGCGAGTACACGCACGGGCCGAGCGCGGTTCTCAAGAACGCACTCGACTATGCCTATACCGAGTGGAACAAGAAGCCGGTTGGCTTTGTGGGCTACGGCGGCGTCGGCGGCGCGCGCGCGATTGAGCAGCTCCGTCTCCATGCCATCGAGCTGCAGATGGTGCCGGTACGCACCGCCGTTCATATCGTTTGGGCAGACTATATGGCCGTCAAGGGCGGCACGAAGCTGTCGGAACTCGAGCACGTCAACCAGGCCGCAGACGACATGTTGAACCAGCTTTCCTGGTACACGCACGCCCTGAAGACGGCTCGCGATGCCGATCTGGCGACGGCCGACGTCGAAGCAGCCTGAGGCTGATCTCTCTTGAGAAGGCAGCCCGCTGCCTTCTCATCCCGAATTTATGGATTTATCGCGCCGCGCCGTGCTGTCCGCCAGCAAGGCGCGTGGCAATGACCTTGTCGATGCGGCGGCCATCGAGATCGACCACTTCGAAGCGCCAACCCTGTGCGTCGACGGCCTCACCGGTGGTGGGCAGATGGGCGAAGTGCGACAGGAGATAGCCTGCGACGGTTTCGTAGTCGCGATCTTCGGGCAGATCGAAACCGAGCAGGTCGGCCATCTCATCGGCGGGCATGTAGCCGGCCAGAAGCCAGGAACCGTCCTCGCGCTGGACAGCGCTTTCCTCCTCGTCGCCGGCATCGAGGTCGGAGCGGAATACGCCGGTGATCGCTTCCAGAATGTCGGCCGGAGTGACGATGCCTTCGAAATGGCCGTATTCGTCATGGACGAGGGCCATCGGCACTTCCGATTCGCGCAAGGTCGCGAGCACGTCCAGTGCATCGGCCTGGTCGTGCACGATGGGTGCCGTCTTGACGTGCTTGCGCGGATCGAGCGCACGGCCCGCAAGCAAGGCAGCCAGAACATCTCTTGTCTGCACCACACCGACCATGGCGTCGACGCTTTCGCCCGCCGGCAGGCGTGAATGCTGCGTTTCCATCAAAAGTTTGCGGATCGTGGCGTCGTCGGCCTCCAGGTTGATCCAGTCGACATCGGTGCGCGGCGTCATGACGGCGCGCACCGCGCGGTCGCCCAGCCGCATCACGCCGGCAATCATGCGGCGTTCATCCGACTCGATCGTGCCGTGATGTTCGGCTTCGGCCACCAGCATCTTGATTTCTTCGTCGGTGACCTTTTCCTCGCTTTCGCCGCGGAAGCCGAGCAGCCACAGAACGGCGCGGCCCGAAATGTCGAGGACGAAAACGATCGGAGCCGCGACTTTCGCGAGCACCGCCATGAAGGGTGCTGCGCGGGCAGCCACACGCTCGGGATCGCGCAGCGCGATCTGCTTCGGCACCAACTCGCCCACGATAAGCGAGGCATAGGTGATTATTGCCACGACGATGCCGACGCCGACGGGATTGGCGAAACGCGGGCCGACGCCGGAATCGGCAAGGAAGCTGGCCAGCCGCTCGCCGAGCGTGGCGCCCGAAAAGGCGCCGGACAGGATGCCCACCAGTGTGATCCCGATCTGTACGGAAGACAGGAACTTGCCTGGATTGGCACCAAGCTCGAGCGCGCGCGCCGCGCCGCTGACATGGCGGTCGATCATCGCCTTGAGCCTTGCCGGACGGGCAGAGACGATGGCGAGCTCGGACATTGCCAAAAGGCCGTTCACGCAGATGAGAGCGACCACGATAGCGATTTCAGCGTAGAGCATGCGCGCTCAATAGCATTCCACCTGCCACTTCGAAAAGCGGCGGCCGGCGTTTTGTCCAAAACGTATTGAACTTCAGGCGCACCGCCAAATCAAAGTGCCGGAGCGCTTCTTTGCGTGTCCGAGTGGACGCGATGCGCTAGCGGCAGGCGCGGTAGCCATTCCTGCGGTTCTTGATATCGAAATGGAAATGGTTCCGGTGATCGTAATTGTAGCCGGGGCCGAGCACGGTGGTGAAATAATCGCAGCCGTCGGAACGAACCGAATCAAGGAAGCCACTGGTGCGGAAGGCAAACCAGCCGGGCTTGCGCACGTCGATATCATCGCCGTTGTTGAGCTCGATGCTCATCACGTCGAGCGCGTTGCCCTTGCCATGTTCTGAAAGCACTCTTTCCCCGGCGATCTTGCGGCAGGAATAGCTCGATCCCTGGTGGATGGTCTTCACGCCGGAAAAATAGCGCCAGCGCGCGGTCGGGACGAGTTCGCGCTTGGTCCAGGATGCAAAGGTCGCGGCCATGTTGCAGGTGAGCGTTGCCGCCGGCTTCATCTGGACATTGCCGATGGCGGTGACCTTAACCGGGTGCTCGATGCCGCACTGTCCTTCACGGATCGGGGAGAGGTCAGTGTAAGCGACGTCGAGGCGCTTCAGTTCGTTGCGGCAGTCGATCTCTTCCGAGGACAACTGTTCCACGGGGGACATCGGTTCGTCCATGCGCGGATAGGCCGCCGTCATGTATGGGTCCGACGGCACCAGGGTTTGCATGCCAGACAATTCCGGTGCGGCAGGCGTCATCTTCGGTACCGCAGAGGTTGTCGAGCCGACATCGACTGCTGGCTTCAGTTCGAAGACGTCGCCAGTCGTGCAGGCGGCGGCTGTCGCCAGCACGCACAACGCGGCAAGCCGCCTTGTCACGGCCCATGGTTCGCGCCTGGGTCGTCTCGCGTGAATTTCTCCGGCCATCCTTCTTCGCGTCCCTCGGGCAGTCCCCTTGAGCCAAGGGTGTTTTACGCCTCAAGGGTAAAGGAAAGCTCAGCGGCGCGGTTTACAGCTGTGGTGGAAATGGGGCAGCGGAAGGCGCTATTGGCAGAAGGTGCCGCCATTTCGGCGCGGTGCGAGGTCGAGATGCAGGTGAAGGGCATGATCGGCATCGCTGCCAGGGCCAAGCACCGTCTTGAACGGTCCGCAGGCCGCCTTGCGGATTCGGTCGATCAGCTTTGCCTGGGCCGAGGATGAGGTCTTGCCAACCTGAATGGTGGTACCGTCCACGAGCGCAAAGGCAGCAATATCCAAAGCATTGCCAAAGGCGTGCTCGGAAAGCTTGGAGCTGCCGTTGCGGGGACGGCATACGTAACCGGATGCCTGCGAGATCGATTTCAATTCCTGGCCGAGTTCGGCTTTTGCAGCCGGAACAATTGTGTCTTTGACGAAGCGGGCGATGGTCTCGGCCATGGCACAGTCAAGCTCGGCGTCGGGCGTGATTTCAACAGACGTTCCCAGCGTCTTGAGCCGCAGCGGATAGGGCAGGGAGCAACCGAGTGCGGTATCGTGCCTGGCTTCGGTATCCTCGAATTCGGCACCAAGCGCTTTCAACCGCTCGCGACATGCCATTTCCTCGGCCGGCTTCTTTTCAGCAGGGACGATTTCGGAGCGGGGATCGGGCACCGGCTTGACCACAGCGGGCTTTTGCCAATCCGGTGGCAGTTCGGGGCCCTGGAATGGCTTACGGCCATCCTGCTCCTTCGTCGTGTTGTCGGGCGCCGTATTGTTCTGCGGCGTGTCATCGGGGCGCGTCTGCGGCAGTGGCACGCTGGAGGGCGCAGGGTCTTCAGGCTTGGACACGATTTCGCCCAGGTCGCGGCGATTAGGTTCGGGAACCGGCGCCGTCGCGGGCAGATCTGGTGATTTTGCCCAGGCAGAGCCGCCTTCAAACGATGCGACGGCACCCAGTAGCGTAAATCCGATTGCCGCCAGCGACCGTTTGAACAGCGTCATGGAGCGGCAAACGGCGGTGGTGCAAATTGGTTGCGCAAATGCGGAGAACTCTTCGTTCACAATGGGTTACGGCGCTGTTGCAGAAGGCTCGCTAGGGTACCCTGCAAAGGCAGTTGACTGGCAAAGCCCGCGGCCTGAAATGGGCATCCCTCCTTCCTCCGGATTTTCCCGATGTCGCTGATTCTCTCGCCTCGCATCCTGCCGATCCTCATGCTCGTCGCCTCGAATGTCTTCATGACCTTCGCCTGGTACGGGCATCTCAAATTCAAGAGTTCGCCGATCTGGATCGCCGTCATCGGCAGCTGGCTGATCGCCTTTTTCGAATATTGGCTGGCAGTGCCGGCGAACCGCATCGGCAACCAGGTCTATTCGGCTGCGGAATTGAAGACGATCCAGGAGGTCATCACGCTGACCGTTTTTGCGGTGTTCTCCGTGCTGTATCTCAAGGAGACGCTGACCTGGAACCACGCCATCGGGTTCGCGCTGATTGCCGGCGGCGCCGCCTTCATCTTCAAGGGCTAGACCGCGAGTGTCGCGGGATGAAATCGAACTCGTCTGGCGTTATCCTGTCATCGATAAGCCAGGAGGAGTTCCCGATGCATAAGCGACTTCTGATCCATACTGCGGCAGCACTTGTCGTCATACCGTTCGTTACCGCGCAAGTTCAGGCTGCGGGAGAAGGCGGAGGAGGCAATACGCCCAGCCCGACCGTCACCAAATGCAAGAAGGGCGAGGTCTACGACAGCAAGTCCAAGAAATGCGCGCCGCCCAAGCAAGGCATGCTGGACGACGACAACATCTACGAGGCGGGTCACGACCTGGCCATGGCCGGGCGCTATGACGAAGCCATCGCGGTGCTGACGCTGGCGGCAAACAAGAAAGATCCGCGCATCCTCAACTATCTCGGCTATTCGCATCGCAAGTCCGGTCGCATCGTGGTCGGCCTCGGCTACTACGAGGAAGCGCTGCGCCAGAACCCGGACTACACTCTGGTGCGCGAATATCTGGGCGAAGCGCGCCTGCAGATGGGGGATATCGCCGGCGCGCGCGAGCAGCTTGGCGAGATCGAAAAACGGACCGGCAAACAGTCGCGCGAATACGGCATGCTGTCCGAACAGATCGATCATTACGACCGAAGCTGACGCTTTTCGGCGCAGCCGGCTGACAATGAACGTGGCGCGCGTAACAGGGGAACGGGGCCAAACGCCGCGGTCGGCGGAGCCTGCCGATGCGAGAGCAATCAAGCCGCTTTTTTGAGGTGAAAATCGGCTGGAGCTTGCTATATTACAGGAATCTGAGGTGAGACGGTTCCGTCAGTCAGAAGCTGCCGGGCCGTTTTCTTTTTGTACCCAGCGATAGGGTTGGTCCCGCTTCAGGGGCCGGCAGAAAAGGTGAGATGATGAACAAAGTGCCGATGACAGGCGGAGGTTTCGAGACTCTCAAGGAAGAGCTGCGCTGGCGCCAGCAGGAAGAGCGGCCGCGTATCATCGAAGCGATCTCCGAGGCACGTTCGCATGGCGACCTTTCGGAAAACGCCGAATATCACGCCGCCAAGGAACAGCAGAGCCTCAATGAAGGCCGTATCAGTGAACTCGAGGATCTGGTGGCACGTGCCGAGATCATTGATGTTTCCAAGCTTTCCGGCAACACCATCAAGTTCGGCGCCACCGTCGTCCTGGTTGACGAGGATACCGAAGAAAAAAAGACCTACCAGATCGTCGGCGATCAGGAGGCCGACGTGAAGGCTGGCCGCATTTCGATCTCTTCGCCGATCGCGCGCGCGCTCATCGGGAAGGGTGTCGGCGATGCCATCGAGGTCAACGCGCCTGGCGGGGCCCGCGGCTACGAGATCGTCAAGGTTCAGTTCGTCTAGGACTTGGCTATACCGGGGCCAGGCCGCCCGCGAAGAGCGGCCTGCTGCGCCCCCGGTACCCGATAACTATCGGCCCTTGACGTTCAGCAAAGTCATCGCCTCTGTGACCGCGGCCTGTGGTGTTACAGGCTGCTCGCCATGAGCGACCAGCGTCGAGGCATATTGCCCCTGCGGTCCGGTGAGGCCCGGTTCCGTCGTCAGAAAAATGGCGACGGTGGGCAGGCCGAATGCAGCGGCCAGATGGGTGAGCCCGGTATCGGCGCCGATGACGAGCGTCGAGTGACCGATCAGGCTGGCCACTTCCGATAGCGGTGACTTCGGCACCACCAGCGTTGCAGGCACAGCCTGGCCTATCGCTTCGGCTACAGCCCGCTCCTTGTCGTTCGACCAGGTCGTGACCGGCGTAAACCCTTGCGCGACAAGCAGCCTGGCGGTTTCGATCCATTCCTGAACCGGCCACTTCTTGTCCTCGCGACTGGTGCCATGCAGTAAAGTCGTGACCTGTCCTGTCGGAACCGGCGAGTTGCCGGACGGAACGGCGATACCGGAATCAAGTGTCGACAGATCCGGCTCGTAGCCGAGAGCCAACGCGAACAGGCGTCGCGTGCGTTCGATGGCATGCAGATCGCGTGGGACGCCGTAACGCTGATCGTAAAAGACGGTGGCGGCCGGTTCTCTAGCGCTGGCCTTGTCAAAGCCGGCGACCGGCGCGCCGGCAAGCTTGGCGACCAAGGCCGATTTCATCAAGCCTTGCGCGTCAAGCACCAGGTCGTAATGACCGGCGCGCAAGGTATTGCGCAGGGCACTTCCCTCCCGCCAGGTGGCCGGCGAGGCAAGCTGCTTGCGCCAGCGGCGCAGCGCGACCTTGTGGATCGTGCCGATTGCCGGATGCAGTGCCACGATGCTGGCGAAAGGTTCTTCCACGCACCAGTCGAAGCTGATGTTCGGTCGCGCGCGCAAAGCATCCTGAACAGCGGGGAAAGTGTGGATGACATCGCCCATCGACGAGGTCTTGACGATCAGCACCTTCATGCGGCGGTCGGCTGTTCGAGCAGGCGGTCGGCGGCCACGACGACCGGCTCGACACCCAGCGTGTTGAGACAGTTCATGTGGCCGAGCGGACAGACTTTCTTGTGGCAGGGCGAGCAGGAAAGCTGCAGCCATACCAGTTCCCGCCTTTCGGCGAGCGGCGGCGTGTTTTCCGGCGACGTCGAGCCATAGACGGCGACGATGGGGGTGCCAACGGCCGCGGCGACATGCATCAGGCCGCTGTCGTTGGAAACCGCCAGTTTGGCCGCGGCGATGAGATCGATGGCGTCTTCCAGGCGTGTCCTGCCGGCAAGGTCGACACAGCCGGGTGCCAGTGTCGCGATTTCTGCGGTGACGGCGCTGTCATTCTTCGAGCCGAAGAGCGCGACCTTGAAACCCCTCGCCATCATGGCGCGGGCAAAGCCGGCATAGGATGCGCTCGGCCAGCGCTTGGCTGGGCCAAACTCGGCGCCGGGCATCATCGCCACGAATTTGCCGGCCTGGAGATCGTTGTGTTCGAGCAGTGCAGCCTGGTTGGCTGCATCGACGGTCAGCTTCGGAGCCTGAAACTTGCCGCCGCGGGCCAATGAAAAGAAACCGTATGCGGTCCGGCGCTTCTCCTTCTTGGGTTGCGCCACGATGTCGGTGAGCAGGCCGTAGCGCATCTCGCGCAGATGGCCGACGCGTTTGGGAATCAGGGCAAAGAACGGTATCAGCGCCGATTTCAGGCTGCCCGGCAACACATAGGCCATGTCATAACGGCCCTTGAGCATGCGGCCGTACCTGCGGCGCACGCCGAGTTCCAATTTTCCCGATGGCACCGGCATTTCGATCTGCTGGCGAACCTCCGGCATGCGCCCCACAAGAGGGGCAGCCCATGCCGGAGCCATGACGTCGATGCCGGCGTTCGGATAGAGCTGCTTCAATGCCGAAAACAGGCATTGCGCCATGACCATGTCGCCCACCCAGCGGGGACCGATCACGAGGATCGTCGGGCTTTCAGCCATTCGACATAGTCTTTCACGCCGGTTTCCACGTCGCGGAACTGGCCGTTGTAGCCGGCAGCACGCAGGCGGGACATATCAGCTTGGGTGAAACTCTGGTAGCTGCCCTTCAGGTGATCAGGGAAGTCGACATATTCGATGCTGCCCTTGCCGAGCGAGGCGATGACCGTTTCGGCGATGGTGCGGAATGGCTGTGCGCGGCCCGTGCCGCAGTTGAAGATGCCGCTGGCGCCGCGCTTCCAAAGCCAGAGATTGACGTCGGCGACATCACCGACATGGATGAAGTCGCGGCTCTGTTCGCCTGGGCCGAAGCCATCATAGGCACCGAAGAGTTTCGGGTTCTCGCCGCGTCCAACCTGGTTGAACAGATGAAAGGCCACCGAAGCCATGGTGCCCTTGTGCTGCTCGCGCGGGCCATAAACGTTGAAATAGCGCAGGCCGGCAACCTGCGAATGACCTGGGCCGACCACGCGGCGGACATAGTCGTCGAAGAGCTTTTTCGACCAGGCGTAAACGTTGAGCGGCCGCTCGAAGTCCTGCTCTTCCTGGAATATGGAACCGCCGCCATAGACCGAAGCCGAGGATGCGTAGAGGAAGGGCACGCGCTGTTCCAGGGAGGCATGCAGCAGGCGCTTCGAGTAGGAAAAATTCACCTCCATCATGAACTTGCCGTTCCACTCGGTGGTCGTCGAGCAGGCACCCTGATGGTAAACCGCCTCGATCCGGCCGAGCTTGCCGGTCTCGAACAGCGCTGGAAACTCATCCTTGTCGAGATAGTCGGCGATCCGGAGATCGGCCAGGTTGACGATCTTGTGGCCATCGGTCAGGTCGTCGACCACGAGGATGTCGTCGTGGCCTTCCGCGTTGAGTGCGGCAACGATGTTGGAGCCGATCATGCCGGCGCCGCCGGTAACGATGATCATCGGGACCTCGAATTGTTGAGCGGATCGCGGTCCTTATAGGAGAGGTGAGGGAGCGTGTCGACAAGGGTGCTTGCTACGACAGGCCGGCAGCACTGCCGCAGTTGCACTGCCCAGATTTGCGGTATATCCGCTTGCGCATGAGCGAGTTGCACCTGTCTTCTCCCGAAATTCTTCATCGCGCGATCGCCCGGTTCGCCGATGTCACCGTGCTGGTGGTCGGCGATCTGATCCTCGACCGCTTCGTCAGCGGCGTCATCGAACGCATCTCGCCGGAAGCGCCGATCCCGGTCCTGCATGGTCGTGGCGAAACGCTGGCGGTCGGCGGCGCCGGCAATGTCGTTTCAAACATCGTCTCGTTGGGTGGCAAGGCAATTCCCGTCTCGGCGCTCGGCGACGATGCTGCCGGCCGCAATGTCATGCGCATGTTCGCCGAACTGGGCGTCGATACGGGCGGGATCCGGCAGACGCGTGATCGCATGACGTCTTCGAAGTCACGCTTCAGTGCGCTTAACCAGCAGGTACTGCGGTTCGATGAGGAGGATGTTCGCGCGCTCGACGCGGTGGAGCGGGCAAAACTGCTTGCGGATTTCCGGACAGCGCTCGCTGGAGCCGATATCGTCATTTTGTCCGACTACGGCAAAGGCACACTGCTTGATGGTGTCGCGGCGGAATTGATCGCGATCTGCCGTGAGGCAGGCAAGCCGGTTCTCGTCGATCCGAAGGGGCGGGATTATGCACGCTACCACGGTGCCACCGCAGTAACGCCCAACCGCAAGGAACTTGGCGAGGCCGTGGGCCGTTCTGTCTTCGCCGATGACGACATCGTTGCTGCCGCGCGCGAACTGATCGCGGCAAACGGTTTCGATTTCGTCGTGGCGACCCGCAGCGAAAAAGGCATGAGCGTGGTCGATGCGCAATCGGCACGCCATATCGCGACCCAGGCGCGCGAAGTGTTCGATGTTTCCGGCGCCGGCGACACGGTGATTGCCTCGTTTGCCCTCGCATTGGCGGCAGGTGCCGACCGCGCTGCCGCCGCAGCCATCGCCAATGCCGCAGGTGGAGTGGTGGTCGGGAAGCGCGGCACCGCACGGCTTACGGCCGATGAACTGACCGGAGCGCTGTTCCGCTCGCACGGCGCTGTCCACAAGGATGCGATCCTCGACACGGCAACTGCGCAGCGTCTGGTGACGACCTGGAAGCAAGAAGGTCTGACGGTCGGGTTCACAAATGGCTGCTTCGACATTCTGCATGCCGGCCATGTCAGCCTGCTCAATGCCGCGCGCAGCCAATGCGACCGGCTGGTGCTGGGATTGAACAGCGATGCCTCGGTACGGCGCCTGAAGGGACCCGACCGGCCGGTGAACGACCAGCACGACCGCGCCTGCGTGCTTGCCGCACTTGCCTCCATCGATGCCGTCGTTGTGTTCGAGGAAGATACACCGTTGAAACTGATCGAGGCACTGCAGCCCCACATTCTGGTCAAGGGCGCGGATTATACTGTCGATCAGGTGGTGGGCGCCGACGTAGTGCAGAAGGCCGGCGGCCGCGTTGTCCTGGTCGATCTCGTCGCTGGAAAAAGCACCACCGGTACCATAACCAAATTGCGCGCCCGCAGCGGAACCTGAAGCTCCATGTCCAATCTGAACGACTATCTCGTCCGCTCCGCCGCCGCGATCACAGCCATGATCGAGCGCGATCTTTCCGGTGAAATGCAGCGCGCGACCGACACGGTTGTGGGGGCATTGTCCGCAGGCAAGGCTTTGCTCATCTGCGGCAATGGCGGCTCGGCGAGTGACGCGATCCATATCGCCGGCGAACTGGTCGGGCGCTTCCTGAAGGAACGCAAGGCCTACAATGTCATCGCGCTGCCAGCCAATGCAGCCGTGCTGACGGCCTGGGGCAACGATTACGGTTTCGACACGGTTTACTCGCGGCAGGTGGAAGCGCATGGCGCGGAGGGCGCGGTGCTGCTGGCGATCTCGACCAGCGGCAATTCGCCTTCCATCCTGGCGGCTGCGGAACAGGCACGCGCCATGGGCATGACGGTGATCGGCATGACGGGCGACACCGGCGGCAAGCTGAAGCCGCTGTGCGATATCCTGCTCAACGTGCCTTCGAGTTCGACGCCGATCATCCAGCAGGGCCATATCTGCCTCTATCACTATCTTTGCGAAGAGGTGGAAAGCCGCCTGAGCAACGGTCCCGCCGCCTGATGGCAGGGGCACCGGCCTCATACCCACTCATAGAGCCAGGGTTCTGGCTGGAGCGGGTCGGCAACAGGGCCTTTCCAGATGGATGCCGGGCATTGTTCCTCGACCGGGACGGCACCATCAACGTCGATACCGGCTATCCGAGCGATCCGCGGCAAGTGGTGCTGCGCACTGAAATCCTTCCGGTCATTCAGGCGGCCAATCGAACCGGCTGGCCAGTGGTGGTCGTCACCAATCAATCGGGTATCGCGCGCGGCTATTTCGGCTGGGAGGCGTTTGGCGCCGTCAACGGCCGGGTGCTGGAGCTCTTGGGCGAGAGAGACTGTTTTGTCGATCTCGTTCTGGCCTGCGCCTATCACGAGGCGGGAGAAGGCGCCCTTGGGGCGGACGACCATCCGATGCGTAAGCCCAATCCCGGCATGCTTTTGATGGCGGCTGAGTTGCTGAGCGCCGATCTTGGCGCATCAATCATGGTCGGCGACAAAGATGCCGATATCGAAGCCGGCCGTCGGGCAGGGTTGTCGCGGTTGTTCCTGGTCGGGAAGGCGCATGCTGCAGCCGAGCAAGCAGCGATTGCCGAAATCCGGGCTACTTGCCGGCCTTGACCGCGCTCTTGTCCGCGCGGCGTTCGTCACGGGCCTCGAACAGCTTCGCTTCGGTGACGTAGGAATAGAGAAAAACCATCGCCGAATGGACGTAGCCGTAGCGGCCGCACAGGAAGTAGCGCTTGCCGACATAGAATTTCAGGAAATTGATCCAGGGCGAGAAGACCAGCCGCGACATGCTGGGCTTGTCGCCCTGCTCGACCTGAGCTTCGACCTTGAGCGACGAATAGGAGTTCGTGCGCTTCAGATCCTCGGTCAGCGAGGTCGCGCGCCGGTGCAGCAGCATCCCCTTTTCGATCAGAGCGGTGCGGCCAGGCACTCTGAAGGACTCGTGGACGCGTTGAGCAATGTCCATTGTCGCCTTGTCGCGGCGAAAGAAGCGGAAGATGCGATTGTGTGCCACCCAGCGGTGGGCGTAGCCGTAACCTTTCAGGTAGTCGCGACGGCGGACGAACCAACCATCGGTATTGTTTCTGCCCGAACTTGTAATTTCGATGATGGATTGCCTCAGCTCAGCGTCGGCGCGCTCATCTGCCTCGATGCACAAGCACCAAGGCTGCGTGGCCTGTTGTAGCGCAAAAAGCCGCTGCCTGGCGAAGCCCGGCCAGTCGTTGTGGAACAGGCGGATCGGATAGCCTTTCGCGACGTAGTCCGCGATGCATTCCAGCGTGCCGTCGGTCGAACCAGAATCCACCACCACGATCTCGGCACAGAAGTCGACGCTCCGCAGGCAGTCGGCAATCATGTCGACTTCGTT
>NZ_LJSD01000076.1 GCF_001303895.1 Mesorhizobium sp. 1M-11 | reverse complement strand
TGTGTTTCGGCGTGGAATAAGGACCCCGTTTCAGGGGTGACCGGCGTCCAAAAAGGACCCCTGTAACGCAGGGTTGTCACACTGCCTTCGGTTTCATCGGGGGCATTTGTTTTGGATGTTGGTTGTGGAGACGATTGCGAAGATACGTCGGCTTTCGCTGGTCCAGGGGAAGTCGATCAAGGAGATCTGCCGCGAGTTGAGGATATCGCGGAAGGTTGTCCGGAAGGTGCTGCGGTCGAACGCGACGGAGTTCCGTTACGAGCGTGAGCATCAGCCGATGCCAAAGATCGGCCCCTGGCAGGATCAGCTCGACGGGCTTTTAGGTGGCAATCACGGCAAGGCGGGGCGCGAGCGGCTAACGCTGATCCGAATCTTTGAGGAGCTCCGCGGTCTCGGATACGACGGCAGCTACGACGCGGTTCGCCGATACGCCAAGAGCTGGGCGAAGGCGCAGGGATCAGCGACGGCGGAAGCCTATGTGCCGTTGTTCTTCGCGCCGGGTGAAGCCTACCAGTTCGACTGGAGCCACGAGATCGTCCTCATCAATGGCGTGACTGTGACCGTGAAGGTTGCCCATGTCCGGCTTTGCCACAGCCGCATGATGTTCGTCAGAGCCTATCCGCGCGAGACGCAGGAGATGGTGTTCGACGCGCACGACCGGGCCTTCGCCTTCTTTGGCGGCACCTGCACGCGCGGCATCTACGACAACATGAAGACGGCGGTTGAGACGGTATTCGTCGGCAAGGACCGGCAATACAATCGCCGCTTCCTGCAGATGTGCAGCCATTATCTGGTGCAGCCGGTCGCCTGCACGCCGGCGTCGGGCTGGGAGAAGGGTCAAGTCGAGAACCAGGTCGGGCTGGTGCGCGAGCGCTTCTTCACGCCGCGGCTGCGCTTCAAATCCTATGAGGAACTCAACGCCTGGCTGCTCGACAAATGCATCGCCTACACCAAGACGCACCGTCATATCGATCAGCCGGAGCGCACGATCTGGGAGGTGTTCGAGGAGGAGCGCGGCAAACTTGTCGAGTATCGCGGCCCCTTCGACGGCTTCCACACGGTCCCCGCCTCGGTATCGAAGACCTGCACGGTGCGCTTCGACAACAACAAATACTCGGTGCTGTCGACTGCCGTGGGCCGACCGGTCGAGATCCAGGCCTATGCCAGCAGGATCGTCATCCGGCAGGATGGCGTTGTCGTCGCCGAACACGCCCGTTCGTTCGGGCGCGGTGAGACCATTTACGATCCCTGGCACTATGTCCCCGTGCTCGCCCGCAAGCCCGGCGCATTGCGCAATGGCGCGCCGTTCCAGGACTGGGTTCTGCCCTCGGCGATGGAGCGGACCCGGCGCCGACTGAAGTCCTCGGATGACGGTGATCGCCAGATGGTGGCGATCCTGGCTGCGGTGTTGACCGACGGGATCGATGCCGTGGAGGCCGCCTGCCAAGAGGCGCTCGACCAGAACGTCTGCTCGTCAGCTGTCATCATCAACATTCTGGCGCGGCGGCGCGATCCGGCGCCAGCCATCACCATTCTCACCCCGGACGCTCTTCGCCTGCGCCATGAGCCGCAGGCCGACTGTGCCCGCTACGACAGCCTCAGGAGGGCAAGCTGATGGAACGCACGCAGGTTCTGGATCTGATGGGAACGTTGAAGCTCTACGGCATGCGCAGTGCCTATGACGAGGTTATGGCGACCGGCATCAAGCGCCAGCACGAGCCGCCGAGGATCGTCGGCGATCTGCTGTCGGCCGAGATCGCCGAGAAGCAGGCGCGCTCCATCAAATACCAGCTCACCGTCGCAAAGCTGCCGATCGCCAAGGACATCGAGGAGTTCGACTTCGACGGCACGCCGGTCAACGAGGTGCTGGTCAGGGACCTTGCCAACGGCACCTTCGTCGCCGACCAGCGTAACGCCGTTCTCATCGGCGGCACCGGAACCGGCAAGTCACATCTGGCGATTGCCCTTGCCCGATCCCTCATCCGCAACGGGACGCGCGGTCGCTTCTTCAATGTCGTTGATCTCGTCAACCGGCTCGAGACCGAGCACCGCGGTGGCAAGCAGGGCCGTATCGCTGACTACCTGACCCGATTGGACTTCGTCGTCCTCGACGAACTCGGCTATCTGCCCTTCGCGCAAGCCGGCGGGCAGTTGCTCTTCCACCTGATCAGCAGGCTCTACGAGCGCACCTCGATCATCGTCACCACCAATCTGGCGTTCGGCGAATGGCCCGCTGTCTTCGGCGACGCCAAGATGACGACGGCGCTGCTCGACCGGCTCACCCATCACTGCGAGATCATCGAGACCGGAAACGAATCCTGGCGATTCAAGAACCGCGCCTGATCACCCCATAACGCCGATCCGCGCTCGCCGGCCTGCGCAACCCAGACCAGCTTCGCCCGGCGAGCGCTAACCGTGGTGCCCTACAGGGGTCCCTTTTGCGCGCCGATCCAGGGTCCCCATTCCAGGCCGATTGACACCGACCTTGTCTCATCATGCATGCCACTCGTCTCCTGTTGAGCCAGAGTTGACACGCATGGGCGTATTCTGTCCAATATCAAAGCATCGGTATTCAATTCAGTTTGGTTATAGGCTGCCATGGATGTTCGGTTGATCGAAACCTATCAGGCCGTCATGACCTACGGCACCACCTCTCGGGCCGCTGAGATTCTCGGCATGTCCCAACCTGCGGTCAGCAAGGCGATCATGACGCTGGAGCGCTCCATCGGGTTCAGGCTTTTCGACAGGGAAAAAGGGCGAATGATCCCTTCGGCCGAGGGCCAGCTTTTCTTCCGCGAGGTCCAGATATCGCTTGCAAGCCTGGCCAAGCTGCGAAGCGCCGCGGCC
Source organism: Mesorhizobium sp. 1M-11 (assembly GCF_001303895.1). Classification (GTDB taxonomy): domain Bacteria; phylum Pseudomonadota; class Alphaproteobacteria; order Rhizobiales; family Rhizobiaceae; genus Mesorhizobium. The sequence goes on along the minus strand of NZ_LJSD01000076.1, from coordinate 109,120 downwards.
CGCATTCGCGACTATGGCTCGGGCGACATCCGTGTGGCTTGCCTGTCGGCCTTCAGCACGAATTTGCTGCCGAGCGCCATAGCCCGGTTCCGCCAGCGGAATCCCAAGGTTGCGGTCTCGTTCTATGTGAGCGGGTCGTCCTCCATCCGTGACATGATCGCTGCGAACCAGCTCGACATCGCGATCACCGCGGACGAGATCGACACGAACGGCCTGGAAGCGATCCCGTTTGCGGAAATCCCCGCGACCCTGGCCATTCCTCCTGGGCATCCGCTGGCGCAGAAGGACGTCGTGCATCCCGCCGATCTTGATCGCCTGCCCTTTGTCGCACTGGCACCCGAGGACACGACCCGCCACGAAGCCGAAGCCATATTCGCGAAATATGGCGTGGCACCCCAGGTGGTCGTGGAGACCGCTTATTCGTCCACGGTCTGTGCATTGGTTCTCGCGGGGTTGGGCTGCGGCATCGTCGATCCCGTGACAGCCACGGGCTACATCGAACGTGGCGTCACGTTGCGGCCTTTGGTGCCATCCGTCAGCTTTCGAACGCTTATGCTGTTTCCCAACCAGAAAAGGTCGAGAATCGTCGCCGAAATGGCCGACGCATTGACAAAAGAACGGTCAAAACTCGCCGACGCGCGTCGAAATTAGCTCTCTTCTTACACTCCGTAAGAACCTTTGATCGCGCAAATGTTGACCTCAGGGGCTCAGTCCCGATGATGCGCACCCGTGGGGGCATAGTCGAAGGGATGATAATGACCTCCAAACCCCGCCTTCTTGCAGCGCTTGGAATCGTGACATTTGCGCTTGCCGCATGCAGCCAGACGGATTCGCAAACCTCGCAGACGCCTTCCGCCACAGTCGCACCCCCGCCGAGCACGATGACTACGCCTGCGCCGACAGCGACGCCACAACCGGCACCGGTACAATAAACAGCCCGTCTCAATCGGAACCCCGCCATCGGCGGGGTTTTCGTTTCAAGGGTGTGGCGAACAACCGGCACACCCTCGACCTCAATTCCCTGATCGCCCTCCCCTGACAGGCGTCGATCCGCCGGCAAGGTCAGCGCCGAATTTCATCCGCGCTGTGTAATGCCGTTCATAGATGACGCTGTTGCTGCCCTGCATTGTCCCCGCGCGGCAAGACGTGGACCACGGTCCCCGCCCCCAACACCAAGTCGGCGCGTATGCCGCTCGCGGTAGGAGGTTCCGATGAAACTGAATGCAAAGCTGCTCGCCATTATCGGCAAGCGCTTTCCCGCCATTTATGACGTCATCCCGCGTGGACCGCAGGGCTGGCTGTCCCATGTCGCGCTCAACCCGCAACCATTGCCGCCGGGGCATCTGGGCGCAGCCGTGGCAGCCGAGTTCATCCGGTCTGCCTGGCTGGCCGACAGAAGCGCCCTGGATCTGAAACAGGTTTTCGATGATCTCGACGACTGGTGCCCGACGCGACCGAAAAAGCTCAAGCTTCCTCCGTGGCTGGGCCCTGTCCCAGAGCCGGAACCGCATCCCGAATGGCTCGTCGAGTTCCACCTCGGCTTTGCTGCCCGGGTCGCGGTCAGTGTCTCGGAATTCGGTGACACATCCCTTGGCCAATCCCTCAACAAGGCGATCGACCGATCCCTGGGCGTGATCGAGACCGCGAATCTCTGAACGTCACGACAAAAGCAGCGGACCGGCCTTGTGGCCGATCCGCACAGTCGATCCAAAGCTGCACTACATCTCATCCCATTGCGGCAAGCGCCCGCGGCGCGCGACCAGCCCGATCTGGTCGCGATAGAGGCCAAGATCGGCCAGCGCCTTGTCGTCAAGTCCGGAAAGGCTCTTGCGGGTACGGTGCACCGCGCGCCAGCGCCATATCGAGGTTGCAAAGCCGGCGCCAACCGCGACCAGGCCGGCAACCCATGCGCCTTGCCCTTTCAGCCTGCCCTGCGTTTGAAGTGTCCACCTGAACAGGCCCCTGTTCTGCGTGCTCGCGAAATTCATGGTCGCCTCTCTTGCTGAGCATCGATCCTTGCGCAAAGGCGGACCTTTCCGCCGAACTAGGGTTCGGCGGCCGGTTTCTTGCAGCGCGTGATCGATTTCGTGCCGAGGTTACCGCGGTCGGCGTTTTCGTGTTATCGTCATATCGCCGACTTATGTTTGCGAACCGCCAGATGATCCATCCGGACAACCACATCCATCCCGATCTCAGCCTGGCGGCGCATCAGGACTATCCGGCAGCAATCGTCGGCTATGACGGCGCGATCCGGAAAGGCACGCATTACGACCGGCACCATCATCGCCGCGCGCAGCTCTTCCACATCGTATCGGGTGCGGTCACCGTGGAAACCGAGCGTGGCACCTTCGTGGCGCCGCCGGAGCGGGCGGTGTGGATACCATGCGATGTCGGCCACGCGGTGACCTACCTGCAGGACACCGAGCAGCGTTTCTTGTTCTTCCGCCCGGAAGCGGTGGAACATCTGCCGCTTGTGCCCGCGGTCATCCGCCTGTCGCCATTGCTGCGCGAGTTGATCGTGGCCTTCCTGGGATACGACCGGGAAGCAGCCGTTGACGGCCCAGCGGCGCGCATCGGCGCCGTCATCCTCGACCAGTTGGCGACGGAGCCTGCGGCACCGCTGCATTTGCCGATGCCTGTTTCCACCCGCCTGCGCCGCGCTGTCGGCGCGCTTGCCGCCGACCCATCATTGACAGAGAGCCTCACCGAAATCGCGGGGAAGGCTGCACTCTCCGCGCGGTCTTTCGAACGCCATTTCCGCGCCGAAACAGACATGAGCTTTCGCGCCTGGCGGCAGCAGGCCAGGCTCATGAAAGCCGTGGAATGGCTGTCGCTCGGCCTGCCTGTCGGCGAGATCGCGGAGCGGTTGGGTTATGAGCAGCCGAGCGCCTTTGTCGCGGGTTTCCGCAAGGCCTTCGGCGTTACGCCCGGACGCTATTTCGATGACGCGTCATAAATCGGGATTCATGCACCCAGATTCCGGCTTCTCCGCCGCGCGGCATCAGGAAATCGGTCTGGGGCGGCCAAAATACGATGCCCTTATTCCGCCGCCACCTTGTCCTGCGTGTTCGTCTCGAAGTCGCTGGCATCGTGGCGCTCGCGCAGTTGGCCGGCCGGATCGCCGGAAACGCGGTTGACCATGCGCCCCCGCTTCACCGCCGGTCGCGCATAGAGCTGGTCGGCCCAGCGCAGCACATTCTTGTATTCATGCACCGCAAGGAACTCGGCCGCGCCATAGTTCCAGCCCTTCACCATGCCGCCGTACCATGGCCAGATCGCCATGTCGGCAATGGTGTATTCGCTACCCGCCACATATTCGGTTTCAGCCAATTGTCGATCGAGCACGTGCAGTTGCCGCTTCGTCTCCATGGCGTAGCGGTCGATCGCATATTCGATCTTCTCCGGCGCGTAGGCGTAGAAGTGACCGAAGCCGCCACCGACGAAAGGCGTTGCCCCCATCTGCCAGAACAGCCAGGACAGTGTCTCGGCGCGCGCGGGCTGTTCGGTCGGCAGGAACGCGCCGAACTTCTCGGCCAAGTAGACGAGGATGGCGCCGGACTCGAACACCCGGATCGGCTCCTTGCCGCTGCGGTCCACCAGCGCCGGGATCTTTGAATTGGGATTGACGTCGACGAAACCGGAACCGAACTGTTCGCCGTCGATCTTGATCAGCCAGGCATCGTACTCGGCGCCGCCATGGCCGGCTGCCAGCAACTCCTCGAGCATCACCGTCACTTTTACCCCGTTGGGGGTGCCTAGCGAATAAAGCTGCAGCGGATGCTTGCCGATGGGCAGTTCCTTGTCGTGTGTCGGTCCGGCGATCGGCCGGTTGGTGCTTGCGAAGGCGCCGCCATTGGCCTTGTTCCAGGTCCAGACTTTTGGCGGCGTGTATGCGGATTGTTCTGACATCGTCGGGCTCCCATCGGATCGGCGGATGGCAGACCGATGAGCAGCCATCCTCGCGGATCAGTTACATAGGCGCCGAAGAAGACCTTTGACAGGCAGACTTTGTTCCAAAACCAAGCCGGTCTGCGCAACGGTTTTCTTCATTGGACAGCCTATGCAGTTGCAACGTTTCGGCTACATCGTCTGGCTTCTCCTGTCAGGACAGTCGAACCACCGACCCTGATGTTTTCTTGACCTGCACCAGACAAACCCCCAATCGAATTTTGATGCCGGCAAGGCCTATTGAGCAAAGATCTCTAGATGGCCGACGCAGCATTGGATCGCTGCCACCCCGGCCAGAATGCCGTGACCTTGGCCATGCTCAAACCCGTCTCCCAATTCCGGTTTCTGACCAGAACAAACGCCATACCGACCGAGTATTTCATCCTCGCCAATCTGCGGTCGGACGGTCCGGTGGTTGGACATCTTGCGGGCAAGCCGATCCGCGAGGCCGTCATCGATCAGGATGGGAAACGCTATCGATTCACCGGTGTCATGCCACGCACCCGCGCCGGCAGATTCGCCGTAGAAAATCTTCGCCCCGGCGAATGGATCGTCCAACCGGGTTTGATCTACACACTGGAAGAACCGCTGGCCCTGCGCGCCTGAATCTCGAAGCAAAGCAGAAGGGCACCCGACCGACATCCACTCACGCTTATGTGCGCGAACAGGTGGGAACCTGCACACGCCTCCGCAGTTTTGCCGATGATCGTCGCCCCCTCGGCTCGACAAGGGCAGTGACGTGCGGGAGGCTAAGATGCGTGCTGCGTTGGTATTGGGATTGCTGCTGACGACGGTCTCGCCTGCATTCGCGAATATGGGACTTGGATTTGGCTGGGGACCGACGAGCCAATGCTTCGACCCCAACTCGCCGCCGATAACCGTCGCCGACGTACCCCAGGGGACAGTGACGCTGCGCTTCAAGCTGACGGACCTTGATGCTGCAGATTTCAACCACGGTGGCGGCGATGTCGCGTTCAACGGCCAGGAAACGCTGCCTTATGGCGCCTTCACCTACAAAGGCCCCTGCCCACCCGATCCATCTCAACCGCATCACTATCAGCTCTCGTTGCAGGCGCTCGATGCCAGCGGCAGACTTCTGAGCACGGCCAAGGCCGAAAGAAGCTTTCCCTGAAGCCTGAAGTCGCGGGGATGCTGCCGACACCGTCTCCGTTCTCTCACGACACGGGGAACAATACCGCGCCGGCATAGTTGAGAAACCGAACCGAAAGGAGAGGTCTCTTGATAGATGTGACGGCGCTTGCCACCGACTATGATGAAACCCTTGCAGAAGAAGGCCTGGTCTCGGCGACAACTTTTGCCTCGCTGCAGAAACTGAAAGAAAGCCACCGCAAACTCATCCTGGTGTCCGGACGGCAATTGCCCGACCTCAAGCAGATTTTCCCCCAGCTCGGCATTTTCGACAGGGTCGTGGCGGAGAATGGCGCTGTCCTGCATGATCCGACGACAGAAGAGCAGCGTCTTCTCGCGCCTGCTCCTCCGCCTGCCTTTGTCGAAAGCTTGCGAAAACGCGGTGTCGATCCGCTGCTCGTCGGCCGGTCCGTGATCGGCACACTGGTCCCGAACGAACTGATCGTCCTCGATGAAATCCGGCGCCAAGGTCTCGAATTGGAGATCATCTTCAACAAGGGTGCGGTCATGGTGCTGCCAAGCGGCATCAACAAGGCGACCGGTCTAATGGCGGCGTTGGACGACCTCGGCCTGCCGGTCGACGGCGTCGTGGCGATCGGCGACGCCGAAAACGACCATCATTTCCTGCGCAGGGCAGGCTTCGGTGCCGCAGTCGCCAACGCGCTGCCCAGTCTCAAGAAAACAGCGGATCGGGTAACCCTTGCCCCCATGGGGGACGGTGTAGCGGAGATCATCGACGATATCTTGCGTGGCGATATCGCGATCGCGGATGCATCGAAAAACGATGTTGCGATTGGAAAAATGGCCAGAGGCTAATTGCCACTCGGCGGGGCCGCTTTGTGAAGTACAACAAGCCGGCATCAGCGCCTGCAGCGCAAATCCCGGCATCCCGGCGCAGCATTTCTGTCGGAACGATCCCCGTGCTGATGCATTTGGATTTTCATCACCGACCCATAGGAGGACTGCCGGGCCATGAAAATTGCCCATGTCGCACCGCTTTTCGAGTCCGTTCCCCCGCAGCTCTACGGCGGTACCGAGCGCATCATTTCCTACCTCACCGAAGCGCTTGTCGAACTCGGCCACGAGGTGACCTTGTTTGCGGCCGGCGATGCGAAAACGTCGGCAACACTCGTGCCGGGACGCGAGCAGGCGCTGAGGCTCGATCCTCACCCGCTCAAATCGGAAATCGCCGCGCATCTGTCCATGCTGCACGATGTCAGGGCACGAGCCGACGAGTTCGACGTCATCCATTTCCACATCAGCCACTTCCAGCATTTTCCGTTCTTCAACGACATGCCGGAGCGCACCGTGACGACGCCGCATGGCAGGCTGGACTATGCGGACCTGGCTCCCGCCTATGCGCGTTTTCCGCAGTTCCCGATGATTTCGATCTCACAAAGCCAGAAAACCGCCCTGCCCGATGCCAACTGGCTCGCCACCATCCATCACGGCATCCCGCCGCAACTCTACACGCTCGATTCAGAGGCCGGCGCGAATGGGACCTATCTGGCTTTCCTCGGCAGGCTCTCGCGGGACAAACGACCGGATCGGGCCATCGAGATCGCCCGCCGCACCGGGCTCAAGCTGAAGCTGGCGGCCAAGATCGGCGACGGTGATCGTGCCTACTTCCATGAAGTTGTCGAGCCGCTGATCGACGGCGATCAGATCGAATATGTCGGTGAAATCCCGGAACACAGCAAAAACGAATTTCTTGGCAACGCAGCAGGCTTGCTGTTTCCCATCGACTGGCCTGAGCCGTTCGGGCTGGCGGTCATCGAGGCCATGGCCTGTGGCACGCCGGTGATGGCGTGGAGCTGCGGCGCCATGCCGGAAGTCATCGACGATGGCGTCACCGGAATTCTGGTGGAAAGCATGGAGGACGCGATCACGACCATGCCGGATTTGTTGTCGCTTGACCGGCGTCGCGTCCGCGCCACCTTCGAGGAGCGCTTTTCGGCATCACGCATGGCGCGTGATTACGTAGCCGCCTATCGGCGGTTGCTCGGCTCTTCGGCAGCGACCGCACGCCGCGCTTCCAATCAAGAAAACCTCCTCGGAGCGTTCCATTGAACACAGTACCGCTCGACGAGCACAAGCTCGATCCGGCCATCGCCCTGGCTTCACTGGATGAGGCGGCGCCGAGAGAGCCGCACCGCCTGTACGCCTTGAAGCATGGCGACAGTTTTGCCGTTGCCGATGCCTATGGTGACATACGTGGTATCGGTGACGGGTTCTTCCGCGACGACATGCGCATGTTGTCGGAGTTTCGGCTGACAGTGGGCGGGCGCTCGACCTCCCTGCTTGGAGCCTCGCTCAGCCAGGATAACGTGCTCTTTTCCACTAACCTGACGAATCTGCCGATGAAAGCCATTGACGGCAAGGAGATCCGTCAGGGAGCGATCCATATCGAACGGGTACGGCTGATCTGGGAAGACAGGCTTTACGAGCGACTGACGCTTTCCAACTATGGCCAGGAACAGTCCGCTGTCATGCTGTCGCTCAGGTTTGCCGCTGATTTTCGCGACATGTTCGAAGTTCGGGGATCGATCCGGCAAAAGCGCGGCACCGCGCATCTCGCTGAGGCCGGGCAGAATTCCATCGTTCTGCGCTATCAGGGCCTCGACGATGTCGAGCGCGTTTCGGCGATCTCGTTCTCACAGATGCCGGACCAGTTGATGCCGGACCAGGCTGATTTCTTCCTGACGATCGCGAAGCGCGGCAAGCAGACACTGTACGTGGAAGTCGGCACGGATGTTGCGGCGCCGGACCGTGAACGGTTTCGGGCGGCCGCGGCCCGCGCCCGTTTCGCCATGCGCGCCAAACGCCGCCATGGCGCGACGGTTCACAGTTCGGGCCGGGTGTTCAACGACTGGACCAACCGGGCGCGCGCCGACGTCGCGCTTCTGACCACGGAACTCGAAACCGGGCCCTATCCTTATGCCGGCATTCCCTGGTTCTCGACGGCCTTCGGCCGCGACGGCGTGGTGTCGGCGTTGCAGATGCTTTGGCTCAATCCTGGCTTGGCCCGTGGCGTGCTGGCCTTTCTCGCCCAGCATCAGGCAACCGAGACATCGCCTTTCAGCGATGCCCAGCCGGGAAAGATCATGCACGAGACCCGCAAGGGTGAGATGGTGGCACTCAGCGAGTTGCCCTTCGGTCGCTATTATGGCGGCGTCGACACGACACCACTCTATATTTTGCTCGCTTGCGCATATGCCGACAGAACCGGCGACATGGACTTCATAGAGCGGCTCTGGCCCTCACTGCGCGCCGCCGCCGACTGGATAGTCGAAGCATCCAAGGCCTCGGGTTTCGTGACCTATCAGCGGGCCGCCGCCTCCGGCCTCGCCAATCAGGGATGGAAGGACAGTTTCGATTCCGTCTTCCATGCGGACGGGCGTCTTCCCAAAGGTCCGATCGCCTTGGTGGAGGTACAAGGATACGTCTTTGCGGCGCTGCAAGGATTGGCAGGGCTTGCCGAGCGTCGCGATGAACAGGAACAGGCGGCGGAATGGAACCATCTCGCGCAAGCCCTCCGCGAACGGGTGGAGGAGCGGTTCTGGATGGACGATCTCGACTACTATGCCCTTGCCCTGGATGGCGATGGTGAGCCGTGCCGGGTGCGCACATCCAACGCCGGACACCTGCTCTATGTCGGGCTCCCGAGTGCGGAACGAGCTGCAAAGGTGGCCGACCAGTTGCTGTCGGCTTCCTTCCATTCCGGTTGGGGTCTGCGAACGCTGGCCGACGATGCGGTGTTCTTCAATCCGATGTCCTATCATAACGGATCGATCTGGCCGCATGATACCGCGATCTGCACCGCGGGGCTTGCCCGCTACGGTGTCCGCGACGACGTGGTGCGGCTCACCAGCGGCACATTCGAGGCAGCGGTGCATTTCAACATGCGATTGCCCGAGCTTTTCTGCGGCTTTACGCGCGCGCCTGGCGAGGCCCCGATCGCCTATCCGGTTGCCTGCCTGCCGCAGGCGTGGTCGGCGGGCGCGGCTTTCATGCTGATGCAGGCCTGTCTCGGCCTGCGTGTGGATGGATGGACGGGTTCAATCGAAGTGACCAGCCCTCGCCTGCCGATCGGCATCGACAACCTGATGGTTCGTCATATCCAGGTTGGAACCGTCGCGGTGGATTTGACCTTTCAACGCGTCGGCGACCGCATTGGCGCATTCCTCGCCGATCAGCATGAAGGGCTCGTACCCTTGATCGTGCGCAGTTGAAAATCGGAACCAACGTGCCGGAGCCGCGTTGGCACCGTACCTGCCAAGCAGGCAATTTTTTCTCGAAGCATTGGAGGTGCAACCGACTGACGGGTCGGAAGCTGAACCATTGATGACACCAAGCGATTTTGTTCATTCGCTTCCAGCCCTGTGGCTTGCGGTTCTAGCGACCTTTTGTCTGGCGGGAGTGGCCCTTGCGGCGGCCTTGATACGTCCCTGGAAGTCCAGACAGGCCCCTGCTGTTCCTGAAACAAACCCCGACGCGATGCGGACGCTGCTGCGGGAGTTCGAAAAAAACGGCCATTCGGCCGACGCGGCCCTGGTCAAATGGTCACCGGACACGCTGCGCAAAATTCTCGATACCGAGTTGCCCGACGCACAGGTGATCGTCGTTTCCAACCGCGAGCCCTACATCCATAACATCAAGGACGATGAGGTCGAGCTAGTTGTCCCGGCGAGCGGGCTGGTCTCGGCGCTCGAACCGATCACGCGCGCCTGCACGGGCACCTGGATCGCCTATGGCGGCGGCTCGGCGGACCACCTCACCGTGGACGAACACGATCGCGTGGCGGTACCACCCGATGACCCAACCTACATGCTTCGGCGCGTCTGGCTGAGCGAAGAAGAACATGCGGGCTATTATCTGGGCTTCGCCAATGAGGGGCTCTGGCCGCTCTGTCACATCGCCTTCACACGTCCGAACTTCCGGACGGCGGACTGGGAGACCTACGAGAGCGTCAACCGGAAGTTCGCCGATGCCGTCGTTGCCGAAGCCCGCAACGAACGGCCGATCGTGCTTGTCCAGGATTACCATTTCGCGCTCCTGCCCCGCATGCTGCGAGAACAACTGCCGGAGGCGATCATCATCACCTTCTGGCACATTCCGTGGCCGAACTCCGAGGTCTTCAGCATCTGTCCGTGGCGTGAACGCATTCTGGACGGGTTGCTCGGCAGCTCCATCATCGGCTTCCACACCCAATTCCACTGCAACAATTTCATAGAGAGCGTCGACCGATTCCTGGAAACCCGTATCGAACGTGAGGACGCCGCAATTTCCTACCAGGGACAAACCAGCCTGGTTCACGCCTATCCGATTTCGATCGAATGGCCACCGGCGCAATTGGGCAAGGTCCCGGCGGTCGCGCAGTGCCGCGACCGCATCCGTAGCCAGCTTGGCATCGCCGACGGGGTGAAGCTGTGCGTGGGCGTGGAGAGGCTCGACTACACCAAGGGGATCATCGATCGCTTCCGTGCATTGGGCGAGCTCTTCAGCCGGCATCCTGAGTGGATCGGCAAGGTGACCTTCCTGCAGATCGCGGCGCCAAGCCGCGGCACGTTGCCGGATTATGAAAGGCTGCATCGCGAATGCGCGCGTTGCGCCGAAGAGATCAATCAGCGCTACGGTCACGACGGCTACACCCCCGTGTTGTTCGTGGCGGAACATCATACACAGCGGCAGGTCTATGAGATCTATCGCGCGGCCGATGTCTGCATGGTCACCAGTCTCCACGATGGCATGAACCTTGTCGCCAAGGAGTTCGTCGCGGCACGCGACGATGAACAGGGCGTGTTGATACTCTCCATGTTCGCTGGCGCGTCCAAGGAATTGCTTGAGGCGCTGATCGTCAACCCGTTCGATGCCGCGACCATGGGAGAAACGCTGCTCTATGCGCTGACGATGGATTCCGACGAACAGCAATATCGGATGCAACGCATGCGCGAGATCGTGCGCGACAACAATGTCTACCGCTGGGCTGGCAGCATGCTCCTGGACGCTGCACGGCTGCGCAAGCGCGCCGAGGTCGAACTCGGCGGAATCGCCGAACCCGTCGAAACCAGCAATGTCGTCAGCCTGCAGGAGCGATGGCGGGCAATGACATGACCTTCCCGCGTGACCCATCAGGAGCGATGCTGCACATCAAAGGAGCGATCCAATGTCACATACAGCCAGCCGGTTCGGACAGATGACCCGTTGGGTACGACATCTCAAAACGCGTTACAGGAGGCAACGACGAAAAGCATCGACGCCGGAAGACGCCGATGCCCAATGGCGCGAGATGGCCGAAAACGACCTCTACGGCGCGAATACGCCGGACTATACCCACGTTCCCAAGGAAAGCGCGCGAAGCGATCATCCCATCAGCCCGAAGCCGAGCCAATAGCCCGTGTTGCGGGTTTGATTGCCGGGTGTCAGCCAATCAACCGCGAGCCGTCTGTGCCGCCATGGCAGCACATGCGCTCTGCCTGCCGGATCGGACCGCCACAAGCGCAAGGATGACAGACAAGCGGCTCCGAAAGCCCAGCCATAACCATGCCAAAAATCCGCAGGTCCGTTCGCGAACCTGCAGTCCACTTCCTGGAAAAGACGTTTCGATCGCTCAGGCAGGCCGATCGTCAGGCACAGCTGTGGTGCCCATCTTCAACGCCCAATCCGGCATCTAGCCAATCAGGAAAACCATGCTCCAAACGGCGTGCAACCCAACCATGGGCGTGCAGGATCGCCAGTGCGTCGGCCGACAGCACGCAGCGGGCACCTCCACAATAGGCGACGACAAGCTTGTCACGCGGTAGCTCGGCAAGTCGCGGTTCGAGTTCCTCTACCGGAATGTTGATCGCACCTGGCAGGCGACCCGCTGCGAACTCATCCACCGGCCGCACATCGAGCAGTACAATGGAATCTTCGCGCATGCGGCGCAGGAGTTCTTCGCGCGAAATTTTCTCCAGCCGATCGGACGAACTGGCTGTACCGCCCTCAATCAAGTCACGCAGCTGTGCGTTGTTGTGTTCCGCGACGCTACGCAAGGCGGCCAGCACCATCTCGATCGGTCCGCTTGCCAGGCGGTAGAGCATCCGCTTGCCGTCCCGCCTGGTCTGCACAAGTCCGGCGCGTTTCAAGTGCTGCAAATGCTGGGAGGTGTTGGCGACACCAAGCCCGGTCAGTTCCGTCAGCCGCTCCACCGCCTTCTCACCCTCGGCGATATGATTGAGCAGAACGAGACGATGAGCATGCCCGAGCGTGCGGGCGATATCGGCCGACAGGTCGAAGATGGGATGATGGGTGTCAGTGTCCGTCATGACTGATCTCTAGCATCACTCAATCATTCAATCAATCCATTGAATGATTGTTCATATTGCTTTATGCAGCCGACAGCACGATTACCGGGAGCGGACAATGAACAGCGGTTTCGACTTTGCCCTGCGGGCCATCGCGATCGGCGTCGGCGCGACAGCTGTGATGGATTTGTGGGCACTGTTCCTGAAGCGTGTCTTCGGCATTCCTTCCCTTGACTATGCCTGGGTCGGGCGTTGGATCGGATATTTCCGGCAGGGGCGCTTTGTGCATGCGAACATCGGACAGGCTGCCACTGTTCCAGGTGAAGCCGTCATGGGATGGGGCTCGCACTATGCCATCGGCATTGTCTTCGCCGCTCTGCTTATGGCGCTTTCGGGAACCGGCTGGGTTCAAGACCCGACACCCTTGCCGGCATTGGCGGTCGGCCTTGCTACGATCGTCGCCCCGTTCTTCGTGATGCAACCGGCTTTCGGCTTCGGCATCGCAGCCTCGCGCACACCCAAGCCGGCTGTCGCACGCCTGCGCAGCCTGATGGCGCATTTCTCTTTTGGGGTCGGGCTCTACCTTTCCGCTCTGCTGCTGGCTTCGGTTTCGGCCTAAGCTGCGTCGATTCCCCGCCAGCGATCCGCTGGGCGGATGCCACGTCCGGGCGAGGAGACGATGAAAATTCTGGCAATCTGCGGCAGCCTGCGCGCAAACTCTTCCAACCTTGCCGTCCTCCAGGCAGCGAAACTGCTCGCGCCGCAAATGACGGAGATCATTCTCTTCGACGGACTGGAGGCGCTGCCGTATTTCAATCCGGACCTGGATACGGAAACGCCTCCTCCGCCAGTGCTGAAGCTGCGTGAAGCGGTGGGCAGCGCCGACGGTCTGCTTATATGCAGCCCCGAATATGCGCGCGGCGTTGCCGGCGTCATGAAGAATGCGCTCGACTGGCTGGTCAGCTGCTTCGAATTTCCGGACAAGCCCGTTGCCGTCATCAACGCCTCGCAGAGGTCGACGCATGCTGACGCGGCCTTGCGGCTAACGCTGGAGACGATGTCGGCACGCCTGATCGAAGAGGCGTCGATCACCATGCCCTTGCTGGGGCGTGGTCTCGATGCGGCTGGAATTGCCCAAGATCCGGAGCTTTCGTCTCAACTGCGAACGGCGCTTCAGCATATGGGGCGCTTCGTCATCCGCTCAGCCGACGAGTTGCGGTCGGAATGAAGCCGCGTGGGTTTGTCAGCAACTCGGGCAATCAACCGACCAGTTTTCGCTGATACCCAGCAGCGCTTTCAAAATCGAAGAACTTCTGGATGGCAAGCGCGGACGCTCCACGCAACCAGACATCATTGTCCCAATCCACTTCCAGTGGCGGCGGCGTTCCGAAGGAATTCTCCTTTACCGCCCTGGCGAGAGGATCGATCAGTGCCTTGCCGAAGCGGACCGCTTCACCACCCACGATGACGACTTCTGGATCGACAAGGTCGATCATACTCACCAGCCGCTCGCCGATTTCGCGTCCGACCTTGCCGAGATAGACTACCGCCAGTGGGTCGCCATTGGCGGCCGCTTCCTGCAAATCGTTGCCCGGCCCTTTGCCTCGCAGCTCTTGCCATCCCCTTATGATCCCAGGCTCCGAAAGGCGCTGATTCCAGCTCAGCCGATCGCTCGTCACCCAATTACCCTTGTCGTGACGCAGGAAGCCGATCTCACCCGCCGCAAAGCGGGCGCCGCGATGAATCTGACCATTGAAGATCAGCGCAGCCCCGACACCAGCACTTATGACAAGCACCAGAGCTGACCCGCGCGTGCGACCGTACCCGAACAGCTGCTGGGCAATCGCAAAAGCGTTGACGTCGTTGTCCACCCACACCGGAACGCTGATGCGTGCCGCTATCAGTTCAGCAATCGGCACATGGTCCCAGCCAAAGTCATGAAATTCAAGGCAAAGCCCCCGGTTCACATCGATCAGCCCCGGCATCGCGACACCAATGCCGACAAGCTTGTTCCAATTGCTGTTCTGCATTTGCAGCAGCGTTGCCACGCCGTTCTCCACCGCAGCAGCAACGGTTGCGGGATCGTAGCTGGACAACGGCACCTTGCATGTCCCGATCGGCTGAGTGGATAGATCCGTGAGTGTACCTTCTACCCCATCGGGCGTAAGCTTGAAGCCAGCCGACCAATGTTGCCGATAGTCGATATTGAGGGGGATCGGCTTGCGTCCGCCGGTGCTTTGCATCCCCTTCCCCTCAACGAGCATACCTTCGTTGATGAGTTCTGCGGTGACTCCGGTCACCGCTGCGGGGCTGAGCCCAGTCATGGCGGAGATTTCGACGCGGCTAAGCCCACCCTCACGGCGCAGGCAGTTGAGAATCAGCCGCCGGTTCAATGCCCGTGTCGTGCTTTGATCGCCTTTGAGAGTCACGGCCAGCTTCTTTAATTCAATTACTTAATCTGAAGTTGGCGCATGATGCGCATGCTGACGAATCAGATCAAGTCCCATCGCATCCCAAAACTGTCAGAGACGATTATTGCCGCGATGGCACAATCCCACGAGGCGTCACACCGAAACGGCGCCTGAATGCCGTCGCGAAATTGGCGGGACTTGTGTAGCCGGCAATGTCGCTTGCCCCTTGTACGGTCACCTCGCCGGCTTGCAAGGCGAGGAAGGCACGTTCCAGGCGGCGGTCGCGGATGTATTCGAACACGCTGGCGCCCTCCGCCTGGCGGAAGAGCCGCTGCAGGCCACTGGCACTGATGCCGGCGGCACGGGCGATCACCTCCACACTCAGTGAACCGCCCGGACGGCTGTCGATAAGCTCCTTTGCACGCTGCAGCCGAACAATATCCTGGCGAGCCATACCGTCGCCGGATGAGAGCTTGCGTCCCGACTGTGTAACAGCAGCGAGCGTCTCGAGGACGATCTCGATCGCACGCCCCTCCAGATACAACTTATGCAGCGCGGGCGAGAGACCCGAAGGCGCCATGACCTGCTGAACGAGGTCGATGACACGCGGCGTCAATGTCCAGGCCTGATGCGCCAGATGATCCTTCAGGAACCGGTCCGCCAGCCGGGTGTCCTGCATCTCTTCCAGTCCGTCGCGGTCGAACCATTCAGGAGTAGCCGAAACAACAAGATGGCGCACATGCTGGCGGCCGCGAGAGACGCGCCGGAAGCTTTCAGAGTTGACGCTCATGATGGCGCTACCCCGCATGGCGCTTTTCGGGTCTCCCTTGAACTCGAAATGCCGGTCACCAATGTCGAGATCGACCTGTCCATCGAGGAAGATGATGCAGGACAAGCCTTCCTTGAGATGGGAAGTTACAGTGAACATACGCTCTTCCACGACGTCACCGCCATGAAGAAAAAGGCCACTTCTCAACTCCTGGTGCAGCAGCCTGCCCTCGATCAGCGTATCTTCGGCGGCAAGGCGATCATCGGGACTGTCGAGCACGACCCCGTCCCTGGCCATGAAATCGCGAACGCGCACCCGCTTGCCCAGCGCTGAGGAGCTTGTTTCCTTATCGGTTTGCGCCACCGTCGACATCGCTTTCCGCCCGCATTCCACTCAGCGGTGCTGCAAGGCTGAAGAATCATTCCCGCGCAAAGGTGTCTGAACGTCCGGCAAAGGTTCCGGCGTTGTCACATATGCTTTGCTGCTCTATCCACTACTTTAACTTGACAAATGTAGTCAAATTTATTTGGGGCTTGGAATGGTTCGAATGGGCGTCACGGCGTATCCGGTTGATAGAGCATGGTGGGGAACCTATCGCAGTCGCCTGTTGCGCGGCTCGGTCCTCGCCTTTGGTGCCGCGCTGGCGCTGCCTCTGTCGGCGAACGCCCAGGATGCGACAGCGCCCACCCAACTCGAAAAGATCACTCTCGAAGGGGAAAGCGCTCGCGGTCCCGACAAGGGCATCGTCGCCAAGCAAAGCACCAGTGCGTCAAAGACCAACACGCCCCTCAAGGAAACTCCACAAGCCGTCAGCGTCGTCACGCGCGATCAGATGAAGGCTCAGGGCGTAGACAGCGTTGCCGACGCACTGCGTTACACGCCCGGCGTACTGCCCGACCCGAACGGCATGGATGTGCGCTACGACTGGCTCTACATTCGCGGCTTCAACACGTTTGGCACAAGCTGGCTGGATGGCCTGATCCTGCCGGGTGACCCGACCGGCTATGCAACGCCGACCATCCATCCCTTCGCGCTCGAGCGCGTTGAAGTGATCAAGGGGCCGGCATCCGTGCTCTATGGGCGCACTGTGCCGGGCGGACTTGTCAATCTGGTGAGCAAGCGGCCGCAGGAAACAGCGCATCGCGAAGCCTCGATCAGGACGAGCGCCTTTGGCGGCATCGAAGGTGCCATCGATGCGACCGGGCCGCTCACGCCGGATGGGGAATGGCTCTATCGCTTCACCGGCCTGGCCAAGAATATGCATACGCAGATCGACATGGAGCGTGACCGCAAGATCCTGCTGGCGCCCAGCCTGACCTGGAACCCGTCCACCGATACCTCGCTCACGCTCTATGGCTACTACCAGCGTGACCGCGACATCTTCAGCCCGCGCTTCTACCCGGCAATCGGAACGCTGCTGCCCAATCCCGCAGGGCAGATCCCGCGCGACGTCTTCCTGGCTGATCCCAACGCGAACCAGTTCAACCGCGACTTCTTCGCAGCTGGCTACGAGTTTTCACATCGCTTCAGCGAAACCTGGACGGTGCGCCAGAACCTCCGCTACGCCCGCGCCGAGCAGGACATGTTCCTGGCCCTCGTCAATCCGGCCTTCGCCTACACACCTGGCGCGCCGTCCAGCCAGCTGAACAGGGTCACCGGCGTTTCGGACGACAAGCTGTCTACTTTTGCGGTCGACACCCAGGCCGAAGCGGTATTCGACACCGGCGCTCTCAACCACACAGTCCTTTTCGGCCTCGACTACATTCACAGCGTCACGGATACCAACTTCGGCAATACGGGTGCGGGCGTGAGCGTGCCGCCGCTCGATTTCCTCAATCCTGTCTATGGGCTACCGATTCCCAACGCACCGATACAGCGTTCCGGCCTGCAGAAGCAGGATCAGATCGGCTTCTACGCACAGGACCAGATCCGTTACGACCGGTGGGTCGGCACGTTTGGATTGCGATACGATCGGTCCAACATTGAAAGCACGAACCGCATGCTGGCAGGCGCGCGGCCTGTGGAAACAGACGACAGTCGACTGACCTGGCGCGCGGGCGTCACCTATCTTTTCGACAACGGCCTGGCGCCTTATGCCAGCTATACGACTTCGTTCCTGCCGACCCTGGGAACGGACAAATCGAACAATCCCTTCCGTGCCCAGACCGCGCAGCAATTCGAAGTGGGCGTCAAATATGAACCGGTCGGCGCGCGCGGCATGGTTGGCCTTTCAGTGTTCGACCTGACGCTCGAAAATGCGCTGACCCCCGACCCTACCGACACGCGCTTCTCCGTCCAGGCAGGCAAGCAGCGCGTCCGCGGCGTCGAACTGGAAGCCAAGATGGAGCTCACCCCCGAACTCGACGTACTCGGCGCCTATGCCTACTCGCATTCGGAAGTGCTGCGTTCGAACAGGGCCGTGGAACTGGGTCGCGAAATGCTCAGGCTGCCCGAGCATCAGGCCAGCCTTTGGGCAATCTACCGGCCGACCTATCTGCCTGGCCTTGCCCTCAGCGCAGGTGTGCGCGCCATGTCGTCCTACCAGACGGACAGCACCTATCTGGCGCAACTGCGTATTCCGGCACGCACACTCGTGGATATCGGCGCCGAATATGACTTCGGAGCTGTCGACAAGACGTTCGAAGGCACCAAGCTGCAGGTCAATGTGAGCAATCTGTTCGACAAGAAATACGTCTCGCACTGCCTGAACCTGACCGGCGGCAGCTGCAACTACGGCGCAGGGCGCACGATCACCGCAGGCATCAATTACACATGGTGATGATGTCGAACTGCAGGATCGCAGGAACGCGTGCCACCCAGGCGCCGTACTTGCTGCTGGTGCTTGGCCTGGCCTTTCTATTCAGCAGCTTCGGCTGGCAGCCGGCACGCGCCGAGATCCTTTTGACAGACGCGGCCGGTCGTGAGATCCGGCTGGAAAAACCGGCAACGAGGATCGTGACGAACGAGAGCCTGCTTCTGCTTTCGCTGGCGCTGATCGACCCCGACCCGGTGGCAAAAATCGCGGGATGGGCGGCACCCAGGCGCCTCGACAGCGGCGTCTATGCCGCTTTCCGCAAACGATTTCCGCAAGCCATGGACATTCCCGAGGTCGGTGGTGTGCTGCCCACCAAGAGTTCCGCCGAGGCGATCTTGAGCGCGCGCCCGGATATCTTCGTCGTCAGCATCTGGGATCCAGGCTGGAGCGATATCGTCGAGATCCTGAAATCGGCAGGTGTTCCCACGATCTTCCTGGACAGCCCTAGGAACAGCACCCTCAGCCCCGCCGAAGTGACCAGTTCCTCTATGACCCTGCTCGGCAAGGCGATCGGCCAGGAGGCCAAGGCCAGTGAATACGCCGGCTTCGTCAAGGAACGGTACCGTCTGATCGAAGAAAGGCTGAAAGACGCTAAAGATCGGCCGAGCGTGTTGATCGACGCCCATGCCGGCGCTGTCTGCTGCTCGTCGCCGGGCGCGAGCAACCGCATGACCGAGGCCGTAGAGATGGCGGGTGGACACAGCATCGGCGCCGATATCCCCGGCTACGATGGACAGCTCAGCGCCGAATTTGTCCTCGGCATGGACCCCAAGGTCTATATCGCAACCGGCGGTCCGCACCTTGCCGGACAGGGTGGTCTGGTTGTCGGAGGCGGCGTGAGCGCGCAATCGGCCCGAGCCTCGCTACAGGCGGCGATCGGTCGTGATTTCCGCGGCGAACTAACCGCGATACGCAGCGGTCGCGCCTACGCCGTGTCACACCAGCTCTCGATCTCTTCCCTGAACTTCCTCGTTTTCGAATGCTTCGCCAAATGGCTGCATCCGGAGCTTTTCAGCGACCTCGATCCCAACCATACCCTGGCCGAGATCAACGAACGCTTCATGGCCGTACCGCTCGAAGGCACGTTCTGGATCAGTTTGAAGGACGATGCTGCCGTAACGCCGCAATGAGATGACCAGCTTTCGAAAGCATCCAGCAGCACGACATTTCTAGTGTGCGACAGAATCCAAGCTTGAACGCAAGGCTTTGATCATGATGACATTTTCTGCCCGGACCCGTGTGGCGCTGTCCGATCCCGAGTCGATCATCGCACCTGTCTGCGAGCATATGCTCGAACATGGCGGCGTCGCACGCGTGGAAGGCAGCGTCCGCATCCTCGAATTTTCCGGGGCCCGTGCGCGGTTTCGCCTGACCGACGACGGCACATTGGTGGATGTCGAGGCCAACAGCCTGGAAAACCTCTATTTCGTCAGGGTTGCCGTTGCCTCGCATATACTGGAATTCTCCGAGCCTGCCGCCCCCACCATCGTCTGGAGTGGCGACGGTGGGGAACTGGCGCGTCCGCCAAATTTCCAGATCTTGCGTATAACCGATGTACAAGACGTCACGCCCCACATGCGCCGCATCTCATTTCATGGCGACAATGTTGCCCGCTTCGCGGGAATGAACGCGCTGCATCTCAATGTCCTGTGCCAGCATCGCGATCTCGCGGCACCGCAATGGCCGACGGTCGGCGGCAACGGACTCGCCCAATGGGAAGATCCGGCAAGACGCCCGACCTTGCGGAAATACACGGTGCGCTCACTCGATGTCGCCGCAGGCAGGCTCGACATCGATTTCGTACTCCATGCCGACGCCGGACCTGGATCGGCGGTGGCCGAGGTTGCGCAAATCGGGGCCGAGATCGGCGTCATCGGCCCGGGCGGCGGCGGCCTCGTCGAAGCTGACTGGTATCTCTTCGCCGGAGACGAAACGGCCCTGCCCGCGATTGCTCGCATGCTGGAACACCTTCCCGCGCAGGCACGCGGCGAAGCATTCATCGAAGTTGCGGACAAGGACGAAGTCCAGCACCTCGCCTTCCAGGCCGACATCGAAGTCACATGGCTTTATCGTGATGGTGCGGCCGCGGGCACGACGTCGCTGTTGACCGACGCCGTGCGAAGCAGCGTACTGCCGCGCGACGGATCATCCGTCTATGTCTGGGCCGGCTGCGAATTCGCTGCATTCCGTCAGATCCGCAGCTATTGCCGCACCGAACTCGGTCTCAAGAAAGACGAGCATCTGGTGGTATCCTATTGGAATCGCGGCAACAGTGCCGAATAAACACATACGCAAAAGCAATTCCGGGAAAAGTGTGTAACGGTTTTCCGTCCGGAATTACGCAAAAACAAAGAGTTAGAGCGTTTTCGTGAAAAACACTCTAAAGACGATCGACACGGTCATTCCTCAGGGATGAATGCCGAATTGTAGACGACTTCCCAAAGATGATCGTCCGGATCCTGGAAATAGCCGGCATAGCCGCCCCAGAACGTTTTCTGTGCCGGCTTCACCAGCCGCGCTCCGGCCGCGATTGCCTTTTCCATGACGGCATCGACTTCCGCCTCCGTTGCCACATTGTGGCCGAGCGTGAGCTCGGTCGGGCTGCGACCGGTCTTCGCGATCCCGGCGTCATGGGCGATGTTTGAGCGCGCGAAAAGGGCGAACTTCAGCCCACCTCGCAGATCGAAGAACACGACGGCGCCGTGCTCGAACTCGGTTCCGATGATACCTTCCGTCTGCAGCCCCAGACCGTCACGATAGAATTTCAGCGACGCCTCGAGATCGTCGACACCAAGCGTGATAACGCTGATCCTGGGTTTCATAATGATGGCCTTTCCTAATGGACGTCGGTTGTCGCCGGCGAGAGCAACGTCGGCTCTTGACTTATCTGCACTCAAACGAAGCGCATTGCTTGAACATTTCGGCCAATCTCGCCGGCTGGAATGGCTGGCCGGTTGAACCACGGCCCTATCGGACGTACCTGTTGAAGACGAAACCGGCCAGACATTCGAGGGTCAGGGAGATTGTCATGCAGGCGGTGCCGGCACAGGCAACCGGCCACTATCATGAGCGTCCGGTCGCGCCTTTCCTGCGCGACTGGTTCTCTGCCGTGTGGGTCCACCGGTTGCCGGAAGCCGCGGCGCCGCCTGTGGTGGTCGCGCCTGACGGAACAATCGATTTGCAATGGATCGACGGTCACTTCCGTGTCGCTGGCCCCGACAAAGATCCGCAAACCGAAATGATCGCAGCCGGCGCGGCCGTCATCGGTTTCCGCTTCCAGCCAGCCGCCGCCGCGGCTTGGCTCGGCGTTCCAGCGAATGAGCTGCTTGGACAGCGGCTGGCGATCGAGACCGTGCTCGGCCGAAAAGGTCGGTTGTTGGGCACCAATATCCGAAATCAGCCGGATCTCGCCGAACTGATCCTATCCATTGAGAAGAGCATAGTGGATCATGCCCATCGCGGCGTAGCCGATCACACCATGCGGGCCGCATTTCGACTGATCGAGGCTGGCCCGCCCCTTGATGCGCCGCTCATTCCCTGGCTGGGACGAGCTCTGGTGATGAGCGAGCGCACGCTCAGACGTCGCTTCGACGAAAGTTTCGGCTACGGTCCCAAAACGCTCGACCGTGTCCTGCGGTATCAACGCTTCCAACGCCTGTTGCGAAGCTCGCAAGCGTCAACGGCGATGCTGGCGGCGGAGGCCGGTTATGCAGATCAGCCGCATCTGGTCCGCGAAAGCCGTCGCCTCACCGGCAGCACACCAGCGCAGCTCGAGCGCATGCTCACCAGCCGGTAGGGCCTGACCGTTTCACGCGCATTCCAGGTACCCCTCAGCCGGCAGCCCATGCGTGTCCGACAACGATTGCTACATAACGCGCAGCCTTGCCTGTCCCGACCAGCACGATGAACCGCCATAAGCCGACGCGGGCCGCCCCTGCTGCAACGGTCAGTGCATCGCCGATGATCGGCAACCAGGCGAAAAGCAATGTCCAAACACCATAGCGCCTGAACAGGCTCATCGCCTGCTCATAGCGCTCGCGCGAAACCGGGAACCAGCGACGGCCATGCAACACTTCGACACCACGGCCGATCGCCCAGTTCACCAGGGATCCAGCTGTATTGCCGACGGTCGCCGCGATGATGAGGAGAACGGGATCGCCACGGCCGGCGGCGAGCAATCCGAGCAGAACCAGCTCGGACGACGCCGGCAGCAGCGTTGCGGCGAGAAAGGCGCTTGCGAACAACGCGCCATAGGGTGCGAGTACTTCCACCAGAACCACACCCATCTTCCGTCTTTGGTGCCGGTCAGACCGTTACGTCGACAATGCCCATCATGCCAAGCTGCTCGTGCTCGAGAATATGGCAATGGTACATGCGTTGCCCCGGCAGATCCTGCTTCAACAACAGCCGCACGGTTTCGCCCTGCGCGACGTTGACGGTGTCCTTCCACGCTCGATAGGCAGGCGGCGTCACCTTGCCGTCGCGCTCGTGCTCGACAACCTGGAACTGCGTGCCATGGACATGGAACGGATGGTCCATGTCGGCCTTGTTGATCACCTCCCAAAGTTCGACCTCGCCGACCTTGGCAGCGACATCGACGCGTTTCATGTCGAAGGCCACGTCGTTGATGAAGAAACCCATTTCCATGCCGCCGGCACCCATGCCCATCTTCTCGGTGAAGACAAAGCGGCGGTTGATTTTCGGGGAACCAAGGGCTGCGATGGTGCGCAGCTTTTCGGGCAGCGGTGGCATCGGCTCGCTTGCCGTCTCGGAGACGTTGACGGTCAGCAGCGCAAGCCCGGCATCATCCGGCTTGCCCGGTCCCATCCAGCCGCGGTCGTAGGCGAGCGTTTCCAGCCGTGCCGCGCCCGGCTTGTCGAATGACACCACCAGTTCGAGGCGCTCCGCCGGCGCCAGCAACACGTCGTCGACCACGACCGGGGCCTCCAGCAAACCGCCGTCCGTTCCTATCACCGTCATGGCAGCCGCGCCGAAGGAGAGTTTCAGGAAGCGCGCATTGGTGGCGTTGTAGAGGCGGAAGCGGCGTTTGGCGCCAAGCGGCACGTCGAGCGTCGGGTTCTTCTGGCCGTTGACCAGGACATGATCGCCGACGCGGCCGTTCATCATGTCGACCATCGAATTTTCGGGGATGGTGCCGTCCGCACCAAGACGGAGATCGGTGAAGACCAGCACGGTATCGCCATAGACCGCCGGAACCGGATCGGCTTTCGGCTTGACCACGAAGACACCAGCCAGCCCACGATAGACCTGTTCGGCCGTCTTGCCGTGCGGATGCGGGTGGAACCAGTAAGAGGCAGCACTCTCCGCCGGCAGATCGAATGCATAGCGGCGGTTGGCGCCCGAAGCGACGGGATCCATCGGATTGCCATCCTGATCGGCTGGTACCGGCATGCCGTGCCAATGGATGGTGCTGTCCTCGCCAGGGATATCGTTGGTGAAGTCGATCTCGACGCGATCGCCTTCGAAGACTTCTATCAGCGGACCAGGCGTCATGCCGTTATAGGCAAGCACCGGCGTTTCGACGCCTTCGGCGAAGCGGGCTGTCGCCGGGGCGGCCGTCAGCTTGGCGCGGAAAAGGCCCGCCTTGTCGGATTGGTTGGCCAATCTGGACACTTCACGCAACGCCTCACCTTCCTTCAGGACGAGCGCCGGCTTGGCTGGTTCGGTTGCCATGCCATGGCCGGAATGGTCCATGCCCGGCATCGCGTTCATATCGTCCATCTTCATTTGTGCCAGCGCGTGGCCGCCGGTGGCGAGCGTGGCGAGACTTGCCGTCAGAAAGGTGCGCCGATGCATTGGAGAACTCCTCGTGCGATGGTCTTGATCAATTGTGGTTCAGTGCGCGCCGTAACGTCTCGAGGCGGAACGCCTGGGCTTCGGCGGAGCTGCTTCATGGCCGCTCGAAAGTTCCTCGATGATGGGGCAGTTCGGCCGCTCGTCACCGTGGCAGGTCTTGGCCAGATGCCGCAGCGTTTCCGCCATGGCATGCAGCTCACGCATCTTGCGCTCGAGCTCCACGACATGCGCCATCGCGAAACGCTTGACGTCGCCGCTGGCGCGCGAGCGGTCGCTCCACAGCGCCAGCAGGTTCGTCATCTGCTCAACCGAAAAGCCGAGATCGCGCGCCCGGCGGATGAAGCGCAGCATGTGCACCTCATCGGGTGAATAGTCCCTATAGCCGGCTTCAGTGCGCGCCGGGCTGGCGATCAAACCCACCTGTTCGTAGTAGCGGATCATCTTGGCCGAAACGCCGGAAGCGCTGGCCGCTTGTCCGATATTCATCGACCCGCCTCCTCTTGGCAGGATCGGGCAGCATCCCTGGCGCGGACAGACGAGGCAGAGTTTTTCATGGTTTTGGCAACTCCCTTCCGGTTGTTGCCAAAGCAGATAGAGTTTCCAGTGACTGGAAGGTCAAGCGTCTGTTTTCAAGAATTTCATCGTCGCCTGGATCGCTCCCGGGTGTCGCAAGCATGTCGTATCGAGGCGCTTGACCTTCCCAGCATGGCAAGCCCCACAACCACCTCGTCATCCACGAAAGGAGTGTTGCGATGCTGAACCTGAAAGTACCGGAGATGACCTGTGGCCATTGCGCCAGCACAGTCGAGAAAGCGGTGAAGGGTATTGATCCCAAAGCCAAAGTCAGCGTCGATCTCGGCACATCGACCGTATCGGTGGAAGGCGCCAGCGACGAGGAGGCGATTTCGGCTGCGATCCTGCAGGCAGGCTATGCCAATGAAAAGCTTGTCGTCACCTGCTGCGGCAGCTGTCACTAGAGCAGTTCCAGGAAAAGTGTGTAGCGTTTTCCGTCCGGAATTGCGTAAAACAAACAGTTGGAGCGTTTCCGTGAAAAAACGGAACCGCTCCAACGAAAACGGCCCCGCTCTTTGGCGGGGCCGTTTAAAACTTCTGACGAGGTTCCTGCGAAGAGACCGCGTCGTCACGCCATTCAGAAATGGCTAGCCAGCAAATCTCACTCTCAGCCGCCCATCCATTGCGGCAGGCAGGCCTTGGCGATGATATGCGCCGGCGGGATCGTCGGCTCGATGCCGGAACGCATTCGGGCCCTTTCGAGAAGCAGGCGTACATGTTCCGGCCGCCAACCGTCGCGCTCCATCACGAGTTGCACGATCTGGTCGCCTAACAGCTCTTCCAGGGTCTCTCTGCGCTCACTCATGTCTCGCCTCTTCGAAAGCCACCCGCGATACATAGATAGGGCGCCAAACATGGCAGCCCAATGATGGTTCGTCGGCTATTTCGAGGAATTTGAAGAAAAAAATGCGGCGGCGTCAGTGATGTATTTCACACACGCTCGACGGGCGGCAGGCCATAGCGCAGCAGCTGTTCATGCCGGAGGCGGTGCACCCTCGAATTGCGGCAGACCGTCGTCGATGACGAGCCAGGGCTGCTTCGAAGCTACAAAGATGTGCATCTCCGGCGCGAAGCCTGTCGGATCGTCGAGCGACCCCGAAGTCACGCCCACGATGCCGGCTTTGTCACGTTGCGATAGCATGGTCGTGCCGCAATGCGGACAGAAGCCGCGTCTGATTTCCGCGGAAGAACTGACCATGGCCAGCGGCCCTTCGACAGCCACGGCATCGATACGAAACAGGAGCCGCGCATTGAACGCCGCGCCGATCGCCTTCTGACAAAGGCGGCAGTGGCAGATGCGCTGGTTGATCGGCTCGCCCTCGGCTGAATAGCGCACCGCGCCGCACAGGCAACCACCTTGGTATTTCATCGTCGTTCCAGCATCCTCGAAAAGGGAAATGGCACGGTAGTGTGCCGCTCCGTGCCGTCAAATCAAAAGCCGTGATGCGGCTTATTCGAGCCATCGATCAAAGTGTCTTAGAGCGCCGCGTGTCCGTTCGGACACGCAAAGGACGCTCTAACACTTTTGAATCTACGCATCGTGCTTTCCGAAAATCGATTACGATTTTCGGGCCGATGCGCTAGCCAACGCCTCGAGCTGATCGGCACAGATGCCCCAACCCTCGTGGAAACCCATCTGTTCGTGCTGCTCGCGGTCGGCGGCTGTCCAGTGCCGCACGCGGGCAATGTAGCGGGTCTTGTCGGTGCCTTCGTCCTCGAAGGTCAGCACGACGGTCATGAAGGGTTTCTGAGAAGGCTGCCAGTCACCGACATAGGCATCAGTGAAAACCAGCTTTCGACCGGGAACCACTTCCAGATATTGGCCAGCGTTGGGGAATTCGCTGCCGTCCGGCCCAGCCATCACGACAAGTGACGCGCCGCCGGCGCGCAGATCCACTTCGGCACGCGGCGTTGTCCACGGTTTCGGCGCGAACCACTGAGTCATCAGCTTGGGGTCGGTCCAGCAGCGATAAACGGCTTCACGCGGTGCGTCGATGATGCGGGCAAGAACCAGTTCGTTCTCCGACGAAGGTGCGATGTCGAGCTTGGTTGGCATGGTAATCCTCTCCTTGATACGTTGATTTGCGGTCTTCGCACCAAGGACGGATCATGTTGCAGCGACCCGACATCCTCCTCGAAAATTTTCAGCGGGCGATGTGAAAACAGGATTCATTTCAGGCATTTGCGGGCGAAAGCGAAAGCTTCAATGCTTTCTCGCCTGGACCAGATAGGCGTCGATGGTCTCCTCACCCAGCCATTTCGCAGCTTCCAGCCGATGCAGCCCTTCGACCAGCACATGGCGTTTGCCGTCATGCCGAACCTGGATCGGCATCTTCATGCCGTTTTCCAGGATATCTTCGGCAAGGTGGCGAACGGTTTCGGGATGCAAAGTCTTGCGCCGTGCCGTCGGCACGTAGATGTCGTCGATCTTGACCCTTTGCACTCTCAGCATAGCCGCTCCCAGGAAAACATCCGTGCATCCTAGATAGTCGACTTACGCGCCGGCACCAAGCTGGCCCGATGCTTTCCATTTGACGCCCGGCAAGCTGATGATCGAAATGAGCGGGAGTAGTCATCCAGCCCCATCAATCCTGTGACAAAACCCAACCTCTTCCATTTCACCCGCTTGCCGCGCCCCACGGTCGACCGCGCCGACGGCATCTACCTTTGGGACAAGGAAGGCCGCCGCTATGTCGACGGCTCCAGCGGAGCCGTGAACGTCAACATCGGCCACAGCAATCATGCCGTAATCGACGCGATGAAGCGGCAGATGGATCGTGTCAGCTTCGCCTACACCATTCATTTCGAGAGCGAGCCGGCACTCGCACTCGGGCGCGAGCTGGCGGAGCGCCTGCCGGCAGGGCTGAACCGCGTCTATTTCGTCTCCGGCGGGTCGGAGGCGGTCGAAGCCAGCCTGAAGCTCGCGCGGCAATGGGCCGTCGCCACAGACCAGCCCAAGCGCTGGAAAATCATTGGACGCATGCCGTCCTATCACGGCATCACCGTCGGCTCGCTCGGCGTGACCGGTGACGAAGTCCTGACCCCTGTCTTCACGCCCATCGGCAAGTCAATGCCCCTGGTGCCGGCACCCTTCGTGCATCGAGACAGAGACAACCTGTCGCTCGACGAGCGCGGACGGCGCTATGCCGACATGCTCGAGGACAAGATCGTCGAGGAAGGCGCCGACAGCGTGCTCGCCTTCATCATGGAACCTATCGGGGGTGCCGCGACCGCGGCCCTGGTGCCGCCTGACAGTTATTTCACCCGCGTCCGCGAAATCTGCGACCGCCACGGCATCCTGCTCATCCACGACGAGGTGATGACCGGCATAGGCCGCACCGGCAGGTTCCTGGGCGGCGATCACTGGAACTGCCGGCCCGACATCGTCGTGCTCTCCAAGGGACTGTCCTCAGGATACGCGCCGCTGGGAGCGATTGTGGCGACCGAAGCGGTCGTCGGCCCGGTGCTTGCCATGGGCGGCTTCCTGCATGGCCACACCTATGGCGGCAATCCCGTCGCCACGGCTGCGGGCCTTGCCGTGCTTGGCGAGATCGACAGGCTCGGACTCATCGAGAATGCAGCTGCCATGGGCGAAGTTCTGAAAGCAGAACTGCAGGCCCTGACGGGGCGATTTCCTTTCGTGGCCGATATACGCGGCAAGGGACTGCTGCTCGGTGCCGAGCTTTATGCCGACCCGGTCGCCAAAACGCCTTTGCCGCGCGAGCAGAATGCCAATGTGCGACTCATCGATCTTGCCTTCGAGCGTGGACTGATCATCTATTCAAGGCGTGTGCGCGGCGGCCCTGAGAGCGACAATTTCATGGTCTGCCCACCGCTGATCGTGACGCGCGGACAGATCGGCGAGATCATCGACGTGCTGGGCGACAGCCTGCAAGCTCTGGCCGACGAACTCGGCCTGCCGGTCAATTCCTGAGGATCGCCATGGCGCCGAACAAAGTCATCATCACCTGCGCGATCACCGGTTCGGTGCACACGCCGTCGATGTCGCCCCATCTGCCGGTCACGCCCGACCAGATCGCCGTGGATGCCATAGCAGCGGCCGAGGCCGGCGCCTCGATCCTGCATCTGCATGCGCGCGACCCACAGGATGGCCGACCGACAGCAGCCCCCGCCGTGTTCATGCAATTCCTGCCGCGCATCAAGCAGGCAACCGACGCCGTGGTGAACATTACCACCGGCGGTTCCTCGCTGATGAGCCTGGATGAGCGTCTGGCCGCGCCTTTGCAGGCCGAACCGGAAATGTGCTCGCTCAACATGGGGTCGATGAATTTTGCGCTGTTCCCGATGTTGGACAAGCCCCGCGACTGGCAACACGAATGGGAACAGAAGCTTCTGGAAGCAACGCGCCACACCATCTTCAAGAACACCTTCGCCGATATGGAGACCATCCTGGACAAGCTCGGAAAGGGTTGCGGCACGCGTTTCGAGTTCGAATGCTACGATGTCGGCCACCTCTATTCGCTCGCCCATTTCCGTGACCGCGGGCTTGTGCAAGGCCCCCTCTTCATCCAGTTCGTTCTGGGCATCCTGGGTGGCATCGGTGCCGATCCGGAAAACCTCCTCCACATGAAGCGGATCGCCGACAAGCTGTTCGGCAGTGACTACAGGTTCTCCGTACTCGCCGCCGGCCGCCAGCAGATGCCGCTGATTTCCATGGCTGCCGCCATGGGCGGCAATGTCCGGGTCGGATTGGAGGACAGTCTCTATGACGGCCGCGCGCTGGCGAAGTCCAATGCCGACCAGGTCAAGCGCATCCGCGGAATACTCGAAGGCCTGTCGCTGGAGGTCGCAACGCCCGCCGAAGCGCGCCAGATGCTGGCGCTCAAGGGTGGCGACCGGGTGGCATTCTGATGACCGACCTGAAACAGGCGACTGTTCATATCCGCCCGGCAAAGGTGGAAGACGTGGCGAACATCCACGTGGCATTGCTGGGCATCGCCGAGACGGTCGGTGAACTCCACAAGATGCAGTCCACGCCCGAAGACATCCGCCGCGACGGTTTCGGCGACAAGCCGCATTTCCAGGTGCTGATTGCAGAAATCGATTCAGAATTCGCCGGCATGTGCCTGTATTTCCCCATCTATTCCACCTGGAGAGGACGGCCTGGCGCCTTTGTTCAGGACCTTTTTGTCGTAGAAAATTTCCGTGGCATGAAGGTCGGTGAAAAGCTGCTGCGGCATCTGGCGCGGCAGGTCAGCGGCGAAGGCGGTGTTTACCTCGAACTCGCGGTCGACACCGGCAATGTCGGCGCGCAACGCTTCTACGAACGCATCGGCATGGCCCATCAGGCCGACGACCAGGTCCACAGGATCATCGGCGATGCGCTCTTCGCCTTCGCCACGGCCAAGGATTTCGGGGACGACACGTGAAAGCTTATTATGCCGACGAACAGAAGCGCCACGATCCCAAGGCTTTTCTTTCCAGCGGCGCCCCACAGCCCAATCCGGAACAGCCGGAACGTGTCGAACGGCTGAAGGCCGGCGCGCTTGCCGCCGGCTGTTCGATCGAGCGGCCGCGCGACCATGGGCTTGGACCGATAGCTGCCGTGCACACGCCGGAATATCTCGATTTCCTCGAGCATATTTTCGAACGCTGGCAACGCATCGAAGGCGCCTCCGAGGAAGTCATTCCGAACATCCACCCGCTTGCGCGCACCGGCTCCTACCCTGCATCCGCCGTCGGCCAGGCCGGTTACCATATGGCCGACACCGCCTGCCCGATCTCGGCGGACACCTGGAACAGCACACTGTGGAGCGCCTGGAGCGCCGTGGACGCGGCTGAAGCCGTGCTTTCGGGCGAACCTGCCGCCTACGCGCTCTGCCGTCCGCCAGGCCACCACGCCTTCGCCGATGTGGCCGGCGGCTTCTGCTTCATCAACAATTCTGCCGTCGCCGCGCAAGTGCTCCGCAGCCGAGCGGCGCGCGTGGCGATCCTCGATGTCGACCTGCATCACGGCAACGGCACACAAGGGATCTTCTACACACGCCCCGACGTCCTCACCGTCTCGATCCACGCCGACCCGGTGCGCTTCTACCCCTTCTTCTGGGGACATGCCGACGAGCGCGGCGAAGGGCCCGGCCTCGGCTACAATCTCAACCTGCCCCTGCCCCGCAAATCCGGCGACGACGCATTCCTCGAAGCGCTCCACACCGCGTTCCGCCGCATCCGCAGCTTCGCGCCGGATGCCCTTGTCATCGCGCTCGGGCTCGATGCTTTCGAAGGAGATCCTTTCGGTGGGCTGTCGGTTTCGACGCCCGGCTTTGCCCGCATCGGCGAGGCAATCGGCAGGCTAGGCCTGCCGACGGTGATTGTGCAGGAAGGCGGCTATCTGTGCGATGCGCTCAGCGCCAACCTGACCAGCTTCCTCAGCGGCTTCGGCGCCAGCCATCGTCAATCGCGGTAGCGTCAGCGCTGCTGTCGCAGCATCGCGATGGTGCGGCTCACGCTTTCGAGCGTTTCGTCCACCTCGGCGGCAGTATTGTAGTGCGCGATGCCGATACGCACGACACCCTGGTCGGCGGGAATTCCGAGTTGGTGGACGATCTCCCAGGCGTAGTTGTGCCCTGACCACAGGAAGATGCCTTCGGCATTCATCGGCCTGACAATGCTTTCCGGCTCGATACCCTCGACGGTGAAGGAGACGGTCGGCACCCGCTCATGCACCCGTGCTTTATCGGTAATGCCGTGAATGGTGAGCCCATCGATCGCCGAAAGCCCGTCGATCAATTGTAGCGCCAGCACGTTTTCATAGGCGATGGAAGCGCTGAACGCCGCCGCGATCTTATCACGACGCGAACCCTTCGCGCCGGCCGCTTCGCCCAAGCGCTCGAAATGGCCGATCGCTGCCGTCAGCCCAGCCATCAGTTCGATCTGCGGCGTTCCGAGCTCGAACCGCTCCGGCAGTTCGTTTGAGGAGCACCGGCATTTGTAAGGCTGGAGGGCGTCTATGACCGCGCGCCTGCCCCACAGGATGCCCATATGCGGGCCGAAAAACTTGTAGGCCGAGCAGATCAGGAAATCGCAGCCGATCCCGGCGACGTCGACAAGCCCATGCGGTGCGAATTGCACCGCATCGACATAGACCAGCGCGCCAGCCTCCCTGGCAATGCGGGTGAGATCCTTCACCCGGTTGATGGAACCTGTGAGATTGGAAGCGTAGTTCAGCGCCACCAGCCGCGTTCGATCGTTCAGAAGAGCGGACAACGCAGCCGGCTCGACCTGCCAGCTTTCCTGGTCGAAAGGCAGCCAGCGCACGACAAGCCCACGATCCTCGGCCAGTTGCAACCAGGGCGAGACATTGCCCTCATGGTCCATGCGGGTGAGGATGATCTCGTCACCCGGAGCGAAATCACGACCCAGCGTGCGCGACATGTGGTAGGTCAGCGTCGTCATGTTGGCGCCGATGACAATCTCCTCGGCCGTTTCCGCGCCGAGGAAATCCGCCATCGCAGAGTGGGCATCGTCGACGACCTTCTGGGCAGCCAGGGTCGTCTCGAAGAAACCGCCGAGATTGGCATTGGTGTTCAGGAGACATTGCGACACCGCATCGGCAACCGATTTCGGCACCTGGGTTCCAGCCGGATTGTCGAGATAGATGCGGCGGCGGCCGCTATCTGTCAGCGAAAGCGCCGGAAACGCACCACGCACGAATTCGATCGGAAAATCCATCCTGTCCTCGCTCTGTCTGCCCATTCTTCATGCCGTGCCAGGGAGAGCACAACTAGGGACAGAAGTGCTGACCCGCTGATGCACGAAGCCAGCGTTCTGTATGTCTGATGTCCGGAACCGCAAAGCTAACGGCGGCGCGTTGCGGCCAGGGCCGTTTTTCTGGCATCGTCGATCAGCATATTCGCCACCTGCATCCGGATCATGGCGCGTTGCTTCAGGTGCGGCGCGACCCGATCCGGATGATTGGCGAAAGCGAAATCGCGGCGAAGGCGCGCGAGATCAGCAGCCTTCGCGATCCGGCCAAGGCCGAGTTCTGAAGCGATGGCTTCAGGATCGATGGGCGGCAGGACTTCTTCCGGTTCGGGATGCTCGTCGGCCAGCACGATGCGCGCCTGATCGAGCAGAGTCGAGAATTCAGCGGCCAGATCAGCCCCGCTCTCGCGATATTCGGCTGCTACCGCCTCGCCGGAGACCTTGATGCGGCCGGAATGCAGTTCGTCGACGACGGAAAGATAGTCGAAGGGAATGGTCGGTTTGGCGCCGACCTCGTCCGCTTCTCCGGAAGCGACAAAGAGATCGTCGAGCAGGGATGCGAAATCCCGCTTGGCTCCGGTAGCGATGTCAGCCTCCC
This sequence comes from Mesorhizobium sp. 1M-11, assembly GCF_001303895.1. Classification (GTDB taxonomy): domain Bacteria; phylum Pseudomonadota; class Alphaproteobacteria; order Rhizobiales; family Rhizobiaceae; genus Mesorhizobium. The sequence goes on along the minus strand of NZ_LJSD01000076.1, from coordinate 76,032 downwards.
AGCGATGCGCGCCCAACCCTATGTGCGCGGACGATACATCCGGCTCGTTAAGAATGCATGCCATCGACGACGGATTTTTTAGCGGTTGGCCCTACCTCTCCAAACATCCGCCGATGCCATTCTTCCGTATTTTCAATGAGGTGCGACATATTGTGCAACGCAGCATAAAACCGACCGATGTGGCGATGCTGCACTGCAACAGCGGTCATGAATCACCTATATGGAAGGCGGGAGGATCAACCGGAGCCGAGAACCATGGGGTTCTTCACCGAGATGTTCGCCCGTCCGCGCCCGCAAGAGCAGGCGCTCTATCGCGCCTCGCTGGCGCTCATCTATGCGATGAGCCGTGCCGACCGCGCCGAAGCCGGCATCAAGCCGGCGGATTTCCCGCGTATCGCCCGCACGCCTGCTCTACGCTAGGCCCCAGCGTTCGACAGGCCCAGCAGCCTGGCCCCGCAGCGGAAATTCAGGACTTCTGCCCGCCGCTTATGAAGGTTGTCTTGCCCAGTGGCACACCGTTGTGCCGGAGGATGTCGTAGGCGGTCGTCACGTGGAAATAGAAGTTCGGCATGGCAAAATGCAGCAGATATTGCAGGCCGGGCATCGCGATCTGCCGACCACCAAGCTTCAATTCGATGTTCCTGTCTTCCGAACCATGGATGTCATCGGCTGAAAAGGTGGCCAGATAGTCCGTGGTGCGGCCGATGCGCGCGTGCAGATCGTCGAAGGTCAACTCGTCATCCTCGAAACGAGGCGCGTCGCGCCCCGCGAGCCTGGAACTCGCACCTTTGGCATGATCGGTTGCGATCTGAACCTGCCTGGTCAGTGGAAACATATCAGGAGCAAGCCGCGCGAAAAGGAAGACTTCCGGGTCGATCTTGCGTTCCACAGCGTTTTGCTCCGCAGCGTTCAACACGCCGGCCAGTGCCTTCAGCCTCGCCATAAACACCACAACCGATGCGTCATACATGGATATCGCCATAGCCGTCTTCCCTGTTGCCCCAACCAAGACGTAGCGCTTTCACCGACGATTCTTCAAGCGTCGCCAAGCCGTCACGCGCCTGCCTCATTCGACATCGATGCTGGTCGCGTCGAGTGGAGATTCTTCGATGAAAAGTGCCCTTTTCGCCGCGACTGCAGCCATCGGCCTTACGCTGTTGGGTCAAGCCGCCCGAGCCGCCGAACCACCCTATCTCGACGACCGGACCGATGCCGCCGCGGTCATCCGTTCACTCTACAACGCCATCAGCCGCCATGAATACGCGCGTGCCTGGGACTACTTCGGCGACACCAAGCCGGCCAAGGATTTCGACAGCTTCACCAAAGGTTATGAAGGCACCGAAACGGTCGAGGTGGTGACTGGAAATGCGGGCAGCGACGGGGCCGCCGGCAGTATCTACTATACCATTCCTGTCGCTATCCGCGCCGTCGACAAGGGCGGCAATGGCAAGGTCTTCGCCGGCTGCTATACGCTGCGCCAGGTCAATGCCGAGATTCAGGCACCGCCCTTCAGTCCGATCCGCATCGAGAAAGGCGCGCTGAAGCCTTCCGACAAGGACCTCGGAGAGGCTTTGCCGGAAAGTTGCGGCGACAGCCCTCCAATTCCGAAAAAGGATGCGGAATTGGACAAGGCAAAAAGAGCCTTTCTCGCCAGCTATGCCGATGAATGCGATCCGGAAGGCCCTGATGGTCGCCAGATCGGCGACCCTACGGTCTACAGCATCAGCTACAAGCCCTCCGACGATCAGCCGGACAAGACGGTACGGCTGTTCCAGTTCTTCTGCTCGATGGCCGCCTACAATGAGAGTTCGATCTTTTATTTCTCGGAGGCCGAGCAGAGCGTAAACCAGCTGCAGTTCGCCGTGCCGGAACTCGATATCCAGTATGAAAACGGCAACACGGAAGGCAAGGTCGAGCATGTCGGCATCACCGGGTTCCGTACCGTCGACCGGCTCATAAACGCCGGTTATGACGAGAATGCCCACACGCTCGTCTCCAATGACAAATGGCGCGGTCCGGGCGATGCCTCTTCAAGCGGCACCTACCTTTTCCGCAACGGAATGTTCGCCCTGGTACAGTACGATGTCGATGCAAGCTACGATGGCGAAATCAACCCCGAAACGGTGATCGACTACAACACCGCGCCCTGACCACCGACGAAGCCGGCTTACTTGGCGCGCGACAGCATCCAGTTCAGCGTCTCGCGCCAATCCGTCATGCGGATCGGCGTGCCATGGGTCCCGGTTTCGAAGCGCACGAAGCGGGCTGGATAAGCCTTTGATTTGGCAAGGATCGAGCGAAAGAAGGCTTCCTGGTTCTCGACCGGAAAGACCGGATCCTTGCTGCCCTGCCCAAAGAATACAGGTACGCGCCGCTTGAAGGCCGGGCTCGCGAAGAAACTCTCGTCCCACAGCGACCCCAGCAGCAGCAGCCCATCGAGGCGGCTTCCGGTGTCGGTGCGACCAGCCAGTTTCCAGCACAGCGCCCCGCCCATCGAGCCGCAGGCCACGAAGATCTTCGCGCCCGGCGAACGCTCGGCATAATAGCTTATCAGCGCCGCCACCTGGCCTGCGCCCTTGTCTCCGAAATCGGTGAAATCCGGCGACAGATACAAGCCGCCATTGTCGGCCATCAGGTTCTTGATGCGATTGAAATTGCCGCCGAACGTGAAATCGTCCACACCCTGTTTGCGGCTACCGCCTTGCCCGTGCAGATAGAGCACGATGATGGCAGCTTTCTCGGTCTTGCCGACCGCGACATGGCGCAGCGTTCCCGCATCGGTCTTCAGCGCCAGATCCTGCTGCACGCTGCGCACGCCGGTCGACGTGTACCGGGGCTGTACGCGCCGTTCCGACACGGCATCGCGCTCGTTGATGTCGCGCATTTCGCGATAGTCGACCACGCGATAGACGTCGCCCTTCTCGGCGGAAAGTATGCCGGGGTAGGCAAACAACTCATCCTTGAAGGGTTTCAGCGTTTGCGCTTCGGCGAAAATCACTGTCGAGGCAAGCGACAGCAGAAGCGCCAGCGGAAAGCGAAGACGGCGCACAAGGCTGGAAGTTGGATGGGAAAAAACAATCGGGATCATGAAAGAGCGTTGCGTTGTCGCAAGCCCTTTTGTCAATCCTGCAACACGCCGCCAGCGTCGGCCAGCGCCTCGCGCGTGTCGACGTCGACGAAGGCACCCGCTCCGATCTCGACATCGATGACGTCCAGTCCCTCGGCTTCGACGAGATGGCGTGCGCCGGTGTCGCCCTCCAGATGACTGACGCCAGCAAACAGAGAGCGCGGCAGGATCACGGGATTGCCGCGCCGCCCGTCATGCGAGGCGCGTACCACCGAACGCCCTCCGGAAGTGCGGAAAGCGTCGATCAGCCGGTCAAGATCCGTTGACGATACGCCCGGCATGTCGCCCAGCATCACCAGCACTCCGGCTGCGTCATCTGCAAGTGCGGAGACCCCGACCTTGAGTGAGGTCGACAGACCTTCGGCGAAATGCGGATTTTCGGCGAAAGTGACTTCAAGGCCCGCAAGCGCGCTTTTCACCCGCTCGCCCTGATGACCGGTGACCACGATCACGCCGTCCGCCTTCGAGCCCAGTGCGCGCTCCGCGCTCAGTCGCGCCAACGGATTGCCGCCGAAGAGCGCGAGCAGCTTGTTCGGCCCGCCCATACGGCTGGAGCGGCCGGCCGCCAGCAACACGACCGGCACCTTCTGCGCAGGCGCCTTCGTTTCTCCCTTGGCGGAGGCGAGCTCGCGCGGCTGCGGCCGGGTCGGTATCTCCATCAAAAGCCCACCCACGCCCATGCCGGCGATATCCTCCTTTGTCACCGGAATGCCGGTCATCAACCGATCCAGCACCCAGTCGAAGCCATTCAGCTTCAGGCTGCGCGCACAACCCGGCGCTCCGAGCACGGGTTTGCCCTGCCGCTCGCCCAGCACGAAAAGATTGCCCGGATCGACCGGCATGCCGGAGCGGTGGACGATGCCGCCGGATGCATGAATGGCCGCCGGGATAACGTCCTCATCGGGGTCGCTCATCGCCGAGGCTCCGAACACCAGTACCATGTCGCTGTTATCGGCCAGTTGCTTGATGGCGCGGGCAACGTCCGGTGCGGAATGCGGCGTGCGGATCTCGCCCGAGATCGTACTGCCGGTACGCCCCAGACGTTCCTCGGTGACCTGGAGGGTCTTGTCCAGCACGCTGCCCTTGATCGAGGGCAGCACGGTTTGCACCACGCCTACCCTGAACGGCTTGTAAGGATGCATGCGGAAGGCGTCCCCTCCGCGCCCGAGCTCCAGCGCACGCTCCAGCACGCCTTCCGGGACGGCAAAGGGGATGATCTTGATTGTCGCCACCATCTGCCCCTCTACCATCGGCGCGAAAGGCGGCATGGTGGCGATGGTGATGTCGGGATCGACCAGATTGATGGAATCGATCAGTTGCCTGTCGACCGTGAAAACACCGGAAACGGTCGCATGGAGGTTGACCCGACCGGTGGCTGCAGGTTTCGCCTCAATGCCGGCGAAAGAAAGCCCGGAGGCCAGCCGCTCGGCAGCGACATTCTCCTCGACATCATCGGCGGCGAGCACGGCGACGATGACGTCCTTCAGGCCTGCACCGCGCATCGCGGCGATGTCTTCGGCGGAAAGCACGCGCGCCTTGCGGAAGCGCTTTCCGCCGACCACGGTCGAATGCGCCAGGATAGCGCCTTCGGCTTCCTCCAGCGGCACCGGCCCGAATTTCACGCTGCTTCGCCCTTGCGTTCCAGACCGCGCGAACGGAAGGCGCTGATCACCTCAGCCAGCACCGCCACCGCAATCTCGGCCGGGCTCGCCGCCCCGATGTCGACGCCAATCGGCGAATGGATGCGTGCGATATCCTCGGCACCCGCACCCAGGGCCAGCAGGCGCTCGACTCGCTTTGCGTGCGTCTTGCGGCTGCCGAGCGCACCGACATAGAAACAGCCCGCGTCGAGCGACGCCTTCAGCGCGAAATCGTCGATCTTGGGATCATGGGTGACGGCAGCGAGCGCCGTGTAGCTATCGAGCGGCCGCCGCGCCAAAACATCTTGTGGCCATTCGGCATGGAGCGGCACGTCGGGAAAACGATCCGGCGTTGCGAAAGCGGTACGCGGATCGATGATCTCGACCGGATAGCCCGCGATCCTGGCCATCGGCGCAAGCGCCTGGCTGATATGGACGGCACCGATCACCACCAGGCGCGGCTGCGGCAGGTGCGCGTTGAGGAAGAAGGTGCGCCCCTCGGCCTCGACGGAACCGGAAAGCCCGGTGCGGAAGGCCCTTCCGATGGCGGCACCGAGTTCTCCGGCAACCGTATCGCCCTCGCGCACGACACGGTCACGCCCGTCACCAAGATCGGTCACGAGAACGGCGGCGCGGCGTGCGCGACGCTCGGCGTTCAACGTCTTGAGAACATAGGGATCCATGCTTCGATACCCTTATCCCAGCCGTTCGACATAGACCTTGATGCGTCCGCCGCAGGAAAGGCCGACCTGCCATGCCGTTTCGTCCGCGACGCCGAATTCGAGCATCCTGGCCTTGCCGGAACCGATGACGTCCAGCGCTTCGGCCACCACCGCCCCTTCGACGCAGCCGCCGGAAACCGAACCGTGGAAATTGCCGTCCGCATCGATCACCAGATGGCTGCCGGCCTGGCGCGGTGCCGAACCCCAGGTTTCGACAACCGTGGCCAGAGCGACATCCTTGCCGTTCTTCATCCAGTCTTCCGCGATGATCAACGGATCGCGGGCTTCATCGAGATAAGTGCTGTCATGCATGGCCATTTCTCCAGACATATGGCTACGCCGCTTTTGCAATGCCAGCGTCGAGCCATCGACGCGGGTCGTTCTCACGCATCGGGCTACGAACCAGCGACACGCAAAGATCGGTAAGCGCGTTCAGATTGTGCACGGGCCGGAATTCGTCGACATGCGGCAGCATCGCGCGCACACCGCGCGCACGGGCCTCGAAGCCATCGAAGCGCAGCAACGGGTTCAGCCAGATCAGACGCCGGCAGGATTTGTGCAAACGCTCCATTTCGCTGGCAAGCCCGTAGACATGGTCGCGTTCAAGCCCGTCGGTGATCAAAAGCACCACAGCACCCTGACCCAGCACCCGTCGCGACCACAGCCGGTTGAATTCGGCAAGCGTCTCGCCGATACGGGTGCCACCCGACCAGTCCTTCACGGCACTGGAGGCATCGGCCAGCGCCTGGTCCGGATCGCGGTGTCGCATCTGGCGCGTCAGATTGGTGAGACGCGTGCCGAACACGAAGGCTTGGACACGCCGGCGCTTCTCCGTCAACGCGTGCAGGAAATGCAGGAAGATGCGCGTATACTGGCTCATCGAGCCGGAAATATCGGCCAGCACCACCAGCGGCGGGTGGATTTCACGCGGCGATCGGAATTTCGGCAGGATCAGCGCCCCGCCGGTACGCGCCGATGCCCGCATCATGGCACGCGGATCGATACGTCGGCCGGCCGCGTCGGCCTTGAAGCGCCGCGTCGTCACAAGGTCGAACGGCAATCGCAGTTGCGAGATCGCCTTGCGGGCATCGGTGAGTTCGGCTGCGCTCATCTGCGCAAAATCCTTGCCGCGCAGCATTTCATTGCCGGAGACAGTGAAACGTGCGTCGATCTCGATTTCCGGAATCTCGCGCGGCGGCGCCGCGTTCTGATGTCCCTCCAACAGCGCATCGCTGACCCGGCTCTCGGCAGCGCGCGGCTTCTGCCGCTCGCGGTTCTCCAGTGCCACGGGCGAGAACATGGCAAGCAGCTTCTCCACGAGTTCGCGCGATTTCCAGAACAGGCGGAAGGCCTCGTCGAACGTGGCGTGATCCTCGTGGCGTGTGACGAGCACCGCGTGCAGGGTCCAGTAGAAGTCGTCCCGGCTACCGATGCCGGCGGTGAGTACCGCTTCGATGGCGTCCTTCACCGAGGCAGGCCCGACCCGCATGCCCGCCTTGCGTAGCGCACGCGCGAAATAGACGATGTTGTCAGCGATCCGGCCTTCCGGCTGGCTGCCTGTCATTTCACCCTACTCCGCCGCCGACGCGAGTTCCGCCTGGACCTCCTGGAGGATGCGCCGCCCTTCCCCCTGCTCGATACGGGCGATGTCGTCCTGGTATTTCAACAGAACGCCGATCGTGTCGGACACGGTTTCCGGGTCGAGCGCCACCTTGTCGAGTTCAGTCAACGCGCCAGCCCAGTCGATGGTTTCCGCCACGCCCGGCGCCTTGAACAATTCGATCTGCCTCAGCTTCTGGATAAAGGCGACGACCTCAGCCGACAGGCGCCTGTTGGCACCCGGCACCTTGCGCCTGACGATCTCCAGCTCGCGTGCGGCATTCGGATAATCGACCCAGTGGTAAAGACAGCGACGCTTCAGCGCGTCATGGATTTCGCGGGTGCGGTTGGTGGTGATGATGACGATTGGCGGCTCTTCCGCCTTGATCGTGCCGAGTTCGGGCACCGTCACCTGGAAATCGGAAAGGATTTCAAGCAGGAAGGCTTCGAACGCCTCATCGGTGCGGTCAAGCTCGTCGATCAGGAAGACAGGGGCCGCCCCTTCCTTCCCGGTCAGGGCATCGAGCACCGGGCGGCGGATCAGGTATTTTTCCGAGAAGACGTTGCGTTCCATGGTCGAGCGCTCGACCTTGCCCGCGGCCTCTTCCATGCGGATTTCGATCATCTGGGCGGCGTAATTCCATTCATAGACCGCCGAGGAAACGTCGAGCCCCTCATAGCACTGAAGACGGATCAAGCGCCGGCCAAGCGCCGACGCCAGCACCTTGGCGATCTCGGTCTTGCCGACGCCGGCTTCGCCTTCGAGAAACAGCGGCCGCTTCATGCGGAGCGACAGAAACAGCACTGTCGCCAGCGACCGGTCGGCCACGTAATCCGCGCCGGTCAGGAGATCGAGCGTTTCGTCGATCGTCGCCGGCACGGGGCACGGTTTCAGTTCGGTCATTCTGGCTCCGTGAATGCCCGCGGCCTAGTCCTGCAGGATGCGGTAGCCGCGATCGTGGTAGATCAGCGGCTTCAAATTATCGCCGATGCGCAAGCCTGTCACCTTGCCAAAAAGCACACGATGGGTTGCCAAGTCCTTGGTATCGAAGAGTTCGCAGTCGAAAACCGCAAGCGCGTCGGACAAGGTCGGAGCACCTGTCGAGATCGTGTCCCACTGCCCGAGAGCGAAACGCTCCTCGACCGACAGACCCGTTATGCCCGAAAAGCCAGCCGACAAGGACTGGTGATGCGAAGACAGCGTATTCAGCGCGAAATTGCCGTTCTGGATGAATGCCTCGTTCTTCGGATTAACCCGATTGAGACATACCAGCACCATCGGCGGCGTGTCCGACACCGAACAGGCAGCAATGACGGTTGCGCCGCGTTTGCCTGCGACGCCGTCGGTGGTAATCACGTGAACATGGCCGGCAAAATGGCTCATCGCGTCGCGATAGGCCTGCGGCTCGACATCATTCTTCATCAACACGGGCGATTTTCCAGACACCAAACCCCTACCGCTATATATGGCCGTATCCCGCGCACCACAAGCGAAGTGGTTGATGCAGCCACCGAAATTGCCGTGTTGCACCAAGACCTGGCAGCCGTTAGATCAGGATGACGTTTGGTTGAATCGTCATCCTGATCTAACTCTTTGTTGGAGCATGATCTTTTAACCGGTATCCGCTTTTCGGGATCATGCTCTCGGTCTGGATCGAAACCGGTTCGGAAACCGATGGGGGAGACAGTTTACCGGTATGCGACTGCCGCACGCACTCATAGCCCAAATTGGGGGCCTGATCGGAGGGCTGATCCTGACCGGTGGCGCCGCTGCCGCACCACTCAATATCGGCGTCGCGGCGCCGCTATCCGGCCCTTCCACGATCCTCGGCAAGCAGATCGAATATGGCGCGAGGCTGAGCGCCGGCGCCCTTGACGCTGAAACCGTCGTTGTCGACGATAAATGCAGCGCGGAAGGCGGTGCTGCGGCCGCCACGCAATTCGTGTCGGCCAAGGTCGACGCCGTTGTCGGCTTCCTCTGCACGGAGGCAATCGAGGCAGCGATGCCGATCCTCAAACAAGCCGGCATCCCGGTCATCACACTTGGCGTACGCACCGAGGGTCTCACCGACCGGCGGGCCAAGACCGGCTGGCCGGTGTTCCGGCTCGGTCCGCGCGGAGATGCAGAACGTGATGCCGCGGGCACAATCCTGTCCAAGTTGTGGCGCGACGTATCCTTTGCCGTTGTGGATGACGGCACCATTTACGGGCGGGAACTGGCCGAGGCGGTTCGCGCGACAACCCAGCAAGCGGCGCTGAAACCGGTGTTCACGGACACGTTCCGCCCTGAGCTCGACAACCAGGTCGGCTTGATTGGACGTCTCAGCAAAGCCGGTGCCGATGCCGTCTTTGTCGGCGGCGATGGCCGCGACGTTGCCATCATGGCGCGCGATGCGGCCAAATTAGGCTCCGAGATGGTGTTTGCCGGTGGCGAAGCGTTGCGCGGAGCCGGAAACGACGTACCTTACGCCGCAGGCACGCTGATGATCGCCATGCCGGAATGGGCAGATGTCGCGGACAAGAGGACGCTTGACCTCTTTTCCGTCGGCAAGATCCTCCCCGAGGGTTACGCGCTGCCTGCCTTTGCCGCGGTCGAGATCGCGGACACAGCCAAGAAGGCGGCCGCAGCCGACGGGAAGCCAATGGCGACAATATTGTCTGCGCGGATCTTCACGACGTCCATCGGCCCGATCACCTTCGACGCCAAGGGTGACCTGACCCAGAATCCCTATCGCGCCTTCCGCTTTGACGGCACACGCTTCATGCCTCTCGAGGAGCAATGATGTTCCGTACTGGCCAACGCAATCTGATCACCGACGTCACTGGCCTGCGTGTCGGCAATGCCGGAGACGCGAAGCTGAAATCGGGGACCACCGTTCTGGTTTGCGACAGGCCGGCTGTGGCCGGGGTGCAGGTGCTGGGAGGCGCGCCGGGCACGCGCGAGACCGACCTGCTCGAGCCGCACAATTCGGTCGAAACCATCAACGCGCTGGTGCTTTCGGGCGGCTCCGCCTTCGGCCTCGACGCCGCCTCCGGCGCGCAGGCGGCGCTGCGCGAACACGGCATCGGCTTCGAGGTGGCCGGCTTTCGCGTTCCGATCGTGCCGGCAGCCATTCTGTTCGACCTTCCGAACAATGGCGACAAGAATTGGGGGCGTTATCCGCCCTATCGCGAATTTGGGTACGAAGCCACGAGTGCCGCTTCGGTAGATTTCGAAATCGGTAGTGCCGGCGCCGGCATCGGCGCAACGACTTCGGGGATCAAGGGTGGGCTCGGCTCCGCTTCGACTGTGTTGGACAACGGCATCACGGTCGGCGCGCTGGTCGCCGCCAACTCGACCGGTTCGGTGACCGTCGGCCGTAGCCGGCATTTCTGGGCAGCTCCCTTCGAGATCGGCGATGAGTTTGGAGGGCTGGGCTATCCTTCCCCTCTCCCCGAAGACAGCCGACATATCCGGCTGAAATTCCGCGACAATCCGGTTGGCGCCAACACCACCATCGCAATCATTGCAACGGATGCGGTGCTGACCAAGGCCGCGGCCAAGCGGCTGGCGATCGCGGCGCATGACGGCTTCACGCGTGCCATCTGGCCGACACATACGCCGGTGGATGGAGACCTCGTGTTCGGCCTGGCGACAGGCGAGAGCGGTATCGTACCCTCGCCGGTCGAGGCCATAGACCTTTATGCGGCTGCGGGCGCCACCATGGCGCGGGCGATCGCTCGCGCCGTCTTCGAAGCCACGCCGTCGGAAAGCGATCTTTTTCCCACCTGGTCTTCGCTGAAAGGCTGAGTGCACAGAAGCGAGTTAGCGGGCATATTAGGCAGAGGAATTCGAGAGGGGGCGAATGATGCGGCTGGTGAAACTGACAGCTTTGACAAGCGCGCTGTGCATCGCGGCGGGCGGCGTATGGGCCGGCGATATCGCACAACTGCAAATCCTCGGTTTCAGCAAGAGCGGCGGTGTCTTCGCCTTCGAAGAATATGGCGTCCAGGATGGCTCCGGTTTTCCCTATGCCAACCGCTACTACATCGATACGGCGACCGATACGTTCGTCAAAGGCACGCCGGTGCGTGTGCGGCTCGATGACGAAGCCGCCACGTTGCAAGCGGCCCGCAGCAAGGCCCGCGAACAAGGCGAAGCCATCGTCAAGCAGGCCGAACTTGACGCCAATCCAGGCTTCACGGCCGGCAGCAATCCGGCGACCGAGCTCTCAGCCGATCCACAGCGCATGGTCGTCAATCCACGCCCGGTCTTTCCGGCGATCGACGAAGCGCTGGAGTTCAGGCTGAACGAGTTCGCGCTGAGTGGTGACGATGTCTGCGCCAGCCAGGGCGAGACCAAGGGTTTTCGTCTCCTGCGCATCGAAGCGAGCCCCAACGGCACGACGAAGCTGCTGCATGAAGACAAATCCATCCCGAAAAGCCGCGGCTGCCCCAATGGCTATGGCATTGGAGCGGTGCAGACCTACGCTGGCGACAGCCTGTCGGCCTACGCCGTACTGATCTGGACACGCGGTTACGGTTTTGAAGGTCCGGACTATCGCTGGATCGCGGTGACCGGGCGGCTGTGACGGCCTCCGCTTCACCAGCTTCGACAGTCCGCGCCGGCGGGGCAACAGCGACGCGCCTGCGTCTGGCTCTCCCTGCATTGCATACGGCCCTTCTCGGCACCTTCGCCTGGGCTCTTTCAATGGGTGCCAGCGCCTATGCCAGGCTGTTGATTGCCGACTGGCAGACGCCCGGCGGCATCGTGGCAGTCGTGCTGCTATTCACCGCCGGAGGAGCGCTTGCCTTTCCGCTTGGCTTGTACACGGCGCGGCTCATTGCCCTCGGTCGATCAGGCGAAGTCGCGTTCGCTGCCTTTCTGGCCTGCCTCATCGCGGCGACGATCGCCTTCACCGGCGGGCTCTACGCACTGCAATACCGCTCCTACTATGCCGAATGGCACGGCCCCCCTTTCAGCGTGCGCTGGTTCTTCCAATTCGCCTTCACCAGTGCCGGCGCTCTCTACCAGTTCGCCATTCTCGGCATTCGCTTTTATTTTCCACTCGGCTTCGTCGCGCTGTTTGCCGCTGCGCTGTGGTTTGTCCGTCAGCCGCGTTGAGCATTTTCTCCCGCTCTGTTAGGACGCGGCGTAAGTTTTCCCGAGACATCAGGACGGACCGATGATCCCACGCTATTCCCGGCCGGAAATGGTCGCCATCTGGTCACCGGAAACACGCTTCCGCATCTGGTTCGAGATCGAAGCCTATGCTTGTGACGCACTGGCGGAACTGGGCGTCATTCCAAAGGAAGCGGCGAGAACCATCTGGGAGAAAGGCGGCGCTGCGAAGTTCGACGTCGACAAGATCGATGAGATTGAACGCGTCACCAAGCATGACGTGATCGCCTTCCTGACGCACCTCGCCGAATTCGTCGGACCGGATTCGCGCTTCATCCACCAGGGCATGACGTCGTCCGACGTGCTCGACACCTGCCTTGCCGTGCAGCTCACCCGCGCCAGCGACATCCTGCTGGCCGACATCGATGCGTTGCTGGCAGCGCTGAAGCGGCGCGCATTCGAGCACAAGGACACCGTCACCATCGGCCGCAGCCACGGCATCCACGCCGAGCCCACCACCTTCGGCGTCAAGCTGGCGCAGGCCTACGCCGAATTCAGTCGCTGCCGCGAACGGCTTGTCCATGCGCGCGAAGACATCGCCACCTGCGCGATTTCCGGCGCCGTCGGCACCTTCGCCAACATCGAACCCTATGTCGAAGAGCATGTGGCTGAAAAGCTTGGCCTGAAGCCGGAACCGGTGTCGACACAGGTCATTCCGCGCGACCGCCATGCCATGTTCTTTGCCACGCTCGGCGTCATCGCCTCGTCGGTGGAACGGCTCGCCATCGAAATCCGCCATCTGCAGCGCACCGAAGTGCTGGAAGCGGAAGAGTATTTCTCGCCCGGTCAGAAGGGTTCGTCGGCGATGCCGCACAAGCGCAACCCGGTGCTGACCGAAAACCTCACCGGCCTCGCCCGGCTGGTTCGCGGCATGGCACTGCCGGCGATGGAGAATGTGGCACTCTGGCACGAGCGCGACATTTCGCACTCCTCGGTGGAGCGCATGATCGGACCGGATGCTACCGTCACGCTGGATTTCGCCTTGGCGCGCCTCACCACCGTCATCGACAAGCTGCTTGTCTATCCTGAAAACATGGACCGTAACCTCAACAAGTTCCGCGGCCTGGTGCACTCGCAGCGTGTGCTTCTGGCGTTGACACAAGCAGGTGTTTCTCGTGAGGACGCTTACCGGCTTGTCCAGCGCAACGCCATGAAAGTCTGGGAACAGGGCGCTGATTTCCTTGAGGAACTGCTTGGCGACAAGGACGTGACGGCAGCACTTTCGGAAGCCGAAATTCGCGAGAAATTCGATCTCGGCTACCACACCAAGCACGTCGATACGATCTTCAAGCGCGTATTTGGATAACGTTCATGCGGCTGGCGGTCATTTCCGATATCCACGGCAATCTGCGCGCGCTGGAAGCGGTGCATCGTGAAATCAAGGCAGCCGCGCCCGACCTGATCGTCAATCTGGGCGACTGCCTGTCCGGCCCGCTCTGGCCGGAGGAGACCGCGCAATATCTGGTCGCCCAAGGCTGGCCGACCGTGCGCGGCAATCATGATCGGATACTCGCCGAAACACCGGTGGCCGAACTTGGTGAGCCTGACGCCTTTGTCTATAGGCACCTTTCCAAAACCGCGAAGGAATGGATTGGAGAATTGCCCGCCACGATCAGCCTGGAGTCGGAAATCTTCCTTTGCCACGGCAGCCCGTCGAGCGATGAAATATTCCTGGTCGAGGACGACGGCGGCAACCACTTCTTCCCGTCCACGGAAAGAGAAGTTCGGCGCAAGCTCGGCAATGTCACGGCGGAACTCGTGCTGTGCGGCCACTCACACACGCCACGCGTCGTCTTCGTCTCTGAACGCCAGACAGTCCTCAATCCGGGCAGCATCGGCGTGCAGGCGTTTCCTGGCCTTACCGCGACCGGCAGCCCGCATGCCCGCTATGCGATCGCCACGCGCCAGAACGGCAGGTGGTCGTTCGAGCTGCGCGCCATCGATTATGACTGGGCAGAGGCTGCGCGCCGTGCGGAAGCCAGCGGCTTCGCCAATTGGGCGCATGGGCTTGCGACCGGCTTCGCTGCCGACGCCATCGATAGCTGACTAAATCAGGCCGCCCCTGGGGGCCACAGGAAGACTGGCTGCCCCCGACTGGGAACCTAGCTTCCGAAAGCTCGAGCAAACCTGAGCGTACCGCGTGGCACGGGGCCGCGCAGAACGAGCCGCTGCACATATTTGGTATCGACACCCAGATATGTCAGTTGTCCGTCGCTCACGAAGCCCGCATGGCCATACACGTCAGGATTTCCAATCAGCGCGCATCCGCTGGCACCCCGCTCATCCAGCAGCTTCAATCCGGCAGCAATCAACGCCTTGCCGATGCCCTGGCGCTGCCTGCCGGGTTTGACCGATATCGGGCCGAGCCCGAACCAGTTGTCGTGGACGCCGTCGATCGTAACAGGCGAAAACGCCACGTGGCCGACGATCTCACCACCATCCTCAGCAACCAGCGATATCGCCAGGTCGCCGTCCGCGCGTAACGCACGGATGATATCGGCCTCCGTGTCGTCGCTGTAGGCTATAGGCTTGAACGCAGTCCATGTAAGCTCATGGATCGCGTCGTGATCAGCGGGCATTTCCGACCGGATCAGCATTTCATGCAGGAACTCTTCATGCAGGAACTCCGGGCACTGCGCGGATCACCGTACCCCAGGGATCGACATAGGTCGATGGCGCCTTGGCTTCCGACGAGCGCATCTCGACCCAGGACAGTCCCGAACGGCCGGCGTCACGTTTGCCGGCGCCCGCGCTCTGCCAGGTATTGGCACCGATATGATGGTGATAGCCGCCAGACGACAGGAATACCGCCTGCGAGCCGTATTTCGTGACCGTATCGAAGCCGAATTCGGTGTTCCACCAGGCCTCGGCCTCGTTCGGATCGCCGACCCGCAGATGGACGTGACCGACGACTGTGTTTTCCGGTGCGCCCTTCCAGCCGGTATCGCCGGCGGGCACGGAACCGATCACGCCGGGGATGTCCATGCGCATCGTCGCCATCTCGACGGTCGGCCCGTTCCACTTCCACGTGTCGTGCGGACGATCGGCATAGATCTCGATGCCGTTGCCCTCCGGATCGGTGAGATAGGCGGCTTCCGAGACCAGATGGTCGGAGGCGCCTTCCACGGCGATCTTGTTTTCGATGGCGTGGTTGATCCAGCGACCGAGATCGGCGCGGCTGGGCAGAAGGAACGCAGTATGGAACAGGCCGGCGCTGCGCGGATCATCCGGCTTGGCGGCCGGGTCACGCTCCAGCACCAGGAGTGGGCGGCCTGCCGCGCCCAGCGTGATCGTTTCTCCATCGCGGCCAAGTTCTTCCAGACCAACGACAGTTCGGTAATACGCGGCGAGACTGTCGGCGTCGCGGGCTTTCAACCCTACGCGAGCGACGCTGACCGGTGTGGTGGCGGCAAAGGGCAAAGTGCTCATCCTGGTCTCCGAGCGAGCCGCAGCGGTGATGGCTCCCAGAGCCAGCGCACCGGTTGCGCCCATCATTGTACGTCGCGTCAGTCGCAAAATCCTATCTCCGAAGGTACGCGGCGGTGATTGTGTCACCAAGCAAATGGAAGATTTCCATCGTTCACACAAGGCGGCAAAAATCGAACACGTCGTTCACATGGCGACGACGATGCCGCACCATTGCGCCGGGCGACGCCGCTCGCTACATCGGAGCCATGAAAGTCAAGGACACCGACATCCTCATCGTACCCGGCTACACCAATTCGGGGCCTGACCACTGGCAGAGCCGCTGGGAGGCGAAACTATCGACCGCGCGGCGCGTGGAACAGGCAGAATGGTCGAAACCCGTTCGCGAAGACTGGACGGCTCGCGTCGCCGAAGCGGTCAATGAGGCTACCAAGCCGATCGTGCTGGTCGCGCATTCGCTCGGCGTGCCGACCGCGATCCAGGCGTTGCCGCTGTGCAAGAAGCCGATTGCCGGTGGTTTCTTCGTGGCGCCGCCGGATGTCGCCAATCCGAAGATCAAGCCCAAGCACCTGATGACCTTCGGCCCCTACCCGCGCGACCCGCTGCCATTCCCCTCAATGGTGATCGCCAGCCGCAACGACCCGTTCTGCGATTTCGAGATCGCGGAGGACCTTGCCGGTGCATGGGGTTCGCTGTTCATCGACGCCGGCGAAACCGGCCATCTCAATTCGGAATCCGGTCACGGCCCATGGCCGGAAGGCTCGATGACCTTCGCGCATTTCCTGTCGAGATTGTAGCGAGGTAGTGAGTAGTGAGTGGATTAGCCTATCACTACTCACTACCTCGCTACTCACTATTCACCGATCGACGCTTTCACGCTCGCAAGCAGCGACTTGGCACCAAGCCCAACCAGTGCTTGTTCGGACCCCATGGCGAGAAGCCGGTAGCCCATCTTGACGAGACGTCCGCTGAGGCCTGCATCCAGAACGTAGATCGCCGCATGCTTGCCCGCCTTGCGGCTGCGCTCGGCGATCAGCGCGACGGTCTCCATCATGTCCTCGAGCGTCGAGTCCACGACCGCGCCATTGCTCCAGGCGATCGAGAAATCCGAGGGGCCGACGAAAATGCCGTCGATACCGGGCGTTTCGAGAATGCCGTCCAATGCAGCGAGCGCCGCACGCGTCTCGACCATGGCGAAAGCCAGCGTGCGTTGATTGCTCTCCTTCAGCCAGTCGGCCTGCGTGCCCTTGCCATGGCGCGGAAAAGCATAGGTCGGACCCCAGGAACGTTCGCCAAGCGGCGGATATTTCATCGCCGCGGCGAAAGACTTGGCGTCAGCCACCGAATTGACCATCGGCGCGATCACCGCCTCGGCGCCGAAATCCAGCGCGCGGCTGGCCATGTCGAAACGACCGACCGGAATGCGCACCAAGGCCGGCTTGCCGACGGACTGAATCGGCGCGATCGAGCGCAGCACACTGTCCTCGTTGTGGCCGCCATGCTGCATGTCGAGCGTCACCGCGTCGAACCCCTGCCTGGCGACGATCTCGACGGTCAATGCATCCGGCACCCCGGACCAGGCGGTGCACAGCGTTTCATCGGCTTCCAGGCGGGCTTTCAGGGACATCGGCGATTTCCTCTCCAGAGCAATTCCAACAAAAGCGCGAAGCGCCTTTGCGTCCGGAACTGCATAAAAACAAAAAGCAGGAGCGTTTCCGTGAAAACGGGAACGCTCGATTTGAATCCAGTTTCAGCCGGAAATGACGGAAAAGGCAAAGAAAAACCGCCCGGAAAAACCGGGCGGTCCATTGGTCCAGTCGTTCCGGCGCCCGGTGATCAGGTGTTCTTGATCTGCTCGATGGCCTGGGCCATCAGTTCATCCATGGTGCGACGGATCTGGTGATCGGACTGGTCGATATTGGCAGCATCGAAATCCTTGCGGATCTTGCGGAACACGTCATGGTCGCCCGCTTCCTCGATGTCCGAGACCACAACTTCCTTGGCATAGGCGTCGGCATCGGCGCCGGTCTTGCCCAGCTTTTCGGCTGCCCACAGGCCGAGTGCCTTGTTGCGGCGCGCGTTCGCCTTGAAACGCAGTTCCTCGTCGAAGACGAACTTGCGCTCGAAGCCCTCTTCACGGTCCTTCATGCTGCTCATCGCAAATCCTCCGGTGGAACCGATTCGGTTGGTGGTCGATATATCGCTATCGGGATTTCTCAAACCAAATGGCTGGCGCGCGGTCAATATGTGATCTTACCTATCGCTTGCTTGTTGCGTTGCGGCATTTCGGCCCGGAAAGCAGTGATTCAACCGATTTGCCGATTGAGCGACGCCCACGATTGCGGTAGAGACCGCGATTGAGACCCATAGCCGCCGCCACGTGCCGCGAAAGAAAGGGACCGGTCATTGCCGCCTGCCCTTCCAACCAGAGAAAAAACCAGATGAAGTCACGCCGCCGCATCTACGAAGGCAAGGCCAAGATCCTCTATGAAGGGCCCGAGCCCGGAACACTGATCCAGTTCTTCAAGGACGATGCCACCGCGTTCAACAAGAAGAAGCACGAAGTGGTCGACGGCAAGGGCGTGCTCAACAACCGCATCTCCGAGCACATCTTCAACCATCTCAACCGCATGGGTATCCCGACCCACTTCATCCGTCGGCTCAACATGCGCGAGCAGCTGATCAAGGAAGTCGAGATCATTCCGCTGGAAGTGGTGGTGCGCAACGTCGCCGCAGGCTCGCTGGCCAAGCGGCTTGGCATCGAGGAAGGCACCGTCCTGCCGCGCTCGATCATCGAATTCTACTACAAGGCCGATGCGTTGGACGATCCGATGGTGTCGGAAGAACACATCACGGCTTTCGGCTGGGCAAGCCCGCAGGAAATCGATGACATCATGGCGCTGGCCATCCGCGTCAACGATTTCCTCTCCGGCCTGTTCCTCGGCGTCGGCATCCAGCTCATCGACTTCAAGATCGAATGCGGCCGCCTGTTCGAAGGCGACATGATGCGCATCGTCGTGGCCGACGAGATTTCACCCGACTCGTGCCGCCTGTGGGATGTCGCCACCCAGGACAAGCTCGACAAGGACCGTTTCCGCCGCGACATGGGCGGGCTGGTCGAGGCCTACCAGGAAGTGGCGCGCCGCCTCGGCATCATGAACGAGAACGAGCCAATGCGCCCGACCGGGCCGGTTCTGGTCGCCTCAAGCGGCCCGAAGGACACCAAGCACTGAGACGACACCCCGCGCCGGCCTCTTACCCGAAGTCGGCGCATCCGGTTCCTGGGGCAGCTTCCGCCGGAGCCGACCAAACGACCATCCGGACGACTACAACGAGGATTGCATAGCGTGATTAAAGCCCGCGTCACCGTAACCCTGAAAAATGGCGTGCTCGACCCGCAGGGCAAGGCAATCGAACATGCCTTGGGCGGCCTCGGCTTCGACGGCGTCGGCCAGGTGCGCCAGGGCAAGGTGTTCGACATCGAACTCGATGGGACCGACAAGGCCAAGGCCGAGAACGAACTCAAGGCCATGTGCGACAAGCTGTTGGCGAATACTGTGATCGAGAATTATTCGGTGAGCTTCGTCTAGCCGTGACAAAGGTGGCGATGAGCAATCGTATGAAGAAGCTTATCGCAACGACGCTCCTCGCATCGATGTCGCTGGGAGGGCCGGCAATTGCGATGCAGCTTACCGACCTGAGCAAGGTCGATACCAAGGCGCTTGCCGGCAAATGGTCGACGAAACCCCAGGGCAAGCGGCTCGTCCTGTCCTGCAGCGATTGCAAAGGGTTCACGGCAATCGATGTCCAGCTCTCGAAAGCGCCGCTTGGCATGGAGGATCGCGTCCGCACCGGCAAGACAACGGCGCAGACAATGTTGGACATATGCAAGAAAAATGCCGCCAAAAGCGGCACTGAATGCTACAGCTTGAAAAAATCGAACCTCAAGAATGCCGTCGGTTTTGTCAGTGACGTGAAGATCTCCGACAACATCTATGCCAACACCTACACGCTTTATCAGGATCACCAGTTGCTGCTCATGCGTTGCATTGCCAGCAGCCGTGCAGAGGCCAAACGTGTCGGTGCCCTCGCTTTTCAGAAAATTGCTCCCCAGATTGTGCGATAGACCATGAAAACAGCCGTCGTCCTTCTCCCCGGCCTCAATCGCGACCGCGATATGATCGCGGCACTGACCAAGATTTCCGGCACCGCACCGGCCACGGTCTGGCAGACCGATACGGAAATCCCCGATGTCGACCTGATCGCCATTCCCGGCGGCTTCTCGTTCGGCGACTATCTGCGTTGCGGCGCGATCGCGGCACGCTCGCCGGTGATGCGGGCGGTGGCTGAGAAAGCGGCCAAGGGCGTGATGGTGGTGGGCGTCTGCAACGGGTTTCAGATCCTGGTCGAGGCGGGCCTTTTGCCCGGCGCACTGATGCGCAATGCGTCGCTGAAATTCGTCTGCCGCGAAGTGAAGCTGCAGGTCGCCAACGCCAACACGGCGTTTACACGAGGCTATCAGCCGAACCAGATCATCCGCTGTCCGGTGGCGCATCATGACGGCAACTATTTCGCCGATGCCGACACGCTCGCTCGCATCGAAGGCGAAGGCCGCGTCGTGTTCCGCTACGCCGAAGATACCAATCCGAACGGCTCGATCAACGACATCGCCGGCATCATCAACGACAAGGGCAATGTACTCGGCCTGATGCCGCATCCCGAGAACCTGATCGAGGCGGCGCATGGCGGCAACGATGGTCGTGCCCTTTTCGAAGGCGCGCTCGGCATCGCTGCCTGAACACGACCTTTTCAACACCACTGAAATCTTATCTCGACTTGGGGAAGCCGAAACGATGAACGCAGCAAAGACGGCCATTCGTTTCGGCATTGTCGCCCTCGCAAGCCTCGCACTGGTGGCTTGCCAGTCGAAGTCCTATAACTCCGCGCCCAGCGGCGGCGGCAAAAGTGCTTCGCTGCGCGCCATGGAACAGGTGGCGATTGCTGCGCACAAATGCTGGATCGCTTCGAAGGACCCGGCTTTCAAATCCTACCAGATGGCCAACGAGCTGAACAATTTCGGCGGCACACCGCGCTTCCTGCTTGTGCCGGCCAAGCATTATGGCGGCAAGCCGCTGCTGGTGGTGCAGGCACGCGGCAACTCCAACCGGGTCGAAGTGTTCGGCCCGCTGATGAGCGAACCGCTCTCCGGCCGCATCGGTTCCGATATCGCCCGCTGGCAGACCGGCAGCAGCGACTGCGGCGCAAAAGCATAGGCAACTGAGCACCCGATGGGGCGCATCCTGCAGATTGCCGAACTGGTGGTAGGCTTGGCCGGTCTGATCCTGCAATTCGCGATCACCATTCCGGCTTCGATGGCCGCGGGTCGCAGCCTTCTCGGCTCTGTCGTCTTCTATTTCAGCTTCTTCACCATCCTCACCAACATCGCTGCGGTGATGGTCCACATCGCGTTGCTGTCCTCCACGGGCAATGCCTGGGTGCAGGCTTTCGCCTCGCCACGGCTGCGTGCCGGCGTTGCGGTGGCAATCAGCGTCGTCGCCATCGTCTATCTCGTCGTGCTGGCACCGCTATGGCAGCCGCAGGGATTGTTCCTGTTGTGCGACATACTGCTTCACTACATTGCGCCGGCGCTGTTTGTGCTGTGGTGGCTGGCGGCCGGGGCCGATGGCACGTCGCGCTGGGGCGACATTTTTGTGTGGCTTGCCTATCCGGTGCTCTACGTCACCTACGCGCTTGCCCGCGCGCCTTTCGCGGGCGAAGTACCCTACCCGTTTCTTGATATCGGCAAGAATGGTTTTGTCGGCGTGGCGACCGCAGCGCTTGGCGTCGCAGCGTTGTTCGTGATCCTCGGCATCTGCGCTGTCGCCACGGACAAAGTCGTTGGCAGGCGACGCGCCGGCAAGGTGCAACCGAACTAGGAAACTTTCGCCATTGACGGTAACCGTCTCTCGGAGATTTCCGTTTGATTTCGGCTCACATCGTTCCTGGGCGCGGCGGCATGCCGAGTTCGGCAAGCTGCTCGTCATCGAGCTCCATCAGACCGCGGCGCGTGAGCTGATGTTGCGGCAACGCGTTCCACCAGCGCAGCAAATTGTCCAGCGAGCTCGTAAAAGTCGGAAGCGCCCACCCGGTGGAGCGTATAGGCGCAGGGTATCTCTTTTTCCGTTCCATATCGCACCTCGTCTCAACGAGCACCGCGGCTCAATCCAAGAAGGAACGCATTCCTTCGCGATAAGCGTCTGCGCGCGAAATCCCGATGTCCTTCAATTGCTCGTCAGTCATTTCGAGCAAGATCTTTCGGCTGCGATGACGCTCCAGCGCGAATGACAGCCAGGCTGAAAACGAGACCATCATCACCGTCACACGACGACCAAAACCAGAATGGCCTGATGGTTGCTCGATCGGAGAAGATTGTCTCCGATAAATTGTCTCTATTGCACTCGTCATAACGGCACCATTGTCACAATCTCCGCAACAATCGCGGTGCAATCCATATGTATTGACTCTTCAATTGATACAATATACTAAATTGTCACCATGACAAATTGGCTTCCCGACCTATCCGCCGGCACAGGCCCGCTGTATCAGCGCCTGGCAGACCGCATCGAAGCGGATATCGACCGTGGCGTGCTTGGTCCCGGCACGAAATTGCCACCACAGCGCGATCTCGCTTACGACATCGGCGCGACCGTCGGCACGATCGGCCGCGCCTACCAGTTGCTGCGAGAGCGGGGACTGGTCAGCGGGGAGGTTGGTCGCGGCACCTATGTGCTGGAACGCCATTCCGCCAACACGCCAGCGGGCGAGCCCGCCCTCCCCTCCCATCCCGAAGGCACACGTCTTGCCGTGGTGCCGGCGGGCAAGCTGCGTTTCGACAGCACGGCAGCGCCCGACACCGGTCAGGGTGGTGCCATCACCGAGCTTCTGACCCAGATCGCGCGCGAGCACGCCTATGAAATCGCCAGTTATACGCGTGACTTCCCGCAGCACTGGATGGAGGCCGGCAGCCTGTGGCTTGCCCGCAATGGTTTTCGCCCCAGCCCGGACAGCATAGTGCCGACACTCGGCACCCATGCCGCTGTGATGGCAGCGATTGCAGCGCTCACGGCACCCGGTGATTACATTGCCTTTGAGCACCTGACCTATTCGCAGGTGTCGCGCAGCGCAGGACTGATCGGACGACGCATCGCGCTGGTTGGTTCCGACGCCGAGGGCATCGATCCAGAGGACTTCGAGCATGTCTGCGCGCAGAAACATCCCAAGATGATGTTTCTGATGCCGACCGTGCAGAACCCGACATTGGCCACGATCGACGTCGGGCGCCGGCGTGACATCGCGCTGATCGCGCGGGAATACAATGTGCTGTTGGTCGAGGATGACCTTTATGGCGGTCTCACCGACGACAAGACACCGCTGCTGGCCGAATTCGCACCGGAGCGCACCATTGTCGCTGGCGGCCTGTCGAAATCGGTGTCTGCAGGGGTGCGCGGCGGCTGGCTGTCCTGCCCACCCGCCTACCGCCACCGTATCCAGGTGGCACACAAGATGCTGACCGGAGGCCTGCCGTTCCTGCTTGCCGAAGTCGGCGCCCGACTGGTGCTGTCCGGCAAGGCGCATGAAATCCGCCGCGACAGCATTCGCGAGATCGACGCCCGCATCGCCGTCGTGCGCGAGAAGCTCGCCGGTTTCGCTTTTCAGGCACGCGACAACGTGCCCTTCGTCTGGCTCACTTTGCCCGACCCCTGGCTTTCCGGCACTTTCAAGAAGGCATCGTTTGAGAACGGCGTGTTGCTCGACGATGAGGACGAATTCAAAGCCGGCCGTTCCGAACAGGTCTTCCATGGCGTGCGTTTTGGCGTCTCGGCGCCAAGCCAGCGCGGCGAAGTCGCGCGCGGTGTGGAAATCATCCGCAGACTGCTGGAAGAAGGCCGCGCGGGTTACGATTCCTTCGGCTGAACCGCCGGCAATCCCGGTGGCACCGCCCAGTCCAGCACTAAAGAGCTCGCGAAACCCTCTTATTCAGGCGCACAAGTCCAGCCAGAAGCAAACTGCCTGTGGCATGCGGCCTTTTTTCTGAAATCGGCAGTGTCGCAACGCCGGCTGTTCGGCTATAGGGGCCGCAACACGCTTTCGGAGCTGCCCGCCGCACCATGACCATCTCCAACACCGTGAAAATCACGCCAGAGCTGATCGCCGCCCATGGGCTGAAGCCCGACGAATATCAGCGCATCCTCGACCTTGTGGGGCGCGAGCCGTCTTTCACTGAACTCGGCATCTTCTCGGCGATGTGGAACGAGCACTGCTCGTACAAATCCTCCAAGAAGTGGCTGCGTACCCTGCCGACCAAAGGGCCACGCGTTATCCAGGGCCCCGGCGAAAATGCCGGCGTGGTCGATATCGGAGACGGCGACGTCGTCGTCTTCAAGATGGAGAGCCACAACCACCCCTCCTTCATCGAACCTTATCAGGGCGCAGCCACCGGTGTCGGCGGCATCCTGCGCGACGTCTTCACCATGGGGGCACGGCCTGTCGCTGCGATGAACGCGCTGCGCTTCGGCGCGCCTGACCACCCCAAGACCCGCCACCTCGTCGCCGGCGTGGTCGCCGGCGTCGGTGGCTATGGGAATTCGTTCGGCGTGCCGACCGTCGGCGGCGAGGTCAATTTCGACGCCCGCTACAACGGCAACATCCTGGTCAACGCCTTCGCAGCAGGCCTCGCCAAGGCTGACGGCATCTTCCTGTCGCAGGCCAAGGGCGTTGGCCTGCCGGTCGTCTATCTCGGCGCCAAGACCGGTCGGGACGGCGTCGGCGGCGCCACCATGGCCTCGGCCGAATTCGACGACAAGATCGAGGAGAAGCGCCCGACGGTCCAGGTCGGCGATCCCTTCACCGAGAAATGCCTCCTGGAGGCATGCCTGGAATTGATGGCGTCGGGCGCCGTCATCGCGATCCAGGACATGGGGGCCGCCGGCCTCACCTGTTCGGCCGTCGAAATGGGCGCCAAGGGAGATCTCGGCATCGAGCTCGACCTCGACAAGGTGCCGGTGCGCGAAGAGCGCATGAGCGCCTATGAAATGATGCTCTCCGAGAGCCAGGAGCGCATGCTGATGGTGCTGCGCCCCGAAAAAGAACAGGAAGCCGAAGCGATCTTCCGCAAATGGGGGCTCGATTTCGCCATCGTCGGCAAGACCACCGACGACCTGCGCTTCCGCGTCCTGCACCAGGGCGAGGAAGTCGCCAACCTGCCGATCAAGGAACTGGGCGACCAGGCGCCTGAATATGATCGCCCGTGGGTGGAGCCTGCCAAGCATGCGCCGCTGGCGGCCAACGACATTCCACAGGCTGACGTGGCCGACGCGCTGCTGAAGATGCTCGGCGGCCCGGATCTCTCGTCGCGCCGCTGGGTGTGGGAGCAGTACGACACGCTGATCCAGGGCAATTCGCTGCAGATCCCGGGCGGTGACGCGGGCGTTGTGCGCGTCGACGGCCACGCCAGCAAGGCGCTCGCCTTCTCCTCCGATGTCACGCCACGCTATTGCGAGGCCGATCCCTACGAGGGCGGCAAGCAGGCCGTAGCGGAATGCTGGCGCAACCTGACTGCGACGGGCTCGCTGCCGCTCGCAGCCACTGACAACCTCAATTTCGGCAATCCGGAACGGCCCGAGATCATGGGCCAGTTCGCCAAGGCCGTCACGGGCATCGGCGATGCCTGCCGCGCACTCGACTTCCCGATCGTCTCGGGCAACGTTTCGCTCTACAACGAAACCAACGGACAAGGCATCCTGCCCACCCCGACCATCGGCGGCGTAGGCCTGATCGACGACTGGTCGAAGATGGCGAAGCTCCGCTTTGCCGGTGAAGGCGAAGTCATCCTGCTCATCGGCGGCCCCGCCGGCTGGGGCAGTCACCTCGCCCAGTCGATCTATATGCGTGACATCCATAACCGCAGCGACGGTCCGCCGCCGCCGGTCGACCTGGCCCATGAGAAGAAAGTCGGCGACTTCGTGCGCAAGCTGATCCTCAGCGGCACGGCAACCGCCGTGCACGATCTGTCGGATGGCGGTCTCGCCGTGGCGCTGGCCGAAATGGCGATGGCGTCCGGCATCGGAGCGACCGTACCCGGCCTGAGCGATGCCAATCCGATCCCGGTCTTCTTCGGCGAAGACCAGGGCCGCTATGTCGTGACGGTGAAATGTGCCGGCCAGTCGGAAGAATTGCAGGCTCTATGGGCCGAAGCCAAGGCGCTGGGCATCTTTGCGCCATGGATCGGCAACACCGGCGGCAGCGAATTGAAACTGGGTTCTGCGCGCGCCATATCAATCGAAGACTTGAAAGCGGCGCACGAATCCTGGTTTCCTCGCTTCATGGGGAACTGAACAAGAAGGAACGTCCCATGGCTATGGACTCCCGCGACATCGAACGGCTGATCAAGGAAGGTATTCCGGACGCCAAGGTGACGATCCGCGATCTCGCAGGCGATGGCGACCATTACGCGGCCGAAGTCGTGGCCGAGAGCTTCCGCGGCAAGAACCGCGTGCAGCAGCACCAGATGGTCTACGACGCGCTGAAGGGCAATATGGGCGGCGTGCTGCATGCCCTCGCCCTGCAGACCAGCGTACCTGAATGAGCACGCAGGTGCTCTGATTACCTCTTATGTCGACAAACTCCCGCGCAGGCGCTGATCAGCCTCTCGCAAAACGCGCTTATGCAACCTTCGCAGAGCGTTATGATCGTGCGGCCGTGACTAAACCGCACAATGCGCTTTACGAACGCCCCGCCTCGCTGGCGCTATTGGGCGATGTAGCCGGCCTCGATGTGCTCGATGCCGGTTGCGGCTCCGGCATCGTCTCCCAAATCCTGGCGGATGCAGGCGCACGGGTCCGGGCCTTCGATGTCACTCCCGAAATGGTAGAGCTGGCCCGTAAGCGGTGTGAAGGGCTTGACGTCGAGATTCGAGAAGCTGATTTCAGGCACCCACTCGATTGGATGCCCGACGCGAGCGTCGATCGCATTCTTTGCTCGCTTGCTCTCGATTATGTCGAGCAGTTGGAGACTGTGTTTCGCGAGTTTGCGCGCATCGCACGCGCCGGCGGCTTGCTGGTCTTCTCAATGAGCCATCCGATGCGCGACTGGATGGATTCCAGCACGCACGGCGGGAAATCCTATTTCGAAACCAATCGCTGGGGGACACACTGGACCGGCTTCGGGCGGCCTTACCCCTATGTGGAATCCTATCGTCGTCCACTGCAGGATATCCTCAACCCACTCACCGCATCCGGCTGGTGTCTTGACCGCTTCGTTGAGCCGCTACCCGCGCCTGAAATGAAGACGACCGATGCCAGGCATTTCGCCGAACTGTCGCATATGCCTGGCTTCATCTGCATACGCGCACGCAAATAAGTCACGCTTTTTCAGGCTGCTGCTGGTCTCAGGGCTTCATGCGCACCGCCAAAATCGGCCCCGCGGGGAACGAGCCCCCGACGATCCTGTCCGTGCCATTGGAAAGGGTCGAGACTGCGCCATCGAAGAACAGCGCATTGCGGCATCCAAGCGCATCCCGGAACAATCGAGCGAAACTGCCGAGGCTGACTTCGCCGCGCGAAATCACCAGAACGACCGTATCAGGATCGCGAACGCCGACACCGTTGCGGATGTAGCGCGAGATGCCATTCGGCTCGAAACGCGGATGAAGCACCCCATCGATCACCAGCATCGGACCAGACTGGGTGGCATAAGTGACCGTTGGGTTTGCGGTGGCGAAGGCGCCGGTTTCCGCAACACCCGCCTTGCCGTCGGTGCCGATATAAAAAACACCATTGGGTTTGAGGAAGAAATTACCCTCAGCGTCCTCACGGTTGAGCGGCGCCCCTTTGTGGCCGTCCTCGACGAACAGACCGACCGGCGACAGGTCCTTGTGGTACATGCCGGCATTCATGGCGATTAACGCTGGTGTTCCGGCAACACGCATGGCTTCAGTGAATTTCGTGACGGAGCCATAAGGCTTTCCCGCCGAATCCAGCCTGTGCAACGTCACCGTGTAGCGGCGCAGGTCTATTTCGCAGACAACATAAGCGACCGCCTCGAAAGTAGAGTCGCGGCAAGGTTCAGGCAGCTCGATCTTTGTCGGCGGTGGGGATGGAACAGCCTGGCCCGCCGGCGGCAAAGGTTGCGGCGATATCGGAACCGTTGGCGCCGATGGCAGTCCCGCAGGCTCGGTCGGCTGCGACCGCAATGCAAACCAGGCCGCCAGCCCAGCACCGGTCAGCAACAGAACCAGCAAGACAAGCCAGATTCGGCGTGTCATCGGCTGCCCGAGACTGCGTTCTGCTTGGCCCAGCAACTGGCTGTTGCTTGCGCCTTTTCGGAATGGTGATCGGCAAACATCTTGTTTCGGCCCGCTGTCGGGGTTATTTCATGACGATGTTACAAGCCCGACTCCCACGGGCGCAGAAGGATTTTGGCCCATGAGCGGAATCAACGACTACATCGACAACGAAGTGAAGAGCAACGACGTCGTCGTGTTCATGAAGGGCACGCCAGGCTTTCCGCAGTGCGGCTTCTCGGGTCAGGTCGTGCAGATCCTCGACTACGTCGGCGTGGACTACAAGGGCGTCAACGTGTTGACCTCCAACGATCTGCGCCAGGGCATCAAGGATTATTCGAACTGGCCAACCATCCCGCAGCTTTATGTGAAGGGTGAGTTCGTGGGCGGTTGCGATATCGTGCGCGAAATGTTCCAGGCCGGCGAATTGCAGGCCTTCTTCGATGAAAAGGGTATCAAGGTCAAAGGCGCTGCCTGACCTGACCCTCGCCGGGCGGCCCCTGCCCGGCTAAGCAAAATCGTCCGTTCCAGGACACCATGCCGATACGCTGGCCAGCGCATCGGCATTTCGGCATTGGGGGATTCTCATGGACACGCAAACCCAGCAAGACGCCCGACAACCGGCTTTTGCGATCCCTCGCTGGGAGTTCATCACCATATGCGCCGCGCTGATGGCGCTGAACGCGCTCGCCATCGACATCATGCTGCCCGGCCTGCAGGAGATCGGCTCCACCCTCGGCGTCGCCAACGAGAACCACCGGCAATATGTGATCTCGGCCTATTTCGGCGGCCTCGCCGCCGCCTTGATCTTCTTTGGACCGCTGTCGGACCGTTTCGGCCGCCGCAAGCCCCTGCTGGTCGGACTTGTCATCTATATCTGCGCCGCTGCCGGCGCGGTGTTCGCGCCCAGCTTCGAAATGCTGCTGCTGCTGCGTTTCATCCAGGGCATAGGCGCCGCCTCGACGCGCGTCATTGCGGTCTCCATGGTACGCGACCGTTTCGGCGGCCGCGCCATGGCGGAGGTGATGTCGCTGATCTTCATGGTGTTCATGGTTATTCCGGTCGTGGCCCCGTCGATCGGGCAACTGGTGATGATCTTCGCCAATTGGCACATGATTTTCATGGTGATGGCGGTGATCGCCACCGCGATCGCGCTCTGGACCTTTATCCGGATGCCGGAGACGCAACATCCGGAAGACCGCCGCCAGATCGATCTCGGTTCCATCGCGCAGGGTTTTGGGATCGTGCTGTCGAACCGGCTGTCGCTTGGCTATACGCTGGCATCGACTTCGGTGTTCGCCGCGCTGTTCGGCTTCATCAACTCCGCCCCGCAGGTCTATATCGGCATCTACCAGCTCGGTTACTGGTTCCCCGTGCTGTTCGCAGCGATCGCCGGCATGATGGCGGTGTCGTCCTTCCTCAATTCGCGCCTGGTGATGCGGCTTGGCATGCGCCGCCTGTCGCATGGAGCGCTGATCGGCTTCACCATCGTCTCGACGATCTGGTTCGTGCTGTCGCTGTTCGGACCGGTACCGCTGCCGCTGTTCGTGCTCCTGTTCGCGTTGGCCATGTTCCAGTTCGGTTGGATCGGCTCGAACTTCAACGCCATCGCCATGGAGCCTCTCGGCCACATCGCCGGAACCGCGGCGTCGATCCAGGGTTTTATCCAGACACTCGGCGGCGGGCTGATCGGCGCGGGTATCGGCCAGGCCTTCGACGGAACCGTGACACCGCTGGCTGCCGGCTTCTGCGGTGTCGGTCTGATGGGACTGGTATTCGTGCTGATCGCGGAACGCGGCAAGCTGTTTACCGCGCCGAACGCGCAGCAAACGTTCAGCGCAGACCTGTCCCATTAAACAAAAAAGCCGGTGGCACTGCCACCGGCTTTCAATGCGCCCAGAGCTCTCGCCTCACTTCGGCCCAGCTCGCCTTGTCGGGCGCCACGATCAGGCCGCCTGAGATATGGGAGGGGAGGTAGGCGCTGCCGTCGAAACGCGCGGCATAGCCACCCGCCTCCTGATGGATCAGCACGCCGGCAAGGTGGTCCCAAGGCATCATCACGTTCTGAACGATGAAATGCGCATAACCGCCGGCAAGCACGCGATATTCATGCGCCGAGCAACGGTAGCCAATATAGGATAGGCATTTCGCCTGGTTTTTCGCGAGCAGCGAACGCTCCGGTTCATCGAAAGCCTGCCAGCCGAGCGCGCCTGTCATCTGCGAGAAAGGCACTGGTTCGGCCACGGCAGCGCGTTCCCGTCCCTCAGCGCCGACCATGTGACTTCCCGCTCCGCGGATGCCGATCAAGGCATCCTTGCCGACCGGGTCGTAGATGATGCCGGCCACCGTCTCGCCATCCTTGACCACGGCCAGGATCACGCCGAACACCGGAACGCCGGAAGCGAAGTTGTATGTGCCGTCGACGGGATCGATGACAAAGGCCAGCTTGCTGCCGCCGAGCTTCGCCAACAATGTCTTGTCAGCCTCACAAGCCTCCTCACCGACAATGAGGGCGTCCGGATATCTTGCAGCGATCGCTTGCGTGATCACACGCTCGGCATTGATGTCCGCCTGGGTGACAAGGTCGGCGGCGGACTTCTTCTGCTGAACGTCGTTTGCGCCAAGACGGCGGAAGCGCGGCATGATTTCACGTTCGGCCGCATCAGCCAGAACGCCGGTCAGCCATTCGATATCGCGGTCATCAAAGCGCATCTGTCTTCCCGGGTGCAGGTGCCAAAGCGGCGAAATCGAACAGTTTGCGATCAAGCAGATGCGAGGGCCGCACATTGGTCATGGCACGGATCATCGTGTCCTTGCGGCCGGGCATGCGCTTTTCGATATCGTCCAGCATCGCCTTCATGGCGTTGCGCTGCAGCCCTTCCTGGCTCCCGCAGAGGTCGCAAGGGATAATCGGAAAGGCCATGGCGTTGGCGAATTTTTCCAGATCGTCCTCGGCGCAATAGGCAAGCGGCCTCAGCACCATCATGTCCCCCTCATCGTTGAGGAGCTTGGGCGGCATGGCGGCCAGGCGCCCACCATGGAAGAGGTTCATGAAGAAGGTTTCGAGGATGTCCTCGCGATGGTGGCCCAGCACCAGCGCTGAGCAGCCCTCCTCCCGTGCGACCCGATAGAGATGGCCGCGCCGCAGCCGCGAGCACAGCGAACAGTAGGTCGAGTTCTCGGGCAGCTTGTCGGTGACGATTGAATAGGTGTCCTGGTATTCGATGCGATGCGGGATGCCGTTGGCTGTCAGATAATCCGGCAGGACATGCTTGGGAAAGTTGGGCTGCCCCTGGTCGAGATTGCAGGCGATGAGTTCGACCGGCAGCAGGCCGCGCCATTTCAAATCGAGCAGCAGCGCGAGCAGCCCGTAGGAATCCTTGCCGCCCGACAAGGCCACCAGCCAGCGCTCGCCTGGCTTCACCATGGCAAAGTCGTCCATCGCCTGCCGTCCCAGCCTGAGCAGGCGTTTGCGCAGCTTGTTGAACTCGACCGATGACGGCACATCGCGAAACAGTGGATGGCAACCACCGTCGAGATCGGGAATGGGGTCTGCTGGTGCGTTCATGGCGTTGCGTTCCGCAGTTGGTGCCGCGCCTTATACCGAGGCTCGCTTCGTCAAACAAATGCCCGCAACAAAAAAGGCCGCCCGAAGGCTGCCTTTTGCATTCGAATTCGCGGCTTGATTAGCGCGAATAATATTCGACGACCAGGTTCGGCTCCATCTGGACCGCGAACGGAACGTCCGCCAGACCCGGAACGCGTGCGAAGGTCGCAACCATCTTGTTGTGGTCGGCTTCGATGTAGTCCGGCACGTCACGCTCGGCGAGACCGACGGACTCCAGAACGATGACGAGCTGCTTCGACTTCTCGCGCACTTCGATGACGTCGCCCGGCTTGCAGCGGTACGAACCGATATTGGTGCGCTTGCCGTTCACGTTGATGTGGCCGTGGTTCACGAACTGGCGGGCAGCGAAGATGGTCGGTACGAACTTGGCGCGATAGACGACGGCGTCCAGGCGCGATTCGAGCAGGCCGATCAGGTTCTCCGAGGTGTCGCCCTTGCGGCGGTTGGCCTCTTCATAGGTCTTGCGGAACTGCTTTTCCGAAACGTCACCATAGTGACCCTTCAGCTTCTGCTTGGCGCGCAGCTGCAGGCCGAAGTCGGAAAGCTTGCCCTTGCGGCGCTGGCCGTGCTGGCCCGGGCCGTATTCGCGCTTGTTGACCGGGGACTTCGGGCGGCCCCAGATGTTTTCACCAAGACGGCGGTCGATCTTGTACTTAGCGGATTCGCGTTTGCTCATCGCATTCCCTTTCAAAACAACAGACCCGAACCACCACGGTTCGGGCGAAGGAAACGCGCCCTCCTCTGGCCCCCTTTTTCGAGACCTGACAGGATTTTCCGCGCAAGCGACAAGAAAACCCACGGGACACGTCATTGATGCAAGATCCTGGAAACCGATGGCATCTTCAGATCTTGCGGCATAAAACAAAGCACCGGACCTCACGGCCCGGCGTTGCGCGGCTTCGATAGACCGCTGTCATCTTTCTGTCAAGCAAACGAATGCGGCTCGCCTTGCAATGTTGACGCAGGGCGCCGCCCTTTGCATCAGGCGGTTGCGTCGAAAGCGGCTTGAGCAGAACGCAGATTGTCGCGGTTGCCTGCTGCCCAGGCGCCAAGTGCCGCGATCGGCACGGCGAGCGACTGGCCAAGCCCGGTCAGCGCATACTCCACCTCCGGCGGCGTGGTCGGGCGCACGGTGCGGCTGACAAGACCGTCGCGCTCGAGCGACCGCAACGTGACGGTCAGCATGCGCTGGGAGATCCCCTCGATCGCGCGCCTCAGCGCATTGAAGCGCATCGATGCGGGCTGCAGGTTGAGGATGACCAGGATGCTCCAGGTGTCGCCGACACGGTCGAGCACCTCGCGGATCGGGCAGTTGCCATCCGCGTCGGTGGCGAAACCCGGCGTGGTGTGCAGCAGCGGCACGCCTACTTCGTTCGTCCTGGCGTTCATGCGGTTCCCTTCACGTAACCTGGGCACGAAATCATGCGTTCTTTTCGCGCCTACCGGTCGCAGCTATGTAGTTACCGGTGATAACCTGATTACTCAAAATATCCATCTTTCCCGACAAAGGGAAGAAACAAGACAAGGAATCCATCCATGAAGATCGCCCTCATCGGCGCGTCCGGCTTCGTCGGCGGCGCACTGCTCAAGGAAGCCACCCAGCGCAGCCACAGCGTTACGGCCATTGTCCGCAACCCCGAAAAGGTCGCCGCCATTTCCGGCGTCAGCGCCATCAAGGGCGACGTCAACGATGCCAGGCAGCTTGCCGCGCAGCTCGCCGGCCATGACGTCGTCATCTCCGCCTTCAATGGCGGCTGGGGCGACCCCGACATCTACAACAAACACCTTGCCGGCTCGCGTGCCATTGTAGCTGCCGCCAAACAGGCCGGTGTGCGCCTGATCGTCGTCGGGGGTGCCGGCAGCCTGCTTGCGCCGGATGGCAGCCAGATCGTCGATTCGCCCGAGTTCCCCGCCGCATACAAGGACGGCGCCCGCGCCGCTCGCGATGCGCTCACTGAACTGCGCAAGGAAAGCGGGCTGGAATGGTCGTTCGTGTCGCCGGCAGCACACATCGCGCCGGGTGAACGGACGGGCAAGTTCCGCCTTGGTGACGACAAGCCGGTGCTGGACGCCAAGGGCGAGAGCCACGTCTCGGTGGAAGACCTTGCCTACGCCATCCTTGATGAGGCTGAGAAGCCGAAGCATACCGGCAAGCGTTTCACGCTCGGCTACTGAACCGGATCGAGGGCCGCGCGTGTCTTGCCGGACAGGGTCAGTTTTCTGACTTCTTGTCCGGCAGACCTTTGCGCCTGGTTTCGGCGAACTCCTCAAGTTGCCGTTCACTCATCGATTCGTACATTTCTTTCGATGCGCCGATCAGTTCACTCTTCTTGATTTCTCCGCGCTTGGCAGCGAGTGCCGCGCCGGCGGCGCGCTGCTGGGCCTTGGAGGTGGCGGGCATGATCGCTTCTCCTGTTTCCGTCTGATCGGAAACTCCTCGCAAGGCTATGCGTTCCAGCAAATTCAGGACGTGGTCAGCCCGAATCCCTGCATCAGCCGCCGTGTCGCGAAATTCGTCTTGCCTGAGGTGAAGACGGCGAAATCGGTGCCATTGCTGGAAAGCTCGACAGCCTCTTTCGACCGTCCATCCTCAAGCAGTGACAGTGCCCGGCGCGCAATGGCTTCCGCCGGATCGATCCAGTCAACCGGCCATGGCGCGGTCTTGCGCATGCGGTTGACCAGAAA
Source organism: Mesorhizobium sp. 1M-11 (assembly GCF_001303895.1). GTDB lineage: Bacteria > Pseudomonadota > Alphaproteobacteria > Rhizobiales > Rhizobiaceae > Mesorhizobium. Next base: position 41,704 of record NZ_LJSD01000076.1, on the reverse strand, counting down.
AGGATAGTGCGTACAGGCGAGCACGACAATGTCGGTGAAACGGCCGTCCTGCTCGATGAAACAGGGGGCGATCTCGGCACGCACGGCTTCTTCGTCGACGAAACCGTCGCGCATGTAGATCTCGGCAAGGCCGGCCAAAGCGGTCGAGCCGACGAGCCGGACATGACATTTCTGCGCCCACTTGCCGATGAGGTCGCGTGTGTATTGCCGCTTGACCGTCCCAGGCGTTGCCAGCACCGAAACGAGACCGGAGCGCGTACGCTCGGCCGCCGGCTTGATCGCGGGCACGGTGCCGACAAAGAGATGGCCTGGGAAAGCCTCTCGCAACGCGTCGATGACCAGCGTGGAAGCTGTATTGCAGGCAATGACGGAAAGCGCCGGCCGATAGCGCTCCAGCAACTGTCCGAACAGCCCCAGAAGATGCGCATTCAGTGCCGGCTCTTCCCAATTGCCATAGGGAAAGGCGGCGTCATCGGCGATGTAGATGAAACGACGGTCGGGCATCAGCACGCGCGCTTCGCGCAATACGGTGAGCCCGCCGACACCGGAATCGAAGATCAGGATCGGCTGCTCGGTCATCTTTTGCCCTCAGTCGTTGTCCAACCCCTTGCCGCCGACGGGTGGCAGTGTGTCGGCATCGTCGCTGTCCTCGGCCGGATGTGCTGCGCGATCGGCCCTGGCCTTGCGTTCGGGATAACCTGCGCCGCGCGGTTCCTTCGGCGAGAAATAGTCGAGCGACGCAACGACACCACGCAGCACCTTCAGCTCCGGCTCGGCAAAGCCGGCGCGGGTCAAGACGGCGCGCAGATTGTCGACCATCTTGGGCTTCTTTGCGGCGGGCCGGAAATACCCCCGGGATTCGAGTGCCGCTTCCAGATGGGCGAACAGACCGTGCAGTTGTTCCTTGGTCGCCGGCAGCATGTCCGGAGTGGAGAAGTTGGTATCCGTCTCGTTTTCGAGGCCGGACTTCATCCATTCATAGGACATTAGAAGCACGGCCTGCGCAATGTTGAGCGAGGAAAAGGCAGGATCGACCGGGAAGGTGACGATCTCGTCGGCAAGGCCGACTTCATCGTTGTAGAGGCCGAAGCGTTCACGCCCGAAGAGGATACCGGTCTTCAAACCGCCGTGTTGCCGGGCCCTCAGCGCCCTGCCCGCTTCCACCGGTCCACGCACCGGCTTGAAGCCGTCGCGTTCGCGCGCCGTGGTGGCAAGAACGAAGTTGAGGTCGGCGATGGCCGAGGCAAGGTCGTCATATAGCTTGACGGCATCGATGACATGGTCGGCTCGGCTGGCGGCCGCCCGGGCCTTCTCGCTCGGCCAGCCGTCACGCGGGTTGACCAGCCTCAGTTCGCTCAAGCCGAAATTCGCCATGGCACGCGCGACCATGCCGATGTTTTCGCCGAGTTGCGGCTCGACAAGGATGATGGCGGGGTCCGCCGGCTCTTCAGGGGAATTCGTCATGACAACCAGAAAACGCTCATTTGCGGCACTGTCGCGACCCCTGCCATATTCGGCCGCGAAAATGAAGCTTTGGCTGTCCCCGGCGACCGCTGGCGGTTCAGCGATGCTGCAATGCCAGGCGCAGCCCCAGTGCGCAATAGATGCCGCCGACGACCTTGCCCTGCCATTTCAGGATCGTCGGGTTACGGCGCAGCAGGTTGCCAAGCGCGCCCGCGCCAAAAGCAAAAATCAGCGTGCTCACCAGTCCCAATAGAACGAAGATGGCGCCCAGGATCAGCAGTTGGAAAGGAACCGGCCCGTTCTCCGGCCGCACGAACTGGGGTAGGAAGGCCAGGAAGAACAACGCCGTCTTGGGATTGAGCACTTCGGCCAGGATCGCCTGGCGAAAAGCCTTGCCGGCGCTGATCGGAAGCGTGTTCGCGGTGAACTCCGTCGGTGCCTTTGCCAGGATTGCCCGGATGCCGAGATAAATGAGATAGCCGGCGCCAAGATATTTGACGACGCTGAACAGCACGGCCGATGCGGCGACGATGGCCGAAATACCGACGATGGCCAGAACGGTGTGGATCATGTCGCCTGCGGCGATGCCGGCACCGGTGGCGATACCCACCTTCGTTCCCGAACTGGTCGAGCGCGCAACGGTGAGAAGCGTTGCCGGCCCCGGAATGAAGACAAAGCCGAACACGATCGCGACATAAGAAATCAATGTGGCCAAATCGATCACGTGTCAGCTCCCTGCCCGTCACCGCCAACACCATCACCCTTTCGGCTGAAAAGCAACGAACGCCGGCCCATCAGGCGTCTTCACCATGGGGCAGACGAGGCTTTCGATTGTTGCCCGATGGTCAATCAGTCGTTCTGACCGTTTGCACCCCCAATCGCGCTTTGATATAGGGGCCGCATCTCCTGGCCGAGCCATGTGCGAGGCCCTTCCCGACCAGCAGCGAGGCTTCTTTCCATGGCGAAGATCAAGGTGGCTAACCCCGTCGTCGAACTCGACGGCGACGAGATGACCCGCATCATCTGGCAGTTCATCAAGGACAAGCTGATCCACCCCTATCTCGACGTCAACCTCGACTACTACGATCTCGGTATCGAGCACCGCGACGCCACCAACGACCAGGTGACCGTCGATGCCGCCAATGCCATCAACAAGTATGGCGTCGGCGTCAAATGCGCGACCATCACGCCTGACGAAGCCCGCGTCGAAGAATTCAAGCTCAAAAAGATGTGGAAGAGCCCGAACGGCACGATCCGCAACATCCTGGGCGGCGTCATCTTCCGCGAACCCATCATCATGAAAAACGTGCCGCGCCTGGTGCCGGGCTGGACCAAGCCGATCATCGTCGGCCGCCATGCCTTCGGCGACCAGTACAAGGCAACCGACTTCAGGTTCCCCGGCAAGGGCAAGCTTTCGATCAAGTTCGTCGGCGACGACGGCCAGGTGATCGAGCACGATGTGTACGACGCCCCGGGCGCCGGCGTTGCCATGGCCATGTACAATCTCGACGAATCGATCCGCGAATTCGCGCGCGCCTCGATGAATTACGGCCTGCTGCGTGGCTATCCCGTCTATCTCTCGACCAAGAACACCATCCTCAAGGCCTATGACGGCCGCTTCAAGGACATCTTCCAGGAAGTCTACGAGAAGGAATTCGAGGCCGCCTTCAAGGACAAGAAGATCTGGTACGAACACCGCCTGATCGACGACATGGTCGCCTCTTCGCTGAAATGGTCAGGCGGCTACGTCTGGGCCTGTAAGAACTATGATGGCGACGTGCAGTCCGACACGGTCGCGCAGGGCTTCGGTTCGCTCGGCCTGATGACCTCGGTGCTGATGACGCCGGACGGCAAGACGGTGGAAGCGGAAGCCGCGCATGGCACCGTCACCCGCCACTACCGCCAGCACCAGAAGGGCGAAGAAACCTCGACCAACTCGATCGCCTCGATCTTCGCCTGGACACGCGGCCTCGCGCACCGCGCCAAGCTGGATGACAATGCCGAACTGAAGAAGTTCGCCGAGACGCTGGAGAGGGTCTGCATTCAGACCGTCGAGAGCGGCTATATGACCAAGGACCTGTCATTGCTGATCGGTCCCGATCAGCCATGGCTGTCGACCACCGGCTTCCTCGACAAGATCGACGAGAACCTGCAGAAGGCAATGGCCTGATCATCCTGGCAGGACAGGAAGAAAAAGCCCCGGGCGATCCGGGGCTTTTTTGTTGGCTACGCCATCGGCACCTTCTCCCCCTTGTCGGAGAAGGCCGAAGCCCTCAGACCAGAGGCAGATGGATGTCGGTCAAAAGCTCCGCCGGCGCGACGTCGCGTGGATTGTTGATGTATTCCTCGAACATCACCGTGTCGCGCAGCTTGCGGCCGGACATGGGCAGCCATTCGGCGTAGAGCCATGTATAGGCCTTGTGCATCTCGGCATAAGGCCCCTTGTGGCGCAGCACGGCATATTCGCCGCCTTCGAGCGTGCGACGCTCCAATGGCGCCTGGGCAGGTTGGGCCGCATCCATTTCGACGCAGGCATAGGAGCGCAGCTTGTCGACCGCGACAACGTCGGGATCGTCGAGATAGACGCCGATCATGCGCAGGCCCGGGTGACCCTGGCCGCGGGCATAGAGCGTTCCGAATAGCTGTTCGAACGCCTTGCCGATATTCATATAGGAACCCTGATGAGGCACACCGACCAGTTCGGTGGGTTGGAGCGTGCGGATGGAGATATCAAACATGGTGGAAGCCTTTCTCTGCTTGCTTTCAAAGAGCGTATGGCTTCCCTCTCTCCGATAGCGCGCCGGCGGCATGCCGTAGACTGCCTTGAAGATGCGGTTGAACGACTGGACATTGGGATAGCCAGACCGCTTCGCAATTTCACTGATGCCGAGATCCGTCTCCACGATGTCGCCGGCAGCCCGATGCAACCTCAATCGCTTGACGGTTGCCGCAGCGGTTTCGCCGTAGATGGCGCGATAGATCCGATGCCAGTGATAGGGTGACAGGCAGGCGATTTCGGCCAAGCCGTCCATATCCAGATCCTCGTCGAGGTGGTCGTGGATGTGGGTTGAAACCCGTCTCAAACGAGCTTCGTAAACAGCCCATGCTGTTTCGCCATTCATGCCAGGCCTCATGCAATCGATCGGCTGGAAACAACCATAGCCGCTTTTGACAAATCCTGCTGACTTGCAACGCACGAGAAACAAGCCGCTTTCCTGTGGTATGCAACCAGCAGGACAGGAGCCCGACCATGAACCGAGAGTCCAAACCGACGCTCTATGGTGCGGACTACAGCGTCTATGTCCGCATCGCTCGTCTGACGCTGGCGGAGAAACATATCGACTACGATCTCGTTCCAGTCGACATCTTCGCGGATGGCGGTCCGCCCGACTGGTATGGCGCGCTGCATCCCTTTTCGAAGATCCCGGCGTTCGAGCATGACGGGCTGAGGCTGTTCGAGACAACGGCGATCGCCCGCTATGTCGACGAGGCCTTCGATGGTCCCGCGCTACAGCCTTCCCGACCGCACGAGCGCGCGGTGATGAACCAGATCGTCGGCTTGCTCGACGCCTACGCCTACCGCACGTTGGTGTGGGACATCTATGTCGAGACCGTCTCCAAACCACGGGAGGGCAAGACAGCTGACGACGCCGTGGTTTCAGCCGCTCTTCTGCGCGCCGAAACCTGCCTCGCTACGTTGACCGCGCTGAAAGCACCTGGTCCATGGCTTCTGGGTGAACAACTGACTTTGGCAGACCTGCATGCTGCGCCGATGTTCGGTTATTTCATGCAAGCCGAGGCGTCAGTGCCGATGCTGGCCAGGCACCCTGCTTTGTTCGACTGGTGGCAATCGATGCAGGCACGCGAGAGCTTTCCTGGCACCAGCCCAACCAGCTAGCCATCTTCAGAAATATTTTTGCTTCGCCCAACCGAAACGACGAGGGTCTTTTCTTGCCCTCGGCTACCAAGCGCCCCAGATAAGACTGCGACCTTTCTCGCCATGAGCCTCCCTCAACCTCGGCAAGCAACCGCCTGGAGCGGACGCCTTTCAATCACCGTCCTTTCAAACATTTCAGGAAAGAGACCCATGAGCCCGACAATCCGTTTCAATGACGGCAAGGCCATCCCGCAGCTCGGCTTCGGCGTATGGCAGGTGCCGAACGAAGGCGCCAATGCCGCCGTGACCGCAGCCCTCGAAGCCGGCTACCGCTCGATCGACACCGCCGCCATCTACGGCAACGAGCAAGGTGTCGGCGACGCGCTCGCTGCCTCGAACGTCCCCGATATCTTCCTCACCACCAAGCTCTGGAATTCCGAGCAAGGTTACGACTCGGCGTTGAAAGCCTTCGACGCCAGCCTCAGGAAACTGCGCCGCGACAGGATCGACCTCTATCTCATCCACTGGCCGGTGCCGTCACGCGATCGCTATGTCGACAGCTGGAGGGCACTGATCAAACTGCGCGAGGAAGGCCGTGTCGCCTCGATCGGCGTTTCCAACTTCCAGATCGCCCATCTCGAGCGGCTGAAGGCGGAGACCGGCGTGGTTCCGGCGATCAACCAGGTGGAACTGCATCCGCGCTTCCAGCAGAAGGAACTACGCGCCTATCACGCCAGGGAAGGCATCGTGACCGAGGCGTGGAGCCCCCTCGGCCAGGGCACGCTGCTGCATGATCCGGCGCTCGTCGCGCTGGCGAAAAAACACAACAAGACCGCCGCGCAGGTGATCCTGCGCTGGCATCTCGACATCGGCAACGTCGTCATCCCGAAGTCGGTGACACCATCGCGCATCGTCGAGAATTTCCAGGTCTTCGATTTCAAGCTGGCAGCTGAAGACATCACCGAGATCGAGAAGCTCGACAGTGTCAAAGGCAAGATCGGGCCGGATCCAGACACTTTCGCGGTCGGATAGTTTCGAACCAGGCGCGTTCCTCCTGGAACGCGCCCGCCCTGCCAAACCTTTTTCGCGGCTGCCTTCAAAGCGGCGCAGCTTCGTCCAGATTTTGTCCCGGTTCGGCGCATAGTCTTCCCATCAATTCGGGGGAATCATGCGCAAACGAACCGTCGCCCTGCTCGGGGCACTCGCCGCCGCCGCCACCATATGGGCGCTCAACAGCAGTCTGCTTGCCGGCACTCCGGAGCAGCGACCGATGCTGATCGCGCATCGCGGGCTCGGCCAGACCTTTTCGCCCGTCGGCATCGGCAACGACACCTGCACGGCCGATCGCATCTATCCGCCGGAACACACACATCTCGAAAACACCATCGAGGGTTTCCAGGCGGCATTTGCGGCCGGCGCCGACATCGTCGAACTCGACGTCCACCCGACCACCGATGGTGATTTCGCAGTGTTCCATGATTGGACAGTGGATTGCCGCACCGACGGCAAGGGCGTGACGCGCGAAAAGAGCCTCAAGGAATTGAAGGCCCTCGACATCGGCTACGGCTACACCGCCGATGGCGGCAAGACCTTCCCGTTCCGGGGCAAGGGCATCGGCCAGATGCCGAGCCTTGGCGAGGTGCTCACCGCATTTCCGACCAGGCGTTTCCTGATCAACATCAAAAGCGATGACATAACCGAAGGCCGGTTGCTGGCAAGAATGATCGGCGCGCTGCCGGCGGAACAGCAGAAACTCATCATGGTCTACGGCGGCGGCAAGGCGATCGATGCCTACAAGGCCGCCCTGCCTGACGCCGTTGTGCTGGGAACGGATCGCGTCGTCCCTTGTTTGATGCGTTATGCCGCGCTCGGCTGGAGTGGTTATGTGCCGGAGGACTGCCGCAAGACGCTGTTCATGCTGCCGGCCAACTTCGCCCCCTTCGCCTGGGGCTTCCCCAACCGGCTCAGTGAACGGCTGGAAGCCAACGGCTCGACAATGGTGATCCTCGGCGACAATGACGGCTCGAAGTATTCGACCGGCGTCGACGACATCGCAACGCTCAAGAAATTACCCGCCCGCTTCGACGGCGCCATCTGGACCAACCGCGTGGACCGGATCGGGCCTGCGGTGGCTGCCCCATAATAGCCGATGCCGGGTTTTTCTCCCGGCATCGATAGCAACTCAGATTGCGAGTTGAAGAGACGCCTGCGTGACTTAGGCAGCCAATGCTGCCTTGACGGCCGCGATGGCGTCATCCGCCTTGGAAGCGTCGGGACCGCCAGCCTGCGCCATGTCCGGCCGACCGCCGCCGCCCTGCCCGCCGAGCGCCGCGGACGCGACACGCACCAGATCGACGGCGCTGAAGCGACCGGTCAGGTCCTCGGTGACCGCGACGACGACACTTGCCTTGCCTTCAGCCTCGCCGACCAGCACGACGACGCCGGAACCCAGCGCCCTCTTGCCCTCGTCGGCGAGCGGCTTCAGGTCCTTTGGCGAAACGCCGCTGACGGACTTGCCGAGGAAACCGACCCCCGCCACCGTCTCAGTGGCATTCTCGGCCGCACCGGCGGAACCACCACCCATGGCAAGCTTCTTGCGCGCATCAGTCAGTTCACGCTCCAGCTTCTTGCGTTCGTCCAGCAAGGTTTCCACCCGCGCGAGCACATCGGCCGGCGAAATCTTGAGCGTCGCTGCAACTGCCTTGAGGCGCCGATCCTGCTCATCGAGATGGCGGCGTGCCGCCTCACCGGTCAGCGCCTCGATACGTCGAACGCCGGCCGCGACCGGGCTGTCGGAAACGATGCGCACCAGGCCGATGTCGCCGGTCGACTTCACATGCGTGCCGCCGCAAAGCTCGATCGAATACGGCCGGTTGGCCTTCTCGCCATGCAAAGCCGTGCCCATCGACACGACGCGCACCTCGTCACCGTATTTTTCGCCGAACAGCGCCATGGCGCCTTCCGCGCGTGCGTCGTCCACTGACATGAGCCGGGTCGTGACCGGGCTGTTCTGGACGACGATCTCGTTGGCCATGCGCTCGACCTCTTCCAGCTCTTCCGGCGAGATCGGCTTGTTGTGCGAGATGTCGAAGCGCAGCCGCTCCGGCGCCACAAGCGAGCCTTTCTGGGCGACATGCGTGCCCAGAACCTCGCGCAGCGCCTCGTGGATGAGGTGCGTAGCGGAGTGGTTGGAGCGCAGGCGCGTCCGGCGCGCATGATCGACTTCGAGCTCGACCGCAGCCCCCGTCTTCAGGGAGCCCTTGATCACCTTGCCCTGATGCACGAAAAGGCCGTCGGCCTTCTTCAGCGTGTCGGTGACATCGACGCGGAAACCCTCGCCGATGATCGTTCCCGTATCGCCCATCTGGCCGCCGGACTCGCCGTAGAACGGCGTCTGGTTGACGATGATCGCGACGCTATCGCCCTCCCCGGCGTCATCGACGACCTTGCCGTCGCGCAGGATAGCCGTGACGATACCTTCAGCCTTCTCGGTCTCATAGCCAAGGAACTCGGTGGCGCCGGTCTTGTCGCGCACCGAGAACCAGACGGTCTCGGTCGCCGCCTCGCCGGAACCGGCCCAGCTTGCACGCGCTTCCGCCTTCTGCCGTTCCATCGCATCGGTAAAACCGGCAAGGTCGACGGAGATGCTGCGCTGGCGCAGCGCGTCCTGCGTCAGGTCCAGCGGGAAGCCGTAGGTGTCATAGAGTTTGAAAGCGGTCTCGCCATCCAGCATGTCGCCGGCACCGAGCTTGTCGGTAGCGTCGGCGAGCAAGCCAAGGCCGCGCACCAGCGTCTTGCGGAAGCGGGTTTCCTCCAGCTTCAGCGTTTCGGTGAGCAGCGCTTCGCTGCGTACCAGTTCGGGATAGGCCTGCCCCATCTCGCGCACCAGCGCAGGCACCAGCTTCCACATCAGCGGCTCATTGGCACCGAGCAGCTGCGCGTGGCGCATGGCGCGACGCATGATGCGGCGCAGCACATAACCGCGGCCCTCGTTGGACGGCAGAACGCCATCGGCCACAAGGAAGGACGACGACCGCAGGTGATCGGCGATCACACGGTAGGACGCGACATTCTCGGTGTTGGGGCCGTGTCCGAGTGCGGACGAAGCCGCGTCGATCAGATGACGGAAGAGATCCGTCTCGAAAACGCTCTCCACACCTTGCAGAATGGAAGCCATGCGCTCCAGGCCCATGCCAGTATCGATCGACGGACGCGGGAGGTCGATGCGTTCGTCCTTGGTGACCTGCTCGTATTGCATGAAGACCAGGTTCCAGAATTCGAGGAAGCGGTCGCCGTCCTCTTCCGGGCTGCCGGGAGGGCCACCCCAGATGTGCTCGCCGCGGTCGATGAAGATCTCCGAACACGGGCCGCAGGGACCTGTGTCGCCCATCGCCCAGAAATTGTCCGAGGTTGCAATGCGGATGATGCGGTCATCTGAAAAGCCGGCGATCTTCTTCCAGTAGCCGGCTGCCTCATCGTCGGTATGATAGACGGTGACGAGCAGCTTGTCCTTCTTCAGCCCGAAATCCTTGGTGATGAGGTTCCAGGCAAGCTCGATGGCGCGTTCCTTGAAATAATCGCCGAACGAAAAGTTGCCGAGCATCTCGAAGAAGGTGAGATGACGGGCCGTGTAGCCGACATTGTCGAGATCGTTGTGCTTGCCACCGGCGCGCACGCTCTTCTGCGCGGTCGCAGCGCGCGAATAAGGCCGCTTCTCGAGACCCGTAAAGACGTTCTTGAACTGCACCATACCGGCGTTGGTAAACATCAACGTCGGGTCGTTGCGTGGCACCAGCGGGCTGGAGGCGACGATCTCGTGCCCTTCCTTGCGGAAATAGTCGAGAAAGGTCGACCGGATATCGTTCACGCCACTCATCGAAACTGCCTTTATGGTGAAGCCGCAGGCCAGGCCGGCGGAAATGGAATAGGCCTTTTAGCGGCAGCCTTCCAGCCTGTCCAGAAACAGGCAGGGCCTACGCGAGCAGATAAAAAAGCCGCCGCCTGAAACGCAAACCGCCGGCGCAAGGCCGGCGGTTAAGACATAGTCATCAGGCGATGAGCTTCCCCTTGGGGATGAGCAGAGCGTTACCCTTCCGCAGCGTCATCGAGATCGTTGTCGCTGTCACCGCCATTGTCGAGGAACTTCTCCGCGATCAGCCCGGCATTCTGCCTCAGCGCCTGCTCGACCTCGCGGGCAAGATCCGGATTGTCGCGCAGGAACTGCTTGGCGTTTTCACGGCCCTGACCGAGACGCTGCGAATTGTAGGAGAACCAGGCGCCCGACTTCTCGACGATGCCAGCCTTGACGCCGAGGTCGATCAATTCGCCGGTCTTGGACACGCCCTCGCCATACATAATATCGAACTCGATGACCTTGAAGGGTGGGGCCAGCTTGTTCTTGACGACCTTGACGCGGGTCTGGTTGCCGACAACCTCGTCCCGGTCCTTGATCGAGCCGATGCGACGGATATCGAGGCGCACCGAGGCGTAGAACTTCAGCGCGTTGCCGCCGGTGGTCGTCTCCGGCGAACCGAACATGACGCCGATCTTCATGCGGATCTGGTTGATGAAGATGACCATCGTGTTGGAGCGCGAGATCGAAGCGGTGAGCTTGCGCAGCGCCTGGCTCATCAAACGAGCCTGCAGGCCGGGCAGTGCATCGCCCATCTCACCTTCGATTTCTGCACGCGGGGTGAGTGCTGCGACCGAATCGACCACCAGAACGTCGATAGCCCCGGAACGCACCAGCGTGTCACAGATCTCCAGCGCCTGCTCGCCGGTATCCGGCTGCGAGATCAGAAGGTTCTCGAGATCGACGCCCAGCTTGCGGGCATAGACCGGATCGAGCGCATGTTCGGCATCGACGAAGGCACAGATGCCGCCCTTCTTCTGCGCTTCCGCCACCGTGTGCAGCGCCAGCGTGGTCTTGCCCGAGCTTTCCGGCCCGTAAATCTCAACGATACGGCCACGCGGCAGACCGCCGACGCCGAGCGCGATGTCGAGGCCCAGCGAGCCGGTCGGTACCGTCTCGATCTCGACTGCCTGCTCATTGGCGCCGAGCCGCATGATCGAGCCCTTGCCGAATGCCCGTTCGATCTGCGACAGCGCAGCGTCGAGAGCTTTTGTTTTGTCCACCGAATTGTCCTCTACAAGCCTCAAGCTATTCTGAGCCATGATACATCACCCCTTGGTCGTCAATGAAGGCCGGACTGCCTGGTTATCCCTGTAAATATGTACCCTTTTTGTTCCGTTTTGACAAGGCGATCCAACATCTTGAAAAATATGATAAATCCATATTTGTTCTTTTTTTGTTTTGTCAGGAGTGTCCAAAAAGTTTTCTCACGCGTGGACATCACATTGCCGCGACACGGCGGCCATCGATTCGGCATCGCCATAGCCGGGCACAGCAGGACCGCCTCCATCGAGGTGCCAGCATGAGCCCCACGCCAAAGCTTTTCGCGGCCGGCGGTGCCCATATCGATCGACGCGGCCAGGTCAGCGGCCCCTATGTGCCGGCGGCGTCCAACCCAGGCACGATGCACGAGGATGTCGGCGGCGGCGTCTTCAACGCCCTGCGCACAGTCGTGCGACGCGGTGTCTCTGCTTCGCTTATATCGGCGCGCGGCGGCGACACGGCAGGCGAAACAGTCGCGCGGACGATCGCGCAGGCTGGCATCGAGGACCTTTCCGTCACCTTCCTCGATCGAACCACGCCGAGCTACACGGCGATCCTCGACAGCGAAGGAGAGCTTGTGGTGGGCTTCGCGGACATGGGGCTCTACGACCTCGCCTTCCCGAAACAGATGCGGCGCGCCAACATTCGCGGCGCGGTGGAGGCGGCGGACGCGGTGCTGTGCGACGCGAACCTGCCGACTGCAGCGCTCGAGCGGCTGATGGCACTGGCCGACGCCAGACCCGTCTTCGTCATCGCCATTTCGCCGGCCAAGGTGGTGCGCCTCGCCTCGCTGTTCGAGCGGCCGGCGCTGGTGTTCATGAACCGCCGCGAGGCTGCCGCGCTGACTGGCCTTTCGCGCGAAGCGCCTGAGACAGAACTGGTGAGGGGGTTACGTGGCATCGGCCTGCGTGGCGGCGTGGTGACAGCGGGAGATCGCCCTGCTCTCGGTTACGACAAGGACGGCGCCTTTTCGATCGCGCCGCCTCCGCCCAAGACCGTGGTCGACGTGACCGGCGCGGGCGATGCGCTGGCGGGAGCCACCACCGCGGCGCTGCTGCGCGGCCTGCCATTACGCACCGCTTTGCGTGAAGGTGTTGCGGCTGCGGGGCTGGCCATTGAAAGCCCGCTCTCCGTGCCCGGCTTCACTCCGGCATCCTTTGCCGCAGCCCTGGCTCTTGTGCCGGAAGCGCGGGAAGTGGCATGAGGACGGCAACCCCAACTGTTGAACGGCTGTCCGCAAACCGCGTGATGCCGACCGGAGATTTCCTATGACGCTCGAAACCGCCCGCCCCTACATCGACATCCACGCGCCCGTGGCCGAAGCGCTGGCGGCGGGTCGCCCGGTGGTGGCGCTTGAATCGACCATCATCACCCACGGCATGCCCTATCCCGACAATGGCGCCATGGCGGCCAATGTCGAAAAGATCATTTCAGACGAAGGCGCGGTGCCGGCAACGATCGCGGTGATCAATGGCCGCATCAAGATCGGCCTGTCCGACGGCGAACGGGAATCGCTTGCGATGACCGGTGACGCCATGAAGCTGTCGCGCGCCGACTTCGCCTTCGCCGTCGCCGAAGGGCGCACCGGCGGCACGACGGTGGCCGCCACCATGATCGCGGCGCATATGGCCGGCATCAAGGTATTTGCCACCGGTGGCATCGGCGGTGTGCACAAGGGTGCTGAAAAGAGCTTCGACATCTCAGCCGATCTCGACGAATTGGCGCGCACGCCGGTCATCGTGGTGTCCGCCGGCGCCAAGGCCATTCTCGACATCGAGAAGACGCTGGAGGTGCTGGAAACGCGCGGCGTGCCGGTGATCGGCCATGGCTGCGAGACGATGCCGGCCTTCTGGTCGCGTCAATCGCCCTTCCGGGCACCGCTGACGCTGGATGCACCCGAAAAGATCGCCAAGCTGTTCAAGACGCGCCAGGCGCTTGGTATTGACGGCGGCGTGCTGGTGGCCAATCCGGTTCCTGTAGCCGACGAAATCCCTGCCGCGGAGATGGCCGGCTATATCGAGGCCGCGCAGAAGGCAGCGGAAGCGCAGAACGTAACCGGAAAGGCAGTGACACCGTTCCTGCTCGGCAAGATCCTGGAGATCACCAACGGCCGCAGCCTGAAGACCAATATCGCGCTGGTGGAAAACAATGCCCGCGTTGCGGCAAGGGTCGCCAAGGCGCTGTAAGAACTATTTTCCGGAGCGCAGGCCAGCCTCATAGGACTTCCTTGCCCAGGCAGCCATGTCGTCCGGGTCGTCGGCGGCTCCGTCCGGCAAGGTCCAATAGGGCATCGCCACCTGTTTGCCGTGACGCGAGCCCACATAGGTCCATTGCGTGCAGCCGGCCGCGGCGAATTCGCGGCCTAGTTCGGCGTCAGCCTTCAGCATCAGTTCGCCGCGCAGTTCGATGGCGACGATGACGCCATCGAAATAGATGCCCTTGCCGCCAAACAAGCGGCGGATGCTGACCGGGCCGAGGCCGGCGAAAAGGTCGCTGATCGCGTCATTGTCCATGGCACGATCTTGTCATGAACCTTGATGATCGTCACCACGCAACCAAAGCTCTGCTGACAGGTTTAGCCCCTGCAACGTGTAGGATTTCGGACGAAACCGAGGAGACCGCCATGCCCATGCTTCTTCAAGGCTCCTGCCGTTGCGGCGCCGTCCGCTTCGAAGTCGGAAGCCACACACCGGCACCCTACCAGCTCTGCTATTGCTCGATCTGCCGCAAGCAGCAGGGTGGAGGCGGATATGCGATCAACCTCGGTGCCGACTCCGCAACGCTGAAGATAACGGGGAGTGAAAACCTCGGTGTCTATCGCGCTGAAATCCAGGACGACGAACGTCCCGTGTGTGAGACTTCCACCGGCGAACGCAATTTCTGCAAGAAATGCGGTTCGGCACTGTGGCTCTACGATCCGACCTGGCCGGAACTCGTGCATCCATTTGCGTCGGCCATCGATACAGACCTGCCGGTTCCGCCGGAGCGCACGCATCTGATGCTGAAATACAAAAGCAGCTGGGTGGAGCCCAACATTCGCGATGCCGACAAGGTCTTCGATCTCTACCCCGAGGAATCGATTGCCGACTGGCATCGAAGAACAGGAATGTGGGTGGAGTGAAGATCAGACTTCGCCGGCGAAGTCCTCAAGCGCCCGTGCCGCGGCCACGCACGGTTTGAGAGAGGAACAGGCGTTCTCCGGCGAGAAATCTCAGGCAGCGCTTTGAGCGCGGGCTTCGGCCAATGCCTTCAGATCGGCAGGCTTCAATTCCACGGATTCGCCGCAGCCGCAGGCCGAAGACTGGTTCGGGTTGCGGAAGGTGAAACCGGTTCGCAGCGTGGTACGCTCGAAATCCATCTCGGTGCCGAACAGGAACAATGCCGCTTCCGGCGCGACATAGACGTGCGCGCCGTCGCGCTCGACGTGATCGTCCTTGGTGTTGGGCTCGGTCACCAGGTCGACCGTGTATTCCATGCCGGCACAGCCGCCCTTCTTGATGCCGAGACGGATGCCCTGCGCGTTTTCGCGCGTGGCCATGATCTCGCGCACGCGCTCGGCGGCCTTGTCGGTCATTGAGATGACGGCGAAGCGTCCCATGTCATTCTCCAGTTTCACGCGGGTTCAAGGCCCACGGAACGAGTCTAGCTATAAGATGGTGAAGTTTTCACAGCCATGCAAGACGGCCAGAAAAAGTGTAGAGCGTCCTTTGCGCGTCCGAAGACGCGCGGCGCGCTAATACCACCCCACCGCGACCTGAGCCTCTTCCGACATGCGGTCGGGCGTCCATGGCGGGTCGAACACCATCTTGACCTCGACACCTGAGACACCTTCCACGGTGCCAACAGCGTTCTCGACCCAGCCAGGCATCTCGCCGGCCACCGGACAGCCTGGCGCGGTCAGCGTCATGTCGATCTTAACCGTGCGGTCGTCCTCGATGTCGATCTTATAAACCAGTCCGAGTTCATAGATGTCGGCGGGGATTTCCGGATCGTACACCGTCTTCAGCGCCGAAACGATGTCGTCGGTGATGCGCGCCAGTTCATCGGCGGGAATGGCGGAAGCGGGAGCAGCATCCGCCGTGGCGGTCTGCAATGCCTCTGTTTCGGTGATCGCGGCGTCTTCCATGGTTCTTACCCGAAGAATTTCCGTGCTTTTTCCAGCGCCTCGACGAGGGCGTCAACTTCGGCGCGCGTGTTGTACATGCCGAAGGATGCCCTGCATGTGGAGGTAACACCGAAGCGTTTCAACAGCGGCTGAGCACAATGCGTGCCCGCGCGGACCGCAACACCCTGCCGATCAATCACCATCGACACGTCGTGGGCATGGATGCCCTTGAGTTCGAAGGAGATGATGGCGCCCTTGTCCGGCGCGTCGCCGAAGATGCGCAGCGAGTTGATCGAACGCAGCCGCTCATGCGCATAGGTCTTCAAGTCGGCCTCATGCGCGGCAATACGCTCGCGCCCCACCTTTTCCATATATTCGAGCGCGGCACCCAGGCCGATCGCCTGCACGATCGGCGGCGTGCCGGCCTCGAAACGGTGCGGCGGGTCGTTGTAGGTGACGATATCTTCCGTCACCTCCTCAATCATTTCGCCACCGCCCATGAAGGGCCGCATCGCCTCGAGCCGCTCTTTCTTGCCGTAGAGCACACCGATGCCGGAAGGACCGTAGACCTTGTGGCCGGTGAAGACGAAAAAGTCGCAGTCGAGGTCTTGCACGTCGATCGGCATGTGCACGGCGCTCTGGCTGCCGTCGACCAGAACCGGGATGCCACGCTGATGCGCTATCCGGCAGATCTCCTTGATCGGCGTCACGGTGCCCAGCGCGTTCGACATCTGGGTGATGGCGACAAGCTTGGTGCGATCGGTCAGCCGCTTTTCGAATTCCTCGATGTGGAAGGCCCCGAAATCATCCACCGGCACCCAGACCAGCTTGGCGCCCTGGCGTTCACGGATGAAATGCCACGGCACGATGTTGGAATGGTGCTCCATGATGGAGAGCACGATCTCGTCGCCCTCACCGATGTTCGGCATGCCCCAGCCATATGCCACGGTGTTGATCGCGGCCGTGGTGTTAGAGGTGAAGACGATGTTGTCGGTGCTGGGCCCATTCAGGAACCGCCGCACGGTTTCACGTGCCTTTTCATAGGCATCTGTGGCAGCGTTCGACAGGAAGTGCAGGCCGCGATGGACGTTGGCATATTCCTGGGAATAGGCGTGCTGGATGGTGTCCAGCACAGCCTGCGGCTTCTGCGCCGAAGCGCCATTGTCGAGATAGACCAGCGGCTTGCCGTAGACCTCGCGTGACAGAATCGGGAAGTCGCGGCGGATCGCCTCGACATCGTAGGGAGCGGTGGTGTTCAGCACGTGGTCCATTTCCTGCTCGAAGCGAATAGTGAATGGGGAGTAGCAAAGATCGCGCCACTCTCCCTGCCCCCTATTCGCTACTCCCTGTCCCTTACTCTCTAGCCATGCGTAGCGAACCATTCGTCGAGTTTGCCTTCCAGCGTCTCGACGATCTGCTCGTCTTCCAGTTCCTCGATCACTTCGGCGACGAAGGCTTTCACCAGCAAGCCACGCGCGGTCTTCTCATCGATACCGCGCGCCATCAGGTAGAAAAGATGGCCGTGGTCGATCTCGGTGACCGTGGCGCCATGGCCGCACTGCACGTCGTCGGCGAAGATTTCCAGCTCCGGCTTGGTCGAGAACTCGCCGTCGTCCGACAACAGCAAGGTGTTGCAGGCCATCTTGGCATCTGTCTTCTGGGCGTATTGATGCACATTGATACGCCCCTGGAAAACGCCACGCGCCTTGCCGGTGACGACGTTGCGGATCACTTCCGTCGACGTCGTATGCGGTACGGCATGGTCGAGCACCATGGTCACGTCCGTGTGCGTGTCACCGGCCAGGAGATTGACGCCGCGCAGCTTGAAATCCGCGCCTTCGCCCTTGGTGGCGACGACGACTTCCTGGCGCACCAGCTTGCCGCCCGCATTCAGGAAGAACAAAGTGAGCTTGGCGTCCTTGCCGATCCAGGCCTTGAACTGGGCAAGATGCGAAGCCGTCTCCGGCTGCTCCTGCACGATCAGCCAGGTCGCCTCCGCACCCTCGTCCAGCGTCAGTTGGCTGACGGACGAAGTGAGCGCCGCACCCTCGCCGGTCTGGTGTTCGACGATGACCGCCTTGGCGCCCTTGCCGACGCGGACCGGCAACCGCACATGGCTCTGGCCACCGGCCTGCACATTCTGCAGTTCGATCGGCTTTTCCAGTTCGATCCCATCGGCCACGTCGACGAACACGCCATCGGCAACAAAGGCAGTGTTGAGCGCACCGATGGCATCATCGGGACCATAGAGATCCAGCGCCGGTGCAAAGCTGCCGTCGGTCAGTTTGTCCGACAGGCGGGCGAACGAAACACCTTCGACCGTCGGGAACTTGGCTGCGGCGGCGCCATTCAGCACCGAAACCACGGTCGAACCGTCGATCACCGGGGCGATCGCCTTGGCGCTTGCCGAAGGATCAAAACCCGGCACCGCCGGCAGCAAGGTGCGCAGGTTAGTGTAGTGCCAGCTTTCGATGCGCTTGGTCGGCAGGCCGGCCTTGAGCGCTTCGACGGCGTTGTCGCGCCGAACCATGACCTCGCCATCGCCCGGCAGCAGCGACTGCCGCTCGCCGAAGGCATCGATCAGCGCCGTCTCGGCCTGGGTCAGCTGCGGTTGAGCATGTACATTCATGACAGCCCCCTCAAGCAGCCTCGCCGATCACGCCGGCATAACCATTGGCTTCGAGGTCGAGCGCCAGCGACTTGTCGCCGGATTTGATGACCTGACCTTTGTAGAGCACGTGCACGCTGTCCGGCACGATGTGCTCGAGCAGGCGCTGGTAGTGAGTGATGACGACGATGGCGCGGTCGGGCGAACGCAGTGCGTTGACGCCGTCGGAGACGATCTTCAGCGCGTCGATGTCGAGGCCGGAATCGGTTTCGTCCAGCACGCACAGCTTCGGCTCGAGCAGCTTCATCTGCAGGATTTCGGCCCGCTTCTTCTCGCCGCCGGAGAAGCCGACATTGAGCGGACGCTTCAGCATGGCAATGTCCATGTTAAGCGAGGCGGCGGCCTCCTTCACCAGCTTCAGGAATTCCGGCACCTTCAGCGGCTCTTCACCGCGCGCCTTGCGCTGCGCGTTCATGGCCACTTTCAGGAATTCCATCGTCGCCACGCCCGGTATCTCCATCGGATACTGGAAAGCGAGGAAGATGCCCGCGGCGGCACGCTCTGCCGGGTCCATCTCCAGGATCGACTCGCCGTTGTAGAGGATGTCGCCTTCGGTGACCTCGTAGTCCTCGCGACCGGCAAGGATATAGGACAGCGTCGACTTGCCGGAGCCGTTCGGGCCCATGATGGCGGCCACTTCGCCCTTGTTAACCGTCAGGTTCAGCCCGCGGATGATCTCGGTGCCATCCTCGGCGATGCGGGCATGCAGGTTCTTGATCTCAAGCATTTGTTCTTCCTGAATCTTTTTGAGCGGTCAGCCGACCGAGCCTTCGAGCGAAATGCCGATGAGTTTCTGCGCCTCGACGGCGAACTCCATCGGCAGTTCCTGGATGACATCCTTGACGAAGCCGTTGACGATCAGCGCAATGGCTTCCTCTTCGGGAATGCCGCGCTGCATGACGTAGAACTTCTGATCCTCGGAAATCTTCGAGGTGGTGGCCTCATGCTCGAACTTTGCGGTCGAGTTCTTGGCTTCCATGTAAGGAACCGTGTGGGCGCCGCACTGGTCGCCGATCAACAGCGAGTCGCAGTTGGTGAAGTTGCGCGCGTTGGTCGCCTTGCGATGGGCCGAAACCTGGCCGCGATAGGTGTTCTGGCTGAATCCGGCCGCGATACCCTTCGAGATGATCCGGCTCCTGGTGTTCTTGCCGAGATGGATCATCTTGGTTCCGCTATCGACCTGCTGATAGCCGTTCGAAACCGCGATCGAATAGAAGTTACCCTGGCTCTCATCGCCGCGCAGGATGCAGGACGGATATTTCCAGGTGATCGCCGAACCGGTCTCGACCTGCGTCCACGAGATCTTCGAACGGTGGCCGCGGCAATCGCCACGCTTGGTGACGAAGTTATAGATGCCGCCCTTGCCCTGTGCGTCGCCGGGATACCAGTTCTGCACAGTCGAATATTTGATCTCGGCGTCGTCGAGCGCAACCAGTTCGACAACAGCAGCGTGAAGCTGGTTCTCGTCGCGCTGCGGCGCGGTGCAGCCTTCCAGATAGGAAACGTAAGCCCCCTCTTCCGCAATGATCAGCGTGCGCTCGAACTGGCCAGTGTTCTTCTCATTGATGCGGAAATAGGTGGAAAGCTCCATCGGACAGCGAACGCCCTTCGGCACGAACACGAAGGAACCATCGGTGAACACAGCGGAGTTCAGCGTGGCGTAAAAATTGTCCGAGGTCGGCACGACCGAACCCAGATATTTCTTCACCAGTTCGGGATGTTCACGGATGGCTTCCGAGATCGAACAGAAGATGACGCCGGCCTTGGCCAGCTCTTCCTTGAAAGTGGTGACGACCGAAACCGAGTCGAAGACAGCGTCGACGGCGACACGGCCGGACTTGTAGACGTTGTCGCTGCCGTCCTCGTCGGCCAACCCGTCGACCGGAGCTTTTTCCTTCTGCACACCGGCGAGGATCTCCTGCTCCTTGAGGGGAATGCCGAGCTTCTCGTAGACCTTCAGCAGTTCCGGATCGACCTCGTCCAGCGACTTTGGCCCGGACTGATTCTTCGGCGCCGCGTAGTAGTGAATGTCCTGGAAGTCGATCTTCGGATATTCGACGCGCGCCCAGGTCGGCTCTTCCAGCGCCAGCCAGCGGCGATACGCTTCGAGACGCCATTCCAGCATCCACTCCGGCTCGCTCTTCTTTTCGGAGATGAAACGAATGATGTCTTCCGAAAGGCCTTTTGGCGCCTTGTCGGTCTCAATCGTTGTCTCGAATCCATACTTGTATTGGTCGACGTCGATCTTTCGGACTCGATCGATCGTCTCCTGCACGGCAGGCATAAGCGTTCTCCATCCATGCCGAGGTCAAGGCCCGGCCGTTTTCAAACTATGGCACCACCGGCCCGATGCGGGCCGTACTTGGCGGCGTAAGTTCCATATAGTGCGCTCCGGCCAAGAAAACACCCGGCCAACAGGAACACACGGCTCTACCAGGCCGAAGCCTGAATTCTTCCCGCCTTCAGGCGGCTCTTTCCCGCGCGGCGCGGCGAGCGGCAATACCGGCCAGCGCCTTGCGAAACCGTTCGACGTCCTCGGCGGTCGTGGCGGCGCCAATCGACACGCGCAGCGCTCCACCATCCTCGCCACAGCCCATCGCCTTCAGCACATGGCTCGGCCCGACCTTGCCGGACGAACAGGCAGAACCTGCCGACAGTGCGATACCCGCCAGATCGAAGGCGATCTGCGCCGTCTCGGCCTTGGCGCCCGGAATAGCGAAG
Source organism: Mesorhizobium sp. 1M-11 (assembly GCF_001303895.1). GTDB lineage: Bacteria > Pseudomonadota > Alphaproteobacteria > Rhizobiales > Rhizobiaceae > Mesorhizobium. Next base: position 20,694 of record NZ_LJSD01000076.1, on the reverse strand, counting down.
AACGTCGTATTCGCAAGGCGTTCGACGCGCTTTCCAAAAATTTCAGCGTCCGGCACCAGTTCGGTCACGATCGCCTCAATGACGTCGCGCCGCTGCCGGACCGCCGCAATACCGCCAAGAGCAATGAGCGCCTCGCGCGCAGCCGCGCCGAAACCGGCAATGGCGGCAAGGTTCTCAGTGCCGCCGCGATGGCCCTTCTCCTGGCCGCCGCCGGTAACTAGCGGGGCCGGCATCATCAGGTCGGAAGCGGCGACGATGGCGCCGACGCCCTTCGGGCCGCCAATCTTGTGCGAGGAGAGAATCAAATAATCGGCATAAGGCACTGACATATCGATCGGAAAGCGCCCCGCCGCCTGCACCGCATCCACGACCAGCACGCCGCCGGCCGCTTTCACGATCGTAGCGATCTCGCCGATCGGCTGGATGACACCGGTCTCGTTGTTGGCAGCATGGATGGCGATCAGAGGCAGGCCTGCGGCTTTGTCATGCCCTGCGAGCGCCAGCGCCAAAGCGCCGAGGTCGACGATACCGTCTGACGTCACGCCAATGCGCGAGATCTTTTCTGGAGTGAAACGACCGCCATTGAGCAGGCAAGGGTGTTCGGCCTTGGAAACATAAAGGTGCGCCATGCGCAGCGCCGCACGACCCATGCGCCAGTCGGGAGAGAGCAGTGTTACCGCCGCCTCCGTGGCACCGGAGGTGAAGACGACATGGTCGGGCTTGGCATTGACCAATGCCGCCACATCGCGGCGCGCGTCTTCGATCAGGCGCCGCGCCGCACGGCCTTCGGCATGCACCGAGGAGGGATTTGCCGCATCGAGTGCCGCGACCACGGCCACGCGCGCCGCAGGTAGCAGCGGCGCACTGGCATTGTAGTCGAGATAGGCGCGAGGCTCGGCCATTTTACCCGGTGTTTTCCCTTCAAAACCCGCTCTCGCAAAGAGAAGCGTTATTTCCTTGAAATTCCAAGGCCAGCCGTCCTATTACGCGGCTTGCGGCAGCAATGGCAGAGCCTTACATCTCGGCCATGCAGTTTTGAACAGTTCTAAACTAGCTTCTAGGTAGACGCTCGCCTTGCGTCAAGCTTGGATTGGGGCCGAAGCAGGAATTGTTCAAACGCCATAAAGCGTACACCAGGAGTTATTCATGCCAGAGGTCATTTTCGCCGGTCCGGCCGGCCGCCTTGAAGGTCGCTACCAGCCTTCCAAGGAAAAGAGCGCGCCGATCGCCATCGTCCTGCATCCGCATCCGCAGTTCGGCGGCACGATGAACAACAAGATCGTCTACGACCTCTTCTACATGTTCCAGAAGCGCAATTTCACCACGCTGCGCTTCAATTTCCGCAGTATCGGCCGCAGCCAAGGCGAGTTCGACCACGGCACAGGCGAACTTTCAGACGCCGCAGCCGCGCTCGACTGGGTACAGTCGCTGCATCCCGACTCCAAAAGCTGCTGGGTGGCCGGCTATTCCTTCGGCGCCTGGATCGGTATGCAGCTTTTGATGCGTCGCCCGGAAATCGAAGGTTTCATCTCGGTGGCACCGCAGCCCAACACCTACGATTTCTCCTTCCTGGCGCCCTGCCCGTCGTCAGGCCTGATCATCCATGGCGATGCCGACAAGGTGGCGCCAGCCAAGGACGTGCAGGGGCTGGTCGACAAGTTGCACACCCAGAAGGGCATCACCATCACTCAGAAGACGCTTCCGGGCGCGAACCACTTCTTTGCCAATGACGCTGAGTTGCTGATTGAGGAATGCGCGGATTATCTCGACCGCCGTCTCGCCGGCGAACTGGCCGACCCGCGCCCGAAGCGGCTGCGCTAGAACATACTGCCGGCGCCGGCAGCAGGACCGGACATGAAGATCAGACCTCATACCAAGCGCGATACCGCGCGCCTGGTCGATATCTGGCTTGCCGCCGTACGTGCCACGCATCATTTCCTGACCGAGGAGGACATCCAGTTCTTCCTGCCACAGCTGCGCGACCAGTACATACCGGCGTTGGAGGTGTATGTCGCCGAAGGCGAAGACGGCCGGGCCACGGGATTTTCCGGACTGGACGGGGTGAATCTGGAAATGTTGTTCATCGATCCTGCCCACCACGGGCGCGGCATCGGCAAGCAACTGATCGACCATGCCGTTGCCCTCAAAGGGCGATTGAAGGTGGACGTCAACGAACAGAACCCCGGCGCGCTGGCCTTCTATCTCAAATGCGGCTTCACACAGGTCGGGCGTTCCGAACTCGATGGTTCGGGAAAACCCTTCCCGCTGCTGCATCTGGCGCAACTCGGCTGAGACAGCCTTATATCCCTGCAGGCGTATTGCTTGCTGGGCATGTTGGCGGCAGGGTCGTCCCGAAAGAAGGATTGATCCGTGTACCAACCGCCACATTTCAACGAGACGCGCCTCGAAGTCCTGCATGGGCTGATCCGCGCGCATCCGCTGGGACTGTTGATCTCCAATGGCGAGGACGGACCTGTCGCCGATCCAATCCCTTTCCTGCTCGATGGAGAAACTGGCAAGCATGGCATGCTTAGAGCACATCTGGCCAAGGCCAATCCGCACTGGCGCCTGATTGCGGACAATCCATCGGCCAAGGTTCTGATCGTCTTCCAGGGGGAAGATGCCTACGTCACGCCGTCCTGGTACGAAACCAAGCGGCAAACCGGCAAGGTGGTACCGACCTGGAATTATGCCTCAGTGCAAGTGCGTGGAACGGCGCAGATCAAGGACGACAGCGCCTGGCTTGCCCGGCAGATCGCCGACCTCACCAGGCAGCAGGAAGGCGGGCGCGAGCAGGCCTGGGCTGTCACGGATGCCCCGCCAGAGTTCATCCAGGCGCAGATCAAGGGCATCATTGGGCTCGAAATCACCGTGGAAAACATCACCGGCAAATGGAAAGTCAGCCAGAATCGGCCGGTTGCCGACCGGGAAGGCGTCGCGGCAGGTCTCGATCACGAGGTGGCCGCGCACTCGCCTGCCATGGCTTCCCTAGTGCGTCGTTATGGTGGGCTGGAACAAGGATAGTTGGCAGCCTAGTGCTGAACTGCCGGCTGGTTGTGAGCAACCTGCAAGCCTAACGTCCGCTCAGCTTTCGGCGTGCACCAGACAGTGCGTCTCAAGCGCGGCAGCCCAATCGGATTCGAGCGGAACAGGAAGCCCAGCCGGGCACAAACGATCGCTGCCAGCACGGCTAAGCCGAAGCCGAGACCGAAGCCGACGATGGTATCGCTGGGATAGTGGGCGCCGACGAAGATGCGTGTCGAGGCGAACCACAATCCAAGAAGCAGGAATGCGTATTTCCCGCGGGGGAAAAAAAGCACCAGGATGGCCGTGACCGATCCGATTGTGGTGGCGTGGCCGGACGGGAAGGAGGCGAAGATCGCCTTTACGGTGAATGCATGGAACGAGAATGCTCCATATTCGTCATACAGCGCCGGGCGTGCGCGGCCGATCAATATTTTCAGGACGATGGTGAGCAGACCGGGCAGTCCAACTGCCACGAGCACGAAAAGCGCGACCGAGGTGCGGTTATAGACCGCCATAAGCTGCTTGCGCCCCAGGCGAGACCAATCGATTTGGTTGGCAACCAGAAGCCAGCCAGCCGCTGGCCAGAGATACCATTCGCCAAGACCGAGAGGCGTCGACATTTCCGCCACTGCTTTAAATGCAGGAGGCCAATTACAAACCGAGGCACGATCCAGGAAGATTGCCGCCAGTCCGGCCAGAAGGCTGCAGCCGAGCGTCCAGGACAGCCAGAATATGCGATCATACCGGGCCGGCCGCTGACGGAAGCGACGGCCAATCACGGCGAATGTGCCGGCCGTATTCGCCCAACTGCGCGCAAGCATGCGCTGGACGAGCGGCCCCGACGGCGCGCCAGCATCCTTCATGATATGCCCCTTACCCCAGTTCCGCCACATCGTGGCAGCAACACTTCGGTAGAGTGACGCTATCATGACAGATCATCAAGGTCTGGCTAGTGAATGATCAAGGGTTGGCGACCCGGTAGAGGCCGAGCGCCAATTTGTCGCCGGACGAGTAGTTGGTGCCGTTGATTTCCGTCAGGCGCGTTGCCGTCTTGCCTGAACCGGCCAGCGCCGATTGCAGCGCGGCCTCATCGGCAACGGGGACTAAAGCCAGCGCGCAGTTCGGGTCTGTGGCCAGATGATCCGCAGCCCCTTGCGTATCGGTCAGCTTGGTCTTGGTGCCGGCCATGAAGATCAGGCTCGGCTCGTGGTATTGCGAAGATGCCAGAACCGAATTCTCGCAGGGCTTTTTTTCCTGGATCGCAGCGACGATGCGCGGCGTCAGCCAGATCGGCGTCAGGGTCGGCACGATGAGGCCGATCAACAAGGCATAGGCCGCCCCTGCGGCCGCAGCAGCCGCACCGACACGGTTCAACGAAAGCTGCGATTGGCGCGGAAACGCTAGATACCCCGCGGCGAGTGCGAAAATGGCTGCCGGAATGCTCCAGGGATTGAACGCCCCTGTCAGGTAGAGCGGTGCACCGACGGCGATTGCCGCGATACCGAGTGTGACGACAACAAGACCGAAGGCAGTCGCCCAATAGAGCCATGTCTGCCAGCGTTTCAGGGCCGCCTGCTCCGGCGACAGGGTGAGCAGCCAACCAACCAGCAGTGCGACTGCCGGATAGGCCGGCAGCACATAATGCGGCAGCTTGGTCGGCACCAGTTCGAGAAGGATCCAGAACGGTATATACCAGGCAAGACAGAAACGCAGGCGCGGGTCACCGCGCATGTGATTGAGGGCTGCCAGCCCTGCGCCAATGGCGATGAGGCTGAATGGCCACATGAACAACGAATAGGTCAGCGAATAATAGCCTGGCGGCATACCGTGCGATTCCTGACCATCGGCCACCTTGCCAACGAGATCCTTGCCGACCGCTTCCTGCCAGAAGGCGCCTCCGCTCTTCCAGGTGATCACGGCAAGCCAGGGTACGACGATGAGGGCTGTCAGCAGCAGCCCCCGGCCGGCTTTCAGCCGCGACAGCCAGCGCGCGTCGCGTTCAAAGGCTAGCAGGACCAGGATGGTGAGAAGGGACAGGGCTGGCGAGATCAGCCCCTTGATGAGAATGCCCAGCCCCTGCGCGATCCAGAACAACCAGGGCAGATATGCCGCCGACTGCTCGTTGCGGCGCGATGCGACATAGATCTGCGCCAATGCCCCTTGCGCGAGCACGCAGCAGGCGAGAAGAAAGGCGTCGGTCTTGGCGATGCGCCCCTCGAATGCAGTGGCAAAGATGGCAGCGACCACCAGGCCAGCCGCCATGCCCGCATTGGCCCCGAACAGGACGGTTGCCGTCCAGGCGGTCGCAACCGCGGCGATGGCGATGCCAAGAGCTGAAACAAGGCGATAGATCCAGATCGGCGCGTCGGCCCCTTCGCCGCTCAGCGCCACTGCTGCCGACTGCAGCCAGTAGATACCGATCGGTTTCTTGTAGCGCGATGCCTCCTGGAAGCGGATATCCAGGTAGTCGCCGCTCTCAGCCATCTGCTTGGTGGCCTGCACGAAGCGTGCTTCGTCACGATCCACGACAGGCAGGCTGGCCAGTCCCGATGCCGAAAGCACGAGGCTGAAGAGAAACAGAAACAGATATCTCCGGGTCATCTCCACGCGCCTGATCCCCTATCGAAAGATTGAACCACCGTGGACGCCCATGCCCATCAAGGTCAGTCGACCTTGCTCATGGCGGCCTTGCGCTCATTGGCGATCAGCCAGAGATTGCGGATGTAGATGAAGAGGCCGAGCCCCTGCCCGGCGATAAAGACGGGGTCGCGGCGCGCGATCGCATAAATCAAAAGCAGGGCACCACCACCCAAGGAGAAAAACCAAAAGGCGATCGGCACCACCGAACGCTTGGCTCGCTCCGATGCTACCCACTGCACCACGAAGCGCATGGTGAAAAACATCTGGGCGACAAAACCGAGCAGAACCCAGCCGTCGAACTGCTGCACGAAGACTTCGTGCAACCAGGTCAACAATTCCTGGAACACACTATCCATGCGTGATTTCCCTTGCCCTTGGCATGCGCCGACGCCGGCGCCGCAACCACCAAACCCCAAGCAGATCGGCAGCCCCCTGCAGGCCACGATCGAAGATGCCGTAGTTGGACTTGCCGTGACGGCGCGAGCGGTCGACCACGTCACGATGCACCACGCCATAGCCTTCCTGGATGACAAGCGCCGGCACGAAGCGGTGGGTACCGTCGAAGAACGGAATCTTGCGGAAGATTTCGGTACGCACGGCCTTCAGCCCACAGCCGGTATCGCGGGTCTGGTCGTGCAGGATGGCATTGCGCAGCCAGTTGGCGAAACGCGAGGCGAGTTGCTTGGCCCTGCTGTCGCGCCGCTTCAGGCGCTGGCCCTGCGCCGCGCCGACCTCGGGCCCGGCATCGCGCAACGCATCGACCAGGATGGGAATGTATTGCGGATCGTTCTGGCCGTCGCCATCGATGGTGGCGACGATGTCGCCATGCGCAGCCCAGACACCGGAACGCACGGCGAGGCTCTGGCCGGACGACTTCTCATGGCGAATGTGACGAACCGGAAACGGCCGCGCGGCTGCTTGTGCGGCAAGAACCGGCTGAGTGTCATCGCTCGAACCGTCATCGACGACGATCACCTCGAAATCACGCCCGCTCATGGCGGCTGCGATCTCATCGATCAGCAGAGGCAGGTTGGCCGCCTCGTTGCGGCCTGGGATAACGATGGAGATCAAGGCGTCCGCCATGGCAATCAGATCGGCCGGAACAGCTTCACGGATGTCGAGCGACGCGGTCGGCCCGACGCGTGCTCTGGAACGGCGGCGCGTCCACCGGAACGCGGGCTTTCCTTACGCCAGCGGCCAGATCGTGGCAAGCATGCGAGATGCTCCAACACCATTCACGGACGCGTGATCAGTCCGCCTGTCACAGCCTCCCGGCAGCGAGGTCGAGCCGTCCATCGAGATGCCGCTTATCAGACCGACTGCGCAGAATTGGGGCATTCTTGACCTATATTCTTGTGATTCCAGGCCCGGCGATGCTAAAGGCCCGAAGCAGCGCCCCCAAGGGCAGCGCTGTTTTCTCGTTGTTTTCCGGAATCCTGTCATGTCCGCCTTCAAGTCCGACTTTCTGCGCGTTCTCGATGAACGTGGCTTCGTCCACCAGATCTCCGATCCGGAAGGGCTCGACGCGTTGGCCGCAAAGGGCCAGATCTGCGGTTATGTCGGCTACGACGCCACGGCGACCTCGATCCATATCGGCAACCTCATCACCGTCACCATGCTCTACTGGCTGCAGGAAACCGGCCACAAGGCGATCACGCTGATGGGTGGCGGCACATCGATGGTGGGCGATCCTTCCTTCCGCGACGAGCAGCGCAAGCTGCTGACCATCGAGCAGATCGAGACCAATATCGAGAGCATCAAGAAGGTCTACGGCAACATCCTGCGCTATGACGGGTCGAACCCCGCCATCATGGTCAACAATGCCGACTGGCTGCTGAAGCTCAACTATGTCGAATTCCTGCGTGATGTCGGCCGGCATTTCTCGGTCAACCGCATGCTGTCCTTTGACAGCGTGAAGCTTCGGCTCGACCGCGAGCAGTCGCTGTCGTTCCTCGAATTCAACTACATGATCATGCAGGGTTACGACTTCACCGAACTCAGCCGGCGCTACGGAACGGTGCTGCAGATGGGCGGCTCCGACCAGTGGGGCAATATCATCAACGGCGTCGATCTCAGCCACCGCATGGGAGGACCACAGCTCTACGCTCTGACAACGCCGCTGCTCACCAAATCCTCCGGTGAGAAGATGGGCAAGTCGGCTTCAGGTGCGGTCTGGCTGAACGGCGATCTCTTCAGCCCCTATGATTTCTGGCAGTATTTCCGCAACACCGAGGATGCCGATGTCGGCCGTTTCCTGAAGATCTTCACGCGCCTGCCGCTTGGCGAGATCGCCAAGCTGGCAGCGCTTGGCGGCTCCGAGCTCAACGAGGCCAAGAAGATCCTCGCCACCGAAGTGACGGCCATCGTGCACGGGCGCACCGCGGCGCAAGAGGCTGCCGAGACGGCGCGCAAAACCTTCGAGGAAGGCGCGCTCGCTGACAATTTGCCGTCGATCGAGGTGGCAGGCTCTGAACTGGAGACCGGTATAGGCCTTCTTGCATTGGTGGTGCGGGCCGGGCTTGCAGCATCCAACGGCGAAGCGCGACGCCATGTCCAGGGCGGCGCGGTGCGGCTCAACGACGAAGCCATTACCGACGACCGGCGCTCTGTAACGCTTCAAGATCTGAGTCCGGAAAAGGTACTAAAGCTTTCACTCGGCAAGAAAAAACACATTCTGGTGCGGCCGGTCTAAGCGCGCCGACCTCACCGGAATTCGAAGATCGAGCGGAAGATGCCGGGCGCGATCACCGACAGCGGGTTGATCTGCAGGTCGGGCTTGTTGGCGCTGCCCTTCAACCGGTAGGTTACGCCGATCAGGCCACGGTCTCGGCCATTGCCCAGCAGCGCGCCAACCAGTGGCAATTCGCCAAAGATGCGATTGATGCCATAGGCCGGCATGAAGGTGCCGGTCATGTCCATATTGTCGTTCTGGTCGTAGAGCGTGCCCTGGAAGGTGGTACCGATCAGGGGGCCGCGCAGCACACCGTTCGCCACCTTGAGATAGCCGTTGCCCTTGACGATCTCCGCATAACCGCGCTCGAACTGCACGCGCGAGGTATCGATATCGGCCTTCACTGCCTGATTGAGCGAACGTTTGTCGCCGGCCGGTGTCGTTGAGACGATCGAGTCCAGCTTGGGTTCATTGACGATCTGGAAGTTGCGGGCATCGACCGTGCCGCGCATCGGCCCGTCTGCCGCGCCAGACAGCGCAACGGCGATCGCGCCTCCTTCCATATGTTTGTAGATGTCGAGAAACCGTAGCACCGCGCCCGCATCCGCCGACTTCATATCGAGCGTATGACGGCCACCTGCGGTGTTGTTGGATACATCAATAGACGCGCCGGAGCGGGCCTGTGCCTTCACCGCCAGCCCATTCACCTTCGATCCCGCGCCGCTGTAGTCGAGGATAAAGTTCGACACGACTTCATCGTTGAAGCCCGTGAGCGCCTTCACGTTGGCGGTCACCGAGATCGCATCGCCGCCTGTACCCTTTGTGGCACTGTCGGTATCCGAGGTGAACTGCTTGACCAGTGCACGTGCATCCAGCGCTTCGCCGTTCACCTTCACCACATAGCCCTTGCCGGAACGCTTGATGGAGACCGCGACGTCATCGCCCCGGTTAAGCTGCACGTGGGACAGGTTGGCGGAAACCAGATCGCCGTCGGAGAGCTCTACGGCGCCGCGAGCCTCGAAAGTCTTGCCATCAAGGTCGAAGTCTTTGAGCCGGGTGATCGATCCGGATTTCTCCATGGTGAAGGAAACGGTAGCCGGCACACCCGGCCCCTTGCTCCATCCAGCCCAGGGAATGCTGAGCTTGGCATTGGTCAGGTCGGCCACAACGTCCTGGTTGGCGTTGTCGCTCTTGTCGAGCTCGATTTTCATCGTGCCGGAAAGCATGGCAGAGAGGCCCGGCATCAAAGTCTGACGGATTTTGTCGTCGACCGTCAGCGTCACCTGACGGGAGCGCGGCGGCCCGTCAACTTCCAGCGGTTCGACCAGAGCGATTTCGGCGGGAATATTGTTGAGTAGCGCGTCCGCCTTCACCGTCGCACTCTTTGGGTTGACGACGACGCTGCCATCGGCGTCGGTGACCAACTGGTCGTCGATCGGCTTGGAGATAGCGAGATCTTCGTAGTCCAGCGACACCAGCCAACCGAGCTTCGACGTGTCGATGCCCTTTTGCAGCGGTATATCCGCCTTGACGTTGCCGGTGACGGTTCCCGACAACTCGTCCGGCTTCAATCCGACATGGCGCATCGCGTTGATGGGCTCGTAGGAAGCTAGTTCGGCGACAGCATCGGCATTGCCCGCGACATCGATGTTCAGTGCGCCTATGACAGGCGGGACGTTGGCATTCTTGACGGTGAGCGTGCCGTTGCTTGCGGCCACCAAACGACCGCTCGGCATGTAAACAGTGCCACTCGACAGCGAGATGTCGACATCGTTGCCGTGGAATTCGACCACGCCATTCGCATCGCGAATGGGCGGAATCTGTCCAGCGGTGTCGAAGCGCGACCCTTCGAGCTGGAAACGGCCGAACACCTCGTTGCGGTCGAGCGGAACCCCGTTTCCCGCCCGCCCAGGCGCCACCTGGTACTGCAAGCTGGCTTCGACGACCTTGCCGCCGAACAGATTCTCCAATACCCATTCGCGGGCGCCGCGCGCCGAGAACCAGGGCCAGAGCTGCTTGACGTGCGAAACAGGCATGTCGTGGACGTTGAGGGCCATCGAGACACCAGGTGCCTTCCCGGTAACGAATTCCACGGCTGCATTGCCCAGCACCTCGCCGGACGCACCCGATCGGACCGCGATTGTCGGAACGACGAGCTTGCGGCTTACCGTCTGGTATTCGCCAGCAATGCGCCCGATGAAGTTGAGCGCCGGTTCCGACGAGTCGACTGGCGCCAGCATCGATTTGTTGCTGACGAGGTCGAAACGATAGGACGGTTCATCACCAGCGGTACCCTGGCGGGGCTTCGGCCCAAGCGAACCTTCGATGTCGAAGTCCGAGCGACCAACCTGCAGATCGAGGCCATCGATGCCTATCTTGTTGGAACCGCGCACCAACGTCGCCTTCACCTTGGCGTCGACAGGCAGCATACCGCGCGTACCGAGATCAAGCACAGCACCCGCCAACGAGCCAGAAAGACTGAGCCGTGGCTGTACGCCACCCTCACCTTCCGCGCCTTCCAAGTGCAACGCCACCGCACCGACATTGCCACTCGCCTGCCCAACCGACTTCGAATCGGCGTTTATGGGATCGACGGTGATGTCAGCCCGAAGCGCAGTCACTTTGCGCGCCGCCGCGTCGCGGCCAGCCGATGCATTGACGGTTAGATTCCGTCCATCGATATCGAGCTTGGAGGAGAATTTGACGCCGGATGAGCCGGATTGTTCCACGGTCGCGTCGGCGATCGTCACCAACTGCATGTCACCCGTTTTCGACAGGACCACCGCAACATTGTCGAGGTCGATCAAGCGGATCGAATCCAGGCGAATGGCGTCAAGGGACTGGTGAACCGCACCGAAAACCGCATCGACCACCTTGTCGGGATCAATAAGCCCATCGGCGTTACGCAACGTTGCCGTCCACTCGCTATTGCCTTGCGACGGCATCGCATCCGCGAAAATACGTGCATCGGAAATCCGGGCGCTGGTTAGCTGCACCTCACCCGACAGAAGTGGGGCGAGCCGCACGCCGAAGCGCATGAGGCCGGCCTCGACCATCGGCCTGCCATCATTGGCGGTCAGCTTTACCTCCCGCACCTGGAGCGCCAGGAAGCTTGCCTTGTCCAATGTGATGCTGGCCGGGCCAACCGCTACGTTTACATCGACGCCAGCCATCCCTTCGATGGCGCGCTCTGCAGCCTGCCGCAAGCGTTCCGAGCCAACGCCGGTGGCGCCGATCGCATAAATCCCCGCTACGACCAAGACAAACAGCAGGCCAATGCCGAATAAAAAACGGCTCAGAAGCCGCGCACTACGACGAAATTTCGCGCGCCCGAGTGGCGGCACGGCATTGGCGGATGGCAGGGTGCGGAGATCGGCAATCTCATCGCGCCTGAACCGGATCTTCTCGGGCCTCGGGACTTCCTGATTCACCTAGTCTTCCGTCTTCAGCCCTCGGTGGCCGACGATTCCTCGCCGACACTATATCGAGCCAATGCAAAGCGCGAACGGCAAAAGCAGAATCCAGCTTTGCCTTCCATCGCGCGCCAATTTATTGAGGGTCACGCACGATGCCGCCGAAGTTATCTCTCGCGGACACCGTGGCTCGGCGCTTAGGTTCAAACAAAGGCGTGGTTATGACCGATCTCAATGTGGGCGATGTTGCGCCCGACTTCATCCTTCCTCGTGACGGCGGCAGCAGCTTCAAGCTCTCCGATTTCGCTGGCAAACCGGTGGTTCTCTACTTCTACCCGCAGGATGACACGCCGAGCTGTACAAACGAAGCGATCAGCTTTTCGCAACTCAAATCCGATTTCGAGAAAGCAGGCGCTGCGGTGATCGGGCTTTCGCCCGATAGCGTAAAGAAGCACGACAAGTTCAAGGCCAAGCACGCGCTGGAAGTCGATCTCGCCTCCGACGAAGAGCGCGAGGTGATCGAAGCCTATCATCTATGGGTGGAAAAGAAGATGTATGGCCGTAGCTATATGGGAGTGGAACGCGCCACGTTTTTGATCGGGCGCGACGGCCGTATCGCGCACATTTGGCGCAAGGTACGGGTAAAGGGCCATGCCGAAGCGGTTCTGGAAGCGGTGCAAGCTCTCTAGGTTCTCTGGGCGCCCTTGCGTCCAGTACCCAACTATGTCTGCTCGTCCCATTGAGCTGCATAGCTCCCATGAAGCAAGGCTTTATTAACCATAACAAGTGCCTAATGGGCATTGTTGGGGTAGCAAACGAAAGCCTGGTTCGGTGAGCGCAAACGGTCAGTCGGCGGTGTTCGGCAGGCGTAAGGAGCCGCATACGGTCATCATTGCCCGCGGCGATGAGATCCGGCACTTCACAGTCCGCCCCTGGATGATTGCATGCTTCGGTTCAGCCGTTGCCGCAGTTGTCATCGGCTACTTGCTGGCCACGTCCTATCTCGTTTTCCGCGACGATCTCATTGGGGCGACGACCGCTCGCCAAGCCCGCATGCAGCAGGCCTATGAGGACCGCATCTCAGCCCTACGCGCTCAAGTGGACCGAATCACCAGCCGGCAGTTGCTCGATCAGCAATTGATGGAAACCAAGGTCGGCGAATTGCTGGCGCGACAGACCCAGCTCAGCCAACGTCATGGCCGGCTTGGCCCCATCCTCGAACGCGCCGAGACCCTTGAGACGATCAGCCCTGAACCGCAAAATCCGATTCCGGCCGCCGCACCTGCTGACCAGGCCAAGTCGGAAGATCATGCAGCCCTCGTCGGCGACAAGGCGATACCAGAACTTGCCACCTTGGCCAGCCTGGGCAATTCGCAAACGCCAGCTTTTTCGCACTGGTCTACCCGCGCTGACCTGCCCGCGGACGCCTCGTCCGCAGACCGCGCCGACAAGCTGTTCGTGGCGATCAACCAGTCTCTGCAGGCGATCGAAACCGAGCAGTTGCAGCGCGTTACCCGACTTGCCGATACAACCTACGAGAATGCCGACGCCATTAAGGGGGCGCTCCAGGCCGCCGGCCTCCCGGTCGACGATGATTTCGGCAAGGACGAAACCGACGTCGGCGGCCCGCTCGTGCCGGTCGACCGCGCGTCGCTGTTTGACACCAAGGTCAAGGAACTGGACGAGGCACTCGATCAGCTCGATCACCTTCGCAAGGAGGCGCGGCGATTACCGCTCGCCAATCCGGCACCAGGCCGCGCCGTAACCAGCCCATTTGGCGTGCGCACAGATCCCCTGCTCGGCACTGCGGCACTGCATTCCGGCATGGACTTCCGCATTCCGCTGGGCTCGCCCGCCCGCGCCACAGCACCCGGCGTAGTTACGAAAGCCGGCTGGAATGGTGGTTATGGCCGCATGGTCGAGGTCGACCACGGCCAGGGTTACACCACGCGCTACGCCCATCTCGGTCGCGTGGACGTTGCCGTAGGCCAAGCCGTGAAAGCCGGCGATGTCGTCGGCCAGACCGGCTCATCAGGCCGTTCGACGGGCCCGCACCTGCACTATGAAGTGCGGCATGACGGCGATGCCATCGATCCGCTGCGGTTCTTGAAAGTAGGCAAGAAGGTCCAGAAGTATCTCTAGCGCTGCGATTGGCGGATTTGAGCCAGCGTTGATTGCATTCAAATGCCTGAGCGGCGGGACGAACCCGTGACCGCCAGCGTGAAATTGCCCAGCTATGAGTTTTCAGCAGGTTGTCTATCCGGTCCCTCCGGGAAAGCTGAGGTTACGAAGCTTCAGTTTTCTCGGAGGGACCGGATAGACAACCTGCTGAAAACTCATAGCTAGTTACTAGCAATCGTTTCATGCCACGGCAACAGACGGTTAAAATTTGAATACCGCTTGCGAACAATCTTGTAACAGCGCTTCCACCGTCGCGCCCGTTTTGGAGAGGACTAGTGGCATTGTTCAATCCGTATCAAGTTAGCCCCCCACCTGTGCAATTGCGGGCCTGCGTTGTCAGTCTTAAATATTTCGCCTAACCGGAGGCTAAACTCATTCGAGATAGAGCGCGAGGAAAGTGATTGAACCCACACCGGCCTCCTTTGCTTATTTTTTTGGTACAGTTCCGTGACAGCGCATTCCCCTCAACCCCAAGATATGACGGCACGAGCATAGCATGTTGAACCTGAGCAGCTTTGGGCTTTTGAAAAACCTAAGACATGGTGTTCTTTCCAGACTGTGGGCACCGATCGCCGCGACGATAATCAGAAGCGGTGGCCCAAAGGTAGCCGCTCGACTGACAAACTTGAGCATTGATCGAGATACCAAAAGTGGTCCGCTGATCCTCTGCCTGTCACGTGAGTCCTTCATCAAGGACATCCGTGAACTGCGAAGGAGGACAGAATTCAGCTACGCTCTGATAACGGCTGGTTTTACACGATTTCAAATGTCTTGGACCCCTGCTCCAATGCAGATACAAACATTCTATCAAAAGTATGACGGCCCAGGAAAAACCGAAGCTCTCACCAAAAGTACACAATATGCCCTGCAACTAATTCGACTTGCGGGAAAAAAAAGTCAAGTTCGCGCAGTCCTCTCAGCCAATTTCGACTACTGGCAGGATGCAGGTTTTAAGCAAGCCTGCAAAATACTAAACATTCCATTTATAGTCTTATCACGAGAGCATCCAATTATTCCAAAAACGTGCGACATAGTAGAAAGCTGGTACCGCAATTCAGGTTATCATTTTGATGGAGCCGCCATCGCAGTAGCGGGTCCGTCTACTGAGCTTGTCCTGAGGAAAGTGGGTACAGTGTGCCGTCGAGACCAGGTCGTTATTACAGGCCTGCCACGCTTCGATGCCTGGCGAGACGTAGATACAAGCAAGCCAATGCAGCAACGCCCCCTAATCACGCTCCTGACGTTCACCGAAGGCTACTTCGCCGATACAACCTTTGTTGATGTGCTTCACGCATTTTCTGCTGCAGCTAAGTCTCATCGAGACAGTCCGATTCAATTCCTAGTCAAAACGAAAGACCTTGATGACACAATGAAGGTCAGAGCCCTGTTAGGCTCGGATTCAGCCGGGAATTTGGTTTGCGACCACGAGATAGACCTGTTCTCCGCCTTGCCAAATTCTCGCCTAGTGATTGGATATAACTCACTATCTCTAGTAGAAGCCGCTATGGCAAGGTCAAACATTGTCTTACCGGCTTGGGGTGAGTGCAAAGACCGCGGTGAGGACGTCATGTACCCCGCAAGCAACTCTGCAGTTTTCCATCTAGCACGCTTTGCTTACGACAAGAGCCAGCTACAAAACGCCATCAATACCAGTATCAACAACCCACCCGAAATAGATCCTAGCGATAACTACAAAGAATTCGTCAACGAATACATTTATATTCCAAGAAATTCCGACTGCAGTGAACAATTCGAATCCCTTGTCAAGAAATTCATCTGAATTATGAAAAAAATAACCAGATCTTCTTACATAAAAAGCGCGTCAGTATATTTTATATTCAATATAGTATCAGCAATACTCCCCGTCATAACGCTTCCTATATTCACTAAATATATGACGCCATCGGATTATGGCATTCTCGCCATCTTTAATATAGCCTGCATGTTTGGAAGCAATTTTCTTAGGCTCGAACTCAACGCTTCGCTAAAGAGAACTTATGCAACAAATATAGAAAAATTTCCAACTCACCTATCAACAGCATTTGTATTCTCAAATTTGGCAACCGTTTCTTCATTTATAATAATATTCACCTTCTCAAAACACCTAAACCACTATAGCGAATTTACTTATAAATGGTACTATTTAGTGATGCTTCTATCCTACTTTCGCTTTCAATCCGTAATTTTGCACAATTTACTGCAGCTTACGAACCGCCCTCTTCTATATGGACTGTGGGGACTGACGGTTACCATCTCCACTTTTGGATTGACTTATCTCTTTCTTATCTCATTCATCCCAGGATGGAGCGCTCGTGCCTGGGCCGAACTTCTTGTTGCGATCGCAGCCTTTCCGATTTCACTCTTCTTCCTCCGTCGCGACTTTGCGTTACGCTGGGAGTTCGACTGGAAGTCAATGAAGGCAATGCTGCGCTTCAGCCTGCCTCTACTGGTGTCCAGCTTGATCGGATACTGGCTTCTAGTAATCGACCGGCTGTTCATAGCAAAATTCGTCGGAGCTGAACAGCTAGGCCTATATAGCGTTGCCGTGCAAATCTCCGCAGTTGTCGGTTTATTCTTCGGTCCAATTCTGCCTGTTTGGGAGGCATGGGTCTATAGACTGCCGGCGGATCTTGGCCAAAGACAGCTTTCCCAGATCCTTCAACGATTGATTATGATGACGGCGGTGGCCGTTTTATTCTATTTTATTGCCCCCCCTTTGCTGATTTTCGTTCTGCCACACTTAGTCGACCGGAGCTTCGCAGGAGTCGAGGTGTACTTGCAACCGGTGGTCATGGCCGCGTTGATCGCAAGTCTCCTCGGGCTAATGACACCCATTCTTACATTCATGCGAAAGGTAGCGTTTATTGCCCAAATCAACATTATGATGCTTGTCCTGAGCGTGCCTACACTATATTTCACCATTGGCCACTGGGGTGCCTTTGGGGCCGCCTACGGTTTAAGCGCCGTATATTGCACCGGTCTCACGAGCATGCTTCTCTACATCTACCGATTCTCGCGAAAAAGAACGCCTTAATTCGTTCGCCTTACCTACCGCTAGAGACCAGACGAATTATAGCAGCCAACAAACAGGGATCGGTATATTGGAAATTTACAAACCCATTCCTTTTTGGATCTTCATAAATCGTTGTCTAGCGCTCCTTCTGGCTATTTTGATAGTGCAATTTGTCCACCTAAACCTGATCGCCAATGGTTCACTGTTTCAGAATATTGTTTGGCTGATGGTAGGAGCGCTCAGCGCCAGCTCTCTACTACTCATAGTTTCAACAACGAACGAGGCAACCCGCTGGCCTAGAATCGATCCAATTCTATTTAGTACGCTTTATATTGTTTCCTTTTTTTCCGTTATATTTCTCAGCAGGGGGGAATACATAGTAAGCTTTTTAAGGGTCGGTTTATATGAGACAAGGGCAAATCAAAATCTCGGAGGAGGCGGATTATACTCAGCTGTAACGATGCTATTCTACCCTCTTTCTATAATTCTCTGCTTTGCCGAATTGAGAAAATACCATAGAATAGCATTTCTATCGATGTTTGCGATTGTTATGATTATAGATTTTATCTTTTTGGGAACTCGAAATGCCCCTATATTTGTGATCTTATTTCACATACTTTGCACCCGCAAGAGACTAATCTCCTTCAAATCGATAGCGGTCATACTATTTGTACTAACGGTTTTTGTTTTTTTGTTCGATTGGCAAACACGGGCGCGATCCCTAGACACCACGACAGTCGGTTGGGATTGGCGCAACACGCTCAAACATTCCTGGCTCATGGATCACCTGCGCATCAGCGATGCCACACTTGACGCAATAGGCCGCAATGCACCCTTCCTCTTCCCTCTGGTTTTCCTGGGGCAGTATCTAACGCACTCCATAGGCGTGTTGGCTGACCTTATTTCAGCGGAGGCTTTTGGCTTCCTAGGGGCCACCCCCTATCTAGATGATCAATGGTGTGTGGTTTTTAAATGCGACCGCGCTGCCACATTGCAGGAGATACTGATAACCAACCCATTTGCTGGGCTCTATGAGACCCTTTACGCATCCATGTTGTTTGATTTTGGCTGGCTAGGAAGCGCTCTGATCGCTATATGCATGGTTTTGTGCTATTCTTCTGCCCAAATTGGGAGCGCCGATGAGATTTCACCAGCGGGGATTTATCTCCCTATGATTTTTGCCGTCTCAAGCGTCGAGAACTATTTCTACAATGGACTGGGCCTATGGAGATTTCTCATTTTTCTCCTGCTCGTGTACGGTCTTACGAATACAAGAATTTTTGTTAAAAAAAGAACCATCGCAGATTAAGTATCAATCCGCAGCTTCCACACAAAGAAAATAGAGTTCCGACAAGGATAGGAAATGAGCAACCCGAGAGAAGTGCCTTCAATCGAGTTTTCAGTTAATCTTAATCTCGTGAAAAGAGCCTTCATTTTTATAAGCAAGATATGGTGGATAGTCTTGCTATTAATTGCCACCCTACTAACATCTGTTTTTTTCTATCAATACTCGGTACCGAATCGATATCAAGCGGAAGGAATGGTCGAGATCGGCAAAAATGGAACTGAATGGATCGAAACGCAGGACCAATTACTGGGGTCCCTCAGGGATACGGCTTCGTATACTACTTCAGCCCAAAAATCCTGCAGAACGACCGCCACCCCATTGGCGGAAGACACCGTAGCAGCAGCGACTAGTTTTACACCGTCTAGAACAGATGGTCGTGTGGTTCAAATTGCCGCGATAATGGACACACCCAACGCTGCGAAGCAGTGTGTGATGGACTTAATTGCGATGGTGCTGGAGCGCCACAAGGCGATCCAAGCACAATGGGAGACCTCAGAAAAAGCTAATCTGGAAAAGCGATTAGCATACGTCAAATCGCTTCAATTCACCTTATCAACAAATTCTCCCCTCCCCTCGAACGTTCAGATCGTTCTGCCTTTCGATACCGCACCTATCGGAAAACAGACCCCAACTAAGGCGAACTCTCCTATCCAGGTCGACATTGTAGCGAAAATACAAATGAAGCGCCTCCTCGTCCTTGGTGCTCTTTTGGTCTTGCTCCTCGCGATTTCGGTTGCCACTGGGCGGAATTTTGCTTCTCTTCAGAAAAACTGAAAGTAGTCGATACGCTCTCTTCGCGATCGTGCTGGGGCATTCACCGCTTTTTCTTGGATTTCGAAGCATCGCTTATCAGACGATCCAGATTGCATCATGATGCTTCCTCTCCGGGGGAGCCGCGGCTCTAGGTGTCAGTTCCGCGGTCAAATGGACAGGTTCTAGGCGGAAGCGGTCTGACTGATTGGCCCATGCAGTACAGATTGCCCCATAGGGTGTAAGGCCGCGCAAAGTCTTGAACCGCCTGGCGAAATTGTATCCGTCGAGGAACAGAGACAATCATCCAGAGGCGGCAGTGTAGCTTGCGCGGGGGCGACGGCGATCGCCTCTTCCTTAGCGGTTAGCACAATCGAGCGCATAGTCTTCGGGCTCATCGACGCATCGTGGACAAAGGCCTGTTTGTGCCACTTGGCGACGTTTTTCTGATTAAAGCCGTGCTGCGCCACTAGTTCTTTTGAGCGGAGCCTTCGATCGCTGTATTGCCGCTCGGATGACGTGCTCGATCGTGGCGCTGCCGTGGAAACGTCATCCCAACAAACTGGGATAGGCGCACCACAGCAGTGCACCGTGAACCACCCCCCTTTAAACCCCTGCGGAGACGGCAAATTGCTCATCAGTAGGAAGTGGAGTTGTATCACCCGACAACTCAACGAACCTGGCAACATCCGCTTCAGAAATCCTGAAGGACAATGTCTCTCTTTGACCAACCGCGAAGTCCAACTCCAACCTGCAAGCCTGAGTTGAGCGAGACCATTAGGATCCAATGAACTATGTGACAAGCACCAAGTGACCTTCGCAGCGCAACCGGTTCCTGTAACCTGAAAGAAAACCCTTGGCGAACCAGAGCAGGTGAAAGTTTGAGCACTTCGAACGCAAATCGCTATGACTTGGAATTCTCACGGGCCTCGAACAGCTTCGCTTCGGTGACGTAGGAATAGAGAAAAACCATCGCCGAATGGACGTAGCCGTAGCGGCCGCACAGGAAGTAGCGCTTGCCGACATAGAATTTCAGGAAATTGATCCAGGGCGAGAAGACCAGCCGCGACATGCTGGGCTTGTCGCCCTGCTCGACCTGAGCTTCGACCTTGAGCGACGAATAGGAGTTCGTGCGCTTCAGATCCTCGGTCAGCGAGGTCGCGCGCCGGTGCAGCAGCATCCCCTTTTCGATCAGAGCGGTGCGGCCAGGCACTCTGAAGGACTCGTGGACGCGTTGAGCAATGTCCATTGTCGCCTTGTCGCGGCGAAAGAAGCGGAAGATGCGATTGTGTGCCACCCAGCGGTGGGCGTAGCCGTAACCTTTCAGGTAGTCGCGACGGCGGACGAACCAACCATCGGTATTGTTTCTGCCCGAACTTGTAATTTCGATGATGGATTGCCTCAGCTCAGCGTCGGCGCGCTCATCTGCCTCGATGCACAAGCACCAAGGCTGCGTGGCCTGTTGTAGCGCAAAAAGCCGCTGCCTGGCGAAGCCCGGCCAGTCGTTGTGGAACAGGCGGATCGGATAGCCTTTCGCGACGTAGTCCGCGATGCATTCCAGCGTGCCGTCGGTCGAACCAGAATCCACCACCACGATCTCGGCACAGAAGTCGACGCTCCGCAGGCAGTCGGCAATCATGTCGACTTCGTT
>NZ_LJSD01000001.1:356222-540196 GCF_001303895.1 Mesorhizobium sp. 1M-11 | reverse complement strand
TCAGCCGGATCTTCCAGAACAGATATGCCGGCGCACTGATCAGCCTTGTCCTTGTTGGCGCTTTCCTGGCCATGACACAGCCAGTGTTCCTGACGTGGCCCAATCTGATGAACATCGTCAAGTCGAACAGCGTCGTGTTCATCCTGGCGCTGGGCGCGACCTATGTGGTCATCTCCGGCGCCGTCGATCTGTCGGTTGCGAGCGCGACCGCAGCCTCGGCAATGGTGCTGGGGTTGCTGCTGTTGGCTGGCGTGTCGGCACCGCTTGCCGTCGTCGCCGCGGTCCTGTTCGGCGCCCTTCTCGGCGCGGTCAACGGTACGCTTGTCTCCTACTTCAAGATCTCCTTTTTCGTCGTTACCCTGGGCACGCTGTCCGTGTTCCAGAGCTTCGCTCTCATCATCAATGACGGGGCCAGCGTCAGCGTCTTTTCGACGGCGGGTTTCAAGCCGATCAACACTTTCGTCAACGGCAGCATCGGGCCATTTCCGAAGATGCTCGTTTTCGATCTGGTTCTGCTGCTGCTCGCCGGGGGCATCTTGCGATATACCTCCTTCGGCAGAGCGCTCTATGCCATCGGGGCCAACCCAGAGGCAGCGCGGCTGAACGGCATTGACATCAGGAAGGTCATGCTCGCCGTCTTCATCGTTGCTGGCCTGATGGCGGGGCTT
Source organism: Mesorhizobium sp. 1M-11 (assembly GCF_001303895.1). Taxonomy (GTDB): domain Bacteria; phylum Pseudomonadota; class Alphaproteobacteria; order Rhizobiales; family Rhizobiaceae; genus Mesorhizobium. Next base: position 539,528 of record NZ_LJSD01000001.1, on the reverse strand, counting down.
GGAAGCGTCGTGCAGGTTGGGCGCCTCACATCCGCGTCGGCCGAGGTCGACCCCACGCTCCTCCTAACCGTACTAGCGGCCGTGCTCATCGGCGGAACGGCCTTCACCGGCGGCGAGGGCGGCGTTTTCGGAACCATGATCGGTGTGCTGTTCCTCGGTGTCGTCCAGAACGGCCTGACCCTGAGCGGCGTGTCGTCATTCTGGCAGGGGATGGTCAGCGGGCTCATTCTGATAATGGCCGTCTGGCTGGGAGGATTGAGGCAACTGCTGCGCCGACGGCGTCTATCCGACACCTCAAGGCAGCATTGAGTGGACTGCGTCTGTAAGGGAAGAACGTCGCGGCACTGATCGACGCCTGTGGCGAGGGTCGCTTGAAGTTAATTCGACTCTCGGATATGAAGGAAAACTTCATTTCTGGAGTTTCAATGAAAATTTCCGCCAAAAACGTCTTTTACGATCCTGCTTCCCAGGCTGACGAGAAGACAGTTTGCCATTTGCTGTCCATGGCTTTCGGCTTCAGCAATGAGCGCGCGCGAGAATATGTCAGCCATGCCGGGGTGCAATCGTTCCGTATGGTTCGAGACGCCGCGGGCTCGGCGCTGGCCTGCGCAGCGCTTTTGAACACATCGCACGCATTCGGCGGCGCGGACATTCCTGCTGCAAACATTGCTCATGTCGCCATTACTCCCGAAGCAAGGGGGCGGGGCCTTGCTCGTCCGCTCGTGGACGCGCTCTGCGAGGATGCCCGCTCGCAGGGCGCGCTTATGGTGTCGCTGTTCGCATCAGCTCGTCCCGTCTATCGAAAGTCCGGATTTGAGCTCGCGGGTAGTGAGATCCTCTATGAGGCAGACACCGCCGCCATGCCTGCCAGGACTTCCGTCGACTTCTTCCCAATTGCGCTTACCGACGATCGGATCGTGAAGGCCTACAGCGACAAGAAGAACAATGAAGCCGGATTGTTGGATCGAGCCGCGGTGCATTGGAAGGAGTTGACGCGGACACCGACCGATGCGCTCGCGGCGTATGGGGTGGGGCACATGCGTGACGGTCCTCTTCTGGCATACGTACTTGTCGACGCGTCAGATTCCGAAACCCTCCATGTTCGGGACTGGTATGCGTCAAACGGGGGCATGGCAGAGGCGCTGCTGTGTTTCATTGGCCGTTTCAGGTCGGTCTATCCCAAGGCGTGCTGGCACGGCGGTCCGCAGGATGACCTCATTGCTGCCATGCCGGACAAGGGGTGGCGACTTGTGCATCAGGAGGAGTGGCTGGCCCGGATCCTGGAGCCGCAGAAGGCCCTGGAGCGCCGGGGATATCTCCTGCGAGATGCATTGCTTGGAATGCATATCGAAGATCCAGACGGAGAAAACCTCGAAATCGGCCTTTCACTTTCCGCCGGGAAGATGACGGTAAGCGATGAAGTGCCAGGCAGAACGCCGTCGATAACGATTGAGCGGCCATTCTTTGCGAGCCTGTTCACAGGATTCAGTTCCGCCTCGCAGCTTGCACGCCGCGGACGTCTATCTGGTTCCCCGGAAGCCGTGTCATTGTGCGATCTCGTCTTTAGCGGCCCGCAACCTTGGGTCGCGGAGCATTTCTGAGAGCAGGGGCAGGGCTAACGATGAAACACGCATTGATTGCCAGCTTGCGCACGGCGATTGGCGGTATGACGCCTGCATTGGCCAAGGTGGCTGAAACGGTCATCGCGCAGCCGCAGACAACCCTTTACCAGAGCATCACCGAGCTTGCGGAGGTTTCCGGTTCATCGGAGGCGAGCGTGATGCGCTTCTGTCGGGACCAAGGCTTCACGGGGTTTCAGGATTTCAAGCTTGCGCTTGCCAAAGAGCTTGCTGGAGACCAACGGGAGAAGGAAGGGCTGGAGCCCACCGACGACATTCAGCGCCTGGTGGAAACGGCCGTTGTCGCGCTGCGCGAAACGGAACAGTTGATCGTGCGCGATGATGTGACCAAGGCAGCCCAGAGGCTGCTGGCCGCGCGTGTGATCGATTGTTTTGGTGTCGCGGCTTCGGCCGTCACGGCTCAGTATCTGGCCTACAAGATGTCTCGTGTCGGCATGCTCTCCAGAGCCCTGGCCGACGCGCATCTTGCCACCATGGCTGCAGGCACGGCCACTGGCAGTTCAGCCCATGTGATCATCTCGAGCTCCGGTTCAACCGTCGATGCGGTTGGGGTTGCCAGGCTTGCGCGCTCACGCGGTGCATTCGTGCTCGGCATCAGCAACCGTTCCAAGAGCCCGCTGGCCGCAGAATGTGATCTTACCTTGATCGCCTCCTGGCCGGAAACGCCGCTCACAGGCGGCGCATTCCCTTCCAAGATCAGCCAGTTGTTGATCGTCGATGCGCTGCTGGCTGAAATCGTGCGCCAGGATCCCGATAGGCTGACCATGATTCAGCGTACTGCGGAGAGTGTGAGTGATCGATCGTTCTGAGGCCGTCCTGGCGATCGACATTGGTGGCACCAAGATCGCTTTTGGTGAAGTTGTCGGCGACCGGATAGACAGTCGTCGACAGGTTCCGACTCCACGCTCCGGTGGAGGCGATGCTCTTGTCGACGCAATTGTCACCGAACTTGGGGGCTTCAAATGCGACGCAATTGCGCTCGCAACCACAGGCATCGTCTCCAACGGCAAGATAACTGCTCTCAATCCGATCACCTTGCCGATCGAGGATAACTATCCGCTAGCCGCTCGCCTGGAGGCGGCCACCGGTCTTGTCCCCCTGGTCGTCAACGATGCACAGGCTGCTGCCTGGGGTGAATACAGGTATGGTGCCGGTCGAGGATGCCGGAATTTCATGTTCATTACCGTGTCCACAGGCGTGGGCGGCGGCGTGGTGCTGGAAGGTCACTTGCAAGTCGGTGCCAACGGCCTTGCCGGGCACATCGGACACACGCGTGTGTCCAGCGGTCGATCTGCATGTGGTTGCGGCCGCAAAGGGTGTCTCGAGACGATAGCTTCCGGTACGGCGATTGCGCTGAACTACAGCAACAAGGTCGGACAAAAGGCCACTGCTCCGGAGGTGTTTGATGCGGCAACGGCAGGTGATGCCATCGCACAGGCGGTCCTTGAGGATGCCGCGGCAGCGCTTGCTGAAGCTTTTGCGAACACGGTTGCGACGGTTGATCTGGACCTTGTCGCAATTGGCGGCGGAGTGGGGCTCGCAGCAGGATTTGCGGATCGCGTCCGCAGGCATTTCGAAGCGTTTCCCGTTGCCTTCAGGCGGCCAATCGTAACCGCGCAGGCTGGTGCTGATGCGGGCATGATAGGAGTCGCCGACTTGTTGTGAAAAAAAACTCCACCACATTTGTTTGATTGACAAATAACTTCATCATGCGCTACGCATTGGCCATCGGGAAAGCGGTGGCGATGTGGAGTGGAGATTGCCTGATCTTCTGCAAGAACTGAGTGGGACCCTGGTGGTCTCTTGTCAGGCTGATCCCGGTTCGCCTCTGGCCGAACCGGTGCACCTCTCTGCGATGGCTGCGTCGGTCGTGGCGGGTGGGGCGAGCGCCATCCGCACCGAGGGGATCGCGAACATCCAGGCCATCAAGGATCGAGTTCGGGTTCCCGTTATTGGGCTGGTCAAGGCACTGCGTACCAATACGGAAGTCTACATAACCCCTTCGATAGACGACGTTCATCATATCGCAGCCGCGGGAGCGGACATCATCGCGTTCGACGCAACCGACCGGCCCCGCCCGGCCAACGTCGCCGACCTGGTTCGTGCGGTTCACGAGCAGGGCCGTCTCGCCATGGCCGATATCAGCACCGTCGATGAAGCAAGGTCCGCACTTGCCTCCGGCGCCGATGTCGTGAGCACCACCATGGCAGGCTACACCAGCTATTCCCGCGGTGATGCGGGCCCGGACTTCGGTCTCATGCAGGCGCTTCAACGGGCCGGGCTTCCCTTTGTGGCCGAAGGGCGCGTGTGGACCATCGAGGAGGCGCTGAGGTGTTTTGATCTTGGTGCAAACTTCATCGTGGTCGGCAGCGCAATCACGCGCCCAACCATGATCACTCAACGTTTCACACAGGGCATCGCCGCACGAGGTGGCGCCCCAGGTCAGAGGAAGGCTTTGTCATGACGCGGCGTGTTGCGGTCATCGGTGCGGGGTTCATGGGATCCATGCATGCGTCCATCTTCTCCAGCGCGCCCAACTGCGAACTGGCAGCGATCGTCGATCCAAACCTTGAGCTCGCGAAAGAGGTTGCAGCCCGTTGTGGCGGCGCTGCGATTTATGCGAGCCATGAAGAATTGTTGTCAAAGGAGCAGCTCGACCTTGTGAGCATCTGTACTCCGGACAATCTGCATAGGGCACCCGCCGAGGCCGTGGCGAGCAAAGGCGTAAATCTCTTCATCGAGAAACCGATCGCTTCGAATGTGGAAGATGCCAAGGCCATCATCGCTGCCGTGCGCAAATCCGGTGTGAAGCTGGGCGTTGGCTATCTGCTGCGGTTCGATCCGCGCTACGCCCGCGCCAAGGAATTGATCGCGGAGGGCAAGATCGGGGCGCCGATCCATCTCTATGCCCGTCGCAACAGCGCCCGGACAGAAGGGCCGAAGCGATACGCGGGCAAGCTTCCACTGGCCTTGCACGTGACCGTCCACGACGTCGATCTGGTGCTTTGGATGCTTTCCGGCCAGGTCCCGCTATCGGTCTATGCCCAACAGACGGACAGGCTGCTCGGTCCGATCGGAACCCAGGACTCGATCGCTGCCATCGTGCGTTTCTCCGACGGGACGGTCGTCAATCTTGAAAGTGCCTGGTCCCTGCCTTCCGGCGCAAGGCACATGATCGACGCGCGCTTGGAGATGATCGGCACGGAGGGCTCTTTCGAAGTCCAGTGCGGCGACAGCGGCCTCTACTTCGCCGACAACGCGCGTTCCCAGGAAATCGACACCCAGCATTGGCCAACAATGGCTGGACGCGTCGGCGGCGACCTGCGTCAGCAACTTCTCGCTGTCCTCGAATGGCTGGATGGAGCTGACCGTCCAGTCGCATCCGGTGAGGAAGCCCTTCGCTCATTGGAGCTCACGCTCGCGATGATCCAATCCGCCGAAACGGGCGAGGTCGTGCGCCTGGGCTGAGTACCCACAACACAGATAACAATGGGAGGAATAACATGCTGAACAGACGTATTTTCATGACGGCGACAACTGCCGCCGCAATCTTTGCGTGCCTTTCCGCTCCGGTCTTCGCGCAGGACAAACCTTTCGACGGCGTGCAGCTTTCGGTGCTCATGGAGGGGCACCCGACGACGGATGCCATCCAGAAACTGCTTCCGGAATTCAAGACCGTCACCGGTATCGACGTCGCGCTTGAAGTGGTGCCGGAACAGGATATCACCGCCAAGATGCTACTCGAGCTGTCCTCGAAGTCCGGCCGATACGATGTCGTTCAAAACAACATCATCTACGTGCCGGGCTTCGTAAAGAATGGCTACATCGTGCCCCTGGACGAGCAACTGGCGAAATATCCGCAGTTCTTCGACAAGGCGGATTTCGTACCCGGCTATTTCAACACCAATGTCGTGGACGGCAAGGTCTACGGTCTGCCGGTCTACGGCGAGAGCACGTTCCTGATGTACCGCAAGGACCTGTTCGAACAGTACGGTTTGACTGAACCGAAGACGTTCGATGATGTTGAAAAGGCCGCGAAAACCATTTCGGAAAAGACGAACAAGGAAATCGCCGGCATCACCATGCGCGGCCGCCAGGGCATCGAAGGGGTCTATGTCTGGGCAGCCTATCTGTGGGGTATGGGTGGCTCGTTCCTGGACGAAAACGGCAAGTCGAACCTGGCGACCCCGGAAGGGACCAAGGCTTTGGACGACTTCGCCCGGGTTCTGAAGAGCTACGGCCCTGTCGGCGTCGCGAACTTCGGCTGGGAGGAAAACAGGCTGCTGTTCCAGCAGGGCAAGGCAGCGATGACCTTGGATGCCACGGTCAATGGCGCGTACAATGAAGACCCGGCTGCCTCGAGCGTTGTCGGAAAGGTGGGCTACGTGCCTGTCCCGGTACAGACGCAATCGCCCAAGGGCGGTTCGTCGTCCCTGGCTGTCCACAGCCTCTATGTGACCGCGGACTCCCAGAATGCGGAAGCCGCTGCACTCTTTGCTGCATGGGCAACCGCGAAGGAACAGCAGCTCAAATCGATGGCCAGCGACCCGAACTCAGGTGTGACTTCGCTCACCGCGCTGAACGGCGAGAGTTTCGGCAAGCGCTATGGGGCCTTCAAGGAGGCGATGATTACCGCCATCAACCAGGGCAACCCCCAGTATCTGCCGACGATCGAGCAAGCCAACGAAGTCATCAACAATACCGGTATAGCCGTTTCGAAGGTGCTCGCAGGCACGGCGACCGCCGCCGATGCCCTCAAGGAAGCCGATCAGGCAAACAACGCCGCGATCGGACGCTGAAGCGGACGATCGTGCCCTGCCGCGCCTATCTCCCTGGGCGCGGCAGGGTTCTGATTTCGGATTGGGCATGATGGCAAAACGAACCGACCCGTCGCGATTTTTCTACCAACCGATCATAGCCGTTCTAAGCCTCACCTCGCTGGTGCTTACCGTCTACGTCGTTTGGTTATCGCTGAGAGACCTGTCGCTGATGCGCGCGGGGCGCGACACATTTGTCGGCATCGACAACTATATCCGTTTCTTCAACGATCCTCGCGGCCTCTGGGCGCTATGGCGGACGGTGCTTTTCACGGTCCTTGCGACCTCGATTGAGGTGGTGCTGGGCCTTGCGATCGTCCTTTTCCTAGACCGGAATTTTGCGCTCAAGCGTCTCGTTCGAACGCTGCTGCTCGTGCCCATCATCATGACCCCGGTGGTTGTCGGTCTGACGTGGCGGTTCATATTCGATCCCGCTTCGGGCATGGCCAACTACCTTCTTTCCCGCCTGGGGTTCGATGCCATGGACTGGTTGGGCAGTCCGCAGGTTGCATTGTATTCCGTGCTGATCGCAGACATCTGGCAGTGGACACCCTTCGTGATCCTGCTGTCGATGGCGGCACTCGATTCGGCACCCTCCGATCCGCTCGACGCAGCGCGTGTCGACGGCGCGCGCGAGTGGCAGGTCACCTGGTACGTGCTGTTGCCGATGCTGCGGCGGGCGATCGCCATCGTCGCGTTGATCAGGGCCATCGACAGCATCAAGGCATTCGATCTTTTCTACATCATGACGAGAGGAGGGCCGGCGCTCTCCACGGAGACGCTGAACTTCTACGGCTATGTGGTCGCCTTCACCAATTTCGAGATCTCATACTCGCTCACGGTCGCGCTTATCCTGACGATATTCACCAATGTCGCACTGCTTGCGATGTACGGCGTTCTCTTCCCGAAGAATGGAGAACCCAGATGATCAAACGGTTCTTCTTCTATGTTGGACTTGTCGTCCTGCTCGCCGCGGTTCTCTTCCCGCTTTATTGGGTTGTCGTGACATCGTTCAAACTGCCGCGCGATGCCTTCGCCATTCCGCCGGTATGGCTGTTTGAACCGACGCTCGACAACTTCCGCAAAGTTCTCGCCAATCAGACGTTCGTCAGGGCGTTCACCAACAGTTTCGTGGTGTCGATCTCATCGAGTGCAATCGCCGTTGCGATCGGTGCGCTGGCCGCCTACGGCATAACACAGCAGGATGCCGAGAAACGGCGCGGGCAGGAAAAGTTCATCCTCAGTCTCCGCATCGCGCCGGCCCTCGTCTTTGTAATTCCTGTCTACTATTTTGCGGTGCGTCTTGGCGCGTTGAATCAGCACTGGCTGCTCATTGCCGTATACGCCTTCATCAATGTTCCTTTCGCGATCTCCCTGCTGATCACCTTCTTCGATGACATCCCGCGCGAATTGCGCGATGCGGCGCGTGTCGACGGAGCAAGGGAGTTCGCCATTTTCTGGCGTATCTACCTGCCGGCGGCACGAGGCGGCGTGGTGGCCACGCTGATCCTCTGCGTCCTGTTTACCTGGAACGAGTTCTTTGTCGCCCTGACGCTGTCCGGCCGCAGCACGCAGACGCTGCCTGTCAGCATTACCTCGTTCCTGACCTTCCAGGGCATCCAGTGGGGGGCGCTGACTGCGGCCGCCACCCTGATCATGTTGCCGATGCTGGTCTTGGGAATCCTGGTTCAGGGGCAAATCGTGCGCGGCATGACACTCGGTAGCGTGAAGGGCTGATAGGAGAAAACATGGCGCAGCTCTCAATCCGCGATGTCCGCAAGTCCTACGGCTCCGTGGCTGTCCTCAACGACATCTCCATCGAAGTGGAAGAGGGGGCTTTCGTTGTCCTGCTTGGACCTTCCGGTTGCGGCAAGTCCACGTTGCTGCATGCGATAGCGGGTCTTCATGAGATCGGAAGCGGTTCGATCGTCATCGGTGGCAGAGATGTCACCGACCTTCCGGCGCGGGAGCGCGATGTCGCAATGGTCTTCCAGTCCTATGCGCTGTACCCGACCATGTCCGTGCGCGAAAACATCGGCTTCCCCTTGAAGATGCGTGGGCTGGACAAGAAAGCGATATCGGAAAGTGTCGACCGTGTTGCTGCAATCCTGCAGATAGAGCCACTCCTGGAGCGGCGGCCGCGGGAACTCTCCGGCGGTCAGCGTCAACGTGTTGCAATCGGGCGGGCACTGGTGCGCGATCCCAAATTGTTCCTGTTCGATGAACCGCTTTCCAATCTCGATGCCGCACTTCGTGGTGATCTCCGCGCGGAGATCAAGCGACTGCACCAGCGTATCAAACGTACCATGGTCTATGTCACGCACGATCAGATCGAGGCGATGACCCTTGCAACCAAGATCGTCATTCTCAATCGCGGCGTGGTGCAGCAGATTGGTACGCCTCAGGAAATCTACTTCAATCCGGCCAATCTGTTCGTCGCCCGTTTCATAGGTTCGCCGCCTATCACTCTGCTCGAAGGCAAAACAGCCAATCGCAACGGAGAACTGCTTTTCAAGCTCTCCAACTCGGATGTCGAACTTTCCATGCCTCAATCCACGAACCTGGCCGGCGACGAGACGGAAACGATCCTGGGGCTGCGTCCCGAGAACATTCAGATCGTGCGGGAGGGGAATGCATCCCTTTCGGCAACTGTCGATCTGGTTGAGCCGACTGGGCCCGAGGACATTGTGACCCTGAATGTACAAGGGGCTCCATCGGTGATCCGGACGGCCGCCGGTATGACAACACAGGGCAGCAGCGTCGGTCTGGAGCTGGATCTCGGCAAGGCGCTGCTGTTTGAATCCGGTTCCGGCACAAGATTAAGCTGACGATTCCCATCGTGTTATCTGCAGCACGGATGGCCCCGCGGTAGAAGCTGTTGAACCCGCTCACGATGTGTCGTGGCGGGCTCGGCAAATGCTCGCCCGTCACACAGCAAGACGTACGCTTTGGGCTTCAGTTCGCTGAAACGGCGAGCTGGAACTGACGATGCGCAGGCTTTGCGCCGCCGATATTTCGATTTTTCGGCTGGCGATTAGCCGAAACGGCACAAAATAACTTGACATGTTTCCGTTTCGGAAATGAAACTTCCGTCATAAAGCCGACATGGAACATGGAATGACCCAGCGTTATCCCGTTGATGATCTTGACCGCGAGATCATCAAATATCTGACGGAGGACGGTCGACTCTCCGCAGCTGAAATCGCGGGACGCATCGGCGGCACCTCGGAGCGTACCGTCCGAAACCGCATCGCGGCATTGCTGCAGGCCAAGATGATCGTGATCGGCGCCATTCCCGACCCCGTGGCGCTGGGGCGTGATGTCCAGGTCGAACTGATCATAGAAGTCGAACCAGGTCGGTTGGATGAAGTGGCCATCCTGCTCGCCGAGTATGACGAGATCGGTTACCTCGCCGCGACGAGTGGTTCGTCAAATCTCAGCGCTTCGCTTTTCGTTACCGATCACACCGCGCTTCTGGAGTTCATCGATCAGGAACTGGGCAAGCTGCCCGGCGTCAAGCGTGTCGAGAGCTCGGTTGTTCTGCGACTCTACAAGGTCTTCGGGACAAGAACGACCCCGCTCAGCCGCGGGTCGGGTGTTCGTGGCAAGAAGAAGGGATAGCCATGCTGCGCATTGGGGTGGACGTCGGGGGAACGAACACGGATGCGGCGCTGCTGCGCGGTTCCGACGTTCTGGCGACGGTGAAGTCCTCGACCACGGCAGATGTGACTTCGGGGGTCGCAACGGCTATCCGCGCGGTGCTGGCACAAGCTGCTGTGGATGCGACCGCAGTCAATGCGGTGATGATCGGCACCACGCATTTTCTCAATGCTGTCGTTGAAGGACGCCATCTGGAAAAAGTCGGCGTGCTCAGGCTCTGCGGCGCGGCGACACGCTCGCTTCCGCCCATGATCGACTGGCCAGATACACTGCGTCCGATCGTCGAAGGTGGGGCGGCGATGGTGGGTGGCGGTGTGAATTATGACGGGTCCGAACTCGCTCCGCTCGACGTGAAGGCAATTCGTGCGGCCTGCCGCGATTGGCGGGCCAAACGCGTCCCCGCTATCGCTATTTGCTCGGTGTTCGCGCTGGTCGACCCACGCATGGAAAACGAGGCAGCCGAAATCGTCGCCGAAGAATTGCCCGGCGCCGCAATCAGCCTTTCGCATCGGATTGGCCGTACGGGTCTGCTGTCCCGTGAGAACGCGACGCTTCTCAATGCGAGCTTGAACAAGCTCGGCCGCGAAACCGTGGGCGCTTTCCGTTCGGCCTTTGCCGCGCTGGGTCTCAATTGCCCGCTCTATCTCACCCAGAACGACGGAACCCTGATGGCGGCGGAGTTCGCCGAACGCTACCCGGTCTTCACGATCGCTTCCGGCCCGACCAACTCGATGCGAGGGGCGGCTTTCCTTACTGGACTGAGCGATGCCGCGGTGATCGATGTCGGCGGCACGACGACCGATATCGGAATGCTGGTGGCAGGGTTCCCGCGCACCCGCAGCGAAGGTGCGATGATCGGGGGCGTGCCCACCAATTTTCGAGTGCCTGATGTCTATTCCTTCGGTCTCGGCGGAGGAAGCATCGTTCGTCCCGGCCAGCAACCGACGGTCGGTCCGGATTCGGTGGGCTTCCGCCTCCCGCAAAAAGCGCTCTGCTTTGGCGGCGACACGCTGACCGCCACGGATATCGCTGTGGCGGCGGGTCTGGTCGACCTCGGCGATCGCAGCCGCCTCAGCCACGTTACCCCCGATTTCGCCCGCCAGATGCTGGCGCAGATGAAGGCCAGTATCGAGACGGTGCTCGATCGCATGAAACCCAGCGCCGACCCCATTCCCGCTATTCTGGTCGGCGGCGGCTCGGTGTTGGTCGAAGGGCTTCTCGAGGGCACATCGGTTTCGCTGAAACCGGATCACTTCGGCTCGGCCAACGCGATTGGCGCGGCGATCGCGCAGGTCTCGGGCGAAGTTGACAGCGTGGTCTCCCTCGAAGGCACCAGCCGCGAGATCGCCCTTGAGGCTGTCGTGAGCGAGGCGCGGATGCGCGCCGTCGAGGCGGGAGCCGATGCCGATACCGTGACATTGGCTGAGATCGAAGAGACGCCGCTGGCCTATCTGCCCGGCAACGCCATTCGCGTCGCCGCGAAAGTGATCGGGGAATTGCGGGCATGAAATACTGGACGCTCACCGAAGCCGATATCGATCGCATCGCCATCGGCTGCGGCATTCTGGGCACGGGTGGAGGCGGGAGCACGTATCACGGTTCGCTGCGTGCCAAGGCGTTGCTGCGTGAGGGAAAACGCATCCGCATGGTGCGGCCCGAAGACATGACACCGGATGCCCAGATTCTCGGTCTTGGCGGTATCGGCGCTCCGACCGTGGGTGTCGAGAAAATCGCCGAAGGCGGTGAAGGCGTGCGGTTGCTGCATGCGCTCGAGCGGCATCTCGGACGCAAGGTCGATGCGCTGCTGGGCGATGAAGTCGGTGGCGGCAACGGCATCGCGCCCATGCTGACAGCCGCGATGGTTGATCTGCCCGTGGTCGATGCCGACGGCATGGGGCGGGCGTTCCCGGAAGTGCAGATGACGACGTTCTTCATCCATGGCCAGGCAGTCCAACCAGCGGGCCTTGCGGATGCGGATGGCAATGTACTGATCGTGACCGAAGCAACCACGCCGAAGATGCTGGAAAAACTGCTGCGCGCCGGCACCATTGCCATGGGCTGCACGGCTCTGATGACAACGGCGCCGATGTCTGGCGATTTCGTGCGCCGCTTTGGCGTGCCGCACACCACCAGTCAGGCCTGGAGCCTGGGCGATGCCGTTCTCGCTGCGCGGGCGGCCAAGGCAGATCCGCTCGAAGCCATTTTGAAGCAATCCGGGGGCGTACGGCTGATGCGCGGCAAGGTCACCGATATCAGCCGCCGTGTGATGGCGGGCTTCACCCGGGGCAAGCTGACCGTGGCCGGGCTGGATGCCGATGCCGGACGCAGCCTCACCGTCGAGATCCAGAACGAATATCTGATCGCGCGCGAAGGCGAGAAGATCATCACGATGGTGCCGGACCTGATCTGCATCGTCGATTCCGAAACCGGGCGCGCGATTGGCACCGAGGAATTGCGTTACGGCCTGCGCATCGATGTTCTGTCGATCCCGGCGCCTGTGCTGTTGCGCAGCGAGATCGCGCTGGAGTCGGTCGGCCCGCGCGCCTTTGGCTATGATTTCGACTTCGTGCCGATGGGCGTGTCGGCCGATGCACCTGCGGTGCCGCACTACAAAGAAGACGCTTGATCGTCCGTGTCAGCCGCCAATCAACGGGAGGAATGAATGAACCGCCGCCACCTTCTCAAGACTGCCGCACTTGTTGCACTCGCCACCGCCGCCAGCTCGCACTGGAATCTGAGTATGGCACAGGGCAAGGGCAGCATTTTCACGCTGGCCTATCCGACCAGTTTCCCGGATCTCGATCCGGCAACTTCCTTTTCGAACGATGGGGCGGTGCTGGCCAACGTCTATGAGGGACTGACGCGCTACATCCCGGCGACGGAAGGTGCTGAAGCCAAGATCGAACCTCTGCTGGCGACATCGTGGAATGTGAGTGGAGATGGCAAGACCTGGACCTTCCATTTGCGTGAAGGGGTGAAATTCCACGATGGCAGCCCGCTCACCTCGGAAGCGGTCAAGGGCTCGATCGAACGCACCAAGAAGATCGGTGGCGGCGCGTCCTTCATCTGGGGATCGGTCACCTCGATCCAGGCGCCCGATCCGCTAACTGTGGTTTTCGTGCTTTCCGATACGCAGCCGCTGGATCTGATCGCGTCTGCCGGTTTTGCGGCCTGGATCTATGCCCCGTCCTCACACGACAAGGACAATGCCTGGTTCAACAAGGGCAATGATGCGGGTACCGGACCGTTCCGGATTTCCCGCTATGAGCCGGGTCAAAGAGCAGTGCTTGAGCGGGCCGAAGGCTATTGGGGCAAAGTGCCTGAAGGTGCGTTCCAGACGATCTCCTTCGAGATCATCGAGGATACGACATTGGCCCAGAACATGATCGAAAGCGGTCAGGCGGACTGGACTGAGACCATTCCCTTTGAAAATCTCAAGGCCATGCAAGCTAATCCCGATCTGCGGGTTGTGGTCAACCCTTCCTTCGAAACGCTGTTTGGCCTCTACAATGTCAAACGCGCGCCGCTCGACCGCGCCAAGGTTCGCCAGGCCCTGTCTCTGGCGTTTCCGTATGACGACGTCATTTCCGCTGGGACCATGGGGCTCGGCACACGCGCCAAAGGCGTCGTCCCCGCTGGTATCTGGGGCCACGATCCGGATGCGCCTATCCCTCAGACCGACCTGAAGGCTGCCGCCGCGCTTCTCGCGGAGGAGGGAATCCAGCCAGGGCTGGAATTGGTCATGACCTATTCCACCAGCCAGAACCTCTCGGCGGTTGCCGGAGAACTCTGGAAAGCAAACCTGGAAACGCTCGGCATCACGCTGACGCTGCAGCCGATGGCATGGGAAGCGCAGTGGCAGCTTGGCAAGTCGAACCCCGCCGCGGCACAGGATATCTTCGTGATGTTCTGGTGGCCGACATTCGTCACGCCCTATGACTATCTCTTCAATCTGTTCCACAGCGAAGAGAAGCCGAACTTCAACCTTGGCTATTATTCCAATCCGGAATTCGACGCGAAGATCGACGAGGCGGCAAAACTGTCGGGTACCGACCGTCCACGCGCCGAGAAGCTGTTCATAGAAGCACAGCGCAAGGTGATCGAGGACGCTGCTGCGGTGTTCATGCTGGATCGCCCCAACGTCCACATCATTCGCTCGGACATCAAGGGCTACGTGGACAATCCCGCCTACGGACACGTGACCTTCGTCAACGAAATGAGCCGGTAGAGCTGCCTGCGGTCGGATGGAGCTCGTACGGTACATCCTGCGTCGGACAATTCTCTCCACCTTTGTCGTGGTGGGAGTGACCTTTCTGGTCTTCATCGTGGCGCAGGTGGTTCCCTCGGACCCGGCTGCGCTCTATGCCGGGCCGCGTCCGACAGCCGAACAGATCGAAAAGGCGCGTCAGGAACTCAACCTCGACGCGCCACTCGCCGAGCGTTTTGTCACGTTTGCCAAAGCGATGGCGGCCGGCGATTTCGGTGTTTCCTATAAATCGCGTCGCCTGATCGCCGATGATTTGAGGGCTTATCTGCCGGCCACGCTGGAACTGGCGATCTTTTCGACGGGACTTGCGTTGCTGATCGGCATTCCGCTCGGCGTTCTTGCTGCGGCACGGCAGGGCAACTGGCCAGACAGGCTGAGCAGCCTGGGTTCCATTGCTGCGGTGGCGATGCCGACATTTTTCCTTGCCATGATCCTCCAGCTCATCTTCGCCCAGTGGCTCGGCATCCTGCCGTTGTCCGGACGGCTTTCGCGCGAGATCTCGATTGCGGCGCCTCTGCCGATGATAACCGGTTTCAACCTGATCGATGCCGTGCTGGCTGGGCGGATCGAGGTCGTCGGAGATGCCCTGAAACATCTGATCCTACCGGCGCTCACGCTGGCATCCTATCCGGCTGGCGTGGCAATGCGGCTGACGCGCTCGGCAATGATCGAAATCCTCGAACGCCGTCATGTCACCGCCGCACGGGCCCTTGGCCTTTCCGAACCGCGCATCCTGTTCGGCCATGCCCTGCCCAACGCCATGGGACCGGCGCTGACGGTGATCGGCCTGTCCTTCGCCTACGCGCTCACCGGCGCGGTTCTGGTCGAGATCATTTTTGCGTGGCCGGGCCTCGGTCGATATGTTTCCGAGGCGATCCTTGCGAAGGACTTCCCCGTCATTGCCGCCGTCACGATGGTGGTGACGATCTGCTATGTCGTGATGAACCTGCTCATCGATGTTGCCCAGGCCTTGGTCGATCCTAGGGTCGCACTGTCATGACCCGGCTTGTGCACCGTCTCGGCTGGCCGGGCACGATAGCCTTTGGGGTTGTGCTTGTTTTCGTCCTCCTGGCAGTGCTTGCGCCTTGGATAGCACCATATCCGGGGCAGGGCGCCGGAGCGCCGAATGTGGCGGCGAAACTCCTGCCGCCCTCGGCGGACTATTGGCTGGGAACCGATCATCTGGGGCGCGATGTCCTCAGCCGTGTCATCTATGGTGCGCGGGTGTCGATGACGAACGGCATCCTGATCGTCCTGTTTGCGTTGCTCATCGGACTGCCGATCGGTTTGGCGGCCGGCTATTTCGGCGGCTGGATCGATGAAGCCTTGATGCGCGGCACCGATGTCTTTCTCGCCTTTCCGGCATTGCTGCTTGCGGTGCTGATGGCGGCCGCTCTCGGACCGGGATTTCTCAACAGCATCATTGCGGTCGCAGTCACCTGGTGGCCCTGGTACGCCAGGCTTGCCCGCGCGGAAGTTCTCGTGCTGCGTGGACAACCCTATGTCGAGGCGGCACGGCTTGCGGGTGTTTCGCATCCACGCATCATCATCCGGCACATCCTGCCTGCCACCGGGCGGCCTCTGACCGTGCAGGCGGCGCTGGATGTGGGGCCTGCACTGCTGACGGCCGCGGCCTTGTCTTTCCTTGGGCTCGGCATCTTGCCTCCCACGGCCGATTGGGGGCAGATGGTCGACGCGGGCCGGAAGTTTTTTCCTGCGCGCTGGTGGTATTCGGCGATGCCCGGCCTGACGATCTTCATCGTCGCTCTCGCCTTCAGTATTCTCGGCGATGCCCTGCGTGACCGCAAGGGAGGGGCGAACCGTGCCTCTGCTTGAAGTCCGCAATCTCTCCGTGACCATTCCGACGCCGGAAGGCGACGTTCACGCCGTGCGCGCCATAAATCTCGAGATCGAAAAGGGCGAAATTCACGGCGTGATCGGGGAATCCGGTTGCGGCAAAACCATGACTGGAATGACCTTGCTTGGGCTTGCTCCGAAGGGGGCCCGGATCGTTGCAGACAGCCTGCATTTCGACGGTGAGGATCTGAGCAAGAATGCAGAGCGTTTGCGCGGCCGCAGGATCGGCCTGATCTCGCAAGATCCAGCCGCTGCTCTCAATCCGGTGCTCAGCATCGCGCGGCAGATGGACGATGTGCTGCGGGCGCATCGCAATATGTCGCGCCAGGCGCGTCGGGCCGAAGCGAGCAGCCTGCTGGCCGCGACCGGTTTGCCGGATCCGCAAAGGGTGCTGAAAAGCTATCCTCATCAGCTTTCCGGCGGAATGCAGCAGCGTGTGGTTATCGCCCAGGCATTGGCGACTGGCGCGGATTTTCTGATCGCCGACGAGCCGACGACGGCATTGGACGTCTCGGTTGGGGCTCAGGTTTTGGCGCTGTTGCGGAAACTGGTGTCGGATCGCGGTCTCACCGTTTTGATGATCACGCACGACATGGATGTGATCGCCGAGGCATGCGACCGCGTCACTGTCCTCTATGCCGGGCTTTCCGTGGAGGTGGGGCCTGTTGGCGAAATCCTGCAGCAACCCGGTCATCCATACACTCAAGCATTGCTGGCCGCCTTGCCCGATGCTGCGCCACACGGGGCGCGGCTCGCCGCGATCGAAGGCTCCATTCCGCCACCGCGTTCCGGCATTGAAGGTTGTGCGTTCGCGCCACGTTGTCCGAAAGCCATGCCCGTCTGTGCCAGGCAGGTGCCGCCGAAGCGGTTGGCAGAAGCACATCGATGGCTTTGCCATTTGCCGGCGAGCGCGCCATGAACTCCACCGCGATCCTCGAGGTGCGCGATCTGGTCATCCGCTATCGGGCGCGTGGTCTCTTCGCGCCGCGCTCACGACCAGCAGTCAACGGCGCGAGCTTCACGCTGGCCGAACGCGAAACCCTTGGCATTGTCGGGGAAAGCGGTTCAGGAAAAACCAGCCTGCTGCGAGCGATCCTGAGGTTGATACCTGTTGAAAGCGGTTCGGTTCGACTGGAAGGCCAAGATTGGCTCGCGCTCAAGGGCGATACGCTGCGTCTGACACGGCAGCGCATCGGGGTCGTGGCACAGAACCCTTACCTGTCGCTTAGTCCGCGGCTGACCATCGCCGAAATACTTTCCGAACCCTTGCTCGCGCAAGGCGAGAGGGGAGGGCCCGCCATGCGCAAAAAGATCGCGGCCTTGCTGTCGGACTGTGGTTTGCCCGCTGATTTTATGGAGCGCCGCGCGCGGGAGCTTTCCGGAGGCCAGGCACAGCGTGTCGCGATCGCGCGCGCCCTGGCATTGGAGCCGAAGCTCATGATCCTTGACGAGCCGACCTCGGCGCTGGATGTTTCCGTGCAGGCGCAGATACTGAACCTGTTGGCGGACCTGAAAGAAAGCCGCGGTCTGTCGATGCTCTTCGTGACCCACAATTTGAAGGTCGTTGCGCATCTGTCCGACAGCCTTCTGGTCATGCGGCGCGGCGATATCGTTGAGTTCGGTGCGACGGAGCAGGTCGTCCGCGAGCCCAGGCATGACTATACGCGCGAGCTGCTTTCCTTTGGCCTCATCGGCGCTCGGGAATAGACGACAGCAGAGTTGGCGATACTCCGCTTGCGGAGATGCTTTCGCAATGTTCGGCCGCCAGTTCGGCTACATGCCGCGCTCCGGCACATAGAGGCAAAGCGAGCGTCGCGAGCCGGTTTCGCCGCCCGGCTTGCACTCGTGAAAGAACTCGTCGCGGGACCGTCTGATCCGGCGATCGCTGTAAGGGATGAGTTCTCCCGTCGACAGCAGATACCCTTCCTTGGTCTCTTTCACATCGGAGGAAGGGGCCTGATAGCAATCAATCCCTGAACAGCACTCGATATCGTAACTCCAGCCAGAGGGCGCGTTGTGCGCGCTCGCCGGGGTGCCCAGAGACGCTGAACCGATCAGCGCCAGGAGTGCGCAGCCGACAGCTATACTGTGCCCGCGGTATGGCAAATTGTCCGCGGTTGCGAAACGACGCCCTTCTCGGGCCGGGTGTATTCTGCTCATCGCTGACCAGTCTGGCAGCCTCGCTGCCTGTCATCTGCGATCCCCACCACACACCATCGCAATAAAGGATATCCAATAACCCCGAATGGCCGAGCTAAGTTCCACCAACTTGGGTGGGGTATCCAGCCACGCTCGGCAAAAGGAACCCTCTCGGCCAGACGGCAGGCGGAAAAACCCAATCTGTGCGGGGTATTAGGTTCGACGAGGCACAGGTTTTCGGTTGCTTACCCGGTCGCGGCAAGACCGTCAGGTTCATTCGCGCCAAAGACGTTGGTCAAATAGCTGGCGGTCTTTCGATAATGCGCTTCCAACAGCGCCGTTGCCGTTTCCGCGTCGCGATCAAGCGTCGCCTGAGCGAGTGCGCCATGCTCTGCCTGCACGTCCCGTCCGGAAGGCTGCGTCGCAGCCAGCAGCGTCGGAATTCGATAGCGCTCCGTCGCTGCATAAAGACGCTCGAAGAACTCCAGCGTCCAAGGTGAATTGCAGGCGGCCAGCAAGGCGCGATGGAAAGCATAGTGCCGTGCCTCAAGCGTCCAGATATCGGCGTCCGGACCAGTTCGGCCGACCTGCAGGTTGAGGGCGTAAAGGGCAGATACGATCCCTGCCGCCCAATTGTCGTCGCCGAGCTCAATTGAAGCGCGAAGCGCGTCGCATTCGATCTTGATGCGAACGTTCACCGCATCGTGCAGCTCATCGAGCGACAGCGGTGCCACGCGGAAGCCGCGCAGGGATTCCGCCGTAACCAGGCGCTCCGCGTGCAGACGATTCAGGGCTTCCCGAAGGGGCGAAAACCCCATGTCGTAGCGCTCGCTGAGATCGGAGAGGCGCAGCGGCCGCCCTGGGGCCAGTTCGCCGCGAATGATATCGTGACGCAGGGCGTCGTAAGCTTTCTCGGCAAGGGTCATGACAAGATTCCTTTGTCTGGGACACTAGCCTATGGCTCTGTTTGTCGGCAATTCCAAAGATTTTCGAAAATAATTATTGCTTTCGAAAAAGTGATGACCCATGCTGGTAGTCAACCGGATTGCGAACAGGAGGGTTCGATGATGAAATCGCGCGAGAACCATCGGGAGGATGTCGCCGGGCGGGCAAATGTCGAGGATACGCCTGAGCTGCTGGCGTACTACGAGGACCTCGAGCGTTTCAAAGCCGGCGCGCTTTGGACCGTCGCAAACAAGATCGAGCCGTGGGAGCCGAAGTCGCAATCAGTGCCGGTCGTCTGGCGTTACCGGGATCTGCGCGAGCATGTCCTGCGTTCGGTGCAACTGGTGACGCCGGAAAAGGCGGGCCGTCGGGTGATCTATCTGAACAATCCCGGCCGAACCGAATTTGCGGCAGCCGTCGGGTGGCTCTATGCCGGGCTGCAGGTGATGAACCCGGGCGAAGTCGCCAGCGCGCATCGCCATTCGGCTTCCGCGATCCGTTTCATCATGGAAGGTTCCGGCGCCTATACGGTCGTCGACGGCCACAAGATGACACTGGGCGCGAATGACTTCGTGCTCACTCCCAACGGCACCTGGCACGAACATGGCGTCGAGGCCACCGGCTCACCCTGCATCTGGCAGGACGGGCTGGACATCCCGTTTGTCAACGCGATGGAAGCGAACTTCTACGAAGTGCATCCGGACCTGCGCCAGGCGGTCGGATTCGCGGTCGACGACATGACCAGGACCTGGGGCAACCCCGGGCTGAAGCCGACGGGGCAGGGCTGGGACAAGGGCTACAGCCCGATGTTCAAGTACGAATGGGCTCCGACCTACGAAGCGCTGACAAAATATTCGGCCTGCACGGAGGGTTCGCCCTTCGACGGTGTGATGATGGAGTACATGAATCCGGTGACGCAGGGGCCTGTCATGCAGACCATGGGGGCAAGCATGCAGATGCTGCGCCCGGGCGAGCACACAAAGGCCCACCGCCATACCGGCAGCGGCCTCTATCATGTCGCCAAGGGCAAGGGCCATTCCATCATTAACGGCAAGCGTTACGACTGGCAGGAACACGACATCTTCTGTGTGCCGTCCTGGGCGTGGCACGAGCATGTCAACGGCTCGGAAGGTGACGATGCCTGCCTGTTCTGCCTGTCGGATCTTCCGGTGATGCGGGCGCTCGGCCTCTATCGCGAGCAGGCCTTCGGTGACAATGGCGGCTTCCAGCCGCTTCTCTAAGGAAAAACATAATGAAACTTGTGACCTATCGCGCCTCGGTCGAGGCTGCGGCAAGGCTTGGCGTGATCGTCGACGATCTGGTGGTCGACGTTGCGGCCCTGGCCGCGTCGCAGGGCAAGGCCTTGCCTGCAAGCATGCTGGATCTGATCGATGCCGGTCGGCCTGGCCTGGAGACGCTGCGTGATTGTCTGGCTGCGGCCAATGGCCGGTTCCCGACGGGAACGGCAGTGGCGCTGGCCAATGTGAAGCTGCTGGCTCCGATCCCCAGGCCACGCAAGAACATCTTCGGCATCGGGCTGAACTATGTCGAGCATGTCGCTGAAAGCGCAAAGTCGCTCGATACCGCGAAGGACCTGCCCAAGCAGCCCGTGATCTTCTCGAAACCGCCGACGTCGGTCATTGGGCCCGGGGAGGGGATAGAGCATAACGGCAAGATCACCCAGCAACTCGACTGGGAGGTGGAATTGGCAGTGATCATCGGCACCACGGCCAGGCGCGTCGCCAGGCAGGATGCGCTGCATCATGTCTTCGGCTATTCCGTGATGATCGACGTTTCGGCTCGCGATAACAGGCGGGCGGGACAGTGGATCTTTTCCAAGGGACAGGACAGCTATGCTCCCTTCGGTCCGTGTATCGTCACCGCGGACGAGATGCCGGATCCCCAGACACTCGATCTCTGGCTTACAGTGAACGGCGTGGAGAAGCAGCGCTCGAACACGCGTCATATGCTGTTCAAGGTCGACGACCTGATTGCGGACATATCCTCGGGCATCACCCTGGAGCCGGGAGATATCATTGCCTCAGGCACGCCTGAAGGTGTCGGTGCGGGGCGCAGTCCGCAGGAATGGATGTGGCCGGGCGACACCATCGTCGCCTGTGTGGAAGGCATTGGTTCGCTGCGGCATCCCGTCGTCGACGCAACACCGGAGTAACGCCATGACCCAGACATTCAAAGCGGCTGTCGTTCAGATGGCTTCCGTGCCGGACAATGCGCGCGCCACCGCCGAGGCCGCGGCTGGGCGCTTGCGTGAAGCGGCGGCGAACGGAGCCAGGCTTGTCGTCTTCCCGGAGGCCCTGGTCGGCGGCTATCCCAAAGGGGCAAGCTTCGGCGCTCCCATCGGCATGAGGAAGCCCGAGGGGCGTGCGGCCTTTGCCCATTACCACGCCGGCGCGATCGACCTCGATGGAGAGGAAGTGGCGCTACTGGCTGAAGCCGCTGCGGAAACCGGGGCTTTTGCCGTCATCGGTGTCATCGAGCGCGATGGAGCCACGCTCTATTGCACCGTGCTCTATTTCGATGGCGAAAGGGGACTGGTCGGCAAGCATCGCAAGCTGATGCCGACAGCTGGAGAGCGATTGATCTGGGGTTTCGGCGACGGCTCCACCATGCCGGTGTTTCGTACCGATATCGGCACCATCGGCGCCGTGATCTGCTGGGAAAACTACATGCCTGCCTTGCGCATGCACATGTATCACCAGGGCGTGACGCTCTACTGCGCGCCTACGGCGGACGATCGCGACACCTGGCTGCCGAGCATGCAGCATATCGCGCTTGAAGGGCGGACCTTTGTGCTCACCGCCTGCCAATACATAACGCGGGGGGCGTATGGCTCCGACCACGAAAGCGCATTGGGCGACGATCCGGATCTGGTGATGATGCGTGGCGGGTCTGCCATCGTCAGCCCGCTCGGCAAGGTTCTCGCAGGTCCCGATTTCACCGGCGAGACGATCCTGTATGCCGATATCGATCCGGGCGAAGTCATGCGTGCGAAGTTCGACTTCGATGTCACGGGCCATTATGCGAGACCGGATGTCTTCAGCCTCGTCGTGGATACGCGGGCAAAGCCGGCGGTGCGCGAGGCCTGATGCGTTTCGACCTCGAGGATGTCGGCACGCAGAACGCCTATAAGCTCCTTGCCGCCACCGTCATGCCGAGGCCGATCGCCTGGGTGGTGACGCAAGATGCCGAGGGGCGTGTCAATGCCGCGCCCTACAGCTTCTTCAATGTGATGGGGTCGGCGCCGCCAACCATAGCGCTCGGCATCCTTGCCAGCCCCGGCCGGGGCTTCAAGGATACGGCCCGCAACATCCTCGATACCGGCGAGTTCGTGGTCAACCTCGTGCCCGAGCGGCTTGTGCGGGCCATGAACATCACCTCGATCGATGCGCCGCCCGGGATCGAGGAACTGAGGCTGGCGGAACTGGAAACCCTGGCTTCCGACAGGGTGCGCCCGCCCCGTATTGCCGAAAGTCCTGTCGCCTTCGAGTGCGTTTCCCTGTCGACGGTCGAAACAGGGCCGACGCAGCTTGTCGTCATTGGCCACGTGCGAACGGTACACATAGCCGATCAGTTCGTGCTCGACCCTGAGCGGGCGCATATCGACACCCCGAAACTCGACCTCGTCGCCCGTTCCTACGGCAGCGATTACGTCCGTAGCCGCGATACCTTCAGCCTGGTCCGCCCGACCTGGCGTGAACATCAGGCCGCCTTCGCGGAGATTCTGTCGGACAAGCCATAATTTTCGAAAATCCTATTGACAAATTGCGCGCGGCGATAAAACTTAACTGACAAGTAAAGAAAATCGCAAAAACAGCGATACATCAATGGGAAGGAAGCGATGCTGCAAGAACGCATCGAAGGGAAGTGGCTTGCCAGCTTCCGCCGAGTTTTCGCGCTCAACGCCATCGGTGCAGGCACCAAGGTGGCCGTGCTGTCGGAGACACAGTCGCGGCCGGTTCTCATTCATCTTTCGGATCTGGCGCTGCACGATCTCGGTGCGGAATACTGCATGATCCAGATGCCGACGCCGCGTCAGACGGCGCCGGTGCCGGTGAAGTCGACCGGCACGTCCTGGGCCATCCAGCAGAACCGCGCCGTCATCGAAGCGCTGAAGCGCGTCGACGTCATCGTCGACTGCACGGTGGAGGGGCTGATCCACGCTCCGGAATGGCCGGAGATCGAGGAAGCCGGCAACACACGCCTGTTGGTGGTCTGCAACGAACATCCGGAGATTCTCGAACGCACGGAGCCGATGGCCGAGCTTGGCCCGAAGGTGGCACTGGGTGTGCAGATGCTGCGCGATGCAAAAGAGATGCGCGTCACCTCCGCCGCCGGTACGGATCTTGTCATCGATCTGCGCGGTGCGCCTTGTGGCGGTACACCGGGCTTCGGCACCAAGCCAGGTGACGTCGCACACTGGCCGGGCGGCCTGTGCCTGGCCTTTCCGGGCCAGAACAGCGTCAACGGCCGGATCGTCATGGACGTTGGCGACATGAACCTGACGTTCAAGAGCACGCTGACCAGCCGCATCGACTTCACGGTCGAGAACGACTTCGTCACTGCGATCAAGGGCGACGGCATCGATGCCATTCATTTCCGCGAATACATGGAAGCCTGGGAAGACCGCAACGCCTACGGCATGAGCCATGTCGGCTGGGGCATGCATCCGCACGCACGCTGGGTGTCGGCTGCGATGTACGACAAGCGCGATATGCAGGCCGTCGAGTTTCGCGCGCTGGCAGGCTCGTTCCTCTGGTCTACAGGGGCCAACCAATATGCCGGCCGCTACACGCTCGGCCACTTCGATCTGCCGATGCGCAATTGCACGATCACGCTCGACGGAACGGTCGTCGTCAAGGACGGCGTCCTGCAGGGCGAACTGGCGCTTTGACGCCTCTTAGGAAAGACCAAGAATGAGCGAAATTACCGACTATTACGACCTGTCGCGCATCCGGCCGGAGGTCCAGAAAGTCCTCAACCGCGTCAACGAACTCGGTCGCGAGCGTTTCGCCGGCCGTGCCAAAGGCGTGGACGACGATGCTTCCTTCCCGGTCGAGAACTACAGGGATCTCGCCGAAGAAGGCTTTCTCGGCCTTTGCATCCCGCAGGAATTCGGCGGCTGGGGCTTTTCGATGTTCGAATACGCCATGGTCGGCGCCGAAATCGGCAAATATTGCGGTGCCACCGCGCTGACCTTCAACATGCACAATTCGTCGATGGCATGGTCGCGTTTCATGTTCGAGATGCCGAACCTGACGCCTGAGGAGAAAGCGACCTTCGCGCCTTTGCGCGAGCGTCAGTTTCGTCGCGCCATCGCCGAGAAGGCGATCTTCTCCCAGCCGATCTCCGAAGGCGGACAGAACTGGACCTCGAAGCCCAACCAGACGCAGTGCCGCAAGGTGGATGGCGGCTGGATGATCAACGGCTTCAAGAAATTCGCTTCGCTGGCCGGCTATTGCGACTACTACACCATCGTCTGCACCGAGGTGTTCGAAGGCCAGGAGCCGCGGCACGAGGACACCATGCTGTTCGTCGTCCACAAGGACACACCGGGCCTGTCGGTGAAAGGCGACTGGGACCCGCTCGGCATGCGTGGCACCAACAGCCGCGACCTGATCCTGAAGGATGTCTTTGTTCGCTCCGACGACCTGTTGATGCCGCGCGGCATCTTCAACAAGACGCTCCCCAACTGGCCGCACATGATGATCACACTCTCGCCCACCTATATGGGCATCGCGCAGGGCGCCTATGATTTCATGGTGGACTACCTCAAGGGCAGGATACCCGGCCAGCCTCCGGTCGACCGCCGCATGTATGCCACCAAGCGCATCGCCGTCGGCAAGATGTACGCGCGGCTCGCCAACATGCGCGCGCTGTGGTGGCAGGCTTTCAGCGAATCCAAGGGGTTCCCCAACAAGGCCGAAGTGCAGCGCATGTATGCCGCCCAGTACAATGTGATGGAAGGTGCTGCCGAGATGACCTCGATGGCGATCCGCACATGCGGGGGGCAGTCGATGCTGAAGTCGCTACCGCTGGAGCGCATGTATCGCGACAGCCGCTGCGGCGCGCTGATGCTGCCGTTCACCTCCGAGATCATGGAGGACTATCTCGGCGTGCTCTCCCTCTACGAAATGGATGAGCTCGACCATGCCCCGGGTGACGAGGGCGGCGCCCGTACCTCGCTGTGGCGAGGCGACAGTGGCAGCGGCGCCCGGGCGGTCCGCTAACCACCATGGCGCGGGATCGGGTCCAGGTCATCGGCCGCAGCTCCGCCTCGCCAGAGGCGGCATGGGCTGTAGCTCGCGACTTCTGCGGGCATTGGCATCCAGGGATAGCAACCATTCGTGCCGAACGGGACGCGCGAGGATCACTGGTTCGCGCGTTCAAGGCACGTGGCGAGGACACGCTCTATCGCGAGCGCCTGACCTTTCTCAGCGATAGCGATCGCTCGCTTGCCTATACCCATCTGGAGGGGATTGCCGGCATCGACCGTTATGATGCCCGCTTCACGGTCTCACCGGCCAAGGACGGCGGCAGCAGCATCGAATGGGCCGCCGATGTGGAGGCGCCGGATGCAGCGCGCGCCGCTTCAGTCTGCCTAGGGACCAGGCCGATTTTCGAAGCCGGGATCGATGCGCTTTCCAAGCAGGCTGAATGTCAGGCCGAAACTCAGGTCGGTACAGTGTTTCCGTCGGTCGAAGTCGAGGATTTGAGCTTTGGAGAGGCACCGCGCCTGGCGTTGACGGTCACGCCCAGGAAACAGGGACCGCTTTGCCTGTTCCTGCATGGCATCGGTGGCGGACGCGCCAATTGGCTGCCGCAACTGACTGCTGCCGGAAGCATCATGTCGGCGGCTGCGCTTGATCTGCGCGGATATGGCGACAGCACGCTCGGCCCGGACCAATCCACCATCGATGACTATTGTGCCGACATCCTGCACGTTCGAGAGGCACTGGGTGCGGACAGGTTGGTGCTGGTCGGTCTTTCCTATGGTTCCTGGATCGCCACATCCTTTGCCATGCGTCATCCGGACCTACTGGCGGGTCTGGTGCTGTCCGGCGGCTGCACTGGCATGTCGGAAGCGGGTGTTGAGGAGCGGGAAGCCTTTCGCGTCAGCCGGCTGGTGCCGATCGACGCCGGCCAAACTCCTGCTGATTTCGCGCCATCGGTCGTGAAGGTGCTGGCCGGTCCGAACGCGTCGGATGTGACCAAGGCGCAGTTGTTGCAGTCCATGGCGGCGATACCGGCCACGACCTATCGCGATGCGCTTATGTGCTTCACGAACCCGCCGGAGCGGTTCGATTTTTCGCGCCTGGACATGCCGGTTCTCATGATGACGGGCGAACATGACAGGCTGGCTTCCCCGACCGAGATCCGTGGGGTTGCGCGCCGCATCCTGGATCAGGCCCCGATGCCTGACGTGCGCTACGAAACCATCATGGATGCCGGGCACGTCTGCAATGTGGAGCAGCCAGAGGTGTATAACCGCGTCCTGCTGGAATTCCTTGGGAAGCTGCCGAAATGACCATTCTTCCGCGCCGTCAACAGAACCGGATCATTCGCGAACGGCGTATCCTCGATGCTGCCTTGAAGGTGTTTTCCGAAACCGGTTACTCGGGCGCAACCATGGATGCTGTCGCCCTCCAGGCCGGCCTGTCGAAGCCGACGCTCTACCAGTATTTCGAATCCAAGGAGGCGCTGTTCTCAGCCATGCTGCTGGGCGAGCGCGACCTGATGCTGGAGTTCTTCCAGCACCCATCCGGCGACGGCATGGTCGCCGATCTTCTGGGATTCGCATGGGATTATGCCGATACGGTCCTGCGCCCCGATCTGCTGTCGCTTGCCCGCCTCATCATCGGCGAGGTGCATCGCTTCCCCGAGATCGGTCATGCCTACCAGGAGTCGGGTCCCGACCGGCTGTTGCGCGGCATCATGGAATATCTCGAGGGCCGTCGTGCGGACGGCCAGCTGGTTTTCGACGACGCGGAACTTGCGGCCCAGGATCTCTGGGGCCTGATCCTGTCGGCGCCCAGAAACCAGGCCCTCTATATGCCGGACCATCGGCCGAGCCGGGCCGAAATCGAACGCTATGTGAACAACGGCTTGCGCGTTTTCCTGAAGGCCTATTCGACCCGGCCGGCAGAGGACGTTGCCACATTAGAAGCGCTCATAAGCGCCAATTCCCTGCAGCAGGTGGAACATGACAGTTGATGAATATCTGGCCGATCCGACCAGCCGGTTCGCTACGGTTGCGATGGTCGACACAAACGGGCTCCTGCGCGGGCAGATGGTTTCTGCCGGCAGCCTGAAAGGCATTGCCAAAAGCGGCATGGGCATGTCGCCCGTCACGTTGGCGCTCGATCCGACCGACGTGATCCAGGTCGTTCCCGGCGTCACCGATGGAACGTCGGATTTCCATGACGATCCGCTCATTCTCGACACGACGACGACGCGCCGCTTGCCCTGGTCCAAGCCCGGGCACGATCTGTTGGTATTGTCCAACTATTCGGGCGAAACGGCCCAACTGTGCCCGCGTTCGATCCTGAAGCGGGTTCTGGGTCGTGTCGGTGATGCAGGATATGTGCCTCGCTACGGCATGGAGCTCGAATACACGCTGTTCGACGAGACGACGGAGAGTGCGCGCGCCAAGGGTTATCGCAATCTCAAGACCGCGACGCATCACAACAGCCACGATCTCGTGCTCTACCAGGTGGAACAGACGGAATGGTACGAAGCGGTCGCCGCGATGTGCGAGCCGCTGCGCATCGATCTCGCCAAGATGCACGAGGAAATCGGCGGCGGGTTCCTCGAGGCCTGCATCGCGGCGGGCGAGGGGCTGGAGCCGGCAGACCAGCTGGTACTCCTGAAGAACTTCCTGCGTGCGCTCGCGCAGCGGCAAGGCAAATGCGTCACCTACATGCCACGCTGGACCGAAGCGGCCGACAGCCAGTCGATCCATGTTCACGTCTCGCTGAAGGACCGCGACGGCAAGTCGGTTTTCCACGACCCGTCCCAGAAGAACGCTGTGTCGCAGACCTTCCGTCATTTCCTGGGCGGCCTGCAGACCTATATCGGCGACCTGACCCTTCTCTTCCAGCCGACGGTCAACTCCTATCGCCGGTTTGCACCGGGCACATTCGCTCCACCCGGTCTCAGCTGGGGCTATGAAAACCGCACCACCTGCTTCCGCATCGTGGGGCACGACGCGGGGTCGCTCCGCGTCGAGAACCGTCTGCCGGGCGCCGACACCAATCCATATCTCACGGTTGCCGCAACCGTTGCCGCGGGCGTGGCGGGAATCCTGGAAAAGATCGAACCCGAGGCCGAGACCATCGGCAATGGCTATAGCCAGGAGCCGGCGCGCGATTTCGCACGCTCCATGCCCGAGGCGATCGAAAGGCTGCGAGGCTCCGCCTTTGCCAAGGACTGGTTCGGAGCGCGCTTCGTCGAGGCGTTTTCCTCAACGCGTGAAAGCCAGCACAACGAGTTCCGGCGCAAGATTCCCGATGTGGAGCTGGAACGTTTCTTCGATCTGGGGTGAACGCCATGGATACGGACCTGCGTGCCCATTTCCTGGAAGGCATGAGCCGCGTCGCCTCCGCCGTCACCGTGGTGACGACGGATGGAGATGCAGGGCGGCTCGGTGTCACCGTTTCATCGATGACGTCGGTCTCGGCGGACACGACCCGGCCATCGCTGCTGGTCAGCATCCATCACCTCAGCCCTGCCGGCGAAGCGATCAGGAAGAACCGGCGATTCTGCGCCAACGTGCTGAGCGGTAACCAGAGTTTTGTTTCGGACTTGTTTTCGGGCCGTCTTAAACATCTGAACGATGACAGGTTCAGCGCGATCCCCTGGCATGCTGGCGTGACCGGGGCACCGATCATCGACGACGCCATCGTCTCGCTGGATTGCGAACTCAAGACCGCCTTGCTCTGGGGCACACATTTCATCCTCATCGGCGAGGTCGAGCAGATCGAGCTGTCCAGGCAACGCTCACCGCTTGTCTACGCCAATCGGGGCTATCGCCGCGCCATTCCGATCGCGCCGGACGATCACCAGTCGCGGCGCCCGGAAAACCAGCTGCGTGTCGGCTTCTTCATCACGCTTGGGCCGGAGTTCGTGCCTTCCCTCGTCGCGGACTTTGCCAATCAATCACCGGCCGTCGATCTCAGCCTGTTGGAGGCAGATCACGATGACCTGCTGGAACAGATGCGTGCCGGCAAGATCGAAGCGGCGATCACTTTCGGGACAGTGGACGAGCCTGAGCTCGACACCGAAGTGCTATGTCCGCCGGCGCCTCATGTGCTGCTGAGCGCTGACCATCCGCTGGCTGCGAAGTCCAGCTTGAGGCTGGCCGATGTCGCCGACCTGCCGATGATCCTGCTGGATTATCCCTCTGTTCGAAACGCGGTCGGCGCCTTTTTCGAACGCAACCAGTTGAAGCCGCAGATCCGGCTGCAGTCGCCGTCATTGGCGATGGTGCGTGGATTGGTGGCGCAAGGCCTGGGTTACTCGATCGTTCCGCAGGAGCCGCAAAACAAAACCGGACCTGACGGCACCGAGATCCGCGCGATACCGCTCGACGATGACTTCCCGGAGGGCGCGGTCATCGCGATTGCAAAGCGTGTGGACTGCCGAAGCAGGCTGGCGATGGATTTCATTTCGAAGTGCAGGAAGTCATTTCGACAAACATCACAATAAGCACCGCAAAACGGTGACAAATGGGAGAGGGAATATGGCTCAGGAAGAGGCTATCGACATCAATAGTGGAGGGAGCAATCAGCTCCGAAAGAATTCGCTGGGACTGATTGCGGTCACCTTCATGGTGATTTCGGCGGCAGCGCCGCTGACCGGCGTCGCTGGAGCGATGCCGCTGGCGTTCATGCTGGGGAACGGCACCGGCGTCCCGGCGACGTTCGTCTTCGTGACCCTGGTCATGCTGGCTTTCGCTGCCGGCTATGTCGCCATGTCGCGTCACGTAACCAACGCCGGCGCCTTCTATGCCTATGCGGCACGTGGCCTGGGCGGCCGCGCCGCCGGCGCTGTCGCGGTCACCGCGCTCGTTGCCTACAATGCGATGCAGTTCGGCCTGATCGGCCTGTTCGGCGGCATCGCCAGCGGCATCTTCGGCCAGTTCGGCCTAATGCTGCCGTGGTGGGGGTGGAGCCTTCTTGCCCTTCTGCTGGTCGGCTTTCTCGGCTACCGGCAGGTGGACCTGTCGGCCAAGGTCCTCGTCTTCGTGGTGGCGCTGGAATATCTGGTGGTGCTGATCGTCGACTTCGCCATTCTCGGCAAGGGTGGGGCGAACGGGCTCTCCATGAACTTCTTCGACCAGAACGCGATCTTCTCGGGTTCGCTGACGGCAGCGATCCTGTTCTGCATGGGTTGCTTCATCGGTTTCGAGGCAACGACGATCTATGCCGAAGAGGCGCGCGATCCGGAAAAGACGATACCGCGGGCAACCTACCTGTCGGTGCTGATGATCGGCATCTTCTTCATCTTCACGACCTGGCTGTTGATTGTCGGCATCGGTGCCGACAAGCTGGTTCCGACGATCCAGGCGCTGCCCGATCCTTCGATCTTCTTCTTCGATCTGGCCGGCCAGTATGCCGGCGGCCCGGTGGCCACCATTGCCGGCATCCTCCTGGTGTCCAGTCTGTTCGCGGCACTTTCGGCCTTCCACAACTACATTGCGCGCTACAGTTATGTCGCGGGTCGCGAAGGCCTGTTGCCGGAGGTGTTCGGCCAGACACATGACACGCACCAGAGCCCGCATGTCGGCTCCGTGGTGCAGACTGCCGGGGCGCTGATCGTGCTGGCGCTGTTTGCCGGGCTGGGGCTGGATCCGGTGCTCAACATGTTCACCTGGATCAGCCAGGTGGGCACGCTGGGTGTATTGGCGATGATGACCGTCACTTCGGTCGCGGTGATCGCCTTCTTCCGCCGCTCAGGTCACACGGGCTCGGCTCTGACGACCTTCATTCTGCCGCTGGTATCCGGCCTGGTGATGGCGGCGCTGTTTGTCTACATCTTCCTGCATTTCGGCGATCTGACCGGGACGACGGGCGGCGCGCTCGGCATCATCCTGCCGTCGTTGATCCCTGCTGCCGCAGTCGTGGGGTACATGCTTGCCCTGCGTCTGCAGCGCACCGATCCGGCGCGTTTCGCTCGCATGGGATTTAACCGAGACTGATCTCTGCATCGCTGTCGGGACGCCGCCGGACGAACGAAAATCCGGTTGGCGTCCTTCAGCGATTGATCGATTGGAACAGTTTGTCGAGGAGTTTCACCAGCGTTTGCTGTTCTCGCTTGGAGAGGTCGACAAACATGTCACGGTTCAGTCTCCAGGCGAAATCCATCACCTCCGTGTAGAGTTTCTCTGCCGTGGTTGTAAGCGCCAGAAGGATCGAACGACGGTCCTCGGTGCTTGTTGTTTTTGTCAACAATTCCCGCTTGATCAATCCAGTCACATAGCGGCTTACCTGAGCCTCGTCCTGTTGCGTCGCGTGCGCCACGGCGCGGACGGACGGCTTTTCGAGATAGTGAATTGCGGCCAGCGTTCGCCATTCGCCCAGCGTAAGCCCGTAGTCGCTCATGAGCATCGCGTGAGCCTGCCGATCGTTGACCTTGGTCAGCAAAGCCAGCCGGTACGAGAACATGTCGCGGATGTCGCGGGGATAGACCCATGGCGGCGGCGTGGCCTCCATTTCATCGTCGTATCGCTCTACATTATTGGTTGACATTGTCAGGTAATTATCCTTGATATTATCAAATAAAAACGTGCCACGAAAACTGGCTCCCCGCAAGAAGGGACCACGGAGGAGAACATCATGCCGATATTTTTCGGAAGACGGATCGCCTGCAAGATCGCCGCTGCTCTTATTGCCGGAGCTGCTCTGGTAGCTGGTGTCGGCGCGGCTGGTGCGGAAAACGCCAAGCTCAGATTTGCCTATCTGCTCGCCGATTCCGACCTGCCCATCCTTGTCGCGCAGAAGAATGGGGACTTCGCCAAAGCCGGGCTGGATGTCGAACTGACGGAAGTCCAGGGCGGACCTGCGGTGGTTGCCGCAATCGCATCCGGTTCGGCCGATGTCGGCTATGCTTCGCCGGTGCCGCCGATCAACGCTCGCATCAACGGCATCAACGTCAAGATGGTCATGGCCTTGGGCCACGAGGTCGATCCGGACAAGAAATTCTCCTGGCTGATCGCATCACAGGCTTCGGGCATTGCGGACCTCGCCGGCCTGAAAGGCAAGAAGGTGGCCGTCAACGCGAACGGTTCGCTTTGTGTGCTGACGTTGAGCGATCATATGGCCAAGGCGGGCCTCAAGATGGAAGACGTCGAGCTCGTCGTGTTGCCGTTTCCACAGCAGGAAGCTGCTCTCGAACAGGGCGCGATCGACGCGACATGCACCGTCAATCCGTTCTTTTCATCGATCGCCAAGAACCAGGCCGTCGGCGTCAAGATCCTGGCGGAGGGCGTGCTCGCCGACGAGCGCGAACCGGTGCTGAACGATGTCATTTTCGCGACCGACGACTTCATTGCCAAGAATCCGGATACGTTGAAGACGTTCGGCAAGGTGATCTTCGAAACCCGCCAGAAGCTGCTGGCGGACAGGGGGGCGATGGAAGCCGCGGCAACCGAATTCCTCGGTTTGACGTCCGAGGCCGCCAAGGATTTCAAACTGCCTGTGGTGAAGCCCGAACTGACCATCTCCGAAGCTGAGGTCCAGGTCCTGCTCGATGCCATGAAGCGCGCTGGCATGCTCACCCAGGAAGTTCCAGTCAAGGACATGGTCTCCAACATGGCTCCCTGAGAGGAGCGGGAGCGGCTGCCGAGGGAGGGAACTGTGGACGTGGTGTTGGAAGCTCGGCAACTGGCGAAAGCCTATGGCGTGGGCACGGACGCGCTTCAGGTGCTGGGCGGCATCTCGTTCGCCGTGAGCAGAGGTGAGTTCGTCTCGATCGTCGGCCCATCCGGATGCGGCAAGACAACCTTGCTGTTTGCGCTTGCCGGGTTGCAGAAGGCAAGCACCGGCACGGTGACCTTCAATGGACGGTCCGTGACCGCGCCGCCACGCGGCGTGGCCGTGGTCTTCCAGGACTATTCACGTTCGCTTTTCCCCTGGAAGAGCAATCGCGACAATGTGGCCTTCGGCATGGTGCGGGTGGAAGGGCTGTCTTCGGCGCAAAAGCGCGACAAGGCCCAGGAAATGCTGGAAGCTGTCGGTCTTCAAGGCTTTGAAGACAAATATCCCTGGCAGTTGTCGGGAGGCATGCAGCAGCGGGTCGCCATTGCGCGCGGGCTGGCATCGCAAAGCGAACTGCTGCTGCTGGATGAGCCCCTGGCCGCGGTCGACGCGCAGACACGTGCCGACATGCAGGACCTCCTGCTCGATCTCGCAGTGCGTTTCCAGCAAACCTGCTTACTGGTGACGCATGATGTCGAGGAAGCCGTCTATATGGCCGACCGCGTCGTGGTGCTGACGCGGCGCCCGACCGTCGTGGACCACGAGGTCCCTATCAACCTCGGCAAACGACGCGATCAGATCACCACACGCGAGGATCCCAGGTTCCTTGCCGCGCGCCATGACGTCATGATGAGCATACGGTCGTCGCGCACCGCTGCACCGGCCACGGCAGCCTGAATATGGGATCCTTTCGGCTTCTGGAGATTTTGGCCGGATTCCGCGCTATCATCTCGTTCCTGATCATCATCGTGACCTGGCAGTCCATCGCCTCGCTCGGCCTGGTTCCGGAAAAGTACTTTCCCAGCATCCTCGCAATCGCCGCTGGCTTTCGCGACATGATGATGTCCGGCGAACTTGTTTCGGCCGAATTGCGTACGATTTCCCGCGCCCTGATAGGGGTGGCATCCGCTTCAATGCTGGGGATCGGCCTTGCCGTGCTGGGCGATCTCTTCCCATCCTTCCGCCGCGGCTTCGCGCCCATCGCCGCACTCGTTCAGCCCATTCCACCCGCAGCTCTGGTGCCCATGGCCGTGTTCATGCTCGGACTGGGTCCCAAACTCTATGCCTTCATCGTCATTCTGGTCACGGTCTGGCCTCCCTATTTCAATGGCGTGGCAGCGCTCGCAAGCGTGTCGGACGTCCAGATCCGTACCGGCCAGATGCTTGGGCTGAGCCGGTGGCAGATCCTGCGGCAAATCAAACTTCCCGCAGCCATGCCCGAGATCTTTGCGGGAATCCGCTACGCCTCCAGCATCAGCCTGATCGCGGTTGTCGTTGCCGAGATGCTTGCCGGTCACGACGGCCTGGGTTTCCTGCTCATCCGCAAAGCCTTCGCCATTCGTATCCCTGAAGTCTACGCACTGATGTTCGTCTGTGCCGTGAACGGCCTGATCATGAACACGATCGTCAACGGATTGCGCTGGAAATTCGCGGGTTGGCAATCGCGCATGACGGGGCAGGCGGCATGAGCATTCTACGCAGTCGCCAAGGCTACAGTGCTCTCGTCCTGCCTGTCGTTCTTCTGCTCGCCTGGCAGGTGCTGGCGTGGCGTGCGTCCACGCCGTTGTTCCCTGGTCCCTGGCAGGTGGCTGTTTCCATCTGGCGGCTCTATCCGCAGATCGTGGGGCAGATAGGGTACACCTTGATGCGGGCTGCCGCGGGTTTCTTCGTTGCCGCGATCGTGATGGTTCCTCTGGGCATTCTGCTCGGCCGCTTGAAGGCGGTTGGATCGGTGCTGGAACCGATCCTGGACATGCTTGCGACATTGCCTCCGCCGGCCGTCGTCCCGATCGTGATGCTCTTTGCCGGAACCGGCGATGCCGCAAAAATCGCGGTCATCGCCTATGCCGCCGGCATTCCGCTGATCATGAACACGTATGAGGCGTCCAAGACCCTGCATCCGATGGCTACGCTCGTGGCGCGTTCCCTGCGCCTGCGTCGTCTCGAAACGATGGTGTTCATCGACCTGCCGGCGTCCTTGCCGATGATCGCGACGGGCGTCCGGCTGGCCGTCGCCTCGGCGTTGTTGGTCAGTGTCACGGCCGAAATGCTGCTTGCCACCAACGGCATCGGCGTCTTCCTGCAGCGTCAGCAGGAGAATTTTCAAATCGCCAATGGGCTGGCGGCAATAGCCTTTATTTCCATGGTCGGCCTGATCGTCAACGACCTGGTCCAGCGACTGGAGCGACGTCTGCTCTTTTGGCACTACCGCTCCACAGAAACACAGAACGACAGGTGACCGATGCGCCGCAATGTTCTTTTCATCATGTGCGACCAGCTGCGCTTCGACTATCTGAGCTGCGCCGGGCACAAAACACTGGCCACGCCAAACATCGACCATCTCGCCAGCCGCGGCGTGCGTTTCACCAACGCCTATGTGCAGTCGACGGTCTGTGGCCCCTCGCGCATGAGTGCCTATACAGGCCGCTACATGCGTTCGCACGGTTCGACCCAGAACGGTGTTCCGCTGCGCGTGGGGGAGCCTACGCTTGGCGATCATTTGCGTGAGATCGGTGTCCGTTGCGCGCTGATCGGCAAGACACATATGACGGCAGACCATGAAGGGATGGAGCGTCTCGGCATCAGCGCCGATTCCATCATCGGGGTCCATCTTTCTGAATGCGGATTCGAGCCCTATGAGCGCGATGACGGGCTTCATCCGTCAAGCAGCTACGATCCCGACCCGGCCTACGACAGCTATCTGCGGGAGCAGGGGTTCGATGCCGAGAACCCATGGGAACACTGGGCCAATTCAGGTTCCGGCGAGGATGGCGAGAACTTCAACGGCTGGCTGCTGGTCCATGCGGACAAGGCCGCACGCGTCCCCGAGGAACACTCCGAGACGCCTTACATGACGCGTCGCGCGATGCGTTTCATCGAAGAGGCGGAAGCCGCGGGCCAATCGTGGTGCGCGCATCTTTCCTACATCAAGCCGCATTGGCCTTACATCGTGCCGGCACCCTATCACGCCATGTACGACAAGGACGACGTGCAACCCGCAATTCGCAGTGAAGCCGAGCGTATCGCGGCGAACCCGGTCTACGAGGCGTTTCAACAGGAGCGCTATTCGCGGAATTTCTCCCGCGACGAGGTCAGGGAAAAGGTGATCCCCTGCTACATGGGACTGATCAAGCAGATCGACGATCAGCTCGGCCAGCTGTTTGCCTTCATGGAGGAACGTGGCCTGTTCGAGAACACGATGATCGTCTTCACGTCGGATCATGGCGATTATCTCGGCGATCATTGGCTCGGCGAGAAGTACATGTTCCACGACGTTTCGGTCAAAGTTCCCATGATCGTCTACGACCCGTCCAGGGAGGCCGACAGAATCCGGGGCACGACGTCGGATGCACTGGTCGAGATGATCGATCTGGCTCCAACCTTCCTCGATCATTTCGGCGGCAAACCGAAATCCCATGTGCTGGAGGGAAGGTCCCTGGCGCCGCTGCTGCATGGGCCAAAGCCGGATAACTGGCGCCGCTACGCGATCAGCGAGTATGACTATGGCGCCGACCTTGCGAGGCTGAAGCTCGATCTTCCTCTCAGCGACTGCCGCCTCTTGATGATTACGGACGGGCGCTACAAGCTGATCCATGGCGAAGGCGTGCCGCCGATGCTGTTCGATCGGGCCAACGATCCTCATGAACTCAGCGACCTGGGACAAAAACCCGAATTCGCGGACATAGTCGCCAATCTGCGGGGAGCCTTGTTCCACTGGCTGGCCACGCCGAAAAACCGCATCACCGTTGAAGACCGATGGCTCACGGGCGATGACGACAAGCTGCGCCATTTCGATCCCGCCATCGTGCCGGGTATCCTGATCGGCTACTGGGATGAAGCTGAGCTTGCCTCTGAGCACGAGGCTCGAAGCCGATGGCTCAGACGGCAAAGCAGTTGAGCTATGGCTCGGTCTTGCTGCCAAGGACAAAAATAGCCCCGTGTCGGGAATAATCTGCCCTGTCGCGCGGTCTTCTGCATGGATGATCCGCGAGACAGGAAGATTATCATGCGCCGCAGCAGTCTTGACCCGATTTGCGTCCGCGTTTTCGACTTTGCGAATGCCGAGGGCTTTTCCGGCCGAATAGGGGTATCGTCGATCCACTGCATGGTTTCTGCGCGAACGCTGGAAGGCCGCGAGGAATGCGTGTGATATCGCCATGTTGAACGGCGAGGCGCAGGCTCGATTCAGCCAGGTGGTCATGCCCCATCTCGGCGATGCCCTTGCCTTGGCGCGCTGGCTCACCGGCAGCGCAGCCGATGCCGAAGACGTCGTGCAGGAGGCCTGCATGAAGGCCTATGCGGGGATCGGCGGCTATGCCGGCGGAAACGCGCGGGCATGGCTTCTAACCATCGTGCGCAACGCTTCTTACACGTGGCTTGCCCGCAACCGTTCTCGCGAAGTGGTCGCCGTTGGTGATCTGAACGATCTCGACGATATGAGCGCCGGGCATCGGGATCACTCTCCTGACGATGACGGTCCGGAAGCCAATCTGATTGCCAAAGCCGATCTGGCCGCTTTGGAGGATGCGATAGCGGCGCTGCCGGAGCCGTTTCGCGAGACGCTCGTGCTGCGTGACATAAATGGCCTGAGTTATCGTGAGATTGCCGCCATGCTCGATGTGCCGATCGGTACCGTGATGTCGCGGCTGGCGCGTGCGCGCGGCCAATTGATGTCTGACCTTGGGAGAGCGCGATGACTGCGCACAAAGACGGTTTGCCAAAGGACAAGGCGGAAATGACGATGATGCTCCATGCCCTGGTCGACGGCGAGCTCGACGCAGCCACCGCCTTGGCGGTTGAGCGGCGCATCGCTGCCGACCCTGAACTTGCCGCCGAACATGCGCGCATCGCGGCTTTGCGCGTTGCCGTGAACAGGCTGCCGAAACCGCAGCCGAGCAAGGCATTTCTGGACCGCATCCAGGCTATCGGAGGTGCCGATGCCCATCAGGCGCTGCAACCATCCGTTCTGCCCTTCCGCACGTCGTCATCACACTCCCGTACCGAACGTTCCCTTCGGAGCTGGTCCGCACGATCCGCAACGTTCGATTGGCGTGCCCTGGCCGCATCGATCGCCATTACCGCGGTGGTGGCGAGTGGCGCAACACAATGGGCAATGACTGGCGGCTCGGATGATTTTGCTGCCGCCGTTGCAAGTGGCCATCGCCGCAGCCTGCTTGCCGCCAACCCTGTCGACGTCGTCTCGTCGGACCGGCATACGGTCAAACCCTGGCTCGATGGCCGGCTTGGCATGTCGCCACCGGCTCCCGACCTCGCCAAGGACGGATTTGCGCTCGTTGGAGGCCGGGTGGAGGTCGTTGACGGACAACCCATTCCCGCGTTGGTCTACCGCCACAACGAACATCTGATCACGCTTGTCGCCCAGCCCCGGAATGGTGGCGAGGCGAGCAGCCCCGTCGACCGTTCGGCGGATGGGTTTTCGATGGTGAGCTGGAGCGACCGAGCCTTCGCCTACTGGGCGATCACGGACATGGAGCGGTCGGGGCTCGATGAATTCGTCACCCGTTTCCGGGCTGCGGCTGCGATCTGATCCGACGTTCGCCCGAGGCGGCAAAGCTGAACAATGAGAGACAAAGATCGCATGGGATTGCTGTGCGAAGCAGAGCTCGCGCGCTTCATTTTGCATGATTGCGCGAGCCCCGGCACATAGCTCCAGATATCGGTCGACAATCCAAACAAACAGACCGTGGGGCGGGAATAAAATCAGAGCAATCAAGGTCTTGTCTGTAGCGGCGCCAAGACGGCACGCGTCAACCAAAGGCAAGGAATTGAGACATGATCAAGGTTGCTCTCACCACGCTCAGCATCGTCATCGCCACCGGCACCGCCTTTGCGGGAAGCGATCACTACGACCCCGGCGCCATGCCGATGGCTGCGGTCGATCACTCGACGACGGCTTCCGTCCCCAAGCCGCGCAAGGATGTCGACACCAGCATCAAGACCGGTGCTTCGGGCAAGGCCAAGATCGACACAATGGATTTCGATCACGATCTCTGGGGCAATTGATTGACCGTCACCTGTTCGAGGAGCGGCTGGAAATCCCGCTCCTCGAACATCCGAACGCGATCACGCCTTCGCGAACCAGCCGAAAGAAAGATCTCACGGTTGGGAATAAATCCGGAAGGCGGCAGGTCTTGTCATCAGGGTGAATGATCATCCGGCCGCTTTCAAATCGTTGCATCAGACAAGAGAGATCACGATGTTCAACATGACACGTCGCATGGTGCTCGGATCCGCAGCTGCCGCTGCGGCTTTCGGGATTGCAGGAAAGCTTGAATTCATTGCCCCCGCATCGGCGGCCGCTCCGATAGAGCCGACAGTTGGATTCTATCGCTACAAGGTCGGCTCGGTCGAAGTCACGGCCATCTATGACGGCATCTGGCGCAAGCCGCACGATCCGACCTTCATCGCCAACGCCTCGGTCGACGACACCAAGGCTGCGCTGGCAAAAGCGGGCCTGCCGACCGATTTCATGCCCATCCCACTCACCGTCGTCGTGCTCAAGATCGGCGACAAGCTGATCATGATGGATGCGGGATCGGGCGTCGGCCAGTGGCAGGCCAATGCCACCCATCTGCCGGCCAACATGGCCGCCGCCGGCATCGACTACAAGGCGATCGATACCATCATGATTTCGCATTTCCACCCGGACCATGTCTGGGGGCTGATGGAAAAGGGCAGCAACGCTCCGGTATTCCCCAACGCCGAGCTGACCGTCAACGCCAAGGAATACAAGTGGTGGACGGATCCCGGTCGCGTCGAACAACTGCCCGCGGGTCGTAAGCCCGCCGGAAAGCGCATCGCCGAGAATTTTCCGAAGTGGAAGAACTGGAAACTGGTCGAGGACGGTGCTGAAGTCGCTCCGGGGATACAGCTGATTGCGGCACCCGGGCATACGCCCGGCCACTCGGTTTTCCTTGTGGCATCGGGCAACGAGCAGTTCCTTGTCTCCGCCGACACGATGTATGTGCCGGCGCTGCTTGCCCCGCATCCGGAATGGCAAGGCAGCTACGACCAGGACGGCCCGACCGCGATCGCCACCCGTCACAAGCTTATTGACCGGGTCATAGCCGACAAGATCAGGATCAGCGGCTCCCATTTTCCGTTCCCGGGAACCGGTTCCTTCGTCAAGGACGGCAACGCCTATGGCTTCACGCCGACCGTCCAGAGCTGACGGCAAGCAGAAGGAAGAAAGACAATGACAAGGTTTTTTGGAATGCTGGCTGGCATCTGCCTGATGGCAGCCGCGAGCGGGCTCATGTTTCCGCCGGCCTATGCGGTCGACGATATAGAATCGACGGACGCCCCGGACTTGACCGCGGTGAGGGCGAAGATCGACGCGAAGGACTATCAGGGGGCACTCGCGGAACTGCGCGATCTGGCGCAGGACGTGCAACAGCCCGATGTCTACAATCTGCTTGGCTTCACGCTGCGCAAGACAGGCGATTACAGCACCGCGCTCACCTATTACAACAAAGCGCTCGAACTGAAGCCAGACCACAAGGCGGCGCGTGAATATCTCGGCGAACTTTATGTCGAAACGGGCGACATGACAAAGGCCAGGGAGCAATTGGCCTCGCTGCAAAAGCTCTGCCCCAGCGGCTGCGAAGAGCTGGAAGACCTGCAACAGGCGATCCAGACCAAGGTGACCAAATAAAAGAGTGGCGGGCGGACACGAAGGTGCCCGCCCTTCTTGTTCTGGACGGAGCTAGCGACGTCGATGGTACCAATTACCTGGAAGGTTTATCTGTCGGATTTCGTGCTGCTGACCGGCCGTGTGCTGCTCGCCTTGATCTTCGTGCATGAAGGTTTCGCCCTGGCCTTGAATTTCGCAGGTACGGTGAACGCGATGGCGCAGCTCGGGATCGGTGCCCCACTTGTCGTCGCGACCATCGCGCTGCAGATCGCAGCGGGCCTGTCGGTGGCGTTGGGCCTTCTGACGCGGCTCGGTGCCGTCGCACTCGGCCTGTTCTGCGTCGCCACGGCAGCGCTGTTTCACACGAATTTCGCCAACCACAACGAATTGCTGCATTTCGAAAAGGATCTCGCGATTGCAGGCGGCATGTTCACACTCGCGATCGCCGGCGCTGGTGGGCTATCCCTGGAGAAATTGGTGGGGCGCGTCCTGAGAAGTTTGCCCATCTGAAGTCTTGGAATGGGGTATGGCCGCCAATGGCGGCCACACGATGTTTACAAGGTAGGGAAAGCTTATTCGGCGGTGCCGATGGCCTTCAATCCGGCAGCCGCGCAGTTGGCGTCGATATCGCCCGAAGGAGCGCCACCCACACCGATGCCGCCGACCAGTGCCTTGCCGAGCTTGACCGGCAGGCCACCAGCCTGGATCACCATGCGGCTGTCCATATCGCGCATGCCCTCATTGGCCGGCTTGCCGGCGATGAATTCGGCAAGCCCTGCCGTGTCACGGCCGAGTGCTGCCGAAGTGAAGGCCTTGCCCTCTGCGCTTGCGCCGGTGTGTGGGCCGGAATTGTCGCCCTTGAGAAGGACCTTGGTTGCGCCGTCGCGTGCCACGATGGCGACGCTGACGTTGTGGCCTTCGGCGACGCAGGCCTTGAGCGCGGCGTCAGCGGCCTTGGTCGCCAGGTCGAGCGGAAGATAAGGTGCCGTCGGCAGTTCCTGCGCGGTTGCGGCAAGCGGGGCGACGACAGTGGCTGCAATTACGAGAGTGCGGATCATCATGGTCTCCTGTCCAGTTGATGTGGAAAAGATACCGTTCGATCGGTGCAGCCGGTATTCGTAGGGCTTGCGGCCTGCTCCGTAGTTCTACGGAGTTTCACGCCCTTCCAGCCAGAGCCGCGTCATCTCGGCCTGCGATGTCGTGCCGAGCTTGGCGCCGATCGCAGCACGATGGCTCTCCACTGTGCGTGGCGACAGGCCCAGCCCTTCGGCGATCTGTCGGGTGGTGAAGCCCGAGGCGATACGGTCGAGCACTTCGCTCTCTCGCGCGGTCAACGCGGCCAGCAACGTGACCGTTTCCGCTTTTTCGGCTCGCTGGCGCAAGGTGCGTTCCAGAACCTGCTGGCCTTTCTGGATCGCGTCGATGAGATCCTGCTCGTCGATGGGCTTTGACAGGAAATCGACGGCGCCGTTGCGGAAGGCGCGCCGGCAGGCCTCGATGTCACCATGGCCGGAGATGACGATGGTGGGCCAGTCCACACCCTGTTCCGCCAGTCTTTCCTGAAGCTTCAGCCCTGAAATGACCGGCATGCGGATGTCGAGGATGAGGCAACCGGGCTCGAGCCGGGCGACCTGTGCCAGAAAGGCCTGCGGGTCGGCGAAGCCGGTGACTTTCATATCGACAGTCGAAAGCAGGAGACTGAGCGCGCTGCGCACGGCCTCGTCGTCATCAACGAGATAGACAGGACTGCTCATTGCGCTGCCTCCGATTTTTCCCGTCCACGCGGCAGTATCACCTGGAAGGTCGCGCCGGGACCATTGTCGACCAGCACGATTTCGCCGCCAGCACGTTCCACCAAGCGTTGGCTGAGCGAGAGGCCCAATCCGGTACCGTCTGCGCGGGTTGTGGCGAAGGGCGTGAACAGCTGCGGTCGTATGCTTTCCGACACGCCGGAACCGTTGTCGCTGACTTCGAAAATGGCTTGAGAGCCGTCATCCATCAATCCCATTGTCACGCGTCCAGGACCGTCCAGTTTGCCATCCAGAGCCTCCATTGCGTTGCGCACCAGATTGAATGCGACTTGTTCCATTTCGACCGGGTCTGCGACGACCACGACTGGCCGCTCGGGAAGATGAA
This sequence comes from Mesorhizobium sp. 1M-11, assembly GCF_001303895.1. Classification (GTDB taxonomy): domain Bacteria; phylum Pseudomonadota; class Alphaproteobacteria; order Rhizobiales; family Rhizobiaceae; genus Mesorhizobium. Next base: position 496,419 of record NZ_LJSD01000001.1, on the reverse strand, counting down.
CATCCAATTGGATGCCGCGCCTTGCCGCTTCCGGTCCAAGCAGCGTCTGTACGTTGATCAAGGCGCTGCGCAAGTCGAAAGCGGATGCCGGCTCGTGTTGCGGTCGCGACCAGTTGCGGAAGCGCTCCAGGATTGCGGAGGCTCGTTTAGCCTGGGTGACGGTATCGTCGAGAACCGGAGCAAGCGCGGTCGCGTCGCCTCTGCTGGCCAGTCGGCGTCCGGCTTGTGCCTGCGCCAGGATGGCCGTGAGCGGTTGCGTCAACTCGTGTGCCATGCCGCTCGCCATTTCGCCGAGCGCATTGACGCGGGAAGCATGTGCAAGGCGTGATTCCAGGGCGCTGAGCCGCGCCTGTTGAACGGCGGCGCGCGCGCGAGCCCGCTGGCGTAATGCGCTCACGGCGGCGAGGTAGGCAAGGCTGACGGCAAACAGCGTCAGAAGCGTCTGGAGGGGAGGGAGGACGTCCGTGATTCCAATTTCCACGCCGGTTTCGAGAATGAGAGGCTGGGAGGCACTGCCGAGCGGCCTCGAAAAGCCGATTGCGGTCGGCATGGCGGGCGGCCCGACCACACGCTGTCCATCGGGCAAGGACAGTCGTGTGGTGACGCCGGGCCGCGACCAGAACGGCGTCTCGTCGCTGATCAGCTTGCCAGCGTCGATGCCCAGCATGAGCCCGTATCGCGCGGCGTCGCTGTTGGGGCTGCGCTTGACCATGATGTAGTGATCGGGACGGCCAGGATGGGGCAGCAGCGCGATGTGACCATCAGACGCCAGGGCCGCCTTGCGTACGAGTCCCGCCGCAGCTGGATCGAGTGACGTCGTGCCGACGATTTTCGCCTGTGGGTCCAGCGGAACAAGCTGAATCTCGTCGATGCGGGGATAGAAGCGGGCAATGGTCGACGCCACGTCAAGGAACAGATCAAAACTGCGGCCGTCGGAAGCCACCGCGATGGCCGAAAGCGCCGTCATATGGGCATCGTGCTGGTCGGCCCGCTGCGAGGCCAGCCGGTGCAGAACAAAACTCTCCTGGGCAAGTTCGTTGCTGAGCACCCGGTATTGCCAGGCCGCCAATGCGCTGACCGAAACCAGCAGCAGAAGGCACCAGATGACAATCAGGGTGGCTGGCCTTGCCAGGATCGGGCTTCGACTGCGTGTCATCGGACCATTGTGGCAGTTTGCGTGCTTTAGCTAAAGGGAACAACGGGTGCCGCAAACCCGAAAAGCTCGGATCACGGTTGCTGCGATTGATTACAATTATTGTCGATTATTTTGTTGAAGAATTGTCGGCAATTTGATTGGATTGCCGTGTTGAAAAAAGTGACGGTCGGCGGAGATTCCGTCAGAACCGCTTGGGAGGACAAATGGCACTATTTCGGACGGCACGCCGCATCGCGGCTGCCGCGCTGCTTCTGGGCACATCCGTTGTTGCGGCGGAAGCCGCGTCGACGCTGGAGACGGTGAAGGCACGCGGCAAACTGATCTGCGGCGTTTCGATGGGGACGACAGGCTTTGCGCTCGCCGATGCGCAGGGCAAGTTTGCGGGTTTCGACGTCGATGTGTGTCGCGCGGTCGCGAGTGCCGTGTTCGGGGATCCGAACAAGGTCGACTTCGTGATGACCAACATCAACACGCGCTTCCAGGTCCTGCAGTCGGGTGAGATCGACATTCTATCGCGCCAGACGACGTTGACCTATTCGCGCGAGGCCTCGCTCGGTATCGATTTCGGCCCGGCGGTGTTTTACGACGGACAGGGCCTGATGGTGGCAAAGAGCCTCGGCATCAACAGCGCCAAGGAACTCGATGGCGCTGCGATCTGCACCTTGCCCGGCACCACGACGGCCCAGAACCTCGCCGACTTCTTCCGCACGACCGGCAAGAAGTTCGAGCTGGTGGTGTTCGAGAACCCGGACGAAAACAACAACGCCTTCTTCTCGGGCCGCTGCGATGCGGTCTCGTCGGACCGCTCTGACCTTGCCTCCATTCGTGCCGGTTCGAAGAGCCCGGGCGACTATGTGATCCTGCCGGAGACCATCTCGAAGGAGCCACTTGCACCGGCTGTGCGCCAGAATGATTCCAACTGGCGCGATATCGTCTCCTGGTCGGTCTGGATGATGATGGCTGCGGAGGAAAAGGGCGTCACGCAAGCCAATGTCGACGAACAGGCAAAAAGTACGGATCCGGAAATCCAGCGTATGCTGGGTGGGGCGGATGATCTCGGCCCGATGCTCGGCCTCGACAAGAAGTGGGGCTACAACATCGTCAAGCAGGTCGGCAATTATGCCGAAGTCTTCGACCGCAATCTCGGTGAAAAGACCGCACTCGGCTTGAGCCGCGGCCCGAACACGCTGTGGAACAATGGCGGCCTGCTTTATCCGCCGCCCTTCCGCTAAGCCGATCGCCTGATATGGCGCATGTCCGCCGACATGCGCCATACTTCTCAATCCGACTTTCTAAAAGGGACACGGCGTGTCGCCCATTGTTCTGCTGCGAAACCGGCGCGTCCGTGAACTGGCGTATCAGGTCATCTGCGTTGCGGCGGTCGTCGCCGTCGGCTGGTATCTGCTCAGCAATGCGCTCGCCAACCTCGCCAAGCAGGACATAGCGACCGGCTTCGGCTATCTCGGCCGGGAAGCCGGTTTTGTCATCAGCGAGACGCCGATCGCCTACGAGCCCTCGGACAGCTACGCGCGGGCGCTGCTAGTCGGCCTGCTCAACACAATCAAGGTGGCGCTGCTGGCCATCGTGTTCAGCACCGTCATAGGCACGCTTGTCGGCATCGCGCGCCTGTCCAGCAATCCGCTTCTGTCGCGGCTCATGCTTTTCTACGTCGAAGCGCTGCGCAACGTGCCGCTGCTGCTTTACCTCTTCCTCTGGTACTCGGTCATCATCTTCACGCTGCCGCCGGTGAGGCAGGCCATCACGCTGCTGCCCGGCGTCTATGTCTCGAACAGCGGCCTGGTCGTGCCGGCCATCATCTGGAATTCCGGCTTCTGGGTGGCCGTTGCCGCAGTCGCCATCGGCATTGCCGCCGCCGTGATCTGGTTCAAGGTCGTGCGCCACAGGCGCATCACCACGGGCAAAGCACTGCCGGGCTGGCCGGTGGCCCTTGCACTGCTGGTGCTGCCTGTCGTCGTGGCTGCACTGCTTTTCGATATCAGCGGCGAAGTCGACTGGCCGATACTCGGCAAGTTTCGCCTGACCGGCGGGGCGCATCTGAAGCCCGAATTTGTCGCGTTGCTGGTCGGCTTGACGCTCAGTGCCTCTGCCAGCGTCGCCGAGATCGTGCGCAGTGGCATCCTTGCGATCCGCAAGGGGCAGCGCGAGGCGGCGAAGTCGCTCGGTCTCTCGGACGGGCAGGCGATGCGGCTGGTCATCCTGCCGCAGGCGCTCAGGGTGATCGTGCCGCCGCTGACCAATGTCTATGTGACGACATTCAAGAACAGTTCGCTGGCGATCGCGATCGGTTATCCCGACCTGGTGATGGTGTCCAACACCATCATGAACCAGACCGGGCAAGCGATCGAGCCGATTGCGCTTTTCATGCTGACCTATCTGATCCTCTCGCTCGCCACTTCCGCCTTGATGAACTGGTACAACGGGCATGTCGCGCTCAGGGAACGCCAGCCATGAGCGAACAATCCGCAATGGCAAGCGATATGGCTTCTCCGCGCCGGCAGAGTGGTAGCCTGAAAGCCTATTTCGGCACGGCAGGCAACTCGGCGGTGACCTTGATCTGCCTGGCCGTTTTTGCATTGGCCGCCAAGGCCGCGATCTCCTGGTTGCTGGTCAATGCGGTGTTCACCGGTACGCCGGAAGACTGCAAGGTCGCTTCAGGCGCCTGCTGGCCTTATCTCGCCGATAAGCTGCGCTACATGCTTTTCGGGATCTATCCGTTCGACGAGCAGTGGCGGCCGCTGACCGCGACGCTGCTGTTCATCGCTGCCATGGCGGTCTCGGGCATCCCACGGCTATGGGGCCGCGCGCTGATCGCCGGCTGGATCGTACTTTTGCCGCTGCTGTTCGTGCTGATGGCGGGTGGTGTATTCGGCCTGACCTCCGTGCCGACATCGCAATGGGGTGGCCTGCCGCTCTCCTTCATGCTGACCTTCGTCGGGCTCGTGCTGGCCCTGCCGCTCGGCATCCTGCTTGCGCTGGCGCGGCTCTCCAATCTGCCGGCCATCCGCATTCTCGCCATTACCTTCATCGAACTGGTGCGCGGCGTGCCGCTGATCAGCATCCTGTTCATGGCGTCGGTGATGCTGCCTCTGTTCATGCCGGAAGGCGTGACGATCGACAAACTGCTGCGGGCCCAGGTCGCGATCATCCTGTTTGCCGCAGCCTATATCGCCGAGATCGTGCGCGCCGGGCTTCAGGCCCTGCCACGCGGCCAGACCGAGGCGGCCCAGGCGCTCGGACTGCATTACTGGCAATACACGTTCCTGGTGATCATTCCCCAGGCGCTGAAAACCGTCATTCCGCCGCTGGTCTCGCTGTTCATCGGCTTCTTTCAGGACACGACGCTGGTCACCATCGTCGGACTGCTGGATTTCCTGAACACCGTGCGCACCGCGCTGCGCGATCCCAACTGGCAGGGCATCGCGGTGCTGGAAGGCTATCTCTTCGCCGCCGTCGTCTATTTCGTCTTCAGTGCCCTGATGGGCGCTTACAGCCGCTTTCTCGAAAAACGTTTCAGGGTAGGTCATGACTGAGATCACGGTCATCCGCGACGTCGATACCATCATTGCCTATGACGCGGACAATGACCGGCAGGTCTACCGCCACGGTGGCGACGTCGCCTTCGACGAAACCGGGCTGCTTTGCGTCGGCGGCCGCTTTGAAGGACAGGCGACCACCGAACTCTCCGGCAAGGCACGCATGGTCATGCCGGGGCTGATCGATATTCATTGCCATTCGCATGACGAGCCCATGGCCAAAGGCATTTTCGAGGATGTCGGCACCGCTGCCCTTTGGGGCCAGGCCATGTACGAATACTCCTCGGTGATCGACGGTGGCACGGATGCCCGCGCCGCCTGCCTGACCGTCATGCTCGGCGACCTGATGCGTTCCGGTGCGACCACGGTGCTCGACATCGCCGGCATCCATGACGCCTGGCTCGACATCGCGGCGCAAAGCGGCGTGCGAGGCTATCTTGCTCCGGGCTTCCGCCAGGCGAACTGGGTGGTCCATGACAGCCACCGCCTCGATTTCGAATGGGATGACCAGGCCGGCCGCGACGCGTTTGCACGAGCCCTGGATTTCGTGGATCGGGCGAGGGCGCATCCAAGCGTCCGGCTGGATGGCGTCGTTTCGCCGTCGCAGGTCGAGACCTGCCGGCCGGATCTGCTGGCCGATGCCGCCGACGAAGCGCGCAAGCGTGGTATGCGACTCACCGTCCATGCCGCGCAGACCATGGCCGAGCACGAGGAGCTGCTGCGCCGCACGGGCCTGACTGCTGTGCAATATCTCGACCAGCTCGGCGTGCTCGGAGCGGACGTCATTATCGGCCACTGCATCTTCACCGACCATCATTCCTGGACACGCCAGCGCACGCACGACGACCTTGTCACCCTGGCAGAGCGTCGCGTCAGCGTGGCGCATTGCCCGGTCACCTTCGCGCGCAGCGGCATGGCACTGGAGACGCTGGGGGCCTACCGCCGCGCCGGCGTCAATGTCGCTATCGGCACCGACAGCTATCCGTTCAACATGCTGGAGGAGATGCGGCAGGCGCTGATCTGTTCGCGGCTCGGCGGCAGGAGTGTTTTCGATCTCTCGACCGGTGATATCTTCGAGGCGGCGACGCTGGCCGGCGCCCGTGCGCTCGGCCGCTCCGATATCGGCAGGTTGAGCGTCGGCTCCAAGGCGGATCTGGTCGTGGTCGATCTCGATGCGCCGACGATGCGACCGGTCTACGACCCGTTGCGCAGCCTGCTCCATTGCGCGGCCGAACGTGCGGTGGAGCATGTCTATGTCGACGGGCGATTGACGGTGGACAAGGGTCGGCCGACCGGCATCGACTATGATGGCGCACTGCGCGAAATGCAGGCGTTGCAGGATTGGGCCTGTTCGCGGGCAGGACTTTTCGATCCGCGCGGCCGCACCATCGCCGAACTGGCGCCCAAATCCCTGCCTGTGATCCAGGGCTGATCTGGCGTTCTCTCCAGATTGGACTGCGGTCAATGTTCGGCATGCTGTCGAGCCATCAGAGATATCGAACGCGACCTACTGCACTCAAAAGAAATGGCGCCTCACCGGGTGGTGAAGCGCCAGGAGTTGAGAGGTACGGTCTCTTGTCGGACCGGATCACTCGCCCATCTGCGTCAGCCAGTGGCGCGGCTTGTTGTCGGCCCGGAAGTCGATGCTCTTGACTTTGCCCTGCATTGCCCAGGCGATCGGCTGCTGATGCAGCGGGATCAGGATCGTGTCGTCCTTGGCGATCTTGAGGGCGGCCTCCTCGAGCTGCAGCCGCTTGGCATTGTCCGGCTCCTGAACCGCCTGTTCGACCAGCTTGTCGAGTTCGGGATAGGACCAGCCGCCATAGTTGGAGACGCCAACCTTACCGGTTTTGGTCTCCAGGACCTGGGCGAGCAAGGAATAAGCGTCAAGCGTCGGCTCGTTTGCCCAGCTCAGGTTGAAGACGTCGGCCTTGCCGTTCGAACGCTTCGGCGACTGGACGGCGCGCGGCGCGATGTCGATCGTCGGATCGAAGCCGGCGCGCTTCAGCATGTTGGTGACGCCGGCGCAGAAATCCTCCTCGTTGATGCTCTCGTCATTCGTGCACATGTAGGTGAATTTCAGGCCTTCCTTGCCGGCTTCTGCGAGAAGTTTCTTGGCGCGGGCCGGATCGGCAGGGCTGTAAGTGTCGAGCGACTTGGCGTAGCCGGAGATTTCTGGAGCGATCAAAGAGCCAGACGGGCGGGCGAGGCCACGCATCACCTTCTTGTTGATCAGGTCGCGATCGATGGCGGCTTCAACAGCTTGTCGCACCCGCAGGTCGTTGAAGGGGTTCTCGCGGCCATCTTCCAGCTTTTCCTTGCGGTTGAAGCCGATGAAGACCGTGCGCAGTTCGGTGCGCTTCTTCACAGTGATACCCGGCGAGGTCTCGAGCCGGGGAAGATCCTGGATTGGAGCGGAGTCGACCAGATCGACTTCACCGGAGAGCAGTGCCGCCACGCGGGTCGCGGGCGAAGCGATCGGCAGGAACTCGATGCGGTCGATATTGTGCTTTTTCTGGTCCCACCACTTGTCGTTGACGACCATCACGGTCTTGCTGTCCGGCGTGCGGCTTTCCAGCTTGAAGGGGCCGGTGCCGTTGGTGTTGTGGGTGGCATACCCTTCCGTCTTGGTTGCGACGTCGGTCGGCTTTTCGGTGTTGTTGTCTTTCAACCACTTCGCGCTGAACATGAAGATGTTGGTCATGTCGTTGAGGAACAGGGACGTCGGCGCTGAAACCTCGACATCGACCGTGTAATCGTCGACCTTGGTGCTGTTCACATAAAGCGGGATGTTGCCGCGCAGCGGTGACGTCGGGTCGCTGACGCGCTTGAGCGAGGCGATGACGTCGTCCGCGGTGAAGTCGGCACCGTCATGGAACTTCACGCCCTTGCGCAAGGTGAAGCGCCATTTCTTGTTGTCGATCAGTTTCCATTCCGTCGCGAGCGCCGGCTCGATCTTGAAGTCCGCGTCGTAGCGGACCAGCCCTTCATAGATATGGTTCAGGAAGGCCAGGTTGGCGGTCGAAGGTACAGAATCCGGATCCAGCGAATAGATATCGGCGCGGCTACCCCAGCGCAGCGTTTCCGCATTGGCCGATGCTGTCAGCGCCACCACAGCCACCGCACCAACCAGCAAGCTTTTCAAGCAGGACATATTCACCTCCCAGGTTCCTCACTCGAATTTCACAATCACCACGCTCGACAAGATTGTCAACAATATTGTTGACGTAAATTGCGTGAATGGATAGCAAAATACCTGGTGCTGGGAGCGCCTCGGAGGAGAAGACGTGAACGGATTGCTGTTGCTTCACGGAACCATTGTCACCGTTGATGCCGATCGGCGTGTGATCGACGATGGTGCTGTTGCTATCTTGGGCGACAGGATTGTCGACATCGGAACCGCCGAGGAACTCAAGCCGCGGCACCAGGACAAGAAGATTGTCGACTGCCGAGGCAAGCTGATCATTCCGGGTATTGTCGACGCGCATGGCCATGCCGGCCACGCGCTGATCCGTTCCGTAGCCGCCGATACCTATTCCTTGTGGATGCGGATCGTCACGCCGACCTACTACCACTACGCGACCCGTGACTATTGGTACGCAGACGGGCTGGTCGGCGGCCTGGAGCGCTTGCGAGCCGGCGTCACAACCGGGGTCAGCATCATTTCGTCGATGCCGCGAAGCGACGATCCGGTCTTCGCGATCAATCACGCCAGGGCCTATGCCGAGATTGGCTTGAGGGAGGTCATCTGCGTTGGCCCGGCTGGATTGCCTTGGCCGCATCCGGTTACTCGCTGGGAAAACGGCAAGCCCGAGGGACGGCGCGTTTCTTTCGAAGAGATGATCGAAGGAACCGAAGCGACCATCGAGGCGCTCAATGGCAGCGACGACGGGCGCATCGACGTGTTCGTCACGCCCTTTACGATCGTACCGTCGCTCGATCCATCGAACCCGACGACGCCGGATCTTGCGGTCAAGTTGACCGACAACGATCGTATGCAGGCGAGGCGCGTGCGCGAAACTGCACGCAAATGGGGCGTCCGCATCCATTCAGACGCGTTCGCAGGCCAGATCCGCATGGCCTTCCAGGACAAGGAAAACGCGCTTCTCGGTCCGGATGTGCATCTGCAGCACTGCTGGGGTATTTCGCACGAAGAGGTCGATATCCTGGCCGCGACCGGAACGCATGTGACGCATGCGCCGCCCGGCCGCGCCGTGCCGCTCCTGGACATGATGTCGAAAGGCGTGCCGGTGGCGATCACTTCGGATGGCGTTTCGCCGAGCCGGCATTTCGACATGTTCCAGATCGCGCGCCTGGCACAATTCACGCAGCATCTGCTCAACAACAACGACCGCTACCTGCTGCCGCCGGGCAAGATCTTCGAGATGATCACCATCGATGCTGCGAAGGCGTTGGGCAAGGAGCACCAGATCGGCTCGCTGGAGGTCGGCAAGAAGGCGGATGTTGCCATCATCAACATGCGACAGCCGCACCTCGCTCCCAATTGGATGGTGGTTCACCGGCTGATCCATCAGGTTGTCGGAAGCGATGTCGACACGGTGATCGTCGACGGCAAGGTCCTGATGGAAGAGGGGCGTGTCCTGACCGTAGATGTCGAACAAGCCATCGATTTCGGCGAACGCGAAGCCCAGGCCATGGCGGATCGCGCAGGCCTCAAGGCGCATATGCACGATCCGGGCTGGGGACAGATCAGCCGGACGTTCTGCGAGCCCATCGCGTTGCCCGATCCCGGCGCCTAAACACGGCCTTCGCTCGTGCCTAACTTGCCCCTGCTTGCCGATAAAGGTCGCCGGGTGGCGATCCGATCAATTATGGGGAACTTCAGAAGCAGAATCGGGAAGGTGTCATAACGCTTTGTTTTTGCGTAATTCCAAAATGCAACGCCGTGAGGTAATTCCGTTGGAAGCGCTTTAGACGCTGGCCCGTATCGCCATGCCTTCCATGTGCTCGGCGAACTGGCCCTTCGGGCGCGGATAGTCATAGGCACTGACCTTCGAGGTCGCATAACCGGCACCGACCAGGGCCTCGGCGATCTTCAGAGCGGCGGTGACGCCATCGATCACGGGCACGCCGGTTGCTGCCGTCAGACGCTCGCACAGGCTCGACATGCCCGCGCAGCCAAGGATGATCGCTTCCGCGCGGTCCTCGGCCTTGGCGCGCTCGATCGTCTCCCTCAACAGTCGTTCAGCGGTTTCAGGGTCTTCCTCCAGCCCCAGCACCGGCAGGTCGATGGCGTGGACGGCACGGCAATGATGGCCCGCGCCGTAGGCCTGAACGATGTCCTCGATGATCGGAACCGAGCGGGGCAGGGTGGTGACGACGGAAAAGCGTCGGCTGATGGTCATGGCAACCTGCACGGCAGCCTGGCAGATGCCGATCACGGGGCCTCTCGCGATTTCTCTGGCTGCATGCAGGCCCGGATCGTCGAAGCAGGCAATCACATAGGCGTCGACGCCTTGCGCCTCGCCTTTGCGGATTTCGGAGAGCATGGCCGGCACCGACAGGGCCTCGTCCACGGAGCCTTCGATGCTCACAGGGGTTCCCGCAGGATTGACCGCGGTCACGCGTGTCCCTGCGCTGGCGACCTTCAGCGCACTGTCCAGCGCCTGTCCGGTCATGGAGGCTGTCGAATTGGGATTAATGAGACGAATATGCACTTTACTGGCCCGCACGTTTGGCTGTGTTGAGGACCTCCGAGATCGCCGGCGCCTTGAGCACGAACTGACGGTCGGAAGTGATGTAGTTGTCGGCATGCAGCCGGGCGATCGGCTGATATGTCTCCGGATTCACGTAGCGGCCTGCTTTGTCGAGACACTCGCGCTGCACATGCATATGGACGACCTGGCCCAGAACCAGCATACGGCGCGGATATTCGATCAGCCGTTCCACCCGGCATTCGAAGGTGCAGGGTGAGCTGGCGACGAGATCGACATCAATCTGCCTGCAGCGGGCTGTGGGAAGCCCGGATATCTCCAGCTCATCGACATCGGTTTCGAACGCCAGCCCGCACACCAGCATCTGTTGCGATAACGCCATATCGACCATGTTGACCGCGAATTCGCCGGTTCGGCGGATGTTGGCGACCGTGTCCTTGTCTTCCCCGGACAGGCGGGGCTGTATGCCAAGAACGACGATGGGGGGCTCGTGCGAGAAGACGTTGAAGAAACTCATCGGCGCGGCATTGCTGCGCCCGGATGCCGAACGCGTGGTCACCAGCGCAATGGGCCGCGGGCCGACAAAATTGGTCAGCAGGCGATAGCGCCCGTCCGCCTCGATCTGTGTGAAGTCGAATTCCATTCGAGTCTCCCGCATACGAAAATATTGTAGACAATTTTTGAATGTATTATCTACAAAAAAAGCTCATGGACCAATGCAAATATTGACTTTTTGTCAGCCTTGGCGGATGTCGATCTGACAGCGGGAAAGAGAGTCATGACCGAACAGGCAGGCATTTCGATACAGCAGATCGTCGAAAAGGTGTGGCTCTCGATCGCTGAGCGTCGGCTGCGCCCCGGCGTGCAGCTCAAGGAAGGCCAGATGGCCGCGATTTTCGACGTCAGCCGCGCGCGCATCCGCCAGGCATTGGCGGCGCTCGAGCGCGAGGGCCTCGTCACGATCATCCCCAATCGCGGCGCGTTCGTGTGCCAGCCAACGGTGGACGAGGCGAGGGATGTTTTTACCATTCGCCGCTCCGTGGAGAGCCGTGTCGTCGCCCGCATCGGCGCTTCGGTGACGAAGGCGGATCTGTCGCGCCTGCGCGGCCATGTCGCCCAAGAGCGAACCGCCAACACCAACGACGCAACCACCGACATCATCAAACTGTCCGGCGGTTTCCATCTTCTGCTTGCCGAGATTTCCGGTTCCGATTTCCTGTTCGGCATGATGCGCGACTTGATCTCGCGCACCTCGCTGATCACGGCCGTCTACCGAAACACGGCACGTTTCAACTGCGGACCGGACGAGCACGCCGAGATCGTCGATGCGATCGCCGCCGGCGATCTCAAAAAGGCTTCGGCACTGATGGAACATCATCTGGAGCATGTGGAGTCCGAGCTGGACCTGAGGGAAGTGCGGGATATGTCCCATGATCTGCGTGCCGCGCTGGCATAGAGCGTTCCGTTTTTCACGGAAACGCGGAAACCCTCTAAGTTTTGTTTCGCCGCATTTTTGTAACGCCAAGTGATTCCACTTGGCTACAAAATGCTCGAGACTGACGACCTCTACGCATCCTCCGCGAGATGGCAGGCAACGCGCGTGCCGTTTGCAAGGGTTCGCACTTCGGGCAATTCCGCCGAACAGCGCGCCGTCGCGATCGGGCATCTTGGATGGAACGGGCAGCCTGACGGCGGCTTGAGCGGGCTTGGAACTTCGCCGCCGGCGACGACGCGGTCCCGATGCGGCTTCTCGATGTTCGGGATCGTCTGCAGCAGCAGTTGCGTGTAGGGGTGACGTGGTCTGGCGAACAGCGCTTCCGTCTTGCCTTCCTCGACGATGCGGCCGAGATACATGACCGCGATACGGTCCGACATGTGCCGCACCACACTCATGTCGTGGCTGATGAAGAGGTAGGTCAGACCGAACTGATCCTGAAGGCGCCGCATCAGGTTGAGCACCTGCGCCTGCACGGAAACGTCGAGCGCCGAGGTCGGTTCGTCGCAGACCAGGAATTCAGGTTCGCCGGCAAGTGCCCGCGCGATCGAGATGCGCTGGCGCTGGCCTCCCGAGAATTCATGCGGGAATTTCTCGCCGTCGGAAGCAGACAAACCCACAGTCTTCAACAGCTCCACCACGCGGTCGTCGATTTCGGCCCTTGTCTTGCGCAGCTTCAATTCGCGGATCGGCTCGGCGACGATGTTCTTCACGCGCCAGCGCGGATTGAGCGAAGCATAGGGGTCCTGGAAGATCATCTGTGCCGACAATGGCTTGCCGTCGTGGCCCGGTGCGAAACGCATCTCGCCGCCGTTCGGCCTGTAGAGACCTGTCACCAGGCGGGCGACCGTGGACTTGCCGCAGCCGCTTTCGCCGACAAGGCTCAGGCATCCGCCGAGCGGGACGTCAAAGCTGATATCGCTGACGGCTTGCAGGAACTGTCGCGGCTTGCGCTCGACAACACGGTTGAGCCAAGGCGCCGAGACGTCGAACGTCTTGACCAGCCGGCTGACCGAGAGCGCCGACGTCTCTTGTGAAGTCATCGCGGTCATGCGGTTCCTCCTGCGTTGAGCCAGCATGCACTGGCGCCCGCGCCGGCCGGCAACAGACCTGGCCGCTCCCGCGTGCAACGTGGGCCGGCTTCCTTGCAGCGCGGGTTGAAGGCGCAACCCGATGGGATGGCGTCGAGACGCGGCATCGAGCCGTCGATCTGGTTAAGCCGTTCGACGCGTGCGCCGAGTGCCGGGATCGAGGCCATCAAGCCGCGCGTATAGGGGTGTTTCGGGGCGCGCAGCACCTGGTCGACCGGGCCGATCTCTATGAGGCGGCCGGCATAGAGGACAGCGACACGATCGGCCGTTTCGGCAATGACGCCCATATCGTGGGTCACCAGCATCACCGCCGTTCCTTTCTCCTTGCAGAGTTTACGCAGGAGCGAGGTGATCTGCGCCTGGATCGAAACGTCGAGCGCGGTGGTCGGCTCGTCGGCGATGATCAGCTTCGGCGAAGCGGCGAGCGCCAGTGCAATCACGACGCGCTGGCGCATGCCGCCGGAGAACTGATGCGGGTACTGGTTGAAACGTTCTTCAGGCGAGGGGATGCCGACATCCTTCAGAAGTGAAATCGCTCGCGCCTTGGCCTCGGCCTTGCCCATGCCGAGATGCTGCCGGATCGTTTCGGTCAGTTGCGCGCCGACCGTGAACAGTGGGTTGAGCGAGGTCAGCGGATCCTGGAAGATCGCGCCGATCTCGCGGCCGCGGATCTTCTCCATCTCGCGGTCGCCCAGATTGTCGATGCGACGATCCGTCAGCCAGATCTCGCCTTCGGCAATGTGCCCTGGACGCTCCAGAAGCCCCTGGATGGCAAGGCCGGTCATCGACTTGCCAGCACCGGATTCGCCGACCACGCCGAGGATTTCGCCGGGGCGGATTGAAAGGCTGACATCCGAGAGAGCCGTGGCGACGCCACGGCGACCGGGGAACTCGACCTTGAGGCCACGAACCTCAAGCACAGCCTGCTGGGCTTCAGCCATTGGCGTCGACCTCGATGGGATAGCTTGGCGGGAAAATGTCCGAAACCGGTGGGTGGCCCCAACTGCGGTCCGGATATTTGGCGATCAGACCTTCATACTGTTGTTGGGCACGCTTGCGTGCCGCCTTCATGTCGATGCCGGCAACTTCGCCGAAACGCATGGACAGCCGCCCGTCGACGAACACGGCCTGCGTGACCTTGCCCGAACCGCCGGTGACCAGCGTGGTGATCGGGTCCACCGACGGCGCCATCACGGCATCGTCGAGGCCGAAAACGGCGATGTCGGCGCGGCCCCCTGCCATAAGCCGGCCGAGGTCGTCGCGGCCGAGCGCCTTCGCGCCCCCTAGCGTCGCTGCGTCGAACAGATCGGCGGAACGCACGCGGTCCGATGCCTTGTCGGCAATGCGGCAGGTGATCAAGCTGATCAGCAGGTTCATCAGCATATCGGCCGGGGTTGTGTCGGTTCCCATGGCGATGTTGATGCCGCGTTCGCGGCATTTGGAGAACGAGTTCAGGATGCTGCCGCTGCGCGCCGATACGAGCGAGCAATGCACGATCGAGACGCCATGCTCTGCATACAGGCCGAGATCTTCCTCGGTGGCGTTGGTGGCATGCGGCGCGATCAGCCGATCGTTCAGCAGTCCGGCGCGTGCCAGCCAGACAGGAGCGGTGGTGCCGTGCAGTTTGCGGACGGTATCGACCTCCATCGACCCTTGCGCCATATGCAAACGGACCTTGCAGTCGAGTTCGGCAGCGGCCGCGTGGGTCTGGCGCAGCAGTTCCTCGGTGCAGGTCTCGACGCGGTCCGGTGCCAGCAGGCCGCGCACCAGGTCGCCGTGGCGACCGTTCTGCCTGCCGATATAGTCGACGGCATCGCGAAGCCCGGCCAGGCCGCGCTGTTCGTCAAAGACCGGCACCATCTGGCCGGGTCCCTCGAGCACCATGCCGCCGGCGCGGTAGGCGGGGCTGAGATAGACCCTGAGGCCGAGGTCGCCGGCGGCGTCGGCGGCCGCATCGAACTCGGCGACCGTTTCGCCCCATTCGCGGTAGAAGAGCGAGGCGATGGGAGCCGCGGTGGTGATGCCGTTGAGCAGCAGCTGCCCGAAGGCGAAGCGCTTCTGGAATGCCAGCTCTTCCTGGCTGTACATCTCATAGGGACCGGCCTCGACATAGGAGCGCGGCCAAACGCGACCCTTGGCCCAGCCCGGCTGGTTGTCGATGCCGAGGATGGTGGTATCGAGATCGGAGAGTGCATCCAGGTCGATGAAGCCCGGGCTGACGAGCGCATTGCCGAAATCGACCCGCCTTGCGACTTCGCCCGGGAACTTCGTGCCGACGAACACGACTTCGCCGCCATCGATGACGACCTCGCCATTCGGGATCAGCCGGTGGCCGCCATCACGATGGCCAAGCACCCAGGCTGCCGCGATCAGCGTGCGGCCCTCGGGGCGCTTGCCGAGTTCGAGTATATCCAGAACCTGTCGTGTCATGGCATGTCCACCACTGGCTGGCCGTTGCGCGCGGTGATGCGTCCGCCCTTGACGACGAGGGGACGCGGCGCCACGTCGACCACGGCGTGCGCCAGCGTCTCACCGGTCAGGAGCGTCAGGTCGGCATTGCAGCCCTCTGCCAGGCCGTAGCCCTCGATGCGCATGACGTCGGCGCCGCCCTGCGAGACGATGTGCAGGAGATGCGCGAGGTCGTTGTCGGACCGCAGGCCGTTCTTCATGCCGACCACCTTGGCGCGATCGAGCATGTCGGGCTGACCCCACGGGCCCCAGGTGTCGCGGATGCCGTCGCAGCCGGCGCCGACCCGGATACCGGCTTCCTTCAGCCGCATGATCGAAGGCACGGTCGCCGAGGGCGCGCCGGTGGTCAGGATGGCTACGTCGAGCTCGGCGATCTGGTCGATGAGCTGGCCGACGCGCAAGTAGTCGTTCATGCCGAGCGCGAAGGCGTGGCTGATCGCCACCTTGCCCTGCATGCCGTTGGCGCGGATGCGCTCGAACATCAGCTCCATGGTGAAGGCGCCGAGATCGCCGGTCTCGTGCAAATGGATGTCGATCGGTTTCTGATGTTTCACCGCCAGTGCGAAGATAGCGTCGAGCTGGCCCTTGGGGTCACGGTCGATGCCGCAAGGATCGATGCCGCCCAGCACTTCGCAGCCTTGTGCCAGCGCTTCGTCGAGCAGTTCCACGGTGCCCGGCATCACCATGACGCCCGATTGCGGGAAGGCGACGATCTCGATGTCGATGATGCCTTTCAGCTTCTCTCGCGTTTCCATGATGCCGTCGACGATCGAGAGCCGATGGGTCGGATCGATGTCGACATGACTGCGGATATGGGTCGCGCCGTGCGCGGCGAGACCGATGGCGTGGCGCATCGACTGGCGATGCGGGTCGATGCCGATGGCGACACGGTTTTCGCGTTCGAAGTCGATACGTTCACGCAGGACGGCGCGCCGGTTGTTCTCGTGCCAGGGCATGCCCCAGGTCGTCTTGTCGAGATGGGTGTGCGCGTCGATCAGGCCGGGGATGGCGATGGCGCCACCGCCGTCCTCGACCGGCATGCCGGCATCCGGCTCGAAATGACCGATCCCGGCAATGCGCCCGTCGCGGATCAGCAGATCGCTGGCGGTGCCTCCATGGGGCCGGACGTTGCGGAGCAGCAGATTGGTCATGCACTTACCTCAGTTTTGGATTGAGCACGTCGCGCAGCCAGTCTCCCAGCACATTGACCACGACGACGAGCAGGCAGAGCTGGATCACCGGAAACAGGACGATCCACCAAGAGCCGGAGAACAGGAACTGGTTGCCGATACGGATCAGCGTGCCGAGCGACGGCTGGCCGGGCGGCATGCCGATGCCCAGGAACGAAAGCGTGGCTTCGGTCAGGATGGCCATGCCGAAATTCAGCGTGGCGGCGACCAGCACCGGGGTGAGCGTGTTGGGCAGGATGTGACGCGCCAGAATCCGGCGCGCCGGAACCTTCAGCAACCGGGCCGCCTGCACATATTCCTTGCTGCGTTCGACGATGGTCTGCGCGCGCACCGTGCGGGCATATTGCACCCAGGATGACAGTGCGATCGCCAGCACCAGAACCGCGGATGCCCCGATTTCGCGCAGATCCGAGGGCAAGAGCTGGCGCACCACCGTCGAGACGAGGATGGCGATCAGGATCGTCGGGATCGACAGGGTGATGTCGCCGATGCGCATCAGGATGTTCTCGATGAAACCGCCGAAGAAGCCGGCAACCAGGCCGGCGGTCATGCCGATCAGCAGGGAGAGAGCGACGGAAGCGAGACCGATGATCATCGAGATGCGCGTGCCGTAAAGGATGGCCGAGAGCATGTCGCGGCCTTGCGTGTCAGTGCCGAGCAGATAGGGCCATTCGCCGCCTTCCTGCCATACGGGCGGAAGCTCGGCCTTCCACATGTCGAGCTGCGCCGCATCATACGGGTTCTGCGGTGCGAACCATGGCGCGAACACCGCCGTCACGATCAGGATGGCGAAGATCGCTGCGGCCAGCATGGCGGCCTTCGAGTGGGTGAACGACCACCAGATATCGCTGTCAAGCCAACGTCGCAGCGCGGATGAAGGTTTTGCCGGGGCTGTTTTCGCGATGTCGGTCGTCATCGGGCCGCCTCCTCAGTGCGAGGCGCGCAGGCGCGGATCGATCACGGCATAGGTGATGTCGACCAGCGTGTTCAGCGCGACGAAAATGAAGGAGATGATGCACAGATACGCCGCCATCACCGGGATATCGAGGAAGGTGACGGCCTGGATGAACAGCATGCCCATGCCCGGCCATTGGAAGACGGTTTCGGTGATCAGCGCGAAGGCGATCAGCGAACCCACATTCATGGCGGTCATCGTCACCACCGGCATCAAACAGTTGCGCAGCGCGTGGCGGAAATAGATGCGCCAGCGCGGGATGCCGCGGGCCCGGGCGAATTTCACATAATCGGAGCGCAGCACTTCCAGCATTTCGGCGCGCACCAGCCGCATGATCAGCGTGATCTGATAAAGCGAGAGCGCGATGGCCGGCAGAATGAGCGCCGCGCGTCCTGACGGCGTCAGCAAGCCGGTCGACCACCAGCCGATCTGCACGACTTCACCCCTTCCGAAAGACGGCGACCAGCCGAGCATGACCGAAAAGACCAGGATGAGCAGGATGCCGACCACGAAGCTCGGCAATGAGACGCCGATGATCGACAGGAATTGCAGGGATTCCGTGTACCATCGCCCTCGCTTGATGGCAGTCAGGACGCCCAGGGGTAGGCCGACGAGCAGGGAAATCAGCGTCGCCACCAGCACGAGTTCAAGCGTTGCCGGGAAACGTTCCCCAATCAGTGTCAGCACGTCCTGGCCATTGCGGTAGGAAACGCCGAAATCGCCACGTGCGGCATTGGCGACGAAGCGTACGAATTGCGTGGCGGTGCTGTCGTTGAGGCCGAGCCGCTCTCGGAGCGCGTCGCGATCCTCCTGGGTCATCGTCTCGCCGGCCATCATCTCGACCGGATCGCCGGCGAGACGGAAGATCAGGAAGGCAAGCATGGCAACGGCCAGCATGACCATGATCGCGTTGGCGAGACGGCTTATCGTGAAGACCAGCATGGGGAACCTCGTCGGGTCGACCTTTGCGGGAGATACGGGATGCGCTTCAGAGGCTCATTGCCCAGCAGTATCGGCTTCTTCCCCGATTGCTCGACGTGTGGTGGTCGATCATGAAGCATCCTCCCGGTGTCACTGCGACGATCTTGCTGCCGTCGTTTGTGTCCTGCCATCCGATATTCAGGATGCCGGTATGATTGTCAACTATTTTGTCGACAATTTCGTTATCATTGGGCGACACTGCCAGATTTTCCGAGGCTGGACCGAGCCGGCAACCATTCAAGGCAGCTAAGCTGAGATAGTCTCAATCGGGGAAGCCGAGTGTGGCTGACGCCGCGCGGCTATCGATGCGGATGACTGCCCGGCTGACTTGTGGAGAAGATGCGCGTCGCAGGTGGTGTTATGCCGCCATAATCAAGCTGACAGCGGATGCTGGCTATCCTACTTCGCCTCGCGAAACGCTCCGGGCGGGAGGCCGCGCATGGATTTGAACAGCCGGGTGAGATGGCTCTGGTCGGCAAAGCCGGTCTCGAAGGCGATTTCAGCCAGAGATTTGTCGGTGCGCATCAAGGCCGAGGCGGCATGGATACGGCAGTCGCGCAGATATTGGCCGGGCGTCATGCCTGACACGCGCTTGAAGTCGCGGATCACCTGGAAGCGGGTAACATGCGCGGCGTTGGCCAGACCGCCGAGATCGAAGGCAGAAGCAAGGTCAGCTTCGATGAGGTCGCGGTAAAGTCCAACGCGCCTGGCTGCTTCGCTATCGTCGGCCGAAGGATTGCGGCCGTCAAGGTCTGCGAAGCGCCGGGTCAATCCACGCAAGGCCATCAGCATCGCGGTTTCCGCCTCCATCGTCCTGCCCGCAACGGCAAGGCGATGTGCGCGAACGAAATCGCTGGCAAGGTCTGGGGCATCGAGAATGCCTTGGCGGAACATCGGCAGATGGCCAAGCTCGAGATCTTCCGCGACCTCGCGCATCAGCTCGGCGCGTGGATAGCAGGTGCGGTAAGCCCAGCCGGCATCGCAGCCTTTCTCGCCGTCATGAGGGTCCTCGGGATTGACGACGATGATCGAACCGGCAGGGGCCAGATAGGCCTGGCGGTTGATGCGCAGCTTCTCGGCGCCTGCGACCACGACGCCGAATACATAGCTGTCATGCGTGTGCAGCGCATAAGCGTGATCGCGGTAGCGTGCGGTCAGCAATTCGAGATCGCCGAGCCCGGCATGCCGCGTCAATCGCGCTTCCTCGAGCCCTGTTTGTTCGCTTGCATAGCCCATCAATGGCAGCCTTCCGGAAACCGGCCCTGCGGTCAATCCCGTTCAAGACGGGGTCTGAGCCCCCATTTAGGGTCGCTGCCATCCCGAGAAAAGCGAACCGCGAGATCATCATGCCCACCGACGATAGAGTCGCCGAAATCGCGCCCGAGGTCATCGCCTGGCGCAAGCACATCCATGCCAACCCTGAACTCGGTTTTGCCGAACATCAGACCGCCGCGTTCGTCGCTGCAAAACTATCCGAGTTCGGTCTCGCCGTGCACGCCGATGTCAGCCAGACCGCGGTCGTCGCTACACTCACCAAGGGAAACAGCAAAAGGGCCATTGCGTTGCGTGCCGAACTCGACGCGTTGCCGATCGAGGAAATGGCCGAAATCGACTATGCGTCGAAGAACAAAGGCGTCATGCATGCCTGCGGCCATGACGGCCACACTGCAATCCTGCTGGGCACTGCGAAACTTCTGGCCGAAAGCGGGGATTTCGATGGCACGGTCGTCTTCATCTTCCAGCCGGCCGAAGAGGTGGTCGGTGGCGGCAAGAAGATGATCGAGGACGGGCTGCTGAAGCGATTCCCGGTCGACAAGGTGTTTGCCGTCCACAATTGGCCGGGCTTTCCCAAAGGCCAGATCGGCGTGCTGAGCGGCCCGCAGATGGCAGCGGTCGACGATTTCGAGATCCGCTTCCACGGTAGCGGCTGCCATGCGGCGATGCCGCATCTGGGCGATGATCCGGTGCTGGCAGCGGCCAGCTTCATCACCGCGGTGCAGCGGGTGGTCAGCCGCAGCATCGATCCGCTTGCGGCTGCCGTGCTTTCGGTCACGCAGATCCATGGCGGGCGTTTCAACAATTTCGTGCCGACGGAAGCCAAGGTAGAGGGCACTTGCCGTTTCTACGATCCGGCCTTGTCGGATCACTGCGCCGCGGAGATCGAGCGGGTTGCGCAAGCGGTCGCGGCCATGCATGGCGTGACGGCCGAACTCAGCTATAAGCGTGGTTATCCGCCGGTGGTCAATCCAGCCGCCGGTGCTGCGCTGGCGGCCCTTGCCGGACAGGATACGGTCGGAACTGAGCGCGTCAGCACCGACTTCCAGCCGAGCATGGGCTGCGAGGATTTCGCCTTCCTGCTGCGCGGTGTCGGTGACGGTGCCTATGCATGGATCGGCGCAGGCGATGTCGGCCCTGGTGAGGGTCTGCACGGCGATCGTTTCGTCTTCGACGACGACATCGTGCCGATCGGCATGCGTTATTTTCTGAATGTCGTGCAGCGCGCGTTACCACATGCCGGGTGAAGACCACTTGCTGGTGGCGATTGCCGGTTCGATGCGGCTGCGTCATGGCTTCTCGCAGAAGAAGCGCTTTCGTCAGCCCAGTGCTGTGGACAGGATCCAATAGCTTATTATAGTCGCCTTCCATGAGCCTGTTGCTGGGGAGGAGCGGGTCATGGGCGTTGTGCTGAGGGACATCACGTCAGACGAAATCCGCCTGTATGGCGATATCGTCGCGCGGCTCGAACGTGTCGGTCCAGGTGCCGATGCGCGCGGCGACGTTCTGGCCGATATCATTCGGCTGGCGCGCTCGGATTTCGGCGCTTCCTATGTCTGGAACGACAGCAAGGGGATTTTCGAGCGCTCGCGCGCCTACCGCATGAGTGAGAACAATCTCAAGGCCTATGACGACTGGTTCCAGTTCCGCGATCCGATGACGCAGCAGCTGCGTGCGCGCAAACGCGCAACGCCGGTCGAACTCGTCATCCCGCACCGCAGGCTTGAACACACCGAATTCTTCAACGATTTCCTTTCCCGCGACGGCATGCATCACGGCATCAACCTGTTCGTCTTCGACAACGGCAAGGATCTCGGCGACCTGCGCATCTGGCGCGCCAAGGGACGGCCGGAGTTCGAAGAGCGCGATGTCGTGCTGCTCGACATGCTCGAGCCGTTCCTGCGGCGGGCACTGTTGCGCGCCACGCTGATCGACGATGATCTCACGCCACGCGAGCGCGACGTTGCCGTTTTGGTGGCGCGCGGCTGTACCGACCGCGACATTGCCCGTCTGCTCGGCATCGGTTTCGCCACGGTGCGCACGCATCTCTCGCGCGCGATGGAAAAGCGCGGCTGCGCCAACCGCGCGGAACTGGCCGCCACCGTTTCCCGCTTCGACAATTGATTCAGAGCGGAATGCGATCAAGCTGAGTCGATATTCCGCTCTGTCTTTTTGTTTTGCCGCATGACCTTTGTCCGAAAAGTCTGCAACTTTTCGGGATCATGCTCCAGGGCACATCCGCATTTCTGCTGATACACGTGCCTGATTTGCGCCTCTAGCATCCACTTCGCCCGATCAGGGTGAGGAGGACTGGATGGCCGAATTGTACGAGCTCGGCGTTGCGGCTGCGGCAAAAGCCGTTCGCGAGGGCGAGGTGACAGCCGAGCATCTCGTCGAGACGTTCATCGATCGCAATACAGCCTATACGTACCTCAACGCCTTCGTGTCGATCGACGCGGAAGCTGCGCTGGGTGTCGCTCGCGCGATCGACCAAGCGCGTGCCGGTGGTCAGACACTGGGTCCACTTGCAGGTGTTCCGCTCGGCATGAAGGACAATATCGACGTTGCCGGCCAGGAATGCAGCGCCGGCACGCCCGGACTTTCCGGCCATCGCCCAAAGAAGGATGCGCCGGTGGCAGCGGCTCTGCGCCATGCCGGGGCTATTTTTCTCGGCCGAACCGGCATGCATGAACTGGCCTTCGGTATCACCAACAACAACTCCTTCTCCGGTGCGATCCGAAATCCCTATGACCTCCTGATGATCCCTGGCGGGTCATCGGGCGGTGCCGGTGCCTCCTGTGCGGCACGCCTAACCCCAGGAGGCATCGGCACCGACACCGGTGGATCGGTGCGCGTGCCGGCGGCTCTCTGTGGTATTACTTCGATGCGCCCCACCGCCGGTCGCTGGCCGGCAAGCCGCATCGTACCGATCTCATCGACACGCGACACGCCAGGACCAATGGCACGCTGCGTCACCGATCTCGAGCTGATGGACCGCGTGGTCACGGGCAGCAGAGGCGAATTTGTCGAGCGACCGTTGGCTGGATTGAGGCTTGGCATGCCGCGCGGCTATTTCTGGGAAGATCTCGACCCTGAAACGGAACGGATTTGCCAGGATGCGCTGGATTTGCTGAAGGCGGCCGGCGTATCAATCATCGAAGGCGATGTTCCCGATATTGCCGCGCTCAATGCGGCGGCCAGCATCATTGCCTTCTACGAGCCTGGCCGGGACATCGCAGCCTATCTGAGGGAAAGCGGCGCTTCGGCGCATTTCTCCGACATCGTCGAAAAAGCCGCCAGCCCGGATGTGCAAGGAATCATGCGCCTGATCAGCGATCCGGCCAGCATGGTTCCAGAAGCTCATTATCGAGAAGCGATGGATGTTCATCGACCGCGCCTGATCCGGGCCTATCGCGATCATTTCGCTGCCCATGGCATCGACGCTCTGGTCTTCCCGACGACGCCACTGCCCGCTCGCCCGATCGGCGAGGATGTTGACGTCGAACTCAACGGTCGGCGGGTGCCGACCTTTTCAACCTTCATCCGCAACACCGATCCGGGCAGCGTCGCCGGCCTGCCGGGCATCAACCTGCCTGTCGGGCTGACGGGTCAAGGACTGCCGATCGGGCTGGCTCTGGACGGCCTGCCTGGAACCGACCGGGCGCTGCTGTCGATCGCTGCGTCGATGGAGGCGCTGTTTCCAATGCTTCCTGCACCGGTGCTCAAGGCGGCAATCATCGAACACGCCTAACGACAAGCAACAAGAAGAGGGGAAAAACATGCCACCATTCATGATCATCGATCGCCGCACCATGCTGGCCGGCACGGCTGGTGCACTGGCTGCCGGCATCGTCCCGGGCGCTTTGCGCCGTGCCGTTGCGGCGGACGGCGAATTCAAGATCGGATTGCTCATTCCGTTGTCCGGACCTGCGGCATTGTTCGGCCCGTCGAACCAGGGCTGCGCGGAACTGGCGGCGGACGAAGTCAATGCCGCCGGCGGCGTCCTTGGCCGCAAGATCAAGCTGATCCCGACCGATGCCGGGGCCGCTCCCGCCGAGGTGGCGAAATCGGTCGTGCGCCTGATGCTGGAAGAAAAAGTCGACCTCGTGATCGGGTCGCATGACAGCGCCGTGCGCCAGGCGGTCGAGGCAACGGTGAAGGGGAAGGGCGCCAAGTCCTTCTATCTGATCGGCAACGACTATGTCTGGGCCCGCAATTCCAACGAAGCCGCCAAATCTTACATCAGTGCCGGCGGCGGCACGATTGCCGGGGAAGAATATGTCCCGCTCGGCGCGCCGAACCGCTTCGAGGAGATCGTCACGCGCATCAAGGGCGCCAAGCCCGACGTCGTGCTGATCACCGTGATCGGGGCGGACAACGTCAATTTCAATCGTGCCTTCGCTTCCTTCGGCCTCGACAAGGACATCACCCGCCTGGCCTTCCTACTGGAGGAAAACACGCTGCAAGGCATCGGCGCCGAAAGCAGCGGCAACCTTTATTCCTGCATGGCCTACTTCGCCAATGTCGGCTCGGAGGCCAACCAGAAGTTCAAGGCCGCGATGAAGGCGAAATTCGGCGACAAGGTGCCTCAGCTGTCGACGCTCGGCGCCGACGCTTATGCCGGCGTCCATTGCGCCAAGGCGCTGGTCGACAAGGCAGGCTCGACGGAAGCGGCGGCTGTCGCCGCAGCTTCGCAGGGGCTCTCCTTTGCCACCGCCGGCGGCACGGCGACGATGACAGGACGCCATGTCGACAAGGACATGTATCTCGCG
Source organism: Mesorhizobium sp. 1M-11 (assembly GCF_001303895.1). Taxonomy (GTDB): domain Bacteria; phylum Pseudomonadota; class Alphaproteobacteria; order Rhizobiales; family Rhizobiaceae; genus Mesorhizobium. The sequence goes on along the minus strand of NZ_LJSD01000001.1, from coordinate 471,806 downwards.
CTGTGCAAGGCCACCGAGTTCGAGGTGGTCAAGACCTTCGAGAAGATTGCCAGCGGCCAGTCCTGTCCGGTGTGAGCTGCGGATAGACTAGCGCAATACCAGGAAAAATGTGTAACGGTTTTCCGCCCGGAATTGCGTAAAAACAAAGAGTTAGAGTGTTTCCGCGTTTCTGTGAAAACGGAAACGCTCTAGGGGAGAGGTCGTGGATCCGCTGATCATCACGCAGATATTGAACATCCTTTTCGGCGTGACGACGCTGGCGATGATCGCGCTGGGGCTGGCGATCACCTTCGGCATGCTCGGCGTGCTGAATCTGGCACATGGCGAATTCGTCATGATGGGCGCGTTCTGCGCCCTTGTGGTGGACCGAGCCGGTGCGCCTTTCCTGCTGGCGGTGCCGCTGGCTCTGCTCGTCTGCGGTGGCGTGGGGCTGGTGGTCGAGTTGCTTTTGATCCGCCCGCTCTATCGCCGTCCTTTCGATACGCTGGTGGCGACGTGGGGGTTGAGCCTGCTCCTGCGCAAGCTGGCGGAAGCCGGGTTCGGACTCGGTTTTAACAGCGTCGCGGTGCCGCTTGCCGGTACGACGACGCTGTTCGGTACCGATTATCCCACCTATCGGCTGGTGCTGATCGTCATCTGCATCGCGATCATCGCCGCTCTGTTTGCCTGGTATGGAACCAGCCGGGCCGGACTCAAGATCAAGGCTATGGTCGGCAATCCGGACCTTGCGCGTGCACTGGGCATGCCGGTCAAGCGGCTTGCCACCACCACCTTCGTTGTCGGCTCCTGCCTTGCCGGCCTGGCCGGCGTCATGGTGGCGCCGCTGGTGCCGGTGCATCCCTATCTCGGGCTGGACTACGTCATCAAATCATTCTTCGTGCTGGTTGTCGGCGGCCTGGGCAGCGTGCTGGGCGTGGTTGCTGGCACCGGCGTCATCGGCGGCCTGGACAGCGTGATGTCGGCGCTGTTCGGCAGCACGCAGGCCTATTTCACCGTTCTGGTGGTGGCGATCCTGTTCCTCTGGCTGAAGCCGCGCGGGTTGTTCGCGCATGGCTAATCTCGGCACGCTTGTAGCCCTGCTTGTCCTGCCGTTCGCGGTGGGCGACTACTGGACCTATCAGCTCGGCCTCTACTACCTTTACGCGATGGTCGCCGTCGGGCTGGGGCTGTGCTGGGGACAGGCAGGCTTCCTGCCGCTCGGACAGGCCATGTTCTTCGGCATTTCGGCCTATCTCTCAGCGATCCTGCTGAAGGCGATGCCGGGCAGTTACCTGATCTATCTGCTCCTGCCTCTCGCGGCTCTTGCAAGTGGCGTTCTGGCGTTGCTGATCGGGCTGATGGTGTTTCGTCGCGATGGCGGCAGCGGGCCATTCTTCTCGTTGATCACGCTGGCGCTTTCCATGCTGGCATTCCAGATTGCCAGCAACTGGAATTCGGTGACGGGAGGCTTCAACGGTCTCGCCGGTATTCCGAGCCTTCCGGGCATCGACGATTTCCGTGCCAATTATTACCTCGCCGCGGTGGCGCTCGTCGTCGTGTTGACGCTTGCGACCTGGCTTTATCGCGCGCCGCTCGGCGTGCTGTGGCGGGCGATCGCACAGAACGAGCGCCGTGTCGCTTTGTTCGGTTTCAATCCGCATCGCTACAAGGCGATCGCCTTTGCTGTATCCGGCTTTTTTGCAGGCCTTGCCGGCGCGCTTTACGCGCCGCAGCAAGGCCTGGTTTCGCCCCAGGTCGTCGGCTTCGCTTTCTCCGCTGAACTCCTGGTCTGGACGGCGGTCGGCGGGCGTGGCCGGCTTTACGGGCCTGTGCTGGGCACCTTGCTGGTCGGGTCGATGACGGGGGAAATGCGGGACGGCGTTCCCTATTGGGAGGTCATCATGGCCGGCTTCTTCATGCTGGTCGTGCTTGTCTTCCCGCAAGGCGTGATCGGGCTGTTCACGCCGGTGACGGACCGCCTGCGCCGCAGCTTCGACAGAGCACGCCAAAGGGCGAGGATCGAGGCCCCAGCGCGGGCTGAGGTTGCAGCACAGGAGCCTTTGACGATCGAAGCGGCACGGGTCAGCGCCAGCGGCATCAACATCCTGAACGATTTGACTGTCGCGTTTCCGCCGAAGGGCGTGGCCTGTGTCATCGGCCCCAACGGTGCGGGCAAGACCTCCACTTTCAACCTGATCACCGGCGAATTGCCGGCTAGCGCCGGCAGTGTGAAGGTGGGCGCGCTCGACATCACCAATCAGGCACCCTACCAGGTGGCGCGGCTGGGTTTCGGCCGCAAGTTGCAGGCGCCGAGCGTGTTTCCCGAGTTGTCGATCGGCGACAATCTTGCCATCGCGCTGTGGAGCAACGGGGCGCGGCCACTCGATCTTTTAAGGCTCTCGCTAAGGCGCTGGTCGAGCCCGATCATAGCCGAGCTTGCCATGCGCTATGCCTTCCTTGGCAAGGAAGAGTCGCCGGCTAGTGACCTTTCGCATGGGGAGCGCCAGATCCTCGAGCTTGCAATGGCGCTTGCCGTGCAGCCGCGTATCCTTTTGCTGGATGAGCCCTGCGCCGGCCTTTCGGCCGACGAGACCTCTCGTGCTGTCGATGTCATCCGCTGGGCGGCGGAGCGGCTCGGCAACGCAGTCATCATCATCGAGCATGACATGGCGCTGGTGCGCAGGATCGCTGATCGCGTGATGGTGCTCCACAATGGCGCGTTGCTGGCCGAGGGGAGTGTCGCCGACATCCAAGCCAATCCGGCCGTGCAGGCCGTCTACGTCGGAGGTCAGAAATGATCCCGATCAGCTTCAGCAACGTCTCGGGCGGCTACGGTTCCTTGAATGTCGTGCAGGAGCTTAGCGGCGAGGTCGCCGCCGGCCAGGTCCTGTGCATCGTTGGCCGCAATGGCGTCGGCAAGTCGACACTGCTCAAACTCTTGCTCGGCTATCTGCCGTGCCGGTCAGGGGTGGTGACGATCTGCGGCCGCAAGGCGGGCTCGATGGCGCCGGAAACACGCAGAGGGCTTGGGGTCAGCTACTGTCCGCAGGAACGACCAGTGTTCGACGATCTCAGCGTCGCGGACAATCTGGCTGTGATGGTTCAGGATGGCCGGTTGGCTGGCTATCGGCACTTCTTCGATCTTTTCCCGGTTCTGGAGAGGCGGCTGGCGCAACGGGCTGGAACGCTGTCAGGTGGCGAGAAGAAGCTGTTGTCCTTCACGCGCGGGCTGGCGGAAGACCAGCCCGCCGTTGTGCTCGACGAGCCGACCGAAGGCGTGCAGTGGGAAAATATCCAGCGCATGGCCGACATCATCAATGACAGGAAAGCGGGCGGCACGGCCTTCATCGTGGTCGAGCAGAACCTATCCTTCGCCGAACTGATCGCTGACCACTACCTGATCATGGATCATGGCCGGTGCGTGCTCACCGGTCCGCATACCGGGATCGGACGCGCCGACATCGTGAAGCACCTCACGGTCTGAACGCTGTCAAAACGAATTCGGCCGTATTGGGAGGGCTTGTCTAGTTAATCCTTGTTGCCGAGCCGTCGAATGTTGGCAACGAGCTCGACGGCAAGCCTTGTGGCGGTCGCTGTGGCGATGATCATCTGCGGCAGGATCATCCATTCCAGCGTCCATGCGGCTCCGGACCGCTCCTGTTCGTGCACCAGCGCGCCATGCATGCCGGCCAACTGCGCGGCGTTGAAGCGGGCCAGCGTGACCAGCACTTCGGCCGCAACCGGGTTCTGCTTGTGCGGCATCGCCGAAGAGCCGCCGCCACCAGTGAGTTCGATCGCGTCGCCCGCCAGCGCCATCAGGGCGATGTCCTGCCCGAATTTGCCGAGGCCTCCCGAGATCAACGACAGGACGGAAGCCAGGTCGGCGATGCGGTCGCGCTGGCTGTGCCATTGTGGCTGATCGGCCAGTCCGAGTTCGCTAGCGAGCGCAGTGCGCACCTCGTTCGCCTTGCCGCCAAGCTTGTCGAGTGTTCCTGCCGCACCGCCAAACTGCAGCGTCAGCCCGTCCACCATCCATGTGCGCAGCCGCTCCAGATTGCGTTGAGACGGTCCATGCCAGCCCTCGATGCGGTCGCTTGCCTTGATCGGGATTGCAGGTTGCATGCGCGTTGCGGCCATCAGGGCACGCTCACCGTCGCGTTTTTCAAGGTTGCCGAGCGCGCGCAGGAAGACGGCGAGCCGCTGCTCGACGATGGCAAGCACCGGTTTCAGACGCAGCATCAGGCCGCTATCGATGACATCCTGGCTGGTTGCGCCGAAATGGACATGAGACGCTGTTTTGCCGCCAACTGCTTCGCGCAACTGCCGTACCAGCTCCGGCACAGCAACGCCGTCCACCGAGACCGCGATGCGCAGACGCTCGATGTCGGGCCCGAAGGCGGAGATGGCGTTAGTGATGGCAGCCGCTGCCTCTTTGGGTATCAACGCGGCCTTTGCCTGGGCGGATGCCAGCGCGGCTTCGAAAGCAAGCATCGCCTTCATTTCCGCCTCGACGGAAAAATAGCGGGCGACCTCTTCGTCGCCCAGAAGGCCGCCAAGGACAGGATGATCGAAGGGGCAAACGCTCATCGGGCTCAGATATCCAGGAAGACGGTTTCCCGCTCGCCCTGCAGATGAATGTCAAACCGGTAGCTGTCGTTGCCATCGGCCTGCGCGATCAGCGTTGCCACCCGGTCGCGATGCTCGATACGCAGAAGCAGAGGATCTTCGGTATTCGCTTGCGCTTCCTCGGGGAAATACATGCGCGTGTGCAGGCCAAGATTGATGCCGCGCGCCACGATCCAGAAGGTGATGTGTGGCGCCATCAACCGCCCGTCCTTGAATGGTACGCGGCCAGGCTTGATGGTGTGGAAGACGAATTCGCCGTCGTCTCCATCGCACGCGCAACGTCCCCAGCCGGTAAAATCGGGATCGGCCCGCCCGCGCTGTTCGCCTGGGCTGTTGTAGAGGCCGTTTGCATCCGCTTGCCAAATCTCGACCAGGCCGTCGCGCAACGATGCGCCACCGCCATCGACAACGCGGCCACGGATGGTGATCCGCGTGCCCCTGGTGCGGTCGTTCACCATCGCCGAGCCGAGGTCGGCCGGATAGACACCCGTGATGCCTGAGGCATTCGGCGTCAGCCCGATATGCACATACGGGCCTGCGGTCTGCGAAGCGGTCTCCTTCAGATAGGTGAGATCCTGCGTCATTGCAGTCGCGAGCTCTTTGCCGTTTCAGGTGCCATTTCGATCTTCATGGGTTTACGACCTAGTTGCCGTCCAGGCGGTTTTCAAACAGCGTCGAGCGTCTGCCGCGCAGGACGATGTCGAACTTGTATGCGCGCGCGTCCATGGGAATGGTATTGGCCATATCGAGCGGCGCGATCAGCAATTCCACGGCGCGCCGGTCGGGAATGGTGCGCACGATCGGGCAACGCCAGATCAGTGGATCACCCTCGAAATACATCTGTGTGATCAGCCGCTGGCTGAAGCCATGGCCGAATACCGAAAAATGGATATGCGCGGGGCGCCAGTCGTTGGGGCCATTCGGCCAGGGGTAGGGGCCGGGCTTCACCGTGCGGAAACGGTAGCTGCCGTTCTCGTCGGTGATGCAACGGCCGCAGCCGCCGAAATTGGAATCGAGCGCCGCGAGATAGCCTTCCTTCTTGTGGCGATAGCGACCACCGGCATTGGCCTGCCACACTTCGATCAGCGCCCCCGGCACAGCGCGCCCGCTTTCGTCCAGGACACGGCCGTGCACGATGATGCGCTCGCCGATCGCCGATTCGCCGGGGCGGGCGAAATTGTGGATGAGGTCGTTGTCCAGTTCACCGAGGATCGCGTGGCCGAAGACCGGGCCGGTGATTTCGGACAGCGTGCCGTCCAGCGCCAGAAGCGCCCGTCGCGGCGAGCGCAGTACCGAGGTCTTGTAGTCCGGCGTGTAGGCCGGCGGGTGCCAGGTGCGGTCGCGCGTGAAGAAGGCGCCGGTGTCGGGCTTGCGGTCCGTCATGGTGAGGCCTCCCTTTCGCCGTCGAGCGCATCGTACACCTGCTTCGCGATGCGGATCGCGCGGTTGGCCGCCGGTACGCCGGCATAGATCGCGACATGCAGCATGGCCTCGGTGATGTCCTCGCGCGTTGCCCCGGTGTTGGCGGTGGCGCGCACATGCATGGCCACTTCCTCGTCATGCCCGAGGGCCGCGAGCAGCGCGATGGTGACGATGGAGCGCTCGCGCGTCGTCCAGGCGGGGCGCGCCCACACCGTGCCCCAGGCCGCTTCGGTGATCAGTTCCTGGAAGGGCCGGTCGAAATCGGTGGTGGCAAGTTCCGCCTTGTCGACATGGGCATCACCCAGCACCGCGCGACGGGTTTTTATCCCCTGCCGATAGCGCCCCGACATCGTTTCGCCATTGGCCATGTCAGCTTCCCAAAGATTGCGAGCGGATGAAGGCACTGACCAGCGCGGTGAAGATTTCGGGCTGCTCGACGCAAGGGATGTGGCCCGCACCTTCGATGACTTCATAACGCGCGCCGGGCACGAGATCGGCGAGGGATCGAACGAGTGCCGGCGGCGTCGAGCCGTCCCGATCGCCAACGATGCAGAGGGCAGGTACTGACACTCCCTGAGCGGTTTCCGTCAAATCGGCACTGGCAAGAGCGTTGCAGGCCGCGACATAACCGGCGACCGGCTGGCGGATCAGCATGTTGCGATAGCCGGCGAGTTCGTCGGCGCGTCCGGTATGAAAGGCCGGCGTGAACCACTTTTCCATCACACCGTCGGCAAAAGCGGCGATGCCTTTGGTTTCAGCAATCTCGATGCGCTCTTTCCACGATTGCGCGGTGCCGATCTTGTGGGCGGTGTCGCTCAAGATCATGGCCTGCACGAGATCCGGGCGGGTGGCGTAGAGCTGAAGCGCGATGAGGCCGCCGATCGAAAGCCCGCAGATGACGGCACGCTTGATGGCGAGATGCTCGAGCAGGGTAGCAAGGTCCGCGGCATAGGTGGCGATGCCTTGCCGGGCATCGCCGAGATCCGAAAGGCCGTGACCGCGCTTGTCGTAGACCAGCGTGGCGCACTCGCCTGCCAGACGAGCCACCGTCTCGTCCCAGATGCGGAAATCGGTGCCGAGCGAATTGATGAAAACGACGACGGGGCCGTCGGACGGTGCGCCCGTCAGGCGGTGGTGCAGGACGATATCGTTGATCCGTGTCAGTCGCATGCACGCCTCCTCTTCTGTTGTTGCCCTTTCGTTTGGTTAAGTAAAATAATAAATTGCGCCAGTCTGTTAACTCGCAGGTTATGGGCGACATGATCGATCAGCGCATCAAATTCCGACATCTGCAGACATTCGTCGAGGTCTCGCGCCAGAAAAGCGTGATGAAAGCGGCCGAAATGCTGCATGTCAGTCAGCCGGCGGTGACCAAGACCATTCGCGAACTGGAGGACGCGCTCGGCGTGCGCGTGCTGGAGCGCGACGGTCGCGGCATCCGCGTCACGCGGCTCGGGGAAGTGTTCCTGCGCCACGCAGGTGCCGCGATCTCCGCGCTGCGGCAGGGCGTGGATTCCATCGCCGCGGATCGGTTGGGGCATGGTGAGCCGGTCCGGATCGGAGCGTTGCCGACGGTCTCCACGCGCATCATGCCGCGCGCCATGGCGCTGTTCCTCAGTGAGAACACAAGCAGCCGCGTCAAGATCGTCACCGGCGAGAACGCTGTGCTGCTCGGCCAGTTGCGCATCGGCGATCTCGATATCGTCGTCGGACGGTTGGCGGCGCCTGAGCAGATGACCGGTCTTTCGTTCGAACATCTCTACTCGGAAGAGGTGCGTTTCGTGGTGCGCGCCGGCCATCCGCTCCTGGCCCGCGGTGCCTTCGATTTCGCCGATCTCACCCGTTACGTCGCGCTGATGCCGACACGCACGTCGATCATCCGGCCCTTTGTCGAGCGGCTGCTGATCGCTCATGGCGTGCCGAACTGGCCGACCCAGATCGAAACTGTATCGCATGCCTTCGGCCGCGCGTTCGTGCGTTCGAACGACGCTGTCTGGGTGATCTCCGAAGGCGTGGTGGCTGCCGACATCGAGGATGGCGTGCTGGCCGCGCTACCGATCGACACCAGCGAAACCATGGGACCGGTCGGTCTCACCATCCGAGCCGATCAGCAACCGACGCTGGGGCTGGGCCTGCTGATGCAGACGCTGCGCGAGGTGGCCGCGGAGTTGCCGCGATAGAAGCAAGCACGGTGCCGGTCGTTCAAACGACAGGCGTCCAAGTCTATTTTTCCTCAAGCAATCTGGTGCATTCCAATGCCCTTGGTGTACGAATTTGCGTGCTCGAACCCTTTGCGGTGTGTGATTTCGTAGTGGAACTGTCTCAGATCTTACCACCGATGACGGCGCCATTCCTGGTCATGGCGTTGCTGGTTGAACTGACCCCAGGGCCCAACATGACCTATCTTGCCCTGGTGTCGGCCGCGGATGGAAGGAAGGCCGGCATAGCGATTCTGTCGGGTATCGCGCTTGGTTTGGCGATCATCGGCTTGGTGGCGGCCCTGGGAGTGGCCGAACTCATCCACGCGTCAAAGGTGCTCTACGAGGTGCTGCGGTGGTCGGGCGTCATTTTCATGCTCTACCTGGCATGGGAAGGATGGACCAAGGGCACGGACATCGTTTCAAACGTGGCGGTCGATCGAGGCCGTTATTTCAAACGGGGCCTGATCACCAATCTGCTCAATCCCAAAGCGGGCGTATTTTACGTTTCCGTTCTGCCAACCTTTATCGACCCGGCGCTCGATCCCGTATGGCAGGCGCTGATGTTGACGGTGATGTATGTGGTCGTTGCGACGCTGGTCCATCTGGTGATTGTCGGGTTGGCTGGTACGCTTGAACCAGCTCTGAATGATCCGAGCAAGGAAAAGCCCGTCAGGAAGATCTTGTCTCTGCTGCTGGCGGCGGTTGCACTCTGGTTCGCCTGGTCAACCGCGCGCTGAACGCGGCCGCCGCTCAAAAAGCCAATCCGACATAGTTCTCGGCAAGCGCCGTCGCTGCCGCTTGCGAATGTGTCAGATAGTCGAGCTCCGCGTCCTGGATCCTGCGCTCGAAATCGCTGCTGTCGGGGAAGCGGTGGAGCAGGGTGGTCATCCACCATGAAAAGCGTACCGCCTTCCACACCCTGGCCAACGCACGTTCGGAATAGGCGTCGATGCCGGCCGACGATTTTTCGAGGAAGAAGTCGCGCAGGCCCTCGAACAGATAATGCACGTCGCTGGCGGCAAGGTTCAACCCCTTGGCGCCTGTTGGCGGCACGATATGAGCGGCGTCGCCGACGAGGAAGAGGCGGCCGAAGCGTAGCGGTTCCGCTACGAAGGACCGCAGCGGCGCGATCGATTTCTCGAACGAGGGTCCCGTGGTCACCGCCTCGGCATGATGGCGGGGCAACCGGTTGCGCAGCTCATCCCAGAAGCGATCGTCGCTCCAGGCTTCCGCCTGTTCTTCGGCGGGCACCTGCACGTAGTAGCGCGAGCGTGTCATCGAGCGCATCGAGCAGAGCGCGAAACCGCGTTCATGCCTGGCATAGACCAGCTCGTCGCTGACAGGCGGTACTTCGGCCAGAACGCCCAGCCAGCCGAAGGGATAGGCACGTTCGAAGGTTCGTATCGCGCCGGCCGGAACACAACGACGGCTGACACCGTGGAAGCCGTCGCAGCCGGCGATGATGTCGCAATCGATCCGTCCGGTAACGCCGTGCTTTCTATAGGTCACGAAAGGGTTGTCGGTATCAAAACCCTGCAAGGTGACATCTTCAACCTCGTAGAGGGTCGACGTGCCTGCGGCTTCGCGTACGGCCATCAGGTCGCGTGTCATTTCGGTCTGACCATAGACGGTGACATGTTTGCCGGTGAGACCGGCAAGATCGATGCGATGGTCGCGTCCATCGAAAGCGATGGAAAAGCCGTCATGCACCAGGCCTTCATTCGCCAGGCGGGCGTCCGCACCGGCTTTACCCATGAGATCAACCGTGCCCTGTTCCAGCACGCCGGCGCGGACGCGGCCGAGGATGTAGTCCTTGCCGACACGGTCGAGGATGACGTTGTCGATGCCGGCTCCGGTCAGGAGCTGGCCAAGCAGCAGGCCCGAAGGGCCGGAACCGACAATGACGACCTGTGTTCGCATTCGGTGTCCAGGTTGGTGGTGGGGCAGGGTGGTGTCCAGACCCTGATCCTGACCAGAAGGGGCACCATCGCCCAACCGCACGGTTCGGTAAAATGATATCTGAGGCCGATCGCATATATGGATCGTTATGAATGGGGCTGATGCTGGGGCGTAAGCCGTCCCCAAAGGGTGATCGGACCCATCACGGCCCAGAGCAACCGTGTTGCCCGAGTCCGCCATGGGCCGCCTTTGCGATGAGCCCGACCGATTTCGGGGCTATGCGACTCGACGTTTCGAGGCGAAACGTTTCGTTTCGCCAATCACAGCTGCCGCCTGCATTGGTAAATCAATGCTTAACCAATGGTGGCAAAACCAGTGCGAACTGGCGGCGTCGGGTGCATATTTTAGCGACACCTGCATATCTTTACCGATCAAGGTCAAAAAAGTATCATTGCAACTGTCCAAACGTGGTGGCGTCGTTACGGCGTGGGGATTAGCGTTTGTTTCGAAGGTCAGAGCTGGAGCACATCCAGCCGATTGGGAAAGGGTCGCGGCGGCTAGATCGTCTTGCGCCCGGAGGAAACAAACATGGGTCCGGACCTGGAAGTCGTCCAGATTCGACAAGGCGAGTCATTCAAGGCCTGGTCGCACGGCTATCCGTTCCACACGGTGCGCTGGCATTTCCATCCCGAATATGAGCTCCATCTCGTGGTCGCCACGGCCGGTCGTTATTTCGTCGGCGATTTCATCGGCGAGTTCGAACCCGGCAATCTGGTGCTGACCGGTCCCAATCTGCCTCACAACTGGGTGAGCGATATCCCCGAGGGATCGACCATTCCGCTGCGCTGCCGCATCCTGCAGTTCAATGAAAGCTTCATCGGCGACACCATGCGTGTGTTGCCGGAACTCGCAGCGCTTGCGCCGGTGCTGGAGCATGCGCGGCGTGGTGTGCTGTTTTCAGCCGAGACCAGCCGGCAGATCGCTCCGGTGATGGAGGAATTGATGAAGGCGCAGGGTGTGCGCCGCATCGAACTGTTCATGGCGGTCGCCGGCCTGCTCAGCCGCGGTCACGGTGCACGCATGCTGGCCAGCCCAAACTACTTACCGGATCCGTCCGGCTATATGTCGGCCGGCATCAACAAGGCGCTCAACTATCTGCGCGAGAACCTGACCAATCCGTTCACGGAAGCCGATCTGGCGGGCATTGCCGGGCAGTCGACCTCCGCTTTTTCGCGCGCCTTCCGCCGCCATACAGGCATGACGCTGGTGCAGTATGTGAAGCGGCTACGCATCAATCTCGCCTGCCAGATACTGACCAGCGACGAAGAGGCGCCGATCACCGACATCTGCTTCGAGGTCGGCTTCAACAACCTGTCGAATTTCAACCGCCAGTTCCTGGCCGAAAAGGGCATGACGCCGTCGCGCTTCCGACGGTTGACGATCGACCATATCAACGCGGCGAAAGCCGCCTGAATCAACGCGGCAATAGCCGCCTGTCAACGCGGCTGAGGCCGCCCAGCATGGAGGACCAGGGAGGAACACCGTCAGAAGAATCAACAACGTGAGCGGTCGCATGCCGCTCGCGATGGGAAAGCTTTGTCCCGAGGCCGCCTCCGGCGCTGCGGAATGGCATGAAGCCACTACGCAAGCCGGCCGGATAGCCGACGGATTCGCACTGCCTGGGAGGGCAGCTCTTCAGATCACCCATTGTCATATCGTCCAAGGGAGAAGATGCAATGAAACATTCATGGAAAACGGCGGGCCTCGCGATGCTGGCCCTCTCTCTCGCCGGCGGCTCGGCACTTGCCCAGAGCGCCGATGGCGCCACCGTGGCCTTCCTGATGCCGGACCAGGCCTCGACCCGCTATGAAGAGCATGACTATCCGGGCTTCAAGGCCGAGATGGAAAAGCTCTGTGCCTCCTGCAAGGTGCTCTATCAGAACGCCGATGCCGATGCCGCACGCCAGCAACAGCAGTTCAACTCGATGATCTCGCAGGGCGCCAAGGTCATCGTCATCGATCCGGTCGATTCCATCGCCGCCACCTCGCTGGTCAAACAGGCGCAGGCACAGGGCGTGAAGGTTATCGCCTATGACCGGCCGATCCCCGAAGCCAAGGCCGACTTTTATGTATCCTTCGACAATGAGGCCATCGGCAAGTCGATCGCCGACTCGCTGGTCAAGCATCTGAAAGACAAGGGCGTGAAGGCCGGCGAAGGCACCGGCGTGCTGCAGATCAACGGCTCGCCGACGGATGCGGCTGCCGGGTTGATCAAAAAAGGCATTCATGCCGGCCTCGACAATAGCGGCTATCCGATCCTGGCAGAATACGACACGCCGGAATGGGCACCGCCGAAGGCGCAGCAGTGGGCTGCGGGCCAGATCACGCGCTTCGACAAGAATATCCTCGGCGTGGTCGCTGCCAATGACGGTACCGCTGGCGGCGCGATCGCAGCCTTCAAAGCTGGCGGCTTCGACCCGGTTCCGCCGATCACCGGCAACGATGCCACGCTGGCCGGGTTGCAACTGATCATTGCAGGCGACCAGTACAACACGATCAACAAACCGAGCGAGATCGTCGCGGCGGCCGCGGCCAATGTCACGGTCCAATTCCTCAAGGGTGAGACGCCAAAGGCTGAAACCACGCTGTTCGACACGCCGTCACAGCTCTTCGTGCCTGTGGTCGTCACCCAGGAGAACCTGAAGGCGGAGATCATCGACAAGAAGATCGCAACACCCGAACAGCTCTGCACCGGCCGTTATGCCGAAGGCTGCAAGAAGCTCGGCATCACCCAGTAACCAAGTCGTGGTGTGCCGCTCCGCCGTTTCAGGCGGAGCGGCACTACCCCATCTCGGGTGTGGAAACTCTTGGAAAGGCTTGCATCATGACGGGAACATCACAGGAGCCGGCCTCGGCACGTGAGCTTGTGCTCAGCCTGCGCGGCATCTCCAAGCAATTCGGCGCAGTCTCGGCGCTGACCGACATCGACCTCGACGTCCATGCCGGCGAAGTCGTCGCCCTTGTCGGTGATAACGGCGCGGGCAAATCGACGCTGGTCAAGGTCCTTGCCGGCGTGCATCAGCCGACATCGGGAACCATTACCTTCAAGGGCGAGCCCGTCGTTCTGTCCGATCCGGCGACAGCGCTCAATCTCGGCATCGCCACCGTCTTTCAGGATCTCGCATTGTGCGAGAACCTCGACGTGGTCGCCAACATCTTTCTCGGCAAGGAACTCAGCCCGCTGCGGCTGGACGAAGTGTCGATGGAGATCAAGGCCTGGAAGCTGCTCAACGAACTCTCGGCGCGCATTCCGAGTGTGCGCGAACCGATCGCCTCGCTGTCCGGCGGTCAGCGCCAGACGGTTGCGATCTCACGCTCGCTGCTGCTCGACCCGAAGCTGATCATGCTCGACGAGCCGACGGCCGCCCTCGGCGTTGCTCAGACGGCGGAGGTGCTTGACCTGATCGAACGCGTCCGCGATCGCGGCCTCGGCGTGATCATGATCAGCCACAACATGGAAGACGTCCGCGCCGTTGCCGACCGCATCGTCGTGCTGAGGCTCGGCAAGAACAACGGCATCTTCCTTCCCGATGCATCCAACCAGGAACTGGTCAGCGCAATCACCGGCGCGGAGAACAACTCGGTTTCCCGCCGCGCAAGCCGCCGTCAGGCACAAAGCGCGCATGCTCAGGAGAGCCAGCCATGACCGACAAAGCCACGCAAAGCGCGCCGCAGGCGCAGCTTATCGACCGCGCCGATGTGCGTGTGAAACATGCTGAAGGCTTAAGTGGTGCCGTCGGCGCTTTTTTCGACCGCGTGCGGTCGGGCGATCTCGGCTCACTGCCCGTCATTGTCGGGCTCGCCATTATCTGGACGGTTTTCCAGAGCCTCAACCCAGTGTTCCTCTCGGCGAATAATCTGGTCAACCTGCTGTTCGATTGCTCGACGGTCGGCGTCATCGCGCTCGGCATCGTCTGTATCCTGATGCTGGGTGAGATCGACCTGTCCGTCGGTTCCGTCAGCGGCTTCGCTTCGGCACTGGTCGGCGTGCTGTGGGTCAACCAGGGCTGGCCGGTCGGTTTCGCCATCGTCACCGCCATGGCGGCGGGCGCAGTCATCGGCTTGATCTATGCGTTGCTGCTCAACCGGTTCGGCATGCCGAGCTTCGTCTCGACGCTGGCCGGCCTGCTCGCCGTGCTTGGCCTGCAGCTCTACCTGCTGGGTTCGACCGGTTCGATCAACCTGCCATACGAGTCGGCATTGGTGAATTTCGGGCAGCTGATGGTTATGCCCGACTGGGTCTCCTACGGGCTGGCAGCGATTGCCGGGATCGGCGTCTTCTGGACAGGTTATCGCGAGGCTGTGCGGCGGCGTGCAGCGGGCCTTTCGGCGCAGTCGACGGCAAGCCTGGTGGCGCGCGCCGTCGCCATCGTCGTCGTGCTGGAAGCCATCGTCTTCTACCTCAACAGCTCACGCGGCATCCCATGGATGTTCGGCCTGTTCGTCGGCCTGGTCGTGGCGATGAACTACGCGCTCAAACGCACCAAATGGGGCCGTTCGATGCATGCCGTTGGTGGTAACCGCGAGGCCGCCCGGCGCGCCGGTATCAATGTGCGCTATATCTACACCACCGCCTTCATGCTGTGCTCGACGCTGGCAGCCACCGGCGGCATCCTGGCCGCGGCGCGCCTTGCGTCGTCCAGCCAGCAGGCCGGCACAGGTGACGTCAACCTCAACGCCATCGCTGCGGCGGTAATCGGTGGCACCAGCCTGTTCGGCGGGCGCGGCAGCGCCTATTCGGCGCTGCTGGGCATCATCGTCATCCAGTCGATCGCCAGCGGGCTGACGCTGCTCGATCTGTCGTCGTCGCTTCGCTACATGATCACCGGCGCCGTTCTGGCGATCGCCGTGATCGTCGACTCGCTGGCGCGCAGATCGCGTGTGTCGCACGGCCGCGCCTGATCCTAGAGCGTTTCCGTTTTTCACGGAAACGCTCTAGTTTTGTTTTTACGCAATTCCGGGCGGAAAACCGCTACGCACCTTTCCTGGAATTGCTTTAGCTCCCAAGCAAACCTAACAGAACAAGAGGCTGAAATGGCTCAGGACCTTACCGGAAAAGTCGCGGCGATCACCGGCGCCGCATCGGGCATCGGCCTGGAATGCGCCAGGCATCTGGTGGCGGCCGGCGTGCGGGTCGCGCTCGTCGACCGCGCCGAGGATGCGCTGAGGCAAGTCAGCGAGGAACTTGGGGCCCAGGCGTTCCCCGTGGTGGTCGACCTCATGAACCCGAAGAGCGTGGCGGGCATGATGCCGCAGATCCTGGAGAAGGCCGGCCAGCTCGACATCTTCCATGCCAATGCCGGTTCTTATGTCGGCGGCGAGGTGGTTGACGGGGATCCCGACGCCTGGGACCGCATGCTGAACCTCAACATCAACGCGGCGTTCCGGTCCATCCACGCGGTGCTGCCGCATATGGTCGAGCGCAAGACCGGGGACATCGTCGTGACCAGCTCGATCGCTGGCCTGGTACCTGTGGTGTGGGAGCCGATCTACACCGCCTCCAAGCATGCCATCCAGGCCTTTGTCCACACATTGCGCCGCCAGGTGGCCAAGCATGGCCTGCGCGTCGGGGCGGTGGCGCCCGGCCCGGTGGTTACGGCGCTTATCAGCGACTGGCCGAAGCAGAAGCTGGAGGATGAACTGGCGGCCGGCGGACTGATGCAGCCCGTAGAGGTGGCCGAAGCGGTGATGTTCATGCTGACCAGGCCGCGCAACATCACTATCCGCGACCTGGTGATCCTGCCGCAGAGCAACGACCTCTGATCCCGAACGCCATCGGCGGCGTTCTTTCCTTTCTCTCGTTATCGCGGGTGCTCGCATGACTTCGGCAAAACATTTTATCGGCATCGATGTCGGCACCGGCAGCGCGCGTGCCGGCGTGTTCGACGCGAGCGGAGCGATGCTCGCGTCAGCCAAGCGCGACATTGCGCTGTTTCGCGAAGCAGGCGACATCGTCGAGCAATCGAGCAACGACATCTGGCAGGCGGTTGCGGCGAGTGTGCGCGAAGCCATCGCCAAATCAGGCGTGCCGGCGCCGTCGATTGCCGGTATCGGCTACGACGCCACCTGTTCGCTGGTGGTTCTGGGCGAGGGTGGTCAACCGCTTGGCGTCGGGCCAACCGGCGAGGTCGAGCGCAACATCATCGTATGGATGGATCACCGCGCCACCGAGCAGGCCGCGCGCATCAATCGCACTGGCGAGATGGTGCTCAATTATGTCGGCGGTGCGATTTCGCCCGAGATGGAAACGCCGAAACTGTTGTGGCTCGCCGAGCACAAGCCCGAGACCTTTGCGAATGCCTGGCAGTTCATGGACCTGACCGATTTCCTGACCTGGAAGTCGACCGGCAGCCTTGCCCGCTCGGTCTGCACCGTCACTTGCAAGTGGACCTATCTGGCGCATGAGCAGCGCTGGGACGAGCGCTATTTCCGGGCGGTCGGACTTGGCGCGCTGGCCGACGAGCAGTTCCGCCGCATCGGTACGGAAGTCGTGCCGGCCGGCACGGCGCTGGGCAGGGGCCTCACAGCCGAGGCCGCGCATGACATGGGGCTCGTGGAAGGCACGCCGGTGGCAGCTGGTCTGATCGACGCTCATGCCGGTGGCATCGGCACTGTGGGCGCACGGGGCGTCGCCGGCAGCGTACTGTCGCGCATGGCCTATGTATTCGGTACCTCGGCCTGCACCATGTCGACCACCGTCGACCCGGCATTCGTCGATGGTGTGTGGGGACCGTATTTCTCGGCCATGGTGCCCGGGCAGTGGCTGAATGAAGGCGGCCAGTCTGCCGCGGGAGCCGCAATCGATCATCTGGTGCGCATGCACCCGGCTTCAGCCGAGGCGGAAGCGCAAGCCAATACGGCTGGGATGAGCCTCAGCCAATGGCTGGCGGCGGAGGCCGGCAAGCGCGGCGGAGCCTCCAGTGCGCCTGAACTCATCGGCAAGCTGCATGTCGTGCCGGAATTCCTAGGCAACCGCGCGCCGTTCGCCGATCCCGAGGCACTCGGGGTGATCGCCGGCATCGGCATGGACACCAGCCTCGATGGACTGGTTGGCCTTTATCTCGCTGGCATCTGCGGTCTCGGTTACGGGGCGCGCCAGATCGTCGGCGTTCTGGCCGAGAAGGGTGTTGTGACCGACACCATCGTGGTGAGTGGCGGTGCTGGCCAGAGCCCATTGGTACGCCAGCTTCTGGCAGATACGACGGGGCTGGCCGTTGCCGCCTCGACTTCGCCGGAACCGGTTCTGCTCGGTTCCGCCATCCTGGGCGCCGTCGCAGCGGATCATTTCCAGGACATGGCGGCCGCCATGTCCGCGATGTCGGAGCTCGGTGAAACCTGCCAGCCAAATGCTGCCCATACCGGCTGGCACGCGAAACGGTTCCAGGCGTTCGAACTGCTGCAGAAGGCGGGCAGGGCGGTGCGAGAATAGTCTGCGCCGAGGGTCTGCGCTCTGACCATTCTTGGGTCTGTTCCTGTCCAGCCATCATGCGGCGGATGGACTTTTTCCCGGCCGATGGCGTAAGACGCTGCCGGATTGGAACGCGTCGTGAAGGCTGGACAGCCATCGATCTGCGCCGGCTTGAGGGGATATGGCATGATTGCTGAGAATGGTGTGGCAACAGCTCCAGCCGCGGATGCGCTGCCGCTTTTCTATTCGAAGCCGGAGGCGATGAACCCGGACCGCCACGGTTCGCTCGGCCTCGCTGCGCGGGCTGATTTTTCGTTTACGCGCGCCGCGCATGCACTGCCCGTGGTGACGGGGGAGATGCCGGCCGCCATGCGCTCCTATCCGATCGTCTTTGTCGGGCCGGCTAACCAGCCAGTCGTCATCACCGGCCTCAGGCAAGGTGAGAATCTGTTCGTCGACAAGGACGGCCAGTGGGCAAAGCCGCATTACATTCCCGCTTATGCGCGACGCTATCCCTTCATCCTCGCCGACGATGGCGGGCAGGGCAGCGGACGGCTGGCGCTGTGCGTGGACCGAGCCAGCGACCGGGTGGTCGAGCAGGCGGCGGCGCGCGGCGACAAGGTTGCGCCTTTCTTCGCCGGCACCGAAGCGACGGAGGTGACCAGGCAGGCGCTCGCCTTCTGCAACCAATACCAGATGGACTTTGCTGCCACTCGCACAATGGTCGACAAGATCGCCGCGCACGGGCTGTTCGTCGAGCGTCGCAGCACGGTGACGCTGGAGAATGGCGAGGTTCTGAACCTGACCGACTTCAAGATCGTCGATGAGGATGCCTTCAACAAGCTGGGCGACGAGGCCTTCCTCGATTTGAGGAAATCCGGTGCGTTGACGCTGGTCTATTGTCATCTCGCCTCGACCAACAGCTGGAGTTCGGTGATCCACCAGGCTGCGTTGCACAAGCTCGGTTGAGGTTTACGGAGGCGACTGTTCGATCCTCTGCGGGAACGCTCTAAGCGCTCTTTCGAAAAAAGCGGCCCGGGCCGGTCCTAGGCAAAAGCGGGCGGGCAAAATCCACGTGCTTCGTGCAATCCGCAATCTATGCGTGTGGAATAATTCGCGCCTGAGTGGCGGGCGCGATCGGGCTTGATACTGGCTGAGGAAGATTCTCCACCTGCCGCATGATTGTGAGGCAATCCTCAAACCGCCCAATTTAAGCCATTCTGCATGTTGGGATTTTCGGTCTGACTGCCTTAATTCCGGGCGGCATTGGGCGCGCCCACATTTCCCGCAAACCCTTATGTTAAAACGATTTTTTCGCAGATGGGACGTTTTCACGGTTGACGAGGAGTGGCTTCACTCATAACCATAAATCAAATTGATTTATCTTATCCGCCAGCAAGAGCGGAAGGGTCAATTCCAACCAGGGGAACTGAAACCATGCGTGCCAAAAGTACGAATCCGTCTTCTTTGCGCCGAGCTGTATCGTTCCGGCGTCTGTTCGCCGGCGCCGCTTTCGCAGCACTCTCCACGGCAGCCGGGCTGACCGTTCAAACAACCTCCGCCTCGGCCGAAGCCGTGCTCTCCATGCATATCGAGGAGCAGACCAGCTGGGTGCAGAATTTCAATCCCTTCGATCTCGGCGGCCGCCGCCAGAGCACGATGGATTTCATCTACGAGCCGCTGGTCATCTTCAATGACTATGACGGCGGCAAGCCGATCTGGCGTCTCGCCACGGCCTACAAGTTTTCCGATGATCTGAAATCGATCACCTACACGCTGCGCGACGGCGTCAAATGGTCCGACGGCAAGCCGCTGACCTCGGCGGACATGAAGTTCACGCTGGAAATGATGTTGAAGAATCCAGCGGTCGACACCGTCGGCGTCGGCGAAACCGTCGCTTCCGTCGAGACGCCGTCGCCGACGGAGGTCAAGATCAATCTCAAGGCCGTCGACACGCATTTCCCGGAAACATTGGCCGATTTCCCGATGGTGCCCGAGCACATCTGGAAGGACGTGAAGGATCCGCTTGCCTTCAAGAACGAGAAGCCGGTCGGTTCGGGGCCGATGACCGAGGTCCGCCGCTTCACGCCGCAAGTCTATGAGCAGTGCCGCAACCCGAACTACTGGGACGCCGCCAACCTCAAGGTGGACTGCCTGAAGCTGCCGCAGATTTCCGGTAACGACCAGATGCTGGCGCTGCTGCCTGAAGGATCGATGGACTGGATCGGATCGTTCATTCCGCAGATCGACAAGACCTACGTCGCACTTGACCCGAAGAACAACGGCTACTGGCAGCCGCCCGCCGAGACGGTCGCCTTCCAGATGAATTTCAAGACGAAGAACGCGGGCAATGCCGAGGCCTTCGCTGACATCAACTTCCGCCATGCCTTCTCGCTGGCGATGGACCGTACCGCGATGGTCGACATTGCCGGCTTCGGTTATCCGGTGGTGAACCTGCATGCGTCCGGCCTGCCGCCACGTTTCGAATCCTGGCGCAACAAGGCGGCTGAAGGCAATCATGACGTGTGGATGGCCTACGACATCGACAAGGCCAACAAGGTGCTCGACGATGCCGGCTACAAGAAAGGTGCCGATGGCTTCCGCACCACGCCGAAAGGGCAGCCGATTGCCTTCTCCATCGCTGTGCCGAATGGCTGGACGGACTGGATCGATGCCGTGCAGATCGGCGTTGAGGGACTGCGCAAGATCGGTGTGAACGCCTCGGTGGCGACGCCGGAATATGAGCAATGGCAAAAGCAGATCCTGGACGGCACGCTGGATGCGGTCATGAATTCCCGCGCCGATGGTCCGACGCCCTTCCGCGGCTACTATCAGTCATTGTCGACGCCATTCGCAGGCCGCATCACATCAGCACCGTCGCGTTATTCCAATCCTGAACTGGACAAGGTCTTCGACGCCTACCGCAAGGCGACGACGGAGGAAGAGCGCCACAAGCTGTTCGACGAGGTACAGTCGATCGTCGCCAAGGAGTTCCCCGTAGTGCCGGTGTTCAACGGGCCGACCTGGTTCCAGTACTCGACCAAGCGCTTCACCGGCTGGGTGACCAAGGACGAACCGGTGATGAACCCGGAAGACCACGACAACAACCGCCTGCGGCTTGTGCATCTGCTGCGGCTGAAGCCAGTGCAATAACCGGGAGGGATCGGCGACGGGATAGCGGCGATGCGGATACCTCTTCGACGGCTTGGGGTCTATCTGGCCGCTTTCCTGTTTGCCATCGTGGTCAACTTCACGCTTCCCCGGCTGATGCCGGGGAGCCCGGTCGACAGCATGATCGCCCAGCTCGGGCCACGGGCAACGCCAGCAGCGATCGAAGCGATCAAAGCGCGCTTCGGCGCTGTCGAGCAGCCAATATGGCTGCAGTTCATCGACTATCTGAAGGGCTTGGCCACCTTCGATCTCGGTGTGTCGGTCAAATACTATCCGCAGACCGTCACCGAAGTACTGGCCCGTTCAGCCGGCTGGACTGCTTTCCTGGTGGTTACGGCTGTCATTTTCTCCCTCTGCGTCGGCGTCTCCCTTGGCGCAGTGGCAGCCTGGCGGCGAGGCGGACGCTTCGATGCGTTCGTCTCGCCCTTTTCGGTCGTGCTGATCGCGGTCCCGCCGGTTATCATCGCGCTCGCCACGCTGTTCGCCTTCGGCGTGACGCTACGGTGGTTCCCGGTGGGCTACGCTTATGACCCCAGCCTTGACCCAGGCATCAACTTCACCTTCTTCGGATCCGTGTTCTGGCACGCCATCATGCCTGTGCTGACGCTTTCGCCTTATATGATCGGCGAATTCCAGACGACGATGCGCTCCTCGATGATCTCCGTTCTGGGGGAGGACTACGTCACCATGGGGCGCGCCAAGGGTCTCGGTGACCGTGCGGTGATGTTCAGCTATGCGGCGCGCAACGCCATGTTGCCGGTCATGACCAATCTGGCGCTCATGTTGGGCGCAGTGTTCGGCGGTTCGATCGTCACCGAGATCGTCTTCAACTATCCGGGCCTGGGCCTGACCCTGTTCACGGCGAGCGTGGCGCGCGATTATCCGGTGATCCAGGGCCAGCTGCTGCTGATGACGATGGCCACGCTGGGCGCCAATCTGCTGGTTGACATCCTCTATGGCGTGGTCGACCCCAGGGTGCAGGAGGGGCGGACATGAGCTCGGGTCTCAGGCTGTTCCTGCGTCAGAAGAAGGCTGTGGCCGGCTTCATCATCATCGCAGCGCTCTGCCTGACGGCTTTGCTGGCACCGGTTCTGGCGCCTGGCGATCCCGCGCAGCGCGTCGGCCGTTCGCATCAACCGCCTACCGCCGAACATGTGTTCGGCACGACCAAGATGGGACGTGACGTCTATTCACAGTTCGTCTGGGGCGCGCGGCCGTCACTGGCGGTCGGCTTCGCCACTGGGCTGGCAATCACTGCGCTGGGGACCGCGATCGGTTTGATTGCCGGCTATTTCGGCGGCCGCACCGACGCGGTGCTGGATCTGACCACCAATGCGGTGCTGGTCATTCCAAACATTCCGCTGCTTATCCTGCTCGCGTCATTCGCCGGCACCGTCGGGCCAATGGCGATCATGGCCATCATCGCGCTCACGTCCTGGCCGTGGGGCGCACGGATGACGCGGGCGCAAACCCTGTCGCTGAAAAGTCGCGAGTTCGTCGTCGCCGCGCGCATGGTCGGCGAACCCTGGTGGCGTATTGTCTTCGTCGAAATCCTGCCCAATCTTGTGCCGCTGATCGGCATCAACCTGGTCGGCTCGATCATCTATGCGATCGTGGCGCAGACGACATTGGAATATCTCGGTTTCGGTGATCCGTTGAACGTGACGTGGGGCACCATGCTCTACAATGCGCAGAACTCCTCGGCGATCATCGTCGGTGCGTGGTGGGATATCGGTGCGCCTGCCATCGGCATTGCGATCGTCGGGCTGGGACTGGCCTTGTTGAATTTCACCTTTGACGAGATCGCCAATCCGCAGCTCCGCTCCGGCCCCGCGCTCAGCCGCTGGCTGCGGCTCAACCGACTTCGCGCCCGTGAACTGAGGGCTGCACCATGAACGTGCCACTGCTCCAGATCCGCAACCTTGACGTTGACTACCTGACGGACGGTGGCGCGTTCCGCGCCGTGAAGAACGTGTCCTTCGACATCGGTCGCGGCGAACTGTTCGGGCTCGCCGGTGAATCCGGCTGCGGCAAGAGCACCATCGCCTATGCAATCACGCGCCTGTCAAAGCCGCCGGCTTGGGTGGCGGGCGGCCAGATACTGCTCGACGATCAGGATCTGTTGAAACTGCCGGAAGCCGCGCTGCAGAAGGTGCGCTGGCGGCGTATCGGCATGGTCTTCCAGAGCGCGATGAATTCGCTCAATCCACTGATGCGGGTGGTGGCGCAGTTCCACGACGTGCTGGCCCGCCATACCGGGGCGACCAAGGCGCAGTCGCGCGCTCGCGCCGAGGAGATGTTCAAGCTGGTCGGCATTCCGACATCAAGGCTGGACGACTATCCCTATCAATTCTCCGGCGGCATGCGGCAGCGTATCGTGATTGCCATCTGCCTTGCCCTGCAGCCGGAGCTGATCATCATGGACGAGCCGACGACGGCGCTCGACGTGGTGGTGCAGCGCGAGATCCTGGAGCAGGTCATCGACCTGCAGCGCAGTCACGGTTTCTCGGTTCTGTTCATCACCCACGACCTGCATTTGATGGCGCAGCTTTGCCATCGCGTCGGCGTCATGCTGAAGGGCGAACTGGTCGAGGTCGGCGATGTTCGGCAGGTCAGCCGTGCACCGGCACACGAATATACACGCAGGCTTTGGGGGTCGATCCCGCAGTTGCCAGGTCACGGAGCGGCGGCATGAACGCGCAGCCGAGCCTTACCGTCGATGGTGCCGAGGCACTGGGCGAATCCGTGGTGCGGCTCGACCGCATCCAGCGCAGTTTTGGTGCTGTTCGGGCATTGCGCGGCATTTCACTGGCGCTGAAGCCCGGCCGGGCGCTTGCGCTGGTCGGCGAGTCCGGTTGCGGCAAGACCACATGCGCGCGCATCATTGCCCGCATGGACGAACCGACGGCCGGCAAGATGTATTTCCGCGGCCGTGACATCACGCATCCCGGCGAGAAGGCGGCAGAGGCGGCCTACAGGCGCGCTATGCAGATGGTGTTCCAGGACCCGTTCGCTTCGCTCAATCCTGTCTTTTCGATCCAGCACCACCTGGCGCGACCGCTGAAATTGCACGGGCATGCCAGGAACAAGGCGGAGGAAGTGCAAGGCGTAGCCGATCTGCTTACCTCGGTGGGGCTCGATCCGGCAGTGACGGCCGCCAAGTTTCCGCATGAGCTTTCCGGCGGCCAACGCCAACGCGTCAACATTGCGCGCGCTCTCGCGGTGCGGCCGGACGTGCTGGTGGCAGACGAACCGACCTCGATGCTCGACGTGTCGATCCGGTTGGGCATCCTGGAACTGCTGTCGCGCATCAAGCGCGAAAGACAACTTGCGCTGCTCTACATCACCCATGACATTGCGACAGCGGCACATGTCGCGGAGGAAGTGATCGTCATGTTCGCCGGCCAGATGGTGGAGTGGGGCGATACCAGGACAGTGATCCGGAACGCCAGGCATCCTTATACCAAGTTGCTGCTCTCAGCAGTACCGGATCCGGACAGGCCTTTCGTGCCGGGCGACAGCGCGCGTTTTCTCAGACATGCGGAAGAAGTCCGCCGTATCAGCCGGCCGGCTTCCGATACCATCGAGCAGGTCGGTCCCACCCATTTCATTCGCGCACTCGGCGCGTGAGGCAGAACAGTATGGACTATCTGGTCAATCTTTCCCTCTTGAAACCGGACCCGGCGCTGGATGAGCGCATGCACAAGGCAAGGGTCACCATCCGCCGGGCCTTGGCGCCGGAGCTTGAACTGGTCACCACATGGGTACGCAAGACCTTCGGCGTCGGCTGGTCGAGTGAGACGGCCGTTGCCATCATGCGCCAGCCGCCAACCTGCTTTCTCGCGACACGTGATGAAAAGCTGATCGGCTTTTCATGTCATGAATCGATCGCGCGCGGGTTTTTCGGCCCGACCGGTGTCGACAAGGCGGCGAGAGGGGGCGGCATCGGACATGCGTTGCTGCTTGCCTCGCTGCTTGATCTCAAAACGATGGGCTATGGCTACGCCATCATCGGCGATGTCGGCCCTTCGGAATTCTACGAGCGCACGGTGGGCGCCACGATGATCCCCAACTCCGAACCGGGCATCTACGCCGGACTGTTGAAGTCGCCACCGTCTCATGAATAATGCGCCGGCTTGCCGATGTGGCGGGCAGGGCATGGCGCCGGAAGCTTCCCCTTTCCCGCAAGGAAAGGTCCGGCCAGGGGACGGAAGCGCGAAGAAGAACCTCCAACGCAACGTTTGCCAGACTGAAAGTTCGACATGACCATCCAGCCGAAATCAGCCCTCCGCCTGCAAACCCACTGGACCCCCGCCATTGACGACGAAAGCCTTGCCTATTCGCTGACGCTGACAAATCTTTCGGCGAAACCTGTCACCGGCTTCAAGCTTTGCGTAAACGGTCCCGGCCGCATCGATCCTGAAGCTGTCGTCGAAGGCGGCAGCCTGACCGCGCGGCTCTCCAACCATTCCGAATTGTCGCCGCCCGAAGGCTTCGTGCTGGAGCCCGGAGCTTCATGGACGGTGACCGCGCGCGGGCTTTCCTATCCGCTTCGCCATTGGACAGATGGCGCCAACACCGCCTATGTCGCCTTTGCCGACGGCACCACCGTGCCAGTGTCAGTCGCCCCGACCCAGGCCAAGGGTGACAATGCGCCGCTGAAGCGGGGTGCCGAGATCTATCCCGTGCCGCATGTGGCGCCGGTGCCTGTCGCCATCGTGCCCTGGCCGAACAGTGTTTCCGTCTCGGGCCGCATTGCGGTGCCACAAGGCCTCGCGATCGAGGCCAAGGGCAACGAGGCCAAGGCTGCCGC
Organism: Mesorhizobium sp. 1M-11; assembly: GCF_001303895.1. Classification (GTDB taxonomy): domain Bacteria; phylum Pseudomonadota; class Alphaproteobacteria; order Rhizobiales; family Rhizobiaceae; genus Mesorhizobium. The sequence continues at coordinate 446,227 of NZ_LJSD01000001.1, read as the reverse complement.
AGCCGCCTTCGCTGAGCTGGTCGAAGGCTTGTTTCCGGTGGAAGGCATCGTGCGACCGGAAGGCGAGGGGGGCTTGCCGGTTTCCCTTGTCCTCGCCGACGATTTCGCCTCGGAAGCCTATGCCATCCGGTTCGCTGGCGACCGCGTGATGATCTCCGCCGCGACGCGGACCGGCCTGCTCTACGGCCTGATCACCTTGGGACAGATCCTGCGCGGCGCGCGCCATCATCCCGAGACTTTCCTTTTTCCACTGGAGGGCGAGATCAGGGACGAACCGTCGCTTGGCTGGCGTGGCACGCATCTCGACGTGGCGCGGCAATTCTACGGTACGGCGGAGGTCAGCCGCTTCCTCAAGATCATGGCCTGGAACAAGCTCAACCGCTTCCACTGGCACCTTTCCGACGACGAAGCCTGGCGCCTCGAGATCGACGCGTATCCGGAACTGACCCGCATCGGCGCCTGGCGCGGCCATGGCCTGCCGTTGCCGCCACTGCTGGGTTCTGGGCCGGAGCGAACCGGCGGCTATTACAGCAAGGCTTCAGTGCGCGAAATCGTTGCGCTGGCCGGCCGTCTCGGCATCGAGGTGATCCCGGAGATCGACGTTCCCGGTCACTGCTACGCGATGCTACAGGCGATCCCGGAACTGCGCGATCCGGCCGAGCACGGCATGTACTATTCGGTACAGGGTTTCCCCAACAATTGCCTCAACCCGGCGCGGGAGGAAACCTACACCGTACTCGAAACCATCCTCGACGAGGTGATCGCGCTGTTTCCGTACAAGCGCATCCATGTCGGCGCCGACGAAGTGCCGATCGGCGCTTGGTCGGGTTCGCCCGAAGCGCTGAAGAGGCTTGCTGAGATGACCGGCGCGGAGGTTGCTGCCGCGCATGCCAAGCGCGTCAACGTCATCACCAATCGGCACAATGCAGATGAGATCGACGGCTCGGGTGCCGCCGTGCTGCAGGCTGAGTTTCTGCGACGCGTGCAGGTTTTCCTTGCCTCGCGTGGCTGCATCACCGGTGGCTGGGAAGAGGCAGCGCACGGCGACGTCATCGACAAGGACAAGTGTTTCCTCAACGGCTGGCGTTCCGTGGAAATATCGGCGGCGCTCGCCGGGCGCGGTTACGACATCGTCGTCTGTCCCGGCCAGGTCTACTATCTCGACATGGCCAACAGCCCGGCCTGGTCCGAGCCGGGCGCGGCATGGGCCGGCTGGTCGGAGCCGGAGACGCTTTACGAATTCGATCCAGTCAAGGGCTGGACGAACGAACAGAAGAAGCACTTCCTCGGCGTGCAATGCTGCATCTGGTCGGAACCGATGACCGATCGCGGCGTGTTCGACCGGCTGGTGTTCCCGCGCATCTCCGCGCTGGCCGAGACCGGCTGGACGAAGCCTGAACGCAAGTCATGGGAGCGTTTCAAGGCGCTCGCCGGTTTGATGCCGATCCTCTACGGCATCACCGCAGCCGCGTGAATGATCCAAGCTTCCATCTTCCTCGTCGGGAAGATGGAAGCTTGCCTGCACGGCGCGGTCGTTAGGGTGCCGGGCGGAACACGCCATCCTTGTCGCGTTTCAGCGGGGCGTTCTGTTCCGGCAGCGGGGCGCCGGGCGCATCATTGACTGAAACACCTTCCGGCCAATCGGCCGGCGCAATCGCGATGTAGCGCGCATAGCCGCCCGAACCGCCCTGGGGTTTGGCGAAGCCAATCGTCACCAGCGCACCTGCCTCCGGTACCTTGTCGAGATTGGCCACGCCTTCGGCCTGCACGAAATTGTTGTGCATCAGCCAATATTCGCCCTCGAGGTTCGGTGTGGTGTCGGTGTCAAGCGGTTCGTGGCCGTGAAACAAGATCTTGCGTTCCAGGTGCAGGAACTTCAGCGCGTCGAGGCTTACTCCGGGAAACGGCGCCTTGGCGAAGCGTTCCGGCTCGCCCCATTTCTTGTACCAGTCGGAGCGCACGAACACGACCGAACCCTCCGGGATGCGGCCATGTTTCTTTTCCCATTCCTCGATGTCGGCGACCTTGAGGTGATAACCTTCGTCGGTCTTCACCTTGTCGCTGATGTCGATCACCACAAGCGGCCTTACTGCGAATGTCGGCGGCAGGTCGCTGATGGTGGCGCCTTTCGGATTCCAGTGTGAGGGTGGGTCCAGCTGAGTGCCGTACTGGTCGGTGGTCAGGTCATAAGCGCTGGCGACGAAGCCGTGCTTCTCATAAGTGAATTCCTCCCCCTTCTTCACGTAGCCTTCGATGTCGGCGCCGGCCACGGCCGGCTTGAATTTGGCCGGGCCGAAACCGGGCCAAACCGGTTGCACCGGCGCCAAGGCATGGGTGAGATCGATGTATTTGGCTGTCTTCAGAGACTGTTCGTAAAACTTCCAGAATGCAGGTTCCTCTGCCGATGCGGCGCCGCTTGCTGCGAGCACGATACCGAACGCGGCGAGCCGCACAAAGCTCATTGCCTTCATGATCCTCTCCTGTCGACTTGAACGACGAGGCAACGATCATGCAATCCTGCCAGGACGGCAAGCACCGCAATTGCGCCTTCGCCGCCCGTTGCGCAAAATTGCTGGCGTTGTCACAGTCGTGTGCAGTTGGCTCAGTCGAGCGGTTTTTGCAGCACGTCGAACTGTGGGTTGGTCTCGGAGAAGATGGGCAACGCAGCGGCACCGAGGACAGAGGTGTCCTTGCCTGCCGCACCGATCACGACGCGAGGCACGGTGCGCGCACGCGTCGACGAGACCGACAGATGCAATGGTTCCAGCCGGCTGGCCAGCAGCTCTATGACGGCGAGCGGCATGAAGCCGCCCAGCACCACCGTTTCCGGATCGAAAGCGAGTTCCAGAACGTCGATGGCTTGCCTCAGCGGCGCTGCCGCCTGGTCGGCCCAGGCCAGCAGGCGCTCGTCGCCGGCAGCCAGCAATTCGTCCAGCCTGTCCGATGAAGCGTGGTCGGGATCCGGCATTTCGAGGCAATCATAGGCCGCGCGCAACGAGACGTAGCGTTCCAGGCAACCATGCTTGCCACAGAAGCAGGCGAGCCCGTCGGGCTTGACGATCATGTGGCCGATCTCGCCGGCATTGTGACGGCTGCCCTTGTAGAGGTGTCCGTCGAGGAACAGGCCGGCGCCCAGGCCCGTGCCGATGAAGAGATAGACGAAGGTCGTGAGGTTCTTGGCGACGCCGTAGAGCCGTTCGCCGATGGCAGCGGCAGTGGCGTCGTTTTCGAAGGTTACCGGCAGGCCGGTCAAGCGCTCCAGTTCTCCCGCTACCGGAAAATCCTGCCAGCCGGGTAGGGCGGTCGGGCCGACTGAGGTCATGCCTTCGACATCGAAGGGGCCAGGCATCGCCATGCCGACGCCGAGCAGTCGGCTTCGATCAAAGGGGAAGGAACGTGCGAGCTCGTCGGTCATGGCGGCCAGCAGCGGCATCGCCTCTGCCGGCGTCGGCCTGTCAACCTTGCGTTCGATGCGTGAGCGCAGCGTGCCGGACAGGTCGGTGACGACGCCGACAGCGGTCTGATGGTCGAGCTGCAGGCCGATCGAATAGCCCCCGTTGGGATCGATCGAATAAGGGACGGCAGGCTGTCCGCGCGCACCTTTTTGCGTCGCCTCCGCACGCAACAGCCCAGTGCGTTCCAACTCATCGACGATGTTGGAAATGGTTTGTGAACTCAAGGCTGTAAGCCGCGCGATCTGGGCGCGCGAGAGCGCGCCATTCGTCCTGACCGCCTCGATGACAACGCGGCGATTGTGCGACTTGGCCTGTTCGAGATTGGTGCCGGCGACGGGTCTCTTGAGGGGCATGTAAACTCTCTACGCGAGTTCCGTTGATTATGAAGGAAAATATAAGCCAATCAACTTGATTTAATTAATTTCACATGGTCTAGTCTGCGTGGCTGTCGGAGCCGCATGGGCTGGATGGCCAACCAATCGGGAGGAATCAATGAACAGCTTCTTCAAGAGCGCGGCCTGCGGGCTTGCGCTGCTGGTCCACCAGTCGCTTCCGGCGTTCGCCGAGGACGTGACGCTGAACGCCATTTTCATGAAGCAGGCCGCCTATAGCGAGGACGACACCAAGGCGATGGCCAAGGCGTTCGAGGATGCCAATCCGGGCCTCAAGGTCAATCTGGAATTCGTGCCCTACGAGGCACTGCACGACAAGATCGTGGCGGCTCAGGGCGCCGGCTCTTCCGGATATGATGTCGTGTTGTTCGATGTGATCTGGCCGCCGGAATTCGCCACCAAGGGCTTTCTGCAGGATGTCACCGCTCGCGTTCCGAAGGCCGACAGGGACAAGGTCTTCGACGGTGCATGGACCACTGTGGACTATGACGGAAAGATCTGGGGCATGCCTTGGATCCTCGACACCAAATACCTGTTCTACAACGAAGACATGCTGAAGCAGGCAGGTATTTCCGCACCGCCCAAGACCTTCGAGGAACTGGCCGAGCAGGCCAAGATCATCAAGGACAAGGGCATCGCCAAATATCCGATCGTGTGGAGCTGGAGCCAGGCTGAGGCGCTGATCTGCGACTACACGTCGATGGTCGGCGGCGCCAAGGGTTCCTTTATGCAGGACGGCAAACTGTCATTCGATACGGGTGGTTCGGTCGAAGCCGTCAATTACATGAAGAAGACGCTGGACGATGGCGTCACCAACCCGAACTCGCGCGAATATCTGGAAGAGGACGTGCGCAAGGTGTTCTCGGCCGGCGAAGCCGCCTTCGCGATGAACTGGACCTATATGTTCAACATGGCCAACGACCCGAAGGAGAGCAAGGTCGCCGGCAAGGTCGGCATCGTTCCGGCCCCTGGCTTCAAAGGCAAGGCCGAAGCCTCCGCGATCAACGGATCGATGGGACTGGGCATCTCGGCCGGCTCCAAGCATCCCGAGGAAGCATGGAAGTTCATCACCTTCATGACTTCCCAGGAAACGCAGAACAAATACGCCAAGCTCAGCCTGCCGATCTGGAAATCCTCCTATGAGGATCCTGCGGTGACGAAGGGGCAGGAAAAGCTGATTGACGCCGCCAAGGTTTCGCTCGGCGTGATGTTCGCGCGTCCGATGACGCCATCCTATCCGGAACTGTCGTCGATCCTGCAGAAGGACATCCAGCAGGTGCTGCTCGGTCAGGCTTCGACGGACGACGCCATGAAGGCGGCGACCAAGGCCGCCGGTCGGCTGCGTTAAGCCAGCGGCGTTCGAGGGAGAGCAAAGCCGTCATGGCCCCAGCCCAACAGGACCGTACGGCTTGGCTGCTGCTGACGCCCATGATCGCCATCATGGTGCTGGTCACGGCCTTTCCTCTCCTCAACACATTGTGGCTGGCGTTCACCGACGCCAGCCTCACCGGCCAGGGCTATGTCTGGCAATGGGTCGGGTTGGAGAATTTCGCCTACATCCTCGATGACAGCGACTTTCGCGCCGCCGTTGGCCACACCGCCTATTTCACCGTGCTGTCGGTTTCGATTGAAGTGGTGCTCGGCGTGCTGGTGGCGCTGCTGCTCAACCAGGAATTCAAGGGCCGAACGCTTGTACGGGCGCTGCTCATCCTGCCCTGGGCGCTGCCCACAATCGTCAACGCAGTGATGTGGCGCCTCATCTACAATCCCGAATATGGCAGCCTTAACGCTCTGCTCACGCAGATTGGCCTGCTCGACGCGTATCGCTCCTGGCTGGGCGATCCTGCAACCGCGATGAACATGGTCATCCTAGCAGACATCTGGAAGAACTATCCGCTGATCGCACTGATCGCACTGGCCGGCCTGCAGACGGTGCCGAAAGATCTCTATGAGGCCGCGATCATGGACGGGGCGAATGCCTGGACGCGGTTCTGGAAGATCACACTGCCGGGCATCATGGGCTCGCTCAGCGTCGCGATGGTGCTGCGCGCCATCGAAGCCTTCAAGGTCTTCGACATCTTCTATGTCATGACGCGTGGCGGGCCGGCGGACTCCACCAAGACGGTGTCCTTCTTCGTCTACCAGGAATCCTTCACCTACCTACGCGCCGGCAGCGGTGCTGCCTATGCGCTGACCGTAACCGCGATGAGCGCGCTGATGATCGCGATCTATGTCGTCATGCTGGTGCGGCGGGAGAAACGCTCGTGAGACGCAGCCTGACCGCCACCATCCTGGTCTATGTCGCTGTGGCCGTGTTCGTGGCTTCCATCCTGGCGCCGGTCGCCTGGCTGTTCATCATGAGCATTTCGGACGCCAACGACCTCACCACCATTCCGCTGCGCTGGATACCCGAGCAGCCGGATTTTTCGCGTTATGCGCGGCTGTTCTCGCTGGAGGAAGGATCGGCCGGACTGGCCTTCCTGTCGGCGCTGCGCAATTCGGTGGTCGTGGCGCTCAGTGCAACCGCGATCGCACTCGCCGCCGGCATTCCCGCAGCTTACTCGTTCTCGCGCTTTCCCGGCCGAATGCCTCTGCTCTATGCGGTGATCGTCACCTACATGATGCCGCCCGTGGCGCTGATCCTGCCGCTCTACAAGGTGTTTTCCGCGCTTGGGCTGCTCAACAACGTGACCTCGCTGATCATCGTCTACTGCACCATTCTTCTGCCCTTCGTGACGTGGCTGATGAAATCCGGTTTCGACAGCGTGCCGGTGGAGATCGAACAGGCCGCTTCAATCGACGGCGCGAACCTGTTCCAGATCCTGAGCCGCATAACACTGCCGGTGGCGGCAGCCTCGACAGGTGCCGCCGCGCTGTTTGCGCTGCTGCTGGCGTGGGACGAGTTCTTCTACGCGCTGCTCTACACCAGCGATACGCGCGCCAAGACCTTGCCGGTGGCGATCGCCGACTTCGCAGCCGGCCGCGCTACCGACTACGGACTGATCTCGGCGGTCGGGTTGCTGGCGGCGCTGCCGCCGGTGCTGATCGGCTTTTTCCTGCAAAAGTCGCTGCTTTCAGGCCTATCCGCTGGCAGTGTGAAGGGCTGACCATGATGACGGGGCAAACAAGCGGCAACGGGCTCGCATTGCTGGAAGCCGAGATGGCACGGCAGGGCGCCGACGCGATCGCCTCGCTGACATCGAATGAAGCGATTGCGGTTGAACTGGCCGCCAGCATCGCGCGTACGGGCCGATTGGTCCTGGCCGGCATGGGGGCGTCGCATTACGCCAACCGTATGGCCGAGACGGCCTGGCGGCGCCTAAAGGTCGACTGCCGGGCTGAAACGGCCGGCGACGTGTTGCTTCAGGGCCTGCCGGTACGGCCGCATACACTCGTGCTGGTTTCGCAATCCGGTGAATCCGGGGAGATCCTGCAGTTGCTGGATCTTCTGCCAGATAGCGCCGATCTGTTTGGCATGACGCTGGCCCCGCAGAGCACGCTCGGGCGCAGCTTGCCGTGTCTTATCGGCGCTGGTGGGCAGGAGGTTGCCTTCGCGGCAACACGTAGCCTCACCGTTACGCTTGCCCTGCATGCGGCAGTCCTGGCGGCAGCTGGTGGCGAAGCCAGCAATTTTGCGGATGTCCTTGCCGTCTCGCCTCAACCCCCATTGGATGAAGCCCTCGAGGCGTTGGCACTGAAAAATTCGGTCATCATTGCCGGGCGCGGCGAATTGCGGGGCCTTGCGGAAGCCAATGGGCTGATGCTGATGGAGCTCGCCCGCATTCCGGCGTTCGGCTTCGAATTCGGCCAGTTCCGCCACGGTCCGCTGGAGGCGCTGGCGCCTGATCTTGGCGTGCTCCTGCTGCGCGGCCCCGGGGCACTTGGGGCAGGCACGGCGACGCTCGCCAACGCCGCGCTTGGCGCCGGGACAACACCGGTGATTTTCGACTGCAGCGGTGAAGCGCCGATCGAAGGCGCGGTGACCGTCGCATTTTCCCGCAACGAGCGGCTCTCCGCAGTCGCCGCGATGCTGCCTTCCCTGCAAAAGCTCATCATTGCCGTTTCCAGTCGCAAGGTTGCGCGTGTCGGCGAACCGGTGCGCTCGACGAAAATAACCGGAATTGACCATGAAGCATGAACGCTCGCACCGGCCCGATGGGCCATCCATCCATGTCATTGGCGGCGTCATGGTCGATCTGATCATGGGGCCGGTAACACCTTGGCCGCGTCCCGGAACGGAGACCTTCGTCGACCATTCAGAGTTGCGTGCCGGTGGGCCGGCTGGCAACACCGGGCTGGCGCTCAAGGCGCTGGGCGTGCCGCATCACATCGTCTGCAATGTCGGCAGCGACATGTTCGGCGCCTGGTTGGTCGAGACCTTCGGCGAGGCTGCTCGCAACTGGCCAAAGGTGGTGGAACCGACGGCTCTGTCGGTCGGTATCGAGCATCCGGGTGGGGAGCGTTCATTTCTCACCACGGCCGGAAATCTTGCCGTGCAGACCCCTGAGAGCATGCTGGCAATGCTGCCGCAGAAGGCAACTGCCGGCGACATTGCGCTGTTGACCGGCTCCTTCCTCTATCTCGATCTGATCGACGCCTTCGAGGCGATGCTGGCAGCTGTCTCGGCGCGGGGGTTTGCCGTGGCATTGGATACAGGCTGGCCCTCGCATGGCTGGACGGACGAAATCCGGGCGCACACCACGGCCTGTCTCGCGCATTGCGACCACGTGCTGCTGAATGAGATCGAAAGCCTTTCCTTGTCGGGCGAGAAGACCGTGGAGGCTGCTGCCGGCTGGCTTGCGAAACATGCCAAACCCGATGCTATCGTAGTCATCAAACGCGGTGGTGAAGGCGCTTCCGCCTGGCACGGCGGCAAAGTCGCGCATGTTCCGGCGCCTGCGGTCGCGGTGATCGACACCACTGGTGCAGGGGATACCTTCAACGCGGGTTATCTCGGCGCCTTGCTGGACGGCGCTTCGCTGAGCGATGCGCTGCGTGCCGGCGTGGCGGTGGCTTCCGCGGCAATCGCTTCCTCGCCGCGGCGCTACGTTTCGCTCGACGTGGCGCTGAGCTGAATTCTTCCCGCCGCTGATGCCTTGACATGCCGGCCAAGCCCAGACTTCTTGGGCGGGTGATGCGGGCCGCTTGTTGGCCTGGTGCCAACAAGGAAAAGCATGCGCGCGGCCAAGGGGAAGGCGAAGAGCGACAAGGATGCCGAAAAGGCGAAGGCCGCTGGGCGCCGAGCTGGCTCCAGCGTGCACGCGCATGTCGCCAACGAGATCGGTCTCGCCATCGTGCGCGGCGACTACCCGCCCGGAACCATCCTGCCGAATGAGACGAAGTGGGCGGAAACCTTCAACGTCAGCCGTTCGGCGGTGCGCGAAGCGATCAAGATGCTGATGGCCAAGAGCCTGCTCGCTTCCCGGCCGAAGGTCGGTAGCCGGGTCGAGCCACGCGAGCGCTGGAACCTTCTCGACAGGGATGTGCTGGGCTGGTACGCGACATCGCCTGATCGTGGCGCCTTTCTGCGCACGGTGCAGGAATTCCGTCACCTGATCGAGCCGGAAGCTACGGCCTTCGCCGCCGTGCGGCGCACCGAAACGCAGATGGAGGAGATTTCGCGGGCTTGCCGCGACATGAAGAACGCCGTGACGCTGGAAGAGCGCACGCGCGCCGACACGCGTTTTCACCTCGCCATCCTGCATGCCGCCGGCAATGATCTGCTGGTGCCGCTCGGCGTCTTGATCGAACAGGCTTTCGACCACTTGTTCGTGCATGTGACGCGCGAAGGCGACGATCTCGATGCAGCCCAGAAGCTGCACGAATTGATCGAGAAGAACATCCGTCTGCAGCGCCCGGATGCAGCGCGTGCCGCGGTCCGAAAACTGCTCGCCAACACCGACAAGGTGGTGGGGCGCGAACCTGAATGAGTCAGATCGAAATGACGACGACACAGCGCCCGAACGTGCTTCTGATCTGCGCCGACCAGTGGCGTGGCGATTGCCTGTCAGCGCTTGGCCATCCCAATGCGCACACGCCGAACCTGGATGCGCTCGCCGCGGATGGGGTGCTGTTTCGGAAGCATTTCGGCCAGTGCACACCGTGCGGTCCTTCGCGCGCCAGCCTGCTGACGGGCCTCTATCTGATGAACCATCGCTCTGGCCGCAACGGCACGCCGCTCGATGCACGCCACACCAACATCGCTCTGGAAGCGCGCAAGGCTGGCTACCGGCCAGCCCTGTTCGGCTATACCGATACCAGCGCTGATCCACGCGATCTCGACGCCAACGATCCGTCGCTCAAAACCTATGAAAGTGTGATGCCGGGGTTCGAGGCGGCGCTGCATCTGCCCGACGAAATGGAAGAATGGATCGCCGATCTTCTCGCCAAAGGCTACGATCTGCCGGGCGGTCGAGCCGACGTCTTCCGGCCGAAAGCCGGCTTCGACAAGCCGGACGACCGGGGTTTCCGCTATATTCCGACGATCTATCCGGCCGAGCATAGCGAAGCTGCATTCCTCACCGACGCCTTCCTGAAATGGCTTTCAGTGCGGCGTGACAGCCCGTGGTTCGCGCATTTCGTTTTCCTGCGGCCGCACCCGCCGCTGATCGCGCCCGAGCCATACAACGCCGTGGTTGATCCCGCAGACGTGACCTTGCCGGCGCGGGCGGCGAGCCTAGCCGAGGAAAAGCGGCAGCATCCGATGCTTGCCTATGAACTGGACCGGGTGAGCGTTCCCGGCGGCTATGACGAGCACAGCCCGTTCGATCCGGTTTCTGCCAATGAGCTGGAAATCCGGCAGATGCGCGCAACCTATTACGGGTTGATCGCCGAAGTCGATCACCATCTCGGCCGCATCATCGAGCATCTGAAACGAACCGGCGAGTATGACCGCACGCTGATCATCGTGACCAGCGACCATGCCGAAATGCTGGGCGAGCACTACGCCTGGGGCAAGGAGGTTTATTTCGACGGGGCCTTCCATCTGCCGCTGGTGATCCGCGATCCCCGCGGCGATGCCGATGTTGCGCGCGGCTCGGTGGTGGATACATTCACGGAAGCTGTCGACATCATGCCGACCGTTCTCGACTGGCTCGGGCTCGAAAAGCCGCGTGCCTGCGATGGCCACTCGCTGTTGCCGCTGCTGCATGGCGAGAAGCCGGCCGATTGGCGAGAAGCGGTCTTCTTCGAACACGACTTCCGTACCGTGGCGACGCAGAAGGCAGAAACCACGCTTGGCATCACATCCGATCAGTGCAGCTACGCCGTCATACGCGACAACCGCTACAAATACGTGCATTTCGCTGCCCTGCCGCCGCTGCTGTTCGATCTCGACGAGGATCCGTGCGAGACGACCAATCTGGCTGACCGGCCGGAAATGGCATCGACGGTGCTACACTATGCGCAGAAGATGCTCGATTGGCGGTTGACCCATGCCGAGCGCACGCTGACCAACATGATGATCACGCCAAGTGGGGTGGTGTCGCTGCCTTGAGCCGTATTCTTGGTATTAGTTTTTGGTCCAGGTGGTGCTGCCGGCCCTGCGTACGGTGAAGGATAAGAGTGGGCTTGCCGAAACGGAGCCCGCGTCCCAGCATGAACCAGCATCCAATCCGGCCGGCGGACACAGTGTCCGTCATCGATGGCCGTGAGGCCTGGCTGAGGCTTGCGGTTTCGATCGTCTTGGGCACGATCGGTGCCGTCGGCATGTGGGCGGTCGTCGTCGTTCTGCCCGCGGTGCAGGCCGAATTCGGTGTCGACCGCGCCGATGCATCCCTGCCTTATACGGCGACAATGATCGGGTTCGCCGCCGGCAATGTGCTGGTCGGGCGCGCGGTCGATCGCATGGGCTATTGGATGCCTGCGCTGCTGTCTTCTGTGACGCTTGCGGCCGGCATGATTCTGGCATCCTTTGCCGGCTCGATCCTGCAGTTCACGCTGGCGCAAGGGATTCTCGTCGGCTTCGGCACGGCTGCGATCTTCGGACCGCTGGTCGCCGACATCTCGCATTGGTTCGACCGGCGGCGTGGGGTTGCCGTCGCTGCAGCCGCTTGCGGCAACTACCTGGCCGGTGCGTTGTGGCCGGTGGTGATGCCGCCGCTGATCGCGGCCGAGGGATGGCGTTTCACCTATCTGGTCATCGGCATTTTCTGCCTCGTCACCATGATCCCGCTGGTGCTGATGATGCGGCAGCCCGCGCCGCGTGAAGCGTTCTCCGGTTCGCATTCTTCGACCGCTCGCCGTGTGCAGCCGATCGCGCTATCCCCGGCGGCTTTACAGGGATTGCTGATTGTTGCCGGTTTCGGCTGCTGCATGGCGATGGCCATGCCGCAGGTGCACATCGTCGCCTATTGCATGGACCTCGGTTATGGCGTGGCGCGTGGTGCCGAAATGCTGTCGGTCATGCTTGCCGCCGGCGTGGTCAGCCGATTGGCATCCGGCTTCGTTGCCGACCGTATCGGCGGCATCAAGACGCTGTTGATCGGCTCGGCGCTGCAATGCCTGGCACTGTTCTTCTACATTCCCTTCGACGGGCTGGCTTCGCTCTACATCGTGTCGCTGGTCTTCGGCCTGTCGCAAGGCGGCATCGTGCCCTGCTACGCGATCATCGTGCGCGAATACATGCCGGCGGCCGAAGCCGGACAGCGCGTCGGCCTGGTGATCATGGCCACCATCATCGGCATGGCTGTGGGCGGCTGGATGTCAGGCTGGATCTACGATCTCACCAGTTCTTATGCCGCCGCGTTCCTCAACGGTATTGCGTGGAACGGGGTGAACCTGGCGGTGATGCTGCTGGTTCTGTGGCGGGTAGGGCGGCCGCAGCCGGCGGTTTCATAGCCGCCGAACAACGATCTCCGGGAACCTCAGTTCGATTGCGAGGACAGTTCCAGCGGATAATCGTCATTGTCGGCGTCGCGCATCGCGGCCAGGCTGCGATTGTCCAGCACGTCCGCGATTGCCTGCCGCACTTCCAGCATCATATGGCGGACTTCGCAGGTCTCTTCGTTGCAGTCCTCGCAACGCTGGTACTGTGTGCGGCTGGCGCAGGGGATGGGCGCCAGCGGACCATCGAGCACGCGCACGACATGGCCGATCTTGATCTCGGCGGCGGGGCGAGCGAGGCGATAGCCGCCATCCTTGCCCTTGCGGCTCTGCACGAAGCCGGCATTGCGCAATTCACCGAGGATGGCGTCGAGGAACTTCTTCGGGATGTTGTTGGCGACCGCGATGTCGTTGACGAAGGCCAGTTGCCCGACCGGCATCCGCGACAGATGCACGAGGGCCTTCAGCCCGTACTTGCCTTTTTTGGTGAGCATGCCTGTCACTGCCTGAGCCGCAATCCCATCAGCCGTTTGCCGGCTGTTTGTGCGTAAATCATGGCGAAACGATCAGCCAGGACGCACAAGGAGAGAATAGAGTCCAGTTTGTCGATATACAATGAAAAGAGTGTTGATTTTCCGTCCGTTTTCCAAACGCGACGGGTTTATGCTGCAAAAGTGACACTACTGTCCGATAGAAATGAAAAAGCCGGCTTGCGCCGGCTTATCCATAATTAAATGTCGCCCAAGATCAGCGGTTGCCGTAGATCTCGTCCAGCAACGCGTCTTCGGCGAAATGGTCCTTCTGGACTTTCTCCCAACCGCCGAATGCGTCCTCGACTGTCACGAGCCGCACCTCGGGGAACTTGTCCTTGAATTCGGCGGCGATCTTTTCGTCACGCACGCGCAGGCCGTTCTCCCCCTCGATCTTCTGGCCTTCCGGCGTGTAGAGGAAATCGAGATAGGTCTTGGCGAGTTCGCGGGTGCCATGCTCGTCGGCAACCTTGTCGACGATGGCGACCGGGAATTCGGCCAGCAGGCTCACGGACGGAACGACCTGCTGGTATTTGTCGGTGCCGTATTCGCGGGCGATGCCCTGCGTTTCCGACTCGAAGGTGATCAGCACGTCGCCGATGCCACGTTCAGCAAAGGTGGTGGTGGCAGCACGGCCACCGGTATCGAATACCGGCACGTTGGCGAAGATCTTGGAGACGAATTCTTTGACCTGGGCTTCGTCGCCTTTGAACTTCTCCTTGGCGTAGGCGGTCGCGGCCAGATAGGTGTAGCGCGCATTGCCGGAGGTCTTAGGGTTGGGGAAGATCACCTGGACGCCTTCCCGGGCGAGATCATCCCAGTCCTTGATGTTCTTGGGGTTGCCGGCTCTCACCAGGAAGGAGGGCAGGGAATAGAAGGGCGAGGCGTTGTTGGCGAAATCCTTCTGCCAGTCCGCCGAGACAAAACCTTGCTTGACCAGGAAGTCGACATCCGGAACCTGATTGAAGGTCACGACATCCGCGCCAAGTCCTTCGACGATCGAGCGCGCCAATTTCGAAGTCCCGGCATGCGACTGGTCGATGGTGATGCCAGGATGCTTTTCGATGAAAGCCTTGTTGACCTGTGCGAACAGCTCGCGACCGACGTCATAGGACGCGTTGAGCAGCTTCTCTGCGGCAGAGGCGGGCACTGCTGCGAGGACCAAGCCGGCCAGCGCGACACCAGCGAGCAAAAGGCGTTTCATGAAAGGACTCCGTTGGAAAAATATGCTGCGGAAGTCCGTACATTAGAACCTGATACCACAAAGGCGAGGAATGCCGGTCTGTAGCCTTGGTTGGAAGTAGAAAAACCATCCTGGATATTGGCATTTCCGGAATGGTTTTTCTGCTTTGTCAGTCTGGCGGCCGCGAGATGCTAGTTTCCCGTGCTCTTTACTGGAAACAGCTTCCAGCGGCTCGGCCGGAAAGCGATGCGGCTCTTCTGGGTCGCGATATGGTCGACAGGCAGTTCGATCTCGACGCGCTGGCGTTCGCCGCCAATTTCCAGCTCGACACGGCGGGTGCCGGCGACACGGCGGCTGGCGGCGACCGTGCCGGCAATGCAGCCGCTGCAGCCGTCGAGCAGCTCGATATCGTGCGGACGGAAATAGAGCAGGGCATCGCCGGCAGGATGGTTCGGCGCCGAAAGGCCGATCGGCCGGTCGGCGATCCAGACCTGGCCGTCGGTGATCCTGACCGGCAGCGAGCTCGATTCACCGATGAAGCCGAAGACGAAGGGGGAATTCGGCGTGTCGTAGACCTCGTCGGCGCTACCGATCTGTTCGATCTGGCCCTGGCTCATCACCACGACGCGGTCGGCCAGTTCCAGCGCCTCCTCCTGATCGTGGGTGACGAAGACGGTCGTGTGGCCGGTGGTGTCGTGGATGTCGCGCAGCCAGCGACGCAGTTCGCGCCGCACCTGCGCGTCAAGCGCGCCGAAAGGCTCGTCCAGCAGCAACACTTTCGGCTCGATCGCCATGGCGCGGGCAAGCGCGACACGCTGGCGCTGGCCGCCGGAGAGTTGCGCAGGATAGCGTTTCTCGAGGCCGGAAAGCTGGACCAGATCGAGCAGTTCCGAGGCGCGACGGCGGATTTCCTCGTTCGACGGGCGCGTGGCGCCGTGACGTACCTTGAGGCCGAAGCCGATATTGTCGGCCACCGTCATATGCCGGAACAGCGCGTAGTGCTGAAAGACGAAACCGACATTGCGCTCCTGGATGGTCTTGCTCGATGCATCCTCGTCACCGAAGAAGATCTTGCCGGTGGTCGGCCTTTCCAATCCTGCGATCAATCGGAGCAAGGTGGTCTTGCCGGAGCCGGATGGTCCAAGTAGCGCGATCAGCTCGCCAGAGCGGATGTCGAGAGAGACATCCCGAAGCGCCGGAAACCGGTCGAATTCCTTGCGTACATTGGCAACGCGAACTTCCATTCAAATGTCCCTGTCAATGTCCGCGTGTCGCGGCGAGTTCGGCGCCGTAGCGCATCTCGAGAACGGTTTTCAAGATCAGAGTGACGAGCGCAAGGCCAGCCAGCAGCGAGGCCACGGCGAAAGCGCCGACGGCGTTGTATTCGTTGTAGAGGATTTCGACATGCAACGGCATGGTGTTGGTCATGCCGCGGATGTGGCCGGAGACCACCGACACCGCGCCGAATTCACCCATGGCGCGGGCGTTGCAGAGCAGAACGCCGTAGAGCAGGCCCCATTTGATGTTGGGCAAAGTGACGTACCGGAAGACCTGCCAGCCATTGGCGCCGAGCGAAAGCGCGGCTTCTTCATCGCCGGTTCCCTGTTCCTGCATCAGTGGGATCAGCTCGCGCGCGACGAAAGGAAAGGTGACGAAGACGGTGGCAAGCACGATGCCCGGCACGGCGAAAAGGATTTCGATGCCATGCGACTTCAGCCATGGGCCGAGCATGGCCTGGGCGCCGAACAGCAGCACATAGACCAGACCGGAAATGACCGGCGAGACCGAAAAGGGCAGGTCGATCAAGGTGGTGAGGAAGGCCTTGCCCTTGAATTCGAATTTGGCGATCGCCCAGGCGGCGGCGATGCCGAAGACGACGTTGAGCGGTACGGCGATCACCGCAACAAGCAGCGTAAGGTGGATGGCCGACAGCGTGTCATGGTCGTTCAGCGATGCGAAATAGGCGCCGACGCCTTTGGCGAAAGCTTCCTTGAAGACGATTATGAGCGGCAAGAGCAGGAAGATGCCGAGGAAGACAAAGGCTACCGTCATCAGCACAGTGCGCGCCGAGCGGCTCTCGGTGACCGCTGCGGACGGGTTGTCGTGCATCGGCTCGTAGGATTTGATTTCCGGGTCAGCCATAGCGCTTGCGGCTCCATGCCTGAAGGAGGTTGATGACGAGCAGCATGGCGAAGGATATGGCCAGCATCACAGCGGCAATGGCGGTCGCGGCGGCGTAGTTGAACTCCTCCAGCCGGATGACGATGAGCAGCGGGGCGATCTCCGTCACCTTGGGCAGGTTGCCGGCGATGAAGATAACCGAGCCGTATTCGCCGACGCCGCGTGCGAAGGCGAGCGCAAAACCTGTGATGATGGCCGGCGCGAGCCCTGGGAAAAGCACACGGGTGATGGTCTGGAAGCGGCTGGCGCCGAGCGTGGCGGCTGCTTCCTCGACCTCCTTGTCGATCTCTTCGATGATCGGCTCGACGGTGCGCACCACGAAGGGCAGGCTGACGAAGACGAGCGCGACGATGATGCCGAGCGGCGTATAGGCCACCTTGATGCCGAGCGGCATCAACAGGCTGCCCAGCCAGCCGTTCGGCGCATAGAGCGTGGTGAGCGCGATACCGGCTACGGCGGTCGGCAGCGCGAAAGGGAGGTCGACCATGGCGTCGACCACACGCCGACCGGGAAACTTGTAGCGCACCAGCACCCAGGCAACGATCGTGCCGAAAACGACATTGATGGCGGCTGCGATCAACGCGGTGCCGAAGCTGATTTCCAGCGCTTTCAAGGTGCGATCGGCGGTGACGATGCGCCAGAAATCGACCCATCCGAGCGATGCGGAACGCCAGACCAGCCCGGCCAGGGGGATGAGAATGATAAGGGTGAGGTAGACAAGCGAGAAGCCGAGCGTCAGTCCGAAACCCGGAATGACACTCGGCTGCTTGAACCGCCACCCCGCCTGCGCGGGTGTCGTGGTCATGTTGTTGTTAGTCCGTCCCTTCCTGTTCCCTTACCGGTGGGCGCCTCGACAACGTCGTGGCGTCGCCGCAACCCTCACTGCGCCGGCTTGTAGACTTGGTCGAATATACCACCGTCGGCGAAATGATAAGGCTGTGCCTTCTTCCAGCCGCCGAATTGCGGATCATCGATCGTCACAAGCTTGATCTCGGGCAGCTTGGCAAGGTCCTCGGCCGGGACGAGCTCTGGCTTGGCAGGACGGTAATGGTTCTTGGCGATGATCGTCTGACCCTCTTTCGAATAGAGGTATTTCAGATAAGCTTCCGCCACTTTGCGCGTGCCTTTGGTGTCGACATTGCCATCCACGACGGCGACAGGCGGCTCGGCGAGGATGGACGTAGGCGGGTAGACGACATCGAATTTGTCGGCGCCGAATTCATCAAGCGCCAGATAGGCCTCGTTTTCCCACGCCAGCAGCACGTCGCCGAGATCCTTCTGGGCGAAGGTCACGGTCGAACCGCGAGCACCGGTGTCGAGCACCGGAACGTGCGAAAAGAGGTTGGAGATGAATTCCTTGGTCTTGGTTTCGTCGCCGCCGTTCTGAGCGTTGGCGTAGGCCCAGGCCGCGAGATAGTTCCAGCGTGCGCCACCGGAGGTCTTCGGGTTCGGGGTGATGACCTGGACGCCGTCCTTCACCAGATCGTTCCAGTCCTTGATACCCTTGGGGTTGCCCTTGCGGACCAGGAAGATGATGGTCGATGTGTAAGGGGCGGAATTGTGCTCGAACTTGGTGCGCCAGTCGGGATTGATCTTCTTCGACTTCTCGACGATGGCGTTGATGTCGCTCTCGAGTGCCAGTGTGACGACATCGGCTTCCAGGCCGTCGATGACGGCGCGTGCCTGCTTGCCGGAACCGCCATGGGATTGCTGGACAGTCACTGTCTCGCCGCTCTCCTTTTTCCAATAGGCAGCGAAAGCCTCGTCGAACTGCTTGTAGAGCTCGCGGGTCGGATCATAAGACACGTTGAGAATGGTCGTATCAGCGAACGCGAAACCGAGCGCGCCGAACTGGACAGAACCGGCGATGAGGATGCCGAGCAGTTTCTTGAAATGAGGTTTGGTCATTTCCGCCTCCGTTGAACCGTATTCTACTCTATCGAAATTGTAGAATTTGGGTGCGGCGAAAGTTGCCTTTTTCGGGGCTGCGAAGAAAAGTTCCAGCGATTTGGTGGCCGGACAAGAAAATTCTACCTCACCCGAGCCGACGAGGCCGATCACAAATGGAGTCACGGATCGGAAACTGAATGCCGCAGGCCGTCGTGGCTCAAGCCTATTCGATGAACACCTTGACGCTGGTGGCACGGCCGGCGGCGTCGATCACGGTCAAAGTCGAATAGCCGCTGCCGTCCGGTAGCCAGGTCGCGGTGCGGCGACGGTCGATCCCGGCCAGTGGTTTGCCGTTGGCGAGCCAGCGGAATGGCGCTCGGCCACCCTGAAGCTTCAACACCAGTGGTGTGGCTTCGGACCCCGAGACACCGAGATCGACGCGGGCGCCGTCGGGCGGGAAGACGATACGCGGCGCCGGTTCGGTGGCTGCAATGCCGACCGGAGTATCGGCACCTGTTCCGAAACGGACGAGGGTGACCGGCAGGTCCTCGCGTCTCGGTCGCAGCACACCGGCAGGTTGGCTGGGCAAGGCGACAGCGGCAAGGCCTGATCGGACAAACCCCTCGAACAGGATGGGTGCGGCCGACACATAGCCGGAGAGGCCGGGTACGGCACTGGCATCGGCGCGGCCGACCCAGACGCCCAAGACATAACGGCCGTCGAAACCGATCGCCCATGCGTCGCGGTAGCCATAGGACGTGCCGGTCTTGTAGGCGATGCCGCGCCGCGGTGCACCTTCGGGTGGCCTCACGCCGGCCAGGATATCGGTGATCTGCCAGTTGGCCTGCTCGTCCAGGATGGTGGTGGCGTTGCCGGTTACAGGCACGGCCTCTGTGCCGTCGCGCAGTGGATGCACCTTCCCGCCATTGGCAAGGCCCGTATAGAGCTGGACCAGATCGCGCAGGCTGGCGCCGACGCCACCGAGCCCGATGGCGAGACCCGGTGGCTGATTAAGCGGCAGAACCGGGGACACGCCAGCCTGACGGAAGCGGGCGGTCAACCGCGCCGGCCCAACCGCGTCCAGGATGCGGATCGCGGGTACGTTCAACGAAAGCTGCAGGGCCTGCCGGATCGAGACGTCGCCCTGATAGCCCATGTCGAAGTTTTTCGGCCTGTAGCCGGAGAAGTCGGCCGGACTGTCCTCGATCATCGTTTCCTGCGCGACCATGCCTTGTTCAAAGGCCAGTCCATAGATGAAAGGCTTCAGCGTCGAACCCGGTGAGCGGACGATACGGGTCATGTCGATCCAGCCGGCACGGCTGGAATCGAAGAATGATGCAGAGCCGACGCTGCCCAAAATGTCGCCCGTGCGAGAATCGGCCAGCACCATGGCGACTGACAGTTTCGGCTCGAGCCGGCCGGCCGCTTCATGCGCCACGGCTTCCAACCCTTCCTGGACGCTCTTGCGAAGGGTGAGTTTAAGCGGTGCGCCGGCTTCCGCCCTGCGCAGCAAGGTGTTGGCGGTGTGCGCCGCGAAGGCAGGCAAGGGCCGTCGCAAGCCCGAGACGTCGTCGAGTGCCGCGCGGCGCGCCTCACGCTCACCGATCAGTCCGGCCGAGACCACGCGGTTCAGCACCCGATCCCGTGCGGCCTGAGCAATCGTAGGGTTCTTGTCAGGACGGCGGCGCTCCGGCAATTGCGGCAGCGCAACCAGAAGGGCTGCTTCCGAAACCGTGAGACGGCGCGGTTCCTTGCCGAAATAGGCAAGCGAGGCGGCGCGGACACCTTCGAGATTGCCGCCATAGGGTGCCAGGGTCAGATAGTGTTCCAGGATCTGGCGTTTTGACAGCCGCCGCTCGATCTGCAGCGCGCGCAGCATTTGCTTCAGCTTGGAGCCGACGGAACGGCTTTCGCGCGGCTCGATCAGGCGAGCCAGCTGCATGGACAGTGTCGAGCCGCCCGAGACGATGCGGCGGTTGCCGGCGAGTTGCATCGCCGCACGTCCCAGTGCGAGAGGGTCGATACCTTCGTGGTCCCAGAAGCGCTTGTCCTCATAGGCGACCAGCATGTCGATGAAGTTCTTGTCGACCTGATCGAGGCTCGCCGGCAAACGCCAGTATCCGTCCTTGGTGGCGAAGGCACGCAGCAACGCGCCGTCGCGGTCGAGGACTTCGGCCGATACCGGCAGTGTCTTCGGCAATGGCGGCGGAAAGGCACGGTCGAGCCCCCACAGTCCACCGGCAGCAATTGCGGCAAAGCCAACCGCAGCGCCGGCGAGGGTCGCGAAGCGCCGCAGTCGTTTTCGCGCGGGGTGAGGGGAGACAGCGTCTGTCATGACCGCCTCGCGGCGCCGGCCTTACGGCGCCTTCACCTCCATCATGCCGGTGGCGGTGCGGGCCGAATATTGCGGCCGGTACATGTCCTCCACGCTGGCCGCCGGATGCGCGTAGACGCCTGGCGTCACCGCCCGAACCACATAGGCCAGGGTCTTGGTGCGGTCGCCGTCCTCCGCGGCCGGATCGAAGGCCGCGACGAAACGGTCGTTGCGGAATTCGAGATGCGCGGCATTGGTTTGCGCCAGCCAGGAGAAGTTGGAAAGCTGAGCCGAAGAAACGAGACCAGGATTGTCGATCTCGAAGCCGGCCGGCAGCAGATCGGTGATGAGCACACGCTGCGGCCAGTCGTTCAGTTCCGATACCTTGAGGACGACGACATAACGCTCGTTCTGCTTGGCCTCGCTGACATTCGCCTCATTGCCGTCGAGCGTGTAGTAGGTGCGCTCGATGGTGAAGCCGTCGCCGCCCGCCGGTAGAGGCTGTGCCGGCGCGGCAATGGTGGTGACGACAGCCTGCAGGCCGTTCTTGCCGGCATTGGCTACGGTCAACGGGCTGTCGAGCAGCGTCTCTCCCGTCATTTCGGTCGAATAGGCACCGCTGTGCGGCTGACCGTTGATGGCGAGCTTGATGGTGTCGTTGCCGTTCTTCAGTGCGCGGGCAGCCAGCAGCATCCAGGCATTGTCCTGGGTGCTCGTCCAATGCTGCACGGCACGCTGCCTTTCGACCAGCTTGACCAGTTCCGGCACCACCGACGGCACAGGTTTGGATTCAGCGGCAAGCGCCAGCATCGCCGCGCCGTCCCGCAGCCCCGAGCCGTAGTCGGAACGGTACCAGTCATAGTTGCTGGTGTTCTTGGCCAGCGTAAGCGCCGCCTGGAACGTAGCCTCCGAACGCTGCGCGTCTCCGTAGAGCGCCAGGGCGGCGGCCAGTTGCGCCACCGCCATCGGACTGGAGAAGGCCTCCAGCTTGGTGTCGGCATAATAGCGCAGGTCGCCGACAGACGCCTTCTTGTTGCGGGCTAGCACGTAGAGCGCGTAGGCGATCTGCGAGCCGCGATCCTGGACGTCCTGATCGTAGCCGAGCGAGTTCTGCAGGTTTGCCAGCGCTTGCGAGATCGCTTGGGCGGGTACGTCGTATTTGGCCTCGCGTGCCCTGGTCAGGAAATCGGTGACGTAGGAATCCAGCCACAGGTCGCCCGAACCCGGGCCCCACAGGCCGAAGCTGCCGCCGGAAGCCTGGTAGCTCAGCACCCTGGAGATCGCTTCCTGCACCCGATCGTGCAGGCCTGGATCGTCCGGGATGCCATACCCCTTCGACATTTCGCTCATGTAAAGCAGGGGCAGCGCGCGGCTGGTGGTCTGCTCGGCACAACCATAAGGATAGCGGTCGAGCGACAGGATCAATGACGGCACGTCGAGCGCCGCCGACTGCGATACGCCGACGCTGACCGAGGAACCTTGCAACGTGCTTGCCGCCAGGAGTTCGCTGTCCACGCGCAATGAAGCGCCGTTCTTCAGGTCCACCACAAGACGGACCGGGACGGGAAGCTGGGCGGGACGAACGGGAAGGAACAATGTCTGTTCGGCGGAAGGCCCGCCGTCCTTGGCAAGCTTCACCGTGATGGTGGCATCGCTCGGTGAGACGCCGATCAGCGGCACACTCAACGTCTGACGCTTGCCTTCAGCCAAGGTGAGCTTGGCCGGTACAGCTTCATTGCCGATGGTGATGTCGCCGGTTGTTTCAATGGCGAGCGCATAGTCGCCGGCCGGCGCATCCGTGTTGGCGAAGTCAAGCCGCATGGTCGCGGCATCGCCGGGTGCCAGGAAGCGCGGCAGGCCGGCGGTGATGACAATCGGATCGCGCACGATCACGTCGCTCACCGCATGGCCGACGGCTTCCTTGGTCCATGCAACGGCCATGACACGCGCGGTGCCGTTGAACTGCGGCAGATCGAAATCGACGGTGGCCTTGCCTTCGGCATCCAGCTTGACGATGCCCGAGAAGAAGGCGACCAGCTTTTCGGTCGGCGGGCTGCCCTGGCTCTGCATGGCGTTGCCGTCGCCGCCGGTGCGCAGCTTGCCGGTGGTGCCGAGCGAGCCGTCGATGAGGCGGCCGTAAAGGTCGCGCAGTTCCAGACCCATCATGCGCTGGCCGAAGAACCAGTTCTCCGGGTCCGGCGCCTTGTAGCTGGTGAGGTTGAGAATGCCGACATCGACGGCGGCAACCATGACATAGGCATCGCTCCCGGGCGCTACTCCGGTCACCGAAACAGGGACCGACAGCGTCTGCCGGGGCTCCATCTTGGCCGGGGGCGCAAGCGCGACGCCGAGCTTCCTGGCGCCGGGATCGATCTTCAGCCATTTCACGCCTATGGCGCGGGCCGGCATGCGGCTCTGCTCCGCGTCGCCCGGCCTGAACAGGGTGGCCGTGACATAGGCTCCGGCGCCCCAATCGTCGGTGACCGGGATATCCACGGTGCCGCCATCCTTGGGAATGCTTACATTGAAGGTTTTCAGGAGACGGTCGGCCCCGACCGTTACCAAGAGCTCGCCGGCATAATGCGGCGATACTTTCAGCTTGGCGGTGTCGCCGACGGCATAATCGTCTTTGTCGAGGGCGATCTCCAGCCCGTCCGGGGTTTCGGTCGAGGTGGCGCTGACATACCAGCCGCCATCGAACTCGTAGGACGAGGCCGGGCCCTCGGGATCGGCCGTTTCGACCTCCAGCCGGTAGCGTCCCCAATCGACCGGTAGCGAGACCGTCGCTTCGCCGTCGGCCGCGATATCGACCTTGCCATTGGCAACGGCCTTGGTGAGGTTCACCGCTTCATAAGCCCAGGAGCCGCCATTACGATACCATTGATAGTTGCGCTCGACCCTGACCAGCGACCATTGCGCGCCGGCAAGGGCCTTGCGATTGCCGTCACGATCCACCGCGATCAGGCTGAACTTGGCGGTGCCGCCCTGCGGCACCTCGTCATTGTCGAAGTCTGGTCGGATGCCGATCAGATCGCCTTGCGGGCGCACGGCGAGGTCGAGCGAACGCTCGACGGCGCGACCGCCGGTTTCACGCATGCGCACCGTCACCTTGGCGCTCACCAGTTTGGTGGTGGCCGGCAATTGGTTGATCGCGACGGGGAAGGTTGCCTTTCCATCGTCGCCCACCACCGGCAGATCGGCCAGCGGCGTCACTGTCGACTGGGCCGCCTGCTCGTCGGCGAGGCCGAAGGCAAAGCCCTTGAAGCGGTCCCAGTCGCGCGTCACCGACAGCGTCGTCTCGCCTTCCAGCGCAAGCCCGGCCGCCGGCGCGCCGTAGAGGAAGCGGCCATCGACGGTGATGTTGGCGGTCTCTCCCTGGGCGATCTCTTTCTTGTCTGCACTGAGGTCGAACTCGATGCGATCTGGCACGAAATCCTCGACCAGGAACATATGCGTCGCCACCGCTGCCTGTTTCGGATCGGTATGGATCGACACCGTCCAGGTGCCGCGCATGGCATTGGGTTCCAGCGCCAGATCGACAGCATGGCCGCCGGCCGAAATACCGTCGCTGACGATGCGCCGCGCTTCGACCCCGTCGGGGCGCGTGAAGATGAAGGTCAACGGCAGGTTCTCAACCGCCTTCGAGGCATCGTCGCGGGCGAGCGCCTGCACGTGCACGTCTTCACCGACGCGGTAGATGCCGCGCTCGGTCCATGCATAGACGTCAAGCGCGCCGGGTGCGGCGCGGCCGGCCACGCCGCGGTCCGAAAGATCGAAACCGGCCTTGGCCATGTCGAGGAAGACGAAGTCCTGGTCGCCTTGCTTGGCCATCAGCACCGCCGGCACCATGCCGCCTTCGCCACGGGTGAGGCCCGGATTGAAGACGGCGCGGCCTTCGCCATCCGTCGTGGCGGTGCCGAGGATCTCGTTGTTGCGGGCAAGCAAAGTAAGTTCCGCGCCCTGGATGGGCTTGGCACTGCCCAGCGAGCGGGCGAAGACGTTGAGGCCGTCCTGGCCGGTGTAGGTTGAAAGGCCGATGTCGGAAACCACGAACCATTGCGTGGCGCGCGAATTGTACTCGTCGCTCTTGTCGTCCACCGGCTGCGCCGTGAGGATATAGACGCCGGGCTTGCGCTGCGGCAGCGCCTCGTCGACCGGGAAGGACGTCGTCACTTCCTTGTTGAGGTCGCCGGCGATCTCCATGCGGCCTTCCCAGATCGGCTGCCCCATCTGCTCCTTGATGTTGGAAAGGTCGTAGCCGTCGAGCTGGCGCAGGAACTGGTAGCCGGAGAGAAGCTGCGCCAGCGAGCGGTCGCCGATGCGGAAGAGCTTCATGTCGGCGGCGTTCATGTTGACGGTGACGACCGGAATGCCGCGGCGTACGCCGGACGGCAGCACGAAGCTGTCGCCGGTGAAGCGGGCGGACGGGGCACGGTCCTGCACATAGATCGACAGCGTTACGGGAGCTGCGGTCACCTCGCCGATGGCGGCGGGAATGCCGGCGCGGAAGACGACATCATAATGCTGGCCGTGTTCGAGCCCTTCGACGCAGATCTGCTTATCCTTCGCCTCGACCGCCTTGGGCGCCGCGCCGCCGATGGTGACGAACTGCGCATAATCGACGCCGGTCTTGACCAGTTCCTCGGAGAACTGCGCGCAGATGCGTGGACTGGAGGTGTCGGCATCGACGGTATGTTCGACGACACGGAAACCCTTGCGCGCCTTCAAATCCTCATATTCGGAACGGACGGCCGCTGAATTCTCGAGCGCGAGGCTGGCCTCATAGGCCTGCAAGGCCGGACGATATTGATCGCGGCGATCGAGACCGCCAGCGAGCAGCGCCAAAGCTTCGGCGCGGGCACCTGCTGTCCGCGACAGCTTGTAGCCGAGATAGGCGGCCGAGGTGGCGTTGGATTGCAGCGTCGATTGATTGTCGCTGGAGGCTTCCAGTGTGGCCAGGATCTCGCGTGCCAGTTTGGGCCAAAGCGCTGCATCGTCCGGCATGACTGAAGCCGCGGCTTCGTATTTCTGCATGGCGGTGCGATGATCACCGGAGAGCGCCGACTGCTCGGCTTCCTGCTCCAAAGTGGTCAAGCCATCGGTGGGCTTGGTGTAGCCCGGGCCGGTCAGGAAATTGCGGTATTGCTGCGCCTGATCGGCCATCCAGGCCGGAAAATAGCTGAGTTCCGCAGGGGCGCCGATGTCCGGAGCGGTGTCGATGGTGACGACCTTGCCGCCGACGGCGCCGGCAAAGGGCTTCAGCGTGTTGAAGTCGGATTTGAGGAAGCACCATTTCGCCTTGGTGTTGTAGGTGAAGGCGCGGCAGGCCGAATCGCCGAGGCATGTCGTCTTGCACTGATCGAGGGTGAGGTTCTGCTCGGAGCGCAGGTCGAAGCCGAAATAATCGGAATTATCCGTTGTCACGATGCGCTTTGTGTCCGCCGCCTGGACGGCGCCGAACGAAGCAAACAGGAAAAAGAACAGAATCGGCAGAAAACGAGCCGCGCGCAATGCCATCACACCCTCCTGGCACCTGATAGTCCCCGGCATGTTCAAGCTTCGGCAAGGCTTGTCAACGCTCCCGGCGGCGTGCAAACCGCTGGTTGCAGACATCTTTTGCCGGCCTGTCGCCGGGACATCTTATCTAGGGCACAGATCACACAATTTTGCGACTGCACAAAAGGTGTGTATTCCAAGCCCGGTACAATTCGGACAATTGAACTGTGGCCGCATTGTGAGTTTACGAGGACTTCACACGTTCATTCCAATTTTAGCATTTGGGTGCATTGGGAGGACAGAGTCTGGATTCGAGGGCAGGTTGAGTAGATGCCTGTTGTGGTGAGGCGTTGTTTGTTGGAGTGCACGTCCTGGCGTGCGCTTTCGCGCGCCCTGCTTTTGGCCACGCTCGGCGTCTCCGCCATCATGATCGAGGGGCGAAGCGCCTCGGCTTTCGAATTGTTCGGAATCAAGCTCTGGGGTTCCGAAGAGGAAACAGACGAGGCGATCACCGATCCCTTGCGCTACACCGTGACCATCGAAGCTCCGGACGCTGACGACGACCTGAAGGAAAAACTGGAGAATGTCTCCAGCCTGAAGAACGACGAAGAACGCCCGGTATCCGGTTCGCTCGGTCTGATGACCAAGGCGCGCGGGGATCGCGAGCAACTGGTTGCTGCGCTCTATGAAGATGCCCGCTACGAAGGTGTCGTCGACATCGCCATTGCCGGCAAGTCGCTGGACGACTTGCCGCCCGACGCTGAATTCAAGGGGCAACAGCCCGTCCCGGTGACGATCACCGTAAGGCCAGGCCAGAAATTCACGCTCGGCGACATCCGTTTGAAGGGCGATGCCGCCGGCATGGCGAGTGCTGATTTCGGCCTGATCTCAGGCGGCGACGCGAGTTCCGGTGCAGTGTTGAAAGCCGAAGCGCGGCTGGTCAAGGCGTTGAAGGACGAGGGCAGACCGCTGGCCAAGGTCACCGATCGCGAAGTCGTGGCCGATCATGATGGGGGGCGGCTCGACGTGACGCTGACCGTCGAAGCCGGTCCGGTCGCGGGTATCGGCCAGACGACCGTCGAAGGCACCGAGGCGGTGGATCCCGAATTCACGGAATACATGACTGGCTTGAAGCGCGGCGAGCGCTATTCGCCGAAGCAGATCGAGGACGCTCGCGATCGTCTGCTTGGGCTGGAGGTCTTCAACAGCGTCTCGCTGAAGGAAGGCGACAAGCTCGATGCCGACGGCAATATCCCGATCGACGTTGAGGTGAGCGAACGCAAGCCGCGCTATCTGGGTGTCGGTGGTACCTTCTCCAATACCGAAGGACTTGGCCTGGAAGGTTATTGGGGCCATCGCAACCTGTTCGGCCGCGCCGAGAAGCTGCGCATCGAAGGGGCGATCAGCGGCATCGGCGCCAACGCACTCGGCGAGTTGAATTACAATGCCGGCATCATGTTCGAGAAACCGGGCGTGGTCGGGCCAGCCTCGAAGTTCTTCGCCAATCTGAAAACTGTCTACGAACATCCCGACGCCTATGACCGCTTCTCGACCAAGGGCGGCGTGGGACTGTCCTATGAGCTCGACAAGCGGCAGACCGTGTCGGCTGAGGTTTCGCTCGATTATTCGAAGATCACCGACAGTTTCGGCAAGCACGACTACCTGATCGCCAGCGTGCCGCTGCAATATGTCTTTGACAATCGCGACAACAAGCTGAACCCGAAGAGCGGCTTCAGGTTTCTGGCCTATGCCGAGCCGAGCTACGATCTCCTGAACGGCGCCACCTTCGTGAAATTGCGCGGTGAGGGCAGCGCCTATCAAGCAGTCGACAGCGGGGGCCGCTTCGTGCTCGCCGGTCGCGCTGCCATCGGTTCGATTGTCGGTGCAAGCCTTCAGGACGTTCCGGCCGACCGGCGTTTCTACGCGGGCGGCGGCGGCTCGGTGCGTGGTTATGCCTATCAGGGCATCGGCCCGAAGGACATCAACGGCCAGCCGATCGGCGGGCTGTCCTATTTCGAGACCTCAGCGGAAATGCGCATCGGCATCACAGATACGATCGGCATCGTACCGTTTGTCGATGCCGGTACGGTTTCCACCGAACAATTCCCCGACTTCTCCAATGTGAAGGTCGGCGCTGGTGTCGGTCTGCGTTACATCACGCCGTTCGGGCCGCTGCGCATCGACGGCGCAGTGCCGTTGAACCGGGAGCCGGGCGATCCTCGCTTCGGCATCTATGCCGGCATCGGCCAGGCGTTCTGACGGCATGGCGAAATTGTTCAAACGGGTATTGCGGATCTTGCTCTACGTGGCGGCGGTAGTCGTTGCGGCGGCGCTAGGCGCCTTGATCGTGTTCACCACGACCGAGCGCGGCCGTGACAATCTCGCCGGTCTGATCTCGTCGATGGCCTCGTCGCCGGAGAGCAAGGTGACGGTCGTCGGCATAGACGGCATCTGGTCGGGCGCGCTGAGGATCGATCACGTCGTGCTGGAGGACAGCAAAGGCCCATGGCTGGTGCTGCGTCAGGTGGCGGTGGACTGGTCGCCGCTTGCGCTGCTGACAAAGACATTCAGCGCGGACCGCGTCGCGGTCGGACGCATCGAAGCGGCGCGGCTTCCGGTGTCCGAAGGCGAGCCGAAGCGCGATACCGAAGGTGGTGGTGGCCTGCCGGTGTCGGTCGATATCAAGGCGATCGAACTGCCCGATATCGCGCTCGGCGAAGCGCTGGCCGGTGCAGGTGTCGCGCAATTGGCCGCCAAAGGGTCCCTCAAGGCCGATGCTTCGCCACTTGCGGTAGCGGCCAAGCTCAATGTCGCGCGCAACGATGGCAAGCAAGGTACTGTCGATGCGACCGTCGATTTCGCACCGGCCGACAACAAACTCGATCTCGACGTGAAGGCATCGGAACCTGCAGGCGGGATCCTCGCCAACCTGCTGCAGTTGCCAGGTGATCCGGCGGTCGACATCACACTTGCCGGAAAAGGTTCGCTGGCGGACTGGAATGGTGCCGGCAGCTTCAGCGTCGACGGCCAGGTGGTCACGCAACTGACCGGCCGCAATCAGCAGACTGAAAAGGGCAATCGCATCGAGGCGAAAGGCGACGGCGATTTTGCCCGCTTCCTGCCTGAACGATTCAAGCCGCTGCTCGCCGGCCAGACGGATTTTGCCTTCACCGGTACTGCCACCAACACGGGTGGCGTGGAGATCGAGCGGGCAGAGATCAACAGCAATGCCGTGCGTGGCACGGCCGCCGGCCACATCGATCCCAAGGGTGCCACAGACTTTTCGCTCCAGTTCAACTCGGTTGGGCCGACGCTGCCGTTGGCGCTCGGCAGCAAGGAAAGCCCGATCGACATCGAGATGAAATCCGCGTCGCTGCGTGCTTTCGGCGAGGGCAGTGCGCCGATGCTCGACATCGGTGCCTCGCTGGCCAAGGTCACGACGACCGTCACCAAGTTCGAGAATATCGACCTGACGATCCATTCCGACAATTTCGACGTTGCCAACCGGGTCGGGCCGATGACCGGTTCGCTGACCGTCGACAAGATCGGGCTGGACAATCCGACCATTGCTCCGCTGATTGCCGGCAAGATCAGGGCCGATGTCGCCGGCAGCCTGGCCAAGGAAACCATCAATGTCGACAAGGGCTCCATCCGCTCGGATACGCTGGTCGGCGATTTCAACGGCAAGATGGCCCTGGTGGACGGTTCGATTGAACTGAACGTCAAGGCGGATGCCGCTTCGTCGGCATTGCCCGCCGCGGCGCGGCCGGTGCTTGGCGAACGTGCCGTGCTGTCGGCGGCGATCCGGCGTGATGCCAAAGGCACTGTGACGGCCGATTCCATTGCACTGGAGTCCGGGGCCGTGTCCGCTAGCGGCAGCGCCAGCCTGCACGAAGGCCAGATCGTTGCCGAACTCAAGGGAGCGCTGGCCGATCTGTCGCTGCTTTCCAAGGAGGCCAAGGGCTCGATCGGCCTTTCGGTCACAGCGAAAGGTGTCATGGTCGCCCCCGATGTTTCGGTGTCGCTAAGCGGAGACAAGCTCGAGGTCGCGGGGCGTGAGATCAGCGGATTGAATCTTGCCGCGACCGGCAGGGCGGATGTTGCCAACCCTGCTGCCGACGTCACGCTGTCTGCCACGGTTGCCGGGCAACCACTCCAGGGCAAGGCGGTGCTCAAGACGGACAATGGCCAGCGCCGCATCGACGGGCTGAAGCTTGCATTGGGCAACAACGGCATTGCCGGCGATCTCGTCCTCGACGAAGCTTTCCTGCCGGAAGGAACGGTGACGATCGACTTGCCCGACATCGGGCCGCTGGCGGCGTTGGCGCTGGAAAAGGCGGAAGGCGATGTGCGTGGCACCGTCCGTTTCGCCAAGCGCGACGGCGTGCCTGAAGTGGCGCTGCAGGCCAAGGCCGGTATCAAGCGTGGTGATCTGGTCGCCAGGAACGTGGCAATCGATGCGCTGGTGGCCAACTACGCGGCAGCACCCGCGGTCTCCGGCACCGTCCGCGCGGATGCGGTCACTTCCGGCACGACGACTGTCACCGGCATCGCCATCGACCTGAAGCGTGATGGCGAATGGACCGGCTTTTCCGGCGGAGCTACCGTCAAGGATATCCCTGCCAAGGCAGCTGGGCGCGTGAAATCGACCGGCGGCGTGACCACGCTCGAACTGACCTCCGGCCAGGCGGTGATCCGCGGCCTCAAGGCGGTGATCCCCGAGCTTTCGACCATTACCGTCGCCAATGGCACGACGACGATCCGGAAGCTGGTGGTCGGTGTCGACAGCGGCCGCGCAACGATCACGGGCACTGCAGGCAAGGCTCTCGACATCGATGTAGCCTTGGCCAATCTACCGGTGGCCGCCGCCAATTCGTTCTCACCGGGGCTTGGCGCCGCCGGCACCGTGTCCGGTACGGCCAAGGTCACCGGCGCTGCTTCTGCGCCTTCGGTCACTTACAACATCAAGGCCAGTGGGCTGGGAGTTGCGGCAACGCGCGATGCCGGCATCGGCGCAATCAACATTGCATCCGGCGGCACCTTTGCGGCCAACAAACTTACCTTCAATGCCGATATCGGTGGTGGGGCCGGGTTGGCGCTGAAGGGTGGTGGTTCCGTGACCACCGCCGGTACGCCCAATCTATCGGTGGATATTGCCGGCAACGTGCCCTTCGAACTGCTGGCGCGCAAGCTTGCGGAACAGGGACTTTCCCTGACGGGTGGTGCAAATGTCTCGGTACAGGTGCGTGGTCCAGCCACCAAGCCGGTGATCGCCGGTTCGGTTCGCTCGTCCGGGGCACGCATCCTTGATGCCAACACCGGACTTGGCATCAAGGACATTACGCTCGACATCGGCATGGCCAACGGGATCGCGACGATCAACCGGCTTACCGGCACCCTCTCGACTCGCGGTACGCTGTCCGCGGGCGGCACGGTTGGCATCGATGCCGCGAAGGGCTTTCCTGCTGATCTGTCGATCAAGCTGGTCGACGGCCGCTACACCGACGGCCGCATCGTGACGGCGAATCTCGGTGGCGACCTCACCATCAAGGGGCCACTGGCGACGGCGCCGGTGGTCGCGGGAACGATCAATCTCGGCAAGGTCGTCGTCACCGTACCGGAGCGGTTGCCGACCTCGCTGTCGACCCTGAACATCAAGCGCAAGGACGCGCCGGCGGCGGTCAGGGCGCAGGACAAGGCGCTCCGTCCTTCCGGTGGCAGCAGTGGCGGTAGCAGCGGAAGCGGAGGCCTTACACTCGACGTCACCGTCAATGCGCCCAACCAGATCTTCGTGATGGGGCGCGGGCTCGATGCCGAACTCGGTGGCAATCTGCGCCTCGCCGGGCCCGCCTCCGCGCCGCAAGCGGTCGGCAAGTTCACGCTGCAGCGCGGGCGGCTGTCCATTCTTGGCAAGCGCCTGACCTTCACGGAAGGTACACTGACCTTCTCCGGTTCTCTGGTGCCGTATCTCAACATGGTGGCCGAATCGAGCGCCGGCGATGCTACAGTGACGATCACTGTCTCGGGGGAGGCGACCAATCCGAAGTTCTCGTTCTCCTCGGTGCCGGCGCTGCCGGAGGACGAGGTGCTGGCACGGCTGATCTTCGGCCGATCGATGTCCAATCTGTCGCCGCTGCAGATCGCTCAGCTTGCGGAAGCGGCAGCGCAGCTCAGCGGCGTCGGCGGCTCCACTTCACTTCTGGAGAAGCTGCGCGGCAAGCTGGGTGTCGACGATCTCGACGTCACCACCGACGATCAGGGCGGAACGGCTGTGTCGGCCGGCAAATACCTCAACGATCGCACCTATCTGAATATCCAGAAGGGTGAGAAGCCGGGTTCAGGCAAGGCGCGCATCGACTTCAATGTCGGCAAGGGCGTCAAGCTGCGCGGCGAAGCCTCGGATGATGGCGAGGCCAAGGGCGGTATCTTCTACGAAAAGGAATACTAGGCCGCCGCTCTTGGCGTGACGGGCCGGGTGGACCGACGATGCGGTGGAACTGGCGCTGCCACAGCATTGCCAATTGTATCATTACAGAAATGCACGCGGTTTGCTAAGAACCGGTGGGCGTTTGTTTTTTGCCCTCGATAGCAAATTTCCGCCAAGATTGTCGCTATTGCGCCAGTTGCTCCCATTTCAAAGTTGCACTCTCGCTGCGAGTTCTCACACTGATCGTTCTTTGACAACGGCGGTCAGGTGCGGAATGTTAAAAGGCGAAAAGCCAATAATGGGAGCTAGTCATGACAATTTATGAAAGCAATGGCGATCGCGTTCCGGATCATATCCTGGCGATGGCCGAAGAGGCCAAAGCCGGTGGCATCGACCGTCGCGAGTTCCTGGCGATGGCCAGCATCTTCGGTGCTTCAACAGCCATGGCGTACGGCCTGCTGGGCATAGCCGCGCCGACGCCCGCCCAGGCTCAGGAGACGCCGAAGAAGGGCGGTGTCCTGAAGGTGGCGATGAACATCAAGGATCCCAAGGATCCGCGCACCGCAGACTGGTCAGAAATCTCCAATGCCGAACGCCAGGCGCTGGAGCCGCTGGTGAAATACACCAAGGAATACACGTTCGAGCCGTATCTGCTTGAGAAGTGGGAAATCAACGACGATGCCACGGAGTATACGCTCCATGTGCGTCCGGGCGTCGAATGGAACAATGGCGACAAGTTCACGGCTGACGACGTAATCTACAATTTGACCCGCTGGGCCGACAAGGCCGCGGAAGGTAACTCGATGCCGGGCCGTCTCGGCAGTCTGGTCGACGAGAAGACCAAGAAACTGCGCGAAGGCTCGGTCGAGAAAGTCGACGACATGACGGTCAAGCTGAAGCTGACCACCCCGGACATCGCCATCATCGCCAACATGACCGACTATCCTGCACTCGTCGTGCACAAGACGTTCGACGAAAAGGGCGCCAACTTCAAGAATTGCCCGATCGGCACCGGCCCGTTCGAGCTCGTCTCCTACGACGTCGGCCAGAAGGTCGTCTACAAGCGCCGCGAAACCGGCAAATGGTGGGGTGGCGAGGCACTGCTCGATGGCGTCGAATTCATCGACTACGGCACCGACCCGGCTGCCACCGTTGCCGCTTTCGAATCGGGCGAGGTGCACACCAACCACGAGACGACTGCCGACTACATCAAGATCATCGCCGATGTCGGCGCGCCAGCCTCGGAAGTGGTGACGGCCGCCACCGTATGTTCCCGCTTCAACGTCAAGGCGAAGCCCTATGACGACCAGAAGGTGCGTCAGGCGATGTGCCTGGCCGTCGACAATGCGATCGTTTTGCAGCTCGGCTACGGCAATGCCGGCACGGTTGCCGAGAACCACCACGTTGCGCCGATCCATCCGGAATATGTGGAACTGCCCAAGATCAAGCGCGACATTGCCAAGGCCAAGCAGATGCTGCAGGACGCCGGCGCTCTCGACTTCGAGCATGAACTGATCAGCAACGACGAGGACTATCACAAGAACACCACCGACGCGATTGCAGCGCAGTTGCGCGAGGCTGGCATCAAGGTGAAGCGCACGGTCCTGCCGAGCTCGACCTTCTGGAACGACTGGACGAAATATCCATTCTCGGAAACCAACTGGAACATGCGCCCGCTGGGTATCCAGGTGATCGCCATTGCCTATCGCACCGGCGAAGCCTGGAACGAAACGGCCTATGCCAACCCGGATTTCGACAAGAAGGTGAATGAGGCGCTTTCGATCGCCGATGCCGAGAAGCGCAAGGGCGTGATGAAGGATATCGAGCAGACGCTGCAGGATTCTGGAATCATTATCCAGCCTTACTGGCGCAAGCTCTACATCAACATCAAGCCCGAGGTGAAGAACCACTCGATGCACCCCACCTACGAGCACGACTTCGGCAAGGTCTGGCTCGAGCAGGCTTGATTATACATTCGACGGGCACGGGAGACGTTTTTCTCCCGTGCCCGTGGCATCGCCGGCGCGGCGCCCCTTGTCGCGGCGGCCTTAAATCACAAAAGATTTTTGACACAGGGTTGATCGCTTCTGACCCCAACCCGGCCGGCAGGGGGACGCAATGCTCTCATTTATAGCCAGACGCATCGGCACGATTCTTTTGACCATGCTGTGCCTGACGCTGGTCGTTTTCTTTCTGGTGAATCTCGAACCGAATCTGAAGAAGCTGGCGATCAGCCAGACCGAGATGCACACGCCGCCAGAACAGTTGGAAAGCTGGTTGGTCAACCATGGCTACCGGCAGAATTTCTTTGTTCGTTATGGACATTGGCTGGGCGTCCTCAAGATGGAGCCAATGGTCGATCCTGCGACCGGCAAGCCTTCCCAGCGTTTCTCGTTCTGCAACGATCCGGTCGAGCCGGCTTACTCCGGCGTGCTGCAAGGCAATTTCGGCTGCTCGACCAAATTCAAGACCACGGTTGCCGCCAAACTGTTTCCAGCGCTGCGCGCAACAGGCATCCTGATGTTCTGGGTGCTGGTGGTGATGGTACCGGTGTCGCTGCTCATAGGCATCCTGGCCGGCATGCGAGAGGGCTCGCGCACGGACCGAATATTGTCAGTGGCGTCCATCGCGACAACAGCCACACCTGAATATGTCTCGGGCGTCATCTTTACCGTGATCTTCGCGTCCTGGCTCGGCTGGCTGAACGGTTCCGCAGCGTCAGCGGCGCAAGGCATCACTTTCTACAATTTCACGCTGCCGGTGATCACACTTGCGATCTACGGCATCGGCTACATCGCACGCATGACGCGGGCGTCGATGGTCGAGGTGATGACGCAGCAGTACATCCGCACCGCGCGCCTGAAAGGCCTGTCCTTCTCCAGCGTGGTCATGAAGCACGCACTGCGCAACGCACTGATCGCGCCATTCACCGTCATCATGCTGCAGTTTCCGTGGCTGCTGACCGGCGTCGTCATCGTCGAGACGATGTTCCGCTATCAGGGCTTCGGCTACACGCTGGTGGAGGCTGCCGGCAACAATGACATCGACCTTCTGCTTGGCTGCTCGCTGGTCTCGGTGTTCATCGTGCTGATCACCCAGCTGATCTCGGATGTCGGCTATGCATATCTCAATCCGCGCATCCGTGTGCAGTAGGGAGGGCGAGCGATGCAGATCGAATATATCGGTGCCTTCAACATCATCGTCGGCGTGCTTGTGCAGTTCTGGCCGGTATGGCTGGCGCAGGCCATCGTGCTGGGCGCCAGCTTCGCCTACAAGAAACGGCTTGGCCTCTATGGCCAACTCTTCGACAGCAGTGTCGGCATAGCTGGTGTCGTTATCTGCCTGTTCTGGCTGTTCACGGCGATCTTCGCCTCGACCGTCGCTCCTTTCGATCCACTCGCCCAGATTCCGGTGATGAAGGACGCGCTGCCCGGAGCCATCGAGCCTGCCTCCAAGGGCGTGTTCCTGTTCGGTGGCGACAAGCTCGCGCGCGATATCTTCTCGCGCATGGTCTATGGCAGCCAGATCGTGCTGATCATTGCACCTGCTGCTACCGGTTTCGCGCTGATGGTCGGCATCACCCTTGGCCTGCCGGCTGGTTACTACGGCGGCAAGATCGATACCGTGCTGTCGTTCCTGGCCAACCTGGTTTTGGCCTTCCCGGTGATCCTGCTGTTCTACCTGCTCGTCACGCCGGGCATCATGGACACGCCGATCCCCTATGGGATGGCGGGACTGTTCTTCCTGTTCCCGATCATCTTCTTCTGCACGCTGTTCTGGACACGTTACAAGAACCGACCTGATCGGCTCTACCTGCTGCTTGGGCTGACGCTGGTGCTCGGCGGCTGGATCTATATCGGCCTGGTATTCGATGCCGATCCACTCAGGATCGTGCACATCGACCCTAACCAGCTCAATATCTTCGTGGCGGTGGTGTTCGCGTCTTCGCCCGGTGTGTTCCGTATCGTTCGTGGCCTCACCATGGACATCAAGACGCGCGACTACGTGGCGGCAGCCCAGACGCGTGGCGAGACGCCCTGGTACATCATGCTGTGGGAAATCCTGCCCAACGCGCGCGGACCGCTGATCGTCGATGCATGCCTGCGTATCGGCTACACCACCATCCTGCTCGGTACGTTGGGTTACTTCGGTCTCGGTCTCGCGCCGGAAAGCCCGGACTGGGGAACCGCGATCAAGGACGCCAGCCGCCTGCTGCGCTCCTTCATCCACCCCGCATTGCCGCCGACGATCGCGCTGATGTCGTTCGTGCTGGGATTGAACCTGCTCGCCGACTCGCTGCGTGAACAATCAATGAAAGACTAGTGGAGGGCGACGCCATGAACGAAGCCGTAAAAGCCACGAACACAGCCAATGCCCAGCCGATCATCGAGATCGAGAATCTCTCGATTTCGTTCTTCACCCGCAAGGGGGAGATACCGGCGGTCATGGATTTTTCCTGCACGGTGATGCCGGGCGAAGCCATGGGCATCGTCGGCGAGAGCGGTTGCGGCAAGTCGACCGTGTCGCTCGGCATCATGCGCGACCTGTCCAATGTCGGCAGGATCGTCGGCGGGCGGATCAAGTTCCAGGGCAAGGACATGGGCGAGATGACCGAGGAGGAGCTTCGCTCCATCCGCGGCAACAAGATCGCCATGATCTATCAGGAGCCGATGGCCTCGCTGAACCCGGCCATGAAGATCGGCCAGCAATTGATGGAAGTGCCTCTCATCCACGACAAGGTGTCGAAGGACGAGGCCTACCAGCGTTCGCTTGAGATGGTGCGCGCAGTCAAGCTGCCAGATCCGGAGCGCATGATGCGCTCCTATCCGCATCAGCTTTCCGGCGGCCAGCAGCAGCGCATCGTCATTGCCATGGCGCTTTTGTCGAAGCCGGCGCTGCTTTTGCTCGACGAACCGACCACCGCGCTCGACGTGACGGTGGAAGCCGGCATCGTCGAACTGGTGAAGGGACTCGGCCAGCGGTTCGGCACGTCAATGATCTTCGTGTCGCACAATCTCGGATTGATCCTGGAAACCTGCGACAAGATCACGGTGATGTATTCGGGCGAGGCGGTTGAAACAGGCAAGATCGAGGACGTGTTCGACCGCATGCGGCATCCCTATACACAAGGGTTGTTCCGTTCGATCCCGTTGCCCGGTGCCGACAAGAATGAACGGCCCCTCATCGCCATTCCCGGCCAATTGCCGCTGCCGCACGAGCGTCCGAAGGGCTGCAATTTCGGACCGCGCTGCCACCACTTCGTCGAAGGCGTGTGCAACGCCGCGGAAATCCCGATGATCGATGTCGAAGGCCACGAAGGGCATTTCTCGCGTTGCGTGCGCTTCAACGAGATCGACTGGACTGCACTGCCACCAGGCGCCAAGAAAGCCGCGGAACCGGTCAAGCCCGGCGCACCCGTGCTCAAGATCGACGATTTGAAGAAATACTATCATGTCGGCGCCGGCGGTGTGTTCGGCGGCGGCGAGGGCCGCACGGTCAAGGCCAACGAGACGATCAGCTTCGAAGCGCGCGAAAGCGAGACCGTCGCCATCGTCGGCGAAAGCGGCTGCGGAAAGTCGACGCTGGCCAAGGTCTTGCTCGGATTGGAGACCGCAAGCTCTGGCAAGGTGACGCTCGGCAACAGCGAAATCCAGTCCACCGGCATCGAGAAGCGTAATGTCGACACGGTTTCCGCCATCCAGATGGTGTTCCAGAATCCGTTCGACACGCTGAATCCCAGCCACACGGTTGGCTCCCAGATCATCCGGACACTGGAGAAGTTCAAGGTCGGCAAGACGGTTGCCGATCGCAAGCAGCGCATGCTGGAACTGCTCGACCTCGTGAAGCTGCCGAGGGCCTTTGCCGAGCGCAAGCCGCGGCAGCTCTCCGGCGGACAGAAACAGCGCATCGGCGTGGCGCGAGCCTTTGCCGGTTCGGCCAAGGTGGTCGTGGCGGACGAACCTGTTTCAGCGCTCGACGTTTCGGTGCAGGCGGCCGTCACCGAGCTGCTGATGGATATCCAGCGCAAGAACAAGACGACGATGCTGTTCATCAGCCACGATCTGTCGGTGGTGCGCTATATCGCCGACCGCGTCGTCGTCATGTATCTCGGCCATATCGTGGAGCAGGGCACCACCGACCAGATATTCTCGCCGCCCTATCACCCCTATACGGAAGCGCTGTTGTCGGCGATCCCGATCGCCGACACCTCGGTGGTGAAGAAGCACATCGTGCTGGAAGGCGACATTCCCTCGGCCATGAACCCGCCGACGGGATGCCCGTTCCAGACACGCTGCCGCTACAAGCATCTTGTTCCCGATGGCCGCTGCGAGAAGGAAGTGCCGCCGCTGAAGGACCTTGGCGATGGCCACAGGTCGCTGTGCTGGCTCTCCGATGAGGTTCTGGCAACCATGGAACCGGTGATCCGCTTCGACAAGGAGCATGCGGCGCTCGAAGGCGTTCCAGACGATGCGGCAGCGGTGATCGACGCAGATCAGGCCTCCGCAACTGGTGCGGGCAAGCGAGTGCGCAAGACCGCCGCTGCCAGCAAGCCCGTCAAGACGGCGAAGAAGACCCAAGCGGTTGAACCCCCAGTGGAAGCGGTTGCTGCAAAAAAAACGGTGACCGGGAAAGCCTCCTCCAAGGCTGCGGCTGAAGCATCGAAAAAAGCCGGTTCAGCAAAGAGCGCCAAGGCGAAGACCGCGGCCGTCAAAGCGGCGAAAACCCCAAGAAGCAAGAATGTTGCTTCGGTGCCCGTCGAACCGCCGAAGCCGATCGATCCCGCCGATGTCGGTCGGCCAGCCGGCATAGCGCGACCTGCCGAGCCGGACGATCTCAAGCTGATCGTCGGCATTGGACCGCAGATCGAGATCGCTCTCAATGACTTCGGTGTCTATCGCTTCGCTCAGATCGCCGGCTGGTCCGATACCGAGCGTGAGTGGATCGACAAGCGCCTAATGCTACTGGGACGTTCCGAACGCGATGATTGGGTGAAGCAGGCCCAGGCCTTGGCCGACGGCGGCGAAGAAGAATATGTGCGGGTGTTCGGCAGAAAGCCCAGATAATTGCTTGCATTAGAGCGTTTCCGTTTTGCGGAAACGCTCTGACTCTTTGTTTTTACGCAATTCTAGGAGCCGTTACACGCTTCTCCTGGAATTGCTCTTGCGGACCACCTGGCTTAGCGACAGCTTTGCAGTTGGCCGCGGTAGCGGTCTGCCATGGCCGCGGTGTCGCGCGCATAGCGCTGAATGCCGCTGTTGCCGCGCCAGTCGCCGCGCTTGTAGCCGCCCCAGCCGAGATAATAGGCGAGGTAAAGATTGTAGGTGTCGTCGCGCGCCACGCCGTAGGTATCGACTGTCTTGGCGTGATACCAGCCGACGAAATCGACGGCATCGGCAAAACTGGTCCGGCTCGCGGTGAAGTTGCCGCTTTCGCGCCGGTACTGGCTCCAGGTGCCGTCGAGGGCCTGGGAATAGCCGTAGGCGCTCGAGACCCGAGTCCACGGAATGAAGCCTAGCAGCTTGGTGCGCGGCGGGCGGGCGTTGCTCTTGAAGCCGGATTCCTTGCGCACCGTCGCCATCAGCACATGCATCGGAATGCCGTATTTCCGTTGGGTGCGCTCAGCCGCGGAGCGCCAGTCATTGAACCAGCCATCGCGCTGGTCGAAGACGGCGCACACATCGTTGATGCGGTTTGGCGCCGTCGCGCAGGCCCCTAGCACCAGCACGACACCGATCGCTAAAACTCGACTAAAACTGTACGCACGCATGGCGAGAGCATTAGTCGTAAATCATAAAAGGAGTCTTGCGGTACTTCTTAACCTGTTTGGCGGACGCAAGGTAAAGCGTGGACTGTTATTTTTTCGACTAGACGTGTCGTTTTTATTTTATTTAAAATGCATTGGTGACGCTGAAGATAAAATCTCGTCCGGAAATGACGTATTCCTGATAGTGAGATGAGTCGAACGGCGCTCTGATGCCGTCATGACCGCACTTCGCGCCAGACGCAGCGCCGGACGCGTCCATTCCAAAGCCGGGGCACCGATCCCGCAACTGCCGCCGCGTCGGGTGGAAAATCCCTATCCACCGATGGCGCTGCTTTCCGCCGATCAGGTCGAAGCGATCCATCAGGCATCGCTGCATATCCTGGAAAACCTTGGCATCGAGCTGATGAATCGCCGTGCGCTCGTGTTGTTGGAAAGCGCTGGCGCGGATGTCGATCACGATACCATGACGGTGCGCTTTGATCGGGGGCTGGTCGCCGAAGCGCTCAAGACGGCACCTTCGTCCTATACGCTGGCGTCGCGCAACCCAGCCCGGCAGCTGACGTTCGGCGGCAACATCATCAACTTCACGCTGGTCGCCGGGCCTCCCAATGTGCACGATTTCGAACGCGGTCGGCGCGCCGGAAATCTCAATGATTATCGTGAGCTGGTCAGCCTCGCGCAGCACTTCAACTGCATTCACATGCTGGGCAACCAGGTCTGCGCGCCGATCGAATTGCCGGCCAACACGCGCCATCTCGATACCTATTTGGCCAATCTCACGCTGACCGACAAACCTTTCCATGTTTCGGCTATTGGTGGGGGCAGGGCGCGGGACGGCATCACGATGGCGGCGATCGCACGCGGGCTTTCACTGGATGAGATCACCGCCGACCCCGGCGTGGGCACCGTCATCTCGGTCAATTCACCGCGGCGCTTCGACGAGATGATGGCGGAAGGATTGATGACGATGGCCGAGTTCGGCCAATCCGTCTGCGTAACCCCCTTCACCCTGATGGGCGCGATGAGCCCTGTGACGTTGGCCGGAGCTCTTGCACAGCAGAACGCCGAGGCCTTGTTTGGGATAACGCTCGCGCAACTGGTGCGGCCGGGCTGTCCGGTCGTGTACGGCGCATTCACCTCCAATGTCGACATGCGCTCTGGCGCGCCGGCCTTCGGCACACCGGAAAACACCAAGGCCAACATCGCTTCGGGGCAGTTGGCGCGGCGATACAATCTGCCCTATCGCACCACGCCGGGCTCGGCCTCCAATGCAGCGGATGCACAAGGGGCCTATGAGACGCTGATGGCACTGTGGGGTGCCGTGCTTGGCCACGGCAACCTCGTCTACCATGCGGCGGGCTGGCAGGAGGGCGGGCTGACCGCCTCATACGAGAAGTTCATCATCGACGTCGAGATGATCCAACACATGATGGAATTCCTGCGTCCTATCGCTGTCGATGACGGCGAACTGGCGCTGGACGCGCTGGCAGGCGTGCCAACCGGTGGGCATTTCTTCGGCGAACCGCACACGCTGAAACGCTATGCCACTGCCTTCTACCAGCCGCCGCTGTCCAATTGGCAAAACTACGAGGCCTGGACCGAAGCCGGCGCTCTCGATGCAACGCAACGCGCAACCAGGCTGTGGAAGAAGGCGCTGACGGAATATGTACAGCCTCCGATGGACGCAGCCCGACGCGAAGCGCTGGAAGCCTATGTGGCGAAGCGCAAGGAAGGGATCGGAGCCGGGGAGCCGTGATGGTCCAGTGCCGGCTTGTGAAATTGAATCAACGGCCTCTTGCCGAGAATCTCAAAGCTCGTCCAACCTATTGAATTATCAGGAAGAACAATGAAGTCGCATGCAAGGGTCGTGGTCATCGGGGGCGGCGTGGTTGGCTGCTCGGTGCTGTTTCATCTCGCGCGCGCCGGTTGGACCGATGTCGTGCTTCTTGAACGCGACGAGCTCACATCCGGCTCTACCTGGCATGCGGCTGGCGGCATGCACACGATCAATGGCGATCCGAACGTTGCCAAGCTGCAGAAATACACGATCAGTCTCTACAAGGAGATCGAGGAGCTGTCCGGGCAGGCGACCGGCGTGCATCTGACCGGCGGCGTTTTCCTCGCTGCCACCGAGGCACGCATGGATTGGCTGCGCAACATGGTGGCGAAGGGGCGTTATCTCGGCATCGAGCTTGAGGAAATCTCGCCTCGGGAAGCGGCTGAATTGATGCCGCTGATTGATCCCGGTCAGTTCGTCGGCGCCATCCATAACAAGGAGGATGGTCACCTGGATCCTTCCGGCGTCACCCATGCTTATGCCAAAGCGGCGCGCAAGCTCGGGGCGGAGATCGAACGTTTCACCAAGGTCGAGGACATCGTGCGTCAGCCGGACGGCATGTGGCGCATCATCACCAACAAGGGCGAGGTGGTGGCCGAGCATGTCGTCAATGCCGGTGGCCTGTGGGCGCGTGAAGTCGGCCGGATGGTCGGGCTGGAACTGCCCGTGCTCGCCATGGAGCACATGTATCTCATCACCGAGGACATGCCCGAAGTCGCAGCCTGGAACAAGAGAACCGGCACCGAGATCATGCATGCGGTCGACTTCGACGGTGAACTCTACC
The DNA here is from genome assembly GCF_001303895.1 of Mesorhizobium sp. 1M-11. GTDB lineage: Bacteria > Pseudomonadota > Alphaproteobacteria > Rhizobiales > Rhizobiaceae > Mesorhizobium. The sequence goes on along the minus strand of NZ_LJSD01000001.1, from coordinate 403,150 downwards.
TGCGCCAGGAGCGCGGCGGCATGTTGATGGGCACCTACGAGAAGGCCGGCAAACCGTGGTCGGAACGGGCAACGCCGTGGGATTTCGGCCATGAACTGCTGGAGCCGGACATAGACCGTATCGCGCCGTCGCTGGAGGTCGGCTTCAGGCATTTCCCGGCCTTCCAACACACGGGCATCAAGCAGATCATCAACGGCCCCTTCACCTTCGCGCCGGACGGCAATCCGCTCGTCGGTCCGGTGCGTGGGCTGCCGGGCTTCTGGGTCGCCTGTGGCGTCATGGCAGGGTTCAGCCAGGGCGGCGGCGTCGGCCTGGCACTGTCGAACTGGATGATGCATGGCGATCCCGGCGCCGACATCTTTGCCATGGATGTCGCGCGCTACGGCGACTGGGCTTCGATGGCCTATACCAATGCCAAAGTGCGCGAGAACTATTCGCGCCGTTTCTCCATTCGCTTTCCCAATGAGGAACTGCCGGCAGGGCGCCGGCTGAAGACGACACCGATCTACGATCAGCTCGCGGCGCGTGGCGCCCAGTTTGGTTCCGCCTATGGGCTGGAAGTGCCGCTCTGGTATGCGCCGGAGGGCGTGCGCGACGAATTCTCGTGGCGGCGTTCGACGGACTTCGAGCATGTCGCGGCGGAAGTGAAGACGGCACGCCAACGCGTCGGTGTGTCAGAGATTTCCTCCTTTGCCAAATACCGGGTAGCCGGCGTTGGAGCCGAGTCATGGCTCGATGGGCTGCTCGCGTGCAAATTGCCTGCGGCAGGTCGCATGACCCTTGCTCCGATGCTGAAGGAAGATGGTAAGCTGATCGGCGATTTTTCGCTCGCCAATCTCGGCCTGGGCCGGGACGGTGACGCGGAATGGTTCATTGCCGGTTCGGGCGTGGCCGAGCAATATCATATGCGCTGGTTCGAGCGTCATCTGCCCGCCGACGGTTCGGTGAAGATAGAGCCTCTTGGGCTGAGCCGTGTCGGGCTGTCGATTGCCGGGCCTCACGCGCGGGAGGTCCTGGCCAAGGTCACCCATGCCGATGTGTCGGCTACAGCCCTCAAATTCATGGACATCAGGCCGCTTGATATCGGCATGGCGCCGTGTCTTGTCGGTCGCGTCAGTTACACCGGCGATCTCGGCTACGAGATCTGGATGGCGCCGGAATATCAGCGGCATGTCTTCGAAACCCTGATGGCGGCCGGCGAGGCGTTCGGGATCGGCCTGTTCGGTTCGCGAGCCCTCAATGCGCTGCGGCTGGAAAAGAATTACGGCTCGTGGGCGCGCGAATACCGGCCGATCTATGGGCCGCTGGAAGCTGGACTTGATCGCTTCGTCGCCTATTCGAAACCCGCTGATTTCATCGGCAAGAAAGCGGCTGTCGCCGAGCGCGCGTCCGGCGGCAAGTTGAGGCTGCGCAGTTTTGTTGTCGATGCCGTAGATGCCGACGTGATCGGCGACGAGCCGATATGGCATGGTGGTGCCGTGCGTGGATGGGTGACTTCCGGCGGCTACGCCCACTATTCCGGTGTGTCGGTGGCGATGGGCTACGTGCCGAAAGAGATTGCGGACGAAAGCGACGGCTTCGAGATCGAGTATCTCGGCCGTCGCCATGCTGCCCGCATGCAGCCCGTGCCGCTGTTCGATGGCAATCAGGAGAGATTGCGCGGGTAGATGCTGTCTGCCAGGAAGAGGCGCGACGCCTCTTCCTGTGGTTACCGCTCAGCGCGTCGGCGCCAGGAGCGCGAAATAGGCGCTCTGCGGGTCGGTGCATTGCACGATCCATTGGCCGTTGGGCACTTCCATCGGTCCCATGACGACCTTGCCGCCGTTGTCGGTCACGCGCTTGGCGGCGGCGTCGATGTTGGTGACGTTGAAGTAGAACAGCCAGACGGGAACCGGAATCTGTTCCGGTTTGTTCATCATGCCGCCGTTGACCACGCCGTCGATGACAAAGGGCTGGTAGATGCCCATAGGGCCCATGTCGAAGGGCTCGTCCTTCACCCAGCCGAACTGACCGGAATAAAAGTCGAAGGCTTGCTGCCAGTCGGTCGTGTAAAGTTCATGCCAGCCGACATGACCCGGGGTGTTCAGCGGGACCGGTGGCTGGTCGGGACCGTTCGGCTCAAGGAACATGAAAGCCGCACCTTGCGGGTCGGCGACCACGGCGAAACGGCCAACGCCCGGAATATCGTCGACTGGCCGATGCACGGTGCCGCCGGCCTTCTGCAATGCATCCACCGAAGCATCGATATCCTTGGTTGGGAAATAGCCCATCCACGCCGTCGGAACGCCCATCTTGGCGGCCTCTTCCGGTAGCGTCATCAAACCACCGACGCCGCGATCGCCTGCGTTGACGACAACGTAGCGTGGCGATCCGGGCGCCTTGTCGAACGGTTCCGCGCGCCAGCCGACCACAGCGGTATAGAAAGCCTCCGCAGCATCAAGGTCGGTCGTCATCAGCTCATACCAGAAGAAGGATTTCGCAGGACTAGGCATGTCACTCTCCCTTGTTTCGCGGCTATTCACGCCGGTGATTGGACCATGATTTGCTGCCGGCAATTATAAGACGATGACACGGGCGTTATTTCGACAGCGGCCGGTAAATTTCTGCAGTGCAGCAAAGGTCTCGGCTAAATCATGACAATAAAAGTCATGTTATTTTCGAGGTTTTTCAGGCGCTTAACTCGAAAATTGACCAATTGATAAAAAAACAAAACGTGCTAGCCTTCCTCAAAACCACAATAATGGGGAACAGGAATGACGACAGGTCATTTCAAGGAAGGCATAGCCGGCGGCCGGCTGTCGTCCGAAGCCTATGCAGACAATTTTTCTGATTTGCATCCGCCACTCGACCATCACGAGGCACTGGTCGAATCCGATCGCTGCTATTTTTGCTACGACGCGCCCTGCATGCAGGCCTGCCCGACGTCCATCGACATTCCGATGTTCATCCGGCAGATCGCAACCGGCAATGCGCTTGGTTCGGCCAAGACCATCTTCGACCAGAATATCCTTGGCGGCATGTGTGCCCGCGTCTGCCCGACCGAGACACTATGCGAGGAAGTCTGCGTACGCGAAACCGCCGAGGGCAAACCGGTGCAGATCGGTCGTTTGCAACGTTACGCCACGGATGTGGCGATGGGCGAGGGCAAGCAGTTCTACAGCCGCGCCAAGTCGACAGGCAAGAAAGTCGCCGTCGTTGGAGCCGGGCCTGCCGGGCTTGCGGCAGCGCATCGGCTCGCTCGTCATGGCCATGACGTGACCGTGCTCGAGGCCAGGCCAAAATCGGGTGGTCTCAATGAATACGGCATCGCCGCATATAAAAGCGTCGACAATTTCGCCCAGGCCGAAGTCGACTACGTGACGGCGATCGGCGGTATCGCCATCGAGAATGGCAAGGCTCTGGGCCGTGACTATCAGCTTTCCGAGCTGACCAAGAAATACGATGCCGTGTTCCTCGGCATGGGATTGGGTGGCGTCAATGCGCTGCGAGCCGAAGGCGAGGATCAGGACGGCGTTGCCAACGCGGTCGACTTCATCGCCGAATTGCGGCAGGCGAGCGACCTCGGCAGCCTGCCGGTCGGCCGCCGCGTCGTGGTCATCGGCGGCGGCATGACGGCGGTGGACGCCGCGGTGCAGTCGAAGCTGCTCGGCGCGGAAGAGGTGACGATCTGCTATCGCCGCGGCAAGGAGCACATGAACGCCTCAGAGTTCGAGCAGGACCTTGCGGCCGCCAACGGCGTCACCATCCGCCATTGGCTGCAGCCGAAAAAGGTCATCGCCGATGGTGGCAAGGCGATCGCCATCGAGCTCGAATACACCGCGATGAAGGGCGACAAGCTTGTCGGCACCGGCGAAACGCTGAGGCTCGCAGCCGATCAGGTGTTCAAGGCGATCGGCCAGTCCTTCGTGCCCGCTGCGCTGAATGGCAGCGGTCAGGCGATCGCGCTGGAGAACGGCCGTATCAAGGTCGATGGCGAGGGCCGAACCTCGCTGGCCAAGGTCTGGGCGGGTGGCGACTGTGTTGTCGACAGTCGCGAGGACCTTACCGTCTCGGCCGTAGCCGCGGGGCGCGACGCTGCCGAAAGCATCCATCGGACGCTGATGGGCTGACGATGAACCGGCTGTTCTCCCGCAAGGCGAATTCCTTGGATCTATGGGGAGACGGCGATGAGGTCGAGATGATCGAGGCCATCGAAAGGGCCTATGCGATCAGCTTCGAGAAAGCGGAGGCGGAGCAGCTCGTTACAATGGGACAGCTGTTTGATCTGGTGAAATCGAAGATCGGCGAACAAAGCGCCAAGACGACTACGGACGATGCGCTTTGGGCCGGACTCGTCAAGCATGCCCACGATGCCGGCGCCGATCCGCGCCGCGTGGTCGATCGCAACACAACATTCTTTTCCCGAAACGCGGAGTAAGAAGCCATGGCGGACATCCGCAACAATTTTATCGGCATCAAGTCACCCAATCCGTTCTGGCTGGCGTCCGCGCCACCGACCGACAAGGCCTACAATGTCGAGCGAGCCTTCAAGGCAGGCTGGGGCGGTGTGGTGTGGAAGACATTGGGCGAGGAAGGCCCGCCGGTGGTCAATGTCAACGGGCCGCGTTACGGCGCGATCTGGGGTGCTGACCGCCGGCTGCTTGGCCTGAACAATATCGAGCTGATCACCGACCGCGACCTGCAGACCAACCTGCGCGAGATGAAGCAGGTGAAGAAGAACTGGCCGGATCGCGCGCTGATCGCCTCGATCATGGTTCCATGTGAGGAACAGAGCTGGAAGGCGATCCTTCCGCTGGTGGAAGAAACCGGCGCGGACGGCATCGAGCTCAATTTCGGCTGCCCGCACGGTATGAGCGAGCGCGGCATGGGGGCGGCTGTCGGCCAGGTGCCGGAATACATCGAGATGGTGGTGCGCTGGTGCAAGCAGTACACGCGCATGCCGGTGATTACCAAGCTGACGCCCAATATCACCGACATCCGCAAGCCGGCGCGTGCTGCCAAATCCGGTGGCACCGATGCGGTGTCGCTGATCAACACCATCAATTCGATCACCTCGGTCAACCTCGATAGTTTTTCACCGGAGCCTTCGATCGACGGCAAGGGTAGCCATGGCGGCTATTGCGGCCCGGCGGTGAAGCCGATCGCGCTCAACATGGTGGCCGAGATCGCCCGTGATCCGGAAACGCACGGCCTGCCAATCTCCGGCATCGGCGGCATCACCACCTGGCGCGACGCCGCCGAATTCCTGGCCTTGGGCGCTGGCAACGTGCAGGTGTGCACGGCGGCTATGACTTACGGCTTCAAAATCGTGCAGGAAATGATCGCCGGCCTGGAAAACTGGATGGACGAGAAGGGCCACCGTTCGCTCGACGACGTCATCGGGCGCGCGACACCCAATGTGAGCGACTGGCAGTATCTCAACCTCAACTACATCGCCAAGGCACATATCGACCAGGATGCCTGCATCAAATGCGGCCGCTGCCACATCGCCTGCGAAGACACTTCGCATCAGGCGATCACTTCGATGGTCGAAGGCGTTCGCCATTTCGAGGTGATGGAAGACGAGTGCGTCGGCTGCAACCTGTGCGTCAATGTCTGCCCGGTTGATGGTTGCATCACCATGGTGCCGCTGGCCGCCGGCACGCTCGACCAGCGCACCGGCAAGACGGTTGAGCCGGTTTACGCGAACTGGACGACGCACCCCAACAATCCGATGGCCAAGGTTGCTGCCGAATAGTTCTGACGGACAACGAAAAAAGCGGTGCAGTGGCGCATCGCTTTTTTTGCCTTCTTATTGACGATAATAAATATCCACGATAAAAAATATCCATTATTAAGGGAAGGCAACCATGAAGCTGAGCGAAGGCGTCGAAGCGGCAATCCATTCCGCAGCCATGCTCGCTGCGCTGGAGGGTGACGCGACCATGCCTGCCTCGGCGCTGGCAGAAGCGTTTGGCCTGTCCTCCAGCTATCTGTTGAAGCATCTGCAGGCGTTGACGGCCGCCCGTATCCTTGAGTCCGTACCCGGTCCGACCGGCGGATATCGGTTGGCACGTGTGCCGGAGAAGATCTCGCTGCTCGACATCGTGCTGGCTGTCGAAGGCCCGCGTCCAGCGTTTCGTTGCGGCGAGATCCGCCGCAACGGTCCTGCCAGGATCGACGCCTCAGCCTATGTGCAGCCTTGTGGCATCAATGCCGCCATGCTGCGTGCCGAGCGTGCCTACCGCACGGCACTCGCTGCCGAGAAGCTGTCCGACATCATTACTGAATTCATGGCTGACGCCGACCCGCGCGTCGTTCAGGCCAGTTGCGCGTTTGCCGCGCACCACGCGCGGCCACAGAAATCCGCTTCCAAACAGTAAAACGGTAAATCCAGGAAAGGACCGACCATGCAACCCAGGTTAGATTTCTTCGCCGAGTCGCCGCAGTTGATGAAGTACGTCGTCAGCTTGAACAGGGCGGTGGAGGAAAGCGGGCTCGACAAAGGGCTTCTGCACCTCATCAAGCTGCGTGCTTCGCAGATCAACGGCTGCTCGTATTGCGTGGAAATGCACAGCCGCGAGGCTCGCGAGGATGGCGAGAGTGAACAGCGTCTCTACCTTGTTGCCGCCTGGAAGGAATCGCCGCTGTTCACCGAACGCGAGCGCATGGCGTTCAAATGGGTGGAGACGGTGACCAGGATCGCCGCTGCCGGCGTGCCGGATGAGCTCTACCAGGAAGGACTCCAGCATTTCTCGAAGGAGGAGTTGGTGAAGCTGACCGTCGCGGTTGCCATGATCAACACCTGGAACCGGTTGTGCGTGACGTTCCACGCCGTTCATCCAATGCCGACCGCCAAGGCCGCATAATATCAAAATCGTAGATTGAGCAGGGTGCGTTGGTCGCGCCCTGTTTTCTTTTGGGGATCAAGATGATGCTTGTCGATTTTCATAAAGAGATTCTGTTTGTCGGTCGACTTTTGCTGGGCGGTGCCTTCATTTTCGCAGGGCTGCGCAATATCCAGAACCGGACATTTGCGGCGCAGCTGATGAGCGGGCGCGGCGTGCCGCAAGCGGCGCTAGTGCTTTGGGCCGGCATCGTCGTACAGGCCATTGCCGGGGTGCTGCTGATCGCGGGTGTCTGCACCGCAGCTTCAGCGGCGCTGCTGCTTCTGTTCCTGATCGTGGCGACGCCGATGTTCCACAATTTCTGGGATTACCAGCAGGGCCCGGACCGCGTTGCGAAGATCAACGGCTTCGTCGGCAATGTCGCGCTGGCCGGCGCCATCCTGACGCTGATTGCGAATTCGCTGCAGGCTTGACCGTTTGCCGAGAGACCGCTTCAAGGTTCAGGCGCTACACACAATGCCGCTTCGAATGCCGGGGGGATTGATGGCATGGAAATCTTGATGCTGATCGGACGCTGTATTTTCGGCGGGTTCTTCCTGATCGCGGGCATCCGCAATTTTGCCCATTTCAACGAACGCAGATCCGGTGCCACCAATTACGGGTGGCTGCTGCCGGCGCCCGTAATGGCTGCCGGTTTCGCGGTTCAGCTGATCGGTGGCCTGCTACTCATCCTGGGTTTCTGGGTCGTTCCGGCGGCGCTGGCGCTGATCGTCTTTCTGGTGCTGGCGACCGCGCTCTACCACAATCTGTTTCTGTTCCAGGGGAAGGAACGGGACCCGCACCTTTACCTCACCCTGGTCAATATCACGCTTGCCGGCGGTCTCCTGCTGGTCATTGCCGACGCGGGTTGACGCCTACAGCTTGCTTTCTGGCGGCAGGCTCTTGTCCTTCTTGCAGGTGGCCAGCGGCAGGATCTTGCCGCCCGCTATGCTCTTCACCGTCTTGGTCGCCGGGTCGGTGACCAGCTTCAGGCAGGCGCAGCCATAGCCGTAATTGCCGTTGGAATTGACATATTGCTTGGGATCGAATTCCGGCAGTTTGTCCATGCCGGCGGATCCGGCTCCTTCGGCGTCGCCTTGCGAGGCGAGCACCCAGGTTTTGTCCTTGTCGACTAGCCACCAGTTGCCGGGTGTCGGATTGGCCAGCCAGCCGCACCGGTTCTCAGCCTGTCCGGCTGTGGCGCTTCCGCTGGACGCCGCTGCACCGGCACAACGCTTGTAGAGCACCGACTTGCCCATGCCGAACCCTTCCGGGTTGTAGAGCATCTGATCCTTGTCGTCGGCATATTCGAAGTTATCGACATTGCCTTCCTGCTTGTAGTGGATCGCGCCGTAACCACGCGGGCTTTCCTTCGGCGCGAAAAAGACAGCCTGGGCTTTCTGCCCTTTGTATTGAAGCGTGCCTGCGGTGAAGGTGACGGTGGTGCCGCTGCATTTGCCGGCTTCAGCCCACACACCTTGAGCAGAAGCCGGAACCTTTGTGCCGGCGGCGAAAGCCGGCGCAGACAAGGAAGAGACAACGGTCAGGCCGGCAAAAAGCAGTCTTAAGCGCATCGTTTCCCCCTATGCGTGATCACTAATTCTGCACGCGATCTGATTGGGTTCAAGGCACGAGGCGCGCTTTCTCAGGCAAGGTGGAAACGGTCGATGACCTGATCCGCTTCTTCGGTGGGGATCTCGCCGATGTCGATGACGATGCCTGTCTCGTCCGGCTGCAGAGGCTCCAGCGTCGCGAGCTGTGAATCGAGCAGGCTCGGTGGCATGAAATGGCCCTTGCGGGCCTTCATGCGTTCCATGAGCAGTTCACGCGAACCGGAAAGATGGGCAAAGGCAACGACACCTTTCTCACTCTCGCCGCGCAGGATATTTCGGTACGAGCGCTTGAGCGACGAGCAGGTGACGAGCGCAGGACGCCCGGACTGGATGCGCCCGTCGATCCAACGCGATATGGCTTCCAGCCACGGTCTTCGGTCGTTGTCGTCGAGCGGGATGCCGTGGCTCATCTTCTCGACATTGGCCTTCGGGTGCAGCTCATCGCCCTCTAGCAGGTCCCAATGCAGTCGTTCCGCGACAAGGCCGGCGATCGTTGACTTGCCGCAGCCCGATACGCCCATGACAATGACGACGAGTGGCTTCACAGGAAAGCTCCGAGGATCAGGACGCCGATGAGGCCGCAGACTGAAATGATGCACTCCATCATCGTCCAGGTCTTCAGCGTCTGGCCGATGTCCATGTTGAGGTAGCCTTTGACCAGCCAGAAGCCGGCGTCGTTGAGGTGCGAGAGGAAGAGCGAGCCTGAGCCGATGGCCAGAACCATCAGCGCGCCCTGCGCGGGAGGCAGGCCGGCCGCGACCGGGGCCAGAATGCCGGCCGCGGTCACCGTTGCAACCGTCGCCGAGCCGGTGGCAACGCGCACAAGCACGGCGACGAACCAGGCCAGGAACATCACCGGCAAGCCGCTGTCGGTAATGCCGTTGGCAATCACTGCGCCGATGCCGGTATCGACCAGAACCTGCTTGAAGCCACCGCCGGCGCCAACCACGAGCAGGATGCCTGCAATCGGGCCGAGTGAGCTTTCGAGACTGTGAGCCACGGCTGCCTTGGGCATCCTGAACATCAGGGCGCCGGCAATCACGGCAATACCGAGCGCGATCAACGGCTCACCCAGAACATGCAGGGTGGATGGAAGCAGGGCGCTCGAGTCGGGTGCAACGACTTCCGATATCGCGCGGGCGAGCATCAGCACGACCGGAAGCAGAATCGCGGTGACCGCCGTGGCAAAACTCGGATGCGCGGCTGCATTGTGAGGGCTTTCGCCTGCCTGTCCGAACAATTCAGGCGTCGGCACATTGACCCAGCGATCGGCGATGGTGGCGAAGATGGGGCCGCTGATGATCACAGTCGGGATGGCGATAAGCACACCAAGGCCAAGGGTCAGGCCGAGATTTGCGCCAAGCGTGCTGACGGCGACGAGCGGCCCGGGATGCGGAGGTACCAGGCCATGCATGGCGGAAAGGCCGGCGAGCGTCGGAATCGCGATCTTGACGATCGATTGGCCTGATCGCTGGCTCACCAGGAGGATCACCGGCATCAACAGTACGAGGCCTATTTCGAAGAACATCGGCAGGCCGATGATGGCGCCGACCAGCCCCATGGTCCAAGGTAACATTTCGGGCTTGGATCGCCCCACCAGGGTGTCGACGATACGGTCGGCGCCGCCGGAATCGGCCAGCAGCTTGCCGAACATCGCCCCCAGTCCCATCAGGAGGCCGACTCCGGCCATGGTCGTACCGAACCCCTTGGTGAACGAAGCGACGGAGGCGGCAGCACCAAGGTTGGCAGCGAGACCTACGCCGAGCGCGCCGATCGACAGGGACAGGAAAGGATGGAGCTTCAGCCAACTTATCAGGAGGACGATCGCGGCGATGCCGGCCAGTGCGGCAATGATCAGTTGGGCATCACCAGCGGTGGCTGCTTGTTCCATGCAGTGTCCTCCATGCCCCCGCATGCATTAGTTCGCACGATTGCCGACAAAATCAACGGTGGGGGGGCGATTTCCACTTCACGAGAAGGCGAGCACCAAAGCCGACGATTGCTGTCAGTTCGGGCTGGCTTTTGGCTTCAACCCGTCCAGGAAAAGCTGCTCCAGGAAGCGGGCGGCATCTTCGAAGCGGCCTTCGCCACCAAGGTCGGGGCCGAGTACGGCGCGCACCTGTACGTCGAAATCGGCGTAGTGCTGCGTCGTAGCCCAGATCGAGAAGATCAGATGCCAGGGGTCGGTGCGAACGATCTTGCCGGCGCGCATCCAGTCCTTGATGATGGCGACCTTCTCCTCGACGAGACTTTTCAACTCGCCTTCCAGCAGGGGCATGATGCGAGGTGCGCCTTGCAGGATCTCGTTGGCAAACAGCCGGCTCTCGCGGGGATAGTCCCGCGCCATCTCCAGCTTGCGACGGATGTAGCTGCGCAGTTCCGTCAGCGGATCGCCGACATCGTCGAGTTCGCGCAGCGGTGCCAGCCAGGTGTCGAGCAGGCGCTGGATCAGCGTCTCGTGGATTTCCTCCTTGCGGCGGAAATAATAGAGCAGGTTCGGCTTCGACATGCCCGCTGCCTCTGCGATCTGGTCGATCGTCGAGCCGCGGAAGCCATGCATGGAGAAGACTTCGAGTGCCGCCTCCAGGATCAGCTCGCGCTTTTCCTGCTGTATACGGGTACGGCGCGGGGCAGGGGCGTTCATGTCGTGGGAAGACCTTTGCAAGACAAGGCATTCAAGGCATTCTGGACCAATTGTCTGGACCAGTTTTTGCTGAGCTGTGGAGCGCGCTTCGAATGCGGCATTTCCGCTAGTAATCCCTTGACCGTCACCATGGCGGTGCTAACGTTTGTCCATCCGGTCAAAAATTTGCGTAGCATGAAAACGCGCCGAAGACCAAGCGTTGGCCGCACCGAAACGAAGCAGTGAAAGGAAAGCTTGGTCATGTCCAATCGGCTCAAGGTAACGCCGAACGATCTCAGTGCATTCTGGATGCCGTTTACGGCGAACCGGCAGTTCAAGCAGGCGCCCCGTATGTTGGTCAGCGCCAAGGACATGCACTACACGGCCTCCGACGGCCGTAAGATCCTCGATGGCACCGCCGGCCTGTGGTGCGTGAATGCCGGCCACTGCCGCCCGAAGATCACCGAGGCGATCCAGCAGCAGGCGGCGGAACTCGACTACGCCCCGGCCTTTCAGATGGGCCATCCGATCGTGTTCGAACTGGCCAACCGCCTGGTCGACATCGCCCCGAAGGGCATGGACCACGTCTTCTTCACCAATTCCGGTTCGGAATCGGTCGACACCGCGCTCAAGATGGCGATCGCCTATCACCGCGCCAAGGGCAACGGCTCGCGCTTCCGCCTGATCGGCCGCGAGCGCGGCTATCACGGCGTCAATTTCGGCGGCATTTCGGTTGGCGGCATCGTCAGCAACCGCAAGATGTTCGGCACGCTGCTGACCGGCGTCGATCATATGCCGCATACCCATCTGCCGGAAAAGAACGCCTTCACCAAGGGTGTGCCGGAACATGGCGCGGAGCTCGCCGATGAGCTGGAGCGTATCGTCACGCTGCATGATGCCTCGACCATCGCCGCCGTCATCGTCGAGCCGGTCGCCGGCTCCACCGGTGTCATCCTGCCGCCGAAGGGCTACCTGCAGCGCCTGCGCGAGATCTGCACCAAGCACGGCATCCTGCTGATCTTCGATGAGGTCATCACCGGTTTCGGTCGTCTTGGCGCACCGTTCGCCGCTGACTATTTCGGCGTCACGCCCGACATCATCACCACCGCGAAGGGCGTATCCAACGGCGTCGTCCCGATGGGCGCGGTGTTCGTGACCAAGGAAATCCACGACACGTTCATGAACGGCCCCGACCACATGATCGAGTTCTTCCACGGTTATACCTATTCGGGCAATCCGATCGCCTGCGCTGCCGCGCTCGGCACGCTGGACACCTACAAGGAAGAGGGCCTGCTGACCCGCGGCGAAGAACTTGCACCCTATTGGGAAGACGCGCTGCATTCGCTGAAGGGCGAGCCGAATGTCATCGACATTCGCAACATCGGCCTGATCGGCGCGATCGAACTTGCGCCGATTGCCGGCCAGCCGACCAAGCGTGCCTTCTCGGCTTTCGTGAAGGCCTTCGAGCGCGGTGCGCTCATCCGTACCACCGGCGACATCATCGCACTGTCGCCGCCGCTCATCATCACCAAGGGCCAGATCAACGAGCTGATCGACCACGTGCGCGAGGTTTTGAGAGCGATCGATTAAGGCGCAAGCCAAACGTTGCGGCCGGCGTCGGGAACCGCCAGCCGCAACGTCGACAGACAATGAGAGGACCATAATGGCCGCACCCGGCGAGAACCTGCGCATCAATCCCGATCGTCTATGGGATTCCCTGATGGAGATGGCCAAGATCGGCCCGGGCATCGCCGGCGGCAACAATCGCCAGACCTTGACCGATGCGGATGGAGAAGGGCGGCATCTTTTCAAGCGCTGGTGCGATGCGGCGGGTCTTGAAACCGGCATCGACAAGATGGGTACGATGTTCGCCCGTCGCGAAGGCGCCGACCCGGACGCATTGCCGGTCTATGTCGGCTCCCATCTCGATACGCAACCGACCGGTGGCAAATATGATGGCGTGCTCGGTGTTCTCGGCGGGCTGGAAGTCGTCCGCACACTGAACGACCTCGGCATCAAGACAAGGCATCCGATCGTCGTCACCAACTGGACGAACGAGGAGGGCGCGCGTTTCGCCCCGGCCATGCTGGCGTCCGGCGTCTTCGCCGGTGTGCACACGCTGGACTATGCCTATTCGCGCAAGGATCCCGACGGCAAGATATTCGGCGACGAGCTTAAACGTATCGGCTGGTTGGGCGACGAAGAGGTCGGCGCGCGCAAGATGCACGCCTATTTCGAGTACCACATCGAGCAAGGGCCGATCCTCGAGGCCGAGAACAAGCAGATCGGTGTCGTCACACACGGTCAGGGCTTGTGGTGGCTCGAGTTCACGCTGACCGGCAAGGAAGCACATACCGGTTCGACGCCGATGACTATGCGCGTCAACGCCGGGCTCGCCATGGCCCGCATCTTCGAAATGGTGCAGAAGGTGGCGATGGAAAACCAGCCGGGCGCCGTGGGAGGCGTGGGGCAGGTGAAGTTCTCGCCCAATTCGCGCAACGTGCTTCCGGGCACCGTCGTCTTCACCGTCGACATCCGTTCGCCGGAGCAGGCAAAGCTCGACCGGATGCGGGCTGCGATCGAGACTGAAGCGGCCAAGATCGCCAAGGAACTGGGCGTCGGTTGTTCCGTCGAGGCGGTTGGCCATTTCGATCCCGTCACATTCGATCCGACGCTGGTTGGCCGTGTGCGCGCGGCAGCGGAGAAGCTTGGCTATTCGCATATGAACATCATATCCGGCGCTGGCCACGATGCCTGCTGGACGGCAAGGGTCGCGCCTTCCACGATGGTCATGTGTCCCTGTGTCGACGGACTTTCACACAACGAAGCCGAGGACATCTCCAAGGAATGGGCCGCTGCGGGTTGCGACGTGCTCTTCCATGCTGTGGCGGAAACTGCGGAGATCGTCGAATAAGGCGACTTTGGACAACTCATCGATCTCGCGCCAGAAATCGATACACTTACTCTCTAAAGTCGCCTGATCTGAGTCACATACCGAACGCAGCTCACCAGAAGCGCGAACGAAACAAGGGAACTGCAATATGACCAGAGTGATCAGGAACGGCACCGTCGTTACGGCCGATCGCACTTGGAAAGCCGACGTGCTGATCCAGCACGGCAAGATCGTCGCGATCGGCCAGAACCTGCATGGCGACCATGAGTTCGATGCTTCCGGCTGCTATGTCATGCCGGGCGGTATCGATCCTCACACCCATCTCGAAATGCCTTTCATGGGCACCTATTCGGCAGACGACTTCGAAAGCGGCACGCGAGCTGCATTGTCCGGCGGCACGACCATGGTGGTCGATTTCTGCCTGCCGGCGCCGCAGCAGTCGCTGCTCGAGGCACTGCAGATGTGGGACAACAAGACCTCGAAGGCCGCCTGCGACTTCTCCTTTCACATGGCTGTGACCTGGTGGGGCGAACAGGTTTTCAACGAGATGAAGACCGTCGTCGACAAGGGCATCACCTCGTTCAAACACTTCATGGCCTACAAGGGCGCGCTGATGGTGGATGACGACGAGATGTATGCGTCGTTCCAGCGCTGCGCTGAATTGGGAGCGCTGCCGCTGGTGCATGCCGAGAACGGCGATGTGGTTGCGGCACTTTCGCAGAAGCTGCTGGCCGCCGGCAATAACGGACCGGAGGCACATGCCTATTCACGCCCGCCGGAGGTGGAGGGCGAAGCCACCAACCGCGCCATCATGATCGCCGACATGGCCGGTGTGCCGCTTTATGTCGTGCACACGTCCTGCGAGCAGGCGCACGAGGCGATCCGGCGCGCGCGCCAGAAGGGCATGCGCGTCTATGGCGAGCCGCTGATCCAGCACCTCGTGCTCGACGAGACCGAATATTTCAACAAGGATTGGGACCATGCCGCGCGGCGTGTGATGAGCCCACCCTTCCGCAACAAGCTGCACCAGGACTCCCTATGGGCTGGTCTTCAGGCTGGCTCGCTGCAGGTGGTGGCGACAGACCATTGCGCCTTCACCAGCAAGCAGAAGCGTTTCGGCGTGGGTGATTTCACCAAGATTCCGAACGGTACCGGTGGCCTGGAAGACCGCATGCCCGTGCTGTGGTCGGCAGGCGTCAACAGCGGCCGGTTGACCATGAACGAATTCGTGGCGGTAACGTCCACCAACATCGCCAAGATCCTCAATATGTATCCGAAGAAGGGAGCGATCGTCGAAGGTGCGGATGCCGACATCGTGGTGTGGGATCCGAAGCGCAAGAAGACGATCTCCTCCAAGGCTCAGCAGTCGGTAATCGACTACAATGTCTTCGAGGGCTACGAGGTGACCGGCCTGCCGCGCTTTGTCTTTTCGCGGGGCGAGCTCACCATTCAGGAGACCGAGGTGAAAACCAAGCCCGGGCATGGCGAATTCGTAGCGCGCGAACCCAACGGGGCCGTCAACCGCGCGCTGTCGACCTGGAAGGAGATCACATCGCCGCGCAAGGTGGAACGCACCGGCATTCCGGCTACGGGGGTGTGAATTTGCGGCGGCTTTTCCTCGTCGCAGTCGCCGCGGTTGTCACGGCTGTGCCAGCTCTTGCAGCCGGAATCGATCTTACCAAGCCCTATGGCAACAAATCGGGCTGCATCAACAGGAATGGGCAGCAGGTCTATGCTGAGGATATGCTGCTCGTTACCAAGACCGATCTGGTGACGGCGGCCAGCGCCTGCACTATCAAGGAGAGCAAGGCGAACAGCGATGGCTCACTGCTCCTGAAGACTGAATGCGAGGCCGAAGGCGAAGAGGGCAAGGCGCCGGCGGATTTCACCCTGAAGCCCAGTCCGAAAAACAAAAAGAGGCTCATCGTGACCGACGACAGCGGCTTCGTCATGGGAGAAGTGTCGCAGTGCAAATGACCGCCGTAAAGCCAGCCGTCGTCGCGGCAAGCAAACTCGGCCTTACCTTCCAGACCAATGATGGGCCGGTTCAGGCGCTTTCCGATGTCGACCTCACCATTGGCAAGGGTGAGTTCGTCTCCTTCATCGGGCCATCGGGCTGTGGCAAGACGACGTTCCTGCGCGTCATCGCCGATCTGGAAAAACCCACCTCGGGCTCGATCACCGTCAACGGCATGACCCCTGAACAGGCCCGCGAGAAGCGGGCCTATGGTTATGTGTTCCAGGCAGCAGCGCTGTTCCCATGGCGAACCATCGAACGCAATGTGGCGCTGCCGCTGGAAATCATCGGCCTGCCCAAGGCCGAGCAGGCCAAGCGCATCAAACGCACGATGGAACTGGTCAATCTGGCCGGCTTCGAAAAGAAGTATCCGTGGCAACTCTCGGGCGGCATGCAGCAGCGCGCCTCGATCGCCCGCGCGCTTGCCTTTGAGGCCGACCTTCTCCTGATGGACGAACCGTTCGGCGCGCTGGACGAGATCGTGCGCGATCATCTCAATGAACAACTGCTGCGGTTGTGGGCGGCTACCGACAAGACGATCTGTTTCGTCACCCACTCCATCCCGGAAGCCGTTTATCTCTCGACCCGCATCGTGGTGATGTCGCCTCGACCTGGCCGTGTCACCGACGTGATCGAGTCGACACTGCCCCGTGAGCGCCCACTGGATATCCGTGAGACGCCGGAATTCCTGGCCATAGCGGCACGGGTCCGGGATGGCTTGCGGGCCGGTCATTCCTACGAGGATTGATCGGGCATGGACTCTCTTCGTTCAAAGATCATCCCGGTCACCACCATCCTCGCGGTTATCGTCGCCATCTGGTATGTCGGCGCGGTGGCAATGAACGCTCCGTTCCAGCGCGACATGGACAGCCGCAACAATGCCACGCCGAGTACGATGGAGTTCATCGGCAAGACGCTGTCGCAGCCCAAGCCGACGTTGCCGGCACCGCACCAGGTGGCGCGGAACTTCTTCGAGAATACCTTCACACGGAAGGTCACCAGCAACCGCAGCCTCGTCTATCATGCCTGGGTGACGCTCTCCTCGACGCTGCTCGGTTTTGCCTTCGGTACGGCGCTCGGAATCCTGATTGCTGTCGGTATCGTGCATGTGACGACGCTCGACCGTAGCCTGATGCCGTGGATCATTGCCTCGCAGACCATTCCGATCTTGGCCATCGCGCCGATGGTGATCGTGGTTCTGGCCGCTGTCGGTATCACCGGACTGATCCCCAAGGCGCTGATTTCGACCTATCTTTCGTTCTTCCCGGTTGCGGTCGGCATGGTGAAGGGCTTGCGTTCGCCGGAACTCATGCATCTCGACCTCATGCACACCTACAATGCCAGCCGCTCGCAGACTTTCTGGAAGCTGCGCGTGCCGGCATCGGTGCCGTTCCTGTTCGCCTCGATGAAGGTGGCGGTGGCGGCAAGTCTTGTCGGCGCCATCGTCGGCGAGTTGCCGACCGGCGCGGTCGCCGGCATCGGCGCCAAGCTGCTCGCCGGCGCCTATTACAGCCAGACGATCGACATCTGGTCTGCGCTGGTGGCGGGCTCGGTGGTGGCGGCACTTCTGGTCGCACTGGTGGGCCTTGCAGGTCGTCTTGTTGACCGCGCCATGGGTGGGAGGCCTGCATGAAGGCCTTGAAACCATCCTGGCAGGCTGTGCTTGCGATCGTGCTGTGCCTCGTGGCGGCGATATGGGGCGCGATGAGCGTGCCTGAAGTGGCCGCCTGGGCGCAGCCCACCGCCACGATCGACTATCCATACATGGGCACCAAAGGCCTGATGTACGGCATCGCCATCGTTGCAGCGGTGCTCTCCATGTTCGCACTTGCGCCGGCGCTGGAAGCGCTGGTCCTGTTCGCCGGCTCGACCGCCGCCGCACTTCTGCTGCTGCACGGCATCACCGGCTTCGAGGGCACGGCACGGGCGCCATACTATCTGCTGCTGACTGCAACCTGGCTGCTTGGCTGGCGTTGCGTGGCCGTGCTGTCATCGATGAAGCCGTCCAACCGTTGGATGTCGACCACGTTGAAGCTGGCCGTTCCGGCACTGTTCGGCGTCTGGATACTGGTTCTGTGGGAAGCGATCACGCGTGGTGCCGGTATTCCGTTCATCCTGTTGCCGCCGCCAAGTTCTGTCGGCGTGCGTATCGTCAATTCGTTGCCGGTGCTGTGGGCTGATGTGAACCAGACCATCTTCCACTCGGTGCTGATTGGCTATCTACTGGGCTGCGCCAGCGGTTTCATTACGGCAATTCTGGCCGATCGTTTCGTTTTCTTGCGGCGTGGACTGATCCCGATCGGCAACATGGTCTCGGCGCTGCCGATCATCGGCGTGGCACCGATCATGGTCATGTGGTTCGGTTTTGATTGGCACTCGAAGGCGGCCGTCGTCGTCATCATGACTTTCTTCCCGATGCTGGTGAACACTGTGGCCGGGCTTGCAGCCTCGGGGCACATGGAACGCGACCTGATGCGGACCTATGCCTCGAACTACTGGCAGACACTGGCCAAGCTCAGGCTGCCGGCAGCGGCTCCCTTCATTTTCAATGCGTTGAAGATCAACTCTACACTGGCGTTGATCGGCGCCATCGTCGCCGAATTCTTCGGTACGCCGGTGGTCGGCATAGGTTTCAGAATATCGACCGAGGTCGGCAGAATGAATGTCGACATGGTCTGGGCCGAAATCGCGGTTGCAGCGCTCGCGGGTTCGGTTTTCTATGGCGTGGTCGCGCTCATCGAACGGGCTGCCACGTTCTGGCATCCGTCTGTCCGGGGAGGTTAGGCGGAGGGAGACAAGCAGGGTTTGGGTTCAACTTCAGAGGGTAAGAACATGAAAAGAACGATTGTTTCGATGCTGGCGGCCGGCATGTCGCTGATCGCTTTCCAGGCGATGGCCGAAGACAAGGTGACGCTGCAGCTCAAATGGGTCACGCAGGCGCAGTTCGCCGGCTACTATGTCGCCAAGGACAAGGGCTTCTACAAGGAAGAAGGGCTCGACGTCGAAATCAAGCCGGGCGGCCCGGACATTGCGCCGGAGCAGGTGATCGCCGGCGGCGGCGCCGATGTCATCGTCGACTGGATGGGCGGCGCCTTGGCTGCTCGCGAAAAAGGCGTCGGGCTGGTCAATATCGCGCAGCCCTTCAAGAAGGCCGGCATGGAACTGGTTTGCCCGAAAAACGGGCCCATCAAGACCGAAGCCGACTTCAAAGGGCATACGCTCGGCGTCTGGTTCTTCGGCAACGAGTATCCGTTCTACGCCTGGATGAACAAGATCGGCCTCAAGACGGAAGGTGGGCCGGACGGCGTCACGGTGCTCAAGCAGAGCTTCGACGTGCAGCCGCTGATCCAGAAGCAGGCCGATTGCATCTCGGTGATGACCTACAATGAATACGGGCAAGTGCTCGATGCGGGCTATAAGCCGGAAGATCTCATCGTCTTCAACTATACGGCGATGGGCAACGACCTGCTCGAAGACGGGCTCTACACGCTCGAGGACAAGCTGAAGGACGCGGCCTTCGAAGACAAGATGGTGCGCTTCGTGCGGGCTTCGATGAAGGGGTGGAAATACGCCACCGAGAACACCGACGAAGCAGCTGATATCGTCGTGGAGAATGGCGGTCAGGATGAAAACCACCAGAAGTTCATGATGAAGGAAGTGGCGAAGCTGATCGACAATGCCGACGGCAAGCTGATCCCGGAAGCTTATGAGCGCACCGCCAAGGCGCTGCTCGACCAGAAGATCATCACCAAGCAGCCGGAAGGTGCCTACACCACCGCGATCACCGACAAGGCAATCAAGTAGCGGTTGGGCATCTGCAGAGATCAAAGGGGCGGGAAACCGCCCCTTTTTGTTTTCCGCCGGCGCAAAGCGTCAACGACTCCAGGGGTTTATCGCTGTTCGCGGATGTCGGTAAGCGTCCTGGCCGGGGTAATGGCCTCGGGATCGAGTTGCACTTCGATGATGGAGGGCTTGCCGCTGGCCCGTGCGCGCTCGAAAGCCGGGGCGAACTCTTCCGTTTTCACGACGGTCTCGCCATGACCGCCATAGGCGCGGGCGAGCGCTGCGAAATCGGGATTCCTGAGATCGGTGCCTTCGACCCGGCCGGGATATTCGCGCTCCTGGTGCATGCGAATGGTGCCGTAGATGCCGTTGTTCACCACCACGGTGATGATCGGCAGGTCGTACTGCACGGCGGTGGCGAATTCCTGCCCATGCATCATGAAGCAGCCATCGCCGGCGAAGCAGACGACTTCGCGTTCGGGAAACACGCTCTTGGCCGAGACCGCCGCCGGCAGGCCGTAGCCCATGGAACCGGAGGTGGGGGCTGCTTGCGTGCCATAACGGCGGAAGCGATGGAAACGGTGCACCCAAGTGGCGTAGTTGCCGGCGCCGTTGGTGAGGATGGCGTCCTCGGGCAGCACGCTTTCGAGATAGTCCATGATCGGACCCATATGCACGGCGCCCGGGCCAGACTTCGGCGTTGTCGACCAGGCGAGATAGGTGTCATGCAGCTTCGCGGTTTCCGCTGCCCAGGCAGATGCAGACTTGGGCCGGCGCTTGGCGAACGCTTCGACGAAAGCGGCTGGAGAGGCATTGATCGCCAGCGTCGGGCGATAGACGCGGCCGAGCTCGTTGGCATCGGCATGCACATGCACCAGCGCCTGGTCAGGGTACGGGCTCTTCAGGATGGTGTAGTCGGAGGAGGGCATTTCGCCCATGCGGCCGCCGATCAGGAGCACGACGTCAGCTTCCTTGATCGCGTTGCCGAGCTTGGGATTGATGCCGATGCCGACATCGCCTGCGTAATTGGGGTGCAGATGATCGAACAGCATCTGGCGGCGGAAGGAACAACCGACCGGCAGCGCCCAGTTTTCGGCAATGGTCTGCATCTGGGCAACAGCGTCTGGATTCCAGCGCGTGCCGCCGAGAATGACAAAGGGCCGCTTGGCGGTGCCGAGCAACATCTCCAGCGCGTCCAGCTCCGCTGCGCCTGGGTAGGTTTGGACTGGCGTAAAGGGCAGGGCCGCTGGCGCTTCGACTTCACTTACCAGCATGTCTTCCGGCAGCGAGACGACCACTGGTCCTGGGCGGCCTGAGGTGGCCACCGCGAAGGCCCGGGTCAGCAATTCCGGGATGCGTTCGGCCCGATCGATCTCGACCACCCATTTTGCGATGTCGCCGAAGAAGCGCTTGTAGTTCACCTCCTGGAAGGCCTCGCGCTCGCGCGCGTGGCCGGCGATCTGACCGATGAACAGGATCATCGGAATGGAATCCTGCATGGCGATGTGCACGCCGGCCGAAGCATTGGTGGCGCCGGGACCGCGTGTGACAAAGCAGATGCCGGGCTTGCCGGTCAGTCTTCCCTGGCAGTCGGCCATCATCGCGGCGCCGCCCTCCTGACGGCAGACGACAGTCTGGATCGAGGAATCGTGGAGCGCGTCGAGCACGGCAAGGTAGCTCTCGCCCGGTACGCAGAAAATGCGATCGACGCCGTTTGCTTCAAGCGCTTCGACGATCAGCTTACCACCGGTCTTCATAGGTCCCGTCACTCCAGTTCGGCAAGGATTTCAGCGGTATGTTCGCCAAGGCGTGGCGAAGGGCGATCATAAACAAGCGGCGTGGCTGGCATCACCATCGGCGCACGCACCGATGGCAACGTGTTGCCGTGCCCGTCGTCGAGATCAAGCCGCATGCCGCGGGCGATCGCCTGCGGATCTTCGAACATCTGGCCGATGTCATTGATGGGGCTTGCCGGTACGCCAGTGGCTTCCAGCTTGGTCAAAAGATCGTCGCGGGTGAATCCGGCAAGTGCGGCCAGCATGTGTTCGCGCAATTTGACGCGGTTGGCGACACGCGCGGCATTGGTGGCGAAATCCGGATCGGGAGGGAGCATGTCGAGCCCCACCACGGCGCAGAATTTGGCGAACTGGCTGTCGTTGCCCACCGCCAGGATGAAATGGCCGTCGGAAACCGGCAGCACTTCATAAGGCGCGATGTTGGGGTGGGCATTGCCCATGCGCTGCGGTGCTGTGCCGGAAACCAGGAAATTGAGGTTCTGGTTGGCGAGTACGGAAATCTGGGAATCGAACAGCGCCATGTCGACATGCTGGCCCTCGCCAGTGGCCTCTGCATGGCGCAATGCAGCCTGGATGGCGATGACCGAATAGAGCCCGGTGAAGATGTCGGTGACGGCAACGCCGACTTTCTGTGGCTCGCCATCAGGAGCACCGGTGATCGACATCAGGCCGGACATGCCCTGAACGATGAAGTCGTAGCCGGCACGTGGCGCATAAGGGCCAGTCTGGCCGAAGCCGGTGATCGAGCAATAGACCAGCTTGGGGTTGATCGCCTTCAGGCTCTCATAATCGAGGCCGTATTTCTTCAGGCCGCCCAGTTTGAAGTTCTCAATCAGAACGTCGGCCTTGACGACCAGCTTGCGCACGGTCTCCGCACCTTGCGGCGTCGAGAAGTCGACGGCGATGGAACGCTTGCCGCGGTTGCAGGCGTGGTAGTAGGCGGCAGACAGGTTCTCGCCGTCCTTGCCTTTGACGAAGGGCGGTCCCCATTTGCGGGTGTCGTCGCCATCCGGGCTCTCCACTTTGATGACGTCGGCGCCGAGATCGGCCAGCATCTGTCCTGCCCATGGGCCGGCAAGGATGCGGGCAAGTTCGATGACGCGTACGCCTTTCAAGGGAGGATTGGCCATGAAACACCGCAGGTTTGTTTGGTCGCGCAGGCTCTAGCAACCCAAACGGGTCCTGTCACGGTTCTTGCGATGGACCAGCGCAGCAATCGACAGAACTCAGCGCGAGGCTGTGACCTTGTCCGCCCAGCCGGCGAATTCTTCCATGATGATGTTTCGATTCACCTCGTTCAGGCTTTCGTGGCGGGTTTCGGCGTAAACCTTTGAAACGAGATTCGAAAAGCCCATGCGACGCATGCGCCCCGTGAGGTGTTCCACCGCCTTGCCGCCACTGGTGGCTGGATCCTTCTCGCCGCCGGCGAGATTGATGGGCAGGTTCTTGGCTATACCGGTGAAGTGGCTGTCGTCGGCACCGTTGAAGATGAAGCCGAACAGGTCGCGCCACAGCGACACAGAAGCGTCCCAGCCGCAGAGCGGGTCGGCGATGTATTTGTCGACTTCAGCGGGATCGCGCGACAGCCAGTCGAAAAGGGTGCGGTGTCCGGGCACAGCCTTGCCCCAAGCCTGGAAGGTGAGGCGGGGCAACATACGCGAGGGCACGTCCGAACCCAGACGGAATCGTTCCCAGGCCAGGATGGCGAGGGCGGCACGACCGGCGATGCCGGCGGTGAAATTGGCGTTCCAGACGGCAGCGCCTTGAATGCGCGGTGAGTGCTTCTGCACGAAGTTGAGCGCGATCAACCCGCCCATCGAATGGCCGAAGGCGATGACAGGCAGACCGGCCTGTTCCGTTGCAATGAGATCGTGCACCGCGAGCACATCGGCGATCACCTTGTCGCCGCCGCTCGGATCACCGAACTTGCCGAGTGGGGCGTCGGGGGCAGTGGTGTGGCCGTGGCCGCGATGGTCATGCGCATAGGTGTGGTAGCCGCGAGTGGCGAGGAAATCGGCGAAGTGGGCATAGCGGGCGGCATGTTCTGCAAGGCCGTGGCTGATCTGGACGACGCCGCGCGCCTTGCCGTCGGCCTTGCGCATGTAGAAGTTGACGGATGCGCCGGTCGGTGAGGCGAGGGCACGCTGGTCGCTGAACGGCATTGTCTTCCTCCCCTGACGCGGTTGAACCCGCGCTCCCTCAAAGCTATCAGCCTTGTTTGCGCCCGTGGCTGTTTAGCGTCAATCGGCCTTAATGATGCCGCAGCGGAAAGGGCTGCAGCTTTGGCATCGCAATTCTGACATCTCGGTCGGGCAGATGCGCAGAACTCAACGAGAGGGATTCGTGCATGCGTACTTGGCTTGTTCTTGGAGCGGTGCTTGCCGGTGTTGTGACAGTTGGCGTTGCGCGGGCGGAAACGAAACTCAGCGGTACGTTCGTGGCCGATGCGACGTGTCCGGCAACGCAGACAATCAAGAGCGGAAAGAACCCTGGCAATGTGAATACTGAGACAGGCCAGAACTACGATCTACTAGCCGGCAACAGGGACGAGCCGACGCACTACATGATCCGCGTACCGGGTGCCGATCCGGAGCGGCGTTGGGTCAAGGTGAGCTGCGGCCACGTCGCAGGTGCAGCCGCTGCGCCGGCTGCTCCTGCCGCTCCCGTGGAACCGGATGCGCCGCAGAAGAAGGCGGCTGGTGGCAAGCCGGAGTATGTCTTCGCGCTTTCCTGGCAGCCGGCCTTCTGCGAAACCAAGTCGCGGAAAACCGAATGCCGGGCCATGACCGGGGCGAGTTTTGCTGCAACCAATTTCACGCTGCACGGCCTGTGGCCTCAGCCGAATGGCAATTTCTATTGCGCGGTGAGTGCTGCGGATCGCGCCAACGACAAGGGCAATTGGCAGAAGCTGCCGCCTGTCAATCTCGACGGCGCCACGCGCTCGGAACTCGACGAGGTGATGCCGGGCACGGCCTCGCAGCTCGAACGGCACGAGTGGATCAAGCACGGCACCTGCTACGGCAAGGACCAGCAGGCCTATTTCGCCGATGCGTTGGCACTCATGCGGCAGGTAAACAGCTCGCCGGTCAGGGAGCTGTTCGAGAGCAATATCGGCAAGGAACTGACATCCCAACAGATCCGCGAGGCCTTCGACAGCGCGTTCGGCAAGGGGACCGGAGATCGAGTGCGCGTCTCCTGTTTCAATGATCGCGGCCGGCGCATGATCGGCGAAGTGACTCTGGGCCTTGCCGGTCCGATCGGGTCGGGCAGTTCATTGAAGGACCTGATGCTGGCTTCGGCGCCGACCGACAATGCCGGCTGTCCGGGAGGCGAAGTGGACCGAGTAGGATTGCAGTAGATTTAGTGTATTCCGCTCTTCGCCGGGCGAAGGTCCGCACGTCGTGGCATGTCGCCGCTTCAAGCCACCATTGGCAGCAGCCTGCGGACTTCATCCAGGAGTTCAGGAATGGCGCGCTCGTCGTTCGACAGATGTCTCAGCAGGTGTTTCTGGAACAAGCCGTCGAAGACGGCATAGAGCGCAGCGCGTGAAACGGCCGGCTCCTTGCCTCCGAGTTCGGCATAGCGTGAGGCGACACGCCAGACCATGTCCTCGAGGCTCTTGTCTATTTCGGTGACGTCCTCGCGGAAGACATCTTCGAACAGGGCCTGTGCGCGCAGATCGTACCACAGCCGGTGCATGCCGGCTTCTTCGCGCAGGGTTTCGGCGAGTTTTAGCAGAAAGCCTTCCAGCAGCGCGTCGCGTGTCGGGGCCGTTGCAGTCACCTGATCGTAGCGGGTGACGCATTTCGCCTTGTAGTGGCGCACACAGCAGGTGATCAGGTCGACCTTGTCGGTGAAGTAATAATGCAGCACGCCATGTGTGAAGTCGGATTTCTGCGCGATCTCGCGCAGGCTGGTGCGTGCATAGCCGAGCTCGGCCAGTGTCTCGAGTGCTGCTTCGGCCAGCTCCAGCCGCCTGGCCGTGAACTTGTCGATACGCAATCTTTCGGCGCCTCGCGGGACGCGCGCCTTTTCCATTACCTGGTCAGCCATCAGCGGCCTTCTTAGCTTCGAGCGCCGAAAAAATACCAGCAGGCATCGCTGAAATAAGTTTGCCTCTACGTCAATAGCCTTTCCTGAACAGGCATCCAGAATCTCCGTCGACCGGGGCGGTAGAGGACGCTGCCGACAATGGGGATTTCCACAGCTGTGTGCACGCGCTGGGGAATTCCCGCTGCCAGCGCGTTGACGGGTGCCTGCCTGCAATCCGTGCGTTGACAGTGTCGAATTTTCATTTCCTACGAAAACCAATGTTCATCGAAATCTGTAATAAAAACGTTTTTATTTTCCTTGAAATCGTTTTTATCGCTTGATAGCCTTTTGAAAAAGGGGAGCGCGATCGTGGCCAAGGCCAAATCTGAATCCGGCCGCACTTTGCCGACAATCAAGACGCTGGCTGCACATACCGGCTATTCGATCGGCACCATCTCGAAGGCCTTGCGCGGCTCGCCGGTCGTTACCGAAGCAACTCGCGAGGCGGTCCTCGCCGCCGCCCGCGAACTGGGCTATCAGGCGAATGCCCGCGGCATGGCGCTGCGCACGGGCAAGACCTACCAGGCCGCAGTGCTGATGCCGATCACTTCGGCCGCCGGTTACGAGTGGGATGGCGTCGAATACACGCAGATCCTCAGTGGCATCTCGCAGGCGCTGGACGGTAGCGACTACCAGCTTTCCGTCTACGGCTACCGCAACTTCGACGATGCCTGCGCCGTCGCGCGCCGCATTGCCGACCAGCGGCTCGCCGATGGAATGATCTTCTCCGGCGTGCTGGCGAGCGATCCACGCATCGCCATGCTGGTCGAGGCCGGTTTTCCCTTCGTGTCGCTTGGCCGCTGCCGGCAGTCGCTCGTCTATGCCCATGTCGACGTCGACAATGAATGGGCGGCCTATGCCGCAACCGCGCGGCTGATCGCCGGTGGTCATCGGCGCATTGCGCTCATAAACGCCGAGCCGCGCCTGTCCTACGCGCTGGACAGGATCGACGGTTTCAGTCGAGCCTTCAAGGAAGCCGGGCACGAGCCCTCGCTGGATCTCGTGAATGGCGGGGATCTCACTGCGCGTTTCGGCCGCGACACGACACGGAAGCTCTTCAAGCAGCCGTCAACGCCAACAGCGTTGGTGTGCGTGAACGAAGCCACCACCTTGGGCGTGCTTTCTGCTCTGAACAGCCTGGGCCTTCGTGTCGGAGAGAATGTCGACGTCATCGCCTATGACGATATCAACGTCAGCGCCTACTTCAGCCCACCCATCACCACCCTCTACCAGCCGATCGAGCTGCTCGGTCGTCGGCTCGGCGAATTCCTGCTGCTGCGCATGGTCGACGAAGGTGCGGCGAAACTCGCCGAGGTCTTCCGGCCCGAACTGATTGGCCGGCAGCCCGACAATCTGGGCGGCCGCATCGGCCGCACCTGATCCAATCATCAAGCTCAAAAAACGGGAGGAAAGAGCATGAAGAAAGTTTTGACTGGCCTTGTCCTGGCGCTGCTGGCGTCCGGCGCGGCACACGCGGCCGATCTCGGCGGTAAATTGCTGAAGGTGGGATCCGATACCACCTCTCCGCCGATGGAAAGCGTCGACGCGGCGACCGGCCAGATCGTCGGCTTCGATGTCGATGTCGTCAACGCCATCTGCGCCAAGATCAACTGCAAGGCGGAGTTCGTCACCACCGGCTGGGACGGCATCTTCGCCGCACTCGACCAGGGCAATTTCGATCTCGTCGCTTCCGGTGTCTCCATCACCGACGAGCGCAAGAAGGCGATGGATTTCTCCGAGCCTTACATCGTCAACAGCCAGGCAATCCTGATGCGCGTCGAGGACGAAGGGCTGACCGCAGACGACTTCAAGACCAAGGGCAAGAAACTCTCCGCGCAGGCAAACACCACCGACGCCCAGGTGGCCGAGGGTATCGCCGGCAAGGAGAATGTCACGGCCTATGACAGCTTCGCCGCCTCTCTCATCGCGCTCAAGAACAAGGATGTCGACGGCGTGGTCATCAACGGCGCCAACGCTGCCGCTTACGAAAAGGAGTTTGCCGGCGAACTGGTGGTACCCATCCGCAACCTGCAGTCCGATCCGCTTGGCCTCGTCTTCCGCAAGGGCGACGAGAACATCGCCGCCTTCAACGAGGGTATCGCCGCGATCAAGGCGGACGGCACCCTGGATGCGCTGATCGCCAAGTATTGGGGCGCCAAGTAGCGGCTTCGCTACGCAGGCTCCGGCGTGACGCCGCGCCGGAGCCGTTTTTCCGAAGGAGGGCGGATAGAGATGCGCTACCTTATGCGCCTGCGGCCCAGCAATCTGATCATCGCAGCCGCCCTGCCGTTCATCGTTTACCTGTTCGCGAGTTCGGCGGACTACCAGCGCTCGCTGCGCGCCATCGTCGGTGTCGAGCATGGCTCCTCGGCGTTCGTTCCCGGCTTCCTGCTCCTGGCGGTGGCTTTTGCAGCGGGTGTCGGAAGCGTCCTGTTTTCGCGCGCATCGGCGTCGAGACCGCATCTTGCCAGGGCGTGCGCTGTCCTGAATCTGCTGGCGGCCATGGCGATCGCCAGCACTGGAACCGTCCGTCCTTATGTAGCTTCCGTCGTTGCCAACGCGGTCGATCCCTTCACCTCGAAACTGGTGATGCAGGGCGTGACGCCGCGCCAGCTGACCGATGCCGCCGATGCGATGGTGCAAGGTTACGCGTCGGTGCTTTTCTGGGCCTATCTGGCGATCACCGTCGCCGCGCTTGCGCTTTTCTTTTTCGGCGACCACGCAACCCGTGCGACGAAAGCCGGGCGGACGACCCTGTTCGCGGTCAATGGTATCGGCCTTGTCGTCATCTTTTTCCTCGCACCCATGGCATTCGCAGCCGGCGTCGCCACCACCATTCGCGCCGCGGTCGCAGCCTACATACTGGCGGCCTTGCTCGGCCTCGTCTGGGTCGGCCTGCTCAAGCTCGACTACAGCCGCCGCGCAAATTTCATCTTCGTTGCACTGACCGCGCTGCTGGCGTGTGCAGCCGCATGGTTCCTGCTGCAGCCGCGCCAGGACTACGCGCTGGTCGGTAAGCTGGACGGCAAGGTCGCCATCGTGTCCGGCACACCATCAGGCACGATCGGCGCCGTCCGCTATGGCCAGTTCCCCGGTGCACCGGAAGACGAAGTGGCGCTACGCACTTTCAAGGGACCTGCGGAGGCCATAACCGCGCTTGAAAAGAAGGCCGATGTCAGTGCTGCGCTGCTGCCGCTCGCCACCGCACCAGCCGATCTGCCGGCGCTGTGGCGCACCAGCGCCCTAAGGGACTCTGACAAAGCCTCCGGCATCACCCTTGCTGTGCTCGCCATCATCACTGGCCTGCTCACCTTCGGCGGCCACATCCATCGCCGTCACCCACTTTCGGTCGGTTCGGAGTTCATCGTCGACACGATCCGCGGCATCCCCATGCTGGTCATCGTGCTCTATGTCGGCCTGCCGCTGGCAGGCGCGCTGAAGGATGCCACCCAGGGCGTGTTCGATCCGCCCAATCTCGCGCGCGGCATCGCCGCCATGGCGCTCGCCTATTCCGCCTATCTGGCCGAGATCTTCCGCTCAGGCATCAACGCCATCCCGCGCGGTCAGATCGAAGCGGCGCGCAGCCTAGGCCTCAACAGCTGGCAGACGGCGCGCCTCGTCATCCTGCCGCAGGCCTTCCGCATCATCATCCCGCCGCTCGGCAACGAACTGATCGCCATCCTCAAGGACACCTCGCTCCTGTCGATCCTGTCCATACGCGACATCACCCAGCGCATGCGGGAATTCCAGTCGGCAAGTTTCCTGCCGTTCGCGCCCTACAACTCCGCCGCCATCTTCTACATCCTGCTGACGCTGGCGGCGGCCAGCCTGGTCAGCACAGTCGAGAGAAAATATGACATCAAGCATCGATAACAGGCGCATCCTGAACGCGCGCGCAGCCTCGCTGGTTCTACCGCAAGGTTTCGTCTTCGGTGCCGCCACGGCCGCCTACCAGATCGAAGGCGCGCCGGCCGCCGACGGCAAGGGCGAGAGCATCTGGGACCGCTTCTGCAAGACGCCCAGCGTCATCATCGATGGCTCCAGCGGTGACGTCGCCTGCGACAGTTACCATCGCTGGAAAGACGATATCGCCGTCCTGAAAGCGCTGGGGCTTGGCGCCTATCGCTTTTCTTTCGCTTGGGCGCGACTGCTTCCTGAAGGACGCGGCGCCGTCAACGCCAAGGGCGTGGCTTTTTACGATCGGTTGATCGACGATCTTCTGGCGGCCGGCATCGAACCTTACGCGACGCTCTACCACTGGGATCTGCCGCAGGCATTGCAGGACGAAGGCGGCTGGTACAATCGCGCCACCGCTGACGCATTGGCCGACTATGCGGCGTTGGCCGCACGCAGCTTCGGCGATCGCGTCAAGAAATGGACGACGCTCAACGAGCCATGGACCTTCTGCTGGTCCGGCCACGCCTCGGGCGAAGATGCGCCGGGCTTGCGCGACGGCACCAAAGGCGGCGTGACGGCGAGCCATCACGCTTTGCTCGGTCACGGCAAGGCGGTTCCGATCATCCGCGCGGAGGTGCCGGACGCCTCCGTCGGCATCGTCTTCGACCTCAATGTGGCGGAACCCGCCAGTGCCGACCCGCGCGATATCGCCGCCGCACGGCGCTTCGACGGCGCGCAGAACCGCTGGTTCCTCGATGCCGTCTTCAAGGGCAGCTATCCTCAGGACATGCTGGAGCTCTATGGCGATCTGCTTCCCGCGATCCATGCCGACGACAATGCCATTATCGCGGCGCCCGTCGACTATCTCGGCGTCAACATCTATCGCCGCTCGGTCATCGCCGAGGGTACGGAACTGGCGCCGCTGAATTATCGGCGCGTCCAGCCGGAGGGCCTCTACTCGGCCGTCGGCTACGAGATCTGGCCCCGCTGCATGTATGATGTGCTGCGTTATGTGAACGAGAACTACGCCCCGAAGGAGATCTATATTTCCGAGAACGGCGTTGCCACGCGGCCGGAGACGGTCGGCACGGACGGCCATGTCTGGGACGAATTGCGCGCCGCCTATTATGTCGAGCATCTCGAACAGGTTGCGAAGGCAGCGAACGAAGGCGTGCCTGTGTGCGGCTATTTCGCCTGGACGCTGATGGATAATTTCGAATGGGCCTATGGCTACACCACCCCGTTCGGCATCACCCATGTCGACTATGGAACCCAGAAACGCACGGTGAAATATTCCGGCGAAATCTATGCCGCGATCGCGCGCCAGGAGGCCGCCATCAAGCCACGGAGCACGGCAATTGGCGGGTAAGACCGTCCTTGTGACCGGTGCCGGGCGCGGCCTGGGACACGAACTGGCGCGGCAGTATGCGAGGGGCGGCTGGCAGGTGATCGCCTGCGGTCGCGGCTTTCCAGCAGGTGGTTTCGAGTCCGCCGTCGAGTTCCAGCCGCTCGACGTTGCCGATCCGGCGTCGGTTTCCGCGCTGGCGACACGGCTCGCCGGCCGGCCGTTAGATGTGCTCGTCAACAATGCGGGGGTGCGCAGCCCGGTCCCTGGCCTGGATCGCCTGCGGCCCGACGAATTCCACGACGTGCTGCGCATCAATACGCTGGGTCCAATCTTGCTGACGCGGGCATTGCGGGCAAACCTGCGCCTCGGTGGCGACCCGGTCGTCGCCAACATCGCTTCGCGTGCGGGATCGATGGCGGAAGGCCTGCTCGATGACGATGACGACGACTATGCCTACCGCTGTTCCAAGGCCGCACTCAACATGGTGACCGTCCAGCTCGCACGGGATCTCCAGCCGGACGGCATTACAGTGCTGTCGTTGCACCCCGGTTGGGTGAAGACCGACATGGGCGGCGAAGAAGCCGTGTTGTCGGTTGAGGAAAGTGCAAGGGCCCTGCGAACGATCATCGTGGCGGCAAAGCTGGAGCAGACCGGGACTTTCCTCGCTTTCGACGGCTGTGAGGTAAGATGGTAGCTCCTCTGCTTTGGGGGTGATCCGGGACGCAGGGTTCGGCTCATGGAAATCATCACCAACAAAAAACGCGACGATCTGTCGGCAGCAGCGTGGGTTGTTCGTCCTTGGGCAGCAGCCGCCAGGATCTGAAAGGAGCCCCTATGATCCCCACCATCACAGCTTTTGCGTTGTCACCCGATCAAGGCCAAGGGCTGGCGCGCGACATGCGCGTTCGCTGGGCACTTGAAGAGGTAGGCCAGCCTTATGACGTTCGTCTTGTTTCATTCAAAGAGATGAAGCAGCCGGAGCATCTTGCAATTCAACCGTTCGGGCAGATCCCGACCTATGAAGAGGGCGACCTCTCTTTATTCGAGACTGGGGCGATCGTGCTCCATATCGCGCAGCATCATCCCGGCCTGTTGCCGAACGATGCGAATGCGCGGGCGCGCGCGATCACATGGATGTTTGCCGCGCTCAACACGATGGAACTGCCGATCGTCGAGTTCGACGTGGCTCCTTTTGTGGTGGGCGACAAGCCATGGTTCAAGGAATTCCTGCCCATACTTGAAGATCGCGTCAGGGTCCGGCTGAACGAACTCTCAAGGCGGCTTGGCGATGCCGACTGGCTCGACGGTGAATTCAGTGCCGGCGACCTGGTGATGGTGACGGTGTTGCACAGGTTGGACGGATCAGGTTTGGTGGAGGAATTCCCAAACCTTTCCGCCTATGTTGCCCGAGCCAAGGCGCGGCCGGCCTACAAGCGTGCCTTCGATGACCAACTGGCGGTTTTCGTCGCCGCATCGGCCGGTTGAAGAGCGTTAAGCATCGTCGCGACTACTCGCCTGTCGCCAGTTCGAAACCTTCATGCACCCATCCGGCGAGCCCGCCGCTCATGATCTTGACCGGCCTGTCGAGGTCGGCGAGGCGCAGCGCGCCGCGGGCGGCGCCGTTGCAGTGCGGCCCCGAGCAATAAGTGACGAAGATGGTGTCCTCGCTCCATTGCCGCATCTTCGAGCCGATGATCTTGCGATGCGGTAGGTTGATCGCGCCGGGCACATGCCCCTTTGCGTAGAGGGCGGGGCTGCGCACGTCGAGCAGCACGAAATCCGCGCCTTGAGACAGCGCCTCGTGAACATCCCAGCAGTCGGTCTCGAACTCGAATTCGGCGGCGAAGTGTTCCCTGGCGCGGGTGCTGGCGGCAGGCCTGGTTGCTGTCACTGCGGTTGGCATGGTGGTCTCCTGTTGTGGTGCCCTTATCCTGCGCCAGGAGACTGTCTTGCAATTGGCGTGAATGCCAATATACGTAAAGATCATGCCAAATCCCTCATCCGCTACCTCAGGTCCTCTTGTCGTTGCGCTGCTTTACAATGGCCTGTGCACGTTCGAGTTCGGAATCATTGCCGAGATTTTCGGTCTTGCACGGCCGGAGATGGGACCAGACTGGTACCGGTTTGCCAGTTGCCCGGTCGATGATGGTCCGTTGCGGGCGCATGGCGGTTTCACCCTGGTAGCAGATGGCACTCCGGATCTGATCGAGCGGGCCGACATCATCGTAGTGCCGGGCTGGAAAGGGGCTGGCACCCCCGTTCCAGAACAGCTTTGCCAAAGGCTTCGCCAGGCGCACGCGCGCGGTGCGCGCCTGGCGTCAATCTGTTCGGGAGCCTTTGTGCTGGCGGCGAACGGACTTCTGGACGGTGGCTCAGCGACCACCCATTGGCGTTATGCGAGCGAGCTTCGCCGCCGCTACCCGAAAATCGATGTCGATGACACATCGCTTTATCGCGATCATGATCGCATTTTCACCTCAGCCGGTAGTGCCGCCGGCATCGACCTCATGATCGAGATCGTGCGGAGGGACTTCGGCGCTGCCGCGGCGAATTCGGTTGCGCGAAGGCTGGTGATGCCGGCGCACCGCGCGGGCGGACAGGCGCAGTTTCTGGAGCGCCCCGTGCCACAGCGCAAAAGTTCGGAGATCGCGCCGCTGCTCGACAGGCTACGCGCCAGCCTGCAAACGCGCTGGACGGTCGAGGAGATGGCGACAGAGTGCTCGATGAGCCTGAGAACGTTCCTGCGCCGCTTCACCGAGGCGACGGGAACATCGCCTGGCGAATGGCTGACGGAGGAACGCGTTGCGTGGGCCAAGCAGCTTCTGTGTCAGCACCGCCTGAACATGGATGACATCGCGGAAACTGTCGGCTTCGGCAGTGCCCATACGTTGCGGCATCACTTTCGCAGGCAGATGGGCATCAGCCCGACCGAATATCGTGCGCGCTTCATCGCCGAGCCGGCGTGAAGGCAAGCTTGCCAGGCGCGTCATCGAGACGAAGGCGCTTCTTTGGCCGAGGATCGACAATACGCAACCGCCAGTCTCGGCAACGTTCACCAGGCCGCCTCGACACGATGGTCCGGCCCTGTCAGGTTGCCCGGCATGGAGAATCTCAGCGCAAAAGAACTGCAGCTGATGCAAGGACTGGCCCAGCAGGTGACCGCCTTGCGGCCGGAATTGCTCAATGCCGATGCGACCACAGGGGAACTGGCCTGGGTCTGGGGTAAGGATTTCGACACTCTCAGCCCGTTCTGGCGGCATCGGCTGTGGTTGGTCGACGGTCGGTTGGTCGCGTGGGGATGGGTTCATCTACCCCATCGAATTCCACGCGAAGATGGCACATTCCGCGAGGCCGCGACCGCCAACCTGATCTGGCAGACGCACCCGGATCAACCGCAGTTGCTGCACGAAATCCTGGATTGGTATGACGAAGTTGCCGGCAGCGTCGATCGGCTGCTGACGATACAGTCTGCGGACGAGCACGCGCAGGCGATTGTCACCAAACACGGCTACGTCTTCGATGCTGAAGCCGGTGCGGACGATGGGTCTTGGGTGCAGTTCAACAGGCGCGAGCTCAGCAACCTGCCGGATCCCATACTGCCCAGCGGTTTCCGGTTTCTAACGGCGAGGGAAGTGTCAGGGGCTGACGCCGTCAAGGCGCATCGAGATGCCTGGCAATCGTCCAGTTTCAGCGAGACGGCCTTCGAGCGCGTCCAGCAGACCTGGCCATACCGGGGTGACCTGCATGTGCTTGTCGAAGCGCCTGATGGCACGCTGGCGGCAACCGCGATCATCTGGCTGGATGAGGCAACGCGGACCGCTGAATTCGAACCCGTCGGCACACATTGGGATTTCCGTCGGCGGGGGCTGGGCACCGCACTGCAACTGCATGGCATGCATCTGGCGAAGGCCGCTGGTGCGAAGCACATGCTGGTCGCCTGTCTTGGCGCTCCGGCGCACACTGCTGCCCGCAACATGTATTACGGCGTAGGCTTTCGCGCTTTGACCCGCGACCTGCCGCAAATCAAGACTGTGCGGTAACGATCATCTGCTGCAAGTTGCAGGCGGCCATTCAGCCCTTCGGCATAGAGCCGAGGTCCAATCGTCGATCCAAAGCGAGTTTGTCGAGAAACACCTCGTCGTGACTGACCACCAGTATTGCTCCGTCATAGGCAGTCAACGCCGCCTCCAAAGCCTCTGTCGCATCCAGATCGAGATGGTTGGTCGGTTCATCGAGAAGCAGCAGTTGCGGCGGCGCGGCCCTGCCCAACACACAGCCGAGACCGGCACATAATTTCTGGCCGCCGCTGAGCGCACGAACTTTTTGAAGAGCGTCGTCGGCGCGAAACCTGAAGCGTGCCAAGGCGGCCCGGCATTCGTTCTCGTTGGCATCGGGATTGAGGCGAAGGAAGTTGTCCCGCAGCGATCGGTCAGGATCGAGCAAATCGACGGCCTGATCCAGAAAAGCATGAGGCACGTTGAGATCGATCCTGCCGCTTTGCGGCTTCAACTTGCCGGCGATCAGCGAAAGAAGGGTTGTCTTCCCGCCGCCGTTTGGGCCGGTGATGGCTATACGCTCGGGCCCCGTGATGGAGAGTGACAGGTCGCGGATTACCGGGTGCGCCGGGTCATGTCCGCCCGTCACCGCTTCTAGCGTGAGAACCTGCCTGTTTGCGGGAAGGCCTGTCAAAGGGATGTCCATCCGGATCGGCTGCAGGATCTCGATCTGTGCTCTGGCAGACGACACGGCGTCCTGGGCTTTGTCGCGCCGCGTGTCGCGCAAGCGTGTATTCGCTCCGCCCGAAGCTTCCGATCGTCCTTTTGCGGCGTCGAGCATGATTTTCGGCTGATCCCCGCGTGTGCGAGACTTCAGTCCAGCGCTGTCCTTGCGTGCCTTGCGTTCCTGCGCTTGCTGGGCGCTTCGCTTTGTCTCGGCGAGTTGCCTTTCGGCATCCGTCAGTCTGCGATCGGCAGCCTGAAGTTCCTCGGCCTTGCGTGCCTGATAGGCACTGTAATTTCCGCCGTACCGGCTGGCTCCGAGGGTGGTGAGCTCCACAATGGCATCCATCTGCTCAAGCAACTCGCGGTCATGGCTGACCACGATTGCGCCGGCCCGCCAGTCTTTGAGAAGATCTATCACGGCCTGGCGTCCAGCACGGTCGAGATTGTTCGTGGGTTCATCGAGCAACAGGAAATCCGGTTCCTGGAAGATCAGCGCGGCAAGGCCCGCACGGGTGCGCTGCCCGCCCGACAATGCGGAAAGGGGGGTCTTCGGGCCGACATCCAGGCCGCAGCGCAAAAGCGCTGTTTCGATCCTGGTTTGCAAGGTCCAGTCGGCATCGGCCAATTCCTCGGTGCTGGCCTCTCCAGCTTCCGCGCGATCGAGGATCGCCAGCGCGGGCGAAACACCGAACAGATCACCGATGGTCTGCCCGGGAAGAAGCTGCAGCTCCTGCCGCATCCAGCCCAAGGTGCCGCGAACCTGGATCGTTCCCGTCTGCAAGGGAAGCGCTGCCGTGATCAAGCGCAGCAAAGTGGTCTTGCCGGTGCCGTTGCGTCCGACAAGGCCCGAGCGCTCGGGCCCGAAGCTCAGGTTCAGGTTGGTGAAAAGAGGGGTACCGTCAGGCGTGGACCAGCCGAGACAGGCAAGCGTAATGGATGAAGACATGAGACAGGACTACTCGTTGCGTAACCGAAGCGGTGAAGGCAGCGAGGATCAGTCACATGTCCGGGAAACTCCAATTCGCGTTGTCCGGTGGCAATTTAGGGAAGGTCGCGAAAAGAACAAGGTCTTCGCTGCGAGGAAATGGAGCGAGGTCGTCTGCCGACTGTCTTGACGAAGCGACCCAAACCGCCAAAGTCGAGGTCATTGCCGCGCCTACCATCCGGGAACATCGACCACAGCGTTGGCGTTCGAGAATGCAACCCGGCCGTGACATCGAGGCCGCAATGCCATGTTGGGATTTGGCAATGAAGATCGCGTCGCCCCCTCTGTTCCTTGGCTTCAGCGCGCTGACTGAGCGACTGCCGCCACTTGGCCCGCAGACAAGAGCCGCCTGTCTCGCACTCGGCGCGGTGCTGCTCTGGGCGACGTGGCCGGCCCTTGCCACTGTCGCGAGCCCGGCTCCGCCATTTCTGATCTTCGGCCTGGCGTCGGCGGTCGGCTTCGTCGTCTCGCTCGGTCTTTCGGCGATCCAGGGCCAGTCGGCGAGCTTCCTCTCCACGCCGCCTCGAACTCTTGCCGTCGTGACGATCGGCCTGCTGACCAACAACATCCTCTACCTGCTCGCCATGCGCAGGATCGGGCCGGCCGAGGCCAATGTGATTTCCTATCTCTGGCCGGTCCTGCTGGTCGCGATCATGGCGAGGCTTCGAAAGGAACGGCTCGGACAGATCCGTATGCTCGGAATTGCTACAGCCTTCGTCGGGGCGGTTTTCGCGATCGGGCCTGCATTCGACCGCGGCTTCGATGGGGGCGGTATCCTGCTCGCCTTTTTCAGTGGACTGTCCTTTGCCGTCTACGCGGCCATCCGTTCATACGGACGTGAGATGCGTGACGTGATAGGTCCTTCGATGGGACTGCTTGCCATGCTAGCACTGGGCTTCCATGCGATCTTCGAACCATCTGCAAGCCTGACATCGACCCAATGGCTTGCCATCGCTGGCATCGGCGTTGCGCCACTCACTCTTTCCAACGCCTTGTGGGATCGCGCCGTCAGGACAGGCTACATGGCGATGATCTCAGGCATCGCCTATCTGACGCCGCTGGCTTCTCTGGTCCTGCTTGCGCTCCTGGGTATCGGGACAGTGTCGGTCGGTGTTGTCGCTGGTGCCGTGCTGGTCGTAGCGGGAGCATTGGCTGCGTCGGGCTTCTTACCGAGCCGCAAAGGGCGCGGATGAAATTGTTCGCTCCGATTTGAGCGTGGACGACCTTCGTCCCATGGTTGTGGGCGGTCATTTTTCCGGCTTGAAATCGGAATCGTGGATCGGACCGATCTTGGAAGAGGCTGGCGGCTCTGACAGCTCCTCAATATGTCACCGTGACCACAACCGTATCCGTATAGGTGCCTGGCGCCGGCGTGGTCTGCGGGGGCACGCGTCCATAGACGGGAATGCCCTGCGCAGTGCCCGTGCCTGTGCCGGCGACCGTATTCGTCCCGATGCTATTTCCCCAAGGCAGGCTGCGAGCCGTATCCCTGTAGAGCCCATAGGTTACACCCTGGGAGCCCAATGCCATGCGCCGACTGGTCGGACCCGTACCTGTCTGCCCGTTGCCAAGGCCAATCGAATAGGTCGTTCCAGGTGTGCAACTGACGGAGACCTGCCCGGTTGC
Organism: Mesorhizobium sp. 1M-11; assembly: GCF_001303895.1. Taxonomy (GTDB): domain Bacteria; phylum Pseudomonadota; class Alphaproteobacteria; order Rhizobiales; family Rhizobiaceae; genus Mesorhizobium. The sequence continues at coordinate 364,890 of NZ_LJSD01000001.1, read as the reverse complement.
GTCGACATTGCCGGTCAACACGCCAGTCGTGCCGAAGTCGACGGTTTGCGTGGAAATGAGGCAGTTCGCGGCCACTGTTGCGGACACGTTGAAGGATGGTCGGGCAACGACGACGCCGGTGGTGACGGTGCAATCGTTGCTGACGGGGGCGTAACGGTAGCGGAACTCCACATGACCACCTGAAAAGGTGGAAATGTAACTGCCCGGCGGGATGGTGCCCTGTCCGCCGGGCACCGCGCCGTAGAGCACGCTGCTTCCCGTCGCCGAACCCAAAGCGCTGAGTGTCACGGAATAGACCGGAGGCCGGCTCGGATAGGGCCAAAGATAGGAACCCCAGACGGTGCTCCGGCTCGCATCCGAATAGATCTGGAAATTCAGTGCATTGGTGCCGCTCAGCATCTGCCTGCTGGATGCAGTAGCACCGCCGGAGCCATCGCCCAGATTGGGACAGATCAGAATTCTGGACAACAGCACGCCTGTACAACTCACGCTCATATTGGCGCTGGTGTTTGTCTGTGCGCCCGACAGCGTGTCGACCTGGCCGAAATTCATGGCCGAGATGCCGAAGGTGCAGCTTTGCGCCCATGTCGCCGAGGGAAGTGCCATAGCTACGAAGAAGCCGGCAATTGTTCCCAAAAACAGCCTCACTGGCACACCACCTTTCTGATCACGACCTGCTTGCCGGGTGTTACGCGGTACGGAAACCGAGCCTCGCAGGAATTGCCGTCACCAAGCTCGATGACGACGCTGTTGTCGGCCTTGAGCGCGCGTATGTAGGCTTCGCCGTCATAGCCGATGACGAAGGGTTCCGGATTGCCCGGAAATGTGCCCGTTGAACTGACGGGCAGGGGGGTGCCGCTGGCATCGACGAAGGAAACCAGCGCCGCCGCGGGCTTATCGGTGACGCCGAAATCGACGACGACGCCGCTACGGTCGGCAGGCACGACGATCTCCTTCGTTGTGGGAATGTCGGCATCGACGGGAAGATTGCCGGGGTCGATCGAAACCGTGTTGTCTTCGTAGGAGCGCAGGTCGGGAACGATGATCTTGCCGCGGCTGTCCGTTTTGCCCACCGGCCGGTTCTGGTATTGCACTTCGACGTCAGGCGCACCGGCGTCGACGACGGCGAAGGCATCGTCGATGCGGTTTGTCGCGAAGATGCCGCCGCCTGCGACGGCAACCGCGCCCTCCAACTGCGCCGTGGCGCGGATATCCTTATCGAATTGTTCGATGGCGGCTTCCGCCCGTCCGACGGAAGAGCGATAACTGACCGCTGCCGACCGATGCGGCGTTTTTCCTTCCGATGTTCTCAGCCGCCAGCCGACGCTTCCATTCTCGAACTGTTCCGATTTGGTGAGGTCGGCAAAGCCACGCGTCCCATCCGGGCCGTTTTCGACACCGGTGGAGGCGGTGATGTCGTCGTTGAAGGGAACGGAGAGGCCGGCGAATATGCCAAAGCTGTCCTCATTTTCGATGTCCTTGAAGGCGGTGGCATAGATGGTGCCGCGCTCGAAAATCTGCTGGCTGTAGGAGAGGCCGACGATCCGGCTTCGTTCTCCGTCGGCATCTTCGAAATTGGTGAAGGAAAGGGTCAGGCTGGAGAGGTCGAGCGGCATCGGGATGCTCAGCGTCGCCTGGTCGATGGCGCGCGGCACTCCAGCGCTGAAGAGCGGCAGGCCATCCCGCCCAAAGGCAGGTTCTGCGGTAACCGCCGCGATGTCCTGGTAGTCCCCGAAGACGCGCTGGACGCGTCCGTAGAAAGTCCATCCCTCGTAGCCGAGCTCCACCGTGGCATTCACCAGCGAGCCGGAACGACCGTCGTGATAGCTGCCGGCAACCGCCATTGACGCCGCGCCGTAACCCGCGAGGGGAAAGGCGATGCCCGCGCCGCCATTGACGAGGTCCGCGCCGCCTTCGGCATGGCCTTCCAGCGTCAGCCAGTCGGTGAGCCCGTAGCGGGCGCTGATCGAGCCCATGAGCCTTTGGTCATAGTTGTTCGACTCGATACCGAAATTGCGACGAGGGAAACCAAGATCGGCTGAAAAATCGAGCAGGCCACGGCGCAAAAGCATGCTCGAGGAATAGTAAGGCAGCGTCGTCGCGGTTTCCCGACCGAGACTGTCCCTGATCACAACCCGTGCCTGGCCTTGTCCGGTGAAGGCGGGGATATTGACGACCTCGAAAGGACCGGCGGCAACCTCTCCGGCATAGCTCCTTGTGTTCTGGGTATAGATTTCCAGCGTGGAGGGCACAGCGGCGGTGCCGGAGAAGGAAGGCAGCGGCAAAGTCACCAGATCCGGACGCAAGGCAAAATTGCGCTCGATCTGCATGCCGCCGAGATAGACCGGTCGTGTCCAGGCGAGGCCACCAGAGATGAAGTCTCCGGCCCGATAGGTCACCATCCTTTTCGGATCGGAATAAGACCATGTCGTCTTGAGCCTGCGAAACTTGTCGAACTCGTTGTCCGAATAGCCCGCGATAAACGACTGGCTCAGCGTTCCATAGGGGCTGAACAGGCGCGCGTCGAAACTTCCTGAAATCCCCTGGAAGAGGTCGGCATCCTTCTCGAACAGCGTGTTCGAGCTGGCAAAGAGCGAGTAGTTGAGAACGCCGCCGTAACTGGAGCGCGGTTCAAGGCGGTCGCGCTTGTCCTGCGTGTCGATATCAACCACTTTCGCTTGCCGTGCATCGTTGGTGGTAGCGATGAATATCCGCTGAGCGGCTTCATCGACACGGAAGGAAACCGACGGCAGCCGATCGAGGATGATGAGTCCATCATCCGCCTTTGCACTGTCGACCGGCTTCAGACCCACTTCGGACAGTTCCTGTGAGGCCACGGCAAGCTGGCCGTCCGGCAATTGTTTGAAATTGCCAATCAGATTGGTCGATGCATCGTTGATGAAGACCTCCAGATAGAGGTCCCGTGTCGCCGTCGTTGCCGGCTGCGGATTCGTTATGTCGGTTGCCTGAGGTTCCGACGATGCGGAGGACAAGACGAAAACCGAAGCCAGCACACAGAATGACAGCCTAGCGGCTGGTCGCGACACTTGCCGTTATGGGACCGGCACCGCTTTGCGCCGAGAGTTTCACCGCCCCTGCGCCAAGCCGCCCCGCTGCCCCCAGCGGCCATTGCATGACAGAACCCCCGAGCACGTAGCCGACAAGACCTTTGCGGCTGGCGATCGCTTTTCCGCCCTGCGTCAAGGTAAGATCGGCCAGGCGCAGCCTGCTGCCGCCTTTGTTCTCGCCGATCAGCGTCAAGCCGCGGCCCGAACGGGTGAGCTTCCACGTCACTTCCGGGCCGCCGGCGTCCGCGTTTCGAAAGAACACCGGGACCATGTGGCGAACCACCAGATTGACGGTGCCAGCTTTCTTGCGCGAAGGGTCGGGAAGTTCATCGACCACCACACGGTAGCTCTCCTCGCTGCCGACCGGTGTTTTGTCGACGCGCACGACGCGGATCGTGTAGTCTTCATTGGGTTTGAGCTTCATGGATGGTGGGCTGGCCACGACTTCGGATGTGGGCTCGAGTTGCTCCGAACCGCCTTGCTGAGTCCACCGGAAAACACGCACCTGCACGTTGAGCGGCCCCCGCGCTTCGTTCCGCAAATTAAGAGTGGCCGCGCTGTCGGGCCCAATAAGTTCCACCGTTGTCGGTGCCACGCGAAGTGAAGCGGCATGCGCCAAGGGCATGCCCGACAAAATAAACGCGACAGCCCCGCCAAGTCCCTTCAGCAAAGGATGCATGTTGTTTCCCTCCCTCGCCGATCAGTACGTCACGGTAATTGCAACAACATCGGAGTAGATGCCTGGAGCAGGTGTGTTCTGAGCTGGCACACGGCCGTAGGCGGTGATGCTCTGGGCAGCGCCGTTACCTGTCCCTGCAACGGTGTCGGTTCCGGCTGTATTGCCCCAGAGCTGGGTACGGGCAGCATCCCGATAGATCGTGTAGTTGATGGTGGCCGAAGCAGGTCCGGTCATCTTGCGTACGGCAACGGTTGCACCTGCACCATTGCCGGCATTCAGCCCTACCGTATAGGGCGTGGTGTTCGTGCACTGGACCGAGAGTGTTGTCGTCTGATCTAGATTGGCGTCGATGACACCCTTGCTGCCGAAGTCCAGATCAGCGGCGCTGACGACCTTGCACTCGCCCTGAATGTTGATTCGAACATTAAGATTGCCGGTTGCCGTAGCGGCGAAAGCACAAGTAGGCATTACTGACGATGCCGCGCAAACAACGGCAATTGAGCAGTTCAGCAACCTCATAAAGATGCTCCCTGTTTAGGTTCCCGCTGCAAACGGAAACACTGGCGAAGCACCCCTGCCTGTAGGTTGTATGCCATTGCATCGGGCGTGGATCAATAGAAGCCCGCAATGCATTTGATGGTCGGCGATTTCGTGCCCTTAACGATTGCCGTTTCGGTCGCCATCGCCTACATAGCGCGCAACCTCCGTTCAATTCGGCTTCCAATCCGTTCGATCCAAGGAAAGCGCGCGTGGCACGCCAATTCATTTATCACATGTCCGGCCTTTCGAAGGCCTACGGCACCAAGAAGGTGCTGGAGAACGTTCATCTCTCCTTCTATCCCGATGCCAAGATCGGCATTCTCGGCCCCAACGGCGCCGGTAAGTCGACCATCCTCAAGATCATGGCCGGGCTCGACAAGGAGTTCACCGGCGAGGCCTGGCTGGCCGAGGGTGCGACCGTCGGCTACCTAGCGCAGGAGCCGCAGCTCGACCCGAACAAGACGGTGTTCGAGAACATCATGGAAGGCGTCTCCAAGAAGACGGCCATCATCGAGCGCTACAACGAGCTGATGATGAACTATTCCGACGAGACGGCCGATGAATCGGCCAAGCTCCAGGATGACATGGACCGGCTCAACCTGTGGGATCTCGAGCAGCAGGTCGAGATGGCGATGGAAGCGCTGGCCTGCGCGCCCAAGGACGCCGATGTGACCAAGCTTTCGGGCGGCGAGCGCCGCCGCGTGGCGCTGTGCAAGTTGCTGCTCTCCGAGCCCGACCTTTTGCTGCTCGACGAACCGACCAACCATCTCGACGCCGAGACCACGGCCTGGCTCGAAAAGCACCTGCGCGCCTACAAGGGTGCGGTGCTGCTCATTACCCACGACCGTTACTTCCTCGACAACGTCACCGGCTGGATCCTCGAGCTGGATCGCGGCCGCAGCATTCCTTATGAGGGCAACTACACCGCCTATCTGGAAGCCAAGGCCAAACGCCTCAAGCAGGAAGGTCGCGAGGACGATGCCCGCCAGCGCGCCATCGGCCGCGAGCGCGAGTGGATCCAGTCTTCGCCCAAGGCGCGCCAGACCAAGTCCAAGGCGCGTATCCAGGCGTTCGAAAATCTGCTCGAACAGGCCAACAACCGTCGTCCGACCGACACGCAGATCGTCATCCCGCATGGCGAGCGCCTCGGCAACGTGGTCATCGAAGTCGCCGATCTCGACAAGGGGTTCGGCGAGCAACTGCTGATCGAGAACCTGACCTTCAAGCTGCCGCCCGGCGGCATCGTCGGCATCATCGGTCCGAATGGCGCCGGCAAGACCACGCTGTTCAAGATGATCACCGGCCAGGAAAAGCCTGACGCGGGCACGATCCGCGTCGGCGAAACGGTCAAGCTTGGTTATGTCGACCAGAGCCGTGACGCGCTCGACCCGAACAAGACCGTCTGGGAAGAGATTTCCGGCGGTGCCGAAGTGGTCAAGCTCGGCAAGTTCGAAGCCAACACCCGCGCCTATTGTTCGTCGTTCAATTTCCGCGGTGGCGACCAGCAGCAGAAGGTCGGCAACCTGTCCGGTGGTCAGCGCAATCGCGTCCACCTGGCCAAGATGCTGCGCACGGGTGGCAACGTGCTGCTGCTCGACGAACCGACCAACGACCTCGACACCGAAACGCTTGCCGCGCTTGAAGACGCGCTGGAAAGCTATGCCGGCTGCGCGGTCATCATCAGCCACGATCGCATGTTCCTCGATCGTCTCGCCACGCACATTCTGGCCTTCGAAGGCGACAGCCATGTCGAATGGTTCGAGGGCAACTTCGAGGACTACGAGAAGGACAAGATCCGTCGTCTCGGCCCGGAGGCGGTCAACCCGCACCGGATGACGTACAAGAGATTGACGCGCTAAGAATACCGACGCCCCGCCCAAAGCGGGGCGTTTTCATTTCTCAGAGCATTTCCGGCAAAACAGGATTGCCTCCAATGCTCGCTTCCTTGTTTTCCGCAATTCCGGACGCAAAACCGCTACACATTTTTGCTGGAATTGCTCCTGATTGGAGTTCGCACGATGAAAGACTGGTCCGCTTCGCTCTATCTGAAATTCGAGGACGAGCGGACGCGGCCGGCGCGGGATCTGCTCGCACAGGTACCGGTCGCGAGCCCACGCCGTGTCGTCGATATCGGCTGCGGGCCGGGCAATTCGACCGAACTCCTGGCCGCACGCTGGCCGGACGCGCAAGTGACCGGCTTCGACACATCGCCCGATATGATCGAGAAGGCGAGGGCGCGATTGCCGAAGCTTTCCTTCGAACTCGCCGATGCAGCTAGCTGGGCGCCGGCTGATCCGGTCGACGTCATCTTCGCCAATGCGGTCTTTCAGTGGCTGCCGGAGCATCCGGCCGTGCTGCAAAGGCTGCTGGGCCTGCTCGTGCCTGGCGGCGCGCTTGCCATCCAGATGCCCGACAACATGGATGAACCGTCACACCGGCTGATGCGAGAGACGGCGGCGGCGATGCCCTTCGCCGCGAAGCTCTCGAAGGCGGCGCGCGCGCCGCTGCCGTCGGTATCGTTCTACTACGACAGGCTGAAGCCCCATGCGGCCAGGCTGGACATCTGGCACACGATCTACAACCATCCGCTGGCCGATGCGGCCGCCATCGTCGAATGGGTGAAGTCGACGGGCCTGAAACCCTTCCTCGATCCGCTGGATGAGGTGGAAAAGAGCCAGTTTCTCGCGCACTATACGGCGAAGATCGCGCAAGCCTATCCGCCGACTGTGGACGGCAAGGTGCTGCTGCGCTTCCCGAGGCTGTTCATCGTCGCCACGCGCTGACATTGTAGTCGGGCGGTTGATATCTTCGCCGCAATCGTCATTGTTTCGCCGTTTGTGGGGCGGACGCAACGTCAACAGCTATGCATTGCGCCGGACGAGGAAAGGCTCGCTTCGCAACGGAAGGTAGCGTAAACCGCATAGAAAAGCCGGCTGCATCATCTCCCAGGATGCCGTTGGCAGCGCGGCTCCCCGCCGCCAGGAAAACGAGTTGGACATGCATCGCGTCATCATCAGCGGCATCGGCGTCGAAATCCCGGAAGCGTCGATCACCAACGAAGAATTGGTCGAAAGCTTCAACGCCTGGGTCGACGCCGAGAACGCCAAGCGCGCGGGAACGGATGCGGAGCCGCTGCAGAAATCCGATGCCGATTTCATCGTGCATGCCTCCGGTATCAAGAAGCGCCATGTCGTCGAACGCGCGGGCATCCTCGACCCGGCGCGCATGGCGCCGCGCCTGCCGGCTCGGCCGGACGATGCACTCTCCCTGCAGGCCGAGTTCGGCATCGCCTCGGCGCGCAAGGCGCTGGCGCATGCCGGAACGGAACCGGGTGAGATCGATCTGGTGATCGTCTCGTCCTCGCATCTGCAGCGACCCTATCCGGCGATCGCCATCGAAATGCAGGAGGCGCTCGGCACCAGAGGCGCCGGCTTCGACATGGGGCTTGGCTGTTCTTCCGCCGCAGCGGCGCTGCATGTGGCGGTCAATCTGGTACGTTCAGGCGCGCAGAAGAAAGTGCTGGTGACGACACCGGAAATCATCACCGGTCATCTCAATTTCCGTGACCGCCAGACGCATTTCATCTTCGGCGACGCTTCGGTCTCGATGGTGGTGGAAGCGGCCGGGGAAGGGGAGACGCGGTCTGGTCGTTTCGAGGTGCTCGATACCAGGCTGTGGACGCAGATGTCGTCGAACATCCGCACCAATCTCGGCTACCTCACCCGCACCGCGCAGGACGATCCCTATATGATCGACCTTGAAGGCAATATGATCAAGCAGGTCGGCAACAAGGTGTTCAAGGAAGTCACCGTTGCCGGCCACAAGTTCATCGTCGAATTCCTGGCCGAGCATGGGCTGACTCCGCACGGCATCCGCCGGTTCTGGCTGCACCAGGCCAATGCGCGCATGAACGCCATGATCCTGAAGCTCGCCTTCGGCCATGAGGTGGGGCACGATCGTGCGCCAATGGTGCTGGAGCGTCTGGGCAACACGGCCGGTGCCGGCTCCATCATCGCGCTCAGCGAAAACCATGCCGATATGAAGCCGGGCGATTTCGGTCTGCTGTGCGCGTTCGGTGCGGGTTATTCCATCGGCGGCGCGCTTTTGAAGATGCAATAGGCTCGCCGCGCATCAACATCCTTCATCGATGCATCAACGCTTTCGACTGGACCGGCCACGGCGTTACAGTAGGTTGCGCCCGACAATGTGGACTGCGGACAGGTAAGCCATGCTCGACACACAGCCTGAAATCGTGCCGGCAAAGAAGCTCAGCGCGAAAGTCGCCGGCCTCTATGCCGCGCCGTCCGACGATTTCCAGACGCGGGCAGTGGAGCGGCTGGAGCTTGGGTTCGACGGAATTCCCGGCGATTTCCATGGCGGG
>NZ_LJSD01000001.1:0-356216 GCF_001303895.1 Mesorhizobium sp. 1M-11 | reverse complement strand
CCCGCCGTTCGGGTGGGCGCGAGCCATGGTATCCGCGCGGGACGGAAATCCGCAACGAGCGGCAGGTGTCGATCGTTGCCTTCGACGAGCTGGCCGTGGTGGCCGAGCGTATGGGACTTGCCGAGATTAAGCCCGAATGGATCGGCGCCAATCTGGTGATCGACGGCCTGTCGAACTTGTCCATGCTGCCTTCGGCAACGCTATTGTTCTTCGCGGGCGGGGTCACACTGAAGATCGACGCGCAGAATGGTCCCTGCCGCCTTTCCGGCCGCTCGATTGCGGAAAATGCCCGCATGGAAGACCAGGATGCCGGCTCGCTTCTGTTTCCCAAGGTGGCGAAGCGCTTGCGCGGGCTTGTCGCCTGGGTGGAAAAGCCCGGGGTTGTTGCGACGGGCGAAGAAATTTCGGTGCGCGTGCCGGAGCAGTGGATCTACCGCGCCTGAGGACGCCGCCATCCTTCGTCGTTGGCCGTGCGCAACTGGCGGTAGGCCAGTGCCGCAAGGACGAGCACGCCAAGCAGCATGCCTCCGTTGACTGCGTACTTCACAGCAAGCGCCGGCTCGCCGGCGGGTTGAATAACAAAGGAAGTCAGCGCGTTAGCAAGGAGAGCGGCAGCGGCTATGCCAAGCACATGGCTGTTTTTCCACGCTATGCGGCCAGACCACGTCGCAATCAGCGCCCCGCAGCCGGCGAAAGCGAGCAGGGAGGCCGACACGCCGGTCCAATCCGGCGAAGAGAAGATGTGCAGGGCGAGTATGGCAAGCACAAAGGCGGCAACCAGCCATGGCGCCGGCACGTAGCCCGCGCGTTCCTCGGTGTGTACCGGCACGAGTAAGGCGGCGATGCCGAGCAATAGGGCGCAAGCGACTGTGGCAACGAGTTGCGCCTTCGTTGCCATGAAACCCGTGACTCTCAAATGATCGTCGAAGACGAAGGCGGCTGCCGCCAGATAGAGCGACACCATCAGAAGGATTCCGATGCGTCCGAGCCAGGGCCGGTCGGCGATGCGTGGTGCGCAGCATTCCACCACCGCGATCGGCGCGGCGAAACTCCAGACAATATGGGTGCTCACGAAGTCCAGCGTCAGATTGGCGCTGATGCCGAGTTGACCAAGCCAGGTCGGCAGCCTTTCGGCGTCCCAATAGGGGATGTTCAGGTCGGCACCGTAATGCGGGTTGAACAGACTTTGGTCGATCAGCCCGGCCTGGATCAAGCCGAAGGCGGCGGCGAGCAGCAGCATGGTCGGCCAGCCGCGTCCGGTGCGACGCGCGATCTCGCGGATGAGCAGCGCAATCGAACCGTAGAGGGGAGCGAAGACAAGCAGCCCCCACATCATCTCCAGCGGGTGATACGTGCTTTCGGCATAGCCGATCAGATACTCGGCACAGATGGGCGAGAGCAGGAACAGGCCGATCAACGGGAGCAGGCGTTGGCCAAGCACTGGCTTCGACAAGACAGTCAACGCGGAAGGCATCCGAAAAGCCCTTGGCTATTATTGGAGCGTATGCTCTAATATTGATCGAGAAGCCGAAAACTGTCAAGCGACCGAGATCGCCCAATGCGCACCGTCGATCCTGAGAAACATGCCCGCAAGCGCGCCGACATCCTTGTCGCCGCCGCCGAGGAATTCGCCGCCAACGGCGTCGACGGGACCTCGACCGCCGCGATCTGCCGCCGCGCCAGCATTGGTTCCGGTACGCTGTTCCACTATTTCCCGACCAAGCTCGACATCGTGCATGGCCTGTTTGGAGATGCCTTCGCGCGAATGGCTGCGGTCTACAGTGAAGCCGAAGCCGAAGACGATCCGGAAGCCGGGTTCAACCGCATCCTGCACCATCTCTTCGACGATCTCGCCAATCCGCTAGCGCCGGGGCTCATGGCTGTGGCGCTGCTGCAAATCGGTCGCGACGAGGCGTTTGCACGAATGTTCGGTGAGGACGAAGAGCAGGCAAGGAGTTCGCTCACCATCCTCCTGGAACGCATGGCCGATCACGGCGCCCAACTCGCCTTTCCGCCGGAACGCGCCGCCGCCTGGATTCAACATCTCTTCGACGCCAGCTTCCTTGCCTCTGGCAACGCCGGGTTCGATGCCGCATTGCAGACGGCGGAACTGCGCACGGTGATCGGCTGGCTGATCGGGCGTGGCAAGGCCGAGGCAGCTCAGCTGGGGTAGGCAACCGGTTCCGACCAGGCCGGATCCTCGTGTTTATGCCAATAGAGTTTCTCCAGTCGTCTGGTGACCGGTCCAACCCTGCCGTCGGCGATCGGGATGCCGTCGACCACCGTCACCGGCATGATGCCGCCGGCGGTAGAGGTGATGAAGACCTCGTCGGCCGCTTTAAGCGCCGCTACGCTCACGTCAACCGCCTTGCAGTCGAGGCCGAGTTCGCTTGCGAGGTCGAAAACCGTGCGCCGGGTTATGCCGGCCAGAACGCCGACGGCTGGCGTCACCAACCTGCCACCTTCGACCGCGAAGACATTGAAGCCCGGACCTTCGGCGACGTTGCCGTTGAAGTCGAGCAGCAGTGCCGTCTCCGCATTGCGGTCATACGCGTCGTAGAGGCCGCGCACGAGATCGAGCCAGTGATAGTTCTTGATTGCGGGATCGATCGACGCCGGCGGGATGCGGATGCGGTCGCTGATCGCGACATGCAGGCCGCGCTCGCGCTGCTCGGCGTTGGCGACGGAGCCGAACGGTACCGCGAAAGCCATGAAGCGGTTGATGGCATCGCGCGGATCGCGGCTGAATGTCGGGGAAGCACCGCGCGTGCAAAGCATCTCGACGTAGGAAGCGCGGTGGCCGGAGAGCGCCACGCAGTTGTGCAGGATTTCCGCCACCTGATCGCGCGTCGTGTACGGGATCGACATGCGCAGCCGCTCCAGGCCACCGAAGAAACGTTCGATATGCAGATCCAGCCGGAAGAAGCGACCGTTCCAGACATGAACGGTATCGTAGGTGGCGTCCGAATGCAGGAAGCCCCAGTCGAGCACCGAGATCTTCGCTTGCGACATCGGCAGATATTGCCCGTCGAGGAAGGCGACGCCGGCCGGATAGCTGTGCGGATCTACATGCCGGCTTTCGAGGGCGGGCAGGGGGTTGACGGTCTGGTCCATGTTTCCTCCGGCTGGCGCATCGGCTCGGGACGCATCGAGTTCCAACGGCATCTTCTGATGGAAAATGCCCGCAAACGATGCGCCATTTCCGTCAAAATGGCGGGCCACATGCTTATGCGGCGATCAAAGTGACCGGGCCGTTGAAACGGAATGATCAAGGAGAACCCGCAACAGCTGTTTCAAACCTGCGCTTGCTTGATCGGATATGTTTCACCGACCGGCTTTCTTTGACGCATTCGGTTCCAATGAGTGCCTTATCTTCACGCATCGTCGAAAAGGAGAGTGGCAATGACGGTGAGGGAAGTCGTTCTGATCGGTGATGAGCGGTTGCGGCAGGTCGCACTGGCCGTCGACCCCGCCAAAGACGATTGGCGGCAGGATGCCGTCGACCTTGCCGATACGCTGGCCGATCTCAAGACCCGGCTCGGTTTCGGTCGCGGGCTGGCCGGGCCGCAGATCGGCTCGCCCTGGCGGCTGATCGCTTTCGACTGCCGGCTGGGTACCTTCGTTGCCGTAAACCCGCGCATCACCTGGTGCTCGAGTGAGACTTTTTCCGTGTGGGACGACTGCTTCAGCATCCCCGGACGGAAAGTGCCGGTAACACGCAGCCGGACCGTCACATTCGAATGCCTGGGTCTCGATGGACAGGGTCGCGTCTTCGAGCGTCTCGAACCCGACCTTGCCGAACTGGTGCAGCACGAGGTGGATCATCTCGACGGGATCTTGATGGTGGATCGAGCCGAGGCTGCAGCTTTGGAGCGCCACGCCCAGAGTTGACAGGCGAAACGGGGCGACCTAGTTGAGGGTCATCAGCCAGTTTTACTGGCCGTAAGCGTTAACGTCACCCAACGCGCAAGATCGAACGGCTTTTGCCTCGGTCTGCGCGGCTGTGTCCAGCAGATCGAGGCCAGGAGCCTTGAGAGGACACAGATGAATATCCAGACCACTGCCAACAGTCCCGTGGATGCGCCGCGCATCGAACGCGTTCGCTTCGACCTCAGGCGCCGCTCGCTTCGGGTCGAACGAAGCATCCGCCTGACGCCCGGCATGCTGCGCATCGTCTTTTCCGGCGACGAGCTGCATGATTTCGCAAGCCTCGCACCCGACGACCACATCAAGATCTTCGTGCCGACGCCTTCGGGAGAGGTCGTGCCCCGCTCCTATACGCCGCGGCGCTACGACGCCGAGGCGCGCACGCTGGACATCGATTTCGCACTCCATGACGCCGGCCCGGCGACGAACTGGGCGATCGATGCACGGCCGGGCGACAGGCTGGAGGTCGGTGGACCGAAGGGCTCGACAATCGTCTCGCCGGATATCCGGCACTGGCTTCTGATCGGTGACGAGACAGCGCTTCCCGCCATCGCTCGCCGCATCGAGGAAGCTCGCGAGGGCACCCGCATGACGAGCATCGTCGCCGTGACCGGGCCGCAGGAGCATCTGGTGTTCGACACGCGCGCCGACCTGCTCACGCTGTGGGCCCACCGTTCGATTTCGGACAGCAGCGATCCGAGCACGTTGCTGGCGATCCTGAAGACGATCGGCCTGTTGCCCGGAACCTTCGTGTGGATTGCGGCTGAAGCCCTGGTGACGCGGGCCATCCGCAGTTTTCTCGTCCAGGAGCGTGGCCATCCGCTGAGCTGGATGAAAGCTTCCGGCTATTGGGTCATGGGCCGCGCGGATGCCCATGAGAAGTTCGAGTGAGCATGAATAAATTCAAGAAAAGTGTGCGGCGGCTTCGAGCCGAGTTCTATTCCATGAGCTTGTACCAGTCGCGTATGGCCAGCTTCAGCCGGATCGCTTCTTCTTCCGGCAAAAAACTGCAGTGCGCGATTGGTCCTCGGACGAGGTTCAGTCTGTTGATGACGCGAAGAACTCTGTTTCGCGTAGCATTGGAGAACATCCCCGAAAAGACGTCCCAGTTGTCTTTCACAATTTCGCCGAGTTCGCCGAAGGTCGTGTAGTCGATCAGGCGGTCCGAACGAGGGGGCAATCCTTCAGCCGCCTCGCGATCATAATTCTTTTGAACGTTCTCTCTAACGACTTGGGGGACGCAGGTCTTCCACCAGCCGTTTCCGCTGCTCTCGATCATCGTCGCTTCGATTAGCTCTCGCATGTCGTTCTCTAGTGCGTAGAAGAGCTTATAGAACTCGCTCATCCGCTCGGCAGCAGCGAGGGTCTCGAAGCCTACCTGCCTCAAGTAGTCGGCGACGAGTGAGTCAGCCTGGGCTTCAAGCGCTCCTCTCGTATTGCCGATCTTGTTGACATTGAAGGCGGTCCGAAGATCGTGAGTTATCACCGCGTTCTTGAGGATGAACAGCTCAATATGATCTTCCTGGCTCATCTGAGGAGATTGTCCCGCAGACTTTTGAAGATCGCATTGAAGACGGCGATGTTTTCGGTTTCCGGCAAAACGATGTTTATCTGATACGACAAGCCAAGTTTCACTCCATCGATCGGCCGATCTTGGAGGATTCTTTCAGATGTCTGCCCGACGTCGGTTTCGCGGCCCGCATCCGCCTCCTTTACGACGTCAGACGTTATAAACGCGCGGACAGCTTCGAAGGAGGCATACATCAGGCGAACGATAGGGTCGGTCTTCTTTAGGCCGGTAATTTCGACGAGGACATCCTTCACAGCGGTTTCGTCGGCGCGATGCACGAATTCTTTCCGCTTGAACAGCTCGCCAAACGCGTTGCGTAGCCCTTCGTATGCTGCCTGACTCCGACCGCCGTCGGTCTTGAACTTCGAATACAAAGTTGTAGGCGAGCCGTCAGGACTCAGGAATTGCATCTTCTTTAATATCGGGGGCACCGCTCTGGCACCACCACCCGTCAGGTGGAGGATCGTCTCCATGAAGTCGGGACTGAATTTGTCGGGTCGCTCCGCAGTTATGATCCCCTCCAGCGCGCGTTTGAACACGCCGGGAGACGGTGTATAGGGAACGCCACCTTTGATCTCTCTTGGCTTACCTTTGTCGGCGGAGGGCGCGGAAGCTTCCTCCGCTACCTCGTTCGTATCTTCTACAGCTTTCGTGACGTCTGCAGGATTCGGTTGCTTTGCCATGATATTTCCCCACCCAACTGAAGCTTACCGCAACGGCTTCACTCTGCAAGGTGTCGGCGAAAAATGGCAACCTGCTCGCTAGAACACGACACGTGGCTCGAACTTCACGCGATCGAGCATGATCATGGAGCGGAACTTGCGGATATTGGGGTTGGCGTAGAGCCGTTCCTTGGTGAAGACCTCGAAGGCGGCGACATCCTCGACCGTCACGACAACCACGAAATCGGCGTCGCCGGTCACCATGTAGCATTGCGTCACTTCGGGTGCGTTGCGCATTTCGCGCTTGAAGGCGTCGATCAGGTCGAGCCGCTCGCTCTCCAGTTCGACATTGACCACCGCCGTCAGCGATCTGCCTGCGGCCTGTGGGTCGACCAGGGCGATATCGGCGATTATGACGCCTTCCTCCCGCATCCGCCGCACCCTGCGCATGCAGGATGCGGCGGATGAGGCGACGCGTTCGGCGAGTTCTGCAAAGGAAAGCCGGTTGTCTTCCTGAAGTGCCGCCAAGATACGTCGGTCGAGATCGTCCAGTGGCGTGCGGGTCGTGTCCTTGGCCATTGCTTTCCCGGGCTGCCGAAAGGAGCTTCAGCGCTCGCTCAGCAGATGTTTGATGAACAGGTTGAACAGCTCGGTCTGGCTGGAGATATCGAGCTTGGCGTAGATGTTCTTGCGGTGGATTTTCACCGTGCCCTCGGCGATGCCGAGGATGCGGCCGATCGACATGGATGAATGGCCGCGCAACACCAGGCTGACGATGGTCTGCTCGCGGCGCGTCAACCGCGACGGCGCGAAAGTGGCAAAAGCACGCTCCACATCGTCGGCATCGTGTGGCTGACCGGGTTCGGCAGTCGTTTCTGGCGCCAGATGTTCCCAATGCCGGCTGATGAGCATCGTCACCAGCGGGGCGGTATGCTGCAGGCGGTCGAAGTCTGCGGGCGAGAATGTGACGCTGGAATTCGCCCGCAGCAGCGAATAGGCGAGATAGAGGCCGGGCTGCAACGGCGCCAGGAAGACGATCTCTTCGCTCAGCGAACCCGTCTCCATCGAGATACAGGGATGGACGTCGGGAGAGTTGTAGTATTCGGCCTCGAAGAAGGCATCCGGCGCGAGGTCGACCAGCCTGTGCAGGCCTTTGGGCGCGCGGCGCAGACAGGCGGAATAAACGGCGTCGAGCAGGTAGGTCCCGTCGAGGTAGTTGCGCATGATCTGCTGCGAGGAGACCTCGCCCAATCCGTCATGGAGCAGGTGAGGCCGGTCTCGCCCGGGATAGGCGAAGATGCACGACAGGTCGAATGGGACGACGGCTCGCAGCGCCACATCCAGCCGTTCGATGAAACCCGTCTTGCCGAGATGCGCCACCAGTTCCGGGGTTGCCGCATGCCAGGCTGCGAGTTGATCGTTCATTGCCATCGACCCTCCCTGTCCAACGGATCGTGAGCCTGCATATTCCAGTCCCGTCTGAAATCCGCTCGCCGCTCCATGCGAGTCGTCCGGGCGACCTTATCTCGAGTCGCCAAAGGCGACCGTATGGAGGATCGGTCGAACTTCGAAATCACGACAGCAGCTATCCCTCAGGCCATATCCCTTTGGGGATATTTCGCCCCGTGCGCGGCGCTGAAACTATGCCGGATAACCATGGGAGGGCCAGGGCCAATCGACAGGGATTGGCGGCGACCCTCTTTTGAAGGAGGGGACAAAGATGAGCAGAAGTTCCGACGGCCGGACAAGCGGCGTCACATATCAGACCGTGGACCAGAGTTACTTCGAGCAACGCCAGTTGCAACGGCATGCCGGCTTGTTCTCGCTCTGGATGATGGGCGTGGGCGCGGTTATCGCCGGTGAATATTCGGGTTGGAACATCGGTTTCTCGCAAGGCGGCTTCGGCGGCCTGCTTCTGGCGGCGTTGATCATCGGCTTCATGTATATCTGCCTGTGCTGCTCCATCGGTGAGATGAGTGCCGCGCTGCCGCATACGGGCGGCGCCTATTCCTTCTCGCGCACGGCGCTGGGACCGTGGGGCGGCTTCACCACGGGTCTTGCCGAAAATATCGAATTCGTGCTGGCACCAGCCGCGAACATGTTCTTCATGAGCTCCTATCTCGCCGCCATATTCGGCACGCCGGAAAGCGTGCTGCCGCTGTGGTGGGTCGGCGGTTACGTGGTGATGCTGGGACTGTCGCTGCGCGGTCTCGAGCTTTCGATGCGGGTCGTCATCTATGTGACCGTGGCTGCGATCGCGGTGCTTCTGTTCTTCTTCGTCGTCGCCATCCCGCATCTGGACTTCACTCGCTATGCGCTGAACATCGCGGCCGGTCCGCAGGGTTCGACGCTATTGCCCGAAGGGAATGGCGAGTGGCTGCCCTTCGGCTTCACGGGTGTGATGCTGTCGTTGCCTTTCGCGGTCTACATGTTCCTGGCCGTCGAACAGCTGCCACTCACCGCCGAAGAAGCGAAGAACCCGACGCGGGACATGCCACGCGCGCTGATCCTGTCGATCCTGACCCTGGCAGCGCTGGCGCTCGGCGTGCTGTTCTTCAGCGCCTCCATCCCGCAAGGTGCCCACGCGATGGGCTCGTCCGGCGAACCGCTGCTCGACGGTTTCCGCACCATATTCGGTGACGGCTGGGCGAAGCTTCTGGCCTCGGTCGCGGTGCTGGGACTTGCCGCTTCCTTCTTCGCCGGCTCCTTCGCCTCGGGCCGCAACATCTATTCGCTGTCGCGTGCCGGCTATCTGCCGACCACGTTGTCGGTGACCAATGCCCGCACCAAGACACCAAATATCGCGCTCGCCGCGGGCTCGGCCCTTGCGCTGTTCATGCTGCTGCTTGTCTGGTTCCTGGGCGGCCGGCACAATGTCGCTTTCATGGGCGGGTTCCTGGTCTCGATGATCGTCTTTGCCGGCATGGTGTCCTACGTGATGCAGAGCATCGCCTTCCTGAAGCTACGCACGCTCTATGCCGCGATCGAACGACCTTTTGTCAGCCCGTTTGGCCGGTTCGGCGCCTATGCCACGATCCTGATCTGCCTGATCACACTAGGCTATCAGTTCTTCGATCCACTCTATCGCTGGGCGGCGATCGCTGCGGCCGTCTGGTACGCCGTTGGCCTAGGCTATTTTGGCTTCTATCGTCGGCACCGCCTGGTGCTGTCGCCCGAAGAGGAATTCGCCGTGTCGGGTGGCATGCGCGGCCAACCGGCCGAATGAGATCGGGTCAGGCTGGCAAGCACGAAAACAGCAAGGACAAGAACATGACTGGAAGACTGCAGGGTAAGGTCGCGATCGTCTCGGGCGGTGCGACCGGCATGGGTGGCGCTGCTTCAAAACTGTTCGCGGCGGAAGGCGCGAAAGTGGCAATCGTCGACCGCAACGCGGACGCTTCGGCTGCTGCCGTTGCGGAGATCGAAGCCGCAGGCGGCAAGGCCGCGTATTTCGTGGCTGATGTTTCAGACGAGGCGGCGGTGGTGGCGGCGGTGAAGGCTGCTGCCGAGACCTTCGGGCCGGCGACAGTGCTGTTCAATCATGCTGGCACCATCGTCATCAAGCCGTTCCTGGAAACCACGGTGACGGAATGGGACTGGCTGCACGCCGTCAATGTGCGCTCGATGTTCCTGATGACACGCGCCGTGCTGCCAGGCATGATCGCGGCCGGCGGTGGCTCGATCGTCTGCACCTCGTCGATTTCGGCGGTAGCGGCGACGCCGATGGAAGTGCTTTACGACACCACCAAAGGTGCATGCCACATGTTCGCGCGGGCGATCGCGGTCGAGTTCCGCGACCGGAATATCCGCTGCAACGCGGTTTGCCCGGGCTTCATCCGCACGCCGCACGGCCTGCGTGAGGTGGCGGAGCTGCAAGGCCTTGGTGTCGATGTCTCGGAGGCGGCCATCGCCGCCCAGCAGGGGCGTATCGGCGAACCGGAAGAGGTGGCCAAGGTGGCGCTGTTCCTGGCCAGCGACGAGTCGAGCTTCGTCAACGGCGCGCATCTGTTCGTCGACAACGCCTTCACGGCGATCTGAGCAATTCAATCCTCGTCGTCGTCAGGATCGAGCAAGCGTGTGGCGCGCCAGCGCGTCAGCACCTCGTTGGTCTGGTCGACGACGAAGAAACGCGCCGAGTCGCGATCGTAACCCTCCGACAGCAGCTTTTCGTAGTCGGTATGCTGGTGGCGGACATGCGCGATGGTGGCCAGCCAAACCGCTATGCCCGGCGGCAAGGTCTTCATATGCACTGCGCCCGCTTCTGTACGGATGCGCTCCATGTCGGCATAGGGTGCCAGGGGTAAAAGCGCGGTAAGCGCCTTGGCGATGGCGCGGCGGCGGCCGGTGGGGGCGTTCATCTGTCGTTCCGGTCCGGCATAAGCGCGTCGGCCAAAACATCGACTGACGGGAAATAAGGCTTGATGTCGATGACCGGCGTGCCGTCGAGCACGTCGATAGCCTCGATCTCGATGCGCCCGGTTTCCACGTCGAGCGAGACCAGTCGCACCGAATGAAGGCCGATCGGGTTCGGCCGGACCGGGGAGCGCAGTGCAAAAACACCTGTGGCTTCAGTTGCATGGCGCGGTTTCTGCACAATCAGATTCCGCGGTGCATGGTGCATCCAGGTCAAAACATGGATGTGGCTGGTTCGTTCGAGACCGACCAGTCCGGCGCGGTAGGGTTGGTCGATCTGCAGCGATGCCGGTTGGATGGTTTCCCGCGCCGCGCGCATGTTCTTGGGGCAGCTTGAGCGGTCTTTCCAAGGCGAGAGCACATGGCCGATGAAGACGATATGGCCGTCGGACGGTAGCGTGGCTGGATCCTGCTCCAGCGTTTCCTCGCCATCACGCATCTCGAACATCGCTCATTTCCCCGCGCAAAGAGACTGCGCCATTTTCTGGCCATGCAGCGACATTGGCAATTGCGCTGTCTGCGAATTTGACATAAACATATGTTTATATCTTTTCGCGAGCAACGCTGATGCAAGTCGCACTCGACACAATGGTAGATACATTGAAGGCCGCCGCCGAATCCAGCCGCCTGCGCATTCTGGCGCTGCTGGCGCGCGGCGACCTGACGGTGTCGGACCTCACCGAAATCCTCGGCCAGTCGCAGCCGCGCGTGTCGCGCCATCTCAAGCTGCTTCTCGAGGCAGGATTGATCGGCCGCTACCAGGAAGGCTCATGGGCGTTCTTTCGCCTCTCGGATCTGGACAATGCACGCGACTTCGTGCTGCGGCTGATTGCCGGCATTCGGGGCGACGACCCGCAGATCGAGCGCGATCTCGAGCGGCTGGCGAGAGTGAAACGCAAGCGGCAGGACCGCGCCGCCGAATATTTCTCGACCAACGCGGCAAGCTGGGACCAGATCCGCTCGCTGCATGTGCCGGAGCGGGCGGTCGAAGCGGCACTGCTCAAGCTGGTCGGCAAGCGGCCATTCCAGTCGATGCTCGATCTCGGCACCGGCACCGGCCGTCTGCTCGAAATCTTTGCACCGCTCTATCGGCGCGGCGTCGGCATCGATATGTCGCGCGAGATGCTGGCGGTGGCTCGCGCCAATCTCGACCAGGCAGGTGTAGCCCATGCGCAGGTACGCCAGGGGGATATCTTCTCGCCGCCGGTGGAGCGCGATTCCTTCGACCTGATCACCATCCACCAGGTGCTGCATTATCTTGACGATCCGGCGCCGGCCATTCGTGCCGCGGCGCGGCTGCTGCGGCCTTCAGGGCGACTGATCATCGTCGATTTCGCTGCGCACACGCTGGAATTCCTGCGTGACGAGCACGCGCATCAGCGCCTTGGCTTTTCCGACAGGCAGATCGCCGATTGGTTTGCAGAGGCCGGGCTCGACCTTGAGGAAAGCCAGGACTTCGAGCCGCGCGGCGGCTCTGACGCCAAGCTCACCGTCAAGCTCTGGCTCGGCCGTGACCGCCGTCTGCTGATCGCCGACCCCAATCCTGAAACCCAATCCGTGCGGGAAATTGCCTGATGAACCAGTTCCGTTTTTCCCGTCGCCCCGACATCGGTGACAAGATCAGGGTTTCATTTGAATTTTTCCCACCGAAGACCGACGAGATGGAGGTTCGGCTGTGGGAAACGGTGAAGCGGCTGGAGCCGCTGAAGCCGAACTTCGTTTCCGTTACCTATGGTGCCGGCGGTTCGACACGGGAGCGCACGGCGCGCACGGTGCGTCGCATTCTCAATGAAACCGCCATCCCGGCGGCGGCGCATCTCACTTGCGTAGGGGCGACGCGCGAGGAGGTGGATGCGGTGATCCGCGACTATTTCGCCACCGGCATCAAGCGCTTCGTGGCGCTGCGTGGCGACCCGGCCTCCGGCGTTGGCCAAGCCTATGCGCCGCATCCCGGTGGTTACCAGAATGGCGCCGAGCTGGTGGGTGGGCTCAAAGCGATCGCCGACTTCGATATCTCCGTTGCCGCCTACCCGGAAAAGCATCCGGAGAGCCCGGATTTCGCCACAGACATCGAGATGCTGAAGCGCAAGGTGGACAATGGCGCCAAACGGGCGATTACCCAGTTCTTCTACGATAACGATCTCTACGAACGCTACGTCGAGCGGGTGCGCCGCGCCGGCATCTACATTCCGATCGTGCCGGGTATCCAACCGGTGCACAATTTTCGGCAGGTGGCGAATTTTGCCTCGCGTGCCGGTGCCCATGTGCCGGCCTGGCTCGCCGAGCGCTTCGAGGGATTGGACAACGATCCGCAGACGCACATGCTGGTGGCATCCGCGGTGGCCGCGGAACAGGTGCTCGACCTCGTCGAGCGTGGTGTCGGCGATTTCCATTTCTACACGATGAACCGCGCCGATCTCGTCTTCGCCATCTGCCACATGATCGGTATCCGTGCGCATCAGACGGCACCAGAGGTATCGGAAAGTCAGTCCAAGACGGGTTCGGCGGCAGCCTGAGCGGGCGGAGACAACCTAATCGTCCGCTCGCGCCCGGCTGACGCTCGCATTGCTCTCGGCCAATGCGATTGTCTGCTCGATGCGGCGGCGGCGCGCCTCTGGCTGGCCTGCCCTGTCGATCCAACTCAGGATCAGCGTTCTGGAAGGCGAGGGCAGCCGCTCGAAGTTGCGGTAAGCGATGCGGTTCCCGTCGAATTCCCGCTGCAAATCCGGCGGCAGGCCGAGCGGCTTCGCCCCCATCGAGGCTTCCCATGTGCCGGCGCTTCTGGCGCGGTGGATCGCAGCAAGGCCGGCGTCACGCATACGGCCATGGTCGATCAGCTTTTCGGCACGCTCCCGGTTGATGCGATCCCAGGCGCTGCTGGCCGAGCGGGGCCGGAAGGTGAGGTAGAAACTGTCATTGTCACGCTTGGTCGCGCGGCCGTCGGCCCAGCCGTAGCAGAGCGCCTCTTCGATCGCTTCGTGGAAATGAACGCCCGGTGTTTCGCTGGTCTTGTGGCGGATGACCAGCCGCACGCCGTTCGCGGCACCACTGTTTTTCTCCAGCCAGTCGCGCCACGCAGTACGGCTGGCAAGAAAAAGCGTCTGCGCGTCGTTTCGGGCACCGGATTCGTCGATCCGCATCGCTCGCCATCCTGACCCCGGCCCCTTGGTCACTATAGGGCGGAGCGGAACCGAATGCAAAAGTTCCGGAAGAGAAAAAGGCCGGGTTTCCCCGGCCTTTTCAATGGTTTGAACTATATGGTGCTGACTTCCCCCGCTGCTGCGGCCTTATGGAAGAACGCCCACAATGAGGGCGCCGATGAACGCAAATGCAGCACAAATCATCAGTGCATTGAGTGGCCTTGTAAGTCCCATGACATAGCCTCCTCTTGGAAAACTATGAACCGAGTCTAGAGGCATTTCGGTCACACACAAGGAGAAAATGTGCTGCAATGCGACAAGACTTTAGAAATTTCGACTTCGATTTTGCCGCTATGCCTTGAATTCCTTGGCTAAATGCAGAGGTGTCGGCTGTGTATAAATTGTGGCTGAAAGGTGTCGGAGACAGCCTGAAAATAGGCTATATCGGGCGACGGACAGCAAGCTGTTGCACTGCGAAATTCGCACGCTGAAAAGCACGCTCCGCTTCGGAGCATTCTCCCGCTCGTTCTCTTCAACTTTTCAGAACGGTCTCTCGGCGAGCAAACAGGCGCCCATCGATGGTGACCAGACCCAGGCCGATCAGAAGCATGCCAAAGAGCTCGAACGTCTCGATATGTTCGCCCAGGAAAGCGATGCCGAGCAGGATGGCGCTTACCGGTACGATCAGCGTGACCAGCGAGGCGTTGGTGGCGCCGGCCGAGGCAACAAGGTTGAAATAGAGGATGTAGGCGAAGGCGGTGGAGAGCAATGCCAGGCCGAAGACCGCTGCCCAAACGGATGCGCTGGCCGAGAACAAGCCAGCGGGTCCCGTGGTCAAGAGAATGACCGGGATCATGATGATGGTCGAGGCAGTCAACTGGCCGGTCGCCAGCACGGGTGGCGGCACGCTCTTCAGCCGCCGCGCCACCATCAGCGCGAAGGCATAGGACAGCGAAGCGCCGATCAGCGCGAATTTCGGCCACACAGGTCCGCCAAGACCGGCAAGCACGCCAGGGCCGACCATGACGGCGGTACCGGCGATGCCGAGCCCGATGCCTGCGAGCTTGTTCCAGGACAGCTTCTCGTCGGCGGTCATGGCGTTGGCCACGATCAACGTCCAGAATGGCGTCGTCGCATTCAGCACCGAAGCAATGCCTGCGCCAAGCTCGGTCTGGCCGGCGAAAATCAGCGAGAAAGGGATGACGTTGTTGGTGAGGGCCAGCAGGAAGAACAGGCCAATATGCGGCAATGCCAATTTGAACGATGGGCCTCGCAACAAGAGATAGATGTGCAGTGCAGCCGCCGCGATTGTCACGCGAAACAGCACCAGAACCAGAGGGTGCATTTCCGCCACTGCGACGCGGGCGAAGAAGAAGGAGCCACCCCAGATCGCCCCGAGCAGCAGAAGCTGGCCCCAGTCCTTGAGACTCATTGGGCCGGTCTGGGCGGCCTGAGTGGCTGTGCGCATAACGGATCGCGCCCCCTTGCGCGGTGCTTTGCTGGCCTTCTGAAACTAGCCGCCCTGGATCGTACCGCCACCCGAATCCTGCTGGCGGGAACAAGGCTCCTGACAGGTTTGTCAGTGGGTTCATGGGCAAAACGAATGGACACGCTCCTGTTTTCTTTCCCGGCTAGTGAGGTTTAACTGCGCATACCGAGAAAGGGATTCGCCTCATGCAGCGATTCGAAAATGCCCGCGAGGCAGCCCTCGCTCTTCGCCCCGACGATCCGATCTACTGCTTCCGTCCGCAAGTGCTGAAGGCCGATGCGCGGCAGTTCATGGATATGTTCCCCGGCAAGACCGCCTATGCGGTGAAGACCAATGGCGAGCAGATCGTCCTGAAGGCGCTGACCGAGGCCGGCGTCACCGCCTTCGACGTCGCATCTCCAGGCGAATTCGCCGCTGTGCGCGCAGTCTCTCCGGATGCGGAAATGCTCTACATGCATCCCATCAAGGCGCAGTCCGACATCAAGCTGGCGCTGGAGAAATATGGCATCCGCGTCGTTGCCATCGACCATGAGGACGAGATCACCAAGCTGACGCGCGTGGTGCGCGCGCTCGACATCGATCCCGGTGCGCTCACCGTTTTCGTGCGTGTTCAGACCAAGGGCCATGCAGCCTACGAACTGTCCAAGAAATTCGGCGCAGGGCCGGCGAATGCGGTGGAACTGGCGGAACGATTGGCGCGCACCGGCTACAAAGTCGGGCTGTGCTTCCACGTCGGCAGCCAGATTGAGGATCCCGACACCTACGAGAGGGCACTGGCCTCGGCCGACTGGGTGCGCAACCGTCTTTCCTTCGATCTCGCGGGTCTCGATGTCGGCGGTGGCTTCCCGGCAGAATACGGTCACGACCCCAACCGCAAACATGTCGAAATGCCATCGCTCGGCCAGATCATGTCCAGGCTATCGGGTGATCTGAGAGAGTATGGCTTCGACCAGATGCCGCTGGTGGCAGAGCCCGGCCGCGTGATCGTGGCGCGCTGCCTTTCCCTGATCGTGCGCGTGCTTCTGCGCAAGGGCAGGCGGCTCTACATCAATGACGGCATCTGGGCTTCGCTGTCGGATTCCTGGACTGGCAAGATCACCTTGCCGGCGCGCTTCATTCCCGATCCTGCGATCCGCTCACGCAACGGTTCGGAGAAAAACATCGTGCCGTTCAAGGTTTGCGGAGCGACCTGCGATTCCGTCGACATCCTCTCACGGCCATTCTGGCTGCCAGAAACGGTGGACACCGGCGACTGGATCGAGATCGGCCATATCGGCGCCTATTCGCTGTCGCTGAGGACCCGCTTCAACGGCTTCTATCCCGACACTTTCGTGGAAGTGACGACGCCTTTCGACGAGGGCGAGGCGCCGCAGGGGTTCGCCAGCCTGGAGACAATGGCGGATTAAGCGGGAGGGTTCATCCATGGGGAGAACGATCGTGAAAGGCGCTGCATCTCTCATAGGAGCGTTGCTGGCCTTGACCGCGACGGCCTCGGCGACGACCGTGACGCTCAAGTTGCCCGGGAAAGAGAAACCGCGCACGACCTGCATGGCGTATGTTTGTCCCGGGCAGAAAGTAGCCGTCACCTATATCAACACCAGCGCCAATCAGTTCGCCGTGCTGGATCTCGGAAAGACCACAGTCGTCGCCGTTTCAGTGATCAGCGGCTCCGGTGCGCGCTATGTCGGACAGCAGTATGAGTGGTGGACCAAAGGCAGCGAGGCAACCTTTACCGACCTGATGCAAAGCCCGCAGAAACCGGTCACCTGCAAGCAGGCTGAATAGTCACGCCGAAAGCTTTTCGAGAAGCTCCGGCGTTGGCCAGCCATCGGCAGGAATGCCGAGCCTGGCCTGTTCCTTCCGTACCGCATCGCGCGTATTGGTGCCGAGGATGCCGTCGACCTTGCCGACGTCGTAGCCCCTGGCTTCCAGCCTGGTCTGCAATTCCTTCATCTGCTCCATGCTGAGGCCCGGCTCCGGATTGCGCGGGTCATAGGCCGGCGCGCCGGCGAAACGGGTCGCCATTACCGCCGCGGTGAGCGCATAGGTGAAGGACTGGTTCCACTCGATGTAGACGTCGAAATTGTCATAGGTCAGGAAGGCGGGACCCTTGCGGCCCATCGGCAGCGCGAGACCGGCCTTCAGGCCGTTATCTGCCAGCGGCGAACCGTCCGGGTTGGTGACACCCCACTGGTTCCATTGGCTGATCGGCATCTTGTTGGTGCGCGCCGTCTGCTCCCAGGGCAAAGTGTCCGGCACTCGTACTTCCTGTACCCAAGGCTGGTCGCGCTTCCAGCCCTTGATCTCGAGCTTCTTGGCGGTGGTCATGATGACATCGGGTGCGCTGTTGCGCAGGTCGACTTTGCCGTCATTGTCGCCGTCGACGCTGTCTTCGAGGTAGTCGATCGGCAGCATCTGCGTCTGGCCGATCTCGCCGGCCCATGCGCCTTGGACGTCGGCTGGCAGATCGCCGCGGTCGATCAGCTTGAGCAGCGGCACGATCTGGCGGCGGAATACCGCGGGGCGGCGGCAGTCGTTCGAGAGTGTGACCAGTGCATTCAGCGTGTTGAAGTCGCCTTGCACCGCCCCGAAGTCGGTCTCCAGCGCCCAGAAAGCCGTGACGATGGCAGGCTGTACGCCGAATTCATCTTGCGCGCGGGAAAAGACCGAGCCGTATTTCTGCAGCATGGTATTGCCCTGCTTCAGCCGGTAGGCCGAGATCATGCGGCCGGAGAACTGGGTGAAGGTCTGGGAGAACACGCCCTGGGCGCGGTCTCTAGCCAGGACGCGGGTGTCGAAGGTTGCGTTCTCAAGTGCGTCGAGCCCGGTTTTGCCGACGCCAGCCGCCTTGGCTTCTTCCGCGACACCCTGCTTCCAGATATCGAAATCGCCGCCGCAGGGCGCGGCGGTGGGATCCAGCTTTTGCGTGGCTGCGGGAGCAGACTGCTGGTCTGCGGGCGCGGATTGCGCCATGGCGGAGGTTGCTGCCAATACCGGCAGCAGCGCCGCGATGAGGCTGGAGCGCAGTCGCATGGTCTTCCTTTCGGACTGATTTCGTGGCGCGGTACAAAGACCGGCGAAAGTCAGTGTCGAAAAGCAGGCCGTGGCCGCCCTGTCAACGGGTGTTCTGCCGCAGCCACTTGTTCCAGGCGGCTTCGGAGCCGTTGAAGACGTTGATGTCGGCGTCGCCCTTCATACCTGGAATGACACCGGTTCCGGTGTATTGCCAGAAGGTGAAGGGGTGGCTGCCATACTTCTGCGTCGGGTGGCCGGCCACTGAACGCAGCCAGTAAGGATAACCGCGGAAGGTCGACAGGTTGTTGTCGTCGAAAAAGTCGATGGATGTATAGATGATCGGTTTCTTGCCGTAGTGCTTCTCGACGATGCCAAGGAAGATGCTCATCTCCGAGCGCACCGTCTCTGCCGGCGGCCTGAGCTTGCAGGTGGGCGACTGCGGGTTCCATTCCATGTCGAGCACTGGTGGCATGGAGGATCGGTCGTTCGGTACGTTCTCGATGAACCAGCGTGCCTGTTCCGCCGCGGGGCGGCAGAAATAATAGAAATGATAGGCTGCGCGCGGAACGCCGGCAGCCTTGGTGCCGCGCCAATGGTCGGCGAACATGTCGTCGACGCGGTCACCGCCTTCGGTCGCTTTGATGAAGGCGAAGGAAACACCACTGGCTTTGGCCTTCTGCCAGTTCACCGAGGTCTGGTATTTCGATACGTCCGTGCCGTGGACCGCATAAGACCACGGTGCGCCGCTGTCCCACTCATGTGGCTTGGAATCGGCGAAACGCGGTGCACGCAGCGCGACCGAGGGGCCGCTGGAGCCGGGTGACACCGGGGTAAGCGCGTCGACGGTCGAACAGGCGGAAAGAGCAGTGAAGCAGAGCAGGATCGCGAGACGACGCATCCGAAAATCAAGTCCAGACCGGTGACCGCCGGTCGCGGATGGGTCGTTCTGTCCGGTTCTTAGCCGGTTGCGGTGTCCCCACTTGCCGCCACGCATCCCACTTCAATCACCCAACATGGTTGATAATCGGTTGACGCGGGCGAATACGCAAGGATCGTGATGACTTATCCAGCGTGTGGGGGCAATCGCGGAAGGGGCGGCTCACGGTTCTGTGAAGCAGGGGGTAAGCTGCCGGTGCCTCAACATCTCCAGTTGCGGCGGGGCGGACAATCGCGGCAGATTGGGTGCGGAAATGGGGTTGGGAGGCTGTGTGTATGCGCGTCGTCGGCAAAATACTGAAATGGCTGCTGGCTCTGGTCGTCATCGCGGTGGTTGGCGCAGTGGTGTGGCTGTGGGTGGCGCCGCCGGCGTTGATCCGCGTTGCCGCCAACTACACTGCCAAGATCGTGTGTTCCAATGTGTTCCTGGCCGGGCGTGACGCCGAACAGGTGCTGGCGGTGGACGTGCAGGCTCCAGGACATCCGATCCTGAAGCTGATGATGCTTGATGTCGACAAGGATGCTGGCACTGTCAGTGCCGGCCTGTTCGGTGTCTTCGGCAGGGGCACGGCGGTGCTGCGGCCGGGACTTGGCTGCGCGAATGTGCCCGACGGCAATGTGACGGCGGCCAAGACCATCTCGACCGACCTGTTCGTCCCGCCTGTGGTGCAGGACGTGCTGTGGCCGGCGGGCGGCCGTGTCGAACCCTCGCAGGACCCGGAGGTCATCAAGATCCTCGACGATGTCTCGCTGACCGGCCCCGGCATGCGCGCCGTGGTCGTGGTGCAGAACGGTCGCATTGTGGGCGAACGCTACGGTGCCGGCTTTTCGGACAAGACACCGCTGCTCGGTTGGTCGATGACCAAGTCGGTCAATGCCGCGATCGTGGGAACCCTGGTCAAGGAGGGCAAGCTCGCCATTACCGATCAGGGCCTGTTCCCGGACTGGAAGGCCGACAAGCGCGCTGCCATCACGCTGGCCGATATGATGGCGATGTCGAGCGGGCTGGAATTCAATGAAGATTATGGCGCGGTGACCGACGTTACGCGCATGCTCTATCAGGAACCCGACATGGCAGGTTTCGCTTCGACCAAGCCGCTGACGGGCGAACCCGGCAAGGCTTATTCCTATTCCAGCGGCACGGCGGTGATGCTGTCGCGTATCTGGCAGAACACCTTTACCGATCCCAAGCAGGCGCTGACCTGGCCACGGCTCAAGCTGTTCGAACCGATCGGCATGACCAGTGCGGTCCTGGAGACCGACGAGCAGGGCACGTTCGTCGGTTCTTCCTATCTCTATGCCACCGCGCGAGACTGGGCACGTTTCGGCCAGTTCCTGTTGCAGGACGGCGTGTGGAACGGGCAGGAAATCCTGCCTGCCGGCTTCGTATCCTGGATGCGTGAGCCGGCGCCCGCTTCCGACGGCATCTATACGCGCGGACAGTTGTGGATCGAGGCACCCGGGAACGAGCACGATCCCGGCGCCACCGCCAAGGCTGGCGTGCCGGCAGACGCATACTGGCTGGAAGGCCATGATGGCCAGACGGTCGCCGTCATCCCGTCGCAGAAGCTGGTCATCGTGCGGTTGGGATTGACGCCTTCCAAACTCGGCTACCGTCCGCAAAATCTGACCACGGCGCTGGCGAAGGTGTTGAAAGGAGACTAGCGCCTGGCCACCGCCAACCAGGCGTAGCCACGATAAAGCCTTTCAAATGAAAGGCTTGCGCCGGCTTTGGCGGATTCCGATTCAAGCACTTCGCGCAGTGATTCACGCGGGCTGACGTGGAATTTTTTCAACCACGCCCTGAGCAGCGAGCGGAACCAGCCGGGCAGGCGCTCCTGCTGGCCGAAGTCGACGATGTGCAGCGAACCGCCGGGCGCCAAAGCGGCAAGGCCGGCAGCCACTGTCTTCTCCCAGCCCGGGATCATCGAGAGGGAATAGGAAACGAAGACGCGGTCGAAGCGCGCGACGCCGAACAGCGCCTGGGCGTCAAAGTCGGTGGCGTCGGCGCGCGCGAGCAGGGTCCTGCCGGCAATGCCTTCGCGAGCGATGGCGGCCTGGGCGCTCACGAGCATTTCGGCGGAGATATCGAGGCCATACAGGCGGGCATCGGGATAGCGTCGCGCCGTCAGTGCCAGATTGCGGCCGGTGCCGCAGCCGAGTTCCAGCACGCTGCCGTTGGCCGGAACGTCGAGGCCGACAATCAGCCTGTCGCGACCGAGCAGGTAATATTTGCGGGTCAGGTCATAGATGTGGCGCTGCCAGCGATAGACGCCGTCCATCAGATCGGCATGGTTCGCCGGCAGGTCCTGGGCGCTCATCAGCCGCGCTTCACATAGAGGTGGAAGCCGCCATAGATCGCCGAGCGATCGCGGGCGGAGTAGTCGCGCGAGGCATCTTCTTCATAGACCCACTGGTCGAGCAGCGAAGACGAGACGCGGCCAGGCAGGAGGCTCGGCTCGGCAGCGGTGCGGAAGATGACGCGGGCGCCAGGCGATGCGGAGCGGGTGATCTCCGTCCAGAGCGCATTCAACTGGCCGTCGGTCATCCAATCCTGGGCGTCGAGCAGGATGAAACGGTCGACGGTGCCGGCATCCTTGGCGGCGAGGAACTCGATCATGTTGGCATGGTTGATGGTGACGCGCCCGACATTGGCCTTGAGAACCGCGTGGTTTTCCTTTTCCAGATAGGCTGGAAGGGCAGCTTCGCCCGGATCGGGATAACGCCGCGCGAAAGCCTGCCAGGCGAAATAATTGTCTTTCAACGGGAAATCGCAGGCGAGCTTCTCGAGGCGGGCTTTCAGCACGCTGGCCATCGAGCCGTCGCCCGAGGTGATCAGCGAATCGTATTGCGCCGGTGGGATGCCAAGCCCGAAGAGCGAGGCTTTGCGTGACGTGGCCCAGCGAAGGAGCTTGCGGTCGAATACCGGGGCCAGTTTCTCATCGAAGAAACGGCGTTGCTCGGCAAGATCCCTGGCCGCCATGATACCGGTCGGGTTGACGCCGAAAAGGCGGCCCGTGCGGTGACCGGCGGCGATGAACAGGCCAAGCAGGCCGGTGCGGTAGAAGTTGCGATCGAACACCTCGATGCGACGGCGCCCCCGCCAATTGCGCTTCTCCCAATAATGGCGGCTGATCGGATCGAGATTGGGAGCGATGAAGCGGTCATAAGCGGCTGAATTGTGCTCGATGCCCGCTGCGCCAAAGAAACGGAACAAGTCGGCCTGGTTAGGCAGATGGCGTACCGCCGTCAGCTTCATGCGGTTCAATGCGATGTGGGCGGCATTGAGATCGACCGCGTCGATCCTGGCAGGCGACCGCGTCAGATAGGCCAGGATGTTGCAGCCACCCGATGCGATGGTGACGACACGATGGCCTTCACCGAGCTGCATAGCTTCCATGTCGATGTCGGGGTCTTCCCAGATCTGAGGGTAGACGAGACCGGAAAAGAGCAGGGCGAACAGGCGTTCCGAGATGCCGGCCTTGGAGAGAGCGCGGTTCTGGTAGACCGCTTTTCCCACTTCCTTGCCGCGCCTGAAAACCAGTTCCGCAGAAACGTCCGACATGGCAAGGCGATTCCCCGTTTACGTTGGGCGAAGCGCGTAGCGCAGCGTCATGACAGTGCGGTGACAGCAGCCGTTGATGACGGACCTAGGCCTTGCCGAATCCTCCCGGCGTCGGCGTGGTGACAATCACCACTTCGCCAGGCTCCAGAATGGTCTGGTCGCAGGCCTTCAATACGTCGACGCTGCCGTCGAGGCGGCGTACCTTGGTGCTGCCCACCTCGCCATCATCGCCGCCATCGAGGCCTTGCGGCGGATGCGAGCGGTGGGAGGACAGGATCGCGCATTCCATCTTCTCAAGGAAGCGGATCGAGCGGCGCGTGCCATCACCGGCATTCCAGTGTCCCTTGCCGCCGGAGTTTTCACGGATGCGGAAGTCTTCCAGCAGCACCGGAAAGCGCAGTTCCAGGATTTCCGGGTCGGTCAGGCGCGAATTGGTCATGTGGGTATGAACGCCCGAAGTGCCGGCAAAACCGCGGCCATCGTTCATGCGCCCTGCCGGCGAGCCGGAGCAGATCGTTTCGTAATATTGGTGACGATCATTGCCGAAGGTGAGGTTGTTCATCGTGCCCTGGGCATTGGCCATTGCACCCATGGCGCCGAACAGCGCGTTGGTCACGTGCTGCGAGGTCTCGACATTGCCGGCGACGACGGCAGCAGGATAGGACGGCTTTAGCATCGAGCCTTCGGGGATGATGATATTTATCGGTCTGAGGCAACCGGCATTCATCGGGATATTGTCTTCGACCATCACACGGAAGGCATAAAGCACGGCTGCGCGCGCGACGGGTTCCGGTGCGTTGAAGTTGTTTTTCATGACCGCCGACGTGCCGGTGAAATCGACGGTTGCCTCACGCTTCGCACGGTCGACGGTGATCTTCACCTTGATGACCTGACCTGTGTCGGTCGGATATTCATAGGCCGATGTGTCGGGCAAACGCTCGAGCACGCGGCGCACGCTTTCGGCGGCGTTGTCCTGAACGTGTCCCATATAGGCCTCGACGACAGGCAGGCCGAAATGCGCCATCATCTTGCGCAGCTCGGCCACGCCTTTCTCGTTGGCGGCGATCTGCGCCTTGAGGTCGGCAATGTTCTGTGCCGGGTTGCGGGCTGGATACCGATGGTCCGTGAGCAGGCGCACCAGTTCGGCCTCGCGGAAACGACCGCGTTCGACGAGGCGGAAATTGTCGAAAAGAACGCCTTCTTCGTCAACGGTGGTGGCGAGCGGCGTCATCGAGCCAGGCGCTGTGCCGCCGACATCTGCGTGATGGCCGCGTGAGGCGACCCAGAACAGGATGTTCTGCTGTTGGTCGTCGAAAACCGGCGTGACCACCGTGATGTCGGGCAGGTGTGTGCCGCCATTGTAGGGGGCGTTGAGTGCAAAAACGTCACCGGGGCGGATATCGCCCGAATTGAGTCGGATGATGGTCTCGACGGAACGGTCCATCGAACCCAAATGCACCGGCATATGCGGGGCGTTGGCCACCAGCGAGCCATCGCTGTCGAAGACGGCGCAGGAGAA
Source organism: Mesorhizobium sp. 1M-11 (assembly GCF_001303895.1). GTDB lineage: Bacteria > Pseudomonadota > Alphaproteobacteria > Rhizobiales > Rhizobiaceae > Mesorhizobium. The sequence continues at coordinate 331,980 of NZ_LJSD01000001.1, read as the reverse complement.
GTCGAGCCTTTCCTTGATGTTGACCGAATAGGCGGTGTTCTGCAACGTCACGCCCATCTGCTCGGCGATCGACATGAACAGGTTGTTGAACACCTCGAGCATGACCGGATCGGCTTCGGTACCGAGTGCCGCGTTACGCTGTTTCCTGGACGCTCGGCGCAGGAGAACATGGTTGCGCGGCGTGATCTCAGCCTGCCAGCCGTTTTCCACCACGATGGTCTGGTTGGGTTCGATGATGAGCGCCGGGCCTGAAACCCTGTCCGAGGCGCGCAGTGCCTCACGTCGCCAGACGTCGGATTCGTGCCATTGTCCTTCCGAGAAGATGCGGCGCTTTTCCTGCGCGTTGGCCTTGTCGCGCGGTGGTCCGGAAGGGGCGAATGCTTCCTCATAGTGGCCGGCATCGGCATTGCTGCCCTCTACGGCGACGGTCTCCACCACCAGTTGCTTGTCGTCGTAGACGAAACCGAACTGAGCCTTGTGCGCAGCCTCGAAGGCGGCCCTGGCGTTGGCAATCGAGTGGTCGGGAAAGCTGACCGGTAGCGTGGTGTCGGTGCCGTCGTAGCGGATATGGAGCACGGGGCGCTTCGCCATGGCTTTCCCGGTGACGCCCTGCGCAGCCAACTCAGCGCCTACTTCCCTGGAAAGGGCGGCAATCACCTCTTCGATCGCAGGCAAGGATCGATCGATCAGCGGCTCCAGCAGCGCCTGCTGGCGCGCTGCGAAGATCGATGCGAGTCCGATACCATAGGCTGAAAGCAGGCCGGAGAAGGGGTGAATGAGAACGGCCTCCATGCCGAGCGCATCGGCGACGAGGCAGGCGTGCTGGCCACCGGCGCCGCCAAAGCAGTTCAGCAGATAGCCCGTCACGTCGTAGCCGCGCTGGACGGATATCTTCTTGATGGCGTTGGCCATGTTTTCGACGGCGATGGTGACAAAACCCTCGGCCACCGCTTCCGGCGAGCGACCGTCGCCGATCTCTGCGGCCAAAGCCTCGAATTTCGCGCGTACCGTAGCTGTGTCGAGCGGCTGGTCCTGGTTCGCGCCGAAAATGGGGGGGAAGAAATCCGGCTGCAGCTTGCCAAGCATGACATTGGCGTCGGTCACGGCAAGCGGTCCGCCGCGCCGGTAGCAGGCCGGGCCTGGATTTGCACCGGCGGAATCCGGGCCGACGCGAAAACGGCCGGCTTCGAACTGCAACACCGAGCCGCCGCCGGCGGCCACTGTATGGATGCGCATCATCGGCGCGCGCACCCGCACGCCGGCAACTTCCGTGTCGAAGGCGCGCTCATAGTCGCCGTCGCAATGGGCGACATCGGTGGATGTGCCTCCCATGTCGAAGCCGATGACCTTGTCGAAGCCGGCAAGCTTCGCTGTCTCGACCATGCCGACGACACCGCCGGCCGGGCCGGACAGCAGCGCGTCCTTGCCCTGAAATTTGTCCGCCGCTGTGAGGCCGCCGGACGACATCATGAACATCAGCCTCGGGTTCGCCGAAGCTTCTTCGCTGGCCTCGACCTTATCGTTCGGTATGCTGCGCGTGTCGGTTGCAGCCGTGCCCAGCTCTCCTGCCACCCGTTGCACGTAGCGTGACAGGATCGGCGAGAGATAGGCATCGACCACGGCGGTATCGCCGCGGCCGACCAACTTGATCAGCGGTGAAACTTCATGGCTCACCGAGACTTGCGAAAAACCCGCTTTGCGGCAGACCTTGGCCACGGCCCTTTCGTGCTCGGGATGTTTCCACGCATGCATGAAGACAATAGCGACAGCATCGATGCCGTCCGCTCTGGCTTGTTCGATCGCCGGCTTGACTGCTGCAATGTCAAGCAGCCGCTCCACGCAGCCATCTGCACGCACGCGCTCGTCGACCTCCACGACGCGTTCGTAGAGCTGCTCGGGCAGAAGGATTTCCTTGGCGAAGATGTCGGGCCGGGCCTGATAGGCGATGCGAAGCGCGTCGCGGAACCCCTTGGTGATCAACAGCAAAACCCGATCACCCTTGCGTTCCAGCAGCGCGTTGGTGGCAACCGTGGTGCCCATGCGCACCTCTCCGATCAAGCCGGAGGGGATCGGCTTGCCGGCTTTCACGCTCAGCAAAGTGCGGATGCCGTGGATGGCGGCGTCCCGATAGGTTTCCGGGTTTTCGGAAAGCAGCTTCAACGGCCTCAGTGATCCGTCAGGAGCGCGCCCGATGATGTCGGTGAAGGTACCGCCGCGGTCGATCCAGAAATCCCATTTCATGCTCGCCGCCTATCCTTTCGATGCGTTCCATTCCCTGTTAGTGCCGAAGGCCAGGGTCGGCAACGGCTCAACGATGTCCGGGCGCTGTTACAGGACGAAACGCAATGTGACGAAACCGATGCCCGGCTGCTGCATTCCTTTTGTGCCGCCCTTCACAGGGGGTGAAGTTGCGAAGGAGAAATGCGATGAAAAAACTCGTCTTGGCTTCGGTTTCCGCGTTGCTTTTGCTCGGCGTTGCTGCCTGCAGTGAAAACAAAGGTGGCGGTACGGGAGGTACCGACAACACCACGACGCAAGCCACACCGCCTGCCTCCGAGCCGATGAAACCGGCTACGCCTGAGGCACAGCCGCCGGCCGATACCACGAAGCCGGCTCAGCCGAATTCGACTGCGCCAGCGCAATAAGCGCAAGGGTCGGCCGAAACGGCTGGCACCCAAGGCTGGCATGCGTCAGCTCATGAATCGAAAAGGCCGGGACGTCGTCCCGGCCTTTTTCTGCATATCGGACCCGCGGCTGCCTCAAGCGGGTGCCGGCTGGTGATTTTTAGACGAGGCAAATCGCGGGAAGGCGAGCGCGATCAGGAACGCCGCGATGCCGATGACCGATGAGCCGATGAAGAGCCAGTCGTAGACGTCGAAACGGTCGAATATCCAGCCGCCTGCGACAGGCCCGAGCGCCATGCCGAAGCTGGAAGCCATGGTGAGTGCGCCGAGTACCGACCCCATCACCTGCTGGCCGAAATATTCGCGAGCCAGCAGCGCATAGAGCGGCATCACGCCGCCATAGGCAGCGCCGAAGACGACAGCCAGCACATAGAAGGTGCTGAGCTGATTGGCCGAGAGATAGGCCGCGATCACCAGCGCCTGGACGAGCAGGCCGGTGACCAAGACCCGCTTCGGGCCAAGGCGATCCGCCGCCACGCCGAACAGCAGCCTGCCGCCAAGGCCGGCAATGCCTTCAACGCTGTAGATGCTGACGGCAGTCATGGCGGAGATGCCGCAGGTGATCGCGTAACTCATGATGTGAAAGATCGGGCCGGAATGCGCGGCACAGCACAGGAAATAGGTTCCGGCGAGCAGCGCAAACTGCGGCGAGCGGAAAGCCTTCGATAGCGGATTGTCCGTGGCTCCGACGGTGACGGTCGCACCACTGGAAGCAGGACGATTGGCTGGCGCCTGTTGGGCATTCCTGACGAAGAATGCCGCGGGCAGGAGGATCGCGCTGGCGAGCAGCCCGATCGTCATCATCGCGGTGCGCCAGTCATAACTTGCGAGCAGCCAGGCTGCGAAGGGCGATACGGTGGCGGGTGCAACGCCGACGCCGGCGGAAACCAGCGAAACGGCAAGGCCACGGTGCTTGTCGAACCAGCCGGTGACCGCAGCCATCATCGGCGCGAAGAAGGCGCCGCCGGCAAGACCGACGCCGACACCATAGGCGAGCTGGAACGCGATGAGGCTGGTCGCATGGCTTGCCAGCACCAGGACAACGCCGAGCGCGATGGAGCCGACCAACACCACAGGGCGCGTGCCGATGCGATCGGTAAGCATGCCCCAGCCGAAGCTCGAAGCCCCCATCATCAGGAAGTTGAGCGTCATCGCGCTGGAAATGCCGGCACGTGTCCAGCCGGTCGCGGCGGAGATGTGTGGCATGAACACGGCCAACGAAAACATGGCGCCAATGGTTACGCAGGTCATCAGTGCGCCGAGGGCGACGATGACCCAGCGATATGAATTCTGTGTCTCGAGCGTTGACATGGAAACTTCCTAACATCGGTCAGGGCGGGCGACGTCGGCTCATCGCGGTGACGCGTTCGTTGAAGTCATTGGAGAGGGTAGCGGCGGGAGCCAAAAGGCGAGAGTGACAAGTGTGTCGGGATTTCACCCGGGTCGCCGCCGGCAATCCATCTCAGTGGTCGCCGTGCCTCAGGCAAAGGATGTCGCGATAGGCGCAGAGATCGTCGAGCAGCGCCTTCTCGTCGGCGAGGATCTTTGTCTTCTCGGCGTCGCCGACGAGCTGGATGATGTAGCTGTGCTCGGGTGCGCCCTGCCTGTCGACGAAGGGACTGAGCAGGCTGGCACGTGCCGCGAGGTCGGGCTTGGCGCCGATGTCGTCATTGGTGACACCCGGCGCGTAGAACATCACATGCGGCATCGCCATGGTATGCACGTTCATGTCCGGCGGGCCGATGGTGCGCATGATGGGTGCCACCATGTAGGAAACGCCCGGTTTTTCGGGAACGTTGAAGGTCTTGTCCCGATACCGTTTTTGATATTCCGCATTGAGGGTCGCGGCGTCCATGCCCGTGGCGCGTAACGTTGCCGCTTCCATGATATGCCGCAAATAGGTCTTGCTGCCGGCCGCGTCGTAGCAAAGCGGAATATAGATGTCGTTGCGGAAGTCGCTGAGGTCCCAGCTCGTGCGCTCGACAATGCAGGTGATGCCGCTGTTTCCCTGTCTGGAGAGTTGATAGCCCTTTGCGGGATCCAGCAGATAAACGGTTGCCGTTTCGCGCAGCGCTGGTGGTGCAGCGCTCAGCGCCAGCCTGGTTTCCAACTCGGCCGGCATGCGGTCGAGCGTCGTTTCAGCCGGACTGGCGGGAGCGGTAGCCGCGAGGCCGGCGATGACCAACGCAGCGAGCGCGCTTCCCTGTTTGATTTTCATGGCTTTATTCCTTCTCGATGTGGTCAACTGTCTGACCGTCGTGAGAGGTTAGGGGCAGATACCGAATGAGGAGAGTGACAAGTGTGACGGGATTGCGATGGACTCGCTGATCACGGCCGCAGGACAGGCGCTTGCGCGCGGCGATCCTCTCGGAGCGCTGAAGCGGGTAGCCTTGCGTGACGATGCGGCTGCACTTGCGTTGCGCGGCATCGCGATGGCGCAGCTTGGCGACCTTGTTCGTGCCAAGGCACTTCTAAAGGGCGCGGCGCGTGCCTTTGGCCCGAAAGAGGCGGTGGCACGGTCAAGGTGCATCGTCGCCGAAGCTGAAATCGCGCTTGTCTCGCGTGATCTCACCTGGCCTGCCAAGGCACTCGATATCGCCCGTGCTACGCTTGAGGCGCATGGTGACCACGCGAACGCAGCGCACGCGCGCACGCTTGAAATCCGGCGCCTGCTGCTGATTGGCCGTCTCGACGAGGCCGAAGACCTCATCTCCGACCTCGACCCCGCGCTGTTGCCGCCACCAATGCGGAGCGCGCTTCAGCTTGCGGTTGCCGGCATCGCGATCCGGCGCCTGCGCCTCAGGGAGGCTCGCAGGGCATTGATGCTGGCCTGGCAGGCCGCCCAACAGGCCGGTATTCCCGCGCTGGGGGCAGAAGTGGAAAGTGCTGCATTGGTGATCGACACGCCGGCCGCGCGCCTGATTGCGAAAGGCATGGCGCGTCCGCTGCTGCTGGAAGAGGTGGAGGAGCTGTTCGCGACGGGGATGTTCGTGGTGGATGCCTGCCGCAACGTTGTGCGTGCCGGCAATGTGGTGGTCTCGCTAGCAACACGCCCGGTGCTGTTTGCGCTGGCCCGTATATTGGCCGAAGCCTGGCCCGGGGACGTGTCGCGGGAGAGGCTTTTGTCCGGTGCCTTTGGCGCCAGGCATGCCGACGAATCGCACCGGGCGCGGCTGCGGGTGGAAATCGGGCGATTGCGGGCCGAGCTGCGCGGCCTTGCCGACATCCGCGCGACGAACGAGGGTTTCAGGCTGGCACCGCGTCGGCGCGGCAATGTGATGGTGCTGGCGCCGCTGGTCGAGGAAGAACACGCGGCGGTGCTCGCCTTTCTTGCCGATGGCGAGGCATGGTCCAGTTCGGCATTGGCGATCGCGCTGGATGCCAGCTCGCGTACGGTGCAGCGAGCGCTGGAACAGCTTTCCGCCGCTGGCAAAGTGCAGTCTTTCGGGAAAGGGCGAGCGCTGCGCTGGGTGACGCCGTCGGTGCCGGGCTTCCCGACAACCTTGTTACTCCCAGGACCGCTGCCAAGCGGTTAGGGTCATGTGGACGACCGCCGCCAGCCACTGGCGTGCACGGCTCCAACCTCAACTCGGGAAGAAATCATGAAACCGACCCCAGCCGAAATCCTTCGCGAATATGGTCCTTTTTCGAGCGACGTGCATGGCGTGACCTTCGATGGCGAGAATGTGTGGTTCGCCACCGGCGACAAGCTGAATGTGCTTGATCCCAAAAGCGGTGAGCCTGTTCGCAGCATCGACATGGTCGCACATGCCGGCACCGCCTTCGACGGCGAGAATATCTACCAGATCGCCGAGAGCCAGATCCACAAGATCGATCCGAAAACCGGAAAGGTGCTTTCCACGATTCCGGCGCCGGGGAATGGCGGTGATTCCGGGCTTGCCTGGGCGGAAGGTTCGCTCTGGGTCGGCGAATATCGCGCCCAGAAAATACACCAGGTCGACCCTGGCACCGGCAAGATTCTGCGTTCGATCGATTCCAACCGCTTCGTCACCGGCGTGACATGGGTGGACGGCGAACTGTGGCACGGGACCTGGCAGGGCGACGAAAGCGAATTGCGGCGGATCGATCCGCGCACCGGTGAGGTGCTCGAGGAGTTGACCATGCCGGACGGAACCGGTGTCTCCGGGCTCGAATCCGATGGCGGTGACATGTTCTTCTGCGGTGGCGGCAAGAGTGGCAAGCTCAGGACTGTACGCCGGCCGCGGCGCGACATTGCGGCACAGCCGGCCTGAAGGCGCAACCTTTCGACCTCCGGCCCGTTTCTTCCGTAGCCAATCTGCCTTGTTGATTGGTTCCGTGCCGGCGCATGGACGCGATCATGCCTTGATAGCGCCATGTGCTTGGTTCTAAGAGGGGCACATGTCGATTTGGGACCGTATCGGCGATTTCATCGCCCGCATTTCAGCCTCCGCCTCGGCCGGCATCGCCGAGGTGGTCGAGGCTGTGCGCACGGTCTTTTCCGGTGACGCCGAGCTGCGCCGCCGGGTTTCCTTCTCGATCGCGATGATCGCGCTTTCGGCCAAGATGGCGAAGGCGGACGGTGTCGTCACGCAGGACGAGATCCGTGCTTTCCGCGAAATCTTCGAAGTGCCGCCGGAAGAAACGCACAACGTCGCGCGCCTCTACGATCTGGCCAAGCAGGATGTCGCCGGTTTCGAGGCGTATGCCGAAAAGCTCGCCAATCTATGCGGTTCTGGCCATGCCAACTGCATGATGCTGGAGGACATTCTTGACGGTCTCTTCCACATTGCCACCGCCGATGGCGTCCTGCATGAACGGGAAGGGCAGTTCCTGCATCGGGTTTCCGAAATCTTCCGGATCGAGGAGTCGCACTACAAGACGATCCTCGCCCGCCACGTGCACCTGGGAGCGGATGATCCCTACGTCGTGCTTGGCATAGAGCGGGGGCGGCCGTTCGATGAAGTGAAGAAGCGTTACCGCAAGCTGGTCGCCGAGAACCATCCGGACAAGGTCATCGCACGCGGCCTGCCGCAGGAATTTATCAAGATCGCCACGACGCGTGTTGCCGCGATCAATGCGGCGTATGAGATGATCGAACGGGATCTTGCCCCGGCATGAGCGGCTTCTCGCCTGATCATGCCGGAGCCGAGGTCAGGGTGTCGCCGAATTTCGGGCCGCGTCGCGGTCCGTTCCATCCCGACATGGTCGTGCTACACTATACCGGCATGGAAACCGGAGCGGGCGCCGAAGCCTGGCTGTGCAATCCCGCCAGTGAGGTTTCCGCGCATTATCTCGTGCATGAGGATGGTCGTATCGTGCAGATGGTGCGCGAGAGCGACCGCGCCTGGCATGCCGGCAAGAGCTCGTGGCGTGGCCAAACCGACCTCAACTCGGCCTCCGTGGGCATCGAGATCGTCAATCCCGGCCATACGCTGGGATATAGGCCCTTTCCGAAGCGCCAGATCGAGGCGGTGATCGCCCTTGCCGCCGACATTGTGGCGCGCCACGGCATCGCGACGGAGCGGATTCTGGCTCATTCGGATGTGGCACCCGGTCGCAAGGTCGATCCCGGCGAAAAATTTCCTTGGAAGGTGCTGCACGCCGCAGGCATCGGCCATCTCGTATCCGCATCGCCGATCCGGCGAGGACCGGTTTTGCAGGAAGGTGATGCGGGGCAGGATGTCGAGGAATTGCAATCCCTGCTTGCGATATATGGCTATGGGATTGAAATCACGGGTGTTTTCGATCCGCTGACGCGTATTGTCGTCGAAGCCTTCCAGCGCCATTTCCGGCCGCGCCTGATTGATGGAATTGCAGACAAGTCGACGATCAGGACGTTGCGGCGCCTGATTGCTTCCGCGACTGCAAGTCTTGGCTGACCAGTTTACTCTCCTGTTCAATATTACATTCTGTAACATGAATTGAATTGCGCGGCCTTCATTGCCGCCAAATCCGGTTTCAAACGCAAATCCACACCGATGCAGGACAAATGCCAGTCTAGTCCGGCATTCATCGTAGGATGCTGCGCGAAGTTCTTCGCGTGGCCAAGAAAAACAGGACCACATGCAGAAACCGTTCATTGTAGCGGCAGCTGTTGCTGCCGGCGTGATTTCTTTTGCCTTCGCTTCGCAGGAAAGCGTCGCCGCTAGTCTGAGAGTCGACCAGGGCACTCCGGTCGCGACGCAGGCCGCGGCCGCAACGCCGGCCAAGAAGATGACCAAGACCACGAAAACCGTGACAACCGGCAAGAAGGCCAAGGCTGCAAAAGCAGCCAAGGTTGCGTCGACCGTCAAAATCTCCAAGGCAACCGCAAGTGCCAAGACGGCAGCCGAGCCTTGCCCCTATCTGTTCGGTTGTTCAAAGGACGCCAAGACCGCAACGAACGTGAAGCCCGGCAAAGTCACCAAGCTGGCCAAGACCGAGAGCAAGACCAAGATCGCTACCAAGGCCAGGACCAAGACCAAGGTAACCTACGATACGGTCACCACCGCCTCGATCACGTCAGGCGCCGTCAAGCCGAGCTTGGCTCCAAGCGCCGGCACACGTTATTCCACCATCGTGTCGCGCTATGCCTCCGCCTATGGCGTGCCGGTGTCGCTTGCGCATGCGGTGATCAAGATCGAAAGCAACTACCGGCCAGGCATGGTTGGCCGCGCCGGCGAGATCGGCCTGATGCAGATCAAGCCAGCCACCGCGCGCATGATGGGGTACAGCGGTTCGGCCCAGGGGCTGCACAATCCCGAGACCAACATCAAATACGGCATGAAGTATCTCGGAATGGCCCGTGAACTCGGCGGCGGCAGCACATGCGGCACCATCCTCAAATACAATGCCGGCCATGGTGCCACGCGCATGAACCCGACTTCTTCCGCCTATTGCCGCAAGGTGGTGGCGCAGATCGGCAGCGCCGGTTGATCGCCACAAGGTAGTCGGCCAGCTTGCTCTTGCCTTTTTGGCCGCGAACGCCTTTATACGCCTGCCAGCCGGCCGGGCGGCCGCACCAGCGAGAGTCGAAAGGCTGCGGGTGAGGAAAGTCCGGGCTCCATGGAGACACGGTGCCGGCTAACGGCCGGCGGGGGCGACCCCAGGGAAAGTGCCACAGAAAGCAAACCGCCGCGGTTTCCGCGGTAAGGGTGAAAGGGTGGGGTAAGAGCCCACCGCGCGACCGGCAACGGAAGCGGCAGGGCAAACCCCACCGGGAGCAAAACCGAATAGGGGCGGTGCGAGGGGAAACCCTCAGGGCTGTTTCCGGCCCACCGCCCGGGTAGGTTGCGTGAGGCGCATGGCAACATGCGCCCAAGATGAATGGCCGCCACGTTCCCGCTCCGCAAGGAGCGGGGGCCATACAGAACCCGGCTTACAGGCCGGCTGGCATTTTTCTTCTGAAATTCAGTGGCTTCGCGCAACCGGCGTGGAGTTTGATTCAAGTTGTTGTTGCGTTGATTCAGCAACCGGGATCTGCCCGTTCAATCCTGGAGCTGGAGTGGTCCTTAGGACTGAAGTCGGTCCAGCGAAGCCTTGATTGCAGCCCATAGTTCTTCCGCCGGCTCGCAGCCCACGGCCAGCCGCACGAAGCCGGGAGGAACGGCATCGCCGCGCTTGGTGCGGCGTTCGGCCGAGGTATGTACGCCACCAAAGGAGGTGGCGGCCGCCATCAATTCGCAGCCGTTGATGAAACCCTCTGCCTCATCTTCGGAACCCAGATCGAAGCTGATCAGGAAACCGAAGCGCTCCATCTGACTGCTGGCAAGGTTGTGCGAGGGATCGCCTTGCAGCCCCGGGAAGCGGATCGACTTGACCGCCGGATGTGCCCTGATCCGGGGCGCAATGAGCTCGGCGGTTTTGCACATGCGGTCGAAGCGCACCTCCAGCGTTTCCAGGCCGCGATGCAGCAGCCAGGCGTCGAAAGGGCTGGGTATGCTGCCCGAGGTGGTGCGCCATTCCTTCACCGCCGCCATAATGTCCGTGTCGCGGCAGGCGACATGGCCAGCCAGCACATCGGAATGGCCGTTCGGCGCCTTGGTGTCGGCGGCAACGACGACGTCTGCGCCAAGATCGAGAGGGCGCTGACCGAAAGGCGTCATTGTGGTGTTGTCGACGACGAGCAGCCCGCCAGCCCTGTGGATCGCCTCTGCGGCGGCTGTAATGTCGCAGATGTCCAAGGTTGGGTTGGACGGGCTTTCCACGAAGACCAGCCGGTAGCGGTCGAAGCCGCCGTCAAGGAACGAGGCGGTTGGTCGCGTGTCGAAACTCACGCCGAAAGCGCCAAGGAATCGGTCTGCCAGGATGCGCGTGGTGTGATAGCCATCGGACGGCAGCAGGATACGGTCGCCTGCTTTCAAAAGCGCGAAAAACACGGCGGAGATCGCGGCCATCCCGGAAGGGAAGGCGAGGACTGGCGCGTTTTCCAGGCGCGACAACATCTCTTCCGTCCCGTCCCAGGTCGGGTTGGAGAAGCGGCCATACTGATGGAAGCCTGTCGAATCCCCAGGCGCATGGAAGATCGATGCCATCGTCAGCGGCAATGGGATGGCGTCTCCCCTGGAGAGGCCCTCGCGCCTCAAATGAAGGAGCCCGGCGGCACGGGAGGAGGCGGTTTCGGACATGGCGGATCTCGGAGTCGGAGAACGTGTGGAGGCTGGGATCAGCATGCTCCGGAGAGCAATCGGGACGCTAGGCCCAGCGGTTGGTCGGGGCAAGAGCCAAGCCCGCTTTAAACACTTCGTTAGGCTTAATGGAGGATAAACGCGGCAGTGCCCGTAATCTCGCCTTCGAAGGGGTCTGTGAAGCCTGTTCCCGTTGACGCCCATGATGCCCCATGATATCCCATTCCGCTAATCAAGCCTTCGTTTCGTGTCAGGGTGAAGCGTACGCCGAACGGCCGGTCGCGGCGGCTGTGCGTTCGTCGATTTTCGCTTTGTTCGAGGCTCAAGGTCTGAGGAAGGGGTCGTGCCGCGGCGGCATGGCTACGAGGAAGTCGGAGGGTGCGGCGGCGCAAGCTGCCGCGATGCGTCATGGACCGTTTTCTATCAAATGCGGTGAATCGGATCGACGCCAAGGGGCGCGTCTCCGTGCCGGCGCATTTCCGCACGGTTCTGCAGAAACGCGGCTATTCGGAACTTTACGCACTGCGCTGCCTGGATCAGGCGGCGATGGATGTCGGCGGACTCGATCTGCTCGATCGCTACGAGCAGCGTATCGCGCAGGAGGATCCGTTCCAGCAGACTGCGGACGATATGTCTTTCTTTTGCCATGGCGACGGCACCTTCCTGAAGCTGGACCAGGATGGGCGCGTCATGTTGACCGATTTCATTCGCGAACATACCGGCATAACAACCGAGGTGGCCTTCGTGGGGAGGGGCAGTTTTTTCCAGATATGGGAGCCGGCACGGCTGGCCGCCTATGGTGCGGCGGCACGGGTCAGGCTCTTGCATCTTCGGCAGGGGACGAAGCCAGGGGAGCGGCCGGAATGACGGCGGGCCACGGCGATGATTTCCACGCCGATGGCGGACCGGCCCGCCACATTCCGGTCCTCCTCGCCGAGGTTCTGAATGCGCTTGCGCTACAGCCGGGCGATACCATCATCGACGGCACCTTCGGTGCCGGCGGCTATACGAAGGCGATCCTGGGGAGCGGTGCGTCCGTCATCGGTGTCGATCGCGATCCGGATGCCATCGCTGCCGGCAAGGCGTTGGAACAGGAAGCGGACGGGCGATTGAAACTGGTGCATGCGCCATTCTCGACGCTGGATCAGCATGCGGAGGCGGTCGACGGCGTCGTGCTCGACATCGGCGTTTCCTCCATGCAGCTCGACCAGGCCGAACGCGGCTTTTCCTTTCGTTTCGACGGTCCGCTCGACATGCGCATGGCGCAGGCCGGTGTGAGCGCTGCCGATGTCGTCAACACTTTCAAATCAGGCGACCTTGCCCGTATTTTCGGTTTCCTTGGCGAGGAACGGCATTCCGGTCGCATCGCGCGCATGATCGAAGCGCGACGAGTCAAGAAGCCGTTCGAGCGTACACTCGATCTGGCCGATGCCATCGAAACCCATATCGGCCGCAAGCCGGGCGACAAGATCCATCCGGCGACACGCGTCTTCCAGGCGCTGCGCATTTTCGTCAATGACGAGCTGGGCGAGCTGGCAAAGGCGTTGCTTGCAGCCGAGCGCGTGCTGAAACCCGGTGGTCGGCTGGTTGTCGTGACCTTCCATTCGCTCGAGGACCGCATCGTCAAGCGCTTCATCGCCGATCGTTCCGAGCAGGCGGCAGGCTCGCGCCACATGCCGGAGACGCAGGTGCGCACCGCAACCTTCCGCAAGCAAGGTGGTGGTGTGACTGCCGGCGAGGCGGAACTCGCCATCAACCCGCGCGCGCGTTCGGCTCGGCTGCGCGCCGCGATCCGTACCGAAGCGCCGGCTCGCGCCGGTGATCTTGCCCAGTTCGGTCTTCCCAAGCTTCCCGGCGTCACACTGCCGGGCGAGAGGTGAACACGTGTTCCGTACCAGTGACATCATCCTGATCGCCGTGATGGTCTCGGCCGCTGCCATGACCTACAAGATCAAGCGCGATGCCGAAGTGCAGCAGGCTGCTGTCTACAAGATCCAGGCGCAGATCCGCACCGAGGAAGACACGATCGACCTGCTCAGGGCCGACTGGAGCCTGCTGACGCAACCGTCGCGGCTGCAGCGGCTCTCCGATCTCTACAAGGATCAGCTCGGCCTGCAGACGGCCGATGCGCGCCAGATCGTGCGGTTGGACGAATTGCCCGAGAAGCCGCCCCTGACCATCGAAGACATCATGGCGGATAATGGCGCGCCGGGCGTCGACAAGGAAAAGACCGCCTCGATCACCAAGGACAAGGGTGCCGAGAAGGCGAAGGCTGCCAGCAAGGCCAAGGTGGGTGACAAGAAGCCGGCCGTGGCGGCTGCCAAGCCGAAGCCGGCGGTCAAGGACAAGCTTGCAAGCAACGCCAGGGTCGCGGTCGCCGACAAGATCGCGCAACAGATCGAGGATGGAGCTGACGAATGATCGGCGTTCTCAACAAGCTCCTGAAACGCTCGCGGCGCGGCGAGGACGGTTCGATCGTACTGGACAGCGCGCGCAAGGCGACCGGCGGCAAGACCCGCACCCGCGTGGTCATGACGATGGCCGTGTTCCTTGGAATTTATGTCGCTATCACCGGCCGGCTGGTGTGGTTCGGCTTCCAGGGACCGACGGATTCCGGCCCGCCGCCGAGCCGCGTCACCGCCTCGCGGCCCGACATCGTCGACCGCAACGGCGAGGTTTTGGCGACTGACATCAAGACCTCCTCATTGTTCGCAGAACCTCGCCACATCGTCGATGCCGACGAGGCGATCGAGAAGCTGGCTACGGTGCTGCCGGAAATCGATTATGAGCAGACCTACAAGAAGCTGAAGAGCGGTGCCGGTTTCGTGTGGCTGCAGCGCCAGCTGACGCCAAAGCAGCAGTCCGAGATCATGCAGCTGGGCGTTCCGGGCATCGGCTTCCGCACGGAGAAGCGCCGTTTCTATCCAGCGGGTGAGACCGCGTCCTACATCGTTGGCCTGACCAATATCGACAATCAGGGCATCTCCGGCATGGAGAAGTATATCGACGACCAGGGCCTGGCCGATCTGCAGCTGTCCGGCCTTGCCGTCGCCAGGGACCTGAAGCCGGTCAAGCTGTCGATCGACCTGCGCGTGCAGCACATCGTGCGCAACGAGGTCGCCGATGCGATGCAGCGATATCATGCGATTGCCGCCGGCGGCGTCGTGCTCAACGTCAAGACCGGCGAAGTGGTCGCCATGGCTTCGGTGCCGGACTTCGACCCGAACAATCCGTACAACGCGCAGGACAAAGATCGCCTGAACCGGATGTCGGCCGGTCTGTATGAAATGGGTTCGACCTTCAAGAGCTTCACCACCGCCATGGCGCTGGATTCCGGCAAGGTGACGCTGGAATCGAAATTCGATGCCTCGCGGCCCATCACCATCGGTCGCCAGACCATTCGTGACTTCCACGGCAAGGGTCGCGTGCTGAGCGTGCCGGAAGTGTTCATCTATTCGTCCAACATCGGCTCGGCCAAGGAGGCCGACGTGGTCGGCATCGAAGGCCACCGCGAATTTCTGCATCGCCTGGGCGTACTGGAGAAGATGAAGACGGAGCTGCCCGAAGTGGCAAAGCCGACCGAACCGAAAGTGTGGAAGAAGGTGCATTCAATCACCGCCGCCTTCGGCCATGGCGTTTCGACGACGCCGCTGCAGACAGCGGTGGGCTGTGCGGCGCTGATGAATGGCGGCTTCCTGATCGAGCCGACCTTCCTGACCCGCACCGCCGATCAGGCGATGGAGGTCGCCAAGCGGGTGGTCAGCGAGAAGACTGTGGAAGGCATGCGCTATCTCTATACGCTGAACGCCGAAAAAGGCTCCGGCAAGAACGCTCGCGTGCCTGGCTATCGTGTCGGCGGCAAGACCGGTACGGCCGAAAAGGTCATCAACGGTCGCTACTCCAAGGATGTTCGCTTCAATGCCTTCGTGGCGGCGTTCCCGATGGACGATCCACAATATATCGTGCTGACCATTATCGACGAGCCGAAGCCGGAAATGCCCGGCCGTGGTGCTACTGCCGGCTCCAATGCCGCGCCGATGGTGGCCAACATCATTCGCCGCTCGGCACCCATGCTTGGCGTGAAGCCAGATTTCGGCCAAGAAAATGCTGCAACGCTGGTGTCCTACTGAGTGATTCTTTTTGGCGCGCCGGCCAAAGCGCGCCGTTTTGTTAGATGACTGGGGATCGATGAAGCTTAGAGATTTAGCCGGTATCCTGCCTGTCGAGGCTTCCTCCGACATCGCGGTGACCGGCATCACGTCGGATTCGCGGCAAGTGCAGCCAGGCGATCTGTTCTTTGCCCTTGTTGGCACCAAGGCAGATGGTGCGGCCTATGCGGCTGAAGCCGCAAAACGCGGTGCCAGCGCTATCGTCGCCGCAAAGGGTGCCGGCATCTCAGATCTCGGTATTCCGGTTCTTTTCGCCAACGATCCCCGTCACGCACTCGCGCTCGCTGCCGCGCGCTTCTTCGACCGTCAGCCCGCGACGATGGTCGCCGTCACCGGCACCAGCGGCAAAACCTCGGTTGCGGCTTTCACGCGCCAGATCTGGGAACATGCCGGCTTTGCCGCCGCTTCGATCGGCACCACCGGCGTGGTCGCGCCGGGGCGCAATGATTACGGCTCGCTGACGACGCCGGATCCGGTCGCGCTTCACAGGCTGCTCAAGGAACTCGCCGACGCCGGTGTCACGCACGCGTCGATGGAGGCCTCCAGCCATGGCCTGGATCAGCGTCGTCTGGACGGCGTCAAACTCGCAGCCGGCGCTTTCACCAATCTCGGCCGCGACCACATGGACTATCATCCGACCGTCGAGGAATATCACCAGGCCAAGCTGCGCCTGTTCGACGCGCTTCTGCCCAAGGGCGCTCCGGCCGTGATCTTCGCCGACGATCCGTGGTCGGAGCCGACGATCGCCGCTGCCAACGCGGCCGGACTTTCGGTGCTGACGGTCGGTCGTCATGGCAATTTCCTCGAACTCAAGCGCGTCGAGCACGAGCGCCACCGCCAGCGCGCGGAAATCATGGCCGACGGCGCCATCTACGAGATCGACCTGCCACTGGCGGGCGACTTCCAGATTTACAATGCCCTGGTCTCCGCCGGCCTGGCGATCGCCACGGGAACACCTGCCGCCAAGGCTTTGACGGCGCTGGAGAAACTGAAGGGTGCACCGGGACGGCTCGATCTCGTTGGCACCACGACGGCTGGCGCCCCGGTTTATGTCGACTATGCCCACAAGCCGGACGCGCTGGAGAATGTGCTGGCCTCCGTGCGTCCCTTCACCACTGGCCGCGTGCTGGTGGTGTTCGGCTGCGGTGGCGACCGCGATCGTGGCAAGCGTCCGATCATGGGCGAGATCGCCACACGGCTGGCTGACGTCGTCATCGTCACCGACGACAATCCCCGCTCGGAAGTGCCGGAGGAAATCCGTGCCGCCATTCTCGCCGCCGCGCCCGGCGCCATCGAAATCGGTGACCGTCGCGAGGCGATACACGAGGCGGTCGCCATGCTTCATGCCGGCGACACGCTGATCGTGGCCGGCAAAGGCCACGAAGAGGGCCAGACGGTTGGCTCGCAGACCCTGCCGTTCTCCGATCATGAGGAAGTGCGTGTCGCGCTCAGGGAGCGTGCCGCATGAGTCATCTCTGGACCGCCGATGCCCTTGTCGCCGCCGTTGGCGGTCGCCCGTTCGGCAATATGCCGGAAAGCATCAGCGGCATCTCCATCGACAGCCGCAGCTTGCAGCCTGGCGAAGCCTTCTTCGCCATCACGGGCGAAACGATGGACGGGCATGATTTCGCCACGGCTGCCATCAAGGCAGGTGCAGGGGTGCTGGTGGTCGCGGAAGGCAAGCTGCCGGCGCTCGGCCGATTGACCGCGCCAATGATCGTGGTGCCCGATGTGCTTGTCGCCCTGGAAAAGCTGGGCATCGCATCCCGCACGCGTTCGCGTGCCAGAATCATCGCAGTGACCGGTTCGGTCGGCAAGACTTCGACCAAGGAAGCGCTGCGCCACGTACTCTCCGCCGTCGGCAAGGTTCACGCATCGGCCGCCTCGTTCAACAACCATTGGGGCGTGCCGCTGACGCTGGCGCGCATGCCGCAAGACACGGACTATGGCGTGTTCGAAATCGGCATGAACCACCCGGATGAAATCCGTCCGCTGGTGAAGATGGTGCGGCCGCATGTGGCCATCATCACCGTGATTGCCGCTGCCCATCTCGGCTTCTTCCGCAACCTGGACGAGATCGCCCGCGCCAAGGCGGAGATATTCGAGGGATTGGAGCCGGAGGGTGCCGCGCTGCTCAACCGCGACGACCCGCGCTCGACGCTGCTCGCCAAACTGGCGCGGCAGGCCGGCGTGGCCCATGTCTTTGGCTTCGGTGAAGTGCAGCGCTCGACCTACCGCATGATCGACTGTGTGGTCGAAGCAGATCATTCAATCATTACTGCCAAGATCGCCGGCAAGGAGCTTGTTGCGCGTGTTGGTGCGCCCGGTCGCCATATGGCACAGAACGCGCTCGCCGTGCTGGGCGCCGCCCATCTGGTTGGCGCCGAGGTGGCGCGGGTGGCGGAGGCGCTCGCCGATCTTTCCGCAGCGCCCGGTCGTGGCGCGCGCCATATCCTTTCGCTTTCGGATGGTCGGTTCACACTGATCGATGAGAGCTACAACGCCAATCCGACCTCGATGAGGGCGGCGTTGACTTTGCTCAGGGACACACCGGTGGCCGAGGGAGGCCGACGCGTCGCCGTTCTGGGCGATATGCTGGAACTTGGAGCGCAGTCGCAGAAACTGCATGCGGGGCTTGCCGAACTGGTGACGGAGTCGGGCGCCGACATGGTGCTTCTGGCCGGGCCGGAGATGCAGGCGCTGGCCGATGCGCTTCCCGACGGCACGAACGTCACCTACCAGCCGACGACCGAGGCGTTGAAACCCTTGCTGCTCGGCGCTTTGCGGCCGGGCGATGTGGTGATGGTCAAGTCATCCAAAGGCATCGGCTTCGCAAAGCTGGTCGACACGCTCATCAAGACATTTCCGGCGCACGCCGCCGAAACGGAAATTTGAAGGTCCGGGGGACGAAAACGCATGTTCTGGCTTCTCGTCGACTTTGCCGACCGCGTCACGGTCTTCAACGTCTTCCGTTATATCACCTTCCGCACCGGTGGCGCGCTGATCACCGCGGCACTGATCGTCTTCATCTTTGGGCCGACGATCATCAACTCGCTGCGCGTGCGTCAGGGCAAGGGCCAGCCGATCCGCGCCGACGGACCGCAGACGCACTTCAAGAAGGCCGGCACGCCGACCATGGGCGGTCTGATGATCCTCACCGGCATCATCGGTTCCTCGCTTTTGTGGGCGAACCTTACCAGCATCTATGTCTGGGTCGTGCTGTTCGTAACACTCGGCTTTGGTGCCATCGGTTTCTATGACGACTATCTGAAGGTCACCAAGCAATCGCATCTCGGCTTTTCGGGAAAGGCACGCCTGGCGCTGGAATTCATCATCGCCGGCATCGCCGCATGGATCATCATGCGCAGCGGCCAACCTCCGTTTTCGTCCTCGCTCACCTTTCCGTTTTTCAAGGAATTGATCATCAATCTCGGTTTCTTCTTCATCCCATTCGCCGCTTTTGTGGTGGTGGGGGCAGGCAATGCGGTAAATCTGACCGACGGCCTGGACGGGCTCGCCATTGTGCCGATCATGATCGCGGCGGCCTCCTTCGGAGTCATCGCCTATCTGTCGGGCAACGCGGTGTTCGCCGAATATCTGCAGATCCATTTCGTGCCCGGTACAGGTGAACTGGCGGTGATCCTGGGTGCGGTCATTGGCGCCGGCCTAGGCTTTCTTTGGTTCAACGCACCGCCGGCGGCGATCTTCATGGGCGACACCGGTTCACTGGCGCTCGGCGGCCTGATCGGCACTGTTGCAGTTGCGGTCAAACACGAGATCGTCATGGCCATCATCGGTGGCTTGTTCGTGGTCGAGATCCTGTCGGTCATCATCCAGGTCGGCTATTTCAAGATGACGGGCAAGCGCGTGTTCCTGATGGCGCCGATCCATCATCATTTCGAAAAACTTGGCTGGACCGAGAGCCAGGTCGTCATCCGGTTCTGGATCATTGCCGTGATACTGGCGTTGATCGGCCTTTCCACCCTCAAATTGCGATAGGCGCCTGCATGATCCCGGCAACTTCCTTCGCAGACAAACGGGTTTCGCTGTTCGGGCTCGGCGGTTCGGGGATAGCCACGGCGCGCGCGCTGATCGAGGGTGGTGCCGAGGTTCTGGCCTGGGACGACAATCCGGAGAGCGTGGCCAAGGCGGGTGAACAAGGGATCGCGACGGGCGATCTGCGCGGCGCGGACTGGGCCGGCTTTTCATCCTTCGTGCTTTCGCCCGGCGTACCGCTGACCCACCCGAAGCCGCATTGGTCGGTAGAACTGGCACGTGCCGCCGGTGTTGAAGTGATCGGCGATGTCGAACTGTTTGCGCGCGAGCGCAATCGGCTTCAGGCGGACGCACCCTTTGTCGCCATCACCGGCACCAACGGCAAGTCGACGACGACAGCGCTGACGGCACATATCCTGAAGTCGGCCGGCCGCGATACGCAGATGGGCGGCAATATCGGCCGCGCTGTCATGACGCTCGATCCGCCGGTAACCGGCCGCCACTATGTGGTTGAATGTTCGTCCTACCAGATCGATCTGGCCCCTTCGATTAATCCGACCGCGGGCATCCTGCTCAACCTGACGCCGGATCATCTCGACCGGCACGGGACCATGCAGCATTACGCCGCGATCAAGGAGCGGCTGGTGGCTGGCTCGGAAACGGCGATCGTCGGCATCGACGATGCCTGGTGCGCTCAGATCGCGGATCGTCTCGAGCGTGCCGGCAAGGATGTCATCCGTATCTCCAAGCGGCTGCCGCTGACCGACGGCTATTTCGCCGACGGCACCAATCTGATGGAAGCCGTGCACGGGCGCTACAGCCGTATCGCTTTCCTGGAGGGCATCGGTTCGCTGCGCGGCCAGCACAATGCGCAGAACGCGCTGGCGGCTGTTACAGCTTGCCTGAAAGTCGGGCTGGAACTCGGCGAAATCCAGTCGGGATTGGAGAGCTTTCCAGGACTGGCGCATCGCATGGAGCAGGTTGCTCGCAAGGACCATGTGCTGTTCATCAACGATTCCAAAGCAACCAACGCGGATGCCGCGGCGCCGGCATTGTCATCCTTCCCGCGCATCTACTGGATCGCTGGCGGCCTGCCCAAGGAAGGGGGCATCGAACCGCTGCGCGGCTTCTTCCCGCGTATTGCCAAAGCCTATCTGATCGGTGAGGCGGCACCTGCCTTCTCGGCAACGCTCGGCGAGGCCGTACCTTACGAGATCGCAGGCACATTGGCCGCCGCTGTCGAGCGCGCTGCCGCGGAAGCGGCCAAGGATGAGAGCGGTGAGGCGGTGGTGCTTCTATCACCGGCTTGCGCCAGCTTTGACCAGTTCAAGAATTTCGAGCTGCGCGGCGAAGCCTTCAGGCAAGCCGTCGCTGCTATAGAGGGCGTGAAACCCATCGGAGGGACACGATAATGGCCGCCAGTCGTCTCGACAAAAGCCCGGTTGCAACCTGGTGGTGGACCATCGACCGATGGTTTCTTGCGGCGTTCCTGCTCTTGATGGGGCTGGGCATCGTTCTGTCCTTTGCGGCCAGCCCCGCTGTGGCGCAGCGTATCGGCCTGGGCCCGTTCTATTTCGCCACGCGCCAGATCATCTTCACCGTACCGGCGTTGTGCGTGATGTTGGGTGTTTCCTTCCTCGAGCCACGGCAGATACGGCGCATGTCCATCGTCATGCTGTGTATCATGCTGGTGCTGATGGTGGCGGTGCTCTATGTCGGCGTCGAAGTGAAAGGGGCCAGGCGCTGGATTTCGCTTGCCGGGGTTTCAATTCAGCCCTCCGAATTTCTCAAACCAGCCTTCGTGATCCTCTGTGCCTGGCTGTTCGCCGAGCACAAGCGGCATCCCGACATTCCGGGTAACGTGCTGGCAATGATCATGCTGGGGCTTGTCGTTGCGTTGTTGCTGGCGCAACCCGACTTTGGCCAAACCATGCTGGTTACCGGCACCTGGGGCATCATGTTCTTCATGGCCGGCCTGTCGTGGCTGTGGATCGTGGTGCTCGGTGCGCTCGGTGTCACCGGCGTGTTCGCCGCCTATACGATACTGCCGCACGTTGCTGGCCGTATCGATCGCTTCCTGACTGGCGAAGGCGACACCTATCAGGTCGACATGGGCAGGGAAGCGCTGATCAATGGTGGCTGGCTCGGCGTGGGGCCGGGCGAGGGCACGGTCAAGCGCGCGATCCCGGACAGTCACGCCGACTTCGTCTTTTCGGTGGCTGGCGAGGAATACGGGCTGATCATGTGTTTCTTCATCATGACCATCTTCGCCTTCATCGTGCTGCGCGGCCTCAATACCGCGTTGAAGGAACATGACGATTTCACCCGTTATGCCATTGGCGGCCTCGTCACTATTTTCGGCCTGCAGTCCACCATCAACATGGCGGTGAACCTGCAATTGATGCCGGCCAAAGGCATGACCCTGCCGTTCATTTCCTATGGCGGCTCCTCTCAGATCGCGATCGCCATATCGATGGGCATGGTGCTGGCACTTACCCGAAAGAAGCCCGAGAAGCGCAAGACGCTCGGCGGCCTGCAAGGCTATCAGCGCTTCCTGCCGGCGGAGTAATCGACGGAACGTCATGGCTAGAGGGACTATTCTACTGGCAGCCGGTGGCACTGGCGGGCATCTCTTTCCCGCGGAAGCGCTGGCGCACGAGCTGATCGAGCGCGGCTGGACGGTACACTTGGCGACCGACGATCGCGCCTCGCGCTATGCCAGTCATTTCCCGGCGAAGGAAGCGCACACGATCCGCTCTGCGACGTTCGGATCGAAAAACCCTATCGCGCTCATGGGTGCCGTCTGGCGCATCTGGCAAGGTGTGCGACAAGCTTCCAGCGTAATCCAGCGTATCAAGCCGGCGGTTGTCGTGGGTTTCGGCGGCTATCCGACGCTACCGCCACTGTACGCTGCCACGCGGCGCAAGGTACCAACCGTCATCCATGAGCAGAACGCCGTCATGGGCCGTGCCAACCGCGCTCTCGCTCCACGGGTCGATGCCATTGCCGGCGGCTTTCTGCCAGAGGACACAAGTGCCGCGGGCGTCAAGACCGTGACCACCGGTAACCCGGTGCGCCCCGCTGTGCTGGAAGCGGCCAGAACACCCTATGTCCCCTCAATTGGCAACGATCCGTTCCGGCTGCTGGTGTTCGGCGGCAGCCAGGGGGCGCAATTCTTCTCCGACGCCGTGCCGGCGGCGGTTGCCCAGCTGTCCGATGCCCAGCGGGCGCGGCTCGTCATTACCCAGCAGGCGCGTGCCGATGACGTCGGCAGGGTCAAGGATGCCTATGCCAAGCTGGGTATCGACGCGCAGGTTTCCCCCTTCTTCACCGATATGGCGCAGCGCATGGCCGGCGCCCATCTGGTGGTTTCGCGTTCCGGCGCCTCGACGGTTTCCGAGATCGCCGTCATTGGACGGCCGGCGCTTCTGGTGCCTTATCCACACGCGCTTGACCACGATCAGGCCGCAAATGCAGCCGCTCTTGCTGCCGCCGGCGGTGGCGAGGTCCATCCGCAGTCGACGCTCACGCCTGAAACGGTCGCAACCCTTTTAAGCGCTGCAATGGAGGAGCCGGAACGTCTCGGAACGATGGCCGCCGCGGCGAAGTCGGTTGGACGCCCGAACGCCGCGCGGTTGCTCGCCGACCTCGCAGAGGCTATTGCGTCGCGCCAGACGATAGAAGAATTCAGGAAGGAAACCCGCGCATGAAAATGCCGCAGACGATCGGCCTCGTGCATTTCATCGGCATCGGCGGCATCGGCATGAGCGGCATCGCCGAGGTTCTGCACAATCTCGGCTACAAGGTGCAGGGTTCCGACCAGGCCGAAAGCGCCAACGTGCAGCGCCTGCGCGACAAGGGTATCGAATGTTTCGTCGGCCACAGGGCCGAGAACCTTGGCGAGGCCGAAGTGGTGGTGGTCTCGACCGCCATCAAGAAGGCCAATCCTGAACTGAGGGCCGCTCGCGAGAAGAACCTGCCTGTCGTGCGCCGCGCCGAGATGCTGGCGGAGCTGATGCGTTTTCGCCAGGCTGTCGCGATCGGCGGCACGCATGGCAAGACGACGACGACCTCGATGGTGGCGACGTTGTTGGAGGCCGGCGGGCTTGATCCGACCGTCATCAACGGCGGCATCATCAATGCCTACGGCACCAATGCCCGCATGGGCGACGGCGAGTGGATGGTGGTGGAGGCCGACGAAAGCGACGGTACTTTCCTGAAGCTGCCGGCCGATATCGCGGTCGTGACCAATATCGATCCCGAACATCTCGACCATTACGGGTCGTTCGACAAGGTGCGTGAAGCGTTTCGCCAGTTCGTCGAGAGCGTGCCTTTCTACGGCTTCGGCGTGATGTGCACTGACCATCCGGAAGTGCAGGCGCTGGTCGGCCGCATCGAAGACCGCCGCGTCATCACCTATGGCGAAAATACTCAAGCCGACGTGCGCTTCTCCAACCATCGCATGGACGGCGCCGCATCTGTCTTCGACGTAACCATTCGCAACCGCAAGGGCGGGGGCGAGACGGTGATTTCGGGCCTGCGGCTGCCGATGCCCGGGCGCCACAATGTCTCCAACGCCACGGCTGCAATCGCGGTCGCCAACGAGCTCGGCATTTCTGCCGAGGCGATCAAGAAAGGTCTGTCCGCCTTCGGTGGCGTCAAGCGGCGTTTCACTCACACCGGTTCCTGGAATGGTGTCGAGGTGTTCGATGACTACGGCCATCATCCCGTGGAGATCAAAGCGGTGCTCAGGGCCGCGCGCGACGCAACCAAGGGCAGGGTGATCGCGATCGCCCAGCCGCATCGCTTCACCCGCCTGCATGATTTGTTCGACGAGTTCGCCTCCTGCTTCAACGACGCCGACACGGTGATGGTGGCGCCGGTCTATGCGGCCGGCGAGGATCCCATAGACGGGGCGTCTTCGGACGCGCTGGTGTCGCGCATCCGCTCCGGCGGTCATCGTGACGCGCGCTACATCGAAGGGCCGGCCGACGTTGCGCCGATCGTGCGCAAACTGGCAGCGCCGGGCGATTTCGTCGTCTTTCTTGGCGCCGGCAACATCACGCAATGGGCCTACGCGCTGCCGAAGGAACTTGCCGGAGCCGGGTCATGACACGCGGCCCAGAGCTGCTGGAAAAACTCGGCGACAGGCTGAAGGGGCTGCGTGGGCGCATTACGCCCGATGCCGAGATGGACAAGATCACCTGGTTCCGCGCCGGCGGCTTGGCTGACGCGCTTTTCCAGCCGGCTGACGAGGAAGACCTCTCTGCTTTCCTGAAAGCGGTGCCGGAGGAGGTGCCACTCACAATCGTTGGTGTCGGCTCGAACCTTTTGGTGCGCGACGGCGGCATCGAGGGCTTCGTCGTGCGGCTTTCAGCCAAGGGGTTCGGCGAGGCGGAGGTGGTTTCAGCGACGCAAATCCGCGCCGGTACCGCCCTCCCGGACAAGCGGGTGGCTGCGGTCGCGCTTGAAGCCGGTATCGGCGGTTTCCATTTCTACCACGGCATTCCGGGTGCCGTCGGCGGCGCGCTGCGCATGAATGCCGGCGCCAACGGCGTCGAAACGCGTGAGCGTGTCGTGGAGGTGAGGGCGCTCGATCGGCAGGGCAATGCGCATGTGCTGTCCAATGCCGACATGGGCTATGCCTATCGCCATTCGGCGCCCACCGGTCTGATCTTCACCTCGGCGCTGTTCGAGGGGTATCCGGAAGACAAGGCTGCCATCAAGGAAGCGATGGATGCCGTGCAGCATCATCGCGAGACGGTTCAGCCGATCCGCGAGAAGACCGGCGGTTCGACCTTCAAGAATCCGGAAGGCACCTCGGCCTGGAAGGAGATCGACAAGGCGGGCTGCCGCGGGCTGATGGTGGGCGGCGCCCAGATGTCGCCTATGCACTGCAACTTCATGATCAACACCGGCACCGCAACCGGTTATGATCTCGAAAATCTCGGCGAGACGGTGCGCGAGCGCGTGCTGGAGCATTCCGGCATCCGTCTGCATTGGGAAATCAAGCGCATCGGCAATTTCCGACCTGGCCGCGAGGTGCAGGAATTCCAGGGGCAGTTGCTGTAGACTGCTTCAATTCGCTGACTGCTGTGCCCGAATATCGGATCGCGCTTGCAGTCCAGGCAGAAGCATTTTACGTCTATACATAAGCCAAGCTGGACCAGCCGGCTCGGGGAACATCAAACAGGCTGGACCAGTGCCGTCGAAGCGCGATTGTGCTTTGACTTGGCGCTACATAGGTGGCGGCTGAGGCCGCAGGGAGGCATTCAATGAAATTGAAGAACGCAGCGAAACTGGCCGTGGGTGGCCTTTTGGCCGGCATGATCTCGACGGCCCACGCCGGCGAGACGCTCGACCGTATCATGAAGAACAAGGTTCTGGTCGAAGTCACCGATCAGGCCTATCCGCCTTTCTCCTACATCGACGACAAGGGCGAGGTGGTCGGCTTCGATGTCGACATCGCGCGTGAAGTTGCCAAGCGCCTGGGTGTCGAGCTCAAGGTCGAGACGCCATCATGGGAAATCATCACCGCAGGCAACTGGAAGGGCCGTTGGGACGTCTGCATCTGCTCGATGTCGCCGACCGCTGAGCGAGCCAAGGTGCTGGACTTCGTCAATGAATATTATGGCGCACCGGCGGTGGTTGCCGTCAATTCCGACAACACCACAATCAAGAGCGTCAAGGATCTGACCGGCAAGAATGTCGGCACGCAGGGTGGAACGCCTTACGAGAAGTACCTGCAGAAGGAACTGGTCATCGAAGTGCCTGGCAAGGAGCCGGTCAAGCCGGAATTTCCGTTCGGTGATGTGACAGTAAAACCCTATGACACCGAGGATTTCGCCTTCCAGGATCTTGGCCTTGGTGATGGCAAGCGCCTCGATGCAGCGGTGGCCGGCTACATGACGGTCGCTGAACGTGTCAAGAAGTCGGAAGGCAAGCTCAAGATCGTCGACGATACGCTCTTCACCGAACCGCTCTGGGTTGCGGTCGACAAGGGCGATCCCGAATGGGAAGCCAAGATCAAGGAAATCTTCAAGGCTATGTATGACGACGGCACGCTGAAGACGATTTCCGAGAAGTGGGTCGGCCGCGACATCTCGGCCAAGCAATAAGCGGCAAGGGCGGTCGGGAGTGGCGGCAGAGCAAACAACCGGCCAGACACGCGCCGGCGCAGTGGACAAGGCGTTTCGTACCCGCGTAGCCATCGTCTGGCTGGTGCTGCTTGCGCTGTTCGTCGCCTTCTTCCTGTCCTTCGGACTCGACCTGCCGTTCATTGTCGACAAGTTCCCGGCGCTGGCTGGCTTTACGCTGAGCCGCGCCGGGTTCATCCAAGGGGCGGTTCTCACGCTCTATGTCTGTTTCTTCTCCATCATCGCTTCGGTGGTGCTGGGCCTGCTGGCGGCGCTGGGGCGTCTGTCGAAGAGCTCCATCGCCTACGGCATTTCCACCTTCTACACCTCGTTCTTCCGCGGCACGCCGCTGCTGGTGCAGATATTCCTGATCTATCTCGGCATTCCGCAAATCGGACCGGTGCCGGCGGCGATCCCGTCCGGCATCATCGCGCTTTCTCTGAATTATGGCGCCTATCTGAGCGAAATCTTCCGCGCCGGGCTTTTATCCGTGCCGGCCGGCCAGCGTGAGGCCGGGCTGGCGCTTGGCCTGCATCCCTGGCAACTGATGGTGAAGGTGGTGATGCCGCAGGCGATCCGCGTTGCCATTCCGCCGACCGGTTCGCAATTCATCGCGATGTTGAAGGATTCGTCGCTGATCTCGGTCATGGGCGTGACCGAACTGATGTTCGTGGCACAATCCTATGGCCGCTCCAGCTATCGCTACATAGAAATGCTGACGACGGCGGCGGCGATCTACTGGTTCCTGTCGATCCTGTTCGAACTGGTGCAAGTTCGGCTGGAAAGCCATTTCGGCAAGGGCTATCGCGCCCGCTGATTTCCGGCTTCATACGCTGCTGCTCTACGCCCTTCAGGCACGGGCTTTCGGTGCAGGCGCGCGACGGTGTTTCCGCAGAGCGGCTCCATGCGCTCTGTGATCTGCCGCTGCGGACGGTGGCGGCTTCTTAAAAGTCGTGAACTGATTTCGAGCGTTGTGAAGGGCGATTTTCGCTGCGGCATCCGTGGCGCGGATGCCTCAAGTGCCGTTGCAGAAAAGACTCAAAAGTCGGCTTTCGAAACACTTTTTTCGAGAAAGTGAATCCCTCGGAATCATAGGGGCTTGTCAGTGAATCAACTCTCTGATTCTTTGGGCCAATAGCGTTTCCTGATTTGAGTCGTTCGACGCGTGGGGCCGCGTGTCATCTGGGGAAGTCATTCTCCGGACGAAGGCGATTCATGTCTGGAAATTGGAAGTGCAGGCCCGCCGCGAGAGGATGACGGGGTGATGAAGAAAAAACATGTGGCCGTCTTGCTGGGAGGTTTTTCGTCCGAGCGGCCCGTGTCCTTGTCCTCCGGGAAAGCCTGCGCGGATGCGCTTGAGGCGGAGGGTTATCGGGTCACTCGCGTCGATGTCGGGCGTGACATCTCCTCGGTTCTCGCTGAGCTGAAGCCGGATGTCGCCTTCAATGCCCTGCATGGTCCTTACGGCGAGGATGGCGTGATCCAGGGTGTGCTCGAATTTCTCGGTATTCCTTACACCCATTCCGGCGTGCTGGCTTCGGCTCTGGCCATGAACAAGGAGCAGGCAAAGAGAGTTGCGAAAGCAGTCGGAATTCCTGTCGCTGAATCCAGGATCATCGATCGCTTCACGATCAAGAATGAGCATCCGATGAAGCCGCCCTATGTGGTGAAGCCTGTCAATGAAGGCTCCAGCTTCGGCGTCGTCATCGTCAAGGAGGATCAGTCGCATCCGCCGCAGCTGATTTCGTCGCCGGATTGGAATTACGGCGAGGAAGTCATGGTCGAGCGTTACATCCATGGGCGCGAACTCACTTGTGCGGTGATGGGCGATGTGGCGCTCGGGGTCTGCGAAATCATCCCGACCGGCCATTCCTTCTACGATTATGATTCAAAATACGTTCCGGGCGGCTCAAAACACGAGGTTCCCGCTAAAATTTCACTAAATATTTACCAAAAAATACAGACACTGTCCCTCAAGGCTCACCAAGCGATCGGTTGCCGGGGCGTCTCCCGGTCGGACTTCCGTTACGACGACCGTTTTTCCGAGAACGGCGAGGTTGTCTGGCTCGAAATCAACACGCAGCCCGGCATGACGCCGACATCTTTGGTGCCGGAGATCGCCGCCCAGGCAGGGCATTCGTTCGGCGAGCTGTTGAGTTGGATGGTGGAGGACGCGTCGTGTCGGCGTTGAACTGGGGACAAGGCGGAAGAGGGGGTGCCGTGCCGCGCGCCCGCTTCGGTGCGTCCTCTTGGCTCGATCGTTTCGTGCTGCCCAAGATGCTGCGCAAGCCGGTGCGCACGCTGGGAAGGCTTACGCGCGGTGACTTCGCGGCCCCGCCTTTCGCGGCGACTGTGATCAACGCTGCCTTCCTTGCTTCCTCTTTGACCTACGGTGCCTATCTCGGCGGTC
Organism: Mesorhizobium sp. 1M-11; assembly: GCF_001303895.1. Classification (GTDB taxonomy): domain Bacteria; phylum Pseudomonadota; class Alphaproteobacteria; order Rhizobiales; family Rhizobiaceae; genus Mesorhizobium. Next base: position 302,997 of record NZ_LJSD01000001.1, on the reverse strand, counting down.
ATCTCGATGGGTTCGTGCAGGACGTAACCGCTCGCATCGGTTTTGCTGTCGATCAGATCAAGGTGGTCGGCAATCGCGAGACATCGGAAATCGATATTCTCGACAAGCTGGATCTCAACGGCTGGACTTCGCTGGTCGGCTTCAGTGCGGAAGGCGCGCGCGAGCGTATCGCATTGTTGCCCTGGATCCAGTCGGTGGCGGTGCGCAAGATTTATCCGCATCTCCTGGAAGTGCGCATAGACGAGCGTCAGGCTTTCGCCATCTGGCAGCGTGGTTCCGAGCTTTCCGTGATCGAGAAGGATGGCCGTATCATCGCCCCTTACACCGGCGGCGATCAGTCGAAGCTGCCGCTATTGGTCGGTCAGGGTGCTCCTGAGCACGCGCCCGCCCTGATGGCCAAGGTGGCTGGCTTCCCCGAGCTCGCTTCCAAGGTTCGCGGCTACATCCGCGTCGGCGACCGGCGCTGGGACATCAAGCTGGACAATGGCGTCGTCATCAAGTTGCCGGAGTTCGACGCCGAGCAGGCGATGGCCGAGCTTGTGCGCATGGACCGCGAAAAAGGGCTTTTGTCGCGTGACGTCGTTTCGATCGACATGCGCCTGTCCGATCGATTGACGGTGCAACTGACGCAAGAAGCCGTGACGGCGCGCGCGGCGGCGCTGAAGGAACAAGCCAAGATGGCAAAGCGCAAGGCGGGGCAGCAGATATGAGTTGGCTCGGCGGCAACAATGATGGAGCCTCGCGCCGGTCCGGCGTGCTGACGGTCCTCGACGTGGGCTCGAGCAAGGTCTGTTGTGTGGTGGCAAAGCTCAAGCCCTGCGAAGAAGGCCACCTGTTGCGTGGCCGCTCGCACCGCATCCAGGTCATGGGCATCGGCCACCAAAAGTCGCACGGCGTGAAGTCGGGCGTCGTCATCGATCTCGACCGTGCTGAACATGCCATCCGTCTGGCGGTGGATGCCGCCGAGCGCATGGCGGGCCTCACCGTGGATTCGCTGATCGTCAACATGACGGCCGGCCGCCTGAAAAGCGAAACTTTCAACGCCACCATCAATCTCGGTGGTCATGAAGTCGATGAGAACGACATCAAGCGGGTGCTCGGCGCCGGCGCCAAACAGGCGCTGAAGTCCGAGCGCGAAGTCTTGCATGCGCTGCCGGTCGGCTTCTCGCTCGACGGCGAACGCGGTGTGCGCGATCCGCGCGGCATGGTCGGCGACACACTTGGCGTCGACATGCATGTGTTGACCGGTGATTCCGCGCCGCTGCGCAATCTGGAGCTCGCCATCAACCGTTCGCATCTGTCGGTCGAACGTCTGATCGCCACACCTTATGCCGCTGGCCTCGCCGCGCTTGTCGACGACGAGTTGGAAATGGGCGCTGCCTGCATCGACATGGGCGGCGGAACCACCACGATCTCGGTCTTCTCGGAAGGCAAGTTCGTCTATGGCGATTCCATTCCCGTCGGGGGCAATCACGTTACCCTCGACCTTGCCAAGGGTCTGTCGACTTCGCTGGACGCAGCCGAAAGGCTGAAGGTCATGCATGGTTCGGCTTTGCCTGGCAGTTCCGACGATCGCGATCTCGTCACCATCCAGCCGATCGGCGAAGAGGGCGAGGCTCCGCTGCAAATTCCGCGTTCGGTGATGACACGAATCGTTCGGGCCCGTATCGAGGAAACGCTGGAACTGTTGCGCGAGCGACTAAGCAAGTCCGGTTACGGCAATGTGGTGGGCAAGCGGGTCGTATTGACCGGTGGCGCCAGCCAGCTTGCCGGCATGCCGGAAGCGGCGCGCCGCGTACTGGGACGCAATGTGCGCGTCGGGCGTCCGCTCGGGGTTGCCGGGTTGCCTGAAGCGGCGAAGGGACCGGCTTTCTCGACGGCGGTCGGGTTGATGATCTATCCGCAGGTCGCCTCTTTCGAGAGCCGTCCTGCTTTTGGAGCCTCCCGTTTCAAGATGACGGGAACAGGCGGGAGGCTGCACCGCATGAGTCAGTGGTTGAGAGACAGTTTTTAGTTGAGTTGACGGGGACAGCCCCATAAGCGGCCGCGACGGCGAAGCGGCGGTAAAGGCAAAAGGACGAGGACTATGACGATCAATCTGAAAAAGCCGGACATCACCGAGCTCAAGCCACGCATCACCGTGTTCGGTGTCGGCGGCGGCGGCGGCAATGCGGTCAACAACATGATCACGGCGGGCCTGCGTGGCGTCGAGTTCGTCGTGGCTAATACCGATGCGCAGGCGCTCACCATGTCGAAGTCCGAGCGACTGATCCAGCTTGGCGCGCATGTCACCGAGGGCCTCGGCGCGGGCTCGCAGCCCGAAGTCGGCCGCGCCGCCGCCGAGGAATGCATCGATGAGATCACGGACTATCTTTCCAACACCCACATGTGCTTCGTCACCGCCGGCATGGGTGGCGGCACCGGAACAGGTGCGGCCCCGGTCGTTGCCCGTGCGGCCCGCGAAAAGGGAATTCTGACGGTCGGCGTGGTCACCAAGCCATTCCACTTCGAAGGCCAGCGTCGCATGAAGACGGCCGACTTGGGCATCGAAGAACTGCAGAAATGCGTCGATACCCTGATCGTCATCCCGAACCAGAACCTGTTCCGGCTCGCCAATGACAAGACCACCTTCGCCGACGCCTTCGCGATGGCCGACCAGGTGCTCTATTCGGGTGTTGCCTGCATCACCGACCTGATGGTCAAGGAAGGCCTGATCAATCTCGACTTCGCCGACGTTCGTTCGGTCATGCGCGAGATGGGCAAGGCAATGATGGGTACAGGCGAGGCAAGCGGCGAGGGCCGCGCCATGGCCGCAGCCGAAGCCGCGATCGCCAACCCGCTGCTCGACGAGACCTCGATGAAGGGTGCCAAGGGCCTGCTGATCTCGATCACCGGCGGCCGCGACCTGACCCTGTTCGAAGTCGACGAAGCTGCCACCCGTATCCGCGAAGAGGTCGACCAGGACGCCAACATCATTCTGGGTGCTACCTTCGATGAGGAACTCGAAGGCGTCATTCGCGTCTCGGTCGTCGCGACCGGTATCGATAAATCGGCCGAGCAGATCGCCGCTGCTCCGATCTCGATCCGTGCCGCGCAGCCGAAGACGCCGGCGCGCCCGGCGGCCGCTCCGGCCGCCGAGGTGCGCAGCGCTCCGGTGCCGCAGTCGGCGCTTCAGGAACCGCGTACCGTTGATCCGGTTGCGGAAGCCATCCAGCAGGCGGAAGCCAATGCCGCCGCGCTCGCTCATCAGCCGCGCGTCGCCCAGACTGCTCCGCAGGACGATTTCCGCCCTCAGAGCAAGCTGTTTCAGGCACCTCCGGCTCAGCCGCAGCCGCATCCCGTGATGCAGCAGGTTGCGCCGCAGCCGGCTCCGCAGCCAGTGCGTGAGGTTGCCATGCAGCAGGCGGCCGTAGCCCAGCCGCGGATGCCGCGTGTGGAAGACTTCCCGCCGGTGGTGCGCGCCGAAGTCGAGGCAAAGCAGCATCCGGTCGATCACGAAGACCGTGGTCCGATGGGCTTGTTGAAGCGCCTCACCAATGGCCTGACCCGTCGTGAGGAAGAGCCTGCTCGCCTGCAGCCGGCACAGCCGCGCGAGCCAAAGCTGCGTCAGGCAACTCCGGAAGTGCGCCGTCTCGCACCGCAAGACGCGCAACTCTACGCGCCGCGCCGCGGCCAGGCCGACGATCACGGCCGTTTCGCGCCGCAACAGCGCGCGACTCATGAGGACGATCAGCTGGAGATTCCGGCCTTCCTGCGCCGGCAGGCCAACTGATCTTCTAACGGATTGTAACAGTTGTTAACAGGCAGGCGGGCAACCGCCTGCCTGTCTTCTTTGATAATAGTGGAAAAACAAACACTTGCGGGTTGCTTTTGTACTCCCGTGGCCGTTACATCGGGTAAGAAAGCGTGATTTGGAGTATGCCTGAGGGGCCACTATCTTCCGCGGGCAACAACGGCAGTGGGTGTTTTGGGGATGTGCCCTGCTCGCCGGAAGATCAAGGGCAGCGACCGAAAAGCCGATTGGCCGCGCCGTTAGGGCACATGGGGATCAGCTTGCAGGACTACCAGACAACCCTGAAATCGCGTGCGACATTGACCGGTATCGGCGTTCATAGCGGCAATACGGTCACCGTTCATTTTCTGCCTGCCGACGCTGACACGGGTATCGTTTTTCACCTGATCGACGGCGATCAGCCGGTGCGGGAATTCCGCGCTCTGGTTTCCGAAGTGGGCGCCACCGACCTCTGCACCATGCTTGGCGATCCGGCCGGCCAGCATATCGCCACCGTCGAACATCTAATGGCGGCCGTTCTTGGGCTCGGCATCGACAACATGGTGATCGAGATCGACGGGCGTGAGGTGCCGATCCTCGATGGCAGCTCGATCGACTTCGTCGAGGCGATCGACCAGGCCGGCATCGAGATCCTTTCGACGAAACGCCGTTTCATCCGTATCCTCAAGACCGTTCGGATCGAAAGCGGCGCCTCCTGGGCCGAGTTTCGCCCCCATTCGGGTACGCGCTTCGAAATCGAGATCGATTTCGAAAGCCCTGCGATCGGCCGTCAGAATTTCGCCTCCGACCTCACTGCCGATGTTTTCCGCAGTGAGATTGCGCGTGCACGTACCTTCGGTTTCATGAAGGACGTGGAGCGCCTGTGGGCGGCCGGCTACGCACTGGGTTCTTCGCTCGACAACTCGCTGGTGATCGGGGACGACCATCGCGTCATCAATGTCGGTGGCCTGCGCTATCCTAACGAATTCGCACGCCACAAGACACTGGATGCCATGGGCGATCTGGCTTTGGCCGGCGCGCGCTTCATCGGTTGCTTCCGCTCTTATCGTGGTGGTCATCGTCTGAATGCGGCGGCGCTTCGCCGTCTCCTATCGGACCGTACCGCCTTCGAGGTGGTCGAAACGACGCGCCGTGGCCGCGTCGGCGAGATGAGCGCGATCAACGCGCCGGTTTACGCACCCTGGACGATCTGAATTTCGCCGGCTTCCGGCTGCAAAATGCGCCTGTTGCACAGGCGCACCACTTCTGTTTTGAAATCTCGATCCCCAATTCGTGGCGGATTGCGCCACAAAATTGCACGATTGCAGGGCGATAGCGTTGCCGCGCGCGCTGTTTTTGGTTTATGGCTGCTCGCCGACGCGAGCAATGGCGCCGAGAGGGCGAATTTCGATCATGTTTTTCAGACAGGCCGACCAATTGAAAGTGCCGGCTCCGGCGCTTAAAGCGCCGTTTTCCGCTACTTTTGTGGCGCTTTCGATGATGGCAGCTCCGCTGATGCTTACGGGCTGCATGTCTTCGGAGAAGGACCTCGACCTGTCGACCTATGTCGAGCAGACCGAACCGGCCGACGTGCTTTACAATCAGGGCCTTGCCAATCTGAACGCCGGTCGCCTCGATGAGGCAGCCAAGAAATTTTCCGCCGTCGATCGCCAGCACCCCTATTCGGAATGGGCGCGCAAGTCGATGGTGATGGGCGCCTTCACCAATTATCGCCAGGGCAAGTATGACGACGCAATCAGCGCGGCCAAGCGGTACCTGACGCTTTATCCGTCCACCGACGAGGCTGCCTATGCGCAGTACATTATCGGTCTCAGCTACTACAAGCAGATCGAAGACGTCACCCGCGACCAGAAGGAAGCCAAGCTCACCATCCAGACCATGCAGGAACTGGTGACGCGCTGGCCGGATTCCGAATATGTCGAGGACGCCAAGGCCAAGATCCGCTTCGCCAACGACCAGCTCGCCGGCAAGGAAATGCAGGTCGGCCGCTACTATCTCGAGCGCAAGGAATATCTGGCTTCGATCAAGCGCTTCCGCAATGTGGTCGAAAACTATTCCAACACCCGCCACATCGAGGAGGCGCTGGCGCGCCTGACCGAAGCCTATTACGCGCTCGGCTTGGTCGACGAGGCGCAGACGGCGGCCGCCGTGCTTGGCCAGAACTATCCCGACAGCCAGTGGTACAAGGATTCCTACAAGCTCTTGCAGAGCGGCGGCCTGCAGCCGCGCGAGAATGCCGGATCGTGGATCTCCAAGGCTGGCAAGCTGATCACCGGCGGCGCCTGATAACGCCCAGACTGCGCGCCTGATGGGGCGCGCAATCACCTGTCTTGATGCTATAGAGCGCCGATGCTCTCTAGGCTATCGATTCGCGATATTGTCCTGATCGAACGGCTCGACATCGATTTCGCGCCGGGACTCTCCGTATTGACCGGCGAAACCGGTGCAGGCAAATCCATTCTGCTTGATGCGCTCTCGCTGGCACTCGGCGCGCGTGGCGATGCCTCCCTGGTGCGGCATGGTGCGGCGCAAGGCCAGGTAACGGCCGTGTTCGATGTGCCGCGCAATCACCCGGCACGCGAAATCCTTGCCGAAAATGCCATTGAAGACGATGGCGATATCATCCTGCGTCGTCTGCAGACAGCAGATGGGCGTACGCGCGTCTTCGTCAACGATCAGCCGTCATCCGTCACGTTGATGCGCGATATCGGCCGCGCTTTGGTGGAAATCCACGGCCAGCACGATGACCGCGCCTTGGTCGATCCCGGCGCGCATCGCGATCTGCTCGATGCCTTTGGTGGCCATCTCGGCGTCGTGCACAGCACCGGCGAAGCCTGGCGTTACTGGCGGCAAGCCGAGCAGGATCTGGCGCGTCACCGTGCCAAGGTGGAGGCTGCTGCACGCGAAGCCGACTATCTGCGCGCTTCCGTCACTGAGCTTGCCAAGCTCGACCCGCAGCCGGGCGAAGAAACTGAACTCGCCGAATTGCGCTCGACCATGATGCGGGCTGAAAAGATCGCCGCAGAAATCCATGACGCGCAGGATGTGCTATCGGGGCCGTCCTCGCCGCTGCCGCAGCTCGCCAGCCTTCTGAGACGTCTGCAGCGCAAGGCCGGCGAGGCGCCGGGCTTGCTGGAAGACGTGGTGAAATCGCTGGATGAGGCGATGATTTCGCTCGATGCCGCGCAGTCGGGCGTAGAGGCCGCGCTGCGCGCGACCGAATACGATCCGCAGCGGCTGGAAAAGGCCGAGGAGCGACTGTTCGCGCTGCGCGCGGCCGCGCGCAAGCACAATGTCGTCGTCGATAATCTGGCCCAGCTACGCGACACCATGGCTGCCGATCTCGCCGACCTGGACGCCGGCGAGGAGAAGCTTGGTACGCTTGAGAAGCAGGCTGCGGTGGCGCGTGAAGCCTATGACCTCTCCGCCGCTGAATTGTCGACACTGCGCCATGCCACGGCCACAGGGCTTGCCAAGGCCGTGATGACTGAGCTGCCGGCTCTGAAGCTGGAGCGGGCCGAATTCATCGTCGAGATTTCCAGCGAACCTGACGGCCGGCTGGAAGAGGGCATTGACCAGGTCGAGTTCTGGGTGCGCACGAATCCCGGTACGCGGCCAGGCCCGATGATGAAGGTTGCCTCCGGGGGCGAACTCTCGCGTTTCCTGCTGGCGCTCAAGGTGGCGTTGGCTGATCGCGGCTCGGCCCCGACCCTGGTTTTCGACGAAATCGATACCGGCGTGGGCGGCGCGGTGGCAGATGCCATCGGCCAGAGACTGGCGCGGCTCTCCAAACGCGTGCAGGTCTTGTCCGTCACCCATGCGCCGCAGGTGGCGGCGCGAGCGGCGACGCATTTCCTGATTTCGAAATCGGGCGGTACGGACCGCGTCGCCACCGGCATTGCCGAGATGGATCGTGTTGCGCGCCAGGAAGAGATCGCCCGCATGCTCGCCGGCGCCAGCATCACCGACGAAGCGCGAGCTGCGGCCGAGCGGCTGCTGCGCGAGAACACGGTCGCGTCGTGACCTGTCGGGAGTGACCGCCGGGAACGGCGGAAACGGTTTACATTTTGAGGTAATTTGCCGATGACTTCAGAGCGCCGCGCATCCATTCGGATGCGCAAAGGACGCTCTAACAGTTTAAGTTGCGCATCGCGCTTTCCGAAAATCGATTCCGATTTTCGGGCCGATGCGCTAGAGCAATTCCAGCAAAAGTGCGTAGCGGTTTTGTGTCCGGAATTGCGTAGAAACAAAGAGTTGGAGCGTTTCCGTGAAAACGGAAACGCTTAGTGTCCCGCAGTTGGGGAATCGTCACGCCATGTCTGAACAGAACAAGTCCGTCGAAGCCCTAAGCACAGAAGAAGCAACTGCTGAGCTTGAGCGGCTTGCCGCCGAGATCAAGGAACACGACCGCCGCTATCACGGCGATGATGCACCGATCATCACCGATGCCGAATATGACGCCTTGCGCCGCCGCAATGCTGCCATCGAAGAGGCCTTTCCGGATCTGGTGAGGTCCGACAGCCCGACGGGTTCGGTCGGTGCGGCGCCGGCGGAAGGCTTTGCCAAGGTTCGCCATGCCGTGCCGATGCTCAGCCTCGCCAAAGCCTATACCGATCAGGATGTGGTCGACTTCCTGGAGCGGGCGAAGCGCTTCTTCGAGCGTGACAAGGATTTCGACATCGCTTTCACGGCGGAGCCCAAGATCGACGGACTTTCAGCGTCGCTTCGCTATGAAAACGGTGTTTTTGTTCAGGGCGCAACGCGTGGTGATGGCGCGGTCGGTGAGGATATCACGGCCAATCTGAAGACCATCGCCGACATTCCGCACAAGCTGAAAGGCTCCGGTTGGCCCGAAGTCATCGAAATCCGTGGCGAAGTCTATATGACCTATGCCGAATTTCAGGCCTTGAAGGAACGTTCCGCAGCCGCCGGCGGGCAGGACTATGTCAACCCGCGCAATACGGCCGCCGGATCGCTGCGCCAGAAGGATCCGTCCGTCACTGCCAGCCGCAACCTCAAGTTCTTCGCCTATGCCTGGGGCTACACTTCCGAGGATCCCGCGCCGACGCAGTATGAGGCGGTGCAGAAATTCGCAGACTGGGGATTCCAGATCAGCCCGCTGATGGTCCGCGCCAAGTCGGTGGACGAGTTGATCGCGCAATACAGGCTGATCGAGCTGCAACGCTCTTCGCTTGGCTATGACATCGACGGCGTCGTCTACAAGGTCGACCAGCTTGAACTGCAGCGCCGTTGGGGTTTCGTCACCGGTGAGCCACGCTGGGCGGTCGCGCACAAGTTCCCAGCCGAGCAGGCGACGACGACGGTGCGCAAGATCGACATCCAGGTCGGCCGCACCGGAACGCTGGCGCCGGTTGCCCGGCTCGACCCGGTAACGGTCGGGGGTGTTACCGTCGTCAACGTGACGTTGCACAACGAAGACTATATCAAGGGTTTCGACAGCAACGGCGAGCCGATCCGCGAAGGCAACGACATCCGCATCGGCGATACGGTGGTGATCCAGCGGGCAGGGGATGTCATCCCCCAGATCGTCAGCGTGGTGGTCGACAAACGTCCCGCCGACGCCGTGCCTTATGAATTCCCCCACACCTGCCCGGTCTGCGGTTCGGCGGCGACGCGCGAGGTGAACGAAAAGACCGGCAAGGAGGATTCGCGGCGGCGCTGCACGGGCGAACTGATCTGCCCGGCGCAGGCAGTCGAGAGACTGCGCCATTTCGTGTCGCGCGGTGCGATGGATATCGAAGGCCTGGGTGCCGAAAACATCGATCTGTTTTTCAACGCCGGGCTTCTCGAGACTGCGGCAGATATCTTCAGGCTGAAGGACCGGCGTGCCGAGGTGCAGCAAGCGCTGTTCGAGAGGCGCGAAGCTCAGGCTCTGGCGCGCGAAGCGGCCAAGGGATCGACCCGCAAGAAAGTACTGACGGCCGAAGAGCGCACCTATGAAGGACTCGAAAAGCTTTTCGACGCGATCGATGCGCGCCGGGAACCGGAGCTCGACCGTTTCATCTTCGCGCTTGGCATTCGTCATATCGGCGAAACGACGGCCGCAGCACTTTCCAAGACATTCTCGACGGCGGAAGAATTCATCCGCGTGGGCAAGGAGGCATCCAAGGCGGACGATCCGCACACCGTCTTCCCGTCCATCAATGGCATCGGCGATACGGTGATCGGCGCGCTGTGTGATTTCTTCGGCAATGAGCGCAATGACGATGTGCTGGATGCATTGCTGCAGCAGGTTCGCCCGAAGCCCTACATCGTCAATGTGTCGGCCGACAGCCAGGTCGCCGGCAAGACCGTGGTGTTCACGGGCTCTCTGGAGAAGATGTCGCGATCGGAAGCCAAGGCCATGGCCGAACGGCTGGGCGCCAAGGTCGCCGGATCGGTTTCGGCCAAAACCGATCTTGTCGTTGCCGGGCCAGGCGCCGGTTCGAAGCTCAAGCTTGCGACCGATCTGGGCATTGAGGTGATCGACGAGGATGCCTGGTTCGAAAGGGTGGGGCGGAGCGGGTGATGAGCGGGGCGTTCGCTGGCTTCGGCCGGAAGGCCATCCCATTCCTGAAGGCGCTGGATTTTCACCAGAGCCGGGAATGGTTCCAGGAAAACCGCGACCTGTTCGAAAGCGAACTGCGTGAGCCGCTGGGCGATCTGGTCGAGACGCTTTCGGAGCGTTTCGGTGCTGCAGGCCTTGGCTTGCGCGGCGATCGCAAGAAGTCGCTGTTTCGCATCAACCGCGACGTGCGCTTCTCCAAGGACAAGCGACCCTATACCACGCATGTGTCTGCGATCCTGTCACCCGACGGCACCAAGATGGAGCAGGGTGTTTTCTTCTTCTACCTGGGTCTCGATGCCTGTTTCGCCGCGGTTGCCTGGTGGCAGCCGGAGGCCGCAATGCTGCAGGCGATGCGACGGACCATCGAGACGAAGCCGGGTGAGTTCCGCAAGTTGGTTGCTGCGTTAAAGAAGAACAAGCTGGAACTCGGTACTCAAGGCGCCATGAAGCGCATGCCGCGCGGCTTCGAACACGTCACCGATCCCGAGCTTTCCGCTGCGATCCGCAACCGGCATTTCGTTGTGCGGCGGGACATCGACCCGGATTCCGTCCATGCGCCGGAACTGGCCGAGGCGCTGGTCGATTTCGCGGTGCGCGCCCGGCCGCTGCTTGACTGGGGCAGGGCAATACAGGGGACGCTTGTGCCGGTCTCGCAGGACTGAAGCGCGACGCAAAGCATCATTTTCGCTGATTGTTTGGCTCAAGCGAATTGGTGTGACATCCGGCAGTTGGCTACCTACATGTCTCCACTCTAGCACAATGCGTAGATTCAAAGTGTTAGAGCGTCCCTGCGTGTCCGAATGGGTGCGCGGCGCTTGGAGCGAATGTGCTCCATCCCTTTGTTCGTCGCATGATCTTGTCCGAAAAGTCAGTCAACATTTCGGATCATCTCTAGGAGTGGCCGATGTCGTCGGAAGCGATAGCCGAGAGGTCCAGGGCAAGCGAATTCTGGGACGGCGCCCGGCTCAGCACGCCGGTCGTGGTTGCTTCCGCGCCATTCGCCGTGCTGTTCGGTGCGCTTGCCGTCGACAATGGATTTTCTGTTTTCGAGGCGACCTTGATGAGTGCTGCTGTCTTTGGCGGCGCCAGTCAAATGGTCGGTATCGAACTCTTCGGCCAGCACGTCGCCCCTTGGCTGATCGTGCTTTCCATTTTCGCCGTGAATTTCCGCCATGTGCTTTATTCGGCCGGCATCGGTCGGCGCATTGCGCATTGGCCAGTCGTGCAGCAAGTGCTCGGCTATTTTATCCTCACTGATCCGCAATACGCCATTTCCGAGCGTAGGGCGGAAAACGGTCAGACGGTCAGTTTCATCTGGTATCTGGGGCTGGGTCTGCCGGTCTACGTGTTCTGGGTGGTGGAAACCGCGCTCGGCGCCTATTTCGGTAAGCTGATCAGCAACACCCATTCCCTCGGTATCGATTTCCTGCTGCCGATCTATTTCTTCGGGCTCGTCATGGGCTTTCGGAAGCGACCGCTGTGGCTGCCGGTTGTGGCGGTGAGCGCCGTTGCATCGATCATCGCATACAAAACTGTCGGCTCGCCCTGGCATGTCTCGATCGGCGCGGTTGCCGGCGTGCTGCTTGCTGTCATCCTGCCGCCGCATCATAGCGGCGTTGGTGCCAAACCCGGCGCAGAGGCGGAGGAACAGCTGTGAGCACGACTTTCTGGATCATCGTCGCAGCGGCGATCGCCACCTATCTCACCCGCGTCGGTGGTCATCTCGTCATCTCGCGCTTCGAGCGCGTGCATCCGCGTGTCGAGGCAGGATTGAACGCCGTACCGGCGGCGGTGCTGACGACATTGGTTGCGCCTGCAGTGTTAAGTGCCGGCCCCGCCGAATGGGCTGCTTTGATCGTGGCGGGCGCCGTCTCGCTACGCGGCGGGCTGCTGTCCATGTTCCTCGCAGGTGCCGCCGTGCTGATCCTGGCACGGCAGTTCGTAGCTTAGACGCTACATCCGCGGTCGACCTAAGCCTATGCGTTAAAGCGGCGCTGTCGCCTTTTCCAGCCATGCCAGCGTTTCGCCGTCGACCATCGGGCCGATCTCGGCAAGCACGCGGGCGTGGTAGCCATCGAGCCATTCAAGCTCGGCCTTGGTCAGAAGATCGGCGCGGATCAGCCGGCGATCGATCGGCGCGAGGGTGAGCGTCTCGAAGCCGTGCATGGCAATGTCGCCGCCTTCGATCTCTTCCGCCGGCGTGACGATGATCAGGTTCTCGATGCGGATGCCGTAGTGGCCCTCCTTGTAGTAGCCCGGCTCGTTGGACAGAATCATGCCGGCCAACAGTTTTTCCGTGCCGGTGCGGGCGATGCGCTGCGGCCCTTCATGGACAGCGAGATAGGAGCCGACGCCGTGGCCGGTACCATGCGCGAAGTCGCAACCGTGGCGCCACAGTGCCATGCGCGCGATCGCGTCGATTTCCGAACCACGCGTGCCCGCCGGGAAGCGCAGCATTGAAATGCCGATCATGCCTTTCAGCACCAAGGTGAAACGCTCGCGCATTTCTTCCGTCGGCTTGCCGACCGAGACCGTGCGGGTGATGTCGGTGGTGCCATCCTGATATTGCGCGCCGGAATCGAGCAGGAACAGCTCGTTCCTGGCTAGCTTGCGGTTGGTTTCCGTGGAAACGCGATAATGCATGATGGCGCCGTTGGGGCCGGCGCCGGAAATGGTAGCGAAGGAAACGTCGCGCAACGGCATCTGGGTTTCTTCGCCAGTCTGACGCCGAACCTCCTCCAGTTGCTTGACGACCGTGATCTCGTCCAGCGTCCCGGGTTGCTGCCGGTCGAGCCAGCACAGCAGCTTGGCCACCGCAGCGCCGTCGCGGCGATGCGCGGCACGGCTGCCGGCGATCTCGGCCTGGTTCTTGGTGGCGCGGGGGATTCGGGCAGGGTCGGCAGCTGAAATTACGGTGCCGCCATTGTCCTCCACCAGCATGCGCAGCTTGTCGGCCGCAAGCACCGGATCGAGCGCGATCTGGGCCCCATCCTTCGCCAGGGTCACGATTGCGCCCTCAAATTCCGCCGGTTCGTGCGGGTCGCAGAGCTGAGTGAGATAGGCAGCCACCGTGCGTGAGAATTTGCGACTGTCCATGAACAGCTGGTGCTTGCCGTCGGCCGCCAGGATGGCGAAGCCGAGCGCCAGCGGCGTATGCGGCACGTCGCCGCCGCGAATGTTGAAGGCCCAGGCGATCGAGGAGGGATCGGTCAGAACGGCATGGGTGGCGCCTTCCTTCTCGACGGCGGCGGCTAACCTCGCCAACTTGTCCTTGGCGAGTTCGCCGGCGAAGGCCTGCGGGTGCAGTTCCACCGGAGCGACCGGCGCTTCGGGCTGATCATCCCAGATGAAGTCGATCGGGTTTTCGGCCACCGGCACCAGTTCCGCGCCGGATTTCGCCGCGGCGGTCTTCAAAGCCTTCACCTCGCCGACCGTGTGCAACCACGGATCGAAGCCGACGCGCACACCTTTGCCGAGATTTTCAGGGATCCAGGAAGCGGGTGGATTGTCGACCAGGCTTTCGATCGTGAAGATCTCAAGATCGACTTCGGCACGCACCTGCAGCGTGTAGCGGCCATCGACGAAGATGAAGGCGCGGTCGCGCAGCACGATGGCGACGCCTGCCGAGCCGCTGAAGCCGGTCAGCCAGCGTAGCCGCGCTGCACGGTCGGGAACATATTCGCCCTGATGTTCGTCGGCGCGAGGCACCACGAAACCGTCGAGACCATTTTCGCTCAGCCACCGGCGAAGCTTGGCGACGTGCGGTTTGCCTACGGTGGGGTCGCCAGCGGGATCGAAAGTCTGGAACATCGATACAAACCCGTTATTGTTTGATTGCGTGGCCGGACCGTAGCTGCGTGGTGGGCGCCTGACAATCGGCGCCATGTGGTCCAGCTATAGCGGATTGCAGTTGGTTCAGCGCTTCATATGGATCGTCACCCAGCCTTCGCGGTGGGTGGTGCGTACATGGCGGAACTGCTGGCCGGCATAGGCAGCCACAACGGCATCGCGCTGGCGGTCGAGAATCCCGGAAAGCACAATGGAGCCGCCTGGCGTCAGGTATTTCGCCATTTCGGGCGCCAGCTTCATCAGCGGCTTGGCCAGGATATTGGCGACGATGAGATCAAACGGCGCACGAGAAGCAAAGACCGGGTGGTGGAAGCCGGGCGCGGTCGCCGTCTCGACCAGGCCAGCGACATGGTTCAACCGTGCGTTGGCAGCTGCCACATCGACGGCGACAGGGTCGATGTCGGTAGCGAGCACCGGTATGTGGGCGAGGCGGGCAAGCGCAATGGCCAGCACAGCGCTGCCGGTGCCGAGATCCAATGCGTTGCGCGGTTTTTCGCGGATGGCGACACGCTCCAGCATGGCAAGGCAGCCGGCCGTAGTGCCGTGATGACCGGTACCGAAGGCAAGCCCTGCCTCGATCTCGATGGCGATGTCGCCGGCATGGCGCTTCTGGCGATCGTGCGCGCCATGCACCAGAAAGCGGCCGGCGCGCACCGGCTTCAGCCCTTCAAGCGAACGAGCCACCCAATCGACGTCGGGCAACACCTCGCGCTCGACCGGTCCGGTGAAGCCCAGCGAGGCCAGTTCGGTCTTCAGTCGCGTCTCGACTGGCTCGATATCGCCGTCGGCATAGAGCGAGACCTCGTGCAGGTCGCGCTCCTCGTCGAGTTCCAGCACGGCGAGCGGCAGGCCGTCTTCCTCGAAAACGGTTTCGAGGGCTGCGAAGATACGGTCGGCCTCGGCCTTGGAAGTGGTCAGATGAAGGCGCGTCTGGCCCATGGATACCTGTCTTGCGGCGCGTGCCGCCCTGAAAAAACCGATCAGCCCTCTTTGGCCAGCCGCTTCAATTTGGCAAGTGCGGTATCCGGGTTTTCTTCATAGGCAATTGTGCCGAAGAAATCGCCCTTGCGGTCGAGCATCAAAACGGAAGCGGTGTGGTCCATGTTGTATTCGCCTTCACCGGTATCGACGCGCTTGAAGTAGATGCCGAAGGACTTCGCCATGGCGCGTACCTTGTCGGGTTCGCCGGTAATACCAACGATACGGTCGGAGAAGTTGCCGACATAGTTCTTCATGACGTCGGGCGTATCGCGTTCGGGGTCGATCGACACGAAGTATGCCTTGATGTCCTTGCCTTCGTCGCCCAGCGTCTTCAGCCAGCCCGCCATTTCGAAAAGTGTGGTCGGGCAGACTTCGGGACAGTGGGTGAAACCGAAAAACACGACGGTTGGTTGTCCGCGGAAGGCGGCTTCGGTGATCGGCTTGCCGGTCTGGTCGGTGAGCGCAAAGGACGCGCCGAATGGCTGGCCACCATAGTGACCGCGATACCAGTCGAAGGTCAGCCAGCCGATGCCGGCGGCCATGAGCACGAGAATGCCGACGAGGATAGTGCGCATCATGAGAACGATCCGGGACAGAAAGTTGTTCGGTGTCGCTGCCCGATGTTGGGAACATCGGCGGCGATATCATGGTTCGGGGAACTTTATCGCCTCGCCGGAACGAGCGCAAAGTGCGTCATTGCCGCAACCCTCTCGTCCAAACCTTGCAAGACGGCTTTCCCAGTCCCAACTGAAAGCGGACAATCGCGCCAGCGCAAGGAGGGTTTCTTGTTCTCTTGGACCGGACGAAAACTGATTGGTGGGGCACTTGTTGCTTGTTTTGTCGGAGTCGCAGGAGTGGCACTGGCGCAGCAGGTCGGCAAGGTCGGCGTCGACTGGCTGGGCAACGACATCGTCGTCGAGGCGATCAAGGATCCGAAGGTCGAAGGTGTGACCTGCCACGTCTCCTATTTCGAACGAGGTGTCGTCGACCGGCTGCAGAAGGGCAACTGGTTCGAGGACCCGTCGGACTCGGCGATTTCCTGCCAGCAGACCGGACCGATCAGCATTGGAGACATCGATTTCGGCAGGGGCGGCGAAGAGGTGTTCAAGCAGGGCATCAGCCTGATCTGGAAGAAGCAAGTAGTGAACCGCATCTACGACAAGGCCAACGACACGCTGGTCTATCTCTCGCATTCACGCCAGGTGCAGGACGGATCGGCCAAAATGGCGATCTCGACCGTGCCACTCTACGGCCAGAACGTCACCTGGAAGAACGGCAAGCCGCAATAGAACGTCTTGCGAGGGGCGCAGGCGGCGCGTAAAGCCGCGTCATGGACCGCACCGAAAATCTCGTGCCGAAGGACCCGGAGCCGCGCATTCATCCGACGGCGGAACTGAAGTCGTGCCGCCTTGGTCGTTATGCCGCGATCGGTGAACGTGTCGTGTTGCGCGAGGTGACGGTCGGCGACTTCTCCTATTTCGAGCGCCATGCCGAGGCGATCTACACGACCATCGGCAAGTTCTGCTCCATCGCTGCCAATACGCGGATCAATGCGTTGGAACACCCAATGGAGCGGCTGACCACGCACAAGGTCAGCTATCGGCCGAACGAATACTTCCGCTGGCTTGGGGTGGATGGCGACTTTCGCGAGCGGCGACGCTCAAAACCGGTCGTCATCGGCCATGATGTCTGGATTGGCCACGGTGCGGTGATCCTGCCCGGAGTGACTGTCGGCAACGGCGCGGTGATCGGCGCTAACGCAGTGGTGACCAGGGATGTTCCCGCCTACACGATTGTCACGGGTGTCCCGGCCAAACGGCTGCGCAGGCGTTTTTCTGAAGAAGTTGCAACGCGCATCGAGGCGCTGACTTGGTGGGATTGGCCGCCGGAGAAACTCGCCAAGGCAGTTCCGGACATGCAGGCGATGGACATCGAGACCTTTCTCAGTCGTTGGGAAGCTCAGCCATAGCCGCGTCTGGCTTTGTGTATTGGTAGATTATTGCATTCTAGAAATGTTGCTCAACTGTCGCAGTATTCCCGCATTGACTTGTGCGGGGTGTCATTTTGTTTTTCTTCTCAAGAAGAGAAGGTTTTCTGGCCGTCGGTTGGCGTATCTGGTTCAAACCCGCTAAAAAGGGTGGAGCGGAAATATGACGGGTTCTTTCGTGACCGACTGGTTGGAAATCTTGAGGCAGGAAACCGCGACCGGCGAACGCATGGGGCGCGAGGTACCGGACATGCTTGCCCATCCTGAGATCAGCGAGGAGCAGGTTCTGGCGTTGTTCTCGGCGCTCGACAAGCAGGCCGACTTTGCAGAGAAGCTCAAGCAGGCATTGGAAAAGTTCGGCCATGATTTCCCGGTGATCACCGCTGCCGAACGGCTGGAGGAGCGTTATGCCGATCTTGCCGCGACCGTTGCCGACAAGCTGAAGGCGATGCGCGAATAGCATCCGCGACCGATCATCCTGGATTGGTCAGCGGCAATGTCAGGTGATTTTTGATGTTCGACGACCGCGCCTTAGAGCGTTTCCGTTTTTCATAGAAACGCTCTAACTCTTTGTTTTTTGCGCAATTCCGGACGGAAAACCGTTGCACGCTTTCCTGGAATTGCTCTAAGCGCCGCGGCCGTTATCGGCCACCGTGGTCGCCTTGGGTCGCGACCCGCCGCCGCCGCCAACCACAACAAGGCGCTTGATCTTGCCTTGCTTGAAGGCGGCGAGGAAGCGCTTGTAGTCCTTGAAGGCAACGCAGCCGTGCGATTCCGCCCGGCCGCCGCGCAGCAGATAGGAATGCGCCAGCAGGCCGTTGCGGCCATGCTTGACCTTGCCGTCGACGGGGGTGAGGCGGATCGCCTCGACGCCGTGGAAGAGCGACTCGCGCATCGACAGCTTGTAGGTGTCGGGCGGCGTTGGGCCGCGCATCTTCTGGCCCACATAGCGCACATTGTCGGCCATCGAGCCGATGCCGGAATGCGCTTCCAGCTTGGTGCCGTCGGGCATGGTGACCGTGGCGGCGTTGATGTCATAGACGGCGGTGCCGTTGCCGGCGCGCGCGCCGGAACTGCCAGGCGAGGAGAACAGGTTGCGGAAAGCCTGGCCGAGCCCCCCGCTTTCGGAAGGGTTGTCCGGCCGCGCATAGGCAAGCACAGGCTGTGCCGGCTGGCTGATGCGCTTCGCGGGTTTGCGCGCTGGCTGATCGTCGCTTTCCGGCTGTGCCTCGGCGCGGCGGCGCGTTTCCGACTTGGTGCCTTCCTCGGCACGCGGGCGATAAACCGGCAACGGTACATTTTCAGGAACGGCGGCGAAGTCGGGACCTTCGATCACTTCGCCGGTATCGGCCAACGCGATCTGTTCTTCGTCGTCACCATCATCCTCCTGGTCGGGCAGGACAAGGCTTGCCACCAGAACGTCGCGCACGGCGGAATGCGCTGCGGGCGCGGCATCGGCGAAGCCGAGCTCCATGGTGGATGGGGTGGATAGGGCAAGCGCCACGCGCGCGGCGCGTTCCGGCTCGGCCAAGCCTGGACCGAAGCGGTCGGCGTCTGGCGTACCGAGTGCGCGCGCGAAACGCTCGTCCGACGGATCCCGCTGCTGCAGCGCTTCGGCCGCTGCCAGCCTTTCGGTCTTGTCGGCAGCCTCGGCCACTGCCGCCTGTTGCCGACGCTTGGCCCATTCGTGTGCCACCAGCGCCTGCTTGAGCTTGGAGGCAGCCTCCATCGATTGCGCGTCGGCACTCGCTACGCCGACGCGCGCGGGCAGGAAATGCGCGTTGGCGCGGATCGAGGTTGCTGCTGAGTAAGCGCCGGCGACAGTCGCCAGCGACCACATCGCCAGCACGGCGCCTGCCGTGGGGATGGTAACCCAACCCGCCATCCTTGCGGAGCGGGCCAGCATTGTCTTGAAACCAGAGGCGGGACGATTGCCCCGGAATTTTTCACGCACGAACGCCATGCCGACCGAACTTCCTTCAATCGGCGCAACACGCAGAAACCGCCTTACCCATTCGCCCGCCGGAATACCGGTCGCGCGTGGCGGTCCTTTGCCGATTATCTCAAAGGATGGACAAAGATGGTTAACCAATCCCTGTGTCGCCCCTCATTGGATTGGAGCCCGCCGCGAAAAACCCTCCTAAAAAGGCAAGAAAGCGGCAAAATCGCCCGCTGGCAAGGATTTTCGGTCTTTGACTGGAAAAAATGACGCAGGGGAAGGGCTCGGAGCGAGTTTACTTTTGGTGTGAAGGGCAGGGTGGGGCGCTCCTGACAGATCTGTCAGCAAGTTGGCCGTGACCACCAATACCGACCGACATCCCGCCCTATATCGATCCCATGACCCAGAAAACCACCAGCCTCGCCCCTCGAGACAACCGCGAAGACGTCGTCGCCCTCGTCTCCGTCGCCACCATGATCGCCGCGTTGTTTGCGGGCAGCACGGCACTGACGCCGCTCTATGTCATCTATCGGGAGGCGTTCGGCTTCTCGCAGGTCACGCTTACTCTGGTCTACGCCATCTACGTGGTCGGCAATCTCGCGGCGCTTCTGCTGTTCGGGCGCGTATCCGATGCCATCGGCCGCCGTCCAACGGTGCTGGTTGCCGTGGCGGTGACAGTTGCGAGCGCCGCGCTCTTCCTTTTCGCGCGCAGCCTTGCCACGCTGGAGATCGCCAGAGTGCTGAGCGGGCTGGGGATCGGGGTTGGTGTCGGAAGCGGCACTGCCTGGCTCAGCGAACTGGTCGCGACGGAGGACAAGACCTTCGCCTCGATGATCGCTACGGGCACGAATTTTGTCGGATTGGGCATTGGCGCGCTTGTTGCCGGGCTGCTTGCCGAATATGCGCCGCTACCCCTGCGGCTGACTTTTATCGCTTATCTGGCGGCGCTTGGCATTGTCGCCATCCTGATCTGGCGCACGCCCGAGACGGTGCGCAAGTCTGGCCGGCTGGCGGATGTATCGTTCCGGCCAAGGCTAGGGTTGCCGCCCGAAGTGCGCCCGCATTTCGTGGCGCCAGCCGTCACAGGTTTCGGCGCAATGGCGTTGGTCGGCTTTTTTGCGGCTCTTGCCCCAGGTGTGTTGGTGAGGGACCTCCACATCGCCAATCATGCGGCGGCCGGGGCGCTGTTCTTCGAACTGGCATTGATGGCGGCTGCGACCATCGCGCTGACCGGCCGGTTGGCCAGTCGCCATGCCATGCTGACCGCGCTGGCGCTGATGCCGCCGGCTGTGGTGCTGGTGGTGGCGGCGCAATGGTTCGGCTCGCTCTCCATCATGCTGTTGGCCACGGCGCTCTGCGGGGTTGCCGCAGCACTCGGCTATCGCGGCAGCCTGCAGGTGGTCAACCAGATCGCGCCGCCCACACGACGGGCTGAGATCGCCTCGGTCTATTTCATCTGCTGTTTCTGCGGCAACGCGCTGCCGGTGGTCGGTATCGGCGTGATCTCGACGCAGGCAGGCGCGACCGCCGCCAGTATCGCGTTCGCCTGCATGATCGTGGTCTTCGCGCTGACCGCGTTGGGTTTTGGGATGAAGTATCGAGGGTGAAGGCCTCACACCGCCTTCACGAACCCGTCCAGCACCTTCTTCTGGCCGGCGCGGTCGAAATCGATGGTCAGCTTGTTGCCGTCGATCGCCGCGATGTTGCCGTTGCCGAACTTCTGATGGAATACACGGTCGCCAACCTTGAAGGCTGACGGCGCGTCGGCCACCGACTTCGCCACCAACTCTCCCTCGATGGTGCGGCCCTTTACCGAGGTGCGGCCGGCGCCATAGCCGGAATCGACCTCGCCATAGCCGATGCGCTCGACCTGGTGGCCGCTGCGCGTGCCCCAGTTGCGGTCGGTCGCTTCGGTGCGGTTCTGCTGGGCGCGCTGCCAGCCAGGCGTGGCGTAGCTGTTGGAGAAGGAGCCACCCTGATCGCCGCGCGCGGCCCGGCCGCCCGACGGCGAGCCGATGCTGTCGAAGCGCGAGGCACCATACGGATTCTGGCGCCCGGCCGAGAAACCGCCCCGGCCCGAAGCGAAGGCACCGCCGCCATAAGGGTTGCCGTAGCCGCCGTAGCTGGAGCCACCGCCTTCCTGCACCTCGACATGGGCTTCCGGCAATTCGTCGAGGAAGCGGGACGGGATGGTCGATTGCCACAGTCCATGGATGCGGCGGTTGGAGACGAACCAGATGTGCAGGTTCTTCTTGGCGCGGGTGACGCCGACATAGGCCAGCCGTCGCTCTTCCTCCAAGCCCGAGCGGCCGCCTTCGTCCAATGCCCGCTGGTGGGGGAAAAGGCCTTCCTCCCAGCCAGGGAGGAACACCGTCTCGAACTCCAGGCCCTTGGCCGAATGCAGCGTCATGATGGAGACCGCGTCGAGGCCCTCATTCTGCTCGGCGTCCATCACCAGCGCGACATGTTCGAGGAAGGCACGCAGCGATTCATATTCCTCCATGGAGCGGATCAGCTCCTTGAGGTTTTCCAGCCGGCCAGGGGCTTCCGCGGAACGGTCGTTCTTCCACATATCGGTGTAGCCGCTCTCCTCGAGGATCATCTCGGCGAGTTCGGTGTGCGGTGTGGAATCGATCAGGCTCTGCCAGCGCACCAAGTTGGCGGCGACTTCGCGCAGGGCCGCGCGTGGCTTGGGCTTCAGCTCATCGCTTTCGGCAAGGCGAGCGGAAGCCTCCAGCATCGGCACGCCGAGCGCACGCGCCGTGTCGTGGATCTGGCGGATGGTGGCGTCGCCCAGGCCGCGTTTCGGCACGTTGACGATGCGCTCGAAAGCGAGGTCGTCGCCGGTATTGGCGACGACGCGCATGAAGGCCATGGCGTCGCGGATTTCCTGGCGTTCGTAGAAGCGGGGGCCACCGATGACGCGATAGTTGAGGCCGATCTCGATGAAGCGATCCTCGAAGGAGCGCATCTGGAACGAAGCGCGCACCAGGATGGCCATGTCATTCAGCTTGTGACGATCGCGCTGATAGGCCTCAATGACCTCGCCGACGGCGCGCGCTTCCTCATCCGAATCCCAGGCCGCATGCACATTGACCCTGGGGTCCTCCGGATCCGGTCGGTCCGTGAACAGCGTCTTGCCGAGGCGGCCCTCATTGTGGGCGATGAGATGGGCGGCAGCACCCAGGATATGGGCGGTGGAGCGATAATTGCGCTCCAGGCGGATGACGGTTGCGCCGGGAAAGTCCTTCTCGAAGCGCAGGATGTTGTCCACCTCGGCGCCGCGCCAGCCATAGATCGACTGATCGTCGTCGCCGACGCAGCAAATATTGACCCTGTTCTCGCTCGCGCGCTGTTCCGCGCCTAACGGCGCGGGCGCTCCGCGGGGGCCTCGCGACGGCTCGGTCGCCCAGTCGGGCTCGCGACCTTCGGTCGTGGGGACTGCGCTGGACTGTTTCGGCCGCTGTGCCAGGAGCCTCAGCCACATATATTGCGCGGTGTTGGTGTCCTGGTACTCGTCTACCAGTATGTATTTGAATTTGCGGTGGTATTCGGCCAGCACGTCATGGTGCTTGCGGAAGATGCGGATCGGGTGCAACAGCAGATCACCGAAGTCGCAGGCGTTCAGCGTGGTCAACCGGTCCTGATAGGCGCGGTACAGCTCACGACCCCGGCCATTGGCGAAGGCGCGTGCGTCGCCCTCCGGGATTTCGTCGGGAGCGAGGCCCTTGTTCTTCCAGCTGTCGACCATCTGCGCGAAGGTACGCGGCGCCCAGCGCTTGTCGTCCAGCCCCTCGGCCTGAATCAGCTGCTTGATGAGGCGGGTGACATCGTCGGTGTCGAGGATGGTGAAATCCGAGCGCAGGCCCGCGAGCTCGGCATGGCGGCGCAACAGCTTGACGCCGATGGAGTGGAAGGTGCCTAGCCATGGCATGCCTTCGATCGCCTCGCCGACAAGGACGCCGATGCGATGCTTCATTTCGCGCGCGGCCTTGTTGGTGAAGGTGACGGCGAGGATCTGGCTGGGGAAGGCGCGGCCGGTGGCCAGGATGTGGGCGATGCGGGTGGTGAGCACGCGCGTCTTGCCGGTGCCAGCGCCGGCCAGAACCAGCACCGGGCCTTCGGTAGCTTCCACCGCCTGCCGCTGTTCGGGGTTGAGGCCCTTCAGGTACTCGGGCGGGTTATTGTGACCCTGGCGCGCTGCCATGGCGCGGGCCGCGATGCCGGACGGAGCTGCCTGCGAAGAAGATGCGCGCGCGGCGTCGAAACGCGGAGCGTCATCCTCGTCAAAGAAGGGCATGTCGTGATCGCCGGCCATTTCGTTTCCGAATGTAGTGATTCGGGCGAGAAAGGCCAGCAATGTTCACACACTGTTCCAGGATTCAACGGCTTTGACCCGTGTTGACGGCTTGATGCGACATGGATAGCGTTCGGCAACGGCTCGACGCAGCCGGCAGTCCGCGCCTTGAAAAGGTATGGCGAATGCGTCGTCATGATTCAGTCTGGTCCTTGTCCCTGGGACGAAGGCACCGGCAATGCGGGCCCCGGTGAGGCTTTTCGTCCCGACGAGAAGGATCGCAGACCATGCGCACATTCCTGGACGCCAAGGCGATGGCAAAAGCCATGCGCGAGGCGCTTGCTGACAAAAAAATCGAAATTCCTCATTCCGAGGCGTTGGAGATCGTCGCTCGCCAGTTCGGGCTCGAGAGCTGGAACATCCTGTCCGCCCGGATCGAGCGCGGCGAGGGCGGGGCACTCGACGGCAAGGTGGGCAGAGGCATTGCCTTCGAACAAGCCGTGCCGATCTTGCGCATCTTCGACGTCGCCAAGGCCCATGAGTTCTATCTCGGTTTCCTCGGATTCAGCGTCGATTGGGAGCACCGCTACGAGGACAACTCCCCGCTCTACACCCAGGTGTCGCGGGACGGCCTCAGGTTGCATCTGTCCGAACATTCGGGCGATGCCAGCCCCGGCGGCAACATGGTCGTCTATATGAGCGGTATCGAGGCGTTCCAGCGCGAGCTGGCGGCGAAGAGATATCGTTATATGAACCCGGGACTGGAGAAGGAGGACGGCCGGCTGGAGGTGGAGGTGATCGACCCGTTCGGCAATCGCATCCGCTTCATGGAGATCGTCAAAGACGATTGATCCTGGCGTCTCGGCGCCCGGGAATAGAAGCGTTCATCGTCCGCTCCGCAATATTTTCGGCAAGCGTTTCCCGAAATCCACACTGGCGCCTTGTTATCGTCGCGGCGGGCGAGTTTAGTCTTTGCTCCTTTGGTGCGGTCGGTTAAATCTGTCCGCGCCAACCATTCAAGGCGAGGCCATGCAAGAACCGTTCGACTCCAAACCCCCGACCACGGTGGACGACAATTTCGACAAGGCAGCCATTGCCGTGATCGTGGTTTTCGGTGCGCTCATCATCGGCGGCTTGATGGCGGCCAATCTGGTCTATGGTCACCGCAACGGCTTCCTCTATGCGCTGGGCGCAGCGGGTACCGCCTGGATCGCCGGCCACATGATCCTGTTCGACCTGCCACGCGCCTATGCCGCCATGGTGGCGGCTTCTTTCCTGCTGGCGCTTCTGTCGACTCTGGCGCTCGCCTGATCGATCGCGTCGCGCGATCGATCAGGAAATTCAGCGTATTATCGGGTTTTGCTATGAGCCAACCAGAGCCTGGTTGTGAGTTCAGGCGGGGCCGCGTTTGGATCGCGCCTGCTTGATGACGGCGCGCCAGCGCAGCATGTCGAAGGGGATCGGCTCGTTCGAGTTTGCGATCTGGAAGATTTCGTTGTTGAGGTTCTTCAACGAACGCCAGAAGTCGTAGTCGCTGATGCGCGGGTCGGCGGCCAGCTTTTGCGAGAGAGCCTCGATATCGATTTTCATGCGCGTGCTCGGGCCAGATTTCCTCTGACCCTTCTCCAAGGCTTTCCTGTCCACCCCTAGGAGGCCTTCTCCAGCGCGCCGTTGATTCGCTCAACGCGGCAAACAGGTTCTCCCCCGTTCAATATTGATTAAGGTTAACGGCTCTGCCCGGAGCGGTTCACCGTTTCACGGGAACGGCGATCCGCTCTGTCTCCTTGTTTGAAGCAATTCCGGGCGGAAAACCGCCGCCCTTTTTTCCGGGAATTGCTTCAGCCAGCCTTGCGGCGGATGCCGATCGAGCGGCCGGCGCGCTCCGGCACCGCCAGGCCCGCGTGGGCTTCGCGCATCGCCTCGACCTTGGCCAACACGTCAGCCGGGAAGGGAGCGACCTTCGGCCCGGCCATGTCGACATGCAGCGAAAGCGATTCCGACGTCGCCGCCAGCCAGCCGTCGACATGGCGGATTTCCTGATAGACGCGCAGCCGCTTCTCGTCATGGTCGAGAAGCTGGAAGGTTGCCGTTACCTTATGGTCGAGATGCAGCTCCTGCACGTAGCAGACATGCACTTCGGCCGTGTAGATGGTGAGCTTGCGGTCGCGGGCGTAGTTCGGCCCCATGCCCATCAGCTCAAACGCGTCATCCGAACAACGGTCGAACAGGACATTGTAGTAGGCCATGTTGAGGTGGCCGTTGTAATCGATCCAGTCCTTCTCGATGTCCATGACGCGGGAGACAAAAGGGGCAGGGATGGACATTGCGATGTTTCCTCTGGCAAAGCGTGCACGCAGATCTTTGTTTCGCGCATGTCGTTATCGCAAAACCGCTGCACACTTTTGCGCGACATGCTTTAAGCAGCTTTAACTCGAGAACAAGGGCCGCGATGGTCCAATCGCGGAGGAAAGCATGGCTCTGAGCGACCTCGTACCGGTCGAGCGCAATGAGAATGGCATTGCTGCCGTTCTCGGCATTCTGAAACAGCAGCTCGGCGAGCGATTCCAGACCGGGCAGGCGATCCGTGAACAGCACGCCCACACCACCACCTACATTCCTACCCAGGCGCCGGACGGCGTCGCGTTCTGCGAGACGACAGAAGAAGTGCAGTCGGTGGTACGCGCCTGCGCCGAGCATCGCGTGCCGGTCATCGCCTTCGGCGTCGGCACGTCGCTAGAGGGCCACGTCAACGCGCCGGGCGGTGGCATTTCCGTCGATCTCTCGCGTATGAGCCGGATCCTTGCGGTTAACGCCGAGGATTTGGATTGCCGGGTGGAACCCGGCGTGACTCGCGAGCAACTCAACCAGCATCTGCGCGATACCGGCCTGTTCTTCCCGATCGATCCCGGTGCCAATGCCACGCTCGGCGGCATGGCGGCGACGCGCGCGTCGGGCACCAATGCGGTCCGCTACGGCACGATGCGCGAGAACGTGCTGTCGCTGACCGCCATCATGGCTGACGGCGAAATCGTGACGACCGGCCGGCGCGCCAAGAAGAGTTCCGCTGGCTACGATCTCACCCGCCTCCTGGTCGGCTCGGAAGGCACGCTCGGGATCATTACGGAACTGACGCTGAAACTGCAGGGCATTCCGCAAGCCATCTCGGGAGGCGTGTGTCCGTTCCCGACGCTGGAGGCGGCATCGCAGGCGGTGATCCAGACCATCCAGATGGGCATTCCTGTCGCCCGTATCGAACTGGTCAACGCGCTGCAGATGCGGGCGATGAAGACCTATTCCAAGCTGGATTATCCCGAGAGCCCGTGCCTGTTCCTCGAATTTCACGGTAGCGACGCCGGTGTGGCCGAGCAGGCCGAAACCTTTGGTTTGGTCGCAGAGGAGAATGGCGGTGGGCCATTCCTGTGGACAGCGGTGGCCGAGGAGCGCAGCAAGCTCTGGAAGGCGCGCCACGACGCCTATTGGGCATCGCTGACGCTCAGGCCCGGCGCCAAGGGGTTGTCGACGGATGTCTGCGTGCCGATCTCGCGTTTGGCTGAATGCGTGGCGGAAACCGAGGCCGACATCGCCGAAATGGGCTTGATCGCGCCCATCGTCGGCCATGCCGGCGATGGCAACTTCCACGTGCTGGCACTTATGAATCCCGAGGACGCCGGAGAGGTGGCGCTGGTCGAGCGGTTCGTTGCCCGCCTCAACATGCGCGCGATTGCCATGGAGGGCACCTGCACCGGCGAGCATGGCGTCGGGCAGGGCAAGGTCGGGTTCCTCAAGGCCGAGCACGGCCATGGTCTCGACGTGATGCGGCAAATCAAGCGCGCGCTCGATCCCTACAACATCATGAACCCTGGCAAGATCCTGCCGGTCTAGATCGCTTTTTGCAGGACGGTTGGAGCGGGGTTGACGGTTTCCGTTGTGCGCTGACACGACCGCGGGCGCCCGCCAGGATGTGATCTAACCGCATCCAGCCTTGATCCGTGCGCCTGTGGAACGTATGCATTTTGTCGACATGAGGGTTTTAAGATGACCGCTGCCGACAAGACCTCCCGCCCAGAACGCAAGCGTGGCTCCGGTGTGAAGGTCGTCTACGACCTCCTACGCGACGAAATCCTCGATCTTGTGCTGCCACCGGGCAGTCCGATCGATGAGGTGCAACTGGCCGAGCGGTTCAAGATGTCGCGTACGCCCATTCGCGAGGCTCTGGTGCGACTGGCCGGCGAGGGGCTGATCGACACGCTGCCCAACCGGTCGACCATGGTGTCGAATATCGATTTTATGAATATGCACACGTATTTCGATGCCTTGGTGTTGATGTATCGCATCACCACGCGCCTGGCTGCCGAACATCATCGTCCCGAGGACTTGAGGGTGATCCGCGCGCATCAAGCGGAATTCGCCAAGGCAGTAGAGGAACAGGATGCGTTGGCGATGATCGCCACCAATGCTGCCCTGCATTCGGCTATCGCGGAAGCAGGTCGCAACCCGTATTTCACGGGTCTCTTCGGACGGCTTCTCAATGAAGGACGGCGGCTTTTGCGTCTTTACTATCAGTCTTATGACGATCGTTTGCCGCAGCGTTTTGTCGACGAGCATGAGGATATGATCGCGGTCATTGCCGCCCGCGATGTCGAGGCGGCCGATCGGCTGGCGAAGGTGCATGCGGAGCAGATCGTCGACCAGATCCAGAAGCTTTTCACACGCGGCGGGCATCTGAACGTCGCGCTGTGAAATCGTTGTCGATTTCTTGTCGACAAATAAAATCCAAAGAGTATAATTGCTGCCGAAAGCAGGGATTGCGCACGGCTGCGCCATGGCGTCTTCTGCCGAAGCGACAGACCAACAGGGAGCTTTTGAGATGAAGGCGAGGATTTTCTCCGGCGTAATTCCGGCTTTGATGACACCGTGCAAAGCGGACCGCAGCCCTGATTTCGACGCCCTTGTCGCCAAGGGCAAGCAGCTGATCGCAGACGGCATGTCGGCAGTTGTCTATTGCGGTTCGATGGGCGATTGGCCGCTTTTGACCGATGCGCAACGCATGGAAGGCGTTGAGCGCCTGGTCAAGGCGGGTGTGCCGGTGATCGTCGGCACGGGCGCCATCAACAGCGCATCCGCCGTGGCGCATGCCGCCCATGCTCAAAAGGTCGGCGCGCAGGGCTTGATGGTGATCCCGCGCGTGCTGTCGCGTGGCTCGTCGCTGACTGCCCAGAAAGCGCATTTCAAGGCGATCCTGTCGGCCGCGCCCGATCTTCCTGCGGTGATCTACAACAGCCCCTATTATGGCTTCGCCACGCGTGCCGATCTGTTCTTCGCGCTACGGGCCGAGCACTCCAACCTCGTCGGCTTCAAGGAATTCGGCGGTCATGCCGACCTGCGTTATGCGGCCGAGAACATCACCAGCCGCGACGACGGTGTGTCGCTGATGATCGGCGTCGACACCGCTGTCTTCCATGGCTTCGTCAATTGTGGCGCGACGGGAGCCATCACCGGCATCGGCAATGTGCTGCCGAAAGAGGTTATCCACCTCTGCAATTTGTCCCAGGCCGCGGCGACAGGTGACGTCGACGCGCGCCAGCGCGCTCAGGAACTGGAGCAGGCGCTGGCCGTTCTGTCCTCCTTCGATGAAGGCCCGGACCTTGTTTTGTACTTCAAGCACATGATGGTGCTGAAGGGTGACAAGGAATACACGCTGCATTTCAATGAGACAGACGCCCTGACCGACAGCCAGCGCGGCTACTGCGAGGCACAGCTCAAGCTCTTCAACACCTGGTATGCCGAGTGGAGCAAGCTGCCTGGCGCTGTACAGAAGCACAAGGGCTGACCCGCCCGAGCCTCGGCTCCGAGAAAGCCCTCCGGTGGAGGGCTTTTTTGTTGATGGTCGGAAGGCTTCAATCAGACGGCAGGGTGTTTCAGGCGACGGCCTCAAGCCCCAGCGCGAGCAGCCTGTCGAGCTGTTGCATTTCGGCTGTGGTAAGAGCGATGCCTTCGATCTCTGATCTCGCGCGGGCTGCGTAACGGCGCTGCGACGGCAGGCGGGCACCCTGACCGGCAATCGCGTCGAACAGTGCCTGTGCGCGCTCCAGTGGATTGCCGTCACGGCCTTTGGCAAAAGCCTCGGGAGAAAAGGCGATGACGAGTTCACCATGCGGCGGGGCAAGCGTGGTGGTGCCAAGGTAGTCGAGCACCTGCGGGCTGATCAGGTCGCCGATCATGACGCCCGCGAGGAGCTCGATCATGGTGCTGATCGCGGAGCCCTTGTGGCCGCCGAAAGGCAGCATCGCACCGGTAAGCGCGGCTTCCGGATCGGTGGTGGGCTGTCCTTCGGCATCGATCGCCCAGCCTTCGGGCAAGGGCTTGCCGGCGCGGCGGTGCAGCTCGATCTCGCCGCGGGCGGCGACGGAGGTGGCAAAGTCGAAAACATAGGGTGATTTGCCTGGGCGCGGCCAGCCGAAGGCCAAGGGATTGGTGCCAAGCAACGGCTTGTTGCCACCGGCTGGCGCGACCGTGGAGTAGCTCGGGCACATGGCAAGTCCGGCGAGGCCGTATCCCGCCAAGGCCTCCACTTCCGGCCAGAGCGCCGAGAAATGTGTGCAGTCGTTGATGACAAGCGCCGCCAGACCCAGCGCGCGGGCCCGTTCCACGAGCACCGGCAGGCCAAGTTCGAAGGCGGGATTGGCGAATCCGCGGCTGGCGTCCACCCGTACGATCGCGGAGTGGTCCTGCTGCACCAGTTCCGGTACAGCATCCGGTGCGACCTTTTCGGCCTTGACGGTGCGCAGCGCGCCCTCGATCCGGTAGATACCATGTGATTTGCAGGCGTCTCGCTCTGCCGCGACGATGACGCGGGCAAGAGCTCCGGCCTGGATGTCGTTCAACCCCGCCTTTTTGAAGATTGCCTCGACACGCTCGTTAAGCGTGACGATCGGCATGGTGGTGGTTGCAGGCATGGTCTTCCTCTCGATACAGGTAGGTGATTGAGTTGATTATCTGCATACATAGAGTATACAAATAATCGACAATCGCAATTCGGCGCGAGCCGCCTTTGTATTTTCAGGACAGGAACCTCACATGGCTTTTACCCCCAAGGGAAAACACCTCATTGCGGGCGCTTGGCTTGATGGCGCGGGCACCTTCGAAAGTGCTCCGGCACATGGTCCTGCGCATGCCTTCGCTGTCGGCAGCGTGGATCTGGTGAATCGCGCCTGCGAGGCCGCCGAAGAAGCCTTCTGGAGCTACGCCTATTCGTCGCGTGGTGCGCGGGCGGCCTTTCTGCGCGCCATTGCTGACGAGGTCGAGGCGCGCGCCGATGCGATCACAGAAATAGGCAGTCAGGAGACCGGCCTGCCGGAAGCGCGGCTTCAGGGCGAACGCGGGCGTACGACCGGTCAGCTTCGCCTCTTTGCCGACCATATCGAAAAGGGTGACTACCTCGACCGCCGCGTCGACGCGGCCCTGCCGGAACGCCAGCCGGCGCCTCGACCAGAGATCAGGCTGATCCAGCGCCCGGTCGGGCCGGTCGCCGTCTTCGGCGCTTCCAACTTTCCGCTCGCTTTTTCGACCGCAGGTGGTGACACGGCAGCCGCATTGGCGGCCGGCTGCCCGGTCGTGGTGAAGGGTCATTCGGCTCATCCCGGCACTGGGGAGATCGTCGCCCAGGCCATCGAGGCGGCGATCGTAAAGACCGGTGTGCATCCCGGCGTTTTTTCGCTGATACAGGGCGGCAATCGTCAGGTCGGCGAGGCGCTTGTGCAGCACCCGCTGATCAAGGCTGTCGGTTTTACCGGTTCGCTGGCCGGTGGCCGCGCGCTCTTCAACCTCTGTGCCGCCCGTCCCGAGCCGATCCCGTTCTTCGGCGAACTCGGCTCGGTCAATCCGATGCTGTTGTTGCCAGAGGCAGTTAAGGCGCGCGCCGAGGCGCTGGGACAGGGCTGGGCAGGTTCGCTGACGCTGGGCGCCGGGCAATTCTGCACGAATCCCGGCATAGCCGTGGTGGTCGAAGGGCCCGATGCCGATCGCTTCATCGGGGCCACGACCGAAGCGCTTGGCAAGGTTGGCGCGCAGACCATGCTGACGGACGGCATCGCCAAGGCTTATCGCGACGGACAGGCGCGTTTCGCCGAGCGCAATTCGGTCAAGCCTTTGCTGGTGACCGAACCCTCGGGCCGCGCCGCGACCCCCAATCTGTTCGAGACGACAGGGGCGCAGTTCATGTCCGACCATGCGCTGGGCGAAGAGGTTTTCGGACCGCTCGGCCTCGTGGTGAAAGTGGGTTCTCTGAACGAGATGGAAGAGATCGCCCGTGGCTTCGAAGGGCAGCTGACCACGACCATTCACATGGATGAAGGGGATGTCGAGGCCGCGCGCCGCCTGATGCCTGTCCTGGAACGCAAGGCTGGCCGGGTGCTGGTCAACGGCTTTCCGACCGGCGTCGAGGTGGTCGACGCCCAGGTTCATGGCGGGCCTTATCCGGCTTCGACCAATTTCGGGGCGACCAGTGTCGGTACCTTGTCCATCCGCCGTTTCCTGCGCCCCGTTGCCTATCAGAACGTTCCGGAAGCGCTGCTGCCCGAGAGCTTCGTCGGTTGAGGGTTGAAAGGAGGTTTCGGTCGGCTCGGAATATTAAAATCGTATATTCACTGCATACAATTTGTATTTTGTGATTGATTTGTCCGCGGCGACACGAAATAGTGCGCGCGGTCTACCGACCGGCAACACTCAGGGAGAGAGCAAAACATGAAGATCTCGGTCCTCGCCTTCGGGCTCATGGCCGCAACCGCACTGAGCGGTCAGGCATATGCCGACAAGCTCGACGACATCATCGCTTCCGGCACCTTGCGCTGCGCTGTGGTGCTCGACTTCCCGCCCATGGGCGCGCGCGATGCGAGCAACAATCCGATCGGCTTCGACGTCGACTATTGCAACGATCTCGCCAAGGCGCTCGGCGTGACGGCCGAGATCGTGGAGACGCCCTTTCCGGAGCGCATCCCGGCCCTGATGTCTGGCCGCGTCGATGTCGGCGTCGCCTCGACCTCCGATACGCTCGAACGCGCCAAGACCGTCGGCATGACCGTTCCCTATTTCGCTTTCGAAATGGCCGTCACCGCCAACGACAAGTCGGGCGTCAAATCGTTCGAGGACATGAAGGGCAAGACGGTCGGCGCCACCGCCGGCACGTTCGAAGCGATCGCGCTCGAAAAGTCGGTCAAGGAATGGGGAGCCGGCGAATTCCGTCCTTATCAGACCCAGGCTGACGTGTTCCTGGCGCTCAGCCAGGGCCAGATCGATGCCACCGTGTCCACTTCCACGGTTGCGCAGGCCAATGTGAAGACGGGCAAGTTCCCGGGCATTTCGGTGGTCGGCAAGGCGCCGTATGACATCGACTATGTCTCGCTCTTCACCAACCGCGAAGAATACGGCCTGATCAACTACCTGAACCTGTTCATCAACCAGCAGGTGCGCACCGGCCGTTATGCGGAACTCTACAAGAAGTGGGTCGGCGGCGATCTGCCGTCGCTGGCTGTGAACGGCGTCTACCGTTGACCTGACCGTTTCCCGGGCGGTGCGAGCCAAGCCTCGCGCCGCCGATTCTTCCGAAAGGCGAAGCGGCGATGTTCAGCTATACCTTCCACTGGAACCAGGCGTTCAGGGCATTGCCGCAAATGCTCGACGGTGCGCTGGTCACTTTGGAAATTGCGCTTCTGTCGATGGCGATCGGGCTTGCGCTGGCGATCGCGCTCACCGTGTTCCGGCTTTCAGGCAACCGTGTCCTTTCCGGGGTCGCCACCGCCTGGGTGGAAGTGGCGCGCAACACGCCGGCGCTGTTCCAGATCTATATGGCGCATTTCGGCCTCGGCAATTTCGGCATCCACCTCAGTCCTTTCACGGCACTGCTCGCCGGCATCGCCTTCAACAATGCCGGCTATCTCGCTGAGAATTTCCGTGGTGCGCTCAAGGCCATTCCCGAGACGCAGGCGCGCGCGGGTCGTTCGCTGGGCATGAGCTCGCTACAAGCGTTCCGCTACATCGTCCTGCCGCAGATGCTGCGCGTTGCCTTCCTGCCGGCCACCAACCAGATGGTCTGGGCGATTCTCATGACGTCGCTCGGGGTGACCGTCGGCATGAGTTCCGATCTCGCCGGTGTCACGCAGGAACTGAACGCCCGCTCGTTCCGCACCTTCGAATTCTTCGCCCTTGCTGCGGTGATCTATTACCTCATCGCCAAGGCGGTCACGCTGGCTGCACGCCTGCTTGCCGCGCGCATGTTCCGTTATTGAGGCGGGGTAGAGATGTTCAGCACAGCTCTTACCTGGAGTGATCTCGCCTTCCTGGCCCATGGCGCCGGCATGACGCTTGCCGTGACGGCGGTTTCAGTTGCCGCCGGCACGGTGCTCGGCATCGTGTTTGGCGTCATCCGCTTCCAGTTCGGACCTTATTGGTCGGCGCCGCTCACCTTTGCCCTGGATATTTTCCGCTCCGTGCCCTTGCTGATCCAGCTCGTTCTCGGCAACGCCTTGCAGTCCATCGCCAAACTCGGCTGGCCACCCTTCACCACGTCTTGCGTGGTGCTGTCGCTCTATACTGCAGCCTACTGCACCGAGATCGTTCGGGGCGGCATCGACTCGGTGCCGGTCAATACGCGCCGCGCTGCGCGATCGCTCGGCATGACCTGGTGGCAGGACATGCGCTACATCGTGGCGCCGCTCGCCACTCGCGTGTCGTTGCCGTCGTGGATCGGCCTGACGCTTGGTGTGATGAAGGATTCCGCGCTCGTGCTCTGGCTCGGCCTCATCGAGCTGCTGCGCGCCTCGCAGATCCTTGTCACCCGCCTGCAGGAGCCGCTGTTCATCCTGCTTCTGTGCGGCGCCATCTATTTCGTCATAAGCCTGCCCATTGCCCGCTTCGGCAGGTATCTCGAAGAACGCTGGTCACCCAATGATTGAGATTGAAAACGTCCACAAATCCTTCGGCTCGCTGGAAGTCCTGAAAGGCATCGACCTGACCGTCAGAAAAGGCGAGGTCGTCACCGTCATCGGTGGCTCCGGTTCGGGCAAGTCGACGTTGCTTACATGCATCAACGGACTTGAAACGATCGCGTCGGGCAGGGTGGTCATCGATGGCACCGATGTCCACGCCAAGAGCACGGACCTCAACAAGCTGAGGCAAAAGGTGGGCATCGTCTTCCAGCAATGGAATGCATTCCCGCATCTGACCGTGCTGGAAAACGTGATGCTGGCGCCGCGCAAGGTGCTTGGCCTGCCGAAGGAGAAGGCCGAGGAAATCGCGGTGAAGCAACTGACCCATGTCGGTCTCGCCGAGAAGCTTTCTGTCTATCCAAGCCGCATGTCGGGTGGCCAGCAGCAGCGCATGGCGATTGCGCGTGCGCTCGCTATGTCTCCCACATATATGCTGTTTGACGAAGTGACCTCGGCACTTGACCCGATGCTGGTGGGCGAAGTGCTGGATACGCTCAGGATGCTCGCCTCTGAAGGCATGACGATGATCTGCGTGACCCACGAAATGAAGTTTGCTCGCGAGGTATCCGACCGCGTTGCCTTCTTCCATCAGGGAATCATGGCTGAAATCGCGCCGCCGGAGCAGCTCTTCGACGCGCCGCAGCACACCGAGACGAAGAAGTTCCTTGCGGCAACGCATTGAGAGCGCAATGGAAAAGCAGGTCGACGTCATCGTCATTGGGGCAGGGGTCGTCGGGCTTTCGGCGGCGATTGCCGCGCAGGCGCGCGGGCTGAATGTCACGGTGCTGGACCGCGAGGGGCCAGCCGCCGGGGCTTCCGCCGGCAACGCCGGTGCTTTCGCCTTCACCGACATCCTGCCGCTCGCCTCGCCGGGCATCCTGAAGAAAGCACCGAAATGGCTGCTTGATCCGCTCGGGCCGTTGTCGGTGCCGCCGGCCTACGCCCTGCAGATCGCGCCTTGGATGTTCCGCTTCTGGCACGCCTGTTCGCCCAAGCGCGTGGCTCACTCCACCGCCGCGCAGACCGCGTTGATGGACTTGTCGAAGGCTGAGCTGGAACCTTTCCTGCGGCAGACAGGCACGCTGCCCATGCTGCGCAAGGAAGGCAATCTTCAGGTTTATGAAGGCGAGGCGGAATTCAAGGCTTCGCTGCCCGGCTGGGCGGCGCGGGAAGAACACGGCATCGAGTTCCTGCATCTCAAGACAGCCGAGATCGCGGAAATCCAACCGGGTCTGGCGCCGCGCTTCACCCACGGCACCTTCACGCCCGGGTGGTATTCGATTGCCGACCCGCGGCTTTATACGCTCGCATTGGCTGAACATTTCGGCGTGAAAGGTGGGGCGGTCGAACGCGCCGAGATCACCGCGTTGCGTCCGCTCGAGAATGCAGTCGATGTCATCGCTGCTGACGGCACCGTACGGCGAGCGCGCAAGGTCGTGCTTTCGGCCGGCGCTTTTTCGCACAAGATCGCCAGCACCATCGGCGAGACCATCCCGCTCGAAACCGAACGTGGCTACAACACCACCCTGCCGCAGGACGCCCTCGACCTGCGTACGCAAGTGACTTTCGGCGGTCACGGCTTCGTCGTCAGCCGTTTGTCCACCGGCATTCGCGTCGGCGGCGCGGTGGAGCTTGGTGGCCTGAAACTGCCGCCGAATTTCCGCCGCTCCGAGGCCATGCTGAAGAAGGCGAAGGCCTTCCTGCCCGGCCTGAAGCCGCAGGGTGGGGTGCAGTGGATGGGCTTTCGCCCCTCCCTGCCGGACAGCCTGCCGGCGATCGGCACCGCGCGGGCGACGCCGCATATCGTCCACGCCTTCGGTCATGGCCATCTTGGCTTGACCCAGTCGGCGGGTACGGCGCGTATCGTTGCGGATCTCTTGACCGGGCAACGGCCCGCCGTCGACATTACATCTTTCTCGCCGCAACGCTTTTGACCAAGGTCCCGCCCATGGCAACTCACACATTCTCCTGCATCGACGGACACACCTGCGGAAACCCGGTTCGCCTTGTTTCGGGCGGTGGGCCGCGCCTCGAAGGCACGAACATGCTGGAAAAGCGGGCGCATTTCCTGCGCGAATTCGACTGGATCCGCACTGGGTTGATGTTCGAGCCGCGCGGGCATGACATGATGTCGGGCTCCATCCTCTATCCGCCGACACGACCCGACTGCGACGTCGCAGTGCTGTTCATCGAGACTTCGGGCTGCCTGCCGATGTGTGGCCACGGCACGATCGGTACCATCACCATGGGCATCGAGAACGGCCTGATCACGCCGCGCGAACCCGGTAGGCTTTCGATCGACGCGCCTGCCGGCAAGGTCGACATCACCTATCGCCAGGAAGGCCGTTTCGTAGAGGAAGTGCGCCTCACCAACGTTCCAGGTTTCCTTTATGCCGAAGGGCTGACGGCGGAGGTCGAGGGGCTTGGCGAGATCGTCGTCGATGTCGCCTATGGCGGTAATTTCTACGCCATCGTCGAGCCGCAGAAGAATTTCCGCGACATGGCCGATTATACTGCGGGCGAGTTGGTTGGCTGGTCGCCGAAGCTGCGCGCCGCGCTCAACGCGAAATACGAGTTCGTCCATCCGCTGCATCCCGAGATCAAGGGCCTCAGCCACATCCAATGGACCGGCAAGCCGACGCAAGATGGCGCTCATGCCCGCAACGCGGTCTTCTATGGCGAGAAGGCGATCGATCGCTCGCCCTGCGGCACCGGCACTTCGGCCCGCATGGCGCAGCTTGCCGCCAAGGGCAAGCTGAAGGTCGGCGACGAATTCGTCCATGAATCGATCATCGGTTCGCTGTTCAACGGCCGTGTCGAGGCGGCGACGAAGGTTGCGGATCGCGACGCGATCGTTCCTTCGATCGCCGGCTGGGCCCGCATGACCGGCTTCAACACCATTTTCATCGACGATCGGGATCCTTTCGCGCACGGGTTCGTCGTCAAGTGAACGAGAGCTCTCCCGCCCGGTCGATCCTTGGCGGTACGGCCCAAGGGGCCGTCGTCGCGACACAGGAAGCACTGAGCTTTTGGGGCGGCGTCGATCCGGCCACGGCGCGTGTGATCGACGTGCATCATCCGCTACACGGAAGCTGCCTGACCGGCGCCATCCTGATGATGCCGTCGAGCCGCGGTTCCTGCACCGGTTCCGGCGTGTTGCTGGACCTCGTGCTGAACGGGCGGGCGCCGGCAGCACTCATCTTTTCGGAAGCCGAGGATGTGCTGACCCTCGGGGCGCTGATCGCATCGGAACTTTTCGACAAACCGTTGCCGGTCTTGCGTCTCGATCCGCAGGCCTTCGCCGCGTTATCGCAAGCGAAGACTGCGCGAATTGGGGATACGGCGATCGAAGCCGACGGGTCGACGATCCCTGTTGGTCCTCCGACCAGTGGCGCGCTGGATCTTACCGAGGCGGATCGTGCTATGCTCGCCGGGCAAGGGGGTGTTGCCGTCCAGCAGGCTATGCGCATCATCTGCGCCATGGCCATTCAGCAGAGCGCGCGCAGCCTTGTGGACGTGACGCAGGCGCACATCGACGGCTGCATCTATGCGAGCACCGCCAATCTGACCTTCGCCGAAAAGATGGCAGAGCTCGGCGCACGGGTTCGGGTTCCGACGACTATGAATGCCATCTCGGTCGATCGCGCCAACTGGCAGGCACAGGGTGTCGCGCACGATTTCGGCGATCCTGCAGCGCGCCTTGCCGATGCTTATGTGCGCATGGGTTGCCGGCCGACTTTTACCTGTTCGCCCTATCTGCTCGACAGTGCGCCGAAAAGCGGTGAGGCTATCGCTTGGGCGGAGTCCAATGCGGTG
Organism: Mesorhizobium sp. 1M-11; assembly: GCF_001303895.1. GTDB lineage: Bacteria > Pseudomonadota > Alphaproteobacteria > Rhizobiales > Rhizobiaceae > Mesorhizobium. The sequence continues at coordinate 264,785 of NZ_LJSD01000001.1, read as the reverse complement.
ATCTTCGCCAATTCCGTGCTCGGTGCCCGCACGGCAAAACATCCGGACTTCCTTGATCTGTGCATTGCCCTGACGGGACGTGCCCCGCTCTCCGGCGTCTATCTCGACGAACACCGCAAGGCCCGACGTGTCATCGATGTGGAAGTTCCAAGTGGTGTCGACGATGCGTTCTGGCCACTGCTCGGCTATCTCGCCGGCCATGCCGCGCCCGACCGCATCCCGCTGCTGCGTGGACTTGGCGAAGCTCGACCGTCACGCGACGATCTTAAGGCGCTGTGCGCGGCGTTTGGAACCACGTCAGCCGCTCCAATGCTGCATGTCGAAGGGGTGACGCCTGAAGCCGATGGTGCCGGTGCAGCCGACGCCGACCATGCCGTCATCACGCGCACCGACCTGGCCGCAGCGTGGAAAAACCTCAATGCGGGACCGGAGGCGGTCGAACTCGTTGCCATCGGCAGTCCGCACGCATCGCTGGAGGAATGCCGTTCGCTGGCGGCCGCGCTCGCCGGACGCAAACGTCACCCGGATGCGGCAGTCATCGTCACCGCGGGCAACGCAGTCATAGCCGATGCTCGCAGTGAAGGCACGCTGGCGCGGCTTGAACAAAGCGGCGTGCAAGTGGTGCCAGACCTGTGCTGGTGCTCGATTTCAGAGCCGGTGTTCCCGACGCGGACGCGCGCCGTGATGACCAATTCCGGCAAATACGCCCACTACGGGCCGGGCCTGTCAGGCCGTGCGGTACGCCTCGGCAGCCTTGCCGATTGTGTGACCGCGGCACTTACCGGGCGCGCACCGGTGCGCCTGCCTGCCTGGCTTTCCTGAGGAGTTTCCGATGCGCAGCACCAAAACCATCCACGTGATCTCGGCACATGCCGAAGGCGAGGTGGGCGATGTGATCGTCGGCGGGATCACACCGCCGCCGGGCGACACGATCTGGGAGCAGAGCCGCTGGATCGCCCGCGACAACACCTTGCGCAATTTCGTCCTGAACGAGCCGCGCGGCGGCGTGTTCCGGCACGTCAATCTGCTTGTGCCGCCCAAACATCCAGAGGCGGATGCCGCCTTCATCATCATGGAGCCGGAAGACACGCCGCCGATGTCGGGTTCGAACTCGATCTGCGTTTCGACCGTGCTGCTGGACAGCGGCATCCTGCCGATGCGAGAGCCCGTAACGGAGATCACGCTGGAGGCGCCTGGTGGTCTCGTGCGCGTGCGGGCGGAATGCCGTAACGGCAAGGCCGAGCGCATCTTCGTGCGCAACCTGCCGAGTTTTGCCGAGCGCCTGGATGCAAAGCTGGAAGTCGAAGGGCTTGGCACGCTCACCGTCGATACCGCTTATGGCGGTGACTCGTTCGTCATCGTCGACGCGGCTGCGATGGGCTTTGCCCTCAAGCCGGACGAAACGCTCGATATAGCGCGGCTTGGCGTGCGCATCACCAACGCAGCCAATGCCGCCCTTGGTTTCAACCACCCGGAAAATCCGGACTGGAAGCACTTCTCGTTCTGCCTGTTCGCCGGTGCAGTCGAGCGCACGGTCGAGGGCTTGCGTGCCGGTGCCGCCGTGGCGATCCAGCCGGGCAAGGTCGACCGTTCACCGACGGGGACTGCCTTGTCGGCGCGGATGGCCGTGTTGCATGCGCGCGGTCAGATGGGCTTGGAGGATCGATTGACCGCGGTTTCGGTGATCGGTTCGACCTTCACGGGCCGCATCGTCGGTACCACGACCGTGGGTGGCCGCCCGGCGGTGCTGCCGGAAATCTCGGGCCGCGCCTGGATCACCGGCACGCATCAGCACATGCTCGACCCCGACGACCCGTGGCCGGAAGGCTACAGGCTCGCCGACACCTGGCCGAAGAAAGCATAGGTGGCTGCCACTACGACTGCGGCTCGGATCGCGGAGTAGGTTGCGGCCTCATGCGCATTCCGACCCCGCCGTTACAAGATCCTGATCAGGAGCAAACATGTCCCTCTCAGCCCGTCCAGCCGCGATCACCGATGCCGAAAGACGAGGCCGGCTTCAAAGGCTGCGGGAAAAAATGGACGCCAACGGCGTCTCCGCGGTCCTGCTCGGCTCTTCGGAGAGTCTTCGCTATTTCACCGGTCTCGTCTGGCGCCAGAGCGAGCGTATGCTTGGCGCGCTGGTGACGCCGACTTCGCTCACCTACATCGTTCCCGCTTTCGAACGCAGCCGCGTCGAGACGCTGCCGCATCTGGGCGCTGAGATCGCGACCTGGGAAGAAGAAGAGAACCCTGCGGCACTGGTCGCTTCGCTGGCGGGACCGAGCGGGGTGATCGCGCTCGACGACGCCCTCCCGCTCTTCATCTATCACGCTCTGGCCCGAACCCTGGGCGTCGAGCGTCTGGGCGACGGGACGCACCTCATCCGCGCATTGCGGCTCTACAAATCGGCCGCGGAGATCGCGCTGATCACATATGCCATGGAACTGACGCTCGAAGTGCACAAACGCGCCCATGCGATCATGAAGCCCAGTATCCGCGCTTCCGAGGTGGCTCGTTACATCGACGAGCAGCACAGGGCGCTGGGGGCTTCCGGCGGTTCCACCTTCTGCATCGTTTCGTTTGGCGCAGCCACATCGCTTCCCCATGGAGCCGATGGCGACCAGGTCCTGGAGCGAGGCCAGGCCATTCTTGTCGATACCGGCACGCGCATCGACGGCTATCATTCCGATCTGACGCGCAGCTATATGATTGATGAACCCGAAGCCGACTATGCACGTATCTGGCGATATGAACGCGAGTCCCAGCAAGCGGTGTTCGAGGCTGCGCAGCCAGGCACCCCCTGTCATCGTCTCGACGATGCGGCGCGAGCGGTCCTGGCGCGCCATGGCCTCGGGCCGGACTACCGGTTGCCAGGTCTGCCGCACCGGGCAGGGCACGGCCTCGGATTGGAAATCCATGAGGAACCATACATCGTCCGGGGCAACGATATGCTTCTCAGCCCCGGCATGTGTTTTTCCAACGAGCCTATGATCGTTGTGCCCGAGCGCTTCGGAATTCGGCTGGAGGACCATATCCATATGACTGAAGACGGACCTCAATGGTTTACCAGGCCAGCCAAAGGGCCGACCGAGCCGTTTGGCTGAGGTCTTCAGAAGCCGCTGAACGCTGCGATCCAAGCCGGCCATAAGCGGGCGGGATACTCAAAATCTGTGTCGGTATGTCGAGCGGCCCGACTGAAGTCGAGCCGCGCAAAACCGTCATAGTGAAATGCCGCGAATTTGCAGCTTCTCAGCAGTCGCCGTTATAGAAGCAATCGTCGTCGTCACGGCGCTCGCGGTAGCGGCGATCATAGTAGGGATCGTAGCGGCGCGGTTCGACCACCGGTGGGCCGAATGGGTCGTCGGAATAGCGACGCACAACGCGACGGCCGGGCGAACCTTCGCCGAAGACGGCGCGGCAGCCACCGTCGACCCAGATGGTGCCGGAACCGCGGTCGTAACCCCAGGTGCGGTTGCGGATGCAGGGGCTGTCCGACTTCTGCCGCACGATGACGGCGGAACGGAAATCTGCCTGGCATTCGTTGTACTGGTCACCATCGGACGAGCATGTGACCGTGCGTCCGGCATGAGCGGGCAACGTGGTAACCCCGACCAGGGCTGCAAAACCAATCAGTGAAGCGGCGGCAATCTTGATCACAGTGCGATCTCTTTTTCCGTGTGTGCTCATTTTATGAAACGTCCTCGGCCGCACAAGATGCCGCAGGATGACAACAAAGCGATTATCCCTATGAGATTTGGGCATTTTTCGATCAAGGAAATTCACGAATGCACCGACAAATGTAACGGATTGCGAGATGCCACTTTATCAACGCAGTATTGCCGCTAGATTGCGGGCACATTTCAATCCAATGGTCTCAGGGTAATGCTCGCCCGCCTGTTCGTGATTTTCGGTGGCCTGTTCGTACTGGCGCTCCTTGCGGCGCTGGTGGTGCCGCCACTCATCGACTGGACGGGCTACCGTGCCGACTTCGAACGGGAGGCAAGCACCATTCTCGGCCGCAAGGTAACGGTTAAGGGCAGTGCCACGGCACGGCTTTTGCCGTTCCCGTCGGTAACCTTCAGCGATGTCTCCGTGGCAGGTGGCGCGGGTGGCGAGCCCGCGATGACCGTCGAGACCTTCTCGATGGACGCTGAACTCGCCCCCTTCCTGCGCGGCGAGGTGTTGATCTTCGATATGCGGTTGGTGAAGCCGAAAGTCGCTATCGGCATTGCCGCCGATGGCAAGGTGGATTGGGCGGTCAGGCCGTCCTCTCCTTTCAACCCGGCTCAAGTGGCGATCGAGAAGCTGACGGTGACCGACGGGACGGTCGAACTGCGCCAGGAGGCCAGCGGCCGTGTCACCAAGCTGTCGGACATCAACGCGACAGTGTCGGCGAAATCGCTGGCGGGACCATGGCGCGCTGAAGGTGCGCTGAAGGCTGATGGCATCGCTACGCATCTTTCGGTAACAACCGGCAAGGCCGATGGGGTCGGCAAGATCGCGCTTCGGGTCAAGGCCGATCCCGAGGGCTACCCATTGTCGGTCGAGGCCGACGGCAACGCCGGCGTCGAGAATGGGCGGGCTCTTTATTCCGGTCAGTTTCGTTTCCTGGGTGACAATGGAGCCCAGCCGGGCGCCGCGGCGAAGCCGGATGGCGGATCTGCAGGTGCAGGCGCCAAGGCGCCACCTACCTATCGGTTGAATGGCAAATTCGAGCTTGACCATCACAAGCTCGCCGTCAACGAATTCCGCCTGGAGACTGGACCGCTCGACAATCCTTATACCGCCGACGGCAAAGCTTCGATCGACCTTGGTGCCGATCCACGCTTCGCCATCGAGGCGAGCGGCGCACGGGTGCAGTTCGAGGAAACGCCTGGCAAGGAAGGGACGGCAGCGCTGCCGCAGCGCATTGCGGCGCTCGAGCGGGTGCTCCTGGCATTGCCGAAACCGGCGATGCCTGGCTCCGTTGAAGTGAGGCTGCCGGCAGTGGTGGCCGGCGACACGACCATTCGCGATGTTGCCATTTCTGCCGAGCCGGCCGCGGGCGGCTGGGCAGTGAAGTCGTTGGCCGCGATCTTGCCTGGTCGCACCACGCTGGAAGCCAATGGGCAGCTTGGGGTCGACGGCAAGGTGCGGTTCACCGGCTCGCTGCTGCTTGCGGTCGCGCAACCTTCCGGTTTTGCAGCATGGCTATCTCAGGATGTCGATGAAGCGGTTCGGCGCCTTCCGACGGCAGGGTTCAGCGCCAAAGTCGATCTGACCGATGCCCGGCAGAAATTCGACGATCTCGAGCTGGCGCTGGGGAAGGCGAGTTTTCGCGGCAGTATCGATGCCAGCCAGCCGGCCGACGGCAAGCCGGCCGTCGTCACGAGGCTGGAGGGCGGGGCGCTCGATGTCGAGGGGCTGACGGCCTTTGCGGCGCTCTTCGTATCGGACAAGGGAGCAAACCGCTTCGCCGATGCGGACCTCGATGCCAAGATCAAGGCTGGACCGGTCGACGCCTGGGGTTTTTCGGCCGAAAAGTTGGATACGGCTTTGCGGCTGCGGGCCGGCATGCTGGAAATCGACAAGCTGTCGATCGGCGGGCTGGCGGGTGCGTCGATCAGCGCCACGGGCCGCATGAAGGATTTCCCCAAGGGACCGACCGGCAGCCTGGATGCCTCGCTGCTGGCGCCCGACCTGGCGCCGCTGGTCGATGCCGCCGCAGCCCGCTTTCCCGACAGCCGGTTGCTTGCGGCACTTTCGGAGCGTGGCAAGGCCTTTCCCGGCCTCTACCGGGATACGCGCCTCGACGTGGTGATGAGTGCAGCGGACAACGGCGACGGAAGCACGGGGCTGGCACTGTCCGGCAAAGGAGCAACCGGCGGTTCGGCGATGTCTGTTTCGCTGTCGGCACATGGTCAGCCGGGCGAGGTGGCCAAGGCACCGTTCTCGCTGACCTTCGACGCCAAGAACCCAGATGCCGCAGCGCTTCTGGCGCTCTATGGCCTGCCGGCTTTGCCGCTCGGCATGGTCGGAGAGGCAACAACCGACATCACGGCCAGAGGTACACTTGCCGAGGGCGCTGCGACTGTCTTCAATCTTTGGGGTCCGGATCTGCGTGCGCGCTTCGACGGCACGGTGACCGATACTCCGCAGGGACTGGCAGCCAAGGGCAAGGTGGCGCTCGACACTGCCGATATAGAGCCCTGGCTGATGACGACGGGCGTTGCACTGCCCGGCATGGGCCTGGGCGCTCCTGTGGCACTTGCTGCCGAGGCCGACTATGGCAACAACCGCGTCGCCTTTTCGGGCCTCAAGGGGAGTGCGGCAGGCACCGCTCTGTCCGGCGATGTCGCTGCTGACCTCGATGCCGCCAAGCCTCATCTGAGCGGACAGTTGGCACTGGACACGCTTGATCTCGACCCGCTGGCGGCAATGTTGTTCGGCAATGATGCGTTGGTTGGCGACGGTACCAGTTGGCCGAAGACACCGTTTGCCGCCAAGCCGGCGCTGCAGGTGAGCGCGGATCTCGAACTGGCTGTGGTGAAATTGCTGGCCGGTCCGCTGGTGACGGCCGACGATGCGATGCTGTCGTTGAAGCTTGGCGATGACGGGCTCGGTATCTCCAAATTGAAGGCGACGTTGTACGGTGGTGAAATCACTGGCCTGTTCGACCTGAAGAACAATGACGGTACCGGGCTGCTCAATGGTCAGGCGACGCTGACGGGCGCTGATCTTTCCAAGCTTCTGCCTGCTTCCGGTCTCTCGGGCGCGGGTACGTTTACCACCAGCGTGACCACGAGCGGCAAGTCCATCGACGCGATGGTGGCTTCGCTTGCCGGTTCGGGAACCGCCTCGCTCAAGGGCGTGACGATCGCCAATCTCAACGCCGATGCATTGCCGGCACTGCTTGCCAGGGCGGATGGTGTCGGCCGCGATATCGATGCACCGCGAACGGCAGCGTTCGCGCCGGAGATCGCCGGGCAGGGTTCCTTCGTCGTGCGCGACGCCGACATTGCCTTTACTTTGGCCGGCGGGGTGCTGCGCGCACCGCCGGTCAGCTTCGAGACACCAACGTCTGTCTTGTCGGCGGATGTTTCCGCCGATCTTGCAGCCGGCACGGTGGCGGCGCGTGGCGCACTCACCTACAAGGCGGGCGATGAGGCTCTGATCGGTTCAGATCCAGCGCTGAATTATAGTGTCGAGGGGCCGGTCGAGGCACCGAAACGCATCTTTGACAGTGCGCCGCTGGCGCAGTTCCTTACCCAGCGCGCGCTGGAGAAAGAGCAGCAGCGGGTGGAAGCCATGCAGGCTGCGCTGCTGGAAAAGCAACGGTTGCGGCGCGAGGCTCGTTACTACGCTGCCCTGCAGGAGGAACGTGACCGCGCGGAGGAAGAAAAGCGTCGCATCGAGGAAGAGAAACGAAAGGCCGAGCAAGAAGCGCGACTGAAGGCGGAGGCCGAAGCCAAGGCAGATGCGGAAGCAAAGGCGCGAGCCGAGGCTGAAGAGAAGGCGCGTGCCGAAAGAGCGCTTGCGGAAGCTGCCGAAGAAGAGCGACGCAAGGCCGAAGCTGCGATCCGTACGGCGCAAGAAGAGAAGGCAAAGCTGGACGCCGAGCGCCGGGCAACCGAGCCGTCACCTGCCGAACCGGGCGCGCCGGTGCGCAAGCTGGAGCCTTTTTCGATCCAGGATTTCCTGAAAACGCTGCAATAAGCGCGTCGCCGCCGGAGGCCTTTGGAGGGTGCCATGGCTGCGTGCGCCTGAAAGGACAAGTGGCATGAACACGGGCATTGCAACGGTGCGATTGGCTGGTCCAGACGATGTGGATGCCTTCAAGCATATACGGCTGGAAGCGTTGCGGCTGGAGCCGGCGGCCTTCGCCAGTCGTGTTCAGGATTGGGAGGTGCTGCCTGACCAGGAATGGTTGCGGCGCGTGACCAGTGGTGCGGTCTTCATCGCCTTTCGGGACGATGAGCCGGTCGGCCTGATGGGGCTGTTGTGCGAGCAATCGGCGAAGTCGCGTCACCGAGCCACAATCGTCATGGTCTACGTGCGGGCGAGTGAGCGGGGCGCAGGTACGGCCAAGGCATTGCTGGATGCGCTTACGCGATATGCGCAGCAAGAAGGTATCCTGCAACTGGAACTGACCGTCAGCGTGGAGAATCCGGCAGCGCAGCGCTTCTATGCACGCGAGGGTTTTGCCGAAATCGGCCGCCTGCCTGCCGGACTGATCCATGAGGGCAGGGAGATCGACGAAGTGATGATGGCCAAACGCGTTGGGCCATGAAGCGCTCCGGCCTGTAGAAATTTCACAACGCGATTTTACTTGGGCTCTGCTTCACCCAGTTCAGCACGTAAAGCCGCAGCGCCGATGACAAGTTGGCTTCACGGGAGCGCTGTTCGTCAATCTCGGCCACGAGCGAGGCGAGAGTGAGACCTCGGCTTTCGGCGATGGCTGCAAGTTCGTCGTAAAACGGCTTTTCCAGCGAATAGGACGTGCGGTGGCCACGAATGGTGACCGAGCGTTTTTCGACCAGGCTCACCTGCGGCTTAGCTCTTGTCGGGGGATGAGGAGCCCGGCTCGCGGCGATGGCCATCGATCAGGCGCTCGGCTTTTTCGGCTTGCAGCTTATCGCGCAGCTTTTCGCTCTTGCTGCGGCCGTGCAAGGCACGGCTCTGTTCAGCCGCCGCGGCGCGTTCCTCACGCGCCTTGCCCTTCTTGAATTGGCGGAGATTGACGATCTCGGCCATGGTTCCGGATTATTTCTTGCGGAAGGCGTCGAGCGAGACGACCTCGGCACCCTTGCCGGCGGCGGGTTCATCGGCCTCCGGCTTCTCAGGTTCGGCCGCCGCTTTCTTCTTCGATTCGGATTTCTTTTCGGGAGCAAGTGCGACAGGCTCGGCTGCCGGCTTGTCTTCCGCTTCATCCGCCGTCTCGGTTCGGACGTCAAATTCGAGTTCGAAATTCACTGACGGATCGTAGAAGCCGCGCACCGCAGAAAACGGGATTTCCAGCTTCTCCGGAATGTCTGAGAAAGACAGACCGACCTCGAAGCCGGCTTCCGTTACCTTCAGGTCCCAGTACTGGAACTGGATGACGATGGTCATCTGTTCGGGATAGCGCTCGCGCAGGCGCGATGAAATGCGTACGCCCGGTGCGCCCGTCAGGAAGGTGATGAAGAAGTGGTGGTTGCCCGGAAGGCCGGTGCGCGCGACCTCCGCCAGCACCTTGCGCATCACGCCGCGCAAAGCCTCCTGGGCCAGGATGTCGTAGCGAATGTGGTCGTCGGCCATATGCCTGGGCGGTTCCGGTTGAATCGTCCGCATAGCTGTAATCAAGCTTGGCGGGCTCGTAAACCGCATATAGAGGGCGCCGGCACAGCCGCCAACACCAAAGCCGTCTTTGGGTGACGCTTTCGCGACGTTGTTCTCAGGCCAATGCCGTCTCGCGCTGGCGAGAAGCCGGCTGACGGGCGCCGTAGGCCCGCAGGAACGTTCGCACACCATTGGTGGCTGACTGCAGAACTTCTTCCTGGCTCGGCTGAATGCCCATCATGAATTCGATCTGCAATTCGGCATTGATCAGCGCAATGAAATGGCGGGCCGTCACATCCGGATCGTCGATGGTGAGGTGGCCCGCGAAAGCAAGGCGCGCAAAGCGCGCGGCGAGTGCCGGAAGTGTGGTGCCTGGGCCGTTCTCGCGCCATTCGGCAAAGAGTTCGGGATAACGTTCGCCCTCGGTCTGGATCAGCTTGCGCAGGAATTTGCCGTCGCGGCTGCAGATGCAGTTGCGGTTCATACGCTCGGCGTAGGCGACCAAGTCTGCCTCAATATCCTTGGGCTGATCGGGAAAGGTGGCCAGAGTGGCGAAAATGCCGGCATTGCAGCGTTCGGTGAGTTCATGCACCACCGCGACAAACAGTTTTTCCTTGTCGCCGTGATGGTTGTAGACGGTTTGGCGCGAGACGCCCGCTTCCGCAGCAATCAGGTCGATATTGGCGCCAGCGAAACCTTCTCGGCAAAAGACGGCCATGGCAGCATCTACGATCGCGACCCTTTTGGCTTCGTGGCCGCGCGGGGGGAGAATGTCAGCAGCAATTGTCTGGCTCATAAAAATCTATATAGCTGTGATTGACAAATTAGACAAGAGTGTCTAATTTTCTGGACTATAAGATTTGGGGATGCAGCGCTTCTCGTGTCGGCATCTCAAGGGATGGAACGTCCTTGGGTTAGATGCCGCATCGCGGCAGTAACCGGATTTGAAAGAGCCATATCATGAACGCGCATTTCCTCCGCACCGCGGTGCTGCTCGGCCTTATGTCCGCGGTCGGTGCCTTCGCCGTCGACATGTATCTGCCGGCGCTGCCTTCGATAGGTGCCGATCTCAATGCCGGCACCTCAGCCGTGCAGATGAGCCTTTTGATCTTCTTCCTGTCGATGGGCTTTGGTCAGATCGTGGTTGGTCCGCTGTCCGACATGTTCGGTCGCAAGCCGCCGCTTTATGCCGGTCTCGCCCTGTTCATCGTCGGTGGCATCGGCTCGGCCATGGCACCCAACATCGAATGGCTTATCGCGTTCCGCTTCCTGCAGGGGCTGGGTGCCAGCGCCGGCATGGCAATCCCGCGCGCAGTCGTGCGTGACATGCATACCGGTAACGAGGCCGCCAAGCTGATGTCGTTGCTGATGCTGGTGTTTTCGGTGTCGCCGATCCTGGCACCGCTTTCCGGCAGCCTGATCATCGAAACACTCGGCTGGCGCGCGGTGTTCTGGGTGCTGACCGGGGCTGCGGTGGTCGCAATCGTCCTCCTGGCCACTGCCCAGAAGGAGACCCGTCCGGTCGAGGATCGTGTCGGCTCCTCGTTCGGCTCGGCGCTGAAGGGCTATTGGTTCCTGCTCAATGACCGCAACTTCCTCGGATTGACTGCCATTGGCGGCTTTGGAATCGCGTCCTTTTTCGTCTATCTGGCGAGTTCATCCTTCATCCTGATCGATCACTACGGCCTTTCGCCGTCGCTCTACAGCGTGTTCTTTTCGATCAATGCGGTTGCCTTTATCGGCATGTCGCAGATGACAGGCCTGCTCGCCGACCGCTTCGGACTGAAGCGAGTCGTAAAGGTCGCCGTCGTCGGCTACGCCACCGCGATGGTGGTGCTTTTGGCGGTAATGGCTTCCGGCGTCGATCGGCTGGATGTCATGGCGAGCCTGCTGTTCGTTGGCTACGGCTTCCTGGGCCTCGTCATCCCGACCACCGCGGTGCTGGCCATGGAGGAGCATGGCACGATCGCCGGCACGGCGTCGGCGCTGATGGGGACGCTGCATTTCGCGATTGGCGCGGTGGCGATGGGTGTGGCCGGCCTTTTCTTCGACGGAACGCCGCTGCCCATGGTGGCAGGCATTACGCTCGCCGCCGTCATTGCCTTTGCGTTGACGCAGGTCACGCTCGGCCGCACCCGCCAGCCCATCGAGGCACCGGCGGAATAAGTCTCTCCCAAGACCGACAAACGGGCCGGGCTCTTTGCCCGGCCTTTCTTGTTTGTGGCAGCTGCGTCTCAGAATTGCATTGAGCGTATCGGCAACGTGGACGATGCCTGCACGCTGAAGCGCTTCAATCTCAGCCATGATCTTCAGGGCGCAGCATTCCTCGCCTGCGGCAATCAGAATCCGCTCGGGATTTTCCTTGCAGGACGCTCTACGAATCGAGCTCCTCGAAGATGAAGGCGAGTCGCTCCTTAATTGGTGCGCGCGGCAGCGTGATCAACTCATACCCATAACAGGGGTACGTGTCAGCCAGAGCCGCAAAGGTGCGTTCGGCTTCCTCCAGATCCTGCTTGCGTTCGGCATCCTGGGTGAAGATTTCCGGCCAGGGCGGGGCGATGAAGACGCGGCGGTTGTAGCGGAAATGCTCTGCTGCCTTTTCCATGTGTGCCGGCACGGACAGACCGCTAAGCCTGAGATAAGCCAGTGTATCCGGCACGCCGCGGTCGAAGAAGACCGGGCCCGCCAGGCGCGACGCTGTATGGTGGGAGCGCAGTTCCCATGCCAGCATCAGTTCCGCAAAAAGAGCCTTGTCGCCCCAGGGCAAGGCTGATCCGCCGACCGTCATCTGATCCTGGATGATGTTGCGTCCTGCCTCTGGTGCGGTGGCATAACCTTCCCCGGCAAGAGCTTCAATGAGCGTGGTCTTGCCGGATCCAGGGCCGCCGGTCAGCACAAAGAATTGGTCGGTATGGTTCTGCATGGCTGTTTTCCATGGTTGGAGGAACCCGATAGGGGCAGTCGGCTGAAGTTCGGGATTTGGGCGGGCGCACACGTCGCAATGCATCGGCGGGCCAGTCGAAAATACCGGCTGGTGCAAGTCGTATCGATGTGGGGAGAAGTGGAGGCTTCTGTTGCCAGGTGCCTCCGAACCCCGCCTAGAGGTGCGAACCGCTAGGGCTTGATTTGAAGCGTTCGCGCCGCATTAAGCAGCGAGACGAGCTTCCGCATAGTTGTCGTTGGCAACTATAAGTTTAGCCCGATAACGGTGGTACAATGCCGGGTACAGCGATCTGTCTTTCAACGCCCGTCGAACCCATTTCACCCCCATCATAAGCCGTCGCGCGGAGGACGGTTTATGGTGGAGGTGGCGGTATCGAAACCGCGTCCGGATCGCCTATTGCACAGTCGGTTTAGCACCATAGTCCTGTTGCCAGGACGTCCCCAATATACGGACCGGCTCGCCAGGTTTCAATAGCAGGATGAGCGAAAACAGAGCCTTGCGCAGCAGATCTCCAAGGCGTTCGAACCACCGACGGGCGTCATGAGATACGTACATCAGATTCTGCTTTACGTACCTCAAAACTCCGTGCTAGGTCGGCGCCGGGAGTGAGGAATGCGTCCAACGGTTCATGACGTGGCAGGGGAGGCGGGTGTCAGTCTGGCGACCGTCGACAGGGTGCTGAACAGGCGTTCCGGCGTGCGCGCGGAGACGGTGGCACGCGTCAATGCTGCTATCGTCAGGCTCGGCTATGTGCGCGACATCTCGGCCGCAAACCTTGCCAAGCAGAGGGTCTACAACCTGCTTTTCATCGTGCCCGAGGGCTCGAACAGCTTCATGCTCGGGTTGGAAAATGAGCTCAGCCAGGCAAAGCTTTATTCAGTTCTCGACCGCACCCATCTCGATATCCACAAGGTGAAGACTTTCGACGCCGATGCACTGGCCGTGGCGCTGGAAGGGATCGATGCCGGGCAGGTGTCGGGTGTTGCGTTGGTTGCAACCGAGTCCGAACGTGTACGCAGGGCTCTGGTGCGGTTGAGAGAAGCCGGCATTCCGATTGCCACTCTCGTCTCCGATGTCTCCGAAGCCTATCGAGACCACTATGTTGGCATCGACAACATTGCCGCCGGTCGCACCGCTGCGAGCTTGATCGGTCGTTTCGTCGGCGAGCGCACCGGCAAGGTGGCACTGGTCGCGGGCTCAATGCTGGTGAAGGACCATGCCGAGCGCTGCGCCGCCTTCGAGCAGGCGATCAGGGGTGAGTTTCCGGGGCTCGAATGCTTGCCCGCTATCGAGGGGCGGGACGATGCGGTCGTGACGCGCGCGCTGCTCGCTGAGCTTCTTGATCGCGAGCGCGATGTCGTAGGCCTCTACAGCATCGGCGCCGGCAATCGCGGTGTGATCGACGTGCTGACGTCGAGGGCCGAATATCGCGGAATCACGGTGGTTGCGCATGAACTCACCGACCACTCGAAGCAGGCGCTGCGCGACGGCATCTTCGACGCGGTCATCAATCAGGACGCCGGCCATGAGGTGCGTAGCGCGATCCGGCTGCTGAAGGCCAGGATCGACGACACGCCCGTCATCGCCAATCAGGAAGCCATCCGGATCGAAATCTACATCCGGGACAATCTGCCATGAGCCCAGAGGGAAGCGGAGCTGTCCTCCCACAGTTTCGCGAAACGAAACGGGCGCATGACCATACGAGGAGTTTCTAGGGTGAGCACAGGGTTTTTCGGCGATATCGGCAAAGTGAGATATGAAGGCCCGGATTCGACCAATCCGCTTGGCTATCGTTTCTACAACAAGGACGAGGTTGTGCTGGGCAAGCGGCTGGAGGACCACCTGCGCTTCGCCGTGGCCTACTGGCATTCCTTCGCCTGGCCGGGCGGGGATCCGTTCGGCGGCCAGACCTTCGAGCGCCCCTGGTTCGCCGACACCATGGAGGCAGCCAGGCTGAAAGCCGATGTGGCCTTCGAAATGTTCTCGGCTCTCGGCGTGCCTTATTACTGCTTCCATGATGCGGACGTGCGCCCGGAAGGCAGGAACTTCGCAGAGAGCGCTGCGCGTCTTGACGAAATCGCCGATATGTTTGCAACGAAGCAGCAGGAGACCGGGGTCAAGCTGCTCTGGGGTACGGCCAATCTGTTCTCGCACCGCCGCTATATGGCAGGCGCTGCCACCAATCCGGACCCGGAGGTGTTCTACTACGCTGCCGCCACCGTCAAAAAATGCATCGACGTCACGAAGCGGCTTGGTGGTGAGAACTATGTGCTGTGGGGTGGTCGTGAGGGGTACGAAACGCTGCTCAACACAGATCTCAAGCGCGAGCGCGAGCAGGCTGGCCGCTTCCTCTCGATGGTTGTCGACTACAAGCACAAAATCGGCTTCGACGGTACGATCCTGATCGAGCCGAAGCCGCAGGAGCCGACCAAACACCAGTACGATTACGATGTCGCGACGGTCTATGGCTTCCTGAAGGATTTCGGCCTGGAGAAGGAGGTCAAGGTCAATATCGAACAGGGGCACGCCATTCTGGCTGGCCATTCCTTCGAGCATGAACTGGCGCTTGCCGACGCGCTCGGCATTTTCGGTTCCATCGACATGAACCGCAACGACTACCAGTCGGGCTGGGACACCGACCAGTTTCCCAACAATGTGCCGGAGATGACACTGGCCTATTACCAGGTGCTGAAGGCAGGCGGTTTCACCACCGGCGGCACCAATTTCGACGCCAAGCTGCGTCGCCAGTCACTCGACCCGCAGGATCTGCTGATCGCCCATATCGGTGGCATCGACTGTTGCGCGCGCGGCCTGAAGGCTGCCGCGCGCATGATCGAGGACAAGGCGTTGTCCGATCCGCTCGAGGCACGTTACGCCGGCTGGACGGGCGCAGCGGCAAAAAAGGTGCTCTCAGGCGGAACGACCCTCGAGGATCTTGCCGCCAAGGTCGTCACGGATGGTATCGAACCGGAGCCGCGTTCCGGGCGGCAGGAGTACCTGGAGAATATCGTCAACCGCTATGTGTAAACGCAGCCCGCATGCGGTTGCCTGAATTGGGAGGAGTTCGATGAAGACCATCAAGGGACCGGCCATTTTCCTGGCGCAGTTCGCCGGGGATGCCGCGCCGTTCAACTCGTTCGACGCCATCTGCAAGTGGGCGGCTTCCCTGGGCTACAAGGGCGTGCAGATCCCGACCTGGGATGCCCGCCTGTTCGACCTGAAGAAGGCATCGGATTCCAAAGGATACGCCGACGAAGTGAAGGGCGTGGCAGCAAGCCATGGTCTGGAGATCACGGAACTCTCGACGCATCTGCAGGGCCAACTCGTGGCCGTCCATCCGGCCTATGATGCGGCCTTCGACGGTTTCGCCGCGCCCGAAGTTCGGGGCAACCCGGTCGCCCGCACCGAATGGGCGGTCGATCAGGTCAAGCGTGCGATCCTGGCCTCCAAGCATCTCGGCCTCAAGGCGCACGCGACTTTCTCTGGCGCGCTTGCCTGGCCTTATGTTTACCCCTGGCCGCAGCGTCCAGCCGGTCTCGTCGAAGCCGCTTTCGATGAACTGGCGAAGCGTTGGAGACCGCTGCTCGATCATGCCGACGAACACGGCGTCGACCTCTGCTACGAGATCCATCCGGGCGAAGACCTGCACGACGGTGTCAGCTACGAGATGTTCCTGGAACGGGTGAACAATCATGCCCGCGCCAACCTGCTCTATGATCCGTCACACTTCGTGCTGCAGCAGCTCGACTATCTCGACTACATCGACATCTACCATGAGCGCATCAAGGCCTTCCACGTGAAGGATGCCGAGTTCAATCCGACAGGCCGCCAGGGCGTCTATGGCGGCTTCCAGAGCTGGGTGGATCGCGCCGGTCGCTTCCGTTCGCTTGGCGATGGCCAGGTCGATTTCGGAGGCATCTTCTCCAAGCTTACCGCCTATGATTTCGATTCCTGGGCGGTGCTGGAGTGGGAGTGTGCGCTGAAGCATCCCGAGGACGGCGCACGTGAAGGCGCTGAATTCATCAAGCATCACATCATCCGCGTGACCGAACATGCCTTCGACGACTTTGCCGGCGCGGGCACAGACGATGCCGCGAACCGCAAGATGCTCGGATTGGACAGGAGCTGACCATGGCGATCGAAGGCAGCAAGCAGGAGACGCAAGGCGGTCGCATCCGGCTCGGCATGGTCGGTGGCGGGCAGGGCGCCTTCATCGGCGCCGTGCATCGCATCGCCGCCCGCATCGATGACCAGTTCGATCTGGTCGCCGGCGCCCTTTCATCCGATCCGGCACGAGCGAAAGCCTCGGCGCTCGATCTCGGCATCGCGACCGACCGTGCCTATGGCTCGTTCGAGGAGATGGCCAGGGCGGAAGCCGCAAGGCCAGATGGCATCGAGGCGGTTTCCATCGTTACGCCCAACCATATGCATGCGCCGGCGGCGAAAGCGTTCCTGGAGGCCGGCATCCATGTCATCTGCGACAAGCCGATCACCACCACGGTCGCCGAAGCGCAGGAACTGGTCGATCTGGTGAAGAAGACCGGCAAGGTTTTCGTGCTCACCCACAACTATACCGGCTATCCGATGATCCGGCAGGCACGCGCCATGGTGGCCGCCGGTGAATTGGGGGATATCCGGCTGGTGCAGGCGGAATATCCGCAGGACTGGCTCACCGAACGCGCCGAACTTTCAGGCTCCAAGCAAGCGGAGTGGCGTACCGATCCCAAACGCTCCGGCGCTGGCGGCGCGATAGGCGACATCGGCACCCATGCCTACAACCTCGCGGCATTCGTGACGGGTCTGGAGACGGACGAGCTTCTGGCGCAACTGACCGCTTTCGTGCCCGGCCGGCTGCTCGACGACGACGTGCAGATCCTGCTCCGCTACAAAGGCGGCGCGCGCGGCATGCTGTGGGCGAGCCAGGTCGCCGTCGGCCACGAGAACGGGCTGAAACTGCGCGTCTATGGCACCAAGGGCGGCTTCGAATGGGTTCAAGCCGATCCGAACTATCTGTGGTTCACCCGGTTTGGCCAGCCGAAGCAGCTTTTCACTCGCGGCGGCAATGGCGCGTGGCTGGAGGCTACCAGAGTGACCCGTGTTCCGGGCGGTCATCCCGAAGGCTATCTGGAGGGTTTCGCCACGATCTATGCCGAGGCGGCGCGCGCCATACGTGCTGCCCGTGAGGGCAGGAAGGCAGATGCCGAGGTGGTCTATCCGACCGTCGAAGACGGTCTGAAGGGCATGGAATTCATCCAGGCTGCCGTCGCTTCGTCGAAAGGCGGCAATGTGTGGACGAAGGTGGGATGAACTCGGCACCTTCACCTGCACCGACCGATAGCGCTGCTCCGCTGCTGAATGTTGCGGGGCTCTCGAAGTCGTTTGGCCCGGTGCAGGTGTTGAAAGGCATCGACCTGGTCGTCGAGGCCGGCCAGGTGCACGCGATTATCGGCGAGAACGGCGCCGGCAAATCGACCTTGATGAAGATCCTGTCCGGTCATTTGCAGCCGACGGATGGTGGGATCAGGATCGATGGCCAGCCGGTGGTGTTTTCCGGACCTGTCGATGCCGAGCATCGCGGCATCGTCCTGGTGCATCAGGAAATCCTGCTCGCGCCGGACCTGACCGTTGCCCAGAATGTTTATCTGGGGCGTGAAATCGCCAAGGGTCTTGTCGTCGACGACAAGACGATGAATGAGGGCGCGCGGAAGGCGATCCGCGAACTCGGCGGTGATATCGATCCGACCGTGACGGTAGGGCGGCTGTCGATCGCTCAGCGCCAGCTTGTGCAGATCGCTCGATCGCTGCTGGTGCCGCACCGCCTCGTCATCTTTGACGAGCCGACTGCTTCGCTCACACCCGTGGAGACGGAGGCGCTGCTCAAGGTCATCGCCGATATCCGTGCCAAGGGCACTGCTGTCCTCTACATCTCGCATCGCCTGCCGGAGGTGAAGCGCATTGCTGACAAGGTGACGGTGCTGCGCGACGGACGGCTGGTGACGACGCGCGATGCCAGCGAGGTCGAGCCCGTCGACATGGCCAGGCTGATGGTCGGGCGCGACGTGGCCAAGCTTTATCCGGACCGTGCTGCCACCGGCGCGCGCGAAGTGGTGCTGGAGGTCGAGGACATGTCCGTGCCCGGCTATGCCGAGCACGCTTCCTTCCAGTTGCGCAAAGGCGAGATATTGGGATTCGCGGGTCTCGTTGGCGCCGGCCGCACGGAACTGATGGAAGGCATGGTCGGCTTGCGAACAGCGCGCGGCACGGTACGTCTTGCCGGCAAGCCGGCCAGTTTCGTCAACGTGCATGACAGCATGAAGGCCGGCATCGCCTACCTTTCGGAAGACCGCAAGGGCAAGGGCCTGCTGCTTACAAAGGATCTCAAGCTCAATCTCACGCTGGCTTCGCTGGGCCGTTTCGTGCGCTGGTGGCAGGTGGACCGCACCCGCGAGCGTGAGGCGCTCGACAAGGCGATTGCCGAGTTTGACATCCGCACGGGCAGGAAGGATCTGCTGGCTGGCCAGTTGTCTGGCGGAAACCAGCAGAAGCTGCTGCTTGCCAAGATGATGATGCTCGATCCGTCGATCGTCATCATCGACGAACCGACGCGCGGCATCGATATCGGCACCAAGGAGCAGATCTACAAATTCATCGCCGGGCTGGCGGCCGAAGGTCGGTCGATCATCGTCGTTTCGTCCGAGATGCCGGAACTGATCGGCCTGTGTGACCGCATCCTGGTGATGAGGACGGGACACATCGTCGGCGAGGTGGCCGGCGACCACATGACTGAAAACGAGATCGTCGTGCTGGCAACCGGCGTGCAAGCGGGAGAGGCCGCCTAGGCGGGGGGAATAATGACCGAAACGGCAGCAGCAACGGCAAAGGCGAGACGATCCTGGAAGGATGTGGATCTGCGGGCAGTGGCACCCTTCGTGGCGCTGGCGCTGCTGCTTGTGCTTGGCGCATTCGCCAATCCCAACTTCATCAGTGTCGACAATCTGCTCAACGTGCTGACCCGCAGCGCCTTCATCGCGATCATCGCGGTGGGGGCAACCTTCGTCATCTCGGCGGGTGGGCTCGATCTTTCGGTTGGATCGATGGTGGCGTTCGTGGCGAGCCTTACAATTCTCTTCATGAACAGTGGTGCGGTCACCGATCCGATGATGACGATCGTTGCAGCGGCAGTGCTCGCGATCGCCATAGGCGCTGCCTGCGGGCTGGCCAATGGCCTGATCACCACCGTGGGGCGTATCGAACCCTTCATCGCGACGCTCGGCACGATGGGCATCTATCGCGGGCTGACCACCTGGCTATCGCAGGGCGGGGCCATCACACTGCGCAATCCAGAGGTGCAGTCGCTCTACAGGCCGGTTTATTTCGGCGAAATTCTCGGTGTGCCGTTCCCGATCTATGTGATCGTCATCACCGCCGCCATCGGCGCTTTCGTACTCTATCGCACGCGTTATGGCCGGCATGTCGTCGCTGTCGGTTCCAACGAGGATGTGGCGCACTATTCGGGCATTCCGGTCAGCCGCGTGCGTACGCTCACCTATGTCATCCAGGGTCTGTGCGTGGCTGTGGCTTGCCTGATCTACATTCCCCGGCTGGGTTCCACCTCGGCGACCACGGGCCTGATGTGGGAACTGCAGGCGATCACCGCTGTGGTGGTCGGCGGCACGGCGCTGCGCGGCGGCGTGGGGCGCATATGGGGTACGATCTGCGGTGCCTTCATCCTGGAGATCGTCGGCAACATTATGCTGCTTTCGAACTTCGTCAGCGAGTACCTGCTCGGAGCCATTCAGGGAGCGATCATCATCATCGCCATGCTTGTTCAACGTTCGCTGGTGAGGAAATCCTGAAACAGAGCCGGGTTCTCGGGTCGCCCGGCCGCTGATTGATCAGACCTGCAAGGGAGGAAAGAATGCGAAAACGACTAATCGGAGTGGCAGCGGTCGCCATGGTGGCGCTGATGAGCGTTGCCCAGGCGCAGGACAAGAAGACCATCGGCGTCTCGATCCCGGCAGCAGACCACGGCTGGACCGCCGGCGTGGTGTTCCATGCCGAACGTATCGCCAAGAAGCTGATGGAGGAGCATCCGGGGCTCAATGTCATCGTCAAGACCTCGCCGGACGCGGCCAGTCAGGCGAATGCCGTGCAGGATCTGGAAACACAAGGCATCGACGCGCTGGTGATCCTGCCGTCCGATCCGGATCCGCTGGTCAACGCCATCAAGGAAGTGAAGGACAAGGGCAAGTTCGTGGCTCTTGTCGACCGTGCGCCGTCCAGCAATGACAATTCCGTGCGCGACCTCTATGTCGCCGGCAACAACCCGGCACTCGGCGAAGTGGCGGGCAAGTACATTGCCGAAAAGACGCCGGAAGCGGAGGTCGTCATCATCCGCGGCCTGCCGATCCCGATCGATCAGCAGCGCCAGGACGGTTTCGACAAGGGCATCGCTGGCTCGAAGGTCAAGGTTCTCGACCGTCAGTTCGGCAACTGGAACCGCGATGACGCCTTCAAGGTCATGCAGGACTATCTGACCAAATATCCGAAGATCGACGTGGTCTGGTGCCAGGATGACGACATGGCGGTCGGCGTGCTGCAGGCGATCGAGCAGGCAAAGCGCACCGACATCCAGTATGTCGTGGCCGGCGCCGGTTCGAAGGACATGATCAAGAAGGTCATGGACGGCGACAAGATGATCCCGGTCGACGTGCTCTATCCGCCGGCCATGGTCGGTACCGCGATGGAACTGACGGCGGCGGCGCTGATCGACCAGGTGCCGGTAAGCGGCAACTACATCCTCGATGCGACGCTGATCACCAAGGACAACGCCCAAAATTTCTATTTCCCGGATTCGCCCTTCTGAGCAGCTTTCGCTCTTAACCAGGCGGAGATATGAGGCGGCTCGGCATATTCTGCCGGGCCGCCTTTGTATTCTCGAGGCACTTTCCCTTACGTAAAAAGGCAAGCATTCCAGGGTGATGCTGTGCCAAACCTCGCCGCAAGGCTTGACTTGCGGCGAAGTGCAACCGAAGGTTTGCGCCGGTGTGGAGAATCCGGTTTCGATCGGTCGTTGTCTCACCGGACAGACATGGCTCCGATGAGGGGAATTCCTGATGAGCGATTATCTTGCAGACGTTAAGAAGTATGACGCCGGCGCCAATGCCGATGCCGTCGACAAGATCGTGAAGCACCTGGGCATCGCGCTCAGGAACCGCGACTCCTCGCTGGTGTCCTGCACCGATCCCGAAGAATTGAAGCGCGTTCGCGACAGCTGGGCTGGCAAGAAGCTCGGCGTCACCGATGCAGCCAAGGCCGACGCAGCGATCGAAAAGACCTGCAAGGCGATGAGCGCCGACAACACCAAGAGCCGAGTGACCTTCTATTATCTGGTCGCCAAGGACCTCGGTAAGCTCGGTTCTCTCTAAGCTCTCAGCCCACTATACGATATGACGATGTTTCCGGCGCGTTCTCGCGCCGGAATGCTGTGGTTTGGTATGTCTGGGCAATAGCCTGGCAAGCTTTGGCCGGATATGATCGTGGCCAACGCCAATACCGCGAATCAGGGCGATAGCGATGCGCCAATATCTCGACCTGCTCAGCCACGTCCTGGAAAACGGCACCGATCGCGGTGACCGTACCGGCACCGGTACGCGTTCGGTGTTCGGCTATCAGATGCGTTACGATCTGGGGCAGGGCTTCCCGGTGTTGACCACCAAGAAGCTGCACCTGAAATCGATCGTCCACGAGTTGCTGTGGTTCCTGGCCGGCGACACCAACATCAAATATCTCAATGAGAACGGCGTCTCCATCTGGGACGAATGGGCCGACGCCAATGGCGATCTCGGTCCGGTCTACGGAAAACAGTGGCGCTCCTGGCCGGATGCGAACGGCGGCACGATCGACCAGATCGAGAACCTTTTGCGGGAAATCCGTTGCAATCCTTATTCGCGCCGGCTCATCGTTTCGGCATGGAACCCTGCGGAAGTGGAACAGATGGCGCTGCCACCCTGCCACTGCCTGTTCCAGTTCTATGTCTCTGACGGGCGGCTTTCCTGCCAGCTCTATCAGCGCTCGGCCGACATCTTCCTCGGGGTGCCGTTCAACATCGCCTCCTATGCGCTGCTGACCATGATGGTGGCGCAGGTGACTGGGCTGAAGCCCGGTGATTTCGTGCACACGCTGGGGGACGCGCACATCTATTCGAACCATTTCGAGCAGGCGCGCGAACAGCTTCGCCGTCAGCCAAAGACGTTGCCGACGATGTGGATCAATCCGCAGGTGAAGGATCTGTTCGCCTTCCGCTTCGAGGACTTCCGTCTGGAAAACTACGTCGCCGATGCGACAATCAAGGCTCCGATCGCCGTGTGATCCAGACGACTCCTCGGGCCGCTGCAGGCTAAAGCCGCTTCAACCCACTTCAAAGTCGCCCGGCCGTGGCGGAGCGGTCGGAATGAATGCGTGCCGAGCTGTCGTTGGCCAGTCTCTGCCGCGGCAGATCGCGCCGTGAAGGATGCAGCCAGCAAGCCTTTCAAGGCGCTCGAACTGTTCGATGGCGGCAAGCTCCCTCTGCCAAAGCGGAAAAATCTCGATATGGCAGACCGGGCCATCAGCGCGCCGGGCGTGGCTCCGCTTCTAGAGCGTTTCCGTTTTCCAGATGGAAAACCGTTACACACTTTTCCTGGAATTGCTCCGGCCAAGCATGCCGATCGCTCCTGACAGGAATGCGCAGGCTGTCATGTTATGTTGCATCAAGTCTTTGAAACAACAGCTCCGCCAAGGGAGATTTCATCACGTCTAGGATCAATCGCCGCACCTTGCTGCTTCAATCCAGTGTCGCAGTCGTTGCAACAACAGTTGAAGCTATGGCATTTGACGCCCGGAGGAGAGACAGCGCCGAACTGACCGCGCTGATTGAGGCTCACAAATCGTCATATGCGGCGCTCCGCAAAACCGTCGACCACGTCAGTGGCAGCGGCGTTGTCTTCAACGATGCCTGCCGAACTGAAGAAGACGCGCTTATGGCCATCTGCGTCTATCCTGCAGCCACAGAAGGCGATCGTTGCGCCAAGGCCAGTTACCTTTTGGAGATCGAGGCACGGGGCGAACTCGATCTGGAACAGCACATGCAGGCAATACTTCGCTCGATGATGTGGACGGGTTAGGCCGCAGTCGCGAGCACCGAACCAATCAGTCGATGCCGACCATCACGTCGGATGCCTTGATGACGGCATAGGCATCCCTGCCGACGGCGAGACCGAGGTCGGCGACGGCTTCGTTGGTGATGGATGAGGTGACCACTGCGCCACCGATATCTATGCGGACATGCGAAGTGGTCGCGCCCTTGGTGATCTCGACGATCTTGCCTTTCAACGTGTTACGCGCACTGATCTTCATGCTGTCTCCTCGTGTCTACTGCGATGGCAAAGCCATGCCACATGATGGCGTCGCCACTGTGAAATGCATACCACGGTTTTTGCGAAAAGACTTTCCTTTGTTATATCCATGTGAATATATCGCTGATGAGCCTATGGCTGGATGTCTTGGTGAATCAGGGAGAGGTTGATGATACGCAAAGGTCTGATTGCGGCGCTTGCCGCGGGCGGGATGGCGACCATGCTGGCGGTGTCTGCAGCACGTGCGGACGAGCAGCTTGTCGTTTTTGCCGCCGCCAGCCTCAAGAACGCGCTTGATGAGGTCAACAAGGCCTGCGAGAAAGATGTCGGCGAGGCTGCCAAGATTTCCTATGCGGCGAGCTCGGCGCTGGCCAAGCAGATCGAAGAGGGCGCGCCGGCTGATATCTTTGTCTCGGCTGATCTCGACTGGATGAAATATCTCTCCGACAAGAAGCTGACCAAGCCTGATACCGAGGTGAAGCTGCTCGGCAATCAGATCGTGCTGGTGGCGCCCAAGGATTCCAAGGCGGAAGTCAAGGTCGAGAAGGGTTTCGACCTCGCCAAGGTGATTGGTGATGGCAAACTTGCCATGGGGGATTTCAAAGCAGTGCCAGCCGGCAAATACGGCAAGGCCGCGCTGGAATCGCTTGGTGTCTGGTCTTCGGTGGAAGGCAAGGTGGCGCAGGCCGAGAACGTCCGCGCAGCACTCAAACTGGTGGCTACCGGCGAGGCCGCCGCCGGCATCGTCTACCAGACCGACGCCAACGCCGAGAAAGGCGTAAAGGTCATCGGTGTTTTCCCGGAAGAGACGCATCCTCCCATCGTCTATCCGGTCGCCCAGACGGCGGAATCCAAGGACAAGGATACGCCGGCTTTCCTGAAGTGCCTGCGCTCTGCTAAGGCAGGCGAGCTTTTCAAGGCGCAGGGGTTCACGCTGCTCGCGCCGACCCAGTGAGGCATTGCCGATGAGGCATACTAAGCGAGCATGAACTGGCTGCTGGACCTCAGCCCTGACGAATGGAATGCGGTCCGGCTGTCCATCAAGGTCGCCACCGTTGCGATGCTGGTCAGCCTGCCGATCGGCATCGCGGTGGCGTTGCTTCTGGCTCGTGGCAGATTCTGGGGCAAAACGCTGCTCAACGGCATCGTGCACCTGCCATTGATCCTGCCACCGGTGGTGACTGGCTATCTGCTGCTGCTCGCCTTCGGTCGGCGCGGACCGGCTGGTGCCTTTTTTGCCGACTATTTTGGTCTCGTCTTTTCTTTCCGCTGGACCGGCGCGGCATTGGCATGCGGCGTGATGGGCTTTCCGCTGATGGTGAGGGCGATCCGCCTTTCCATCGAGGCGGTGGATCGCAAGCTCGAAGCAGCCGCCGGCACGCTAGGCGCCAGCCCGCTCTGGGTCTTCGCCACCGTCACACTCCCGCTGATCCTGCCCGGCATGATCGCCGGCGCCATTCTCTCCTTCGCCAAGGCGATGGGTGAATTTGGCGCGACCATCACCTTCGTTTCCAACATTCCGAACGAGACCCAGACGCTGCCTTCGGCGATCTACACCTTCACGCAGGTGCCGGGCGGTGACGAAGGTGCGTTGAGGCTGACCCTCATCAGCATCGTCATTTCGATGGCTGCCCTGATCGCCTCCGAAGTGTTGGCGCGCCGTGTCGGCCGCAGAATGGACATCGAATGAGCGTCTTGGTCGATATCGGCCACCGGCAAGGCGGCTTTTCGCTCGAGGCGGCTTTCGAGAGTTCGGGCCGCCTGACGGCGCTTTTCGGTCCTTCCGGTTCCGGCAAGACTTCACTGATCAACGCCATAGCGGGATTGATCCGGCCCGAGCGAGGGCTCATCGCCGTTGACGGTCGTGTATTGGTCGACACCAAAGAGGGTGTCTTCGTGCCGAGGCACAAGCGGCGCATCGGCATGGTGTTCCAGGATGCGCGGCTTTTCCCGCATCTGAGCGTGGCGGCCAATCTCCGATATGGCCGCTGGTTCACGCCGGCGGCTGAACGCTACGGCGATATACCCGCGGTGGTCGAACTGCTGGGCATCGGTCATCTGCTCGACCGTCGGCCGGCCAAACTTTCCGGCGGCGAAAAGCAGCGCGTTGCGATCGGCCGGGCGCTGCTGGCCAGCCCGAAGCTGCTTTTGATGGACGAGCCGCTGGCCTCGTTGGATGAGGCACGCAAGGCTGAAATTCTACCCTATATCGAGCGCCTGCGCGACGAAACGAAAATCCCGATCGTCTATGTCAGCCATTCGGTTGCCGAAGTGGCGCGACTGGCAAGCGATGTGGTGGTGATGGCGCAAGGCAAGGTTGCCGCCGCTGGTCCGACCACCGAGATCATGCAGCGGCTCGACCTGCTTTCCCATGAAGAGCGTGTGGAAGGCGGCGCTGTGCTGGACACGCGCGTGCTGCATCACGATGAGCGGTTCGGCATGACCGTGCTGGGTTCACCGGCAGGTGAGATCCGCGTTCCTTATCTGCGGGCGATTGTCGGCCAACCGGTGAGGGTTCGCATCCGTGCGCGAGACGTGATGATCGCAACCGAGCAGCCGCATGGCCTGAGCGCACTCAACGTGCTGGCCGGTCGCGTCGCGGCGATCGAGCCGGGCGAGGGGGCAGCCATAGAGGTCAGGATCGACTGCAACGGGGTGACGGTGATGGCGCGCATCACGCGGCAGTCGCAGCATGCGCTGTCGCTCGTCTCCGGTCGTGACGTGTTTGCGGTCATCAAGACCGTGAGTTTCGATCAGGCCAATATGGCGGCCGCTCCGAAGGAACAATTCGACGCCTGATGCGCCCTCTTGTCACGCGCTATTCTCATATGGAATAACGGTGGCGATAAAAAATAACGGCGCCCCAGATATGGACGCGGGAGGAAAGCATGCCTTCGCTCAGCCTGCGGATCAATCTCGACCCGGACGGCCGCATCGGCCCCGGCAAGATAGAGCTCCTGGAACAGATCGCCGCTTTCGGCTCGATCTCGGCGGCGGCGCGTGGCATGGAAATGTCCTACAAGCATGCCTGGGATCTGGTCGAAGACATGAACCGTGTCTTCGGCAAGCCGTTGGTGGCGGCGCAGACCGGTGGCCGCAAGGGCGGTGGCGCGCAACTGACGGCCGTGGGGCTCGCTGTCGTCAGCCGCTACCGGGCGATCGAGCGGGCTGCCACCGCCGCAGCCCAGGCGCATATGGAGGCCTTGCAGGCTGAAATCGACGCCGCATGAGATGCTCGCGCAGAGCCGGCTATTCTGGCTTCCTCAGCAGATAGGTGTCCATGATCCAGCCCTTGCGCTGGCGGGCGGCCTCGCGGACCTTGATGATTTTGTCTTCGACGTCGCCCAGTCGACCATGAATCAGGATTTCGTCGGCCGTGCCGAGGTAGGCACCCCAGTGGATGGTGGTGTTCTTTTCGGTGACAGTCTGGAAGGAGCATTTGCCGTCCAGCATGACCACGGCGGTATCGGCGTTGCCTGGCAGACCCTCTTCCGTCAATCGGCGGCCTGTCGTGACCAGGAATGGATCGCCGATGCGGTTCAGCGCCATCTTGTGGCCGGCAGCCAGCGCCTGGATGGCGGTGATGCCGGGGATGACTTCCAGCTCGAAGGTGACGTTGCCGCGCCGGTTGACGCGTTCCAGGATGCGCAGCGCGGAATCGTAGAGTGAGGGATCGCCCCAGATCAGGAAGGCGCCATGGCCATCCTCGGTGATCTCCTCGCGGAGCAGGCGCTCGTAGATGTCGGCGATTTCCTCATGCCAGTCATCGACGGTCGCGCGATAAGACGGTGCCGGCTCGGCGCGGACCGGGACGTCGAACTCGACTCGGCGCGATTTCGGGTTGGTGACGAAACGGTCGCAGATTTCGCGGCGCAACTCGGCGAGTTCGTTCTTCTTGGCGCCCTTGTCCGGAATGAAAAGCACGTCGGCACGGTTCAGGCCGTTGATGGCTTGGACCGTCATGTGTTCGGGATTGCCGGCGCCGATGCCGATCACGAGAACCTTGCGCATGCGCGCTGTCCTGCCCGATCCCCGCTGGTCTGTCCAGAGTGGAGAAGCCATGTTCATCGGCGACGATCGAAAGGCTTTGATGCGGCCTTCGAACCAAGTAGGCTCTTGGCGCTTCTTCAGAAGGGAATCGCTAGATGGTTCGCATCGCGCTGACGTTCGGCTTGGCGCTTGCCGTGGCTCCCGCCTTTGCCAACGATTCCACCGCGGAACTTGGCGCTGGCGGGCTTATCCTGTCGCGCAACGATGTCGTCTCGATGGGCAGCGAGGATCTCTTCATTTCACCCGACAAGGTCACGGTCGACTACGTCTTCCGCAACACCTCCGACAAGGATGTGAATACCATTGTCGCCTTCCCGTTGCCGGAGATCGAAGCCAATCCTTATGAGATGCCCTCCATTCCGGAAGAGGGCAGTGACAACTTTCTCGGCTTCGGGGTGACCGTCGATGGCACTGCCGTCAAACCAGAGCTGGAACAAAAGGCTTTTGCCGTTGGCGTCGATGTCAGCGCCGAGTTGAAAGCACAGAACGTGCCGCTTTACCCTTACGGGAAGGCGGCCTTGGCCGCGCTTGCCAAGCTGCCGCAACAGATTGCCGACGATTGGCTGGCCCGCGGCATCATCGTCATGGATCAGTTTGACGACGGCTCCGGCTGGAAAAGCGTGCGCTCACCTTACTGGCAATTGCGCTCGACTTTCTGGTGGCGTGCGACCTTTCCGGCCGGCAAGCCGGTGCATGTCTCGCATCGCTACAAGCCAAGTGTCGGCGCAACCGTAGGCTTGACCTTCTTCAGTGATGGCAAGTTCCAGGGCGAGTATGACAATTACAAACGCCGCTACTGCATGGATGAGGCCTTCGAGGCGGCGGTGCGCAAGGCACAGAAGGACAATACCGACAGCAGTCCGCAACTCTATGAGAGCCGCATCGCCTATATCCTGACCACCGGCGGCAACTGGGCGACTGGAAGCATCGGCAAGTTCAAGCTCACGGTGGACAAGATCGATGCTCGGTCGCTCGTCTCCTTCTGCGGCACGGGCGTGAAGAAGACTGGACCAACCACCTTCGAGATGACCGCAGAGGATTTCGTGCCCGAGCGCGACATCGATATCCTCCTGCTCGATCGACCTGAAAATGGAAATGGCAACTGATGCGCGTCTCGATCCATGTTGCCATCGCCGAAAACGGCGTGATTGGCCGCGAGGGCGGCTTGCCTTGGCGGCTTTCCACAGACCTGAAGCGCTTCAAGGCCGATACGCTGGGCAAGCCGGTGGTGATGGGCCGCAAGACCTGGGAAAGTTTCCCCAGGCGCCCATTGCCGGAGCGACTGAACATCGTGGTCACCCGCGAGCGCTCCTATCAAGCAGAAGGTGCGGAAGTGGTGGCCTCTCTGGATGACGGCCTGACGCTGGCCCGCATACGCGGCCGCTGCACGGCGGGTGCGGATGAAATCTGCGTCATTGGCGGCGGCCAGATCTATGCGCAAGCGCTGCCATTGGCAGACCGGCTGCATGTCACGCACGTGCTGGCTTCGATTGATGGCGACACTTCCTTCCCACCGATCGATCCCGGGACGTGGCGTATCGTCAGTTCCGAAGACATTCCGGCCGGCGAGAAAGACAGCCATCCGACGCGTCATGTCGTCTACGAAAGGCGTGCCCGCGTTTAGAGCGGCGCGTTTGCCGGACGCGCAAAGGAGGCTCCAAAACTTTGAATCAGCGCATCGCGCTCTCCGAAAATCGGCTCTGAATTTCGCGCCGATGCGTTAACCACGACAAAGCGTCGCGGCCAAACTGCAGCTAAGAACCGCGCATTGGAAGGCTGGTGCGTTGAAAGCGCGCGGAGGCATCCCTATAGAAGGACAACAAGGATTTTGCGCCGGCTCCGGCGCGTGAGGGAATCCCAGCGAAAGGACATTCATGCCCTGGAACGACAAGAGTGGCGGTGGAGGCGGCCCCTGGGGAGGTGGCGGCGGTAATAATCAGGGCCCATGGGGGCAAGGTCCACGTGGACCGAGCGGCCCACAAGGCTCGCCGCCCGATCTCGAAGACATCATCCGCCGCGGGCAAGACCGGTTGCGCAGCGCGCTTCCCGGCGGTGGCGGCAGCCCGGCGGTCTATCTTCTGATCGCACTCGTGCTGATTGCCGGCTGGCTCTTCAAGGCCATCTATACGGTTCAGCCGGACGAGGTGGCGGTGGAGTTGCGCTTCGGCAAGCCGAAGGAACAGCTCTCAGAGCCCGGTCTGCATTTCCACTGGTGGCCGATCGAAACGGTCGAGACCGCCAAGATTTCCGAACAACTGGTCAATATCGGCGGTGGTGCCCGCAGCGGCAACACATCCGGATTGATGCTGTCGGGGGACCAGAACATCGTCAATGTTCAGTTTTCCGTGGCCTATCAGGTGTCAGACCCACGCGCCTTTTTGTTCGACGTCGCCGATCCGGACGAAATGCTGAGGCAGGTTGCCGAAAGCGCGATGCGCGAGGCCGTTGGCCGGCGTCCGGCGCAGGACATCTTCCGCGACGATCGGCAGGGCATCGCTATGGCCGTGCGCGAGAACATCCAGGCGACGCTCGACAGTTACAAGGCAGGGCTCAACGTGAACGCCGTATCCATCGAGGATGCCGCGCCGCCACGTGAAGTGGCCGATGCCTTCGACGAGGTGCAGCGTGCCGAGCAGGATGAAGACCGTTACGTGGAAGAGTCGAACCAGTACTCCAACCAGAAGCTCGGCCAAGCCCGCGGTCAGGCAGCCCAGGTCCGCGAAGAGGCGGCTGCGTACAAGAACCGCGTCGTGCAGGAAGCGCAAGGTGAGGCGCAGCGTTTCATCTCGATCTATGACGAATACGCGAAGGCGCCGGATGTGACGCGCCGGCGCATGTATCTGGAAACGATGGAGAGGGTTCTGAGGGATTCCAGCAAGGTGATCGTCGAGCCGAATGGCAATGGCCAGGGTGTTTTGCCTTACCTGCCTTTGCCGGCACTGCAGCCGAAGACCCCGGGAGGTAACCAGTAATGGCCAATCGTCTTCCCGCGATCATCGTCGCAATCGCCGTCATATTGTTCCTGCTCTATTCGTCGGTCTTCGTGGTCAACGCCCGCCAGCAGGCGATCGTGCTGCGTTTCGGCGAGATCATCGACGTCAAGACCGATCCCGGCATCTACTTCAAGGCGCCGTTCCCGTTCTTCGATGCCGACACCGTGCAACTCATCGAAAAGCGTGTCTTGCGTTTTGACCTCGACAATATCCGTGTCCAGGTTTCGGGCGGCAAGTTCTACGAGGTCGATGCCTTCATCGCCTATCGCATTTCCAATCCACGCGTCTTCCGCTCAGCGGTTTCCGGCCAGATCGAACTGGCAGAGCAGCGGCTGAAGACGCGTCTGGATGCATCGCTGCGCCGGGTCTACGGCCAGCGCGCTTTCGAGGCCGCTCTTTCCGAAGAGCGCGGCATCATGATGCGTGAGGTGCGTGACCAGTTGCGCCCGGACGCCACGTCACTCGGTCTGGAGATCGACGATGTGCGCATCCGCCGGACCGACCTGACGGCGGAGGTCTCGCAACAGACCTTTGACCGCATGAAGGCTGAGCGTCTGGCGGAGGCCGAGCGGCTGAGAGCACGCGGTAATGAAGCCGCCCAACGCATCAGGGCCCGCGCCGACCGCGAAGTGGTCGAGATCGTTGCAGAGGCGAACAAGGAATCGGAGATCCTGCGCGGTGAGGGCGATGCAGAACGCAGTGCCATCTTCGCCAACGCCTACAATCGCGACGCCGCATTCTTCGATTTCTACCGGTCGATGAACGCCTATGGCACAGCGCTCGACAACACCGGCACCACGATGCTTTTGTCGCCGAACTCAGAGTTCTTCCGGTATTTCCGCGATCCGGCGGGCACTGCGCCGGCAGCAACGCCTAAGCCTGCGCAATAGATTCGTGCAGGATTTTCTCGCCGCCATGGGCCTGGTTCTCGTCGTCGAGGGCCTCGTCTATGGCGGTTTTCCACGTTTGGCCAAGCGGCTCGCCACGGATGTTCTCGCCATGCCGGAAGGCATGCTGAGAATTGGTGGGCTGGCAGCGATCGCTCTTGGTGTTGGCATCGTTTGGCTGGTGCGTGGCTGAGAGGAGCTCAGTCCAGTCCGGGGATTTATCCTCCGCCGGGTGGTCAGGGCCGCAAACGTGCCTTATTTCTTTCCACACTGGCGACATGCCGTTGAAAACACTCTTGCTGATTTGCCGGGAGGCCCCGATGAAGTCCGAACCGATCCTGCGTGCGGCAAGAAAGACGCTTGCCGCCGCTACCGCCGCACTGATGCTTGGCACGGTCGCCATTCCATCCGCTGTCGCACAGACACAAGCTCCCGCCGCAACACAGGCGGCGCCCGCTGCCAATGGTCCGGCTTCGGTGGCCGACCTCGCTCAGGGGCTGCTCGGTGCGGTCGTCAACATCTCGACATCGCAAACGGTGAAGGGAAGCGAAGGTCCAGGCGCCGTGCCGATGCCACAGTTGCCGGAAGGTTCGCCCTTCCAGGACTTCTTCGATGATTTCTTCAAGGATCGAGGCGGCCAAAAGGGCGGCGGCTCGCAGAAGGTTCAGTCGCTCGGTTCCGGCTTCGTGGTCGATGCCGTCGAAGGCATCGTGGTCACGAACAACCACGTCATTGCGGATGCCGACGACATCGAGGTGAATTTCTCCGATGGGGTGACGCTGAAGGCGAAACTGATCGGTACCGACACCAAAACGGATATCGCCGTGCTGAAGGTGGACCCCAAGGGCCACAAGCTGACGGCGGTGAAATTCGGCGATTCCAACAAGATGCGCATCGGCGACTGGGTAATGGCAATCGGCAACCCGTTCGGCCTTGGCGGCACCGTCACAGTCGGTATCGTCTCGGCGCGCAACCGCGACATCAATTCCGGTCCCTACGACGACTTCATCCAGACCGATGCAGCCATCAATCGCGGCAATTCCGGCGGTCCGCTGTTCAACATGAACGGCGAAGTCATCGGCATCAACACCGCCATCATCTCACCATCGGGTGGTTCGATCGGCATCGGCTTCTCGATCCCGTCCCAGCTTGCCGTCGGCGTCGTCGACCAGTTGCGTCAATTCGGCGAGACGAGGCGCGGCTGGCTGGGCGTACGCATCCAGCCCGTTACGAAGGACATTGCCGAGAGCCTCGGCATGGCGGAGCCGAAGGGCGCACTGGTCGCCGGTATCATCAAGGGTGGTCCGGTCGACAATGGTTCGATCCAGGCCGGTGACGTCATCACCAAATTCGACGGCAAGGATATCGAAGAAACGCGCGATCTGCCGCGCGTCGTCGCCGAGAGTCCGGTCGGCAAGGCCGTCGATGTGATCATCGTCCGCAAGGGCAAGGAGCAGACGGTCAAGGTTACACTCGGTCGGCTCGAGGACGGCGAGAAGCTGGCCGACGCGGAAGGGAAGGGTGAGCCCGGTAAGGATGACAAGGCGGCACCTGTTGCTGCAGCCACCGTGCTCGGCATGTCGATTGGCGAACTGAACGATGATACCCGCGGCAAGTTCGGCATTGCCGCGGACGTTTCAGGCGTGGTTGTCACGGAGGTCGCCAAGGATTCGGCGGCGGCCGAGCGTGGCATTCAGGCGGGCGAAGTGATCACCGAGATCGGACAGGAGTCGGTGGCGACGCCGAAGGAAGTCGTCGACCGGATCGCCTCGCTGAAGCAGCAAGGCCGTAAGAACGCATTGTTGATGCTCGCTTCCAAAACCGGTGAGCTGCGCTTCGTGACCGTGCGAATGGATTGATTCCGGAAATCTCTGGAATCCATTGATCCTGAATCAAAAAAGGGCGGCTAGTTGGCCGCCCTTTTTTGTTCTTCCCAGTCTTTGCGCTTCAGGCTGTAGAAGGCATGAGGGCGCAGATGCGGGTGACTTTCGGGGACGCTCGGATGATCGAAATCGCGCGAGGGATCGGCCGTCATGCCGATCCTTTCCATCACGGCAGTCGAACGGCGGTTATCGCGTACCGCGAAAGAAACGATCTCGTCGTGGCCAAGTGTTTCGAAGCCGAACGTCAGCCATGCACGGGCTGCTTCAGAGACATAACCGTGCCCCCAGAATTCCGGCGCCAGGCGCCAGCCGATCTCAAGGGTTCCTGCCGGCAGGAAGGGCACGTGCTCCGTGCCGGTAAGGCCGACGAAGCCTATGCACTCACGGGTGGCAATGATCTCTGCAGCGGCGAAGCCGAAGCCCTTGCGCTCGATATTGTCGCGCATCTCGCCGATTTTCGCATCCGCCTCGGCGCGGGTTCGGCGGAACGGAAAGAATTCCATCACGCGTTCGTCGCTGTTGATGCGGAAGAACAGTTCGCGATCGCGATCTTCCCAGTTGCGCAGGATCAGTCTTTTCGTGCGGATCGGCTTCATTTGACGAAATCCTCGCGTCGGTAGCCTTGCAGATAGAGCAGGGCGGTGAGGTCGCCATGGTCGATACGGACCTTGGCTTCGGCTGCAACTGACGGCTTGGCATGAAGCGCGACGCCAGTGCCGGAAAGCCGGATCATGTCGAGGTCGTTGGCACCATCGCCGACAGCCATGGCATCCGCAGGCGTGAGGCCAAGCCTTGCCGAAATATCGTGGAGCGCTTCTGCTTTGGCTGCGCGGCCTAAAATAGGCTCGGCAACCTCGCCGGTGAAGCGGCCGTTCGCCTCGATCAGCCGGTTGGCACGGTTCTCGTGGAAGCCGAGCATGGTGGCGATGCGGTTTGTGAAGACGTCAAAGCCGCCGGAGACGAGCGCGGTGTGGGCTCCGGCCCTGCGCATCGTCTGCACCAGGGCGCGGCCACCCGACGCAAGCGTCAGCCGGTTGGCGATGATGTGGCCAACCACTGCATTGTCGAGATCCTTGAGCAGCGCGACGCGTTCACGTAAAGCCGGCTCGAAGGCGATCTCGCCGTTCATGGAACGCGCGGTAATCGCCGCAACCTTCTCCTTCAGCCCGACCTCGTCGGCCAGCTCATCGATGCATTCCTGATCGATCATGGTGGAATCCATGTCGGCAATGAGGATCTTTTTGCGGCGCGTGGCGTCTTCCTGAACGGCGATGTCTACGGGTTCCGAAGCAAGCGTATGCTGCAGCGTCGCTGCAATCTCGGCGTCATCGATGCCGTCGGGCAGGATAAGATCACAGGCAATGGCTTCGCCAAGCCAGCGCGTTGCGCTTGCACCGACCGCCTGCGAGGCCTTATGCGCAAGAGCTGGCGTGAGTGCGCCGCCGGTTGGACTGGAGACGAGCGTGGCAACAAGCAGCATGGAGGCGATCCTGGGAAAGGCGGCGCAAGAGGGCCGCGTGAAGGACGCGATCCTGATAGCCGGCCCGACTGCCAGCGGCAAGTCGGCGCTGGCTCTCGAAATCGCCGAGCATGTCGACGGTGTCATCGTGAACACCGATTCCATGCAGGGTTATTCGATCCTCAATGTATTGACCGCACGTCCGGGAGCTGACGACTTGGCTCGCGTTCCACATTTTCTTTATGGCCACGTTCCCCCCTCGACCGCCTATTCGACTGGAGCGTGGCTCCGTGACGTCTCGGAATTGATCGAAAAGAACGCTCTTGCCGGTCGCCGGCCGGTTTTCGTCGGCGGTACCGGCCTCTATTTCAGGGCGCTCGCCGAAGGAATCTCGGCCATGCCGGATATTCCGCCGCATATCCGCGAGCGCTGGCGTCACGAATTGATAGAGCGCGGTGCACCGCGGCTGCATCGCGAACTGATGCTGAGGGATTCGGCGATGGCCATGCAACTGCGACCAAGCGACGGCCAGCGCATTGCGCGTGCACTGGAGGTCCTGGACGCATCCGGCCGTTCGATCCTGTCCTGGCAAGGTCAGCGCGGCGAGCCGCTGATCGACCGAACCAGCGCGCACTTCTTCGTCATCGAGCCGGACCGTGAAGCGCTGAGAACGCGTATAGACCGACGCTTCGATGCGATGATCGAACAAGGTGCTTTGGAAGAAGTGGGGCAGATCCTCGCTCTCGGTCTCGATCCGGCGCTGCCCGCGATGAAGGCGATCGGCGTGCGTGAGCTGCAAGCCGTTCTGGACGGAGAAATGGATGCCGGGGCGGCGATGGAGCGGGCAAAGATCGCGACACGGCAATATGCCAAGCGCCAATCCACCTGGTTTCGCAATCAACTCGGCGCCGAATGGCAAAGATTGTTGCCAAACGAAACCATGCTGAAGATGGTGCGCGCGGCAATCGAAAAGAAAATTGAATAGACTTTTTAGTATTAACTCTGAAATCGCAAGGATTGTTCAAGTTAACCGCGGCGTAAGCCTGAACGTGCCATAAGGCTCCTGCATCGCTGTGGGCTGGATGGGCATGCGGTTTCATAAGGCTGAGCACGCCTTTTTCGTCTTTATCTTCGTGATCCTTGCCGCAGGCATGGTGACGCTGCACGCCCATGGTTTGCTGGATACCACCGCCGCTCAGATCGACGATGCCGCCGCAACCCATGAAAACATCAGTTATCTGGGTACGCTGCTGTTCGCCGTCGGCGTGCTTTTGGCCACCGCCTTCTTCTTCGGAGTGTTCTTCATTTATCCGCTGATCCGTGACCAGGTACGTGAGGAAGGTAAGCTCAGGGCCATGACGGCTACACTCAGCGCGCGCTCAGTGACGCTGGAGCAGGCGGCGCTGACGGATGGATTGACGGGAATGCAGAACCGTCGCTTCTTCGACGATGCGCTGCGCGAATACATCGCCGAGTTCCGCCGCATCGGCAAACCTGTCGGATTGATGATCCTCGACCTCGACCACTTCAAATCGATCAATGACACGCATGGCCATGATGTAGGCGACGATGTGCTGCGCGCTGTTGCGGATTGTCTGAAAGGCATGACGCGTTATCACGACGTGGTGGCGCGGCTTGGCGGCGAGGAATTCGCCGTTGTCGCACCGAATATGGATGACGAGCTGTTGCGAAAGTTCGCCGAACGTATCCGCAAGGGGGTCGCCAGCCTGGCGGTCCTGAACGGCAATGTGCGGTTGAAGGTTACAACCAGCGTTGGGCTGGCGGTATGGGATACGTCGGAAACGGCCGAGGCATTCTATCGCCGCGCGGACAAGCAGCTCTACGAAGCCAAGCGCCAGGGCCGAAATCGGGTTTGCGCTGCGTGAGCGGGTTTACGCGAAGCGGCAGCTCCAGACATCGAGAGACGATAACCGCGATCCACCGGAAGTGTGGTCAGTCGTTTTGCGGCTTGAGCCCGAACGTCGCCGGCTTGAGGCCATAGCGCGTGTCGAAGTCGTCGTCGGGCTGCGGCCGGGTGGCTATCACCGGCTTGCGATAGTCCGAATCTCCCGCTTGCCGCATTGTGTCGACGGCTTCCGAGAAATTCATCGCCGGCTGCGGCTTCGGCACGTTGCGCAGCCGCTCCACGATACCGGCGAGGTCGACATCGCGGCTGTCTCCAGGCTGCGCTTCCACCGCATGCTTTGCAGCGCCCGGGATCAGGCTGCGATCGATCTTCTCGAATTTCAGCCGCATCGTGGTCGCCACGCCTTCGCCGAAGGCGATCGCCTCGCGCTGGCCCATGGATGACAGGAATGCGAGGCTCGAGGCGGAAGAATCGGCGATGGCCGAGCGGATGATTGCCTGATCCTGCTCATTGGACAGGCGCATGGCGAAGAACGTCGAACATTGCGACAGGATGGTTGGATCGAGTTCGCCAGGTCGCTGGGTCACAACGCCGAGATAGCAGCCATATTTACGGCCTTCCTTGGCGATGCGCGACAGCGCGTGCCGAGTCGGCTCGAAGCCAAGGCGTGGATCGGCGGGCATGTAGCGATGCGCTTCCTCGCATAGGAGCAGCAATCGCAGTTTTCCCTCGCTCCACAGAGCGAGATCGAAGGCAAGGCGGGCCAGAACCGAACAGACCGAGTTGACGACTTCGGATGGCAGGCCGGCCATTTCGAAGCATGTTACCGGGCGGCCATGATGCGGTACGCGGAAGATGTTGCCGATCGTCTCGTGTATGGTGTCATCGATCAGGCGCGAATTGAACATGAAGCGGTAGCGAGGGTCCGCGGCTGCCGATTCAATGCGTATGCGCAGCGACTTCAGTATCGGTCTCTCAGCCTTGCTTTCGAGCAGGCCCATGCGCTCATCGATCTGCTTGATGAGGTCGGCGATACGGTAGGGCACCGGTGTGTCGGCGGTCATGGTATCGGCGCCGCGGCGTGCATAGCCAATGTTGCCCGCGTTTCGGTAGAGGTTCTTGGCGACAGGGATCAGGTCGCGCAGCAGGTCGATCTCTTCGGGCGGCGCCGCCCGGCCACGGAAGATGACTTCCGCCAGTTCCTCCAATTTGAACATCCAGAAGGGCAGATCGAGCGTGGTGGCGTCGATCTTGACGCACTGGTCCTGTAGCGAGGCCGCGAATTCATTGTGCGGATCCAGGATCAGCACCCTGAGATCGGGTCTCGAGGCGATCGCCTTGCGCAATAGCAAGGAGACGGCGGTCGATTTGCCCACGCCGGTGGTGCCGACAACGGCGAAATGGCGAGACAGTGTGTCGTCGATGGCAATGTTGGCAGAAATCGTCTCATCCTGCGACAGTGCGCCGACGGTGATGGCACGACGGCCTGCAAGGTCGTAGACGGCCTCAAGATCACGGCTGCGGATGCGGTGGGCGATCGCGCCGATGTGCGGATAGATCGTGATGCCGCGATCGAACACGGGTCTGGCACCCGGTTCAGCACCGTCGCGCACCTCGCCGACCAGTTCGATATTGACCTCGATCGGGTTTTGTCCGCTGTCGTTCCAGGCGAGATCGGATTTGGAGATGGCGTAGACCAGACCGACCGTGCGGGTGCTTCCCAGATTGATGGAGATCATCTTGCCGACCGACCAATGGCCGGTGACGAAGCCTTCCTCGCCGTCGGCGAAGGCGCTGATGGTGGCGCGAGCGCCGTCGCAGCGAACGACATGGCCGAGGATACGCTTGTCGGTCTGGGCGGCGTCCCGCCGCTCTTGCGATATCGGCTCACCACCGGAAGCTGCACGTTCGACAAACATCAACGAAGAGGGTCCCCACTGCCTTGGCGGATGCTAATCATTCTCGGTTAAGGTCGCGTGTGAGTGGATGGTATAGAGGCGGTTAAAAGCGCCGCGACAATTTGAACAATCGGCGAAACCCTCTTTCGCAACGACGATCATATGATATCTTGGACGTATGTCTTCTATATCGGATGATCTTTCGACAAGGATTGCTGCCCGCATTCGTGCGGAGCGCACAATGAGAAACTGGTCGCTCGCGGAGCTGGCCGACCGGTCCGGTGTCTCCAAGGCGATGCTGAGCGCCATCGAACGCGGTTCGGCGAGCCCGACCGCGCCGATTCTGGTGCGTATCGCCACCTCGTTCGAGCTAACCCTTTCCAGCCTGATCGCGCGTGCCGAACTGCAGGGCGGCAGCGTTGCCCGGCGCAAGGAGCAGCCGGAATGGCGGGATCCCGGCACCGGCTATATCCGGCGGCACCTGTCGCCTCAGACCGACATGCCGCTGGAAATGGTGCAGGTCGAACTCCCAGCCGGTGCACACATCAGCTTGCCGGCGAGCAGCTATGCCTTCATCCGCCAGCAGATATGGCTGATGGAAGGCCGTCTCGATTTCACCGAAGGGGACGTGGTGCACGAGCTCGAACCAGGCGATTGCCTGGCGCTGGGCGCGCCGGCCGACTGCGTCTTCCATGCGCCAGGGCCGGAACCTGCCCGCTATCTCACCGTGCTCATCAGGACATGATCATGCCGCGTCTGCCGAGACGAAACCACAATGGCGGGCCGCCGCTCGACGACTACAAGGGACCTGCCTGGGGGAAGGGAGACGCGCATCGCTTCATCCATTGGCGCAGTGCCCATAAGGCAGCCTGGAAGCCGAAATCGCGTGACATCGCCTTGTTCAGGCTGGCCAAAGCCGAAGCGGTTGGTCTGACCTATGAGGAATACACGCTGGAATTGCTCGAACGCGGTCGGCATCTCAGCGCCGACGACGGCGCGCGTGTCGATGAGATCAAACGTTCCCGCAAACGCCGCAATTTCAGTCATTTTGACTGAGTTCTGCACTCCAATCAGAAAACCAAAATGACTGCAATTGACATCAGACCACTCGCCGGTTCGGCTGAGACGATAGAAACGCTGGCTGAAATCCTGGTTGAGACGGTTGCCGCTGGCGGATCGGTCAGTTTCATGCATCCGCTTTCCTTGGATGCAGCGAAGACATTCTGGACCGAAGCGATGGCTGCCGCGCTGCGTGGCGAAAGGGCGATCCTGGGGGCTTTCGACAATGACGCCCTCGTCGGTACCGTGACCCTTCTGCTCAATCTGCCGCCAAATCAGCCGCACCGCGCCGAGATCGCCAAGCTGATGACGCGGCATAGCCATCGGGGCAGGGGTATCGCGACCAGGCTGATGCTTGCTGCAGAAGAGCTCGCCATACGGCAGCAGCGCACGCTCCTTGTCCTCGACACCGCAACGGATGGCGGTGCGGGTTCTCTTTATAAGAGACTCGACTTCACACTCGCCGGCGAGATCCCGGACTATGCCCTGAAACCGCATGGAGGTCTCAGCGGAACGCTGCTGTTCTGGAAACGCATCGGATCGTCCGACCCGTCGCTCGCGGTTGCGACCGCAATGGAGGCCTGAAGCTATGTCATTCGCGATCGCGCTCGAAGATCCGGCCAAGCCCGAAATCATCGCCTTGCTCGAGGACGGTGAACGCTATGGCGCTTCGCTTTACCCCGCCGAAAGCAATCATTTCCTGTCGATCGACGAACTGCGCGCCGACAATGTCCGGTTCGCAG
This sequence comes from Mesorhizobium sp. 1M-11, assembly GCF_001303895.1. Classification (GTDB taxonomy): domain Bacteria; phylum Pseudomonadota; class Alphaproteobacteria; order Rhizobiales; family Rhizobiaceae; genus Mesorhizobium. Next base: position 224,309 of record NZ_LJSD01000001.1, on the reverse strand, counting down.
TGGCGCGGGATGCCGATGGGGTTGCCGTCGCAACCGGTGCGCTGGCGCTCAATGAGAGTTGGGCAGAGTTGAAGCGTATGTGGGTGGTGCCGACGGTGCGGGGCAGGGGCTTGTCCAAGGCGCTGCTCATCGAGCTGGAAGACAGGGCGCGGGAGGCCGGCGTCACCTGGTTGCGGCTCGAGACCGGTATCGCCAATCACGAGGCGCTCGGCCTCTACGAGCGCACCGGTTTTGTCCGCATCGGGCCGTTTGGCGACTACCGTCCTGATCCGCTGAGCGTCTTCATGGAGAAGCGGCTGGACTGAAATTCTTCAGAGCAATTTGAAAAATGAACCGGGCCGGTCCAACGCGCCGGCCCGGCCGCCCACCGCCTAACCCTTGTGATGCACTTGCTGCAGTCCGTAGACCGGCGTCGGAATGCCGGCATGGCGAGCCTTCAGTTGCAGGGACAGGAACTGCGAATAGTGGCGCGACTGGTGCAGGTTGCCGCCATGGAACCACAGGGCCTCCTGCTGCGTCGGCTTCCACATATTGCGCTGCTCGCCTTCCCAGGGTCCTGGATCCTTGGTGGTGCTGGAGCCGAGACCCCAGCATTTTCCGACCTTGTCGGCAACGTCCTGGCTGATCAGCTCCGCTGCCCAGCCATTCATCGAGCCATAGCCCGTAGCATAGACGATGACGTCGGCCGGCAGCTCAGTGCCGTCGTCGAGCAGCACGGAGTGTTCCTTGATCTCCTGGACCTGGCCGCGCTTCAGCTTGATCTCGCCATCGATGATCAGTTGCGAGGCGCCGATGTCGATGTAGTAGCCCGAGCCGCGGCGCAGATATTTCATGAACAGGCCGGAGCCGTCGTCACCCCAGTCCAGCATGAAGCCGGCTTTTTCCAGCCCGTCATAGAATTTGACGTCGCGTTCCTTCATCTGCTGGTAGAGCGGGATCTGGAATTCATGCAGGATCTTGTAGGGCACGGAAGCGAAGATCAGGTCGGCCTTGGCCGTGGTGACACCATTTGCCACTGCCTGCTCCGAATAAAGCGGCCCCAGCCCGATCTCCATCAACGTATCGGACTTGACGATATGGGTGGTCGAGCGCTGCACCATGGTGACGTCGACGCCGTTTTCCCAAAGGGCGGCGCAGATGTCGTGAGCGGAGTTGTTGGAGCCGATGACGACCGCCTTCTTGCCCGCGTATCGATCCGGCCCCGGATGCTTGGAGGAATGGTGCTGGTCGCCCTTGAAGGTCTCCATGCCCTTGTATTTCGGCAAATTGGGCCGGCCAGACATGCCGGTGGCCAATACGAGCTGTTTGGGTCTCAGCACGATATCCTTGCCATCGCGCCGCACCGTGACGGTCCATTCCTTGTTCTTGTCGTCATAGGACGCGCTTTTGGCCTCGGTTGAGGGCCAATAGTTCAGTTCCATCACCTTGGTGTACATTTCCAGCCAGTCGCCGATCTTGTCCTTGGGCGAGAAGACCGGCCAGTTCTTCGGGAAGTCGATATAGGGCAGGTGGTCGTACCAGACCGGGTCGTGCAGGCAGAGCGACTTATAGCGTTTGCGCCAGGAATCGCCCGGGCGTTCGTTGCGTTCCACGATGATGGTGGGCACGCCGAGCTGCCGCAGCCGCGCGCCCAGCGCGATGCCGCCCTGGCCGCCGCCGATGATGAGCGTATGGGGCTGGGTGGCAAAGCCGAGTTCGGCTTGCTCTTTCTCGCGCTCCTCCTTCCAGCTCGGCCGATTCTTGCCCTGGCCATGCTTGGCGCCGAGCGGACGGGTGAAGCCCGCCTTCTCTTCATGACCCTTCAATTCCGCCATGGTGGTGAGCAGCGTCCAGATCTTGCCATCCTTCAGCCGGATGTGGCCGTAGCCGCGCGCCGCTTCGGTTTCGAAAGTGATCCAGCTCTCCAGCAGCCCGTCGCTTTCCGTTGCATCTTCGCCCTGGGCAATCGCGAAGTTCGACGGCTTGATGGCGCCAAGCTGGCTCTTCAGCATGGTGCGGATCTGATCGTGTCCCTCCATCGTCTTGAGGTTCCAGGTGAAGGTGACAAGGTCGCGCCAATAGCAGTCGTCCTGGAAGAAGGAGACGGCTTTTTCGATGTCGCTGGCTGCAAGTGCGGCTCCAAAATCGGCGAGCAGTTTGGAAAGCTTTGCGTTGGGGGCCTTGTCGAGCATGCGGGGTTCCTCCCTTTGGAAACGTGACGATCGTTGCGGCTATGCCGATCCTCCGGCCGGTCGCGGAAAGTATCGGCAGAGACGGCCGCTTTCGTCACGCCCCACCATAGTTTGGTGCGATTTCAAGAGGTTATAGCGGTGTGGCCCTGTTGAGGGGCGTGCTCGCGGGAACGTGATAGAGCCTGCCCCAATACCGTCTCGCTGCTTTGAAATCGTTGCTTCAGCGATATCTCGGTCTGCGTTGAGGGATGGCCGCCGGTCGCGTTTCGCAGAAGGGCACGGGCATTGGAGTGTGTGTCGTGAACGCGGAAAAATTCTTCTTGAAAGGCAGGTGCCTGAAAGCGGCCTGCCTGGTTCTCATCCTTGCGATCAGTGGAACGGCCGGTGTTCCGCTGATAGCGCCAGTTGTCCAGTCGGCGAATGCCGCCTCCGTTTCGATGACGGTGCGTGAAAAGCTCACCAGATATGGCGTTTGGCAGATCTCGCGCCGATATGGCGAGGTCTGGGTACCATCCGTCGCCACCACATGGCGGCCGTATACGGTTGGCCGCTGGCTATGGACCGATGACGGGTGGTATTGGGAATCCAGCGAACCGTTCGGCACCGTCGTCTTCCATTACGGACGCTGGGCCTATGACGACGAACTGGGCTGGGTCTGGATCGCCGGCGACGAATGGGCACCGGCCTGGGTCGTCTGGCGCCAGAGCAACGACTATGTCGGTTGGGTGCCGGCACCGCCGCCGGAAGAGCGCGTGGTGTTCCACGACGCATGGTGGTCTTTCGTTCCGATCGTGGCGATCGGCGCGGCCGAGGTCCTGCCGGCGCTGCGTCCGGTCGAAGACAATGTGACGATTGTGCGCAACACCACCATCATCGACCAGCGGGTGGTGGTGAACAATATCTACAACAACTATGGCAGCTCAACCGTTCGGATCGAGAACCGAGCGATTCCGATCAACGCCGGCCCGACACTGGCACGGTTGCCCCAGCCTGTAGCCGCCAAGGTCCAAGCGGCCAACATCGTGCCACCGGCCAAGGGATCGCTGGCACCGGCCAAGCTCGATGTCTCGAAGGCTCATGAGGTCAAGGTCAGGGCCGTATCTCTGCAACCGGGACAGCCCCTACCTTTGCCAGGTAAATCTGCCGCGCCAGCCGGTATTGCACACGCTACGGCAAATCCCACAGCGCCAACCAAACCCGATAACGTGACTGCCGGCAGGTCGCCCGCAGTTACCCAACTGGTGGTGCCGCCGAAATCCAAGGGAAGCCCAGCGGCGAAGGGGGTGCAACAATCGCCCAAGAAGCCATTGCCGCCGGTAGCGGGAGCCGGCTCAGGAAAGCCCGGGATCGAAGGAAGCATCAACGAGAAACAGGCCCGGCCGCAATCAGTTCACACGAACAACGCGCCACGTAGGCCGAGGCCACCAAATCCAGCGATCGCGCAGCGCCACCGCATCAACGCGGCCGTTGTGCAAGAAGGTGCTCACCCACAGCACCACCCGGCGCCTGCTCGGGCGATGCCTCAACACCAGACTGCTCATATGAATGCGCCGCGCCGACCACAGGTTGTTCCGCACAAGCCTGCCCCCGCCGCGCGCAAGCTCAGCAAATGCGATCCGCACGATCCGCATTGCAGGGCACGAGGCTGAGCGTCGCAAAAACAGCTTGCTAGTGTTCGCCGCAATCGGTCGTTTTGAAGCGATTGCGGCGAATGCCGCGCCAGCACTCAGGGTGCCCCATGGCGATCTTGAAAATCAGCGTGATATCCCAGTTGACAGCGCTTCGTGCTTGCACCTATTGTCCGCCACGATGAACAAGACGGTACTCATTCTCGTAGGAAGGCGCGTGGGCAAGGCGGTGTAACCGCCGGGCAAAGGCCTCCCATGCGCAACACACAGGCTCCCTCGGGGGCCTTTTTTATTATTCAAAACATGACCAGACGACCAGCAAGAGCTTGAAAAAGCAGGAAAAGACGGAACCGGATCTATGAGCAACGGACAAAGCGAGCGGCGCGAGATGACTGGCGCCGAAATGGTTGTGCAGGCGCTGATCGACAACGGCGTCAAGCATCTCTTCGGCTATCCGGGCGGCGCGGTCCTTCCGATCTATGATGAGCTTTTCCAGCAAGACGCGGTCCAGCACATTCTGGTCCGCCATGAGCAGGGAGCTGGCCACGCGGCGGAAGGTTATGCCCGCTCTACCGGCAAGGCCGGCGTCATGCTGGTTACCTCCGGCCCCGGTGCCACCAATGCGGTGACACCTTTGCAGGATGCGCTGATGGATTCCATTCCGCTGGTCTGCCTGACCGGACAGGTGCCGACGTCGCTGATCGGTTCCGACGCCTTTCAGGAGTGCGACACCGTCGGCATTACCCGGCCCTGCACGAAGCACAACTGGCTGGTGAAGGATGTGAACGAGCTCTCCGCCATCATTCACGAGGCCTTCCACGTCGCCACAACCGGTCGTCCCGGGCCGGTCGTCGTCGATATCCCGAAGGACGTGCAGTTCGCGAAGGGTATCTACACGCCTCCACAGACAGCACCACGCACGTCCTATCAACCCAAGGTGCAGGGCGATCTGGAGAAGGTGAAGGCGGCGGTCGAAATGCTGGCTGGGGCCAAGAAGCCAGTCATCTATTCCGGTGGCGGCGTCGTCAATTCGGGCCCGGAGGCCAGCCATCTGCTGCGCGAGCTGGTCGATTTGACCGGCTTCCCGATCACCTCGACGCTGATGGGGCTGGGTGCCTATCCGGCTTCAGGCAAGAACTGGTTGGGCATGCTCGGCATGCACGGCACCTACGAGGCCAACATGGCCATGCACGACTGCGACGTCATGCTGTGTGTGGGCGCCCGCTTCGACGACCGCATCACCGGTCGCCTCAATGCATTCTCGCCGAATTCCAAGAAGATCCACATCGATATCGACCCGTCCTCGATCAACAAGAACGTGCGTGCCGATATTGGCATTCTGGGCGATGTGGGCCGGGTTTTGGAAGATCTCGTGCGGCTGTGGCGCGCCACAGCCAAGGCCGACAAGAAGGCGCTCTATCCCTGGTGGGAACAGATCGCCCGCTGGCGCGCGCGCGACTCGCTCGCCTACAAGCCGAGCAACGATGTGATCATGCCGCAATATGCCATCGAACGGCTCTACGAACTGACCAAGGACCGCGACACCTATATTACCACCGAGGTCGGCCAGCATCAGATGTGGGCGGCACAGCATTTCCATTTCGACAAGCCGAACCATTGGATGACCTCGGGAGGCCTTGGCACGATGGGCTATGGTCTGCCGGCCGCGCTCGGCGTGCAGATCGCGCATCCCGATGCGCTGGTCATCGACATCGCCGGCGATGCTTCTGTGCAAATGACGATCCAGGAGATGAGCGCGGCAGTCCAGTACGAGGCGCCGATCAAGATCTTCATCCTCAACAACCAATATATGGGCATGGTGCGTCAGTGGCAGCAGCTCCTGCATGGGAACCGGCTGTCGCATTCCTACACCGAGGCGATGCCGGACTTTGTGAAGCTCGCCGAAGCCTATGGCGGCCATGGCATCCGCTGCGAAAAGCCCGGCGATCTCGACGATGCCATCAAGGAGATGATCTCGGTCAAGAAACCGGTGCTGTTCGATTGCCGTGTCGCCAACCTGGCCAACTGCTTCCCGATGATCCCGTCGGGCAAGGCGCACAATGAAATGCTGCTGCCGGACGAGGCCACTGACGAAGCGGTCGCCAACGCCATCGACGCCAAGGGCAGGGAGCTGGTCTAAACTTGCTCGCGGCCGGGGACATCGACTGTTCGGCCTTGGCCGCGAACCATTCAACGCATAGGCGGGTGGTGAGGTTAGGCCTTGCCGGTGCAATCATGTTCGCGCTGGCTATGCCAGCCATTGCCCAGCAGGCTGTCGAACCCCCCAAAGAGAAGCAATCCGTCGAACAGACCGCGCCGCGACCGCCGGAAATTCGGGCGGTCGAGACGGCGATCCGCAAATCGGACTTCGCTGATGCGCGCCGCAAGGCGCTGGCGCTGCTTGACGGGAAGTTTGCAAAACGCGATGCAAAGGCGGCCGCTTACGCAGCATATCTCCTGGCTCAGAGCGACATGTATGCAGAGAACTGGGAGGATCTCTACGATACGCTGTTCAAGCGTGCCGATACGGTCATTCGAAATCTTGACCAGCGGCGCGCCGATGAATTCGGGCTGCTTCTGGCTGACGCTGCGGGTCGAACCGGCAAGGTGGACGAACAGGACAGGCTGCTCGATTTGCATGTCGAGACGGTAGCACGGCGCTCAGGGGAGGATTCGCAAGCCGCGCTCAATGCGCGCGTCGATGCCGCTTATTCGCAACTGACGGCCAAGCGCCCCGAGATCGCTGAAAAGCGCCTCTTCGCGACGCTCAACGCCATGGAACTCGCCGGCCGTGCCGACCTGTTCTTTAACACGGTTGGGCAAGCGGGCGAGAATTTCAGGCGCTTTGCCGGTGCCGATACAGCCCAGCGCATCTTTCAGCGTGGCCTCGATTCCAAACTGATGGAGACCGACACAGGGCCGGGCAAGGGCTTCCTGATGTTCAATGTCGGCGTGTTCCTGCGCGGCGACAAGAGTTACGACGAAGCCATCAAGTTCGGCTATCAGGCGCTCACTGTGCTAGCCGATCATTTCGGCATGGGCAGCGTGGAAGCCCTGAACGCCTACGATGGATTGGCTCAGACCATGCATGCTGCCGGCCAGCTTGCTTCGGCCGAAGCGGCCTATCAATACATCTACGAAAACGGCTTGAAGTCGCTGGGCGAAGACAACGCTGATCTATGGCGCATCATGAACAATCGCGCCGCCGTATTGCGCTCCTTAAAACTACCCGCTGCTGCGCTGGAATTCGACAAATATGCCTATGACAAGCGCTACAAGGCGTTTGGTGGTGGCGCGAACGACACGGTGATCTCGGCCATGAATATGGCGCATGATCTGTTCGAGGCTGAGCGCTGGAAGGATGCCAAGGCAGCACTGGCCTCGATCGGGCGCATCGTCGCTCAGCCGGGATTCAATCCCAACTACCGTCGACAGACAGAACGCTGGCAGGCCTACGCGCAATATCGCCTGGGTGAACGCAAATTCAGCAAGAAGGAAATCCAGTCGCGTGACACCACGCAATTCACCGACGGGGCCGATATCGAACAGTCGCTTTCTTTCCTCGGTCTCTATGCCGACGAGGCCGAGAAGATGGGCCGGAACGAGGATGCGGAAGCCTATCGCGAGCACGCAGTCGCCACTGCGCGCGAGCAATTGGGCGAAGCGCATCCCATGACCTTCGAGGCCGAGCTTTTGCTCGCGCGGCTGCAGCAAAAGGCGGATGCCAAGGCCGCGATTGGCACCTATCGCAAGCTCGATGCCGTCATGTTCGATTGGGCGCGTTCGAGTGTTTCTGCTTCGGGCAGCCTGCGCGCAGGGCAGGCGGTGCGCATTCTCGCCGACGATATGCTTGGTTCGCTCGCCGAGTTCGCGACACGCAATTCTGACGCCGCCGAGCTGTTTGCCTCCGCACTGGACAACTGGAAGACACTGACACGAGGCACCGAGCGGCAATTGCGTGTCGAGGCCGAAACGACAAGCGATCCGCAGCTGCGCGATTTGATCAGGGCCTATTTCAGCGACTTCGGACGGTTTCGTGAGATCGTTACGGCCACGCTCTACACCGAGGCGTTGGCGCCGCAACGGCACGCGATGGAGGATGCGCGCAAAGCTCTGAATGCCGCGCTCGAAAAGCGCGGCAGTGCGCCGGTACAGCCATGGATAAAGAGTGCGATCGAAGAAACCGGGCCGGTCGCTAGACCGGCACAGGGCGACGTCATCGTCGATCTCGCCGTTGTCAGTGAGTGGCCTGCGGACCGGGGAGGCAGTCCCAGCAAATATCGGATCTTCGCCGCGATCTCCCGTGCGGACGCCTCTGCGGAAGTCGTCGAGGTCGACGCCTTCGATCCGCGCGACGGCAAGGCCGAGCCAACGAGTGGTTTCATTGAAAAGCTGGCGAAGATTGTCGGCGAGGCGGCGAAAGGTGCCAAGGCGCTCTATGTCATTCCGACCGACTTTCTCTATCCGCTCGACTTCTCGGAATTGCGGTCGACAGGCGGCAAGCGGTTGGGCGAACTGGTTGATGTGCATATCGCTACCAGCCGACAGGCGTATCAATTTAGGGCGAAGGAAGACCGTCCCTCTGCGGGTGACGGCATCCTGCTTGCCGGCGGCCTGGCCTACAATGATGACGGCAGCACCTATCTACCCGGCTCACGCGACGAAGTTGAAAAGATCGCCGCGATCGCCCGTGGAAAGAACCTTGTCGTTCGAGTTGCCGAAGGCAAGGATGGTAGCGAAGCTGCGATGCGTGCGGCAACTGGCGGCAAGGCGATCCTGCATTTCTCGACGCATGGCTTTTTCATGCGCGGCGAAGGGTTGTCGGCTCGCCTGATGAATGCCGGTTTCGAGCTCTCGGGCGCCAAGCTTTCCGATGAGCCGATGGAAACCGACGACGACAACATCGTCTATGCGCGTGAATTGCTGAGCTGGAATCTCAGGGCTTCGCAACTCGTCGTCATTTCCGCCTGCGATACCGCCCTGGGCGACATCGGTGTAACCTCCACGGTGCGTGGCCTGCCGCTGGCGCTATCGGTGGCTGGGACGCGGCGCACGCTTCTGACCGTCGAAAAGGTCGACGACGCGGCGACAGTACAATTTATGGCACGCTTCTATGAAAACCTACTTGGAGGCGACCTCAGCTATGGCGACGCCTTCATCAAAACCAAGCGCGATGCCTGGGCCGGCCAAATCGATGGTTTCCCGGCGGCCCTGACCAGCGCTTACATCCTCTTCGAACATTGATAAATACCGGCAACAACCGGGCAGACACAGGACAGGACAATGACACAGCACCTTCAACCCACCGGCTCCGCTTACTTCATAGCCAAAGAGACGGAAAAGCCGGAAAACCATACTTTGTCGGTGCTGGTCGACAATGAGCCGGGCGTGCTTGCCCGAGTTATCGGCCTGTTCTCCGGACGGGGCTACAACATCGAAAGCCTGACCGTTTCGGAGACCGAGCACGAGAAACATCTGTCGCGCATCACGATCGTGACGCGCGGCACGCCGCATGTGCTGGAGCAGATCAAGCACCAGCTCGAGCGCATCGTGCCTGTGCATCGCGTGGTCGATCTGACAGTGCGTTCGACCGAACTCGGTCAGGAACGGCCGATGGAGCGGGAGCTCGCCCTGGTCAAGGTGGCGGGAACCGGCGACAGCCGCGTCGAGGCACTGAGGCTGGCGGATGCTTTCCGCGCCAGCGTGATCGACGCCAACACCGAACATTTCATCTTCGAGATCACCGGCAAGAGTTCGAAGATCGATCAGTTCATCGCGATCATGCGGCCGCTCGGCCTTGTTGAGATCTGCCGCACAGGGGTGGCGGCAATGAATCGCGGTCCTCAGGGAATGTGACCCGCCGCTGCCGCGGCATTGTCACCGAGACAACAATTTTCGTGACTTGGACCGGGGAAAAGGTCAACTAGCCTGACCTTTTGCCCGCGCCATACCTGAACGATCGCAATGTCTTTCGACGCTTTTCTTGCTCTTGTCGTCTATGCCTTCGTGACCTCTGTCACGCCGGGGCCGAACAACTTCATGCTTCTGGCCTCCGGCGTGAATTTTGGGTTTGCCCGCAGCATTCCGCATATGATCGGCATCAGTATCGGTTTTCTCATATTGGCACTTGCCGTCGGTCTTGGACTGGGCACGGTGCTGACGGCATTCCCGGCGCTGCATACGGCGCTGAAGATCGCAGGCGGTGCGTATCTGCTTTACCTTGCCTGGAAGATAGCGATGTCGCGCTCGATGGGGAGCGGTGGCGAGCAGAAGGCACGCCCGATGACACTGCTCGAAGCGGCGGCGTTCCAGTGGGTCAATCCCAAAGCCTGGGTGATGGCGGTGACTGCCATGGCGGTCTACACCAATCCCGACAGGCCGTTCCTTTCCGTGGCGGTGATTGCCATCACCTTCGCCATCGTGAACTTGCCCACCATCTCGGGCTGGGCGGGCTTCGGCGTGGCGTTGCGCGGCTTCCTGTCCGATCCCGTCAAGTTGAAATGGTTCAACATCGTCATGGGTTTGGCGCTTGCCGCAACGCTCTGGCCGATGCTGCGCTGAGGCGCCGATCACGCCGCCGTGAATTTGTGCAGCGCATTAAATCTTTGTAATGAAGGCGTTTTGACCATTTTCAGTCGCGAAGTTGCGCTATCTTAGCTTGAGATTCATCGCGCACGACCTCATTCGACGAGGTGCATACGGATGCGCCGGGGCCGGCAGGCAAGGTCCTGACCTTAGATCGAGAGGGCGCATTGACGGTTCGCAACAAAGCACTGATCGGGCTCATCGGAGGCGTCGTTGTCGTCGCTGCGGGTGCCTATCTGTGGCCCGCGGGGGCATCGAAGGTCTGGCAGGCGCTGCCGTTCGGTGAAAAGGAAATCGCGGCCCAGGCGGCGACTGAGAACAAAGGTGATAGCAGCCGCGCGCAAGGCGGCGGTCGTGGTGCCGTCACTGTCGCGACCGCAACGGCGAAGGTCACCGATTTCCCAATCCAGCGCTATGCTATCGGCTTCTTGGCCTCGCCCGCGGTGGCCAACATCAATGCGCGCGTCGCCAGCCAGGTCATGACCATTGCTGTCGAGGACGGTCAGATGGTCAAGCAGGGCGATGTCTTGATCACGCTCGACAACCGGGCGCTGAACGCGCAGGTCGAGAAGGACAAGGCAACGTTGGCGAAAGACCAGGCGCTGGCCGCCAGCGCCGCCGCCGACCTAGAGCGGGCCAAGAGCCTGCTTGCCAGGCAGACCGGCACACAGCAGGCTTATGACCAGGCCTTGGCGGCTCAGAAAGCTGCACAGGCGACGGTGGCTGCCGACCAGGCGGCTCTCGATGCCGATCTCGTGCAACTGGGCTACACTACGATTACTGCACCGATTTCCGGACGACTTGGCGCCGTCAGCGTCAGTGTCGGTGATCTGGTGACGGCCGGCGGCGCTACCGGTACGGGGGCAACGCCCCTGGTGACGATCACTGAAATGGATCCGCTGCGCGTTGCCTTCAACCTTCCCGAGGCCGATCTTGCCTTGCTGCAGCAGGCGACGGCCAAGCCCGGTTCGGTTTCGGTGACGCTGCACAAGGACGGCAATCCGGCATCGATCGGGTCCGGCACGGTCGATTTCGTGAATTCTGCGGTCGATACGGCATCGGGTACCATTACTGCGCGGGCGACCGTGCCTAACGCCGATCTCAAGCTTTGGCCCGGTCAATATGTGAATGTGACGGTCAATGCCGGTATGATGCCGCAGGTGGTTACCGTGCCGACGCAGGCCGTGCAGCCGAGCCAACAGGGCTCGTTTGTCTATGTCGTGAAGGCCGACAACACGGTCGAGGCACGGCCGGTGAAGGTGGCGATAAGCCATGAGAACGACAGCGCTATCGCAAGCGGGTTGAAGGACGGCGAGAAAGTGGTGGTGGACGGCCAGTTGAGCCTCAAGCCGGGAACCGCCGTGCGTGAAACGGACAACGGCGGGACGGGCGAGAGCAAGTCTCCGAAAGCGGCCGGTAAGGCAAACGGAAACGAAACGGCGGGCTGACCGACGATGATCTCCGAATTCTGCATCCGCAGGCCCGTCGCGACACTGTTGATGTCGATCGCACTCATTCTGGGCGGTCTGTTTGCCTATAAATTCCTGCCGGTCGCGGCCCTTCCAAGCGCCGAGTTCCCGACCGTCAATGTTTCAGCTTCGCTGCCGGGCGCATCGCCCAATGCGATGATGACGTCAGTCGCCGTTCCGCTCATCAAGCAGATCGCCACCATCGCCGGCGTCGATTCGATTTCGACCACCAATTCTCTCGGCTCGACCTCGATCGCTGTGCAGTTCGCCTTGAACCGCGACATCGATGCCGCTGCGGCCGACGTGCAGGCTGCGATCGCGCGAACGCAGCGGCAATTGCCGCCGGAAATGACTTCGCCACCAAGCTACAGGAAGGTTAATCCGGCCGATGCGCCGATCCTTCTAATGGCGCTGACCAGCGATACGGTGCCGCTGACCGACCTCGACGCCATCGCCCAGAACGTGATTTCGCCTTCGCTGTCGACCATCGACGGTGTCGCCCAGGTCATGGTCTGGGGTTCGAAAAAATACGCTGTGCGCATTCAGATCGACCCGACGGCGCTGGCCGCGCGCGGTATCTCGATCGACCAGTTGCAGGCAGCGGTGCAGTCGGCCAACAGCAACGCGCCGGTCGGCGTGCTGCAGAACAGCCAGCAGCAGCTCACCATCACCACCAATACGCAGTTGCAGGACGCGGACGCCTTTTCCAAGATCATCATCGCGACCAAGAACGGCAATCCGGTCCGTCTCGGCGACGTCACGCGCGTGATCAATTCCGTGCAAAGCACAACTTCGGCGTCGTGGTTCGACAAGTCACGCGGTATCATCCTGGCCGTGCAGCGTCAGCCCGACGCCAACACGGTCGCGGTGGTCGATCGCGTCAAGGCGATGCTGCCGTCCTTCGAAGACCAGATGCCGGCGGCTGCTTCGATCCAGCTGATGAACGACCGCTCGACCTCGATCATCGCTGCCGTCGATGACGTTCAGTTCACATTGCTGCTCACCATCGGGTTGGTCGTGCTGGTGATCTTCGTCTTCCTGCGCAGAGTGACGGCGACGATCATCCCGGCCGTGGCGGTGCCGATCTCGCTGATTGCCACGCTCGGCGTGATGTTCCTGCTTGGCTTCTCCATCGACAACATCTCGCTGATGGGACTGACGCTTGCGGTCGGCCTCGTCGTCGACGATGCGATCGTGATGCTGGAAAACATCTATCGGCATATGGAGGAGGATGGTCTGCCGGCCTTCCAGGCAGCCGTGAAGGGCTCGCGCGAGATAGGCTTCACCATTCTCTCGATGTCGATCTCGCTGGTAGCGGTGTTCATTCCGGTGCTTTTGATGGGCGGCGTCATCGGCCGTATCTTCAACGAATTCGCGGTCGTGGTGACGGTGGCGATCCTTGCGTCGATGTTTGTGTCGCTGACATTGACGCCGATGCTGTCTGCGCATCTCCTGACGCTGCCGAAGGGCCACAAACCCGAAGGGCAGGGCGGGGAGCACCAGCATGGCTGGTTGACGCGCGTCTATGACCGGGTGCTCACCTGGTGCCTGGCGCACCACTTCATCGTGTTTCTCGTTTTCCTCGGCACCGCAACATTGTCGGTCTGGCTGTTCACCGTCTCGCCCAAAGGTTTCCTGCCGCAGGAGGACATTGGCCAGATTTCCGTGTCGACCCGCGCGCGCCAGGACATCTCCTTCGACGCGATGGTGAAGCTGCAGGCCCAGGTCGCCGAGGTTTTCGAGAAATCGCCCTATGTAGCGCATGTCACTTCCACGGTCGGTGGCGGTTTCGGTTCCGGTGGACTTAACCAGGGGTCGCTGTTCGTCGAGCTGAAGCCGAAGAGCGAACGGCCCGAAATGACGGACGTGATGGCAAGCCTCAGGCGTCCGCTGGCGGACGTTCCCGGCATCAGCACCTTCATGCAGCCGGTGCAGAACCTGCGGCTCGGCTCGCGTTCCTCCGCCAGCGCCTATCAGCTGGTCGTCCAGGGTCTGAAGACCGACGAGACCAATGATTGGGCCCAGAAGCTGACAGAAGCCATGCAGGCCGATCATTCTGTGTTCGCCGACGTCAACAACGATCTGCAGAACACCGCGCTGCAAGCATCCCTGATCGTTGATCGCGACAAGGCGGCGACACTGGGCATCGACACCAATACGCTGCTCAACAGCCTCTATGGCGGTTTCGGCACTGACCAGGTGACGACCATCTTCGGTGCCGCCGACAGCTATCAGGTCATCACCGAACTCGATCCGAAGATCGACTGGTCACCGGAACGCATGCTGTCGATCCAGTTCCGCACGTCCAGCGGCTCGCTGGTCCCGCTCGGCGCCTTCGCCCGCGTCGACCGCACGGCAGGGCCGCTTACCATCAACCAGCTCGGCCAGCTGCCGGCGGTGACGATTTCCTACAATCTGCCGCAAGGCGTGTCGCTCGGCGATACGGTGACCCGTATCGAGGCGCTGAAAGCCGAGATCGGCGTGCCGAAGACGATTGCCACCTCGTTCTCGGGCACGGCCAAAACCTTCCAGGATTCACTTGCCAATCAGGGATTGCTGATCGCCGGTGCGATCCTGACCATCTACATCGTGCTCGGCATGCTCTATGAGAGCTTCATCCATCCGCTGACCATCCTGACCAGTCTGCCTTCTGCCCTGCTCGGTGCGGTGCTGTCGCTGCGGCTCGTCGGAATGGACGTCTCGGTTATCGCCGTTATCGGACTGCTGATGCTGATCGGCATCGTCAAGAAGAACGGCATCATGATGATCGACGTGGCATTGGTGCTGCGTCGCGAGGGACGAAGTGCGCGCGACGCCATCCACAAGGCCAGCGTCATGCGTTTCCGCCCGATCATGATGACGACGCTTGCCGCCATCATGGGTACGTTGCCTATTGCCATCGGCGAAGGCGCCAGCGCGGAGCTGCGCCAGCCGCTCGGCGTGGCTGTGGTCGGCGGCCTGATGGTCTCACAGGTGCTCACCCTGTTCGTCACGCCCGTGATCTATCTCTACATGGAGTGGCTGTCGCAATGGCTGCTGGGCTTTGTCCGCAAAGGCAGGAAGCCCGATCTTCATCTGGTTGAAGGAACAGCACAGCCTTCACTATTCGACGAGAACAAGGATCGTCAGGTCGCGGCCGAATAGGTTACAGACTGTTCGCAATCAGTTGAATTGCCGTCTCCCTCAATATGAATAATGTGCCGCTCGTCTGGCGTCGGGCGAGGGGACGATGCGGCCGTGGGGCAAGCCCATGGTTTGCGGCGTCAGAGCCACCATCAATCCATTCATCCAAGGGAAATTTTCAATGACCAAAGTGGCCGTACTCGTCGGCAGCCTGCGCAAGGACTCGTTCAACCGCAAGATCGCCAAAGCGCTTGCCGCGCTGACGCCAGGTCTCGACTTCGACTTCCTCGATATCGGTGCCGTCTCCTTCTACAATCAGGATTTCGACACGAATCCGCCAGCCGATTGGGTTGCGTTCCGCAAGCGTATCGCCGATGCCGATGCCGTGTTGTTCGCCACCGCCGAATACAATCGCTCGGTGCCGGGTGTTTTGAAGAATGCGATCGACGTTGCCTCGAGGCCCTACGGCCAGGGCGCGCTGAACGGCAAGCCGGCGGGCATCATCTCCACCTCGATCGGCGCCATTGGCGGCTTCGGCTCCAACCACCATCTGCGTCAATCGCTGGCGTTCCTGAACATGCCGGTGATGGGCCAGCCTGAAGCCTATATCGGCGGTGCTGCCAGCCTGTTCGACGAGGCCGGCAACCTGACCAATCAGGGCACCAAGGATTTCCTCACCGCTTTCGGCAAGGCGTTCGAGCAGCATATTGCGCTGCACGCCAAGAAATAAGCGCTTCTCGAAGCGAAAAAGAGGGCCGGATGCGCAGGTGTCCGGCCTATTCTTTCGGTGCGTGCGGCAAGCGCATGGAATGGCTTGGGATAGCCGGCGCTTTCCTTGCTGACAGGCGCGCCTCGGTCGCCTGCCTCTTCGTCAGTGCTACGTCCTTCAACAGATGCGCGTCCAAATCGCGCAGCACCTCGCGTTGCCCTAGCCGTGACGATGGGGACTGGGCGAGATAACGCAGCAGTTCGAGGAAGGCGGCGCAGACGGGCATGGGAATCTCAGCGGTTATCGTTCGCCATAATCGCGCGATGCAAACTGCAAAGGAATTCTTGCATGGCTGATACAAAGTATTAGAGTTTCTTTGTATGCGAGGACTGAAGCTCGACCAGTTGCAAACCTTTCTTGATGTTGTCGAACTGGGCAGCTTCTCAGCTGCGGCTCGAAAGCAAGGGCTGACGCAACCTGCGGTCAGCCTGCAATTGCGAGAATTGGAAAAACGGCTTGGATTGAGGCTGATCGAACGCATCGGTCGTAAGGCGCAACCGACGGCAGCCGGTATTGAGCTTTCTCTTCACGCAGAGAAGATTGGCGCTGTGGTGGATGCCGCGCTGGATGCGATGGCCGGGCATGCCAGTGATCAGCCCGGCCGTGTCCGTATCGGCACCGGCGCCACGGCCAGCATCCATCTTTTGCCACCGGCGTTGAAGGCGCTGCGAGAGCGCTTTCCCACGATGGAGATCGCAGTCAGCACCGGCAACGCGGCAGCGATCGTCGAGGCCGTGCAGGAGAACCGCATCGACATCGGGCTGGTGTCCTTGCCGGTCTCTGGCCGGTCGCTCGATATCACGCCTCTGGTCGAGGACGAATTCGTTGCCGTCTTTGCCTCGGGTGCGCCAATACCGGTCGAAATGACACCCGAAGCCCTTTCCGCCTTGCAACTGGTGTTGTTCGAGACGGGCGGCAATGCCTATCGCCTTGTCGAGGGCTGGTTCGGTGCTGCCGGTATCCGCATGAAGCCGGCCATTTCGCTGGGCAGTGTCGAGGCAATCAAGGAACTGGTGGCGGCCGGGCTGGGCTGCGCGATCCTGCCCCGGCAAGCGGTGGGCAATGAACGCGATGCCAAACGTTTCGGCATCAAACCGCTGTTACCGTCGCTTTCGCGTACTCTGGCCATGGTGCTACGCACCGACAAGTTGCGCGACCGGGCGCTGCGTGAAACCGTGAAGGCTTTTGAAAGACTAGCAAAGCAATAGCCGTTGGCAGCTATCTGCCGATGGGGGCTTGCCGTCGGCGACAGAATCTCCTTTGTCTCGGCCATGGAACTTTCACCCCAACAGGATGAGGCGCTGAAGGCAGTTGCGCGCTGGTTGAAGATCGGCCAGCCGCAGGTGTTTCGTCTGTTCGGTTACGCGGGCACCGGCAAGACGACGCTGGCGCGTTATTTCGCCGAACATGTCGATGGTCAGGTGCAGTTCGCGGCTTTCACGGGCAAAGCGGCGCAGGTGTTGCGTTCGAAGGGGGCGGTAAATGCTCGCACCATCCATTCGCTGATCTATCGGCCACGCGGCGAAGAGGCCGTCGAGGACGAGACAACCGGCAAGACCTCGATCAATCCGACTTTCTCGCTCAACCGCCAGAGCCCGATCGCCAAGGCGGCGCTCGTCATCATCGACGAATGTTCGATGGTGGACGAACAGCTCGGCCGCGACCTGCTTTCCTTCGGCACACCCGTTCTGGTGTTGGGTGATCCGGCGCAGTTGCCGCCGATTTCCGGCGGCGGCTTCTTCACCGAGCATGAACCGGATTACCTGCTCACCGAAATCCACCGGCAGGCACGCGACAACCCGATCATCCGGCTGGCACTCGACGTACGCGAAGGACGCGAGTTCATGCGCGGCGACTATGGTGCTGCCCAAGTCATCGGCCGTGAGGACGTCAACCAGGATCTGGTGCTGAAGGCTGACCAGGTGCTGGTCGGGCGCAACCAGACGCGGCGGCGCTACAACCAGCGTCTGCGTGAGCTGAAGGGTTTTACCGCGGACTATCCACAGGCGGGCGACAAGCTGGTCTGCTTGCGCAATGACCCGGCCAAGGGCCTGCTCAATGGTTCTTTGTGGAAAGTGATGACGTCCTCACGTGAGACGGTGAAGCCGGGTATCAACCTGCTGGTCTCGCCGGAAGAGGACGATCCCGACCGTGGCGTCGCCAAGATCAAGCTGCTGAAGGCCGCTTTCGAGAATCCTGAAGAAGAGATTTCCTGGCAGCAGAAGAAGCGTTTCGACGATTTCGACTTCGGCTATGCGCTGACCGTGCACAAGGCGCAGGGCTCGCAGTGGAACGAGGTCGTACTCTTCGATGAGAGTTTTGCCTTCAAGGACACGCGTCAGCGCTGGCTTTATACCGCGATCACCCGCGCCGCCGAGCGGCTGACGGTGGTGCGGTAGCAGAACGTCAGCGCTCCACCTCCTTAGCCGGTTGACGGCCAATTCGGATTGGGCGTCGATATCCGCCTGTAGACCGTATGTAGCAGGCGGATCGTTCTAATCCGTTATCTCGAACAACAGCGCAGTTGCATCGTCGCTTACCTTGAAGCGTGGATATTGCTGTCCGTCGGGATCCTCTTCGCGTTCGATCCGACGCAATTCGCTCATCAACGTGGCCAGACCACGTTCTGATGCAGCCTGGATCAATCTGGCGCTGTCGTAGCGGGCGTATTTGTCGGCCAGGGCTGAAAAGCCGTCGGTGCACAAAAGCCCGCGCGCCGGCAGGGCAGGGCTGAACTTGCGGATGGAAAGATGAGCAGCCGCTTCGGGCGCACTACCCAGCGTCCACACCGAGCCGCCTGGCTGGTTATGGCGTGCTCGCGATCGACGCAGGGCTTCGCGCACCACCGGTTCCTCGGCAAGCGAGCGCCAGGCGGTCAAGCCGCCGGCCTGCGCCACGGCGCGGCGTGCGCCTTCGCTTTCGGCTTTGCTGTAGTCTTCGTTGGTTTCGATAGCCGTGCCATCCGCGCCGGACAGGAACAGCCTGCAGTCGCCAAGGCCATAGACGGCCAGTTCCTGGTTCTCCATGCGCACCAGTTGGAAGCTCGCGGTCGGTAGCGCCCAGGCTTCGATTGTCTCGCCGGCGGACGCTTCGACGATTCGTTGCCGGACGCGGGCGTTCAAATTGCGAACAACATCGGCAATCGGGTTGGCCAAGCCGACTTCTGCTTCAAAAACCTGTGTTGCGAAGGTTGCGAGCCATGCCGCATCCGATGTGGCGTCGAGCAGCGGCTTGCCACCCAGTCCGGTAGCGCCGTCGATGACGAAGGCGCAAGATGTGTTGCCGCCGGCGGTATCCTCGTTGCGGCGGGCTGCATTGCCGGGATCGGAAAGCAAATCGAGAATGCGCAGCATCGGCATGGGTGTCCTTCGGATGTTGCCCATCTTGCCTATCCGGTCACGACACGCAATCGAAGCCGCCGGCTGGAACAGCCAAAAAGGATGTTTGTTTCGACGTCGCTGGGCTATAGCTTCTGCCGCCCGCAACAGCCCAAGGCCGACCATGCCAGCCAAGCTTTCCGTGAATCTCAACGCCATCGCGCTGCTGCGCAACCGCCGCGATCTGCCTTGGCCGAGTGTGACTGGTCTGGGCCGCATCGCGCTTGCTGCCGGCGCACACGGATTGACCGTGCATCCGCGTCCGGACGAGCGCCATACCCGCCATTCCGATTTGCCGGAGCTTCGCGCGCTGATCGACGACGAGTTTCCCCGCGCCGAATTCAACATCGAGGGATATCCCACGGAGGAATTCCTCGAGCTTGTGGAAAAGAACCAGCCCGAACAGGTGACTTTGGTGCCGGACGATCCTGCACAGGCGACCTCGGACCATGGTTGGAACTTCGTCGGGCAGGCCGACTTTCTCGAACCGATCGTCAGGCGCCTGAAGAAAGGCGGCTTCCGTGTTTCGTTGTTTTCTGATCCCGATCCCGCTGGCGTGATGGTTGCGCGTGATATCGGTGCTGATCGCATCGAGCTCTATACCGGCCCCTATGGTGGTTATCATTCTGATTCGGGAAAAGCCGCCAAGGAATTGGAAAGGCTTGGAAAAACGGCAGACGCTGCAATATCTGCAGGCCTTCAGGTCAATGCCGGTCACGACCTTGTCGTCGCGAATCTGCCGCCATTGCTGAGGCGCATTCCAGGGTTGGCGGAAGTCTCTATCGGACATGGCTTGACAGCCGATGCGCTGGAGTATGGCATGGCAGGTACGATCGGGCGGTTTCTTAAGGCGTGCGGGTGGTAGAGGTTTTTTCGAACCCGCGAATATCAGCGTCATGACGCCGGGGCACTTGATATTGCATTGCGGCAAGCGTAGAGCACCGCGCGCTTGAAACGGAGTGTCACCGATGGCCGCTGCCAACCATGGCGCTGAGGCTGAAGGAACCGAACTGCCCGAGCATTCAGGGGTTGAGCAGCACAGCACCAAGGTGCTGATGCTGGGTGCGCTGGGTGTCGTCTATGGCGACATCGGTACCAGCCCGATTTATGCCTTCCGCGAAGCGTTGGTCGCGGCCTCCGGCAGCGAACTTTCCAAACGCGAGGATGTTCTCGGTGTCCTGTCGTTGGTGATCTGGGCGCTGACGATCATCGTCACCATCAAATACATCATGTTCGTGCTGCGCGCCGACAACCGTGGCGAGGGCGGCACCCTGTCGCTGATGGCGCTGGCGCGCGCCACCTTCCAGAAACGCTCGGCGATCGTGCTCGGCATCGGCATGGTCGGTGCCTCGCTGTTCTACGGCGATGCCGTCATCACGCCAGCGATCTCGGTGCTGTCGGCCGTGGAAGGCATGAAGGTCGTCACCCCGACCTTCGACCCTTATGTGGTGCCGCTGACGCTGGTGATCCTGGCAATCCTGTTTTCCGTGCAGCGGTTCGGCACCGGCAGCGTAGCCTTGATCTTCGGGCCGATCACCGCGCTGTGGTTCGTTGCCATCGGTGTTTCCGGCATCGTTCACATCGTCGACGACCCGGAAGTGATGCTTGCCATCAATCCCTATTACATCGTGCATTTCCTCCTCAATTCGCCGGGCGTCGCCTTCGTCACCGTGGGTGCGATATTCCTAGCGGTGACGGGCGCGGAAGCGCTTTATGCCGATCTTGGTCATTTCGGCCGCAAGCCCATCGTGCTCGCCTGGCTCTGGGTGGTCTTTCCCTGCCTGCTGCTCAATTATGCCGGCCAGGCCGCCTATGTGCTGGCGAGGGGCGGCGAGATCGGCCATCCCTTCTTTGAAATGAACGAGGGCTGGGCGCTGATCCCGATGGTGGTGCTCGCCACTGCCGCCACCGTCATTGCGAGCCAGGCGGTCATTTCGGGCGCCTATTCGCTGACGCGCCAGGCTGTGCAGCTCAACATGCTGCCGCGCCTTGAGATCCAGCACACCTCCGAGAGGCAGTCCGGCCAGATCTACATGCCGCGCGTCAACTTCATCCTGGCGATCGTGGTCATGCTGCTGGTTGTCGGCTTCCAGCAGTCGAGTTCACTGGCTTCCGCCTACGGCATCTCGGTCACCGGCAACATGCTGGTCACAACCGTGCTCCTGTTCGTGATCATGACCCGGATCTGGAAATGGCATCTTGGCCTTGCCGTCGCGCTGACGGCATTGTTCGCCTTCATCGATATCGGTTTCTTCGTCTCCAACATCGTCAAGGTGTTCGAGGGTGGCTGGGCCTCGCTGGCGGTCGCCTTCTCGGTGGTGCTGGTGATGTGGACCTGGGTGCGCGGCAGCCGCTATCTGTTCGAAAAGACCCGTCGCAACGAAATCCCGCTCGATTTCCTCGCCGGCAATCTGCTCAAGAAGAAGCCGCAAGTGGTCGCCGGCACAGCCGTGTTCCTGACCAGCGATCCGCTGAGCGCGCCGACCGCACTCATGCACAGTCTCAAGCACTACAAGGTGCTGCACGAGCAGAATGTCATCCTTTCGGTGGTGACGGCGCCACAACCGATCGTGCCCGACAGCGAACGCGTCAAGATGGAGACGATCAACGAGCTGTTCATGCGGGTGTCGCTGACCTTCGGCTATATGGAGCAGCCGAACATTCCGAAGGCACTGGCCATCTGCCGCAAGCAGGGCTGGAAGTTCGACATCATGACGACGTCGTTCTTCCTGTCGCGCCGTTCGCTGAAGGCTTCGCCCAACTCGGGCATGCCGTTGTGGCAGGACCGGTTGTTCATAGGTCTTGCGCGGACCGCCGCCGACGCCACCGAGTATTTCCAGATTCCGACCGGCCGCGTCGTGGAAGTCGGTACGCAGGTGACGATCTAGCCTTGCGGAGAGGGCTGGCAGCAGCAGAGGTTGCTGCTTCCAGCTAAGTTCGAGGTGTCTGCGCAGGCTTTGACCTGGTCCTTCACTCAGAATTCACCGCGGGCGGCCGATCACCGCGTTGACAGCGCAAGCTGGAGCGACAACTCTCGGCCACAGTCCACGGGGGGCACCATGCACGCCTTGCTCAAACGTTACGCGGGGCTGGTAGGCGCCACGTTGATCGCTGCTTGGCCGATGAGCGCAACGGCCAGTGAAACCGTGGTGACGCTGGAGAACGGCATCGCCGGTACGCTCAACCTGCCGGATGGCGCCGAAAAGGTACCCGCGGTTCTGATGTTGCACGGCTTTGCCGGCAGCCGCGACGAAGTGGCTTCCATATACAAGCGCGAGGCCGAGGCACTTGCCGCCAAGGGCATCGGCTCACTGCGCATCGATTTCCGCGGCTTCGGTGAAAGCACCGGCAACGCCGAGGACCTGACCGTCGACAGCCAGCTGGAGGATGCACTCAGCAGTCTCTCTTTCCTGAGGGGCAATGAACACGTCGATCCGGCACGGCTCGGCGTGCTCGGTTTCAGCCTGGGCGGTGGCATTGCCATCCTGACGGCGGACCGGGAGCCGGGCACGGTCAAATCGTTGGTCACCTGGTCTTCGGTTGGCGATTTCCACAAGGACATGGTTGGCGACGTTGGCCAAAAGGCCTTCGACAAGGCCGCGAGCAAGGGTGTCGCCGTCATCGACTTCGGCGACCATCAGCTTGTGCTCAAGAAGGGGTTCTTCAACAGTCTCGACCGGTTCCCGCTCACGGCGGCTATCGCCCGCTATCGCGGCGCTTATCTCGCCATTGCCGGCAGTGACGATTTTTCCGGAGCCTATGTCGAGCCGTTCGTGGCATCTTCGGCAGCAAACCCCAAGGAGGCGGTGGTGCTGCCGGGCGAAAACCACATCTACCATGCGCTCAGCTATTTCAGCAGCGGCGTCGAGCCGGTCATCGCCAAGACCGCCGACTGGTTCGCCAAGACGCTGTAGTGGTTGCCCCTCTCGACATCGCGGTCGCCGGTGCCGGTCCGGCAGGGCTCGCCGCGGCACTCTATCTTCACCGTGCCGGTCACCGCGTCACCATCTTCGAGCGCTTCCATGAGCCGTCGCCTGTCGGCTCCGGCCTGATCCTGCAGCCGACGGGGCTGACGGTGCTTGCCGATCTCGGCCTGCTTGATGCAATCCTTGCGCTCGGCAGCCGCATCGAGCGCCTGCACGGCGCCGATGCCGCGAGCGGCCGCACGGTGCTCGACGTTCGCTACAATGCGCGGCCGGGCGGACGCTTCGGCCTTGCCGTGCATCGGGCGGCCCTGTTCGGCGTGCTCTATCGCGCGGTGCGCGAGGTCGGTATCTCCATTGAGACCGGTATTGAACTGGATGCGTTGGAGACGGGTGAGCGGGTTCGGTTGCTCTGCAATGACGGCCGCAATCTCGGACCGTTCAATCTCGTGGTCGATGCCTCCGGTTCGCGCTCGAAGTTGCGACGGCATGTCGCCCAACCGGCCGAACCGCGGCCACTCGCCTACGGTGCTTTCTGGACGTCGCTGGTCTGGCGTGGCGAGGGGTTTGACGAACATGCGCTCACCCAGCGCTACGACCGCGCCTCGGTGATGATCGGGGTGCTGCCGATCGGCCGCTCGGAACCGGGCGGCGACAAGATGGCAGCCTTCTTCTGGAGCCTCAGGCCGGCCGACGCCGAGGTGGTGCGGGCGAAGGGATTGGAAGCGTGGAAGGAACGGGTGCTCTCGCTGTGGCCGGCTTGCGCTTCCTATCTGGCGCAGATCGACAGCTTCGACCAGCTCACGCTCGCCCGCTATGGCCATCATACGCTGAAAGTTCCAGCCGGCCGGCGGCTTGCCGTCATCGGCGATGCCGCGCATTCGACGAGCCCGCAGCTCGGGCAGGGCGCTAATATGGCGTTGCTGGATGCTGCGGCGTTGAGCTATGCCCTCAAAACGAAGGGGGATCTCGAGGATGCACTCGGCGCCTATGCTGGAGCGCGGAGATGGCATGTGCGCACCTTCCAGGCGCTATCCTTGATGTTCACGCCCTTCTACCAGTCGGATTCGGTGCTTTTGCCATTCATCCGTGACCGTCTGGTCGCGACCGCGGCGCGGGTACCACCGGCGCCGCAATTGCTGGCCTCGATGGTGGCCGGAACGATGATCGATCCATTCCGGCCGATCGGCCTTGCCGAACGAAACTGGAGCGAGATCGGCACCAGCCCGACTGTTGCGGCTGTCGAAACCGTTTAGCAGCGCGCTGCGGCGGCTTCCACCGGTACCAGCGCCTGCCTCTGTTCACGGCGAATGGCGACGGTCGCGATAGCCAGCGCGAGCACCGGCGACAGAGCGGCGAACAGCGGCACGGCAGCCAGGCCCGGACCGTGGTCGATGACCAGTCCCAGCAACCAGGCGCCCAGCGCGTTGCCGAGGTTGAAGGCAGCGATGTTGAAGGACGAGACCAGGCTCTGGCCACCATCGCCGGCCTTGCCGAGCACCCAGAGCTGCAGCGGCGCCACCGTGGCGAAACCGACCGCGCCGAGAAGGCCGACAAAGAAGACCGCGGCAATCTGCTGATGGATGGCTGCTGCCATTGCCACCAACGTCAGTGCCAAAACCGCCAGTGTGCCGATGACAGTTGCCGTCAGCCGTTTGTCGGCGAGCTTCCCGCCGAGCAGGTTACCGATGAGCAGGCCGCCGCCGAAAACCAGCAGGATGGGGGAAACGGCCGTTTCCGGGAAGCCGGCGACCTCGGTCAGCAAGGGAGCGATATAGGTGAAGGCGCCGAAGATGCCGATCCAGGACAGGACGGTAACGGCAAGTCCGACAAGTACGGCGGGCCGCACCAGAACGGAGAGACTGCCGCCGTCTTCACTGGTCGTCGCGGCATCCGCCGGCAAGCGCCTTGGCACCAGGAACTGGATGACAGCTAGCGCGACAAATCCGATGAGCGTGACCGCCCAGAAGGTGGAGCGCCAGCCATAGTGCTGGCCAAGCCAGGTGCCGAAAGGCACGCCGAGGATGTTGGCCGCCGTGAGGCCGGTGAACATGACGGCGATTGCCGTCGCCTTCTTGTCCGCGGCGACGAGGCTGGTGGCAACCACCGAGCCGACGCCGAAGAAGGTGGCGTGCGCAAACGCTGTGACGACTCGAGCCGCCATCAGCGTCCAGTAGTCCGGCGCCAACGCACAGGCCGCGTTACCGAGTGTGAACACCACCATCAAGGCCAGCAGCAACGGCTTCTTCGGCAGCTTCGCTGTGGCGATGCCGAGCAATGGCGCTCCAAGGACCACGCCGAAAGCATAGCCGGAGATGAGCAGGCCGGCGGCGGAAATGGAGACGCCGAGGTCCTTGCCGACATCGATCAGCAGACCCATGATGACGAATTCGGTGACGCCGATGCCGAAGGCGCCGGCGGTGAGAGCATAAAGAGCTGGAGGCATGGCAAGGCTTTCCGGGTTGGGCGGAACAATCGAACCGGAAAATGGACAGGGTCTCTGCCTTGAACTAGATTGCCGTCTGGCAAAAGATTCATGAATTGATTTCACAAGCGAATGGCGCCCTCTCGCATTGATACCAACCGCCTTGGCGAGATGGACGTATTCGTGCGCGTGGTGGAGCTGTGCGGTTTTTCACCCGCGGCGAGAGCACTGAGACTTTCGCCCTCGGCCGTCAGCAAGCTGATCGCACGGCTGGAAGCGCGTCTTGGTGCACGGCTGTTCAATCGCTCGACACGCAAGCTGGCGCTGACCCCCGAGGGCAGCATTTTCTATGATCGGTGTGTGCGGATTCTTGCCGATGTTGACGGAGCTGAGCGCGAGGCGGCGGCAGGTGCCGTGCCGCGCGGACGCTTGCGCGTGAACTGCAATGTCGCGTTCTCGCAATGGGTGCTCACCCCGATCTTGCCGGAATTCCTGGCACGGTATCCCGAGATCGTGCTCGATCTTGTCGTTTCGGATGTTGTGGTGGATCTGTTGCAGGAACACGCCGACGTGGCGATCCGCATCGGCCCGCTCGCCAATTCCAGCCTGATTGCGCGCAAGCTGGGCGAGAGCCGGGCAATCGTGGTGGCCTCGCCTGCCTATCTGGAGCGTGCGGGTACGCCGCGGACGCCAGCCGATCTGGCCAGCCACAATCTGCTTGGTTTCGGCTTTTCCCGGCTGATCGAAGGCTGGCCTTTCCTTGACGAAAAAAAACGGGTGGTGCGCATCGCGCCGCTGGGCAATGCGCTCGTCAGCGATGGCGACACCATGCGCCGCCTCGCTGTCGCAGGAGCCGGCATTGCGCGCGTTGCCCGCTTCCAGATGGAAGAAGACCTTGCCGCCGGCCGGTTGGTGCCGCTGCTCGAAGACTACAGTCCCGGGGAGGTCGAGCCGATCCATGCGGTCTATGTCGGGCAGGGTGGTGTGTTACCGGCGCGTGTGCGTGCCTTCCTCGATTTCGTCGCCGAAAAAGCAAGGGTGAGGTAGCGGTTCTATTCCGAACCGCAACCGGCACCGCGTCTAGTGAATCCGCAAAGTCGTCCCGCGCCGGTGTAGTCCAAGCCGAGCAGCCACGCGCTGCGAGGAGCGATTGGCGCAGTCGGTGCTGTAGAACAGAGTTCGCGCCCGCAAGGATGGAAGCTGTGTCCATGCTGCGGTTACTGCCGCGCCCAAGCCTTGGCCACGAAAGGCCTTCATCGTCGTCACACCGATCTCAGCCCCGACATCCGACAATCGGGCGGCAAAGGCGATCGAAGCGATCTCGTCATCAACGATGGCCACACACCAGGGCGGCCAGAAATCCCCCGTGCCGTTGAATCCGACCTCCGTCAAACTTGCCGGCATGCCATTCGCCGAGAGCGGTTGCAGGAGGTTGCGTCCTTCCGCGCTTTCGCCGGTGACGATACGCACTCGTGAAGGGAAGGATAGTTCGTGTGGCAACTCATAGATCAAGCCGAAATCATGCCCAGCCGGTGCAAGCATTTCCAGATAGCGGTCGAGATGTATCGGTATGGCTGGATGCGCCAAGACCGGCTCCGTGGCTGCCAGACTTTCCAGTTCCACGGCAACGTGATCGGCAACGTGGGCCCCGATGCCGAACATGTTGCCCTCGGCGGAGCCTGCCAGCCAGAAACGCGGGCCGGGCGAGCAGTCCGGGTCGTTCTCCCGTTCGATGCGCCGATTTTGATCCAGGCGAAAAAGGGTACGATAGTCGAGGTCGAGCCAAGCGGTTTCTTGCTGCATGACGGTCAGGCTAGAGTTCCGTATTGCGGCTGTCGAGCCCATGGTATCCTGTCTTCGGAAGGTGATGGGGTGTCATTTTCCAACTGGCTCGGCAATTTTACTCAAGCGGGATTGACGGCGCTGTTTCCGGTTGTTAAAGCCGAACCGTAACGTACGGTACGGTTCGCGGTCGACAATGGAAACAGATATCAGTCAGAGCGGCGGGGAGGCGCAGAATGCGCAGCCCGAAGCGCTGACCGATCGCCAGAAAGACGTGCTGGACACCGTGTTGCGGCTTCTCGTGGAAGAGGGCGACCATCTTTCCATGACGACGGTGGCGCGACGCGCATCCTGTTCCAAGGAAACGCTCTACAAATGGTTCGGCGATCGTGACGGACTGCTCACCGCCACCGTGCGCTGGCAGGCGTCGAAGGTGCGGATCACTCCGGTCGATCAGGGCAATCCTGACCTGATTTCCCTGGTGGAAAGCCTGGAGGGCTATGCGCGTGATTGGTTGAAGGTCATCGCCAGCGACACGTCGATCGCGCTGAACAGGGTTGCCATCAGCCATGCCGGTTCGGGCAAGGACAATCTCGGTGCCATCGTGCTCGAAAACGGACGCTTTGCGCTCGCCAAGCGTCTGAAGCCCGTGCTCGATGCCGGCAAGCGGGCAGGGCATCTTGTCTTCGAGGATGCCGAGACCGCCTTTCGTACTTTTTTCGGCCTGGTCGCGCGCGACGTGCAGATCCGTCTCTTGCTCGGTGATTGGCCCGGTCTGACCGAAGCCACCATCGAGGCCGACGCTGCGCGCGCCACCCAGCAGTTTCTCGCTCTTTACGGGCAAAACCCCGGCCGCAAGGCCACTGACTTCAACGGGAAGGAATAAAGAAATGCGTGTCTACTACGATCGTGATGCCGATCTGAACCTGATCAAGGGCAAGAAGGTCGCCGTCATCGGCTACGGTTCGCAGGGCCGGGCCCATGCGCTGAACCTCAAGGATTCCGGCGTCAAGGAAATCGCTATCGGCCTCAAGGCCGGTTCGCCTACCGCCAAGAAGGTCGAGGCCGACGGGCTCAAGGTGCTTACCGTGGCGGAAGCCGCCAAATGGGCCGACCTGATGATGATGGCGACGCCTGACGAACTGCAGGCCGACATCTATAAGAACGAAATCGCGCCGAACATCCGCGATGGCGCGGCGATTGCCTTCGCGCACGGCCTGAATGTGCATTTCGGCCTGATCGAGCCGAAGGCGACGGTGGACGTGCTGATGGTCGCGCCGAAAGGTCCCGGCCATACAGTGCGCGGCGAATACCAGAAGGGCGGCGGCGTGCCGTGCCTGGTTGCCGTCCACCAGGATCCGTCGGGCAACGCGCTCGATCTCGCGCTCTCCTATGCGTGTGGCGTCGGCGGCGGCCGTTCCGGCATCATCGAGACCAATTTCCGCGAAGAATGCGAGACCGACCTGTTCGGCGAGCAGGTGGTTCTGTGCGGCGGCCTGGTCGAACTGATCCGCGCCGGTTTCGAGACGCTGGTGGAAGCCGGCTACGCGCCGGAAATGGCCTATTTCGAGTGCCTGCACGAAGTGAAGCTGATCGTCGACCTGATCTATGAAGGCGGTATCGCCAACATGAACTACTCGATCTCGAACACCGCCGAGTGGGGCGAGTATGTTTCCGGCCCGCGCATCATCACCGCCGAAACCAAGGCCGAGATGAAGCGTGTGCTCACCGACATCCAGACCGGCAGGTTCACTTCGGAATGGATGCAGGAGTACCGCTCCGGTCTCGCCCGCTTCAAGGCAACCCGCCGTCTCAACGACGAACACCCGATCGAACAGGTCGGCGAGAAGCTGCGCGGCATGATGCCCTGGATTTCGAAGAACAAGCTGGTCGACAAGGCCAAGAACTAAGTTCTGTCTCAAGCTCCTAGGCCGGTGCACCGGCCTAGGAGCGAGGGTGCGCTGCTATTTCCGACGACATCCTCAGGTAATGTTCAGTCGCAAAAGTCCAGGCCGGCGAATCTCTTCGCCGGCCTTTTTCATGTGCCATTACGGCACGGATCGAACTGGCATGAAGATCGCTTGTCGTCTGGTGGCGTGGGCCGCGACCCAGAAATGGACGCGGGCGGCAAAGTGGCGGTTCGCTGCTTTGCCGCGGCCAACAGTTCCGTACCGACACGACCGGTCCCGCGGGGGGCTCCGGCGGCGGTGCGAGAGCCGGCGCGGCGGGGGGCCGCGCCGGCTCAGCGCTTGAATGGCGCCGCTCGCAGAGCCAGCGCGCAGTTCCTGCGGGCAATCATCGCCGTGCTTTTTCTGCAGGTGATCGAGCCAGTCCGCCACCGGCATAATGGTGATCTGGCATAGAGGGAGGATGTCCGTTCATTGACGGTGCGGCCGCGATTCATTGCTACTGGTCCAACAGTTACTGGACTGAACTGACAGTTAGCGTCTTGTCGCCTCGGCGGATCGTCCTAAACTTTCCCTCGTCGGGACTCATCCTGGCTGACTCACCCATCCGGCCTTTCGCGCCGGAAAGGCAGACGAGGGACAGCTGATGCCAGATTCCCTATCGGGGCGGATTTCGCGCCGCACCCTTCTTTCGAGCGTAGGGATCGCAATCTTAGCAAGTGGTTCTTCTGCAGCGGCCCGCAGTCTGTCGGGAACGCTGCCTTGGGAACCTTTCAGTGCCGATCCGCCGCAGCCTGTGACATCGGTCGGCTGGAATTTCTTCAAGCCGGAAGAGGCACGGGCGATCGAAGCCATCGTGGACCGGCTCGTTCCGGCCGACGATCTGAGCGTCGGCGGCAAGGACGCGGGCTGCGCAGTCTACATCGACCGGCAGCTCGTCAGCGACTACGGCGTTTCCAGCCGGCTTTACATGAAAGGACCGTTCAAGCCCGGCCTGTCGACGCAGGGCTATCAGGGGCAGGCCACACCGGCCATGCGCTACCGACAAGGTCTGGCCGCGCTCGACGCCTGGGCGAAACAGAACAAGGATGGCAAGAGCTTCGCCGATCTTGCGCCCGAGGACCAAGACGCCCTGCTGAAAGAGATGGAAGCGGGAAAGGTCGAATTTCCCGATGGCGTGGATGCCAAGGCGTTCTTCGCGCTCGTTCTGGCCAATACGATGGAAGGCTTCTTCGCCGATCCGATCTATGGCGGCAATCGCGACATGGTTTCGTGGCGCATGCTTGGCTTTCCCGGTGCGCGCTACGACTATCGCGACCACGTCTCAAAACACAATGAGCCTTATCCGCTTGCTCCGGTTTCGATCGCCGGCGCGCCAGAATGGATGGGAAAGAAGGGTTGAGCCGCGATGACCAAAATACTCCCGAAGAAGGATGTGGTGATCATCGGTCTTGGCTGGACCGGATCGATTCTCGCGCATGAGCTGACCGACGAAGGGCTCGACGTGGTCGCTATCGAGCGTGGACCCTGGCGCGATACGGCAACGGATTTCAACATCGGCTATGCGCAGGACGAGCTCCGTTACGCAGTCCGGCGTGATCTTTTCCTGCAGCCGGTCGTCGAAACCTTTACCATGCGTAACAATCCGTCCGAAGAGGCGCTGCCGATGCGAGATTTCGGCTCGTTTCTTCCCGGCAACGGCGTCGGCGGCGCCGGTGTCCACTGGAACGGCCATACATGGCGATTCTGGGATAGCGATTTCCGCATACGCACCCATTTGAGCGAACGCTATGGCGAACAGAAATTCGCCGGTCTCGAGCTGCAGGACTGGGGTATCACCGGTTCGGAGATCGAAAACGCCTACGATCGCTTCGAATATCTGTGCGGCATCTCCGGCAAGGCAGGCAATATCAAAGGGCAGATCCAGGAAGGCGGCAATCCATTCGAGGATTCGCGCGAGCGCGACTATCCGCTTCCGCCGATGCAGATGACCTATGCGCCGACGCTGTTCGCCGAAACGGCCAAGTCGCTGGGTTGGCATCCCTTTCCGACGCCTTCGGCCAATCTTTCCAAGGATTATGTGAATCCGCTCGGCATCGCCATGGGACAGTGCACCTTCTGCGGTTTCTGCGAGCGTTTCGGCTGCGCCAACTATTCGAAGTCGAGTGCGCAGACGACGATCCTGCCGCTTCTGATGAAGAAATCGAATTTCGAAGTGCGCACCAACAGCGAAGTGCTCAGGGTGGATCTCGACGGCTCGGGAAAGATGGCGCGCGGGGTCACCTATGTCGACACGTCGGGAGAAGAGTTCTTCCAGCCGGCGGAAATTGTGCTGATCTGCGCCTATGCACTGCATAACGTCCGGCTGATGATGTTGTCGGGCATCGGCAGCATCTACGACCCGGTGACCGGGCAAGGCACTGTCGGGCGCAACTACTGCTATCAGACCAATGCCGGCACGAAGGTGTTCTTCGACGATAAGAACTTCAACCCCTTCATCGCCGCCGGCGCGCTTGGTCAGTCGCTTGATGACTTCAACGGCGATGCCTTCGACCACGGCGCGGTCGATTTCGTCGGCGGCGCCGGCATGAACTGCATTCCGACCAATGGCCGCCCGATCGGAAATCGACCCACACCGCCCGGAACGCCGAATTGGGGCACGGAATGGAAGAGGGCGACGGTGGAGGCCTACAAGGGCACGCTGTCCTTCTCCACGCAGGGGTCCAGTTATCCGGCCAGAAACAACTATCTCGACCTCGATCCGACCTATACCGATCGATACGGTCGACCGCTCATGCGCATGACTTTCGACTTCCCCGACAACGACATCCGCATGTCGAACTATGTATCGGACAGGATGGAGGAACTGGCCAAGGCCCTTGGGGGACGGCAATACGTTGTCGGCCGTGCTAAAAAGGGCTGGAACTCGGTCCCTTACCAGAGCACGCACAATACGGGCGGCGCCGTCATGGGCAGCGACCCCAAGACGAGTGCGATCAACAGATATCTGCAGAGTTGGGATGTGCCCAACGTCTTCGTTATCGGAGCTTCGGCGTTCGCCCACAATGCCGGCAAGAACCCCACCGGCACGGTGGGTGCGCTGGCCTTCTGGGCTGCCGACGCAATCCGCCAGCAATATCTCCGGGCACCCGGCAAGCCGTTGGTGCAGGCATGAGACGCGGTATCTTCACGCTCACGCTGTTCGCAAGCGCCGCATTCGCCGGCGATTTCTCACAAGCGTCGGAACAGTTGGCCGACCATCTCATTCGCGGCCAGTATCAGGCGATCATCGGAGACTGTACAGCCTGCCACAGCAAGCAAGGTGGAAAGCCCTTCGCCGGCGGCGAGCCGCTGCAAACGCCGTTCGGCGCCCTGGTGCCCCCCAATATCACGCCGGATCGCGAGACCGGAATCGGCAACTGGTCGGAAGCGGATTTTCGAAATGCGCTGAAAAAGGGCGTAGGTCACGGCGGGAAACGCCTTTACCCTGCCATGCCTTATCCCGCTTACACCAAGATGCCGGACAGCGACATCTCCGATCTGTGGGCCTACATGAGGACCATCGAACCGGTTCATAATCCGGTCGAGGCCAACCAGTTGCCCTTTCCCCTCAACGTCCGGCTTCTCATGGCAGGCTGGAACGGCATCAATTTCTCGCCCGAGCCCTTTAAAGCAGATCCCGATCAGTCCGAGGAGTGGAATCGCGGCGCCTATCTTGTCCAGGGGCCGGGCCATTGTGGCACTTGCCACTCGCCCAAGACCGTTCTCGGTGCCGACAAGACCGACGAGGCGCTGCAAGGCGCATCGTTGCAGGGCTGGTATGCGCCCGCGATCACGGGGAGTGTCGCGAACGGTATCGGCGGGTGGAGCAAGGACGAGATCGTACGATACCTGAAGACCGGCAGTAACGGCCGTACGATCGCATCCGGGCCAATGTCGGAAGCTATAGAGCACTCCACCTCGAAGATGGACGAGGCCGACCTGAAGGCCATCGCCGTCTATCTCCAGACGGTTCCGCCTCTGGACGACCCGGAACAGAAGTCGATTTCGGCCGACGATCCGCAGTTCAAGATCGGTGCAGCGATCTACCACGACACGTGCTCTGCCTGTCACGGTATGGATGGCAAGGGTGCCGGCCAGCTTTTCCCAGCCCTTGCCGACAACGCGATTGTTCGGCAGCCAAGCATCGAAACCCTGGCGCGCCTCGTTCTGGCTGGCAGCCAAGGCGTCCATACCAAGACGATGAAAACGACGCCGGCCATGCCATCGCTTGCCTGGCGGCTCGATGATGAACAGATCGCCGCCGTTCTGACTTATGTCCGCAACAGCTGGGACAACGCGGCGCCGCCTGCCTCAGCCAGTGACGTCGCTTCGGTTCGTCAGTCCTTGACTGATCAGTGACTGACAAAGAAGCGCGGTCAGGAGTACAAAACATAGTCCGGGATGGCATTCGCCTCGCGTCGAGCCTGCCCGTTTACCGATGCAAACCTCGGTGGCCGCTGCCGGATTTCGCAAGCAATGGGCACACGATATCGTTGCAGCTGTCCTTCGTGCTCAAGGATAAGTCCCCGTCAGACTACAAGAGCCGGCGCGGCGGCTCCGCCGCGCCGGCTCTTGTGTTTCAGTTGGCCTAGTAGCGGTAGGGCGAAACGCACTGCCGACGTGGTCCGTAATTGGGCTGGAAGGTGTTGTCCCAGGCCCGATACGAGCGATAGCGCGAGTAGCACCACTGGACATGACCGGATGCGCGCGGCGCGCGGTAGATACGCGGGCGCGGCCGATAGTAGTAGTCGTCATACATCAGCCCGGAGCCGAGAAGGCCAAGGCCGAGATAGACGCCGGAATTGTCCCAGCCGCGGCGGTGGTGGCGGCGATAGCGCCAGCCGTCGTCGCGCCAGCCGCGGCGCCAACCACGGTCGCCTCGCCAACCACGGTCGCCGCGCCAATGGCGGTCGCCGCGCCAGCCGCCATCGCGACGCCAACCGCGATCACCGCGCCAACCGCGACGCCATTCCTCATTCATTCTGACGCCGCCGCCATTGTTACCGCCGGCCCAGCTATCACGAACCTTTTGTACATCGGTTTGCGCAGGGGTTGCGGGCACCGCTGGCGCGGGCATGGGAACAGACAAGGCCGGTGCCGAGAGACCGACCAGCAGGCCGAGCGTCACGAGCCCGGTACGGAAGTTGATGAGCCGTTTCATAACACTCTCCAATGAACCACAGGCCCCGCGCCGTAGGATTCCGAGGATGGCGCGACAATGGGCTTCGCTCGATGAACGAGTGATGAACGGAAAGGTTTCATCAACTATTCCAAACTGCTTGTCGCGTGTCGTTATCGAACAGGATCAGCCCTTGTCTTTGCGACGGCTTACGGGCAAAGCTCGCGCCATGTCGCTGCGCCTCGCCACCTTCAATGTCGAGAACCTGATGAACAGGTTCGATTTTTCGGGCTACCGCAACCAGCTCAACGAGGACCGCACGCTGGCGCTCTTCGACATTCGCAGTGAGGCCGAGTACCGGCAGCTCGAACAGGCGCGGGTGATTGCCCATTCCGACGACACGCGCCAGCTCACGGCGCTCGCGATCGCCGCAACGCGAGCCGACATCATCTGCCTGCAGGAAGTGGACAATATCGAAGCGCTGAAAGCCTTCGAATATGGCTATCTGTTCAAGATGGTGGGCGAAGGCTACCGCCAGAAATACACCACCGACGGCAACGATTCGCGTGGCATCGACGTCGCCGTGATGATGCGCACCGAAACCGCGCATGGCCAGCCGATCGACTTCGTGCGCATGACCAGCCACGCCTATGTCACCTTCGAGCAGGCCGGCCTGTTCACGCCGGAGCTCGCGGCACTGGGTTACGAAGCCAATGAACGTATCTTCAGGCGCGACTGCCTGGAGATTGACCTCAGGGTGGGCGCTGTGCCGCTGACGCTTTATCTCGTGCATTTCAAGTCGATGGGGCCGCCGCGCAACGGGCTGGACGGCCGTGCCGCAACCATGCCGCTGCGCATTGCGGAAGCGCGCGCGGTGCGCCATATCATCGAACAGCGCTTCGGTGCCGAACATGCCGCCGACAAGCGCTGGGCCATCTGCGGCGACATGAACGACTACCGCCACCGTGTTCTCATCAGCGGCGATGCCTATGCAGGGTACAATTTCCAGCCGGTAGCGGAGGCGGAATCCTGCCTGAATGTCTTTCTTGCGGATGGCTTTGCCGAGAACATCGTCGAGCGGCGTCCCGAAATGGATCGCTGGACGCTTTATCACACGCGCGGTCCGCAGGAGCGGCATCTGTGCCAGCTCGACTACATCCTGCTGTCGAAAGGGCTGGCAGTGCGCAACGCCGCCATTCCCGACATTATCCGCAACGGCCAGCCCTGGCGCACCCCGTTTCCACCTGACCAGGAGGTTGAGCGCTTCCCGCGCATCGGCTGGGACAGGCCGAAGGCCTCCGACCATTGTCCGGTGGCCGTCACCCTGGATCTCGTCTGAGGATGGCTCGGTTCGAGATTCCACGGGGCATCATCCAGCCCGTCGCTTCGGTGGACGTGCGGCTGGATCCCCGGCCGCACCCGTTCGAAATCGAGAATGTCGCAGTCATCGAAGAAAACTGGCGGCAGGAACATGCCACCAATCCGCGCCTCTATGACGGTACCCTGATGCTGCCTTCAGAGTTGAAACTCAATGGCGAAGGTGAACTGATCGGTCGCTGTCACGCGGTGCGGTTCGCGACAATGCTCTATTGGCGCAAGAACAAGGGCAGTCCCGATATAGAGCATTGTTTCGCACAGGCGGCACTGGTGGCACGCGACGGTGCGATGGTTGCGGTGCGCATGGGGCCACACACGGCCAATGCCGGCCGGGTCTATTTCGCCGCCGGTTCCTTCGAGCCGGAGGATTTTGTCGATGGACGCGCCGACACGGTCGGCAACATGCATCGCGAGGTGATGGAAGAAACCGGGCTCGACCTGACCCATACGCTGCGCGAACAGAGTTACCATCTGCATTCGATCAACGGTTCGACCATGCTGTTTCAGCGCTATTATCTCGAAGAGGATGCCGAAACCGTGGCTGAGCGGATCCGCGCCTTTGTCGCTTCGGAAATCGAACCCGAGATAGAGGGGCCGGTGATCATCCGCTCGGCCGATGACCTCCCGGAAGGAACGCTGAACCACCTTGCCGCCATCACGCGGTGGCACTTCTCCTGAGTTGGTCTATTCGTGCCGTAGCGCCTCGATCGGATCGAGCCGCGCGCCGCGCAAGGCTGGGAAGAAGCCAAACACCATGCCGATCAACGCCGAGAAGCCGACAGCGAGCAGGATGACGGCAGGGCTCGGCGCGAAGGGGATCGACATCGTCACCGCCGCCAATCCGGCCAATGACAGGCCCAGCAGGATGCCGATGATACCGCCGAGCAAGGACAGCACCGTCGCCTCGACCAGGAATTGGATGAGGATATGGCGCTCGTGCGCGCCGATGGCGAGCCGGATACCGATCTCGCGGGTGCGCTCGGTGACGGATACCAGCATGATGTTCATGATGCCGATGCCGCCGACCAGCAGGCTCACCCCGGCGACGGCGCCCAGCATGCCGGTCATGGTCGCGGTAGCGCTCGCCATCGTGTCGGCGATCTGCGTCATGTCGCGGATGTCGAAGTCGTTTTCACCGTCCGGCGGCACGCGTCGTGCATCGCGCAGGATGCCCTCGACACGAGGCAGGAGTATCGAAGTCGGCGTGGCCTCATCAGCGGCGACGTAGATGTTGTCGACATTGCGGTTGCCGGCGATGCGCCGCTGAAAGGCATGCAGCGGCATCAACACGACATTGTCCTGGTCCTGGCCGAAACCGGTGTAACCCTTCGCCTCGAGCAGGCCGATCACCTGACAGCTCATCTGGTTGACGCGGATGGCTTCGCCGACCGGATCGCCGGCACCGAAGAATTGCTGGCGCACCGTCTCGCCGATCAGGCATACGCCCGTGCCCGAGCGGGTCTCGGATTCGGAAAAAGCACGGCCGGTAGCGAGTTTCCAGTCGCGGGCGTCGAGAAACGCACTCTCGGTGCCGGTGACACCCGTGACCAGGCTTTCCGTGCCGAAGACGGCGCGCACCTGCTTTTGCGCGGCGGGCGCAATCGCACGAGCACCGGACAATTGCCTGGACAGCGCTTCGGCATCCTTCTCTTCGAGCGGTCGGGCAACCGTGTCGGAGCTCCTGGGACCATTGAAGCGTCCCGAGCGCACCACGAGCAGATTCGATCCCAGCTTGGAGATGTCTGCCTTGACCTTCTGCGTCGTGCCGGAGCCGATGGTCAGCATGGCGATGACGGCGGCCACGCCGATGACGATGCCGAGCAAGGTCAGGAATGAGCGCAGCGCATTGCGGCGGACGGAACGTAGCGCAAGACGGATGGTCTCCCAGATCATGTGACTGCCTCCGCTGTTCTGGCATCGGAAGCGACATGACCGTCGAGGAAGCGAATGGTTCTGCCGGCATAGGCCGCGATATCCGGCTCGTGGGTGACCATGACGATGGTCAGGCCGAGTTCCTGGTTCAGCCGGGTCAGCAGGTCCATGATCTCATGGCTGCGGGCCGTATCGAGATTGCCGGTCGGCTCGTCGGCCACCAGAAGGGTTGGACGGCTGACGATGGCGCGGGCAATCGCCACGCGCTGTTGCTGACCGCCGGAGAGTTCGGCCGGTGTGTGGTGCTCGCGTCCGGTCAGTCCCACCTCGGCCAATGCCTGCATGGCAAGTTGGCGGCGCTCGTTATGGGCGACGCCGCGATAGATCAGCGGCAGTTCGACATTTTCGGCCGCCGTGGTGCGCGGCAGAAGGTTGTAGCCCTGGAAGACGAAGCCGATATGCAGGTTGCGCAAAGTGGCGCGGCGGCCGCGGTCGAGCCGGCCGGCGTCCACGCCCATGAAGCTGTAGGTGCCTGCGGTCGGCGTGTCGAGGCAGCCGACGATGTTCATCGCCGTGGATTTTCCGGAGCCGGAAGGCCCCATGATGGCGACGAACTCGCCACGGGGAATGGCAAGATCGATGCCCGCCAAGGCATTTACCCGAGCCTCGCCTTCGCCATAGGTCTTCCAGACCTTGTCGAAGTTTATCAGGGGAGCGCCCGTCATGGTCAGCTGCGCTGCTGGGCGGCGGTGATGACGAGATCGCCTTCGTCCAGTCCGGACAGAACCTCGGTCAGGTCGCCATTGGTCGATCCCACGGTGACGTCCACGGGGCGAGGCCGGCCATCTTTCAGAACGTAGAGGCGGCGCGTGCCTTCCGGGCCGCGCGCCTGCTGCCGATCACGGGCCCCGGCGTTGCCGCGGTTCGGGCGGCCGGTGAACATCGACAACAGGCTGAATTCGCGGCTGCGGGCATCAGAGGACGGGCGGAAGCGGAAGGCGGAAGAGGGAACCGTCAGCGCATCCTTTGCCTGTTTGGTCACAACCGAGACCGTTGCCGTCATGCCGGGACGCAGCAGCAATTCACCATTGTCCACCTCGAGGCGGGCCTTGTAGGTGACGACGCCGTCGGTGGTGACGGATGCATAGGCGATTTCACGGATCTGCGCGTTGAACGGACGGTCCGGGAAGGCATCCACGGTGAAGCGGGCATTCTGACCGGGCTGGACGGTACCGATATCAGCCTCATCGATCGCGGCCTGCACTTCCATCTTCTTCAGGTCCGCGGCAAGGACGAACAGCACGGGCGCCTGCAGCGAGGAGGCAACCGTCTGGCCGGGATCGACCGAACGGGTAAGCACGATGCCGTCGATCGGCGCATAGATGGTGCTCTTGGCGAGGTCGGTCTGCTGCGCCTTCAGATCGGCATTGGCGATCGCGAGGCTGGCTTCCGCGCTGTCCAACGCCGCCTTGGCGCGATCGCGTGCGGCTTGCGCGGTATCGAGCGCCTGCTGGGTGGCCATGCCGCGTTTTGTCAGTTCGGACGTACGCGACAGGCTCTGTTCGTTTTCACGCAGCGTGACCTGCGCTGTTTCAACAGCGGCGGTTGCTGCTTTGGCGGAGGCCTTGGCCCGTTCGATCTGTACTTCCAGCTTCAAGGTGTCCAGCGAAGCCAACACATCGCCTTTCTTGACCTGCTGGTTTTCTTCTACGGTGACCGAGCGGACGATGCCGGAGAGCTCGGAAGAGATGTCGACCTGGGTGAGGGGCTGCAAAGTGCCCGTGGCTGAAACCTGGACAGTCAGATCGGCGCGCGCGGCAGGCTGCGTGGTGTAGTCGATGCGAACAGGAGTGCCGGCATACCAGCGCCAGCCGCCAAAGGCGGCGGCTATGACGAGGATGGCGAGCAGCGCATAAAGCCAGCCGCGCCGGCGCTGTCTTGCAGTGCCGGGTGCATCGAGATTGAGGGACGCCTTGATGGCGGAAGCCTCGTCCGCCTCTGGCCGCTTGACAGTCTGGTCCACGCTGGACCCCTATGCTGCTCGAAATGTCCCTACTTGCGCACACATCAGGTTTTGTGCGGGCAATAGCAAATTAATTTTCAGTCATGTTGGCAAACAGGCGAGCGGGAATTCAGCCATGACGGCACGCAACTACCTGATCTACGACGTTTTTACCGGCGACAGGCTGGCTGGCAACCCACTGGCGGTGGTGCTGGATTGCGAGGGGTTGGACCTCGATGCCATGCAGCGCATCGCGCGCGAATTCAACCTGTCCGAATCGGTTTTCGTGCTGCCGCCGGAGAACCCGCGGCATCGGGCTCGCATCCGTATTTTCACGCCGGACTACGAGATGCCGTTCGCCGGCCACCCCACCGTCGGCAGTGCCGTGGCGTTGACCGAATTGGAAGAAGGCAATGGAGATGCCATCTTCGTGCTCGAGGAGAATATAGGGCCGGTGCGCTGCGCCGTCAGCCGCGGCGAAGGCGCCACCTTCGCCGAGTTCGACCTTGCGAAACTGCCGGAGCAACTCAAGCTTGCCGCCGACCCCGAAGCGATCGGTGCGGCGTTGGGGCTCGGGCCGCACGAGATCGGTTTCGAGAATCACCGTGTCGCGTTCTTCAGCGCCGGCGTGCCCTATGTGACCATTCCGGTCGCAAACCTGAAGGCCGCGGCCAGGGCAAGGCTCAACAACGACATGTGGGCGCAGCTCGCGCCGAAGAAAAGCGAATGGGCCTTTGCGAGCCCCTATGTCTACTGCCGGGAGACCGTGCACAAGGAGAGCGCCTTCCATGTGCGCATGATCGTGCCTGGAAACCCATCCTACGAAGACCCGGCGACCGGCTCGGCGGCAGCCGCCTTTGCCGGCGCGGTCATGCATTTCGACCAACCGGGCGATGGCATGACGCGCTGCTGGATTGAGCAGGGCCTTGAAATGGGGCGGCCGTCGCGAATCCGCCTCGAACTCGATGTCGAGGCCGGCCGGCTTGCGTCGGCCCGTATCGGTGGCCAGGCGGTGAAGGTGGGAGAGGGCAAGCTGTTCGTGTGAAGGAACAGCGGGAAACGGCTCGCAAACAGGTGCGTCGAAAAGAACCGTATCGATTTGTCGGGAAATGAAGCGGCGGGGGCTGGACAGGAGGGGGAGTGGCGGCTATATGCCCGCCCAAGCTGGTTTTCACCAGCCCCGCGTGGGTGATTAGCTCAGTTGGTAGAGCAGCTGACTCTTAATCAGCGGGTCGTAGGTTCGATCCCTACATCACCCACCATTTTCTTTTTCCAATCAAATTCTTATTTGAGAACATTCGCCTGGAAGACGTGCGACGGTGCTCTTTGCCCCGAGCGCCGCTACTTCCCGCAATAATGGTCGTTGATGTCGTTGGCCGCGTTGGCGTCAGGGCCAATACGATGATAGGCGCAATTGCCTGCGGCCGTCGTGAACATCTGGTTGTCGTAGTAGCGCGGACCGCCGAACAGCATTTCGACGATGTTGCGTCCGGCCGGCACGTAGCGCTCCTCGTGATGGACACGCTGCCTCTTGTGGTGATGCTTCTTTTCGCCGGCGACAGTCGGCGCTGAGAGACCAATTGCCAGAGCCGCCGTGAGCGCGCAGGTCGCGAAGTGCTTCATCGCCATCGAAACTCCATGCCGTCGGCTTGCCGTTAGTTCAGAAAGCTTCAGCCACGGGGAAAGTTCCCCGAGCGACGGAGGTTCTCCGAAAATCGGCGAATTGGCAATGCTGCGCGGCCCAAGCCGGCCGCGGCCAGGGAAAGGCCCGCAACTTGCCCGACGGGCTATTTTTCCGAAACGCCGGCTTCCGCGAAGCTTGCCATGCCTGCGTGGCAGGCAAGCGCTGAACGCACGAGGTTGACGGCGAGGCAGGCGCCGGAGCCTTCGCCGAGCCGCATGCCGAGGTCGAGCAGTGGGCTGAGGCCAAGCGCCTGCAACAGGCCGCGATGGCCGGCTTCCGCCGAAACGTGGGCAGCGATGGTGTGAGCAAGGCCTGCGGGGTGCAGCTTGGCCAAGGGGGCCGCGGCTGCGGTGCAGACGAAACCATCGAGCAGCACCGGCACCTTGCGGTGACGGGCGGCGAGCGTCGCGCCGAAGATGGCGGCGAGTTCACGTCCGCCGAGTGCTGCCGCTGCCTTGAGCGGGTCGGCAAGTGCCGCAGCATGGCGGCTCAACCCAGCCTCGATGGCAACGATCTTGCGCTTAAGGCCGGCATCGTCGACGCCGGTACCGCGACCGGTCCATTTCTCGGCGCCGCCACCGAACAAGGCGGCGGAGATGGCCGCAGCGGGCGTCGTGTTGCCAATGCCCATCTCACCGAGGCAGACGAGATCGAGATCCGTATCCACTGCGTCATAGCCGGCAGAGACGGCGGCGAGAAAGGCCGCTTCGTCCATGGCGACACCTTGCGTGAAGTCACCGGTAGAGTGGTCGAGGTCGAGCGGGATGACGTCGAGTTCCGAGCCGGTTGCGCGGGCAAGCTGGTTGATGGCCGCGCCACCGTTCGCGAAGTTGGCGACCATTTGCACCGTGACTTCGGAAGGGTAAGCCGACACGCCCTGGGCTGTGACACCATGGTTACCCGCGAAAACGAACACCTTCACCCGATCGAGCCTGGGCATGTCGCGGCCTTGCCAGCGCGCCAGCCAGGCGGCGATGGTTTCCAGCCGGCCCAGACTGCCTTGCGGCTTCGTCAACGTGTCCTGGCGGCGGGCAACTGCCGCGGCAGCGGCCTCGTTGCCGGCCGGCAGGTTGCGGCAGGCGTCGCGCAGTTCATCGAAGGATTTGAAGGACATGACGGATTTGTCTCCGAAACAGAATCAGGTGAGCGCGACGGATGCGATGATGAGAACGGTGATTTCGCAAAGCTGCTGCAAGGCGCCGGCAGCGTCGCCGGTGTGGCCGCCGATCTGGCGCAGGCAGAGCTTGCGAAAGCCATGAAATATCAGGGCGAGCAGGACGGCGGCGGCAATGGCACTGCCAACGCCCAACACAAGCAGCGCAATTGCGCCGAGAATGATGCCCGCCTGCGCGGTGCCCAGCGAGACCGTGCCGACTCGAGAGGAGAGCCCCTCGGCAGTGGCTGATGGCAGCCAGTGCAGGAAGGCGCCGAGCAACCCCCGCGAGGCGGCATGGGCGGCGGCCAGGGCAAGCAGAGCGGACCAGCCATTGGAGAATTCGGCCAGCGCGCTCCAGCGGATAAGGATGCTCAGGCCGAGCGCGGAAGCGCCGTAGGCGCCGATGCGGCTGTCATGCATGATCTCCAGCTTCCGCTCCGGCGTGCGGCCGCCGCCGAAACCGTCGGCGATATCGGAAAAACCGTCCTCATGCAGGGAGCCTGTGGACAATATCATCGCAGCCAGCGCCAGCGCGGCGGCTGGGCCGGAAGCAACGCCAAGGCTCGTTGCCAGCGTGAAAACGGCCGCGCCGATAACGGCCACGACCACGCCTGCGACGGGTGCCGCCCAGATCGCGTCAGCCAGCTTGCGGTCGCCAAAATCGAGAACCGGTAACGGCAGGCGCGTGAAAAAGACCAGAGACAGCGCGATGTCGGTGGCCATTTTGCCGGACGCGGAGGTGGTGCTCATGGGTTCATCGCGATGGCATGGAAAAAGGTGCCGCTGACGGGGCCGCGCCGCGCACCCGAAACACCAAGCGGATTGCCCAGGCCGTCGGCA
The DNA here is from genome assembly GCF_001303895.1 of Mesorhizobium sp. 1M-11. Classification (GTDB taxonomy): domain Bacteria; phylum Pseudomonadota; class Alphaproteobacteria; order Rhizobiales; family Rhizobiaceae; genus Mesorhizobium. The sequence goes on along the minus strand of NZ_LJSD01000001.1, from coordinate 181,058 downwards.
AGCTCGGCAAGGGGCTCGTCCGAGCCGGCATCGATCACCTTTGCATAGTGGAATTCATGGCCGCGTACGATCGTGCCGGCTGCGCCCAAGGCGCAATCGTTCTTCAGCCTGGCTTCGCGGTAGCCGAGATTCATCTTGCGCTTGGCAAACGAGGTTGAATGACCGAGCAGGCCGAGCATGGGATGCGTGACGCCGTCAGCGTCTTCGAGTGCCGCACCCATCGCCATGAAGCCACCGCACTCGCCATGAACAGGTTTTGTCGCGGCGAAGTGCTGCATACCGGCACGGAATTTCCCGGCAGCCGCCAGCTTGCCCGCATGCAATTCCGGATAACCACCCGGCAGCCAGCAGACATCGCAGCTCATATCCGGCGCCTCGTCGGCGAGCGGCGAGAAAGGCAGGATCTCGGCGCCGGCTTCGCGCCAATGCGCGGCGACATGCGGATAGACGAAGGTGAATGCGGCGTCCTCGGCGAGCGCGATGCGCTGGCCGGGCGGCGGCAATGCAGCGCCGAAGCTGCCCTCGGCGGGTGTCAGTGGTGTGGCAAGCGCCATGATCGCATCGAGGTTGAGCGAGGTTTCGGCCATGTCGGCCAGTCGGTCGAGATGAGACATCAGGCCGTCATGTTCGCTAGCCTGCACGAGACCAAGATGGCGCTCGGGCAGGGCCAGGGCAGAATCGCGCTGGATCGCACCCACCACCGGCAGCCCGAGCGCTTCGATGGCGTCGGCGCACAGTTTGCGATGGCGTTCGCTGCCGAGGCGATTGAGCACGACGCCGGCGATACGCACATTGGGATCGTAACAGGAAAAACCCTTGGCAATCGCCGCGGCCGTCGTCGACTGGCCCGACACGTCAAGCACCAGAAGCACGGGCAATCGGTAGAGCCGCGCGAGATCGGCGGCCGAGCCGGTGCGTCCGTCCGGCGAAGGAATGCCGTCGAACAGGCCCATGGCGCTTTCCAGAACGACCAGTTCGGCATCATCCGCTGCTCGTGCCGCCAAGCCATTGAGCAACGAAGGCGGCATCGCCCAGCTGTCCAGATTGACGCCGGGAAGACCTGTCGCGGCGGCATGGAAGCCGGGATCGATGTAGTCGGGACCGGATTTGGCGCCGCGGACGCGCACGCCGCGTCTTGCCAATGCGCGCAAGATGCCGATGGTGACGCTGGTCTTCCCGGAGCCGGAGCGTGGCGCGCCGACGATGATGGCGCTAGCGCTCATGGCTTGCCCGCCAACCGTTCACGCATGGCGACGATGCCGCCGACAACGATAAGTGCCGGTGAGACGACCGCTTCGCGTGCGGCGGCTTCCACCAGCGTGCCGAGCGTGGCGACGACCGTGCGTTCCTGCGGCAGCGTGGCGTTTTCGATCAACGCCGCCGGCGTGTCCGATGCCAGTCCGCCGGCCAGCAGATCGGCGACCGTCGCTTCCATGTGGGTCAATCCCATATAGATGACGATGGGTTGGCCGGTGCGTGCGAGCGCCTGCCAGTCCGGACGGTCGTCGGAAACTGCGGCGAAGCCGGTCGCCAGGATGATGGCGCCGTTGATGCCGCGCATGGTCGCTGGAATACCGGCTGAGGTCAGGCCGCCGAAGGCGGAGGTTACGCCGGGCAGGACGCGATAAGGAATGCCGTTTTCGGTCAAGGCCAGCGTTTCCTCGCCGCCGCGCCCGAAGACGTAAGGGTGGCCGCCCTTCAGGCGCACCACCTTGCGGCCTTCCTTGGCGAGCTTCACGAGAAGGGTGTTGATCTCGCTTTGCGGAATGGACAAGCGGCCGCCGCGCTTGCCGACGTAGAATTTTTCCGCCTGCTCGGCGACCGCGATGATCTCCTGCGAGACCAGAGCATCATGCACCAGCGCGTCGGCCTGGGTGAGCGCCGAGAGCACCTCAAGCGTGAGCAGGCTGGGGTCGCCCGGCCCGGAGCCTGCCAGCCAGACGTGGCCGGGCTCGAGTAGCGGCTTGTGGGCGGTGAGCTTTTCGAAGGTCGTGGAAAGCGTCATTGCCGGTTCCTGAAACGGCGCTGGTAATAGGGATCGTAGAGCGAGCTTTCGGCAAAATCCTCGGCTGCCAGCGAGCGCCCGACGAAGATCAGCGCGGTGCGTTCGATCGGATCGGCGGCGAGCGCAGCAGCTACGGTCTCCAATGTCGCGCGGATGACGCGCTCGTCCGGCCATGTGGCGCGGAAGACAATGGCAACCGGACAATCGCCGCCGTAGTGCGGGGTCAGCTCGGTCACGACCTGCTCGATGGCATGGATGGCGAGGTGGATCGCCAGTGTCGCGCCCGTGCGACCGAAGGCCGACAAGGTTTCTCCCGGCGGCATCTTGGAAGCACGGCCCGAAACGCGGGTCAGCACCAGGCTTTGCGCCACTTCCGGGATGGTCAGTTCGCGCTTGAGCGCTGCTGCCGCTGCGGCGAAGGAAGGCACGCCGGGAGTGAGCGTATAGGCAATGCCATTGCGTTCGAGGCGGCGAATCTGTTCCGCGACGGCGCTCCACACCGAAAGATCGCCGGAGTGCAGCCTCGCCACGTCCTGTCCGGCCTTGTCTGCAGCGACATACTCGGCCTCGATCTCGTCCAGCGACATTGGCGCGGTGTCGATCAGCTTCGTGCCTGGCGCACAATGATCAAGCAGTTCCGGCGCCACGATCGAGCCGGCATAGAGGCAGACGGGGCAGGAGGCCAGCAATCTGGCGCCACGCAAGGTGATGAGATCGGCGGCGCCCGGACCGGCGCCGATGAAATGCACGGTCATGCCGGGCCTCCGCTGACAGCTAGGGCGCAGGTAACGGCGCCTGTGATGAGGCGCGGTCCAAGCAGGTGCGCGTCCTTACCCGCTGCGGCGAGCGCCGCACTTTCCGAAACGGATGGTGAGCCGGCAGCGGCGCGGGAAATGTCGGAATGGGTGAGGGTGTTTTCGTCCACACCGACACCTTCGACGACGATCACCTCGAGACCAAGTTCCCGGGCTGCGGCGAAGATAGCGGGCTCGTCTCGCTTGAAAGCGGTGGTGGCGAGCGCGGAAAGCGAGGAGCGGTCCAGGTCATGGTTGCCAAGCGCTGCGTCCACCGCCGCCAGAATCCCCGCCGTGTCGACGCCTTTGCGACAGCCTATGCCCGCGACGATCATGGCTTGATCCAGCTCCATTGCGTCACTGGCAAGGCCGGCCGCCAGGCCTGCATGGTGCCGACGGGGGCTGCGCGCGAAATGGCGATGCGGGTCAAGGTGCCGCCCAATTCCGCCTGCCGGGCGACCAACAGCGCCTCCATCTCCAGCGTCACGGCATTGGCTACACAGCGTCCGCCAGACGGCAGCGCCTTCAGTGCGGCATCGAACACGCCTGCATCGGTGCCGCCACCACCGATGAAGATGACATCCGGCGCCGGCAGGCCGGCCAATGCTTCCGGTGCCTCACCTTCGATCACCGCCAATCCCGGCACACCAAAGGCGGAAGCGTTGCGCCGGATGCGCTCGGCGCGCGAGGCGTTGGCCTCGATGGCGACGGCGTGCAGCGAAGGATGCGACAGCATCCATTCGATTGCGATGGACCCGGAGCCGGCGCCGATGTCCCACAGCACTTCGCCACGGCGCGGCGCCAGTGCGGATAGCGTCATGGCGCGCACTTCGCGCTTGGTGATCTGGCCATCGGTCTCGAACAGATCATCGGAAAGGCCGGAGGCGAAGGGCAGGATGCGCGCCTGCGCGTCCGATTCAATTTCGAGCGCCAGCACATTGAGCGGATTGATGTTTTTGAGATTGAAATCACCGGCCCGTGCGCTGCGGACGACTTCGTCCGGACCACCCAATGCCTCCAGCACAGTCAGCCTGGACGGACTGAAGCCGAGTTCTGAAAGCAGTGCGGCGAGTTTCGCGGGTGCCGCACCGTCCGAAGTCAACGCCAGGATCCTGGCACCAGGATGCAGCAATGGCCGGATCAGGTCCAGCGGGCGGCCATGCAGGGAAATCGTCTCGACGTCCTGCAGCGCCCAGCCGAGCCGCGAGGCCGCGAGCGAGAGGGAAGAAGGGGAAGGCACCACCACCATGTCGGCGGCGGCGACCTTGCGCGCCAGCGTCACGCCAACGCCGTGGAAGAAGGGATCGCCGGAAGCGAGCACACAGACACGCCGGCCGGCACGATCGAGGACCGCTTCCATCTCCGGATCGAAAGGGGACGGCCACTGGTGCATCTCGCCGGTGACGAGGGCACCTGCAAGATCGAAATGGCGCTTGCCGCCAAAGACGAATTCGGCCTCCGCAATCAGCCGCTTGGCCTCGTTGCCCAGACCCGCTACACCGTCCTCGCCGATGCCGACAACGGCAAGCCAGGCTGGCGCGGCGCGTGTTTCTTTCTCAGCAGGCATGATGTCCCACCGCATTCTCATTCTGGGCGGAACGACCGAGGCCAGGCAACTGGCCGGCCAGTTGGCCGCAAAACCCGATATCGAGCTGACCCTTTCGCTGGCGGGCCGCACCGAAAACCCGATCGCCCAGCAGGTGCCGACACGTGTCGGCGGTTTCGGCGGTGCCGAAGGTCTTGCTGCCTACCTCAAGGAGACCAAAGCCGATCTGCTGATCGATGCGACGCATCCTTACGCGGCGCGCATTTCGGCCAATGCGGCCAAAGCCGCGCAATTTGCCGGTGTGCCGATCCTGGCGTTGCGCCGCCCCGGCTGGGAACGACAGGAAGGCGATCGCTGGACGGAAGTGGACGATGCTGCGGGTGCTCCTGCCGCACTCGGTCTCACCGCCCGACGTGTTTTTCTGGCGCTTGGGCGCCAGGAGGTCGGCGCCTTCGAGGCTGCGCCCCAGCACCACTATCTGCTGCGCAGCGTCGATCCGGTCGAGCCGCCGCTCGGCGTTCCGCATGTCGACTATCTTCTGGCACGCGGACCCTTCCGCGAGGAAGATGAGCGTCGATTGCTGATCGCACACCGCATCGACGTCGTCGTTTCCAAGAACAGTGGTGGCGGGGCAACTTATGGCAAGATCGCCGCGGCGCGAGCGCTTGGTGTCGAGGTGGTTATGATCCGCAGGCCTGTTTTGCCGACGGTGCCTTCGGCGCCAGGTATCCCGGAGCTGCTTGCCATGGTCGATCATTCTCTGCGTCCCGTCGCCGAGCGCGGTGTGTAGACCAGCGCCGGCTTGCCGCTGCGCTTGATGATACGGGTTTCGGGCGATCCGATGATCACGCAGGTTGCCATATCCGCCATTTCGGCCCTGGCGAAAGCCAGCGAAGCGACTTCGATGCGCTCGTCAGGACGACCAGCGGCGCGACCGAAGATCACCGGCGTGGTGCCGGGCAATATAGCGGCAAGTGCCTCGAAGGCGCGGCCAAGTTGCCAGGGGCGAGCCTTGCTTATCGGATTGTAGAGGGCAATCACGAAACCGGCGCCCGCTGCAGCAAGCAATCTGAGCTCGATCAGATCCCAGGGCTTCAGATTGTCGGACAGCGAGATAGCGCAGAAATCATGGCCGAGCGGCGCGCCGGCGCGGGCCGCCACGGCGAGCATGGCGGTGACGCCCGGAACGATCTGCAGGTCGATGTCACGCCATTCGGCCGGACCGTCCTCGATCGCCTCGCACACCGCGGCAGCCATGGCGAAAACACCTGGATCGCCGCCGGAGACGACAGCCACTGCATGGCCTTCGGCTGCCTTGACAATCGCTTCCTTGGCACGCGCCAGTTCCTCGCGATTGTCGGAAGCGATCCGGGTCTGGTGCGGTTTCAGCTCGAGCCGGTCGACATAGGGCTTGTAGCCGTAGAAGAACTCAGCGTCGGCGACCGCATGGTTCGCTTCCGGCGTGACCTGGTTTGCATTGCCGGGACCGAGGCCGATGACGAAGAGACGGCCGCTCACAGGCTTGCCTCCGGGCGCCCGGACCAGCCTGCCACCAGAACCACGGCGAAATAGGGTGCCTTGTCGTCCTGCTTGTCCTGCAATCGCATCGAGACCGAACCCGGCATGGTGCCGCGTTCGACATAGACGGCGCGCGAGAGTTTGCCGGTGGCATCCAGCGCGCGGCGGATCTTCGGCAGGTTGCGGCCGACCTTCATGATGACGGCAGCGTCGGTATCGGCCAGGCGGCGCGTCAATTCGAATTCGTTCATGGTACCAGGCAGGACGGTCAGCACATCGTCACCCTGCACGATCGGCAGCCCGTTGGCCGACCAGCAGCCGGACATGGCCGTGACGCCCGGGATGACTTCGGTCGGGTAGCGATGGGCGAGACGCACATGCAGATGCATGTAGGAACCATAAAAGAGCGGGTCGCCTTCGGAGAGGATAGCGACGGTGCGGCCCTGGTCGAGATGTTCGGCAACCTTGATCGCGGATTCTTCATAGAAGCCGGTGATCGCCGCTTTGTAGTCGTCACTATCCTTGTCGATTTCGGTCGTGACTGGGTAGACCAGCGGCAATTCGATCCAGTCCGGCCGATAATGTGCGCCGACAATGGTGCGGGCATTGCCGTTGGCGCCGCGCTTGGAAAAATGCGCCACGACATCGGCCTCGGCCAGCGCACGAACGGCCTTGAGCGTCATCAATTCCGGATCGCCGGGGCCGGTGCCGACTCCGATGAGGCGGCCTTTTGCCAGCGCGCTCACAGGCCGGGCCTCGCCAGCGAATTCAGTGCCGCAGCGGTCATGGCGCTGCCGCCCAGTCGCCCGCGCACGATCGCGAACGGTACGCCATAGGAATTCTCGGCCAGTGCATCCTTGGATTCAGCAGCACCGACAAATCCAACCGGCATGCCGATGATCGCGGCCGGTTTCGGCGCACCGTCGCGCAGTTTTTCCAGGAGATAAAACAATGCCGTCGGCGCATTGCCGATGGCGACCACCGCGCCCTCGAGCCGGTCGGTCCAGAGGTCGATTGCGGCGGCCGAACGGGTATTGCCGATCGCCTTGGCGATATCGGCCGTACGCGGATCGCGCAGCGTGCAGATCACGTCGTTTCCGGACGGCAGGCGGGCGCGGGTGACGCCATGCGACACCATTTCGGCATCGCACAGGATCGGCGCACCTGATTTGAGCGCATTGCGCGCGGCGGTGGCGAAATCGGGTGAAAAGACAAAGTGCGGAGCCGCCTCGACCTGACCGCAGGCATGGATCATGCGGATGGCGATGTCGGCCTCGGCCTCCGAGAAGCGTGACAGGTCGGCCTCAGTGCGGATGATCGCAAAGGAGCGCTCGTAGATGGCATTGCCGTCATGGATGTAGTCGTAGGCCGCCATACTCAATCCGTACCCAATCTGCCGAAGGCTTCGGTGATCGCCGCTTCGCCCAGCCGGGCAAGGCAGGCGGCGACGGTTTCGTTGTCGTGCCAGGCACTGCCGGCCAGCGCGGCGACGCGGCCAAGACCGCGCGCGGCTTCATATCGCGGGCTGTATCGGGGCGGAAGGGCCTTCGCCGTCCCGTCCACGACAAGTCCGGCTCCGTTTTCGCCGCCGACCAAGGTCAGTGCTGCGGTCGCGGGGTGTGCGCAGCCCTTGGCGCAGCCGGAAATATGCAAGGTGAAAGAACCGTCGAGCAAGCCGGCATGGTTGGAGGCAACCGTTTCGGCGATCTCGCGCGTGGCGATCCTGCCGGAGGCGCAAGCAGGCTCGCCCGGGCAGGCCGCTATGTGCAAACGGGGATCGGTGGAGTCGGTCACGAAGCCGAGCGTGCTGGCCGCTTGCTGCAAGTCGGTGCAGGCTTCTTTGGTCGGGCCCAGGAACAGCAGTACGCGTCGTGGTGCAGGACGGATTTCGTCGGTGCCGCGCGCGGCTGCTTCCGAGCAGAGTTTAGCGATCGATTCCGCAGGCATCGAGCCGAAGGGCAGGGCGATGCCTACGGCATGTGCGTGACTGGCGAGAGGAAGGATTCCTATAGGAATAGAATCGGTTGAGCGACGTCGTTCAGATAGCGTTGCAGCGTTGCCGGCCGGGGACGTTGCAAATGCCAAAGGCACGGGTAAATCACGCGCACGACTTTCACGCCCCCTTGTGGCGATGGCCTGTAGGATCAGCAAAGCGGCATCGCATGCGTCCGCTTCATCCAGCAGTGCCAGCGGCCGCGCAGTGATCGCCGTCCCGCCAGTGGAGAGATGCCATCTTGCATTGCCGCCGCCCTGAACCGCGACAAGCCGGATATCGGCCAGGATCGCATCCAGGCCGATAGCGCCGCCGCCATCGACCACGACGGACACTTTCGGCCCGAGCTTGCCAGCCAGGTCTGCTTTTTCGATCGCGCCGCGGATCGCCTCTGCCAGTGGGCGGGGGTCGGCAATCTCGTGACTGTCCAGCCCGGCCAGAGGGCCGGTTTCGACAGGGACGCCGGTTCGCACGGCGATGCTCAGCGCATTCACGTCCGCTGCCAGTTGGCTGGCGCTTGCAGCGGTCAGGCCGCGGATCTGGATCGAGCCGCGCGCGGTGATCTCCATGATGCCGTTGCCGTGGCGGGCAGCGGATTCCGACAACCCGATCAGGGCTTTGGGAGAAAGCCCTCCAGCAACCGGGTTGAGGCGCACCAGCAGCCCGTCACCAGTTTGCATCGGCGTTGACAAGGCAGGGCAGGCACCGCGGCGCTGGAGGGCGTTCATTCCGCCGCCTCCGCTCCTTTTGGCGTATGGCCTTCGGCCTCGGCGATCAACGCGGCAAGATCGTCGTCAACCGCATTGCGCAGCGGATGCCAGAGACCGCGCCGTCGGGCCGATTGGAAGCGCTCGGCGATGAATTTGGCGGCTTGTGGGTTCTCAGTCAGCAGAAACGCGCGCACCGCCTCGTTACCCAGATAAGCATCGTGCACGGCGCCGATCAGATTGCCGGCAATGGCATGTGTGGTCTCGGCGAAGCCGATCAGGCGATCGACCGTCTCGGCAAATTCCGAGGCGCCGCGCGGCCCGTGCCGCATCTGGCCCTCGATGAAACGGTGGTTGATGGCACGGGCCCGTACCACCCGCGTGACCGCCTCCGATACGGAGCGTGGCTTTGGTTTCGCGGGATCCGTGGTGTCGAGCACGATGATGTCAGCGCTTTTGCCAAGTGCGGCAAGGGCCGCCGAGAAGCCGCCGATGAAAGCGACGTCGGCCGAGCCCTCGAGGATGTCGCGGCCCGGATCATCGCCGGTGTGGACCAGCAGATCGGCCTCCGCGATGCGGCCGGCGAAAGCGCCGGGTGCGGCGGAGCCTTCGCCTTCGGCCCCACCATAGGCATGCGAAGCGGCTTCGAGATAGGCACGGCCAAGCTCTTCGCGGCGGTCCCATTCGCCACTGGCAAGCATCGCCTCGAGGCCGGCGCCATAGGTTCCGGGCGAGGAGCCGAAGATGCGCGGCTCGACCCGGCCTGCCGCGCGCGTTGCCGCTGCAAGCGGGTTTTCGCTGTCATCCTCATCGCGCTGGGCGACCGCCCGCGACGCCGCATCGATCAGGGCGATCTGGGTCGGGAACATGTCGCGAAACAGACCGGAAATCCGCCAGGTCACGTCGACACGAGGCCGCCCGAGCGTCGCTGGCGGCAGCACTTCGATGCCGGTAACGCGACCGGTGGCGGCGTCCCATTGCGGACGACAGCCCATAAGGGCCAGACCCTGCGCGATCTCCTCGCCGCCGGTGCGCAAGGACGCCGAACCCCAGAGATCGATGACCAGTGCCCGCGGCCAGTCGCCGTGGCTTTGCATGTAGCTGACCACGATTTCGTCGGCGGCCGCCTTGCCGAGGTCGAAGGCGGTCGGCGTCGGCATGGTGCGTGGATCGGCGGTGAACAGGTTGCGGCCGGTTGGCAGGACGTCGGTGCGGCCGCGGGCGGGCGCACCTGCCGGGCCGGCACTGATATGATGTCCGCCGAGGGCCGCGAGCAGCGACGCTTTCTCGTTGGCCGCGCTTTGCAGGCGCAGCGGGTCGACTTCGCCTTCCGGAGCGCGCCCATAGACGTGCAGGCCGTCCTTGACCGCGAAATCCTTGAGATCGCACAGCCATGCGTCGATGCGGCGCAGTGCCTCGTCGGGCGCATCGGTCTTGGCCACGCCGGCTTCCGAGGCAAGTCCGGTTTTCGCGGCCGTTTCGACGATCAGCTTCGCCAGCCGGTCGCGCCGGCGGCGGTCGAGCCCGTCGGCCTGGGCGTATTCATCAACCAGTCGCTCAAGTTCCTGCTGGTCTTCGTCCAATCCGGCGCCGGTCAATGGCGGCGGCAGATGACCGAGCGTGACCGCAGCAATGCGGCGTTTGGCTTGTGCCGCTTCGCCGGGATTGGAGACGATGAAAGGATAAATCACCGGCAGCGCACCGGTGACGATTTCGGGGAAACAGTTCTGGCCGAGTGCCACTGTCTTGCCGGGAAGCCACTCCAGCGTGCCATGCGCGCCGACGTGGACGATCGCATGCACGCCGAGTGATTTCTGCAGCCAGAGGCCGAAGGCGACCAGTTCGTGGCGCGGTGGCAATGTCGGATCATGATAGTCGGCGCGGCGGTCGGCAGAGCGGCCTCGGTCCGGCGCCAGAGCTACCGTAACGTTACCGAAGGTGGCGGCGCGGAAAGGAAAATGGGGTACGTCAGCTTCGCCCCAGGCTTCGAGCACCGTCTGGCGCGCATCAGCTGGCAGGTGACCGAAGAGCTCAGCATACTCGTTGGCGGCAAGATGTTCGCCACTCCGCTCCAAAAGGTCGAGCAATTCCCGCGGAGATTCAGGAATCTTCTCAACCGTATAACCGTCTTCCTTAAGGTCGTGCAGCATGGCGAGCACGGAAAAGGGCACGTCGAGACCGACCGCGTAGCCGGTGCGGCCCGGTGCGCTTGGATAGTCGGGGATGAGGATGACAAGGCGCCGCTCGGCAGGTGGTGCCCGCTGAAGCCGGATATGCGCTGCGATACGGTCGGCCACACGCTCGACACGATCGGGCTCCGGCCTGTTGGCGAAAGCGCGGAAAGCCAGCGCGGCATCCGCTTCCTGTTCAGCCTTGAAGGAAACGGCGCCGGCAAGAATACGGCCATCCAGTTCCGGCAGCACGACATGCATGGCAAGATCCGCAGGAGCCAGGCCGCGCTGGTTGGTCTCCCAGGCGTCGCGGCGCGTGGTGGCAACGATGACCTGGAACACCGGCACGCCGGCACGGTCGAACAAGGTTTCGGCTCCCGGTTCCGCGCCGGAAGCAAAGGCGGTGGCGGTGATGATGGCGGCGGGGCTCAACGTTGCGAGCGCGTTTTCGACGAAATCGAGAGCGGCTTTGTCCTTCAAGCTGGGAACAAAAATCGGCACTGCGGTGATGTCGCGGGCCTCAAGCGCTTCGACGAGAGCATCGATGGGGGCGGCGTCAGTTGCCAGCAGCATGGAGCGATAGAAGAGGATCGGGACGATGGGTGTGTTGCCTTCTCCCCATTCACGGGGAGAAGGTGCCCCAAAGGGGCGGATGAGGGGCGGTATCCCCATGGCAGAGGGGGACTCTTGCCCCTCATCCCCCTGCCGGGACCTTCTCCCCGTTAACGGGGAGAAGGCAGCTGGATCGTCCACGACACCGACGCCTGGCCGATAAAACCCTGCTTTGGGCAGTTCGACCGGCGGGAGAACAGCCCGATCGTGGCCGCAAAGTCCGGCCAGCCGGCTGACCAGCGCGGACATGTTGGCCGGTCCACCCTGGCGGAAATAGGCAAGCAAAGCCCTGAGATCGTCCGCAGACAGGGTGGAGGCTTCCGTGAGGCGTGGATCTTCGTCATGGGATTCGCCGGGCAGCAGCGCCAGCTTGATACCCCTGGCCCGGGCCATCGCCGCGAGCTGGTCGCAGCCGTAGCGCCACCAGTCGTAGCCGCCCAGGATGCGCACCAGGATCAGCTTGGCGTGCTGCGCGACGCTGTCGATCCAAAGGTCGACGGACATGGGATGACGGAGGTCACGCAGCGCCGCCAGCCGCATCGACGGCAAGGCGCTGGCGTCCGTCTGCCAGGCGGATGCCAGTCCGGCCAGATCGCTGTCCGTGAAAGACAGCGCCACCATCTCCGCCGGCTGCTGGCGCAGGTCGACCGGCTCGGCGATGTCGTCGAGCGAAGCGGAGGTGGTGGTCAGGATGTGCAAGGTTATCCTACCAGGATCTTCTCGATGGCCGGGCGGTCAAGCCCCTTCAGCCCGATCACCACCAGCCGCGAGCGACGTTCGTCTTCCGCCGTCCAGGCGCGATCATAATAGTGGTTCACGCGCGGTCCAACCGCCTGCAGGAGAAGTCGCATCGGCTTCGCATCCACTTCGACGAAACCCTTCACGCGCAGCACATTCTCCTTGTCCGCGGCTTCCGCGACACGGCGGGCGAGATCTTCCGGATTGGCAACGGAAGGGATCTCGACCACGAACGTATCGAAGTCATCGTGTTCATGGTCGCCCATGCCGTCATGATGGCTCTTGCGGTTCTCGATGTCGTCCTCGACGGCGAGGCCGAGCCCAAGCAATATGGACGGATCGACCTTGCCCTGTGCGGTCGGCACCACCTTGACGGCGCGCGCGACATGCTCGCTCAGCACGGCGTTGGCACGCGCCGCGCCGGCCTCGTCCAGCAGGTCGTTCTTGGAGAGGATGATCAGGTCGGCACAGGCGACCTGATCTTCGAACACTTCCTCGACCGGGTCGTCATGGTCGAGCGTACCATCGGCCGCGCGCTGAGCGGCGAGCGCATCCATGTCCGAGGCAACGCGACCTTCGGCGAGAGCCGGGCCATCAACCACGGCGACGACGCCGTCCACGGTGACGCGGTTCTTCACCGTTGGCCACTGAAAGGCCTGCACCAGTGGCTTCGGCAATGCGAGACCGGAGGTTTCGATCAGGATGTGGTCGACCTTCGGCGTGCGTGCCAGGATCTGGTCGAGCGCCGGCACGAAGTCGTCGGCGACCGTGCAGCAGATGCAGCCATTGGCGAGTTCAACGATGTTTTCCTCAGGACAAGAGTCGACGCCGCAGCCTTTCAGAATCTCGCCATCGACGCCGACATCGCCGAATTCGTTGACGATGAGGGCCAGCCGCTTGCCTTTCGCGTTCTCGAGGATGTTGCGGATCAGCGTCGTCTTACCGGCGCCGAGGAAGCCGGTGACGACGGTGCAGGGCACACGGGAAACGGAAGCGGTCATGTCTATTCCTTCAGCATGGCAAGGGGAGGAATGCGCGCGACGAGGCCGCGCTTGAGAGAATCGGGGCGACCACGCCATGGGATGAGGCCGTCCTGCGATGTGGCGAAGAGTTCTGCACCGGTGACGAGGTCTGAGCCTGATTCGGCGGTCAGGTCACCAAAGACATAGCTCCAGCAACCGTCGCGCAGCAGCGCAGCCGAAAGGCGGCGCTTGCAATTGCCCAGGCACTCGACGGTGCGGACTTCGATGGTCCCGCTGTCTCGGGCTGCGGCGCGGGTGGCTTCGGCCAACAGCGCGCCGGCGCGAGGATGAGCGTCGGAGCCGTTTTCGTCACGACAGGACGAGCACACGACAATGGTGACCGGCGCGGTCCCCACGTCCGCTGCCACACTCTCCGTCTCAGCCAAAAAACTGCCGTTGCAATCCAAATCAGGCTCCTTGCCCGGGACACCCGCCAGGCGTTGGGATTCTGGTTAGACGGCAGGTCTCCTGGCTCGCGGGTCGGTGCCTTGGTGCCGCCTTCCCGGGAAATCCCAGTGGCTATCGGCCTTGGCTCGCCGCTCACAGTTGCGGGGACAGCCGCGGAATTGAGGCTGCCGCCTCGCACCGCATTCCCTCTTCGCTCCTCCCGGTGAAGGGAAGAGACCGTCTTTGTCGGATTTAGGCTTGGCCGGGCCACGCTGTCAACGCGCGCTTACGGCGGATAACGTCGCATGCGTGTTGGTACGTGAATCCTGTCCGCCCTTTATTCTCCAACCTGGCCCTGCCGAACTTGCCTCTTGCCTGGGTTTGCTTATCGCCGTCTGATGTTATCACAGATGGAAGCATGGCAGGGCCTCTCGGCCCGGTCGTATCGGACAGGAGATGGTTATGACGGTTCAAAAGGTGGCGATGGTGACCGCAGGTGGCAGCGGCATGGGTGCTGCCGCGGCGCGCAAGCTGGCGGCGGACGGATACAAGGTCGCGATCCTGTCATCGTCCGGCAAGGGCGAGGCGCTGGCCAAGGAACTCGGCGGCGTCGGGGTCACCGGCTCGAACCAGTCCAACGAGGATTTACGCCGGCTGGTCGATCTTGCTGTTTCGACGTGGGGACGCATCGATGTGCTGGTCAACAGCGCCGGCCACGGCCCGCGTGCGCAGATCCTCGAGATCAGCGACGAGGACTGGCACAAGGGCCTCGACACCTATCTGATGAATGTCATCCGCCCGACGCGGCTGGTGACGCCGGTGATGCAGCAGCAGAAGGCCGGCGCCATCATCAACATCTCGACCGCCTGGACCTTCGAGCCGAGCCCCATGTTTCCGACGTCCACGGTGTTCCGCGCAGGTCTTGCTTCCTTCACCAAGATTTTCGTCGAGGCCTATTCCGGCGACAACGTCCGCATGAACAATGTGCTGCCGGGCTGGATCGACAGTTTGCCGGCCACCGAGGAGCGACGCGACAGCGTACCCTTGAAGCGCTACGGAACCAGCGAGGAGATCGCCGCCACGATCGCCTTCCTCGCTTCCGACGCCGCCGGCTACATCACGGGCCAGAACATCCGCGTCGATGGTGGTGTGACACGCTCCGTGTAGCGGGTATAAAAGCGGCAACTAGGCCAACTGCAGAATCTGATTGACGGTTGCTTCGACCGGACCGCTCGAATCGATCTCATGATCGGCGGACTCGCGAAGCAGGGGCTCGATCATTTCGACCAGTTCGGCAATCTTGGCACGCTCGCTCTCGGCATGGCCATAACCGCCTGACGTCCGAGCCGACACCCGTCGCATGATCGTATCGATCGACGCCGTGAGCAGGATCACGGTGTCGATCAGCGGAAAAAGCTCCCCCATGTTCTCGGCACAGCCGCTGACGAAGAGCATGGCTTCGCGCGGCTGGGAAAGCAGCATCCGCACCTTATCGACCTGCCACACCCAGTCCTTGCCGTCCTCGGGTGTCAGAGTGTCGTCGGGAGCGGCGTCGATCCAGTGAGACCATTCCGGCGTATCGAGATCGTAAGCCGCATAACCACGCGCTGCCAGTTCCCTGACCGTGGCCGACTTGCCGGTTCCGGACATGCCGGTGATCAAGACGCGTTTCATGTGGGGGCTCGGGAGGCGGATCGGCTCAGAGATCCAGCGCCAGATGTTTGCGCATATAGACTGTGGTGCCTCCCATATACGGTTCCTGTTCGGTGATGACGTAACCCAGCCGTTGGTAGAGCGCGATGTTGGCCTCGAATGCGGCATTGGTCAGCAGGCGGGTTTCGTTGTGGCCGGCCTGCCGGGCCGCCTGTTCGGCATGATGGAGCAGTATCTTGCCGAGCCCCTTTCCCTGTTGAGCCGGCACTACACAGACATTCTCGATCCACAGATGATCGTTTTCCAGGATCGTCTCGATCAGGCCAGCGATCTCGGTGTCGAGGTAAAGCAGCGTGAACTGGTGCTTTTGCAGCGCCTCGTCGTAGTCGGCTTTCATCGGGCTCGGCTCGCGTCCGATCACCGGAATCCATTTCGAATAGGCCGCGTGGACGATGTCGCGAACCAGAGCCACGTCGGCGATTGTTGCGGCTCGGAATCGGGCACTGGACTCATGCGGCATGCGACGGTCTTTCGGTTGGCGGTCTGTTTCGCGTAACGGGCTGGGATTCCAGGAAGCGGCAAACATGCCATCGGCTCGTGGCTGGTCGCCAGCTGCCAGAAGAAAATTTTGCCTGACCATGTCGGAATGTGAAACGCAGCTTCGTCTTATCGTCAGCGTTACCGAAAACGCATGAGACAACCAACGGAGAACCTTATGTTCCGCGCATTGTTAGTTGCCGCTGCCACCTTTCTCGCCGGCCCGGCATTCGCCGGATCCGATGCCGTCGGCGATCGCGTCGAGGTCAATGGCATGAAGATGTACTACGAGGTGTCAGGCGAGGGTGAGCCGCTGGTCGTCCTGCATGGCGCCTACATGAACATCCCTTCCATGGGCGAGATCATCCCGACGCTGGCCAAGACCCATAAGGTCTATGCGCTGGAGTTCCAGGGACATGGCCGCACCACCGATATCGACCGGCCGATCACCTATCCCAACCTCGCAGACGATGTCGCCGGCTTCATGGACAAGGTAGGGCTGAAGAAGGCGGACGTGTTCGGCTATTCGATGGGCGCAGCCGCCGGCCTGCAACTCGCCATCCGTCATCCCGAAAAGGTCAACAAGCTCGTTGCTGCCTCCGCGGCTTATGACGCCAAGGGCTGGCAACCTGAATTCACCGCCTTCATCCCGCAGATGAACGTCGAGATGTTCGTCAACATGCCTTTCGCCGCCGATTACAAGAAGCTCGCCGCCAATCCGGACGGTTTCCCCGCCCTTGTCGCCAAGCTGATCCAGCTCGAGAAGGAGCCGATGGCCTGGGAGGCCGACGTGAAGGCGCTGAAGATGCCGGTGCTGATCATCAGCGGCGATGCGGATGTGGCTACGCTTGAACATTCGGTTGCGCTGTTCCGGCTGCTTGGCGGTGGTGCGATGGGCGACATGGGCAAGCCGCTTGCCGCCTCGCGCCTTGCGATCATGCCGGCAACCTCGCACACCGCCGTCATTACTCAGCCAGCGTTGCTCTTCGCCTTCACCGAGCCATTCCTGAAGGGTGAGACACCCAAGGGCATGTTCCAGTAAACCGGAGAGAGTCCGAGGGAGAAGGAGGCGCTGCGGTGCCTCCTTTGCTTTTTCAGGCTGCCTTCGCTGTCATGGCAACATCGGCGAGCGCAGGGCCGAGATCGCCGGCAGGTGCTACCTCGATACGCTCGAGGCCAAGCCAGCCTTGCATCAGCTTCAGTTCCTCGAACAGCTCGGCCGCCGTTTCTTGTGGTGCCGCCGGCTCGGCATAGGCGGCATGCACGCGCAGCACGCCGGCCGGCCGGTCGGCCTTCAGGTCAATGCGCGCCACGATCTTCTCGTCATAGAGGAAGGGCAAAACATAATAGCCATACTGCCGCTTCTCGGCAGGCGTGTAGATTTCGATACGGTAGCGGAAGTCGAACAGGTTCTCGGCGCGGCTGCGCTCGAACACCAGCGGATCGAAGGGGGCAAGCAGGGCACGCGCCTCGACCTTGCGCGGCTGGCGTGCATCCTTGTGCAGATAGGCCGGCTTGTCCCAGCCTTCGACACGGACCGGGATCAGTTCACCTTCCTCGACAAGCTCCTCAAGCCGCCCCTTGGTATCGTGCGGCGCGAGCCGGAAATAGTCGCGCAGGCAGGAATAGGTCGCCACGCCGTGGGCTCGCGCCGAAAGTCGCAGCAATTCACGGTGTGCATCCTCGGGCGAGGGGACAGGCATATCAAGCACCGCCCGTGGCAGCACACGTTCCGGCAGATCGTAGAGCCGCTCGAATCCGCGACGCGAATGGGTGGTGATGCGCCCTGCCCAGAATAGCCATTCGAAAGCGTGCTTGGCGGCACTCCACCCCCACCAGCCGCCATTGCCCTTGTAGCCCTCGATTTCGGACGCGGCGATCGGCCCGCGCGCTTCGACCTCGCGGTAGATCTCTTCGATCATGGACGTGTTCTGGCAGCCCCATTTGGCGAGCCCCAGATACATTTCCTCGCCGCGCCCGGCGCGTTCCATACGCCAGCGCATGAGAGGATAGGTTTCGACCGGCAGCAGGGATGCCTCATGCGCCCAGTATTCGAACAGCAGGCGCTTGCGGCCCGGTGCCATCGCGTCGTCGAGCAAGGACATAGGGTAGGGACCGAGGCGCGAATAGAGCGGCATGTAATGCGCGCGCACCACGGCACTGACGGAATCAATCTGCAAGAGCCCGGTACGCGAAAGCACGCGCCCAAGGTGGCGGCGGTCGGGTGTGCCAACTGGTCGCGGGTCGGCAAAGCCCTGCGCGGCGAGTGCGATGCGGCGAGCTGTTTTGAGTGAGATCCGGTCTTTCATCCTGACGACATTTTGACTGTTGGGACGAGCCGATGCTGGCGGCGATTCCGCTCATGCTAGCAGGGTTTGGCCCTCAATCCTGTCAGGAGATAAAAGTGGAGTAAAAAGTGAAGGAAATCAAATAGGAGCTGATCGGACCAGTTTTGCTGGAAGAGGCGTCCACAGTCGCATTTTGGACAAGGTTTGACTTGCTTCGCCGAATGCGCTGCGCTAACCGTCGCCGCATTGCAGCATGGGCCCGTAAACGGTCCGGCGGTTGAACCCACATGCTTCCGCCCTAAGGTCTTGTGCTGTATCAGGTGGATCAGCCACCAATGGAAAGTCGCAGCATGAACGCACTCCTCAGTTCGTACCTGCCCATCGTCCTCTTCATCGGTGTGGCGCTGGTCGTCGGCCTTGCCCTTATCGTGGCGCCATTCCTGGTCGCCTACCGCAATCCGGACCCGGAAAAGCTGTCGGCCTACGAGTGCGGTTTCAATTCCTTCGACGACGCCCGCATGAAATTCGACATCCGCTTCTATCTGGTGTCGATCCTTTTCATCATCTTCGATCTGGAAGTGGCCTTCCTGTTCCCGTGGGCGGTCTCGTTCAGCCAGATCGGCATGCTCGGCTTCTGGTCGATGATGGTTTTCCTCGGCGTGCTGACCATCGGTTTCGCCTATGAATGGAAAAAAGGAGCGCTGGAATGGGATTGAACGACAGTTCCGGTACGCTCGTCGCACCAAAGCCGAAAGGCATTCTCGATCCGAAGACCGGCAAGCCGGTCGGTTCGGACGATCCCTTCTTTCTGGACATCAACAACGAGCTCGCCGACAAGGGCTTCCTCGTCACTTCGAGCGAGGCGCTGATCACCTGGGCGCGCACTGGCTCGCTGATGTACATGACCTTCGGTCTGGCCTGCTGTGCGGTGGAGATGATCCACACCGCCATGCCGCGCTACGACAGCGAGCGCTTCGGCATCGCGCCACGCGCATCACCGCGCCAGTCGGACGTGATGATCGTCGCCGGTACGCTCACCAACAAGATGGCGCCTGCGCTGCGCAAGGTCTACGACCAGATGCCGGAGCCGCGCTACGTCATCTCGATGGGCTCCTGCGCCAATGGCGGCGGTTATTATCACTATTCCTATTCAGTGGTGCGCGGCTGCGATCGCGTGGTGCCAGTCGACATTTATGTGCCCGGCTGTCCGCCGACTGCCGAGGCGTTGCTCTACGGCCTGCTTCTTCTGCAGAAGAAGATACGCCGCACCGGCACGATCGAACGGTGAACTGTCATGAGTGAAGCCCTCAACGCCCTTGCCTCTCACATCAAGGACAAGCTCGGCGCTACGGTGGTCGACAGCGTTCTCGCCTATGGCGAGCTGACGGTGCTGGTCAATGCCGCCGATATCGTCAAGGCGGCAACCTTCCTGCGGGACGACGCCAAGTGTCAGTTCGTTTCGTTCATCGACGTCTCCGGTGCTGACTATCCCTCTCGGGCGTTGCGCTTCGATGTCGTCTACCACCTGCTCTCGCCGAAGCAGAATCTGCGCATCCGACTCAAGACTCACGCCGATGAGGAAACGGTGGTTCCGTCCGTGACCGCCGTCTGGCCAGGTGCCGACTGGTTCGAGCGCGAGACCTACGATCTTTATGGTGTGCTGTTCTCCGGTCATCCGGATCTGCGCCGCATCCTGACGGACTACGGTTTCGACGGTCATCCGCTGCGCAAGGACTTCCCGCTCACCGGTTTCGTCGAAGTGCGCTACGACGACGAGGCCAAGCGCGTGATCTACGAGCCGGTGGAGCTGAAGCAGGAATTCCGCAGTTTTGATTTCCTCTCGCCCTGGGAAGGCACGGACTACGTGCTGCCGGGCGATGAAAAGGCGAAGCAATGACCGGCGACAAAGCGGCTGGCGGCTCGATGGTGCGCAAGGTGCTGTGGCTGGTTCCAGCCGGCGCGACCGCGTATGTCGTGGCTCGGCTCGTGAAGGCGCTCTAGGCAGCAAGGTCTGTGAAAACAAATGGCTGAGACCTCAGTTCGCAACTTCAATATCAACTTCGGCCCGCAGCATCCGGCCGCGCACGGCGTTCTGCGTCTCGTGCTGGAGCTGGATGGTGAGGTGGTTGATCGCGTCGATCCGCATATCGGCCTGCTGCACCGCGGCACCGAGAAGCTGATCGAACACAAGACCTATCTGCAGGCCGTGCCTTATCTCGACCGGCTCGACTATTGCGCGCCGATGAACCAGGAGCATGCTTTCGCGCTCGCCGCCGAGAAGCTGCTCGGCATCGAGGTGCCGAAGCGCGGCCAGTTGATCCGCGTTCTCTATTCCGAAATCGGCCGCATCATGTCGCACATTCTCAATGTGACGACGCAGGCCATGGACGTGGGCGCGCTTACCCCACCGCTGTGGGGCTTTGTCGAGCGCGAAAAGCTGATGGTGTTCTATGAGCGGGCATCCGGCTCGCGCATGCATGCCGCCTATTTCCGTCCAGGTGGTGTGCACCAGGACCTGCCGAAGCAGCTCATCGAAGACATCGGCAGATGGATCGATCCGTTCCTGAAGTCGCTCGACGATCTCGATGCACTGCTCACGCCCAACCGCATCTTCAAGCAGCGCAATGCCGATATCGGCGTCGTCTCGCTGGCTGATGCCTGGGCCTGGGGTTTCTCGGGTGTGATGGTGCGTGGTTCGGGTGCGGCCTGGGATTTGCGCAAGTCGCAGCCCTACGAATGCTATTCCGAGCTGGAATTCGACATTCCCATCGGCAAGAACGGTGACTGCTACGATCGCTATCTCATCCGCATGGAAGAGATGCGCCAGTCGGCCCGCATCATGCGGCAGTGCATCGATCTTCTGCTTGGCAAGGAGAGCGCCGGTCCGGTGTCGAACATCGACGGCAAGGTGGTGCCGCCGAAGCGTGGCGAGATGAAGCGTTCGATGGAAGCGCTCATCCATCACTTCAAGCTCTACACCGAGGGTTATCGCGTGCCGGCCGGTGAGGTCTATGCCGCCGTCGAAGCGCCGAAGGGCGAGTTCGGCGTCTTCATGGTCTCCGACGGCACCAACAAGCCTTATCGCTGCAAGCTGCGCGCACCCGGTTTCGCGCATCTGCAGGCCATGGATTTCCTGTGCCGCGGCCACATGCTGGCCGACGTCACCGCCATCCTCGGATCCCTCGACATCGTGTTCGGAGAGGTGGATCGGTGAGGCTTGGCGCGCTAATGGCAGTCAACGTTGCAGCGTTGCTCGCCTTGCCATCGCTGGCAAGCGCCGAGGGGGTTGCAGATTCCGTTGATGCTTTGGTGGACGAAGGGTTTTTGCCGATTGCGGCCGGCGATCTCATCATGGAACGGCAGATAATGCGTCCTATGGATACCGGGATATTTGTAATGGGAGACCCGCTCTGTCGGGAACAGAGCGAGCCGATGTTCATGGCTTCGATAGGCGGCCCGCTGCGCGAATGCGACGTAAGCTATGTGGCGGCTCGTCATGGAAAATTCATGCGAATGGTTCGTGGCGTAGAAGAATATGTTTGTGTCCGCGACGGCACCACCAAGTGCTATCGCGTGTCCGAGCAGGAAACAGGTAAGCAATAGGCCATGTCAGTCCGTCGTCTCGCAGATGCCAGCGTCCAGCCAGCTTCCTTCGCCTTCAACAAGGCGAATTCGGCGTCGGCCAGGAAGTGGATCGCCAAATATCCCAAGGGCCGTGAACAGTCGGCCATCATCCCGCTTCTGATGCTGGCGCAGGAGCAGGAAGGCTGGGTCACCAAGGCTGCGATCGAGTCGATCTGCGAGATGCTGGGCATGCCCTATATCCGCGGGCTGGAAGTCGCCACCTTCTATACGCAGTACCAGCTGAAGCCGGTCGGCACCCGCGCCCACGTCCAGGTATGCGGCACCACGCCCTGCATGCTGCGCGGCTCCGAAGAGCTGATGGATGTCTGCCGTTCCAAGATCCATCACGACCAGTTCCACACCAACGAAGCCGGTACGCTGTCGTGGGAAGAGGTCGAGTGCCTCGGCGCCTGCGTGAACGCGCCGATGGTCATGATCTTCAAGGATACCTATGAGGATCTGACGCCGGAGCGGCTGGCCGAGATCATCGATGATTTCGAAGCAGGCAAGGGGCATTCCGTGCCAGTCGGTCCGCAGAACGGCCGCCATTTCTCGGCGCCGGTGAGCGGCTTCACCGCGTTGGCCGATGAGAAGGCGATCCTCAAGTCCACGCGCGACAAGGCGACCAAGGCAGCTGCACGGACCACGAAGGAAACGCCTCTTGTCGCTGCCGAGCCGGTCAAGGCTGCCGCCGTGCCCCCGTCCAACGCCGCCAAGCCGAAGACCAACGCCATCGAAACCAGCCCGGCAGTGAAAACGCCATCGAAGGTCAAGGCCGCTCCGGCTGCTGAAAATGCCACGAGCGTCAAGGCGCCGAAGGCCAAGGCCGAAGCCAAGCCGGCCGCGGTATCCGCCAAGGCTGAAACCGCCGCTGCCGCGCCCAAGAAAGCCCCGGCAAAGAGGGAAGCTGCGCCCGCCAAGCCTTCGCTCGACCACAAGAACCGGCCGAAGGGAATCTCGAAGCCGGCTGCCGTTGACGATCTCAAGCTGATCTCCGGAGTCGGTCCGAAGATTGAGGCGACGCTGCATGAACTCGGCATCTTCACCTATGCCCAGGTGGCGTCCTGGAAAAAGGCCGAGCGCGAATGGGTCGACGGCTATCTTTCCTTCCACGGCCGCATCGAGCGTGAGGACTGGGTGAAGCAGGCCAAGGCGCTCGCCAAGGGCGGGGTCGAGGAATACATCCGCGTGTTCGGCAAGAAACCGGTCTGAGGGACGAAAAATGCTTCAGGACAAGGACCGCATCTTCACCAATATCTACGGCCGCTTCGACCAGTCGCTGCAAGGCGCCATGGCGCGTGGACAGTGGGATGGCACCAAGGCCATCATCGACAAGGGCCGCGACTGGATCATCAACGAGATGAAGGCGTCGGGCCTGCGCGGTCGCGGCGGCGCCGGCTTCCCGACGGGCCTCAAATGGTCGTTCATGCCCAAGCAGAGCGATGGCCGTCCGAGCTATCTCGTCGTCAATGCCGACGAATCCGAACCGGGAACCTGCAAGGATCGCGATATTCTGCGCCACGATCCTCACACATTGGTCGAAGGTTGCCTGCTCGCCGGCTTCGCCATGGGTGCGGTGGCAGCCTACATCTACGTGCGCGGCGAGTTCATCCGCGAACGCGAAGCCCTGCAGCGGGCCATCGACGAGGCCTATGAGGCCAAGCTGATCGGCAAGGGCAACAAGAACGGCTACGATTTCGACGTCTACGTCCATCACGGTGCCGGCGCCTATATCTGCGGCGAAGAAACTGCGCTGCTGGAAAGCCTCGAAGGCAAGAAGGGCCAGCCGCGCCTGAAGCCGCCGTTCCCGGCAAATGTCGGCCTTTATGGCTGCCCGACCACGGTCAACAATGTCGAGTCGATCGCAGTCGCTCCGACCATTCTGCGCCGCGGTGCGGCCTGGTTCTCGTCGATCGGCCGTCCGAACAATGTCGGCACCAAGTTGTTCATGCTGGTTGGCCACGTCAACACGCCCTGCACGGTCGAAGAGGCAATGGGCATCACCTTCCGTGAACTCGTCGAGAAGCATGGCGGCGGTGTGCGCGGCGGCTGGGACAATCTGCTCGCCGTCATTCCTGGCGGCGCTTCGTGCCCGGTCATCAAGGGACCGGATATCCTCGACGCGCCGATGGATTTCGATGGCATGCGCGAACTGAAGTCGTCCTTCGGTACCGCGGCTGTCATCGTGATGGATAAGTCGACGGATATCGTGAAGGCGATCGCCCGGCTTGCCTATTTCTTCAAGCATGAGAGCTGCGGCCAGTGCACGCCGTGCCGCGAAGGCACCGGCTGGATGTGGCGCGTGATGGAGCGACTGGTGCGGGGCGAGGCGCAGAAGCGCGAGATCGACATGCTGCTCGACGTCACGAAGCAGATCGAAGGTCACACGATCTGCGCGCTGGGCGATGCGGCGGCCTGGCCGATTCAGGGCCTGATCCGCAATTTCCGTCCGGAGATCGAGCGCCGCATCGACGAGTTCACCCGCAATGCGCACCGCGCTGAGCCGGTGCTGGTGGCGGCTGAGTAAATAGAGGCAAGAAACGAAAACCGGGACAAACCCGGATTTCAAGGAAACGGCTGAAAGCAGGGCATCAGGAACGAAACGGCTTAGGAGTGAGCCAATGTCGATGTTTCCCATACCCGACGCAGTGCCTGACAGGAACGAATTCGAGAAAATGACTCAGGATCTGACCAGGATGATGCCGCAGGAGATGGCCAGTGCCGTCAACCTGTTCGCGCACCCGGTCGCCGGCGCCGCAGCGTTCTCCGCGCTTGGCTTCGGCCTGGCAAGCCATGCCTTCGGCGTTTGGGTCGGCGCGCTGACCGGTGCCGCCGAAATTTCGCAGCGCCTGATGCAGCCGGTCCTGGACGATTTCCCGGGTTCCACCGAAAGCTTCGCCGGTCGCGATGATATACCGGCTGAAAAGGCCCCGGCAGCGCGGGCGCGCGCCACCACCAGGAGGCTCATCGCCGAGGCGCAATCCGTGGCCGAGAAGATCGCCGAACCAGTCGTCGAGACGGCCGAAGAGGCTCAGTCCACCGAGGCTGTCGTGACCGAAGTGCCGGCTCCCGCCGCGACTGTGGCTGCCTTGATGCCGGAAGGCTTCCGCAAGCCGGCTACCATCGACAAGCCTGCTGCTCCAGATGATCTCAAGGTGATCACCGGTGTTGGTCCGAAGCTTGAGAAGGTTCTCAATGACCTCGGCATCTGGACCTATGCGCAGGTCGCTGCCTGGACGCCCGCCGAGGTTGCCTGGGTGGACGACTATCTCGGCTTCAAGGGCCGCGTCGAACGCGACGGCTGGCTGGAACAAGCGGCGGCTTTGACCGCCAAGACGAAAAACTGAGCGAAGGAAAGACGACGGCGATGCAGGTCCACGACACGCACGATGTGCTCGCCGTTCGCAACGCATACGAAGCGGCCCAGGCCGCCAGGAGCAATTGATGGCAAAGCTCAAGGTCGACGGGAAAGAGATCGAGGTACCCGACCACTACACGCTGCTGCAGGCGGCGGAAGCGGCGGGCGCGGAAGTGCCGCGCTTCTGTTTCCATGAGCGTTTGTCGATTGCCGGCAACTGCCGCATGTGCCTGGTCGAGGTGAAGGGCGGTCCGCCCAAGCCGCAGGCTTCCTGCGCCATGGGCGTACGCGACTTGCGCCCCGGCCCGAACGGTGAACCGCCGGAAATGCTGACCAATTCGCCGATGGTGAAGAAGGCGCGCGAAGGCGTGATGGAGTTCCTGCTGATCAACCATCCGCTCGACTGCCCGATCTGCGACCAGGGCGGCGAATGCGACCTGCAGGATCAGGCGATGGCCTTCGGCGTCGATTCCTCGCGCTTCCACGAGAACAAGCGCGCGGTCGAGGACAAGTATATCGGCCCGTTGGTGAAGACAGTGATGAACCGCTGCATCCATTGCACGCGCTGCGTCCGCTTCACCACCGAAGTCGCTGGCATTTCCGAACTGGGCCTGATCGGTCGTGGTGAAGACGCTGAGATCACCACCTATCTCGAACAGGCGATGACGTCGGAGTTGCAGGGCAATGTCGTCGACCTCTGCCCGGTCGGCGCGCTGACCTCGAAGCCCTTTGCCTTCACAGCGCGTCCGTGGGAACTGACCAAGACCGAATCGATCGACGTCATGGACGCCGTCGGCTCGGCTATCCGCGTTGACAGTCGCGGTCGCGAAGTCATGCGCATCCTGCCGCGTGTCAACGAAGCGGTGAACGAGGAGTGGATTTCCGACAAGACCCGCTACATCTGGGACGGCCTGCGCACGCAGCGCCTCGACCGGCCTTATGTACGCAAGAACGGCAAGCTGGCCCCGGCGACCTGGGCTGAAGCTTTTGAAGCCGTGAAGGGCGCCGTCGCCAAGGCGACGCCTGAGAAGATCGGCGCCATCGCCGGCGACCTTGCTGCCGTCGAGGAAATGTATGCGCTGAAGCTGCTCGCGCAGTCGCTCGGCTCGGTCAGCATCGACTGCCGCCAGGACGGCGCCGCACTGGATCCGTCTCTTGGTCGCGCCAGCTACATCTTCAACCCGACCATCGAAGGCATCGAGCAGGCTGATGCCGTGCTCATTGTCGGCGCCAATCCCCGCTTCGAGGCTTCGGTGCTCAATGCTCGTATCCGCAAGCGCTGGCGTGCCGGCAACCTGCCGGTTGCCGTCATCGGCGAAGTCGGCGACACCCGCTACGACTATGAGGCGCTCGGTGCCGGCCCCGACACACTGAAGGACATCGCCGAAGGCAACGGCAAGTTCTTCCAGACGCTGAAGAAGGCCGAACATCCGCTCATCATCGTCGGCCAGGCCGCGCTGTCGCGCTCGGACGGCGCCGCCGTACTCGGCCAGGTCGCCAAGCTTGCTCAGGCAGTCGGCGCGGTGAAGGACGGCTGGAACGGCTTTGCCGTGCTGCATACCGCAGCTGCCCGCGTCGGCGGTCTCGACATCGGCTTCGTGCCGGGCGAGGGCGGCAAGGACACCGCGGGCATCCTGAGCGACAGCGAGGTACTGTTCCTGCTCGGTGCCGATGAACTCGATATGGCCAAGGCTTCGGGTTTCGTCGTCTATATCGGTACGCATGGCGATGCCGGTGCACACCGCGCCGACGTCATCCTGCCTGCCGCGGCCTACACCGAGAAGTCGGGCACCTACGTCAACACCGAGGGCCGCGTACAGCAGACCAACCGCGCAGGCTTCGCCCCTGGCGACGCTCGCGAGGATTGGGCGATCCTGCGTGCGCTGTCGGATGTGCTGGGCAAGAAGCTGCCCTTCGATTCGCTGGCGCAACTGAGGCAGAAGCTTTACGGCGAGCATCCGCATCTTGCCCGCATCGACCAGATCGCGGCCACCGAGGCTGGCGACGTCGCTAAGGCGGCAAAGCTTGGCGGGCGCCTTACCAAGGCAGCCTTCACTTCGGCGGTGGCGGATTTCTATTTGACGAACCCGATTGCACGCGCTTCGGCGGTGATGGCCGAATGCTCGGCGCTCGCGAAGAACGGCTTCAGGCAGGCAGCGGAATAAACCATGGACAGCTTCTTCTCCTTCTACGTGCTGCCAGCGCTGCTGATCCTGTTGAAGTCGGTCGTGCTGATCGTCGTTCTGCTGATCTTCGTGGCGTATATCCTTTATGCCGACCGCAAGATCTGGGCGGCGGTGCAGTTGCGCCGCGGTCCGAATGTCGTCGGCCCCTGGGGCACGCTGCAGGCCTTCGCCGACCTGTTCAAATTCGTGTTCAAGGAACCGGTCATTCCGGCTGGCGCCAACAAGGGCGTGTTCCTGCTGGCGCCACTGGTTTCGGCGGTTCTGGCCATCGCTGCCTGGGCGGTCATCCCGGTCAGTGACGGCTGGGCGATCGCCAACATCAATGTCGGTATCCTCTACGTCTTCGCCATCTCCTCGCTGGAGGTCTACGGCGTGATCATGGGCGGCTGGGCGTCGAACTCGAAGTATCCCTTCCTCGGGGCGCTGCGTTCGGCAGCACAGATGGTGTCCTACGAAGTCTCGATCGGCTTCGTCATCGTCACCGTGCTGCTTTGCGTCGGCTCGTTGAACCTTTCCGATATCGTGCTGTCGCAGCAGGAC
Source organism: Mesorhizobium sp. 1M-11 (assembly GCF_001303895.1). GTDB lineage: Bacteria > Pseudomonadota > Alphaproteobacteria > Rhizobiales > Rhizobiaceae > Mesorhizobium. The sequence continues at coordinate 153,379 of NZ_LJSD01000001.1, read as the reverse complement.
GGTCTGGGAACCAAGCTCGGCCTGCCCAACACCTTCCTTGATTGGCACTGGCTCGGCTTGTTCCCGATGTTCATCATCTTCTTCATCTCGGCACTGGCCGAGACGAACAGACCGCCCTTCGACCTGGTCGAAGCCGAGTCCGAACTCGTCGCCGGCCACATGGTCGAGTATTCGTCGACGCCGTTCCTGCTGTTCTTCCTCGGGGAATATGTGGCGATCGTGCTGATGTGCGCGCTCTGCACCATCCTGTTCCTCGGCGGATGGCTGCCGCCCTTCGACTTCGCGCCCTTCACCTGGGTGCCGGGTGTGATCTGGTTCGTGCTCAAGGTCTGCCTGGTGTTCTTCTTCATCTCCATGGTGAAGGCATTCGTGCCGCGCTACCGCTACGACCAACTGATGCGGCTGGGCTGGAAGGTATTCCTGCCGATCTCGCTGTTCATGGTGGTCGCGACCGCGGCATTCCTCAAGATTACGGGATGGGCATGATGGGTGCTCTCACTCAAGCCGCCAAGGCGTTGCTGCTGAAGGACTTCGTCGGCGCTTTCTTCCTGTCGATGCGGCAGTTCGTGGCGCCGAAGGAAACGATCAACTATCCGCACGAGAAGGGGCCGATCAGCCCTCGCTTCCGTGGCGAACACGCGTTGCGCCGTTATCCCAACGGCGAGGAACGCTGCATCGCCTGCAAGCTGTGCGAGGCGATCTGCCCCGCGCAGGCCATTACCATCGAGGCCGGTCCACGTCGCAACGACGGCACCCGCCGCACCGTGCGCTACGACATCGACATGGTGAAGTGCATCTATTGCGGCTTCTGCCAGGAAGCCTGCCCGGTGGACGCCATCGTGGAGGGGCCGAATTTCGAATTCGCGACGGAAACGCGCGAAGAGCTCTTTTACGACAAGGACAAGTTGCTGGCCAACGGCGACCGGTGGGAGCGCGAGCTCGCGCGCAACATCGCTTTGGATGCGCCGTATCGGTGAGTTTTGAAAAGTGGACGCGCCGCAACGGCTCGTCTAAGGACAACGCGGTTTCGCAACCGGAGGCGGGGCGAGGCCGAGAGTGGGGCAGGGCGCCAGCCAGGCCCAACAGGAACCTAGGGGAACCCCTATGCTGAACGGACTAGAGGCGGCCTTCTTCTACCTCTTCGCCTTTATCGCGGTGGCGTCGGCCTTCATGGTCATCTCGTCGCGCAACCCCGTGCATTCGGTGCTGTACCTGATCCTGACCTTCTTTAACGCGGCTGGTCTGTTCCTGCTCACCGGTGCCGAGTTCCTGGCGATGATCCTGCTTGTCGTCTACGTCGGCGCGGTCATGGTCCTGTTCCTGTTCGTGGTCATGATGCTGGATGTCGACTTCGCGGAACTGAAGAGCGGCGCCTTGCAATATGCACCGATCGGCGCGCTGGTGGGGCTGATCCTGGCGGCCGAGCTGATCATTGTGCTGGGAGGCTACACCTTCGCGCCGCAGCTCGCCTCGACGGTGGCGCAGAAGACGCCCGACATCGCGACCCGCACCAATACGGCGGCGCTCGGCGACATCCTCTATACGGACTACCTTTATTACTTCCAGATCGCCGGCCTGGTGCTTCTGGTCGCCATGATCGGCGCGATCGTGCTGACGCTGCGCCACAAGCCGGGCGTTAAGCGACAGTCGATCGCCGAGCAGGTCGGCCGCACGCCGGCGACAGCCATCGAAATCAAGAAAGTCGAGACGGGGAAGGGCATCTGAGATGACCGTCGGCATCGCACATTACCTCACGCTCTCGGCGATCCTGTTCACGCTCGGCGTGTTCGGCATCTTTTTGAACCGCAAGAACGTCATCGTCATCCTGATGTCGGTGGAACTGATCCTGCTTGCGGTGAACATCAATTTCGTCGCCTTCTCGGCGGCGCTGGGTGATCTCGTCGGCCAGGTCTTCGCGCTGTTCGTGTTGACGGTGGCGGCGGCTGAAGCGGCGATCGGTCTTGCCATCCTGGTCGTCTTCTTCCGCAACCGCGGTTCGATCGCGGTCGAAGACGTGAACATGATGAAGGGTTGAGCGAAGCTATCATGTATCAGGCAATCGTCTTTCTTCCTCTCATCGGCTTCCTGATCGTCGGGCTGTTCGGCAATTCGCTGGGCGCCAAGGCATCGGAATACATCACCTCGGGTTTCCTGGTGATCGCTGCGGCACTGTCCTGGGTGGCCTTCTTCACGGTCGCGCTGGGTTCCGGCGAAGCCTTCACCGTGCCAGTATTGCGCTGGATCCAGTCGGGTGCGGTCGACGCCGCATGGGCGTTGCGTATCGACACGCTGACCGTCGTCATGCTGGTGGTGGTCAACACCGTCTCGGCCTTGGTGCATATCTACTCGATCGGCTACATGCACCACGATCCGAACCGGCCACGCTTCTTTGCGTATCTGTCTCTGTTCACCTTCGCCATGCTGATGCTGGTGACGTCGGACAACCTGATCCAGATGTTCTTCGGCTGGGAAGGTGTCGGCCTGGCGTCCTATCTGCTGATCGGTTTCTGGTACAAGAAACCTTCCGCCAACGCTGCCGCCATCAAGGCGTTCGTCGTCAACCGCGTGGGCGACTTCGGTTTCGCGCTGGGCATCTTCGGCGTCTACATGCTGTTCGGCTCGGTCAACCTGTCGACGATCTTCGCCAATGCCGCTTCGTTCGCGCCGGCCGGCCATGATGCTGCCGCCGCCGCGACCGCGCATGGCGAGACGGTACTGACCTTCCTGGGCTATGCGCTGGACAAGGGTGCGGCTCTCACCGTCGTCTGTCTGCTGCTGTTCATGGGTGCCATGGGCAAGTCGGCGCAGGTGCCGCTGCACACCTGGCTGCCGGACGCCATGGAAGGCCCGACACCGGTTTCGGCGCTGATCCATGCCGCGACCATGGTCACCGCAGGCGTGTTCATGCTGGCCCGCCTGTCGCCGCTGTTCGAACTGTCCCATACGGCGCTCACGGTAGTGACCTTCATCGGCGCCATCACCGCCTTCTTCGCCGCCACGGTCGGCCTGGTGCAGAACGACATCAAGCGCGTGATCGCCTACTCGACCTGTTCGCAGCTCGGCTACATGTTCGTGGCGCTCGGCGTCGGCGCCTATGGCGCGGCGATCTTCCACCTGTTCACGCACGCCTTCTTCAAGGCGCTTCTGTTCCTGGGCTCCGGCTCGGTCATCCACGCGATGTCGGACGAGCAGGACATGCGCAACATGGGTGGCATCCGCAAGCTGATCCCCACCACCTACTGGATGATGGTGATCGGCACGCTGGCGCTGACGGGCGTCGGTATCCCGGCGACCGTCATCGGCACGGCCGGCTTCTTCTCGAAGGATGCCATCATCGAAAGCGCCTTCGTTGGCCACAATGCGGTTGCGATCTTCGCCTTCACGCTGCTGGTCATCGCCGCCTGCTTCACCTCGTTCTATTCCTGGCGCCTCATCTTCATGACCTTCCACGGCAAGCCGCGGGCCAGCCACGACGTGATGCACCATGTGCATGAATCGCCGCCGGTGATGCTGGTACCGCTGTTCATCCTGGCGGCCGGCGCGATTGCCGCTGGCTTCCTGTTCCACGACTATTTCATCGGCGAGGCCTATGCCGAATTCTGGAAAGGTTCGCTGTTCACGCTGCCGGACAATCACATCCTGCACGACATGCACGGCGTGCCGATGTGGGTGAAACTGTCGCCGTTCGTCGCCATGGTGGTTGGCTTCCTGGTTTCGTGGAAGTTCTACATCTCCTCGCCGCAGATGCCGGTGACGCTGGCCCAGCGCCATCGCGGCCTCTACGCCTTCCTGCTCAACAAGTGGTACTTCGACGAACTGTACGACTTCCTGTTCGTGCGGCCGGCCAAGCGCCTCGGCTACTTCCTGTGGAAGAAGGGCGATGGCGCGGTCATCGACGGCCTGGGGCCTGATGGCGTCTCGGCCCGGGTGGTCGATGTCACCAACCGCGTGGTCAAGCTGCAGACCGGCTATCTCTATCACTATGCCTTCGCCATGCTGATCGGCGTGGCGGCACTCGTCACCTGGATGATGCTCTGATGACCGACTGGCCAATTCTCTCCACGGTCACATTCCTGCCGCTCGTCGGCGCGCTGCTGATCCTGTTCATTCGCGACGACAGCGATGCGGGACGCCGTAACGTGCGCGCGATCGCGCTGTGGACGACCATCATCACTTTCCTGGTGTCGCTGCCGATCTGGATCTACTTCGACAATTCCAGCGCCGGTTTCCAGTTCGTGGAGAAGACCTCCTGGCTGGACAGCGGCATCTCCTACCACATGGGCGTCGACGGTATCTCGATGCTGTTCGTCATCCTGACGACCTTCCTGATGCCGCTCTGCATCCTGGCATCGTGGAGCTCGGTGGAGAAGCGCGTCAAGGAATACATGATCGCGTTCCTGATCCTGGAAACGCTGATGATCGGCGTGTTCTGCGCGCTCGACATCGTGCTGTTCTACGTCTTCTTCGAGGCCGGCCTGATCCCGATGTTCATCATCATCGGCGTGTGGGGCGGCAAGCGGCGCGTCTACGCCTCGTTCAAGTTCTTCCTCTATACGCTGCTCGGTTCCGTGCTGATGCTGCTGGCCATCATGGCGATGTTCTGGCAGGCCGGCACCACCGATATTCCGACGCTGCTGACGCACAATTTCCCGGCGAACATGCAGACATGGCTATGGCTGGCCTTCTTTGCGTCCTTCGCGGTGAAGATGCCGATGTGGCCGGTGCACACCTGGTTGCCGGACGCGCACGTCGAGGCGCCGACGGCCGGTTCGGTCATTCTGGCCGGCATCCTTCTGAAGATGGGCGGTTACGGTTTCCTGCGCTTCTCGCTGCCGATGTTCCCGCTGGCGTCCGAATTCTTCGCGCCGATGGTGTTCACGCTTTCGGTGGTGGCCATCATCTACACCTCGCTGGTGGCGCTGATGCAGGAGGACATCAAGAAGCTGATCGCTTATTCGTCGGTCGCCCATATGGGCTTCGTCACCATGGGCATCTTCACGATCAACCAAGAAGGCGTGCAGGGCGCGATCTTCCAGATGCTCAGCCACGGCCTGGTGTCGGGTGCGCTGTTCCTCTGTGTCGGCGTCATCTACGACCGCCTGCACACCCGCGAGATCGCGGCCTATGGCGGCCTCGTCAACAACATGCCGAAATACGCTACTGTGTTCCTGATCTTCACCATGGCCAATGTCGGCCTGCCGGGCACCAGCGGCTTCGTCGGCGAGTTCCTGACCATGCTCGGCGCCTTCAAGGTCAACACCTGGGTGGCGTTCTTCGCCGCCACCGGCGTCATCCTGTCGGCGGCCTATGCGCTGTGGCTCTATCGCCGCGTCATCTTCGGGGCGCTGACCAAGGACAGCCTGAAGGGGATGCTGGACCTGTCGCCACGCGAGAAGGTGGTGATCTACCCGCTGGTGGTTCTGGTCATCTTCTTCGGCGTCTATCCGGCGCCGGTGTTCGACGCCACGGCAGCCTCCGTAAAGTCCCTCGTCACCAACGTCACCGCATCCATCGGCTCCGCGCAGACCGCGGCGGCGCACTGAGTAGAGCATCATGACCACGGATCTTATCTCCAGCCTTTCGCTCACGACGCCGGAGCTGATCATCGCCATCGGCGCGCTGGTCCTGCTGATGGTTGGCGCCTATTCGCGCGAAGCTTCGAGCGGGGCAATCACCGGGCTTGCGGTTGCGATCCTGATCGTCGCCGGCGGCTGGATGCTGTTCGTCTCAGGCGAGGGCAATGCCTTTGGCGGTGCCTTCGTGCAGGATGCCTTCGCCCGATTCATGAAGCTTCTGTCGCTGATCGGTTCAGCGGTCACGCTGATCATGTCGGTGCGGTTCGCCAAGGCCGAACGTTTCGACAAGTTCGAATATCCGGTGCTCATCCTGCTTTGCACGCTCGGCATGATGCTGATGATCTCGGCGCACGGCATGATCGCGCTCTATCTCGGCCTCGAGCTGCAGTCGCTGGCGATCTATGTGCTGGCTGCCATCAATCGCGACAATGTCCGCTCCACGGAAGCCGGGCTGAAATACTTCGTGCTCGGCGCGCTGTCGTCAGGCATGCTTCTTTACGGCATCAGCCTGGTCTACGGCTACACCGGCAATGTCTCTTTCGAAGCGATCGCTTCGGCATTGGGACAGGGCGAGCGCCAGCTCGGCCTCGTGTTCGGCCTGGTCTTCGTGCTGGCCGGTCTTGCCTTCAAGATCTCCGCGGTGCCGTTCCACATGTGGACGCCCGACGTCTATGAAGGCGCTCCGACCCCGATCACGGCCTTCCTGGCCGCTGCGCCGAAGATGGCGGCGATGGCGCTCATCGTGCGTGTGACGATGGGGGCCTTCGAGCCGATCGCCAAGGATTGGCAGCAGATCATCGTCTTCATCTCGATCGCGTCGATGGCGCTTGGTGCCTTCGCTGCCATCGGCCAGACCAACATCAAGCGCCTGATGGCCTATTCCTCGATCGGTCACATGGGATACGCGCTGGTCGGCCTCGCCGCCAATTCCGAGGCCGGCGTGCGCGGCGTCGTCATCTACATGCTGATCTACCTGGTGATGACGCTCGGCACCTTCGCCTTCATCCTCGCCATGCGCCGCAACAACGAGAATGTCGAAAAGATCAGCGATCTGGCCGGGCTCTCCTCCACTAATCCGGTGATGGCCACCATCCTCACCATCCTGATGTTCTCGCTGGCCGGCATTCCGCCGCTCGCAGGCTTCTGGGGGAAGTGGTACGTGTTCCTCGCGGCCATCAATGCCAACCTCTATGCGCTGGCGATCATCGGCGTTCTGGCTTCGGTGGTGGGCGCGTTCTATTACCTGCGCATCATCAAGCTCATGTGGTTCGATGAGTCTGTCGGCGGCTTCCAGCCCATGGCCGGCGAGCTGCGCCTGGTGCTTGGCATTTCCGGTGCCTTCGTGTTGTTCTACGTATTGATCGGCGGCCCTATCAGCACCTACGCACAAGCTGCTGCGAAGACGTTCTTTTGATGGGCTTCACGCTGGCGCCGACTGCCGCTTCTCAAGGCTTTCGTCTCGAAGCGCATGACAGTGTCGGCTCTACCAACGCGCTGGCGCTGGAGCATGCCCGCGCCGGCGATCCCGGCAAGCTCTGGGTCGTATCCAAGAAGCAGGAGAGCGGACGCGGGCGACGCGGGCGCGTCTGGGCGACGCCGGAAGGCAATCTCGCAGCCACACTGCTCGTGGTCACGGAAGGCGACCTGCGCATGGCCGCAACGCTCGGCTTCGTTGCAGGGCTGGCCTTGGCCGATGCGCTTGACGCGGTGGTTCCTAGGGGGCGTATCGCGGTCGCGCTTGACGGAGCTGCCGCGGGCCGCAACCGTTTCGAGTTGAAATGGCCGAACGACGTGCTGGCTTCGGGCGCCAAGCTTTCCGGCATCCTGCTGGAATCGACACTGCTCGACGGCAATCGGTTTGCCGTGGCCGTGGGCATCGGCGTCAATGTCGTGGCGCATCCGCAGGACCTGCCTTATCCTGCGACGTCGCTGAAGGCGCTTGGCGCAACCTGCGACGCCGAGACGCTGTTCCTGGCACTGTCTGACGCCTGGAGTGAAAACGCGCGGTTGTGGGCCGACGGGCGGGGGCTGAATGCCATCCGCCAGCGTTGGCTTGAGCGGGCGGCAGGGCTTGGCGGCGAGGTTGCGGTCAGGATCGATGGCGATGTCGTGCGTGGCATCTTCGAGACCATTGACGAAGACTGTCGTTTTGTGATCCGCGAAAGCGGAGGACGCCTAATAACGGTTGCCGCCGGCGACGTGCATTTCGGCGCGGTGGCTTCGGCCGGAGCGCAATAGAGCGGACTGCCTTGATCGGCAATTCGCTCTATCTATTTGTTTTACCGCATGATCCTTTTCCGAAAAGTCTGCAACTTTTCGGGGGCATGCTCTAGGTTTCCACGGCGCCATTCGCGCCCATCGTGGAATAAAAGGAGAGACTGGATGGCGAAAGCGGATAACGCCGAACTCGTGTTCGTGCCGCTGGGCGGCGTCGGCGAAATCGGCATGAACTTCGCCCTCTATGGCTATGGTCCAGCGAACAACCGCGAATGGATCGTGATCGATGTCGGCGTGACTTTTCCGGATCCCGCTCATCCGGGCGTCGACCTGATCCTTCCCGACACGCGTTTCATTGAAGACAAGCTCGCCAACCTGCGTGGCATCGTCATCACCCATGCGCATGAGGATCACTATGGCGCGCTGCATGACATCTGGCCGAAGCTGAAGGCGCCGGTCTGGATGACGCCGTTCGGTGCCGGTCTTCTCGAAGCCAAGCGTCAGGGCGAGGCGAATGCACCGAAGATTCCGGTGACGATCTACCGTGCCGGCGAGAAATTCACTGTGGGTCCGTTCGAGATCGAGGCGATCCCGGTTGCGCATTCCATCCCCGAGCCGATGTCGCTGGCGATCACGACGCCGGTCGGCACGGTGATCCATACAGGTGATTGGAAGATCGATCCGGCGCCGTCGATCGGTCCGAAGACCGACGAAGCGCGTTTCCGCGCCTACGGCGACAAGGGTGTGCTGGCGCTGGTGTGCGATTCCACCAATGCGCTTAGGGAAGGGGATTCGCCTTCCGAGCAGGAGGTGGGCGAAAGCCTGAAAAAGCTGATCGAGGACGCGAAAGGCCGTGTCGCCATCTCGACCTTCTCGTCCAATGTCGGACGTGTGGTGGCGATTGCGCGGGCCGCGCGTGATGCTGGCCGCCAGGTGCTGGTACTCGGCCGGTCGCTGAAGCGCGTCATCGATGTGTCCGGTGAACTCGGTTACATGGACGGGCTGCCGGAGTTCATCGCGGAGGAGGATTACGGCTTTATCCCGCGCGAGAACCTCGTCATCATCTGCACCGGCAGCCAGGGCGAGCCGCTGGCGGCTCTCGCCAAGCTGGCGCGCGACGAGATGAAATCGGTCGCACTGACAGCCGGTGACACCGTGATCTTCTCGTCCCGCACCATTCCCGGCAACGAGAAAGCGATCCTGGAGATCAAGAACCGCTTGATCGATCTCGGCATGAAGATCATCGAGGACGGTGATGCGCTGGTGCATGTATCGGGCCATCCGCGCCGCAGTGAATTGAAGCGCATGTATGAATGGGTGCGGCCTGAGATCGGCGTGCCGGTGCATGGCGAGGCCGCGCACCTGGTGGCGCAGGGATCGCTGATGTCGATGTCGGGCATCCGCCAGGTCGCGCAGGTGCGCGACGGCGATATGCTGAGACTTTACCCAGGCGCTGCCGAAGTCGTCGACCAGGTGCCGTATGGCCGCGTCTACAAGGACGGCAAGCTGGTCGGCACCGACGAGGCGATGGGCATCCGCGAGCGGCGCAAGCTGTCTTTTGCCGGCCATGTCGCGGTCAATGTCGTGCTGGACGACAAGTATGAACTCGCCGGCGACCCCGACCTCGTCGCCATTGGCGTGGCCGAGGCCGACGCCGCGGGCGAGCTTCTGGAAGACATCATGCTCGACGCGGCCGTTGGTGCGGTAGACTCCATTCCCCGCCAGCGCCGGAAAGACCTCGATCTGGTCCAGGAATCCGTTCGCCGCGCCGTACGCGCCGCCGCCAACGAGACCTGGGGCAAGAAGCCGCTGGTGACGGTGTTTGTGACGAGGTGAAAAGGGAGTAGGCAATAGGCAATAGGCAATAGGCAATAGGCAATAGGCAATAGGCAATAGGCAATAGGCAATAGGCAATCGATCCTGAGGGTTGCTTGCTGAGCCGGGAAATTGCATTCACTGCCGACTGCCGACTGCCGACTGCCGACTGCCGACTGCCGACTGCCGACTGCCGACTGCCGACTGGAGTTTTCATGCTCGGACGATTGAACCATGTCGCGATTGCCGTACCGGATCTGGCCGCAGCCAGCGCCGTCTATCGCGATACGCTGGGTGCGAGGGTAACCATGCCGCAGGCACTGCCGGAGCACGGCGTGACCGTGGTGTTCATCGATCTCGGCAACACCAAAGTCGAGTTGCTGGAGCCGCTGGGCGAGAATTCGCCGATCGCTGCCTTCCTGGAAAAGAGTCCGTCCGGCGGCATGCACCATGTCTGCTACGAAGTGGACGATATTCTCGCCGCCCGCGATCGGCTGAAGGCGGGTGGCGCGCGCGTGCTGGGCGACGGCAACCCGAAGATCGGCGCGCATGGCAAGCCGGTGCTGTTCCTGCACCCGAAGGACTTTGCCGGCACGCTGGTGGAGCTTGAGCAGGCATGACCGGAGGAACCATCACCCCCTGGGACTGGATCTCCATGCTCGCGGTCTACTTCGTGGTCTGGTGGATCACACTGTTCGCGATCCTGCCGTTCAGCTTCCGCAGGCAAGACGAACAGAGCGAGGTGTTGCTGGGCACCAATGCCAGCGCGCCGAAAAAGCCGCGCTTCCTCTACATCATCATCTGGACCTCGATCTGGGCCTTCATCGTGCTCGGCGTCTACTATGGCGTCACCCAAGGGCTTGGCTGGACCGTGGATGACATTCCGCAGATCCTTCCGAAATTCGACTGAAGCCGCGTCACTGTCTTCAGGTGCCGTGAGGGTTTTCTTCTTGTTGCAGTGCAATATGGAATCTCCGCCAATAATTTTTTGACGGTCGTCGCGGTCGCGTGGGCAGAGACCCAGGCAGTCGGAATGACAATGTTGTGACGGTTGCGTGACGTCGTTGCCGTCGGGAGAGCTGCCCGGCATACGAACGGCAATGTCGTCTAAATCGATGAAAAAAGCTGAGAAAAATTGGAAGGAAAACTCGGGTTTTTCCGCCGGCAAAATTGAATTCAGTTCGTGAGCCGGCTTTATCGTTCACTTCAATAGAGAACAGCAATTCACTGATTGCTCAAAAAAAATGCAAGGCACGAAGCCTTGCAATTTAAACGCGTCCGATCTGCTTTCCGTTTCCGGCGGCTGCGAGTTACCGCGCCTAGATCGCATCCTCCCAAGACTTTGACCGCGCAGGAGAATAGGTCTTTACCCCATCCTCTCGGTTATGTTGTCACAGTAGAACAGCGCGCATGAAAATGTCACGTTAAATTTTACGACTAAACGTACTTTCCTGTGCTGCATTGCACAATAAAACGGCTTGGCTTGCTTAAGGAAAGAACAGCCTTTACCAGCGCGCACTTGCCGTGGACGCGCGGGTTTCCATTCCGCCATGAAATGGCTATGAAGCCCTTGCACTGAAGCCCGCTATGCGCCGATTCCGGCGCGGCCTTCCTCACTTACGGACCCGCCCATGCGTTTGTCGCGCTATTTCCTGCCCATCCTGAAAGAGAACCCCCGCGAGGCCGAGATCGTCTCGCATCGCCTGATGCTGCGTGCCGGCATGATCCGCCAGCAGGGGCAGGGCTCCTTCACGATGCTCCCACTGGGCAAGCGTGTGCTCGACAAGGTCTGCGCGATCATCCGGGAGGAACAGAACCGCGCCGGCGCTCTGGAAATCCTGATGCCGACCATCCAGTCGGCGGAGCTGTGGCGCGAAAGCGGCCGCTACGACGCCTACGGCAAGGAGATGCTGCGCATCAAGGACCGGCAGGACCGCGAATTGCTCTACGGCCCGACCAACGAGGAGATGGTGACAGAGGTCTTCCGCTCCTACGTCAAGTCCTACAAGGACCTGCCTCTCAACCTCTACCACATCCAGTGGAAGTTCCGCGACGAGGTGCGCCCGCGCTTTGGGGTCATGCGTGGTCGCGAATTCCTGATGAAGGACGCCTATACGTTCGACCTCAACTACGAGGGTGCCAAGGCGGCCTACTACCGTATGTTCGTGTCGTATCTGCGCACCTTCACCCGCATGGGCCTGAAAGCGATCCCCATGCGTGCCGACACCGGCCCGATCGGTGGCGACCTTTCCCACGAATTCATCATTCTGGCCGAGACTGGCGAAAGCCAGGTGTTCTGCCACAAGGATTTCCTGTCGCTGCCGGTACCGGGCGAAAACGTCAACTACGACGACGACGGCGAGATCGCCGGCATCGTTCAAGAATGGACGACGCCCTACGCCGCGACCGACGAGATGCATGATGAAGCCGCCTGGGACAAGATCTCCGATGGCGAGCGTCTCTCCGCGCGCGGCATCGAGGTCGGCCATATCTTCCATTTCGGCGATAAGTACTCCAAGCCGATGGGTGCCAAGGTACAGGGGCCCGACGGCAAGGAGCACAATGTTTCGATGGGTTCCTATGGCATCGGCCCGACCCGTCTGATCGCCGCCATCATCGAAGCGAGCCATGACGAAGCCGGCATCATCTGGCCGGAGAGCGTCGCGCCTTTCGACATAGCCCTCATCAACATGAAGGCGGGTGATGCCGATTGCGATCGCACCTGCGACGAACTCTATGCGACGCTGACTGCCGCCGGCAAGGACGTGCTTTACGACGATACCGACCAGCGCCCCGGCGGCAAGTTCGCCACCGCCGATCTGATCGGCCTGCCCTGGCAGGTCATCGTCGGGCCGCGTGGGGTCGCCGCCGGCGAGGTCGAGATCAAGAACCGCAGGAGCGGCGAGCGCGAAACGGTATCACTCGGCGCCGCTCTCAAGCGCCTGGGTGCCGCCGCATGAGCCAGACGGCGGCAGCCAAGCCGGCGGGCGCCGGGCCTTTCTCGGGTTTCGAGCGCATGGTGGCCTGGCGCTATCTGCGCTCGCGCCGCAAGGAAACGGTGATCTCGGTCATTGCCTCGATTTCCTTCCTCGGCATCATGCTGGGCGTTGCGACGCTGATCGTCGTGATGGCGGTGATGAACGGTTTCAGGGCCGAGCTTCTGTCGCGCATCCTTGGCATCAACGGCCATCTCATCGTCACGCCGGTGGACATGCCGCTGGAAGACTATGCCGAGCTTGCCACGCGCATCAACGGCGTGCCAGGCGTCAAATACGCCATTCCATTGGTCGAGGGGCAGGTGCTGGCGCAAGGTAATGTCGGCTCCGGTGGTGGTGCGCTGGTGCGTGGCATCCGCGGCGAGGATCTCGGCAAGATCACGCTGGTCGCGAACAACATCAAGCAGGGTTCGATCGTCGGTTTCGATACGGCCGGCGGCGTTGCCATCGGCCGCCGCATGGCTGAAAATCTCGGCCTCGTGCTTGGCGACACCATTACGCTGATCTCACCGGACGGCGATGTCAGCCCGCTCGGCACCACGCCGCGCTTGAAAGGCTATCCTGTGACGGCGATCTTCGAGGTCGGCATGTCGGAGTACGACACCTCGATCGTCTACATGCCTTTTTCCGAAGCGCAGATGTATTTCAATTCGGAAGGCAAGGCGCAGAGTCTCGAAGTCTATCTCGACAATCCCGACAATGTCGAAGCAATCAAGCCCAAGGTGGAGGAGGCGGCGCAGCGCCAAATCTACCTGACCGACTGGCGCCAGCGCAACCAAACCTTCTTCTCGGCGCTACAGGTCGAGCGCAATGTCATGTTCATGATCCTGACGCTGATCGTGCTTGTGGCGGCGCTCAACATCATTTCCGGTCTTGTCATGCTGGTGAAGGACAAGGGGCACGACATCGCCATCCTGCGCACCATGGGGGCGACGCGTGGTGCCGTGCTCCGCATCTTCCTGATGACCGGTGCCGCGATCGGCGTGGTCGGCACCATTGCGGGCGTGCTGCTCGGCGTTCTCATCTGCCTCAACGTCGAACGTATCCGCGAGTTCTTCTCGTGGTTGTCGGGCACGGTGCTGTTCAACCCCGAGCTCTATTTCCTCAGCCAGCTGCCGGCCAAGATGGACGCCAGCGAAACCTTCTCGGTCATCATCATGGCGCTCGTGCTGTCCTTCATCGCGACGCTGTTTCCGGCCTGGCGGGCGGCTCGGCTCGATCCGGTCGAAGCGCTGAGGTACGAGTGATGACTGAGCTGGTGCTGGAGCTGAAGAGTGTCGAGCGGCACTATGTTCAAGGACCGCGTAAGCTCACCATCCTGAATGGCGCCGACTTTTCGCTACGGCGTGGCGAGATGGTGGCGATGGTTGCGCCGTCGGGTACTGGCAAGTCGACGCTTCTCCACACCGCGGGCTTGCTGGAAAAGCCTGACGGTGGCGATGTCATCCTGTCCGGCAGGGCCTGTGGGCGACTGTCGGACGAGGAGCGCACCGCGATCCGCCGCAATGACATCGGCTTCGTCTATCAGTTCCATCATTTGCTGCCGGAATTCTCGGCGCTCGAAAACATCATGATGCCGCAACTGATCCGCGGTCTGCCGAAGCCCGAGGCCGCTAAGCGCGCGGCGCAGTTGCTGGACTACATGCAGATCGGCAAACGCGCCCAGCATCGGCCGGCGGAACTGTCTGGAGGCGAGCAGCAGCGCGTGGCGATCGCGCGCGCTGTGGCCAATGCCCCGCTGGTGCTTTTGGCGGATGAGCCGACCGGCAATCTCGACCCGGTGACGGCGTCCTATGTCTTCGATGCGCTGGAGGCCCTGGTGAGGCAGTCAGGCCTGGCCGCGCTGATCGCCACGCACAACCATGAGCTCGCCGCTCGCATGGACCGCCGTGTGACGCTGGCCGAAGGCAAGGTCGTGCCGCTGTAAAGAAGGGACACCGCGTTTCCATGGGCTCCTATGGTTTCGGCCCGACCCGCCTGATCGTCGTCCAGCGCCTGGGCGTTGCCGGATGAGCCAGACGGCGGCAGCCAAGCCGGCGGGCGCCGGGCCTTTCTCGGGTTTCGAACGCATGGTGGCCTGGCGCTATCTGCGCTCCCGCCGCAAGGAGACGGTGATCTCGGTCATCGCCTCGATCTCTTTCGTCGGCATCATGTTGGGCGTGGCGACGCTCATCGTCGTGATGGCGGTGATGAACGGGTTCCGAGCGGAACTGCTGTCGCGTATCCTCGGCACCAACGGCCATCTCATCGTATCGCCGGTAGACCTGCCGTTCGAAGACTATGCCGAGCTTGCCAAGCGCATCAACGGCGTAAGCGGCGTCAAATATGCCGTCCCGCTGGTCGAGGGCCAGGTGCTGGCGAAGGGCAATGTCGGGTCAGGCGGCGGAGCACTCGTGCGCGGTATCCGTGGCGAGGATCTCGACAAGGTCACGCTGGTGGCCAACAACATCAAGCAGGGCTCGATCGTCGGTTTCGACACCGCCGGCGGTGTCGCCATCGGCCGCCGCATGGCCGAGAATCTCGGCTTGGCATTGGGTGACATCATCACGCTGATCTCGCCCGACGGCGATATCAGCCCGCTCGGCACCACGCCACGTGTGAAAGGCTATCCGGTGACGGCGATCTTCGAGGTCGGCATGTCACAATATGATGCCTCGATCGTCTACATGCCGTTCTCCGAAGCGCAGATGTACTTCAACTCGGAAGGCAAGGCGCAGAGTCTCGAGGTCTATCTCGACAGTCCCGATGATGTCGAAGCGATCAAACCCAAGGTGGAGGAGGCGGCGCAGCGGCAGGTCTACCTGACCGACTGGCGCCAGCGTAACCAGACCTTCTTCTCGGCGCTGCAGGTCCAGCGCAACGTCATGTTCATGATCGTGACGATGATCGTGCTGGTGGCGGCGCTCAACATCATCTCTGGCCTGATCATGCTGGTGCAGGACAAGGGGCAGGATATCGCCATCCTGCGCACCATGGGCGCGACGCGTGGCGCTGTCCTGCGCATCTTCCTGATGACCGGTGCCGCGATCGGCGTTGCCGGTACCGCTGCCGGCGTGCTGCTCGGCGTTCTCATCTGCCTCAACGTCGAGCGCATACGCGAGTTCTTCTCGTGGCTGTCGGGTACGGTGCTGTTCAATCCAGAGCTCTATTTCCTCAGTGAGCTGCCGGCCAAGATGGAGGCGGGCGAGACGCTCTCCGTCGTTGCCATGGCGCTAGTGCTTTCATTCTTGGCAACGCTGCTTCCAGCCTGGCGGGCGGCGCGGCTCGATCCCGTCGAGGCGCTGAGGTATGAATGATGGCCGAGGTGGTGAGCTGAAAAGTCGAGCGGCACTGGTCGAAGGCAGCATCGTGTCACCAGGGGAGCGGCCTATCTATCCTCATCAGCGAGCGTCTGAAGTGAGCTGACGCCAGTTCGACGTCTCTCGCTTTGTTGCCGGGTATCGACCTGTGATCCTCCTGATCAGGCCAGGGCAGGGCATGCCCTGTGAATTCCCGGCATAACCCGGCACCCCTCCGCTCTCATCAACCTTTCCTTAACCCTGGCTTCAGGCGCCACCCGGAATCGTCCGATGGTGCTGCTTTGTTCCGTTGACTTTAGAACAAAATTAGAACAAATTGCGTACATATTAACAACAGGAGCCAGCCATGACCGATCTGATCCAGGACGTCGCCTCTCTTGTCTGCATGAGCGCTTTCCTCGTCTCGATGGCGATGTGGATCGGCGCGATGTGATGAAATCGCCGCGGCAGAGGCCGTGGCTAATGGACAAGGCCGACGGTGTGGTCGGCCGTGAAGACAGACCATAGTCCGGCCCGATACGGGCACCAGGACGAACCTTTCAGAAAAAGCATCGATGAAGCCTCGGCGCGACGTGTCGCTCGTACACTTGCGATGATTGCAACGCGCCGCTTCTTCTCATGCATTTGCATGCCGCAATCTCCAGGTCACCGGAGAGCCGGCGGCTTACGAGGTCGTAGCGGTTGGGCTTACGTGGCGTGATTTTAGCGCTGCCGGCCTCAGCCGGCTTTGCGCTGCAACTCCGCCCTGAGTGCCTCGGCAGGGCCGAATACGCTTTCGAAGCCAGCCTTCAAGGCAATGTCGAGATCTGCCATCGTCACCGGCAGGCCGAGATCGACCAGTGAGGTGACGCCGTGGTCGGTGACGCCGCAGGGCACGATGCCGCCGAAATGCGACAGGTTCGGCTCGACATTGATGGCGATGCCATGGAACGAGACCCATTTGCGCAGACGGATGCCGATCGCCGCGATCTTGTCTTCCGCAGGGGTGCCATCGAGCGATGTTGGCCGGTCGGGCCGCACCACCCAGACGCCGACGCGATCCTCGCGTCGCTCGCCCTTCACGTTGAAGGCGGCAAGCGTTGCGATGATCCATTGCTCAAGCGCAGCCACGAAGGCGCGGACGTCCTCGCGCCGACGCTTGAGATCCAGCATCACATAGGCAACCCGCTGGCCGGGGCCGTGATAGGTGTATTCGCCGCCGCGGCCGGCCTTGAACACGGGAAAGCGGTCCGGGTCGATCAGATCGCCCGACTGCGCACTTGTGCCGGCGGTGTAGAGCGGCGGATGTTCGACCAGCCAGACCATTTCGCCCGCGGTGCCTGTTCGAATCGCCTCGGCTCGTGCCTCCATGACAGCCAGTGCATGCGCATAGTCGGTAAGACCCGGTTCAATGCACCACTCCACCGGCGCGGAGCCGGCAAAGGGCAGGAACGTCGTGGCTATCTGGCTGCGTTCGGTCATGGCGCTCACGGAAAGGCTTGTCATCATATGGCTCCAATCGGAGCCGACGTCCAGTTCCGGCGATTATCCCAGGGACACTCTGCTGAAGCCCATAAACGAGTGAATGTGTCCCAGGCATGATCCTGACGTGGGATACATTCGGCTGAAAGCCGCAGAAATGCTGGGTTCTCGGAGTGAGAATGGTGCGGTCGAGAAGACTCGAACTTCCACGGGTTGCCCCACAGCGACCTCAACGCTGCGCGTCTACCAATTCCGCCACGACCGCACGTGGTAGGGCCGGAGTGCACCGGCTCGCGGCGTGTAGCAAATCGTTTCCGGCGAAACAAGGCCATCGCCAGCAATATTCGCACCTTCCGGCAAAGAGTTTTCGCGGGGCGGACTTGGCTGGTTGCGGAACCCTGGATTGGCATACTTTTCCGGCCTGTATACGGCTTCAATCCGGCAACGTCTTGTTCTACACCGGGCACGGACCCTTTCCCTTCAAACCGGTCGCGGGGAAAACATGCAAGGTGAGGAGCGTAACGAGGCCGACCCGATCC
Source organism: Mesorhizobium sp. 1M-11 (assembly GCF_001303895.1). Classification (GTDB taxonomy): domain Bacteria; phylum Pseudomonadota; class Alphaproteobacteria; order Rhizobiales; family Rhizobiaceae; genus Mesorhizobium. Next base: position 135,476 of record NZ_LJSD01000001.1, on the reverse strand, counting down.
ACGCCGACATTTATGGCGAGGACGGCGTCATCCGTGCGCCCTTCGTTGCCCACATCGGTGCTGCCATCGCCGATCGCGACATCCTCGCCCTCAAGCGGGAAGTGGGTGACCTGCATCAGTCAGAAGTGGGCGACCTGCTGGAAGCCCTGCTGCCCGATCAGCGCCGGGCACTGGTTGAACTTCTGGGTTCCGATTTCGACTTCTCGGCCCTGACCGAGGTCGACGAGGCGATCCGCCTCGATATCGTCGACAACCTGCCCAACGCGCAGATCGCACAGGCGGTGCAGGAGCTCGATTCGGACGATGCCGTCTACATCCTGGAGGACCTCGACCAGGAGGACCAGGACGAGATCCTGTCGCAGCTCCCGTTCACCGAGCGCATCAGGCTGCGCCGCGCGCTCGACTATCCGGAAGAAAGCGCCGGCCGGCGCATGCAGACCGAATTCGTCGCCGTGCCGCCGTTCTGGACGGTCGGGCAGACCATCGACTACATGCGCGAAGACAAGGATCTGCCGGACCGTTTTTCCGAAATCTTCGTCATCGACGCGACCTTCAAACTGCTCGGCGCCGTCGGGCTCGACCAGGTGCTGCGCGCCAAGCGCGCGGTGAAGGTCGAAGAGATCATGCATGAGACCCGCCACGCCATTCCGGCGACGATGGATCAGGAAGAGGCGGCGCGGGAATTCGAGCAATACGACCTTCTGTCCGCCGCCGTCGTCGACGAGAATGAACGGCTGGTCGGCGTGCTCACCATCGACGATGTGGTCGACGTCATCCAGCAGGAGGCGGAGGAAGACCTTTTGCGCATGGGCGGTGTCGGCGACGAGGAGCTGTCCGATACGGTGGCCGCCACATCGCGCTCGCGCGTGCCATGGCTGCTGGTCAATCTCTGCACGGCTTTCCTCTCCGCCTCGGTGATCAGCATGTTCGGTGCCACCATCGAGGAAATGGTGGCGCTGGCCGCGCTCATGCCGATCGTTGCCTCACTCGGCGGCAATGCCGGTACGCAGACCATGACGGTGACTGTGCGGGCGCTCGCGACCCGTGATCTCGACATCTACAATGCCGGCCGCGTCATTCGCCGCGAAGTGCTGGTTGGGCTGCTCAACGGCGCTATCATCGCGACCCTGCTCGGACTGGTCGCCGGCACATGGTTCCAGAATGTGGATCTAGGCCTCGTCATTGCGGCCGCGATGATCGTCAATATGCTGGCGGCGTCGCTTGGCGGCATCCTGATCCCGCTTTTCCTCGACAAGTTCGGCGCCGATCCTGCGATCTCATCGTCGATCTTCACCACCATGATCACCGACGTCATCGGCTTCCTGGCCTTCCTGAGCTTTGCCAGTTGGTGGTTGCATCTGGGCTGAGGGGCCGCAGAGCGGACCAGTCGCCAATTGCCTTGGCTCATCGAGCTTCGAGCGGTGAAAACTCATTGCGCCGAAAAGCTGGGAGTTCAGGCGAGGGCGACTGGTGCAGATTTGAACGATTCTGGCGCCATAGGCAGTTGGATTGCGGAAACGATTGAGGATTTTTGCCTGCAATTGACTTTTACGTAAATGCCGTGCGAAGCTTCCGAGGAACCCGCATGCTGTTCGATTCTCGCATCATCCATGTGCGAGGTGGCACGACGGACAACGGCATATTTTAAAGCCATCTGCGCCCGGAGCGACAATGCGGGAATACTACACGATCACCGAATTGACGCGCGAATTCGATATCTCGACGCGCACGCTGCGTTTTTATGAGGACGAGGGGCTGGTCGCTCCGGTGCGGCGTGGGCGTACGCGCCTGTTCCGCCCCTCCGACCGCCACCTCATCCGCCAGATCCTGCGTGGCAAGCGGCTGGGCTTCGCTATCGCCGAGATCCGCGAGATCATCCAGATGTACAAGGAGCCGCCCGGCGAGGTCGGGCAGCTCAAGCTCATGATCAAGCGCATCGAGGAGAAACGGGATTCTCTGCGCCAGAAGCGTCGCGACCTCGAAGAGACGCTGGCTGAACTCGACCAGGCTGAGGAATCCTGTGTGGAACGGCTGGTCGAACTGGGTGTCAGCACCTGAGCCTGAGGACGCTGCCGCATCTCATCCTTTGGTAGCCGTCGGGTCGCCGCCGTGCTTTTCCGTTGTACTCCCATCACCGTCTCTGCAATGATCTGAGCACTATGCGAGCTGGGGGGCTCGACGGTGAACATGGATCTCAAAGGGCTCGACCTTGCCCTCGACAAGGTAGTGGAAGCGGCGTTCAGTCCATCGCTGTGGCAGGACATCGTCGAAAGCGTCGCGCAAGCGACTGGCTCATTTGGCGTCAATATCATCCCTGTGGCCAAACGTTCGCCTCAACTGATCATTGCCACCGAGAGCCTTGGCGGCGCGCTTGAGGATTATTTCAACGATGGCTGGCATGAGAACGACTGGCGTTTGCGCGGCGTGCCGCACCTTTTGAAGCAGGGCACCGCCTGCGAGCCGCAATACACGTCGCGCGACGAATTCGAACACCATCCCTACTACCGCTTCCACGCCAAGCACGGCATCGGACGCTCGTGCATGGTCGCCTTTTCGACGCCGGAGGACATGCTGGTCATGACGTTGCACCGCAAGCTGGTCGATGATTTCTTCAGCGAGGAAGAGGTCTCGGTCCTGCGCGCGATGCGCGATCGTCTCACGATGGCGTCGACGCTGATGCGCAACGCCATGCAGCATCGTGTCGCCGGCATGATGGAAGCGTTCGAGCTGGCGGATGTGGCGGCGATCTTCTTCAATCGCTTCGGCAAGGTGACGCGTGCAAACGACGCAGCAGCCCGGTTGCTTGGAAGCGAGCTCCAGGTCAGCAACGGGGAACTGCGCTCTCGCCGCTCCGAAGAGACGACGCGCATCAGGGAGCGCGTGCGTTCCGTTCTCAGCGAATCGTGGCTTCGCCCCGCCGGCGCGGATGGTCCGCTCCTCATCGCGCGCGAGGGCAGGCGCCCGCTGGCCATGCGCATCCAGAGGCTGGGTGGCAGCCTGCCTGACTTTTTCTCGCCGTCCGTCGGCGTTTGCCTGCTGGAGAATCCGGAGCGGCGCAACGCGGCCGAGCCGCAGCTTCTGCGCCAGGCCTTCGGATTGACGCGGACGGAAGCCGAGATCTCCGTACTGCTTTGTCAGGGTATGCGGTTGAGGCAGATTGCCGAGCGGAAGTCAATTTCTTACGAAACGGCGCGTGCGCATCTGCGCTCGATCTTTGCCAAGACAGGTGCCAGCCGTCAGGCGGATCTCATCGTGTTGACGGGAAATCTCGGAAGCGTCGGCTAACTGCACTGAAGCCATGAGACTCTTCCACGCTGCATTGTGGAACAGCAGGGTCCGACAACTCCGGTGTGTGGAAAACTGGTACGCCCAAGGGGAATCGAACCCCTGTTACCGCCGTGAAAGGGCGGTGTCCTGACCGCTAGACGATGGGCGCAGCCAAGGCGGCTTATAGTGGCGTTGCGCGCGGCGGGCAACCCGTCAAAATCGGGTTTTCTGCATTTTTTTCCAACCCTTGCGAAGAAGACCCGATAGCGTTGGATTCCTTGGGGTTCGGTACCTGGCCTGAAAGGATAGCCACAGCACCTGGTGCAGCAAAGGTCCGGACGCTGGCATGGTTGATGCCGCATTGTTGCCGACTTGTCCGACGCAACAGCTTTTCGCGATCTTTTGAAGGGATCGTGGACCCATCGTCGCCTGCATAAGCGAAGGTGATCGCCGAAACTGCTTGCTGAGTATAAGTCATGTCATTGTTTTCACAAGAGATTGTCGATTTTTGGAAGAAACCATTTGCGGATGGCGAAGTGCTTTATGAAGACCAAACCCTTCTGCTCACTGTCAATCCGGCCCTCGGGGAGGATGAACGGGTGACCGTGCTGGAAACGGTCCATGGCAAGGTCCTGGTTGCGCTGACGCCTGAAATGGCCGCCAGGGCGAACCTGAGCCGTCAACAGGAACTCTCTGAGGTGATTTTCCGCGGGAAGCTGGATGAAGCGGGAATCAGGCTGCACGGGGCCGACTATCTTTTCTACTTTCGCGAATCGGAGCGGGCTGCGCTTGCGCAAGAAAGCATCGATGCCGCTCGGCAATTGTCGCAACGGGACGAAGCCGTCTTTGCCGCTTTCCAGGCGGCCGCCACCGAGCAGGACCTCGATGACGCCTATGTGGAGCTTAACCACTGGGCGGTTTTTGGGGCGTTCGAAGAGGAGTGTCTGGTCAGCGCCGCCAGTGCCTATCCCTGGAGCGGATCGAAGCTTGCGGACATCGGTGTGCTGACACTTGTGCCGTTCCGGGGCAGGGGACATGCGCGCAAAGCGGTACGTGCGTTGAGCCGCTATGCCTTCGGCCAGGGTTATGAGCCGCAGTATCGTTGCCAGACCGACAATCTTGCCTCCACGGCGCTCGCCAAGGCCTGCGGCCTGACGCTTTTCGGCAAATCGCAGTACGTTTCTCCCGACAGCACGGTCTGAACGACACGCTATGGACGTGTTATTCTCGCCGACCGGGGAGAAAGACATGGCGTTCGCGATCAAGGCTGAGATTGCCGATCCGCAAGCGGAGCATTTTGCGTTCACTGCGCAGAAGACGATGTATGGCGGCAAGAACATCGCCGCGGGCGATACGATCTTCCTGTTCGCAAGCGAGAACGAAGGCGGGCATGGCCTCGTCGCGCGTGGCATCGTGCTATCCGCGGAAGCGGTGGCGAAGCAAGCGGACATTGAACGGCAGACGCCGCGTGTCAGCATATCGGTCAGGCGCACAGCGCTTGCCAGGCGGCCACTTGGCCGCAGCGAACTCAAGCATCTGACCGATTGGCAGGATGGCAGGCCCGGAACCGAGCTCAATTTCAAGTTCTACCGGCAGGCGACAAACAAGATCGTCGGCATTACCGACGGCGCGGCGGCGTTCCTGAAAGGTTTTTTCTAGACGGTGCGGGTATTTGGTGGCCTAACCGCGGCGGCGGCAGCGCCAGTTCCAGTCGCGCTCGGGGCCGACGTCAACATGCACGGATTCGGTGTGGCAATAGGTGCCGACACCACCGCGCCCGGGCAGTGAACGGACATAAGTGGCCAAATCCCACTTGCTGACGCCCGGAATCTGGATGTCGGCGGCGGCGCAATACATATGGAGCGAGTTCTTGGCGCCGCGCGCACGCACATTGCGGGCCTGGTCGCGATAGCCGGAGGTTACGATCATCTTCTTGCGGTAATGCCCTTCGATCTGCTTCAGGACACGCACCAGCGACGGTTTCAGGCAAGCAACATCCACGCTTTCGGTCTGTTTCAGCAGGCCGTTGGGCGCGAGGCGCGCCAGGCCGGCGGCTGAAGCCACCTGATAGGAGCCACCCTCGTCGTCCTCATTGAGGTCGACATCGCTGTCATCGTAGGTGCCGGAACGGCGGGTGATCTCGAACAGCGCGGTCTTGCGCACGCCGGGCAGACTGTTGAATGCAGATGAACTGTCCGCGGAAGCCAGCGTCGCCTGCTTTTGGCCGACCTCGGCGGAAGCCAGCGTGATGATCGGCTTGGCGGGCTTGTCTTCGGGGATGATCGCTTGTTTGGTTCCGGCTTGTTCCGCGGGCACGATCGGTTTTGGTTTCTCCGCGACCGGCGCTGCCTTGGCTGGTGACGAGCCGAACAACGAGGCCAAGAAGCCCTTCTTTTCCGGCTTGGCAGGCGCCGCCGGCATTTCGCCAGCCGTCACATAAACCGGATGGTTCATTTCCGGGGTTGCAGCGCTGGCTGTCTGCGGTGCCACCGCGGCTGGCTCGGCAGCTCGCTGGCTGGTTGCAACGCCTTGTTGCGGCAGGACGGCGGTAGTGCCAGCCGCGACCTGTTGGGCCGCAGCGGCCGTTTGCTGGGCGGTTTGTTCAGGCGCGACCAGCTGTTGCGGCGTGTTGCCGACAAGAGCCTGTGCATCGATCGGAGCGGTCAGCGGAAAAGTAGCGGTACCTGGTTTGGCGGACGGAAGATAGGCAATCTGTTCGGGCAGGGCGGTGTCGCCCTCTGCGGTCATCAGCGTCTGCGGGGTCGCCGCGGCGGCTTGGGCCGGATCCGTGGTGTTCGGAGTTCCCGGTGTTGTCGCGGCTGGATTTGTTCCGGCGTCGGAGGCTGCATAGTTCGGATTGGCGACGCCGAGGTCTGGCGCACCCGTCGAGGTGCAGGAAGCCAGCAGCAACGCACACAACGCCGCCACGACGGCGCGGCGTTCTCCTTTCGCGAAGCGCGAGCTGCTTGCCCTCAAATCCAAATTCCCCCTCGCTAGCCGATCCGAACCGTCATCTCAGGCGCCAGGACGCCGCCGAATGATCGAGTTTCCGCAATCGGAAACGAGACCTGTGACAAATTCGCAAGCTTTCTTATGAAATCGTCCGAGCTTGCGTGATTTGCGTCAAATTGATGATTGACGTGACCATTTCGCCCGCTTTGGCGAAGAGGTCAACTCACCGCATATTACAGATTGTTACACTCTGACTTTTACATAGTCGCCGGGAGCGTCGCCCAGCGTTTCCATGGTCTTGCCCGGAATCCGGGCCGGCACGCGCTTGTCGTCCTTCGCCTCGATCCAGCGTTGCCAGTGTGGCCACCACGAGCCTGGGTTCTCGGTGGCGGCGGCGATCCAGTCTTCGAATCGTCCAACCGGTTTGCCGCCGGTCCAGTGCTGGTATTTGCCAAGTGCAGGTGGATTGACGACGCCGGCGATATGGCCGGAACCCGCCATCACATAGTCGACCTCGCCGCCGAAATACTGGCAGCCGAGGAAGACCGAGCGCGCCGGTGCGATGTGATCTTCCTTGGAAGCCAGGTTGTAGACAGGAATTGTGATGTCGGAGAGCGAAACCGTGCGCCCGGCAAGCTCCATCTGGCCACGCGAAAGGTTGTTCTCCAGGTAACAATTGCGCAGGTAGAACGAATGGTTGGCAGCCGCCATGCGGGTGGAGTCGGCGTTCCAGTAGAGCAGGTCGAAGGGAAGAGGCTCCTTACCGCGCATGTAATTGTTGACGACATAGGGCCAGATCAGATCGCCCGAGCGAAGCATGTTGAAGGCGGTCGCCATCTTGGTGCCGTCGAGGAAGCCTTTACCACGCATCGCGATTTCGAGTGCGGCGATCTGTTCCTCGTCGACGAAGACCTTGAGGTCCCCGGCATAGGTGAAGTCGACCTGGGTGGTGAAGAAGGTGACTGATTTGACGCGGTCATCGCCTTCCTGCGCCAGGAGAGCGAGTGCTGCGGCCAGCAGCGTGCCGCCGACGCAATAGCCGATTGCGTTGACGCCGCGTTCCCCGGTTGCCTGTTCGATGACGTCGAGGCCGTATTGCAGCCCCTCGCGGATATAGGCTTCCCAGTTTTTGGTGCCGTGGCGTTCGTCAGGATTGATCCAGGAAATGACGAAGACGGTATGGCCTTGTTCCACTGCCCAGCGAATGAAGGACTTCTCCGGGTTGAGATCGAGGATGTAGAACTTGTTGATCCATGGTGGGCAGATCAGCAAAGGGCGCTTCAGTACGGTCTCGGTTGCCGGGCTGTACTGGATGATCTCCGCGACGTCGGAGCGGCCGACCACCTTGCCAGGGGTAACGGCTATGTTGCGGCCGATCTCGAATTTCGAATAGTCGGCTTGGCGCAGCTTCAGGTCGCCCTTGCCGGCGGCGATATCCTCGGCGAACATCTTCATGCCGCGCACCAGGTTCTCGCCGTGCGAGGATACGGTTTCGCGGAACAGTTCAGGGTTGGTGAGGATGAAGTTGGATGGCGAGATCGCGTTCGACACCTGCTTCACATAGAAGCCGGCCTTGTGTCGCGTGTGCTCGTCCAGGCCCTCGGCATGTTCGACAAGGTCGGCCGCCCATCGTGAGGTGACCAGATAGGCCTGTTTCAGAAAATCGAAGAAGGCATTCTTGCCCCATTCCGGGTCCTGGAAGCGTTTGTCGCCGCGTTCCGGTTTGACACCTGTGGCCTCGTCCTCGACGCCGCCGATGCGATGGATGGCGCTGGCCCAGACATTCATATAGCCCGCGAACAGCCTGGTCTGCGCCTCCAGGGCGCGTTGGGGGTCGGCCAGCCAATATTCGGTGAGCTTGGAGAAGGTCTTGACCATGTCGGCCATGGGCTCGGCAACGCTGTCGCGCACCTCGCCGCGTTCACGCGGTTCGGCCCAGGCGGAAGCGGCCTTGCCGGCCTGTTCGATGACGCGCGCCAGATTGAGCGCGAAACGCTCTGGGTCCTTTACCAGATACTGCTCGACGGATGGATGTTCATGGGCGTCCGTCTTGCCTGCATCAGGTCTGTCGGCCATGGTTCGCGCGGTTCCTCCCTAGCCATTTCTTGACATAGTATCATGCAAGGTCGAATAGGAGCCAATATGCTTTTGCTCTCCCATGATGGGAAAGTGAGCTTTAATGGCCATTGCGGGAAATAGTATGACGGATCGTGTTGGTCAGCTTCTGATTGCCGTCACAGGGCGGTTGTCGCTGGCGCTCGTTCTTGCCGGCGGTCTTGCCATGACTGGCTGCGCCAGTTCGAGCAGTGGACCTTCAACGGCCGTACAGTCAGGTGGCTCGGTGACCGGGCCGAAGGATACCGGCACATTCCCCAATCTGAACATCAAGCCGCAGAATGCGGCAACGCAGTTCACCGAAGACGAGAAGAACGCCAAGCTGGCGCAATTGTCGGCCGCCAAGTCCAACGTGCAGGCGCATCCGGGTGATCCGGCTGCCGCGGCCGATGCCGCCGAGCTCGACAAGCTCAAGGCCAGCCACGCCAAGGACGCCCTGAAGCAGATTGGGGCCAAGTGCGACCCCGCCCTCGACCCGAATTGCAAATAACGTTATAGCGCGCCGCCAAGCGCCCCTCGATCGGAACGAACATGGAAGAGTTTCACAAAGTCCGCCGTCTTCCACCCTACGTCTTCGAACAGGTCAATCGCCTGAAGGCCAGTGCCCGGTCACGCGGCGCCGACATCATCGACCTGGGCATGGGCAATCCCGATCTTCCGACCCCGAAGGCCATCGTCGACAAGCTGTGTGAAGTGGTACGCGATCCGCGCACGCATCGCTACTCGTCTTCGCGCGGCATTCCTGGCCTGCGCCGCGCCCAAGCCAATTATTACGCCCGCCGTTTCGGTGTGAAGCTCAATCCCGACACCCAGGTCGTGGCGACCCTGGGCTCCAAGGAAGGCTTCGCCAATATGGCGCAGGCCATCACCGCGCCGGGCGATGTGGTCTTGTGCCCGGATCCGACCTATCCGATCCACGCCTTCGGCTTCATCATGTCGGGCGGTGTCATCCGCTCGCTGCAGGCCGAGCCGAATGACGGCTTCATTCCGGCGCTGGAGCGCGGTGTGCGCCATTCCATCCCGAAGCCGCTGGCACTGATCCTCAACTATCCGTCCAACCCGACGGCCTATGTCGCCACACTCGACTTCTACAAGGACGTGGTGGCCTTCGCGAAGAAGAACGACATCATCATCCTGTCGGATCTCGCCTATTCGGAGATCTATTTCGACGGCAACCCGCCCCCTTCGGTGCTGCAGGTGCCGGGCGCGATCGACGTCACCGTCGAGTTCACTTCGATGTCGAAGACCTTCTCCATGCCCGGCTGGCGCATGGGTTTCGCCGTCGGCAACGAGCGGCTGATCGCGGCGCTGACGCGCGTCAAGTCCTATCTCGACTACGGCGCCTTCACGCCGATCCAGGTCGCGGCCACCGCGGCGCTCAACGGTGATGGTTCCGACATCGAGGAAGTGCGCGATATCTACCACAAGCGCCGCGACGTGATGGTCGATGCCTTCGGCCGCGCGGGCTGGGACATCCCGGCGCCCGCCGCCACGATGTTCGCCTGGGCACCGATCCCCGAGCCGTTCAAGCATCTCGGTTCGCTCGAATTCTCCAAGCTGCTGATCGAGCACGCCGATGTGGCTGTAGCGCCTGGTATCGGCTTCGGTGAGCACGGCGACGATTACGTGCGCCTGGCTCTGGTCGAGAACGAGCACCGCATCCGGCAGGCGGCCCGCAACATCAAGAAATTCCTGGCGACCACCGCCAAGCAGCCCAACAATGTGGTGCCACTGGCAGCACATCGCTGAACTGCCGCAGACAATCCTGAAAGACCGAGAAAGAGGGGCCGTCCATCATGGCTGAATCCTTGCGTGTTGGAATTGCCGGCCTCGGCACCGTCGGGGCTTCGGTGGTGCGTGTGCTCACGGAAAAGGCGGCCGAACTAACCCGCCAGTGTGGCCGCACCATCACCGTGACCGCCGTCTCTGCGCGCAGCCGTGGCAAGGATCGCGGTGTCGATCTTTCCAATGTCTCGTGGTTCGACAATCCGATCGATCTCGCCCGTTCGAACGAAATCGATGTCTTCATCGAGCTGATAGGCGGCGACGAAGGCCCCGCGCGCGAAAGCGTGAAAGCTGCGCTCGAAGCCGGCCGACATGTGGTGACGGCCAACAAGGCACTGCTTGCCAAGCATGGCGTGGCGCTGGCCGAGATCGCCGAGAAGAAAGGCGTGCTGCTCAACTATGAGGCGGCGGTGGCCGGCGGTATTCCGGTCATCAAGACGATGCGCGAGGCGATGGCCGGCAATTCGGTCAACCGCGTCTTTGGCATCCTGAACGGCACCTGCAATTATATCCTGACCCGCATGGAGGCCGAGGGCCTATCCTTCGAAGCGTGCCTGAAGGATGCGCAGCGTCTCGGCTATGCCGAGGCTGATCCGACCTTCGACATCGAAGGCAACGACACCGCCCACAAGCTCGCCATCCTCACCAGCCTGGCTTTCGGGCATAAGATCGCTGCCGACGACATCTATCTGGAAGGCATTTCCAACATCACCCAGGCCGACATTCGTGCCGCCGCCGAACTCGGCTATCGCATCAAGCTGCTCGGCGTTGCCCAACGCACCGAAAGCGGTATCGAACAGCGCGTGCACCCGACCATGGTGCCGACCGCCTCCGTGATCGCACAGGTGCACGGCGTTACCAACGCGGTGGCTATCGAGACCGACATCCTGGGCGAATTGTTGCTGTCCGGCCCTGGCGCCGGCGGCAATGCCACGGCCTCGGCGGTGGTCGGCGATATCGCCGACATCGCCAAGAGCCAGCCCGGCTTCCAGCACGGACCGGTGTTCGGTCGTCCGGCCAGGGAACTGAAACCTTACAAGAAAGCGCAGATGCGCAGCCATGCCGGCGGCTACTTCATTCGCCTCACCGTGCACGACCGTGTCGGCGTATTCGCTTCCGTGGCCAAGCGTATGGCCGACAACGATATTTCGCTGGAATCGATCGTTCAGCACGCTGTCGGGCCGGAGGTCGTCGACAAGAAGACCGTCATTCTCGTCACGCACGAAACGACGGAAGCGGCGGTGCGCAAGGCGGTGGAGGCCATCACCAAGGACGGTCACCTGACCGACAAGGCGCAAGTGATCCGCATCGAGCGGGCCGGCTAACAAACGCACGTCAGCAATTATCTGACGGTGCGTGGCCGGGAATTGCCTCAGATCCAGCGGCGTACGCGCTTGGCGTAGTCGTGATATTTCTTGCCGAATTTGCCAGCGAGCGTCTTTTCCTCTCGCTGGATCACCAGCTTGCTGGTTAACAGCCCCGCGACGAAGGCAAGCAGGATGAGCCAGATGTTGCCGGTGATCAGCCCGATACCGACAACCAGCGTTGCCAGCGACAGATAGATCGGGTTGCGGCTGATGCCGAATGGACCGCCGGTCAAAAGATGCGTCGGCGTGGCCACTGGGTTCAGTGGCGTCCTGGCCCTGAACATCATGCGGATGGCCGCGAACCACAACGCCACCGCGCCCAACGCAGCCAGCCAGCCGAAGCCGAACAGGATGTCGCCCAGGACGTCGCCGAACCAGGGCAAAGGATAGAGGATGCCGAGGACAACCCCTGCAATCAACGCGATCAGGAAGATGATCGGCGGCAGTGGAAACGGAAGGCGAGCGGTGTCGGTCATTGTGGTTCCCCCGGGCTCATGGCGTCCTCGGTCTGAACCGTGCAGGTGCTGATGAGATCGCTGAGGCGGGTCCTGGCCGAAGCCGACTGGTCGCCCCTCATGATGCCGGTCAGCAGCCCGTCCTTTTCGACCGCGGTGAGCATGCATCCACAATAGCGCACGCAGAAGGCGGCGTCGCGGCTGTCCTGGCACGATGCCTGGCAGGTATTGGTGAAGCCGAGCTTCTGATCTTGTGCCGGGGCGGGCCACGCTTGCGCAAACAGCCATACGCAACCGATCAACACGGGCTGGTGGATCAGGTAGAAGGCCAGGCTGTGGCGGCCGATGAAGGTGAGGGGACGCTGAAATGTCTGGCTGAGTGAAATGGTCGCCAGTCGTTCGAACAAGCCGGCCGCCTTGGCCAGTTTGGCCACGCCGATGCCGATCATTACCGCACCGAACCAGGGAAACAGCGGGACGTAGTCGTTCGAGCGCGGGTCGGCCGAGGAGAGGCCGACCCATAAAAGTGCAGGATGATCGAAAAAGGGCGAGCGCAGATAGAAAGGAGCCGCGACCACCAGCGCGGCGACGACCAGCGTCAGCAGCGCAGGCAGGCGCAGGAACAGAAGCCCGAGCACGCTGGCCAGCGCGATCTGATGCAGGATGCCGAAGAAGATGAAGCTTTCGGGTGTGGCGAAATAGGTCGCCACAGAGATCGCAGCCGCCGCCACCGCCACCATGGCGAAGCGGATCCAGAAGCCCCGCCAGCGGATGCGCTCGCCATGCGCGAGCACAAGCGAGACACCGACCAGGAAGAGGAAGCTCGAGGCGATACAGCGTGCATAGAGCTTCCAGGGGCCGTGCGCGGTCAGTCCCAGGCTCGTGTAACCGAAGAATCCGAGGTCCCAGGTGAAGTGGTAGCTGGCCATCGCCAGAAGCGCGATGCCACGCAAGACGTCGATCAGCGCAATGCGTCGGGAGGAGGAAATCTGCTGTTCAAGGCTCATGCGGCAGGATTCGAAATTGCAACCGTGCCATGCCTAGCATGGATGCGGGCGAAGCGAGAGTGGGCGGGAGATGCACTGCATCTTCTTTCAAAAAAGAAGAAAATCGCTGGCGCCGTTGTACCAGCCCTCAAAACCCGTTGGCCGGCTTCGCATTCCGGCATGAGTGCGTCGGTTTCCTGCTACCGATTCGGCCGTCAGCGACGCAGATTTCCGTTGCGAGTCGCTAGTCTGGGAATTCATGTCCACGCATGTCCGCCATCCGATCTGGCTACCGGCTGTACCGCCGGCGGATGCGCGCACCTTTGCCTCGCTTTATGCCATCGAATCCTGCGCGCGCGCCACGGTCGCCTCGGTCATCCCGATCCAGGCCTATGAGATCCTGAAGAACGAGCAGACGGTCTCGATCCTCTATACGATAGTGTCGCTGCTGGGCCTGTCGGTCACGCTGTTCATGCCAATGTTGATCCATCGCTTCGCGCGTAGATGGGTTTACACCGCTGGCGCGCTGCTGCTTGCCATCGGCTCGCTGTTCTTCGTCACCCATTCGCTGCCAGGCCAGATCATCGGCATGCTCTGCCGGGTGATGGGGGCGAGCGCGCTGTCGATCACGCTCAACCTCTACATCATGGACCATATCCGCAAGACCGACCTGATGCAGGCCGAATCCTTGCGCATGGCGTGGTCGATGATCGCCTGGACGAGCGGTCCCACGCTCGGCATCTTCCTCTATACGCGCTACGGCATCTATGCCGCGCACGGAGCGGTTGCCATCTTCGCGCTCTGTCTGCTCGCCCTGTTCTGGTATTACCGGCTGGGCGACAATCCGATGATCGTGCCCGGCAAAAGCCGACCCATCAATCCGTTCGCCAATATCGGGCGCTTCGTCAGCCAGCCAAGGTTGAGGCTCGCCTGGCTCATCGCCTTCGGCCGGTCCTGCTACTGGACCACCTTCTTCGTCTACGGCCCGCTGTTCATGGTCATTACCGGCCAGGGCGAACTCGCCGGCGGCTTGCTGGTCTCGGCCGGCAACGCTCTTCTGTTCGCAGCGATTTACTGGGGCAGGGCAGGCAAGCGTTATGGCGCGCGTAACGTGATGACGCTTGCCTTCATCGGGATGGCAATATCGCTCTGGCTTGCTGGCGCTATTGGCGAACTCATTCCGCTCGCCACCGCCGGGCTGCTGCTGGTCGGTGCCCTGTTCACCATCGCGCTCGACGCCATCGGCTCCACCGCCTTCATGCGATCGGTGCGTGCCTATGAGCGGTCGCAGATGGCTGCGGTCTATCGCACCTATCTCGACTTCTCGGAACTGACGCCGCCGCTGGTCTATTCCGTGGTGCTGACGTTCTTCGGGTTGGGATCCGTTTTCGCCACACTGGGCTGCCTTGCTGCCGTCTGTGCGCTTGTCACCTGGCGATATCTGCCAAAGTCGATGTAACGACCGCCTGCCGCAATGACGCTTCCGCATCCGTAGATGGCGGAATTTGGTTTGCCGGACGCTGCGATTCTTTCTATAGTCCGCCTGTCGTCGGTCCCTTCGGGACCAAGAGGGAATACGGTGGGGAAGGGGAAATCCATCCGAAGCCGTGGCTGCCCCCGCAACTGTGAGCGGTAGTCCTCTCCAATGCCACTGAGGTTTGCCTCGGGAAGGTGGGGAAGGGCGCTGATCCGCAAGCCAGGAGACCTGCCGGCGACAGCAATGACGGTAATGCCCTCGGGTGGAGGGCGAAAGGACAGACCATGAATACCGCTTCCGTTTCTATCGGCGCCTCGGCCTCCTCGCAGTCGCGTTTCCTGCAATTGGCACTTGCCGGCCTGCTCGGCATTTTCGTCATCGGCTTCACTGGCTTCTCGCATATCGAAGCGGTGCACAACGCTGCCCACGACGCGCGCCACTCGATGGCGTTCCCCTGCCACTAACCAGGGGGAACCCGCCATGTCTGTTTTTCGCAACGTCGTGTTCGTCGCGGCGATCGCGGGTCTATTGGCCGGCATCGTTCTCGCTTGCCTGCAGGCCTACGCAACCGTTCCGCTGATCCTGAAAGCGGAAGTCTATGAGCAGGCCGCGGGCGGCCACGAACATGCGGCCGCGCCTGCGGCACCCGCAGCCGATGCCGGCAGCAATGCGATGAGCTCGGCGGCGCCGGCTCCAGCAGCAGCCGCCGCTCCGGCCGAGGAAGAGGAAGGCTGGGCGCCTGCTGACGGCGTCGAACGCTTCTCCTTCAACGTGCTCTCCAACGTCGTCACCGGCATCGGTTTCGCGTTGATCCTTGTTGCGTTCTCGGAATTCGCCGGCGGCATCGGCAATTGGCGCCAGGGTGTGTTCTGGGGGCTTGCCGGCTTTGCAGTCTTTACGCTGGCACCGGGTCTCGGCCTGCCCCCGGAGCTGCCGGCGATGCCGGCTGCCGAACTGCTGCCCCGGCAGGTCTGGTGGATTTCCACCGTCGCTGCCACGGCCATCGGTCTGGCGTTGATCGCCTTCCGACGCTCGTTGCCGCTGACGGTGCTCGCCATCGTGCTGATTGTCGCGCCGCATGTCGTGGGCGCGCCGCAGCCGGAGAGCTATGACACGCCGATCCCGGAAGGACTGCATCACCAGTTCGTCGTGGCGGTCACGCTGACCAACCTGGTGTTCTGGGTTGTGCTGGGCGTTGTCGTCGGCGTCGTGCGCGGTCGTTTCACCGGGCAGTCGGCGAGCCTTCGCGACAGCTTTGCCTGATCGCCTGACCTTGGTTATCGGCGGCGCGCGCTCGGGCAAGAGCGCGCATGCCGAAAAGCTGGTTACGGCGCTGCCGGCGCCGTGGACCTATATCGCGACCGCCCAAGCTTATGACGATGAGATGCGCGAACGCATCGCGCATCATCGTGCTCGGCGTGGCGAAGGTTGGGAAACGGTGGATGCGCCACTCGACCTCGTCGGGGCGCTGGAGCGCTTGCGCAAAGGGCGTCCGGTGCTGGTCGATTGCCTCACGCTCTGGCTCACCAATCACATGCTGGCCGAGCATGACGTGGAGGCCGAATGCGCGAAGCTGAAGGCCGCACTGTCGAAACCACGCGGCCCGTGGTTCGTGGTGTCCAATGAGGTCGGCCTTGGCATCGTGCCGGATAATGCGCTGGCACGCCGCTTCCGTGACGCCGCCGGGCGTCTCAACCAGCAGGTCGCAGCGGTCGCCGACAGTGTGGTGCTGACCGTTGCCGGCCTGCCGCTCAAGGTGAAATGACATGACCGGAATCAATGAGAGCGAAGCCGAGCGCCATCGTGCCAAGATGGCCAAGCGCAAGGCGGTGCAGGATGCCGAGGTGGCGCAAAAGACGATCGAGAAAGGGCTGCTCATCGTCAATACCGGGCCTGGCAAGGGTAAGACCACGGCGGCCTTCGGACTGGCGCTGCGCATGCTGGGCTACGGCCGGCGTGTCGGTGTCGTGCAGTTCATAAAGGGCAAGTGGCATACCGGCGAGAAGGACGCTTTCAAGGCCTTCGGCGATCAACTGGTGTGGTATTCAATGGGCGAAGGCTTCACCTGGGAAACACAGGACCTGAAGCGAGACATCGCCGCTGCCGAAGCTGCCTGGGTCAAGGTGGAAGAGCTGATGGCAGACCCTTCAATCAGCCTGCTGGTGCTGGACGAACTCAACATCGCGCTGCGCTATGATTATCTGGATATCGATCGCGTCGTGGATGCCCTGAAGGGGCGTCGCGAGGACCTGCATGTCGTCGTTACCGGTCGCAATGCCAAGCCGGCGCTCACCGAAGTTGCCGATCTCGTCACCGAGATGGGAGCGACCAAGCATCATTTTTCCGCCGGCGTGAAAGCGCAGCAGGGAATAGAATTTTAGCGCATCGGCCCGAAAATCGGAATCGGTTTTCGGAAAGCACGATGTGCAGCTTAAAAGTGTTAGAGCGTCCTTTGCGCGTCCGAACGGACGCGCGGCGCTCTAAAGGCTACCAGATCATTAGCGCGATCGCGCCGAGCAGTACGATGAGCAGCATGTCAGCGGTCCAGTAAAGCCTCAGCGCCTGGCGGATATCGGCGCTGGTGACGCCGGCGCGGCCGCCTTCTCCCATGTAGCGGCCTTCCACCAGGACACCGCCGTAGGAACGTGGGCCGGCAAGCGCTAGGCCCAGAGCGCCGGCCATCGCGGCCTCCGGCCAGCCGGCATTGGGCGAGCGATGAAAACGGGCGTCGCGCCGCATGGCGCGCCAGGACTCGGCCGGATCAGCGCCCTTGACGAAAAACGCGGCGGCGACGATCAGCAGGCCGGTCAGGCGCGAGGCGGGCAGATTGATGAGGTCGTCGAAGCGCGCCGCTGCCCAGCCGAAAGCCTCGTGGCGCTCGGTGCGGTGGCCGATCATGGAATCGGCGGTGTTGGCGGCCTTGTAGGCGGCACCACCGGCCAATCCGCCGACGCCAAGCCAGAAGGCGGGGGCGACGATGCCGTCCGAGAAATTCTCGGCCAGGCTCTCGATGGCGGCACGCCCGACAGCGGCTTCATCGAGTTTTTCCGGGTCGCGGCCGACGATCATCGAGACCGCCTTACGCCCGGCAACGAGACCGCCGCTGTCGAGGGCGTCAGCCACTGCTTCGACATGGCTGGCGAGGCTCTTCTGCGACAGAAGCGAGCTTCCGAGCAGTGCGACGGCAACAATGCCGAGCGGCAGGGCAAGCAGGGCCGATTCGGCGAGCCGAGCGATCGTTGCGGGCACGACAACGATGACCAGCAGCGCAAACAGGCCGGCCATGCGACGCGCCGCGTCGCTGTCGGCGGCGCGGTTGAGCCCGCGATCGAGACAGGATATCAGGGCGCCGATCCACGTCACCGGATGGCCGATGGCGCGAAACAGCCGGTCCGGATAGCCGAGCCGAGCTTCGATCAGCAGCGATAGAAAGGCGGTCAGGGCGGACATGCGGCTTCCAGGCGAGGCAATTGCGGCAGTTGATCACGGCGGAAGTCTTGGCCGGGCGCGGGCACTGTTTCCTGACGCACCGGAACCGTTCGTCGATCTCTCGACCGGGATCAATCCGCACTCCTATCCACTTTTCGATCCGCCCGCCACCGCCTTCACCCGGCTGCCGGAAGCAGCACGGCTTTCCGAATTGCTGGCGGTTGCTGCGGCTGCCTATGGCGCGCAGTCGGCCGGGAACGTGGTCGCGGCGCCGGGCACCCAGATCCTGCTGCCGCGGGTCGCCTCGCTGGTGAGGGCAGGCCGCGCGCTGGTGCTGTCGCCAACCTATGCCGAACACGCCCGGGCAGCCGCCATTGCCGGCCACGTCGTTTCCGAAACGACGGATTTCGACGCGCTGGCCGAGGCGGACCTCGCCATCGTGGTCAATCCCAACAATCCGGACGGGCGCGTCGTTTCGCGCGAGCGGCTGCTTAACCTTGCAGATCGCATGAAGGCAAAGGGTGGTCTGCTCGTGGTCGACGAAGCCTTCATGGATGTCGGCCCGCGCGAGGCGAGTCTCGCTGCCGACGCCGGGCATGGCGGGTTGGTGGTCCTGCGTTCCTTCGGCAAGTTCTTCGGGCTTGCCGGCGTGCGGCTCGGCTTCACGCTGACGGAGCGCGCGACGGCCGCACAGCTCAACAGCCAGCTTGGCCCCTGGGCCGTGGCGGGGCCGACACTGGAGTACGGCATCCGCGCGCTTGGCGACATCGCGTGGCAAGAGGCGATGCGGCAGCAATTGACGAAGGACGCCGCCCGGCTCGATGCATTGTTTGCAGGTCGAGGCGTGCCGGTGGCTGGCGGTACTTCATTGTTCCGCTATCTGGACTTCGGCAACGCGTCAGGCCTGTTCAATGCGCTGGGGCGGGAGGGTATCCTGCTGCGCCATTTCGCGGAACGTCCGGGCACGCTGCGTTCCGGTTTGCCGGGTTCGGAAGAGGAGTGGCAACGGCTGGACGCCGCTCTTGCAGGCTGGGCCGCGAAGGATGATGGTTCCCAAAACAGGATCCGCGCATGATCATCGTCTGTCCGCTCTCCAAGGTCGAAGCCACTGTCAACCGTGCAGGCGCAGAACGTCTGTTGTCTCTGCTGGCGGCGGGCACGGATATGATGCGCCCGGCGGTAATCCGGCCGGAAAACCACTTGCATCTGGTCATGCATGACATCGCCGAGGCGCAGGAGGGCATGACCTTGCCCGGCGAAGAGCATGTGCGTGCGTTGCTTGGCTTCGCCCAGAGTTGGGATCGGTCGCGTCCACTGGTGGTCAACTGTTACGCCGGGATAAGCCGTTCGACGGCCTCGGCCTACATCATCGCGGCTGCTCTCGCTCCCAAGCGCGACGAGATGGAATTGGCGAAGACATTGCGCTGGCTTTCGCCGTCAGCCACACCCAATCCACGGCTTGTTGCGGTGGCCGATCACATCCTCGGCCGCAATGGCCGCATGATCACAGCCATCGCCTCGATCGGCCGCGGTGCCGATGCTTACGAGGGCGTGCCGTTCGAGCTTGAGATCGAGTGAGTGGCGCCTTCCACTCTCGCCAGGACGAGAAGGCAGCGCTCTGCCTCACAGCACCCAATCGCTTAACTTCGCTTTACGGACATCCTTCAGCAGCGTGATGAACCCATCAGCCTGGTGCTCGGCCGTGAGCCGGCCCTTTTCGGCGGTGGCAATCGAAGCATCGCCCACCACGCCGTGGGGGTTCAAGTCTCGCGCGATCCAGGCATAGGCATGGGTGCCGGTCTGGCGCAGCAGTGAAAACGCCTTCTCTGCCTTGGCGACGTTGGAAACGAAGTTCTCAGCCTTGTCCATGGCGACCAGGTCCGGGCGGAAATGCAGCATCAGCGAGGTTTCGACATCGCCGCCATGGATGCCATGGCGATCTTCGAGTTCCGTATACATGCCGGCGGGGCGGCCGAAGCGCTGCCAGCTCGTCTTCACGGCAAGCATTTTTTCGCGCACGCGCAGTTCGCGCGTGACGATGCCCATGATCTCCTCATTGCCGCCATGCGAGTTGACGACGACGAGCTTCTTCAACCCAGCGCGCGCGATGGAAAGACCAAGCTCGGTCCAGGCGTCGATCAGCGTTGCCGGCGGCAGAGTAAGCGTTCCCGGCGCATGCACATGTTCGTTGGATTTGCCGACCGCCTGCACAGGCAGGATACGGATGTCGAGATCGGCGGGCAGGCGCTCGATCACCGTCTCCAGCATGCCGTTCATGATGCTGGTGTCGGTCGACACCGGCAAATGCGGGCCGTGCTGCTCGATCGCCGCCACCGGCAACACCGCGATCGTCGTTTCGGGATCTATGGAAGCATATTCCGTGGTGCGGAAATCGCCCCACCACACGCGTCTTTTCGTCGTCACATCAGTCTCCGGATTGTGGGCAGCCCATTCGGGCTTGTCTATCACAAGGAAAGGGCGCGGGCTGCTCACCCTGCCGCAATCACCTCGACCTCGACCTTGAATTCCGGTCGCGCGAAACCGCCGACGATCATCAGCGTGGACGCCGGTGCCGGGTCCGCAAAGGTGCGGTCGCGCACGGCCATATAAGGCCTGAGATAAGCGCGATCGGTGACATAGGCGTTGATGCGCACGACATCCTTCAGGCTGAGGCCGGCCTCAGCCAATACGGCAGCGATGTTCTTGAAGCAGAGCTCGGTCTGTTCTTCGACCCCTTCGGGGATGTTGTCATCGGCGGTGATTGCGACCTGGCCGGCGCACAGGATGAGCCGCTTGCCGGCAGGGACTTCGACGCCATGGCTATAGCGGGCGAAAGGCGGCTTGATCGATTTGGGCATCAGATAGCGGAACATCGCGGTCTCCATTCGAGGCTGCGAAACTAGGCCCGCTTGAGGTTGCGATTCAAGCACCGCTTGCGTGGTGCCAACATTACTTTGATCGTGAACTACTCATGGACAGCTGCCTGGAAAGTGGGCACGATGACGAACGAAGCTGCAGGGCAGGGAATACTCATCGCAATGTTCTTCCGGAAATGCGCGGCGGGCGTTGTGGCACGGCCTTTGCTTTGTCGGTCGATAGTGATGCTGTGCTCCGGGTGAGCGAAGGGGAGAGGAAATCGATGACGAAGATCTTGGCCAAGGCCACTGTGGCGGCCGCGGTGTTGTTCGGCGGTTGGATGTCCGCCGCGACGGCTAACGAGAAGGTGACGTTTGCGACCAACTGGCTCGCCCAGGCCGAGCATGGCGGCTACTATCAGGCCGTCGCCGACGGTTCCTATGCCGCCTGCGGCCTCGATGTCACCATCCAGCAGGGTGGCCCGCAGGGCAGCGGACGGCCGCTGCTGATGGCCGGCAAGATCGATTTCTACATGGGCGGCAACATGCTGCAGGCTTTCGATGCGGTGCATCAGGGCATTCCGCTGCGCGTCGTCGCTGCGACTTTCCAGAAGGAACCGCAGGTCATCATGGCGCATCCGGGCGAGGGCCTGGACAAGTGGGAGGATCTGCCGAAAGCTGAACAATACATCATCGGCGACGAGGGCGCGCAGAGCTTCTTCCTGTGGATGGTGTCGGAGTTCGGCTTCGACGCGGCCAAGCGCGTGCCTTACACCTTCAACCCCGCTGCCTTCATTGCCAACAAGAAGTCGATCCAACAGGGTTATGTGACCTCCGAGCCGCATGCGGTTGCCAAGGAAGGTGGCTTCCAGCCCAATCTGTTCCTGCTCGCCGACAATGGCTTCAACACCTACGCCACCACCATCGAGGCGATGCAGACCACGATCGACAAGCGGCCTGAGGTTGTTCAGTGCTTCGTCGATGGTTCGGCCAAGGGCTGGTACAATTACCTCTACGGCGACAACAAGGCCGCCAACGAAGCGATCAAGAAGGACAATCCCGACATCAACGATGAACAGATCGCTTTCTCCATCGAGATGATGAAGAAGTACGGCATCGTCGATTCCGGTGACACCGAAAAGCTCGGCATCGGTGCCATGACGGATGAGCGCATGCAGAGCTTCTACGACAAGATGGTCAAGGCAAAGGTGCTGCCGGCCGGCATCGACATCAAGAAGGGCTACACGCTGCAGTTCGTGAACAAGGGTGTCGGTCTCGATCTGAAGAAGTGAGTGGTATCCCGGCAAATCGCGTGGCAGGCGCAGGCCCCGTCCTTCTCCCGTAGGGGGAGAAGGGGAAACGGGCGCTTATCCGCGGAAAGGCACTGATGTTGCAGAAGGTGGCCGACAGGGACGACAGCTGGCAGCGCGGAGCCGCGCCGCTGCTTTCCTTCAAGGGCGTGGGCAAGGTGTTCTCCAATGGCGTGACCGCGTTGGACAACGTCAATCTTGCTGTCCGCGAAGGCGATTTCGTCAGCCTGCTCGGTCCTTCGGGCTGCGGCAAGTCAACGGCGCTCAGGCTGATCGCAAGGCTTTCCACCCCGACCTCTGGTCACCTGGAATGGCGCAAGGCGCTGGGGGACGATTGCGTCGGTTACGTTTTCCAGGAACCGACCCTGCTGCCCTGGGCGAGTGTCTTCGACAATGTCTGGCTGCCGCTGCGCCTGCGTGGTGTGTCGCGCCTCAAAGCCACGTCGGCGGTGATGGAGATGCTGGCGCGCGTGCACCTGGAAAACTTCGCCGACGCGGTGCCGAGGGAACTTTCCGGCGGCATGAAGATGCGCGTTTCCATCGCGCGCGCCATGGTCACCAAGCCGCGCGTGCTGCTGATGGACGAGCCGTTTGCGGCCTTGGACGAGATCACACGCTTCAAGCTCAACAACGACCTGCTGGAACTGTGGCAACAGGAGCGTTTCACCGCCGTCTTCGTCACCCACAGCGTGTTTGAAAGCGTCTTCCTGTCCAGCCGTATTGTCGTGATGGCCGCCAAGCCGGGACGTGTGTTCCGCGACATGACGGTCGATGCGCCTTATCCGCGCGACGAGGCGTTCCGCACGTCATCAACCTATGCGGAGCTGTGCCGGCGAACGTCTGACGAGCTGAGCGCGGCCATGGATGCCCAGGTGGAGGCACGGCCATGACCGCCATCGACAACCGGTCGGTCGTGCTCGACCCTGAAGAGGCGCGGCGTGTTCGCCAGCAGCGACTGGAAAAGATAGGCTCCTGGGTACTGCCGCTTGCCATCATGGTACTGGCGGTCTGGTTCTGGGACCGCATCTGCGTATGGAACGACATTCCTAAATACATCCTGCCGAGGCCGGGCGTGGTGGTGCAGACCTTGCAGGACGACGCGCCGCTGCTGTTCTCTTCGTTGCTGGTCACGCTCAAGATCACATTCCTCAGCCTTGTGCTCGCCATTCTCGGCGGGGTGGGGCTGGCTGTGCTGTTTGCCCAGTCGAAATGGGTGGAGATGTCGTTCTTTCCCTTCGCCGTCATCCTGCAGGTGACGCCGATCGTGGCGATCTTTCCGCTGATCAACATCTATGTCGACAACCAGACCGCCAAGCTTTTGCTGTGCGCCTGGATCGTCGCCTTCTTTCCGATCCTCTCCAACACGACGCTGGGGCTGAATTCGGTCGACCGCAATCTTCGCGATCTGTTTCAGCTGAACGGCGCCACGCGTTGGCAGGAGCTGTGGCACCTGCGTCTGCCGGCGGCCATGCCCTATTTCCTCGGGGGGCTGAAAATCGCCGGCGGCCTCTCGCTGATCGGTGCCGTGGTGGCTGAATTCGTTGCCGGCACGTCCGGCCAGGCTTCGGGTCTCGCTTCGCGCATCATCGAGGCGGGTTATCGGCTGAACGCGCCACGGCTGTTCGCTGCCCTCATTCTGATTTCACTGACCGGCATCGTCATCTTTCTCGCACTGTCATTGCTGTCGCATCTCATTCTGCGCCGCTGGCACGAGAGTGCGCTAAAGCAGGAGGCATGATGGCGGACGCTTCATACAATTGCCGAGGCTGCATCCCGTTCACGTCGAGTGACCGGGCCGTGGCGGACGCGGAGGTGTATTGAACAAGCTGCCGATCCCGCCATCTGGAATCTATACATTTGAAAATGCTCGCCTTCATGCCTCGCTGACTGTCGGGTTCGACGGCCTTGCCGACGCAGACGGCTTTGTGAGTGCCGATGTCGCCATCAATGGCGGTCGCATTGTCTCCATTGCTCCTCACCGTTTGGGAACGCCGGCTTCTCCGGGGGCGGTCGATCTCAAGGGCCGCATCGTCCTGCCCTGTTTTGTCGACTGCCACACCCATCTCGACAAGGGTCATATCTGGCAGCGTAGCCCCAATCCGGATGGTTCGTTTGCCGGTGCATTGTATGCTGCACATGCTGACCGGGCGGCGCGCTGGAGCGCAAAGGACGTTTCGCGGCGCATGGATTTTGCATTGCGCACGGCATTCGCGCATGGAACCAAGGCCATCCGCACACATCTCGACAGCGCGGCGCCCCAGGACGCCATTTCCTGGCCGGTATTCGAGGACATCCGCGAAAAGTGGCATGGGCGCATCGACCTGCAAGCGGCTTGCCTCGTCGGTATCGAGGAAACCCGTGACCAAGCCTGGTTTGCAGGATTGGCGCGGCGCGTGGCCGGGGCAAGGGGCGTTCTCGGCGCAGTTACCTATATGGTTCCCGATCTCGATGCCTTGCTCGACCGGATGTTCGCGCTCGCCGTCGAACATGGCCTCGACCTTGATTTCCATGCCGACGAGACCGACGCCATCGATGCGATCTCCCTGAAAAAAATAGCGGAAGCGGCGTTACGTCATCGCTTTGAACGCAAGATCCTCGTCGGCCACTGTTGTTCCCTGGCGCGTCAGCCTGACGGCGAGGTGCTCGATACTTTGGACAAGGTGGCACGGGCTAAAATAGCCGTCGTTTCGCTGCCGATGTGCAATCTCTACCTGCAGGATCGCCGGCATGACCAAACCACGCCGCGCTGGCGCGGCGTGACACTGCTGCATGAAATGAAGGCACGCGGTATTCCGGTCGCGGTGGCTTCCGACAACACGCGTGATCCATTCTACGCCTATGGCGATCTCGACATGCTCGAAGTCTACCGCATGGCGACGCGTATCCTGCATCTCGACCACCCGGTCGGCGATTGGCCACGCGCGGTCGCGCAGACGCCGGCCAAGACGATGCAACTCGACAATACGGGTGTGTTGCAGCCAGGCGGACCGGCAGATCTGGTTGTTTTCAAAGGGCGGAACTGGACCGAGCTGTTGTCGCGCCCGGAAGCCGATCGCATTGTCATCCGCGACGGCAAGCCGATCGACACCAGCCTGCCGGACTATGCCGAGCTCGATGATCTGATGAGGGCATGATGGATATCGCGGCGCTGAAACGAGACCTCGAGGGGCTCAAGGTCGAGGATAACGAAAAGATCGTCCAGCAGAAGAGCCGCGACTTCTACTGGTACAGCCCTGTGCTCAAGCGCCAGCTCGAACATGTCACCGGCGATCTCGTCATATCGCCGAAATCCGAGGCGGAAGTGGTCCGCATACTCGCGGCCTGCTTTTCGCATCGCGTGCCGGTGACGCCGCGTGGCACGGGCACCGGCAATTACGGGCAGGCGATGCCGCTTTCCGGCGGCGTGGTGCTCAATCTGGCTGAAATGAACGAAATCGTTGCGATTTCTCCCGGCCGCGTGGCGTGCCAGCCGGGTGCGATCATCGCCGATATCGATCGCGCGACGCGTGCACATTCTGCGCAGGAACTGCGCCTGCACCCTTCCACCTACAATACGGCTTCCATCGGTGGGTTCATCGCCGGCGGCTCTGGTGGTGTCGGCTCGATCAATTTCGGCGGTCTGCGTGACTTCGGCAACATCGTCCGGCTACGCGTCGTAACCATGGAGGCCGAGCCAAGGATACTGGAATTGACCGGCGAGGATCTGCACAAGGTCACCCATGCCTATGGCACCAATGGCATCATCACTGAAGTCGAGATGCCGTTGACGGCATCCTATGACTGGGTGGACGTACTGGTCGGTTTCGACAGCTTCATGGGCACTGCGCGTTACGCCAACGCACTGGCCTGCCAGGATGGGCTGCTGACCAAATTGATCACGCCGATCGCCGCACCGGTTCCGCAACTTTATTTCAAGAGGCACCAGAAGTTCCTGCGCGAGGGGCAAAGCATCTGCGCGATCATGGTCGCCTCGCATTCGCTCGACGCATTCCTTGCCTTCACGCGACGCGAAGGCGGTGAGGTTATCTTCAACGCTGCCACGTTGAGTGAGGAGGAGAAGAAGGGCCTGCCGCCGGCCTTCGAACTGGCGTGGAACCACACGACGCTGCGGGCGCTGCGCGTCGATCCGTCGATCACCTACCTGCAATCGCTCTATCCGTTTCCCAATCATCTGGCCTTGGTCGAGAAGATCGACGCGATGTTTCCCGGCGAGGTGTTCTCGCATCTGGAGTTCGTGCGGTTGGACGGCAACATCACCTGTTTCGGTCTGAACCTGGTGCGCTTCACCACGGAAGAGCGGCTGGACGAAATCGTGCAGCTGTTTGAGGAGAATGGCTGCCCGATCTTCAATCCGCACCGCTATACGCTGGAGGAGGGTGGCATGAAGCAGACGGATTCCGTCCAGCTCGCCTTCAAGCGCGAGGCCGACCCGCAAGGGCTGCTCAATCCCGGCAAGATGATCGCGTGGGAAAATCCCGACTACGATTACCGCTCTGGAAGGACGTTCCTTTTCAAAGGCTTGGCGAAGGCTGGTTAAGCATGCGGGTGCTGGTCGTCTATTGCCATCCTGTACCGGAAAGCTTCTGCGCGGCTCTGCGCGATGCCGCGCTCGAAGCTATCGCTGCCAAGGGTTGCGAGGCACGGCTGGTTGATCTCTATGCCGAGAATTTCGACCCGGTGATGCGAGACGGCGAACGGCGCGAATACAACGAACGCGCGCCGGCCGACCCGGCGCTGGTGGAACACATCGCTCATCTGAAATGGGCGGAGGCGATCGTTTTTGTCTATCCGACCTGGTGGTACGGACTGCCGGCAATGCTGAAGGGATGGCTGGACCGTGTCTGGGCCAAGGACGTCGCGTTTGCGCTCGACTCCGCCGGACGGATCACACCGCTGATGGGGCACATCCACAAGATCGCGGTGGTGACGACCTGCGGCGCGCCGCGCTGGTGGTCGCATGTCGTCGGCCATCCGGGCCGAAAGACGATTCTGCGTGGCATTCGTGCCTTGTGCGCCAAGCGCTGCAAGACCTTGTTCCTGGCGCACTATCTGATGGATGCCTCGACGCCGCAAAGCCGGGCGGCTTTCCTCGGGCAGGTACGGCATAAGTTGAAGGCGTTTTGAGGATGGTTCTCCTCTCCCGTTTACGGGGAGAGGATGCCGGCAGGCAGGTGAGGGGCGGCATGAACCTTGCAAGGCAGGCTCTGCCCCTCATCCGGTCCCTCGGACCACCTTCTCCCCGTGAACGGAGAGAAGGAAGATACTACATCCGCACCCTCTCAGATTTCTGATCATACATCGGCTTCAGCGAGGCTTCTGCGGCGAAGCGTTCGCCGGCGATCTCGATCTCATAACGGGATCCGAGGATATCGGCTTCGCTCTCGCTGCTGGCCGGCACGTAGCCCATGCCGATGGCGCCGCCGAGATGATGGCCGTAATTGCCTGATGTAACGGTGCCGACGATCTTGCCGTCGCGCACGATCGCTTCGTTGTGGAACAGCAGCGGTTCCGGGTCGGTCAGGCGGAATTGCACCAGGCGGCGCTCCAGCCCGGCATCCTTCTTTGCCAGCACCGCGTCGCGGCCGATGAAATCGCCCTTTGCTGTTTTCACCGCAAAGCCGAGGCCGGCTTCCAGCACATGATCCTCGTCGGTGATGTCATGGCCGAAATGGCGAAAGGCTTTTTCGATGCGGCAGGAATCCAGCGTGTGCAGGCCGCATAGTTTCAGGCCAAGGTCTTTGCCGGCTTCCTCGATCGTTTCGAAGACGTGTGCGGTCTGGTCGGTCGGGACATAAAGTTCCCAACCGAGTTCGCCGACATAGGTAACGCGATGAGCACGGGCGAGACCCATGCCGATCTCGACTTCCTGAAATGTACCGAACGGGTTGGTTTCGTTCGAGAAATCGTTTGGACTCACCTTTTGAATCAAGTCACGTGAGCGTGGTCCCATGAGGCAGAGCACGGATTCGGCGGCTGTCACGTCCGTGATGACGACAAACTCGTCATTCACGTGCCTGCGCATCCAGGCGAGATCGCGCTGCAGCGTGGCGCCTGGAACAACCGCGAAGAAGGCCGTTTCGGAAAGGCGCGAGACGGTCAGGTCGCTTTCGATGCCGCCGCGTCGATTGAGCATCTGCGTGTAGACGATCCGGCCCGGCGCAACGTCGAGGTCGTTGGCGCACAGCCGCTGCAGGAAGGCAAGCGCATCGCGGCCCTCGATCCTGATCTTGCCGAAGGAGGTCATGTCGAACAGGCCGACATTGTTGCGCACGGCCAGATGTTCCTCGCGCTGGTTGTCGAACCAGTTCTGGCGTTTCCAGGAATAGCGGTATTCGCGTTCCTGGTCGTCCCTGGCGAACCAGTTCGCGCGTTCCCAGCCGGCGACTTCGCCGAACACCGCGCCGCGCGCCTTCAGATGTTCGTGGATGGGCGAACGACGCACGCCGCGGGACGTCACGACCTGGCGGTAGGGGAAGTGATCGGCATAAAGCAGTCCAAGCGTTTCGGAGACGCGCTCCTTCAGATAGGCGCGGTTCTTCTGGAACGGCTGGGCGCGGCGGATGTCGACTTCCCAGAGATCGAACGGCGCCTCGCCATCGTTGATCCACTGCGCCAGCGCCATGCCTGCGCCGCCCGAGGAAACGATACCGATGGAATTATAGCCGGCTGCGACCCAATAACCGCCGAGTTCCGGCGCTTCGCCGAGATAATAGCGGTCATCCGGCGTGAAGCTTTCAGGGCCGTTGAAGAAGGTGTGGATACCGGCCGTGCCCAGCATCGGCATGCGATTCACCCCCATTTCGAGGATGGGCTCGAAATGCTCGAAATCTTCGGGCAACTGGTCGAAGCAGAAGTCTTCGCGGATGCCCTCCATGCCCCAGGGCTTGGCCTTGGGTTCGAAGGCGCCGAGCATCATCTTGCCGGCATCCTCCTTGTAGTAGGCGCACTCGTCCGGCACGCGCAGGACCGGGAGGCGAGTGAGCCCGGCGATCGGTTCAGTGACAAGATAGAAATGCTCGCAGGCGTGGAGCGGAATAGTGATGCCATTCTGCGCGCCCAATTCGCGGGCCCACATGCCGGCACAATTGATGACCACATCGGTCTCGGTCGTGCCCTGGTCCTTTCCCTGTGCCCACGATACGCCGGATACGCGCCCGCTTCTGGTGTGAACCCTGGTGACCTTGACGTTCTCGACGATCCTGGCGCCGCGCTGGCGCGCGCCTTTCGCCAAAGCCATGGCGATATTGGCCGGGTCGCACTGGCCGTCGAGCGGCAGATGCACCGCGCCCACCACGTCGGACACGTTGAGATGCGGATACATCTCCTTGACTTCGCTGGGAGAAATCTCGCGCACGTCGACGTCAAATGCGCGGGCAAGCGATGCCTGCCTGTAGATTTCGTGCTTGCGTTCCTCGGTCAGGGCGACGGTTATGGAGCCGACCTGGCGCATGCCGGTGCCGACGTCGGTTTCTTCCTCAAGCTTGACGTAGAGGTCGGCGGAGTACTTCGCCAGCCGCGTCATATTCTGCGAAGCGCGCAACTGGCCGATCAGGCCGGCAGCATGCCATGTGGTGCCCGACGTCAGCTGCTTTCGTTCCAGAAGCACGATATCGGTCCAGCCGAGCTTGGCCAGATGGTAGGCCACCGAGCAGCCGGACACGCCGCCGCCGATGATGACGGCGCGGGCTTTGGAGGGCAGGGCGGTCATGCGGCCTCGCGTCGATAGGTGGAAACGAAACGGCGCAACCTGTCGGCTGCCTCGAGAAGGATGGGCTCTGGCTGGCACAGGCTGATGCGGATGTGACCGGCGGCGGCATCGCCGAAGGAGGAACCCGGCATGACACCGACATTCTCGCGGTCGAGGAAGGTCCAGGCGAATTTCTCGTCATCCGGCTCGACCGCACTGATGTCGAGCATGGCATACATGCCACCTTCAGAGCCGCGAACGGTCACGTTGTTCATGCCGCGCACCGCGTCGAGGAAGAGCTTACGCCGCCCGGCATAGAGCGCGGCGATCTGTTCCACACCGTAATCGTTGTTGAGCGCTTCGATGGCAGCGCGGCTGACGAAATCGGTCAGGCCGTAGGTGATGACAAGGTTGAGGCTGATCAGCAGCGTGATCAGTTCCTGCGGGCCGGTCAGCCAACCCAGGCGCCAGCCGGTCATGCCGTGGCTCTTCGACATCGAGTTGATGACCAGCGTGCGCTCTTCCATGCCGGGCAGGGCGCGGGGCGACAGATGCTCGCTGTCGCCCAGCGTCCAATAGACCTCGTCGCTCAGCAGCCACAGATCGTGTCGGCGGCAGATATCGGCGATGCCTTCCAGCGACGTCACGGAATAGACCGCGCCGGTCGGGTTGTTCGGTGTGTTGATCAGCATGGCCCGCGTGTTCGGCCGTACCGCTGCCTCGATCGCCTTTGGGTCAGGCTGGAAGCCATCCGTGGCGCGGGTCTCGACCACCGTGAAATCGGCGCCAGCGGCGCGGAATGTGCCAGGGTAGGTGGCATAATAGGGCGCTACGACGATGGCGTGGTCGCCTGGGTCGAGCACGCCCTGTACGGCGGCATAAAGCGACGCCTGGCCGCCGGGCGTGGCAATTATTTGCTCGGGGCTCGTCTTCACGCCGGCGCATCGCGTGGATATCCGCGCCATGGCCTCTCGCAATGCCGGGATGCCGGGCAACTGGGTGTAATGATGATGACCCGCGCGCAGCGCTGCAACGCCGGCTTCTACCGTCTCGGCCGGCGTATGGAAATCATGGTCTCCGACCGAGAGCATGATGATGTCTTCGCCGGCTTCCAGGCGCTGCCAGGCAGCGAAATGGACCTCCCAGCCGTCCTTGCCGGAAGGCGTGATGCCGGAAATGCGGGAAGAGGGTTTTGGCATGTCAGGCTCCTGCTATCGCAGAGGTCGTTGGACCGGATTTGGTGAGCACCAGCCTGCCACCCTCGGCGAGCAAGGGTGTCAGGGAACCATATCCGGCGATGGTTGGATGCGTCGTTTCGACGGTGTGCTTGTGCGTGGCGGTTATGACCACGACTTTGGTGCCGGCTGCTTCCGCAGCCTGGATGCCCGCCGGCGCGTCCTCGAAGACCAGGCAATCCTGTGGATTCAGGCCAAGCCTTTCGGCGGCAAGCAGGAAGCAGTCGGGCTCCGGCTTGCCGTTGGCCACATCTTCTCCCGTGATCATCAGCGGCGGTATCGGCAGACCCGTGGCTTCCAGCCGACGGATCGCCAGCCGACGCGGCGACGAGGTGACGATCGCCCAGCGCAGCGGCGGCAGCTCATTGAGGAATGCTGCCGCGCCGGAAATGGCTTCGATGCCTTCGACGTCCTGGAACTCAGCCTCAGTCAACGCTTCGACTTCCGCCATGACATCGATGCCGGGCAAGTTCAGCCGGCGGATGGTTTCCACAGCGCGCACGCCATGGATGGTCGGCAGGAACGTCTCGACATCAAGTCCATGCTTCTGCGCCCACGTCGCCCACACCCGCTCGGCAGCGGCAATCGAGCTCAAGATGGTGCCATCCATGTCGAAGAGGAAGGCGCCGAAGGTGTGGTCGGGGAAGGGAAGGGTCATTATGCGCGCAGCCTTTGATTTTCGGGGTCCCACAAGGGTTTGTCCTCCTGGACCGTCGCCTTGAAGCGTTCGCCGAAAATCTCGACTTCGATTTCGGTGCCCGGCACGGCCAGATCGGCGCGCACCATGCCGAGCGCAATGGATTTGTCCACCCTGTAACCCCAACCTCCCGACGTCGTTTCGCCAACGATCGTACCGTCATGCCAAAGTGTGGACATGTAGGGCGCGTCGCATTCCCCAGGGGCCTGCACGACCAGCGTCGCAAACCGTTTCTGCACGCCTTGCTGCTTCTCGTTCAGCAGCGCCGCCTTGCCACGGAAATCCGGTTTGTCCCATTTCACAAAGCGTTCCAGCCCACCCTGCAAAATAGTATAGTCGGTCGAGAGATCGCCCTTCCAGGCACGGTAACCTTTTTCGAGACGCAGGCTGTCGAGGGCGAACATGCCGAAGGGTTTCAGGCCGTGCTTCTGCCCGGCAGTCCAGACGGCGTCGAAGACGGCGGCAGTATCCTCAACCTTGGTGTGCAATTCCCAGCCGAGTTCGCCGGCAAAGGAGACGCGCACCAATTGCAGCCAGCGGCCGGCAATCTGGCAGGATTGATGCGAGAGCCAGGGCAAGGTCAGATCAGCGTCCGTCACATCGGTCAGTATGGCCCGTGAATTCGGTCCGGACAGAATCTGGCAGGAGAAACTCTCGGTCATATCCTGCAGCGTGATTTCCGTGCCCTGGGGGAGTTGCTTCGAAAGCCACTCGAAGTCATGCAACTGTGCCACCGCGGCGGTGATCAGGAAAAAGAAGTCCTCCTCCAAGGCCATGATCGACATCTCGGTGACGATACGACCCTTGTCGTCGGCGAAATAACCGAGGCCGATGCGGCCGGGCTTCGGCACCACACCGGTTGTCAGGGTGGAGAGCCACGCGCGGGCGCCGGGACCTTTCAGGCGGAAACGGCTGAATCCAGGCAGGTCGAGAATGCCGGCGGCATCGCGCACGGCCAGGCATTCCTCCCGAATGCGTGGCTCCCACGGCCCTGAGCGGGCGAAGGTCTGCGTCGATTGCTCCGAAATGTCGTCGCCCGGCTTGGCGTACCAGGTTGCACGTTCCCAGCCATTATAGGCGCCGAACTGTGCTCCCATGGCCTTCAGGCGTTCATGCAGCGGCGAAAGCTTGCGGTCGCGTGCCGCCGGCCAAGCGTGGCGTGGGAAATGGATGGCGTATTCGTGGCCATAGACTTCCATACCCTTGGCGACGGCATAGTCCTGAGCCGATCCGAACGCCGTGAAGCGGCGTGGATCGCATGACCACATGTCCCATTCGGTCTGGCCTTCCGTCACCCATTCGGCGAGCACCTTGCCGGCGCCGCCGGCCTGGGCGATGCCGAATGTGAAGACACAGGCCTCAAAAGCGTTGGGCACGCCGGGCATCGGCCCAAGCAGCGGGTTGCCGTCCGGTGCGTAAGGGATCGGGCCGTTGATGACCTTGGAAAGGCCGGCGGTGCCGAGAATGGGGACCCGTTCGATGGCATCGTTCAGGTACCATTCCAGCCGCTCGAGATCGTCCGGGAAGAGCTGGAACGAGAAGTCGGCCGGCATCGGGTCGCCTGAGGTGGCCCAGTGCGCATGGCAGTTGCGCTCATAGGGGCCGAGATTCATGCCGTTCTTTTCCTGGCGCAGGTAGTAGGAGGAATCGACGTCGCGCAGCAGCGGCAACTTGTGGCCGGCTTCCTTCGACCAGGCAGCAAGCTCGGGGATTTCGTCAAAGAGAATGTATTGATGGCTCATCACCATCATTGGCACTTCACGGCCGAACATCCTGCCCACTTCGGCGGCACGATAGCCGGCGGCGTTGACGACGTATTCGCAGCGGATTTCGCCTTTCTCGGTCACCACCACCCATTCGCTGCGCTCGCGCCGCACGGCGATAACCGGGCAGAAGCGAATGATCCTGGCGCCCTTGTCGCGTGCGCCCTTCGCGAGTGCCTGGGTGAGCTGGGCCGGGTCGATGTCGCCGTCATTCGGGTCGTAGAGTGCGCCCTGCAATTCATGTGTCTCGATGAAAGGGTAGCGTGCCTTGACCTCGTCGGTGCCGATGACTTCGATCGCCATGCCTTGATAGCGGCCCATGCCCTTGGCGCGCTGGAATTCCTGCATGCGCTCCTGGCTGTGCGCCAGCCGGATCGAGCCGGTGACGTGGTAGTTCATCGGATAGTCGACTTCTGCCGCCAGCCCCCGGTAGAGCTCGGTCGAATAGCGCTGCATGTTCATCAGCGACCAGGAGGACGAAAAGGTCGGCACGTTGCCAGCCGCGTGCCAGGTCGAGCCGGAGGTCAGTTCGTTCTTTTCGAGCAGAACGCAATCGGTCCAGCCCGCCTTGGCGAGATGATAGAGGGCCGATACGCCCACCGCGCCGCCGCCGATGATGACCACACGCGCCGTCGTCGGAATTCCGGCCATTCTGTCCTCCCGATTTCCTGGAGCGTTTCCGTTTTTTACGGAAACGCTCTAACCCTTTGTTCTACCCAATTCCGGACGGAAAACCGCTACGCACTTTTCCTGGAATTGCTCTAGAGTGGAAAGTGATCGATGGATCGGAATTCCGCTCTATCTATTTGTTTTGCCACACGATCCTTGTCCGAAGGGTCCGCAGTTTTTGTTTCGCTGACCTCGGTTCAGGATCATGTTTCTAGTAGACCGGTGGCGAGACCACCCAGATCACCACTGCGGGCACCGTTCCCGGGTTCCTCCAGCGGAACGGCTTGCCGGCAAAGCGAAAGCTGTCGCCTTCGCCAAGTGTGTGCCAGGCCCCATCAATCTCGATCTCGAAAGTGCCGGACGTGACGTAGCCGGCTTCTTCGGTTGGCCTTGTCGCGGCCTTCTTCAATTCCGCACCCGGCGCGAATTCCGAGCGCAACATCTCGAAACTGCCGCCGAGGTCAGGTGACAACAGCTCTTCCACCAGTCCCGATTCGCTGGTACCCAGCGACCGTCGCCGACCGCCGCGCACCACCACCCCCCGCTCGTTTTCTTCCGGCACGTCATGGCTGAAGAACAGGCTGAGTGGCACGTCGAACAAGTCCGCCATGGCGCGAAGATCGCCAAGCGACGGCACGGAAAGGCCACGTTCGACCTGGCTGACCCAGCCGACCGAGCGGCCGAGTTTCAGGGCGATTTCGGCCAGGGTCAGGCCCCGCGTCTTGCGTAGCGCGCGAATGTCTGCGGCGAGAAAACGTTCGCCGGTCTGCGCGTCCGGTTGGGCAGCAGGTGATGTCACTGTTCGACCGTTCGTGAAAAAATCAGCTATAATTTCATGAGACGCCAAGTGCGTGAAAAGATCAAGCGCGATCTAATGGTCCAGACAAAATTGCTTGCGGTATTTTGGTGCTTCATGCAAAGGCACCGCGACCGCGCGTTGGGGGACGTGCCCATTGAAATCCTGCGTTGAAGAGATTGCCATGCTGGCACCTGAAAGCAGCACCCCGAAGTTGGACGAAGCGACGATCGTGGACGAAGCGATCATCTCGCGCCGATCCGTTCGCGCCTTCCTGCCCGATCCGGTCGACGATGCGACGATCCGCGACATCCTGAATGTCGCCTCGCGCGCACCGTCCGGCACGAACATGCAGCCGTGGAAAGTGTATGTTGCGAAAGGCGAAGTGAAGCAGAAGCTGAGCGATGCCATCCTGAATTCCGGCATCCGCGCCGAAAAGGCGGAATGGGATGAGTACCGCTATTATCCCGACCAGTTCTTCGAGCCCTATCTCACACGCCGTCGTGCTAACGGTTTCGGCCTCTACGGTGCGCTGGGAATCGGCCGGCGCGAAGTCGACAAGATGCGTGCACAGCACGACCGCAACTTCATCTTCTTCGACGCGCCCGTCGGTATGATCTTCACCATCGACCGCCGGCTGAACCAGGGCTCGTGGATCGACTATGGCATGTTCCTGGAAAATATCATGATCGCCGCGCGGGCGAGAGGGTTGCACACCTGCCCGCAGGCGGCTTTCGCTCCCTATCACCGGCAGATCCGCCCTGTACTCGATATTTCCGAGGAAGAGATCGTCGTGTGCGGCATGGCGCTTGGGCATGAAGACACGTCAAAGCCGGAAAGCGCTTTCCGTACCGACCGTGCGCCGCTGGAGGAGTGGGTGAGGTTTGTTGGGTGAAGTGAGCAGGGAATAGGGAATAGCAAATAGGGTTGAGAGACCTGTCGAGGTAAGATCGTCGCTACTCGCTACTCGCTACTCGCTACCGCATTCCCACTGACATTCTGGCCGTCCTGCGGCGTCAGCCGGCGATAGGCGAGCAGTGCGCAGAGCGTGATCAAGGCTTCGATCACGAACAGAACGCGGAAATCCGCAACAGAAGCATGTCCTCCCGCACCCGCCAGCAACGACAGAACCGCGGCGGCGATGCCGACGCCGATGGCGACCGCAAGCTGCCACAGGATGTAATAGAGCGCGCTGAAACGGGCGAGTTGTTCAGGTTCGATATCGGCATAGGCAAGGTTGCCGGTCGAGGCCCATTGCACCGAACGGAATACCCCGAACATGAAGATGTAGGTCAGCACGATCCACACCGGGGTTGTCGCCTGGATGAGGGCAAAACCGGCGACAAGAGCGGCGACGATCGGGGTGTTGGTGACCAGCACGCGGCGGAAGCCATAGCGCTTCAGCATGGCGGGCATCATAAACCGGGTGAGCAGCGAACCGACTGCTGCCATGAACGTCAGCGATCCGGCGTGGACAGCGCTCATGCCGAAGCCGAGCTGGAACATCAGCGGCAAGATGAAGACGACCGAGCTCAGGCCGATCGTGTCTAGGCCGCCGCCGGTCAGGAAAGCGACGCGGAAGGTGCGAATGCGCAAAAGCCTGAGATCCAGGACAGGATTGCGCGCTCGCAGCAGGTAAAAGACGGCGAAGCCAAGCAGGGCGACAGCGATCGCGACCTGCGCGGCGATCAGGCTGCCCGCCATGTCTTTGGCGGCGAGTGAATCCATGCCGAGCACCAGAAGCACCATGCCGACGCCGACAAGAGCGAAGCCTGGAAAGTCGAATGGAGTACGAAGTGATTTCCTGGCTGTCGGAAACAGGGCCGCCGCAAGCAGAAGCGCAGCCAGTGCCAGGGGCACGTTGATGAAGAAGATCCAGCGCCAGGAAATGTAGGTCGTAAGCGCGCCGCCGACGAGCGGGCCAACCAGAGGCCCCGACTGGCCGGCCAGCGAGATATACATGTTGATCTTCAGCGTGCGATTGCGCGGAAAGCTCTGCAGCACGACGATCTGGCCCAGCGTGCCCATCAAGGCGCCGCCAAACCCCTGCAGGGCGCGGGCGCCGACGAGCGTCCACATGTCATTGGCGATGCCGCACAGCGCCGATGCGATGCCGAACACGATCAGCGCGAAGCAGTAGGCGTTGCGCAGGCCGAAGCGATCCGCAGCCCAGCCGCCCAGGGGCATCATGATGATGAGGCTCGCCACGTAGGCGGTGACCAGCAGGCCGAGCTGGCTTGGCGGGCGGGCGAGTGTTTCGCCTATGCCGGGAAGGGCGGTGACGACCACATTCTGGTCGAGGCTGGTCATGAAGACACCGCAAGCAACGGTGACCGGAATGAGCAGCGAAACGCCGTCCGGTGAATCGACGCGACCGGTTGCGGTCGCGGAAGTCTGTGCGTCCATGGTGAACGAAATCGAGCACCGGCCTTTTCGATCAATCGGCGGCGGCCGAAACCGTCGATTCTTTCAGTCAACTATCGAGCCGCCGCCGGTTCGCCTCTAGCGGCAGGATGAGCTCTTCGTAAGGCCAGTTCCAGGCGCACGGGCAGGGCGCTGTCTAACGTGCCGGCATGTAGGCCATGCATTCGAGCTCGAGTTGCGCACCGAGCGCAAGGCCGTTTGCACCGAATGCAGAACGCGCCGGCAACCGGTCCGGATCGAAATATTCGAGATAGATCCGGTTGAAATCGCCCCATTTCGACATGTCGGCCAGCATGACCGTGCATTTAAAGATATCGGCGAAGCCAAGCCCGTTTTCCCTCAGAACCGAGCCGATGTTTTCCATCGTCTGGCGCGTTTCGGCTTCGATGCCACCCGATACCAGTTCCAGCTTGCCTGGTACATTGCCGAGCGCGCCCGACAGATAGAGAATATTGCCGACGCGCACCGCCTGGCTGAAAGGGAGCTTCGCTGCCTTGGCCGCCGGTGAATTGATGAATTCCATGACGCGACCTCTCGACTCGATTTCAGGCGACTTCGTATCCGACTTCTTCCGCCGCGTGACCGAGTGCCTTCCAGAAGGAGCGGGCAAAGGAGCGGAAGACATAGATGTCGAAACGGTCGCCGCCTGTTCTCTGGATCTGAGCGAAAACGTCGTGATGCGTGGTCGAGCGCGCGGCACCGACAGGGAAGGCGGGCAGGGCAAAGTCGACTGCGAAGAATTTCGCCAGGACCCATTCAGCCTCCGGCCCTTCGATGCGGATGGCCGTGCGGCCGTGTGACAGGTCCGTCATTGTGCCAATCGCCGGCGTGATCGCCTTGGTGAGTGCTACCGCGAGGCCTTCTGCCTCGTCGACGACCGTGAATTTGCCCGGGGCGAAGCCGAAGGCTGCCTTGTCGCCGTCAACGACACCGCCACCGGCGCCATCCGGCAAGGCAAGGCCGGATACCTTGCGGATGGCAGCGATTGCACGCGCTTCCTCACCCGGCCAGGCCGCAACCTGGGTGATTGAACCCGGGCGTGTCTCGGACAGGATCACACCAACGCCGTCTTCGAAGCGGCCGTGCGAGCCGACACGATAGACGGACTCAAGCGGCGAAAGGCGCTCAACCATGCATGCGGCTCCCTTCCGGGTCGAAGAAGTGGTGGCTGACGATCTCGACAGGACCGAAGCGCTTGCGTAGCGGGTCGGACATATGGGCGCGCGTGCCATGGCGGCTCTTGCCGCCCTGAACGAGCGCCAGAGCGATATATTTGCCGAGCGCCGGCGCATAGCAACAGGCCGTGATGTGACCGATCGATCCGTGCGGGTTTTCCTCGTCGAGTTCCTCGACGATGTGCGCGCCACCGTTGAGGGGCCGGTTGTCGAGAGCGACGATGCCGACGAGTTGCAGCCGGTCGGCGCCGATCAGACCTTCGCGGTCCATCATGGCCGAACCGATGAAGGGCTTTTTCTTCGATAGCATCCAGTCGAGGTGCAGGTCGCGCGCAGTGGTGCGGCCATCGATCTCGGCGCCGGTGACGTGGCCCTTCTCGATGCGCAGCGTGCCGAGTGCTTCCAACCCGTAGGGCACGAGGTCGAACGGTTTGCCTGCTTCGATCAACGCTTCCCAGACATGGGTGCCGTAGCCGGCGCCGCAGTAGACCTCGAAGGCCATCTCTCCGGAGAAGGACAGGCGACAGATCATCACCGGAACGCCGGCGATTTCGCCGTGGACGATGCCCATGAAAGGCAAAGCGGCATTGTCCACCGCAGTGCCCTTGACGCAGGCGGCGAGGATTTCCCGTGCCTTCGGCCCGCCGATCGCGGCGCCCGCCCATTCATCGGTGACGGAGGTGACGGTTACCCTCAATTCCGGCCAGATCACATCGAGGAAGTATTCCAGATGCTGCATCACCTTGCCAGCATTGGCCGTGGTGGTTGTCATCAGGAAATCGTCCTGGCCGAGACGCCAGGTGGTGCCATCGTCGAACGCGACGCCATCCTCGCGCAGCATCAGCCCGTAACGCGCCTTGCCGACAGGCAGGCTCGAGAAGATGTTCGTATAGACCCGATCGAGCAATTCTGCTGCATCCGGGCCTTGAACCGCGATCTTGCCGAGCGTTGAGACATCGACGATGCCGGCCGTCTCGCGCACGGCCTTGGCTTCGCGCACATAGGCCTGTTCGACCGTTTCGCCGGCATGGCCGTAGATCATAGGCCGGAACCAAAGGCCGGCGGAATACATCGTGGCACCCCGGGCAAGGTGCCAGTCGTGCATCGGCGTCAATCGCTCGGGCTTGAGATCGCCAAACCGTTCTGCCGCCAGCGAACCGATGGAAACGGCCGTATAGGGCGGGCGGAAACGCGTTGTGCCGACTTCCGGGATGGGTTTGCCGAGCGCTTCGGCCATTATGGCCAAGCCCGGAACATTCGAGCTCTTGCCCTGGTCTGTCGCCATGCCGAGCGTGGTGTAACGCTTCAGGTGCTCGACCGAGATGAAACCTTCGCGATGGGCCAGGCGCACGTCATCCGCGGTGACGTCGTGCTGGAAGTCGACGAAACTCTTGCCATCCGCCTTGATCTCGAACACCGGCGCCGGTTCGGGATTGACAAAGGTCGGCTCGATTGCCGGTTGCTCGACGACGCGTGGCTTGCCTCCTGCTGCGGCAAGCCCTGCAGCGTGGCCTTCGACGATCGCATCGGCGGTCGCGAGGTGTCCGGTGAAGGCGCCGGCGCCGCTCCAATTCTGCGTCGGCTGCGGCGGCAGAAAGGCCTGCAGCTTCTCGTCCCATTCGGGTTTCGCGCCAGCCTGGCTGGCCAGATGCAACACCGGCGACCATCCGCCGGACATCAGCAGGCAATCAGTCTGGATGCCGCGCTGTTCGCCGGTCAGCGTTCCGCTTACGCGGTCCAGCCGCTGGATCCTGATACCGCTCAGTGTTTTGCCGCCGTCCGTCGCAGATACTGCATGACCTGCAATCAGTTCCGCGCCGGCTGACGCGGCGAGCGCACGCGCCTGGTCGGAAATGTCGGTGCGGACATCGACGATCGTCGCAACATTGGCGCCGGCCTTCTTGAGGCTAGCGGCTGCCTGGTATGCGGTGTCGTTGTTGGTGAAGAGTGTGATCTTCTCACCGGGAAGCACACCGAACTGGTTGGTGTAGCGCTGCGCGGCGCTGGCCAGCATCACGCCGGGGCGATCGTTGCCAGGGAAAACGAGAGGCCGTTCCAAAGCGCCGGTGGCAAGCACGACCGAACCAGCGCGAATGGTCCAGTGGCGATGGCGCGGTTCGCCGCGTGCCGCGGTTTCCTTATGGTCCGAAACGCGCTCCAGGGCAGCCAGCGTGTTTCCGTCGTAATAGCCCCAGACCGAGGTGCGGGACAGCAGGCGGACATTGTTGCGGCCCTTGAGGCCGTTGACGATTTCGCTTGCCCAGTCTGCTGCTCGTGCACCGTCGATGGTCTCGCCGGACCAGTTAGCGGAACCGCCAAAACGTGGGTCAAGTTCCGCCAGGATAACGCGCGCGCCACTATCGGCGGCTGTTTTGGCGGCCATAAGCCCCGCAGGGCCGGAACCGACCACCAGCACGTCGCAGAAGGCATTCATGCGCTCGTAGCGGGCATCGTCGGCTACCGTGCCGGCGTGACCGAGGCCGGCGGCACGACGGATGAAATGCTCGCAGAACATCCAGAAGCGGGTGCCTTTGAGAGGGCCGACCACCGGTCCCATGAAGGTCTTGTAGTAGAAACCAGCGCCGATCACCTTGCTCGCGAGCTGGTTGACCGCACCGACATCCCAGTTCAGCGATGGGAAACGGTTCTGGCTCTCGACCCGCAAGCCGTCATAAATCTCGATGGCTGTTGCCGGAATGTTCGGCTCGCGCGCGGTGCCGCGCAGGATCGTGACCAGCGCGTTCGGCTCTTCCACACCGGCGCTCAAAACGCCGCGCGGCCGGTGATATTTGAAGGAGCGTCCCATCAGCGTGACGCCGCTGGCAAGCAGTGCCGAGGCCAGCGTGTCGCCGGGATGTCCGGTGTAAGGCACGCCGTCGAAGGTGAAGCGGATGGTCTTCAGCCGATCGATCTGACCGCCTGTCTCGTTACGGCGCGGGCTCATGCCTTGGCTCCCGGCTTACGCCGCTCGGTTGAACGATGATGGACGGCGCCGCGCACCGGCACGGTGCTTGAGGTGACATGAGATACCGTGTTGCGGATCACGCGAATGTGGCTGCGGCAGCCGCCGGAGTGCTGCCAGATCTCGTTGTGGTCACCGGCAGGGTTCTGCCGATCGTAGACATATTCGTTCCAGGCTTGCAGGTCCTGCGAATTGGGGGCAGGGCGCTGGCGGTTGCCGTCGCCCTGATAGGTGAATTCGGACACGTCCCGCGGGCCGCAATAGGGGCAGGTGAGCAGCATGATCAGTCCTAATGCAGGCGGGGCGTGGCGCCCTGGCCCTTCTCGTCGATGACCGCGCCACGATGGAAGCGGTCAAGCGTGAAGGCAGCGTTGAGGTCGTGCGGCTCATCGCGTGCGATGGTGTGGGCAAAGCAGAAGCCTGAGGCCGGGGTCGCCTTGAAGCCGCCGTAGCACCAGCCACAATTGAGATACATGCCGGGCAAGGGCCCCGTCGTGATGATGGGGGAACCGTCCATAGACATGTCGCACACACCCGCCCAGGAGCGCAGCATACGCACGCTGGCAAGGCTCGGGAACAGCGCCAGCATTTCTGCCATCACCTCTTCCACGATCGGCAGGTTGCCGCGTTGGGCATAGGAATTGTAACCGTCGAGATCGCCGCCATAGATCAGGCCTCCCTTGTCGGACTGGCCCATGTAGAAATGACCCATACCGAAGGTGACGACGGTGTCGAGGAACGGCTTCAGCGATTCCGAGACGAAGGCCTGCAGCACGTGGCTTTCGATCGGCAGCCGGTCGATACCGGCAAGCTGCATGACGCGGCCGGTGCTGCCGGCGGCAGCCAGAGCTACTTTTCTGGCGCGGATTTCGCCGCGAGTGGTGACAATGCCGGTGACGCGATCACCATCACGCAGGAAACCGGTGACTTCGCAATTTTCCAGGATGTCGACGCCGCGTCGGTCGGCGCCGCGCGCATAGCCCCACGCGACGGCGTCGTGACGGGCAGTGCCGGCACGCGGCTGCATCAGGCCGCCGAAAATGGGAAAACGCGCACTGGCCGAGACATCGATCGCCGGCATCAGCCGCTTGATCTCGGCAACCGACATCAACTCGGCATCGACGCCCTGGTGACGCATGGAGTTGCCCCGACGAGCATAGTCGTCGAACTGGGCGGGCGTGTGTGCGAGGTTGAGCACGCCGCGTTGCGAGAACATGACATTATAGTTGAGGTCGTGGGAAAGGTTCTCCCACAGCTTCATCGAGTGTTCGTAGAAGCGGGTATTTGGCGGCAGCAGATAGTTGGAACGCACAGCCGTGGTATTGCGGCCGACATTGCCGGAGCCGAGATAACCTTTTTCGACCACCGCGACATTGGTGATGCCGTGCTCCTTGGCGAGATAATAGGCCGTCGCAAGACCGTGCCCGCCGCCACCGACAATCACGACATCATAAGAAGCCTTGGGGTCGGGTTTGCGCCATGCAGGCTTCCAATCCTTGTTGCCGGACAGCGCATTGCGCAGCAGCGAGAGAGCCGAATATTCCGCCATGCCAACTCCATCCCGAATCCGCATGCGGCTCGGATAGCCCATTTCAATAGGAGACTATAGAGCCAGCCCTGCCGCCAAAGCCAGAATTGCGCCACGGCTTTTCGACTGACCGACCAGCGTACTCACGCGTGAAGCGGCTTGCTCCGCCCCAATGCCGTCTCTATCAAGGGCAAGATTTCGCAGCCTTGATGGCTGCTTCGCGAGTTGCCGGTCTATGCTGTTTCGATTTGTCCGTCTTTTGCTGACCCTGGTTCTCACCGCGGCGATGCCGGCACTGGTGCTGGCGCAGGTCGACATTCCGTTGCTTGGCGAAACCGCCCAGCCAGCCGCCCCGGCTCAACAAGCCGCACCGCCGCAAGCCGCACCGAACGGGACCGCTCAACCTGGACAGCCGTCGACTCAGGCTGCACCTGCGGCGCCGCAAGCCACACCGGAACAGACGCTACCCTCAGATGGGCTCATCACGGAGCAACAGAAAGCGCTCAAGGCTCTGGTGGCCAAGACTGACGGCTTCGCCAAACAGATCGACGACAACCAGGATGACGATGGCGCGTTGGTCGACATCCGAACGCAGTTGGAGGAGCTTTCCCGGCAGGCTCTCGATACCGCGACAGTCTTCCGCCCGCGGCTGACGGAAATCAACGCCAGGCTTGAGCAACTCGGGGCACCGCCTGCCCAAGGCCAGCCGGCGGAGCCGGATATCGTCGCCACGGAACGAAAGGCGCTGACGACCGAAAAAGCGGAGATCAATGCCGTCGTCGCGGGTGCTCAGACGCTTTCTGTCCGTATCGCGACGATGGGCGACAAGATTTCCACCCTACGTGGCGAGTTATTCCGAAAGACGCTGACCAAGCGTTATGCGCTGAATGATCTTTTGAGCACCAAGCTTGCCGTCGACGCGAACGCCGAATTCTCCAATCTGTACAGCGCCGTTTCGTCTTGGTTCTCGTTCGTCCTGAAATTCAAATACCAGGCCGCGCTTGTGGCAACGCTCATGGCGTTGGCGGCCGCTCTGGTCTTGCATATCGTGGTGCGGCGCATCTTCGGGCGTATCTTCGAGCCCGACCCGACTGTCGAGGAACCGACCTATCTCAGCCGCCTGTCGGCTGCGTTCTGGTCAACCTTGCTGCCGACGTTCGGCCTCGGTGTCTTCCTGACGTTGGCCTATTTCTTCTACGATTATTATGCGGTGCTGAGAGGTGATATCGGCCTCTTCCTGCGCTCGATCATTGGCGTCGTCCTGATCGTGTTCTGCGTTTATCGCCTCACCAATGCCGCGCTCTCCCCAAACGTACCCAA
The DNA here is from genome assembly GCF_001303895.1 of Mesorhizobium sp. 1M-11. Classification (GTDB taxonomy): domain Bacteria; phylum Pseudomonadota; class Alphaproteobacteria; order Rhizobiales; family Rhizobiaceae; genus Mesorhizobium. The sequence goes on along the minus strand of NZ_LJSD01000001.1, from coordinate 91,222 downwards.
CTGGCGGCTGATTCCAGTCGAATCCGGCCCCGCGCGCTGGCTAGTGGCATTGTCCACCGCCATGGCGGTGGTGCTCGGCGTCAATGGCTTCCTGGCCGTGGTGAACGAGCAGATGGGCTCGCCTCTGTCGCTTACCGTTGGGCGCAGCTTTGTCGCCACCGTTATCGTCGGCCTGATCCTGATCATGATGGGTCTGGTGCGACCGTTTCGCACGAAGTCGGGCGAATGGCGGCCGTGGCCGGCCTGGCTACGGTTCCTTGCCTATGCGCTTGGGACCATAACGATCGTCGCAGCTCTGCTTGGCTATATCGGTTTCGCCAATTTCCTGGCGGGTCAGATCGTGGTGACCAGCACGCTCCTCATCACCGCCTATATCGGCTTCCTGTCAGCGCGGGCCATCGGCGCCGAGGGCGGTTTCGCGGAAACCTCGGTGGGACGCTGGATCGCCGGTCGAACAAGTTTGGAGGAGGGCACGCTTGATCAGCTGGGGTTGGCAACAAGCATTGCCCTCAATCTGCTGATCGTCGTCGTTTTCCTGCCAATGCTGCTTTTGATGTGGGGCTTCCAGTTCGCCGATATCCAGGCCTGGGCCTACAGGATCGCGATGGGCGTCACGGTCGGATCCGTGACCATTTCGCTGTTCGGCATCCTGACGGGCGTCATCGTCTTCATCCTCGGCTACTTCCTGACGCGCTGGTTCCAGTCCTGGCTCGACGATTCCGTCATGGCGCGCGGCAAGGTCGATACCGGCGTGCGCAACTCGATCCGGCTTGTGGTCGGCTATGCCGGTGTTGCCCTGGCGGCGGTCGTCGGGGTCTCATCGGCGGGCATCAACCTGTCCAACCTTGCCCTGATTGCCGGTGGTCTTTCCCTCGGTCTCGGTTTCGGTCTCCAGAACGTGGTCTCCAACTTCGTCTCCGGCCTGATCCTCCTTGCCGAGCGGCCGTTCAAGGTTGGCGACTGGATCGTGGCCGGCGACGTCAGCGGAACCGTCAAAAAGATCAGCGTTCGTGCAACCGAAATCGAAACCTTCCAGCGCCAGTCGGTGATCCTGCCGAACTCCAATCTGATCAACAGCGCTGTCGGCAACTGGACACACCGCAACAAGCTCGGCCGGGTCGAGATCAAGGTCGGTGTTGCCTATGGTTCGGATGTCCGGCGTGTGCACGAAGTCCTGCTCGAGATCGCACGCGGGCACCAACTGGTGTTGAAAAATCCGGAACCTTTCGTGCAATTCGTCAATTTCGGCACGAATGCACTGGAGTTCGAAATCCGTGTCTTCCTCGCCGACATCCTGAACGGCGGTTCGGTGCAGAACGATATCCGTTTTGCCATCATGGATGCTTTTGGCGCGGAAGGCATCGAGATCCCGTCGGCGCCGCGTCAGCAGATGCCTCATGCGGACAAGGAGCCTTGGCCGATCGACGACGACAAGACCGAGGCGCTGCATGCGGAGGAACAGGCAGCGAAGGAAGAGGAGGAGCGCAGTCAACCGAGGGGTCGTCGCCGAGCGCGCCGGCCTGATCCGAGCTAGCTTTCACGCCAGCTTCAACCGATTGCGGCATGAATGAGGCATTCAGTTGCGGTTCAGCTTGATTGTCCTATAAGCTTGATTGCGAAGGGCGAAAATGCCTCGCGAACGCAACAGAGGCGGTGGAAACACCGGAATTGCAATGTGGAAGATCCTCATCGCCGCCGTCGCTCTCATAGCCGCGAGCGAGGTGGGCCATACGGCCAGCGCCGTCAACAAGGACAATGAGACCCGCACGCTGATCGTGACCGAAGGCGGCGGCAAGAGCGAGTTGACGCTTGCGGGCGGCGAGACTGTAGAGTTCTGCGCGAGCGGCTGTTTCGTGACCTTGCCCAATGGCGATCTCGAAGCGCTGACCGGTTCCGAGACGATCGTGATCTCGGGTGGCAATGCGACCGTAAAATAGGCGCGAAACGCGGGCTTTGAAGGGATAAGGCCGGACATCTGTCCGGCCTTTATTCTTTTGTGGTAAGCTCCACTTAACGACGACCGGCAAAACAGGACGGCGGGCACCTGTTTTGTGGGGTCTTTTCAGCGCTCGGTAATGTGTCCCGCCACTATATCCGGTCCGACGGCTGCTTATGGTAGCCTGGGTGGGTGGGACAACGAAGCCATGGATGCGCGCTCTGACAGGAACGCAACGCCACTTGCTGTCGATCTGGACGGCACCTTGCTTGCGACCGATCTCCTGTGGGAAGGACTGTTCGTCCTTCTCAAGAAGAATCCGCTTTATCTCCTTCTCATTCCTGTCTGGTTGGTCGGCGGTCCTGCCCGATTGAAGCAGGAAATCGCCAGCCGTATCGATATCGATCCCGCAATTTTGCCCTATCGCGAATCGCTGCTTTCCAGACTCCGCGCTGAGTGGGCGGATGGGCGAAAGCTCGTGCTTGCCACTGGCACACCACGCAAATTCGCAGAAGCAATCGCGACCCATCTCGGCATCTTCGACAGGGTGATCGCCACAGACGGCACCGACAACCTGACCTCGGTCAAGAAACGCAGCGCGCTGGTGGCCCTCTATGGCGACGGTGGCTTCGACTATGCCGGCAATAGCCGCCACGATCTCAAGGTCTTCGACGCTGCGCGCAACGCCATCGTCGTGGCACCGGACCGCGCTGCCAAGCGTTGGCAAGACAGGAACGGTGGCGAACTGGTGCCAGGCCCTGAGCGGTCTCTGAAGACCGTATTCGGGATGCTTCGTGTGCACCAATGGGCCAAGAATGGGCTCATCGCAGTACCGATGGTGCTTTCGGCCGAATATTTCAATCCAATGATGCTGTGGCAGACGCTGATGGCCTTTATCGCCTTCAGCGCGGTCGCGTCAGCCATATACATCGTCAATGACTTCTTCGACCTGCCATTGGATCGCCGCCATCCGACCAAGCGTGATCGGCCCTTTGCCGCGGGCACGCTCTCCATTCCTTTCGGCATCGGATCGATCATCGTCCTGCTTGCCATTGGCGTCGCTGTCAGTCTGACGCTGGTGCCTGTCTTTGGTGCCGTGCTCGTCGGTTACACGGTGATCACGCTGGCCTATTCGCTGGCGTTGAAACGCATGCTGCTCGTGGATGTGCTCACGCTTGCCGGTCTCTATACGGTAAGGGTTCTGGCTGGTGCCGCCGCCACGGGCGTGGAAGTGTCCTTCTGGCTGCTTGCATTTTCGATCTTCTTCTTCCTGTCCCTGGCGCTGGTGAAGCGTTTCGTCGAGTTGCGAACCTCGACACCAGCGCCTGGCGAACGGATTGCCGGCCGTGGCTATCGTGCCGAAGATCATGACGTCATCGCGCAAGCCGGCCTGGCTTCGGCATTCTCTTCCGCACTGGTGTTGGCGCTCTATATGGACAGCACCGAGATGCGTGGCCTTTACCCGCATCCGTGGATGATCTGGCCTTTGCCGCCGATCATTTTGTATTTGGCGATGCGCATCTGGATCCTCGCCCGCCGCGGCGAGATGCATGATGATCCCGTCGTCTTTATCATTCGTGACTGGCGCAGCCAGGTTTTCGTGCTGATCGGCGCGGCGCTGTTGGTTGCAGGAGCGTGGCCGAATTGAACTCAAGTCGTTTCCAGAGTTTCGGCAGGGCGACACCGCCGGCCACGAAGGTCATTTCGGCAGCCGACGCTGTCGCGCTGCTGAAGAGTGGCAGCGCGCGCCCGGATTCACTGCTCGCATATGGCAACGGCCGTTCCTATGGCGATACGTGCCAGAACGTCTCGGGCACGCTTGTCGATATGCGGTCATTGACCAGAGTACACTCCTTCAACGACGAAACAGGCTTGCTCGAGGCAGATGCCGGCGTGCTGCTCGCAGACATCATCGCTTATGCCGCACCGTTCGGATTTTTCCCACCCGTTGTGCCCGGCACCCAGTTCGTGACGCTTGGCGGTGCCATCGCGAACGACGTGCACGGCAAGAACCATCATCGGCGCGGCACCTTCGGCTGCCACGTAGAAGCCTTCACGCTGCTGCGTTCGGACGGTCATGTTCTTACCTGCTCAGAAACCCAGAATACTCGCCTGTTCTGGGCAACAATCGGGGGTATGGGGCTCACGGGCTTGATCCTGTCCGCCACAATCCGTCTGATGCGGGTGCCGTCGCTGGATGTTCTGGAAACGGTGACCCGGTTTGGCAATCTTGCGGAATATTTCGATCTTGCCGAAGCCGCAGACCAGGCCAACGAATATGCGGTGGCGTGGATCGACCAGTTGGCCAGTGGCCGTCGCCTGGGCCGTGGCCTGCTGTTCACAGGCAATCATGCCGACCACGGTTCGCATGGGGCGCCAAAGCCGGGCCGGCGTTTCTCGGTGCCCTTCCAGCCGCCGGTCACGGTTCTCAACCGGCCGTTCCTGAAGATGTTCAACACCGCCTATCGGTGGAAAAAGGGTAGAGCAAGCGATCCGCACAGGGTTGGATATCAGGGGTTCTTCTTTCCGCTCGACGGCGTGCGTGACTGGAACCGGCTTTATGGACCAACTGGTCTTTATCAACATCAAAGCGTCGTTCCCGGCGAGGCGGCACGTGAAGCCGTGCCAGCGTTGCTGGCGGCCGCAAAGCGCGCCGGGCAGGGTTCGTTCCTGACCGTGCTGAAGCGCTTCGGCACCGTCCGCTCACCCGGGATGCTGTCTTTCCCTCGTCCCGGCTACACGTTGACGCTCGATTTTCCAAACCGAGGTCAAAAGACCCTGGCATTGCTTGCCGAACTTGATCGCATAGCAGTCACGGCAGGCGGGGCGGTCAATCCCTACAAGGATGCGCGCATGAGCGCGGAAACCTTCGCAGCCTCGTTTCCCGATTGGCGGCGGCTGGAAGCGGTCCGTGATCCGGCCTTTCTGTCGAGTTTCTGGGCGCGCACCGCTCAACGGCTGGGCCCGCAGCGCAGCGGCCTGTCCGAAGCGGCTGAATGACAGGGCCTCATTCCGACGCAGGTAAACAGAATACAACCAGGACGATCTGAAAATATAGATTCCGTTTCACGGATTATTTTCAGCTTTGCAATAGACGAGAGATGGGCTCTGGGGACGACATGAAATATATAGCCTTCATATTGTTCACGGTGATGACCAACGCCGCCGCACAGCTCATGCTGAAACAAGGCATGATGTCGCTCGGGCCGATTTCGTTCGATGGTGTCAACCCGATCATCAGGCTTTTACAGATCGTCTTCAGCCCGTGGGTGTTCCTTGGCCTTTGCACCTTCGTCATCTCGATGGCATCGCATCTCTACGTCCTGTCCAAGGTTGAGTTGTCCTTTGCCTATCCCTTTCTCAGTCTTGCCTATGTCGCCGTGGCGGTCTTCGCTTATTTCGTTTTCAAGGAGGACCTGAATGCCTGGCGGATAGCCGGTATCGCCTTCATCTGCGTTGGCACTGTGCTCATTGCCCAAAGCGGCGGGACCGACCGTGGGCACGAGGCTGAGAAAAACGAAGCAGCACAGACGGCATCCCTTTCCAGCGAAAACGGGACGGTTCGATGAGACATGTGATTATTGGTGGCGATGGCTTCGTCGGCCGCCATCTTGCCCCCAAGCTCGTTGCTGACGGCGAGGAGGTCGTTGTCGCCGACATCGTCAAGAGCGATCTGAAACACTATCGCTCGGCACGCCATGTTCATTGCGATGTGACCGATCCGGCATCGCTTGCGAAATTGGGCATCAAGGCCGAAGACATGGTCTACAACCTGTCGGCCAAGATGCTGTCGCCGATCCAGGTTCGCGCCAAGCGCCGCGACTTCTTCTATCCCGTGAACTATCACGGTACGATCAACATCATCGAGGCAATGGACAAAGCCGGTGCACCGAGGCTTGTCCATTTCACCACCGACATGATCTACGGCCATACGGTCACCCATCCGATGACCGAAGAACATCCGGTTTCGCCGCTCGGCGAATATGGCATGTCGAAATGGGAGACCGAACAGCTTGCCGCCGAGTGGCGCAAGCGCGGCATGTCGATTTCTCTATTTCGGCCGCGCCTGATCATCGGCCCGGGCCGTCTCGGTATCCTCGAAAAACTGTTCAAGCTGATCGACTGGAACCTGCCGGTGCCGATGATCGGTTCGGGCCGCAACCCGTATCAATTCATCTCCGTATTCGATTGCGCGGAGGCCGCCAGACTTGCCTGGAAGGCCGGGGTGCCCAACGAGGCCTACAATCTCGGCTCGATCAATCCGCCGCCCGTGCGCAAGCTGCTCGGCGACCTGGTCCGTCACGCAGGCTCGAAGTCGATCCTGTTGCCGACACCTGGCTGGGCCGTGAAGCGCACGCTCGATCTGCTCGATCTCATGAATATGCCCATCATGGATCCCGAGCAGTATTTGATTGCAGACGAGGATTGCGTGCTCGACGTGTCCAAGGGCGAGCGCCAGCTCGGCTGGGTGCCGCAATATCGCGATGAGGACATGCTGATCGCAGCCTACAGCGAGTATCGCGCCAAGAAAAACGGGACTGCTGGTGCAACCGAGCACGCGCCTGCCGAATAGATCCAACAGGCGCTGGCTTTGCTTCCAGGCGGAACCAGCTCCGCCGTCAGGAGAGATTTCGAGATGACCGTCATGACCAAACCGGAACAGGCCACGGCGCCTGTCGCAGCCATTCGCAAGCCGAACCTGATCACCGTCGAGCAGGCAAAGGCGCTGGACGTCGCTCGTATCACCGATCTGTTCAAGGCGCATCTCAATCCGGGGCAACTGCATTTCATGAAGCTGCTCGGATTTCACAAGGTGAAGATCGAGCGTGCCGAGGGCATGTTCTACATCGACCAGAACGGTCGCAAGATCCTGGATTTCTTCGGCGGCTTCGGATCATTGGCCTTCGGCCACAATCATCCGCGCATCCTGGAAGCGCGCAAGAAATTCCAGGAGGAGAAGCGGCAGGAGATCGCGATTGCCTTCATGTCGCAATATGCGGGCGCCCTCGCGCACAATATCGCTGCCTGCTCGCCGGGCGACCTGGATATGGTCTTCCTCGGCTCGTCCGGTTCGGAGGCGATGGAGGCAGCGGTGAAGCTCGCCGAGCGTGCCGCCGGCCCGAAGCGGCCGAAGGTCGTCTATGCGGAGAATTCCTTTCACGGCAAGACCAAGGGCGTTCTCGCCATTACCGATGGCTCGCTCTACCGCGCTGATTTCAAGGTCGTGGACAACACCGTGCGCGTGCCATTCGGTGACATCGATGCCGTCGAGCGGCTGTTCCGCGCCGATCCGGAGATCGGCGTCATCGTCCTGGAGACCATCCAGGGCGGTGGCGGTATCATCCAGGCACCCGCCGCATACTGGCAGAAACTGCGCGCCTTGTGCGACCAGCATGGCGTGTTGTGGGTGGCTGACGAGGTCCAATGCGGTTATGGCCGCTCGGGGCGCTTCTACGCATTCGAGCACTATGGCGTGGTGCCGGATGTGACGGCGCTGGCGAAGTCACTCGGCGCCGGCAAGGCCGCGGTCGGTGCGATGATCGCCAGGCGTGACGTCTATATGAAGGCTTATGGCACGCCGAAGACGGCGATGATCCACGCTATGGCTACCTTTGGCGGCATGGGCGAAGCCTGCGTGACTGCCATCGAGGGGCTCAACGTGCTGTACGATGAAGGGCTGATCGACAATGCTGCCGACACTGGTGCCTATCTCCTGGAGCGTCTCGCGGCACTCAAGGACAAGTATCCGAAGATCATCAAGGACGTTCGCGGCAAAGGCTTCATGATTGGCCTCGAATTCCACGACTTCTCACAGACCTTGCCGATGGTGCTCCGTCCGGTGGTCAGCGTGCTGGACGACAAGCTGAAGGGATCACTCTCCGGTTTCGTCGGTTCGCTGCTGCTGCGCGACTACGATGTGCTGGTTGCGTTCACCGAATACAACCGCAACGTCATCCGGCTGGAACCGCCGCTGATCTGCCAGCGCGAGCATGTCGATCGCTTCATCGAAGCGTTCGACAGCCTGCTGTCGCGCGGCATCGTTTCGATCGTCAAGGATTTCGTGAAGAGCCAGGTGCGCTGACCCCCGTAACTTTGCGAATTGAAATAAAGAAGGCCGGGTGGCGATCCCGGCCTTCTGTGTTTTTGGACCTGTTTCCCAGTCAATTGGTTGGGATGATGTCGGGACCAAGTACGGTGTCGAACTTCGGGTGAATGAAAGCATCATAACAGGCGTCGAGCTTGATGCGCCGGTGTTTGGTCAGTGCCGGCTCGTAGAGTGTGTAGAGTATCTTGTTGTTTGCCGTGGGGGGGCAGGTCGGCAGCAGCACGAGATCGGTGTCCGCGACGGCTTGTTCTTCCTGTGGTCCTGGAGGAGGGACAGCGCGACCAGGATCCGCACCGATCGCGACGTGCAGCGGAGCGGAACGCTCCATCAGCCAGGGGAACGGATTGACGAAATTCAGCGACATGATGGTGTCGAAACGGATGTCGGCCTTTGTCTCGATCTCCCGAATGGAATCGATCGCAGTGTCGACACCACGCAGGTAGCCGATCTGGAAGTCGAAATCGGAGTAGAGCAGAGGCGTCGGCAGCTCGTTGATGTCGGCGAGTTCTTCGTAGAGCTTCCCATGCTCGGGATAGAAGCGCATCATATGATCGGTGCGGGCTTCGACATCAGGGCGCATGTTGAGAACGCCGAGCGTCTTCAAGTTGCGCTGGTCCATCGCGACATTCTTGATCGCGCCGAGATAGGTGCGTGCGGTGCGCTCGATGATGCGTATGGCGGGCGGCAGGGCCGCGGCTGCGACAAGAGCCGAGATGATCAGCACCAAGGCCGGTTTGTTGGCGATCCTGCTGGTCTTCAGGAGAATGGCAAGCAATACCGGCCACAGGAAGATGAAGGCTTGGCTACCGGTATTCTGCGTTTCGTAAAGGATGCCGGCGGTCAGGACAACAGCCAGCCAGAGGCTGTCGCAAGTCAGCACGGAGCTCTTTTCGACCGGTTGCATGCCCAGTCTGCGCCAGTCGGACCATAGAAGTACCAGAACCAATGTTCCCGCGGATCCGACGATGCCGAAGCTGAGTGAGGAGGCTTGCAGGATGCGCGGCAGTAAGGAACCGCTGTTCAGACTGATCAGCATGAGGATGTCGTCGACGTAGCGGTCGACCATTCCCGACGATACTTCCATGCCGGCAATGATCGCCATGAAGACCACCGCGACAATCAATGCGTCGCGCAACGTGACGCGTCCCGCGATCAACGCATAGGCGCAGATCATGCCTGCGGCCAGGAAGCCGGTAATCTTCAGGAAAAACAGCGAGCCCATACAGATGGCGATCAGGCCCACCAGCAGTCGTCTGTCGCGAACAAAGGTGAAGGCCGCGACCAGCACGTAGAGCATCTGGCAGGCCTGGCGGTTATAGATGCCGAAGCCGTCGGAGCCGGGATAGGTATACATCTCGCGCGTGTTGAACGGCAGAAGCGCGAAGATCAGGAATGGAATGAGCAGGGCGAAAGCCGTGAAGCGCGACCTCTGGTCGACATGCCAGACGATGGCGGCCATCGCGGGGGCAGTAATGGCAAGCAGGGACCAGTGCGCCAGCAGTACTGGATGGCCGTTGGGGAAGAGCGCTACCCAGCCGGCGAAGAGATAATAGCCGAGCGGTCCGACCGGCACAAAGAAGTCGTTGATCGGGACCTGGCCGTCGAAGATGCGGTTGGCGGCGTCATAATAGATGAAGACGTCCCAATACATCGGTCCGACCGGAAGCCGTAGTGGAACAATCAGCAACAGGAAAACAATAACGACCGCCGCCGCCAGCAGCGCCAAGGGGCTAGTCAGCACGGACTGTGCCCGTCGGCTGCTGACCTTGGAGGTTTGGTCGAGAGCCACGCTCATCTCCGGTTTCCGCGGCGCTCCAAGAAAGAATAACGGATCATATTCTCCGCCTATCAGAAAATCTGCAAGTAAGCGTTAAATTGAACAGATCGGCCAAAGTGCAAATGGCTGCCGTGGCCGCGTCGCGCCGCTTTTTTGCAATGTCGCAAACAGGCTGCAATCGTATGACGGCGCCCTATAGTGTGCGCGCGAGCATCATTCTCGGAGTGGCACGCAATGGCAGGGTTCCCGAAAAAGGCGAAGGTCGTCATCATCGGGCTGGGCGGGATCGTCGGCGCATCCGTCGCGCATCATCTGATCGAACGCGGCTGGGAAGACATCGTCGGCATCGACAAATCCGGCATCCCGACAGACGTCGGCTCGACCGCGCATGCCTCCGACTTCTGCTACATGACCAGCCACGATTTCCTATCCTGCTGGACTTCGCTCTATTCCCTCGAATTCTACGAGAAGATGGGCCACTACGCTCGCATCGGCGGTCTCGAAGTGGCACGGGTGGGCGATGACAGCCGCATGGATGAGATCAAGCGCAAGGTTGCTTCCGCCAAGGCCTTCGGCACGCGCGCCCGACTGATCGAACCAGCCGAGATCAAGGAGAAATTCCCTCTCATCGAAGAAAGCCTGGTGCAGGGCGGCCTGTGGGATCCTGACGCCGGCCTCGTCGTCCCGCGCTCTCAGACAGTGGCGGGCAAACTGGTCGACCAGGGCGTGGCGGCCGGCAAACTGCAGGCCTTCGCCAACACATCGGCGAAATCCCTGGTCATCGAGAATGGCCGCATCAAGGGCGTGGTGACCGATCGCGGAACGATCGAGGCCGACCATGTCGTGGTCTGCGCCGGCTTGTGGGGCAGATTGATCGCTGAAATGGCGGGTGAGGACCTGCCGGTCATGCCTGTCGACCATCCGCTCACCTTCTTTGGCCCGTACAACGAATTTGCCGGAACCGGCAAGGAAATCGGCTGGCCGCTGCTGCGCGATCAGGGCAATTCCGCCTATATGCGCGACACCGGCGATCCGAAGACCACCGAAGGCGGCCAAATCGAATGGGGCTATTACGAAGAGAAGAACCCGCGCCTCTGCCATCCGCGTGACTTGCTCGAAAAGCACGAAGCACGCCTGTCGCCGTCGCAGCGCGATCTCGAAATGGACCAGATCCTCGAGCCGCTGGAACGCGCCATCGAGTTGACACCGATCCTCGGCGAACTCGGCTACAACGAAAGCCATTCCTTCAACGGTCTGCTGCAAGTCTCGGCTGCAGGCGGTGCATCCTGCGGCGAGAGCCAAAAGGTGAGGGGGCTGTGGTACGCCGTCGCCATCTGGGTCAAGGACGGCCCCGGTTATGGCAAGCTGATCGCCGACTGGATGACGGACGGGCGGACCCATGTCGACCATGCTTCCATCGACTATAGCCGGTTCTATCCGCATCAGCTCGAAGAGAACTTCATCGAAGGCCGTTGTGGCGAGGCGGCGCAAAAGATCTACACGCCGGCTGTCCATCCGCGTGAGCCCTACGCCACGGGTCGAAACATCCGCCGTTCGCCATTCTATGAGCGTGAGAAGGAACTCGGCGGCTATTTCATGGAGCTCGGCGGCTGGGAGCGCGCGCATGGTTACGCCGCCAACGAGCACCTGCTTGAAAAGTATGGCAACCGCGTACCGAAGCGTGAGAACGAGTGGGACAACCGCCATTTCTGGCGCGTGTCGAATGCCGAGCATCTCGCGATGAGCGAAGATTGCGGCATCGTCAACCTGTCTCATTTCTATATGTTCGATGTCGAGGGGCCCGACCATGTCGAACTGATGGAATGGTTGTGTGCAGCCAAGATCGGTGGCGACAACAACATCGGCAAAGGCATCTACACCCACTTCCTCGACGATGAAGGCATGGTGCGCGCCGATCTCACCGTCATTCGCATGGCCGACCGTTGCCGCGTCATCGACGGGGCTGATGCCGGCCCGCGCGACTTCCACTATGTGAAGCGGATGGCTGAGGACAAAGGCTTCAATGTCACTGTCACCGACGTGACCGAGAAGTTCGTGACCATCGGCATCTGGGGCCCCAATGCCCGAACGACCCTGCAGAAGGTGGTCGAGGATCCGGCCGGGCTTGCACAGGAGAATTTCCCGTTTGCGGCGATCAAGTCGATCAGGATTGCAGGCAAGGATGTGACGGCATTCCGCATCTCCTATGTCGGCGAACAGGGCTGGGAGCTGCACATGCGCTACGAGGACGGGCTGGCCGTCTGGGATGCGCTGCGCGCCACCGGCGTCATGGCCTTCGGTGTCGAGACCTACGCCAATTCGCGCCGCATGGAAAAGAGCCTGCGCCTGCAGAACGCCGATCTGCTGACCGAATACAATCTCCTGGAAAGCGATCTCCAGCGTCCAAAGGTCAAGGAAGCGGATTTCCGCGGCAAGGCGAAACATCTGGAACATCGCGCGCGCGATCATCAACCGGCGATGCTGTGCACGCTGGTGATGACAGGCAACGTCGATTCCAACGGTGTCGCCCGCTATCCGGTTGGCGCCATGCCGGTTATGGACCCGGCAACCGGCGAGACGCTGGTCGATGAGCTCGGAAGGCGCTCGTTCACCACCTCGGTGGCCTATGGTCCGACGCTCGGCAAGAACATCGCGTTGGCTTATCTGCCCTGGACTTTCGCCCGGGAAGGACAGAAGCTGCAGGTCGAGTATTTCGGCGAAACCTATCCTGTCGAAGTGGTCGGCGTCGGCTATAAGCCGCTCTACGATCCCGAGAGCCTGAAGCCGCGCAGCTGATCACATCAGCGCGTTGTCACAAACCTCGCGAAATCGTGAGGAATAAAGCCCGGCTGCAGCCGGGCTTTATCTTTGTGGGAAGCCGAATCTCGCTTACCCTCCATACATGTCGGCATCCGCAGCCAGTGTCCTTCTTGCCGGCGCCATTTCGGCGCTGACAGCTGGATTGATGCCCGCAGCTCAAGCCGCCGAGCAGGTCGATGTCGAGTTGGTGCTCGCGGTCGATGTTTCGCTTTCCATGTCTCCCGAGGAGCTTGAGATACAGCGTCATGGCTACGCCGCCGCGCTGACCGACGAGGCGGTATTGCGTGCCATCGCGGACGGTGTTCATGGCAAGATCGCGATCACCTATGTTGAATGGGCCGGTACCATGTCGCAGGTGGTGGTGGTGCCTTGGACGATGGTCGCCAACCGAACCGACGCAGAGCGTGTGGTGGCGCAGTTGACTGCGCGTCCGCCCAACAGCGCGCGCCGCACATCGATCTCGGCGGCGCTGGAGTTCGGAGCCGATCTGTTCGCCGAGAGCGGGTTCGAGGGGGCCAAGCGTGTCATCGACATTTCCGGCGACGGACCGAACAATCAAGGCGCACCCGTGCCGCTTGTGCGCGACGCAGTGCTGAAACAGGGCATCATCATCAACGGTTTGCCGCTGATGACCAATGGCGGCTTCGAGACTTCCTACGATATCCGGGATCTTGACCGCTATTACCGAGATTGCGTGATCGGCGGGCCGGGCTCTTTCATGATTCCGGTCAACGGCTGGGAGCAGTTCCCCGAAGCGGTCCGCCGCAAGTTGGTGCTGGAATTGGCGGACGCTGCTTCACCGCAATGGGCGGTTGAGGAGGCAGCGCATCCACCCATCGTGCTGGCGCAGGCCAGTTCAACGATCGATTGCCTGGCGGGCGAGAAGAAATGGCGCGACCGCGGCCTGATGTTCGATAGCCGGTGAGGCGGACCTCCCCGTTTCGCGGGGAGGTTTTGGATTCAAGCCGCCAGCAACTGCTTGCGGTCGACACGCTCCTGCTGCGGCGAGCGCGCGTAGAGTTCGCGATAGCATTTCGAGAAGTGCGAGGCCGAAACGAAACCGCAGGCCACGGCGACCTCGACCACCGGCAGAGACGATTGAATCAACAGGTGGCGGGCGCGGTCGAGCCTGATCTCCAGATAGTAGCGGGCAGGAGAGCGGCCCATCTCGGTGCGGAACAGACGCTCGATCTGACGGCGCGACAGGTCGACATGGTCGGCGATCTCGATCAGCGACAACGGCTCCGCAAGATTGGCTTCCATCAGTTCGATGATGGTCAGCACTTTCGAGTTCTGCACGCCGAGGCGTGCACGCAAAGGCAGGCGCTGGCGGTCGGTCGGGCTTCTGACGCGATCGGTCAGCACTTGCTCGCAGACACGGTTGACAAGGTTTTCGTCGAAATCGTCGCCGATCAGCTTCAGCATCATGTCGAGTGCGGCGGTGCCGCCAGCGCATGTGTAGATGTTCTGGTCGACCTCAAAGAGGTCCGCAAAGACATTTGCTTTCGGGAAGGCTTCCTGGAAGCCCGGAAGGTTTTCCCAGTGGATGGCGCAGCGTTTGTTGGACAGGAGGCCGGCCGCAGCCAGCACATAGGCGCCGGTACACAGGCCGCCCACGGCAACGCCGCGGTTATACTCCTCGCGCAGCCAGGCAAAGACCGATTTGTTGTGATACCTTTCGACATCCATGCCGGTGCATATGATGGCCATCGATGGGCGGTCCGGCCCGGCCATCTTGCGGCGCTCCTCATCGAGCGAGGTGTTTACCGCGCACAGCACGCCGTTGGAGGCCTGCACCGGCTTGCCGTCGGTGCTGGCGAGGCGCCAGCGATAGGCTTCGTAACCCAGCATACGGTTGGCAATGCGCAGCGGTTCGAGCGCTGTCGCAAATGCGACCATGGTGAAATCGGGAACCAGGAAAAAGACCAGCGATCGTTTGATCGGATGCTTAACGGCGTTCACGAAAATCTTCCTCCCATGACGCGAACAGAATGTCGCGATCAGCACAGCGTCATCAGGAAAATTATTTTCTGTCAATTGGCTGTGGCGGCCCGACGCGACTAAATTTGCGACATGGGTCGCAAATCGACTACCGCAAGCGCTTTGGATCCGTCGGCGCCGTCCAGCTCCCTCGGGCGATGCCGCAAAAATGCCAGTCTTTCGAGGTCAATGTCTGATCGCGTCGTGATCGGAGGTACGGAAAATTACGACGAAGTTCGTGACGGAAGGCGGTCTTTTGAAGACTTGACTTGACATTCTCGTGAATGGAACGAAGCGTTAACCGTGTTGACCGACATACTGCGTCTTTGATCCGCAGCTATCGCTAACAAGCCCGTGTTCGCAAAACTCGCCAAACTCAGTTCAGCAATTCTACTGGCCGCGCTTGCGGCCGGATGTGTTTCGTCCGCCCTGGACGTCGATACGAAAGGCATCCAACCCATTCCGGCCAAGCTGGTGGCGCAGATGAAGAGCAAAGGGATGACGCCTTCGTCGCCCATTCTGGTGCGCATTTTCAAGGAAGAGAGCGAGCTCGAAATCTGGAAACGGAACGGCAATGGCAAATATGCGTTGCTGAAGACCTACCCGATGTGTCGCTGGTCGGGGCAACTCGGCCCCAAGAAGAGGATAGGTGATCGCCAGGCGCCGGAGGGGTTCTACCATGTCAGTGCGGACAGGCTGAATCCGAACTCCCAATACTATCTCTCCTTCAATCTGGGTTACCCCAACAAGCTGGAGTCAGCACTCGGCTATTCGGGCGAAGCCTTGATGGTACACGGTGCCTGTTCGTCCTCCGGTTGCTACGCATTGACGGATGAAGGGGTGGCCGAGATCTATGCGGTGGCGCGCGAGGCTTTGAAGGGCGGCCAGACTTCCTTCCAGGTGCAGGCCTTTCCGTTTCGCATGACCGCTCAAAAGATGGCCCGCAACCGCAACAATCCGAACTATGGCTTCTGGACGGACTTGAAGAAAGGCTACGACAGCTTTGAGGTGACGCGACGTCAGCCCAAGGTTGCGTATTGCGACAAGCGCTATGTCTTCGATGCTGAATTTGCGGGCGGCGATCCGTTAGACCCGCTCGCGGCATGCCCGCCAACCATATCCGGCGCCGACCCGCTGGTAGCGGCACGGACCGAGCGCGATCTTTCCAGCGCCGAGACGATGGCGTCGACTATGACTGGCACCGCGGTTCACGCCTACACTGACGGCGGCATGCACCCGACCTTCCGCAAACTGCTCGCGGCCGGTGGCGACAAAGCTTTGTCGAAAAGGACATCACTGACGAAGGTCCCGATCAGCCGGCCCGAAGCAGCACTGGCGGATCCTTACAGCGCTTCGGAATAGCGCCTTTGGTCGGTTGGTGATCGGCGGGAGCCGGCAAGACGACGCTCGCAACGAAAACGCCGCCTCGGCGAGACCGAAGCGGCGTTGTCAATCGGACAAGCGACAGATGTCTGCCGCGTGATACTTGAACTCAGGCGATAAAGCCGAGGCGAGCGGCGGCAACCGCACCGGTCTGGCCGGGCATGGTCTTGGCCAGGCGCTGACGTTCCAAAGCTGTGGTCAGGTTGATTTCGCGACGGGCGAACAGGCGGGTAAAGAGCTTCATCGTTATCTCCAATCGGTTGCCTTAGAGCGCCGCGCGTCTATTTGGACGCGCAAAGGGCGCTCTAACACTTTTGAATTGCACATCGTGCTTGCCGAAAACCGATTCCGATTTTCGGGCCGATGTGCGGCCGGGTCGCCTTCGCGTGATGGAGTGGGGCAGCTCGTTTGCTGCAGTGCATATATGCCTGTCCAAGCGAAAACAAAATCGTAAAAGCGAAGCGTTTCGCATGAAAAAGCGACATGGGCTTCGACGCGGTTTCAGCAAAAGAATGATATTTTATAGTTTTTACAATCGGTTGGTCTCTTTTTTAGCTGCTATGCGGCTTGTTCATATGCGTCATGCAGCCATTGCATGGCCGGTTAACCGTTCGCCACAAACGCGAAAAAGCCCGCCGGAAGGGTCGCGGCGGGCTTCAAAGGGAATAGAACTCGGTCATTTTGCTCCGGCCCAGCTTCCGACGCCGGGGGTGTGAACCGCCCTCGACGTCACATCGGGCCAGCCGATGTCCTTCTGCACCTCAGCCGGGAGGGAGCTGATGGCGCGCTCGGTGAGATAGCGGCTGCGAGCGGCGCCGAGTTCGGTCGCGATCCGACCGATGGTTGACAGAATGTACATGCACTTTCTCCTTCCACGGTTGGCTGGCAAATTCTGCTGCTGGGCACGTCAATGCGACTGCTGCGCCAGCTGTTGTCAGCAGTGATCGATCGGGCCTTCTCGACGCTGTTGACTATGAACTTTCCGTGATATTCAATCAAACGAAATGGGATGATGCTTTGCATCAGAAAATTTGAAGGTGATGCCATGAACGCGCCACTCAATCATCCGCTTCCCCTGCTGGATCTGGATGTGTTGCGTACTTTCGTTGCAATCGCCGAAACAGGCAGCTTCACCACGGCGGCAACTGCGGTCTTCCGTACGCCGTCCGCCGTGTCCATGCAGATCAAGAAACTTGAGGACGTGCTTGGCCGCTCGGTCTTCGCGCGTGATGCACGCTCGGTGGCGCTGACCACGGATGGCGAGATGTTGCTTGGCTATGCACGACGGCTACTCGCCATCAATCGCGAGGCAGTTTCCAAGTTCATCGTACCCGATATCGTCGGCGTCGTGCGGCTGGGCTCGCCGGACGATTATGGCGAACGCGTCCTGCCGCATGTGTTGAAGCGTTTTGCGAAATCGCATCCTTCGATTGCCGTCGATGTCACCATCGACCAGTCGATCAACCTGCGTCGACGCATGGATGATCGTGCGCTCGACCTCACACTGCTCACCAATTCCTACAAGACCAGCGCCATCGGCGCCGAGGTGCTTCTAACCGAGCCGATCGTCTGGGCAGGTGCAAAGGGCGGTTGCGCGCATCTGCGTGAGCCGCTGCCGGTTTCGATCTGGGAGGAAGGCTGCGTGTGGCGAGCCGGTGCCCTGGAAGCGCTCGGTCGTGAGGGCCGCAATTATCGCGTTGCTTATATGAGTGCGCACACGGCAGGCCAGCGCGCGGCGATCCAGGCCGATCTCGCGGTGGCACCGCTGCCGAAATCCTTCCTGGGCAATGACATGGTCGAGCTGGGGCCGAAGGACGGCATGCCGCATATCGGCAGCTACAATCTGGCGATGATCGTCACGCCGGACGCCAGTGCGCCGGTCAAGGCGGTGGCTGATCATATCCGCGCGACCTTCGATGTGTTCCGGGAAACGGGACGTTTCTAAAAGTTGCTTCCTTATTCCGCCGCCAGCGGCATGTCGGCCTGGCGCACCCGGCTGTTCAGGAACGCCACCATGCGGTCGCGCGCGCGGCGCGCCTCCGGCATGTTGATTAGCGGCCAGACGTGAAACATGCCTTCCTCGTGGACGAGTTCAATCTCGACGCCTGCGGCACGCGCCTTGTCGGCGAAGATCAGATTGTCGGGCGTCAGAAGATCGTGCGAGCCAGTGAGGAGCAGTGTTGGAGGCAGCACGGTGAGGTCACCGTAAATCGGGCTGATATGCCAGTCGCTGCGGTCCATGCCGGCTCCGTAGAGGCGTACCGCTTCCAATCCGCCAGGAATGCCGAGCCAAGGGTCGTGCTGCTCGGCTTCGAATACTTCCGGATTGGCCAGCGACATGTCGAGGCCCGGCGAGATCAGCACATGGCTACCGGGCGTAGGCAGACCTTCCTCGGCCATCATCATGGTCAGCACCACCGCCATGTTGCCACCGGCTGAATCGCCCATGAATATGATGTCTTCGGCGGCCGTCTCTTCGAGCATTTCGCGGTAGACCGCGCCCACCATGCCGAACATGTCATGGAAGTCATGTTCGGGGGCGATCGGATAGATCGGTACGGTCACGCCGAAGCCCAGGCGTTCTGCCATCTCGGCAATAAGCGCCCAGTGATAGGTTGTAATTTCAAAGACATAGGCGCCGCCGTGTAGGTAAAGAATCCGCCTGCCGCTGCCGCTTTTCGGTGCGATGTCGTAGACGGGGAAGCCGGCGACGCTGCGTGTTGTGATGTCGAAACGCTGGGCGATGGCCGGCGGCGGCAGGTGGCTTTGTTTCCTGCGGGCGTGCTGGATCCAGCGATGCATGTTCTCCGGGGTGGAGAACGCCTTCTTGCGGGTATGTTTCAGAACAAACGAAACGAGACGGCTACGGATGCTGGCCATGGAACACGACGGACTGATGCTGCGCCGGCTGGCCGGCTCTTGACTGCCCCAATGACCGAAATTTTGGTCTGCGGAGGCGAAAGTCAAGGATGAAGTCTTGTGACCGATTATGCCAGCAGCCTATCGCGTTAGCCCGCAGCTGCGGGCAATACGATCCGATATCAGGCTGCGGGCACGTTGTCCTGCTGCAGCACGACCACGCGCGTTCCGTTCAGGACGCGGCGGTGCAGATCGATGATGTCCTGGTTCAGCAGTCGAATGCAGCCAGACGAGATTGAGCGACCAATGGACCAATCCTCGTTGGTGCCGTGGATGCGGTAGAGCGTGTCGACACCATTCTTGAAGAGATAGAGCGCACGGGCGCCGAGCGGGTTGGTCGGGCCCGGCTCCATGCCAGCGGCGAGTGGGCCATAACGCTCAGGTTCACGCGCGACCATATCCGATGTCGGCGTCCAGCGCGGCCATTCGCGCTTGTATTGGATCACGCCACTGCCTTCGAAGGCGAGGCCAGCCTTGCCGACACCGACGCCATAGCGCAGCGCGCGCCCTTCACCGAGCACCAGATACAGAAAGCGGTTCGGCGTATCGATGACGATGGTGCCCGACGGTTCGGGCCCCTGGTAGGCAACTTCCTGACGGTAATATTTCGGATCGATCTTGCTCAGGTCCGGTGCGGGAATGGGAAAAGCATCGTCGGCGACTGCCGCGTACATGTCGCGATAGTATTGCGGGACTTCCCGTTTGCCCGGCTTGATCGAAGCGACCTTCTGCGTCGTGGTGCAGCCGGCCGCTATGAATGGGACGGCGAGGACGAACATACGGCGGGTGATCGAAACGGGCATAGGGAAACCTGAGCTTGTTGGCGTCTTTGGAGCGGTTCGTCGCAGAAAAGTCTAAACGCTTCCAATCACCCAAAATCACGCTTTGGTGAAAGACGCGGACGGTTGGATTTCGGCGGCTCGAACACGTGTCGAACTGCACCGGTGCCGATGACCTCGGTGCCGAAGGGGGCGAGAAAAAGGCGCCGGGAGCGAAGCAAGCCCGTATGACGGGAGCTTTGACATCCCACTGTGTCACGAAGGCAACACTGGGTCTTGCAAGCCGCTAGTCGTGCGACCGAAGATCCAGATGTGCTGAAAGCGCAGGAAAATCCGCCGCGACGATATCCCAATGGCTCGTGGCCTTGAGGTCGGTCACTTGACCGGTGCCGTGCTCTAGCGGGCGTGCCACGAAGGCCGTCTTCAGTCCGCAATCCCTTGCGGCGACCAGATCGTCGTTGTGCGCGGCAACCATCATCACATGCGCGGGTTCGAGCCTCAACGCGTCGCACGCCGCAAGATAGGTACGCGGGTCGGGCTTATAGGCGCGGGCGATGCCCGCGCCGAGAATGCAGTCCCAGGGCAGGGCGCCATATCTGGCCAGCCGCGTCATCAGTGCTATCGAACCATTGGAGCACGGCGCAATGATCCGGCTTGCCTTCAGCCGTATCAGACCGGGAACGACATCCGGCCAGGGTGGCAGCTTTTCCCAGGCATGATTGAGTGCCGCGCGCTCTTCGTCATTGAAATGTGTGGCAATCCCGAACCTGCCGAGCGTCGTGTCAAGGTTCTCGCGATGCAGCGCATCGAGATCGGTGTAGGGACGGCCGGAGCGGATTTCCTGCATCGCCGGCTCGTAGAGACCGCGCCAGGCATCCGCAAAGGCGACGCTGTCGATCTCCAGCCCTTTTGCGCCTGTCGCCGCCGCCACTTCGCGGGCGACGCCGGTACGCCAGTCGACGCAGGTACCGAAGACATCGAAGATAAGGGCTTCGACCTGCATCAGGGCTCCCTATTCCCGGTTGCGCCGGGCGGCGCGTTCCTCGCGTGAACGACGGCGGGGTGTTGCCTCGCCAGTCGCGCCTTCATCGCTTGCCGCCTTGCGCGGGGGCAGTTTGACCTGTTCGGCCAGCTTAGGGAAGGGGTCGACCTTGTTCGGCAGCGCCATGGCGTCAATGAACAGCTGCTGGAAATGTGGCTCCAGCGCGGTTTCGATCTTTTCGATCTTCGCCACCTGTTGCTCGATCTCGCGGCGATGGTCGCGGTTGAGCAGAGCCATCAGCGCACCAGTGCCTGCGGCGTTGCCAACAGCTTTCACTTCCGCCAAGTCGCAATCGGGGATGAGGCCCAAAACCATGGCGTATTTCGGATCGATGAAGGAACCGAATGCGCCGGCGAAGCGGATGGTGTCGACAGTCTCCACCCCCTGCTTTTCCATCAAAAGCTTCACGCCGGCATAAAGGGCCGCCTTGGCGAGTTGGATGGCGCGTATGTCGTTCTGGGTGACTGTAATGCGCGGCTCACCCTGGCGCCCTTCGCGCAGCAGATAGGAGAAGGTGCGGCCGTTCTGGATAATGCGTGGGCTTTTCTCGGCAAGCGAGCCGTCGACGACGCCGTCTTCCGAAATGATGCCGGAAAGATACATCTCCGCCACCACTTCGATGATGGCCGAGCCGCAGATACCGGTGACGCCAGTGGCCCAGGATGCTTCCTCGAAACCTTCCTCGTCGGACCATTTATCGGTGCCGATGACGCGATAGCGCGGCTCCAGCGTTTCGGGATCGATGCGCACGCGTTCGATGGCGCCGGGCGCGGCGCGCTGGCCGGACGAGATTTCCGCGCCTTCGAAGGCCGGACCTGTTGGGGAGGAGGCGGCAACGACACGATCCTTGTTGCCGAGCACGATTTCGGCGTTGGTGCCGACATCGACCAGCAACATCATGCTGTCCTGCCGATACGGACCTTCCGACAGAGTTGCGCCGGCCGCATCCGCGCCGACATGACCGGCAATGCAAGGCAGTGTGTAGAAGCGCGCTCCGCGATTGACGTCGATGCCGATCTCGTTGGTCCAGCCTTGTACGGCGCCGGATACGGCCAGTGCAAAAGGCGCCTGCCCAAGCTCGGTCGGATCAATGCCCAGGAACAGATGGTGCATGATCGGGTTGGCAACAAAGACGCAATCGAAGATGTCGTGACGATCGACGCCACCTTCCTCGCAGACCTTGCCGATGAGCGTGTTCACGGCCTCGCGCACGGCCTTGGTCATGGCCTCGCGCCCGTCCGGATTCATCATGACATAGGAGACGCGACTCATCAGATCTTCGCCAAACCGGATTTGCGGGTTCGACGTGCCTGACGAGGCAACGACACGGCCAGATAGCAACGACACCAGATGCATGGCGATCGTCGTGGATCCGATGTCGCAGGCGATGCCATAAGCTTCGTTCTTGAGACCCGGGTAAAGCGCGATCACCGTAGCGCGGGAGAACTCCATGTCCTTGTGGATCGCCGCCGTAACGGCCCAGTTCTCCTTGCGCAGGATCTTCTGGACCTCGGGGATGAGGTGTGGCGCGACGCGTAGATCCTTCCAGCCCCAGTCGTTCTGCAGCACGGCCTTGAGGCGCTCCAGATCGCCGGTAGGTTTGTGCATGTCAGGCTGCTCGACCTCGACGTAACACATCTGAACCGCCGAATTGCGCTCGATGACGCGGTCGGTTGCGGCCTTGCGCACCACCTGAGCGTTGATCACCGTATCCTGCGGTACATCGATGACGAGATCGCCCTGGATGGTGGCCGAGCAGGACAGACGCCTGCCTTCGGGCAGACCGCGCACGCGCTCGTAGCGCTCTTCCTTCGGACCTTTCGGCGAAATGTGGTCGAGCGAGGAGACGATCTTGTGCTTGGCGAAATTGCCTTTCTGCACTTCGATCTGGCAGCGCCCGCAGGTGGCGCGCCCACCACACACCGATTCCACATAGACGCCGAGCTGGCGCGCGGCATCGAGCACCGGCGTGCCGAGCGGGAACCGCCCGCGCTTGCCGGACGGCATGAACAGGACGAGAGGATCGGTGGAGTTGAGAGGGGCATTCATCGCTCAGACACCATCATGTTAACGCAGCATTGGCGAAAATCGGGTAGAGGCAGGGTCTGACCAAAAGGCGCATTTGCCGATGAAGCCGGACTTTTCGCTGCTTGCCCTGCTTCCGTCCGCTCTGTCGGCGATCTCCACAGGCATGCTTGCGGTCCGCATCACCAAAGGGAGCTGGACCCGGTATCCGCATTATCTTGCGGCCGCGATCATCGCTTCGACAGCCACCATTGTTTACCTGTTCCCGTCGCGTCCCAATGATGCTGCAAGCGTTGCCTGGATGTTGCTCTCCGGCATCGTAGGGGGCTGTGTCGGCGTGTTCGTCTTCAATCTGGTGCTCGGGAGCACCAGGGCCGAAGATTGAACGCCGGACGGGGTTGGCCAAGACGATCACGACTTATCCGGCTGCTCTTCTTGCCTCGCGTCCACCGCGGCGGCGTCCGCCTGCAGCCGCGCCGGCATCGCCAGGGGCATTGACTGCCACCGGCGCGGGGGCGGCATGTTCACCCGGCTTGTAGTCCTTGTAGGTCTTGATCCAGGTCATGCAGTCCTTGTCGGTGCCGTTCAGCACATTGGCGGCGCGAACCGCCTCCATTTCCTGAGGACGGACCGGATTCATGATCGCAGAGGTCATGCCTGCGCCGATCACCATCGGGATGAAGCCGGCGTTGATGCCATGGCGGTGCGGCAGGCCGAAGGAGATGTTGGAAAGGCCGCAGGTCGTATTCACTTTCAGCTCCTCGCGCAGGCGGCGCAGCAGCGCAAAGACCTGACGGCCGGCATCACCCAGCGCGCCGATCGGCATGACCAGCGGATCGACGACGACATCCTGCGGCTTGATGCCGTAATCCATGGCGCGTTCGACGATCTTCTTGGCCACGGCGAAGCGCACATCCGGATCCATCGAAATGCCCGTTTCATCGTTTGAAATGGCCACCACCGGCACGTCATATTTCTTCACCAGCGGCAGGATGGCTTCCAGCTTCTCTTCCTCGCCGGTGACGGAATTCACCAGCGGGCGACCCTTGGCGACTTTAAGGCCGGCTTCGATCGCAGCGGTGACGGAGGAGTCGATCGAGAGTGGCAAGTCGACGAGGCCCTGCACGATTTCCAGGGTCTGAACCAGAAGTGCTGGCTCCGTGGCATTGGGATCGACGGCGGTCACGCCCGCATTGACATCCAGCATGGTGGCGCCGCAGGCAGCCTGCTCCAGCGCGTCCTTGATGACCGTCTCGAAATTGCCGGCCTGCATCTCCGCGGCCAGCTTCTTGCGGCCGGTCGGGTTGATGCGTTCGCCGATGACGCAGAAGGGCTGGTCGAAACCGATGACGATTTCGCGGGTCGCCGAAGCGACGATGGTGCGGGTCATTTCAAACTCCCTCCGGATATAAAGACTTCTTTATATCGTTTCTGATGTGGATCAAGCCAATGATGTCGTCGTGCATGTTCAATGCGCGGTCTTCACCATGTCGACCTGTGTTTCGGTGACGTCGTCTTGCAGGATGTGGCCGAGGCGCTCGGCAACCAGCGCATCGTCGGCCCGGGTCTCGCGTTTCCAGGGCTGGCGGCCTTTGAGCACGCCCGATTCGTCGACGATCTCGGCGACATACTCCTCCTGGCGATAGGCCATCACATGGACGCCGGAAACGCCTGGGATTTCCTTCACTTCATTGATGATATCGATGCAGATCTTCTTGCCTTCGGCTTTCTGGTCCTCGGCGCCTTCGAGGCGCTTGATGATGGAATCGGGGATATGGATGCCCGGTACGTTGGAACGGATCCATTTCGCCGTCTTGGCCGAGGCCAGCGGCCCGACGCCGACGAGGATGAAGACCTTTTCGGTCAGGCCGAGATCGCGCGCTTTCTGCATGAAGGTTTTGAACATCGGCACGTCGAAGCAGTACTGGCTCTGCACGAACTGCGCACCGGCGGCGATTTTCTTGCCGAGATGGATCGGGCGGAAGTCATAAGGCGGTGCGAAGGGGTTGATCGCTGCGCCGAGGAAGACCTGCGGCGGCGTCGTCAGCTTGCGGCCCGAAAGGAATTTTCCATTGTCGCGCATGATGCGGACGGTTTCGAGGAGTGACATGGAATCGAGATCGAACACCGGCTTGGCGCCCGGTTGATCACCCGCCTGCACGCCGTCGCCGGTGAGGCACAGAATGTTGGCGACGCCCATGGCGGCACCGCCCAGAACGTCGCCCTGGATGGCGATGCGGTTCTTGTCGCGGCAGGCGATCTGCATGACCGGGGCGTAACCCATGCGGGTCAACAGCGCGCAGATGCCGACGGACGACATGTGGCAGTTGGCGCCCGAGGCATCGACGGCATTGATCGCGTCGACCCAGCCGTCAAACACCTTGGCACGGTTGTAGACGTCTTCCGGGTCGGCGCTGTCGGGCGGATTGAGCTCGGTTGTCACCGCAAATTCGCCGCGGCGCAGCACGCGTTCCAGGCGGCCGCGTGAGGAGTGGCCGGGCTGGGGCTCCAGCGGAAGATGGATGCCAGCGGGGTTTTCGTCGCGCTGAGGCGGACGCGGCGGTGTCATGCGGAGGCTCCAGTGTTGGCGCTCTTGGCGGCATCGCGCGTGGCAGCCGCCTGTGCTGTGACGCGCAGCCAGGCGGAGGTTTCCCGCAGCGACTGGTCGACCGGCTTCTGTACGTTGAGGATGGCGTCGCCATTGTTCATGTTGCGTGAGCCTTCCCAAGCCTTGACCCAGACGCAGGGCATATCCGGTTCGACTTCGCAATTGCCGTTGGCACGCACACCCCCGCAGGGGCCGTTGCGCAGCTGCTTGGGACAGTTCATCGGGCAGGACATGCCGGTGGAGGAGAGGATGCATTGGCCGCACATGCGGCAGTCGAACATGAAGCCTTTCACGTGTTTTTCGACGAATTTAACCGGCGCCTCGACGCGGCCATAGCCGATGCCTTTCCAAAGCGGGTGTAGCAGCAGGAAGGCATCGGCAAAGCGGCTGTAGAACCATTCCAGCAACTTCGAATGGCGGATCGCCCAGAGCCGTACCGAATAAGATCGCTGCACGCGCCGTTGTGGCGACACGTCGGCGGGCTTGTAGTCGCTTTTCGGTGCCGCCTTGCGCACCAGCGTCGCCTGGGTAACGCCAGAACTACCGGCGGGTGCTCCCGCAGCGCTGTTGTTTGATCCTGCGTTCGGTGTCGGCTGGGTGTCAGACATTTTCCTTGCCGCCTGCCTTGGCGAGAGCGACCAGCCGCTCCCGGCTATAGTCCGCATCGATAGCTGCCGTGGCCTTTTCCGCTTCCGCCTCGAGGTCGTCGCCAACCGGAACGGGGTCCGCCTTGCGCCATTCAGCAAGATAGGCGTCGGTCTCGGCAGCGCCGGAACGCATCGCGGCCATGTCTATCGCTTCGGTGAAGCGCAGCGGCAGTTCGCGCTTGGCGTTCTGCCGGCCCTTCTTGACGATGACCTGGGCGGGAATGTCGCGCCAGTAAACGACGATCAGATCGGCCATTTGTCAGTATTCCTTCTATGGTTGAAGCATTGCCGGAAGCGGGAATACCCCGCTTCTCATCAGACGACGCGCGCGCCTTCAAAAACGACGCGCTCGAATGTCGCAAAACGATAGAGCGCCTGCGGGTTCGAGGCACCCTGCAGCGGCCCTGAAAATAGCTGCCTAGTCGTGCTTGCTGAAATCGCTCACGAGCTTGCGATGGAAACGCACATAGCCACGTTCCGTCGAGCGCAAATGCTCGGCGATGATTTCGTGAAAACGCGGCAGGCGGTGGAAGGGCACTGCCGGATAGGAGTGATGCTCGGCGTGGTAGGGCATGTTCCACGCCACGAAACGTACGATGGCCGTGGTGAAAGTGGTGCGCGTGTTTTCGAGCATGTTGGCAACATGCGGGCAGCGTGTGTGCTCGGCCAGGAGGTAAGCCCGCAGGAAGGGCTGACCGATAAGCACCGGCACGATCCATACCCACAGCAGCGCCGTCGATTGCAAGAGCAGAG
This sequence comes from Mesorhizobium sp. 1M-11, assembly GCF_001303895.1. Classification (GTDB taxonomy): domain Bacteria; phylum Pseudomonadota; class Alphaproteobacteria; order Rhizobiales; family Rhizobiaceae; genus Mesorhizobium. Next base: position 64,447 of record NZ_LJSD01000001.1, on the reverse strand, counting down.
AGCCGGCCAACAACAGGGCGTAAAGGCCCAGAAACCATCGTGCCTCCGAGATAACCTTGGCACGACCTTTTTCCGGCACGAAGGAATCATCGTTGCGGCCGGAAGCATTGATGGCGATGACCTTGACCATGCCACTCCAATAAGGCCAGCCGGACAGGTAGCGCAGATACTGCGCGATTGTCTCGGGCTTCGGGCTCATCAGTTCCGGATCGTTGTCCGGATCGTGCGTGTAGCGATGATGGGCGAAATGGAAATAGCGGAACCAGGCTGGCGGCAGCAGGATGAGGAAGCCGGAAACGGCGGCGGCCATGCGGTTCAGGCGTTCGGTGCGAAATGCCGTCTCGTGGATCGTCTCGTGAAGCAGCGTGAACAGGAAGACGATGAAGATGCCGAGCGGCGGCATCAGCACAGGCCAGAATGGAACCTGGAACAGTATGAGGGCGGCAAGCAGCACGATCAGTCCGCCATGGAGCACGAGCCGCAGCACACCGGGCGCGTCCTGTTTTTCGGTCAGATCGCGTCGATCCTCGACCGAGAGGGATGCAATGATCTGCCTGTGGTCGATCTCAGCCATAGGTGAAGTGTAATGCCGTCGTGCCGCAGCGTAAACGGAAGGAGGCCTCTGGCCTACCAGATGCCGCGGCGTATGCCGGTCCACACATAGGACCAGACCGTCGGATGAAACCAGATTTGAGAGGGCAGGCCGGGATCGAAGGGGTCGATGCGGCCGGCCAGAACCTTCTCGACCACATCGACGCAGGCGTCGCGCGAAATCGCAGCCTGGCGCAGTGGATAGGACGAGATGGTATCGCCGCGACCAGGCTTGCCGCGCGTGTGGCGCAGCACTGCGCCGGTGTCGACACCGGCATCGACGAGGTGAACGGTTGTACCAAAATTCTCGACGTCATTGTTCACCAGCGCCCAGTAAGCGCCGTTCATGCCGCGGTATTTTGGATTGATGCCCGCGTGATAGTTGATGACGGGGCAGGGGATGGAAGCCAATGTCTCGCTCGTCAGCACACGGCATCCGGCAAGCAATACGACGCCTGGCTTGATGTCGGTTATAGCCTTGATCGCCTCCGGCGCGTTGGCGGAGGGCACGTGCACGATGTCCTGGCCCGGCTTTGGCTGAGTCTTGAGATTGTATTCGGTCGCGATCTCTTCGGCATGCGCAGTACCGAAACGCTTGCCGAGTCGCACCAGCAGCATGGTGCCGATCTGACCGAAAACGGAGACCCAACCTTGCCGCACGGCGCGGCGCTTAAGCAGCGACCATTTGGAGATAGGCGTCTCAAGGATGACGGTGACGTTTGTGAAACGGTCGGCAATGGCATTGACGATCGCCCAGATATGGTCGCCGCCTTCGGTGACGACGACGACGGGTGCCGTGTCTGCAGCCTCGTTCATCCTTGGAAGTCCAGCCTCTTAGAGCTTGGCCGCGTGCGCAGTTGCAGCGGTCGCAAGTTCAGTCCCCAGTCAAAATACCCTCGGCCGAGCCGGTTAATCCTTTATGTCAGCGTTGTTCAAGAACCAAGATCGATCAGCGTTTGAATTCGATGATGTCGAGTTTGGATTCATAGTAGGGCGCCGGAAATTCGACACGCCAGGCGTTCGGTCCGGTGCGGAAGGCATAACCGACCTGGTCGGTCTTGGGGCCAGTGCCATAGCGTTGCGCCTTCTCGCCTGCGACGAAACCAGAGCCCAGATAGATCGCGCGCTTCTCGCCGTCGTCATAGAAACGACCCTTGGTGCGCTGGGAGCCGGTGGTCTTTTCCAGCGCCCAGCCGGAGCCGTCGTCGGTGACGCGGCACTTGAACCAGCCGTAGATGACAAGCGGGCCGAGTCCGCCGGCCTTGATGGTGCGGCATTGCCAGTTGCCGGTGAGATCCTTGTCCGAGAAAGTGACCAGGGGGCGGGCGAGCAGCGTGTCGAGTTCTTTTACCTCGCGTGGTTGACCGGCCCTGGCTTCGGCAAGTGCTGCCTTGCGGGTCTCGTCATATTTGGTCAGCCGCGCCTTGTCCGCCGGCGTGATCAATTTTTGCACCACGCCGTCCGCCAGAGCATTTCCGGCGAACAGGAGGGTGGCAACGGTGATTACATAGGCGCGCAGATGCATGTCGTGTCCCCAGTGCGTCGACGACGGCGTTATAGCTCGCACGAGTGACGGAAAACCAGTCCAACTATCGGGGAGTCTATATCGACGGAGCGGGCGAGCGATTGCGACGCTGCAGATGATCAGCGTTCGGCCGCCGAAAGGATCGCGGGCGCGAGATCGCCATAGCCGGTGAAGCGATATTCATAGTCGAGGCCCAGATAGTCGGCTGCCCACTTCGCTTTCTCCTGCAGGACCTTGTCATCGGTCTGCGCCAGATAGACGATCTTGGTGTAATTGCCGAAGACCATTTCCTTGAGTTCGGGATGTTTGTCGAGCTTGAGCGGTTCGATGACAAAAGCCTCGAACTGGCGCGTGATCAGGTCGGTCAGGTAGAAGGCCGTGAATTCGTCCTCAGCTACCTTTGCAAAGGCCTCATTGCCGCTGAAGAAGGCATAGCAGTGTGGTCCGCCGATACGCTCGATGCCCTCTTCCTCGCAGATCTTGTCGAGCTCGCCGCGCGTGCCGCATTCGGCATAACCGATGAAGATGCGACTGTAGCCTTCCGTTCGTGCCTTGGCGATCGCCTCACGCATCGCGGGCGCGATCTTGTCGGGATAGACATGCCAGATTGCCGGCAGACAGATCAGGTCGACATGGTCGAGATGGTTGGCTTTGCAGACCGCCAGCACCTCACGCGCGATCGCGCCGCAAGCAATGACCCGAACGCGCTCTATGAGCGGAGCGGCCGAGGGAATCTCCCCATCAACCATCACCACAGCGTCGGCGATGGCTGCCGGATCGAGGTTCTGTTGTGTTGCCATGCGGATCACTCCAACATCGCCATTCGCGTTCTGCACAACGTTGGAACTGTGTTATCTCTTTGGCGTTGATGATTGTTACATCGCCATAAGGGAGACACCGTCCATGAAACTGTCACGCATCGCACCGCTCGCCGTCATTGCCGTGGCGCTCGTACTCTCCGGCTGTGCCAATACGGTTCGTGGCGTCGGCAAGGACGTCAAGGGCACAGCCCGCGCCGTCGAGGACACGGTCAAAAACTGACCAGCTCCCCACAATTGGTTACGACAAGGCCGCGTCGCAAGACGCGGCCTTTCGCGATCAGGCTGAAGCGCGCACGTTGTGCTTGCGTTTCATGAAGTCCTTGGCGGTTTCCACCGCCACCGCAGCGTCGCGGCAATAAGCATCGGCGCCGACGGCTTTGCCGAATTCCTCATTGAGCGGGGCGCCGCCGACCAGAACGACATAGTCGTCGCGAATGCCCTTTTCCTTCATCGTGTCGATGACGACCTTCATGTAAGGCATGGTGGTGGTGAGCAGCGCCGACATGCCGATGATGTCCGGCTGATGCTGCTCGATCGCGTCGAGATATTTCTCGACCGGGTTGTTGATGCCGAGGTCGATGACGTCGAAGCCCGCGCCTTCCATCATCATGCCGACAAGGTTCTTGCCGATGTCGTGAATGTCGCCCTTGACGGTGCCGATCACCATCTTGCCCTGCTTGGGAGCGCCAGTGGCTGCGAGCAGCGGGCGCAGGATGAACATGCCTGCCTTCATCGCATTTGCGGAAAGCAGCACTTCCGGCACGAACAGGATGCCGTCGCGGAAATCCTCGCCGACAATGCGCATGCCTTCGACCAGCGCCTCGGTGAGGACCGTGTAAGGTGCCCAGCCACGCTCCAGGAGGATGTTCGTGCCTTCCTCGATTTCTTCCTTGAGGCCGTCATAAAGATCGTCGTGCATCTGCTGCACGAGTTCCTCGTCGGAGAGTTCGGAAAGGATGATCTCGTCGTCGGACATGTTTGATCTATCTCCCTGCGGCCGCGCGACCTTGTCGCAAGGCACCAATCGTCGCGTCAATACCTACCGTGCGACGACGCGCATCCATAGCTGATTTGCGACTTTCCGCAAAAGGAAAGCGACCGGGAATCTGTTGTTCTTCTTGTCGATTTTGCGACAGGCGTTGGCGCTCGCTGGCCGTTTCGGATAGGGTGCATGACTACGATCCGGGGAAGCAGCCGCCGTGAGGCGGTCGAACGGATTTCAAGGAAGAGCGATCATGAGTGAGAACGCGGCAGTCGATCACGAAGCGGCGGCGGGCGGCAGGCGAGGGCGTGGAGACCGGGGTGGCGCCGCCGCCAGACGCGCCGCGCGCACCGGCGGTGGACCCGGCCAGCAGCTCACCTATATCCGGCGCCAGATCAAGGTCTATGAAGTGCTGGACGAGGAAGGCCTGGCACTGATCGAGAAGAACGCCGACACGGTTCTCGAAGAGACCGGGATCGAATTCCGCGACGATGCCGAAGCGCTTCAATTGTGGAAGCAGGCCGGAGCCGATGTGAAGGGCGAGCGCGTTCGCTTTCCGCGAGGGCTCTGCCGCTCCCTGCTCAAGACCGCGCCGAAGCAGTATACCCAGCATGCGCGCAACTCGGAGCGTTCGGTACAGATCGGCGGCAATGCCACGGTCTTCGCACCCGTCTACGGACCGCCCTTCGTGCGCGACCTCGACGGCAACCGCCGCTATGCGACGATCGAGGATTTCCGCAATTTCGTGAAGCTCGCCTATATGGCGCCGTCGATCCACCATTCGGGTGGAACGGTGTGCGAACCGGTCGATGTGCCGGTCAACAAGCGCCATCTCGACATGATCTATTCGCACATCAAATATTCGGATAAGCCGTTCATGGGCTCTGTCACGGCGCCGGAACGCGCGGAAGACACCGTCGCGATGGCCAAGCTGGTGTTCGGCGACGACTTTGTCGAAAACAACACGGTGCTGACTTCGCTGATCAACGCCAACTCGCCAATGGTTTTCGACGAGACGATGCTGGGTGCACTGAAGGTCTATGCACGCCACAACCAGGCCTGCATCGTCACCCCGTTCATCCTAGCCGGTGCGATGAGCCCGGTGACGGTAGCCGGCACGCTGACGCAGGTCCTGGCAGAGGTTCTGGCCGGCGCTTCCTTCACCCAGCTCATCCGGCCCGGTGCGCCAGTGCTGTTCGGCACCTTCGCTTCGTCAATCTCGATGCAGTCGGGTGCGCCGACCTTCGGCACACCGGAGCCGTCGCTGGTATCCTACGGTGCTGCGCAACTGGCGCGTCGGCTCGGCCTGCCGTTCCGTACCGGCGGTTCGCTGTGCGCCTCCAAGATCCCGGACGCGCAGGCAGCCTATGAAAGTGCCAACACGCTGAATTCGACCATTCTTGCCGGCACCAATTTCGTGTTGCATTCGGCTGGCTGGCTCGAGGGCGGACTGGCCTCCTGCTATGAGAAGTTCATGATGGACGTCGACCAGCTCGGCATGCAGCAGAAGTTTGCCGAGGGCGTCGATCTGTCGGAGAACGGCCAGGCGATGGACGCCATCCGCCAGGTTGGCCCGGGCAGCCACTATCTCGGCTGCGACCACACCCAGGCCAACTTCCAGACGGCCTTCTACCGTTCCGCCATCGCCGACAACAACTCCTATGAGCAGTGGTTGGCAGAAGGTGAGAAGACGGCACCGCAGCGCGCCAACGAGCTGGCCCGGCGCTGGCTGGAGAGCTACGAGGCACCGGATCTCGACCAGGGCATCGATGAGGCGCTGCAAGCCTTCATCACCAAGAAGAAGGAGTCGATGCCCGACGCCTTCACGTGAAAGGAGCCCGATTCAGGCCGGGCTAAAGTGGCCAACATCATTCACAAGGAAGTCTGGCGGAGTGCGTTTTCCGACCCGGACAAAAGGTGATGTCGGTCGATCGCCAATGAAGGTCGGGTCGCCGTGAGCAACCATCGTCAGGCCAAAGATCCGCGCCTGCAGAAGATTTCGAGCCAACTCGCCGCGCATGGCCTTATCCTGCGCGGCGGTTTTGTGTTCGGGGATGGCGAAGCGGCGCTCGAGCCCTCGGAGGCGAGACCGGCGAAGTCTGTTCTTCTGGTCGGACAGGCGGGCGCGGCACCCTGGCCGTACTTCCTAGGATGGCGGGAGCAGCAGCCGCGGGATCTTCAAAACCCGCTCGACACATGGTCGCGGGAGGTGATCGACATGGTCGCGGCGCATTTCAGCGCGTGGACTGTTTATCCCTCCGACAAACCTTATCAGCCGTTCCAGCAATGGGCGATGCGGGCGGAGGGATTGAAACCGTCACCGCTCGGCATCCTTATGCATCCCGAATATGGCTTGTGGCACGCATATCGTGGGGCACTGCTGTTTGCCGACGAGATTCCGATTCCAGACATTCACGATCCGATTCATCTTTGCGACCAATGTGTCGGAAAACCCTGCCTGAAATCCTGTCCGGTGGATGCTTATTCTGGCGACGGTTTTGCCTATCAGTCTTGTCTCGCGCATGTCCGAGGCACGGATGGTGAGCCATGCCGGGCTGGCGGTTGTCTGGATCGTAATGCTTGTCCCTATGGGACGGGTTATCGCTATCCCGCCGACGTGCAGGCCTTTCACATGGCGAGCTATGCCGGCCTGTAGCTGTTTGCTTCGGGCACCTAATGGCTGCCACTCTCCAGAGGTGTCTGGCCCAATCGTTTCGTTCGGATCGTCCTTGCCTCGTGGTTGACCTCAAACACACATGAACATATTCATCAAGTCATCCGATGACTTGATGAATATGTTACGATGCAACCAGCCAATCGCACGAATCTCACCGACAGCGCCACAGAAAGCCTGCGCACCGAAATTCTCAGCGGCCGCTGGCTGGTCGGCGGCCGCATTCCCAATGAAGCCGCCTTGTCCGACCAGCTTCTTGTCAGCCGCGGCACAGTGCGGGAAGCCGTGCGGGCGCTGGTTTCGCAAGGCCTGCTCGAGACACGCCAGGGGTCCGGGACCTATGTACGCTCGGCTGTCGACCCTACAGCGGCGCTGGTGCGGGTCAGGCGGGCCTGCCTGCGCGACCAGTGGGAAGCGCGCACGGCGCTCGATGTGGAGGCGGCGCGGCTGGCGGCGCTTCGACACACACCGGCGGACATCGAAAGGCTCAGTCGCCTGCTCGCCGAGCGCGGCACGGTCGCCGATGACGGACAGCACAATTTCGTCTGCCGCGACCTCGCTTTCCACAAGGCGATCGTGGCGATGTCGGGCAATCGCGCCATGGTGGAGCTCTACGACTTCTTCACCGCGGCGATTGCCGAGACCATCCAGGCGACGCTGGGCGGCGACCTGCCGGAACCGGATGTTCCGATGCACGCGCAGATCATCGAGGCCATCGCCTCTGGCGATCCGGACCGCGCCGGTGATGCCGTCCGTGCTTTCATGACACCCGTTCTCCTGCAACTCGACCGGCATCTCGCACAATGAACCAGACTTTCCGTCAGAACCGGCCTCAGGCCGGACAATCGGCCATGGACGCTATCGACGACCAGCTCATCGACGCCGAAGCCGACAGCCTGCCACCGCCGCAAGCGCCCGTGCTTGCAAGCCCGGCCGCACGCATCCTGCTTGGCGCCAGCCTCGTGCTGATCGCCTTCAACCTGCGGCCGATATTTTCCAGCCTCTCGGTGCTGTTGCCGGAGATGATGCAGGCAACGGGCCTGTCCAGCACCGGTGCTTCGCTGCTGACGACGCTGCCGGTGCTGTGTCTCGGCATCTTTGCGCCCTTTGCGCCCAGGCTGGCGCAGCGCTACGGCGCCGAGCGCACGCTGCTTGGCGTCATGGCACTGGTCACGCTGGGCACGGCGCTACGCGGATTTGGATCGGTGCCGATCCTGTTTGCCGCCACCTTCATCGCGGGCGCCGCCATCGCGGTCGGCAACGTGCTGTTGCCCGGTTTGGTCAAGCGCGACTTTCCCGACAGCATGGCGCTGATGACCGGCCTTTATACGATGGCGTTGTGCGCGGGAGCGGCCGCCGCTTCCGGGCTGACGCTACCGGTCGAACATTACATCACGGGCTCCTGGGCCGTCGCACTCGCCGCCTGGGCGGTACCGGCTTTTGCCGTTCTGCTGCTGTGGACGCCGCAGGCATTCGCCACCCGCCACCGGACAAGCCATAGCGGTTTCCGTGTCACCGGACTGTGGCGAGACCCGCTGGCATGGCAGGTCACGCTGTTCATGGGCCTGCAGTCGGCACTGGCCTACAGCATCTTCGGTTGGCTGGCCCCGATCCTGCGCGAGCGTGGCTTCGACGCGACCGCCGCCGGCGCGATCGTCTCGGTATCCGTGATGGCCCAGGTCGTTGCTTGCCTGGCAGTGCCGCCAATCGCGGTTCGCTGCCGTAATCAGAGCATCGTCAATGTCGCCCTGGTCGCTGTCGCGGTCGTTGCGCTGCTGGGTATGCTGTTCGCGCCAACCTCCATGACGCTGCCTCTGGCCATCGTCCAGGGGTTGGGACAGGGTGGTTTGATCGCTGCTGCGATGACAGTGATCGTCTTGCGCTCGCCCGACCCGCATGTGGCGTCGCATCTTTCCGGCATGGCGCAGGGCGTTGGCTATGTGCTGGCTGCGATCGGCCCGCTGCTGGTCGGTTTGATCCATGGCTGGACCGGAAGCTTCGCTGCCTGCGCAATCCTTTTTACGGCTCTCGGTCTCGGGGTCGCGGTGATGGGGTTCGGAGCCGGCCGAACGCAGCTGGTCGGTGCACGCACGGTGCGTCTCGAAAAGCACGGCTGACGACCCGGCTTGCCTGCCGCGAGGCTCGCGCTATCTATCCGTTCCCATTTCCCCCAACATGGAGACGGATGGTGCCTTCAGCCAGCAAGCGCGACATCACGATCAGAACCCCGGACGGTGTGGCGCGGGCTTCCATGTTCCGCACCGGACAGGTGAAAGCCGGGGTCGTCCTATACATGGATGCCTTTGGACCACGTCCCGCGCTTTATGACATGGCAGCCAGGCTCTCCGGTCACGGCTACGCGGTACTGGTGCCGGATCTGTTCTATCGCAACACGCCCTACGGGCCGTTCGACGCCAAGACCGCCTTTGCCGAGGAAAAGAGCAAGGCGGCGCTCACGGCCCTGATCAGTGGCACGACGCAAGACATGACCGCCCGCGACAGCGGCGCTTTCATTACGGCACTCGAGACAGAAGGTGTGCGGGGGGCGATCGGCGTTGTCGGCTATTGCATGGGTGGCGGTCGCGCGCTCAACGCCGCGGCGGCGTACCCTGACAAGATCGCGGCCGCCGCGAGCTTCCATGGCGGCCGGCTGGGAACGGATGCACCCGACAGCCCGACTTCGAATGCGGCCAAGATCAAGGCGCGCGTCTATGTCGGCTCGGCCGGCGTCGACGGCAGCTTCCCACCGGAGCAGTCCGCCCGGCTGGCGCGGGCATTGCGGGAAGCGGAAGTCGACCACGTCATCGAGAACTATGTCGGCATGCAGCATGGCTGGTGCGTGTCGGATCACAGCGTTTTCGACATTGCCGGCGCCGAACGCCATTGGAAGCGTTTGATAGACTTCTTTGGCGAAACCCTGGGCTAATCTCTTCGACGAGTCCGCCAGCCCCGATGCCTTTTCAACTGCTTTGAGGAAAAATCTTCCCATCCGCCCAAGGATTGGCCAATAGGCGTCGTCCAACAGGCAAATGATGGCGATGATGCTGGACGACGAGGCATCCGACACCGAGTTGATCGGGCGGGCCAGAGAAGGAGATAGGGACGCGTTCGGCCAACTGGTCGGGCGTCACTACGATTTTGTCTACCGCGTCGCCTATCGCTGGTGCGGCCGTAAGGCCGATGCCGAGGATGTCGCCCAGGACGTGTGTGTACGGCTCGGCCGGGCGATCCGTGATTATCGCGGCGGTGGTGCCTTCACCAGCTGGCTTTATGCCATGACCTTGAATGCCGCCCGCGACCTTGCACGCAAGAGCGCCCGGGAGAGTGCAAAGACGGAGGCGTATGGTAGCCATACACTGATCGTCGGGCAGGCGCGGGCCGCTGAAGAAAATGATCCGGTGGATGCGCTCTGGGCGGCGGTGCGACTGCTTCCCGACAAGCAGCGCGAGGCAGTTCTGCTGGTCTATGGGGAGGGACTCAATCACGCGGCTGCGGCCGAAACGATGGCAATCTCGGAGGCGACGGTTTCGTGGCACATCCATGAAGCGAAGAAACGGCTGAAAGTTCTGATGCGTTCAGTCGGGGAAGTTTGACCATGGTCGATGACAACGAACTGAAAAAGCTGCGCGATGCGGCAGTGCCAGGCCCGGGTGCCGAGGCACGCGCGCGCGCGCTCGCCGCCGCCATGACGGCCTTCGATGAAAAAGATGAAGCAGCCCCCCAAGGAACGGCGGCGACGCCGCGTCTCACTTCCCGAGCACTCACGCTCTGGAGAGAGATCATGCAGAAGAAGCTCATCGCCACACCGGCCATCGCCGGTCTCGTCGCACTGCCGATTGCCGGCTACACGGCTTTCCACCTTATGCAGGAACAGAGATCAGCGGTCGACGCAAGCGATAGCGTCGCCGAGACGCTTGCGGACAAGCCGGCGTCGGCAAAACCGGACACGCAGCCACCAGTGGCTGCGGCTCCCTCGACAGATGAAATCAAGCAAAAGATCGCTCCTGTGGCGTCTGCCGCGAAACCCGAGGCTGCCACGCCTGCCGGCAACGTGCAGGCTGCTCCGCGCAAAGAGTTCGCGCGGATGAAAAGCGCCGAGATGAAATCGGCCGCGCCTTTGGCCGAGAGCGAATCCGCCGATTCCTTGACGGGCAGCCCGGCGAGTACAACATTGATGGCTGAGCCCTCGATCGCGCCGGCGCCGATGCCTGCCGATACCGTGCAGCCGCGCGAGGAAAACCGCGACCGCGTCCAGGATTTCAAGACCAATCCGGTCCGCTCGGCAAAAGAAGATCCGGTCTCGACCTTTTCCATCGATGTCGATACCGCGTCCTATTCCTTTGTTCGTCGCTCGCTGAAGGATGGGCTTTTGCCGCAGGCAGATACCGTCCGCGTCGAGGAGATGGTCAATTACTTCCCTTACGACTGGAAGGGACCGACCGACGCTGCGACCCCATTCAACACGACGGTCAGCGTCATGCCGGCGCCGTGGAATGCCGAACACAAGCTCATGCATGTCGCCATCAAAGGCTACGATATGCAGCCCACGGTACAGCCAAAGGCCAATCTGGTTTTTCTGATCGATGTGTCCGGCTCGATGGACGAGCCGGATAAGCTGCCATTGCTGAAATCCGCTTTCCGCCTGCTGATCAACAAGCTCAAAGCTGACGATACTGTCTCTATCGTCACCTATGCGGGCGATGCCGGTACAGTGCTGGAGCCGACCAAAGCGTCGGAGAAGGACAAGATCCTGCGGGCCATCGATGGCCTTGCGCCGGGTGGTTCGACAGCCGGGGAGGCAGGCATCCGCGAGGCCTACCGGCTGGCGCAGAAATCCTTCGTCAAAAGTGGCATCAACCGGGTGATGCTTGCCACCGATGGCGATTTCAACGTCGGCCAGACCGACGATGACGATCTCAAGCGACTGATCGAGAAGCAGCGCGAGACGGGCGTGTTCCTTTCGGTTTTCGGCTTCGGGCGCGGCAATCTCAACGACCAGATGATGCAGACCATTGCCCAGAACGGCAATGGCACCGCCGCCTATATCGACACATTGGCCGAAGCGGAGAAAGTGCTGGTCGAAGGCGCTTCCTCGACATTGTTCCCGATTGCCAAGGACGTGAAGATCCAGGTCGAGTTCAATCCCGCCAAGGTCGCGGAATACCGGCTGATCGGCTACGAGACGCGGGCGTTGAATCGAGAAGACTTCAACAATGACCGTGTGGATGCGGGCGAAATCGGTTCGGGCCATTCCGTGACGGCGATCTATGAGCTGACGCCGAAAGGGGGCACGCAACAGGTCGACGATCTGCGCTACGGTGAGGCGACGACCAGCAATGGCGGTGTTTCCAATGCGGACGAATTTGCGTTCGTGAAGATCCGCTACAAACTGCCGGATGCGGATACGTCCAAGCTGATCACCACGCCGGTGACCGGTGCCAACGAAGTGTCGTCCTTCGATGCTGCCGGCGCCGACCAGCGCTTCTCGGTCGCGGTCGCGGCTTTCGGGCAGAAGCTGCGCAACGAGGATGCGACCGCCAAATTCGGCTATGACCGCATCCAGGAGATCGCCAGCGCCGCGCGCGGCGCCGATCCATTCGGTTATCGGGCGGAATTCCTGTCTTTGGTGCGGCTGGCGGCAGCGATGAACTAGCAGGCTGCCCTCTCTCCGTCTCAGCGGAGAGAGGGCATTTCAGAAGGCTTCGGAACGATCGCGAGGATGCCTGATCGCTGCCTTTTCTTCTGATTGCTAAAATGCCGAATAATTTCGCTACCGCGGTGCAACGTAACGTCACGTAAGGACCTTCGAGGGACGCTCTTTAAGGGTTTGGACGTGCGCATAGACGGAATTTCGACTTCGGTTCAGGTGACCGCAACACAGGTCACCGAACCGGCAAGGACATCACAGGCAATGCTCAGCCGGGACGTTGAGACTGCACGCAAGACGGCATTGTCGGCGCTCACCAATGAGCGTTTTCGTGCGGCGCTGGAAAAGCTCAGCGACCCGCGCGCATCGGAAACGGTCGCGTTGATGCGCAGTGGCGGACCGTCGACCGATCTCGGCTCAGTGCAGGCTCGCTACGCCGACAACAGCAACGATTAAAAAAAGAGTACCGCCGGATCAGGCGCGCGAGCGGCGACGCTCGCGACGACCTTCGCCGGTCTCATTGGCATTGGCGCTGGCAGCCTTGTTGCGCAGCGGCCCGATGCGCTCGACGATGGTTTCAACCGTTGGGCGCACGTCCTTCTTGTGCACATCCAGCGCCTTGCGCATGGCGGCCAGGTGGGCGAAGGAGGTGCCACAGCAGCCACCAACGATCTTTGCGCCGGCATCGACGGCCAGACGCACATAGTCGGACATCAGTTCCGGCGTGCCGGAGTAATGGATTTCCGAGCCGCGGAATTCCGGGATGCCGCAATTGCCCTTGACGATGACAGTGGCCTCCGGCTTTGCCTCGGTCATGTCGAGCAGGGAAGCCAGGATATCGGACGCGCCGACGCCGCAGTTGGCGCCGACGCCGAGCGGGGCTTCGGCCAGGCCATCAGCGACGGCGTGGATATCCTTCGGCAGCAGACCCATCATGGTGCGGCCGGCGGTGTCGAAGGAACCCGTATAGGTATAGGGCAGGCCGACGCGGATTGCAGCCTCGGCGGCAGCGCGGATCTCGTCAGGTGCCGACATGGTCTCGATCCAGGCGACTTCGGCGCCACCGGCCTTCAAGCCCTCGATCTGTTCGGCAAAGGCCTCGACGGCATCCTCGTAGCTTAGCGCGCCGAGCGGAATGAGCAGCTCGCCGGTTGGGCCGACGGAGCCGGCGACGATGACTTTGCGGCCAGCCTTGTCGGCAACGGAACGCGCGATTTCCGCAGCCGTCTTGTTCAATTCGAAGACGCGGTCCTGCGCATGGTGCAGCTTCAGACGGTGACGGGTGCCGCCGAAGGAGTTGGTCAGGATGATGTCGGCGCCAGCATCGACAAAGCCCTGATGCAGCTTGGTAATGGTCTCGGGCGCGGTCTCGTTGAGGATTTCCGGCGCTTCGCCAGCCGGCAGGCCCATTGCGAACAGATTGGTGCCGGTGGCGCCATCGGCCAGAAGCACGCCCTTTTCGGCGATCAGGGCATCGATCGGATTGATGGTGGTCATGGCGCGGGCTTTCAAACTCGAGTTTGGATAAGGATATAAAGAAGTCTTTATGTCCAGTCAATGGAAGCGCGCTTCACGATCTCCTGCCTAAGACGAAAAAACACGATCTCTTGCAGAAGACGAAAATGCGTTTCACGGGTCGAACTACGCGGCCGGCGTCAGCTCGACTTCGATTTCGGTGCAGACGTCGCCATTGGTCGGATGATGATCGACCGAACAGGCTGTGACGACGACCAGGAGATCGCGTTCGGCTCGCAGCGTCACCGAACCGCCCGGCGGGTTGATGGAGGCGTCAACCAGCAATGTTCCGTCAGCGGTCGGCAGCGAGTTCTGGAAGAAGTCGACCGGGTCCGGCGTGAAGGGAAGCGCAATGCCCTCGGCGGCGAGTGCCTTATGCAGATTGTCCTGGCAACTCGGATGCTCGTCGAAACCGGCGCGGCGGTATAGCGCCGCGTTGCAGGCCGGAAAGAGCATGTCGTGCGGACCGGGGGAATCGTTCGCCACCAGTGTCAGCAGCGGCTCACCTGTGGTGCCGTAAAAATGTTCGCCGATCTGTGGGAACAATCGCTCGATGATGTCGCGGGTGTTCGACGTGCTCAGCCAATCCAGCGTTTCTCCGGTCACGAAAGCCCACAGATCGGCGACTTGTTGGCCCTTGGGGTCGATGATGCGGATGCGTTCGCCCTTTTTTATACGGAAGGCGCGGCCGGACTGCGGAGGCACGACGATATGGCGATCCAAGGATAGCTCCCTGCATTGATGACTGCGGGAGGGTGCCGTCAGGGGCGCGAAACCGCAAGGGGCAGGTCGGCCAGACGCTGGGCGAAGGCAGCCGCCTCATGTGCGTTGATCTCGGCCGCGCGGATCAGATTGTCGAAATGGCCCGTCAGCGTACGGATCGGTTGGGTGGCGTTGAGCACGATATACATGTCGCCGACATAGATCGCGGCGCGATAAGGTCCGAAGATCGTATAGGGGATCGAATAGCGCATGCGCCCGTCATAGAGATAGAGGCGGAAGGTCGGATAGAGGTCGTCGAGCAGGGCAGCCATATGCATCAGTTGCTCGCGGCGCTCTTCGGCCGGAAAGGCATCCCAGACACCCAGGCCGCGCGCGAAGATCTCCAGCGTATGGCGTGGCATGCAGACCTCCATGTCGGTCTCCGGCCGCCTGCTGTAGTCTATGCGGTACTGCGTTTCGCCGGCCTGTGCCTGTCGGCTTTTGTTGGAAATGCCCGCCTCATAGTCGACCAGCGCCTCTGTGCGCAGAAGGTCAGGGATGCCCGCCGGTACGTAGCGGATCTTGGTGCCGACCGCTTCGGCATGCCATTTGGCGATCAGCGTGCGCTCGAAGCCGCCGGAGGCTTCTTCGATTTCCAGGCTTTCGCGGATTTCGCCGGTCACGCCCTCGTCCTGCGAGAGGCCAAGCAGCCAGTCGAGCGAGACCTTGAACTCGGCGGCGATGTTGAGAAGCGTCTCCGCGCGCGGCAGGCGCACGGACGCGCCGGAAAGCAGTTGCGACAGCGCTGAACGGTCGATGCCGACGGCGGACGCGAAGGCCGACTGGTTGAGATCGGAGCGTGTCAAGAGCATTTTCAGTCGCTCTCGGAACACGGTGGAGAGGTCGCGCTTGTCCATTGCGTTGTTCCTCCAAAAGCTAGCAAAAAGTTCTACACATAGGCTTCATTCGCGCAAATGGGCGTAAATGAATCTCCCGATTTGTTTACCAAGCACATCATATGCTTGCAAAGGTGCGCAATCGCAACACTTTGTGCGCTTTGTCGCGTTGAGACAGCGTATGACTGCTGACACAATGTTGTCAGGAATCACAAACCGGTTCCGGCGACTGAAAGGCAGTGGTCGATCGCATGGCAAACAAGCGCAAGAAGGTGAGCAGCAAACCGGCGGTGGAATGGCCGACCGTTTTTCTCGCCATAGGCTGTTACGGGACCTGGCTCATCGCCGGCCTGTTGATCTGGCCCTCCTATCCGCTAGTTGCCCTTGTCGTGCTCACTCTGACTGTCGCGTTGCAGTCGTCGCTGATCCACGAAGTGCTGCATGGCCATCCGACCCGCAACGCGCTGGTCAACGAGGCTGTCGTCTTCCTGCCGATCGGGCTTATTTGGCCATTCCGCCGCTTCAAGACGCTGCATCTGCGCCACCACGCCGATGAGCGCCTCACGGATCCGCTCGACGATCCGGAGAGCTACTACAAGGCGCTGTGGCACCATGACGAGCTTCCGGAGGCGATGAAGTTCCTGCTCAGGATCAACAACACCATGGTCGGCCGCTTTTTCCTCGGTCCGTGGATGTCGATGATCGGCTTTTACATCGACGACGCCAAGCAGATGCTGGCTGGAGACAAGTCGATCCGGCAGGCTTGGCTGTTGCACGCCATCGGACTTGCCGCAGTGCTGCTGGTGATCCAATTCGGCTTCGGCATGCCGCTGTGGCTCTACATCCTTGTCCCGATGTGGTTCGGCCAGTCGCTGATTGCGATCCGCACCTATGCCGAACACCAGTGGTCGGAGCGTCCCGAGGGCCGAACCGTGATCGTGGAACGCTCGCCGCTGTCCTTCCTGTTCCTCAACAACAACCTGCATTTCGTGCACCACAGCAAGCCGACGGTGGCCTGGTACAAGTTGCCGAAGCTCTTCCGGGATGACCGCGAAAAGTGGTTGAAGGCCAACAACGGCTATACATACCCGAATTATTTCGCGCTGTTGAAAGCCTATGCCTTCAAGGCCAAGGAGCCGGTCGTGCATCCCGCGCTGCGGCGTGTGCCGGAAAAGGGCAGGGCGTTTGCGCCGCGCGTGCGGGCTCGCAACGTCAGCGGCCTCGGAACCGCGCCGGTTCCTGCCGAACCCCCGAAGGAGTGATTGTCGGTACTCCGTTTCTTACGCCATCTTGAAACCTCAACCCTGCGACGATCATATCCTGGCATGAGCAAATTCATCGCCGCCCTTTCTATGTATGACTGGCCGGAAGCCCGCGCGCAGGTCGATGCTCAATGGGCAAAGATTCGCCATGCCTTGCAGTACGCCGGTGTCGATGCACCCGAAGCGTTGGTGCGGCGCAATGCAGACCTGCCTGCCGTTCCGGGCGGGATCCGTGACGCATCAGGCAAGGTCGTCGTATCTGATCCTGCAAGACTGTCGCCGGACGAACTTGATTTCCACGCCATCTGGCTGCATCCGGCGCTGCTGTTCGCGCAGACCTGCTGGGGGCCGATGGAACTCGGTCTTCAGCACCATGTGCAGGTGGTCGGCCAGCCGAGCTATGACGGTATCGAAGGCGGGCAGGGTGGTTTCTACTCCAGCGCCATCGTGATGCGGAAACCGGGCAAAGACGTTGCCGCACCCGACAAGGGACAGGCGCTCATTCCGCTCGACCTGATCAGGGGCAAGCGTTTCGCCTTCAACAGTCTCGATTCCATGTCGGGCATCATTGCCATCACCCGTGACCTCCAGGCGATTGGCGAAAGTCTCGATGTCTTCGCCGAACGGCTGGAAAGCGGCGGCCACCGCAATTCCGTTGTGGAGGTCGCCGAGGGACGGGCCGATGTGGCAGCGATCGATTGCCAAAGCTGGGCCCTGGCGCAGCGTTTCGAACCACGGGCGAAGGATGTCGCGGTCGTTGGCTGGACAGCGCGGCGCAAGGGACTGCCTTTCATCACGGCGCGAACCACGCCACCGGCGCTGCTGGCAAAATTGCGCGCAGCTCTTGTGGCGGAAGCCGAGCTGATTGCCGGCTGAGTTGGTCGTCAGCCGGCGGCAGCTTCCCCGGGTATTTGAGAGCGTTTCCGCCTATTTCGCGGCCACGGTTTTCTGCCATTCAGCCCATTCGTTGATGACGGTATCGGCGAATTTCGAACCGACCCGATAGGCATTGGCGGTTGCCGGTCCGAACCCGCCAGAGTCGGCGCTGAGCGATTCGATCGCTGTCTTGCCGTCCGGCTCTCGGTCGAAGTTCGAAGCGGTACGCAAAAGCGCGATACGATCGAATTGCAGCAGGCCTGCATCGGCGCCGCGCTGGAGAGCGGTCAGCGAAGCATTGTCCTCCATCTGCGTGGTGCAGTAGTTGCCGGCACCATCGGTCAGCAGCGACACCCATTTGCCCATGCTTTCGGCCGTTTTGGTGCCGTGCCAGTAGGTGTCGGTCGAGAGCGTGTCGCAGATGCTGACAGCGGGTGCTGCGTTGCCTGGCGAGGATTTGTATGCCGCCCGGTAGGCCTTGGCCTTGTCGCTGTCTGCAAGCTCGACGCTGCTGGTCAGGGCCAGTGCCTTCTCCGCCAGCTTCTCGTTCAGCTTGTAGACCTCCGTTCCCGAACCCCATTTGGGCTTCTCTCCTGGTTTTTGGGCGCCAAGTGCCACGACGCCGTCCGGCCAGTCAGCAGGGATCTGGCGCGGATCGATCTCGTGGCGAAGACCGGCGTCGACGGCAAAACGCGCCCAGTGCGCCGAACCAAGCGTGCCGTCGCTTGGATCCACGCCGGCGATGCCCGCGATGAGGATGTAGCTTTGTCTGAGGTCGAACAGGCCGCTATAGATTACTGCCGAGACCGAGCTGGCCGCATTGGCGTAGCCCATGGCGGTTGTCATCACGCACAGGCCGGTGGCATCGCAGGCGACCTCCGGATATTCTTTCGACAGCCCCGGGACTTTCAGCTTGGTGTCGAACTTTCGCCCTTCCAGCCATGGTTTCGCTTCGCCTCCGAACATGGTGACGACGAGGACTTTCGGCGCGATCGGCTGCTCTGCCTGGGCCATGGTTGCGGTTGTAACGAGAGCCGCAGCAAGCGCTGCACTGGCGAGGCCGAAGCGATAGGAAATTGGCATGGCTTGATCCGAGATTAGGAAGGACGAGCCACTATCTCCGCCAGCGTGACCCGCAGCCATGCCGGCATTTGCGCTTTCCACACCAAAATGAAGGGCCAGAGCTCACTCAGCCAACAGGCGTTCGTCGAGAGGATAGGCCGAGAGTTTCTGGTGACCTGTCTCGGTGATCAGAATCTGCTCCTCGAGCTTGACCCCTTCATGCCCACCCAGACGGCCGATGTAGCTTTCCACGCACAGCACCATGCCGGGTTCAATCAGGCCATCTGGCGTATCTTCTGTCCAATCGGAGATGTGCGGCAGGGTTGGGTATTCGTCGGCAAGGCCGACGCCGTGATAAAGCACGCCATAGCGGGTCGGGAAACAATCCGGCGGCGGCACGGCGGAGCGTTCGACAAGTTCTTTGAACGAGATCCCCGGCCGCATCAACTCGATGTTGTAGATGATCTGGTCGGCGGCAATGCGATAGAGATCACGCTGTTCGTTGCCGGGACGACCGTCGCCGCACAGCCAGCTGCGCGAAAGGTCGGCACAGAACCCGTAGGGGCCGATGAGATCGGTGTCGAACGCAACGAGATCCCCGGCCTCGATGATGCGCGACGAGCATTCCTGGAACCAGGGATTGGTGCGCGGGCCCGAGGAGAGCAGTCGTGTCTCGATCCACTCGCCGCCGCGCGCGATGTTGCCGCGATGCAGTTCCGCCCACAATTCGTTCTCGGAAATGCCTGGCTTCAGGGCTGCCTGCATTTCGCCCATGGCCGCCTCGCAGGCGACGATGGCGCGGCGCATGGCGAGGATTTCATCGGGCGATTTGATGAGGCGAGCATTCTCCATCACGGCTTCGCCATTGCCTATGGTGATGCCGAGGCGTGCAAGCTCTTCGACCCCTTCGTGGTCGAGATGATCGACGGCAATGCGATTGTTGCCGCCGCCATGTTCGCGCATCAGATCGGCGATCCCGGCTGCCCAACGGCGAACCTTCATTTCCGTGATCTCGCCGCCATAGAGATACATCCAGGACACGGCCGGTCGCACCTCGTCGACCACACCGGAGTGGTCGGACAGGTGCTCGCAGGAGAAATAATCGAAGAGAACGACCGGCCCCTCCGTCGCCACGAAACAGTGGCGGGTCGGATTGTGCGCGACCCAGAGTTGCATGTTTGTGCTGTCGGTCGCGTAGCGGATGTTGACCGGATCATAAAGCAGCGCGCCTGCATAGCCGCGGCGCCTCATTTCGGCGCGAATGCGCTCGAGTCGGTACTTGCGCATCTTGCGAAGATCGGGTGCGGCTATGCCGGCTACTGCCCATTCACGTTCGGCGATCTCGCCGTAGCCCAACACATGCTGGTTGAGCGAAGCTGCCTTTTCACGCGATGCGGCGCGTAGCTCTTCAGTCGAGCCGGGCTGCGAAGTACTGCCCGGCTCGAAAGGCATGATCTTGCGATGGCGGCCGAAACTCCCTGAAGTCCGGCCAGCCGTCGACATGATTCAACCCCGCATCTTTTCGCCGCTCGGGTCGAAGGGCGGTTCAATGTTGATGCGGGCAGGGCGGCGGTGCCCGAGGATCTCGATCTCGAACATGCCGGCGCTTTCATTTTCAGCCAATGCCGCCGGTACGTAGCCCTGCGCCATCGACTTCTGGACATAGTGTGCGTAACCACCCGACGTGATCCAGCCGACGACACGCCATTCTCCATCGACGATCCCACGCACGCCAGAAGCGCCTTGTGCAGCCTCCGAGCCGCGCACTTCCTTGCCTGTCTCGTCGAAGCGCGGTGCACCGTAACCATGCGGCTTCTCGACCGTTCCGTAGTCGGTCGAAACCTTGGCCCAGATCGGCTCATCGCCCATCACATCTGCATCGGCTGCGTCCACCACGAAAGAGACGCGGCGCAGTTTCGAGGCCTTGCCGTCGGCCAGTTCGGCCTGTTCGCTTGCGGCTGCTTCACGGCCGATGAAGTCGTTCTTCTCCATCTTGATGAAGCGATCCATCGAACCCTCGAACGGGCCGTAGATCGGCCTCAGCTCACGGAACCATGTCGGGAAGTTCTTCTCCAGGCGCATGGCAAGCAGCGCGCGCATGCCGAAATCGACGATGCCGAACTCTGCGCCCGCTTCCTTGATGGCGGCATAGACAAGCCGCTGATAGGCAGGCGGCATCCAGATTTCATAGCCCAGATCGCCGGTATAGGTGATGCGGTTGACGAGGCACGGTGCGCCGCCGATGGCCATCTCGCGGAAGTCCATAAAGCGGAAAGCTTTGGACGAAACGTCAATGTCGGTGAGCTTCTGCAGCAGTTGCTGGCTCTTCGGCCCGGCAATGGAGAGGCCGACAAGGGTCTGGTCGAAGCGGTGAATGCGAACGGAGCCGTCCTTAGGCAGGTGCTTCTCGAACCAGCGCATGTGGTATTTCTGTGCCGCGGATGAGCCCCAGATCATGAACTTGTCGTCGCCCGTCTTGGCGATGGTGAAGTCGCCGATCAGCTTGCCGAATTCGTTCAGCATCGGGGTCAGCACGATGCGGCCCTTCTTGGGCATCCGGTTGGTCATCAAACGATTCAGGAAATCTTCCGAACCCGTTCCACTGACTTCATATTTCGCGAAATTGGCGATCTCGGTGATGCCAACGCGCTCACGTACCGCACGCACTTCATTGCCGATATGTTCGAAGTCGTTGGAGCGGTGGAAGGAGACGACGTCCTTCGGTTCCGAACCCTTTGGCGCGAACCAGAGCGGGGTCTCCAGGCCCCAGCTGTCGCCCATGACGGCATTGTTGGCCACCATCGTGTCGTAGAGCGGCGTGGTCTGCGCCGGACGGGCAGCGGGCAACTCTTCGTTCGGGAAGCGGATGGAGAAGCGGCGCGAATAGTTTTCGCGCACCTTGGCGTTGGTGTAGCGCAGGCTCGCCCACTCGCCGAAACGGGCGACATCCATGCCCCAGACGTCGAAGCCGGGATCGCCATTCACCATCCAGTTGGACAGGGCGAGACCGACACCACCACCCTGGCTGAAGCCGGCCATGACAGCGCAGGCGCACCAGAAATTCGTCAGGCCCTGTACCGGACCGACCAGCGGGTTGCCGTCGGGCGCAAAGGTGAAGGGGCCGTTGATGACCTGCTTGATGCCGGCATTGGCGATGCCCGGGAAATGTTTGAATCCGATCTCCAGCGAGGGCGCGATGCGGTCGAGGTCGGGTTGGAGGAGTTCGTGGCCGAAATCCCAGGGCGTGTTCACCGGCGACCATGGCTTGCAGGCTTTCTCATAGGTGCCGAGCAGGATGCCGTTGCGCTCCTGGCGCGTGTAGATCTCGCCCTTGAAGTCGAGCACGCCGACCATTTCGCGGCCGGTCGCCTTGTTGAATTCCTCGACCTCCTTCATCGGCTCGGTGAGCAGATACATATGCTCCATGGCGAGCAGGGGCAGCTCGACGCCGACCATGCGGCCGACCTCGCGCGCCCACAGGCCGCCACAGTTAACGACGTGCTCGGCCTTGACCGTGCCCTGTTCGGTGACAACGTTCCAGGTGCCGTCGACCTCTTGGGTCAATTCGATGACGCGGTTGCGCAGTACGATTTCGGCGCCCAGCTTCTTGGCTGCCTTGGCATAGGCATGCGTGGTGCCGGACGGATCGAGATGGCCTTCGACGGGATCCCACATGGCGCCGACGAAGTTCGTCTCGTCCATCAGCGGGAACATCGCCTTGGCTTCCGAAGGCGTGATCAGTTCGGTGTCCATGCCAAGATAGCGACCCTTGGCGTGGGCGAGCCGCAGGAAGTCCATGCGCTCCGGCGTATCGGCCATCATGATGCCGCCGGTCAGGTGCAGCGAGCAGGACTGGCCGGAAAGCTCCTCCAGTTCCTTGTAGAGCTGCACGGTGTAGGCCTGCAGCTTGGCGACATTCGGATCGCCGTTCAGCGTATGGAAGCCGCCGGCAGCATGCCAGGACGAGCCGGAGGTGAGTTCCGAACGCTCGATCAGCATGACATCGCTCCAGCCGGCTTTTGCCAGATGGTAGAGGACCGAACATCCGACGACGCCGCCGCCGATCACAACCGCTTTAACGTGGGATTTCATAGAGTTATTTCTCGGTTTGGATGGTTTGACTCAGGTTGTGGGGCAGCCTGACCCGCTGATTAAGAGTCAGCTGCTCGCCGCTCAAAAATCCGTGGGAGCGCCGCCCTCGGCGATGCGCCGGTCGACGAAGGCATTGAGTTCTTCACGGATGGCGGGGTCCATGTAGGGCTCTTCGTAGCTCGCCAGACGCTCTTTCCAGACGCGGTTGGCTTTCTCCATCGCTGTCGGCGAGCCTGCTTCGGCCCAGGTCTCGAAATTGCGCCAGTCGGATAGGATCGGCGCATAGAAGGCGGTCTTGTAGCGCGACTGGGTATGCGGCGTGCCGAAGAAATGGCCGCCAGGGCCGACATCGCGGATGGCGTCGACGGCAAGCGCGTCCTCCGAGAGGTCGAGCGGCGTGAGGAATTCCGCCACCATCTGCAGAAGATCGATGTCGAGGATCATCTTTTCGTAGGAGCAGCGCAGGCCGCCTTCCAGCCAGCCGGCGCCATGCATCATGAAGTTGCCGCCGCCCTGAATGACGCCCCACAGCGAAAATACGCTTTCATAGGCAGCCTGGGCATCCACCGTATTGGCGGCACAGGTGTTGGAGGTGCGGTAGGGCAGGTTGTAGCGGCGGGCCAACTGGCCGCCGACCAACTGCGCCTTCATATATTCCGGCGTGCCGAAGGCCGGTGCGCCGGACTTCATGTCGACGTTGGAGGTGAAACCGCCATAGCCGACGGGCGCACCCTTCCGAACCATCTGCGTAAAGGCAATGCCGGCAAGCGCCTCGGCATTTTGCAGCACCAGGGCGCCGGCGATCGTCACCGGTGCCATCGCGCCCGATAGCGTGAAGGGTGTTACGAAGACAATCTGGCCCATGGACGACATCTGAATGATGCCTTCCATCATCGGGACATCGAGCTTCAAGGGCGAGTTGGTGTTGATGATGGTGTAGAGCGACGGCTCCTCCATCATCTGCTCGCGCGAAATGCCGCGCGCGATACGGGCGATCTCGATGCCGTCGAGATTGCGTTCCTTGCCGAGAGAATAGGCGTGGAAGGCCTTGTCGGTCAGGATGGCGAGGTCGCGGATGCATTCGAGATGGCGGACCGACGGGTGGACGTCGATCGGCTCAACCGGGTAGCCCCCCGTTATCTGAAGGATGTTGTGCATCTGCGCGAGCTTGAGGAAATTGCGATAATCGCGCTGGTTGCCGGGCCGGCGGCCGCTATCGATATCGGAGCAATTGGGGGCTGAAGCCATCTGCGCGAAGATCGTGTTGTTGCCGCCGAAGCGCAGATTGTGCGCAGGATTGCGGGCATGAATGGTGAATTCGCTGGGCGCATGGGAGATCAGGTCGAGGATCATGTCTGCGTCGAAACGGACACGAACCTCGCCTTCGCGCACATCGGCGCCGTGCGCCTTCATGATGCGGCGGGCTTCGTCGTGCAGTACGTCGACGCCGATTTCCTTGAGCACACGCAGCGAGGCCAAGTGGATCGATTCCAGCTCGTCATCGGAGAGCAGTTTGGTCGGCGCGAACGGGATCTTGAGCTGTCGGAAGGCCGGCTGGTCAAAGGCGACGGAGCCTACGGCACGCTTTCCGGCGCGCCCGCCGCGACGGGCGCGATCGGTGGCCAGGGCCGGTTCGGCGGGTTGCAGCGCGGCGGTCATGATAATCCTCATGCAATTTTTGTCGCCGCATAATGGACCGCCGACCGGTCCGCCATTGCGGAGGCGGCGACCATTAGAGCGAGCAAAGCGACATGACGCGTGCCGTGTCGGCAGCATTGGCGAACCCAGCAGAAAGCCGCGCGGGTTAGTGTGAACACCGTTACAGTCGCGCCATGCGAGCAAGGTAGATTGCGCGCGCCAGAGGCTTCGAGGGAGGATGTCATGGCCGATGTGGTAAGGGTGCGGGCGGCGACCAACAACGAAGTCGCCTTCATTGCCTGGGATGTCGACGGCATGATTCCAGGCTGTCTCGGTTTCGAGATCGTGCGGCTTTACCCCAATACCGGCGAAGAGCGTTGCCTGGCTTCCTGGGTGCCGTTCAAGGGACAGCGCAACAAGGAGTGGATCCCACAGGATACCGGCGTGTGGCCGGTACAGAAGACCTTCTGGCGCGATCTCACGGTGCGCCGCCGCCGCGACAGCCTGACCATGCGGCCCGATGGCGAAATGATCGCCTATCGCGTGCGTCCAGTCGGCGCCATGAAGGCGGGGCTGGAACCGGTTCCGGTTCGGCCGCCCGAAATTGACGGCAAGCGGACCTATACTGGCTCGCCACGACCGCTCGGCTATCTGGGGCAGGGCGCCGTGAGCCCGACGATCTTCCTGGGTTCGATGTTCGGCAAGGCGCGCGTGGCCTTCACCAACGGCGTGCTGTCGACACAATGGATGTCGCGCGCGCTCGCCGAGGCCGGCATCAAGGTCGGCCAGCGCGACAAGATCCGGGAAGAGCTGCAGGATCGTAACAGCAAGATCCGCGCCTATCTGCATGGCGATGTGCCCGACGTGCTGATCAGCCTGCTGACGCGGGCCAAGGCGGAAGGCGGTTCGGTGCGGCTCGCGCTCTATGAACTCGGCGATGACGCGCTGCGTGACGCCATCATCGCCGCGAAGGGTGTTGTGGAGGTGATCCTTTCCAACTCCGGCAAGGACGAGCAGACCAAGAAATGGGATTTCGGCAACGCTCCTTACCGCCAGGCGCTGCGCGATGCCGGGGTGACGGTGACCGATCGGCTCTTCAACAACAACCATATCGGCCATAACAAGTTCGCGGTCTATCGCGACAAACACGGCGCGCCGCAGGCGGTGATGACCGGGTCGACCAACTGGACGACCACCGGTATCTGTGGTCAGTCCAACAATGCCTTCATCCGCGACGATCCCGAAATGGCGAAGATCTTCAACGACTACTGGGAGCGCATGAAGGGCGATGTGTTTCCGCCGCCGCAACGCGAGGACGCGCCGGGCCATGCCGTGCAGACCCAAGGCGTGGCGTTTCGCAAGAACAACCACATTGCCAATCCGCTAAACGGTCAAAGCGCGCCACTCGATGATATGACCGTGTGGTTCTCGCCGAACGACCCCGAGCGTAACAAGAAGACGCTTTCGGTGCGGCCGGTCGACCTGGAGGACGTTTTTTCCCGCATCAGGGCTGCCAAGAAGGCCGTGCTGTTCCTGGTGTTCAACCCGTCGCGGCGTGGCGACAATTCGATCGTTGCCGAAGCGGTCGCTGCCGCGGGGGCGGACAGGGGGCTCATCGTGCAGGGCGCGATCAGCGATCCGGTTGCGATGCCGAACTACGTGCCCTCGACGCGCGACCCAGTCACGCGCAAGTCCAACAAGGACGGGAAGGCGCCCTTTGTCTTCCCGGAGAAGGTCTGGGAGATGCCGAATGTTTCGATCGTACGGGCCGCAAATCTGACCGGCGCCTCGATCGCGACGGATTTCCAAGCCGAAGTGCTGACCATCGGCCATGCCATTGTGCACGATAAGATCGTCATCATCGATCCGATGGAAGACAACGCCACCGTGATCACCGGCAGCCACAACCTCGGTTACAAGGCGTCCTACGAGAACGATGAAAACCTCGTGATCATCGAGGGCGACAAGACTTTCGCCGCCGCCTATGCCGTGCATTTCCTTGACGTGTTCGATCACTACAAATTCCGGGCCTGGCGGCGCACTTTGGGCAAGGGACCGTCCGCCGACGATGGTCTGCGGATCGACGACAAATGGCTGAAGCCTTATGCGCAGGGCAGGAAGGGAGCGCTGGCGCGGTACTTCCCCTGAACACGCCCGCGCCCTTCGGTTCGGGATCATGCTCTCGTGGAGCAAGCGATCCTGCGTATCCAGCTCTTTCGTCCATCGCAATGAACGGCTAGCACCCGAAAACCGTTGACCATCGAAGATGGGTGCGGTGGGAGGAGACATGGCCGCCGCAGAGAGCAGCAAGAACGAAGCGATGACCAATTGGGCTGCGATCGCAGGTGTGATCGCGACCGTTTCGGTCTACGCTATCGCGCAAGGTCTGACCTATCCGCTTTTGTCTTTCGTCCTGCAGCGGCAAGGCGTGTCGCCGGCGATGATCGGCCTTTCGGCGGCGATGACGCCGATCGGCTTCATCGTGTCGTCGCCGCTGATCCCGTCGCTGGCCAGGCGCTTTGGGGCAGGGCGCACGGCGCTGACCTGCGCCGCGCTTTCCGCGCTGACGCTGGCCCTCGTCGGCCTGACCTACAATGTCTATGCATGGTTTCCACTGCGCTTCATGATCGGCGTCGTCACCAACCCGCTTTATGTGCTGAGTGAAGTCTGGATGATCGCGCTGGCGCCACCGGGCAAACGCGGGCGCATCATGGGTGTGTATTCCACGCTGATCTCGGCCGGCTTTGCCGCAGGACCGCTTTGCCTGCTCTTCGTCGGCACCGAGGGCTGGCCGCCCTTCCTGGTTGGCATCGTCGCCTTTGTCGTCTGCGGTGCGTGTCTCGCGGTCGTATTGCCCAGGCTGCCGAAAGTCGACCAAACCGGTCATCACGTCTCCGTGCTGGGCTTCATGCCGTTGGCTTTGCTGCTGCTCACGGCGGTGGTGGTCGCTGCGGGTTTTGAGCAGGCGGTGCTGGCGCTTCTGCCGGTCTACGGCACAAATTTCGGTATTGCCGAGACACGTATGTCAGCACTGCTGACCGTCATGATCGCCGGCAATATCGCCATGCAGGTGCCGCTTGGGCTGCTGGCGGAACGGCTTTCGGCACAGGTTGTGCGGCTGGGCTGCGTTATCGCCACGGCCGCCGGTTGTGCGTTGCTGCCGCTGGTGATCACCACGCCACTGGTGTGGGCGTTCCTGTTCGTGCTGGGTGCCGTCTCCTATGGCATCTATACCATGACCATCATCGAACTCGGCGAGCGTTTCACCGGCCAGGCCCTCGTCGCCGGTAACGCCGCCTTTTCGCTGATGTGGGGCGTCGGCGGTATCGCCCTGCCGCCGCTTGCCGGCGCCGCCATGACCTTGTTCGGCGCGCCCGGGCTGCCCGTGACATTGGGGGCAATCTGCCTTGTTCTCGTCGTTGCCAGCGTCATGGCATTGCGCGGTGGGTTGAACAGCCGTCGCAGGGTCGGCTAGAGTGTGCCCATGCGTGCTGTAGTGGCCCATCCCCGCAGGCTCGATATCGCCGTGACGCCTTCGCTGCGTACGCGCCATACCGAGCTTTTGCGGCTGTGCGCCCGCATCGGTTATTCGCCGCCTTCCGCTCTTTGAGAATCCGTCTCCGGCTGTTGCCGGATTGATTCAAAAGGAAAGGCTAATCCAATGACTTATCAGAATTTTTCGCTGAAGCAGCTTCAGCAGATCGATGCCGCGCATCATCTACACCCCTTCACCGATCACAAGGAACTGCGTGGCGCCGGTTCGCGTATCATCACCCACGCCAAGGGACCGTTCATCTACGATTCCGAAGGCGCGGAGATCCTCGACGGCATGGCGGGCCTTTGGTGTGTGAATGTGGGCTATGGCCGCGATGAATTGGCCGATGCCGCCTACGCCCAGATGAAGGAGCTGCCTTATTACAACTCCTTCTTCAAGTGTTCGACACCGACGCCGGTGCTGTTGTCCAAGCGGCTGGCCGAGATCGCGCCTAAGGGCGTGAGCCAGGTCTTTTATGGCTCGTCAGGCTCGGAAGCCAACGACACCGCGCTTCGGCTGGTGCGTCACTTCTGGACGCTGGAAGGCAAGCCGGAGAAGAACCGCATCATCTCGCGCAAGAACGCTTATCACGGCTCGACGGTGGCAGGCACCTCGCTCGGCGGCATGGAAGGCATGCACAACCAGCTCGGTGGGCCGGTGCCAAATATCGTCCATGTGATGATGCCTTACGCCTACGAGCTGGCGCTGCCCGGCGAGAGCGACCATGATTTCGGCCTGCGTGCCGCCAAGGCGGTCGAGGATGCGATCATTGAGGCTGGGGCGGAGAACGTGGCCGCCTTCATCGGCGAGCCAATCATGGGTGCCGGTGGAGTCAAGATCCCGCCCGCCAGCTACTGGCCGGAAGTGCAGCGCATTTGCCGCAAGCACGATGTGCTTCTGATGCTGGATGAGGTGATCACCGGCTATGGTCGCACCGGCGAGTGGTTTGCTGCCGACTATTACGGCATCCAGCCGGACACCATCACCACCGCCAAGGCGCTGACCTCCGGCTACCAGCCGCTGTCGGCACTGCTGGTCGGCGACCGTATAGCCACGACACTGGTCGAAAAGGGCGGCGAATTCTACCACGGCTACACCTATTCCGGTCATCCGGTGGCCTGTGCGGTGGCGATCGCCAATCTGGACATCATCGCCAAGGAAGGGCTGGTCGAGCGGGTCAAGAATGAGACCGGGCCTTATTTCGCCAAGGCGTTGCAGGAGCGCATTGCTGGGCACGACCTGGTCGGCGAAGTCCGCTCGATCGGACTGATGGGTGCCATCGAGATCATCAAGGACAAGGCGACGAAGGAGCGCTTCTCGCCTGCTGGGAGCGCTGCCGTGACCGTACGCGATCACGCCATCGCCAATGGTATGATGCTGCGGGCCACCGGTGATACGATGATCCTTTCGCCGCCGCTGATCTGGACCCGCGACACGATCGACATGGGTTGCGAGCGCATCGGCAAGGCGCTCGACCTCGCCAAGGAAGACCTGCGCCGAGCGTAGCGAGAGCTGACAGTTTGTCACAGGGAGCCGGCGGAACGTTCCGCCGGCTTTCGCATTCGTTATTTCAGGCAAATTCCTTTCAACCTGGATGGTCCCGTGAAAAGCAGTTCTCGAAAGAGATCCCGCCAGCCGGCGGGTGCCAAGGCCGTTGCCGATCTGATGCTCGCGCCGGCGGTCGTGATGCTGCGCCTGCCGGTGATGGCAGCGGAAGCCGGCGGGCTCGCTCGGCGCGGCGAGAGCATGCGGGCGATTTCGGAGAAGGTGGCGGCAGTGACCGAAGGGGTTGCGGCGGCTCAGCTTTCGCTGGTGGATTCGTTCAGTCGCTTCTGGCCTGAGATCATGACGGGGAAAACACCCTCGTTGCTCAATGGTGTGGCTCTTGAACGGTCAGTGCACGCTGCGCTCAAGCCGGCGAGCCGGCGTGTGAAAGCGAATTTCAAGCGGTTGGCGGGGTGATCCCTGGCACATCGACCCAGATTCGACTTCGGCAAGCGCGGCGGTTCAATGGCAAAAACCGCGCTCTCGGGGAACGCGGCTTTGCCAGATACGCATGGCGTTTCGCTACTCGAAAACCTGCGAAACTAACGGCTCCGGTACGCGAGACCTGATCCGGAGCGCGGGGCAGAGCGTTTCGTCCGCCTTGGTTCCGTTCTACAGGCACATCGTTACCGCGTGGTTAGCGAGACCTTAAGCAAATCTAAATTTGCCGATTTTTTGAACTGCATTTTAGGAAAATTGAACAGATAGAACAGCTTATCCGTTCGATCCCCGCAGGAAATTGATGATCCCGGAAAAATCGGCAGCGCCACCGCCCTGCGCGTTGAAGAGCGCATAGAGCTGTGCGGCCTCGGCACCCAGCGGTGTGGCGGCACCGGCAGCCTGGGCGGCTTCCTGGCTGAGTTTCAGGTCTTTCAGCATCAGCGCCGCCGCGAAGCCCGGCTTGTAGTCGCGATTTGCAGGGGAGGCGGGAACCGGGCCAGGCACGGGGCAATAGGACGTCAGCGACCAGCATTGGCCGGACGAGGTCGAGGCGACATCGAACAGCGCCTGATGCGACAGCCCGAGTTTCTCGCCCAGCACGAAAGCTTCGGCCACGCCGATCATCGAGATGCCGAGGATCATGTTGTTGCAGATCTTGGCAGCCTGGCCGGCACCGTCTCCGCCACAATGGACGATACGACCAGCCATCGGCTGCAGCACCGGCTCTGCGCGGGCGAAAGCCTCCTTCGACCCGCCGGCCATGAAGGTAAGCGTGCCCGCGGCAGCACCGCCGGTGCCTCCGGAAACAGGCGCATCGATGGAGAGAAGACCATTTTCGCCAGCGATCGCATGCGCCTTGCGCGCCGACTCGACATCGATGGTGGAGGAATCGATGAATAGGGCACCCTTCGGTGCCCAGGGAGCGATTTCGGCGTAGACCGAGAGCACATGCTTACCGGCCGGCAGCATGGTGATGACGATTTCGGCTTCCTTGACCGCGCTCTGGCCATCCTCGGCGATCGCCAGGCCATGTTCCTTGGCCAGCGCAAGATTTTCCGGGATGAGGTCGACGCCAATGACCTTGTGGCCAGCCTTGACGAGATTGGCGGCCATGGGGTTGCCCATGTTGCCGAGGCCGATGAAGGCGATGGTGGTCATTGGTGGGTCCTCCGGAATTGGAATTGGGCAGTCGGGAGTAGGCAATCGGCAGTCATTAAGCAGAGGCAGAGTCAGCTGGATGGCGACAATCCGTTTCGACTGCCTACTGCCGATTGCCTACTGCCTACCAATCAAATGCCGTGCCACGATCACGCGCATGATCTCATTGGTGCCTTCGAGGATCTGGTGGACCCGCAGGTCGCGAACCAGCTTCTCGACGCCGTAGTCCTGAAGATAGCCGTAGCCGCCGAACAGTTGCAGCGCCTGGTTGGCCACTTCGAAGCCGGTGTCAGTGACGAAACGCTTGGCCATCGCCGACCATTTCGAGGCGTCGTGCGCCTTGGCGTCCAGTTTCGAAGCCGCCGCATAGAGAAAGATACGTGCGGCCTGCAACTCCGTCTCCATGTCGGCCAGCCTGAACTGCAACGCCTGGAACTGGTTGATGGTGGAGCCAAAGGCTTTGCGTTCGCCGGTATAGGCCAGCGCCTTGTCGAGCGCCGACTGTGCGCCGCCGAGCGAACAGGCAGCGATGTTCAGCCGTCCGCCGTCGAGACCGGCCATTGCAATCTTGAATCCCATGCCCTCGTCGGACAGAAGGTTCTCGGCCGGCACCTTGCAATCTTCGAAAATGACGGTGCGGGTGGACTGCATGTGCCAGCCCATCTTGTGTTCGTTGGCGCCGAAGGAAAGACCGGGCGCGTCCTTGGGCACCACCAGAGTGGAAATGCCCTTCGGGCCGTCCTCGCCGGTGCGCACCATGGCGACATAGACGTCGGAATCGCCGGCGCCTGAAATGAATTGCTTGGCGCCGTTGACGACGTAGTCGGAACCATTGCCACCCGAGCGGGTCGCCTTGGTCTTCAGCGCGGCTGCGTCGGAACCCGAGCCCGGTTCGGTCAGGCAGTAGCTGGCCAGCCATTCCATGGAGGTCAGCCTCGGCAGAAAGCGCTGGCGCTGTTCGTCGTTGCCGAAGCGATCGATCATGGACGCCGCCATGTTGTGGATCGAAATGAAGGAGGAGAAGGCCGGGCAGGCACGCGCCAGTGCCTCGAAGATCAGCACCGCGTCAAGCCGGCCAAGCGCGGAGCCGCCGACATCGTCGCGTACATAGATGCCGCCAAGTCCGAGCGGCCCGGTTTCGCGGATTACATCGGCTGGGAAATGCTTGGCCCTGTCCCATTCGAGCGCATTCGGCGCGACCCGCTCGTCGGCAAAAGCCTCCGCCATGGTCTGGATGGCGCGCTGGTCTTCGTTGAGTTCGAACTGGCCGCTGGCCGCCGTCGTGACGGTATCCATGGCGTCCTCCCGAATATGTCGTTTTTGGCTATGCGTGGACAGCAATCTAGACCAATGATGCGCCCGCGCAACCCGACCTTAGGGATCAATCCAGCGAAGGATCGAGGCAAAGCGGCTGTGCAGGAATGCGAGAGCGGAGCGTGTGGTGACGACGAATTTTGATGAGCTGCTGGAGGCGTTCCATGCCTTTCTGCGGTTCGAGGAAGCTTCCCTGGCGCACGATGCAGCAGCGGACATCGACTGGGGGATGCCCGCCCGTCGACTGGAGCCGAAGGCAATTTCATGTATGCGCCATCTCGACCGTATTCGCGAAATCGCACCGGCCGCGGCTCAGCCACTCGTTCGTTTGCTTGCCGGCAACCGGGAGGTCCTGCGCTGGGGGCAAACCTATACGGAAAAGGATTTCGGTCACGATTTTCTCGACAATTACGGCTGGGTGGAAGTGTTCGGCACGCGTGGCCATTTTGCCAATGACAAGGTGGCCGGCGGTTTCCTGATCCTGGGCCCGGAGGTCGTCTACCCGGATCATCATCATGAGGCTGAGGAGATCTACATTCCGCTGACCGACGGCACCGGCTGGCGCAAGGGCGAAGGCGCCTTCCAGGTGCGCGGCGCCGGTGAGGTGATCCATCATCCTTCCAACGTCAACCACGCCATGAAGACCGGCGTCGAACCACTGCTTGCGCTTTATCTCTGGCGCGGCGGTCCACTGGCAGCGAAGTCGACCTTAGCCGGCGGAGAGGCGTGAACCATGGCGCGGGCGGTCATGCTCCAGGGCACGGGCTCGGATGTCGGCAAGACGGTGCTGGTCGCGGGGCTTTGCCGGGCGGCACGTAAGCGCGGGCTGAAGGTGAGACCCTTCAAGCCGCAGAACATGTCGAACAATGCCGCCGTGGCCGAAATTCCCGGTGAAACCGGGGGTGGCGAAATCGGGCGAGGGCAATGGTTGCAAGCACTTGCCTGCGGCGTCCCGCCCACGGTGCACATGAACCCTGTGCTGCTGAAACCGCAGACGGATATCGGCTCGCAGGTGATCGTGCAGGGCAAGATGTTCGGCGAGGCGCGGGCAAGAGATTACCAGACCATGAAGGGCCGACTGCTGGAGGCGGTGCTGGATTCCTGGGGAAAAGTGGGTGAGGGCGCGGATCTCGTCATCGTCGAAGGCGCCGGTTCGCCTGCGGAAATCAATCTGAGGCCTCGCGACATCGCCAATATGGGCTTTGCCACGCGCGCCGGCGTGCCGGTGGTACTGGTCGGCGACATCGATCGCGGTGGGGTGATCGCCTCGGTGGCAGGCACGCACCTGATCCTGCCGGAGGAAGACCGGCGCATGATCGCCGGTTACCTCATCAACAAGTTCCGCGGTGACGTTACGCTGTTCGACGACGGCATCAAGGCGATCGAAAGTTTCACCGGCTGGCGTTGCTTCGGCGTGGTGCCCTGGCTGAAGGCGGCGTCGCGGTTGCCGTCGGAAGATTCAGTGGTGCTGGAACGACTGGCAGCGGGTGAGAAGCGAGCGTTGAAGGTTGCCGTACCGATGCTGTCACGCATCGCCAATTTCGACGACCTCGACCCACTGAAGGCCGAACCGCAGGTGGAAGTGGTGTTCGTGCCACCCGGAAAGCCGTTGCCGGCCGATGCCGGGCTTGTCGTCATCCCCGGTTCGAAGTCGACCATCGGTGATCTTCTGCATCTGCGTGAGCAGGGTTGGGATCGCGACCTTGCTGCCCACGTTCGGCGTGGTGGTCACGTCGTCGGCATCTGCGGGGGCTTCCAGATGCTGGGGCGCGTTGTGCGCGACCCTCAAGGTATCGAGGGCAGTATACGCGAAACCGAAGGGTTGGGCCTGCTCGATATCGAAACCGTGATGGAACCCGAAAAGACCGTGCGCACCAGCAATGCACGTTCCGCCATGTTCGACCTGCCGCTGGATGGCTACGAGATCCATCTCGGCCGCACCACGGGGCCGGATTGCCGACGCCCGGCAACGATCATCAACAATGTCCCGGACGGCGCACTCTCCGCTGACGGCAAGGTGTTCGGTACCTACCTGCATGGACTGTTCGGAGCGGATGCCTTTCGCGCCCGCTTTCTGGAAAGCCTTGGTATCGCTGGTGGCGGCATCGATTACCGGGTGAGTGTCGAGACCGCGCTGGATGATATCGCGGCAGCTTTGGAGACGCATCTCGACTGCGACGCGCTTTTTTCTCTGGCGCGGTAGAATTGCGTAAAAACAAAGTGCTGGAGCGTTTCCGAGCGGAAATACTCTAGCTTCGGGACTGCGTGGCGGATTTCGCGCTGGGGCTGCCCAGCGCGAAATCCGGGCGCGCCACGCCCTTTTCGGGGAACGGATGCCGGTGTCTCAGTTTGGCTTGTCGCCGGTTTTCGGCCAGTAGGTGCCGAGCGACCAGACATTGCCCTCCGGGTCGCGGCAGATGAATTCACGGCTTCCGTAGCCTCGGTCAGTCAGGCCCTCGAGGATTTCGGCACCAGCCGCTTGCGCGCGCGTGAAAGCCGCGTCCGCGTCATCGACCGCAATGTAGATGGAACGCCCGTTAGGACCGGGTTCGCCGACGATTTCGCCGAAGCGGTCGCAGCGCGAGGAGCCAAGCATGATCATGGCTGAACCTAGGGCGAGTTCGGCATGCTGGATGACGTCGCCTTCGCCGTAACTGGCATGCACGGTGAAACCGAAGGCCTTGTCGAGCCAATCGATCATTGCGGGCGCATCGCGAAAGCGCATGACGGGGTAGAGGCGGGGTGGTTCGACGGACATGGTGGTCTCCTGTCAGGTTGGTCGATGCGCCATCCTGGCAGGACGCCATAGGAGCGTCTTGAACAAATGTTACCTTAGAGCGTTTCCGATTTTCTCGGAAACGCGGAAACGCTCTAACCCTTTATTTTACGCAATTCCGGACGGAAAACCGCTACGCACTTTTCCTGGAATTGCTCTAGGCTTCAGGCGCGAACGGTGACCACTCAGCCCGAAAGCGTGCTTGGCGTGGCGCCAGCAAAGTCCCGAAATTCACGCGCCAGATGTGCCTGGTCGGCGTAGCCGCAGTCGGCGGCGATGCCGGCCCAGTTGTCATCGCCGCGGCGTGACAGCGCGAGCGCGCGGTTGAAGCGCACCATGCGCGCCACCGTCTTGGGCGCCATGCCGGTGGCGTCGCGAAAGCGCTCGACCAGATGCTTGCGACTCCAGGCAAGTTCAGTGGCTATCGTGCCGATGCGGGCCTTGCCGCCGCTTTCCAGCACCCGCTCCACTGCCCAGGCGACCTGCGGTCCCTGCGCAGGCGTTGCGGCCAATCTGCGGGTGATAAAGGCTTCCACTGTGTCGAAGCGACGGTCCCAGTCAGGTTCGTTGCCAAGCACTTCGCGCAAGGCATGACCTCCCGCCCCCAAGACATCGTCCAACGGTACCATGCGGTCGGTCAGTTCGCTGAGCGACATGCCGAAGAAGCGCCGTGCGCCGGCGAGCGTGAAATTCACCTGCAGACAGCAGGATTGGCCGAAGGAATCGATCAGCACCGGTCCGGCATAAAGGCCGGCAGCGAAACTGTGATAGCGGTCGTCCTTGCTTGGCGCGCGGCCGAGAGCGATCGCGAAGGGCGCTTCGAAATTGATGACCAGCGGCACAGCTAAAGGCGCATATTCGACCTGGCGGTAGTGGCCGCCAGTCGTTTCGCGATAGCCACAAATATCGGTGACGAAAGACCGCAACCTCGGCGCCGGAGCCCGGCGCAGCACGACAAACTGCTGCGGCGAGGTTTCCTCGTCTCTATCCTTGTATTCGGCGGGCATCGCCATCTCCCAGAGCAATTCCAGGACAAGTGTATAACGGTTTTCCACCCGGAATTGCTTAAAAACAAAGAGTTAGAGCGTTTCCGCGTTTCCGTGAAAACGGAAACGCTCTAATGGCTGAAGCATAGCGGTTGCCCGCCGAAGCCGAAAGGATCGCCCTATCGTTCCCGTCAGGCGCCGCGCAACAGGCAGGCGACCGCAAGGATGACGTAGGCGAGCGTCATGACCCAGAAGGCCGAGATCGCGCCGAGGCTGAACACGCCAAGCCCCATCAGCAGAGCGATGACGGCAATGACGACCGTGATGATGAAGACGATTTGGGTAGGTGCGCTGAGATTCATGTTTGGACCCTCTCCACATGATTCGTGCACAGCAATCCTACCAGTTGTCGGACTAGACCCCAATCAGGACGCGCAGGGGGTTGCTTGGGTCGACCAGAAGCTTGGCGGCAAGCGCGACACAGGTCAGCACCAGCAGTGGCTTGATCAGCTTCGAGCCGACGCGAACGGCAAGGCTCGCTCCGAGCCTGGCTCCCAGGAACTGCGCTATGCCCATGACGATGCCGACCTTCCAGGCGATCACACCAACCATGGCGAAAACCGCGAAGGCACCGATGTTGGAGGCGAAATTGAGCAACTTGGTGTGGGCGGTGGCTTTGAGCACGCCGTAGCCGGCGAGCGCAACGAAGGCCAGCATGAAGAAAGAGCCGGCGCCTGGGCCGAACAGCCCGTCGTAGAAGCCGATGGCCGGGATAACAGTGAAGCCGAGCAGGAATGGCGATAGCCGCTCGGTACGGTCGACGTCGTTCATGTTGGGCTTCAGCGCGAAATAAAGCGCTATGGCGATCAGGATGAGAGGCAATGCGGCGCGCAGTATGTCGCCCGGAACGATCGTTGCGGCGAGCGCGCCGAGCACACTGCCTGCCAGTGACATCAGGGCCGAAGGCCATTGCTTAAGCGGGTCGACCTGGCCCTTGGCGGCGTAGGCGAGTGTCGCCGATCCCGAGCCGAACAGCCCCTGCAATTTATTGGTGCCGAGCGCCTCGATCGGCGAGAACCCGGCCAGAAGCAATGCCGGGATGGTGATCAGCCCACCACCGCCGGCGATGGAATCGATGATGCCGGCCACGAAAGCGGCAAGGCCGAGCATGGCGATGGTTTGAACGGTGAGGTCGATCATCGGGCGGAAGGCGCCGGGGAACAATTGGAGGGACAGCGGCGTTCGATCACAGCAGGCACGTTTGCGCAAGGGCCAAACCACGCTACGAATGAACATCGATTCGGGAGGACGCGATGGCGATTGTGCTGCTGGACAAGATTCGTTCAATCTTCGAAGGTGATCCCGGCGTGCGCAAGGTCGCGGATGACCCGGTCCTGTCGGCCGAGCTCCTGATGCTGTTTCGCATGATCCTCGCCGACGGCTCGGTTTCGGAAAGCGAGATGGAGGCATTCCGACGCATCTGTTCCGGCTCTTTCGGTATCCCGGAAGACAGCATCGATGCGGTGATCGAATATCTCAACGAATACGGCTACGAGACCAACGGCTCGCAGGCCGTGGCTATGTTCCGTGATCTCGACACGGAGCGGAAACGATTGCTGGCGCAGCACATGGCCGAGATCGCCAAGGCCGACCGCCATCTTGCCGAGAATGAGGTGAAGCTTTTACGCCGCACGCTCGAACTGCTCGGCATCAGCCCTGTGGACGTGGTGAAGCCTTAGCTGATGCTGTGATCGGCCAATAGAGGGCGGTGATTTGAGCTTCGCTGACAGCTATCTGGGGCGGCTGAGGCAATTGGTCGGAAACCGCCTCATACTGGTGCCCGGCGCACGTATCGTCGTCGAGCGCGAGGACGGCTGTATCCTTCTGCACAAGCGGACAGACTTCAATATGTGGGGCTTGCCGGGCGGCAGCGCCGAGGAAGGCGAGAACATCGAAACGATCATCATCCGGGAGGTTGCCGAGGAGACGGGGCTGGTCGTCAGCAATGTCAAACCTTTCGCCTACGGCAGCGATCCTCGCTACGAAACCTTTGAGTTTCCAAATGGCGACCGGACCCAGTTCTTCGCGCTGATTTTCTATACGCGTTCATTCACGGGCGAAGCCGCTGTCACGGATGATGAAAGCAGCGCCGTTGGATGGTTCGCTCCCGATGCGTTGCCCGATATGCTGCCCAACATGGCGCGCAGCATCGAGGCCTATGTCCGGTTCAGGAAGACCGGCGAATTCCAGATGATTTAGGCCGTGGCCTGCTGACGCGGGCCGCTTATCCCTGCTCCTGCATTTTCCTTGCGAGTGCGCGATGGAGGTCCGGGGCAGCTGCAACGAGTGCCTTCGCGGCTTCCGATTGCGGACGGTCGAGAATTTCCTTTGTCGCGCCGCGCTCGACGATGCGCCCCTCATGCATGACCAGCACCTCGTCGGTGATCGCGCGAGCGACGGTAAGGTCGTGCGTGATGAAGAGATAGGCAACGCCCAGCCGGGCGTTCAGGTCGGCGAAGAGGTCGAGGATCTGGGCACGGATCGAGACATCGAGGGCGGAAACCGGTTCGTCGGCGACGATCAACCTCGGTCGCGTGATGATGGCGCGGGCAATCGACAGGCGCTGCCGCTGGCCACCTGAGAATTCGTGCGGATATTTGTCGAGATCCGCGGAGCCGAGCCCGACTTCGTGCAATGCGTGTGCCGCCATTTCACGGCGTTCGGCCGGCGTTGGCTTTTTTTCCAGCAGATGCAGGGGCTCGGCGACAAGCTTCTCCACCTTCTGGCGTGGATCGAAGGAGCCGTAAGGGTCCTGGAACACCACCTGCATGTTGCGCCGGGCCGGTTTCAACTCCGCTTCGTCGCGATGTGAGATCGTCTCACCGCGGAAACGGATTGCGCCGGCGCTCGGCTTGTCGAGCGCCAGGATCATGCGCGCCAGCGTGGATTTCCCACAGCCCGAGCGGCCGACCAGCGCGACCGATTGAGCGGGCGCTATATCAAGCGAAACATCATCGACGGCATGGATGGGAGTGCCCCGACCGAAGAAGGAGGTGCGGCGGCCCGGATAAAGGCGCGAGACATTTTCGACCGAAACGAGGGGTGTTTTATTTGGTGTGTCGACGTTCCTTTCTGAGGCAACCCCCTCTGTCGCGTTCGACGACATCTCCCCCGCAAGGGGGGAGAATGGCCGGCGTTTCGGCACGTGCATCGAGGCCAGGGCCAATTGCCGGGTGTAGGGATGTACCTGTCCGGACAGGGTTTGTGCGGTCTCGCCGGCTTCCATCACCTCGCCATGGCGCATGATGGTGATGCGGTCCGACATTTCGGTGACGACGGCAAGGTCGTGCGAAATGAGCAGCAGGCCCATATTGTTCTCGTGTACGAGATCGCGCAGCAGGTCGAGGATCTGCGCCTGCAGCACGACGTCGAGCGCTGTGGTCGGCTCATCCGCGATGAGCAGCTTCGGTTTCAGCGCGCAGGCGATCGCGATGACGACGCGCTGGCGCTGGCCGCCGGAGAGTTCATGCGGGTAGCGCGTCAGCGGGAATTTGGCTTCCGGCAGCCCGACCCGGTCGAGGATTTTCCGGGCGCGCTCTTCCGCCTCGGCACGGCCGGCCCTGGTATGCCAGCGAATGCCTTCGGCGACCTGCTCGCCGATGGTCTTGACCGGGTTGAGTGCGGTCATCGGTTCCTGGAACACCATGCCGATGTCATCGCCGCGCAGAGCGCACATCTGATCTTCGGTGGCGGCAAGGATATCGATGCCGTCGAAGCGCACGCTGCCGGCCGCCTCGGCGGTGAAGGGCAGGAGCTGCATCACCGTCATCGCCGTCATCGATTTGCCGGAGCCGGATTCACCGACAAGGCCTACGACCTCGCCGGGGGCGACTGAAAGATCCACATCCTTCAGGATCGACCGGTTGCCGATGGTGAGCGACAGGTTTTCGATCTCGAGCAGACTCATCGCCGCCGCCGTGATTTGGGATCGAGGATATCGGCGACGCCGTCACCCAGCAGGTTGAGCGCCAGGACCGTGATGACGATGGCCATGCCTGGGAAGACCGCCATCCAGGGCGCTTGTGCCATGCGCGTCTGCGCCTCGAACAGCATGCGACCCCAGCTCGGCATTGGCGGCTGGGCGCCCAGGCCGACATAGGACAGGCTGGCTTCGGCCAGGATGCCCAGCGCGAACTGGATGGTGCCCTGCACCAGAAGCAAGGTCGCGATATTGGGCAGGACATGCTCCAGCGTGATCAGAGCTTTGCCCTTGCCGGCGGCGCGGGCGGCAAGAATGTATTCGCGCGGCCAGATGGCAAGTGCGCCGGCGCGGGCGACGCGGGCAAAGACCGGAATGTTGAAAATGCCGATTGCGATGATGGCGTTGATGGCGCCAGGGCCGAAGATCGCGGTGATCATGATGGCCGACAACAGTGCCGGAAAGGCGAAGACGAGGTCGTTCAGTCGCATCAGCACTTCATCGACAAGACCGCCACGCGCTGCTGCCCAGCAGCCCAGCGGCACGCCGATGCCCATGCCGATGCCGACGGCGACCAGGGCAACGGCAATGGAATTGCGCGCGCCGACCATGATCATCGACAGCACGTCTCTGCCGAAATGATCGGTGCCGAACCAGTGCGCGGCAGATGGGGCAAGTAATTTGTCGGAGATCACCAGTCTGGTGACATCATAAGGCGTCCACAGAAAGGAGAGGGCGGCCATTCCCGCAACCAGCATGGCGACGAGGAAGCCAGCGATGAAGGATTTGTGATGCAAGGCCCTGGTGGCCAGCGAAGCCAGCTTCTCACGCGGGATTTCAGTCTGCAGTGTCACGAGCGCCCCCGCAGGCGCGGGTCGACCACGGCGTAGGAGAAGTCAACCAGGAGATTGACGAGGATCACGGTTGCGACCAGCAGCATGACGACGCTTTCCACCACGATCAGGTCGCGTTGGGTGATGGCCTGAAAGATCAGCCGGCCGAGGCCCGGCAGGTAAAAGACGTTTTCGATGATGATGGTGCCGGCAAGCAGGAAAGCGAATTGCAGGCCGAGAATCGTCAGCACCGGGATCATGGCGTTGCGCAACGCATGTCGCCAAAGCACGGTACGATAAGGCATGCCCTTGGCGCGGGCGGTGCGGATATAGTCTTCCGACAGCACTTCGATCAGGGCCTGGCGGGTGACGCGGGCGAGGATCGCCGCCTGCGGAAGCGCCAGGGCAATAGCGGGCAAGATCAGTGCTTTCAGCGCTGGCCAGATGCCCGCGCTCCAGCCGGGAAAGCCGCCAGCCGGCACCCACTTCAGCCATACCGCGAAGAGATAGATCAGAAGCAGCGCGAACCAGAAATTGGGCACTGCAACGCCGACCTGCGAAGCGCCCATCGAGACGGTGTCGCCGAGGCGCCCCTGGCGCGAGGCCGCATAAAGGCCAACGGGAATGGCAATCATGGTCGACAAAGCGAGCGCAATCAGCGCCAGCGGCAGCGAGACGGCGACACGCTCGCGGACCAGGTCGATCACCGGTACCGAATAGGTATAGGAGCGGCCGAAATCGAGCACGGCGAGGTTGCCGATCCAGTGAAAGTAGCGCAGCAGCAGCGGGTCATTCAGCCCCATCTGCGTGCGTACCTGCTCGACCTGCTCGGCACTGGCATTCATGCCGAGCATCAGGCGTGCCGGATCGCCGGGCAGGATCTCCAGCACGGCAAACACGACGACCGAAGCCAGCACCAGAGTGGCGAAGGCGATGGCGACGCGCTTGAGGAGATAGGCGGTCATCGGATGACGTCGTCACGCCACCCTGGTCAATCGTTCCACTTAACCTTGGTGAGGTCATTGGCCGGCACCGGCTGGTTCTGCCACAGGCCTTCGATCTTGGCGTCCCAGACGCCGACCTTCGGCAGTTCGAACAGGAAACCCACCACGGCATCGTCTGCGAGGATCTTCTGCGCCTTGCCGAGCAGCTCCTTGCGCTTGCCTTCGTCGGCGGTGACATCAAGCTCCTGGATGACCTCGTTGAACTCCGGGTTCTGATAATTGAAGTAGTAGTCCTTGCGCGCATAGATGCCGATATCGTTGGGCTCGACATGGGAGACGATGGTGAGGTCGTAGTCCTTCTTGGTGAAGACCTGATCCAGCCACTGTGCCCATTCCACCGGGACGATCTCGGCCTCGATGCCGACGTCGCGCA
This sequence comes from Mesorhizobium sp. 1M-11, assembly GCF_001303895.1. GTDB lineage: Bacteria > Pseudomonadota > Alphaproteobacteria > Rhizobiales > Rhizobiaceae > Mesorhizobium. Next base: position 22,220 of record NZ_LJSD01000001.1, on the reverse strand, counting down.
GTTGCGAGGCGATGATCTCGCCGCCGAGGCGGGCATAAGGTGGCGGCGGCAGCTTCAGCGTTACCTTGGTTCCGCCCTCCAGGCCGGCTTCCTTGAGAAGCTCCTTCGCCTTGGCGGGATCGTGGGGATAGGTGCCGGTCAGGTCGATGTAGTCCTTGCTGGACGGGGACATGTGCGACCCGATCGGCTGGCCGAGGCCCTCCGAAGCGCCATCGATGATTGCCTTGCGGTCGAGCGCATAGGAGACCGCCTGGCGGACCTTGAGCTGGTCGAATGGCGGTTTGCCGTTGTTCATGGCAAGGATGGTCTCGCCTTCGGTCGAGCCGACCACGACCTTGAAGCGCGGATCCGACTGGAACTGGGAGAGGCTGTCGCTTGTCGGCATGTTGGGGAAGGCCTGCACGTCGCCGGACAGCATGGCCGGAACAGCGGCAGAGGCATCGGGAATGAATCGGAATTCGGCCTTGTCGAGATAGACCGGGTCGCCCCAATAATTGTCAGACTTCACAAGCGTTACGGAAGAGCCCTTCGCCCAGTTCTGGAACTTGAAGGGACCAGTGCCGATCGGTTTTTCCTTGTTGGTTTCAGCGCTTTCAGGCGCCACGATCACCGCGTCGCCCCAGCCCATATTGTAAAGGAAAGAGCCTTGCGGTTGCTTCAAAGTGACCTTCACGGTCGTCGGATCGACGACGTCGACGGTGTCGATGGCCGCGAAGAGCTGTTTCTGGGCGTTCTGGGAGTTTTCAGCACGGGCACGATCGAGCGAGAACTTGACGTCAGACGCGTCGAAATCGCTGCCGTCATGGAACTTCACGCCGGTGTGCAGCTTGAACGTATAGACTTTGCCGTCCTCGGAAATCGTCCAGCTTTCGGCGAGATCCGGCAGTACTTCGCCGTTGGGGCCGATACGGGTGAGGCCTTCGAAGATGTTGGCATAGGTGACCTCGCGGATGGCGGCGGCTGCACCGGCTGTCGGGTCGAGATGCGGCGGCTCCAGCACCATGCCGAGCACCAGATCGGTGCGCGCGGCGAACGCTGCCGTGCTGGAGCCAAGTGCCACGGCGGTAGCAGCCAAAACCGTCTTCCAGAGCCTCATCGCAATTCCCCTCGTTATTCCGCTTGTTTAGCTCGGGCGGGATAGAAGCGTGAAATTCCAACGGAGTAAATCACGTTTGTTTTCCTCGATGATGTCGATGGGGAAATCTTGTGCCAATATATCGGCGATATCTGGTGCGCCACGGCAGTGGTGACGCGCAACGGGCGGGAGGATGTGACGATGGATGCCGCAACACTCAAGACGCTGCAGGCTCCTCTCAAGGGAACCTATCGCGAGACACCTGAAAAAGCACTCGTCACCTTGCGCGCCAAAGGCTCGATCGATGATCAGTCGATCGCTTGCAAGGTGGAAACCGGCCGCGCCTTGGCAACGGCGGGCCTTCACCCGGCAACCGGCGGCAGCGGGTTGGAATTGTGCTCCGGCGACATGCTGCTCGAGGCGCTGGTTGCCTGCGCCGGGGTAACGCTCAAGGCCGTCGCAACTGCGCTCGAATTCCAGCTGGACGGCGCCACGGTAACCGCCGAGGGAGATCTCGATTTTCGCGGCACGCTGGGCGTCGCCAAGGATACGCCGGTCGGGTTCAGGGCAATAAGGCTGGGTATCCAGCTTCAGACGGACGAACCGCAGGAACGAATTGATTCGCTTGTGAAACTCACCGAACGTTATTGCGTGGTGTTCCAGACGATCAATCAGCGGCCGGAGCTATCTGTGACGGCACAGCGGCTCTAGTTTCGTCCACCCCGCAACAGCACGTTCAGCCCGATCGCCATCACCTTGGCCGACTGCACCATGTCCTCAATGCCGACCCATTCGTCCGGTCGGTGGGCAAGGTCGAGTATGCCTGGGCCATAGGCGATGCAATCGAAGATATGGCCGATACGGGCAACGTGTTTCTGGTCGTAGGTGCCAGGTGAAATCACATAGTCCGGTTCGCGCTCGAACACCTGCATGATGCCTTCGGCCACCGCCTTGACTACTGGCGCGTCGCGCTCGGTCATCGTCGGTTGCACTTCCATGACATCGCGGATGCGGTAGTCGAATTTCATCCGCTCACACTTCAACCGATCGAGTATGTCGATCACCTCGCGCTTCACATCGTCCAGCTTTTCTTCGAGCAGGAAGCGGCGATCGATGGTGAGCCGGCATGAGTCCGGCACGTTGGGCGAGGGCAGGCCCGGCTTGAAGTCCTCAGTCTGGCCGCCATGGATCGAATTGATGTTCATGGTCGAGCGTCGCGCTCCTTCCGGCACCACCGGCATCGAGGTCTGTTTTCTGTCGAGCGCCGGGAAGAGGTCTGCCTCGAACGCCGCCAGCACGGCGCCCATATGGCGCACGGCATTGTCGCCGAGGAAGGGCATCGAGCCATGTGCGATCTCGCCCAACGTCTCGATCTCGGCCCACCAGACACCGCGATGGCCAAGGCAGATGCGGTCCTTGTTGAGGGGTTCAGGGATGATGACGTGGTCGACCTTGGGTTTCGAGAAGTAGCCTTTGCCAGCCAGGTAGGCGACACCACCGAACCCGCCGGATTCCTCGTCCACCGTGCCCGATATCTCGATGGCGCCGGGAAAATCGGGATAGGCATCCATGAAGGCTTCGACTGCGATGATGGAGGCGGCAAGCCCACCTTTCATGTCACAGGCGCCACGGCCGTAGACACGGCCATCCTTCACCACACCGGCAAAGGGGTCGACCGTCCAGCCTTCGCCGGCTTCGACCACATCGATATGCGAGTTGAAATGCACGGTGGGGCCGGGCGAACGACCGTCGAAACGCGCGACCACATTGATACGCGGATAGCGGTCGTTGTCGCCCGGCGTGCCTTCGCCGCGGATCAGTTCAACGCCGAAGCCGCGCTTCTTCAGACGTTCGGCGATGAATTCCGCACAAGGGCGATACGCCTCGCCGGGCGGGTTCACGGTCGGAAAGCGGATCAGGTCGGCGGTCAGCGCGACAAGCTCGTCGGTGCGGGCCTCGATGCCTTGCAGGAGTCGGTCGGTCATACGCGAAGTTGAGCAGGGAACGGCCATGCCTTGCAAGAGCCTGCGCGTTGATCCAGCCGCCAGGCGCCAGTTGCGTCGGCAGTCCGTTCAAATCTGCGTCAACAGGCTTGTCACAAGGTCTTTTGTGTAAAGCTGATCACTGTTCTTTTAACCTTTGAAAGATAGTGTGAGCGATCGAAATTCTGGGGAAGCAATACAAGGAGAGGGACTGGTCTCATGAAGAAGTCTGTTTTCATGGGAGGGATTCTGGGGGCGTTGTTGTTAACGAACGTTGCGGAGAGCCGCGCCGACGGCCTGATCGCGAGGGTCAACATTTCGACGCAGACGATGACAGTCAGCCGCTACGGCGAAGTGCTGTATCGCTGGAATGTGTCAACGGCCCGAAAGGGTTACGTGACCCCGAGCGGGAGCTGGAAGCCAAAGCGTCTGCACAAGATGTGGTATTCCAAGAAATACGACAATTCGCCGATGCCCTGGTCCGTCTTTTACCATGGCGGCTATGCTGTCCATGGCACCAATGCCGTGCGGCAACTTGGGCGCCCGGCCTCTCATGGTTGCGTGCGCCTTGCCACCGCCAATGCTGCGACCTTCTATTCGCTGGTCCGGGAAGTCGGCATGAAGGACACACGCATCGTCGTCACATATTAGGCTGTAGCCCCATAGCGCGGCGTCAAAGCCGCGCTATGGCAAGCCTATCATGTCGGATTGCGACGCGGCGGAAGTCCTTGAGTTTGAAAAAAACGCTCGATGGAGTCACGCTCGCGGCGGCAGTGTTTGCAGAAGACGAACCGTGAGTAGCATTGATGATGCTCAACCCGTCGCGCAAGTCCGGCAACCGTGATCCGGCGATCACCATCCGTCGCATACTCAAGGTCAATCACGCAGGTGAGTTTGGCGCAATTCGGATTTATGGCGCTCAGATTGCGGTGGCTCAGCGGCTGTTCGCTGATATCGTGCCGTCGCTTAAAGAAATGCGCGACGACGAAATCGATCATTGCCGCCTGTTTCGCGAGGCGATGCCTCCAAGATACGCCAAACCCTGCCGCGTCATGTCGCTTTGGAGCTTCGGCGGTTGCGTACTCGGCTTTCTGACTGCGCTTGGCGGTCGCAACATGGTCTGGATTTGCACCGAAGCTGTGGAACGTACGGTTCATCGACATCTGGAAGATCAACTGACCTTTCTTGCCTCACGCGATCCAGACCTTCATGCCCTTATTGCTTCGATACAGGAACAGGAATTGGCGCACCTGCGAGAGGCAGAGCACAACCAGAAAAGACAGGGGCCGAGCCACGCGGTGCTGCTGCCCGTCATAGGCGGCCTTACCGACCCTCATGATCTGGCTTTCGACGTGGGGTGATTCAACCTGGATGCGCGTGGAGATGGCTAGGGCCAAAGAGAGTGACTAGGCGAAGGCGTCCACGCTCTTTTTCCCGGTGTTTCACCAGCCTCAAAGTCGATGAAAATGGGCTGCCATGAGGCAGCCCATCCATGAAATCCGATCGAAACAAAACTTACGGCCTGACCGCGGTGACCTCGATCTCGACGAGGAAGCCGGGCGCCGCGAGACCGGCGACCTGGAAGACCGAGCGTGTCGGCAGGTTCGGCTGTTCCTTGGTACCGAAGAACTGCGTGTAACCCTCCATGAAGCCGCCGAAGTCCATTTTGCCACCCTTGGCCGGATCGCCGACCAGGAAGACCTGCATCTTGACGACATCGCCCATCTTGAGGTCGAGGCCGGCAAGCGTTTTCTCGATCGACTTCAGTACCGATTCGGTCTGAGTCTTGGTGTCGCCATAAGCCGCGAGCGAGCCTTTTTCGGCCTTTTCGTCCGCGACGGTAGGTACCGCGCCACTGACATAGACGGTGGTCTTGCCCGCTGGAACTTCGACCGCCTGGGAGATCGGGAAGTCCGAATTCGGGATCTTGTGGCGCACGACGTCTTGCGCCATTGCGCTGCCGGTCATGGTCATCAATGCCGCGACCAAAGCGGCGCCGGTCCGTGCTTTCATAGCCGGTGTTCTCCTTCTTGCTGAAAATGTCGGACGAAGCGGGCCCTGAGGCCCGCCCCCTGTCGTTGGTTAGCGGGCGTCCTTTACGTCCTGCGCGGTTGCGGCATCCTTGTAGTCGTTGCCGAAATGCGTGCGGACGTAGTTGACGACAGCAGCGACCTGTTCGTCGTCGAGCATCTGGCCGACGGGCGGCATGCCCTTTTGACCGTGCAGGATGACATAGATCGGATAGCCAGCCGATTCCAGATTGGCATTCTTGGCGAGCGCTGGATATTTGCCGGCGCCGACTGCGCCTTCACCTTTTTCCATGTGGCAGGCCTGGCAGAGGTTGGCGTAGAGCGCGTCTCCCGTTTTCTGCGAAAACTTGTCGCCGGTCGAGAAGGTGGCGCCAGCCGAGTCGGCGAAGGCGGCAGGGGTGGAGAGGGCAGTAAGGATTGCCGCTGCTGCGACGAGGCCGAGTGACCTGTTTGTCTTGGTAGTCATGATGACGTGCCTTGCAAAATTGGGGGAAAGAGGGATGGGCCGTGCGGCCGTCACCCCTGCAGAACGCGTTTATGCAGGCGCTCGATCGCATTGAGGGCCGACAGGATCGCTCCTTCCTGCCAGGCAGGAATATAGGAGGCATGTTCGCCTGCCAGCATGATGCGTCCGTCGAGCTGGCAGAGGTTGTCGTAGTGCTCCTTGCGGGCTTCCTCGGTCCAGTCACCGGCGCAGCCCAGCGTATAGGGCGAGCGGTGCCAGGCCCAGGAGACGCCGTTTTCGAACTCATCCTTGTATTGCGGATGGATCTGGCTGCCATATTCAACCGCGCGCTTGACCCGGTCCTGCGGCGACAGCGCCGTGAACTCGTAGGAATTCGGACCGTTCCAGGTATAGCAGCCGAGCAGCACGCCCTTACCGGTCGTGTTGAAACCGGTGCTGGGATAGGAGATCTGCGTGATCGGCAGATCGGTGTAGGAGACGCCGCCGAAAATCAGGTCGTCCTCTTCCCAGAAACGCCGCTTGAACTGCAAACCGACCTTGACGGAAGAGGCATAGGGCACAGCCGCGATCGCCGCCTGCATGGCGCCGCTGACCTTGACGTCGATCTGGCTCAGGATCGTCAGCGGGATGGTACAGATGCACCAGTCGGCGCTGGCTTCCTGTGTAGCGCCAGGCTTGGTCGTGTCCTCATAGGTGACGGTGACACCTTTCTCGTTCTGGTCGATCTTGGTCACCTTTGCATTGAAGGTGATCAGGTCGCCGACCTCCTTGGCGAAGGCCTCGCCGACCTTGCCCATGCCGCCGACAGGCTGGAACATCGTCGTCTGGAATTCATAAAGCGCGAAGTTGGCTAGGCCGCCCCAGAGCTTGGACTTCAGGATGTCGGAAAGTCCGATCGGATCGCCGGGAACGGGTGCGGCCCCCAGGCCGCCACCGGGGTCCTTCTCGTAACCGCGATATTCGGCAGACGTCAGGCCCTTGGCATAGGCATAGTCCTTGTCGAGCGCGCCCCAGGATTTGAGCGCCTCCAGCAACATCTCCTGGTCTTCCTTGGTGACGTCGCCTTCGAGTTTGCCCTTCTGGGCGACCTTGGCCAGCAGCTCGGAGGTATGACCCTGGAAGTCGGTCTTGATGTCACGAACGCGCTGTGGCTTGCCACCGAAGGCGGTCGAGGAATGCAGGAAAGCATTGTGGTTGATCTGCTGGAACGGCTCCAGCTGAACACCCAGACGCTTGCAATAATCGAGCAGGCCGTTGTGGTGGTACGGGATGCGCCACGGGCCGAGATTGACGTAGAGACCTTCTTCGAATTCGCAGGTCTGCTTGCCGCCGCCGAGCTCGCTGAACGTGTCGCCGCCGCGCACAGTCCAATTACGGCCGCCGGCACGGTTGTTGTACTCCAGAATCTTCACCTTGTAGCCGGCCTGGCGCAGTTCCAGCGCGGCCGTCATGCCGGCGAGACCAGCCCCGAGGATCAGCACGGTGGCGCCTTTCGGATCGCCTTCCAGCTTGATACGCCCTTTGTAGCCGGACTCGGCCGCAAGGCCCATCGTGGTCATTGCCTGGTACATGGCAGCGGACCCCGCTGTCATGCCAATGAGCGTCAGCAGCTTGCGCCGGCTCAATCCGTTAATTGAGTGATTCTGTTGCACTTTTATTCCTTTCTGGCCGCCATTAGCGGCGTCCGCCCCAGCCGGAAGCACCCCCGTTCCATCCAGCTGCGCGATCGAAGCTAGGACGATGTTGCGGCAAGTCAACGCGGCCAAGAGGGATGGTTCAATGAATGCAAGAGAGCTGGCGCAAACGGCCATATGATCGGTTCAGCGTGCCGTCGCGTGTTTTCGCAATTTATCAAGTTGATGGGAGATCATGCTCCGGCGTGATCCATGTTGGAACGAAATTGCTGTCGGGAACCTCGTTCGCGCATTTCCTTTCCGGTTTTGGCCCGGTACGTTCCGGAGCGGAGGAACTCGATTGATGAATCGCACCGAGAGGGTGGCACTGTCCGAACCCGTGGCCGACGAGGTTCGCAAGACGACCTGCTACATGTGCGCCTGCCGTTGCGGCATCAACGTGCACATCAAGGACGGCAAGGTCCGTTACATCGAAGGCAACCGCGACCATCCGGTCAATAAGGGTGTGCTTTGCGCCAAGGGGTCCGCCGGCATCATGCAGCACTACGCGCCGGCCAGGCTGCGTGCGCCATTGAAGCGGGTAGGGCCGCGCGGCTCGGGCAAGTTCCAGGAGATCAGCTGGGATGAGGCGCTGGAGATCGCAACCGGCTGGCTGGACGACGTGCGCCAGGACGATCCGAAGAAGCTTGCCTTCTTCACCGGACGGGACCAGTCGCAATCCCTGACCGGTTTCTGGGCCCAGCAGTTCGGCACACCGAATTACGCCGCGCATGGCGGCTTCTGCTCGGTCAACATGGCGGCCGCGGGCATCATGACGATCGGCGGCGCCTTCTGGGAGTTCGGTGCGCCAGACTGGGACCGCACCAAGCTGTTCGTGCTGTTCGGCGTGGCCGAGGATCACGATTCCAATCCGATCAAGATGGGCATCGCGAAGCTGAAGCAGAACGGCGCCCGCTTCGTTTCAGTCAATCCGGTGCGCACCGGCTATTCAGCGGTTGCCGACAACTGGATCGGCATTCGGCCGGGCACGGACGGGCTGCTGATCCTCGCCATCGTTCACGAACTGCTCAAAGCACGTCGCGTCGATGTCGACTATCTGGTGCGCTACTCCAATGCCACATGGCTGGTCATCGATGCTGCCGGCACGGCTGAGCACGGCTTGTTCGCGCGCGACGGGGAGGGCAGGCCGCTTGTCTTCGAGACTGTGACGGAGCAGGTTGTCGCGGCTGGCAGCAAAGGAGCGAGGCCCGCACTCTCCGGGCGCGTACAACTCGCGGACGGTCGTTTCGCGGTGCCATCCTTTCAATTGTTGGTGGAAAAATACCTCGACCCGAAATACGCGCCGGAAGCCGTATCCGCAGAGACGGGCGTTGCAGCGGATACGATCCGCGGGCTTGCAGCGGAAATCGCGCGGGTAGCCTTCGATGAGGCGATAACCATCGAACAGCCGTGGACTGACGTACACGGGCAACGCCACCAGAGCTTTGTCGGACGGCCGGTGTCTTTCCATGCCATGCGCGGGCTGTCTGCCCATTCCAACGGCTTCCAGACGGCGCGGGCGCTGCACATGCTGCAGGTGCTGATCGGCGCCGTCGACTGTCCTGGCGGCTTTCGTTTCGAGCCGCCTTATCCCAAGCCTGTATCCGCGCATCCGACACCGCATGGCAGGGCCGAGCATTTCGGTTCGAACAAGCCGCTGTCGGGGCCACATCTCGGCTTCCCGCGCGGACCGGAAGACCTGCTGGTCGATCCACAAGGCCGGCCGACCCGCATCGACAAGGCGTTCTCTTGGGATGCGCCGTTATCCGTGCACGGGCTGATGCACATGGTGATCGCCAACGCCCACGCGGGCGATCCGTACCCCGTCGATGTGCTGTTCCTCTACATGGCCAACATGGCCTGGAATTCCTCGATGAATACGGCGGGCGTCATCCGCATGCTCGAGGACAAGGACGAGACGACCGGCGAGTACAAAATCCCCAAAATCATCTATTCCGACGCCTACGCTTCGGAGATGGTCGCCTATGCCGATGTCGTCCTGCCCGACACGACCTATCTCGAGCGCCACGACTGCATCTCTCTGCTCGACCGGCCGATTTCGGAACCGGACGCTGTACAGGACGCCATCCGCTGGCCAGTGATCGAGCCGGATCGCGACGTGCGCGGTTTCCAGAGCGTGCTGATCGACCTCGGCGCGCGGTTGCGATTACCGGGCTTTGCCGACAATCACGGCAAAGCGCTTTACAAGGACTATGCCGATTACATCGTGCGTCATGAACGCCGGCCGGGTATTGGTCCTCTGGCGGGTTTCCGGGGCCTGAAGGGCGACCGTGCCGGGCGCGGTGCGACCAATCCCGAGCAATTACAACGCTATATCGAAAACGGCTCGTTCTTCTCGGCGCATGTCCCGCTGGAAGCGCAGTTCTTCAAGCACGCCAACCAAGCCTATCAGGATTTCGCCGTGCGCATGGGCTTCTTCGATACGCCTCAACCGGTGACGTTCCAGCTCTACCAGGAATCGCTGCAGAAATTCCGGCTGTCTGCAGAAGGCGTGCGGGAGCCCTTAGCACCGGAAACCCACCGGCAACGCATCCTTCATGCTTTCGATCCGCTGCCTGACTGGTACCGGCCATTCGGCGAGGCGATGGTCGACGGTCAGGAGTTTCCTTATCACGCCATCACCCAGCGTCCGGCGGCGATGTACCATTCCTGGGGCTCGATGAACGCGTGGTTGAGACAGATCCATACGTCCAACGCGCTTTATGTGCCGGGCTCGGTCTGTGACGAGCTGAACCTTGTCGATGGCGACTGGGTGTGGCTGATCTCGCATCACAGCCGCATCAAGGTGCCGGTGGCGCGGATGGAGGCCGTGAACTCCTCGACCGTGTGGACCTGGAACGCAATCGGCAAGCGGGAAGGGGCGTGGGGCTTGGACCGCAACGTTCCGGAAGCGCAAAAATCCTTCCTGATGAATCATTTGATCCACGAACTTCTACCGGCAAAGGAGGGCGGGTTTCGTTGGTCGAATTCCGATCCGATCACCGGCCAGGCCGCCTGGTATGATCTCAGGGTTCGCATCGAGAAAGCCGACAAGGGCGCGGTGAGTGAACCGCATTTCCCGGGCATCGCCGAGCCGGACGGTGAGCAGCCGAGCCCAACGGAACTGCGCTATGGGCAGGAGTGGGCGCAATGACCTCGCTCCCAGCATTGCCCACAGCGAAGAAACTCGGCCTCGTCATCGACCTCGACGTCTGTGTCGGCTGTCATGCCTGTGTGGTGAACTGCAAGGAATGGAACACCGGCGGTTATGGCGCGGCTTTGTCGGACCAGAAGCCCTATGGGGCCGATGTTTCGGGCGCGTGGCTCAACCGCGTGCATTCCTTCGAGGTGGTGCCGGAAGGCGGTGAGGTGGTCGGTGAGGCGGGCGAGGCACGTATCGTCCACTTTCCGAAATCCTGCCTGCATTGCGAAGACGCGCCTTGCGTGACCGTGTGTCCGACCGGCGCTTCCTACAAGCGCGCCGAGGACGGTATCGTGCTGGTCGACGAGGAGAAATGCATCGGCTGCGGTCTTTGCGCCTGGTCGTGTCCCTATGGCGCGCGCGAGATGGATCTGGCTGCCGGCGTGATGAAGAAGTGCACGCTCTGCATCGACCGCATCTACAACGAGACCATCGAGGAGGTGGACCGGCAGCCGGCCTGCGTGCGTACCTGCCCGGCCAATGCCCGCCACTTCGGGGACCTGGGCGACCCGTCGTCGGTCGTCTCCGTCATGGTTGCCGAGCGTGGCGGCATCGACCTGATGCCGGAGCAGGGAACGCGCCCGGTGAACAAATATCTGCCACCCCGGCCAAGGACGTCGCTGGCGGCATGCGCCAGCCAGATGGCAAAGGGCGAGGACACGAGCGGCGCCACCGGCTTCTTTGCCTGGCTCGACGGCATGTTGGACCGAATTTGATCCATGCATCCGGCTGCCTCCATCATCGCCTTCACCGTGCTGTCAGGCCTCGGCTACGGTCTGGCTGCGATTCTGGGACTCGGACTGCTCGACCCGGCAGCAGTTGCCACCAAGGTTGCTCACATTGCAGCATTGGGCTTGATCGCCGGCGGGCTGCTGTCGTCGACGCTGCATCTCGGCAATCCGCAGCGCGCTTGGCGCGCATTCTCGCAATGGCGCTCGAGCTGGCTGTCGCGCGAGGGCGTGCTGTCGGTTCTGGCTTTTGTGCCGCTGACCGTGTCGGCGTGGCTCTGCGTCATCGAAGGACGCTACTGGGCGCCGATTGGCCTTGTCGGGTCCGTGCTGTCGCTTGCGACGGTCTTCTGCACCTCGATGATCTACGCTTCGCTGAAGTCAGTGCAGGCCTGGCACTCGCGACTGACGACATTCTGCTATTTGTTGTTCGCACTGGCTGGAGGGGCATTGCTGGGCAGTGCCTTTGGTGTTGCAGGTGGCGGATCCGCGAGTCTGTTGTTGTTCTTCGTGCTGGTTCTGTTGATCGCAGCCTGGGCAGTGAAGATCACCTGGTTGCGCAATCTCGACAGCCTTCAGCCATTGTCGACACCGGAAAGCGCAACCGGCCTTGGCACCATCGGCCGTGTTCGGTTGTTCGAGCGGCCGCATGTCACCGAGAACTACCTGACCAATGAGATGGGCTTCCGTGTCGCGCGCAAACATGCCGCCAAGTTACGCAAGCTCGCACTGCTATTGGGCGGATTGCTGCCGGGAGCATTGGTTTTCCTGGTGATGGCCGCGTTGCTGGCGGGAGCCGAAACTGGAGCCGTGGCGATCCTGGCCCTGGTGGCTGCAGTGCTCAGCCACGTCGTTGGGATGTTGACTGAGCGTTGGCTGTTTTTCGCGGAAGCGCGTCACGCCGTGATGAATTATTACGGCGGCTAGGCCGGGCGCGCATTCACCATGCAGTAGCGGTTGATTGCGGTGGCCCTTGGCAGGCCTAGTTGCCGGCGACGGCAGGTTTTGCCATCTTTTTCTTTCGGACACTGCGCAGTCGCTTCGCCAGTCGTCGCAAAGCTGCGAATTTCTCGCCTGGCTTTGCCGGTTGCTGGCTGCCCCAGGGCGTCCACAGCGCCGTGTCCTTCTTCCTTGTCTGTTCGTCCGTCATCGCCCTGCCGCCCTGCTATGACCGCACTGTCGATTAAAAAAGTTAACGATCGAGTGTGACAGAAGTTGCGAGTTTAAGCGATTCACGTCCGCGACATGGGTCACATTCGCGCGAGAAATCGCATGCGCGGCGTTCTACCGAGTACGGCCCCGGATCTGCCAGCGCTTATGGAACCACATCCACTGACCAGGATCCTGCCGAACCCAGCCTTCGACGGTGTCGTTCATCAGTTGCACCATCGCGGCCACATCCAACTGGCCGGCAGCGTTGCGCGGCAGCTCAAGCTTGTCGCACAGCGTCAGCCGAAAGCGGTTGCCCGGCAGGCGCACGGAAAAGACAGGATAGACGTCGCAGTCGAACTGGCGTGCCAGTTTCGGCACCAGGGGACTGGTCTGGCATTGTTGGCCGAAGAAGGTGGACAGCACGCCATTGGTGAATTTCTGGTCGACGAGAGCGCCGACATTGCCGCCGCGTTCCAGCACCTGCGCCATGGCGAAGGAGACGCCGTTCTTGGAGGCGAGCAGTTCCCCCATCGTCGCTGCGCGCGTCCTGAAGATGTATTCGGCCAGATAGGGGTTGTTCGGAGCACGGAAAAGCGCTGATACCGACAGGTCAAAGGTGGCAGCCGCCACCGGCAGCAGCTCGAAATTGCCCATATGGGCGGTGAAGAAGATGTGCGGCTTCTTCTCATCTCGGATTTTCAGGAAGAGTTCCTTGCCGATCACCTCGACGCGACCGGGTGTCTCGGCATCAGGATCGTAGTCGAAAAGCCGATCGAGGAAGACGTACTCGCCTGCCAACCGCCCCATATTCCCCCACATGTCGGACGCGATCTTTTCGATCTCGGCGTCACTCTTGTCGGGATAGGCCTGCTTGAGATTGGCAATGGCGACGCGATGGCGTCCGACCATCGGGCCGATCCTGCGAGTGGCACGGTCGATGAAGTTGAGGGCGCGATCCGGCGGCAATATCCGCAGGACGGCTAGTATCGTCATCGCCACACGCGCGGTGAGCCAGTATTCCGCAACCTTCAGGCCGCGCAACGCCTTGTAAACGAGGGGGCGCAGCATTGGTTCGCGGTTCGCAGACATCAGCCCACGCGCAGGATGATCTTGCCGAAGACGTCGCGGCCTTCCATACGCTTCAGCGCTGCATCGATGCCGTTGAAATCGACCTTAGTATCGATGACAGGTGCGACGAGGCCGGCTGCCATCTTCTGCATGGCATCCGCCATGTTTTCCATGCGGCAGCCGAACGAACCCAGCAGCTTCAGCTGCTGCTGGAACAGCATCATCAGATTCACCTCGGTCGTGACGCCGGAAGTCGAACCGCAGGTGACGAGGCGGCCACCACGCTTCAGGGAAAACATCGAGCCGGCCCAGGTGTCCTTGCCGACATGTTCGAAGACGACGTCAACGCCCTTTTTCCTGGTGATCTTGCGAACCACGCCCTCGAAGCGGTCTTCGCGGTAGTTGATGACATGATCGGCGCCGAGCGCCTTGGCCTTCTCGATCTTGTCGTTGGAGCCGACGGTGGTGATGACGGTGCAGCCGATCTTCTTGGCAAGCTGGATCGCTGCCGAGCCGATGCCGGAGCCACCGGCATGGATCAGGATCGTTTCGCCGGGCTCGAGCCTGGCGTTGTCGAACAACATGTGCTCGACCGTGCCGAAAGTGACCGGTGCGACAGCCGCGCCAATGGCATCAACGCCGGGAGGAGCTGGAACCAGCAGGCGGGCAGGCAGGTTGATTTTCTCCTGCGCGAAGCCGTCGAGGTGGAAGCCGTGCACGCCACCGACATGTTCGCAGAGATTGTCGCGCTTCTCGCGGCAGGCGCGGCACAGTCCGCAGGTGCGGGCGCCGTAGATCGAGACGAGCTGGCCAGGAACCAGATTGGACACGCCGGGACCAATGGCCTCGACCTCGCCCGAGGCTTCCGCGCCGACGGTGAGTGGCAGCTTGCGCTTGGCGAAGGCCATGCCGCGCCAGCCCCAGACATCGATGTGGTTCAACGCCACAGCCTTGATGCGCAAGGTCACCTCGCCGACAGCAGGTGGCGGAGGAGGGGCGATGTCGACGATTTCGAGCCGACGGTCCTCAATAAGTTGCAGTGCGCGCATCAGGCAGCGCTCCCTTCAGCAGAATTCACACGCCAGGAGGGTAACCTGGACCCGTTTTGTGCAATTAATTGCGCAGGCTGCGCCTTAAACGGGTTCCCGTGCCATGACAAGGCAGGTGTTCTGGCCGCCGAAGCCGAAGGAATTGGACAGAACCGTGCCGACCTTGGCCTCGCGCTTCTTGTTCGGCACGACATCCAGCGCGATCGCCGGATCGGGATTGTCGTAGTTGATGGTCGGCGGGATGACGCCTTCGCGCATGGTCATCAGCGAGAAGGCGGCCTCGATTGCACCAGCGGCAGACAGGGTGTGGCCGATCATCGACTTGTTGGACGAAATCGGGATCTGGCTGATGCGTTCACCGAAGACCGTCGAGAGCGACAGGTGCTCCATCTTGTCGTTTTCCGGCGTCGAGGTGCCATGCGCATTGATGTAGTCGATCTCGTCTTCGGAAAGACCGGCATCGGCAAGGGCTGCCTTGACCGCAGCGATCGCCGGCGAACCGTCCGGCTTGGACCGGGTGCGGTGGAAATCGTCGGCCTTTTCGCCGCAGCCGCGCAGGATGCCGAGCACGGTGGCACCGCGCGCCAGCGCACTTTCCAGCGATTCCAGCACAAGGGCGGCCGAACCTTCGGCCAGGACGAAGCCGTCGCGGTCCTTGGAGAAAGGCTTCGAGGCCTTTTCCGGCGGGTCGTTGGACGTGGACAGCGCCGAAAGCAACGAGAAGCGGATCAGCGCCTCGGCCGTGGCCGAACCATCAGCGCCGACCGACAGCGCACGTTCGCATTCGCCACGACGGATCGCTTCGACGCCAAGCTGGATGGCGGTGGCGCCCGATGCGCAGGCGGTGGAGAGCGTGATCGGCAGGCCGGTGGTGCCGAAAGCGTCGGAAAGGCGGTCCGCAATAGTGCCGAATTGCGCGGAATCAAACATCTCCGATGAATTCAGTCCGCGGGCTACGTCCAGAATGCGTTCGGAGGCGTCTGGCTGGTCGCCGCCCTTATAGAGAGCCAGCCGATCATGCCAGTCGAGCTCGACGGGCGGCGAGGCGAGGAAGAGCGGACCGCCAAAATCATCGAGGTCAATTCCGGCCTCCGTGACAGCTTCGCGTGCGGCAGTCTCGGCCAGTTCATAGGTGAGGGCACTGGCGCCCTTGCTGCTTGACGGCAGGAAATCGACCATGCCGGAGATGCGGGTGTTCAACTGGTCGATGGGGAAGCGGGTGATCGGATGAATGCCCGACTTGCCGGCTGTCAGTGCCGCCCAGTTGTCAGCCTTGCCGACGCCCAGCGATGTGACAACGCCGATACCGGTCACTGCAACCACTGGCCTGCCCAGATGATCCTTCAGCTTTGCCATGCGTCAATCCTTGACCCTAGAGCAATCCAGCAAAAGTGCGTTGCGATTTTGCGTCCGGGATTGCGTAAAACAAAAAGATAGAGCGTTTCCGCGTTTCCGTTAAGAACGGAAACGCCCTAGTTGCCTCGCGGCGGCGCGATCCACCTGGTCGTGCGACCGGTGGGCTCCGCTCAAGCGGCGCTGACCAGCGCCAGGCCCTCGAATTGGTGATAGCCGACCGCCGTTGCCAGTACCTGTTCAGGAATTCCGTCGAAATTGCGCTCCGATGCCGCATCGAATACGGGATAGGGCGCCTTGTTGTGGACGGCCAGTGCGGCGAGCGCCACCGCGAAGGGGAACTGCGCTTCCTTCATATGGCCGGTCAGCGTACCGAAGCCGCGCGCGGTCAGGCCGGCATGCGCATCGATCGCCGCCTTCTCGGCCGACGTGGCGGCATGGCCACCGGAAGCGCCCGAAAGCGCGAGGACTTGGCTTTGCGGCAGGTTCGCCGCCTTGAGCAATGTTTCGATGGTCGAGCCCAATTCGCCGCGCTTGCGCCGCGCGCGTCCGGAGCGGACCGGACCGAGCTCAGCATAGACGCGGGCGTTGCGCTTTTCGGCGTGCTCGCGGCTTTCCAGAACTAGGAACGCGCCGCCGGAGCCGGAAACGACGCCGCCACCTTCCGAACCGGCACGTTGCCAGACCGGCTTCCAGGCTCCCCTGTGCAGATAGGCGCCAAGTTCATAACCGAGCAGCATGTCGGGATGTTCAGTCTGGAAGGCACCGCCCACCAGCATGTGCGTCGACTGGCCGGAGCGGACGCGGGCGGCGGCCGTCTCGACGGCGGCGACACCTGCGCCTTCCTCGCCCATAAAGGTACGCGAGGAACCGGTGACCTTGTGCACGATCGAGATGTTGCCGGCGAGCAGATTGGAAAGCTGCGCCAGAAACAGCGTTGGCCTGAGTTCGGTGGTCAGCTTCTCGTTGAGCAGGACGTCGAAGTCCGGTCGGCTTTCAGATGCGGCGAGGATCGTGTTGTCCACCGCCACATCGCGCTCGCCGCCGCCGGCGGCCACCACCATGTCCATGGTGGAGCACAAAGCCTCATCGGTTTTGATCCCGGCGTCATCCAGAGCAAGGCCAGCCGTATAGGTCCCGAGCCGCTGCCATGTTTCCATCTGGCGCTGATCGCCACGCTTGGCGATCTGCAGGTTCCAGTCGATCTCGGGCAAGGGATGGACGGTGTATGGAGCGAAGCGCTCTGCATCGAGCACGGGCTTGGTGCCCGTGGCCGTCAATTTCTGCCAGTGTGCGTCAGGGCCTTCTCCCAGGGAGGAGACGAGGCCGATGCCGGTGATGACGACGTCGTGGGATGTCATGGGCGGTTTGTGGGTCAGCGCGCGTCGCCCGTCAAGGGCAGCCGGTGCGCCGGCCTGCCGATTATCAGGCTGCGCTCTTGGCGGCGACCAGCGCGTCGATCTTCGCGCAAAGGTTCTTCATGACGAAATATTCGTCGGTCGAAGCCTTGCCGTCATTGACTTCCTGGGTCCACTTCTCAAGCGGAACCTTGATGCCGAATTCCTTGTCGATGGCGAACACGATATCGAGAAAGTCGAGGCTGTCGATGCCGAGATCGTCGATCGTGTGGCTCTCAGGCGTAATGGTGTCGATGTCGATTTCGCTCGTGTCGGCAATGATTTTGGCAACTTTTTCAAATGTCGTGGACACGGGCAATTCCTTCGAGCGAAGCGGATTCAGTATTGGAGGTTGTCGCGCTCTCTAATCCGTTTTGCATGGCAGGAAAAGGGCGAATGTGCCACGCAGATGTCAAGAAACGCATTTGCACAAGTATATCGGCGACGAGTGTCGTAAGGGAAGGCAAGCAGGTTCCAGGCTAATAAAAGGCCGCCGGAGTACTTCGGTAGTCTTTCTCCCGGGCGAAGGGGGCGGTAGCTAAATCGTGCTTCTTGCCGTGGTGGTGGCAGAGGTTCAGGATTTGGCGATCATCAAAAGATGATGCGGCCGAGCACGCGCAGCTTCTCGTTGTCGAGGCCAACGATCACCGCCTCCCCCTCGCGGGCACCGGCGCCGGTCAGCGCCTGGATGTTTTCAAGATGGGTGACCAGGACGAGGTTTCCGTCGCCGGTGAAGCTCTCCACTTCCTTGATCACAGCGGCGTTCTGCACCGCAGCCGCCGCCGGATCCTTCGACAAAAGATCGAGCGGCTCGAATTGCTCGGCCTTGTTGTCCTCGAAGGCGATGCCGGCGGTGTCGAGCGCGCGGCAATAGCGGCTGGACAGCACCCGGTCGATAGGGGCGGCGCGCGCAGCGAACAGCGCGCCGATCTTGCGCGCCTGCTGCTTGCCGCGATCCGACAGCTTCTGTTGTGTCGCGCATTTGCCGACGTCGAAACCTGCCGGGTCGCCATTGCCGGTCACCATAGCGTGACGCAGCAGGACGACATGACCACCGGCCCTGAGCAGCGCCCAGCCGGCGTCGGTCGCGTAGGCTGAGACCGGCGACAAGCACAGCAAAAGGACAAGGGCGACGCGAAGCATGACGGACCTTTCCGTCGTCCCATCGACGCCGGTATGGGTCATATAGGGACCGCAAAGTTTTCAGGAAGGCAAGCCGGCATGGTTTGCTGGCTGCCAGCATCGAAGGCGAGGATCTTGCGGTTGCGCGGCCGGCGCGGCTCTCCTATCAGTCGGCCATCGAGGAATCCAATGTCGCCGCTTACCGAAACTGTTCTGTTCGTCTTCGGCCTTGTGGCGCTGGGCTATCTGGCTGGGCTCTCCGGCTATCTCAAGGCGCAAAGTGCGGAAGGTGTGGCTGAATTCGCCATCGGTATCGCCATGCCGCTTCTGCTCTTTCAGACCATGGTAAAATCCGATTTCCACGGTTCCGCGCCCTGGCTTTTGTGGGCGACCTACTTTTGTGCCGTGGCGCTGACCTGGGTAGCCGGCCATCTGGTCACGACGCGCCTGTTCGGCCGCGATAGCCGCACAGGCATCGTTGGCGGTATCTCCGCAGCCTATTCGAATGTCGTGCTGCTCGGCGTGCCGTTCATCCTCGGCATCTATGGCCAGCGAGGGTTCGAGGTGCTGTCGCTGCTGGTGTCGGTGCACCTTCCCATCATGATGATGGCCTCGATCGTGCTTTTTGAGCTGTTCGGCCAAAGCGGTGGCAAGGGCGTGCATCCTTTGCGTATGCTGCGCCGTTTCTTGCAGAAGCTGCTAATCAATCCGCTCATCGTCGGCATCCTTGCTGGCCTTGCCTGGCGACTGACCGGCGTTCCGCTGCCCGGACTGGTGTCGCGGCTGGCCGAGGCGCTGGGCGGAACCGCGGCCCCTGTGGCCCTGTTTGCCATGGGGCTCGGGCTCAATCGTTTCGGCATTACCGGCCATATCGGCCCAGCGGTCGCTCTTTCGATGCTAAAGCTGTTCGTGATGCCGGCGATCACGCTTGTCTTGGTGTGGCTCGCCGGTCTGCCACCATTGACCGCTCAAGTTGCCGTGCTGGTGGCGGCGCTTCCCTCCGGTATCAATTCCTATTTGATCGCGGTGCAGTTCGACACGGGGCAGGGGCTCGCTTCCAACCAGATGACGCTCGCCACCGCCAGCGCAGTCGTCACCACCTCGTTCTGGTTGGCGGTCACCGCTCAAGTATTTGGTTAGGGCTGGATTTACGCTGGCCCAGTGCTTAGTTTCAGCTATGGCGATTGATCGTTGGGCCGGCCCTGGAGTAAGAGCGGTGGTCCAGTTGCGTCGGCGGCGCCGAAAACACCCATCGACCTGTTCATCACCGGTCCACAAGCGGCCGAAGGGAGGCTAGATCATGCTTCAGAAAACCAGCCATTTCATGCGGCAGGCCAATCTCATCAATGGCGAATGGGTGCAGGCCGATTCCGGTCAAACCATCGACGTCACCAATCCGGCCAATGGCCTGAAGATCGGCACGGTGCCGAAGGCAGGTGCCGCCGAGACCCGCCGTGCTATCGAGGCCGCGCATGCCGCTTTCCTCACTTGGCGCAAGACCTCGGCGCTCGAGCGCTCGAAGCTTCTGCGCAAGCTGCATGATGCCATCATGGATAATCAGGATGCACTGGCCGAGCTGCTGACCACCGAGCAGGGCAAATCGCTGTTCGAGGCGCGCGGTGAGGTCGGTTCTTCGGCCGCCTATGTGCTGTGGTTCGCCGAGGAAGGCCGCCGTACCTACGGCGATGTCGTGCCGTCGCCCTGGGCCGACCGCCGCATCATGGTGACCAAGGAGGCGGTCGGCGTTGTCGCAGCCATCACGCCCTGGAACTTCCCGTCTTCCATGCTGGCTCGCAAGCTCGGCCCGGCACTGGCCGCCGGCTGCACGGCCGTCGTCAAGCCTGCCACGCAGACACCTTACTCGGCGCTGGCCTGGGGCGCGCTGGCAGAGGAAGTCGGCTTCCCGAAGGGCGTGGTCAATATCGTAACCGGTGCCGCGGGCGAGATCGGCGACGAGCTCTGCTTCAACCCGCTGGTCAAGAAGATCACCTTCACCGGCTCGACCCCGGTCGGCAAGATGCTGATCGAGAAGTCGGCCAAGACGGTCAAGAAGGTCTCGATGGAACTCGGCGGCAATGCGCCGTTCATCGTCTTCGACGACGCCGATCTCGACCGTGCGGTCGAAGGCGCGATCACCGCGAAGTTCCGTAATTCCGGTCAGACCTGCGTCTGCACCAACCGCTTCTTCGTCCAGGCAGGCATCTACGACAAGTTCGTCGAAAGGCTCACCGCGGCGACTGCCAAGCTGAAGGTTGGTTCAGGCCTCGAGGAGGGCGTGCAGCAGGGACCGCTGATCGATGAAAAGGCAGCGTTGAAGACTGCGGAATTCGTGGCTGATGCCAAGGCCAAGGGCGGCAAGGTCGAAACCGGCGGCAAGCCTCATGCGCTCGGCGGCTCGTTCTTCGAGCCGACTGTGATCAGCGGTGCTACTCCCGACATGATGTTCATGAAGGAAGAGATTTTCGGGCCTGTCGCGCCGGTCTTCAAGTTCAAGACCGAAGAAGAGGCGGTTGCGCTGGCCAATGACACCGAGTTCGGTCTGGCCTGCTACTTCTATACGGGTGATCTCGGTCGTGCCTTCCGCGTCATGGAAGGGCTGAAATACGGCATGGTCGGCGTGAACGAAGGCCTGATCACGACGCCGGAAGCACCGTTCGGTGGCGTCAAGGAATCCGGCCTCGGCAAGGAAGGCGGGCATCAGGGCATCGAGGACTATCTCGATACCAAATATGTCTGCATCGGCGGTCTCGGCCTCTGATCGGTATGCGGGTCGCTTGGTGACAAGCCGACCCGCGCTAGCTGCATGAAAGACGGCGAACTCTTCGGGACGACGCAAGCGGGCGAGGCGATCCGCCGCTTCACAATTCGTGGCGGCGGGCTCTCGGCCAACATCCTCAATTGGGGCGGGGTCATCCAGGACTTGCGCCTCATTGGCCATGATGCGCCGCTGGTGCTGGGTTTCGACCGGTTCGAAGCCTATGAAAACGACAGCCTCTATTTCGGCGCGGTCGTGGGGCGTTTCGCCAACCGCATCCGTGACGGCCGATTCACACTGGCTGGCCAGCGCCACCAGATCGATCGCAATTTCCTGGGCAAGCATGCGTTGCATGGCGGCACAGGCGGCTATGCTGGTCGTGCCTGGGAGGTTTCCCTGCATGGGCGCGATTTCGTGACGCTCAGCCTGCACGATCCCGGCGGATCGATGGGCTTTCCCGGCGCGCTCGACGTGACCTGCACCTACCGGCTGAAAATTCCTGGCACGCTCAGCGTGGAGTTCACAGCCACGGCTGATGAGGCCACCGTGTGCAATATCACCCAGCATTCCTATTTCAACCTCGACGATGGCGGCGCTGGTGATGTGCTGGATCACCGCGTGATGATCCCGGCAGGCGCTTATCTGCCGGTCGATGCCGAAATGATCCCGACCGGCGTCGTGCAGCCGGTTGACGGTACGCCGCTCGATTTCCGTCAGGCGCGTGAACTGCGCAGCGAGGGCGAGCAGTTCGTCTACGACCACAATTTCTGTCTGGCTTCGGTACGTGGACCCATGCGGCAGGCAGCCTGGGTGCAGGGTGCTACCTCCGGTGTCGAGATGGAGGTGTGGACATCGGAACCAGGCGTCCAGCTCTACGGCGGTGGTTATATCGCGCCATCGACAGCGGGCCTTGGCGGGTTGGACTACCGGCGCTTTTCGGGCCTATGCCTTGAAACACAAGTCTGGCCCGATGCTCCCAACCGTTCCTATTTTCCGTCTGCGACCCTGTTGCCGGGCGAAACCTATCATCATGTGACGGAATACCGGTTCCGGTTGGGCTAGAAGTTCTTTCTGGCCCCGGGGCTTATTCGCCGAACGCTTTCCGCAGCATTTCGAACGGAGCGAGCGCGCCTCGCACCTGCACGACGGTGGAGGCGACACGGTGGGC
>NZ_LJSD01000071.1 GCF_001303895.1 Mesorhizobium sp. 1M-11 | reverse complement strand
CGAGCGCACCGATGGCAGCGCCGGCGGCGAGCGCGACGTCCTCAAGGGCATTTGGCCCAAGGGCATTTAGCCCTACGCCTTGTCCCGCAAGGCCTTGCGCATCCGCGACGGCCCGGCGCAGCCAGGCCGACACCGTTGCCGTCGGCGCGGTCGAAGCGGCGCCGGCAAGCGTGGCGTGGTGGCGCGGAGAGGTATTGGGACGCAGAATCATCGAAAGCACGATGAATCACGGCGGCGGTTTTGGCAACAGAAATGGCCAATAAGCGCTGTGCCTGTCGTCCGGTCAAAACGAACGATAATGTTGCATTATCGTTCGTTTTGCTCTCTATAGCGAAAATGGCCGTTTTCGTCGAGCAGAAGCCCAAAAATCGCGCCCGGCGACCCTCCGGACCGTCCCACAGAACGGGCGCCGCGGATGATAGTCCGGACGCGCGGTCGTCGGACGAGCCGATGCGCTCGTCAAAGATGGCCGGTCCCCCGCAGCGCAGCTGCAAAGGTCGCCAGTGGGACGACAAGCGTCAGCGGGCGATCCAGGAGCGGCTCGGCGCCGAAGCCGGCATACCATCGGGCGGCGCGCTCGCTCTTGGCCTCGATGATCATCACCACGCCGCCAATATCCTCGGAAACACGAATGCATCGCAGCGCGGCAGCGAGCAGAAGCTGCCCGCCAAGCCCCCTGCCCGCTACCGTCCTGTCGACGGCCAGCCTCGCGAGCAAAAAGCCAGGCACCTTGTGGCGCGCCAATCCCTTCGTCATCGCCTGGGGGACAGCGTCATGCGCGACCGATGCCGGCGCGATGCTGTAGTAGCCAAGGATCCTGTTCGGGGCATCATCGGAAACCGCGCAAAACGTCTTCGCGGCATTCTGCTCGTGGCCCTGGCGCGCAAAACGCTGCAGGAAGATGTTCAGCTCGGCAGCGCCGCAATCGAAGGCGTTTCGGTCATGGGCCTTGGCGATCGGCTCTTCGTGCCAGGCCGGAAGCGTCACAGGTCTTTTGGAAGCACGGCGGCGGCGGCGCGCAGCCGGGCATTCGGCTTCGGCGGATTGTCAAGAAGCTGGAGAATGCGTGCAAAATCACGCCCCGACGTTTTCACGACGTCGGCCTCGGCAATCACCGCCTCGGCTTCGCGCAAGGCAGTCTGCGTCACAAAACTGGTCAGATCCGTATGGCGCAGGGCCGCCGCACGCATCAGGCGCGCCTTCACCTCCGGCTTCACCCGGATGTTCATCCTGTCGGTATCATCAAGCGCTGCGCGGGCCATGATTCAATCTCGTACTGTTTACACGCTTGGAAGATACGCCTGTTTGGAGGCAGGTTCAATACCATACGCATTCAATACGTACAGATCGGACAGGAGAGCTGATGGATCCCGATGACGACCTTCCCGATATCATCGACGTTGTGATGGAAATGGGGCGGAAGACGGAAGGGGCCGAAAAAAAAGCCCCCTCCCCTCTCCTGCCGGCCGAAATTTCAGCGAACGACAGGCGGGAGCGCCTCCCCAGTCATCTCGAGGGCCTCGCCGACAAAGCCCGCGGCTATGTCGAGGCGGCGAGTTCGGTCAACACGCGCCGCGCCTATGCCTCCGACTGGAAGCATTTTGCCAGCTGGTGCCGTCGGCAGGGTCTTGAGGTGTTGCCGCCCGATCCGCAGACCGTTGGGCTCTACATCACGGCTTGCGCGTCGGGCACAGCAACCGGCGACAAGAAGCCCAACTCCGTGTCGACGATCGAGCGGCGCCTTTCCTCGCTGTCCAGGAATTTTGCCCAGCGCGGGCAGTCGCTCGACAGGAAGGACCGCCATATCGCAACGGTCATGGCCGGCATTCGCAACAAACACGCCGCCCCGCCCCGGCAGAAGGAGGCGGTACTGCCCGAGGACCTGATCGCCATGCTGGAAACGCTCGACCGCGGCACGCTGCGCGGCCTACGCGACCGCGCCATGCTGCTCTTGGGCTTTGCCGGCGGCCTGCGCCGCTCCGAGATCGTCGGCCTCGACGTCGGCCGCGACCAGACCGAGGACGGCCGCGGCTGGATCGAGATCCTCGACTTGGGGCTCCTGGTCACCTTGCGCGGCAAGACGGGCTGGCGCGAGGTCGAGATCGGCCGCGGCTCGTCGGATACCACCTGCCCGGTCGTGGCGTTGCAGACCTGGCTAAAGCTCGGCCGCATCGCGCACGGGCCGCTGTTCCGGCGGGTGACTGGGCAGGGGAAGACGGTTGGCGCCGAGCGGCTCAATGACCAGGAGGTCGCCCGCCTCGTCAAGCGCGCCGCGCTGGCAGCCGGCGTGCGCGGTGATCTTACGGAAGGCGAACGGGAAAGGCTCTTTGCCGGCCATTCACTGCGCGCCGGTCTCGCCTCCTCGGCGGAAGTCGACGAACGCTACGTGCAAAAGCAGCTTGGCCATGCCTCCGCCGAAATGACCCGCAAATATCAGCGCCGCCGCGACCGATTTCGGGTCAACCTTACCAAGGCCAGCGGGTTATAGGCGACAAAAGGCCCTCCCCTGCCGAGTTTATTGCTCAGGCAGCGCCATGAAGGGATCGAGTACCCGCACACCCAGAGGCTCGAAATGCCGCATGTTCCGAGTCAAAACGGTCAGCCCGTGCACCTGAGCCGTTGCTGCAATCGCAATGTCCTCGAAGCCAGGTTGATGGGCACGAGCGTCATCAAGGATCTGACCGGCGGCATGCGCGCATCTCAGATCGAACGGCAGCAGTTTGCTCGCATAAAGGTACTCAATGCTCTCCCACCATTCCCTCAACCTCAGCGCCTTGGTTGTAGCGCCTTCCCGCTCGGCCTTTGCGATGCCTGATTTGACCTCGGCGGCAGAGACGACCGACAGAAACAGCTGTGGACTAGCCTTGTCGAGCCATTCAACCAACTCGCCTGAGCCGGGTCGCTTGGACGGCGCCAACGCGAAAATGACGTTCCTATCGACCAGGAACATTACAGATCGACGGCTCGGCTCGGCTTGCTGTTGCGCGCGGGGATATCCCCTTCGTCGCCTGGAAACGACGCCAGCAGCTTGCCGAAGCTCGGAACATGCGCAAGCCTCTCGTATTCGTCGAACGAAAGGACGACCGCTTCCTTCCTGCCATGCCGGGTGATGATCGCCGGATTGCCGCGGACAGCCTGGTCGACGACCGCCGACAGCGTCGCCTTGGCATCCTTGAGTTGGATCTCTCTCATTTCCGATCTTTCCTTAATGACCACAGTGGTCATATAGGAAGGCTATGCCGTTATAACAAGTGCCCAGCAGGCCTGAGACGCCTACATCCGATCGTTTACCCTTATCCTCTACATTTGGAAATCTGCCCTTCAAACGTCTCTCAGGCGCTTAAAATGGCCGCTGACACGCAAAATCGCGCTTCCCTTCGGCCGCAGGGCCGCCTGATCGGCTAGCCGGGACATCGTCACCAGCCCTTCTTCTTCATGCTGTCACGCAGCGCGCTGCTGATCTCCAACGAATTGGCGCCGGCCTTGATTGCAGCCTGCTCTCCCGGCGTGCCTGCAGCGACTCCGGACGTGGCCGCCTTTTCCAGCGCACTCATTCTGGCGTTCAGCAGGGCCGTGATCATAGGCCAGACCGAGAATTTTTGCTGACGGACACGCTCCAACAGATCGCGCAGATAGCCGCCGCGGCTGCGGATGTGTTCAGCCCGTTGCAGGATCGCGGCCAGCACGATCGCCGCATGCTGCGGACCCATGACCTCAGCCGCTTCCTGCCAGGCGCTTGGGCTGATCCCCATGCTCGGCCGAGCTCGATAGGCGGCGGCGGCTAGATCCCGCCAGGTCCGGATTTGCCCTCCCTCGGCGTAGGGCACGATGTCGGGGCAGGCGCTCAGCACCATTCCCAACGGCAGATCCCGTCTTGGCAGACTCCGCACATTGTCGGTATCCTCGGCGGTGCCGCTCGCTTCTGGATTATTTCCTGAGCCGCTTCTAATTTCACCGGTAGGATTAAAGTTTGGGTTTGAATTTTGTATGTGGCGCTCAGTATGAGACTCATTGGCGCTCGAATCTTCTAATTTGACGAATGTTTCCAACGTCTGATGTACGTCGGCCCAGAGATCTTCCAGCTCATCGGCAAGCGCCTCGAGCACCTGTCGTGGGGCTTTCCGCGGAAGCCGGGCAATGACTGCCTCATAGCGCAGCTGAAAGCCGCTCCAATTGCCAGGAACGTTCTCGTTGATGCCGGCATCAATCATCTTGGTCACGTCGCGCCGGCAGATGGTCAGCCGCTCCTTGACCACGCGGTGCGCCTTGCGTTCGGCCGCGACGGCGTCCGCCATCTCCCGAAACTCCGCGGCACGCGCCAGGATCGGCGCGAGATCGAACCCGTAGGCCTGCTCGATCGCTCCGCCCTGCCCTTTCCGGGCGAAGCGCTTGCCGTTCGGGCTGTCCCTGCGGATGATCAGGCCCGAGGTCACCAGATTGGCCAGATGGCGCCGCAACGTCGCCGGCGCCATGCCGTTGGCCCGACGGATGAGCTGCTCGTTCGAGGGGAAGACAACCAGATTGCCCTCCCCGCTGAGTTCTTCGTCGCGATGGAACGTCAGCAGGGCATCGAGGATCGAGAGAGCGCGATCGGTAGCACCGAGCACCTCCTTAGCCTCGCGGATGTCCCTAAACACCTGCCATTTGGACACCGTGGCGCCCTGATCTATCTTCTTGGCCGTCGACTGGCTTGAAATCAGGCCAAGCGTCATCGGCCGCCGCCCGAAGGGCGTCGTCGCAATATGGGTCTGCATTTTCCTTTACCTTTTGTTAGGCAAAGAAAATTCGCTCGCCGAAACGGCGTTGAGCCTCGAAAGGCTCTTGACGGTGATTCTCAGAAGTGCGATTCTTTCAACCTGCCAAGATTGAGAAAGGGCTTCCGGAATTCGTTTCGGGGGCCTTTTTTCTATGCCGCTCCGTTTACGTTAGGTTCTGGCTAATTGTCCTGGTTGGGCCCCCTCTTCTCGTTCCTAAAAGTACGGTGCAGATCGGGGAGCTTGCTGACCAGAAAGTCGACGAACTCGGCGTCTTCAGCGACCTCGATACGCGATCGTTTAGCCGTGCGTACGATGCGCGCAATCTCTGCACCGTCGCTGCTTCGGATGGTGACCGGCTCAGGACCGCCTGCGACTGCGCCGTCGGTCTTCTTCGCGGCGACGAGGAGCAGCGCCAGTCGGTCATTCGTATGGGCTGATAGGAACGCGTCCGTCTGCGTGGCTTTTCGAACTTTTGCGAGTGTCTTCGTGTCTGAGACTGCGTCAGCCAAGGCAAGCCAGCGCGGGCGGCCGACTTTGGGTGCGCGACCAACTGCTTTCTGCAAGTCGGAAGGCACCGCTTTGGCGACGGCAATCAGCTTGGAGACCTCTGCTCGATCAACGGACAGCGCCGACTGGATTAGAGATCGTTGGAACCCTGCATCCTCTAGAGTCAGCGCGAATGCTGCCCGCTCGATAAAGCTCAAGTCCTCGCGGCCGGAGTTCTCAATCCCCTGTGCGGCGACCAAGTCTTCGTCTGTTAACACCCGGACATAGGCCTTGACCTTGATGCCTAAAGTGCGCGTCGCCCTAACACGGCGATGCCCATACGCGGACTGGTAGCGGCCAGGTATTGTAGGATGTTCGCGGACGAGAATGGGAATTTCCTGACCGCGCTCCGCGATCGACTGCTTCAGAGTAGCGTCAGCGGCTGGATCTTGTTCCTCGAAGCGATCAGCGAATGGCGAAGGGTCTACCGTGCTCGGATCGAGCTCAATGGCGACAGTTCCGGTGGCGAGCTGTTCCCGCAGCGCTTCGTACTGACGTTCGACGTCGGAGAACGTGTCTTTGAGCGAGCGCACGGCGCCTGATGTGACGCGCGCAATGGGTCGGCTTTCGACCGCCGGCGCCTCCTCTGGCGCTGCGAACATCGATCGAATTGATTGCGTCCTCTTGCTCATTCGATGGCGCCTCTCATTTCGCCGGGCTGGGTGAGCGGACCCGCCTGCTCTATGCCATCGCGTGCTCCGATGTTGTCAGCTGACAACAGGCTTGGATGGGCCTGACGATCCTGATCTCGCGTGCCGCAGCCTGCCGCACCGCCACTGTTGGCAGATGACAAAAATGACGCAGTTGTTTGGCTCGAATCGTGTCCGCTCATGGCCGACCCCATACGCGGTTGATGAGTTCGATCGCCTCATCGTTCACAGCATTGATGGACTCCATGGCGCGTTCGTACACTGACCGGCCGACTGAGCCCCTCGACAGCTCGAACAGGGACTGTTTCGTGAGCCCCGCATTCGCGATCGCGGTCGATTTCCATGCGGTTGCGGCAAACACATCTGAGCCGAACAGGTCTCGTAGAAGGCTTACTATCTCCTGTTCGGGAACATCGCGAGGGTCATGGCGCGTCACCAGGAACTTGAGGAAGTCGTACTCCAGCTTACCGCCGGCGTCTTCGATCACGGAGATCAGCTCAGATGTCATTAGCAAGAACTGGCTCATCGACGCGACGTCCACCATCTGCGGATGGATTGTCACGATCATCCCTGTCGCGGCATTGAGCGCGCCCATGGTTAGAAAACCTAGCTGTGGCGGGCAATCAATGACGACTACGTCGAAATCGTCAGCGATCTGCGAAACCGCACCGGCAACGCGCCTAAAGAAGAGGTCCTCAGGACGCACCTTGCTTGCCATGATGTGGCGTGGCGTTTGGTGTTCAAATTCCATGAGTTCGAGGTTGCCCGGCACAATGCTCACACCCGGAAAATAGGTCGGCCGGATCACTTCTTTCATTGAAACGCGATCTTCGTCGTACCGTATGGCGCCGTACAATGTCGCGTTCTCTGGAATGTCGAATTCCGGCTGGTATCCAAACATAGTGGAGAGCGAAGCTTGGGGATCGAGATCGATAGCGAGCACACGATAGCCTTGCAGCGCGAGACCCTGCGCTAGGTACAACGACGTGGTGGTCTTCGCGGACCCGCCCTTGAAGTTCGCGACTGTAACCACTTGAAGTTTTTCGCCCGGCCGACGCCTTGGCCAGAACTTCAGCGCCTCCTTAGGCCGCGCATCCGCGAGATATGCGCGGAGCTCGTTAACCTGCCCGAGTGTGTAAGATCGCCGGCCACCTGTACCCAAGTCGGGAGAGGGGCCTAGTCCATCCAACGAGAGCTGCCGCAGATAGCCATCTGAAACACCGACAATCTGAGCAACTTCGCCCGAGGTAAAGGAGCGGAGGAACTTCTGGGCCGTGGGCGGAAATGCTCGTTCCCCAGCGGCTCGCAGACGAGCGGACAGGGCCTCGGCACGTCGTCCGATGAGTTCGGACGTGAGTTCAGATTCTTCGACCAATGCGGCGGAACTCAGATTCATCATCATTCCAGACGGTTTATTGACGTAAGACGCGCCATTTCCGTCTGGAGTTAAGGCATGATTCCTCTACATCGACAAGAGAGTTAAGGTTAACAATGTCTTAACAGCAATGACCAGTGGCTAGCCTGCCGACCGGTTTTTTCCGGCGTTTCTCGCGCCAATTCAATGGCTTGATCCTTTGACACAAGTCCGTGGCATGGCACGCGTGCTGATAATTCTATTAGGTTCGGTGTGGCGAAACAGGCTATCCGACGCGTCCGGACAATCGCGACCCATCTATCCGGCAGTAGAATCACTCATACTTTCACTAGTCGCGACCGCGGCCCAAATCATGCCCCTTGCCCTCCGACTTCAATCGAAGCGGAGCGAAACGCATGCGGGCAATAGCCATCTCGACGGCGGGATACAGAGGCGCCGCCGACCTCATCGACTCGATGCACCAACTGCGAGCGCGAATTTTCCGAGACCGGTTGGAATGGGACGTGGAGGTTCGGCAGGGTAGGGAAGTCGACGAGTTCGATTCCTACCGCCCCACATACATCCTGGCTGTCACACCATCTCGCCAGGTGGTCGGGTGCGCCAGGCTGTTGCCCGCGATGGGGCCGACCATGATGTCGGTCCTCTTTCCTGATCTCGAGCGGACGGGCCTGTTGCGCCCTCATGCTGGGATGGTCGAGAGTTCCCGCTTTTGCGTCGATACCTCGCTGGAAGCGGGGAGGGCAGGGGGGTCGCTGCACGATGTCACGCTGACCATGTTCGCAGCGATCATCGAGTGGTCGATGGAACAGCGTTACACCGAGATCGTCACCGGCACCGATGTCCGCTTTGAGCGCATCCTGAAGCGTGCAGGCTGGCCGATGGAGCGCATTGGGGAGCCGCGACCGATCGGTAACACGATGGCAGTCGCGGGTCTGCTTCCGGCCGACCGAGAATGGTTCGAGCGGGTGCGCCCGGCGAACTATGCATCGCTTCTGCAGCGCACCAAAGCCGCCGCGTGATGGAGAACGCGCGAATGGGCCAGCTGCGCTCGCACCCCAGGCTTGTCCGTAAGCTGCAGGACGCTCTCGGCGACGCGCTCTGCGTGGCGCTCGACGATGCAAGCGTGGTGGAAATCATGCTCAATCCCGACGGCAAGCTCTTCATAGAACGGCTCGGCCACGGAATCGCGGCCGTCGGCGAGATGACCTCCGCCGCGGCCGAGATCGTGATCGGCAGCGTCGCCCATGCTCTGCAATCCCAGGCAGTCGACGAACAACCCATCATCAGCGGCGAGCTGCCGATCGGCGGGCATCGGTTTGAGGGGCTGTTGCCGCCCATCGTCTCTCGGCCGACCTTCACGATCCGTCGCCGCGCATCGAGGCTGATCCCCCTCGATGACTATGTATCGTCCAAATTCATGACGGCGCGCCAGGCAGAGATCATCCGCAACGCGATCGAATCCCGGCTCAACATCGTCATTTCTGGCGGCACGGGATCGGGCAAGACCACACTCGCCAACGCCGTCATCTCGGAGATCGTCGAGGCCGCGCCCGAAGACCGGATCGTCATTCTGGAGGATACCGCCGAAATCCGCTGCGTGGCTGAGAACGCTGTCGCGCTTCATACGAGCGACACGATCGATATGGCGAGGCTCCTGAAGAGCACGATGCGGCTGAGGCCCGACCGCATCATCGTTGGCGAGGTCCGCGACGGCGCGGCGCTCACGCTGCTCAAAGCCTGGAACACCGGACATCCTGGCGGCGTCACGACCATTCATTCCAACAGCGCCATGTCGGCGTTGCGCCGCTTGGAACAGCTCACCGCCGAAGTGAGCCAGCAGCCATTGCGCGAGGTGATTGGCGAGGCGGTCGATCTGATCGTGTCGATCGAACGCTCGGGACGAGGTCGGCGTGTGCGCGACGTCGTCCATGTGGAGAGCTTCAACGGCTCCCGATATCAAACCGAAACCTACGCCCAGATCGAAGAGGCCCAACTTGATGAGGAAAGCCATGCCGCGTAGCCACTCGACCTCGGGCGCCAGCGGAATGCTGACGCTCATCCTCTGCCTAGCGGTGACGACGCCAGCATTCGCCGGCGGCGGCGGTGGCTTGCCGTGGGAAGGTCCGCTCCAGCAGGTCCAGCAGTCCATCACGGGGCCGGTCGCCGGCTTCATCGCGCTCGCGGCCGTCGCGATCGCCGGCGGCATGCTGATCTTCGGCGGCGAGCTCAACGATTTTGCCCGAAGGCTCATGTACGTCGTGCTGGTCGCCGGCATCCTCCTCGGCGCGACGCAGATCGTCGGCCTGTTCGGCGCGAGCGGCGCCTCGATCGGCGAAGTTGCCGTCGAGGCGCCGCGGGCGAGGGCAGGGGACGTGGCCTATGGCTGAGTACGTCTCAGGCCTCGACCGCTCACGCATCCACCGGGCGCTGTCGCGTCCGAACCTACTGCTCGGCGCGGACCGCGAACTCGTGCTGCTGACGGGACTGGCCGCGGCCATCCTCATCTTCGTGGTGCTCACCTGGTACGCCGCTCTGTTCGGCGCCGCGATCTGGATCGTGGTCGTTGCTGCACTTCGGATGATGGCGAAGGCGGACCCGATGATGCGGCGCGTCTACGCTCGCCACATCGCCTATCGGCCCTATTACCGGCCGACATCGACGCCGTGGCGGTAGTGAGGATGCCACAATGACCGCCCTTCGCGCATTCCGGCATTCCGGTCCTTCCTTTGCCGATCTCGTCCCCTATGCGGCGTTGGTCGCCAACGGCGTCATCCTGCTCAAGGACGGCAGCCTCATGGCTGGCTGGTACTTCGCAGGCCCGGATTCGGAAAGCTCGACCGACGCGGAGCGCAACGAGGTGACGCGTCAGATCAACGCGGTCCTTTCGCGGCTCGGATCCGGCTGGATGATCCAGGTCGAAGCCGTGCGCGTCGCGACGTCGGCCTATCCGTCGCGCGAGGATTGCCATTTCCCCGACCCGGTCACGCGTGCGATCGACGAGGAGCGGCGTGCTCATTTCGAAAAGGGCAGGGGACACTTTGAGAGTCAGCATGCTCTGATTCTCACTTGGCGGCCGCCAGAGAAGATCCGCTCGGGTCTTGCGCGCTACGTCTATTCCGACAGCGAGAGCCGCGGCGCGCGATACGCCGACACAGTGCTTGAGAGCTTTCAGAGCTCAATCCGTGAGGTCGAACAGTATCTCGGAAATACGCTGTCCATCCGACGGATGGTGACGCAGGAAGTCGAGGAACGAGGCGGCTTCCGCAGCGCCCGCTATGACGAGCTATTTCAGTTCATCCGCTTCTGCATCACCGGCGAGAACCATCCCGTCCGGTTGATCGAGATTCCACTCTATCTCGACTGGCTGACGACAGCCGAGTTTCATCACGGTGTCTCGCCCATGGTCGAGAACCGCTATCTCGCCGTGGTGGCGATCGACGGCTTCCCGGCGGAGAGCTGGCCCGGCATCCTCAACGCGCTTGACCTGATGCCGCTCACCTATCGCTGGTCAAGCCGCTTCATGTTTCTGGACGATCAGGAAGCGCGGGCGAGACTCGAGCGCACCCGAAAGAAGTGGCAGCAGAAGGTGCGCCCCTTCGTCGACCAGTTGTTCCAGACGCAATCCCGCTCGGTCGACCAGGATGCGATGATGATGGTCGCAGAGACCGAGGACGCGATCGCGCAGGCTTCGTCGCAACTCCTCTCCTATGGCTACTACACGCCGGTCATCGTGCTCTTCGACGAGGGCGAGCCGCGGTTGCGCGAGAAGGCGGAGGCGGTGCGGCGGCTGGTGCAGGCGGAAGGATTCGGCGCCAGGATCGAGACGATCAACGCGACGGAAGCCTTCCTCGGCTCTCTTCCCGGCAACTGGTACGCCAACATCCGCGAGCCGCTGATCAGCACGCGCAATCTCGCCGATCTCATCCCGCTGAACTCGGTGTGGTCGGGCGCTCCCACAGCGCCGTGTCCCTTCTATCCAGCGGGCGCGCCGCCGCTGATGCAGGTCGCGTCAGGCTCCACGCCTTTTCGACTGAACCTGCATGTCGACGATGTCGGTCATGCCCTCATCTTCGGTCCAACCGGCTCGGGAAAGTCCACGCTGCTCGCATTGATCGCGGCGCAGTTCCGGCGCTATGCGGGCGCGCAGATCTTTGCGTTCGACAAGGGCCGCTCGCTGATGCCGCTGACGCTCGCAGCCGGCGGCGATCACTACGAGGTGGGGGAAGGGGAGGGGACGCATGGCCCGGCGCTCGCCTTTTGTCCTCTGGCCGATCTCGCTACAGACGGCGACCGCGCCTGGGCCTCGGAGTGGATCGAAACCCTCGTCGCGCTGCAGGGTGTGTCGATCACGCCTGATCATCGCAACGCCATTTCCCGGCAGATCGGCCTGATGGCCGAAGCACGCGGTCGCTCGATCTCCGATTTTGTCTCCGGCGTCCAGATGCGCGAGATCAAGGAGGCACTTCACACCTACACCGTCGACGGCCCGATGGGGCAGCTGCTCGACGCCGAGCGGGACGGATTGTCGCTCGGGCTATTCCAGACCTTCGAGATCGAGCAGCTGATGAATCTCGGCGGGCGCAGCCTCGTCCCGGTCCTCACCTACCTATTCCGGAGGATCGAGAAGCGGCTGACTGGGGCTCCCAGCCTGATCATCCTTGATGAAGCCTGGCTCATGCTCGGCCATCCGGTATTCCGCGACAAGATCCGCGAATGGTTGAAGGTGCTGCGCAAGGCCAATTGCGCGGTCGTGCTCGCCACGCAGTCGATCTCCGACGCCGAGCGTTCGGGCATCATCGATGTGCTGAAGGAATCCTGCCCGACAAAGATCTGCCTGCCGAACGGCGCGGCTCGAGAACCAGGCACGCGGGAATTCTACGAACGCATTGGCTTCAACGATCGACAGATCGAGATCGTGGCGACGGCATTTCCCAAGCGGGAATACTATGTGGTGTCGCCGGTCGGCCGCCGCCTCTTCGACATGGCGCTCGGCCCTGTCGCACTGGCCTTCGCAGGTGCTTCCGGTCGCGACGACCTGAAGCGCATCGCCGCGCTTCGCGCCGAGCACGGCAGCGATTGGCCCCTCCATTGGCTACAGCAGAGAGGACTAAGCGATGCGCAAGCGCTCCTTCATATCGGCTAGCACCATGATGGCGATTGTCGGCGCCAGTATCATCGGCCCCACGCCGGGCCGGGCCGGAGGCGTAACAGGGCAGGCGACAGAATGGACGCAGCTGCTCAACAACGGCGAACTCGTGGCGCTCGTGGGTAAGTCGACCGAGCAGATCAACAACCAGATGACGCAGATCGCACAACTGGCCGAGCAAATCCAGAACCAGATTCGCATGTACGAAAACATGCTGCAGAACACGGCCCAGCTGCCGTTCCACGTCTGGAGCAAAGTTGAAAACAATTTGAACCGCCTTCGCAGCCTCGTTGCGCAGGGAGAGGGCATCGCCTTCTCGATGTCGAACGCCGATGACGTACTGCGTCAGCGGTTCCAGAGTTACGGCGAGTTCAAGACCGGGCTGGCCGATGGCCAGTCCTTTTCGTCGAGCTACGAAGAGTGGTCGACGACCAATCGGGACACGATCGCCGGCACCCTGAAGGCCGCCGGTCTGACAGCGGAGCAGTTCTCCTCTGAAGAGGCGACCATGAGTTCGCTGCGCTCAATGTCGGAATCGGCCGACGGCCAGATGAAGGCGCTGCAGGTCGGCCATCAGATCGCCGCCGAGCAGGTTGGGCAGTTTCGGAAGCTGCGTGGCCTGATCGCGCAGCAGACGACCATGATGGCGACCTGGTTCCAGTCCGACCAGGCCGACAAGGATCTTGCGCAGCTTCGTCGCGAGCGCTTCTTCAACGCAGCGCAACCGGGCGTCCGCGGCGGCCAGGCAATGGAGCCGCGCTGGTGAGCCGGGCAACAATCATCGTACTTGTCGTCGCGGTTGTCTCTCTGAGCGCCGCCGCGCTCTGGATGGTGTTTTCGCGCGACGCCGTGCCGGTCGTCACCGACCCGGCCCCCGCTGCCGACGATGTGCAACGCCGCCAGCGCGCGGAAGAATTCTTTGGCGGGGATCCGGAGCGTGACGTCCGCGGCGGTCAGGAGATGAAGCCGCGATGGTGATTGGGCGATCGGTCAGCGCTGCCGGATGGGCTTTCACTACGATCGGCGTCGTGATCCTGGCGAGTGCGCCGGCTCTGGCGCAGGACGGCAGCGTCCTCACGACGCTTGAGAACCAGGTGGTGACTGCCGCGCGCGGCTGGGAAACCACGGTTCTCGACGCGGCCCGCTCCTTGTTCTGGATTCTGGCGGTCATCGAGATCGGTATCGCCGCCGTGTGGCTCGCCATCAATGCCGCCTCGCTCGACAGCTGGTTCGCCGAGCTCGTGCGGCGCATCATGTTCATCGGCCTGTTCGCCTTCATTCTCGACCAGGGTCCGACGGTCTCGAAGGCCATCGTCGATAGCCTGTTCCAGATCGGCGCATCCGGAGGCTCAGCCTCGCCGGCAGACATCTTCAATGCCGGTATTCGGGTGGCATCGAAAATGTCGGAACAGGCGCAGTTCGGTCTGTTCGAGGACAACGCGCTGGCGATAGCCGCGGTGTTCGCGATGATCGTCGTCGTCGTCTCATTCAGCCTGGTCGCCGCTATCTTTGTCGCCGTCATGGTCGAAATGTATGTCGGGCTGCTCGCCGGCATGATCATGCTCGGCCTTGGCGGGTCGAGCTACACCAAGGACTTTGCCGTCCGCTATCTCATCTACGCGTTTTCGGTCGGTATGAAGCTGATGGCGCTGGTGATGATCGCGCGGATCGGCTCCGAGGTCCTCATCGGCCTGGCCGAGGCGCCGACCGCGACCACCGATCAGTTCATCACCACCCTCGCCATCGCCGGCATCTCGGTCGTCGTCTTCATCATCGCCATATATGTGCCGCCGATCATCCAGGGCGTCGTGCAGGGCGCCTCGGTCAGCGGCGGCATGGAAGCGATCCGGCATGGCGGCCAGGCGGCGACCTTCGCGGCCGGCGGCGCCTTCCTTGGTGCGAATGCGGCGAGGACCGGCGCCGCGAGCGCCAGTGCGGCCCGCGCCGGCGGATCCTCGATCGTCGGAGCGTCGCTCCGCGGCATGGCATCCGGTATCGGCAGCGCAGGTTTGGCGGCCGGCTCCGCCGCGAAGGACAAGGCAATCGCGGCACCCGGAGCCTACGCGAACTCGCTGCTCGGCCTCGCCAATGCGAAGCTCGACGACGCCCGCGGTCGATCATCCCGGCCCAATCCATCTCCGCCGCTGCCGGATAAGTAATCAGGAGTTTGACGACAGATGGCGAAGACTACGGCGCCGGAGAACCCTTATCTCGCGGCACGGCAGGAATGGAACGAGCGCTACGGCTCCTATGTGAAGGCCGCCGCTGCCTGGCGCATCGTCGGCGTCACCGGCATGCTGCTTGCGGTGATCAGCACGTCCTATGCGCTCTATCAGAGCAGCCAGGTGAAGCTCGTCCCCTACATCGTCGAGGTCGACCAGCTCGGCACAGCCGTCAACGCCGGTTTCCCGCAGCAGATCGAATATGCCGATGCGCGCGTCGTGCGGGCGACCCTCGGCAACTTCGTTTCCAATTTCCGAAGCGTCACCCCAGATGCCATCGTCCAGAAGGGCTATATCGACCGCGCTTACGCAATGCTGCGCACCTCCGATCCCGCCACGGAGAAGATCAATAGTTGGTTCCGCTCAAACTCGCCCTTCGAGAAGGCAAGAGCTGCGACCGTGGCGGTCGAGGTCAACAACATCGTGCCGCTTTCGAACCAGAGCTATCAGATCGATTGGACGGAATATCAGCGCGACCGCAAGGGCAAGGAGATGGGCGCGCCGCGGCGCTTCCGGGCCGTTGCGACCGTCGTGCTGACGCCGCCGCAGGACGAGGCGGTCATCCGCCTCAATCCGATCGGACTTTACATCCGCGACCTCGACTGGACCGCGCAGCTATAGGAGTGGCCCTGCCATGTTCGCACCACACATCGTTACCCATGGCCGGTTGTTGCCGTTGGCGCTTGCCGCAGCCTTTGCCGCATCGCCCCTCCTGCTTCAGGAAGCCCGTGCCGAGGGCATGAGTGCCAACGAGACCAAGGGCACCGGCATCTCCGGGCAGTGGCGCGGCAGCCGTGGACTGGTCACCAAGGGACCGGACGGCAAGGTGATCTTTCTCTTTGGTGAGGTGCAGCCCTCCGTCGTGTGCTCGCCGCTGCAGGTCTGCGACATCGAGCTTCAGCCGGGCGAAGTCGTGCGCGACGTGCTGATCGGCGACACGGTGCGCTGGAAGGTCGAGCCCGCCACGTCCGGTGCTGTCGGCGGCCAGGCGATCCATCTGATCGTCAAGCCGTCCGAACCGGGCCTCGTGACCTCTATGGTCGTCACCACGTCGCGACGCACCTACCACATCCAGCTCAAGTCGCATCAGAGCCAGTACATGGCCAGGGTCGGCTTCGAATATCCCGAGGACGTCTCGGCGAAACTTGCCGACATCAATGCGCGACTGGAGGCGAGCACGATTCCGGGAGCGGGGGTGCCGGCCGAGCAGTTGAACTTCGCCTACTCGGTATCGGGAAGCGCTCCGTGGCGTCCGACGCGCGTCTACAGTGACGGGCTGAAGACCTACATCCAGTTTCCGCGACCGCTTTCCGGCCAGGATGCGCCGGTCCTGTTGGTCGTCTCGGGCGGCGAGAACCGCATCGTCAACTATCGGATGAAAGGCAACATGATGGTGGTCGACTACCATGTCGATCGCGCCGTCCTCCTGTCGGGCGTCGGCCGGCGCCAGGACAAAATCACGATCAGGCGGGGAGGGTAGGGGATGCGCCATCTCAAACTCCTCCGCCGCTTCGCCGGCGTTTCTCTTGCATGCTCGTTGATTGCAGCTTGTCAGGCAATCAACGCCGAAGGACTGGTCGCGAGTTCCGCGCCGCCGGAGATCTCGGAGCCTGCCGCCAGCGCCATCGCCGGCGACATGGTGAGCCGCCTCGCCGAGCACGTCGGACCCGGGACCGGCACGATCCTCCTGAAACCTGATGGATCGTCGTTCGGCGGCGCGCTCGAGGACTCGCTGAAGACATGGGGCTATGCGGTTGTCAGCGACCAAGACGCGAAAGGTGAGAAGCTGATCGCGCTTGCTTACGTGATCGACACCTATGACGGCCAGGTCCTCGCACGCCTATCGACCGGTTCCGTTGATCTCGGCCGAGCCTACACAACGACGGCGACAGGGGCTGCGCCGGCCAGCCCGCTCTCCGTTATGCGGCGCGGGTAGGGGAGGGAACATGATCCAGTCCCTGCAGCTTGGCGGCGCGCCAGCAAGCCAGCAGCCGAACATTCGCCGGATAAACCGCGTGCCGGTGATCGTGGGGATCGTTCTCGTCCTGCTCTTCCTTAGCGTCATCTTCTACGGGCTGAGCTCGCGGGGATTGTATTTTCGGGGAGACCCGGACATCGGAGGTCCCGGCGGCAATCCGGCGTCGACATTCGGCGATGAGCTGAAGCGCGGGGTTCCCGACGGGATCATCGGCGAGCCAGCCCCGGCGCCGGTGTTCCAGCCTACACCGCCGGCGGCCGTCGAGACTGAAAACCCATTTGCGCCGCAACCGGTCGTCCGAGAGGTTACGCCGACTCCTCAGCCGCAGCTCGAACCGGAAGCACTGTGGCGAGCGCGTCTCGAGCGGGAGGCGGAGGAGCAGTATTTTCGGGAGCGCCAGCGTCAGCGCATGGCGCGGCTGCAGGCCAACGACACCGCTTACGATTCCCCGATCTCCCTCAGCATCGACAAGCTAAAGTCCGGGGAGGGCGACCAGGCGCCGACGTCCGCAACGAATGGCGGGACGACGCTGCTTGGCGGTTCCGCCACCGACCTCTACTCGGCAGCGCTCAAGGCAGGGCTTAGCGGCCAGAGCCTCGATCCGAACGCGCAAGCCAGCAAGGAGGATTTCTTCAATGCAGATCTAAAGCAGGTAGGATATCTGCCCAATAGGGTCGTGCCGCAGCAGTCCCGCAACGAGCTGAAACGCGGATCCGTGATCCCCGCGACGCTGATCACTGGCATTAACTCAGACCTCCCCGGCCGCATCACGGCGCAGGTGAGCCAGAATGTCTACGACAGCGCCACCGGTCACCACCTGCTGATCCCACAGGGGACAAAACTCTTCGGCCGCTACGACAGCAAAGTATCCTTCGGGCAGTCACGCGTCCTTGTCGTGTGGACCGACATTATCTTCCCGAACGGATCGACGCTGCAGATCGGCGGCATGGCGGGCACCGACGCGCAGGGCTACGGCGGCTTCAACGACAAGATAAGCCGGCCCTACCTGAGGACGTTCGGCTCGGCGGTGCTGCTGGCGATCATAGGCACGGGCATCGACATGGCGCTGCCGGAAAGTTCGACGCTCGCGACGCAGGACACCGCCTCGGATGCGGCAAGGCGGAATTTTGCGGAGACGTTTGGGCGTGTCGCGGAGCGCACGATCAACAAGAATCTCGACGTTCAACCGACGTTGCGTATCCGACCCGGCTACAAGTTTAACGTTCTGGTTGATCAGGACATTGTGTTTCCGGGAACGTAGGGTGAGAAAGCTGCCCTTCCGAGCGGGATCCCTTTGCTGCCTTGCCGCACGGTATCTATGGTGACTGCAACATCATAGGTCGTCGATTATCGCCTCGCAAAGCAGTAGCGACGTCAACACACCCATGGAACGACTCAGGTTGATGCGAACTGATCAACCAAGAAGTCCAGGAGCACGCGTATCTTCGGAGCGAGGTGCTGGCGCGACGGATATATTGCATAGTGCGTGGTATCCGCTGTCTTCCAGTCGTCCAATCCGGTCTCCAGCCGGCCCTCCTTCAGGTCCGCCGCCACATAAGGTAGGGGGATCAGGCTGACGCCGAAGCCTGCTCGCAATGCGTCGCGCACGGCAAGGCTGGATGACACAGAATACCGTGCCACAACATTTACACGTTCGCTCTGTCCGTTCTTTCTAAACTCCCACACATCCGCATTTGCCCCGTAGGGAAATCGGATATGTGCTAGTCCTTTCAGCTCGGACGGCGTTTGCGGCTTCCCGTGGATCGCAAAATAGGACGGTGCCGCGCAGAGCACATGCGGCATCGTCGCCAGCCTTCTTGCAATCAGACTGGAATCCTCGAGGCTGCTATAGCCGCGAATGGCGACGTCAAAACCCTCCCGCACGAGGTCCACGCGACGATCATCCAGATGAAGATTCAGGTCGAGTCGAGGATAGCGGTTAAGGAATGCCGGGATCGCTTCGGAAAGGCGCGTCAGCGCGACTGTCATTGGGGCGCTCACCCGCAAGGTTCCGACCGGCTCCAATCTGGTTTGGGAGAGCGCAGCCTCGCCTTCCGCTAAGGCGTCGAGCCCCCGCCTGATGTGTTCCAGATAGACTTTGCCCTCTTCCGTTAAAGCCATACGCCGAGTTGTCCGATTGATCAGTCGAACTCCAAGGTGGGCCTCTAGCTCCGCGATGTTCTTGCTGATGGCAGGGGGCGAGAGAACGAGCTTTCGTCCCGCCTCGGCGAAGCTTTCCAGCTCGGCAACGTGCCGGAAAACCTGAAACGCAGTAAAATGATCCATATTATTCACCAATGGAGAATAAAGCGGTTTCTATTTTGCCCATTATCTCAGTGGGGTAAAGAGGCTACTCTACTAAACGTGTTCAGCAGGGAATTTGCTTTATGCCTCATCCAGCTATCGAACTCATAGAGAGGCGGACTTCCGTCAACCGGTTCGACAACTCCCACACTCTGGCCGACGGGCAAATTGCAGATCTGATTCGCTTGGCCACGCGCGCTCCTACAGCCTTCAACCTGCAAAATTGGCGCTTTATCGCGGTTCGAACGCCGGAAGCGAAAGCGAGATTGCGCAAACTCGCCTACGGGCAAGTCAAGGTGAGCGATGCAGCCGTTACCTTCATCGTGTGCGGCCAGAGCCCCGACTACACTACCGTTCCCGAGCGGTTGCGTGCGATTGTTGAAAGCGGGCACATGGCAGCCGAGATCGCCATAGGCTGGCAGGAAGCTGCCCGACGGAAGTATTTGGGCGATCCCGGAGCGGCGCGCGATGAAGCCATACGATCGGCTTCGCTGGGTGCAGCCACGCTAATCTACGCCGCTGAGGCCTTTGAGCTTGCGTCTGGAGCGATGGGTGGTTTCGACCCGGAAGCCGTGGCGCTAGAGTTTAACCTTCGCCCCGATGAAATTCCGGTCTTGCTCCTACCTGTCGGCCGCATCGCGCCGGGGAACTGGCCCCAGAAGGCGCGCCGCCCGATTACCGAGGTCCTAGAACTCATATGACTACCAAACCGTCTGACCTGGCGCTGACAGCCATTGCGCCGATCGTCTGGGGCAGCACCTATCTCGTCACCACAGAAATGCTCCCCGACTTCTCGCCATCGACGGTTGCGATGCTGCGCGCACTCCCGGCAGGGCTTCTGCTGTTGGTGATCGTGCGTCAATTACCGGCCGGCACATGGTGGCTGCGCGCCTTCGTGCTTGGCGCCCTCAACATCTCTCTTTTTCTCACTATGCTGTTCGTGGCTGCCTACAGGCTACCCGGGGGCGTTGCGGGTACAGTGCTCGCGGCCCAACCCCTGATTGTGGTATTCTTAGCGTCATGGCTTTTGGGCGCTCGGCTGAGACCGGTTGCCGTCATTGCAGCCTTGGTCGGCATGGGAGGCGTCGCCTTGCTGGTCTTGACGCCAAGCGCAGCGCTCGACCTGATCGGCGTTGCGGCGGGTCTAGCCGGAGCCGGCTCGATGGCGCTGGGCGTGACCCTGACGCGTAAATGGCAGCCTTCGGTAAAGCCGCTTGCACTGACGGCATGGCAGTTAACGGCGGGCGGCCTGCTTCTGGTACCGGTCGTCCTGTTTGTCGATCACTCGATCCCCATCCCCACGGCGAGCAACCTGATAGGA
Organism: Mesorhizobium sp. 1M-11; assembly: GCF_001303895.1. GTDB lineage: Bacteria > Pseudomonadota > Alphaproteobacteria > Rhizobiales > Rhizobiaceae > Mesorhizobium. The sequence goes on along the minus strand of NZ_LJSD01000071.1, from coordinate 99,139 downwards.
TTGATGTGGCTTGGCCTTGTGGGTGCAGCGTTGACTTATGTGCTGTGGTTCAGGGGGATCGGTCGCCTAAACCCTTCTGTGGCATCGTCGCTACTCTTTCTCAGTCCAGTGACAGCGGTAATGCTCGGCTGGGCATTTCTCGGAGAGAAATTGACCTTGCTGCAGATCACTGGCATCGGAGTGGTGTTGGGAAGCATCTGGCTTAGTCAACGGGCTTCACACTGATTTTCCGAGCCAACGCACTACGTCGCGGCGGATTTCGTAATCAAGGTTATCCTTGCCAGAGTCCTGCCGGCGCTCGCCCCTACACCAAGAGCAGCCCTCCGCTGCGTGGGCGCTTTTTCCTCTCGCCGGATCAGTGGCGGGGAGCACTCGCAGCTGCGCTCCCTTCGAAAGAACCGCGTTCGGCGCGGGTTCGCCGGCCGGACGTCGGTCAGGCGGCCCGCTGTCCAGGCAATCCAGCCAAGTCTTTGTTTTCGGCGAGCGCCTTCTCGATCTCGCCGAACTGCCGGCGCTTGTCGGCCAGCTCGCCCGAAAGGCGAACATGCCGCCCTGGCGCGAGCGATAGGATGCCGAGCGCGTTTCTGTTCCTCGTCGAAGGGGCCCGTCTGGGTCGCGACTTCCTCAAAAACGGACTTGTCGACCGTCTTCATGTCGCGCTCGACCGATCCTGCTTGCGCGCGGAATCCGTCTGTGGGACGATTTGCGCTACCTGGAGACCGGCGACTCAGTCAAGGCGGAAACAGCGCCGAGCGGTACGATCCATCACACATTCCAATGCTAGCGTGTTTGCGCATTCATCGACGCATCGATCGACCGTCAGCACCCACACCAATGAATGGAGATTTGTATGAACCTCGCACCACAACTTACTTTCCCAGGGCGGTGTCGCGAAGCCTTCCAATTCTATGCTGAGCTGTTCGGCGGCGAAGTCACCGTGATAAACACTTTTGGCGGCAATGAAGATAGAAAGTTGCCGCCCGGCTCGGTGCCTGCTCCACCGGAGTACGTCCGTTTCGCCGAAATCAAATTTGGTCAAAATGTGCTGCGCGGCAACGATCTGAACGAAGAGCAGTTCGTCCCTATGATTGGCTTCAGCATCTCACTTCACCTCAACGATGCCGATGAGGCCAAACGCATCTTCGACAGCCTTTCGCTGGGAGGGAATACGACGTCGCCGCTCGGCGAAGTCGATTGGGCCAAGCTCTTTGGGCAAGTAACAGACCGCTTCGGCGTGCCTTGGCTCATTCTCGCACTGGATGGATGAACTGAATAACATCGCGGTCTTTGCACTCCCAGGAGAGAGCACACGATATCCTTGAGAGTTCTGTTAGGCATGTCAGATATGCAAGACGTGCGGTGCGCACTTGCCTCTCAGCGATTGGCAAGAAAATCGAAACGAACCTATCGGGCATCGGTCTTTCGGCCGGTCGTTGGCATCGGTCAGCGTGCGCTGACCACAAAGACGTCCGCCGGAAATGTTTTGTGGGTTACGTGCCGATGCTGGATCGGGGCACCCGAGACCGCTTGCTGTCGATCGGGGGAGTCACTCCAATCTGCTGCTCACATCCGCATTCCTACACGGGCATGGATGAGTGCAGCGAGGCGCTAGGCGGAGTACCGTTCTCACTGCCCGAATGCGATCTGAACAAGTTACGAAGGACAGCGGGTCACTCCGTGGAGAGGATATCGGCGGGAGGTCCTGCCCGACAACCCGGCGCGGTTCGTAGCACGGAAGGTGTGTCTGGCAAGGGGGTTACGCGCAAGTAGTTGCGCGTGAAAGTCTTCACGACGCCTAGGGCATGCCCATTGGACTCAGGGCTCTTCGTGGGTGTGAAGCAGGGAACGAAGCTTGGGACGATGGAGAAGTCGCGCGTTTCCTTGCCTTCAGGCGATCCTCAGACCTACTGGAGGATGTCAAATCGGCTGATCAGACCGTTATGCAGTCGAAACACATGGATGGCATTCGTGTCGAAGAGAACCTTCCCCTCATGGTCGCGCGCCGTTAGGTGCACCAGTACTTCGGCTGAACGATCGACCTTGATCGAAAAGCCGAGAGGGTCGGCGCGCGAATCCATCGCAGCCCACTGTTTGGTCCAATACTCGCGCACACCGTTGTGTCCATGAACATACCCACCTTCGAGTCCATTCGCCCAAACGACATCTGGATGCATGGTGGCAAGTACAGCGTCCATGTCGCGGGCATTGAAGCGATCATAAAGGTGCTTGAGAAGTTGTTCTGCTTGGGACACCAGCGCTCCTTTGCTTTCTGCAACGACCGGCTTTGCGCTTCTGCACAGCCGACACTGGTCGCCACGTTTGGCCATACCGAGCACCTGCACGCAATCAGTGGCTCGGATAGCCTCGGATCTCGCGGCGACGCCCGCTGACTCAAGGCTAGGATATCATAGCGCTTCTCGGCAACCCCTCTGCGTGAACCGTGCCCACGGCAAACAACCGCGCTCAGTCTTCCGTCCAGCAAGGCGTCTCAAACGGGGGACGATCTGGCACGATGCCCTAGACTAGCTGGCTTCGCGTAAGCCCCGACGTTTACGACCCCTGCGGGAGGGCGGGATATGGAACGGGTTCGCATTGACCTCCACCTTACCGCTGTGGATGCGCGATATTGCCCTGTGAGCCGTTGCCAGATCCCGAGTACAGACGCAGGCGGACAAGCTGTACGCCGTGCCGTTGGCGAGCGCTATCGCCTCGTCGAATTCATCGAGGCGCGGGCTTGGATGTTAGCGGTTCGGCATCGACGCCGTGCATCTCGTTTTTCTTTCGGTATGTTTGGCTGGCCTCCTGGCGGTGGGCTCCGGCTCCACTACATCGACGTTGGCGCTGATCGGACGATCGCGCGCGATCCACGCCAAAATCTGCCGATCTCGCTCCGATTAGAGCAAGAGGATTAGCGGGCAGTGGTCTGACACTTCCGGGCGATAGACCACTTCGAAGTGCTCGACAGTCTCTTCGCGATTGACCAACATGTAATCTGCAAATCGGCCGGGTTTCATGTACAGCGAGTTCCTCGTGCCAGCAAAACCTCTCGTGGTCACAAGCTCGGTGAAACCGCGATCCGCGAGAAAAGCCAGGGTCGCACTATCCGGCTCAACGTTGAAATCGCCACAGATGATCCTGAGATCACCTGGCTCGGACACCTGATCTGACAATCGGATCAGACGACGAGCCTGGTCTGCACGTTCCGGCGTGTCCATCTTCCCCCTCAAATCGCGCAAACCATGCATATGCGTGATACTCAAGGACCTTTGCCGGTCAAAGTCGTAGAGACGAATCCCATGTGCACTCCGCGATCTGGGGTGCTCGCCAAACCCGTTAACTGAGAAGCCCTTGTGAACAAAGGCTTGAGCTTGGCCGATGATAGGAAGCGTCTTGTGAATGAAGGTCGCTAGGCCCCATTGCGAAGGAATGGACTTGTCACCATCCCACAGCACGCCCTGTGCCGCCGGGCAGAAAATAGCGATATGATTCGGCAAGGCCACTGAGACATCGCGAAAGAAGTTGGCCCGCTGAGGAAGGACGTGGTCGCCGTCCCGATAGGTCAGCCAGTCTTGATCGGTTTTCGGGGTGTGCACGACCTCCTGCAGACACAAGACTTCCGGAGCCTCGAAGGCGATATAGGCAACAAGCGCTTCATGAAGCTTGCCGCCCCACCCATTCAAGCACATCAGCTTCATTACAAGTTACTCCCGCTCCTCTATGTTCGGGAGCTGTACGAAATCTTGCCAGGCCGTGGCGCGTTCAACTGCTGCGGTCGGAGTGCTCCCGAGGTGGGCCATTTTCCCTTACACAGGTGTCTTGCCTGTCGCTGCAATCAGTAGTCCACCCAATAACGGCAACGTTGATTATAAAGGCAGAGCTCATGCCTCGCCGCTCCGGTCCCTGATATAGTCGGTAGTCGAGAACCATTACGTTCGCTGCGAGAGTGAAGACAATGAGAGCCGCCGCGGCGAAAGGCCGGCCTATTCCTGCGGCCAGTAGCAAGCCCCGCCGCAATTTCCAGAGCGGAACCGAGAGCAAGGCGCAGGGTCGGCATTGGGAATTGCCGCTCAGATAACTGAGCGGCAACAGTTTTGAAGTTCGAAAAGTGTTCGGTCCCGGCCCAGACGAACACGCCGCCAAGGAAGATAAAGCCGAGGTCGTAACCAAGTCCGCCATTGTTTGACAGCGCTACGCAGCCGACCACACGGCAAGTTCATAGCCGTCCGGATCTTCGAAATGGAACCTTTGTCCGCCGGGAAACGAGAAAACCTGTTTTACGATCCTGGCTCCGACTTCTTCCAGGCGCTTTTGAATTTCTGGAAGATCATCGGCATAAAGAATGACTAGCGGCCCTCCGGGCGTGACGGATCCGCTAGTGGTGAGGCCACCTGTCAGGCGCCCATCGGTGAACTCGCAGTAGGTTGGCCCGTAGTCGGTGAAGGTCCAGCCGAACGCCTTTCCGTAGAATTCCCTCGAACGCGCAATATCCGTGACATTGAACTCGATGTTGTCGATCTGCCGGTCGTTGCCCTTGGCACCCATGAAACACCTCTTTTTTCGTTTATCGATATGATGGCGTGATGATGGTCGTGGTGATGAGGGCAGTCTTGAACAAAACGGCCATTCAGCCGGTAAGTTGGTGCACGAAATCCTGTGCGGTCATATCGCATACGGTCCTGATTTCGCCACTGAGATGCCTGGTCGGCATGTCCGGCCGCGAGCATCCTGCCTGTCCGGTCGAATTTCCAACTTACTCAAAATAGCCGGGTCTGAGCTTCGAACCGTCCCGCCGAAACATTTTCAATAGCTTCGGTGCCTAAACCCGCTTGAACGTTTCGCCAAGCCAGTCGCGCCATTTTGGTTCGCCCGCCGCTGCGCGTTGCTTGGCGTCATCGCCGTAGAGATAGAAGGTCATGCTGGCGATGGTGGCGTCGCCGACGCCGTAGGTCCCGATCTGCGCGATGCCGGGTGCGGGCTGGTTCAGAAGGAGCAGAACGTAGCGTTGCCTCTCACCCTGCTCCACGCGCTCGACGGTGCCGGACAATTGCTCCGGCGTTTGCGGAGTCGTCCTTTCCTCGCCGGCATTGGCAGCGGCGAGGCCGAGCACCTGGATCAATTGCTTCCAGACATCGAGATGAGGCGCTTCGACACGCGTCGTAGCGAAGGCCACGGCCGCCTCCATGCCGGCGAAATGTGAGAGATAAAGGCGGAGAACCTCGAAGAAGCCGGTCCAGCCGCCCTCGAACCCTTCCATCTGGTCGTCCCAATCGTCAGTCGAGGCGAACAGTGAATGGACCATGCGAACGATGCAGCGGTCACCCGATCTGGCGGTCACTGTGATTTCCGTCGCGAGAGGTGGCGCGCCCTCGGCCCAGTCGCGTTCGACATAGCCGAACCGGAAGGGCGGCTCCCAAGCCGTCACCTCGCCTTTGGATTCTCCGTTCTCGCCGATGTCGAAACGAATCGTTCCGCCGACGCGCTCGTCGATCATGGTCGGCGTGAACCAGGCGGTGTAGCCAGGACCAGTTGCGATCGCCTGCCACACCAACTCGGGCGTGCCGGGCACGATCAGCTCCATCTCGACCCAGCGCTTGCCGGTTTCGTCCTTCTTGATGGGCATGAGGGTTATCCTTTCAGGGTTTGGCGTCGGGCGGCGCGGGATAGGAGGCAACGACGAGCCGGTGGGGTCGACCGCCGGGCGCGCTTGCGTCGTGATAGCGCGCTGCGAGTGCCGAGACAGTATTGGTGAGATCGACTGTGAAGGTGGCGCGATCGGCGGGCGAGCGGAAGCGAATGACGGTGTCGATCGACAGCGTGGCAAGCCCCTTGTCCGTTTGCCGGACGCAGCGCCACAGCTCGCCGACTTCGCGCACGACGCGGGCCGCGAGCGCTATGAGATAGCTGGCTGAAAGGCGGTCGTCGTTGCGGGCCGGATCGGCGCCGATCGGACCCAGCGCTGCAGGCGAAACGACATAGGACGAGGCCGTGGCGACCATCAGCCGTTCGGTGAGACCGCCCCATCTCCGTTCCTCGACAGCCTCTATCAGCTTGTGATGCTCCAATACCCGAAGGTGATAGTTCACCTTCTGGCGCGTAAGACCCACCCGCTCGGCGAGCGAGGCGGCAGACGAAGGCTCTGAAAGCTCAGCCAGCAATCGAGTTTTGATCGGGTCCAGCGCAACTGCTGCTGCGGCGGGCGCGTCAATGACCTCGAGCTCAAACATGCGCCTTTTTCGCATTGACAGATTTTTTTGTCAATGTAGCCCCAGCCGACAAACAACCCGATGATGCCCGCGGGCTCAACTCAGAGCTTCGACGACTGCGGAAAATGCGGCGCATAAGCGCCGCCCCTCGAATCGTCACGGCATCTGTTTCAATGTCGTCACTTTGTAGACACGCCCGGCAGCATCATACGTCGTCCACTCTCCAACTTGTACACCGTGCTCAAAATAGCCGGATCTGAGCTTCGAACCGTCTCGCCGAAACCACTCCCAGTAACCGGTCGGTTGTCCATTGAAGGTCTGACCTACCACCCACAAGCTGCCATCCTTGTGCCGTTTCTCAAATGGTTTCACATCAGTCATCAAGCTGCCCTCTGCAGGATTTCACACACGTCGCAGGTCAGTTTACGAAAAATATCGTCAAATCGTTCCGTGTAGCGACCTGCAGTTCCGTCTCCTTTCGACACCGACACGCTCCCGCCCTTCGCAGCATCATTCCCGCTTGTCTGCGCTGATCCTTGGTGCGACTGATCGCATGGCGCCATCAATTATGCGCCCCGTTTCGGCCGTTTGGGATGCCTTTGCGACTGCGCGAATCCAGCATATACGAGGGCCCAAATGGATCCTCGTATATCGCCCGAAGAACTTCCGGTTCCAAAGGTGTGCGGCGGCCTCATCTGCTTTCCATAGCGAGAGCTGAAAAAGCCACCAATTTCTTCCCCATGTTGCGAGGTTTCTGGCATCTGGAAGCAGCAACTCGACATCATGGCTGATGATCATGCCGCCTGAGCGGTTTCGGATAGCTTTGGAACGAGTACCTCCTTGGCAAACTGCCCGAACCTTCTGGCGGGCTTGCCGGAAATCGCCTCCACCGCGTCGGTGGTAAAATCTCCCCAGCCACGCGAATAGGCTAGGAGGTAGTCGTGAAAACCCTCGGCGAACCATTCGTCCAGGCCCATGTCCCTGACGCTTTGGGCGAGAGAATCCGGCGAGATCGGCACGTAGCGTATCGTGCGGCCGAGCAGTTCCGAAAGCTCTCGAACGATTTCATGGAAGGAAATCGACGCCGGACCCGTCAGATCATAGGTGTTGCCGTCCCAGGCCGGACTCAGCAGGGCGCACAGAGCAACGTCGGCAATGTCGCGCGTGTCGATCATCGCGAGCCCTGCATCGCCGGCAGCGGCATGGAGCGTGTCTTTGGCATTGAGGGTAGGCACGTCTGCGAGCAAATTCTGCATGAAGAAGTGAGGCCGCAGGATAACGCTCGGGATGCCGCACGCGCGAAGCTCGTCGTCGGTCCTGCCGTGTTGTCTGTTATTGTCCGACGGGCCGTCGGGTCCGGCGAGAAGTGCCGAGATCCTGACGATCCGCCTGATGCCCGCCTGTTTTGCCGCCGCAATTCCTGCACTTGCCCAGGTGCTGGCGTTCTCGTGCGGCGGCGTCAGGAAGAGCAGCGTCTCGACGCCGTCATAGGCAGCGTCGAGCGCCCCCGGATCGTCGAAACTGGCGACGACGGTTTTTGCGCCCTGCCTTTCAAGCATCGCCCGCTTTTCGGGCGAATGCACCATCGCGCGGACGGCCTGGTCTTGCTGGAGAAGCGACGGTATAAGGTGCTGCGCGATCTTACCGGTCGCGCCCGTGATGAGGATTGTCATGATTGTCTCCTATGTCAGGTAAGCAGAGCCGGTCGCTCAGTCTTCAGACAGGAAGGCCGGGTTGTAGACTACTTCCCAGAGGTGGCCGTCTGGATCCTGGAAATAGCCGGCATAGCCACCCCAGAATGTCTTGCCGGCCGGCTTGATCACGCGAGCGCCGGCGGCGGCTGCGCGAGCCATCACCGCGTCGACTTCGCTCTCGCTGATGACGTTGTGCCCAAGCGTGAATTCCGTGGGACCCGGTGCTGCCTTCTCTATGCCCACGTCGTGGGCGATGTTCGCACGCGAAAACAGGGCGAACTTGAGGCCGTGCTGAAGATTGAAGAAGACCACCGCGCCGTGCTCGAACTCCTGGCCAATGATGCCGTCTGTCGGCAGCCCAAGGCCGTCGCGATAGAAAGTCAAGGATGCTTCTAAATCGTCGACACCGATTGTGATTACGCTAATTCTAGGTTTCATGGTAACTCTCTCCGGGTATTAGTACGCCGTTGAACGGCTCGTCGGTCGGTCGCGCCATATTGCAGATGTAATTTTGAGCCCGGGAGGGTTCGACTTCTTGAAGAATTCGGCCAATATCGTCGGGCGCGAACAAACAGCACCGCCGGCGCCGGCAGGCACAGTCGGCAGCTTCCGTGAGTGGCCCGTTTCGGCGGGCCTGCAACCCTTCTTCTCGGCGGTGTGGCTGCATGAGATCCCGCAGGAGCGGACACCCCCCATCATCGTCGCTCCCGACGGCACGATTGATCTGCAATGGATCGACGGTCGCTTCCGCGTCGCGGGTCCGGACAAGGAGGCCAACACCGAGTTCATACCGGCCGGAACGACCGTCATCGGTTTTCGCTTTCGCCCCGCGGCGGCTGTGGCATGGCTGCGCATTCCCGCAAGCGAGCTTGTCGGTGCACGGCCTTCCCTGCACGATCTTTGGGGTACGAAAGCGGCACGTCTTTCCAATCGGATCACGAAATCCCTGGAAGACGGCAACGCGATTTCGGCGATAGAGGCGGTCCTTGCCATGCATGCGGCTGACGGGCCGATCGATGCGGCGATGAGCGCGGCGCATGCCCTGATCAACGCGGGGCCGCCCGCGGGCGTGCCGCTCGTTCCCTGGCTCGCCCGGTCGCTTGCCATGAGCGAGCGCACTCTGCGCCGCCGCTTCGACGAAAGCTACGGTTATGGACCGAAGACACTCGAGCGCATCCTGCGCCATCAGCGCTTCCTTAGGCTTTCTCGAACGGCGCAATCGTCGACGGCGGTAATGGCAGCAGAAGTTGGCTACTCCGACCAAGCGCACCTGGTGCGAGAAAGCAGACGTCTCGTCGGCGTAACGCCGCAAGCATATCGTCGCATCGAATCTAGATTGTGTGAACAAACCTGATCCACTGTCTGTTCGTAGCGAGTTGAAAGAATCCTAGACTAGGAAGCTAAAGCCAGCACTGGCCGTTTACACGCGGGGCTTCCCAGTTCGCTCGACCGGGAACCATTTTTTTGATGAGTGCGCCAGGCTCCTGTTTCGAGAGGACCGGCGCTCTCAGTTCTCCGGCAGGCCCACGCTGCGGAAGAAATGGGCCTTCAAGCGCTTGGTGATCTGTGTGCGACTGACTCGTTTTTTGCCAAGCAGAACGTCATCGACGACGCCAAGAATCCCGCCAAATAAAACGACGACCGTAAATTCAGGGTCATCAATGGACCAAGCGCCAGCATCAAGCCCGGCTTCAAGAAGGGTCTGAGATGGTCGGCTATAGGATTACGGCCTCCGTCCGGATGGGCGTGCTACAGCATGTCGACCAGAGGGCCATTGTCCAAGAACCCTGAGGTCGCTGCTTTCACCCAGACGGCGAGCCTCGCGCTCCAGTTCGTTCTGGGCGCTTTCGCGACGGCTATATCCAGATCAGCGACAAACTTGCGAACGAAACGCTCCCATAGCGCTGCGTGAATGTCTTCCTTGGATGAAAAATGGAGATAAAAGGTGGCCCTTCGCGACGTCAGCGCCGGCGGTGATCTCCTCGATGGTCGTGGGGCCTATTCCTTTTTGGAGGATCAATGCTTCAGCCGCATTCATGAGTTCCCCCCGGCGTTCTTCAGGAGGTTTCGTTCAGGGCCTGGTCTTGTTGGTGACGCTCATGCACCTCCCGCTCGTGACTGACTGAATCGTGGTCGCTGACCAGAGTAGAACTCCGCCTGGTAGATGTCACGCAGCCATTTGAATAATTCTAGAACGGCGACCGATCCAACCGTCAGTACATGGCGCTCGTAGCCGCCGGTGGCCTCGCACACGATGAGCATCGCGCCGAGCCTGTGCTTGTGGTTGCGTCTTTCCTCGCGGCGCAGGACGCGGCGCACCGCGGTGGCAATCGTCTCCTGGACGTCGGCGGGCAGGAAGTGAAGGGTCAATCCGTGCTTGGCGATCTCAAAGGCGATGATATGCTCATAAGACTGTGGCTTGGCGGTCATGGCGGCTGTCCGGGCTCCTGGATTGTATTTGACCGTTAAGGTCTCTCTACCGTTCGGATGGTCAGACTGCTGCGGCAGGAGCGGAGATAGATTGCGACCGCAAGGTCCGTCCACGCCAGGCTCTCCTGCCGCATGAAGCGTTGGCTGGCCCGCCAACGCTTCATCTCTTTCTGCCCCGCAAACGCCGGACCAAAAGAAAAATCAGAAATATAATCCACGCCCGTACCGGAAAACGGTGTCCCCATATCTTGGAAAGTTCGATTGCCGGTTTCGGAAACGATCTAGGTGACCGTTTCATCGAATAGTGATGCGAACTCGTGGGGGAGACGGATCATATCGGGCGATCAGGATCTAGCCATCCGACCGGACAATCCCCGCAAGAGTGGCTTGAAGCTTCAGGTCCGCGACTTGCGTAAGGCGTTCGGCGCTTTGGAAGTGCTGAAGGGGGTCTCGCTCGATGCGTACGAGCACGATGTGATCTCGATACTGGGCGCGAGCGGCTCGGGGAAAAGCACGTTTCTGCGGTGCATAAACTTTCTGGAAGCGCCGACCGGCGGGACGATCAAGCTCAATGACGAGGCGATCAAAACCTGGATTGGCCCGTCCGGCAATCAGCTTCCGGCAGACCCGAAGCAACTGCAACGCGTTCGCTCGAAGCTCGCCATGGTTTTCCAGAATTTCAACCTGTGGTCTCATATGACGGTAATGGAGAATGTCATCGAGGGACCGATCTCGGTGCTCGGCGTCGAGCGCCGGCAGGCCATCGCGAACGCCGAACGCCTGCTTGAGAAGGTCGGATTGTCGGATCGAAGGAATTATTATCCAGCCCTGCTCTCGGGTGGCCAGCAACAGCGCGCGGCGATCGCGCGCGCCCTGGCGATGGACCCCGAGGTTCTTCTGTTCGACGAACCGACATCGGCCCTGGACCCGGAACTCGTGGGCGAAGTTCTGGCCATCATCCGCGCGCTGGCGGCAGAGGGCCGGACGATGATTATCGTGACCCACGAGATGGCCTTCGCGCGCGATGCTTCCACCCGCGTCATCTTCTTCCGCGAAGGTCAGATTGAGGAAGAGGGGCCACCCGACCAAACAATGACGCGTCCGGCGTCCCTGCACTTTCAGCGCTTTCTGGCGCGGTCGCATCGCTGAGACAACTGAGGGAGGATCACATGAAAATCCGACTTATGGCTGCCCTGCTGGGTGCCCTTGTCGCCACTGCCGCTTATGCCGACCAGACAATTCGTTTCGCCACTGAGGGCGCTTTTCCACCGTTCAACGAAAGGGCTCCGGATGGATCGCTCGCAGGTTTCGAGATCGATCTCGGCATGGCCCTATGCGCAAAGATGGGTCGGCAATGCGAGTTCATCGCGCAGGAATGGGACGGCATGATCCCAGGTCTTCTCGCCCGCAAATACGATGGCATCTTCGCCTCGATGTCGATCACCGAGGAGCGCCAGAAGAAGATCGATTTCTCGAACAAATATTACGAATCCGGTGGGGTCTTCGTGGCATCAACCAGCGCCGCAGTCGACACCTCCGACAAAAGCTGGGTGGGAAGACGGTCGGCACGCTCTCGGCGAGCAGCTATCTCTGCTACCTCGAAAAGACCTATCCCAATGCGAAGATCGTCACGTACCCGAACGCCGACGCGCTTTATCTCGACCTGACGTCCGGCCGGCTGGATACCGTCTTCGCGGACGCAGTCGCAACCGATTTCGGTCTGCTTAGGACAGATGCCGGCAAGAACATGGCGATCGCGTCGGAGGTCATCAGCGACCGCGAATGTTTCGGGGAGGGCGCCGGGATAGGGCTCCGGAAGGAGGATGCCGAACTCCGTGAGGCGTTCAACAAGGCGATTGTCGCGGTTCGGGAGGACGGAACATATGAAAAGATCGCGAAGAAATACTTCGCATACGACATCTACGGCGACTGACCGGACCATACCCTCATGGAAGCAGTTCTGCAGTTCTCGCCATTCCTTCTCGCTGGCCTCAAGGTGACGATCGCCCTCAGCCTTGTATCAATCATGGTGGCTGTCCTTCTGGGCTTGCTTGGCGCATGGGCGAAGCTTTCGGGCTCACGGAGAACTCGGCGGATCGCAGAGCTATACACGACGCTTGTTCGGGGCGTGCCTGATCTCGTTCTCATGCTGTTGCTATACTTCGGTGGGCAGATGGCGTTGAACCGGATCGGCAACGCCACAGGCTTGTGGGACTATGTCGAACTGGACGCGTTCACTGCCGGTTTCCTGGCGATCGGATTCATCTTTGGATCCTACATGACAGAAACCTTTCGCGGAGCCTTTCTGGCAATACCGCGGGGTCAGATCGAGGCAGGGATCGCCATCGGGATGAGCGGCTTTGTCTTGTTTCAGCGCATCATCTGGCCGCAACTGGTCCGCTACGCGCTGCCGAGCTTTACGAACATCTGGCTGAGCCTCATGAAGACGACCGCACTCGTGTCGGTCATGGGGCTCGAAGATCTTGTCTATAACGGCTACGCCGCCGGCAAGACCACGCATCAGCCGTTCACCTTCATGTTCGTCGTGCTGATAGCGTATCTGGTGATGACCGCGGTGTCGGATGTCGGGCTTCGTTGGCTCGACCGACGCTACAGCGCGCATCTGCAGCGAGCCTGAGTGCGATGAGCTTCGCCGACCTTACCGCAGCACTCAAGGAAATCAGTGAGACTTGGTCGCCCTTCGATTTCATGCTCGCAGCAAAGCATGTGGACCTCTTCCTCCTCGGTCTTCGCAACACGATCCTCCTGCTGGTCGGGTCCTTGTGCCTTGCCAGTCTTCTCGCCATCCCGCTTGCTGCCGTCAGAGCGGCGCGCACGCCTATCTTCAACACATGCGTGCTTGCCTATACCTACCTGTTTCGCGGCACGCCACTTCTGGTCCAGGTGTACATGCTCTACTACGGCGCGGCGCAGTTCGCCTTTGTGAGAGACTCGTTTCTCTGGACCGTTCTACGAGAGCCGTGGTGGTGCGCGTTCATCTGCATGATCCTGTGCAGCGGGGCTTACATCACCGAAGTTTTCAGGGGAGCGATAGAAGCGGTGCCGCGAGGAGAGATCGAGGCGGCCAAGGCATGCGGCATGTCGGAGGCCAAGCTTTTCCGACGCATCACGCTTCCGAACGCGTTCAGAAGCGCGCTGCCCGCCTATGCCAACGAGGTGATCTTCTCGGCGCATGCGACGGTGATCGCGAGCACGATCACGATCGTCGATATTCTCGGCGCTGCGAAGCATTTCAACAACAAGTACTACCTCGCGTTCGATGGGTTCATCATCGCGGCAGGGCTCTACATGCTCATCGTCTACGCGATCACCCGCGGTTTCCGGTTCTGGGAAGGCAAATGGCACCGTCATCTGTCCAGGGTCCATGCGTGATGTGCTGCTTGTCCGAGAGCTCGCCGGGGAGACGTTCGATGCGATTAGGCACGCATGGGAGTAGGGTGTGATGAGCACACAGCTCGACATCGATCTGGACGCGGAGGGCCGGCAGTTCGGCACGGTTACCATGCCTCTGAATCTCGCCGAGGGCAGCGGGTCTCAACAAGTGGAGATGCCGATTATATCGCTGCGTTCGGGCGCCGGCCCGACATTGGTCCTGACCGGAGGCGTGCATGGGGATGAATACGAGGGACCGGTCGCGCTGGCGGAACTCGGCCGCACGCTAGACCTGCGCCATGTCAACGGACACATCATCATCATGCCGACTGCGAACGGACTCGCCTTCTTGGCGGGGAAGCGCAACACGCCCCAAGATGGCGGCAATCTCAACCGTGCATTCCCGGGCACTATCGACGGCACGTTCACGAGCCGGCTGGCCCATTTCATCGAAACGGAACTGCTTGCCCGCGCGGACTATACCGCCGATTTTCATGGCGGCGGCGAAATACTGGACTTCCTGCCGTCGACCCTTTTCGTCGTTACCGGCGACGCCGCCGAGGATCAAAAGCGAATGGATCTCGCGGCGGCGTTCGGCGCGCGACACTGCATGCTGTTCGGCTTCAAGACGATGGGCGTGGAAGTGGGCATCGACGCGGCCATGCTGAGACAGGGCGTCATCGGCATCAGCGGCGAGTATGGCGGCTCCGCGGCGCTGGGCATCGAAACCCTCGACATCTGCCGCCAGGGTGTGCGCCGATTGCTGGCGTATACCGGTATTGTCAGGCCGGAAATGCCGCCGCCACTCGCCATCGAGCCGACACTGGTCGATGTGCGCGAAGAGGAATCCTATGTGGTGGCTCCGTGCGAAGGGGTGTTCGAGCCGGTGGTCGAGCTGGGGGGCTTCGTGCAGGGCGGGAGCCCTGTCGCGCGGATGCATAGGCCTGACAGGCCTGCCGAAGAGGCAGAGATCGTTCATGCACGGTGTGATGGCATTGTCATGGCAATGCGAGCGCGTGCGAAATCCTCGCCGAACGACTGGCTCTTCGTGATTGGCCGCCCGGTGCGGCTCTGAGCGCACGACAGCGGACAAACAGAGGCCTTGCGTCTGGAGCTACCTCATGAGTTTGCCATCGGCGTTTCTCGGTTTGCCTGAAGCATTCGCAGACGAGCGCGAAGCGAAGATCGTGTTGTTCGGTGTTGGACACGGAAGCAGTTACCCGGGCGTCGATACGAGCGGATATGCACTCGCAGCCGAGGCCATTCGTGCGGCCAGCAGAGACGCCGCCCCAGATTTGGACAATTGGGATTTCGATCTCGGAGGGCCCGTCTTCGACGGTCGGTCCGGATGCTGCATCGATGCCGGCGACGTCCCGTCGACCATGTACTGGAACGCGGCAAACCGCTCGGCGATCAAGACGAAAACGAAGTCGGTCGTTCAGCGCGATGCCGTGCCGGTCATGATTGGCGGCGACTGCTCGGTCACGATTCCGTTTCTGCAGGGCTTCGAGGATGACGGTCCGATCTGGGTAGTGCAGATCGATGCCCACATCGATTGGCGCGACGAGATCTACGGCGAGCACTTCGGCGCTTCGAGCCCGATGCGTCGCGCCAGTGAAATGCCGCATGTAGCAGGCATCGTGCAGGTAGGCGCGCGAAGCGTCGGTAGCGCTCGGGCCAGCGACGTCGAAGATGCGCTGCGCTATGGTAGCCGCCTGGTGACCTCGCGTGAGGTTCATGCCATGGGCATCGCGGTTGCTCTGGAATACATTCCGGACGGAGCACGTGTCGGGATCACGCTCGATTGCGACAGCATCGATCCGGCAGTCTTCCCGGGCGTCCTCGCCCGCACACCGGGCGGACTTACCTATACACAAACGATCGATCTGATCGCGGGTATCGCACGGCGAGGGAAACTGGTGGGTTTCAATCTCGTCGAATTCTATCCGCCGGCTGATGTCGACGGGCTGTCCGCGCTCGTCGCCGCGCGCATTGTCGTCAACGTCCTCGGCGCGCTTGCGCGGCAAGGCTGATACTCAGACGAGGCGGGCGACGACTGCCTTGGCGATCATGATGTCCTGGACTGCGACGCCGGTCAGATCGGCGATGGTGATGACGTCGCGGGAGTGCCCGCCGGCGCTGCCCGAAATGAGATTTCCCAACTCGATGACGTGCTCCACGTCCAGTAACCCCGCGGCGACAGCCGCGCTGATCTCGCCGCGCAGTAGACATTGCTCGACACTATCTGCGACCACCATGTCCGCCTTTTTCAGGAGCAATGGGTCGAGCTCCCGCTTCCCCGGCGTGTCCGAACCCATGGCGGTGATGTGAGTGCCCGGCTTCACGTCGCCGGCCAGTAGGAACGGCTCATGCGACGACGTAGTGGTCACGATCAGCTGGGCGCATGACGCGACTTCGGCCGGACTCGACACAACGCGCGCATCGAATCCCAGCCGTGAGATGTCGCGCGCCGCCGCCGCCGCATGTTCGCCGTCGCGGCCCCAAAGCACAAGCTCCCGGCAGTTGGTGACCTGACGAAGATAGTCGGCCTGCAGACGCGCCTGCACGCCGGAACCGCAGATGCCGATCGTAGTCAGACCCGACGGTTGCATGTGACGGGCCACTACGGCGCCGGCCGCCGCTGTCCGATGGTTGGTCAACTCCCCTTCTTCGAGAAGGACGCAATTGACCTGACCGGTTTTGGCAGAGAGCACCAGCATACAGCCGGAGAAGGGAGGCAGCCCGGATTTCGGATTGTCGAAGAACCCGGTCGCGAGCTTTACCACGAAGATGTCGTCGCCGCGAACGGTTCCGTATTTGATGTGAAGCTCGCCGTTCGCTTCCGGGAAGAGGAGTTCGCCGACGGGGGGAACATCGACCTTTCCCTGCGAATAGGCAACGAAGCCGCGCTCGATTTCAGAGACGACATCTATGTCCGGCAGCGCTTCCAGAATTCGTTCAAGTGGCACAATTTTCGTCAACCCAATCTCCTCGGCCGAAGCACATTCGCTCGGTGCGTCGGGCCCTAACACAGTGCCTTCCCGGTTGGTTTCCGCGTTTGGAAACCTGGCTTTCGTATTTAGTCAACGCACGTGACGTCGGCCGAACTAACGTCTGGGCCGCAACAAAGATCAGACCGACGCCGTTGCTCCGGCAGGGAAGGCGAGCAGTCAGTGAAAGAGGGGACAGATATGAGGAACAAACTGTTTGGCGCGATCGCCGTTCTGGGCATTGCATTCGCGCCGGTCGCTGCGGCAGCCGAAGACATCACGTTTGCTACGGAAGGGGCGTATCCGCCGTTCAACTTCCGCGCGGCGGACGGTTCGCTGGCGGGCTTCGAAATCGATCTCGGTCAGGCGCTTTGCCAGAAGATAAACCGCACCTGCGTCTTCGTCTCGCAGAACTGGGACGGGATGATCCCCGGCCTGCTGGTAAAGAAATTCACCGGTATCTTCGCGTCCATGTCAATTACCGAGGATCGCAAGAAACAGATCGACTTCACCGATCCCTACTATCGGACCACCGCCTCCTTCGTCGCTTCGGTATCGAAGAAGATAGATTTCTCCGACAACGCGCTGGCTGGGCTCAGGATCGGCACGGTTCCCGGAGTGTCCCAGTGTTACCTGGAGAAGACCTACCCCGATGCCGCGCTTCAGGTGTACCAGAACTCGGAGGAGATGTTCTTGGACGTCAGCTCGGGCCGGCTGGACGCGATCTTCTCGGACAAGATCCAGCTGGACTTTGGCCTGTTGAAGACCGAGCGCGGCAAAGGTTTTGCCTTCCAAGGCGAGACGGTGACCGACCCGGATTGCTTCGGCGAGGGTATCGGCATCGGATTGAGGAAAGAGGACAAGGACATCCGCGAGGCGCTGAACAAGGCGCTGGCGGAGGCGCGCAAAGATGGAACCTACAAGGCCATCAACGACAAGTATTTCGACTACGACATATTCGGTGAATAGGGCGCAAAGCCAACCTCAAGCTCGTAATTTATGGACTAACAGGCGCCAGCATCCGCTGGCGCCTGTTTGTATTCGAGCAACGCAAAGCTCAGTCGCGCAGGCCTACGGATCGTCAGCAACCCCACTTTCCAAAAAGCGGAATTAAACCGGCTGGCAAGAATGGCACTGTCTGTGGAGCCGAACGCTTCGCCGACAACTCCAACCAGCGGTCCCATCTAGATGTCCATCGATACCGATTTCCCAGCCACCGCCAAGCTGACCTATCTCAACGCGGCAAACGTCGCCCTGATGCCGCGTTCGGCCTCCGATACTGTCGAAGCTTGGCAGCGCGACATCGCCGAAAACGGCTCGCTGAACTTCGACGAGGTCGCGGAAGATCTCGTCTTCGACGAGGTACGCGGCGCGTTTGCCCGCTTTATCGGAGCGACATCGACCGATGTAGCGGTTGCTTCGTCCGCCAGCGAGTTCGTCTCGTCCATCGCCTGGGCGGTCATGCCGAAAGCCGGAACGCGGATCGTGACCACGGACATCGTGTTCCCCAGCACGTCATATCCATGGGCCCGGGTGGCGCGGCACACCGGAGCGGAAATGCATTACGTCGCCAGCACTGACGACGTGGTCGACGAGGACCAACTGATTGCCGCGATCGACGACAGGACATCGGTTGTTTCCATCTCCCATGTGGAATATTCCACCGGCCAGCGTTTCGACCTGAAGCGCATTTCGGATGCGGCAGCACGCGTCGGCGCATTCTTTCTGGTGGATGCGTCACAGTCTCTGGGTGCCGTTCCGCTCGATGTCAGCGAGGTCGCGATCGATGCCCTCGTCACGACATCCTACAAATGGCTCTGTGGACCGTTCGGCGTCGGCCTAGCGTACATATCCCCCCGCCGTCAGCAGACACTGGATCCCGGCATCACCGGCTGGAGATTCCATTCGGAGATCTACAATTTGCAGGCGCAGCGTTGCGTATACCACAATGACGCGCGCCGGTTCGAATTCTCAACCATGGCTTACGGGTGCGCCGCCGCGCTCGCGAAAAGTATCGACTACCTGCAGGAGATAGGCGTATCCAACATCATGCGCCGAAATTTGGCGCTAGCGGATCAACTTGTAAAGGGAATTTCCGATCTCGATATTCACCTCGCAACGCCGCTTGCTCCCGAGGCGCGCAGCTCGATCGTCAGTGGCAAGTTCCGGCACATCGAGTCCAAATCAGTTGTTCGCAAGCTCGTCGAGAAGCAGATCTTCGTATCCCCGCGCCGCGATTACTTCCGCGTCTCCCCGCATCTCTACAACACGCCGCGCGACATCGACCGGCTGGTCGAGGAACTGGCGGTGATCGGCAAGGCCGGTCCACGCGTCTGAGAAAAGCGCTCTCGCGCTGTTTCGACTTTGTGGTCGTAAGGAGGTTGCATTATGCCAAGCCGGGAAATGCAGGACGTCATCGAATTCCTGAAGAAGCGACGGGTCCAGCGTGCGGCCACGCCGCCCCGGCCGCTTCCCGTCGCGCGTGACAGTTTCGCGCCGGTCGGGCAACTGCGCCCGCTCGCCGATGATGTGGCGGTCGAGATACTGGATGCAGACGGGGTACCCGCCTACTGGCTTTCAATGCCTGAAGTCACTGGCTCGTCGAAGGTTCTTTTCTACCTGCACGGCGGCGGCTACTACCTTGGATCACTACGGAGCCATGGGCCGCTCGTCGCGCATATCGGCCGGGTCACGACACGGCGCGTGATGTTTCCAGAGTACCGGCTCACCCCCGAACACGCGTTTCCGGCTGCTTTCGACGACACTTTGACGGCTTGGCGATGGCTCGTCAGGTCCACCAGCGTCAATCCGAAGGACGTGCTGCTGGCGGGAGACTCCGTCGGCTCTGCGCTCGCCCTGGCGCTTCTGCACAGACTGCGCGACGATGATGAGCAGCTGCCCGCGGCAACGCTGCTCCTCTCTCCGCTTCTCGACCTCACTGCATCCGGCGCTTCCATGAGCACGCTTGCCGATATGGACATCGTCTTCACCCGCGACATGGTGCTCGATTTGGCGAAAACCTACATGAACGGCGTCGATCCGCGTAGCCCGTCGGCGTCTCCGCTGTTCGCTCCGCATGGCGGATTGCCGCCCATGCTCATCCAGGTAGGGGGCGCGGAAGTCCTGCTGAGCGATTCCGAACGTCTGTCCGAGGCAGCGGCGCAGGCTGGCGTCGAGGTAATTCTGGAGGTCGCCGAGGGCCTGCCCCATGTTTATCACGGAGCGCTCGAAGCGCCGGAGACTTCCGAGGCGTTGGCGCAAATCGCCGAGTTCTCGAACCGGTTCTAGACCGATCTTTCGAAAGCTAGCGGCTGGCGGAGATCAGGATTGCCCGTACCACGGTTCGATCGTCGAGCACGCCTGGTGCAGGACGATCGGATCGGAGATCAGCTCGAATTTGGAGTCATCCGGATAAGTGACCGCGATATGCGGGTGGGGCCCGGCGAAGCGGCACACGGAACTCCAACTGTCCCAATAGGTGATCAAAAATACGTGCGTGAAACCGGCCTGATGCTCATAACGGAAAAAAACGCCGAGATTGCCCGGGATCTTGACGACCTCTTCGATGACTTCGCGCTGAAAATATTCAGCGAATGCGTCACCGTGTCGAGACGGCACCGTGCCATGCCATGAGCGAAGGATCATCGGTAGCTCGCTTGTTACCCGGGACGCCAAAACGTCCGGGAAGAGTATCGATCGTTCGGAAGCTCTCGCCAGGTCGTCTGGCGAGAGCGTCGCATTCGGGGCGGTGGATCACCAGTTTACCGAGTATCTGTCGATCACCCAGAGCCAGGAGCCATCGGGTTGCCGGCGTGCCACCTCGGAAGTGATGTCGCCGTCGACGCTGCGAGTCGAGGTGAGCGCGAGATCGCCCGATATCAGCGCCGGCCTCTGTTCTCCCATCCGGAACCGACGTCCCTCGGGGCCGATACCGGTCACCTGCAATTTCTTGAAGAACTCCCGGATGGCCGCCGTGCCTCTCAGGAGCTGACCGTCGTTCATGCCGTCATTGAGTTCGATGACAGCATCTGGCTCGAACAGGGCGGTCATGCCATCGACGTCGCCGGCATTTTCCCTGGCGACGAGCTGTCGTTCCAGATCCTGCGGATCAAAGAGTGGGCCTTTTGTTACCGCTATAGTCATTCTGGCGCTCCGCGATCATGAGAAAGTGCACCTATCAAAGGTGCCTCGATGACCTTCTACCGGCTCGCAACCGCAAACGTCAGACGACAGTTGGCAATCCGACTTTCCAAATTGAGCAACCAAGCACGCCCCGCCGAAGTGCGATCGGCTGGATAAGCGCGCTGGTTCGGCAAGGCTTATCATCACTTTACAGATAGTCTGATCATCAGATAAGCTGATTAGTGCGTCCGTTGTCATCCCCTGACGCGATCGCACAATGATTCTGGAGGTTTGATTTGAGCTGGCCTCATCGCATATTCGCAAACCAGTTCACTGACTTCGAGCTCAAGTTGCTTAGGGTTTTCCGCACGGTGGTGGACTGCGGGGGCTTCTCCCCTGCCGAAGTCGAGCTCGGACTCACCAAGTCGGCGATCAGCAAGCATGTGAGCGACCTCGAAATACGCCTCGGAGTGAGGCTTTGCGAGCGAGGCCGCAGCGGTTTCGCACTCACGCCGGAGGGAGAGGTTGTCTACGATTCGACGACGCAGCTGCTCGAGGCGCTGGAAGAGTTTCGCTCGCGGGTCAATTCGTTCCATTCCGAACTCGTCGGAACCGTCTACATCGGCTTTATCGAGAATCTTGTTACCAACGAGAATTTGCTGCTCCACCGCATACTGTCCGATTATGTCCAGTCGCATCCCGGATTGACGCTGAAACTGGTCATCGGCTCGGGCAGCGAGATCGACCGCGCCGTGCAGGAACGACGGCTGCATATTGGCGTGTCGATGGTCGCCGACCGCTCCGCCAAGATCATCTCGATGCCGGTCCTCAAGGAAACAAGCTACCTCTATTGCGGCCGCGAGCACGAGTTGTTCGGTGTCGAGGACGATGCCATCTCCAACGATCTCCTGTCGCAGTGCATGCTGGTGCAACACAGCTATTCGGCAGCCGAGACGATACTCGTCAGCGAGCTAGACCTGAAGCCGAGGGCGACGTCGCACCAGACCGAAGGCATCCTGTTCCTGGTTCTTGCCGGACGTCATGTTGGCTTCTTGCCATCCCACATGGCTAAGCCCTGGGAGGCGACGGGTACGATCCGCGCGATACGGCCTGTGGAGATCAGGAAGGAAACAGAGATCGCGATCAAGGCGCCGCGCGCTTCGATGAGCAACCCGATTGTGAGGAGTTTTCTCGCGATCGCCCGCAAGCACAACAAGGAGCGTGCCGACCCGCCTTCATCGCTGGCGGCAATTGGTGGGGTATCGAAGGGCAGCAGCCGCGGAAGGCTCAACCAGCTACGGCAATTGCTGCGCGATTAAGGTTTCAAGCGCTGATGCGTCGAAAGCTTCGGCTGTGTCTGATTTCGATCGTGGCTTCGACTTCGACCGGAACGCCTTGCGGAAGGGCGGCTACGCCGACGGAGGTTCGGGCGTGCTTCCCGGCCTCGCCGAAAATCTCGACCATCAGGTCGGAGGCGCCGTTCATCACCAGATGCAGCTCCCTGAAGTCGGGCGTCGACGCGACATAGCCGACGAGGCGTATGACGGAAGAAACCCTATCCAGGTCTCCTAGCGCTGCCTTGATCTGCGACAGGACGTTCAGGCCGCAAATCCTGGCTGCTTTCTGGGCATCTTCGAGGCCGATGTCCCTGCCAAGGATTCCGAGATACGCGCTCTTGCCATTCAGGCGCGGCACCTGCCCGGCAAGATAGAGAACATTACCGCAAAGCTTGAACGGGATGTAATTCGCGGCAGCAATGGGGGCCTCCGGCATTGTCATGCCGAGTTCGATTAATCGTGTTTCGTACAGACCGGGCATGATCTCTCCGCAAATCTGGTGAACAACACCCTAAAGATTGGCGAGCTGGACGAGCGTATTGGCGAGCACATTGACTCCCGCGACCATGTCGCGAAGTTCGGCGCTCTCCGCTTCGTTGTGGCTTATGCCGCGCCAGCAGGGGATGAAGATCATCCCGGCCGGCGCCAGCTCTGCGATGTAGCGCGCATCGTGACCTGCGCCCGACGGCAAGAACATGCGCGAATAGTTGAGGCTTTCCACAGCTTTGAGGATGGCGTCCGGCACGGGGCCCGTGAACTGAACCGGGCTCGAATGCCGCAGCTCGCTGACGCTTGCCTCGCATCTGCCGGCTTTTTCCCGCGCTACAACGGCGATCTGATCGCCAAGCGTTCGAAGGATGTCCGGATCGGGATGCCGGAAGTCGATCGTGAACGTCACCGAGCCGGGAACGACCGCCATCGCGCCCGGAGCCACGTCCATCTCGCCCACAGTGAAGCGAACGATATCTTGAGGATCGTGAAAGACCTTCCGCAACTCGCTGAAAATCTCCATCGCGGCAACGAGCGCGTCTTTCCGCAGCCGCTCGGGTGTGGCGCCGGCGTGGCTGGCTTCCCCGACGATCTGGACCTTGAAGCTCCGGTGACCCTGTATCGCGGTGACGATGCCGATGGTCTTGCCTTGCGCCTCAAGTTCCGGACCTTGTTCGATGTGAGCTTCGACATAGTAGGCGATGGGCGAGCGGAATTGGCGGTGTGAGACGCGAGGATGGTCGTCGAGAAACTCCGCAAGCGAGGTCCCGACCGAAATGTCCTGATTGTTCCTGATCGCCATCAGCTGCGGCAGCTTGTCGGGATCCGCGTGGGCCTGCGAACCGAGGCAGCCGACTCCGAACTGGGCGTCGGCTTCCTCGGCGGTCCAAATAACTACTTCGATCGGACGTCTTGTCACGATCCCTGCGTCGTCGATCGCTTCAAGTGCCTCGAATGCCGCCAGCACACCGTAGATGCCGTCGAACCGTCCACCATTCGGCTGCGTGTCGCTGTGGGAGCCGCTGACGACGGGAGCCAGACCGCTTTCTGAGCCTTCGCGTCGCACGAAGAGGTTGCCGAAGTCATCCATCATCGAGGCGAAGCCGCGAGCGTCGGCCCATGACAGGAACAGCCTTCGCGATTGGATATCTTCCTTGCTGAATGGCAGCCGGTGGACGCCGCCAAGCGGCGTCGCGCCGATCCGTGCCATATCGAGGTGCCGCTGCCAAAGGCGGTACTGATCGACGTGGCCCGCCAATGTGTCGAGCGAGTTGGAATTTGCATTCACCGGCATGTTCAATCCTGCCTTGTATCTGCAACAGTATCGCTGGTGGCGTGCGAACCTGTACGCCAAGCCGCGCTCAACCGATCACCGGCATCTCGCGAGGCGCGCGGCGGTTTAGCAGCCTGATCCCATCCGCAGTAACGGCGACGTTCTCTTCATGGACGCAGACGTGGCTGCGCATCTCGCCATCGACATCTATCTGGTAGGTCATGCTGGGCTCGATCGTCAGGACCATCCCGGTTTCGACCACTGTTTCCACTCCGGGTGCGATCGACGGGGTTTCACACATGCGTAGCCCGAGGCCATGCCCCATGCGCCCGAGCCCGAAGGGTTCAAACGGCAGCCCGACTGCCTCGGAAGCCCGATGCATCGCAGAAGACATGTCGTGCCAGATCTCGCCCATGGTTCGTCCGGGTTCGGTGGCTGCGATGCCGACCTCCGTCGCCTCCCAGACGATGTCGTAGATCTGCCGAAGCTTTTCGTGGAGCGGCCCGAGGGAGAACTCACGGTTGAAGTCGCAGAAATATCCGTGACGGGTGCTGCCGGTGTCGATGACCAGCACGTCGCCCTCGGAGAGCTTCCGGCTCGATGGCTCGAGATTGAAGCAGGGATAGCCGAAGCGGTCCGCCACGCCGATCACGTAAGGCGAAGCCTCGGCGCCACGCTCCAGCAGTTCATGGCGGAACGTGTTGCAGGCTTCGCGAATGCTCATGCCCGCCCGAATGCGCGCCGGCAGCGCCTCATAGGCGTCGGACGCGATGTAGCCGATGACATTGACCTTATCGATCTCAGCAGCCGATTTGCGCATCATGAGCTCGCGAAGCAGCGGGTACCCGTCGACCAGTTCGGTCGGCGACAACTCACGTCCAAGCCGCAGGAAGTCGCCGGCCGGCATCGTCAGGCGGCTCTCGGGGCCAAGTTCGGCGCCCACGCGGCCATGGCGGCCGGACACGCTGCGGATCGCGTCGCGAACCAGCGAAATCCCGTCATCTTCGGGTCGTGGCGAAACCCACATACGAACGTCACGCACCCAGGAGGTGCGTCGCGTCATCTCCGTGTTGCTGGTCGGCACGATGAGGATGATGTCGCCACGCGACGGCAGCACGGCGTAGCGTGGTCTCGTCAGATTGACCCAGGTCGGACTGTGAAACCCGGTGAAGTACCTGAAATGGTCTTCGCTGGTGATGAGAATAGCGTCGAGCCGCTCGCGGTGCATCAGCTTCTGAGCCGCCGCAAGACGAGCTTCATACTCGCCGACTTCGAATTCGAATTCGCTCACGCCGCGTCCTTCCATGATCTCATGACGCTGATCCTTAAATCCTGTCGAGCAGTCGTTCGAAATCCGGGATCGTCGCGGCTTCGCATATGCGTGACAACGCCTTTTTCGCCGGATCCATCCACCGCTGTCCTCCTGCCGTTAGAACGCAGACAACAGGGCGCTCGCGGTCGAAGCCCTCCACTTTCATGAGCTTGGGCAGGCACGCGACAGTAAGGGCCGAGCTGGTTTCGACATTCAGACCTTCCTCCGCAAGCGAAGCCACAGCGTCCTGGATTTCCTCCTCGCTTGCGGACAATCCGTATCCGCCTGATTTCCGGATGGCGTCGAGTGCGTCGTCGCTGCTCACCGCCTCGGATGTCGATTTTGCCACGCTTTGAAAAGGAGGCAACTCGACCGCAATGTCGGACCCGCGCTGAAGGGAAACTTCTATGGAATTCGCCTTGTCGGGCTGGGCAGCGACCAGTCGCGGGAGAGTTTTGATGAGACCGGCGTCCCGGCAATCCAGAAAGCCCTTGAACCCGCCGTAGAGACCGTTTCCGCGCGCGCAGGGGAACAACATCGCGCCGGGGGCCTCTCCGAGTTCCTCGACGACCTCGTAGGCGAATGTCCGGTAGCCCTCCACACCAAAGGCGTTCTGGACGGGCTTGGCCAGGAACAGTCCGATCGGGAACCAATCCGGACGTCTCGCGGCGGTTTCAAGCGCCGAAAACCTGAGCTCACGGTCCGTGACAGCAATCCGGGCGTTATAAAAACTTGCCTCCGCGAGAATCCCAGCCGGCGTTCCATGCGGGACGATGACCATGCTTTCCATTTCAAGCGCGGCGGCATAGGCCGCGACGGCAACGGCAAGGTTTCCTGTCGATGAGACGACGATCTTGCGAAAGCCGAACGACCGCGCGGCATTAGCCGACATTGCCACGAACCGATCCTTGAACGACGCCGTCGGATTCTGCTGCTCAAGTTTGAAGTAGAGATGCGGGATACCGAGCCGTTTGCCAATGATCCGGGAGGGAATAAGGGCCGTTCCACCCGCGCCAAGCGACAGAAACGCATCCTTGTCCTGGACGGGAAGCACGTCGAGCCAACGATCCAGTCCGCGTCCGCTGCGTGCCGAGAAATCCTCTGGATTCAGCGCGGAGGACCGCGTCAACTCGAGCAGCCCGATCTTTCCGCGTGTCGCACACTCCGGGCAACCGTGCACCATTGGGCCGAAGTCATATTCCGTGCCGCACGTCTGGCATCGCAGCCGCCAGTTTCTTTGGCCCCGAAGTGTCATTTCGCTAGCTTCCTACCTAAAAAATGCGCGAGCGAGATCGTTCGCCCGTTAAGGGCGCGATGACGCCAACTGCCTTTGATGCCTTAGTTTCGGTCGGGGTCGCCGTGACTCTCGATCACGCGGGCGGAGCTGCGGATGTGGGAGGCCATCGCGTCACGCGCTGCGTCCGGGTCACGGCTTTCGATTGCTGACAGGATAGCCAGATGTTCCTTGACGTCACGCTGCGGCATGAGCGGCGTCTCGCGCATGATCTTCTCTCGGAACTCGCGCACTTGAACGACGACGAGATTGATCGATTCAGCCAGAACAGGATTGTGCGCGGCCGTCGCGATCGCCTTGTGGAACAACGCATTCTGCTGAAAATACACATGGCCGGCCTTCACTTCACGCTCCACGGCCTTGTGCTGCTTCTGCAGCTCCGCCAGATCGTCGGCAGTAGCGCGGCGCGCTGCAAACTCCGCCGCTTTCGTTTCGAGCGCTTCTCGGACATCGAGAAGATCGAGCAGCGCACGCCGGTTCAACTGCTCGACGTCAACATTGCGCCGGATGGACGCAAACGGGCTGGAGACCTGCGCGCTCACGACCGCGCCAACGCCTTGCCGGTTAGTGACAAGCCCGAGCGTGACCAGCCCGCGAACCGCCTCCCGCACCGTCGATCGGCCGACGGAAAACGCCTCCATCATCAAGCGCTCCGAAGGCAGGCGCTCACCCGGTTTGATCCGGCCCTCCCTGATCTCCGAAAGGATCTGGTCGAGCACGTTCTGGCTCATCGACATGCGGGATGGCGGCTTGAAGCGCGTCGGCTCGGGCGCGGCGGTGTCGCCGCGTCCCGCCTCCGAAAAAGGCTTCGACTGATTTGATCGACCCAAAGGTGTCCTCCTTGCAAATTTTCGCGCAGGTCCAGCATCGCGAGTTTTGCCGATCGAGACTAGATCGGACTACACCCCGATGTCACGCCGCGTCGAAACATGAGCGTTCGCTCGTTGCAGTGTTACGTCTGCTTATCAGACATGTTGCTACAATGTAAAGCGGCAACTTCCGATGACTGCGTTTTACGGTCCCATGAATCGTAGATACGATCCTGCGGGAGCACACGCCTATCCATGCTGCCTCGGTAAAACGCTGTTGGATGACTAGCAGAATTGCGGGCTTGTGCGGTGTTTGTTGCGCCTCTGCAGTTTGGAAAAAGGCTACGGTGCATGGAGGCTGTGCCAGCAAATTTTAAAGTCTGGGCAGTGCGGGAGCTTTACAAATCCACAACATGTCTGATAAGCAGATAGCTAGCAAAAAGCTACAAGGCTAACCAGAGGAGCGAACGATGATTTCCAGACGGACCTTTCTTGCGGCTACCGCTGCCGCGGCCGCCGCCGGCACCTTCAAGGCGCAGGCAGCGACGTTCGAAGGCCATACCTTGCGCGTCCAGTTCTGGGGCGGCAGCGACGGGCTTGCACTGCGCAAATACGTCGTCGACCCATTCATGAAGGCTACAGGAGCCAAGGTCGTCGTTGAGGAGGGGGTTACCTCCGCGTCCATCGCCAAGGTCGTTGCGCAAAAAAGCGACCCTCAGATGGACGTCGTGCTGCTCGATGATGTAGGCGTCTTTGCGCTCAACCGGCAGGGGCTACTCGACAAGATCGACCTGTCCAAGGTGCCGAATGCTGCCGACCTCTATCCATCCTTCGTCCTTGATGGCGGATACGGCCTCGGGTTCTGGACCTACATCACAACGATCTTGCACAACAACAAGACCCCGGCACCCTCGTCTTGGGAGGACCTCTGGTCTACAGAATACAAGGGCAAGCTTCTTGTCCCCGCGATTACCGATACCCAAGCGCTGCTGCTCGTGCTCATGGCCGCCCAGCTGGGCGGCGGAAGCCTGGACAACCTCGCTCCCGCATGGCCGAAGCTGGCCGAACTGAAGCCCCAGGTCTTCTCGTTCATCGAAAACCGGGCGCTTGATGCGCAGGTCCTGCAGGCGGGCCAAGCCACCGCGGCGGTCGATATCCCGACTTACTTCAAGCCGTATATGTCCGAAGCTTCGGACATCGGCGTTGCCACCGGCCTGAAGGAAGGCGTTTTCGCGATCACGGGCGCTGCCGTGCTAGTGAAGGGGTCGAAGGCGAACAGCGACTTGGCTCATGCCTTCATCAATCAGACGCTTTCGCCAGAAGCGCAGGCCGGCTACGCGGCGGCGGCCTGGTACGGGCCAACCAACAAAAAGACAGTCGTCTCGGAGGCCGCCGCGCCTTACGTTCTCCACACGCCGGAACAGTTTGAGAAGGCCATCCAGGTGTCACGTCTCGAGCTGGTGAACAAGCGCCCGGAGATCATCGAGAACTGGAATAAGATCTTCTTTAGTTGAGTTCGGCAGTCGCAATCGGGGTGGGTGTAAAGCACTTGAAAAAGCATCTTCAAACAGACTGGTTTGCGCCCGCCCTGTTCGCTCCGGGCATATTGGTACTTCTACCGCTGGTCGGCGCTTTCGTCATGTTGGTCCGCTACAGTTTCAACGACTGGGACCCTATGCTGGGCATGGTGCCAGCATGGACTTTGGAGAACTATTACTACGTCTTCACCGACCCCGCGCAGTTCAAGGGTCTGGTCACGACCCTCAGAATCAGTTTGGTCGTCACGGTGGTCTGCCTATTTGTCGGCTATCCGGTCGCTGTGGCCATATCTCAAGCGGGCCGATACCGCGGCCTGCTTATGTTCCTCCTGGTTACTCCCATGCTGACAGATGTCCTCATCCGAGCATACGGCTGGATGGTAATTTTGGGGCCGAACGGACCGGTCAACAGCTTGCTGATGGCTTCCGGGCTCTCGTCTGGGCCCGCCCGGCTTATGTATACGGAACTGGCGGTGGTGCTGGAACTGATCCACGAAAACATCCCCTTCATGATCCTGCCGCTGGCGGCGGTTCTGGAGAGGATCAACCCCGCCCTCAACGATGCAGCGATGAATCTCGGCGCTTCGCCCGCCCGCACCTTTTTTCATGTCACCTTGCCGCTGAGCCGGCCCGGAATAATCGCTGGCACGCTGCTAGTGTTCGCGCTTTCGAGCAGCGCATTCGTAGCGCCCCTGGTGCTCGGCGGCGGAAACGTAAGCGTCATGACGACCCTCATGCAGCAGACGATGCTGACGACGCTCAATTGGCCGCAAGGCTCAGCGCAATCCGTCGTCCTGGTGGGGCTCGTCCTCGTTCTGCTGGCGGGTTACGGATGGGTTCTTTCAAGGGGGAGGCGCACCACATGAAGCTCCATGTCACGCGTAGAGGCCTGCTCCTGACCTATGTCACGCTATTCTTCATTTATCTTGAAGGTCCCTTGGCCGTCATCGTCCTCTCCTCGTTCAACAGCGGGCAGATCGTTCGTTTCCCGCCCGAGGGCTTTTCGCTGAAATGGTACGGGGCACTGATGGACCTTGTCCGAAATGCGCCCGACATGAAGCCCGAACTTCTTAACGCGGTCTACACCAGCCTGTGGCTCGGCGTGGCGAGCACCATCGGCGCGGTCATTGCCGGTACGCTAGGCGCCTATGCGCTGCAACGGGCGAAGATACCCGGGACGAACATATTGCGGCAGCTTTTCCTTCTTCCGCTGCTCTTTCCGCAAATCGTGACCGGCATCGGGCTGGTTCTGTGGTTTAGCGCCGTCGGCGGCGTCCCCACGTGGATGCGATTGTTGCTCGGGCACCTGATCATCAGCCTGCCCTGTGTCGTTGTCACAGTGACCGCAAGTCTCGAGACGCTTGACAGGAGTCTTGAGGATGCGGCGATGAATCTCGGAGCAAATCGGGTCAAGACGTTTCTCTTCATCACCCTGCCAAGCATTCAAGGCGGTGTGCTTGCCGGTGCCATCTTCGCCTGGCTCACGTCATTCTCCAATTTCACGGTCACGTATTTCTTGTTCTCGGGCGAGATGAATCCATTCCCTCTGTGGCTGTATCAATACATCGAATACTATATCGACCCGGGCGCCGCGGCCCTCGCCACCTGCGTCCTGTTGATTACCCTGTCCGTGCTGTTGATGATCAATCGCCTGCAAGCACTCGGTCGAGTGGTGGCAGTGTCCAAATGAGCGTTGTTGAGATGAAGCCACCAAGCCAAGAAAGCACCCAAGCTGGCAAAAAGCCCGTGCTGGAACTCAAAGATATCTCCAAAGCATTCGGCCAGATGAATGCTGTGGAACGCGTTTCCCTGGAAGTCTGGCCGGGCGAGTTCGTTTCGCTTCTTGGCCCGTCTGGCTGTGGGAAGACGACCACGCTTCGAATGATCGCAGGCTTCATCGCGCCCACCGAAGGACGCATTATCCTGGGCGGAAATGACATCACCAACGTGCCTGCATACCGACGCGACGTCGGGCTGCTGTTCCAGAGCTACGCGCTTTTCCCGCATATGACTGTTCGCGGCAATGTCGGATTCGGCCCGAAAATGCGCGGCGAAAAAAGCGGCGCGGTCGCGGAAAAGGTGCGGTGGGCGCTGAGCCTCGTCAAGCTCGAAGGCTTCGAGGACCGCCGGCCGAACGAACTCTCCGGCGGCCAGCAGCAGCGGGTAGCCATTGCGCGCGTCCTTGCGAGCGGCGCTTCGATGCTCCTGCTCGACGAGGCTTTCTCCAACCTCGACGCCAAGCTGCGCGGCCGCATGCAGGAGGAGGTTCGCGAACTCCAGCTTCGGCTCGGTATCGCGACGGTCCTGGTGACGCACGACCAGGAGGAGGCGCTCGCCATGTCGGATCGCATTGTCATCATGAACGGCGGAAAGGTCGAGCAGATCGGTACACCCAAGCAGGTGTACAGCAGCCCGGAATCCCTGTTCGTCGCCGACTTCATGGGGCGTTGCAACCGCATCGAAGGGCAGTTGACTCACGACGGTGCGAAGGGCTGGTTCCTCGATTGCGGACCGGCCGGAATGATCAGGTTTGAAGCTCCGCCGCATCCTGAGGCGCGCCCGGGAGAACACTGCCGGGTATTCATGCGTCCCGAACACCTGACGCTGTCCCAGCGGACCGGCGACCACGGGCAAGGTCTAAGGGGCGAGGTCGAGCGTCTGGTTTACCTCGGGTCCCGCTCGGTCGCGTATGTGATCCTTGACGGAGGTATCCCGTTCCAGGTCCACCTTCCCAATACGCCCGGATCGAAAGACGAATTTCCGATCAACGGGGTTGTCGCCGTAGTTCCGCAGCCGGGCGCCGTGACGCTGCTGCCGGACTAGGCCGCCCATCGTTCGTCAGCATTCCAAGACATATCCGAGATGAACGCAATGGCTGAGATTCACGCGGAAACGTACGATTACATCGTCGTCGGCGCCGGCAGCGCCGGCTCCGTTATCGCCAATCGTCTCAGCGCCGATGGCAAGTCGAGCATCCTCGTGCTGGAAGCCGGCGGACCGGACCGGAACCCGTTCCTCCATATCCCTGCGGGATACGTGAAGACGCTCACCAATCCGAAGCTGATCTGGCCGTTCAAATCCGAACCGGGTCCAGGCAGCAGCGGGCGGGCGATCACGCTTCCGCAGGGGCGGGTGTATGGGGGTTCGAGTTCGCTCAACGGCCTCGTCTACAATCGCGGGCAGGCGGAAGACTTCGACGAATGGGCCCGGATGGGCAATCCGGGTTGGGGCTATGAGGACGTGCTCCCGTACTTCCGGCGCTCCGAGCGGCGTATCGGTCCTGGCGAGGACCGCTATCACGGCCGGAACGGGAGAATCGCGGTCAGCGATCCCGAGTGGAAGGATGAGCTTTGCGAAGCGTTCATCGAGAGCGTGCAGTCGACGGGCCTCGCGCGCAATCCAGATTATAACGGCACAACCCAGGAAGGTGTCGGCTATTTCCAGCGCATGATCGAAGGCCGCTTTCGCGTATCAGCCGCGACCGGCTTCCTTCACCCGGCGCTGAAGCGTTCCAACGTCAGCATCCGGCCGTTCGCACAAGTCTTCGACCTTCTCATCGAGAACGGCCGGGTTTCCGGCGTCTGGTACTTCAGGGCCGGCAATCCATCAGACCGTGTTCTTGCGCGTTGCCGTGGTGAGGTCATCCTGTGCGCCGGGACCATCAACACCACGCGCCTCATGCAAGTTTCCGGCATCGGCGATGGAGCCACCTTGTCGAAAGCTGGGGTGGAAACGCGGCATCATCTGCCTGGCGTCGGCCGCAATTTCCGCGACCACTACTTCATCCACATCAATCAGCGCATGAAGGATGGAGTGATCTCCCTCAACCAGCAGGCGAAAGGCTGGCGGCTCGGCGTTGAGATCATCAAATGGTTGGCGGGAGCGTCTAACATCCTCTCGCTGAGCCCGTCGGTCGCCTATGCATTCTGCAAGTCGGATGCTTCAGTCGAAAGGCCGGACATCCAGTACATTTTCACGCCGGGCAGCTACAAGCCGAACCACGTCTACGTGCTGGACAACTTCCCGGCAGTGACATGCGGGTTCAGCCAGCATCGGCCGGAAAGCGTCGGGCACATATCGATCACCTCGCCCGACCCGATCGCGTTGCCGGTGATCCAGCCGAACTATCTCTCGGCGTCGACTGATCAGGCGGTCGTCGTCAAGGCGCTTCGGCTGGCGCGCCGCTTCATGGCCGCCGCGCCGCTCGCGCGCTTTGCGGAGCGTGAAGAAGAACCCGGAGCCTCGGTCCAGAGCGACGAGGCCTTGCTGGAGTTTGCGCGACGCACCGGCAACACCGGATACCATTTCATGGGCGCGTGCGCGATGGGGCCGCGGAGCAATCCACTGGCAGTTGTCGCTCCTGATCTCCGGGTGCACGGCCTTACCGGCCTGCGCATAGCGGATGCTTCGGTAATGCCCGCAATGCCGTCCGCCAACACATACGCATCGACACTCATGATCGCTGAAAAGGGCGCGGATCTCATAAAAGGCATCTCGCGCGCCTGATAAAGAGGGGCAGCGCAGCTGAAAGACGCGGCGCTGGGAAAAGGGAGTTCTCATGTACCAGGACACGCTGTTGTACATCGATGGCAGCTGGCGCGGTGGATCGGCCGGCGAGATGATCGCGGTGATCAACCCGGCGACGGAGGAAGTGATCGGAACGGTCGCGAAGGCAAGCGAGGTCGATCTTGGGGAAGCTGTCTCCGCCGCCCAGCGCGGCTTCTCCGTGTGGCGAAAGGTCCCCGCGCTGGACCGCGCGCAAATCATGCGTCGTGCCTCTGCCATTCTGCGCGAACGCGAGGACAGGATCGCGCGTCTGATCTCGATCGAGCAGGGAAAGCCGCTCTACGAAGCCCTAAACGAGGTGCGGGCGACCGCGGAGACCAATAACTGGTTTGCCGAGGAGGCGACGCGCAGCTATGGACGCGTCATCCCTGCGCGCGGTGAGGGTATTCATCAGTTCACTGTTCGCGAGCCGGTCGGACCCGTGGCGGCCTTCACGCCGTGGAATTTTCCCATCCTACAGATCGTCTGCAAGGTTTCAGCGGCTCTGGCGGCAGGCTGTTCCGTCATCGTCAAGGCGCCTGAGGAAACCCCGGCATCGCCGGCGGAACTTGTGTCGGCATTCGCCGAAGCCGGGGTCCCCCGAGGCGTCGTGAACCTTGTGTTCGGCGAACCGTCGGAGATCTCGGAGTATCTCATTTCACATCCGGTCATCCGGAAGGTCTCGTTCACTGGCTCCACGGCTGTCGGAAAGCAGCTTGCCTCGCTGGCGGGGCTCCATATGAAGCGCGCAACCATGGAACTCGGCGGGCACGCGCCGGCAATCGTGTTTTCGGACGCAGACCTCGATGCGGCAGTGACCGGGCTATCTACTCAGAAGTTCAAGAATGCCGGCCAGGTGTGCATCTCGCCCACCCGGTTCCTGATCCAGGAATCGATTTTCGAAACCTTCGTCGAGAGGTTTGTCGAAAAGGCAGCTTCCATCGAGGTCGGCGACGGACTGGCCGCCGGTACGAGGATGGGTCCGCTGGCGAACAAGCGCCGCCTGGAAGCCATCGACGCCTATGTCTCCGATGCCGTGAAAACGGGCGGCGAAATCAGAACCGGCGGCAAGCGGATCGGCAACCAGGGCTACTTCTACGAGCCGACCGTGATCGCGAATGCGTCGATCGACGCGCTCGCCATGAATGAGGAGCCTTTCGGCCCGATCGCCTTGGTCAGACCTTTTCGAACGTTCGATGATGCGGTCGCGGAGGCAAATCGCCTTCCCTATGGCCTCGCGGCCTATGCCTACACGCAGTCCGGCAAGATCGCGGCTGCGCTCGGGGCTGCGTTGGAAAGCGGGATGGTGTCGATCAATCATCTAGGGCTCAGCCTACCGGAGACACCCTTTGGTGGCGTCAAGGATTCCGGCGTTGGTTCGGAAGGCGGCACGGAAGGCATCGACGCATACTTGTCCACCAAGTTCATCTCGCAGGTTTAGGTAAGAAACCAACATTGGAGGCGGCACCTGATGTTTCGAAGCTTCTCCGAATTCACGAGCGAGCAGTGGTACCACTCGGAGCGCGTTGACGAGAATATCTGGAAGATTCGCGAGACGTTCATCAGCGAAGGCCACGGCTGCAACATGTGGCTGGTGCGCGGGCGCGACCGCAACCTGCTGTTCGATACAGGGTTCGGCTATGTGTCGTTGCGCAGCTTCCTCGGCGAGGAAGTCAGCCGCAATGTCGACGTGGTTTCCAGCCACAGTCACTGCGACCATATCGGTTGCAACCATGAATTCGAATGCCGCTGCGTTCATTCCGCCGAGGCATCCGTTCTGGCCGATCCCACGCCGGCGAACACGATCTACGACCCTTATGCGGTGCCGGAGATGATTGCCGTCTCGATTGATCCGCTCGAGGTCCGGAATCACGCGATCAGACCTGCCGCGCCGACGCGGTTGCTGGAGGACGGGGCCGTCATTGATTTGGGCGATCGCGCTCTTGAGGTGCTCCACGTGCCCGGCCACTCGCCAGGCTCGATCATGCTCTACGACCACCGCGACCGTATCCTGTTCAGCGGCGACGTGGTGCACAACGGGTCGCGCGGCATCGGCCGCACCAGCTGGTACAGCGCCGATGAGGACCAGTATCTCGCGTCCTGCGAGCGCATACGCGACCTGCCCGTTCAAACCTGTCATGCGGGGCATTTCGCCAGCTTCGACGGGAAAAGATACCGGCAGATCGTCGAGGAATTCATCGTCTGGCGGCAGGTCATAGCAGCCAACGCGGAACGATCGAACAAATCTTCATGAGGAGGTGGAAATGGCGCATCTGTGCATAAATCCGGAAGGGATAGACGCTCCCAACAATTATACCCATGTGATTGTCGCGCGCGGGAGCCGGATGGTTTTCATCGCCGGTCAATATCCGGAAGACCGAAATGGCCACCTCGTAGGTCCGGGCGACATGGCGAAACAAGCAGCCCAGGCTTTCGCAAACTTGGGCGTTGCCTTGAGCGCAGCGGGCGCCCAGCCACAGGACGTTACGCGGCTCGGCATCTACGTTGCGCAGTTCAAGTCTGAATACCTGCCCTTGATAGATCCAGGCCGGCGAGCGGTTTTTGGAGACCATCACCCGACGGACGTGCTTGTCGGCGTCGAGACGCTCGCGTTCCCAGAATACCTAATCGAGGTGGAAGCGATCGCTGTGATCCCTGACTAGGCGGCGTCCTTAACGTCAATACCCTGAGAAGGCAGGATCAGCATGGATCCATTGTGGATTTTCTATGTCGATAACGATGAACGGTCGTCGCCTCCGAAGCATCGTCGTTCTCCGTCTTTCTGCCGAAAATTCGTCCGGGTGGTGCGAGCCGGCAACGCCATCGCTCGGCCAGCGTCTATTCGCCATAGTGTTCGGACCAATGCCAAAAAAGAGCTGTGGGCAATGCTGTTTGCCTTCGCGGTGTGCCTCGTTCTTTTTGCGCTGCTGATGATCGTGGGGTTCACCCTTGGTATAGTTGTCTAAGAGCGACTTATGCTCCGGCATAAGGGGGAGCCTTCCGAAACGGCCTATTTAAGCGAGAAGTCAGAGACAGGTATTTGAAAACTCACTTGCAATTTTTAACCACGATCTCTGGAGTGAACCCTTTAAGCTGGACCACAAAGGTCATTAACTAAGCCGCCTTTCTGGGCAATTTGAATTTCCTATACTGTGGTGAGGCTAGACCGGGTTAGCTGAGGATCCCGAATGCAGA
Organism: Mesorhizobium sp. 1M-11; assembly: GCF_001303895.1. Lineage (GTDB taxonomy): Bacteria > Pseudomonadota > Alphaproteobacteria > Rhizobiales > Rhizobiaceae > Mesorhizobium. The sequence continues at coordinate 62,515 of NZ_LJSD01000071.1, read as the reverse complement.
CTTGGTTTCAGAAACTGATCGACCTCTCGTCGATCGCCTCAACCGAGGCTTCTTTGAAGGAGGCCCTGCCTGGACTGGTTCGGGAACTCGGATTCGAATGTTATGCCTACCTCAATGTGCAACCGGTCCGCACCTATGCGGTTTCCAACTATCCGGCCGCGTGGCAGACGCGCTACCTCTCCCGTGACTATATGCGTGTCGATCCGGTGGTGGCGGCGGCGCGGGCGAAGATGCAGGCGTTCAGCTGGGCCGCGGGAAACCCAAAGGAGGTTCGCTCCAAAGCTGTGAGAGCCTTTTACAGGGAGGCCGGAGACTTCGGCATACGATCGGGGGTCAGCGTGCCGATCAGGACCGCCTTCGGGCATATGTCGATGCTAACGCTTGCATCGAACAAGCCGTCGCTGTCACTCGAAACGGATATCGATCAGCTCGGCGCTGTCAACGCCGTCGCGCTGCTGCATGCCAGCTTGGAACACTATGACGCCACGCCAACTGCCGCGCGCTCTATCGAACTGACGGCCAAGCAGGCGTTGTGCCTCAAATGGTCCGCCGAGGGCAAGTCTATGAGAGCGATCGCGACGATCGAGGGAATGTCCTACGCCACGGTCAACTTTCATCTCAACAACGCCCGCAAAGCGCTCGATGCGGCCAGCCTGGCGCAGGCAACGGCCCTCGCCACAAAGCTCAAGCTGATATGACCTGTCGACCCGGTTCGTCGTCCGGCACATCCGGTATATAGCCGAGCACATCCAGCACGGTCGACAGGAGCGTCTGCTGCGCGTGCATGTAGATCATCGCGCTTACCCAGGCCAGACGCGACGCGCCAACGGTGTCCACCGACTTCGAAGGCTGTGCGCTATAGGAGGCTTCCAGCGCCTCCGCCTCGTCGCGGAGTTGTCGGTGCCTCCTTATAGCCTCTACGGCAATCTGCTCCAGATCCGTCTTCGGCAGGGTCTCGGTGAGGCCGACAACCGGGCTCAGCAATTGTTTGTGCGTGCTTAAGGAACCTTGTTTTCCACTCATGTAGATCGACCCCGGATGGTGTGTCCGCGGTGCGCCCCCGCCAAGATACATCCCTTGACCCCAAGCCGGGGGGTAGAAAACCGTGTCCACACGGTCCCGTGACCTTTAGCACCGAGGCGCCTGGACATACGTCACAGGCCCCCGGCCAATGGCCAGAGGATCTCGGTGCCGTCACGGCCGACACCAACCGATGGACAAGGGGTTTCTACACCCCGGGACAGCGCGTACTGCCCCGATGCCTCTATAACGTGGAACGATCCCCATCGCCAGATCAAAGCTTTAGCCGAAATTTAGCGAAATTGAATGGGCGGTCTGAATCTTGTCTGAAGCGCTGCTAATACTCACGCCACCAAACGCTCATTTGCGGCCATCTGATCAATGCGGAAGGCAGCCCGGCGTCAGGAGGATGCGTCGTCCGTCATCTCGAACAGGCGATCAACCTTTACTGACCCACGCCGCCGATCCCCGAAAGGTCGATGCGGATTCCGGCGGCGTTGGGATCGCCGGCCTGCTCCGGCATTTTCGTCGCCTCGTCAGTGGGCGCGGCCGAACCCCCTTCCCGATCGCTCCCCTGTTCCTCAACTTCCGGGGCCGCGACGGGCACATCGCCCGGATCCGGCTCGATGAACACCGTCCTGCCCTCGAAATACCCGGTCTTCCAGGCGTAGATCGCGTCGTCGAATGCCTCATCGACGGCGTTGCCATACCATTTCGTGACGATGCGATAGACCTTGCCGAACAGCGCCGTGCCATGCGGATGTTTTCGCAGGCGTCGATCAGGTCCGGCTTCAGCTCGGAGGGATCCGCGATTCCGAGACCGGCCGGATACTGGGTGATGCCGACGCGGACCACGGCCTTGCCGACATACTGGCGCATGAGTGTGATGGCGTCGTCCGGTGTCCCCGGCTTCGGCACGAGCACGACGCGATCGCCGGACCGGACGGTGACTGTCAGTGGATCGGGCGATCCAGCCTCTGCGATGAAGCGCTCGACGATCGCCGGCTTCAGCGCGGGGTCGGAGCAGTTCTCGATCAGGGCTGCATCGATCATGCGTTTGCCTCTCAGGTGTTGAAGGCGGTGACGAGCGGGATGCCGAAGAGGCGCGCCCAAGCTCTGGCGCTGGCCTTCTGGATGGCAACGATTGACGTCCCCTTCGTCCACCATCCGTTACCGACGGCAACGATCATTCCGGGCGAGTGCTGCGCGGATTGCAGGACGGGCCACAGGATGAGTTGCTCGTAGCAGATCAACGGGGCGATCCTTTCGCCACCGAGCTCGACGACCGGGTTGGCGAAGAGATGCGCCCGGGCGCCGCCGCTCTCACCGAACCAGCTGCGCCAAGGTTGCCACATGGAAACCGGCACCGGCATTCGCTCGCGGTAGAGGATCGTCGCGGCCTCGGCCGATACCGCGATCAGGACATTGTCATAGCCCGCATCGTCGACGATCGCCGCGCCTGCGATCACCGTGACGGGCGTGCCGTGCAGCTTCGAGCGCCAGAGACGCTCCACCGTCGGCGTCCAGAATCCCAGGGCGCTTTCGGGAAAAACGACGACGCGGGCGCCCTCGCCCGCCTTCCGTTTCACAGCACCGAGCAATTCCTGCTGCCGCTCCAGCGTGGCGTCGCGGCCGAGGCTTTGCCCCAGCGCGAGATCAAGGCCGGCCCATCCTGCGGGCGGGGGTGGAGGCGTCCAAGTTGCTGCTGACCAGAGCCAGAAACCGGCCAGCACGATCGCCGCTACCGGCCAACATCGCGTCGTCATGGCAAGCAGACCGGCCGCGGCAGCCGCCAAGCCCCACCACCCCGAACTGGGAAACAGAACGCCGGCAGCGGTGAGCGGATGCGCCCATCCGACGATGCCGAAGGGCGGCATTCCCATCAACGCCGCCGCCGCCAGATAACGCGCCGCCCTCCCCTTCCCCGATAGTTTCGTCCACAGTGCCGCATGCACGAGGACAAAAGCGAGCGAGGCAGCGAACCATAGCAGGAGTCCCGGCCAGAGGTCGGAAGCGTAGAAATTGGCGACACCTTGCGGCAAGCCCCGCGACGCAGCAAGAAAATACGCCGCGGAGACAGCCGCCGCGATCAGCCGCGATCGCGAGAACGCCCACAGCGCCGGGAATGCGAATGCAACCGGGAGGGCGAGAACATGACCGCTCCATCCGATGCCTCCGGCCAGCGCGGCGAGGGCGACAAGGCCAAAGGACCGAACGCCATCAAGGTTCGAAGGTGAGGACCGGGAAGGCACGGCCAAGCAGGCCGGCTGACGGGATCGGGCCGAAATACCGCGAGTCATATGAGCCGGCGAAATCGGAGTGGAGATAGAGATAACCGGGCGGAACGGTTCCACCATGCCAGGCGACAAGGGCGCTGCCCGCGGCGTCAACGCGATGAATTTCTGAATGCGCAAGTTGCCGCCCTTCGACCGACACATGCACGCCTATGTCGACCGATTGCCCCTCTGCCGCCACTACCGTTTTTATGAGCGGACTGAGCTGGCCAGGACAAAGCCCACGGCGGATATAGCCGCGCTCGAATGCCATCACGATGGCCGGCGTGAGCGGCGGACAGATGAAGACGAGATCGCCGATCGCTGCGGGACGCTCGAGCGCCTCGATGCGCCACAGACCGAGCGGATAACTAGGCGTGGTGTTGATGCGATAACCTCCCAGCCAGCCCGCCGCCGCGACAGCGGCAATGCCCGCTATCGCGGCGCCAGCAGATCGGATCGCGGCAACGCGGCTCATTGCTTCATCACCGGGCTTTGGCGCTGAGTCAGGCGCAGAGCATCGCTTTGCTTCAGCACTTCCGAAGTGCGCTCATGGGCGGCGAGCTGCTGGGCGGCGCGCATGACCGGCCAGGCTTCGGCGAGCTTCTGTTTCCCCGCCGGCGCCATGCCTTCCGCCGTCTTGTCGAACAGCTTTCCGGACGGCGCGCGCGCCTCGTTCACCAGTAGCCTTCGTCCGCCAAAACGTTCGGCAACGGCCTTGTTGAAGACGTCGATCTCCGTCTTGATCTCGCGGTTGCTGACGGCATAACCGAGTGCGGCTGGCAGGTCGTTGCGGTCGATCGCGTCGCGGACTTTTTCGAGGACCCGGTATGCATCTGGCGAGAGCGCCGGTATGTCGATCGAAACGCGCCGGCGCACCGTCTGCTCCTCGGCCGCGATCTTCTTACCGGCTGTCTGGCGAAGATCGAGATAGCGTTCGATGTCGCGTTTCAGCGCCGGGACATTTAGCTCGGCCACGCGCCGTTCCTCGCGCTGTGTCTTGCCTGCGAACATACCTGTGCCGCCCATCAGGGGACCGAACGATGCGGGTTCGCTGACGAGCCTGTCCAGCGTCTTTTGCGCGGCATCGCGGTTCGCCAGCACCGCATCGAAATTCAACGAGCGGAAGGCCGTCTCAGGATCCGCGAAGACATAACGGAACCGGGTCGAGACCTCCTCCCACTGCTTCTTCACCGCGGGGTCGCTATGAATCTTTTCCGCGACGGCGTCGGGAATTGATTTGGCGAATTGCTTGATGCCGGCGACCATCGGTTCTGCCTCGTTGAATGTCCGGGCCTGTCTGGTGTCGTGAAGACCAAGGCAAACGCCGGCGACCCTCAGCCGCCGGGCCGCGCCGGCGAGACGCTCTGCCTGGCGCAGCGTCCAGTCGAGCCGATCGCGGACCAGTGTCCGGGCGACACGAACGATGTGCAGGCCGCGGTTCTCGGCAAAGCGCAGCGCTTGGCGGTAGAGCGTGCCACGCTCGTAGTCGAGCGTGGTTTCCTTCGCATTCTTCCGCGACAGGATGTGCCCGAGCCCGCCAGCTTTTTCGAAGGAACGCGTGCCGTAATAGAGCGCGAGATCCTCGCGGTGACGGGTCATCGCCACATAGGTCAGGTGACGATCGAGCGACAGCGACGCCAGCACCTTGACCCTGTCGACAGTGGCGCCCTGCGCCTTGTGAATGGTCGTCGCATAGCCATGATCGATGTTGCTGTAATGGCGCTGTTCGACCGTGACATGGCGGCGATCGCCACCGTGTCCGATCTCGGCAACGATCCTCCCGGGTGCCGCTTCGACGACGCGCGCGAGCATGCCGTTCTTGACGCCGAGCGCGCTGTCGTTCCTGAGGAAGACGATCCTGTCACCGGCGTCAAATGCCCGGATGCCGTCTTCCGTCCGGAAGGTGTGTCCCTCGCCGACGACGCCACGCTCGACCATCTTTTCGCGGGCAAGGCGATTGAGTTCGCGCACGTCGCGGCGAAGATACGCCAGGATCAGCGTCGACTTCGCCGGGTCGTATTCCTGGTTCCAGGCGGCGATCAGGCTGCTGACGGCCTGCGCCTTCAGCTTTTCTCCGACGATCTTCCCATGGCCGTTATAGGCTGCGATCGCCTTCGCGACATTGCCGCGCGCCAGATCGAGCGAGGCAGCGCGCATCCATTCCTCGCGCTGGCGATAAATCCGTTCGAGCTCGGCATAGCCGATGCGCTCGACAATGGCGCGGAGGGGCGCTCCGGCCTCGATCGGCTGCAGCTGTTCTGGATCGCCGATCAGCACCAGCTTGGCGCCGAAGCGCACGGCCTTTTCGACGAAATACGCCATCTGTTTCGAGGCGACCATGCCGGCCTCGTCTATGACCATGATCGTCCTGCCGGTCAGCGCCTCCCTGCCCTCCTTCCAGTACAGCTCCCATGAGGCGAGCGTTCGGCTTTCGATGCCGGCTTCCTTCTGCAAGCCCTCCGCCGCCTTGCCGGCCAGCGTGCCGCCGATCACCCTATAACCAGCCAGCTCCCAGGTCTCGCGCGCGGCCTTCATCATGGTGGTCTTGCCGGCGCCAGCGCGTCCGACGACCGCGGCGATCCGGCCATCCTTCGTCACATGCTCGATCGCCGCCCGCTGCTCATCGGAGAGCCGATCATGGCGTGCGAACACATTTCGCAGCACTTTCTCCCCGACGCCGTGGGTTGCTTTCTCCGACAGCCAGATCGCGCGGTTCGCCATCTCGGCCTCGAGCCGGATCATCGGCCGCGTGGTGTAACGATCAGGAAGCTTGCGGCCTGTCTCGAATTCCACGGCTGCGCGTTCGAGCCGCAGGATCTGAGCGCTCCGGAGAACGCGCGTCATTAGGTTCTGGAAGGTGCCGGAATCGTCGACGTAGCGATGCAGCACCCTTGCAATATCGCGTTCATCGAAGACGCTCATCTCCGACGTCAGCAGGTCGAGCACGATCTCCGGGCGCTTGAGAATGCGGGCCGCATTGGCCGCCTTCCGCGCCTCGGCAATCTCGATGCGTTCCAGCGTAGGCGACCATCCCTGGCGCTCGGCCTTGTGCTGGATCGCCCGGGCGCCGGCGCCGACATGCGCGGTCGGCTCCAGATCGATGCCGCGCTCGGCATAAGAGCGGCCATCGACGCGGATTTCCAATCCGGCGAGCGCCAGATGCTGGTTCTGAAGATCGAGCCAGCGGTTGCGCTGCGCAAGGAAATCCGCCTTCTCTCCGGCCCACAGCCGGTACTGGATCTTGCCCGCCTTGTTGCGCAGCGGTTGCCCGTCCTCGCCAATTTCTGCGATCTTCTTCGGCCCAAAGCCCTTCTCGGTCAGCGGCCGCAGCGTCGTCATCAGATGGACATGCGGATTGCCGGCTTCGTCGTGGTAGACCCAGTCGGCGACCTGCCCGCGCGCGAGCACCTGTTCGACGGCGAACTGGCGCATCAGCGCGATGTTCTGCTCCCTTGAGAGCTCGACCGGCAGCGCGACAATGAACTCCTTGGCGAACTGCGCGTCATCACGCTTCTCGAAAGCCTCAACCCTGTTCCAGAACGCCTCCGCCGCGCCCGCGACCGAACGGTCGGCGATCAGCGCCCGCGCCCATTGCGGCGCATCGGGCGGCAGCAGGAATTCCTCGTGGCCGAGATTGCCCTTGTTCGTGAAATCGACGGTGCGGCCCTCGCTCTCGTAGGTCATCTTCGCGCAATGCCGGTACGCGGCGGCCAGCACGGCGCTGCGGCCGCTGCTGCGGCCGATGAGCTGAGGCGTGAAATGCGTGATCGCCACGGTGAACCGGCTCCCGGAAAAACGAGCATCGTGTTCGTCGGGAGTGGGCCGTGCTCGGCGGGCTGAAGCAGGACGTCGCGTCAGCGACGTATTACTGCGCCCTTGGATGCCGCTCCTTCGGAACGGCGGGATCATTCCTCAAAGCGTCGGCTCCGCCGACTAGCATTTCTTCTAGTCGTCCCTCGTTGAGTTTCGGGCGAGTCTTGCCTCGCCACGAAGGCGAAGAACGAAACAAGAGGCGACCGGGATGAAGAAGCCGTCATCGAAGATCAGGGAAGAAATCAACCGCCTCCAGGAACAGCTCCGACAGGCAGAGACGCGCGAGGCCGAACGCATCGGACGCATCGCGCTGAAGGCCGGTCTCGGCGAGATCGAGATCGAGGAGGCGGCGCTGCTATCGGCGTTCGAGGACATTGCCGGCCAGTTTCGCGCGGGAAGCGGGAAGTCGTCCGGGAAGAAGAATGCCGGGCAGGGCAGGAGCGCCGGAGTCCCGGGCACGACGGTCGCGTCTGGCGCGGATGCGGGCGGCGCTGGCGAGGCTTGAACGCATGAACCAGACCATGGCCAGCGAGGCGCGCAAGAGGGACACGCGCGAGAAGATCCAGCTCGGTGGGCTGATCGCCAAGGCCGGACTGCGTTACGAGAAACGGGCACTGCTGCTCGGCCTGCTGATTGACGCCGCCGATCGCATTCGCTGCGACGAGACGGAGCGCGCGCGCCTCCTGGCGCTGGGCGAAAAGGCGTTCATCGATGACGCCGACTAGGATCGCCCTTTTCGTGGCGCCGGCCGCGCTGATGTTGATGACGCTGCTCGGTCTCGGCGGCATCGAACAATGGACGGCCTCGCTCGGCTCGACCCCCGACGCCCGCCTGATGCTGGGCCGGATCGGCATCGCCCTGCCCTACGCTGCCGCGGCCGCGATCGGGATCGTCTTCCTCTTCGCGGCCAGGGGCGCTCTGTCGATCCGCAGCACGGGCGCCGGCGCGCTCGCGGGCGCGGTTGTGGTTGTTACCACCGCACTCGTGCGCGAGGCCGTGCGGCTGTCCAGCCTGGCGGATGACGTGCCCGCTGGCGTGAGTATCTTCAACTACGTCGATGCCGCGACCTCGATCGGCGTGACCCTGGTGGCTGTCTCCGGCGTGTTCGCGCTGCGCGTCGCGATCCGCGGCAATGCCGCGTTCGCCTCCGCTACGCCACGCCGTATCCACGGCAAGCGCTCAATCCATGGCGATGCCGAATGGATGGCGCTGAAGGATGCCAGGCGTCTGTTCCCCGAAGCCGGCGGCATCGTCGTCGGCGAAGCCTACCGCGTTGACAGGGACACGGTGGCCGAGCGGGGATTTCGCGCCGACCAGCGTGAGACCTGGGGCGCCGGCGGACGTCCGCCTCTGCTGTGTTTCGACGCCTCGTTCGGCTCGACGCACGGTCTCGTCTTCGCCGGCTCCGGCGGATTCAAAACAACGTCGATCACCGTGCCGACGGTGCTCAAATGGGGCGGCAGTCTCGTCGCCCTCGATCCTTCGAACGAGGTGGCGCCGATGGTGATCGAGCATCGGCGCAGGGCCGGTCGGGATGTCTTCATCCTCGATCCGCGCGACCCGTCAACCGGATTCAATGTGCTCGACTGGATCGGCCGCTTCGGCAGCTCCAAGGAGGAGGACCTGGTCGCCGTGGCCAACTGGGTGGTGACCGACACCGGCAGGCAGGCCTCGATCCGCGATGACTTCTTTCGCGCTTCGGCGCTGCAGCTGATCACCGCGCTTATCGCCGACGTCTGCCTGTCAGGACATACGGAAAAAGAGAACCAGCATCTTCGGCAGATGCGGGCGAACCTCTCGGAGCCGGAGCCGAAACTGCGTGAGCGGCTGCAGGCGATCTACGACAATTCGGGATCGGAGTTTGTGAAAGAAAACGTTGCCCCCTTCATTGCCATGACGCCTGAAACCTTCTCCGGCGTCTATGCCAACGCGGTCAAGGAGACCCATTGGCTGAGCTATCCGAACTACGCGGCGCTGGTTTCGGGTTCGAGCTTGGCGACCGACGATATCGCCAATGGCAAGACCGACGTCTTCGTCAGTCTCGATCTCAAAACTCTGGAAGCGCATCCGGGCCTTGCGCGCACGATCATCGGCGCTCTTGCCAACGCGATCTATAACCGGAATGGCGAGGTAGACGGGCGTACCCTGTTCCTGCTCGACGAGGTGGCGAGGCTCGGCTACCTGCGGATCCTCGAAACGGCCCGGGACGCCGGCCGCAAATATGGCATTAGCCTCGTACTTCTGTTCCAGTCCATCGGCCAGATGCGCGAGGCCTATGGTGGCCGCGATGCGACCAGCAAATGGTTCGAGTCTGCATCCTGGGTCTCATTCGCCGCCATCAACGATCCCGATACGGCCGACTACATCTCGCGTCGCTGCGGCAAAACGACCGTAGAGGTCGACCAGCTCAGCCGATCGTCACAGATGTCCGGATCGTCGCGGACGCGTTCGAAGCATCTCACGGCGCGGCCGCTGATCCTGCCCGAGGAAGTGTTGCGCATGCGAAGCGACGAGCAGATCGTCTTCACGGCCGGCAATGCGCCGCTGCGCTGCGGGCGGGCGATCTGGTTCCGGCGGGCGGACATGAAATCCATTGTCGCCGAGAACCGTTTCCACCGAAATGGAAAAGGCTGATGACGGCTTGCCCCTTCATCGGGGACCTCCGTGTCGGTCGATCTGGACGGGCTTTGGCCGCCATCGGCTGAAGAATGCGATTTCGGCCCTCGCATCCGTAATGGAAGATGCTGACGACCAATAGACCCGCCGAATTGTCGGTATCGTCAGTGTGAGAATAGTGTTCTAGGGTCGCCCTCATCAACAAGGAAGTATCGAACCGAATGACAACAACAACCGAAATCGCCGACAAGATCGCCGCCGAGCAGAACTGACCAAGGCGCAGGCCAAGGCAATCGTCGAGAGTGTTCAAGAAAATTTTGGACGCGGCGCGTTCGGGCGCCGAGACCAGCATCCCCGGTTTCGGAAAATTCCAGGTCAAGAATACGCCGGCGCGTGAGGGACGCAATCCATCGACTGGCGCCACGATCAAGATCGCGGCCTCCAGGAAGCTCTCCTTTACGCCGGCGAAGGCGCTTAAGGATACACTGAACGGCTGACGTTCGCGCCCACTCATCAACGAAATGAATCGGTCCGGGTCCAGTGATTCAAACCTATCATTGGACGCCGGATTCCCGGTGCGCGATTCTGCCCGCATGATCGCGCAGCAGTATCGGCTCTACATCGAACGTCGGGATCCGGGCCGGAACATGGCCCGGTTCTATGTACTGTCGATCGAAGAGACGCTGTTCGGCCACGCCCGGCTTGTGCGCCGTTGGGGACGGATCGGAACGACCGGCCGCATGGTGCAGCACTCCTTCGACGACGAGGGCGAGGCCGTGGGCCTTTTCCTGGAACTGTTGCGCGCCAAGCGGCGCCGCGGTTATCGACCCAAGTTTGGCGCTCGGCATGCAGAGACGGCCCCGTCGGCGTGACCGGGCCGGAGAGGTCAGGCCTGGTTCGCGAGCTCTATCAGCACGTCGCCGTGGCACGCTAGCGGCGCGCACCAGCAGACCAGATCGCGGCCGCGGAGTTCGTCGAGCGCGTCGAGCAACTCGGGTTGCGACGTGAGCCACGCGCGATATTTCGCGATGACCTCCTCGCGCGAACCATCGCGGCCTATGACGAAGGGATTTCCCCATTTGCTCGGCCGCCCGATATAGACGCGCGCGGGAGCGGGCGCTTTCCCGACGATGCGGGCATTGAGAACTTTGCACATCCTCGATGCTCCTTTCTGCATGAGGGATGGCCCCGCCTCACCGCGGGGCCGTCCCGATCCGGGCTCAAAACGGGATGTCGTCCGTGCCCTCGGTGTGGTTGCCGGCGCCGTCGCGCTTGGGCCAGGCGAGGAAGTCGACGGCGTCGGCGATGATCTCGGAGCTGAAGCGCTCGATTTCGTCGTTGTCCGTCCACCTTGTGTAGTGGATGCGCCCGCGCACCGCGACCTTCATGCCCTTGACGCAGTGCTTCTGCACCGTCTCGGCGAGGCCGTTGAAGCACTTGATGCGGTGCCATTCGGTGTCCTGCTCGGCGTAGCCGTTTTCGCCCTTGACCACCTTGCCGTCGGCCCGCTTCGGGCGGGAGGTCGCCAGCCGGAAGTCGGTGATCTTGGTGCCGCCGCGGGTGTTCACCATTTCGGGGTCGTTGCCGATGTTGCCGGCGAGAAAAACGATGTTGGTCATTTCCTGTCTCCATCTTGCTCGTCCAGGGGACCGTCCCTCCGAACGAGACCCGGCCAAGGACAGCGGGAGACGCCTGCAACCGGAGCGGAACGCGACGGCTCGCCCCCAAGGCAAGGAGTGGTGCGGGCAGGCGCGAAGCGCCAACTCGGTCCGCCGCCGCGCGGGGTTGCTTGCGGAAACCGAATGGACTTAGGGGCTCAATTCGTTTCGGAGGGATAGATCCACCGGCAGCTCAGATGGGGCGGGATTGGCACAGCCGTTTCCACCGCCGGCATTCGCGCCGTTCCGGGAATCCTGACCCGCGAGACGCGGCCGATCGCTGAAACCCGGTGACCCCTGCCCCCGGCGAACTGACATCAAGATGAGGCCTTGGGTGCCCGCGCCGCCGAACAGCGTCACATGCTCCGCGACATTGCGCTCGGCAACGTCCCCGCGAGGGGATGTGGCCCTGCCTTCATGGGCTGATGAGTGCACAGTGCGCGAAGTCACGGACATCATGGCGGTGGACGGCGCCGAGGTCGGAACTGGCCACCAGCCCGATCGCACGACGCCGCCGTCGCTCGCTGGCCTCGTCGCGCCAGCCCCAGACCACCTTACGGCGACCTTTCCTGCCTGAGCGCGGATCGATGCCGCTGCGATGTGGCGGGCTGCACCCAGCCGTCGGAGCGATAGACGTTGCCGGCATGGGATCGCAGGATCCTGATAGCTCACCGCCCAGACGAAACCGCATTCCTGGCACGGCGCCGGGAAGACGATGGCGCGCCACATGCGCAACGTCACGCGGGACAGATCAGGCCGCACCGCGTAGAGCCGCGACAGCTCGATGGCTTCGTGGCGGCTGCACACCCACTCCGAGCGAGAGGGCGCGCAGGCCGATCGGGGAAGGTGCGTCACCTTCGCCGCCGATGATGGATGCGTGGAACATCAGGCGGCCTCGCGTTCTTCCGAGGCCGCCGGCTGAAGGCCGTGCAGGAAGGCGACGGCGCGCTGCGCGTGAGCAGCGGCCGAGAAGATCGCCCGCTTGTCGTCGGCGAGGACCTTCAACCAGGAATCGAGATAGCTCGCATGATCCGGACGCGGCTCGAGCTCCGGCACGATACCGAGATCGGCGGAGAGAAAGCAGCTCCCGAGCTCGGCCGTATATCCTGACAGTACAGCCCCTATCCGAAATATTTGGGTAGTGAAGACGGTGCTGGTCATGCGGCCATCTCCTCTGCCTGGGGCTGCTGTGCATGCATCCAGTCGGCTGCCTGTTGCGCTTTGCTGGCAGCGGTAAAGATGGCCTTGGGATCGTCCTTCAGGACCTTGAGCCACGAGACGACATAGGCGGCATGATCGGGGCGCGGATGGTGTGCGATACCCAAGTCCGCCAGGATGAGCCCGCTGAGAATTTCCACGCAGCATTCTTCGGCGGCATAGGACGCTGATCCAAATCGCCCGGAAAGATCGCGGTCGAGCCTGTGCTTGGCGCCGCTTGCGTGGCCATTCTCGTGCAACCAGACACCGTAGAATGACGCGGCATCACGGAACGAATTGAATGGCGGCATGAACACGGTATCCGCCGACGGGCGATAATAGGCTTCCGATCCACCGAACACGGTCTTGACGCCCAGGTTCGCGATGAATGCTTCCGCTTGGGCGAGACGTTCCGCCTCGGGCAGTGCTGGAACTGCCGGGCGTTCGTAGCCGTCAACCTGCGCGATGTTGAAGACGGAGAAAGCACGGGCGAACATGCGCCGATGCCCCTCATCGTCGTCTTCGTTGTCGCCCTGCCGGGAAACATGGATCTCCCTCCACAAGACGACTGTGGTGGAGCGTTCTCCTTCACGCACCTGCGCGCCAGCATCCTGCCATTGCTTATAGGTGCCCCAGAGGCCGTCACCATATCCGGCCGCGAAGCCCGCGGCCCAGAGCGCCAGCGTATTGATGCCGCGATATCGCTTGCCGGATGCGATGTTGGTCGGACGCGCGATGCTGGTGCCGTTGTGGAACCAGGGGGCACGCCATTCACCTGTGCCTTGCTCGATGGCGGCGATGATCTCGGCCGTGACGCGGGAATAGACATCGGCGCGCTTGGCCGAAGTGGAAGTGCTGGACATTGGGGAATCTCCGCGGCCGGCGGCGCGAGCCTCTCTCGCTCCTTCAACCGACCGCCCGACTCCCGCCTTCCTCTTCCTCTCCCGCCCGTACGGGCGGTTGTTCCTGATTTTTTGTCTTGTCATAATCGTTGCTCCTTCTCCGCCGGGGCCTGTCCCGGCGTCGGAGCAGCGGATTGCGATGCCTCAGGTGCGGCCGCGCACTCGCAGAGCCGAAGCGTAAGCGGAGGACGGCGCCCAGCCGTTGCGCGGATGCGCCGGGCATCGCGCGCTCCGACAACGCCGGGCGGGGCCACCGGCAAGCCACGGGCACGCCCCGCCTGCGGTCGAAACCAGTCAGTTGCTGGGGTTCAGGTTCGCTGTGCCGTCAGCATGCGAGCTGCGGAAGCTTCACTTCGATCGGTAAGTTTGCAGGACTGCGGCTAATGGCGCCACACCTTCACCGCGGAGATTAGGAGGATGATTGCCAAAGCCGGCAGCAAAAACGCATTTGGAACGATGCCGAGCAGAAGGCCGCCGATAAACGTACCGACGACCGATCCGGCAGCCATGATGAGCAGGAAAACCTTGTTGCGGCCGATAACGGAGAAGCTCTCGTCGCGACTGTAGCGGGTGAACCCCACCAGCATGGTTGGCAGACTCACCGCAAGCGAGAGACTACCGGCGAGCTTGATATCCGCACCGAAGAGGAGGACCAGCGTCGGGATCAGCAGTTCGCCGCCCGCGACACCCAGGAGCGAGGCGACGATGCCGATGATGAAGCCCGCGACAACACCCGCGACGAGCTGGCTCGCGCCCGTCAGCAAAGGTTGCCCCGCTGTCGCCTCGTGCCCGAACACCAGGACGATCGCGATCGCCACGAGCATGATGGCGATGACTTTGTAAAGCGTCTCCGACCGCAGCCTTGTCGCCCAGCCTGCGCCGAACCAGGCGCCGATCAGGCTTCCCGCGAGAAGGTTGAGCACGATCGGCCAGTTATCGGCTATGGCGCTGAAGGGCACCGTGCCCGCCCGGAAGGGGAGCGCGGTCGCGACGACGACAAGGCTCATCGCCTTGTTGAGGATGACCGCCTCCAGGGCTGCGAAGTTGAAAAACCCGATCAGGATCGGAAGGCGGAACTCGGCGCCTCCCAGGCCGATTAGGCCTCCGAGGGCGCCAATAATGGCGCCTCCGCCGAAAGCAGCAGTAGGATGACGGGGAAGTGATTTATTGGCAGCGTCAGTCATAGGCGTTCTATATGCACAGATATGACGATGTTGGCCATTTGTTATGGTGGCCCATGGGCCTTCAACGCGATCCGGCGCCTTCGTCTATATTGGTCAAGATCGTCATCGTTCGCTCGAGCTCCTGCTGTAGAATGTTCCGCTGAAGCTGAGAGAGCCGCTTCTCCTTCAACAGGCTCGTGGCCTCCTGCGCGGAGCGGGCCCATGCTGGCCGGTGTCTCGCGGTGATGCAGGCATTTGGACAAAGGGTCGGCTGGCAGAGCGCGGTCAGCGGGCCTTTGGCTCCGGTGGCCTGCTTCAGGCAGGCGGCCGTGCCGGGATCGAAGAAGCAATCGGCCAACACCCCGACATGCAATGTTCGCGCGAGGCTCGCGAGCATCGTGCGGAGCCGGGCGCGATCAGCGATCATGGCCGGAAGCGGACCGAGTTCTGACGATACACCGTCGAGCGTCTTCGCTATCCGCGCTGCCGCTGGCCCGGACAGCGTCGCTCCGGCCTGACGCTCGTCGAAATAGGTCAGCAGGTCGTCGAGTTGGCCGAGGCTGCGCTGGTTCTCGACTTCTGCACGGAAGCCAGATCGGCTGGAGCCGGCATAGCCTTCGAAAGCGGCGACGGAGGCATGCTTGTATTGGATCATGCCAGCGATCGTGCCGAAGGGGCGGTTGGCAATGTACCATGCGATGGTGCGCCGGAACTGCCGCGTCGTGATCCGCCAGGGTTGATCATCCGGCCCGTTCGGGACTGCCGGCGTCTCCGGTGTGCCGAAAAGATGATTGAGATGATCGCGGAAGTGATTGAGCTGCCGAACGATCTCTGCGGATAGGTGGTCTTTGCACACAGATTTGACAGCGAGAACCGGCCAGAGCGTCGTGAGCCCGCGCGCCGATGCCGCCCGAAAGGACAAACGTTCCAGCACTTCTATCGCCTTGGCTACAGGCTCGATGGTAATCCATTCGGCCGGCTCACCTCGGCTCGACTTTCCCTTGTAGGAGACGGAGCGAACGCGATGACGCATGATCATGCCGTCTTCGCTGCGGGTCAGCGCAAGACATCCGCGCTGCATTGCCTGAACCTCGCAGTCCCGCATGCCGGTCAGGTAGGCGCATAGAATATAGGCTGCCGATTGCAGCATCCTCTCTTCCTGGGCAAGGGTCTTGGCGTCGAAACGAGGCCGCCAAGGCCTGCCGGTCTCCGGGAGAATGGAGATCGGCGTCTCCATGCCACCTGTCTCGACGCCGAGCTCGAGCAACGCGGCCCTGATCTGGCGAGGCGCCCCGCCGGTCAGCTGAATATGCATCTTTGGCTCGGCCTGAGCGTCGAGGCCAATGTGCAGGTGAAGCAAATGGGAGTTGACGGGCGGGGAGACCTCTCCCGTCTCAGGGTGCCGGAGAAATGTTCCGTTGTGCGCGGTTCCCCAGATTGGAACCCCGCGCCCTTCGGTGCGTAGTCGATCGAAATAGTCCCCGAGGCGCTTGCGCTGTCGTTCTCGACGATGCTTGGGCTTGAGGCCGCGATCCGCCTCTATGAGGGCCGCGCAGTGGGCTTCGAGAAGGTCCATCTCCTCGCGCGCAGCGAATATATCCGCGGCAAACTGGGTGACATAACGGATCGACCAGGCCAGCAGCGGCGAGATGATCGCTTCGGGAATACGAGGTGTGAGATTCTCGCGAACATGACGGTAGCCAGCGACACGGGCTGGTGCGCTCCCGGCCCATGGCTGGAATCCCAAGCCTATGTACGGGAGATGATCACGATAGACGTAGAGATCAGCCGGGACTTCCAGAAGGTGCCCGACTATAACCGGCCGGCGGGCACGGTCTGTCTTGAGGTGGCGAACGTAGCGATCCAGAAGCGGCTGGCCGACCCGGCGAAGATCGACAGCACCAAGCTCGTCACGCACGAACTCGAAGAATCGTCGTGCGCGGTTGAAGGTCTGCCGGACACTGCCGGGAGGAAGTATCTTGCGATGACCCGGCATGTCGACGTTCAGCCGGGCATAGAGGAACTCGCGAAGCGCCTCGCGGACACCTTCATCCTCGACCGCGCCGAAATGCACGGTGACGTGACAGCGGCGCGCGTTCTCGCGAAATACGGCCGGTCCGAGGTCCCAGCTCGGATCGCCGTAGCGCGAGAGGGTATCGCGATCAAAGCCCGGCTTCAACGCAGCGGTTGCGAGAACGGGGCGACGATCAAGTTCCTGGGAGGCGGAAAGTGCTGGCGCCGATCGGATCATTGCCGGGCCTCCGGCGGAAGAAAGAGGGAATGCCCTTCCGCCTCGCGGCGGGCTTCGGCAATCACACTTTCCGGGAAAGCGGGTAAAACCTGCTTCGCGATGCGATCATGCGCGCGGCCGAACTTCATGGCCCAGTCCGCGGCAGGGAGACCCACCCGTTGCTCCTCGATAAACCGCAGGAACGCGATGATCGCCGGCAACTTGCGCGCGGTAATGACGGCGTTGCGGCATTCGAGACAACCCCAAAACGGTTGCGGACAAGGTGATCCCAGGTCTCCGAAGGGGCTGCGGTCAAAGCCCGAGCATGCAGCCAGCCAAACATCCTGTTCGCCGCCCAGAAGCGCGTCGACATCAATGCTTCCTTCCGAAGCGGTGTGGCTTTGGCGCCAGGAAACCTCGTCGTCAGGCGCCAATATGATCGGGTCGAAGGTCGCGGCGGCCTCGGAAAACGCCGCCGCCACAGTTGCCTCATGAAGCGGTCGCAGCGAGGGAATGTCGGCATAGTGGCGAGCGGCGATCTCGGGCGTGTGCCCGACCGCAAAGCGGGCCATATGGCCCTCTGTCTTCAGATACCAGAGCGCCTTGTGCGTCTTGCGCAAGCGGGAAAGAACGAGCCGAAGAGGCTTTCCGTCGTCATCGACGATCCCATGGCTCTCGGTCCATTGGTCAACGCGTTCATGCGGATGATCAACACCTGCGCGGAGTTGCTTCCGACCGGTATAGTAATAGAGCAAAAGGCAATCGCTCTGTACGAACTGCCTCGTGAAGGCCGTCACCTCGATCAGCTTGCGAACGAGACCTCCCGGCGTTCCGATTCCGCCGTCACGCACACGGATATGTTTGTGCTCAGCACCTCGAGCGCGTCGCTTCACATAGGCTATCTCGATGGTTCCGGGTCCGGGGTTCTGTAGGCAGTCGATCGTCAAAGCCTTGCAACATTCGATCTCCAGGCCGGTCTCCAGCGATAGGAAGGTTAGAAGCGGTGGAATGTCGGTGGCCCGCAGATGATAACGACCGTGGATATCTTCGGCCAAGGTTGAGACAGGCAGACCGCGGCGCGCCCGCATGAAGTACAGGCGATGGAACGCTCTGTCCCCGCTACTAAGCTTGCCGGAGGCCACGATTCTGGCGTTGGCTTCATCGGTCACTCTGCGGAGATTAGCATCGCCACCGTCATCATCGAGCGGCTTCCCGATCCGCCTGAAAATCTTGCCGATGTCAGCGCGGGCGGCATCGCGAAGCTGCCTTGCGACGAACGGACTGTAGGCGTCGCGCGGCTGCGAGCGGCCGGCGGACTGTGCACTGGTATAGCTCAGCCGACGACGGACCCCTTCATCAAGAAGGCCAGGCTGGTCGGCATCAATCGAGCGCAAGGCGAGAATGGCCTTGGCAAGTACCATGTGGCGGTGAATAGGCTTCATCCCCCCGGCTTCGAGAAAATCCTCGTATCCGTCGATATCGTCAGCGAGCAGATCAGCAGGCGTCATGGCCCTGGAGTGCTCGCGCAGATATGCGAAAAACCGAAGATATGCGTTCAGATGCACCTTGATGGTGCTCCGCGCGCCCAGTGAACCACCAAGTCCAGACTGTCGGCGAAGGGCACCTGCGAAAGCGATAGCGAGCGGTCGCGGATGCACGTCGGTAAGATCGACTTCGACACTGCCGCCGTAGCGCGCCGCGATGTTAAAGCGCAGACCGAGCACTGGATCGCTGGCGTGAGCGGGAGCGATACCATCGATTGGGGCAAATCGGACTGAGGATCCCTTCCGCGGCCGCCCCGTCATAGCGAGGTCTCCGAGGGAAGAAGTGCCAGGAGTTCCTCGACTGCGGCATCGACAGTATCGGCGCGTGTCGCGATGTGATCGAGGTAGATGTAGGTCGTTGTCAGGTTGGCATGACCAAGGAGCCGTTGGACCTGCTGAAGAGGATCGCCGAGAATCTGCCGGTATCCCTCCATCGGCCCGGCCGGCAATGCAGCGTCACGGAGGCGGTGCTGAATGAGCATCGCCAGCATATATGCGGCAAAGGTATGGCGGAGCTGATGCGGGCTGATGTTGACATCGAAGCCGAAGGATCTGCATCGCTCGGAGGCACGGGCGAAGATGACCTCCCAAGAGTTCGTCTGCACCGGCAAGCCGATCTCGGAGAGCCATAACACCGCCGGTTCCTTCGGTGTGCCATCGTCGGCGCAGATAATGATCCGGCTGCGCTCCTCGGGACTGAGCAGGTCAAGCGCAATATCGCCGCCATCGCGCAGTCGTAGCCGGGAATTGCTTCGCTCCCGGTGTACGAGGATCGGGCGGTCGAATGATCGCCAACCCGAACGGCCTTGGAACTTTGCAACCGCATGAGCACGCTCGACACCGATGTAGGCCCGCACCTGTTCGAGCAGTCGCGCGGGAACGAGTATTTGGCGGCCGCGATCACCCTTGGTCAGGGCATCCGGCAAATCCAGCCAGACCTGACGGCCTGGCTGCTGATCTGTGAAAGCAAGATCGGAAGCGAAGAGAAAAGAAGCTTCCTCCAGCCGCAGACCTGTCGTGACGAGAAGGTCGGAAAACAATGCATTGCGAATGCCGTTGCGATCCCGAGCGCCGACACGCGTTCCGCCATCAGGCAGGAGCCCTCGCAAGCCAACATCCCGAAATCTCCGATAGTCGTCGAGCGTGACGAAGCTGACATCCGCTCGGCGAGCTGCAGGTTCATACGCATCGTTCCGCGCCGTGATCTGCGCTCGCCGGCCGGCATACCCTTGTCGCCAGACGGACTGATGCGTGAACGGCGCTTCCGCGGTAAGCTTCTCATGGACACCCCATCGATACAGGCGGTCGAGGCAGGCGACGGCACGATTCCACGAAGCGGCCGAGATGCGTTGTCCGGCTTCGGCGCGGCGCCGAACTCGATGATAGGCAAGGACGTCGTGCCGATCAGCCTGCCATACTGTCTTGGCGCAGGCTTCCGAAAGAAAGCGGACCCACACAAGGACGTCATAGCCATAGGCACGAAGGGAATGACGGGAGCGAACCCCGTTGAATGGCAGGTCGCGGAAGAAGCGATCCAGGTCAGGATCGTAGAGCGCCCCGTCCCGAAGGATCATTGGCACATGGGCGTCAAGCCCCTCCGCCGATCTGCGCTCCTGAATGATGATGCTCGAAGCTGCGGTTATATTGTCCACAAGTTGTTCAACCTTCCCCCGGACCCCCATCCGGGGAGCCAGCATCAACGAAGGAGTTCAACTTGCCCGGCGCTATCCAGGCCGGCCTCCGCCAGCTATGTGGGAGCGCTGCGGCCGGCCTGGATAACGCCTCCGTCAGTCCTGTTGCATCGACGCCAGCAGGACACTGGGAGTCGGTGCAGACTGTCAAGATAAGGCAACGCATTCCTCCCGCGCCCTCTCCGTGCGATCCTTCGCATAGCGGCTGAGATCGCGCCCGACGCGCTGGGAGTCCGCCGTCCAATGCACCGTTTCGTGGCTGAGCACCGCCACGTAGGACGCGGCATCGCGAAAACTCTCAAAGGGCGGCATCTGGATGTGGTCGCTCGAGGGCGAGTAGAAGGCCGCCGATCCGCCATGCCGGATGACCGCCCCGGTGTTGGCGAAGAAGCGATCCGCGTGCTCGATGCGCTCGACAGGATCGGCTACCGCCTGCGGCCGAACGTGGAAACGATCGGGCAGGCCGTCGATCTGCTCGGTGTTGAAGACGGTGTAGGTCTTCAGGAACGGGATATCCCGCTCGACCTCGCCGCCACGGCCGTCGCTCTCGGTCTTGGTGAAGCGGCTGGCATAGACGACGAGGCTGCCGCTTTCGCCCTTGCGGACATGGCCGCCAAGTTCGCCCGCCTGCTTGAACGTCATCCACACCGGCGAGGCGAAGCCACGCGCGACCGCCTCCGACCAGAGGAGGATGACATTCATGCCCGAATAGGGCTCGCCATTGTGGCGAAGCGGCCGGGTTATGCGCCCGGCAGTGTTTGCCACGCTCCAGGGGCGCAGCCAAGGCCGGACGCCCTTTTCGAGATCGGCAACGATCCGATCGGTGATCCTCGCGTAGATGTCGACGCGCGGCTTCTCTTCTTTCCTGTTCATTTTCCTGAACCTCCGTTTTGGAGGCCGCGCCGA
Organism: Mesorhizobium sp. 1M-11; assembly: GCF_001303895.1. GTDB lineage: Bacteria > Pseudomonadota > Alphaproteobacteria > Rhizobiales > Rhizobiaceae > Mesorhizobium. Next base: position 41,499 of record NZ_LJSD01000071.1, on the reverse strand, counting down.
TCGCGGCCCCGTCACGGGGTCCGACGGCCGGGCTACAGGCGAGACCGCGCACCGGGAGGCGCGCGACCGCAGGGCGAGAGACGACAGGCCGGAACGAAGTGGAGGACGGCGAAGCCGTTGCGCTGTCCGCCAGCCCCGGCAGGACCGCCATCCGGGACGGGGCACGCTCGGCGTGCCCGACTTCCTTCTCCTTCTCCATCATTTCATCTTCCGCGATCGGTGTTGCCGTTGACGGGACATGCGAACAGGCCGGCCCCGCGAGGGACCGGCCTGTGCTGTGGGTCGAAGATGTGATCGGCGGGGCCGGAGCCCCGCCGGAATGGCTAGCCGAGGGCCGCCATCTGGAGTTCGGCCGCCTGGCGGCCGACGGTCTCGCCGGCGTTCTCAACCGGGCGCTCGAAGGGCTTCCAGGTCTCGCCGACAATATGCTCGTAGGAGACGACGGCAGCCTCGGCCGCCATGCGCAGTGCGTGGGCCTGGAGCGCCATGTCGGCGGCGAACTCGCGCTTCCTCTGCGCCTGGCTGTCGAAGCCGACCGGCCCGTCACGGTCTTCGTCTCGGGCGTCGTTGGCGAGCTTCGCCGTGGCGTCCCGCGCCTCGGATACCGCCCGGCTGTAGAACTGCCCTGCGCCGTGGGCGGAGCCGACATAGGAGCCGACGATGCGCTGGAGATGGATCTGCATGGCCCGGTCGCTCAGGCCTTCGCGGAGCGAGTCGGCTGTCTCGTTGAAGAACCGCTCATGCAGGCTGCGGATGCCGTCGCTGTCGAGGACGGGAAGTCCGAAGCTCTCCGAGATGAGGGCGGCCTGGTTGCTGTCGGGGCAGGAGAGGCGAACCATTTCGATCGTGGAGCCCTTGCGCAGCTGGACGACGCGGGCGGTCTGCCGGGGTCGGCTGGTCTTGGTCATGGGAAAAATCCTTTCCTTCGGTTGCGTCCCTCGGGATCGAGCCGGTCCTTGCCGGTCTCCCCTTCGGGTGCGGTCGACCCGAACCGGCGGAAGCTGGACGCTTCAGGGTCCGGGGACCGGCAGGCGAGCGAAGCCGGCTTGCGGACAAGCGGTGCCCAGCCCCTTGCTGGAGCTCCGACGCTGGACGCGGGCCTGCTTTGCCGAGAATGGCGGTACCCGGCCGCTCCGCGGCGCGCAGCGGCCTTGAAGCGGCTGGCCGCCGGTTCAGACCGCAGCAAACCCGACGGGGGGACCGGCACGGCAGCGATGTCAGAAAGAGCAGCCGATCGAGGAAGGGCTGAACCGCCCAAGCCGCTCACCTCCCGGCAGACCGCGAACGTCCAGGCACATGCGTTCCCAAATCGCGCGTTCGCCTTTCGCCGCCGACGCGCCCGATCTCATTCGGGAAGAGGGAAGGAACGGTGCCCCCATGACGGGTCGCCGCTGCGTGGGCGTTCCGACAGCGTTGCGCCGCGCTGCAAGACCGGACGGCGAAAGGACATGCAAGCCGAGCCAATCCCGCGCGCTCGTTGTTGGGCCGTCTGCATCAACGCGCAGGTTTTTCAGATGGGCTGGGTCCGCGCCTGGAACACGGCATCGCGATGACCGTCATATGCGCGGATGTGATCGGACTGGTGGATTGGCAGTCGCCGTCACGACGTCACGCCGACTCGGCGTAGCGCTCCCAGACCTCGGGCCGCCATCGGCGAATGACCGCCTCGATCTCGACGCGATACGCCTCTGGATACTCGGCCGTGGGCCGGTCCACGAGATAGGAGAAGACGGTGGCCATATCCCGGCCGATTTCGGCGTCGACGGCGAAGAGATCGGCGATGTCGAAACCGCCGTGGTCGGTAGCGTTCCACCAGGCCAGGACAAAGGAAGCGACACGGCGCGACTGCCCGGTGTCCGACTGGGCGATCTTGAGCAACCGCTCGAAGGCTGTGCGTGTCGTGTTGTCCATCATGGTCTTCCCTGTCGTCAGGGGGAATTTATAGCCGAGATTTCCCGCGACTGCACGACGTTGGCGTCGCGAAAAATTCCATCGGCCACGGCAATGGCGGCGAGCGCGCGCAGCAGCCAGGAATCGAAATCATGTCGCGACAGGCCCATTGGCTGGGCAGGCTCCCTCAACAAGCGCACGAGCGTATCGAAAAGCTCGGCCTTGCGTTGCACTGTCTGGCCGAACCGCCCGGAAGCAGCGACAGGCTCGCCTTGATATGCCCTATCCCGTCCTCGCCAGATTCCGGTGACGAATGTCTGGCTGGCCGTCTCATGATCAGGAAGCTCGCATGACCAGTCATCATCGTCGATGGCGAGTTTGCAGGCGTCGTCGACGGACGCGGCCTCATAGGTGGCCTGACGATAGACGGGAAGGTGATAGGTGGTCTCGATCGTGTAGAGCGGCATGATGCCTCCTGTCAGTGATGGTTGTGATCGCGCGGATGTCAGGCCGCGCAAATGGTCTTGATCCGGAGCCGGCTGCGGAGCACGGAGACGCGAAGAGCTTCGCTACCGGTGCAACGACCGCCTCCAGGGCCGGTATCGGTCGCGTCCGGCAAGTGCGGTTGTGAACAGCGCTCGCCTGCTAACGATGGCTCACGCCACACTGCCGCACGGGGTCGGACAAGGCGTTCGACTCCGGTGACAGGGGCGATCATGGCCGATGAAAACGACGACTACATCTACGATGAAGTCACCGGCGAATGGCGTCCGGCTTCGGAGATGGCTGCCGTCGCGGAGACAGGGCCTGTGGTGGCGCGCGATGCCGCTGGCAATGTGCTTGCCGACGGGGATTCGGTGGTCCTGATCAAGGACCTCAAGGTCAAGGGCGCCAACCAGACCCTGAAGCAGGGAACCGTGATCAAGTCGATCCGCCTCACTGACAATCCGGACGAGGTCGATTGCCGGCATGACGCCATCAAGGGACTCGTCCTTCGCACGGAGTTCGTACGCAAGCGCTGACCATTGCCGGCCGGCCGCAATCGTCAGCACATGGTCGGTCGTGGCCCGAGTCCAACAGATTCTTTGCCTTGAATGCCTCGACAGCCGCATCCTGCCGGGCGAGCTTGCGTGACAGCGCATCGATCTCCGGCTGCCGCGCGGCGGTGATCGCAGCAAGGTTCGAACGATATCGTTCGAGGAATGCGCTCGGGTCGGGAGCCCTGCCGCGCCGATAGCCCGACTGTCGATGTCCCAGGTGCGGGATCAGAGCGGTCATGCGGCGGATGATCTGCCGGTCTATCAAATCGAGCTGGCGCTGGGTCTGTCGGCGCGCCTCCTCCATGCGGAAAAGCTGGGAGCGCAGTTCGGGATCGCCCTTCATGGCGCCTCCCTTCCCTGCCAGCCGGCAAAGCTCGACGGACCTTCGAAAAGATGGTGACGGGCTTCGTCGATGATGAATCCGAAGCGGCAGCCGCTCGTGCCGTACTCCTCCGACGGAACCAGATAGCGGCGTGTGCCGCGTTTTCCCGAGCGATCGCCGCCCATCGTGGCTACGACCTCAGTGAAGCCCGGCTCATGGTCGGATCGGATCGCCGATACGACGATCCAGTCATCGACATGGCGTTTTTGGAACTCGCGTTCGTCTTTCGTCGACGACTGGCCGGGCAAGAGAACCTTGCCGTGGATGGCTTCCCACGCCTCCGGATACCAGTTTCGGATCGTGGACTCCGCGCTGGCCATTTCAGAGTCGGTGAAGAGTTCCGGAAAGGCATGAGCAACGGCCGCCCAATGGCAGTCCTCTTCGTACCAGGCCGCTCCGGCGCGCAGCAGCGGATGAACCTTCGCATTGCGGTCCGGGCTGAGATGGAAGCCGCCATGGCTGGCCGTCGAGTGGAAAGCGACACCATCGGCATAAACAGTGGTGCCCTGCGACGTTCCCCATGGCGTGCGTGCTCGCGACGAGATCTCGCGCCGACCGAGGGCCGTACGCTGCTGCTGGTGCAGCGCGTTTTCTTCGACGCGCGCGCGAAACGCTGCCTCGTCGGCCAGTTCGCCTGAATGGCCATAGAAGTCCGAGCGCGTCCATTTTTCGAGCGGGCGGGCAATGCGCCAGCCCGTGGCGAGATAGTGCCGGCCGTCGCGGCCTGACATCATGGCGAAAGCGTTGTCGCCGACCAGCGCGACGGGAAAGCCCTCGCGGCTGCGGCCAAAGGAAATCCCCGGAAATCCGGGGGTTTCTTGGTTGCTATTTGCAAGAGCGGGAGCGTTCATGCGGCCCTCCCCTCTACCGAATCCGCCACGACGGTATCGGCTGTTACCTCGTCAAGGACAGCATTCGGGTAGCGATGCCTCGTGAGCCACGATTCCGCATGGACACGGCTCTCGGCAAGATGGAGCAGCTCGGCGTCCTCGCCGGGCCGATCGAGAATACGAACAGACCCGATCGTCGGACGCTCGGTCACGACGAACTTCAGGTCTGTAGAGACCGAGAAGCTCCTGTGGACGGTCAGCACCACAACCCCGCCACCGCCGTAGTTCCCCTCGTGCAGGGTGATACTGGCCGGCAGCACGGTGTCGCCGACACGGCGCGCGGCCTGCTTGCGGATCAGCCGGCCGCCGCTGTTGCGGCTTTCCCAGGCAGCCAGCTTCTTGCGGAAGCGCTCTGGCGGCTGCGGCGTACCGTCGGAATATCTCACGATCGAGCCAAGCGGCACGAGGTCGAAAATCAGTTGAGCGGACATCTTGGTCCTCCTTGTTGGTCATTGTGAAAACGGAACCGCCGCCGGTGATGAGACCGGCGGCGGGGATCGTTCGGAAGGGAAGTGAGACGTGCAGTGGCTATTCCGCCGCGACGCCGATGGCTGCCAGCTCCTCGTCTGAGAGGTGGGCGTCGCCGGCTTCTTCATCGTCCTCGCCGGGATAGTCGTGCGCCTTCGCGGTCGACTGGTCGCCGTCGAGCTCGTCGAAGTGGTCGAGCGTGCCGTCGGCGTCCTCGTCGCCCTCCAGCTCGGCGCCCTCGTATTTCGCGACCCAGGCCGTGACGGTCTGCGTCGCCGGCGCGAACACCGCTGCGGGATGGACGAAGTGCGCCGTGGCAAAATGCTGGATAAGTGCGGCGCGCGTATCCTTCACCTTCTGGCGGGGCAGAACCGGCGTATCCTTGCAGGAGGCCTCCAGCGCCGGACGCGACAGGCATGCGAGGAATTCATCCGTGCCCATGTTCGGCAGGAAGCCGTCCGCGCCGATCGTATCGCCAGCGATCCGGGCTACAATGCCGGAGTCGGAGCGGTTCTCGCGGCACGACAGCACGTCGATCAGGACCGAGCGCGCCGCCTGCCGCAGCGTCTCACGGTCGAAGCCGAGCTTGCCGTCCTCGCCTATGAGCCGCACGGCATGACGTTCCATCCTGGCAAAGCCATAGACATCGTCCCCGGATCCGGAGGCGATGGAGATGTTGCGGCCGGCAAAGGCCAGCACGAGCAGCGCCATCAGTGTGTCGTCTTCGATAGGTGTGCTGGACAGCGCTTCGTGGAGCGAGTCCGTGCGCAAATCGCCGATCATCTCGACACCCTTGCGGGTCACGTCGGGCCGCTTCTTTGCGGCAACGACGACATCATCGCCGTCGACATCCGCCGCAGCGCCGTTCCTTCCCTTAGGCTTTCTGGCCTCGGGCATGCGGTAGTGGACCGTCTGCACGCGACCGTCACGATCGAGGTACATCGCCGCATGGTCGGACTTGCCGGGCTTGCCGTGAACCCGTTCGGCCTTCGGAGGCAACTTGGCCCCGCCCCACGTGTCGGCCTCCACGATTGTTCCCCGCTTCGGCAGATGATTGGTCATCCACTCCTGCTGCGCGCCGAGGAAGGCCTCGACATCGGTGGTGTAGCGGCTGTCCTCATCGGCCGGTGCAAACAGGTCTTCGACCCAGGCGATGCCGTAGGCTTGCGCCAGATCGTCCCCGAAGCTGGCATGTCGCGCGAACATACGGGTCTTGGTCAGGCCCTGCGCAACGCTCCACCACGACACCTGTGGATCGGCCTTCGACGGCTTGTGCTTCTTCCAGACCTCCTTCTGCTCGTCGAGCGAGGCGGAAGCGATCGTGCGAAGCTGCTGCTCGTTCGGCATGTCGCCCTTCGCCATATGGTCGAGCATGGTGGGCGCGACATTGGCGAGAAGCCGCAGCTTCCTGATCTGACGCACCGGCAGAGCCAGCGCGACGGCGATCGCCTCCTCGGTCCAGCCGAGCGCGACGAGGCGCTCGATCGCCCGCCACTGGTCGACCGGATTCAGCGCTTCGCGCGCGATGTTCTCGACCATGGAGCGCATCGCTCCATTGTCATTGGCGGCCTCGACGACGAGCACATCGATTTCTTCGAGCCCAGCGGCGATGGCCTGCTTCACGCGGCGGTGGCCGGAATCAATGATATGGCCATTGCCGCCGCCGCTCTCGGCCGCAATGATGGGAGGCTGGACGAGACCGACGGCCTTGATCGTCGCGAGAAGCAACGCGTCCGCCTGCGGCGTGGACTTGGCCTGGCGCGCTTTGTCGGGATTGTCCTTCAATGCGCGCGGATCGACCTTCATAAGGTGCATGATAAGTTCTCCTGTTCGGGTTTTGCGGACCAGCCCTCGGGCGGCCCTTCCTCGTCTTCATCTCGAAGACACCCCCCGGCACGCGGAGCGGACGAGCCGGTGCAACTGCGGGCGAGCATCCCTGCCCGGCCGGCCAAGCGGGGCTGACAGCCCTGCGCGGGACGCCGCGGCCGGGATCGCGAGAGGCGCGGTTGAGCGGAAGCGTCACCGGTTCGGCCGATCGGCGAACCGGATTTTTTCCTCTCCTCCCCCTTCCCCTCCGAGCTTCACCATTCCCATTGAATGCCGCTTCCGCAGACGCTATATTGCGTCATAACGATTGGCATCGACAACGGCAGGAGATGGCTATGGGTCTCGTCCAGTATTCAGACAACGGGTTCTTCGCGCCCCGGAAGATCGCTGACGCCTTCCAGACAACCAGCGAGGAAGTCGCCCGGACAGCTGGTCTCGGCAAGGACGCCGTCCAGCGCAAGGACCGCATTCGGTCGGACAAGACCCAGCGCCGGCTGCGCGAGATGGTCGAGGTGATCAACAAGGTCGAGCCGCGTTTCGGCTCGCAGTTGATGGCTTATGCCTGGTATCGCTCGGAGCCGCTGCCGGGCTTCTCTGGCCAGACGGCCATGCAGCTCGTGCGCGGCGGCCGTGCCGACGACGTGCTGGACTATCTCGACGCGGTCGACGCCGGCGTGCACGCCTGACACGGTGCTCTATCATGGAAAGCTCTATCGGGCGCTGAACCCTATCTATGCGCGCGAGCCGCTGTCGGGACGCGGCGCGGAATTTTACGGTGGACGGTTCAATCCGAAGGGCGTGCCGGCGCTCTATGCGTCGCTGTCGGTGATGACGGCGCTGCGCGAAGCGAACCAGGTCGGCAATCTCCAGCCGACGACGCTCGTTTCCTACGACGCTGAGATCGAGAGTGTTTTTGACAGCCGGGACGAAGCCGCCTTGTTGGCGGAGGGAATGGACGCCGCGGCGCTCGCCGACGGCACATGGCGCGACAAGATGAAGGCAACCGGAGAGGCGAGAACACAAGCCTTTGCGAGAAGGCTAATTGCCGGCGGCTATCATGGCCTGCTGGTAAGGAGCTTCGCCCCCGGTGCGACCGCCGACGATCTTAACCTGGTGCTTTGGAGGTGGAGCGATGCAGCCCCGGCCCGCGTGACCCTGATCGACGACGAGAACCGCCTGTCGAGATAGCAGCCTATGCGGCTTTCCGCTCAGCCGGCCGGCCATTGCAGTTGCCGGCCAAATCCTCCGAGTCCGCCGCGAGAGCTTTGTCGACGTCGGCGAGCTGCTCGAGCTTCATCGCCAGCTCGGCCTCGAAGGCGAAGGCTTCACCGACGCGCGGTCGATACGACGCGAGGCGCTTGTGGCCGGCCTCGAGCCGCCTGCGATAGTTTTCCTGTTCGCCTTTGAAATTGTCGAGGGCATGCTCAAGTCGGGCGATGGCGCCGATCGGCGTCGCGGTGACGGGAAGCTCTACCTCATGCTCGGCGCCGGTCCGCAGCAGCATGGTGGCGTAGTGGAAGCCGTCCTTACTGAGCCGCTCACCGGAGAATTTTAGATCGAAGCCGCCGATCGAGGCGATGACCGCCTCGCCGTCCTGCTGGAGCTGCACGAGGGTCAGGATTTCCTTCATCAGCGCCCGACCGGCGAGTTTTCGCTCGTCGAACGCCTCGCCAGTCACGGTCATGGCGAAGGCATCGCCTGTCGTTGGCGCCAGGCGACCGATATCCTGCGCGATCTCGCCGATCCTCCGGGTCGCAAGTTCGATGTCGCGCTCGGCGTCGCGGATCTGCCGGCGGATTGCATGCTGGTCATCGGTATGGGCCGCGCGCAGCCGGTCGAGGCGGGCGATCTCGGCCTCCAGTCCCGCCTTCTGCATCAGGCGTTGATCGCCCGATGCAATAGCCTTGGCCATGGCGAACTGGTTCGCTTGCCCCTCGCCCATGTCTTCCAGCCGGCGAATGCTGGTGTCGCCGGAGAGTGCGGCGGCGATAAAGCGGGCCTTGCGCTCGTTGTTCTGCCACATGGTCGCATCGAGCGAGCCGAGGGTCGCGTAGGCATAGAGGCCGACCTCGTCGTGCTGGTTGCCCTGCCTCACGATGCGGCCTTCGCGCTGTTCGATCTGGGACGGCAGCCAGGGCACGTCGAGATGGTGGAGCGCCTTCAGCCTCGCCTGCACGTTGACGCCGGTGCCCATGGTCTCTGAACTGCCGATCACCACGCGGACCTTGCCGGCGTTGAAATCGTTGAACAGGCGCTGCTTGGCCTCGGACTTCCGAAAATCCTGCATATAGGCGATTTGCGAGGGGGGAACGCCCATGCGGACCAGTTCGTCTCGGATCCACCGGTAGGCGGAGAAGCCACGGCTCGCCTCGACATTGATCGTGCCGAGGTCGGAGAAGATCAGCTGGCCGGCGCCGGGCTTGTCGAAGGGCCTGCCATCTTTGCGGACATATTCGACGTCAACCGTTTCCTGCCAGATGCGAAAGGCGTTCTGGATGAGAGCGTTGAGCTTGTTGGCTTGCTCGTTGTCCATGCCGGCATCGACAAGACGCAAATCGATCGCCGCATGACGGCCATCGGTGATGACCGAGAGCAAAATATCGTCGCCGGGCTGCGGCGGTCCCTCGCGCAGCTCGATCGCCTTGATGCGCTGGTCGAGATGTCGCTGATAGGCCTTGAAGGCGGCCGTCGGCTCGGCCGTGATGATCTGGCGCTTCCCGCCCATGATCTCCGGCACCTTCACATAGGTGCGCAGATCGGCTGGCTGCACCACATCGGCGAACGACCGGAACATGGCGATCAGTTCGGGCACGTTGACGAACTGGGCAAACCTGGTGACCGGCTTGTATTTGCCGGACGGCTGAAGTTCCAGTTCGGTGCTCGTATCGCCGAACGTGCTCGCCCAGGCGTCGAACTCGTGCAGGCCACGCTGTGACAAGGCCGCGTGATCCATCAGCCGCTGCACAGTGAACATCTCGCCGAGCGTATTGGTGATCGGCGTGCCGGATGCCAGCACGAGCGCCCTGCCCGAATTCTTCGTATCGACAAAGCGGGATTTGACGAACAGGTCCCAGGCCCGCTGCGAGCCCTTCGGATCGACACCCTTAAGCGTCGACATGTTGGTCGCGAAGGAGAGTTTTCTGAACTCCTGCGCCTCGTCGACGATGATCTGGTCGACGCCGATCTCGGCAATGGTCAACAGATCGTCCTTTCGGGTCGAGAGCGCCTCCAGCCTTTCCTTGTGGCCTTCCTTCATGCGCTCGATGCGCTTGCGCGAGAGGCGGTCCTCGCGGTCGACCTTGGTGAGCAGGTCCTCGTAGAGCTCGAGTTCGTCTTGGGTCATCTGCGCCTCGAAGGCCGAGGGCACGGCGATGAAGCGGAACGCGGAATGCGTGATGATGATCGCATCCCAGTTCGCGGTTGCCGCGCGCGACAGGAAGCGATGGCGCTTCTCCTTGCTGAAATTCGTCTCGTCGGCGACGAGGATGCGGGCGTTCGGATAGAGCGCCAGGAATTCGCGGGCCGCCTGCGCCAGGCAGTGGCCGGGCACGACCAGCATGGCCTTGTTGATCAGCCCGAGACGGCGCTGCTCCATGACAGCGGCGGCTATTGCCATGGTCTTGCCCGCGCCGACGGCGTGCGCGACGTAAGTGCTTCCGGAAGAGATGATGCGCCAGATGACCCGCTTCTGGTGGCCATAAAGAGAAAGCGCGCTGGAAGCGCCAGGTAGCTGGAGATGATCGCCGTTGAAGGCTCGTGGCGCGATGTTGTTGAACGTGTCGTTGTAAAGCCGCGCCAGCCGGTCGGTACGATCGGGGTCGGACCAGATCCAGTTCTGGAAAGCGGTCTTGATCTTCTGCAGCTTCTCCTTGGCCGCTTCCGTCTCGACGGTGTTGAGCACGCGGCGCTCTGTATCGCCATCCTTCACCGTGTCGAAGATCTGCGGGATGGAGGAGTTCAGCGCATCGGACAGGAGCTGTCCTGCATCGCGGCGATGTGTTCCCCATTCCGTGGTGCCGGCGGCGCTCCACCCAAGCTGGCGTGCGTTCACCGTCCAGCAGGCGAGCGCCGGCGTGTGATGGATGGTGATATTGGCATCCATCGCCTCCCTGACGAAGGCGACGATATCGGCGGCTGGAATCCAGGGTGCGCCGAGACGCGCGGTGATGTCCGAAGGCCGAAGGTCTGCCGGCTGGACCGCCTTCAACGCGGTGACATTGCGGGCGAAGGCCGGGTCGAGCGCTGCCGCGGCCTCGGCCGCGACGAGCTTGGTGCGGACGGCGCCGGAGAGATAGGCATCAGCCGTCTGCCACGCACCCGACGACGGATCCTGAAAGATCGCCTGCCCCAGCTCCTCGATCACCTCGGTGACATCCCGATGCAGCAGTTCGGCGATGTGATCGGGATCGACATGTCCGCGCTCGTTCAGAACGACCGCGAGGGCATCGGCTGCGTTGGTGATGATCGGGGCCGGAGGCGGTGCGATCACCCGCTCGGAAAAGAACGGCCCAGGTTTGGCGGTGTTGGTCTCGATGTCAAAATCCTCGATCGAGGCGACCAGCCAGCAATCGGGATCGTCAAGAAACGGCTGGATGTTGGGACGGCGGTGCGTCTCGCGCACCTCGCCGGTCTCGTCGTCCTCCGTCGTCGAGATCGTGGTGAAGTTGATCGGTCCAAACGCGCGCACGAAGCTCGACCAGGCGATGCGCAGCCTGACCTGCGCCGGCTGCCACGGCCGGTCGAACTCCTGGGCCTTCAGCACCTCGCGAACCGCGTCGCGGATCGGGACCAACTTGCGGATGATGCGGACATGCTTTTCCGGGATGCCGTCGCCGGTCCTGCCCTTGCGGACATCGATCGTCACGGCCTCGCCGTCGACCATCTGCATCAGCGCGGTGTTCTGGCCGATGAAGTAGCTGCCCTCGCGGATTGCCATGCCGTCCGCGGCGTTGCAGGCTGGCGCTTCAACATGCCCGCCGGCGTCCGTTCCGATCTCTTCCGGCTCGCCGTCATAGATGGCTTCCGGAAGGAGATGCACCGCGGCAGTCAATGCCGCATCGAGGTCCGTCCCGGCATGCGGCAAGCAGGTATAAGTCTCGCCGAAGGGACCAGCCGTCAGGGCGTGCTGCCCAAGAACAAAGTCAGGATGCCGGGCAAACCAGCGGTTGACGCGTATCGCCGCTTCATCCTCCGACGCCGGGCGCACCTCCTCAAGGTCGAGCCAGGCGACATCTCCTTCCGTCTCATCCTCTTTGCGCTTGCGAAAGAAAAGAATGTCGACGACGACATCCGTTCCGGCCTCGGCACGAAAACTGCCCTCCGGCAGGCGGATGGCAGCGATCAGATCCGCCATTGTGGCGATGTGCTCGCGGGCTCGTGCATCGGCCTTGTCCATCGTGCCGCTCGAGGTCACGAAGGCCGCGAGCGCGCCGGGTTTCAGTCGAGAGACGGCCTTTGCGATGAAGTAGTCGTGCAGCCGGAAGCCATGTGAGCGATATGCGGGATCGGATCGGACGGTCCTGTCCGAGAACGGCGGATTGCCGATCGCCAGATCGAAATTTGCCGGCAGATCGGCTCGCGCGAAATCCCGGTTGAGGATTTTTGCCCGCGGCTGCAGGAGTCTTGCGATCCGCGCCGTGACCGGATCGATCTCGATGCCGGTGACGTGCGAGGCAGCACGCAGTGACTCCGGCATCAGCGCCGGAAACAGACCCGTGCCCATGCCCGGCTCCAGGACGCGGCCGCCGCAGAAGCCCAGCCGCTGCACGCCGGCCCAGATCGCCCGGATGATGTATTCCGGTGTGAAATGAGCGTATTGGGTGCAGCGGGCCAGCGAGGCGTAGTCCGCACCGTCGACGGCTTCCTCCAGCTCGATGCCGATCTCCTCCCAGCCCTTGCAAAAAGTCTGCTCGCCGGGGCGGCGGAACGCTCCGTTCGCCAGTTCGGAAGCTCCAAAGCCGGTGAACCGGATCAGCGCTGCCTGTTCCTCCGGCGTGGCCAGCCGCTGCCGGTCGACGATATCGGCGGCGAGCCGGATGGCGGCGAGATTGTCACGAGCCCGGTTTCGCCAGGATTTGGCAAGGCCACGCGTCGTCGCCAGATGGAAGTTCTCGCCCTTGTCGGCCTGCTGTGCCGGAGCGGGCGATGCCGCCGCGGCGATTGGTATGGCCGGGGCTGGTGAGTCGGGAGGCGGATCGTCATCGTCCGGATTGTCGGCGAAGGACGTCGAAAAGGCAGTTACCCCGACCCCGAGGCCCGAGGACAGCGCCGTGTTTCCGAACAGGTCGAGAGTGAAGGGGTCGTCGTGTGACATGGGAAATCTCCTTGGATTTTTGGTGAGCGCGAGCAGGCGGACGGCGTTGTCGGCCGCGTGAAAGGCTGGCGAGGGTGAGAGCGGGCTAGCGGGCGATCAGGGACAGCGAGATTTCTGTCTCGGTCAGCCGCACGTGCAGATGCGTGCAGCAAAAATTCCGGTCGAACAGCGGGATAAGCCTCTCGGCGTCGATGAATTCGATCCCGTCGTCGCCGCCGAAATGGCGGTGTTTGTAGTGAAACCAGTCGGGGTTGCCGACCGGGTGGCACTCGTCGGAATAGACCACGAGCGGACGGTCGCCGTCGGCGAGTCTTCCGTTCGACATGATGTAGACCCCCTGGTCTCCGACCAGCCAGAGGCCGGGGATCTCGCCCGTGCCGGGCTTGAGGCCGTATTACGGGTTGCGGAATCCGCCATTGGCGGCGGCATCCGCCTTTCCGCGTTCGACGACTTTACGAACGCCGAGAATGGGAAACGTGAACATGGCCGTCCCTCACGCCGCGATCGCGTCGGGGAGGTAGCGCAGATGCACCGGGAGCTTGGCGGAGATCTCTTCGTCGGTGAGATCGTCGAGCAGCTTCAGCTGCGTGCTCCGGCTTCCGCCGTAGACGGTGATAGTGCGCCTGCCGCGTGCAGTCTCCGGCCAGCGTTCACCGGCATAGCCGCGAAAATCATCGTGGGTGGCGCTCCAGATGTGATCGAGGCGCTCGGGCCGCGTCATCGCCTTCACCGGCCGCGATTCCCGGTCGATGATCGCGACACGCATCCGCACGGCTGAACCCCTGTCGGAAAGATCGCAATAGCCGTGGAAGTGGCGGACCTCGCCGTCGATCGTCAGCGCGAAGAAGACACTGGTGACGCTGTCGGTCAGGAATTCGCGCATCGCGAACATATCGCCGCGCATCCAGAGCGGCGGCAGGATCTCGAACATATAGTCGTGGTCGACCGCGCCGATCTCGAACCATTCGCCCGCATAGAGCGCGCTCGCGTCGGCGTCCCAGCGGTTGGGCCGCTGCGCGTGACGGTCGAACATGCGAAACATCTGGCGCCGATCGGCGCATCCAAAGAAGATCTTGCGGATTGAGAGGTGAAGCATGGGAGCGGCTCCTTCGGCCTTGCCGAGGCTGAAAGCGGGAGCGACCCAACTGATCTTTCCTTCACTTCAGCCCTTCCGGACCCTCCTCCGCGGCCGCCTCTCCGGTCCGCCGGGTCAAGGGTCGGCGCTAGCCGAGCGAAGCCTCCCTTGACGCGGCGGCCGGATATGCGGCAGCCGGGTTTCCCTCTTCTGTCCCCCGTTCTTTTCCCTCCTTCTGATCGCGCAGTTCTTCGTTCCAATCCTCCCGGGCGGGCTTCAGCCGCTCGTAGCCGCAGCTCGCGGCAACGGCGATCGCCTCTATGCGGCCGGCATAGACCTCGCCTTGCGCATTGTTGTCGGTTGCAGCGACGAGCTGCACATCGAGACGGGCCGCAAGCGCCCGAATGGCGGCCTCCGTGGCCGGCGCCCATCCGCCACCCGTGCTAAGATACAAGCTGTCGGATCGCAGTTCTTCGAGCGCGGCAAGGCTCATCGCGTCGATCGCCGCCTCGGTGATGCAGATGCGCTGCGCCGTCACAGGGCCGAGCCTGAACAGCACCTTTCCGCCGCCGCTGGCGAAACCGCGCCATTCCGGCCCGCGTTCTTCCCAGCCGGTGACGACGCCGCCATCATCGACATGCGCCGCCCACATGCTGCCGCGAGGCCCTTCGCGTAGCCGATCCTGCCGGATCGCGGCGCGGAGAACGGTCTCCGGAAGACCACGTTCGTCGCGCAGATAGCGCCAGGTCATGGAGCTCCGCCATGGGCTACGCCGTACACGCCAGCGATCAGGAATTCCGAGGTCCGGATCGCGTTCGCGGGACCGCCTCGTCCAGATCGGCTCCTTCGGGACGAAGCCGACCAGTTCCGAGACCCGCTGGAGCACCTCTGCGAAGCCGATGTCGTCGAGATGCTCGACCAGGTTGAACACATCGCCCTTGACGTCGGAGAGAGGATCGAACCAACCCTTACCGTCATGGATCACGATTATGATGTCGTCACCGCGCCGGTATTTGACGGCCTTACGTGTGCTCTCTTTCAGATCGATCGCAAATCCGGCCTTTTCGAGCACGGCCGCGCAGAGCACGCGCTCCCTCAGTTCCTCGATATCCTTCTTTTCCATTTTTCTCTTCCCGACGCGTCTCCACGCCAGACCTTTCCCGCTCGAGTTTCCTCTTCCCGCACCTCGCGGGACCATCTCAGCCTCCGCGAAGAGCGAAGGGGGCAAGGGCGCGTCTGGCAACTGACAAAAGATGCAGGGCGCGCAGCGCCGTGACATCAACCGACGCGGCGCAGCCTCCCTTGCGGCCGCCCGCTCGCAAGCGGCACACGCCCGCCAGGGCGAACCCGGCTCAATGAGCCGGGCCGTACTGGTGGGGATCGTACTCATGGATGACCACCACGTCGGCGTCGTCGAGTTCATCGCTTAGCATGACGCCGAACTCTCCATCGACCTGAAACAGTGTGACCGGGACCATCAGGGTGCGGGCGAGCTGAAATGCGTGGGACTGGGCGAGGGAAAGATCGTGCGACATTTGAGAGCTCCACCTTGGAGCGAGGCCGATCCCCGCTCGATGGCTCCGTCAGTGTCCTCAACCGGCCGCGATCACCGCGCAGGCGAAGCCACAGCGGCGGCATGCTCCGCATAGCCGACCCCTTGATGAGGTGGAACGGCCCGCTCCGACAGCATCGAAGTGCTAAGAACGTGGTCGTTGTTGCAAACGCCACAAGGAGGGACCGTTCCGTGAAAGATGTTACCACTATTGGATTGGACTTAGCGAAGCACGTTTTCCAGGCCTATGGCGCGGACGCTGAAGGCGCGCCGCTATTCAACCGGAAGCTCCGCCGCGCCGAGGTTTTACGCTTCTTCGAGAAATTGCCGCCGTGTCTGGTCGGGATGGAAGCATGCGCCAGTGCGCACTATTGGGCGCGTGAAATTGCTGCGCTCGGCCACGATGTCAGACTGCTACCGCCTCAGTACGTGAAGCCATTCGTCAAGCGTGGCAAGACCGACGCTGCCGACGCTGAAGCCATCAGCGAGGCGGTGACGCGAAAGACGATGCGGTTCGTTCCCGTCAAGACGGCTGAGCAGCAAGCAGCGGTGATGGTGCTCAAAACGCGCGCCTTGCTCGTGCGTCAGAGAACCCAGGCGATTAATGCTCTACGCGCTCATATGGGAGAGCTCGGCATTATCGCTCCGACCGGGATCGCCAACGTCAAAGCACTGGCAGTCATCATCCGGGAAGAGGAGGATGTTCGACTGCCTCCAGCCGCGCGCTTTGCCCTCACTGAAATCGTCGATCAAATCGAGATGCTTGCCGCGCAGATCGACAAGCTCGAGCGTGAGATCGTCGTCCAAGCTCGGCAAGATGATGAGATGCGGCGCCTTGCGACAATTCCCGGCGTGGGCGCTATTATCGCCATGGCTGTGAAGGCGTTCGTTCCCGACCCCGCTGGCTTCAAATCGGCACGTCACTTCGCAGCCTGGATTGGCCTGACTCCGAAAGCGCACTCCAGCGGTGGCAAGGAGCGGTTGGGCCGAATATCGAAGATGGGGAACCCGGTGTTGCGATCGTTACTGACGACGGGAGCAGCATCGGTCCTTCGCCATGTGCGGTATCGCGACCGAGTATGGCCATGGCTGAAGAACATGCTCGCGCGCCGCCCCTTCAAGGTCGTGGCAGTTGCGCTTGCCAACAAGATCGCCCGGATGATCTGGGCATTGCTGAACAGAGGTGGAGTCTACCGGAATCCCATAGGAACTGAGGCGGAACCTGTTGCCGTATAGGCGCATGGCCGCCAACACGAGCTGACCGGCAATAGCCGGCAGAAGCGAGGTGCTAAACAGACGATGAACCACGGGACGAAATCCCGAAACAGGCCAGGCCGAAACCCGTGACGCGCACAAAGCGCGCCCCCTTGATCCAGCCACCTGCTTCGCGGACTTCATCGAGGCCAGCGGTCATGACCGCACAAACAGGCCGGACATATGACCGCACCGTCCTCATGTGGTGAAATCGACTGAAAAGCATCCTTGCACCGCGGGCCGTTCCACATATGCGGGTTGATCGTGGAAGGCCGGGCGGAGGATCAGGAAAGCCATCCATGAAGAGCGGGGTCGGACTTGCTGCGAAGGTGGTCCGCGGCATCTCGCGCGCTCTTTTCCCGGACGCCGAACCACAATGCCGCACCGGGACACATCCGGTCCCGCCCAGCGCCTCAGGTCGAAAGGACGGCTTCCGTGCCTTGCCGAAGCGATCTCGACGCGGCCGTCAGTTCAATTGTCATAGCTGCGAGAAGCCCTTCTGCGCGCGTCTCATCGTCGACGATCGCCTGGACCACTGCGATATCCAGGTGCGAACGGGGCGAGGTCCTCGCTACTTCGGCCGCCACCTTGGCCGAATGGACGAACTCGCCGGCTTGCCCTGAAGCCCAGGCCAGAGCGGCCAAACGCTGCGCCTCGTAATAGGCGCCGGCCTCGTCACGCTGCACCAGACGCCGCGCATCTGCCCGCCATCTCAGGCGGATTTCCCTTCGGGCCTCCATCCAGCGTCGTAGCGCACCCAGCATGCTTTCCCGCCCTGCCCTTCCTCGCGCAATGATCTCTCTGGCCGCGTCAGGGATGACAGCCCGCAAGGGAGAAGACCCGGCACGGCGCTTCGGCGCAGCCGACAGCCCGGCCCGAAGGGCGACGCCCTGTATGCGCATACGATGCGTCAACCGAGACATCCGGACAACGCGATGAGATCGACTGTTCCAATACCAAAGGAAGTCCTTGGGCGATCGAGCGATTTTGAGGATTGCGCTCATTCCCAACGACAGCATGGGGAGAATCGGGCGCTCGTGAGCGAACTTCGGGAAAATCCCGCTGGTACCATTCGGATCACAGCGACTGAAAATGCGATCGAGACAATTCTCGTGCCGAAGCCTGCGCCGCTGCTGCGAGATTCATCTGCTACGGCCGAGAGGCGGCTGAGAGCGGTGGCAGGGACCGCGTCGTTGCATTCGACGGTGCCCCTCTGCCCCGCGCGTTCTTGCAAGAATACTCGATGTGTGAAACTCATTATTCTCCGTAGAGGAATAAAATGGATCGCCTTCATCAGCTCGAGGTTTTTGTCGCGGTTGCCGATGCCGGCAGCTTTGCCAAGGCCGGAATCCGGCTACGCCTGTCGCCGCCCGCAGTAACGCGGGCGATTTCCGCACTTGAGGACCGCATTGGCGTCCGTGTCTTCAACCGCACAACGCGTAGCCTTGCGATCACCGATTCCGGCCAACGCTTCATGGAAAGCGCCAAGCGCATCCTGGCGGATTTGGATGCGGCCGAAAGGGGGAAGCCGGCGAAACCGCCGTGCCGCAGGGACATCTGGCAATAACCGCGCCTGTCACCTTCGGGCGGTCAGCCTTAGCACCGGTGGTTTGCAGCTTCCTCGGTCAGCATCCGCGCGTCACAGCATCGATGGTGCTTCTCGACCGGGTCGTGAACCTCGTCGAGGAAGGCATCGACGTGGCTGTGCGGATCGGATCCTTGCCGGACTCGAATCTGATTGCAAAGCGGATCGGAACTGTACGCCGGGTTCTAGTCGCAAGCCCCGACTATTTGGCCAGGCGAGGAACGCCCACCGCGTCCGCAGACTTTGAAACTTCATTCGGTGATTGCCTTCACCGGCCTGATGCCCAATCGCGAATGGCGCTTCAACGAACAAGGTCCGGGTAGCATCGTGCTTAATCCGACATTCGGGATCAACGATGCGCTTGCCGCCATCGAGGCTGCAGAAATGGACCATGGGATCACTATCGCTCTTTCCTACATGGTCCATGACAATATCCGCGACGGCAGCTGGTCCCGATCCTCGATGACGTAACGCCGACGCCACGGCCCGTTCACCTCGTGTACGCTCAAAGCCGACTCGTTGCGCCGAAGATCCGCGCCTTCATCGACTTCGCCGACCCGCGCCTCAAAGCAACGCTCGACCGGCTTGCCCTGACAAGTGCTTCAGATCTGATGAGGCCCGACGGTAGCGATGCCGATAGTGGAACGTGAAGCGGTCCAGGTTCAGCCAGGCAATGCCAGCGTTTCGTTCCCATCCGCAACTTGATCGCCTATCTGCTCTACTGCAGGGCGCCACCGTCTCTCCGGCCGAATTATGCCGCACGGCGAGCGATTGCACGTTTTAGCTTGCATCCCTCGCCAGCCGGCTCGTGAGACGCTCAAGCCACTGGTCGACCGAAAGTCTGCCCGGACCCCAAGCCATGATACCGAGCGCCATTGCCGCCCACGTGACATGAATCGGCCAACCGCTTGGAACCGTGAGTTGTATGACTATCGTCATGATAAGAAGTCCCAAGGCCGCGAAACGAGAGAAAAGGCCGAGCACCAGCAGGATGGGCAGCAGTATCTCGGCCGAGCCGGATGCAAATGCGATCACGGCAGGCGCCGGGAAGGGATAAGGGCCGCCCGGGAGGTGCAACTGGAACTCCGAACTGAACAGAAACACCGCGACGTCGTTTAGTTGCAGGAAGCCGTCCCATTTGTTGACGCCAGACCGCCAAAACGGCACCGCAAGGCCAAAACGCAGGGCGAATTGGGTGACGGACGGTTGAGCAATGGCCTGAATGACGGCGGTAATCCGCTCGACAACATCGATGATCCAGCTCCGTCCTTTGTCATCGGCAAGCCGCGGTTCACTAGCCATCCCCGTCATCCTCCGAACTTGACCCCGATGAACGCACCCGCCGCGAGAACTCCGGCAATGTTGGCAGCGAGGTCGAACGCGGAACTGTCCGCCATCGCAGCAGACGCGGCAGCACCCAGCGGCTCGCCCGATATCAGATGTGTGAGAAAGACCGCGCCGCCGGGTGGAAGCTGCCGGACGACGACTTCGAGCTTGGGTCGCGTCACCAATGCATCCTCCGGGGCGGCCGCCTCGATCTGTCCGACGGGATCGCTCCCGCGGTTCACCGAGAAGATCGTGACTGCCGGATAGCGCGAGCGGACGATGCGCGTCGCCGGGTGGGATAACAAAACGGAGTCGCTTAAGTGCTCCGGGGGGACCGACCCAAAGGTCTGCGGCGTCAACGGCTCGGCATCCGCGGCATGGTACGCGTCGAGCCATGCCCGTTCGATCCGTGCCACGTCGGATAACCAGGGCAGCGAGTGGGCGTGTTCGTAGCCTTTGATGAAGTCGGGAAAGTCGCGACCGTATTCGAAAAGAAGTGGTGAAACCGGCGGTGTGGCGCGCACGTGAAACCGCGCCATGGCGCGAAAGAACTCGATGCCGGTGATGCGCTGCGTGGCGGGAAAGATGGCCGCAAGCGCATTGATGAGGCTGACCGTGACGTTGTTCCGGTACACGTTATAGCGCTTGGCCGCCGCCTTTCCGCGTGGGCCGGCGACAACAGGAGGCGTCTCGCAGTCGGGGTCGAGCAGCGCCCGGGCAAACATCTCGGGGAAAGAGGATTCCGGATCGGAACCGCCCGGCTGGCCAGGTTCAATGGGACGCACGGATTCGCTCCTGGGCGACGCAGTCCGCGTGGCGGTCGAGAATTGCCTGAGCAGCGGTGGCTTCAGCTCGAAGCACCGGCCAAGCTGGAATTTCGCTGTCCCACTCGATCAGCGTCGGCCTTGGTCCGCAACGGCCGATCACGAGGTCGTAGAGTTTCCAGACCGCATCTGCGACCGGACCGTCGTGGCTATCGATCAGCAAAAGGTCACCCTCGTCGTCCGTCTGCCGCGCATGTCCCGCCAGGTGGATTTCCCCGACTTGATCCAGCGGAAAGGCTGCGAGATAGGCCAGCGGCGAGTAGCCGTGGTTCGTTGCCGAGACAAAAACGTTGCTCACGTCGAGCAGAAGCCCGCATCCCGTTTTTCGCGCGACTTCGCGGATGAAACCAGTCTCGCTCATCGTCGATTCCGGGAAGACGACATAGGTCGATGGGTTCTCCAGAAGGATTGGACGGCCGATCGTCTGCTGCACTTCGTCGATGTGATCGGCGACGCGCGCAAGTGTTACCGGCGTATATGGCAGCGGCAGAAGATCGTTGAAGAAAGTGGTGTCGTGAGTCGACCAAGCCAGGTGCTCTGAAACAAGCGCCGGCTCGTAGCGGTCGACGAGCACCTTGAAACGCCCGAGATGGATCTTGTCTAGCGGCTGCGGCCCGCCGATCGACATGCACACCCCGTGGAGCGATACGGGGTGGTCGCGGCGGATGCGGGTCAATGCGTCGTGGGGCGGCCCGCCGGCACCCATGTAGTTTTCGGCGTGGACCTCGAAGAACCCTTCGTGTTTCCCCTCGGCCAGAATCGCCGGCAGATGCTCATGCTTGAAGCTGGTGCCGGCAAGACCGGCAATCGGATGTGCCGGAAAGCGCGAGGTTGCCGACGCCAGTGAGGCGCGGTGAGTAGCCAGATCGTTCATCGGCTCTTCCTTCGTTTCCGGCACTTCGATTTTTGCTTACGACGGAACGTCGCGGGTCAGCGGCTCCGTCGATCCAGTGCGGTCGCCCGGTGCCTTGATCGAGGCACACGTGCCGCCCGCGACGAACGCCCAGGCATTGCCCTGGAAGTCGACGGTCGATGTGCCCTGGCAAGTGGTGCCAGGTCCGGCCGCGCAGTCGTTCATACCAGCGAGAGAAACGCCGTAGCACTTCTCCTTGCCTGCGGCCATCGCCGCGCTTCCTTCCGCTTCCGTCAGCGGCCCTGCCGCCGCAAAAGACGCCAGTGCCGTCGCGACGGCGCCAGCTAAGACAGAAGCGCTTGCGGTCAATCTCATAGACATCAAGTGATCCTCCAAATTGGGGTTATTCGCACGCGGATTGCGGCGTGCGTGACAGATAATTCGGTCGAAACGGGCCGCAGGTTACGCCGACCCAACACACGATTCTGTGATCTCCGCCTTTCTGAAGGCGAAGCGTAACTTTCCGTCATCGACTAGCGAAATATTGCGAGGAAGCTTCGTAGGTCGGCACCGCGAATGACTCAGTGCTCGCAGGTCGGCATTGTTCGGCTGTCCAAGGCGGCTGAGCCAGTTATCTCGTGGTGGCGATGGACACGAACAGGCTCATCGAAACCCTTGCGGGAGAGAGGCGGCAGTGGCCCCCTGACCCTACTCTCGCCTTGCGACGTGCGGCTGTCCTTGCGACTGCACTTGCGGCAGCCATTGTCCTCCTGACATTCAGCATCAGGCCCGATCTCGCCATAGTCGCCAAGACACCGGGGTTCGCGTGGAAGCTCGCCTCAACGGTCTCTCTGGGCGTGAGCGCATTCGGTCTTGTCTTGCGGCTGTCTCGACCGGGGGACGATTGGCGTCCGGCTGCTGCAAATCTGACGGTTGCGCCCATGCTGCTCGTGATGGGGAGTGTCGCCGACTTCCTTCCGGGCTCGGCGATGCTGTCCACCGTATCAACCAATCCAAACGGCTTCGTCTGCCTTGCCGGCATCGTTCTGGCCGGCCTCGCCCCTCTTGGTATCGTCGTTGCGGCGCTACGCCAGGGAGCGCCAACACGCCCGGCCATAGCGGGGGCGGCTGCGGGGCTTTTGGCAGGCAGCATCGTCGCTACCTTTTTCGCGGCTCACTGCGCGAGCGATTCATTGCTGTTCGTGGCCACGTGGTACACGCTCGCCGCCGCGATTTTGGCTGCGCTGGGAGCGACGGTCGCTCATCGACTGATCCGTTGGTAGATCTGCAACCTCATCCGCCCGGAACTGCAGCCTGGCGAGCTCGCCGACGAGTCGTGGATCTCGGGATGCCCGGATTGAACGAAGCCCCCGAGATCAGGGGCTGGTCCGATGAGGGCCACTTCCATCGCGAAACAATGTCTCGATCAGCGGGCATTCCGGCCGCGTGCCGCCGGCGCATTGGGCCACTACGTCCTTCAGCACTCTTTCCATGCTTTTCAGATCGGCGATCTTTGCCCGCACGTCGCCGAGGTGAACGGCGGCGATCGTGCTCGCCTCGGCGCAAGGCCGGTCCCGTTCGTCGACAAGACGCAGCAGTTCACGGATTTCATCCAGGGAGAAGCCGAGCTCACGCGCCCGCAGTACGAAGCGAAGGCGCCGCTCGTGCGTCGTGTCGTAGCTGCGATAGCCTGCCGCCGTGCGCGGCGGCTCGGGCAAGAGTCCGACCTTCTCGTAATAGCGCACGGTCTCCAGGTTGCTGCCCGTCCGCCGCGCGAACTCAGCCCGCTGCAAGCCTTTCACGCCAGCGTGATCGCGCATCGCAGACTCCCTCTTGACTCTGTAGTTGCTACAGACCGCATGGTAGGGCGCAATAAGGTTTTCGGCAAGCACAACGAGGTCGGACATGGATGCAACACGAATTGGAACGGCAGGGGTCGCACGGGCCGAAGCGGAGGTCTCCGCGTCGCAGCAAAGCGCGGTGGGACGGCAGCGCCTGGTCGCCGTTGGCGGCCTCCTCGGCGCGCTCGCGGCCTCTTCCTGCTGCATCGTCCCACTCGTTCTGTTCAGCTTCGGCGTCGGCGGCGCCTGGATCGGCAATCTGACCGCGCTTGCACCCTACAAGCCATTGTTCGTCTCAGGAACAGCGGGCGTCCTCGGCTACGGCTTCTATCTCGTCTACTGGAAGCCGCGGCGAGCCTGCGCCGACGACGCTGCTTGCGCACGCCCAATCTCCAATCGCATTGTTCAGATCGCGCTCTGGATCGCAACGGTTCTCGTCGCGGCCGCCTTCGCCTTCGACTACGTCGCACCGCTGCTGCTTTCCGCCTGATATCAAGAGGAGACCTGCCCGATGAACAAGCTCTTGAGCACGCTCACCCTGATCGGCCCGATCATGGCGGCTTCAGCCGCCTTCGCCGCTGAACGCACCGTTACTTTCGCCGTCGACAACATGTACTGCGCTTCCTGCCCCTACATCGTGAAGACGTCGATGGCGGCGGTCCCCGGTGTTTCGGATGTGGTCATCTCATTCAAGGCCCAGACCGCGACCGTCACCTTCGAAGACACGAAGACGAACTCCGACGCCATCGCGGCTGCCAGCGCCAATGCCGGCTATCCCGCACACCCTCGGCAACAGGGCAGCTGAGATGAATGACCGCGCCCTGATCCGCACCGGCTCCGCCGGCGCCATTGTTGCCGCGATCTGCTGCGTGACGCCCATTCTCGCCGTGCTCCTACCGCTTGTCGGTCTGGGCGCGCGGCTCGCCAGCGCCGATCTGTTGGCGTTTTCGCTGCTCGCCGTCAGCCTGGGACTCATAGCGTGGGGCCTCTACCGCCGCCGGGCCGATCCGGCGAGCAGCGAGAACGAGAACCGGAAGGAAGCCTGAAGTCATGAACGATTGCTGTGCATCCTCCTCGTCCCGGAACAACGTGACTGCTTCCGCTCCCGCGACGCTGCCGAGCTTTGCGGTGCGGCCGGGTGTGACGTTTCCGGACTGGTCGGTGGTTTCGTCGCCCGTGGTGAAGGAGGCCCTTCTGGCTATGGTCGGCTCCGACCATGTGCTCAATCGCTGGAGCGGCTATGATCCCGCCACGGATCGCGTGCGCGTTGCGTTGCTTCAGTTCTACGCCGAAGATGGACGCGCCCCGGCCATTGGCGCGCTCGCCGAGCGCGCCGGCTTGAGTGAGACTGCTATCCGGCCTCTGCTGCAAGAGCTCCGCCGCCGCGATTTGGTCGTTCTCGACGGCGAGCGGATCGTCGGCGCCTATCCCTTCACTGACCAGGACACGGGTCATCAGGTAATGCTGGACGGGCGCGTTCTCAATGCCATGTGCGCGGTCGACGCGCTCGGCATCGGCGCCATGACCGGTCGCGACATCACGATTGCCTCGCGCTGCCGCCATTGCGGTACACCGATCCGGATCACCACGCACGACGAAGGACGGGCGCTGGCCGACGTTGCTCCAGTGACGGCGGTCGTATGGCTCAGCGTCCGCTATGAAGGCGGATGCGCCGCGAACTCGCTATGCGCGGCAACGTCGTTCTTCTGTTCAGATGATCACCTCGCCGCGTGGCACCGCGAACGTTCCGCAGGCGAGCCCGGATTTCGACTGTCGACCGAGGAAGGGCTGGAGGCCGGCCGCGCTCTTTTCGGGCCGAGCCTCGCCGGCCCCGAGACAGCGCCGCGCCCGCCGGGTGAGCCGACATTGGCAAGCACGGCAGTGAGGGACCGCCCCGTCCGCAAGAACCGTGGCAATAGGGGTGCCTACGACCTCATCGTGATCGGCGCCGGGTCAGCCGGCTTCTCTGCGGCGATCACGGCCGCCGACCAGGGCGCGCAGGTGGCGCTCATCGGCAGCGGCACCATCGGGGGCACGTGCGTCAATATCGGCTGCGTGCCGTCGAAGACCCTGATCCGTGCCGCCGAGACGCTCCACAACGCCCGGGCTGCAGCCCGTTTCGCCGGCATCACGGCGGAGGCCGAACTGACCGACTGGCGCGGAACCATCCGCCAGAAGGACGCGCTGCTTTCCGATCTGCGCCAGGCCAAGTATGTTGACCTGCTGCCGGCCTATTACGGCATCGCCTATCGCGACGGGCCGGCACGCCTCGTGGCCGGCGGCGTCGCGGTGGATGGAACGCACATTCCCGCCGGCAGGATCATCATCGCTACCGGCGCACGACCGGCGGTCCCCGCTATTCCCGGCATCGACACGGTGCCGTATCTGACCAGCACGACGGCGCTCGACCTCGAGGAGCTGCCCCAATCGCTGCTCGTCATCGGCGGCGGCTATATCGGCACGGAGCTCGCCCAGATGTTCGCCCGTGCCGGTGTCAAGGTGACGCTCGTCTGCCGGTCCCGCCTGCTCCCCGAGGCCGAGCCCGAGATCGGCGCGGCGCTGACGAAATACTTCCAAGACGAGGGGATCACAGTCGTCTCCGGCATCGCCTACCGGGCGGTCCACAAGACCGAGAACGGCATTGCGCTCGATGTTTCGCGCGGCGGCCAGAACACGACGATCGATGCCGATCACGTGCTGATCACCACCGGGCGCACGCCCAATATCGAAGGCCTTGGGCTCGCCGAGCACGGCATCGCCCTCTCGCCGAAGGGCGGCATTGTCGTCGATGACCGCATGCGAACCACCAAGGCTGGCGTCTATGCCGCCGGCGACGTCACCGGTCGCGACCAGTTCGTCTACATGGCTGCCTACGGCGCCAAGCTCGCGGCAAAGAATGCGCTCAACGGCGACAGCCTGCGCTACGACAATAGCGCAATGCCCGCCATCGTGTTCACGGACCCGCAGGTAGCGAGCGTCGGGCTGGCCGAGGCCGCGGCCCGCGCCGCCGGACATGCCGTCCGCGTCTCTATGATTGGTCTCGACCAGATACCGCGTGCGCTTGCTGCCCGCGACACTCGCGGACTCATCAAGCTCGTCGCTGACGCTGGAAGCGGTCGCCTCCTCGGCGCGCATATCCTCGCACCGGAGGGCGCCGACAGCATCCAGACCGCAACGCTCGCGATCCGGAAGGGCCTCACCATCGACGATCTCGCGGACACGATCTTTCCCTACCTCACGACCGTCGAGGGCCTGAAACTCGCGGCATTGGCCTTTGACAAGGATGTGACAAAGCTGTCGTGCTGCGCCGGCTGATCGGTCGCGGCAAATTACAATGTGGCGCTGGTGATCCTAGACGGCGACTTAACGGTTCCGACTGCATTTGCAGGACCGGCCCATACCGGGCTCCTCGACGCACCCGATTGCCATGTGAGCATGGCCTGCGGGCCTTCATCACGCAGCTGTGATAGTATTCTTTCCACCTAGCCGAACCCTTTTTCTTTTTGGGAGCCTCTATCAGGCAAAGGCCGAAATTATTGGCCTGGCATTTAACTGCTTGAAGAGGCCCGCAATGGCTAACGGCACCACCTTGGCGCGGCGCGGATACATGAGGCGGCCTATGGAAAAACGCGACACACTGATCGACGCCGCCCGGCATGGCGATCGCCTGGCGTTGGAGCGTCTCCTTGCCGTCACTCAACCTGACATCCGACGGTATGCAAAGACGCAGTGCGCTGGGGCGAGCGATGCCGACGATGCCGTACAGGAGACTCTGTGGCTCGTGTACCGGCGCATTGGTGCGCTGCGCACAGTCACATCGTTTTCAGCTTGGGTGTTCTCAATCGTCCGGCGCGAATGCGGTCACTTGTGGCGGCGGATGCATGGCCAAGCCGCGTTGCCGCCGGACGATGATCCTATTTTCATCCTCCGGCCGGACCCAGAATTACGCCAAGACCTGATCGCGGCAATCCACTCGCTGCCGGACAAATACCGCGACGTTATCGTTCTGCGAGACATCCAAGAATTCTCGATCAGTGAGATTGCAATCGAGCTGCGGCTGACCCGCGAGGCCGTCAAGAGCCGCATTCACCGGGCCCGTTTGATGATCCGCGAATATTTGAACGATTAGGAAGCCCACGTGCCGGAGAATGTCCTGCAGCGGGGGGCATTGATCAGCGACGGCGCGAACCAAAGGAAGGATATCACCATGAATATCTACGTTCGCTCGATGATTGCCGGCTTTGCTGCGACCATTGTCCTGTCCGTGCTCATGATCATGAAAGCCGCGATGGGCGTGATGCCGCAGCTCGACGTTATTTCGATGTTGAGTGAGATGTCGTAAGACATGATGGGCATTGGCGGCGCCGGCATCGGTTGGCTGGCCCATTTCCTGATTGGAACGGTATTGTGGGGCGTTCTGTTCACCCTCCTCTATGAGAAGCTGCCAGGCTCCGAGCTGTATTGAAGGGCATCTCCTTCGGCGTGGTTGCTGATGATGATCCTGCCGATGCCGATGGCAGGCGCAGGCTTGTTTGGGTTGGCGCTTGGTATGATGGCGCCGGTCATGACCCTCATCCTGCACTTCATCTGGGGGGCTGTGCTCGGCGTCATGTTCCGCATGCTGCCGGCCGAGGCGGTGATGCCGGCCTGACGCCGAGATCCCGGTTGACCGGAGGGATGGACATGAATCGTCTGTCGCGTGCAGTAGGCGCTTTGCTGGCCCGCTATCTGAGTGCTCGGGCTCGCGGTCCGTACCCACACCCCGCGGCAGACCTGGATGCAATGCGTCAGCTTCTGCAGCCAGCGGACGTGGTACTGGTCGAAGGCGACCGGCGTATCAGCGGCGCGATCAAGTACCTGACCCAATCAACCTGGTCTCATGCGGCGCTCTTTGTAGGCGAGCGCGGTGGCGTCGATGCAGAAGGGCGCGTTCGTGCTCTCGCTGAGGCTGACACCGAGCATGGGATACGAGCATTTCCCCTTGATGAGCTCAAGGGCTACCACCTCCGCATCTGTCGGCCAGCCGGGCTGGCTCCGGAGGACGCCCTCCGCGTGATCGACTACGTGCTGGCCAGACTAGGCGACCGATACGATCTCAAGAATGTAGTCGACCTTGCACGCTATCTTCTGCCGACGCCGCCGGTGCCGGCCCCTTGGAGGAGGCGTATGCTGGCACTGGGTAGCGGCGACCCGACACGAGCCATTTGCTCAACGCTGATTGCCCAGGCTTTCCAGTCGGTTGGCTTTCCGATCCTGCCCGTGATCAGTGCTGAGGTAGGCTCCGTACCGGACTGTCGCGATTGTATGCGCGAAATCTATCACATTCGCCATCATAGCCTTTTCGTGCCGCGGGACTTCGACGTGTCGCCATACTTTTCAGTGATCAAGCCATCATTGATGCATACAGTCGACTACCGGACCTTGACCTGGGCAAAGGTCGATCAGATGGTAGGGTTGTGATGCCCTCGCCGTGCTTTTGTCTTGCAAAGCATCCCGGTCCTCGTTCCGACCACTGGGCGGTCGGTGCGAAGGATCGGCTCGGGGCGGCGCATGCCTGTGCCGCACGGTCGGGCTCTGGCCAGACGCGCGCTCCTCATCGACCCTCCATCAGACCAGATCTGGGCGGGTCGGTCCCAGGGCAAGGATCGTATGAGTGCTTGCTTCTCGGCCCATTGCAGAGGTCGACGCTCCAATGACCGAGACTCCCGAAAAGAGCCAGCGCCTCACCGATCTCATGCGGTTCGCGCAAGACGGCGATGGCAAAGCCTATTTTGACTTGCTTCGCGCAGTCACACCGATGCTGCGTGCAGCAGCTCGCCGGCAGTACCCCGTTTACAATCGCCAGGACGTGGAAGATGTCGTGCAGGACATCCTGATGTCGCTGCACGCCGCCCGGGCGACCTACGACCCCGAGCGGCCCTTCATACCTTGGCTGATGGGAATCGCTCGCAATCGCATTGCAGATGCGGTGCGCCGCCATGCCCGGCGGGCAGCGCACGAGCAAATTGTCGAGCAAGTACCCGAAACCCTTTTGGATCCCGGAGCGAATATGTCAACGGACGTGTACCGCGATCCCGAGGCGTTGCGGCGGGCCATTGACGGTCTGCCGAACCAGCAACGCCGGGCAATGGAGTTGCTGAAGCTGCGCGAAATGTCCCTGAAGGAGGCCGCAGCTGTCAGCGGCACGAGCGTCGGCGCCCTGAAGATCGCCGTGCACAGAGCCATGGGGACGTTGCGCGAAGTGCTGAGCAAAGGGACTTGAACTTGGAAACAGATGACCTGATTGAGCTCCTGGCGACTCGCCACCAGCCGATCCGCCGTCTGGCGCCCCCACGGAACCGGGCTCTGCACTGGCTGTCGATCGCGCTGTGCAGCGTGGCAGCCGTCGTGGTGCTGATGTCGCCGCGGGACGACCTGGCCGCAAAGCTGACCGATACCCGGTTCTTGATCGAAGAGGTGGCCGCGCTCGCCACCGCGGTGGCAGCGGCGTTCTCTGCGTTCTGTCTGATCGTTCCTGGCCACAGCCGAGCCGTGGCGTTGCTTCCCACGCCATCGCTGGCCATATGGCTGGGTAGCCTCGGACAAGGCTGTTGGCAGGCTTGGCTCAACTTCGGCGACGAGGCCTGGCGGCTCTCGCCCGATTGGGTTTGTCTACCGGCAATTGCGGTAGTCGGCGCCATACCGGCTTTGACGATGGTCGTCATGCTGCGGAGGGGCGCGCCGATCGCCCCGCGACTGACCGTCATACTGGGCGCGCTGGCGGCCGCAGCTCTCGGAAACGTCGGGTTGCGCCTGTTCCATCCTCAGGATGCCAGTCTCATGGTTCTTGTCTGGCAGTTCGGGAGCGTGGCGCTCCTGTCCCTGCTTGCAGGCTGGGGAGGCCGTCAGATACTGGCCTGGCGGCACGTCGGGAGCGCCTGACTTAGATCCGCTGCACGTGCTCGCCGCCGGCAACAGCTCACCCGAAGATCGCGCGACCTTTTCAACCGGAGTACGGCTACGTCGCTGCCCGGTGATGTAACTTTCCGTCCTTGACAACCGAACTAACCTGCAGACCTCCGCGATCGTGACGGAGCAGTGGAGCGAGGAGAAATGACGGTGAGGCTGATCTGTATTCTCTTGTCTGTCATCGTCGTGAACTTCCCGCCTGCGCGAGCGGACAGCCAGGACATCCCGGTTGGCTCTTTTTCGCGAGGTTCGCTCTCGGACTGGAGCAGCCGCTCCTTCAAGGGCGAGACAAGCTACGAACTCGTCGAGGATACCAGTCAGCGAACCGTCGTGCTCGCGGCGGCGACGAATGCGGCAGCATCGGGCCGCTACCGCGAGATCAGGATTGATCTGACAAAAACACCGTTCCTAAACTGGTCCTGGAAGGTGACCGATATTTTCGAGGGGATCGACGAAGGGCAAAAGGCAGGTGATGACTTCCCGGCACGTATCTATGTTGTCGTCGAACGCGGCCTCCTGGGAGCCCGCTCTCTCGCTCTCAACTACGTATGGGCGAGCCAACACGGCGCGGGAAGCGAGTGGCCAAGCCCCTACACGGCTCAGGTCCGCCTGATCGCGGTCGATAGCGGGCAAAAGGGGCTCGGCTCCTGGGTCCAATACAAGCGCAACGTCCGGGACGACCTGCGGAGGGTCTTCGGCGAGGAGATCGGTGAGATCGATGCGGTTGCGATCATGACAGACGCCGATGATCACAAGGGGCGCGCACAGACCTTCTACGGTGACATCTGGTTTAGTCCGGAATAATGAGCTTCACTCCGTCTTTGCTTAGGGATCGCTCCGACGGAACGGTCCGCCCGGCAAGCGACAGAGCGGTACATGCGGGTAAGGGTCAGCGTCGCCATTTCGGTCTTTCTGTTGTGCTGCATCGCCGTCAGCGCGATAGCGGTGCATGTACTGTGGCGGCGAACTGCCGACAGCAACAGTCGTCTTCTCGTGGCGACCCTCGACCACCAGATCACCGAAACGGTGCGCAGCGAAGTGGCGGGACGCATCACAAGCGCGGAAGCGGCGTTCGGCGCGGTTCGCACAATCTTCCTGCAGAACGTGATCGAGACGCGACAGGCCGACAAGCGCGAGTTCGTTTTCCTGTCCCAACTGCAAGCGCAGCCCGCGCTTTCGTGGGTCGCTTTCGGATGGCCCGATTCGAACTTCTTCGCCTCCCACAAGCTTGGCGACGGCGAACTGGAAATGATGGAGATCTACGTCAAGGACGGCGCCAGGACCCGGCGCGTCGACCGCTATAAGGTCGTGCCGGGCGACATCGAGTTCTACCAGAGGAAGTTCGAGCCGACCGACTACCTCGTCACCGACCATGCCTGGTACCAACAGGCCATCAAGGCCAATGCGCCCGCGTGGTTCATCGTCACCGAACACCCGGTTGCCACGCGCTCGGCGGCCGCGTTCGCGGGCCCCATCGACGTCTACCAGAGACGTCAGGGCGTGCTCGCCACGATGATCGAACTCGATCGTCTGTCACGCTTCCTCGGCTTCCTTCAGGTCGCCCGCACCGGAGCCGCCTTCATCATGTCGTCCGGAGGCGACATCGTAGCCGGCCCGGACAAGACAGCCGACGAGGTCAATGGCGCCAATCTTGGCGGTCACCCCCTTCTCGGGGTCGCGCATCAGCTCGGTCAGCGTCTTGCCAGCCGCACGGAGGCCGCGTCTGACGAGGCGATCAGGGTGCGCATTGTCGATCAGGGTGTGTCGTACAACGTGACCCTGACGCCGCTTGATTTCCTCGACTGGCATGTTGCCGTCATCATTCCAGAAGCGGAGTTTCTCGCTGAGATCGATCGCACGACTGCCCGCCTGGCCCTGACGCTACTGGCGCTCGTTGTGGTGGCGGGTATCGTGTCGGTGACGATTGCACGACGTCTTCTAACCGAGCCCCTTCGCGCGGTCGTTGAGGATCTGCGAGCTGTCGAGACCTTCGAACTGAACCGCATTGCGAAACGGAGTTCATGGCTGATCGAACTCGACACGCTTTCCGCCGCATTGGTTCGCATGGCAACCGGACTGAGCGCGTTTGCGAAATACATTCCCACCGATCTCGTCCGGACGCTGGTGACGGAGGGCATTGAGGCAAGACCCGGCGGGGAAATGAAACCCCTCACCATACTTTTCGCCGACATCGCGGGATTTACCGGGATGTCCGAACGGCTCGGCAAGGACATCGTGCCGGTGATCAGTGGCTACCTCGACCTCGCCTCGCAGGCGATCGAAACCGAGGGCGGCACCATCGACAAGTTCATTGGCGACGCCGTGATGGCCTTCTGGGGCGCTCCGCGCGGAAGACACGATCACGCCATTGCCGCTTGCAGGGCAGCACTGGGAATCTGCCGGGCCGTGGCACTCAAGGGACCGAGAGACGACGCGGGCAATGCGCTCATCGTCCGGATCGGGATCAACAGCGGGGTCGCCCTCGTCGGCAATATCGGGTCTGCCACACACCTTAGCTATACCGCCATCGGCGACGCGGTGAATGTAGCAAGCCGGCTCGAAACCGCCAACAAGCTCTACGGGACAGGCATCATAATGGGAGAGGAGGTCCGCAAGGCTGCTGGCCCCAACATCATCGTGCGCGAGCTCGATCGCATCGCCGTCTACGGCCGCGAAGGTGGCATCGCGATTTTCGAGCTTATCGGCTTGTCCGGGGAGAAGAGGCCGTCATGGATCGGTCCGTACGAAGCCGGCCTTGAGCTCTACAGGGCGAGAAGGTGGTGCGACGCGGAGAGCAAGTTCCAGGAGACACTGGCGGCTCGCGGCGATGATCCTCCATCTCGCCGGATGATCGCTCGTTGCCGTGCGCTGCATGAGCTACCTCCGGATGAAACCTGGCAGCCGGTCACGGTCATGGAGTCCAAATAGGATGTCGATGCAACAGCCTTTCGGCCTGCTCAGGTCCGATGGTCCTCGACAAACCGGTGGTCGATCCAGCGCTTGAGCCACAGCGCTGGCGGCCCCTTGAACCAGAGCGGACCCCGCTGCATCAGTGCGGACGTATGCCCTAGCCCAATGATGGACAGGAAGCGTCGTTGCGGCACGAATTCGGTCAGCGGTGTATCGGACAACGTTGCGCAGAGATTGGCAAGCAGGACGGGCGCCTGCCTGACGGCATAAACGCCAACGCGCGGTAGGGAAAACCCGCCCAACGCCGCGCAGTCGCCGGCGGCAAAGATCGAGGCGTCCCCAGCCGATCTCAGGTACTCATCGACGACCAGCGCCCCGTCGCCGCAGGTCGGCAGCCCGAGTCGGCGCGTAAGGTCGGGCGGAACCAGGCCGGTTGCATTGATGACGACATCGCAATCGTCAGACGTCCCGTCGTCGAAATGGACGCTACTCGCTCCGGCCATCGTGATGGAAACCGGCCAGCGAACCTCTATTCCCGATCTACGAAGATGGCGCAGGAGCGCGGCCGCCGCACCATGTGGGAGCTGCTTCAATGGCTCGGATCGGTTGTAGATGCAGATTTGCATTTGTTGCCGGTGGAGGTCAGCCAGAGCGCGAAGATTGGCGGCTACCTCGACACCGGTAACGCCGCCACCGACGATCGCAACGCGCAGTACACCGTTGATCCGGGATTGCCAGGCTTGCTCGATGCGACGCCGCAGCTCGACAAGCGAACGAACCGGTTTCACCGAATAGACGACTTGCCCTTGCGCCGGCAGCGGAGGCGGCCGACTTCCGAGATTGAGCGAGAGGAGATCGAAGGCCAATCGCTTCCCATCGTCGAGCAGCACTTCCCGAGTGTCCTTATCAAGCCCGATCATGGTGCCGCGGCAAAGCACAGCGCCGGTGCCGGCCACGAGTCGGGCTATGTCGACGTGATCCTCGTGTGGGCTGACGAGACCGGCGAGCATAGCCGTCGCCATACCCGAATACCAGAAGTCATCCTGTGCCACGATGGTGACGTCGGCCCCGAGCCGAATGAGGGAGGTGACGTTCTTCAGGAGATGAAGGTGGGCATGGCCAGCCCCGACAAGCACGACGCGTGTGTTCACAGGTGCGGACCTCCTTCGGCCAGCGCAACCGCGGATCTGGCGATGCTGCGCAGCCGTTCCTCCTCACCACCCGCGCGGGCGAGCACGCGCAATGCCATGACTGTGGACAGCATCAGCCTTGCCGTCGACCGTTCGTTGCCCGGAGATTGACGCGGTCCTGAAACCGGGAGCCGTTTCAGCGCGCGATAGAAACCATCCTCGATTTCCAGCAGGCACTGTTCGATCAAGGTGGCGAACTCGGCATCCCATGGTGCGACCTCCATCGCGGAATTGACGAGAAGGCAGCCGCGACGGTCACGCAACGATGCCTTCACGAGATCGTCGAAGAACGCCCGGATTCCACGGATCGGATCATCGCTGGCGTCGAGTTCTGCGATGCGTTTCCGCGCGTATGTGTCCACGTAAGCGTGCAGGCAGCGCCGGAACAAGGAGCGTTTGTCTCCGAAGGCATTGTACAGGCTGGCGCCGGTGATCGACATTGCACCGGCAAGATCGCGGACGGATGTTGCCTCGTATCCGCGACGCCAGAACTGGTCCAACGCCGCCGCTAGCGCCGCCGGCTGATCAAAAGTTCGTGGTCTCCCCATTTTGTGAACTCTTCTGCGTCTCACCGCCCCTTGCAAATGCAATGGAGCTGTGCGCGTTTTATAGCGGTCGATCTAAAACTACAACCTCTACCGCTTGGCGCAGGGTCGAAAGGACGTCTGCAATGAACACCGCATTTCCCCACCTTGTTCCGCGCCGGGCCGTACCTGAACTTAGGGTGCCGGTTGTCGGAGGACGCACCTACGACATTCGGAACGAGACGCCGACAGCATTCTCCCTGGTCGTCTTCTACCGCGGGCTGCATTGTCCGGTCTGCAAAACCCAACTCAAGGACCTCGACGCAAAGATCGGCGAGTTCGATCGGCGGGGCGTGTCTGTTGTTGCGATCTCGACAGACGTCGAGGAGCGCGCGGTCATGACGAACCTCGAATGGCAATTGCCACAGCTTCGCATAGGTTACGGCCTGTCACTGCCGGTAGCGCGCGAATGGGGCCTCTACCTCTCTCGCGGCCGTGGAAAGACCTCGCTTGGAATCGAGGAGCCGGAGCTATTTTCAGAACCCGCACTTTATCTGGTGCGCCCTGACGGCACCCTTTTCTTTGGCAGCGTCCAGACCATGCCGTTTGCGCGCCCTCATTTTTCCGACATCCTCGGGGCGATCGACTACGTCCTGAAGACGAATTATCCGGCGCGCGGCGAGGTCGACGGAGTAACTTTTGAGTCTGCCGCCGCGAAATAGAACAAGAACGTAACGTCCGGCGCCGTGAGTGGCGTCCCGTGTAAAGAAAGCCGCTCTAATCATGCATGGAACTAGGGTTGCTCGCCGCCGGACGAAGACCGTTGGCGCAGTTCTTCTTTTGGCAGCAATCCTTGTCCTGGCATTGCTTGCAAGGGGGTATCTCGACCCCACTGAGTGTCACACTGCACTTGATCATGAGACTCGCATTTCAGCAATTTCAGCGGCTTAGCCTTGCACTTAAATTGAGACATTGTACTTAATTTGAGAATTCGGCTTGGCTTACTGCACTTAGTATGCGAATCTGGATTCGCAACACTGATCCGAGTTTCTGTGATCATGAACGATCCGTCTTCCGCCGAAGTTGACGAACAACGTTGGGATGAGGCGTGCCGCCGCGCAGATGCCATCCGTGATTTTCTACAGGTAAGGCCAGGCGGCTCAGAGCCCAACAGTGTTGATGGACTCGCCGCTGAGCTTGGTTTGAGCCGGGCTACGACCTACCGTCTGATCAAGTTGTTTCGTGAAGGCGGGACGGTAACGTCTCTACTGGATCGCAAGCGCGGACGCCGCAAGGGATTTCGAACCCTCGACGAGCAACGACAGGAAATCATCCGCACGACGATCGCGGCTGTCTATCTGAAGCAAAACCGTCCACCGTTCTCGCGACTGGTCCGCGAAGTCCAAGCCAATTGTATATCGGCTGGGCTCGGGCCGCCGAACTGGCGCACGATCAAGGCTCGCCTCGACGACGTCGACCTGCAAAAGCGCGCCAAATGGCGTGGCGAGACCAAGATCATAAAGGCGACTACGGCAACGCCTGGGGAGTTCCGCACGGCGCGCCCGCTGGAAATTGTACAGATCGACCACACGGAAGCCGATGTGTTTGTTGTGGACGAGGAAACACGTGCGCCCATCGGTCGTCCGTGGCTCACACTGGCCCTGGACATTTGCAGCCGCATGGTGACCGGCTTCCATTTAACGATGGAAGCGCCGTCCCGGTTGTCGACCAGTCTTTGCCTGCTGCATTCCGTATTCGACAAATCAGCCTGGCTGCGGGAACGAGAGATCAACGAACCCTGGCCTGTCGCCGGTCTCCCGGAAACGCTGCACGTTGACAATGGCGCCGACTTCCGCAGCCGCGCCTTCGAGCGTGGGTGTCAGGACGCAGGAATGAAGATCGAATGGCGGCCGCCAGGCGAGCCGCATTTTGGTGGCCACATAGAACGCATCATCGGAACCCAGATGGGCGCGCTACGCCTGCTGCCTGGGACAACATTCAGCAACGTAGAAGAGCGTGGCAAATACGATTCGCGGCGACATTCGGCTCTAACGTTGCGCGAACTCGAGCGCTATATCGCACTCGAAATTGTCGGCTCGTATCATCAGTCGATCCATAGCAGTCTGGGCCGGCCGCCGATTGCTGTCTGGCGGGAGCGCGAGAACGAAATTCCACTTCGACTGCCTCAGGATCGGATGCACTTCTGGCTGACATTTCTGCCCGAGGAGGAACGCACCCTGCGACCTGACGGCATTCATCTGTTCGGCTTGCGCTATTGGTCACCTGCCCTGAGCGCTGATGTCGGCCGTTCCAAACGTCGCCTTCTCGTCAAATATGATCCGCGTGACATGTCACGCATCTTCGTGCGGCGTCCCTCGGGAAATTTTGTCGAGGCACGCTATGCCGACGTGACCTTGCCGTCGGTAACTCTCCGGGAAGCGAAGACAGCCCGGCGCACTTTGCTGGAAATGGGGCGCCGAGAAGTCAATACGCGTACGATCGTTAGCACGGTCATGGCGCAGCGTGAACTGGTTGATACCGCGGCGAAGAAAACGGCCGCAGCGCGACGGCAGAATACAAGTGGTTCGAAATCGAAGGTGGATGACAGCGGCTGGGGCTCGCTTCGCGGCGTCGATTCCAGCAAACCTGTACCCTTTGTCGAGGATACGGATTGAACTGATATGGATGATGAAAATTCCCATCTGACCGCTGGCGCCGCAGCCCTCCTTGCTGAAAGCGATGAGCGGCGCATTCGTGCAATACGATCGCGTCGTTGGGTTCTCTATCCACGAGCCAAACAGGCTCTCGATCGTTTGAGCCTGCTCCTCGATCACCCGCGTGGCACGCGAATGCCATCGGTAGCTGTCTACGGCGATAGCGGCATGGGCAAAACCATGATCATGAAGAGGTTCAGGGACGATCATCCGCCAAGCTTCAATTCCGTGACCGGAACCTTGAGAACGCCCGTTCTTGCGATGGAAATGACCAGCCGGCCGGGAGAGCGACGGTTCTATGCCGAACTGCTCACCCTTCTGGGCGCGCCGCAACGACCACGTGCCGACATCGCCCAGATGGAGCAGGCGGCATTGAGGATCATGGAGGCAATTGGCGTTCAGGTGCTCGTCATCGACGAAGTGCATAACATCCTGGCCGGCTCATATCGAGAACAGCGGATCGTTTTGAACACGCTTCGCTTCCTGAGCAACCGCCTCCAGATCTCGCTCGTTTGTTTTGGCGTCAATGACGCGCGCGAGGCGATCGGCGGCGATGTTCAATTGGCGCGCCGGTTCGAGCAGTTCACATTGACCAGATGGTCAGCAAACGAGCAGTTCGAGACCCTTGTGGCATCAATATTGCGAAACACGCCACTGCGTCGTCCATCCGTCCTCACACCGAAATCGTTGCGCCGAATACTGCAGATCACGGAAGGCGTCACGGCCAGCATCTTCCACATGATCAACAGCCTCGCTGTCGAGGCAATCGAGAACGGGCATGAGCAGTTCACCGACGAAGCAGTCGAAAAATGGCATCCAGAGTTCGATGTGGAAGCCGCTTTCGCATGAGGAAGGACCCATCCCGAACCGGCAATTGCCGGTCGTATTGGCACCAGTGGTCGACGAACTTCTGTCGTCATGGATCGACCGGCATGCTGCTTTCTATGGCGTCCCGCCGATCATCATGCTGCAGCATTGCCTGCCGACCGCGGGATCGTTGCGGGCAATCGATCTCCATCTGAACGATGAGCAGGCTGTTCGGCTTTCCCATATGTTCCGAATGGAACCTAAGGCTATCCGTAGTATGAGCTTTGCAACAGTCTCGCAATCAACGCGAAGAATGCTTGCCGCCGAACCGATCCAGTTCTGCCCGGCGTGTACTGGCAGCGACTGCGGGACCATACGAGCGGGAACGCGACGAAGCCAATTGCAAGGATGGCGCCTCACATGTCCGCTGTGCGCAGGACGCCTGCTCGATAAATCCGAAACTCATGGCCCCTCCCCTCTATGCCGCTACTGGAACCAAGCTCTCAACGGCCAGAGGCTATTCGAAACCGAGAGCGAGGAAGGTGTTCAAAGCTGGGCAAACCCATCCGAAATAGCGCGACTACTACTTATGCGCCGTATTCCCAGAAACATAAGTCAAGATACATGCCTTGAACGCTTCAGAGTTCTCGGCGCCGTCTGCCTGCGAATTCCGACGAAGCCGGCCAGTGATTCCGAACAATCACCGGCCACCCATTCCGATTTCATTCCGGCCGGGATTCCGATTTGAAGCCGGCCACCTTTGGACATCACCTGGGTCGTTGTTGAGGTTTGGTTCGAGTTTCGTTTCGGGTCAAGCCTGAGCGGTTTGCGGCATGGCGACGGCTCGCTGTTTTCGCATGCTCTCGCCACCCAGTTCGATGCGGTAAGCATTGTGCACGAGGCGGTCGAGAATGGCGTCGGCGATGGTGGGATTGCCGATGATCTCGTACCAGCGATCGACGGGAACCTGGCTGGTGACGATGGTCGAGCGCCGCTCGTATCGGTCCTCGATGATCTCGAGGAGATCACGGCGCTGATCGTCGCTGAGCTTTTCGGGGCCCCAGTCGTCGAGGATGAGCAGATCGGTCCGGGCCAGCGCCTTCAGCATCCGGGCATAACGGCCGTCGCCCCGTGCTAGGGCAAGAGCGGCGAAGAGCCGTGGCGCGCGATGATAGGCGACGGAGAAGTCCTCGCGGCAGGCCTTGTGGCCGAGGGCACAGGCAAGCCAGCTCTTGCCGACGCCGGCCGGTCCTATGATCAGGAGCCCATGCCGCTGGCGGATCCAGTCGCAGCCAGCGAGCTTGAGGAACAGCGCGCGGTCGAGGCCTCGCTCGGTACGGAAGTCGACATCTTCGACCTGCGCATCATGACGCAACCTTGCCGCGCGGGCACGGGCTTCGAAGCGCTTCTGGCGGCGAAGTGTCGCTTCCTGCTCGAGCAGAATGGCGAGCCATTCGCCATGATCGAGGGTGCGCGCTTCCGCTTGGGCGTCGAGGTCCTGGAAGCCTTTGGCCATACCGTGCAGGCCAAGGTCGCGCAGCATGTCGAGGGTGGGATGGGTCAGCATGATCTGTTGTCTCCTCAATGGAAGTAGCCGGGACCACGCAGATTGGCGTGATCGATGATGGCGCCGGCACCGGCACCGGCTCGGGCGGCCTTGTGGTTGGTGATGAGGGCGGCGATGCTCTTGCAGGTCAGCCCGCCGATCTCGACGGCACGCGCCGAGACCGCCTCGGCGCGTTCATGGCTGAGATCGCGATAGAGGCGCAGAACGCCCAGGCATGTCCGGAAACCCTGTTCGGGATGCGGGCGGCTTGCCAGAATGGCGATGATCAGGCCTTCCGTCTGCGGCCCGATCGACGCCGCCCAGCGGCGGAAGCGCATCGGCGTCCACTCGGCGTAGCGGCGATGAGAGCTGGGCATGTGATCGGGGTTGGTGCCGTAGCGGCGACCGCCATAGCGGCGTTGGTGAACGGCGACGCGCTTGCCGCGATGGAAGATCTCGATCGTCCTGCTCGTCGCGCGGATATCGACCTGCTGACGAATGAGGCCATGCGGCACGGAATAGAAGAAGTCCTTGAACTCGACATGGTAGTCAGTGGCGACGCGCGCCAGACGCCATTCTGCAAACTCGTAGCCCTGCACCGGCAGGCTGGTCAGAACGGGTCGTTCCACGGTCTCGAACAGATGGCGGCGGCTGACACCGAGGCGGCGCATGACATGGTCGTTGATGCGATCGAGCGCCCCGGCGATCGCCGCGTTGGCCTCGGCCAGCGAGAAGAAGGTCTGCCGCCGCAGCCGGCCGAGGATGCAGGTCTGGGCAAAGCGAACCCCGTTCTCGACCTTGGCCTTGTCCTTCGGCCGTCGCGGCCGAGCCGGCAGCACGCCGACACCATAATGAGAGGCCATCATGCCGTAGCTGCGGTTGATCTCGGGGTCATAGAAGGAGGCATGATTGACGCCGGACTTCAGGTTGTCGGGCACGATCAGGCGCGGGACACCGCCGAAGAAGTTGAACATGCGCACATGCGCGCCGATCCAATCCGGCAGCGC
Source organism: Mesorhizobium sp. 1M-11 (assembly GCF_001303895.1). GTDB lineage: Bacteria > Pseudomonadota > Alphaproteobacteria > Rhizobiales > Rhizobiaceae > Mesorhizobium. Next base: position 733 of record NZ_LJSD01000071.1, on the reverse strand, counting down.
CTGCGTCCAGGTCGCTTCCGCATAGGTGAAGCCCGACGCCCCGAGGACGCCGACGAAGATCTCCGCCTCGCGGATCTCGCCGGTCAGCGGATCGGCGATCGAGAGCTTCTTGCCGGAATAGTCCACGAAGACCTTGTCGCCGACGACATGTTCCTGGCGCATGGTCGGCGACAAACGCTTCTCGAAGCCGCGGAACAGGTCACAGAAACGACTGTAGCCGTAGCCACCGGGGTGGACGGTGCGATACTCCTCCCACAGGAGCATCAGCGTGACGCCGGGCTTCTTCAGCTCCAGCGCAAGATCCGCCCAGTTCGGCTCGGGCAGGCGGCGCTGGCCCTGCCTGACCCCGGCGCGAGCAAACAGCCGGTTCTCCAGCGCATCGTCGGTTAGGTCGCCAGACAGCGGCCAACGCAACCCCGCCGCGGTCGCGCGCTTCAGATTGTCCTGCACGGTGCTGCGCGCGATGCCCAGCATCTGCGCGATCTCGCGGCTGCTCGTGCCATCGCCGGCAAGCCGCAGCATCTGTCGTAATTGTCTCATGGTCAGCCTTCTCTTTGCCGGCATCGCCCGTCCCTTGTTGAAAAGGTCCGTCATGCCAAAGTTGCTGACCCAGGTGGTGCGTCTTCAGTCCCTCAAAGCGGCCGGATATTGATCGGAATGCTGGCCGGCTTCATTCCGGAATGGTGGCCGGCTTCAAGTTGGAATGCCCGGCCGGATAACGTCGGAATCCGCA
>NZ_LJSD01000038.1 GCF_001303895.1 Mesorhizobium sp. 1M-11 | reverse complement strand
GCGCCGGCGCAATCAATGCGGACGGCAGTGCCGGCGGCGACGGCGGCGACGGTGGCACTCACGGCTACATCGGAGCGGCCTTGCCGGCATCCGACCTGACCGGCGACAATGGCGGCGACGGAGCTACCGGTAAGCTCGCAAGCGGCGCTGCGAATGCAGGCGGCGGCGGGGGCGGTGGCGCGGGTGGCTATGGCGCCGTCATCACCGGCGGCGGAACGGCCGAGGTCGCCAGCGGACAGACAATTCAGGGCGGCAACGGCGGCAAGGGCGGTTTTGGCGACACCACCGGCGGCGCGTCTTACGGTGAGGGTGGCGAGGGCGGCCTGGGGCTCTCCTTCAATGGCGACAGGCTGACGAATGCCGGCACGATCGGCGGCGGCAACGGTGAGACGGGTTACAAAGGCGGCGGTGGTGGCAGTGGCCTCAACTTCATCGGCAACGCTCTGACGAATGCCGGTACGATCGGTGGCGGCAATGGCGGAATGGGTCTCGACGCCTTCAGCGGCGACGGCGGTTATGGCATCAACTTTTCCGGCACCACGCTGACCAATACCGCGACCGGCATCGTCAAGGGCGGAAACGGCAATGGCGGCTTTAAGGAAAGCGGAGCGGGCGGTGCCGGCCTTGTCTTTTCCGGAGAAACGCTGACGAACGCCGGTGCGATCAGCGGCGGCAACGGCGGATTGCCCACTGTCTTTCACCGAGCCGGCGACGGCGGTGCGGGCCTTTCCTTCTCCGGTATCGTGCTGACGAACACCGGCACGATCAGTGGCGGCCTGGGTGCCGTGACGTCGGGCGGTGGCGGTGGTAGTGGCGGCAACGGCATCGATGCCAACGGCGATGTCGACAATCACGGAGCGATCCAGGGCGGCAACGGCGGCGACGGCGACAACCAGATGTTCGTCGACAATGTGGTCCACGGCGGCCTGGGCGGCACCGGTATGACCATTGGTGCCGGCATCTTGACGAACACGAACAACATCGTCGGCGGTAACGGCGGCCGGGGTGCCTCCGCTCCGACCTGGACAGCAGGCAACGGCGGCGCGGGCGGCGCGGGCGTGGACGGAAACGGCACCACCATCATCAACAACGGCACGATCGCCGGCGGCACCGGTGGCGTGCGTGGGACTGGCGCCGACGAGACGAACCTGCACGGCGCCGGCGGCGTGGGCATTTCCGGCTCAAACCTCACCGTTACCAACTCCGGTACGATCTCGGGCGGACTTGCCGGCGACGGCACGCGAGCGGACGCCATCGTCTTCACCGGCGGCACCAACCGGCTCGAACTGTGGAACAGCTCGATCATCAACGGCGCGGTCGATGCCACTGCCGGCACGGGCGACGTGCTGGCGCTCGGAGGCGCCACCAACGGCACCTTCGATGTTTCCGACCTGGAGGCGACGGCACAATATCGCGGCTTCGAGCACTACGAAAAGACCGGCACCAGCACCTGGACGCTGCAGGACGCCACGTCGACATCAACACCCTGGGTACTGAAGCAAGGCACGCTTTCCGTCGCATCGGACGTCAATCTTGGCGGTGGTGGCGGCGGCCTGACCTTCGACGGCGGCATCCTGCAGGTCACCGGCACCAGTTTCACCAACACGGCACGCGCCATCATCTGGGGCAATGACGGCGGCGGTTTCGATATCGTCGATGCCGGCAACAGCTTCACCCTGGCTCAGAACTGGAGCAATACGAACGGACATTTCTCCAAACGGGGCAACGGCACGCTGGTTCTGGAGGGCGATGTCGAGACCGCCGTCATGGATGTGACGGCAGGAACGCTGAAACTGGAGAATGGCGCAACATTTCGAGAACCGGTGCGCGCATTCGGCCCCGAAAACCTCATCGGCGGCACTTCCGGCGCGGCAGTGATCGTCAGCGGTGCGAGCGAACTCGAGTTCTCCACCACACTTTATGTCGCCAGGAATGCCGGCGAAACCGGCACCCTCAAGGTCACCGGAAGCGGTTCCCTCATAAAGGCGTACATGATGGGCATCGGCCGATATGGCGATGGCGAATTGATCGTAGAGGATCAGGGGAAGGTCGACACCCAATATTTGTATATCGCCTCAAGCGAATACGACACCACCAGCACGAACAGCAAAGCCACTGTCTCGGGCCTGGGATCGACGCTTGTTTCCGAGATAACGCAGGTCGGTGGCTACGGCGACGGAGCACACGGCTCGTTGACGATCATGAATGGCGCATCCCTGACTGCGACCTTTTTTGTCAATCTGGCAACCGAGAATCCAACAGGCACCGCCTCGCTGAATATCGGCGCCGCCAGCACCGATCCCGCCGATGCCGTCGCCGCTGGCCAAGTCGTCACCCCGACGGTGCAGTTCGGGGAAAACGGCGCCAGCCTCAACTTCAACCATACCGATGCCAACCACGAATTCGCCGCCGCATTGGCAAGCCGGAGCGCAGGAAAAGGGACGGTCAACCACTACAATGGCGTCACCAGCCTGACGGGCGACAGCACCGGCTTCTCGGGCAAGACGAATGTGCAAGGCGGAACGTTTCGCGCCAACGGTATCCTCGGCGGAACGATGACGGTGCATGCCGGCGGAACGCTGGGTGGCTCCGGTACGGTCGGCACGACGACCGTGGCCGCCGGTGGGCATATCGCGCCCGGCAACTCGATCGGCACGCTGACGGTCAATGGCGACCTCGCCCTCGCGGCTGGATCGGTCCTCGACTACGAGCTTGGCGGCCCGGGCGCCTCCGCCGCCTCGCCCGGCATGAGCGACGGCATTGCCGTCACCGGCAATCTGACGCTCAACGGCACGCTGAACCTGGCGCAGAGTGGCAACCCCGCCGATGGCGCAGCCGGCTTCGGCTACTACCGGCTGATGACCTATGGCGGCACGCTTTCCGGCACTGGCCTGACATTGGGAACCACGCCGGCACTTGCCGATCCCGCTCTCTACGAGATCCAGACCGGCGGCGGCAATGTCGATCTTCTCATCAGCGCCAATGGCGACGACACGCTGCAGCACTGGCAGGGCGGCGACGGCACCTGGAACGCCACCGACCTGAAATGGCTGAACCAGGGCAGCATCGTGCCCGACGACTGGGCGGGCAACCATGCGGTGTTCAAGAACGAGCCGGGCGGCTTTTCCGGCGGCACCATCGCCGTCGACGGCGCGCAAAGCTTCAAGGGCCTGCAGTTCGTCGACAGCGGTTATCGGCTGGAAGGCGCAGGTTCCCTCGTCGTCGACAATGCAGGCAGCGAAATCCGCGTGCTGGCCGGCGCGACGGCCACCATCGCCACGACGATCACCGGCACCGGTGGCCTGATCAAGACCCAGGGCGGCACGCTCGTGCTGCAGGGCAGCAACACCTATCTGCGCGGCACGCAGCTTCTGGGTGGCGTCGTTTCCGTGTCCTCGGATGCCAATCTCGGCGCGGCAGCCGGCACACTGACGTTCAACGGCGGCACCCTGCAGAATACGGCCGCGCTGCAGACGGCACGCGACGTGACGCTCGATGCCGGCGGCGGCACATTCCGCACCGATGCCCGGCTGCAGCTGAACGGCACCATTTCGGGCGACGGCGGCCTGACCAAGACGGGGACCGGCGGGTTGGTGCTTGCCAGCGCGAACACCTATTTTGGCGGCACGAAGGTCTTGGCCGGATATCTCAACGCGGCGACGACGGGCGCGCTCGGCAGCGGCCCGGTGACGGTTGCAGCGAACGGCGAACTTCGCTTCTCCAACGATGCAAGCGCCGGGAACCTGGCCATCGCCGTGGCGGGCCACATGCGCTTCGACGACAGGGCGTCGGCAGGGACAGCGACGATCATCGGCAATGGCGATATCAATTTCTACGGCGACAGCAGCGCCGGAACCGCGACCTTTTCCAACAGCGGCGCCGCCCTCTCCTTCAACGAGCGTTCTTCTGCCGGCGGCGCGACCATCTCAGCAGGCACCATCGGCTTTTTCGGCCAGGCCACGGCCGATGCCGCGACCATTGCCGTCAGCAGATCGGTCGACATTTCCAACCTCGCGACAGGCGGCATGACGATCGGCTCGCTCTCCGGCAATGGTGCGGTCATCCTCGGATCCAAGGCCCTGACGGTTGGCGGTCTGAACAAGGACGACGTCATCGGCGGCGTCATCGGAGGGGCGTTCGGCGGCAGCCTCACCAAGACGGGGACTGGCCGGCTCACGCTGACCGGCGAAAACACCTATACCGGCGGGACATCGGTCGAAGCCGGCACGCTGCAGATCGGCAATGGCGGTGCAACCGGCTCGGTCGTAGGCAATATCGAGGTTGCTTCGGCCGGCACGCTGGCCTTCAATCGCCAGGACAGCAGCGCCTTTGCCGGCACCCTCACCGGCAGCGGTACACTGACCAAGCTGGGCACCGGCATGCTGGAGCTGACGGGCCATTCCGCCACCTTCGCTGGCCGCACGACCGTCGATGCCGGAACGCTGGCGGTCAACGGCACACTCGGTGGCGTATTGGATATCAGGGCGGGCGGCCGGTTGCAGGGCACGGGCATGGTGGGCACCACTACGGTCGCGGACGGGGCGACCATTGCGCCCGGCAATTCGATCGGCACGCTCACGGTGAATGGCGACATCGGTTTCGCGGCCGGCTCGACTTTCGAGGTCGAGATCAATCCGGCGCTGCAAAGCGATCTGATCGACGCCAGCGGTACCGCGACGATCCGGGGCGGCACCGTGCACGCGGTCAAGGCCGGCGGAGTCTACACGCCGGGCAGCCGCTGGACGATCATCGGCGCGGATGGCGGCGTCACCGGCACATTCGACCATCTCACCCAGAACATGCCGTTCGTGAACCTGGCGCTCGCTTATGATGCCAACAAGGTCACCATCGACGCCACGCGCAATGCTGTGGCGTTCTGCGACGTCGCCCGGACACGCAACCAATGCGCCACGGGCGGCGGGGTGGAAAGCACCGGCGGCGGCAATCCCGTCTACGATGCCGTTGCTGCCGTCCCCGACGAAGACAGCGCCCGCAAGGCACTCGATGCGCTCTCCGGCGAAATCCACGCATCGGCGAAATCCGCGCTGATCGACGACAGCCATTTCGTGCGCGACGCCATCAACGACCGCCTGCGCGCGGCCTTCGATGGAACGGGTGTCTCCGCGGCCCCGGTGCTGGCCTATGGCGAAGGCGGACCGGCGTTGGCTGGCGCCGCCACCGACCGCTTTGCCGCCTGGGGCACGGCTTTCGGCTCATGGGGCAATTTCGACGGTGACGGCAATGCCGCCGGGCTGGATACATCCAGCGGCGGCTTCCTCACCGGTTTCGATGGATCGGTCAGCGACAGCGTTCGCCTCGGCGTCGCGACCGGTTACAGCCATACCAGCTTCAGCACCGAACGCGGCTCGGGTTCCAGCGACAACTACCATCTCGGCCTCTATGCCGGCACGCAGCGGGGCAATCTCGGCTTCCGTTCGGGGATTGCCTATACGTGGCACGACATCGAGACATCGCGCTCGATTTCCATTCCCGGTTTCGCCGACAGCGTCAGCAGCGAACGGGATGCCGGCACCTTCCAGGCTTTCGGCGAACTCGGCTACCGCATAGAAACGCCGGTCACCGCCTTCGAACCGTTTGCCAACCTCGCCTATGTCAACCTGCACAGCGACGGCTTTGCGGAAACAGGCGGCGCGGCAGCGCTCACCGGGCAGGGCGAAACAACCGACACCACCTTCACCACGTTGGGGCTGAGGGCCTCGACCGCCTTCCCGCTCGGTGCGACGAAGGCGACGGTGCGCGGCATGCTGGGCTGGCGCCACGCCTATGGCGCAGTGGCACCGGCCAGCACGCATACCTTTGCGACAGGTGACACCTTCACGATCATCGGTGTGCCGATCGCCAGGGATTCGGCCCTCGTCGAAGCCGGGCTCGACCTCGATCTGACCGACAGCGCAACGCTGGGCATCGCCTATCAGGGCCAGTTCGGATCCGGCGTCGCACAGAACGGCCTCACCGCAAGGTTCGCGGTAAGGTTCTGATCGGGAACCTCAGCGTGGAGCATTTTTCTCCGAAACGCGGAATTGCGCCAGGGTGCCGCGAGTGAGAAAGTTTGATTAGCCGGCTTGTCTTGGTGTTCCGAGGGTGGCTTGTTTCAAGCCCTCAGTTTTCTACGGAGTCGTCAATTTCGGCGCCTGTCTTCTCCTTGGCGGCGAGAGACCTGGATGCGGTGCGCAGCGGGTCCACCTCCGGGGCCGGCACAGAAACCTGTTCGGAGTCCGGAGGCATTATCCCAGGCAGGATGATCCGGATTTTACGAGAACTCATGTCATCTTCCTGCGTCGTGCCGACGGTTGCGGCAGGGGTCACTTCGCCGGCATAGGCGATCTCGGGGCGAGGACCCGGCACCGGCATGTTGACGTTTTTGTAGGTGGCCAGGGTCGTGGCGGCATTTGCCCGCACCAATGCCACCCTCCGGTGATAATCCCGAAAATCACAGGCCGCGAACTTTGCCGCATCCCTGTATCGGAAGGCGGAATGCAGGTTCTTGTACGGCAGCCCTTTCGACACGGAGACCATCTCCTCCGTTTCCTTGGCCGGATCGTCGAGCACATAGAGATCGATATTCTGCGTCCCGCAGATGTACTTGCACCGATCGAGCATGTTGGAGGCATAGTCAGTGCCGACGAATTGCGAATTGGATGCAGGGAAGTAGTAACCATCCTCCTGTCGCACACAGAAGAACATTTCTTTTTTCGACCCCCATGAGGGTTGCGTTGTCGATTGAGCCGGGCGGGACGTGCTCTCCCTGGCGGTCACTTTGGTCGCTTTCCGACTCGCAGAGCAACGCAAGCTGGAATATCTGGCCCGCAGCAATTCCAATCGTCCGGTCGACCCCGATCCCAACCTGCTCAGTTGCGACTGGATGCCTGCCTTGCGATTTGCCAGATCCCGACAGGCATTGAAAAGTCCGCTCATCGAATCCGAACTGCATCGACGCTGCTGCTCCAGCCTTCTGATTGCCGACAACTGCCGCATCAGCGGAAGCGCATCCGCACCGGAAACGGTCCGGTCGGCGGACCTGATCTGGCGTGCGATAACCGAGCAATCGTCAGCCTGGGCGAACGACCAGACGGCACACAATGGCAAGGCGAGAAGTACCGCAATGCCCATTTTGCGACATGAGAACAGATGGGCGAGAAACATCGAAACCTGAGACATGCCCGTACTCCACGCTGAAGGGCAAAAGATGCTCCTAGGAAGAACCGAGTTCGCTGGTGTTCGGTGTCCGCGAGCCGCCTTGCAGCTCCGACAAAATCCGGTCGGCATCCAATCCCGCCACGCATGCAGCCAGCATCAGCCGCAAATATCTGGGCGGATTGGGGTGATCGAGATGACGCAGGGCTGCGATTGGAAGATCCAGCCGCCGGGCAAGGTCCTGTTCCGAAACAGCAAGGGTGACTGTTGCTTGCCTGAGCAAGGCTCCGGCTTTCTTTCGCCTTCCTGCTCTAGGCACCGGAACATTCCCGGCCTGCCCTATTCCACGCGTACCCGAACAAGGTCTGCTTACAATGGATAAGTTGCTTCATCAGCCTTCTTTCGAAGCTTACCCACCCGCCCGGATGCTAAATTAGCTATAGGTGAAATACGTTTGCAACCATAAAAGACACGATTTGGACAAATTGTCGTTACCAAGTCGCCACAATTGATCAGCTACATCGGATCACACGGGGCGTTATCGTAGCCGGCAAACTGTTGTCGAGCTCGCGGCTTGCACGCTCGATATGGCGGCGCAGCAAGGCCTCCGCGAATTCGATGTCGCCGTCGCCCATCATCGCTGACGCGGCCAAAGAGAGGCAGCCGCGTCATCATTCCATTCAAAGATCGGATCAGGCCGGCTGCAGCGACAGGGTCGCGCGGTTGTAGCCGCGTATGACGTTGCGCACGGCCTCGACCATCAGGGCGTGCGGCGCCGCGCTGACCTTGCCTGCCGCGACCGCAGGATAGAGCGTTCCGAGATTCTGGCTGATCAACGTCTCTGGAATGGCGCGCCCTTCCAGCCGCTTGAGCAAGGCGTCAACGGCGGCCGAAGCCTCGGGATGCGGCCAGTAGTAGCGGATGCGGTCGCTGTAGGAAAAATGGCGCTGCAGGCGCAGCTCGTCGGCGTCGCCATGGTAATATTTCTCCCAGTTCTTCGGCTCGGCCAGGAGCAGTTTTTCCATCTTGCCGCGCAGGGTCTCCTCTTCCGGCAGGCGGTCGAGGAAAGCGGCGATCTGGTCGAGGCCGAACAGCGCCTCGCGCAGCGCGAAGGTGAGACCCGGACCGACCTTCAGGATCGCGAAGCCATCATGGACCAGGGCCGACAGCGCCTCCTGCGGCTGGTAGTCGGTCGAATGCGCCTCGAAGACGAATTGCGGCATCTGGCGAAGCACACCGCTGAGCTGGGTAGCCTTGGCGCTGTCATAGACGACGACATTCTCGTTGCCGAACTCGACGCCGGGCTGCACCACCACGCCGATGGCGCGGGCGAAGGCGTCCTGAAGGCCCAGTGCTGCGAAGGCGCGGCGATGCACCTCGACCGTCTCGATGGCGGCGGCCGGCGTGGTCAGCTCCAGATGATCGAGTGCTTCCATCGCGCCGCCCGGGATCGGCACCTCGGTGCCGATGATGTAGACCGGCAGGTCGTAGCCTGCCTCGGCCGCCGCCTTCTCCGAGACCTTGGCCAGGCGCGCGGCGCGCTCGGCCGTCACCGCATCCGGCAGCGCCACCGGTTCGCCGGCACAGCCCATCGAGGTGTCGAGGTGGATCTTGGTGAAGCCCGCGCGGACGAATGCATCCATCATGACGTCGGCGCGCTGCATCGCCTCATCGGCGGGCAGATGCTTCCAGGGATTGGGGCCGAGATGATCGCCGCCGAGGATCAGGCGGCTGGTGTCGAAGCCGAGGCGCCCGGCGATATCCTCGACAAATTGGCGGAAGTCGGCCGGCGTCATGCCGGTGTAGCCGCCTTCCTGGTTGACCTGGTTGCAGGTGGCTTCGATCAGCACATCCGTGCCGGTGGCGATGCCTTCCAGAAGGGCGGCCTCGATGACCAGCGGATGCGCCGAGCAGATCGAGGTGATGCCGCCGCGTTCGCCCCTCGCGTAACGGGCGGGCAGATCGGCGAGTGTCCTGGTGGCGCTCATGCCGCAACTCCTTGGCTGTTCAGGAATGTCTCGATCTCGGCCATGGTGGAGGTGCCCTCCATCGGCCCCTTGACGCTGACGGCGCGCGCGCCGGTGGCGTTGGCGATCGTCAGCGCCTTTCCGGGCGCCATGCCGCGCAGCCAGCAGGTGACGAAGGCCGCGCCGAAGCTGTCGCCGGCGCCGGTCGGGTCGACCTCCTCGACCTTGAAGGCTGGGGCGGAGACCTCACCGGTGCGGTCGAAATAGCTGGCGCCTTCCGCGCCGCGCTTGACGACGATGGCCTTGATGCCGCGATCGAGCAGTTCGGCGACGGCCGCCGCCTCTTCCGTCGCCCTGGTGAAGAGGAAGATCTCCGGGCCGCTCGGCATGAACAGGTCGGTGTTTTCGAGCGCATGGGCGAGGGCATCGCGCATGCCGGGCAACTCCAGCATCTCCTTGCGGATGTTGGGATCGAAGGAGACGGTGCCGCCCTTCGCCTTGATGCGCTGCGTCGCCTCGAAGATGGCCGAAACGATGCCGTCGAAGAACAGCGCCGAGCCCATGATGTGCAGGTGGTCGGCGCTGTCGATCAGCGTCTCGGCCTCCGGCGTCAGGCCGATGGCGCTGCAGGCGCTGTGGCGGATGTTGTAGATGAAGTCGCGGTTGCCGTCCGGACGGTAGCGCACGAAGGCACTGCCGGTGGCGGCCGTCGGATGGACGCCGATGGCCGAAACGTCTGCACCGTCGCGGCGCAGGCGTTCGACATTGAGTACGCCGAAATCATCATTGCCGACGGCGCTGACAATGCCGCAGGGCTGGCCGAGCTTGGCCACCTGGTCGATGAAGATCGCCGGCGCGCCGGACGCGAAGGGACCGATGAGCGAGATGGCAGTGGTGAACCCGTGCCCCGGCTCGACGGCCATGATCTCGACGACGATCTCGCCGATGGTGATGATCTTTTTCATGATTGCATTCCGATGGGGATCATTGCCGTCCGGTCCGGGCAGTTGCGTATGAGGTTGCCCCTCTCCGTCTCGGCTTCGCCGAGCCACCTCTCCCCGCCTTCGGCAGGGCGAGGAACCGCAGTTGCAACGTCGGCGCTTTTCCAGCCTGGGTTCCTCGCCCCCATGAAATGGGGGAGAGGTGGCACGCCCAAAGGGCGTGACGGAGAGGGGGAAACGGCTCAGAAGACGGCCACGAAGCAGTGACGGAGCGTGGGAACCTCAACGCGATGCCCCTTCCCTCAAGTCCGCGCCGACTTGCTGCGCACATCGAGCCAGACGGCGACGAGGATGACGACGCCCTTGACGATGAGCTGGTAGAAATAAGGCACCGACAGCATGTTCATGCCATTGTTGATGACGCCGATGATCAGCGCGCCGAGGATGGTGCCGACGATGGTGCCGACGCCGCCGGCCAGCGAAGTGCCGCCGAGGACCACTGCCGCGATGGCGTCGAGCTCGTAACCTGTGCCGGCGTTGGTCTGCGCCGACGACAGGCGTGAGGAGAGCAGCATGCCGCTGATCGCCGCCATCATGCCCGAGATGGTGAAGACGATGATCTTGATGCGGTCGACGCGGATACCGGAATAGATCGCCGCTTCCCTGTTGCCGCCGGTGAGATAGACCTGCCGCCCGAAGATCGTCTTGGACAGGATGATGTGGTTGACCACGAACAACACGGCCATGATCCAGATGATGATCGGGATGCCAAGCCAGCTTTCGCCGCCGATGGCCAGCCATGTGTCGTTCTCGATCATCGCCGGCGCGCCGTTGGTCGGCAGGCTGACCATGCCGCGGTAGATGCCCATCGTCGCCACCGTCACGATGAAGGAGGGCAGCATCAGCTTGGCCGACAGCGCGCCGTTGAGCGCGCCCATCAGCGCGCCAGCCGCCAGCGTCAGCGCCACCGCAGGCAGGAAGCCGAACCCCATGGCAAAGGCCTGCGCCGCCACCATGCCGGAGACGGCGATGATGGAGCCGATCGACAGGTCGATGTCGCCCAAAAGGATGACATAGGTCATGCCGTAGGCGGCGACCGCGATGACGGCCACCTGCTGCATGATGTTCATGAAGTTGTTGAAGGCCAGGAAGCGCGGGCTCATCACCGAGAACACGACGCAAAGCACCGCCAGCGAAATGATGATGCCGCCATACTGGCGCACCGTCGGCGACGCGAAGAAAGAGCGGCGGACCTCTGTGTCGGCGGCCTTCTTCTGGATGTCCTGAACATTGCTCATGCGTGTATCCCCGCTGCATAGGTCATGACGGTTTCGGGTGTGAGGCCGTCGGCTTCGAGCACGGCGGCGACTGTCTTGTTGTGCATCACCACGACGCGGTCGCTGAGGCCGAGAACCTCCGGAAGTTCGGAGGAGACCATCAGGATCGCGGTGCCGTTGGCGGCGAGCTCGCGGATGATGCGGTAGATCTCGAACTTGGCGCCGACGTCGACGCCGCGGGTCGGCTCGTCCAGGATCAGCACGCGCGGCTTGATCTGCAGCCATTTGGCCAGCACGATCTTCTGCTGGTTGCCACCGCTCAGTGAACCGGTTCTGGTGTCGATCGAAGCGGTCTTGATGGCGAGGCGCTTGACCTCGGCCCTGGCCGCTTCGCGCTCGGCGGAGGCCCGCATCAGGCCGAGCGGCCCGGAAAGCTGGCCGAGCCCGGCCATGTTGATGTTGCGCTCCACGCTGTGGAGCAGCACCAGGCCCTCTTCCTTGCGGTTTTCGGTGACGAAGGCGATGCCGCTGCGGATCGCCTGCGCGGCCGAACGGAAGGTCACCGGCTTGCCGTCGAGCCGGATTTCACCTTCTGGCTTGTACATGCCGAACAGCGCCTTCATGACGTCGGAGCGGCCCGAACCGACCAGCCCGAACAGGCCGACGACCTCGCCGGGTTTGACGTCGATCGAGACGTCGCGGAACTTGCCGGCAAAGCTGAGGTTCTTCGTCGCCAGCACCGGCGGCGTGTCGGCCGACGGCCGCGGTGCCTCTCGCGGCGGATAGATGTCGTTCATGGCGCGGCCGACCATCAGCGTGATCAGCCTGTCGATGCTGGTCTCGCTCTTCTGCGTCGTCATCACATATTCACCGTCGCGCATGACGGTGATGTCGTCGGAAAGCCGCATGATCTCTTCCATGCGGTGGGAGATGTAGATCACCGCCTTGCCCTGGCTTTTCAGCCGCTCGATGATCGTGAACAGGATCTCGGCCTCGCTGTCGGACAGCGACGAGGTCGGCTCGTCGAGGATGACGACGTCGGCCGGCAGGCTGAGGCCCTTGGCGATCTCGACCAGCTGGCGTTGCGCGATCGACAGGTCGCCGACCTTGGCGCGGACATCGACCGGCAGGCCGAGCTCGCGGATGAGCTGCTCGGCCGCCGCATTCAACGCACGGTCGCGGATGAAGCCGAAACGGCTCGGTTCGTGGCTCGCGAAAATGTTCTCAGCCACCGACAGGTTGCGGCTGAGGCTGAGCTCCTGGAAGACGATGGAGATGCCGTGCGCACGCGCGTCGCGCGGGTTGCGCGGCGTGTAGGCCTCGCCGTTCAGCACGATGCGGCCGGCAGTCGGCGTGAAGACGCCGGCGAGGATCTTCATCAAAGTGGATTTGCCGGCGCCGTTCTCGCCGAGCAGCGTGTGCACGCGTCCGCGCCGCACCGTGAGGTTCATACGCTTGAGCGCGGCAACCGGGCCGAAGGACTTGGCTATGTCGTGGATCTCGAGCACCACATCGCCCGAAGGATTCGAGGCAGCGGCATGCGGCGTCTGGCTGATGGCTGTCACGGATTGCTCCTCCATAGGACGGAATGCGATCGAGACGGCATTCCGCAGCATGCGCGAGCGTCGGCCGGCATCGCCGGAGAAAGGACGGCGGCGAGTTCCACCACCGTCCTTTGCCTTATCTTACTTGGTTTCGCCGTCCTTGGTGACGACGCCAGGAACGATCGGCTGCTTGGCCTCGACGGTCTCGCCCTTGATGACCTTGGCCGCAGTCTGGACCGCAACCTTGCCCATCTGGTCCGGGTACTGGGCGATGACGCCCACCATCACCGGGTCGTTCTTGACGGCATTGCGGGCTTCTTCCATGCCGTCGAAGCCGATCACCTTGACCTGCGAGTCGAGCTTGGCGGCCTTGACCGCGGCAGCGGCGGCGAGTGCGGCGTCGTCGCCGAAGCCGAAGATGCCGACGATGTCGGGATTGGCCTGCAGAATGTTCTGCGCAGCGGCGAGCGCTTCGGGACGGGTGATGCCCGGCTGCACCGCCACGATCTTGACGTCGGGATGCTTCTCCAGGCCCTTCTTGAAGCCTTCGACGCGGTCGACCACCGACTGCACGGTGGGATAGTCGATGACCGCGACATTGCCCTTGCCGCCGATCGACTTGGCCATCAGCTCGGCCGCCTTCTCGCCGCCGGCGAAATTGTCGGTGCCGACGAAAGAGGTGACATCGACATTGTTGGCGGGCACGTCGACGGTGATGACCTTGATGCCGGCCTTCTCGGCCTTGTTGATGGCCGCCTTCACGCCCTTGGAGTCCACCGGCGAGATGATGATGACGCTCACGCCCTTGGTGATGAAGTCCTCGACATCGGCGAGCTGCTTCGAGAGATCCTGGTTGGCGATGGCGATCTCGAGCGGCACCTTCTCGGCCTCCGCTTCCTTCTTCATCGCGTCGGCCAGCGAAATGTAGAACGGATGCTGCTGGGTCAGCAGCGATGCGCCGACGCCTTCGGCGGATGCGATGCCGGCCATCATGGCAAGAGCGGCACCCGACAGGAGAATACGGCCAAGCGTTTTGCGAAACATGAGTTCCTCCTTGGAGCCGGCATCGGCCAGCCCGTTGCTGATTAGAACGCGAACGAAGCGCCTCCCGCCTTGCGGACCAATATCGGCCGCCACCTCCGGGGCAGGAACTTCGGCCCGAAACCCGAGCCGCCATTCAGATGCCTCACTATCTCCTATGTGTCAACTTATTTTTTTACACGTGATAAAAACTTGCATAAACCAATAAATATGGCAACTATCGCATCAATTGAAACGCATCGCACAGGAAACGATCGTTTCGGAACGCCCAGCGACTTGCCTCGGTCAAAAAATAAATTTACGCATGGAAATAAATCGATTTATCCCGTTCGGGCGCGCCCGCAGGCCAGGAAGCCGAGCATGAACGAGCAGAAGATCCGGACCATGGAGGAGTTCGCGGCAGCCACCGGCCTGTCGCGCCCGACAGTCTCGAAGTATTTCGACAACCCCGACAACGTGAAACCATCCACCCGGGCGCGCATCGAGAAAGCGCTCAAGGACTACGACTACCGTCCCAACATCTTCGCCGTCAGCCTCAACCGCAAGCAGCCGAAGAACATCGGCGTGATCGTGCCGCACATCTCCGACCCCTTCTATGCCGAGGTCGTGCGCCAGATCGAAATGCGGTGCCTGGCCGAAGGCTATTGGGCGATCGTTCTGTCCTCGCATGGCGAACACAGGCTGGAGGCGCGCGCGATGCGCACCCTGATGTCGCTCAACATCGCGGGCGTGCTGATGGCGCCGCTCGGCTTCGAGACCGACGCCACGCTGCTCGCCAGCCTCGTCAGCACCATGCCGATCGTCTTCCTCGACAACCGGGTCAACACCGATCAGTCCTTCGTCGGCACCGACAACCGGCAGAGCATGGGCATGATCACCGAATATCTGTGCCGCACCGGCGAACATCCCTGCTTCCTGGAGATGCCGGCGGTGAACCAGAACGCGCTGGAGCGGCGCGCGGCCTATGTCGCCACCATGGAGCGGCTCGGCTTCGAACCCATCGTGCTGCCGACCTCGGCCAAGGGCTGGGAGTTCGAGGAACTCGGCTACCGCGAAGCCGGCCGCATCCTGGACGGCGGCGGTTTTCCGACCCGGACCGTGCTTTGCGCCAACGACCGCCTTGCTTTCGGGGTGATCGCTGCCGCCTTCGAGCGCAAAGTAAGGGTGGGCCGCGACGAAGGCTGCGAACTGCGCGTCGCCGGCCATGACGACCACCCTCTCAGCCGCTTCACCTGCCCGCCGCTGACGACCGTGGCGCAGGACTACCAGGGCATCGCCGCCGCCGGCGTCGACATGCTTTTCACCCGCATCGCCGGCGTTCCGGAAGCGCTCGCCGGCAAAGCTGAGGTCAAGCAGCTGGAAGCCAAGCTGATCATGCGCGGTTCGGCTTGAGCCTACCGCGAAGAGCGAGCCGACGATGCCCGTTCGACGAGCAGCGGCGCCGCAATCGGCTTCGGTGACGACGACCTTCCCTCGATCAAACCTGTGAGCATGTCGATGGCCGTCTCAGCCACCTGGTCGAGATGCAGATTGACCGCCGTCAGCTGCGGCGAGGCCAGTCTGGCGCGCATGCCGTCATAGCGGGTGGCGAGCCTGAGATCGTCCGGAACAGAAAGGCCAAGCGCGGCGGCGGCGCGCAACGCGCCAGCCGCGAAAGCGTCGACCGGCACGCAAAGCGCGCCGATATCGGGGGTCTGACGCAGGAACGCCTCGACGGCGACGGCAGCTTCGTCCTCGCCGCCGCGCTCGTCGATGCGCATCGCGGCCGGCGTAAAACCTTTTTCCGCACAAAAGGCAGCGTAGACGGCCTCCATCTCGATATAGGAGTTACGCCTCTGCGAGCCGGTGATCAGGCCGACGCGCTGGCCCTGCTGGCCGAGATGATCGAGCAGCAGGCGGGCGGTTTCCGCGCTGCGCAGGTCCACGGCGGGCAGATCGGGCCTGCCCGGCGCGCGGCCGATGGCGACCACCGGCACGGCCCTTTCGAAGAAGAAATCGAGCACGCTGTCGTCGAGCGCGGGTTCCACGACGATGGCGCCGTCGACGTCCAGCGCATCGAGTTGCGAGCCGCGCTCCAATGGCGGCACCAGGCACAAGGTCGTGTTGCGCGACAGCGCGGTGACCGCGGCCGAGGCTGCGATCTCCATGAGGAAGCCGAGCCGCGACGGACCCGCGGCGACGGCAAAGGGCATTGACGACACCAGCGCGACAGAGCCGCCGCCGCCGCTGCGCAGGCGGCGCGCGGTGGGGTTGGCCCGATAGCCCATTTCCTGCGCAAGCGCGACGATGCGTGCCTTGGTGTCGGGGTCGACATAACGCCGGCCGCTGAAGGCATGCGAGACGGTGGTAGGCGACACGCCCGCCGCCTGGGCCAGATGCACAATGGTCGGCCTGGTCATGTGCGCTCGTTCACCGGCATCGCGATCCCGTTCCTCGTCCCTCCCGCACACATACCACTCCCCCGCCCATAAGCAAAACGATTTGCACGGCGCCAGAATTATGATATTGGGCTCGTATGCAAAACGTTTTGCATACCGGCATGGAGGTGCCGGGAGGAGGAGAAACGATGACACAACAAAATGCCTGGACCGGGGATCCGGTCGATGAGGTGCTGCCGGCGCGCAACCTTCTGCTTTTCGGTTTCCAGCACGTGCTGGTGATGGCGGCATCGCCGATCACCGCCGTTTTCCTGGTCGGCAAGGCGCTGAATTTTTCCGACGCGGTGACGACGTCGCTGATCTGCGCAACGTTCCTGGTCTGCGGACTGGGATCGATCCTGCAGAGTTTCGGCCCCGCCGGGTTCGGCGCGCGGCTACCTTTCATCATGGTGCCCGGCGGCGCGCCGATCGCCATTTTCCTGGCGATCGCGCAGCAGACGGACGTGCAGACCGCCGTCGGCGCGGTGATCCTGACCGCCGCATTCTATTTCGTCGCCCTGCCCGTCTTCCGGCGGCTGCTGCGTTATTTTCCGCCGGTGGTGGTGGGAACGATGCTCCTGCTCGTTTCCATCAATCTGGTTAGGATCTATGGCGGCACCATCACCGGCAAACCTGGCAGCGAGGGCTTCGCCGATCCGGTCAATGTCGGACTGGCGCTGGCGACGATCGTGCTCACGGTCATCTTCGCACGCGTGTTCACCGGCACCTTGCGCCGCATCGCGGTCATGCTCGGGCTCATCGCCGGCTCGCTGCTCGCCTTCGCGCTCGGTCATATGAACGTGAGCGGCGTCCTGGATGGACCGGTGGTCGCACTGCCGCAGCTGATGCCGTTCGGCATGCCGAAATTCGACCTTTACGCGGCGCTGCCGCTGATCGTGTTTTCCATCATCTCGATGGCCGAGGCCACCGGCCAGACCATCGCGACGGCCGACATCGTCGGGCGCCGCGGCGATGCTCATGCCATCGTGCCTTCGACCATCCGTGGCGACGCGGTCGCCTCGCTGCTGGGCGGTCTGTTCGGCACCTCGCTCATCATCACCAGCGGTGAGAACGTCGGTATCGTGCGCGCCACCGGGGTGAAGTCGCGCTATGTCACCGCTACCGCCGGCGCCATCCTGGTGCTGATGGCGCTGTTCGCGCCGGTCGGCCGCCTGGCGACGGCGCTGCCCGGCCCGGTGGTCGGCGGAACAGCGGTGATCGTGTTCTCCATCATCGGCGTGATCGGCATCGATCTTCTGCGTCGTGTCGACCTGCGCGAACACGGGCCGATGGTCACGTTGGCATCAGCGCTTTCGATGGGCCTGCTGCCGATCCTGGTGCCCGGCGTCTACAGCCAGTTCCCGCAATGGGCGCAGATGATCCTCGGCAACGGGCTCGCCGCCGGCACCATCACCGCCGTCATCGTGAACGCGATGTTCGGGGCGACGTCGGGACAGGTTGATCCCTCAACGAAGGAGGCTGGCCGCGAGGCCGTGGCGGAATGAAGGAGAAGACCCAAGTGACTGCCCAAGTAGATGCCTTGCGCGATGCGCTCCACGGCAGAACCGAATTGCTGCTCCGCCCCGGACAGGTGCTTTTGCCCGAAGGACCGAAGAGCGGCATGGCTGTGGTCGTGCGCGACGGGCGCTTCGCCGAAGTCGATGTCGAGGAAATCGTGACCCGGCACAATCCGGGTCTGGTTCCGGTCGACCTGCCAGACCATCTCCTGATGCCGGGCTTCGTCGATGCCCACACCCATCTGACGCAATCGCTCGGCAAGTCGCTCGTCTTCGGTGAACCGTCCGAGATCTTCCGCCGCATCTGGGTGCCGCTCGAAGGCAGTCTCGACGAGCGCATGGTCTATCTTTCGGCCAAGCTTTCGGCACTCGAATGCCTGCGCGGCGGCTTCACCACCGCCGTCGATGCCGGCACCCGCTCGGCAGGCCAAACCGGAGCGCTGGCCCAGGCCGCGCGCGAGACCGGCCTGCGCAGCGTCGTCGGCTTCATCTGCAACGATCTCGGCGGAACCGCCGTGGTCGCGGATCGCGCTGCGATCCTGAAGAATGCGGCAGCCCATCTGGCCGCTTACGAGGCAGACGGGCTCGTCCATCCCGCGCTCGCCATCTCCATCCCCGAGGTCGCCAGCGACGGCATGCTGGCCGATATCTCCCGGATGGCCGCCGAAGCGGGCGCCATCTTCCAGACCCATGTCAACGAACATCTGGTCGCCGTCGAACGCTCGCTGGTGGCGAACGGGCGACGGCCGCTCGAACATCTCTCCCACGTCGGCGCGCTCGGCCCGCATGTGCTGATCGCGCATTCCACCCTGGTGACGCCGCATGAACTCAACCTGCTGCGCGACAGCGGCACTGCGGTCGCCTACAACCCGGTGGCGAGCCTCTGGAAGGGCAATGCCGCAGCACCAGCGCTGCAGATGGCCGCACTCGGCATTCGCTTCGGCCTCGGCACGGACGGCACCCGCGCCGACGGGTTCAGGCTCGCCGACGCCGCCGAGGGGTTGCAGCGCGCCTGCTTCGGCCTGGCCGCCGGCGATTCCTCTTGCGGCGGCGGCTGGCTGTGGCTCGACCGGGCGACGCGGGGCGCGGCCGATGTAGCCGGCTTGGCAACGACGACGGGCGCGATCCAGAAAGGCCTCGCGGCCGATTTCCTGCTCGTCGATCTCGACCGGCCTGAATTCACGCCGTCACACGACCTCACCTGGGAGCTCGTGCGTTACGGCAACCGCGACCAGATCGACGCAGTCTTCACCGCCGGGCGCCTGAGGCTCTGGCAGGGATGGCCGGTCGACTGGGATGCAAAGGCATTGCTTACCGAAGTTCGCGAAGTCGCGGCCGCAGCGATCGCCAGTGCCCCGATCCAGCGGGTGCATGCCGTGTCGCAGGATCACCAGGCCCTGGGGCACTATCGATGAGCCTCGGCCTCTTCGCTATCCTGAGCGCGGTCACGCTCGCCGCCGCATTCCTGCAGGGCGCTGTCGGCATCGGCTTCGCGCTCATCACCGCGCCGGTGCTGGGCATCCTACAACCCGAGCTGCTGCCGGTGACGCTGCTGCTCCTGATGCTGCCGCTGAACTTCCTCGTCGCCTGGCATGAACGGGGCGCCGTCGACTGGTCCGGCGCGAAGTGGATCACGGTCGGCCGCTTCGCCGGCACGTTCCTGGGCCTCTGGCTGCTCGCCGCGCTTTCGGCCGGGCAGCTCGATCAGGCCGTGGGCTGGTTCACCCTGCTGGCAGCGGTCGCCGCACTCGCAGCGCCGCCTTTCTCGCCGGGCCATCGCAGCGCGCTGGGCGCCGGCCTGTTCACCGGCGTGACCGAAACGGCAACAGGCATCGGCGGCCCGCCCCTGGCCCTGCTCTACCAGCATGCCAAGGGCCCGGTCCTGCGTTCGACGGTCGCCGTGTGTTTCTTTGTCGGCGAAGTGATGTCGCTGGTCGTGCTCGCCGTCGCCGGCCGCATCGCAACGCATCAGATCCTGGCCGCTCTCTACCTGATGCCGGCGGTGCTGATCGGAAGCGCGCTGTCGCGCATGACGCACCATATCATCAGCCCGAAGGCGCTGCGTCTCGGCGTACTGGTGTTTGCCCTGGTCAGCGGCTTGTTCCTGATCCTGAGATGAGGCTATTTTTCTCGAAGCGCATTGGCGAGAGGCTCGATATGTCGACGGGCGACCGTCGTCCTGCGGCCAGGTCAGAAAGGACCTTTCCGGCCATCGGGCCTGGGCCGAAGCCGTGACCGCTGAATCCCGTCGCAACGAGCAGGCCCGATACGCCATCGACGGCCCCCAGGGCTGGAATGACGTCCGGCATGACGTCGATGATCCCGGCCCACGACGTCTCGATCTCCAGACCGGCCAGCGCCGGAAACAGATCGGCAAATTCGCGACGCGCCTGCTCGACGCGAAAGGCCTCTGGCCGCGGGTGATCCCGGCTTGGTGGGAAATCGGCCAGCGGTGAAATTATCCTGCACGGCAGCAGCCGCTTCACCGGAGCAAGATAGTCAATGCGCGCCGCATCGGGATTGGACTTTCGCGTGGCCTCGTACCAGCGCATGTGACGCCAGGAATCCAGGCGCAGATCGTATTCGCCGCCCGCGACGGAAATCACATAGGCCCCGTTCACGTCCTGGCGGATGCCGGTCTGCTGGCCCGAGATACAGGCAGCTATGCGCTGATCGGGCGCGGCAACCGTCCGTGCGACCGTTGCCCGTATGAACTCCTGCGGCAGGTTCAATCCCACCTTGCGCAACAGGGCACCGCTACCGGCGCCGGCGGCAGTGATCACCGTATCTGCGCGATGGAGCCGGTCACCGATCTGAACGCCGTAGACCTTGCCGGTACTCACCTCGATGCGGTTGACGGGTTCGCCGAAGCTGACGGCTACGCCCAATCCGAGTGCGGCATCGAAAAAGGCACGCGTCGCTCGCGCGGGCTCGGCTTTCCCGTCGCTCGGCGTGTACATCGCCCCGACGACACCGCGACCGGTCGCCAGTTGCGGTAGCATGGCATGGGTTTGTTCTGTCGACAGCATGCGGGTATCGAGGCCGAACTCTTCGGCCGCCCGCCGTTGCCAGTCATGCCGTGAAACAAGGTCGGCATCGCTGAACGCGAGCGACAGGTTGCCGCCCTGCTGCCACCCAACCGGGCGCCCCAGCTCGGCTTCGATGCCTTCCCAGATGCGCAAGGCGCCGATCATCAGCGAAAGTTCGCGGAAATCCCGGTTCTGCTGGCGGACGAAACCCAGATTGCGACCGGATTGTGCCGATCCCGGCGCGTCCTGTTCCACGATCAGAACCCGCATACCGCTCAAAGCGGCGTAGTAGGCCGCCGAGCATCCGACGATACCCGCGCCAATGACGATCACATCCCAGTTGCGGGTGGATTGCGTTCCCATCGGCATGCCGTGTCACTGCACCCTGGAAAGGAACGCCCGGGTCCGTTCGAAAGCCGGACTGTCGAGGACCTCGGCAGGCTTGCCGCATTCGACGATCCTGCCTGCCTCCATGAAGGCGATGCGGTGGCAGACCTCGCGCGCGAACGACATTTCGTGCGTGACGACCATCATCGTCATGCCGTCGGAAGCGAGATCGCGCATCACATCGAGCACTTCGCCGACCAGTTCCGGATCGAGCGCGCTGGTCGGCTCGTCGAAGAGGATGACTTTCGGCTTCATGGCCAGCGCGCGGGCGATGGCGACGCGTTGCTGCTGCCCGCCGGAAAGCATGCGCGGGTAGTTGTTCATCTTGTCCGACAGCCCGACCCGGGTGAGCAGCTTGACCGCCTGCGCTTCGGCCTCCCGGCGTGGAATGCCCAGCACATGGACGGGCGCTTCCATCACATTCTCGAGCGCGGTCTTGTGGCCGAACAGGTTGAAATTCTGGAAGACCATCGCGATGCGGGCACGCTGCCTGGCAATCAGCTTCTCGGGCAATTCGTGGGCGAGATTGCCGACGCGCCTGTAGCCGATCAGCTCCCCATCCACCGTAATGCTGCCGCGTTCGATCCGCTCGAGGTGATTGACGCAGCGCAGAAGCGTCGACTTGCCGGACCCGGACGGTCCGATCAGGCTGATCACCTCGCCCGCGGCCACCGTGAGGTTGATATCGCGCAGGACGGAGAGGTCGCCGAAATTCTTGGACACCCGGTCGAACACTATCATGGGAGCACGCATGGCTGTGGTCTCTGGCAGGGAATGCATCATGTCGACACGTTTCGAGAGCGGGCGAAGTGCCGTTCGATCCGGCTTTGCAGCCAGCTCAGGATGGTCGTTGCCAGCAGGTACCACAGGCAGGCGACGATCAGCAGCGGAATGGTCTGGAAGTTGCGGGAGTAGATCGTCTGCGCCGAATAGAGCAGGTCCGAGAGCGAGATCACGCTGACCAGCGACGACGTCTTCAACATGCCGATCGTCTGGTTTCCCGTCGGCGGGATGATCACCGGCATGGCCTGCGGCAGGACGATGCGCCACAGCGCCTTTCTCGCCGTCATGCCCAGCGAAGTCGCGGCCTGGCGCTGGCCGGGGTCGACCGCAAGCAGGCCGCTGCGGATGATCTCGGACATGTAGGCACCCTCATTCAGACCCAGCCCCAGCACCGCTGCGGTGATCGGCGAGATGAGCGTGTTGGTGGGCACCGACACGCCCCAGGACGTGAAGGGTATGCCGATGGAAAGTTCGGGAAACAGCGCCCCCAGATTGTACCAGAAGATCAGCTGGACCAGCACCGGCGTGCCGCGGAAAAACCAGATATAGGCATTGGCCACGGTCGAGATCACGACGTTCCTGGACATCGCCATGACCGCGAAGACCGTCCCGAGCACGACGCCGATCGCCATCGTGACGAGCGTGAGCCAGAGGGTGAGATAAAGACCGGAGAGGATGCGGGCGTCGAACAGATATTCGCCGACGGTCGACCAGCCGAAGTTGGAATTTCCCGCGATGGAGACCAGGAAATAGACGACCGCCAGCGACAGCAGGACCGCGGCCACCCGGGTTCCCCAGGCGCGGGCGGGGACATAAGTCAGCATGGGTTCGTCCGGCTGTTGAGAGCCCGACGGCGCTCGATCATCTTGCATGGCTATGGACATGGTCGCTCGAGTGGTTTCGCAAGGACAGGGCCGACGGTGTTCCCGTCGGCCCCTCGACACTATTTCGCCGGCACGGTCTCAAGGTTGATGCCGGGCTCGTGTTCCATTGCCATGGGCGTGACGCTCCAGGTGGAATAGATCTTCTCATAGGTGCCGTCCGCACGGACCTCCTTGAGTGCAGCCAGCAACGCCTTGCCCAGGTCTTCTTCATTCTTGCGGAAGGCAATGCCGCTCGGCTTGCGCGGCAGGATGGGCATCGGCACGACCTTCACCGGGTTTGGCGCCGCCTTCTGGATCTCCTGGGCGGATGCCGCGGAAGTCAGCACGAAGTCGGTGCGCCCCGAATAGACGGAGAGAAGCGTGGCATCCGAAGTTCCGAATTCGGAGACCGTCGGCGCGGGCTTGCCGGCTTCGGTGCAGGCCGTCGCCAATTCCGCCGTGATCATTCCGACCCATTCGGTTCCGCTCTGCGCCGCGCCCTTCAGGCCGCATAGTGCCAGATGGTCGTTGATGTCCGCGCCCTTCGTCTCCAGCACATAGGCGGACGACGTCGTGTAGCCGTAGTCGACGAAGCTTACGACCGCCTGGCGCTCGGCATTGTCGGTGATGCCTTCCATGGAGACATCCCAGCGGCCGGACTGAACGCCCGGGATCATCGAGTCGAACGACACCGATGTCACGTTCATCTTCACTTTCAGGCGCTCGGCGAGCGCGTTCCACAGATCGACCTCGAAGCCGACCATCTTCCCGGAATCGTCGATATACTGGAACGGCGGATACTTGGCGTCCGTCACCAGGTTGATGACGCCGGCGTCACGATATTTCTTGGGCAGGAGGTCGGCAGCGCCCTCCGCCTTGGCGGCGCCTGCTGCCAGCATCAATCCCGAAGCGGCTATCGCGAAACTGGCTGCGGTTTTGCTGCGCCAGCATTCATTGCTCTTCTTCATTACCAGTCTCCCATTGTTGTTATGGCCCCGCCTGCCGGTTCGCAGCCGGGATCTTCTTCATTCGGTCCGGCTCCCTGCGGCTGCCGGACCCGTCGCCATCAGCCGATGACGAAGGGGTTGGCGATCTCTTCCGCGGTCGAGAGCCAGACGGCCTTGGTCTGCAAGAACTCACGGATCCCCTCGATGCCGTTCTCGCGGCCGATACCGCTCTTTTTGTAGCCCCCAAAGGGGGTGGTGTAGGACACGTCCCGATAAGTGTTGACCCACACGCTGCCGGCTTCCAGACGCTCGGACATCAGGATCGCGCGGCGCATATCCGCGGTCCAGACGCCGGCCGCCAGGCCGAACTCGCTGTCATTTGCGATTGCAATGGCTTCTTCCGGCTCATCGAACGGGATCGCCGCAAGGACGGGACCAAAGACTTCCTCGCGCGCGATGCGCATGTCGTTGTTGACGCCGGCGAAGATCGTCGGCTCCACGAAATATCCAGCTTCGCATTCGGCGATGTCGGGACGCTTGCCGCCGAGGATCAGGTCGGCACCTTCCTGGACGGCGATGTCGATGTAGCCGAGGACCTTCTCGTATTGCATCGAATTGGCGATCGGACCGATGCGCGTGTCGGCATGCCTTGGGTCGCCGATGCGGGCGGTCTTCGTGAAGGCCGAGAGCTTCTCGAGGAACTGGTCGTGGACCTTGCGATGCAGCAGGAGGCGCGAACCCGCGATGCAGGTCTGCCCCACAGCGCCGAAGATGCCGCCCACGACGCCGCGAACGGCGTTGTCCAGATTGGCATCGTCGAAGACGATGTTCGGAGACTTGCCGCCGAGTTCCAGGCTGACGCGCTTGATGTCCTTTGCCGCCAGCGAATAGAGATGCGCGCCGGTCCTGGTGGAGCCGGTGAAGCCGACATGGCGCGTGAGAGGGTGGGTAACGAGAGGCTCACCAACCTCCGGGCCATAGCCGGTGACGACGTTGATCACGCCGGCCGGGAAACCTGCCTTCTCGACCAGCTCCATCAGCTTGATCGCGGTAGCCGACGTGTATTCGGCCGGCTTCATCACCAATGTGCAGCCCGCGGCCAGAGCAGGCGCCGCCTTGAGCGAGAACAGGAACAGCGGCGCGTTCCACGGCACGATGCCGACGCAGACGCCGAGCGGTTCGTGGCGCGAGAAACTCAACGCACTCTTGTCACAGGGATGAACCGCACCCTCGATCTTGTCGGCAAGGCCCGCATAGTAGTGATACCAGCGCGGGATATAGCGGATCTGGTGCCGCATCTCGGCCAGCAGGCGGCCATTGTCGCGCACCTCGATCTCGGCAAGTGCGTCTGCGTTTTCCTCGATCAACTCGGCGAAGCGCTGGATGATGCGGCCGCGCAGGCTCGGGTGCATCGTGCGCCAGAGACCTTCGGTAAAGGCTTTATGGGCAGCGCGGACAGCCCGGTCGGCATCCTCGGCATTGCCGCGCGGCACGAGTGCCCATGGCTTCGCGGTGAAAGGATCCACGGTTTCGATATACGCCCCTGAGGCCGGGGCCACCCATTCGCCGCCGATATACATGGATAGTTTTGGCAGGCTTTCGGTCGGCATGACCCCTCCTTGGTACGAACTTCTGCGCCGGCGGATTGCTTCGGGGCACCATTGCCCGATGCTTTTCAGCCATTAGTGATATCACTTTAAAAGTGATCTGATATTTTTTTAGATGTCAACGGGAGAGATTATGAATGCCAAAAAATAACAGAAACCGAGAGGAAAACCGCAAAAAGGCATGGATGATGGCGGGTTTTGGGCTATGTCGAGCTACCGATGGCGGAATCGGTTGAAAATTGGGCTTGATGTTGGCGGTGTGTATATGAGAGTTATCGAAGGGATAATGATATCATTATGGATAAGCGCGTGACCAACGACCAACCCCTCTACGAGCAGATCAAGACCGCCATCGATCGCCGTATCGAAACGGAAGAGTGGCCCGCCAACTTCCAGGTCCCGTCGGAGGGAGATCTCGCCGGGGAGTTCGGGGCTTCCCGGCTGACGGTTCGGCGGGCGCTGCGCGAACTGCAGGCCGATGGCCTGCTCGTGCGCATCCAGGGCCGCGGCACCTTCGTCATCGGACCGCGCATGCAATGCGCGATATTCAGCCTTCCGGACATCACGGAGGAGATTTCTGTATCCGGCGGGGCCCACAGCTGCCGGGTCCTGCAACATTCGATCCTCGGGAAGGACAGCCCCGGCCGCAACATGCTGCAACTGCCACCCGAAGACGTCGTCTTCTTCTCGCGGCTCATCCATCTCGAAGACGGAACCCCGATCCAGCTCGAGGACCGCTATGTCAACGGGGCGGAAGCGCCGGGTTACATCGAACAGGACTTCACCAACGTCACGCCGCACAACTGGCTGCTGCGCGAGACCACGGTGACGACGATCGACAACACCATCCGGGCAATCCGCCCCGATGAGGACGTTCGCAACTTCCTGCAGATCGATGCGAGCCAGCCCTGCCTGCTGCTCGATCGCTCCACATGGCGTGACGGAATCCCGGTCACCCGCAGCCGCTTCATCTATCCGGGCGACCGCTATCGTCTGCGTTCGACCCACGAAGCACGCACAAATCGCATTCTTAGCGCGCCCGGCAAGGGCCGCTGATTACCGGAGGTTGGTATGAGAGAGTTTGTCCGCAAGCTTGAGGAGCGCGGCGATGTCTTGCGGGTCGATCGCGAGGTCGATCCCGCCCATGAGCTTGCCGCGGTCACCCAGCTGGCGCAGAAGAAGTGGGCCAAGCCGGTGCTGTTCACAAACGTGAAAGGAACCCGGTTTCCCGTCATCACCAACGTCTACAGCACGCGCGAGCGGCTGGGCGAGATCAT
Source organism: Mesorhizobium sp. 1M-11 (assembly GCF_001303895.1). Classification (GTDB taxonomy): domain Bacteria; phylum Pseudomonadota; class Alphaproteobacteria; order Rhizobiales; family Rhizobiaceae; genus Mesorhizobium. The sequence goes on along the minus strand of NZ_LJSD01000038.1, from coordinate 92,841 downwards.
CGGCATCGACGCCGGCGACTTCTGTCGCCAATGGAGCAAGCTCGCCTCGCTGGGCACGTCGGAGATGAAGGAGCCGCTGGTTCCGGCAACGGAGATGCCGCCCTACGAGGAGGTCAAGCTTTCGGACCTGCCGCTCATAACCTATTCCGACAAGGACGGGGCTGCCTATTTCACCTCGGCCATGTTCATCGCCAAGGACCCCGAAACCGGGGTCGGCAACCTGTCCTACCATCGATCCATGTACATCAACGACGGCGAGCTGCGTTGCCGCCTCGCCCCGCGTCATCATCTGACCATCTACCACGAGAAGGCCGAGAAGATGGGCAAGCCGCTTGAGGCTGCCATGCTGATCGGCCCGCCCGCCCATGCCTTCCTGACCGCGGCGGCCCCGCTGCCCTACGACGTGGATGAGCTGGAAGTGGCCGCGCGCCTGCGCGGGCGGCCGATCGCGATGCGCAAATGCAACCACATCGATCTCGAAGTGCCGGCCGAAACCGAGGTCGTGATCGAAGGGCGCTTCCTGCCCAACGAACGTCGTCCGGAAGGTCCTTTCGGCGAATTCATGGGTTACTACGTGCCGGTCGGCCCCAACGCCGTCTTCGAGGTCCTCGGCGTCACCGTGCGCAAGGACGCGCTGTTCCACTCGATCCTTTGCGGCTCGCCCGAAGAGGTGCTCACGCTCGAGCTTTCGGTATCGGCCAACATCTACCAGCGCCTCAGCGCCGCGCTGCCGGGGATCGTCAACGTGACGTGCCAGCCCTTCGTCAACCATGCGATCGTGCAGATCGAGCCGCAGTTCGAGGGCCATGCCCGCCAGGTGATGCTGGCGACCATCGGCGCCGAACCGATCTGGGCCAAGCAGATCACCGTCGTCGACACCGACGTGAACATCTACAGCATGGACGATGTGCAATGGGCCATCCTGACCCGTTGCCGCCCCGACAAGGACATGATGATCATCCCCGAGACGCCTTCCTTCTACCGCGACGAGCAGAAGGACCATTGGGGCCGGCTGCTGGTCGACGCCACGAAGCCCTGGGGGCGTGAAGCCGAGTTCGAACGCAAACGCCTGCGGCTGGCTGACACGGTGCGGTCCGAAGACTGGTTCCCGGGCCGGTAATCATGGCGTCGCGGCGACTCATCATCGGCATCTCCGGCGCATCGGGGGCGGCATATGGCCTCGCGGCGCTGGAGATGGCGCGATCCGCCGGGGTCGAGACACATCTCGTGGTCTCCCGCTCGGCCATGCTGACGCTTCATCAGGAGCTCGGCCTGAACAAGGCCGGTCTCGAGGGACGTGCCGACGTGATCCATCCGGTGGCCGACGTCGGCGCGACGATCGCCTCGGGATCGTTTCGAACCATGGGGATGCTTGTCACCCCTTGTTCGGTGAAGACCATGTCGGAGATCAGCACCGGGGTCACCTCGACCCTGATGAGCCGCGCCGCCGATGTCGCGCTCAAGGAACGGCGGCGCCTTGTCCTGATGGTGCGCGAAACCCCGCTTCACCTCGGACATCTGGAAACCATGGTGCGCCTCACGCAAATGGGCGCGATCATCATGCCGCCCGTCCCGGCCTTCTATACAAAGCCGGCGAGCGTCGACGACATCGTCAGCCACTCTATCGCACGGGCGCTGGACCTCTTCGACATCGATACGGGCGCGATCAAGCGGTGGGGCGGGCTCAAGGAGAGCATTCGCGACACGCTGCTCGCGGAATGAGTGAAAGGCTGCTTTCTCCAGCCTGGCCGAACGAGGCCGTTCAACTGACAAGCCAGGGGGCCAGCGTGGAAAAGGCCGACAACGACAAGGCGCCGCTCGATCTCTGGGCATTCATGCTCGGCGTCTATGCCCGTCCCGATGTCGCCCCGGCCTGTCTTCGATTGCAGGACGCCCACGGGTTGGACATTCCGCTGATGCTGGCGGTGCTGTACGGCGGCGTCTGCGGGCGCGTTCCGGATCCGGAACAGATCCGGGCGTTCGACGAGAACTGCCGCGTCTGGCGCGAGACGGCGATCCGGCCGTTGCGGGAGGTGAGGCGCGCGATGAAGTCCCACGACTGGCTCGCATCCCAGCCACGGGCACTTCTTCTGCGCGAGCGCGTCAAGGCGGCCGAATTGGAGGCAGAGCGGGTCGAGGCGGATGTGCTTGAACGGATGCTCGGCGACATATCGCTGGGCTCCAGGCAGATCGATATCGACGGGCTGATCGACCTGACCGTGACGGTGCTCGATCTTTACGACCCTGGAAGAGCGAAACGGGTGCCACCGGACGTCGACACGATCGCAGCCGCGGTGCTGCAGACGGTGGAATGATCGGAGGCGAAGCCGATCATGCGTGGCCCGGCGCGGGTCGGTGTAACGACGCGGACGAACGGCTTCTTCCACGATCATCAGGCGTAGCCCGTTTTATGATGCGGGCACCGGTCTGATCCGTCATCAGATCAACTTGTGGCCCGATCTTCCGCTGCGATATCATCCGGCCATGAAGCTCAGCCAGAGCATCCGGTTCTGCACCTCGGCCGACGGCGCCCGTATCGCCGTTGCGTCGTGCGGAACGGGACAGGTGATCCTGCGGGCGGCGCACTGGCTGAGCCATGTCGACTACGATCTCGAAAGCCCGATCTGGCGGCCGTGGCTTCAGGCTCTTTCGGCGCACAATCGATTTGTGCGCTACGACCCTCGCGGCTGCGGGTTGTCGGACAGGCATGTCGCCGACCTGTCCGTAGAAGCATGGCACGCGGACATGGACGCAGTGGCCGCTTCGATCGAGGAGCCTCGCTTCGTCCTCCTCGGCCTTTCGCAAGGCGGCGCCCTCGCCCTCGCCTTTGCGATGCGGCACCCGGAGCGTGTATCGCATCTGGTCCTCCTGAATGCTTACAGCCAGGGCGCCCGGGTTCGGGCGCGGACGGAGGCCGAGCGGCTGGAGGCAGAGACGCTCGTCAACTTCGTTCGCATCGGCTGGGGGCGCGACAATCCGGCATTCTGCCAGTTCTTCACCAACCTGTTCATACCGGACGGGACACCCGAGCAGCACCGCTGGTGGGGCGACCTCGAGAAGGTGACGGCAACGGCCGACGTCGCCGCGCAACTGCTTTGGCACATGCAAGGTATCGACGTGCTGGACCTCGCATCCGGGCTGCGCGTCCCCACCTTGATCGCGCATAGCCGTTTCGACATGCGCGTGCCTTTCGAGGAAGGCCGCAGGCTTGCCGCCACCATACCGGGCGCGCGCTTCGTGCCGCTGGAGAGCAAGAACCATGTGCTGTTGCCGAGCGAGCCGGCATGGGCCGCGTTCCAGGCCGAACTTTCCACTTTCCTCGGCCGGGATCGTCCGGAACATGCGCGCGCAATCCGCGAAGCCGGCCTGACGGCCGCCGAAGCAGCCATACTGGATCTCGTTGCCGAGGGGCTCGACAACCGGACCATCGCACAACGGCTCGGCAAGAGCGTCAAGACCATCCGCAACCAGTTGTCCGCGATCTTCAGCAAGCTCGGTGTGCACAGCCGGTCCCAGGCCATCATCATGACGCTGTCCGGCAGGGAGTGACCGTCCCGGAGGCTGGGATGGCCCTCCACCAGGGACATCTGCCTCTCCACGTAACCGGATTTTTGTCCTCGTGCGGGACTGCCGCCTCATGTCCTGCGCCATGGTATGTCTCATCCTTGGACGGCAAACAAGGAGGAGCATGGACATGACACAACTCAACGAAACCGTCCTCAATGAGCTCGTCGGCCGCGTCCTTGGCGATCTTGGCGGAGCCGTCAGCGTGCCGCTGGTGCGGATCGGAGACGCGCTTGGCCTGTACGCGGCCTTGAAGCGGACCGGACCGGCAACGGCCGAAGAACTCGCCGAAGCGTCGGCATGCGCACCCCGCTACGTGCGCGAATGGCTGTCGGCGCAAACGGCCTCGGGCTACGTGCATTATGAGCGCGGGACGTTCTCCCTGACGCCGGAACAGGCCTTCGTCTTCGCCGAGCCCGACAGTCCAGTCAACCTGATCGGCGCGTTCGATACTGCCGCGGCGATGGTCGAGAACCAGGCGAAGGTCCAGTCCGCCTTCAAGACCGGGCGGGGCGTCGCATGGGGCGATCAGGCCGGCTGCATGTTCTGCGCGGTGGCACGGCTGTTCCGTCCCGGTTACGTGAATGCGCTCGTCCAGGAATGGCTGCCTGCGCTCGACGGGGTGGTCGACAGGCTGAAGGCCGGCGCGAAGGTCGCCGATGTCGGCTGCGGACACGGCCTGTCAACGATCCTCATGGCGCAAGCCTTCCCCAAGTCGCGCTTCACCGGTTACGATTTCCATCCGGCTTCGATCGCCGCGGCGACCGCTCATGCGAGGGCGCATGCTGTGACCAATGTGAGCTTCGAGGTCGGCAGGGCGCAGGACTTCGCCGGACGGGATTTCGACCTGGTCACCTGCTTCGACTGCCTGCATGACATGGGCGATCCCGCGGAAGCGGCGGCGCATATCAGACGGGCGTTGAAAGACGGCGGCACCTGGATGGTGGTCGAGCCGATGGCCGGCGACACGCTGGAGGACAACATCAACCCGGTCGGACGGCTCTACTACTCGGCTTCGACGATGATCTGCGTTCCCACCTCGCTGGCACAGGAGACCGGCCTCGCGCTCGGCGCGCAGGCGGGAGAGAAACGGCTGGCCGAGGTGATCCGCTCCGGCGGCTTCACCAGGGTTCGCAGGGCCGCCGAGAGCCCGCTCAACATGGTGCTCGAAGCGACCTGATGGCGGCGGCGCCCGCGTTTGTTCCCATGTTGCGCGGGCGCATTCCTGCCGTCATGTCGCCAGGCTTCGGCAGACGCGGTCGACCGGATGAGCGGCGGAAGCGGTACGGTGGTGATCGGCCGGTCCGTCTGGTCCAATCCTATTTTATCGACTGACTTGCACGAAGATGAAACCATCGTCCCGCGATGGGCGACGCTTTGGGGGCACTTGGCGAGAAGCTCATCGAGGATGACATGTCAAAAATTGTGAGATCGGCTTTCGTGCTGGCGATGGTATCCATCCCGGTGGGTTACGCGCAGGCGCAGGAAAAGGTGGACGAGAAGCGCCTTTCCGACCATGTGAAGGTGCTGGCGTCGGACGAATTCGAAGGACGCGGCATCGCCACCGAAGGCGAGAAGAAGACCGTCAAATATCTGTCCGAGCAGTTCGAAGCGGCCGGCTTGCAGCCGGGCGGCGACAAGGGCGACGACGGCAAGCGCGGCTGGACGCAGGCCGTGCCGCTGATCAAGTCGTCCTTCGACGGTCCGGTGACGGCGACGCTGGGCGAGGGCAAGCAAGCGCCAAAAACCCTGAAGCAGGGCGAGGACGTCGCGATCCTGCCCGCTCAGACCGACGACACCAAGATCGCCATCGAGAACGCTCCGCTGGTCTTCCTGGGCTATGGCGTCAGCGCGCCCGAGCGCAAATGGGACGATTTCAAGGGTGTCGACCTGAAGGGCAAGATCGGCGTCGTGCTGATCAACGATCCGGATTTCGAAACCGGCAAGGGCGATTTCGGCGGCAAGGCCATGACCTATTATGGGCGATGGACCTACAAATATGAGGAGGCCGCCCGCCAGGGCGCACTCGGCCTGCTGATCGTGCACGAGACCGCGCCGGCCGCCTATGGCTGGGCGACGGTCAAGAACTCGTTCACCGACGATCAGTTCGACATCATCCGCGACAACAATGCCGGCGTGCATGTTCCGCTGAAGGGCTGGATCCAGCACGATGTCGCGGTCGAGCTGTTCAAGAATGCCGGCCAGGATTTCGACGCACTGAAGACCAAGGCGCAGACGCGCGACTTCTCGCCGGTGCCTCTGGAAGGCGCAACGCTTTCGGTCGCCTTCAACGCCAAGCACGACAAGATCGTCACCAACAATGTGATCGGCTTCGTGCCCGGCAAGAAGCAGGCGGACGAGGCGGTGATCTATTCCGCGCATTGGGACCATCTCGGCGTCGGTGAGCCGGATGCGAAAGGCGACAAGATCTACAACGGCGCCGTCGACAACGGCACCGGCCTTGCTTCCCTGCTGGAAGTGGCCCGCCTGCAGGCCAAGGCGCCGCCACCGGCGCGCTCGGTCGTCTTCCTGTCGGTCACCTCGGAAGAGACCGGACTGCTCGGATCGATGTATTATGCCGCGAACCCGCTCTATCCGCTGCCGAAGACCGCCGCGGTGCTGAATTTCGATGCACTGACCACCAACGGCCGCGCCAAAAACATCAGCCCGTTCGGCAATGGCGATGTCAGCCTCGAGGACGAGGTCGCCAGCTACGCCAAGGCGGAAGGCCGCGTGTTCACGCCCGATCCCAAGCCGGAGGCTGGGCTGTTCTACCGCTCCGACCATTTCTCATTCGCCAAGGCAGGTGTCCCTGCCATGTCGTTCGGCCTGGATGGGGCCAGGGACCTTGTCAAAGGCGGCAAGGAGGGCGGCGAGGCGTGGTACAAGACATACGTCGCCGAACGCTATCACCAGCCGGCCGACGAATGGAGCGCCGACTGGGATCTCTCCGGCGTCGCCGAAGATGTCGGCCTGGTCTACAAGATGGGGTCGGAGCTCGCCAATTCGGACAAATGGCCGGATTGGCATGATGGCTCGGAATTCAAGAAGGTGCGGGAGGAAAGCGCTGCGGAGCGGCAGTAGGGATTTTCCCGCGCCGTCATAGCTTGCGCCATAGGCGAACGATGGGCGTCGGCCGAAAGCAACGCGTTGGCCGTCCCCATCCCGGTTCTCACCCGATCCTCGTTCCGTTCTCGTGATCAAAGACATGAACGGCGCCGTGGTCGAGCTCGAGCGACCGCTCCATCCCAACCGTGAAATCCGGCCGCTCACGCAACACCACCGAAACCAGCTGTTTGCCCAATTCCATTTCGACAAATGTTTCCGAGCCGGTGGGCTCGACATTTCGGACGACAGCCTTCAGCGGTCCCTGGGGTGACAGGCGAATTTCCTCAGGGCGCTTGCCGACAAGCACCCTGTGGCCGTCGGACAATCCGACGGGGGCATTCAGTCCGGTCCGGCTGCCGTCATCCAGAACAAGGACGCCTCCCTTGGCGGTTGCGGGGAACAGGTTCATGGCGGGCGAGCCGATGAACTGCGCCACGAAAGCGTTGGCCGGCCGATCATAGAGCTCCAGCGGCGTGCCGATCTGCTCGATATGCCCGCCCTGCATGACCACGATACGATCCGCCATCGTCATGGCCTCGATCTGATCATGGGTGACGTAAACCATCGTCGTGCGAAGCCTGCAATGCAGTGACTTGATTTCGCCGCGCATCTGGACCCTGAGCTTGGCGTCGAGGTTGGAAAGCGGTTCATCGAAAAGGAAAACCTGCGGGTTGCGCACGATGGAGCGTCCCATGGCGACACGCTGTCGCTGTCCTCCCGAGAGCGCTTTCGGCTTGCGGGTGAGCAAGTCGGTGAGCCCGAGTATTTCCGCCACCTCCCTGACCTTGCGCCTCTTTTCCTGCTTGTCCGCGCCGGCAAGCGTCAGCGAGAACGCCATGTTCTCTTCGACCGTCATATGCGGATAAAGAGCGTAATTCTGGAAAACCATCGAGATGTCGCGGCTCTTTGGCGGCATGTCATTGACCACTTTGCCGCCGATCGAGATCCGGCCGTCCGAAATCTCCTCAAGACCCGCAATCATCCTCAGCAAGGTCGATTTCCCGCAGCCGGAAGGACCAACGAGAACCACGAACTCGCCATCGTTGATTTCGGCATCGATGACGTGGATGACCTGCACGCCGCTATACCGCTTGACGATCTTGTCGATCGAGACGTTCGCCATGGCTGCCACTCCTATGCCGGACGGATGCGGATGCGGGTTGCCGAGAGCGCCCCCTCGTGGATGACCATGCCGGCCGCGCCGCCGGCAAAAGCATCATCGACAATTTCGGCCACGGTTCCGCCCAGTTCGACCCGCAACCGATTTCCCTTCGCGGAGACAATCATCGTGAAGGCCTTTTCGAACGGGACATGCAGGGGAACGGCCGTGAGCACATCTTCGTGCTCGTCTCTGCGGCGAACGATCTGCAGTTCACCGTCGCGGGTTACGCGCGCCGCATAATAGCGGCGCTGTCCCTGAGCTCGAATAACCAGACCACCATATCGGCCGAGGTGCAGCATCAGGTCCGCCTCCACCGCATAGTCGGTCCAGTCGCGCGTGCCCTGCAGGATCAGACCCTCGCCATGGTTCTGGCTGATGCGGAAATCCTGCGGGAAGTGCTTGGAAAACACGCTGACATTGCTGACCCAGGCTCTATGCCAGAAGTCGCCGGTACCGGCCGGCCGGCGGAACGTGACGTCAGGACAAGCGTCCCAGTTCAGCTTTTCGACAAGAACGCGGCCGTCGCATCGGCCTTCCGGGCTCGCAAGCACGATGCCCACTTCCGCGATGGGCTGAAATCCCGTCTCCGGAACCCTCCAGGACAACTCGCCGGAGCGACCCGGCAACAGCAGGACCGGGTTGGGCATGTCGATCTCGACCAGCCCGTCATTGCCATCATAGTGGCGGATGCGCAGTCTTGCCTCGACGGCGCCACGGTTGTTGGCATCGGCGCGCAGTGTCGCTTTGAGAGCCTGACCGGTGTGGATGCGCGGACTGGCGACCAGATCGTAGGTCCGCATGCCCTTCACCTCCGGTGGCGTAAAGACCGCGGTGGTGACAGCAGCCACCCTGCCAGGCGCCAGGGCGGAGAAATCAATCGCCAGTGCCTCTCCTGTGCCGCGGACGCTGACGGTGTCGAGACATGTCTGATCCTTCTGTGGCCGGAAGCCCTGTACCGAGCCCGGCAGGGAGAAATGGAATTGCGCGCCGCCTTTCGGCGGGGGCAGTGTCGCCGCGCCCGCCAGCTTGCGCCCGAGATTTGCCAGCCATATCGCAATCTCGACGGCATCGGTGATCGAGCGTCCGCCGTCCGCGGTCGAGATGAAGAGCCGGTCGGCTACCGGCCCACGCCAGTCCGGTCCGGCTTCAAGCCCCTCGAGACCGAGCATGATGCCGTGGAGGCAACCGAGATTGCCGGCATTGCAATCGGTATCCCAGCCCGACGTGTTGACGATCATCTGACCGCGCTGGAAGTCTTGCGGAGCGTGGAGCAGCGCCATGACCATAAGCGCGTGGTTCGGCACGACATGACAGTTTCCCGGATATTTGTCGTAGCCGTAATTGTCCTCGATCTTCTGGCGCGTCGCTTCCCAGTCTTCATTGCCTGACGCCCATTTGCGGATGTCGGCGACAAGCTTTGCGATCAGACAATCCTTCGCGATAAAGGAAAGGCCGGTGTCGAGCAGATGATCGACATCGTTGCTGACGAAGGCTTCCGCCTCCATCGCCGCCCACAGAACCGCTGCGTTCACAGCCTCTCCATCGTGGCTGACGGAGCCTGCGGCACGCGCAAGCTTTGCTGCCTGAGCTGGATTGCCCGGCGAGACGAGCGCCCAGCCGTCGATGAAAATCTGAGCGCCGATCTGCTCCGCGACCGTCAGACCATTCGTTGCAATCGAGCCGGATTTCGGCGCGGGAATGCCCCGCACGAGATTGAGCCACGCGGTATGTTCGGTGGAATTGCCGGCACCGCCCCACCACAGGATGGAACGTTCTTCGATGATGTAGTTGAGCCAGGCGCGGCCGATATCCTCCGACGACAAATCCGCGGAGATGCCATAGTCGTCCAGGGCACGGGGGAATGCGAAGGTGCCTGCGACATCGTCGTCGGTAACAACCAGCGGCTGTCCCAGCCGATCGTGGACGTAGTAGGTGATGGGACCGAGCTTTTCGAGTATATCCCGGTAGCGCCAGTTCTCGAACGGCCGGCCAAGGTAAACACCAATCAGTTTGCCGAGAACGCCGGCATAGACACGGTTCAGATAGTCTGCGGGAATTGGCATGAATAGCTCCTTGTCAGCCCTTCACCGATCCGCCGGCCATGCCTTCGATGAAACGGCGTTGCAGCAAGATGAAGAGGATCACGATGGGTAGGATGATGATCAGTGCGGCGGCCATGATCACGCCCCAGTCGGAGCTGTACTGGCCGGACAGAAGGAAGAACGAGACGACGGCGGTCAGCCGGTCCTGCTCCTGCAGGAAAGTCGTGGCAATCAGGAACTCGTTCCAGGAGTAGAGGCCTATGATCAGCGCCACGGTAAGAATTCCAGGCGAAACGATCGGCAGGAAGACACGGCTGAAAATCTGCCAGTGGGTTGCGCCGTCGATCAGCGCGGCCTCTTCGAGTTCGCGTGGCACTGCAAGGAAATAGGTCCGGAGCAGCATGATCGCGAAAGGGGAATAGACGGCGGTGTAGATGAACGACACCGCCACCGGGTTGTTGATGAGGCCCAGCTGGGCAAAGCCGAAATACAGCGGAAACAGGAAGAGCTGGATGGGCGCCGTCGTGGTGGCGAGCAGATAGAAGGTCAGGATCTTCCAGGTCTTGATCTTGCGTCGGGCGAGAACATAGGCCGTCAGCGAACCGGTCGTGCAAACGAGCACGATCGTCATGCAGGTGAGCACGGCCGAGTTCCACAGCGTTTGTCCGAAACGGGCATCGCTCCAGGCCCGCGCAAAGTTATCCCAGCGCAATTGTGAAGGCCATGCGAGGGGATTTTGCACGATCTCGGCGGATGGCTTCACCGAATTGAGCACCAGAAGGACGATCGGGAACAACGCGACGATCAGAAGTGCCGCGAGCGCGACATAGACCAGCGTCAGGGTCAGGCGACTTTCCGTGAGGTTCATCAGTCGAATTCCCTGGCCTGGACACGGATGTAGAAGATGGTCGCCGCCAGCCCGAAGAGGCTGATGACAACCGAGATCGCGGCTGCCTTGCCGACTGCAAGATCGTAGAAGGCTGAACGGTAAGCGAAGGTCGACAGAACCTCCGACGAATAGGCTGGGCCGCCCTGGGTCAGAATGTAGACGAAGTCGAAAACCAGGAAGGACCAGATGACCGTCATGATCATCATCAACGTGATGGTGGGGCGAATCCCGGGCAAAAGCACGTAGCGTATGGTCTGGAAGAAAGTCGCGCCCTCAACCCGCGCCGCTTCGATCTGCTCGGCCGGAACCTGCCGAAGCGCCGCGAAGAAGATCACGCACAGAAAGCCCCACCAATGCCACAGGTCGACGGTGGCGATGCCATAGAGCGCGGTTGACGTTTCCGTCAGCGGATTGGTGGCTTCAAGGCCCAGGCGCTGCAGGAGACCGGCGACACCGGTGACCGGCGAATAGATCATCCCTTGCCAGACCCGCGCGGTGATCGCCGTCGCAATGATGACGGGCAGAAAGTAGACAACCTGGAAGAAGGTCGAGCCTCGTCGGGCAACCAGCATCATTGTGGCCGCCAGCAATCCCATCGCGATCGGCACGGTGAGAAAGATCACCGTCCAGATGACGTTGTTCGTCAGCGCCGTCCAGAACACGCCGTCGGTCCACAGATCACGGAAGTTGTCCAGGCCGACGAAGACCGGGGCGCCGATGCCATCCCATTGAAAGAAGGCCAGCACGATCGTCATCATCGCGGGTATCGCGATGATGACGATGTTGATCAGGAGCGTCGGCAAAACATAGAGACGATGCATCTTCATACCTTTCGCCCGCGCGACACCGCTGCCTCTCGCGGCCGGGCCGGGAAGGAAATGGGTGCGCACATCGAAGTGCGCACACGTGCTTGCTTGATCAGCGGGCTGGTACCGCCGGTATCTTTCCGGCCTGCTTTTCCTTCTGGAAAGTGGCGTCCAGCTTGGCCAGGTAGTCTTCGGTGGTCGTGCGCTTCAGCCAGACTTCCTCGATGCCGTTGATGAGGTAGCCATCTGTTGCCGGAGGCAGGAAGGTCCAGGTGGTGTAGCCATAGTTGCCGTCGTTGACGGCCTTGGCCAGCGTGGTCATCGTCTGTGTGAACAGCGGCATGACGTTATCCGCCATCTTTACCTTGGACAGGTCCTTGAGCGGGATGTTCCATTCTCCCTGCCAGGCCGAGTTCATCGAACCGTAGACGGCGGGTGAAAAGACGAAATCGATGACCGCGGCCGCACCGTCGGGATATTTCGACTTCGCGGCGATTGAGAATGTCGAGCCGACGCCGAGCGGAAAGATGGGATCGCCGCTGGCGCTGGGGAAGCCGACGAAGCCAGGGGCAGCACCGCTCTTGCCGAAATAGGTGCTGACGTTCTGGAACTGCCAGGTGCCGCTCGGCATCATCCCGGCTCGCCCGGCGGCCAGCATGTCGGCCGTTTGCTCACTGCTCGTCAAAGAGAAATAGTTCTTGCCGAAATAGCCCTTCTGCCACCACTGATCGAGCGTGTTGATCGCCTTGACGAACGGCTCGGCCGTCCACGGCATCTCGCCGCGCAGTGCCTTGTTGATATTTTCCGGTCCCGCGACCGCATTCAGCGCCAGCGTCACGAACCACTCATTGGCGCCGCGCCAATCTCCATTGCCGGCGGCAAACGGCACGATGCCCTCCTTCAACATGGCATCGGCAACGGTGTCGAGTTCGCCGAGCGACGTCGGCACCTTCCACCCATGCTTGTCGAACAGCGACTTGTTGTAGAAAAGACCGAGGGTCTCGTAGGTCTTGGGCAGCGCATAAAGCTTGTTGTTGTAGCGGCCCATATCGAGCAGGACCGGAAGCACGCGATCGTTCCAGCCGTATTTGGCCGCAAAGTCGTCCAGTGGCAGGAGTTGGCCGGACTGTGCCATCGGCGCGACATAGCTCGGCCCCGCGGTGTAGACCACGTCGGGCCCGCTGCCGGAAAGCATGGCCACACGAAGCTGCTTGTCGAGTTCGGTGCCGCGATAGTCCACGGTCAGGTGATACTTGGACTGCGACTTGTCGAACGGATCGACGATGTTGCCCTGGATGAGCTTTTGCTGATCGGGGGTGGCCTGTTCATACCACCAGGAGACGCGCTCCTGCGCGGTGGCGAAATGGGTTGTCGCCGCAACCAGGGCGGCTGCGGCAAGCAATGTTCTTATCTTCATGAATTCCTCCCTTGTTCTGTGGTGCCTCGCCCATTCCCGGGCGGCGCGACGGACGCGCGAATGACGAGTTCGAACGGCATCTCTTCGGCCTGACCGGGATCGGCGTTTTCGTTGGCGAGGCGCTCAAGCAGCCTTTCGGCCGCCCTGGCGCCGAGTTTGTCCTGGAATTGCGCAACCGTGGTCAGCGAAGGCGTGACCAGGGCCGAGGCCAGAATATCGTCGAAGCCGGCAACCGAGACATCGTTCGGTATGGATATTCCACCGGCCATCAGGCTCTGCATGACGCCAATCGCCATCAGATCGTTTGCGGCAACGATTGCGCTCGGCAACCGGCCCGCCGTCGCCATCCATGTTCCGACCTGCCGGCCGGCTTCGAGCGTGAAGTTTGCCGCCTCGACCACGGCAGGCTCCACGCCGATGGTCGCCATGGCTTCCAGATAACCCTGGACGCGCACGCGTTGCGGCCCGCCCGGAGCTGCAATCATCGTGATCCGGCGGTGACCAACATCGATCAGATGGCACGTGAGGGCCCGGGCAGCAGCCACATTGTCAATGAACAGATCATCGATCGGCAGCGGCCCACCGGCCTTGCGGCTCGCTTCGATACGAACCACGGGAACGCCGACTTTGCTGAGCTGCTGAAGGTTTCCGACGCCCAGATTGAAGAACACGCCGACAATGCCGTCGAAACGTCCTCGCTGGGCAGCCAGAACGACCTGCTCTTCATTGGAGAGCCGCCCCTCGGTGTCGATGGTGATGACCTCGTATCCGGCGGCACGCGCGACTTTCTGAACTTCAACCACCAGTGCCGGGTAGAAGGGGTTCGTGAGATCAGGAACGACGCACGCGATCACGTGGGTTCGTTGCGTACGCAGCGCCTGGGCAAAGCGGTTCGGCTGATAGCCGAGCTCGGCAATAGCCGCTTCAATTCGCTCCGCGGTTTCCAGCGCAACCTTGTCGCGTCCGCCGTTCAGAACGAGCGAAACCGTCGCCTGAGCGACACCGGCTCGTTCTGCGACCTCCTTTTGCGTCACTCTCCAGCGCGGCATGCATCACCTTATTGATACGTAGCAATGCGTAATTAATACGTATCAATATGTCAACATCCGATCGCGGCATGTCTGGTCCAGGTTTCGGCAGATTGGGAAGCAAGGACCCGCAGTTGCTGCCCTCCCCATCAGATAGTTGCAGCTTTGGCCGACGCTGGGGTATCCGTTGGCCAACAGTGTTCGACCGGGAGTTCCAAGCAGTTGAGCGTCGCATTTGCCAAGGAGGAAAGCGCCGAGGCCGCATCGGAAACCATCCTGCCGCCTCGCCCTATCCCCGACCGGATCAACCTGGTCACCGAGGCCGGCCTCGAAATGCTGCGGGATGAACTGACCCGTGCGCAGCAGGCGCTCGAGGCCGCCAGCAAGCTGGAAGATGTCAATGAGAGGCGACGGCAGTCGGCCGTACCGGTGCGAGACACACGCTACTATGCCGAGCGCGTCCGCACGGCCCAGCCCATGCCGGCACCTACCTCCAATGCAGTGGTTGCCTTCGGTCATTCCGTCACCTTCAAGCGCGACGATGACCGCATCCAGACCTTCCGCATCGTCGGCGACGACGAGGCCGACCCGTCTCAGGCTTCGATATCGCACGGCTCGCCGGTTGCCATTGCACTGCTTGGCAAAGCCGTGGGCGACTTTGTCCAGTTCGGGCAAAGCGAACTCGAGATCCTCTCCATTTCGTGACGTGCCTTGCGTGGGTGGACAGCGCCCGCACGGTGCGCGGCCATAGCGCGAGACGATAGCGCGTCTATCCGATGTCCGGACAGGATTCGCGATTGACGCCGCAATATATACATGTCAGTGTATATACATGGAAACACAGATAACTATCCTGCAGGCGCTCGCGGATCCGGTTCGTTTTCGCATTGCCGAGGCCATGAAAGCGGGAGAATGCGCGGTCGGCGACATTGTCGAACGCGTGGACATCCAGCAGTCCGGTGTCTCGCGGCACCTGCGCATTCTTTCGCAGGCGGGGATCGTGCAGATGCGCCCCGACGGTCAGAGGCGCCTTTATTCCCTGCGCAAGGAAGCCTTCGATCAGCTCGAAGCATGGGTTGAAGGATATCGCCGCCATTGGGAGGCCCGTCTTGACCGATTTGGCGCGGCACTCGAACAAAATCGAGCATCGGCTCGCCCCCGGGAGAAATCGTGATGAACACAGCATCTGGCGCGAGAGCTCAGTTCTCGGTTCGGCGCAGCTATGCCGCTTCGATCGAAGCCGCGTGGGCACTTTGGACCACGAAATCCGGTATCGAATCGTGGTGGGGACCGGAAGGGTTCGAAGTGAAAGTCGTGTCGCTCGATCTGCGTCCAGGTGGGGCGCTGGTCTATCTGATGACCGCGGTGGCGCCGGAACAGGTGGCGTTCATGAAAAAGGCCGGCATGCCGCTGACGAGCGAATGCAAGGTCACCTACACCGATATCTCACCGCCAAACCGGTTGGCCTATAACACTTTGACCGATTTCGTACCGAATGTGGCTCCCTACGAAACAGCCACCGTCGTCGAGTTGGAAGCGACGACCGACGGTGTGAAACTGACCGTCACGTTCGACGCCATGCACGACGATATCTGGACCGAGCGCAAGCGTGCCGGGCATGAGAGCCAGCTGCGAAAACTGGATGCTTTGCTTGCCGCGCAAGGCAAGGGACCGCGGTCGTCATGAGGCCGTGGATCGCCAGCGCCATCGCGGTGGCCACTGGCTTCCTCGCTACGGCGGTTGCCTCCATCGCGACGGACCAGGCGATGCACGCGACCGGCGTTTTTCCATCTGTGCCACAAGTGATGGCCGATCCTCTTTTCGCTTTGGCCGCGGCATACCGCGCGATTTTCACGGTCGCCGGCGGCTACATCACCGCGCGTCTCGCGCCCGACCGGCCAATGCGCCATGCCTGGCTCCTGGCAGGTATCGGTCTTGCGGCGGGTCTGGCGAGCCTGATCGCCTACTATGGCGATGGCAGAGCCGCGCTTGGGCCTGCCTGGTACGCGATCTCGATTCCAGTGGAGGCGATCCCTTGCGTCTGGCTGGGAGGTCGCCTCGGCACCTGGCATCGATCGCTTGCACGCACGCCCCGAGCGCATGGCAATCGACCGTAGACATGAGTGGGCTTGGCCGTTGCAGATGCGGTCAAAGCCTCCCGAGGACCGCCAGTCACGCCATCTGCTACCTCTGTGAAACAGCCCCCCTGTCGGACCATCCAGGAGGCAAACCGAATTTACCCGTAACCAGGCCCGCTACCCCCGGCGCGCGACCGAATGTCCGACACGCGGCGTATTTGGCTTTCCCGCCCAGGGTCGACCATATCTTTTGGCCGGATGGAACCTCAGGCCACCGGCCGAAGGGCGATTTTCCGTTCACGACCAGCTTCGCAAAGTCGTCACCGAATTTGGATGCCAGGCTGTATGCGTCCCCGACCTGCGACATCCGGGGCTTCTCCGTGATCGAATTGGCTCCCCTCGCCCAGAGCATGGCGGCCTTCTGTGTTCCATCGGTTCCAAGCGCCTCGGCTTCAACTGCAATTCCTCCCAGACCCAGGGGTATCCGCGGCAAGGAAACAGGCAGGACCATCGAACTGCCAAATGACGTGGCCACTGCCACGCCGGAGGCGACGACATTTGTCGGCACAAGAGCCGTAATGTTGGCATGCACGGTCAAATCGGCGTTTTCACCATAACCCACGACTTCCAGACGATCGCTGAGGGATACGCATAAGGACCGATCGATCGCGTTGGCGACGAGGCGAAGGTCTTTCGGTTCCTTGATCATGGTCGTTGCCGCCGGAGAGAACTCCGTCGGGACGATCCGTACGGTGCGCGCTTCGAGGAGGGTATCGCGGTCGGCCTTCATCGCCGCTTTGGTCAACAGCCCCTTGTGGGCGGCGAGACCTTGGTAGGAGGTCAGCGATGTTCCTTGCTGCAGCGGAACGTTTGCACAACCGGCAAGGCAAAGGATGGGCAAGAGCCCAATCACCGCCTGTAGCCGTTTCGACCGGAAAGGCAGGGCTTTCATAAGCATCGACGGTGATCCATTGGAACGGATTGAGCGAGAAGCCATCAGGTCGAGGAGCGCCATGTCTTGCGCGCAGTTCTGGCCGGTGACTCAACTCCGGTCAGAAAAGCTGAACCAGGGCGGGGACCGTACCGCGCGCCTGAAGCCACTCGATAAGCTCGGATACCGGCACGGCGCTGAAGAAGAGAAGGCCGTCGAAAAAGACCGCATAGAGCCGCTTGGGATTGGCCACCACGCAATCCACATCGGCGAATGCGGAGAACCGAGGCAGAAAGCGGGGCACGCGCGAACAGTAGTTTTCGTAAGACGCGCCAAAGGCCTGGTGAAGGCGTACTTCCTCGGCTCGAATAACGAAATGGAAGATCAGCCAGGTGCACACGGCGAATGCCACGGCGACCATGACGCTTCCCGTTTGCGCTCCCGCGCCCGTGGCGCCCATTGCCGAGAAGACGTAGAGAGGATTGCGCGTGATCGAGTACGGCCCGGCCTCGACCAGTTCACGGGTCTTGCGGCCACCGATGTAGAGCGTGGACCACAGACGGCCAAGAATGGCCGCGGCGATCAGGCCGATCCCGATGGCCTCGACAAGGCTCGCAGTGAATTCGCTGCTGCGGGCGTTGATGAAGAACAAGGCCCCGGCCGCCGGAAAGATGAGCAGGAAAATCATCTGACGCCGCCGGCTGTGGAATTGGTCCAATGAAACCGGGAATGGGTACCGATCTGTTCGCGCCGCAGCGGCGTCGGGCAAAGCTTTCCGAAGGTGGGGCTGTGTGTGCGGTGACCGCAGCCGGTTCTCCAGATGCCCTTCACGGTGCTGGAGCCTGTCGACGTCAGGACATGAGGGGGCCGGCGGCTCTCCCGATGTGTCGTGCGCAGATCGAATGGTACGATAGCCGGGAGCCTGCATCGCCAACGCCCTATGTGGAGGGCCTAGCCTTACCGGCCTGGGCGTTAAGTGCTGTCAAGCCAATGTAAAGTTATGTAAAACCGCTCGGCTCATCTGCCCGGTCCATGGCAATGGGTTTCGAGGATCATGAGCGATCTGACCGATGGCAAAGGTATTGTTGATCGATGACGACGAGGAGCTGACTTCGCTCCTCATCGAATATCTGAGCGAGGAAGGTTTCGTTTGCCGAGCGGCGAACGATCCGCGTCTTGGCCTTCAGGAAGCCATCTCGGGCCACCACGATATCGTCGTTCTCGACGTCATGATGCCCCGCATCAATGGAATTGACGTGCTGCGGAAGATCCGTGTCTCCAGCGAGATTCCGGTGCTGATGTTGTCCGCGCGAGGAGAAAATATCGACCGGATCACCGGGCTCAATCTTGGGGCCGATGACTATGTCCCCAAACCCTGTTCTCCAGACGAGATTGTCGCGCGCCTGCGCGCCATTCTTCGCCGAATGGGGGGGTCTGCCGGCGGTGTGGCGCCCGGCGTGCTTCGGGCGGACGCGCTGGAAGTCTACCCGGGATCGAGAACGGCGACATGCGAAGGCCGCCGGCTGGAGCTAACCGGAACCGAATTCAGCCTGCTGGAAGTCTTGATCCGCGAGGCAGGACAGATCGTCACGAAGAATGATCTGTCCAGGCAGGTCTTTGGCACAGCACTCGCTTCTTTCGATCGGCGTATAGATGTCCACATAAGCAGCATCAGGCAAAAACTGGGCTTGCGCGACGACGGACAGCCATGGATCAGGACGGTGCGGAGACAAGGATACCAGCTCACTCAGACGTCTTCATGAACCGTCTGTTCCGAAGACTGTTTTTGACGATCTGGCTATCGATGGCCGGGATGATCGGCACCATAGTTCCCCTCGCAAAATTCGCCGAATCCCAGCTTCCGGCGGAGAACAATTCCCGGAACTCGCCGCCCCTTACGCTCGATCTGATCGAAAACCTGATCACGACAGACCACGTCGATACCGCCCGGAAGGTAGCTGCAGCGCTGGCCTCGGTCTCCTCCTTGCGTCCGGAGATCGATGAAATTGCCGTGGACGCCACGTCCCGGCGTTGCCCGACAGAAGAGCAACATGCCGGTTTCGACAGCCGCATCATTGCCACCGGCGACCGGTGTTTCAAGATCGCGGTCACGCGCCCGGACAGCGCGTACCAGCTCTTCAAGTCGATTTTTTTCTTCCCCCTGCTCGGCTGTGTGCTGGCCAGTCTGCTTGCCTCATTCTGGCTTGCGAAATACCTCACCGGCCCCATTGTCATGCTCAAGGACGGCCTTCACAGGTTAGCGAACGGAGACTTTGCGACGCGAATTGGGGAGAAGCTCAAAACACACCGGGATGAGGTTTCCGACCTCGCGCGTGATTTCGATGTCACCGCCGAAAAACTGGAGACTCTGCACGCGAACCGGCAGAGGCTTTATCAAGACATTTCGCATGAGTTGCGGTCTCCGCTTTCCCGCCTCCAGGTCGAGTTGGGTGTGCTGCGGCAAAAGCCTGCGGAGGCCGGCACGATGCTTGCCCGGATGGATCGCGAGATTGAGCGGTTGAACACCTTGGTCGAGCAGATCCTCATTTTGGCGCGTCTCGGGTCGGGGGTGCGTCTGGGATCGGGATCGCTTGTGCCAGCCGAACGCCAACGAATTGACGTGATCGGGTTGCTCAAAATCATTGCCGAAGACGCATCCTTCGAAGGGCAAAAGAAGAATGTCGACGTTCGGCTCAGTGGACAGAAGACATTCGTTGCCGAGGTCGACGGAGAGCTGCTCTTTCGGGCGTTCGAGAATGTCATACGCAACGCGTTGAACTACACGGCCGCAGGCACCACCGTCTCCGTGCATGCATCGCTCGAACGGGACCAGCTTCTGAGAGTAACGGTCAGTGATTGCGGCCCGGGCGTTGCGCCCGAACATCTCGCAGAGATATTCATCCCATTCGCGCGCGTTGGAGACCATCCATCCGTCGGCGGCCACGGTCTCGGCCTTGCCATCGCCAAGCATTCGCTTGAGCTCCATGGCGGGCGCATATGGGCGCAGACACCTGCCGAAGGCGGGCTTGTCGTAACTATGGAGATACCGGCCTTCCGCTGATGACCCGAGAATCAAGATCCGAAAGCGTCGTCGCCGCGAGCGCGGGGAGACGGACCTCGATGAGAGTGGCGACCGCATGCATAGCGACCAGATGCACATCGAAACAGAGCTGGCGCGGGACTTGATCCGTGATCAGTTTCCTCAGTTCGAGGGCGAGAAAATCGTAGCGGTGGCAACCGCAGGAACCGTCAATGCAATTTTTCGCATCGGTTCCAGATACGCGGCACGCTTCCCCCTGCGATCGATGGATCCAACCGTGTGCAGCAACCTGCTGCGCGCGGAAGCTGCTGCCATGAACGAGTTGAGGGCGTGTTGCCCATTCCCAAGTCCCCGACCCGTCGGGATAGGCAAGCCCGGCCCGACATATCCGATGCCCTGGCTCGTGCAGGACTGGATAGAAGGGAAAACGGCAACGCCGAACGGGTTGAGCGGCTCAACGGCCTTTTCCCTCGATCTCGCCCGCCTCGTGACCTCGCTTCGCACGGCGGATGTGAGGGGGCGGCGTTTCGACGGGCAAGGGCGAGGCGGACACCTCCCCGATCATGACGATTGGATGGCGGTATGCTTCTCCAACAGCGAGGGCCTCCTCGATGTGGCACGTCTGCGGCGCATGTGGGCTGTACTGCGCGAGCTGCCTTCCACGGGGACCGAGGCAATGAGCCGGGCCATCTTTTTCGACGCGACGCAGGCCAGCGAGTTGGAACGGCGGCGAAGCGCCGCCTGGGCGTTTCAGCAGGCGATGGGCCTTGTCTGGTACTACCGACTGACCAATCCAACCATGAGTGCTTTGGGGCGAAGCACGATCTCGCGCCTCCTCGAGGATTTCATCCCATAAGGCACGCTACGCGGCCGCTAGCGCGCCAGCAGCTATTTCGGAGCAACGACGTCGCGGACCTTCGCGGCGAGTTCCCGAGCCTCGGATTCGGTGTTCACAGTCAGGAGGAACCCTTCCGACCGCACCGGGTCAAGAATCTTCGGCGTCATGACTATCTTGCCGTCCACGATGATCGCGAGCGTTCGACCGATGTTGTCGGTGGTAACCTGCTCGCACTTCTTCATGCCTTGCGGGGTGAGCCGAACGTTGAAACCCGGCTTGCCTTCGACCCATTCCACGTCGCCGACGGCCACGAAATCGGACGGCCCCAGGAGCGTTTGGGATTCAACCTCGACCGTTCGCTCCCCGCCCAGGACGGCAATTGCCGTTCCATGCGCCGGCTTTTGCACGACGAGGCGGATTTCGATTGGCGCAAATGCCGGATTTGCCTGAGATGATGCCACGCCGGCGAGAAACAGCCAGACGACGGCACCAAGGACCTGCATTGCTCGCATGAATTTGTCCTCCGCAATGACGCATGGCGAAGATAGGTTTTACGGCGACGTTCTCCAAATGCCGGCAGACAGGTGAGGCGACGCCGACCGTCGGGGTTGCCTCTCCCCTCACCCGTGCTCGGCGATCACCGACAGAAACGCCGGCCCGTAGCGGTCGAGCTTGGCTTCGCCGACACCGGGCACGCCGGCCATCTCAGTGCGCGAGGCGGGGCGCGCTGCCGCGAGCTCGATCAGGGTCTTGTCGTGGAAGATCACATAGGGCGGCACGTTCTGCGCGCGGGCGATTTCCGTGCGCTTTTTGCGCAACGCCTGGAACAGGTCGTTGTCCTGGTCGGGGATGGCGGACTGCGCGTTGCTGCGGGCCACCTTGCCGCGCCGGGCGCGCGGCGGCGCCGGCATGCGCAGCATCAGGGCCGGCTTCTCGCGCAGGAAGTCGCGGCCGGTCGGCGCGATCGACAGGCCGCCATGGCCGGCGAGGTCGACCGAGATGAAGCGCAGCGCGATCAGCTGGCGCAGGATCGCCCGCCATGTGCGGTTGTCGTGCTCTTTCCCGATGCCGAAGGTGGAGATCTTGTCATGGCCGAACTGGGCGATGCGCTCGTTGTCCGCGCCCAGCAGCACGTCGACGACATAGGCCTGTCCGAACCGCTCGCCGGTGCGGTAGATGCAGGACAGCACTTTCTGCGCGGCAATCGCCCCATCGAACAGTTTCGGCGGCTCCGCGCAGGTGTCGCAATTGCCGCACGGTTCGCAATGGTCGCCGAAATAGGACAACAGCACCTGCCGGCGGCAGCGCGCCGTCTCGGCAAGGCCGAGCAGCGCATCGAGTTTCTGCCGCTCCATGCGCTTGCGCTGGTCGGGCGCCTCCGACTCCTCGATGAAGCGGCTGCGCAGCGCGATATCCTCATGGCCGTAGAGCATCAGCGTATCGGACGGCAGGCCGTCGCGCCCGGCGCGGCCGGTCTCCTGGTAATAGGCCTCGATGCTGCCCGGCAGGTCGACATGGGCGACGAAGCGCACGTCGGGTTTATCAATGCCCATGCCGAAGGCGACGGTGGCGACCATGATGACCGCCTCGCCATGCTGGAAGCGCATCTGGTTGGCTTCGCGCGCCGCCTTGTCCATGCCGGCATGATAGGCCAGCGCATCGTAGCCGAGGCCCTGCAGCCAGGCGGCGATCTCTTCGGTGCGGCGCTTCGACAGGCAGTAGACGATGCCGC
Organism: Mesorhizobium sp. 1M-11; assembly: GCF_001303895.1. Classification (GTDB taxonomy): domain Bacteria; phylum Pseudomonadota; class Alphaproteobacteria; order Rhizobiales; family Rhizobiaceae; genus Mesorhizobium. Next base: position 70,206 of record NZ_LJSD01000038.1, on the reverse strand, counting down.
TCTCGCCTTCGTAGCGCTTGAGGAATTCCTTGAGCTGGGCGCGCGGATTGTCCTTTTCCTCGATGGCGTAGCGGATGTTGGGACGGTCGAAGCCGGCGATGAAGGCGTCGGTCTCGGCGATATCGAGATGCGACAGGATCTCGGCGCGCGTCGGCTCGTCCGCCGTCGCCGTCAGCGCCATGCGCGGAACCTTGCCAAAACGCGCCACGACCGCGTCGAGCTGGCGGTAGGACGGACGGAAATCGTGCCCCCATTGCGACAGGCAGTGCGCCTCGTCGATGGCGATCAGCGACAGCTTCACGCCTTCCAGCAACTCCAGCACGTCCGGCCGCAACAAGGTTTCGGGCGCGACATAAAGCAGGTCGAGCGCGCCGGCGCGGATATCGCGCCACAGGGCGCGGCGATCGTCCAGCGCAAGGTCGGAGTTGAGTGCGGCGGCGCGCACCCCTGCCTGGCGCAGCGCCGTCACCTGGTCGGCCATCAGCGCCAGCAGCGGCGAAACGACGAGCCCCATGCCGGGACGAACGATGGCGGGGATCTGGTAGCAGAGCGACTTGCCGCCGCCCGTCGGCATCAGAACGAAGGCGTTGTTGCCGGCAACGACATGCGCGACGATGTCCGCCTGTGGGCCCCTGAAGGCATCATAGCCATAAACGGTCTTGAGGATTTCGAGGGCGGCGGTGTTCATCGGGCTGGCGGTGCGAAGAATCAGGGAGGGATCCTTCTTAGCAGCTTCGGCGGGTTGAGGCGGGGTGTGATCGCTCCTGTATTGTCGCAGGACGTGCGGCAGGCACAGAAGCTGGATCTGGACCGCGGTGCCTTTGTCAGCGTTCCGGAATGGATCCCCGACACTCTCCACTCCCTACGGTCGTTCCGAGGTCGAGGATGACGGGCTTCATTTATGGCCGGCGCTAGTTGTTGACGCTGGCACCCCGCACCGGCGATCTACGAGGGCGAAACGCTGGTAATCGGCGATGGTGAACAGAAAACCAGACCTGCCAAGCGCGCCACGCCGACAATTTGCGCCGGCCACCCATGCAACCGTCATCCTCGACCTCGAAAGGAGCAAAGCGACTGGAGAGTGTCGGGGATCCATTCCGGAACGTTGGTGATATTCACGCCCGGATCGCCCGACATGCCAAGGCAAAGGCCCGGCATCGCCGGGCCTCGCGTGCCAGAAGCGCTCAATCGTGCTTTTCGATCACCGCGTAGAGCACGTTGTGGTTCTCGCCGAAGAACACCTGCACATCGACCTTGTTGCGATCGACGCTGGCGTTGACGACGTTCCACATGTCGGCTTCGGAGCGCAGCAGAAGCACCCAGTTCATGAAGGTTTCGCGGTAGCCGGCGTCCGGATTGCCCTCGGCATAGTTGGCGAACAGGAAGGTGCCGCCCGACTTCAGCATCTGCAGGCAGGTTTTGGTGAGCTTCACCGCCACCTTGTCCTGCAGATAGTCGTAGAGGCCCGACGCATAGATGAAGTCGAACTTGCCGAGCTTGTGGCCCCTGGTCAGCAAGGTGCGCACGGAGCCGTCGACCGTTTCCACCGCGGTGCCGGCGAAGTCGCGGGAGATGAGGCCGACGCTGAGCGGATCCTGGTCGAGCGCGACCCAGCGTTTCAGCCGCTTCTCGCGCAAGGCGGTGGACAGGTTCGCTTCGCGCAGATGGCCGGCGGCGACAGCCAGGACCTCGGTTTCAGGCCCACGCTTTTCGGCAATTGCGTCGACATAGCGGGCGAGCAGGTCGCGCCGCTCCCGCGCCGCCACGCAGGAGGGCACGTTCTGGGTATAGGCATAGAGCGCCTTGCCGATTTCGGAAGCGCCGGCGACGGCGTCGGCGACATGCGGATCGCAATAGATATAGTCCAGCAGCTCGGCGTCGCCGGAATAGCCGCGTGGCTTCTCGAACGACCAGCGTGTCAGCGGGTCTTCCAGGAAATAGTCGAGCACCGGGTGGTTCTGGATGATCGGCGCCAGCGCGTTCCAGGTGTCGTCATGAAGCTTCAGCCGCAGCGCTTCGAGACGCGCCATCAGCGGGCGGATGATTTCAGCCGGCCCCTTCTTCAGGGCGATCTGCTGCTGCGTGGTGAGCAGGATGAGCGCGAGCTCGGCACGCGCCGTTTCGAAGGCTTCGCTTCGGTCGTCGAGCCCTCTTCCCAGATTGGCCGCGATCGTTTCTTCCGTAATCAGACTCTTGCCGTCGAGGACAGTGGCCACCCGAAACCCCTATGGTTAACAACCCGTTAACAGCCCGGCACGTTCATAGCGCGAAGCCGTCCGCCTGCAAAGCCGCGCTGGGTCGCATTCTAACGTTATCGTTAACGCACCATTTACCGAGTTTGATTGCGCCAGAGCATTTCGTGCCGGATTCCGTGCGCGATTAACCCAACCTTGTTGCCTGACCCCGCATAGTCTGCGAGTCGCCGAGATCGCCCTCGCACGTTGGAGCTGTTCTGCGTTGAGGCCGGAAGCAACAAACGGGTTGCAAAAGCCCCTCCTGAGAGGTCTCTCGGCGATGAGCAATTATGCGATATCGGCAGTGGGTGAACTTGCGCCCGTGGAGCCGGCCATCCAGGCGGAGGCTCTGCCCGAGGCCGCCGAATTGCGGGCGCTCTTCCACAAGGAATCCCAGGCCGCACGCAGAACGGCAGCCCGCCCGGGGCTCTACATCGCCGTCGTCATCTACCTGCTGTTTGCCTTCTCGGACATTCTGCTGGTGCCGGATGTCGCGTTCTACACCATCGCGGCGCGCCTCGCGGTCGGCGTGACCGCGCTTCTCACCCTGGAAACCCTGCTGCGCTTCCACGCACCCACCAAGTGGCTGGACGTCACCTGCGCCGGCGCGATCATCCTTGGCTATATCGGCTGGCTGGTGCCGACGGCTGCAAGCGGCAATCAGGAAAGCGTTTCATACTATATGGTTTTCGGAACCATATTCATGATGAGCGCCAACCTGTTCTTCACATTCCAGTTCAGGTTTTCCGTCATCACATCAGCCATTATCCTTTCAATACTCTATGCGGTGAACTATTTCATACCATCGACATTGACCTACAAGCTGGTCTTTGGCGCCTTCTACATTTCGTGCTTCGTCTTCACATCCTACATCAACTGGAAACTGAACAGGGAGCGCTACAACGTCTTCCTGAATGCACTCGAGGCTCGAAACCAGCACAGGGAAGCCACGGAGAGAGGCAAGGCACTGCTGAAGCTGTCGCGGACCGACCCGCTGACCGGGCTGGAAAACCGCCGCGCCGTCGATGAGCGATTGCGGGACCTGTGGCATGGCTGGCAGCGTGATGGCAGCACCTTTGCGGTGCTGCTCATCGACGTCGACTTCTTCAAGCGGTTCAACGACTATTACGGCCACCAGAAGGGCGACCGCTGCCTGATGGAGGTTGCCGACAGCCTGCGCCACCTGGTGGTGGAGCGACGCAACGCTTCCATCGGCCGCTACGGCGGCGAAGAGTTCATCGTTCTGGCCCAACTGAAAAGACATGAAGACGTCCTCGATCTCGCAGAGGACATCCGCCGGGAAGTGGAAGCGCTGGCGATCACCCACAACGAGCGCCGGGATGGTTCCCAGATGGTGACGGTCTCGGTCGGCGCGGCATTCACGCGGGATGAGGCAGGAACCAAGCTCGAGAGGATCATCCAGGAGGCGGACCGGGCCCTGTATCTGGCCAAGGCCGACGGCCGCAACTGCGTGCATCTTTTCGACCCGAACGATCCGCAAACCAGCGACGAAAGCGAGAATATCGCGGCGCTTTTGAAGATCGCCATCGAGCGCAGGCTGGTTTCCCTCGTCTTCCAGCCCATCGCCAATGTGCGCTCCGGCAATGTGGAGGCGATGGAAGCGTTGATGCGCCTGACCATGCCGGACGAAACGGCGGTGCCGCCCAGCCTGTTCATCCCTGTGGCAGAACGGACGGGGACGATCCTGGAACTCGGCCGCTGGGCGATCAGGACAGCCTGCCGCGAACTGATGTCCAACGAGCACATCCGCACGATCAGCGTCAACGTTTCCCCTGTCCAGCTGAAGGCGCCGGGTTTCGCCGCCTCCGTGGCGGCCGCGCTCGGCGAGGCCGGCGTGACCGGCGATCGGCTCGCCCTGGAAATCACCGAGGGGCTGGAAATGGAGATGCATTCCGATGTGCTGCGCTGCATCAGCGACCTGAAGCTGCTCGGCATAAAGGTCTGGCTCGACGATTTCGGTACCGGCTTTGCGGGTCTCTCCTGGCTCAGGCTGATCGATTTCGACACGGTGAAGATCGACCGCTCCTTCCTGCACGACTGCGTGACGCCGCGCGGCCGCGCCATGTTCCAGGACATCGTCGGACTGCTCCGGAACCGGGGCCCCAAAATCCTGGTCGAAGGGGTGGAAAGCGAGGAGCAGATGGCACTGCTGCGCAGGCTCGACATCGACCACGCCCAGGGTTTCCACGTCGGCCGGCCGGCCCCGGCGGAAAGCGTTCGGACTTTGTTCGAGGCACCGAAGCGCCAGAGGCTGGCTTAGCGGGCGGGCTTTTTTGCTACGCTGCGCCCCTCGAAGCCGGGCTTGGACCGTTGCGGCCATCACCGGCGTTCCGGAATGGATCCCCGACACTCTGCGGTCGCTACGCTCCCTGCGAGGTCGAGGATGACGGAGTTTCTCTCCCTTGCGCAAATTTCGAACATCGGCGCCCCCACCAACCGAGAGCGTCGGCGTCGTAACCAACGCTGGAGATTGGCGAGGCCCTATCCACCCTCGTCATCCTCGACCTCGTGAGCGACAGCGGCGAGTGTCGGGGATCCATTCCGGAACCTTAGAGGCGTGACCGGAAACACCAGGGCGACTACGCCAGACCATAGACTTCGTGTATCGATGTCGGACCGCCCTTCCCGGAACACGCCTTCATGAAGCTTGCCCTCGCCGTCTTCGCCTTCATCCTGCCTGCCCCGGCGCTCGCCCAATGCGCCATCACCGAGCCCTTGCTTGCCCAAGCCTATCCGAATGCGCAGCAAAGCGAGAACGGCCTGCTGGTCAAAGGCGGTGATTTCGAGCGCTCGATCCAGCCCGACGACGTTGTCTGCAAGGCCTGGCCCTGGCGGCCGGAACTGATGCTGGCTGCCGTACCGCTGCTCGAGGCAAAACCAGCCGACGAGGGCTCGAACAAGGGCGATGTCGAAATCCTCGTCACCGACCGCGCCGGCAAGCCGCTGGCGCGGCGCCTCGAACCGGGCATGGCCTTCTCCGACGCGATCCGGTTCAGCGACATGGGCCTCGATACGGCCCGCTACGACGTCACCGAGGGCCTGCGCGCCTTCGGCCTGCGCACCACGCAATATGGCAGCTCGCGGGTGAACCCTTACAACGAGCAGGCGCTGTGGCTCTACACCTTCGACAAAGGCCGCATCGAACGCGTGCTGGACGGGCTGATCGTGGAGCGCGGCAATGGCGAGAACGACGGCAATTGCCAGGGTGAGATGACCACGGTGAAGCGCACCGTCACGCTCGGCCCGAAAACCAGCGCGCGCTACCGCGCTCTCGAAGTGGAGCAGACCGAAACCCTCGCCACCTCGAAACCCACGGCGGACGATTGCCAGACCGACGAGCGGCCGGGAAAGACGACACGGCTCGACCTGACCTACGACAAGGGTCGCTACCGGCTGCAAGGCAAGGTCGACGAGCTGTTCTCCACAATCGAGATCGGGGAACGATGAAGCGTGGCACGCGACGTGCGTGAAGCGTCCGATCGACACCGTCATCCCTCACTTGATAATCCGTTGTCCCAGCCTTTAATCTCCCGTCATTGATCGCTGCGGGAGCAAAGCGGATGACCAGTGCGTGCCATAGCTGTCCCTGAAGCGCTGAGCGACTTCGACACGAAATACCCTCACAACAGCACGGCGCGGATTTCGGTTGCCAATCTCGAAGACGTGCCGGAGCATTGGAACCTGCCCTTTCATCAGCACGAGCAGGGCCAGCTGATCTTCGTCACCAGCGGCATGGTCAGGCTCGAGACGCATGAAGGGGTCTGGATTGCTCCCTCGCAGAGCGGCATCTGGGTCCCAGGCAGCATCGTGCATCGGTTTCGCAGCATCGGCGACGCTACCGGGTTCGTCATCTTCATGCAGTCGGCGATCGCCCGAGGCATGCATTCGAGCTGCTTTGCCGTCGGCGTTTCGCCCTTCCTGAAGGCGCTTATCCAAAGGATGGCGCTGCTGCCGGACAGCTATGAGACAGGCGGACCGGAGGATCGTCTCTCCTGGGTGCTGATCGACGAGCTGCTCGCCGCCCCGCCCGGTTTCCTGGATCTGCCGCTACCGCTGGATCCACGCCTGCGTGCCTATTGCGATGCGCTGCTGGCCAAGCCGGACGACAAGAAGACATTGCCGGGCTGGGCGAAAAACATCGGCATGAGCGAGCGCAACATGGCACGCCTGTTCAAGGCCGAAACCGGGTTGAGCCTGGACAAGTGGCGCCGCCACGCCCATGTCGTGGCGGCGGCGACGCTGATGATGCAAGGCCGGCAGATCAAGGAGATCGCACAGGATCTCGGCTACGAAAGCCCCGCTTCCTTCGTGACCATGTTCAAGAAGGAGGTCGGCGTGACCCCCCGCCGTTTCGCGAGCCGGATTCTGGCGGGCTGAACTCCGTCAGGCCCAGCGTTCGTCCAGCACCCTTTTTTCGATCTGTTCGAACTTGCCGCTGTGGAACAGCAGCGGCTCGCCTGTTCCACTCCACAGGCGCGAGACGCGCCCGATATAGAGCGTGTGGTCGCCGGCGTCGTGGGCCTGCTCGAGGCTGCAGGCGACGTGGGCGATCGCGCCGATGACGAACGGAAAGCCGTTTTCGTCGACGTCGATCGCCGTCTCGCCATCGGCGACGGAGCGGCCGGCAAAATGCCAGGCGACGGCTTCCTGCGTGGAATGCAGCACCGAAACGCCGAAGGCGCAGCCGGGCCGGTCGAGATAGTTCCGCATCCTGGCGCGCTTGTCGATCGACACCAGGATCAGCGGCGGCTCCAGCGACACGGACATGAACGCGTTGGCAGTCATGGCGTGAACGCCATTTTCGTGCTGGATCGCGATCACCGTGACGCCGGTGCAGAAACGGCCGAGCGTCTTGCGCATCGCAGCAGGCGAAACATCAGTCATGATCACCACCCAGGATGGTGGCGCAGGCATCTCCTGCGCCACGTGAAGGATTTCACCGACGGCCAATCAGGCTGATGTCATCCGGGTTGACGAAGTCGGGCGTCGTCCACCCGTCCAGGTCATATTCGCCCATGCACTTCTCGACAAAGCCGCGCCAGTCGGCGGCAAGACCCGTGGCCTGCGCGTGCATGAGTGTCTGGATGCGCGTATCCTCGTGGTTGCCGGCATAGTTGCGCTCATAGAGTTCGTGGCGACCGCCAAACTCGCTTCCGATCGCATCCCACAGCAGCTTCATCAGCTTGATGCGATCGACCGCCTCGATGCCGTGCGAGCCGCGCAGATAGCGATCGAGATAAGGCCGGATCTCGCTGCTCTTCCAGTCGGCGGCGCTGGAGTTCACATAGATCAGGCCGCTGGCGACATTGTTCTCGATGATCTCCTTGATGCGCTGGTAGGCAATGGGCGCCAGAACGCGATAGGCCAGGCCCGCCTCGGTGTTGGGCTGCATGGTATCGCCTTCCCATACGGTCGGATTGGCGATCATGGCCTCGGTGAGCGACCAGAACAGATGGCGCCAGGCGATGATTTCGCCGATCTGGGCCTGCACGCCACGGAAATCCTTGACCCCGGTGGCTTCCACCGCCTTCAGCACCATGCCGGCAATGAAATCCAGCTTGACGGCCAGGCGGGTCATCCCATGCAGCGTGAAGCGCGGAATGAAGCCGGAGCGAACCAGGAAGGAACTGCTGCGTTCGATATCACCGTAAGCGAGGACGTTTTCCCACGGCACCAGCGCCTTGTCGAAGACGAGGATGGAATCGTTCTCGTCCAGCCGGCTGGACAGCGGATAGTCGAAAGGACTGCCGACCGCCGCCGCCTGGAATTCATAAGAGGCGCGCGAGATCAGTTTGACGCCGGGCGTGTCCATCGAGGAGATGAAGACCGCGCCATATTCCTTCTTGTTGATGACCATGCCGTAATGGGCGACGAAATTGTAGTGCGTCAACGCCGAGCCCGTTGCCACGACCTTCGCGCCCGAAACGACGATGCCCGCGTCGGTTTCCTTCTCGACATGCACGCAGACGTCGCCGGTGGCGTCTGTCGACAGGTGCCGGTCTATCGGCGGATGGGCAATGGCGTGGTTGAGATAAAGAACGCGGTTCTGCGCCTTCCTGTACCAGTCGCGCGCATTCTGCTGGTAAGGCGCATAGAACGCACTGTTGGCATCCATCGTCGCTAGCAGCGACGCCTTGTAGTCGGGCGTGCGGCCGAGCCAGCCATAGACCATGCGCTGCCAGGCGGCGATGGCGTCCCGGCTTTCGCGCAGATCCTGGGCCGTGCGCGGCGTCTTGAAGAACTTGTGGGTGAACGTGCCCCGGTCGTTGTCGACGGGGGTCGTCAACACGCCGCCGGTATCGTCGTGAAGCGCATCGTAAAGGCGTGCGATCGAGCGCGCGCTGTTCCTGAACGCGGGATGGGTCGTAACATCCTTGACCCGTTCGCCGTAGATATAGATCTCACGGCCATCCCGGAGACTTTCGAGATATTCGGCTCCGGTAAAGGGTTTTTCTTTCATCTTCTCCTCCAAGGTTCCCCTACTCGAAGCCGGCGCGGCTTCAAGTCTTGCGATGCGACCCCGTTGATTGCGCCATGCGAAGCGCAAGCCGCCCCTCCGCCGGCCGCTCCCACGGCTGCGCGCAACAGAAACATCAACGAGAAATCCACCCTCCAGACAGCGTAGGCGAGGCCGTCTCTGTCCGAAATTGGCGATCAGGACAAATTATTTGGCATTTCGGCCAAACTCGGCGGGTCTCGCGGTGCGTTGCCGGTTACCGGTCGCGCGGTTTGCCCTTCTGTCCCCGCGTGAGGCTTCGTGACGGGTTGATTAGTCGGACAAAATATGGTGGCTTCCCGGGCCATGAGAACAGCCTTGCTCACCGCGCTCGCCATCCTGGCGGCCAGTTCAACAGCCCATGCCCTCGACAGTCGCCTGAAAGCCGGATTGCTGAAGCTCGATCCGCAGACGCGGTTGGAACAACGCTGTGACGCGGAGGTGCTCGACCGGATCACGCATGACGACCCGCACTACAAGGCCGACCGGGTCGTGGCCTATGCGTTCGGCCAGCCGGAAATGACGGAAGATTCCATCAAGAGCAAGGTTGCTGCCTTCCGCAGCCGGGGCGAGTGGTACCGGCTGAAATTCAAATGCGAAACAGCGCCCGATCATATGGAGGTGCTGAACTTCGGCTACCGGATCGGAGACAAGATCCTCAAAGAGGAATGGTCCAAGTACTACCTCTACCCGTGACCGGTCCGACCTGCTTCCTTAGCGGCATTCCGGTCATTTTTGCAGAATCCGGCCGCCCCGCGGTCAGCTCCGCATCTCGGTCTATTCCGCCGGGCTGTCCAGCAAAGATACGACGCGCTGAAGCTCCTGCCACAGCTCCGCTTCGTCCTCGAGACCGATGCTGACGCGCAGCAGAAGGCTCTTTCCATACGGGCCGAAATGACGGTCGTTCTCCACCGACATCGGTGCGAGAAGGCTATGCGTGCCCCCCCAGGATGCCCCGATGGCAAACAGCGCGAGGCCCTGAAGCGATTCGTCGAGACGGGTTGCGGCCTGTGCGGGAAACGCCACGCTGAACACCCCGCTGGCTCCTTCGAAATCCCGTTTCCAGATTTCATGGCCCGCGGCGCCTGGAAGAGCGGGATGCAGCACCGTGTAGCCGGCCTGCGGATCGGACAGGCGCTCCGCAAACCCCTGGGCGACCGCGCCGACATGCCGGAGCCTTACGGCCATCGTTTCGATGCCACGCAGCGCCAGCGAACATTCATCCGGCGAAACGCCGATGCCCAGCGTCGACATCGTCTCCCTGAGCAAGGCGAAATGATCCTTGTCGCGGACGGTTATGGAACCCAGCAGCAGATCGGAATGCCCGCCGATATATTTGGTCAGCGCCTCGACCGCGAAGTCGACGCCGTGCAGCAGAGGCTTGAACAGGAGCGGCGTCGCCCAGGTGTTGTCGCAGCCGACAAGGATATTCCGGGCGTGGCAGGCCTGGACGATCGCCGCCACGTCCTGGACCTCCATCGTGGTGGAACCCGGCGATTCGATCCAGACCAACCTGGTCCGTGAATCGAGCAGGTCGTCGATCGGGCCGACCGGATCGTAGATGACATGGTCGATCCCGCGGGCGGCCAGATAGTTGCGGCACAGCGCGCGGGTCGGAGGGTAGACGGTATCGGGAATGAGCACGCGATCGCCGGGCTTCAGCACAGCCAGCATGATCATCGCGATGGCTGCCTGCCCGGATGGCACGATCACGGTATGGCTGCCCCGATGAAGGTCGCTGATCTGGCGTTCCAGAACCTTGGTCGTGGGCGTTCCGGAAAGGCCGTAGGTGTAGCCGTCGGGACCCCGGTCCTTCCGCGCCGCATAGGCGGCGGCGCTGTCGAATACGATCGTCGAGGCGCGATGCGTCGGCGTCGTCAGGCTGGCGTAACCTGCCATCGGAGCTTCGGGATGCTGAACGCAAATCGTATGATCATGCATGGAGGTGGTCTCTGGTCGCGAGAATATGTTTCTATAATCGAAACACTGTTACGATTATGAATAGCTAACGTGCGTGTCCCGCGCCTGTCAAGGGCGCCGACAGCTTTCCAGGGAACGGCCTGTTACTTCGAGGCGTAGCCGAGCTTGGCCGACAGGCGACCCGCAGCGTCCATCAGCAGGCGCGCCGCAGCCTCGACCGTCAGGTCGGGACAGAATTGCCGCACATAGGCTGCGCTCAACGAGGCGATGATCCGCCCGGAAACGCCGCGTACGGGTGCCCCCACGGAGGTCACGCCGGCGATATTCTCGTCGACGACCGTGGCGTAGCCATTGGCGCGGATGCTTTCCAGTTGGGCCAGCAATTGGCGCGGATCCGTGATGGTCGCTTCCGTGACCCGTGCCATCGGCCCCGGCCCCATGAGGGTCGCCGCCTGTTCGTCGGTGAGCGATGCGAGGAGGACCTTGCCCATCGCGGTGGTATGCAGATGGGTCACCTCTCCCGGCTCGTTGCGGATCGCCACCGGTCCCTTCCCCTGCACGGAGAGCAGGTAGACCGCGCGTGTTCCATGGAGCGTACCGAGATATCCGTTGAGCTGATGCTCTTCGGCAAGTTTTTCGAGCTCGGCATGGGCATAGGTGATCAGATTGTCCGTCCGTGCCAGCGACATGCCAAGGCTCAGCGCGCGGTAACCGATGCTGTAGCGCCGGGTCTCCTCGTCCTGCTTGACATAGTTGTGGTCCGCCAGGGTCTTGACGAGGCGCTGGACGATCGTCGGGCTGAGGGAAACCTGACGCGCGATCTCACGAATGCCGACCGGCCTGGGCGAATTGTCGAGGAGCTCGAGCACCGCCAGGCCGCGATCGAGAGATTGGCTTCCAGACATCGATTTGCTGTCCCGATTATAGAAACGCGGATTTATTCCGTTCATTTCGAGCCCCTGTCAAGCTGGCGGCCAGGGCCGCACAATTTGCATTGACCACTCCGACTCATTCAGTTAACGGTACAGTGAACCGATTATAGATACACATCAAGAACGCATCAATCGGGGAACAAGGAGGATCCATGCGTGTATTTGCATCCATCGGCAGGTTTGCGCTGACGGCGGGACTTGCTTTTTTCATGGCGCAGCAGGCGCCGGCCCAGGCCGACGAGAAACCGTCGGACACAATCGAAGCGGGCATCCTGATGACGGCGCCGCCGTTCTCCTACGTGAACAACGGCCAGCAGAAGGGCATCACCTACGATCTTCTCAACGCCATCGCCAAGGATCAGGGTTTCAAGATCCACCTGAACCCCATGGGTTTCGACGCCATGATCCCGGCCATGCAGGCCCATCAGATCGATGTCGCGGTGGCGGGTTTCTTCGTGACGGACGTGCGCAAGAAGATCATCGATTTCTCGGAGCCCTTCTTTACCGAAGGGAGCGCGCTGGCCGTGCCGATCGACAGCCCGATCAAAAGCTATGACGACCTCAAGGGCAAGACGATCGTGTCACAGCAGGGGTCGGCGGCGCTTTCCGTTCTGCAGGGCATCGCTCCCGAACGCGGTGTCGACGTGCGCGCCATGGCGGATGAGGCGAACCTTTTGATGGCCGTCCAATCGGGGAACGCCGACGGCATATTCTTCGATTCGGCCATCGTCGCCTATCGGATCTCGCTGGAGGGGGACAAGCCCACCCTGCGCATCGTCGGCGAGGTGCAGCACCCCACGGACATCGCCTTCGCCTTGCCGAAGGACAGCAAGTGGACGCCGATCCTGAATGCCGGGATCGAAAAGCTGAGAAAGTCCGGCGAACTGGAAAAGATCGTCAAGACCTACGTTGCCGAATGACTTTCCTTCGCACGCATCTGGCGACAGGTGCGTGCCTTTTCGGGCATGACCATGGAACCGATCCTCAATTATCTGCCGGCCCTGTTGCACGGAGCGTGGTTCACCATCTTCGTCACGTTCCTGGCCATGGTGCTCGGCTCTGTCCTGGGAGCGGTTCTGGCTCTCATGCAGATATCGAACAGCCGTGTCGCGAAAGCCATCGCGAGAAGCTACACCAGCCTGATCCGCGGCCTGCCGCTGCTCATCCAGATCCTCTACATCTACTTCGGCCTGCCGCTTCTGCTCGGCGTCAGGATCCCCGCGATCGTCGCGGGGACCATCGCTATGACCCTGTTCACCGGCGCCATGCTGTCGGAGATTTTCCGTGCCGGAATAGAGTCGGTCGACCGGGGGCAGACCGAGGCCGGCAGGTCGATCGGCTTCACCTACTGGAGCACGATGCGTCTCATCGTGTTCCCGCAGGCCGTGTGGCGGATGATCCCCGCGCTGGCGAACCAGTTCAGCATAACGCTCAAGGACACGTCCCTGCTTTCGGTCATCGGCGTCGCCGAGCTGACGATGTCCGGCCAGACGATCTACTCGATGAACTTCGACACGGTCCGGGTGCTGACGATGGTGGGCATCATCTACTTCCTCATCTTCCTCATCGTCGAACGCCTGTCGTTCGCGCTCGAGCGGAGGATTTCACGATGATCGAAGCCAAGGCGGTGACGAAGGAATTCGGGGCGCTCAGCGTGCTCAAAGGGGTGAACCTGAAGGTCGACAAGAAGGATGTTGTCTGCATCATCGGCCCTTCCGGTTCCGGCAAATCGACGTTCCTGCGCTGCCTCAACCGGCTGGAGGAGCCGACGGGCGGGGAAGTGCTGTTCGACGGCGTCGATATCCTCGACAGCAAGTATCCCGTCGACCGGCTCAGGCAACGGATGGGCATGGTGTTCCAGCACTTCAACCTGTTCCCGCATATGAGCGTGCTGGACAACATCACGCTCGGGCCGGTGCGGCTCAGAAAAATGAGCAGGGCCGCGGCCGAGGAGCTTGCGCACGGACTGCTGGCAAAGGTCGGACTTGCCGACAAGTCCCATGTCCGGCCGGATCGTCTTTCCGGCGGCCAGAAGCAGCGCGTTGCCATCGCGCGGGCACTGGCCATGGAACCGGAGGCGATGCTTTTCGACGAGCCGACCTCGGCGCTCGACCCGGAAATGGTCAAGGAGGTGCTCGAAGTCATCCGATCCCTGGTCAGGGAAGGCATGACGATGGCGATCGTCACCCACGAAATGAGTTTCGCCCGCGAAGTCGGCGACCGCATCGCTTTCATGGACGGCGGGGTGATCGCCGAGGAAAGCGCACCCGCGGACTTCTTCGCCAATCCGCGCTCGCCGCGAGCCAGGGAATTCCTGTCGAAGGTTCTCTAGCTCCGTTTCCCATCCCGCCCCAACCCAGAACGGCACATGCCGTCCAAAGCCCAGAAACGGCGCATGCCGTCCAAAGCAATGAGCAATGCAATGACCTTCATTCCGGTACCCGTGTCCCTTTCCGAACTGGCCGCGCAGCGCCTGAAGCGCACGCGCGAATGGCTCGCGCGCTCCAACGCCGATGTGCTGATCGTCAGCTCGCCGGAAAACGTCCTCTACGTCAGCGGCTATGAGAGCATGCCGGCAATGCTGAACAGGTCGCATCCGTTTGCCGTCATCCTGACAGCCGACCGTCTGATGCTGGTGGCGCCGTCAGCCGATTTCGCGCCTGCCATCGACAGTGGATTGTCGCCCGACGATGTGGTTCCTTTCGGCCGCTTCTTCTTCAGCGGCCAAACGCGCTCGTCGACCCTCGATGTCGCCCATGCCGGCTTCGACGCGGCTTTGAAGGACGCACTCGGCCGGTTGCGTGGCGCGAGGGCGCTGGTCGATTGGCATGCCATATCCGACAAGGCCAGAGCCGTCGTCGAGGCCTGGTCCGCAGGCGTCGAGGATGCGGGACAGTGGATGCTCGATCTCAGGGCGGAGAAGCTGCCGATGGAACACACGCTTCTCAAGCATGTCGCCAACATGACCGAGCGCGCGCTGGACGCCGGCATTGCCGCCGCCGCGGTCGGGGTGACCGACAAGGAGGTATCGAACGTCGTGGCGGCGGCCATGTCGGCTGCCGGGGGCTATCCCCGCAACGTTACCGTCGCCGGCGGCTCCGCAAGCGCGCTGGCCGACGTGCTGAGCGCGGAACGTCCGCTGGAAAAAGGCGATCTGCTGCGTTTCGACATCGGCTGCAGCTATTACGGCTACAAATCCGACATCGCGCGCACGGCGGTGATGGGCGAGCCGACCAAGCTGCAGCAGTCCCGCTACGATGCTCTTCTCGCAGGCCTGGAAACCGCCTTCGAGACGGCCAGGACCGGCGCCGTTGCCCGCGACGTGTTCGACGCAAGCGTCGAGACGGTCGAGAAGAAAGGCCTTTCGCCCTACAGGCGTCAGCATGTCGGCCATGCCATCGGCCTGTCGGTCTACGAATGGCCGGTCATCACGCCCGAGAGCACGGCCGTCCTGCGGGAGAACGCCACGTTCTGTCTCGAAACGCCCTATTACGAACCGGGCTGGGGTGGGATGATGGTGGAAGACACCGGCTTCATCACCCAGGAAGGCTTCAAGTCCTTCACCACGCTCGACAGGTCGCTGCGCGTGATCGGCGCATGACGGGTCACGCCTATCCTGGACGAAGAATGCGGCAAACCAACGTCTAACCCCTCTCACTCGGCCCCTACCGCCAAGAGACAAGCTAGGCCGCCGTCGGCAGGTAGATCCTGTCTCCGGGCTGGACGAGATCCAGGAAAAAGATGTGATCCATGTTGAGCATGGCGGTCTCGGCCACATCGGCAAAATGGGCGTTGGCAATGGTGCGAACACTGTCTCCTTCCATCACGTCCACCCACAGGTAGCCTTCTTGCTCGAGTTTCGGATTGTAGCGTCCGGGCCCTGAAATCCGGGGAGATTCATCCTCTTCGATTTCTGCTTCCTGATCGACTTCATCCGCCTGCTCGACGGGCTCGCCAGCTTCATCCTGAGCGATCGTGCTCATCAGCTTGTCCACGGCCAGCAGGCCCATTCCGATGCTGAAGCCCGCACCAAGCGCAATCCGATCGGCCATTGCCCACCTTGCATCCGACTTTGCAGCTTGCGCTATCTCGGCGAGCGTCCTCGGAACGGGCTTGTTGTAGACCTTGTCGGTTCTGATCGCCGAAGCCCAGAATTCGGCGCTGGCGAACGTAAACAGCAGACCTGCCGTCGTCGCCATCGGGGCACCCCCGGCATGCATCGTGAGGGAGGCCGAGCCGACAAGGTAGGCAAGGTTGCCGGCATGGTCACTCAGGAAGCGGAGCACGGGCGCCCCGGCCAGCCCTTTATAGATCGACCCGGGTCCATAAATCAGGTTGCCGCCCATGGAGGCCCCATCGCCGATCCGATCCGAACCGCCCAGGAATGATAGCCACGTACCCGGAGAGGAGCCCAGGAATGAAAAGCCGCTTGAGATGTTGAGGCTCCGGCCAAGCTTCGTGTCCGAAGCGGTGGCGTTGGGAAACAACGACTGCGTGCCGAAGACAGCCGAGCGGATGGTATAGGCTCCCGCCGTCACCAACCCCAATTCGGGCATCATGACATACATGGAGTGCGACGTGTTGAACATGGATACGAGGATATCGATGCCCTGCTGGTATTCCCGCATCCTGGCAAACGAGAGAGCCAGTTCCACGGTCGCCTTCTGGTCGGGAGTCATCGTTTTTCCATGCGTTCTTTGGTACGGCCTCAGTTTGGCAACCGACAGCGCATCCAACTGTTCCGGTGACATCCATGCCACCTGCTCCGGCGCGAACTTCCGGAATTGTCTGGGCGCGAGTGAGGAGAGCTGCCCTGGCGACAGGCTCTCGATCTGCGGGCGCGTCAGCGCCTCCATTTCCCAGACGGAGTAAGAGCCAAGTTCTTTTTTGGATAGCGCTGCGACTTCCTCGGGAGACAGTGCCGAAACATGGCTCGTATCCGGCCGGTCCGGATCGAGCGGCGCCCCCTGCTTGTCCGGATCTTTGCCGTCGGGCAGAGGGTCGGATCGATGACCGTCAGACTGAACGTCGAGCACGAAAAATGGCTGCCGCAAGGTTTCGGTGTCCATCCGGTACCGCTGCTCCCCGCCCGGACCGAAGCGGTCAGGCCCTCTAACCGGCACGGCCGATTCAAGGGTCGCGGTGTCACCGTGATCGGTCAGGAAAAATACGTCCTCGACATGGACCTTCCCGTTGGTCTCCGCATTGAGCTTTGTGGCTATCTCTATCCTTCTGGTTTCGTTCGGATACGCCTTGGACGGAATAACGACAGCGTGCCTGACATGACGGCCTTCCGTCTCGATATGCGGGTGGCGCTTGTTGATCTGCTCATACAGTTCCCTGATGCTTTGGGTCCTGTGTTTCCTGAAATTCTTTACCTCCAGCGCCAGGAAATTGGTCGGCCGGCCACTGCCCCATTCCTGTTCCAGATAACCGTCCGGATGGGCATGTTTGCCGCCGAGATCGCGATCGATGATCTTGCCGTTCAAAAACCGGGTTTCACCCGCAAATTCGGGTATGGACCAACGGAGGATTTCGCGAACACGTCCCTCAAAAAGACTATCCTCTGCCTTTTCGAAAGTTATTTTGGCCTGTTTCACGTCTTTCGCGGCTTCTTCCCGGCGGGCTTCCACCTCAGCCAGTTCTTCCTTCAGGCGATTGGCCTCGTCGGCCTTCTTCTGTTTTTCAGCTTCCCTGATCCTCTTATTCAACCCCTTTCGTATGCCGATAAGCTCCCGTTCGGCGCTGAAGGCCTGTTGATACGTGTCGCCTGCGCTCTTCACCACAGCCGACAGAGCGGCTGTTTCCGCTGCAGAGCGTTGAGCTGTCAGGACGTGATCGTGATTGATGTCTGGGACAGCGGTTGGATCGCCGTCGCCGAAGATCGGAGCAACCGTTGTCCCATCGGCTGACGGGGGCGCGATATCAGTTGGCAATGGTTCGCCGGGCACCGTGCCTGAGCCGTCCGACCATTGCCTGTCGGCTCTGTTGGACAACGTTCCCCTTGCACCCAGGGCTGCAGCTGCAAAACCGCTGGCAAAACCCGCGAGCGCGTCGGCAATCTCCAGGCTCGACATCTGATCCCAATTGAGGATCAGGTTTTGCGCGCTTACCGCCGCGAGTGGGGTGCCGATCCCCATTGCCGTGCGATCGGCAACGCGGGCCGCCAGACTCCACTCGCCTCCCGTCCTGAGATAGCTGTTGATTGCTTTGGCATTCGGCGCGGCGATGACGCTCGTCGAGCGCACGGTGCCCAGGCTCGCAAGATAGATTTCGCCCTTGGAGAGGTTGCCGAGGTTTTTTACCGTGCCCGCCCAGCGCAGCGAACTGCCTGCGATCGGCAACACGCTTGTTGCCACCGACGCTACGTTCATCAGCGATCTGCTGTCGAAAAAATCGCCGCCGTGGCTCAGATAATCCACCTCGTCATTGAGGGCGCGACCTCCGAGATAGGCACCCCCGACCAAAGCGATCGGCGCGGTGAACGGAGTCAGCACCGGAATGACAGACAGGCCGGCAGCTGCCGTGGTGACAATACTGACGGAGGTGTCGACGACTGTTTCCACTTCCGAAGTGTTGTGTCCCGCAACGACCTCAAGCGGGATCTCTCCGGTTCCGTCCTGCTGCATCTGAAGGTCGGAGGGAATGACCAGCTTGGCATCCGGGGAAAACAGACAATTGCTTTCCTGAAAATCCTGGATGCTTTCGAACGTCATGCCTGACTCGTCGACATACCATGTCTTTTCGTCGGAATCCTCGACTGCAAACAGCGCAGTCCTGCGAGCGCCAACGGCTTCTTCAACATGGAAGAACGGTACGATACGGACCTTGTCCATGTCGCCGATCTCATTGATCTTGGCTGAAACCAGTTCGATGGTTTCCTTGCCGGGCTCAGTCGCCGGATCTATCTGGAGTGCTTCGGCGATGCGATTTTCACTCAACTGAGGGAATTCATTGCCGTATTCCGACGCAAGCGCCTGAATCTGCGGCTGGAAAAAGCTGTCCAGCATTTCCTGCTCATGCTGTTCAAGGTAGGTGCTCTGCATGCGCGCGATCTCCGCGGGCGAGTCCAACGGGCTGATCGGCTGGGTGAGCTGGAATGATGAGTAGCTGACCGCATCCCTTACCGCTTCCCTGGCATCCTCGAGTGAGGAGCCCGTCTCTTGAGCGGCATCAAGCGCTATTTTTGCCACGGCCAGTTCGGCATCGACCCAAACCTGCTGCCCGTCGATTTCGATGCGCACCGGCTGTCCGAGATCCGAAATCGCTTCGATCCCTGTCTCTTCGTAGGCCTTGGCCACCTCCTCCGACACAAGAACCGTCTGTCCTGCCACGGTTATCTCAACCTGTTCGCCTTCCGGCGGCTCGACATTCTCCGACCCGAGTTCGACATAAAGTTCATCGAACTCTTCCTGAAGGTCCTCGATCAGAGCATCATTGTCATTGATCTGGATATCCAGCTGGTCTTCCAGCGTCTCGTTCAGTTCCTTGCCCGCGACAAGTTCGTTCTCCTTCAGGTCAGATAGGTCTGGCCCGATCGCCTGCCATTGCTGGTTGAGCTCGGAGTCGCGGATTTCCTGCGGGGCGTTCGGGTCGCAGATGTCATAGGTCAGCTGCCATTTGACGTCTTGGGTTTCGTAATGCAGGACGAGCCAGAGCTGGCCGTCATCGTCGACAAACGTCTCTGTCCCTTCAAGCTTGCCCAGGAAAGCCCCGTTTCCAGCGATATGGTTCCAGTCTGGATCCTCAGGCATGGGGTTCTGTTTTTGCCATTCCTCGACGATCTGCTCTTGGAGTGACTGGACAGAAGCGAGATCTCCTCTTGCGTTGTAGTAGTCGGCGTAGGCACTCGCGAGGTCCGACTTGCTCTCGAAAGCTTCCTGCAGGTCTTTGGCTTTCTGCAGTTCGCCGTCGAAATATTCGTACTCCTCGGATCCCTCCTCGAGCGTATCGAGTTTGTCCTCGAGTTGCGCGACCGTGTAGTCGACCGACAGGCTGTCGCCCTCTGTCGTCAGCGCATCGATCTCGAACAAGGTGGCATCGACCTGGTCCGGGTCCGTGAATGTGTCTCCGGTCAGGCTTGCGGCTTCCGCGTAGGCTTGCACCGCGCCGTCAGCCAATTCGCGAGCCGCCGAAGCTTCGTCCAACCGTGTCTCCGCTTCGGCCAGCGTCCCGCCAGGAGCAGGGCTTTCCCATGACACGCCATGGGGCGAGATGGCCTCGTTCAACGCGTTCGCGGCATCCGACATGGCTTGATCGAAGTCGGCATCCAGCGCCCAGGCATCGAGTTGAGCAAGACCTTCTTCAAAGGTCGCCGGAAGCGCGTTCAGCTTGGCATTGGCGAGATTCTCCGCCCTGATTGCCAAGGCCACTTTCTGGTCCACCCAATGATACTTGCCGTCCAGGGATACCGGCACCCAAATCCCTGAAGGTGTCTCCTCATCGGGAGGTTCGCCAAAGAGATTCACGATCTGGTTGTTGCGGCCGTCGGTGTCTACGGTCGGTTCCGTTTCTGGCCCGATGCCATAGGTGTCGATTGCGGATTGGACGTCTTCCGCCTTCGCTGCCGCCTCTTCCAGCAGAGCCTCGTAAGTCTTGCCTGCGAGAAGCCCCGTGACCACGGTTGCGATGATTTCGCCTTCCTTCGCTTCTTCAGGATCGCTGCTGTGGGGATTTGCGGAAAGCAGGAGATGGGCAAGGGTTTCCTCCAAGCTGCCGGAAGCGATCTGGATCACGGTGCCGTCGGCGTAGGTCAGTTCGACGCTCCCGTCCGGGTAAGTCGTCAATGTCTGGCCATCGAACTCGATCGTGACGGTCGTTTTCGAGCCTTCTTCGATGATGATCGTTTCGCCGGGATGAATGAGATCGGGATCGCGCGTCTCGAAAAGTTCGGGATTGCTTTTCGCCAGTTCGGCAAGCGTGATGCCGTAGAGTTCGGCGATCTCGGTAAGGCTTTCGCCGTCCTTGACTTCGTGTTCGGTCGGAGAACCATCCCCGACCGGCTCGACTTCGGTTGTCGTCACGCGGCCGTCGGTGTCGGTCACAACCTCGACCACCGTCCCGTCGCTGTAGGTGGTGCGGCTGACCTGGTTGCCGTCACCATCGACGAAGTAGATGTAGGTGACGGCCCAGGGTTCCTGTGAGGCGGTCTGCCCCTGATCGTGGAGATGTACGGCGGCAACCTCTCCATCGGGGTCGAGGATCTCAACGCCAACGACGGTTCCGTAATTGATCGGATTGAAGGTGTAGCCTTGCGCTTCGAGCTCCTCGATGACCTCTTCCTCGGTCACACCGAGTTCCTCCGCGATCGCGGCGGTGGTCTTGCCGGCCTCGATACCGTCGATCATCTCGTCGGTCTGTGTTTCCTTGTCGGTCTCGACGTCCGCCGTGATGTCGATTTCCTCGACGGTAGAGCCCGGAGCAATCCGGAAGGTTGGAGCAAGATGAAGCGGGAGCATCGTGCCGCCCGTTTGCCGCACGCCGGGCATCGCCGTCGATTGCCGGCGCCCGCCCTCCGAAGATGTTTGCTCGATATGCCTTGCCATCAAGTCATTGAACCGCTCCACATTCAGCGCGCCGGCGCGCGGAGAACCGGACTTCGCCACGGCATTGTGGTGCGAGGGCTGATGGATTTGGCGAACGGTCATCGTACTTGCCTCCGAGCAAAACGGCCTTGAATAAAACGACAAATTTTTGAAGTAACGATCGCTCTTTCAAAGAGTAAAATTCAGTTTCGATGCATCATCGATGTATCGTCACTTTGGCGATGAATGCGTCCACGGCTGCTGCCTGACGTTTCCATTCGGCCGATGGGCAGGCTGCGACGATCAGCAATTCCACCGCCTCCACCCATTGGGTTGCGATGCGGTTGCGGTAATGGATGCCATCTTTCCCTCGATAGCTGGCCTCCTCCGACAGGAAGGCCACCGGGTCTCCTGTGCTGGCGCGCAGCTTCAAGTCAGGCAATTTGTTCCTTGCCACGTCGCCAACCTGCGATTTCAGTTTTCGCGCATAGGCCTCGATCGTATCGCCCGGCGTTCGACCTGCTGCCCTTGCCGCATCCGCACCGAGATTCTGGGCAAAGGTGATCTGACAAGCGCCTGAAACCTGCCGAAACCTGTACATGCCGTTCTGACCGACGATGTCCGGCCGCCAGCTTTCGACGTTGATCGGCATTTCGAAAGCCACAGTGGATTCGGGGCTCTGTGCATGCGCCGGAAACCCGGAAACAAGCCAGCCAGCGAGGAGAGCGCCCGCAGAGATCCGCTTCATAGATTGTCTCCCGAAAGCAGAAGTCAGCGATCTGGTCTTCGGCGATCCGATCGAAATCCCCTCGCGCAGCCTGCGCGGCCAATGTAAGATTCCAGCTCGCAATTCATGTCTCACCGGGGCTTCCTCAAGGCGAAGAGACAAGGGATCAGCCTATCGTGGGAAGCACCATAAGAAAGAATGAACTGGAGTTCAATCCTTAATGGCCTATCGCCGGACACCCAAGATGCAAGGTCGCATCGATGCTGCACGCGAGCAGATCCTGACGGCGGCTCACCGGCTTGTGGCAGAAGCCGGTTATGGAGGTACGGCCATTCCCGACGTCGCAAAGGCGGCGGGCGTTTCCACGGGCAGCGTCTACACTCATTTCCCTTCGAAGACGGCTCTGTTCTCGGAAGTGTATCAGCGAGCCGCCCGGCATGAGATCGAAGTGTTTCGCGAAGTTGCCGACACGAAGGGCACACCTCGCGAACGCCTGACCCAAATGGTGGAGACATTTGCCCGACGGGCGCTCGCAGGTCGCAAGCTCGCATGGGCATTGCTGGTCGAATCCGTCAACGAGGAAATCGATGCGGATCGGATGAGGTTCCGTGAACCCTACCGGGCGATCATCGAGGATGTGATCAATGAGGGCATCAAAGCAGACGAATTCGTCGTCCAGGACGCCAAGGTCACTTCCATGTGCATTGTGGGGGCTATTGTGGAAACCTTGGTACGGCCCTTAAGCCGGGCGCAACAGGCTGACGAAGAAGAGCGCCTGGTCTGCAATCTTATACAAGTGTGCCTGAGATCTGCCGGCCCGATCATGCGCTGATGACAACAAGCGTCTACTCCGGGACCGGGTGCGGACGTTCGGCCTCTGGCGGCCCCTGGGCAGACTTTCAAACCAGGCGCTTCAAGGCAGAAGCTGAACGCCACGCGTAGGTCACTCCCTGTCGATTTCGGCAACACAGGTGATGTGGTTGCCAGATCGGATCACCCGGATCGGCACGCCATAGGTCTGCGACAAGGTCTCTTCCGTCAGGATTTTGGATGTCGGCCCGACCGCAGGCGGATGATCGCGTGAGAGCACCAAAGTGCGGTCGGCGAGCGTGTAGGCATGGTCGGGCGCGTGGGTGGTGAAGATTACCGCGAGGCCGGTCTCGACCAGGCGGCGGATAAGCGCCAGGAAGCGCGCCTGATTGGCGAAGTCGAGATGCGCAGTCGGCTCGTCAAGGATCATCAGCTTTGGTGCCTGGACCAGGACGCGGGCGATCTGGACGAGTTGGCGTTCGCCGCCGCTGATTTCGGTGTAGGCTGCTTCCGCCAGATGGCCGATCCCAAGCGTACTCAAGGCTGCCAGCGCAAGTTCCGTCACCTCTTTTCCTGGCACATCGAAGAGGCCCAGATGCGGCGCTCTTCCCATTTCGACCACGGTGCGCACGCAGAAAGCAAAGACAGTTTCATGGCTCTGCGGCACAAGCGCCAGCTGCCGGGCGATTTCCGGACGCGACAGCGATGCCATTGACCGCCCGTCGAGTTCGACCTTGCCGGCGTTCGGCTGCGAGAGCCCGGCCAGGCAGCGCAGCAGCGTCGATTTGCCGACGCCGTTCGGACCGAGCACGCAGACAACTTCGCCCGCCGCGATATTCAGGCTGAGATCGGAAAAGATCCGCTCCGGCCGGTCCGGATAGGAAAAACCGAGCTTGTCGGCGGACAGGATCATGGCGAACCCGTCATGCCCAGCCGAGCCTGCCGCGGCCGAGCAACAGCATGAAGACCGGCGCGCCGATCAGTGCGGTCAAAATGCCGAGCGGCACTTCAGCCGCGGTCACCGTGCGAGCGACGTCGTCGATGATCAAAAGGTAGCAAGCCCCAAGCGACAGCGCTGCCGGCAGGAGCCGGCGGAAATCCGGCCCGACGAGAATGCGGGCGAGATGCGGGACGACCAGGCCAACCCAGCCGATGATGCCGCTGATCGAAACGGCGGAAGCGGCAATCAACGTCGAAAGAAGGATTATCGCCAGCCTGAGCCGCGCCACCTCGACGCCCATGATGCTTGCCTGCTCGTCGCCCATCGCCAGAAGATTGAGCCGCCAGCGCAAAGCGAGCAGCCCGAGCACGCTTGGAATGGTGACGGTGAGGACGGGCACGAGGTCAGCGGTCGAGACCGAGGAAAGCGAGCCAAGCAGCCAGAACTCGATGACCGGCAGCTTTGAGTTCGGATCGGCGACATATTTGAGCAGGGAAAGCAGCGCGGTGAAAAGCGAGCCGACGATGACGCCGCCCAGCACCAGAGCGATGGTCGAGTTCAGTCGGAAGAAGCGGTTCATGGCGAAGCAGATGGCGACCGCCAGCAGGCCGAAGGCAAATGCGCAGGCCTGCGTGGCGTAACGCTCGCCGAACAACAGGATCGCCGCCGCCGCGCCGAAGCCGGCGCCGGCCGAGACGCCGAGCGTAAAAGGCGAGACCAGAGGGTTGCGGAACACGCCCTGATAGCAGGCGCCGGCGATCGCCAGGCCGCCGCCGACCACCATCGCCGCCAGGACGCGCGGCAGCCGGACATCGAGCACCACCGAGGTTACGACTGGCGGCCAATCCGGCGAGACAGGCAGAAGCTGCGCCGCGATCACCTTTATGACCGTTAGTGGTTCGACCGGATAACGGCCAAGCAGAAAGGACAAAAGGAAGATCGCGACGGGCAGAAGAATGAGAAAGACCGCCGCGAGGCTGCGCGTCGGTTTTTGATGAACTGGCGCCGGCAACGTCACGGCTCAGTTCGGCCCGGTGTACTTCTGGCCGTAGAACAGGGTGTAGTAGGCGTCAGCCTGCTCCTGCATGTCGATGTCGGCAAAGCGCTCGGGATAGAGCTTCTTCGCCATCCACAATTCGCCGAGAGCCAGCGCCTCGGGCAGCGGGTAGCCCCAAGGTTTTACATATTCGGGCGTGATGTGGATGCGTTCGTTCTCAACCGCGTCGACATGCTGCCAGGCAGCCCCCTTCCTGATCTCGTCGGCAACCGGCGCGTAGCGGTCCTGCACGAAGATCACCTGGGGGTTCCAGGCCAGCACATCCTCCATTGACACTTTGGTGGCGCCGCGCACGCCGGCGGCGACATTGATGCCGCCCGAGCGCTTCATGATGACGCCGGTATATTTGCCGGAGCCGTAAGTGCTCATGTCGGGATTGGCCATATAGAGCTTCACCCGCTCTCCATCCGGAATAGAGGCGACACGATCCTCCACCTTCTTGCGCTGGGCAAAGGCGTAGTCGATGAGTTGTTCAGCCCGGTCGCCCTTGCCGACGATGTCGCCGATCAGGCGCACGCCGATCTTCAGCCCTTCCGCATAGGCGACATCGTCATCGACGAAGGTCGGGTTGAGTTTCGGAGCCTCGACACCCTCGCCTTTTGACAGCGAGATCGCCACGACCGGCAGGCCGGCCTTCGCGAGCTGATCGATCATCGCCGGCGGCGCGTAGTTGGTAACGAAGACCACATCCGGCTTCAGCTTGAGCACCTCCTCGACATTGGCGGCCTGCAGATCGCCCGGCGTCGGCAGGCTTGCAATCCGAGGCGCGTATTTGTCGAGGCCGGGGATGAGCTTCTGCCAGGTGCGCAGCACGCCGACGATTTTGTCCGCGGCACCGAGCTCGACCAGGATGTCGAGCGTCTGATGCTGAAGGACGACGATGCGCTCGACCTTATCGGGAACGGTGACCGTGCGGTTGAGCTGATCGGTGACCGTTCTGGCATCGGCCGGGCTGAGCATCAGCAGCGACAAAGCAACGGCAAGGGCCAGCAACGGGCCGCGACGCAGGTTCATGTGGAAGCCTCTCAAGATGCCCGGAACCGGGAACGATATGTTTTATTGCATATAGCGTTGAGTGCGAGGCGGCAAGGCAGATCCAGCCGATCTCCCCTTGCTTTCGGGACAGATCGGCAGCTTCTCCGCCCCGCCTCACTTTTTCTGCGGCAGCGCCACCGGCTGGAAACCGAAGTCGCGCAATATCCCTTGACCGGCGGCTGAGAGGACAAACAGCGCGAAGGCCAGCCCCGCCTCCGAGCAGCCCTGCAACGTGGCCAGCCCATACTCAGGCACGACATTCACCTCGGGCGGAATCTCGACGATCTCGGTGTCTTCGAGTTCAGCCACCAGTCCGGTCAATCCGGTGCGGTAGCCGAGGAAGACATGTGCTTGCCCCGCCGTCATCGCGGCCGCGATCGGATCGTAGCGGCCAGGCGCGTTCGAAGTTTCGGAACCGCCGACCAATTTCTGCGCCTTGGAGTCGAGCAGCGCGAAACTGCCGGGTCTCTTCTCGTCAATCCGCCGGAAGATCGCCCATGCATAGTCCCCGGACGGGTCTTTCTGGGGCGTCGAGGTGGCGATGCCGATGGCCGGGTCGAGCAGCCGGTCGACGAAATTATCCGTCGCAATGCCGGCGTCGCGGCGTACGGCGGCAGCCATCGTGTTGCGGGCGAAGACGATCGCCGGCCGCGCCAGCTTTCGCTCCGCAAGCCGCGCCGGATGGGTGAAACTTGCCGACAGGAAAATATCCGGACGCTCACCGGCTTCGATGCGCTCGCGCAGCAGCCCGGCGGGGCCGAGCCGCGTCTCGGCCATCACGCCGGTCGAAGCCTCAAAAGCGCCCAGCAGAGACGGCAGCACATGGCGCAGGCTGCCGGCGGCATAGACCATCATCACGACTTTCTTCGCTGCAGCCAATTCTCAACCTCTCTTCCGTCGCCAAAATGGCATCTATCGTCTCGGAATGACGCGGCACAATGCCTGTCGTGTCATTCCACGTTCAAATTCGTAATATCACATCTGATACAACGATTGCCTATGCGAATGGCGCACCGGGATCAGTGCATCGTGCCAGATCGATGAAACAGGCAATCTTCGTCGGAGTTTCACGCGCTGCGGCCTTCAGCGAACCCGGCAGGCCATCTTTGCAGCACGCCTTGCAGGATCGTCTGCTGTCTATGATGCTTGCCACAAGTGCGTGGTCACCGGCTAAGCATGTTCCGGAGCATCATGCTCCACAGAAAGAGACTGGGATGCGGATACTTTCACACCTTTACCTTGTCGTACTCGCCCTGATCGGCATTGCCGTTGCAGTCGCTGGGGGCTGGCTGATCGCACTAGGTGGTTCCCCATATTATCTGATCATCGGAGTCGCATGGTTCATCGGCGCGCTGCTGCTTTGGCGGGGTAAGATGGCGGGCGCATGGTTGACGGTACTCGTCGCTTTGCTGTCGGTTCCGTGGGCAATCTGGGAAACCGGATTCGATTTCTGGGGACTGTTCGCCCGCCTGATGTCACCGCTGGCGCTGGCGGGCTTTGCATTGCTCTTCACGCCGTCGGTGGCGCGGCAGGCGCAACGGCCACTGTATTATGGTGGCGCGGCCTTCGCCGCCGTGCTGTTTGCCGTCGGCTTCGCGCTCGCCTTCCAGCCGCATGGCATCATCCACCCATCCGCTGCCGTTCCAGCTTATGAAGCCGCGAAAGGCGACAATGCGCCCGTCGACTGGACGTCTTACGGGCGTACGACCAAGGGGTTGCGCTATTCTCCCTTCGATCAGATCAACCGTGACAATGTGACCAGGCTGGACCTCGCCTGGACCTATCGCACCGGCCGCGGCACCACGGGCTTCGACCAAAACACGCCCCTGCAGATCGGCGATACGGTCTACACCTGCACGACGGCGAACGTCGTGGCGGCCGTGGATGCGGACACCGGGACGGAGCGTTGGAAGTTCGACCCGAAGGCCACGGCTCCGTTCTGGCAGCGCTGCCGGGGCATCGGCTATTTCGAACTTCCGAAAGCCGAGCAGATCACCGATCAGCCATGCAATCAGCGTCTGATCATGACCACCATCGATGCGCGCCTGATCGCGATTGATGCCAAGACAGGCGCCTACTGTCCCGGTTTTGGCGAAGGCGGGACAGTGCAGCTGTCCCAGGGCATGGGTGAGGTCAAGAAGGGTTTCTATTTCCAGACATCGGCGCCGCTCGTCGCCCGCGACAAGGTGGTGGTGGGCGGCTGGGTCGTCGACAACCAGGAGGTCGGCGAGCCTTCGGGCGTGATCCGCGCCTTCAACGCAGTTACCGGAGAGCTCGACTGGGCCTGGGACCTCGCAAATCCGGCGATCACCGGCCTGCCGCCGGAAGGTTCGACCTATACCCGCGGCACGCCCAATCTGTGGACGACCGCGGCCTTCGATGACGAACTGGGCCTCGTCTATGCTCCGCTCGGGAATACGACGCCGGACTACTATGGCGCGTTACGCCCAGCTTTCGCCGACGAATACAACGCGACGCTCGTGGCGCTCGATGTCGAGACCGGCCGGGAACGCTGGAAATTCCAGACTGTGCATCATGACATATGGGACTACGACCTGCCGTCGCAGCCCGCGCTCATCGACGTGCCGGATATGAAGGGCGGCACGGCCAAGGCCGTGCTGCAGACGACCAAGCGCGGGCAATTGTTCCTGCTTGATCGAGCGACAGGCAAACCGCTGGCGGAGGTCGCCGAAAAGCCGGTGACGACGGAGGGGGCTGTCCCCGAGGAGCTGCCGCGTCTGTCGAAGACGCAGCCCTATTCGGTTGGCATGCCGACGATCGGGGGCGCCCGCCTGACGGAGAAGACCATGTGGGGCGTGACGATGTTCGATCAGCTTGCTTGCCGCATTGCCTTCCAGCAACTGCACTATGACGGCGATTTCACGCCGATCAGCCTGAAATACACCATCGAGCAGCCCGGCAATGTCGGCGGCTTGAACTGGGGCAGCGTTTCGGTCGACGTGCATAACAATCGCGTCTTCATGAACGACATCCGCGCGCCCAGTATCTTTGCCCTGGTGCCGCGCGAAAATTATCCCGACTTCGCCAAAAAGGCCCATGCCGATGGCAGCGGCCACGGCCCGTCGCCACAAAATGGCACGCCCTATGGCATGGCGACGGAACTGTGGGTTTCGTCGCTGGGCATACCCTGCGTGACGCCGCCGTTTGGAACGGTCACGGCGATCGATATGAACACCCGCACCATCGCCTGGCAGGTGCCGGCGGGAACCGCCGAGCAACTGGGGCCGTTTGGTATCAAGTCCGGCATGCGGATGCCGATGGGGCTACCGACCTATGCCGGCACGAGCGCCACCGCGGGCGGCCTGGTATTCTTCGCTGGCACGCAGGATTATTATCTGCGGGCCTATGACGCCGCTGATGGCACGGAACTGTGGAAATACCCGCTTCCGGTCGGATCGAGCGCCACCCCGATGACCTATGTCTCGCCCACGACAGGCAAGCAATATGTGCTGATCTCTGTCGGTGGCGCGCCTTATTCACCGGACAAAGGCGACTATGTCATGGCTTTCACGCTAAAGGCCTCGAACTGAGCGCAAAACAGAAATCGGTGGTTGTGATCTGTGACGCCAGGAGCCGGCGGAATAGCGAGCAACGGGGCGGCAGGAAGAGCAGGAGTTCGCGGTCAGGTCCGCGCCGCTCCTGAGGTCAGTTGGTTTCGCCAGTTCGAGATCAGTGCCCCGTCACGCCACCGCTCACCGAACCACAGGATGAGCATCAGCAGGAAGGGGTTCGCCAGTTGCAGCAAGACAACCACGGCTATGCTCAAGCCGGAATTGAGGAACAGCAACAACGGGGCCGCCAGAACGATGTGAGCAAGGATCCCGCCAGCCACAAGAAGCGCGAGCGCGCCGTAGCTCATCCGGCCTGGACCGAAGCAGGCGCGGATGATCCACACGGCCAAGGCCGCGAACAGCAGTGAAGTGAAAAATCCTCCACCGAAGTTGCCGCCAAGCGCGGCCACCATATGTGTCAGGGCGTTGATCATTATGATGCCGTAGACGGAAAGCCCGACGAGCGGGTGTCGTCCGCTCAGCAGGGCTGCAATGGGAGCTGCGACCCAGAACGCAGTTACATTGACCGCAAGGAAAAATACCGGCGGGATCGGGCAGTTCGGATAAGGCGGCAAACCGAGCTGCGCGCAGATCATACCCGGAAATGCATGGAACCTCCCGAGCCCATCGATGCCGTACTCTTCGACGTTGTGAAGCAGATAGGCCGCCATCCCGAGCCAGGACAACCACACCCGGTCATGCCATCGCGAGCGGCCTGGATCGCTGCGGAGACGGTCCGTTGCAAAAAGCAGGACCACCAGGACGATTGCGCCGACGCCACCAATCCAGGGAAATGCGATGTCGAACCAGTGCCAGTGATGCATGGCGCCCTCCCGGGAACAACAGAATCCACAGGCAGTCATCGCTATCATGAATTCTTCGAGCAGCGACACAGCCTGCCGCCCAGCCGTTCTGAATGCGTATTGTGGGGCAGAGGCTCTCGCTGAGTTGAACGTCACTGTCTGCGCGAGGCCCCTATCGGGACGCTTGCGCTTGTCGCGAGCAGACCATACACTGAACTATATGGTTCAGTATTTAGACTCCCCCCTCGATCGCTCGTTTGCAGCGCTGTCCGATGCGACCCGCCGCGGGATAATCGATCAGCTTGGCCGGGCGGACGCGTCGATCACCAGTCTCGCGGACAGGTTCCAGATGACGCTGACCGGCATGAAGAAGCACGTCCAGGTTCTGGAGCGGGCGGGGCTCGTCGTCACGCAGAAGGTCGGACGGGTAAGAACCTGCAAGCTTGGGAAACGCGGCCTCAAGGCGGAGGCGGAGTGGATCGAGGCGCACCGCAAGCTCTTCGAGGCCCGCTTCGAAGCATTGGACGAAATCATCAGCGAAATGAAACAGGAGGAAAACGATGGATCGGCAAGCTAGCAGTGCAGGTGGCGCGCAGAACCGCACATCAGTCGAGCGCAGAGGCGATCGCGAACTCGTCGTAACGCGGACATTCGATGCGCCGCCGAGCACGGTTTACACGGCGTGGAGCCGGCCCGAGCTGTTCCAGCGCTGGTGGATGCCGAAATCGGTATCCGGCGTTTCGCTCGTATCGTGCGATATGGATGTCCGTACCGGCGGAAAATATCGGCTGGAATTCGGCACCGGCGGTTCGGAGACCATGGCCTTCTACGGCAAATATCTCGAGGTGGTGCCGAACGAGCGCATCGTCTGGACCAACGACGAAGGCGAAGAGGGCGCGATCACGACCGTGACCTTCGAGGACCAGGGCGGCAGCACGCTACTAACTTTCCACGAGCTCTATCCATCTAAAGAGGCGCTTGAGGAAGCACTGCAGGGCTCCGCGGCCGGATTGCCGGAGCAGCTGGATCAGCTCGACGAATTGCTTTCCGGCATAGGTGAATAACGCGGGTCGGGAAACGCGCCTGGAAGGCGGTGCGAAGGCCGGCTGGTCGTGCCGCCGCCTGTGCGCCGTGCCCTCGAAAGAGACCCACCGAAGGCCTTGCCGATCCAATCCATTCTTTCATCCATGCCACCTCGTTTCGAGATAGGCTGAACCGGCAGAACACAATTCATTCCGCATCATGGTGACGATGGCGGCCTTGCCCGTCCTCACCTTCACCATCAAGGGCACCTCACCCCTCTATTCATGGTCCTGGCCGACAGCCGCCGGCTTGCTGGTCGTCACCGCATTCCTGCTGCTCGAGACAGTTCGCGTATCGCTGCTGCCTTAAATGGCCACCGGTTTTCACCCGGGATCAATCTTATTTGACCGCGACGGCAGCCTCTTCGATAAGGGCGGCGACTTCTTCAGGGTGTGACATCTGTAGCAGATGTCCACCGTCGATCTCGATCACCTTGGCCCCAGAGCGTTTGGACATCTGCCGCTGAAGCTCCGGCGAGATGGTACGATCCCCGGTCGCAATGGCCGCCCATGTCGGCGCTATATGCCATGCGGCAGCCTCCGCCGTGTACCCAAAGATGGACGTATTCGCAGGCGTCTGAAACACCGCCGTGTATCGTGCGTCATCTTCGGGCAGCCCATTCGCGACATCCGTGATCCACACTTCGGGTTTGACCACATAGTAGCCGTCGTCGAACACACGAAGCGCGTCCTGTGGCATTTCGGCCGGAATCGACGCGTTGAGAGAAGCCAGGCTTTCGCCTATCTCTGGTTGGAACGCAGCCACGTATACCAGCGCCTTGACGTCGGGGTGTGTACCGGCCTGACTGATCACCATCCCGCCATAGGAATGGCCGACAAGCACAACGGAGCCATCCTGTACATCGATGGCGCGCCGCGCCGCGGCAATATCGTCTTCGATCGAGGTCATCGGAAGCTGAACAACCGTGACGTTGTAGCCGTCGCTGGTTAGTCGTGCATAGACCGCGCGCCAGGACCCACCGTCCATGTTCATGCCGTGGACAAGGACGATGTTGTCGGCCTTCGCAACCGCCGCATCGGGAAGGATCATCGGGGTGGTGAGCGCGATGCCGAGCGATGCCAGAAGGGTTCGGATCTGTTTCATTTCACGTCTCCGGCTGGAGTTGAGTTCAACGGCAATCTGGGGCCGTGCCCTGCTATCTGCTAGTGTGATTTGCATGATTAGCTCTATCACTATGGGTGATAAATGGACCGCCGCGATATTGCCGACCTGCTCATCTTCCAAGCCATCGTCGAGGCGGGCAGTTTCACTCGAGCTGCGGCGCGGATGGGGCGAGCGCAGTCTGGTCTCAGTCAGGCTGTCAGCGCCCTGGAGGCGCGGCTCGGGGTTCCGCTGCTTGCGCGGTCGACACGCAGCGTCCGCCCGACTGAGGCAGGAGAACGCCTTCTCCAACAGGTCACGCCTGCTCTGCATCAGATCGAGTGTGGGTTGTCGGAGATCCGCCGGGAGCGTGACCAGCCATCAGGGACATTGCGGCTGACGGTAATGGAGTATCCAGCTCGCGCGATCCTCGTACCGGCGCTACCTGATTTCCTGGCGCGCTATCCCGGCGTAACAATGGACCTTCACGTCAGCGACCGGTTCACTGACATCGTCAAGGGAGGGTATGATGCCGGCATCCGCTTCGGCACCCATCTTGAAAAGGACATGGTCGCCGTTCCGGTCGGTCCCGACATCAGGGCGGCGATAGTCGCGGCTCCTTCATACTATGCTCGGCGCGGCCATCCTGATCGGCCTGACGATCTTGGCGCGCACGATTGCCTTAACTACCGCACCGCCAGCCACGGCGATCTTTTCCGCTGGATGTTCCGCCAGGATGAACGAAATATCGAAGTCCCGGTCGTGGGGGCGGCCGTCTTCAATGACGCGCCGGTCATGATCGAGGCTGCATTGGCTGGACTAGGTCTGGCGTATACCTTCGAACCCCACGTCGCCGAGCATCTGATCTCTGGACGACTGTCGACCTGCCTGGAGAGGTTTTGCCCGGTATGGTCAGGCTATCATCTTTACTATCCGAGCCGGCACCAAAAATCGGCGGCACTTTCGGCTTTGGCAAAGCTCTTGCGGTATCGCCGCCAGCGGTAATGCTTCAAACCAAAACGACTTTTTGCAGCTTTTTTGCGTTTATTTCAGAAGGAGCAGTGCAGCGGCGCATCCTCATGGCGCCGGCAGGCCTATCTGTTGAGGTGATCCCGAAAGCGATCGCGCTATATCGGTGATGACCGCCCGGAGCCACTTGTGCGCTGGATCATGACGATATCGCACATGCCAGGCCAGTTCGACCGGGAAGGTTCCGAGATCGACTGGAGAGGGCAGCACCTTCAGGCGTGGATCGCGCTCTAGAGCCCGGCAGATCAGTATTGGCAATGTCGCGCAGTAGTCGGTGACGGCAATCATCTCGGGAACCGCCAGAAAGTGCGTTACGGAGACGGCAACCTCTCGATTGAGGTTTTGCTTTCTCAACGCCTGGAACAGACCGGCGCGGATTCGGCCAGGCGGAAGCACATTCACGTGCTTCAATCTCTCAAACTGGTCCCGGGAAAGATTTTCGCCGACGTCTGGATGGTCTCGCCGCACGACGCAGGCAAGGCCCTCGTCCATCAGATGCTGAACAACGAGATTGTCCGGGGGGTCGACGACCCTCCCCAGCACCATCGCGGTTGTCCCTGAAATCACGCCGGTCTCGGCGAGATCGTTGCCGAATGGCGTCATTCGAAGTTTGATGCCAGGGGCCTGTTCCCGCAGCCTCGCAACCAGCGCTGGCATCAGGACCAGTTCCACGTAGCTGTTCGGCGCGATCAGAAACTGGCGCTCCGCGTCCGCCGGTTCAAAATCCTGCTGGTGGACAACGACCTCGTCAAGCTGGGCCAGCGCGGCCTCAATCGTTGGAGCGATCTCTTCGGCAAGCTGCGTCGGTTTGATGCCGTACCTTTCGCGGATGAACAATGGATCGCGGAGCATCTCGCGAAGGCGATTGAGCGAGTTGGAAAGCGCCGGCTGCGTTATTCCGAGCCGGCTGGCGGCGCGTGTGACGCTCCTTTCCTCCATGAGAGCCACGAAGACCGGCAGCAGGTTGAGATCGTATTTCATCGAAATATGCTTTGCGTGAATATCTAAAATCAAACAAGTAAATTTCTTAAATATCTCGGCCAGTGCCATGTTCTCTTCATCGAAAGGCCGATGCGGCTGATCGAAATCGGTCCCTAAAGGATACGACGATGAAAGTTCTCATGGTATTGACTTCTCACGACAAGCTCGGTGACACCGGCAAGAAGACCGGTTTCTGGCTGGAAGAGCTTGCAGCCCCCTACTACGTCCTCAAGGATGCCGGGATCGAAATCACGCTCGCCTCGCCAAAGGGTGGCCAGCCTCCGCTCGACCCGAAAAGCGACGAGCCGAATTTCCAGACCGACCTGACACGGCGCTTCAAGGCCGATGAGGCTGCCAACGCTCAGCTTGCTGAAACCCTGCGCCTGGATAGCGTCGACCAGAAAGATTTTGACGCAGCCTTCTACCCCGGTGGACACGGACCGCTGTGGGACCTGGCCGAAGATCCGAACTCGATCAGCCTGATCGAATCCTTTGTCGCAGCCGGCAAGCCGCTTGCTCTGGTCTGTCATGCACCGGGCGCTCTGCGTCGGGTGACCAATCCCGATGGCACGCCGTTCGTCCAGGGTCGCTACGTCACCGGGTTCACCAATGGCGAGGAAGCGGCTGTCGGTCTTACCGACGTCGTGCCGTTCCTGGTCGAGGACGAGCTCATCAGTCTTGGAGCGGTCTTCTCCAAGGTCAAGGACTGGGGTGTGCACACCGTGGTCGATGGCCAGCTCATCACCGGTCAGAGTCCCCATTCCTCAGCCGAAGCGGCGGAAGCTCTTGTGATCGCCTTGAGCCAGACGCGGAACCGGGCTTCCTGAGCGGTCCCGACCGGAAAGTGTCCGGGGGTGGCGCGGCAAGCATCGCCCCTGATCCTCGACAGTCAATCGACGCCAGTCCTTCAGGCGCCCGATCTTCTGTCGTCAGGCGCAGGTGCGCCCTCCCGAAAGGGTTATCAGAGGAGCAAGTCATGAAAGTTCTCATCATAGGCGCAAGTGGTGGCGTCGGTCACAGGGTTGCCTCCCGGCTGGTCGCCGCAGGTCATCGGGCAACAGCCCTGGTCCGCCGCAGCGAGCAGGCGGAGACGTTCTCCGCTCAGGGCATCGATGCGGTGGTTGGCGATGTCGCCAGAGACAGGGTCGAGGCCCTCGCAGATATCATCCGGGGACATGACGCGGTCGTCTTTACGGCAGGCGCCGGTGGCCGGGATGGTCCTGAGGCCACGACCGCCGTCGATGGCGAGGGACCGGGGAAGGTCGCGCAGGCGATGAAGATCGCCGGCGTGAACCGCTTCTACCTCGTCTCCGTCTTTCCGGAAGCTTGGCGCGAACGCCGGATGGACGACGATTTCGAGCATTATATGGTCGAGAAGAAGAACGCTGAAACCCGGATCGTTCTCACCGATCTCGACTGGGTCATCTTGCGGCCGTCTGCCCTGACCAATGAGCACGGCGTCGGAACGGTTGATCTGGGACTTGCCAAGATCCACCGGGAAATCCGACGCGACGATGTCGCCGACACGCTGATCGCACTGATGGATCGCCCGGAAATTCGTCGCTCGATACTGGAAGTTACGGGAGGAAACATCCCGATCGCAAATGCGGTCGATGCCCTGACCCGATCGCACGGGCAAGCATGAGCATGACCCCGTCCAGTCTCGATCTCACCCGCCGCGACACGCTGGCCCTCGGCGCTGCGTTTGCGACCCTGTTTCTCACCAACCCGCTAACCGGAACTGCATCTGCAGAACTATCCATGAAAGGAGACCTCATCATGAGCACTGTAACCACGAAAGACGGAACGAAAATCTTCTACAAGGACTGGGGCGCGCGCGACGGCCAGCCCATCGTATTCGCTCACGGCTGGCCGCTGTCTTCGGACGCCTGGGATGCCCAGATGTTGTATTTCGGCCAGAAGGGGTTTCGCGTCATCGCTCATGACCGTCGTGGACACGGGCGCTCCGACCAGCCTTGGGATGGCAACAACATGGACCAGTATGCCGACGATCTGGCCGA
Source organism: Mesorhizobium sp. 1M-11 (assembly GCF_001303895.1). GTDB lineage: Bacteria > Pseudomonadota > Alphaproteobacteria > Rhizobiales > Rhizobiaceae > Mesorhizobium. Next base: position 33,920 of record NZ_LJSD01000038.1, on the reverse strand, counting down.
GGTTCTCGATGCGCTCGACCTGAGAAATGCCGTGTTGATCGGCCATTCGACCGGCGGCGGCGAGGTGGCTCACTACATCGGCCGCCATGGTTCGGATCGGGTTGCAAAGGTCGTGCTGGTGGGGGCAGTGCCGCCGCTGATGCTGAAGACCGCGGACAATCCGGAAGGCACGCCGATCGAGGCTTTCGACGGCATCCGGGCGGGCGTTGCGTCCAATCGCTCGCAATTCTACTACGATCTGACGATCCCCTTCTACGGCTTCAACCGTGACGGCGTGGAGGTGAACGAGGGGTTCCGCGAAAGCTTCCGGCTTCAGGGCCTGGCCGGCGGCATCAAGGGCCAATACGACTCCATCCACGAATTCTCCGAGGTCGACTACACCGAAGACCTGAAGAAGATCGACCGGCCGACGCTGATCATCCACGGTGATGACGACCAGATTGTGCCGATCGCTGCTTCTGGCGACAAGGCAGCAAAACTCGTCGCGGGCTCCACATACAAGGTCTATGAGGGCGGCTCGCACGGTCTCGCCCAAACCGAGGCCCACCGCTTCAACGCTGACGTCCTCGAATTCATCAAGGCCTGACCAACAGACAAGCGCAGAGGCCTTCCGGGTCTCTGCGCTTGAAGCCGCAGCCGGCGAACCTGAGGAAGAGCCCGCGAGTGAGACCACGATCGGCAGGCAAGCTCGACGGCAATCCGACAGGCGCGGCATCTTCTCCCGACACTCCTTTACAATCACGACGATCGCCGCGGCGGTGGTCGGAAACTCTATGTTGGACCTGGCTGCAAGCTAGTGTTGGCGACGGCCGCCACAGGTGTTCTCCGTGACCTGTCAGCATTCGCTGAGGTTCTGGATGACTGGGAAAGGGAGTAGGCTGAACACGTGTAAGCAATCGATCGTCCCTCTGGAAGTGTTCGCGTGAAAACCTTTGCCCACATCGATTGAGCCCTGAGATTTCAATTGAGCAACGCATCGAGCGATCCGTGATTGCTCTGGGGCAATCGCTAGACTCGCGCCCCGCCATCTATCTCGACACCAAGTTCTGGATCCTTTTGCGCGATGCAGAGCGGCGCCCCGAACAATCAGACGCCTCAGAGTTGTTGGGCGCAGAGGCGTAAACTCCGGGCGTCTATTTTGCCCGATTAGGCGGCCTTGGCCTCGGCACCGTCATCACCAGCACGATCTTTCTGGCCGCCATCGTTGCGATCGTCCTCTTCATGAGCTTGCGGTATGAAGATACCGCTGCCGATGACGAAAAGCTGGCGAGGCGGACATGAGCGCGCGATCAGCCGGCCTGCCGATGTTTCCGAACCAGCCGATATTCGTGCCAGATCAGCCACATGACGATGACGTCGAACACCGTGAGCACGATCAGGCCCCAGCCATGTGTGTAGGAAAAACGGTAGAGCTGATAGGCGATGAAAAGCCCCAGCACGACGAGGGATGCCGGATAGGCCCACAGCCTGTTGCGCAGAAGTCCGGCCACGAGGAACAGTTTCACCACACCGTGGCTCACCAGGTAGAAGGCATAAAAATGCCGCGTTTCCACCGAAAAGCCCTGTGCCCAGGCCAGCAGATGGCTGGCTAAATAATCGTTCGGGTCTTCGAGCAGTTCCTCTTGCGTGAGCACCTTGACCAGATCAGTGATGGTATCGGTACCGATGAGCCAAAGGGCTATGCCGCCTGCGCATTCGAGCAAGGCATGGGCGCCTTTGGCGAGGACACTGAGTTGAAAGATCTGGTGTATTCGCCGCTCTTCCACCCTCGACCTCTTCTTCAACCAGACAGAGCCGGTAGATAAATCCATGGACGAACAGATCACGCGCTGGATCAATGCGCCAGCAGGCAGCCATGCCGTGCTGGACCAGATCATGCTTGCCTTCACCCATTACGGCGTGCCGCTGCTGATCCTGGCTGTCGCCGTGCAATGGTGGAGCCGCAGCGAGCGCCCGCATGTGCGCCATGCCTGCGTGGCCGCCGGGCTGTCCTTCCTGATCGGCCTCGGGCTGAACCAGATCATCCTGCTCTTCGTGCACCGGATCCGGCCCTATGATGCCGGCGTCAGCCACCTGATCATGGAACGCAGCGCGGACTGGTCGTTTCCATCAGACCACGCCACGGCCACCTTCGCAATCGCCCTTGCGTTTCTCCTACAGGGCCTGCGCGGCCGTGCCGCCGCGCTGCTGATCGCAGCGGTGGCGGTTTGCATTTCGCGCGTCTATGTCGGCACGCATTATGCGACGGACATCCTCGGCGGCGTCGCCACGGCCGCAGTGGCAGCCCTTGCCGTGCGCGGGCTCTACCGGGAGGACACACGGCTCGACCGGATGGTGACGGGTATCCTCTAGCCAGGCGTGAATGCCGCGGCCGGAATGCGACCGGACCACAATCGAAACCACTGAGATTTGCGAATTGAAGTTGTACCGGCAAATGCGAAAGGGGCCTCTTCGGGTCCAGCGCTATTATTCTTGCTTGCCTCTGGCCGGTTTGCAGCTTACGGGCAATTTTCACACCATCGTTCCCGGCAGGCTTTACCGCTCGGCTCAGCCGAGCCCGCGGGTCCTCGCGCTGCCGTGACGGCGCAAAGCGGCCATTCCGCGCTGGCGATCATAGGCAACTGGAAGCCAAGGCCTCAGGGCGAGCTTCGAAAAGCCCGCCCCCGGCTCACCCCTGCCGTTTCGGTTTGCCCTTGGGTTTGCGGTCTCCAGGCGCGCCCTGGCCGCGGTGAGGCTTCTTTCCCGGTTTGCCGCCTTTGCCGAACTTGTCGCCCTTCGCAAAATCCGGCTTTCCCTTGCCGAACTTCGGCTTGGCCCGCCACGACGATGCCGCGCCACCCTCGCCGGCAGGCGCGATGACGATGCCGCGCTCGGTGCTGCCGGGCTGCCTGATCTGCTCGATGAAACCCGCCGCCTTGTCGGCGGATATCTCGAAGCGGGTTTGCGTGTCCTCGATCCGGATCGAGCCGACGTCGCGCTTGGAGACGCCACCGGCCCGGCAGATCATCGGCAGCAGCCATTTCGGGTCGGCGCGCTGCTTGCGCCCGAGCGACAGCGTGAACCAGACGCCGCCCTCCATGTCCGGACGGCGCGGCTCGCCGTCGCGTTTCTCTTCGATCCCCCTGTCGCGTTTGGATTTCCTCGCCTGCATGTCCTGGACGGGCAACGGCGAGAGGTCCTCGGGCACGGGCCGGGCGGAAAGCTGCTGGCGCAGGAAGGCGGTGGCGATGCGCTCCGGGCTTGCCTTGGCAAGCAGTTCCGCCACGAAGGCGGCTTCCGCCTCGTCGGGCTCGGCGGACGACAGCACCGCGTCGAGGATCTGGGCGCGATAGCGGGTCTCGATCTCCGCAATGCCCGGGGCGGCACGCATGACGGCCGACAGCTTGGCCAGCGCCAGCACGCGCTGGGCGGCACCGCGCCTGTTCTCGGGCACGATGAGCACGCACACGCCTTTGCGGCCCGCACGGCCGGTCCGGCCCGAGCGGTGGAGCAGCGTCGCGGGATTGCTCGGCACGTCGGCATGGATGACGAGGTCGAGGTTCGGCAGGTCGATGCCGCGCGCGGCAACGTCGGTCGCCACGCAGACATGCGCGCGGCCGTCGCGCATCGACTGCAGCGCGTTCGACCGCTCCGACTGCGCCATCTCGCCCGACAGCGAGACGACCGAGAAGCCGCGGTTGGCCAGCCGCGCGGTCAGGTGCCGCACCGCCTCGCGCGTGTGGCAGAACACCAGCGCGCTGGCGCTGTCGGAATCCAGCAGCGTGTTGATGACGGCATGTTCACGTTCGTCGCGCCGCACCAGCATCATCTGGTACTCGATGTCGGCATGCTGCTCGGTGGCAGCGGTCGCGGCGATGCGCACCGCGTCGTTCTGGAAGTTCCTGGCCAGTTCCGCGATGCCGCGCGGCACCGTGGCCGAGAACAGCAGGGTCCGCCGATCCTCAGGCGCAGCACCAAGGATGAATTCGAGGTCTTCGCGGAAACCGAGGTCGAGCATCTCGTCGGCTTCATCCAGCACCACGGCGCGGAGCGCGCCGAGATCGAGCGCCCCCTTGGTGATGTGATCGCGCAGGCGTCCCGGCGTACCGACGACGAGATGGGCGCCGCTCTCCAGCGCGCGGCGCTCCCTGCGCATGTCCATGCCGCCGACGCAGGTCGCGATCCTGACGCCGGCGGCCGCGTAGAGCCAGTCGAGCTCCCGCTGCACCTGGATCGCGAGTTCGCGTGTCGGTGCGATGACGAGCCCGAGCGGCCGGCCGGCTGCCGGGAACCGTTCGGCGCGCCCAAGCAGGGTCGGGGCGATGGCGATGCCGAAGGCGACCGTCTTGCCCGAGCCGGTCTGCGCCGAAACCAGGAGGTCGGCCTCGACGTCGGCGTTGGCCATCTCCACCTGGACAGGCGTCAGCTGGTGATAGCCTTTCGCTTCCAGCGCGGAAGCGAGGGCGGGGTGGATGGGCAGGGATGCTGCCTGGTCGGTCGATGTCATGATTGCGGTCTCTCTGTCGAAGCCGCGCATACCACGGCATCGGCCAAGTTGTAATGACCGCTCTTCAGCGCGCGGAATTGCCGCTGGATCGCTTCACGATCTTACGGGTCCTGCAACATCGTGCCTGTCGCATACCCCCACCCCTAGCCCCTCCCCTCAAGGGGGAGGGAACGATGTTGTCGCCGCGTCCGTGATAGCCGTAGGGGAAAGCGCTGACGCGGAATCCCCCTCCCCCTTGAGGGGTGGGGTTAGGGGTGGGGGTTCCCCAGGCGATTGGTGGGAATTCCCTTCACCAAGCGATTGCCAGTGCAAGCCAGCTAGCTTGCCGTTGGGTTCGCTTTCCCACCGGCAGCTTCGATGATCACGTCGATCGGGCCGCCTCGCTTGAGGGTGTTGTAGATCGGGCATTTCGATGTGAAGTGAGCGACGTAAAGCTCTGCCTTTTCCCGCGCCGCACCCTTGAACTGGAAGGTCAGCGTCAAGGAGGCGAAGCGCGTCGGGTCCTCCCCATCGCGCAGGAACTCGGCTTTCAGCTTCACATTCGGCCCGGGCTCCTCGCGTTCGCGCGCGCTGGCATGGACCAGACCGAGCCCGCACGACACCAGGGATGCGAGCAGCAGCTCGCCCGCCGAGATGGCCTCGCCCGGCGCGCGCTGCGAAGCCCGTCCGTCCGAGATCAGGTGGTTGGAGCGTGCGGAAAGCACGACGCGGCCATAGGTTTCGTCGGCCCTGCCTTCGACACGGCTGCCGACATCGGGATCGAGCGCGGTTTCCGTCATTTCGTTACCTCGTTCTAGAGCAAAGACAAAAGAGTTAGGGCGCGTTTCCGCGTTTCCGTGAAAAACGGAAACGCTCTAGTGATGCAGACGCTGCCAGTCTCCGGCAGCGGGGCGAGCGAGGTTCAGGTGATCGCGCAGCGTGCTGCCGGAGTATTCCTTGCGGAAGAGGTTTCGGCGCTGCAGTTCCGGGACCACCAGCCGCACGAACTCATCGAAGGCGCCCGGCTGCCAATGCGCCGCGACCATGAAACCGTCGCAGGCGCCGGCCTCGAACCACTCCTGCATCCTGTCGGCGATCGCGTCGGGCGTTCCGATGAAGTCGCCTTCGTAGCGGTTGGCATACATGCGGCCGACCTCGGCAAGCGGCAGCCCGCCCTTGTCGGAGGCTTCGCGCATCTCGTCATAGTGGCCGGTCACGCCGGGGACCTTCAGATGCGGGAGAGGCTCGTCGAGCGGATAGACGGAAAGATCGACATCCAGATGATAGGACAGAGTGGTGAGGCCGGACACGGGCTCGATCAGGTCCGCGAGCACCCGCCGCTTTTCCGCGACGATGGCATTGGTCTCACCGACAAGCGGGGTAATGCCCGGCAGTATCTTGAGGTCCTTGGGATTGCGTCCGAACCGCGCGGCACGCTCTTTCATTTCCCGGGAGAAGGCCACCGCGCTTTCCAGCGAGTAATGGGTCACGAAGATCAGGTCCGACCAGCGCGCGGCAAAATCCCGGCCTCGGTCGGATGCGCCGGCCTGGATCAGGACCGGATAACCCTGCGGCGGACGCGGAATGTTCAGCGGCCCGTCGACCTTGAACCATTCGCCCTGGTGGAGGATTGGACGAACCTTGTCGGGCGCGGCGAAAAGCGGCTCGGCGCGATCGGCCACCAGCGCATCGTCCTGCCAGCTGTCCCAGAGCTTGTGCGTCACTTCCAGGAACTCGTCGGCGCGATCATATCGCTTCTCGCGCGGGATATGCTCTTCCCGCGAGAAATTGCGTGCCTCGGCGTCCTGGAATGACGTCACGATGTTCCAGGCGGCCCGCCCGCCGCTCAGATGATCGAGCGTGGCGATGCCTCGGGCAATGTCGAAGGGCTCGTAGTAGGAAGTCGACTTTGTCGCGGCGAGCCCCAGATGCCGGGTCGCCCCGGCCATCGCGGCGAGCACCTGCAGGGGCTCGAGCCTCAGCGCGCCGAGCGCCCCATACCGCAGCTGGCTGTCATGCGAATTCCCATAGCGGTTGGGCACCGCCAGAATGTCGGCGAAGAACGCCAGGTCGAACCGGCCCCGCTCCAGAACCTGGGCAATGCGCCGGTAATAGTCGATGTCCAGCCAGCCGTCCTCGGACTGGGGATAGCGCCAGCCACCCGGACGTCCGGGTCCCGCGATGACGAAGGCTCCAAGGTGGAGCTGCCCGTTTCGATTGAAGCTGGTCATGATCAGGCGGCCAGTGCCCCGGCGACCGCCTCGCGGACGGGATCGAAGCGCGGGTCCAGGATGAAGCCCGGCAGGTTGACCTCGCGCGGAAGCACTCCATGCTTGTAGAAACTCGTCGCCAGCACCTGGGTGGCATCGGCAGCCTGCCTGTCGGCCGGACGAAGGTCCACCGCCGTCGATTCCGACACGCGCTTCTCGGTCAGAAGCTGCTCGAAAGCCTTCGCCTCGATGCTCCCGGCCTCGAAGCCCCCATTCGCGGCCCAGATGGCGACCGTCCCGGCGGGGTCGGCGTTGATGCGTCGCTGGACTTCGCGGACAGCGACCGCGAGCCTGACCGCGATTTCCGGATGCTCCTGATGGAAGCCCTCCCGCGCGACGTAGAATGCGTAGTCATAGGTCGGCACATCGTCTAGCCTGTTCACCTGGTCGGCCAGCCGTGCGAGCCCGATCGTCGCCGCCGGTTGCCAGTGAAACCAGGCGTCGACTTCGCCCTGCGACAAGGCGGTGAACCCGTCGGCGCCGGTGAGGCTGACGCCCTGGACCTCGCTGAAATCGACCCCGGCAGCCTCGAGATATTTCAGCAGGCTGAAGTGACCGGTCGTGCCACGCTGGTAGGCGACTTTCCTGCCGCGCAGGTCGGCGGCTTGCCGGATGCCGCTCTCCTTGCGCACGACGCCGTCGACCGTGTTGACGGGCAAGGGAAAGGCGGCGATCGGAACGATCGGAATGCCGACGTCCACTGCGTTCACGACCGCTGTCGAGGTTGCGAAGGTGAAATCGACATCGCCCGAGCGGATCGCTTCCATCACGGGCAACGATGCGGTGAAGCCGGGCTGCCAGCGCGGCCTGGCGCCGATCGCCTTTTCGAAGTCGTAGCCGGTGATATCCGCCCGGGCTGCCGCCCACGGCCCGGTGCGGCCGTCGCCGATGATGGCGATGGTGACTTCCGGCTTGTCCTGTGCGAGCGCCGGGATGCTCAGTCCGGACATGGCCAGCGACGATGCCCCGGCGGCGATGAAGCTGCGACGATTGAGAGTGAGCATGAGACGCTCCGATCTAGGTGTGAGGTTGAAGTTCGCGCTTGACGCGCCGTGGCTTGTCCGTATCGGCCGTGCCTTCGTCGTGCAGAAGGCTTCCGATGAGTTCTTCTTTCAGACGGGCGAGTTCGGCGTCGCCGCGCGGTCTTGGCCGCGGTCCCGGCAATGCGAGGCTCCGCGCGATCCTGCCTGCCCGCATGACGATAACGCGGTCCGACAGAAGCAGGGCTTCATCGACATCGTGCGTGACCAGAAGGACCGTGCGCGGCGATTGCCGGAGCAGGGACGACAGCAGTTCCTGCATCGCCGCGCGCGTCAGCGCGTCCAGGGCACCGAAGGGCTCGTCCAGAAGCAGAAGATCCGGCTGATGCAGGAGGGCGCGTGCCAGCGCGGCACGCTGCCGCTGTCCACCCGACAGCACGGCCGGATAGTCGTCCCCGCGCTCCCCAAGTCCCACGGCGTGAAGGATTTCCGCTCCGTCAGCCTCACGCCCCCTGGTACCCAGAACGACATTGCCGAGGACGGTCCGCCACGGGAGCAGACGGTCCTCCTGGAACATCATCCTCACCTCGGGTCGCTTTGTGCCGGCATCGACACGAAGGATCCCCGCAGTGGCTTCGTCGAGCCCCGCGACGATCTTCAGCAAGGTCGACTTGCCGACACCGCTCGCGCCGATCAGTGAAACGAACTCGCCCGGCGCGACATCGAGGTCGACGCCGTTCAGGACGGCGTTGCCGCCGAAGCTGCGTTCCAGGCGACGGATCGTTACGGCCGCCCCGCTCATGATCGGGCGGCTCGCGAGCTGTAGGAGGGATGCCAGGAAAGCAGCCTGGCTTCGATGGAGCGCGTCAGCAGATCGGCGAGCCAGCCCGCCGCCGCATAGATGAGGATGACCAGGACGATCACGTCCAGGCGCAGCAGTTCGCGCGCGTCCTGGACCAGGAAACCGAGCCCTTCGCGGGAGGCGATGGTCTCGGCAACCACCAGCGTCAGCCAGGCGACGCCCAGGGCATACCGGATGCCCGTCAGGATCTGCTGGAGCGCTCCCGGAAGGATGATCGACCAGATCAGCTGCGGCTTCGTAAGGCCGTAGCTGCGTCCCATCTCGACGAGCTTCGGATCGACGCTGCGGATGCCGGAAACGGTGTTGATGTAGACGGAGAACACGACGCCGAGCGCCACCAGCAGGACGCGGGGCTCCTCTCCGATACCGAACCAGAAGATCATGAGCGGCACCAGCGCCAGATGCGGCACCGTGCGGACCATCTGGATGGTGAGATCGGCGAACTGGCGGGCGGTCGTCGACAGCCCGACGACGATGCCGAGCGCCAGCCCCGTCACCGCGCCCAGGCCGAAGCCGACGGCGACGCGCCGCAGGCTGACGATCAGGTGATGCTGCAATTGACCGCGCTCGATCAGGGAGATCGCCACGTCGACGACGTCCAGCGGGCCGGGCAGGACGCTTCGGTTCAGATGGCCGCTGACTGCCGACCAGTGCCACAGGACCAGGAGCACGAAGGGAAGAAGCCAGGGCAGCAGATGCCACCCGACACTCCGTAACAAGCCGGGCACACGCTCCTGCTGCTCGACGATCCGGGCCGGCGCGGTTTTGTCGACAGCATCAGTCATCGGCAGGCTGACGGCCCTTCGATGGCTTGCCTTGGGCGTTGAGATTGAAATGCCAGAGTCTGCCCACCAGTGCCCCGTCGTCCGATCCGTTTTGATTAGTCTACTGAATTAGTAGAATAAACGGTCGGCACTGGCTGGATACGAACCAAATTCCAATTCCAGCACCAATCGAGAAAAATCCTCGACGTCAGCAGCGGTGCGTTCTCAGGCTCGAGCGCCGCCGCCAAAGCCAGTCGCCGCGGGATAGCCATGGCGGTTGCGGCCGGCTCCCCGGCGGAAGCCGGTTTCCGATTTAACAGCGCGGATGCGTGAAAAGTGGATTGTTTGGCTCCGCTTTAATGACTAAAGCGATGTCAGTGTTCATGCAGAGGGCATCGCGATGGCGAACGCACGTGGAATAGCGACTCTCTTCGGCCTATTGGCCGCGCTGATGACGGCCGGCCCCGCCGGTGCCGAGAGCGCCCTCACGATAACGGACGATCGCGGGGTCACGGTGGAGGTTCCGGCACAGCCGAAACGCATCGCCTCGATCTCCTATTTCGCGGACGATGTCGCGCTCGCCCTCGGCATCAAGCCCGTGGCGAGCACCTACATGACGGCCGGACGCGAGCCCGAATTCCTGCTCGGTCTGACCAGGGACATGAAGCAGATCGGCCAGCGCGCCAAACCGAACCTCGAGCTGCTTTCGCAAGCCAAGCCCGACCTGATCGTCGCGATCCGCCGCTACACGGTCGGCAATGCGCCGCAGCTGGAGAAGATCGCGCCTTACGTCGCCTACAATATGGAGCTGCTGGACGGCAGCGACCGCGAGATCGCCGAGCTGTCGAAGATCCTCGGCAAGCCCGAGCGCGGCATCCAGTTGAACAAGGACTTCCGCGAGCACCTGGCCGACTTCACCGCTAGGGCGCCGAAAGACGTGCATCCGCGTTTCGCGATCATGTGGGGCGGCGAGACGCCCTTCGCCTTCCACACCGAGAACACGGCGGCATCCATCGTCGCGGCGATCGGCGGCGACAACATCGCCGGCAAGATGACGCCCGGCGGCGAGTTCGGCATCGATCTCAGCCTCGAAACCATGCTGGAGAAGGATCCGGAAGTCCTCTTCATCTACGATTCCGGTCCCGACCGGCCGCATGAGAACAATCCGATCTGGCAGGAGCTCTCGGCGGTGAAGAACAAGCGGGTCTTCTATGTCGGCGATCAATGGGTGGAAACGAACGGCCCGATCGCCCGCGAGATCGTGCTGCGCGAAGCCGCCCACTATCTCTATCCCGACGCGTTCCCGGCGGTCGACGTGAAGGCGGAAGCTGCCAGGATCATCCCGGCCGAGGCCCAGAAGTAACCAGCCGATCCGCACGACGATGGACGCACGGAAATCAGTCATAGCCATTGCGTTGATCCTCGCCGCGACCCTGTCTGTCATCTTGTTCGGCCTGATGCCCGGCGCCAGGATTTTGTCCCTCCACGATGTGCTGCGCGTGCTGTGGGCGCCCGACGGCAGGATCGAGTCCATCCTGGTCTGGACGCTCAGGCTGCCGCGAAGCCTGGCGGCCGCCGTCGCGGGGGCCGGCCTCGCCGTCTCGGGCTATCTGCTGCAGGCGCTGACCCGCAATCCGCTCGCCGATCCGGGCATCACGGGCGCCACCGCCGGAGCCATCGCCCCGATCGTGGCCTGCTTCGTCTTCCTGCCCTGGCTGTCGTCTGCCTCCTATCCCTTCGTTGGCCTCGCCGGCGGGCTTGCCGCCTCGGCGGTGACCTTCTGGGTGGCGCGCGGCGGCAATAGACGTCCGCTGCATCTGGCGCTCGGCGGCATCAGCGTGTCGCTGTTCCTCGGCGCGATCACGATCTACGTGCTGCTCTTGGCCGGCCCGCAATCCACCGCCCTGCTGTTCTGGCTGTCGGGCGGCTTCCAGGGCCGAAGCTGGGCGCAGCTCGTCCACATGCTGCCATGGGTCGCGCTCGGCGTGGCCGGCGCGCTGGCGCTGCACAGGGTGGTGGCCATGTTCGCGCTGAGCGATCATGCCGCCGCAGGCATGGGGCTTCAGCTCAACGTCTGGAAGCCCGTGCTGCTCATCCTCGCCATCCTGCCCGTGGCCGGCGTCGCCCCGATCGCCGGTCCCGTCGCCTTTGTCGGCCTTGCGGCTCCGCACATGGCCCGGCTGCTGGGCCCGAAAGGAGCAGCCTGGGAGATTGCGCTGACGGCAGCCATCGGCGCGCTGATCGTCACCTGCGCCGACCTGGCCGGCCGCACCGTCGCGATCCCGAAGGAGCTGCCCGTCGGCATCATCACGGCGCTGCTGGGCGGACCGGTCTTCATCTACCTCATCCAGCGCGGCCGGCTCGACTTCAAGGCGCAGCAGCCATGACGGCGGCCTCCCGGATACCGCGCAGATCGAACGCCTGGCTGCTGCCGGCCGCGGCCGCGTCGGTTCTGCTTTCGCTGCTTGCTGCGGTGTTCCTCGGCGTGGTGGACGTTCCCGCCGCCGACGTCGTCTCGGTGCTGACCGGAGCCGGCTCGCCGGAAGCGCATTCCATCATCTTCGAGATCAGGCTGCCGCGCATCGTCACGGGCATGCTGGCCGGAATCCAGCTGGCGGTCGCCGGCCTGATCCTGCAGACGATCACGCGCAATCCGCTCGCCGACCCGTCGCTGATCGGGGTTTCGCAGGGCGCGACGCTGACGGTGACGCTGTTCCTCCTTTTCACCGTCTATATCTTCGACCCGGGCTCGAACACCGTGGCCGAGCTTCCCGTGGCCTGGCTGCCGCTGGCCGGAATGGTGGGCGGAATGGCAGCCGGGGGCATCATCTACCTGCTTGCCTTCCGGCTCGAGCTCAGCCCGCTTCGCATCACGCTGTGCGGCATCGCCATCGGCGCCGTTCTCCACGCCATCGCCATCGGCTTGATCGCCGGCTGGGGATCGGCGCGCATCGAGATCATCCTCGAATGGATTTCCGGCAGCCTCTATGCGCGCACATGGGATCATGCGCTGTTCCTGCTGCCGTTCACCGTGGCTGGCCTCGCCGTGCTGCCCCTGATCTATCGCCCGCTGGTGCTGCTGCAGTTCGATGCGCCCGTCGCCCGCTCGTTCGGCCTTTCGTATCGCCGGCAGTTTTCCGTGCTGCTGCTGGTCTCCTGCGCGCTGGCGGCAAGCGCCGTCGGCGTCGTCGGCCCCATCGTCTTCGTCGGGCTGGTCGTGCCGCATCTGGCGCGGTTCCTGGCCGGGCGGCATTTCGCGCTGATCCTTCCGATGACGGTTGCCCTCGGCGCCGTGATCGTCACGCTGGGCGATCTCGCCGGCCGCCTCGCCGGCGGCGCCGAGGAAGTGCCGATCGGCGTGATAACGGCATTGGCCGGCGTGCCGGTGCTGCTCGCCCTGCTCCGCAAAACGCCCTGAGATCGCCATGCCTCTGACCTGCTCGCAATTGTCGGTTCGTTACGGTCCCCGCCTTGCGCTGGACGGTTTTGAGCTGTCCCTGCAGAAGGGCGAGATCCGGGCGCTGATCGGCCCGAACGGTTCCGGCAAGAGCACGGCCCTGCAAGCGCTTGCCGGCCTGATCGCGCCCGCCGGCGGACAGGCGGCGATCGAGGGTGTCGCGGTCGCGTCGATGTCGCGACGCGCCATCGCCAGGAAGCTCGCCTTCCTGCCGCAGCAACCCGCCGCGCCCGACGAGATGACGATCGCGCAACTGGTGCGGCAGGGCCGCTTCCCTCATGTCGGGCTGTTCCGCTCCTATGCGCGCCGGGATGAGGAGGCCATCGAATGGGCGCTCGAAAGCACGGGCCTGACGAGCCTGGCGGACCGGACGCTGCAGGAGCTCTCCGGCGGCGAACGCCAGCGCGCCTGGATCTCCGCGGCACTTGCGCAGGAGGCGGGCATCCTCTTGCTCGACGAACCGACCTCGTTCCTGGATATCGGCTATCAGGTCGAGGTGCTGGACCTCGTCCACCGCCTCAGCCGGGAGAAAGGCGTGACGATCGTCATGGCGATCCACGACATCAACCAGGCGATCGCCGTCAGCGACCGCATCTCCCTGCTCGAAAAGGGCGAGCTGCGCTTCGACGGCGAGCCGAGGGCGCTCGCCGAAAGCGGCCTGATCGAAAAGACCTTCCGGGTGAAAGGACGGTTCGTCGAGGTCGCCCCCGACAAGCCGCCGCATTTCGACGTCGAGCTTGCCCGGATTACCGGCGCGGCTTGACGAGGCGGAACACGATCTTCGTCTGGGTGTAGTAGGTCAGCGCGTCGGCGAAATCGGGCGTCCAGCCATCCTCGACGAAGGGTATGAACCCGTCATATTCCAGCTTCCGGCCGGAGACGTCGAAACCCGCCTTGGCGAACGTCCGTCCGTAGTCGGAAATCGAGCGGTCCTGCACGACGGTGTTGGTGCGCTTCGCCACCAGCTCGCGCCATTTCGGCCAGAGCGGATTGTCGGTGTGGCAGCCGGTGACGGCGTAGTAGACGCCGCCAGGCTTCAGGGCCTTGAAGATGTCCGCGGCGTGGGCGTCGATGTCCTCGACGAGGTAGATGACCTCGTGGCTTATCGCCAGGTCGAACTCCTCGACCCAGCCCTCGAGACTTGCGCCGACGGCGTGCTGGACGGGAAGATTTCCCTTCAGGGCCTCGGCCCTGGCGATCGACTGTTCGGCGATGTCGATACCGAGCGCCTTGCGGAACGGCCGCATCGCGTGGAGATGGCGCAGCAGGCCGCCCTGGTTGCAGCCGAAATCCAGAACGCTTTTTTCCGACAGGTCGCGTTCGACCATCATGTCGATGAGATGGCGCCAGATCGGCGCATGGCCGTCCGCCATGCGGTCTTCCGCGTCAGGGTCGACATACCAGGTGGTTATGGTCTTCCGGTCGCTCATCCGCGGTCCCTCCGATGCGATTCACCAGGCCGTTCTCATAGGGTGGCCAGAGCGATGTGGATAGGCAAAAATCGGTTGGCGCCTCCTTCTCCCACTTGCGAGGCACGCTCATTGGCGCTGCCCCTCAGCGCCCTGCCTGGCACTTCTCCCCGTCTACGGCAGCGCAGTCGCAAATGGCGCAAGACCCCCTCTCCGTCTTGCCCTAGCGGCGGCAAAGCCGCCGTGGGCAAGCCACCTCTCCCCCATTTCATGGGGGCGAGGAACCCAAGCTGGAGAAGCGCCGGCATCGCAACTGCGGTTCCTCGCCTCCGCAAAGCGGGGGAGAGGTGGCTCGGCGAAGCCGAGACGGAGAGGGGGTCTTGCGCCATATGCCCTGGTGCGGACGGCGAGAAGGTGCGGCAGGTGTGGCGCCGCGGACGGCGCGCTGCACCATGCGCTCCGGGGCGCTGGCAGCATTGCCCTGGCCTGCGCAAGCCGATATTGCAGCGCAGCATATCAGCGCGACGCAGCGCAGGAACGGCCTCATGTCCACCTCCCAGACAGACGCAGCAATCCTCGAAGGCGAGCCGGCCGTGCAGCCCTGGCTGGTGATGCTGGCGCTCGCCATCGGCGGCTTCGCCATCGGCTCGACCGAATTCGCGGCGATGAGCCTGCTGCCCTACATCGCGGCCGGGCTCGGCATCGACGAGCCGAAGGCCGCGCATGCGATCAGCGCCTATGCGCTGGGGGTGGTCGTCGGCGCGCCGATCATCGCCGTGCTGTCGGCCCGCGTGCCGCGCCGCACCCTGCTGATGGCCCTGATGGCCGCCTACGGGGTCACCAACTGCCTGACCGCCTTGGCGCCGGATTATCAATGGCTGCTCGTCTTCCGCTTCCTGAGCGGCCTGCCGCACGGCGCCTATTTCGGCGTCGCCGCGCTCGTCGCGGCATCGCTGGTCGGCCCGAAGGAGCGCACCAGCGCGATCGCCCGCGTGATGCTCGGCCTGACGGTGGCGACGATCGTCGGCGTGCCGGCGGCGACCTATCTCGGCCAGGCCTTCGGCTGGCAGGCGGGCTTCGCGCTGACCGGCCTGCTGGCACTCGCCACCTTCGTCATGGTCGCCCTGTTCGCGCCGCGCGACAGGCCGGACGACAGCGCCAGCCCGCTGCGGGAACTCGGCGCCTTCCGCAACCGGCAGGTTCTGTTGACGCTGGCGACCGCCACCATCGGCTTCGGCGGACTTTTCGCGGTCTATTCCTACACCGCCTCGACATTGCTCGAAGTCACCGAAGTCGATCCGCGCGTGGTGCCGCTGGTGATCGGCCTGTTCGGCGTCGGCATGACGCTGGGCAACCTGGTTTCGGCCTGGGCCGCGGACAAGGCGCTGAAGCCGACAGCGACCGTGCTGATCGTCGCGAGCGCCGTCGCCCTCTTCGCCTTCCCCTATGCTGCCGGCTCGCTGTGGTCGATCTCGCTCGTGGTCTTCCTCGTCGGCTGCACCACGGGCCTTGCCATCGTGCTGCAGACCTATCTGATGGATGTGGCACGCGACGCGCAGACGCTGGCCGCCGCCGCCAACCACAGCGCCTTCAACGTCGCCAACGCGCTCGGCCCCTGGCTCGCCGGCCTCGCCATCACCGCCGGCTACGGCTTCCCTTCCGCCGGTTACGTCGGCTGCGCGCTTTCGCTGGCCGGGCTGGTGCTGTGGCTGATCACCCTGTGGGACGCCAAGCGCAGATAGCAGCGTAGCCTGAAGATCGTCGCGGATGCCGCGCAGCGCGCCGTCCCCTTGGCTTGCCTGCGCGGCGCTTGACGGCGCCGCAGTGCCGCAGTCTGTAATCGGGCTCAACCGGGAGGAGGACACCCATGGAAAAGATCATCCTGGACTGCGACCCGGGGCACGACGACGCCATCGCCATCCTGCTTGCGGCCGGCAACCCGAACATCGACCTGCTCGGCATCACGACGGTGTCGGGCAACCACAATGTCGAGAACACCACGCGCAACGCGCTTTCCGTGTGCACCGCTTACGGCATCAAGGTGCCGGTGGCGAAGGGATCGCCCGGCCCGATGCTCAGCGAGCAGGTCCTGGCCATCGAGATCCACGGCGAGACCGGGCTCGACGGGCCGGTGCTGCCGCCCGCCTCCTTCGAGCTCGACAGGCGCCATGCCGTGGATTTCATCATCGATACGGTGATGGCGCATGAGCCGAGGACGGTGACGCTGGTGCCGGTCGGGCCCTACACCAACATCGGGCTCGCCGCCCGCAAGGAGCCGCGCATCGTCGAGCGGGTGAAGCGGGTCGTCGCGATGGGCGGCAGCTATACGCGCGGCAACATCACGCCCGCAGCCGAGTTCAACATCTATGGCGACCCGGAAGCCGCCGATGTGGTGTTCCGCGCCGGCTGGGACGTCACCATGGTGGGGCTCGACCTCACCCACCAGGCGCTGGCCACCCCGGAACTGCAGGACAGGGTGCGCGCCGTGGGCGGCCCGATCAGCCGGTTCATCCTCGACATCTGGAAATTCATCGCGACGACGCATGGCGGCCTGCTGCAGATCGCGCATCCTGCCGTCCATGACGCCTGCTGCGTCGCGGCCCTGATCGACCCGACCGTCTTCACCACCGAAAAAGCCGACATCCGCGTCGAGATCGCCGGCCGGTGGACCAAGGGCATGACCGTCTGCAACTTCGAGAAGATGGGCGGCATGCACCATTTCGGCGGCACCGCCAGCGAGCAGGTCAACTTCCGCCACACCGTGGCGATGCAGCTCGACTGGCCGAAATTCGCCGACATGATCGTCGATGCCGTCGAGAGGCTGAGCAGCGGCAAGGGGTGACCGGCGCGGACTCTGCGTGAAGCGTCCGCTTCGGGGGCCGAAAGCGGAAAATCCGCTGAAGGACATAATCGTCGGAGAGCTGCTATTCAGCAGTCGACGTCATTCCTGCCGTTCGCGGTCGCGCAGCAATATCAACTCCACGCCCCTTCTGGCAGACACCGCGCATCGGCATTCACACCCCTAGCTCCTTTCGCGACGCAAGGGCGAGTGCAGCGATGAGTTCGTCCGGAATGGGCTTGCTCGGCGAGAATGTGACGCCAGTTTTCGACGCTTTGAGCCCGGCTGCGGCAATGTCGTCCGAATATGCGCTGATCGCGCCCTTGCTGACGTACAGACCACACTGTTTGCTGAATGCCGCATAGCCGGCGATGATTAAACCCGCTGAACCGAACCCTGGCATGTCGTACCGGATGATCTCTTCCGCATCAGGGAGCGTTTGCGCCAGCCGAGCGCGTACGAACGCCAGCAGTGGCTGGAGCGCTTCTGGAGCCGCAGCGATGTAGGCATCGTGGTCGGCAAACACGGTCATGTATTTATCATCGGCAATCGGATGTATTCGCGCAAGCGGAGAAGTGTCTGCAACGGGTCCATCCGAGAGTCGTCGGTCCGAACTCCACCCCAGGGCAGTCTCAATGCCGCTCCGCCGAGGCAATACCCGGCGGCAGGCGTGTCAGGTTGACCCCGAAATTGCGAAGCCCTGCACATCACCCAGCTTTCGTCGTTCCGCCCCACCATGCTCGGCCAGAACACTTTTGGAGGGCGGCCTTGTCTTGAATATCCGAAAGCGCATTTTCGAATGCTGACGCAAATTCGCCAAAGTCTGGAATTGATGAAGATGCACGATTGGGATCATCGAATTGAAATTGCGCCGATACATACGAAACGCTCTCATCGGGTTCAGCTCTGCCGTTCTGCTCTGCCTCGGTGGATTGGGAGCTTTGCAGCTGACCGGGAATTTCCACACTGTGGTTCCGGGCAAGCTCTATCGTTCGGCGCAGCCGAGTGCGGGAAACCTTGAAGTCTACGCCAAACAGTATGGCTTAAAGACGCTCATCAATCTGCGAGGGGCGGCCCCCGGCGCACGATGGTACGAAGATGAGAAGCGCGTCGCCAAGGCCATGGGCCTGACGATGATCGATTTTCAAATGTCGGCAAGCCATGAATTTGAGGTTTCCCGAGCCAAGGAACTGGTAGCCCTCCTCAAATCCGCTCAGACTCCAATTCTGATCCACTGCAAAGCTGGGGCAGATCGATCCGGCCTGGTGTCGGTCATCTATGCGAGCCAGGTGGCAGGCATGGACGAGGAGGACGCTGAAAGACAGCTTTGGCCAATCTATGGGCACCTTGGCATCCCGGTACTGTCATCCACCTACGCAATGGACAAGAGCTGGGAAGCACTGGAACCCGTCTTCGGCATCAAGAGCTAGCCACAGCTCACATCCGGATGTCGGCAATCGGAGCCAATCGTCCAAGATTGGGCTGGATGCCGGCCTGCAGGCGATGACTGCGGATACCGAGAGCAAAGCGTTGTGAGCGGAACGGGACCGAAGGTTCAGGATCGCGACGCCGCGCGCTCCGGCAAATCCGGCCCCTCAGCTCCAGTCGGCGGAAGGCATAGGCTCCAGTCCGGCAATGTCCGGCGACAATGCCGTTGCGAATCCGGGAGCGCGTAGCGAACCCGTTGCGACCTTGCCACCTTCAAGCTTCAGCCGAACCACACCATTCTGGAGATGATAGAGGTCGCCATGTGCGGCAAGGAAGGCCGTCGCTTCGCCGTGGGGACGATTGGCGAAGCCATCGATGAAATGGTGGGCATTCTTCTCGACATGGGTGAGCCCCAGCCAACTGACGAGGGCAAGATCCTGCTGCAAGGAGATGCCCGGCTCGCAGGTCAGATCCTCGGCCGAGAGAAAACAGCGCGCCGCACCGTCGCCATTCCAGACTTGCGCCCGCGCTGCGTTCAGTATCGATTTGTAGAGGCCCTTGCAGGTCTTCGACGACACGCCCGTATAGCCCAGCGAGCGCGCGGTCGGGAATGCATCCAGACCGCCATCCGACTCATCGATCATCACCGGAATTCGGGCAGCGAGGCGATGCACCGGCTCTTCCAGGGCCCGGTCGCGCCGCACCGGCTGTTCGAGACACAGCAGCGCCTTGCTGAACCGGCGAAGCGCCGGGTCGGCTTCCACCCGGGCAAAAAACGCCGCAATGGCGTCGCCATCGGCGAACTGTTCGTTGCCATCGAGGGTCACGCGGTAGTCGACGCCGCTTTTGTCCAGCAGCGAGGCAATCCGGCCGAGACGCTCCAGATCCGCTTCCGCATCGCCGCCGATCTTGATCTTGTAGTAACGGCAGCCATAGGTCGCGATGACCTCCGACAGCGTCTCCGGCAAGCCGTCGTTCACGCGGCTTTCCTGATCGCCGGGCACCAGAGGATCGACCAGCCCCACGGTGTGGCGGATGTCGATATCCGGCGCGGGGCGACGGGAAGCAAGGAAGGCATCCAGATCGAAGCCGTCCAGTTCGGGTACGAGCGGCCCGGTGCGCATGCCTGCCAGATTGATGGACATGGCCTGTGCGAAACCAACGCCCTGCGCCCGGCACAGGGCATCGAGAATGGCGCGATCGAGCATCGCCATCCCGAAGCTCGCGATCAGTGGATTGAGCGCCTGCGCGGCACATGCGTCGTTCAGCTCGGAATAGCTGGTTTCAAAGAGGCGGTAAGCGGTTTGCGGACCGGAGGCAAGACGGGCCTGCGCGGCCAGCTCGATGGAGCGGCGCAGCTGGTGGTGGCTCTGCTCATCGGTGAGCGAAGGGTTCTTGTCGAACCATTTGGCGCTCAGCGCCTCGGCTGCCCAGCCCGTGGCCTCCTGCCCGCTTTCCTGACGAATGCGGACCGAGACCACGGCCTGCCTTCCGCCCGTCGCGGTTTTCACGCCAAAACGGAACGGGATGCGCATGCGGTAGGGCCGCTCGTAACAGCAGACGTCGACGACCCTGAGCCGCAAGGTCATGCCGGCACGAAACGAGGGGCGTCGCCGCTCTGCCGGCCGGTGAGCATGTCGTAGATCTTCAGCGACAGGGCGCCGAATTCCGGCGTGATACGGCTTTCGACGGTGCGCGGTCGTGGCAGATCGATATCGAGCACGGTGTCGATCCGTCCCGGACGCGGCGACATGATCACCACGCGATCCGACAGGAACACGGCTTCGGGAATGGAGTGGGTCACGAACAGGACGGTCTTGCGCGCACCCGAGGCCTCGCCCCAGATGCGCAGCAGTTCCAGGTTCATCTCGTCGCGCGTCATGGCGTCGAGGGCTCCGAAGGGTTCGTCCATGAGCAGCAGCTTGGGATCCAGAAGCAGGCCACGACAGATCGCGGCGCGCTGCTGCATGCCGCCGGAAAGTTCACGCGGCAGTTTGTTGGCGAATTCCCGGAGCCCGGTGAGTTCGAGCAGTTCCATGGCGCGCTGGCGGTAGTTGCGCGGGTTCAGGCCCGCCAGTTCTGCCGGCAACAGAACATTGTCGAGGATGGTGCGCCATTTCAGCAGCACAGCCGCCTGAAACACCATGCCCACATTGGGGATCGGCCGCATCACCTTCTGGCCATCCACCGTGACCGTGCCGGCGCTGCGCTCACGCAGGCCGGCGACCACGCGCAGCAGGGTGGATTTTCCGCAACCGGACGGGCCGACGAGCGAGATGAACTCGCCCTGCCGGACCGCCAGATTGATGTCACGCAACGCTTCGACCGGCCCCGAAGCGGTGCCGTAGGTCATCGAGACCCCGTCGAGCAGGATGGAAATGTTGTCCACGCTGTCTAGCCTGTCTTCAGAGGTCATTGAACGTCGAAGGGAAGCTCTATCCTGGTCAGGAAAGTGTCGTCATAGGCGTCCGCACAATCTATCTTCGTGGACAGTCCCATATAGGTGTTCACGAGGTCGACCGATCCGCACATCTTTTCCTTGTCGATGGCTCCGATACCCTTTTCCTTGAAGGTCCGGGTCTTCATGAGTTCGAAACCGAGATCCATGTTTTCGCGCAGCGCCACGACATCGATCTCGGGTACGGCCTTCTTGTAGATTTCCATCGCGCCTTCAGGATCTTTCATGACGTCCTGCCAGCCCTTGTACGCAGCCTCCAGAAAACCGCGAAGCGCCTCGGGCCTGTCCTTGATGGTGGCTTCGCTGGTCATTATCGACATGGCGTAGAGCTGGAAATTGTAGTCGGCCCAGTTCAGCGTCGCGGCATTGCCCTTGCCGACGGCCTTTTCCGCCAGCGGCAGCCCGGTCGTGTAGTCCGACACCGCATCGGCGCGCCCTTCGGCGAGCGCTACATATTTGGCCGAAGGCTCGATGTTCACCCATTTGATGACGTTGGGATCGAGGCCGTTTGCGTTGGCGAATGCCGGCCACATCAGGCGCTGGCTGTCGCCGGGAGGGGCGCCAACCGTCTTGCCGGGAAGGTCGGAGGGCTTGGTGATCGGAGCGGAGGTTTTGGAAAAGAAGTTCATCGGCGTGCGGTCGAAGATGACGCCGACAACCTTCACGGTGGTTCCTCGGCCGCGTGAGCCGATGACGACCGCTGCGTCGGCAAGGCCGGCATCGGCCCGGCCGGTATCGACCTTGGCGATGGAATCGCCGGAGCCCTTGGAGTTCTCGATCACCACGTCGAGGCCCTTCTCGGCGAAGTAGCCCTTCTCCTTCGCCACCCAGTAGGCGGCGTGATCGCCAACCGGAAACCAGTTCAGCGCGAAGGTGAACTTTTCGTTGGCCATGGCCGGTGCTGCCGCGAGCGCGGCTACCATGGCCGTTGTGATCATCAGTGCAGTCTTCATCCCGTTCGCTCCCTTTTTTTCAGTTATCGGATGGTGACGATGATTCAGGCTCAGGCGTCGGTCCCCTCGGCCCACGGAGCCAGATAACGCGACATCAGGCCGACGACCGCGAACAGCAGCAGACCGATGATCGAGATATAGATGAGCGCGGCGAAAGCCAGCGCGGTGTTCATGCTGCTCTGGCTGGTCACGATGACATAGCCGAGCCCGGTCTGCGAGGCGACGAATTCGCCCACGATGGCGCCGACGACAGCGGACGTCGCCGTGACCTTCAGCGCCGACAGGATGTAGGGATAGGCATTCGGAATGCGAATCTTGGCGAACACCTTCCACTTCGGCGCGCTGAAGACGCGTCCGAGATCGATCATGTCATGGTCGATCTGCGAGAGCCCCACTGCCGTGTTGATGACAACCGGGAAGAAGCCGATCAGGGCGCCCATCAATATGTTGGGAAGAATGCCGTAGCCGACCCAGATCAGGAACAGCGGCGCAATGGCCACTTTGGGAAGGGTGTTGAGAAACACCAGGAACGGCATCAGCGCCCGCGAAAGCACCGGCGACCACGCAATCATCGTGCCCAGCAGAACGCCGCTCGCCGCCGCCAGCACGAAAGCGCCCACGATGGCGAGGCCGGTGGCCCATATGTGGCCCCACCAGTCAATCGAGGTGTCGAGCATGGCGTCCAGCACCGAACGCGGACTTGGAAGCAGATAGGGCTTGACCCCGCCCCAGCTTACAGCCGCCTGCCATATGGCCATGATCGCGACGAAGAGAACGACGGCGGGCACCAGTTCCAGAAATTTTCCGCGCAATTTCGCCATCGGGTCAGTCCAGCCAGCGCGGGAGATTGGCGCGGACGAAATCGTCATCCGCGAGGTCGGCGTGCAGGCGGCTGACACGGGTCAGTTCTTCCGCCTGGCCCGGCGAAAGCCCCTCCTCCGGATCGAGACACCAGATCCCCTCCAGCAGGCCCTGCCGGCGCAGGATTTCGTGGCAACCCGCAATGCAGCCGTGAAAATCGTTGACGACATCGAAGAAGGCGCTGTTGCAGTCGGTCACGCGGGAGTCGAGCGCAAGCATTTCGGCGGAAACCGCATCCTTCGCCGCTTCCGCGCGGCAGCGCTCGAAGATCTCGACCGCACCCTTCGTCCACACCGACCAGTGGCCGAGCAGCCCGCCCTTGAAGCGCAGGGTGACGGGCTGGCCGTCTCGCATCACGGTGAACGGTGTGACCAGATCGAGAATGATGTGGTCGTCATTGCCGGTATAGAGCGTGACCTTGTTCTCAGCCCCGGCACTGACGATACCGCGCACCACATCGACGGTGCGATAGCGGTTGAATGGAGCAACCTTGATCGCCACCACATTGGGGATGGCTGCAAAGCGCGCCCAGAATTCGGCCGACAGGTGCAGCCCGCCTACGGCCGGCTGCAGATAGAAGCCGATCAGCGGAATCTCGGCCGCGACCTGCTCGCAATGTGCGATCAGCGCATCCTCGCTCTGGCCCTTGAGGGCGGCAAGGCTGAGCAGACCGGCATGGTAGCCGAGAGACATGGCCGTCTTCGCCTCCCTGACCGCCTGCGCGGTGGGGCCGGCAAGGCCAGCGACCATGACCAGCGTGCGGTCGGTCCAGCTTGCGGCGGCTTCGGCGGCAAGCGACAGCACCCGGTCATAGAGCCCGACCTCGCGAATGGCGAACTGGGTGGTGTGCACACCGACCGCCAGACCACCGGAGCCCGCATCAAGGTAATAGCGCGTCAACGCCCGCTGGCGACGCTCATCGAGCTGACGATCGGCATTGAGCGCCAGGGGATGCGCGGGAATGACGGTCCCTTCGCGCAGAAGGTCCATCGCGGCCTGCCGGGCCCGAGGGGTGGCTTTCCCGGTCATGCTCAGAACGCTCCGCTCCGGGCTTCGAACTTGGTGGGCTTGTTGTAGGCGACTTCGCCGCGGGCAACCCAGTCGGCGGTCCAGTCCAGCATCGCCGTCAGCGGCACCGATGGGTAGCCGAACAGCCTGTTGGCCTGCGCGGTGTTGGTAAGCCAGGCGGTGGTTGCCTCGGAACCGAACAGGCGCGGCTCGACATCGAGACGCGACGCCAGTTCCTGGACCAGCCAACGAACCGAAAGGGTTTCCGGGCCCGAAACGTTGATTGGACTGGTGACATCCGTGCAATGGGCAAGGCAGCGCAGCGCCTGCGCGTTGGCATCGCCCTGCCAGACGACATTGACATGCCCCATCAGGGACAGGTCGAGCTGGGTGCCGGCCTTGATGCGGCTGGCGAGATCGTAGAGGACACCGTAGCGCAGATCGATGGCATAGTTCAGCCGGAACAGCCTGCCGGGCGTGCCGTGGACGCGCGAAAAATGCTCGAACATCCGCTCGCGGCCGAGGCAGGACATGGCATATTCGCCCCGGGGCTCGGGCGGCGTCGTCTCCAGAGCGCCCTGCTGCAGCACATCCATCAGGGGATAGATGTTACCGGTCGAGAAGGCGACGATGCGCGAGTCACGATAGGCATTGGCAACCAGCGCCGGCGCATGGGTGTTCATCGCCCAGGTCAGCGCCTGATTGCCCGAAGCGCCGAACTTCATGCCGGCCATGAAGATCACATTGCGCACCTTGGGGAGCGCCTCGACCTGAGCTTCATCCAGAAGGTCGGCCTTGATGGTCTCGACGTCCCAGGATTCAAGCTGCGCCCGCAGCTCCGGCTCGCTGAACCGGGCAACGCCGATCACCCGCTTTTCGGGCGCGGCACGCTTTGCCATGCGCGCAAGCGTCGGGCCCATCTTGCCGGCAACGCCGAGGATGACGATGTCGCCGTCCACCGAGGCCAGATCCCGCACGAGAGCGGGTGTAGGCCGGGTCATGTACTCTTCGAGTTCATCCACGGAACCGAAGCGTTCGGGCAGCGCGGCGGCGGCCAGACCGGAATCATTGGCGACTGTCTGATGCAAGATCGGCTCCCTCATGTTCTTTCTTGCCGATGACACTAGCCGCAGCGAAAAAGGAATTCAACTATTTGGTTGAATTTATGCCGGATTTTTTACCCGGGATTATTTTGCATACTTATCAATGACTTGAACTTGGAAAGCGCGTTCCGGACCGAGGCTATGGATGGCCACAGATGCGGCTCCATGGTTACGCAGCCCGTGTAGTCATCCTCCTCCAGCGCCCTCACCTGCCCGGCCCAGTCGACATCCCCGTCGGCCAGCAACTCCCACGAATTGTCGGCGTGAACGCGGGCATCCTTGAAATGGACGCCGCGGACGAGATGGCGGCAGGCGGCATAACCGTCCGGCCACGGTATATCTCCGTCGATCAGCGCGTTGGCGGGGTCCCAGTTGAGACCGATCGGGGCGCCGGTGGCCGCGATCAGAGCCGCCGAAAGCGCCCCCGTATTGGCCCAGTGGCTCTCCTCATTCTCGATGATCAGCGACACATTCGCGCTCTGCGCCAGTTCGGCCGCATGGGCGAGCAAGTCCGCAACCCGCCCGGGTGCTGGTCCTGAAGGCTGCCCGCCGCGATGAAAACTGAAGGCGATCAGGTGCCGCGCCCCGGCGGCCACGGCGAATTCCAGCGATTCCGGCAGAAGTCTTTCGACATGGTCGCGCAGCAATGCTTCGGCGCCGGCCCATGCGTCGTGAAACTCGCGGTCCATCCACGCAAGATTGGAACTTTGCGCGGATTCCGGCGGCAGGGGAATCTTGAAGAGCCCGGGAGATATGGCGCTGATGCGTACGTCGAATTCGCGGATCGCCCGCAACAGCCGCCGCCTCTGCGACGGGCTCAGGCGCGGCACGCGGGCATCGTGCATGCCGCGCAGTTCGAAATGGCCTACGCCCCATTCAAGGCCAAGCTCGAAAGCGGTCTCGGGCGAATCCGACAATTCGTCGGTAACGATGGCGGGAATCATGATCAGTGGGCCTCCGGCTGTGGCCCTGAGGTTAGACCGCTGCCGGGAACGATTTCAACTATTTGGTTGATTTTGGGATCGGTGACAGACAAGCTGTCCGGCGCTGTCACGTTGTCGGCATCTGGATGGGGTGGGATTTGTGGCTCTGTTGTCAGTTGCCGATGAGCGGGTGTCGGTTCGCCCGTATGGCCGTGCAGATGACCTAGACAGGCCCTGCCTCGCCCACTATCAAACGCGCTGAAGGTGAGCAGGGATACCAGTTCAGCCTGCCAAGGAGGCGGGCCCACAGGGGCCCGGGAAGGGCGGATCGCCTGGCGAAGGCCGGAGCAGGTCCGGCAGATCAACAGAGCTGGCAACACGGACCGTGA
Source organism: Mesorhizobium sp. 1M-11 (assembly GCF_001303895.1). Lineage (GTDB taxonomy): Bacteria > Pseudomonadota > Alphaproteobacteria > Rhizobiales > Rhizobiaceae > Mesorhizobium. The sequence continues at coordinate 7,751 of NZ_LJSD01000038.1, read as the reverse complement.
ATGGCGAAAACTCAAACCCGCGCCGCTCATAAGGCGGGAAACGCCCGCGACATAATTCTGGCCGCTGCACGCGTGGAATTCGCCGAAAAGGGCTTCAACGGCGCGCGCGTCGACAGCATTGCCGCACGCTCCGGTCTCAACAAGCAGCTCGTCTATTATTATTTCGGCAGCAAGGACGACCTCTACCGGGTCACGCTCGAGGAAGCCTATTCAGAGATACGCCTGCGTGAAAAGGACCTGGACCTGCGGTCGCTGCCACCGCAGGACGCCATCGTGCGGCTCATCGATTTCTCGCTCAGCTATCTGGCGCAGCATCGGGAGTTCATCCGCATGCTGGCTGACGAGAACGCCCTTGGTGGCCCCCACGTCCGGGAATCGGAGGCCTTTCAGCGCACCAATTCGCCGCTGATCGAGATGATCGGGGCGACCCTGCGTGAAGGCGAGGCACAAGGCGTTTTCCGCAAGGGCATCGATCCGCTCAACCTCTACATCTCGATTGCCGGCATGACATTTTTCTACTTCGCCAACGGCATCACCATGTCTGCCATTTTCGGGCGCGATCTTTCCACACCCGAGGCATTGGCCGTCTATCGCGATCATATTGTCGCGCTGACGCTGGCGGGCCTGCGCCCCTGATACCGGTGGCTTGATCGGCCGCCACGCTCAAGGCTGCGGCGACTGTGTGTGGGCGCAAGACCGACTCCTTCTCGACACCTCAGCCCGCTCCGGCACAATATGCGCACGCAGGCAATCCGATGAGTCGCTTCAGCTGAGCCCGGCCGGAAGATTAGTTCACGATGAACCTTGATCGCAAAACTGCCGTCAACGTCGGACTTCCCGTTTTCGCCCTGCTTGTGCCGCTCGCAGCCTCCTTTGGTGAATTTCCAATGGAGGATACCAGTTTGCCATTCAGGATGACGCTCATAGCAATGGCCATCGGCCTCCTCGTCGCAACGGTCTTCGTCGTCCTGCGCCATGCCGAGACCGTCGCGCACTATGCCGGCGAACCATACGGCACCCTTGTTCTAACGCTGTCAGTAACCACAATCGAGGCATCCTTGATCGTCTCGATGATGCTTCATGGCGCAAACAATCCCACGCTCGCCCGGGAGTCCGTTTTCTCCACTGTGATGATCGTTTGTGCCGGCGTGGTCGGCGTCTGTATCACGCTTGGCGGTTGGCGCCATCGCCATCAGGATCTCAAAAGGCAAGGGACGAGCGCCTTTCTGGCTATGCTGATCGCCTTGACCGGCTTTACTCTCGTCTTGCCGAATTTCACGCTCGCCAGCGACCCAGGCACTTTCTCCCCCACGCAAATGGAATTTGTCAGCATCCTTTCGATTCTCTTGTACGGCAGCTTTGTGCTGGCACAGATGAAGCGCCATCGAGAAGATTTCGTGGAGGATCTGGATCACTCGACAGCAGAACGGCCGCTTGCTCATGGCAAAGGCGCGGCGGTCGGCTCTGCCCTTCTTGTGATAGGTCTTGTCGGGATAGTCCTGCTGGCGGAAGAGGCAGCCGCCGGCCTGGAAGATGGCCTCGTGAGCCTTGGCATCGAGCAGTCGGACGCGGTAGTCGGCGCGTTCATCGCCACACTCGTCTTGATGCCGGAATCGGTTGCTGCCATCAAGGCGGCGCTCCGGAACGAATTGCAGCGCAGCCTAAATATTGCCCTGGGCTCAGCCTGCGCAACCATCGGCTTGACCATTCCTGTTGTCGCCGCCGCAGGTCTTCTGACGGGGCGTTCGTTGACACTCGGTTTGAGTTCGGGAGATACGGTTTTGCTTGTGGTTGCACTGGGCACCAGCATCGTCAGCTTCGGAACCGGACGAACGACGGTGCTGACCGGTCTCGTGCATCTGGTGGTGTTCTTTGCCTATCTGCTTCTCATCGTAGCACCTTGAAGCCGGCGAGGCTGTCGGCGATGACCTTGCAGCCTTCATACCGGCGAGATGCTGGATGGCACCGGAGATGTCGCAGGCGATATAGAGAGCGGGCGCCACCGCCTGCCGGTCTGGCCGACCTGCCAGTCCGCTCTCGGGAACATAGAAGGTCGTCTTCGACGGCCGAAATGACGGCGCAAAGCTGACTTCGGGAGCTTTGATCCATCACCAACGGCCAAACACCGCACGGAGGCGTGGGGCAACCAAGAACAGCTGGATTGCGAGCCGGCATGGGCGTATTATCCGCCTCTGAATTTTTTGGAGGGACAGCCATGAATGCCGTACCTCAATGGCGTCTAGCAGGCGACTGGTTCGATATCTGCAGTTGCGACATCCCTTGCCCATGCGAGTTCGCACAGCGGCCAACTGGCAATCACTGCCAAGGCGTGCTCGCCTGGCACGTGCACGAGGGCCAATATGGCGACGTGAAGCTGGACGGCTTGACGCTGGTGGCACTCGGCGAGTTCGAAGGCAATCTCTGGGCCGGCGAAGCCAAGGCCGTAATGGGTATGTATATCGACGAGAAGGCGGACGAGCGGCAGCGCGAAGCCCTGCAGACGATCTTCGGCGGCCAGGCCGGCGGCTGGCCGGCGGGCTTTGCGGCCAATATCGGCGAGATGCGTGGCATGGAGTTTGTGCCGATCAGTTTTGAGGTGGCGGACGACCTTGCCACCTGGCGCGTCGAAATTCCTGACCGCGTCGTTGGGCATGCTGAAGCACTTTCCGGTCCAACCACACCGCCCGGCAAGCGGGTCCAGACGATCAACCCGCCGGGCTCAGAGGTTGGCCCGGGCCAGGTTGCCACCTGGGGGCGCTCAGTAGAAGTAAGCACCAAAGGCTTCGGGCTCGACTGGACAGGAACAGCCCGCTCCAGCAAGCACATTCCGTTCGACTGGAGCGGGCCGAACTAGGGTAGCGAGCCGTTGCCTGATGTGCTCCCTAAGAAATGGCGGCATTTCACTCGGGATCTCCGGGGCATGCCGCTGGGCCTCCTTGGAGCACTGGCTGCGCTAACAGCGGCGGCATGGGCGCTCACCATCTACCAAACGATCAGCATGGACATGCCCATGGGCATCACCGTGCGGGGCGGGATGGTGGGTATGGATGGGATGACTGGCATGGCCATGGCCGGAATCGCCGCCAATGGCTGGTCCGTTACAAGCGCCGTCGCCTTTCTCACCGTGTGGACTGTGATGATGGCGGCCATGATGCTGCCAGCTGCCACGCCGATGATCTTCATGTTCGCGACGGCACAGGCGAGACGCGCGCAACACGTTGCCATCCCGACATGGATCTTCGTTGCGGGCTACATCCTTGTCTGGGCGGCGGCAGGCCTTCTGGTGTACGTCGTGGTCCAGCTAGGCAGCGAGGTGGCCGCGAGCCTTGATCCGCCTCAGCGGTCGAAATGGGCGCCGCTCGCGCTTGGGGCCACGCTTGGCATCGCCGGGCTTTACCAATTCACGAGGCTCAAGCACATTTGCCTGAGCCATTGCCGTTCGCCGCTCGCGTTCGTTGCACGGCATTGGCGCGACGGCCGGATTGGCGCGCTTGAGATGGGGCTGCGCCATGGCGTCTATTGCCTTGGATGCTGCTGGGCGCTGTTTACCGTGCTGGTTGCGGCCGGCGTCATGAGCGTCGCCTGGATGCTGCTTCTGACGTTGGTCGTCTTTGTCGAGAAGCTACTGCCGCACGGCCGCTGGTTCGAAAGTGCCTTGGGCATTGCGCTCGTTGGGCTCGGGATCATCGTGTCCCTCGGGGCGATCGAGATGCCCTGGATAAGCAATTAGGGGCACCCCTTAACGGTCGGAACCGTGGGGCGGGGAACCAGGAAGCGCCGATCCCGCTACAGGTGGTTCCTTCTGCCCCATGCTGGCCGGACATGATCCTGCTGTATGTCGCGAACGCCGCAGATACCCAGCAGCGCCATGTCCTGGAGCAGTTCTTTCTCGAGAATTTCGATCGCCCTGGCCACGCCGGACTCTCCAGCCACCGCTGCCGCGTAGAGGAACGGCCGGCCGACGAATACGAACCGGGCGCCGAGCGCGAGCGCCTTCAGGATGTCCGTGCCGCGCCGGATGCCGCCGTCGAGCATCACCGACGTCTTGTCTCCGACGCGTGCGACGATGTCGGGCAAGGCATGGAGCGGAGCGGTTGCGCCGTCGAGCTGCCGGCCGCCGTGATTGGAAACGATGATGCCGTCGGCGCCGGTTGCCACGGCGCGGTCGGCATCGTCTTCATGCAGGATGCCCTTGACGATCAGCCTGCCGGGGAACCGTTTCCTGATCCGCTCGAGATGTGTCCAGTCGAGGTGATCGCGCTTGCCGAAATCGCGCGTCACGGTTGACGAAACGATCGGGGCGCCGCGCGTCGCGTAGGAGTTCTCGAAGTGCGGGATGCCATGCCTGGCGATCGTCCTGAGGAACGTGCCGGCGGTCCAGCTGGGGTGCGACAGGCCTTGCCAGAGAAGAGCGAGGCTCGGCCTGAGCGGCGTCGAGAAGCCAGCCCGGATGTTGTTCTCGCGGTTTGGCAGCGTCGCGGTATCGACGGTCAGGAGCAGCGTCCTGAAACCGGCGGCGATGACCCGGTCGACAAGCGCATCGATCCGCTCGGGCTCACCCGGCAGATAGGCCTGGAACCAGCTGCGCGGAGCGATGCTTGCCACCTCTTCGAGCCGGATCAGCGACGAGCCGCTCATGATCATCGGAATGCCGGCTTCCTCGGCAGCCTTCGCCAGCACGATATCGCCCCGGTAGGCCATCAAGGCGCTGATGCCCATGGGGGCTATGCCGAACGGTGCGGCATAGGTTTCGCCGAACAGCTCCGTCGCGGCCGTGCGTGCGGAGACGTCACGGAGGACGCGCGGCTTGAACACATAGTCCTGGAACGACCCGGCATTGAGCCGGAGCGAGGCGTTGGTCTCGGCTGCTCCGGCGATATAGCCGAACAGGGGTCCCGGCAGGTGCCGTCGCGCCAGGGGTTCGAAATCGTCGAGCGACAGCACCTTGCGCAACCGGCGATCCATGGAAGATGTCATCCCCTGCCCTCAAGCAATTCCAGGAAAAGTGTGTAACGGTTTTCCGTCCGGAATTGCGAAAAAACAAAGGATTGGAGCGTTTCCGTTAAAAAACGGAAACGCTCCAATCCTCGCTGACCTCAAAAGGATGCCGAACAGGATGACCAGCGCGACATCGAAGCCGCGATTGTCCACGCCGGGCTCTCCCTATCAGACTAGTCCTCCCTATCGGAATAGAGCGTATCGGATCAGGCGGCAGGGACGCGCTCGAAATCCCTGTCGAGCGGCCAGAGCGGGCGCGGGGCGCGGCTGTAGCGACGCCGCTCCGCCCGTGGCGTTGCCAGCGCACCCGCATCGCAGACGATGACCTTGCCGGCGATCGGCTCGAAGGCCGCACGGAAATGCTGCATCGATTTCAGCGCCAGCACCTTGCGCGCCGTCGGTTCGATCCCGAAGGCGCGCAACTGCTGGAGGTCGACCATCTGCTGCGCCTCCGAGACGACCAGCACTTCGATCCCGTCGACATCGATGACGGCGGTCGGCCCGAAACTATGGGCAAGCCCGCCCTGGATCGGCCCATCGCCGACATAGGCTCCATCCGAAAGCTTGCGCAGCACGCCTGTCACCGTCAGCGGGCCGCCGCCGAAATCCGGATCGCCTTTGCCGCCGATCGTGACCGTCACGGTCTCGCCCTGCCTGCTGCGGTGCAACTCCCGCGCCGCCTGCGGATCGACCATCGGCGCGAACACGGCGCCTCTCACGCCCGCATCGAGCAAACCCTTGAGCAGCGCCGTCGCGTCGCCATAGGCGCCTGCGCCGGGGTTGTCGGCATAGTCGGCGATGACGAGCGGTCTGTCGCCGCGCCAGGAGAGCGCCTCGGCCGCCGCTTCATCCACCTCGATGAAGACGTTGCGCTTCTTCGTGCGCCCCTGCCAGATCCTGTCCGCCAGGTCCTCCGTCACCTGCCTGGCGGCATCCTCGGCGCCGGGATCGCGGCTGTCATAGGTCGCAAGCACGGTGGCACCGACACAGGAGACATCTGCTCCCGTGAAACCGGCGTTGACCGAGACCGCAAGCAGCCCTCCGGTCTCGGCATCGCGGGCCCGCTCATAAAGTGCGCGCGTCTCGGGAATGTCGGTGCGGCCGGAATTCGCCTCGTCCAGCATCGGCACATGCACCCTGATGGTCCGCGGCGCGATTTCGCCTTTCATCGCGCGGTCGAGGATGCGGGCGGCATGGGCGCCGGTTTCACGCATGTCCACATGCGGATAGGTCTTGTAGGAAACGAAGATCTGCGCATGGCGGACCATGTCCTCCGACACCATCGCATGCAGGTCGAGCGTCACGGCGATGGGAATATCCCCGCCCAGTTCGGCCCGCAGGAGACCCAGGAGATACCCTTCCCCGTCGTCGCAGAAGTCGGGCACCATCGACCCGTGAAGACCGAGGAGGACACCGTCGAGCCGGTTCGAGCGCGCGGCCTCCAGGATGGTGCCGGCGATGTGATCGTAGGCCGCCTTCGTCACCTGCCCGCCGGGCACGGCGTGGGCCGAGATCGCGTGGACGACATTCCAGCCGGCAGGTTCGGCGACATCCATGAAACCGGCGAGTTCGGTGTTGGCGTTGCGCCGGGCGCGGATCGCCTCGTCGCCATGGAACAGCGTATCCACCTGGAATTGCGGTAGGCCGGTCTGGTAGCGCGAGAACGTGTTGCTCTCGTGCATGAATTCGCAGGTGAGGACGGTGAAGGTCATCGAAACTTTCTATGGAATGCTCTGATGTGCGAGGCGGACACGGTGGCTCCGTCCGATCTCGACAAGCTTGCTGGGTTCGGGTTCTTCGTCGGGATCTGGACGGCGCGATATGTCGGGCGAAAAGCGCGCCGCATCGGGCACAGGGGCAGCATCCGGCAGGCCGCGTGCGCCCGCCAGGATCGCGTCGGGGTCGGGAACCGAACCGATCAGGCGGCGCGTATAGGGGTGCGTCGGGCGGCTGAAGATCGAGTGCCAGTCACCCTCCTCGACGATGCGGCCGAAATACATCACGGCGACCCGGTCGCTGACATGTTCGACCACGCTGAGATCATGGGAGATCATGATGTAGCTCAGGCCGAGCGTCTCCTGCAGGTCCATCAGGAGGTTGATGATCTGCGCCTGGATGGACACGTCCAGCGCCGACACCGGCTCGTCCAGCACCAGGATCTTCGGATCCAGCATCAGGGCGCGGGCGATGCCGATGCGCTGACGCTGTCCGCCCGAGAACTCATGCGGATAACGGTCGGCGTGATCCGGCGTCAGGCCGACGCGGGTCAGCATCTCGGCGACGCGGTGACTGGCCTCGCTGCCTTTGGCGATGCCATGCAGGGAAAGCTGCGAGGACAGCATGCGGCCGATGGTCTGGCGCGGATTGAGCGACGCATAGGGGTCCTGGAAGACCATCTGGGCGATGCGCGCGCGATCCTTGCGGGCGGGAGCGCCGGGACCCGTCAACGGCTTGCCCTGGAACAGGATCTCTCCCGCGGTTGGCTCCTGCAGCCCCATCACGGTCAGCGCCGTGGTGGATTTCCCGCAGCCGGATTCCCCGACGATGGACAGGCACTCTTTTTCGTTCAGGGTCAGGTTCACGCCCTGCACGGCGCGCAGCTTGCGCCTTGGCGCGAAAAGCGACTGGCGCGGCAGCGGGAAGTGGACGTCGAGGTCGCGGATCTCCAGCAGGGGGCGGGTCATGCGCTCGCCTCCAGACGGAGGCCGCGCGGCGTCGTCAGCGTCGGCGCGTCGCGCCCGCGTTCTTCCCTC
>NZ_LJSD01000043.1 GCF_001303895.1 Mesorhizobium sp. 1M-11 | reverse complement strand
TGTGTTTCGGCGTGGAATAAGGACCCCGTTTCAGGGGTGACCGGCGTCCAAAAAGGACCCCTGTAACGCAGGGTTGTCACACTGCCTTCGGTTTCATCGGGGGCATTTGTTTTGGATGTTGGTTGTGGAGACGATTGCGAAGATACGTCGGCTTTCGCTGGTCCAGGGGAAGTCGATCAAGGAGATCTGCCGCGAGTTGAGGATATCGCGGAAGGTTGTCCGGAAGGTGCTGCGGTCGAACGCGACGGAGTTCCGTTACGAGCGTGAGCATCAGCCGATGCCAAAGATCGGCCCCTGGCAGGATCAGCTCGACGGGCTTTTAGGTGGCAATCACGGCAAGGCGGGGCGCGAGCGGCTAACGCTGATCCGAATCTTTGAGGAGCTCCGCGGTCTCGGATACGACGGCAGCTACGACGCGGTTCGCCGATACGCCAAGAGCTGGGCGAAGGCGCAGGGATCAGCGACGGCGGAAGCCTATGTGCCGTTGTTCTTCGCGCCGGGTGAAGCCTACCAGTTCGACTGGAGCCACGAGATCGTCCTCATCAATGGCGTGACTGTGACCGTGAAGGTTGCCCATGTCCGGCTTTGCCACAGCCGCATGATGTTCGTCAGAGCCTATCCGCGCGAGACGCAGGAGATGGTGTTCGACGCGCACGACCGGGCCTTCGCCTTCTTTGGCGGCACCTGCACGCGCGGCATCTACGACAACATGAAGACGGCGGTTGAGACGGTATTCGTCGGCAAGGACCGGCAATACAATCGCCGCTTCCTGCAGATGTGCAGCCATTATCTGGTGCAGCCGGTCGCCTGCACGCCGGCGTCGGGCTGGGAGAAGGGTCAAGTCGAGAACCAGGTCGGGCTGGTGCGCGAGCGCTTCTTCACGCCGCGGCTGCGCTTCAAATCCTATGAGGAACTCAACGCCTGGCTGCTCGACAAATGCATCGCCTACACCAAGACGCACCGTCATATCGATCAGCCGGAGCGCACGATCTGGGAGGTGTTCGAGGAGGAGCGCGGCAAACTTGTCGAGTATCGCGGCCCCTTCGACGGCTTCCACACGGTCCCCGCCTCGGTATCGAAGACCTGCACGGTGCGCTTCGACAACAACAAATACTCGGTGCTGTCGACTGCCGTGGGCCGACCGGTCGAGATCCAGGCCTATGCCAGCAGGATCGTCATCCGGCAGGATGGCGTTGTCGTCGCCGAACACGCCCGTTCGTTCGGGCGCGGTGAGACCATTTACGATCCCTGGCACTATGTCCCCGTGCTCGCCCGCAAGCCCGGCGCATTGCGCAATGGCGCGCCGTTCCAGGACTGGGTTCTGCCCTCGGCGATGGAGCGGACCCGGCGCCGACTGAAGTCCTCGGATGACGGTGATCGCCAGATGGTGGCGATCCTGGCTGCGGTGTTGACCGACGGGATCGATGCCGTGGAGGCCGCCTGCCAAGAGGCGCTCGACCAGAACGTCTGCTCGTCAGCTGTCATCATCAACATTCTGGCGCGGCGGCGCGATCCGGCGCCAGCCATCACCATTCTCACCCCGGACGCTCTTCGCCTGCGCCATGAGCCGCAGGCCGACTGTGCCCGCTACGACAGCCTCAGGAGGGCAAGCTGATGGAACGCACGCAGGTTCTGGATCTGATGGGAACGTTGAAGCTCTACGGCATGCGCAGTGCCTATGACGAGGTTATGGCGACCGGCATCAAGCGCCAGCACGAGCCGCCGAGGATCGTCGGCGATCTGCTGTCGGCCGAGATCGCCGAGAAGCAGGCGCGCTCCATCAAATACCAGCTCACCGTCGCAAAGCTGCCGATCGCCAAGGACATCGAGGAGTTCGACTTCGACGGCACGCCGGTCAACGAGGTGCTGGTCAGGGACCTTGCCAACGGCACCTTCGTCGCCGACCAGCGTAACGCCGTTCTCATCGGCGGCACCGGAACCGGCAAGTCACATCTGGCGATTGCCCTTGCCCGATCCCTCATCCGCAACGGGACGCGCGGTCGCTTCTTCAATGTCGTTGATCTCGTCAACCGGCTCGAGACCGAGCACCGCGGTGGCAAGCAGGGCCGTATCGCTGACTACCTGACCCGATTGGACTTCGTCGTCCTCGACGAACTCGGCTATCTGCCCTTCGCGCAAGCCGGCGGGCAGTTGCTCTTCCACCTGATCAGCAGGCTCTACGAGCGCACCTCGATCATCGTCACCACCAATCTGGCGTTCGGCGAATGGCCCGCTGTCTTCGGCGACGCCAAGATGACGACGGCGCTGCTCGACCGGCTCACCCATCACTGCGAGATCATCGAGACCGGAAACGAATCCTGGCGATTCAAGAACCGCGCCTGATCACCCCATAACGCCGATCCGCGCTCGCCGGCCTGCGCAACCCAGACCAGCTTCGCCCGGCGAGCGCTAACCGTGGTGCCCTACAGGGGTCCCTTTTGCGCGCCGATCCAGGGTCCCCATTCCAGGCCGATTGACAAGAATCGTCGCGCATCGATCCTGAAGTCAAGGAACGAGGCATCCAAACGAACGTCAGATTCCGGAAACAGGCAATCAACGCCTTGCGCGCGCTTCGTGGGCGCACGGCGAGCCGTCGAGCAGCGAGCCTCGCAAAGCCGAAGTCAGTCAAACACCGCCGCACCCGTTGCGACCCTAAACATCGACGGCATTTTCGAGTCCCAGTTCGCTCCGGGATGAATCGACCACGTTCCAGAGTTCCCGCGCGAATGCTTCTGCAGCCGGCGATGGCACCTCGGTCGAACGGGACAACAAACCGACGGTTCGGGTAGCCAGAGGATCCTTGAGAGGGACAAAACTCAGGTCCCGCTCAGACGACGGTATCGAAAGCCTCGGAAGGATGGTGATCCCGACACCTGCGCGAACAAGTGCCAGGAGCGACAGCACGTTGTACACCTTGATCGGTGCCCTGCTCTCGAGTTCGGTAAACGATGTCGAGCCAATCAGGCCCGTGATTCCGTTTCCGAGCAAGGTCCTCTCACCCACCATATCCCAATCGATAGGTTCTCCCTGCCTGGTGAGCGGGTCGTCTTTCCTGCACACGATGCCCAGGGCGTCCTTGAACAGCGGCTTGAATTCCAGGTCGGCTTCGCTCTTGCGGACGGTAGCGACGCCGAGTCCCACTTTGCCTGTCAGGACCGCTTCGATCACGCTCGGCGAATCCGCATCGCGCACGTTGATCTCGACCGCGGGGTGCTTGGAACGGAAGTGAAGAAGAACCCGCGGAAGGATGGACGTAGCGACTGACGGCACACATGCAAGGTCCACCCGACCGGTCTGATTGCGGGCGAAAGCCTCCATCGAGGCGATGCCACGCTCATACTGTGAAAGGATGTCGTTCGCGCGATCCCGCACGAATTGCCCCGTCGGGGTAAGGCGGGCTTTTCGTTCCGATTGGAACAGCCTCACGCCCAATTCCTCTTCGAAAGTCTTGAGCGACATCGAAATGGTCGAAGGTGTCCGCCCCAGCCGCTCAGCCGCTTCGGTGATGCTGCCGAGGTCGGCGACGACCTTGAACACTCGAAGCGCGGATAACGAGTAGCGCATACAGGCCTCTATTTCAGTTTTATCGAAATTCCATAAGAGTATTTCAAATTGACTGAAATTGCTACCGGGTTCATTTAGCCAGCCATAGCGTTGAGGAGCATGGCATTGGCGGTCTATTCCAATTTCATCGGTGGAAAGTGGATTGAGGCGGCAGACTCCGTCGCCAACATCAACCCATCGGATACCTCCGACGAGATCGGGCGTTACGGACAGGCGCGGATCGAAGACGTCGCCCGTGCCATCGATGCCGCCCGCACTGCCTCATCCTGGGGGCTGGCTCCCATCGAGCGTCGCCACAAGGTGCTCATGGAGATCGGCCGGGAACTGATCTCGCGTTCCGCGGAACTGGGGGAACTTCTCTCCCGTGAAGAGGGCAAGCCGCGCGCGGAAGGCGTTGGCGAAGTGTATCGCGCCGGACAGTTCTTCGAATTCTACGCTGCCGAATGCCACCGTCAGTACGGCGAGAATGCCGAAAGCGTCAGGCCTGGCATCGATGTCGACGTGAGGCGCGAGCCCATGGGCGTCGTGGCGGTGATATCTCCGTGGAACTTCCCGATCGCCACCGCAAGTTGGAAGATCGCTCCGGCGCTGGCCTACGGAAACGCCGTCATCTGGAAGCCTTCGAACCTTACACCTGGCTCCGCGTGGGCCTTGGCCGAGATCATCAGCAGGCAGGACCTTCCCGAAGGAACCTTCAACCTTTTGATGGGTCCCGGCAGCGTGGTCGGCGACGCGCTCGTGTCAAGTTCAGGCATCGATGCGCTGACGCTGACGGGTTCCTACGAGACCGGGAAAAATGTCGCTGTCGCCTGTGCAAGGAACCTCACCAAGCTCCAGCTGGAAATGGGATCTAAAAACGCCCTGGTCGTCATGGACGACGCGGACCTCGACATGGCGGTCGCCCATGCAGTCAACGGAGCCTTCTTTGGGTCGGGACAAAAATGCACCGCCTCGTCGCGCCTGATCGTCGACAGCCGGGTACACGATGCCTTCGTGGAAAAGCTCGTGAAGACGACCTCCGCCTTGAAAGTCGGGCACGCGTTGGACGAAGGGACGCAGATCGGTCCCGTCGTCGATGCGAAGCAACTGGCAGCCGCTGAGCACTACATCTCCATGGGAAAGGAAGAAGGTGCCGAACTGGCGTGCGGAGGAACCCGCCTGCAGCGGCGCACGGATGGGTTCTATTTCGATCCGGCGGTGTTCATCGGTACTCGCAACGACATGCGGGTGAATCGGGAAGAGATGTTCGTTCCAATCACCTGTGTCATCAAGGCTGATGGGTTCGACCACGCGGTCGAGATGGTGAACGCCACGGAATACGGCTTGACGGCAGGTATCGTCACCCGTTCTCTCGCCCGCGCCAACGCCTTCCGCAGGAAAGCCAGAACAGGTTGCGTCATGGTCAACCTCCCGACGGCCGGGACGGACTATCACGTACCGTTCGGGGGCCGGAAGCATTCCTCATATGGACCTCGCGAACAGGGACGCGCCGCGGCCGAGTTCTACACTGCCGTGAAGACCAGCTACATCCATTCGGGCGATCCGGAGCTGTGATCATGAGCGGAAATGACCAGGTCCCGGTTATCGATTGCCTGCAGTACTGCAACTACTCGGAAGAGATATTCCGTGATCTGCGGATCGGCGGTGTCAACGCGATCCATACGACGATCAGCTACCATGAGGATTTCCGCGAGACCGTGGAAAATATCGTGCGGTGGAACCGCTGGTTCGAGACCTATCCCGACCTGATCTTCGCCGGACGGACTGCTGGCGACGTCCGGCGTGCGCAGTCAGAAGGCCGCACCGCCGTCTTTTTCGGCCTGCAGAATTGCTCGTCGATGGAAGACGACATCGGGCTCGTTCAGGTGCTTCATGAACTCGGCGTGCGCTTCATGCAACTCTCATACAACAATCAGAGCCTGCTCGCGACGGGATGCTACGAGGCGAACGATCCAGGCATCACGCGCATGGGGCGAGAGGTCATCGCCGAGATGAACCGTGTAGGCATGGTGATTGACATGTCGCACTCCGCCACGCGCTCGACGCTGGAGGCGATCGAACTCTCGAAACGGCCCATAGCCGTCACACACGCGAACCTTCACGAATGGCATCCGGTGCCCAGGAACAAGCCTGTAGACGTGATGAAGGCCCTCGCCGAAACGGGCGGGATGCTGGGCTTCAGCTTGTATCCACATCACTTGAGGGACGGAAGCGCCTGCAGTCTTGAATCGTTCTGCTCCATGGTGGCCCGCGCAGCCGAGATCATGGGCGTGAAGAACATCGGCATCGGCTCCGACCTCTGTCAGGACCAGCCTGACGAAGTGGTGCAATGGATGCGTCGCGGAAAATGGACGAAGGAAGCGCCAACCGAGGGAGTGGCCTTCCCTTCGCAACCCGATTGGTTCGGCTCGAACCGCGATTTCAGAAACGTCGCGGATGGCCTGAAGAAAGCCGGCTTCTCAAAGAACGACACCGATGACGTGATGGGTGGGAACTGGCTGCGGTTCTTCGAACATTCTTTCTCATCCATTGGCAGCGACAGCCCTGCTTCCTTTGCGGCGCCGCGGATCGCTGCGCAGGGGACGAAATGATGGAACGGTCGAGCCCTACCGCATCCACGAGGAATGCCTTGCCTAGCGCACCGCTGCGTTCTCCGGATGCGGTGATGAAGCTTGCCAGGCTTGGATGTTTCCATCAGACGCGCCTGAGTTTCATGCGCGTGCTGCTTCGAAGACTTGCACGCGAAAAATGGAGCTTCGCTCGAACCGCGTGGAACATCGACGCAAAGGGCGAAGGTCACGCGGTCTACGAGATTTCGGGCAACGGTCGCATCTACTCCCTGGTCGCGTTCGGCAAGGAAATCGACCCTGCCAAGCGGACAGATCGCGTCATCGCAGATGAATGGGATTCCACCTTTGCCCTTCACGATGGGCGGGTTTCCAAGACTGACATCGAGAGATTGTCGCGCAACATTCCCAAGCAGGAAGCCGGCCGTTTTAGCGCAGCCGAGATCGTTCTCGCGCGCGCCAACAAAAGTGTCCGTCTCTTCGAACTCGTCACCGCCAGGCTGGCCGAAGGCCGGCAGCCGACGGAAGCCGAGCTGGATGAGGTCGGCTACCTCATGCGAACCACCGCGGTGTACGGCAGCGGCAAATTCGGACTCGCCGACTACGAAACCGTATCTTCGCGCTCGGAATTTTCCGGCCCCTTCGCTGCCGAGATGCTGGCCGTCTGGCTGATCCGCGCCTACACGCTCGATCTCGTCGAGCACATGGCCCGCTCTGCATCTCCCTTCAACGCCGTGCCACTGAGACGCGACCTGAAGCGCAGGCTTGGGGTCGGCAACTCCACCGGCCTGGGCATGGCACCGTTCCTCGTCACCCATCCGTCGCTTGTCGACCGCTGGATCACGGCGCGGGAAACCGCGCTTGCAAGGGTTCGGGCAGTATACCGAGCTTCCTACAGGGAGATCGAGCTCTTCCGCGACTTGCTTGATCGAGGCCGGCGCCAGATCGACGCGTGGACAGTGGACGACGCCGTCCAGATGGCGCGCATCAAGGGTCTCCGGCAGGACCTCGACGCGCTTTCCTCGCATCTGGCATCGACCGACCTGCATTCTGACTACGCATGGGAAGGTCTTTTCAGATTTGCCGAGGCCAACCTCGGCATTGAAGCGCAGGAATATCTGGTCACTCTTCTCCTCGAACCCTACGGCCATCTGGTGGATGACCTGGCAACCAGGATGTCCTGCGACGAGACCCGGTGTTTCAAGATCGACGGCTCCGCGCCAGTCGGCTCCCTGGTTCGCGCCATCGATGCTTCCTACGGGTTCGCGGTGAACACCGATTTTGATGCTGCCGGAGCCACAGCGCGGTTCTGGTACGTCTCGGAAGAGAAACTCGAGCCCCGACTTGGAGAGCGTGCGGTCGACGACGGCGAAGACCTGGAGCAACCATTGGCTGTCGCGCGCGACGCCAAAGCGTTGGGAGAGACCCTACGGAAGCTGCCGGCCGACATGCGCCTCGCGGCGTTCCTCCTCGATCACCCCGAGTTCCGCCATGTCGTCCGGCGTGTCCAGATCGCAGTCCAGTTCCCGTATGCAGAGATCAGGGACAACCTCATCGACGCAGCAATGCGGCCCGTGGACCTGCTACGCTGCAAGCTGTCCTTCTTCGGTGCTTCGAACTTCGATCCACGGTCGGACCGCTGGGTACGGATCGCGCTTTTCCGGCACGCCCCGCTCCCGGACGAGCTCCTGTCGTCTGACCCTGACGACTGGGCCATCCCTCCGCTCGAAGCTGTCAAGACGATTGCCGTAGCTCAAGAAGCGGCCCAGACCAACGCGCAAGCCGTTGGCTCCGCTGTTGCCGGTGAGGATCGATGGTCATTGAACGAGACCGACGCCCTCGTTCGGAAGGCTGCCCGCGGCGCGGGCCTCTCGTGGGGACTTGCCGAGGAAACCGGGAAGGCAGCGAGGACACTGGCGATCACATGCGAGCATTGCCTGTCCACCTTGGCCGACGTTCTCGAAGCAGGCCGCGCCGGAGAGCTGTCGCGCAAAGTGATCAGGCATGGTGCGTCGTTCCGCGCTGCATGCGACAAGCCGCTGGATCCCCTGGTGATCGGCCCGTCGCTCGTCGACCACGAATTCCTCCTCGATGCAGGAACTCTATCGATCGAGGGGAGCATCCGTGCCCCAATTCTCCTCCTGCCGTACCTCAGGAAGATGGCTTTGGAGGCCGCACGGCCCTTGGTGGTTTCGACCAATCTCGGAAGCCTGATGATCACGGGGTGCGCCAACGCCGATACGGCTCCCGCCGCGCTTTCCGAGGACGTCGCATCGCTCCGGCTTTCGATATCCGAAAACCCGGTTGGCGCCGTTCCGGCGCATGCCCCCATTCAAGCTGTCATGCTCCCGCAGGAGGTGCGGCAGCGTTTCGAGGCACTGGCGGCTCTCACTTACGTGCCCTCCAGCGAGCGATCCCGCGCTACCGGAGCGGGGGCCGGACTTAACGACAACGACTGATGCAAAGCCAAGCCGCCGTCAAACCCGGCGCAAATCCAAGAAGAAATGGGAGGAACAGCCGAAATGAATGGATTTTTACCCTTATCACGTCGCGCCATGCTCGCGACACTGGCGGGAGCTGCCGCAGTCACAATCCTGCCAACCGTCAGTTTCGCAGAAGACGACATTGTACTGGGACTTGTGTCGCCACTCTCCGAGCCGGGCGACGTGCGCTCCGGCGAGGCGATCAAGAAGACCGCCGATCTCTGGATAAAGAAGATCAACGAAGCGGGCGGCATCATCGGCCGGAAAGTGAAGCTTGCCGTCTACGATGACCAGGGAAAAGTCGAAGTCGGTGTTTCCGCGATGGAGCGCGCGGTGACTGAAGCCAACGCCTCCGCCATCCTTGGCGTGTGGTCGTCGTCGGTGACCATCGGCCAGATGGAAGTGGCGAAAGGATACGACGTTCCACTCCTGGCCTTCTATTCCTGGTCGGACGAGGTCACTTCCAAGAACTACCCGCAGGTTTTCCGTATCGGCCCCTACAACAGCCAGATCGCCGCGCAGATGGTCCCCTTCGTCAAGGAGCGCGGATACAAGAAGGTCGTCGTGCTGGCGGAGGACACCGCCTACGGGCTGGGCTTCGCCAAGGCCTTCGAAGAGGCTGCGAAATCATTGCCTGAGGTCTCGCTGGAAGTGGTCCAGTTCCAGGCTCAGACCCAGGACCTGACCGCTCATATGTCGAAGATAGCCGCCTCTCAGCCTGACGCGGTCATCGTGCAGACCGTATTCGCGGCGACCAACCTCTCCATCAAGCAAGGACGCGAAGTTGGCCTGAAGGCTGAAATCATCACTGGATGGGACTGGCCGTTGCTGCCCGATTTCTGGTCAACCGTCGGCGACGCGGGTGTCGGCGTCATCTATCCGACCTTCTCCGACCCTTCGATGACCGTGACCAAGGTGGGCCAGGACTTCATAGACAGCTACAAAGCCGCCTACGGCTCCGATCCCGCGATCTTCCAATACTACCTCTGGGACAACTTCAACGCGGTGAAAGCAGCCATCGAGACGACCAAGTCTTCTGCACCCGCTGACCTGGTCAAAGCCCTGCCGGATACGAAGTTCGAGGGGACGATCGGTCCCGTATTCTTCCGCAACGAGGCAGGCACCGTGAACTTCCACCAATGGGACAAGTTCGCGATGTTCTTCAAGAAGCTGAACAAGGTCGGCGACGGCGAGGCACAGGCCGAACTGGTCTACGTCGTGAAGTGACCGATTGAAGCAGAGCCCCGGCGCGATGTCGGCCGGGGCCGACCATGGGACAAAACCGATGATGGATCAGCTCATCGTCCAATCTCTAATCCTCGGCCTGCTGCAGGGTGGACTGTATGCCTTGCTGGCCGTCGGACTGTCGCTCGTGTTCGGCATTCTGCGGGTCGTGAATTTCGCCCACGGCGAGTTCGCGATGCTTGGAAGTTTCGCTGCGGTTTTCGCGGTAACGAGCTTTGGAATGCCCGCGTGGGCTGCCTTGATCGCTGCCGCGGCAGCAGGCGCCCTCGTCGCCTTGATCACAAACGTCGTTGTTCTTCGGCCGATCTATCTCTCCCGGATGCGTCAGAAAGGCGAGTACACGATCATCGCCACCTTCATGCTCAGCCAGTTCCTGATCGCGGCGACGACCGTTCTGTTCGGCACCACGTACCGCAACCTTCCAGGCTTGTGGGAGAGCAACCTGAACTTCTTCGATTATGTCTACCTGTCGGGTAACCGTCTCGTTGCCTTCAGCGCGGCGATCGTGATGATCGGAACGCTTTTCTGGATCGTCTACCGGACAGATACCGGCCGAGCCTGGCGAGCGCTCACTCAGAGTCCCCTTGGCGCCTCGGTCGTCGGTATCGATATCCACAAATATGCGAACTATGCCTTCCTTGTCTCGGGCGCATTTGCCGGGCTCGCGGCAGGACTGCTTGCCCCTCTGATGTTCGTGTTTCCCTCTTCGGGGGTCGTCGCGCTGGTCAAAGCCTTCATCGTCGTGATCATCGGCGGCATGGGATCCATCGGCGGTGCATTGGCGGCGGGCCTCCTGCTCGGCGTGGTCGAAGTGATGGGGACCATATTCGTCGCCAGCGGCTATACCGACGCATATGGGTTCGCGCTGATGATCGCGGTTCTCCTGCTGCGTCCTGCGGGCCTGTTCGGGAAGATGGGGCGTGCGATATGAAAGCGATCGTTCTCGAAGCTGCTGGCCTGCAGAAGGCTTTCGGGGGCAACCGCGTCATCGACGGCGTGGACTTTCGTCTCACGGCTGGCGAACTGGTGGCCCTCGTAGGTCCCAACGGGGCGGGAAAGACCTCCTTCCTGAATCTGATCTCAGGGCAGTTCAGACCGAACGCGGGGACTATCGTGCTCGATGGCCATGACGTGACGGGGCTGGAACCCAAGGCGGCGAAGCGACGCCCCCTTTTCAGAAGTTACCAGAACGGCGGCACTTTCGGGAAACTCACGGCGGTCGAGAACATCGCGATGACGGGCCTGGTGCGTGACATGGACAGGAAGACGGCGGAAACCAGGGCAGCGGAGGCCCTCAGACGCGTCGGGCTGGGCCCCGTCGCCGACTGGCCCGCAGAACGCCTTTCCGGCGGACAGCGCAAGCTTATCGATTTCGCCAGGCTCCTCCTCGCGCGCCCCGCCGTGGCACTTCTCGACGAACCGACGGCTGGGGTAAACCCTGTAATCATGGAGGTGATGCGTTCGATCATTGCCGAAATGCGCGATGCCGGCACAGGCTTCATCGTCATCAGTCACGACCTTCCATGGGTCTTCGGATTGTGCCAGCGCGTCGTGGTTCTGGCGGCCGGGAAAGTCCTGACGATGGGAACCCCCGACGAAATATCCGCCGATTCCAGGGTTCGGGAGGCTTACCTGGCATGAGTGTACCCATTGAAATCACAGACCTTCGTGTCGCCTATGAAAGCGATGTGGAGATCTTGCGTGGCGTGAACTTGTGTGCGGCTGCCAATACGATGACTGCGATCATCGGTCCGAACGGAGCGGGGAAATCCACGTTGCTGAAAGGGGTTGCAGGCGTTGCGCCAGTCACGCGCGGCGAGGTCAAACTCGGCGAACGCCGCGTGGAAGGGCTGCCAACTGTGGACTTGGTGAAGGCAGGTATCTCCTTCGTTCCCCAGGAATCGTCTGTGTTCGGCCAGATGACCGTAGCGGAGAATCTCCGTCTCGGCGGGTGGCACAGGCGATCCGAACGGGACTGGCTAAACCAACGGGTGCAGGCATGCGGGGCGTTGTTCGAGTCCATACGCCCTTACCTCGAGCGCAAGGCAGGCGACCTGTCCGGTGGACAGCAGAAACTCGTCGAGATCGCGCGAGGTCTCGTGGGAGAACCCAGTCTCCTTCTCCTTGACGAGCCGACCGCAGGCCTCAGTCCCGTGATGGTGCGCGAGGTCTATCGGGAGTTGGCGCGCCTCAAGGAACGCAGGTCCGTCACAGTGCTTCTGGTCGAACAAAACGTGCGAGAGGCCCTGGAAGTGGCCGACCGTGTCTATGTCCTGGCGATGGGCCAGAACGATACCGAAGGAACGGCGGAAGACGTCAGCGAGCGGCTGGAAAGCATCGTCCGGAACTGGATGAGCCGCGAAGGTTCGGGAGTGGTATCGTGACGAAGTCCATGCATTACGCAATCGCGGCGATCTTCGCCGTGTCGGGCGTTGCGATCGCTTCCATCGGCGTGAAGCCCATCTTCGCAGATCTCCTCATCCTTTCAGCTTATTACCTCCTTCTTGCCGGATCCTGGAACTTGCTGGCAGGGTTCGCGGGCCAGTATTCATTCGCACATGTCGGGTTGGCGGCAGCGGGCGCCTACGGCACCGCAGCGATAGTCAACGCTTTCGGGGTTTCGGGTTGGCTGGCCTTCCTGATTATCCCCGTATTCACAGCCGCGATCGGCGGGCTGCTCGGTCTCGTCGCCCTACGCGTGCGGGGCGTGCAGCTCCCTCTCATCACCTTCGCTTTCGCGGGAGCCTTCGCAGTCTTCCTGGCTGCAGCCTCGGACATCACCGGCGGTTCGATGGGAATGCAACTTCCCAAGCTCGTCGCCGGGTTCGACCGTTCGCCCTATCTCATCCTCTCTGGGCTCCTGGTGGCGGCGTTCTTCGTCATACAGAACCTCGTGCTCGACGGTCGCATCGGCCTGCTCATGCAGTCGGTACGCGACGAGGAAGAGGTAGCCCGGGGGATCGGTGTCGATATCTTCCGGATCAAGGTCTACGCCTTCATGATCACCGCCGGACTGGCGGGGTTGGCCGGCGCCTTCTACGCCAACTATGTCGGCGTGCTTGCGCCTTCCATGCTGTCCATGAGCGAAATGGGCATGGTTGTGGCGATGGCCGTGATCGGGGGGCTCGGCCATCGCTATGGCGCGCTCGTCGGAGTGATCGTCATCCGTTCCCTGGAGCATTTCGTGCGCGGCTTCGGCGCCGAGTATACGCTGGTTATCATCACCGCCGTCGCTCTTCTTGTCGTGCTCTTCTTCCGCGAAGGCATTATTGCCGCCGTCGGCAAGCGACTGGACAGGTCGGTGCAGCAACGACGCTGGGCTAGCGCGAAAGCAAGCTGACTTCCGGAAAGCCGTTTCATTTCGCCAACCGCTGGAAAGACATACATATGATAGAGCGCATAGAGTGCGGCCCCCGTATGAGCCGCGTCGTCAAACATGCCGGGATAGCCTATCTGGCGGGAATGACGGCGGAGGACGCCTCGCAAGGATTTGAGGACCAGATGCGGCAGGTTCTCGCCAAGGCCGACGAAAGCCTGAAACTGGCTGGAACCGACAGGTCGCGCCTTCTGACCGCAACGATCTGGCTGAGCGACATGGCTTACTTTGCCGAAATGAATACCATGTGGGAATCCTGGATTGATCCCTCAAATCCGCCAGCCAGGGCGACTGCGGAGTGCAAGCTTGCCCGCCCCACACTGCTGGTCGAAATTCTGTTCACTGCAGCTTGTTGAGAACACCGCCCCACGCGCAACGATGACCTGGCAGGCTTCAAGGGTACGATGGGAGAACGGATCTGGCGGGGGAAATCCGCGTCGTATAGCGAAGTTTCTCGGAGACGTCGTATCCGGAGCTTCGCGGAACCGATCAGATCGGCAGCATTTCCGATCCGTCGCCACGCTTGCGCGGGCGCATCATGTCCTTGGCCATGATGCCGCTGGCACGGCAGAAAGCCGCAAAGGCACGGCAGGCATCTTCCGACGTCGCGACGCCGACACTGGCCCCAAAACAGGCATTGAAGGCCGTCTGATAGAGTTTGCCCTGCTTGCCAGTCGGCCATTCGGACAGGAAGTCCATCGCCTGTTCCACGCCATAGATCTCCTCGACCGGCTGGTCGGGGACCGGAACAATGCGAACGGGTATGGCAAACTGCAATTCGCGCATGACGACGCCTCTTGAACTGCCTCCACCCGGGCGTGAACGTCTTTTCTGAGTGGAAGTTCCTTGCCAGAGGCTTTTATGGTGAATTGTGGCAAGAGCGCGACCACTGGTTGTATCTCTGCAACAGACATATCCGATGCAGCCCCGCCGAGGTCGTTTTCCGCTCGAATAGAAACAAGCGCCTGGTTGCAGCGTCGATCAAGCAGGAGCGAAGCGCGGTTTGCAGTTTCGCGTCGGCGTATCAGGAACCCGTTTGTAAAGCGCTCCCCAATCCGACAACGATTCCACTTTTGTCCAGTTGGGCGAAGCATCCAACACAGCGAGATCGGAAGCACCAGCAACCAGATAGCCGCTTGTCACCTGGCAATCGAGCTCATCGTGCCCCAGCTCGAACATCTTGCGATGGCCGTAAACCAGAATGTTCTCGTTCATATGGTCACGATCCCAAACTACGGGCATCGATCCCGGCGGCAGGTCTTTCATCACCGTTGAAAAAGCTTCGACATCGGCACGCAGCTGACGCTGACCGCCGGTGCGCCCATCCATAAGGACGATCTGCACCAGTTGCACGAAAACCGCGACGGTCAGGCCGGCGCCGATGACGAAATGCGCGAAATAGAGCCGGCGCCAGTTCATCGACACCCACAGCCCTGCCATGACGGCCAGCGGCCATGTTGCAGGCATCGAATAGCGTGTCCGGCCGATCGGCAGGATTGTGGTCAGCACGCCCATCGGGACGGCAGCCAAAAGCAATGCGTCGACGACCCAGCGCCGCTCCTGCGGCAAATCGGAGCGTGCAAAGACCATGGCAACCGCAACCGGCAGGAATGGCAGTTGGTAGAGTATCGCCAGGGGCAGATCGCTGAGATGCAGCAACCGCGTTAGTCGATTGTCACCACCCACCTCGCCGCCCAGCCGCATTTCGCTGATCCAATGCGCGGCGCCTGCATCGGGGTGGTTCGACCAGGCCCAAGCCAGCATCGGCAGATGCGCGAGCACGACCACGGCGATGGCAGCAAGAGCATCACGCGGCTTCCGTTCAACAAGCGGGATGACAATCATCGGCAGAGCTGAAAAGGCAACCGGGATCGGGCCTTTGGTCATCGCCGCACATGCGAGAAGTGCGGCAATGCCGAGCCAGAGCACGAGGGTGAAGTACCGTCGCGCACGGCCAAACAACCAGAGCGCCAGCGCCATGCCGCACAGAGCGGTGACGGTGACATCGGTCTCGCCGATGCGTGCCCTCAGTAGAATCTGCACCGAGCAGAGAAAGGCCAGTCCCGCCGTCAGGGCCGCTACCTTCCGGTCTCGCGGTGCAAGGACAAGAGCAGCAGCGCCGGCCGAAAGCGCGCCGGCCAACGCGGCAATCACGCCCGGCAAGCGGATCGACACCTCATCCAGAATGCCGCGTAGCGCGGCCACCGCTGCCATCAGCCAGGGCGTGAAGGGCGGTTTGTTGACGTAGGGCGTGCCGATAAACTTGAGATGCCACCAGGCGTCGCCGTCCAGCATCTCCAAAACCTGCAGGGCGCGCCGACCTTCTTCGAAACGAAGCGGGCGCAGCCCCAGATAGGGAAAATAGAGGAGGAGTCCCGCGCCAAGCACGAACGGGAGCCAGCATCTGGCCCACCCTTCCAGCATGTTGATCTGCCATTGCGCGGGAGATGCGCGCCAGCCCGGCCAGCCGAGCAGCTGCCTGAAGATACTCGACACGGAATACCGTCCCGTCTAGATGCCCTATCTCCCCCAACCATCGGCATCTAACACGGTCAATGCCGCCTGTCTCGCTGCCAATGCAATGCAAAAGGTTGAAGAACGACGCCATCGGTGTCACATGATAATCTGCCCGAAAACAAACGCTTCCGGATACCATGGTCACCTATCTCGACGCAGAAACAGCCCCACTGCGCAACACCGGCCAGATCAGGCTCTACAATGAGGAGAGCTTTGCCGGCATGCGCAAGGCTTGCCTGCTGACCGCGCAATGCCTGGATGAATTGGTCGACATCGTGAAGCCTGGCGTCACCACGAATACCATCGACCGTTTCGTCTTCGAGTTCGGCATGGACCATGGCGCGCTGCCGGCCACGCTCAACTATCGTGGCTACACGAAGTCGTCCTGCACGTCGATCAATCATGTCGTTTGTCATGGCATCCCCGATGACAAGCCGCTGCGTGACGGCGATATCGTCAATATCGACGTCACCTACATCCTGGACGGCTGGCATGGCGATTCCAGTCGCATGTATCCGGTCGGTACCGTCAAGCGCGCCGCCGAGCGGCTGATGGAAGTGACGCATGAGTGCCTGATGCGCGGCATTGCCGCGATCCGTCCCGGCGTGCGCACGGGCGCCATCGGCCAGGCGATCCAAGTCTATGCCGAAGGCGAACGCTGTTCCGTGGTCCGTGATTTTTGCGGCCATGGCGTCGGCCGGCTGTTCCACGACGCGCCGAACATCCTGCACTACGGCCATGCCAACGAAGGTGTGGAAATGCGCCCCGGCATGATCTTCACGGTGGAGCCGATGATCAATCTCGGTCGGCCGCATGTGAAGGTTCTTTCCGACGGCTGGACGGCGGTCACCCGCGACCGTTCGCTGTCGGCACAGTATGAGCACACGATCGGCGTGACCTCGACCGGCTGCGAGATTTTCACGCTGTCGCCGAAGGGGCTCGACAGGCCGGGTCTTCCGCCACTCTAGTCCCGGGGTCCGGCGTGGATACAGTCTGGCTGTTGGATTTTCTCGCGGTAATACGCGAGGGTGGATTTTCTCGGGCAGCCGAGCGGCGAGCCATCAGCCAACCTGCCTTCAGCAGGAGAATCAAGTGCCTTGAGGAATGGGTCGGCGCCCCTCTTTTCGACAGAAGCTCACACTCGATCGAACTAACCAACGCTGGAGAACGCCTCAGGCCATTCGCCGAAGAGATTCTCCGGCAGCTTGAGACTGCGCGTCGTGACGCAATGAGCGCCGCACAAACGGCCACGGAAACGCTGGTATTCGCATCCACGCACGCCTTGTCTTTGACTTTCTTCCCGCCATGGCTGCGCCAGTTGGAATCTGACGAGCCACTGCTGACTTCCGTGCAGCTGATCGCGGATTCGATGGTCCGCTGCGAGCAGTTCATGATCGAAGGCCGGAGCCAGTTCCTGCTCTGCCATCACCATCCCGCCGCCTTCAACAGGCTGACAGGCGATCGATTTCGATCCGTACCGCTGGGAACGGACATATTGGTGCCGGTTGCTGCACCATCGCTCGCCTCGACCCAAATCATGGAAAATGGGCCTTTTCTGGCCTATTCGACGGAATCTGGCATGGGCCGCATTCTCAATGCCGCCTGGGAGCAAAACGGCAGGCGCCTGCCACCGGATCCTGTCTTTTCCTCACATCTTGCCACAATGCTGGTGACAATGGCCCGCGACGGACGCGGGCTGGCGTGGTCACCTCTCAGCCTTGTGGCTGACGACATCGCTTCCGGTCGACTGATGAAAATTGGCGTCCCCGAGGACGAGGTTTCCATCGAAATCCATCTCTTTCGCGCCAAGTCGCGGCAGACGCAGACGGCGGAACGCTTTTGGCAGCGTGTGAGCCGCCAGAGCGATCAGCTCATGAAGAACGAAAAGAGCTCTTCCGCCACCAGGGCCGGACATTCCTCCTGAAGGTTGTGGCCGCAATCGAGCGCCCTACCCTTCACGTCCAGCGCCTTCTCCAGCCAGGTTTGCTCGACATCATAAAGAGCTCCCACGGTGCTGCGCGCTCCCCACATGGCGAGCAAAGGCGCTGCGATTCGTTTGTGGTCATCTGCGGCATCATGCACGAGATCGATTCCAGCCGAAGCCCGGTAATCCTCGCAAACAGCATGTTGTGTCATCGGGTCACGATAGCAGCGCAGATATTCCGAAAAGATCTCCGGCTCCGTGGCATCAGCGGGACCGTTCTGCCGACCGAGATGTGCTCGAAGAAAGAATTCGGGATCGTTACCGATCAGACGCTCCGGCAGTGGATAAGGCTGGATGAAGAAGAACCACCAGAAGTAACGCGTGGCGAATACCCGATCGGTGCGCGCATACATCGTTGCGGTTGGCGCAATGTCCAGTAGGGCCACCCTGGCGACAGCATCGGGATGATCGAGCGCCATGCGATGAGCAACGCGAGCGCCTCGATCGTGCCCCGCCACGAAAAAGCGCTCGAAGCCCAATGCCTGCATTAGCTCGACCTGATCCCGCGCCATCACCCGCTTGGAGTAGTTGATATGGTCGTCCCCGCCTGACGGCTTGCTGCTGTCGCCATATCCACGCAGGTCCGCCGCAATCACCGTAAAATGCCTGGCAAGCGTGGGAGCAACCTTGCGCCAGGTCACATGCGTCTGGGGATGTCCGTGCAGAAGGAGAAGCGGCGGCCCTTCGCCGGCGATCGCAAATCGCAGCGTCGTTTTCGCTCTGGTCGTAAAATCGAAAAGATCAAAGCCTTTCAGGAACGGCGACGGGCCAACAGGCGTCAGTGAGTTCGCGATCACTTCTGTTCCAGCCATGGATTTTCTCGCAAGTAGTTGCGCTCAAATGTGCGGATCTCATCTCTGAACTCCAGCGTCTGGCCCACGGCATCCAGCCCCTTGAGGAGGGAATCCTTACGGATCGGATCGATCTCGAAATCAATCTCCAGCCCTCGACCGCAGATGGTTTCATTGTTCAAATCAATGGTAAGGACATTGTCGGCGGGGGAACTGACAAGGTCCAGCAGACGCCTGACCTCTTCCTCACCGAGTTCTATGGCGAGCAGGCCGTTGC
Organism: Mesorhizobium sp. 1M-11; assembly: GCF_001303895.1. Classification (GTDB taxonomy): domain Bacteria; phylum Pseudomonadota; class Alphaproteobacteria; order Rhizobiales; family Rhizobiaceae; genus Mesorhizobium. Next base: position 114,571 of record NZ_LJSD01000043.1, on the reverse strand, counting down.
GGGCACAATTGTCGAAGAAAATGCCCGCGAAACTCTGCGCGATGATGCAGCGGATGCCGTATTGCATCAGTCCCCATACGGCGTGTTCGCGACTGGATCCGCAGCCGAAATTCGGACCCGCGATCAGGAAAGCGGCATCCCGCCACTCTGCCTGGTTGAGGATGAATCCAGGCCGGGGGCTGCCCTGTTCATCGAAACGCAGATGATAGAACAATCCTCGATCAAGGCCGCTGCGATCTATCCCTTTCAGGAACTGCTTGGGCATGATGACATCGGTATCGATGTTGCTTGCCGCGAGTGGTACCGCAATACCCCTCACCTTGACAAAGGCCTGCATATCTAGCGCTCACCCACGAGTTGACGAACATCGGCAAGGCGGCCAGCAACGGCAGAAGCGGCAACCATGGCCGGGCTCATCAGATGTGTGCGCCCGCCGGCCCCTTGACGGTCTTCGAAATTGCGGTTGGTACTGGAGGCGCAACGTTCCGCCCGGGCCAGAACATCATCGTTCATCGCCAGGCACATCGAGCAGCCCGACTGCCGCCATTCAAATCCGGCCGACGTGAAAATGCGATCGAGGCCCTCGGCTTCAGCCTGACGCCTTACCGACATGGAACCGGGAACCACTATAGCCCTTACACCGGACGCAATATGTCGGCCATCAAGAACCCGGGCCGCATCGCGAAGGTCTTCGATGCGAGAGTTGGTGCAGGAACCGATAAAGGCAGCCTGGATCTGGATCGTATTCACCGGCTGGCCGGGCCTGAGATCCATATAGGCCAGCGCGCGCTCGATGGCGTGCCGGCGAACGGGATCTGCCTGCATGCGAGGGTCCGGCACGCATTCCGTGATCTTGACCGCTTGATCCGGGCTTGTACCCCACGTCACCATGGGGGCAATTTCCTTGGCCGCCAAGATGACTTCTCTGTCGAAGATCGCGTCGCAGTCACTTTGTAACGACAGCCATCTCTCGGACGCCAGGCGCCAAAGTTCGTCCCTGGGAGCCCGAACTGTTTTGGAAAGATAGGTCATGACCTTTTCGTCTGGGGCAATGAGAGCGCCGCGCGCGCCGCACTCGACGGCCATGTTGCAAAGGGTCATGCGTGCCTCGATGCTGAGCGCACGGATACCACCCCCCTGAAATTCGATTGCATAACCGGTTGCACCCGAAGCGCCGATGCTCTCGATCAATGCCATGACGACATCCTTCGAGCGCACGCCCGGGGGCAGATCTCCATCCAGTGTCACGCGCATTGATCCAAGTCGTTTGTAGATCAGTGTCTGAGTTGCGAGGTAGTGCTCGATATCGGAGGTGCCGATGCCGAAGCCGAGCGCACCAAAGGCACCATAGGTGGTGGTGTGGCTGTCGCCCGCCGCAATCACCATCCCTGGCAGCACCAGGCCGATTTCCGGCATCACCACATGCTCGATGCCTTGCATCGCATGCTTCATGTCGAAAATCTCGATGCCGAAATCCCGGCAATTCTCGGCGAAATAGCTTGTCTGTTTCGCTGCATCCTCCGGTATGGCGATCCGGCCGACGACGGTCGGATTGACGTGATCAACCACACCGAGCGCCGCGGCGGGACGCCAGACGGGACGTTCCGCAATGCGCAGGGCAGTGAACGCCTGAGGTGACGTATATTCATTCAGCACGGTACGATCGACGTAGAGAAGAACCTGTTGGGCATGCTCGTCGAGTTTTCGTACCGTGTGGCGGTCAACGAGTTTGTCGTAAAGTGTCCGCGCTCTATGCACTGCCTCAACCTCCGGCCTGTAACGGCGAGGTTAGCGTCGGCGAATGCGAACGGTCTCATGCAAAACTTGCATCGATTGATCGGTAAATCCTGTTGGCCGCCGAGCCTGCCAAATCACTAGGGTGGCGCTGCCGATCAGCCAATGGCTTGTCGAGCAAATGGGTAGGAAAACAAGCTTTCGTTTCGACAGCACATCGGCGGCGTTCTGCCAGATTTCAAAGCCGGGATGTCGAACGACGCTGGGAGGGAACTTTCGTTTCTTGAGCAGGCTCTTGAGATGCGAAAGCACGATCGGGGAATGATGCCAGGACCTTTGACCAAATTCCCGTCGCCGGCAGTGGAAGAAGCAATCTCCATTCGCCGTCATCTGCACAGCAGGCCCGAATTGAAATTCGAAGAGCGGGAAACCGCCGACCTTGTCGCAAATTTCCTTGTCCGGCACGGCTACGAGACCAGACAGGGCATTGCAGGCACCGGCGTGATCGGCATGCTGGATACCGGGCGGCCGGGGCCAACCATCTGCTTTCGCGCCGATATGGACGCCCTGCCGATACAGGAAGAGACAGGCCTGGATTATGCTTCGACCATGCCAGGCAAGATGCATGCATGCGGCCATGACGGGCATACCGCCTCGTTGCTGCTCGCAGCCGCAAAGCTTGCTTCCGACAATGCACAGTTGAATGGACGCCTCAAGCTGCTGTTTCAGCCTGCCGAGGAAGGCGGCACCGGTGCCGTTCGCATGATCGAGGAAGGTGTGCTCGCCGAAGTCGATGCCATCTATGGCTTTCACAACCGCCCTGGTTACAGGCTGGGCCGGGTTTTCGCCAAGACAGGTCCGGCCATGGGCGGCACTTCGGTGTATGAGGTCACCATCATCGGCAACGGCGGTCACTCCTCGCGGCCCGACCTGGCAGTCGATCCGATATTTGTAGGCGCGAGTCTCATCCATTCCATGCAAAGCGTGGTGTCGCGACGCCTTTCGCCCCTGGAGGCGGGAGTGGTCAGCGTCACGCAATTTCATGGCGGCAACGCCCATAACGTCATTCCCGGCCGCGCTTCGATGACGATCAACACACGGGATGCCAGTCCAGAAACCGGAGCAATGATTGATCGCGAACTCGGCCGGCTGGTCAAAAGCATCTGCCACGCCCATGGGGCAGGTGTGGAGTTGACGCGTATCCTGCGCATTCCGCCCGTCGTGAACCACGCTACGGAAACCGATTTCACGGTGGCCGTCGCCGTCGAGGTCGTCGGGCCCGACAACGCCGGATATGTCCATCAGCTTCCCACCATGGGCGCCGAGGACTTCGCCTTCTACCTCGAGAAGGTCCCCGGTTGCTTTTTCTTCGTCGGCAATGGTGAAGACAGCGCCTATCTCCACCACCCCCTCTACGATTTCAACGACGACGTACTGCCGGTCGCAGCGGGCATGTTTGCAGGAATTGCGCATCGGCGCCTCGGCATCGGCGCCCTTCCCCGGGGTGGATGACGGCACCTTCGTGCAGCGGGTCAGCAATGCTCCCTTCGCGGCAGCACCAGCCAATCCAATGGAGGATCTCTCACGTGTCGGTTCTTGAGCCACAGGACTATTTCCGGCTGCGTCTGCCGTCAGATCCGCAGATTTCGCCGGACGGGCGATACGTCGCTTACGTACGCGACCGGCCCGACGTCATCCGCGACGTCTGGTGCTCGGACGTGCAGATCTTCGAGCGCAAGTCCGGAAAGGCGCAGGACCTGGGCCAAGGCTTCCAGCCACGCTGGTCGCCGAATTCAGACCAGCTCGCCTTTGTGGGTGGAGAGGATGACACGAATGAAATCCGCCTGTGGTCTGTCGCAACCGGCGAAACCAAGGCAATCGCCAACCTGCCGTCGACACCGGAAGGTCTGGCCTGGTCTCCAGATGGTCGAACAATCGCATTCGTCATGCGTGCGCCGCAGGCACAGCCAGCTCAAACGGACAAGCGGACCGCTCCGGCCTGGCATGGCTTGCGGACGGAACGATGGGCACGGCCGGGTCAGTACACGGAGCGTCTTCTGCGGCGGATAGAAGGTGTGGATGCCGAGCTCCTGCCCGAGGGACATCATCAGATATTCCTGTTGGATGTCGAGAGCGCAACCATCCGGCAGCTCACCGTCGATCCGTTCGAACATGGTGGCCCGCTCGCACTGGTGACAAAACTGAAGCTCGCAGGACACATCTCCTGGTCCTCCGACAGCCGCAATGTGATCATGTCGATGCTGCGCGATCCGACGCCGCCGGGGCCCGTGAACCCGGCCAATGTCGTCGCGGCAGACGTATACAGTTTTTCGATTGCAGACGGGGCTGTCACCCGTCTCACCCGCTTCGGCGGAACAATTGCCCATGCCACAGTCTCCCCCGATGGCGAATGGATCGCATTTGTGGGCTCCCGTGGTTCGCAGAAGAGCTTCCGTACGAATGTCGTCCACGTCATGAGCCGATCGGGAGGGAATCTTCGCACGTTGACGCACCCCGATGGACTCGAAGTCCATCAGGAACTGCTCTGGCTGCCCGACAGCTCGGGATTGCTCGCACTCGTTCCGCATGAAGGTGCCGGATGTTTGCAAAAGGTCGACCTCGAAGGGCGATGGACGGTGTTGTCGCGAGAGGTCGGCGGCTCGGCCGTTTCCGGTTATGTGCTGTGGAGCAAGTTCGTTTCGGTCTCGCGCGATGGCGAAATCGCCATACTGCACGGCAGCTCGACGCGAACCGACGAAGTCGCAATCCTGTCAGTCGACGGCACTCACTGCCAGCAGGTGACGCATGAAAGCGACTGGATGTCGAACATAACGGTTGCACCGATCGAGCCGATGTGGCTGGCGACCAAGCTGCCCATGCAGGCCTGGCTGATCCGGCCCGCTGATGCTCCCGCCGACAAGCCGCTGCCGCTGATCCTATGGCTCCATGGCGGCCCCTATCTGTGCTGGGGTCCACATTTTGCCGTCGTCCCACAGCTCTGGGCGGCACGCGGCTATGCGGTGCTGATGATGAACCCTCGCGGATCACTCGGTTATGGTGAAGCCTTCACCGACTATCTGGAGCACGATTTCCCAGGAGCCGACGACCTGATGATCGCCGACGCGGTCGATCTTGTGGTCAAGCGCGGCGGCATCGACCCTGACCGTGTCTATATCGCGGGAGAATCCGCCGGCGGGGTGCTGACGGCCTGGCTCATCGGACACACGCGTCGCTTCGCGGCGGCTGCCGTCGTCTATGGCGTCGTCGACTGGATCAGTCAGACGTTGCTTCAAGACAGGCCGGACTACTTTGCCTACCGGTGGCGGTCCGGCCCTCCCTGGGAAGCCGGCAAACATGAAGTCTACTGGCGCCATTCTCCGCTCGCCTTGGTCGGCAACGTCCAGACACCGACGATTGTCTTGTGCGGCGAGCGCGATTGGCGAACGCCGGTCACGCAATCGGAGATGTACTTCACCGCTTTGAAGATGTGCGGTGTCGAAGCAGCCCTGGTCAGCTACCCCGACAACAATCATGGATTGGAACGTCATCCCAGCCAGTTTCTCGATTTCTCCGAACGCATCGGAGAGTGGTTCACGCGACACGCGGATGCCGGCGAACTGCCGTGACCACTGATGACCCAGCCGAGTGGAGACAAGCCTGCGAGGCATCGCAGGTTCCAGACAAGGCCATAGAAAAAGAGGGGAATAAACTATGTCGCTCGATCGTATGGACCCACAGGAATTCCTGGCCCTGACCTATGCCCATGCGCGGCAGAACGTTCTGAGCCGCCGAAGCGTCCTTGGTGGCTTCGTAGCCCTCGCAGGCGCAATGGCCCTGCCGGGTCGTGCTGCCTTTGCCGAGGGACGCGGTGGAACCTTGCGCATCGGCCGCGACCAGGAACCTGACAGTCTGGACCCTCAGAAGACCCTTATCGCGGTCTCCGATCAAACCAACAACTGGATTTATGAGCCGCTGGTGCGTCTCGACGTCGATGGCAAGGTTGTGCCGGGCCTGGCTGAACGGTGGGAGGCCACAGACAATAACAAGACCATCGTGTTCCACCTGCGCGACGGCGTGACCTTCCACGACGGCAGCCCGGCCGATGCCGAAGCCTGCGTATGGACCACGCAACGGATCATGGATCCGGCCACGGCATCGCCATCCTCCTATCTGCTGGGTCCGTTCGACAAGGCCGAGGTCGTGGACCGGCTGACTGTCATCTATCGGTTCAAGGAACCCTTCGTACCGCTATGGATCGGCCTATCCAGTCCCTCGACAGCCATCTTGCCCCGCAAGTCGGTTGAAGCGCTGGGTGACCAGTTCGGCCGCAATCCAGTCGGCTGCGGACCCTTTCGCTTCGCAGGCTGGGCACCCGACACAGGCATCAAGCTGGTGCGGTTCGACGATTATAAATGCGGCCCGGTGGCGGCAGCGGACGAAGTGCAGTTCTTGTACTTCCCCGAGGATTCGACGCGGATCGCGGCACTGGAGACGGACGAGATCGACGTGCTCGCTACCGGGCAGGCAGTGCCGGTCGACGCTGTTCGCCGGTTGCGCCAGAACAGCGATATCCAGCTTCTGTCCCGGGCAAGACAGGGGTTGCGGGCCCTTGTCTTCAATTTGAACAAGGCACCGTTCGACGACATTCGCGTCCGTCAGGCCGTTTGCCACGCCATCGATCGCGAGAAGGTCCTGGCTTTCGCCCTCGACGGCAACGGCCAAATCGCGCACGGTCCCCTGCCCACGACCATCCCTGGCTATTCGAAGGCGGTGGAGGCGCTGGACTACGCCTACGATCCGGCCAAGGCCAAGGCACTCTTGGCTGAAGCCGGCCAGTCGGCAGGGCTGAAACTAAGCATGATCACCTCGGACATGCCGCCGATCCGACGGACAGCCGAAATCGTGCAGACCGAGTTGCGCGGCATCGGGATCGAACTTGAAATCCAGTCGCTGCCGGTGGGGGAATGGGCGTCGCTATCCAGCAAGGGCGAGCACCACATCTTCTTCATGGCATATGAATACAACGATGCCGACATCCTGTACGCCGCTCTGCACAGCCAGGGTTCCTACAACCGCAGCTTCCGCAAGGACGCGGCGCTGGACAAGATGCTCGAGGCGCAACGGGTTGCGTTCGATCCGGCGGCGCGGCAGTCCCTTTTGGATGACGCGCAGGCACTCATCATGCGCCAGGCTTATTGGGCTCCGCTGTTTGAGCCACTGAACTTTGCGGCGCTGTCGTCCTCGGTCCGGGATGCGGCCCTGCGCACCGACGGCGATATTTCCGTCGACAGCGCCTGGATCGAGAATTGAGGAGCGGCCGATGCTGCCCTTGATCATCAAGCGGATCGCCTATGCGCTTGTCATCATCGCCGGCATCGCCTTCGTGGTGTCGGCGATGACCAAGCTGGTTCCCGGTGATCCGGTGGATGTCATGGCCGCGGGTAACCCCGGCATGACGGAGGCCGACAAGGCTCGGCTACGCACTCAGCTCGGCCTCGATCGTCCGATGCTGGATCAATACGTTTCCTATCTCGGCAATGCGTTACGGGGTGATCTCGGCACTTCGCTGCGCCAGCGCGTCCCAGCCGCGCAGCTCATCCTGGAACGACTGCCGGCGACGGCGGAACTAACGCTGTGGTCAATGGTGCTGGCGCTATCGGTAGCAACCCCGATCGGCATCGTGACGGCGCTGCGCCGGGATAGCCCGATCGACACAGCGGGCACCGTGGTCGCAGTCGTCGGAGTCTCCACCCCCTCCTTCCTGCTCGGTGTCCTGTTGATCCTTCTGTTTTCCGTGCAACTCGGCTGGCTGCCGGCCTCGGGCTACAAGGGATCGGTGATCGCTGCGATACCGAAGGCGATTGTCGACGGTCGCTTCGATCTCCTGTGGCAGAAGGTTCGTTACTTCCTTTTACCCTCGGTATCGCTGGCCTTCGGTCTGATGGCGGTCAATGCCCGACTGATCCGGTCGGCGATGATCGAAACGATCCGGCAGGACTACGTCCAGTTCGCCCGGGCCAAAGGAGTGCCTCCTCGCACGGTCGTGCTAAAGCACGCTTTTCGCAATGCCATCATTCCGGTCATCACGATGGTTGGGCTGCAGCTGGGTAACCTTCTGTCTGGCGCCATCGTTGCCGAAACCGTGTTCGCCTGGCCCGGTATCGGTCGGCTGTCGGTACAAGCCATCACTACCCGCGATTACCCCCTCGTGCAGGCCACGGTGCTCATCACCGCGGTGCTGTTCGTGGGAATGAACCTGATCATCGATCTGCTCTACCAGATCATAGATCCGCGGATGCGTCATGGCTGACAGCACACTGTCTCAAATCGCGGCAACCGCACCGACAGAGTCTGTGCACAACGTGGCGAGGAACCAGTTCCTCAAGGCGCTTCGCCGCAGCCCAAAAGGGCTGGCCGGGCTGCTTCTGATCGGCATGATCCTGATCGGCGCCGCTGCAGCGCCCGCCCTGGCGCCGTACGATCCCGCCCAGCAGGTGTTGGGATGGCGTTTCCTGCCGCCCGTCTGGGCAACAGGTGGCGGCTGGGATCATATTCTGGGCGGTGACAATCTGGGCCGGGACATCTTCAGCCGGATCGTCGTCGGCGCCCGGACCTCGCTGGCGGTCGCAATCATCGTCGTCGCGCTGGCCGCCACCATCGGCTCCCTTCTCGGCGCGGTGGCCGGCTATGCCGGCGGTATCGTCGACAATCTCATCATGCGATTGGTCGACTTCCTTCTGGCGTTCCCCTTCCTGCTTCTGGCCCTGATGATCATGGCGATCCTGGGACCCGGCTTCTGGACCATGGTGCTGGCGCTGTCGATCGCACTATGGGTCAATTACGCCCGTGTCGTGAGAGGCGAAGCGCTGCGCATCGAACAGATGGAATTCGTAGAGGCGGCGCGATCGATAGGAGTGCCCGGCTGGCGCATCGTGCTGGGACACGTGCTGCCAAATGTGATCCCATCGGTTCTGGTCCTCGCCACTTTGGAAGTAGCGCTGGTGATCATTGCCGAAGCGGCGCTCAGCTTCCTCGGCCTCGGCGTCCAGCCGCCGACCCCCTCCTGGGGCAAGATGATCAGCGAGGGTCGCGACTTCCTGTATGACGCGCCATGGATGGTGCTGGGGCCCGGGCTGGTGATCCTGATGACGTCGGTGGGTATCAACCTGTTCGGCGATTTCCTGCGCGACTTCGTCGATCCGAGGGCCGAGCGATGAGCACGCCGCTGCTGCAGGTCCACGACCTGCGCGTAGAATACGCCTCGCCTCGGGGTCTGGTTCGGGCCGTGGCCGGAGTATCGCTATCGCTCGACCGCAACCGCATCCTAGGCCTCGTGGGTGAGAGCGGCTGCGGCAAGTCGACTGTTGGCCAAGCCCTGCTGGGACTGATCCAGCCACCGGGCCGGATAGCGGGCGGGGACATCCGGTTCGAGAACAGAAGCCTCGTCGGCCTGCCTGAACGCGAGATGCGTCGGTTGCGCGGTAACCGACTGTCGATGATCTTCCAGGATCCGACCGCCACCCTGAACCCGGTCATGACTATCGGCGACCAGATCGCCGAGTTGTTCCGCTGGCATCGACCAAGGATGCGGCGGAAAGAGGTGCAGACCCGCGTCACGGAGCTTCTCGAGCGCGTCGGCATCGTTGATGCAGATCGGCGGAGCCGAGCCTATCCGCACGAGTTGTCGGGCGGCATGCGTCAACGCGTCGTCATTGCCTGCGCCCTGGCGCTGGACCCAGCACTGATCGTAGCCGACGAACCAACGACAGCCCTGGACGTCACCGTCCAGGCCCAGATCCTCGACCTGATCCGCGGCTTGCAGGCCGAGCATGGCACCGCGGTTATTCTCGTCAGCCACGACCTGGGCGTCATTGCCGAGACCTGCGACGACGTTGCCGTGATGTATGCCGGGCGGATCGTGGAGAGCGGCCCGACAGCCGAGGTGCTGGCCCGGCCGCGGCACCCCTACACTGCCGGCCTGATCGCGTCGCGCCCGTCGATCACCGCGCCGGACCAGGTGGTGCGGCCGATCCCAGGCACCGTGCCCGATCTGGCCAATCCGCCAGTCGGCTGTCCGTTCCATCCGCGCTGCGTCCGAGCAGTCGCGGGCTGCCGTGAGGGCATCCCTGCTCTTTCCCCAACTCGTGAGGAACCGCGCCATGCTGTCGCCTGTCCCCTCGCTGCCTGACCAGGCTCGAACCGAGTCGCCTCCCGACCTTCTCTCGGTCAAGGGCCTCGTGAAGCACTACGCGCTGCCCGGCCGCTGGTTCGGACGTGCAGGGGTAATACCTGCGGTCGACGACGTCAGCTTCAGCATCGGGTCGCGGGAGACCCTTGGCCTCGTCGGCGAAAGCGGCAGCGGGAAATCCACCATAGGCCGTATGATTATGCGGCTGATACGTCCGACTGCCGGCAATATCCTCTTCGACGGGCAGGATTGGCTTGCCTCCTCCGGCGAGGAATTTCGGCGAGCCCGGCGACGGGTACAGATGGTGTTCCAGAGCCCTTACGCCTCGCTGGATCCGCGTTGGCGCATTGCCGACATCGTGGCTGAACCCTTGCGCACGCATCAGAGCCTGCCGGCGGCGGAACTGCGTGATCGAGTGGCCGGCTTGCTGCAGGCGGTCGGCCTGGACCCGTCTGTAGCCGACCGGCATCCACACCAGTTTTCGGGTGGCCAACGTCAACGCATCGGGATCGCCCGAGCCATCGCGCTGGAACCAGACCTTCTGGTAGCGGATGAGCCGGTGTCCGCCCTCGACGTCTCTGTCCAGGCACAAATCCTGGCCTTGCTGCAGGACATCAAGGCTCGAGGTCGACTGTCGATGCTGTTCATTTCGCATGATCTGTCGGTCGTGGCTTATTTGTGCGACCGGGTCGGCGTGCTCTATCGCGGGCGTCTCGTGGAACTGGCGGGGACGCGAAGCCTGTTTCATGCGCCAGGCCACCCCTATACCCGCGCGCTTCTGGCCGCGATTCCAGGATCGGGCCAGCGTTGCGAGGCGTCTGCCCCATCCAGTGCCGCGGTTTCCGAAACCGGCTGCGCCTATGCCAGCCGGTGTCCGCATGCCCGCGAACCATGCCGCACAATCGTCCCGGCCCTGCGGCCATCGGGGTCCGGCGCACTAATAGCCTGCCATCGCGTGGGAGAAATCTGAAGAAGCAGCGCTAAGCGCATCTTTTTCAGGAGGGGGACAGCGCTGGGAACGCCGTCCTCGGGAAAAACGCGCCCATTTTTCAAACCTTTCATTGGAGGAGACAATGAATACCAGGAGTATTTTCCTTGGATCGGCTGCGGCTCTGATCGCAGTTTCCGGTGCGCGCGCCGCCGACACAGTCGTGGTCGCCGAGCCGGAACCCGCCGAATACGTCAAGATCTGCGACGTCTACGGCGCCGGCTACTTCTACATCCCAGGCACAGAGACCTGTCTGCGCGTCGGAGGCTACATCCGCTATGACATAGGTATGGGCGATGTCGGATCGTATAACGGCGCTCGTGCCAACGACCGGCTCGACAACAAAGAGCAAGGCACCTGGTGGAAACTTGCCCGCTTCGCCATCAGGACCTGGACCGGTCAGGAGACCGAGCTCGGCACCCTGAAGACCTATACCTCGACCCGCTTCGACTTCGGCAACCCCCAGGACTACGGTTCGAACTCAACAAGCAATGGCTACGCACTGACCTTCGCATGGGTCCAGCTCGGTGGCCTGCGTATCGGCAAGGGGGAGACGGCTTTCGCCAGCTTCATCGACTATGCCGGCAACGTCATCAACGATACGCTGGTTCCTTACAGCGCCCTGGATACCAATCTGATCAGCTACACCTTCGACGCCGGCGACGGTTTCTCGGCGGTCGTCTCGCTGGAACAGGGTGCGGGAAAGTTTTCGAAATCGAAGCGGGCCGGCGATACCTGGACCAGCGATGACAACACGATCGACAGCTATGTCCCCCATGTCGTCGGCGGTGTGAAATATGCCCAGAGCTGGGGCGGTATCACCGGCGTTGTTGCCTATAACAGCAATTTCGAGGAGTGGGCCGGCAAGGTTCGGCTGGACGTGAAGGCAACCGAACAGATCGATCTTTTTGTCATGGCCGGCTACGGCACGGACGATAATATAGACCGCAACTTCTATAAACTGTGGGGCGGCAACTGGGCCATCTGGGGCGGCGGCACCTACAAGTTCAACGAAAAGACCTCGTTCAACGCTCAGGTTTCCTATGATGGCGCCAAAAACCTCGGCGTTGCCGTCAATGTGGCGCACGCACTGGTTCAAGGTTTCACCGTCACGGCCGAAGTTGACTATGTCAATGAAGGCAACTTCGGCACGGCCGAGTACACCGGCAGTTGGACCAATGCGAACAAAAAGAGCAATCTCGGTGGCTTGCTTCGCTTCCAGCGCGACTTCTAGTCTCCTCGCTTTCTTCAGAACCCGTCGGCAACGACGGGTTCTCCTTTCTGGCCAACCTCGATCCGTTCGCTGAAAGAGACCCTCCCCGACCGTAGTCCCCTGTACCGCCCCCAAAACTCCCTCTACATTGCCCGAAGGCAGATGAGCTCGAAGCGGGGGCTTGATGAGCAACGGGGACGATGAGCGCCGGTTCCTGGCCGAACAGCCGGTGCTGGCGCTTGAGAAGCGGAAAACCGCTGACGACAAGCCGCATTATCTCGGACACCGTGAAAGGCTGCGCGAGCGGTTTGCCAGTGCGGGGCATGGTGCTCTGCCCGACTATGAGCTGCTGGAACTTCTGCTCTTTCGTCTCATTCCACGCGCAGACACCAAGCCCATGGCCAAAGCGCTGCTCGCCCGCTTTGGCAGCCTGGCCGAGGTCCTGGGTGCGCCGATCGCGCTGCTACAAGAGGTCAAGGGCGTCGGCCCCGCAGTAGCGCTCGACCTCAAGGTGATCGCCGCCGTCACGCATCGTTCGCTGCGCAGCGAAGTTACCGGTCGCGAATCATTGTCCTCCTGGCAGCAGCTGCTCGATTATTGCCGTGCAGCCATGGCATTCGAGGCCCGCGAGCAGTTTCGCATCCTCTTCCTCGACAAGAAGAACATGCTGATCGCCGACGAAGTCCAACAGACTGGAACGGTAGATCATACGCCTGTCTACCCGCGCGAAGTCGTGAAGCGGGCGCTGGAGCTTTCAGCCACTGCGATCATACTCGTCCACAACCATCCATCCGGGGATCCTACCCCGTCCCGGGCAGATATCGAAATGACCAAGGAGATCATCGAGGCGGGCAAGCGGCTGGGAATTGCAGTCCACGACCACATCGTCATCGGCAAGAAAGGTCATGCCTCGATGAAGGGGCTGCTGCTGATCTAAAGCGATCAGGGCGTGGCGATCTTGCATTCGGCTGCCAGCCGATCGATGGCGGCGGCTGCGCCGCCCAGGAAGAAATCGGCCTTGGCACGGCCGGTGATCACGCCGAAACGCCATGAAAGCCTGAGGTGCTTGGCGGACGCCAACCTGCTGACCGCATCGGTGCCAGGCCGCATCAATGTTCGCGACCCGTTGGACACCGACCAGTCTTCCTTGAAATTCTGGCCACCGTCGACCGACACGACAACAGTGATGGTGTCCCCCGCAGCGACGCCGTCATTCAGCTGCAGCCATTCGCTCCATTGCGGCTCGCCGTCCGGACGGCAAGCAATGGTCAGGACCGGACGGTACCCAAGCGCGCCACTGCCGATGGCGATAATGCTGTCGGCAGAGACCGAGGCGGTGATCGAGCCGTCGGGAGCAGAGCCAAACCGCCATCGGTCGGCGATATCGTCCGCCCGCGCGGCGCCACCGCCCAACGCCAGCAACACCATACCCAGCACCGGACGAAGTCCGACGACCGACCTTGCCAATTTGCCCTCCGCGAAAACAGCCGCGACTCTGCGGTAAGCTACGCTACGGCAGCTTACCAAGTGATTAGTGGTGATTTAGTGGCACTTCGGACTACCGCCAGTAGTCTGCATGTACATACCGGTCGCGGAAACAAGAGCCGCAGAGCAATTCCTCATGCCGGCAGACCGTATCGAGCACAATCGTTCAAAGAAAAAGGCCGCCTCGCGGCGGCCTTCATTCTTGAACCTCTGACGCTTATTCGGCGTCCTTGGCGGCTTTCTTCTTCGGAGCAGCCTTTTTCTTCGGCTCTTCGGCGCCGGCCTCTTCAGCCTTTTCCGCCTTCTTGGCAGTGGCCTTCTTGACGGGCTTGGCCTTGGTCTCAGCTTCCTCGTCCTCGGCCATCAACTCTTCCTTGCTCACCTTCTTGTCGGTGACAGAGATCTGGCCGAGCAGATGGTCGACGACCTTCTCCTCGAACATCGGCGCGCGCAGCGTGTTCAGCGCATCCGGATTGGAGCGGTAGAACTCGTAGACTTCCTGCTGCTGGTTGCCCGGGAAGCGACGGATCTGCTCGAACAGGCCGCGCTGCAGCTCGTCATCGGAGACTGTGACGCCAGCCTTCTCACCGATTTCGGCAAGCACAAGGCCGAGACGGACGCGACGCTCGGCAAGGCGAGTGTATTCGGCGCGGGCCTCTTCCTCGGTCGTCTCTTCGTCGGCGAAGGTGCGACCGGCGGCTTCGAGATCGCGGTTGACCTGGTTCCAGATATTGGTGAACTCGGCCTCGACGAGCTTGGACGGCGCTTCGAAGGAGTAGGAAGCGTCGAGCTGGTCGAGTAGCTGGCGCTTGACCTTCTGGCGCGTCATCGAACCGAACTGGCTCTCGATCTGGCCCTTCACGACTTCACGCAGGCGCTCGAGCGATTCCAGGCCAAGGTTCTTGGCGGTCTCGTCGTTGACCTCCAGCTTGCCGGGAGCGGCGACTTCCTTGACGGTAACGTCGAAAGTGGCTTCCTTGCCGGCCAGGTGCGGCGCCTGGTAATTTTCCGGGAAGGTGACGGTGACCAGCTTTTCATCGCCAGCCTTGGCGCCGATCAGCTGATCCTCGAAGCCCGGGATGAATTCCTTGGAACCCAGCACCAGCGGCTGGTCGGTGCCGGCGCCGCCAGCAAAGGCCTCCCCGTCGATCTTGCCGAGATAGTCGATGGTGACACGGTCGCCTTCGGCAGCCTTGCCCGACTTGGTCTCGTAGGAGCGGGACGATTCAGCGACACGCTGGACCTGCTCGTCGATTTCCGATTCCGGCACGTCATAGACCGGACGGGTCACCTTGATGTCGGTGAAATCCTTGATCTCGATCGCCGGGATGACTTCGTAGTTCAGCTTGAACTCGAAATCACTGCCGCCGGCCAGAATCTTTTCAGCTTCCTTCTCGTCCTCGGTCATGATGACTTCGGGCTGCATGGCGGCCTTTTCGCCGCGGCCGGTGATGATGGTGCGCGACTCGTTCAGGATCTCGTTGACCACTTCGGCCATGAAGGACTTGCCGTATACCTTGCGCAGGTGCTGGACCGGCACCTTGCCCGGGCGGAAGCCATTGATGCGGACCTTGTCCTTGGCATCCGACAGACGGGCCAGGAGCTTGGCCTCCATGTCGCCGGCGGGCACGACGACTTTGATCTCGCGCTTGAGGCCGGAATTGAGCGTTTCGGTGACCTGCATCATCAAACCTTTATCTTCACCAATGAGACTGGCAAACGGACACGCCGTTCGCAGCCTGCCGGAATAGTCTTGCCGGGAGTGGCTTTGGTACGGAAGCTGGAGCCCTTGACCGCTTCGGCGGCTCAATTCTCCCAACGACGCCCCAAAATGTGATTAAGTCTTTGTTTTTCCTACTTCATATCACATTTAGCAGAAGCGGATCGTCGCATCCCGTCACATTCGACACGCCTTTTGTCACAGGCGAGGCCGATTTTCAACTATCTTCGCGCCCGGCAACAAGCTGTGTCTTGACCGGCGACATTGACAGAATGATGGCTACGTGGGATTTGGCCCGGTATGCGGATGTGGCGGAACTGGTAGACGCCCCGGATTTAGGTTCCGGTGCCGAAAGGCGTGGGGGTTCGAGTCCCTTCATCCGCACCACTTTTTCCTGACAAGACTCCTAATAAAGTGGCTCCTCGAACAGCGTCTTGTCGCCATCGACCAGCGCCTTGATCTGCGGCGTACCATCCTTGGCCAGCGCAACGCGCACGCCAAACGGGCGAACCCGCATATCGGTCTCGATAGCCCGCCCCTCGCCTTCCGGCAGATAAAAGCGCTCGATACCATAATCCGGCGACAGCGTAGCGTCGGCCTCGAGCGACCAGCCGCCGGAAATCGTGCCGGCGATATCAGCCTCATCCGAACCTGGCGCAGTGGCCGGCGTGGCGAAGAAGGCTGAAACCGGACGCCAGTAGCCATCGGCATCCTTCTTCAGCCGAACCAGCATGCGGCCACCGGGCGTCGTTGTCTGGCCGGGCGCCAGATCGGCAACCAGCTTTGCCGGAATGGTGGAGATCTCGTAACCCAACCGCACATAATCGCCACGCAGCAGGTCGCGCGGATCGACCGGCTCGACCTTCAGCAAAACCTCCGTGCCGTTGCGCAGGATGGCGGCACGGCCGGCAATGATCCAGCTCAGAAAGCCGATCTGGACAAGCGCCAGGACGACAGCAGAGATAATGAGCTTCTTACCGGTCATTGCGCAGTCCCTCCCGCCGCGGCGCGCCCACGCATGCTCTTTTCGACGCGGATGATGACGAAGGCGAGAAGGCCAAGGATCACAGCCGCCGCCAGAAAGAAGCTGGCGGTGTCCAGCATTGTCCCCATCATGACGAGATAGATCCAGACCAGTTCATAGGCGAAACCGATATAGGCGAGCCAGCGCAAGCCTCGACTGTCGCGCCCGGCCAACACGATGGCAGCAACGATACCGGCGAGCATCAGCGCCGAGGTGAGAACCAGGCCGCCGCCCTCGTCATATTTGAATTGCAAGATTGCCATGCCGACTAGGAAACCAAGAAAGGCATGAAGCGGTAGCCGCCCGCCAAGCTGCAGCAAGCCATCCAGTGGCTCGGATGCATAGACCGCCGCCGCGAAGACCACAGCCGAGCCGATCGCCAGTTGGATCGCCATCGCATCCCAGTCGTCGTCCAAGGCGACGAAGCCCGCATAGATGATAAGCGACAGAATGATCAGATGGCGCGCGGGTTGGCTGCGCGTCCAATAAGAGATCAGGAACAGCGCTATCGCCATCAAGACATAAAGATAGGGGAAGTCGAATCCGCTCCGGAAATCGAAACCGTTGAGCAGGCTCATAACCAGCCAACCGTCGGCGATGGCAACAGCCATGACAGTGAGCGGATTCGAGCGCAGTGCCATGGCGGCAAGCGCGGTGCCCGCGCACCAGGTGAGGATCGCACCGGATTCGTCGCCGGAGAAATGATACATCTGGCCGATCAACGCGATCGCTCCACCAAAGGCAGCCGCAGCGACCACCCACGCCGCCTCCGCGAAGGCAGGGTGTTCTCGCAGCTTCAGCCATGCGCCACCGACATAGCCCGCTGCAATGACCGCGAAGACGGCCAGCACCCGCGCTATGCGTGGAATGGTTTCCCAGTTGGCGGCAATGAAAATGAGGATCGCGGCGCCGAGCAGGATAGCCGCCAGCATGGCCAGGATCGTTCCGAAGGAGAATGAGCGACGGACATTCGCATCGACGTCGCGGCTAAGCTTTTCGCCGGTTCCGGCATCGATCAGCCCATTTTCGACCCAACGCGCGATATCCTGCCTGACCTTGCTCGCATAGCTTGCCAAGGGTGTCACTCCACTATTTTAGTCGGATTACCAGCCAGCCAGGGCAAATCATTGGCAGGGCGTCATTTTCCGATTCTGGTTTCTTTATGACGACGGTGTGAAATGGTTGCCATGTTGCATTGCACAAAACGCATTGCTGCCATGCGTCAATCGCACTTTTAAATCGATATGGGTCCACCTATTTTAGCACCGTACAGAAAAGATGAACGAACGAACAAAGACGTAAACGAGCAAATATCATGAACCTGATCCGCAACTACCGCAACTGGCGCCGCTACCGGGACACCGTCTCCGAGCTGAGCCGCCTGAGCAACCGTGAGCTGAGCGATATCGGCATCAGCCGCAGCGACATCGCCTACGTAGCCCGCAAGGCTGCGTAACCAATCGGGCCGAGCCCGGCCCGAACCGAATTGAGAGACAAGACAATGAACCTGATCCGCAACTACCGTAACTGGCGCGCTTATCGCGACACGGTTGAACAGCTGGGTCGCCTGTCGAACCGCCAGTTGGAAGACATTGGCCTGTTCCGCATGGAGATCAAGCAGGCTGCTCGCAAGGCGAGCTAAGTAATTTCGCCAGGGTCTACCTCCTCCCAGACCCTGACGGATACGGTCACCCCTTACCTCCTCCCAAGGGTTGACCACCGAAACGGCGCCCGCCGCACTCCTCCTCCCAGCGGCGGGCGTTGTTTCCGAAAAGAGTTTCGCCCTCTTCAATTTGGCGAAAGGAATTTTGTCAGAGCCGACCTCCTCCCCGGCGATGACGAATAGGTCGGCCCTCTCCTCCTCCCTGAGGCCGACCACCGAAACGGTGCCCGCCGCACTCCTCCTCCCAGCGGCGGGCATTGTTTCCGAAAAGAGTTTCGCCCTCTCCAATCTGGCGAAAGGAATTTCGTCGAAGCCCACCTCCTCCCGGGCAACGACGAATACGACCGGCCTCCTCCTCCTCCCTGAGGTCGGTCACCAAAACGACACCCGCCGGACCTCCTCCCCCGGCGGGTGTTGTGTTTTTAAACTCCATCAAAGCCTATGAGACCCAAGCGCCATTGCGAGAATTGCATTCGCACGGCTGAAGGATTATTGCGGGCCGCATGAGCAAGAACCCCATTCACATCATTGGCGGTGGTCTCGCCGGTTCGGAAGCCGCCTGGCAGGCTGCCGAGGCAGGCGTGCCGGTGATCCTGCACGAAATGCGTCCGGTACGCGGCACCGATGCACACAAGACCCAGGATCTCGCCGAACTGGTGTGTTCGAACTCCTTCCGATCCGATGACGCGGAATCCAATGCCGTAGGACTGCTGCATGCCGAAATGCGGCTGGCCGGCTCACTGATCATGGCTTCGGGCGACGCCAACCAGGTTCCGGCCGGCGGTGCGCTTGCCGTCGACCGCGATGGTTTTTCGGCTGCGGTGACCGCCAGGCTCGTGGCGCATCCGCTCATCACAATCCAGCGCGAGGAAGTGACCGGCCTGCCGCCAGTGGAATGGGGTCAGGCCATTGTCGCAACGGGACCGTTGACGGCACCATCGCTCGCGGAGGCGATCGCCGCCGAAACCGGTGCAGATGCGCTGGCCTTCTTCGATGCCATCGCGCCGATCGTGCATTTCGACACGATCAACATGGATGTTGCGTGGTTCCAGTCTCGCTACGACAAGGTCGGCCCTGGCGGCACCGGCAAGGACTACATCAACTGCCCGATGGACAAGGCGCAATACGACGCTTTCGTGCAGGCCCTGATCGAAGGCGGCAAGACAGAATTCAAGCAGTGGGAAGGCACTCCCTATTTCGATGGCTGCCTGCCGATCGAGGTGATGGCCGAGCGCGGCGCCGAAACGCTGCGGCATGGGCCGATGAAGCCAATGGGCCTGACCAACGCGCATAACCCGACGGTCAAGGCCTATGCCGTGGTGCAGTTGCGGCAGGATAATGCTTTGGGCACGCTCTACAACATGGTCGGCTTCCAGACCAAGCTGAAACATGGCGAGCAGGTACGCGTCTTCAAGACCATCCCTGGGCTTGAGAATGCCGAATTCGCACGGCTCGGCGGACTGCATCGCAACACCTACATCAACTCGCCTACCTTGCTCGATGACTCGCTGCAGCTGAAAAGCCGGCCCGGCCTGCGTTTTGCCGGCCAGATCACGGGCTGCGAAGGTTATGTCGAAAGTGCCGCGATCGGCCTGCTCGCCGGCCGCTTCGCTGCCGCCGAGTGGCTCGGCTTGCCGATCTCACTGCCACCGGCCACCACGGCCTTCGGCGCGCTGCTCAACCACATCACCGGCGGCCACATCACATCCGACGACGAACCCGGCAAGCGTTCCTTCCAGCCGATGAACGTCAATTTCGGCCTGTTTCCGGCGCTAGAGGCTGGCACAAAACTGCGCCCCGACGGTTTCGAAGGCCGTTTCCGGGGAAAAGACAAATCGATTGCCAAGAAGAAGGCAACGACAGCGCGCGCGCTGGCCGACTGCCGTGCATGGCTCGGCCTGCCAGCGCAGGCGCAGGCGGCAGAGTAGCGGATTTACCTTCAGGCCCCGGCAGACTAGTCTGCGTCCCTCGTGGTCGGGGGACCATCATGCTTCGGAAAAGAACTGTCCTTGCTGCCGTCCTTCTGGCGGCTTTCACCGGCTGCACCACAGCACCCGAGGCATTGCAGTCGCTCGGCGACCGAAACTACATGCGCTATGCGACGGGCAAGCCCTATGCACAGATTGCGTCGCAAAGCCAAATGTCCGTCGAAGGCCTGGCAGGCGCGACCATCTACGGGCCGATGATCGGCGAATACCGTCTGGTCGACGGCGATACGGTTTACCGGCACATCGACAATGTCGAATCCACGCGAACGGGTGTGAACGCAGGGCTCTTGATGCAGCGCGAAAGCGTCGGCACGCGCTACCGGCTCGCTTATTTCCGTGTGGGTCCCGACGGTGTCGTCAAGGATTGGGCGACAGGCGCCTTACCAGGCGAGCGGCTGGGCTGCACCTGGTATGCAGGCGGTTTCGTCCAGCAATGCAGCAGCGAAACACAGCGCCTGCAAAGCCTTGCCGTCTACGATTCGCTGGTACGGACGTCCAGCGACATGCCTTTGCCTTCATGGGGCACTCCGATCGCCGGCGCGCAACAGCCAAAGCCGGCTGACCAGAACCTGCTGAAAAACCGGCCCTAGATGGCGGCTTTCTGCGCTCGAGCTTCCTATTCGGCAGCCCCGATCTTCTGACCAGGCAGTCCTGGCTTGCCTGCTTCGGCAGGATTGCGGCGGACATAGGCCGCCTTCAGCGTTTCGGAGGTGTCGCGCGAACCATCATGGCTCCAGCCAGGCGGCATGAACAGATACCGCAGCCGCTGACCGGGTGTCAGACCAGGAGAAAACGCGTCCTTGAACATGCCGATCCATTCATGGAACGCCACCTTGAATGGATTGAAGGTGCCGATGTTCTTGACGATGCCGTAGCGCGGCCGATCCTCTTCCAGTTCCTCGACGAAGGTGCCGAACATGCGGTCCCAGATGATCAGCGTGCCGGCATAGTTGGCGTCGAGATAGCGCGGATTGGTGGCATGATGCACACGGTGGTGCGACGGCGTGTTGAAGATGAATTCCACCCAGTTCCACATTTTGCCGATGGTCTCGGTGTGGATCCAGAACTGATAGACGAGGTTGAATCCGTAGACGAAGGCAATGACGGCCGGATGGAAACCAAGCAGCACCAGTGGCACCTGCAGCACGAACATGCCGGTGAATAGGCCTGTCCAGCTCTGCCTCAGCGCCGTCGAGAGATTGTAGTGCTGGCTGGAATGGTGGTTGACGTGCTCGGCCCACACCCAGCGGCACCGATGCGCGATGCGGTGATAGATGTAATAGCGCAGATCATCGATCAGGAAAGCGGCGATGCAGGTCCAAACCGACACGCCGAGATCGAAGAAACGGAATTGCCAGACCCACATCAGCGCTGAAAAGGAAACAATGCCGAGCAGGATTCCGGCTGCGACATTGCCGGTCCCCATCATCAGGCTGGTGAGGGTATCGCGGGTTTCGAATTCCCCTTTGGCCCGGCCCGTGCGCACCAGCCAGACTTCCAGCAGAATGGCGACGACGAAGAACGGGATGGCGAGCTTGGTGACATCGGGAAACTGATAAGTCTCCATCAGGCGGCCTCCTGCCTAACCGACTGCTTGTTTGGATCGAGCGGCTGGAAAACCGCATGCGCCGTAACGGCGTCAGTGAAGGCGAAGCGCCCGCCCCGCCAGGTGAAATCCCTGAAGCGCAGCGTGAGCACATTGTTGCTGTCGAGCTTGACGAACTCGATCTCGGCCGGCGTGACAACACGCGTCAAAAAGCGGTCGCCGATGGCGTGGACGATACCCGTATGCCCGTCGGCGAGTTCGATGAAAGCCGTATCGCCATTTCCAGTGAGCTGAACCGTGCCCGGCCTGAGATCGGGAAAATCCACTGCAAAGCGGTCCAGGGCCTGCCTGGCATCAGCCAGCCGCGTGGTGCGGCTGCCGCCGGTGAAATGCACGGCCGCAACCGCCATCGAAATGCCAACGACGACCATCACCACGAGAACCGGCAAGCTGATCAAAGGCGCTCCTCCGGGCGAACGCCTCCCGCGCCCAGACCCCGGCTTGAAAACTATCATGATTGACGTTTACGTCAAAGAAAATCAACGCGGCGACCGGCAGCACCATGTGCTTTCGCTGCTGTGGGCCCGAGAAAGCGCGCTCAGATCCAGCCTCGCCCGGCCCGACGCAATAACAGCCAATGCCGCTTCAGGACCGAAAGCCGCACGTTCCCGGAAAGCAGTGCTGCCGCATCGCGGCGGCTCATCGAAGCCAGATAGGCTTTCGTCAGTGCCAGCGGCAGAAAAGCCGGACGTAAGGAGGCCGGCAATACCGCTGCCCCACGTTCGAAGACAGCAAGGTGTTCCTGCGCCAGGGCAATCATCGCCGTTGCGGCTCGTCCGGCCGCCGGACCACCGTCGCCGGCCAAGAATTCCGACGGCGAGGTACCCACCGCAGTCAGAATATCTGCGGGTACATAGCACTGTCCCCTCGCCCGGTGCAGCGGAAGCAGAAGCAGCAAACCGGTGATCGCCTGCGCACAACCCGCATGGCCGGCAAGTTCGGCAAAGCGCGGCGCCTGCGCCGGATCGAGCACGAGAGCGGCCAGTTGGATCAATGCTGACGCCGTCTCGCCGCAATAGCCTTCGAGATCGGTGCGAGACGGCATGGGGTCGTCATAGAGATCGAAGATGCGTGCTTCGAGATAGTTGTCGAAGGCTTGCCTGGGCAGGTCGTATTGCCGGATCGCCGCCGTCAGCGCCTCCGCAAGTGGATTGCCCGCACCCGCATCCGATGCATCCGAGGCAATGACGTCCCGCCACCATTGCAGGCGGACCTCGCCCGGCAATGCCTCGCGGATGCGATCGCGCACGCTGGCGATTTCAGCGTTGAAGGCGTAGAGCGCCAGAAGCGCATCGCGTTTGTCGGCGGGCGCGTAGAGTGCTGAAAGATAGCGGTCATGGTCGGCGGCTCGCACCGTGTCCATGACGGTCCCGTGGGTGTCGGTCACGGTCAGTCGACCGCTATGAAGGCAGCGGCGACGGCGCGGTCTTCGGCAAGCAGCACATTATAAGTGCGGACGGCGGCCCCGGTTGACATCGGGTCGGCCGAAATACCGGCCTCCCTGAGCGCAGCTTTCAGCGCCACCGGCAGCGGCCGCAAATCCTTGCCCATGCCAACCAACAGGATTTCGATATTGGCGGCTTCGGCCAACACCTTGTCGAAATCCGCCGACGTCAAGGCGGCGGGATTGGCCGGCTGCCAGCCGTGGATGCCGGAGGGCAGACAAAGCAGCGAGCCGCGATGCGACATGTCGGCGAAGCGGAAACCGCCATTGCCGTAGGCCTCGATCGCCGCGCGGCCCGGAAAATGCGCCTCGCGGATGATGATGCCTTTGCCACCGAAGAGGCCTTTCGCCACAGGTCCTAATCCGTCAGGTCGTGATCGCTTTGCCGTTCACCGGCTTCTCTCCGGAAGCATCAGGAGCCTGACGCAACTTGAAGAGGATGAGCAACGGCGCGGCGATGAAGATCGACGAATAGGTGCCGAACACGACGCCGAACAGCATTGCCAACGTGAACGACCGGATCACCTCGCCACCGAACAGCACAAGCGCCAGCAAGGCCAGAATGGTGGTTACCGCCGTCAACGTCGTTCTGGACAGCGTCTCATTGATCGCGGTGTTCAGAATCTGCGGCATCGGCGTCTTCTTGTATTTTCGCAGATCCTCGCGGACGCGGTCATAGACGACAATCGTATCGTTCAGTGAATAGCCGATGATGGTCAGAATCGCGGCGATCGACGACTGGTTGAACTCAATGCCTGTTACACAGAAGAATCCGATCGTCATGACGATATCGTGTACGGTCGCGACGATGGCACCGACGGCGAACTGCCATTCAAAGCGGAACCAGACATAGATCAGGATACCAACCAGCGCGACCAGCATGCCGATCGTGCCCTGCGTGGCGAGTTCGCTCGACACAGTCGGACCGACGACTTCGACACGGCGGAAATCATATTTGTCCTGCAGCTCCGCGCGCACCTTGTCGATGACGCTCTGTTCGGCATTGTCGCCTTCTTCCTGTGCCGCCACACGGATCAGGACATCGGTCGGACTGCCGAACTGCTGGACCTGTACGTCGCCAATGTTGAGTTCCGACAGCTTGCCGCGGATATCGGCGATGTCCGCCGGCCCGCTCTTCGACTGCACTTCGATCGTCGAACCGCCCTTGAAGTCGACGCCGTAATTGATGTCCACTGTCATGAACAGCACCACAGACATGATCGACAGCAGCGTGGACAGTGCGAAAGTCCAGCGGCGGACGCCCATGAACGGGATGTTGGTGCCGGGCGGAACAAAGGTCACCGGCGCGCGCGGGAGTTCCTTCGGCTTGGCACGGCGCAGCCAGATCGAGACCAGCAGGCGCGTAAAGGTGAAGGCGGTAAAGACCGTCGTCAGGATACCGATCGCGAAGGTCACGGCGAAGCCCTTCACCGGCCCAGAACCGAGCCAGAACAGCACGATGGTGGCGATGAAAGAGGTGACGTTGGAATCGACGATGGTCGCCAACGCCTTGGCGAATCCGGTATCGATCGCCTGTATGACCGAACGCCCTTGCCGACGCTCTTCGCGGATACGTTCATAAATCAGCACGTTGGAGTCGACCGCCATGCCGATGGTGAGCACGATACCGGCGATACCCGGCATCGTCAGCGTGGCGCCGAGCAGCGACAGCAACCCGACGATCATGGCGACATGCACAACGAGCGCGATATTGGCGAGGAAGCCGAGGAAACCATAGGCCACGAACATGAAGCCGACGACCAGGATCGAGCCGATGATACCGGCGATCTTGCCGGCCTGGATCGAGTCCTGCCCAAGGCCTGGACCGACGGTGCGTTCTTCGACGACGGTCAGCGTTGCCGGCAGCGCGCCGGCGCGCAGCAGAACCGCGAGGTCATTGGCGCTCTGGGCGGTGAAATTGCCGGAAATCTGGCCCGTGCCACCAAGGATCGGCTCTCGAATCTGCGGTGCCGAAATTACCTGGTTGTCGAGGATGATGGCAAAGAGCTTGCCGACATTCTGCTGGGTCGCCTGGCCGAAGCGGGTAGCGCCCTTGGAATCGAAACGGAACGAGACGACCGGTTCGTTGTTCTGCGAGTTGAACGTCGCCTGAGCGTCGACGAGGTTTTCGCCGGAGACGATGACGCGGTTCTCGATCAGATACGGAACCGGCGGATCATCCTTCGAATAGAGCACGCTCGAGCCTGCCGGCGGACGGCCATTGATGGCCTCCTGCACCGGCATCGTCTGATCAACCATCTGGAAGGTCAGCTTGGCGGTCTGGCCGAGGATTTCCTTCAGCCGTTGAGGGTCCTGCAGGCCTGGCACCTGCACCACGATGCGGTCGTCGCCCTGGCGCTGCACGATCGGTTCGGTGGTGCCGAGCTCGTTGACACGGCGGTTAACGACCTCGATCGACTGCGTCAGCGCTGTCGAAGAACGGTATTTAATGCCCGCATCCGTCATGGTGAAGCGCAGCAGACCGGGTTCCGGCTGGTCGTCCGTCCACTCGGTGATGGTGCCACCGCCGAACAGGCCTGACGTTATCGGTGCCGTCAGCCCCTTCAACGCGTTCTTGGCGGCATCCACCTGGGCCACATCGCGGATGCGCACCTGTACGACGCGGCCGGAACCGGACAGGCCGGTGTAACCGATCTTGGCATCGCGCAGCAGCGTCCGGATTTCGTCACGGCTGGCTTCGAGCCGATCCTTGATCAGATCGTTCTGATCGATCTGGAGAAGAATGTGAGAACCGCCCTGCAGGTCAAGCCCCAGGGTCATCTGCTTCTTCGGCACCCAACTCGGCAGCTTGGCCAAAGTGTCGGCCGGAATAAGATTGGGCGCGGCAAGGACGAACGTGACGGCAACAGCCAGCCAGATCAGGATTGCCTTCCAGCGCGAAAAATAGAGCATGTTCTACGATCCAGTGGGCCGATCCGGCGTGCCGGGCACGCCGCAGCGCTTAGTTCTTGGCGTTCTGGTTGGCAACCGGCTCGCCCTTGACCCGAACATCGGCGATGGTGCTGCGCAGAGCGGTGACCTTCAGGCCGTTGCCGAGATCAACCTCGAGTTCGTTGTCGTCCACCACCTTGGTGACCTTGCCGACAAAACCGCCGCCGGTGACGACCGTGTCGCCGCGGCGGATCGCGGACAGCATCTCGCCGCGCTTCTTCATCTGCGTACGCTGCGGGCGGATGATCAGAAAATACATGATCACGAAAATGAGGACAAACGGCAAAATGCTGATGAAGACATCAGGGGTAGCGCCAACGCCCTGGGCGTATGCCGGTGTCACGAACATCGAAAACTCCTGAGACGTAGAGGAAAGCCGTTATCCGGCCCACGAAATTTGCGCGGAATATAGTCGGTAAAGCCACTATTGCAACCATTCCCCACCCTGCTCCCACCACTGTTGTGCCAGCGTGTCGCTTTGGTCGCACCAATGCTTGCAAAAAGTGGAAGCCCGTGAGAGAACCGTACGGTACGGTACGCATGCAGATGCGTACATCATAACGATGCCGAGGACGTCCCTTGCCCCAGGAAAACATCGAAGCGCTATCCGAAAAACTCGATCGCCTGATCGAGGCCGTTGCCCGGCTGGCACCGCCACCGCCGCCGAGGACCGACATTGCCGCGGCCGACTGCTTCGTCTGGCAGGCCGATCCCGGCTATCTCGAGCCGATCGCCAAGGTGAACAGGGTCGACATCTCCCTTATCCGTGGCGTCGACCACGTGCGCGACATCCTGTTCGACAACACGGAGCGTTTTGCCTCCGGCTATGCTGCAAACAATGTGCTGCTGTGGGGCGCGCGCGGCATGGGCAAGTCTTCGCTGGTCAAGGCTGTCCATGCTGCGATCAACGTATCCGGCAAACCAGGCGGCCCGCTCAAGCTGATCGAGATCCATCGCGAGGACATCGACACCTTGCCGAAGCTGATGGCGATGCTGAAGGTCGCCCCCCATCGTTTCATCCTGTTCTGCGACGACCTTTCCTTCGACCATGACGACACTTCCTACAAGTCGCTCAAGGCAGCGCTGGAAGGTGGCGTCGAAGGCAGGCCGCACAACGTCATCTTCTATGCCACCTCGAACCGCCGTCACCTGTTGCCGCGCGACATGATCGACAATGAGCGCTCGACAGCGATCAATCCGTCAGAGGCGGTGGAAGAAAAAGTGTCGCTGTCAGACCGTTTCGGCCTGTGGCTCGGCTTCCATAAATGCTCGCAGGACGACTATCTCGACATGGTCAACGGCTATGTCACCCATTTCGGATTGGACATCGATGCCGACACGCTGCGCGCGGAGGCGCTGGAATGGGCAACGACGCGCGGCAGCCGTTCCGGCCGTGTCGCTTGGCAGTTCACGCAGGATCTGGCCGGCCGCCTCGGCAAGCCGCTCTAACAAGCTGATTCATCGACATAAACCGAAAAAGCCCGCTCCTCGAGGAGCGGGCCAAGCTGCCGGGCCGGACTGGAGGTCGACGACCCGCGATCTTCTTGTTCTTCTATTCGAGGCCCAGCCTACTCGAGGAAGGTTTGCGGATCGACCGGCGACGAATTCTTGCGCACCTCGAAATGCAGCTTCGGCGACTCGGTGGTGCCGCTCATGCCCGATCGTGCGATTTCCTGGCCACGCTTGACCTTCTGGCCGCGCTGCACCTCCAGCGAGGAGGCGTGACCGTAGACCGTAACCAGGCCATCTTCATGCCGCACCAGCACGGTGTTGCCGAATTCCTTCAGCCCGTCGCCGGCATAGATGACGACGCCATTCTCGGCAGCCTTGACCGGCGTGCCTTCCGGAACCGCGATGTCGATACCACCCGTTCCCGACTTGTAGCCGGAAATGACGCGACCGCGCACCGGCCAGCGCATCTTGCCGATACCGGTGGCATCGGGAGCCTCGGCGGCGTCGCTCTCTGCCTGCTGAATGACCTTCTGGTCCTTCTTCGGCGGTGTATAGGTGGCCAGCGTGGCACTCGGCTTCTCCGGTGCCGGGATTGAAGCCGTATTGACGGCATCGACCGCGGCCGCGGGCTTGGCGGCAGCCACTGCCGCCGCAGGCGCGCTACCCGCAGCGGGAACCTTCAAGGTCTGGCCGATGCGCAGCAGGCCGTCCTGCATGCCGTTGGCCTGCTTCAGCGCAGTGGTCGAAACACCGGTCTTGCGAGCAATCGAAGACAGTGTGTCGCCCTGCTGGACGGTGTAGCCGCCTGCCCCACCCTTCGGCTGCACGGCAGCGACCTGGGCCTCCTTGGCCAGCTTCGCCTTCGGATCGCTGGCGGCAGCCGAGGTATCGACCTGAGCTGCAGCCTTGCCTTCCTTGACCTTCGGCTGCTGCGGCAGAACAGCTACCTTTTCCACCGGCGCGTTGCCCGGCAGAGGCACCTTGTTGGCCGGCACGTCGTATTTGGTGCCGCGCGACGACTTGGCATCGGCAACGTTCGGATCATTATCCGGCGCGGAAACCGGCGCCTTGTTGGTATAGACATAGGTCGGGATGACCAGCTTCTGACCGCTCTTGAGTCCGTCGGCCGAGGCGAGACCATTCGTCTTCATCAGGACGTCAGCTGGCACACCGTAGCGGCGCGAGAGGTTGTAGACGGTTTCGCCTTCACGTGCGGTGATCTGCGTACCGCCGGCCCGCGACCAGCCCTTCACTTCCTCTGCCACGATCTGCGTGCTGGCAATCGTGGAATTCACCGGCGCCTGCAGCTGATTGACGCCGCCAGTTACGGTCTGATCGACCTTGGCGACCTTCGCCGCGCCCTGCGCCATGATCGGTTCAGCGACAGAACGGGCCTTGTTGACAGCCGGTGCAGTCGCTTGCGCTACCGTCGGCAGCGGCTGCGACGAAACCGGAGACAGGCTAGAACGGGTGACCGACGAGCGCGAATAATTGACATTGGAGGCCTGATACTGCGCGTCGCCCGGATAAGGCTGGGAAGCAGCCGGCTTGGTTATGATTGAACGCTGATTGTCGGTCGAGGCCGTCGCCATCGTATCGACGCCACCGAAGCGGGCAACCTGGGAACTACACCCAGAAACAGCTCCGATGACCAGCAACATGGCGCAGCCACGCGTCAAATTGCGTTTGTTTGCCTTCAAGGATTTGAACTGCATCGCAACAACCCGCACTTACCCGGTACTCACTGACCTGATTAAAGCGCGTTAATGTTACTGGTCGGTTAAGCCGTTAGAATCCGTCGAAATTTTTCTTAAAATGTTTGTCCGGATCGGGGCGGTACGTTGCACCGGAGATCAAATGAAAGCTGCCGCCCCCGGCAAGATCGGCTGGAAACGCACCGTGCCGATATCCTCGCGTTCGAAACGGCTGCCCACCTTGATCAACTTGGCCAGCACCTGTTCCCCCTCTTCCGGGCCGATCGGAGCGATCACCGTACCGCCACTGGAGAGTTGGTCGAGCAGAAAACGCGGCAAAGTGTCAAAGGCTGCCCAGACGATGATTCGATCGAATGGCCCTTCATTGACGAGTCCGTTCGAACCATCGGCATGACGCGCGAACACATTGGTAATGCCGAGTGCTTCGAAGCGCTGCTTGGCAAGTTCGATAAGCGACTTGTAGCGATCGACGGTGACAACACGCGCAGCCAACCGCGCCATGACGGCCGCGGTAAAGCCTGAACCGGTGCCGATCTCCAGCACGCGATTGCCGGGCTCGATGTTCAGCGCGGTAATGACGGCGGCCTGCAGGTCAGCTCCTTCCATCGCCTCGCCGCACTCGATCGGCAACATGCGATCGGTCCAGGCGATGGAATGGAACTGGCCGGAGATGAAAGCCTGGCGTGGCGTCGCTTCAAACGCAGCGATCAGCGGTTTCGGAACGGCACCCTTGCCGCGCAGGCGAAGCAAAAAGGCGGCAAACCCCTCGCGTTCGTCGAAACCACCGGTCATGCAAGCGCCTTCGTCAGTTGGTCGCGGATTTCGTATGCGGTCAGATCAAGGTGGAGCGGCGTTACCGAGACCAGCTTGTTGCGCATGGCATGAAGATCGGTGCCGGTCTTGCCTTCCGCCGGCTCACGGCCGAAGCGCAGCCAGAAATAAGGCAGACCTCGCCCGTCGCGGCGTTCATCAACCCACAGCGAATGCACCAGCTTGCCTTGCGACGTCACCACCGTGCCGGAGACTTCCTCGGGCGCGCAGTTCGGAAAATTGACGTTGAGTAGCACGCCTTCCGGCAAGGGTGTAGCAACCAGCTTCTTCAACAATGCCGGTGCCAGTGCCTCGGTCGTTTCATAAGGGACGACGCGATCCTCGCCGACATATGAATATGCCTGACTGATGGCGATGGAACGCACACCGAGCAGCGTGCCCTCCATGGCCCCTGCCACCGTGCCCGAATAGGTGACATCGTCGGCAATGTTGGCACCGGAATTGATGCCGGACAGAACGAGGTCCGGCAGTCCGGGCAGGATCTTGCGTGCGCCCATGATGACGCAGTCGGTCGGGGTGCCGCGCACCGCATAATGGCGATCACCGATCTTGCGCAGGCGCAACGGCTCGGAGATAGACAGCGAATGCGCATAGCCGGACTGATCGGTTTCGGGGGCCACGACCCAGACATCGTCCGAAAGCGTTCGGGCGATGCGTTCCAGCGAAGCCAGTCCCTCGGCATGGATGCCGTCGTCGTTGGTCAGAAGAATACGCATTATTTCGATTCGATTCTTTCCAAGCCGCCCATGTAAGGCTTGAGCGCTTCAGGAATGGTTACGCTGCCATCCTCGTTCTGATAATTTTCGATGACGGCGATGAGCGCGCGCCCGACGGCAACACCCGACCCGTTCAACGTGTGCACGAAGAGGTTGCCCTTGCCTTCGCGGTCCTTGTAGCGGGCGTTCATGCGCCTGGCCTGGAAATCGCCGCAGACCGAGCAGGACGAGATCTCGCGATAGGCGTTCTGCCCGGGTAGCCAGACCTCGATGTCGTAGGTCTTGCGCGCGCCGAAGCCCATGTCGCCGGTGCACAGCGCCACGGTGCGGAACGGCAATTCAAGCCGCTTCAACACCTCCTCGGCGCACTGCGTCATGCGCTGGTGTTCGGTGACCGACACCTCCTGATCGGTGATGGAGACCAGTTCGACCTTGTAGAACTGGTGCTGGCGCAGCATTCCACGCGTGTCACGGCCGGCCGAACCAGCTTCCGAGCGGAAGCATGGCGTGAGTGCGGTGAGGCGCAACGGTAGCCTGTCATGCGCGACGATCTCTTCACGCACCAGATTGGTAAGCGGCACTTCAGCCGTCGGGATCAGGCCCAGCCGGCTCTCGCCATGCGGGGTGAAGAAAAGATCCTCTTCGAATTTTGGCAACTGGTTGGTGCCGAAGAGCACTTCGTCGCGCACCAGAAGCGGCGGCTGCACTTCCGTGTAGCCATGCTCGGTCGTATGCAGGTCGAGCATGAACTGGCCGAGCGCGCGCTCGAGCCTTGCCAATTGCCCCTGGAGAATGGTGAAGCGCGAGCCCGACAGCTTGGCAGCGCGCTCGAAATCCATCAGGCCCAGCGCCTCGCCAATCTCGAAGTGCTCCTTGACCCAGTTCGGCCGCGTGGCGACCTTGCCGACCTTGTGTACCTCGACATTGTCGTGCTCGTCCTTGCCGACCGGAACGTCATCCAGCGGCACGTTGGGTATGACGGCCAGGAGACCTTCGAGCGCCTCATCAAGCCGGCGCTCCTCGGCTTCACCACCCTGGATGAAGCTTTTGATCTCGGCGACTTCAGCTTTCAGCTTTTCAGCCAGCTCGGCATCCTTCATGCTGAGCGCCTTGCCGATCTCCTTGGACACGGTATTGCGGCGCTCCTGCGCCTCCTGCAGCCGCCCGAGATGCGCACGACGGGCTTCATCCCTAGCAATGATGTCCTCGACGGTGGACTGCGCATCGGCCTGCGACCACGAGCGCTTCACCAGCGCTTCAACAAGGGCCTGCGGGTTTTCGCGAATCCATCTGATATCGAGCATGTCCATCCATCCTGAAGAGGGAGCCGTGGGGTAACTCTCCTCAGCGCAGGATGCAAGGGTGGGACGGCCTGGGCGCCCGGAACGGAAAATCAAAATCGAGACTTCGTGACCTAGGCGGCACCATCATTCGGTCCGCCGCAGGATGCCGAAATTTCGCCAACGAGATACGACTCGCGACCATGAACCAGAAGAAGGTGGCGACCGGAGAGCTGGATCAGGATTGTTGCGCGGGATCCGCAGGAGACTCGGAAGACTGCTCCCCAGTGGAGTCGTCTGCTTCCTGCTTCTCCCGTGCCAGTTTTTCGCGCTGCTGGCTTTTCTCGATCATACGCGCGGTCCAGATTGCGACTTCGTACAGGATGATGGTGGGCAGCGCCAAACCGATCTGGCTGAGCGGATCGGGCGGCGTGAGCACGGCTGCGACGACGAAGGCGATGACGATCGCCCAGCGCCGCTTGTCGACCAGCGCTTGCGAGGACAGCAGGCCGACACGCGTCATCAGGCTGGTCACCACCGGCAACTGGAATACCAGGCCGAACGAGAAGATCAGCGTCATGATGAGGCTGAGATATTCCGACACCTTGGGCAGCAGGGAAATCTGCACCTCGCTGTCCGTTCCGGCCTGCTGCATGGCGAGGAAGAACCACATCACCATCGGCGTGAAGAAGAAATAGACAAGGGCTGCGCCCATCAGGAACAAGATCGGCGAAGCGATCAGGAACGGAAGGAAGGCAGCACGTTCGTTCTTGTAGAGGCCGGGAGCGATGAATTTGTAGATCTGCGTCGCAATCAGCGGAAAAGCGATGACCATGCCGCCGAACATGGCGAGCTTGACCTGCGTGAAGAAAAACTCCTGCGGTGCGGTATAGATCAGCTCGACCTTGTGCGGATCGAGCCCGGCCCATTGCGTCGCCCATTTGAATGGGACGACCAGCAGGTTGAACAGCTTCTTGGCAAAGAAGAAGCAGACCAGGAACGCAACAAAGAAACCGCCGATCGACCAGATGAGTCGACGGCGCAGCTCGATCAGATGCTCGATGAGCGGGGCCGACGACTTGTCGATCTCGTCCTTTTCAGAAAGGCTCACTTGGCGGTCCTCGCCGTCTTCTTTATGGGAGCGGGCGCCTTTGCAGCTGCCGGCTTGGCCGCCGCCTTCGGAGCTGGCGTCGCCTTCGCTACGACCTTGGCTGCAGCTGAGGTTTTGGCGTCGGGACCGGACCTGGCCGCACTCGGCTTGGCCGATACCTTTTTGTCGGCTGCCTTGGGTGCCGCTTTTACCGCAGCAGGCTTGGAAGCAGTTTTCGGCGAAGCACCAGACGCTTTGGCGGCTGGCTTGCGCCTTGCCGGCGCTGCGGACGCAACAGGCTCCACTGCCGGAACGGCTGGCGCTGCAGGCATGCTTTCCGGGCCGTTCACGCCGGGCAGGACGGTGGCGCCGTTCTTCAGTGGCTCCGTCGCCTGCGGTTCGCCTGCGGCTGGAGCCGTCGGATCCTCCGCCGGCTTCGGCTTCATCATGTTGTCGACACCAGCGCGCACATCGGCGGCGGCCTGCTCGAACGGATTGAGCTGCTTGCGGATTTGAGCCGCCGGATTGAGACCGCGCAATTCGTCGACCGATTTCTTGACGTCGTCGAGCTCGGCTTCCTTCAGCGCATCGTTGAACTGCTTCTGGAAGTCACCGGCCATGGAACGCAGCTTGGCCACCGTGCGGCCAAAGGTACGCAGCATGTTCGGCAAATCCTTAGGGCCGACGACCACGATCATGACGATCGCAATCACCAGCATCTCGGTCCAGCCGACTTCAAACATGGCTCTGAGTTCCGACTAATGCCTGACGATGTCTCCGGAAAAGCAGCGGCTCAGCTCTTGCCGGCCTTTTCCTTCATCTTCGAGACGGTTTCGTCGGAGCGGTGCTCGACAGTGCGGGAATCGTCGGCTTCGTCGTCAGCCATGCCCTTCTTGAAGCTCTTGATGCCCTTGGCCATGTCACCCATCAGTTCCGGAATCTTGCCCCGGCCGAACACCAGGAGCACGATGACCAGCACGATCAGCCAGTGCCAAATCGAAAACGAACCCATTGTTTATCTCTCTTGAACTGTTTCCCTGCCGCTGATCTATGCGTTTTCGCATCCGGATTCAAACGGAACCGCGACAGCTTCTATCACGTGCGGCCAATTGTCAGCCGGATTTGTTGAGCGCACCCGAAAATACGCCGCTACCAAACAGCGCATGAACGGCTTTCGGTAAGCTGGCCAATCACTCTTCCGTGACGCGCGGCGTCAAAAGGCCAAGCTCTTCGAGATCGATGTCGGTCAACGGATCCTCGTCCTCGGTCAACTCGTCCGGATCGGCAGGGGGCTGCGGCACCGAGAAGTTGGCCGGCATGCGGGTGGAAAGCAGCCCTGCCCCCTTCAGCTCCTCGATACCGGGCAGATCGCGGATCTCCTCCAGCGCAAAATGATCGAGGAACTTGTCAGTGGTGCCGTAAGTGACCGGGCGACCCGGTGTCTTGCGACGGCCACGCATCCTGATCCACTCGGTTTCCAGCAGCGTGTCCAGCGTGCCTTTCGAGGTCTCGACGCCGCGAATATCCTCGATCTCCGCGCGCGTGACCGGCTGATGGTAAGCAATGATGGCTAGCACTTCGAGGGCAGCACGCGACAGCTTCTTCTGCTGAACCGAATCCCGGCTCATCAGGAAGGCGAGGTCACCGGCGGTCCGGAAGGCCCAACTATCGCCAACACGCACAAGGTTCACGCCCCGGCGCGAATAGATGTCCTGCAGCTCCGCCATGGCCGCCGCGACGTTGACGCCGTCAGGCAGGCGCTGGGCAAGTTGCTTCTCGGTCACAGGCTCGGCACTGGCAAAGACGATTGCCTCGGCCATGCGCACGGCCTCGGCCTGATGCAGGCGCTCCGCCGGGTTCTGGACCTGGGCTTCCTCGTCCTCGTCTTCCACCTTGAAGGGGATGACCGAAGCGTTGCTGCTTTCGCTCATTGCACGACCTCGACTGCCTTCACACGTTGACGCCCTCGCAAGTAGAGCGGCGCGAATACCTCATCCTGGCGCATTTCCATGCTGCCTTCGCGCACAAGCTCCAATGTCGCCGCGAAGGAGGACGCCATGGCGGTGCGCTTTTCCTCGGGGCTCGCCAGATATTCGATCAGGAAGGAATCCAATGCAGTCCAATCCCCCGACACGCCGATCAGCCGGGCAAGAATGGTACGCGCCTCTTTGAGCGACCACACCCCGCGCTTGGCGATGCGCACAGTGGAGATCGCCTGCCGCTGGCGCTGTCCGGCGTAGGCGGTGAGCAGGTCGTAGAGTGTCGCCGAAAATTCGTTGCGCTTCTCAACGATGACCATTTCGGGCAAGCCACGTTGGAAAACGTCGCGGCCAAGCCGGTTGCGGTTGACCAGGCGTGCGGCCGCGTCGCGCATGGCTTCCAGGCGACGCAGCCGGAATTGCAGCACCGCCGCCATTTCCTCGCCGCTCTCGCCTTCTTCGCCGGGTTGCTTGGGGATGAGCAGCTTGGATTTCAGGAAGGCCAGCCATGCCGCCATCACCAGATAGTCAGCGGCGAGTTCGAGCCGCAGCGCCCTCACCTTCTCGACGAAGGCCAGATATTGCTCCGCCAGCGCCAGGATCGAGATGCGGGCGAGATCGACCTTCTGGTTGCGGGCGAGATGAAGGAGAAGATCGAGCGGTCCCTCGAAACCGGCGACATCGACGACCAGCTCGGGATCGCCAGTGACACGATCGTCGTCACCCTCGGCCCAGAGGCGGTCCATCGGCGCGGCCTTGCCGGCTTTTTTCTCCGCTAATTCCGCCACCTTGCCTCTTCTCTCACACCATGCGGTTACGCGACCGCCTCGAAATAATCCGCGAATTCGGCCCGCAGTTCAGCCTCTTCCTTGTCGTCATGCCCCTTGACCGAAGCGAGTGCCCGGTTGGCCCGCTCCAGTGCCTTGCCTTCCAGCGGTTTTGCCCGCGAGGCAATGGCGACCATTTCCTCCATGACGCCATTGCAGTGAAGGACCAGATCGACGCCCGCCGCAAGGATCGAGGCCGCCTTTGTCTGGAAATCCCCAGAAAGTGCCTTCATTGACGTGTCGTCGGACACGAGAAGCCCGTCGAAACCGATCTCGCCGCGGATAATCTCCTCCACGACCTTGCCGGAGGTGGTCGCCGGATTATCCGGATCGACTGCGCTGAAGATGACATGCGCGGTCATCGCGATCGGCAGGTGGTTGAGCGCCTGGAATGGGGCAAAATCATGCTTGCGCAGTTCTTTCAACGACGTCGTCACCGTCGGCAGCTCGAAATGCGTGTCGGCGAAGGCCCGGCCATGGCCGGGAATGTGCTTCATGACCGGGATGACGCCGCCTGACATCAGACCTTCAGCAGCGGCACGGCCGAGTGCGGTGACGATTGACGGGTCCTTAGCATAGGCGCGCGCGCCGATAACGTCATTGGCACCTTCCACCGGAACATCGAGAACCGGCAGGCAGTCGGCGGTGATGCCATAGCGCAGCAGGTCGAAGGCGTGCAGACGGGCGAGCAGCCAGGCGGCGCGCAAGCCGATCTCTTCGTCGTCGCGGTAAAGCGCGCCAAATGCCGCTCCAGCCGGATAGTTCGGCGCCAGAGGAGGCCGCAGCCGCTGCACACGCCCGCCTTCCTGGTCGATGAAGACCGGCGCTTCCGGGCGGCCGATGCAATCGCGCATCTCGGCGACGAGATCGCGTATCTGCTCCGGCTCGGAAATGTTGCGGGCAAAGAGGATGAAACCCCACGGGCATTCGCCCCGGTAGAAGCTTTTCTCCTCGCGAGAGAGCGATGTTCCGGCGCAGCCGAGGATGAGGGTCTGTGATTCGGTCATGGCCCGAGTCTAGAGCTTTCGCAAGCTCAAGGGAATCTGGGAGCGAACAGAGGCGAACGTCTCCGGTTGCAATCCAGGCGATACTCGGTCTGACATAGGATGCTGCCACACCAACATCCAGGGTCTGAAAAATGCTTCTGATCATCGGCACCGTTCGCTTGCCGCCTGAAAAATTGGCCGAAGCGCGCCCGGCAATGGAGCGCATGATCGTCGCCAGCCGCGTCGAAACCGGCTGCCTTGAATATTCCTACGCGGAGGACGTGCTGATCGCCGGGCGTATCCACGTCAAGGAGATCTGGCGCGACCAGCCCTCGCTCGACGCGCATTTCGCTTCCGACCACATCATGGCCTGGCGCGCTACCTGGCCGGAACTCGGCATCACCGACCGTGATCTTCGCGTCTACGAGATCGGCGAAGCACGGGCGACGTAACCACAGACGATCGTCTGGCCCGATAGAAGACGCGCCGAGCCCGATTGGCATACTGGTCTTGTGCCACGTAGTTGGTGCCAGTCCAGAACCAGACGACGATGAAAAACGATCTCGCCCGCCCCACCATCATGCTGTCGGCCGGCATGGCATTGTCCGGCACGGCAGGGCTGTTCTCGATCATGTCCGGCCAGCCGACGTTCAACGTCGTTTTCTTCCGCTGCCTGTTCGGCGTGCTCGTGTTGTTTGCCTGGGTGTGCCTGCGCGGCGGTTACGGCGATTATCTCCGCATCGCCAGGCGCCAATGGCCGCTTATCCTCATCAGCGGATTGTGCCTCGTCGTCAACTGGCTGGCTCTGTTTGAAGCCTTCAATCGCACCTCGATCGGCTTTGCGACGATCATCTATCACCTGCAACCCTTCTGGATCGTGCTGATCGCGGGTCTGTTTCTTGGGGAAAGACTGTCGCGCGACAAGCTTGGCTGGATCGCGGTTGCCTTCACGGGCCTCGTGCTGACCATCCTGCCCAAGATCGGTGCCATGCAGACGGACCGGAACTGGCTGATTGGCGTCGGCCTGGCGGTTGTCGCTTCCCTGTTCTACGCGGCGACGACTTTGACCACCCGCGCCGTCAAATCGGTAAAGCCGGATGTGCTGAGCACGCTGCATTGCACGATCGGCCTCGTCGCCTTTGCCCCGTTTGTGGGGACCGCAACGCTGACCGGCGGCCTGCCGATGTGGGGATGGCTAGCAGGCCTCGGCCTCGTCCATACAGGCATCGTGTACGTTCTGCTCTATTCCTCGTATCCGAAGCTACCGACCCCGGTTATCGCGGCTGGCGCCTTCTTCAACCCGGCCGCCGCGTTGATCACGGATCTCGTCGTGTTCGGGCGCTCGATCACACTCACCCAAGGCGCCGGGCTGGTCCTCATCCTGCTGGCCGGATTGGCGATCAATCTCGGCTGGCCACTGCTGTCTGGTTCCATGGCACGGAGCCGAAACTGACAATTTCCGCTGTCATGCACCCTGCTTGTAGCGAACAGGGTTATCGGGCTCAGCTTCGAAGATTTCAGCGCTGCCGGAAACAAGTGCCTCCAACGCGTCGGCGTTGAGGTCTGAAAACCGTTCGAAGCTGAAATTGTTGCGTCCGACGCGAAACGCGCCGAGCCTATTGGCATAAAGCGCGGTGATCGGGTGTCCGTCGACGGTGACCGCGCAGTAGAGACTGATGTAGTTCTTCTGCAGCGCCAGCCCGATCACCGGCCAAGGCGTCTGTTTTCCACTCCTGATCGCATAGAGGAACTGGCCGTAGCCGATCATCTTCATGCGCATGCCGGCCTGACCGGCCGGCGTGCCTTCATGAAAATATCGGCGAAGGCCTGGAGCTGCACGACGGATCAAGCCATCAATCGCTTCGAGTTCGTCCCTGCGTTGAGGGTCGAACTCGAAGTAGCTGTCCAGACTATCCGCGCGAACCTGAAACATGATCCGGTCTCATGCCGGCTGCAGTTGCTGCCTCGGCTGCGGTGGGAATGCCAGTGCAATGGCCACGGCACCCAGGCCGACGATCGCCGAGCCGATGAACAGCCATGTGTAACTCGCATAGGCGTCATATACCCAGCCGCCGGCCAGCGGACCGAAGGCCATGCCGATGCAGGAGAGCATGGTCGCTGCGCCGAAGACGGTGCCAAGGATACGCGGGCCGAAATAGTCGCGCGCCAGCACGGCATAAAGCGGCATGACGCCGCCGTAAGTGCCACCGAAGATCACCGCAAGGGCGTAAAACTCACCCAACTTGCTGACCATCAGATAAGCAGCGATCACAACCGACTGGATGAGCAAGCCGGCGATCAGGACCGGCTTCACACCCAGCCGGTCGCCAAGGATGCCGAACACGACGCGACCGCCGAGACCGGCCAAACCTTCGACGCTGTAGATGGATACGGCTGCCATCGGGGCGACGCCGCAAGCCATGGCATAGCTGACCATGTGGAAGATCGGGCCGGAGTGAGCCATGCAGCAAGCAAAAAAGGTCAGCCCCAAGACCAGGAACTGCATGGACTTGAAGGCCTGGCCAACGGTCATGCCGTCGCCAGCGATGTTCGCGCCCTCGCCATCGGAGACAAGGCCTTCCGGCGCGCGCCGTACCAGAAGGGCCGCCGGGATGAGCAGCACCCAGGACATCACGCCGATATAGAACATGGCCGTGCGCCAATCATAGGCGGTTATCAGCCAGCGCGCGAAGGGCGAAATCGTCATCGGCGCCACGCCCATGCCGGCGGAGACCAGCGAAACCGCCAGGCTGCGATGCTTGTCGAACCAGGCCGTGGTGGCGACGATCATCGGCGCAAAGAAGGCGCTCGCCGCCAATCCGACCAGTACGCCGTAGATAGCCTGGAAGATCAGCAACGAATGGACCTGGCTTGCCAACACCAGCGCCAGCCCGAGCAGCACCGCGCCGATCAGAACCACGATGCGCGGGCCGAAGCGGTCGGTGGCCGCCCCCCACATGAAGCCGCCCACGCCCATGACCAGGAAATTCAGCGTCATCGCGCTGGAAATGCCGGCCCGCGACCAATTGGTGTCGGCCGAGATCGGTTCGAGGAAAATTGCGAGGGAAAACATCGCGCCCAGCGCAACACAGGTCATCAACGCACCCGCAGCGACGATCACCCAACGATAAGAAGTAGCCATATCCGTCCGCCTCCCAAAGCAGGAAACTGCCGAAGGCGTGCCGACCACCGGCCCGCCGTCATCAAAATGACGTTTCGAGACGATGGCCACCGACATTATTGGATGCGGTTTTCTTTTCGAAAGCAAAGACAACTGCCATGACCTGACAGCGGATTGCCCGCTGCAGCGCTAGTGGCTGCTCGACAGCTTCATCATGACGAGGCCGCTGACGATGAGGACTGCGGCCAGCACGCGCATCGGCGTCATCGCTTCGCCGAGCACCATCACGCCAACGGCAAAGGCTCCTACCGCCCCAATGCCGGTCCAGATCGTATAGGCCGTGCCGAGCGGCAACGTCTTCATGGCAACCGACAGCAGCCCGAAGCTGGCGATCATCATGACGATGGTGATGATTGTGGGCGTGAGCAAAGTGAAACCTTCCGACTTCTTCATCGAGAAGGCCCAGACGACTTCCAACAATCCAGCGATAACGAGATAAACCCAGGCCATGACGACCCTCCTTTGGAGAGCCGGGCCGTCCCGGACATTCTTTCCCGATATGGGGAGGTCGTCCTCTGTCCGGCAATTTAGGTTTTTTACGCATGGAAGCAAGGGCTTGGTGCGCATGGCTGCCATGCGCACCAAGCCAAAGTGTGTTGCCCCAGGATGTACGGGGTGTTAAACGCCGCTCTTCGC
Organism: Mesorhizobium sp. 1M-11; assembly: GCF_001303895.1. Lineage (GTDB taxonomy): Bacteria > Pseudomonadota > Alphaproteobacteria > Rhizobiales > Rhizobiaceae > Mesorhizobium. The sequence goes on along the minus strand of NZ_LJSD01000043.1, from coordinate 73,873 downwards.
GACCCTCCATTGGAGCATCGGCATGGGAGCCTTACCGCAGTCAGACAGATAGGCCGCAACGACGCTTTCGTTGTTGCGGCGCGCTGTCCACTCCCATCCAACCGGCTGGACTGACCGACAGACGCCGCTCGAATTCTTTTTGAGTGGACCCTTTGTCATGTCTAGAAAAAATCCCGTATGGGCCCAAGGCCTGCCGGCGGCATTGCTGCTGATGGCCCCTTTCGACCTTCTCGCCTCGCTGGCGATGGACATCTATCTGCCCGTTGTGCCGGCGATGCCCGAAAAGCTCGGCACCAGCCCTGCCCTCATCCAGCTCACGCTCAGCCTCTACATGATCCTGCTGGGCGCCGGCCAGATCGTATTCGGGCCGCTGTCCGACCGCATCGGCCGCCGCCCAATCTTGCTTGGTGGCGCCATGCTGTTCGCGGTCGCCTCCTTCGGCCTCGCCGTATCAACGAACGGGCCGATTTTCCTCGGCTTGCGCCTGCTGCAGGCCGTGGGGGCATCGGCGGCGCTTGTCGCCACCTTCGCCACGGTGCGCGATGTCTATGCAGAGCGGCCAGAGGGCGCCGTCATCTACAGCCTGTTCAGCGCCATGCTGGCCTTCGTGCCGGCACTTGGGCCGATCCTGGGCGCGTTGATCGCCGACCAGGGCGGTTGGCGTGCCGTCTTCGCGGCACTGGGCTTGCTGACGATGCCGGCACTCATCAACGCCTCGATGCGGTGGCATGAAACCCGACCGGCAGCTGCCAGGGCAAACCATCCGGCCATCTTGCCCATACTGCTCAGCAGAGCATTCTGGACCTATACGCTGGCGTTCAGTGCGGCGATGGGAAGCTTCTTCGTGTTCTTCTCGACGGCACCACGTGCGCTGATCGGCCAGGCTGGCTATTCGGAACTGGTCTTCAGCCTCGCATTCGGTACCGTGGCCGGGGTCATGATTGTGACGACACGCTTCGCCAAGCGCTTCGTGGCCCGATGGGGTATCCGCGGCTGCGCGAAACGTGGCATGGTGCTGTTGCTGCTGGCGGCGGCGCTCCTTAGCCTCGGGCAAACACTCGGAGAACCGTCCTTCGTCACCTTCATCCTGCCGATGTGGGTGGCGGCTGCCGGTATCGTGTTCACCGGCGCGGTTACGGCAAATGGCGCGTTGGCCGATTTTGGCGATCGCGCAGGCACAGCCGTGGCTCTCTATTTCTGCATAGAAAGCCTGATCGTCGGCGTTGCCGGCACATTGGCGGTGTTAGCATTCAACGGCGACACTGCCTGGCCATTGGTCGCGTACATGGCTGTCATGGCGACCGTCGTGCTGGCGGCGCTGACGTTGGATCGGCAGCATTCACGCTGACGGCCCTCTCCCGCGCGGCGCCGCCGCGCGGGAGAGTTGTCATTTCCTGCCTTGCGGATAGATCGTTTCGCCGCGCTTCAGCATCGCGACGAAATCCGCGATCTTTTTCGTTCGGCCGGCTTCCGTCTTCATATTGTGAGTGCGGAGGACAAGTGCGAAGCGGTTCTGCGAACTCAGCCTGGCGAACATCGCGCGCGCCGCCGGCTCGGCATCGATGGCAGCCCGGAGGTCATCCGGAACCGTCATATCCTTGCTGCCCTTGTAAGCCTTGGCCCATCGTCCGTCGGCCTTGGCGGCATCCACTTGCCGCAACCCGTGCTCAGTCATGCGGCCTTCCTCGATCAGTCGGGCGACATTATCGACATTGATCTGGCTCCAGATGCTTTTCCTGCCGCGCGGCGTGTAACGCTGCAGATAGCTGGTCTTGTCCAACCCCTTGCGGATGGCATCGATCCAGCCCCAGCATAAAACGGCGTCGATGGCTTCAAGCGGCGTGATCGAGGGCAATCCCGAGCCGACCTTGTGGATCTTGATCCAGATTTCCGTCTCGTTGGCATGGTTCAGCGACAGCCAACCATAGAAGCTGTCAGCATCTGGAAATTCTCTGACCTTGGCAGGATCGACCACGACGGGTGCCATCAGTGCGCCTTGGCCGAATAAGCGAGTGTCAACGGCGCGGGCAAGGTACTGGCCTTCACGTCGAATATCTCGACAGCTTCGGGCAAGACGGTCAAAAACTCCTCGTCTCGCTCCAGATGCCGGATTTTCTTTGGATCGCTGCCGGCAAAATTCGACATGGACGGGATGTCCTTCCAGAAGGACATGACCACGAAATCGCTTTCGCCTGAACGATCCTGCCGCAACATCTGCACCCCGACGGCATATTTCTTCAGATCCGGCAGGCCTTCGGCATAAAGATAAGCCTCATAGTCATCGGCCCGGCTGGCTGTAGTGCTGCCGCGCCACACGCGTACGATCCGTGCCGTCTGGTTTTCCTGCGTCATCGTTTCCTCCGTCGCTTGCGCCCCATGCCCCGGCGCCAGCGTTTTCCGGCGCGCAACGGCCTGTTGCCTGAGCTGTATTTCCAAGATACTAATGGCTACATGCATTAGCAAGGAAAGATCGCCAACCGACGCAACCATCCTGACAAAGGAGGCTCATTTGCTTGCCGACACCAAGACAGGCTGGCCGCATCGCTTTATCGCAGGCAGCTTGTGCCTCGACTTCATCAATACGATCGATCTGCCGGGCACACCGAAAGAACGCGATCTGGTTGCCGATTACGGCGCGCTGATTGCCTGGAGTGTGGCGCGAGCCACGATGATGCCGGCGACAGGAAAAAAACTCCTGAGGTTGGCGAATGCAGCACCAGCCGATGCCAGCCATGCGCTGGCCGATGCGCTTGAATTGCGCAGCGCTGTCCGCCAGCTTGCCGAGGCAGTTCAGACAGGCGGTGATTTTTCTCCATTGTTGCCTGGGATAAATGCCCATCTCGCACGCCTCGTCTCCCCGCCCCGTTTGCTGCCAACGGCGCGCGGCCAAGGCGCTGCCTACGACCTCCCCGGCCGGAACCTGGCAGAACCGCTCTGGCCGATTTTGTGGACACTTTCTACGCTGCTCATCTCCGAAGACCTCAGGAAGCTGGGCACCTGTCACGCGCAGGATTGCCGGGCCATTTTCATCGACCACACCAACAACCGCTCGCGCATCTGGTGCGCCAGCGATCTGTGCGGCAACCGCGAGCGCGTGCGCCGCGCCTACCGCGCAAGGCAAGTGAGAGGAACGTCACTCAAGAGCAACTGAGGCTTGCCACTGTTAGCCACGCGGTCTGCTTGTCGGCATGTCGCATAAACGAACAAGCCGGGCTCCCAAAAGAAAACGGCGCAGCCAAAGCCGCGCCGTTTGTGTTCGGAAGGTTTCGTCCGGTTTACTTCGAGACGAAGCAGTTGCCACCAGCCGCCTTGTAGCTGGTGCACAGCTTGATGGCGTCTTCGCGGGACTGCGCCATCACGCGCACCCGGTAGAAGGTGCCCTTGCCGGCAACGTCGGCCTTGACGATGTTGGCGCTGCGGCCTGCCAGCACATTCGAATAGCGGCGAGCCAGATCCTGATAGGTCGACTGAGCACCCTCGACAGTCGGCTGCGAGGCGATCTGCATGGACCAGCCAGCAGTTGCAGGCGCCGGAGCCTGGGGCTGTGCCGAAGCGACCTGCTGCTGCTGTGCCTGCGGTTTGATCTCGCCGGCTATGTCGACCGGCTGGTCAGACGGGCGCTGCGGCGCCAGCGGGGCAGCGGACGGGGTTGCAGCGACGGTGCTCGGCTTCGCCGGCTTCAGTGCGGGCTGATCGGCGCCGGCCTGCGGAACGGTGCCTGTCTGATCCGGCGCGACACGCTGTGGCGTCGGGTCGGTCGGTTCGGAAGCCGCAACAGGAGCTGCAGCCGGCTCCTCGCGCGGGGCAAGTGTACCGTCTGGCTTGACCACCATGGTGCGAACCTTGCGCGGCGTTACCAGCGCGCCTTCCGGCGTGACGGCGTTTTCCTGTGCAATCTGAGCAACGCGGTCTTCCGACTTCACCGGCTGTTGCGCGGTATTCTGCCCCTGCGCATCACCTTCGCTGTCGTCCGTGCCCGAGAAGGCGGCATTGCGCTCAGCCCGGTCGGCTTGCTCCTTGGCGACGACATCCACCGGCTCCTCGGCGTTCGCGACCAGCTTCGGCTGGGTCGGTGTAGCCGGACGGGCGCCCTTGGCGACGGCGTCATAAACCTTGTTGTCCTGGTTGGGAATGACGGTTCCGCCCGGATTTTCCGGCTTCACCTTCATCGGCTGGCTGTCGGCCTTGACGATAGCCGGCGCATCCGAGCTCGAACCACCGCCGAACGAGAAAGCGAAGGCACCAACGCCGCCGACTACGGCGACCGCACCGACCAGAGCGGCGATCAGCAGACCGCGACGACGCGGCGCTTCATTCGCTTCGGCAGCAGCCGCGTCCGGGATGGTCATGCCCTCTTCAAGGTCCGGATCATAGTCGAAACCGTCGTCGGCAATCTGGCCGCCCTCGGCTGGCATGGCATGCCCCGGATTGCGGGAATCGTAGCCCTGGTAACCGAGATCAGCGTAAGCGGCAGCCGCGGCAGCGGCCTGCGGCGTGTCAGCGTAAGCCGGCATCTCGACACGGTCGCGCTTGTAGTTGTTGGCGTCGTCGTCATATTGAGCCGTCTTCGCAGGCGCCGCCGATTCACCCGGTAGCATCTCGTTGAGAAGCGTCGAGAATTCGGCATCGAGTTCGTCGAAGTTCGAGGTTTCGGGCTTGTCCTGTTCGAAGGGAACTTCCGGGATATCAAGATCGTCCGCAAGCGCAACGACACGCTCCGGCACATCCATGGTCTCGATATCCGGCACGTCTTCGCGAACCGGCTGTGCGGGCTTTTGCCAGGACGCGGCGGCAGGTTGAACAACCGGCTGCGGCGCGGCCTCCGCGCGTGGTTCGACTTGCATGGCCGGCTGAACCGGGGGCAGTTGCGCCGGCGTCGAGAACTGCTGGACGGATGCAGAGTATTGCTGCGCAGGCGCGGAGTATGGCTGCGACGAAGGCGCCACCGGATTGCCGCGGCTCCAAGCCCGCATGGGCTGCGCGAAGGTAGCGGTAGCGGCAGCCGCGGCTGGAGCCGCCCATTTCAGTGCTTCGACCGGATCTTCTTCGACCTGCTCGACCGGTTCCTCGTCGAGTGTATCCATACCGCCGGCCATCGCCGCATCAAAGGCGTCGGTGTCGAAATCGATGTCGTCTTCAGCATGCGGGATCTCGTCGACCGCTTCGATATCGGCAGCGGCGAATTCCTCGACCAACGAAGCGTCAAGATCGGCTTCGACCTCGTGCTGAGCCGGCAGTTCAACCGTGGCTGGAGCCGCGGCAAACTGCGGGCGCCAAGCTTCGGCTTCAGCAGATGGGGCGGCAGCAGGGCGTGCGGTCATGCGTCCAAGCAGCGCGTTGAGCTCGTCTTCCAGGCTGCGGTCCTGCGCAGCGAGGGACGGGGTTTCAGCGGCCACTGCGGCAACGGGTTCGGCGGCGGCAATCGCCACGGCCTCGCTCTCGTCGTTGAAGGCGTCCTCCAGATCGACGTCGAAAGCAGGCTCATCCTCGGCAACGACATCCGCCGGCTGCGCATGATGGCCAAAGGTTGGCATGAATGTCTGCTCGGACTGCGCCGGCTCGACTTCGACAGCCTCGACTTCAGTCGCCTCCGCCGCAACAACCGGCGCCTCATCGTGTGCGCTGAAATCCATATCGACATCGGCCATGGCTGTGTCGAAATGCGCATCGAAATCATCGCCAGCAACGACAGCGCTCGGCTCGACGGCAAATGATGCCGACTCCTCGGCAACAGGCTCGGCAGAAACTTGCTCGGCAACGACGGGTTCTACCGTCGCGACAGGATCCCCGGCCGTTTCGTCCGCGAAGTCGAGATCGCCGAAATCAACGTCGCTCATCGCGGCTTCGTAATCTTCGAACTGCTGTCCGGTCGGCGTGGCTTGCGGCTGAACCTCATCATCGATCGCGACAGCCTCGTCAAAGGCCTGTTCGTCCAGGCTTTCAGCGGCGGCAGCGAAATCGAAGTCTGGAGCATCATCCTCGACCGGAGCAGCTACGGCTGAAACCGCAGGTTCGGCAGCACGGAACTCCTGCTCCATCGAAGCGACGAAATCGTCGTCGACCGTTTCATCGGCATGCGGCTCGGTGGCCTGCGGCGGAAGGGCGGCGAGCGGCTGCGCCGCAGCGACCGGCTCTTCATCGTAAGCCTCGAATTCGCCCATCAATTCCTTTTCGAGGTCGATGTCGAAATCTTCGGCCTGCCCGGCAGTCGGCTGCGGCGCCGCCTGGCGCTGCACCGGCTCACGCGGATCAAAGCCCATGATGCGGGTCAGTTCCGCGAACGGATCGTCACTTGCGATGTCGTTGTGGTTGGCTACACGCGCCTGGGTTCTGTCTGCCATTGTCGTTCCCGAACTCGCACTCATCGGACGCCATGGACGTCGCGGAAGGTTGGCCCCTACCAGCGCAATGTGGGCAAATGGTGACAGGCTTTTCGGTCGAACCTAGCGCATTTCGGTCGGGGCATCCGCTCCGATCAACGCCAGGCCAGACGACAATACGTCCAGAACAGCCTGCACCAGCCCGAGTCTGGCATAGGTCAATTGTGGGTCGTTAACCTTAACAAAACGTAAGCCTACATGATCGTTGCCACGGTTCCACTGTGCATGGAAGCCACTGGCCAGATCATACAGGTAAAAAGCCAATCTGTGCGGCTCCTGCGACTGCGCCGCCTGCTCGATCAAACGTGGATATTCAGCGAGCTTCCTGATCAGCGCAAGCTCACCCTCGTCTTTCAGCAGATCAAGCCCGGCCGACAGTTGCTTGCGCGACGGATCGACGATGTTGAGCTGCTCCCTCGCCTGCCGGAATACCGAATGGCAGCGCGCGGATGCATACTGCACATAGAAGACAGGATTGTCTTTCGACTGCTCGGTGACCTTGGCGAAGTCGAAGTCGAGCGGAGCGTCGCTTTTGCGATAGAGCATCATGAAACGCACCGGATCGCGGCCGACTTCCTCGACCACTTCGCGCAGCGTGACGAAATCGCCGGAGCGCTTCGACATGCGCACGGGTTCGCCATCACGAAACAGCTTCACCAGCTGGCACAGCAGCACCGTGAGCTTCACGCGACCGTCGGTAACCGCCTTGGCGAGCGCCTCCAGCCGCTTGACGTACCCACCGTGGTCGGCGCCGAGCACATAGATCAGTTCGTCGAAGCCGCGCTCCACCTTATCCTTCAGATAGGCGACATCGGCGGCGAAATAGGTGAAGGAGCCATCGGACTTGACCAGCGCACGATCCATGTCGTCGCCGACCGCCGTCGAACGGAACAGCGTCTGCTCGCGGTCTTCCCAGTCGTCAGGCTTCTCGCCTTTGGGGGGCGGCAGCTTGCCTTTGTAGATGTGCCCCTTGAGCGTCAGATCGGCGATCGCCGCGCGGATCGCCTTGGCGTTGTCGGCATGCAGCGTGCGCTCGGAGAAGAAAACGTCGTGATGGACGTTGAGCAGCGCGAGGTCTTCCTTGATCATCACCATCATGGCATCGATCGTGCGATCCTTGACGATGGCCAGCGCTTCATCTTCCGGCATCTGCAGCAGGTTACGGCCAAACTCCTTGGCCAGCGCCTGCCCTACCGGCACCAGATAATCGCCGGGGTAGAGGCCTGGCGGGATTTCGCCGATCTCGTCGCCCAGCGCCTCGCGGTAACGCAGGAAAGCGGAGCGGCCGAGCACGTCGATCTGCACGCCGGCGTCGTTGATCACATATTCCTTCGTCACCTTGTAGCCGGCGAAGGCGAGCAGGTTGGCCAGCGTGTCGCCGACGACGGCACCGCGCGTATGGCCGACATGCATCGGCCCGGTTGGATTGGCCGAGACATATTCGACATTGACCGCGAGACCCTCGCCGATCTTCGAGCGGCCATAATCCTGGCCTTCGTCGATCAGACCGGTGAGATGCCGGTGCCAGAACGCGTCCGTAAGCCTGAGGTTGACGAAACCCGGTCCAGCCACCTCTGCGCCGGAGACGTCGGCATCACCGCGCAAGGCTTCAACGATGCGCTCGGCCAATGCGCGCGGATTCTGACCTGCGGGCTTGGCCAGCACCATCGCGGCGTTGGTTGCGAGATCGCCGTGGCTGGCGTCACGCGGTGGCTCGACAGCGATGCGGCCAAGATCGAGCGTACCACCATCTTTGTCTTTCAGATCAAGGCTTTTCACGGCCTTGATGACCCGCGCTGTGAAGTCGGCGAAGATATTCATGAAAACTGCTCTGCGTTTATGCGAGAAGAACCGGTCTTTGGCCGGCGAAAATCGTGCCCGGCCTAGCTCAAATCAGGCGTTCGGTCAAACAAACGTCGGTGCTCCTTCAACGCATAGGTGTCGGTCATGCCAGCAATGAAATCCGCCACGTCGCGCGCCTTGATGCGGGCCTCGGCGCGATCGAGCCCTTCACGCCAGCCATCCGGCATTGCGCGCGGATCGGCGAAATAGGCGTCGAACAGGTCCTTCACGATCTGCTCGGCATCGGCGCGAACGCGCATCACTTCGGGATGACGGTAAAGCCGCGCATAGAGAAAGGTCTTCAACTCCTTCTCCGCCAGCGCCATCTCGTCGGAGAAACGCACGACGGTCTCACCGGCACCCCGCACAGCGTCCGGGCTGCCGGGAGAAAGACGGGCGAGATTGGTTTTGGCGGTGACGATGACATCCTCGACCATCATGGTGATCTGGCGCCGCATCAGTTCGTGACCGGTGCGGACCGCATCAAGCGCCGGATAGCGCTCGCGGACGCCCTTGAGGATCGACCCCGGCAGACCGACGGCCTCCAGCATGTCGAGGCTGATGAGACCCGAGCGAATACCGTCGTCGATGTCATGGGTGTTGTAGGCGATGTCGTCGGCGATGGCCGCGCATTGCGCCTCGATGCTGGCGTAGCGCGACAGTTCGAGGTCGTGCAGTTCCGAATAGTCAAGGATCGCCCTTGGTACCGGCCCTTTCAACCCTCTGCCCGCGGCATCCGTCAACGGACCATTGTGCTTGACCAGCCCCTCCAGCGTCTCCCAGGTCAGGTTCAGCCCGTCGAATTCGGCATAGCGGCGCTCCAGCCGCGTCACGACACGCAGCGACTGCGCGTTGTGGTCGAAACCGCCCCAGAGCGTCATCTTCTCGTTCAGCGCATCCTCACCGGTATGGCCAAAGGGCGTATGGCCGAAATCGTGAACCAGCGCCACCGCTTCGGCCAGATCCTCGTCGACGCAGAGAGCACGGGCCAGCGCCCGCGCGATCTGCGCCACCTCGATCGTGTGGGTGAGTCGGGTGCGGTAGTGATCGCCCTCATGCGCAACGAAGACCTGCGTCTTGTGCTTCAGCCGGCGAAACGCAGTAGAATGGATGATGCGGTCCCGGTCGCGCTGGAAAGGCGTGCGCGTCGGGCTTTCCGCCTCGTCGAACAGGCGGCCGCGCGAACGCGCCGGGTCGCACGCATAGGCTGCGCGTGGCCGGTAGCCGAAGCCGATATCGCCAAGCTCGCTGGTCATCGCCCCTGTCGCTGTTGACTTGCCCCGCCCCGCTTCATACCTATCATGCAGAACCGAACGCAAGGTGACGCCCATGGGTGCCGACGCCAAAACCGCCATGAAGGTCGAGATGACGGAATCCGCCGCGAAGCGGATTTCCAAGATCGTTGGCGACGAACCCGGCAAAACGGCATTGCGCGTTGCCGTCGAAGGTGGCGGCTGTTCGGGCTTCTCGTACAAATTTGACCTGGTCGACACCCGCAATGACGACGACGTCGCCATCGAGCGCGACGGCGCCACTATCCTCATCGACGACATCTCACTGATCTATATGGGCGGCTCGGTCATCGACTTCGTCGACGATCTAATGGGCCAGTCCTTCCAGATCAGGAATCCCAACGCCGTTGCCTCCTGTGGCTGCGGGACCAGTTTCTCGATCTAACATGCCTTCGATCGGCGCGGTCCGTCAGGTCGCGCTGTCGGCCGGGCGAAATCTCGATACCACGCTGGCCTTCTGGCACGAGGTGCTGGGTCTGTCCCTGCATTCGCGTTTCGATCCACCCGGCATGGCCTTCATCATGGCAGGTGGCGTGCGGCTCTATTTCGCCGACGGCGTGCCGGCAGGCACCGTTTACCTCGACATCACCGACATCGAGACCTTCCACGCTGAAGCCAAAGCCGCCGGCGTACCGTTCACTGCTGCGCCAGCAATGGTGCACCACGACATCGATGGCCTGTTCGGCCCGGCCGGCGAAAGTGAGTGGATGGCTTTCCTGAAAGATCCTGCCGGCAACACCATCGGGCTGGTGGAACGCAAAGCGGGCTAGAGCAATTCCAGGAAAAGTGCGCAACGGTTTTCCGTTCGACATTGCGTAAAAACAGAGACTTAGAGCGTTTTCGTAAAAAACGGAAAATGCTCTAAGTACCACCGGCTGCTGCCTCCAGATCGCGGCTCCTTGCGAAAAGCGTGGCCCAACAGTTCGATCCAAATCGAAACATTGCATGACGGCAACACGCTAGAGGACGATGAAACGTCACAAGGACAGCACGACCCGCCATGCCCGCCAAGACCGCTCCCGAACTTGCCTTGCTCGTCCTTCTGTCGACGCTGTGGGGCGCCTCCTATACCTTCATCAAGGTCGGCGTGGAGACCATCCCACCGGTGACGCTGATCGCAGCGCGAACCCTGATCGCTGGACTGATCCTGCTTGGGGTCTTGCACTGGCGTGGCCTGCGATTGCCGACGCAAGCGACGATGTGGGGCCGGTTCGTGCTGCAGGCGGTGTTGAACAGCGCGGTGCCCTTCACGCTGATCGCCTGGGCCGAACGCTCGATCGATGCGGGACTCGCCGTCATCCTCAATTCGCTGACGCCGATCTTCGCCTTCCTGCTCACCGCACTCATCACAAGGCATGAACCGGTAACGAGCCGCAAGCTGTTCGGTGTCGTTGCCGGGCTTGCCGGCGCATGCCTGATCATCGGGATACAGGCGCTGGACAGGCTGGGCACGCAATTGTGGGCGCAGCTTGCGATGGTGGCTGCAACCATCTGCTACGGCGCCGCAGCGATTACGGGCAAAAGCTTCAAGGGGACGGACCCGATGATCCCCGCCGCTGGCTCGCTGATTGCGGGAGCGATGATGCTCATACCGCTCAGCCTGGTCGTCGATCACCCCTGGTCACTGGCGCCTTCGACGCACTCTTTACTCGCGCTGCTCGGCCTTTCCGTCTTTTCAACCGCGCTTGCCTTCGCGATCTACTTCCGGCTGCTGCAAACGCTGGGCTCGGTCGGCGCCACCGCACAGGCCTATCTTAGGGTTCCCATCGGCGTGGCGATCGGCGTCATCTTCCTCGGAGAGACTGTTACCACAACAGCTGCAATCGGATTGGTGACGGTCATTGCCGGAGTTGTTGCGATGACCTTACCCAGCCGCAGCAAGGCAACGGCAGAGGCGTGAACATGTGACGTAGCGATCGGGACGGTCCTGCCGATCCCTCAATGAGGCGCCAGTTGCCCCGTCAGTTGGCCGCGCCGGCCGAGATAAGCGATCAGGGGATCTTCCGACGCATTGCCTGCCGATGCGGCGGCATCGATGAACAGCGAAAACAGCGCGGTCTGGGAAGCGATATCGAGTTTTGCATAGAGATTGCGGCGATGCAGCTTCACCGTCGCTGGCGAAATGCCGAGCCGCGAAGCAGCGCCCTTCACGGAAAAGCCTCGCAGGATCAATTGGGCGACTTCGCATTCACGTGGGGTCAGCACACTGCGCCCGAAATTTCTCAACGCTTGCGCCAGCACGCTCTGCAGCAATGATCCTTGATCTTCAAGGACTTCAGGCCGCAAGTCGCGATAGTGCTTGAGCACAGCCTGGCTCAGCAGCGGCGCAACGGTTTGCAGGAACTCGGCATCCTCGCCGCTGAAGATTTCATGTGACCTGCGCCGGGCCAGCGAGATCGCAACCTTGGTATCCGTGTCGAGGCTGACGAAGATGTTGAACTCGTCGTGCAGCCCGGAATGCCGATAATAGTCGCGATAATATTGTGAGCGGTCGAGCGACGGCGCGATCTGGTTGAGCCGATAAAGTCCGTCGTCCCCATTGTCGAGGGCAAGACGGTAGAATGGGTCCAGCCGATAGGAACCGTGCAGGTAGGCGCGAATGTCCGAAAGTCCCCTGTCGGTGCACCAGTCGTTGAAGAGTATCTTCGGTGCCGTATCGCGGCGGTAAAGCAGGATCAGGCCCGCGTCGACCTTGACATGCTGTTTGAGCGACTGTGCAAGCCGCTCCTGAAAATCCAGCGAACCGACCCCGGCCAGCAATGACAGCGCCAGGTTTGTTGTCGCCGATGCGCCACCAGCGGGTCGTTGGGCGAAATCATCGCCGTTCATTTTGAAATCTCCTCTCCCATGCGCAGCGTATGACAATGCCCAAATAGCGGCAAGCAACGGCGAACATCCGAGCCCGACATTGCTTGAACCCACCCGCGACAGCACCCTAGCCCGAAGGCGTATTTTTCATTTCCCAACAGCGCTCCACAATGCCCGATGCGCAAGCCCCGCGCCTCGTCAGGAGTTGCGCCCGAGGGGCTGCAAATCGAGGGAAACATGAAAAACAGAGATCCAAGGAAGGGCCTGCTTCTGACATCCTGCCTGGTGGCGCTTTTCTCAAGCGCGGGTCAGGCTACGGCAGCCGCCGACCTCATCGTCGTCAACGCGGATGTGCGTACGGTCGATCCTGGCAAGCCAAAGGTCCAGGCATTCGCGATCGAGAGCGGAAAATTCACCGCCACCGGCACCAATGACGAGATCAAGGCGCAGGCCGACGGCAACACCGAGATCGTCGATGCCGGCGGCAAAACCGTGACGCCAGGTTTCATCGATGGGCATACGCATTTAACCTCTGGCACCGACATGGTCGTCGGGGTCGATCTTTCCTACATTCCCGACAAGAAGACCTGGCTCGACAAGATCAAGGAAGCCGATGCGCGCTTGCCGAAAGGCGCATGGCTGACCGGCGGCGGCTGGGACTACACGCTGGGCGAAGGCAAGCTGCCGACGAAAGAGGATATCGACGCGGTCGTTCCGGACCGCGTGGTGATCCTGCGGGACATCGACTTCCATTCTGTCTGGGTCAACTCCAAAGCGATCGAAGTGGGCGCTGTCACCGCCAAGTCGGAAGTCAAGGAAGGCGGCCAGGTCCTGCTCAACGACAAGGGTGAGCCGAGCGGCATCCTGCTGGAAGCGGCCGGAGAACTGGTGGAAAAGCATCGGCCGGTTGCCACCGACACCGAACGGCGCGAGGGCTTGCTGGAAACACTGAAATTCGCGAACAGCCTTGGTATCACCACCGTCAACGACATGTCCGATCTGGCGGCCGTGCACGATTATGCTGCACTCGTTGCAGACAAGAAAATGCCGCTGCGCGTCTGGTACGGCTTCTTCGAAGGCGATCCGAAAAAGATCGCCGCGGCAGTCGTGGACCGGCAAGCGGTAGACAAGATCTCCACCGATTCAGGCGAGCAGGAGAAAAAGGGACCGCTGCTGAAACTTGGCTACACCAAGTCGGTGATGGATGGCGTTCTGTCCACCCGCACGGCCTATCTGCACGAGGACTATTCGGACCAGAAGGGTTGGAAGGGCAAGCCGTTCGAGACCAAGGAGCAACTTGCCGCCGCCATCCGCGCTTCGAACGAGAACGGCTTCCCCACCGCTGTGCACGCCATCGGAGACGGCAGCGTCGGCCTGGTGCTCGATGCCTTTGCCGAAGCCTCCGTTCCGCGCGCGCAGCCGAACCGGATCGAACATATCGAAGTCGTCGAAACCCCGGACATCAAGCGTTTCAAGGACCTCGGTGTTGTCGCCTCCATGCAGCCGAACCATGCCACCGGCACGATCGGCAAATACATCACCGAACGCATCGGCGAAAACCGCGAGCCCAGAGCCTATGTCTGGCATTCCATGCTGGAAGCCGGCGTGCCACTGGTGTTCGGCTCGGACTGGCCAACCTCACCGCTGAGCCCCCTTACCCAGATCAACGATGCCGTCTTCCGCGAGAGCCCATTCGGGCTCGGCAACGGACCATGGCATCCCGAGCAGGCGGTGAGTTTCGACCAGGCTCTGTTTTCCTACACGCAGGCCGGAGCCAACATGACGCCATGGGGCGACCAGATCGGCTCGATCAGTGTCGGCAAATGGGCTGATTTTGTCCTCATTGACGGCACGCTCCCGGACCCGCTCGACCGGTCGATCCGCCAGCGCAAGGTCGAGGCGACCTACCTTGCCGGCAATGAGGTCTATCGCAAACCGTGACAACAGGAGGTCCTCCCGAAGCAGGGTATCGGGAGGACCTCCTCGCTCGCGTCCGCAGCGAAGAAGCGGCAGGCGCTACTTCGCCATACGTGGCAGTTTCAGGATCTGTTCGGTCGTCAGAATGTCGCCGAACGTGTCGTCGATCGAGGCAAGCGCTGCGCGATGCAACGTATCGTGAGCGATGGTCTGGTCATTGTCGGTATCGAGATCACGCGTCGCGCAGGCATCCCCGGCCACAATCACATTGTAACCCAACGGCACGGCATCGCGCGCGGCACCGGCAACGCAGGCATGCGTCATCAGGCCGGTGATGATCAGCGTCTCTATCCCGGACTGCTTCAGGCGCTGATCGATATCCGTTGTCGGGAACACGCTGACCGACGATTTGCGCAAGATCGCATGATTGGCTGCAGGCTGGCTGTCACGATGGAATGCAGAGGTCTCGCTGTCTTCAGCAAAAACCGGGCTGCCTGCCGGTGCGACATGCTGGACGTGATAGACTGTGGTGCCCTCGGCGTCCGCGCGTTCGATCAAGCGCCGGGCATTCGCCAACGCCTTTTCTCCATTCGGGATCGGCATCCTGCCGTTGAAATACTCATTCTGGAAATCGATCACCAGCAGAGCCGTCCTGGCCGGATCAAGATGCTGAGGCGCCTGAGCACCGGCGATGGTGCGAATGGTTGGGTGCTGTGCCATGGGAACTTCCTTTCTTTGCCGTTTCCGTTGGCGCTTGGTCACAAAATCCGCGGATCTGCGAAAGTGGCCTGAATGACAATATGTGATAGGTTCTGGCCAACCCATCGCTTGAAGTCATCACGCATGCACACAATCGCCATCATCGCTTTCGAAGGCATCAGCCCTTTCCATCTCTCGGTGCCTTGCATCGTATTCGGGGATGATCTGCTGAAGCTGGGCGCACCACGCTACCGTCTGCAGATCTGCGGCGAGAACATAGGTTCGGTGGCCACCATGTCGGGTTTCCGGATCGAGGTGGAGCACGACCTCACCAGCTTGGCGACGGCAGACACAGTGATCGTACCCGCCTGGCGCGATCCCGACGAGCGCCCGCCCGAAGCCCTTCTGCAAGCTCTCAAGGCGGCACATGCGCGCGGCGCGCGCGTGGTCGGCCTGTGCCTGGGCACTTTCGTGCTGGCCGAAGCCGGCCTGCTCGATGGGCGCACGGTGTCCACACATTGGGCCTGGGCCGGCGAGTTCGAGCGGAGCCATCCACATGTCGCCTTGAACCAGAACGCGCTTTACATCGACGATGGCGATATCCTGACTTCGGCGGGGACAGCAGCCGCCCTCGACTGCTGTCTGCATATCGTGCGCCGCGATCATGGCGCGGAGATCGCCAATCGCGTCGCACGGCGTCTGGTGGTCGCGCCACACCGCCATGGTGGCCAGGCGCAGTATATCGAAAAACCGCTGCCAACGAGCGGCAGTGAGGACCAGATCGGGGCTGCGATCAGCTGGGCGATAGAGCATCTCGACGAACCGCTGAGCCTCGATCAACTTGCGAGGCGAGCTGGCATGAGCCTTCGCAGCTTCACCCGGCATTTCCGCAACAAGACCGGCACGACCTTCACGCAATGGCTGCTGAACCACCGCCTTGCTGCGGCACAGCGCCTGCTGGAAACAGGATCCTGTTCAATCGACCATGTGGCCGAGATGGCCGGCTTTGGCTCGACCGTGTCGCTGCGCCAGCATTTCACGCGAACCTTCTCGATCTCGCCAGCCAGCTATCGCCGCCAGTTCCAAAAGAAACCTACCCTGGAAGGTGCCCAGCAATAAAAAGCCGCCTCCTCTGGCAGCCTTTTGACGGTTGATGGTATGACGAGGTTCCCATTATCGCGCCTGTCGTTCCGTGCCGGGTTCCTTTCCTGTGAAGGATATTGCAGGATCGAATCGGAACGCGGATCGCGCCATCCTTGATCTGCCTGAACTAGTCGCGAGATTTTCATGAAAATCGTCACCTGGAACATCAACGGCGTGCGCGCTCGTATCGAGAACCTTGTCCATTGGCTGAACGAGAGCCAGCCAGACATCGTCTGCCTGCAGGAGATCAAGACTGTCGACGACCAGTTTCCACGCTTTGAGGTGGAAGCGCTCGGCTACCATGTCGAGACGCACGGCCAGAAGGGTTTCAACGGAGTTGCCATCCTGTCGAAGCTGCGCTTCGACGAGGTCAATCGCGGCCTGCCCGGCGATGATGCCGACGAACAGGCACGTTTCATCGAAGGCGTGTTTTCGACCGACAGAGGTGCGCTGCGTGTCGTGTCACTCTATCTGCCGAACGGCAATCCGATCAGCGATCCGGTGAAGTTTCCCTACAAACTCTCCTGGATGGCGCGGCTGGAGCGGTGGGCGGCGGAGCGGCTGGCGCTGGAGGAGGCGCTGATCCTCGCCGGCGACTACAACGTCATCCCCGAAGCGATCGACGCCAGGACACCGGAAGCATGGCTGGGTGACGCTCTGTTCCAGCCAGAAACCCGGCAGGCATTCCGCCGGCTGCAGAATCTCGGCTTCACCGAAGCAGTGCGCTCCGTCACCGATGCGCCCGGCGTCTATACTTTCTGGGATTATCAGGCTGGAGCCTGGCAGAAAAACAATGGCATTCGTATCGACCACCTGCTCCTGTCGCCTGAAGCGGCAAACCGTTTCACGTCGGCGTCGATCGAAAAGCATGTGCGGGCGTGGGAAAAGCCTTCCGACCATGTGCCGGTAGCGGTGGATCTGACGCTGACGGCAGCGTAAGCGGCCAGAAAGCAGGTAATTTCGACACGGTAGCCTGGAGAGAAAAGCCGCCTGCGGTTACTGCTGTTCGGCGCCGGTAACGCCCTTGGCCAGCATATCATCAGCCAACGAGATGGCAGTGCGACGGTCAGCTTCACCGGAAACGGCGAAAGCTTCTTCCTGCATGGAGCGAATCCACGGCTGATCGGTCGGTGTCGCGCGCGAAAGAGCGGCCGTCATCATGGCCAGCCCCCGCACCACCTTTCCGCTCTGGAACAACAGGTTGCCGAGCGTTGCCTGTGCGCCGGCATGCCCCTTTTCGGCAGCAAGCTGCAACCAGCGGCCGGCTTGCCTGACACTGGCCTTTGCCCCGCCTTCGCCCTTCAGGAACATCTTGCCCAATTCGTACTGGGCATTCGGGTTGCGGTAATTGGCGGCGGCGCGCGTGAAATATTCCTGCGCGGTGATCGGATCTGCGTTCACCGGGCTGCCAGGGATGCCTTGCTTCAGGTAATCGCCCAGCGCCACCAGCGCGTCAGAAACATAGCTTTCTTCCGGTGAACCGGGCTCGACGTCCTGATCGGCGATTTCGGAGAAGAACTTGAAGGCCGCGTAATCGTCCTGCGCAACGCCATCACCTTCGGCATACATGCGCGCCAGCTTCCAGGTCGCGCCGATCTGGCCGTTCTCGGCGGCATATTTGTAGGCTTCGACAGCCTGTTCCTTGTGGCCGTTCTTGTAGGCCGAAAAGCCGAACTGAAAGACTTCCCAGGGGCTGGACTTCGGCTTCACGCCGCTCTTGTCGTCGAAAATCTTGTCATCAAAGGCAAAAGCCTGGCCGGCGGCGCCGAGGGTCGCCATCGCGACCAGCACCGTCAGGACAGAAGATCTCGCCAACTCACCAACCCGCATGACTGCGCATTTCTTTCGCGTCGCCCATGCGGACGATCGAATCCGTACAAGCCAGCGACCTCGCAGCCACGCTTTTGCGCGGCACGTTGCGCTGGGACTCACATTTCATCGAGTTTTGCCACGCATTTCCGGCCAAACTGCGGTTGAAACCGCGCGGCGATATGGCAATCGCGCTGCGTTTCAACTGGCTGGCACTGACAAACACGTGAGCGTTCATTGCTATTCCTGCCGCGGCCTTGCGGCCCACCTCTCGCGCCAACCGTCTTCGGTCTCGCCGGGCCTTATTGAGGTGCTCCGGGTTTATGGCGGGAAATGGGCATCGCGCCCGCCTCGACTTCTTAGCCGATGGCTTGTTTCGAAACTGTTGCCGAAACGTCACAATTATGAATGGGGATGTTGATGTTGCATTTACGGCACGCGCCCCTTGATAGAGGGCTTTCCTGCGCAGCACACACAACTAAAAATGTATTCGATACAACAAAAAAGCCGGGCTCTGGCCCGGCTTTTTTCGTTCACGATGAGCGGCTTACCACTTGATGCTATAGCCACCGTTGAGTGCAAAAGCATAGCCCGACTCGACGCCCTGGTTGGTACCGGGGGCATATTGGGTTTCCTCACCGGAGCCGAGATAGCTGAAGCCGACGCCACCGCGGAACTCTCCGCCGATACCATCCTTGAAGGAACCACCCACTGCCAGCGTATAGGTGTCGCCGATGACATCCCAGCCGGTACCGACACCTTGATCCCAGGTCAGGCTGGCGAAACCGGAAACCTGGTCGTTGAAGGCATGACCAACACCGCCAGTGACGGTCCAGCCGTCCTTCCAGAAGTACTTGTCCGAGGAAATGGTCACACCACCGATTTTGGAGCGAACATCGAGTGTCGTCAGCTGGCTCCAATCAGTCCATTTGACGCTACCGAACGCAAGCCAGCCTGGTGCGATACCGCTTTGCAGCTTGAACTCAACACTCTGCGGCAAGTTGCCGACCCCGATCGCGTCAACCGGCACAGGGGTATTCTTGCCCAAGGGCGAACCTGCGATAATTCGTGCGAACTGAGCCTGCAACGGCGAGCCTGCGGTTGCGGCGAACAAGACGCCAGCAGGTGCAGTCAAACCACCATCCGCACCATACTTTGTACCCGAGCGATACATAACCTGGCCGCGCAAGGCGATGTCCGGAATCTCATAGGCTGCGCCGATACGATAACCGTACTCCTGACCGTCAAGCCTCAGGGTAGCATTACCCATACCTAACGCAGCATAAGAATTCACGCGATTGTAATCGAACTTCTCCATGAAGCCGCCGCCGAGCAGCCAGAACTTGCCCTGCCCGACATCGAAGCCCACGCCGCAGGTCAGTGCCGATTCGTAAGTGGTGAATTCTTCGGAAATCTTGCCGCTAAGAGTCGGAAAGTCGTATTTCGCATTACCGCCGTTGTTGTTCACCAGCGTACCAGCGCAACGAAGGTTTTCAGTCAGGTTGAACTTCACTGCCGCCGACGGGATTACGTAATCCTCGGCATAGTCGGTGCCGATCAGCTGAGGATTGCCGTTCTTATTGAACTTACGCTTCGGCGTCACATAGGTG
This sequence comes from Mesorhizobium sp. 1M-11, assembly GCF_001303895.1. Taxonomy (GTDB): domain Bacteria; phylum Pseudomonadota; class Alphaproteobacteria; order Rhizobiales; family Rhizobiaceae; genus Mesorhizobium. Next base: position 54,373 of record NZ_LJSD01000043.1, on the reverse strand, counting down.
ACGCTCGAGCGCATGTTGAAGTTGCCTTGCTCAAAAAGGATGTCGGTGTCGGCCGAGCCGCGCGAGAAGCCACCGGCATTTGCCGTGCCGATCATCGCCAGCGACACGCATCCTGCCCCCAGGAGCGCTTTGATACGCAAATTGGTCATGAAATCCTCTCCCCGGAAATTCGTGCACCAAGCTAGAGCCAATTCGCGTTAATGAGGCAATAAGGAATTTCAAGCTGTACAAGTACAGTTTTTTTCCGTGGTTCCGAATACACCGCACTTACTCATCACAGCATTGGCTCGGACACCAAAAAGCCACCATTTTTTAAGGTCGACGAAGCAAAACAGCGCCAAAATTCGGACAAAACGCACGAAAAAGCCTCATTTTGGCGGGTTCAAACCAGAATTGTTACATTATGGCAACAATGCGGTTCAAAGTTTCCGTTTACGTCAATTGTGACGCAGCGGAATGCCTTTTTGGCGGGTTTTCGATGGCCTCGGAACGCTCTGAACGCAACGTCAGAATCGGGTCTCCGGCGCATCGCAATGCGCGCCGGAAACGGTCGGGATGGCGTGAGCTCAACCGGCGTCGCGTACCCGGGTCAACGCAGCCGACAGCTTCTGCTGCTGCTCGTTGTATTCGGTGAGTTTCTCGCGTTCGGCCTCGACCACCTCTTCCGGCGCATTGGCGACGAACTTGTCGTTCGACAGCTTCTTGTGCAGACGGGCGATCTCCTCCGTCACCTTGGCCAGTTCCTTCTGGAGACGCGCGGCTTCAGCGACAAGGTCGATCAGAGTGCCCAGCGGCAGGCAGGCCGTCGCCTCACCCAACACGATCTGTGCCGAGCCTTTCGGCGCCGTGTCGGCGTGCGAAATCTCGCCGACCCGTGCCAGCCGCTTGATCGCTGCCTCGTGCCGAACCAGCCGTTCCTTGGTCGCGGCATTTGCGCCGATGACCACCAAGGGCGCGATCGCTGCCGGCGGCACGTTCATCTCCGAACGCACCGAACGAATGCCGCTGACCAGATCGATCAGCCAGTTGATGTCGTCGGCCGCCTCGGCATCTTCGAAATCCGGTGACGGCCAGCTAGCGTGACAAAGCAGCGACGAACGCTCCTTGCCCTCTCCCGCCGTCTCAGCCCACAGCTCTTCCGTCATGAACGGCATCATCGGATGGAGCAGCTTGTAGATCTCGTCGAGCACAAAAGCGACGCAGGCGCGGCTCTCGGCCTTCGCCGCCTCGTCTTCGCCCATGAACACCGGCTTCAGCAGTTCGAGATACCAGTCGCAGAACTGGTTCCAGACGAATCGATAGACGGCACCTGCCGCTTCGTTGAAGCGGTAGGACGTGATCGCGTCAGTGATCTCGCGCGCCGCACGGGTCAGCTCGGTCAGGATCCAGCGATTCACCGCAAGCTTGGCATCCTGCAGCCAGAAAGTATCGTCGCGGGCCACACCGTTCATCTCGGCAAAGCGCGTGGCGTTCCAAAGCTTGGTGCCGAAGTTCCGGTAGCCGGCGATGCGGGCAGGGTCGAGCTTCACGTCACGCCCTTGTGCCGCCATGATCGCCAACGTGAAACGCAGGGCGTCGGCGCCATATTCGTCGATCAGCTCGAGCGGATCGATGACGTTGCCTTTCGACTTCGACATCTTCTGCCCGTTCTTGTCGCGCACCAGTGCATGCATGTAGACGGTATGGAACGGCTCCTCGTCCATGAAGTGCAGGCCCATCATCATCATGCGGGCGACCCAGAAGAAGATGAGGTCGAAACCTGTGACCAGCACATCCGTCTGATAGTAGGTCTTCAGCTCCGGTGTCTTGTCCGGCCAGCCGAGCGTCGAGAACGGCCACAACGCAGATGAGAACCATGTGTCCAGCACATCTTCGTCACGCGTCAGGATCTCGCCCGGCTGGAAGTTTTCCAACTTCTCCTCCACCCAGGCCTTCCAAGGACCTTCATGGGCAAGATAGTGCTGGATTGCGGCCTCGAGCGCCTCTTCCTCGGTCTTCTCGACAAAGGCGCGCCCATCCGGTCCATACCAGGCTGGAATCTGATGTCCCCACCATAGCTGGCGCGAAATGCACCAGGGCTCGATGTTCTCCATCCATTGGAAATATGTCTTGTTCCAACTGCTTGGGATGATCTTCGTGCGCCCTTCGCGTACCGAGGCCAGCGCTGGCTTTGCCAGCACTTCGGCGTCAAGAAACCACTGGTCCGTCAGCATCGGCTCGATCACGACGTTGGAGCGATCGCCGAACGGCTGCATGAGCTTCTTCTTTTCCACGAAGGGAATGTCGTTGCCTTCGGCGTCCTTGACCGTGACGGCGAGCCCCTCCGCAGTGATCGCCTCGACGATCAGCTTGCGAGCGGTGTAGCGGTCGAGGCCGCGATATTCGTCCGGAACCAGATTGATGGCGTCGACTTCGGCTTCGCTCGGCACGTTCCCGGTCCTGGCGATATCCAGTGCCTGCGCCGCATAGTCGGCATAGGGCTCACCGTCAGCGCGCATCGCGGCCTGCGTGTCCATCAGCCGGTAGAGTGGAATGTTGTTGCGACGGGCGACCTGATAATCGTTGAAGTCGTGCGCACCCGTGATCTTCACGGCACCCGAGCCGAAGGTCGGGTCGGGATATTCGTCGGTGATGATCGGGATCAGGCGCCGATGCTCCTTCGGGCCGACCGGAATTTCACAAAGCTTGCCGACGATTGGCGCATAACGTTCGTCGGAAGGATGAACGGCAACCGCCCCGTCGCCCAGCATGGTTTCCGGACGGGTGGTCGCGATGGAAATGTAATTGCGTTCTTCCTTCAGGATGACGTTTCCGTCCGCGTCCTTCTCGACATAGGTGTAGGTTTCGCCGCCGGCCAGCGGGTACTTGAAATGCCACATATGGCCGTCGGTTTCCTTGTTCTCGACTTCGAGGTCGGAGATCGCCGTCTCGAACTGCGGATCCCAGTTCACCAGACGCTTGCCGCGGTAGATCAGGCCCTCTTTGTGCAGCGTGACAAAGACCTCGAGCACCGCCTTTGACAAGCCCTCGTCCATGGTGAATCGCTCACGCGACCAGTCCGCCGACGCCCCCAGACGCTTGAGCTGGTTGAAAATGACGCCGCCGGATTCGCCCTTCCACTCCCAGACCTTCTCGACGAATTGTTCTCGCGTGAGGTCACGACGATGGATCTGCTTTTCCATGAGCTTGCGCTCGACCACCATCTGCGTGGCGATTCCGGCATGGTCCATGCCCGGCTGCCAAAGCACATTCTTGCCGCGCATACGCTCGAAGCGCACCAGGATGTCCTGCAGCGTGTTGTTGAGCGCATGGCCCATATGCAGCGAGCCGGTAACATTGGGCGGCGGAATGACAATGGAGAACGGCTCGGCGCCTTCCTCCGCACCGGCACCGGCGCGGAAGGCATCCGCCTCCTCCCAAATCTTGGCGATCTTAGGCTCGACGCTTTTCGCGTCATAGGTTTTTTCGAGCATGGAAAGGGCGTCCGCAGTGTCGGGATTTGCTGGTGACGGTAAATCGGAAGGGCTTGGCCAAGTCAACCACGCTAAGGCCTGCCATCCGACAGATAAGAGCCCGCAATGACCCAACCAAGGTCCTGCAGTGCTCTTGTCTCGCGCTTTGGCTCCGCTTACGATCCTTCCGCTGCTGTAGGGCGCACCGGTTTCGGCCGAAGGGGCATTGCCCGCCTACGACACCTCAACCCGAAATGCGCCCATGTCCCAGTTCGAACATTTCCGCAAACAGGCCAAGCTCTATCTCAAATGGCATCGCGAGGGCCGCTATCCCGTGGCCGCGGCGATCCGGTCGCTGCTGCCACGCTATCGAGGTCTCAGCGACCGGCAAATCCTTGAACGCGAGTTCAAGCTCGCCGATGCGCAAGAGCTTGTTGCCCGCAAGGCGGGTTTCGAGAATTGGGAGGCGCTCAAGAAAGGACCTGCAGTCATGAGCACCTCTACCGCACCCGAAAAAGAACCGTTTCTCGCTCTTTCGGAGCCACAGCTGTTCGTTGCCGACATAGGCCGTGCCTGCGATTTCTATACCGGCAAGCTCGGCTTCACCCTTCGTTTCACCTATGGCGAGCCGCCCTTCTACGCGCAGGTCTTCCGGGATGGAGCGCGCCTCAACCTGCGCCATGTTGATAGACCGGTGCTGGATACCGCCAGGATCGTGCCGGAACACCTTGTGGTGGCAACGATCGTGCTGGACCACGGTATCAAGAAACTGTTCCTCGACTACCAGGCTGCCGATGTGCCGTTCTTCCAGGCACTCAAAACCGAGCCCTGGGGCTCCCGCACATTCATCGTGACCGACCCCGACGGCAACCTCGTCTGCTTCGCCGCCAACCCGTGATCGGCATCCAGGGAGCTGACGCCATACGCGAGCGGCTCCTCCTCGTTCGATCAGCTGGGGACTAGCGGAAAAGTGCCTCGGCTGACCGACAGCATCTTCGAGAACAATTCCAGCAGGATGTCGCAGAGTGGCTGCGGATCGCGCCTTTCGGATGCAATTGCGTCATCGACGACACCGTGCATGCCGTCGAATAGAACCAGCGCGGTCATGCGGATATCGGGCACAGACCAGGCACCCGCCGCCTGGCCAGCGTCCAGCAAGGCGCCAAGCTGAGCGATCACGGCATCCTTTTCCTTCGAATGCCGCCGTGAGTGGCTGAAATCGTGAAAGACCACATCATGCAATTTGAAATTGGCGAGATAAGCTCGCACAGCACCGTGAACCCAGGCTGACAGTCGCGCCGGGAAATCCGCCGCGGGACAGGCCTCGATTGCCTCGTTCACGCCTCTCGCGAAATCCCGCGAGAAACGTTCCCGCAGGGCCAAGACGACATCCGTCTTCGTCGCGAAATAATGATAGAAAGTGCCCTTGGCCACGCCGGCACGCGCAACGATCTCGTCGATCGTCGTCGCCTCGATGCCTTTCGCGATGAACAGCACTGCTGCGGCTGCCATCAGATCGTCCGTGCGCACTTCGGCCGGCAAGGTGCGCCGCCGAGGTCGCGAACGGCGTTTAGCGGACAGATTTGCATTTCCGTTCATTGCTATTCCCGCGGCTGAGGCAGAGTCATTCTACGCCTTCCGATCCGTCCTCGCATAGTTCCAACGATTTCAAAAAGCTCCTCGTATTGACCGACGGTCGGTCAGAATATATTGTTGAGCAAAATCATCAGGATTAACCCCATGCCATCAACGCACAGACGCGGTCTCGTCGCAGCCGTCTACCTCGGCACGTTCATGGCAACGCTGGCCATCAGCATCGTTACGGTCGCTCTTCCAGCCATTCAGGCAGCACTCAGGACCGACCTTTCCGGGCTGCAATGGGTGGTGGGTTCCTATGCGCTTTGCCTTTCCGCCTTCATGTTGTCGGCCGGACCGATCAGTGACCGCTATGGACGCAAACGCGTCTGGCTGATCGGCGTCGCGCTGTTCTCGATTGGATCGGTGATCTCGGCCGCGGCTTCGTCGCTTGGCATCCTGATCGCTGGCAGCGCGTTGCAAGGCATTGCTGGTGCCCTGGTCATTCCCGGCGCATTGTCCATCCTGACACAAGCATTTACCGATCCTGCACAACGCGCCCATGTGATCGGTGGCTGGGCCTCCTTCAGCGCGGTATCGCTGATCCTGGGACCAATGCTCGGCGGCCTCCTGGTCGACAATGTCGGCTGGTCGAGTATCTTTCTGATCAACATACCGATTGGCGCGCTCACCTTAGCGCTCGGCCTGAGGGGCATCACCGAGAGCGCGGATCCCGATCACGCCGCGCTCGATCCCGCAGGGCAGGCGCTGTCCATCGTCTTTCTCGGCGCGCTGACCTATGCGCTGATCAACGCGGGCCATGCCGGCTGGACATCCCTGAAGACTACGATTGCGCTGGCAATAGCGATTGCCGGGCTCATCACTTTCATTGCGATCGAGCTGCGTGCGGCGTGCCCGGTGCTGCCTGTCGATCTCTTCCGTGACCGCACATTTACCGCCATCAACTTCGCTTCGTTCGCACTCGGCTTTTCGGGCTACAGCAGCCTGTTCTTCTTTTCCCTGTTTCTCCAGCAAGTACAGGGCTTGTCGGCAACGGCGACGGGATGGCGCATGGCTCCAGTCTTCATTGCGATGGCGCTCACCTCTTCCTTGTTCGGCAAGTTGTCATCATGGTGCGGAACCCGCTGGCCGATGATTGTCGGCTATGCCCTGCTCGGCGGTTCGATGCTGGCGATGGCGCTGTTTACACCGGGTACCCCCTACTCGATCGTTGCGGTTGTTTTCGCGATCCTGGGCATAGGCATGGGTCTCGCCGTGCCCTCCACCGGTGCCGCAGCCATGGCGGCCGCACCACGAGAAAGAAGCGGAACAGCCTCGGCCACGATGAATGCCCTTCGCCAGGGAGGAATGACGATCGGCATCGCGCTGCTCGGCACGCTGATGAGCACGCGCGCCATCTCCTCGATGACGGACTATCTGTCGAGCACCAGCGCAGCCGATACAATTGGCGTTGCGACAATCGCGGTCAGGCAACACGCGATGCCGGCTGGCCTCGATATGGCGCCCGAATTGTTCCGATCGCTGCTCGCCGAAGCCATGGGCCAGGGTTTTTCCCTGGCGGTCGCCTGTGCTGGAGCATTCGGTCTGCTGGCATCGGTCATACTCGTGGTGACCGGACAGAGGACGACCAGGGATCGAAATCCGAACCTGGCGATCGATCGCGGCTAATGCTGCGAACCGCTCACGGAATCTTGCCCGGAAAGCGACTTGATCACCGGCGGCAGAGCAGCCGGCAAATCCTCAGCGATCAACCCCAGACCGAAGCGACTGCCAGCTTCGGCGTGCAGCCACACGCCAGCGCAAGCTGCCTCGAAGGCCGGCATGCGCTGCGCGATCAGTCCCGCGACAATCCCGGCCAGCACGTCGCCGGAACCAGCCGTCGCCAGCCAGGGTGCGCCGTTGGCGTTGATCGCGGCGCGGCCGTCAGGCGCAGCAATCACGGTATCGGCGCCCTTGTAGATGACGACCGCATGTGCCGCCGCGGCCGCCGCGCGCGCCTTGCCGAGCTTCGACAGGTCGTCATTTCCGGCAACGTTGGAAAACAGGCGCGCGAACTCACCCTCATGTGGGGTCAGCACCAGCGCTGGGGCCTCGGGCCGGGCGGCCGCCTCGAACAGCCATTGCGGCGCGTCACGAAAGGCGGTGATGCCGTCGGCGTCGAGGACGAGCCCCTCTGCTCCGGCCTCGGCCAAGCGGCCGCCGGCCGCCAATATGGCCAGCGCGAAATCACGAGCTTTTTCGCCGACGCCGAAGCCAGGCCCCAGCACGAAGGCGGAGGAACGCCCTTCGCCCAGCACCGCCGCAAGCTCCGCGACATCATCGACCTTGTGCAGCATGATCGAGGTCAGATGCATGGCGTTGACCGCGAGAGCATTGCCCGGAGAGAACACTGTCACAGCCCCTGCTCCGGCGCGAGCCGCCGCCAAGGCGGAGAGTCTTGCCGCCCCCGTTGAGATCGGACCGCCGGAAAAGACGCCGACATGGCCACGACGGTATTTGTGTGTATCGACCGCGGGTGAAGGAAAGGCTCGTCGCCACAGGGACGGCTGATTCTCGGACGTGATTACGGCAAGGGATTCAATGACATCTGGGGAGATGCCGATGTCGGTGACGATCAGCTCGCCGCACAGATCTCGACCCGGCATGAGCAGATGGCCGGGTTTCTTGCGTGCGAAGGTGACGGTGAGTGTCGCACGAAAAGCATCGCCCAACACCTTGCCACTTTCGCCCGAGACACCGGACGGCAGGTCGACAGCGATGACCGGCAAGCGCTTGGTCGCGACAAGGGCGACCGCGCGCGCAGCGGCATCGACAAGCGGCTTCGACAGGCCGGCGCCATAAAGCGCGTCGATTATCAGTTCACCGGCTTCGGCGTCGAAATCGGCAAGAGGCCGCTCTGATACGGGACATTCGGCAGCTGCGATCGCCGCATCGGTGCCATCGCGTGGAGCGCCCGATGCCCAGAGTGAAACGGCGATGCCGCTTTCATTCAGGATCTTCGCCGCCACATAGCCGTCGCCGCCATTGTTGCCCGGCCCGGCCAGCACATGAACGCGCTTGGCGTTCGGAAAACGCTCCAGCGCCACGGCGGCAACGGCCCCGCCGGCATTGCGCATCAACCCGATGCCGTCGAACGGTCCTGTGGCGATCGCCAGCCGATCGGCCTCGGCCATTTCGGCGGGCGTGAGCAATTCGAGGTTCATGTGACATCTCCCATTGGCGCCCGCATGGACATTCGAACAGTTTGGGATGGGAGGCAAACATCCAATTTATGTGCACGTTGCACAAAGATTAGGCAGAGCACTGAAAGTTCGCTGCCTCGCGCTTTGGCAATACGGGTTGCTCATGACCAAAGCAGCGCCGCAAAACCGTTCCCGCCATGAGATCCCAAAGAAAATTCACCGCAGAGCCACCCCATCACGGCAATTGGCACGCTTCATGCTTGAAGGATGCGCGAGCGGGACCGACAACCCGTTTTACCGGCAGTGGAGGCCCTATACCGATATGAAAAAGATCGAAGCGATCATCAAGCCTTTCAAACTGGATGAAGTGAAGGAAGCGCTTCAGGAAGCCGGCCTGCAAGGCATCACCGTCACCGAAGCCAAGGGCTTCGGCCGGCAGAAGGGCCATACCGAACTTTATCGCGGCGCCGAATATGTCGTCGACTTCCTGCCCAAGGTGAAGATCGAGGTCGTGCTCGGCGACGAGTCCGTCGAAGTCGCCATCGAGGCGATTCGAAAGGCCGCTCAAACGGGGCGCATCGGCGACGGCAAGATCTTCGTCTCCAATATCGAGGAAGTTGTGCGTATCCGCACCGGCGAGACTGGCCCGGACGCAATCTGACGCTCCGTCCCACCATTTTTAGTTTTCAAGTTTCAACGTCATCACACAGGAAAGAGACATGACGACAGCCAAAGACATCTTGAAGCAGATCAAGGATAACGACGTAAAATTCGTCGACCTACGCTTCACCGACCCGAAGGGCAAGCTCCAGCACGTCACCATGGACGTCGCCGAGGTCGAAGAGGAAATGTTCGCCGATGGCGTCATGTTCGACGGATCTTCGATCGGTGGCTGGAAGGCGATCAACGAGTCCGACATGGTGCTGATGCCGGACACCGACACGGTCCACATGGATCCGTTCTTCGCTCAGTCGACCATGGTCATCCTGTGCGACATCCTCGATCCGGTCTCCGGCGAGGCTTACAACCGCGACCCGCGCGGCACCGCCAAGAAGGCCGAGGCCTACATGAAGGCCGAAGGCATCGGCGACACCATCTATGTTGGCCCGGAAGCCGAGTTCTTCGTGTTCGACGACGTCAAGTACAAGGCCGATCCATACAACACCGGCTTCAAGCTGGACTCCTCGGAGCTGCCATCCAACGACGACACCGACTATGAGACCGGCAACCTCGGCCACCGTCCACGCGTCAAGGGCGGCTACTTCCCGGTTCCGCCGATCGACTCGTGTCAGGACATGCGCTCCGAGATGCTCACCGTGTTGACCGACATGGGCGTGCGCGTCGAGAAGCATCACCACGAGGTGGCTGCCGCCCAGCACGAACTCGGTATCAAGTTCGACACGCTGGTGCGCAACGCCGACAAGATGCTGCTCTACAAGTATGTCGTGCACCAGGTCGCCAACGCCTATGGCAAGACGGCCACCTTCATGCCGAAGCCGATCTTCGGCGACAACGGCTCGGGCATGCACGTGCACATGTCGATCTGGAAGAACGGCAAACCGACTTTCGCGGGCAACGAATATGCCGGCCTGTCGGAGAACTGCCTATACTTCATCGGCGGCGTGATCAAGCACGCCAAGGCGGTGAATGCCTTCACCAACCCGCTCACCAACTCCTACAAGCGCCTTGTGCCGGGCTACGAGGCTCCGGTTCTGCTCGCCTATTCGGCGCGCAACCGTTCGGCGTCCTGCCGCATTCCGTTCGGCAACTCGCCGAAGTCGAAGCGCGTCGAGGTTCGTTTCCCCGATCCGGGCGCGAACCCCTATCTCGGCTTCGCGGCGCTGTTGATGGCCGGCCTCGACGGCATCAAGAACAAGATCCACCCTGGCCAGCCAATGGACAAGGACCTGTACGACCTGCCGCCAAAGGAACTGAAGAAGATCCCAACCGTCTGCGGCAGCTTGCGTGAGGCCCTGCAGAGCCTCGATAAGGATCGCGGCTTCCTGAAGGCTGGCGGCGTTTTCGACGACGACCAGATCGACGCCTTCATCGAACTCAAGATGGCCGAGGTGATGCGGTTCGAAATGACCCCACATCCGGTCGAGTTCGACATGTACTACTCGGTCTAAGCGGTTCTCATCGCTGGATAAAAGAACCCCGGTCGTTCGGCCGGGGTTTTTCTATGGCGAGGTGGCGATGCAAAAACGACACGCCCTGCCCGCCAACCGGCCTTCCACGGACTCAGACTGATCATCGGCAGACCGAGTGCTGGGCCGAAAGCAAAAAAAGACCCCGGCCTTGCGGCCGGGGTTATTGCTGGATTTGTCGAAGGAGGACGACTTATCCGGCAATCTCTTCGATTTCTTCCGGCGCATGCAGCGTCCAGTCCGCGCGCCGCGCCAGGAACACCACATAATAGATTGCCGCCACGGCCACGATCGCCAGCGTCGCCATCAGGCTTGGCCGTCCGAAAGCAGCATCGAGCCAATTCTGATAGGCGACATAGACCAGAGCCACGAAGGCGAGGATTGGCGGCAGCGGGAACAACGGCATGCGGTAGTGCCCTTCCGCGGTAGCGCCGTTGCGGCGACCGGCAACCGCGCCCAGGCACAGCAGCGCATAGATGACGACCAATGAGGTACCCGAGACCACCAGCAACAGGTTCAAGTCGATAAAGCATGCAATGGCTGCGAGGACCGAAACCACGATGGTGGCAACCCAGGGCGAGGCATAGGTGCCGTGCACGGAAGCAACCGCGTTGTTGATCGGCCCAAACCAGGTCTTATCGCGGCCAGAGGAGAACAGAAGACGTGATGCCTGCAGCACAATGGCGATCACCGCGTTGAATATGGCGACGGCAATCGCCAGGCTGACCAGAACGGTAAGCGTGTGACCGCCACGGGCATCGAGGAAATACTCGATCTTGGCGGGCGCCGCGAGCAGCGCGGAGAGATCGGGCGAGCCGAGCAGCACGGCTGTAAGCGGGATCAGTTCCGCTGCGACCGTGATGACCAGCGCCCACAACACGACCTTGCCGATGCTGCGCTTGGCGTCCTGCGTTTCCTCGCCGAAATAGGCGGCAGCGCCATAGCCGTTATAGGCGAAGATGGCGACGGCCGTGGCGGCCAGGATCAGCCCGGTCGAGGCCGGCACCAGCGAATTGGTCGCAGCATCGAGGATCTGCGGCGAGGTAAACAGGCTGGAAAGCGGCCGTTCGATGTTGATGAAGCCGAGCACGACCAGAATCAGCAGGGCCAGCATCTCGATGCCGAGGAAGATGCCGGTAACGAAGGCGTTGAGCTTGATGCGCAGCGCCGCCACGATGCCAGCCAGGACGATCGTGGCCACGCCGACCCATTGCGCGCTGAGATCGGGCAACAGCACGCCCAGATAGGTGCCGACGCCCAGCGCCACCACCGCAATGATGAGCACGATGGAGACGAAAACGAGCACCAGCGTGACGAACCCCCAGAAGCGGCCAAGCGTGCGACCGATCATGGTGTATTCACCACCGGCGGTCGGATAGGCCGAAGACAACTCGGCATAAACGAAGGCCATGAACAGGCCAATGATGGCGGCGAAGAAGAATGACAGGAACGAGCCCGTGCCAGCCAGTGCGATGACGCCGGGCACGATGATGAAAACCGACGATGCCGGCGTCACCGCCGACAGCACGATCATCAGCGTGCCCAGTCCGTTGAGCGCGCGGTCAAGCCCTCCGCTTGACGGCGAATCCTGTGATGGCATCAAGCCCTCCCATTTTGATATGATTAAAATAACGTTCCCATCAAAACGCTACGCTCGAGTCGACATTTCGTCAACAAACTTCCATCAAAGCCACTTGCAATGCTCATGACATCGATTTTAATTTGAACATCGTTCAGGAGGAAACATGAGCCGACCCGTCGCCCAGGCCGAACGCCGGCTTACTCTTATCAATGCGGCTGAAACGATGATCGCCAAGCATGGCCTCACCGGCGTAACGCTCCGCGCCGTCGCCAACGAGGCCGGCATGAGTTCAAGCGCCGCGCTTTATTACTATCCAGGCCTGAAGGATCTTTTGGATGATGTGCAGAAACAGGCCGTGGAGCGGTTCTGCACGGTCAGAGCCGTGGCGATCGCTCAGATTTCGGACCCGCGCGAACGTCTGAAGGCCATGATCCGCACCGGAATTCCGGAAGATCCCAGCGACCGGCTTTGCCGACTGCTGATGGAGCTTGGCGCCTATGCCCGCTCCGATGCCGCCTATGCTGCGCGTCACATCACTCTGTTCGAGCGGCAGGTCGCCATCTATGTCGGCATCCTGGAGGCGGGTGCCATCACCGGCACGTTCAAGCTTGCCGATACCAGCGACACGCTGGCGCGCAGCCTCGTCGTTCTCGAAGATGGCCTTGGCCTCCACCTCCTGAACGTCGTGCCGGCGGTCGACTATCCGACTGCCCTTCGCATCCTCACAGCCTACGCCGAGACGGCGACGGGCTGCCGCCTTTCCTGATCGTTTCTGAACAGCCAAACTCAAGGACAAATCGTATGAGTGAGACCTCGCATGTCACGCCCGCTGGCAAACCGCGCGGCCGGGCGCTCGGCATTCCCTTCACCGGCAATCCGGGCCGCTTCAATGCGATCACCGACGTGCCAGGGGTCGAGGTCGGCTACACCACACTGGTTTCTGGCGACGGCAAGATGGAAATCGGCAAGGGGCCGGTGCGCACAGGCGTCACCGCCATTCTGCCGCTCGGACGCGAAGGCGCCGGTCAGGCGATCGCCGCCGGCTATCATTCCTTCAACGGTAACGGCGAAATGACCGGCGTGTCATGGCTGGAAGAAGCCGGCGCACTCAACATGCCGATCTTGATTTCCAACACCCACGCCATCGGCCCCTGCCATCGTGGCACAATCGACTGGATGGTGCGCAACAAGCCGGAAGTGGCCAGCCAGTGGATGCTGCCGGTGGCGGCGGAAACCTGGGACGGCTATTTGAACGACATCAACGGGCCACATGTGACCAGCAGCCATGCCGTCGCTGCGCTCGACGCAGCGACGAACGGCCCGGTCGAAGAAGGCTCGGTTGGCGGCGGCACCGGCATGAACTGCTATGCTTTCAAGGGCGGCAACGGCACCGCTTCGCGCATCGTCAACTACGGCCATCGTGACTATACGATCGGCGTCTTCCTGCAGACCAATTTCGGGTCCCGCAACGAGTTGACCATTGCCGGCGTGCCGCTGGGTACGGAACTTGCCGACGACAACCCGATGGAAAGCTTCGCGGCCAGCCTGCCGGCCGGCGCCGGCTCCTGCATCGGCATCGTTGCCACCGATGCCCCTCTCCTGCCCGGTCAGTGCAAGGCACTGGCTCGGCGTGTGCCGCTGGGGCTCGCGCGTACCGGTACAGCCGGCTCGCATTTCTCGGGCGATATCTTTCTCGCCTTCTCGACCGGCAATCGCGATGCGCTGAACGGCCGTTTCCCGAGAGGTGAGCCCGACGCCGGTACCTACAGCCACATGGACTTCATCCCCTGGGGCCGTATGGACGATTTCTACACGGCGGTCGTGCAAGCAACCGAAGAAGCTGTGGTCAACGCGCTGGTCGCCAATGCCGAGATGACCGGCCGCGATGGCCACCGCAGCCCAGCATTACCGCACGATCGGGTGGTGAAGGCACTGCGAGCACGTGGCGTCGTCGCGGGCTGACAAGGCAACACATCTCCACCAAAACAACAGCGTGCCGGCTTTCGCCGGCGCGCTGCCCAAGCAGACCCTTCACGAGCCCGAACTGATTCGAGCTTTCGCGACAAGCCTCCGGCGTTCTGCTAGCATGCCGGCAGCGGCGCCCGTCTGAAAGTTTGAACTTAAAAGGTTCCGGGAAGGGAATATTAGCTCTCCTGTGCTAGAGAGAGCCAGCTTGGGGACCATTCCATGAACAAAAGCGATCCGGCGAGCCGCTTTTCAGCCGATGCGATACGCAAGTTCGACGATCCGGCCGCGGGCAAGGCGTCCCCCGGCGGCTTGAGCGAACTTGCCCGCCAGGTGGCCGCACAGTACCGCAGCGACACCATGTCTCCGGTGATGGTCATCGGCACGTTGCGGCTGATCGAATTTTCGCTGTTGTTCCTGTCCGGCCTGACCCTCTACGTCTTCTACGAAGGCTTTTTCCGAAATCTCGCCTGGCAATACACGCTGACCTTCGCTTCCGCCTCGCTGCTTGCGATCGTGCTTCTCGAAATTGCCGACTGCTATCAGGTTCCCCGGCTGCTCAGGCCCGTCTCCAATTTCGGCCGGTTGTTGTCGATCTGGGCGTGCACTTTCGCCGCCCTCGCCGTCGCTGCCTTCTTCCTCAAGATATCCGAAGACTATTCGCGACTTCTGTTCGGCACATGGTTCATCGTCGGCTTCGTGCTCACCTTCCTCATGCGGCTGGTTACTGCACGCCTTTTGCGCCGCTGGGCGCGCGACGGACGCATGGAGCGCCGCGCCGTCATCGTCGGCGGCGGCAAAGCAGCGGAAACGCTTATCCGCTCCATCGAAAAACAGCCCGACAACGATATCCGCATCTGCGGTATCTTCGACGACCGCGACGACAGCCGATCGCCGCCGGTGGTTGCCGGCTACCCCAAACTCGGCACCATCGCGGAACTGCTCGAATTCGCCCGCGTCGCCCGCATCGACATGCTGATCGTGTCACTTCCCATCTCTGCGGAAGCGCGCGTGCTGCAGCTTTTGAAGAAACTCTGGGTGCTGCCGGTGGATATCCGTCTTTCAGCGCATACCAACCAGTTGCAATTCAGGCCGCGCTCCTACTCCTACATCGGCTCGGTGCCGATGCTCGATATTTTCGACAAGCCGATCAACGACTGGGATTCGGTCGCCAAGCGTGCCTTCGATATCGTCTTTTCAGTCCTCTGCATCATCGCATTCTCGCCGATCATGCTGGCGACCGCGATTGCCATCAAGCTGGACAGCAAGGGGCCCGTCCTCTTCAAGCAGAAACGCCATGGTTTCAACAATGAGGAGATCATGGTCTACAAGTTCCGCTCCATGTATGCGGACAAATCCGACCCCAGCGCCAAGAAAACCGTGACCAAGAACGACCCGCGTGTGACCCGCGTCGGCCGCTTCATCCGCAAGACCTCGCTCGACGAGCTGCCGCAGTTCTTCAATTCGCTGTTGGGCACGCTGTCACTGGTCGGTCCGCGGCCGCATGCCGTCGCCGCCCAGTCGCACAACCTTCTCTACAACGAAGTGGTCGACGGCTATTTCGCCCGCCATCGCGTCAAGCCCGGCGTGACCGGCTGGGCGCAGATCAATGGCTGGCGCGGTGAAATGGACACCAACGAAAAGATCCGCATGCGTACCGAGTATGATCTTTATTACATTGAGAACTGGTCGATGCTGTTCGACCTGAAGATCCTGCTGTTGACGCCGGTGCGCCTGCTCAACACGGAAAACGCCTATTGAGTACGCTGACACATGAATTGCCATCGGGAGCGGTCAACGCCAAGCTGATCGCGTTGCTGTCGTCGGGTGCCATCATCCTCGGCATCCTGCTCTCCGGCTTCGTCATCGAGGAGCCGGCGCCCTATGAGCTCTATATGGCCGCGCTGATCGGCGTCTGGGCGCTGTTCGGCCTGCACATTTCGCGACCCGTGGTGCCGCTGCTCATTCTGCTGGTAACGATGAATATCGGCGGCATGATCGCCATGACGCAAATGGCGGACCTGTCATGGACGCCGCTTTATCTGGCCGTCTCACTGTTTCTGGCTTTCACCGCCGTTTTCTTCGCATCCGTGGTCGAACGTCGCCCCGATCTCTACAGGCTGATCTTCCTGGCCTACGTGACCGCCGCCGTCGTCACCTCGGTTCTCGGTATTGCCGGCTATTTCAAACTGTTTCCGGGTGCGGAAATCTTCACCAAATACGAGCGTGCCGCCGGCGCCTTCCAGGATCCGAACGTCTTCGGCCCTTTTCTGGCGCTGCCCGGCATCTACCTGCTCTACCGGCTGCTGACCGGACCGGTGCAGCGCATGCCGCTGATAGCGATACCGCTGCTGATCGTCGTCGGCGGCATTTTTCTATCCTTTTCGCGCGGCGCCTGGGGCCTGTTCGGCGTCGCCGTCGTCCTGCTGACCGGGCTGGTGTTCCTGCAGAACACCAGCGGCCGCTTCCGGCTGCGCGTGGTGGTCATGACCCTCGCAGCCCTGGTGCTGCTGGTGATTGCGATGATCGTCGTGCTGCAGATCCCCGGCGTGGCCGAAATGCTGACTACCCGTGCTCAGTTGGCGCAGGATTACGACACCGCCCGGCTCGGCCGATTTGCCCGCTATGCCATCGGCTTCATGCTGGCGCTGGAAAAGCCGTTCGGCATCGGTGCGCTGGTGTTCGGCAAGATCTACGGCGAAGACACACACAACATCTGGCTGAAGACGCTGATGGACTATGGCTGGCTGGGCTTCGTGTCCTATCTCATCCTGACGGTGTGGACGATCGTTGCCGGCTTTCGCCTCCTGCTGCGAAACCGGCCCTGGCAGCCCTATGTGCTGTGCGCCTACGTCGTCTATGTCGGCCATATTGGGCTCGGCAGCGTCATCGACACCGACCACTGGCGCCACTTCTACCTGCTTCTCGGCCTGATCTGGGGAGGCATCGCGCTGGAATACCGCTATCGGCGCGGATTGATCACCCTGCCAGCACCGCGCTCCGTACCGTCAAGCAGGATGGAAGCAACCGAATCCACCCCGGCTATCTCCTCACCAGCGCCTGCCACATCGATGCGATCCGTATCGCTTCTGTCTCTGGCGCCGGCAGCGTAGCTGCTCGCAGACGTGCACGCGTGAGCGCCTCGCGGCCACCAATCAACGGGATCAAGCTTTAGGAGAAGAATGGTCGGAGTGGCGGGATTCGAACCCACGACCCCTTGACCCCCAGTCAAGTGCGCTACCGGGCTGCGCTACACTCCGGACCGGTCGCGATGTACGTGATAGGCTCTCGCCGGTCAACCTGTTTCGCGAGCGATTTTGAGAAGACAAACCGAGAGCGCCCAGCGGCTCATGCCAGCCGGCACTTTTTCGTTCGGTTGCCCGTCACCGCACCTGGTCGAGCAGGCGCTTGCACTCGAGCAAATCGAACAGGGCTTCCTGCAGCAATGCGCGGTTGTCACGTGAAAGCTTGCCGGAGCCTGCCTGCACGGGCCCCTCGTCGTCGGCTTTGCCGAGGCCAAAGAAGCGGCGGTTGGGCTTGGCAGTTGGCTGGCCGACCAGCATCTCGTCATCAGCGCGCGGCTGCGCCGCGGGCGTCAACGGCACTTCTTCGGCCTGCCGACGCTGCGCGATCGCTTCGACGGCGGCGACGTCGCCATGGCCAATGGCGATCAGGAACTGGTTGCCGTTCTCGCGCAGCAGCTTCTGCACGCCCTTGATGGTGTAACCCTGATCGTAGAGCATGTGGCGGATGCCCTTGATCAGTTCGACATCCTGCGGCCGGTAATAACGGCGGCCGCCGCCGCGCTTCATCGGCTTGATCTGATTGAAACGCGTCTCCCAGAACCTCAAGACGTGCTGAGGCAAATCAAGATCTTCGGCGACCTCGGAAATGGTGCGGAAAGCATCGGGGCTCTTGTCCATGGGCGGATCCTCGCGCTGGGCATCGGATCGGACGCGTCGTTACATGCGTTGGTCAATCCAATGCGCAAAGAACAAACGAACCGAAGATTCGACACTATCCCGTCGAATCGAAACCTATTTCAGCGATTTATCGCCTGACATTCAAGCCCGGCATCAAGTCGGGGACGGTTTTCAACCGCGGAGTCGGGCTCTCGCCTATTTGCCCGACTTCGTCTTGCCGGCCTGATGCGAGCGCAGGATGCGGCTCTTCAGCACATTCGAGGCCTTGAAGGTCATCACCCGCCGCGGCAGGATCGGCACTTCCTCGCCCGTCTTTGGATTGCGTCCGATGCGCTCGTTCTTGGAACGGACATGGAAAGTGGCGAAAGAGGACAGCTTCACTGTCTCCCCGCGAACGATGGCTTCGCAGATTTCGTCCAGAACCGCTTCGACCAGTTCGGCCGACTCAGTGCGTGACAAACCAACCTTGCGATAAACGGCCTCAGCAAGGTCAGCACGTGTCAGTGTCTTTCCCCCCATCAGACCGTCCTATCAGCTTGTGCTCAAATGTATCGACGAAACGAGGGCGGAGCCTAAGTAATTGACTCGACAAGGTCAAGAACCGAACCGTGCGGTTCGCTCACCATCTGATGAGAACCGCACCCCAGGTGAATCCGCCCCCCATGGCTTCCAGAAGGACGAGGTCGCCACGCTTGATGCGGCCATCGGCAGCAGCGATCGAAAGCGCCAGCGGAACCGAGGCCGCGGACGTATTGCCATGCTTGTCGACGGTGATCACCACCTTCTCCTCGGCGATGCCGAGTTTCTTGGCGGAGGCGTCGATGATGCGCTTGTTGGCCTGGTGCGGCACGAACCAGTCGAGGTCGTCCGCTGTGATGCCGGCCTGCGAGAACGTTGCTTCGATTACGTCGGTGATCATGCCGACGGCATGCTTGAACACCTCGCGCCCTTCCATCCTGAGATGGCCGACCGTGCCGGTGGTCGACGGACCACCATCGACATAGAGCTTTTCCTTGTGCGTGCCGTCGGAGCGAAGGCTGGCGGCCAGGACACCGCGGTCGGCAATAGTGCCCGCCGCTTCGGCGGTCTCCATCACTATGGCGCCTGCACCGTCACCGAACAGAACACAGGTCGAGCGGTCGTTCCAATCCAGAATGCGCGAGAAGGTCTCCGAGCCGATCACCAGCACCCGCTTGGCCAGCCCCGCGCGGATATACGCATCGGCCGTGGTGACGGCGTAGACGAAGCCGGAGCAGACCGCCTGCATGTCGAAGGCATAGCCATGGCGCATGCCGAGCCGCTGCTGGATCTCGACTGCGGTCGCCGGAAAGGTATTGTTGGGAGTAGAGGTCGCCAGAACGATCAGGTCGATATCGTCAGGTGTGAGACCGGCATCGGCAAGTGCCGCCCTCGCCGCCGCCTCGCCGAGCGAAGCCGTCGTTTCGTCATCGGAGGCGATGTGGCGCTGGCGGATGCCGGTACGTTGGGCGATCCACTCGTCCGACGTTTCGACCATGCCCTCGAAATCGGCATTCTTCATGATACGGCGGGGCAACGCCTGGCCCGTGCCGCGCACGACTGATCTGATCAAGCTGTTCTATCCTTCTTCGTCGACCGCGACGTCAGATTTTCTGAGTGCCGGAGACTGCGGGTTGCGGGCATGGAAGAGATCGAGATCCGCTTCGATGCGATCCAGCAACCGGTTGCGCACCATGTCGTAGGCCAGTTCCACCGCCGCGGCAAACCCTGCCGAATCGGCACCGCCGTGACTTTTTACCACGACGCCGTCCAATCCGAGGAAGACACCGCCGTTGGAACGGCTGACATCCATCTTTTCACGCAAAAGGTCGAAAGCGCCTTTCGCAAACAGATAGCCGATACGTGCCATCAACGTCCGGCCCATGGCCGCGCGCAGATAACCGCCGATCTGGCGTGCAGTACCCTCGGCGGTCTTCAACGCGATGTTGCCGGCGAAGCCTTCCGTCACCACGACATCGACGGTGCCCTTGCCGATGTCGTCGCCCTCGACGAAACCGTGATAGACAAGCGAGTTCATATTGGCCTCGCGCAGCATGCGTCCGGCCTCCTTGACCACTTCCTGGCCCTTGATCTCCTCGACGCCGACATTGAGCAGGCCGACAGTCGGCCGCTCCACACCGAAGACCGCACGCGCCATACCGGTGCCGAGAATGGCGAAATCGACCAGTTGGTGGGCGTCCGCGCCGATCGTGGCGCCGACATCCAGCACGACGCTCTCACCACGCATGGTCGGCCAGATGGCGGCAATCGCCGGCCGGTCGATGGTTGCCATCGTGCGCAGGCAGAATTTCGACATCGCCATCAGCGCGCCGGTGTTGCCAGCGGAAACGCAGGCATCGGCCGAGTTTGCCTTTACCGCTTCGATCGCCTTCCACATGGAGGATTTCCAGCGGCCATGGCGCAATGCCTGGCTTGGCTTGTCGTCCATGCGGACAGCAACCTCGCAGTGGAAGAATTCACTCTTCTCGGCAAGACCTGGAAATTTCGCCAGTTCCGGTCGCACCATCTCTTCGCGCCCATAGATGACGAAACGGATGTCCGGGCGGCGGGTGGCGACAGTCTGGAGCGCCGGAATGACCACGCCGGGACCGTGGTCGCCGCCCATGGCATCAATGGAGATTTTTATCACGCGTTGTTCATCTCGTGGGTTGGCTTGGGACCATCGTGACTTTCCGGCGAAAATAGCGGTTTTGAGTCACCGCACAACCGGCTTTTTCTCGTCGGTCCCTGGCTTTCAGGATTTTCCGAGCAGGGATTTCAGCTTTTTCTGGAATTCACTTTCGGGTTCCGCCTCCTCCGGCGCAGCTTCCAGAGACACGCCGGGTTTGCGCGGATAAGGATCGATCGCCAGGCCGAAGAACTGCTCGGCAAGTGCGCCAACGTCGATCGTATCGCCGATAAAGGTTTCCGGGCCGTCGGGACCATCGGCGTCGAGCAATATCTCGCCGCCGCCCTCGAACCCCTGGCGGCCCAGTTTCGAATCCTCGGGCAGGAACAAACCCTCGACTTCCTCGTCGATATGAGCTGTCACCGGCTCCAGCGTCACCACACAGGCCTGGGTGATATCGCCCTCGACGCGGCCCTTCACTTTCACGCCGTGGCGCTTCCAGGGCGTGACCACGAGATCCGCCACATAGCGTTCGACGGAGACGAGCTCGTGCTCCCTGGCGAGGGCCTCGCGCTGGGCTGCATCGGCCTCGATGCGCACCGGCATGCCCTTTTGCGGCAGGCGCGAGACGTGCGCCTCGAACGAAACCGAGCTTCGTGGTTCCTCTTGATGTTTCATCGCAGTCATCCTTCAACCAGCGGCAGCCGGAAAGGCAAGCTCGCCGAGACAGATCGCTTTCGACGATTGCGCGGCAAGCGTCTCCCTGGCGCGCAGCACATAAGCCGCCATATCGGGCGCCTCCGCCCATTCCGCGACATCGGGGCGGACATTGCGGGACAAGGCTGTGGCGAGATCGCCTTTGTCGTCACGGTCCAGCGCATCGGCATAGGCGGCGGTGCGGCCATAATACATCTTGGCCAGTTTCTTCATGCGTTTCGGAACACCAACGTCGCTAATGCCAAGTTCGCGCAGCGAATGGTCGACATCGGTGAAGAACTCGTCGATCAGCGTCTGTGCGAGTTCAGCCGGTACGCCGCTCTCGCCATGCAGCCGATGCTGGAGCAGGAACATGTGCAGCGACAGCATCTCGAAACGGCCGAGTGGCGTATCGGGCACATTCCAGTGCGAATAAAAGAAAGTTTGCCGCGCCGCTGCCACGATTTGTCCGTACAGCGCCTCGACAATAGCGCGGTTGGCATGGCGTTCGCGGCCGAACAGGCGCTGAAACATTGGGGACGGTCTCCCGGGGACCTGTTTGTTAAGGCACAATTGTTGCATCGGCGGCTAAGCTGGTTTACCGGTTTTGCCGCCTCGCGCAAGCCGGTGCCCGAGAGCGGACTATGGAGTTGTCGTTGCGCGCATTGAAATTCAAGTCGACCGCCTTGGCAGGTTCTGCTTCCGTCGCCTCGATGCTTGTCATCGCAGCGGCGCTGACCGGCTGCAATTCGTCGAAGATGTTCGGGGATCTCACCCCCGGCGAAACCCTCACCCAGGGTTACATCGTCGACCAGCAGACATTGGATTCGGTCCCCGTCGGCTCCAGCCGCGAGCAGGTGCTGCTGGCGCTCGGCACACCGTCGACCACCGCGACCTTCGACAACGAGGTCTTCTACTACATCTCGCAGACCCGCCGCCGCGCGGTTGCCTTCGCAAATCCAAGCGTCGTCGACCAGAAAGTGCTGGCGGTCTATTTCGGCCAGGACGGCCGCGTCGCCCGACTTGCCAATTACGGTCTGAAGGACGGCCGGGTGTTCGACTTCATTTCGCGCACGACCCCGACCGGCGGCAAGGACCAGAACTTCCTCGGCCAGATCATCTCCGGTGCCGGCAAGCTCAAGCCCAATCCGGCAGCCGCGCTCTAACCTCACAACGGGTTGGCACAGCCTGTAGGATAAGTCCTCAAAAGCAAAACCCGCGGGATCGCTCCCGCGGGTTTCTTGTTCAGCCGACAGGCACTAGCTGTGCGCCAATACAGCCAGCAGCAGCAACGCCACGATGTTGGTGATCTTGATGGCCGGGTTCACGGCCGGACCGGCGGTGTCCTTGTAGGGATCGCCAACCGTATCGCCGGTGACGGAGGCTTTGTGCGCCTCCGAACCCTTCAGGTGCTTGACGCCGTCCTTGTCGGTGAAGCCATCCTCGAACGACTTCTTGGCGTTGTCCCAGGCACCACCGCCTGAGGTCATCGAAATGGCGACGAACAGGCCGTTGACGATGACGCCGAGCAGCGAGGCGCCGAGGGCAGCAAAAGCCGAAGCCTTGGAGCCTGAGATCAGGAGAACACCGTAGTAGACAACCAACGGTGCCAGCACCGGCAGCAGCGACGGAATGATCATTTCCTTGATCGCCGCCCGGGTCAAAAGGTCGACCGCCCGCGCATAGTTAGGCTTGGACGTGCCCTTCATGATGCCCGGATCCTCGCGAAACTGGCGGCGGACCTCTTCCACGATCGAACCCGCTGCGCGTCCCACCGCTGTCATGGCGATGCCGCCGAACAGATATGGAATCAGGCCGCCGAAGATCAGACCGGCAACGACATAGGGATTCGACAGGTCGAAAGAGACCGTGCCGAGATCGGAGAAGTAAGGGTATTGCGCGGAATTGGCCGCGAAATACTGCAGGTCGTTGGAATAGGCCGCGAACAGCACCAGAGCACCGAGGCCGGCCGAACCGATGGCATAACCTTTGGTCACGGCCTTGGTGGTGTTGCCGACAGCGTCGAGCGCGTCGGTGGATTGACGCACTTCCTTGGGCAGGCCGGACATTTCGGCGATGCCGCCGGCATTGTCGGTGACCGGACCGAAGGCGTCGAGCGCCACGATCATGCCGGCAAGGCCGAGCATGGTGGTGACGGCGATCGCCGTGCCGAACAGGCCCGCCAACTGGAAGGTGGCGATGATGCCGCCGACGATGACGATGGCCGGCAGTGCCGTCGATTCCAGCGAAACCGCGAGACCCTGGATGACGTTGGTGCCATGGCCGGTGACCGAGGCCTGGGCGATCGAATTGACCGGACGTTTGTCGGTGCCGGTGTAGTATTCGGTGATCACCACGATCAGCGCCGTCACCAGCAAGCCGATCAGGCCGCAGATGAACAGATTCGTGCCGGTCACGACATGCGCACCGGTGCCGATCGGACCCCAGCCTATGGTCATCGACGTGGCGGCGCCAAGACCGACGATCGACAGAATGCCGGTGACGATCAGGCCCTTGTAGAGCGCACCCATGATTGAACTGTTGGCGCCGAGCTTCACGAAGAAGGTGCCGACGATAGAGGTGATGATGCAGGCGCCGCATATGACCAGCGGATAAAGCATCATGCTCGACAACACATCGGTTCCGGCAAAGAAGATCGCTGCGAGCACCATAGTGGCAACCACGGTCACCGCGCAGGTTTCGAACAGGTCGGCAGCCATGCCGGCGCAGTCGCCGACATTGTCACCGACATTGTCGGCGATGGTGGCAGGATTGCGCGGATCATCCTCCGGAATGCCGGCTTCCACCTTGCCGACGAGATCGCCGCCGACATCGGCACCCTTGGTGAAGATGCCGCCGCCGAGACGTGCGAAGATCGAGATCAGCGAGGCACCGAAGCCCAGGGCCACCAGCGAGTCGATCACGGTACGATCGCCGGGTGCCAGGCCCAGCGGGCCGGTCAGTACCCAGTAGTAGACGGAGACGCCGAGCAGCGCCAAACCGGCAACCAGCATGCCGGTGATGGCGCCCGACTTGAAGGCGATGTCGAGGCCAGCACCCAGGCTGTTCGACGCGGCCTGCGCCGTGCGCACATTGGCGCGCACCGAAACGTGCATGCCTATGAAGCCTGCCGCACCCGAAAGCACGGCACCGATCAGGAAGCCGATGGCGGCGGTACCCGACAGCAGCCACCAGGCCAGCAGGAACACGACGACCCCGACGATGGCAATGGTGGTGTATTGGCGCGCCAGATAGGCTTGCGCACCCTCGCGGATGGCCGCGGCGATTTCCTGCATACGTGCGTTGCCCTGGTCGGCCGCCAGCACGGACTGTGTAGCCCAGATGGCGTAGACGACCGAAAGCACGCCGCAGAGGATGACGACATAAAGCATGGTCATTTGCGGATTATTCCTCGATCTATGGCCCGGCAGACCTCCTCCCCAGGCCGTTCGAACCGAGATTCCCGAGCGGAATCCCGACCCCTCGATCGATTTATGCAAAGCCGCGGTCTCGACCGTCAAGCCGGCGTGCGACATTTGCCCGCATTTGCCTGCGACAGTTTACCGCGCCCTTGCGAGCCGTACCCGCACGTCACCCGCCACGCCGTGACTATTCAGGCGAGATTGGCGAGTGCGTTCGACTACGCCACTACTGCTGGAGATCGCCGTCTGGTTGCATGATGAAGATCAGCACGACAAGCATGGTCATGTAGAATTTGAAGGCAGCCTCCTGCCCGTTCCAGGTCTGTGACTGCCACATGGCAAACCACTCCCCGCCAATCACCATGAACCCGAAATACCAGACCAGGAACCCCATGGTGGTGGCAATGATGGCGAATTTCTTGGCGCTGTTGAAAGCCTGGCCGCTCCCCTTGCGAGCGCTCCATAAATTCCATGCGGCGATCAGGAAGAGCAGGCAGGTCAGCGCCTCGCCGAAGATGATCAGCCAATAACCCGCCGTCCAAAGGGCAGGATTGGTGATCGAGCGGTACATCAGCGCGTTGCCCGGAAAGGTTGTATCCATGGAGAGCACGTGCTGGACAAAGGCAAAGTTCGAGCCATAGTCGGTGATGTTGCCAAAGGCGACGAGGAAGGCGAAGGCCGCCAGACACAGGCACATGGTGATCTTGGAAAGACGTGACGTCATGGCAAAAGCCCCTTCTGCTTTCGATGATTCTGGTCACGGTAAAGCAGGATCACCGAGTCCCGCCGATCACGCAATGCGCGCCACGACGATAGTCCTGACCGCAAGCGCGGAGCGTTACGTGAGAGACCATGATCTGGCGACGGCGCTCGATCTGTTGCGGCTACCGGAAGGCTGTGCCAACGGCGATCTCGTATCGCTGGAGGCCGGCAAGGGCGTGCGCCATGATTTTTCAATCATCCGGCGTCGGTGGGTCGCTGCCGCAAACAGCACAGAATTGGAAATCACCCTCGACTATCCGGCGGCGTCCCCGAGGCGCTGAGCGGCAATCCCGATCGGCCGGCCATAGTCAGTGGGCAACTTGACCCATCCGTCTTGCAGCGACGCGTTCCAGGGCCATCAGTCCGTCATAGATGAAGACGGCCAGGCCAGCCACGATGAGACCACCCTGGACGACGAAGGCGAGATTGTTGGAGATCAATCCGGCAATGATGACTTCGCCCAGCGTCTTGGCTGCGACGGTAGACCCTATGGTGGCGGTCGCCAGGCCGATCACGACCGATAGACGGATGCCAGCCAGAATGACCGGCAGGCTGAGCGGCAGTTCCACTCTGAGCAGCTTCTGGCGATTGGTCATGCCGGCACCTCGCGCTGCCTCCACGATGTTGGAGGGCAGCGTTGTGAGCCCGGTCAGCGCGTTCTCGAAGATCGGCAGCAGCCCGTAGAGAAAAAGCGCGATCAATGTTGGTTTTTCCCCGAAGCCGACCGCAGGTACGGCCAATGCCAGCACTGCCACCGGCGGGAAAGTCTGGCCGATATTGACCAGCGAGCGCGACAGCGGCAGGAACTCGGCGCCGAAGGGCCGGGTCACCAGGATGGCAAGGCCGATGGCGACGATGATCGCCGCGATCGTGGCCACCGCAACGGTACCCAGATGCTGCAGGGTCAACGACAGCAGGCTGCCCTGATTGTAGATCGCTGGCGCATTGTTTTCCGTCAGCGGCTTGAACAGCGGCTCGAACCAGCCAGGATTGACGATGAACGCCACCAGGAGAACCAGCAGGATCACACGCAATGCCGCCGGCAGGAACGTCTTCATGCCGGCCTCGCCGCGAGTTTTACCAGGCCGTCGACGGTGACACGGCCGAGCGCCTTGCCGTCGGCGCCCTTGACTGGCAACGCCGGTCGGCCGGACCAGAGCAGTTCAGCTAGCGCATCGCGCTGGCTGGCGTCTGCCGGAATGGCTTCGCCCTCTGCACTGCCCTTCTCCACCGCATCGCCGACGCGACCGAGCGACAGCAGCCGAAACGGCCGCTCTGATGAACCGACCAGCGTCTCGACGAAGGAACTGGCCGGTTTTGCGAGAATCTCGGCGGGTTTTGCGTATTGCACCAGCTTGCCGCCGTCCATCACTGCGATCTTGTGGCCCAGATGCACCGCCTCCTCCATGTCGTGCGTGACCAGGATGATGGTGGTGCCGAAATGTTTCTGGATGGCGAGCAGATCCTCCTGCGCCTTGTTTCGGATGATCGGATCGAGCGCACCGAACGGCTCGTCCATCAAAAGCACGTTCGGTTTGGCGGCGAGCGCACGCGCGACACCGACACGCTGCTGCTGGCCGCCGGATAACTCGTGCGGGTAGCGCTGGCTGAAATCGGCAGGATCGAGCTGGAAAAGCTTCAGCAATTCGTCGACGCGCTCATCGATGCTTTCCTTGTCCCAACCGAGCAGCAGCGGCACCGTGGCGATGTTCTGCGCCACAGTGCGGTGGGGGAAAAGGCCGTGGCCTTGGATGGCGTAGCCTATGGAACGGCGCAGCTCGTATCCGGGCAGCGAATGGTTGTCGACACCATCCAGCTTGATCGTGCCAGCTGTCGGCTCCACCAGCCGGTTGACCATGCGAAGCAGCGTCGTCTTGCCGGATCCGGAGGTGCCGACGATCGCCGCAATCGTGTGCGGCTCGATCACCATCGACACGTCGTTGACCACGGTCTGCTTGTCGTAGCGCTTGGTGATGTGTTCGATCTCGATCATGCGATCGCTTCCTTGCGCCTGGCTGTTGCGGTGAGTTCGATGATGGCGTCGAGCACGATGCCCGCCACGAAGGCCAGGGCGACCGTCGGCACAGCGCCGAGCAACACAAGATCCATCGCCGTCTGCCCGACACCCTGGAAGACGAAGACGCCGAAACCGCCACCGCCGATGAGGGCTGCAATGGTGGCAAGGCCGATATTCTGCACCAGAACGATGCGGATGCCGGTCAGGATCACGGGGAAGGCAAGCGGGAACTCGACGCCGAACAAGCGTTGCCGATCCGTCATACCCATTCCGCGTGCCGCCTCGTTGGCGGCCTTTGGCACGCCGGCCAGGCCGACCACCGTATTCGCCACCACCGGCAGCAGCGAATAGAGGAACAGCGCCACGAAAGCCGGCGCGGTGCCGATGCCGCGGATACCGAGCTCGGATGCCCCTGGTACATGCAGTGCCACCCAGCCGAGCGGGCCGATCAGCATGCCGAACAGCGCGATCGAAGGAATGGTCTGGATGATGTTGAGCACATTGAGCACCCCTGCCCGCAGTGCCTCGACCCTGTGACAGAGAATGCCGAGCGGCAAGCCGACGACCACGGCAGCCACCAGCGACCCCAGGGCCAGCGTCACATGCTTGCGCGCCTCGGCCCAGAAGCTATCAGCCCGGTTTGTGTATTCCTTGAGAATGGAGAGGCTGTCCCATACGCCGGATGCCAACAGGGCGCCGACCGCCACCGCGGCAACCAAAAGAACGGCGAGGCGCACAAATGGCGACAGCTCAAGCCGTGCCAGTACATCGGCCAGAAGCAGCGTGAAGGCGAAAATCAGCAACCAGAAGCCGGAGGCCGGTGAAATCCGGGCGAACGTGTTGCCGGGCGGCGTGAGGAAGCCGCCAGCCGCGCCGATGGCCAGCGCGAGGGCCACCAGCAGGACAACACTTGCAATCAGCCGCAAGGCCAGGGGCGTCTTCAACAGCGCCACGACGATGGCTGCGACGACAAGCGCCAGCAGCAATGGTCCGCTGACGACTGGAAGCGCGTCGAGGATAAAACGTCCCTCGCCCGGCACGATACGATTGGCGCGAAACGTGGCGAAGGGCGCGAGAAAGGCCGCATAGGCGGCAATCGCGGCAATCACCACGCCCAGCTTGTCGAAGCGAATGCCCACGATCCTGGCCCTTCAGGTTCGGCGCGCCCAGAAGGCGCGCCGGAACCGCTCGCTACTTGAGGAAGCCGTTCTTCTTCAGGAAATCTTCCGCGACCGCCTTTGCCGGCTCGCCGCCAACCTGGACGCGACCGTTGAGTTCCTGCAGCGTCACCAGATCGAGCTTCTCGAACACCGGCTTGAGCACTTCCTCGATCTTCGGGTTTTCCTTCAGCACTGCCTCGCGAATGATCGGGGTCGGCTGATAGACCGGCTGAACATTCTTGTCGTCGGTCAGCACGACAAGACCGGACGGCTGGATGCCGCCGTCGGTGCCATAGACCATCGCCGCATTGGCGCCGTTGGTCTGGTTGGCGGCTGCCGCAATGGTCGCTGCCGTGTCGCCGCCCGATAGCGTGATGAGTTGATCCGGCTTCAGCGTAAAGCCGTAGGTGGTCTGAAAAGCCGGCAGGGCAGCCGCGGAATTGACGAACTCGGAAGAGGCGGCCAGCACCACCTTACCGCCGCCCGATACGTACTTGCCGAAGTCGGAGAACGAAACCAGCTTGTTGGCGTCGGCGACATCCTTCCGCAGTGCGATCGCCCAGGTATTGTTGGCCGGTGATGACGTCAGCCAGACGATCTTGTTAGCGTCGTAGTCAAGCTTCTTGGCCTCGGCATAGCCCTTTGCAGCATCCTTCCAGAGCGGATCGTCGCCCTTCTCGAAAAAGAAGGCGGCATTGCCGGTATATTCCGGATAGATGTCGATTTCGCCGGCGATGATCGCCTTGCGCACCACCGGGGTGGCGCCAAGCTGGATGCGGTCGACAGTCTTGATGCCGTTGGCGTTCAAGACCGACTGGATGATGTTGCCAAGCACTCCGCCCTCGGTATCGATCTTGGAGGAGACGACGACATCGGCGGCATTCGCTGAAGCGACGGAAAGGCCGAGCGCGACAAGCGCACTGGCTAGAAATCTGGTTGAGGACATAGCGGCAAATCCCTGTGATGAAACCGAAGACGATGCTTGCTATCGCACGACCCAGACGGGCAGTCGGGGCATACGGTTTCATAAGATGCGGGGTAAGCGCAATATTTTTATCTGGAATTGGCGTTCAACTCGCGCCCTTCCCGACAGCATCCTGTCAGTTGGCTTGGCAGCGGTTTTGTTGATTTGAACGCAGGTCAGATCTTGCGTTGTGTCTATCCTGCTTCGATGCGATGCCGGTACCGCGCGCCGGAACGGAAGGACTGGTACCAATCGTCAATACATAGCCATGGGCAGGCAGCGGTAGAGGCCGCGGGTGGGATTCTGCGCCAATCGGCAGGCGCCTTCCGCGCAAAGGCTTCAAACAGCGCCGACCGGTCAGTTGGCGCGGCGCAGGGCCGTCGTGCGTAGCGCGCCAAGAGCCACAAGGCACAGGATCGAAACGGGAAAGACGATCCAGGCCAGCATCGTCCAACCCCAGGCATTGTAAACCGCTCCCGACATCAGCGAGGCGAAAGCCACCGAGCCGAACAGGATAAGATCGTGAAAGCCCTGGATCGTGCCCTTTTCTTCGGACCGGTAGCTTTCCGTCACCATGGCGGTGGCTCCGATGAAACCGAAGTTCCAGCCGAGGCCCAGCAGGATCAGCGTGGTCCAAAACTGCCAAAGCTGGATGCCCGACAACGCCACCACCGCACAGCCGATCAAAAGTATGAAACCGACGGCGACGATGGTTGGCGCCCCGAAACGGTGAATGAGCCGGCCGGTGAAGAAGCTCGGTCCGAACATGGCCATCACGTGCCAGGAGATGCCGAGCGTAGCTTCATCGGAGGAAAAGCCGCAACCGACCATGGCCAGAGGCGCGCCGGTCATGACGAAGGTCATCATCGTGTAGGAGCCGACGGCACAGAAGAGCGCGATGAAGAAGCGCGGCTGGCTGATGATCTCGGAGAGAGGCCTGCCACCATGGGCGGCGGCATGTTCCGCTTGCGACGGTTTGGGCGTGTTGAGGAAAAACAGGATCGCACCGCCCACCACCGACAGGGCAAGGATAGACGCAAAGGCGCCGGCAAAAGGCACCGGTGCCAGCAGGTCCTTGGTGAAGATCACCACCTGCGGGCCGAGAATTGCCGTGACGATACCACCCGCCAGCACGAAGGAAATGGCACGTGCCTTGAATTCCTGCGGGGCATTGTCGGCGGCCGCAAAGCGGAACTGCTGCACGAAGGCGGCTCCTACTCCTATCACCAGCAGGCCGAACACAAAGATCCAGAAACTCGACTGGAACAGCGCCAAGGTGGCAATCAACCCGCCCAGCGCGGTGACGACGGTACCGAGGAGAAAGCCATCCCGATGGCCCAACCGGCGGATCAGCGCAGCCGAAGGCAGCGCGCCCACCGCCAGGCCGACGGAGAACCCGGTGAGTGGTGCCGTGGCGAGCGACTTGTCTGGCCCCAGAAGAAATTCGCCAGCCAGCGCGCCGAGTGCAAAGCAGATCGGTCCGGCCGACCCCAGCACCGCCTGGGCAGCGGACAAGATGAAGGCGGTACGGCGCGCCTCGTTTTCCGCCGCGACCGTCACGACGCTCATCGAGCGTCCTTTCCCCTGCCCTCGCCGCGCACACGGCGTGCAACACGGTCAAGCACCGCATTGACCAGCTTCGGCTCTTCCTCGGAATAGAAGGCCTTGGCGATATCGACATATTCAGAGACGATCACCGCGACGGGCACATCCTCGCGCTTCATCAGCTCGTAGACGCCGGCACGCAGGATGGCGCGCAGCGTGGAATCCAGCCGCGACAGCGGCCAATCCTCGGTCAGAGACTGGCGAATAACCGGGTCAACCGTCTTCTGGTTCTCGACCACGCCGGCCAGGATGGCACGAAACCACTGTGCGTCCGCCTCACGGTAGAGCGCGCCGTCGACTTCCTTGCCGAGCCGGAACGCCTCGTATTCGGCGGTGATCTCCAGCAAGCCGGAGCCGGCGACATCCATCTGGTAGAGCGCCTGCACTGCTGCCAGGCGCGCGGCACCCCGCTTGTTGGCCTGGCGCGGAGCAGAATCGGACGGTTCGGTCACGATGGCGCTCCCAGTTTTTCCTTGAGCGCAATCATGGTCAGCGCTGCACGCGCCGCGAACCCGCCCTTGTCGCCTTCGCTCTTCTTGGCGCGTACCCAGGCCTGTTCCTCGTTTTCGGTGGTCAGGATACCATTGCCGATTGCAATCGACTCCTGGACAGAAAGATCCATCAGCGCACGGCTCGACTCGTTCGCCACAATATCGAAATGATAGGTATCACCACGAATAACGGTACCGAGCGCCACGAAGCCGTCATAGATCTTGCCGCCCTCGGCCATGCCGTCGAGCGCGAAGGCGATGACGCCGGGGATTTCGAGCGAGCCAGGAACGGTCACCACGTCGTAGGTCGCGCCCGCTTCGCCGAGTGCGCTCGCGGCACCGTCAAGCAGCGCGTCCGCGAGGTCGTCGTGGAACCTCGCCTCGATGATGAGAAGGTGGGCGTTCTTCTGCGGCTGAATGAACGCCTTGCCGTGTTGGGATGTGCCAGCCATGAAGGTCTCCGGAATTGTCGGTGACTTAGGCCGAAGCGACGGCGGGCGCAAGCGACGTTTGAGCATGCCTGCCATCACATGCGCTCACCGACAGTCATGCGCGATGCCGGCACTTCGCCGGGACACCCTTTTATTGTTTTAGGGATAAAATATAATCCGCGCCAGAACACATGATGGACGAAGGTATTCCATGGAAAAGTGGGCAGACAGCTCAGAGACTGCAAGGCCACGACGCCCGCAGCTCGACGAGATCGAGGCAGCGCGGACCCGGCTGGCTGCCTACATGCACCGCACGCCGTTGGTTCAGCTCGATCTCAGGCTGCCGGATCGGCGCATCTTCCTAAAACTGGAAACACTCTCCCCCATAGGGGCCTTCAAGCTGAGGCCGGCACTCAACGCGCTGTTGTCGCGTGACATCAAGACCTTGTGCAGCGGCGTTGCGACGGCAAGCTCCGGCAACATGGCCTATGGCATGGCCTGGGCGGCGCACAGGCTCGGTGTCCCGATGGCCGCCTACATGTATTCGGGAGCACCCCGTGCCAAGATCGACGGCGTCCGCAGGCTCGGCGGCGACGTGCGCTTCATCTCCACGGAGACGTGGTGGCGCTACATCGTCGAGGCAGAGCGGCCTGAACTTGACGAGCTTCTGATCAATCCCGTGACGGATCAGGCCGTGCTGAGCGGGAACGGCATCATCGGCCTGGAAATCGTCGAGGACCTCCCCGAAATCGATGTCGTGGTGACGCCCTTTGGCGGCGGCAGCCTGACGACCGGTGTCGCCAGCGCGGTCAAGGCGCTGCGTCCGCAGGCAATGATTGTTGCCGCCGAGGACGAGAGCGCCGCTCCCGTCACCGCAGCGCTTGCCGCGGGAAATATCGTGGAGATCGAGACAAAGCCGTCCTTCGTGAAGAGCATCGGCGGCCCTTCGCTCGTGCCGCAGTTGTGGCCGGTGGTGAGCGAACTGATTGACGGTGCTGTTGCCGTCAGCCTTGACCAGATCACGGATGCAATGCGGCTGCTGTTCTCGAAAGCGAAGGTTGTTGCGGAAGGCGCAGGCGCCGCCTCGCTGGCCGTTGCCCTGGCCAGCGACCAGATCAAAGGCAATGTGGTCTGCGTAATCTCAGGCGGCAACATCGATGCGGCGACCTATTCGCAAGTGCTGGCCGGTACGATTCCAGATCCGTGACCACATCCATGGACGGCCATCTGAAGGCGATGGAGCCGCGCACCGGCTATCTGCGCTGCGCCGGTTGAACTCTCATCTCGACGGAAATCGTATCGCCCGCCGTCAGGTTGAGCTTTTGCCGCACCTTCGCTTTCAGCGGCAAAAGATAGCTCTCGTTCTTCGGGAACAGCGATGTCGAGAACGTGACACCGTCGATCGTTGCCTCGACCGGTATCATCCCCCAGCCGTAGGTGACGAACGTCGAAAGCCGTTTTATCTCGTCACCGCACGGCGGCGGTACCGGAGCGAAGAAAAATGGAGACGGTCCCCGCCAATGAACCACCGTCGCCTCAAACCGGAAACCAGACATCGCGCCCCCTAAGGTGGCCTTAAAGTCCCTCTTTCGCAGCCTCCGCCAGCCGCGCCGCATAACGCGCCATGGTGTCGATCTCGATGTTGATGCGATCGCCCACCTGCCGGTCCGCCCAGGTGGTCACCTGCAGCGAATGGTGGATCAAAAGCACGTCGAAATGCGTGCCTTCCACCTTGTTCACGGTCAGCGAGGTGCCGTCCAGCGCCACCGAACCCTTTGGAGCGATGAACCTCGCCAGTTCGCGCGGCGCCTCGAGCGTGAAGCGTACCGCCTCCCCCTCGTCTTCGCGTGCCACAATCAGCGCGGTGCCGTCGACATGACCGGACACGATGTGGCCACCCAGTTCATCGCCAATCTTCAGCGCGCGCTCCAGGTTGATGCGGCTACCGGCCCTCCAATCGGACGCGGTGGTCAGCCTCAATGCCTCTTCCCAGGCCTCGACTTCGAACCAGCGGGCGTTGGAGCCCTGCTCCGGCAGCGCCGTCACAGTCAGGCATACCCCACCGCAGGAGATCGAGGCACCGATGTCAATGGTGGCAGGATCATAACTGGTGTCGATGCGCAGGCCGACGCCTTCCTTGCGGGGGCTCACCGCAGCCACGGTGCCAATATCGGTGACAATGCCAGTGAACATCAGAAAATATCCCTTACCCATTCGGCGCAATGATCCTCACCGAAGCTGGTCTCGCGCAACTTGCGGAAGCTAGCCGGAATGCCGGCGGCATCGATGGGTGAAGCGATGCCGCCGTCGCCGATTGCCTCCGGCCCGGTGAACAGGATGATACGGTCGACCAGTTCTTCGTCGAGAAACGCCCTTGTGACTTCCGCACCACCTTCGACCAGCACGCTCGCCATGCCAAGCGCGGCCAGGTCTTCCATCAGCTCCGGCAAGGCGATACGGCCGTCTACCGTTTCAGTGCCGACAAAGCGCACACCGCGCCGCTCCAACGCCGCTTTGCGCTGAGGATCGGCTTCGGCGCAGGCTGCTATGTAGAGCGGCACGCGATCCACCTCCGCCACCAGCTTGGCTGTTTCCGGCAAACGGATGTGACGATCGAGCACGATCCGCGCTGGCGAACGTCCTTCCAGCCCCGGTAGGCGAACAGTAAGCGCAGGATCATCCTCAAGTGCCGTGCCGATGCCGATCAGAACCGCATCCGCTTCCACCCGGATCAGATGGACCTCCCGGCGCGCGGCATCACCGGTGATCGAGACCTGGCCAGCGCCCTTGCGGCCGATCATACCGTCGGCGGAAAGGGCAAGTTTCAGAATCACTTCCGGCCGCTTCCTGAGGGAGCGGATCAGGTAGCCCGCCATCTGCTCGGCCGCTTCTTTGGCAAGAACACGCTCGACGACCTCAACGCCGGCGTCGCGCAGGATGGCATAGCCCTTGCCGGACACACGCGGGTCAGGATCGCTCGCGGAACCGACCACCCGCCTGATGCCGGCGGCTGCCAGCGCATTGGCGCAAGGCGGCGTGCGGCCATGGTGGGCGCAGGGCTCCAGTGTCACATAGGCGGTAGCGCCCTTGGCCAGCGGGCCGGCCTCGGCCAGTGCCTCGGTTTCGGCATGGGGGCGTCCGCCGACCGCGGTGACGCCGGTGCCGACGATCATCGGGCCACCGCCATCGTCGCGCACGATAATGGTGCCAACGGAGGGATTGGTGGCAGTACGGCCGAGGTTGCGCCGCGACAGCCGGATCGCCGCGGCCATGAAACGGCGGTCGAGAGCCTGCTGTTCTGGACTGCTATGCGAAATCACGACCTATCCAGCGTCCTCGTCGCTCTTCAACTCGCCCAGCACTTCGTGGAAGTCCTTGGCCTCGCGGAAATTGCGATAGACCGAGGCGAAGCGTACATAGGCGACGTCGTCCAGCGACTTCAGCGCATCCATCACCAGACGGCCAACTTCAGCCGACGGGATTTCTGTTTCACCCGAACTTTCCAGCTGACGCACGATGCCGGTGACGGCACGGTCGATGCGGTCGGGATCGACATTGCGCTTGCGCACCGCCGTCTCGACCGAGCGGGCCAGCTTGTCACGATCGAATGGCACCTTGCGGCCGGACTTCTTGATGACGACGAGATCACGTAGCTGCACACGTTCGAATGTGGTGAAGCGGCCGCCGCAGTCGGGGCAAACGCGGCGCCGGCGGATGGCGGCGCCATCCTCGGCAGGACGCGAATCCTTCACCTGCGTGTCTTCGGATTGGCAATAGGGGCAGCGCATGGCGGGCCTTGGCTAACGATTCTGACTGCGCGCGAGGCTAGAGGGTTTCCGACAAAGTAGGAAGCGCGGAAGCGGAATCCAACAGCGTCGCCCTCACCCATTTTCCCCGCTCGGTAAAAGGCCGCCAAAATGCCTTCGAATGCGCCTTTTCGGCGAACCGGCCAAATCTTCATGGCATAAAAAAACTGGCGGTTTTCGTCATGAAAACCGCCAGCACGTTGAAACCGGAATCATTTCGTCCTGAAATTTACGAAGACCGCAATTCTGCCTGCACTTTGCGACAGGTGCCGTCAGTGCCCTCTCCCCGTATTGCTGGAAAGGGGCAAGGCCCTGTCAGTCAGCCAGCTTCAACGCATCACGGATCGTGAAGAACATGTCGGTCTGGTCGGTCAGGCCGGCGAAGTTGGCCGCATGCGGACCAAAGGCCGCGACGCGCAGCTGCGCGCCGGTGTGTTCCTGGTCCTCCTCATCTTCCGACGTGCCGTAGTTGATGGTGAGGACCGTGCCGTCCTTGGTGTTGAGTGCCTGCGTGAGGCCCGGCGACTTGGTCTCGTTCGGGATGATCTGGCTGGTGTGGGCGTGATCTGCGGTGACGATAACCAGCGTCTTGCCATCGGCCTTGGCGAAGTCGAGTGCGACCTGCACGGCTTCGTCGAGATCGACCGTCTCGCCGATCTGGCCGCACGGATTGGCTGCATGGTCCTGCTTGTCGATCGAAGCGCCCTCGACCTGCAGGAAGAAGCCCTTGTCGTTGGTCTTGAGCAGATCGATCGCCTTGGTCGTCATCGCAGCCAGTGTCGGCACGGTGGCAGCGCGCTCGGCATTCGGCTCACAGGTCACAGCCGGCTGGTCGATGTTGCCGTGGTGGGTGGCCTTCGGACCCTTCCAGCGTACCGGCATGTTGCCTTCCGAGAAGAGGCCGAGCACCGGCTTGTCGTTGTTTGCCACGGTCAGGGCCTTGAGCTCGTCGGCGTTGGTAACAAGCTGGAAGCCGCGCTCCTTGGCCTGGTCGAGCAAGGTCTTGTCTTTCCAGTCGCCTGCCTTGGCCGTTTCACCGAAGCTCTTGGCGCCACCACCCAGCACCACATCGGCGCGTGTGTTCAGCAACTGCTCCGAGATTGAGCCGAGACCGCCGTTCTCCAGTGCGTTGGCCGGGCACTTTTCAGCAGTCGCGGTCGGGCCGTAGCATTTGCGCTGCGTGACGTGGGCGACCTGGACAGCCGGCGTGGCATCCTGGATCTCGGCGGTGGACACATTGCCGGTGCCGATGCCGGCAGCCTTGGCGAGTTCGATCAGTGTCTTGTGCGGCTTTTCCTGGATGTCGACCGAGATGGCGCCGTTGTAGGACTTGGTGCCTGTCGCCCAGGCCGAACCCGAAGCTGCGGAATCGGTGACGTAGCTTGGCTTGCCGCTCTTCTTGTCGATGGAATAGTGCGTGTACTGGCCGGTGACAGGCAAAGCGTCGATGCCTTTGAAGAAGCCCCCTGCGCCTTCGGCAACGTTGCGCGCCACCGTGATCTCGGAATCGCCCATGCCGTCGCCGATGAGCAGAATGACGTTCTTCACCTCGCCACTCTGGATGTACTTCTGAAGCTCTGCGGTAGCCTCACCGGTCAGACGCCGTGCGCCACCCTGCTGGGTGATGTCGCCCTTGGCGCCGCGCTGCAGGTAGGCATCGGCGGCATCTTGCCCGTGAACAGTGCCCGAAACGAGAAGCGCGGAAAGCGCTGCCGTAGCCAGCAGCGAACGCCTGATGAGAGTGGTCATGGTCGTCGGTCCTTCAAACGGTGATAGGTCTCTCCCGAGACCCGCCCTCACCGTTTTGTTGGAAAGCCATGACCGGCAGATGACAGCCGGGCAAAGGTTCGGTGACCATCCCCGTTCATCGTTGGGATGGCCGACCCGACAGTCAGCGCACGCCCTCGGCAATCCTCTGAGCGATGGCGTCGTAACCGCGCTGTCGGGCGTGATCGAGCGTGCTCACGCCATCACGATCAGGGATATCCTTGGCGCCGGCACTGAGCAGAAGGTCGACGATCTGCTGCTGCACGGGACCTCCGTCACCAAGGATCACGGCCTCCATCAACGCTGTCCAGCCGAGATCGTTGACGTGGTCGACGTCGATATCGGTCGCAAGCAGGATCGCTACGGTTTCCGGATAGCCATGATCCGCGGCAGGGATCAAGGCAGTACCGCCGAAGCGGTTGGTGTCCTTCAGGTTGGCCTTGCCGGAGGCGAGAATGGCCTTCAGGATCTCGTTCCTGCCCTCGGCACCCGCATAGAGAAACGGCGTGTCGTGGATGTCGTCCTTGGCATTGACGTCGGCGCCCGCCTCGATGAGCAACTTGGCCGCTTCGGCATTGTCGGCATGAGCGGCAATCAGCAGCGCCGTGCGGCCCTTGCCGTCGCGTTGTTCCAGGTCTGTGTCCGCTGCGATCGCGGCCTTGAGCACCGAAATGTCACCGCTGGTGATCGCTTCGATCAACATGGATGGTGCCTCCTTGGCCTCGGCGACGACAGTGCCGCCGGTAATCAATCCGATGAGGAACACGACGACGCGAAGAATATTCGGGAGCATTTCTGCGACCTTTCCCTTAGAGCGCCACGCCTCACACAAGGGACGCTCTAACGCTCTCAAACCGCGCATCGTGCTTAAAAAAATTGATTTCGATTTTCGCACCGATGCGTCGGCCGCAGCTCATGTGGGATTTGCGCAACAAAAAGGGACCCCTCGGGGCCCCTGAATGTCTTTCAAGAAAGTCCGAAAGGCTTACGCCGCTTCGGTCTCGGTCGCTTCCGTCTCGACGCGAGCGCGGTCAGCAGCGCCCTTGGCCGAGGTATCGCGGTCGACGAACTCGATGACCGCCATGGCGGCGTTGTCGCCCTTGCGGAAGCCTGCCTTCATGATGCGCAGATAGCCACCGTTGCGTTCCGCATAACGCGGCGCAATCGTGTCGAACAGTCGCTTCACGACCGGCTCGTTGCCGATCTGGGCAATGACCTGACGGCGGGCATGCAGGTCGCCGCGCTTGCCGAGCGTGACCAGCTTCTCGACGATCGGACGCAGGTCCTTCGCCTTCGGCAGGGTGGTGACGATCTGCTCGTGCTCGATCAGAGACACGGCGAGATTGGCGAACATCGACTTGCGGTGGCTTACGCTGCGGGCGAAGCGACGGCCTTTGAAACCGTGGCGCATGGCTCTTTTCCTTCTTCAGTTGTTCAAGAGGCCACGGCCTCTGATGGTTTTCCGCATGACCGTCGGATCGAGCGGCTCACGCCGCCGATCCTTGGAATTCATGCTCAATATTGGTCTTCGTAACGCTTGGCGAGGTCTTCGATGTTTTCCGGCGGCCAGTCCGGCACTTCCATACCGAGGTGCAGGCCCATCGCAGCCAGAACTTCCTTGATCTCGTTCAGCGACTTGCGACCGAAGTTCGGCGTGCGGAGCATTTCCGCTTCCGTCTTCTGGATGAGGTCGCCGATATAGACGATGTTGTCGTTCTTCAGGCAGTTGGCCGAACGCACCGAAAGCTCCAGCTCGTCGACCTTCTTGAGGAGCGACGGGTTGAAGGCGAGTTCGGTGACGGCTTCGGTCGCAACCTCCTTCTGCGGCTCGTCGAAGTTGACGAACAGCGACAGCTGATCCTGCAGGATGCGAGCGGCGAAAGCCACTGCGTCCTCACCCGTGACCGAACCGTCGGTCTCGAGCGTCATGGTCAGCTTGTCCTTGTCGAGCTCCTCGCCGTGGCGGGTGTTCTCGACCTTGTAGGAGACCTTCTTGACCGGCGAATAGAGCGAATCGACCGGGATAAGGCCAATCGGCGCGTCTTCGGCACGGTTGCGTTCGGCCGGGACATAGCCCTTGCCGGTGTCGACCGTGAACTCCATGCGGATCTCGGCGCCCTCGTCGAGGGTGCAGATGACATGGTCGGGGTTCAGGATCTCGACATCGCCCACAGTCTGGATGTCGCCAGCGGTGACGGCACCCGGGCCCTGCTTGCGCACGACCATGCGCTTGGGACCATCGCCTTCCATCTTGATGGCGATTTCCTTGATGTTGAGAACGATGTCGGTCACGTCCTCGCGCACACCGCCGATGGACGAGAATTCATGCAGCACGCCGTCGATCTGCACGGCGGTGACGGCCGCGCCACGCAGCGACGAAAGCAGCACGCGGCGCAGCGCGTTGCCCAAGGTCAGGCCAAAGCCGCGCTCAAGCGGCTCAGCGACCAGCGTCGTCAGCGTCTTGCCCTTCGACGAGAAGTCGATCTTGTTGGGCTTGATCAGTTCCTGCCAGTTCTTCTGGATCATTTTCTGTCCTTCCGTTTCCCCACCACCATCCAATCGTGGCGGGCGACCTGGAAACCATTCGGGAACGCACGAGGCGTTCCCGACGGTGTTCGAAAAAGCTGTTAGACGCGACGCTTCTTGCGCGGGCGGCAGCCATTGTGCGGGATCGGCGTCACATCACGGATCGAGGTGATGGTGAAACCGGCGGCCTGCAGCGCGCGAAGCGCCGATTCACGACCCGAACCCGGACCGCAAACTTCGACTTCGAGCATGCGCATGCCGTGTTCCTGCGCCTTCTTGGCAACGTCTTCGGCAGCCATCTGGGCAGCGAACGGGGTCGACTTGCGCGAACCCTTGAAACCCTGGGCGCCAGCCGACGACCAGGCAATCGCGTTGCCCTGCGCGTCGGAAATGGTGATCATGGTGTTGTTGAAGGTCGAGTTGACATGAGCGACACCCGACGAAATGTTCTTGCGTTCGCGGCGACGGACGCGTGCGGCTTCCTTGGCCATGGTAGTCCTTTCAGTTGATCTCTACACCGCCGTAATGCCAGCGGCTACACCAGGGATAAGACGGCAAGGGAATACGGCATTAGGGCAGTCTTCCTGCCAATCCTACTGCCGTAGTGCCCTACTCTCTTACTGCCCTAATTACTTCTTCTTGCCGGCAATCGCCTTCGCCGGGCCCTTGCGGGTGCGGGCGTTGGTGTGCGTGCGCTGACCGCGCACCGGCAGCGAACGACGGTGACGCAGGCCGCGGTAGCAGCCGAGGTCCATCAGACGCTTGATGTTCATCGAAACTTCGCGACGCAGATCGCCTTCGACCTGGTAATCGCGGTCGATCGCCTCGCGGATCTGCAGCACTTCGGCGTCGGTCAACTGGTTGACGCGGCGCTCGGCAGGGATGCCGACCTTGTCGACGATCTCCTGGGCAAACTTCTTGCCAATGCCATGAATATACTGAAGCGCGATGACGACGCGCTTGTTGGTCGGAATGTTGACGCCGGCTATACGGGCCATAACTTCTCTTTCTCCATTTGGGCCGGACGACAACGTCGAACCGGCGCTTATTACGTGAACCCGCGTCCGGTGGAGGCCGGCCCTTGCGGGAGTTCCTGTTCAAAGCGGCTGCCCTGTCCTCACGGACAAGCAAAGCTCATGCCTGATAGGGAGACGGGCCGCCATACTCCAGCAGCCCGGCCCAGTCAAGCTGAATTGTTCATTTCTGGACAGCAGCAGCCAGAACGGTCTCGATCTGCCCGGTCACGGCGTCGATATCAGCCATGCCGTCGACGCCTTTCAGCATACCCTTGGCATGGTAGTAGCCGATGAGCGGTGCGGTCTTCTTGTAATATTCGCGCAGACGCTCTTCAAAGACTTCCGGGTTGTCGTCCTTGCGAACGGGCTGCCCGGCTGCTGCCGCTTCCTGCGCGCGCTTGACGATTCGGCCGACCAGAACCTTGTCATCGACAACAAGTTCGATCACGGCATCCAGCTTCAGCTTGCGCTCGGCCAGCATCGTCTCCACCGCATCGGCCTGGGCCAGCGTGCGTGGATAACCGTCGAGAATGAACCCCTTGGCGCAATCAGCCTGATCGATGCGCTCGGCAACGATCGCATTGACGATAGCGTCGGACACCAGTTCGCCGGCATCCATGACCGCCTTAGCCTTGAGACCGACCGGTGTTTCAGCCTTGACCGCAGCACGCAACATATCTCCGGTGGAGAGTTGCGGAATGCCGTGTTTTTCGACCAGTCGCTGCGCTTGCGTCCCCTTGCCCGCACCAGGCGGGCCAAGCAATATCAACCTCATCTACCCCTCTTACCTCCGCGCAGCTTCGACTTCTTGATCAGACCCTCGTACTGATGCGCGATCAGGTGACCCTGAATCTGCGCAACGGTGTCGAGCGTTACACTGACAACGATCAGAAGCGAAGTGCCACCAAGGTAGAACGGTACGCCAGTGGCCGAAATCAGGAACTCCGGCAACAGACAGATGACAACCAGATAGATGGCGCCGATCACCGTGATGCGGGTGAGCACATAGTCGATATATTCGGCGGTGCGCTCGCCTGGGCGATAACCGGGAATAAAACCGGAATGCTTCTTCAGCTGGTCGGCGGTGTCTTTCGGATTGAAGACGATCGCCGTGTAGAAGAAAGCGAAGAACACGATCATCGCAGCATAGAACGCCATGTAGAGCGGCTGGCCGTGACCGAGCGA
Source organism: Mesorhizobium sp. 1M-11 (assembly GCF_001303895.1). Classification (GTDB taxonomy): domain Bacteria; phylum Pseudomonadota; class Alphaproteobacteria; order Rhizobiales; family Rhizobiaceae; genus Mesorhizobium. The sequence goes on along the minus strand of NZ_LJSD01000043.1, from coordinate 12,031 downwards.
GGCCAGGAGAGCGTTCGCCCAGCCCGGCAGGTTGGTCGTGCTCGAGAAGCCCGCGACGGTCGCCGGCAGCAGCAGCAGCGACGAGGCGAAGATCGGCGGAATGACGCCTGAAGTGTTGAGCTTCAGCGGCAGATGCGAAGTATCACCCTGGAACATGCGGTTGCCGACCTGACGCTTCGGATACTGGATCAGAAGCCGGCGCTGGGCACGTTCGAAGAACACGATCAGGGCGATGACCACGATGGCCAGCACGATGATGGCCAGAATCAGCGGTGTCGACAGCGCGCCGGTGCGGCCGAGTTCCAGCGTGCCGGAAATGGCGCTTGGCAGGCCGGCGACGATGCCGGCGAAGATGATCAGCGAGATGCCGTTGCCGATGCCGCGGGCAGTGATCTGTTCGCCCAGCCACATCAGGAACATTGTGCCGCCCACCAGGGTAATGACGGTGGAGATGCGGAAGAACATGCCCGGATCCGTGACGATGCCGTTGCCGTTCTCAAGTCCCGCCGAAATGCCGTAGGCCTGCACGATGGCAAGCAGCACGGTGCCGTAGCGGGTATACTGATTGATGATCTTGCGGCCCTGCTCACCTTCCTTCTTCAGCGCTTCCAGCGACGGAATGACCGAGGTCATCAGCTGCATGATGATGGAGGCGGAGATGTAGGGCATGATGCCCAGCGCAAAGATCGCCATGCGCTGCACGGCACCGCCGGCGAACATGTTGAACATGCCCAGCACGCCCTTGGACTGCGACTGGAAGGCCTGCGAGAAAGCGGCCGGATCGATGCCTGGAAGCGGGATGTAAGTGCCGAGGCGATAAACGAGGAGAGCGCCGATCGTAAACCAGATGCGCTTCTTGAGATCCTCGGCCTTGGCAAAAGCCGCGAAATTGAGATTGGATGCTAGTTGTTCAGCAGCCGAAGCCATGGAAATTTCTCCGCCAGATGACGCGGGAGCGCCCGCTTCGGGCAGCGCCTATCACCGAGCACCGGACATAGGCTCGGCGGTGCCAAGATGCAAGCGGCCGCGTCGAGCGCGGCCGCTTGTCTGAGATATTATTCGGCAGATGCCTTTTCGGGCAGCTTCACCGAACCGCCGGCCTTCTCGATCTTCTCGACGGCGGCTTTCGAAGCGCCGGCCACGTCGAAGGTGAGCTTGGCCTTGAGTTCGCCGTCGGAGAGGACGCGCACGCCGTCCTTGAGGCGGCGGATGACGCCGGCCTTGACGAGTGCCTCACCGGTCACGGTTTCCTTGGCGTCAAGCTTCTTGGCATCGATCGCCGTCTGAATGCGAGCGAGCGACACGGTAGCGAAGCTCTTGGCGAAGATGTTGTTGAAGCCGCGCTTCGGCAGACGGCGGTAGAGCGGCATCTGGCCACCCTCGAAGCCGTTGATGGCAACGCCGGAGCGGGCCTTCTGGCCCTTCACGCCGCGGCCGGCGGTCTTGCCGGAGCCCGAGCCGATGCCGCGTCCGAGACGCTTGCGAGCCTTGGTCGCGCCGTCCTTGTCACGCAGTTCGTTGAGTTTCATGGTCGTTCTCCTGCGGCTTACTTCTCGTCCACAACGCGGACGAGATGCTGGACGGCCGCGATCATGCCACGCACGGAAGGCGTATCTTCCAGCGTGCTCTTGCGGTGCATCTTGTTGAGACCGAGGCCGACCAGCGTTGCGCGCTGTTCCTTCGGCCGACGGATCGGCGAACCGATCTGCTCAACGGTGACGGTCTTGGTAGCTTTCTTGGCCATGTTTGTGGTCCCTCTAAGCTATCGACTATTCATCAGCCGCAACGGCATTGCCGCGGCGGGCCTGAAGGGTCGAATACTTGATGCCACGCGCAGCAGCCACATCCTTCGGATGCATCTGGCGCTTCAAGGCGTCGAACGTGGCGCGAACCATGTTGTACGGGTTCGACGAGCCCATCGACTTGGCGACGACGTCGTGCATGCCGAGCGTCTCGAAGACAGCGCGCATCGGGCCACCAGCGATGATGCCGGTACCCTGCTTGGCGGTGCGCAGCAGAACCTTGCCGGCGCCCCAACGCCCTTCGACGTCGTGGTGCAGCGTACGGCCCGAACGCAGCGGGACGAAGATCATGTCGCGCTTGGCCGATTCGGTCGCCTTGCGAATCGCTTCAGGCACTTCGCGCGCCTTGCCGTGGCCGAAGCCGACGCGGCCCTTCTGGTCGCCGACGACGACGAGCGCGGCGAAGCCGAAGCGACGGCCACCCTTGACCACCTTGGCGACGCGGTTGATGTGTACGAGCTTGTCGACGATGCCGTCGTCGCGCTCTTCGCGGTCACGGCCACGTTCGCGGCCGCCTTCCCTACGTTCCTGTGCCATATCCTAGTCCTTGTTCTTTTCCGGAAGCACGGGTTGCTGAAATGCCGGCGCCCCTTTTCGAGGTCGCCGGCGGCGAAAACTTGCGCCTTCTGCACGATCCGTTCCGAAATGTCAGCCTCTTTTTGAAGCCGGCATTCGGAAAGGGCTCAGGCTTAGAAGTTCAGGCCACCCTCGCGGGCGGCTTCGGCCAGCGCCTTGACGCGGCCATGATAGATGTACGAGCCACGGTCGAAGACGACGTCCTTGACGCCAGCCTTGATCGCACGCTCGGCAACCAGCTTGCCGACAGCGGCGGCAGCCGCGGTATCGGCACCCGTCTTCTTGCCGGCCTTGAAGTCCTTCTCCAGGGTCGAGGCGGCTGCAATGGTCTGCCCCTTGGCGTCGTCGATCACCTGAACATAGATGTTCTTCGAGGTGCGGTGCACCGAAAGACGCGGGCGACCGTTGGCGACTGCCTTGATCTGGCGACGGATACGCGCCGAGCGGCGCAGGGTGGCTTCCTTGGTTGCCATAGTCGTGATTCCTGCCTTGTAAGACGGGGCTTGCCCTGTGCGGTAGGTTTCCCTCCTCCCGCGGCAACACCCCGTGGCGTTGCATTTCTCAGGTCCGGCCCTGTCCGAACAATCCGTTCAGGGCCGAGCCGATTACTTCTTCTTGCCTTCCTTGCGGACGATCTTCTCGCCAGCATAGCGCACGCCCTTGCCCTTGTAGGGTTCTGGGCCGCGATATTCGCGGATCTCGGCCGCGACCTGGCCGACCTGCTGCTTGTCGATGCCCGAAACGGTGATTTCGGTCGGCTTCGGCACAGTGATCGTGATGCCCTGCGGGGTCTCATAGACCACGTCGTGCGAGAAGCCGAGCGCGAGCTGCAGGTTCTTGCCCTGCATGGCAGCACGGTAACCGACGCCGGTGATCTCGAGCTTCTTCTCGAAGCCGTCCTTCACACCGGTCAGGATATTGACGATCTGAGTACGCGACATGCCCCACTTGGAGCGGGCGTCCTTCGACTGATCGCGCGGCTCGACGGCGATCTGGCCTTCGTCCAGCTTGACCAGAACTTCGTCGTTGACCACGAACTTCAGTTCGCCCTTCGGACCCTTGGCCGTCACGGTCTGGCCGTTGACAGAAGCGGTCACGCCGGCCGGTACGGAGACGGGTTTCTTACCAATACGAGACATTTTCTCTCGTCCTTCCTATCTCAACTCGCCGATCAGAAGATCTGGCAGAGGACTTCACCGCCGACGTTCTGCTCGCGTGCTTCGTGATCGGCCATAACGCCTTTCGGGGTCGAAAGGATGGCGATGCCGAGGCCGTTGGCGACCTGCGGGATCGACTTGGCCGAAACGTAGACGCGGCGGCCCGGCTTCGAAACGCGAGAGATGTCGCGCACGACCGGATTGCCGTCGAAGTACTTCAGTTCGATCTCGATTTCCGACTTGCCGTTGTCGAAGTCGGTCTGGCTGTAGTCGCGGATGTAACCTTCCGACTTCAGCACATCGAGAACACGGGCACGCAGACGCGAGGCCGGGGTCGACACGGTCGACTTCTTACGGCCATAGGCATTGCGGATGCGGGTCAGCATATCGCCGAGAGGATCGCTCAATGACATATCATGTCCTCCTTACCAGCTCGACTTGACCAGGCCCGGGATCTGGCCGTTGTTGCCAAGATCGCGAAGCGCGATACGCGAGACCTTGAGCTTGCGATAGAAGGCGCGCGGACGGCCCGTGACTTCGCAGCGGTTACGGATACGGATCTTGGCCGAGTTGCGCGGCAGGGCCGAGAGCTTCAGCTGGGCGCGGAAGCGCTCATCCATCGGCTTGGACTGATCCATGACGATTTCCTTGAGGGCCTTACGCTTGGCAGCGTACTGGTCCACAAGCTTGCGGCGCCGGTTGTTCTTCTCGACTGAGCTGGTCTTTGCCATTTCAGATTTTTCCTTTGCTCGCTGCCGTTACTGGCGGAAGGGGAAGTTGAAAGCCTTGAGCAGCGCCCTGGCTTCGTCGTCCGTCTTCGCAGTCGTACAAACGATGATGTCCATGCCCCAGATCTGATCGACCTTGTCGTAGTTGATCTCCGGGAACACGATGTGCTCCTTGATGCCCATGGCGTAGTTGCCGCGGCCATCGAAGCTCTTCGGATTCAGGCCGCGGAAGTCGCGAACGCGCGGCAGCGCGATGTTGACCAGGCGGTCCAGGAATTCATACATGCGCTCCTTGCGAAGCGTCACCTTGGTGCCGATCGGCATGTTCTCACGAACCTTGAAGCCGGCGATCGACTTGCGGGCGCGGGTAACGACCGGCTTCTGGCCGGCGATCAGCGCCAGGTCCTCGGCAGCCACGGAAGGCTTCTTGGAATCGGCGGTAGCTTCGCCGACACCCATGTTCAGCACGATCTTGTCGAGACGCGGGATCTGCATCTCGTTGTCGTACTTGAACTGCTCGAGCAGCGCCTTCTTGATGGTCTCGTTGTAGACCTGCTTCAGGCGCGGCGTGTTCTGCGCGGTTTGTGCTGCCTTAGCCATTGATGACTTCTCCCGAGCGCTTGGCGACTCGTACCTTCTTGCCGTCCTTCTCGAGCTTGAAGCCGACGCGGGTCGGCTTGCCATCCTTGGGATCGGCAACGGCGATGTTCGAAAGATGGATCGGCGCTTCCTTGCGGATCAGACCGCCCTGCTGGGCCTGGGTCTGGCGCTGGTGGCGGACCACGATGTTGATACCGCGAACAATGGCGGTGTCTTCCTTCGGCTGAACGGACAGAACTTCGCCGGAGCGGCCCTTATCCTTGCCGGAAAGCACGACGACCTTGTCGCCTTTACGGATCTTTTGCATTTCTCCGGCTCCTTACAGCACTTCAGGTGCGAGCGAGATGATCTTCATGTGGTTCTTCGCGCGAAGCTCGCGCGGAACCGGCCCGAAGATACGGGTGCCCACCGGCTCTTTCTTGTTATCGACGAGAACGGCTGCGTTCTTGTCGAAACGGATCACGCTGCCGTCCGGACGACGGATGTCCTTGGCCGTGCGAACCACGACCGCCTTCATCACATCACCCTTCTTCACGCGGCCGCGCGGAATGGCTTCCTTGATCGACACCACGATGATGTCGCCGACGGATGCATACTTCCGCTTCGAACCGCCCAGCACCTTGATGCACATGACACGACGGGCGCCGGAGTTGTCCGCGACGTCGAGGTTTGTTTGCATCTGAATCATGACTGGCCGCCTTCTTCTTCGCTATCGGGACGGGCTTAAAAGCCCCTCCCCGGTCTGTCCAAAATTCGTTTCGTTACGCCTGATCGGAACCGATCACGACCCAGCGCTTATCCTTGGAGATCGGAGCCGATTCCTGGATAGACACCTGGTCGCCCACCTTGTGGGTGTTGTTCTCGTCATGCGCCTTGTACTTCTTCGACATGCGCACGGTCTTCTTCATCACCGGATGGGTGAAGCGACGCTCGACCTTGACGACGACCGTCTTCTCGTTCTTGTCGCTGACGACGGTGCCCTGCAGGATGCGCTTTGGCATGATTCTCGTCCTTATGCCTTCTTGGCCGCTGCTTTTTCAGCAGCGATGGTCTTGATGCGCGCGATGTCCTTGCGGACCTGCTTCACGCGCGCGGTCTTTTCGAGCTGGCCGGTGGCCTTCTGAAAGCGCAGGTTGAACTGCTCCTTCTTCAGATCGGCAAGATCAGCGTCGAGCTCGTCGACGGTCTTCATACGTACATCAGAGGCCTTCATCGCTTAGCCCTTTCTTATTCTGCAATGCGCTGCACGAAGCGCGTGCGAACCGAGAGCTTGGCGGCACCGAGGCGCAGAGCCTCGCGGGCGATCTCTTCCGACACACCGTCGATCTCGAACATGACGCGGCCCGGCTTGACGCGGCAAGCCCAGTAGTCGACCGCGCCCTTACCCTTACCCATGCGCACTTCGGTCGGCTTCGAGGTCACCGGAACGTCCGGGAACACACGGATCCAGACCCGACCGGCGCGCTTCATCTCGCGGGTGATCGCGCGGCGAGCCGCTTCGATCTCACGCGCGGTGACGCGGTTCGGCTCCAGCGCCTTCAGTCCGAAGCCGCCGAAATCCAGATTGGTGCCGCCCTTCGCGGTGCCGTGGATGCGGCCCTTGAACTGCTTACGGAACTTTGTGCGCTTTGGCTGCAGCATCGTTCTAACTCCAAATTCCCTTGCCTATCAGGCGTTTTCGCGACGACGACCGCGCTCGGAGCGCTCACCGCCCTGCGAATGGTCGCCTTCGGTGGCACGACGTTCCGAAGCCATCGGGTCATGCTCCAGGATCTCGCCCTTGAACACCCATACCTTGACGCCGCAGATGCCATAAGCCGTCTGAGCTTCAGCGGTGCCGTAGTCGACATCGGCGCGCAGCGTATGCAGCGGCACGCGGCCTTCGCGGTACCATTCCATACGAGCGATTTCGGCGCCGCCAAGACGGCCGCCGCAGTTGATGCGGATGCCCTCGGCGCCGAGACGCATGGCCGACTGCACGGCGCGCTTCATGGCGCGACGGAAAGCGATGCGGCGCTCGAGCTGCTGGGCGATCGACTGGGCGATCAGCGTCGCGTCGATCTCCGGCTTGCGCACTTCAACGATGTTGAGATGCGTCTCGGACTGCGTCATCTCGGTCAGCTTCTTGCGCAGCTTCTCGATGTCGGCGCCCTTCTTGCCGATGATCAGACCCGGGCGAGCGGCGTGGATGGTCACGCGGCACTTCTTGTGCGGACGCTCGATGACGATCTTGGAGATCGCGGCCTGCTTGAGTTCCTTCTCAAGATACTCGCGGATCTTCAGGTCTTCGTGCAGCAGCTTGCCGTACTCGCCGGTGTTCGCGTACCAGCGCGAATCCCAGGTGCGGTTGATGCCGAGACGGAGACCGATCGGATTGATTTTCTGGCCCATTATGCAGCCTCCCCTTTCTCTTCAACCTCACGCACGACGATCGTGAGGTGCGAAAACGGCTTTTCGATACGGCTGGCGCGACCGCGACCACGAGCGTGGAAACGCTTCATGACGATCGACTTGCCGACATAGGCCTCGGCCACGATCAGCGCATCGACATCGAGGTCGTGGTTGTTTTCCGCGTTAGCGATCGCCGATTCCAGCGTCTTCTTCACGGTCTCCGAAATCCGCTTGCGCGAGAATTCCAGATCGTTGAGCGCAGTCGCAACCTTCTTGCCGCGGATCAACGCGGCAACCAGGTTCAGCTTCTGCGGGCTGATACGGATCGTGCGCAGGACGGCACGAGCCTCGTTATCAGCAAGCCTGCGCGGAGCTTTGGCCTTGCCCATGATTTACTTCCTCTTCGCTTTCTTATCCGCGCCGTGACCGTAATAGGTCCGGGTCGGAGCGAATTCACCGAACTTGTGGCCGACCATGTCCTCGTTCACGGAGACCGGGACGTGCTTCTGGCCGTTGTAGACACCGAAGGTGAGGCCGACAAACTGCGGCAGGATGGTGGAGCGCCGGCTCCACATCTTGATCACCTCACTACGACCACCTTCACGAACCTTGTCTGCCTTCTTCAGAAGGTAGCCGTCGACGAAGGGGCCTTTCCAAATCGAACGAGTCACTTGGCGTTACCTCTTCTTAGCTCTTGCGCTGATGGCGCGAGCGCACAATGAACTTATCGGTCGCCTTGTTGGACCGCGTCTTCTTACCCTTGGTAGGCTTACCCCACGGGGTGACCGGATGACGGCCACCAGAGGTGCGGCCTTCACCACCGCCATGCGGATGGTCGACCGGGTTCATGGCAACGCCGCGGTTATGCGGACGCTTGCCGCGCCACACCGAACGACCGGCCTTGCCGTCGTTGATGTTGCCGTGGTCAGGGTTCGACACGGCGCCGACGGTAGCAAAGCAAGAACCGTGCACGATGCGCTGCTCGCCCGAATTCAGGCGCAGGATCGCCATGCCCTGGTCGCGACCGACGAGCTGGGCATATGCACCAGCCGAACGGGCAACCTGGCCGCCCTTGCCGGGCTTCAGCTCGATGTTGTGCACGATGGTGCCCACCGGCATGGCCGAGAGCGGCATCGCATTGCCAGGCTTCACGTCGACCGATTCACCAGCCACAACCTTGTCACCGGCCTGCAGGCGCTGCGGAGCGATGATGTAGTTCAGCTCGCCATCCTCATACTTGATGAGAGCGATGAAGGCGGTGCGGTTCGGGTCGTATTCCAGGCGCTCGACCGTGCCGACCACGTCGAACTTGCGACGCTTGAAGTCGATGATGCGGTACGTGCGCTTGTGACCACCGCCGATGAAACGGGCGGTGATGCGACCGTAGTTGTTGCGGCCGCCCGACTTGGTCAGCCCCTCGGTCAGGCCCTTGACGGGCTTGCCCTTGTGGAGGCCCGAGCGGTCAACGATGACCAGCTGACGGGTGCTCGGCGTTATCGGGTTGTATTTCTTCAGTGCCATTGTCGTTGTCCTCGCGGCCTAGCTCAGAGACCCGTCGCGACGTCGATCGACTGGCCATCGGCCAGCGTCACCACTGCTCGCTTGACGTCGCCCTGGCGGCCGATCGTGCCGCGGAAGCGCTTCACCTTGCCCTTGCGGACCAGCGTGTTCACAGCCGTCACCTTGACGCCGAACAGCGCCTCGACTGCTGCCTTGATCTCCGGCTTCGACGCCTTCTTGGCGACGTTGAAGACCACCTGGTTCTGCTCGGACGCCATGGTCGACTTTTCGGTGATCGCCGGCGAGACGATCACATCGTAATGACGAAGGTCGGTCATTTGAAGCGCTCCTCGAGAGCCTCGACGGCGGCCTTGGAAAGGACCAGCGTGCCGCGGCGCATAATGTCGTAGACGTTGATGCCCTGGATGGGCAGCACGTCGATGTTCGGGATGTTCGAAGCAGCCCGCTTGAAACCCTGGTCGAGTTCCGCACCGCCGATGAACAGCGCGTTGGTCAGACCGAGCGACGCGAAGTTCTCAACCAGAGCCTTGGTCTTGGCCTCGGCCAGCTTCAGATCGTCGACAACGATGAGCGACGAGCTCTTCGCCTTGGCCGAGAGCGCGTGCTTGATGCCAAGTGCACGGACCTTCTTGGGCAGATCATGCTCGTGGCTGCGGGCAACCGGGCCGTGAGCCTTGCCACCGCCACGGAACTGCGGAGCACGTGCCGAAGAGTGACGGGCGCGGCCGGTACCCTTCTGCTTGTACATCTTCGCACCGGTGCGCGCGATGTCGGCGCGACCTTTGGTCTGGTGCGTGCCCTGCTGCTTCTTGGCGAGCTGCCAGCGGACGACGCGGGCGAGGATATCCTCGCGCGGCTCAAGGCCGAAGATCTCTTCCGAGAGCTTCACCTTGCCGGCGTCCTTACCGGCGAGAGTGGTGATCTTGAGGTCCATTATTCCGCTCCCTCGGTGGCCGGAGCCTGATTGTTGGCGGCGGCGCGGATCGCGGCCGGCTTCGGCGCGTTGGCAGGCAGCGCCACCTTGGCGGCGTCACGAACCAGGATCCAGGCGCCCTTGGTGCCCGGAACCGCGCCACGAATGAGGATAAGCCCGCGATCGGCGTCGGTCGAAACGACCTCGACGTTCTGCGTGGTCACGCGGGTGGCACCCATGTGGCCGGCCATCTTCTTGCCCTTGAACACCTTGCCGGGGTCCTGGCGCTGACCGGTCGAGCCGTGCACGCGGTGCGACAGCGAGTTACCGTGGGTCGCACGACCACCACCGAAGTTGTGGCGCTTGATGACACCCTGGAAACCCTTACCGGTCGAAGTGCCGGTAACGTCGACCTTCTGGCCGGCGACGAAGTGGTCGACGGTCAGCTCTGCGCCGACGTCCAGCAGGTTGTCCGGCGAAACGCGGAACTCGGCAAGCTTGGCCTTGGGCTCCACGGAGGCGGCGGCGAAATGACCGCGCATGGCCTTCGACGTGTTCTTGACCTTGGCAAGCCCGACGCCGAGCTGAACGGCGGTGTAGCCATTCTTTTCCTGCGTGCGCTGCGCGACGACCTGGCAGCTCTCCATGCGGAGAACGGTAACGGGGACATGCTCACCGGCATCATTGTAGATGCGGGTCATTCCCACCTTCTGTGCAATTACACCTGAACGCATCGGTTCATCTTCCTTCAGAGGAGCGGGCCGGGTTGCCCCGCCGGCTCATGGTTCAGCTCTTAGAGCTTGATTTCGACATCCACGCCGGCGGCCAGATCGAGCTTCATCAGCGCATCAACCGTCTGCGGGGTCGGGTCCACGATGTCGAGCAAGCGCTTGTGGGTGCGCATCTCGAACTGTTCGCGGCTCTTCTTGTCGACGTGCGGCGAACGGTTGACCGTGAACTTCTCGATGCGGGTCGGCAGCGGAATCGGGCCGCGGACGTTAGCGCCGGTGCGCTTGGCCGTCGAAACGATTTCACGCGTCGAAGCATCGAGCACGCGGTGATCGAACGCTTTAAGTCGGATGCGGATATTCTGTCCGTTCATGCGTCTATTCCTTGTTCTGGCGCGGCGCGGGCGTATTCCCGCCCGCGACAGATCTCTTGTTCTTCTTACTCGACGATGGAAGCGACGATGCCGGCGCCGACGGTGCGGCCGCCTTCGCGGATAGCGAAGCGCAGCTTCTCTTCCATGGCGATCGGCACGATCAGCTCGACGTCAACGGTGATGTTGTCGCCAGGCATCACCATCTCGGTGCCGGCCGGCAGCGAAACGATGCCCGTCACGTCCGTCGTGCGGAAGTAGAACTGCGGACGGTAGTTCGTGAAGAACGGCGTATGACGGCCACCCTCTTCCTTCGTCAGGATGTAGGCTTCCGCCTTGAACTTCTTGTGCGGCTTCACAGAACCCGGCTTGGCCAGAACCTGGCCGCGCTCAACGCCCTCACGGTCAACGCCGCGCAGCAGCGCGCCGATGTTGTCGCCGGCCTGGCCCTGGTCCAGCAGCTTGCGGAACATCTCAACGCCCGTGCAGGTCGTCTTGGCCGTCGGACGGATGCCGACGATCTCCAGTTCCTCGCCGACCTTGACGATGCCGCGCTCGACGCGACCCGTCACAACCGTGCCGCGGCCCGAGATCGAGAACACGTCTTCGATCGGCATCAGGAACGGCTTGTCGATCGGACGCTCCGGCGTCGGGATGTAGGCGTCAACCTCTTCCATCAGCTTGCGAACCGCGTTCTCGCCGATCTCCTTGTTGGAGTCTTCGAGAGCAGCAAGCGCCGAGCCCTTGACGATCGGAATGTCGTCGCCCGGGAACTCGTACTTCGACAGAAGCTCGCGAACTTCCAGCTCCACCAACTCCAGAAGCTCGGCGTCGTCGACCTGGTCGACCTTGTTCAGGAACACAACGATCGCAGGAACGCCAACCTGGCGCGCCAGAAGGATGTGCTCGCGCGTCTGCGGCATCGGGCCGTCGGCAGCCGAAACAACCAGGATCGCGCCGTCCATCTGGGCAGCACCGGTGATCATGTTCTTCACATAGTCGGCGTGGCCGGGGCAGTCGACGTGCGCATAGTGACGGGTCGGCGTCTCATACTCGACGTGCGCCGTCGAAATCGTGATGCCGCGCGCCTTCTCTTCCGGAGCAGCGTCAATCTGATCGTAGGCCTTGAACTCGCCGAAATACTTCGTGATCGCCGCCGTCAGCGACGTCTTGCCGTGGTCAACGTGACCAATCGTGCCAATGTTCACATGAGGCTTCGTACGCTCGAATTTACCTTTTGCCAT
>NZ_LJSD01000056.1 GCF_001303895.1 Mesorhizobium sp. 1M-11 | reverse complement strand
TGAAGGTCGAGACCGTTCCGTCACGGTCTGTGACTTCCCAGTATCTGCTGTATTCCGATCCGAGCAGCTTGATACGCCGATAGGATTCGTTCTCGGTGGCATGGGTGCCGCCTGCCGTGCACGAAGGCGAGGACACGCCGGGGCCGCAGGCAACCAGCGGCATGCCGTTGAGCAGGAACACATCGGAGCTGTCGAACATCGGCATGCCATAGCCGGGGCTTGCCCGCTCGATCACATCGATGCCGTCCAGCCCCCAGCCATAGCCCAGCCAGCCCTGGTAGAGCCCGCCGAGCTTGGTCTTGCGGGAGGAATCGTAGGTCAGCGACAGCTTCGGCTCGAGACCGCGGAAGGCCGGCACATCGATGTCGATCGAATAACCGAGGCTGCCATTCGAGGCCCGGTTGGGCAGGTCCACCTTGGCGGGCGCTCCGATCGCTTCCGGATCCTGGCCGACCGTGCCGCTGGCTGAGGTTGCTGCAGCCATGGCCGCAGCAGCTTCCGGAGCCGCCGCCTTCGCATCCGCCTTGGCGGCATCTCCACTTTTGTCGCTCGTGGCCTTGTCTTCGGCCGTGTTGGTCGAACCATTGCCGATCTTGGAAGCCGCGTCAGGATTGCGATCCTGGGCAGAGGCCTTGCCATCGGCCTGCCCGCCGGTTCCTGCCTTCAGCCCATCGCCACTGCCATCCTTGGCTGACGATGTTGCCGCCGATCCGCCTGACTTGCCATCTGTGGCCTTGCCGTCTGCCGCCGCTCCAAAGCCTGCACCGCCATTGCCGAAGCCACCGCTGCCTGAGATCGTGGAGGTGCCGCTCGATGCCGTCCCGGGCTGCGTCTGCGCAAAAGCCTGGCCGCCATATCCATCCGGAAGCCCGAAACTGCTCGCACCGAAAAACCCCGCGACGACAAACGCCGCGCAAAGCCACAACCGACTCATCAGCCCCTCCGTGTCCGGTTGAGCGGAAGTTAGCTAAGGCCACTCATACGCACATGACGAAGGTGTTATGCCAGTAAAAATGTCCACAGGATTGCTGCAGCTTCGATTCGCACCGATGCCCTATGCAATTTTTCGAAGAGCAAATAGTGAAGTCACCTGTCGACAGCCACGTTCAGAGGTGGCCAAACAACGCGTTTGCTTACGCTCCAATTCGAAGAGCAAACAGTGGCTCATCCGATCGGGGGGATCGGCGGTAGCGGTCTCCCGCTACCATCGATCCCCCGACACGGCGATACGCATGTTGGGGTAGACTTTCGGGGCTTGCATCAGAAGCGCCAATCTCCCTTGCAATTCGAGCCTGAACCCATCGCTTTGCGGGATAACCGTTGCATGCGCTATCAGGCTTCGGACACGGCATGCAGATCAGCCACTTGCTCCTCGTATCGACGCAGCGCGGCGGCCCCAACGATCGCCTCTTCCGGCGGCGCTGAAAGCTCCGCCTCAATCGCAACGCGTTGAGCCTCGTAGAACTGATAGTCCTGTCGCGAAATGACCCTGCCGACCACCACGAGAACGTCCCCGCGCCTCGCCTCTTCAGCGCCTCGACGCGTTGAGGCACGGGTGTCTTGTGCCCGGCCGTGAGCGAAGACATGCCGACGACATGGACTTCGATTTCACGGCAAGCTCTGCGGCCTCCTCCAGGGTCGGCGATGACCTCGAAACCGACATCTCCAAAAGCGGACGCGACGACCTTGACGCCGCGATCATGGCCGTCCTGATCGAGCTTGGCTACCATGATGCGCGGTTTGTCCATAACGAACCTGTTGGCTCTGTGCGATGATCACCAACCACCTGCTCCAGATTTTTCTAGCCTTTGCAGGCCGACGGATGAATCGCCACCAGTCAGCCTTCATGCCAACCTCTTGTAGAGAAGCGATCGCAACTTGCCTGAGATCGAGGTCAGGAAAGCACCATTTTCGCTGCCCTGCTCCGCTCTAGCGATGCGGAAGCACTCTACCGCGTCGCGCCATTGCGCTTGATGAAATCGAGCACGACCCGGTTGAAGACCTCCGGGCGTTCCCAATAGGCAGAGTGCCCGCACTCCGGAACGACGAACTTCTCGGCACCGGGGATGTGGCTGTGCTGGATGCGCATCATCGACGGCGGCGTGTAGAGATCCGCATCGCCGGTCATCACCAATACCGGCAGTTTCCAGGCTGCGAGATGATCCCATACCACCTTGTTGGCGTAACCCTGGCTCTTCATCTCGCCGATCTTGGCCTTGTGTTCCAGCTCGAGCCATGCCGCGTGACCCTGTGGGTCCAGATGACGATAGGATGGGCTGAGCTCCTTGAAGTCGCCGGCCAGATCGTCGAACCCTTCCGGATAGATCAGCTTGTAGATGGCGCGGTAGTCGTCATTGGTGACGCCGACGATGGTGTTAGCGAGCACCAGCGACTGGACACGGTCCTCATGCGAAACGGTAAAGTCGGTGGCCACCATGCCACCGGCCGCGGTACCGACAAGATGGACCTTCTTCAGGCCGAGATGGTCGATCAGCTTGAGCAGATCACCCGCTCCAGTGCCGGGTTTTTCCGGATCGCCCAGTTTCGAATTCAGCCTACCGCGGCGGGAATAACCGATCACACGGTAGCCGGCATCGGAGAACACCGGCTGCTGGTACCCCCAGACCGCGCCGCTGCCGGTGCCTGCATGCAAGAGAACGACCGCCTCGCCATCGCCGCCCGTGTCGAAATACCAGATCGAATGACCGTCGCCGACATCGAGCAAGCCTTCCTTCTGCGCCTTCTGCTTGGGCAAAGGTGTCGGCACGACGCCCGGATCTTCCTTGCTCTCGGTAGCGGCAACAGCGGCATATGGCGGCATGGCCACAGCTGCGGCGGCCGCGCCCAACAGGGCCGTCTTGAAGGCCGTGCGGCGGCTGATCGTACCACCGGAATTTTGAGACTGCATTTTTCCCTCCTCTGAACGTACCCATCCGTGGCGGCGCTTGAATCCGCTCGCTGGCTCGGGCTTCTTTCTGAACGGCGCGATGGTCGAAAGATTGGGCTGAATCGTCAAACAACTAATTCGCAAAGCCGTGTGACGAAACCTGCTGATGGGACGCCGGCTACCAGGAGCGTGCGGCCATCATCCACGAGATCATGGCGGCACCGACCCCGACCGCCCCCAGCACAAGCAGGGTCACCGGCATGGTCACGGCATCCGCCATGCCGCCGAAGGCGAGTGCGCCGAGGGCATTGCCGCCGATGCTGGCGAAAAGCCAGAGCCCGATGGTGGTTCCTCGATAGGCGTCCGGTGTCTCGATCTGCATGACGGACTGGGCAGCGATCGCCGTGAAAGTCCCCGACGCTCCCATCAAGGCTGCGAGGCCGAGCGCGAGAAACCAGTTCTGGATCAAGCCCATCACGACCACCGCCGCGGTGCCGGCGGCCATCCAGATATAGCTGCGTTGCAGCTCCTCCAGATGCTGCGTCGTGCGCTTGCGCAGCGTGATCGAAATTCCGGCGAGCAGCGCACCGGTGCCGACGGCGGAGAGCATTTGTCCAAGCCCGCTTG
This sequence comes from Mesorhizobium sp. 1M-11, assembly GCF_001303895.1. GTDB lineage: Bacteria > Pseudomonadota > Alphaproteobacteria > Rhizobiales > Rhizobiaceae > Mesorhizobium. The sequence goes on along the minus strand of NZ_LJSD01000056.1, from coordinate 135,074 downwards.
CGCCCCGCTTGTACATGCCGTCGGCAACCGCCGGCAGCACCTCCAGCAGGCCGCGCGGCACCAGCGCGGTGATGGTGGTGATCGTCATCGCCTGGATCAACCAGGTATTTGCCCAGATATGGCGCGATGCCTCGACCAACTGGCTGGCGATACCCTCCTTGGAGGCAGCACTGGCTTCACGCGTCCTCGGTTGGAGAAAGGCCAAAGCCACCAGCATCGGCAAGGTCATCAGGATCGCCGCGGCGATCGTGCCACCCGGGTCGGTCTTTTCCAGAAGCAGGCCGCCGACTGCCGGGCCGATCAGGCGCGCCGCGTTGAAGTTGATGGAGATCAGCGTGATGGCGTTGGCGAGCGCCTCGCGGGAAACGATCAGCGGCACGAGGGTAAGGCGGATCGGCGTGTTGGCACTGGAGGTGACGCCGAACAGCAGCGCAAGAACGCTCAGCATCCAGATATCGAGGACGCCGAGCGCAAACAGCACGCCGAGCGCCAGCATCAGAATGCCGAGCAGCGCCTGGGTCGTGAGGGCGCCCCGCTTGATGTCGACGCGGTCGGCCAGCACGCCGAAGAACGGGCCGGCAAAAAGCGTCGGCGCAAACAGCAGGAAAGAGACGATCCCGACCCAAGCCGCGGATTGCGTCAGCGACCAGCTGAACCAGCCGAGCACCACCCGGTTGACCCAGATGCCGGTCACGGAAACGAAGTTTGCCGTCAAATAGAGGCGAAAGCTCGTGCTGTTGAGTGCGTTCAGATGCATGACGGTAATGAAGCAGGCGACGAGGATCGGCAGCTTGCCAGTCACCAATGCCCGATTGAAAAATGCTTGGATCGGATTGTGACGGGGAACACTTCCCCGTCACCGGATCTGATGAGCTACGCGGCTTCGTAACCGGCTATGCCCTTGATCTCCAGGAAGTCCTCGAGACCGTATTCGGCATACTCGCGACCGTTGCCGGACTGCTTGTAGCCGCCGAACGGCATCGCGGCGTCCCAGGCGGGATAGTTGATGTGGACATTGCCTGTGCGCATGCGCGCCGCAACCTTGCGGGCGTTCTCGATATCCTTCGACTGAATGTAGGACGCCAGCCCGTAGACCGTATCGTTGGCCAGTTCGATCGCGTGATCGACGCTGTCGTACGGCAGGATCGACAGCACCGGGCCGAAGATTTCCTCTCGCGATATACGCATCTCCGGCGCCACGTCGGCAAAGACTGTAGGACGCACGAAATAGCCGCGGTTCAGCCCTGCGGGACGACCCGGACCGCCGGTCAGAAGTGTCGCGCCTTCGTCGATGCCGCTCTGGATCAGGTCCTGAATCTTGTCGAACTGGATCTGGCTGACCACCGGTCCGAGATCGATGTCCGGTGCATTGGCCGGGCCAACGACAAACTTCTCGGCGGCAGCCTTGGCGATGGAGGCGACCTCGTCATGCCGGTCGCGTGGCACGAACATGCGTGTCGGCGCGTTGCAGGACTGGCCGCTGTTGCCGAAGCAGCCCGCGACACCCTTCTCGACGGCAACCGAAAAATCGACGTCGGGCAGGAGGATGTTCGCCGACTTGCCGCCAAGCTCCTGGCTGACGCGCTTGACGGTATCCGCCGCCGCCTTCGCCACCAGGATGCCGGCACGGGTCGATCCGGTGAACGACATCATGTCGACGTCGGGATGATTGGCGAGCGCCTGGCCGACCGTCGGACCGTCGCCATTGACGAGATTGAAGACGCCCTTGGGCACACCCGCTTCGTCGAGGATTTCCGCAAAGACAACGGCATCGAGCGGCGCGATCTCGCTCGGCTTCAGCACCATGGTGCATCCGACAGCTAGGGCCGGCCCGACCTTGCAGGTGATCTGGTTGAGCGGCCAGTTCCACGGCGTGATAAGCCCCGCCACGCCGATGGGTTCACGCACCACCATCTGCCGGCCCTTCGTCTGCCGGAACGGATAATCGCGCAGTACCTCGGCCGTCTTCTTCAGATGCGCCAGGCCAATGCCGACCTGCCATTCCAGCGAGAACTCGCCTGGAGCACCCATTTCGCGCGACACGGCGAGCGCAAGATCCCGGCTACGCTTCTTGTAGACATCGATGACCCGGTTCAGGAGATCGAGCCGTTCCGCCACGCTGGTGAAGCCGTAGCTCGAAAAAGCCCGCCTGGCGGCTGCGACAGCCTTGTCGACATCCGCCTTCGAGCCAAGCGAAATCTGCGCGAACGTCTCTTCCGTCGAGGGATCGATGACGTCCAGCCGCCTCGGCTCGACGGGCTCGACCCAGGCGCCGTCGATGTAGAACTGCAGATCGTGAGACATGATTTCCTCCAGTGCTTGCTTTCGCCTTCAGCCGGAGCCGTCCCGGCCAGGCATGAAGCCGGCTATGCCGGCCCGGTGATTTCAAAACGGCCGACCGCGCTGGCCGTCATCGACACGCGACCGGACGGCCCCTCGATCCAGAGGCTGTCGCGCTCCTTGCCGGCACCGGCGCGGGCTGTGAGCTTGTGTCCGGCGATTGCTGGCGACACGCCGCGATAGACGAACCGACGCGGCACGCCCGCATCCTCAGTTGCCAGGTTGAGAAGCAATGTCGCCTGGATCGGCGCGTGCACGACCAGGCCTTCATAACCCTCGGTTTCGACCGCATACGGCAGATCGTAGTGGATGCGATGCCCGTTGAAGCTGATGGCGGAGTATCGAAACAGAAAGGTCGGCGTCGTCGTGATCGACCAGTCTCGGCTCGATCGTCGGGCAGGCTCCGCTTCGTCGCGCGCCAGCCGCTCCGTCGCGCGGAAAGACTGACGGGCCGCTTCCCGATAGACAATGTCGTGGCGTTCCCGCACAGCCACACCACGCTCGGTGACATAGTCTCGCTCGACACCAACGAACCACAATTCGCCCGAGCGCCCATCCTTGCGGGCAATGTCGGCAATGGTCGAAATGCGCCGCACCCGATCGCCGATCCGCAACGGATCGATGGTTTCGACCCAGCCGCCCGCCCACATGCGGCGCGGCGCCGGCACAGGCGGCAGTTCACGGTTCTTCATCGGATGACCGTCGGGGCCGAGTTCGGCCATCCGCGCGATCGAAGGCGCCAAGCACCAGTGAATACCGAGAGGAGCTACGCCGGAAGGCACGACGGCAAGATGAGGGTCGAACACGGCATGGAAACTCTCGACGAGCCGTTCCGTAACGACGTCCTCTTCCTCGCTCTTGCGGCCGATCCACTCGGCAAAACTCGTCATGCCACTGCCTCCGCGCAGCCTGCCGCCAGGCCGCCCAAAATCCTGCGCTCCGGCCACTGCGGCCGGAGCGATATCGCTTGCTTTGCTTTCGGCTGGCCTGTCAGCCGGACGCCTCGAACGAGGCGCTAGAACGAGATGCCGCCGCCGTTGGACCTGCGTTGCACCAGGAAATAGAAGATCATCGCAACGATGCTCATCATCGCCGACCACAACAGGCCGAGCGCAGCAACTTCGCTGAACTGCCCGTTGATGGCCTGGTCGAAGATCGCCACCGCAATCGTCTTGGTATCCGGCCCAGCCAGGATGATCGCCGTCGACAGATCGCGCGATGCGTTGAGGAACACGAACAGCCAGCCGGCGACGATCGAAGGCATCAGCAGCGGAACCACGATGCGGCGCAGCATGCCGAGAGGCGTCGCCCCGCACACGCCGGCCGATTCCTCCAGCTCCTTGTGGAGCTGCAGCGAGCCGGTGAAAGTGTAACGCATGCCGAACGGCAGGTAGTGGACCACGAAGGCGATGACGACGATGCTCAAAGTGGAATAGAGCGGGATTGGCGAACGCAGCGCCAGATCCATCATCGCCACGCTGAGCACGATGGACGGAATGAGCATCGGCAGCGCGATCATCTGGTCGAGCACGGTGTGATAGACGCGCCGCCTGGCCACCAGCCAGCCGCAGATGACCATCAGCAGCATCGTCACCGTGGCAGCCGACGCGGACACGATCAGCGTGTTCGTGACGAGCTCCAGATAACGATCATCCGACAGGACCAGGGCGAAGTTGTCGGCAGTGAGCGAAGAAAGTGCCGACCAGCGCACCGGCCGGATGAACGGCGTGACCGCGACCCAGAGCAGCATCAATAGCGGCAGCACCAGGACTATCAGCACGTTGAGCAGAACGATGCCACCGCAGACCCAACGCGCCCAGCCCAGGGCCAGCGGCCGCGGCCTGTAGCCCTTTCCGGTCACCGTCGCGAAGCGCGACGCGTTCATGGCGAGGCGGCTGTAAAGATAGAGCAGACCGGCAACGACCACGGTCAAGGCAACAGAGAAAGCGCTGGCATAGCCGATCTGCGGCGGGACCGTGCGGATGCTGTCGTAGATGTCCGTCGTCAGCAATTTTATGCCGGCACCCGTGCCGACAAGCTTCGGAATGTCGAAGGCCTGCAGCGAGCGGATGAAGATGAACAGGGCGGCGGCGAAGGCGGCAGGCGCAGCAAGCGGAATGGAAACCCTGCGCATCATCTCGAAGACATTGGCGCCGCTCATGCGGGCTGCCTCCTCGAGTTCTGCATTGGCCATGCGGAAGCTTGCAGCAAAGAGCAGGAATGTCAGCGGAATCCAGCCGAAGCCCTCGATGATGACCATGCCCGTCATGGAATTGACGTTGAAAAGCAGGCCGCTGCCGCCAGCCAGCCGGTAGAGGTCGTTCAAAGGCCCCGTCGGCCCCAGGAAGAACAGCCAGGCCGGAACGTAGATGACGCCGGGAATGCTCAGCGAAACGACCGTCATCAGATAGGCGAGATCGCGAAACGGCGCGTTGGTGCGCTCGACGATCCATGCCAGCGAACCACCCATCAGGATGGCCAGCACGGTCGAGAGCAACGCGAAGATGACCGAGTTGATCGTGCTTTGCAGAAAGTGCCCGTTCTCGGTCAGGCGGGCGAAATTCTCGAGCGTGAAAGCACCGGATGAACCATCCGGCATGGTGACGAAAAGACTGTTGCGCACCAGTGAAACGAAAGGCGGCAGGACAAGGCAACCAACGATGACGACCATCACCAGCGAAAGCAGCCAGAGCGGGTCGCGGTAACGCCGCCCGGCTCCGGAGATCCGGGGCCGGGCGTCCTGGGAGGAACCATCAATGATGGCCGTCATTTGAACAGCTCGTCATAGATTTTGAGCCAGGTCTTGAGCGGCTCGGTTTCCTGCGAGGCCACTTCAGGCGACAGCAGCGTGAATTTGAAGTTGCCGGTCTTTGGACTGATCGCGGGGATTTTGGCCTGCACATTCGGATGGCCGGGCGGATAGTTGGCTTCGCGGATGATCTGCGCGCCATCCTCGGAGAAGAGATATTCGAGGAACAGCTTGGCGGCATTCGGATGCGGCGCGTTCTTGACGATCGCGATGGCGCCGAGATTGGCGACCAGCGGCTCCATTTTCACCCAGCCGATCGGAGCACCCTTCGCCTTGCTGATTTCCGCATGATGGTTGTAGGTCATCACGCCGATCTCGTATTGGCCCGAAATCACCTTGTCGATCGCAACACGCTGGCTACCGGGATCGCGGGCGATCTGCTGCTGGCTGAGCTTGCGCAGATAGTCCATGCCCTTCTCTTCGCCCATCGTCTGCAGGATGTTGCCGATGAAGCCGGGAGGGCCTGAAACGCCGCGCGTGTCGGTCCACACCATCTTGCCCTTCCATTTCGGATCGAGCAGATCCTCATAGGTCTTCGGCGCCTGGTCGGCCGGAACGAGATCGGTGTTGTAGGTGGTGGTCAGGAACAGCGTGTAGATGCCCGAATAGAGCTTGGACGCCGGCTTGAACATCGGATCGTAGTCGGCAAGCGCCAGGGGCTGATACGGCTCGATCAGGTTGGCGGCGGCGAGCGGCGCGATCGCGGTGCCGGGCGTGTCGAAAAGGTCAGCCTCCATCTTGCCGACGCGCGCCTGGCTGGTCAGTTTCAGCACGGTATCGGAATCTCCGGTCGTGGCGTATTTCACCTCGATGCCGTATTTTTTCTGAAAACCTTCGGCCAGCGGACGCACGACCTGAGGAACGATCAGGCCCGTGTACCAGACCATCTGGCCTTCGGCCTTGGCGGCGTCCACGAGCTGCTGTGACGGATCGGCAAATGCCGAAGCACCAGCCAGCGACAGCGCCAGCGTGGCCCCGACCAGCCTCAAAAGATTGCGGCGGGTATTGTTCAAAGAGTCCTCCCTTGAGTAGCCGGCCTGTTTTCGCAGGCCGCGTGGCTTGGTTTGCTGCCAAGTCTCACTGATGGTGCATGTTGCTTGCCGGGTCCTGGAATCGTCAAACGACTAAAAAGACCCCATCCATGAGGAATCCTCAACCGGAAACCCTGCCGGCGGATGTCGATACGCCTGCCGGGACGGGTGATCCTGGTACGAATCCGGCATTGTTCAGAAATGTCGCAATCGTTGCCGCGACAAGGTCCGGCGTCTCGATCGCCATTACGTGACCGGTGTCCAGGACAAGCGATTGCGCACCAGGAATCCTCGCTGCGACTTCCGCGACATGAGCGGGCGGCCTGAAGGTGTCCTTCGTGCCAGCAGCCACCAGCACTGGGCAGGACAGGCCGGCAAGGTCGGCAGTCAGGTCGAGGCCGATCAGCATCCGCCACGTCGCCGCAGAGCTTGCGGGATCGGACAGCCGGGTACCATTGCTGGCCAGCGCGACGGTGCCTTCCTGTGCGCTTTTCTCCAGGATCTCGATCTTCTCGATGGTTGCGGCCTCGTTGTCCGCGATGAGGCCCGTAGAAGGCGCGAGAAGCACCAAAGCGGCCGCGCGCGCCGGCCATTTTGCGGCAAAGCGGATCGCTACGGAAGCGCCCAGGGCCGCGCCGACGACGATCACCGGACCTGCGATTTCGAGCCCATCGAGGACACCAGCAAGATCGGCGGCCGCTGTGTCAATGCTGAGCGATCCGATGATGCGATCCGATTGGCCGGCGCCGCGCTGGTCATAGCGCAGGATGCTCCACTGCTCACCGAGGCTTGTCGTCAACCCATCGAAACTTTCCAGCCGCCCGCCCATCTCGTGGACCAGGACAAGTGTGCCCGCACCGCGCGGGCGAAATTCGTACCGGAAGCGGGCGCCATTGGCCTCGATCCACTGCGTTCCCATCCCGTCCTCCTCTGCCAAACGGTCTTCGCGACAAGGCACGGCACGCTGTTCATATCGTCAACCGATAGAAACTGACCAACCGTTGAGTTCTTTTGAGCCAGGACCTCTCAAGCTACGGGCTGCGTGGCACAGATGAGAATAGCTCAACAAACGTTACGCTTAAGTCGGTTGACGGACCAAGGCTCATCCAAGAACTCTGGCAGTGGTTGTCCAGGCCTTTTTGGGCATCCATGACGACAGTGCAGATAAGCAGAATGCGGCGGTGTTGCGAATGCCGCGAGCGTGGAGGCGTGATGAGACTTGCCGGCATGGCTGCCAAGACAGCTTCGGTGATCGGTATTGGCCAGACGGACTGGCCCGCGGATCATGCTCGTGTCCGAGCCGGCCAGAAGCCGCATGATTCCTACGGTTATGCAGCAGAGGCGTTCGTCGCGGCCCTCGCCGATGCCGGCATATCCAGAGCCGATGTCGATGGCCTGATCGTCGGGCCGACGGTGGCTTATGAGCGCGTCGGCGAACTTCTCGGACTGGATGTCCGCTGGGGTGGGCAAGCCGACGCAATGCTTGCGGTCCTCGAGGCCTGCATGGCCATCCATTCCGGTCAGGCCGAAGTGGTCGCCCTCGTCTATGGCAACGACCAGCGCTCCGCCGCGGTGAACTATGGCGGTGCCGACGCGCAAGGCGGATCGGCCTTTCTCTCCTATATCTATCACGCTCCCTGGGGCTTCACCTCACAGGGCGCGCTCTACGCGCTGATGGCCCGGCGCTACATGCAGGAGCGCGGCATGAGCGAGGCGGAACTCGCGGAAGTCGCCGTTGCGCAGAGGCTGGCTGCGTCACGCAATCCGCAGGCCTTGATGCGAAAGCCTATCACGGTCGAGGACTATCTCGCTTCGCCCTACATCTGCGAGCCGCTGCATCTGTTCGACTATTGCCTGATCAATGACGGCGGTGTCGCGCTGATCATCGCCGAGGCCGGCAAGGCCAAGCGTATCGGCCGGGCACCAGTGCCCATCCACGGCATAGGACGGCACGATCTCAACACCGGCGCCACCAGCCTCGAGCCTCGCCTGACCGACTTCTACCAGCCGGCGCAGCGGGCCGTCGGCGATCAGGTCTTCACGATGGCGTCGCTTGGCCCATCCGACATGGACGCGCTGCAGATCTACGACAGTTTTTCGCTGCACATCCCACTGGCGCTGGAAGGGTACGGCTACTGCAAGACCGGAGAGGTCGGCAAGTTCATGCGCGAGCACGGCATCTCGCTTGCCAAGGGCCTGCCGGTGAACACCGGCGGCGGACATCTGTCGGAAAGCTACATGCAGGGCTGGAACCACCAGATCGAAGCGGTCCGGCAGTTGCGCGGCGAGGCCGGCGAACGACAGGTGCCTGACTGCCGCCATGTCCACTACAGCTCCGACGTTGCCGGCAAGGCCGTCTCGATCATCTACGGACACTAAGCCGATGGCAAACTCCCAACGCGTCCTGTCGCTCTACGACCTTCCCCTGTGGGACAGCATGGAACGCCAGAAAATGGCGCTGCCCAGATGCTCGCACTGCGAACGCTTCCGCTATCCGCCCGGGCCGATCTGCGCCGAATGCAATTCGATGGACTATGAATGGACCGAGATTTCCGGCGAAGGCACCATCCTGTCGTGGGTGGTCTTCCACCGGCAATATTTCGAGGACTTTCCGCAGCCTTACAATGTCATTGCCGTGCGGCTGGCCGAGGGGCCGATCGTCGTTTCCAATCTTGTGGGCGAGGAACCACAAGGAAGCTGGATCGACAGGCCGGTATCGATAACCTACCGGCGTCATCTCGACAGAACCCAGCACGCTTTCAAGCTGAAAGCGCCGGATACCAACAGCTGACCCGAGGATAAGATGCGCGAAAACGAAGTACTCGTCGTAACCAAGCACGGCCGGATGCCGACTTTCACGGTCCGTCCGGAAGGCGAAGGCCCATACCCAGTCGTCATCCTCTACATGGATGCCCCCGGCATTCGCGAAGAGCTGCGCGACATGGCGCGGCGCATCGCGGCGCAAGGCTACTACTGTGCTCTGCCCGATCTCTACTACCGCCTGGGAACGGTACGTTTCGACCTACCGCGCCGGGACGATCGCATGTCGGCCGTCGTCGGCGCGTGCCTGCGCAGCCTCGACAATGACGGCGTCAACGAAGACACCGCCGGCCTCCTCGGCTACCTCGACGGTGAAGCAGACGCAAAAAGCGACAAGGTTTCCTGTGTCGGCTTCTGCATGAGCGGACGTTATGCCGTATCGCTGTCGGCCTATTTCGGCGAGCGATTTGCCTCGGCGGCGTCCCTGTATGGCGTCGGCCTTTTCACCGAAGACGATGGTTCTCCGCACAAGCTGATGTCACAGGTGAAGGGCGAGCTCTATTTCGGCTTTGCCGAAACCGACACGGCGACGCCGCCGGAAACGATTGCCGCGATCGAACAGGCGATCCAGGCGAGCGGCGGCAAGCACGAAGCCGAAATCCATCCCAACAGCCGCCACGGCTACTGCTTCACGGCCGGCCGTGCCTATCAGCCGCAGGCAGCGGAAGCGACCTGGGCGAAGATGTTCAAGCTGTGGGAACGCACCCTGAAATGACGCCTGCATATCCGTACGAAGGGCTGACGGTCGTGGAAGCCGTCGGCGGTCCACCTGGCAATGCGCTTCGCCTGGCTGCGGCCATGGCCGGGCGCATCTTTGCCGATCTCGGCGCGAAGGTGATCCAGGTCGAAGATCATGCGCCACAAGGTTCCGAGGCAAAACCATCGGCAACCTCTCTGGCTCTGCAACGGTTCCTTTCAGCAAGGAAGTCGGTCGTCGATTCCAGCCTTGACGATGCATTTCTGACCGGGGTCCTGCGAAAGGCCGATGTCGCCATCGTCGACCGTCATGTCCATGGCTCCATCGCCGCCAAGGACTTGCCGAAGAAAGTCGCGCTGCTTTCGCTTTTCGGCGGCAGCAATGCCGAAACCGAGATCGCAGCAACCGAATTCACCATTGCCGCCCTGGGCGGCTTCCTCAACATGGTTGGCGATGCCGAGCGCGAACCGCTGAAGCTGGTCGGTCACCAGGAAGCCTATGCGCTGGGCCTTGCCACCTTCTCTGGACTCTCTGCTTCGCTTGCCAGGGAATCGAGCTCGAAAATGGCGGCAACCATCCGGGCCAGCCTGCTGGACATCGTCGTCTGGCTGAACTGGAAGGCCGTGCCGCTGGAAGCGGATGCGCCGATCCCTCCGGGACGCGCGGGAGCGGCAGCCGAATGGCGCATCGTGCGCTGCGCCGACGGCTGGATCGCACTGGTCTACCAGGAGCCGGACTGGCCGCACCTTTGTACGATGGTGAGGGACGAACGGATCCGCCAGGGCAAGTTCGCGACACGTCAGGGGCGTCTGGAGAACGCGGTCGAACTGGCCGATCTCATTGAACAGGCATTCCTTTCGCGCACACGCAGGCAACTGCATGAGGAGGCGTTGTCGTTCAGGCTTCCACTCGGGCCCGTGTGGGCGCCGGAGGAAGCACTCGGCGATCCGCACAACGCAGCGCGTAGGCTGTTTGAAGAACTGCCGCGCCAGCGTCAGTCGCAAAACCCGATTTTTGCGCCGCGCCTGCCACTGCTGTGGAATGGTTCTGCATTTTCCAACACGATCGGGGATATGCCGGTCGCAACACCGGTCGGCATATCGTGAGTGTACTGAAAGGCTGCCGCGTCCTCGATCTCGGCATCATCACCGCCGGCGCGGCGACATCCGCAATCCTGGCCGACCTCGGTGCTGAGGTGATCAAGATCGAATCCCCGACCTATCGCGATCCCTTCCGGTTGTGGCCGAGCGGTGAGAGCAAGGCCGACGACGATATGCCGCCGCTGTTTCGGGCTACCAACCGCAACAAGCTGGCCATCAGCATCGACCTCAAGCAGCCGGCCGGCCGCGAGGTCATGCTGCGGCTTGTCGCGTCCAGCGATGTCGTGGTCGAGAATTTCCGCCGCGGCGTGCTGCCGAAGCTCGGGCTTTCATTCGAGGTCCTCCGAGCTGCCAACGACCGCATCATCCTTGCTTCGGTTTCCAGCCAGGGCGAGACCGGCCCGGACGCCAGTCATGTCTCCTACGGCTCGACCCTCGAAGCCGTCGCCGGCTTTGCCTGGAGCACCGGCTACCAGGACGATGCGCCGGTGATCAGCGGCCGCGACGTGAACTATCCCGATCAGGTGGCGGCGATCTTTGCCGCCAGCATGATCACCACTGCCTTGCGCTCGGTGCAGAAGGGCGGGCCGGCGGTCCATCTCGATCTTTCGCAACGTGACCTGACGTCTTTCCTGATCGGCGAAACGTTCGTCGCCGCCTCGATGGGAGAGAAAATCCGCAGGGGCGGAAATGCGCAGGAGCCTTTCCTGCTGCAGGACTGTTTCAAGGCAGCGGACGGCATCTGGGTCGCCGCTTCGGTTCGCGAAACGGATCTCGAAGCCCTGAGCACGTTGCTCGGACGAAACATCCAGGATGATGCTGCTCTGCGCGACGCCCTGGCTGCCCATATCACAGCTCAAGAGAGCGAGCTGGCAGCCCGCACGCTGCAGCAGATCGGTTTGGCTGCAGCACCGGTGCAGGACGGCGCCGGTATTCTGAAACTCGAGGATGAGAGCTGGTCGCACGCCATCCAGTGCTTCGACGGCAAGCGCGTGAAAGGCTTTCCTTTCCAGATCGACGAACAACCTCTGTCGATAGAACGCCCTGCCCCGGGCATCGGAGCCGATACCGCGACGATCCTCAGCGAGATCGCGGGTTATAGCGACGACGAGATCGCGTCGCTGGCAAAAGCCGGCGTCATCGAGCTTGGTTCGGCTTGAGGGCCAGCACCGCCGGTCCCTGCGACTCCGCCAGCCAGGCCTCGAACTCGACCACCTGCTCCATGATCCAGTCGCGGAACTCCATGAGACGGGAGTCGTTCTCGGACTGCCGGGCGTAGGTCAGGTAATAGGCGTTGCCGTTGTCGTGAACGAAATCGAACGGAGCGACAAGCCGGCCAGCGACGAGATCGCCGGCGATCAGCGATATCTGACCAATGGCGATGCCGATGCCCTCGATGGCTGCCTGATAAGCGAGGCTCGAGCTTTCGAAATGCAGGCCGCGCTGATCGTCGATGTCGTGTCCCCCCGCAGCATCGAGCCAGTCGCGCCAATCGTCGGGACGGGCCATGGAACACAGCAGCGTCGCCTCGTTCAGCTTTTCCACCGCCATCGTCCCGCCCATCGAGGAGAGATAGGCCTGGCTGCAAACCGGTACCAGGGCGCTGTCGGCCAATCTGTGCGCGATGAGGTCGGGCCAGTCGCCCTTGCCCATCTGAATCACGACGTCTGCATCACCGAGGTGCAGCAGGTTGGCTGGCATCGGCAAGAGCGTGGTGGTGAGCTGGATCTGGCGCGTCGGGTAAAGCCGGTGGAACAGCGGCAAACGTGGCATCAGCCACCGCAGCGTGAACGTCATGGGACAATGGATACGCAGCGAACGTGCCCGGTGCGCGGACATCAGCCGCTTGGTCGCCCGGTTGATCTGTTCGAAGGCATCGCCAAGCGCAATCGAATATTCACGCGCTTCGTCGGGGATCCTGAGATCACGGCTCGTGCGCTCGAACAGTTCGAGGCCGAGCACGTCTTCCAGCAGTTTGATCTGCCGGCTGATGGCACCAGGGGTTACGAAAAGTTCTTCGGCAGCCTTGGTGAAGCTGACATGACGGCCAGCAGCCTCGAAGGCACGCAACGCATTGAGCGGGGGAAGACGTTTCGACATGCTCATCCTTGAGAAATACTCATTCGAACATTCCGAATGGTCAATTGACCATTGCCGCGATTTCGATTTGTCTAGATATATGAATTCTGGCGATGTTGACGCAATTTCGCTTGCTAATCAACTACCCTGATGCCCCCAAGAAGAATGATTTTGTAACGGCAGCAAAGACGATGACGTTGCAGAAAATGTATGTGGCGATTGATTTTTTCTGAACCTTGGCAATGCACACGATGAAGCTCTACGGATCCTCCAGATCGCCCTATGTGCGGAAGGTCTTGATCGCCGCTCATGAGACGGGAGCAATCGGCGACATTGAGGTGGAACCGATGGTCGTGACGGCCTTGGCCGCAAACCGGACCATGCTTTCGGTCAACCCGCTGGGGCAGATTCCCACGCTCATTCTCGATGACGGCCAGGCGCTGTTCGATTCAGACGTGATCTGCCGCTATCTCGATCTGGTGCTCGGCAAAGGCCGGTTGCATCCGCGCGAGATCGCCGCGGAAATCGCGATGATGCGTCTGCTCGTGCTGGGTGACGGCCTCACCGCGGTGCTCATGAGCCTGCTGTCGGAGAAATCACGACGCCAGCCGGAGCACTCGGAGCGGCGCCTGGCCGCATCGCGAGAAAAGCTGCCGCTGATCTTCGCGACGCTGGAGGCCGAGGCGCCGAGGATGATGCAGGCTCCTTTCGACATGGCGCAGATCGCGATCGTGTCGGCCCTTTGTTACATCGACTTCCGCCTGTCAGACGACGTCGTCTGGCGTGAAACCCACCCCTCATTGGCAAACTGGTTCGCGGCAGTCGGCCAGCGGCCATCGGTCGTGGCGACAGCCTATTTCGACGAACTGGCGGCGGCCGCCGCCAGCGCCGGAAAACAGGAAAAAGCAGGACAAGCATGAGCATCAACGGACAAGCCTATATCGTCGGCGCCTACGAGCACCCCACCCGCAAGGCGCCGGACAAGTCGCTGGCGCAGCTTCATGCCGAGGTCGCGTTCGGGGCGCTCGCGGATGCCGGCCTGAGCAAGGATGACATCGACGGCTATTTCTGCGGTGGCGATGCGCCGGGCACGGGACCGCTGTCGCTTGTCGAATACATGAATCTGAAGGTACGCCACGCCGATTCCACCAATGTCGGCGGTTCCTCCTACATCCTGCACGTCAACCACGCCGCACAGGCGATCGCTGCCGGCAAATGCAACATCGCACTGATCACGCTGGCGGGCAGGCCGCGTAGCGAAAGCCAGCAGAAGGGCGCGCCGCAGCGCGTCGACAACCCGGTGCAGCCGGACTTCCCGTGGGAACAGCCATTCGGCATGACGACGCTCAACGCCTATGCGATGTGCGCCATGCGGCACATGCACCAGTTCGGAACGACGCCCGAGCAGCTGGCCTGGGTCAAGGTGGCTGCCTCCCATCATGCCCAGCACAATCCGAATGCGATGCTGCGCGATGTCGTGACCGTCGAAGACGTGGCCAATTCGCCGGTCATTGCCGATCCGCTGCGCCGGCTGGATTGCTGCGTCATCAGCGATGGCGGCGGCGCGGTCATCGTGACCCGCCCCGAGATCGCCCGCAGTCTCAAGCGCCCCCTGGTCAAGGTGCGGGGTGCTGCCGAAGCGATCAAACATCTTGCCGGCGGCGATGTCGACCTGACCTATTCCGGAGGCGCCCGCAGCGGCGCGCTTGCTTTCGAAGAGGCAAAGCTCACCCCTGCCGACATCAAGTATGTCTCGGTCTACGACAGCTTCACCATCACCGTCATCATCCAGCTGGAAGATCTCGGCTTCTGCAAGAAGGGCGAAGGCGGACGCTTCGTCGCGGACGGCAACCTGATCTCCGGCGTCGGCAAGCTGCCGTTCAACACCGATGGCGGCGGCCTCTGCAACAACCATCCCAACCACCGCGGCGGCATGACCAAGATCATCGAAGCGGTGCGGCAGCTACGCGGCGAAGCCCATCCTGCCGTGCAGGTCGCCAATTGCGACCTCGCAATGGCGCACGGTACCGGCGGCCTGCTCGGCACGCGTCACGGCTCGGCGAGCCTCATCCTGGAACGCGAATAGGAACCATCATGTCCATCCTGTCGAACACACTTCCGCATCATCCCGAAGTACAACCGTTCTGGTCCGCGCTCGAAGAAGGGCGTTTCCTGATCAAGGGTTGCCGCAGTTGTGGTCGGGCGCACTGGTATCC
Source organism: Mesorhizobium sp. 1M-11 (assembly GCF_001303895.1). GTDB lineage: Bacteria > Pseudomonadota > Alphaproteobacteria > Rhizobiales > Rhizobiaceae > Mesorhizobium. The sequence continues at coordinate 119,982 of NZ_LJSD01000056.1, read as the reverse complement.
CCGCGCCCATTGCCCCTTCTGCACGAGCGCCGACACGGAATGGCGGGAAGCCAGCGGACGCGGCACCATCTATTCCTACAGCATCATGCGCCAGGCCAAGCCGCCTTACGCCATCGCCTATGTGACGCTGGAAGAAGGCCCGACGATGATGACCAACATCGTCGACAGCGACCTGGAAGCGATCCGCATCGGCAAGCCGGTGGAGATCGCGATCCGACGGCAGCCCGACGGGGACGTGCTGCCAATGTTCAAGCTCGCCTGAACGCTGCCGCGATGAATTCTCACGCAGGCTTGCCGAAAGCTCGCTTGATCATCGCGGCATGCGTCTCGAAGTTCCCAATCAAGAAAATCAGAGAGGAAACCGCCGATGCCCGCCCCCATTTCCCGCACGCTTGCCGAGTTTGCGGCAAAACTGAAATATGAAGACATCCCCGATCTCGCGATCGAGGCGATCAACACCGGCATGGCCGACACGGTCGGCGTGATGATGTCGGGCATCGGAACATCCGTGTCCAACATCGTGCTCGGAGAACTCGGCACGCGCGGCAGCAAGGGCGATGCACGTATCTTCCTCGGCAAGGAACGCGCCTCGACAACCGAGGCGGCCCTCGTTAATTCTGCGACGACGACCAGTGTCGTCTATGACGACGTCGCCTTCTCCGGCTGCCACACCAGCACGATCCTGATGCCGGCACTCGTCGCCGAGGCCGAGGCCAGCGGCGCTTCCGGGAAGGACGTCATCCGCGGTTACGCCGCAGGCTATGAAGCCTGGGCTCGTCTCTCGGAACGCGATCCCGATTCCTATGCCGGCAAGGGCTGGCATGCGACGGCTGCGTTCGGCCCGACAGCGGCTGCGATCGCCATCAGCAGCCTGCACGGCTTCGATGCGGAAACCACGTTGCGCGCGATCGGTATCGCAGCCGCGATGCCCGGAGGCATCACGGCAAGTTTCGACACTGACGTCGGCCCGTTCCAGGTCGGGCGCGGCGCTGCCGCCGGCGTCATGGCCGCGCGCCTTGCCAAGGCAGGCATGTCGACGCCGCAGGACGGGCTGGAGCGCAGCGGCCGCGGCATGCTGGTCGCACTCTCGCCGAAGGGTGCGGTCGACCTCGACACGCCTATCGAGGATCTCGGCAAGGCATGGCGGCTGGAAACCGTCGGCATCAACGTCAAGCAATATCCGTTCGGCAACATGAACCAGCGTGCCATCGACGGGGCGCTCGATATCGTCCGGGAACACGACGTTTCGCCTGATGCGATCGAGCGCGTCGACGTGATGATCAGCGAGGCACAATATGCCGTCGTCTCGAAATCGCCATCGACGATCAACTTCGTACCGAGCCACAGCATTGCGCTCGGCGTGGCTGGCGCCATCATCTCACGGCAAGGGACCTTCCACGAACTGAGTGAGACCTTCTACAGCCGCCCCGATGTGCAGGCCATGATGAAGGTGATCAAGCCGGCAACCGACAAGAGCATTCCCGCCGACACCCAGCCCAATCTCGGCTACAGCGGCGGCGTACGCATCTATCTGAAGAACGGCACCATGCTCGAAAGCCCGAGCGTTCCCTACGCGCGCGGCCACTGGACCCGTCGGATGAGCGAAGAGGAGCTATGGAGCAAGTTTGCCGCCTGCAGCAAGAATCAGCTCGATGAAGCCGAGGCGCGCCGCCTGTTCGAGCAGTTGATCCGCCTGCAGAACGTCGCAAAGATCAGCGACCTCGCCGCCTGACAAACTGGTACCATCCAGTCATGAAACGCGGGCCATCGGCCCGCGTTTTTGCTTTTGCCATCCTGTTTCGCACAACGTGACGGGCACGCAAAAACAGATCGAGGCGGACCTGGGTCCACCTCGATTGCAGAACGGAGATTTCGAATTTGCAGCTCGACAGCGTCGATCGTCAGACGGCGGCAGCCTGGGCCGGCTGGCCAGGAACCTGTTCCCACGGAACGCCGAGTGCGGCCGAGCCCGGGAAATCGACGAACACCTCGGAGCCGATCTCGAACATCGTTTCCGGGCCGGCATTGATCTGGAAGACGCGCTCGCCGACCTTGACGTTGTAGCGGATCATGTTGCCGAGGAAGCCGCTCAGCATGACAGTACCCTTGAGGCGGTTGACGCCATCATGGACCGGCGCAAGCGTCGGCTTGATGCTCATCGCCTCCGGCCGGATCGAGACAGCGATCTCCTTTTCGGCCGGCAGCGCCTGCTGGAACGTGCATTGGATCTCATGCCCGCCTTCAAGCACCACCGTGCCGAAGCCGCTTCCATTCACCTCGCGCCGAACCTTGCCGCGCACCAGATTTGTAGCGCCGACAAAGCCCGCCACGAAAGCGCTGGTGGGCCGGTTGTAGATGTCGCGCGGTGGCGCCATCTGCACGACGTTGCCCTTGTCGATCACCGCGACCAGATCCGACATTTCCAGCGCTTCGGTCTGGTCGTGCGTCACATAGATGGTGGTGATGCCGACCTGCTGCTGCAGGCGCTTGAGTTCGGTGCGCATCTCGTCGCGCAACGTCGCGTCGAGGTTGGAAAGCGGTTCATCGAGAAGCAGCAGCTTCGGCTGCCGCACGATGGCACGCGCCAAGGCTACACGCTGCTGCTGGCCGCCGGAGAGACGGGTCGAAGAACGCGTCTGCAGACCGTCGAGGCCGACGCGCTTCAGCGCATCGTCGACAAGCTTAGTGGTTTCCGCCCGGCTGTATTTGCGATCCTTGGCGACCCGAAGCGGAAAGGCGACGTTCTCGAACACCGTCATGTGCGGCCAGATCGCATAGGACTGGAACACCATGCCGATGTTGCGCTGGTTGAGCGGCACGGCAATGCCGCGCGAACTGTCGAACAGGACCTCGTTGCCGAGGCGGATCAGGCCACGATCAGGCCGCTCCAGACCGGCAATGCAGCGCAGGGTCGTCGTCTTGCCGCAGCCGCTGGGACCGAGAAGCGTGAAGAAGGTGCCCGGCTTCAGCGAAAAGGTCGCCTCGCGTATGCCACCGGCCGTACTTTCGTCGGTGACGAAGAACATCTTGCTGAGGCCGGTCACCTCCAGCGTCATCGTCGAAGCCTTGTCCATGTCCTTCCCCTTGTTCTTGTTTGTCACCGCCTCGGCGGCGTCTGCATCTCGATTGCCATTGGCCTGACCGAGGTCGGTGGATGGCATTTCGCGTTCAGAGAACTCAAGCATAGTGAAGCGGCGCTGCTGTCAGTTTCTGCAGTTCATCCCGCGTCAGTCCCTCGACCATGTCGGTGACGACGAAGCCGCGGGCGGTGACGTCGAGCACCGCGAGATCGGAGTAGACCCGCGTAACGGCTTTGCCGGCAGTCAGCGGGTAGCCGCAGCGCTCGACCAGTTTGGGCTGGCCGTCCTTGGTGGTGTGGGTGGTCATGATCCAGACATTGCGCACGCCGGCCGACAGATCCATGGCGCCGCCGACTGCGGGGACGCGATCGTTGAGCGAGGTCGTCCAGTTGGCGAGGTCGCCATTCTGCGCGACTTCGTAGGCGCCGAGCACACAGAGATCGAGATGGCCGCCACGGATCATCGCGAAGCTGTCGGCATGGTGGAAAAGTGCGGCACCAGGCACCAGCGTGACGTTCTCCTTGCCGGCATTGACCAGCCAGGTGTCCACCTCGTCGGGCGCCGGCACCGGCCCCATGCCGAGGATGCCATTTTCGGAATGGAACACGACCTCCCGGTCTTCGGGAATATGGTCAGCCACCAGCGTGGGCAGGCCGATGCCGAGGTTGACGTACCAACCTTCCGGTATGTCCGCGCCGACACGGCGCGCGATGTCGAGCTTGCCCCAGGGCTTGTAAGTGCCGGCCGTCATTTCGTGCCTCCCTGTGCCGTCGCAACCTTGGCTATCGGCGGGTCGCCGCAAGGAACGTGAACGACGCGATCGACGAAAATGCCGGGGGTGACGACATCGTTGGGCGGGATCGCGCCGAGCGGGACGACATGCTGCGCCTGGACGACGGTGAGGCGCCCGGCCATGGCCATGATCGGGTTGAAGTTCCGGCCACTGCCGCGAAAGGTGAGATTGCCCCAGCGATCGGCTTCCCAGGCCTCGACCAGCGCGATATCGGCGGCGAGGCCATGCTCGAGCAGATAGTCCCGCTTTCCGAATGTCCGCGTCTCCTTGCCGGCGGCGAGCTGGGTGCCGACGCCGGTCGGCGTGTAGAAAGCCGGAATGCCGGCGCCGCCGGCACGGATGCGCTCGGCCAGCGTGCCTTGCGGGACCACTTCAAGCTCGATCTTGCCGGCTCTGTAGAAGGTGTCGAATGACGAGGAGCCACGCGGGAAGCTGCAGATCATCTTGCTGACGCAGCCTCTGCCGATCAGCCGGCCAAGACCGATATCAGGCTCGAAGCCGGCGTTGTTGGCGATGACCGTAAGGTTCTTGACGCCCATTTCGCCCAAGGCATCCAAGAGTACGTTCGGCTGCCCTACGGCTCCAAATCCGCCAACGAGTACCGATGCGCCATCGGTTATTCCCGAAAGCGCCTGGGCGACATCTTCAACCTGCTTGTCAATCATTCCCGATCACGTCTCCTCGCGGTGCTTTGCGGCCAAGCTGTCATTTGCCTTCACCGGATCGGTGCTGCGGCGCAACTGCGCCGACAAAACCAGAGTCAGCGGCCAACATAATTCGGTGGGCGTTTTTCCTGAAATGCCCGCCGCCCCTCCAACCTGTCTTCAGTATCGCGCAGCAATCCCCAGACCAGGCGCTCTAACCGGATCGCCTCGTTGAGCGGCAATGCACGGCCATCGGTGACAAGCCGCTTGATCGCGCGCACGGAAAGCGGCGCATTGGCCGCGATCCGTCCGGCAAGAGCCTGCGCTTCCTTCAAAAGCTCGTCTGACGGCACGACACGGCTGATCAGGCCGAGACGCAGTGCCTCGACCGCATCGATCATGTCGCCGGTCAGCAGCATCAGCATGGCGTCGCTCGAGCCGATGGTCCGTGGCAAGCGCTGCGTACCGCCGGCACCGGGGATGGTGCCGACCTTGACTTCCGGCAGCCCGAAACGGGCATGGGCTGCAGCGATGCGAATGTCGCAGGCCAGCGCCAGTTCGAGGCCGCCGCCAAGCGCGTAACCGTTGATGGCGCAGATGACCGGCTTGTCGGTCGAGAAACTGGAAACGAAACTCTCGTCGCCGGCGCCGAAGGCCTTGGCGGCGTAGGTTTCCGAAATGGCCATGGTCTTCTTGAGGTCGGCGCCAGAGCAGAATGCCTTCTCGCCTGAGCCGGTCAGAACCACCGCACGGATTCCAGCATCGGCGTCGATGCGTGCCAGGACATCCCTGAGCTCGATCTCAGTCTCGGGATCGATCGCATTCATCGCTTCGGGACGATCCAGCGTCACCGTTGCAACATTCCCCTCAACCGAAAACCGAACTGTCGCCACTCTGTGTTCCTGCAACGCTGCCGATGTCATCCATCGTGGCCGGACGGTAGGCAGCGACACCCTGGCCGTCAAACGACTAAACGGCGCCGCCGTTTGACTTTTGCTCATACATATCGAGCGCTCGAGGGATAGGTAACATTCCTATCTTTGAGTTTCGATCGGGCGGCGCGACCGGTGATCCGCATCATTCGCCGGTTACTGAAAACCGCACTCCTCGAAGAATGAAGTTACTGTGCGGCAAACCAGCCTGGGTGTCTCCATGGCCATGTAATGCGTGGTGTTGATGGAGATCATGCGTGCCCCCGGTATCATCCCGACGACCCGGGCGATGTCCTGCTCGGTGCGAGACGTGTCGCGCGTTGCGTGCGCCACCAGCGCGGGACAGGCAATCCGGGGCAACAGCCTGGTCATATCGAGACCGGCAAGCATGCGCCACATGGCGCAAAGGCCGATCGGGTCGGAGGCCAGACGCAGTGTGGCGAAGCGTGGCGGCACATCGGAACCGCCATCGGCGAATGCAGCGCGCACGCCGTAACGTTCAATGGCCTCGATGCGTCGCAAGGCGACCTCGCGCCTCTCCGCGCTCAATCCTGTTGCCGGCGCAAGCATGACGAGGGCGGCGACCCGATCGGGATAGAGCGCGGAGAACGCGGCAGCCACCGAAGCGCCTACGGCATTTCCCACCACAGCAACCGGCTCCTTGATCGACAAGGCATCAAGTAGGCCGGCGAGGTCGCCGGCCAGCTGATCGACCGTCAGTGGCCCCGGCACTTTTTCGGAAAGCCCGACACCGCGCTGGTCGTAACGCAGCACCGAAGCGAATTCCGACAATGGCAGCATGACATCGTCCCAGCTCTCGAGGGTACCGCCCATTTCGTGGATCAGAACGATCGGCGCCCGACGCCCCTTGGTGAAGTCGTATCGCAGCTGCAGGCCGTTTGCCTCGATCCATCGTCCAGTCACGCGCCCCTCCTTTTTCGTCCGCGCATTTGTGCGGTCGAGGAGCGCGGTTTCAACCGACTAAAGCGAAGGAACGTGTGAGGTCCGGTCAACCTGCCGCCTCATGTCCCTGCATCGCAGTTGAGCACAACTCAACCATCCATTCGGTTAAGTCGTTTGACGCAAACACCCCTGGCTGACCAGTCTGAGACCCGGATTGCCTAGGCTGCGTCAGTTCCTCCCGGTCTGTTGCCGCCCAGAGAGGTTGGTTGCCGGATGGCTCACAGTATCGACGGAACAGCCCGCTTCGCCAGCAGGGAAACAGCGCAATTGCAAACAGAGGCCGCTGCGCTTCGGGACCATGGCTGGGGCAGCACCATCAGCTATTCGCGCAAGGTCTTCATTCCGCTCACCACGATGTGCCGCAATACCTGCGGCTATTGTGCCTTTGTCAAACATCCGGGGCAGGAAGGCTCCGGCTACCTCACTCCGGACGAGGTCGTGGAGATCGCGCGCAATGGCGAGCGGCTTGGCTGCAAGGAAGCGCTGTTTTCACTCGGCGAACGCCCCGAGCGGCGTTATCCGGAAGCGCGCGAAGCATTGCGGCGGCTCGGCCATGCGACGACGATCGACTATGTCATCGAAGCCTGCCGGCTGGTGCTCGCACACACCTCGCTCATCCCGCACGTCAATGCGGGCACGCTGACAGAAGCGGAAATCGCCCAATTGCGCGAGGTTTCCGGTTCCATGGGCATGATGCTCGAAACGGTGAGCAAGCGGCTGATGAAACCCGGCATGGCGCATCACGCCTGCCCGGACAAGTCACCGGTGCTGCGGCTGAGGACCATCGAGGCTGCCGGGCGGCTCGGCGTTCCGTTCACCACCGGCATACTCATCGGCATCGGCGAGACATTCGAGGAACGGGTTGAAAGCCTCATTGCCATAGACCGCATTCACCAGCGCCACGGCAATGTGCAGGAAGTGATCGTGCAGAACTTCCGCGCCAAGGCCGATACGGCGATGGCCCGTTGGCTGGAGCCGTCGCACGAGGACATGCTGCGCACGCTTGCCGTTGCCAGGCTGGTGCTCGACCCGTCCATCAGCCTCCAGGCGCCACCCAATCTCGACGACCGCTTCGAGGACTACATCGCCTCGGGCATCAACGACTGGGGCGGCATCTCGCCGCTCACCATCGACCACATCAATCCCGAACGGGCGTGGCCGGAACTTTCCGAACTAGCACGGCGCACCAGTGCGCAAGGCTACCGACTGGTCGAGCGGCTTACAGTCTATCCGGCCTTCCTGAGCGAAAACGCGCCGCTCGCTGCCGCTTTGTCCGGTCATGCCGGTGCCGACGGCTTCGCACGCAGCCAGATCGTGACTTGACCGATATGACGGACTTCCCAATCCACACAGACCGCAAGCCGACGCTGGAAGCCAGCCTGGCGACCGCGACCTTGCCGACCGCCCGCATCCTCGATGCTGCCCTGGCAGGGCGGGAACTGACGCAAGCCGAGGGCAAAACGCTCTTCGAAGCTGAAGGGGCCGACCTTGCCGCAGTGCTGCATACGGCCGATGCGGTCCGGCGGCAGCGCGTCGGCGACAGGGTCACCTTCGTGGTGGTGCGCAACATCAACTTCACCAACGTCTGCTACATGGCCTGCCAGTTCTGCAACTTCGGCATCCGCAAGGATGCGGCCGGCGCGGAGTGGCTATCCCTGGACGAAGTGGCAAGGCGAGCAGAAGAAGCCTGGCGTCGAGGCGGTACCGAGGTCTGCATCCAGGGCGGCCTGCATCCGGACCTGCCTGCCGACTACTACGTGCAGATACTGGAAGCGGTGAAGCGCCGTGTTCCCAATATCCATGTGCATGCCTTCTCGCCATTCGAAATCTGGTACGGTGTCAGGAAGAGCCGCATTCCGCTCGCCGCCCACCTGAGCGAGCTCAAGCAGGCCGGGCTCGGCTCCATGCCGGGCACAGCAGCCGAGATCCTCGATACGGAGATCCGCCTGCAGCTGACCCGCAACAAGCTGTCGGCGGATGAATGGGAAACCATCATCAGGGCGGCTCATGGCGCCGGCATCAGGACAACGGCCACTATCATGTATGGCCACATAGACGGCCCAGCCCATTGGGCGGCCCACATCGCGCGCATCCGCGCCATCCAGAAGGACACAGGCGGCTTCACCGAATTCGTGCCTCTGGGTTTTATCCACGAGCAGACACGGCTCTATCGCGACCATCCGGCCGCGCGCCCCGGTCCAACGGCCACGGAGAACCTGAAGATGCACGCCGTCTCCAGGCTGATGCTGGCCGGCCATATCGACAACATCCAGGTTTCCTGGGTGAAGCTCGGGCCTCAGATGGCGCACGCCATGCTCGGCTGCGGCGCGAACGACCTTGGCGGTACGCTGATGAACGAGAGCATCTCGCGCGCGGCGGGCGCCAGCCACGGCCAGGAGATCACGCCATCCGAGATGGTGCGGATCATCCGCGCGGCTGGGCGTGTGCCGATGCAGCGCAACACATTCTACGACACGGTCGAGGATTTCTCCGACCATGATCCTGCTGATATCGCCCCGCTGGTCGAGCGGTCGCGTGGAGCCAACCCGGTTGCGTTCCTCGGTGAACGCGCCACTGCCATGGCGGCGCGATAGATGCCGCCATTCGCCAGCAACGTGGTGCTTATTGCCGGAGGTGTCGGCGGCGCGCGCATGGCCGAAGGCCTTGCGAGAGCCCTGCCGGCCGGAGCGCTGACGGTGATCGCCAATGTCGGAGACGATGACGATTTCTATGGCCTGCGCGTTTGTCCCGACATCGACACGCTGATTTACACGCTTTCCGACCACATCGACCGCAAGCAAGGCTGGGGTGTGGCGGACGATACCGTGCGCGCGCTGGACGTGCTCGGCACACTGGCTGCCCCTACCTGGATGAAACTGGGCGACGCCGATTTCGGACTGCACATCTGGCGAAGCTGGCAACTGGCAGCCGGAAACAGCCTGACCAAGGTCACGCAGGAAGCTGCGATGCGTCTCGGTGCCCGCGCGCGTATCGTGCCGGCCAGCGACGATCCGGTCCGGACCAAACTCAGGACGGCGGACGGCTGGATGGATTTCCAGCCCTGGTTCGTCGGCCGGCGCTGCGAGCCGGAAGTGCTGGAGCTTCGCTACGACGGAGCTGAGAAGGCCAAAGCCGGCCCCGAGGCACTGGCAGCAATCGAGGCGGCGGAGCTGATTGTCTTTGCTCCCAGCAACCCGCTGCTTTCCATAGAACCCATTCTCGCCATCGACGGTTTCCGCGCCATCATCGCCGACTCGCGAGCGCCGAAAATCGGGGTGTCGCCACTCATCGGCGGCAAGGCCGTCAAAGGTCCCCTCTCCCGATTGATGGCGGGGCTCGGCATGAGGACGAGTTCAAGCGGCGTTGCCATGCGCTACAGCGGCCTGCTCGACGGATTTGCAATCGACACGCAGGATCTGCCGGAAGCGGATGAGCTTCAGGGGCGTGGTCTCTCTGTGTTGCCCACCGACATATTGATGCGCGACCCGCAGGACGCGGAGCGCCTTGCAGCCGAAATCCTGGCCTGGACGGCCGTACTGCAAGAACACCGCAAACAGGCCGCGTCATGACCGTTGCTATCGCCATTCTCATGAAGGATCCGGCGGCAGCGAAAACGCGCCTCAGCCCTGTGTTGGCCAATGATGCGCGCGAAAAGCTTGCCCTGCTGTTGTTCGAAAACACGCTGCAGTTCTTCAGACGGACACATTCCGGCGGCCCGGTCGGCGTCGTGACGGCTTCGCAGGAAACGGCGGCGATCAGCCGTAGATACGGCGCATCGGTCATCGAAGAGACGGGAGGCGGCGACATCAACGCTGCCGCCGGACACGCGGCCGAATGGGCGATCGGGATTGGAGCGACATCGCTCCTCGTCGTTCACGCCGACATCGCGACCCTTGTCGATGAAGAAGTCGACCGGCTTCTGGCCGTGCGCGACCGCTGTTCAGTCGTCATCGGGGTCTCGGCTGACGGCGGCACCAATGCACTGCTGTTGACGCCGCCAGACGCGATCCCATTTTCCTATGGCCCGAACTCCGCCCATGCCCATGAGGCGGCAGCGCACAAAAGCGGGCTGTCCTGCGAAAGGCTGCAGCTTGCCTATCTGTCGAAGGACATCGATACGCCGCAGGATCTGCGTGACCATTTCGAAATGTCCCGCCGCGCGGCCGAGGCCGAGTGTTTTGCGGTCACGACCATAGCCGAGGTCGCGCCAGGCGATGATCTGGTCACGCTGATTACGGAGGCGCTTGTCCGGACAAACCGCGCGCTCGCGGCAGGCGACATCGTGGTGGTCGCACAGAAGATCGTGTCGAAGAGCGAAGGCCGCCTCGTTGCGGCCAGGCAATTCCAGCCGTCGCAGCAAGCGATCACCCTTGCCGCCGAGATCGGCAAGGACCCGCACAAGGTCGAGGCCATCCTTTCGGAATCCAGCGATGTGATCCGCGCCCGCCGCCAGCCGCCGGATGGGCTGCTGATCACGCGCCACCGCCATGGCTGGATCTGCGCGAATGCAGGCATCGACGAATCCAATCTGGGCGATGGCCGCGAAGGCATGTTGCTTCTGCTGCCGGAGGATGCGGACGCCAGCGCCCGCAGGATACGCGAGGGTCTCGAAGCGAAATACGGTGGCCCGATCGGCGTCATCGTCAGCGACACGTTCGGCCGCCCGTGGCGCAACGGATTGGTCAATGTCGCGATCGGCATTGCCGGCGTACCGGCCATCGTCGACTGGGCCGGACGAACCGATGCCTATGGCCGGGGCCTGAAGGCAACGCTTCCAGCCTTCGCCGACGAAGCCGCTGCCGCTGCCGGTCTTCTCATGCAAAAGGACGCCGGGTTGCCGGTCATCGTTTTGCGCGGCCTGGAATGGGCAGCAACCGAGGCGAGCAGTGCGCGCGATGTGCTGCGCCCCGCAACCCAGGAGCTGTTCCTGTGATGGCATCTCGATCGCAACAATTTCGCTGAACCGCCGGCTCTCGACCGGCCCGCAGAACGACGGAGGACGGATTTTGACGACGACGCACTCAGGCGGCCCCAGCCGGCCAACATCCTTTTCCGCTGGCCTGAGGGGTGATCCCAAGACCTTCGCAGACTTCATCCGGCTTGCCGAAGACCAGGGCTTCAACGGGATCTGGACGCAGGACACGCTGAACGACAAGAATTTCTCGCTCGATCCGCTACACCAACTGTCTTATGCGGCGGGCATTTCCAAGCACATGCGGCTCGGAATTTCCGTGCTGTTTTCTGGTTATCGCAACCCGGCGGTGCTGGCGCGGGACCTCGCCACCATCGACCAGCTTTCGCAAGGCCGCCTCATCGTCGGCATGGGGGTCGGCAACGCCTATCATCGGCCGCGACTTGCAGCACTCGGCATTCCCACCGACAAACCGACGGTGCGCCTCGTGGAAGGCATTGCCGTCATGCGCGCGCTTTGGGCCGAAGGCGAGGCCGATTTCAACGGCGAGATCTATTCGTTCTCCGGCATTCGCATGCAACCCAAGCCGGTCCAGCAACCCGGCCCGCCGGTCATCATCGGCGCACGCAGCGAACCGGCGCTGCGCCGGGCGGTGGCAATCGCCGATGGCTGGACAGGGGCGGCGATGATCCCGGCCGAAGAGCGCGACCAGGAACTGGCGATCCTTCGGGACGAGCTAGCGATCAGCGGTCGCGCGCCCTCCAGTTTCTCGATCTCCGTCAACGTCTATGCAGCGGTCGAGCCAACCCGCGAAGAGGCGCGCGACCGCGTGCAGCAGATCCTGTCCGTCGGGTTCAAGGACAATCCCGTCTACAGCGTCGAAGGCATGGCAGACCGCGTCGCGGTGTTCGGCCCACCGGAGGAATGTGCCGAGGGATTGCAAAAGCTCATCGCCAAGGGTGTCGACGAGATCGTGCTGCATCCGATGTACGATCACCCCAACCAGCTCAAGCAGCTGGCCAAGGCCGTCGAGCTCGTGAAGCGAGCGTAGCTCCAGCGTCCGCGCGCAATCCAGGGAACGGGAATACCAGCATGCAAGACAGACCGATCATCGGGATCATCGGCGGAACCGGCGACCTCGGTTCGGGCCTTGCCAAAGGCTGGACTGCGGCAGGTTATGAAGTCGTCGTCGGCTCCCGCTCGCGGGAGAAAGCCGAGACGTTTGCAGCCGAGCTTGGCGACCTTGCGAAAGGCAATGACAATGTCGGTGCTGCAGCGGCGGCAGATGTCGTGGTGCTGGCGGTACCCTTTGCCAGCCACGAAGCGACGCTGGAAGAGATCAAACCCGTATTGCAAGGCAAGATCCTGGTCGACGCCGCCGTCCCCTTGGTGCCTCCGAAGGTGAGCGTGGTGCAATTGCCCGAAGCGGGCTCGGCAGCGCAGATCGCGCAGCGGCTGCTCGGTGACGGTGTCAGGGTCGTCTCCGCCTTCCACAATGTCGGCGCCAGCAAGCTCCATGCCGGGGGGCGCGCCGACTGCGACGTGTTGGTGTTCAGCGATGACAAGGAAGCCCGCGATACGGTGATCGAACTTGCCGCTGTCGTGGCCAATCGGGGTATCGGCGGCGGTGTGCTGGCCAATTCCGCCGCGGCGGAAGCGCTGACTTCCGTCCTCATCTGGATCAACCGCAACTACAAAATATCGGGCGCGGGTATCGCCATTACCGGCCTTTGAGGCGTCCGAAACCGAAGTCGTGAGGAAATTTCAAAGGCCCATTCTAATAAGTGGTTTGAACATTTTATGACGAAAAAATACCCTCGAAAATGCAGCTAAGCGCATAACGCTAGCAACCTAAGATCCGTTATGGATCTTATCTGGAGGGGAAATTGAAAAATCTGTGTCTTTTGCTTGGCGCGTCGGCGCTGAGCACGATCTCGCTTGCCGCCTATTCTGCCGACATCCCAGTAATAGTTGAGCCAGAAGCTGCCGAATACGTTCGGATTTGCGACATTTATGGCGTTGGCTACTTCTACATTCCGGGCACCGAGACCTGCCTGCGCGTAGGCGGTTACCTCCGCTATGAAATTCGCGCCGGCGATGGTCCCTATGGCGGGCACAATGATGTTCCGGGGGCTTTAGGCGGAACGGATGACACCTATCATGCTCAGGCACGTTTCGCGCTTCGCACCTGGACCGGCAGCGAGACGGAGCTCGGTACACTGTCGACGTTCACGCAAACCAATTTCTCGTACCGGGACGGCTATCACGGCGAGCCGAATTTCGTCTCTCTCTATTATGGCTGGATCCAGCTCGGCGGCCTGCGCATCGGTAAGGATGAATCGGTCTTCGACACCTTTGCCAATTTTGCAGGTCCGGTCATCGGCGACGACTTCGTGCCTTTCACTCCGGTCGAAACCAACCTGATCAGCTATACCTACAAGAGCGACAACGGTCTTTCCGCGGTCGTCTCGCTCGAGCAGGGTGGCAGCTCCTACGGCAACGACTACACGATCGACTCTTATGTCCCGCACATCGTCGGCGGCCTGAAATATACCGCCAAATGGGGCGGTGTCGTGGTCGTTGCGGGCTACGATTCCAACTACGAGGAAGGAGCCATCAAGGCCCGACTCGACGGTACGATCAACGAACAGCTTTCGCTGTTCGTGATGGCCGGCTACGGCACCGGCGACGAGGATAGCTTTAACTACTACAAGCCCTGGAAGGGCGATTGGGCCATCTGGGGCGGCGGCTCATATCGCATCAACAACAGGCTGAAATTCAACCTGCAGGCGTCATACAGCGACTCTGGGGTCAGCAAGGGCTCGGGGGCCGCGCGAGGACAGGCCGACAATCATTACGCTGTCGTCACCAACGTCAACTATGAACCGGTGCCCGGTTTGGTGATTACGCCGGAAATCGCCTATTTCAGCCTCGACGATGGCCAGCCGGCCACGGACGATGACGGGTTCTCCGGAATGGTTCGTTTCCAGCGCAATTTCTGACCGACTGACTGACCTCGTCAAACCCGGCAGCCAGGCTGTCGGGTTCTTTTTTGCGTACTCATGAACGGCGGGTATAAACAAGTTCCCCTGCCATATCGGAGGGCTTCTTCTCAACGACTACCGAGGGCAGCAACTCCAGCCACAACATCAGGCGACAAGAACATGCAGCGCAGCAAGGCACCGCGCTTGCATAAGGCTGCACAAACGACGCGACGGAAGTGGCCGAGGCAATCAAATCGCAGGGCCCATGGCAAACGGCCATCGGCGAACTGAGCTGCGATTCCGTGCCAAATTCGTAGGGGAACTTAGCCGGCAGCGCTTAGTGTCCTTGATCTGTGTAACAAACTGCCAGGAATCCGCTTAGTGCCGAGCGGATGACAACGAGCGATCAGTGCGAAGGCCGCTTGTCCAGATCGCACAGTCCAGATTTCGAAGTCCGGCTCATCGATCGAGCTATTCAAACTTGTAAGTGAACCCCTCTGACGAGGCCCCCACAGTGATCCTCGTCAACTTCTCCCCCACCAGGGCACGATTGAGCACGCCGCGGCTCAATTCCGGAAGCAGTGTGTTGGTGAGGATGGCGTCAATCATGCGGCCTCCGGATTCGATTTCGATGCAACGCGCCTTCACCAGATCCATGACGCCATCGCCAATCACCAGCTCGGCATCGTTGGTCGCGCTGAGGCGCCGTGCAATCTTGCTGAATTGGTGCCTGGTGATTGCCTCGATCATGGAGTCCGAAAGCGGATAGTAAGGGATCGTCACGACACGGCCAAGGAATGCTGCCGGAAACACCTTCAAGAGCGGCGCCCGCAACGCCGTATCGAGATCGTCGATGCTCGTCTCCACAATCCCATTCCTTGTACGCTCCATGATGACCTCGGACCCGACATTCGACGTGAGCAAGATCAGCGTGTTCTTGAAGTCGATGCGTCGGCCCTCGCTGTCGTCCATCATGCCCTTGTCGAAGACCTGGAAGAATATTTCGTGCACATCCGGATGCGCTTTCTCGACCTCGTCGAGCAAGATCACCGAATAGGGCTTTCTGCGCACAGCCTCGGTCAGGAGGCCGCCCTTGCCGTAACCGACATAGCCGGGAGGAGCCCCCTTCAAGGTCGAGACGGTATGCGCTTCCTGGAATTCCGACATATTGATCGAGATGAGGTTCTGCTCGCCGCCATAGAGCGTTTCGGCCAATGCCAGAGCGGTTTCGGTCTTGCCGACACCGGAAGGACCGCAAAGCAGGAATACCCCTACGGGTTTCTCTGGCGCGCCGAGACCGGCACGGCTTGTCTGCACGCGGCGGGCAATCATTTCCATCGCGTGATCCTGGCCGACCACACGACCAGACAAAGTGGACGCCAGCTTGAGAGCCTTCTCGGTCTGACTGGACAGCATCCGTCCTGTCGGGATGCCAGTCCAGTCCTGGACCACTGCTGCCACGGCATTGCGGTCGACCGACGGCAAGATCAGAGGTGTCTCCCCCTGCGCGGTGGCGAGCTCCGCCATCAGTCCGCGCAGTCGCGAGAGGTCGGCTGCCGTTTCCGGCTGCGAACCACCAATCCCTGTCACGCCGTCGTCCGTTTCGGCACCGGCATCCGCGGTCTTGGTTTTTTTGGATTTCTCAGCCTTGGTTTCCTTGCCTTTGACGGCTTTTTCGTCAGCCGCCCTGGCTTCTGCACTCTCCAGCTTCACTGCGATTTCTTCGTGCTCAGCAGCATCCAACGGCTGGCCTTCGCCGCGCAGTTTGGCGCGCAGGTCGAGAATCTCACCCACCAGAAGCTTTTCCCGATCCCAGCGTGCCTGGGCAGCAGCAAGGGTGGTCTCGGTCTCCGCCAGCCCAGCCTCGGCCTTGGCCAACCGATCTGCAACATCGATGCCGATTGCCGCCTCGCGGCCGATGATGCCTCGCTCAACCTCGAGGGCCTGGCGTCGGCGCAGGATGTCCTCAACCTCGGCAGGTGTCGCATGCTGTGAGACAGCGACGCGGGCGCAAGCGGTGTCGAGAAGGCTGACCGCCTTGTCCGGCAGTTGCCTGGCCGGGATATAGCGATGCGAGAGCAAGACCGCAGCTTCGATCGCCTCGTCCAATATTTGCACCTTGTGGTGACGCTCCAACACTTCGGCAACGCCGCGCAACATGAGGACGGCTACCGCTTCCGAGGGTTCATCGATTTTGACGACCTGGAAGCGGCGCGTGAGCGCCGGATCCTTTTCGATGTGTTGCTTATATTCGGCCCAAGTCGTGGCAGCGATGGTACGAAGCTCCCCCCGCGCCAGCGCCGGCTTCAGAAGATTGGCCGCATCGCCGGTTCCCGCCGCGCCGCCAGCGCCGATCAGCGTATGCGCCTCG
Source organism: Mesorhizobium sp. 1M-11 (assembly GCF_001303895.1). GTDB lineage: Bacteria > Pseudomonadota > Alphaproteobacteria > Rhizobiales > Rhizobiaceae > Mesorhizobium. The sequence goes on along the minus strand of NZ_LJSD01000056.1, from coordinate 103,303 downwards.
TCGATGAACAGGATGATAGGCGCCTCCGAGGCCTGAACCTCGTCGATCACCGCTTTCAGTCGTTTCTCGAACTCACCCTTGACGCTGGCACCCGCTTGCATCAGTCCGATATCAAGCATGCACACACTGACGTTTTGTAGTGTTGGCGGCACATCGCCCTGGGCGATGCGCAGAGCAAACCCCTCAACCACGGCTGTTTTGCCCACGCCAGCCTCGCCGGTCAAGATCGGATTGTTTTGCCGGCGACGCATCAGGATGTCGACGATCTGTCGGATTTCAGGATCGCGGCCCACGACCGGATCGATCTTGCTGTCACGGGCGCGCCGGGTAAGATCGGTCGCGTATTTGGCAAGTGCCGACTCCCCGCCTATACCGCGTTTCATTGGTGTCTCGGCAGCGACAGCGGCGGTTATTGAAGTCGCCTCAAGCGAGCCTTCGGTGATCTCCGCAAATCGGGAAATGACCCCGTCGGCATCTACCTTGTCGAACTCGGCGCTGATCTTCGACAGCAAGCCTTCCAGTACCGGGGTCTTCAGGCAGGCAAGCAGGATGTGGGCGCTGCGCACCTCTTCCACACCGAACTCCAGCGTCGCCAGATTCCAGCCCTCCTGGATGGCGTGAAAGATATGGTCGGAGAATTCCTCGATGGAGGTCGCGCCATAGGGCAGCTTGTCAATGGCACGAGTCATGTCGGCGGTCAGCCGGCTGGCATCCACCCCGGCGTCGGCGACAATCATCTGGACATCCGAACGCTCGGACAGCACCAGTTGCTCGATGAAGTGGACAAGCTCGACATAAGGATTGCCACGCAGCTTGGTGGCATCTGCGGCGGCCTTGAACGCTCGCTGGCAGAGAGAGTTTAACTTGGCAACGAGCTCCTTGCGTTTGAAGCTCTGCGAAGACCGGCGCTGTTCCATCTGAACCTGCTCCCGAAGTCTGCCGAACATACCCTGCCATATCGGCGACGGCTTGACAAAACATGTGACGCTTTTGGCGTTTTGAACCCGCCCGGGCGGCACCTCGCGGCTACAAAGGGCTCCATAACAAACACCGGATTTCGGCCCGCGCTATGCGAAGCATTTCACATACCGGGTCCGGCAATTGCGCCATGGGTTTGTCGAAGAAACGGTCGCGTTCGGCTTCCGTTGGCTTTTTGAAATGCGGCGTAATTGTGGTAAAGTGAGGCCGTGTGATAACGTTGCGTCACATAGGGGTCTCAGGGCCGCTGGCTGGGGGTAGGTGTGATTGATATCGCACTCTGGCTGAATCCTCTGAACGGTGAGAATCCGTCGGGAGAGGATTTGCGCAACGACCAGGCCTTTCACGAGCTGGAGCGCCTTACCGAACCGCAGCTCAAAGTTGTTCATGACGGAACCGGCAAGCCTACCTCGCAGTCCACGCCGGTGGATTGGGCCGCCGTCATCGAGAAGGCGGAAGAGCTCCGCTCCCGTGGCCGGGATTTGCGCCTTTTGGTCATTGTCGCACGTGCTCTCGCCAACGAGGAAGGGCTGACAGGACTGACACAGGGCCTGACCCTGATCTCCAAGACCTTCGACCAGTATTGGGACACGATGCATCCGACGTTGCGGGCAAACGCGCCTGCGCGCGAGGCTGCCTTGCGCCGAATGAATGCGCTGCTCGAACTCCAGAACGGCCAGGAAGGCCTGCTGGCAAACCTAAGGGAGATGATCTTCTTCTCACCGCGGCAGGTCGGACCGATCAGCGGACGCGATCTGGAGAAGAGTGCACTCGATGAGCGCGTCATGCTGCAGGAAGCGGCTTCCGGACTGAACGCGACCGAGAAGGCGACATTGGCGAGCGCCCACAGCCAGCTTTTGAACCGCGTGCGTAGCGGCTGCGCGGCACAGATCGACCAGGCCGGCGATGCGATGACATCGCTGCTCTCCGATGCCCGCGCGGCGATGATTGCCCTCGACGAGGTCGACGTCGCCCTCAACAAGCACATCGAGGGCAATGGCCCGGTCATCCCGGAATTGAGGCGGTTCCTGCAGCGTTTGCTGACAACGCTGGAACGGAATTCGGCCGCCGGCGCGACGGCAATTGGAGCCGCAGAACGGACCCCGCAGCCGGAGGAACCGGCGGCACCCGCCCGAAACGGTCATGGAGCCGAAACGATGGCAAATGTGACAAGCCTTGCAGGACCGGGTGCCGGGCTGCCCGATCGGATCGCCTCGCGCGACGATGTTGTCAAATGCCTCGACCTGGTTGTCGCCTTCTATGACCGCACGGAGCCGTCGAGCCCGATACCGCATCTTGCCCGCCGCGTGCGTCGGATGGTGCACATGGATTTCGTGGAACTGATGGAAGATCTCGCCCCGTCCGGGCTGAAGGAATTCCGGCTGCTTGCCGGCGTCCCCGATCCCAAGAAGCCGGCGCAGAAGGATGAAAGGTAAAGAGCATGCCAGCAGAGAGCAAAGCTAAGGTCATCGAAAGAAACCGCGCCCCGCGCGTGCAAATCGCCTACGACGTCGAGACCTACGGCAGCCCGACGACGATCGAACTGCCGTTCGTCATGGCTGTGATGGCCGACCTTTCTGGCGCCTCACAGACCAAGGAAGCATCAAAGTCGGTGCTGGACCGCAACTTCGTCGAAACCGACGCCAACCGCTTCCCCAAGTTCATGGAGGCCATGGGACCTCGCGTGAAGGCGCGTGTGAAGAACACATTGCCACAAGCCGAGGGTGCCGAACGGGATGAAGAACTGGCGATCGATCTCACCTTCTCGAAGATGGGCGATTTCGCTCCTGACAAAGTGGCCGAGCAGGTGCCGCAACTGGCTGAGATCCTCAAGATGCGTCGTCAGCTCGAGGAATTGCTCGGCTTCATGGACGGCCGCGTCGACGCCGAAAAGCGCATTGCGCAACTTCTGAACAACGAGCCGCTGCTGAGCAGGATCGCCAGCCAGGCGATGTCCGACGACGACAAGGCGGGGGAGTAAGTCATGGCTGAACAGCAAAAAACCGCAGCCGCTACCGCCGAGGCGGAAGCGATAGACCTCGGCGAATTCAGCGGGCTCCTGGAAAAGGACTTCAAGGTCAAGAAGGACGACAGCGAAAAGCTGCAGCAGCTTGTGCGCAACCTGGCGCTCGCCGCCCAATCGCGCTCCGAGACGACCACGATCTCGTCCAACGCGATCAAGTCGATCAAGTCGCTGATAGCAGGTATCGACAAGATGCTGACGACGCAGGTCAACGAGATCCTGCACGCACCGGAAGTGCGGGAGATGGAAGGCACATGGCGCGGCCTCTGGTATCTCGTCAACAACACCGAGACGGATACCAAGCTGAAGATCCGGGTGATGAACATCTCCAAGGAACAGCTGGCCGACACGCTCGAAGATTATGAAGGCCAGATGTGGGACCAGAGCCCGATCTTCAAGAAAGTCTACACGGACGAGTATTCGATGCTGGGCGGCGAACCGGTCGGCTGCATCATCGGTGCCTACGAGTTCTCGAACCATCCGCGCGACGTCGGCCTGCTGCGCAACATTTCGGGCGTCTGTGCCTCGGCACACACGCCTTTCATCGCCGCCGCCTCGCCGCGCCTGTTCCGGATGGACAGCTGGCAGGAACTGCCGAACCCGCAGGACCTGCAGATGATCGTGTCGAACCCGGCCTATGCTTCGTGGCAGTCGCTGCGCGAGAGCGAAGACGCCCGCTACATTGGCCTCACCATGCCGCGTGTGCTGGCACGGCTGCCTTACGGCACCGAGACCGTTCCGGTGAAGGGCTTCACCTTCGAGGAAGAGGTGCAAGGCGACCACAACAAATATGTCTGGATGAACGCCGCCTTCCCGATGGGCGTGAACATCAACCGCAGCCACAAGCTCTACGGTTGGGGCACTCAGATCCGCGGTGTCGAGAATGGCGGCACGGTATTAAACCTGCCCGTGCACGCCTTCCCGACCGATGACGGATCGATCGCGATGAAATGCCCGACGGAAGTCGCAATCGACGACCGGCGCGAGGCGGAACTGGCCAAACTCGGCCTGATGCCGATCCTGCATCGCAAGAACACGGATCTCGCTGCCTTCATCGGGGCCCATTCGCTGCAGGACGACGAGACCCGTGCCGGTCGCCTTGTCGATCCCGACGCACAGGCCAACGAGAGGCTCTCCGCCAACCTGCCGTACCTCTTCCCCGTGTCGCGCTTCGCGCATTACCTGAAGGCAATCGCACGCGACAAGATCGGCTCGTTCAAGGAACGCTCCGACATGCAGATCTGGTTGACCGAATGGATCAACCGGTACGTGCTGGCCAATCCAGCCTTCGCGGACGACAAAGCGCGCGCCAAGCGCCCGCTTGCCGCCGCCGAGGTCCAGGTCGACAGCGTCGAAGGTCGGCCCGGCTACTACAACGCCCGTTTCTATCTGCGTCCACACTACCAGTTGGAAGGCATCAACGCCTCGCTCCGGCTGGTGTCGGAGCTACCCTCAGTGAAGGGCTGAAATAACAGCGAAGTCATCTTTGTTTCGTTTCAAAGCGGTGGAGAAAGACAATGCCGACTACAACAAGAACCGATGCGCCTTCGATGAAGATAGACGGCTTTTTGAAAGTTCCGGACATCAAGGGCCCGAGCCAGCGCGACGGCCACGAAGACGAAATCGAAGTGCATGGCGTCGATTATAAGATGATCGCGCCCTACGATCCCAATTCACTCTCGCGCCGCGGCCGTGTTGCGCTCGGCATGATCAAGTTCACCAAGCATTACGACAAGGCATCCCCCTACCTGAAGAAGGCGCTGTTCGAAAACAAGGCACTTGACGAAGTGGTGTTTTCGGCACGCCGGACCATCGACGGCGAGACCAGCGACTATCTGGTCGTGACGCTCACAGATGCCTCGGTCATGGAATACGACATGCGGCAAGCTGACGACGAGGCGGACTTGATCGAGGAAGAAGTCAGCTTCGCCTACAAGAAGATCAAGTTCGTCTACGACAAGGACGACGAGATCGAAATGGACGTCTATGTCGGCAAGTGAGGCCAGGCGGCACGGCGTAAAGGCACAGCCAGCCGGCAGTTCCCGGGCAAGGCGCGAGGCGGTACAACCCTCCCTCTGGGACCGCCTCATCAACGACTTGCCCGGCCTGACGTCGGAAATCGACGGGCTGCGTCGTCTGCTGGAAGAAGAACTGGGCGCCGAGCGCGTCGAAGGTCTTCTTGCCGGGAGAGCGCGCGCCATCGATGTCGATGCGGGATTGACGTCCGAACAGAAGCGGCGCCTGCACCGGCTGGTCTTCCAAGCAGAACATCGCGCGGAGATCGAAAGCCGCGGCGTCGTGGTGTCCGTACGCGTGCTCAGAGAAGCCGTCCGGCGCGACATCGAAGCCCTGTTCAATACCGAGCGTTTCGAGTCCGCACCGATGCTTTCCGACGCCGAGCAGGAACAGTCATTGGACGAACTGCCGTCGCTAGCCGACTTTCCAGAGGTGCGACGCAGCGTGGTCAACTATGGCGTGCCGTCCTTCTCCGGCCGTTCCTCGCGGGACTTCGACCGCGATGTGCTGGCGCGCGAAATCCGCATGGTTCTCGCCACCTTCGAACCGCGCCTCAAGGAGAGCGCGACAACCGTCAGCGTCACCCTTGGCGACAAAAGCCTCGGACTGAAGATCGAGATCGACGCCGTGCTGATCATGACACCGACGCCGGAACGGATGCGGTTGCGCACCACGATCAATCTCGACAACGGCCTGGCGCGAACCGAATTCCGGGAGACCTGAGATGGATCGGGTCTTCGTGGAATATTACGAAGAGGAACTGACCCATATCCGGGCGCTGGCTGCGGAGTTCGCCGACATGCATCCGGCAGTCGCCCGCAATCTGTCCCTCGACACCGTCCCCTGCCCCGACCCCTATGTGGAACGGCTACTCGACGGTGTGGCATTCCTTGCAGCACGCACGCGGCTGAAGGTGGATGCCGAGCGCTCGCGTTTCTCGCGCGCCGTACTCGATGTGCTTTATCCGGATCTGGTGACGCCGGCGCCGGCAACGGCGATGGCCATGCTCAAGCCCGGCCAGCAAGTGCAATCGATGATCACCGGCTACGCCGTCCCACGCGGCACGCGGCTGGTCTCCGGCCTGCATCCAGGGCTTTCAACGCGCTGCACCTTTACCACGGCGCAAGAAGTCAACTTGTGGCCGATAGCAATCGCCTCAGTCAGCTATTTCCAGGATCGCAGCGCACTCGCGGCCGCCGGCATCACGCCAATCGGCGGCGCGCACGGCGAGGCCGCATTCCGCATCACCATCGCCCGAACCGGGAAGGGAAAGCTCAGCGAATTGTCGCTCGACCATCTCGATCTCTATTTCGCCGGGCGCGCCAAGGCGCCGCTGCTCTTCGACGCAATCTTCGGCGCCTGCTCGGCGGTGGGCGCGCGGGCGGAAGGCAAGACCAATCCGCTATCGGTTTTGCCCGAACCCGAGATGATCGGCATACGCGATGATGAAGCGCTGATGCCGCGCACCCGCCCGACCTTCGAGGGCTATCGGCTGCTGCGCGAATATTTCATGATCCCCGAGCGTTTCCACTATGTGCGGGTCATCGGCCTGCAGCCCGCAGTGCGCAAGTGCGAGGCGGGAATAGAGATCATCTTCCAGTTCCGGCGCCAGGTGCCGGAACTCGCAGACGTGACGGTCGCCGACCTCGAACTTTTTGTGACACCGGTCATCAATCTCTTCGAACGCGAATGCAACGTCATCGAGATCGACCCGCGCAGGACGCGTCAGGTGCTGCATGCCGACCGCACCCGAGCGCGAGATTTCGAGATTTTTCGGGTCATCCGGGTGGAAGATGCCGAAGCGGAAGGCAGCGAGGCCGAAATTCCGGAGCTGTTCGGCCTGGGACAGAACCGCGGCACCGGCTGGGTATATTCGACAGAGCGGCGCCCGCGCCGGGCAACGGAGGACGAGCGGCGAGACGGCCTTACCCGCACTTCCTACACGGGTGACGACGTATTCCTTGCCGTCTCGCGTCCGGCCGGCAGTTCCGCCAACAGGCCTTTGAAACGCCTCGACGTCACGGCGTTGTGCACCAACCGCGACCTGCCGATACTGGACGATACGCCAAAATTGACGCTGGAAACGGCAGACCCGGTCGAGGCTGTAAGGTTGCTCGGTGCGCTGCGCCCGCCGCAGCCGGCCATCCCGGCGTCGCTGCCGGCGAGTGCCGAAGGCGAATCCCGCGCCGATAATCTCGCCTGGCGGCTGGTTGCGCAATTGTCACTCAACTTCCTGAGCCTCGCCAAGGAAGGCCGCGGTGTCGATCCCCTGCATGCGCTGCTCGATCTTTATGCCGATCGCGGCGATCCCAGCCTTGCCCGCAACGTGCATTCGATCGTGCGCATCGACTCGCGCCCGGTCATCGAGCGGCTCCAGATCGATGGCCCCATGTGTTTCGGGCGTGGCACCGAGATAACCCTGCATGTCGACCAATCCGTGCTCGCGGGTCAAAGCACGCTACTGCTTTCAGCTTTGCTTTCGCGGCTGTTCGCCCGCCATGCCGGCATAAATGGCTTCGTGCGGACGCGCACTCGGCTGCTGCAAAAACAGGAGGATGTGCCATGGCCGATGACGCCCGGCAATCGCCACCTGATCTAGCGAAGCCCGCTTTTCCCGAAATGGAGCCGCTGTCGGAAAGCTTCGACTTTTTCGAGCTGCTGCGGCGCCTTGAACAACGGCGGGGACTGTTCGGCCATTCCGGCCAGGCGGACCGCGAGCCGGCCAGGCTCGGTCAGCATGTACGCCTAAGCTTCTCGGCCAGAGACGTGATCGCGTTTCAAGAGGCCAACGACAAGGCAGCGGCACGGGTGACCGTCGCCAATCTTGGCCTGCTTGGGCCGGAAGGACCGATGCCGCTGCACTTGACGCGCTGGGTGCTTGATCGGCTGTCGCAGCGCTGGTTCAGCGGCGCCGATGCCGAGCAAACCAGCGACACGACCTTCGTCGACTTCGTCAACATCCTGCAACACCGCATGATGGCGCTTTACTACCGCGCCTGGGCCGACGCGAATCCGGCGGTGCAGGTAGAACGTTCCGTTGGTGGACGTATCCGCGCCATGCTGGAGGTGATGGCGGGCATCGGTCTCCCCGGGACCCAGGACCCCGAACTCGACACGGTGCGCCTGCGTCAGGCCGGATCGCTCGCCAATCAGGTCGACGGCACGGAACGGCTGACAACTTTCCTCGCCACGGCCTTCAAAGTGCCGGTTCAGATCAGGGAATTCGTCGCCGCATGGATCAACGTGCCGACGATCCTGCAGACACGTCTCGGCAACGCCTATGCGGCACTCGGGCGCGGAGCGACGATCGGGCCTCGTGTCTTCAGCCGCCAGAGCCGGATCGAACTGTGCGTCGGCCCGCTCGGTCTCGAGGACTTCAGGGCATTCCTGCCGGGCGAACGGAGGCTGGCTCTGTTCAAGAAGGCCGTGCGCGACATGACCGGCGAGACGCTTGACGTCGATTTGCGCATCGTGCTCGCGCGCGAAGCCGTGCCGCCGCCGTGCGTCGGCACAGTCCAGCTTGGTCGAACCGCCTGGCTCACCCGTCCGGCTGAAAAGGGGGATGCCGACGATCTAAGGCTGCGCACGATCGTTGGCTGGCGGCCGGAAATGGCGGAGGTAGCGGCATGAGCCTGCTGCTGACGCTCGAACAGGGTCCCCGCTCCCAGGTGGTGAGGCAGACCCGGCTGGATGAGGGTGAACTGGTGATCGGCCGTAGCGCCGATGCCGGCTGGCAGATCGACGATCCGGACATGTTCGTCTCGCGGGCTCACTGCAAGATCAGCGGCGGCAGCGATGGCTATTTCGTCACCGACACGTCGAGCAGCGGGTTGTTCATCGACGATTCCGACAGCCCATTGGGGACCGGCAGGTCCGCACGCCTGCATAGCGGCATGCGGCTGAGAATGGGCGACTACGTTCTGCATGTCGAGGTCCAGCCAAAAGCAGGCCAGACATCGGTGGGGCAGCCGTTGACGAGCCAACAGGCGCCCGCATGGTCGCCACCGCAGTCGCGAGCTCCGGCAGGCATCAGCGGAGACGACTTCTTCTCGGCCAAGGTCGAGGAAGAACCGCGCAGGCCGCGTCCCGCGGAATTGCCGGATCCGTTCGAGCAACCGGTGCCGGATGCATACGAACGCGCTTCGGTCCAACGCAGCTCGCCTGCCTTCGACGATCCCTTCAGCCTCGACCCGGTGGCGACGCCAGCATTGAATGCCCCCGCGACGCCAGGCCAGTCGGATCCGTTCGATTCCGGCGAGATGCCGTTGCGCGACGATGCGAGCGGCCCCACGCCAAAATCGGCTGGCTTCGATGATGATTTCAGCTTCGGGCCAGCCGCGACGCCCGCCGCCACCGATAGCACCGAACAAGCCGGTCGCAGCGAACAGCTGGCCGAAGAGCAGCTGGCGCCCCATTCATGGGGTATACCGATGCAGGCGGCAGAACCTCCCGCCACGCCGCGCCGCGCTGCCGTGCTCAAGCCGCCTCATGTCACACCGCCTACGCCCGGCGACATGGCGCTTCGCGCCGCATTCCTACGTGGCATGGGTGTCGAGGAAGCCGATTTCCCCGGCCGTGACACGATCGCCGAAATGGAAAAGTTCGGGCGCGAATACCGGCTGATGCTGGACGGTCTGATGCAGCTTCTGCGCAAACGTGCCGAGGAAAAGGGGAGCGCGCGCGTCGCCCAGACGATGGTTGGCGCCTCCGAGGTCAACCCGCTTAAATTCCTGCCGACGGTCGAGGACGTCATCGTCACCATCCTTTCGGAACGCAGCCCTGGTTTTCTCTCCGGCGAAGCAGCGATCGGCGACGCGGTCAAGGACCTGGCTCAGCATCACGTGCGTGCCTGGCGCGGCGTGCAGGCAGCACTGCGACGCATGATCGACCGCTTCGATCCGGCAATTATCGAGGAAGAGCTGAAAGCCAATTCCGCGATCAGCAACCTGCTGTCCGGTGGACGTAACGCCAAGCTGTGGGAGCTCTACCAGAAACGCCATCGCGATATCGCCCAGAGCGCGGAATCGACCTTCCTGGGTGAGATCGGCGCAGACTTCAGGGATGCATATGAAGAGGAGTAGGACATGATCGATCGACGCGAATTCATGGTTGCTCTCGGCGCGACGGGGCTGCTTGCGGCATGCCAGAGCGGCCCGCCGAAGCCATCGGCCATCTCGGTCAACGTGAGCGGCGGCGCCGGAATGAATCCGGGGCCTGGCGGCGGCGACCGGCCGGTGACCGTATTGGTGATGCGGCTGCGCAGCACCGGCAAGTTCAACTCGGCCGATTATTTCGCGCTGCAGGGCGACGCCGGCACGGCACTCGGGGCCGACCTCATTGGTTCCGATACGATCTCGGTGGGTCCAGGCAAGGTTGCAACGAAGACGATCACGGTCGAGCCGGACGCCACGGCGCTGGGTTTCGTCGCTCTGATCCGTGAACCAGGCGGACGGAACTGGCGCACGACCAAGTCCGTGTCGCCGGGGTCGACATTCACCGTCAACGCCAAGCTCGGCAGCGGCGGCATTTCTGCCTAGGCCGTCCAGGCAAACGATGGTTCCGCGCGGAGAGTAGCGGCATGAGCGATGCAAACAGGGTGCTATGGTCCGAGGGCCTGTTTCTCAGGACCCAGCACTTCCAGCAGCAGGACCGGTTCTTTGAGGGGATGGTGCGCGGCGCATTGCGGGCCGGCCAACTCCAGACGTTCGGCTTCCAGCAGCTGACGCTCGACCAGTCGCTGCTCGATACCGGCCAGGTCTCCATCGTGTCGGCGCGCGGCATCTTTCCCGACGGTACGCCATTTGCCATCCCGGAGACGATGGATGCGCCCAAACCCTTGCCTGTAACGGCCGACACCGGCGCCGGGCCAGTGCTGGTCGCCCTGCCGCTCGAGCCACCCGGTGGGGTCGGTTTCGACCCGGCGCATGCGGCATCGACGGGCGCGCGCTATCATGGCCGGATCGTTTCGGTCCGCGATGCCGTGCAGGGCGGTGCCGATCCGGAAGAGATCGAGATTGCCCGACCGCAGGCGCTACTGATGGCGCCGGGCAAATCGGTGGGCGGCTATACGGCATTGCCGATCGCAGACATCAAGGGAATCCGCGCCGACGGCGGCATCTCGCTCGACGAGGCCTTCCTGCCGCCGACGCTGATCACCGGCGCCGTCGCCTGGTATCGGCAATTGCTGCAGGAGGTGGTCACCGGCCTCAGCCAGATCGCGGAGGCGCATGGCAAGATGGTCATGGGTGGCCCGGGCCGGAGTGTCGAGGACCTCTTGATGCTCCACCTTGCCAATGCGGCTCGTCCGCGGCTCGCACATATGCTGGCGCAGGATGTCTTCCACCCGGCCGAGCTTTATCTTGAGCTTGCCGGCCTCGCCGGCGAGATGGCGACCTATGGTTCGAGCTCGCGCCGGCTCAGCGAATTGCCGACCTATGACCACATGGCGCCCGGCCCCGCCTATATGGCGCTGGCAGATGCCCTGCGCTCGCTGATCCTCAGTCTGCGCTTCATCGAGCCGAAATCGCGCGCGCTGTCGGTCATGCGGCACGCGACCAATGTCTGGAAGGTGCGCATCGACAATCCAAAACTTCTGGTGGCCAGCCGCATCGTCATTCGCGTCGGCTCAGAGCTTTCTGAGGACGCGCTGCGCAAGATCTTCGTCAACCAGGCGACTGTCGGCTCCGCCGACCAGTTCGAGGGGCTGTGGAAGTCGCGCCTGCCCGGCATTCCGTTGAAACCGCTTCATTCGCAGCCGCGCGAAATTCCCTATGACGGCGATCGGCTCTGCCTGGAGCTGGATCAGAAGAGCGAGCATTGGGCCTCGCTGCTCGATGCCCCTGGCTTCGTCATCGGGGTTTCCGGCGTCCTGCCGAGCGAACCGCAAGTCGACTGCTATTCGGTGAATAGGTGAGGTCATGAGCCGGGATGATCCTTTCGGACTGTCGGAGGATCGCGAACGCACCCGTATCAGGCTGACGGGTGCAGCGCCCAGGCCGATGGCGCCCCTTGCGCCCGGAGTGCCGGTGAAGCGGGCACGCGCCCATCCCAATATATTGATCAACACCTTCGCGCCGCTGCTTGAATTCGCGCCGGAGCTCGAAAGTGCGCTGGCACCGGAGAATCCTGAAGTGATGCGCACGCGCCTGCTCGACGAGCTGGTGCGGGCGCGCGACGCGACGGTGGCGACAGGCTCTTCGCTGGAGCGCGCCGACCAGGCTGCCTGGGCAGTGGCCGCCCTGCTCGATGACCTTGCACTCAATACGCCATGGGGCGGTGCCAGCGCATGGCCGCGACAGCCCCTCGTGGTCATGCTGCGCGGCGACGTCGATGCCGGCACCCAGTTCTTCTCGCGCCTCGATGAACTCGAGCGGCACCCTACCCGCGACCCCGAAATGTTGGAGCTGCAATATTATTGCCTGGCGCTCGGGTTCCGCGGAAAATATCGCGTGCCCGGCCGTGCCGGCGACCGCTCGCTCAATGCGGTTCGCGTAGCGGCGGCGCGCTTCCTGCGCAATCCCGACGCCGAAGACGCGGCGCTGTCGCCGAACTGGAAGGGCGTGCTCGCTTCCGATGAGCCGCAACGCTTCATCATTCCGATCTGGGTGATGGCGCTTGCGGCGATAGTCATTGCCGCCGCCACCTATATCGGCTTTTCCATGGCTCTGAGCAGCCAGGCGGTGGAACTCTCCGCACTGGTTCGCGCGTTGCCGCCGCCCGTCCGCGGAGACGTCATGCGCGCTGCACCGAAAGCCGGCACGCCCGAACCACCAGAGCCGGTCGATTTCGCCCTGCTGCCGGAATTCAAGGCTGAGGCTCCAGACAATCTCAAAGCGGCGCTGAGCGGGACGGAGAGCGTGTCGCTGGCCAAGCTGGTCGTCCAGTCTTCCAGTCCCGAGCTGTTCCAGTCGTCGCGGCCGACACTGACACGGGGTTACGCACCGCTGGTTGCGTCAATCGCCAAGGTGATCCTTGCCAACCAGGAGTTGATCGGAAGCATCACCGTCGTCGGCCACACCGACAATGTGCGGCTGCAAAAATCCAACCCGCTCTCGTCCAACCAACGGCTCTCGGAAGCACGCGCCAGGACCATAGCCGACCTCCTGGTACAGGCAGGCGTGCCGCAGGAGCGCATCCATTCCGAAGGCCGCGCCGAGACCGATCCGGTGGCCGATAACTCGACGCGCGAAGGCCGCGCACTCAACCGGCGTGTCGAAGTCCTGGTCGAGAAGAGGCTCTGATGTTCATTCTGCGCTTCCTCTGGGCCGTCCTGACCTCACGCGTCCTTTGGACGCTGATCGGCATCGGCCTGCTTTCGCTGCTCATCTGGGTGTTCGGTCCGATCATCCAGGTAGGTCCCTACGCGCCATTCGATTCCGACAATGTGCGCATCGCCATCATCGCGGGGTTGATCATCCTGTGGCTGATCTGGCTGATCATCGCCCAACGCCGCGCGATCCGCGCCAACCGCATGTTCGTCGCCGAGATTGCAGCGCCCGTGGAGGCAAAACAGCTTACCCCTGGCGAAGAGAATGTCGCTGCCGTCGGCGCCAAATTCGGCGAGGTCATGGCGGAACTGAAGCGTCGCAAGCTTGGTGGCCGCAAGTTCCTGCGCGAGATGCCATGGTATGTCATCGTCGGCCCACCGGCCACCGGCAAGACGACGGCTCTGCGGCAATCCGGCCTCAATTTTCCGATCGACCTTACCGATGACCTGCAAGGCGTCGGTGGCACACGCAACTGCGACTGGTTCTTTTCGGAGAATGCTGTCCTGATCGACACCGCCGGCCGCTACGTCCAGCAGGAAAGCCAGCCGGACGTCGATGCGACCGAATGGCTGGGCTTCCTCGATCTGCTCAAGAAACATCGCGGCCGGCGAGCGCTCAACGGCGTGATCGTCGCACTATCGATCGATACGCTGTCTGAAGGCGACGAAGCCGTCAAGGCGCATGGTCGCAAGATCCGGCGCCGGCTGGCTGAGCTGAACGATCGGCTCGAAATGCGCCTGCCTGTCTACCTGATGCTGACCAAGGCCGACCTGATCAAGGGGTTCGAGGCGTTCTTCGGCAGCCTGTCGACGACAGCCCGGGAGCAGGTATGGGGAACCACCTTTCCACTCGATGCGCGCATCGATGCCAAGACCATCGAAAACGAGCTCGCCGCGCTTGCCACGGAACTGGAGCGGCGGCTGGTGCCACGCCTGGAAGACGAGGACAAACTCGGCTTGCGCGCCGAGATCTTCCGTTTCCCAGCCCAGCTTGCGAGTCTTTCCGAACCGATCCAGGTGCTGATCGAGGCAATGTTCGGCGAGAGCCGTTACGAAGAAGCAGCCTGGTTACGCGGTCTCTATCTGACGTCAGCGACCCAGGAAGGCGCGCCCATCGACCGGCTGACAGCGGCACTTTCCTCCTCTTTCGGGCTGCCGCCACACCGCGCAATGCTGGCGCCGCGTGCCGACAGACGCAGCTTCTTCCTGCGGAACCTCTTGACCGAAGTCATCTTCAAGGAAGCTGGTCTGGGCACATTCGACCCGCTCGCGCAGCTCCGCCGCACATGGATCTGGCGCGGGGCGGCAGCCGCTTGCGCTCTCGCCGCCTTGCTCGCCGGCGGCTTGTTCACCTGGTCCTATCTCGACAACCGCAACGCCATCACAGCCCAGGCAGGTCAGTTCGAAGCGCTGCAGGCGCCGCTCACGGAAGTTGCTGCCACGCCGGCATCAGTTGAACAGCCGACGATGGATGAAGCACTGGCAGCGATGGATGCGGTCGCGACGGCCCGCACCATGCCGCCCGATGCAATCCGCAATCTGGTCGGCCCGACCGCCTCGGCCGAACTCGTGCGCGCGCAGACGGACACCTACGACCACACGCTGCGCAACGTGCTGGAGCCGCGTATGGTGGCGCTGCTGGAAGCCACGATGTGGCGGCAGATCCGTGATCCGGATTTCACGCTCGGCGCACTCAAGACCTATCGCATGATGACAGGCCTGTCGCAGATGGACCCCGACTTCGTGCAAAGCTGGTGGGTGAACAGCTTGCCGGAATTTGCCCCAGCACCCCCCTTCCCCACCGCCGACGCCGAGGAACATCAGCTCGCCGCAATCCGCCGCATGACGGTTGATGACAGCTACATTGCCCCCGACAAAGAACTGGTCGCCGAGGCGCTGAAAGCGGTTTGCACGATATCGCTGCCGGAGCGCGCTTACAGGCAATTGCTGGCCGACCCTGAAGTGGCGGCCGTCAAGGAATGGGTGCCGGCCAACTTCGCAGGCCCCAACGGAGCAAAAGTGTTCGCGCGCCGCTCCGACAAAACGCTGCGTGTCGGCGTTCCAGGACCGTATACCTATGCCGGCTTCCACGATGCCATCCTCGACCGGGTCGAGGATGTAGCGGCGCAGGCAGCGCTCGACCGCGCGGTCTTCGCCGGCGGCTGCTCGGAAAACTCGGAGACCTCCGTCTCGGCGCTGTCAGAGGACATCCTGAAACTCTACTACGACGATTACATCTCGCAGTGGGACAGCTTCTTGCGCGACATGCGGCTGGCACAATTGAGCGACCTCAATATCGCCAGCGAAAACCTCAAGGATCTGTCGAGCGCCGATTCCGCGCTGAAGCGTCTGCTTACGGCGGTCGTCCAAGAGACCGACCTCACCCGCTCCGACGAAGCGCCGGCCGACGGCAAGAACGACGGCGCAGCAAAGACCGGTTCGAAACTGTTGAGCAAACTTGGCAAGCTCGGCAAGGTCGTGAAGACAGGGGCCAAACTCCTGCCACGCGCAGGCTCCGCCAACCAGGTCGACATGACCGGAAGCCTGGTGGCCGATCATTTCAAACCGCTGAAGGGCACGATCACCGAAGTCGACGGCCAACCGCCAGCGCTCGACGCCGCGGTCGTGGCGCTGACGGCGCTATCCAACGTGCTGCAGACGGTGACCGCCAATCCCGACCCGCAGGATGCCATCAAGAAGCAGGGTGGCCTCGCCGAATTGACCGGAGCGGTGGCTCGACAGGCACAGATCCTGCCCTCGCCGATCAACGACTGGCTCGGCGGAATTGCCGGCGACACCAGCAACCTGTCGCAGAGAGCTGTCACCAGCGAACTCAACGCCATCTGGCGTGCCGACATCCTGCCCTTCTGCCAGGCAGCACTCAACAACCGCTACCCCTTCAGCCCCGAGAGCGCGGTGGACGTCAACGTACGTGATTTCCAGCGCCTTTTCGGCCCGACGGGCATGATCGATGCCTTCATCAACGACCACCTGATCAACTATGTCGACACCGCCAGCAAGCCATGGAAATGGCGCGCCGATTTCGGCCTCGATCCGGTGGCGCTGGCCGCATTCGAGCAGGCGCGACACATCCGCGATGACCTGTTTCCCGGCGGCACCGGCCCGGTGATGAATTTCACGCTGGAGCCGAAGGATCTGTCGCCCAATCTGGCGCGGGTGACGCTCAACCTCGATGGCCAGAACCTCGTCTACTACAACAACGCGACCAGGCCGCAGCCAATGACGTGGCCCGGCAAGGACGGAACGGGCGTGATCTCGCTTGCCTTCCAGCCGGTCGACGGTTCGCCCGAGGTCTTGCTCAACGAGACCGGCAGTTGGGCGTGGCTGAGGATGCTGCGCGGCGGCAAATTCACCGGAACCAAGCTTACCGACGTCTACAGCCTGCGGTTGGGCACGAAAGGCATGTTTGCTGATTTCGAACTCAAGGCGGCCAGCGTCGAGAACCCCTACACGCTCGAGATGTTCAAGAAATTCACATGTCCGCCCCAGATCTGAACGCGCCCGGCTTCTATGGCAAGATGCCCGCCACCGGCGATTTCGTGACCCGCCGGCTGCCAGGTGATTTCGTGCGCGTCTGGGACCGCTGGCTGGCGCAGCATATCGTTCCGTTGATGGCCTCGGACACCTGGCCCCACAGTACGGCGCTGCGTTTCCTAGCCGGCCCGGCCTCCTTCGGTGTCTCGACCGGCATAATGTTGCCTAGCGCCGATCGGATTGGCCGACAGTTCCCGCTGAGCATCATCGCGCGGCTCGCCGAGGCACCGCTCGAGTTTGTCTACGCCGATGCCTGGTTCGAAGACATCGAGGACGCTGCTTTCGCCGCGCAACGGGGTGAACTCACCCCAGACCAGCTGGATGCCGCGCTGACCGCCCTGCCCGCGCCATCTGTCGAGCCGGACGTCGAGGTCATCGACGATCTCGTCATGTGGACCGCGCGCACGGATATTTTCGACGTCGACCCACAGGCACCGGGAAAAACCGTGGGGCGGATCTTCGCAGCAATTGGAAGACCAGCCGATACAAGTAATTGATCGAATTCGGTTTCTTCTCTTCGGGAGAAAGCAGGAAAATACACTTGGTATCGTAATTCCACATAAGGGTGCTTCTGTTTCGATGTGGATACTAACTAACCATACTCCGTTTGCTGCTCAGGAAAGCTGGACGCGAGATGAGCGGGGGCATGAGGTCTGGCTGATAGCGATCAAGGCGTCCTTCGAGGTCGATCCCGACGGCAAGCAGCAATTGCTGAAAGACCAGACGCCGGTGACGCTTGCGCCGGTGCACGGCGCTGATCCCAACGAACTTCTGGATGAAACAGACCTCAATATCGAAAAGAAACATACTGACGTCCTGGTTGACGGACATGTCTATGCGGCTGGCGGGCGTCCGAACAGAGAAAGCGCTGCGCGAATTAAAGTCGGCGACGTGGACAAGACCCTAAGGGTGGTGGGTGACCGCGTGTTCATGCCTGGACCGGTGTCGGTGCGATTGGGCCAAACGGAGCCATTCACAAAGATGCCGGTTAGTTGGCGCCGAACCTATGGTGGCACGGATATGGACGCATCAACGCCAAACTGGGATCAGCGCAATCCAATCGGCACAGGATTTGCCGTCGATCCGCAGCGATTGATTGGCAAAACGGGACCCAATTTTGAGTATCCCGACGCGCCCTATCGCGATCACAGGGGTGGCACGCCTGCCGGCTTTGGTCCTGTTGCACGACACTGGCAGCCGCGGATTGGATATGCCGGCACATATGGTGACGAATGGAAGAAAACGCGAGACCCGCTTCTGCCACGCGATTTCAGCCGAATGTACTACCAGTGCGCTCCAGAGGATCAACAAACCAAGGCGCCGCTGCTCGGCTATGAGGACGTTCGGCTCGGTAACTTCACCGAGGACGGTTTCTGGCAATTTCTCTTGCCCCGCATAAAATTCGACCTCACCACCGAGTTTTATAACCGCCCGGATCGCGAGAACGGCGAAGCCACCATCCATACCCTGCGCATCAGACCTGGTCTGCGGCAATTTTCGATTACTTGGATGTCGGCATTGCCGGTGCCATTCGACGAGGAGCGTCTGAAAAATACAAATCTGCGTATCAGACCCCGCACGGGCATTTCGGCGACCGTCGCGGCGACTGGCATATGGCAGCCGGAAGAAAACGAATGATCGCCAAAGAAGATACGATCGTCGTCGTCGGTGTTGGAGCGCGGACGCCGCTCGGTTTCGACGCCGCCTCCAGCGCGGCGGCTGTCCGGGCAGGTATCTCAGGTATCCAGGACCATCCCTACATGGTCGACCGGTTCGGCGAGCGAATGAAAGTGACTCGCGACATCGGCGTGGACGAGGACCTTACCGGACCAGAAAGAGCGGTAGAGATTGCGGTCTCGCCAGCACTCGACGCTTTGCGACCGCTACAGGCAGCAGTGCGGTCGGCGGCCGTTTCCCTCATTCTCTCCACCGGAGAAAGCCGGCCAGGCCAACCCGAAGGGTTTGCCGTCCAGGTAAACGCCAAACTCCGCAAGCAACTGTCCCAGCATGTCCTCTTCGAAGGTGGCGGCTCAGTTGCAGGTGGCCATGCCGGGGGACTGCTGGCAATCCATCACGCCTGCAAAACATTGCGAGATGGGAAAGCCACTTTTTGCCTCGCAGGAGGTGTGGACACCTATCTCGAGCCGGAAACTCTCGAGTGGCTGGACGAAAATGAGCAGCTTCACTCCGAAGGCAATATCTATGGTTTCTGCCCTGGCGAGGCGGCTGGCTTCTGCCTGCTGACAAAGCTGAACACCGCGCGCAGCTATGGTCTGCAGCCTCTTCTTGAGATCGTCGGCACCTCCACCGCGAGCGAAGAAAACAGGATCAAGACCGAAACGGTCGTCCTTGGCGAGGGACTGGGCGCAGCCTTTCGTTTCCTGTTCGAGGATGCTCCGATAAACCCGGTTGGTCGGATCATCTGCGACATGAATGGAGAACGCTACCGCGGCAATGAATACGGCTTCGCCGTCATCCGCAATCCGGGCCGCTTCAAAGATGCTGCGGATTTCGAAACACCAGCCGACTGTTGGGGCGATGTTGGTGCCGCATCTGGCCCGCTGTTTGTGTGCCTGGTGACCGAGGCGGAAGCCCGAAACTATCAGAACGCCCCACTGTCACTGATCTGGGCGAGTTCCGAAAACGGATCTCGCGCGGCCGTTCTGCTAGGTGGACCGAGGAGACCGGCCTGATGCCCAGTCACATCACGGTCAATGGCCTCGGATTGACCTACAAAGGCACGATCGGTCTTTCAATCGCGACGATCCCCGATGTCTGCAAGACGCCGAGCCCTGGTGGTCCGATCCCTTTGCCTTATCCCAACATCGCCACCCAGAGCACATTGAAGGATGGGACGACGACCGTCTTCGCAAAAGGCGGGAAGATGATCGCCGTGAAGGGCTCACAATACGGCATGAGTTCGGGCGACGAGCCCGGCACCGTAGGCGGCGTCAAATCCAACGTCTTCAAGAAAGCGACCGACTGGATACTTTACTCATTTGACGTGAAGATGGACGGAAAGAATGCCTGCCGGCACACGGACAAGAAGTTTCACAACGACAAAAATACAGTGAATCTCGCCGGCGATGTTGATCCTCTTGGGCCAGCCAATACCAACCCGCTTAAAATCGACTGCGCCAATGGGCCGGCGAAAAAGAAGGGAAAGAAGCACGTCAAGTTCGACGACTGCGAGAAGCAGGAGATTTGCGCCAAGTGCGCCGCGATTAACGAGGCCGCTAAGGCAGGCGAGATCAAACGTGTGACATGGGATGGGAACCGCTCCGCGGGCTATGCCAAAAGGCGCACGGAAGGGAACACTGAATGCAAACGCCTCAAAGACGCGGCGGTGGCCAAAAAACCTGCTGAGATCGAATTCTACAAAGACTGCGCAAAGGAGAAAGCAGAGAAGAAAAAGTACTCCGGATTTAGCCCCGACCATAGCAACGAGCTGCAGCTAAATGGGCATCCAACTGACGCCAAAAATCTCAAATGGATGTCTAGCCGCGCAAATTCATGGATGGGGTCGAGCATGAAAAAGTATCGCGCCAAGACGGATTTCTGGCGGCAGGGTGGAAACAAACCCCATACCGGGGTCTTTCCGAATTGTTGCGGATGGAAGGAGCCAGCCAGTGCCTAACAAACCGAACATAAGGGAATTGATCGAGAAGATCGTCGAAGCCCAACGGAAGTATGACTCGCTCAAATATGACGAAGAACTGCCACACGAGCTTGGCAAGCCGGCGACAGATGACGAGATCAGCAGCCTGGAGAAGCGGCTGGGCATACCATTGCCGGAATCCTATCGGGAATTCCTCACGCTCCACAATGGCTGGAGCGATTTCGACGCTGGTGGAAAGCTGTTGGCTACGCACGACCACAATAGCAAATGGGTGAAAGAAAAGATCGAGTTTTGGGGCGACCTGTGGCCAGCCGAAGAAGACAATCCCTTTGAGAACGGCGCGCTCCCGGTCATGTTTGGTGAAGACTTGAGTCACTTCCTGGTGCTTGACCCCTCCCGCGTCAAGAAGAATGGAAAAATTGACTTCGTCGAGTATGAGGACATGTACGAAAGCGACGTCTACAAGGACTTCGCCGATTATTTGGGTTTCAAGCTTGAGACCCTGGAATACATGATTGACGAGGAATTGAACGGCGTTTCAAACGACGCAGATAACGACGAAGACTAGGGTCAGATTGGGTGCAGGTTCATGAAGCTGCCACCGCCACTGCTTCGGCCATTCGTCCTGGAGGGCAAGGTCGCGTGCAGGATCATGCTCGACCTGACCGTCTACCTCAAAGGACCCACGCAAGCAGAGCTCGATTTCCTCATTGATCTCTATCGGCGGACATCGCCACCCGGGTCTATTCAGAGAATCGGGCTTGCGGAGTTTCCCTACTGGTTGCTCGCCTCCGCGCCTGAACTGACACTTAGTGGACGCATCGCCGCAGCCCGTGGAATTCCCGATCCCTATCTGCAACCGGTCTACAGGCGCATTCGCGAGGGCAGAGCGTTCGAGCTTCGCTACTGGGACCACGTTTCGATTGACGATCCGCGAGGCAGCTGGAGTTTCTCGTGCCATCGAATTCATCTGCGCAACAGCGGCTTACATTCGGCGTTGCGTGTACTCTTTCCACTCGACACGGATGTCGAGGTGCTCGTTGGCATAGCCCGCGATATCATCGACAACGTCGAATTTATCTCGGGCCATGGCGGCCTGACATTTGCCTATGATCCCTGGCAACGGATTGCAGCTTTTGACCACATATACGCGCAGGCGAAGCGTTATTGGGGTCTAGACATCGAGAATATGAACTTGACGGTTCCAGTCAGTAACACCGGCATCAAAACGGTAAGCTGGCTGACGCTCTTTGGTAAGGGCCTGTCGGCGGTGGATCCCGCATGGACGGAATTGGTGAGAGGCTGCGCTTCCCTTCCCTTGGTCAACATCGAGCGTGGGCGACGGGGCTACCTTATGCGACTGGGCTTGGAACCAGACATTGAGGACATGAACCGACCGAAAACGATGAATGACTTATATTTCCAAGCAAGCCGGCGCCTCGAGCCTCTCTTTCTTCGGGAACATCCTAGATTTTCGGGGAGGCTCTTTTTTGAAAACGCGGACACGATGGGCTGGATTAGGAGATTCATCAATCCTTCGGACTGGCGATAGGTTCGAAGAGCAGACGCTGTCCGATTGCCCATTGTTTCACTCTGTCCGCCACCGGCAAATACGGAGGATCCTGTTCGAAATACTCGGCAATCTTTTCCCCCAGCAAATCCGGTTCGACGGAGAAAAGCTCGTCGAACTCCTTGGCTTCAGGGAAAAGCTCCAGAAACGATGCGCCCGCAGCGGCGGCGAAAGCAGGTGCCCGCATCTGGTGAATCAGCCAATGCAGAATAGTTCGGTCACCCAACATGCCGGCGCCACGCAAGGCCAATGGCGCTGTGTCGGGTGATTTAAGAAGGCTGCTCATCCAGGCACGAACATCTTTGTCCGGCCCGGCCTTGATCACAGCGCGTAGCGCTGTCTCTGCGTTAGAAGATCCACTGACGGCAATCTTACGCAATTCAGAACTGGCCAAGTCTCCTGAACCGAGTTCGGTCAGGGACCATGCGGCCCAAAATCTCGACGCCTCTTCAGCGTCGCCCAACGCCACCACAAGTTCCTGAATGAGATCGGCCCGCCTCAACTTGCCGGCAAGGCGTAAGGAAACCGCGCGAGTACTCGCATCCGGATCACGCACAAGTCGCTGCAGTATTTGCTTCGGATCGACGTCGTGCTCAAGACAGGCCGATACGCCAAGATATCGCTTGAACGCGTCAGCCGCACCGATCCAATCGCGCACCAGCGGAGCGATTACCGTCGCCTCATGCCACACAAGCGCACCAACCAACCCGCGCGCGTCATCCGCACTTCGACGACCGTGCTCGACAACCTCAGCCACACGCCGGCTGTCGTTGAGTTCGATCGCGAGCCACCCAAAGAGGAACAGTTCCCCCTTTTCGGGAAAATCTTCATAAGCCGCGACTATGAAGGGCCACGCTGCCGGCCCGGCGATGCGCAGGCCATCCAGGTTGGCTTCGAGTCGTCGGTCGATGCCAGCAACCGCCTTCAGGTTCGGCGGATCGGTTGCCATCAGCGTGTCGCGCTGAGCCCAGAAAAACGCGGCCTGCTCGACATGCTGCCTGACGACATCCGGTACAATTTGCCGCTTCGGCGCCTCTTCTAATTTCGGCTTTCCCATTGTCGCCAACATCAGTTGAGATCAATGGAGCCGCCGCGGATGCGATTGGTAGCGCTCGCCTGGCTAGTGACATAGGTGCCGCGAATGGTGATGCGGCCATCCTTTTCCATGATGATGGTCGCCTTACCGCAACGCAGTTCAATGCGCTCGCCGCCGATGATACACACGCGCTCACCGTCGCGTACGACACGCGGCCCTATGGCCTTACGCGCCGGCTCGATAACCCGGCCAACGATAAGCGGCATGACGGAATTGCCCTCCTGAAAGAGCAAGGCTACCTCGGAGCCGACCATATCAGACGTCAGAGCGGTCAAACTGCGCGCGGGCAATGCTGTCTCTTCCGGATTGCCGGGGAACACCACCAGCGGCGATCCCGAGTCGTCGAAGCCGAGAAAGATGCCGATCATCACACCGTCAATACGCTCGCGAAGGCGTTTCATCGCTGCACCTCAATTCTCGCTGATCTTCGAGCCCTTCATTGTGATGTCGCTCGATGCCTTGATGCCGATCTTGCCCGATGCTTTCACAGAGATATCCTTGCCCTCTAGGGCAATCGTGCCGTCCTTCTTCATCATGAACTTGGCTGACCCACATTTGATGAGGATCTCGTCGCCAGCCGTGATGATGAGCTTTTTTCCGACATTGATTGAACTATCTTCCCCGATCTGGATTGAGCTCGCGCCCGTCACAGAGAGTGAATGCCCCCCACCTACCGTGGTCGAGTCATCTGCCGCGATGCTTGCACTGCGGGCGGCGCCTACCGAGAAAGTTTGGCCAGCACCGATTGTGACACTCTGATCTGCACCAATATTGACGGTTTGCGCTGCCGCGATGTTCCAGCTGTCCGCAGCGCCAATATCGTGGCTCTGCCCCGCGCCCACGCTCACCGATCGTGTCGCCCCGATCGTGTTCGTCTGCGCCGCGCCCACGGTCCTTGCTTCAGCAGCGCCCACCGTATCCACGCGGGCGGCACCCACCGTCACAGTCTGAACCAACCCCACCGTCTGCGAATGGTTGGCGTCGATGTTTTCCGTCGAATTGGCCACGACATGGATCGTCTCGTTGGCCTGGACCGTCAATGAGCGGTTTGCTCCCACCGTCTCGGTATCATTGCTGCCGATGTTGGTGGTCTGATCGACGCCGATCTTGACCGTCTTGTTGTTGCCGACGTCCTCATCGAGGTTGTGGCCGACGGAATGCTTGGCGTCGTGGTCGATGCGGTCGGACTGGTCGTGCTGCACCGTCTTGTTGCGATCATGCTTGATCAGCAGGTGGTGGTCCTTCTGGGCCTGGAAATTGACCAGCTCGGAGCCTGCCTTGTCCTCGAACATCAGTTCGTTGTAACCGCCGCCGCCTTTCGAGGAGTCGGATTTCCAGCCCGATTGCGTCGCATTGCCTGGCAGCCCGTAGGGCGGCATCTGCGAGGCATTGTAGACCCGGCCGGTGATGATCGGCAGGTCCGGGTCGCCCTCGATGAAATCGACGATGACCTCCTGTCC
This sequence comes from Mesorhizobium sp. 1M-11, assembly GCF_001303895.1. Classification (GTDB taxonomy): domain Bacteria; phylum Pseudomonadota; class Alphaproteobacteria; order Rhizobiales; family Rhizobiaceae; genus Mesorhizobium. The sequence continues at coordinate 78,720 of NZ_LJSD01000056.1, read as the reverse complement.
GATCCGCGGGATCTGGATGAAGCCCCAGCCGCTGCCGGCCCAGCTCTGCGACACCCGCACGAAACAGGAAGAATTCTGGTCCTTCTTGCCGAGCCGATCCCAGTGGAACTGCACCTTCACCCGCGCATATTTGTCGGTGAAGATTTCTTCTCCCGAAGGGCCGACCACCGTTGCCGTCTGCGGTCCGCGCATGATCGGCCGCGGTGTAAGACGCGGCGGCCGGTACGGCACTTTGGTGGGAGCCACGCCCAGCATAACAGTGAAGTTCTCACTGTGCGCCTCGTTCTGGGTCCGGTAGCCCGGATCGAACAGCCGATATTCAGCGCTGATTACCAGATATTCCTGGTTCTGGTCCTCGCGCGGAAAGCTCTCCAGATTGAACTTACAGCCGGAAAAAAGACCGCGCACGGTCCCAGCCGCTGTGGTGCGCAGGTGCACCGCCTGAAGTTCCTCGCGGCGGATTCCAGCAATGGCATCGCCGCGTCCAACGTCGAGATGCGCGCCGGGCTGGCGGTAGTTTTCGCCAGAAGCTTCCTTGTGGCTGAACGGCTGCGCGGACTTCGCCATCAAATCGGCGCCAGGCTTCTCGAAATCATAGTCGGTATGCGTATAGGCGCCGGGTCGCACCATGCTACCTGGGATCCATTCAGTGATGTATTCGACATCGCGTCGCGAACCCCGTCCCTCGAAATTGTAGAGCACCTTGTCGTAGCCCGGCGCAGGCTTCAGCTTGCTCATCGCATCGCAGAGCACGAGCGTGTGTTTACCCTCGTCATGCTCGAAGAAATAGAAAATGCCCTCGTGCTCAAGCAGCCGTTGCACGAAGTCCAGGTCGCTCTCATCGTACTGCACACAGTATTCGCGCGATGGATAGGAACCTTGCAGCCGTTTTTCGAATTTCGCCGTGCCGTATTTCGAGAATATCTTTTCGACGATCTCCACCGCGGTCATGTTCTGGAAGATACGGCAATCGGTGGTGTTGCCGAGAAACCAGAGCCATGGCCTGACCACCGCTTCGTAGAAGGCCAGCCTGTCTTCGAGGCGGGTAAGCCTGAACTCCGACACGAGACCGCTGAACCAGCGCTTTGGGTCGGATTCTCCCTCGATCGAAACGATGCCGCCCAGCATCTTCAGCGGATCGACGTCGCGGCTCTTGGAGACGAAGCCGACAGTATACGCAAAACAGCGGCTGATCTCATCGCGGCCGATGAGATGGGTGAAGGTCAACAGGTCGGCGCCTACCGGCGTCTGCACAACCGTGGCGCGTTCGTTTGGCATGGGACGTGCCCCTCCTGGACGCGACCGCCAGTGTGATGAATTGAAGCCCCCGTTCTGTGAAATGCGTCACGTTCGGGAATTTCAAAAACACCGCACGAAACCCTTTCGAGCGTAGCATATGTTTGATGAGGGCTAAATAACTGCGTCGCAAAACAGCGGCTGGTGCCCTCCTGTGTGAAACGCTCCTCGCCCACTGCCCCTGCAAGCTGCTAGAATAGCCAAGATATCAGGCTCGCGGGGCGGTTCCGGATGTTCATCTCGCTCCAGATCAGCAATCTCGATGGGCTGCCAGCGGGGGTCGCTACAAGCTATGCTGCCCGTGATTGCGGCTTCGATATCGGCCGGGAGAATTGTGACTGGACGTTATCGGATCCCGACAAGTTCATCTCGGGCCGTCATTGTGAAGTCGATTTCCAGGCAGGTGCATTCTGGCTCTACGACGTCTCGCGCAACGGAACCTTCGTCAATGGCTCCAGACAGCGCATGACCACCCCTCATAGACTGACCAACGGCGACAGGCTGCTTATCGGCCGCTATGTCATTGCGGTTTCGACCGATGAAGGGCGCGTCATCATCGGTCAAGCAACCGGAACGACGCAACGCGAACTGTCGCCGACGGGCCGCCCGATAGAACCCGACATGCCATCACTTAGGTCCCTGGAGCGACACCCCGCTCCAGCAGCACCGATATCGACGTCCTCATTGCTGCAGTCCGGCGCGGCCGCGCCGGTTCAACAGCCGCCGGGTACGATGGAGATCCTGCGAGATATCGCGACTGCAGCTGGCATCGCTCCTGACCTGCTGCAATCGCGCGATCCGCACGAAGTCGCAGCAGAGATCGGCGCGATACTGAGAACCTCCGTCGAGCAATTGTCGCTGCTGCTCAAGGCGCGCGCCGCCGCCAAGGTACTCGCCAAGACCCCCCATCGTACGATGATCGGCGCTGAGGACAACAATCCGCTGAAATTCGTGCCGGGCACCGATGACATATTGGAGATCATGTTTGCCAAGCGCAGGGCCGGCTATCTCGATGCCAAGCACAGTGTCGAAGACGCGTTCCAGGACCTGAAGACCCACGAAATTGCGACTTACGCCGCGATGCAAGCCGCGCTTTTCAGGCTGCTCGATGATCTGTCGCCAGAGACGATCGCCAGAAAACTGCCACCGGCATCTTTCTCGTCAAAGAAGAGCCAGGCTTGGGACGCATTGGTCGCCACCTGGCGCACCATGGAGGAAAAGCACGAAAACGGCGTCCTGGACGTCTTTCTCGCCTATTTCGCCGAAGCTTACGCCAAGGCCGGCAAGCAGAAATAGCCAAGCACAGCCATGTCGGCGGCATAATTGGGCTGTCTGTGACGGGTTTCATAGAACGCACTGTCCCTTCGATCATCCTGCTTTCCGATTTCAATCGGCCTCCTGTGCGATTAGAATGATGGTTGGGAGCTTGCCTGCCGGGCAACGCGGCATGGCTTGGGGCGTGCAGCGATGTCATGTTTCAGCAAAAAGCGCTTTTCGATCCGTCCCAAGTTCCGGCCTGGAAGGTGTAAAGCAGGCCCTTTAGAAGTCAGCCGCACTTTGATCACGGCGCTCCGATGAGCTCGACGGATGATCCCTCGGCCCCTGCGGACCGGACAATCATCCGTGCGCCACGGCAAAAGCAACCGTCCGTTGCAGCTACCGAAAATAGAGAGCCGCAAGGAGTGGGGCACGCTCCACTAGCCGCCCGAGAACCGACGGTGTTCGATACACGCATCGACAAACGGATGCCGACCGGATGGTCCTCTGGAACCGTAGTCTTTCAAGGCTCTGATCCAGGTCTAGCTGCAGCGCCTTCGACACTGCAGCAGGACATCCTTCTCTCCGCAGCAGACCGCATCAAGTACGGAAGCGCAAACCAGATCGTCGCCGCTGCGGCTCCCTTATTGATGTTGCTCGGTCAACTGCGGCTGATGCCGCTGGACCGAAAAGCCTCATCGTTGGCAGAGTACATCGCAAGCGCGATCGAGACATTTGATCGTACTATGACGAAAGCCGGCGTCGAGGAGGATGATGCGCGGATCGCGAAATTTGCCCTTTGCGAAACCACAGACGATCTCGTCGGCAACCTGCCATGGCCAAGAGAAAGTGGCTGGAGCCAACACAGCCTGACGGCGCAGTTCTTCCACACTCAACCCCAGGGGACCGGCTTCTACGAAGCGCTGAATAAAATCCTCGCCAAACCTGAAGCGCATTACGATCTGCTCGAATTGATGCACGCCTGCCTTTCGCTGGGCTTCGAGGGCCAATATCGGGGGCTGGCGAAAGAACGGGAAACCCTCGAACGCGTTCGATGCGATGTCTACGACACGCTTCGCTATTTCAAAGCACGTGGAGCCGACGACATTTCTCCCCGGTGGCAGGGCATGGCTGCAACACAGCCGAAGCAAGGAGCCATGCTTCCGCTCTGGGCGATTGCAGCGGCAGCGATTGCACTGGTGACAGCGGTATTTTTTGGGCTGCGGATACTGATCACCGATGAAGGCGACGCGGCTGCCAAGGAATTGCTGGCGCTCAACCCTTCGGCGCCGGTCACGATCGAGCGCGCCAGCGTGGCGAAGGCCGTCGAAGCGACACGCGCCAACCGGCCGCAACCCACCGCCACCACCCAGATCGACCGTATCCGCGCAGCGCTTGCCAAGGAGATCGCCGCTGGCGGGGTAAGTGTCCGCACGAAGGGCGACTTCATCGTCGTGGAGATCAGCAATCAGCTGTTGTTCGCGTCAGGCCAGGCGGAACTGAAGGCACAGTTCCAACCTGTTGCCGCGGATATTGCCACGACGCTCAATGCTGAGCCCGGGCCCATCAAGATCGTCGGTCACACCGACACTGTGAAGCCGAAGAAATCGAGCACATTCAAATCGAATTTCGACCTTTCGGTTGCCCGCGCGAGAGCGGTCCAGTCGACGCTGGCCAAACTGGTGAAAGACCCTTCGAGGCTGAGTGCCGACGGCAAGGGCGAAGATGAACCGATTGCCGACAATGCGATGCCGGACGGCCGCGCCAAGAACCGCCGTGTCGAAGTGATGATCCAGAAGGAGGAGACGTTGTGAGCGGGCGCGCCGGAGAATGGAACTGATGCGCTGGATGCTGCGGATATTCAGCGTTCTCGCGCTCACCGGCTTCTCGGCCGCCATATGGTTTGCCGGACCGCTGGTCGGCTTCGCCGACAGCCGCCCACTCGGTTCCGTCTGGCTTCGAGCGACGCTCATCGGAGTGGCCATCGCTGTGCTCGCGCTGTTTTACGGCATCCGTTTCTGGCGAAGGCGCAAGGCGCAACGAGCGCTTGAGACAGCCATCGTGCGCAGCGACGAACAGAACGACGACGCGCAGGCGCTCGAAGCGCGCATGAGTGAAGCCGTTGCAACGTTGAAGCGGACAACCGGCAAGCGCAATTTCCTCTATGATATCCCTTGGTACATCGTCATCGGTCCGCCCGGCGCGGGCAAGACGACGGCACTGGTCAATTCCGGGCTGAAATTTCCGCTGGCCGGTTCCGGCCATGCCCAGCCTGTAGCGGGTGTTGGTGGTACGCGATCCTGCGACTGGTGGTTCACCGACGAGGCGGTCCTGATAGACACGGCCGGTCGCTACACGACATTCGAGTCGGATCCTGCACGCGACAAAGCGAACTGGCTTGCCTTCCTCGAATTGCTGAAGAAATACCGCACCAGGCAACCGATCAACGGCGTCATCCTCGCCATCAGCCTCGCCGACATCATCGGCCTCGACGACCGGCAACTCGACACGCATGTCACTGAAATAAGGGGCCGCCTGCACGAGCTCTACGAAACGCTGAAGATCCAGTTTCCGGTCTATCTGCTTTTCACCAAGGCGGACCTGGTCTCCGGTTTCATGGATTATTTCGGCGATTCCGACGAGATGCGCAGGCGTAAGGTGTGGGGCGCTACATTCCAGACCACTGAGCGCACCAGGAACATGGCCGGCGAGGCACCCGCCGAATTCGACGCATTGGTCAAGCGCCTGGGGGAAGAGGTCGTCGATCGACTGCAGGAGGAGACCGATCCGGTTGCGCGGATTGCCATCTTCGGCTTTCCGGCTCAGTTCGGTGCACTCAGAAGCCGGATCACGCATTTCATCGGCGGCCTGTTCGATGCCTCCAGACCGCAGGCGAATGTCAGCCTGCGTGGGCTCTATTTCTCGTCCGGCACTCAGGAGGGAACACCGTTCGATCAGGTGCTGGGCGCGATCGGACGCGGTTTCGGCAGCACGTCACAGCCACACCTTTCCGGGACTGGAAAAAGCTTCTTCCTGCACGATCTGCTGACCAAGGTGATCTTCCCGGAATCCGGCTGGGTCTCCTTCAACAGGGTCGCCGAACGGCGCGCCAGGCTGGCCAGATTTGGTGGTCTTGCGGCGATCGCGCTGGCGGCTGTGGCAGCTCTCGGCGTGATGGGCCTCAGCTTCTTCGCCAACAGGTCGTTGATCGCTTCAACCAGACAGGCGATGGCACAATATCGTGACAGCGCGGACTCCCTGCTCAAGAGCACGACCGTGACCGATGTCGACCTGGAAAACGTCATCGGGCCGCTTGACCAGTTGCGCAACCTGCCGACCGGTTTCGAAAGCGGCAACCAAGGCAAGCCAATCGAGGAAACCTTCGGACTCAGCCCGCGGGAGAGACTTTCATCGGCTTCAAGGACCGCCTATCGGCAGGCGCTTGAGCGGACCTTCCGCTCCCGCCTCCTGGTTCAGGCAGAGCGGACGATCCAGACTAGAATGTCCGATCCGGCTACGCTCTACCAGCCGCTGAAGATCTACCTGATGCTGGGCGGCAAGGCGCCGAAAGTCGATGACGAGTTGATCGTCTCATGGATGAAGCAGGACTGGGAAGAAAATCGTTATCCAGGAGAAAACAACCGCGAAGGCCGCGCTCAGATCGAAAAGCATCTGCGTGCCATGCTTGTGCTCGATGACGCCTATGATCCGCTCTTCGAACTCAACCAGCCACTGATCGAGGCTGCACAGCGCTCGCTCGGTCGAATGAGCCTGGCTGATCGCGCGTCGGCGCTAATCAAGTCGGCGGTCTACGGTGCAAGGTTGAGGGATTTCTCCATCGCGGCCGGTGCAGGCCCTCAGGCCCAGCTTTTGTTCGAACGCATGGATGGCGGCGACCTGGCCGACCTTCATGTTCCAGGTCTTTACACCCACGTCGGGTTCAATCGCTTCTTCCTGCCACAGCTTTCACGCATCGCGCAGATGCTTGTCGACGAGCAGTGGGTACTGGGTGGCGGCGGCGAACAGGGCGGCATCGACCAGGACCTGCCCAAGCTCGGCTCTGAACTCGTTGACCGCTACGGCAAGGAGTTCGCCACCAGTTGGAAAGGCGCGCTCGATCAGCTGAAGTTCAAGCCGATGCTGAAGGACAAACCGCAATACATCGCGCTCTCAGCCGTCGCAGCGCCGGACTCCCCACTTGACCAGCTGTTTACCGCAATAGCCGAGGAAACCGCGCTGACGAACGACGACACCATCTCCGAGGGCGAGACCGGCATTGCGCAGGACGATCTGGCCGGTATGGCCAAGGGTTTGGCCCGCATCGGCTTGCAGATCGCCAGGGGCAAGTCGCAAAGCCGTGCCGGCACAAGCTCGGCCCTTGCACAAAATGCCGGCGCAAGCGTAGAGGCACAGTTCCGGTCTTTCCAGACGCTGGTCAGCGGTACTGCCGGGCGCCGACCTCTCGATGCACTGACCCAGAATTTCCGCGATATTTTCCAGAGCTTGAAGCTCTCGGCCGATGTTCCCTCGCAAACCGAACGCGTCAACGCGAACCTTCGGCTGCAGATCTCGACGCTACGCGCCAATGTCTCGCGCCTTCCCAAGCCGCTCGCGCGCATGGTGACCACAGCGGCGGACGAGTTTGAGGGCGATGTCGCCGAGACCTCGGTAGTCAACCTCAACCAGAACCTCGATCAATCCGTCACGCGCGCCTGTGAGGAGGCGGTCAATGGTCACTATCCCTTCGCCGGCGACGGCACGGAAGACATCCCGATGGTGGATTTCGCCATGCTGTTCGCGCCTGGCGGAGTGATGGATCGCTTCTTCGCGCAGAACCTTGCGCCACTGATCGACATGACGGGCCAGGAGTGGACCTGGAAGCAGGACGTACGATCCAGCCGAGGCCTCGCCAAATCGACCTTGAAGGCGTTCCAGTCCGCTGCGGAGATCCGCAACGCCTTCTTTCCTTCCGGTGGCTCGGCGCCGTCAGTCAACATCACCTTCACGCCCTTCTCGCTCAACGGCGACGCCGACAGCGCAGTCCTGACTATTGACGGTCAGACCGTACAAAGCAGTCAGGCCGGGAACGTTCCAAGCACGGTGACCTGGCCGAATGGCACCGCCTCCGCCTCTGCCAGCCTCAGCCTGTTGCCGGACATGCCCGGCCGCGAGTCCGCGCTGAAATTCGACGGCCCGTGGGCGCTGAAACGGCTGCTCGACAAAGCCACCATCACCAGCAATGGCGGCAACACCGAAGCTCGCTTCGTCATCGGGGGACGCGATGTTGCATACACGATCCAGGCGGGCTCTGGAGCCAATCCCTTCCTGCTGCCGGCGTTGTCCGGTTTCAGCTGTCCCAAGGCTTTCTGAGATGGTTCAACCACCGAACAGCACCAGCTCCAGCCGTCATTTCGATACTCTAAAGTACGCGCTTGTGGCAAAATGGCATGTGTACGCGGCCCATCGTTCGTCACAGAGGACGCTCGCGAAGCGTTTGGTGGCAATTTGAGCACTGTCGCCCTTCCCGTCGAGAGCTTCGGGGTGAGTCACAAGGGCTGTGTGCGCGATCACAACGAGGACAATTACCTCGTCGAACCGCAGACCGGCCTTTGGGTGGTAGCCGACGGCATGGGCGGGCATGAGGCTGGAGAACTCGCCTCCGCCAGCATCGTCGACCATCTGGCAACGATCGGCATTCCGAGCTCGGCGCCAGATCTTCGTGCTCGCTTCGAGGACCGGCTCAACCGCGCCAATACCGAGATCCGCAACATCTCGCGCTCTCGCGGCATCACGATAGGCTCCACCTTTGCAGCCCTGCTCGCTATGGACGGCCGCTTCGCCTGCCTGTGGGCCGGCGACAGCCGCATCTATCTGGTTCGCAACGGTTTGATCACCCAGGTCTCGAAGGATCATTCGGAGGTTCAGGAGCTGCTCGACCGTGGCGTGATCAGCGCGGAAGAAGCCCTCACATGGCCTCGCCGCAACGTGATCACGCATGCGGTCGGCGTCAGCGATCAGCTCAAGATCGATTTCCAGCAGGGCGTGTTGATGCCAGGCGATGTTTTTGTTCTGAACACCGACGGGCTGACCGCGCATGTCAGCGACGCCGAGATCGAGGCGGCAGTCAAATCTGCGGAACTGCAGGTGGCCTGCCGGAGCCTGCTGGAGACGGTGCTGGCACGTGGCGGAACCGACAATGTGACCATTGTGCTTGTGAAGATGGGCGACGAGCGCAACGGGAAGTTGAATTCGGATCGCTCCGGAGCGGAGGGGCTCGCAAGATGAGCGACGACGACAAGACACGGCTATCGGCGAACGTCGCCTATGCGGGTGTGGGTACGCAACTCAGCACCATCTATGAGCTCGACGAGAGGATCGCATCCGGTGGCATGGGCGAGGTCTATCGCGGCCACAACATCCAGACCGGCGATCACGTCGCGATCAAGATCGTGCTGCCCGAATTCGCCCGCGATCAGACCATACTGTCCCTGTTCCGCAAGGAAGCGTCGATCCTCAATCATCTGTCGCATGACGCCGTCGTCCGCTACCACGTCTTCACCATCGATCCAGGGATTGGCCGGCCTTATCTCGCGATGGAGTTCGTGGATGGCCCGTCGTTGTTCGACATCATCCGGCTCGGCGCCATGCCTTTGCCAGACGTTCGCCGGCTTTGCCATCGCCTCGCGTCGGGGCTGAGCGCAGTGCATCAGGCTGGCGCCATTCATCGTGACCTGTCACCCGACAACATCATCTTGCCAGGCGGTCGGGTCGAGCGCGCCAAGATCATCGATTTCGGCATAGCGCGTTCCGCTACCGTCGGAGGAGAGACACTGATCGGCGGGAAGTTCGCCGGAAAATACAATTATGTTTCGCCGGAGCAGCTTGGGCTCTATGGCGGCGAAGTCAGCGAGCAATCCGATATCTACAGCCTTGGGCTGGTGCTGGCCGCAGCGCTGCGTGGGAAGTCGCTGGATATGAGCGGCTCGCAATTCGAGGTCATCGAAAAGCGCCGGACCGTGCCCGACTTGTCGGATATCGACCCCGATTTCCGCGACCTCCTGGAAGCGATGCTGCAACCGGATCCACGCGACCGGCCGGCCAGCATGGCAGAAATCGCCAGGATGACACGGGACGACGACCTCGACGCGACAACGCCGCCATCATTCACTGCGCGCGAACGCTCGGGGTTGCAGCGCTCCGGGGGGACGACGCCGCCCGACACTCAGCAGCCTCCGCCTCCTGGCGAACAGCACTTCGTTCAGCACGTGCGGCCAGCGCATCTGTCGCAACCCGCACCAGCAACGGCTTCGTCCAGCCCGCCGACCTCGGCCCCACCACTACCCCCTTCACGGAGGCCATTGATTGCCGGCGGCGCAGTGGCACTGATCCTCTTAGCCACTGCAGGTCTTTATTTCAGCGGTGTCCTGTCGCCCCTGCCGGAAAAGGCAGACCCATCCGGTCCGAACCCAACCGCTGAAGCGCCCCCTGCGTCTCGGCCAGAGAAGATCGCCAGCAACAACCGGACACAAGGCTCGCAGCCAGTCGAAACACAGCCTGCGCAACCTCCGACGGGGAATTCGGATCAGCCAGCCACCGGGTCACCCGCGGCCAATGCGCCCGAGACGAGCCAGGCAGAAACCGACAACAAGCCGACTCCGGATACCAAGCCGAAGGCAACCGAGCCCAACATATCGAACGTCGACGACAAACTCCCCAAATCGCCGAAGGCGAATGAGCCGGCCTCCGCCGAAAGCCAGGAACCGGTGCAGCGGGAAACGCCCCCTCCACCCCCGCCGGCCAACAAGCCACAGGGAAACGACGACGTCGCGGTCAATCTGCCCAAGCCAGAGAGGCCGTCGACCAAGGGGAGCGACGTAGTCGTACAGCCCGCTTCTTGGGTGCGCGACTTCAGCGGCGGAGACTGTTTCTACGCGTCGCTGACATCGGCGACCAATGGTGCGCCAGCCATTGAAGGCTTCGGAACGGCTGTGCAGCCGTTCGAGCGGATGCTCGGTGATTTCCGGTCGAGGTTCCATCTTGAGCCGGAGATTGGCGTTCGGCTCATCACCCAGCCACAATGCGAGTTGACCGGCTTCCTGCGGTATTTCGATCGCAATAGCGCCGAACGGCCGCAACTCACCCTCGACAGCATATCGGTGCCGGATGGCTCGGCGATAAGCGGCACGCTGGTTACGGGTGGCGGGCTTGTCTCGAACGTGATGCTGATCGACCACAAGGGGATTGCGTTCAACCTCGACGACCGCATGGTCGCACAAACCGACAAGGCCGCGTTCAGTATCCCGATCGGTCTTGGCACCACTGACAAAGCGGCCGGCAAGGCGGTGCCGCAGATCATACTCGTGATCACCGGGCCGCGGGACATCCAGGCTGCAATGTTTGCGAGACCGACGCCGGCCTCGGAGTTGTTGCCCAGGATTCTCAGGGAGATCGAAGCTGACGGTTCGCAATTTTCCGCGACCGCCAAATATTTTCGACTTGGCGGATAGATATGGATGCCGATGGACCGCCGCTGCCCTCGTTTGTCCCAGCCACCATCACGCAAGCGGCGTGGCTGGTTTCGAATATGGCCTGAGGTCTCCGGCCGCATTGCGGTCGCCACGCTGGTCGGCGCAATGCTGCTGTCGGTCCTGTCGATCAACCGCGCCCGCGCAGAATTCACGGTGTGCAACCAGACGCTGGACGTCGTCAATCTCGCTGTGGGACAGAAGGTCGACAACGCCGACCAGACCGATGGCTGGTGGACCATCGGCGCCAATCAGTGCGTAAACGTCATCCGCGAGGAATTGGTCAACCGTTACATCTATCTCTATGCGACGGATGTCTTCGGCCACGCGATCCTCAACGGATCGGTCGAAATGTGCATCGACCGCCACCGCTTCTCGATACGCGGCATCGAAGAGTGCTGGCAGCGCGGCCATATCCCAGCACATTTTGTCGAAGTCGATACGCTCGAGCAGGCGCGCTGGACGTATTTCCTGACCGGAAACAGCCCGTGACGCACAGGATCGACACGAGCTTCAGGCGGAAGAAGCAGGCACGCCTGAACGAGCGCCGGCGCAGACTTTGGCGGAGCATCTTCGGCGGCCTTGCGGCGCTCGCCCTCGTCTCAATCGCCACCGGCTTTTATCTCACCAAGGACTATTGGTCGTTCGGTGACGAAGATGAGGAGTTGCATCCCGTCGAAGGCATGGAAGACATGCCACCCGATGCGCGGGTTTATGTGCCAGCGATCATCGACCTCGCCGGTGATCCGATGTGGATCACGCTCGCACCAGATGCCGACACGGCAACGAAAGGCCGCGAGATCCCGCGCCCGGCCGAGCTCGACAGTTACGGAGTATCTCCGCAGATCGAGATTCTTTCCGACGTGATGCTGAGCGTCGGCGAAAGATTCATGACCACGATCCCGTCGACACAGGAGGACTTCGCATTCTTCCAGGCGCAGCGACAAGCGGCTCCAAGGACTTCGGCACCGGCTGCCACCGATCAACACCCGGATCCGCCGGCGCCACCCGGGCCTGCCGATCAGCAAGGCGACCTGGAAAACGACCTCCAACCTGCAGCAGACGATGGCGCAGCTTCGGCTCAAGGCCCCGGGGGCGATGTGGACGATCCTGAAGCCGGCTGGGGGGAGACCATCGACCAGGGCGAGGCAGCCCTGCCGGCGTTCAAGAAAACCGCTATCGCCAACACCACCACGGTTGCGACAGTCACCAGCGAATATCAGCGCTTCGAGGCAACCGAGGACACGTTCGTTAGGATATTCAACGCCCGCAGCCTCGATAGCGTGGCGCTCGACGCGCATTTCTCCGCGGATGACGCGAAACTGGCAGGCGAGGCGCTGAAGACTCTCTTCAACCGCGACGGACTTGAGCCCGGCTTTGTCGTCGCGCTACGCGGATTCCGGCCGAACCGTGAAAAGACGACAATGTCGCTCATGCAGGTTTCTGTCTACGCCAGGAATGTCTATGTCGGCACGTTGACACGCAGCACGGCGGGCGCTTTCGTATCGGGCGTCGACCCGTGGGTCAGCGACGACCTCTTCAACTATTCCGGCCCCTCCGATCAAGGCGGCCCCAAGCGGCAATATCGTCTGCTCGACGCGATCTACTCGACGGCCGCGCGCAACAAGGTTCCGACAAGCGTTATCGGCGAGGCGATCATGTATCTGTCGCGCGGGCAGGATCTGGATGCCTTTGCCAGCGAGGACCAGCGCCTGATGCTGATCTACTCGCAGACGCCGCGCGGCCAGGACGAGCATTCCGGAAGGGTTCTTTATGTCGGTGTCTCAGGTGCCGAGAAGAACCTGGACTGTTTCGTATTCCAACAGAGCGACGGCCAATATGCATGCGTCACGGGCAACGACGAAGTTCATTCCCTGACCGTGGTCAACGGCATGGTCACGCCCGTGAGCGGCGTGATGACCTCGACCTTCGGCCCACGCAAGCATCCGATCCTCGGTACGGTTCGAATCCATAAGGGGACCGACTGGGCCGCTCCGGTCGGCACACCGATCGTCGCGGCATTCGACGGCGAAATCACCTTCCAGGGCGACGGTGGCGGCTATGGCAATCTGGTGAAGATCGCCCATGCCAACGGGCGCGAGACGCGTTATGCCCACATGCAGAAATTCGCTATCGCAAGCGGCATCGGCACAAAGGTGAAGGCCGGCGACGTCATCGGCTATGTAGGAACCACCGGGCTTTCGACGGGCCCGCATCTTCACTTCGAGCTTTATCAGAACGGCGAGGCGATCAATTCTCTTGGGACGGTTACCACGGTTGCCACCAGCAATTTCGGCAGTTCATCCGATGTTGCTGTGGAGACGCTGACCGACCGGATCGTCCATGTAGAGAGCGGCGGCAGCGCACGCGCCAAGAACCCGAATTCGTCTGCAACCGGCGCTGGCCAGTTCATCACAAGGACCTGGATCCGGATGATGAACACCTATCGCCCTGATCTGGCCAGAACGCTGTCGACCGCTGACCTGCTCGCGCTTCGCTACGATGCCACGCTCTCGCGTGAGATGGTGCGCAACCTGGCACGCGAAGGCGAGGCCTATCTGCGCGGGCGCGGGCACCAGATCACCGCTGGACGGCTCTACCTCTGTCACTTTCTTGGCATGGAAGGGGCGCATCAAGTATTGGCGGCGCCGGGGGCGTCCCAGTTGAGCGCGGTACTCGGATCGGCTGTAATCCAGGCCAATCCGTTTCTCACCGGCAAGACAGCCGGCTACGTCATCGACTGGGCTGAGCGCAAGATGGGACAGAAGGTAACACGTGTGGCAGCCGGTAGGAGCCAGCCGACGACAACGCAAATTCGTCAAACATCGCCGGAGTTTGAAAAATACAAGCAGGCAATAACAGCGTTGCTTGGCTCGATCCAAAACCCGCTTGAACGAGGTTAGCCAAATCCCGCGTTGCGAGATCAACACGCTCGCCAAGTCGATTGGTTTTCGGGTCGCTGAATGGTATACTGAAGACCTCTTTGCAGAGGTTTTATTAGGCGCCCGCGAGCCGAGAGTGTGACCGGGATCACATACGCCCAGAGCCATTTTTGGCAGAAGCGACTTTGTCGCTCACGCAATTGAGCATGCACAGACATCAATTACGCGCCCCTACGGGTGGAGGGCTGATCCATGAAAGCGTTCGCCGTCCTGTTGACTGTATTCATTCTCGTCGCCCTGGCCACCTTTGGCGTCCAGGCTGCCGCACCCGATGCCAAGCGTGTCGCGCTGGTCATCGGCAACAGCAAATATGTCAATGCCGTTGCATTGCCCAATCCGGCGAACGATGCCCGCCTCATTGCGTCCACACTGCGCAATGCCGGCTTCGAGGTCATCGAAGGTGTCGACCAGGACAATGCCGGCATGCACAGCCTGATCGGCAAATTCACCGAGGAATCCTACAACGCGGACCTTGCCGTTATTTTCTACGCCGGTCATGGTATGCAGGTCGACGGCAAGAATTATCTCATCCCCGTCGATGCAGAGCTGACGTCTCCCGCCTATCTCAAGACCCGTACCGTTCAGATTGACGAATTCATGGCGGCGTTGCCGTCCGATCCCGCGGTTGGCATCATCATCCTTGACGCCTGCCGCGACAACCCGTTGGCACGTACGCTGGCCGCAGCATTGCCGAAAAGCCGCTCGCTGGGCGCTGGCCTTGCTCCGGTCGATGCAAAGGCCGACGGTGTCGGCACCGGCGGCGTGCTGATCGCTTATGCCACGGATCCCGGTGCCATCGCTTTCGATGGCAACGGTGTCGACAGTCCCTATTCGCTGGCGCTCGCCAAACACCTGACCCAACCCGGCGTCGAAATTCAGAGCGCACTGACACGCGTCCGCGGTGAAGTTACGGAAACGACACAAGGCCGGCAGCGGCCGTGGCACAATGCTTCGCTGGGACGCGAGGTATTCCTGGGCAAGCCTATCGCGCAGGCGGCCGCACAAACAACCGAGCCCGTGATAGCCCCAGCCAAGACGACGGCCGCCACTCCAGCCGTCGGCGCGCCGCTATCCTGGGAAATCGAGCAGCGCCTTTGGGATGAGGCATCGAAGAAGAATGCCGTCCCGTTCTACGAAGCTTATCTCGAACAGTTTCCGAATGGCCGCTTCGCGACGGTCGCGAAGCTCAACATCGATCAATTGAAGGACCCGAAGGCCGGCGACAAGCAGATGGCTTCGCTGGACGCCAACGGAGCAAACAGCAATCCGGGTTCAGCCGTGCGCACCACCATCGGTATCACCGACGAGATGAAGCAGACACTCGGCACTGAGGAGACTGAGAGCGCGATCGGGCTGGACCGCAACGGCCGCATTGATCTGCAATTGCGCATGGAAGCGTTGGGCAACGAGCTCGGCCTCGCCGACGGTAACTTCGGCCCGAAGACTCGCCAGGCAATCGGCGTCTGGCAGGGAAAGAACGGTCTGCCGCGGACCACCTATCTGACGCGCGAGCAACTGACATTCCTGGCAATCCAGACCGACCCGATATTGGATAGGATACGCGCCAGGAACACAGCCGATCAGGCCCGTGCGGCACCACCCAAGAGGCAGGTCGTGCAGAAGACTCGCACACTCAAACCAGTTGCACAGCAAAAGCCGCGCAAGAAGCAGCAAGTTGCCCAAAGGAGACGCAACAGCGATATCGAGGTCCGCGACGCACCGCCTCCAAGAGACAACAGTGATTTCCTATCCAAAGCTCTGATCTTCGGTACCGGTGTAATTGTGGGTGGCGCGCTGAAAGACTGATCTTTGACGATCAGCAGCTCCCCGCTTTGCTGTAAAGCACCACCTTCGCCGTGATCGGTCAGCGGGGCGCAGGCCGTTCTACTCGGTCCTGATCCGCATTTCCACGCGGCGATTGACCGGATCGTAGGGATTGGCGACACGCGGATGTGACTTGCCCAAGCCGATCGCTTGCAGACGCGCCGGCTCAACGCCATTCGCTGTCAGGAAAGCTGCCACCGACTGGGCCCTCCGCTGCGAAAGATCCTGGTTATAGCGATCCGTGCCGGTCGCATCGGTATGCCCTTCGACGACGAAGCTGAACGTGCTCAGTCGGCCGTCGCCCAGCGCCTTAGCGAACTCGTCGAGTTCACTGCGCGCAGTCTGGTCGAGCTGAGCCGAATCCAGGGCAAAATTGATCATCATATCAAGGCCGGCCTTTGGCGGCGTCATACCGGTCTTTTGACCCTTACCCTTGCATTCCTCCTCGGTCCCAACGCAGATTCCACGTGAGACACCAAGGCTGCCTTGCCCGGTGAAAAACTTGATGATGTCTTCCGATTTTCGAAGCGGATCAGCGGAAACATGCGTCGAAAAAAGCAAGGCCGCTAATACCGAGGCTAAGCTGCCCCACCGCATAACCGTCTCTCCTGCCTGAGCGGATTTCGCTGGCGCAAAACATACCAAATCCGAGAGCAATTGTCTGTGAGCAAGCTCACGCAGCCGATGACCACAGTCTGCTATAGCTGAAACTTGACCAGCGCTTAGCTGCAGGCTTGAGTGTTATGCTGCTCCTGCTTGAGGGGTGTGTTAGCCATGGCCAATGAACTTGGATACAGATCTGCACGGGATCTTTTCCTCGCTTGCCCCGCCATCGCCAGGGACATGAAGTCGCCCGCTGCCGAACGCCCCCCGCTCGAGTTTTGCCGCGCCTTGCTCGTGGGACGCATTCCCGAAGAAGCGATTACGTTTTGTGCCTATCTCTTGCCCGAGCGGGCAGCAGTTTGGTGGGGCCATGAGTGTCTGCGCAACCTCGCGGAACTCCTTACCGATGGGGATGTCCAATTGCTGGCGATTGTTCACGACTGGGTTGCAGAGCCCGACAACCCGCGGTACCGGGCGGCCTTGAGTGACGTTGTCGATGTTTCGCCGGTGACCCCGGCTGCCTGGATTGCTCTTGCAGCGGCATGGCGAGACCCAGCCTTCAATATGGCGTCGACCGGATTTCCCGCCGCCCATGCCATCAACGCCGGAATTCTGACGGGGCTGGCGAGCGTCTCATTGGTAGATCGTTTTGCCGTGCTTTCGGCCTTGGTCGAAATGGGCATTCACATCGTGGAGATGGAAGCGCAATCGGCCGATGCCTCCCGGTTTTCCGATTGGTCGAGCCGAGTACCTTCAGCCTAGTTCCAACATTATTGGCAGCCGCTTTGCGCCCATCGGGCCAACGCCACTTTGAAGCGCGTCCCAAGCGGGTGCTGGAGGCGCAGGACAGAGACGTCGTTCGTGACGAAGTTCTTCGCCTGCTCGCAAAGCCGCGCTTCGTTCCATTGATGGCAGTTGTCGCAATGCTTGCCCTGCCACACCGACTTGTCGAGCCCCTCGACCGGGCTGAAGAGCGGTTCGCTCTTGATCAACTGCGCAATGCTCTTGCCGTCGATTGCCGGGTCACCGAATTTGATCGGGCGCTCGAAGAAGATCGGTTCGTCTGTTGCCAGTTTCGGGATTTTCTGACGCAGGACATCGAGAGCAAGCTGATCGCTATTCTGGCCGGTCGACACGCCCGTATTACGCGTCCCGGAATTGGCTTCCTCTTGCGGCGTGCTGGCCTCCCCGACAATCAGCGGCGCGTTGAGGTCGACTTTGTGCAGCACGACCTCAGTGGTCAACGAAACATTGATCCAGGGTCGCTGCTTGCCGTTGGTCGCTTTGAAGACGTCGCTGGTTACCCTGTTGACGGCTTCGGTGATGGAGATGTTGGTTTCTCCGATATGTTGCAGCAACGCCTTGGTGAATGGCGAGTGATCGCCGGATCCATCATAGGTCAGTTGGTTTGGACTGGCCGCGAAGGTGACCAGCGTGCCGGCGCCTCCATTCTCGATCGGAATCTCGGCAAGGCCGCTGCTTGCACCTTTGACACCGGCGGTCTTTGTCAGAACCTGCGCAAGCGGATTGTCCCGGCAGGCATCTAGGAATACCAGCCTTATGCTGGTTTCGCGCGACATCTGGCGCAGGACAAAATCGACCGCCACAGCCTCGAAGTCCAGTGAAGTTTCATCCTCAAGCGCGGCGTCGATCGGAAGCAGATAATTCTTGCCTGACACCTGTAAACCGTGGCCGGCGTAAAAGAAAAGCGCGATATCGGCCCCACGCACCTGCTTGGCAAACTGGGCGACTGTGGACTGAGTCTGCTGCTTTGTGAGATCGAAGCCGGAAACGACCTCGAAGCCGAGGGTCTGCAACCGCTCAGCCATGGCCTTGGCATCGCGTACCGGGTTTGGAAGCGCTGCCGCATGCTGATACTGCGAATTGCCGAGCACCAGCGCGACGCGACGCTCGGCATTGGCGATGGTCATGCTCAGAAGCAGGGCGATCACCATCAATCCAGCGACACCAAACATGGTACGGTAAAGGGTGATCACACCGGAGCCCACGACAACCTCAGTTGGCGAGCTTGCTGGTGGAGAACTCGATCCGCCGGTTGAGCGCCTTGTTCTTGGGCGTATCATTGGCGGCAACAGGCCGTTCCTCGCCGTAGCCCGCAGCACTGATCTGATCGCGCGGCACGCCATCGACCACCAACGCGTCCATGACCGCTTGCGCCCGCCGCTCCGACAGCAGTTTGTTTGCTTCCGACGAACCATCGGAATCCGTGTAGCCGGACACTTCCACCTTAAGGGTCGGGCATTTGCCGACGACACCTTCGACCTCTGTCAGCAGTGGGCGGCTTTTGGCATCGAGCCTAGCGCTCGCAGGGCGAAAATAGATCGCGCCGGTGCGCGAAAGCACGGTAAATCTGTTCTGACATTCCTGATCGCTGAAATTGGCTTTGGAGGCATCTGTGGAGATCGGACCAACCGCGGCCGCCGAGACAGTCTGGATCATGGCCGGCTTGCTGCCATCCACGGCAAAGACGAAATCGAAAGAAACCGACGCGGTAGGCACGATATTGGTCACATTGGCCGCCTCTTGCAGCTTTTCAATGTTCGGCAGCAAACCAAAATCTTCGACACGGACGGCAACCGGCGCTTCTGACGCGACGGAGACCTGAGTGTCATTGATCATGGTGACAATGACGCTCGCCTCCAATTCCCTTTCAACGCCATGCAGACTGAGGCGGAACGGCAAGGCAGTCTTCACCCTGCGCCTGGTTGCAAGATCAGCGAATGCGGCAGGATTGACCTTCGCCGTCACTTCCGCCGTCGGGTATGTGAATGTCTCGAAGAATAAGAAGCGCATGCGGACATTGCGAAGATCGACGCCGGTATCGACCGAATTGAGGTCGAAGCTGATCTTGGCGTCACCAGCCGAACTCAGCGTTCCAGAGATGTTCCTGATCTTGTTGGTTTCGACGATCGTGTTCTTCTTGACCGACTGGTAGGTAAGCACGGAAGCCGACGGATCGAGCGTCCAGTTTGGCTCAGCGCTCGCCGTCTGCGATCCGAATATCAGCAAGCCAAGAAGCACGAGGGCGATCATGCCAAGCGATTGGGACGTGGGCCTCGCTTCGCGCCAGAACGCAACGACTTCAAACATGGAACGCCCCTGCCAGGAGAACCAGCTCTTGCAATCAAAATTATAGATCACTTGTGTTTGCTTGGCGAGCAAATCCGGCACACTCCGGTATCCCGCCACGCATATGGTAAGGCCCCGCAACGTCTCTGACATTGCAGGGATCAGGGTGGCGTTAAGCATGCGATATTGCAGCATGGCAAATCCTCCACTGCGCTCATTCGGCTTATCGCAGGAACGCAGCTTGCGGCGCCGCAGTCTGTTAAAGATTTCACGTTCCGACGGGATGGCGATGCATAACCACAATGTTTGCCGCCCGAAAAATCCACAAAAGGTTAGCTCCTGGTAAAATAGTATTGTCTTTCTGCTCAATCGCGACTGCATATCCGTACGATATGCTTTGCACATCTAGAGAACGGGACGTAAAATTTGCCCGCGGCGGCGACCCACCATGTTCTTCTCATTAGATCCGTTTTTCAGCGGCGCTCGACACTCGGGAGGATAGTGCCCCGCCTGTCCCGAGACTTTGCGGATGCCCTGGGAGGCGGCGACCTGCCAAAGCCATCTGGCCGCTTTCGGTCGGTACCCGGTTGCTGGATTACCTCCGCAGAAATCAACGCTCTGCAGCCAACCCGATAGGACCGTATAGGCGAGAGGTCTAAGGCCCCCTCTTCGCCCAGTGTAGTTTATTCAGAATAGTTATTTCATCGGGGTGCGCTCCAATTCGAGCGCAAACACTGGCTCTGCCGGTCGGGGGTGACGATGGTAGCGGTCTCCCGCCACCATCGCCCCCCCGACACGGCGACACGCATGTTGGGGTGGACTTTTGGGGCTTGCACCAGAAGCGCCAATCTCCCCCGCAATTCGAGCTTGAAGCCGTCACTTTGCGGGATCACCGTTACTTGCGCTATCAGGTTTCGGATTTTCTCGGCAGGCTCTCTGTTATCGCGCAACAAACCTTCCAGGCAGAGAGGCATCTTCCCGGCGGTCGTTTTTTGAGCATCTGTTCCTACGGCTCCGTAGCTGCGCCTCCGGCATCCGCAGGCATAGCCGTGCGTCAGTGGGTTTCCTGGCCGGTAGCAGCCGCACATCATGACCGTGCGATGAACGCGCGAACTCAATAGTGCGACGAACTGCCGGCCTCGATCCCCGCCGAGCTTTGGGGCACACTCTCGAGATGCCAGAACGCGCCTGCGGGTCAGCTTTCAGCGAACGACAACCTCGCCCCCCGCACCCACGCCGTGGACTTGATTCGCGCCACCTATCGGACGTCGTTTTCAATCAAAGCCGTCTGCCCGTTATTCCGTCGAAAAGATGCAATTTGCCCAGGTCGGGTATCAGGGACAACGTATCGCCAGCGGAGACTGCTATTCGATCCCGCAACGCCACAACAACATTCTCAGCGCCGATACGGCAGACGATCTGCGTTTCGGCGCCGGTCGGCTCGATGAGGATGACTTCGGCATCGACACCGCCTTCACCGATCGTAACGTGTTCGGGTCGTAGCCCGTAAACCACCTCTGCCCCCCGTTCGAGGTCAACCTTTCCTGGGAGAGGCATGCGGCCACCATCCGCAGCGATGAACTCGACCGGGCCGTCAGTGCTGATATGTCCGCGAATGAGATTCATACCGGGCGAACCGATGAAGCTGGCGACAAAAAGATTGTCCGGTCGGTCATAAAGATCCAGCGGCGAGCCGATCTGTTCGACATAGCCGTCTCGCATGACCACGATCCTGTCGGCCATTGTCATCGCCTCGACTTGGTCATGCGTGACATAGACCGTCGTGGTACGAAGGCGTTGATGCAGTTGCTTGATTTCAGACCGCATCTGGACACGCAGCTTGGCGTCCAGATTGGACAGGGGTTCATCGAAGAGGAAGACCTGCGGCTGACGCACAATCGCCCTGCCCATCGCCACACGCTGCCTCTGACCGCCAGACAAGTTGCGGGGATAGCGATCGAGCAGATTTTCCAAGCCAAGAATCCGTGCAGCGTCGCGCACGCGCTGTTGGATCTCGTTCTTCGGCGCCTTGGCCAGTCGCAGCGAGAATCCCATATTCGCTTCAACGGTCATATGCGGATAGAGAGCATAGGACTGAAATACCATGGCTATGTCGCGGTGTTTCGGAGCGACCTCGTTGACTACCTTTCCGCCGATCGCGATATCCCCGCCGCTGATGTCCTCCAATCCGGCGATCATGCGCAACAAGGTCGATTTCCCACAGCCGGAAGGTCCGACGAGGATGACGAACTCTCCGTCCTCAATCTCTATACCCACACCATGCAGAACTTCGACATGACCATAGCTCTTGCGGACATTAGTCACGCTTACTGACGCCATCATAATCCCCAGTTAGTGTTTGGTTTGACTTCCTGCGCAGTGATCGACCACGTCGATCGCACGAAGCCGTGGAACAGACCTATGCAATCGTCGCGGCAGAATAGGGCCCTAGAGCCATCTCGATCGCCGCAATGCAGAGATCCCGCGCGCGAGGCGGAACCTTCTTGTCGATCACCGCCGGATAGATCCGGCCGAGATACTGACTGATCAGCGTTTCCGGAATATCGCCATCCAGACGTGTAAACAGGCTCTCGACGGCTGACACTGCGCGCTTGTCCGGCCAGTAGTAGCGGATTCGATCGCTATAGCTGAAATGCCGCTGCAGCCGCTGTTCCTCAGCTGATCCGCCATAGTACGAGCCCCACGACTCTGGCTTTTCAAGCATTGTTTTTTCCATGATCGCGTAGAGCGAAACCGACGACGCCTCGGCCGCGAGAACCTTCGCGATGGCATCGAGGCCATAAAGTGCCTCGCGCAACGCAAAAGTCAGACCAGGGCCGACCTTTAGGATCGCGAACCCGCCGTCCACGAGCGCTGCAAGGGCATGAGCAGGCTGATAATCCGTGGAATGTGCCTCAAAGATCAGACCCGGCATGTGGTCCAGCGCACTGACCAGCGCATGCGTCCGATCTGGTCTGTAAACGGCAACATCGGCATTGCTGAACTCGACGCCAGGCTGAACAACGATGCCGATCACGCGCTCGATCGCTGCTTCTATACCGGCTTTCGCAAATGCAGCATGGTGCACTTCAAGCGTGTTTAACGACGCCTCTGGCCGGGTGATTTCCAGGTCATCAAGAGCATGCGAGGCACCACCAGGCGGTGGAACCTCGGTACCTATGATGTAGACAGGCGCCCGATGGCCGGATCGAAGCGCGGCATCTTCCGCCACCCTCGCCAATCGGGCAGCGCGCTCTGCGGTCAGTTCGTCGGTTAAGGCGACCGGTTCGCCGGCACAGCCCATAGACGTGTCGAGATGGATCTTTTCAAATCCAGCCTCGACATATGCCGCCATCATTGCTTCGGCGCGGACCATCGCATCATGCGCAGGAAGCTTCTTCCAGGGATTCGGCCCGAGATGATCGCCCCCGAGGATAAGGCGCTCAACGGGAAAGCCGACCGCGGATGCTATGTCTTCGACGAAACGTCGAAAATCGCGCGGCGTCATCCCGGTATAACCACCCTCCTGATTGACCTGGTTACAGGTTGCCTCGATCAGGGCCGCCGAGCCCTCGGAGGCTGCATGCTTCAGCGCCGCCTCGATGACAAGCGGATGCGCGGAGCAAACCGATGCGATCCCGCGAGGCAATTTCGGCATGCGGTTGCGAAGGAGTTGCCTCAGCGCGGAACTGCGATTGTGTTTGACGGACACGTTCATCCCAGCATCACGACTTTGGTCAGGTGACGGGGGGCCATGGTGTCGACTCCTTTGGATTGCGCCGCGCGCTCGCCAAGAATCTGCAAGGCGGGAAGTGCGCAAAGGCCTGCAAAGGCGGGATCGCAACCGACATTCAGTTCCAGGTCGCCGGGACCGCCGAAGCCGATGACGGTCGCTCCCTTTTCCCGCACCTCGTCGACCAGCAGCGCTTGCGCGGCCTTCTGATCGGCACCGTAGAGCATGACAACGACGGTCTTTTCGTCGACGAGGCTGATCGGTCCATGCCGATACTCCAGCGGATGGAAGCCCTGCGTGACGATCTGGCTCATTTCCATCAGCTTCAATGCGCCTTCCAGGGCGATGCCGTACAGCGAACCGCTGCCGAGGAAAACGAAATGCGAATGTCCCGCGAGGATTCCGGGCAGGCCTGCGTCGAGTTGATCGGCCAAGCGGCGCGCAGATGAGACGATCGATGGCGGGATTTGAGCCCCGATCATCTGCATGCCCAAAAGCAGCATCAGACTTGCCGAAACTGTCATGACGATGCCTTCTTCGTCATGGGTTTCCGCTTCGATCAGCGTGTCACAATTCTTGGCAAGCGAACTTGTTGCCTCAACGGTGATTGCGCTGACATGAGCTCCGGCGATGCGGCTCGCTTTGGCCGCGGCCACGGTCTCAGTGGTTTCACCGCTACGGGAAAGTGCCACCACATGAGTCGATTTCCAATCCGGCCAGGATAGCTTTGGATGATTGAGCCATTCCCCGCCGGGAACTGCGATTGCAGGCTGGCCAGCCGAATTGGAATAGGTAGCAAGCGAAAGCGCCAGATTATAAGACGTACCGCAGCCGACGAAAACCTTCAGCTTTGAATCGGAAGCAGCTGGGATCCTGCCCATCGCCTTTTCCCAAAAGGGAAACTGTTCAAAGATGACTTTTTCTGTCGTATTCATAGTAACTCCGATTTACTTGACCGAGCCCGCCAGCAGTCCGCTGACCAGGTACCGGTTGAGGAAAATGACAACGAGTGCAGGGATGATGATCGCAATCGAGCCACTTGCCGTGATCAGCCCGTAGTCGATGAAGTTCTTGGTGACGAATTCGGGGATCAGAACCGTCAGCGGTTTCGTCACATTTGGCGAGAATATCAGCGGGACCAGATACTGCCCCCAGGCGCCGAGAAATGTCAGGATTGCAGCGGCCGTCAAACCAGGCCCGGCCAATGGCAGCACGATTTTGAAGAAAATGTACAGGCGGCCAGCGCCGTCGAGTTGCGCTGCTTCCTCCAGGGAAAGCGGCAGGGCCTCAAAGACGCTGCGCAGCAACCAGAGCGACAGCGGCAGATATGCCGATACATAGATCAATGCCACGCCAAGATAGGTATCGACGAGGCGAAGGCTGATCATGATCTGATAGAGTGGTATCAAGACCGCGTAAGCGGGGATGGCTAGTGTCGCGACAACGGCGCCGAACAGAAATCGCCGTCCGGGAAAAGTCAGCCGTGTGAACGCATAGGCGCCCAGGGCGGAGATCGCGACACAAAGAACTGTGGCGGCAATCGACGTGACGATGCTGTTCAGAAGTGCGGAGCGAAACTGCGCCCAAACCTCCACGCCACCGATCCGTGCCAAGTCGATTCCAAGCAGGCGTGAGAAATGATCGAGCGTGAAGCGTTGCGGTAGGAAATGGATGGGGCGGGCCGAAAAATCCTCCGCCGGCGTAACCGAACTTGCAAGTGTCCAATAGATCGGTCCGAGAGACCAAATCAGCAGGACTGCAACACCGGTCCAAATGAAAAGACGATGGCCAAGGCTTTGTTTCATCAGTCCAACCGTGTGTTGCGATAGACGCGTAGGACATAGACAAGCGAGACCAGCAGCGACACGAATGTGATCACAACGGAAAGAGCCATGCCGTACGAGAACCGAAGATTCTGGAACGTCTCGAGGTAGATCTGTACGAGAACAGGGCGCGTCTCCAGGCTCGAGCCCGCCAACACCCACGCCTCATCGAAAAGGTTGAATGCATTGACGGTCGCATTGGTCATGGCGACGGCTATCGCGCTGCGCACCAGCGGCAGGGTGACCAGGGTGAACATTTGCCTGTTCGTCGCGCCGTCGATCCGCGCCGCCTCGTAAAGATGGGCAGGAATGCTCTGCATCGCAGCAAGCACAATGACGACGGTCAAAGGCATCATGCGCCAAACGTGAACCACCGTAACGGCAATGATCGCGCTGGTGCGGTCGTTAAACCAGACGTGGTTTTCGAACGGCAGTCCCATCGCCGACAAAATGCCATTCAGCAGCCCCGCGCCGGGCTGGTAGATCCAGAGCCAGATCACTGCATTGACGACGCCGGGAAGTGCCCAGGGCAGCACGACCGCGGCGAGCAACCATCGCCGGCCGACCTTGACCTGGTTGATGAGCGCTGCAGCGAGCACCCCGAAGACCGTTTCGGCTACGACGGCGAGAATGACGTAAAGAAGCGTGTTGATCCATGTCGTTCCCAATTGTCCGTCGGAGAACATCCGAGTGTAGTTCTCGAGACCAACAAAGGGCGTCCCAGGCTGCATGGGATTGACCCTGTGAAGGCTATCCCAGAGCGTCCTTCCGATCGGGAAGAAGACCAGGGCGGCCATCGTTATCAGGATCGGAGAGACAAGCAGTATTCCAAGCGTGGTGTCGGCGTTAACGCCGACACCACGCTTGTTTCCCGCCGCAGCAATTGCGATCGTCATTGCGCCGCGGCCTGCTTTGCAGCCTCTGCAATGTTCAGCATGGCCTGATCGACAGTGATCTGGCCTTTCGCGGCGCTATTGATCGCAGTGTTTACAGCGCTTGAAAATTGAGGATACCAGGTCGGCGTTCCTTGCGGAAAGAGTGCGTCGACGGTCTTTGATTGCTCGACGATCGTATTGCCGCTTTGCAGCTTCCCGGCCTGGTTCAACTCCGCCAACGCCGATGTTCGGGTCGGAAGAATGCCATTGACCGCATTCTTTTTCTGGAAATCCCTGCTGGTGAACCATTTGACGAAAGCAACGGCGGCTTCCTTGTTTTGCGAGACTTTGGGAATCGCAAGAGCTTCCGGCAGACCGAAGCTCCGCGTCTTGCCGCTTTCTGTGGGGACCAGGATTGCCTCGGCCTGACCAGCGATCTTCGACTGCTTGGGGTCGTTCATCTGTGTGAGACGCCCCGGCTCGCCGGAAACCATGATGCTCGTCAGCCCCTGCGAGAACATCGCATCATTGATCTGGCTGTCCTTCAGACCGGTAGAAGCTGGATCGACCAAGCCTTCCTTCAAAAGCATCAACTCGAAGCTCAGTGCTTTGTGACCGGCCGAGTCCGGGGCCGTGAAAAGCGGATTGAAATCCTTGTCGAAGAGCTCCCCACCAAAGGCCTTGGTCAAAAGGTACCAGCTTGTCGAGGCGCCCTCGGTTGCCGAAAGCGGCAGTCCAATCGGATATTGGGACACCCCTTTCGCCTTGATCTTTTTCGCCGCGGCGACCAGGTCGTCGAGCGTCTTGGGCATCTCCGCAACGCCGGCATCTTCGAAATGCTTCTTGTTTACCAACATCACCCGAAAGTCGTTGGTGTAGGGAACTCCGAGCAGCTTGCCATCGACGCTGAAGATCTTCGCGACGGCGATATCGTTGACCGTATCGGCATCGATGACGTCATTGAGTGGCATGTACCAATCGGCAGCGCTGAACTGACCGGTCCAGGACCAATCAAATTCCGTGACGTCGGCCGGTGCGGTGCCGGCAACCAGCGCAGTGACGAGTTTGGGGCGGATGTCGTCCCAGGACAGTGTTTGCAGATCGACATGAATCCCGGTCTCGGCCTCGAAATCTGCTGCGACAGTGGCCCCTTGCGGGGAAGGCATCAGCACGGTGATCGATTGTCCGGCGAGCGGTTTCGCCTCCTGAGCGAGAACGGGGCCGGCGACAATGAGCGTCGCCAGCGCGACGAATGGCAAAGTAATTTTACGCATGTTCCCTTCTTTCCTTCTTGTTGAGGTTACTCACCTGAATGCATCGCCGCAGTCTTTGCCGTGGCGGCGATTTGCGCGATCCAGCCATCATCCACTGGCCAGTCGAGGAGTTGGGCGGCCGCACGGAGAGCACCGCCGATGGGAGGAAGCTTCGGTCTGACGGGCGGGCTTCCGATGCGCCGTTCAACTGCGGCAAGCAGAGAGCGGCTTGCAAAGGTCCCGCCCGCATAGGTCCAGTCAGCCATCCGGTCACAATGCGGCGCTATGGCTTGGACATGCTTTGCGAGTTCGACGGCAGCCCGATCAATCAGTTGTTTCGCACCGGGATCTCCAGCGCCTGCGACACGATCAACCAAAACAGAAAGGGCCGCGATATCGGCACGAGGATTGGCCAGTCTGCTCACCCATCCGCCAAGCGCGTTGACCGGATCGGAACTGTCTAGGTGCAGGAACTCAAACACGGCCTTGGCCAGCGCGGTCTGGGTTGCGCGCCGGTCGAGGCTTTGACTGACAAGGCTCAGGGCCGCCCGCCCGATCCAGTAACTGCTACCTTCATCCCCGATGACGTCACCCCATCCTCCAACACGCGCCGAAACGCCGGCGGCGTTGCGTGCCCAAGCCATCGAACCGGTTCCGGAGAGGATGAGAATGCCGGGCTGGCCGACAAATGCGCCCAGATGGGCTGCCTCGACATCGTTGAGGAGATGCTGCCGCGCCTTCGGGAATCTGGTCCTGATAGCCTCGGCCTGCTGTTCTGACAGATTGGCCACCTCGCCATAGGCGGGCAAAGCGGCGGCGACGGCGGCAAGTCGCTGTTCCCCCTCGAACGGATGCAGGGAAAAATCCAGTTCGCGCCGCCAGTTCGGATTGTCCATCGGATTGACGCCGCCGCTGCGCGACATCCGCAGAACTGTGCCGGTTCTGTCCGCGAGTGCGACCAGTACCTTGCTACCGCCGCCATCCACGCCAAGGATCAGGTCGCTGTTCACTCTTGCGTTCCCAGATCCGCGATCGTTGTCTCAACGCCAAGGTTGGCAAGCTCGCTTCGCCAATGCGTGGACAGGCCGGTATCGGTGATCACTTTCGCCGCGCTCAATGGAGCGACCTTGTACGTCGCCATGGTGCCGAACTTCGAAGAGTCAGCGAGTACGAAGCGGTGCGCGGAGCGGGTGAGCATGCATTTGTTGAGGCTCGCCTCTGCGCTGTCCACGCTGTAGATCGCCCCATCCGGGCTGATGGCACTTACCCCGAGGAAGAGCTGATCGAACCAAATTGATTCCAGCATCGCTTCAGCTTGCGGTCCGACGAGCGACGCATTTTCGCTGCGCAGTTGTCCGCCAAGCAACGCGACTTCCAAATTGGGAACGTCTAGGAATTCCTGGGCGACCGTCAGCCCGTTGGTAAAGATGCGAAGCGGGATGGGGTTGAGGCGGATCAGGCGCGCAAGCTGCAGCACGGTGGTTCCCGCATCGAGAAAGATCGAAGTACGCGGCGTGAGCAGACTGTAGGCCGACGTCGCAATCGCGCGCTTGGCGGATAGATGTCGCTTTGCCCGTTCCTGAAAGGCAAGCTCTACGGACGAGCCATCCGCGATCCGGGCACCGCCGTGGGTGCGGTCGATGACGCCCTCTCTTTCCAAGACCTGCAAATCCCTGCGGACGGTTGCCAGCGAGGCGCCGATGGCATCAGCAAGCGCCTGAATGGTCGAAAATCCGTTCGCATACAAATGGCTGCGAATGGCGTCGAGACGATCGACCTTCACTCCTCCTGGCTGGCTCAATGAAGCCCCTCCCTTTCCCCATCGCCTCTATTTCGATCAAATATCTGCTATAAAAAATCAGTGTCAATCAGAATTTTGATGGATTTTGATCGCACCAACCATGCAAACGCGAAGACGCGGCCCTTCGTGAGAAGGGCCGCGCCACAGGGTTTGCTGTTCTGTTCAGACAGGGGTCAGTGATATGCGGGCAGCAGGTCGCCGTGACGTTCGATCATGTCGTCGACCAGCTTCCAGACCTGATCCGGCGATAATTCCGCCGACGTATGAGGATCAAGCAGAGCTGCCTGATAGATGCGGTCGCGCTTCTTCGTGAGCGCCGCTTCAACCGTCAACTCCTGCACGGACACGCTCAACCTCATCACCGCTGCGAGCTGGGAGGGTATTCGTCCGATCCGTGTGGGCTGTATGCCGTTATGATCGACATGGCAGGGCACTTCAACGATGCATTCATCCGGCAGGTTTTGGATCAATCCATTGTTTGGAACGTTTCCATAAATCAGCGCGGATTGGCCCGTCACAGCGGCATGGATGATTCCAGCGGCATATTCGTTGCTACGACAGACTTCTATCGGTTTGCCACCCTCCAGGTCCCGACGCAATGCATGCCATTCGGCGATCTGAACCTCGCAGCGACGGATGTATTCGTCCAACGGAATGTTGAGCCGCTCGACCAGATCCTGGCGCCCTTCCTTAATGTACCAGGACGTATATTCAGAAAAATGTTCGCTCGATTCCGTGACGAAGTGGCCGAGCCGCTTCAGCACGTCGAAACGAACACGATCGTCGGATGGAACGCGTCCTTCCACCTCAAGGGCACGCAGCCTCGGATAGAGGTCTTCGCGGCGACCGTCGGCATGCAGCTTCTCATATTTGAGAAAGAATGCGACATGGTTGATCCCGGCCGAAAGATAGTTGATGTCGGCAACCTTCTCTCCAAGACAATCCGCGAGATGGGCCGCTGTATGCTGCACGCTGTGGCAAAGTCCCACAGTCCGAATGGCCGGGGCAATCTCCTTGATCGCCCAGCAATTGATCGCCATTGGGTTTACGTATTGCATAAGCAACGCGTTTGGGCACACCTCTTCCATGTCGCGGCAGATTGCCTGAAGAACTGGAATGGTGCGCAGCCCGCGAAAGATACCGCCGATTCCAAGAGTGTCGGCTATGGTCTGCCGGAGCCCGTGATCCCTTGGGACTTCGAAATCGGTGACGGTGGCCGGTTTGTAACCGCCAACCTGCATCATAAGAATGACGAAATCCGCCCCCTGCAGGGCCAGTCGTCGATCAAGCGTCGCCTCAACCCGGACCCGATCGAGATGGAGCGCCTCGCAGATGCGGCGAGTGACGATCTCCGAAGTCTTCAAGCGCTCGGGATCAATGTCAAAGAGACTTATGGTGTAGTCGCCTCTGCTCTTGCCGGACAGGACGTCGCCCAGAATGTTCTGGGCAAAGACCGTGCTGCCTGCACCGACGAGACAAATTTTGGGCATGAACGAACTTTCCGCTGACAAGTGACGCGATGATAGTCACTCTTTCATGTGAGAGTTTCCTCCTGCATTTTTGACAATTAATCCGAGATTCGAGATTCCTTGGCCGGCAATGTCCCAGAAACCGACCGATCAGCAAGAGGCGACTATTGTATCTCAGGACGACTTCCTGATCGAAAGTCATGTTGCCTCTGCGATGGCTGCCGCTCACTGGCACAACCATCTAGAACTGAACCTGCTGCTCAATGGACGCATGACCTATCTGTTCAATGGAAGGCAGGAACATGTAGAAGCCAACCGGCTCGTACTCTTCTGGGCGGCCATACCGCATCAAACGATAGATGTTAGCGCCAACGCTGTCCTGATCTGTATTTACCTCCCGTTGGCTGATTTCCTGAGCTTGCCAGTCGACCGAGGGGCCAGACGCCGAGTGATGCAGGGCGCGTTCCTGTCTGAGCCGTGTGAGAGCCTGACTGACGCCAGAATTTCGGAGCGGTGGGTGCAAGAATGGGATCAGAGCGATCCCGCACGGCGCGAGCTCGTCATGGAAGAAGTCAGGCTTAGAATTCGCCGTCTTATTCTCGATACCAGCGGCGAGAAGGAACTCTCGCCGCATCGATTGAAGTCGCTCTCATCCGGGCCTGCAATTCGTCATGTCGAAGTTCTCACCGAACTGATCAACAGACACTACGCCGAGCCCCTGACCGTACCCCAATTGGTCAATCTCGCGGCAATGCATCCGACCACTGCGAACAAGGCCTTTCGCCAGGTGCTGGGCATTTCCGTCAATGAATATCTCATCCGCTATCGTATCGCGCGCGCAATACAATTGCTGGCCGACACGGAAGAGCCGATCCTATCGATCGCATATGGTTGCGGATTTGGATCGAGCAGTCGTTTTTACGAGGTGTTCAGAAAGCGCACTGGAAATACGCCGCGGGCCTTCCGCAGATCATTCAATTTGCGACCAAGCAAGAAGGAAGATGTGCTTGGATCGAAGGAATAGCGACCACAGCGCCCAAGCCTCGTCGTTTGAGCGGATGGACCGTAGTGCCGGCGTGTGCGCACCAGAATCCGGAGCGGTCGTTGCATAGGGGGACAGCGGGCAAAGCCCCGTCGCTCACGCAGTTCAACGCAATGCATCTGTCGAACCGTCAGAAGGCAGGCGTCGGAGAGGCTGCTCGGAAGTGCTCGCGCAGCGTTTCCGTCTCGTATTCGTGACGGTACAGGCCGCGCTTGCGCAGGATAGGCACGACTTCGTCGACGATCACCGCAAGCCCATCGATCAGTCGATCGGGTTGCAGATTGAAGCCGTCGATGGCCCCGGCGTGGAACCAATCCTCGATGTGATCGGCAAGCTGTTCGGGAGTACCGACGAAGCCGGCATGGCCTGACCCGGTGTAGCGTGTCTGCTTGAGATATTCGCGAACGGTGGGGTTGGTCTTGCGGATCTGCGCAATGATCGATTCTCGAAAGCCTACGCTGCCTGAAAAGGTCTGAGTGTCGTTGAGAGGGCCGAGAACATCCTCGGGAAACGGTTCGTCGAGTTCGAGTTTCGAGGCGTCGTAGCCGATTGCCTGCGACAGCCAGCCGATCGAGTAGGACGCTGGGCCTGCGTCATGCAGCTCATCGCTGCGGCGGCGTGCCTCTTCCTCTGTGCTGCCCAGGCTGAGCAGCAGGCCCGGCAATATCTTGATGTCGTCAGGCGAGCGGCCATAGTCGCGTGCGAAACCCTTGACCAGGCGATAGTGCTCGATGGCTTGATTTTTGGTGAGTTCGGCCGCGAAGACGCCTTCAGCCACCCGCCCCGCGAGTGCGCGACCCTGCGATGAGCCCCCCGCCTGGAAGATGATCGGGCGACCTTGCTTCGACGGCGGTACGCGCAGACGGCCCTCGACATGGAAGAACTCGCCATGGTGGTGCACGTCGCTGTTCGTGGCTGCCGAATCCCACAGCGCCCGTACCACATCGACAAATTCGCTCGCGCGTTCGTAGCGGTCGTCGCGAAAGGGGATGTCGGGCATACCGAAGTTGCGCGCCGCGGGGACGCCGCGGGTGGTAACGACATTCCATGCCGCGCGGCCACCCGTCTGATGGTCCCACGAGAGCAGGCGCTCGGCAAGTTCAAAGGGGTCGTTGAAGGTCGACGAAGCGGTGGCGACCAGCCCCACGCGCGAGGTCGCCGCCGCCACCTGGCCCCAGTTCACCGTCGGCTCGAGGCGGATCGGATTGGCGTCATACGCCGGGTCGCCCAGCAGCGGGCCGTCAGCCAGGAACAGGGCATCGAGGGTACCGCGTTCGGCGGTCCTGCCAAGGTTCGCCCAATAATCTGCGTCGATGAAGGAATCCTTCTTCAGCAGCGGTGTCTTCCATGCCGCCGGGAGATAGCCCAGGACCAGCACGTTGATGCCGAGAAGGACGTGACCGGATCGCTTGGACGTCATCGATGATGTCTCCGTTGTTGCCTGGAGCGTTTCCGTTTTCCCGGAAACGCGAAAATGCTTTAACTCTTTGTTTTTGCGCAATTCCGGACGTAAGATCGCTGCGCACTTTTGCTGGAAATGCTCTAGAGAGCGACGTGCGGCCGCGGCACCGGAAAGGCGGCGCGCGCCGTGGCGGGCAGCGGCGCTGGTGCGGACAGGCCGAGCGCGTCGCGCAGGGATCCACCGGGCGCGACGAGAGCGAAGCCTTCGGCAAGCCACCGCTCGGCGGTGTCGAGCAGATCGTCCATCGAATGCTCGAGGCCGGCACGCAGGACGACGCCCGCAACCCCACGCGCCGGCGGCTCCTTGCCCAGCGCCACCACGGGTACGGAGCCCGCATCCCCGATGATCAGTTCGATCGGATCGCTGCCCGGCGGGTTATCCGCTGCCGTCGCGGCATACCACGCGATCACCGACGCCCCCGTCGCCGGCTCGGGCGCGTTCAACGGTCCCGCGATTGCGAAACTGTCATCGAGATCGACATGCACGATGCGATTCGACTCCACCAGAATACCGGTTTCCCGGTTGCCGATGATCGAGGAGTGCGGCCAGCTTTGCTCAAGCGCACGCACCGCGCGAGCCGCATCGTAGGCCGTCTGGGCGTTGAGCGGCGCACCGCCTCCAAGTCCCGCTCCACCCCAGGCCGGGGCTTGCCTCGGGCCTTCGGGCGCATAACCATCGCGTATCCCGATCAGCAGCCCGCTGCGGCCATGCGACAGGTGGGCAAGCGAGGCGACGCGGCGCGCAATGTTGTATGGGTGGTCACGCTGCGGTGCCGCGGCAATGAAAAAGCGCCCGTGTTTGGTGGCCCCCGCCAGGGTCGCGCCGACGGCACTGCTCGCAAGCGTGACCGGTGCCGGCGTGCTGCCGTCGACCCGGTCGATGCCCAGCACGCTGAACGCGACCGGCAATGCGTCCCATCGCGACAGCAGCGCGCGGCTTGCGCTGAGTTCCACAAGGTGCGGTCCGGCAAGGCCGAGGGCAAGATAAGGAGCTGTCATCGTGGCGTCTCCTAGTTGCCCTGGCCACCTCGCCCGAGCCGGGCGATGCTCGACGCGGGCGAATTGTCGTTGACCAGATAGTCCCCCAGGATGCGTGCCTTGTAGGCAACCGGGTTATGCGAGGCGAGCGTCCGCGCATTGCGCCAATGGCGATCGAGCGCGGTTTCTTCGGAAGTGGCCGACGCACCCAGAGCGTCGAAGACATGGGTCGCCGCGTGAAGGACGCCGTCTATGATCGCGAGTTGGGCCTGCGCGACCGCCACTTCCCCGGCGACGACAAGCTTGTCGCGCAATGCGATGTCGCCCGCCGCGTGGGCGGCGGCAATAAGGTCGAGCGCGTTTGCGGCGCGGCGCAGTGCCGCTTCCGTCGAAAAGACCCGCACCGATACCTCACCGATTACCTGCAGCAGTTGCGGATCGAGCGCCGGGACGGGGTTCAGGCCTTGCGGATAGTTGCGCCCGCGCGACTTGAGCGCCGCGATGCCATCGCGCAGGACAGCGCGCGTGATGCCGGCAAGCACTGCCAGGATTGCCGTCTGGTAGAAGTGCCCCTGGTAGACCACACGCTCACTCGCCGGGAAGACGTCTCCCTCGCGCGCCACCGCATCACGGTAGGTGGCGCTGCCGCTCGCCGTGGTGCGCTGGCCAAAACCTGGCCAATCGTCGTTGAGCACGACGCCCGGCTGGTGGCGCGTCACCAGAGTGGTGATGAGCGAGCCGTCCTCATCTTTGCCGATCACGTCGAGCCAGTCGGCATAGAGGCTGCCGGTGGCGTAGAACTTCGCGCCGGTGACCTTGTATTGGTCGTCCTCGCGGGTCACGGTCGTCTTGATGGTGGCGTAGGTACCGTTGTTTGCTTCGGTCCACCCGCCTCCGACGAACTCGCGGTCACGAAAACGCTGGAACCAGCGGTCGTTGGCCGGCGACGGCTGCGCATTGAGGCGATCTTCGATAAAGGCGAGATGATTGCGCCATACGTGGGCGATATTCGCGTCGGCTTCCGCCAACAGAGCCAGGAGATAGTAGGTCTGCTCCAGCGAGGCGCCCCACCCGCCGAACTCCTCTGGCACACGCACGAGCGCGAAATCGGCATCCTTGAGCCATTGCACCTGCTCGAAAGGAAAGATGCGATTGCGCTCGCGCTCGACATTGCCCTCGGCAATCCGGTCGAAGATCGGCTGGAAGCGTGCCACCAGCTCGTCTTCCCTCGCTGTGGCAGGACGCAGGTAGGTCAGCGAGATTGGTTCACCCACTGCGGTCATGTTCATTCACTCCTTGTTCGTACGTGCTTCAAAAAATCGAGTTGATCGGTGGCGGTGAAGGCGGGGCGGCCTGCCGCGTCGAATTCCTGACTATTCGGCGGCTGTCCGATCCGCTGCCCGCCGCCGATGGTCCCAGCCAAGACCGGGCACCGCCGCCAGTAGCGCACGGGCGTAGGCGGAGCGCGGGCGCGAGAGCACCTGCCCCGATGTTCCGTCCTCGACGATCCGGCCTTCCTGCATGACCACGATCCTGTCGGCGACCGCGGAGGCAACGCGAAGATCGTGGGTGATGAACAGCATGGACAGGCCGAGGTCGCGCCTGATCTCGGCGAGCAGATCAAGGATCTGCGCCTGGATCGAGACGTCGAGGGCCGAAACGGGCTCGTCCGCAACGAGCAATTCCGGCTGCAGCATCAAGGCGCGCGCCAGGCCGATGCGCTGGCGCTGGCCGCCCGAGAAGGCGTGCGGAAACCGGTCGGCCGCCGCCGCATCGAGCCCGACGCGCGACAAGAGCCCGAGCATGCGCTCTTCCGCGGCCTCGCGCGGCAAGCCGTTGACGATCGCGGCCTCGGTCAGGATACGCCGCACGCGGTGGCGTGGGTTGAGCGAGGCGAAAGGGTCCTGGAACACCATCTGGATGCGTGGCCTCAGCGCCCGCTCCCGCGCCGTCCCGGCGAGCTCCCTTCCGTCGAAGCGAAGCTTGCCGGCGTCCCAATCGGCCAGCCCGACGATGCATTGGCCGAGCGTCGTCTTGCCCGAACCGGATTCGCCCACCAGTGCAACCGTTTCCCCTCTCCCGATCGCCAGGCCGATGCCATCGAGCGCCCGCGTCTGCGGGCCCGCCTGGCGCCAGGGCGCGCGTCGCTCGTGGTAGGTCTTGACGAGGCCCTCGACCGCGAGGAGCGGATCACCCGCGACGCTCTTCATGGCCACGCCGGCATGCAGCTCCGGAACAGCCTCGATGAGGCGCCGCGTGTACGGATCGCGTGGCTGCTCCAGCACGGCGGTGGCGGTGCCTGTTTCGACCATGCGGCCTTCCTTCATGACCGACACCCGGTCAGCGATGTCGGCCACCACCCCGAAATCATGGGTGATGAAGAGCACCGCGAGTCCGAGCCTCTGCCTGATGTCGAGGATGAGCCGGAGGATCTCGGCCTGGGTCGTGACGTCCAGCGCCGTGGTCGGTTCGTCCGCGATCAAAAGATCGGGTTCGTTGGCGATCGCCATCGCGATCATCACACGCTGCCGCTGCCCGCCCGAAAGCTGATGCGGGTAGCGGTGGACGATGTTCTCCGGGTCCGGAAGGCGCGTCGCGCGCACCAGCTCCAGCACGCGGGCGGCACGCTCCGTGCGATCGCCATTGTCGTGCGCGGCGAGCGCCTCCTCGATCTGCCGCCCGACAGCCAGCACGGGATTGAGCGCGCTCATCGGCTCCTGGAAGATGAAGCCGATGCGTTTGCCGCGCAACCGCCGGAACCCGGCCTCGGAAAGCCGTGTCACGTCGACACCGTCGAAGCGAATGTTGCCGCCGGTGATCCGAAGCTGCTTCGGGGGCAGCAGGCCGGCGATGGCTGCAGCGAGGACTGACTTGCCCGAGCCGGATTCGCCGACCAGGCAAAGGACCTCGCCGCGGTCGATCCGCAGCGACACCCGCTCGACCGCGAGATGCCTGTCGGCATCGTCCGGCAGGGCGACGGAGAGGTTCTCGATCTCGACCAGTGCCGTCATCCGCGCTTGCTCCGGCCGCTGCTGCGCGGGTTGAGCCAATCGTTGAGGCCGTCGCCAACCAGGTTGAGCGACAGCACAGTGAGGAAGATCGCAACGCCGGGAATGGTCGACAGCCACCAGTTGACCCTGAATGCCGTCCGGCCGGTGCCGAGCAGATACCCCCACGAAACAAAGGCTCGGTTCCCGAGCCCGAGGAAACTGATGCCGGATTCGATCAGGATGACGGTGGCCGTCATCAGCGACGCCGCGACGATGACCGGCGACAGCACATTGGGAAGGACATGGCTCCAGATGATGCGCGGCGTCGACAGTCCGCCAACGCGCGCCGCGCTCACGAAATCCTTGCTGGCCAGGCTGAGCACCTCGGCCCGGACCAGCCGCGCGATCTGCGGCCAGCTGACCAGGGCGATGGCGAGGATGATCGAGGTCAGCGACGGCGCGACGATGGCGACGATCACCACCGTGAGGAGGAAACTTGGAATGGTCTGAAAGAACTCGGTGAAACGCATCGCGACGTCGTCTACCCGCCCACCGAAATAGCCTGCCACCGCCCCCACCGCGACACCGAAGGCCACTGCGAGCCCGGTCACCGCCACTGCGATCAACAGGGTCACGCGCGCACCATGCGCGATACCCGCGGCAAGGTCGCGGCCCAGCATGTCGGTGCCCAGCAGATAGCCGGGGCTGAACGGCGGCAGGTTCGGCCGCGTTGCCATCCGCCAGGGATCGCCGGGATAGAGAAGGTCGGCGAACACCGCCAGGAACAGGATCGCGGCCAGAAGCGCCGTGCCAACGGCTGCGCCCGGGTTCCTCGACAGAATTTCTCTCGGCCCCGCCATCGGATCAGGCCCCGAGCTTTATGCGCGGGTCGGCGGCGACGTAGAGGATATCGGCGACGAGATTGATCGCCACGACGATCGCCGAGGTGATGAAGAAGATCGCCAGCAGCAGATTGTAGTCGCGCTGCATCAAGGCGTCGAAGGCGAGACGTCCGATGCCGGGCCAGGCGAACACGGTCTCGATCAGGATCGAGCCGCCGATCAGATGGCCGGCCTGCAGCGAGGCGAAGGTGATGATGGGCAGCAGCGCGTTCCGCAGGACGTGCCGGCGCCAGATCAGCCCAGGCTTCAGGCCCTTGGCCCTGGCGGTGCTCACGAAATCGCGGTCGAGCACGTCCAGCACGGAGGCGCGGGTCACGCGCATGTAGATCGCCATGTAGAACAGGCCGAGCGTCAGTGCCGGCAACAGGAGATGCAAGGCGATGTCGGCGACATGGGACAACCCGGAATGGCCGGCGCCGACGGTCGCCATGCCGTAGGATGGCAGCCAGTCGAGCCAGACGGAGAAGAACAGGATCGCCATCAGGCCGATCCAGAACAGCGGCATGGCGAAAAACATGACGGAGATGCCGGTGAGGATCGTGTCCAGCAGGCTGCCCGCATGCCGCGCGGCCGTCGATCCCAGCGCGATACCCGCGGCAAGGGCGAAGCCGAAGGCCGTCAGCGTCAGAAGCAACGTCGCCGGCAGGCGTTCGGCGACGATATCGACGACGGGTCGCTGCTCGCGATAGGATTGGCCGAAGTCGAGCTGCGCCAGCGACCTGGCGTAGACCCACAATTGCTCGGGAATGGAACGATCCAGGCCAAGGTCATGGCGCAGTTCCTCCACGAAGGCCGCATCGGCAGCCCCCTGATCGCCGGCCAGCACCGATGCCGGGTCGCCGGGAGCGAGCCGAAGCAGCACGAAGTTCAGCACGATCACACCGAGCAGGATGACGATTGCCCTCGCGGCCCGTCCCGTCAGAAAGCCAATGCGATCCATCCCCTGCCCGCCCTTATTTCGCCAGCCAGACATCGGCGAAGTTCTCGTCGGTGCCGAAGCCGGTGGTGATGAGATTGCGGACCTTCCCGCGGTAGAGCGTCGGGAAGACGATGTCGTGCGTCCAGATCAGCGGCACCTCGGCAGAGATGATCTTCTGGGCTTGCGAATAGAGGGCCTTGCGCTTCTCGGCATCGTTCTCATGCCCGGCCTCGACCAGCAGCCTGTCGACCTCCGGATTGGAATAACCGTTCACATTGCCGCCGGTGGTGCCGGCATTGTCGCCCTCTACCGTGGTGTAGGCGTAACTGATGCCGACGGCCGGGTCAGCGGTCGTGTAGACGAAGTTCTGTCCGAGATCGTAGTCGAAGCTGGTGAGCCGCTTGAACCAGCCCGGCACGTCGGCGGCCACGAGCTCCACCTTGATGCCGACCGCAGCGAGTGCCTCCCGTGTGTACTCCGCCTGCCGCTGCCAGAGTTCGCCATAAGGCAGGGGCACGAGCTTCACCGCGAAGCGCACTCCGTTCGCGTCCGGCTTCAATCCGGCCTCGTCGAGCAGCGCGTTCGCCTTGGCCGGATCGTATTCGTATTTCGTCTCGGCCGCCGTGTCCTTGAACCGCGAGAGGCGCGACAGCGGGCCGTTGGTTTCGTGGCCGAAGCCGGCGAAGATCGTGTCGATGATGAACTGCCGGTCGATCGCATGGGCGATGGCCTGGCGCACGCGCACGTCGTCGAGCGGCTTGTGGCGGTTGTTGAGATGGATATAGCCCACGGGCTGCAGCACTTCCCAGCCTGCCTCCGTCAGTTCGACGCCGTCGAGTTCGGCGAGCCGCCTGATGTCGAAATTCTCCACGTCGCCGGCGCGCAGGACGTCCACCTGGCCGGTCTCGAAGGCGATCGCGCGGCTGTTGGCATCGGGAATGACGTGGAAGAAGATGTCGTCGAGATAAGGCTTGCCGTCGCCCCAATAATCCGGGTTCTTCACCAGGTGGATGAAGGAGCCTTTGTTCCACTCCGCGAACTTGAACGGCCCGGTGCCGACGAATTTCGTATTGGCTTCTGCGTTGCGGAAATCGGTCACGCCTTCATAGAGATGGGCCGGCAGCACGGCGGTGTTGTGGACGAAGATGAAGGCCGGAAACGGTGCCTTGAGGGTGAACACCACGGTGTGATCATCCGGCGCGGCGATCTCCTTCACTTCGGCAAGATTGAGCCGCGAACGCGCCTGGAGCGCCGGCAGGAATTTCTCGAAGCTGAAGACCACGTCCTTCGCTGTAAACGCCTGCCCGTCATGCCATTTGACGTTGCGCCGCAGGTTGAACGTGTAGACAAGGCCGTCGTCGGAAACCGTCCAGCTCTCCGCCAGCCTGGGCACGGGCTTCAGGTCCGCGGAATAGGTCAGCAAGCCCTCATAGATCTTGTTGCCGACATAGGTGGTCGGCCCGAGGCGGTTGACGCCGACATTCAGCGTCGGCGGTTCGGGCTGGACGATGAGGTTGAGCGTGCCGCCCGCCTCCTGCGCCAAAGCGCTGCTCCAGGCGGAAAGTGAAAGGACGACGGACAGCGCGAGAGAGCGCAGGAATCGGGACATGTCTGGTCTACCTTTGCCGAGCAGCCTTGGTTGCGTCGACGAGCGCCGCAAGCGGCATCCCGCGATATGTCACTTCGCAGGACCCTGTCCGGGAATGGCCGATGGAACGCCGGTGGCGGCACCTGCCAGCCCACAAACGGCGGCACGAAATAACTATACTAAGATTATAGACAAAATGGACTTCGATAAGCGAAGACACTGCGGCAGCATCCCATCCCGCGAACTATTTTGCCAAACATCCCGACGGGAGTGGGAACGGATTGCGGGAGCCTCCACGTCGGACGGCCGGGGCCGGCCCTTGGCCTACGGACTCATGAAACGCTCGAGGGGTCGCGCCATCGGGCGATGATGTCGACGGCGAAGGTGCACAGGACGAAGCATGCCGCCGCGAAGATCGTCGTCCCGATGACGACCGGAAAATCGCCTTCGAGCGCCGAGTTGATGGCCAGGCGGCCGACCCCATCCAGCCCGAAAATCGTTTCGGTGACGATCGCGCCACCCATGATGACGGCAAGCTCCAGTCCGCCCAGCGTGATCACCGGGTTGAGCGCCGCCTTGAGCGCGTGGTCGTAATAGATGCGCCATT
The DNA here is from genome assembly GCF_001303895.1 of Mesorhizobium sp. 1M-11. Taxonomy (GTDB): domain Bacteria; phylum Pseudomonadota; class Alphaproteobacteria; order Rhizobiales; family Rhizobiaceae; genus Mesorhizobium. The sequence goes on along the minus strand of NZ_LJSD01000056.1, from coordinate 37,742 downwards.
CCGGCAGGCCTTTGGCGCGCGCGGTGCGGATATAGTCCTCGCTCAGCACCTCCAGCATGCTGGCCCGCACCACCCTCTGGAAGATGCCGATTTCAGCGAGCGCCAGCGTCAGCCAGGGCAGCGCCAGATGGCGCGCCCACTCCAGCGGATTCTGTGTCAACGGAACGTAGCCGCTGCTCGGAAACCAGAAGATTCCGTAGTTCGAAAGCTGGAAGAACAGGAAATAGGAAATCAGGATGCCGGACAGGAAGGTCGGCACCGACAGGCCGACATAGGCAACGCCGGAGATAAGGCTGTCGATCCAGGAACCCTGCCGGCGCGCGGCGATGACGCCGAGGATGATCGAAAGCGCCATCCAGATCACCACCGCCCCAAGCGCCAGCGACAGGGTGACCGAGACCTTGGACAGGATGAGGTCCGTGACCGCCGTCTGCTTGCGGAACGAGTACCCCAGCCCGGGCGGCCAGTGGGCGAGCCCCATCGGCGCCCCCTGGATGTCGGGACCTCGATAGAGATAATACCAGAGCTGCAGGTACCACGGCTCGTTAAGCCGCAGCGCATGGGCGATCGCGTCGATCGCCTGCTGGCTGGCGTTGCGCGGCGCCAGCATCGCCGCCGGATTGCGGTAGGCGATGCGTGTGATGAAGAAGGCGATCACCAGCACGATGAGCAGCGTCGAGAGGGCGCGGAAGACCAGTCCGCCGACATGCCGGATCATGGCGTCACCCGCTGTGCCGATGCGGATCGAGCACGTTGCGCAGGCCTGCGCTCAGCGTGTTGAAGCCGGCCACCGTGAGGAACAGCGCAATGCCCGGCCCGAGAAGGAACCAGGGTTGCAGCTGATAGAGCGAGGAACGCTGCGCTTCGGCGATCATGTTGCCCCAGCTTGGCTGCGGCGCCTGCACGCCGACGCCGAGGAAGGAGAGCGTTGCTTCCGCGACAATGTTGGTCGGCAGTTGTACCGCCCAGTAGACCAGGATCACCGGCGCGATGTTCGGCAGGATCTCCCGCACGATGATGCGCGCCTTGGACGCACCGATGGTCTGCGCGGCCTCGACCAGCGGGCTGCGCCGCAGCACGAGCACCAGCCCGCGCGTCAGCCGCGCGAAATAGGTCCACGAGAACAGCGTGATGATCAGCACCACGACCACCGAGGGGGCCACCAGAACCTTGCCGTCGCTGCCGCGGTTCAGCGACAGCAGGCTGAGCGCCGTGACGATGAAGGGAAAGGAGAGAGCGACGTCGATCACCTGCGACACGATGCGGTCGACGCGGCCGGCGAGAAAGCCGCTGATCAGGCCGATCGCGGTACCGATGATCATGGCGAGCGTCGTCGCCGGGATGGCGATGGCCAGCGAGACGCGCGCACCATAGAGCGTTCTCACCAGCACATCGCGACCGTTGCCGTCGGCGCCGAGCGGAAATTCCAGCGTCGGACCTGTGGGCAGCCCCATCTCCGTCAGTGCCGTGTTGCGGAACTGCTCCGTCGGCCCGTGCCCCAGCAGCCATGCGGCCAAGGGCGCCAGCAGCGCGCCGGCGAGCACGAAGACGATGATCAACACCCCGACGCGGAAGGACCGATCGCACAGCAATGCGTCGACGACGAGCGAAGCGTACGACCTGACGACCTCGTTGCGGCCTTGCAACACATCGTCGCCGAGTGCCGCGATGGCACGGATTTCAGCCATGCGCCGCGATCCGTTCCGGCGTCTCCACGCTGCGCCGCAACGCTTTTCCCGGAATCGCATCGATCAGCCTGCGCGTATAGGGATGCCGCGGCGCTGCGAAGACGCGGGCGGTCTCGCCGGCCTCAACGACGACGCCCTTCTCCAGCACGACGACGCGGTCGCACAGTTCCGAGACGACACCGAGATCATGCGAGATGAACAGCAGCGACAATGCCCGTCGCCGGCGCAGCGCCTGCAACAGCGCGATGATCCTCGCCTGCGTGGTGATGTCCAACGCCGAGACGGGTTCGTCGGCGACGATCAAAGACGGCTCGAGCGCAATGGCGCGGGCGATGGCGATGCGCTGGCGCTGGCCGCCGGAAAGCTGCGCCGGAAAACGGTCGAGCACGTCTCCAGGCAGTTCGACGTCGCGCACCAGTTCCTCGACACGACGGCGTATCGCCACCGCGTCGAGCCCGGTGCCGATGATGTAGGGTTCGGCCAGGATGGAGCGGATGCGGCGGCGCGGATTGAGGCTTGCGTAAGGGTCCTGGAAGACCATCTGGATCTGCGACCGCAACTGCCGGTCAATGGCGACGCCACCGGGTCCTGGACGCGAATAAGCGCGATCGCGCAGCGAGATGCTGCCCTCGTCCGGCTGATCGAGACCAGCGACCAGCCGGCCGATCGTCGACTTGCCCGAACCGGATTCGCCGACAAGGCCGACGATCTGGTTTTCACGTATGTCGAACGAGATGTCATTCAGCACCGGCTTGACCAGGGAGCCGTCGGCACGCGAGCGGCCGGCGAAAGAGCGCCATACGCCGTCTATGGAGAGCAGGGGCGGCCCGGCCTGCGGAGCCGGCCGGGACACCCAGGCGCGCGGGATCAGGGCGCCGAGCCGCGCCGAGCCGAGCAGTTCCTTCGTGTAGGATTGTCGCGGTGCCTGGTAGATCAGATCGGCCGGCGCCTGCTCCACCACATGGCCGCCGCGCATCACCGCGACGTTGTCGGCAACGTCCGAGACGACGGCAAGGTCGTGGCTGACGAAGATCATCGCCGTACCGTGTTCTTGCTGGATCCGTTTCAGCAGATCGAGAATCTGGGCCTGCACGGTGACGTCGAGCGCCGTCGTCGGCTCGTCGGCGATGATCACGCCGGGGTTGAGCGCGATCGCCGCGGCGATCATCGCGCGCTGCCGCATGCCACCCGAGAACTGGCGCGGATAGTCGTCCATGCGAGCCAAGGGGTTGTGGATGCCGACATCGGCCAGAAGCGCCAGCACGCGCTCGCGGAGTTCTCGCCGGCTCACCCGGCGGTGGGCGGTGATAGCCTCGCCGATCTGGTCGCCGACCGTCTTCAGCGGATGCAGATTGCTCAGTGGATCCTGGAAGATGAAGCCGATCTCCGCGCCTCGCCTGAGCCGCAGGTCGCGGGCCGGCAAGCCGAGCAGCTCCCTGCCCTTGTGCAGCACGCTGCCGCGAACCCTCGCTGAAGGCGGTAGCAGGCCTGTTGCTCCGAGCAGCGAGGCCGTCTTGCCGGATCCGGATTCCCCCACGATCGCGAGGGTCTTGCCCGGCTCGGCGGCGAAGGAGACGCCGTGGACGATCTCCCTCGATCCGAACGCGACGCGCAGGTCGGCAACGGAGAAGATGGACACGGGCGCCTCCTTGCCGGCTCGATCGGACTATTGCTTGAGCGCGATGTTGGTGATGTCGGCCTGGACCGCGAGCGACGACCACACCCAGTTGGCGAGACGGTCCGAGGTGATCGCGATCTTGCGCTTCTCGAACAGCGGGATCCATGGCAGGTCGGTCGACACCACCTTGTCGGCCTTCGTCCAGATCGGACCCGGCTCGTCGGACGGATAGGCCTCCTTGGCGAGCTTGTTGAGCTCGAGGTTGCTGTAGCAGATGGCGTTGACGTTACCCGTGCCGCAAGGCGCAGCGTCGGAGTTCAGCCAGCCGCCGAGCAGCATGCGCGTGCTGGGCCCCTGCCAGTCGGGCGAGAAGCTGCCGCTGAGCGAGATGTCCCAGCGCGACTTCGGATCCTGGATGTTCGCATACCACTGGGTCAGCGGGATCGGCGTCAGGTTCAGCGTGATGCCGGCAGCCTCCAGATCCTCTTTCAAGGTCACCGCGATCGCCTCGTACTGGGCATTGGCGCGATAGATGGCGTCGAAGGCGATGCCGTTCGGATAGCCAGCTTCCGCCAGCAGCTCCTTTGCTTTGGCCGGATCGCCGCGGAAGCCTTCGGTCGGGTACGGATCGAAGGCTTCGTAACCGAGGATGGTCGAGGTGATGATCTGGGTGAGCGGCACCGCGCCGATCGAACCGGCCTGCGTCTGCACCAGATGCTCGCGATTGACGGCATAGGTCAGCGCCTGCCGGACCTTCGGCTTGCGCAGCGCCTCAGCGCCTTCGCTCTTGACCTCCGGTCGCTGGTTGAAGGTGATGAAATTGGCCGAGCCACTGTTGGTCGCGTGGATATAGGGGCTGTTCTGCGACAGGAAGCGCTGGATCGTCGCGACCGGTGGAATGTCGAGATAGAGCGACAGGTCGGCCTCGCCGGCGATGATCTTCTGGACGACGCTGTCCTCGCTGTTGGCCGTGAAATCGATGACGATCTCGTCGACATAGGCCTTGCGGGCCTGGTCGGACTCGGCCTTGAAGTTCCTGGCCTTCTTCAGGACAAGCTTCTGCCCCTGGTCATAGGTGTCGACATAGTAGGGGCCGCTGGACGGCAGGTTCTTGCGGGAGTCGAGTGAGTCCGGAAAATATTTCGAGGCGATCTCGGACGCCACCGGCGACACGAAATTCATCGAAAGGATGTTGAGGAAATCATAGTTCTTGGTGTCGGACTTGATCACCAGCGTGCGGTCGTCGGGCGCGTGGATCCCGGGAATCTCATGGCTGTCGGTGAAGGCCTTGGTCGCGGCCAGGTCGCCGGTCGGGACCTTGGCGAACTCCTTGCAATAATCGGCGAAGCCGGAGATCGCGAGGTTGAAGTAGTTGATGGCGGCGACCTGCTTGTTGGGATCGCAGAAGCGCTTCACACCGTAGACGAAGTCGCCGGCAACGATCTTCCGCTCGGTGCTTCCGGAGAAGAAGATGTCGTCCTTCAGGTGGAATGTGTAGGTCTTGCCGTCGTCGCTGATGTCCCAGGACGACGCGAGGTCGGGCACCAGGGTGGTGTCTTCCTTGAGACCTGCCGGCGAGCCAGGATAGGTGACGAGCTGCCGCGTCGTCGCGCGCAGTATCTGCCAGGAATCGATGCTGTATCCGGTGAGCGGGTCGAAGGCGTCCAGATCGGATTGGATGGAAGCGATGCGCAGCGTTCCGCCGAATTTCAGCTCTTCTGCCTGGACGGTGCCGCCCGCCATGAAAAGCAGCGAGACCCCCGCCGCAAATCTCTTCCACGTCCCGAACGCCAATATATTCGCCATCTCGCTCTCCGATACTCGGTAAACCCAATATTTAATTTAATTAATGAAGTGTAAGTTCTAGTAGATACAATAATCTATTTTATGTATTCTATTTTAAATTCATTTTTGTTTTTTCAATACATATCAAAACATGGTTCCGGAATGCGGCAGGAACGGAACCGCAAACAGAGCGTCGAGCGCTTCCACAGAGACCCTGTCGGCCGAGCCCAGCCGGCCTGCCTGTGCGAGCTGCCACCATTTCACGCCGCCGAGATAGGCTGCAGACAGTGCCGCAATGTCGGTCGACACCGACGCAGAGCGGTTCGTGCGCTCGGCGCCGTGCGACGAGATGCGGAGCCGGGTCGCATTGTCCGGCAGAACGGGATCCACGACTTCCAGAACGATGCTGTCCGGTCCCGCAAAGCTGCGCGAGGATAGAGCCTTCTCCACGTCCAGCAGCCTAAGCCAGGTTTCGTCGCGGACGGCAGTGACGCGTACGCTGCGGAAATCCTCGAACAGCCACGGCAGCGGGTCGTCCGCCGGCCGGCTCCAGAAGAGGATGCGGTGCGGCAGGTCGACCGACAGCAGATGCGCGACCAGAGCCACATATGTGGCCGGATCGTATGCCACGACGTCGTCGACCACGATGGTGCGCTCGGAACTGGTGAACCAGGTGTCGAGCCCCACCGGATGATAACGCACGAAGCCCGTCTCGGCCCCTTCCCGCCCGTGCACGGCGACATAGGCTGGCGCAGCGCCCTTTGCCTGCCGCAACGCCTGGAAATCCCACCAGTAGTCAGAGCGCGCGATGATCCCCGGACGCGACGGGGGCTGACGTGCATAGATCCGCTTCAGGACGGGCCAGGCTTCGTCGGCATCGACGAGGCGTGTCGAGCCCGAGGCCGCCACGCCGGAACGAAGCCGAGCCCGCTGCGTGTCGACTTCGAAGCTCACGGATGTGTTGGCGATCGCATAGCCGAAATGGCCATAGATCCGCGCGTCCGAGGCGCGCAGCGTCGCCACGGCCTCGCCCTGCTCGCGCGCAGCGCGGAGCTGAGTCCTGAACAGGGCCGTCGCCACGCCCTGCCGCGTGTGGGTCGGCAGCACGCCGACATGGGTGACGGCAGCCTGCGGCAGCCAGGCGCCGCCCGGCACGGCAAGTCGCCCCGAATAGGAGTCGGTCGTACCGACGAGCGCTCCGTCGGCAAAGGCGCCGTAGGTCCGCTCCGGCTCGTACAGCCTCTCCAACAGCGCGTCGTCGATCGGGCCGATCGGCGGCAATCCGACCATGGCTGTGCGGAAGGTCCGCGCGGCCTGCGCAAGGTCTGCCTTCCCGGTCAGCAGGCGTATATCGACGCTCATGATGCTTTTCGCCTGATGTCCGGCATTCCGTTCATGTTCCACTGTGGCGGTCCGGCCGGCGCCGAACCTCGTCAGGTTGCGAGCAGCCCCTTCGACTTGAGGATCGCGAAAGCGCCCTCGGCGAAATGGTAGGCCTCCTCGACATGCGGCTGCCCCGACAGGATGAAATGGTCGAAGCCAACGCTATGGTATTCCTCGATCAGCGCCGCCACCTGCTCGTGGCTGCCGACGATCGCCGTGCCGGCGCCGCCGCGCACCAGGCCGTAGCCGGCCCACAGATGGGGCGATATTTCGAGATCGCGCACACGCGGCGAGGTCGGCAGCCCGGCATCGCCACCCGCGTGCAGCGCGTTCATCCGCTGCTGGCCGAAGGATTCCGTGCGTGCGAGGATTGTCTGCGCCTGCGCGACACGCTCCGGCGTCAGCTTTTCCAGGAGCCGCTCGGCCTCCCGCCAGGCCTCGTTCTCCGTATCCCGGCTGATGACGTGCAGACGGATGCCGAAGGTGAGTTTGCGGCCATGGCGTGCAGCGAGCTCCTGCACATGGGCGATGCGCGCGGCCTCCGCGCTGGGGCTTTCACCCCAGACAAGGTAGGTGTCGACATGACGGGCGGCGACATCCTGCGCGGCAGGGCTGGCGCCGCCGAAGAAGATGGGCGGCAGCGGCCATTTGCCGAAATCGATCTGCGCGCCCTCGATGCGATAGTGCCGGCCCGCGAAGTCGAAGCGCCTCACGGATTTCCCCGGCTGGGCGACCCCGCGCACGACCTCCAGGAATTCGCCGGTGCGCTCATAGCGCTGGTCATGGCCAAGGTAATCGCCAAAACGCTTCTGCTCCAGCGGATCGCCACCGGTGACGACGTTGAGCAGCAGCCTCCCGCCGGAGATTCTCTGGAAGGTCGCGGCCTGATGGGCGACCAACGTCGGCGAAATGAAGCCCGGACGGAAGGCGACGAGAAACTTCAGCCGCGTCGTCGCCTGCGACAGCGCCGCCGTCGTGATCCAGGCGTCTTCGCACCAGGTGCCTGTCGGCGTCAGCACGGCCTCGAAGCCGAGCGTTTCCGCCGTCTTGGCGATCAATGTCAGATAGTCGAGCGTTGCTTCCCGGAAGGTCGAGCGCGACGGGCCGCGGGCGAGATGGGAATCGTCGCCCGAGCCGACGATCTCCCGACTGTCGCCGTTGGTCGGCAAATACCAATGGAGGTGGATGCCGCTCATGCCACAGCCTCCGCAACGGCGTCACAGATGGAGTGGTCGCGCACCACCGCGCCGGGATGGTCATGGCGCAGCCGACGCTGGCCCCGCATTCTCTCCCACACGCTAAGCGATCCACACTCACAGGACTGATCCGCAGGATGAGGCCCAAGTCCCCAGGCCGCTTGCGGAGTGGCTAACATAGGAAAGTCGTTGAGAACGATGAGGGATCGCGACATGGGCTATAGGGGAATGATGCTGTTTCGAATTCATCTATCGAATTAGTATACATTCGGAGTTGCTGCGTGGGTCATTTTGCTAAATGTCGTGCTGTTCGTAACAATCAGTTGCGGCCACACTCGCTATTCGATGTGAAATCGTTGAGGCATTGAGCGGCAGCTTCAGGATCGTAGCGCCTGCGCCCGATTGCCCGATATGAGGCGCAAAGCTGCTATCCGTGCTGCCCTCAATGCCTGGTCCTCTGTCACGACAGACCGAATTGGGAATGTTCGCAAGTCGTCTGCTCGCGCAACAGGCATGTTGCGAAGCAATCGTCGCTGTGGCCGCACGATATCAAATTGAAAGACGCTCTCCGTCACTTCATGCAGCAGAATGGGTCCGCGCCGGAAACCCGAAGAGGCTCCTCGCCGAGTGGAGCAAGGCTTACAAGAGCAGAGCTGGTCGAAGATTGTGGGCCGCCTTGCGCCCCGTCCTTCAGCGCAGCGTTCGAGCAACCAGCCGGGACACGCTGGGGCCGGCCAACAGAACCACGAGGAACCGCGCGGCCTGCAGCGCCATCACGAAGGAAAGATCCACCCGATCCGATGCCGCGGCAATGATTGCTACCGAATCCATGCCGCCCGGGCTGGTCGCCAGATAGGCGGTGAGCGGATCGACATCGAACATCATGACTATCAGCCAGGCCATCAGACCGCAAAAACCCATCAGCACGAGAATAGCGGCGATGATCGGCGGTAGAGCCCTGGCAGCGTGCCGCACAGTGTGGATTGTGAAATTCAGCCCGATGGTCCAACCGATGGCGACGTAGCTCACCGCCAGCAGCCATTCCGGTATCTGCATCGTCAACCCAAGCGCAAGATGGACAATGCTGCCAAGAATGAAAGCGCCGAGGAAATACGGCGACGGCAAACGCCCGATCCGGCCCGAGAAACCGCCGACAGCGGCGACGACCAAGGTTATGCCGAAGGCCAGCCAGTCGAGCGGCGGAAACCAGGGGATTGCCGGTTCAGCCACGCCCGATTTGTCCACCCACAGCCGCGCCACGGCAGCTGCCGCAATAGTGACGATCACAACGCGCAGATATTGCATGAAGGCGACCAGTCGCTGGTCCGCCCCGAATGCGCCCGCCATCAGCACCATTGCAGTAGACGCTCCCGGCGCTGAGCCCCAGACGCCGGTCGTCCCTGGCAGAATGTCGAGACGGCTGATCAACCAGCCCAACAGGCTGGACGCTGCCAGCGTGGCCACCACGACACCCAGCACAAGCAACCATCCTTCGGCCAGCGTCGAAAAGATGCCAAGAGAGATCGACCCCGCGATCAAACAACCGATAATCGCCTGCGCCCCCGCAAATGCCATGCGAGGCACTCGCACGGTTGCTCCATTGACGCCTGCCACGATCCCCGCGACCAAAGAACCAATCAGCAGCGCCGCCGGCAGATGGATCAGCTCAAGCAGAACAATCAACACCAGCGTCAACGGGATCAGCACCATCCATTGCGATGGCTTGGCAAGGACAGCAAAGCGGGAGGGCGACTCAGGATTAATGGTCATGCAAGGCTTATAATACCCTTACCGGCTACCGAGCAGTAATCTCCCGCGCTTGTTCGCGACGCACATGCTGCGATCGAGTCGCGGACGAAACCAGTGGAGCCGTCCGCACTCTATTGGCTATCGGACAAAAAAGGCCGAACGCGGCAGACATTTCTCGGAGGCACTACCCATGTTTGCCTCGGATCACGCTTGTGATCACTCAATATTCAGCCCATCGACCCCCGGCCTGAAGGTCCTGCTATGATCTTCAGGCCGCTTGGTCGCATTACGGTTTCGCTCCGTAAATCAGTTGCTATCGCTTTTGCTGTCTCAGGGAAACGCGATTGCCGTCCGGATCGATGGCAGTTGCTCTTAACCCGAACGGATATTCTTCGGGCTCGGTCTCGACCAATTCGACACCGCGTGCCTTGAGTTCAGCGAAATCCCGCTGAAGATCTTTCGATTCGACAAACAGAAGACCAGGCACCGAAATCGCCGGGGCACCAGGGGCCGCTTCTCCCCTACCCGCCTTGCCCGGCCAAAGCAGGATATCGAAGTCCTGACCCTCGATACCGATGGTCAGGAAGCGCCCCTCCGACCATGTGTTATCGGCTCGTTTCTGGAACCCCAGGCCGGTGTAGAATTCCAGCGCTTTTTCCTGGTCCGACACGAACACGGTTGCGAACATCACTCTGTTGAACATCTTGCGTTCCTCATCCTGGTTGATTGTGAAGGGAGACGCTGTGTTGACGATCGGGAATCCGCGAATGTGACATCCAGCGAAATAATGTCTGGTTGCTGGGCCTGGCTTCGGTGAAAATACGTCAGAAGCACCCCATACCAGCTTTCCGGTGTTGATATGGGCGACGCCTCCGCAGCGGAGGATCGAGCTGCTTCCGATAGCCAGCGGCGCTAGTGAAGATGCTGTAATTTGTCGGGATTTCCCACGACGTAGATTGCCACGATTTTCCCATCCTCGATTTCGAGCGCGGTCGTCGAAAGCTCGCCATCAGCCTCGATCGAGAGGAAGCCGGGCAATCCGTTGACGAAGCCGGCGCGAATGAGTTTCGAACGATTGCCCAGGAAGAGACCCGCCAGAAATTCATGGACCCTCATGACGGCATCGAAGCCCAGGATCGGCTCGATGGAAGCCGGGCGCTTGCCGCCGCCATCGGCATAATAGCTGACATCGGCCGCCAGCATCGCACCAAGCACCTTCAAATCACCGTTGCGCGAGGCGGTAAAAAATGCCTCGGCGAGCTCGCTACCGCGCTGTTTTTCCACCTGGAAGCGTGGCCTCGCCTCACGGACGTGAGCGCGAGCTCGCTTGGCCAATTGACGGCACGTCGCGGGATCGCGCTGAATTGTCTCTGCAATTTCTTCAAATCCCTGACCGAACACATCGTGAAGCAAGAAGGCTGCGCGCTCGAGAGGGGATAGCCGTTCCAGTGCAAGCATCAACGGCAACGTGACGTCTTCTTCCTCGTCGAGGACAGGGTCCGGAAGCCAAGGGCCGACATAGGTCTCGCGCTGGCGTCGCACGGTCTTGAGCTTGTCGAGACAGAGACGCGTGACGGTCCTGCGCAAGAATGCCGCCGGCTCCCGCACCTCCGCGCGGTCGGCGCGCATCCAGCGGATGAAGGCGTCCTGCACCATGTCTTCGGCGTCGGCCACCGAGCCAAGCATGCGGTATGCGACCCGGACGAGCATAGGACGCAATGGCTCGAAATCCGCCGCAGCGTCCTCGAATGACGCCCCCGTCGTCAAGCGACCACCACCATGGCGGAGGGCTTGCCCACTGCCGGCTCGGCCCAGCCACCAAAGCCGACAGCGATGCGATTCCACCCATTGATGACATTGATTATCAAGGTAAGGCTGACCTGCTCCTCCTCGGTGAACACAGCCTTCAGTGCCTCGTAGGCACGTTCGTGCTCATGGCCTTCGCAGAGACGCGTGAGAGCCTCGGTCCAACCGAGTGCGGCGCGTTCGCGATCAGTATAGCAAGGTGCGTCACGCCAAGCCGGCAACAGGAAAATGCGCTGCTCGGTCTCGCCATACCCGCGAGAAGGGATCGAATGCATGTTGGTGCAGACGGCGCAGCCGTTGATCTGGGAAGCGCGCGTCTTGACCAGTTCGGCGAGTGCAGGATCGAGGCTATCGGATATGGCGACGGCAGCGTCGTACCAAAGCTTCATCAGCGCTGGAGCTGCAGCGACGGGGTTGAGCCTGGCGGCCATGATCGATCTCCTTCTGTCGTTTCCGACTTCATGACGATCGAGAATCCTCGAATGTGACTCGCGCGCAGTTTTTTCCAGCCGCCGATGGACAGGAGTGAGCTCATGAGTTCTCTCAACCATGGCAGATTTGCCGCTCGATGCTTCAAAGCGCTGGCTGCGAAAGCGCAGCTCATAGCTGATGAAATTGCATTTTTGCGGACAATGGTAGTAATTTACGGTCTTGAGGTTGCAATGACTTTATTCCGTTTCACGAAATTCGACCGCCTGTGCATCGCTGTGTTAGCGTGGGTTCTCATCCAACCTTTTGCGACTGCGGATACGTTGGCGGCGCAACCCGACAATCTACACCAATACTGCCGCAAGGCCGGAAACGACGACACGGTCCGAGACTACAGGCACGATCTTTATCGCGGAACTGTCGAAGCCTTCAGGAAACTGTTTCCCGAGGCCAAGGACACGCCCGACGATTCCAGTTTTCAGACGCAAGCCCAGTACCGCTGCATGAATGGAAAGGTCATGGTCTGCTTTGTCGGAGCCAACCTGCCCTGCGCGAAGATGAATTCCACGCGGAACAATCCCGGAGCCGACGGCTTTTGCCGGGAGAACCCCGACGCCGACTTTGTTCCCCTCGCTGCAACAGGGCATGATGCCGTCTATTCCTATCGGTGCCGCGACGGCAAAGCGGAAGTCACCGACAGTGCATGGGAACTCGACGGTCGCGGTTTCGCGAAGAAACTCTGGATCAAATTGCCTGATCGATGATCTGCAGCTCGCATCGCGACTGAAAACGGGCTGCAGACAGACGTTGGCCCCGGAAGACAGAGCTTTATTTTTGCGGCCGTTGCGGCGTAAGCGCCCTCGCAAACATCCGCCTATCCGATAGGAAGATAGATCCTGTCCCCTTCGAAAAGCAGCGACGGATCGACGATGTGATCGAGATTCAGCATGACGGTTGCAGCCGTGTCGCGCCGGGAACCGCGGGCTATGCCGCCAAGGGTCTGACCTGGCTTGACCTCGACCCACTCAAAGCCGTTCTGCTCAAGTTCGGGATTGACTCGCCCTTGCGATGTCCTGCCACCTTCAGGGTGCAACATGGTGTAGTCATCGGCAACCCAACCCTGGCGGCGGCTGCCATCGGTTGCGTACCCCTCGACGGGTACCCAGAAGCGCCGACCATCCGCCATGGGTTCGCCCGTCTGCTGGACGAATGTATCCGGCTGCAGGATCGCGACGATTTCAGCGTCCTGTTCCGGCAAGGCTCTGAGGTTCAGCCCTTCGTCCGCTGTAACGACCAGCTGCGAATATTCGCCGGCATGTTCTTCGGGCTCAGGTTTCGTTTCGGGCTCGGGCGAGAAGTCAGGCGGAGCGGAGCTTTCTTCATTTCTTGACGCCTCCTCTTCGGGGTCTGGATTCAGACTGTTGTAGGCGAACAGCCCCATGCCGATGCCGAACGCTCCGAGCGCGATCTTATCCATGAGTGCCCATCTCTTATCGGCTTTCGCTGCCGCTGCGATGTCCTCGTCGGTTCTTGGTATGTCACGACGATATGTATTGTTCTTGCGGACCGCAGAAGCGAGAAATTCGGCACTGCCGAGGGTAAATATTGTTCCCGCAGTGACCGCCGATGGGGAGCTCAGCACCTGCGTCGTGTAGAAAGCAGAACCACCCAAATAGGCTATGTTTCCAATATAGTCGCTGGCAAAGCCAAGGCCGGATCGCGCGCCCATGGCGTCATAGGTGGACTTGGTGCCGAAGATGGAGTTGCCGAGCGTAAAGGTGCCGTTGACGGCAGGATTGGCACCAGTGTCCAGAAAAGGCGCGGCAGAGCCTGGAGAAGTGACGATGAACGAGATGCCGTTGGCCCCATTCAGGAACCTGCCCAGCTTGGTGTGAGATGCCGTTGTCTTGGGAAAAAGCGCTTGCGCGGTGAACGCCAATCCTCGCCAGGCGAAACCGACGACCGCGGCCTTCGCCATCCAGTCCGGCGGGAGCGAACTCCACAGCGTGTAGGATGAAGCGCCCATCGGATTGAAGATTTCCGCCGCGTTCTGCAGTTCCCGGGCCTGTGCGGATTTCAGAACCAGATCCACCGTTGCCTTCTGATCAGCCGTCATGTTCCCGGCATGCGTTTTCTGGAACGCCACCAGTTGCGGGACGCTAAGCGCGTCCCATTGTTTGGACATCCAGGTGAACTGCACGGGCGTGAATTTACGGAATTGCCCGGGGCTGACCAACGCAAGCTGATCTCCTGGAATGGTGCTGATCTGTGGCTCGGCAAGCGACTCGATCTCTGGAAGTGTCAAGGTTTCCAGGTCTTCGTGGGTGTGCGGTTCGACCTTCTGCGCTTTCGGCCACGAGATCGTACCGGGGTTCGGCACCTGCGGGCTGGGTCTTGTCGTCAGATGCTCGGGAACCATGATCAGGCTTGTTTGCAACCCACCTTCCGAAGCGATGTCTACAGGTCCGGTCTTCTTGCTGGATTTGTCTTCGGCGGAACGAAGCGCCGGCGGTATCGTCGGCGCGTTCGGATCGCTGGATTGACCGGCCCCTTCCGGATGAAACGCCGCGCTCAGGCTTTGCGGCCTGCTTTGGTTGCTTTCGGGCAGATTGCCGTCCGGTGGGATCGACTGGTCGGCTTCCGATGAACGCTTGAAAGCTGATCTATCTCCCGAAGCAGTCATGCCATCCCGACGTGTGAGATCGCCATGGTCGTCCGATACACCGTCTGCGGCGGTCGCCTTGACTGGACGTTGGTCAACAGGCGAGGTTAGCACCCTCTCGGTACGGGAATAAGGAAGCACTCGATCGCCCCTCCGCTGCCCCTCGATGGACGAGAACGACTCCATGACGACGTGATCTCCGAGATCCGTCATGAAGAACACATCCTCAACTCTGACAACCCCATCCGTTTTTTCATTCAGCTTCAGAGCGACATCCCTATACCTCTCTAACTCGGTCGGCTTGGCGTCACCGGGAAACACCACGAAGTGCCCCAGTTGGTCGCGATCCGTCGGAAAATGCTGCTGTTGAAGTCTGATTTGCTTCGCGTAGGAATTGAGCTTGCGGTTATCCGGGTCTCTGACGTTTTTCACCTCCACCCCGTAGAAGTGACTTCTCGAATTTTGGACAACATCCAGATAGGCATCTGGATTTCCATGCGGTGAATCAGGCTCATACGTGATGAGCCTTCCATTGAGAAATCGCGCTTCGCCCTGCAGGTCGGGATACAACCACGTCAGCGCTTCACGAACGCGCCGCTCGAACACCATGCCCGCCGCATTGGCAAGTTCGCCGTCCGCAAATTTGTGGATCTTCGACACATATTGCAGGCGAGTCTCAGCCGCATCCAGTTTGGCCGTAAGCTCGGCAACGAGGTGATCGTTTCCGGTCCCTTGGGCTTTGTCGCGACGATCCTGCAGCGAGATAACCTCAATCGTGGCTCCCTCGACTTCGCTCTTCGTGTGATCGAAGAACCGCTGCACTCCCGCCAGATCGGATGAGCTGGGCTGCCATGCCTTATGTCGCTTGTCCTCGTTTTTGTATCGATCGCCTTGATTGTATTTCAGCCGAATTCCTGACGGGCGATCTGAATCGGTTGGAAGGACAAGGTCGTGAACGTTTTTCGCCTCGGTCTGGCCTGGGAGGATGAGTTCGGCCGGGTCGCCTGGCTTGATTTGGCCAGGCATGACCAGTCTGGTCGAAGCGTTTGACGAGACTGTTGAAAGCTGGCTGGCGCTGTCCGGTATCGGACGGTTCTGCTGAACAAAACGACCGGGATGGCCGGCAAGATTCATGGCCACGCCGGGTACCGTCTGGATCAAGGCGACGACCACGTCATCCTCAGTCATGTCACGGCCATCGATGAGGGCCGAAGCTTTGAGGATGCCGAGATTGACCCCGAAGTCGACGACCCCTTGGGCGAAGATCTCGGCGCTCCAGCGCCCGACTGAACGTCCGCCCGCAGCGACGGGGACAGACGAAAGCGACTGGAACGGGATGACACCGGAAACAAAACCTGTCGCCGGCGCCGAGGCTATGCCGAGCAGGGCTCCTTTTGCTGCCTGCCGCAACGCCTCGTCACCTTCGGCAGTGCCGAGCTTGCCTTCAAACCCGACGCGTGAAAATTCAATGACAAAGCGCCCAACACCATCAATGGCCTGGCTGGCCGTCGCTGCCGTGGCGTTGACTGTTCCCATCTGGGCAAGATTCTTGGCGTTGAATTTAGTGGCGCCTGTGGTGGCGGTCTCAATACCGACCTTTGCTGTCAAAGCCCGTGCCGTCGCCATGCCCGCTCCCGTACTGAGACCGGTCACGCCCGAAGCGCCGAGATCGAGCCCTTCATCGAGAAGTGTGGTCTTGACGGTGTCCCAACTCACCCTCACCTCAGCCAGGGATTCGTCATAGCCGCCGAGCGCGCGCAAAGACGCAGCGGTTTCCTCGCCCAGCGGCGAGGAACCACCCAGCAGCCATTGCATCCCGAGACCCAGCAGTGAGGAATGGCCGTCTTCATTGATGTCGCGGCCATTGCGAAGGCCGTCGACATCGTTGGCCGTATCCCATGCCTCGTAAACCAGCGCGCCCGCAGAAGCCCCGGCTACAATGTTGCCGGTGCTTATGGTGACCACGGCAGCGGTAAACATGGCGGACGCATCACGCCCAACGGCTTCGATCGTCGCCCAGGTTTCGTCGGCCTCTTCCACCTCCTCAGCGAGCCTGATCCGCATCGGATTCGTGGTGATCAAAAACTGGTCGAATTCTGCGGCAAAGGCCGTCGCATCGATCTCGTCGCGCTCCAATCTGCCTTGCAGCCGCTTGGCATCGTCAAGCCTGGCTTGCACCTGGGCGCGCGCATCATAGGCGTCATCGCCGAACGCCTCGCCCCAAAGGTCGCGTAGCCACGAATGATTGTCGATGCCGTCATTGATCTGGTCGAGTTGCTGCTGAAGATCGGCAATCTCCTGGCCGCTGGCAGCGTTGAGATCATTCCCCAATGCGATGTCGTCGAGCGCAGCCAGCAACGAGCCGCCCCGGGGCGCGGAAGCAGCAAGCTCCTCGCGCTGTTCGGCACGATATTCGGCCGCCCTTACGCTGCTTTGCGATGTTGTCTCGCCCAGCGCGTCAAGCCTGGCTTTCAACTCCGGATTGTCTTTGCCCCACGCTTCCAGCCAGTCCTTGGCAGCGTCCACTTTTGCCGCCGAACCCGCGATCTCGAGATTGGTCAGCTTGCGTTCCAGCTCGAGACCGTTCTTTTCGTCGAACTCGTCCTCGGCCTGCCTGCGTTGCGGATTGAAGTGGCGCACGTCACCGGGCTGGGAAAGAAGGTGATTGGTCCGATCGACCCCGTAGTCGAGATTGACCTTTTGGACTTGCAGCTGCAGAAGCAGGTCGTTGGCCGCATCAAGCTCGGCCTGCGCCGGTGCCACACCGGCATACTCCCCAGGGTTGGCCTTGCTCCATGCGGCCTTTTCACCTTCCAGCTTGCCGATCTGTCCCTCAACGATCCCCATGTCGGCATCCGTTAGCCGGACTTCCGCCTGTTGAAGATCCCGGCTCGCCCGCAGCTCCGCGTCGCTGGCTGCCTCATAGGCTTGCCAGGCCTTGCCTTCTTCGCTGGTGTAAGGCGAATAGTCCTCTTCGGCTGCCGCCACCTCGATGTTGCGCCAGCCTTGCTCGAACCGGTTCCATTGTTCCTCCGCACTCAGCGCGTTGAATTCCGCATCCGCGCTGTTCTGCTGCTTGAAGGCCTCGAAGAACGGCTCAAGCTGTTGCCGCGCATCTGCAAGCGCTGTCTGCTTCGCTTGAAGTGACGCGTCCGCCTCGGCCACCTCGAGGCCCGCATTGGCGGCGGTGAGCTGAAGACTGGCCGAGTCGGCCATATCCATGACCTTTGCCAGAAACGCATCGAGCTTCTCGATTGCATCCGGCGCCCCGCTATAGACTGCGCGGGAAATTTCCAGTGCCTCGTTGTAGAGCGCTTCACCTCCGCTCGATGCGGCCCCGTCGACAAGCTGCGCCAGGAAATCAAGATCAAGCTTTGAGCCGGTGCCCGAAACGGCGGCTTCCTTCAATGTGTGGATGTCACCGATAAGCTTGCCGATCGCCTCTTGCTGGAAACCGGCCCAAAACATGTTTGCCCGAGTCGAGGCCGTCTGCGCTGCCTTCTGTGCAGCAGCTTCGGCTTGATCGGCCTCGGTCTTGGCGTCGGCCAGTTTTTCCCTCAGCGAGGGCACAGCGTCCGGATCACGCTTTTGCGCGTCCCGGATCTGGTCTTGCAGCGCCGCGATTTCGTCCTTGTGCGGTTCGCTCTTGGCCTCACCAGTTGTTTTGCCCGCCTTTTCGGCCTCGCTATAAAGATAGCCCAGCGCCCCGGACAGCTCGACCGTCGTCGTGTCACCGCTCTGCGGATCGGGGATATGAACCTCAAACGTCGAATTCTCGTCGATCATCCGCCGATCCGACGTGCCGTGGCGGATGTCTTGTATCTCGACCACCAGCTTGTTTGTCCTGGGATCAGCAAGCTCGATCGTCGACGTGTAGGCGTTGTCGCCGGACGCCTCGGTCTGGTTGATCTGAATCCCATCGGCTTCCAGGATCGACAGTACAGTCTCTTCGCTGAGCTGCTGCTCGCTGGCCACCTGGGCAACGCTCTTGCCATCCTCGAAGATCGACTTCGTCAGGTCGCTGCCGCCATCACCCTTGATCTCAACCGTTTGCCCTTCCTTCGTTGTCACCGTGATGGTCGTTTGTGTCCCATCCTCGATGACGATTGTCTCGCCAGGATGGATGAGATCAGGATCGCGTGGATCTGTGAAAAGTGCCGGATTACTCTTGGCCAATTCTTCGAGGGTGATGCCGTGGGCCTTGGCGATGTGAGTGAGGTTATCGCCCGGTGCTACCACATAATCGACCGGCTTGCCGTCATTCACCGGTGCCGTCGTCGTAGTTATCTGCCGTCCCTCAGCATCGGTCACGGTTTCGGCGACAGTGCCGTCCTGTTGCACCGTGGTGGTGATTTCATTGCCCTGATCGTCGACCCCCATGGTCGTGACAGCACCCGTTTCGCCGTTCTTCGTGTTCCCGGCGATCACAGTGTCTGACATCGGATCGATGATCTTGGTCGAACTGGTGTCTCTATTTTTGTCGGCTTCAACCTCTACCTTCAGCCCTGCCAATCCGACTTCGGTTTTGAGCTGTGTTTCCGTAATTCCCAACCCGATTGCGATCTGCCTCAGGCTCTTGCCTTGCGCGACACCATCGGTGATCGCCTTGCCGTGGGGCGAGTTTTTCAAACGTTCATTCGCGGCAGCAACCGGCCGGTTTGCCGCCGCCGCAGTGTCTCTCCAAGCCTTCTCGGCAGCCTGTAGTTTAGCGACCTCGGTTTTGGGGCCCAGGTATGCACCATTGCGATATTTTACCCTGCCGGCCAGATCGACGAATTGAACCATTTCAGCACCTATCCGCTTCGTTGCGTTGGGTGGCCTGGCAAAGCGGACACGAACACCGCGCATAGGTCGCCAGCAAGGATGGACGTTCACCACACAGGCGGACGCACCTTCGATCGGGTTCAAGATTGTCAAAAAAACGAGGAGGACGCAGGCTCGATTCTTGCTTTTGTGAAGCCGGTTAGGTTTTGCGCAAAGGTGCTCCCGTCACCTCGCGGAGCTGGCCGGGCAATATCCCCAGTTGGCTCCGAAATTGGCGGCGGAAGTGATGCATGTTCTCAAAGCCAAGAGACATGGCGATCTCGCTCACGGTACGCTCCGTGGTCATCAACTGCCGTTTGGCGTGTTCGATCCTTCGGGCGAGGACGTATTTGTACGGCGCCATGCCGGTGGATTTCTTGAATGAGCGAGCAAAGTGGAAAGCACTCAGGCGGGCTTCATCCGCCAGCCGATCCAAGGTGAGGGGCTGGTCGATTTCATCCTCGATCAAATCCAATACGCGGTTCAAGGCTGTCTCCGACAACTTGCCGTCACCTCGCCAAGGCGTGTTGATGCCCACCGCATGAGCGGCAAGCAGGTGCTCCAGCGTACTCGCCTCGATGGGCGACAAAGTCAGCTGTCCCAGGCAGGCCTGGCGCAACACATGCGCCACCGCCAGCATTGTCCCGTCAGGCACGAAGTGGGGATTGGGCTCCTGGCCGAGCGTCGGACGAAGAACAAAATCGGATTGCCCGTTTTCTTCCGCAACCGCCTTCAGCAGATCCATGTCGGGATACATTTCGAGTGTGTCGCTGAATTCCGGGACCCTCAAAAGGGTAGTCGGCTCGGGTCCGACAACATAGAACCCTCCGGCTGTGACATTGACATCCAACGTCTTCCCAGCCTGCTCGATCATCGCGCTGGGGTGACGTGAAAACACCACTTCCATTCTGTTGGGAACCGTTGTGGACGCCCCCTCGAATGGCGGCAACCATGCATAGGTGACATTGAGGCGCCTGAGGGTGAGGCGGTGGCGGCGCTCGCCACCGAACAGGGTCGCCGCTGTCCCCTTTTTCCTTTCGAGGCGCTGTCTTTCACACCACTTTGCAAATGCTCTGTACAACGTTCACCAACCTGGTTTTCCAAGGTCCTTGCTATCGGTGGGTTTCGGCCAGCATCCTTGCATCCTGTTCGAACTGGTCGAATATCGACACCGGCTTCGGCCCGTCGAACATGCGTTGGGTTAAGAGAATTGTGGTCAGCTTCTTGGCCGGATCGCTTTGCCATCTGGTGCCGAATCCGCCACTCCAACCGACCGTGCCAACGGATGCTCCGGTCGGCGTCTTCTCGACAGCCACCGACATGCCGTAGCCCCAGCCCTGACCTTCCTGCAGGATGATCTCGCCATCCAAGCGCTGCGCTGGTGTCAGTTGGTTGCTCATCATCGCAGCAACCGCATCGGACGGCAGCAGCTGGCGCCCCTTGTGTGCACCGCCAGCCAGCAGCATGCGAACGAAGGCGAGATAATCGTCCGCGGTCGAAACCAAGCCTCCGTCCCCCTGCTCAAACGCAGGAGGGCGGCTCCAACCGCCGGTTGCCGGGTCATCCCATACCTCGAGCGAACCGTCTTTCGGCCTGTAGGCGGTGACCAGCCGCTCCAGCTTGGTCGGCGGAACATAGAATGCGGTATCCTTCATCCCGAGCGGTTCGAATATGCGTTCAGCGAGGAAGTCGCCGAACGATCGACCGGAGGCACGTGCGATCAGCACGCCGAGAATGTTCGAGCCGGCCGTGTATATCCAGCGTTCGCCCGGTTGCGCAAAAAGTGGCAAGGTCGCAAGGCGCTTCAGCCAGGCATCGCCATCGAACGGCATGTTCGGATCAGGCGGACCGAAGCCGACGATACCGAGTTCAGCAATGTCCTTCTGGATTGGATAGGTACCTGGCGGAACAAGAAGCAGCCCGTATCCGCAACGAAACGTCAGCAGGTCCTCGACGGTGATCGCGCGGTTTGCCGGAACGGTGTCATCGACGGGGCCGTCGACACTCCGCAGCACCTTTCGATTTGCCAGCTCGGGCAGAAGTCGATCGACGGGTTCTTCGAGTTTCAATTTTCCATCCGCAATGAGCATCATCGTGGCTGCCGCGGTGACCGGTTTGGACATGGAGGCGATGCGGAAGATCGCGTCGCGCTGCATCGCCGGGCCGTCCTGCGCCATCCGACCGAGAACCACGTGCTGCACATCGTCGCCATGCGCTACGAGCCCCACCAGCCCGGGGGCATGCCCGGCGTGCAAGGAATCCTCGAGATGATCTTGCAGGTCGTCACGGGTCGGCTTCGCCAACCCTGGCGTATCTGTTGCCGCGCTCAAAGCCCCGGGCAATCCGAATGGTCCCCGTTGATTGAATTTCATCTGCGGTCTCCTCGATATGCCGAATGAGCTTCGATGAGAAAATGACGAATGGCGGCGGGGCGATCCGACATCGCAACAACAAATCCGCGGCGCGGTGCTCTCACAGCCCAGCTCCGCGTTGCGGATATTCAAGCTGCATCGCAACGACGCGGGCGGTATCCTGCCCGTATCGGGCTCCGATATTCTGCAAGGCGTTATCCAGAATTTCGGCTGGTCGCTCATTTGTGTGTCCCAAGGACAAGCGGTCGCCGGACCAGGCGGCGGTAACTCTGTCGGGGAGGAAACGCACGCCACTGCGGGTCGTTACCGCGGCCGGAGACGCTGCAAAAAGTTCGACCCGGGAGCGGTAGGTGCGTGACCACGCATCGGCGACGAGCGCGAGCGACACTTCATCCATCCCCGGTTCGAGAGCGATGCCAAACCGATCGCGGTTCCAGAAGGAAAGGCTGTTGGCCAGCACCGTCATGGCGAAAGGGCGGGCCAGCTTGAAGGCGCCGCTGTCATGGCGCGCATCCCATCGAGCCAATCCCAGATCACCGGCGACTGCTTCCGCCTTGTCCCGACCGGCAATCGCCTCGACCAATGTCAGCATCATCGGCATGGAGGCCGTGATGCCGGTGGTGGTGCCAACACCTCGGTCCACCACCATGCGCCGGTCGGCGACGTACCGGACTGTAGGGTGGCGCCTGAGTAAATTTCTGACGTAGTACCAATGGGTGGTCGCCCGCCGACCGTCGAGAAGGCCGGCTGCGGCAACGACTTTGGCGCCTGCACAAATTGCAATGATAACCGCACCGTCCTTCGCCTGCCGGCGCAGCCATGTGGCAACAGCTGGGTCGTCATCACGGCTCATGGCTGGGACGATCACATAATCGGCTCCTTCGGGATGGCGTGCATCAAACGCTTCGATCGTTGCATCGGCTTCTACTGTCAGCGCGGGATAGAGTTTTACGGGGCCGGGTTTGATCGAGAGCGTGACCACGTCGGCAATATCCGCTCGCCGCAAGATCCCGGTGGGCATCAGGTAGTCCGTCGTCTCCGTGGCATCATTGATACCAACGACAGCGACAAGGGGCCGAGCCCGCTTCGGTGGCTTCAGCGCCGGCAGAATGGCATCGTCTTCTGCCTGCGGGACCGGAACGGGAGAGAAGGCGGCGGGCGTGGCCGGCAAAGCAGCCAGCCACAAACCGAAGCCAGCCAACGGCAAGACGATCAGCGCTAGTCCGGCATAGAGGAGATAGCGCATAGGCATCAGCCTCTCCCATCGGGTGTTACTTCCACGTCAGGGTAATGAACCGGTGTTCTGGCCGAAATGACAAAAACATCGTATTTTCCGCCAATGCACCGCATCACTTTCCTCGTCTATCCAGGCTTCGAGCTTCTGGACACGTCCGGGCCGGTTTCGGTTTTCAACAGCGCCAATCGTGCCCTGGGATTGAGGGACAAGCCACCGTTCTATGCCATAGACCTGGTGTCGGCGGCGGGCGGACAAGTGACGAGCAGCAGCGGGATCGCCGTCCATACGCAGACCTTTGAAGAACGCGCGCACGACGCGGTGGACACGTTTCTTATCGCCGGCGCGGAAAGCGAGCACCTGCTGCCAGTTCTGGCAGACCCTGCACTGTCGGCGTGGGTTCCAGAAATCGCGGGCAAGGCACAACGCTTTGGCTCGGTCTGTTCCGGCGTCATCGTCCTTGCAAAGCTGGGACTGGTCGACGGGCGTCGCGTTGCCACCCATTGGGATGCCTGCGCGCCGCTTGCAGCGGGCTTTCCATCCGTCACCGTCGATCCCGAATCCCTTTACGTGACCGATGGACAGTTGTGGACCTCTGCCGGCGTAACCACCGGCATCGACATGGCGCTCGCCATGGTAGCGCACGATCTTTCCGCAGACATTGCCGGTGAAGTTGCCCAGCGACTTGTGCTCTATGCACGGCGACCCGGCTACCAATCCCAGTTCAGCCCACTGCTTCGGGCGCAGGTGAACGCCGACAGCCCGTTTGCCGAGCTGATCGCCTGGATATTGGCAAACCTCGATTCACCGCTGGACATTCCCGCGCTGGCAGATCGTACGGGCTTCAGCGAGAGAACATTTCACCGCAAATTCGTTGCGGCCACTGGCGAAACGCCGGCCCGCTTCATCGAAACCGCGCGTCTCGATGCCGCCCGGCTGTTGATTTGCCGCGGACTTTCGCTGAAGTCGGTTGCGGCCCAAGTCGGCCTCTCGCCAGCCACGCGCTTCTCCAAAGCTTTCGAGCGCCGCTTTGGCGTCTCGCCACGGCTGTTTCGCGAGATGCACGGGGAGATCTGATTTATCGCTCCGAAGCTGGCTGCCCAGCGACGGCAGACCAAAGCTAAGTCGGGCTCGCTTGGATCATTCCCGATCGATCCGCAGTGCCCGATGCCGACCGACCTTCGCCTGATCGACCAGTGGGGCTCGTACCGGGAAATGCGATCACAGCACCCCTTCTAAATTTGCTGCGCCCTGCCCGTTCCGCTTCACCGAACCCAGTTTCGGAGCGCTGACAAGTTTCCGTTTGCATTTCAGGATCATATGTGAATAATCTTTTTATATAAGAAGACGCAGCTCAATTTCGTCATGAGGCAGGCGTCCACATTCCTCAGCAGATGGGCCAGACATGACCAGCTTTGCGCCAACGGTTGGCGTCGCGACCACGAACCCCAGCGACATGCCGGCTGCGCATGCCGAACTTCCGGTATGGAACGCCGAGAACTGGTTTTATGAGGATTGGCCGGCTGGCCAGAAGATCCGGTCATTGCGGCGCACCATGGCCGAGGGAGACAGCCATCTCTTCAATACCCTGGTGCTGGACATCCATCCCTATGTGCAAGACCAGATGTTCGCCGAGCGCGAAGGCATCTTCGGCAGGCGCCTGGTTGCGGGAGCCTTTGTCTTTTCAGCTGGACTTGGCCTGGTTGCCACCAACTGCGTCAACGCCTTTTCCTACGGCTACGACAAGCTGCGCTTCATCAAGCCGGTGTTCATCGGCGACACGATCTATTCGATCCGCACCAACCTCGAAAAAAAGCCCCGCTACAAGGAAATGGGCCTGATCCGCGCCAGCTATGAAGTGTTCAAGGGCGAAGGTGAACTGGTTCTCTATTGCGAGCACCTGCAAACGGTGAAGTACCGCAACCCAGTCGATTTTGCGGGCAAGACAGAGAAGTGACCATGGCTCCAGATCTGCCCCTTACCGGTCTTATCGTTGTCGATCTGAGCCAGTTCCTTTCCGGCCCGTACTGTTCGCTGCGCCTGCTCGACCTCGGCGCTCGCATCATCAAGATCGAGCGGCCGGACGGTGGCGACCTGTCGCGCCGGCTCTATCTCAGCGACACGGAGATCGGTGGCGACTCCACCATCTTCCACGCTATCAACCGAGCCAAGGAAAGCTTCGCCGTTGACTTGAAGAACGAGGATGATCTCGCCGCCCTGCGCAACCTGCTCCTCAAGGCTGACGTGCTCATCCAGAATTTTCGTCCTGGCGTGATCGAACGGCTCGGGCTCGACTACGAGAACGTCCGCAAGCTCAATCCGCGATTGGTCTATGCCTCGATCAGCGGCTATGGCGAGGAAGGCCCTTGGGTCAAGCGGCCGGGTCAGGATCTCCTTGCGCAGGCGCGGTCGGGCGTCATGTGGCTGAACGGCGACGAGGATCAGGGACCTGTACCGTTCGGGCTGGCAGTGGCCGATATGCTGGCGGGTGCTGCCTGCGCGCAGGGTATCCTGGCCACGCTGGTTCGACGCGGGGTCACCGGCAGAGGTGGCCATGTCGAAACCAGCCTGATGGAAGCATTGATTGATTTCCAGTTCGAGGTGCTGACAACGCACCTCAACGACGGTCGGCGATTGCCGCGTCGGTCGTCCTTCCGCAGCGCCCATGCCTATCTGGCGGCTCCCTACGGCGTCTATCCGGCAAAGGATGGTTATCTCGCCATAGCAATGACGCCGATCCCGAAGCTGGCCGA
The DNA here is from genome assembly GCF_001303895.1 of Mesorhizobium sp. 1M-11. Classification (GTDB taxonomy): domain Bacteria; phylum Pseudomonadota; class Alphaproteobacteria; order Rhizobiales; family Rhizobiaceae; genus Mesorhizobium. The sequence continues at coordinate 12,264 of NZ_LJSD01000056.1, read as the reverse complement.
CCTGCTCGGGACCGAGGAACTGGCACCTTATCGCGACCAGCCGTCGAGCTGGTTCACCGCACGCGACGAGATCAAGGCGATCATCGCGCGGCGCATCGCCCAGAAATCGGTCGACGAATGGCTGGCAATCCTCGAACCCAACGACATCTGGTGCGCCAAGGTGCTGAATTGGCAAGAAGTCCTGGAGAGTGACGGTTTCAAGTCACTCGACTTGTTGCAGACGGTAACCCGTGAGGATGAGGTCTCCATCCACACCACCCGTTCGCCCGTCAGGGTGGACGGTGTACGGGCCAAGGTCACGCGCGCAGCGCCACGCGTGGGCGAGCACAGCGAGGCGATCCGCGCGGAGTTCGGCCTGTGAGCATCACCCTCAAGGGCATGACATGGAACCATTCGCGTGGTTATGACCCGATGGCCGCCTGTTCGGCGCTCTGGCAGGAAAGAACCGGCGTTAAGATCGTCTGGGACAAGCGCTCGCTCCAGGATTTCGAATCCTTTCCGGTCGAAGAATTGGCGCGCGGCTACGACCTGATCGTGATCGATCATCCTCATGTCGGTCAGATCACCCATGAGGCCTGCCTGGCACCGCTCGATGTGCCTGGTCGCAAGGCTGAACGCGACGCCCTGGCTGCGGGCAGTGTCGGCAAATCCTATCCAAGCTACAATTGGCAGGGTCGGCAATGGGCCTTTCCCATCGACGCGGCTGCTCAGGTACAGGCCTGGCGGTCAGACCTGATCGCTGAGGCGCCTGCGACGTGGGCGCAGGTGATGGAACTGGCCCGCGCGGGCCGCGTGCTGTTGCCACTGCGGCCTCCGCATTCGCTGATGTCCTTCTTCACGCTGGCCGCCAATCTCGGCCATGCGTGCGCCACCGACGGACCGGGCGCGCTGATCGACGCCGAAGCGGGCGAGGCAGCGTTCGGGATGCTCGCCGAAATCGCGGCACTCGTCGATCCCGAATGCCTGACCATGGACCCGATCGCGGTTTCGGAAAAAATGGCGGAAGCCGGTTCCCTCATTGCCTGCGCTCCGTTGATCTACGGCTATGTCTCATATGCCATGGAAGGCTTCCGACCCAACCGGCTGACCTTTGGAGACATACCTGCGGCGAACGGCAATGGTCCCATCGGTTCCGCGCTGGGCGGCACGGGTATCGCCGTCTCCGCCTTTTCCCGCGCAAGAGATGCCGCCATCGACTTTGCCTATTGGGTAGCGAGCGGCACAGTGCAGCGCGGACCTTATGCCGCCGCAGGCGGCCAGCCCGGCCATGTCGCCGCGTGGGAAGATGAAACCGTCAACACGGTGACCGGCGACTTCTATCGCGCCACCCGTGCGACGCTGGAATCCGCATGGATTCGTCCGCGCCACGACGGCTATATGGTTTTCCAACAGGCGGCTTCCGAACATATCGATAAGGGCCTGGCGGAGCGCCGGCCCGCTGCGGATGTGGTGGCCGACCTCAACCGCCTGTTCCGGGAAAGCTTCAGCAGATAACGGCTTGGCTGATTATCGGAAACGACCCTTCAGAGCCGCCAGAGCCGTTTCGCATTACCGGACAGGAGTTTGACACGCTCGTCTTCGCTGGCGCCGGCAAGCAATGCATGCGTCGCTGCCACCCAGCCGAGCAACCCGCCACCCAGAGTGCACACGGGCCAGTCACTGCCCCACACGACGCGGTCCCAGCCGAAGCATTCGATGGTGTGTTCGACGTAGGGTCGGAGCGTCCCGACGGTCCATGTGCCAGGATCTGCATAGGCGACGATACCCGATATTTTTCCCGCAACATTGGGCCGCTTCGCTATCTCTGCGATGTTGCTTCTCCAGGGGTGTTCTCCACCGCCCTTGATATCGGGCACGCCGCAATGGTCGAGCACGAACTGCACGTGCGGCGCGGCGTCGACCAAAGCAATGGCCTGCTTCATTTGGTGCGGCAGCACACACAGGTCGAAGGTCAGGCCGCTGCCTGCAATGCGCCTGATATTTTCGCGAAACAGGGGCTGCTCCGAGAGATCGTCAGGTGCGACATGCAGGACGCGACGAAAGCCCTTGGCAAAGGAATTTGCCTTCACTTTCTCCAGCCATGCTGCAAATCCGGTTTGTTCCGGCCGGCACGAAACGATGGCGCCGCGCAGCAGGCTTTCCGGCGCCTTGGCCCAACCTTCAACACAAGCCAATTCGGCCTCGATGTCAGCCGCGTCGACATCGACCTCCATGAACAGTGCCGCTTCGATGCCGGCGCGGCGCGCCTCGACCATGTAATCGCCTTGCGAAAAATCGCGATCGAGCGCCGATACGCCGGCAAGCCACGGATAGCGCAACACCGTCCTGTCGATGAGATGGAGGTGGGTGTCGACGATCATGGGGATCTCCTGTTCACATCCAGAACCATCTCACAGGAGAAATTAGCATTCAAATAAGAATTAAGCCGTGGGTTTCACATCCGAACCCGCCAGTTGCGACAGCCGGGCCGCGGCATCGCGCAACAATTCGATCGTTTTGGTGATGTCGGGCGCCGCCGACATGTTGACCAAGGTGACATAGGGGATGGTGATCGCCGCTATGCCGTGACCATCGGGACCGAGGACGGGCGCCGACAGATTGTAGACGCCTGCCGTTTGCAGCGAAGCCATCATCTCGTAGCCACGGTCGCGGATCTGGTCGAGGCGCTGGAAGAAGTCCGGTGACAGTTCGATCTTCTCGTTGCTGCGACGATGCTCCGCGATCATCATCTGCCGTTCCTCAGGGGGACGAAAGGCCAGCAGCACATGGCCGGAGCCGGTATCGAAAAGGCTGATATGGGAGCCGACACGGATTGAAATGCCCCAATAGCGTGGCGCTTCCTGCTGGGCGATGACCACAGCGTTGCCGCGGTCGAACACCACGAGCTGGTTGGCCTGGTATGACATTTCGGCAAGCTCGCGCATGATCGACGTGGCATAGGACACGAGCCTGCGCACCGGCGCGTGCAACTGGGCCAGCCCGAACAGCTTCAAAGTCAGCGAGTAGCGGTCGCCGTCCAGGCGCGTGACATAGCCGCGCCTCACCAGCCGGTCGAGCATTCGGTAGAACTCGTTGGGGCTGCGCTCCAACCGCTTGGCGATCTCGGCCTGCGTCAGCCCGCTATCGACGCTGGCAAGCAGCTCGAGGATGTCCAGGCCCTTGTCGAGCGCCGGCGCACGGTAACGATCTTCTTCTTCCTGCGCCATTTTCTCTCTCTGGTGAATTTCATTCTTCATATACGCAAACCCGATCCTGTTGGAAAGAAGGTTTGGCCCGAAAATCGAATTTGGCGTTGACGAAGTATGAATAGCTTGTTTGTATATAAATGAAGCGACCGAAGCTTCAGGTTACGGGCGGCCGATCGTCGCCCCAGGGAGGTTATTCATGAACAGATTGCTTTCCGGCGTCGCTGCCGGCGCGCTGGCTTTGGCTGCAAGCCTGGGCGCGGCAACCGCAGCCGATCTGCCGGGCAAGTTTCCAGGCATCACCATCGATGCCAAGCTCATCGGCGGCCAGCAGTATGAGAAGCTGTACGAGCGTATCGGCGAGTGGGAAAAGGCGACCGGCGCCAAGGTCAACGTCATCTCCAAGAAGAACCACTTCGATCTCGACAAGGAGATCAAGTCCGACATCGCCTCCAATTCGATCACCTGGTGCGTAGGCTCCAACCACACCTCTTTCGCGCCACAGTACCCGGGCATTTATGTCGACCTGAATGCGCTGCTGCCGAAGGAGGAGGTTGACGCCTTCGTTCCCGCCAACATCCAGGCGGCGACGCTGGACGGCAAACTGGTCATGCTGCCGCGTGCACAATTCGACGTTTCGGCGCTCTACTACCAGAAAAGCCTTTACCAGGACGAAGCCAAGAAGAAGGCGTACAAGGAGAAGTACGGCGAGGAATTGGCTCCGCCGGACACGTTCGACGAAATGGCGCAGCAGGCCGCGTTCTTCGCAAATCCACCGGATTTCTACGGCTCTCAGTTCGCCGGCAAGGAAGAGGCGATCAACGGCCGCTTCTACGAGATGCTGGTGGCCAATGGCGGCGAATATCTCGACAAGGACGGCAAGCCCGCCTTCAATTCGGAAGCCGGTGTCAAGGCGTTGGATTGGTTCGTCAATCTCTACAAAGCCAAGGCCGTGCCGGCAGGCACCACCAACTATCTGTGGGACGATCTCGGCCAGGGCTTTGCCTCCGGAACCGTGGCGCTCAACCTCGACTGGCCGGGATGGGCCAGCTTCTTCAACGATCCGAAGTCGTCCAAGATCGCCGGCAATGTCGGCGTCAAGGTGCAGCCCAAGGGCCCTTCGGGCAAACGTTCCGGCTGGTCAGGCGCACACGGCTTCTCGGTGACCGAAAACTGCGCCGACAAGGAAGCCGCCGCCTCGTTGGTCTGGTGGTTGACGAACGAAGACAGCCAGAAGCTGGAAGCCGCTGCCGGCCCGCTGCCGACCCGCACGGCCGTGTGGGAATGGGACATCGAGCAGGCCAAGGGCGATGCCTACAAGACGGAGGTGCTGCAGGCTTTCCAGGAAGCTGCCAAGAACGCCTTCCCGGTGCCACAGACGGCTGAATGGATCGAGATTTCCAACGCCGTCTATCCGCAGCTGCAGGCCGCCATCCTCGGCGACAAAACCTCAAAGCAGGCGCTGGACGAGGCGGCTGCCAAAGCGACGCAGATCCTCGAGGACGCTGGCAAGCTCTGAGTGAGGAAGGCCCCTCTCCTGCGGGGTCTGGCGTGACTGCCTGCTCCGGTTTGCGCAAGGCAACCGGAGCGGGCGAACACGCGAACCTTCGCAATCCACATGATGCCTGACATCGAATGAGACGAATGAAAGCCACGCGCATCTCACCACCCGTGCTCCTGCTACTGCCCGCGGTCATCGTGCTGGCGGCGGTGGTGATCCTGCCCTTGGCGCTGTCGCTCTATTCGAGCTTCACGCCGTTCCGACTGACCAAACCGGAAACCTTCTTCACCTTCATCGGCTTGCGCAACTATGCGCGCATCCTGACCGACTGGAATTTCTGGGCTGCTTTCCTGCGTACGGTTGTGCTTTTGACCGTGGCGCTCAACCTCGAAATGCTGCTCGGGCTCGGCCTTGCGCTGCTGGTTGAAAAGGCAACGCGCGGTCAGCGCCTGCTACGCACCATCATGATGTTCCCGATGATGTTTTCGCCGATCCTGGTCGGCTTTCAGTTCAAGTTCATGTTCAACGACAACATCGGTCTGGTGAACAATGCGCTGCAGTCGCTTGGTCTGACCGATCGTGCGATCCCGTGGCTGATCGACGGCAAGCTCGCCTTCGCTGCCATTTCGATCGCCGAAATCTGGTCGTCGACATCGATCTTCGCCATTCTCATCCTTGCAGGCCTGCTCGCCATGCCCAAGGAACCGGTGGAAGCGGCTCGCGTCGATGGCTGCACGCCTTGGCAAACGTTCCGCTATGTAACCTGGCCCTTCGTCATGCCGTTCGCCTTCATCGCCATGACCATCCGCTCGCTCGATGTCGCGCGAGCATACGATATCGTGAAGATCATGACAGACGGCGGCCCCGCCGGACGCACGGAACTGTTGTGGACGCTGATCGCGCGCACCGCCTACAGCGACGCGCGCATGGGACCGGCCAACGCGATGGCCTATTTCTCCATCCTGCTGTCGATCGTCTTCACCGTCTATTTCTTCCGTAAACTCGCTGCGGCCCGCACGCAGATCGGTGCGGAGTGGTGATGATGGACGCCAACACATCCGCCCGCCTGAAGCGCCGGCTGGGGGCTGCCGCCCACGGCGTCGGCCTGTTCCTGGCCATGCTGATAATCTGTCTGCCCGGCCTGTGGATCGTCTTGTCCTCGTTGCGTCCAACTGTCGAGATTCTGGCCAAACCGCCCGTCTGGATTCCGCAGGAGATCTCATTCGACGCCTATGTCGCCATGTTTTCCGGCGTCGGCAAAGGCGGCATTCCGGTCTTCGAATATTTCCGCAACTCGCTGATCATCTCTGTGACCTCGACGGCCATCGCCATCGCCATCGGCATGGCCGGTGGCTACGCTTTCGCCCGCTACCGCTTTCGCGGCAAGTCGGCGATGTTCCTCGGCCTGATGCTGACGCGCACCGTGCCTGGCATCGCATTGTCGCTGCCGCTGTTCTTCGTCTACGCGCGGCTCGATATCATCGATACCCATTTTGGACTGATCCTGGCTTATGTCGCGCTCAACGTGCCGTTCACCATCTGGCTGATCGACGGCTTCTTCCGGCAAGTACCGCGCGATCTGGCTGAAGCCGCGCAGATTGACGGCTGCACGCGCTGGCAGGCTTTCTGGCAGGTGGAATTCCCCCTTGCTGGGCCCGGTATCGCATCTGCCGGCATCTTCGCTTTCCTCACCTCGTGGAACGAATTTGCGCTTGCCTCGCAATTGACGCGCTCGATCAACTCGAAGACCTTGCCCGTTGGGCTGCTCGATTACACGGCTGAATTCACCATCGATTGGCGTGGCATGTGCGCGCTTGCGGTTGTGATGATCGTTCCAGCTCTCGTCCTCACTTTCATCGTCCAGAAACACCTTGTCGGCGGCCTGACCTCCGGCGCGGTGAAAGGCTAATCTCATGGCGACCGTATCACTGAAGAAACTTACCAAGCGCTACGGCACGATGGAGATCGTTCACGGCATCGATCTCGACGTCGCCGACCGCGAATTCATCGCGCTGGTCGGGCCATCCGGCTGCGGCAAGTCCACGACGTTGCGCATGATCGCAGGACTGGAGGAGATTTCCGGCGGCACGATCGAGATCGGGGGGCGCATCGTCAACGACCTTGCGCCGCGCGCGCGCAACATCTCCATGGTGTTCCAGTCCTATGCGCTCTATCCGCACATGACGGTGCGCGAAAACCTTGGCTTTTCACTCAAGATCGCTGGCGTCGCCGAGGACGAAAAGGCGCGCCGGGTGGCCGAGGCTTCAACAATCCTCGGACTCGACGCCCTCTTGGAGCGTCGTCCCTCACAGCTTTCCGGCGGCCAGCGCCAGCGCGTCGCCATGGGGCGGGCCATCGTGCGCGACCCGGACGTGTTCCTGTTCGACGAGCCGCTTTCCAATCTTGACGCCAAGCTGCGCACGCAGATGCGTACCGAGATCAAGAGGCTGCACGCCAAGGTGCGTTCCACAGTCATCTACGTCACTCACGACCAGGTCGAGGCGATGACACTGGCCGACCGCATCGTCATCATGCGCGATGGTCATATCGAGCAGGTCGGTACGCCCGACGAAGTGTTCCGGCGACCGGCGACGCGCTTCGTCGCCGGCTTCATCGGCTCGCCGCCGATGAACCTTCACGAGGCGACGGTGGCCGACGGCAAGCTCGTCTTTTCCGGTGGCCAGAGCCTGCCGCTGCCCCGCACCTTCAAGGCCGCAATCAATGCTGGCGACAAGGTGGTGTTCGGCCTGCGTCCGGACGACCTCTATCCGGTCGGCCATGGTCTCCAGTCGGGCGACGCCGCCGACCTGCACGTGATCGAACTGCCGGTGGCGGTGACCGAGCCGCTCGGCAACGAAACGCTGGTGTTTACCGAGTTCGACAGCCAGGACTGGGTGTCGCGCATGCTCAACCCAAGGCCACTGAAAGCCGGCGATCGCGTCGCCATGAGCTTCGATCTTTCCCAGGCGCACCTGTTTTCCGCCGAAACCGGCAAATCCCTGAGGGTCTGATCATGGCGAAGATCGAAAAAGTCGAACTTGGCATGGTCGATCTGGTGCCGAAAGTGAAGCGCACCGACGCCATCCAGAGCTTCGTCAGTCAAGAGACACCCATCGTCACCATCACCGATGCCGACGGTGCGGTCGGCATCGGCTACAGCTACACCATAGGTACCGGCGGCTCTTCGGTGATGCGGCTGCTGATCGACCATCTGGTGCCACGCCTGATCGGCCGCGACGCCGACCGGATCGAAGCAATTTGGCACGAACTGGAATTCGCCTCCCACGCCACGACCATCGGCGCGATCACAGCGATCGCTCTGGCCGCCATCGATACGGCGCTGTGGGATCTCCGGGCAAAGAAACAAGGCCTGCCCCTGTGGAAGCTTGCCGGCGGCGCCAGAGAAAGCTGTCCGCTATACACCACCGAGGGCGGCTGGTTGCATATCGAGGCCGAAGCACTGGTCGAGGACGCGCTGGCGGCCAAGGCAAAGGGTTTTGCTGGTTCCAAGGTGAAGATCGGCAAGCCGCACGGGGCGGAAGATTTTTCCCGGCTGTCGGCGGTACGCAAAGCAGTCGGCGACGACTACGAGATCATGACCGACTGCAACCAGGGCTTTGCCGTCGACGAGGCGATCCGCCGCGCCGAACGCCTGCGCGACCTTGACCTTGCCTGGATCGAAGAGCCATTGCCGGCCGACGACATCGATGGTCATATCCGGCTCAACCGCTCGACAGCGACGCCTGTAGCCGTGGGTGAATCGCTCTATTCGATCCGCCACTTTCGCGAATACATGCAAAGGGGCGCCTGCTCCGTCGTGCAAGTCGATGTCGGCCGCATCGGCGGCATTACGCCATGGCTCAAGGTGGCGCATATGGCTGAAGCCTTCGACATGCCCGTCTGTCCGCATTTCCTCATGGAACTGCATGTCAGCCTGACCTGCGCGGTGCCGAACGGCAAATATGTCGAGTACATTCCGCAATTGGACGACCTGACCGGAAAGAAGATGCGCATTGAGAACGGCCGCGCGCTGGCGCCGAGCGAGCCAGGTATCGGCATCGACTGGGATTTTGATGCCCTGAAAGCCAGAAGCATCGGCGAGTTCAACGTTACCGTCACCGAAAAGGGCCTTTGAGATGCAACGCATGGGTATGGTGTTGGGCCTCAAACCAGAAAAGGTCGAGGAATATGTGCGCCTTCATGCGGCCGTCTGGCCCGACGTTCTTGCCATGATCTCGGCCTGCAACATCCGAAACTATTCGATCTACCTCAAGCGCCCGGAAAACTTGCTGTTTTCCTATTTCGAGTATCACGGCGCGGATTTCGCCGCCGACATGTCCAAGATGGCTGCAGACCCGAAGACGCAGCAATGGTGGGCGCTGTGCATGCCTTGCCAACAGCCTTTCGAGACGCGCGGCGAAGGCGAATGGTGGGCATCGATGGACGAAGTGTTCCATCATGACTAGCCGTTTCGATCCCACCAGCCTCGCGCAGGCATCGCCGATGCCGTCGAAGCCGCTCCCGATTGTCACTTTCGGTGCGGGCTCCATCGTCGGCGACGCGCATTTTCCCGCATATCGGAAGGCCGGCTTTCCGATTGCCGGGCTCTACGACCCTGACCGGACCAAAGCGGAAAAGCTGGCGGCGGAATGGGGCGTCAGAGCTTTTGTATCGGCGTCTGAAGCCGCCGCCATGCCCGACGTGATCTTCGACCTTGCCACGCCGCCCGCCCGCCATGGCGAGGTGCTGAAGACCTTGCCAGACGGCGCCGTGGTGCTGATCCAAAAGCCGATGGGCAACGACCTCGCCGAAGCAACGGAAATCCTCGCCATCTGCCGGCAGAAGAAGTTGAAGGCGGCAGTCAATTTCCAGCTTCGTTTTGCGCCGACGATACTCGCCTTGAACGATGCAGTCCGCAAAGGCTGGCTCGGCGAGGTTGTGGATTTCGACGCCTGGTTGGCACTCGACACGCCTTGGCGGCTTTGGGAGTTCGTGCTCAAATCACCGCGCGTCGAAATTGCCTTGCATTCGATCCACTATCTCGACTTGATCCGACAGCTTCTCGGCGACCCGGCAGGCGTCCATGCCAAGACGCTTGGCCATCCGAACCACACGGTCGCGCAGACGCGCACCAGCGCCATCCTGGACTACGGCGATACAGTGCGCTGCTCGCTGTCGATCAACCATGACCACAAGTTCGGTCGCCGTCATCAGGCTTGCGAATTCCGCATCTGCGGCACCGAGGGCGCGGCTTACGTGCAGCTTGGCGTCAACCTTGACTATCCGCGCGGCGAGCCGGACATCCTCGAAATCTATCCAAAGGGTGGCGACGGCTGGGTTGCGGTACCGCTCGCCGGCGCCTGGTTCCCCGATGCCTTCATCGGCCGCATGGCCAACGTCCAGCGCTTCGCCGCGGGCGAAGACGTTGAACTGATCAGCTCCGTCGAGGACGCCTGGACCACCATGGCACTGGTCGAGGCGGCCTATCGGTCGAACAGTGCCCCGGCAATGCCGCTGGCAAGGAAACCCTGATGGAACAGACCATCTATTTCGAGGACTACGAGATCGGCACGTCGCGCAAGACGAGCGGGCGCACCATCACCGAGACCGATTTCGTCGTTCATGCCGGCCATACCGGGGATTTCTTTCCACATCACATGGACGCCGAGTTCATGAAGGAAACATCGTTCGGCCAGCGCATCGCCCACGGCACGCTGGTGTTCTCGATCGGCGTGGGATTGACCGCCAGCGTTATCAATCCGGTCGCCTTCTCCTATGGCTACGACCGGCTGCGTTTCATACGGCCGGTCTTCATCGGTGACACCATTCATACCCGCACGACGATCGCCGCCAAGGAGGATGACCCGAAAAGGGCCGGTGCCGGGCGCGTGATCGAGCGCGTAGAGGTCGTCAACCAGCGCAGCGAAGTCGTGCTGGCAGCGGATCACATCTATATCGTCGAGCGGCGCATGAAGCCTGCTTGAGGGAAACGGGAGACAAGGTATGACGCAGAAACTGGAAGGCAAGACGGCGCTCGTCACGGCGGCGGCAGCAGGCATCGGTCGCGCCAGCGCGTTGGCCTTTGCAGCCGCCGGCGCCAAGGTGATCGCCACGGATATCGACACGGCAGCACTGGCCGGGCTGGAGGGCACGGAAGGCATCGTCACGCGCAGGCTCGACGTGCTTGACGATGGAGCCGTAAGAGCTGCCATGGCGGAAATCGGCACGGTCGACATTCTGTTTAATTGCGCCGGCTTCGTGCATGGCGGCACGATCCTGGAGATGCAGGACAAGGACCTCGATTTCGCACTGGACTTGAACGTGCGTGCCATGGTGCGCACCATCCGCGCCGTCCTGCCCGGAATGCTGGAACGCGGTGACGGTGCGATCATCAACATGTCGTCGCTGGCAAGCTCCCAGAAGGGCGTACCAAACCGCTTCGCCTACGGACTTTCCAAAGCCGCCGTGATCGGGCTCACCAAGGCTGTCGCGGCCGATTATGTGACCCAGGGCATCCGCTGCAATGCCATTTGTCCCGGTACGGTCGAGAGCCCTTCTCTGGAAGGCCGGATGCGTGCGCAAGGCGATTACGAAGCGGCACGCGCGGCCTTCATCGCCCGCCAGCCGATGGGCCGGTTGGGCACGCCGGAAGAGATCGCCGACCTCGCTGTCTATCTGGCGGCCGCGACCTACACGACGGGGCAGGCCTACAACATCGATGGCGGCTGGTCGATTTGAAAAGCCGGCTGAAAGGAGGATTCAAGTGAAACTGCTGCGCTATGGCGAACCAGGAACGGAGAAACCTGGACTTCTCGATGCGGATGGTGTGATCCGCGATCTTTCCGGCCATGTCGCCGACATCGGCGGCAAGGCACTGGACCCGGTGTCGCTAGCGACCCTTGCCAAGATCGATCCGAAGTCGCTGCCGGCAGTTTCCGGCAAGCCGCGCTTCGGTGCCTGCGTGGCCGGTACCGGCAAATTCATCTGCATCGGCCTCAACTATGCCGATCACGCCGCCGAATCCGGCCTGCAGGTGCCGCCGGAACCGGTGGTCTTCATGAAGGCGACATCCGCCATCGTCGGCCCGGATGACGATGTCCTGATCCCGCGCGGCTCGCAGAAGACCGACTGGGAGGTCGAACTCGGCGTCGTCATCGGCAAGACCGCGAAATATGTCTCGGAAGCCGAAGCGCTGGATTATGTGGCCGGCTACTGCGTCGCCCACGATGTCTCGGAGCGTGCGTTCCAGACCGAGCGCTCCGGCCAATGGACCAAGGGCAAGAGCTGCGACACCTTCGGGCCCATCGGCCCGTGGCTGGTGACCAAGGACGAGGTCAAGGATCCGCAGGATCTCAAGATGTGGCTTACCGTGAACGGCGAGACGATGCAGAACGGTTCGACCAGGACGATGGTCTACGGCGTCGCCTTCCTGGTTTCGTATCTGTCGCAGTTCATGAGCCTGCAGCCGGGCGACATCATCTCCACCGGCACGCCGCCCGGCGTCGGCATGGGCATGAAGCCGCCGCGCTATCTCAAATCAGGCGATGTCGTCGAACTCGGCATCGAAGGGCTCGGCAG
>NZ_LJSD01000058.1 GCF_001303895.1 Mesorhizobium sp. 1M-11 | reverse complement strand
GCGCGGATCGGCGTTATGGGGTGATCAGGCGCGGTTCTTGAATCGCCAGGATTCGTTTCCGGTCTCGATGATCTCGCAGTGATGGGTGAGCCGGTCGAGCAGCGCCGTCGTCATCTTGGCGTCGCCGAAGACAGCGGGCCATTCGCCGAACGCCAGATTGGTGGTGACGATGATCGAGGTGCGCTCGTAGAGCCTGCTGATCAGGTGGAAGAGCAACTGCCCGCCGGCTTGCGCGAAGGGCAGATAGCCGAGTTCGTCGAGGACGACGAAGTCCAATCGGGTCAGGTAGTCAGCGATACGGCCCTGCTTGCCACCGCGGTGCTCGGTCTCGAGCCGGTTGACGAGATCAACGACATTGAAGAAGCGACCGCGCGTCCCGTTGCGGATGAGGGATCGGGCAAGGGCAATCGCCAGATGTGACTTGCCGGTTCCGGTGCCGCCGATGAGAACGGCGTTACGCTGGTCGGCGACGAAGGTGCCGTTGGCAAGGTCCCTGACCAGCACCTCGTTGACCGGCGTGCCGTCGAAGTCGAACTCCTCGATGTCCTTGGCGATCGGCAGCTTTGCGACGGTGAGCTGGTATTTGATGGAGCGCGCCTGCTTCTCGGCGATCTCGGCCGACAGCAGATCGCCGACGATCCTCGGCGGCTCGTGCTGGCGCTTGATGCCGGTCGCCATAACCTCGTCATAGGCACTGCGCATGCCGTAGAGCTTCAACGTTCCCATCAGATCCAGAACCTGCGTGCGTTCCATCAGCTTGCCCTCCTGAGGCTGTCGTAGCGGGCACAGTCGGCCTGCGGCTCATGGCGCAGGCGAAGAGCGTCCGGGGTGAGAATGGTGATGGCTGGCGCCGGATCGCGCCGCCGCGCCAGAATGTTGATGATGACAGCTGACGAGCAGACGTTCTGGTCGAGCGCCTCTTGGCAGGCGGCCTCCACGGCATCGATCCCGTCGGTCAACACCGCAGCCAGGATCGCCACCATCTGGCGATCACCGTCATCCGAGGACTTCAGTCGGCGCCGGGTCCGCTCCATCGCCGAGGGCAGAACCCAGTCCTGGAACGGCGCGCCATTGCGCAATGCGCCGGGCTTGCGGGCGAGCACGGGGACATAGTGCCAGGGATCGTAAATGGTCTCACCGCGCCCGAACGAACGGGCGTGTTCGGCGACGACAACGCCATCCTGCCGGATGACGATCCTGCTGGCATAGGCCTGGATCTCGACCGGTCGGCCCACGGCAGTCGACAGCACCGAGTATTTGTTGTTGTCGAAGCGCACCGTGCAGGTCTTCGATACCGAGGCGGGGACCGTGTGGAAGCCGTCGAAGGGGCCGCGATACTCGACAAGTTTGCCGCGCTCCTCCTCGAACACCTCCCAGATCGTGCGCTCCGGCTGATCGATATGACGGTGCGTCTTGGTGTAGGCGATGCATTTGTCGAGCAGCCAGGCGTTGAGTTCCTCATAGGATTTGAAGCGCAGCCGCGGCGTGAAGAAGCGCTCGCGCACCAGCCCGACCTGGTTCTCGACTTGACCCTTCTCCCAGCCCGACGCCGGCGTGCAGGCGACCGGCTGCACCAGATAATGGCTGCACATCTGCAGGAAGCGGCGATTGTATTGCCGGTCCTTGCCGACGAATACCGTCTCAACCGCCGTCTTCATGTTGTCGTAGATGCCGCGCGTGCAGGTGCCGCCAAAGAAGGCGAAGGCCCGGTCGTGCGCGTCGAACACCATCTCCTGCGTCTCGCGCGGATAGGCTCTGACGAACATCATGCGGCTGTGGCAAAGCCGGACATGGGCAACCTTCACGGTCACAGTCACGCCATTGATGAGGACGATCTCGTGGCTCCAGTCGAACTGGTAGGCTTCACCCGGCGCGAAGAACAACGGCACATAGGCTTCCGCCGTCGCTGATCCCTGCGCCTTCGCCCAGCTCTTGGCGTATCGGCGAACCGCGTCGTAGCTGCCGTCGTATCCGAGACCGCGGAGCTCCTCAAAGATTCGGATCAGCGTTAGCCGCTCGCGCCCCGCCTTGCCGTGATTGCCACCTAAAAGCCCGTCGAGCTGATCCTGCCAGGGGCCGATCTTTGGCATCGGCTGATGCTCACGCTCGTAACGGAACTCCGTCGCGTTCGACCGCAGCACCTTCCGGACAACCTTCCGCGATATCCTCAACTCGCGGCAGATCTCCTTGATCGACTTCCCCTGGACCAGCGAAAGCCGACGTATCTTCGCAATCGTCTCCACAACCAACATCCAAAACAAATGCCCCCGATGAAACCGAAGGCAGTGTGACAACCCTGCGTTACAGGGGTCCTTTTTGGACGCCGGTCACCCCTGAAACGGGGTCCTTATTCCACGCCGAAACACACGCGATCCAGTAGGGCGTGAAAGTTGCCCTGCGCCTCATCCAGACGAGGCCCGGTGCTTTAACATGGCGAGGGTTCATAAGAGGTCATTCCTCTTGCCAGTGCCCTCTGCCAACCTGCTAGACCACGCCAACGGATTCTTCAGCCAGGGCAGGGATCGCCACACCGGCGGTACGGGCAATTTGTCGATAGCTTCAATCAACGGAGCTTGCGGCACATTGGTGTAATGGCGGCTCATGTCGTCAGCCGCATGACCTAAAATCTGGTCCTTGATGTGCGGGTGAACGCCGGCAATAACTAGCCCGGTCGAACATGTGTGGCGGGCTGTATACGGCGACACGTCATTTATTCCGCTGCGTCGACGCGCACCGTCGATGGCAGACTTTAAGCCACCGCCGCCCCCTTGCACGGAGGTGTATGGTTTGTTGCGTGGTGTCCGGAACACCGCTCCGCGATCAGCCTTTGCTCGATCAACGAGAGGCGCAAGCCATTCACACAGGAACGAATGCAGCGGGACGCCCCGAGGCTCGCCCGTCTTCGAATTGCGCACGACAAGCCAGCGGCCTGCCAGGTCAACATCTGAACCCTTCAGCGCGAACGCCTCGATCGGCCGCAGCCCGGTATAGAAAAGCGCGGTAAGCAGCATGCCCGGCGCGGGTGACATTGCGGCGACAAACTTGGCGGCTCGCTCAAAATCTATGGGTGCGGTTCCGGCGCGCTGACTGCCAACGATCGCGATTGTGCCTCTTGGGCGGCGCGGCCGACGCCATTTGCGTGGTCTAGCCCATTCATTCTCCGCAGCGAAATTCCAGACCGCGATGAACGGCGTATACACCTGACGGTTCAAAGTCTCGCGGCGGGCATTCGGATAGAGTTTGCGAGCCGCGGCATCCAGTTCCGGCTGGGATATATCCTTCAGTCTCTGCCTTCCGAAGTGTTTTCGCAGAGGATCAAGAAAGCGAGGGGAGCCGTCTGAAGCCAGATACGCGTCGCACGCATCATTGAAGGTCTTTGTGACGTCTGCGCCAAACGCGTGCGCTTGCTCGATTTCGCGAGACGTTCGAGCCATTAATGCCGAAGCAAGCTTTTGGTCCGTCAGCTTTGTCGACCTGTAGACGTGCGTTCCACAGACAGTCCCACGGATGTACCAGACGTTCCCGCGCTTCAGCAGCTTGAGGGGCACTAGTTCACCTCCCACTGGTCGTACGGATCAGGTTCGTCTTCGCTCGGCAACTCGTCGAAGAACTTGTCGACGCGCCTGAAGTCCCAAATCGTTCTGCTGTTCACCTTTTTGGCTTGGGCATACGACCGTCCCTCACCATGAGATCGAACATCGAAGGCGATATGCCGATGTAAGCCGCCGCCTCTGTCCGTGAGAGACCGCGGGCGGTAGGTTAGGAGGAAGTTTGAGCGGGCGGGAGGTCATACGCCATGGAATCCACATGACGACAGTGGAGTCAACCCATTGTAAAGATTATGCCTTTTCGCATATTTTGGCAGCAGGGAAATATGCGAAAGTGCATATTTCGGACTGCTAGGCTGAGATCAGCCTTCACCCGCGCAGCCGTACACCCGTGGCGTTGATGAACTCGACGCCTCTGGCTACGAGCCGGTCGTGCCGACCGCCTAAGACTTCTTCTCGAGGGTGGAAATCTTATTTTCGAGATGCTCAATCGCGCGGCATAGCAACTCAATCGACCGCGCGACGTGGTGTCTGTATTCTTCTTCTGTTCGGCTGTGGATGCTGTTGCCGATCACTTGCGCGGCTGCTTTCGTTTCTGCACTCATCATTCCCTCCCTAACCCGTCATCACGATATGGCGGCGGGAGGGGATGTCAACGAGCTTTTCGCGCCTCTATCTCTGCGCGCTTCTTAGCCCTGTATTCGGCGATAGCCTTTTGCACCTCCGGAGTTTGCGGGCCGAAATCACGCTCTTCGAATTCTACGCCATCGGCACGGAAGCGTTCTTCTTTGTCGATCCGATTCTCGATGCGCTTGCCGATCCAAACTTTCTCCTTCCCGTCAGGGACGGCGTTTATGCCCGGACCTGTCGCGCCAATGTATCCTTCATAAAACTTGGCGACCTTGATCACGGGCCATCCGCTATGAGCGGAGTCGAACTTCGGGAATCCTTGTAGTGTCGAGATGCGAGGGAACATGGTGCGTAGCCATTCAGCGGCCCGTTTCGGCCCGACGATCGCAACGGCAAGCTCCTTATCCGTTGCGAACAAGGGAAGCTTTTCAAGGGCTGTGTTTGTAACCGTCCAGTTGTTGCTCATGCCCGCAGCTTTACGCCAGTGCCGTTGATAAACTCGATGCCGGCTGCTTCGAGAGCGGCCCGCATCTTATCCACGCTGCTCATGCGTGAATCTTGCCCG
Organism: Mesorhizobium sp. 1M-11; assembly: GCF_001303895.1. Taxonomy (GTDB): domain Bacteria; phylum Pseudomonadota; class Alphaproteobacteria; order Rhizobiales; family Rhizobiaceae; genus Mesorhizobium. Next base: position 134,763 of record NZ_LJSD01000058.1, on the reverse strand, counting down.
TCTTCGAAGCGATTCACTGTGTTGACGCCTACGCCAGCTTTTTTGGCAAGCTCCTGCGTAGTCCATTTAAGCGCTGCGCGCGCCATTCGGCATTGAATATCTCTCATGTGGTGGATTTATCACCAAATAAGGGTTGACACAAATCGGCGATGAAATTACCGTTAATGGTGAGTTTATCACCACATGAGGAAAGCCCCATGAACATCGCCACGATCATCTCAGCCAAGCAAGCAACGCCATCCAGCGATGTAGATTTGCATGAAATGGCTGCTATGGACTTTCAGCCTTGGAACCCAAGGGTTGGGCTCACTCAGCAGGGCATTTACGATCACGCGCGGCGCAACCTGGAAACTGCATGCCTCGCACTTGGCGTCATGTACAAAACCAAAGAGGATCTGGCCGCAATGATGGGCGCCAACCCCGAGCTATTCCAGGACCTTCTTGAGGCGATCAGTGACAGCAAGAAGGGCTTTGAAGAGATTGCCACAATCTGCGGCGCTGCCGAGGCGAGACTACTTGTCGTCGGGGCCGGTGCTGCTTTGAAGGAAGTGGCTGCGGCGTAAAATTGAGCGTACCGTTTAAACAGCGCGGCCAATCGGCATGCGCCTTCGGGCCATGGAACACCCGCCGCGCGAGGCCCGTCTCTCGAAAGGGAGACGGGCTAGCGGCTAATCTCAGTCTAATCTGGTTCGCTCGGATAGAAAATAAGAGCGCTGCCTACGCTGAGAGCATGCTCGTAGAACTCGGCAAAACCTCGGTAAGTGTCTGTGTTGAGAGTCTCAATTCGTAGCTTGCCGTAATGCATATCCTCAATGTCGATAAATCCATACTTCTGGCATTCCGACATGGCTGTTTCAAATTCGCCAGAATCTGAATCTTGCCGCAAAAAGAGCATGCATTTGTGAACCGCCCCAGTTGCTGGATTATTCCAGTCGTACTCAGCGTTTCCAGAGTACCTACCTGTGAATCCATAAATTGCGACAATTGTCATGAGACGTCATTGCTCTTGGGTGGGCGCATCGGCGGGCTTTTCCATGCTATTGCTGGTTTGGATTTTTTGGGGGGATGAGACAGGTGTTTTTCTCGGAAATGCAAGACCAGCACGACAAGCGCGCGCAGGTGATCATTCATGAGATGGAAGACGTTGATGGCGCTAATGCCCCCATCGTTACAAACCTGAACCTTGTAGGGATCAGGCGTCGCCTGAACAACATTGAAGCTGGCGTATGGGCGCTAGTGATTATTGCAGGGGTTTACACCTGGCGCCACTGGTGAAGCCAAAAGCGGGGAGAGGCTTGCCCGGGCTTTTTGCGTATGGATTACCCGAATCTGGTACGAATTTTGGTAAACATTCCGTCTCAGTCCCTTATTTTATAAGGGAATCCGTCCAGTCCATCATCGGTGCAATGGAGAACACGCGCTGTCCGTAGAGCGTGCTTTCTTTCGTTTCAACGGTTTGCAGCATCACGCTGATATGGTCCTTCGGCGCTGTCGAGGCGTCGCCATGTAGCAGATTAAGCCGTAGTGCGTAACCACAGCCTGTCTTGAGGCCTGGTGCGCCTCAATCGCGCAGGATCATGCGGTCGCCGCGCATGTCGAAACCGGACAGCGAGCTGATGAAATTCATGCCGAGCAGGCTCTGACCGAGTGTGCCGGGCGCGGCGATGAGAACGGGCATGTCGCGCCTTGCAATGCCACCGAGCGCCAGTTCATTGGTGCGCACAGCTGCCGCGTTGGCGTTGCCGTTGGCAGTCGAAACACGCACGGTGTAGTTCAAACCATCCGGGTCGATCCCGGCGGTGCGGGCATCCTCGGCGGTGAGCACGGTTGTCGTCGCACCCGTATCGACGACAGCGTCGATCGGCTTGCCGTTGACGAGGATACGCGCCTGGAAATGGCCGTTGTTGCCCTTGTCGAGCGTCACCGTCGCGCGGCCGTCTTCCATGCCGAGCGCGAGTGGACTGCCGGGGACGAGGCCGGCGGTGACACGGCTGGCCACATCCTGCAATTCATAGCGGTACTGATAGCCGGCGATCAGCGCCAGCACGATCACGGCCCAGGTGCCGAGATTGCGCGCCATGCTGCCAAGCGGCTGACCGGAGCGCAAAAGGCCGGCACCGATCACAGCGCCGATGATGCCAAGCCAGACCAGGTTGCCGAAATCGTAGTTTTGGAAGCCGAATGTGCTGCCGGCTGAATCATTGTAGGCGAGCAATGCGATCGCGGCCGCAATGATTACCAGAATGATGACAAGCGAGCGATTCATAGACGTTAGGTCACCTCGCCGCGTTCGCGTGCCATGCGCGTGCGTCGCGTTTCGCGGCGCGGCTTGCGTTCCACCGTCGCGAGCCTTGCCGGCAGTTCGGCCATAACGGCACGACGCGTTTCCGGCGTCATGTCGAGCCATGCCGAGATTTCATCGCGCGTGCGTCCGCAACCGAAACAATAGCCGGTCGTCATGTCGATCGAGCAGACCAGGATGCAGGGCGATTCGATGGCCGTCATGGGAATATCCTAGGGGCACGCTCCCACATGGTGCAACGAATGTGGCAATGCAAGGTCTTGGGCTTGCGCCACTTAAGGTCGCCATCTGGCGACCCTTGCCGGCCGCCGTGCGAATTTCGAAATCACACCAGGGTCGTTTTCGTGACCCATATGGTTGTGCGGGGCGGGCAGGGCGGCTATTGCCGGCTTCGAACAGGAACCTGTCATGACCAGCGCGCTGCCTTTCGACGATTTCCGCAACCTGATTGCCAACCTGCCGCCGGTGGACGACGCTGCCGGCGAGCGGGTGCGCATGCTGTTTGCCAAGGCGGACAAGTCGGTCGGGTCGCTGGGGCGCATGGAGGACATCGCAGCGTGGCTGGCCGCATCGAGCGGCAAGGCGCCGCCGGCGGTCAATCGCCCGCTGGTGGCAGTCTTTGCCGGAAATCACGGCGTGACCAGGCAAGGCATTTCACCACGCCCCGTGGCGGCAACCGCGAATGCCGTCGAGCTGTGCGCCGCTGGCGGTGCAGCAGTAAACCAGGCCTGCATCGCCCATGATCTCGGCCTCAAGGTCTTCGATCTCGCCCTGCACATTTCGACCGGTGACATCACCGGGGAAGCTGCGCTCGACGAGCGCGGTTGCGCCGCCACCATGGCTTTCGGCATGGAAGCAACGGCGGGCGGGACCGATCTTCTGTGTTTGGGTGATATCGGTGTCGGCAATTCCACGGTGGCGGCCGCACTTCTCGCTGCCGTGCTGGGCGGGAAGGGCGCTGACTGGGTTGGTCCTGGCTCCGGTGCTGACAAGGCCATGCAAGCGCGCAAGGTGGCTGCCGTGGATGCTGCGCTGTCGTTCCACGGCAGCAATCTGAAGGATCCGCTGGAAGCGCTGCGGCGCGTTGGAGGGCGTGAATTCGCGGCCATTGCGGGGGCGATCCTGGCAGCACGGATGCAGAATGTTCCGGTCGTACTGGACGGATTTGCCGCGACCGCTGCAGCGGCAGTGCTCCATGCCGCCAACCCCACTGCGCTCGACCATTGCCTGCTTGCCGGCCTTTCCTGGGAGCCCGGTCACGCCGAGGCAGCCAGGTTGCTACGGCTCGAGCCGCTGCTTGATCTTGGCGTCAGCCATGGCGAGGGATTTGGTGCGGCGTTGGCAGCAGGCCTCGTCAGGGCCGCGGCCTTGACCAGTTCAGGCATGGCCGCGGCGGTTCGTTAGTTGGACTAGAGCAATTCTAGGAAAAGCGTGCTGCGGTTTTCTGTCGGGAATTGCGTGAAAACAAAGAGTTAAAGTGTTCCTTGTTTCCGAGAAAGACGGAAACGCTCTAGCGGCGGCGGCCTCCGGCCGCGATTTTGGTCGGCAGCGCGGGTAGTTGTTCCATGACCCTGGTCGGCGGGAAGATGGCAATTGCCTCGGTGCCTTCGCGCAGCTTCGAATAGAGTTCGAACTCGCCGCCATGCATGGCCATCAGTCCCTGAACGATGGGCAATCCAAGGCCCGTCCCTTGTTCCGCGCTCTTGATGGCGATCGAGCCTTGGCCAAAGGCCGACAACACGACAGGGATTTCATCCGCTGGAATACCGGGGCCATTGTCCTTGATCGAGACGTATTGGCCGCCGCCCGCGGTCCAGCCCACACGCACGCGCACCTCGCCGCCGGTCGGCGTGAATTTCACCGCATTGGACAGAAGATTGAGAGCGATTTGGCGTACCGCCCGTTCGTCGGCGAACAGGCGCGGCAATTGGTGTTCGAATTCCTCGACGATGCGGATATCCTTGTTGCGTGCCCGCAATTCCATCATGTGGCAACAATCCTCGACGATCGTCAAAAGCGTCACCGGCTCCTCGTTGAGCTGGTAACGGCCCGCCTCGATACGCGACAGGTCGAGGATTTCGTTGATCAGGTCGAGCAGGTGTCGGCCGGAATCATGCACGTCCGAGGCATAGGTCTTGTAGGTGTCGTTGCCCATCGGCCCCAGCACCTCATTGGCCATCACCTCCGAAAAGCCCAGAATGGCATTGAGCGGTGTGCGCAGCTCATGGCTCATGGAGGCGAGGAAGCGCGACTTGGCGAGATTGGCTTCTTCTGCCCGCCGACGCGCCTCATCTGACATCGCCTTGGCCGTTTCGAGTTCGGCGATCAGCGAATCCTTCTCTGTGCGGAAGGATAGGAGCATCACTGAAGAGCGGTTGAGGTGATGCGCCACATAGGCGAAGAAAGGCAACGCCACGACCAATAGCGCGACCATGATCGGCTCCGCCGGCATCCACCCGTTGGAGCCGACATAGGCATAGGTAGCGACGGGGATGGCAAACGTGGCGAGCAATGCGCCACGCAGCGAGGATGCCATGATCGCGGTGGCGGCCATTGCCATCAACAGCACAATGGCCTTGATGACCGAAAACTGGTCCAGGGTGCAAGCTCCGCAGCCGAGCGACGCGAAATAGGCCCAGCCGAGACCGCTGACGACGTGAGCAGTCAGGAATGCATTGCGGATTGGCGCCGGCTTGATGTCTGCAGCTTCGCTGCGGTCAATGCGGCGGGCGATGAAAGCGAGGCCCGCATAGCACCCCATGGTGATCAATGCCCATGCCAGCGTATCGGCATTCATGCCAGCCAGCACGCCGGCAATTGCGATGGTGAGCACCAGCAACGGCACTGCAGCGGCACCGTTGACGATCGCGCGAGCGTGGAGCTTCAGCAATTCGCGGTCGAAATCCGGGATACCGGCCTGCTGGGAAAGACGGTCGCGCGTGCGCCGCACAGCGCGCGCGACATCGCTGTTGCGATGCGGCTTGCTGCGGTCCACAATGTTCTTGTCCGCCGTGTTCGAGCTTAGCAGTGGCATGAAACTTCAGTTATCGCGGGCAGCGGCTCCAATCTGGACGCTAAGGCGGAATGATTAAGAACTTGTTTGCCATATGAGCCGGTCGTGGTCGCAAAGGTCCGGGCGGCGGCCTTATCCGCCGCGCCCGCGCAGTGCGTGGCGCAAGTTCTTCGACTATGCGCTGGCTTTTTTGTTCCTGGCACTGATTGCACTGATCGTGGCGCGGTTCGACCGTGTTTCGACACGCCAGGAAAACGGGAAGGCGACCGTCAATGACGGCGATACGATCACACTGGGCAATGAGCGCATTCGCCTTCGGGGTATAGATGCGCCGGAATACACGCAACTGTGCCGCAAGGATGGGGTGGACTATCCCTGCGGGAAGCTGTCGAGACAGGCGCTGGCAAAACTGATTGGCGGGCGTGCGGTTTCATGCATTGGATGGCAGCGTGACCGCTATGACCGGCTGCTGGGTGATTGCAAGGCGGGTGATATCGATCTCAATGCCGAGCAGGTCCGAGCCGGCTGGGCGGTAGCCTTTGGCGACTATGAATTGGAGGAAGCGTCGGCGCGCGTGAAGCGTGCGGGCATCTGGGCCGGCAGTTTCGAGGAGCCGCGCGATTGGCGTCGCACCCATGACGGTGCCGTGGAGCCGAAGCATGGGACGCTGGCGAGTGTCGGTGACACCGTGCGAGAATTGTTTCGCTTCCGCTGAACCCGGTTCTATGGTTGGCACCGACGAAACAATCAGGAGCAGGCAATGAAATTGTTCGACGGAGGGCGCGCGCCCAATCCTCGTCGGGTCCGTATCTTCCTGGCCGAGAAGGGGCTGAGCGTACCGCTGGAACCTGTCGACATGGGGGCAATGGGACATCGAAGCGACACGGTCACTGCCCGCAATCCGCTACAGCGACTGCCGGTGCTGGAACTGGACGACGGCACGGTGCTCACCGAGACCATCGCCATTTGCCGCTATTTCGAGGAATTGCATCCCGAGCCGGTTCTGTTCGGCACGGGTGCGCTTGGCCGAGCCACGGTCGAGATGTGGCAACGGCGCATGGAGTTCAACCTGTTCACGCCAGTGGCGCAGGCCTTCCGGCACATCCATCCTGCCATGAAGGAATGGGAAGTGCCGCAGGTTCCCGAATGGGGCGAGGCCAACAAGCCCAAGGCAGTGGAATTCCTGCGCCTGCTCGACAGGGAGTTGGCCGGGCGCGAATTCATCGCCGGTGACAGCTATTCAGTGGCCGACATCACCGGTCTGGTCGCGGTCGATTTCATGAAACCCGCCCGGGTCCAGATGCCGGAAGACTGCATGCATGTGCAGCGCTGGCACAAGGCTGTCTCGGGACGACCAAGTGCCAGCGCCTGAACTGCATGAAGGCTGAATTGGAACAGCTTGTCTCCCGGGTGCGGGCTTGTCGCATCTGCGTCGAAATGCCGAGCGGCAGGCCCTTGCCGCATGAGCCGCGGCCTGTGCTGCGGCCGTCGTCGACCGCGCGCATTCTCTTGGCCAGCCAGGCACCGGGCACGAAGGTACATCTTTCCGGCTTGCCGTTCACCGACGCTTCCGGCGACCGGCTGCGCGATTGGTTGGGTGTGAGCTCGGAAGAGTTTTACGACACCGAAAAATTCGCCATCGTGCCGATGGGCTTCTGTTTTCCGGGCCAGGACGCCAAGGGTGCCGATTTGCCGCCGCGTAAGGAATGCGCACCAGCCTGGCGTGCGCAACTCATGGCGGCAATGCCGCAGATTGAACTGGTTCTGACGATCGGTATCTATGCGCAAAGCTGGCATATGGGCGCGGCACGCCGCGCTTCGCTGACCGAGACCGTGTACGATTGGCGCAAGATCTGGAACGCTGCGGCTGGCCCGAAAGTGCTGCCGCTGCCGCATCCATCCTGGCGTAACACTGGCTGGCTGAAAAAGAATCCCTGGTTCGAAATGGAGTTGCTGCCATTCCTGAAATCGGAAATCCGCTCTCGCATTGATTGATTTCAGCGCAAATTATCACTCGTTTCACGGCGATTGGGCAGAATTCCTTTCTTGTCTGTGACAGAATTTCGAAGGAATATGGGGAAATATTTTCCTCGGGAGCCCAAGATGGATCGCCTTGATAGAAAAATCCTCCGCCTTTTGCAGGAGGACGCGACCCTTGCGGTTGCTGACGTCGCCAAGAAAGTCGGCCTGTCAACGACGCCGTGCTGGCGCCGCATTCAGAAGCTGGAGGAAGAGGGCGTCATAAAGCGGCGTGTCGCGCTGCTCGATCCGGAAAAGATCAACGCACGCGTGACGGTGTTCGTGTCGATCCGCACCAACTCGCACAGCCATGAATGGCTGCGCCGTTTCTCGGAAGTGATCCAGGAATTTCCGGAGGTGGTCGAGTTCTACCGCATGAGCGGTGATGTCGACTATCTGCTGCGTGTCGTCGTGCCGGATATCGCTGCCTATGACGCCTTCTACAAACGTTTGATCGCCAAGATCGAAATCCGCGATGTTTCCTCGGTCTTTGCGATGGAGCAGATCAAGTTCACCACTGAAATGCCGCTGGATTACATGACGCTCGACCGCGAGGCTGGCCAGAGCGCGGCTTGATTTTGTTCAGGCCGCTGTCAGGCGCATGATGTGCCTGCGGGAGCCGGCCGTGCCGGTTTCAAGGAAACCGCGGGCAAGAAACATGTCACGGAAGCCCATGAAGCGGTAACTTGGCGAAGCCTGCTCGACAGGATAAGCTTCAACCGCCCGAGCGCCCTTTGCGAAGGCATGATCGACCGCCGCGTCTAGCAGCGCCTTCGCAAGTCCGGAGCCGCGCCGCGCGCGCGGTACATAGAAGCAGACAATCGACCAGATGCCTTGTTCGGTATCGTCCTGCAGGCGCGAAAGCCTCCGATAGGTTTCTCGTGGTGCGACCGAGCACCAACCGATGGGATCGTCGGCATCGTAGGCCAGGATGCCGACCGGCGTTCCGCCGGCAATCCTCCCCACCATCAGACGTTTCTTTTCGGCATTCTCAACATGCTCGCGCGTATGCATATCGCGCCATGCCATGCACCAGCAATAGCTCGGTCCGCCCTTGCCCTGGAACAGAGCTTCGAAATCGGGGCGGGTTTCTTTGGTCACTTCGGCGAAACGCAAACCCATGGCGTTACTTTCGTTTGGCCAGCCTTTCCAATATCTTCGGATTGGTCAATTCGCGTACGGCATCTTTACCGATCCAGCGTTCGGTCTTGTCTTGAGAGGCCGCGAGTTTTTCCGCCAAAACAAGCGCAGGGCCATGCAGTGCCATCGAGCGTTTACCAATTTGGCGCAGGGCCCAGTTGACCGCCTTTTTCACGAAGTTGCGGCTGTCTTTTGAATGCTTTTCAATCAGCGGCAGCAAGCTTTCAAACGTGACGTCCGGTTCCTTTTTGCGATGTACGGAAGCCCAGGCGATCATGGCAAAGGCTGCGCGGCGAACGAATTCTCGTTCATCGTCGGCGAATTCAACGATGAGCGCCTGCCAATGTTCAGTGTCGACGAACAGATCAGTGACACCATCGACGATGTCCCAAGAATCGAAGGTCGATGCCCAAGATCTTGCATCATCAACAGAAAAGCGTTTCGGATCCGCCGTCGCGGATGCAATGAACTGCGCTTCGACGATACCGCTTCCCCAAAGCTCGAAAGCGCGCTCATGATTGCGCTTGATCTTCCTCGCAATGTCGCGCTGGGGGCCATGTGGAATGCCCAGCGCCCGCTCCACCTTGATGCCGAAGCGCTGCATACCCCGGCGATTCTCTTCGGAGGAAAGGGTATACAGATAAGCAAGGACTTCCGCGGCGGTCGAGGCCGGTGACAGGTTGTTCATGCACCAGCCCCTCCGCGGACTACTTCTCCAATCGTGCGAGCAGCGAGGAGGTATCCCAGCGGCTGCCGCCCATCGCTTGAACGTCCTTGTAGAACTGATCGACCAATGCGGTGACCGGCAATCGCGCGCCATTGCGGTCGGCTTCCGCCAGGCAGATGCCGAGATCCTTGCGCATCCAGTCGACCGCGAAGCCGAAATCGTATTTGCCGGCATTCATTGTCTTGTGGCGGTTTTCCATCTGCCAGGAACCGGCCGCACCCTTGGAGATGACATCCACCACCTTTTCGACGTCGAGCCCCGATTTCTTGCTGAAATGAATGGCTTCGGCGAGACCCTGAACAAGGCCTGCGATACAGATCTGGTTGATCATCTTGGTGAGTTGGCCTGCACCGACCGGCCCCATCAAACCAACCATGCGGGCAAAGGCGGAAATGACTGGTTTGGCTTTCTCGAAGGCATCGTCGGTGCCGCCAACCATGACGGTGAGCACGCCATTTTCGGCACCGGCCTGTCCGCCTGAGACGGGTGCGTCAAGGAAGGAGAAACCGCGCTTTTCTGCCTCTGCCGCGAGTTCGCGTGCAACCTCGGCAGAGGCGGTGGTGTTGTCGATGAAGATCGAACCCCGCTTCATTCCGTGAAAGGCGCCATCCGGGCCGATCGTGACGGAGCGCAGGTCATCGTCATTGCCGACGCAAGAAAAGACAAAGTCCTTGCCCTCGGCGGCTTGCTTTGGGGTGAGCGCCAGCGCGCCACCATGTTCGGCAACCCATTTCTCGGCCTTGGCGGCGGTGCGGTTATAGACGGTCACGTCATGACCGCCCTTGTTCTTGAGATGCCCGGCCATCGGGTAACCCATTACGCCGAGTCCCAGGAACGAAACCGCTGCCATCGTCTGATCCTTTCATATTGCTTGCGGCCGCAGTCTTAGCCGATTGCGGCACCGTTGAGCAATTTGGCGGTTGGTCCAGTCAGGGCCTTGCCGTGGTCAGCGGCGCAGATGACGTGTGATGCGCTGCTCGATCCATTCGATCGCGTGGCGCAGCACTTCGACCATGATCAGGTAGAAGATTGCAGCCCAGATGTAGGCCTGGAAGTCGAAGGTGCGCGAATAGGTCAAACGTGTGATGCCCATCAGATCATAGACCGTGATGATGGCGACGATGGCCGATCCCTTGATCATCAGGATCACTTCGTTGCCATAGGGGCGAAGCGCCACGATCAGCGCCTGCGGCAGGATGATCCGGCGCAACGTCTGTAATTTGTGCAGGCCAAGCGATGCCGCTCCTTCCCACTGTCCCTTTGGCACACTTTCGATGGCGCCGCGCAGAATCTCGGCCTGATAGGCTGCCGTGTTGAGCGCGAAGGCAAAGACCGCGCAGTTGAAGGCCTCGCGGAAGAAGCTCCACAGGCCGACCATTTCAAGTTGCGGCCGGAACGAGCCGAGGCCGTAGTAGATCAGGAAGGTCTGGGCAAGCAGCGGCGTGCCGCGGAAGAAATAGACATAGGCATAAGCGATGCCGGACAGAACCGTGTTCTTCGACATGCGCATATAGGCGATTGGAATCGACAGCAGGGCGCCAATCACGCAGGAGATCGCCACCAGCTTCAAGGTAACGACGATGCCCGACAGATAACCCGGAGCATATTTTTGGATGAGTTCGGGGTTCCAGGATGAAGCCAGGAACCAGGCCAATCCCAGGCCCAGAAGCGCCCAGAGAGCCAGGAGGACGTGGCCGGTTATGCGCGCCTTGGTCCAGCCGCGCGGCGGTTCCGGCGGCTTTTCGACAGCGGCTATGTCGGCAGCGCTCATCGCGAGGCCTCCCGACGACCAACCGCTCGTTCAATGGCGTTGATGCCGAAAGACGAGATAATGGCGAGCACCAGATAGATCAGCGCTGCATAGCCGAAGAAAAGGAAAGCATGCTTGGTGACACGAGCGGCAACGCCGGTTTCTCGTAGAATATCGTTAAGGCCGACCGCGGAGACCAAAGCGGTATCCTTGAGCAGGATCAGCCACAGATTTGCGAGACCCGGCAGGGCGATCCGGATCAACTGTGGCAGCACCACCAGCCGCATGGTTTGGCTCTTGTTGAGGCCGACCGCGTAACCGCCTTCATATTGGCCGTGCGGAATGGCGCGAAATGCCGACAGGAAAACTTCGCTGGCGTAGGAAGAAAAGACGACACCAAGCGCGATCATGCCCGACACGAAGGCGTTGACCTCAATGGTACCGGTCGGATTGAAGAACTGGACGATCTTCTGCAGCACGATCTGGGCGCCGAAGAAAACCAGAAATAGCGTCAACAGTTCCGGGAGGCCACGAAAGATCGTGGTGTAGACATTTCCAGCCAGTCTAAGTGACGGTTCCTTTGATTGCTTGGCCAGCGCAATCAGGAACCCGATGGCAAGTCCGACAGGCAAGGTGGCAATCGCAAGCGCGATCGTGACCAAAACGCCATTGAAGATGTTATCCGACCAGCCGTCCGGTCCCCAGCTCAGAAGCGTCCAAACGCTTTGCATGCGCCCGCCTGTTCCCCTTCTTTTGAAACCCGTCGCGTCATCCCCTCATGACACGGCCGGTTCGGACAGGAAAGGCGGGAATTTCCCGCCTTTCTCCATTTCAACAATCAAACGATCAGGAATCGGCGCCGAAAACGTCGAACTTGAAGTATTTGTCGTTGATTTCCTTGTACTTGCCATTGGCCCGGATGGCCTTGATGGCGGCGTTCAGCTTGTCCTTGAGTTCGGTGTCGCCCTTGCGGATGGCAATTCCTGCACCTTCACCGAAGATCTCGACAGGCTGAGGCGAAGGCTGGCCGAGCAGCTTGCAGCAGGCGCCGTCCTGGGTTTCGAGCCACTGGCTGAGAACGACGATGTCGTCCTCGACCGCATCGAGGCGGCCATTGGCGAGGTCGAGCTGGTACTCTTGAGCGGTCGGATAGGCCTTGACGGTCGAGTCCGTGAAGGTCTTCGATGCGTAGTTGAAGTGGGTGGTGGACGATTGCGTGCCGATGGTCTTGCCGGCGAGGTCTTCCTTGGTCACGCCTTTCAAGGCGCTGTCCTTCAACACCGCGATAGCGGATGGCGTGTTGTAATATTTGTTGGTGAAATCGACCTTCTGCTTGCGCTCGTCCGTGATCGACATGGACGCCACGATGGCGTCGAACTTGTTGGCCTGAAGGGCGGGGATGATACCATCCCAATCCTGGGCGACGAATTCGCACTTGACCTTCATCTCGTCGCACAGCGCCTGGGCGATATCGATGTCGAAGCCGACGAGCTTGCCGTCGGATGTCAGGTTGTTGAAGGGCGGATAGGCACCTTCGGTGCCGATCTTGACGACCTTCTCCTGGGCCTGGGCGGCGCCCAACGCCAGCATGATCGCCGACGTGGCGAGCGCGATACGCATTGCAATACGCATGATGATCCTCTCTGTTGGTCCCGGCCGCTGTCCAAGCGGCTCGTTCGGGCGGGGCTGTTGACCGCCCGCTGGACCAAATACTGGAACTTTTTGCCAAGTGAAAGCAACTGTAAAACCGCTGAGAATACCTTTCAGCGTCGGCAAAAATACGGGGTTTTTCGGCATATCGTTGGGGAAGCTTCTGCCGTTCGACGGCACGGTCAGCGGTTTAGGCCGACTCGCTCTTCGATGAAGTCGGCTATCGAAGCGATGTCGTCGAGGTCAAAGACGGGCAGCGTCTCATTCGGCTGAGGGTGGTCGGCCGCGACGGCGATGATGCTGGGATCGGATGGCGCAAGCGGTGCACGATCCTTCGCGGCGGTGCGCCGTGCCTCGATCTTGAAATGGCTCTCGCGTTTGTAGCCTTCGACGATGACGATATCCGCCGGCGCCAGCCTCCCAAGAATGTCGGCAAGTTTCGGCTCCTCTTCACCGCGCAACTCGTGCATCAGTGCCCAGCGGCGGCCAGAGACGATTGCGACTTCGCTGGCGCCGGCCTGGCGATGACGAAAAGAGTCGGCACCTTCCTTGTCGATGTCGAAGTCGTGATGAGCATGCTTCACGGTCGACACGCGCCGGCCGCGCCGTACCAGTTCGGCCACCAGTTTTTCCGTCAGCGTCGTCTTTCCGGAGTTCTTCCAGCCGGTGATGCCAAAGACGCGATTGCTCATGCGGGAAGCTCTTTGAGGATTCGCTCCGCCTCCGTGAGATCGGCGGGCGTATTGATGTTGAAGAACGGGTCGAGCGTATCGTCGCGCAGTGGAAGCAGCGGAAAGTCCACCTCGATGAAGCGATGCCTCTCTATGAAGGACAAGACACGACGGTTTCCTTCCTCGACGAGGAAGTGGCGTAACGGCTCCCGGAGGCCGATTGGCCAGAGTGCGAAAGTCGGATGCAGGCGGCCCGAAGAGCGGGCCACCGCGATCGTGTCGTGATCGACGGCATTAGCCAACTCGCTAACCAGGTTTTCGGGAAAGAAGGGGGTATCGGCAGCAACGGTAACGACTGTCGAAGTCTTCGTTTCCGAGGCAGCCCACTCCAAGCCGGCGAGAATGCCGGCGAGGGGGCCGGGAAAGCCTGCGACGGTGTCAACCAGGATCGGACGCTGAAAGCTTGAAAAACGAGCGGGATCGCCATTGGCGTTGAGAGCAAGCGGACCGACTTGTGGGGCGAATTGAGCCGTCACCCACTCAAGAACGGATTTGCCTCCCAGTGACAGCAGGCCTTTGTCGCCACCGCCCATGCGGCTCGACAATCCTCCCGCCAGTATGACACCGGCAACTTCGACGCTCATGCGCGTTCTCACCTCCTGGCGATTCAATTTCGACATCCGCATCTCGCTGAGGCCACCCGTGCGAATGTTGAAATCAAAAGACCGCTGGCAACTTCCTGTCTTCTGGTGGAGCTTTGAACTTCACTGCTTGGCTAGAAAAAGCCAAGCGGTTGATCGCGTCTCACCCGCCGGTGACGCTCATGTGCCGCGATACGGACGGCCGATTGGTGCGGCGGTCGATGACGAAGTCATGGCCCTTCGGCTTGCGGCCGATCGCTTCGTCAATGGCGTTCGAAACCAGCTCGTTGCCCTCGGAGGCGCGCAAAGGAGAACGCAGGTCGGCGGCATCTTCCTGCCCAAGGCACATATAAAGCGTGCCGGTGCAGGTCAGCCGCACGCGGTTGCAGCTCTCGCAGAAATTGTGCGTCATCGGCGTGATGAAGCCGAGCCGGCCGCCAGTCTCGGCGACCTCGACATAGCGGGCAGGGCCACCGGTCTTGTAGGGGATATCCTTCAGCGTGAAGTCGCGTTCCAGTTCGGCGCGCATCAGCGACAGCGGCATGTACTGGTCGGTGCGGTCGCCATCGATCTCACCCATCGGCATGGTTTCGATGAGCGTCAGGTCCATGCCACGGCCGTGTGCCCAGCGCAGCATTTCGGGGATTTCCTGGTCGTTGAAGCCCTTCAACGCTACGGCGTTGAGTTTCACCTTGATGCCCGCCGCCTGTGCGGCATCAATACCAGCCATCACCTTGCCGAGATGGCCCCAGCGGGTGATGGCGTGGAATTTGTCGGCGTCGAGCGTGTCCAGCGAGACGTTGATACGGCGCACGCCGCAATCAGCCAGTTCGTCGGCGAAGCGGGCAAGCTGCGAGCCGTTGGTGGTGAATGTCAGCTCTTCCAGGGCGCCGCTTTTCAGGTGACGCGACAGTTCGCGCACCAGATGCATGATGTTCTTGCGTACCAGGGGCTCGCCGCCGGTGAGACGCAGCTTGCGAACGCCCTTTTCAATGAAGATGGTGCAGAGCCGGTCGAGTTCCTCCAGCGTCAAAAGATCCCTCTTCGGCAGGAAAGCCATGTCCTCGGCCATACAATAGACACAGCGGAAATCGCAGCGGTCGGTGACAGACACACGCAGGTAGCTGATCGTGCGGCCAAACGGATCGATCATGGGATTGGCAAATTGCATTCTGTCGCCTTCAGTCCGCAGTCTCGGCAATCGAAAACTCGTTAGTCGAATGTCGGGCCTTGGTAACTATCTTTCAAGCCCGGCAAAGGTGTCATTTGGTATCACTTGCTGTTTGTCAGACGCAACCACGACCAGGTCGCGTCTGGGACATCCAACGCTTGTGGTGATCCGTAGCACGAAGACGTCGGGCGTCATCCCTATCAGCATTGGGCCAATGGGGACTGGAGTTACGGTCTTCCCAAGGCCGACGAACAGGCGTAGTCGGAGCCAACCTAAAAGGGATGTCCATGACCGCTCCGAAGGAACTCCGGGTCTCCAAGGACCGCAAGCTGCTGACGGTGACATTTCCCGATCACCGGCCATTCGAACTGTCGGCGGAGTTGCTGCGTGTTCTTTCACCTTCGGCGGAAGTACAGGGCCATTCGGCCGAGCAGCGCGTAACCGTCCCCGGCAAACGCGAGGTCGCCATCCTCAAGATCGAACCGGTGGGCAACTATGCGGTTCGCATCACGTTTGACGACCTTCACGACACCGGCATTTTCACCTGGGCCTACCTGCATACGCTCGGCCACGAAAAGGAAAGCCGCTGGCAGGCTTATCTTGATGAATTGACTGGGAAGGGCCTGGGCCGCGACCCTTAGCCGGGTAGATCCTGTCGTCAAACCGTCATGTGGCTGCGATAGCCGCAGGCTTCATGGAGCAAGGACGATGTCGAGAATAGATACGGTGGAACAACTGGAAGCTCTCTATGGGCTGCCTGGCGAAGCATCGCTGGTCAAGGAACTCGATCACGTCATTCCCGAGTACGCCGCCTTTATCGAGGCCTCGCCCTTCGTTGCCCTGGCCACATCGGGGCCGGAGGGGCTCGATTGCTCGCCGCGCGGCGATCTGGCCGGCTTCGTGCGCATTCATGATCCGAAGACGCTGATGATGCCTGACCGCCGTGGCAACAACCGTGCGGATTCGTTGCGGAATATCATCCGCGATCCGCGAGTCGGTTTGCTCTTTCTCGTGCCGGGTTCGGGAACAACCTTGCGAGTGAATGGCACGGCCTCCATCACGACCGATGCCGAATTATGCGCTTCCTTCACCATGGAGGGAAAACCGGCACGGTCGGTCACCATCGTCGCGGTCGAGACGGTCTATTTCCAGTGCGCCCGCGCCATTCATCGCTCCGATCTGTGGAATGCGGAGAAACATGTCGATCCGAAGAACCTGCCGACACCCGGGCAGATTCTTGAGGTCACCAGCCGCAAGAGCATCGACGGCACCACTTACGACAAGGAATGGCCGGAGCGAGCGAAGAAGTCGATGTGGTGAATGCGTCGGCCGCGTTTTGAATGCCGTGTCCTGATAGCGGGATCTAGTCCACCTTCATGGCTTCGGTGATGCGCAGCATCATGGCACCCATGCGGTCGCATTCGGCAGCTGTCGACTGCGCCATCACGCGCTCAATCAGCGTCGTGTAAACCCGTAGCGCTTCCATCAGCAGTGTTTCGCCGCTTTCGGTAAGGGATAGCCGCATCACACGCTTGTCCTTGGCATCGTTCTCGCGCGTGACCAGGCCGCGCGTCTCCAGTTGGGGCAGAAGCATCGTGATGTTGGAGCGTCCCACCAGCAGCCTGCGCGCGAGATCATGCTGCGACATGCCGGGATGCCGGTAGAGGTTCATCAGCATGTCGAGTTGGGCGATCTTCAGATCGAGAGGCTGTAGAGCCTTGGTAAGCGCCGCCACCACGGCCTTTTCGGCACGCACCAGCGCAATCCAGTTGCGGAATCGCGGATTGTCCCAAGGCAAGTCTTGTTTTTTGTTCATTCTTGAACTAACATGTTCACGGTTGAACTAATCTGTTGGATCGCCACTATGGCATCATTTGGTTTGAAGGTCATCCGCGGCCTGTTCGGGCTCGGTGAGCGCATTGCACCCGGCTTTGCCGGCCGCGCCGCGTTCGAAGTGTTCTGCCGCACGCCCAATGTCAACAAGGTGAGCGACGGCGAACGCCGCGCTATCGACCATGCCGCCGATTTCATGTCCGGCGCTCGCCATCATAGGCTGAAGACAAGGGCGGGCTGCGTGGTCGTGCACGAATTCCGTCCGGACCAGGGCAGGGGATCACGTGGCACGATTCTCGCCATTCATGGTTGGCGGTCGCGTACGGAATACATGCGCTCGCTGATCCAGGGGTTTCTGGAAGATGGTTACAGGGTGGTGTCGCTCGATCTGCCTGGCCATGGCGCCTCTTCCGGGCGCCGGCTCAACATGATCAATGCTGTAGAGGCGGTGCGGCTCGCCGGCGACTGGTTTGGTCCCTTCGTCGCCACTGTCGGCCACTCCTTCGGTGGAGCCGTTGCGACCAACGCGGCGGTAGGGTCGGTGAAGGGATATCTACCGGTCAACACCGAAAAACTTGTGCTGATCGCGGCCCCCAGCTCCATACCGGACCTGTTTGCGGAATTCAGCCAGGTGCTCAACGTTGGCCCACGTTCCCAGACAAAGATGGCGGGTCGGGTGGAGCAGCTTTCCGGACGACCGCTGAAGGAGTTCCAGGGAGGCCGCCAGCTCGCCCATATGCCGGTTCCAACCCTTGTCATTCACGCGCCTGACGACAAGGAAGTATCGGCCCGGCATGCCGATCTCTACGCCAGCGCCGGAGACCATGTTCGCCTGCATTGGGCGAACGGCCTGGGTCACCGCCGCATCCTGGCAGATCCCGGTGTCGTCCAGAAAGCGGTGACCTTTGTTGCCGAACGCACCCGGCCGGAGCTCGTGCATTGACGAGAGGGCGGTCGGTTACTTTTTATCTTCAGGCGCTTCGATCGGCAGGCCGGCATCTTTCCAGGCGGTGAAGCCGCCGAGGATATGTTTGACCGGCGTGAGGCCCATGTCCTGCGCGGTCTTGGTGGCAAGCGCGGAACGCCAGCCGCCGGCGCAGAAGAAGACGAAGCTCTTTCCGGAAGCAAAATAGGGTTTGTGGTAAGGGCTCTCCGGGTCGATCCAGAATTCCAGCATGCCGCGAGTGCAGTGTTTGGCGCCAGGAATGCGCCCGCTTCGCTCAACTTCACGCGGGTCGCGCAGGTCGATGAAGATTGTGCCGTCGTCCTCCAGCAACGCCGCCGCCTCGTCCGGCGAAACCGCCTCGATCTCGGCATTGGCCTCGTCCAACATCTGGCGAAACCCTCTTTTCACGGCCATCCTCCGCAAGATTTGACACCGCAGCGTCCCTGCGGATCTCCATCACACCACGGCGGCTTTGTCACGGGCCATGAGGCGCTCGGATATTGGCCTTGTCCGCCAATGGCTGGAAAGCGGCGATGGCCCCCTCGGCGACGGCAGCCAGAGCTTCTCGAGATGCGCCGTCGCGCGCGAGGATCGACATGCCGTTCTGGGTCGTGGCGTAGAACAGGGCGGCTGCATTGCAATCGAAAGCAGCGGGTAGGTCACCCTCCATCACTCCGCGCTGCAACCGGCGGCGCAAGGTATCGATATTTTCCGCGCGGCGGCGCCGCAGATCCGCACAGATCCTGCCGGAACTGGAATCTTGATGCAGTGCGCCCAGTGCGATCAGGCAGCCTCGCGGCGAATCGGTGCTGGAATAAGCCTCGACCGTGGCATGAAGGAAATCTTGCATAGCCGCGCGCGCTGTCGGTGCCTTTTCGATCGCTTCCCAGATTTCGGTGCCGACTACGCTTTCGTAGTGAGCGATGGCCTCGAGGAAGAGATTCTCCTTGCTACCGAAGGCAGCATAGAGGCTGGGGCAGCCTATGCCCATCGCCGCTGTCAGGTCGTTCAGCGATGCGCCTTCATAGCCCTTTTTCCAGAACACCTGCATGGCCCGCTCGAGGGCCTCGGTGCGATCAAAACTGCGTGGACGTCCGCGGTCCGCCATGGGAGTTCCATTTCTGTATTAATCAATACATAAATCGCTTGACGGCTCCGTGCAACCTTGTCAGGTATTTCTGTATCGATCGTTACAGAAAGGAAAATGTCGATGACTTCCACCAAATTGCAAGGCAAGACGGCTCTGGTGACCGGCGGTAGCCGGGGCATCGGCGCGGCGATCGCCCGCCGGCTCGCCGCCGAGGGCGCGGATGTGGCGATCACCTATGTCAACGGTGCCGAAAAGGCCGAGGCAGTCGTGGCGGAGATCAGGGCAGGCGGTCGTCGCGCGCTCGCGATAAAGGCTGACAATCGCGACGCCGATGCCGTCGAACGTTCGGTAAAGGAGGCAACCAAGGCTCTCGGCCGATTGGACATTTTGGTCAACAGTGCCGGCATCTGGCGCGCCGAACCGCTGGACAGTCTGTCGCTCGCCGATTTCGACGAATCGATCGAGGTCAACCTGCGTGCACCCTTCGTGGCGTCGAAGGCTGCCGCTGCCCTGATGGGCGAGGGCGGTTCGATCATCTCGATCTCCAGCAACCTGGCTGACCGGATTACCGACCCGGGACTAGCAGCTTATTCCGCCAGCAAAGCCGGTTTGGTGGGTCTTACCAAGGCGTTGGCGCGCGACCTCGGCCCTCGTGGCATTACCGCCAATGTCGTCAATCCGGGCTCTACCGACACCGACATGAACCCGGCGGACGGTCCGCATGCCGAACATCAGCGCCAGAAGATGGCGACACCGCGCTTCGGCGATGTGGCGGAAATCGCGGGTCTCGTTGCCTGGCTCGCCGGCCCTGAAAGCCGATTTGTCACCGGTTCTGCGTTCACGATCGACGGCGGCGCCAACACCTGACGCAACCGCTTTCCATCGATTTTCGTTATTGTGGCGGTGCGGAACGTTTCCGTGCCGCCACACTGTCTTTGTGGAAGTGATCGGCTGATCTCGACTTGTTTAACGAAGGCTTAAACAAATGCGCGTGAAACGCTATCATCCTGTCACAGAACCGCTATGCGAATGATCACGACATTCGCGGCGGTATTCGGAGCCCGAGGGCGGGTCGGAGAGGGTGGTCCATGAAGTCGTTCGCGAAGAGATCCGCGTTGCTGCCGTTTGCTGCCTTGGCTGCGACGTTGCTGGGATCTCCGCAGGCAAATGCCGAGGGCCTGTTTGATATGCTCTTCGGCGGTGGCGTGCGCCACCAGTCGCCGTCGATGCGCGACGGCGACTATAGCGCTCCCAACAGGCGTCCTGCGCAGAGACGCAGCGAGTTCCCGCCCCCGCCCAAGACCCGCAAGGCCGTGGCCATAGCCAAGATCACCGGGCCGACCTACAACACTTACAAGGCCGATCCACTGGTGAAGGTCGATTTCTCGCCGTTGTCGGCAGTGCCGCAGAATGCAGCCTTCGAACCAGCGCAGGCAGCCGATGCCTTCCACGAGGCGCTGGCCGGATTGGCCGACTATGACTTGCGTGCCGAGGCGGCGAACGCGAAGGCCCTGACCGCCTACTACGCCGCCAATCCCGATTTCATCTGGGTGACCGACGGCGAGCCGAACGAACGGGCCAGGCAGGCGATGCGCGTGCTGGGCGATGCCGCAACCTATGGGTTGGCGCCGGAGGATTATCTCGTCGATGTGCCGGCATTCAGTTCCGTCGACACGGCGACACGCGCGAAGGAGATGATTCGGTTCGAGATGGCGCTCTCGGCGCGCGTGTTGCGTTATGTCGACGACGCGCAGGACGGCCGCATCGATCCGAACCGCATCTCCGGCTATTACGATTTTCCGGCCAAACCGCTCGATCGTGAAGGCGTGCTCAAGACGCTCGAACGCACGCAGGAGGTGGGCACCTATCTGGAATCGCGTCATCCACAGAACGCCGAATACCAGGCACTCCGCGTCGAGCTCGAGGCGCTCAAGGCGAGCGAGGAAAACGAGGTCGTCGTCGATTCCAAGCTCAAGCTGAAGCCGGGCGAAACCAGCCCGGAACTGCCCAAATTGTTGTCGCTGATCGCGCATGACCTCGATGACGACATGGGCGGCGATTACGGTGAGGTGCTGGCCATGCTCGTTACCAGCGAGGTCTATGTTCCCGAACTGGTGCCGGTCATCAAGGCGGCGCAGAAGAAGGCCGGGGAGAAAGACGACGGCGTCATCGGCCCACGCACGGTCGCAGCGCTTGCCGGCACTTCGAAAGCCGACCGCATAGCCAAGGTGCAATATGCACTTGAGGAACTGCGCTGGCATCCGTCCGAGCTTGGAGATCCGCGTGTCTTCATCAACCAGCCATCCTTCAGCGCGAGCTACATCGAAGGTGGCGAAGAGAAGCTGAGGACGCGCACCGTTATCGGCAAGGTCGCCAATCAGACCAGTTTCTTCTACGACGAGATCGAACAGGTAGACTACAATCCCTATTGGGGCGTGCCGCAGTCGATCCTGGTCAATGAGATGCTGCCGCGGCTGCGCCGCGATCCTGGTTATCTCGACCGTGCCGGTTACGAAGTGACGGATTCGCGCGGCAAGCGCATCCCGTCTTCCGCGGTCAACTGGGGCGCCTATGGCGCAAAAATCCCCTACAATGTGCGCCAGCAGCCAAGCGAGGCCAATTCATTGGGCGAGCTGAAGATCCTGTTCCCCAACAAGCATGCCATCTACATGCACGACACGCCGCAGAAGGCGTTCTTCCAGCGCGACAATCGAGCGTTGAGCCATGGCTGCGTGCGCTTGCAGGATCCACGCGGCATGGCTGCCGCCGTGCTTGGCACGTCGGTCGACTATGTCGCCGGCAAGTTGGCCAAGGGGCATTCGTCCGAGAAGGTGAGCCGCAAGATCCCGGTCTACGTCGCCTATTTCACCGCCTGGCCCGACATGTCCGGTAAGGTCGAGTACTACGACGACGTCTATGGCCGCGATGACCGCCTGCAGCAGGCATTGGAAGCGGTTGCAGCGGTGCGTGGTCCCATGGGCTAGTCGGTCAAACCGGCAATCTGGACCGGCGTTCATTCCGTCGGCGTTTCGATGCGGCGCGACCAGTCCTCGGTCTGACCGGATGCCAGGCGGGCGGCAGCCAGCCGTTTCCAGCTGTCCGTCAAGCCGGGCAGGGCAGCCAGTTCGACAAGCGCCGGCCGGTTCATGCGGTCGTGGTAGAGAAGATGGGAGACACGGGCGATCGACCAGTCCGAATGCGGTCGTTCAATCAACATGCCTTGATCGCCCGCAGTGATCGCGCCGGCCTCCAGCACTCTGAAATACCAGCCGCTGCGTCCGGTATCCTGCACGCGGCGCGCCATGTCCGGCAGGTCGAAACGCAGGTTGAGCTTCCAGCAGGGCTGCCTGCCTTGGCTGACTTCGAGCAAGGCCTCGCCCAACCGCCAGCGGTCGCCGAGGCAGAAATCGGCCTCCGTGACGTCGTCGATGACCAGATTCTCTCCAAACGCACCCGCCTGGAAATGGTCCGCGCGATGCGGCAATTCCGCGGCCCATCGGGGCAGATGTGAGCGGGCGTAGGCGTGGAGCGCCTTGTTCGGTCCGCCATGCAGCGTGCGGTCACCTTGTTCGTCACCGTCAAGGCCGAGCGGTCCCGCATGGATTGATCCTCGAACAAGCTGTTTGTCGATCGCGCTGAACTTTCCGGCAGGACCGTACGGAACTGCTTTCCCAACACGTATCTCGGCCACTTTGAAGGTGTTCACAGCGAGATTCCGATCGATGTTCTGCTACCTGATGTAGTTTGCGGATTGGAGGCATGTCTCCTCAAGCCGCCACCCCGCGCAAAGAGATAGCCCATGCTGATGTGTGACCGACGCACGACATCAATGCGTACGGCATGAGAAAGATGTGATGGGAGGTGGCAGATCCAGGTAAAGCGGAATGGTGGGCGATGTAGGGATTGAACCTACGACCCCACCCGTGTGAAGGGTGTGCTCTCCCGCTGAGCTAATCGCCCGCTCCATGCCCGAAGGCCAAGCGCGCCGCGATATAAGGTGGGTGATGGTCGGAAGTCAACCGTCCCATCCGCGCTTCCAGGCCACGAAAGCGCGGATACGGCAAAAGATTTTTCAGCGCGCCGCCACGATCAGTTTTTCGACGAGGGCAGGGGTCAATTCGTCGAAGTGCGAGATGACGACGGATGGCTCGAATTCGCTGACATGGCGGTCGGTGTAGCCGAAATCGACAGCCACCACTGGGATGCCAGCTGCCTTGGCGGTATCGATATCGGTCTGCGAATCGCCGACCATGACAGCGCGTTCCGGGTCACCGCCGGCCAAGGCGATGGTTTCGAGCAGATGGCGCGGATCCGGCTTGCGGAAGGCGAAAGTGTCCTGGCCGGCGATCGCGGCGAAGTGGTCGTTCAACCCGAGCGCTTCGATCAAAGCCTTTGAGTTCGCTTCGTATTTGTTTGTACAGACTGCGAGAACATAGCCTGCTTCCTCCAGCCGGCCGATCGCGTCTACGACACCTGGATAGGGCAGGGACTTGCCGGGAATATTCTGGGTGTAGTGGGTCATGAACAGCCCGAGCAGGCGGTCGAGCTCTTCCACCGCCAATGCCCTGCGCTGCGCCGCATAGGCGCGTTCGATCATGACGCGACCTCCCTGGCCGACAAAGCGTTTGAAGCCGATATAGTCCACGCTCTCCAGCGCGCCATCGACCAGGCTGTGGTTCAGGCTGTCGAGCAGGTCGGGAGCGGTGTCGACAAGCGTTCCGTCGAGGTCGAAAACGATGATGGGGCGCTTCATGATCCAGTCCGTAGTTGCAGTCGCAGCAGGCGATAGCCGTTCGCTCGCCTCGATACAAGCAGTGTGACCGGCTGCAGCCTAGTGGGCTGCGACCAAATGGCCGTCGCCGACATCCTGCAGCAGCAGTTTCGCGGGTGGGTCGCCGACCCGACGAACCGGACTTGCGATCTCGCTGTCCAGTCGGGCGAACCGTGTCCGCCGACGAGCGGGATCGGGCACCGGAACCGCTTCGATCAGCCGTTTCGTGTAGGGATGGCGCGGATTGGCGAAAACCTGCTCGCTCCTGCCCATCTCCACGATCTGGCCGAGATACATCACCGCCACCTTGTCGGAAATGTTCTCGACCACAGCCATGTCGTGCGAAATGAAAAGATAGGCGACGCCGAACTCGCTTTGCAGTTCCTTGAGGAGTTTCAGCACGCGCGCCTGAACCGAAACATCGAGTGCCGAAACGCTTTCATCGGCGATGATCAGTTTAGGCCGCAGCGCCAATGCGCGCGCGATGCAGATGCGCTGGCGCTGGCCGCCCGAGAACTCATGCGGATAACGCTCCATCTGGTCGACGGTGAGGCCGACACGCTCGAACAGTGCCGCAACGCGGTCCGTCCGTTCTTTTGGAGTGCCGATCCCATGGATCAGCAAAGGCTCCGCGACCAGATCGCCGACAGGCATGCGCGGATCGAGCGAGGCGTACGGGTCCTGGAAGATCATTTGGATGTCCCGGCGCACCGCCTTGCGCTCGTCTCGACCCAATCCTGCAAGATTACGCCCGCCTATGGCAATGTCGCCGCTATAGGGCAGGAGCCCGGCAAGTGCCTTTGCGGTTGTGGATTTGCCGCAGCCGGATTCGCCCACCAGCGACAGGGTTTCATTCGGCGCGATCGAGAAGCTGACGCCTTCCACGGCGTGAACGCGGCGCGTGACGCGGCCGAAGAAACCGCCATGCAGGTCGAAACGCACATGGAGTTCGCGGACTTCGGCAACAGCGGCAGGTTTTGCCGGTTCCGCCGACTTGCCCGATGCCACGGCGCGCCCTGAGCCCATCCTGGGTACGGCGCCAAGCAGTTCGCGCGTGTAGTCGACCTGCGGCCGCTCGAAGATGTCGGTGATGGTGCCTTGCTCGATCATGCGGCCATTGCGCATGATGATCACCCGATCCGCCATTTCAGCGACGACGCCCATGTCGTGGGTGATCAGGATCACCGCGGTGCCTTGCTCGCGCTGAAGATCGCGCAGCAATTCCAGAACCTCGCCCTGCACCGTGACATCGAGTGCCGTGGTCGGCTCGTCGGCGATCAGCACGTCTGGCTTCAAGGCCAGCGCCATGGCGATCATGACGCGCTGGCGCATGCCGCCGGAAAGCTCGTGTGGGAACTGTTTCAGCCGGCTCTCGGCTTCGGGAATGCGGACTGCCTTCAGCGCTTCGATGGCGCGGGCACGTGCATCGCCTCCGCTTAAGTTGGTATGGACCTCGATTGCTTCGATCAACTGGCGCCCGATCGACAGAACCGGGTTCAGCGAGGTCATCGGTTCCTGGAAGATCATCGCGACGCGGTTGCCGCGAACCGCCTGCATGCGCTTTTCGCTGAGTGCCGTGAGGTCGAGATCGCCGAGCCGGATCGAGCCGGCCGAAACGCGTGCTTGCGGTTGCGGCAACAGCCCCATGATCGCCAGCGAGGTCATTGATTTGCCGGAACCGGACTCGCCTGCGATGCACAGCGTTTCGCCGCGAGCCAGCGTAAAGGAGAGATCGGAGACCACCGCCCGTTCGCCCTCTTCCCCGCGTACGGAAACAGTAAGGCCAGAGACGGTTAGCACCGGCCTCCTCTCTGGATCTTCAGGCGCGGCAGTTGCCGCGCCTGCCTTTATACCCGCGGCTGCGATCATTCGAACACGCAACGCGGGAAATAGAACGACACCACCCAGTTCGGCATGTCGACAATCTCGCTGATCCTAAGGTCGCCACAGACCGAAACCAGCATATAGGCATCGACCGGATCCATCTGGTAGTGGGCCGCGAGCAGGTCGACCATTTGGGCAACCGCTTCCTTGGCGCCCGTCATCAGGTCGGGCCCGATGCCGGTCGTGACCTCGTAACCCTTGGCGTCGAGGTGGCGCGTCACCGGACCCGGCGTGGTGAAGCGCGGCATCTTCAGCCGGGCATCCTTGACCAGATCAAGGGTGAGCACGACATCCATCGGGCTTTCGATCGCGGTGCCACAGACTTCACCGTCGCCCTGGGCGGCATGCGTGTCGCCCACCGAGAACAGCGCGCCGGCCACTTCTACCGGAAGATAGAGCGTGGTGCCCGCGGCAAGGTCGCGGATGTCGAGATTGCCGCCGACGCGACGCGGCGGCACCACGGAATGCAGGCCCTTTTGCGCCGGCGCATTGCCGATGGTGCCGGCGAAGGGCTTGAGCGGCACACGACCATTCTTGCCGAACAGCGCCGGTTCCAGCGAATTGACGTCATACTTCCAAACTGCCAGAGCCGGCTCCTTGAAGTCGTCGGCAAGCAAGCCAAAACCCGGAATGTTCGCCGTCCAGCCGAAGCCGGACGGTTTGAACTGCTCGATGGTGATTTTCAGCGCGTCGCCAGGTTCCGCCCCTTCGACATGGATCGGCCCGGTTACAGGGTTGATCTTGCCGAAGTCGAGCCGGGCGATGTCCGCGACCGTGCTGTCGGGCTGCAACTGGCCGCCGGAGGAATCCAGGCAGTTGAACTCGATGGTGGAGCCGGGTTCCACCCGTTCGGCCGGGACGAAGGAATTGTCCCAGCCGAAATGATGATGACGCCCGTGGATCGTATAGTTGCAGTTATTGCACATCGTTCACATACACATAGTCGTAGTTGATCGGGATATGGACCGGGTCGACGTAGAGCTTGTCGTCGCCCGCCATGCGTGGCGAGCGCATGGTGAAACGCTGTTCGTTGAACACCGGCGCCCACGGCGCGTCTTCCATGACCTTGGCGTAAATCTCGCCCCACAGCTTGTAGCGTTCGTCGGCCTTGGCTGGGTCGACGATGGAGTCGGCCTTGGCCGCCTTGTCATCAAGATCCTTGTTGCAGTACCAGGCCCAGTTCCAACCACCCTGAACGGCGCCGCCACAGCCCAGGATTGGGCCGTAGAAGTTGGATGGATCGGGGAAGTCGGCGATCCATGCCATGCCGCCCGACCAGATCATCGGAGCGCCGGCCTTGTCGCCGCCGGCCGCGATCACATTCGCCTGCGCCAGAGACTGGATCGACGCCTTGATGCCGATGGCTGCGAGATCCTGCTGGATCGCCTGGGCGATGCGCGGATTGGGATCGGTGTTCATGACGAAAAGTTGTGTCTCGAAGCCATCCGCATGACCGGCCTCGCCAAGCAGCGCCTTGGCCTTCTCGACATCGTATTTGTAGCCGGCGAAGTTCTTGTCGTAGCCAGGCATCGACGGCGGAAGCGGCTGGTTGGCCGGTACCGCACGGTTGTTGATGATCTTGACGATGCGTTCCTTGTTGATGGCCATGTTGACGGCCTGGCGCACCTTCACATTGTCGAACGGTGCCATGGTGGTGTTCATGGTGGCGTAGCCGGTCTGCAACTGGCCGCCTTCGACCACACGCGCCTTTTGCGCGGGATCGGCCATCACTTCCTGGAACTTGGCTGGCGGGATGCCGTCGCCCGGCACGTCGACTTCGCCCTTCTGCAGGCGCAGCAGCGCCACGATTGGCTCCTGGCCGATCTCGAAGGTGATCTTGTCGAGATAGGGCAGGCCCTTGTGCCAGTAGTCGGCATTGCGCTCGAACACGAGGCGCTGGCCGAGCGTCCATTCGCCAAGCTTGTAGGCACCGGTGCCGACCGGATGCTTGCCGAAGTCGGCGCCGTATTTCTCGACCTCTTCCTTCGGCACGACATGGCTGAAATTGATCGCCATCACGTGCAGGAAGGTGGCGTCCGGCCGCGACAGTTCGATCTTGACGGTCGCGGGGTCGACCACAGTGACGCCGGCCAGGCTTTCGGCCTTGCCGCCTGCTACGTCCTCGTAACCCTTGATCGAGGCGAAGAAACCGGCGCCGGGGCTCTGCGTCTTCGGATTGGTGACGCGGTCGAGCGAATATTTGACGTCGTCGGCCGTCATCTCGCGGCCATTATGGAATTTCACGCCTTTGCGCAGCTTGAAGGTGAAGGTCGTACCATCCGGCGAGATCTCGTAGCTTTCGGCAAGTTCAGGCCGCAGATTGGTTGTGCCGGGTTCATAGTCCATCAGGCCGTCGAACAAGCTCTTGATCATCGACCAGTTCTGCCAGTCATAGCCGATCGCCGGGTCGAGTGTTGCGACATCGTCCTTGTAGGTGATGGTGATGGCGCCGCCCTGCTTGGCGTTCGGGTCGAGCTTCTCATCGGCGGATGCGGGCGCGAGGCCAAGCACCAGCGCCAGCGCCGAGGCGGCTACGGTTGAGGCCAGATATTTCTTCATGTTCTGTTCCCTTCTTGTCTTGTTTGTCGTTGGTTGCTGTTGTCAGCGCAGCTTGATGCGCGGATCGATGAACGGGGCGACGATGTCGGCAAGCAGGTTGCCCAGCACGATGGCGCAGGCTGAAACCAGCGTCACACCCATGATGATTGGAATGTCGACACGCTGGATCGCCTGCCAGGCGAGTTGGCCGATGCCCGGCCAGCCGAAGACGCTTTCCACGACCACGATGCCGCTCATGAACAGGCCGATGTCGATGCCGATCATGGCGACGACCGGCAGGATGGCGTTGGGCAGCGCGTGGCGGAAAAGGATGGCGTGGCGCGCGAGCCCTTTGGCGCGAGCGGTGCGGATATAGTCCTGACGCAGCACGTCGATCATCGACGAGCGCATCATGCGCGAGTACCAGCCGGCCCCGAGGATGCCGAGCGTCAGCGAGGGCAGCACCGCGTGCTGCCAGGTGCCGTAACCGCCGATCGGGAACCAGCCGAGCTGGACGGCAAAGACGTAGAGCAGCAGCAGGCCGACCACGAATTGCGGCGCCGAGACACCGATGAAGGAACCGACCATCAATGTCTGGTCGGTGGCACTGCCGCGTTTCGCGGCTGCGATCAGACCCATAGTCAGGCCGATCGCCAGTTCGCACAGGATCGCACCCACCATCAGAATGAGGCTTGCCGGCAGGCGCGAGACAATCAGTTCGGTGACTTCGGAGCGCTGGATGTAGGAGCGGCCGAGATCGCCCGAGAGCAGATTGGTGAGATAGCGCCAGTACTGCACGACAAACGGTTGGTCGAGACCGAGTTGCTGGCGAATGCTTTCCACTGTCTGCGGCGTGGCGCTGCGGCCGGCGATCTGGCGCACCGGATCGGCCGGCAGCAGATAAAGCAGGGCGAAGGTGATGATCGAGACGCCGAGAAGAATGAGTGCGGCCTGGATCAGGCGGCGGGTAAGATAAGCGATCATGCCCGTCCCCTCTGCGTCGGATCGAGAATGTCGCGCAGCGCATCACCAACCAGGTTGAAGGCGAGCGCCAGGGCAAGGATGGCCGCACCCGGGAAGAAGACCAGCCAGGGGGCAGCCTGGAAGTAGGTCTGGTTCTCAAAGATGATGTTGCCCCAGGACGCGGTGGGCGGCTGTACGCCGATGCCGAGGTAGGACAGCGTTGCTTCCAGCAGCACCGTGGTCGAAATGCCGAGCGTACCCCACACGATGATGGTGGGCAGAAGGTGCGGCAGGATGTGGCGGAACAGGATGCGCGGTGTGCTGGCGCCGATGGTGCGCTCGGCATCGATGAATTCGCGCTCGGCCAGGGAACTGGTTTCCGTGAACACGACGCGAGCAGTCTGTACCCAGTTCACCAGGGCAATGACCATGGCGACGATCCACAGGCTCGGCTGGAAGACGGCGGCGAGGCAGATGGCGAGCAGCAGTGCCGGAAAGGCCATCATCAGGTCGGTGAACCGCATCAGCGTGCCGCCGATCCAGCCACGGAAGTAGCCGGCGGTGACCCCGACCAGCGTTCCTATGAACAGGGCAGCCCCATTGGCGACGATGCCGATGATGAGCGAGGTTCGTGCGCCGTACAGGATGCGGGTCAGAAGATCCCTTCCAAGCAGATCGGTACCCAGCCAGAACGCGGCATTGGGCGGCAGCGGTGCGCCTTCGAGCGTCAACCCGTCAAACAGCTGTTCGTTGGGATCGTAGGCCGTCAGCCATGGCGCGAAGATCGCGCCGAGAACAGTGACGGCGATGATGATAAGTCCGATGACGGCGAGGGGCCGTTTCAGCAGCCGACCGAGCACACCCACCCGACGTTTCGCCGGCATGGGTGCCGTGATCGGCGCGTCAGGCGCGATAGGGGTGGTCAATGCCGCCCTCCTGTTCGGTCATGGCGACAACCCGGCGCGCAGCGTCTTCGAGGTTCACCTGCCAACTCATGGCGAGCGAACGCAGTTGCGCATAAGCGCGCTCGTCGTCGATGCCCTGGCTGGACAAGGCTGCTACGGCGCGCACAATGGTCTGGCGCTCGGCCACGCGCGCCTGCAGCGTGGCAATCTCGTCGGCCAGCTGCCGACGCGCGGCAAAACTCTGACGGGCGATCAACAGCGCCGAATAGACACCGGAATTGCCGACCGGTTTCAAAAGCTGGGCATCGGCATTGTGCGACAGTGCCCATTCGATGCGCCCCGGTGCTTCGGAGCCGATCAGCGCGATGATCGGCATCGGCGCTTCGCCTGGTACCCAGGGAAACTGCTCGTCGAAGCCGAGGTCGACATCGAAGAAGACGAAATCCGCACCGAGCGCCTCCGACGGCAGTTCCGGCCAGCAATCGGTGGCGGAAAGCCCGATAGCGGAAAGCTGGCGTAGGATGGCGTTGAGGTTGGCATGCGGCCGATGCAGCACGAAAGCTTTCGCACCACCAAGAATGGGAATGCGGGCGGCGCGCTTCATGACACCACCTTCAGCTTGCGACGGCCGAATACCTTGGCGCGGTCATAACGCGACAGGTAAGGGTCTGGCTCGACTGTCTTGGCAATGCTGACTTTTTCGAAGCCGCCATTGGCGATACGGCCAATTTCGACGGGCAGCGTCGCATGCTGCGTTTGTGGATCGATGCTGATCGCGCCGAATGGCGTGTTGAAGCTGTTCTGTGCAAAGGCGGCGGACAGATCGCTCGGGCTGGCGTCGCCGTTTGAAGCGAGGGTCGATGCCAGAACCTTCACGCAAGCATAGGCAGAGGCCTGGAAGGAGGAGGGCCGCGAACCGTCATGTTCGGGTTGGCCAACCAGCCAGACTTCCTTGACGGAAGCGTCATGGAAATAGGGGCCGGCGGAAAGATGACCGTCGCCGGCGGCACCAATAGCCGGCAGCTCGCATTCGGTCAGGTTGCAGGAGACGATCGGACAGCGCTGAGGCGTGAAATGATCGTCCTGCCGCGACATTTCCGCATAGGCCTGGAAGAAGGCATAGGAGGAGGGGCCGATGAGATTGTTGAGGATGAAGTCCGGTCGCGTTGCACGAATTTCTTCGATCAGCCGCGATACGTCTGTTTCTCCGAGCGGCAGGTAGCGTTCGCCAAGCACCCGTCCGCCGGCATCGGCAATCAGATCGCGGGCCACGCGATTGGTTTCCCAGCCCCAGATGTAATTGGAGCCGGTCAGGAAGCCGTTGGCGCCGTAAAGAGGTATGATGTGTCCGAGCAGCGGCACGAGATGCTGATTGGGGCATGCATGCATGTAGACGACATGCTCATTGGCCTCGAAGCCTTCGTAAGGGCACGCATACCAGAGCGTGCCGCCCGCTTTTTCGAGAACCGGAATGATTTCCTTGCGGCTCCAGGAAGTCACGCCGCCGATGATGTGGCGGGCGCTTGAATTGCGCAGAATGTCTTCCGTGAGCGTCGCATAGCGGTCTGCGTTGCCTTGCGGGTCGCGTTCGATAGGAACGAACTCTATGGGGGAAAAAGGGTCGGCGTTGATCGCGGCGACGGCCTGCATGGCGCCGCGATGACAGGCTTCCGAGACGAGCTGGTAATTCCCGGAACGGGAATACAGAATGCCGATCTCGACGCGGCGTTTCACCAGCGATACCCCCCAAAAACGAAAAATGCCCCGCAGCCATCGCCGTCGGGCGAGGCATACGAGGCACGCTTGCCGTCCGGCTAACAAGGCCGGTATTTTGTCCTTAAACTATCCCGTGCTTCTCTACAGTCAAGAGTGGGCGGACTGATTTCCGCCGGCAACGAACGGGTAGCGAGGCGCTAATCGACCCGTTCGCCGTTTTTGACGCGGTAGGTGGGTTTGTACATGGTGACGAGCTCTTCGGCTGCAGTCGGGTGCACAGCCATGGTGCGGTCGAAATCGTCCTTGGTCAGGCGCGCCTTGATCGGAATGCCGAGAAGTTGCGCCATCTCGCCGGCATCGGGGCCGAGGATATGCGCGCCGAGCACCTTGCGGCTCAGTGCATCCACCACCAGCTTCATCAGCATCTTTTCGTCTCGCCCGGCCAGCGTGTGGCGCATCGGCCGGAAGACGGCGCGGTAGACTTCCAGTTCGTCGAAACGCTTGGCGGCGTCGTCTTCGGAAAGGCCTACGGTGCCGATCTCCGGCTGCGAGAACACCGCGGTGGCGATGGTGTCGTGATCCGGTGAGATCGGATTGTTCTTGAAGGCCGTCTCGACAAAACACATCGCTTCGTGAATGGCGACAGGGGTAAGTTGGACGCGATTGGTGACGTCCCCCACCGCCCAGATGTTGTCGACATTGGTGCGGGAATACTGGTCGACGATGACCGCGCCAATCGGCGACAGCTCAACGCCAGCAACCTCGAGGCCCAGCTTTTCGGTATTCGGTTGCCGACCGATGGCGAGCATCATCTGATCGACGGTGAGCACGTCACCTCCCGTCACCCGCACGTCGAGCCGACCATCGGGGCGGCGCTTCACCTCTTCGGAAACAGTGCGGCAGAGGATGCGGATGCCCTTCTTTTCCATGGTTTCGTGCAAGGTGCGGCGCAGATCCATGTCGAAGCGGCTGAGGATTTCCGTGCCGCGGTAGATCAGGGTCGTTTCCACCCCAAGCCCATGGAAAATGTTGGCGAATTCGACTGCTATGTAACCGCCGCCTTCGATGGCGATCGCCTTCGGCAGTTCGGCCAGGTGAAACGCCTCGTTGGAGGTGATGCAGTGCTCATGGCCAGGCAGTGCCGGATGTGCGGCCGGGCGCCCGCCGGTGGCGATCAGGATCTGGTCGGCAGTGATGGTGCGGTTTTCTGCCTCGAGCCTGATGGTGTGGCGGTCGATGAGGGTGGCGCGGGTCTGGAAGGTTTCACCGCCGGCGCCCTGGACGCCTTTGGCGTAAAGTCCTTCCAGCCTTGCGATCTCACGGTCCTTGTTGGCGATCAATGTCTGCCAGTCGAAACTCGCCTGCGGCACGGTCCAGCCGTAACCGGCGGCATCCTCGAAATGCTCCGGAAACTGGGAGGCATAGACGAAGAGTTTCTTCGGCACGCAGCCACGGATCACACAGGTGCCGCCGAAACGGTATTCCTCGGCGACGCCGACCTTCTTGCCAAGCGCCGCCGACACCCGTGCCGCTCGCACGCCGCCCGAGCCGCCGCCGATAACGAAAAGGTCGTAGTCGTAAGCGCTCATGGCGAAATCCTGGTTCCTTGTGCGACGCAGGTCACAGGTAGGCGTCGAATCGCCAAAAGAAAAGCCCGGTCGTGGCCGGGCTTTTGATCCAGTCGCACTGACAGGCCGCGATCAGTTGGCGCTGCCATCCGCCGGTGCGGCACCTTCGGCCGGAGCTACTCCACCGGCTGGCGCGGCACCCTCTGCCGGAGCGGTTCCGTCGGTCGGGGTCGGGGTGGGAGCCTTGGCGCCTGCCGCAGCCTGCAGCGCTTCGCCAACCTGCTGGGCGAGGTCGCGGGCGACGCCGTTCTGCCAGATTTCAGCAGCTTTCACGAGCTCGCGCGTCACGATCGGGCCGCTGTCGAGCAACTTCTTGCCGGTCTCGGACTGATAGAAGGTAGCGATGTTGTTGAGGTCCTGCTCGGAGAACACCTTGGCATAGGCTGTCGCCGCTTCCTTCTCCAGATCGGCGCGGCGCGAGGCCAGCGCGAGGGCTTTGGCATTGATCGTCTGACTGATCAGTTCCTGCAGGTCGGGGTTCTTCTGGATCAACTGTGCCTCGAGGGCGGCAGCCGCCTGCGGAAGGATGCTGTCGAACGGGTCGGTCGCACGAATGGCGCCTACGGCGGCGCGTGCCGCCTTGAGGTGCGATTCGGAGATTTCCTGGGCGAAGGAAGGAGCTGCAAAGGCAACGACAGCAGCGGTCGCCAGCATCATGGAAAGACGACGAACCCGGTTATTCAACATCATGATCGGAAAGACTCCCTTGTTTATCGGGGTGCGTGGACAGTTTCGATGCCATTGGCACCTGCAACGACCGCCGCGGACGCCAGCCCGATGAAAAGACCGTGCTCTACCACGCCAGGAATGGCATGCAGGGCATTCGATAGCGCTCTTGTATTCGGAATGCGGCCAAAAGATGCATCGAGGATGAAATGACCGCCGTCTGTAACAAATGGCTGGCCCGCCGTCATCCTCAATGTGATCGGCCCTGAAAGGCCGAGTTCGCGTGCCGCCGCGGCAACCGCGATCTCCGTGGCGCGCAGGCCGAAGCGGTTGACCTCGATGGGCAGCGGAAAGCGGCCGAGCGTATCGACAAGCTTCGAACGGTCGGCGATCACGATCATACGCTGTGAGGCTGCGGCTACGATCTTTTCACGCAGCAAGGCGCCACCGCCGCCTTTGATGAGGGTGAGTTCAGGATCGATTTCATCGGCGCCATCGACGGTGAGGTCGAGTTCGGGCATCTCCTCGAGCGTCGCCAGCGGTACGCCGAGTTCGGTACATAGCGCGGCCGTCCGTTCGGAGGTCGGCACGCCGATGACGGAAAGGCCCGTCGCGACCTTTTCGGCCAGCAGACGGACGAATTCCTCCGCCGTCGAGCCGGTGCCGATGCCCAGCCGCATGCCATCCGTGACATGGGCAAGGGCTGCCCTCGCGGATTCGATCTTCAACTGCCTGGCATCCATGGTCGGAATTCGTTGCTCCGCGCCTTCGTTGCCGGGCTCCTAGCATTTTTGTCTGCACGGTCAAAGGGTATGAGGGCAGGCGGTGCGCTTCTAGGCCTATTGTGTCGGTGGACTGCCTGCGGTGAATTCCGTGCCATCGAGCAACCAGGCCAGAAATGGCGGCCACAGCGTCTCGGCGAAGCGCGACCGGAAGAAACCGAGATGGCCGATGGGACTGCCTGCGTCCTTCGGCGAAATCCAGCGCCTTAAGATTGGCGCATGGTCGTAGTGCTTCATCAGCGAAACCACGGCACGTTCCGTTCCCCATGGATCGTCTGTCATGCGCAGAGACAGGATGGGCGTGTGCACCTTGGTAAAACGTGCGGTTTCCTCGAGATCGGGATCGTCGAAGAAATAGTCCGGCATCGAACACCACCGTGCCCAGTCGCGGAAAACCGTCGCAGGGATCGGTTCACCGAGACGCATCCATTTCGGCATGTCGCGAAACAGGAGGGAAAGCGGCACGCCAAGCAGGAACATGCGCGGCCCCGCCCATCTGTCGTCAAGGCCTCGGTGATAGCCCGACATGACCGCAACCATCCCATAGCGGGCGAATCGGTCGGAAATGCCGCTCAAACCCAGTGCCTGGCCGCCATAGGATTGCCCAACGCCGACCATGGGATGCCCGGGGGCAATCGCGTCGAGCGTCTTGGCTGCCGCCGGCATGTCGTGCAGTGCCCAATCGGCCATGCCGATGCGCTTCGACCAGCTCCTGGGGCGGATGGAGTCGCCTGTGCCGCGATAGTCATAGATGAGAACGCCGCGCGCATCGGCCTTTACAGCCGCCGTGGCAAAGGCGGCATAGAAGCCGCGTGGTACTGCGGTGGCAGATGAGATCAGGATGAGTGGCTTCTGCCCGTCGCCTTCGAACAACGTGCCGGCGAGAGGAAAGCCGTCGTCAGCCTCAAAGCGGATATCGCGTTTGCGCACTTCCAGAGCGTTCTGGTGCGCGTCGGCTTGGGCGGATTGCGCGAGGGAAGGTGTCATCGATCCTGCCTCCCATGATCGAAGCCAACGCTACCATTGACGTGAACGTCAAAGTCAAGATGATGACGAACGATGAATTCACTGCCCTCGGGCACCCCTACTGGTTTGAGGACCAGCAGAGCAGCCACCAGCTTGCCAGCGGAAGAAGTCAAGCCAAAGCGATTGAAATGACTTGCAGTCGAGCTGTTATTTCTGCCTGAGCCGCATGCGGGTAATGCGGGCCCAGCCATCCTCCAGCATAGGCGTCCTGGCGATTGGCCGAGCAGGTGGATTGGCAAGGATCGTGGTGATTTCCCGTGGCAGGGTCGGGACGAGCGGCTTCTTGGTGGCGACACCATCGGCGATGCTAAGCACGCTGTTGTAGAATTCCTCGCCGGTCGCCGAGCGCGGCGGGATCGCCTCGTGCATCACGCTGATGACGATAACGTCCGGGCAATTGTCCTTGATCGCCTGGTGGAAGGCGACCTTGCCGTCCGGGTCCAGTGCAGCTGTCGCTTCGTCCAGGAACAGCAGGCCCGGCTGCTGCAAAAGGATACGGGCAACGATCAACTTCTGCTTCTGGCCGCCAGAAAGGATCTGGTCCCAGCTGTGATTGTCGCGCGTGCCTTCGGACAGATATTCGATGAATTCGCCCAGCCCGGCACGGTGCAGGGCGGCGGCGGCCTTGGTGTCGGAATGGTCGTCCGGAGAATCAGGCAGGCAGACCAGTTCCTTCAGCGAGACCGGCGGCAGCTTCACCTCCTGCGCCGCATAGAAGGTTTTCACACCTTCCGGGAAGACGACTGTGCCGCGTCCGTAAGGCCACAGGCCGTTGATCGCTTTGATAAGCGAGGTTTTGCCGCTGCCGGATTCGCCTTTGAGGAAGGTCCATTCGCCGCGCCGGAAGCGCAGCCTTTCCGTCGTCACGAAGGGGGCGGCATCGACGCCTCTCTGCATCAGTTCGAGATGCTGGATGGTCAGGCCAAACACCGGGTTCTGGTGCGTGTAGCGGAAGTCAGAGTGACCGCTCTGGCGGTAGAAATCGGCTGGCTGCTGTACGTTTTCGATGGCTTCGGCCAGTTCGATGACGCGGCGGCTGTTGGCCCTGAGCGCTGCGATCGCCGGCATCACATGGATAAACCATGAACACTGGCTGATCAGCGAATTGACCAGTTCGGCGCCGGTTATATAGCCCTTGAGGTCGACCTTGTTGTGAATGAACGGGATGAGGCCCGGTCCATAGGCAACGATGCGGGCGCCGATGAAATTGTAGACCAGCTCAAAAGACGAATAGCCGGCGTTTACGCGATTCAGGCGTCCCCATGTCTGATCGATATCTTGATAGAGGCGGCCATGCATGGCCTTTTGCACCTCCTCGCCTCGCGCGGCGGCGACGTGGAAGGAGCGGCGCAACAGCGTCGTCAATTCGCCGCGATAGCTGCCTTCGGCCTGCTGCATCCTGACAGACAGCCGCTCAAGCATGCCGCCTAGCTTCATGGCGATCCATGTATTGAACGGGACATAGACCGCAACCGCAGCCAGCGCGAGTACGGCGCTGCCATAATCGCCCAGGAATTCCAGGCCTGCGACTTCAGTAGAGTCCGCGATCAGCTTCTGGCCGACAAAGAACAGCGAAGTAGCCACCGCCAGCACGCCCATGGCGAGCCCGATGGCACCGCCGGTCATGTCCTTGACCGATTCCTGTACACGCTGGTCGATGTTGTCGGGCCCGCTGCCTTCGGCTCCGTTCTGGGCATGGAAATGCGTGTGGTTGGCATCGAGCAGGGCATCATTGAAGCGGCCGTTCAGCCAGCCACGCCATTTGCGATGCAGCGTCGCCGAAACCAGCGTGCGGGTGCCGGTGATGCCAACGTCCTTGATGACAACGAGCAGAACCAGCCAGCCCGCATTGCTCAGCAGCGAGGTGAGGGGCGTGGTGTTGGCCGCATCGTGGAAGAAGGCGATGGAGTTGACCAGTTCGCCTGATGCTATCGCAAACCATACGCCTGTTTTGCTGGAGAGCGCCGTCAACAGAGCGATGATGGCGGCTAGCGCCCATGCTTCTTGCCACCGGTCCGAGAACCAGTAGGCCCGCATAAGGCCCCAGAAACCGCGCATCGATGAAACCGGCGTCTGGGTTGACGGTGCTGCCGGATCGTGGCGCCGCCGTCTCAGCATTGAATGTTTCGGTCGGTCGACCCGAATCACTTCCCGCCCAAACCTCTCTAGTTTTGTTACACAGAGTAACACCAATTGATCATTTTCCGTTAACATTCTCGGCAAATGCCGTGCAAGGGTCTGTGATTGGCTTCACCTGCGTGGCCTATCGGCCACAGTGACGCTCCGGTGAGATCTTATCCAGACAGCTGATTTGAGGCCCCTAGCGCAAATGGCGTAGGCCTCAAGAGGAGCACATAAGCCGTTCGCGTCCCTGCCAAATCCGGGGTAGAATAGGAAACCGGCTTCCTGTATGGAGCCGCATCTCCTTTATGGGGAGCGAAGGGCTTGGGCGATGGTGCCGAAGCGTGAAAAGCGCGTTGGGTGCGACAAAATGACAAAGTGGTCCCCGAATTCCTGGAGAGCGAAGCCGATCCAGCAGGTTCCCGCCTATCCGGATCTTGCCGCGCTGAAGGAGACCGAGGCACGCCTTGCCAGCTTTCCACCGCTGGTTTTCGCCGGGGAGGCCCGCAAGCTGAAGAAGCAGCTTGCGGCCGTGGCCAATGGTGAGGCTTTCCTGCTTCAGGGCGGCGATTGCGCGGAAAGCTTTGCGGAACATGGCGCGGACAACATCCGGGACTTCTTCCGCGTGTTTCTGCAGATGGCGGTCGTGCTCACCTTCGCGGGATCGCAGCCGGTGGTGAAGATCGGCCGCGTTGCCGGTCAGTTCGCCAAGCCGCGCTCATCCGACAATGAGACCAAGGGCGAACTCACCTTGCCCAGCTATCGTGGCGACATCATCAACGGCATCGAATTCGACGAGAAATCACGCGTGCCGGACCCCGCCCGCCAGGAAATGGCCTATCGTCAATCGGCGGCGACGCTCAATCTTCTGCGTGCCTTCGCCCAGGGCGGTTACGCCAGCCTGGAAAACGTGCATCGCTGGATGCTTGGCTTCGTTGCCGATAGCCCGCAGGCCGAGAAATACGAGGCGCTCGCCAACCGCATCACCGAAACCATGGATTTCATGCGGGCGGTTGGCATCACCTCGGAAACCAACTTCGCGCTGCGCGAAACGGATTTCTACACCAGCCACGAAGCGCTGCTGCTGGGTTACGAAGAGGCGCTGACCCGCGTCGACTCCACCTCCGGCGATTGGTATGCCACGTCCGGCCATATGATCTGGATCGGCGACCGCACTCGCCAGCCAGATCACGCGCATATTGAATATTGCCGCGGCATCAAGAACCCGCTTGGCCTGAAATGCGGCCCGTCGCTGACGCCGGACGGCTTGCTGGAACTGATCGACCTGCTCAATCCGGAAAACGAGCCGGGCCGACTCACGCTCATCGCGCGCTTCGGTGCCGATAAGGCTGTCGACCATCTGCCGAAGCTGGTGCGCGCGGTGAAGAATGCCGGCCGCAGCGTGGTGTGGTCGTGTGACCCGATGCACGGAAACACCATCACCGCCGCCGGCTACAAGACACGGCCGTTCGAGCGCATCCTGAAAGAGGTGCAGACCTTCTTCGAAGTACATCAGGCGGAAGGTACGCATGCCGGTGGCATCCATATCGAGATGACGGGCAAGAACGTCACCGAGTGCACCGGTGGCGCCCGCGCCATCATGGCGGAGGATCTGCAGAATCGCTATCACACCCACTGCGATCCGCGCCTCAATGCCGACCAGTCGATCGAACTGGCGTTCCTGGTGTCGGAATTGCTCAAGAAGAGCCATGTCCGCCAGCCGCATACCCAGGCGGCTGAATAAGACCATTGGACGGCATGGAGGGAAAAGGCGTCGAAACCGGCGCCTTTTTTTATGTGATCAACCGACCTGCGTGTCGTTGTTGACGCCCAGGCGTGGCTTCATGGGGCCGGAGCGGGTGTTGCCGTTCTCGCCGACCGGCGTTCCGCCTGTGCCGGGAAACAGGACCTCGAGAGCAGGTGGTTCGCGCAGCCGCAGATAGGTTTGCTCATCGCCTCGCCACAGGCCAATGTCGCGCAACTGCGCGTCATTCATCCAGTTGAAGGAACCGGCGCTGTCGAAGCGGCGCACGCCGGCAATACCGCGGCGAGAAAAGGCCAACCCGGCGATAAGTCTTCCCAACAGCGCTTTCATCTTGGCCTCTGGATTCGGCAAATCGTGCAAAAGCAAAGATGGTGGGTATCGCCTGGTCTGACAAAGCGAATTATCGCAATCTGCCATAAAGAATGCTTATGTATCGGCATGAAGCTGCCGCCTATTGCCGCCATCCGGGCCTTCGAGGCCGCCGCCAGATATCAAAGCTTTACGCGCGCGGCCGAAGAGCTCGGCATGACGCAGGCGGCGGTCAGCTATCAGATAAAGCTGCTGGAGGAGCGCATCGGCGTTCCGCTGTTCGTGCGCGAGCCGAGGCAGGTCACGCTGACAGCTGCCGGCCGCAAACTGTCGCCAAAGGTCACCGAAGCTCTGGATCTGCTTGGATCAGCCTTTGTCGAGGTAGCCAGAAAGCCTGATCTCCACCTGATCATATCGACCCTGCCGACTGTCGCTTCCACCTGGCTCGTGCCTCGCCTGCCGTCTTTTCAGGCTGCCAACCCGGAGATCCGGATCAAGCTGCATACATCGAATGACAGTTTCGATTTTGCCGGGAAAGACATCGACGTGATGATCCGGGGCAGCGATAGCGTGCTGCCCGAGCACGAGGTCTTTTCGCTGTTTCCAATGGAATATGCACCGGTCTGTACAGCCGAATATCGTGAACGGCATGCCATCGTGCATCCCGCCGACCTTTTGAAAGTCCGTCGCTTCGGTGCCCAGAGCTGGTGGGCGCGCTGGCTCCTGGGCGCCGGCGTGGAGAAAGGCGGCGATGACAACCGCATGGATCTGGTGATTGGTGTTCAGACGATCGATGTCGGCCTGACTCTTCAGGGGCAGGGCGTTGCGATGGTGATGCCGATATTCTTCGCCGAGGAACTGAAAAGCGGCCACCTGATACGTCCCTTCGATCATCTCGGACGCGACGACCGCAGCTATAGCCTCGTTTACCCGAAGTCGCGCAGACAGTCGCGAAAGATCGGGCTTTTCCGCGACTGGGTCATCGCCGAAGCGGAAGCGACGCGATCAGCCTTTGCCGCGATCCCATTTTAACGCGACAAGCCGTGGATCGCCGGCAAAGGCGGTGCGATCGAAGCCTATGCGACGCGATGGGAATTCACATAGCGCCTGCATGCCGGAAGCGCTGAGGCGTACGCGCCAGGTCTGCCACTCCGTCGGTTCCGGCTTGCCGAAGATCGTGCAGGTGAGCAGCGCGAGATTCTTGCCCTCCGGGTCCCGTACGGATTGATAGCGGATAGCTTTGAAGCTCACCTCTCGTGCGCTATCCGCCAGGGTTTGACAGGCCGCATAGTCGGTTGGATGCGTCCATGCGACCGCGTCGCGCAGCAGCGGCGGTTTGGTGAGATCCAGCGCCTTGTCGGTGCTGAACGTGGCTGAAAAGGCAGTGTATTCGGCGGCGTCGCGCGGCCAGGGTGTTTCGGGGGATTCCGCGAAGAACAGCAGCCGGTAGAACGACATCTCCGCCACTGCTGTCGCGATGGTCTCTGCGGCGTAGTAGACGCCAAGCGTTCGACCGGCACGGCGGAAACGCGAGCCGTAAGGATAGACCGAACCGTAACGGAACGGCGTGGCGAGCAGATAGTGCAGGTGCCGGCATTCGAAAGGGATATGCGGCTTGGTGTCCTCGATCAGCTCTTCGAGAAGTGTCTGCTCATCCAGTGTGTCGACAAGCTTCAGCGTGGAGACATGGTGCTGCGCCTCGACCATGCGCCAGCATTGTCCGCCGAGGCCGATTGCCTCAGACGAGAGCGCGGCGGGCGTCCAGATAGGCGATGACATCGACAAGTCCGGTAACGGTCAGGATTTTCTCCAGCGGCTTGCCGCCCAGCGCTGTGTTGGCGTTGCGCAACCATGCACGAGCCACTGTCTCGTCGCCACCGGTGATGGCGTCGAGCGACCGGAACAGGCGTATGAACAAGACCGCCAGTTCGAACGGCTTGGAACCCTTGTCGAGCAGGAACTCGCTCTTGCGCATGCGCGAGACGGTAGCCTCCGACACACCGATGACCATCGACAAGACCCGCGCCGTCACGTCCAGTCGTTCGGCGGCCCGCAGTGTCGCCTTGGTGATAACTGCGCTCTGTTCGGTGCGAGGAACTGCTGCAATCCGGGTCGACATGATTCTTCCTTTCTGCTGCAAATATAAGGAAGAGAAATTCATAATGAAAGGTTGTTCATTTAATTTAAGAACAAAGCAAGAACAAACAAGCCGACGGCAATGCCATGGTTGTTCAACATCGCCCGCGTGATAGTTGGCGGGCTCAGTCTTTCTTGTAGATCAGCCAGTTCTTACTGGCACGACCGCCCATAACCGAATGGCGGGTGACGCGGTTGCGACCCTCCACCTTGGAGCGGTAGAGGGCGCGATCGGCCTTGGAATAGAGATCCTCCGGTCCGATTGCCTCCGAAGCCATGCAGATGCCCATTGAAATCGTTACCGTGCCGTAGCTGGTACCGCTCTGGCTGCTGACGAAAGGGGTCTGCTCGATCAGGATGCGGATACGCTCGGCGATATCGAAGGTGGCTTCCTCGCTGGCTCCTTCGAGGATGAGGGCGAATTCCTCGCCGCCGGTGCGAGCGACAAACATGCCGCTGGAAACGCTGGTCTGGAAGATGTCGGCGATGTCCTTGAGGATCTTGTCGCCTACCGGATGGCCGTAACGGTCGTTGATCTCCTTGAAACGATCGATATCGGCCAAGATCAGTGCGCTGAACAGGATGCCCTTGTTGCTGTTGTAGATGCGGGCGATCTCGGCGTCGAAAGCGCGGCGGTTCCAAACCTGGGTCAGGGGATCGGTGTCGGCAAGCAGCTTATATTCCTCGAGCTTCGACTTGACGCTTTCGAGCTCGGCAGTCTTGTCGCCCAACGTGCTCGCCACCTGCTTGCCGTGGTCGATGGTCGAAGTGGTCGCCGTGGAGACCGCGCCAACGATCTTTTCCAAGAGTTCTTTGGAAATCGCGCTGCGATTGGCAAGTCCGTCGGATGTCTCGTCGAGGATCTTGCCGTATTTTTCGATATGGCTGCGTTCGTTGCGCAGCAGCGAGGCGATATCTTCCAGTTCGCGCGCGAGCACGTCGCGCACGTGATCGACGATGCCGTGTCTGTGGTTTTGCGCGAAGAATTTACGCCCGATGCGGTCGAGATCATCCTGCGTTGGCCGCTTGCTGAGGTCGAGCACGGCAAGGCTGAGCTCCGGATTTGTTCCGGCCAGCGCCTCGTAAAAAATCTCGTAGTTGCGCGGCATCGCGATGACGCCGAGTTGCCGCATCGTGGCCACGACAGTGGTCGCAATATCGGAACTCCGCTCAGGCGTGACGGCTGCCGGCTGCATTTGGACCCAATTCCCCCACCAGAACCGACACGAGAACAAAAATCTCTAAGCTGTCGGTTGCAGAACCATTTCGAAGCCGAATCCACACGAAAGACGTTCCGCCAACGACTTTCGCTTGCAAGACCTTAGATGTACTAGCGCTAAAGTTTTCTTAACCTGCCGGTTATTCCGGCGCATTTTTCTACTTGAGGCTGTACTGGCTGCGCAAGTGCAGGGCGCGATATTTTTGTCGGCTTTCAACTTGAATGCGGAAGAATGGAATCGGCAATCTTGGTTGCGGATGACCGAAGGATATCGGATAAGCGCGCCATTCCATCGAAAAGGCGAAATCGAACGAAGCCGATCGTCGGAAAAGGACAGGACTCCATGAAGCGGCTGATCGACGCCTTCCACAACTCCGTTCGCGCGTTCCGCCGGCTCGCGCAAAGCGAAGCCGCCTTCCAGCAGGAATTGATGCTGCTTGTGCTGGCCATTCCGCTTGGCTGGTTCGTCGCGACGAGCTGGAGTGGCTACGCGCTGCTGATTGGCGTGGTTCTTGTGCTCATCATGGTCGAAGTCTTGAACACGGGTATCGAGGCGACCTGTGATGCCATCAGCCGTGAGTTCAACATCGACATCCAGCTCGCCAAGGATTGCGGCTCGCTCGCCGTGCTGATCTCCATCGTCCTTGCCGCTGGGGTGTGGCTGTTCGCTATCGTTGAACGCGTCTACGGCACGTCGATCTGATTTGCGCCGGCGGTTCGGCTTTCTCTTGCCTTTTCTCGGTGAAGCAGGGTCCGGCCAACGGCGACCGCGATCGTCATCACGATGACGCCGATTGCAAACGCGACCAGCAAACGTTCGTGATGAAGCAGGGCACGCCCGACGATCTGTTCCGCGCCGAGGCCGAACAGATAGCCCAAGCTGCAGAAGACTGTCGCCCACACGGCAGCAGAAATAGCATTCAGAACGAGAAACCGGGCAGCCGCAATGCCGGAGAGGCCGGCGACGATACCGCCCAGAATACGCATGCCGTAGATGTAGCGGTTTGACAGCACGTAGATGTTCGGGTGGTCGGTAACGAGCTGGTAGGCGGGATCGAAGCCGGGCTTGCGGCTGACGCTTTGCACGAATCCGGCTTGCGCGAAGCTTCGTCCAAGCACGAAGAAGGCGCTATCGCCGA
This sequence comes from Mesorhizobium sp. 1M-11, assembly GCF_001303895.1. Taxonomy (GTDB): domain Bacteria; phylum Pseudomonadota; class Alphaproteobacteria; order Rhizobiales; family Rhizobiaceae; genus Mesorhizobium. The sequence continues at coordinate 90,242 of NZ_LJSD01000058.1, read as the reverse complement.
GAAACGCGCCGGCAAAGACGGCCAGCAGCGTCTGCCAGGTGGCGAAGACGTGCTGGTGGGCAAAGAAGCCACCGAGCATCGCAACGGTTTCGCCCTCTACCAGACAGCCGAGGAAGACGGCCAGCAGCCCATAGTGTTCAATGAAACGATGGAGCGTTTCCGTCATTTGCGGGAACGGCTGCTGGCCGGTTTCTGGATCAGCTTGTTTTCGATCAGCTGCATCTTTTCAGCAAGGCTGGCAATGTCATCGCGCATCGCCACGATCTGGCTGTGCCGCAGCTCGTCCAGCTTCTCGTGCAACGCCATGATCTCGATTTCGGCTTTGAGATTGACTTCATAGTCGTGCGCGGCAGCGGCGCGATCGCGTTCGGCCTGCCGGTTCTGTGACATCATGATCACGGGCGCCTGGATCGCAGCCAGCATCGACAGCACCAGATTGAGGAATATGTAGGGGTAGGGATCGAACGCCCCACCGACCAAAAGAACGCTGTTGAGCAGCGCCCAGGCGACCAGGAACACCAGGAAGGAGATGATGAAGCTCCACGAGCCGCCGATTCTGGCCACCGCATCGGCAATGCGCGCGCCGGCCGTGGTGCTCTGCTGCTCGGTATCCCCGGCATAGAAAGACACCGTCTTGCGATCGATCGCACTCTGCAGCACGCGACGTTCGCTGTCGGTCAGCGCATCGGCATTGCGTGACAGCCAGCGGCCGGCCAGTTCCGCCATGGTCCTGCGTTGCATGGGCTCCTCCCTTGCCGGTGCTTGCGCGTCCCGGCGAACTATAGAAGATAGCGCGAACATTTCACCGCGGCCCGCGCCGCAGCTCGGGGAGGGCGAGGCATGCTCGATTTTCAGCAGATTCGCACCCGCGCCGCAAAGCGCAAGGGTGGTGATGCAGTCCTCGCATCGCTGCTGGGTGCTGTGCCCGACAATGCGACACTTGCGAAGGTGCCTGACGATCGTGTGCTGTCGACCATGGCAGAGCGCGTTTTTGCCGCCGGTTTCGTCTGGAGCGTCATCGAGCAGAAATGGCCTGGATTCGAGGAAGCCTTTCTCGGTTTCGAGCCCAGGCGGCTGCTTTTCCAGCCCGACGATTTCTGGCACGACCTTGCCGCCGACAGACGCATCGTGCGCAACCCGCAGAAGATCCGCTCTGTGCGCGACAACGCGGCTTTCGTCGAGCGGGTGTCGAAGGAACATGGCTCCTTCGGCAAGTTCCTGGCGGCATGGCCGGCGGACGATCAGATCGGGCTGACCGCCTATCTCGCCAAGCATGGCAGCAGGCTCGGCGGCAACACCGGCCAATATCTGTTGCGCTGGCTGGAATGGGACACCTTCATCATTTCGAAGGACATGTCAGCGGCATTGCGGGACGCCGGGCTGGATATTGCCGAAAGCCCGACCTCGAAGCGTGACCTCGACAAGGTCCAGGCGCAGATCAACATCTGGGCGAAGGAGACTGGCCTGCCGCGCAAGCACATCTCCCGTATTCTTTCGATGTCGATCGGCGAAAATCACGCGCCGGAAACCATTCGTGAATACACCGGTGAATGATATCGAAGCCAAGAGCACGGGGGTATTATGCTCATATTGAGCATTGGCATAAGCAGTCTCCGGTCTTGTCCGTTGCAGGCGCAAGGTTGCCACGCTAAACCCTTGTCATGACCAAGACCGCTCCCGACACGCTTCGCATTGCCATCGCCCAGTTGAACCCGACTGTCGGCGACATCGCCGGCAATCTCGCCAAGGCGCGCGAGGCGAGGGCCGATGCTGCCCGTCAGGGCGCCGACCTCGTCTTATTCACGGAACTCTTCATCTCCGGATATCCTCCGGAGGATCTGGTGCTGAAGCCGGCCTTTCTGGAAGCCTGCGAACGCGCGGCCAACGAATTGGTCAGGGATACGACGGACGGCGGTCCGGCTGTCATCATCGGCACGCCGCTGAAGCGCAAGAGCGGCACCCACAACTCCATCCTCTTCGCGGATGGCGGCAAGGTCCTGGGCGAACGCTACAAGATCGATTTGCCGAATTATGGGGAGTTTGACGAGAAGCGTGTCTTCCAGGCTGGGCCTGAGATCGCCGGACCGGTGAATTTCAGGGGCGTCAGGGTCGGCGTTCCGATCTGCGAGGACATCTGGGGCGAACTCGGCGTATGCGAAACACTGGCCGAAAGTGGCGCCGAAATCCTGTTGGTGCCCAACGGCTCACCCTATTACCGGGCCAAGATGGATGTACGCCACCAGGTGGTGATCAAGCAGGTCATCGAAACCGGACTGCCGATGATCTACGCCAATCAACTCGGCGGGCAGGACGAACTGGTGTTCGACGGTGCCTCTTTTGCCATCAATGCCGACAAGTCGCTGGCTTTCCAGATGAGCCAGTTTGAAGAGACGCTCGCCGTCACCGAGTGGAAGCGCAATGCCGACGGCTGGCTGTGCACCGAAGGGCCGATGTCGAAAATCCCCGAGCGGGAGGAGGCTGACTACCGCGCCTGCATGTTGGGCCTGCGCGACTATGTCAACAAGAACGGCTTCAAGAACGTCGTTCTTGGCCTTTCCGGCGGTATCGATTCCGCGATCTGCGCGGCACTTGCCGTTGATGCGTTGGGCGAGGAACGGCTGCGCGCGGTCATGATGCCTTACCGCTACACTTCCAAGGATTCCCTCAAGGATGCAGAAGACTGCGCCCGCGCTCTTGGCTGTCGCTACGACATCGTGCCGATCTTCGAACCGGTCGATGGCTTTTCGCATGCGCTGACGCAACTCTTCGAGGGCACCAAGGAAGGTATCACCGAAGAGAACCTGCAGAGCCGCGCTCGCGGCACGATCCTGATGGCAATCTCCAACAAGTTTGGCTCTATGGTCGTCACCACCGGCAACAAGTCGGAAATGTCGGTCGGCTACGCCACGCTCTATGGCGATATGAATGGTGGCTTCAATCCGATCAAGGATCTCTACAAGATGCAGGTCTACGCGCTCTCGCGCTGGCGCAACGCGCATGTGCCTCCGAGTGCGCTAGGACCTTCGGGTGAGGTCATCCCGAGGAACATCATCGACAAGGCACCCTCTGCGGAATTGCGTCCAAACCAGACCGACCAGGATTCGCTCCCGCCTTATCCGGTTCTCGACGACATTCTGGAGTGTCTCGTCGAAAACGAGATGGGCGTCGACGACATCGCCAAGCGTGGCCATGATCGCGCTATCGTCGAGCGCATCGAACATCTTCTCTACATCGCCGAATACAAGCGCCGGCAGGCCGCGCCAGGCGTGAAGATCACCAAGAAGAATTTCGGCCGCGATCGCCGGTACCCCATTACCAATCGCTTTCGTGATCGGGCCTGAACGTGGCCGACGTCGAGATTTCCTTCGACCCTGGTCGCATCGATTTCGTCGCGACATCCGAGGTCATCAAGGCGAGTTACTGGGGTGCGCAACGCAGCGATGACATCCACCGCCGGGCCTTTGGCAATTCGCTCTGTGTCGCGGCTTTCATGGATGGCGAGCAGGTGGGATTTGCCCGCGTGGTCACCGACTATGCCTGTTTTGCTTATCTGTGCGATGTCATCGTCTGGCCGGATCGTCGCGGCGCCGGTATTGGCAAGAAACTGATCCGCGCGCTGCTCGATCATCCAGATCTCGCCACGGTGGGAGGCTGGAGCCTGCGCACCGCCGATGCGCATTCGCTCTACGCCGGTTTCGGCTTTGAGGTTTCCGAAGACGGCAAGGCGATGCTCCTCAGACGCGGCAGATGAACACTGTCGCCCGCGCCCCGAGTGTTGCAGCATAGCCTCACCGGTTATGCCAAGGCACTTTTGTGACAGAGGCGGGGTTGGCGCGGCAAAATGCCTCTCCTATAAGGTCTGCATCCGCGATTCCCTGACCGGGAGGATACGAATGATGGCATTTGAAAACTCTATACGAGGTAACGAAGCTTAGGTCTTCGATGCTGTTCCCGCTGGAACATGTCATCGCAGAATAGGCCTCGGAATACCTCGACCACCGCCTGTACAGGCCGGTCAGATCCATTTTCGCATCCGCATCCAGGGCGGCTTTAGCTCTCCACCGCGGTGTTTTCTTTACGCTTTTTCGGGATCAGGCACGATTGTGCCTGCAAACATCATGACTCGTTTGAAGATCGATTTGCGCGCTGGCGCATTCGGCAGCGTTCTTGGCTTCACTCTGATCCACTGGCGGCGCCAGCCACTCAGGGTGCTGTTCATCATGTTGATGATTTTGCTTTCGACGCTGGCCGACGTTCTGACGCCGCTCTATTCCGGCCGTCTCGTCGATGCCGTTGCTTCGGGTGCTGCATCGAGTGATGAGGCGTGGAACGCCGCCATTGCCGCATTCGTGGCACTGGTTGGATTGGCATTGTCGTCGGTCCTTTTCCGTAACTTTGGCTTCTACGCCATCGTGGAACTGACGCTGAAGATGATGTCGGATATCTGTGCCGATGCATTCCATCGCGTCCAGCGCTTCTCGACCGACTGGCATGCCAATTCTTTTGCCGGCTCGACCGTGCGCAAGGTCACGCGCGGCATGTGGGCGCTCGACCTTTTGAACGACACGATCCTTATCGCGCTGTTCCCGTCAGTGGTCATGCTGGTGGGCTCAACCGTGCTGCTCGGCTGGTATTGGCCGATGATGGGCCTCGTCGTGGCGATCGGCTCGTTCGTTTTCATTGCCGTCACGGCGATCCTGTCGCTCGCCTATGTTGCGCCGGCTGCGAGGCTTGCCAACTCCTGGGACACGCGGCTTGGCGGTGCTCTTGCGGATGCCGTGAGCTGCAATGCCGTGGTGAAGGGTTTCGGCGCGGAGGCGCGGGAAGAGCAGCGACTGAGCGAGGTCGTCACCAAATGGCATCACCGCACGGGTCGCACCTGGAACCGCGGCACGGTCAACGGCACCACGCAGGGCGTGATGCTGCTGATCTTGCGCACAGCGGTTATCGGTGTCGTGCTGTTGTTGTGGTTGCGCGGCCAAGCCTCGGCAGGTGATGTCGCATTCGTACTGACGTCCTTTTTTGTGCTGCAGGGCTATCTGCGTGATATCGGCATGCACATCCGCAATCTCCAGCGCTCGATCAACGACATGGAGGAGCTGGTCGATTTTCAGGCGCAACCGCTCGGCATCGAGGATGTGCCGGGAGCCGAACTGTCCCACATCACCGATGGCGGTATCGTGTTCGATCACGTCACCTTCCACTATGGCAACCATCGCGAACCGCTCTACCGTGACTTCTCGGTGGCGATCGAGCCGGGTGAACGGGTTGGCCTCGTCGGTCACTCGGGATCGGGCAAGACGACCTTCGTCAAGTTGATCCAGAGGCTTTACGATATCAGCGGCGGGCGCATCCTCATCGATGGCCAGGATATCTCGCAGGTCACGCAATCGTCGCTGCGCCAGCAGATCGCCATCGTTCAGCAGGAGCCGATCCTGTTTCACCGTTCGCTTGCCGAGAACATCGCCTATGCGAGGCCGGACGCCACCCAGGCCGAGGTCGAGGAAGCTGCGCGCCTTGCCAGTGCGCACGACTTCATCACCAGGCTGCCCAAGGGCTATGGCACGCTGGTAGGCGAGCGTGGCGTCAAGCTTTCGGGCGGCGAACGCCAGCGCGTGGCGATCGCTCGCGCTTTCCTTGCGGATGCGCCGATCCTGATCCTGGACGAGGCGACTTCGAGCCTCGATTCGGAATCGGAGGTGCTGATCCAGCAGGCGATGGAAAGGCTGATGGTCGGCCGCACCACGCTTGTCATCGCTCACCGTCTGTCTACGGTCAGGGCGCTCGACCGCCTGTTGGTCTTCGACCGCGGCAAGATCGTCGAGGAAGGCTCGCACGAAGATCTGATCCGCCTGAGCGGCGGTATCTATCGCCGGCTGTTCGAGCGGCAGGCGCTGGAATTGACCAAGGGTCTCGTCTGAGACCTGCAGGCTTAAGATATGGAACGGATCGCATCGAACGATGCGGTCCGTTATCTTTTATCTGAATTGCGTTGCCCTATTTCCGGCCGATCGAGGTCTTAAGGCGATCCTTGCCAAGGTCCAACGCATCCGCTACGCCCCCTTCATGACAGTTACCGTCCGTTTTGCTCCGTCGCCCACCGGCCGCATTCATATCGGCAACGCGCGCACCGCGCTTTTCAACTGGCTGTTCGCGCAAAAACACAAAGGCCGCTTCATCCAGCGTTTCGACGATACCGATACGCTGCGCTCGAAGCAGGAATATGCCGATTCCATCCTTTATGACCTGCATTGGCTGGGTATCTTCCCGGACGCCACAGACTATCAGTCGCGCCGCGTGCATATCTATGATGCGGCCGTCGAGCGCCTGAAGCAGGCTGGGGTGCTCTATCCCTGCTATGAAACGCCCGAGGAACTGGATCTGCGGCGCAAGATCCGTCGCACGCGTGGCTTGCCGCCCGTCTATGGACGGGAAGCCCTGACATTGACCGCCAAGCAGCTCGCTGACCTCGAGGCTGATGGCCGTCGTCCGCACTGGCGTTTCCTGCTGCCCAACTTCAAGAGTGATCCACAGGAGCCGGAGCGCACCGATATTCATTGGAACGACCTTGTGCGCGGCGAAGAGACCGTCGATCTGGCTTCCGTGTCGGACCCGGTTCTGGTGCGCGAGGATGGCACATACCTCTACACGCTGCCTTCGGTGGTCGATGATGTCGAGATGGGCATCAGCCATGTCATCCGCGGCGACGACCACGTCACCAACACCGGCGTGCAGATTGCCCTGTTCAAGGCGCTCGGCGCTGATGTCCCGATCTTTGGGCACCACAATCTTCTGACCACCACGACAGGTGAGGGGCTTTCCAAGCGAACCGGCTCGCTGTCGATCGAAGGGCTGCGGTCGGATGGCATCGAGCCGATGGCGGTCGCCTCACTCGCGGTCCTGATCGGCACGTCGGAAAACGTCCAGCCGATGACGAACATGAGTGAACTTGCCGCGCATTTCGACCCCGCGACGACATCCAAATCCGCGTCCAAATTTGATCCGGAAGAGCTGGTGGTGCTCAATCGTGGCCTGATGCATACGCTTTCCTTCGCCGATGCGCGCGATCGCCTCGCCGTGCTTGGCGTGTCCGGCGACAAGGCTGAACAGTTCTGGAACGTCGTGCGCGGCAATCTGGATCGTTTGAGCGATGCGGTCTCCTGGTGGCGCATCGTTCATGACGGGCCGCTCGACAAACCTGAATTCGAGCCGGAAGAGCGCCAGTTTCTGCGCGATGCGTTTGATCTTCTGCCGGAAGAGCCCTGGACGGCAACGGTGTGGAAGGAATGGACGAACAAGGTGAAAGAAGCCTCTGGCCGCAAGGGCAAGGCTTTGTTTCTGCCATTGAGGCTTGCGCTTACCGGGCTTGCTTCTGGGCCGGAGCTTGCAGATCTATTGCCGCTTCTGGGTCGGGAAGGAACGTTGGCCCGACGACCCTGACTTTGCGTTGTTCCGGCGGCAAGGCCGAGGCCGGCGAGGCATCGGGTTTCTTCAACAGCTGGCGGATGGCCGCGATGTCGAGATGTCCCGATGCATTGGCCTGCGTCTCGGGGTCTTCGGCCGGGTCAGGCTTGTCTGTCGGGGTCGGCAGGAAAGGAGCGCCGGAACCGGCACTGGCTTCAGGCTGGGCTGCCGGCGGGTTGCCGGCGATGATCCTGAAGTTCTGTGCGGCATTGCAGCCGCAGCCTTGCGGCAACGGCTGGTCGGGGCGTTTGTACAGAAAAGCTGCCGGAAGGTCCGAATAGGGACGTCCGGTGCTCGATGAGGTCATGGTTGCGGGATCTCCGGCCACGCCACGTGAATAGAAGACCTGCATTTCTGTTCCGGGGCAGCCTGCCTCGCAGCGGCTCTGGTCGCGCTGAAAGTCGCTGACAGTGGCACGATTTGACATCGGGAAGAAATAACCATCACAGGTGCGCACGCACATCGTGCGGAATTCACCGGACGGCGAAGGGACGAAGGTTGCACCAAGTGCCGCATCTTCCGACGCGGCTCCCATTTCGCTGCCTTGCCCTCCGCTCGCCGCCTGAACGCGCGTTTCGGTGGTCGGCTTGCCATCGCACTCGTTGGTTTCAAGCGCCGCCAGCACGCGACCGCGATCGCGTCGCGGGTAACCTTTTCCAATTTGCGCGCGTTTGCGCTGAAGCTTGTCGAGATTGGTGTTCATCCTGTCGATGGCGGCATTGAGCGCCGCACACTGGCTGATGCTGCCGCCGAACAACGAAAAACCACAGCCAGCGTCGCGCGCCTGAGCGCGCGCCTTGGCCAATTCGTTATTTTGACGAGCAATGGCACCCTCATAGCGGCGCTGTTGGCCAGCACCGCCGCCTTTCTGCAACGAAGCAAGTTCCGCTCGCAACTGACGGCAGATGCGTGAGGCGGCCTCTGTTTGTTTCGTGGAACAAAAGACCAGCGCGATGACGCAAAGCAGCGTCCACGCAAGCGCCTGCCTTCGATCTGCCCCGGTCATCGCCCCATTGCCTGCCTGTATCGGGCAATGAAGATAGGTCGGGCCGGTTAAGCTTCTCTTGAACTCGTCAACCGCGCGGCGCGTGGAGCGCCGCCTGCGCCTTGTGCGAGGCTTCGACGACGGCCAGTGCGGTCATGTTGACGACGCCGCGCGAAGTCACCGATGGGGTCAGGATATGGGCCGGCTTGTCGGTGCCGAGCAGAATCGGGCCGACATGCAGGGCGTCCAGCATGGTCCGAAGCGCTGTCAGCGTGATGTTGGCGGCATCAAGGCTCGGGAACACCAACAGATTGGCTTCGCCTTTCAGGCGCGAATGCGGATACACGCGCTGGCGCAGATGCTCGGACAAAGCCGAGTCCGCATGCATTTCGCCGTCACACTCCAGTTCCGGCGCTACGCGTGCCAGAATTTCGGCGGCCTTGCGCATCTTCAACGCGCTCGGTGCATCGCGCGAGCCGAAATCCGACAGCGAGAGCAGGGCAGCCTTCGGCTCGATGCCAAAGCGGCGAATCTCCTCGGCAGCCAGGATCGTCATTTCGGCGATCTCTTCAGCGCTTGGATCGATCGAGACATAGGTATCGGTGAGGAACAGGACGCCGCGCTGCGAGATCAGCATGGAGAGCGTCGAAAGGTCATGATCGCTGATGCCGGGGCGGGCCCCTATGATCAGCGTGACGTTGCGCAGATGACGTGCGAACCGGCCTTCGAGGCCGCAGATGAGTGCGTCCGCGTCGCCGCGCTTCAGGGCAAGGGCTGCAATCACTGTGTTGTCGGTGCGCACCATGGTACGGGCTGCCTCCGGCGTGATGCCACGGCGGCCGCCGAGTTCGATCAGAAGATCGACATAATGGCGATAGCGCGGGTCTTCTTCCGGATTGATCAAACCAAAGTCGACGCCCGGTTTGATACGCAGGCCATAGCGTTTGAGACGAACCTCGATGACATGCGGACGACCAATCAGGATCGGTTCCGCGATACCTTCCTCGAGCACGACCTGCGCGGCCCGTAGCACGCGCTCGTCCTCACCATCGGCATAGATGACGCGCTTGGCACTCGAACCGCGGGCGGTGGAGAACACCGGCTTCATCACAAGGCCGGAGCGGAAGACGAAGCGGTTCAGCTTATCGAGATACACGGCCATGTCGGAGATCGGACGCGTTGCCACGCCGGTGTCGCAGGCCGCCTTGGCCACCGCCGGCGCGATGCGCAGGATGAGGCGCGGGTCGAAAGGCGAAGGGATCAGGAAATCCGGTCCGAAGATCGGCGTTTCGCCGGAATAGGCGCGCGCTGCAACATCCGAAGGCTCCTCGCGGGCAAGCGCTGCAATCGCGCGCACTGCCGCCATTTTCATCTCTTCGTTGATGGCGCTGGCGCCGCAATCCAGCGCGCCCCGGAAGATGTAGGGGAAGCAGATGACGTTGTTGACCTGGTTGGGGAAGTCCGAACGGCCAGTGCAGATCATGGCGTCGGGGCGGGCAGCGCGGGCAACTTCCGGCATGATCTCCGGCGTCGGGTTGGCCAGCGCCAGGATCAACGGCTTCTCGGCCATTCCCTTGAGCAATTCGGGTTTCAAAACGCCGGCGGCGGATAGACCAAGGAAGACGTCGGCGCCCGCGATGACATCGGCCAGAGTGCGTGCTTCGGTGTCCTTGACGTAAGGATCCTTCCAGCGGTCCATTTCCTCGACGCGGCCTTTGTAGGCAACGCCGAAGCGGTCGGTGACCCAGACGTTCTCGATGCTGGCACCAAGTGAAACGAGCAGGTTGAGGCAGGCGAGCGCCGCTGCCCCCGCACCGGAGGTGACGATCTTGACGTCTTCGATCTTTTTGCCGGCGAGCTCCAGGCCGTTGAGGACGGCGGCGGCAACGATGATGGCCGTGCCATGCTGGTCGTCATGGAAAACCGGGATGCCCATGCGAGCCTTCAGCCGTTCCTCGACCTCGAAACACTCCGGCGCCTTGATGTCCTCCAGATTGATGCCGCCGAAAGTCGGCTCGAGTGCCGCCACCGTTTCGACCATGCGGTCGATCTCCGGCGCGTCGATCTCGATATCGAAGACGTCGATGCCGGCAAATTTCTTGAACAGGACCGCCTTGCCTTCCATCACCGGCTTGGAGGCGAGCGGACCGATATTGCCGAGACCGAGAACGGCCGAACCGTTTGAGATCACTGCGACAAGATTGGCGCGCGCCGTGTAGTCGGCGGCTGTCGCGGGATCATCCTTGATGGCCAGGCAGGGAGCCGCGACGCCTGGTGAATAGGCGAGCGCCAGGTCGCGCTGGTTGCCGAGCGGCTTGGTGGCCTGGATTTCCAGCTTTCCGGGAATGGGATGCTTGTGGAAAAAGAGCGCGGCCTCGTCGAGATCCGAACGTGCCGTTTTGCCCTTGTCGCCTGCCATGCTTTCCCGCCTCCTGTTGCGTCACTCCTTGTAGCATGCGGCGACGGTTTTTCGAGACGGGATATTGCTCATTTAAGTATTTCTAGAATTGGTAGAAAATCATTCAGGATCAAAGCATTGAGGAGAGAAGTTGCGGGCAGGCCCGCAACCGCCCCAGATCAAAAGGCGCTGACGTAAAGGCCGCCGTCGACCGGAATGTTCTGCCCGGTCAGGTAGCCCGCATGCACCGAGCACAGGAAAGCGCAGATCTGGCCGAATTCCTCCGGCGTGCCGAGACGCTTGGCGGGAATATCGGCGGCAAGACGTGCCTTGCGCTCCCTGGCCGCTTCCGCTGTCTCGACTGAACCCGGCTCGTGCGGGCCACGCAGGCGGTCGGTGTCCAGCTTGCCGGGCAGCATGTTGTTGATGGTGACGTTACGATCGATGACGGTGCGAGCGACACCGGCGAGGAAAGAGGTCAGCCCGGCCCGCGCGCCCGAGGACAGATCGAGGCCGGGGATCGGCACATAGACGGAGAGCGAGGTGATGTTGACGATGCGGCCAAAGCCGCGTGCCGCCATGCCGTCAATGACGGCCTTCACCAGTTCGATGGGCGTAACCATGTTGTTGGTGACGCCCGCGAGGATCTTCTCGCGGTCAAGTTCGCGGAAATCGCGATAGGGTGGTCCACCATTGTTGTTGACGAGAATATCCGGGTCGGGACAGGCGACGATCAGCGCCTTCTGCACCTCGGGTTTCGACACGTCGCCGACCACTTCGACAACGCGCACGCCGAACCGTTCGCGGATTTCCGCTGCGGTTTTAGCCAGAAGCACGGGATCGCGCCCATTGACCACCAGGTCGCATCCGGCGTCGGCCAGCGCGATCGCGCAGCCGCGCCCCAGTCCCTTGCTCGATGCGCAAACGATCGCCTTCTTGCCGCGAATCCCAAGATCCATGTCGAAACCTCCGATTTGGTACCCAAGGCTAGAGCGTTTCCGTTTCCACGGAAACGCTCTAGTTCTTTGTTTTTACGCAATTCCGGACGGAAAACCGCTACGCACTTTTCCTGGAATTGCTCTAGCGAAAGGACTGGCCTAATCGCAACCGTCATACGGTTGTTGCATGAATCGATGCATAGCCAGCGCGAAAGGTGAGATCGCGATGTCCGGCGCCAAACCACGCATATTCCGCTCCATCTTCATCTCGGATGTGCATCTGGGATCGAAGGCGGCCAAGGCAGAGTTTCTGATCGATTTCCTGCGCCATCACGATGCCGATACGATCTTCCTTGTCGGCGACATCGTGGATGGGTGGCGGCTGCGGCGCAGCTGGCATTGGCCGCAGGCTCATAACGATGTTGTGCAGAAACTGCTGCGCAAGGCCCGCAAGGGCTCTTCGATCACTTACATCGCCGGCAATCACGACGAATTCGCCCGCCAATTCCAGGGGGTGCATTTTGGCGGCATCGTGGTGGCAGACCGTGCCGTCCACGAGACAGCCGACGGCCGGCGCATGCTCGTCATCCATGGCGATCAGTTCGACACGGTCGTGCACAATGCACGCTGGCTCGCCTATTTCGGCGACTATGCTTATGACGCGGCCATGCTGATCAACCGGGGCGTCAGTCGATTCCGCAAAGTCTTCGGCATGCCCTACTGGTCGTTCTCGTCCTGGGCCAAGGTCAAGGTGAAGAAAGCGGTGAACTTCATCGGTTCCTTCCAGGAAGTGCTCACCGAGGAAGCCCGCCGGTCCGAGGTCGATGGGGTTATCTGCGGTCACATCCACCACGCGGCCATCGAAACCGTCGATGACGTTCAATACATCAACACCGGTGACTGGGTGGAAAGCTGCACGGCCGTGGTGGAACACTTCGACGGTCGTTTTGAAATCCTGCATTGGGCGCACGTCATGCCGGAAGCGATGCAAGCAGAACCGGTACTGGTGCCGGTGACTTTTGACGCCTTGCCGAAGAAGGTCAGGGCGGCAGAAGCCGCTTGAGCGGCTGGCGATCTCGACAATTCGCATACCCAGGCAATATTTGACATAAATCGATTAGGCCAACCAGTTTCTGGCAACTGGTAGGCATGGTAGAGCAGGCGGCTGGCCGGTCATTTTGCCGGCAGCACTTGCCGATTGCCCTTCATGTCATTGCCTCCGCTTTCGCCTGAACAGCAGATCAAGCCGCGCAACTATGAACTGCGCATGGCACTGCTCTTCTTCACCGTTCTGGTGCCGAGCGGTATCTATCTGCCTTATTTCCCTCTCTGGCTGGAAGCGCATGGTTTCAGCCCGGAGAAGATTGCCGTCGTTCTCTCGGCACCGATGTTCCTGCGCGTGGCGACGACCCCGCTGTTCACGTCCCTGGCCGACAAGGCAAACGACCGGATCAACGTCTACCTGACACTTGCTGTCGCCTCCGTGATTGTTTCGGTGGGCTATTTCCTGCCGCCGAGCTACGCGACGGTGCTCGCCGTCTCGCTGGTGCTGGCTGTGGTCTGGACACCGCATTCGCCGATTGCCGATTCACTGGCATTGTCGGGCGTACGCCGTTTCGGTGCCAATTATCCGCGTATGCGCATCTGGGGATCGATCTCCTATTTCTGCGCCAATCTGGTCGGAGGCTTCATCCTGACCTCGACCGGAGCAGGCGCGGTACCGATCATGCTGTTCGTGTCGTTCCTGGCCATCGTCGCGGTTGGGTTGATGGCGCCACGCCTGGGAAGGCCGAGGCGTGCGTCGCCTCTCTCCGCAACCGACCTGCAGCAGGCGGTGCCCAGCCTGCGCAACCCGTATTTCCTTTATTTCGCCACCGGCGCCGGCGTCCTGGTCGGCAGTCACGGCTTTCTCTACGGATTCTCATCCATCTATTGGAAGTCACTGGGAATCGGCGATTCCGTCGTTGGCTTCCTGTGGGCATTCGGCGTGGTGTGCGAAGTCTGCATGTTCATGGCCTTCAACCGGCTGTTCAGCCGTGTCCCGGTGGTGCGCGTGATGGGATTGGCGGCCATCGGCGCGGTCGTGCGCTGGATTGCGTTTCCGTTGATCTGGCCGCTCGGCCTGGGCGTACCAGGCTTCTTCGGTCTCCAGGCACTGCACGCCATTTCCACGGCACTCGTGTTGATCGGTCTGCAGAAGATGATCGGCGAGACAGTAGCCGAGGACCGTACGGGGGCGGCGCAAGGCATTGCCTTCTTCGCCAACGGCTTCTCCATGGCCGCCGTCACGCTGGCTTCCGGCCCACTCTACCAGAAATTCGGGGGCGATGGCTTCTACGCCATGGTGCCGGTGGCATTGCTGGGCCTGGCACTCATCCTGCTTGCGGCGCGTTCAGCCCCACAACACGCCGCTGGGCGGTGAAACCAGCGAACCTTCGTAGACAAGGCCCGGGTCGCGATCGCGCGCCAGCAGCAATGGTCCATCGAGATCGACGTAGTCGGCGCCTTGCGCCAGAAGCACCGCCGGCGCCATCGCAAGTGAAGTGCCGACCATGCAGCCGACCATGATGCCGAGGCCGCGCGCATGGGCATGGTCGCGCAGTTTGAGGGCTTCGGTCAGGCCGCCCGCTTTGTCCAGCTTGATGTTGACGGCATCATAGAGGCCGATCAGCGCATCGACGTCCTTTGCCGCATGCACGCTTTCATCGGCGCAGATGGGGATTGGACGAGCAATGTGCCTCAACTTGTCGTCGCGGCCGGCGGGCAGGGGCTGTTCGATCAGCGCAACTCCAAGTGCCGCGGCAGCAGCGATGTTTTCCGCGACATTGTCGTCGGTCCAGCCTTCATTGGCGTCCAGGATCAACCGGCTCTCAGGTGCTGCCTCGCGCACGGCGCGGATGCGCGCGGCATCGTTCTCGCTGCCGAGTTTGACCTTGAGCAGTGGCCGCGTCGCGTTGGCGCGAGCTTGTGCAGCCATGGCCTCGGGCTCGGCAAGCGAGAGAGTATAAGCGGTTTCGAGCGGTTCAGGCGCGATGCCCAGCAGCATGGCTGCCGAAGTGCCCGTCATCTTGGCTTCAAGGTCCCATAGGGCGCAGTCGATGGCATTGCGCGCCGCGCCGGCGGGCATCGCTGTTTGCAGTCTTATGCGGTCCAGGCCGGCTTCAAGCGTCGCGCGCATCGTCTCGATCGCTGCCAGAACGCCCTCGATCGTCTCGCCATAGCGCTTGTAGGGCACACATTCGCCACGTCCGGTATAGCTGCCCTCGCTGATCGTGCAGGTGATGACTTCAGCCTCGGTCTTGGAGCCGCGTGCGATGGTGAAAACTCCGGCGATCGGAAAACGCTCGGCTTCGACCGAAATGACACGCGCCATATTTTTCTGCTCCGGCAATGCTGGGGTGACGCCGGCGACAAATCGACAGACCAGCGCCGTCAGGCTAAACAGGATCCCATGTTGACGATCCGCAAACGCGACGCAAGCGACAAGGCCGCCGCAGCGGCCGTCGAGCCGCGCGTTGTCGTCAGCGACCGCGACGGAACACTCGCCTGCGCCTTTCACGGCAATTGGACGACGAGACGTGTGGCGCAGGTCGATGCTGAAATGCGCAAACTTGAAAAGCGTAATGACTTCAAGGTCCTGTCGCTCGATTTTTCCGAGATCGGACGGATCGACACAGCCGGTGCCTGGCTGATCGAGCGCCTGATCAACGCCCATGAGACACGCGGGGCCGAGATACAGCAGATCGGGCAGAGCGAGACGGTAACGACCCTGATCGCCGCCGTCTGCGACGCGGTGAAACGAAGCGAGTCGGTGCAACCGATTCCTCAGCCGAACATCATTCTGCGGGCGCTGGAACTCATCGGGCGGCGGGTCTATGAGGCGGGGGACGATTTCCTGGCCGGCATGAACATCCTTGGTGCCACCATCCGCGGCGCTCAGATGAAGCTCGGACGCGGTCACGCGGTCAATCCGGCGGCCATCTTCAATCAGCTCGACCGCATGGGCGTTGGCGCCGTACCGGTGGTTCTCTTGATGTCGACCATCGTCGGCGCGATTGTGGCGCAGCAGGGCGCCTATCAACTGCGCTATTTCGGTGCCGATATCTTTGTGGTCGATCTGGTCGGGGTGCTGGTGCTGCGCGAACTCGGCGTGCTGATGACAGCCATCATGATCGCCGGTCGCTCGGGCAGTGCGATCACCGCCGAAATCGGCTCGATGAAAATGCGCGAAGAGGTCGATGCGCTGAAGGTCATCGGCCTCAACCCGATCGGTGTCCTGGTTTTCCCGCGTCTGGTTGCTCTCGTCATCGGCTTGCCTTGCCTCACCGTTCTCGCCAATTTCGCGGCCCTCGGCGGCGGTGTTTTCGCGGCCTGGCTCTATTCCGACATTCCACCTGCGGCCTTTATCGACCGGCTCAAAGTCGCGATCGATCTCAGCACGATCTTTGCCGGTCTGATCAAGGCGCCATTCATGGCCATCATCATTGGCACCATCGCTTCCGTGGAGGGCTTGAAGGTCGGCGGAAGCGCCGAATCGCTGGGCTTGCACGTCACCCAGTCGGTGGTGAAATCCATCTTTGTCGTCATCATCCTCGACGGGCTTTTCGCCCTGTTCTACGCGGCGATCAATTTCTGACATGACCCTCGTCGACGAAAACGCCGATCATACGGACAACGATCATGATGGCATCGTGCTGTCGGCAGACGATATCAAGGTGGCGTTCGGGGAAACGGTTATCCTCGACGGGCTGTCCTTGAATATCCGACGTGGCGAGATCCTGGGTTTCGTCGGCGCCTCCGGCGCTGGCAAATCAGTGCTCCTGCGTACGGTGCTCGGCCTGGTGAAGAAGCAGGCCGGTGTGATCAAACTGTTTGGCGTCGACGTCGACAAAGCCAGCGACGCCGAGCGACTGCGCATCGACATGCGGCTGGGCGTCTTGTTCCAGCAGGGAGCGCTGTTTTCGGCACTCACAGTGCTGGAGAACGTGCAGGTGCCGATGCGCGAATATCTCGATTTGCCGAAAAAGTTGATGGACGAACTCGCCATGCTCAAGATCGAGCTGGTGGGGCTGCCGCCGGATGCCGCACGCAAATATCCATCCGAACTTTCGGGCGGCATGATCAAGCGTGCTGCGCTGGCGCGGGCACTGGCGCTTGATCCTGATATCGTTTTCCTCGATGAGCCCACTTCCGGCCTAGACCCGATCAGTGCTGCCGAATTCGACGAGCTGGTGGTCAAGCTGCGCGATACGATGGACCTGACCGTCTACATGGTGACGCACGATCTCGATTCGCTTTTCACCGCTTGCGACCGTATCGCCGTGCTCGGCAAGAAGCGTGTGCTGGTTCAAGGCACCGTCGAAGACATGTTGAAGAGCGAAGAACCCTGGGTGAAGTCCTATTTCCGCGGAAAACGGGCGCGGCAGCTTGATCTTGCAACGCGCGCGCAGCCATAAGTGAAGCAATGGAAACCAGAGCCAACTACGTCATTGTCGGCATTTTCACGCTGGTGGCGATCCTGGCGGCCTTCGGTTTCGTCTATTGGACCGCAAACATAGGCGACCGTGGCGAGACGACGAGCCTGCAGGTGCGTATTCCAGGCTCTGCCTCGGGCCTTGGACGCGGCAGCTTCGTGCTGTTCAACGGTGTCAAGGTTGGTGATGTGCGCCGGGTCTATATCGACGTGGACGATCCGACCATTGCCGTGGCCGATACAGTGATCGACCGGATGACGCCGATCACCCGCTCGACGCAGGCGGACATCGGCCTTGCCGGCCTGACCGGGCAAGCGAACATCGAGTTGACCGGCGCCAATCCGAAAGAGCCGAAGATCCTCGACGAAGCGGAGAAGGATGGGCGCGTGGCGGTGATCGTCGCCAAGCCCTCTGCCGTGACCAATCTTTTGCAGACTGCACAGGACATCGCCACCCGCACCGACAAGGTCCTGGGTGAATTCGAGGGCTTCGCCAAGGATGTACGCGGGCCACTCACGCAGACTGCACAGAACGCGGCAAAATTTTCCGATGCCCTGGCTAAGAATTCCGATGGTATCGACAAGTTCCTGTCGAGTGTCAGCGCGCTTTCGACGGAATTGCAGGGGGTTTCGGGCAAGCTTGATGGTGCATTGAAGGCTGCGGAAGGGCTTCTCAATTCCGTCGATCGCGACAAGGTCAGGAACATCGTCGCCAACGTCGACGAATTCACCCGCAATCTGAGCAAGACGAGCGACCAGTTCGATTCGACCATCGCCGAGGTCAAGCAGGCGGTGGGGTCGATCAACGATTTCGCAGCAAAGACACAGGTGACGCTCGACAAGGTCAACGGCGTGCTTGACGGCGTCGATCCGGCCGATGTGCGTACCGCGCTTGCCAACATCAAGGATGCCAGCGTCAACGCTGGCAAGGCTTCGGCCGATATCGCCAAGGTGACCGAAAAGGTCGCCGCGCGCTCGGACGACATTCAGCAGACCATCGAGGATGCGCAACAGCTTGCGGAGCGCCTGAACAACGCCTCCGTGCGCATCGACGGCATTCTGGCCAAGGTGGACGGCATGCTCGGTTCCGGTGACACCAAGGGTCTGGTCGCGCAGGCAAGCGAAACGCTGAAGTCGTTCAAGCAGGTGGCCGACACGCTGAACAAGCACGTCGGTGTCATCTCCGACAATCTGCAGCGCTTCTCCGGCCAGGGGCTGCAGAATGTGGAGGCTCTGGTGGGGGACACCAGACGTTCGGTCAACCGCATCGAAGAGGCGGTTTCCGATTTCCAGCGCAACCCGCAGCGTATCCTGTCGGGTGGCGATGGCGAGGTTCGCCAATATGACGGAAGGGCACGACGTTGACGGCGCGGTGCAGTTCCATCGATAAATACCGTCCGGAAGGGGACCTGCCGGCTGTGTTCAGTGGGGACGTCGCGTGAAGTCGATCCGAGTGCATGCGGGCGCGTTGTTGCTGCTCGCGACTATCCTTGCGGGATGTGCGGCGCTGCCGGGTGGTGGTCCTGCGCCGCTCGATACATTTGAGCTGTCGACGCCGAGCGTGCAGACCGGTGGCCAAAGCAAACGACAGATCCTCGTCACTCAGCCGGTGGCGCTGAAGGCGCTGGACAGCCAGAACATCGTCATAAAGACCGGCCAGCGCTCGATCCAGTATCTGAAGGGCGCGCAATGGGCCGACCGGCTGCCGGTCATCGTGCAGGCAAGGCTCGCCGAAGCGCTTCAGCGCTCCGGCCGTTTTGCGGGGGTCGGCAGACCGGGCGAAGGATTGGCGATCGACTACCGGATCATCACCGAGATCCGTGCCTTCGAGGTGCGCGCCGAACAAGGCGAGCAGGCGCATGTCGAACTCTACGTGCGCATCCTCAACGATCGCAACGGCGAAGTACGCGCCTCGCGCAGCTTCCGGACCAGTGCACCGGTTTCCGGTGGCGGTGGCAATTCGGCTTATGTGACCGCACTTGATCGCGCCTTCGGTCAGGCGGTGAGCGAGATCGTGAGCTGGTCGGATTCGACGATCTGAATTTTCTTCAGTTTCACCTGTTGGGAACGATCGTTCCCTGATGGAAACTCATTTGCCAGCGGCCATCGATCTGCTGCCAGATCGAACTGCGCAGCGCGTGCCTTTCTATCCCGAGCTCGGATGAACGGCTGACGGTGCGGTAGGTCAACAAGACTGCATCCGCGGAAAGAACCCGCATCCTGAAATCATCCGATTCGATTGCCGCATCGGAATTGGCTACCGGTTCCTTGGCCAAGGCGTCGAGTATGGTCGGCTTGTCATAGATGGAGCCGGAACTGCCAAACTCGACAAAGTCGTCCGCGAGCCATTCACCAACAGCGTTGCGCGAACGCCGGATGTCCGGACGGTGCAGGCTTTGTTCGAGGGAGCGGAAAAACGCGATGTCAGGTTGGCGATCGGGCATTGCATCCTCCAACAATCAAATACAACAAAAAAAGGCGGGAATGGCTCCCGCCTTTTTAGCTTATTCGACGTGATCTCAGCGCAGGCGACCGCTGGCATGAGCCAGCATGGTGTAGACCTTGCCGGTGTCCGAGGTGAGGTAGGTCTGCGAGATCATATTGTCACGATCGTTGCGCGAGACATCCTTGAGCAGCTTCTCGAAATCATCGCAGTAGCGGTCGACGGCGGCCCGGAACTCGGCTTCCGACTGATACTTGCGACGGATGTCGTCGAAGGTCTGCTGGCCCTTCAGCGTGTAGAGGCGACGAGTGAACACGTCGCGTTCACCGCGCCGGTAGCGGTTCCACAGTTCGATCGAGGCATCGTGGTCGATGGCCCGGGCGATGTCGACGGAGAGCGAGTTGAGCGACTCCACGACATGCAGCGGTGAACGTTGCACCGGCGTTGCCCGGGGCTGGGCCGGCGTCGGTCGAGCACCGTCATCTTCCGAAGCGCCGGTCAGCAGGTCACGCACCCAGCCGCCTTGCGGCGTACGGGCGCCAGCGTCACCGCGTGGCCGCAACGCCGTCTCGCCAGCGTCCAGTGAGCCGCGCAGACCGGTTGTTGGAGTGGCTGGCGCTTCAGGAGCACGACGCTGCGGTTCCGCCGGGCGCCGCAACGGCGGCTCCGATGGACGTGGAGCAGGCGTTGGGGCAGGGCGCAAGTTACGCGGCTCCGAAACGTCAACGGTGCGGCCAGACTTGGCGACAATGTCCGATAGTTCCTTGAGCGCGTTGATCTGCTCGGAAACCGCGCGGCGGATCGCCGTGGTCGATTCCTTCGCTTCTTCCGGCATCTCGATGACGCCCTTGCGCAATTCGGCGCGAGTCAGATCCAGCTCGCTCTTGATCGAACCGGCGGTGCGCCGCATCTCCTCGGTGGCGTCCGAGAAACGCTTGGTAGCGGAATCGACCACCTCCGAAATGGCGACACGGATCTTGTCGGCCGATTCCAGTGTCCTGCCTTCGGCGCTTTGCAGCGTCTGACCGACCAGCGTCTCGAAGGAACGCATGACCTTTTCCAGATCTTCCGACTTCTTGACCAGGCCAACCGCAAGGTCATCGAGCGAGGACTGACGTGCCAATGTGTGCTCCAGATTGCTCTGTGCGGAGCCGAGCAGGTCCGAGGCACTGGCAAGCAGGCGGCTATGTTCGTCGAAGCGAGTGGCGATGGAAGCCACTTCGCGCAACGTCGCCGAAGACAGTTCGGTCAGTCTGGTCGTGTTGGAATCGACCAGGCGAGCCGAGCTGGCGAAGGTTTGCGAAGCCTTCTCCGTGGTCGCCGCGAAGCTCTGGGTCGAACCGGTAAGGCGGGTCTCGACCTCACCGAGATTTTCCGAAGCCTTGGCGATCAGCGTGTTGAGCTGGTCGGCCGAATTGGTCATGCGACCGATGAGATCGGCAACATTGTCGGCCAGAGACGAACGGGCGCCGTCGACTGCCGCGAGCGTTTCAGCCGTGCGGCTGGCCAGCGCGTCCGCAAGGGCGGCGTTTTCGCGCCGCAGCGTCGAGGTGGCGCGTTCGGTCGCCTCCTCCATGCTCTTCTGCATCTCGATGCCGCCTTCCGAGAACTTGTCGACCAGCGGGCGTGCCGTCTCGTCGAGGATCTTGGACAGTTCGGCGGAACGGGCTGCCAGCATCGAGTTGAGCTCGCGTGTGTTGGCACCGATGGTCTTGGCCGCTTCATTCGTGCTCTGACCGATATGCTGGCCAACGGCGGCGAAGGTTTCGGCGATGACATTGGCGCGCGAGGCGAGCTGGCCTTCGGCCTGCGTGATCTGCTGCTCGAGCTTCTGACCCATCGCATCGGCCGATGCCGCAAAGCGGTTCTCGACACTGGCGATCTGGTCTTCGACACGCGTTGCAGTGGCAGCGGCACTGGAGGCCAGACGCTGGTCGGCGCTGGTCAAGGCGCGCTCGATCTCGACGGCATGGCCGGCAAGCTCCTCGCCGGTCATGCGGGCGCGGTCGGCGACGCGGCGCTCGGTATCCTCGAAGGCTCCGACGATCTGATCGGCATGGCTGCCGATCGCCGAAGCGCTGTCGGAAATGCGGGATACCATGCGGTTGTCGGCTTCGTCGAAGACGCGGCTGATCTCGGCGGCACGTGCCGACAGCGCGTCCGAGCCTTCCGCAATGCGGACTGCCAGCTGCTGTTCGACCGTTTCGAAGACACGACCGAGATCGGTTGCACGGGCGGCAAGCGCATCAGCGGATTCGCCGATGCGGATGCCCATGCGCTGATCGGCATCCTCGAAGTTGCGCAGGATATCGCCGGCGCGGGCAGCCAGGGTCTGTGCCGTCTCCACGGCACGGGCCACCAGTTTCTGGTCCGCGCTCTCGAACGTCTGGGCGATGTCTTCGGCACGTGCGAGCAGGGCGGCCGAGGTCTGTTCGGCGCGCTCGGCGATCTTGCGGTCGGCATCGGTGAAGGCAATGCCGGCCTGCTCGTGCAGCGTGTTGGTGACCTCCAGAACCTTTTCGCGCAGCTGGCCGGCAACATAGAGCGCGCTCTTTTCCAGCGCACCGCGAATGTTGTCGACGCCGGCATTGAGCGCGCGCTCCATCGTGCTGGAACGCTCCTCGATGACGCCGGTCTGGCGAGCGAAAGCTTGCTCGACCTTGTCGATATCGGCTGCGATGGCGTCCGAAATGCTTGTGGAAGAGGTCGCGATCTGGTCGATGTGTCCAGCCAGGGCGCGGTCGATATCGCGGCGGGCATCGACCAGCTTGGCGAGGTCTTCCTCGAGTGCCTGGGTGAGGGCCGAGCGATCCGCCGAGAGCCGGTCGTTGTGGCCCGAAATCAGGCCCTGAACGTGCTCCAGGCTGCCTTCCAGCGCTTGCGCGAAGTCGGCGCGGTTGTCGGCCAGGCGCTGGGCGTGGCCGCCGAGCGCGCCGTCGATGGCGGCGAGGTCGGTTTCCAGCGCGCGGGTCAAGAGGTCGCGACCTTCGGCCAGCTTGCCGACATGGTCGGCGATGACGGCATCGATGCCACCGCGGCTCTCGTTGAGCTTGGCGAGGTCGGCATCCAAAGCACGCCGCAGGATATCACGGCCCTCGGCCAGCTTCTCCACCTGGCCGGCGACAAGGCCGTCGATGGACGAGCGGCTCTCGGCGAGCTTGGCGAGGTCGTCTTCCAGCGCCGAGGTGAGCATCGAGCGATCAGCAGCGAGCCGCTGGCTGTGGCCGGCGACGATGTCGTTGACGCGCCGCAATTCATCGTCGAGCGCCTGCTGGAAATCGGTGCGGGCATCGACAAGCTTCTGCGACTGGCCTGCCATGACGCCGCCGATTGACGACAGATCGGCTTCCAGGGCGCGCTTGAGGATATCGCGGCCTTCGGCCAGCTTCTCGACCTGAGCAGCGACAAGGCCATCGATCGCGGCACGGCTTTCGGCGAGCTTGGCGAGATCGTCTTCCAGAGACCTGGCAAGCAAGGCGCGGTCGCTGGCCAGTCGTTCGCCGTGGCCGGCCACTAGGTTATTGACCCGGCTCAGGTCGGCATCCAATGCTTCCGAGAACTGGGCGCGGTTGTCGACCAGCTTCTGCGATTGATCGGCAATCGTCGCGCTGATGGTATTGAGGTCGGATTCCAGGGCGCGCTTGAGGATATCGCGGCCTTCGGCCAGCTTCTCGACCTGACCGGAAACCAGTCCGTCGATGGATTCGCGGCTTTCGGCCAGCTTGGCAAGATCCTCTTCCAGAGCGCGGGTGAGCATGTTGCGGCCTTCCGCCAGCCGGCCGACATGGCCCGCGATGGCTTCGTCGATGCCGCCGCGGCTTTCGCCGATCTTGGCGAGATCGGCTTCGAGCGCACGCTTCAGGATATCGCGGCCCTCTGCCAGCTTCTCCACCTGGCCGGCGACCAATCCGTCGATGGACGAGCGGCTGTCGGCCAGCTTGGCGAGATCATCCTCCAGTGCCCTGGAGAGTAGGGAGCGGTCTGCCGCCAGCCTGTCGCTGTGGCCGGCCACGAGATTGCTGACGCTCGAGAGGTTCTCTTCGAGTGCCTTGGAGAGCAGGGAGCGATCGGCGGCGAGCCGCTCGCTGTGACCGGCGACAAGATGATTGACGTTCGCAAGATCGGCATCCAGCGCCTGCGAGAACTCAGCGCGGTTATCGGTCAGTTTCTGCGACTGATCGGCAATCGTGGCCGTGATCGCGTTGAGATCGGCCTCCAGGGCGCGCTTGAGGATGTCGCGGCCTTCGGCGAGTTTCTCGACTTGACCGGCGACCAATCCGTCGATGGACGAGCGGCTGTCGGCAAGTTTGGTGAGATCGTCTTCCAGGGCCCTGGCAAGCAGGGAGCGGTCCGCGGCGAGCCGCTCGCTGTGGCCGGCGACAAGATGATTGACGCTCGCAAGGTCGGCATCCAGCGCCTGCGAGAACTGGGCGCGGTTATCAGTCAGTTTCTGCGACTGATCGGCAATCGTGGCCGTGATCGTGTTGAGATCGGCCTCCAGGGCGCGTTTCAGGATGTCGCGACCCTCGGCGAGTTTCTCGACTTGACCGGCGACCAATCCGTCGATGGACGAGCGGCTGTCGGCAAGTTTGGCGAGATCGTCTTCCAGGGCCCTGGCAAGCAGGGAGCGATCGGCGGCGAGCCGCTCGCTGTGGCCGGCGATCAATTGATTGACGTTGCTGAGATCGGTGTCCAGCGCCGAAGAGAACAGGGCACGGTTGTCGGCGAGCTTCTGCGACTGATCGCCGATCGCTGCCGTGATGGCATTGAGATCAGCCTCCAGGGCGCGCTTGAGGATGTCGCGGCCTTCGGCCAGCTTCTCGACCTGACCGGTGACCAGACCGTCGATGGACGAGCGGCTGTCGGCAAGCTTGGCGAGATCGTCTTCCAGAGCTTTGGCAAGCTGCGAGCGGTCGGTTGCAAGCTGTTCGGCATGCCCGCGCACGAGTTCATTGACGCTCGCCAGATCCTGTTCCAGCAGGCGGGCGAATTGCGCACGGTCGTCGGTCAGCTTCTGCGACTGGTCGGAAATGACGGAGCTGATCGTGCCGAGGTCGGCCTCGAGGGCGCGTTTGAGGATATCGCGGCCCTCGGCCAGCTTCTCGACCTGGCCGGCGACCAGCCCATCGATTGAAGCGCGGCTTTCGGCAAGCTTGGCAAGGTCCGATTCCAGAGTCTGCGAAAGCAGGCTGCGCTCATTGGCAAGTTGGCCAGAGTGGTCGGTGACCAGCCGGCGGATGCTGGACAGATCTGCGTCGAGCGCGCGACCGAGTTGGTCGCGATCGTCGGCGAGCTGCACGGAATGGCTTTCCATCAGCGCCTTGATGCTGTCGACGTCGGCCTCCAACGCACGTGCCAGAACGGCGCGGCCTTCGGCGATCTTGGCAACCTGGCCGGCGACCAAATTGTCAATGTCTGCGCGGCTTTCGGTCAGTTTGTTGAGATCAGCATCGAGAGCGCGGGCGAGGATACCACGACCCTCGGCCAGCTTGCCGACATGGCCGGAAACCATTTCATCGATGATGGTGCGGGCATGCACCAGCTTGTCGGCGTCTTCATTGAGAGCATGGGTCAGGCGCGAACGGCCTTCCTCCAGGCGCTCCAGATGGCTGCCGAGCGAGGCATCGATGGCCGCGCGCGACTCGTTGACCTTGCGCAGATCCTCTTCCAGAGCGCGGCTGATAAGGTTGCGTCCCTCGGACAGCAGGTGCACTTGCGAGGTGACGGCCTCGTCGATAGCGGCACGGCCTTCGGAGAACTTCTCCAGATCCGCCTGCATGGCGGAGGCCATGCGCTCGCGGCTCTCTTCCAGCTTGCGGCTGTGGTTCTCGACCGCTTCCTCGATGCCGGCGCGGGCGTCGGCGAGACGAGCGATATCGGCATCGAAAGTGCGCGACACTGCGTGGTGCGCGGCCTCCATGCGGCCGGCAAAGTCGGTTGCGCGAGCCTCCAGCATCGTCGAGGTCGAGGTAACGATATCGGCCATGTCGGCGCCGATCTGCGCCTTGCCCTGATCGATGATGGCGGACAGCGTATCCTTGCCGTCGGTGAAGGCGTTGGCGATATCGCGCGCGCGATCAACCAGCGTTTCGTTGATCTGGCGTGCACGTGCTTCCAGAGCGGCGTTGAGCTTCTGAGTGCCCGTGTCGAGCGCTTCTGCTCGGGTCTGGAATTCGCTGATCAGCGCCTGGCCGCGCTCGGCCAGCGTACGCTCGATGCCGGAGAGGCTGGATTCGAATTCGGAACTCAGCGTACGAGCGGCACCACCCAGCAGCGAGACCATGCCTTGCGTCCGGTCGTCGAGCAGTTCCGTCAGCGAACGGGTCAACCCGTCGGTGCTGTCGGTGAGCTTGGCGATGCGCGTGTCCAGCAGGCTGGCGAAGGCTTCGCCGGATGTGGAGAGGCGATCGGTGATCGTGTCGAGGCGGCTTTCGACGGAATCGAAAATCGACATCGAGCTTTCATTGATGCGGTCGATCAGCTGATCGCCCGACGAGCTGATGGTCATCGACAGCTTGCTCGAAGCGCCGAGGATATTCTCGCGGATGACGTCGCTGGCCGAGTTGATCTCATCGCGCAGGGTCTCATGCGCGCCCGAGATCGAAGCCCGCACACGCTCGGCATGGCCGATGACGGCCTCGCGTTCGCTGCCCAACCCGTCGACCAGGTTGCGGATGCGGCTCTCGTTTTCCGTATAGGAGCGTTCGAGCTGGCTGACTTCGCTGTGCACCAGGCTTTCCAGTTCGACGGCACGCGCGAGCGTGCGTTCGATACCTTCGCCCATGGCCGCGACCTCGCGGCGTACGGCCTGGCCGATCATCATCACGCGGTCTTGTGCGATGTTCTCCGGCTCGGCGAGACGGAAGGCTACTTCCGTCATCGATTGGGCGGCCAATCGCATGTCCTGCGCGCGGCGGACCATCGCGGCGAAAGCCCAGAACAGGACGATCGGAACAATCGCCGCAACGGCGATGCCGATCAACTCCGGTCGCTGCAGCAGCTGCGCGAGAGAGCGAATGTTCCAGATGTCGGGACCGAACAGGAGGTTGGCGAGTGCCGCGGCACCGGCGATCCAGGCGATCGAGACGAAAGCCACCACCCAATAGATGGTATTAGAGGCGCGACGATTGAGACCGTGCAGCAAGGAGCGATAGTCCTTCTGGCGATCGTCATTGGCGGGAGAAAATCCAGCTGGCTGGGCTGCGCCGTTGCGCGGCTCGGCGGGCCGCAGTTCGGCAGGCTTGGCTTCAGTCGTTGCGGCCTTGGCGGGCTGGGCGGCCTCTGCCGGTGCTGCCTTTTCGGCGCGGCCGGCGCGCGCGAGTTCGTCTGCAGCCTGTGATATCTGGGCTTCCAGATCTTCCATGGAGGCAGCGATGTCGAGGTCTCCCGACTGTTCGGAGAGGTCGAAATCAAGAGCCTGTTCGAGCTCCTTCGCGACCTCGGAATCGAGATTCTTCGTCGTGCTGGTTTTCTTCGCCATGCCTTCGCTACCCTGTACTAGCTGCTGCGAGAGCGGTCGTTATTGTCTTTTTTCGTCCCGCGCCGAGGCCTGATTTTGGTCCCTCGTATCGTAATGACACAGGGGGGTAAAGAAAACATGCATTCGGCGGCATACGTAAAACTTTAAATATAAGGTTAACGGAAGCGTGAGCCGGGCTCGCGTTGCCAAACATTTTTCACAACTCCTTGTTAACCCGCCATCCATCGGAATTCGTTAGCTTGTGCGGCCTCAGGCTGCTGCGACAATGGAGTTGAGTGTTATGCGTAGCGTAAACGTGGCGTTCTCGATGCCCGGTGGAGAAGCATCGGGCCGGGCCGGAAACAGGCCTGTGGATATGGAACATCTGTCTCGACAAACCATGGGCGATCGAGATCTCGAGCGTGAGGTGCTGGCACTGTTTGTGCAGCAGGCGCTCTCGGTGGATGAGAGGCTGCCGTCTGCGGACAAAAGTCAGCGTCTCCTTTTGGCACACGCACTGAAGGGCTCTGCGCGCGGGGTCGGTGCCTTGGCCATAGCCGATTGGGCGGCCGCATTCGAGCGCCAGCCGGAAGACGATCGCCTTGTGAAGAAACTCGGCCCGTTGGTCGAGGATGTTCGCGATTTCATCGCCGCGATCAGCCGATAGGGCGGTCTGCCGGCTGGATGGACGATCACTGTCTTCTGGCCGAAGCCCGGTTTTCCCAAAAGCGTCACTTTGAGGCGGTTTCGCGCGACAGTTGACTTGCGCCGCCGAGTGATTATCTCGGCTGTGACTTCTCAGGTGACCAAATGACAAAACTGACCTACATCACCCATGACGGGACGCATTTTGACGTCGATGCCGAAAATGGCTCGACGGTCATGGAGAACGCCATCCGTAACGCGGTCCCGGGTATCGAGGCCGAATGCGGCGGTGCCTGCGCATGCGCAACCTGCCACGTCTATGTCGATGAGGCCTGGACAGGCGTGGTCGGCGAGCCCGAGGCGATGGAGGAGGACATGCTCGACTTCGCCTATGAGGTGCAGCCGAATTCGCGCCTGTCCTGCCAGATCAAGGTTCGCGACGAACTGGACGGGCTGGTGGTGCGCATCCCCGCGCGCCAGGGCTGATGCCTCAGCTTAAAGCTGTAATGCTCTGTTTCTAAACGGCTTATTCCGCAATCATCGGCGCTTCGGCTTCGCGGCGGCCGCGTAGCGGCTTCTCCGGCATCATCGCGAGGGCGGCAAGCGTGGCGACAAGCAGCGCCGCGCTGACGAAGAAGATCGCGGCAAACGGAATTACCGACGACAGCTGCGCCTGCGTCTGGATGCCTTCGCCCATCAATGGCAGGCCATAGGCGACGCCGACCGCACCCAGCAGCGCGACACCAAGCGCGCCGCCCAGAGACCGCATGAAGGTGAGGACGCCCGTCGCCACGCCGAGATAATTATGCTCGACCGCATTTTGCACGGATATCGTAGCCACCGGGAAGGTGGTGCCTGCGCCATAGCCGACGCACGTGGTCAGCACGATCACCGAGATCAGCGAGGTGCTGCCGGCAATGATTGCGAGCGCTGCCAGGGTAACGATGCCGAAACAGACGCCAACCAGTGCGAGTCGCTTGTAGTGGACAAAGCGCGGGATCAGGCGTCCTGAGGTGGTGGCGCCAGCAACGGTACCGAGCAGAATGCCGAGCATCGCGATGCCGGATTCCGAAGCGGTCAGGCCGAGATGGGCCTGCAGATAGACCGGCAGGTACACAGACAGTCCGACATTGGCGGCCTGCAGAAGGAACAGTGACAGCGTACCGGCAAGGACGATCGAATTACCGAGCACGTCCAGCGAGATCAGCGGCTCGATTGCCTTGACCAGTCGGAGTGCGAAGGTGGCCCAGACGATTGCCGAGGCGGCAAACAAGCCGAGGATTTGCGGAGAATCCCAAGGGTAGGTACCGCCTCCCCAATTCAATGCCAGAAGCAGCAGCGAGGTGGCGATGACAAGCAGCGCAGCCCCCAGCCAGTCGATGCTGTGGCGATGGGCGGCGACCGGGAGCTTTTTCAGCGGCTTGTTGATGATGGCCATTGCCAGCAGCCCAAGCGGCAGGTTGATCCAGAAGATCAGCGACCAGTGCAGATGTTCTGCAAAAGTGCCGCCGAGCAGGGGGCCGGCAATGCTGGCGACAGCCCAGGTTCCCGAAATCCAGGCTGCGTAGCGGGCACGTTCTTTTGGCGGCACCAGATCGCCGATCACCGTTTGCGCCAGGGCGAACAGGCCGCCACCACCCAGCCCCTGGATGGCGCGACCGATGATCAGCACCAGCATGTTGGGCGCAAGCGCCGCCACCAAGGAGCCGGTGAGGAAGATGAGGATCGCCGCATAAAGCGTCGGCCGCCGGCCATGCACGTCGGAAATCTTGCCGTAGAGCGGGGCCATGGCGGTGGCGGTGAGCAGATAGCCGGTGACGATCCAGGGGAGGTACTGCGCATGGCCGAGCGCCGCCGCGATGGTCGGCATGGCCGGTGCCACGATGGTCTGGTCAAGTGCTGCCAGCAGCATCGACAGAAGCACGCCGCCGATGATGGCGTTCTTTTCGCGCTCCGAAAGTGTGCCGCCTTCAACCGCTGCAGGCTTGGAAACGGTCTGGTCCATGGTCATTCACCTGTCTGCCGTGCACGCCTGCGGATCCGATGGCTTCGCGTAGGGTGTGGCGGCTTTGATCGTCGTTCTTGTCGAGAATTGTGTATTGGCCGAACTTATGTCGCTTCGGCTGTGCTCATTTCGACAGACGGCTGAAATTTCCTGCTCGCGGCCGCACTGAATGCGCTCCGTCAGCAACCTCGTTCCTTATATAGCCCGAGAGTCTCAAGGACCAACGGCTTGCTTCCATTGATCCTGTTTCGCAAAATCCAATAAAATCCCGGAGATTGCTGCTCAGCCTGGCAGACGGCCGGCCTCGACCTGCTGGATGCGATAGCGCATCAGCCTGATGATACGACTTTCGAAATTAACCATTTCGACGCGGTCGAATTCAACCTGGGCCTGGTCGTGCTGATTGAGGATTTTTGCCGTTACTTCTTTGGCTTTCGCCGCAGCGATCTTGCAGTTGTCCTCGTCACCAATGCCTTTCAGCGCGCTTTCGAGGCGGCGCCCGTAGTCCTTGGCGATTTCGACATGCCGGTCCTCATGCCGCTTGATGTCGGCTGCCAGCGTGTTCCAGAACAGTCGTACATCCGGACCGACCTTGCCGCGCGGTTTCCATCTGGGCAGGATGACATGGGTCTTCACCGTCACCACGGCCGAAACGATGCGGCACGACTCCGGCTCTTCAGCGTAACCGATGCGGCTGGTGAAAGCCATGCGAGTGGCCCCTGGATGGCGCATGCCGGTGGATTTCACCGACGGTCCACGTTTCGACAGTTCGGATTGGATCTGCTCCAGCGAGCGCCCGCCGATGGAAAAATAGCTGTAGGTTTTCACCAGATTCGCCGCATCGGCCGTCGAAACGGCGAAAAGGAGAAGCAGCGCGGTGAGCAGAGTTCGATTCATTTTATTGCCTCTTGCCCCACCTTGCGTTACGGCCCTTGCCGGCGCAACGAAATACGTATCGCCAGCACAGCTTGGCGGGCAAAGATGAACAGACGATGGCAATTGGCGCACGGACGCCATCTCGACCTTGGCGAGAGGTCTGTCGTCATGGGCATCCTCAACGTGACGCCTGACTCATTCTCAGATGGCGGCCTGTTCGACGCGCTGGAGCTGGCGGTCGAACAGGCGTCCCGTATGGTGCATGAGGGGGCCGCCATCGTCGACGTTGGCGGGGAGTCGACCCGGCCAGGCGCTGCGCCCGTCACGGCGCTGGAAGAGCAGCGGCGCGTGCTGCCGGTCATCGAGCAATTGGCAAAGCGCGGCGAGGCCTTGATCTCCGTCGACACCTACCGCGCCGAGACCGCGCGTCTGGCACTTGAATATGGCGCCCATATTGTCAATGATGTCCATGGGTTGCAGCGTGAACCTGAAATCGCGGATGAGGTTTCGCGGGCCGGGGCCGGCGTGATCATCATGCATACCGGTCGTGGCCGCGAAAAACTGCAGGATGTCATTGCTGATCAGCGCATCTTCCTGGAGAAGTCGCTGGAGATCGCGCGAAAGGCCGGTGTCAGCGACGAGCGGATCGTGCTCGACCCCGGCTTTGGCTTCAACAAGGAGACGGCTGAGGAAAACCTCGATCTGATGGCGCGCTTCGAGGAATTGTCCGACCTTGGTTTTCCGCTCATCGTCGGGACATCCCGAAAGCGCTTTGTCGGCACCGTCACGGGCAAGGATGCCGCAGATCGAGCGGCCGGCACCGCGGCCACCAGTGTCATTCTGCGGCTCAAGGGCGCCGATCTTTTTCGCGTCCATGATGTCGCAATCAACGTGGATGCGTTGGCCGTTGCGGATGCTATGTTGGCCCGCAACAACACCCGGCAGGAACCTCGCTAATGTACGTCATCCGTATGAAGAACTGCGCCTTCTTTGCCAGGCACGGCGTGCATGATGAGGAAGAGCGGCTCGGCCAGCGCTTCTATGTCGATGCGGTATTGACCGTCGACCCTGTCAAGGAACTGGATGAAGATGCCATTGACGGTACCGTCGACTACGGCATTGCCTTCACCGTCATCGAAAAGATCATCACGGGCGAACGGCGTTTTCTCATCGAGGCGCTGGCGCTCGATGTCGCCAAGGCGCTGACCCAGCGTTTCCCGCAGATCAAGACGGCTGAAATCACCGTCCGCAAGCCCAATGCGCCGGTGCCCGGCGTGCTCGATTACGTTGAGGTCACCGTTGTCTGGCCGCAATAACACCGTTTTTCTCAGCCTCGGCGGCAATCTCGGCGATCCGGCCCAGTCCATCGCCTCGGCCTTGCGCATGTTGAACGAAGATGCCGGGACACGCGTGCTCACGGTTTCCTCGCTTTACCGGACGCCGCCTTGGGGCAAGACAGACCAGCCGGATTTCCTGAATATCGCCGCGGAGCTGACGACCGACCTCACGCCGCATGTGCTCCTGGAACTGTGTCTGGAAACCGAGCGAAAGCTGAAGCGCGTGCGCGAGGAGCGCTGGGGTCCGCGCCTGATCGATATCGACATCCTCGTCTTCGGCAACCGCGCCATTCACGAAACCGAATTGGCGGTCCCGCATCCACGTATGCTGGAGCGCGCCTTCGTCATGGTACCGTTGGCCGAAATCGCGCCGCAGCTCGTTCTGGCCGGCAAGACTGTTTCAGAGCGGCTTGCGGCCATGAACATTACGGGCATCGAACAGCTGCCGTCCGGCCGCGATTGGTGGCAGGCCTAGAGCGTTTCCGTTTTTTACGGAAACGTGGAAACGCTCTGCCCCTTTGTTTTTAGGCAATTCCGGACGGAAAACCGCTACGCACTTTTCCTGGAGTTGCTCCAACCCCGGCGAGCACCGAGTTCCTTCAATTCAACCGGAAAACCCGCCGTCGTCGAGAAATGCCTTTTCCTGCGCGGTGGTTTCGCGGCCGAGTGGCGGATTGCGATGTGGAAAGCGGCCGAAGCGCTCGATGATGTCGCGGTGTTCGATGGCATATTTGAGATAATCCGGCGCATTGGCTTCCGTCAGCTCGACGCTGCGCTGCTGGTCATCCAGGTTCTCGGAATGCTCGAAGGGCAGGTAAAAGAACACTCGTACATCAACGTCGACCGCCATGTCGTGCCCTGCTGTCACGGCTTTGGCCGCGAAATGGCGGGCGAGCGGATCGGTAGCAAACATGTGCGCGGTGCCGCGGAAGCAGTTGCGCGGGAATTGATCGAGCAGGATCATCAGCGCCAGCGCACTTTCAGCGTGGTCAACCCAGCCGTCTAGTTCCCGCTGAGCCGCAGCATAATGCAAGTCGAGGAAACGGTTGCGGAGCTCGCTGTCGAAGGTCTCGTTTTTCACGAACCACGCATCCGCGCCAGCTTTACGCCAGAAGGCCGTGATGCCAAGCGCGCGTTCGTCCATCGTTGCTATCTATTTCCTCTGTTATCTCAGTAAATTGTCTAGAAAAGTTTGAGTCTAAGACGAAGCAGCGGGACTCGCGTTTTTGAGGACCTCTGCCGTCTCCTCGCTGAGCGGCTGGGCCGGGCGGCGCGGCTGCGTCACAGGCGCTGGGGCTGGCGTCGCCAGGTTGCCCTTCAGGAAGTTGCGTCCATCGCGGATATCCCCGGTGAGCTGCAGGTCGAAGCGCGCCGCGTCGCGCCGACGCACGTCCTCGATGACCTCCGCGACTTCGTCCGGATCTTCGCCCAACGCTTCAAGCGTCGAACCGCCAAAGACCAGTGCCGATTCGAAGGTCTCGCGCAGCTGAAAGTCGACACCGGCTTTGACCAGTTGCAGCGAAGTACCGCGGTCGAAGGCCCGGGCGAAAATCGTCACCAATGGGAACTCGGCCTTGACCAGTTCAGCGACGCGCACGGCGGTTTCCGGCTTGTCGACACAGATCAGCACCGCACGGGCGCGTCCGGCACCTGCTGCGTGCAGGATATCAAGCCTGGTGCCGTCGCCGTAATAGACCTTGAAGCCGAAATTCGCGGCGGCCTGGATCATCTCGACATCGTTGTCGATGATCGAGACGTCGACGCCGCGCAGGATGAGCGGCTGGCTGGCGATCTGGCCGAACCGGCCGAAGCCGATGATGAGCACCGAGCCTGACAGGCCTTCAGCAACATCGACACCGTCAAGCGAGGGCTCGTCGCGCGGTGGGTACAGATAGCGAAGCGCTATGATCACCAACGGCGTCAGCACCATTGAGATGATGATGATGGCGGTAAGGATCGCGTTCGCCGGGCCGTCGATGATGCCTGCCTGGCTGGCAGAAGAATAGAGTACGAAAGCGAATTCCCCGCCCTGCGCCATCACAGCGGCACGTTCGACCGCCTCGCGGTGCGACGCCTTCAGCAATCGCGCCACTGCGTAGATGCCGAGCGCCTTGGCAACCATGTAGGCGACGACATAGATCGCAACCAGTTGCCAGTTCTCAGCCACGACGGCGAGATTGAGCGACATGCCAACGGCCAGGAAGAACAGGCCGAGCAACACGCCGCGAAACGGTTCGATATCGGCCTCGAGCTGATGGCGGAAGGTCGATTCAGACAACAGCACGCCGGCCAGGAAAGCGCCCATGGCCATGGAAAGGCCGCTCATCTGCATGACAAGCGCCGATCCCAGCACGACCAGCAAGGCCGCGGCTGTCATCACCTCGCGAGCACGCGCATCGGCCAGGACGCGAAACAACGGATTGAGCAGATAGCGGCCAGCGACCACCAGGCCGACGATCGCGGCGACGCCGATGCCGATCTCGGCGAAACGTTGTTGCAAGGTGGTGTCCGCGCCGCCCGGGGCCAGAAAGGCCACCAGCGCCAGCAGTGGCACGATGGCCAGGTCTTCGAGCAGCAGGATCGAGACCATGCGCTGCCCCTTCGGGGTGGCGATTTCGCCTTGTTCCTCGAGCAATTGCATCACGATGGCGGTGGAGGTCAGAACGAAGCCCGCGCCGGCGACAAAAGCCTGGGCGACCGGGAACCCACCCGCAAGTCCGCACGCCGTCAGCAGCAGCGCACACAATCCGACCTGCAGCGCGCCCAGCCCGAATATGTCACGACGCAGACCCCACAACCGCGACGGTTGCATTTCGAGGCCGATAATGAACAGGAACATCACCACGCCAAGCTCCGCCACATGCAAGATCGCAGCGGGGTCGGAAAAGATGCGCAGGCCGAACGGGCCGATGGCCAATCCTGCTGCCAGGTAGCCAAGGATCGAGCCGAGGCCGACGCGCTTGAAGATGGGTACGGCGATGACCCCGGCGCCGAGAAGCGCGACCACGTTCACCAATTCGCTGCTTGAAGCCTCGACCGCCATCGCTGTTCCTGTTTTTTGCTGTGCCGTTGGAGGGAGGAGTCCCGTGGTCAGGATAGAGCATGATCCCGAAAAGTTGCAGACTTTTCGGACAAGGATCATGCGACAAACAAGAGCTGGAGCGGAACGCCATCTCTGCTGATCGCATTCCGCGCTGGCGACTTCGTCGCGCCGCGAACAGCCCCGAATCAGCGTCCTTCAGTCCGCGCCGATGGGCGGGTCGCGGCCGGTAAATCCAATATTTCCAAGGGCTGTACGTTGGTGAGTTGCAGCAGGCCTCAGTGGCGCGCTATGGACGACGAGGGCTGGGGCTATAAACGCAGGGCGGACGGGATCGTCGCCACTATGGAGAGGACTACCATGAAGAAGATTGTGCTGGCTGTTGTCGGCGTGGCGGCGCTCGGTCTTTCAGCCTGCTCGAAGGCGCCCGAATGCACCGCCGAGGTCATCGGCAAAAAGACCCAGGAATTGACGACCGCAGTCCAGGAATCTGTGACCAAGAACCCGGCCAAGGCTTCGGAATGGGCGGCCAAGGTCCAGGAAATCGCCACCAAATATTCGGGTTCGAACAACCAGGCCGACGCTTGCAAGGCCTATGACGAAATCATCGCCGAAGTGAAGAAGGGCTGATTGCTCAT
Source organism: Mesorhizobium sp. 1M-11 (assembly GCF_001303895.1). Classification (GTDB taxonomy): domain Bacteria; phylum Pseudomonadota; class Alphaproteobacteria; order Rhizobiales; family Rhizobiaceae; genus Mesorhizobium. The sequence goes on along the minus strand of NZ_LJSD01000058.1, from coordinate 54,541 downwards.
TCTTGCACCTTGTGCACGGTGAAAACGAAAACGGCGGCCATGGCCGCCGTTTTTTTTGGGGGGCGTCAGTTGCGGGCGATTGCGCCCACGGCCACTCCATCGACGCGCTTCAGGTTCATGCCGATCACCGGAACCATCTGTTGGTCGACCTTCACCGATACGGTGACGATCATCGAATTGTCGTTGGGCACGCGGGCCTGCATGACGCCGCGGAGCTGATTGCGGTTGATGGCGAAGACCACCTTGCGATTATCGACGACATTGCCGGAAATGATGTCGAGCCCCGAGCCCGATGAACCGCCCATGAAGGAGCCCTTATAGCCTTCGCGCCCCTTGCGCTCGACCGTGGCGCCCATCTTCTGAGAGAAGACGCCGACGCGGCAATCGCCATCCAGCGACATGCCAATCTTGCTGCCCTCGGGTGTGGAACCTTTGAAATTGCAGGTAAACTTGGTTCCCTTGTATTTGCCGGCAACGATTTCACCCGGTCCGACCCACTGTCCCTCGACCGATTGGAAGAACTGCTTGTCGCGGTCGGCACTGGATGCCGAGGTGGCCCCGGCAATCGAGGCAACAGCCGCGAGCGTGAAGGGCATGGCGGCAGACAAGAGCATGCTTTTCATGGATGACACCCGGCAACGAGGACGCTGTGTTGAAACCAGGCCAACCATGAAGAAGATTGGTTAATGCTTCGTCACCTGCTCGCGCCTGAAGGGCGGAAAACCTAGGAATTGGCGCCGCTACCGCGGTCCTTTCCACCGGCGAAGGAGGTCAGCGCGGTAAGGAAATCGCTCATGCCGGGCCGTTTGACGGCGGTGAAAGGCAAGGGGCGGGCGGTTTCCATGGCGGCAATACCGATTCGTGCCGTCATCATGCCGTTGACCACACCTTCACCCAGTTTTGCCGACAGCCGGGCAGCCAGGCCGTGACCGACGATCTGCTGGACAAAGCTGTCGCCGACGGCGATCGAGCCGGTAACGGCGAGATGCGCAAGCACGCTGCGGGCAAGCCGGAAAAAGCCCAGCGTGCCTGGACGGCCCCCATAAAGCTCCGAAAGGCGTCGGATCAGCCGTCCGGCCTCGAACACGACATAGGCGACATCGACCAACGCGCGTGGGCTGACTGCGGTTACCAGCGACACGCGCTTGGCCGCGTCCAGAATCATCGTCTTCGCCTGAGCGTCGAGAGGGCCGAGGATTTCGGTTTCAGCCAGTCGGACGAGATCGCCGCCGTCAATGATCTCGCCGCGCAGTTCGGCCAGTGCGCGGCGGCCGGCTGCAGTCTGAGGTCGGGCCGCGACGAAGGCGGACAGTTCGTCGACCACCGCGCGTGCCGCGTTGGGATCGTCGCGGGCAATGGCATCCAGAGCGCGGCTTTGCAGCTTTTCCACCTTGGCAAGTCGCGCAATCGCAAGGAATTCGCGGGCCAGGATGACCAACAACGCCAGCAGAGCAACCATCGCCACGCCGGCGGCCAACCAGCCCAGCCAGTCGGCACGCGTGAATAGGTCACGGATCAGCCGGTCCGTCCATAGGCCTATGGCAAGCGATACCAGGATGCCGATGGCGCCAAAGAAAAGATTGGCAAGAAGCGAACGTTTGCGCGGTGCCGGCGCAGGGGGCGGTTCGGCGGCGACCAGGTCCGGCTCGTCGAAAACGTCGACTGCATCAGGCACGACGACGGCTTCGGCTTTCATCGCACGCGGTTTGCGCGTTGCTTCCATCGACTTCCCGATGGGCTTCGGCGCGGCTTCCGGCTCGATGCGGAACGCCGCCGGCTTGCGGGACGTGGTCATGCGAGGCGGTCTCCGATCAGGAACTGCAGGGCACGGTCAAGACGGATGTGGGGCAGCGACAATGTCACGCCCTCGGCGGTGCGCTCGAGTTTCGGTGGCCGGAAGCGCACGAAGCGGATGGCGGGATCAGGCTCGCCGGCCTGGTCCGTGGCGAGTTCCTCGAAAACGGCGTCAACACTTCTTGGTAAGTCACCGGGAAATATAGCTGTTTCGGTGTGTCCATTGAAAGTCTCGTCACCGATCCGTTCGCCTTCCAACGGTGTGCCGATGATTACCGGCAAGGTCTCGCCACCTTGCTTGACCGTACCTTCACGGGTGGCGCGAACAGCTGCCATCGCAACGACATCGACGGCAGCGCCGGTGAAACTTGCCTTGGCTATGGCGCGATCGGCGAGACGCCGCACGATCGCCTGCAGGCGATCATGGCTTTCATGGTGCAGATGGTCAGCCTTGGTCGCCGCGATCAGGATGCGATCGATGCGACGGGCGAACCAGTCGGTCAAAAAGTTGCCGCGCCCCGGACGGAAGCAGGCGAGAATCTCCGTAACGGCGCGTTCGAGATCGGCCATCGCGGCAGGCCCGGCGTTCAGCGCCTGCATGGCATCGATCAGCACGATCTGGCGGTCGAGACGGGCGATATGCTCGCGGAAAAACGGCTTTACCACATGCGTCTTGTAGGCCTCGTAACGACGCTCCATCATGGCATGAAGCGAACCGGGTCTCGCCCGCTTTCCTGCGATTCCGGGCAGTGGCGCAAAGGTCAGTGCCGGAGAGCCTTCGAGGTCGCCGGGCATCAGGAAACGACCGGGCGGCAAGGTGGAAAGCGCGCGCTCATCGAGTTTGCACGCCTTGAGATAGGCCGAAAAGCTTTCAGCCAGCCGCCGCGCCGTCAGTTCGTCGGCATCCGCGTCAGGCACTGCGGTCGCCGAAAGCGCGCGCCATTCACGGGCGAGGTCGGCGCGAACCGGCAGCGCAGCCAGTTCGAACGCTTCGTTGGAGAAATCGGCGAAGGATTTGCCGAGCAGCGGCAGGTCCAGCAGCCATTCGCCTGGATAGTCGACGATGTCGACCGAAAGTTTCCCAGCCGAAAACATCCGGTTCCAGCCGGAGGCCGATTCGAATTCGATGGTCAGTCTCAGTTCCGAAATGGCGCGTGTGGAGTCTGGCCATATGCGCTGATCGACCAGCGCAGCGATATGGTCCTCGTACTGGAAGCGAGGGACCGCGTCGTCCGGCTGTTCTTCCAGGAAGGCGCGCGCGATACGCCCGGACTTTTGCGCGTCGAATAGCGGCAGGCGTCCACCATGCACTAGGTTGTGGACAAGGGCCGAGATGAAAACCGTCTTGCCTGCGCGGGAAAGTCCGGTGACACCGAGCCTGATCGAAGGCTGTAACAGACCCGCAGCACGGCCGGTCACGGTGTCCAGCGCGATGCGGGCCTCATCGGAAATGGTGGTCAGCGATGAAGCCAATCGGTGTCTCTCGCGCTCCGCTCGTCCTGTCACCCGCGCTATGCGGGAACCCCGATATAGGCTGCGGCGGACGGCTTTTGAATGGCTGTCGCGTCGTCAGACCGTAACGGGCGTCAGAAACGCTTCCAGATAACCCTTGCCCGGCGCTGCGTTCGTCAAGCTGCCATCGAAACGGACAACCGCAAGCCCTGAGGTCGGGAAGCCGTGTTCCAGTGTTGCGCGCGCGCCTTCGTCACCGTCGCTGGATACAGCCATGGCAAGGTCTTCCATCATCGGATTGTGACCGATGACCAGGAGAGAACCGTAGCCGCCGTGGTCCCGTATGATCTCCAGGTAGCCGGCGGCGTCCTCGCTGTAGAGTTTGTCGAAATAGAGCACGCGGCCGGTATCGGTGTGGCTGGCGATGCCGCCGAGGGTCTCGCGGGCTCTGAGTGCGCCGGAACATAGCGTCAGGTCCGGGACATAGCCATGAGCGCGCATGGCGGTTCCTATCATCTCGGCATCGGTAACGCCGGAAGGGTCGAGCGCCCGGTCGAAATCGCGTGTACCGGGCGCTGCCCATCCAGCCTTGGCGTGCCTGAGAAGATAAAGTTTCGCCACGCAGATCCCTTTCCAACCGGCGCCGTCCGCCGATCCTACGGTTAAGAATTAGCCAGCCGGAAGCCTCGACGCAACGGCTGGCCTGTTGGCAGATATGCCAAGAACGGTACGACCTGAGGTTGACCGCCAACATGGCGGTGTGGGGCAGGGCTTGTATTAACAAATGCGTGACGGCACGACGGATTGCGCTTGTTAAGCAATTGCGTCGCGAATATATAGGCGCCAAATTTGGGGCAGTCGGGTGAGTCGAATGAGCGAAATAGTAGCTTCCGATTACGTACCCTCCGAAGACGAGCCGTTCATGAATGAACGGCAAAAATCATACTTTCGGCATAAGTTGATTACCTGGAAGAATGATATTCTGCGCGAGGCGCGCGAAACTCTCGAAATCCTTCAGCAAGAAAACGCCAACCACCCGGACCTCGCCGACCGAGCATCGTCGGAAACGGACCGGGCGATCGAACTGAGGGCCCGTGACCGTCAGCGCAAGCTGATCTCCAAGATCGACTCCGCTTTGCAGCGTATCGATGAAGGCACTTACGGCTACTGCGAGGAAACAGGTGAGCCTATCTCACTGAAGCGCCTCGATGCCCGCCCGATCGCTACGTTGTCGATCGAAGCGCAAGAACGCCACGAGCGCCGCGAAAAGGTCTACCGCGACGATTGATGCCTATTTGCGTACTATTTTGTCTTCGGAGATTTGGCCGGCTTAGCCGGCCATTTTCTTTGGCGGCGGGCGACTGCGCCGATCACCGCTTATGGCTGGAAAGCTCGCCGAGCAGTTTCGCCATCTCGTCGTCCAGCGATGGCTGCGCCTTCGCATTCGTTTTCACCGGCGGCACGTCGTCCTCTTCCAGCGAAACTTCGAGTTCGTGCATCAGCGCGTCGTCGAGCGGATCTTCCACCGGCTCCGGCGGGGCGCGAAATGGCGGTTCGGCACGGACGGGCTCCTGGCGTGCCGCGGCTTGCGCGGCGGGCTGCTGAACCTTCGGCGGCGAAGACAATGGCAAGGTTGGTTCGCGATGTGGTGTGGGTGTGCTGGACGCGACCTGCTGGCGCGGCGGTTCAGGGCGGCGCGCTGGCGCAGGTGCCGGTTGCGGCTGGCGCTGCTCACCAGACGCCCGCGCTGCTGCCTGCTGTGGCGGGGCATCACCGGTCAAAACCGGGCGGCGCGACGGCACCATGCGGATGTCGCGCTCGACCACGACGTCCGTCGGTCCGCCGATAAGGATCAGATGTTCGATGTCGTCGCGGCGCACAAGGACAAGGCGGCGGTGGCTGTCGACGGCGGTGGCGTCCATGACGGCCAGGCGCGTCTTCCGGTTCTTTCCGCCGGCGACGTAGGTGCCGAAGGTCAGACCGCGTATCAGCCTGACGATGACCAGCAGGATGACGAGCAGGACCAGGGCCGCGAAGGTCCACAGAATGGCAGGCGCGTAGTTCGGCCCTGCCATGCTTTCCAGCCAACTCAGCATAGATGTCCCCAAAAATGATCCGGCCCCCAGCGTCGGCGACACTAAAGGCGGTGTTCGGTTGTCGCAAGGCGCGTTTCGCGCTTTGTGAACAGGGTGCAGCGGAACGTCTTCGGGTTAGCGCCGTGATGGCGTCGTTTTTGGCGTACATTTGCCAGCAGGGTCTTTTCCGGGCAGGGAGAATATGATTCAACCGGGCGAGTCGGGGCGCCGGTGGCTGGAATTGGTGAGCAGGGGGCATATGGCCAAGGAAACGGGCGGCGAGTTTTATCCCATGCCGATCGTCGACCAGGGTACACGGCCGGGCGCAGTCACGCGGCTTATCATCTTCATGGTGGTTCTGGCTGTAGCTGCCGTCGTCTTCGGCATTTTCCGCGAACGTTTCGGCGATCCGTTTTTGCTTGGCATGCTGGGCGTGCTGGCGATGATTGGCGTCGGTTTCCTGTTCGCGACGGCGATCGGTTTCGTGCAGATCGCGCCGCGCTCGACCAGCGACGAGCTCTCGAAGGCCTTCGTCGATTCCATGTCGCAGGGACTTTTGGTGACCGATGCCAAGGATCGCGTCATCTACGCCAACCGTGCCTATGCCGACATGACAGGCGCGACCTCCGCCGCCGACATCAAGACCGTGGAAGGGCTGCTTTCCGATATTCCCGAAGCAACCAGCACCATTTACCGGCTTTCCGCCGGCTTGCGCGACGGACAGGCTGGTGACGGTGAATTTCGCCTGGCGCAATCGGTCCGCCCGGGTGCCGAACCCGGCGCCCGCTGGTATCGCACGCGGGCGCGCACGTTCTCGGTACCGGGCCTGCGCCAGCCCCTGTCGGCGTGGCAGCTCGCCGATATTTCGGTCGAACGCGCCGAGCAGGAGCGTTTCTTTCTCGATCTCCAGCAGGCGATCGACCATCTCGATCACGCGCCAGCGGGATTCTTCGCCGCCGACCAGGATGGCCGCGTTACCTATATCAATGCCACCTTGGCCGAATGGCTGGGCATCGATCTGGCATCCTTCACCCCGGGCGTGATTGCGCTTTCGGATATCGTCGCCGGCGATGGGATGGCGCTGATCCGCTCGGTGCGCGCCGATCCCGGCACCACGCGCAACGCCGTGATCGATCTCGACCTCACCACCATGGCCGGCAAGGCGCTGCCGGTGCGCTTCATGCATCGCGTTTCGGCGAGCCGCGAGGGGCTGAACGGTCCCAGCCGTACCATCGTGCTCAACCGTACTCAGGGTGAGGATGCTTCCGCCCAATTGCGGGCTTCTGAAATCCGCTTCACCCGTTTCTTCAATTCGACGCCGATGGCAATCGCCGGCGTCGATCATGACGGCCGCATCCTGCGCACCAATGCGCCGTTCCTGTCGCTGTTCTCGCCCGCGGTCGATCGCGATGCGCTCGACCGCAAGGTGCGACTCGACACGGTCATCCATGAACGTGACAGGCCGGCCTTTGCCGCCGCGCTTGAAAAGGCACATCAGCGTCAGGCTGAGATCGCGCCGATCGACACGGTCCTGCCCGACAACGAGGAGCGCCATGTCCGCTTCTACGTCAACGCCGTGGCTGATGGCACCGACGGCGACGGCGCCGAAGAGGCGGCCATCGTCTATGCCGTGGAGACCACCGAGCAGAAGGCGCTGGAAGGCCAGATGGCGCAGAGCCAGAAGATGCAGGCCGTGGGCCAGCTCGCCGGTGGCATCGCGCATGACTTCAACAACGTGCTGACTGCCATCATCATGGCATCCGACCTGCTGCTGGCGAACCACCGTCCGTCGGACCCGTCTTTCCCGGACATCATGAACATCAAGCAGAATGCCAACCGGGCGGCATCGCTGGTGCGTCAGCTTCTGGCCTTCTCGCGCAAGCAGACATTGCGGCCGGAGGTGCTCAACCTCACCGATGTGCTGGCCGACCTGCGCATGCTGCTTGCCCGTCTCGTCGGCAACAACATCAAGCTCAAGGTTGATCACGGCCGCGATCTCTGGCCGGTCAAGGTCGATATCGGCCAGTTCGAGCAGGTGGTGGTCAACCTTGCCGTCAACGCCCGCGATGCCATGCCTTCGGGTGGTGATCTCGCCGTGCGCACCAAGAACATCACGGCCAACGAATGCGCCGCCTTTTCGTATCGCGAACTGCCTGCCGCCGATTATGTCGTCGTCGAGGTCGAGGACAGCGGCTCGGGCATTGCACCGGATGTGCTGAAGAAGATTTTCGAACCCTTCTTCACCACCAAGGAAGTGGGCAAAGGCACGGGTCTCGGTTTGTCGATGGTCTACGGCATCATCAAGCAGACCGGTGGTTTCATCTTCTGCGATTCCGAAGTCGGCAAGGGCACGACCTTCCGGATTTTCTTGCCGCGCCATGTCGCCGAGGCTGCAAAGCAACCGGTCGAGGGCAAGCCGGGCGATACCAAGGTCGCGGCAGACGGCTCTGTTGCGGCCGAACCCGCCAAGAATGGCGACGCAGCCAAGGCCGGCGATGCCAAGGACCTCTCCGGCTCGGCCATCGTGCTGCTGGTCGAAGACGAGGACGCCGTGCGCATGGGCGGTGTGCGTGCGCTCAAGTCGCGCGGCTATACCGTGCACGAGGCGACATCGGGCGTCGAGGCACTGGAGGTGTTCGAGGAACTCGAAGGCAAGGTGGACATCGTCGTCTCGGATGTCGTCATGCCCGAAATGGACGGACCGACGCTGCTCGGCGAATTGCGAAAGCGCCAGCCGAGCATCAAGTTCGTTTTCGTGTCGGGTTATGCCGAGGACGCCTTCGCCAAGAACCTGCCGGCTGACGCCCAGTTCGGCTTCTTGCCGAAGCCGTTCTCACTGAAACAACTCGCCACCGTGGTGAAGGACGTTCTCGAGGGTAAGTCTTAGAGCAATTCCAGGAAAAGCGTGTAACGGTTTTCCGTCCGGAATTGCGTAAAAACAAAGAATTAGAGCGTTCCCGCGTTTCCGCGAAAGACGGAAACGCTCTAGGGCCGCCGCCCGGCCGGATGGAACAGGCGGCTTTTCCGAAACCTCAGGCCGCCTGGCGGCGCAGCGCTTCGAGATCTTCCGCGCAAGGGCGGTGGCCGCGCAGATAAAGCGCACAGGTCGTGCGCAGCATCGAGGCGAAGTTCGGGATTTCACCATTGATCTCAATGGCTTCGTCGTAGAGTTTCGAGATGAATTTCGGCGTCGTCAAGCCTTGGCTATCGGCAATCTCGTCCAGCAATTCCCAAAAGGTGGCCTCGAGTTGAATGCTGGTCGAATGACCGGCGATGCGGATCGACCGATTGATCTGGCGATACCCTTCCGGGTCCTGCCCGGCAAACACCCTGCACATCGAAAACCTCCCGTCTGTTCTTGTTACCCATTGAAGCGCGTCGCGCTGCAGGGCTTTCGAACCATCTTCCGCCGAAAACACCAAGCCGGCAATCGGACTTTAGGCCGCGACGCAACACCAGAATCGTCAAAACCATAGGCGAGAGCATGGATTTGCGCGTGGTAACGGGCTGCCACCAAACTCTTTTCGCCGGGCGCATAATTCTTGCCAGTCACGACGCGAACGGAGCTTTTCTTGGCCAAGGCAATCCACACCATGATCCGGGTTCTCGACGAGGCCCGCTCTGTCAAATTCTACAAGGAGGCCTTTGGTCTAGACGTTGCTGAACGGCTGGATTTCGAGACGTTCACGCTCGTTTATCTCGCCAACCCGGAAAGCGATTTCGAAGTGGAACTGACCGTCAACAAGGGCAGGGTGGAACCCTATGCGCTTGGCGACGGCTATGGTCATTTCGCCGTGTCTGTTGCCGATCTCGATGCCGAACACGATCGTTTCGGCGCGCTCAGTCTCAATCCGAAGAAGATCGTCGAATTCAATCGAGACGGCACGCTTTTGGCCCGCTTCTTCTTCGTCGAGGACCCCGACGGTTACAAGATCGAGGTCCTGCAGCGCCACGGCCGCTTCAAATAGGAGGAAAAGCCGTCGCATCCAGGGAGGGGTGCGACGCCAGCCACAGCGCCGGGAGGCGCACATAGCAAGCACGGGAGGAAAAAATGGTCACGATCTATGAGGGCAAGCCTGGCTTGTCACGCCGCGAGCTTCTGAAGCGCGGCGGTATCGGCGCGCTGCTGGTTGTTGCCGGCAACGCCGTCATCAGCCCCGAGAACGCCTGGGGCCTGGAAACTGCGACGCTGAAGCCCGAAACCATGGCGACACTCATCCAGATGGCGCGCGATATCTATCCGCACGATCAACTGGCCGACAGGTTCTATGCGATCGCCGTGAAGGGCCATGACGAGCAGGCCGGCAAGGATAGCAAGCACAAGGAGCTGATCGAGGCCGGTATCGCCGATCTCGACAAGCGTGCAGGCACGAGTGGCTACCGCGGCCTCGGATGGGAGGAAGAGCGGGTCGCTGTGCTCAGGGCCATCGAGACGACGCCGTTCTTCCAGGCGGTGCGCGGTGGGCTTGTCGTCAGCCTCTATAACCAGAAAGAGATCTGGCCGGTGTTTGGCTACGAGGGCGAGTCCTACTCGAAGGGCGGCTACATCAGCCGTGGCTTCGATGACATTGAGTGGCTCTAAGCCACGCCGTACGACACCAGCACGAAACATGGGAGGAAACCATGGCAGCACCATTTGACCTGAAGAATGATGACGTGGTCGTCATCATCGGCTCGGGTGCCGGCGGCGGCACGCTCGGCAACGAGCTCGCACAGAAGGGTATCGACGTCGTCATCCTGGAGGCCGGCGGCCGCTATGAATATGACGACTTCATCAACGATGAATGGGACAGCTTCGCTCAACTCGCCTGGAAGGATATGCGCACAACTTCAGGCGATTGGCGCGTGGCGAAGGACTTTCCCAATTTGCCGGCCTGGATCGTCAAGGCAGTTGGCGGCACCACCACGCATTGGGCTGGTGCTTCGCTGCGGCTCCAGGAACACGAATTCAAGACGCTCACCACTTACGGTAAAATCGAAGGCGCCAATCTGCTCGATTGGCCCGTCACCTTGGCCGAGCTCGAGCCATATTACGCCAAGGCCGAGGACAAGATGGGGGTGACGCGCACGAACGACATTCCAGGTCTACCCGGCAACAACAATTTCAGGGTGTTGAAAGCCGGTGCCGACAAGCTTGGCTACAAGGAATGTCACACCGGCCGCATGGCCATCAATTCGCAGCCGCGCGATGACCGCAATTCCTGCCAGCAGACCGGATTCTGTTTCCAGGGCTGCAAATGGGGCGCCAAGTGGTCGACGCTGTACACCGAAATCCCCAAGGGGGAGGCGACGGGCCATCTGGAGGTACGGCCGAATGCCATGGTCATCAAGATCAACCATGATGCGTCGGGCAAGGCAACCGGCGTCGTCTATGCCGACAAGGACGGCAAGCTGCAGGAACAGAAGGCGCGCATCGTTGCTGTTGCCGGCAATTCGATCGAAAGCCCGCGTCTGCTGCTCAATTCGGAATCGTCAAAGTTCCCGCATGGACTCGCCAATTCCTCGGGGCAGGTGGGCCGCAACTACATGCGGCACACCACCGGCTCAGTCTACGCCATCTTCGACAAGCCGGTGCATATGTATCGCGGTACCACCATGGCCGGCATCGTGCGCGACGAGGCGCGCAACGATCCATCGCGTGGCTTCGTCGGCGGCTACGAACTGGAGACGCTGGCGCTCGGGCTGCCGTTCATGGCCGCTTTCCTCGACCCGGGTGGTTGGGGGCGTTCCTTCACCACGGCACTCGACCACTATGATCACATGGCGGGTCTTTGGATCGTCGGCGAGGATATGCCGCGTGCCGAAAACCGGGTGACGCTGCATGCTTCCGAGAAGGATGCCCACGGCATGGCGGTCGCTAACGTCCATTTCGACGATCATCCTAATGACACCGCAATGCGCGATCATGCCTACAAGCAAGGCAGGGCGATCTATGATGCAGTGGGCGCGACTCGGGTCTTCCCGACGCCGCCTTATCCTTCCACACACAATCTCGGCACCAATCGCATGAGCGAGAAACCGGAGGATGGGGTCGTCAACAAGCATGGCCAGACACACGACATCAAGAACCTGTTCGTGTCCGACGGCAGCCAGTTCACCACCGGCGGTGCCGAGAATCCGACGCTGACCATCGTCACGCTTGCGATCCGGCAGGCCGACTACATCGCCAAACAGATGGCCGCAAAGACGATCTGAAAACTCCCGAGCTCGCGCGGGGCACTCTGAGTGTTCCGCGCTCTTTTTCGAGAATATCGGAAGGATAGCGGACTCTCCGGCCTTCAAGGCTTGCGGATCGTGCAGGTTGCCGCACTGAAAGCACCGTCCGGCTGACGCATGACGATGTCGAAGGACGCATCGGCCGGCTCGTCGGCTGTCACCTGGGTCACCGATATGCCATTGCCGCCGGCGGTGAAGCCGCCGAGGGGGCCGAGCCAGCTGATCTCGCCATTTTTGTCCATCTCGTAATTATACCCCTGCATCACCGGCCCATAGCTTGGACCGCTGTAGACGCGTCCCTTGATGGTGATGTCGCCGAGGCTGAGGAAAGCGCCGAGCAGATAGACCTCGCAATGATAGCTGCCGTCGGGAAGCGTGCCGTCGGCTATGGCGGCGTGCGCCCCGCCGGTCAAAAGCCCCGCAGCCAAGAGCGAAAGTACATAGAGGTAACGCGTCATCGACCAATCCGAATGCGGCTAGCGCATGCTTGCACCATTTTTTCGACAATGCCGCAACATCGCCGAATGTTGGCTCTTGCGCAAAGTCCACCGTTCAAATCATATATTGATGACTGCTAATATTGCTACGCTTTGGCCGAGCCATGGTATCCTTCGGTCGGCCTTGGTGAGTCGGCCATATTTTCCGCGTCAAACTTGATTTGGGGGCAGATCGAGGAAGACCTCGTCGGCGCGGGCAAGTTCCGCGCAAGCGATCCACTATAGTCTTTCTTCCGAGATCTGGGCGTTACTGGGCGCATCGGGCAAGGGACGGGCCGGTGGAGACGTTTTTCGAAGACTACCAGAAACGGCGCCTCGTGGAGCGCGTCGATATCCTGACTGCGATCAACATCCTGAAATCGCAGGGTTATGACGAGGACGAGATCATTACCGAGATCACCCGCGTCTTCTATGTCGATCTGGATGAATACAACGATCTGGTAAGAGCAGCCTGAGGTTGCTCTATGTTGCGTACGCCGTTTGGCGTACGCCGGATGATCTGCCGATCGCCGCATGGGATCATGCTACCGTAGTCCATCCAGCGGGGGCTCGCGGCGTGAAACATCTCATTCTCGTTCACGGCAGGGATATCAAGCCAGCCGGCTCGGCACTGGCCAATCTGGCCAAGCGCGCCATCGTCAGGGGATTGCAGCGGACGGGACGAGTCGACATAGCGGACAGCATCGAAAGCGGTGCTGTCAAATTCACAAGTGCTTACTACGGTGACATCACCAACCGTATCGAGGCTTCCTACGATGCCAAAACCGCCGCCCTGCTGACCGCGCAGAACGAGCCGATCTACGATTTCAAACCATGCTTTCCCGCCGGCGCGCTGGACGCTGCCTTTGCCTTGACCGACGCGCTGCGTACCTTCAACAAGGCAACCTATCGGCATGTGCTCGACATTGCCGAGGACTGGCGTTTTCTCGACGAGGCGATACACGCAGCCTCCATGTTCGGCGAACTGCTCACTTTCGGCCTCGTCAACTCGCTGGTCGAAGTATCGATCAAATGGGATCTCGCCGTCTATCTTACATCGCAGCGTGTCGGCTCTGATATCCGCGCGCGGCTGCAGGATGTGCTGAAGCAAGCCCTGGCAGAGGGTGATGACGTCTGTCTCGTCACCCACAGCATGGGCTGCATGGTCGCCTATGACGTGTTCTGGAAATACTCGTTCCGGTCCGAATACGAAGACAGACGCGAGGACGGCGCGAACCCCGTCAAGCTGTGGCTCACATTAGGCTGTCCGCTCGGCGAAATCGGCATTCGGCGCAACCTGCTCGACGCCGTTGCGCTGGAGGAGGAGAAATATCCGCGCAACCAGTTCCTCGACTGGATCAATGTCCATGCCGAGGATGATTTCATCGCGCATGCGCAAAGCATGCGCACGGCCTTTTCAAGCATGCGCAGCAAACATTACTGCCGTTCGATTACCGACAAGAAGATCTACAACTGCTGGCACTATCGAGACGCTTCAGGCGGTCAGCTTGTCTCCAATCCGCACGATCTCTACGGATACCTGATGAACCAGGACACGGCCAAAATCATTGCCGGCTGGGCGGGATGAATTTGATGATCTCGAAGAAAACGCAAAGCCCGCCGATCAAGCTTGCCGAACTGCGCAAACGCTGCAAGGAAGCGTCGCTGAGTGAGCAAGAACTCACCGACTATTTCCTGGCCGACGAAGAACACAGCAAGCCCTTCGCGCCGGCCTTGAAATTCAACGAAGCGCTCGTGGATGTCGGCCGCGCCAGGCCAAGCCCTGAGGCAATCTCCAGACTCTACGCCGAGGCAACACGAGCGCAAGCGCCACTCCCGAAGAAGCCACGCCAGCTCACGCAGACGCTTCGCAAGGCGGCACGCACCAAGCTGCTCGCCGAAGGCGATTCCTGGTTCAATCTGCCCGACTATATCTATCCCAAGACTGCGATCGATTTTCTTGGCAGCGACTATGACTTCAATGTCAGCAACATAGCCCTCTGGGGCGACGAACTGGAGGCCATGGTCAGGGCGAAGCAGTACCGCCAGCCGCTGCGTTCCGGTTTGTTCGGCCATTTCCTGTTCTCAGGCGGAGGCAACGATGTTCTGGGCTCCATTCCGACCTATGTGAAGCCGCGCAAGGCGGGTGATACCGATCCCGCGCACGCCGCCGACTACATCAAGGCTACTTTTTCGCAGAAGATCAGCCAGATGATGGGCTTTTACCGCACGCTGGCCAACGATGCGCGCGACGCCACCGGCGGCCGTGTTGTGCTTTATGTACACGGCTATGCCAACGCCATCCCGAAGAAAGGTGGGCACTATCTGGGTGATCCTCTGGATGCGCTCGGCTTCGATCCTGTCGACCATGCGCCGCTGTGCCGGGCGATCGTTGCTCGCATGGTGGAGCTGTTCAACATCGCCTTGCAGTCCTTCGCGCAGGGTACGGCGCATGTCGTCTACAACGATATGAGGCCTGTCATGACCGTGCGCGACTGGCATCGCGACGAAATCCATCCGAACGAATCCGGTGCTAAAAAGATCGCAAAGGTCTTTTCCGAAGCGGTGCGAGCCAACACGCCAATCGTTTGACGATCCGACTTGCTCCTGCCTGCCGTGATATGGCGGCCATTAAGCGTCGCCGTTCCACCCTCACAGCGGAATGTTGTCGTGTTTCTTCCAGGGGTTCTGCAGGTCCTTGTTGCGCAGCATCCTGAGAGCCCGCGCCACGCGCCGCCTTGTCGAATGTGGCATGATCACCTCGTCGACATAACCGCGTTCGGCCGCCACGAAGGGTGACAGGAAACGGTCTTCGTAGCGCTTCGTATGGGCGGCGATCTTCTCGGCATCGCCGATATCCTTGCGATAGATGATCTCGACCGCACCCTTGGCGCCCATCACCGCGATCTGCGCTGTCGGCCAGGCATAATTCATGTCGCCACGCAGGTGCTTTGACGCCATGACATCATACGCGCCACCGAAGGCCTTGCGGGTGATCACCGTCACCTTCGGTACAGTCGCCTCGGCATAGGCGAACAAAAGCTTGGCGCCATGCTTGATCAGTCCGCCATATTCCTGTGCTGTGCCGGGCAGGAAACCGGGCACGTCGACGAAGGTGACGAGCGGGATGTTGAAACAGTCGCAGAAGCGCACGAAGCGTGCCGCCTTGCGGCTCGCATCGCTGTCCAGCACGCCGGCCAACACCATCGGCTGGTTTGCGACGAAGCCCACTGTGCGACCCTCGACGCGGCCGAGGCCGGTGACGATGTTTTTGGCGAAGGACGACTGTATCTCGAAGAAGTCGCCTTCGTCCGCCGTCTTCAGGATCAGTTCCTTGATGTCGTATGGCTTGTTGGCATTGTCAGGGATCAGCCGGTCGAGCGACATGTCGTGCTCGGTCACCGACTGGTAGCATTCGACTTCCGGGATCTCGGCGGTGTTGGAGGCCGGCAGGAGATCGACCAGCCGCCGCATCTGCAGCAACGCCTCGACATCGTTGTCGTAGGCGCCGTCTGCGATCGAGGATTTGGTCGTGTGCACGGAAGCGCCACCGAGCTGTTCGGCCGTGACCGTCTCGTTGGTCACCGTCTTCACGACATCCGGACCCGTGACGAACATATAGGAGGTGTCGCGGACCATGAAGATGAAGTCGGTCATGGCAGGCGAATAGACGTCGCCGCCGGCGCAAGGGCCCATGATCAGCGATATCTGGGGGATGACGCCGGAAGCCAGCACGTTGCGCTGGAAGATTTCGGCATAACCGCCCAGTGCCGCCACGCCTTCCTGGATGCGGGCGCCGCCGGCATCATAGAGCCCGATGATCGGTGCGCGGTTGCGCAGCGCCATGTCCTGCACCTTCATCACCTTCTCGGCATGCGCTTCCGAAAGCGAGCCGCCGAACACGGTGAAGTCCTTGGCGAACAGATAGACGGGACGGCCGTTGACCGTGCCCCAGCCGGTGACGACGCCGTCGCCGGCGATCTTCGACTTTTCCATGCCGAAGTCGGTCGAGCGATGTTCGACATACATGTCGAATTCCTCGAATGACCCTTCGTCGAGAAAGATTTCGATGCGCTCGCGCGCGGTCAACTTCCCCTTGGCGTGCTGAGCGTCGATGCGGACCTGACCGCCGCCCGAACGGGCGATGTCGCGCCGGCGTTCGAGTTCCTTCAGCACTTCCTTCATTGGGCGACCTCCCTCAGATGCTTAGAGCGCCGCGCATCCGTTCGGACGCAAAGGGCGCTCCAGCCCTTAGAAACTGCGCATCGTGCTTTCCGAAGATCGATTCCGATTTTCGGGCCGATGCGCTGGTCCGCTTTTGGTATCGGCGCGGGGCGGGGAGCGCAAGCAGGGCTTTGGTTTCATGATGCAAACCCGCCTTTCGCTCCTTCGATCGCGAACCATCGGCAACTGGCATCAGCAGGTCGGGTAATGCCGCGATGCTGCATTGCAGCATGATGCTCTTGCATTTCTCTGCGAACTCCTCCATATGCGGCCCATAGGCGCTCGGGCCGGGTCTTTTCCGGCTTTCTCCCTGATTGAGACTGGTTGCGTCTGTTCCCCTTGCTTCGGGCAAGGCGGTGTAAGTCCCGCGGCAAGAGGCCGGCGGGCACGACAGCGCAGCCGAGCGGGCTTTTTTGCCCGCCCGCCTTGTCGTCCCATTCCTGTTTTTGACGGCGGGTTGCGCCCCGCCGCCATCGCTGTTTGCGGCAACGCCGCATGAAAGAAGATTATTTTGACTACTGAAATCAATGCGGAGCTGAACGGCTTCGCCAAACTCGGAATTTCCGGCCAACTCCTGAAAGCCACCAACACGGCAGGCTTCACGGAGCCGAAGCCTATCCAGGAGCAGGCCATTCCCGCACAGCTGGCCGGCCGCGACATCCTGGGCATTGCCCAGACCGGTTCCGGCAAGACGGCCGCTTTCGCGCTGCCTATCCTGTCCAAGATCATCGCCCTCGGCACCAAACGCCGACCGAAGACAGCACGCGCCCTGATCCTGGCGCCGACCCGCGAACTGGCTGTCCAGATCGAGGAGACGATCAAGGTCCTCGCCAAGGGCGCGCATATCTCCACGGCGCTGGTTCTGGGCGGCGTTTCGCGCTTCAGCCAGGTCAAGAAGATCGGTCCTGGCGTGGATTTCCTGATCGCGACGCCCGGCCGCCTGATGGATCTTGTGCGCGAGAAGGACGTCATCCTGTCGGAGACCACCTGGCTGGTGCTCGACGAAGCCGACCGCATGCTCGACATGGGCTTCATCAACGACGTCAAGCGTATCGCCAAGGCCACGCATCCTGCCAGGCAGACTGCGCTGTTCTCGGCCACCATGCCGGCTGAGATCGAACAGCTGACGCAGAGCCTGCTGCGCGAGCCGGTGCGCGTGGAAGTCGCGCCGCAAGGCACTACTGCCGCCGAGATCGTTCAGAGCGTCGTGCTCGCCCGCACCAAGCAGAAGCGCAAGGTTCTGTCCGACATGCTGGCCGACGACGCCATGAGCTCGGTCATCGTGTTCGCGCGCACCAAGCACGGCGCCGACCGCGTTACCAAGGATCTTGAGCGCGACGGTTTCGAAGCCGCCGTCATCCATGGCAACAAGAGCCAGAATGCCCGCCAGAAGGCGTTGAACGGTTTCCGCGACGGCTCGGTGCGCATTCTGGTCGCTACCGACATCGCTGCACGCGGCATCGACGTGCCAGGCATCAGCCATGTCGTCAACTTCGACCTGCCGGACGAAGCCGAAAGCTATGTCCACCGCATTGGTCGCACCGGCCGCAACGGCCGCGACGGCATTGCCATCACGCTGGT
The DNA here is from genome assembly GCF_001303895.1 of Mesorhizobium sp. 1M-11. Classification (GTDB taxonomy): domain Bacteria; phylum Pseudomonadota; class Alphaproteobacteria; order Rhizobiales; family Rhizobiaceae; genus Mesorhizobium. The sequence goes on along the minus strand of NZ_LJSD01000058.1, from coordinate 36,723 downwards.
CGATCCGTCCGAGAACGGCAAGCTGCGCCAGGTCGAACGCATCATCCGCATGAAGCTGCCGGTGCTCGCCGACCATCTCGGCCAGCCTGATCCGGCCCGTGAACCGCGTCCGCAGGGTGAGCGTAATTTTGCCCCGGCAAACGATGGCGCGCGTGAAGACCGCGGACAGCGCCGTGACGGCAGGGCGCGCAATGACGGCTTCGGCAAGAAGCGTTTTGGCGGCAAGCCGCAGGGCGGACGTCCGTTCTCCGGCAAGTCGGATGGTGAACCCAACGCTCAGGGCGAACGCAGCCAGGGTGGGGACCGTCCGTTCAAAGGCAAGCCCAGCGGCGAGCGGCATTTCCATGGCAAGCCCAAGGGCGGCGACCGCCCGTTTGGTGACAAGCCGCATGGCGAGCGCAAGCCCGAGGGCGGCAAGCCATTCCGCAACAAGCGCCGCTTCAACCGTAAGCCTGCGGCGCGCGCTGCGTGACCAACAGAAATGGGGCCGTCCGGCTGGGACCGGCCCCATTCTCTTATTGTCCCGGCCCCACTCCATTGCCAGGCACCGTCTAATCCATGACCGTTTCCCTGTGCCGGCTGGGTTTGCAAGACATGGCTCGTGTCGCTGTCGTTTTGCGGCAGGCGTTTGACGAACGGCTGCCGTGGCTGGCGGGAATCCACACGCCACAAGAGGACCGGCGTTTCTTCGAAAATCATGTCTATGCCAACTGCGAGATCTGGGGCGCCGTCGACGGTGAAATCGTCGGCTTCATCGCTTTCCGGGAAGGATGGGTGGATCAGCTCTATGTGCTGCCGGGCCATCAGAAGCGAGGCGTCGGTGCGGCACTGCTCGGTGTGGCGAAGGCGGCCTGGCCGACATTGCAGCTTTGGACGTTCCAGAAAAACATGGCCGCGCGCCACTTCTATGAGAAGCATGGCTTCACGGCCATCCAGGAGACAGACGGTCGCGACAATGAAGAACGCGAGCCCGACATCCTCTATCTGTGGCAGCAGCAGGTCAGGTTGGAGAGCTGACGCTCAACCCTGCGACGGCGCAAAACGCGCGACCAGCTCGTGGCTTTCTGCAGCATAGACGAAGCGCACCTGCGTGACCGGGCGTTCAGCATTCCAGGTTCGTCGCTCCACGACAAGGCAAGGCGAACCGACCCCGATATCGAGCGCCGAGGCAACATCCTCATCGGCCGCCATGGCGCGGATGCGGTGCTCGGCCGCATTCCAGGGCACATGCCCGACCAACCAGGGATTCGGGCTGATCTCCAGGAATTCCTCCTCCTCGGCCTCCGGAACGGCGCTCAGGTTGATGAGCCGCTTTTCCTGGCAGAATGGCCGTTTTCCGGCGAAGTGCCTGCATTCCACCGCCAGCACCGATCCCGTCGCATCAAGGCCGAGTAGTTCACGGTCCTCTGCGCTGGAGCGACGTTTGTGGCGCGAGACGCGCTCGAAGTGATAGGGCAGGCCGGTCGCCTCCACCTCGGTACGAATATCGTGGATCTCAAGGATCGCAGCCTGCGAATGCGGCCGGCGCACGAAACTGCCGGAACGCCGGCGCCGCTCGATCAGGCCCGCCTTGGCAAGTTGCGACAGCGCCTTGTTCACCGTCATGCGCGAGCAATTGTACTCGGCGGTCAATTCGTGCTCGAAGGGAATGCGGTGGCCGGGTGCCCAGACGCCGGACAGGATCTTCTCGCTGATGTCGGACAGGATGCGCTGATGCAGGGATCCCGGTTCCGCTGTCATGGTCATCAGCCTGTCGTTCCCCGCTCTTCGAATCCCCGCGGCATTTAGTCAGCCGACAACCGCATCATCACATTCCGGAAGCGTTCGGCAATGGCCTCGCGTGCGAAATGCCGACCGTTCTCGACCAGCTTCCGACCATGCACCCATGCACAGTCGATGCGCGTGGCACCTGCGAAGATCCAGGTGTCGAGGATCGCATTGCCGGATTTGCCGGCCAACGAAGGATGGTTGGCATCGAGCGAAACGAAATCGGCCGGTGCGCCGGTTTCAAGACCAGTTGTTGCAGCGCCGAGAGCCACGTTTCCGCCGATCAGGGCCTGTGCGAACAGATTTTCGCCGTTGGATTGGCCGGGCGCTGCCAGCACATTGCGGGCACGGTGGAAAATGCGCTGGGAATATTCGAGCTGGCGCAATTCGTCTCCAACCCCGATCAGCACGTTCGAATCGGAACCGACCCCATAGCGGCCACCGTGACTTGAGAACAAAGGCGCAGAAAAGGTGCCATCCCCTAGATTCGCCTCGGTGATCGGGCACAGACCGGCAATCGCGCCGGACTTTGCCATGGTGGTTGTCTCGTCATCCGTCATGTGGGTGGCGTGGATCAGGCACCAGCGACTGTCGACGGCCTGGTTTTCGAGCAGCCATTCGACGGGGCGCTTGCCCGACCACGCAACGCAATCCTCAACTTCCTTGACCTGTTCGGAGATATGGATGTGGATCGGCGCTCGTGGTTCCATCTTGGCGACAACCGACAACTCTTCCGGTGTGGCCGCGCGCAAGCTGTGCGGCGCGACGCCGACGACTGCACGATCAAGTCCCCTTACTGCTTCCTTCGATTTTTCGAGAAGCTTGGAAAAGCTGCTCAGATCATTGATAAAACGGCGCTGTCCCTCGTTCGGGGCACTGCCGCCGAAACCCGAATGCGCATAGAAGACCGGCAGCAGCGTGAGCCCGATGCCGGTTGCCTTGGCCGCTGCCGCGATGCGCTCGGCCATTTCGGCGATGTTGGCGTAAGGGCTGCCGTCGCGATCGTGATGCAGATAATGGAACTCGCCGACCCGCGAAAAGCCTGCCTCCACCATCTCGACATAGAGCTGGGCGGCGACCGCCTCGACATCGTCAGGCGTCATCGACAGCGCGAAGCGATACATCACCTCGCGCCAGCTCCAGAATGAATCGGCACCCGGACCGCGCGTTTCGGCAAGGCCAGCCATGCCGCGCTGGAAGGCGTGGCTGTGCAGGTTCGGCATCCCGGGAACAACGATGGCGTGCCGCTCGTCGCCGGCTTGAATCACGGCGTCGGCTTCGATGGTAATCAAAGCGCCCTCGGAAACCACGAGGCGCACATTCTTGCGCCAGCCGCCGCTCAGAAAAGCCTGTTCCGCAAAGATCGCCGTCACGCCTTCGTCCTCCGCTTGCCGTAACCTGCGCGACAATAATGCTTGCGTCGCGCCCTAATATGTATATACATAATTTCGACGGAGTGAAGTGGAAAAAGACTATGGCTGAGGAGGAGAATGGCCGGGTAGGGGCAAGCCGTGTCTGGCGCAATGCGCGCCTGGCGACGCTGTCCGAGAATGCCGCCGGTCTTGGTGAAGTCGAGCATGGCGCCATCATGGCGGGCGGTGGTCGTATCGTCTATGCCGGCTCCGAGAAGGACATGCCGGCGGTTCCGGCCGGGGCCGAGATCATCGACTGTGAAGGGCGCTGGATCACACCCGGCCTGATCGACTGCCACACACATCTCATCCATGCTGGCAATCGTGCCAACGAGTTCGAGATGCGGTTGGCCGGTGCTACCTATGAAGAGGTGGCCCGCGCCGGCGGTGGTATCGTCTCCTCGGTCAAAGCGCTGCGCGCAGCGAGCGAGGATGAGCTTGTTGCCCAGACGCTGCCGCGTCTCGATGCCCTGATGGCTGAAGGCGTCACCACGGTCGAGGTGAAATCCGGCTATGGGCTCGATCTCGACAATGAGAAAAAGTCCTTGAAGGCGGCCCGCCGCCTTGGCGTCGAGCGCCCGGTGACCGTTCGCACGACATTCCTCGGCGCTCATGCCTTGCCTCCTGAAGCCAATGGCGACAAGGACGCCTATATCGACCTTGTGGCGAAGGCGATGCTACCAGCGATCGCCGCTGAAGGGCTGGCCGATGCCGTTGACGGTTTCTGCGAAGGCATTGCTTTCTCGCCAGAGCAGATCGCCCGCGTCTTCGATGCGGCGAAGGCCGCCGGCCTGCCGGTGAAACTCCACGCCGACCAGCTCTCCAATCTGAATGGTGCCGCGTTGGCAGCAGGCTATGGCGCGTTGTCGACCGATCATCTCGAATATACCGATGAAGCCGGTGCCGTAGCGATGGCCAAGGCGGGGACCGTCGCCGGTATCCTGCCCGGCGCCTACTATTTCATCCGTGAGACCAGAAAGCCGCCGATCGCGCTGTTTCGCCAGCATGGCGTGAAGATGGCGGTGGCCACCGACAACAATCCCGGCACATCGCCGCTGACTTCGTTGCTGTTGACCATGAACATGGCCGCGACGCTGTTCGCCATGACCGTGCAGGAGTGCATAGCCGGCACGACACGCGAAGCAGCGCGCGCGCTCGGCCTGCTTGGCGAGACCGGGACGCTGGAAACCGGGAAATGGGCCGACCTTGCCATCTGGGACATCGAGCGGCCGGCAGAACTCGTTTATCGCATGGGCTTCAATCCGCTCCATGCCCGTATCTGGAGGGGACAATGACAGAACTCGTATTGAAGCCTGGCAACGCCACGCTGGCCGACTGGCGCGCCATCTATCGCGGCGCCATCCCGACGCTCGATCCCGCCTGCAAGGCGGCAATCGAAGCCAGCGCCAAGGCGGTTGAGCGCATCGTCGCCAAGGGTGAGCCGGTCTACGGCATCAACACCGGTTTCGGCAAGCTCGCCAGCGTGCGCATTCCTGCAGCCGATCTCGAAACGCTCCAGCGCAACATCGTGCTTTCGCACGCCGCCGGTGTCGGCGAGCCGATGCCGGTTGCGGTGGCACGCCTGATGATGGCGCTCAAGATGGCAAGCCTGGCACAGGGGGCTTCGGGCGTCCGGCAGCAAACCATCGATCTTCTGCAGAAGATGCTGGCAAACGACGTCATTCCGGTCGTGCCTGCCCAGGGTTCGGTCGGTGCGTCCGGCGATCTTGCCCCGCTTTCGCATATGACGGCGGTTATGATCGGCGTCGGCGAATGCTTCACCCCGCACGGCCGGGTGCCGGCCAGGGTCGCTTTTGCGTCGCACGGGCTGGAGCCGGTGACGCTGGGCGCCAAGGAAGGTCTGGCGCTGCTCAACGGCACACAATTCTCGACCGCCTATGCATTGGCCGGCCTGTTCGAAGCCGAAGTGCTTTATCAGTCGGCGTTGGTCGCCGGTGCCTTGTCGACCGACGCCGCCAAGGGCTCCGATGCACCGTTCGATCCGCGCATCCATCTTCTGCGCAAACATCGCGGCCAGATCGAAACGGCCGATGCGCTGCGCAACCTGATGGTCGGCAGCGCTATCCGTGAATCCCATCGTGTCGGCGACGAACGCGTTCAGGACCCTTACTGCCTGCGCTGCCAGCCGCAGGTGATGGGTGCGGCGCTGGACGTGCTGCGCAAGGCAGCCGACACGCTCGAGACCGAAGCCAACGGCGTCACCGACAATCCGTTGATCTTCGCCGAGGACGATACAGCACTGTCGGGTGGCAACTTCCATGCAGAACCGGTGGCATTCGCCGCCGACATGATCGCGCTCGCAGTCTGCGAGATCGGCTCGCTGTCGGAACGACGCATCGCCATGTTGGTCGATCCCGCACTGTCGGGCATGCCAGCCTTCCTCACGCCAAAGCCGGGGCTCAATTCGGGCTTTATGATCCCGCAGGTGACGGCAGCAGCGCTTGTTTCGGAAAACAAGCAGAAGGCCTATCCCGCATCAGTCGATTCCATTCCGACTTCTGCCAACCAGGAAGACCATGTCTCGATGGCCGCCCATGGTGCGCGTCGGCTTATCGGCATGATCGAGAACGCCACCGCCGTCATCGGCATCGAACTGCTCGCGGCGGCGCAGGGTTGCGACTTCCATCAGCCGCTTGCGTCCAGCCAGCCACTCGAGGCTGTGCGCAAGGTGCTGCGGGCGCAGGTGCCGTACCTCGATGACGACCGTCATTTCCATCCCGACATGGAAAAGGCGATTGCCCTGGTGCGTGAAGGCGCGCTCGCGAAGGCTGCTGGAGCAGTCACGCTTCCGGCCGTCAGTGGAGCCGCCGCGTGACCCAATCTTCATGGCTCGACGTCCAGCGCGGCGAGGCGCCGCTACTGGTCAGTATCCCGCACACCGGTATCGACCTGGCCGGGCTCGACGATCGTTTCGTTTCGCCCTGGCTGGCCCGTCGCGACGCCGATTGGTGGATCGAGAAGCTCTATGATTTCGCAACCGATCTCGGTGCGACCGTGGTGCGCACAGGCATCTCGCGTTCCGTCATCGACGTGAACCGTGATCCGTCGGGTGTTTCGTTGTATCCGGGACAAGCGACGACCGAGCTTTGCCCGACGACGACTTTTGATGGCGAGCCGCTGTACAAGGCAGGTCAGGAGCCCGACGCCGATGCTGTCGCCGATCGCCGGAAAAGCTATTTCGAGCCGTATCACGCCGCGCTCGACGCCGAGATATCGAGGCTGCGCGGCCTGCACGGCAAGATCGTGCTCTATGACTGCCATTCGATCCGCTCGGTCATTCCCCGGCTGTTCGAAGGCAAGCTGCCGCTGTTCAACCTCGGTACCAATTCCGGCAAGAGCACGGATCCTGTCCTTGAAAGGCAAATCGCGGACATCATGGCCGCGACAGGAAGACCTTGGGTGCTCAATGGCCGCTTCAAGGGCGGCTGGATCACCCGTCATCACGGTCGGCCGGAAGATGGCGTCCACGCCTTGCAGATGGAGCTTTCGTGCCGAGGCTACATGCTGGAGCCGGAGGGCAAGGTCGATCAGGCGAATTGGCCGAGCCGCTACGATCCCGACTTTGCCGCGCCGATGCGCAAGACGCTGACCGAAATCCTGACGACCGCACTCAACTGGGCGAAGGCCTGATTTTCGAGGGAACATTCGCATGACCCAACACACCCGTATCGACAATTCCCGCACCATCCGCGCCGCCACCGGCACCGAGCTGACCGCCAAGAGCTGGCTCACCGAAGCGCCACTGCGCATGCTGATGAACAATCTCGACCCGATCGTCGCCGAAAAGCCGGGTGAGCTGGTGGTCTATGGTGGCATCGGCCGTGCCGCGCGCGACTGGCAGAGCTTCGACCGTATCGTCGGTGCGCTGCGCAATCTGGAAGCCGACGAAACGTTGCTGGTGCAGTCGGGCAAGCCGGTCGGCGTCTTCAAGACGCACAAGGATGCGCCGCGCGTCCTGCTCGCCAACTCCAACCTTGTGCCGCATTGGGCAACCTGGGATCATTTCAACGCCCTCGATAAAAAGGGCCTCATGATGTACGGCCAGATGACGGCCGGCTCCTGGATCTATATCGGCTCGCAGGGCATCGTTCAGGGTACCTACGAGACCTTTGTCGAGTTGGGCCGGCAGCATTACAATGGCGATCTCTCCGGCAGATGGATCCTGACCGCTGGCCTGGGCGGCATGGGTGGTGCTCAACCCCTGGCCGCGACGATGGCGGGAGCATCCTGCCTTGCTGTCGAATGCCAGGCTTCGCGCATCGAAATGCGCCTGAAGACCGGCTATGTCGACGTGCAGGCCAAGGATCTCGACGATGCGCTGGCCATTCTTGACAAGGCCGGCAAGGAAAAGAAGGCAATATCGGTTGCGTTGCTTGGCAATGCTGCCGACATCTTCCCGGAACTGGTTCGCCGTGGCGTGAAGCCGGACGCGGTCACCGACCAGACTTCTGCCCACGACCCGGTCAACGGTTACCTGCCGCAGGGCTGGACGGTTGCAGAATGGGAAGAGAAGCGCGAGCGCGATCCCAAGACCGTCGCCAAGGAAGCGAAGAAGTCGATGGCAGTTCACGTCAAGGCGATGCTCGACTTCCACAAGATGGGCATCCCGACCGTCGACTACGGCAACAACATTCGCCAGATGGCACTGGAAGAGGGTGTCGAGAACGCCTTCGATTTCCCCGGCTTCGTCCCGGCCTATATCCGCCCGCTGTTCTGCCGCGGCATCGGTCCGTTCCGTTGGGCGGCACTTTCGGGCGACCCGGAAGACATCTACAAGACCGATGCCAAAGTGAAGGAGTTGCTGCCTGACAACAAGCACCTGCACAATTGGCTCGACATGGCGCAGAAGCGCATCAAGTTCCAGGGATTGCCGGCACGCATCTGCTGGGTCGGCCTCGGCGATCGCCACCGCCTCGGCCTGGCGTTCAACGAAATGGTTGCCAGGGGAGAACTGAAGGCGCCCGTCGTCATCGGTCGCGACCATCTCGATTCCGGTTCGGTCGCTTCGCCAAACCGCGAAACGGAAGCGATGAAGGATGGGTCGGACGCTGTGTCCGACTGGCCGCTGCTCAACGCGCTGCTCAACACGGCCTCGGGTGCGACCTGGGTGTCGCTGCACCATGGCGGCGGCGTCGGCATGGGCTTCTCGCAGCATTCCGGAATGGTCATCGTCTGCGACGGTACCGAGGATGCAGCGCGCCGTCTCGAGCGTGTGTTGTGGAACGACCCGGCAACTGGCGTCATGCGTCATGCCGACGCCGGCTACGACATCGCCATCGACTGCGCAAAGGAGCATCAGCTCAACCTGCCGGGCATTCTCGGCTAAGCCGATGCGCATCCTTCGCGCCAGCGACTATCGCTCCATGCCGTGGAAGAACGGTGGCGGGACGACGACCGAGATCGTTGTCTCGCCGGCGGGCGCTGGGCTGGATGACTTCGACTGGCGCATCTCGATGGCGCGGGTCGAGGCTGGAGGGCCATTTTCCGTCTTCGCTGGCATCGACCGCACGCTTTCGATCCTTGAAGGCGAAGGCATGCGGCTCTCTATCGCTGGTTATGATTCTGTAGACCTGACACGGGCCAGTGAGCCCTTGTTCTTTCCCGCGGACGCCGAGACCGAGGCAACTTTGGCGGCGGGGCCCATCACCGATCTCAATGTGATGACCCGCCGTGCCCGCGCGCGCCATACCGTGCGCCGCGTATCGCTCTCCGAGCCACTTGATTTCATCGCCGAAGCGACCGCTACGCTTGTGTTCTGCCATGAGGGCGGCATTCAGATCGGCGAATCGCCGACAGTTGCGCTTAATGCTCGTGATACGTTGTGGCTCGACGAGGCGGGACAGACGTTCCGGCTCCGGCCGCAGCCGCACGCGGTCGTTTTCCTGATCGCCATCCAAAACGATTAAAGGTTGTTTCCAAGCGTTATCGAACCTGACCCGAAATATCGGGCCGGGCGGTTGCGCCATCACGAAATTGCCGGAATCCTTGCCATTCGCTCCTTTCCGTTGTGAGCATGAGTGCAAGTATCACAGTTGTCGGCAACGCCACGGCCGCTAATCTTGACGGGAAGACAGAACAAGCTCGTCCGACCCGCTTTGCTATGCAATCAATCACCTGTAAATCGATATTAAACACCGGGGACGAGGCGGTTGCGCCGCGACCGGTCCCCACCGCATGGATTGCTTGATGAATATTCAAACCAGCCCCGCCGAGATCCGGACCGCCACTGCGCGGTTCCCTGAGACAGCGGAAGAGCCTATCCGGTCACAGTTTCTGCCTGAAGACAGGTTGCGGGCGCTGGGTGAAAGCCTCGCCAGAGGCGACATCTCCGATCTTGCCGGGCTGCAGCCTTTCGATTTCCAGAAGCGCATCCGCGAAAGTGCCAAGAAGATCCTTGAGGTCTACAAGCTGACCAATGTCGCCCAGGCCCGGGGCGAGACGGTGACGCCAGCCGCTCAATGGCTGCTCGACAATAATTATCTGGTCGAAGAAACGATCTACCAGATCAAGCGCGATCTGCCGCGCCGTTTTTACAGACAACTGCCCACGCTGAAACTCTCCGACGGCACCAGCGTGCCGCGCGCTCTGGCATTGGCCTGGGCTTACGTCGCGCATTCGGACAGCTCCGTCTCGGCTCAGATGTTCAAGGCGATCGTCGAGGGTTTCCAGTCGGTCGAACCCATGAAGATCGGCGAAATCTGGGCGCTGCCGTCGCTGCTGCGCTTCGTGCTTATCGAGAACCTTCGCCGGCTTGCCGTTCGGGTCAACCGGTCGAGGGATATGCGCCTCATCGCCAACGACGTGGCCGACCGGGTCCTGGCGGCCGGCGACAGTGCCGATCGGCAGGCAATCCTGGACAAATATCAGGCCCAGGCTGCCGACACCTCATTTGCCACGCAGCTCCTCTATCGCTTGCGCGACGGTTCGCAAAATGCGGGCAGGGCGCTCGAGTGGCTGGAAACCGAGCTGGAGAAGTCCGGCACTGACGCCGAAAAGATCACCATTGCCGAGCATCAGACTTTGTCGAGCGGCAACGTGACCACCGGCAACATCATTCGCGGTTTACGCCTCATCAACGACGTCGACTGGACGATCTGGTTCGAGGGCGTCAGCCGCATCGATGCGCTGCTGCGCGAACGCACCAATTTCAGCGAGCTCGATTTTCCATCCAGGGATCAGTATCGCACCGAGATCGAGGATCTGGCCAAACGTTCGAAGCAGTCCGAATACCATGTCGCCGAGCAAGCGACCGATATGGCGGATGCGGCGAGACAGGCGACGGGCGAAGCGACGGATGCTGCCGATGCCACCGATATCGGCTTCTTCCTTGTCGGTTCACGCCGTCCCGAACTCGAAAAAGCGATCGGTTATTCGCCAAGCCTGGCGCGCCGTCTTCTGCGTGGTTTCCGCAGGACCGGTTGGCTTGGCATCGTGTTGCCCGTCTTTCTGCTCACCGCGCTTCTGCTTTGGTTGTCCGGCAATGCGCTGGCCGCACTGGGGCTGCCGCTCTGGGGCATAACGTTGATGCTGGTGCTGTTCGCGGTGCCTGCGAGCGAAGGCGCTCTGGCCTTTTTCAACACCGTCATCCTGTTGTTCCTGAAACCCACGCGCCTTGTCGGCTATGAGTACAAGGACGGAATCCCGGCTGAGGCACGGACCCTTGTCGTTGTGCCGTCGCTGATTGGCTCGCGCGACGATGTCGAGGAAAATGTCCGCAACATCGAAGTGCACCATCTCGCCAATATGTCGGGTGAGCTTCATTTCGCGTTGCTCTCGGATTGGCCGGACAGCAAATCGGAAATCAGCGCCAACGATACGGAAATCCTGGAATTTGCCCGCGATCAGATCGCGGAACTCAACCAGCGTTACCCGAACGAAGGCGCACCTCGCTTCTACCTCCTGCACCGCCGCCGTCTCTACAATCCGGCGCAGGGGCGCTGGATGGGCTGGGAGCGCAAGCGCGGCAAGCTGCATGAACTGAACCTGCTGCTGCGCGGCGACAAGGACACCACCTTCCTGCCGTTGGAAACGCCGCTGCCCGACAACGTCGTGCATGTCATGACGCTTGACGCGGACACCCGCACGACGCGCGATGCCGTATCGAAGCTGATCGGCAAGATGTGCCACCCGATGAACAAGCCGCATTACGATGCGGAGAAGCGCCGGGTTACCGCCGGCTACGCGATCATGCAGCCGCGCATCACGCCTTCGCTCACCACCGGCGATGAGGCGTCATTCTTCCAGCGCGTATTCTCTGCCAATCGCGGCCTCGATCCTTACGTCTTTGCCGTCTCTGATCTCTATCAGGACGTGTTCGGCGACGGTTCCTTCACGGGCAAGGGCCTTTACCATATCGACGCCTTCGAAGCCTCGCTCAAGGGGCGCATAGAAGACAACACCGTCCTCAGCCACGATTTGCTCGAGGGTGCCCTGGCGCGTTCGGCACTCGTCACCGACGTCGAACTGGTCGAGGATTATCCGACGCGATACTGGGTTGACGCTTCGCGCAACCATCGCTGGGCTCGCGGCGATTGGCAGCTCCTGAGCTTCATCTTCGATCCGCGCTCGGGCGTCCCGGCACTGTCCCGCTGGAAGATGATCGACAATCTGCGTCGCTCAATTACCCCGATCTTCTGGGTGATGGCTGCGATAGCCGGTTGGACCTTGCTGCCCTTCACCCAAGCCGCCCAATGGCAAGGCCTGCTTATCCTGACGTTGTTCATGGCGCCCACCTTCGACATCGTCAACGCGATCATCCCGAAGAACAGCGATGCCACTCCGCGCGGTCATTTCTCGGCACTTGTGCACGACATAGCCTTCGGCACGGCGATGGTGGCGCTGAAGATCGTGCTGATGGCGCATCAGGCCTGGATGATGGGCGATGCCATTATTCGCACGCTCTATCGTCTGTTCGTCAGCCGCAAGGACCTGCTCGAGTGGCGTACCGCTTCGCAGGCGCATCAGGGCAGCGGCAACGACATCGGCTCCTATTATTCCATGATGTACGGCGCCGTGATCATCGGCGCCGTCGGCCTCGCCATTCCGGTTCTCGACGATTCAACCGGAGCCTTCGTCGCTTTCGCCTTTGCGGTGTTCTGGATCGGATCGCCGGCATTCGCCTGGCTGGTCAGCCGCTCCGCGGAAACGGAGGATCGCCTGCACCTGCTGCCGCAGGATGTGCACGCGCTGCGTATCGCAGCACGCCGCACCTGGCATTACTTCGAGAACTTTGTCACGGCCGAACAAAACCATCTGCCGCCCGACAATTTCCAGGAGAACCCGAAGCCGATCATTGCGACACGCACGTCGCCGACCAACATCGGCGTCTACCTGCTGTCGGTCGTTTCGGCGCGAGACTTCGGCTGGATCAGTCTTTCGGAGGCCATCGCACGTATCGACGCCACCATGTCGACCGTCGAGCGCATGGAGCGCAGTCGGGGGCATCTCTACAACTGGTATGAGACGACGACGCTCAACCCGCTGCGTCCAACCTACATCTCCGCAGTCGACAGCGGCAATCTGGCCGGCCATCTGGTGACGGTCGCTGCGACCTGCACCGAATGGGCGGAGGCTCCTTCCGTGCACCTGCATGGCGATGTCGAAGGCGTGCTGGACACCGTCGCGATCCTGAACGAGAGCCTGGACGAACTGCCGGACGACCGGCGTCAGCTCAGGCCATTGCGCCAACGTCTGGCCGACCGGCTGGACGGCATGCGGCGTGCGGTGCGTACCATAAAGGCGCAGCCTGAAATGGCTTCGGCCCGCACCGTCAACCTGACCGTCCTCGCCGGCGAGATCCGCAAGCTCGCGGCCGCCATACATGCCGAAGCAAAGTCGACGGCCAGCGACATCATCGTCGATTGGGCCGCGCGGTTGGAAGCCACCTGCGAGGCCCATGTGCAGGATGCTCAGGCCGATGAAAAGACGGTCCAGGCCATGCGCGCCAAATTGCTCGAATTGCATGAGCGCACCCGGCGCTACGCCTTCGAGATGGAATTCGGCTTCCTGCTGCGTCAGGACCGCAAGCTGCTGTCGATCGGCTACCGTGTCGAGGAGCGTCAACTTGATGAGGCCTGCTACGATCTGCTCGCCTCCGAATGCCGGCTGACCAGCCTGTTCGCCATCGCCAAGGGCGACCTGCCGACCGAGCATTGGTTCCGCCTGGGTCGGCCGATCGTCGAGATCGGATTCCGGGGAGCCTTGATGTCCTGGTCCGGCTCGATGTTCGAATATCTGATGCCGCCGCTGGTGATGAAGGAGCCCCAGGGCTCAATCCTCAACCAAACCAGCCAGCTCATCATCAAGAGGCAGATCCAGTACGGTCGCTCGAAGAGTGTGCCGTGGGGGATTTCCGAAGCCGCCTACAATGCCCGCGACCGCGAGATGAACTATCAGTACACCAACTTTGGTGTGCCCGGTCTCGGCCTCAAGCGTGGTCTCGGCCAGAATACGGTGATTGCGCCGTATGCCACCATCCTCAGCGCGCAATTCTTGCCGCGTGAGGCCGTTGCCAATCTGAAACGCCTGAAGGAGATCGGTGCGCTCGGTCGACACGGTTACTACGACGCGGTCGATTTCACACCGCAACGCGTGCCGGAAGGCGCGACCTGTGCCGTGGTGCAGAACTACTTCGCTCACCATTCGGGCATGTCGATCGCGGCCATCGCCGATGCTGTTTTCGAAGGACGCCTGCGCGACCGCTTCCACAGCGATCCGGTGATCGAATCCGCCGAATTGCTGCTTCAGGAGAAGGCGCCACGCGAGATTCCGGCCGACACGGTGCGCACCGATGCCGAAGAGCAGGCCGTTGCCGACGAGACCGAGGCGCAGACCCCCGATATGCGTGTGGTGCTCGACCCTGCATGGGCACTGCGCGCAACCAATTTGATGTCGAACGGCCGCTATTCCGTGATGGTGACGGCGACCGGTTCGGGCTATTCGCGCTGGGGCGATTTCGCCGTAACGCGCTGGCAGCCGGATCCGGTCGAGGACCGGCTCGGCTCCTATATCTTCCTGCGCGATGCCGACACCGGCGACTGGTGGTCGGCGACTGTCGAACCGAAGCGCGCGCCTGGTGAAACCGCGCAGGCACAGTTCTCGGATGACAAGGCGACCTTCATCAAGACCGTGCACTCGCTGCGCTCAGAGGTGGAATGCATCGTCATCTCGGAAGGCAATGGCGAGGGCAGGCGGGTCACGCTCTACAATGACGGCGCGACGGATCGGCATATCGAAGTGACATCGTTCGCCGAACTGGTGCTCGGCCAGGAGGCCGCGGACTATGCCCATCCCGCTTTCTCAAAGATGTTTGTCGAGACGGAGATCGCGCCGAACAACAATGCGATCTTTGCCACGCGTCGCAAGAGGGACGAGGGCGATCCCGATATCACTGCGGCGCATTTCGTCACCGATCCGTCGGGACTTGCCCGTGACGGCGAAGCCGAGACCGATCGTCGTGCCTTCATCGGCCGCGGCCGAACCATCGCCGATGCCGCCGCGTTCGATCCCGATGCTCGACTGGAAGGACACGCCGGGTTCACACTTGATCCCATTGCCGCGCTGCGACGGCGCGTGCGGGTGCCGGCGAACAAGAAGATATCGCTTACCTTCTGGACCGTCACTGGCGCCAATCGTACGGAACTGGAAGAGGCGATTGCGCGGCTTGACCACGCTGAGAGTTTCGCGCGTCAGTCGATGTTGGCCTGGACCCGCTCGCAGGTGCAGACCCGCCACATGGGCTTGAGCCTGACGGATGCCTCCAACGTACAGAAACTGGCGCGGTATCTGATCTACCCGGATCCGTTCCTGCGTCTGCAGCCCGACGCGGTCGCTTCGGGCCTCGGTCGTCAGTCCAGTCTCTGGCCGACCAGCATTTCGGGTGACTTCCCGATCTTCGCGGTCCGTATCGGCGACGTTGCCGACCTCGAGATCGTCGCCGAAGCGCTTCGATTCCAGGAATACATGCGTGCGCGCGGCATGACGGCGGATCTCGTCATCGTCAACGAGCAGGCATCGTCCTATGTGCAGGATCTGCAGCAGGCGATCGACGCCTTGTGCGAAAACAGTCGGCTGCGCGGCAATGAATTCGGTTCGCGCCAGCACATCTTCGCGGTGCGCCGCGATCTGATGGATGAAACCACCTACAAGACACTGCTCGCTGTGGCGCGGGTGGTATTGCACACCCGCAACGGTACGATCTTCGATCAGATCGAACGCGCCGAGACCGCGGCGATCCAGGCCCGCGACGCCTTGCACCCAGGTGGGGCCGCGGTGTCGCGTGACACCACGGCGCCTGCGCCACGCAAGCCGGCGAAGAAGGGCGAAGGCGGAATCCCTGCCGACGGCACCGGGCTCGACTACTGGAACGGCTATGGTGGATTCGACAGTGACGGCCGCCACTACGTAGTCCGCCTGACGGGCAGCCGTTCGACGCCGCAACCATGGATCAACGTGGTCTCCAATGAGGTATTCGGTTTCCATACGTCAGCCGAGGGAGCCGGCTTCACCTGGAGCCGCAACAGCCGCGACTATCAGCTGACGCCATGGTCGAATGACCCGGTCACGAACCGTCCGGGCGAGGGCATCTACATCCACGATCTCGGCAGCGGTGAGGCCTATTCACCGACGGCTGCGGTGCTGCGCGATCCAGCTATGGTCTACGAAGCCTGGCATGGACAGGGCTTCTCCACCTTCCGCTCCAGACGTGGTGCGGTGTCGATGGATCTGACTCATGTCGTCGATCCAGTCGACCCGGTCCGTATTTCGCGTCTGCGCATCCAGAACGCAGGATTGGCACCTGTCAGATTGCGTGTCTACGCCTATGCCGAATGGGTGCTTGGCAGCCATCGCTCGAAAACTGCTGCCACCATCCTCTCACAGCGCGACGAGGCCACCGGCGCTCTGTTGGCGCAGAACCCGTACGGGCTCGACTTCAGCGACCGCGTGGCGTTCCTGGCCAGTGATCGCGAGCCACAGTCGTTCACGGCTGACCGGCAGGAATTTCTCGGCCGCGACGGCAACACCGCAACGCCGCAGTCCGTCCTTGCGGGCTCGGCCTTGTCCGGCCGTGTCGAGGCGGGCGACGATCCATGTGCTGCGCTGGCGCGTGATGTCGAGATTCCAGCCGGTGGCGACGTCACCTTGCTTTGGCTGATGGGGGATGCAGGTTCCGCCAAGGAGGCGAGTGCCTTGGTCAAGACGCATCGTGCCAAGGATTTCGACGAAAGGTTGGCCGAGAACGAACGCAACTGGCGTGGTTTCCTCGATACCATCCAGGTCGAGACGCCTGACAAGGCGCTGAATGCCATGGTCAATCATTGGCTGCCTTATCAGGCGCTGGCCTGCCGTATCCGTGCGCGCTCGGCATTCTATCAGGCCAGCGGCGCTTTCGGCTTCCGGGATCAATTGCAGGATACGCTGGCCTTGCTGGCCCACGACCCTGCATTGGCGCGCGAGCAGATCCTCAACGCAGCCCAGCGGCAATTCCCGGAGGGTGACGTGCAGCACTGGTGGCTGCCACGTAGCGGCGCCGGCGTGCGCACCATGATCTCGGACGATGTCGTCTGGCTGGCCCATGCGGTATCGCGCTACGTTCTGGTGACCGGGGACAAGGCAATCCTGAAGGAAGCGCTGCCTTTCATCGAGGGCAAGCCGCTGGCCGAGGGCGAGCACGATTCCTTCTTCGAACCTCAAATCTCGAAGACAAATGTGCCACTTTACGAGCACTGCGCGCGGGCGTTGGATCTTGCCATTCAGAGAACCGGCGCCGATGGCCTGCCTTTGATCCTCGGCGGTGATTGGAACGATGGCATGAACCGCGTCGGCATCGGCGGCAAGGGCGAAAGCGTCTGGCTGGGCTGGTTCCTGCTGAAGACGCTCACGGATTTTGCGCCGGTGGCCAAGACACAAAGCGACACCAAGCGCGCCAAGGCCTGGGAAGCACATGCGGCCAGCCTCAAAAGGGCGCTGGAGAATGCCGCCTGGGACGGCGAGTGGTATCGCCGTGGCAGTTTCGATGACGGCTCGCCACTCGGCTCGCGCAGATCCGATGAATGCAAGATCGACTCGATCGCGCAATCGTGGAGCGTACTGTCGGGCGATGGCGACCCCGCCCGTTCACAGACCGCCATGGATCAGGCCGTCAAGCATCTTGTCGATGACGAGCTCAAGATCGTGAAGTTGTTCACGCCGCCTTTCTCCAGGACGGAGAAGGATCCCGGTTACATCAAGAGCTATCCGCCGGGCGTGCGGGAGAATGGCGGCCAATATACCCATGCCGCAACCTGGTTTGTGATTGCGCTGGCCGAGATGGGCCGGACCGATGAAGCCTATCGTTGTTTCTCGATGCTGAACCCGGTCAACCATGCTTTGGACAACGCGGCAGCTGAACACTACCGGGTCGAGCCTTACGTGGTGGCCGCCGACATCTATGCCGGTGAAGGGAAGGGCGGCCGTGGCGGCTGGACCTGGTACACCGGCTCGGCTGGATGGCTCTACCGCGCCGCCGTGGAGGGTATCCTCGGCATTGAGCGACGCGGCAACCGCATTGAAATCACGCCCAAGCTGCCCAGGGATTGGGACGGTTATTCGGCAAAGCTCAAGATCGCCGGCACTGAACATTCGGTCCGTGTCGTGCGTGCCAAGGCCACCAAGACCATCTCGCTGGAAGTCGACGGAGCCAAGGTGAAAGGCAACGCTTTCGACCTCAAGGAGGGCGGTTCCAGCGAGATTATCGTCAAGATTCCAGCCTGATAAGGGCAGAAATGGTTCCGGAGGCCCATCGGCGGGTCTCCGGTTGCACAAAAATGCGGCAGCAATGGGTATCTGCCGTAATTTTGCCGCAGGGTTGGGATTTCACCTTTTATCTCAAACCGTTACGCGATCACGGCAGATTTCTGCCCGTTGTCATGTTTTGTTCGTCGGAACGGAGCAGAAGGCATAGGCGGGCATTGTTTTGCCACCCATCTAGGGCTAGGTGTTCACCGCAATAATGCGGCGCACTATGGATCGTTACGCGGGAGTAATTGAGTTGTCCCTGCTGCAAATCTACTGGAGAGCGCTCGGCTATCTTACCGCCGATAAGAAGCGTCTCATCCTGATCTGCATGGCGAACGTCATGCTTGCGATGGTCGCGGTTTACGAACCGATGCTGTTGGGTAAGGTCATCGGCGCAATCGCCGAACGCACCAATCCGTTCACCGAGCTGGTCATGTGGGCAGGCCTCGGCGCCTTCAACATCATCGCTGTCGTTCTTGTTGCTCGCGGCGCTGACCGCTTCGCTCACAAGCGTCGCTCGGAAGTGCTGTGCGAGTCCTTCGAACGCGTCGTCACCATGCCGCTCGCCTGGCACCAGCAGCGCGGTACATCCAACTCGCTGCAGACATTGCTGCGCGCGGTCGAGTCGCTGTTCACGCTGTGGCTTGAATTCATGCGCCAGCATCTGTCGACCGTTGTCGCGCTGGCGTTCCTCGTGCCGACGGCGCTGAGCCTCGATGCCCGTATGTCTGCCGTTCTCCTGGTGCTTGGCGTGTTCTACTTCGCCATCGGTCGTCTTGTCATGCGCAAGACCAAGCAGGGCCAGGCCAACGTCGAGCGTCACTATCACACCGTTTTCGCCCACGTGACGGATTCTGTCAGCAACGTTGCCGTTCTGCAGAGCTACAACCGCATCGGCCATGAGGCTGAGACGCTGAAGCGATACGTCAAGGATCTGCTCAACGCCCAGAACCCGGTTCTGGATTGGTGGGCCCTGGCCAGCGCCATGAACCGCCTGTCTTCGACTGTTTCGATGATGGTTGTGCTGATGATCGGTTCCTATCTGGTCATGCACGGTGAATTGCGCATCAGCGACGTCGTTGCCTTCACCGGCTTTGCCACGCTGCTGATTGGTCGTCTCGACCTGGTGTCGAACTTTGTGACGCAGATTTCGGAAGCACGGGCCAAGCTTGAGGAATTCTACAAGCTCGAGGAAGACTCTGCCGAAGCTGCCGAGCCGGAAGATCTGCGTGATCTCGGCAAGGTCACCGGCCACATCCAGTTCGAGAACGTCAGCTTCAACTTCGCCAACTCCACACAGGGCGTCGAGGACGTTTCCTTTGAGGTGAAGGCTGGGCAGACGGTTGCGATCGTTGGTCCGACGGGTGCGGGCAAGACCACGCTCATCAATCTCCTGCAGCGTGTCCACACGCCGAGCGAAGGCCGTATCCTCATCGACGGCATCGACACCCGCACGGTGACTCGTAAGTCGCTGCGCCACTCGATTGCCACCGTGTTCCAGGATGCCGGTCTGCTCAATCGGTCGATCGAGGACAACATCCGCGTCGGCCGTGACGAGGCGACCAATGAGGAAGTCCATGCCGCGGCCGAGGCTGCCGTGGCGCAGGATTTCATCCTGGCCAAGAGCGATGGCTACGATACTGTCGTCGGCGAACGCGGCGGCCAGCTGTCGGGTGGCGAGCGCCAGCGCATCGCTATTGCCCGCGCCGTGCTGAAGGACGCGCCGATCCTCGTCCTCGATGAGGCGACGAGCGCGCTCGACGTCGAAACCGAGGGCCGTGTCAAGGAAGCGCTCGACGACCTGCGTCGCGACCGCACCACCTTTGTCATCGCCCATCGCCTGACCACGGTTCGCGACGCCGACCTCGTCATCTTCATGGACAAGGGTAGCGTCGTCGAGATGGGCGGCTTCCAGGAGTTGTCGATGCGCAATGGCCGCTTCGCTGCGCTGTTGCGCGCCGGGGGGCTGCTCGCCGAAGAGGATGTCCGCCGGCTCAGCATCGTGTCGGTGACCGGCGAGGCCGCCTGATCGTCGGATCATCCGGCCTCGGCCACGGGTGACAGAAATTGACACCGCGTACTCCCTGAGCAATTTCGGCAAAAGCGCGCAGCGGTTTTGCCGAAATTGCGCAACCACAAAGAGTTGGAGCGTTTCCACGGGTCCGTGAAAAACGCTCCGAGGTGCGCGGTGTTGTCCTTTCGGCATGGCTTCAAACGTCGACCGAAAGGTTCTAAGAACACCTCATGAGCGAAATGAGCACACGCCCCTCGAGTTGGGCAGACCTGGCTAACCCGACCCGTTTCATGGCTCTGGCCGATAGGCTGGTGCCTTGGCTGACTGGCATCGCGATGGTCGTGCTCGCGGCCGGTCTCTATATGAGCTTCACCGCGCCTGAGGATTTCCAGCAGGGCATCACCGTACGCATCATGTACATCCATGTGCCCTTCGCCTGGCTTTCCATGATGTGCTACACGGTGATGGCCCTTTCGGCGTTGGGCACGCTGGTATGGCGCCACCCACTGGCCGACGTCTCGCTGAAGGCCGCAGCGCCCATCGGCGCGGTGTTCACCGCATTGGCGCTGATCACGGGCTCGATCTGGGGCAAGCCGATGTGGGGAACCTGGTGGGTGTGGGACGCTCGCCTGACCTCGGTCTTTGTTCTGTTCCTGATGTATCTCGGCATTATCGCGCTGACCCGTGCATTGGACGATGCCGCGCGTGCAGCCTGGGCCGCCGCCATCATCACGCTGGTCGGCTTCATCAACATTCCCATCATCAAGTTTTCGGTCGAATGGTGGAACACGCTGCACCAGCCGGCGTCGGTATTCCGGCTGGACGGACCGACGATCGATCCCAGTCTTTTGTGGCCGCTTCTGGTAATGGCCATCGGTTTCACGGTTCTGTTTTTTGCATTGCATCTGATTGCGATGCGCACCGAAATCCATCGCCGCCGTGTCATAGCGATGCGCCGCATGGCGGCGCGTCGCGCCGACGCCTGACGCCGCCCTCGCTGCACATCGACAGCCGGCGGGCGTTGCGCTATGCGAAATTCCCAAGCAGGTTCCGCAAAAGTGTCCCGCGGTTTTGCGACGAGAACCTGCCAAAGGGTAACTGCTTTCACAGGATCGTCCTCATGAAACGTTCGACCGTCAACGCCATCATTCGCGAGGGCGATGCCTTCATCCGTTCATTCGGCTACGTCATGCCGCCTTTCGCCTATTGGACACCGGAGGACATGAAGGCGCGTCGCGACACCTCCGCGGGCGTGTTCGACTCCCGGCTTGGCTGGGACATCACCGACTATGGCCAGGGCAAGTTCGACGAACTCGGCCTTTTCCTGTTCACGGTGCGCAATGGCCGTTTCGAGGACATGAAGAAGGGCGCGGGCATGCTTTATGCTGAGAAGATCATGATCACGCGCAAGGACCAGCTTTCGCCGATGCACCGGCACGTGATCAAGGCGGAAGACATCATCAACCGCGGTGGCGGCAAGCTGGTGCTGGAACTGTTCATGCCCGATGCGGATGGCGGCATCGATCCCACGGCGGAAGTCTCCGTTCCGGTCGACGGCACCATTCGCAAGTTGCCGGCAGGCGGCCTGCTCAAGCTTGATCCGGGCGAAAGCGTCACGCTGCTGCCGGGTGTCTGGCACGCCTTCTGGGCAGAGGGCAAGGACGTGTTGATCGGCGAAGTCTCGACCGTCAACGACGATCTCACCGACAACATCTTCCGCGAGCCGATCGGTCGCTTCTCCGACATCGAAGAGGATGAGGCACCGCTCCACCTCCTGGTATCCGACTACGAACGCTGGGTCGGCTGATCCCTCGCTAGAGCATTCCCGTTTTCACGGAAACGCTCTAATTCTTTGTTTCTACGCAATTCCGGACGGAAAACCGTTAGACACTTTTCCTGGAATTGCTCTAGCGTGGCGAACGCGCGGGTGACATCCAACGCGTCCTGCCGCCTGCAGTGATCGTTCGTTTGAATCGAATGATTTGACACGGACAATGCGTTGGATTGATGAGAAGGAGAATGGCATTCCAATTCTGCTTGGAATTGGAGAATGCAGTGTCTGCCGTATCGTTTGATCGCCCGGTTGCCCCGCCCGTCAAGATTGGCGAGCCGGCCGCCGTCAACAAAACCACAATCTGGCCCGGCATCGTGCTGGCGGCGATTGTGGCTGCGTCGGCTTTTTCGATCCGCGAATTACCAGGGCTCGGCATTTTCAGCCCGATGATCCTTGCCGTCATCGTCGGCATCGTCTTCGCCAACTTGGTCGGCTTGCCGTCCAACACGCGCGCCGGTATCGCCTTTTGCCAGCGCACCCTGTTGCGCCTCGCGATCGTGCTGCTCGGCTTCCAGCTGACGGTGACGCAACTTGCAGCGATCGGTGCAGCCGGTGTCGGCGTTGTCGCGCTGTCGCTGCTGGCCACGTTCTGTTTCACCCTCGGCCTTGGCCGGCTTCTCGGTGTTGACCGCAAGCTCACGGAATTGATCGCCGCTGGAACCTCGATTTGTGGCGCCTCGGCCATTGTTGCGACCAATGCCGTGACCAACGCAGGCGACGAGGATGTTGCCTATGCCGTCGCCTCAGTCACGCTGTTCGGCACCATCGCGATGCTCGGATACCCGCTGCTGGCCGTCGCGACGGGGCTCGATCAGCATGGCTTTGGCCTGTGGGCAGGTGCCTCCATCCATGAGATCGCGCAAGTCATCGGCGCCGGCTTCCAGGTTGGCCCGCAAGCCGGCGAAATCAGCACCATCGCCAAGCTGGCACGGGTGGCGCTGCTGGCGCCCATGGTGATAGCGCTTGGCGTCATGGCTGCGCGGGGCAGGGCCTCTGAAAAGGCCGCAAAGCCACCCATGCCTTGGTTTGTTTTCGCCTTTGTCGCCGTTGTCGCGTTGAACAGCGCAGTCGAAGTGCCGGCCGAAGCCAAGTCCCTCATCGTTTTCGCAACCACCTTCATGTTGTCGGTCGGCCTGGCAGCAATGGGCCTGCAGACGCATATCGGCAAGATACGCTCGCGGGGGCTTCGCCCATTGCTGCTTGCGCTTTCGGCGTTTGTCTTTATCGCTTGCTTCAGCCTGCTTCTGGTCAAACTGGTGGGCTAGTGCATCGGCCCGAAAATCGGGTTCGATTTTCGGCAAGCACGATGCGCAGATTTAGAGTTTTGGAGTGCCCCGCGTCCAATGGATGCGCGGCGCTCTGAGGAGCCCGCATGACGCTGGAGCAATTGCGCATTTTTGTTGCTGTCGCCGAACGCGAGCACGTCACCAACGCTGCGCGTGATCTCAATCTGACGCAATCGGCGACGAGCGCGGCGGTGGCCGCGCTCGAGGCTCGCTACGCGACGAAGCTGTTCGATCGTGTCGGCCGACGCATTGCGCTCACCGATGCTGGGCGGCTCTTCCTGGCTGAGGCGAAAGCGGTGCTGGCACGCGCGACGGCTGCCGAACTGGTGCTTGCGGATCTTGCCGGATTGAAGGTCGGCTCGCTGGGCCTCGCTGCCAGCCAGACGGTCGGCAATTACTGGCTGCCGCCTTTCATCCATGCTTTTCGTTCGCAACATGCCGGCATTGCCGTTTCGCTCACCATGGGCAACACCGAGACGGTGGCAGCGCAGGTGCGGGAAGGTGAGGCCAATCTTGGCTTTGTAGAGGGTGAGGTCGATGAGCCGACCCTTTCCGTCAGCACGGTGGCAGAAGACGAGATGGTGCTGCTGGCGCCGCCCGATCATCCCTGGGGGAAGCTCGGCAAAGACGCCAAACCCTTGCTTGCAACGGCAAGCTGGATCCTGCGCGAAAGCGGTTCCGGAACGCGCTCGACCCTTGCTGCCATGCTGCGCCAGGAAGGTATCTCGGAAACCGATATCGACATTGGCCTGGTGTTGCCCACCAATGAGGCAGTGCGGACAGCCGTTGCGGCTGGAGCTGGAGTGACGGTGATGTCTCGCCTCGTTGCGGCCAATGCGCTCGCCGCCGGCAATTTGATCGCGGTCGACTATCCGGTGCCGCGCCGCAAATTTTTCATGCTGCGCCACAAAGAGCGCTATGCCACCGCCGCCGAGACCGAGTTCATGCGGGTGATCGGCCAAGACAACCGAACCAATAACTGACGTTGCCGCGCTTATGTTCAGGTCACCAGCCTGAGCATTTTCAGCACACGCTCGAACATTGCGCCGTAAGGAGGATGCAGAAGCGCTCCGCCGTTGAAACGCGATTGCAGGAAGACCGGCTTTTCCTTGCTGAAGGTACGGAATCCCCATTCGCCATGATAGGCACCGGTGCCGCTGGCGCCGACACCACCGAAGGGCTGACGTTCCTGTGCTATATGCAGCAGGCAATCGTTGATCGTGACACCGCCGGCCACGGTCTCGTGCAACACGCGTTCGCGTGCCGCGGAATCGGTTCCGAACCAATAGAGGGCAAGCGGTCTATCGCGTTGGTTCACATAGCCGATCGCATCATCCAGCGAAGCGTATTCGAGGATCGGCAACACCGGACCGAAGATTTCCTCCTGCATCAAGCGGCTGTTTTCCGGTGCATTCTGCACCAAGGTCGGAGCGAACTTGCGGCCCTCAGCAGGAAGCGTCTCGTTGGTCGGGTTGACCTCGGTCACAATCGCGCCGCCCGCAACCGCTTCCTCGACCAGACTTTTCAGCCGCTGGTAGTGACGGTCGGAGACGATCGAGCTGTAGTCGGTGTTGGCTTTCAAGGTCGGGTAGAGCGTCCTGACGGTCTCGGCGAACCTCTTCGTCAAAGCTGAAGCCTGGCCTTGCGGCACCATGATATAGTCCGGAGCGATGCAGGTCTGCCCGGCATTGAGCAGCTTGCCGAAGACAATGCTGCGCACGGCTGCATCCATGTCACAGGATGGATCGAGGATCGCTGGTGACTTGCCGCCCAATTCCAGCGTCACCGGCGTCAGGTTGGCAGCGGCTGCAAGCGCCACCTGACGGCCAACAGAAGTCGAACCGGTGAAGATCAGGTGATCGAAGGGTAACGACACGAACGCCTTGCCGGTCTCGGCGTCACCTGTAATGACATCGACTTCTTCCGGGGCGAAATGTTCGGCAACGAGATCGGCGAGCAAGGCCGAAAAGCTCGGGGTCAGTTCCGAAGGCTTCATCAACACCCGGTTGCCGGCCGCGAGCGCCGCCGTCGCCGGGGCAACGGCGAGCTGGAACGGATAGTTCCACGGCGAGACGACGCCAACCACGCCAAGAGGCTGCGGCACGAGGCGGTTCTTCCCCGGCAGGAACGGCAGGCTGGTGGCAACGCTGCGGGCACGCATCCAGGAACCGACATGCGAGAGCGCGTGGTTGATGCCAGCACGCACCACGAACAGTTCGGCAAAACGCGTTTCATGTGCCGAACGGCTGCCGAAATCGGCGTCGATGGCCTCGCAAATCGCTTGCTCGTGATTTTCGGTCAGCGCCTGCAGGCGTTTCAGGCGATCCTTGCGGACGGCAAGGGAAGGAAACGGTTCCGCTGCGAAGGCGCGTCGTTGCATGTCGAAGCGCTCGCGCAGCAAATCGGGTTTGACATGCAGCATGGTCAGCTCCACCCCTGCTTGATCGTTTCGCCATAAGGCATTGAAAACGCAAAAAGCACGCTCGCGCACTAGAATGCACTGTACGCATACGGGAATGGAACGCCCGATTTGGACGAGCGTCAACAGCTTTTGACGGCGTCATAGCTGCCGATACGGAAGGTTGGCGCTCGTCCAATCGTCAGGCCGTCGCGAGGATGAAGTCGGCACACCGGTCCGCGATCATGATCGTCGGCGCATTGGTATTGCCGCTGACCAGGCGTGGCATGATCGAAGCATCGCAAATGCGCAAGCGCGGTACCCCTCGCACGCGAAGCTGCGTGTCGACAACCGCCGCCTCATCCGTGCCCATCCGGCAAGTGCCGACCGGGTGGTAGACGGTCTTGGCTGTCTGCATGATGTGGTCGACGATCTTGTCCTCCGACAGATCCGTCGCTCCGCCAGGCCTCAGCTCCTCCCGGATCACCGCCTGCAGCGCCGGCTGGCGCAGGATGTTGCGCGCCACTTTCACGCCTTCAACGAGCAGCTTCAAGTCATCCGGGTTCGACAGGAAGCCGGTGGTGAAACGGATCGGATCGTTCAGGTCACGCGAGCGCAACTCCACCTTGCCGCGCGACTTGGGGCGCAGCACGCAGGGGTTCAGTTCCATGCCGTGTTCAGCCACCGAGCCATGCACGGCGTTCTCGATCATCACCGGCAGCACGTGGAATTGGATATCCGGCCGACCGTCGCCGTCGGTGTCGAAGAAGCCACCGCTCTCCACGACGTTCGAGGTAAGCAGGCCGGTGCCGAAGAGCATATATTGCAGCCCATGACGAAGCGCCTTCAGCCCTTTGTCCTGGCCGAGCAGCGAAATTGGCTCACGCGTTGCGGCGTAGACCGGCGTCGCGACATGATCCTGCAGATCCTTGCCGACGCCCGGCATATCGCGGACGACCGGAATCCCCAATTCCGCCAGGTGCGCTGCAGGACCCAACCCCGACAGCATCATGATTTTTGGCGTCGCCAGCGCGCCGGCGGCCAGGATCACTTCTTCCTTCGCGGAAGCCTGCACGATGCGGCCGTTGGCGATTGTATAGGAAAGTCCGCTCGCCGCGCCATTCTCCAGCGTCAGCGCACTGACCTGGGCATCGGTGACGACAGTGAGGTTCGGATCGCTGGCGAGCGGTTTCAGGAACACCGTTGCCGCCGATTGGCGGACACCATCAAGCGTGGTCAGCTGATAGAAGCCGACGCCTTCCTGGCGTTCGCCGTTGAAGTCGTCATTGTAGCGGTAACCGGCCTGTTGCGCGGCTTTTACATAAGCAAGTGAAAGCGGGTGCCTGTGGCGTGCATCCGAT
Organism: Mesorhizobium sp. 1M-11; assembly: GCF_001303895.1. Classification (GTDB taxonomy): domain Bacteria; phylum Pseudomonadota; class Alphaproteobacteria; order Rhizobiales; family Rhizobiaceae; genus Mesorhizobium. Next base: position 9,855 of record NZ_LJSD01000058.1, on the reverse strand, counting down.
ACAGGCAAGGGGCCGCGAGTGCCGTGATAGGTGCCATCCAGCCGCTCGTTGCGCTCCAGCCGCTTGAAAACCGGCAGCACATCGTCCCAGCCCCAGCCAAGGCAACCGAGGTCGCGCCAGGTATCATAATCCTCGTGCTGGCCACGGATGTAGAGCATCGCGTTGATCGACGAGCCACCGCCCAGAGTACGTCCTTGCGGGATCGGCAGCTGCCGCCCACCGACATTAGTCTCCGGTTCGGACTCGTAGATGAAGCTGCGGTTGGTGCCGATGACCTTGGCAAAGGTCGCCGGCATATGGATGAATTTGTCGTTGTCGCGCGGCCCTGCTTCCAGCAGCAGGACGCGCTTGCCGGCCGTCACCAGCCGGTTGGCAATGGTGCAGCCAGCCGATCCCGCGCCGGCGACGATGTAGTCGAAGATTTCCGTCATCGGCTCAGGCGTACCGCATGATGACGGTCTTGGTTTCCAGATAGCTGTCCAGCGCTGCCTTCCCATGTTCGCGGCCGATACCGGACTGTTTGAAACCGCCAAACGGGGCGGCGGGGTCCAGCGTGTTGTGCGAATTCACCCACACCGTGCCGGCCTTGAGGCCGTGTGCCGCCTTCATCGCCTTGCCGAGATCGCGCGTCCAGACCGATGCGGAAAGGCCGTAGCGGGTGTCGTTGGCAAGCCGGATCGCCTCGTCGAGATCTGCGACGGGCATCGCGGCGACGACCGGTCCGAAGACCTCTTCGCGCACGATTTCGGCGTCGAGCTTAACATTGTGCAGGATGGTCGGTGCGATGTAGTGGCCCTTGGTCGGCACAGCGCGATGACCGCTGACGCGTTCACCGCCGGCCGCCAGTGCGCGATCGAGATAACCGAGCACGCTCTGCTTGTGCTTGGCTGAGACAACGGGGTTGATCTGCGCGCCTTCGTCCCGCCCTGCGCCCAGCGTCATGCCATCGGCGATTTCAGCCAGCCTTGCCAGCGTGCGGTCATAGATCGACTTTTCGATCAGGATGCGTGCCGCCGATGTGCAGACCTGACCCTGGTTGAAGAACATGCCGAGGCCTGCGAGCAGGGGCTCGATGCCGTGTTCCATGTCCGACAGCAGGATCATCGGCGACTTCGAACCCAGCTCCAGCGTGAAGCGGGCGACACGATCCACCGCGGCATGGCCCACGCGCTTGCCGACTTCGGTCGAGCCCGTAAAGGTCAGTTTGTCGATGCCGGGATGTTTGATCAGCGCTTCGCCGGTCACCGAGCCTGAGCCGGTGACGACATTGACCACGCCGGCTGGGAAGCCGACCGCCTCGATCAGTTCGGCGAGCCTGAGCAGGCCGAGCGGTGTCTCCTGTGGCGGCTTGATGACAACGGTACAGCCGGCGGCGAGTGCTGGCGCGATCTTCCACACGCCGATCATCAGCGGGAAATTCCACGGCACGATGGCACCGACCACGCCGACCGGCTCCATGACCGTCATGGCATGATGCTTGGCGCCGGGTGGCACCGGAATGGAGACGTTGATCGTCGTGCCTTCGATCTTGGTCGCCCAGCCGGCATAGTAGCGCAGCCAGTTTACCGAACCGCCGGCCGACAGCATCTTGGCGACGCCGAGCGACTTGCCGTTCTCGATGCTTTCGATTTCGGCGAGCAGATCCATATCCGCTTCGACGGCATCGGCGAGTCTCAACATCAGCCGCTCGCGCTCGACCGGTGGCATCGAACCCCAGGGACCTTCCAGTGCCGCACGCGCTGCCTTTACGGCCTGGTCGACGATTTCGGGACCGCTTTCGGGCACGCGAGCAACAATTTCACCTGTCGCCGAGTCATCGACCGGCAATGCCCCGCCTTGGTCGATATCGACAAAGCGCCCCCCGATGAAAGGGCGATGCGTACGGGCAAGAAACGCCGATGCCGCGGCGCTGATCGGGGGAGCAACTCTCTCGTTCATCAAATCCTCCTGCCGGCCATTTGACCGTGCGGTCAGGGGTAAGAAGGCTGCTCGCGCGCTTCAAGGCAAAGACCGGCCAAGTGCACGTTCAGTCAAAACAAAGTTCCCGCTCGGACAAGACGTTGCGCCCGGCAGCGTCGCACTATCGGTGCACGTAAACGGGCCGGAGCAGGCGGTCCGCCAACACGGGGCGACGATGAGATTTTCCGGAAAGACAGCATTCATAACCGGCGGAGGCACCGGCATCGGCGCTGCCGTCGCCAGACGCATGGCCAGGGAAGGTGCCAATATCGTTCTGATGGGGCGCCGCCGCGAACCGCTCGAGGCCGTGGCGAACGACACCAACGCACTGATCGTTCAGGGTGATGCCGCCGATGCCGATGCAGTGCGTGCCGCTCTGAAGGAAGTGCACGCCAGGTTCGGCCTCGTCGATATCCTGATCGCGAATGCTGGCGGCCACGGTGTCGGCCCCACCATTTCGATGAGCGACGAGACCTGGGCGCTGGCGACGCGGACCAATCTCGACACCACTTTCGTCTGTGCCCGCGAGATCCTGCCCGACCTGATCTCAAAGCGCGGCAACATCGTGGTCGTTGCCTCGATCGCCGGACTTTTTGCCGGTCCGGCGGCTGCGGGCTATGTGACCATGAAACATGCCTGTGTCGGGCTCGGTAAATCGCTGGCGCGCGACTACGGCCGCCGCGGTGTGCGCACCAACACCATCTGCCCGGGCTGGGTGGCGACCGCGATGGCCGACGAGCAGATGCAGGTCATCGTCGGGAAGCACGGTCTGGCAACCGTCGACGAGGCCTACAGGCTGGTCACCAAGGATGTGCCGCTCGGCCGTCCCGCCACGCCGGAAGAAGTTTCCAACGTCATCTGCTTTGTCGCCTCCGAAGAGGCCGCGATGATGAATGGTTCGATCCTGACCGTCGATGGTGGTGCCACCGTGGTCGACCTGCCGACCCTAGCCTTTGTTGATTGAGCGTTCGAGGACCTTGCGATGAATGACGTGAACAGACCGGCCGACTGGAAGCATTTCGATGACTTCGCCGCCGGGATTGCCACCAACCGGCTGCCGACGACCAAGGCCCTGGCTGGCCAGACCTTCAAGATCACGCTGAACGGCGGACGCCAGATTGATCTGGCTTTCACGTCGGCGGATACCGTCGCGTGGGGCGAGGGCAAGGATGCCGGCGTCGATTGGTATGAGGCGCTGGAAGTCGCCGCCGACACCGTCTTCATCAATATGACGTTCGCCGCACGTCCGACCGAAGATGAAGCCTTGATCGTCAACACTCGCACACGGCGTGTCCTTTCGGTGCGCGAACGGGTGAGGGAAGCCGGTGAAGCGCCGGGTGAGCCGCGTGTCGCGCAGACATGGCTGGCGGGCGTGCTCGGCGATCCTTCAGTTGCGCCAGGCGGTATCGAACCTGCTCCGTCGCGCGACCTCGTCGGGCTCACCGCGCACTACGAATACAGTCCCAACCACGTCTACGAGCATATCTACCTGTCGTCGCAGCGTTATGCCTGGCAGAACCTTGTCGGCGTGCAGCGTGGCCATGGCGATGTCGACCTTGCCACGACCTGGAAGTTTGCTGACGGCCAGTATGTCTTCGGTTTCCGCGAATTCATCATCCCGGTGGCATCTCTGTTCTTCTACAATTGGGATGACATGCGCTCGACGGGCAAGTTCCTCGGCGTGATCTCGACCGGCGCCATCGAAAACAAGCCAGCTGGCGCATTCATCACCAAGAAATCGACAACCGACTACGGAAAGGGACCGGCGCCGGTTTGAGCGCGGGCAAAACCATGAGCAAGAACTACGAAGCGATCAAGGCGCATTACGCCGGCTCCGACAACAAGGACCTGGCGGCGATGATGGCGCCGATCACCGACCGCACGGCCTGGACCGAGATGGCCGGCTTTCCCTATGCCGGCACCTATGTCGGCACTGTCGCCATCATTGAAGGCGTGTTCAAGCGCATCGGCGACGAGTGGGAGGGCTATACCTTTACGTTGGAAAGGCTGGTCGACGGCGGGTCGACCATCCTCGGTATCGGCACCTACACCGGTACCTACAAACGCACCGGCAAGCCGATGAAAGCGCGTTGTAGCCGGTCGCGCGGTTTTGAGTTTTTGACGCGCGGTTTTAGAGCACTCGGCCAAGCTTCAAAGCCTCTTTTAGGGTCACTCTAACGCCGCTTGAACCGAGCGAGCGCGAGCCAGATGACCAGGCCGCAAAACACGACTAGCGGCAGGTATCCCAACATCAACGACGCCGCCTCACCCATGAATGATCAGCTCCTTTGCCGGCCGGGGCGGACCGGAGACGGTGTAGAGCAGATCTACCGGCTGCATGTCGAAGCCTGCGAACGTCTCCCGGATCTCCGGCACGTCGTTGATGGACAGGATAAACCGACCTTTCATCCGGTGCAGGCGCTCGGCCATGACGGCGAACTGCGCCCGGTCGAACAGCTCGCGGCCGTAGTCACCCTCCGAACCGTAGTACGGCGGATCGAGGTAGAACAGCGTCTCCGGCCGGTCGTAGCGGTCGATGAAGGCCAGCCAGTCGAGGTTCTCGACGACGACGCCGGCGAGGCGTTCATGGATATCTGCGAGTAGCGGCTCCAGCCTGGTCAGATTGAAACCGGCTGCGCTCGCCGGATCGACACCGAAGTTCTGGCCGGCGACCTTGCCGCCGAAGGCCGTCCGCTGGAGGTAGAGGAAGCGGCCGGCCCGCTCCAGATCGGTCAGGGTCGTTGGATCGCTCTTCTTCAGCCGCTCGAACTCGCGCCGGCCGGTGAGCTGGAACCGCAGCGTGTCGAGGAACTGCGGATAGTGGCGCTGCAGGATCCGGAAGAGGTTCGCCACATCGCCGTTGCGGTCGTTGATGACCTCGGCCGGCGGCCGCTGCCGGCGCCGGAAGAACACACCGCCCATGCCGACGAAAGCCTCTGCATAGGTCCGGTGCGGCGTCGCCTCGATGGCGACGACCAGTTGCGCCGCCAGGCGGCGCTTGCCGCCGATGTATCCCGCCGGCGGGCGGATCGGATCTACGGCTGTGAATGACGGTTGAAGGGGCATTTAAAGGCCTTGGAGGATCAGTCACGGTCTGCCTGCCCGAAAGGGCCGCAGGCGCGACAGTTATCCGTTGGGGCTGTCTGGCGGGACAGGACGCCAATCTAGGCCCGCCATCCGGAGCTTGCTCCGGGCGTCTGCGCTCCTACGGCCAGTCGGCCGCGTCGATCTCCGCTGTCGTGGTGATCGTGCCGGCCTCGATCTCGGCGGCCATGGCCGCCTCCGCCGCAAAGCACGCCTGCACATGCGCGCCGACGGCCGTGGCGATCGCCGCCAGCGTGGCGGCGTCCATGCTCACCCAGCCCGACGCCGCCTTGTAGCTGATCGTCTCTGTCGGGTTGGCCTGCGAATAGGCATAGGCGCCGGTGATCATGGCCTGGCTCTCGCGGCTGGTGTCGATCGTCGCGCCGCCGACCGTGATGCCGCCTGTTTCCACCTGCCAGCGCTTGTCCGCCGCATAGGCCGTGAGCTGCACCTTGAGCGGGATGGGCCACAGCGTCAGGCCGTAGGGCGCCAGGACGGCCGCCAGAGCGGCTTCAGTCTGCTCGCCGGCATCGTCGGCCGGCCAGCGCGTCGCATGGCCGTCGCCGTCCACCCAGGCCGCATAGTCGCCGTCCGTCTCGGCGTCGGCAACGAGCGCCTGCCGGGCAGAGCCGTAGAGCCGGCCGTCATCGGCCAGCCAGTACCAGTCTCGCGGATCGTAGCTACGCATATTGGCCTCCCGTCTCGGTCAGCCCGGCCGAATTGCCGGGGATGAAGTTCGCACCGCCGCCATTGGTGTTGATGACGCCGTTCAACGCGGCGTGATAGCGCCGGCCAATACCGCCGCCTGGATGGAAGGTGAGAGCGGCAATCTCGACCACGCCTCCGGAGCGCGCAACGACAGTCGCGTCCGAAAAGGTCGGATTGTTGGGCGTGATCAGCATTTCCGCTGCCGTCGAGGCGGCGATCGTGCCGCCCGTCGCGGCATACAGAGCCGCGTAGGCGTCACCGCCGATGGTCGCCGAGAACCCCGACTGCAGAATGACGCTGCCACCGTCCGTCGAGAAGATATGCGACCAGGTCGACTGCGATACCGCACAATTGAAGATGACGCCGTCGATGGTGGCTACGCCGGAATTTCCGACCTGCAAATTGTGCTGGATCGCCCCGTTGCCGTACGTCAGCGTCAGGCCGGACAAGGTGACGGCCGCCGACGATATGGTCATGCCACGAGCGCCGGTCAGCACATAGTCGGCGCGGTTGTCCTTGTCGCCGACAATCTCAAGGCTGCCCGCAACGCTGCGGATGATGCACGTATCGTAGGTCCCGGGAGTGCCAAGCTTCAGGATCGCCTTGCGGCCGGCGAAGGCATAGCGGTTCTGGATGCGATCGATTGCCGCCGCAATGGTCTTGAAAGCATGGCCGGCGTCGTTGGCGCTGCCGTCGTTGATGTCGTCGCCGTCAGGCCGGATGTAGAGCGTGATCTCGTCCTCATCCGGCCGCAGGATGTAGCTCACAAGGTCCTGGGCGCGCACCGCACCGGTGCCCGTGGCATCCTTCACCTCCTGCGTCGTGGCCGTCTTGACCAGCCCGGCGCGCACATCGGTCGCCAGATACTCGACATAGATGCCGCCGATGCGCACAAACAGCCGGCCGTCCGGCAGGCCGACGCCATGGCCGTCTTTCGTAGCAACGAGCGCCCACGAACCGCCGACCCAGATGGCCAGCTTCTGCGCCTGGCCGGCCCAGTCGCCGCCCGCTGCGTCGGGAACGATATAAGCGTCCCCGATGGCCGCACCGCCGGGCGGATCGGTCGTGGTGACCGACAGCACCGGCATCCATGCGAGCCTGCCGGCGAAGCCCGGAAGGACCATCAGGTTCAGGGCCTGCCAGAGCTGCGTCATGTCGGCCGCCGAAGGGACGATGCCGGCCGCCTCGATGACCTTGAGGATTTCCTCCTGGATGTTGTTGAGGAAGGTGTCCGTCACCTCCGTGCCGGCGACGCCGGCGAGCTTGTTCTGGCTGCGGAAGCCGCGACGCCCGCCGCCGATGTCGACATAGTCCTGACCGTTTACGCGATCCATCCTGTCCTCCTAGAACCAGACGCGAGCCGGCGTGGCGGGCGCGTCGATGATGATATTGGCCGTCACCTGGGCGGCGATCTCGGCCGTGCAGCGCAGGTTGGCGTGAAAGCGATCGTCGAGCGTCGGTTGTGTGATGACCGCGTGGTCTTCGCCATAGACGCCTGGCGCCGTCACGACGGCGCCGACCAGGTCGAGCGCGTAGCTTTCGGTCGAACGGTTCCAGACGCCATCGCCGGCGGGTGCGATCGCCCGCGCCCATGGCAGGGCCGCGATCATGTCGGCCTCGGTGTCGGCGCGCAGATAAAGGGTGATCATGATGCGAAGACCGCCTTCATTTCGTCAGTGGTGGCACGACGCGGCAGCAACAGCACGCGCTTCATCCAGCAGGCCGAATTGGTGACCCACGAGCCTCGGCCGAGCAGAAGCCGGGCAAAGTCGAAGCTGCCGGCCGCTGTGGAGATCGTGTCGCTGACCGGCTCCAGGCCGTTCACCGTCGACCAGATCGTGTCGCCGTCCCATGTGAACGCTGCCCGGACAGGCGCGGTCAGATCGAGGCCGGCGCCCAGCCGCCTCAACGACTTCTCCGTGCCCTCCGGCGTCGCCGTGTAGAAATACTCGCCCTCGCCATCGACGGAGAAGCGGAACGCGCCGTTTTCGTTGATCGACCCGCCATCCAGGTTCGCCATCATCAGAACAGACGAACCGGGCGCCGCCAGCGCCTCGAAAGCGATGAAGCCCTTGTCGAGCGACATTCCCGCAACCGACAGGCTGGCCACGTCAGCGGCGCGGGTCGCGGCGCCGTCCGTCGTCTTCACACAGCTGGTCGGATAGGAGCCGAGCTCGATCTGGAGATCGCCCGTATAGGCGGTGCTGCCGCTGGCTCCGATGACGTTGGAAACGATCTGGCAGACGTTGTGCTCGTCGGCCACCTCGTTGTCGAGCGCCACCCAAAGACGATAGAGGCCGCCGCCGCAGTCGATGACGCCACCGTCGCCCGAGACCTCGCCGGTCGCGCCATCGAAGTAGGTGGATGCCGATCGATACGGGGCCGGGCCACCGAAGTAGCCGATGTCGAGCCGGTGGGTGTCGGCCGTGCCCTTCCGAAAATGCAGCGAGGCGGTACGTGTCAGCCCGTCGCCGGCCGGGACACTCACCGTCTTCGCCACGCCGCCGTTCAGAGCGGTGGATGTGATGAGGGCCAGCGTGTCGGTTCCGTCAGGACCGGCCGCCTGGGCCGGCATGACGGTCCCGTAGGTCGTCGCGGCATCCGTCCAGTCACTCGCGTCGAACAGGTTGGTCGCCGTGTCCTCAAGCAGCGCGCCCCGCACCGCTTTCGTCACCGGGTCATGATCGAAGCGCAGCACGTTCGGCGCCGCGATCTGCAACAGGCCGTCTGCATCGAAACAGGCGGCGCCGCTCGGCCGGACGAGCGACAGGTAGTCGACCGCGTCACCGACGATCAGGGTCATGATGGCCTCATTGCGAAAGAGCCGTCCGTCAGGTCGATGGCGAAGCCGATATCCTCGGCGAGCAACCTTTCAGCGCCGACGGTCGTTCGGCCGGCATAGCTGCCGTCGGTGAAGTCGAAGGCGAAACCGTCCTCGTCGCCGAGCAGGGTGAAGGCGCCGGGGATTTCGTCCTCGAGGCTCTCGCGATAGGAGAAGACCAGCTGCGTATGCGCGGGCTTCAGGCGCCGCAGCTCGCACTCGATATCCGAGAGCGTCAGACCGCCGAGCGGATCGCCGGCGACGTTCTGGCCGGCCCGGAACCACCATTCGTCGATCAGCGTCAGGGCCACCACCCAAGTGAACTGCTCCCCCTCGGCGATCAACGGCGTGCCGGCGACGAGCACGCCGGCCTGGCTCGGCCAGTATTCCTCGATCCGGATCTCGACACCCAGCCGCGCAGCCAGGTCGATGAAGTAAGGGATGCTCTGGCCGCCGCGCGCGGTCCAGCGCTGATGCGCCTGGCGCTGGCGCTGCTCGAGCGTACGTTCCCCGAGATCGCGGCCGCACGGGTCCGGTCCCAGCACCCGCTCGAAATCCGGCAGCAGGCGCACGGACTGGCGCGGGTCGACCTCGTCCATGAGGATTTCGGCATCGGCTTCCGCCTCGCCGAGGCGGCCGGCGATGCCTTCCAGCAGCGCGTCGAGGACGCCGCGGCGCTGGGCAAGCACCCAGCCGGGAGGCAGCTTGGCCACGAGGCTGGCCAGGATGGAGGGGGCCGTCCTCATAACGGCGCCAGGAAGGTGATGGCGCCAACGACCGGATACTGCTTCGTGTCGAGCGTGTAGCGGGCCGCCGGCACTGTCAGGTCATGCGCGTATTCGCCCGAAGCTGCGGAGATCGCCTCGGAGATCCGCGAGGGTTCGATGACGGCGCCGATCGGGCTGTCGTTCTGGTCGTCGTCGGCGTCTCCCAGCGTCGCGATGTAGCGTGCGAACGCCTCGGTGACGCCAGCCCGGATGGCAACGCTGTCCGGCCGGAGCCGCACGGAGATGGCGACTTCTTCCGGCTCGGCCGCAACCACCACCACATTGGCGGTCACCGGACGCACGCCCGACGATGAGCCCGGCGCGCCGAGATAGGCGAGCATTTCCGCGACCTCGTCCGCGGTCGGCTCCCGTCCGGTCTCGCCGTCCTTCATGGCCACGATGACGCCGACCGAGCCGCGGCCGATCCAGTCTGTGACCACCTTGACGGCGCGCACGTCGAAGACCGCCCGCAGCCAGGCGGGATAGTCGAAGCCGGCGCCGCCGTGCGGCGGCTGG
>NZ_LJSD01000009.1 GCF_001303895.1 Mesorhizobium sp. 1M-11 | reverse complement strand
CCTTTATCGGCGGCGCCCAACCCGAGACCGAAAGCATAGTCTGCGAGATCGGCAGAACCAGAAAACTGGGACGCACGCTGATCTTGGGAGCTGCCAGCGGCGCGACGCCTTCCAGGGAACCGAGGCGATCGACGATCTTGAGCAGCGTGTCGTGGATGGCCTCAAAAGTCTTGGTGTTGCGCTCGTCGGAACGGCGGGTGAGGCCTTCCAGCGTCTTCAGATCGTCGGCCAGTCCGGCGACGGTCACCGTGTCGCTGTTCGACAGGCCGAGCGCGCGCACGGCGTTTTCCGCCGCCTGCCTTGCCGTCTCCAGGATGGTGTCGCGGTTGGTTGCGATCGATTCCTCGATCTTCTCGATGCGCGGGCCGATGTCTTCGAATTCGGGCAGCGGCGCGCCGGGGCGCGACAGGTGTGCCGAGAGACCGGAAACCTGCGCTTCGAGGCTGCGCAGAAGGTCGGGGTCGATACCGGCTGCCTGCACCGAGCGCGAGTCGAGACGGCTCGAAATGTCGTCGAGCCGGCTTTCCAGGCTGCGGATTGCGTCCTGGCCGGCGCTGTCGACGCCGCGGTTCTCCAGGCGCTGCGCCAGCGCGCTGAAACGGGCATCGATGGCATCCATGATGCCGGAATTGTCGGCATCGGGCGCGCGGCGGTCGAGGCGGTCGGCGACATCGTCCAGCCGGCGCTCGAGGTCGCGGAACAGCATATTGCCCTGCTGCATCGCGTCTTCCTGGCGACGTTCGATGATGCCCGACAGCGCTTCGAAGCGCTGCTCCAGCCCGTGGAAGAGATGATCCATCACTTCGCCGCGCGGGCGCTCGTCGGCCACTTCCTCGATCTGGCTGGCAAGGGCTGCGATGCGCTGTTCGATGCGCTCGAACGGGGCCGGATCGAAAGCACTCGACTGGGCGGCGACGGTGGAGGCGACGATGGCGCGCGAGATCTCGTCCAGACGCTCGTCGATCATGCCATAGACGTCGCCGCCGCGGCGGCCCTGCTGGCTGACAAAATGGTCGACGGCGCCGGCCAGTGTGCGAACCTTTTCTTCCAGCGAGCGCAGCGAGAGCGATTCCGGGAGCTTGTTGACGGCAGTACCGATCTGCTCGAGCCGTTCGGAAAGCGCGGTGACGTCGACGCCGTCACGCTTGCCGGCGCTGTCGTCGAAGCGGTTCTCGAAGGCCGACCAGCGGCGGTCGAATTCCTGCCAGCGACGGTCCACGGCCTGCACGCTTTCCTCGCGCGCCAGCGTGTCCATCGCGTTCCTGACCTGCTCCAATTCGAGCCTTAGAAGATTGACGCTCTTGTCGTCGCTCTTTTCCGCCAGGCCCCGGATGGCGCCCGACAGGCGTTCGAATTCGAGGCCGAGTTCGGCGCTGTCGCGGGAAGAGGGGGCTTCCTGCGCGACGCGCTGGATATCTTTGCGCAGGGCCTGGAACTCGCGCTGCAGGCCGGAGCTCATCTGCTGGCGCAATTCTTCGCGCAGGCCGCGCAACTCGCCGGCGATCTTGCTCACCATCGCGACCCCGTCTTCCTGGCCGCGCATGCGTTCGATGTCGCGGGCGATCGACTGATAGGGCCGCTCGGTTGCGGTACGCTGGCGGTAGGGGCGAGGCTCTTCGTAAGGGCGTTGATGGCCGCGGGCGCCTTCATGATCGCGCTCGCGTGGGCGCTGATCCTCGTAGGGGCGCTGGGCGTAGCGTGGGGCATCGTAAGAAGGGCGTTCCGCGTAAGGCTGGCTGCGGCCATAGCGAGGCTCTTCGTAGCGCGAAGGCTCTTCGCGGTTGCGTCCGAGCCGCTGCTCCAGCTCTTCCATCGACCGGTTGAGTTCTTCCAGCGAGGCATAGCCCCGGCGTTGCCGCCCGGCATTCAGATTATCGAGATAGGACCGCTTGTTGTTCATCGAGCGCCCGTTTTCGCAATTGGCTGGCCTTGGCCAGCGATTCCCCAAACCACCCCGTCGGGTCCGAAGGCGGCCTTGGCCAAGGGAAGGTTAGTTCCCGGACAGGCCCGCGCCTCGATGAAACCCGTGTGAAAAGCGAGACAGGATGGACACGGACCGACAGCCGCACCTTTCGCCCAACGTGGTAAACAACCCGTTAACCAAGCTTAAGAAGCTTCAGGATTCGTTGATGAAAAGCCGGTTCCGGAAATGCCAGGGCATGGCGTTACGGCACCCTACTTGCATTTCCCCAACGATATCGGTATATCCTTTACGTAAACGTAAGTTGTGCGATATCGCTTACGGATTTGTTGAAACCTGGAAACAGGCCCCCTCCGCCACAGGCGACGCCAGGCAGCAACGCCGCGTGCCACAGCCGGGGCCCACAACGGGAAATGTCGATGACTGTGCAGATGAACACCGCTGGCGGGGTTGCCGGCAACACCAACATTGTGTCGAACGAGCCGGCCGAAGAGCTGGTGCGGATCGGCGAAATGGCCAAGAAATACGGCGTGACGCTGCGCACGCTGCGTTTCTATGAAGACAAGGGCCTGCTGAAGCCCGAGCGCGACGGTGCGACCCGTCTCTACACGCATCGCGACCGCGTGCGCCTCAAGCTCATCCTGCTCGGCCGCAAGGTCGGCTTCTCGCTGCGCGAGGTCAAGCAGATGATGGACCTCTACGATCCGACCGGCACCAACACCAAGCAACTGCGCCTGGCGCTGGAAAAGTCGGAAAAACAGCTCGTGCGTCTGCAGAAGCAGCGCGCCCTGATCGACGACGCCATCAACGAGCTGAGCGGCGCGATAAATTCCGTCCGCCAGATGGTCGCGGAACGTGCGGCTGCGACCTCGGCTGCCGCGAACTGAACCCGGCAGGCGTTCGCGCCTGTCCCATGCCCACGCAACGAGAAGGCGCGTCGCTCCGGCGGCGCGTTTTTTCGTTTTGGGGCTGCCGGCTGGACTGTCAGAAGAGAGCCGTCGTATTTTTCGCAGCGACTTACCGGAACTGGGCGCCTGGGCCATTTGTCAGCGTTCCGGAATGGATCCCCGACACTCTTCGGTCGCTTCGCTCCCTACGAGGTCGAGGATGACGAGCTTTCCGTTGCCCAGCGCTAACCACGAACGCCTGCGTTATCACCAACGTCGGAGATTGGCCGAGACGCTCTTTACGTTCGTCATCCTCGACCTCGGAGCGACCGGAGGGAGCGGAGAGTGTCGGGATCCATTCCGGAACGCTGAAGGTGCAAGCTCGTATAGGCGGGATCGACAGGCGACAACTGTCGTGAGACTCTGCCAGACGATCGGATCTCTCCAACCTTCCCACGAAACCTTCCCAAAAAAGTGACCACTCGCGTAAATTGACGTTTACGCAAACGTCAATATTTGCTATCCAGATTCTACAGTCGGCCCGAAAGCCGTTTTGGTGCGGGCCTCGTCGCGTTGTTTTTGTGGAGGAAGACGCAATGCCGATCTATCAGGCGCCTGTCCGCGATACGTTGTTCGTGCTCAACGAGGTGCTCGGCTATGAGCGGTACAGCAATCTTCCCGGCTTTGCCGATGCGTCCCCCGATGTGCTCGAAGCCATTCTCGCCGAAGGCGCCAAACTGGCGGAAAACGTCATCCAGCCGACCAACCGCGTCGGCGACATGGAAGGCTGCGTGCGTCACGATGACGGCTCGGTGACGACGCCGAAAGGTTTCAAGGAAGCCTATCGCCAATATTGCGAAGGCGGCTGGATGGGCCTTGCCGCACCGGCCGAATATGGCGGCCAGGGCCTGCCTTACGCCGTGCACACGGCGGTCGCCGAATACATGGTCTCGGCCAACCTCGCGCTGCTGATGTATCCCGGCCTCACCCAGGGCGCGATCGCCGCTATCCTCACCCACGGCACCGAAGAGCAGAAAACCACCTTCGCGCCGAAGCTGATCGAAGGCGTGTGGACCGGCACGATGAACCTGACGGAGCCGCACTGCGGCACCGATCTCGGCCTGCTGCGCACCAAGGCGATGCCGAACGGCGACGGCACCTACAAGATTTCCGGCCAGAAGATCTTCATCTCGGCCGGCGAGCACGACATGTCCGACAACATCATCCATCTGGTGCTCGCCCGTATCGAGGGCGCGCCGGAAGGCGTGAAGGGCATCTCACTGTTCATCGTGCCCAAGCTCAAGCTCGATGCCGACGGCAATCCGGGCGAGCGCAACACGCTGTCCTGCGGCTCGATCGAGGAGAAGATGGGCATCCACGGCAATTCCACCTGCGTCATGAATTATGACGAGGCGGAAGGCGTCCTGCTCGGCGAGGCCAATGGCGGCCTGCGTGCTATGTTCACGATGATGAACGAGGCGCGTCTCGGCGTCGGCCTGCAGGGCCTGGCGCAGTCGGAGGTCGCCTACCAGAACGCCGTCGCCTACGCCAAGGAGCGTCTGCAGGGCCGTTCGATCTCGGGTGCCAAGTCGCCCGACAAGAAAGCCGATCCGATCATCGTGCACCCGGACATCCGCCGCAACCTGATGACCATGCGCGCCTTCAACGAGGCAGGTCGCGCGTTCACGCTGTGGACGGCGCTGAAGTCCGACATCGCCCACCGCTCGGGCGACGAGGCCGATCGCCAGGCAGCCGACGATTATATGGGCCTGATGACGCCGGTGGTGAAGGGCGTGCTCACCGACAAGGGGTTCGAGCATGCCGTGATGGCGCAGCAGGTCTTCGGCGGCCATGGCTATATCGAAGAGCACGGCATGAGCCAGTTCGTGCGCGATGCCCGCATCGCCATGATCTATGAAGGCGCCAACGGCATTCAGGCACTCGACCTCGTCGGCCGCAAGCTCGGCGCCAATGGCGGTCGCGCCATCCAGGCCTTCTTCAAGGAAGTCGGCGAGTTCTGCGAGGAAAACCGCGCCGACGAGAAGCTGACGCCCTTCACCAAGGCGTTGAAGAAGGGCCTCAACGACCTGCAGGCCGCCACCATGTGGCTGATGCAGAACGGCATGAAGAACCCCGACAACGCCGGTGCGGCTTCCACCGATTACCTGCATCTCTTCGGCCTCGTCACGCTCGGCTACATGTGGGGCCAGATGGCCAAGGTCGCGCAGGCCAGGCTTGCCGAAGGCGCCAACGGTTCGTCATCTTTCTATGACAACAAGCTGGTCACGGCCCGCTACTACATGGATCGCATCATGCCGGAGACGGCGGCGCATCTCGCCCGCATCTCGTCCGGCGCCGATTCCATGATGGCGCTGTCGGCCGACGCGTTCTGATGGTGGACGCCGGAGGCTTTCGGTTAGGGTAGGGTAATCGGATATGGTGCTAAGGCCCCCTCTCCGTCTCGGCTTCGCCGAGCCACCTCTCCCCCGCCTTCGGCAGGGGCGAGGAACCGCGGTTGCCACGCCGGCGCTTTTCCAGCTTGGGTTCCTCGCCCCCATGAAATGGGGGAGAGGTGGCTCGGCGAAGCCGAGACGGAGAGGGGGGCATAGCGCTACAGTCGACTACGTTCCCCTCGAGGGGAACGAAGGAGCCACTCGATGACCACCAACCCCGCCGACATCCTGTCCTTGCCGAGAGCCGGCTGGGCTGGCGACGAAGTTGCCATGCTCTACGACATGTCGACCCGCTTCCTCTCGGAAGAGATCGCGCCGCACTACGACGAATACGAGAAGAACGAGATC
Source organism: Mesorhizobium sp. 1M-11 (assembly GCF_001303895.1). Classification (GTDB taxonomy): domain Bacteria; phylum Pseudomonadota; class Alphaproteobacteria; order Rhizobiales; family Rhizobiaceae; genus Mesorhizobium. The sequence continues at coordinate 141,335 of NZ_LJSD01000009.1, read as the reverse complement.
GTCGACCGTTCCGCCTGGGAAAAGGCCGGTGCCGCCGGCCTGCTCTGCGCCTCGATGCCGGAAGAATATGGCGGCTCCGGTGGCACCTACGCGCATGAAAGCGTGATCGCCGAGGCGCTCGGCCATGTCGGTGTCGACGGCTTCGGCATCGCGCTGCACAACGCCATCGTTGCCCCTTACATCCTGCATTACGGCTCGGAAGAGCAGAAGAAGAAGTGGCTGCCGAAGATGGCGACCGGCGAGCTGATCGGCGCCATCGCCATGACTGAGCCCGGCGCCGGCTCCGACCTGCAGGGCATCAAGACGCGGGCCGAGAAGGACGGCAACCAGTACAGGATCAATGGTTCCAAGACCTTCATCACCAATGGCCAGAACGCCAATCTCATCATCGTCGTCACCAAGACCGATCCGACCAAGGGTGCCAAGGGCACCTCGCTGATCGTCGTCGAGACCGACGAGGTCGAGGGTTTCACGCGCGGCCGCAATCTCGACAAGATCGGCCTCAAGGCCAACGATACCTCGGAACTCTTCTTCAACGACGTGCGTGTTCCGACCGCCAACCTGCTTGGCCATGAAGAAGGCCAGGGCTTCGTGCAGCTGATGCAGCAATTGCCGCAGGAGCGCCTGCTGATCGGCGCCCAGGCCATCGGCATGATCGAGCGCGCGCTCGCCATCACCGTCGACTACGTCAAGGACCGCAAGGCGTTCGGCAAGGCGGTGGTGGAATTCCAGAACACCCAGTTCAAGCTGGCCGAGCTGAAGACCGAGGCCACCATCGGCCGCGTCTTCTACAATGACTGCGTCAAGCGTCATCTCAATGGCGGGCTCGATCCGGTCACCGCCTCGATGGCCAAGTATTGGCTCTCCGACCTGCAGTGTAAGGTCGTCGACGAATGCCTGCAGCTGCATGGTGGCTATGGCTACATGAACGAATACCCGATCGCCCGCATGTACCGCGATGCCCGCGTGCAGCGCATCTATGGCGGCACCAACGAGATCATGAAGATGTTGATCGGCCGCTCGCTCTGAGCAGCCGGTCCAAATAGCAAGGAGCACGAATATGGCCGACGCTTATGTCTATGACGCCGTGCGCACGCCGCGCGGCAGGGGCAAGAAGGACGGATCCCTGCACGAGGTGCCGGCGGTGCGTCTTGGCGCCAAGGTGCTGGAAGCGCTGCGCGACCGCAACGAGCTCGACACCGGCGCGGTCGACGACATCATCTTCGGCTGCGTCGACCCCGTCGGCGAGGCCGGTTCGGTGATCCCGCGCGCCGCCGCCTTCGAGGCCGGCTACAACACCAAGGCGCCGGGCATGCAGCTGTCGCGTTTCTGCGCCAGCGGCCTCGACGCCATCAACCTGGGTGCGGCCAAGATCGCGCAGGGCGCTGACGACATCGTCATCGCCGGTGGCGTCGAATCGATGAGCCGCGTCGGCATGGGCGCCTCGGGCGGCGCCTGGTTCATGGATCCTTCGGTCGGCTTCCCGGGCTGGTTCGTGCCGCAAGGCATCTCGGCAGACCTCATCGCCACCAAGCACGGCTTCTCGCGCGACGACGTCGACGCCTATGCGGTGGAGAGCCAGAAGCGCGCCGCCAGTGCCTGGCAGAAGGGCTATTTCAAGAACTCGGTCGTGCCGATCAAGGACCAGAACGGCCTCACCATCCTCGACCATGACGAGCACATGCGGCCAACGACCGACATGCAGTCGCTGGCTTCGCTCAACCCGTCCTTCGTCATGCCCGGCGAAATGGGCGGCTTCGACGCGGTCGCCGTGCAGCGTTATCCGGAGCTGGAAGAGGTCAATCACGTCCACCATGCCGGCAATTCGTCGGGCATCGTCGATGGCGCCGCCGCCGTGCTGCTCGGCTCCAAGAAGGGCGGCAAGGCGATGGGTCTCAAGCCGCGCGCCCGCATCCGCGCCTTCGCCAACATCGGCTCCGAGCCTGCGATCATGCTGACCGGCCCGGTCGACGTCACCGAGAAGCTGTTGAAGCGCGCCAAGATGAAGCTGTCGGACATCGACCTGTTCGAACTGAACGAGGCCTTCGCCTCCGTCGTGCTGCGCTACATGCAGGCCTTCGACATCCCGCACGACAAGATCAACGTCAATGGCGGCGCCATTGCCATGGGCCATCCGCTCGGCGCTACCGGCGCCATGGTGTTCGGCACCGTGCTCGACGAGCTCGAGCGCCGCAACCTCAACACCGCCCTGGTGACGCTGTGCATCGGCGCCGGCATGGGCACCGCCACGATCATCGAGCGGGTGTAGCACCGCTTCCTTCTCCCCGTTCACGGGGAGAAGGTGCCCCGAAGGGTCGGATGAGGGGCAGAGCCCGCCTTTGAAGGTTCGTGCCGCCCCTCACTGTCCTGCCGGACATCTCTCCCCGTGAACGGGGAGAGAGATGCAGCTTCACCGTCGCGCTCATGCGTGGACGAAAACAGATTTCAAGGAGGGTACTCCAATGAGCTACAAGAACTTTTCGGTCGATATCGACGGCGACGGCATCGCGCTCGTCACCTGGGACATGCCGGGCCGTTCCATGAACGTGTTCACCGAAGAGGTGATGCGTGAACTCAACGCCATCATCGACCAGGTCGTGGCCGACGCCGCGGTCAAGGGCGCGGTCATCACTTCGGGCAAGGACAGCTTCTCCGGCGGCGCCGACCTGACCATGCTGCAGCAGATGCTGGGCCTCTTCGCCAAGGAAAAGGTGAAGGACCAGGAAAAGGCCACCCAGACGCTGTTCACGAATGTCGGCTTCATGACCGGCCTGTTCCGCAAGTTGGAAACCTGCGGCAAGCCGTGGGTGTCGGCCATAAACGGCACATGCATGGGCGGCGCCTTCGAGATGTCGCTGGCCTGCCATGGCCGCGTCGCCGCCGATTCCGACAAGGTCAAGATGGCGTTGCCTGAGGTGAAGGTCGGCATCTTCCCAGGCGCCGGCGGCACGCAGCGTGTGCCGAGGCTGACCGACACGCAAGGCGCGCTGGAGATGCTAACCTCCGGCAGGAACCTGACCGCGCAGAAGGCCAAGGCCATGGGGCTGGTGCACGAGATCGCCGAGCCGGCCAAGCTGGTCGAGACCGCCAAGGCGATGATCAGGAACGGCCTGAAGCCGGTGGCCCCCTGGGACGAGAAGGGTTTCAAGCTGCCGGGCGGCCCGGTCTATTCGGTTGCCGGCGCGAACCTGTGGCCGCCGGCCATCGCCATCCTGCGCCGCGAGACCTATGGCAACTATCCGGCCGCCATGGCGATCCTGAAATGCGTCTATGAAGGCCTGCTGGTGCCTTTCGACACCGCGCTGAAGATCGAGACCCGCTATTTCACCGAGATCCTGCAGAGCAAGGAAGCGGCGGCGATGATCCGCTCGCTGTTCGTATCGCTGCAGGAGCTCAACAAGGGCGCGCGCCGTCCCGAGGGCGTGCCGGATGCGAAGTTCAAGAAGATCGGCGTGCTGGGCGCCGGCTTCATGGGCGCCGGTATCGCCTATGTCACGGCCAAGGCCGGCATTCCGGTCGTCCTGCTCGACCGCGATATGCCGTCTGCCGAAAAGGGCAAGGCGCATTCCGATGCTCTGATCTCCGAGCAGGTCAAGAAGGGCCGCGCCAAGCCTGAGGAGAAGGAAAAGCTGCTGTCGCTGATCACGCCGACGGCCGACTATGCCGATCTCAACGGCTGCGATCTCGTCATCGAAGCGGTGTTCGAGGATTCGGAAGTCAAGAAGGCCGCCACCGAGAAGGCCGAGGCCGTGCTGAAGTCGTCGGCGATCTTCGCTTCCAACACTTCGACCATCCCGATCACCGCGCTGGCCAAGAACGCGTCGCGGCCGAAGAACTTCATCGGCCTGCACTTCTTCTCGCCGGTCGACAAGATGATGCTGGTCGAGATCATCCTCGGCAAGAAGACCGGCGACAAGGCGATCGCCACCGCGATCGACTATGTGCGCGCCATCAAGAAGACGCCGATCGTCGTCAACGACACGCGCGGCTTCTACGTCAACCGCTGCGTGCTGCGCTACATGTCGGAAGCCTTCCAGATGCTGATCGAAGGCATCCCGGCACCGATGATCGAGAACGCCGCCAAGGCAGCCGGCATGCCGGTCGGCCCGCTCGCTCTGACCGACGAGACGGCCATTGACCTCGCCCAGAAGATCATGAAGCAGACCATCCGCGACCTCGGCGAGAAGGCCGTCGACAAGGACCAGTTCGCGCTGATCAACACACTCGTCGACAAGCACGAGCGTCTCGGCCGCAAGAATGCCAAGGGCTTCTACGATTATCCGCCGAAGCCGGCCAAGAAGAAGCTGTGGCCGGGCCTGAAGGACCTCTATCCGCAGCTCGATCCCGACAAGGTCGACTATGAGGAGGTGCAGCAGCGCCTGCTGGTCACCATCGCGCTCGAAGCGGCACGCGTCATGGAAGAAGGCATCGTCACCGACCCGCGCGAAGCGGATGTCGGCTCGATCCTGGCGTTCGGCTTCGCTCCTTATACGGGCGGTGCGCTGTCCTACATCGACGGCATCGGCGCCAAGGCGTTCGTGAAGATCGCCAAGGGCCTGCAGAAGAAGTACGGCGCGCAGTTCAAGGCGCCGAAGCTGCTTCTCGACATGGCCGAGAAGGGCGAGACCTTCTACCAGCGCTTCGACCCCTATGCGAAGGGCGAGGTCAAGGCAGCGGCGTAAGCCGGAACAGCGTTCCTCGCCCCGTTTACGGGGAGAGGATGCCGGCAGGCAGGTGAGGGGCAGCACCTGCTTTGCGATTGTTGGAGCTGCCCCTCATCCGACCTTCGGGCCACCTTCTCCCCATGAACGGGGAGAAGGAAGGAAGTAACAGCATGTATGTCTGGGCACGTTTTGCGCGCATGGCGCTAACGGCGAAGTCGCGCGGTGCCTACCGCGTCGGAGATGAAAGCCGGCTCACGTTCCGCTGCCTGCCGACCGACATCGACTTCAACATCCATCTCAACAATGCGCGCTACATGATGCTGGCCGATCTCGGCCGCATCGACATCTTCATCCGTGCCGGGCTGATCGCGCTGGCCCGCAAACGCGGCTGGGCGCCGATGCTGGGCGGGCTGCAGACGGTTTATGTGCGCGAGATCAAGCTGTGGCGCAGTTTCCAGGTGCTGTCCTCGATCGAGACCTGGGACGGCACCCAGGTGCTGGGCAGCCATCGTTTCGTGCTGGAGAATGGCGAGACCGCCGCGCTCATGAAGACAACCGCCGGCGTCTATGACCGCAAGGCCCGGCATTTCGTCGACATCCAGGAACTGGTGCACGCGCTCGGCTATGACGCTTCTCCGCGTGCACCGACCGAAGCCGAGAGAGCCTTCATGGCTTCGCACCAGGGGTTGCGCGCGGCGGCGAAGGGCAGTTAGCGAGGCAATAGGGGAATGGGGGCAGTAAATTGCCCTGCTGCCTTACTGCCCGATTCTTTTCAATGCGGAGTCTGCCCGACGGTAGCGCGGAGCCAATCTTTCCATCTCCGTGCGCCCACCACGACGCGTTGCTCGGCGTCGTCACCATACAAATACAAGGTTATGCCGGCGTGGGTGGCATCTCCGAACCCATAGGTTCCGATCAACGCGATACCGGGCGATGGTTGTGTCAGGCGCAGGAGCACGTAACGCTCCTTGTCGCTCTGTTGCACGCGCTCGACAACGCCCGACAGTTGCTCTGGCGTTCGCGGAGCCGTCCTTGTCTCGCCGGCATCGGCGCCTGCTAGACCAAGGCTATCAACCAGACGCTTCCAGACATCAAGTTGGGGCGCTTTCACACTCGCCATGGTGGCGGACACAGCTGCTTTCTTGCCGGCGAAGAGCGAGAGGTAAAGACGCAAGACCTCGAAGAAACCGGGCCAGCCGCTCTCGAAGCCTTCGATCTGGTCGTCCCAGTCGTCAGTCGAAGCGAACAACGAATGGACCATGCGCACGACGCAGCGGTTTCCCGATCTGGCCGTCACCGTGATTTCTGTTGCAAGAGGTGGCGCGCCCTCGGCCCAGTCGCGTTCGACATAGCCGAACTGGAAGGGAGGTTCCCATAGGGTCACCTCTCCAGTGGATTCGCCATTCTCGCCCATGTCGAAACGGAGTGCACCGCCGACGCGCTCGTCGATGGTCGCCGGAGTGAACCAGGCCGTATAGCCGGGACCAGTTGCGATCGCCTGCCATACCTGCTCAGGCGTGCCGGGCACGCTCAACTCCATCTCGACCCAGCGCTTGCCCGTTTCGTCCTTCTTGATCGGCATCGAACTTCCTTTCAGGCGTCGCTGGGAGCGGGATAGGCCGCCACCACAAGCCGGTGCGGTCGTCCTCCGGGTGCCGTGTCGTCGTGATAGCGAGCCGCCAGCGCGGCGACCGTGTTGGTCAGATCGGCTGCGAAGGCGGCGCGATCGGCGGGTGATCGGAAATGGATGGTTGTGTCGATCGACAGGGTGGCAAGCCGCTTCCCCTTACCTTGGGCTCTGCGCCACAAATCTCCGACTTCGCGGATGGCACGCCCCGCGAGCGCGATGAGGTAGCCGGCCGAAAGCCGATCCTGATTCCGTGAAGGATCGGCTCCAATCGACCCCAGTGCTGCCGGGGAAATGAGATAAGACGAAGCGGTCGCGATCACCAGCCGCTCGGTAAGCCCACCCCACTGCCGTTCCTCGACCGGAACAACCAGTTTGTGCTCCTCCAGTGCGCGAAGGTGATAGTTCACCTTCTGACGTGTGAGACCCACCCGTACAGCCAGAGTTGCCGCGGAGGCGGGCTGCGTGAGTTCCGCCAGAAGCCGGGATCGGATCGGATCTAGGGCGGTTGTGGCCACAACAGCGGTTTCGATGACTTCCACTTCGATCATCACTGCAGATTAGCATTGACAAAAAAAATTGTCAATGCGGGATACGGCTGCAAACCGGCCATGCCATCCAGATGTCTTCGGTTTACGGAGCTGACGAGGGAGTGCTTGTCTGTCCATAAAGGCGGCTTGCGTCTGGACAGCACGGGGAGCCAAGGTTAGAACTCGGAAAGGTATTTTTTCCTGTTCGAAGGGAGCGAGCCGTGCTCTCGCATGATCGTGTCTGGGCCGCGATAGATGCCCTGGCGGAGCGCTATTCGCTGTCGGCCTCCGGGCTCGCCAGGCGCGCCGGCCTCGACTCCACGGCCTTCAACAAGTCGAAGCGGCAGTCGTCCGACGGACGCCCGCGCTGGCCATCGACCGAATCGCTGGCCAAGATCATGGAGGCGACGGGCGCGACGCTGGATGAATTCATGGGACTGATCCAGGACAGGCAGGCGCGTCCACGCGGTTCAGGTACTGGGGTGCCACTGGTCGGTTTCGCGCAGGCCGGCGCCGGTGGTTATTTCGACGATGCCGGCTTCCCTGTCGGGCAAGGCTGGGATCTGGTCGAATTGCCGGCGCAATCCACCGATACGGCTTACGCCTTGAAGGTCCAGGGCGATTCGATGCTACCGCTTTACCGCAATGGCGATGTTTTGATCGTGGAACCGGGTGCCACCGTGCGCCGGGGCGACCGCGTCGTCGTCAAGACCGGTTCCGGCGAAGTCATGGCCAAGGTGCTGGAGCGCCAGACGGCACGCACCATCTCGCTGCTCTCGCTCAATCCGGACCATCCCAACCGCGATCTGCCGATGATGGAAGTGGAATGGGTGGCCCGCATCGTCTGGGCAAGCCAGTAGGATGGCGGCGTGAGACCGCTTCCCGCAGTGCTTGCCGTGCTGGTGCTCGGTGCTTCCGCCGCGGCCATCGTTGCGGGAGGCCGCATCGCCACGGAAGGCAGCAAGGTCGAGATATCCGACGAAGACGTGCCGACGCTGGACATGCTGGGCGATCCTCCGGCTGTCGACGAGCCGGCCGGCAATGATGCCCCGCTTCCGCCAGAGCCGCAGCAGTCGGGCCAAACCGCCGCGCAGCCGGACCCGTCGCAGGCCGCACCCCAGCAAACCGATCAACTGCAAGCCATCCAGCAACAGGCGCAGGCCGCGTCGCGGACGATCGATCCGATGATGGCGGCGCCTCCGAGCGATCCGACCGCCTTGCAGCGCATCGAACCGCGCGCGCCGCTGAGCAAGCTTTCGCAGGCACAGCCGAAGAAGCTCGCCATGCCGGACAAATGGAAAGGCACGCCGCTCTACCAGCCGGTGGCGCCCGCTGCCGGCCGCATCGAGGCCAAGGGCTATTCGGTTGCCGTCTCGGGCGTCGATATCACGCCGGAGAACGAGACCTGTACCGATGAGGCCGGCAAATCATGGCCCTGCGGCATACGCGCCCGCTCGGCTTTCCGCGCCTTCGTCGGCCATCGCGCCGTCAACTGCGTCGTGCCGCCCGAGGGCGGGCGGGACCTGATCTCGGCTTCCTGCCGCATCGGCAAGGTCGATGTCGGCCAGTGGCTGGTTTCCAACGGCTGGGCGCGGCCCGTTGCCGGCGGTCCTTACGTGGAAGCAGGCGAAAAGGCGAAGACGGAGAAGAAGGGCATTTTCGGCAAGGCGCCGGAAATGACCGGCCTGCCGCCGGCACCGCCACCGGTCTCGGCACCCGCAGCGGTGCCGAGTTCCATCATCGACAGTTCCGGCCTGGTTGCCCCGCCGGCGATCAACAATCAGCCGCCAACTGGACCGGGCCAGGTTCCCGGTGGCGACCCTACGCTGCGAGCTTTCCCTCCAGCGCCTGGGCAATGAGCGCGCGCGTTTCGGCTATGCCGTAGAGTTCGGCAAACGAGCCGAAGCGCGGGCCACGTTCCTGGCCGATCAGCACCTGGTAGATCATCTGGAAGAAGGCCACCGACACGCCGGGGCCGCCTTCCGGGCTCTGCTTGCTGTGGTCCTGATAGCGCTCGATCTTGCGCGCGACGTTGAGCGCGCTGTTCTGGATCGCCTCGCCATTGGCGCCGGCAGGCAGCGCAGCCAGCGTATCCGAAAGCTTGGTCAGCGCCTCGCGCTCGACGTCGTCGGGGGCCCGATAGACCTTGGTCGGCTTCACGAAATCGTCGAAATAGCGGATCGCGTAGCCGGTCAGCTTGTCGAGTTCGGGATGCGTGGCCGGCGTCACACCCTGAGCGTGGCGCGAGATGAAACCCCACAGCACATCCTTGTTCTGGGCGTTCGAGGCGCTGACCAGATTGAGCAGCAGCGCGAACGACACCGGCAGGTCGATGGCCGGCGGGTTGCCATCATGCATGTGCCAGACCGGATTGCCGAGCCGCTCCTTCCACTCCTGGCGCGGATACGCCGAGAGGAAGGAATAATATTCGTCCACCGCCTTCGGGATGACGTCGAAATAGAGCTTCTTGGCCTGCCTTGGCCGCTGATACATGTAGAGGCCGAGGCTCTCGGTCGGCGCGAAGGTCAGCCACTCGTCGATGGTCAGGCCGTTGCCCTTCGACTTCGAGATCTTCTGGCCGTTCTCGTCGAGGAACAGTTCGTAGACGAAATGCTCCGGCGCGCGGCCGCCGAGGATGTTGCAGATCTTGTCGTAGACCACTGCATTGGTCTGGTGGTCCTTGCCGAACATCTCGAAATCGACGCCAAGCGCTGCCCAGCGCATTCCGAAATCCGGCTTCCACTGCATCTTCACCGCGCCGCCGGTCACTGGCAGCGTCGTCTCGGTGCCGTCCTCGTCGTCGAAGGTGATGGTGCCGGCCTTGGCGTCGACATGCTTCATCGGCACGTAGAGCACGCGGCCGCTCTTCGGCGAGATCGGCAGGAAGGGGCTATAGGTCGCCTGACGTTCTTCGCCCAGCGTCGGCAGCATCACCTTCATGATGGCGTCGTACTTCTCGGCGGCGCGCAGCAGCATCTCGTCGAAGCGGCCGGCCTTGTAATACTCCGTCGCGCTGGCGAACTCATAGTCGAAGCCGAACGTGTCGAGGAAACGCCGCAGCATCGTGTTGTTGTGGTCGCCGAAGCTCTTGTAGTCGCCGCCGAACGGGTTCGGCACGACAGTGAGCGGCATCTGAAGGTATGGTTCGAGCGCAGCGCGGTCCGGCACGTTTTCCGGGATCTTGCGCATGCCGTCCATGTCGTCGGAGAAGCAGAGCAGCTTGGTCTTCACCTCGCCCCTGGTCAGCACATGGAAGGCATGGCGCACCATGGTCGTGCGCGCCACCTCGCCGAAGGTGCCGATATGCGGCAGGCCGGACGGGCCGTAGCCTGTCTCGAACAGCACGGTCTCCGGGAACTCGCGGCCTTTGTAGCGTTCGACGATCTTTTTGGCTTCCTCGAACGGCCATGCTTTGCTCTCGACTGCGGCGGCAAGGAGTTCGGGATTGAGATCGATCGAATTGGATATGGCCATAACGGATGCCCTGAAACAAAGCCCGGCCACGGTGCCGGACGGCCTGCTCTAGAGCATGATCCCGCAAAGTTGAAGACTTTTCGGACCAAGATCATGCGCAAGGGGCTCCGTGACGCACCAGGTCGTCAACGATTTCGGGCATTTTCCTGGGCTGGGGCGACGTAACCTCCCTTTTCCCGCTAGGAGACAGTGGCTGCACCCAGCGGTGCGGGTGTCCAATCCGGTTACCCGCAGCATTGCGAGCTTGTCGGCCCGCAGCAGGAACTCATCGCCTGCTGTTCCGCCAACCAGCGGTCGCGTGGCTTGCAGCTTGCCGGTCGTGGCGACAGCTCGACGACGATCTCATCGGCGACCATCGAAGGGGTGGCTGCGCGGTGCAACTGCATCGGCTGGATTCCGTCGCTCACCTCGAAGGTCAGCCGGGCGCTGCGGTCGAGTGAAAGGTGGTCGGCGACCTTGCCGATGATGGCGGCGAACTTCCCGACCGTCATCTGCTCCGGCGCGTCGTCGACATCCCAGAGCTGCACGAAGATTTCCGTCCAGGCTTCCGGATTGGCGCCGCAGTCGAGGCCGGCGAAGTTCCCGGCCTTCACTTCGGTCACATGATAGCCCTTGCGCAGCGGCCGACCGCCATAGCGGAAGGTGAGGCGGCTGGACGGATGACCGCCAAGCGCCTCCAGCAAGTCACCGATCGTGATGTCGTCTGCGATTGCCGGCGCCGAAACATCGACGTTGCCAAGAGCGTTCATCTGCGCTAATCCTCATTTTGATATTTTTAGGATTATTGAAATATGGATGAACGTCAAGCCCTCGCGGCATTCGGAGCCTTGTCGCAGGAAACCAGGCTGCGCATCCTGCGCATGCTGGTGGTTGCTGGTCCCGACGGCATTGCCGCCGGAGCCATCGCCGGGAAGGCCGAAGTGTCGGCTTCCAACGTGTCTTTTCATCTGAAGGAACTCGAGCGGGCGGGATTGGCCACGGCCCGGCGCGATGCCCGCTCGATCATCTACAGCGCCGAATATGATGCATTGAGCGGCCTGATCCGCTTCCTCATGGAGGATTGCTGTGCGGGTCATCCGGAGGTCTGTGCGCCTGTCGTCACCGCAGCGTCTTGCTGCGCGCCAGCCAAAGACATCGTTCAATGAGAAGACCCTGACCGATGACAACATTCGAACGTTACCTGACCCTGTGGGTCGGCCTGTGCATCGTCGCCGGCGTCCTGCTCGGCCACCTCTTCCCCGGCCTGTTCCAATTCGTCGGCGCGGCCGAGATCGCCAGGGTCAATCTGCCGGTGGCGGCGCTGATCTGGCTGATGGTCGTGCCGATGCTGCTCAAGATCGATTTCGCGGCACTTGGGGAAGTCGGCCGCCACTGGCGCGGCATCGGGGTTACGCTGTTCATCAACTGGGCCGTCAAGCCGTTCTCGATGGCGCTGTTGGGCTGGCTGTTCATCGGCTGGCTGTTCCGGCCCTATCTACCGGTCGGTCAGATCGATTCCTACATTGCCGGCCTGATCATCCTGGCGGCCGCGCCCTGCACGGCCATGGTCTTCGTCTGGTCGAACCTGACCCGGGGCGAGCCGCATTTCACGCTGTCCCAGGTTGCCTTGAACGACGCCATCATGGTCGTCGCCTTTGCGCCGATCGTCGGCCTGTTGCTCGGCCTTTCGGCCATCACCGTGCCGTGGGGCACGCTGGTACTTTCCGTCGTTCTCTACATCGTCATTCCGGTGATCGTCGCCCAGCTGGTGCGCCGCCAGCTTCTGGCATCCGGCGGCCAGCCGTCCCTGGAGCGCCTGCTGAAGACGCTGCAGCCTCTGTCGCTGGCAGCGCTTTTGGCAACGCTGGTTTTGTTGTTCGGCTTCCAGGGCGAGCAGATCATAGCGCAGCCGCTGGTCATCGCGCTGCTGGCCGTACCGATCCTGATCCAGGTCTATTTCAATGCCGGGCTCGCCTATCTGCTCAACCGCGTCAGCGGCGAGCAGCATTGCGTGGCCGGTCCCTCGGCGCTGATCGGCGCTTCCAACTTCTTCGAGCTGGCGGTTGCCGCCGCCATCAGCCTGTTCGGCTTCAACTCCGGGGCGGCGCTCGCCACCGTCGTCGGCGTGCTGGTCGAGGTGCCGGTGATGCTCTCGGTCGTCTGGATCGTGAACCGCAGCAAAGGCTGGTACGAACGCGGTTTGAAAGTCGCGCGCACCATCGAAACGGAAAGAGTGCAATGACGGTCACCATCTATCACAATCCGGACTGCGGTACGTCCCGCAACACGCTGGCGATGATCGAGGCCAGCGGCGAGAAGCCGGTCATCCTCGAATACCTGGCCCACCCACCGTCGCGCGAAAGGCTGGTCGAGCTGCTCGCCTCAATGAAGATCACGCCGCGCCAGTTGCTGCGCGAGAAAGGCACGCCCTATGGCGAGCTCGGCCTGGGCGATCCGAAATGGTCGGACGATGAGCTGATCGACTTCATGCTGACGCACCCGATCCTCATCAACCGGCCGATCGTCGAGACGCCGAAGGGCACAGTGCTTTGTCGCCCATCGGAGGCGGTGCTCGATCTGCTCGACAACCCCGTTGCCGCCTTCACCAAGGAAGACGGCGAACATGTCGCCTACGAACGGAAGCCGCGCTGACGATGGATCTGCCCGGTCTTGACCGCGACTCCTTCCGTCTGCCGCGGCCAGACGCCTTGAGGGAGGCCTTTCCGGCGCACAAGCCGCGCATCCTGCTGCTTTACGGCTCGCTGCGCGACCGCTCCTACAGCCGGTTCCTTACCTTCGAAGCGCAGCGGCTGCTCGATGCCATGGGAGCGGAAACGCATGTCTATCACGCCAATGGCCTACCCTTGCCGGACGATGCCTTTGCCGATCATCCGAAGGTGCAGGAACTGCGCGAGGCCATGCTCTGGTCGGAAGGGCAGGTGTGGACCAGCCCGGAGCGGCATGGCGCGATGAGTGCGGTGATGAAGGCGCAGATTGACTGGATCCCTCTGCCCGGTGGCGCGATACGTCCGACACAGGGGCGGACCCTTGCCCTGATGCAGGTATCCGGAGGCTCGCAGTCCTTCAATGCCCTCAACCAGATGCGCGTCCTTGGCCGCTGGATGCGCATGGTCACCATCCCCAACCAGTCCTCGGTCGCCAAGGCGTGGCAGGAATTCGACGAAGCCGGGCGCATGAAGCCCTCCTCCTTCTATGATCGCGTCGTCGATGTGATGGAAGAATTGATGAAGTTCACGCTCCTTACCCGCGGCGTCACCGACCATCTGACCGATCGCTACAGCGAACGCAAGGAAAGCGCCCGGAAGCTGGGCCAGCGCGTCGGCCTGTCCTCGCAATGACGACTGCGCGGACGCCGTTCGCTGCTGTGGTGGCGCTCGGCGTCACGCAGATCATCGCCTATGGCACGCTGTATTACAGCTTCAGCATTCTGGCGCCGGATATGGCCCGCGACCTTGGCTGGTCCAGGGAGTGGGTGTTCGGTGCGCTGTCGGCCGCGCTTCTGGCTGGCGGTTTCGCCGCCCCCTGGTTCGGTCGCCTGATCGACCAATATGGCGCCGGGCGCATGATGTCGGCCGGCTCATTGCTGGCCGCGGCAGCACTTGCGGCCTGCGCTGCGGCTCCCAACGGTGGCGTCTTTGTGGCGGCATTGATTGCCTTGGAACTGGCTTCGAACCTCGTCCAGTATGGTGCGGCGTTTGCGCTTCTGGTGCAATTGCGCCCGCAGGTGGCGGCGCGCAGCATCACCTATCTCACCTTGATCGGCGGGTTTGCCTCCACCGTATTCTGGCCGATAACGACGGCGCTGCACCAGGTGCTGACATGGCAACAGGTCTATCTGGTCTTTGCCGCGCTCAATCTGGTCGTCTGCTTGCCATTGCATGGGTGGTTGTCCACCGGTCTGGCCCGCAGCCGGGCCATGGCTTCGGCGATGCCGGCGCCTGTCGTGGGACAATTGCCGGATGACAGGAAACGGATCGGCTTTGCCTTGATGGTCACCGGCTTTGCCCTGCAATCGCTGGTCGGCTCTGCCATTCTGGTGCACATGGTGCCGTTGCTCTCAGGCCTTGGCCTCGGGGCTTCGGCGGCACTCATCGGAACGTTGTTCGGACCCTCGCAGGTGGTAAGCCGCCTCATCAATATGGGGTTCGGCCGCAACCTGTCGCCGGTGATATTGGCGGTGATAGCCGCCACATTGATGCCGATTGGCGTGGCGGTGCTGGCTTGGACCGCGCCATCGGTCGCCGGTGCCATGGCATTCGCCATCCTGTTCGGCCTGGGCAATGGGCTGCTCAGCATCGTGTCGGGCACGCTGCCGCTTCATCTGTTCGGCAGCGAGGGCTATGGCAGGTTGCAAGGCAAGGTGAACTCGGCGCGACTGGTCGTTTCGGCAACCGCGCCCTTCGCGCTGGCGTTCGGTATGATCCGGATCGGTGTCGTCCCATCGCTTGCCATAGCCGTCATGGCCGGCGCGCTCGCCGTGCTGGCCTTCCTGATGATCCGTCGAGCCTGATCTGTCCTCAGCGCGCAGCATCGACGATTTCCGGCATCTCTCCTTGTTGCGGCCCTGCTTCGCTCTTAGCTTCAACCTGTCCAATGGCGAACCAAACGGAGACACGATGCCAGGCCTCAACCCGCACGAAGCCCTGATCCACCTGATGGTGATCACCTCGGCTTCCGACCGCGACATGACCGACGTGGAATTGGCGCGCATCGGCGACGTGGTCTCCTCATGGCCGGTCTTCGAGGACTTCAACCGCGGCAAGCTCGTTGCGATCGCGCAGAAATGCCAGAAGTTGCTGCATGAGAAGGATGGGCTGGACGGCGTGCTCGCCAAGGCGGCCAAGGCTTTGCCGGAACGGCTCCATGACACCGCCTATGCGGCTGCCTTCGAGGTCGCCGCCGTCGATCTCGAAATGCGAATGGAGGAAGTGCGTGTGCTGCAACTCATCCGCCGCGCGCTCGACCTCGACACGCTGACGGTCGCGGCCATCGAGCGTTCGGCCAAGGCAAGGCATCGTATGCTGACGTAAGCCTCGATGGCTTGACACAGCGGCCGCCACGGCTCAGCTTGAGTGAAGGTTGATACGACCTGCTGGTTGCACCCGCCAGGGTACGGTGAACGTATCGCGCCTCAGTGGCATTTCCTTTGCCCGAGCGACCAAGTCAGCAACGCAACCACCTGACGACCTTGGTTCGCTCATGCAAAGGACGTCTCCATGCGTGACTATCACGATGCAAAATCCATGGCCCAGACCCTGCGGGGCGCTTTGGGGTCAAAGGCAATCGCCATAAGCCATGGCGAAAGCCTGGAACTGGTTTCGAAGATGTTTGGATTCGCCGACTGGAACACCCTGTCGGCCAAACTGCAGGGTGAGCGCGAGCCATCGCGCAATGGCAATATCACCGAACCGGAGGTTCCGGTCGATGAGCGCGGCCGAAAGCTGGCAGAACAGGCCGTTCCACGGGTCGCCATCCCCTTCGACCCCAGGCGGTTCGATGAATTCGCAGGATATTACGAGCAGCATCCCGGCATTCTGTTCAAGATTTATCGCGAGGGCGGACGATACCTTTCCCAGATCACCGGCCAGGGTCCGGTGGAGATATACCCGGAAAACGAAACGAAATTTTTCGCCACCGTCGTCCAGGCCCAGATCAGCTTTGTGAAGGATGCCGGTGGCCGCGTGACCGAACTGATCCTCCACCAGAACGGCCTTGAGATGCCCTGGAAACGCATCGACAAGGCGGTCGCGGATCGTGCGGTTGCCGCACTCGAGGAGCGTATCAAGGAAAACAGACCACAGGCCGGATCGGAGGATGCGCTACGCCGCCTCATCGACGGCATCGTGTCGGGCCATCCGAATTATGACGAAATGGGAGACGAGTTGGCTCAAGCCACGCGCGAGCAACTGAGCAGTCTCCAGCAGCTGATCCGCACGAAGGGCGGTATCAAGTTCATCCGATTTGTCGGTGTCACCGATGCAGGCGACGACGTTTTTCACGTCGAACACGAGAATCGCCTGTTCCGGTGGAGCATTGGGCTCGATGCCGGTGGCAAAGTCGTCAGAAGCTGGGTGTCGTCCGGCGGATAATCCGTGCCTGGAAATGATGGCTGAGGATATCGATCGGAGCCCGATCCAACGCTCCGATCGATCAGTAGAAGCTCACCGGGAAATAGCGCAAATAGAGTTCGGCGAAGGTGCCCTTCAGCGCGATCTGCTGCAGCGCGTAGTCGAGCGCGGCGGTGAGATCCTTGTTGTCCGGCTTGACCGCGATCGCCAGGCCGGTGCCGAGATATTCCGGCGCGAGATAAGGTCCGCCGGCGAAGCGGCAGCAGTCGGCCGCATCCGTCCCAGCCAGCCAGAAGCCGAAGCGCATCCCGTCGCCAAAGGCGGCATCGACCTTGCCGGCCTTGACGTCGGCGAACAGGGCCTCCTCGGTCGGATAGGGAGCCGTCGTCACCATCGGGAAGTCGTCGCGCAACATGCGTTCATGCGCCGAGCTTGCCACGACGCCGACGCGCTTGCCCTTGAGCTTCTCATAAAGCGGTTCGCTCGCCGCCTTGGCCTTCGGCATGATGAAGCGTGCCGGAAACTGCAGGTAGGAGCGCGAGAAGGCGTATTTCTCCCGGTTCTCCGGCGTCACCGCAACGCCGGCCATGATCGCTTCGCCTTCGTCCTTGGCCAGCGCGCCGTCGAGCTCCGCCCAGGGCAGCGCCTGGATCTGGCATTTGTCGGCAATGGCAAGCTCGGCGCAGATGGCCCGCGCAAGATCGACGTGGAAGCCCGAAAGCTTTCCGGCGCTGTCCAGGAAGTTGAACGGCGGAAAATCGGTGGTGGTCAGGAAGCGCAGTCGCGGCAGTTGCGCAAGGTCGGGCTTGGGCAGCCGCTCATTGCCGTCCCAAAGCATCGGCGGCTGCGGCTCGGCTGCATGTGCGGCCGGGCCGAAAGCCAGCATCGCCAAAAAAGCCAAGGCGAGACAGCGCAATGTCAACTTGGAACTCCTATTAAGGGCAGTAGGGAATTAAGGCAGTAAGGCAGTGGAGCGTGAGGGCACAGCACATGCGCACGGTGTCCTATTCCCTTACTGCCTTAATCCCCTATTGCCCTAATCCTACTTCTTCACAAACCCCAACCCTTCCCCGATGATCTTCTTGTCTTCCTTGCCGATGACATCGAGGTCGCGGCCTTCATAGGGCAGGGTGAGCAGGATGCGGCGGATGACGGCGAGGCGTGCGCGGCGCTTGTCGTTGGCGCGCACGATGATCCAGGGCGCGTGTTTGGAGTGCGTGCGCTTGACCATCTCGTCGCGGGCCCTGGTGTAGTCATCCCATTTGTTCAGGCCGGCGATGTCGATGGGCGAGAATTTCCAGTTCTTCAGCGGGCTGTGGCGGCGGTCATGGAACCGTGAGAGCTGCGTCTCGCGGCCGATGTCGAGCCAGATCTTGAAGAAATGGATGCCGTCATTGACGATCATCTTTTCGAAATGCGGCACCTCGTCGAGGAAGTTCTCGTGCTGCTCGGGCGTGCAGAAACCCATCACCGGCTCGACGCCGGCGCGGTTGTACCAGGAGCGGTCGAATGAAACGAGCGCGCCGGCTGTGGGGAAATGGTTGACGTAGCGCTGGAAGTACCATTGTCCGATTTCGGTTTCGGTCGGCTTGGTCAATGCCACGTTGTGGGCACTGCGCGGGTTGAGGAACTGGTGCAGCGCGAAGATCGTGCCGCCCTTGCCGGCGGCGTCGCGTCCTTCGAACAGCGCCATCACCCTGTGGCCCGTCGCCTGCAGCCACGCCTGCGCCTTCACCAGCTCGATCTGCAATTGCTCCAGCGTTTCGTCATATTCCTCGCTCTTCAGTTTCTTGTCATACGGATAGCCGCCCGCCGACAGCTTGTTCTCTTCGATCCATACCGGCAGCTCCGGCGCATCGATGTCGAAGATGCGTTCCTTGCCGTTGACCAGGATCCTCAACGGTTCCGGGATCGGAATGCCGGCAACCGGGACGGCGGGCTTGTCTTTTTTCATCGATACGAACCTCTCCAACTTTCAAACTCATGCTATGGGGAGCCAGTAAAGGGGTCCAGCGGGAAGTTGGCACGAGAGCGTTTCCGTTTTTCACGAAAACGCCGAAACGCTCTATTCTTTGTTACGCAATTCCGGACGGAAAAACGTCACACACTTTTCCTGAAATTGCGGTAGGCCGCCCGGATGGATTGGAGTGCATATGAGCGACGTTACGGGTGAGGATCGCCGTTCCGGGACGAGCTTGCCGGTCAGGCTGTGGGAGGCGCGCTGGTATCTCCTGGCGGGTCTTGCCGCCGTGCTGGTCGCCTATGGCTTCGGGCCGGGCCGGGCCTGGGCCTTGCCGTTGGCCGTCCTGCTTCTGTTTGCGGCGCTTTTTAGCGCCAAGCCTCGCGCGGTCCGCATCGCCGAGAAGGCGGGGGAAGTGGATGCCGCGGGCCTGCAGCGCCTTTCCGGCGAATACCTTGCCGCGGCCGTCGCCGATCCGCTCATCATCTTCGACCGCAACACCACGGTCGTGCATGCCAATGCCGCCGCCTTTGTCGCTTTCGGCGGCATGTCGCCCGGCCTGTCGCTGCCGCTGAAATTCCGGGCGCCGGAGATGCAGGCGCTGCTCGACAGCGTTGTCTCGGGCAGGGTCGCCTCCGACGCGCTCGATTACCTCGAGAAGCTTCCTGTCGAGCGAGTCTACCGGGTCAGCGCCTCCTCCGTTGGCCACGGCACCGAACTGTTCGTTCTGGTCTTCAAGGACCAGAGCGAGGCACGTCGCATCGACCGCATGCGTGCCGACTTCATCGCCAATGCCAGCCACGAGCTGCGCACGCCGCTCGCCTCGATCGCCGGCTTCATCGAGACCTTGCGGGGACCGGCCCGCAACGATGCCGCCGCGCGCGAACAGTTCCTGCAGATCATGCAGAACCAGACCAGCCGCATGGCTCGGCTGATCGACGATCTGCTGTCGTTGTCGCGGCTGGAGATGAAACCCTATCTCAAATCAGGCGCGCGGGTCGACCTGCGCCAGACGCTGGAGAGCGTCATCGATTCCCTCAGCCCCCTGGCCCGCGACAGCAACCTCGTCGTCGAGCGCGATTTCGCCGAAGGACCGCTCGATGTTCCGGGCGACCGTGACGAGCTGTTCCAGGTGTTCGAGAACCTTTTGGAGAACGCCTGCAAATATGGCCAGGCCGGCGGCCGCGTCGCGGTGAGCGTGGCACGCAGCCAAGCTGGCCCCGAGCCGACTGTCGATGTCACCATCCGGGATTTCGGCCCCGGCATCGCGGAGGAACATATTCCCCGCATCACCGAGCGCTTCTACCGTGTCGATGTCGAGACCAGCCGCGCCCAGAAGGGAACCGGCCTCGGTCTTTCCATCGTCAAGCACATCCTGACCCGCCATCACGCGCGCATGTCGATCCGTTCGGAACTGGGAAACGGGGCTGCATTCACTGTTCATTTGCCAGCAAACTAGATTTCGGCGGAAACGCATATTATGTCTAGGAAAAGCGTTTCGTCTTACTGTCACATGGCTGGCGTATCAGCAGTCAATTGACATGCGAATCGCCGCATGATTCCAGAAGGCCGCGCCCATGCAGTCCGTGCACATTGTCAGCGCTTATGACGAGGAACTGAAGTTCCTGGCCAAGCGTATTGCCGCCATGGGCGGTCACGCGGAGCGTATGGTCGAACAGGCGGTGGCGGCCCTCGTCAGCGCCGACCAGGATCTGGCCCAGAAGGTGATCCGCGACGACATCGTGCTCGACGAAGGCCAGCGCGAGATCGATGACAAGGCCATCCTCATCATTGCGCGGCGCCAGCCGATGGCAACCGACCTGCGCGAGATCGTCGGCGCCATCCGCATCTCCGCCGACCTGGAACGGGTCGGTGATCTCGGCAAGAACGTTGCCAAGCGGGTGATGTCGGTAACGGATGGCCGCGAGGCCACCAGCCTCTATCGCGGGCTGGAGGCGCTGGCCAATCTTGCTTTGATCCAGCTCAAGGACGTGCTCGACGTCTATGCCTCGCGTTCGGTCGAAAAGATCGGCATCGTGCGCGACCGCGACGAACAGATCGACGCCATGTACACGTCGCTGTTCCGCGAACTCCTCACCTACATGATGGAGGATCCGCGCAACATCACCTCCTGCACGCATCTCCTGTTCTGCGCCAAGAACATCGAGCGCATCGGCGACCACGCCACCAACATCGCCGAGACCATCTATTACATCGTCACCGGCGACCAGTTGCCGGCCGAGCGCCCGAAGGAAGACAAGACGGATCGGGTGGTGGTGCAGCAGCCGGAAGTGGTGAAATAGGGGAATAGGGGAGTAAGGCAATAGGGCAGTATGCCGTTGCCTTGTCTTGCCTCTCCCTTCACCCGCTACTGTTCCCAACGCGGTGCGACAGTCGGCATATTGCCCTATTCCCCTACTGCCTTACTCCCCCATCTCCCTTGCCATCCTGCCAAGCCAGGTTCACTCTACGTCGGAGAGTGAGGTTCCTCGGGAGGCGACGATGGACCAGACCCGCGATTTCACGCCGGGGCCGCAGGATTCGCGGATCGTTGCCTCGAGTGTCTACGTCGCCGGGCGGCGTGTGGCCGACATCCCGATCGAGGAAGCCGGTGAATGGTCACGCAAGAAGGATCATGTCGTCTGGATCGGCCTGCTTGAGCCCGACCGCGAATTGCTCCGGCGCGTGCAGACGCAGTTCAACCTGCATGATCTTGCCATCGAGGATGCCGAGCATCCGCATCAGCGGCCGAAGCTCGAGCAATATGGCGATGCCCTGTTCATCGTCGCCCGTACGGCGCAACTGGTGGAAAGGCGCGTCAGTTTCGGCGAGACGCATCTCTTCGTCGGGCGAGGATATCTCGTCAGCGTCCGGCATGGACCCTCGACTTCCTATTCAACCGTGCGGCAGCACTGGGAAAGCTGTCCGACGTCGCTGGCCAAGGGCGAGGATTTCGTCCTCTATGCCATCCTCGATTTCATCGTCGACAATTACTTCCCGGTGCTGGAGCAGATCGAGGATGAGGTCGAGGAGATCGAAGACGGCGTGCTGGTCAAGCCGATGGATGCCAAGGCGATCGAGCGCCTCTACATGCTGCGCCGCGATCTTCTGCGCCTGCGCAATGCGGCGCTGCCTTTGGTGGAGGTCTGCCGCCGGCTGACCAGTTCCGAATTGTCGCAGATCGATGCCGACATGCACCCGCTGTTCCGCGATGTGACCGATCACATCCGCACCGTGCAGGAAAAGATCGATTCCTTGCGTGAGGTGCTGGCCTTCGCCTTCGAAGCGAGCCTTTTGGTCGGTCAGAGCCAGGAAACGGCGATCTCGAAGAAACTCGCCTCCTGGGCCGCCATCCTGGCGGTGCCGACGGCCTTCGCCGGCATCTACGGCATGAACTTCACCGACATGCCGGAACTGAGGATGGAATATGGCTACCCGACGGTGCTGGCAGCCATCGCCGGCATCTGCGTGTTCCTGTACTGGCGTTTCCGCCAGAACGGGTGGTTGTGAAGGGAGGGACTAGGGGAATAAGGCAGTAGGGAATAGAAAAAGGGCAGCGGCGAAATCGCCAACTGCCCTAATGCCTTAATCCCCTATTCCCTTACCCTCAGCGCAGGCGCCGCCGTTCCGAAGCCGGCTGGAAGGCGATGCGGGAGTGATAGGTGCAATAGGGCCCGCTCTCGCCGGCGTCGTTGCCGCAGAAGTGGAATTCTTCCGTCAGCGGATCGCCGTTCGGCCACTTGCAGGTGCGCTCGGTGAGTTCGGTGAGCTGCAGGCGCCGCGAGATCGGCACCACCACGTTTTCGACCGGGCGCAGATAGTGCCGCGCGACCGGTTCGGCGTCGAACTGCACCTGCAGCGCGGTCGCGCCGACCGAGGCGGTGACATGGCGATGCGTGCTGGCGGCAGTGCGTGTCGTCGACTTCGCAACCGATGCGCCGCCGCTGCTGGTCGCCGCCTTTTTCTGGCGCGCCGGTGCCGCCGTCGTGCGGCCGCGACCGGACAGCTTCAGCCGGTGTACCTTGCCAATGACCGCATTGCGGCTCACTCCGCCGAGCTGGGCTGCGATCTGGCTGGCGCTCAGACCCTCCGACCACAGCTTCCTCAAGAGTTCTACTCGCTCGTCAGTCCAGTTCATAAGACCGCGCTCCTTTGAACCGTCCGGTGTTTTCGGAATCCAAAACCGTTCCGGCTCGCGCCGGGCGGGCACCACATATGTTGGGTGATTGAATCCGCCGTACGAAATCTAGCTATTTCTCACTCAACAATTACCGATGCGCTGACTCGGTGACAAGAGTCCCGGCTGCAACACGAATCGGATTTCGCAGTTTTCCCCAACTTGGCTGCGCCCCAACTTGTCTGGGCACGGAACAGGTTGGGCCAGGCAAGGCTCTAAAAGAGCTTTTCGTTGACTTCATGGCCGAAAAACACGATAAGCTGCGAACAGCCGCCGCTTGGGCGGCTTTTATTTTTTCGGTTCCGGAGCAGCATATAATGAGCGGTTCGGCGCTTTACGAGACCTTTGCTCGTGCACCCCTGGCTTTCGAGCGAGGAGAGGGGACCTGGCTGGTTACGGAAAAGGGCGAGCGATACCTCGATTTTGCTGCCGGCATTGCCGTCAATTCGCTGGGCCACGGCCATCCGCATCTGGTTGCCGCGCTGAAGGACCAGGCTGAAAAGCTCTGGCACGTTTCCAATCTCTATGAGATTCCGGGACAGCGGCGCCTGGGCGAGCGCCTGGTCGAAGCGACCTTTGCCGACAAGGTGTTCTTCACCAATTCGGGCGCCGAGGCCCTGGAGTGCGCGATCAAGACGGCGCGCCGCTACCAGTTCGTCACCGGCCATCCCGAACGCTTCCGCGTCATCACCTTCGAGGGCGCCTTCCACGGACGCACGCTGGCGACGATCGCTGCCGGCGGCCAGTATAAATATCTGGAAGGCTTCGGCCCCAAGGTCGATGGTTTCGACCAGGTGCCATTCGATGATATCGACGCCGCCGAAAAGGCGATCACGCCGGAGACCGCTGCGATCCTGCTGGAGCCGCTGCAGGGCGAGGGCGGCATCCGCTCCTTCCCGCTGCAGTCGCTGAAGCGGCTGCGCCAGCTCTGCGACAAGCACGGCCTGCTGTTGATCTTCGACGAGGTCCAGTGCGGCATCGGCCGCACCGGCAAGCTGTTCGCGCATGAATGGGCCGGTGTCACGCCGGACTTGATGGCTATCGCCAAGGGCATCGGCGGCGGCTTTCCGATGGGCGCATGCCTGGCAACCGACGAGGCCGCGCGCGGCATGACCGCCGGTGTGCATGGCACCACCTTCGGCGGCAATCCGCTCGCCATGGCCGTCGGCAACGCCGTGCTCGACGTCGTGCTGGAAGAGGGTTTCCTGGAGGACGTCAACCGCAAGGCGCTGCTGTTCAAGCAAGGACTTGCAGCGGTTGCCGACGAATTTCCGGATGTCATCGAGGGCATTCGCGGCGATGGCCTGATGCTCGGCATCAAATGCGTGATGCCCAACGGCACGGTCAACGGCGCCCTGCGCGACCAGCATCTGCTGGCTGTGCCGGCCGGCGACAATGTCATCCGCCTGTTGCCGCCGCTCACTGTCACCGACGCCGACATCCAGGAAGGCCTGAAACGCCTGCGCAGTGCTGCGAAAGGCCTGTCGGAAGCCGTTGCGGCCGCGGCGAAGTAGACCGGACGACATCATGAGCGTTCGTCATTTCACCGATCTGTCCACCGTTTCCGCAACCGATCTGCGCGCCATGCTGGATGACGCGGCCGTGCGCAAGGCCCGTCTCAAGGCCGGCGAGCGCTCCAAGCCGCTCGACGGCAAGGTGCTGGCGATGATCTTCGACAAGCCGTCGACGCGCACGCGCATCTCTTTCGATGTCGGCATGCGCCAGCTCGGCGGCGAGACGATCATGCTCACCGGCACCGAGATGCAGCTCGGCCGTTCGGAATCCATCGCCGACACCGCCAAGGTGCTGTCGCGTTATGTCGACGCGATCATGATCCGCACCACGGCGCACAACCGGCTGCTGGAACTGACCGAGAATGCCACGGTTCCGGTCATCAACGGCCTGACCGACGACACCCATCCGTGCCAGCTGATGGCCGACATCCTGACCTTCGAGGAACATCGAGGGCCGGTGGCCGGCAAGACCTTCGCCTGGACCGGCGACGGCAACAATGTGCTGCATTCGTTGATCGAAGCCTCGGCGCGCTTCTCGTTCAACCTGAACGTCGCCGTGCCCGAGGGCAGCGAGCCGGAACAGAAATTCGTCGACTGGGCCAAGGGCCATGGCGGCAAGATCCGTTTCACCCGCGCGGCCGAGGAAGCGGTCGATCAAGCCGACTGCATCGTCACCGACACCTGGGTTTCGATGGGCCAGGAGCATCGCGCCCGCGGGCACAACGTGTTCGTGCCCTATCAGGTCAATGCCGCACTAATGGCGAAGGCCAAGCCCGACGCCCTGTTCATGCACTGCCTGCCGGCGCATCGCGGCGAGGAAGTGACCGACGAGGTGATCGACGGCCCGCACTCCGTGGTGTTCGACGAGGCCGAGAACCGTCTGCATGCGCAGAAGGCGGTCCTGGCCTGGTGCCTCGGCGCTTGATACCAAAGCAGGTCCCGCAAAAGTGTCTCGCGGTTTTGCGGTCAGGGTTTGCGACTTGATACCAAAGCAGGCCCCGCAAAAGTGTCTCGCGGTTTTGCGGTCAGGGCTTGCGACTTGATACAACGCGGCGTGATGCCTATCTCCCCGGCATCACGCAAATCATTGGCGTTGGAAGGCATGCCCGGAAAGGTGGTTATGCCGCGCCGGGAGACTTTGTCATGTTGGATACGACGCAAGTGACTGAACACGGAACCAGACTCGGCGAATTCGGCCATGCCGGCGACGACCATGTCGTGCCGTTCGAGGTTGGTCCGCTCGACGTGCGCGGCCGCGCCGTGCAGCTCGGCCCGATGCTCGATGCCATCCTGTCGCGCCACGACTACCCCGAGCCCGTTGCCCGTCTGCTGGCGGAAGCCTGCGTCGTCACGGTGCTGCTCGGCACGTCGCTGAAGTTCGAAGGCAAGTTCATCCTGCAGACCCGCACCGACGGGCCGGTGGACATGCTGGTCGCCGACTTCTCGACGCCGAATGCGCTGCGCGCCTATGCCCGTTTCGATGCCGACAAGCTGGCGGCGGCGACCGCCTCGGGCGACGTGAAGGCCGAAACCCTCCTGGGTTCCGGCGTGCTCGCGCTCACCATCGACCAGGGCGCCTACACGCAGCGCTACCAGGGCATCGTCCAGCTCGACAACACCTCGCTGGAAGAGGCCGCGCGCACCTATTTCAGGCAGTCGGAGCAGATCCCGACCGACCTCAGGCTGACCGTGGCCCAGCTTGTGCTGCCGGGCGGACGCAAGCAATGGCGCGCCGGCGGCCTGCTTGCGCAGTTCCTGCCCGAGGCGCCGGAGCGCATGCGCGTGGCCGACCTTCCGGGCGGCGATGGCGATGTAGCCGAAGTCGTGCTGGATCCGACCGACAATTCCTGGCAGGAATTGCTGGCGCTGCTGGCAACCGTCGAGCCGGCCGAGCTGATCGACCCGACCGTCGGAACCGAACGGCTGCTCTATCGCCTGTTCCATGAGCATGGCGTGCGCGTGTTCGACGATATCCATGTCGCCGACCGCTGCTCCTGCTCGCCGGACAAGATCCGTGGCATCCTGGACGGTTTCACCGCCGAGGAGATCAGGGACAGCACCGAAGAAGGACGCATTCGCGTCGACTGCGAATTCTGCTCGACTCGTTACGAGTTCGACCCGGCCGATTTCGTGGCTGTCGAATAAGGACATCGGCCCCTGCTTCTCGAAGCCGGAGCAGTCTGATGAAAAAGGCGACCTCCGAGGGTCGCCTTTTTTTGTTTGCGGCTCGTTACCGGGCCGCGATCACGCCGGCTATCAGGCCGGTGGCAATACCGACCAGCAGATAGTCGTTGCCGGCGCGGACCCAATGCTGGCCGGGTCCCGGACGGCGCAAGCCATAGCGGCTATAATCCTTCACGCCCTTCGCGCTGCGCCAGCTGTCGTAACGCTGGCCATTTTTCCAGCGCTTCTTGACCACCACCTGCTTCGTGACGACCTTTTTCTTGACGATGACGCGTTCGTTGACGATGCGGCGTTCCTTTCGGACCGGCTCCCGGTACTGCGCTGAAATCACGTTCGAGTCCGGGACGCCGGGAACGGCGATCGGCGCGGCAAAGCCCTGCAGGCTCGATGCGGCGAGCATCGAAATCGCCAGGCCGGAGAGAATAAGACGTTTCATCTGTGTAGCTCCTCATGTGTTCGCACAAAGAGGATTAGGTCCCGAAACATGAACCAAAACTGAATGGAAACATTACAATTATGTAACAAATTCAATCTGTTATATTATCCGTATCGAATGGATGAGATGCGCCTGCCTGGTGGCTTTCCGCGCAGGTCGGGGACCGCGCGGAAAGCGGGCGCATCAGCGTCCATCCCTCACATGTGGTCGCGCGGGATACGCGCGCTGCGTTCGCGTTCGAACACCGTGCTTCCCTCATGGATGGCCTGCATATGCTCGGAGATGACCCACTCCGTTTGCGTGCAGGAGAGTTTCATGACACTGCGTGTCGTGGCTTCCCAACCTTCGCGGGCAAGAATGCACACCGAGGTGATCTCGGCGGCCATCGACAGTGGGTCTCCCGGCATGATCGACCAGACCTGTTCGGTGATGTCGCGCGCGCTCAGGCCATTGCCGGGATGACGGTTGAGGCCGGTGTCCTCGCTGACCTTGTAGCGGGTGACGCCGTTCAGCATATCGCGCTCCACGACGCGGCCGGCCGATCCTCCCTCAAGCGTCTCATAACGCGGCAGCGGATCGGGATTGGCCGGTTCGGCCAAGTCGATGCGGCGATGTTCGCCGAGCAGCGGCAGCTTCACCTCGATCGACGCAAGGTCGATGTCCAATGTCGTGTCATGCGGCGGCGGCAGGATCATCGGCCAATAGGCGCTGGACAGCGACAGCCGGATGCGGTGCCCCGGTCCGAAGCGATAGCCGCAGGCATCGAGCGCCAGCTCCACCTCGACCGTCTTGTCGGGCTCCAGCGCCTTCGGTTCGGCGTTGCCGTCGCGATGCGCGAGGTTGAGCACGCCGAATGAGACGCGGGTGGCGCTGCCGTCGGCATGCACATCCACCAGTCGCGCGGCAAGGTTGGCGAGCGGCGCGTCGCTGGAGAGGCGAAGCTTCAGCACGGGCTGGCCGAGGATGACGCATTCCTCCGCCAGGATCTCGGTTTCGAAGGTCAGCGAGCCGGCGTCGTCGAGGCGCTGGTCGCCCGGCATTTCCGTATCCGGCTTCAGCGTGAAGAATTCGCCGGCCGCCGTTCCGGTGTGCAGCGGTGAACGGAGCAGGGTTTTGCCGCCGGCGCGCGCTGCCGGATCGCGTTCCAGCCGGCCGCCGGAGCCGACCGCCAGGACCATGGTTTCGGGGTCGCTCCACGCATCCTTGGCGATCCAGTAGCCTGGATCCGCCTCGCGCCAGCGCGCCGGACGGGGACCGTCGAGGATATAGGCGCGCACCTGCGGTATCGCCTCGGCGCCGTTGTTCTCGTCGCACAGCCAGCGGCGCCACCAGGCGATCGCTTCGGCGTGGAAATCGGCGCGCGGCTTCGGGTAGGCGAAATGCGGATATTTGTGTACCCACGGGCCGACCAGTGCCTTGGCCTTGCCGGGCATGCCGGCCACCGCTTTCAGCGGCGTGTTGCGGTAGCCGTCGGCCCAGCCGGCAATCACCAGTGCGGGCACCGGGAAACTGTCGAAATCCTCGCCGATGGAGCCGTGCCGCCAGAAATCGTCGCGGCGTTGGTGCGACAGCCACTCCTCCATGAAGAACGGCTCCTGCTCCAGCCGCTCCAGCCACATGGCGCGCCAGCGGTCGCCGACGATCTCCGGATCCGGTGAACGCGACTGATAGGCGCTCATCGTCGCCGCCCAGGACAGCTGCGCCGACAGGTGCGTGCCGTTCTTGTAGTGGATGTCGTCATTGTAGCGATCGACCGTGGAAGCGATGGAGATCACCGCCTTCAGCGCCGGCGGCTTCAGCGCCGCTACCTGCAGGCAGTTGAAGCCGCCCCAGGAAATGCCCATCATGCCGACATTGCCGTTCGACCAGGGTTGCGCCGTGATCCATTCGATGACTTCGATGGCGTCGGAAAGCTCGCGCGGCGTGTATTCGCCGTCGATCACGCCGTCGGATTCGCCGCTGCCGCGGATATCGACGCGCACGCCGGCGATGCCGGCGGCGGCGAACACCGGATAGGTGGATTCGTCACGCGGTGCGGTGCCGTTGCGCTTGCGGTAGGGAAGAAACTCCAGAACCGCAGGGACAGATGCTGCCTGGCTTGCGTCGTCTGGCATCCAGATGCGGGCCGCAAGCCGGGTGCCGTCCTTCAGCAGGATCCATTCGTTCTCGATGACATGAAAATTGTTCGGCATGAAACCACCATGAAAATGCGGGCGGCACGGTATGCGTGCCGCCATTGTCCCCGGACGGGCGAAGATCAGCCGGCCGTCAAGCCTGGAGCCAGACCCGGCTGGCGATGCGGCCGTTGGAAAGGTCGTTGCCGATGTCGTCGACAAAACCCTTCAGCTTCTTCGACGACGCGTTCAGATAGTCGTTGAACACCGGCAGGATCAGGCCGCCTTCGTCGTGCACGGTGACCGCCATCTGACGATAGAGGGCGCGTCGCTTGGTCTCATCGAGTTCGCCGCGCGCTTCCGCGACCAGCTTGTCGAAGTCCGGACGCTTGAAGCGTGTGTCGTTCCATTCCGCATTCGACACATAGGAGGTGGAATAGCGGGCATCCTGTGTCGGGCGGCCGCCCCAATAAGAGGCGCAGAACGGCTTCTTGTTCCACACCTCGGTCCAGTAGCCGTCGCTCGGCTCGCGCTGGACGTCGAGCTTGATACCAGCCTTGGCCGCGCTGATCTGGAAGAGCTGCGCGGCATCGACCGCGCCGGGGAAAGCGGCATCGGAAGTGCGCAGCAGGATCGGTCCGTCATGTCCGGACTTCTTGTAGTGGAAGGCTGCCTTTTCGGGATCGTAGGGGCGCTGCTCGATGTCGGTCGGCGCCAGCGCATAGCTGGCATTGATTGGATAGTCGTTGCCGATGGTGCCGAAGCCGCCCACCACCTGCTTCAGGATCGCCTCGCGGTCGATCGCCAGTTTCAGCGCCATGCGCAGGTCGTTGTTGTCGAAGGGTGCTGTGTCGCAATGCATCAGGAAGGCGTAGAAGCCCTTGCTGGGCGTGCGCAGGATCTCGACTTCGGGCAGCCGCTTCAGCAGCGGCACGACCTTCGGCTGGATGACATTGATGAAGTCGACCTGCCCTGACCGCAGCGCGTTGATGCGCGCCGTCAGGTCGTTCATGACGGTGATTTCGACGGCATCGACATAGCCGCGGTCCTGGCGCCAGTCGTCCTTGTTGCGCTCGAAGGCGGTGCGCACGCCCGGCTCGAACTTGACCATTTTGTAAGGGCCGGTGCCGATCGCCGCATTGGGATTGTCGTTGCCGCCGTTCGGCTGGATCTGCAGATGATAGTCGGTGAGCACCAGCGGCAGGTCGGCATTGCCTTCCTTCAGCGTGATGACCAGGTCTCCGGCCTTGTCCTCGATCTTGTCGATGCCGGTCAAAAGGCCGAGCGCGCCCGATTGCGACTTCTCGCCGGCATGACGCTGCAGCGTGGCGACCGCGTCGGCGACGGTCATTGCCTTGCCGTCATGGAATCGCACGTCCTTGCGGATCTTGAAGGTCCACACCTTGGCATCCGGCGAGGGCGACCAGGATTCCGCCAGCGAAGGCACGGCGGCACCGGTCTTGGGATCGGACTCGACCAGGGTGTCGCCCCAGCAATGCGCGATCACGAACAGCACGCTTGCCGATGCCAGCGCCGGGTCGAGCGCGTCGGCGGAAGCGCCGCCTTCGAGGCCCATGCGCAGCGTGCCGCCACGGACCGGCTCCTCGGCTCTGGCCGGCAAGGCAAACGTGCCCGTTGCCGCCGAAAGGCCGAGAAGCGTGCCCCCTTGAAGAAAGGTGCGGCGCGAGAGATTCAACGTATTGCCCAGCTTGATCATCCAGTCCCCCGTCGGTCGGCGTTCCCCGCCGCATTGGTGTCTGGGGAGAGATAATGATCCTGGCAGGCTCCAGCGCAATTTCGCTCGTTGACGCGATTTTAAGCGAGTTTACACTGAGGTGACCGCAGTGTTCACGTCCCACACTTCAGCTTTTGATTCTGCATGTCCCTATCCCGAAACCGGTTCTCACCTTCGCAAGACATGCACTGATGCAAGACCCTCTGGCCAACTTCCCAGCCAACCTCAAATTCGCATGCAGCACCAGGAGGTCGATCTCCGACCTGTGCCGTGCCATCGGCGTCAACAGGCAGCAGTTCAACCGCTATCTCAACGCCGGAACCTTGCCCTCGGCGCACAACCGGTTACGGATCGCGGCCGCGTTCGATCTCGATCCGGCGGATTTTGGCCTGCCCCCGCATGCCTTTCAGCGCAAGCTTGCCGAGAGACGTCGCCCGGCAACGAGCGAAGGGCCGCTGGACGATGCCTTTCCCGGCGATCTGCGGGCATTGCGGCCGCATCTCGGCTTCTATCAGACCTGGCACGTATCGCTTTCCTGGCCGGGCCAGGTCGTCTGTTCCTGCGCCCACATGCGCGAAAGGGACGGCCAGGTTCTCGTCACGTCCCTGGAGCGCATCGTGGATCATGAAAGTGGCATCGCGCAGCGTTCGCGCTACGTAGGCCTCGCCGCCTATCAGCGCCAGCGCATCTTCCTGACCGAACTGACCCGTGGCGAGGCGCCGACTTTCGGGCAGACGATCCTGATGCCCTTCGAACTCCATCAGCGCCGCTACCTTCGCGGCCTGACGATGGGCGTGTCCTGGCGCAACAACAACATGCCTTATGCCACGCGCACCATATGGCGCCATCTCGGCATCACCACCAACAGACGCAGCCTGCTTTCCGCCTGCGGCGTCTACGCGCCGACCTCCGCCACCTTGCCTTCCGCGGTCGCGTCTTTCCTGGCCGACGTGCAGCCCTTCACGGCCGCCGCCGCGCCATCGCGGGATGCTTCACGGTAGCGTCCAAAGGCGGAAACGCTTGCGTTGACCGTGGAAAGGGTCCGCCCCTTGCGCAAAGAGGACACTCGCATCGAAGGAGTGCTTGATTTCCGTGCAAGCGTGGTCGATGCTTTCGCCATGGTTGAGAAGGATACCCATATTGTCGCCCGGCTGGCCGGCATCCCTCAGGCGGGATGTCGGGACGCTGATCGCGCAAGTTAACAACGCGGATCGTATTTCCCGACCTCGCCCCAATCGGACGAGGTCTATTCGCGCGGAAAGTTGCCTCGTCCTCCAACTGCTTAAGGAGATGACCATGGCACAAAATATCTACGACAATTCTGATTTCTTTGAAGGATACAGCCAACTGCCCCGACAGGTGAATGGCCTGGACGGCGCACCCGAATGGCCTGCCATTCGAGCCATGCTGCCCGATCTCGTCGGGCGGCGGGTAGCTGATCTTGGCTGCGGCTTTGGCTGGGCGTCGCGCTGGATGCGTGAACACGGGGCGGCGTCGGTCGCCGGCTTCGATCTCTCGCAGAACATGATCAATCGGGCGCGGGCGGACACGCATGATGCGGCGATAGAATTTCACATCGCCGATCTGGAATCCCTTGCGCTGCCGCAGGCTACGTTCGATTTGATCTTCAGCGCGCTGACCTTTCACTATGTAGAGGATTTCGGTCGTCTGATCGGGACGATACACGCCGCACTGGTTCAAGGCGGCGATCTCGTTTTCACGATCGAACACCCCATCTTCATGGCTGCCGCTCATCCGCATTGGACGCAAGATGAGGACGGACGGAAGACCTGGCCGGTGAACGGCTATTCGATCGAAGGGGAGCGGCGAACGGATTGGTTCGCCAAAGGCGTCCTGAAGTATCACCGGACGCTCGGGACGACGATCAATACCCTGATTGAGGCAGGCTTCGACATAGGCCGAATCGAGGAGTTTGCCCCTACATCAGAACAGATCAGGCAAACACCGGCGCTCGCGGAAGAATTGGAGCGGCCCATGATGGTGCTGGTTTCAGCGCATAAGCCGTAAACCCGGACTGCCGACCAGTCTCAGGGCGGCAGTTATCGAAGCTCGCGGCCGTGACCTCGCTATTGTCCAATGCACCTCGGATCGTCTGCGGCTGCGCGCCTGTGAGATAGGCGATCTAGTGCATTCTTGCGCTGGCTTGTTGCCGGCTGGCCGACTATTGCTGAGGGCGACCGGGAGGCGAGGCCCGGTCGCGCAAGAGCAGTTCCAGCAAAAGTGCGCAGCGGTTTTGCGTCCGGAATTGCGCAGAGAGACAGAGCAATTTCAGGCACAGGTTTTTTCATGATCAGCAAGATTTTTGTTGCCGCGGCGGTTTCCCTGCTGGCGGTCTCGGCGGCGAACGCTCAGTCCTGCCAGAAGAACTTCAAGACCGAGGGCGTGCCGATGGTAACCGCCGTCAACTACAAGAGCTCCGGGGTCTTCCCGAAACTCGATTCCAAAAAGGCGCTGGACAATGCCCATCGCGCCATGCTGGCCGAGGGCTTCGAGAACATCAAGGTCGACAAGGCGATGGGCTCGCTGACCGCCAAGCAGGAAACGTCCGGTTCCGGCCGCGAGCAGACCCTGCGTGTCGTCGTGCGCAAATCCGGCAAGGGCAGCCGCGTCGACGTGGTGTTCATGGTGCAGGCCGGCCAGGTGGCTCCGGAAGGCGCCACGCGCGACGCCATCTGCCGCGTCATCGAAGGCGCCGCCGGCTAGACGTCAAACAGCCTCATGTTTCCTGACGCCCCGGAGGCCACAGGCTTCCGGGGATTTTTCTGATCAGGACTCCGCTCCATCACACACCGGGCGGCTGCACTTCCCGTCGCCGCGCGTCAGCTTCAGCATATCAGTGAACAGCGCGTGCCAATCGGCCTCGTTCAGGCTGATCAGGCCGAGCGCCTTCAACAGGAAGGCGCCTTCGCCGGCCAGGAAGGCGACGGCGATCTGGCGGTCCGCCGGCTTGGACAGGTCAAGCCTCGCCAGAAAGCCGTTGTACCACTCCCGGCTTTCGGCCACCCGATCGGGTGCCTCCAAAAGCGCCGTCATCATGACGGCGGAGCGCGAGTGCTCCTCCTCGTCCTCGTCTCGCGTCACCGAAAGATGTGCCCGGATCACCGCCGCCGCTGACGGTTCGGGGCCCGCCTCTTCCATGACCTTGTTTTCGTAGGTGTCGGCCCAGCGAGCGATCATCGCGCGGATCAGATTATCCTTGGTTCCGAAGCAATACTGCACGCCGCTCTTGGTGATGCCGGCGGCCTTCGCCACGGCATCGAAGCTCAGCCCTGATGCTCCGAGCTCAGTCACCACCGTCTCGGCGGCGTCGAGGACCTTGTCGCGGTCGATGCTGCGCGGTCTTCCTGACATCTGACCCCTTCCATTTCAATACGATCGTATTTATATGCGTGGCCGTGGCCGTGCAAGGCCAGCAAGACAAGTAAGGAAAGTATCATGTCTTCGAGCAACCGGTGGCTGGTCCTGGCCGTCGTGTCCAGCGCACTGTTCCTGATCGTCATCGACATGACGGTACTTTACACCGCGCTCCCCACGCTGACGCACGAGCTCCGGGCGACGGCGACGGAAAAGCTCTGGATCATCAACGCCTATCCCCTGGTGGTCGCCGGTCTGTTGCCGGGCGTCGGCACGCTGGGCGATCGGCTTGGCCACAAGCGCATGTTCCTGGCCGGCCTCGTCGTGTTCGGCCTGGCGTCGCTGGGTGCCGCGTTTTCCCCAACCTCAGTCTGGTTGATCGCGGCGCGGGCGCTGCTCGCGGTGGGTGCCGCCATGATGATGCCCGCCACGCTCTCCCTGATCCGGCTGACCTTCACCGATGAGAAGGAGCGAGCCTTCGCCATCGGCGTCTGGGCCGCCGTGGCCTCCGGTGGGGCCGCGTTCGGCCCGGTCGTCGGCGGCGCGCTGCTGGAGCACTTCTGGTGGGGCTCGGTCTTCCTGATCAACGTGCCGGTGGTGTTGGTTGCCCTTCTTGCCGGCGCCACCTTGCTGCCGTATCGGCCGGGCAACGGCGATCATCCCTGGGATCTCGTCGGCTCCTTGCAGATCATGGTCGGGCTGGTCGGCCTGACCTATGCCATCAAGGAAATCGCCAAGCGCGATCCATCCTGGCTTGCAGCCGCGCTCGCCTTCGCCGTCGGTCTCGTCGCCATGATCGTCTTCGTTCGCCGCCAGCTCGGCAGCCGTGCGCCGCTGATCGACTTTTCGCTCTTCGCCAACCCGCGCTTCTCAGCCGGCGTCGTGACAGCCATGGTGGCATCGGCGGCATTGATCGGCGTGGAGCTGGTGTTCAGCCAGCGCCTGCAACTCGTGCTCGGCCTCTCGCCGCTGCAGGCCGGCCTGATCATCCTGCCGATCCCGCTCGCGGCTTTCATCGCCGGTCCCGTCACCGGCCTGGCGCTGCCGCGGGTTGGCGCCGTGCGCGTGCTCTGGGCCTCGCTGCTTCTGGCAGGCGCCACGCTCGCCGCGTATCTCCTGGTCTATCAGGGCGAAACCTGGCTGTGGCTCACGGCGCTGTCGGCCATGGGCTTCGGCTTCGGCGCGGCCATGACGGCGGCCTCCAGCGTCATCATGCTGTCGGCCCCGGAGGAGAGGGCTGGCATGGCGGCCTCCATCGAGGAGGTCTCCTTCGAACTCGGCGGCGCGCTTGGCATCGCGTTCCTGGGCTCGCTGATGTCGGCGCTCTACACCTACGCCCTGATGCTGCCCGAAGGGATCGCCGCGCAGGCGGGCGACAGTCTGGACGAGGCGTTGCTGATTGCCGAGAAACTGGCGCCTGCTCAAGCTGCTGAGCTCACGAGCCTTGCCAGTGCCGCCTTCGACCAGGCCTTTGTCGGTGTCATCGCAGGCGCGGCGATGCTGCTGATCCTCGTCAGCCTGGTGATCTGGAGGAGGACCACGACCGTGTGGTGAGCGCCGCATCGAAGCTGCCTTTCTCGCCCCGTTCACGGGGAGAGATGCCCGGCAGGGCAGTGAGGGGCAGAGCCGGCTTCTGCCTACTTGGTGTCGCCCCTCATCCGGCCCTTCGGGCCACCTTCTCCCCGTGAACGGGGAGAAGGGAACCACGCCGCTAATTCACCACCCGCCTGGCATTCGGCAGATCCAGCGAGAAGGCCGGGATGGCGATGTCGAACTGCTCGCCGCGTGCATTGCGCATCGTGTAGTGGCCGACCATGATGCCGGACGGTGTCGAAAGCGGGCAGCCTGAGGTGTATTGGTAGCTGTCGCCGGGGTTGAGTTCCGGCTTTTCGCCGACGACACCCGGGCCGCGCACCTCCTCCACCTGTCCGGCGCCATCGGTGATGTGCCAGTAGCGCGACAGAAGCTGGACGAATTCGTCCGAACGGTTGTCGATCGTCACCCGGTAGCCCCACACGTAACGGCCCTCGTCGGGGTCCGAGCGGTCCTCGAGGTAGAAGGGTTCCACCTCGACCACGATGTTGCGGGTGACTGCACTGTACATGGGTAACCTGGAGCGACTCGTACCAAAACCGCTGCGAGTTTCCGTCCGCAGACCGTCGTGGTCAACCATCTGTCATGTACACGACATGAAACGGTGATGGTGTGCGCCGATCGCGTCCGGTCCCGTGATGATTCCTGGACGCAGCCTAACAAGGCTAGCGCATGATCCCGAAAATCGGAATCGATTTTCGGAAAGGATCATGCGCCAGATCAAAGTCTTAGAGCGTCCTTGCGCGTCCAAGAGGACGCGCGGCGCTCTAAAGCCC
Source organism: Mesorhizobium sp. 1M-11 (assembly GCF_001303895.1). Taxonomy (GTDB): domain Bacteria; phylum Pseudomonadota; class Alphaproteobacteria; order Rhizobiales; family Rhizobiaceae; genus Mesorhizobium. The sequence goes on along the minus strand of NZ_LJSD01000009.1, from coordinate 105,108 downwards.
GCGTTTCCAGGAGTGACCTGACTTCATGGACCTGACCATCGCAGCCGCTTCCTTTTCCGCCGCACTGCTTCTCACCAATTTCGTTTCCGTAGGGCTGGCATGGTCCCAGTTGGAACGCCGCCGCACCGTTGCACCGCCGCGTGGCGATGCGCCGCCGGTTTCCGTCGTCATACCGGCGCGTGGCGTCGAGCCATTCACCGCCGAGACGCTCGAACGCGCCTTTCGGCTCGACTGGCCGGACTATGAGCTGATCTTCTGCGTGGCGCACACCGATGACCCGATTGCCCTGGCCATCCGCACCACCATGGCGCGTTTTCCGGACGTGCCGGCGCGCCTCCTGTTCGGCGATGACCGCATCAGCGGCAACCCCAAGCTGAACAACTGCGTGAAGGGCTGGGAGGCGGCCCGCCACGATTGGGTGATCCTGGCCGATTCCAATGTGCTGATGCCGCGCGACTACATCCAGCACATGATGCATGCCTGGCGCACCGACAGCGGTCTCGTCTGCTCGACGCCGGTCGGCTCGCGTCCGGATGGCTTCTGGGCCGAGGTCGAATGTGCTTTCCTCAACACACTGCAGGCGCGCTGGCAGTATACTGGGGCTGCCGCGGGTCTCGGCTTCGCGCAGGGCAAGAGCATGCTGTGGTCGAAGCCACTGCTCGATGCCAATGGCGGCATCCGCGCCCTGGCCGCCGAGATCGCCGAGGACGCCGCTGCAACCAAGCTGGTCAACGGGCTCGGCCTCAATGTCCATCTGGTGGCCTCGCCGTTCGAGCAGCCACTCGGGCATCGCAGGCTCGAAGCGGTATGGTCGCGCCAGGCCCGCTGGGCGAGGCTGCGCCGCGTCACCTTCCCGTTGTTTTTCGCGCCCGAACTTTGTGTCGGCGCGGCGATGCCTCTGCTGTTCGCGCTGATTGCCGCGGCCGGCTCCGGTGCCGATATGGTCTCGACCGCCTTTCTGGTGCTCTGTGCCGTCTACCTGCCGGAATATGCATTGGCGCTGGCCAAGGGCTGGTATGCCTCGCCGCGCCTGATCCCGGCGATGGTGGTGCGCGATATCATGGTGCCGGCGATCTGGCTGCGCGGCTGGCTCGGCGGCGCCATCGACTGGCGCGGCAACACCATGAACATCACCACCAAGTCCGACGAAGCCGAGGAAGTGCTCTCGGGCGCCTGATCTGATCTGTATCGCTGCCGGCTGGTTTGCGGCATGATCGCTGCAGCCGAAACGCTTGAGGGGAGGGTGGTCGTGCTGTCCGAGGATCGCTATTGCCAGATCGCGCTCGGCTTCCCCGAAGCCGTGCAGAGCAGCCATTTCGACGTCACCGATTTCCGCGTGCGCGGCAAGATCTTCGCCACGCTGCGGCCCAAGGACAACCGCGCCGTCATCAAGCTGGCACCGGACGAGCAGCGGCTGCTGCTCGAAACATCGGCCGGCCAGTTCGAGCCGATCCCGGGCTCCTGGGGCCAGAAGGGTTGGACGCGGGTCTGGCTGGAACAGGCGGACGAAGAGACTGTCCGCCACGCCATGACGATGAGCTGGCGCTCCGTCGCGCCGAAGGCGCTGCGGTAGCGGGCGGGCAGTCGACTTTTCGCTTTTTTCTGCGGCGTTCCGGAATGGATCCCCGACACTCTCCGCTCCCTGCGGTCGCTCGCGAGGTCGAGGATGACGGAGTTCCCTTTTCGCCTCCGCCAACCACCAGCGTGGAGGCGATGGTGACAATTAGCGCTGGCAGGAAATGAAGCCCGTCATCCTCGACCTCGCAGGGAGCGAAGCGACTGGAGAGTGTCGGGGATCCATTCCGGAACGCTGATCGGGATGAGCTCGCCGAGGCATGGTCAGCCATAGATGCTGACGGACCAGCACGGATCCGGCAAAGAGAAACCAAGGCCCGCCCTCCAGGGACGGGCCTTTTCTCGGACTTTACGCCTTCGCCAGCGCCTGTTCGATGTCTTCCAGCAGGTCGTCGGTGTCTTCGAGACCGAGCGACAGGCGCAGCGTGCCGTCGCCCATGCCGAGTTCGGCGCGGGCCTCGTCGGTCAGGTTCTTGTGCGTCGTCGTTGCCGGATGGGTGATCAGGCTCTTGGCGTCGCCCAGATTGTTGGAGATCAGCACCACGTCGAGCGCGTTCTCGAAGGCGAAGGCCGATTTCTTGCCGCCTTTGAGGTCGAAGCAGATCAGCGTCGAGCCGCCGGTCATCTGCTTCTTGATGATGTCGGCCTGCGGATGGTCGGCGCGGCCGGGATAGATCAGCCGCCCGACCTTCGGGTGGTCGGCGAGGAAATCGGCGATCTTGCCGGCTGCTTCCGTCTGCTGGCGCACGCGCAGCGGCAGCGTCTCCAGGCCTTTCAGCAGCACCCAGGCGTTGAACGGCGAGAGGCTCGGGCCGGTGTGGCGGAAGTAATCGTGCAGGTTCTCGTCGATCCACTTCTTGTCGGACAGCACGATGCCACCGAGGCAGCGGCCCTGGCCGTCAATGTGCTTGGTGGCCGAATAGACGACGATGTGCGCGCCGAGTTCCAGCGGCTTCTGCATCAGCGGTGTGGCAAAGACATTGTCCACCACCAGCCTGGCGCCGATCGAATTGGCGAGCCTGGCGACGGCGGCGATATCGACCACTTCCAGCGTCGGGTTGGTCGGGCTCTCCAGGAAGAACAGCTTGGTGTTCGGCCTCACCGCGGCTTCCCAGTTCCCGATCTCGGTGCCATCGACCAGCGTTGCCTCGATGCCATATTTCGGTGCCAGCGTCTCGACCACCCAGCGACAGGAGCCGAACAGCGCGCGCGCAGCCACGATATGGTCGCCAGCCTTGAGGCTGCACAAAACGGCGGCCGTCACCGCCGCCATGCCGGATGCGAAGGCACGGGCGTCTTCAGCGCCTTCCAGCGCGCACATGCGCTTTTCGAACATGTCGACGGTGGGGTTCGCGTAGCGCGAATAGATGAAGCCCGGCTCCTCGCCCTTGAAGCGGGCCTCGGCGCGCTCGGCGCTGTCGTAGTGATAGCCCTGCGTCAGGAACATCGCTTCCGACATCTCGCCGAAGCCCGATCGCAGCGTGCCAGCGTGGACGAGCTGGGTTGCGGGTTTCCAGTTGCGCTTTTTCTCGGTCATGGTTCCGTTCCGACACACAAAAAAACCGGCCGCGAAGTCGCAACCGGTCCATAGGGGCTTTGTCGGGCCCTGCGGTCCTTTAGCGACTTGTTTAACGTGGCTGCAAGCCGACCGGCCAAATCACCACGGGATAAAGTTCCCTTTAGACCCGGGGGCGGCTTGCGTCAATTGCCGGCTTCATTAAGAGCATGGAGGGCTGGCTGACTTGAGCCACCTGTGGAGTTGTCATTGCGCAAGACAGGCATTCTTCCCGATCAGGATATCGCGGCGCTGTTCCAGGCCGGCGCCCTGAAGTCGCCGCGTCCGCTCGATGCCGACCAGATCCAGCCGGCGAGCCTCGACCTGCGCCTCGGCGAAAAGGCCTATCGCGTGCGCGCCTCCTTCCTGCCCGGCCCCCACAGCACGGTGGAGGCCAAGCTCGACCGGCTGAAGCTGCATGAGATCGACCTTGCCGAAGGCGCGGTGCTTGAGACGGGCTGCGTCTACATCGTGCCGCTGCTGGAAAGCCTGGAACTGCCGGGCGACATTTCCGCCTCGACCAATCCGAAGAGTTCGACCGGCCGGCTCGACATCTTCACCCGCGTCATGACCGACCATGGCCAGGAGTTCGACAAGATTGCCGCCGGCTATCGCGGCCAGCTCTATCTCGAAGTCAGCCCGCGCACCTTCCCGATCGTCGCCCGCACCGGCTCGCGCCTGTCGCAGATCCGCTTCCGCACCGGCAATGCGCTTCTGTCGGAAGAGGAGCTGCATGCCTTGCACCGTGCCGAGACGCTGGTGGCGATCGACCCGCCCAACATCTCCAACGGCGGCATCGCGCTGTCCATCGATCTGGCCGGCGACAAGGACGGGCTGGTCGGCTATCGCGGCAAGCATCACACCGGGCTGGTCGACGTCGACAAGCGCGCCGCCCAGGACATCGTCGATTTCTGGGAGCCGCTCTATCGCAGCGGCGCCGGCGAACTGGTGCTCGATCCCGACGAATTCTACATCCTCGTCAGCCAGGAGGCGGTGCATGTGCCGCCGCTCTACGCCGCCGAGATGACGCCATTCGATCCGCTGGTCGGTGAATTCCGCGTGCACTATGCCGGCTTCTTCGATCCGGGCTTCGGTCATTCCGCCGCCGGCGGCACCGGCAGCCGCGCGGTTCTGGAAGTGCGCAGCCACGAGGTGCCGTTCATCCTCGACCACGGCCAGATCGTCGGCCGGCTGGTCTACGAGCACATGCTGAAGCGGCCGACCGCGCTTTACGGCACCGACCTCGGCTCCAATTACCAGGCGCAGGGCCTGAAGCTGTCGAAGCATTTTCGGGCAGCAAGATGAGGGAATAGGGGAATAGGGGAATAGGGGAATAGGGGAATAGGGGAATAGGGGAATAGGGGAATAGGGGAATAGGGGACAAACACCCACTCCCTTACTCCCTTGCTCCGCCTTCCCAAAAGCCCCCCATCTAAAGCAGCAACACCACGTCGCATCCCGCGCTTGCCTGCCTCCCGGCGGCGTGCTTGGCTGTCTGCGGACAACAAGACCAACCCGAGGGGAAACATGATGAGAATGTCCAAGTGGTTCGCAACGGTCGCAGCCGCAACGATGATGGTGGCGGGCGCCAGTGCTGCCTTTGCCGCTGACAAGATCAAGATCGGCACGGAGGGTGCCTATCCGCCTTTCAACACCCTCACAGCGGACGGCAAGCTGGAGGGTTTCGACATCGACATCGCCAATGCGCTGTGCGCACAGATGAAGGCCGAGTGCGAACTCGTCACGCAGGATTGGGACGGCATGATCCCGGCGCTGCAGGCCAAGAAGTTCGATGCCATCATCGCTTCGATGAGCATCACGCCCGAGCGCAAGAAGCAGGTCGCCTTCACCAACAAATACTACACCACGCCGCTGGCGCTGGTTGCCTTGAAGGACAGCGCGCTGGCCGGCACGGATGGTGAGGCAGTCAAAGGCAAGACCGTGGGCGCGCAAGCTTCTACCACCCAGGCCGACTATGCGCAGGACGTCTATGCCAAGGCCGGCGCCGACGTGAAGCTCTACCCGACGCAGGAAGAAGCGGTGACCGACCTGGTCAACGGCCGCCTCGACGCCGTCCTCTCCGACAAGTTCGTGCTGGTCGACTGGATGAAGAACGGCTCGGCCAAGGATTGCTGCAAGATGATCGGCGACGTCAAGGGAACCGAGACCGAAGCCGGAATCGCGATACGCCAGGAGGACAATGAGCTGCGCGAGAAGTTCAATGCGGCCATCGACGCCATCGTGGCCGACGGCACCTACAAGAAGATCCAGTCGAAATATTTCGACTTCGACATCTATTGAGCAGCTGTTGCTGATGACGGATAGCCAGCCGCCTCGTTGCTGAAAAGGAAGGCCGGGAGCTCTCCCGGCCTTTTATCTGTCCAGCGCCACGCGGCTCAGATCGCGCTGCTCCACTGCACCGGCACCAGTTCGAAGCCATTGCCGGATTTGGCGATGTGACCGGTCGCGGGGAAGGGGGCGTGGTAGAAGGCAACCTGCATCTTCTCCGCCGCCGCCATGTCGAGCAGCTTGCGCCGGGTTGCCGTCGCCTGCGGCCCGTCCATGTCGAACACCGCCGTCCAGTCGGGGTTGCGCACGAACAGCGCAGGATGATTGGTCGTATCCGACAATGCCATCAGGCTGTCGTCGCCGGAGGCAATGGCGAAGACGGTGTGGCCGGGCGTGTGGCCGGGAGCAGCGATCGCGGTCACGCCCGGCACCAGTTCCTTGTCGCCTTCGTACTGCTTGACGTCCTTGGCGACGGGGCCGAAGACGCGGCGCACGGTGGCGAATGCGTTCTTCGCGGCTTCCGGCGCGGCGTTCATCTTGGAATCGTCCATCCAGAAAGCCCATTCGGCGGCCGGCACCATGACCTCGGCGTTTGGAAAGACGGCGGTGCCGTCCTTGAGCCGGAAGCCGTTGATGTGGTCGCCATGGAAATGGCTGATGATGACGGTCGAGACATCCTCTGGCTTGAATCCGGCAGCCTTGAAATTGTTCATCCAGACGCCTGAGGTTGGCGCGCCGGAATCGCCGTTGCCGGTGTCGATCAGCACCAGCCTGTCGCCGATCTGCAGCGCCAGCGTGGTGTAGGAGATGGAAATCGCATCGCTCGGCAGATAGGCATCCTCCATCGCCTTCTTGACGTCAGCGAGCTCGGCATTGCGGATGAAGCCGTCGAGCGGGCGCTGGCCGAATCCGTCGTTGAGTGCGGTGACGGTGATGTCGCCCACCTTGTAGCGATAGAAGCCGGGATTGTGGCTCACGGGTGCGTCTTGCGCCCGCGCCGGCGCGATGCCGATGGGCAGGTCGAGGATGGCAGCGGTAGCGAGGGCGCCGGCGCTTGCCATGACGGTGCGACGGGAAAGGGCAAAACTGGCCATTGATCGGACTCCAAGGGTCAGCGGGCACGGCCTTGACCGGCAGCGCTCATCGCCGACCGGTTCCGCGCCCCGGGGACAACCCGAGAGCAGGCTACCAGCAAGGCTTGCGGCTTCAACCTGATGCGGCCGAGGGGAGGTCACCTTTGCGTGAGCCGGGTGTTATCGAGCGAGGATGTCCGGTCCGGATTATTCGCGTGCTGATGGTCACTCGTCGTCGATCATTCGGGATCGTCGTTTGAATTTCCTTGCGTGCGGTTGGTCAAAGCGGCCAAGTAGTGGTCAATGGAGGGGCCATGGTTTCGGCGAAGAAAGCCTTTTGGCGGATGTTCAAGTACGACTACGGCTACGACGTTTATGTGCGGGAGAAGATATTCGATGCCAGGGGCAAGGACATCGCCAATCTGCTCCTGGCAATGGACGATGAGGAGAAGATAATCTGGATTCAATACGCACGAGGTGAATCCGAGGTTTCGCGGATGCTTACGATCGAGAACCTGAAAAGACTCCGCAAGTCCTGCGATATCATCATCCAAAAATACGAAGAGGGTGTTGTCCAACCTTCGCAAGAGGCGGGATCGTAGCGCCCTAAAGAAACCATCCTCCGAGCACCAATCGAAGCCCGGCGCTGGCGCTTTCTCGCTTTGCCGGCACATGTTTGGCAGGGCCCGGCCGTTTCGGCCGAAGTTGGAGGGAAAACAGGAATGCAGATTTCGAAATGGCTCGTCTCGGCTGCGGCCGCGACGATGTTGATGATGGGGACGGCTGCCGCCGAAAAGCTGAAGATCGCCACGGAAGGGGCTGCGCCGCCCTTCAGCACGGTCACGGCGGACGGCAAGCTGGCCGGCTTCGACGTCGACATCGCCAATGCGCTGTGCGCTGAGATGAAAATCGAATGCGAGATCGTCGCGCAGGATTGGGACGGCATGATCCCGGCGCTGCAGGCCAGGAAGTTCGACGCCATCATCGCCTCGATGACCATCACCGAGGAGCGCAAGAAGCAGGTCGCCTTCACCAACAAATATTACGCGACGCCGCTGGCGCTGGCCGGCCTGAAGGACACCACCGTGACCGGCACCGAGCCGGCGGCGCTGGAAGGCAAGACGCTGGGCGCGCAAGGCTCGACCATGCAGGCCACCTACGCGCAGGATGTCTACGCCAAGGCCGGCGCCGACGTGAAGCTCTATCCGACGCATGAGGATGCCGTCGCCGACCTCGTCAACGGCCGGCTCGACGCCATCATCACCGACAAGTTCGTGCTGGTCGACTGGGTCAAGAATGGCAACGGCAAGGATTGCTGCAAGCTGATCGGTGACGTGGAGGGTACCGAGGCCGAGATCGGCATCGCCATCCGCCAGGGCGAGGACGCGCTGCGCGAGCGCTTCAATGCGGCGATCGACGCCATCGTTGCCGACGGCACCTACAAGAAGGTGCAGGCGAAGTATTTCGACTTCGACATCTATTGAGCGGTTGCGGTTCGCGCCGCGTCAAAGCCGATCAGATCGACGGGCGCCGCTGGCGCCCGTTTTGCTCAGGCTGCAGCCAGCTCGTTGCCTCGCACCAACTGGCTGCCCGGTATGTGGCAGCGAATGAAGCCTGTCTCCGTGCTGCGAACTGGCGGGCGGCTCTCCGCACAGATCTTTCCGATCTGCCGATGGCAGCGGCCCGCAAGAGGACATCCTTGCCCGCCTGTCGACGTCTCACCCGGTGTTGCCGGCGACCTCGAGACGTATTGGTCCTTGCGCAGGCCGGGTGCAGCCTCGAGCAGTATCTGGGTGTAGGGGTGCAGAGGGGATTCGAGCAAGGTGGCCGTGTCGGCCATCTGCAGGAGCTCGCCCCGATAGAGTACCGCTACCTTGTCGGCCAGCTGCTGCACGACAGCCAGATCGTGCGAGATGAACAGCATCGCGACGGAATGCTGTTTCTTCAGCGACTGCAGCAGCTCGACGATGCGCGATTGGACCGACACGTCGAGTGCCGACAGGATCTCGTCGCAGATCAGAAGCTTCGGGTTGACCAGCAGGGCGCGCGCGATGGCGATGCGCTGGCGCTCGCCGCCCGAAAGCTGTTCGGGAAAGCGATTGAGATAGCCCGCATGCAGGCCGACGCTTTCCAGCACGGTTTCGAGCGTCTCGCCATCCGATTTGATGCCGAAATGGCGCAGTGGCCGCTCCAAGATCGACCGGATGCGCCGGCGCGGATTCAGCGAGGCATCGGGGTTCTGGAAAATGTACTGGATCTGTCGCAGCTGCTCGACAGAACGGCGCCGCAACACCGGCGCCAGTGCGTTTCCATCAAGGTGGATTCCACCCGACCGGGGTTGCAGCCGGCCGCTGATCGCGCGGGCGATGGTCGACTTGCCGCTGCCGGACTCGCCAACGAGGGCGACGACCTCACCCGGCTTCAGCTCGAAACTGATGTCGCGGGCAACGATGCTGTCAGCTTTGCCGAGAAACGTCCGAAGGACGCTTGGAGACTGGTAGGACAAGGCGAGATCCTCGACGCTGAGCACCGCTCCCACCTCGGTGTCCGGCTGTGGTGACCGGGCCGCTCTGGTCAGTTCCGCGGCGGCGGGTTCGATATCCTTCCAGCGCATGCAGGCGACGGCTCTCTCCTTGCCGACCGGCTCGAGTGTCTGTGGTGTGCCTTTGCAATCCGCCTTTGCGAAGTCGCAGCGCGGTTCGAACTTGCAACCGCTGGGGATCTGGTCCCGCCTCAGCATGCCGCGCAGGCCTCGACCGCTGCTTGCGCCGTCTATCGTCGGGATCGACGCGATCAGGCCGCGCGAATAGGGATGCACCGGCGCCGACAGCAACGCGTCGCAAGGTGCGATCTCGACCAACTGGCCGGCATACATCACGCCGACACGGTCCGCGATCTGACTGAGCAAGGCGAGATCGTGCGTGACGTAGAGCATCGCCATGCCGATGCTGCTTCGAAGACTTTGCAACAGCTGGATGATCTGGCGTTGCGTCGTGACGTCGAGGCCGGTTGTCGGCTCATCCAGAACCAGCAGGTCGGGATTGCACGAGACCGCCATCGCAATCGTTACGCGTTGCTGCTGACCGCCGGAAAGCTCGTGCGGATAACGATGGCCGACATCCGGCAGGCCGACCAGGGTGAACAGCTCCGCGAGGCGGCGCTCCATGGTCATGCCGGCGGGAAGCGCCCGGTGCGTCGTGATCATCTCGCGGATCTGCGCCCCGACCCGCATGCCGGGGCTGAGCGACGTCGTCGGATTCTGGGGGACAAGGGCAATGCGGTTGCCGCGCAGGCGCGCCAGCGATCTGGCGTCGAGTTTCAACAGATCGACGCCATCGAAAAGCACCTCGCCGGTCTGTGCCAGGCTGTTGACCGTGCCGTAGCCGAGCAGGCGATAGGCGACGGTGGATTTGCCGCAGCCGGACTCACCCACCAGCCCGAACGCTTCGCCTCGTGCAAAGTCGAAGGAGACGCCCTGGACAACACTCGTCCAACTGCCGGGGCGGCCATAGGCGATGCCGAGATTGCGGACCTCGATCAGCGGTTTCATCGTCAAGCTCCCATGACCGGCCGCTGGCCGAGCATGCGCGACAGGCCGTCGGTGAAAAGATTAAACCCGATGACGAGGGACGCCAGGCCCAGTCCCGGCCCGAAGACAGTCATCGGCGAGGCGATTAGAAGGTTGCGGTTTTCGCTGATCATCAGGCCCCATTCCGGGGTCGGCGGGCGGATGCCGAAGCCCAGGAAGCCGAGGGCTCCGATCAGGATCGGCGCATAGCTCAGCCGCAGCGAGAACTCGACGAGCAGTACATTGGCGGTGTTGGGCAGGATTTCGCGGAAGACGACGGACAACGTGCCTTCGCCGCGCAGTTCCGCAGCGGCGACATATTCGCGGGTCGCGACTTCCATCGCCGCCGCACGCGCGATGCGCGTGATGCGGGGTGCATAGACGATGGCAACCACGACGATGATGAGGGCCGGCTGTCCGGCGAGGGCGGGGCCGGCGGCAATGATCATGACCAGCGCCAATGCCAGGAACGGTATGCTGATCATCGCTTCGACGACACGCTGCAGGATGTCGTCGAGCCAGCCGCCGACATAACCTGAGATAAGCCCTATCGCGGCACCCGTGACCATTCCAAGCACGGTGCCCGCGAAGGAAAGCAGAAGCACGATGTGGGCGCCGTACATGAAGCGGCTGAAGACGTCGCGGCCGATCTGGTCGAGGCCCATCGGGTGTTGCCAGGATGTGCCGGAAAGCGGCAGTCCCGCCCCCATTTCGGCATAGCCGTACGGGGTCCAGAACACGCCGACGATGGCAAACAGCAGATGGACGCCAAGGATGACCGCTCCGGCCTTGAATGGCCCGGGTGTGGTGTGCCAGCCGTGAAGGGATCTGGCCGGACGGGATACGATCGCGGTCATCAGCGTGTCCTCAGGCGCGGTTGCAGCAGGACCGCACAGATGTCGGCGACGAGATTGGCTGCGACATAGACGGCAGCACTGATCATCACCGTTGCCTTGATCAGAGGAATGTCGCGCAGCTGCAGCGCATCGATGAGCAACGTGCCGAAACCCGGATAGGAGAAGACCCGTTCCACGATCACCACGCCGCCGATGAGGAAGCCGAGGTTCAGCGCCGTCACGTTGAGGGCCGGCACCAGGGCGTTGGGCAAGGCGTGCCGCCACAGCACGGCCGCGGGGCGCAGTCCCTTCAATTCGGCAAGCCGGACATAGTCGGAGCGCAGCACCTCGATCAGGCTGTCGCGCAACACGCGGATCGCATAGACGGCCATCATGATGGCAAGTGTCGTCGCCGGCAGGATCATTGCGCGCAGCATCTCCGGCCAGGTGCTGTTTTCCGAGACCGTTGCCAGCGCCGGCAGGATCGGGATGGCAACGGCGAACAGGAAGAGCAGGATCGTCGCCAGCAGGAAGTCAGGCAGCGACAGCAACACCAGCGTGATCACGGAAATAACGTTGTCGACAGCTTTGCCCCGGTTTGTCGCCTGGATGATCGCAGGAACCAGGGCGAGGACCAGATAAAGCGCGAAGGCGAATAGCGAGAGCAGCAGCGTGTTGACGATGCGGGGACCGAGCACGTCGGCGATCGGCCGCCCGGTCGCCAGCGAGGCGCCGAAATCACCGTGAAGCAGATTACCGAGCCAGTGGAAGTAGCGGGTCAGCGGCGGCTGGTCGAGATGCAGCTGGCTGCGGAGCACCTCCAGCGCCTTTGCCGTCGCGTCGCGCCCGAGGATGCGGGTCGCGATGTCGCCGGGCAAGGCTTCGAGGATCAGAAAGATCAGGACCGAGACGATCAGAAGCGTCAGGGCCGAGAGCAGGATCCGGCTGGCGAGGAGGCGCAAGATGCTCATTTCAAATCCAATCCAACTGGCGGCGGGGCGGCATCCAGTGGCAGGTGGTCCAGGATGAACGCCGCGTCGGTATCGAGGTCGCCCTCCCAGATGTAAAGCAGGACCAGTGGTCTTTCAGCGGAGAGCGTCGCGTGCGGCATCCATGGCGGATGGTGGATGATAGCCTCGGTCCCGCGCGACACCCAGTCTGCGTTGCCGGCGCGCCAGAACGATGGGCCAGTAACCGTGTAATAGAGCTCATCGGCCGGGTGATGATGAAGCGGATAGTGGGTTCTGGGCCCGAGGAACATCAGGCCGAATGCGATGTCAGGATCGGTGATCAGCGCTGGCGGGCCGCCTTGCGGGCCACAGATGATGCCGTAGCCATAGTTGTCACCGAAATCGTTGGAAGGCGGGTTCGCAAGATATGTCTTGCTGCGGGTGATATGAAGCTGCGGCAGCAGTTCGGAAAGCGACCGCGCCAACTCCGACACGCCGTGGCGGGAAGCCAGCTCGCTTTCGCAGGCTTCCTGTATCGGCACGCGTGCCGTCGGTACGGACCTCACCGGCGGCAGGCTGGCCTGCAATGCACGCAGCCGGGCCACGTGCGAGCGGGACACCGGCAGTGCATCGCCGTCCAGCGCATCCGCGAAGCTTTGCAGGAAGGTCGTCAGGACTTTCATAAAAGCATCCTTTTCCGCGGAGCAGGTCTGCCCCGCGGCTCCAGTTCAGTTGATGGCGAATTGCCCGCTATTGGCTGCAGGTCAGCTCGGAATAGTCGATGCGGTTGACGTCGACATTGGGCTTGAAGCCGGTGCAACCCTTGCGCAGGCCTGCAACGATCGATGTGAACACCGGCAGGATCATGCCGCCTTCGTCGGCGACGATGCGCTGCGCGTCGCGATAGAAGCCGATGCGCTCCTGCTCGTTGGTGGTCTGGCCGGCCTTGACGACGAGCGCGTCGAAGTCATCGCGCTTCCAGTGTGTCTCGTTCCATTCGGACTTGCTGTTGAGCGACAGTGTCAGCGCTTCGGCTGGTGGACGTGCGCTGGTGTAAGAGATCACCGCCGGCTTCTTCAGCCAGATTGTGTCCCAGTAGCCTTCCGCCGGCGATGGAATGACGTTGACCTTGATACCAGCCGGCGCCGCCATCTGGGCGTAGACCTGGGCGAGCAGCAGCATGCCGGGATAGGAGTCCGAGGTGTAGAGATCGAACTCGATGCCGTCGGCGTGCCCTGCCTCCGCAAGCAGTGCCTTGGCGCGCTCGATATCGGCTGTCTTGGCCGGGGTGCCGAGACCGAGCGGCGAGCTTGGCGGGATGGGCGCGTCGTTTCCGATCTCGCCATAGCCGAGCAGCACGGTGTCCAGGATCTTCTGCCGGTCCATGACGAGCTTCATCGCTTCACGGACCTTGGGATTGTCGAAGGGCGCCGTGTCCGTCCACACGGCGACGTAGAGCGACGTCGCTCCCGGCGTCGAGACGAGTTCAACGGCGGGATTGTCCTTGAGCGTGATGAGGCTGGTCGGGTCTACTGTCAGCGACAGGTCGACCGAGCCCGACAGCAGCGCGGACAGCCGCGAGGTCGATTCCAGGCTCGTCGTGATCTCGAGGCACTCGGCTTTCGGCAGGCCGGCGCGCCAGTAATTGGCGTTGCGCCGCAGCACACGGACGGCACCGTTGATGGTGAAGCTCTCCTGGACGAAGGGGCCGGTGCCGTCGCCCTTGACGCGCAAATCTTCCGCCTTGGCGCCATCCGGAACCATCAGGGCGTATTTCGTCGCGATTAGCATCGGCAGCTCGACGACTGGCTGCTTGACCTTGAAACGCACGGTGTGATCGTCGACCGCCGTGATGCCGTCGGCATCGAGGAAGGCAAGCGTCGAGAAACCGCCGGGCGAAACCGCTGGATCGAGAAGGCGGCGGTACGAATAGACGACGTCGGCGGCATCGAAGTCCGAACCGTCGTGGAATTTGACGCCCTTCCTCAGGTGGAATGTCCACTCCGTCGCGTCGGCATTGGATTCCCAGGATTCGGCCAGCACGGGGATCGGCTGCATCGCATTGTTGCGGTCGACCAGCGGTTCGTAGACCGCGCGGATGTGATAGACGCTGTCGGTGCCGATCAGCGCTGCCGGATCCATCGTCTGCTTTTCGCCGTCGGATTCGTAGCCCAGCACGCGCATGCAGCTCTGCTGTGCAAAAGCCGCGGTGGCCGGCAGCGAACAGGCGCCCAGAAGCAGCGCCAGGGCGGTATTTTTCAGAAGGCTGGTTTTCATATCCGTTCCCCCATTTTTCGGGCTTATCGGGAGACTATGAAAACGCTGCCATTCGCTTGCAAACGATTAGAATTAACGTCTACATGAACAGAATTCATGTGGCATTTTTGAGAGATGGTCCGGCGTACATTACCACCCCTGACGACCCTGCGGGCCTTCGAAGCCGCGGCACGATTGCTGAGCTTCAAGGGGGCGGCAGAGGAACTGCGGGTCACGCAGTCGGCGATCAGCCATCAGGTCGCCTCGCTCGAGCGGAACCTGGGCAGGCCGCTGTTTCGGCGGCTGCCGGGCCGGGTCGAACTAAGCGAGGAGGGGATGCTGTATTTCCCGGTCGTGCAGGACGCGCTCGACCGCATTTCGCTGACCACGGACCTGATCCGGCAATCCAGCGCGCCGGCATCGCTGACGCTTCAGGTCTATGTCACGGTGGCGGTGCGGTGGCTGATCCCGCGGCTGCAGACGCTGCGGGAGACGTCGCCCGAGATCGCAGTCAGTCTGGACGCGAGCCTGCTCGACTGGGAATTCAATCCAGACCGGGCCGATGTCGGCCTCATCTACACGCGCACGCCGAACCGTCCGAACCTGACTTATGTGCTGCTGCGGCGTGAGAAGCTGGTGGCGGTGTGTTCCAGGGACATCGCCAAGGCGATCAAGTCGGTCGATGACCTGCGCCATTTCCCGTTCCTGGCGGTTTCCGGCAGAACCGAGGATGTCTCGATCTGGGCGGAAAGCGTTGGGATCTCCGGTCTCTCGCAGAAATCGTCGCCCCTGTTCGACAGCAATCTGCTCGCCATCGAAGCCGCCGTCAGCGGGCAGGGGATCGTGGTGGTTCCGGAGTTCCTCGTGGAGGCGGATCTCGTCAGCGGCAGCCTGGTTGTGCCGGTCCAGTCCGATATCATGCAACCGGGCGGATGGTATCTCGCCTACCTCCAGCGCCGGGGCGACGAGAAGGCGATACAGAAATTCCAGAACTGGATTAAGTCCCTGTGACGGAAGCCCGCGAGCGGGCTTCCGGTGGTTTGCTTCGGACTGGTGGCTTGCCGCTCAGTCGGCCTTGCCGTCATAGGTCTTGAGGAAGGTGGCTCCGGCGGAGATATCGGGGGTCATCGAACGATCCTGATCGAGGAAAGGCACCTTTTCGCGGAAGGCATCGTGAAGCTTTGCCGTCGCGGTGGCGAGCCGCCGTTCCGGATGTTCCTTCAGGCGCAGGTCGGCGGCCTGGGCAGCGTGCATCAGTTCCATCGACAGCACGGTGAAGCTGTCATCGATCTGCTGGCGCACCCGCTCGACGACGTAAGGGGCGTTGGTGCCGACGTCTTCCACGCCGCCCGCGATGGGACGTGAGTCGAACGAGGTCGGCTGCGCCAGCGAGCGGGCTTCCGCGGCAATCGCCATCAGCGGCGCTTCCACGACCAGGAAGGCATGATGGGTGTTTTCCGTGCCGAGATAACGCGGCAGTTTCGTGTGGGTTGGATTGTTCAGCTTCAGGACGCGCTCGGACGATGCCGTGGCATGATGCGCCAGCACGATGCCCAGCTCCTCGAACGAGATGACCCACGGCAGCGGCTCGAAATTTGCCGTGGGCAACACCGCGCCGCCCTGGACGTAACCCCTGCGGGCCTGGGGCAGGTCGGACTTCGGCTCGACACCTATGGCAATGCCTGGATTGTCATCCGACGAGTTGATCTGGATCTCAACAAGCGCCTTGGTCCTGGCCAGGCTGTCGGCAAAGCTGCCGAGCAGGTATGGCGCAGTGCGGAAGCTCAGCGGGTCCTGCAGGATGCGCTTTTCATCCGCCTGCCACAGATAGCTGCCGGCGAGCACATCGCGAAGTCCGGCAGTCGAATTCACATAGCTTGGAAACGGCCTCAGGGCCGCGACGTCTTCCAGAAGCGGGGAAACGTTTCCGTTCAACCCCTCCAGGCTGAGACCGTAGACCAGCTGCGAGGTTTCCAGCAGCTGTTCGGCATCGTGGATGGCGATGGAGGCCAGTGCCGCGGCGTAGGCGTTGGAACTCAGGATCGCCAGCCCGTCCTTGCCGAACGGCTTCAGCGGTTCGACGCCGGCTTCGCTCAGCGCTTCCTTGGCGGGCACGCGGCGGTCCTTGTAATAGACCTCGCCTTCACCCAGCATGGCCAGGCCGATATGGCTGAGCAGCGTCATGTCTGCCTGGCCGACGGAACCGCGCGACGGCATCACCGGCGTGATGCCTTTGTTCAGGAATGCGACGAGCATTTCGGCGACATGGGGCTGAACGCCCGGACCGCCCGTCAGGATGTTGTTCAGGCGGACCGCCATGGCGGCGCGCACGACCGGAACCGCGGTGTCCGGACCGACGCCGACGGAATGGGCGCGCAGCAGCCCCTCGTTGAACTCCCGCGAAGCCTCCATCAGTTCAGGCGTCAGCTCGCCCTTGGCGTCGACCATCTTGCGGTCCTTGTTCCAGCCGACGCCGACAGTCAGGCCGTAGATTTCCTGCCCTTCCTTTGCGCCCTGCAGGAGCACGGCATAGGCACGCTTGACCTTGTCGAGGCTTTCGTCGCTGACCGAGACGTTTTCTCCGTTGGCCACGCGAACGATCATTTCGGGCGTGGCGTCGTGGCCGCTCAAGGCCACATCCGCGAGGGCAGTGCCGGACAGGAGCAGGACGATGCCGATCGTTCCGGATAGAAGGCGCAGACTTTTCATGAGTATCCCCTGAAGTTGTTTCGGGGGGACTATCGAAAGTTAGAAACACGCCCGCAAATGATGAGTTTTTACGTCCACTTGAACAAAATTCATGACCTTGGCAGCTTATGCTGACCCATCCGTCAAGTGTCTAGCCTGCCCGCCAGGCTTAAGGAGAGCATTTTCATGGCCCAGTTCATCAACAGGCGCGAAGACGTCGTCACCGAAGCGATCGACGGCGTGCTCGCTCTCTCCGGCGGCGCGCTGACCCGTCTCGACGGCTATCCGCACATCCGCGTCGTGCTGCGCAGCGACTGGGACAAGTCCAAGGTGGCGATCGTCTCGGGCGGCGGCTCCGGCCACGAGCCGGCCCATGTCGGCTTCGTCGGCAGGGGCATGCTGACGGCCGCCGTCTGCGGCGATGTCTTCGCCTCGCCCAGCGTCGATGCGGTGCTGGCCGGCATCCTGGCCGTCACCGGCCCGGCCGGTTGCCTGCTCATCGTTAAGAACTACACCGGCGACCGGCTGAATTTCGGCCTCGCCGCCGAGCGCGCGCGGGCTTTTGGCCTCAACGTCTCCATGGTGATCGTCGGCGACGACATCGCGCTGCCAGACCAGCCGCAGGCGCGGGGCGTCGCCGGCACGCTGTTCGTGCACAAGATCGCCGGCGCGCTCGCCGAACGCGGCGCCGACCTTGACGCAGTGACGGCCGCCGCCAAGCACGTCATCGCCGGCACGCGTTCCATCGGCATGTCGCTCGACACCTGCCGCGTGCCCGGATCGCCGAAGGAAGACCGCATTCCCGAAGGCAAGGCTGAACTCGGCCTCGGCATCCATGGCGAGGCCGGCGTGGAGCAGATCGACTTCTCCGGCGCCCGTGCCTCGGTCGCGAGCATGGTCGACCGGCTGGCGGCCGTCATGGGCGAGGGGCAGCATGTGGCGCTGATAAACAATCTTGGCGGCACCTCGGTCTTAGAAATGTCGGTGCTCGCGCATGATCTCCTCGGCTCCTCCGTGGGCGCAAGGATCAGCCACGCGGTCGGTCCGGCTCCGCTGATGACCTCGCTCGACATGCAGGGCTTTTCGATCTCGGTCTTTGCCGCCAATGCGGCCGAGCTGGAACTGTTGAAGGCACCCGTGCCGATGGTTGCCTGGCCGGGCGTCTCCGAGGTCCGGCCCATTGCCGTTGCCGCCTTGCCGGACGGGTTGACGCCGATCATGCCGATGCCGTCCAACCATGCGGCGACACGCGCTTTCCTGCTCGACTGCTGCAACGTACTGATAGCCGCCGAGCAGGACCTGAATGCCCTCGACGCCAAATCCGGCGACGGCGACACCGGTTCGACCTTGGCCGGCGCGGCGCGTGCGTTGATCAACGCCATCGACCGCCTGCCGCTGTCCGATCACACGCAACTGCTGCGTGCCATCGGCCTGGAACTCAGCCAGACGATGGGTGGCTCGTCCGGCGTGCTGCTTGCCATTTTCTTCGCCGCTGCCGGTGATGGCGCATCGAGCGGCCTGCCGATACGCGAGGCGCTGCGGGCCGGGCTCGCCCGCATGCAGGAGATCGGCGGCGCCCATATCGGCGACCGCACCATGGTGGATGCGCTCGCGCCCGCGCTCGAAGCGCTTGGCGAGGGCATGACCGCCGCCGCAGTTGCCGCCCGCCAGGGCGCGAACTTCACCGCGACGCTCACCCGCGCCAAGGCGGGCCGCGCCGCCTACGTCAACGCCCGGCAGCTCGAAGGTCACGTCGACCCCGGCGCCGAGGCGGTGGCAAGGCTGTTCGAGCATCTGGCGGCCTAGCCATCGCCTGCTGGTCGCTTGTGACCGAAGTCACGCTGCCGGCGATGTTGTCGAGGCATTCAATTCGGCAGTCTTGATTTCCACCCTGGAGATGCCGAAGGTCCGCGAGAGCGTTTCCGTTTTTTACGGAAACGCGGAAACGCTCTAACTCTTTGTTTTTGCGTAAATTCCGAACGCAAAATCGCTACGCACTGGAATTACTCCAGCGTCGAAACAGGGATGAACGACATGGCCACCTTTATCCTGATCGCCGGAGGCTGGCAGGGCGGCTGGGTCTACCAGAAGGTGGCCGAATTGCTGGCCGCGCACGGGCACAAGGCTTTACCGGTCACGCTTTCGGGGCTTGGCGACGTTCCCGCCCCGACGGCCAATCTTGAAACCCACATCGGTGAGGTGGCCGACATCGTGAAAGCGCAGCGCGACGACGTGGTCCTTGTCGGGCAGTCCTACGGCGGCATGGTGGTCAGCGGCGCGGCCGATGCCGAGCCATCACGGATCAGGGCGTTGGTCTATGTCGACGCCTACGTGCCGGATTCAGGCGACTCGGTCTGGTCGCTGACGACGCAGCATTTCCGGGACATGTTCATAGCGGGTGCGAAGACTGACGGACTGAACTGCATGCCGCCGCCCAATCTTGATCCGCGCTGCCGGCCGCACCCGATGGGGACGTTTCTCCAGTCGATCTCTCTCAGCCGACGTTGGCGTGAGGTGCCGTGCAAGACTTTCGTCGGCGCACATGGCTGGCAAGGAAGCCCGTTCCTCGACCTTTATCGGCGCTTGAGCGGCGATCCGGAGTGGTCGACCTTTTCGCTCGATTGCGGGCACAATGTAGCCCGCCTGCAGCCGGAGGCCCTGACCGAGATATTGCTGGCTCAGGCCTGACCAGCAGAACTCATTTGGGGACCTAAAGCGCCTTCACCACCACCGCCTGCGGCTGCTCGATCTCGAGCGGATTGCGCAGCGGCAGGCCGAATTCCGGCGCCTCGATCTCGAACACGTCATCGGCCTCGGCGCGTATGCCGTCCGCAAAGGAGAGCGTTGCGGTGCCGAACATGTGCACATGCACATCGCCCGGCCGGCGAAACAGCGCATATTTGAAATGGTGGTGTTCGAGATTGGCGATCGTGTGCGACATGTTGGTTTCGCCCGACAGGAACGGCTTCTGCCATAGCTCCTTGCCGTCGCGCAGGATGCGCGACGTGCCGCGGATATCGGCCGGCAGGTTGCCGATCAGGATTTCCGGGCCGAAGGACGCATTCCTCAGTTTCGAATGGGCGAGATAGAGATAGTTCACCCGTTCGGTGACGTGGTCGGAGAACTCGTTCGACAGCGCAAAGCCGACGCGGAACGGCTGGCGATCGTCGCCGATCACATAGATGCCAGCGATCTCCGGCTCTTCGCCGGCGTCTTCGGCGAAGGCTGGCGAGAGCAGGGCCGCCCCCGGCGCCACCGCCATCGTGCCGTTGCCCTTGTAGAACCACTCCGGTTGCACGCCGGTCTGGCCCGCGGCCGGCTTGCCCGCTTCCAGGCCCATGCGGAACATCTTCATGGAATCGGTGAGTTGCTCTTCGCCCTCCGCGTTGAGCTTCTTGTGCATGGCGTCGCGTGCGGCGGCAGAGCCGAGATGCGTGAGGCCGGTGCCGGTAAGATGCAGATGCGCCGGGTCGGGATGGTTGATCGGCGACAGCAGCCGGCCCTTGCGGTAGAGCCCTTCGAGGTCGACCGTGTCGGCGAGGCCTTTCTTCTCGATCAGTGCTTCCAGCCCGGTGCCCGTGCGCGCCGCTTCCGTCGCCAGCGAATAGACGCTGCGGGCGCCTGTGACGATGCGGGCCTTGCCGCCGTTGCGCGCCACGACACGGATGGCGTCGCTCTCGTCGAGGAACTGGGAGATCAGCATGATGGCCCTCTTTCTGTCGCGCCGGGTCCTGAAAACCCGACGAAATCCTTCCTTCACGGGCCGGTTGGCGGCCCGCGTTCAAGTCGTCCGTTCGGATGTTGCCCGCGGGGCTTCGCTGCCCCGACTATGCGGCCGGTTACCGGCCCGCGAGCTGTCCCGTCTTTCGGTAGGAGCGGAAGATCCGCTCTGTTTTCTTTGTTTGCCCTGCCTAGGCCTTCTTCTTGTTGTAGAGGTCGAAGGCGACAGCGCCGAGCAGCACCAGGCCCTTGATGACCTGCTGCCAGTCGATGTTGATGCCCATGATGCCCATGCCGTTGTTCATGACGCCCATGATGAAGGCGCCGATGACCGCACCGGCCACTTCGCCGACACCGCCCATAGCCGAAGCGCCGCCCACGAACACCGCCGCGATCACGTCGAGCTCCATGCCGGCGCCCGCCTTCGGCGTCGCCTGGTTGAGGCGCGCGGCATAGATCAGGCCGGCCAGTGCCGCCAGCATGCCCATGATGACGAAGACGTAGAAGGTGAGCCGCTCGGTCTTGATGCCGGAAAGGGCTGCCGCCTTGATGTTGCCGCCCATGGCGAAGATGCGCCGGCCGAAGGTCATGCGCTTGGTGATGAACACGAACAGCGCCGTCAGGATACCCATCACGATCAGCACGTTGGGCAGGCCCCGGTAGGACGCGAACTTGTACATCAGGAACATGATGATGACGGCCATGATGGCGTTCTTGACCAGGAACAGGCCGAAGGGCTCGGTGTCATGGCCGTGGCGTTCCTGCGCGCGCCGCGTGCGCATGGCGAGATAGAACATCAATGCCACGATCAGCACGCCGATCACCATGGTGGTCGAATGCAGCGCGATGCCGGTGTTGGGGATGGGGTTGCCCGAGGCATTGAGCGCAGGCGCAACGATCGTCCATCGGCCGATGAGGTCGGGGATGAAGCCGGCCGACAGCATCTGGAATTCGGTCGGGAAGGGGCCGACGGAGCGGCCGCCGAGCAGGGCGAGCAGCAGACCCTTGAACACCAGCATGCCGGCCAGCGTCACGATGAAGGACGGGATCTTCATATAGGCGACGAAGTAGCCTTGCGCCCCGCCGATGACGGCGCCGACCGCGATGCAGGCGACCGCGGCAAGCAGCGGGTTCCACCCGTAGTCCACCATCAGCACCGCAGCGACTGCGCCGACGAAGCCGGCGACGGACCCGACCGAAAGATCGATATGGCCGGCGACGATGACCAGCAGCATGCCGAGCGCCATCACGATGATGTAGGAGTTCTGCAGCACCACATTGGTGAGGTTGACCGGCAGGAACAGGATGCCGTTGGTCATCACCTGGAAGAACACCATGATGATGATCAGGGCCAGCACCAGCCCGTATTCGCGCAGGTTCTCCTTCAGCGCATCGCGCATGGACTGCCTGGCCGGAGCCGCTTCGGCGGGCGTTGCGGTTTCCGTTGTCATGATGCCGCTTTCTCCTCCCCGCGGACGATCGCCCGCATGATCTTTTCCTGGCTGGCCTCGTGTCCGGCGAGTTCGCCGACGATGCGGCCCTCGTTGAGCACATAGATGCGGTCGCAGATGCCGAGCAGCTCCGGCATCTCGGACGAGATGACCAGTATGCCTTTGCCCTCATCGGCCAGCTTGTTGATGATGGTATAGATTTCGTATTTGGCGCCGACGTCGATGCCGCGCGTCGGCTCGTCGAGGATCAGCACGTCGGGATTGGAGAACAGCCATTTCGACAGCACCACCTTCTGCTGGTTGCCGCCCGAAAGGTTGCCGGTGACCTGATAGACGCTGGAGGAGCGGATGTTGGTGCGCTTGCGGAATTCCTTGGCGACTTTCAGCTCGTTCATGTCGTCGATGACGCCGGCTTTCGAGGAGACGCCCGGCAGATTGGCGATCGTCACATTGTGCTTGATGTGGTCGATCAGGTTGAGGCCGTAGGTCTTGCGGTCCTCTGTGGCATAGGCGAGGCCGGCGGCCACCGCCTTCTCCACTGTCGTCGTGTCGGCGGTCTTGCCGTGCAGCAGCACCTCGCCGCTCACCTTGGTGCCGTAGCTGCGGCCGAACACGCTCATGGCGAATTCCGTGCGGCCGGCGCCCATCAGGCCGGCGATGCCGACGACCTCGCCTTTGCGCACCGACAGGTTGATGCCCTTGATGATCTGGCGGTCGGGGTGCAGCGGATGGTGCACGACCCAGTCCTTCACCTCGAAGATGGTTTCGCCGATCTTCGGCGTACGGGTCGGGTAGCGGTCTTCCATGGTGCGGCCGACCATGGAGGTGATGATGCGGTCCTCGCTGACGTCGTCGCGGTCCATCGTCTCGATGGTGCGGCCGTCGCGGATGACGGTGACGCGGTCGGCCACCTTCTTCACTTCGTTGAGCTTGTGCGAGATCAGGATCGCCGTCATGCCCTGGCGCTTGAATTCCAGGAGCAGGTCGAGCAGCGCCTGGCTGTCCTTCTCGGAAAGGCTGGCGGTCGGCTCGTCCAGGATCAGCAGCCTGACTTCTTTCGACAGCGCCTTGGCGATCTCCACCAACTGCTGCTTGCCGACGCCGATATTGGTGATCAGCGTATCCGGGTTTTCGTTGAGGCCGACGCGCGCCAGCAGCTTCTTGGCGCGGCTGCGCGCCGAGTGCCAGTCGATGACGCCGAAGCTGGCCTGTTCGTTGCCGAGGAAGATGTTCTCGGTGATCGACAGGAGCGGCACCAGGGCGAGTTCCTGGTGGATGATGACGATGCCGACACGCTCGCTGTCATGGATGCCGTTGAAGCGGCATTCCTGGCCGTCGAAATGGATTTCGCCTTCATAGCTGCCATGGGGATAGACGCCGGAAAGCACCTTCATCAGCGTCGACTTGCCGGCGCCGTTCTCGCCGACGATGGCGTGGATCTCGCCTTCCTGGACGTTGAGATTGACGTCCTGCAGGGCTTTCACCCCGGGAAACGTCTTGGTGATGCCGCGCATCTCCAGAATGGTTTTTGCCATCGCCGAACCCGATGCCTGTGGAGCCAGCCCGAGGAGAGCCGGTTTCCCATGATACAGAACGGCCCGAGAGCCTGAAAGGGGCTGCTGAAAAGGGGCTCCGCGCCCCGGTGTGACCAGCGCGCGGAGCCAAGCCGAGCCTGATTATTTCAGGTCTTCTGCCTTGATGTAGCCGGACTTGACCAGCAACTCTTCGTAGTTCGACTTGTCGACTTCGACCGGCTTCAGGAGCACGGACGGAACCACCTTGACGCCGTTGTTGTAGGTCTTGGTGTCATTGATCTGCGAGGGCTCCTTGCCCTGCATTACCTGGTCGACCACCTCTGCGGTCACCTTGGCGAGTTCGCGGGTGTCCTTGTACACGGTGGAATACTGTTCGCCGGCGATCATCGCCTTCACCGAAGGCACTTCGGCGTCCTGGCCGGAAATGATCGGCCATGGCTGGTCGGCCGTGCCGTAGCCGACGCCGCGCAGCGAGGAGATGATGCCGCGCGACAGACCGTCATAAGGCGCCAGCACAGCATCGACGCGGCTGCCGTCCGAGTAGTTGGCCGACAGGATGTTGTCCATGCGGGCCTGGGCTACCGCCGCATCCCAGCGCAGCGTGCCGACCTTCTCCATGCCCATCTGGCCCGACTTCACGACGAGGTCGCCCTTGTCGATGAGCGGCTGCAGCACCGACATGGCGCCGTCGTAGAAGAAGAAGGCGTTATTGTCGTCCGGCGAGCCGCCGAACAGCTCGATGTTGAACGGACCCTTCTTCTCCGGATAGCCGAGGCCCTTGAGGATCGAGTTGGCCTGCAGGACGCCGACCTGGAAATTGTCGAAGGTGGTGTAGTAGTCGACGTTGCCGCTCTGCTTGATGAGGCGGTCATAGGCGATGACCTTCACGTTCTGTTCAGCGGCTTTCTTCAGCACGTCGCTCAGTGTGGTGCCGTCGATCGAAGCAACGATCAGGGCCTTCGGCCCCTTGGTCACCATGTTCTCGATCTGCGCGAGCTGGTTGGGGATGTCGTCTTCCGCATACTGCAGATCGGCCTTGTAGCCCTTGGCTTCCAGCGCCTTCACCAGCTCGTTGCCGTCGCTGATCCAGCGCAGCGAGGACTTGGTGGGCATGGCGATGCCGACAAGGCCCTTGTCTTCGGCGTGCGCGCCGAAGGTCATGGCCGCGAAACCGATCGCCACCGTGGCGACCAACGTCTTCATGAGCTTCACTGTTCTCTCCCTAAGTTGAAGAATGCCGCGCGACGCTTTCCCGTCCGCGCAATCCCGCCGATGGCGGGTCTGTCAATCCCTGCTAACCTCCCAATCGCCTCGTGCCGCCATCAGCCGTCCTTTGGCGCCGGCTAAGGGCGCGGCAACGAGCGCGCGAAGGGTGGTTCCCTTTGACATAACTGTCAAATTCGATCTTCGCTGTTTGATATATCGAAAATGGTATATCTCTTCGGCAGTCGGGAAGGAGGAGGGGCGTATGGATAGTCAGCGGGATGGCATTGGCCGTGGAGAGGGCGCGGCACTCCTGCACAGCGGGCTCAGCCTGCGCCACATGCGCATGATCGTCGCCCTCGACGATCATGGCCGCGTCAGCGCCGCGGCCCAGGTGATGAACATCTCGCAGCCGGCCGCTTCGCGCATGATCGCCGAGATGGAGGCCATTCTCGATGTGACGCTGTGCGAACGCCTGCCGCGCGGCATCGCCATGACGCCTTACGGCAGGACGCTGGCCAGGCGCGCGCGCATCATCCTGATCGAGATGCGCGAGGCCGACCGCGAGATCGCCGAACTGAAGGCAGGCAAGGGTGGGTCGGTGTTTCTTGGCGCGGTGACGGCGCCTGCCATCGAACTCGCCGTGCCGGCCATCCGTGAGATCCGCCGGCTCTACCCGCGCATGGAGATCACCATGCAGGTCGAAACCAGCAATGTTCTGGCGCGCGAGCTGATCGCCATGCGCCATGACTTCATCATCGCCCGTGTGCCGGACGACCTCAATCCGCGCCTGTTCGAAAGCCGCGTCATCGGCATCGAGAAAGCCTGCCTGATCGTGCGGCGCGGCCACCCGCTGATGGCAAACAAAACGGTGCGGCTCGAGGAGACCGCCGGTTACGACTGGGTGTTCCAGTCGGGCTCGTCGCCGTTGCGCCAGGCGATGGAAGCGAATTTCCTCAACCGCAACATCACCTTGCCGGAGCGCATCTTCAACACCAGCTCGCTGCTTCTGACGCTGGTGATGGTGGCGCAGTCGGATGCGATCGCACCTGTCTCGGTGCAGGTGGCGAAATTCATCCAGGGTCCCGAAGGCCTTGGCGGCGCGATCGACGTGCTGCCGACGGATTTCGACATCGAGGTCCGGCCCTATTCGCTGATCACCATGAAGCAGCGCGTGCTCTCGCCCGCTGCCAAGATGCTCTACGACTTCATCCTGCGGGAGGTCAGCTGAGAGATCGTTTCAAATCGATGATGCCGGGCTGCAAATGATGAACATCTGCGCTCCGATGCTCACGTGTACGCTCCGCTTCGGTGCTCGCTTCTCGTCATTTTCGCTCCGGCCTGATCGATGTGAAACGATCTCTGCGGCGCTGGTAGAGGTTCGGGCCGGGAAACCTCGTCCGCCGCCTGACTTGCCTGCGAGCCGCTGATGCCGTAGCGATGCCTGCATGACGACAACGCGGCACGGCACACAGGCGCTGGCGCAGAGACTTCTCTGCGTCCTCCTCGTGCTGTTCTTCTGGCAGTACGGACAGGCTGGCGTATCAGTCGCCTCAGAGGGGCTGCCGCAAGTATCGGTGGCCAAGCCCGACCTGAAATTCGGGTTGCTGAACAAGGCGCCGGCGCTCGCCCTGGAGAGTGCGCGGTCGATCCGCGCGAAGTTCCATGCATCGGCCTTCGATGCGATCGTGCCTGGCCCGGATGCGCTGGAAGCGCCTGCACTGTCTTCCCGCATCGCTCTACTGGCCTCGTATGACGTCGGCGGACAGAAGCCCGAGCGTCCGCAGGTTCGCGACCCGCCAGAGACAGCGGCCTAGGCCTTCAGGGCCTGCATCCCACATTTTCGATTTTCATGCGCGCTGCTTTTCCGGCAGCTGCGCAAACACGGGCATTTCGAATGAACCGTATCATCACTCCGTACTCGCTGTTCGGCGTCGCGGTCGCGACGCTGCTTCTCACAGCCAAGCTCCTCATCTCGGTCGGCGTCATCCACTGGGTGATCGCAGCGTTGCTCGGTCTACCGTTGTGGCCGCAACTCATCCTGGCCGGCATCCTGGCCGTTCCGACACTGATCCTGATCTGGAGGATCGTCTGGCTCTGCTACGAGGCCGAGACCAGTCCAGAGAACAACTGAAGCAACTTCCGCCCCGGTTCGCCGGGGCGGGCTTTTGTACTACAGGCCCCACGGATGCTTCGGCGCGGGATCGCCGAGTGGGTCGTGAAGGTCATCCACTTCCGGAAAAAGTTCCTTGAGTCCCATCTGGCTCATCGCAGCCGAAGACTTTGCCTCGAGTTGCGCGGCATTCTCTCTTGCCCAGTCGACCAGGCGAGCGATTTCGGGTTCGCTTTGAGTTGCTGGCGACGTCCATTCGGCCCATTCGCGGATTTTTGCCGCTCTTTCGTAGTCCGAGATGCAGGCATCCAGAAGATTGAGACGATGCTCGTCGCGTTCCTTGCGCCGCAGGGCGAGAAACCTGCGCCGCTGCAGTGCGGTTTGTTCGATCGTAGGGGATAAGGCTTCCATAGCGCGCTCCTGCTAAGACATTGCAGGATCTAGTTCAGCAATTCTGGGTTAGGCAGCCACCCGTTTCTTGCTCGAATTGGGAAACGCCAAGTAGACCCCTTTGCCGAACGCATGTTGCATGAAACGGGTGGGTCGTCGGATGAATTCTTGCGATGATTGCTTCCATTCAACTGAGGAGGCTGCGCAAATGATACCGTTCCTTTTGGCAATCAACAGTCATGCCGCCGCGCGTGGCGAAGGGCTGCATACCGAATTCACCAAACACTATGCGCAGTTGCTCCGAATGGCAGAGGTGCGGCCCGAAACTCAACGCTTCGTCAGGTTGCCGAAACCGACAGCGCGGCAAAGTTCCTGACAGTCAACATCATCCGCCCGGTCAGATGCCGCGGGACCGCCCCTTAAACAAGGCGATATGCGTTCGACGTCGGTGCTTCGACGAGGGCTACAGGTCACGCAGTTCCGGACGCAACCTGTGCCTTTCGCTTGCGCCAGGCGGCGATAGGCAGTGCGTTGGCTGGCGAGTTCTCTTGGATTTCGACAATCGTCATCTCGAAGACCGGCGAGACTTCAAAGAAGGAGCGACCTTGGCTCAGCCGTCGGCGAGCGCTGCCGTCATGGCCATGAGCCGCACGTCGCTCGGTGTCATGGCATAGCGAAGCCGGAACTGTCGGTAGAATGTCGACGGTTCCGTGAACCCGTTTTCGAATGCGATGTCTGCAATCCTTCGCAACGCCTGCCTCCGGTCGGTCAGGCAGCTATGGACATGGGCGAGCCTCTGGTCCGTCACGTAGTCGGAAAAGCTGGTGCCGTCCTCGGCAAACAACTGGCGGATATACCGGCTGCTGATTGCGAATTTTCGCGATACCTGCTCGGCGCTGAGACCGGGATCCTGGAGGTTGCGGGCGACATATTGCTTGATCGCCGCCAAACGGGCGGCGCGCACGCCGGGCGGCATGGCGCTGCGAATGGCGCCTAGCGAGACTGCCAGCAGATCGGTCACATGCCGGGTGATCATCGGAGCCAGTGCTGCCGGCGCGTCCATCTGCTGGAGCGACCAGAGATAGTTGAAGAGCAGGCGATGGGCCGGCTGCGACTTGCCGATGCTGTCGGGGGCAACATCGTCGAGATGTTTCACCAGCGGCGCCAGCAGCGAACGCTTGAACTGGAGCGCCATCGTCCATCTCGAATCCTCGGTCCAGATCGAGAACCTGCGGTCCATGGGCACCAGTGCAGCTGTCCCCGGCCTGGTTTCGAAATCTCCCCGGCCCGGCATGCTGAGACGATAACCGCCACGATTCCACGTCAG
This sequence comes from Mesorhizobium sp. 1M-11, assembly GCF_001303895.1. Taxonomy (GTDB): domain Bacteria; phylum Pseudomonadota; class Alphaproteobacteria; order Rhizobiales; family Rhizobiaceae; genus Mesorhizobium. The sequence goes on along the minus strand of NZ_LJSD01000009.1, from coordinate 76,579 downwards.
GATGATGTCGTCATTGTTGTCGTCCATAAGCTCGGGTGTCCGCTCCCACGTCATCGGAGAGACCGAACCCTTGGTGCACATCATGCCGGGCATGATCAGCGTCTTTGCATTGAACTGCAGCGACTGGTCGCGCTGCGGCTTGAGCAGCAACCGCATCTGGATGCGGCCGTAGAAATCCCGGATGAACTCGTCCCGATGCCGTTCGGGAAGATCATCCGCGCTGAACGTCGCAACACTGTCCGATTCTGGCGGCACTGCCCTGTCCCCCTCAGGATCCGCGGGCGAAAGGTGATCGAAAGACTTCGAAGTTGCAAGAGCCGCCGCTTCGAAGTCGGCGCACAGTTCCGTCCTTGCAACAACGACTTCCGTCTCCCCGACACGGTTGCGGATTTTCTTTGCTAGCACTGCCGGAAAGCGGCGCCCCAAGCCAGGAAGTGGGGATCCTGCGGTTGTCGATCGCTGGGTGGAGCGCTGCAGGGGACACAGAGAATCATTCGAGGGTCACATATGACGCAGCCATGTCGGGCAGTTGAACCGGCGAAAGCCTTGACGGGTGCCCGTCCACGGGACCGGGCGAGCCTGCTGTTGAATGCAGCTCGCAAGACGGCCTTGCTGGCAACGAGCGCGCTTGCCGTGACAGCGCTTTCGGGCATGCCTGTTCTTGCGCAGACGGCCTGGACCGGAGCGAGCTCGCCGGACTGGTTCGATCCCGGCAACTGGAGCGCCGGCGTGCCGAACAATGCAACCAATGCCGAGATCGACACGGTGGCAAACTACCTTCCGTTCATCGGGGGCGGTCCGGCTCAGGCGCTCAACACCTTCGTGGGGCTGTCGGCGCACGGTGTTCTGACCATCCAGAACGGCGGCAGCCTCGCCGACGAGCGCGGCATCATCGGCCACAACGCGAATTCGCTCGGGGGGCTTACCGTCATCGGCAATGGCGCGTCCTGGACGAATTCTGTCTACCTGATCGTCGGCAATTTCGGAGAAGGCTCCCTGTCCGTCGTCAATGGCGGCGCCGTCTCCGCCAATGATGCTTATGTCGGCCTCGGGGCCAATGCCTCCGGCCTCGCGACCATTACCGGAGCCGACGCGCTGTTGACCGTCACGGGAGGCTTCGTGATCGGCAACTCCGGCTTCGGCACGGTCAACATCGACACGGGTGGCAAGGTCGTCTCGTCCGGTGCCGATATCGGCTATTTTGCCGGCTCATTGGGCACCGTCAACGTGACCGGCAACGGCTCGCTCTGGGAAAGTCTGGGCATCCTCACCGTCGGCAAGTCGGGAGAGGCCGTGGTCAACGTTCAGGACGGTGGCCAGATAAGCAGCGAACATAGCTTCCTCGCCGACGAGGCCAGCAGCACTGTCGACGCGTTCGTCGGCGGCCCGGGGGCGAAGTGGACCACGACCGGCAATTTCCTCGTCGGTGTCAGGGGCGAGGCGGATGTCGTCGTTCACGGTGGCGGCATCGTGGAAGCCACCAGCAGCGTCGTCGGCTTCGATGCAGGCTCGTCCGGTCTGGTCGTCGTCACCGACGCGGGCTCGGCCTTCTCGATCGCAAACGGCATCCATGTGGGTGGCGACGGCGAAGGCGGTCTCGTGGCGATTGCCGGCGGCGTGGTGCAGAGCAGTGAAGGGATGCTGGCGAACACGCAGGCTTCGTTCGGTGGTACGCTCATATCCGGCAACGGTTCGGCCTGGTTGAACAGCGGTAAGCTGGTCGTCGCCAATAGCGGTTCGGCGGAGCTTTATGTCGAGGACGGTGGGCGGCTGACCAGCGTCGGCGCCGAGATCGGGCGTTTCAGCGCGAGTGTTGGGAGCGTCAGCGTCACCGGCGCGGGCTCCACCTGGGAAAATTCAGGCGATCTCCATGTCGCCGGCGAAGGCGAGGGCGAGTTGAGCATAGCCGAGGATGCCCTCGTAAAAGTGACCGGCACGACCTTCGTCGGGACGGCCGCCGGCTCTTTCGGCATCGTGAATATCGGCGCAGCCTTAGGGCAGGCACCGCTGTCTCCCGGCAAGTTTGAAACCTCAAAGGTCGCCTTTGGCCAGGGCAATGGCGCTCTCGTTTTCAACCACACGGCTACGGACTACCTCTTCGCACCGGCGATCGAAGGTGCGGGCACGATCGCGGTGTTGTCGGGCAGTACGACCCTCAGCGCCGACTCGAGCGGGTTCACGGGTCAGGCGATCATCGACGGCGGCGCTACCCTTGTCGTAAACGGCAGGCTGGGCGGTACGCTCCACGTGCTCGCCGCTGCCAGGCTCATGGGTTCAGGTACGGTCGGTTCCACCACGATCGCCAGCGGCGGCACCGTCGCCCCCGGCAATTCCATCGGCACGTTGAATGTTGCGGGCGGCGTGACCTTCGGCGCGGGGAGCATCTACGAGGTGGAAGTCGATCCGGCAGGAACGGGCGCGGACTTGATCCACGCCACCGGCAAGGCGAGCCTCAACGGCGGAACGGTCAGGCATGTGGGCCTTGGTGGCACCTACAAGCCTTTCGCCACTTATGAAATCCTCGCCGCCGATGGTGGAGTTTCCGGGACCTTCGCCGGCGTGGCTTCGGATTTCGCCTTTCTCGACCCGCTGCTGACTTACGATCCGGACAGCGTCTTCCTCACCCTTGTGCGCAACGACACGTCCTTTTGCGGGATCGGGGTGACCCCGAACCAGTGTGCGACGGGCGACGGTGTGGAAAGTCTGGGAGCGGGCAGCCAGCTCTATGACCACGTGGTCATGCTGGACGAAGGCACCGCACGCGACGCGTTCGATCAGCTTTCCGGCGAGATCCATGCCTCGGTCGGTGGCGCCCTTCTCGAAGACAGCCGCTTCGTCCGCGACGCGGCCACCGCCCGGATCCGCGCCTCGTTCAGGGATGGCCCCCTCCTGTCGCGGCATGGCATTGGCGAAGGAAAGGGCACGCTGGCGGCTGCCGGCACGGATGAGCCGGCCGCCTGGATCCATGCCTTCGGCGCATGGGGACAGATTGACGGCGACGGGAATGCGGCTGCGCTGGATCGCAATATGGGCGGCGTGCTGATCGGTGCCGATGCGGCCGCGTTCGAGAACTGGCGCCTCGGCATGCTTGCCGGTTACAGCCGTTCCACCTTCGATGTCGACGCCCGCGCCTCGTCGGCCTCTGCCAACAGCTACAGCCTTGGGCTCTATGGCGGCAGACAATGGGGGGCGCTCGGCCTGAGAGCGGGAACTGTCTATAGCTGGCACTCGATCGAAACCAGCCGCTCTGTCGCCTTTCCGGGTTTTGCCGATCAACTCTCCGCCGACTATGACGCGGCGACGGTCCAGGCCTTCGGCGAGCTCGGTTACCAGATCGATCGCGGGCCTATCGCCTTCGAACCTTTTGCCGGTGTCGCTTATGTGAATGTCCATGCCGACGGCTTCGATGAAAAGGGCGGGGCAGCCGCCCTGACGAGCTCCAGCTCCGATGCCGGTGTCACCTTCACCACTCTTGGCCTGCGGGCTTCGACCGTGTTCGGGCTCGGCGGGATAGAGGCCACGGCCCGGGGCATGCTCGGTTGGCGCCATGCATTTGGTGATGACGCGCCGGCATCCACCTTCGCCTTTGCGGGAAGCGATGCCTTCGCAATCGCGGGAGTTCCGATTGCCAGGGACGCTGCCGCCGTCGAGGCCGGGCTCGACTTCGCCCTATCGTCGTCCGCTACTTTGAGCGTATCATACAACGGTCAGTTCGGATCGGCCCTGAGCGATCATAGCGCGAAGGCCAACTTCGCGGTCAGGTTCTAGGCGATGGCGGAACAGAGCTCCCTCTCCCCGCAACTGGAAACAGAACAGGCAAGCCTCGTCGTTCGGCGCGTCGCCACCATCGCATTGCTGGCGGTGCTGCTGGGATTTGCCATGCAGGGCCTGATCCTTGGCGCCAAGCTGCTCGCTGGCGGTCCCTTTCCGGGAACGAAGCTTTTCGTCGACCTGACGCAAGGGGTCACATGGTCCCTGCTTGTCTGCGCCGGCGTCGGGATCGGGACCTCGATCATGAAAATCCGGGCGGCGCTGGCCGGGTTGGTCGCTGCGCTGTTTGCGCCGATCGCCCTGGCGGTCGCGAAATCGGCCCAGAAGGTGATGGCCAGCGCCATCGGAGTTGTCGATCAGCCGGCTGCGCTGTCGCTGGTCACCATCAGCGCGATGAGGGCGGTGGAGTACGGCATCCTGGGCTGGGTGTTGGCTTCACTGGTGCAGAAGGAAGTGAAGAGCGCTTCCGCCTATCTCGGCACCGGCTCCACCGTGGGTATCGTCTTCGGAGGAGCGATCGCGGTGCTGGGTTATCATGCGGCGAGCCTCGGCGGGCAGAGCCCGAGCAGTGCCCAGGTTGCAGCCAGCCTGGTCAACGAGATCGTCTCGCCGATCGGGTGCGCCCTGGTGATCTATTGCGGTCAATTGGTCGGTCGCAATGTCAGCATGCTTTCTGGCCGCGGCTGAGGGCCAGGCCTCGCATCAGACGCGCGGCATGCGCCCTATGCCTGGAGGGCATCTTCCGCGACCCGCGCCAGATGCCGCTGGTACGAATAGCCGGATGAGACAGCCAGGCGCGTCAGGTGCAGCTCATGTTCCTGCAATTTGTTTACGATGAGCAGGGCTACGACCGCAGCGCGGGCATCGCCGTCCGAAGCCGCTATGAGTTCATCGGCCGCGTTGTCGATCTCGAGACGTGCATCATCGTTCGGTATTTTCGCCGCTTCGGTCATGGTCGTGTTCCAATCGTTTCCAGAGCGGTTCACCATTTCATGGAACGGCGACCCGCTCTGTCTCTTTGTTTTGACGCAGTTCCGGATGGAAAACCGCTGCGAACTTTTGCTGAGACTGCTCTAAGCGGCCTTGCGGGTGCGTAAATCGACTTCGCAGTTGGCCGCAACGGGCAGGGTGTTGGCAGGCGAGCCTTCCTTGATCTCGACAACCGTCATCTCGAAGACAGGCGAGACTTCGAAGAAGGATCGGTTCTTGCTCAGCACGAGGATCGCGGCTTCTTCCGCGTCGATCCAGGCCAAGGCGTTCCTGGCGTCTTCGTCCGTATAGTCCGGATCATCTTCAACGCAGCCACGGTCATCCCAGCCTTCAAGCTGGCAACGTCCTTCCATCCCCTTCAGCGGATGTATCTTTTTGCGGATGAAGACGGCTTCTGCTGCTCTCAACGCGCTTTGGAGTTCTTCCCCGGTCGCGTCATCCATCCTGATCTTGAGAACCCACATTCCAGCCTCCTGCGGCTTCGATGGGAACAGTGAACAAAATAAGAACAAAAATGTCAACCGGAGTCTTGACGACGTAGGAAAATGATCCTTTTCATGTGTCGGCAGGGTTGGAGGGGCAGATGAAGAATTGGGCGGCGTTGACGGTGCTGGCATTGACGACCTTGGCGGGTTGCCAATCCAAATCACCCGCGGAAATGAACTATTCCGAACTCAAGCAATACGGCACCTCCCTCATGGAGCGATGCAGGAAGCAGGGTGTCAAACGTGACGCCGAGATGCAGGCATGCATAAACCAGGAAGCGCTCTCGGATCACGCAAAGCGCCAACAGGCGAATGAGACGAGGCAGGCAATAGGCATGGCGATGGCCGGCGTGGGCCAAGGCATGCAAGCTGCCGCTGCCCAACAGGCAGCCAACCGCCCGGTGACGTGCAGCTCCGTTCCCTCGAGCACGTGGGTCGGTGGCCCTGTCAGCCAGGTCAGGACAACCTGCTACTGAAGCCTGTCCGGTTCGACGGGACGGCTTTCTCCTTGGGTCATGGCCTTGACCCGAAACAGCTTCCGACACCACACCAGAAAGAGACCGTACGGCCGGCCGGAGAGCGCGGAGATTACAAGGATGCTGCTCGCGGCTGAAACGATCTGCGAAACCGTCGCGCCGTTGATGGCAAGAAGCGCGCAGTAGATCGGAATCTGGAAAGTGACGTTGGCAAAGGTGTCGACGGCGGTGGCCTTCAACTGGCTCGAATTGCCGGCTGTCAGCCTGAAAAGCCAATCGCGGTAGAGGCCGTAGGGGCGGCCGACGAACAGTATGACGGGGATTGCGGCCAGGCGCACGCTGGCGCTCTGCCCGAGCGACAGCCTCGCCACGAAAATTTCAACGAATGCGCCGACGATCGTGGAAAACACGATCTGCGCGAAGGTATCTGCGAAATATCTGCGCATGGCCAATTCATGGAGTTTCGGCCACACAGTGTCGGAACCGTCCGGCCTGCGCAATCGAGGGCTCCGGCAGCTATCCACGGCGAGCGGTGATGATCCACGCCCGCGAGTCGAAGAACACGCCCTCGGGCGTCAAACGCGCCTCGAGCAGATCGCGCAGCCGCCGCGATACCGTGGCGGCTGGCTCGGCCGCGCGGGCAAGCGCGTCCTTCACCATCTGGAAGCCGTTGATGGCCTCGAACGCCGCATCGACATCCCGTCCGTAGAAGACCGGCTCATGCACGCCGGCTAAGTCGACTGATGTGAAACCGGCCGCACCCAGAAGATCCGTCGCGACGGCAGGATCGCCAAGCGAAAATGCCATGGGGACGTCGCCGGACGGCATGCTCCCCGGCGCGAGCGCTTGCCGGATGGCCCCCGACCACTCGTTGCGCTCCTGGCTCTGCCACACCATCCACACAAGACGCGCGCCGGGCTTCATCGCCCGCGCGATATTGGCGAATGCCGCCGCCGGATCGGCAAAGAACATCACGCCGAAGCGGCTGATGCACAGATCGAAGCTGGCAGCCGGGTATGGGTGTGACTGTGCGTCCGCCAGCGCGAACGTCACGTTGCGCAGCCCGTCTTCGGCGCAACGCCGTTGGGCGATTTCCAGCAGCTCCGCCGACGTATCCACGCCGAGCACTTCGCCTTCCACCGCGGCGCGGGCGGCCTCGCGGCTTGTCAGTCCTGCACCGCAACCGATATCGAGCACCCGGTCATTGATCCCGACATTGGCAGCGACCCGGAGATGCCGGTTGTGCCGGGCGAGTTCGGCATCATAAAAGTCGGCGAAGGCCGAAGTCATTCCACTCACCCGTTTTATCCGAGGCGATCTTTATCGAGAGCTGCTTGGCGAGGCGCCGTAGCGCTTCCTGAAGGCGTTCGAGAAATACTGGCTGGAATTGAAGCCGCAGGTCAGCGCGATCTCGGTCACGCTGTTTCGTTCCGGCTCGCGCAGCATGCTGGATGCTTTCTCAAGCCTCAGATGCTGCAGATATTGGCGAGGCGCCATGTTGGTCAGCTTCTTGCAGTAATCGGAAAAGCGGGTGCGCGAGAGCCCGCATTCTTCGGCCATGCCTTCGAGCGACCAGTCTTCGTCCAGCGCATAGGCAAGGCGTCGCAGGAAGATCGCGACCGTATGCTGCGACGTGGACAGGTCCGGATCGAGGGTCGGCACCTGCTCGCCCATCCGGTCGATCAGGTTGAGCATCATGGCGTTGATAGCCACCTTCAGCCGCGTCTCGCCATCTTCCGGGCTGCGATCGAGCAGGATGGAGGGGATGGCCTCGAAGGCGCGGCAAAGTTCTGTGCCACCGTCCCAGACCGGCTGGTTGTTCTGCGTCAGGATATCGCCGAGCCGCGCCGCCTCGGCCTTGGAGAAGACGAGCCAGTCCGGCCAGTCGGGCGTCTCGCTCGGCCGTCGCAGACCCGCGTCGAGGATGATCCACAGCAGCCGGCTCGGGCCGACATTGGGGTTGCCGATCGAATGAAGCTGCCAGGGGCGGATGACGATGAACTGGCCCTGCTTGAGCGCATAGGTCTTGTCGTCGACCACGAGATCGAGGCTGCCTCGCGCGAGATAGGCGATCTTGAAGCCTTCGTTGCAGTGGCGGCCGAGCCCCCAGGGCTGGCTGTGGCGCGCATCCCAGAAGCCGACGGTGCGGATGCCCGGCAGGCGCTCGCCGAGTGAAATGCCGGGATAGCTGCCGCGCGTCCAGGCGTGCAGTTCGACCTCGCCACGCCTGGCCGCGGCCTGCAGTTCCTTGCAGTTGTCCGCATACATCACCGAGTCGGGCTGCCGGAACACCGAGGGCCGGCAATCGCCCGGTGAAATCACTGCGTGTCTGTTCACTTCGCGCCTCCCAACACAAAATGACTTAAGAAATCTACCACTGTTGTTGTCCGCAAGAATTGTCGAGTCAAGCCTGCCATTGTGCCGTGCGTCGCGAAGGCCTGACGGGGGAGGCCGCGCGACGCGGGGAGGACGTTCTTGAAAGTCGCATTCAATTTGCTCGTCATCGGCGCCGACATCGGCATGCAGCACGCGCGCCAGCTCGAAAGGCTGAAGGCGCTCGGCTATGACGCAGTGGAGGTCCCGGTCTTCTCCGGCAAGGCGGAGCACTACGCGGCGCTCGGGCGGCTCCTCGCCGATATCGGCCTCACGGCAGGCGCCGCCGCCGTCGCGACACCCGACGCCAATCCCGTCAGCCCAGATGCGGAAATCCGCGCCAGGGCGCGCGATCATCATCGCTGGATCGTCGACTGCACGGCGGCCATGGGCGGCGAGATCATCGCCGGCCCGATCCATTCGCCCGTAGGCGTCTTCACCGGCTTCGGGCCGACCGGCGTCGAGTTCGACCGCTGCGTCGAGGCGATGCGTGCTATGGCGGAGTATGCCGCACCTGCCGGCATCCGCATTTCGGCGGAAGCCGTCAACCGCTTCGAATGCTACATGATGTCGACCATCGCCCAGGCATCGGCCATTTTCCGCGCCGTCGACCACCCCAACTACGGCTATATGTTCGACACGTTCCACGCCAACATCGAGGAAAAGGATCCGCCGGCCACCTACGAGCGCTATCACGGCGAGATCAACCACTTCCATGTCTCGGAAAACGACCGCGGCGTACCTGGTTCCGGTCACGTGCCTTTTGCCGCGCATTTCGACGCGCTGCGCCGCTGCGGCTATGACGGCTGGCTGACCGTGGAATCCTTCGGCCGCGCCTTGCCGGAACTTGCGGGCGCGACCCGCGTCTGGCGCGACCTGTTCGACGATCTCGACGGCCTCTTTGCCGAGAGCGTCGCCTTCATCCGCCGCGAATGGGCGGCTGCCGGAGAGCGGCTGGCATGATGGCTGCCCTCAGCATGTCCGGCATCAGCAAGGCCTTTCCGGGCGTGCGTGCGCTGGACAATGTCGACTTCGACTGCCTGCCCGGCGAGGTCCATGCGATCTGCGGCGAGAATGGCGCCGGCAAGTCGACATTGATGAAGATCCTCGGCGGCAGCTACCGGCCGGATGCCGGTACCATCCGGCTTGCTGGAAACGCCGTGCATTTCAGCCATCCTCGGCAGGCGGCGGAAGCCGGGATCTCGATCATCCATCAGGAACTGAGCCTGCTGCCGCACCGGAGCGTTGCGGAGAACATCTTCATGGGCCGCGAGATCGCCCGGCATGGCCTTCTGGACAAGGCGGCGATGCGGGACAAGGCGGCCCGGCTACTCGGCCGCGTCGGCGCCAGGATCGACCCGCAGGCGCTCGTCTCCTCGCTCTCCATCGCCATGCAGCAGCTTGTCGAGATCGCCAAGGCGCTCCTCCTTGATGCGCGCATCCTCGTCATGGACGAGCCGACGGCGGCGCTGGACGAGCGGGACAGCCGCACGCTTCTCGCACTGGTGGAGACCCTTCGGCGCGACGGTGTTTCGATCGTCTACATCTCCCATCGCATGCCGGAAGTCATGGCGATCGCAGACCGCATCACCATTCTCAAGGACGGCAGGAAGGTCTGGACGCGGCCGCGCGACGCCGCCCCGGTCGGTGAGATCGTACGAGCGATGGTCGGCCGCGACCTCAAGGATTTCTATCCCGCCCGGCCCGCTTCTGCGTCGGGTCAGCTTCTCCTGTCCGTCGAGGGCGGGGCGAACGCCGCGCTGCGCGATGTCGCCTTCGACGTCCGTGCCGGCGAGATCGTCGGCGTGGCCGGTCTCGAGGATTCGGGCAAGGCGGCGCTGGCGCAGGCACTCGTCGGTGATGCGCCATTTTCCAGCGGCACGGTCACGCTGCGTGGCGAGCCTGTCACCTTGCGCGCGCCCCGGCAGGCCACGGCCGCCGGGATCGGTTACCTGCCGGGCGACCGCAAGCGCGAAGGGCTCGCGCTGCGTCAGTCCGTGCGCGACAACGCGCTGCTGACGTTGCGCTCCATGGCCGGTCTTTTCGCACGCCCGCAACGCGGTGCCTTCGCGTCAGACGTCATCGACGGGAAGCTCCGCGAGATGGATGTGCGCGCCGCGGATTTCGGCCAGGAAGTCGGCACGCTCTCGGGCGGGAACCAGCAGAAGGCGATCATCGTGCGCTGGCTGGCGCAGGCATCCGACATCCTCGTCTTCGTCGAGCCGACGCGCGGCATCGACATCGCGGCCAAGGCGGCGATCTACGAGACGATGCGCGGTTTCGCCGATTCCGGCCGTGGTATCGTCGTCGTCTCGTCCGACATGCCCGAACTGATCGGTATCGCCGACCGCATCCTCGTCATGCATCAGGGCCGTATATCCGGCGCGTTGCCGAGAGACGCGAGTGAGGAGGACATCATGCATCTCGCCCTCGGCCTTGCGGACCAGCCGCACCGGGAGGCCCGCGCATGACGACGGACGTCGCGAAGCCTGGACCGGCCCGATCGGGTCTGCCCATCTCCATCCTGCTTGCGGGACTTTCCATCGGATTTTTCGTCGTGGTCGCGCTTGCCACCGGCGAGATCGCACAATTGAGCGGGCAGGGGATCACCGGCCTGCTTCAGCGCATGGTGGCGCTGGGGCTGGTGGCGATCGGCCAGACCTTCGTGATCCTCGTCGGGTCGATCGATCTTTCGGTCGCGGCGCTCATCAGCGCCGTCGCCGTGCTGGCCTCGCACATCATGCAGGGCGATCCGGCGATGATCCTGCCGGCGATCCTCCTGTGCCTCGGCCTCTGCCTCGCGGTTGGCCTCGTCAATGGCGCGCTGGTCGCCTATGGCGGCATCAATCCGCTGATCGCGACGCTCGGCACCGGCCTCATCGTCCAGGGCGTGCTTGCCGCGTCGTTCGGCTCCCTCCAGGGCGCCGTGGCGCGTGAGTTCCAGGCAATCGCCTATGGCGGCCTGCTGGGGGTGCCTTATTCCCTCCTGCTCCTGGCCATCTTGTCTCTCGCTGCCGCCTTCGTGCTCCACCGCACGCTGTTCGGCGCACGCATCTATGCGGTCGGCGGCAATCCCGATGGGGCAAGGCTCGCCGGCATCCGCACCGAAAGGGTCACCCTTTCCGCGCATGTCGTCGCTAGTCTCTTTGCCGGTGCGTCAGGGCTCTATCTCGCCGCGCGGCTGCAGTCCGGCACCCCATGGGTCGGCCGTGACGGGATCTACGACCTCGAATCCATCGCCGTCACGGTTATCGGGGGCACGATCCTTGCCGGCGGCAAGGGCGGCATCGCGGGCACGCTCGCAGGCGTCCTGCTCTTCGCGTGCCTCGATGCCGGCTTCAACATGCTCGGCATCGACGCCTTCCTGAAACAGGTGCTGCGCGGCGCCATCGTGATCGCCGCCGTCGCCGTCCATGCCGTTCGCACGAAGGGGCACGTCGCATGACGACCGTTCCGCTTCCCTCCCTTCGTCGCCCGGCGCGCATCGCGATCAATGCCGGCCTGGTGATCTTCGTCGCGCTCTATGCGGCCATCGCCTTTCTTCAGCCCAACTACCTCGAGCCGGGCCTCTTCATGAACTTCCTGCGGCGGGCCGCGCCGCTGCTCATCCTCGCCTGCGGGCAACTCTATGTCATCCTCACGGGCGGCTTCGATCTCTCGATGGGGGCAGTGGCGACACTGGTGGTGCTGGCTGCGTCCATCCTGATCAATGGCGATCCCGAAGCCACCTGGGCGGTCATCGGCACACTTTACTTCATGGGCATCGCCGTCGGCCTGGTGAACGGTCTCGTCGTCGCTTTCCTCAAGGTGCCCTCGATCATCACGACGCTCGGCACCATGCTGCTCGTCAACGGGCTGGCGCTCGCCTGGTCTGGCGGGGCGGCGCGCGGCGACCTGCCGGACAATTTCCGCAATCTCGGCCGGCTGGTCTGGCGCGACATTCCCGTTATCGGCACGCTGCCGCTGGCGGTGATCGTTCTCGCCGGCTTCGTGGCGTTCGCCTGGTGGGGCTTGGGTGGCACCGTCTATGGCAAGCGGGCGCTCGCCGTCGGCGACAACCCGCGGGCGGCGGAGCTTGCCGGAACGCCGGTTGCCGCAACGCGCATTCTCGCCTTCGTGGTCTCGGCGGTCTCCGCCGTCACAGCCGGCATCCTGCTCGGCGGCTTTTCGGGTGTCTCGGTCAATGCCGGGGAGGGGCTTGAGCTGCAGGCCATCGCCGCCTGCGTCATCGGCGGTGCGCAACTGCTCGGTGGGCGCGGCTCCATCTGGAGCGCGGTCTTCGGGGCGCTCAGCCTTTTCGCGCTTTTCACCCTGCTCAACATCCTGGGACTGCCGCAGGCACTGCGCGACAGCGTCCAGGGCCTGATCCTGATCGCCGCGGTGGGCGCCAGCATGTGGCGCAGCCGCAGGCGGATCTGAATTCGACTTTCGATAGCAACCGCCGGGCGCAACCGGCTTCGTGGAGGAGGAGATAAAATGAAACTCAGGACTGTTCTGGCAACGACCGTGGCGCTCACATTCGCCGGTCAGGCACTGGCGCAGGATTTCAACGATCCGGCCGAGTTCAAGAAGCAGCGTGAGCAGCTGTCGATGAAACCGCAGGGGCCGGAAGGCCAGCCCTGGGCGCAGCATCTCGGCGAGGGCATGGTCGACACGGCGAAATACAAGAAGGACGGTCAGGTCACGATCTGCTTTTCCAATGCCGGCGTCTTCAATCCCTGGCGTGTGGTCGGGCTCAACAACCTCAACGCCGAGGCCGAGTTGCACAAGGATCGTCTCAAGGAGCTGATCGTCGTCGACGCCGAGGGCAAGGACGACAAGCAGATCTCCGATATCGAAGCCCTCGTCAACGGCGGCAAATGCGATGCGCTGATCGTCTCGCCCAACACGACGGCGGCGCTCACCCCTGCGGTCGAGGCGGCCTGCGGCAAGTTGCCGGTCATCGTCTTCGACCGCGGGGTCAACACGCAGTGCCCGGTGACCTACATCCATCCGGTCGGCGGTTATGGCTTCGGCATCACCTCAGGCGAGTTCATCGCCAGCAAGCTGAAGAAGGGCGCCAATGTGCTGGCGCTGCGCATCATGCCCGGCGTCGATGTGCTGGAAACCCGCTATTCGGCGGCCAAGAACATCTTCGACGAAGCCGGCATCAAGGTGGTCGGCTCCGAGTTCACCGGCAGCGACCGGGCCAAGACCAAGTCGGTCGTCGAGGACTACATCAATCGCGGCGAGAAGATCGACGCTGTCTGGATGGATGCCGGCGACACCGCGACGGCAGCGCTGGAGGCCTTCGAGGATGCAGGCCTTCCATATCCGGTGATCAGCGGCGAGGACCAGCAGGACTTCCTGCGCAAATGGCAGTCGGAAAAGCTGACGGCGATCGGCCCCTCCTATCCGACCTACCAGTGGCGCACGGCCATCATCGCCGCTCTCGACGTGCTGGATGGCAAGCAGGTACCCGGTCCGGAATGGGTGTTGCCGCAACCGGCGATCACCGAGGACGTGCTGGCCAAATATGTCGACGAGCGCATGCCGCCGCTGCACTACAGCCTCTGCGGCTGCCAGGAACTGCCCGGTTATCCGGAACGCTGGGGCGGCAAGAAGTAATTTCGGCTGCTGCAAACAAATCCAGCGTTGTGATCTTGCCGTCGCAACGCTGGAGTTCGGTTCTGTTGCGTCAGCTATCGTCAATCTTCGAGAGTTTTGGCCAATATTCACGAGTGTTGTAGGTTGTGAAATATTGCTTGGCTAAAAGGATATGCATTGATCTAGACTAGAAGGAATAGAGTTCAGCACATCACGACGTGTGAACAGGGTCACAATTATTGATCGGCCTGCCGTGTCGGTGCGACATATTTCGATTGCGCCCATCCGCCTCGTTTGGAAGCCTGCATTGGCAGCGCTGCTAACTGAGGAGAGCAAGATGCAGACTTCACCGGAAATTGTCGAACTGAACGATGACGAAATCGATGCCGTGTCCGGCGGATGGAGCTGGGGCGGCGCCGCGGCCGGCGGGATCGGTGGCTATGGTCTCGGACGCACGATCGGCCATGATGTCGCCGAAAGCAGAGGAGCCAACAAAGGGACCTACGGTCTTGTTGGCGGCGGCATCGGTTTCGGCGTCGGCTTCGGTATGGGCGGCGCCGGCGGCGGCAAATAATGAATGTCGATTTAGCCCCTCCCCAACGGGAGGGGCTTTTTGAGGTTTGATCCATGGACAAATATAACTTGTCGTCGGATATCCTGGAGGCAGTCGGCTTTGTCCTGAAGTTTTTTGGTATTTGTTTTATTCTTTCTTCCTTGTCCCCGTCTTTGCAAAGCATATCGTTGATAAAAAAGATCGTCGCATTCGTGGTTCTTTGCGCCATATATGTCGTCGTCAACGCCGCCGTTCTGAAAGCGTGATCTGTGTTTGCGAACAGGGATTTTTTGCTGGAAAGCGGGCAAGGTCATCACCTGTTATGATTGCGGTTCTGCAAAATATGTTGCTGCGATAAGATCATCGAAGCCGGTGAAACTTGCCCGGTGGCGGGAATGAAGTCAGACTTGCGCTTGTCAAATCAGACGGATGAGACATCGGTTCATGCTCCATCAATCGCCACGTGCCGACTTGTCGCCCCCGCTCATTCCAGCTCGCGATTTCTTCGCAAATACAAACAGCAAGTGGGGTTACGCACCGTCCTGCGATGGGGCGATGGTCGCATGGTACGGGATCAAGTGGACCAGGACCGTTCTGTATGTCGGCAAGACCGCCGACCGGCTGCGTGCGCCCGTCGCCATAACCGTTCCCGGTGTAGACACCTTTATCTGGCACCCTTTTGAGCCTGTTTTGCTCGTCTTCGCAGGCGGGCGCCTGTTGAGGATCGACCCTGCCAAGCCCCAACGGGTCCATTGGGTCGACACAACGCCCCAGGGGTTAAGAAACTGGCGGATAGACAAGCTGCCGGGCCATGCCGATGCGCCGCTGATCGTCGCTTCGAATGACAGGGATCCGGCTTATTTCGACCTGTTCACGGTCAGCCAGGATGGCCGCTCCCATGCCGTCCTGGTCGAAAATGACGGACGGACACTCGGTTGGCTGCTGGACGATCAGTCCGTGCCCCTGGCAAGGATCGATCGTCTTCGAGACACAGGAACCGCCATTCTCCTGCGTGATGGACAAGACGAGCCTTGGCGGACGCTGCTCACGGTCGAACCCGGCGATACATTCAGCCTGATCGGTGCGGTTGAAAGAGGTGCGCCGCTCATTGCCATTTCCGATCGTGGCCGCGATCGGACTGCCCTCGTCAGCGTTGATCCCAAGAGCGCTGAAGAGACTGTCATTGCCGATCATCCCAGGGTCGACGTGAAGGATGCCGTTCACCTGAGCAAGGATGCCGGCCGGCCGGATTTCGTCGTCTTCGACGACGACCGCCCGCGGCTGCGCGCGTTCACGCCAACCGGAGAGGCTGTCGATCGCCTGATGCTGGACGGAGACAATCCCGTCGATCTCGAATTGCTGGGGCGATCGCGTGACAGCCGCTTCGTCACCGTCGCCCGGTCCTGGCGCGAAAAGCCGTTCGAATATCGGCTCTACGATCTCGAGAGTGGCACTGAAACCGAACTCGCCAAACATCCGCTTCACAAGCACAGGGATGTTTTTGTCGAGACGCAGGCGGTCTCCTTCACGGCGCGTGATGGCCTGGAAATTCCGGCTTTCCTCACTTTGCCCTCAGGGGTGGGGCAACAAAACCTGCCGTCGATCGTCGTGATCCACGGCGGACCGGCGGAACGCCAGGGCTGGAGCTACAATCCCGACCTGCAGTTCCTGGCCAACCGTGGATACGCGGTCCTGTCGGTCAACTTCCGGGGGTCCACGGGTTATGGAAAGTCATTCAGGGCAGCGGGATATCGTGAAGTCGGAAAGGCGATGCAGGACGACGTCGTCGATGCCGCGAACTGGCTGATCGCCAAAGGCATTGCCGACCAGCACAATCTGGCCGTGATGGGCGCCAGCTATGGCGGCTATGCGGCAGCCCTGGCGATGGCGCGCGACCGCGGCCTGTTCAAAGCGGCGATCATCGAAAATGCGATCACGGATCTGGTGCATTGTATGCAGAACACTCCTTCGGCCTGGGGGCTGCACGTGGAGGAGGTGAAGCGTTACTTCGGTGACGTCGACGACCCCGCCGACCTTGTCGAGATGCGGGCCAACTCGCCGCTGACGCGCGCCAAGGACATCACGGGCCCCATCCTGATCCTGGCGGGAAAGCAGGATCAGGTCGTTGGTGTCGAACATTCCATCATGTTTCAACGCGCCCTGAAATCCCTGGGCAAACCCGTCACGGCCATGTACTTCGCCGGCGAAGGCCACATCTACACGAAATGGCAAACCAAGCTGCGCCGCGCGCTCGCCATCGAAAGGTTCCTGGCAAGGAATCTTGGCGGCCGGGCCGGGTCCTTTGACATCTACGGTGTGGCTGCCAGATATCTGAGATAGGCTATTTGATATGCCACACCTGGTCTGCGTGACCGCCCACCAGGTTCGAGTGGGACGCGAAGATGATGGTCTTGTTGAGCTGTTTCAGGTTCGCAAGAATGCTCTCTTCGATTTCTGAATTCAGGTTTGCGGTCGCCTCGTCGTAGATCAAAATCGGCGGATCGCGGTAGAGAGAGCGGGCAAGCAGGAGGCGCTGCTGCTGGCCGGTGGACAGGTTGGAGCCCAGGTCGCCAACCTCGCTTTGATATCCGAGCGGCAGCCGCGCGATCTCATCGTGGATATGGCAGAGCTTGCAGCATTCCTCCACGCGGCCGAGGTCGAGCCGGTCGTCGAACAGCGAGATGTTCTCGACGATACTGCCTTTGAAAAGCGTGTCTTCCTGCAGGACCACGCCCACGCTGTTTCGCAGCACCGAAACATTGCCTTCCGAAATGGGGATCTGGTCGACAAGGATGACGCCGTTGTCAGGCCTGATGATGTTCAGGATGATCTTGAGAAGCGTCGTCTTCCCTGCCCCCGTAGGTCCCGCGACGTGGACGAATTCTCCTGCTTTCGCGGATCCAGAGAAATTCTCAAGGACGGGCAGTCTTCTGTTGTCGACCGCGTATTTGATCCCCTCGACGGCCACCGCGCCCTTGAAGCGCATGAAGAAACCGATGTCGACGCTTTCTTCCGTGCCTTCCTCAACCTGAAAGGCTTCCTGCAGCCTATCCTTGTGGACTTGCAGGTTCAGCACGTCTCCGACCGACTCGACGAAGTTGGAAAGACGCTGGTCGAGGAATTGTCGGTATGCATAGAAGGCATACATCATGCCGACGCTCATCATGTTCTGCATGACCGCAAGCGCGAGGAAATAAAGGACGATTATGATTTCGAATGCTTTTACGACGCTCAGGAAAAGCGCATATCGCGTCGTGAACAAACCAAGCCCGAACGACGCGTTCGTTGATTTGATCGTCCTGTCGAGATTGCCTTCGAGGCGAAGGAATTCCAGTTTGTTGGCCTTTACGGAAGAGATTCCTCGTATGGATTCCACGAAGAAGGCTTCCTCTTTCGACCGTTCGAGGACGTCGTTGTCCTGGAGCCTGCGGGCCTGATTGAGCAAGGCGATCCGCATCCCGACGACGGCCAGATTGATGACGAAGACGATCAGCGCGATCTTCGGCTCGATCAGGAAAAGAATGATGCTGACGACGGAAATGAACAGCGTATCGGAAATAAGGGCGCCGACGCTTTTGACGACGAAGCTCACCAGGAAATGCAGCGAGTTGTATTGCGCAACGAAGCTGCCCAGGTTGCGCCGCGAGAAATAGGACCATCGGTGCGAGAGCAGCCTTTCCAGGAATCGATAGGTGATTTGCGACCTGGTCAGCGCCGAGTATCGAAGCAGATGCAGGCTTTGCGCGTATGTCGCGATGGCGCCCGTGACATTGGCGAATACGAAAGCGAGGCACACCAGCATCAGCAGATCGCGATCGTCCTTCAATATGACTTCGTCGACGATGATCTGTACGGCCAGTGGGGAAACCAGCGAGAAGGCGAGCGCAAGGATCGAGATCGCGACGAACTGGACGATCGGCTTGGCGAAGGCCTTGACCGGAATGAAACTGGCGCTTGGCTTCCTGGAATCCGCATCCTGGGCGGCGTCGTTGAATTGCGGCGAAGGAACCAGCTCCAACGCCACACCGGTATAGTGCTGCGAGAAAATTGCGAGATCGATCGTCTGCCGCCCTATTGCCGGATCGACGATCTGAACTTTCTGCCGGTTGACCTTCTCCAGAACGACGAAATGGTTGAAATCCCAGTGCACGACGCAAGGCAGGCGCAGCCCTTCCAGGGCTGACAAGTCTGCCCTGACCGCGCGCGGGCTCAATTCGAGACGGCGCGCTATTTCCATCATGTCGCGCAACGTGCCCCCACGCCCCAAAGAGGGGAATTGGGTGCGCAGCTGCGACAGCGTCAGGCGCCTTCCATAAAATCCGGCGATCATGGCAACACAAGCCAGGATACATTCGTGGCTTTCAGCCTGTCTGATGGGCGTAATCCTGCGCCGCCAGGAAAGATCAGGCTGAAACACGGGACTGGAACCGAAGCAATGGCTTTAGAAGAAGTCGCCAGATCGCGACCTTCTCCTTGCGGATATGGACGGTGACTTCCATGCCGGGGACGATCGCCTTTTCTTTGAGGAAAGCCTTGAATGAAGCCGGATCGGGCTCGACGATCAGGCGAAAATTCGAACCGGTGGGCAAATTCGTGCTGAAGCTGATCGGCTCATTGGGTGCGCGCGTGAAGTAGCGAACCCGACCATCGACAAACCCGTATTCCGAAAACGGGTAAGCTGTGACCTCTATCTTGGCGGAAAGCCCTTCTTTCAACTCGCCGATCTGGGGCGCGGGCACGTCGACTTCGAAGAGGTAGTCCTCCTTCTCGTCGGTGATGTCGAACAGAAGATCTCCGCTCTTGACGGTCTGGCCCGCCGCAAACCCGCGCGGCAGTATCGTTCCCGCCTTGGGCATCACCACATCGATGGTCTGCAGTTCGGGTTCGGCTGTCTGCGCCGATTTGATCTCCGAGAGCTGGTTTTCCAGGGCGAGCCTGTCGCGCTCGTAGGCGTCGGCGCGTTCGCCGCGCTTGACGCGCAATTCGGAAAGCTGGGTGATGATGCTGGCTTCTCTCAGCCGCGTTTCACGCGCCTGGATCGTGCGCTCGGTCAGCAGGTTCTGGATGACATCGATCTGCTCCTTGCGCACCAGCCCCTGGTCCATCAGGCGCCGCTTCTGGTCGAGTTCGGATGTCAGGCGCTTCAGGTCCTGGTCATAGACGGGCTGGAGTTCGTTCAAGCCGTTCGAAAGCGCTTGGAGGCTCTTCTCCATCTGCACGCTTTCCGCCGCCTGGGCGGCAAAGCTGCCGCGAAGATTTTCCAGGCTCGCTTCCGCGCGTTTTCGCCGCTCGGCCAGATCCGCCAGGCTGTATTGCAAATTCGGAGCGCGGCGCATTGTCACGAGATCGAGATTCCGGATGCTCGCTATGGTCTGCCCCGCGCTGGCGACGACCGGCTTCCGTTCCGAAGCCACGAAAGTGAGGACGCCGGCTCTTTCCGCCACGATCGGCGTGCTGGCCCCGGCCGGACGCAGGATTCCCTTGGCCGAGACCCCCAGGGAGATCTGGAAAAAACAGACGCAGACAAGAAGAGCCGAGAGAAAAACAGCCAGATAGACAGCCCGGTTTGGCCGCTGCAGGCGAGGGTCCTGTGTCGCCTGGGACATGGTTGTCTCCAGGGACTGCATGGCCTCGCTTCGGAAGATCGGCTTGTTCATTGTCGACCGTACTTGTCCAGGTGCTCCCACATGAACCAGTAGCCCGGGTTCTCGTGGACAAGGATTTCCAGGCTTCGGCTCAGCGCGCGCATGCACTCGCCGACAAAATGCTCCTGTGTCGAAGAGTTCCTCGGGTCTATGACATCGAGAATGAGGATATCCGGCCGCTGCAACGAGGCGGGACCGACGCTGACCACCACTGATTGGGCAAGGTAACACAGCTTTGCCCAGCCGATTGTGACGTGCAGTTCCGCGTCATAGAAACGGATCGGAGCAGTTTCTCCGTATTTCCTGAACAGATCAAAGAGCACGAACAGATGTGTGCCGTTGCGCATCTCCTTGACGATGCTTGCAAGGATGCGCCTTTGATCGGTGTGATAGATGGATACCTCCCTTCGGCTCAGCTGGTTCAGGTATTTCCAGAACAGCCCCTCGCTTTCTCCCCAGTCGTCCCCGCGAAATGCGATGAACCTGGATTCGTCGGGAAGCTGAAACGCGATGGACGTGAATGTCGCGACATAGTTCCCCCAGTGCGGGCAGACGAAGGTTGCGGAGCGTCCCGTGGCGGACAGAGGTTTCAGCGCTGCAACCAGCCGCCCCGTTTCGCTGCTTCGCCCGAGATCTCCAAGCGTCAATCGTGGGTTGCGAACGGTTTCATCGTTGGCCGCCAACTGCCGTTCCATGTCGCGCCTCGACCCGCCCAGGGTCAGGTTCGAGTTGGTCACGGAGCGGAGGTAATCCTGAAGACGTTTTTGGATCGCTTCCATCGAAGTCTGGAACAACCCCCCTGGATCTCGCGCTGGCAAGCGACAATAATCACGCTATGCTTTTTCGCGATTTTCTCGGGCCTGGCATAGTCACATATTTTCTCAGCCGGTAAGCGATGGCGAGTGGTGGCTATCGGGATTGATGAAAACCGTGCTGTCATGGCAGAGGGCAGGTTCGCCCGACTGATCGCGACTGAGTATTGATCGGCAGCAAGGATAATCGCTCCGCGCCGGCTCATGACTTGCAATTCGCGGTTGTTTTCGGCAGGCGACCCATGGTTGGGTTGGCCTGTGCCGGATGGCGTGAATCGCCAAAGCGCCTGTGAGCGCCTTCTTCTATTTTTGTTGCATTGCAGCAAATGCGCGGCAAAAGTGGCGCATGCTCGCCAGCGCGCTCCGCATCCTTGTCATCGATGAGAACCGCATCCGCGCGGCGATCATCGAGGCCGGGCTGCGCGAGGCCGGCCATGCCGAGGTCACGCTTGTCGACGACGTCACCGGCATCGCCGCCCGCATCGCGGCGCTTCAGCCGGACGTCATCGTCATCGATATCGAGAATCCCAACCGCGACATGCTGGAGAACATGTTCCAGCTGTCGCGCGCGGTGAAGCGGCCCATCGCCATGTTCGTCGATCGTTCCGACACCGCCTCGATCGAGGCGGCGGTGGATGCCGGCGTGTCCGCCTATGTCGTCGACGGGCTGAAGAAGGAGAGGGTGAAGCCGATCCTCGACATGGCGATCAGCCGCTTCAATGCGTTTTCGCGGATGGAACGCGAACTCGAGGAAGCGCGCACCGAACTGGAGAGCCGCAAGACCGTCGAGCGCGCCAAGGGCATCCTCATGAAATCGCGCGGGCTCTCCGAGCAGGAAGCCTACGCCCTGCTGCGAAAGACCGCGATGAACCAGAACCGCAAGATCGGTGACGTGGCGCAGAGCCTTGTCACCGCCGCGGGCCTGCTGGGCGCTGGAGACGATCAATGAGCCGGAGCCATCAGATATCCGCGGGTTTCCTGCCGCTGCTCGACAGCGCCGTGCTGGTTGTCGCACGCGAACTGGGCTTCGCGGCCGACGAAGGCATCGATCTTCATCTCACCCGGGAGAATTCCTGGGCAAGCATCCGCGACCGCCTGGCCGTCGGCCATTTCAACGTCGCGCATATGCTGGCGCCGATGCCGATCGCCTGCAATCTCGGCCTGACACCGCTCGCTGCGCGCACCATCGCGCCGATGGCGCTGGGCCTCGGCGGCAATGCGGTCACCGTCTCGCGTGCGCTCTGGGACGAGATGCTGGCCCAGGACGCTGCGTCGGATTTGGATCCCCGCTCCACCGGGGCATCGCTGGCTGCCGTCGTCGCGCGCCGAAAGGCCACCGACGGGGCGCCGCTGCGCTTCGGCGTCGTGCATCCGCATTCCGGCCATAACTACGAATTGCGTTACTGGTTTGCCGCCTGCGGCGTCGATCCCGAGCGCGATATCGAGATCGTCATCGTGCCGCCGTCCTTCATGGCCGATGCGCTCGGCGCCCGGCGCATTGACGGCTATTGCGTCGGCGAACCCTGGAACACGGCGGCGGTCGCCAAAGGCGTTGGCCGCATCGTCACCACCAAGGCCGGGATCTGGCGCTCCAGTCCGGAAAAGGTGCTGGGTGTTGCGGCTGAGTGGGCCGAGGAACAGCCCGAGGCATTGTCGGCGTTGTTACGGGCGCTCTACCGTGCCGCCGCCTGGTGTGGCGACAGCGGCAACCATGGCGAACTCGCGGAACTGATGGCGAGGCCGGCCTTTGTCGACTGCCCCGCCGAATGGCTGAAGCCGGCGCTCACCGGGCTGATCCGCACCGGCGACGGCGGCGAGGTCGCGACGCAGGATTTCTTCCTGCCGCACGCCAAGGCCGCCACCTTTCCGTGGAAGAGCCATGCGCTCTGGTTCTACAGCCAGATGGTCCGCTGGGGCCAGGTCGAGGCGGCCCCTGCCAACGAAGCCGCCGCGCGCGAATCCTATCGCCCTGATCTCTATCGGCAGGCCCTGCGTGATCTCGGCGTGGCGCTGCCTGGAGCCAATGCCAAGGTCGAAGGCGCGCTCGTGACGGAAACGCCTGTCGGTTCGGCAGGCGCCAGCCTGGTGCTCGGGCCTGATGGTTTCTTCGACGGACAGGTGTTCGATCCCGATCGCGTCGAGGCCTATATCCGCAGTCAGCTTCCTGTCGGGTTGAAAACGTAGGCAGTCTTTCGCGCTGCATCATTTTTGTGCATTGCGAGATGCCGTCTGCCGGAAGTTTTGCCAGTGCTGACAGATGATCATTTTGGCTGAAGCACGGATCGACATTGATTTTGTTGCATAAAACGCTGTCATCTGAAACTGGCACGCATCCTGCTTCGTAACAAGTGAGGCCCAGGGCTGGGCCACGAATTCTGCGTCCAATGACGGGCGCACCAGGCAAGGCTGCCGTTCAGGTCACCACGCGCTCCCGGATGTACGGACGCGGGCGGCCTGTTCGGCAGCCTTTTTTGTTTTCAACCGCACGGCGGCGATTGCCGAATACGGAGCGAAGAATGAGCGTATCTTTCCGACAGGGCCGGGACCCGGCAGCCACGCATGCACTGACCCTATCCACGCTGTCGTTCACGGTGTGCTTTGCCGTGTGGACGATCTTTTCCATCATCGGCATCCGCATCAAGCAGGAGCTCGGGCTTTCCGAGACCGAATTCGGCCTTCTCGTCGGCACGCCGATCCTCTCCGGTTCGCTTGTCCGGATCGTGCTTGGCGTGTGGACCGATCGTTTCGGCGGCCGCCTGGTCTATACGGCCACCATGCTGGCGGCCGCACTCGCAACGTTCCTGCTGGCTTTCGCCCAGACCTATCCGCAGATGCTGGTCGCGGCCCTCGGCGTTGGCCTGGCGGGCGGTTCCTTCGCCGTCGGCGTCGCCTATGTCTCGCGCTTCTTCCCGCCCGAGAGGCAGGGCACGGCGCTCGGCATCTTCGGCGTCGGCAATGTCGGTGCCGCGGTCACGAAGTTCCTGGCGCCCTTCGTCATGCTGGCGCTTGGCTGGCAGGACGTGGCGATCATCTGGGCCTGCATGCTCGGCTTCATGGCATGCATCTTCTGGTTCGCGACCGAGGATGATCCGGTGATCCGCCAGCGCCGCATCACCGGCGCCGGCCAGCCACGCAGCTTCCTTTCCGAATTCCAGCCGTTGAAGGATGTCCGTGTCTGGCGCTTCGCGCTCTATTATTTCTTCGTCTTCGGCGGTTTCGTCGCGCTGGCGCTCTGGCTGCCGCGCTACCTGATCGGCGTCTACGGCTTCGACATCGCCACGGCCGGCATGGTCGGCGCGGCCTACTCGATCCCGGCTTCGATCTTCCGCGCCTATGGCGGCGTGCTGTCGGACAGGATCGGCGCGCGTATGGTGCTCTACTGGACCTTTGTCGTCTCGGCGGTGTGCTGCGCGGTGCTGGCTTTGCCTGCGGCCGATTTCACGGTGCGTGGCATCAGCGATCCGGTTTCCTTCCATTTCGAGATCGGCTGGGTCGCCTTCATCGCCGTGGCCTTCGTGCTCGGCTTCTTCATGGCCGTCGGCAAGGCAGCGGTCTACAAGCACATCCCAGTCTACTATCCCGGCAATGTCGGCGCCGTCGGCGGCCTCGTCGGTATGATCGGCGGGCTCGGCGGCTTTTTCCTGCCCATTGCCTTCGGCGCGCTCAACGACCTGACCGATGTCTGGTCGAGCTGCTTCATGCTGCTTTTCGTCATCGTGGCCGCCTGCCTTGCATGGATGCACCTCGCCATCCTGCGCATGGAGCAGGCCCGCGCGCTGGCCGAACAGGCCGCCGTCTCGCCAGCCGAATAGCGGAGCCAGAAACCATGACAGAGAAACTCGTCATAATCGGCAACGGCATGGCCCCGGGACGCATGCTGGAACACCTGCTCGAAGCCGCACCCGATCGCTACCGGATCACCATCTTCAACGCCGAACCGCGCGTGAATTACGACCGCATCATGCTGTCGCCGGTCCTGTCGGGCGAGAAGGCGTACGAGGAGATCGTCATCCACGGCGACGGCTGGTACATCAAGCACGGCATAATGCTCTACAAGGGCCACAGGATCGTCGCCATCGATCGGGAAGCCCGGACCGTCACCTCCGACAAGGGTGTGACCGAGCCCTACGACAAACTTGTCATCGCCACCGGCTCCGTGCCTTTCATCATTCCGGTGCCCGGCAAGGATCTGCCCGGCGTGCTCTCCTACCGCGACCTCGACGATGTCGGCGCCATGCTTTTGGCCGCCCAGTCGCGCGACAAAGCGGTGGTGATCGGCGGCGGCCTGCTCGGGCTGGAAGCGGCGGCCGGCCTGAAGGAACGCGGCATGGATGTCACCGTGCTGCACGTCATGCCCACTTTGATGGAGCGCCAGCTCGACCCGGCCGCCGGCTATCTGCTGCAGAAGCAGCTGGAGGCGCGCGGCATCACGGTCAGGACCAAGGCGAACACCAGGCAGATCGTCGGCGACGGCAAGGTGCAGGGTGTCGAGCTCGACACCGGCGAGATCATCCCGGCCACGCTGGTGGTGATGGCCGTCGGCATAAGGCCGAATGTCGGCCTCGCCAGGGAAGCCGGGCTCGAGGTCAATCGCGGCATCGTCACCGACGACTGCATGCGGACCTCCGACCCGGACATCTTCGCGCTCGGTGAGTGCGTCGAGGTCGATGGCCGTGTCTACGGCCTTGTGGCGCCGCTCTACGAAATGGCCAAGGTCATGGCGGCCAAGCTTGCCGGTGCCGACCACCGGCGTTTCGTGCATTCCGACACGCCGACCAAGCTCAAGGTCACCGGCATCGACCTCTATTCGATCGGCGATTTCGCCGATGGCGAGGACCGCGAGGAGATCATCCTGCGCGATGCCGCGGCCGGCATCTACAAGCGCGTGATCCTGCAGGACAACAGGATCATCGGCACGGTGCTGTTCGGCGAGACCGCCGACGGCGCCTGGTTCAACGACCTCAAGAAGAAGGAAGTCGACATCTCCGAGATGCGCGACACGCTGATCTTCGGACAGGCCTTCCAGGGGGACGCTTCCGCGGACCCTTTGGCGGCCGTTGCGGCTCTGGCGGATGATGCGGAAATCTGCGGCTGCAACGGCGTCTGCAAGGGAAAGATCGTTTCCACGATCACCGAAAAGGGTCTGACGTCGCTGGACGACGTGCGTGCCCATACCAAGGCCTCGGCCTCGTGCGGGTCGTGCACGGGCCTGGTCGAGAAGGTCATGGCGCTGACGCTGGGCGATTCCTACAACCCGGCCGCCGTGCAGCCGATGTGCACCTGCACCGAGCTCGGCCATGACGAGGTGCGCCGGCTGATCAAGGCCAAGCGCCTGAAGACCATTCCGGCGGTGATGCAGGAGCTGGAGTGGAAGACCTCCTGCGGCTGCGCCAAATGCCGGCCGGCGCTCAACTACTATCTCGTCGCTGACTGGCCGGGCGACTATGCCGACGATTACCAGTCGCGCTTCATCAACGAGCGCGTCCACGCCAACATCCAGAAGGACGGCACCTATTCGGTGGTGCCGCGCATGTGGGGCGGTGTCACGTCGGCGGCGGAGCTGCGCGCCATCGCCGACGTCGTCGACAAGTTCGCGATTCCGACGGTGAAGGTCACAGGCGGCCAGCGCATCGACATGCTGGGCATCAGGAAGGAAGACCTGCCTGCGGTATGGGCCGATCTCGGTCAGGCCGGCTTCGTCTCCGGTCATGCCTATGCCAAGGGACTGCGCACGGTGAAGACCTGTGTCGGCACCGACTGGTGCCGTTTCGGCACGCAGGATTCGACCGGCCTCGGTATCCGCATCGAAAAGTTCATGTGGGGTTCGTGGACGCCGGCCAAGGTCAAGATGGCGGTCTCCGGCTGCCCGCGCAACTGCGCGGAGGCGACCTGCAAGGATGTCGGCGTGATCTGCGTCGACTCCGGCTACGAGATCCATTTCGCCGGTGCCGCCGGCCTCGACATCAAGGGCACGGAAGTGCTCGGCCTGGTTCGCACCGAGGATGAGGCGATGGAGGCAATCGTCGCGCTTGTACAGATGTATCGCGAACAGGCGCGGTATCTCGAACGCATCTACAAATGGGCAAAACGCATCGGCCTCGACGAGATCCGCCGCCAGATCATGGCCGATCCCGACAGGCGCAAGGCATATTTCGAACGCTTCGTCTTCAGCCAGAAATTCGCGCAGGTCGATCCGTGGTCGGAGCGTGTCTCGGGCAAGGACAAGCATGAGTTTCGGCCGATGGCAGAGACCGATTTCCAGCAGGCGGCGGAGTGAGCGGGATGAGCTGGCTGGACATCGGCACCATCGACGATATCCCGTTGCGCGGCGCGCGCTGCGTGAAGACGCCGAACGGCAGGATCGGTGTCTTCCGCACCCATGACGATCGCGTCTTCGCCATCGAGGATCACTGCCCGCACAAGGGCGGACCGCTCAGTCAGGGCATCGTGCACGGCGCCGCCGTGACGTGTCCGCTGCACAACTGGGTGTTTTCGCTCGAAACCGGCAAGGCGCTCGGCGCGGACGAGGGGGCGGTGAAGATCATCCCGGTGCGGGTCGAGGATGGGCGCATTTCGATCGCGCTCGGCGCAATGCTGCAGGCGGCGGAGTGACCATAGGTATGGGCGCTGAGGTGAACACGACCTGTCCCTATTGCGGGGTGGGTTGCGGCGTGCTGGCCAAGGCTGGCGAAACTTCCGTTCGCGGTGATCCCGACCATCCTGCCAATCGTGGCAAGCTGTGCTCTAAGGGTTCGGCGCTTGGTGAAACCATCGGTCTGGACGGACGGCTGCTTCATCCGGAAATCGCCGGCAGGCGGACAGATTGGGATATGGCACTCGACCGCGTCGCTCGGCAGTTCCAGGACACAATCGCCGAGCATGGGCCGGATTCGGTTGCCTTCTACATTTCCGGGCAATTGCTGACCGAGGACTATTACGTCGCCAATAAGCTGATGAAGGGTTTCATCGGTTCTGCCAACATCGACACCAACTCCCGGCTGTGCATGGCTTCGTCGGTCGCCGGCCACCGCCGCGCCTTCGGCGAGGACATCGTGCCCGGGATCTATGAGGATTTCGACGAAGCCGACCTAGTCGTGCTCACCGGGTCGAATACCGCCTGGTGCCACCCGATCCTCTACCAGCGCCTGTTGGCCGCGCGAAAAGTCCGCGGCACGCGTATCGTGGTGATCGATCCGCGACGTACCGCCACGGCCGATGAATGCGACCTGCATCTGGCGCTCGATCCCGGCACCGACGTGCTTCTGTTCAATGGGCTGCTCGCGCATCTGGCGCACGTCGGCGCACTGGACAGGGACTATATCGCCGCGAGCACGACAGGATTCGATCAGGCCGTGGCGTTGGCCGCCGCCGATGCACCCAGCGTGGAGCATGTGGCGAGGGGCTGCGGCCTGGCGCCGGCCGATGTCCGCTTTTTCTACGAGCTTTTCTCGGTCACGGAGCGGGTGGTCACCGTCTACAGCCAGGGCGTCAACCAGTCGGCGCATGGCACCGACAAGGTCAATGTCATCATCAATTGCCATCTGGCGACCGGGCGGATCGGCAGGCCCGGCGTGGGGCCTTTCTCCGTGACCGGCCAGCCGAACGCGATGGGTGGGCGCGAGGTGGGAGGCCTCGCCAACCAGCTTGCCGCCCACATGAATTTCGACAATGGGGCCGACGTCGACCGTGTCGCGCGCTTCTGGAATGCGCCGGAGATAGCGACCAGGCCCGGGCTGAAGGCGGTCGATATGTTCCGCGCGGTTGGGGATGGCCGGGTCAAGGCGCTCTGGATCATGGGCACCAACCCGGCTGTCTCCATGCCGGATGCCGGCCGCGTGCGCGCTGCGCTGAAGGCCTGCGATTTTGTCGTCGTCTCCGATGTGGCACGCACCGACACCACCCGCTTCGCCGACGTGCTTTTGCCTGCCGCCGCCTGGGGCGAGAAAGACGGCATGGTCACCAATTCCGAAAGGAGGCTTTCGCGTCAGCGGCCATTCCTGGCCATGCCGGGCGAGGCGCGGCCCGACTGGCGCATCGTCTGCGACATCGCTTCTCGCATGGGCTTCGGCGCAGCCTTCGATTTCGCCAATCCCGCCGCGATCTTCCGCGAGCACGCCGCACTTTCCGCTTTCGAGAACCAAGGCGAGCGGCTGTTCGACCTTGGCGCGCTGGCCGATATTGCCGACGCGGACTACGAGACGTTCGAGCCGCGTCACTGGCCGGTTGCGGGAAAGCCGGCCGGCCGGTTGCTGGCCGGCGGCCGGTTTCCGACCCCTGACGGACGCGCTCGTTTCGTCGCTGTGCGGCAGGAAGGCGTGGCGCTTGCCGTCACTGCCGAGCGTCCGCTCGCGCTCAATACCGGCCGGCTGCGTGACCAGTGGCACACCATGACGCGAACCGGCGCAGTGCCGCGCCTGATGGCGAACACGCCGGAGCCGATGCTCGACCTCAACCCGCGCGACGCGACAGCCAACGGGCTCGCCGATGGCGATCTCGCGCATCTGTCGACGCGTTATGGCTTTGCCCGTGCCAAGGTTCGCGTGACCGAGGCGCAGCGTCCGGGCCAGGCTTTCCTGCCCATGCACTGGAGCGGCCATTTCGCGGCCAATTCAGGGGCAGGGGCGCTGGCGACGCCGATCACCGATCCGCATTCCGGACAGCCGGAATTGAAGAACGTGCCGGTGCGCATCATGCGTGAAGAGGTCGCCTGGGCGGGCGCGCTGATGACGCGCCGCGACCTGAAGCCGACCGGTTTCGTGCACTGGAGCCGGCAGGCCGTTGCGGGCGGCTGGGTCTACGAACTCGGCGGCACCGAGACCCCGGACCAGGGCATTCTGCTGGCGCGCGGGCTGCTGGTCAGCCCCGACCATCTGGTCGAATACCGCGACCGCAAGGGCCTGACCTATCGGGCGGCGGCCGTCGATGAAAACGGCGCGATGGCCGAGGCGCTGCTGGTCGCCCCGAAGGGACAGTTGCCGGCGCGTGACTGGCTGGTTTCGCTGCTCGGCAGCCGGGCGCAACTCACCCTGGCCGACCGCCATGCGCTGCTGTCCGGTCGTTCGCCCGCCGCCACGCCGTCGGCTGGCCGCATCGTCTGCTCCTGCTTCAATGTCGGCGTGAACCAGTTGGCCAATGCCGTGGCCTCCGGCTGTCACAGCCTGGAGGCCGTCGGCAGGGAACTCGGCGCCGGAACCAGCTGCGGCTCCTGCCGTTCCGAGATCAGGGCGATCATCGATGCAGGTCGGATTCAGGCAGCCGAGTGATCCTCCGCTTTGCGCATTAGTTCACTGGGATTTGCTGGAAAGCAACTCGGGGAATTGCATCACGGTCAGAGCGAATTGGCCTCTTTCCTGATCAGCCCTGCAACGACCTGTTCGGCTTCCTGCAGGAGCGAGCGCAATTGGAATGGGCTGACAGTTTCGACCTGGTCCTGCATATCCAGGATGTTCAGATACAGTTCGACGGTACGCTCGTAGAGATGTGGAACGGCGTTCAACGGCCGCGCTTTGCTCACCAAGGTCAAATCAGACATTTCGATCATCCAGCCTTTGCTGCTGGCTCCAACGACGCAACTCTTTCGATACGTCCGATCGCCGAGCAAACGGCGTTAACTCATCCAAGATGGGAGAATCGGACCTGCCCAGGATAACCAAGGCAAACTGACATCATTCTGTCAGGAGGGTGCCGCCGTCGGTCCGGTCCATGACAAGAACAGCCCGCCCGATCATCGGGCGGGCTGTATCCCGAAGACCATCTGGATCAGCGGTTGGGGAAGTTCGAATCGTATCCCGCCGGATAGTAGCCGCCGTCACCGCCGCCACCGATGCGCCAGCCTTGCCCGGTGGCGACGCGCAGGCTCTGCGAAACGTCGCTCAACCTTGCCAGCAGTTCCCGCGAGCCGTCGCCGCGTGCAGCCTGGCCGCGGATGGAGCGGGCCTCGGAAGCCAGCGAGCCCGCCTTGGCCGCGTCGATCAGGTTGAGCTGGGCGGCATAGCGTATGCCCTGTTCCACGCCTTCGGCCTGGTTGAAGATCGCCCGGGCCATGCTGTTGTCGGGCAAGGCAATCGCATGGGCCGCTTTGCGCGCATGGCGTTCAGCGGCCAGTGCACCGTCGGCAACCGGAACCAGCGCGACAACGGAGGCAAGAATAAGTAGCCTGGAAGAAATGTGAGACATCTTTGTTCCTCGACAGATTTTGAACAAGCAACGTCCACTCCGCAGCCCGTTCAGCTGCAGGATCGTCTGGTTCCTCCTGTCGCGATTTTCCCTCCTCGCCGAAAGTTCCCGATCCACGGAAGGAATGCGGCTAAAAAGTGCGGGTTCCCCGCTACACGGAAATGTTACTGCCCGGTAACACAAGGCAGGAACCGGGTGGTCAGCCCCGCAGGATTTTTACAAAGTGATCGTGATTGCCCGACGATGGGAGAGCGACGTGACCCTTTTTTATCTGATTGCCGCATTCGGTCTGGGGGCATTGATCTCGATGCAGCCGCCGATCAACGCCCAGGCTGCCGCCATATTGGGAAGCCCTTTGCTGGCCGCCATCTGCTCGATCACGATCAGCCTGGTGCTCGTCTGCGTTGCCAGGGTCCTCCTGGATCAGACTTCGATCAGCTGGTCGCGCTTTGCAGAGCTACCCTGGTGGGTGCTGATCGGCGGGGCTGTCGGAGCGCTGTTCGTGATCGGCGCGCTTATGGTCGCGCCGAAGGTCGGTGTTGCGGCATTCTTTGTCTTTGTCGTGCTCGGCCAATTGACCGGGGCGGCCATCATCGACCAGGTCGCCGGCTTCGGCGTTCCGTCCAACCCGATCACCTGGCAGAGGGCGGCAGGCATCCTGCTTGTCTTCGCGGGAGCTGCCATGACGCAACTGCGCTTCTGATAGCGGCGCGGTGGCTGTTGTGAACCGCCTACCAGCCGCTTTTGCAGCGGTGGTTATTTCGGAGCGCTCTCCAGCCGCTGTTTCAGGAGCCAATCCCACAGCCCGGTATCGTTCAGCGCGGCTGCCTCGATGCCGGAATGATCCACGCCTTCGAGCACGCTCAATCGCACGTTGCGCTTGAGACCCTTGAGCCGTTCATAGAGCACAACGGAATCGGATAGCGGAATGACATCGTCATCCGTGCCGTGGAATACCCAGAAGGCGGCCTTTTCGTTCGTCCGGTTCAAATAATGGCGATTGCCGCCACCCGCTATGGGGACGATGGCCGCAAACCGGTCCGGGAACTGCTCGGCCAGCGCCCAGGCACCGAAGCCGCCGCGGCTATAGCCGATCACGTAGATCCGGCTGCGATCGACGCGGTGTTTTGCAATGACGTCCTCAAGCGCGGCATCCACTTTTTCGATCGGATAGAGCAGTTCCTCGCTTGGGTTCTGTGGGGAGAAAACCAGAAACGGAAACTCCTTTCCGCCCTCGATCAGTTTCGGCAGCCCGCTCCTTTTGACCTTTTCGATATCGCTGCCGCCCTGGTCCCCGCCATGAAGCCAGACCACGAGTGGATATGTCTTGTCGGAGCTGTCGTAGTCCGAAGGCTTGTAGAGCAGGTAGTTGAGGTCGTTCTTGATGCTTGCGTTCGACGTGAGCGCAGTCTGACCCGCGAACGCCGGCATCGGGCTCCACAGAGCAATCGACGCGAGCGCGACAACTGACAACAACGATCGAAACATGATCCATCCTTTGCATGCTAAACGACGACCGCATCCAGGCTGGCCGCCATCGGGACACTGATTCCCCTGCCCAAGGCATCGATAACATGCCGCGCTGATGGTTGAGGATAAAGCGCGTTTCGAAGCGAGCCGCCGCACGCTGGAGGCGCAACTCCATCTGTTCCGCACCGGTCAGCGCGGCGGCTGCGATCGCGCCCATCTGATGACCAAGGCAGCAAGGGGATTGAGCGACCGGAACATCGAAGCGTTGGCGACATTCTTCTCGAACTTGCCGCATGACAACGCAACCTCGACAGCGGAGCGGCGTTGATCCCGAACTGGGAGGTCGACCGTGAAGAAACTCATCATCACGCTTGCCATACTCGTCGTCGCGATCGCCGGCGGCGGTTTCGCGCTCGTCTATGCGTCACGCCACCAGGCCACGGTCCCCATCGAGCAGACTTATGGCGCGAGCCCGACGCTTGCCGAGCCGCACCCCGAATGGCTGCCGAACGTCAATGTGGCCGAAGCCATGCCGTGGCCTGACGGCGGCAAGCCGACGGCCGCGCAAGGGCTGACAGTGAACGAGTTTGCCGGCGGCCTGGACCATCCGCGCTGGCTGCACGTGCTGCCGAACGGCGATGTGCTGGTGGCGGAAAGCAACGCGTCGCCGAAGCCGGAGACCGGCTTCAGCATTCGCGGTTTCTTCACAGACCTCTTCCAGAGTCAGGCTGGAGCGCAAACCCACAGCGCCAATCGCATCAGCTTGCTCCGCGATGCCGACGGCGATGGTATCGCCGAATTGAAAACGCCCTTCCTGGAAGGCCTCTCGTCGCCTTTCGGCATGACCTTGCTAAACGGCAAGCTCTATGTCGCCAATGCCGACGCGATCGTCGCCTTTCCCTATCAGGAAGGGGCGACCAGGATCGACGCGCCGGCGGAAAAGATCGTCGACCTGCCTGCCGGCCGCAACCACCACTGGACGAAGGACGTCATCGCAAGCCGGGACGGCACCAAGCTCTACGCCACCGTCGGCTCCAACTCCAATGTCGGCGAGAACGGCATGGACGAGGAAGAAGGCCGCGCGGCGGTGCATGAGATCGACCTCGCGACCGGCAGGATGCGCCTGTTCGCTTCCGGGCTGCGCAACCCTAACGGCCTGTCGTGGAATCCCGAGAACGGCGCACTCTGGGTGGTGGTGAACGAACGCGACGAGATCGGCAGCGACCTGGTTCCGGATTACATGACCTCGGTCCAGGGCGGTGGCTTCTACGGCTGGCCCTACAGCTATTACGGCCAGCATGTCGACGACCGCATCCAGCCGCAAAAGCCGGATCTTGTCGCACGTGCGCTCAAGCCCGACTATGCGCTCGGCCCCCACACCGCCTCGTTGGGACTCACCTTCAATCCAGGCGACCGGTTCGGGAGCGAGATGAGGAATGGTGCTTTTGTCGGGCAGCATGGTTCCTGGAATCGCGTGCCGCGCAGTGGCTACAAGGTGATCTTCGTGCCGTTCATGGGCGGGAAGCCATCCGGTCCGCCGAAGGACATCCTGACCGGCTTTCTCGACCAGGACGACAAGGCCCGCGGCCGGCCGGTCGGCGTGGCAATCGACAAAAGCGGTGCTCTTCTTGTCGCGGACGATGTCGGCAATAAGGTCTGGCGGGTGGTGCCTGCGCAATAATGGATTATCGCTCGATCACTTCCACATCGACCGCATCTTGCCCTTGAGGTCGACATTGGTGCGCGGCCGCGCGGACTGCTCGTCGCGAAGCGCCTGGCTTGTCCACGACGTCAGATGGAAATGCTGCAGGATATGGGCCGGGATGAAGCGCGTTTTCGAGGCATAGACATGCCGGTCGCCGCGCGCCGCCTGGCCGGAGGTGTAGAAACGCTGCGGCGTGATCAGGTGCAGCGAATCCTTCGCCCGCGTCATCGCGACATAGAGCAGGCGGCGCTCTTCCTCCAGTTCCTTGCGTTCGCCGGCGCTCAGATCGATCGGGATGCAGCCGTCGACGGCATTGAGGAGAAATACTTTGGTCCATTCCTGGCCCTTGGCCGAGTGGATCGTCGACAGGATCAGATAGTCCTCATCGAGGAGCGGCGGCCCCGCCTCATCGCTGGTTGCGCTCGGCGGGTCCAACGTCAGATCAGTCAGGAAGCGTTCGCGGGATGGATAGCCCGAAGCGATTTGCTCCAGTTGCAGCAGGTCCGCCCGACGCGCCGTCGCGTCCTCGTGCTTGCGTTCCAGGTGCGGCTCGTACCAGAGCCTGGCCCGCTCCATCTCCGACGGCCAGGCGGGGCCACGGCGCAGGTCCGAGAAGAGATCGACGAATTGCGGCCAGTCCTTGGCCGCGCGCGCCGGCGGCGCGAAACGCGCCAGACCCATCTCCAGGTCGAGCGACTGCTCCATGCTGTCGATGGCCTGGGTCGCGGCGGCAGGCCCGATGCCTGGCAAAAGCTGCATCACACGGAAGCCGGCGATGCGGTCGCGCGGGTTCTGCACGAAGCGCAGCACGGCCAGCACGTCCTTGACGTGGGCCGCGTCGAGGAACTTCAGCCCGCCGAACTTGACGAAGGGGATGTTGCGCCGGGTCAGTTCGACCTCGAGCGGCCCCGAATGATGCGATGCTCGGAACAGCACCGCCTGCTGCTTGAGCAGGGTTCCGGTCTCACGTTCCTTCAGCACCTCGTCGCAGATGTAGCTCGCCTGCTCGGCCTCGTCGCGAACGGTGACGATCGCCGGCTTTTCACGCGACGAGCGATCGGTCCACAGGTTCTTGGTGAAGCGTTCGGCCGCTTCGCCGATGACGGCGTTCGCGGCGTTCAGGATCGCATCGGTCGAACGATAGTTGCGATCGAGCGTGACGATTTCGGCGGGCGAGGGGAACAGGGTCGGGAAGTCCAGGATGTTGCGGACTTCCGCGGCGCGGAAGGAATAGATGGACTG
Source organism: Mesorhizobium sp. 1M-11 (assembly GCF_001303895.1). Taxonomy (GTDB): domain Bacteria; phylum Pseudomonadota; class Alphaproteobacteria; order Rhizobiales; family Rhizobiaceae; genus Mesorhizobium. Next base: position 41,295 of record NZ_LJSD01000009.1, on the reverse strand, counting down.
GGCATCGTCGCCCACCACCGTCAGGCCGGCTCCGTCCGGCTTGATCGCGGTCAGGATCGACGCCTGCAACCGGTTGGTGTCCTGATATTCGTCGACCAGGATGTGGTCGAAGCGCGAGGCCAGATGCGCCGCGATTTCCGGTTCCGCCGCCATCTGCGCCCAGTAAAGCAGCAGGTCGTCGTAATCGAGGATGTTCTGCCGCTGCTTTGCCTCGACATAGGCACCGAACAGCCGCTTCAGCTCTTCAGTCCAGCCGACGCACCAGGGGAAACAGTCGCCGACGACCTGTTCGAGCGCGTCCTGCGAATTGACGACACGCGAATAGATCGAAAGGCATGTCGCCTTGGTCGGGAAACGGTTCTCTGTCGCGGAGAAGCCGAGCTCGTGCCGGACCAGGTTCATCAGGTCGGCGGAGTCCTCGCGATCATGGATCGTGAAGCTCGGCTCCAGCCCGATCTCCAGCGCATAGTCCCTTAACAGCCGCGCGCCGATCGAATGGAACGTGCCGGCCCATGTCAGCCCTTCCATCAGGCTCGCGGCGCGCTCCTTCATCACTTCGGCCGCGATACGTTCGACGCGCTTCGCCATCTCGGTCGCGGCCCGGCGGGAGAACGTCATCAGCAGGATGCGCCGGGGATCGGCGCCGCGCACGATCAGATGCGCGACGCGGTGGGCGAGCGTGTTCGTCTTGCCCGATCCCGCGCCTGCGATGATCAGAAGCGGTCCGCAAGCGGCGCCTTCTCCGTGCAGGACCGCCGCCCTCTGGCCGTCGTTCAGCTTCGACAGATAGGCGGGGTCCTCGATCGAATCACGGATGGCGATGTTCATGGGGGCATGAAGCATCGTTTCCGTTTCGTTCGCAATGGTTGCGAAGCCGGCGTGAGGTTTTCGGGCCGCCGAAAGGCTCAGCTTATGGCGACCGCCTTCAGGCGCTCTGCCAGATCACGGGCGGGGGAGTAGTCCGACAGCCTGCCCGTCACCAGGCACGCATGTGCAATCGGTGCTGGCGGCAGATGTTCGTCGGCGAGCCCGGCGCCACAGACCTTGCACACCTCAGGCGTTACCAAGGATACACCCATGCCACCGCGGAGCGATCTTTCGAAGGCGCTCCAGGATGCGCTTTCAGCAATCAGCGTGTGCGGCACATTGCGCGCCCGCAGCGCTTCCAACGCGTAACGCCGATAAACGCAAGGGTCGGGAAAGAAGATCAGCGGCAACGGGCCGTCGTCATGTTTGTAGGCGGGCCCTCCAGCCCACAGAAGCTGCTCCGACCAAAGCACATCGCCGATCACCGGAGACGCCGCCAGATCGCGCACGATCGCCATCTGGACTTCCCCTTCCTGGACCTGCCTGGTCAGCTTGACGGAAGAGCCGGTCTTCAGCTCGATCCTGACATCGGGAAAGGTCTTGTTGAAGGCGTTCAGGATATCGACGACGCCGGGCCGGACGCAGTCGTTGACAATGCCGATCGAAATGCTCTCCACGTCCCGTTTCGGCCGGAAATAGAGATCGATGTGGTCGAGCGTGTCGATGATCTTGTCTGCCTGACGGTGGAAGAATTCGCCATCGATGGTCTTTTCCATGACGTTGTTCTTGCGATGGAAAAGCTTGCGTCCGAGCTCGTTCTCAAGCTTGCGGATCTGATGGCTCAATGTCGACTGCGTGGAATTGAGACGGTCGGCAGCACGGGTCACATTGCCTTCATTGGCAATCTCCAGAAAGCTGCGCACCATGGTGGTTGAGATGTTCAAGCGCCTCATCAGGGCCTTCCCGACATCGTCTTGCAAACCTTGTGTCCACTCGTTCCGGACGTTTGTGCTTCTTGGCCTGGCGTCCGACGAGATCCATCGAAGAGATTGCAAAAAATGCACCGGTCCAGCGACAAACGCAACCAGCCACCCAGTGGCCTGGCGGGCAGGGCGAACATGGTAACCGCCTGCCTCGCCTTGCGCCTGCCAGATCTCTCGATGTGGCGGTCTATGCGCGACGGGATCGGGGATCGATGGCGTCGCGCAATGCTTCGCCGCACAGGGTAAAGCCGAGCGTGGCGATGGCCAGGACGAGACAGGCTATGATTGCCGGGGCGTATCCTTTGGAGAGGTTCTGATAGCCGTCCTGCAGCAGGCTGCCCCAGCTCGCGAGTGGCGGCTGGATACCCAGGCCGAGGAAGGAGAGGCTCGCTTCCAGCGCGATGACCACCGGTATTTCCATTGCCGCAAGAACGACGACGGGCGCCAGTACGTTCGGGATGACGTGAAAGAACACGATCCTTGGCTTTGAGGCTCCGATGATCTGTTCGGCCTCGATGAAGGGCGCGTTGATGACCGACAGGGTCTGTGCCAGCGTGACGCGACCGAATTGCGGAACCAATGTGAGTGCGACGACCAGCACCACCATCGGCAGCGAAGGGCCCACCACCGCCACCAATGCCAGCGCCAGTATGATGCTGGGAAACGAAGACACGGCGTCGAACAGGATAGTGATCGTGCGTTCGATGGCCGGTGTCGTATAGGCGCCGGCCACGCCGAGCACGATGCCGAGCGACAGCCCGATCAGGATGGCCGAGAGGGCGACGCCCATCGCCACCCGCGTGCCATGGACCTGGCGGCTGAACAGATCGCGGCCAAGCTGGTCCGTGCCGAAAAGGTGATCGGCCGAAGGTGGCGCGAAGCGGTGCATGATGTCGAGTGCGTTCGGATCTTGCGTCGCGATGTGCGGCGCGAGTGCCGCACAAAAGAGGATGAGCGTGACAATGGTCAGGCCGATGAACCCGCCTGGCCTGGAAGCGATCTGCCGAAGCACCCCCGCGACGCTTCCGGCGACTGTCAGACCACGAGCGTTCGCGGTTTCGTGGAGACGGGGACGCGGAGGCATGCTTCGCGCCGCGACGATTGCGGTCGGTTCGGTATCGTGCACCATCGCCTAGCGCTCCTGCCTGCCGGCGCGGATGCGGGGGTCGACGAGCGAATAGCTCAATTCCACCGCAAGCTGCACGAGCACGAAGATGACTACGACCACGAAGACCACGCCCTGGATGACAGGAAAGTTGCGGCTGACGATGGCATCGTAAAGCGTGCTTCCCAGACCCTTGCGCGCGAAGAGGATCTCGATCAGCACGGCGCCGCCGAGCAGGCGGCCGACAATGATGCCGAGGGTCGCCAGCGTCGGCAAAAGCGCGTTGCGCAGCGCATAGGTGTAGGTGATGCGCCAGTTCGAAATACCGAAGGCGCGCGATGTCCTGATGTAGTTTTCGCCGAGAACCTCGATCAGAGAGGTGCGCAGAAGCCTGGCGAGCAGTCCGATATAGCCCAGGGACAGCACAAAGGCGGGAAGGATCAACCTTTGCAGCTGGTCGAGCCAACCGGTCCCGGTCCCCAGGATGGGCAGCCAGTCGAGCCAGACGGAGAAAACCACCAGGAAGACAATCCCCAGTATGAAGCTCGGCATCGAAACGAACACGATCGAGGCGACGGCAAGGACTGCATCCGAGCGGGAACCTCTGTGCGTCGCGGCGAATATGCCAAGCGGCAATCCCACCGTGACGGCAATCAGGACCGATGCCAGGGCGAGGGCAATCGTGTTTGGCAAGACATCCAGCACGATCGTGCTGACGGGGCGGCCCGTGATGACGTCCACGCCGAGATTGCCCGTCGCAACATTGGCGAAGAAGAAGAGCACACGCTCATACAAGGGCTTGTCCAGACCCATCTCGGTGATGAACTGGCGCGAGAATTCGGCGCTGGCCTGTGGGCCGAGCAGCACGGACGCCGGATCGCCCGGGATAAAAGCGGTAAGGCAGAACAACAGCGTCATGGCGCTGACGATCGACAACACCGCCGTTGCGACGCGACGCAGAACAAAAGAGCCTGCCACTTGTCTCCTCCTCGGGCGTTTCCCTGGAACGCTTTTTTCAGACACGATATCACCCACATGCCGCATCCGGTCATGGTGAATCCCCATAGCGGGTATGGTGTTTCTCCATTTGCCGGCGCGCTGTTTTTTTGTCAGGTCTGCCCCCAGGCGAAGTGGCGCCCAACGTCAACCTGCCACTTTATCGAGCCGTGGATGATGCCGGTGGATGGACCGCTTCTCGCCATACGCGATCTTGACCTCAGGGCGACGACGCCTCGTGGCGAGGCGCATATCCTCAAGAACATCGATCTCGATATACCGAGCGACGGCATTGTCGGTGTCGTGGGCGAGTCGGGGTCGGGAAAATCCAGCCTCGCCAGTGCATTGATCGGGCTGCTGCCGGCCAACATCACCCATATCAGCGGGCAGATCCTGCTTGGCGACACCGATCTGCTGGCGCTGGGTGAAAGGGAAAAGCAGGCGCTGCGCGGCACGCGCCTGGCGATGATCTTCCAGGATCCGATGACCGCCCTGAACCCGCTGTTCTCGATCGAGCGGCATCTCGTCGATGTGGTGCTGAGACGCTGGCCCGGCCTTTCCCATGCTGAAGCGGTCAAGCGCGCCGAGGCGGCCATCGCGGCTGTGGGCATTGCCGATGCGAGGCTGCGGCTCAAGAGCTATCCGTCCAATCTGTCGGGAGGCATGCGTCAACGCGTGATGATCGCCATGGCATTGCTCGCCGAGCCCGATCTTCTCATCGCCGATGAGCCGACCACCGCGCTCGATGCCACGATCGAGGCACAGATCATCACCCTGCTGAAGGAGCTGCGGACAAGGTTGTCCGGCTCCATCCTTTTCATCTCGCATCATCTGGGCCTCGTCGCGCAATTGTGCGAGCGCATTTGCGTCATGTACGGGGGCACGGTCGTGGAGGTCGGCACTTCGGCTGCGATCATGCGCAGCCCGGCCCATCCTTATACGCGCGCACTGCTTGCCTGCATGATCGACGAGGCCGAGGCGGATCAGCCCTTGGCCTTCATTCCCGGTGAGGTGCCGGACCCGGTCATCCCCGTGGCGGGCTGCATCTTTGCCCCACGCTGCGCGAACACGGTCGATACATGCCGGCAAACGCGGCCGGCGCTGCGAGACTATGGCAAGGATCGCAAGGCGGCCTGCCATCGGCTGGAGGAGATCGCGTGAGCGCCGTCTCTCTGAGCGATGTGTCGGTCCGCTACGGCCGTGTGCGCGGCCTGGACGGCGTCTCCTTTGCCATCGAGGCGGGAGAGCGGGTCGGCCTGGTCGGGGAATCCGGATCCGGCAAGTCGACGCTTTGCCGGCTGCTCGTCGGTCTGCGTGCCGCGACGGGGGGAGAGGTCCGGATACTCGACCGTTCTATTCCGGATCACCTGAAAGCCGATCCGTCCGGATTCCGTCGCACCGTTCAACTCGTCATGCAGGATGCGCTCGCCTCCTTGTCTCCGCGCATGCGTATCCGGGATCTGTTGGCAGAAGCGATCAAGATCCATGCACTGCCACTGGAAGAGGCCTGGGACTGGATCGAGACCCTGCTCGGCCGTCTCGGCCTTTCGCCCGCAATCCTCGATCGCTATCCCCACGAAATCTCGGGCGGCCAGGCGCGCCGCCTGGCGATCCTGCGCGCTCTTTTGCTGAAGCCGCGCATCCTCGTGGCTGACGAGCCGACCGCCGGCCTCGACGTTTCGGTTCAGGGCGGACTTCTCAATCTTCTGATCGACATCCAGCAAGAACTGTCGCTGACCTGGCTTTTGATCAGCCACGACCTTCGCGTCATCCGCCGCGTCACCAGCCGCGTGATCGTCATGTATCTCGGACAGGTCGTCGAAGAGAGCGACACCGAAGCGCTTTTTCGAAGGCCCGCCCATCCCTATTCGACGGCACTGCTGTCGGTCGATGCCTCGAACGCCGCCGAACGCGGGGCGCGCCCGATCGTCCTGCAGGGCGAAATCCCCAGCCCCGTCAATCCGCCGTCGGGCTGCCGCTTTCACACGCGCTGTCCGGTGGCGAAGGCGCAATGCCGAGACAAGATGCCTGAGCTCCAGCCGCTGGATGGCGGCCGCAGGGTTCGCTGTCATTACCCCTATTCACTGCAATTCGATCAAGCTTCGACGTCAACTTTCGCCAGGGAGGCAAGCTCGTGACCCATCATCCTGTCCTCACCAGAAGAAGCCTGCTTTCAGCGTCGGCCGCGGCCGCAGCTCTGCTGATGGCCGGTGCGCGACCGACAACCGCGCAAGGAAGGACCAGCCTTGTCGTGCGTGTCTCCAAGAGTGCGGAAGCGCTCGATCCCGTCTCCCGCACCGGCCAGGTCGACGGGAACGTCATTCGCTCGATCTTCCAGAAATTGATCTCCTTCAAGCCGAACATCTACGAATGGGAGCTCGACGCGGCCGAGAGCATCGAGCAGGTTTCGCCAAAGGAAATCCGTTTCAAGCTGAAACCCGGCCAGATGTTCACCGATGGTTATGGGGAGATGACGGCCGAGGACGTCAAATTCAGTTTCGAGCGCTACGGCCAGCCCGATGCCGACGGAAAGATCTCGGCCTACAAGGACGATTGGGAAAGCCTGGTCGAGGTCAGGGTCGACGACAAATATTCAGGCCGCCTTATCCTGTCGGAGCCCTCGCCGGCTCTCTGGAAGGTCGCCCTGGCCGGTGGATCCGGTTGCATCGTTTCGCGCAAGGCCGTCGAAGAGCGCGGCGTGAAATATCGCCAGCAGCCTGTCGGTTCCGGCCCCTACAGGGTGGCGTCGTTCGAGCCGGGGCAGCGTGTCGTGCTGGAGGAAAACCCCGACTACAGCCGGCGCCACCCGGACTTCAAGCAATGCGTCGCGCAGTTGATTGCCAACGCCAAGACGGCCGAACTCGCACTGCGCTCCGGCGAGATCGACTTTACCGAACTGCCGATCGGGGCCGATCCTGAACTCGCGAAACTGCCGAATGTGAAAGTGTCCACGATGCCCGGCCAGCGCTTCGTCTGGCTCGGCATGAATGTCGAGCACGGCGCGCTCGCCGACCTCAAAGTGCGGCAGGCTCTTCGCTACGGGGTCGATGTCGATCAGATCGTCGAGGCAGGTTACGAGGGCCTTGCAAAACGCCTCAACGCGATGTTGCCCGAAAGCGTCGACGGCAACTGGCCCGACGCTCCTGTCTATCAACGCGATGTCGAGAAGGCCAGGAAGCTGCTGGCCGAAGCCGGACAGTCAAATCTGGCCCTCACCATCACCATCCTCAACGAACCGGCTTTCCAGAACATGGCGCTGGTTGCGCAGGCCCAACTGCAGGAGATCGGCGTCCAGTTGAAAGTCGACCAGCGCGAAAGCGCCACCTACTGGTCGGCCGGGAAAGGCGATGGCGGCAAAACGCTGGAACTGTTCATTCTGCGCTTCAACGCCCATGTCGATCCCAATTTCAACACCCGCTTCTTCCAGAGCGAACAGATCGGACAGTGGAACTGGCAGCGCTGGTCCAGCCCCGAGTTCGACGCCCTGCACAAGGCAAGTTCCACCAACATGGACCCCGAGGCGCGCTATGCTCAGGTCCGGCAGATGCAAAAGCTCATGGATGACTCGGCCGCGTTCATCTGGCTGACCAACGAAGCCATCAGCTACGGATATTCCAGCCGCATCGCGCCAGCCATCATGCCGAACGGCAACGACTGGAATTTCCATTATTTCGCACACGCCTGACAAAGGCGGCCGCGTCGGCGTCACGGACGCCGGGATCAGGATCGCATCGGCGCCGGAGCGCCGATGAATGGCGGAGCTCTGCTCTCGGCTCCGCGAACAGAAAGACGGCGCGACAGAACGTCCGTCCCATCAGATGAAAAGGTAGCTATGCCCACGTCCACGATTAGTCGCGTCGAGCCCTTGCTGATCGACAAATACCTGCTGGTGGAAATTGAAACGCAGGATGGCCTCGTCGGTCTTGGCGAGGCCGGAGCCTGGGCACATTTTGAAGCGACAGCAGCCACGATCGAAAAGTTCGCGCGCTACCTAGTCGGTAGGGACGCCGACCAGATCGCCCGCCATTGGGACACGCTGCATCGTTTCGGAAACTATGACGGCGCCGTCACCATGGCTGCCATCTCGGCGATCGACATCGCCCTGTGGGACCTGAAGGGCAAACGCCTGGAAAGGCCTGTCTACGACCTGCTCGGCGGCCCTGTGCGAGAAAGGATCCGGGTCTACGGGCAGGCGCGCGGCGAAACGGCCGAAAGCCTCATCCGATCCTGCACGGACCTGGCCGATAGCGGCTATACCGCGATCGGCCACATCAATCCTTTCCTCGACGGCGCCGGCGCCACCCTGTCGTGCAATTTCGCGCGTTCGATGGACGATGCGATCAAACTCGCCTTCGAGATCAGGGCAGCCGTCGGGCCTGATGTCGATCTCTGCTTCGATCTGCATCGCCGTCTCAACCCGGCGCAGGCGATTGCCGTCGGCCACGGCATCCGCAAGGTCTATCCGCTTTTCTACGAAGATCCGATAAGGCCGGATTCGACCGATGCTATGGCGCGTGTGCAGGCAAGCCTGCCAATTCCCATTGCGACGGGCGAACGCATCTACAGCCTTGACGATTTCAAGCAGCTTTGCCTGTCGCGCGGTGCCGCCTATCTACGGCCGTCGATTGGTCTTTGTGGCGGCTTCACCGGGGCGATGCGCCTCGCCGCTCTCGCGCAGGCCTTCGACATAAGCCTGGTTCCCCACAACACATTCTCCCCCGTCGCCACGCTCGCCAGCCTGCATTTGAGCGCCGCGATCCCAAACCTCCTGATCTGCGAATATCCGACCTCGCTCTACCTCGATGGGATCGCCTCGACGCAGCTTGTCGGCAGCGCGCTGGTCACGAACATTCCCACTTTGGAAAACGGCTACGTCGCCTTGCCCCAGGGACCCGGGCTCGGCACCGGCCTCTCCGTCGCCGCACGCCGCGACTTCCCGATGCAGGCCATCGAGATCGCCATGCACCGCAACGGCGACGGATCGAACGCGGAGCACTAGGGGATGTCGAACGGAAACTTGCCATGAAGATAATCGCTGCTGACGCCACATATTATCGATGGCCGCGCAAGGCGCCGGTGAGCAACGGCATGCACACCTGGACCGACATTTCCATGTGTCTGGTGACGATCAGGACCGACGGAGGACCGGTCGGAATTGGCGTCGGCAGCGCTTCGCCCGGCGAACGGCAGTTGCGGGACGAATTCTGCTCGCTCATTGTCGGCATGGATCCGACAATGACCGAACTGATTTCGAGCAAGCTGTCGGACACCAAGATGTATGGCCGACGCGGTTTCGAGACGGCCGCCTTGTCGCCGATCGACATGGCGCTCTGGGACATCAAGGCAAAGCTCGCCGGCCTGCCGCTGCATCGTCTTGTCGGCGGCTTCAGGGATCGCGTGCCGATCTATATCGCCGGCGGCTACTACGGACATGACAAGAGCCTGAAGGATCTCCAGAAGGAGATGGTCGGCTACGTCAAGAAAGGCGCCAGGGCCGTCAAGATGAAGGTGGGCCGGCTGTCGCAGATCGATGATGCGAAGCGCGTCGAGGCTGTACGGTCCGCCGTCGGCTACGATATCCGGCTGATGCTGGATGCCAACTGCGCCTACCGTTCCCACGAGGCGGTACAGTTTGCCAAAAGGGTGGAAGCTTGCGACATCGCCTGGTTCGAGGAGCCCGTCGGGCCCGAGGACTATGCAGGTTTTGCCAGGATCGGCCGCCGCACATCGATCCCTTTGGCCGCTGGCGAGCAGGAATACCGCATCGCAGGTTTCCGAGACCTGATGGCGACGGATGCGGTCTCCATCATCCAGCCGGACGCGCGTTGGATGGGCGGCATCACCGAATTCATGAAGGTCGCAGCCCTTGCCCAGGCCCAGGGCCTCGACATTGCCGCGCATGGTCCGCAGCATGTGCATCTGCCGCTGGTCGGTGCGATCCCGAACGGGATTTACGCCGAATATTACGACGACGATTTCGAGACGCCTTCCGGCCCCGCCTTCGCGGAGGAGTTCGCTGTCGACCCGGATGGCAGGATTGCGCTGTCGATGCGGCCGGGAGCGGGGTTCACGCCGAACGACGAGGTCTTGTCGCGATATGAGCAGTGACGGGCGCACCGCCCTGAACTGCTTGGGATAATCGATGATCGGACGCGAGATCGTGGTTGCCTGGCCTGGATCCGATCGATCGGACCTCGCAGTGAGCCGAAGGGCTTGCTGTGAAAACATGAGTGTTGTACTCATGAATCTTCAATGATCTCATCCCTGACGAAGTGACCAAAGGATGGGGGCAGGTTTGAACTTCCGCCCGAAGATGCATGCCATGGTCCACGGCTTTGCCGTGGTCGACAACCTCAAATGGCGCGCGTGGGACGACGTGGTCGCCGATGTCTGGCGCGCCCAATGTGCCCAGGACGCACAGGGCGACTATGTCTCGCCGGACCCGCGCCTGTTCGTGATGCTCGATCTCAACCCGGGCGGGGTCTTCGTGCTGGACCAAAAGGGTGCGGGAACCGCCGGTCGGCACGACGCTGCCGAAACCATGAGCTACGTGCCGGCAGGCATGCCTGTCAGCGGCCACGGCGAGAGGCTGAAGCGGATCCAGCACCTCGATCTGCATTTTTCGGAGGCAGCCGTGACGCGGCGTTTTGGGCGAACCGTGGATCAGGCGCGCCTGTCGGTGCCGCGTTTCCAGTTCCGCGATGCCAAGATCGCAATGCTGGCCCGCGCCATCGCCGATGAATGCACGAACCCTGTCGCAATGCATGGCCTGTATGGGTCTGGGTTGGTCAATGCGCTGCTGGCACTGCTTTTCGACATCCGGCACGAGCAGAGACAACGCAAGTCCCGCCTTTCGCGCGGCCAGCTGCGTCTGGTGACCGAATTCATGGAAGCCAACTGCTTCAGGCCGATCCGGCTTGGAGAGCTGGCCGAGCTGGTCGATTTGTCGGAGACCCATCTCAGCCACGCGTTCAAAGCCTCGACCGGGTTGCCGCCACATCGTTGGCAGATGAGGGCCCGGATCCGCAAGGTGCAGGAGAAACTGCGCCGAGAGACTTTGACCCTGAGCGAGGTTGCGCTCGCAGCCGGTTTTTCCGACCAGGCGCATTTCACGCGCGTGTTCAAGGCCGTGGTGGGGCTGACGCCGGCCGAGTGGCGCCGCAATGCCGTGGATCGATGACCGGCTTCGATGCGGGACCGGCGTTTTCAGTCAAGAACCGACAATTCACAGCAAGAAGGTCCAAGCCACTGTCAAATAAGATGAGTTAATAGCTCAACTTATTGAACGGCCTTTCGGATGCGAAAGGCCAAGTGGCTCGGGGATGTTGCATGGCAAGTGTTCCGTTCAGGTTGCTTGGGGTTTCAGGCGTCGCGATCGTCGCTGCGCTGGGCTCCGCTCACGCTCAGCAATCCACCGTGCTGGACAGGATCGTCATCCAGGGCGAGGGCGGCGAGCAGACAGGCGACCGCGCGGCCGCCACCGGCAAGGTGAAGGGCGTCGTGGCCAAGGCCACCACGACCGGTTCCAAGACAGCCACCGATATCAAGGAGATCCCCCAGTCGGTGTCCGTCATCGGCCGCGAGGAGATCGACGAGCAGGGCGCGCAGAAGGCAGACGAGGCGCTGCGCTATACCGCCGGCGTGTTTACCCAGCCCTTCGGGCCCGACAGCGACACCAACTGGATGTTCATCCGCGGTTTCCAGGCCACGGCGACCGGAACCTACATGGATGGCCTGCAGCTCTTCAGCCACGGCTTCGGCGGGTTCTACGTCGACCAATTCGGCCTGGAGCGCATCGAGGTGCTGAAAGGTCCGGCATCGGTGCTTTACGGTGGCTCCAACCCGGGCGGCGTCATCAACTATGTCAGCAAACGTCCTGATTTCGAAACGCGGCGCTATGTCGAGACCGGCATCAACGATGCCGGCAACGCTTATCTCGGCGTCGATCTCGGCGGCGTTTCGAACAATGCCGTCAGCTACCGGGTGCTCGGCAAGATTGCCGGCGGCAACACCTATTCCGATCTCCAAGATGGTTGGCGCGGCTTCATTTCGCCAAGCGTGACCTGGAAGCCGGACGAACAGACCAGCCTGACCATCCTGGCGAACTACAGTCATATTGATGAAAACCACAATGGTGGCAGTTTCCTGCCCTATGAGGGTACCGTCGTCGACCGTATCGTCGGCGGGATCAACTACGGGCGCATCCCGCGCGATGCGAACTACATGGAGCCGGATGTCGATCTCTACAGGCGCGAGCAGGGCGCCCTGGGCTACGAGTTCGAACACACCTTCGACAGCGACTGGACGATCCGTTCCAACGCCCGCTTCAACGCGGCCAACGTCAAGGAGGTCAGTGTCTATCCCAATGGATGGTCAGGGCCGACCACGCTCGACCGGATCAATTTCGGCCATGACACGGATGTCACTTCCTTCCTGTTCGACAACCAGGTCGAGGGCAAGTTCGACACCGGCGGCATCGAACACAGGCTTCTGGCGGGCATCGACTACAAATATTTCAACATCGACCAGGTGCAGTCGTCGGCGCTGTTCGGCACGACGCCGCCCATCGACGCGTTCAATCCCGTCTATGGGGCGGCGCTGACGCCGCGCGTCAGCTACCTCGATCAGGATCTGAGCCAGCAGCAGCTCGGCCTCTATGTCCAGGACCAGTTGCGTTTCGGTGGCGGCTGGATCGCCACCCTGAACGGCCGCTACGATCGCGGCTGGCTGAGCGCGCACGATCGGCCGAACTTCTACGCGCCGACACAGGACACCACCCAGAAACGCAGCGATGGCTCGTTCTCGGGACGCGCGGGCCTCGCCTATGAATTCGACAACGGCGTGACGCCCTATGCCAGCGTCGCCACTTTCTTCAATCCCATCATCGGCACCAATGCCGCGGGCGAGCTGTTCGAACCGGAAGACGGCGTCCAGTACGAGGTCGGTGTCAAATATGCGCCGACCTTCGTCGATGGCCTCATCACGCTCTCGGTGTTCGACCTCACCCGGCGCAACGTGCAGTCCAACCTCACGCCCTTTACTTATGTCCAGACCGGCGAGGTGCGATCGCGCGGCGTCGAGCTGGAAGGGAAGGTCAACGTCACCGACGATTTCAAGGTCACCGGCGCGTTCACGGCCTACAATATCGAGATCACCAGGGACGAGGATCCGACGATTGTCGGCAAGCGACCCTTCATCGTGCCGGAGGTGATGGCATCGGCAAAGGCCGATTACACCTTCCGTGGCGACTGGTATGACGGTATTTCGGTCGGCGGCGGTCTGCGTTATGTCGGCTCGTCCTGGGCCGACAACCAGAACACGCTGAAGGTTCCGGGAGCGACCCTTGTCGATCTCAAGCTTGGTTATGAGAAGGACAATTGGGGTGTCGATCTCAACGTGACCAACGTGTTCGACAAGGCCTATGTCGCAAGCTGCCAGACCGCGCTGACCTGCAGCTACGGCGAGGGGCGCGCCTTCAAGCTGAAGGCCTATGCCACCTGGTAGCAGCCGCTATCTCGTGATGTTTGAGGACCGACTTTATGGATGCAGCAAAGAACCCGGACCTGCATCTCTATGACATCGACGCCGCCTCTTTCGCGGCCGGCGGGCGCACCATCCTGTCCCCACTCACCATGACGCTGGCGCCTGGCCGTTTCTACGGTCTGGTCGGCCCGAACGGTTCTGGCAAGAGCACATTGCTGAAGCTCCTGGCGCGGCAGCAGGATCCCGCCCAAGGCTCGATCCGGTTTTCAGGCAGGCCGCTCGAAACCTTCGGTACGCGCGACTTCGCCCGCAGCGTTGCCTATATGCCGCAATTCACGCCACCCGCCGAAGGCATGAACGTGCGCGAACTGGCGAGCCTCGGCCGCTTTCCCTGGCACGGCGCGCTCGGCCGTTTCAGCGCCGACGACGAGGACAAGGTGACCCGGGCGCTGAAGCAGACGTCGCTGACGGCGCTCGCCGACCGCATGGTCGACAGCCTGTCGGGTGGAGAGAGGCAGCGCGCCTGGCTTGCGATGATGCTCGCGCAGGATGCGCGTTGCCTGCTTCTCGACGAGCCGACCTCCGCGCTCGATCTCGCGCATCAGGTCGAGATCCTGGCGCTGGTCAGGCAGCTCAGCCGCGAGCGGGGCATCGCCGTGATCGCCGTGCTGCACGACATCAACATGGCTGCATCCTTCTGCGACGAATTGATCGCGCTGCGCCAAGGCAGGATCGTCGCGCGCGGTACTCCCGATCGGATCCTCGACCCCGCCGTTCTGGACAGCATCTATGGCCTGGCCATGGGCATTACCAGGCATCCGCAAACCGGTGCGCCGATCAGCTATGTCCTTTAAGCCTTCGAGCTATGGCCGGCCGGCGCAAGGCTCGGCGGATCGGACCTTGCGCCGTCTCGATCGGCGCGCGTTCCTCGGCATCGCCGCCTCGGCCTTCCTGCCTGCGCTCGTGTCCGCCGGTCCGCAGCGCCTCGCCATCATCGACTGGGGCGTGCTCGAAACAGCCCTGGCGATCGGCGCGGTGCCGCTTGCTGCGACGGAACTCAGGCAGTTCGCGCGCATCGCGGTGGAGCCGGCTGTTCCCGCCAGCGTCGTCGATCTTGGCCTCAGGGGCTCGCCGAACTATGAGCTCCTTCGCAGCGTCGCCCCCGATCTGATCCTGATTTCCGGCTTCTACGAATATCAGCTTCCCTCGCTGGAGCGGATTGGCCCGGTCCTCACATTGCCGATCTATGAAGCCGGCAAATCGCCTTACCCGCTGGCGTTGTCGTCGATGCTGGCCTTGGGCGAGCGCGTCGGGCTGAGCGGTGAGGCTGAACACTATGTCGCCGACACGGCTGCCGAGTTGCAGCAGCTGCGCACGGCCCTGCGTTCCTTCGCATCACGGCCCGCCTTCCTGATCAGCCTTGGCGATGCTCGCCATTTTCGCGCTTTCGGTGCGGACTCCATGCCGGGCGATATGCTGACCCGGCTGGGTATCGCCAACGCGTGGCGCGACGACACCAGCTACAGCGCGGCAGCACCCGTCGGCATCGAAGCGCTCGCCCGCGTGCCCGAAGCCTCGATCATCGTCATCGGACCATTGCCGGCGGAGGTCAGTCGCGGCCTGCCCGACAATGCGCTGTGGAACGCCTTGCCCGCCGTGCGCGAGGGGCGTGTCGCGGTGCTCGAGCCGGTCAATCACTTCGGCGGGTTGCCGTCCGCGCGCCGTTTCGCGCGCCTGCTCGCCGAAGCGGTCGCCGCGAAAGCCGCGCATGACTAGGCGCCTTCCCTTGCCCATGCTTTTCTGGGGTGCCATGGCGCTGCTGGCCGCCCTGCTTTTTGGCCAGAGAGTGGGACAGCAATGGTCGGCAACACACCCCGGCCAAACGCTGGATATCGACCGCGTCATCCTGGTCTACGGCCTGTTGCCGAGAGCGGCGGTTGCCCTGCTTGCCGGTGCCGCGCTCGGACTTTCGGGCCTGCTTTTGCAGCGCATATTGCGCAATCCGCTGGCCGAACCCTCGACCCTGGGCATTTCCGCCGGCGCGCAGCTGGCGCTGGCTTTGGCAACGCTCTACGCGCCGGCTCTGGTTGAGCATTCCTCCGCCGGGGTAGCCTTCGCAGGCGGTACGGCCGCCGTCGCACTGATCCTTGCCCTGACCTGGCGTCGCGGCCTGGAGCCTGTCTCTGTCGTGCTCGCCGGCATGATGGTGGCGCTGACCGCCAATGCCGCCGGTGCCGCCCTGATCCTGGCCAATGGCGACTATCTGTTTTCGCTGTTCATCTGGGGCGGCGGTTCTCTCGTCCAGCAGGGCTGGGATTCTGCCATCGCGATCGGCTGGCGGCTTGCGATCGGTTTCTGTGCCGCCATCGTGCTTCTGCGGCCTCTCGCCATCCTCGGCCTGGATGACGTTTCGGCGCGCGGTCTCGGTCTCTCGTTGAACGCGAGCCGTTTCCTGCTGATCGCACTCGCCGTGTGGCTGGCGACCACGGTCGTGGCCGAGGTGGGCATCATCGGCTTTGTCGGCCTCGCTGCTCCCGTGCTGGCGACGCTGTCCGGAGCCCGTTCGTTGAAGCAGAAGCTGATTGCTGCTCCCTTGATCGGTGCGGTGCTGCTGTGGTTGACGGACGGGCTGGTGCAGCTTGTCGCCGGGGAAGGCGGCGAGCGGGTGCCCACGGGGGCCGCGACCGCATTGCTGGGCGGTCCGCTCCTGTTGTGGCTGCTGCCGCGTCTGCGCCTGTTCGAATGGCCCTCGCTTCAGGAGAGCAGGAGCGCACCACGCCGCGCCGCACACCCGTGGCGGCGGATCGCCCTGCTCGGCCTGTTGGGTATCCTTGCCTCGGTCGTTGCCCTGTCGCTCGGCCAAGGATTGGACGGATGGTCGTTTGCCTCCGGTGACCTGCTGGCCGATCTGGTAGCATGGCGTTTGCCGCGCGTTGTCGTTGCCGCGGCCTGTGGCGGCATGCTTGCGGCTGCCGGCGTGGTCATCCAGCGCGTGACGTCCAATCCCCTGGCGAGCCCGGAAGTGCTGGGCATCGGCGCCGGTGCCGGCGCTGGTCTGGCGGCCGTTCTGCTTTTGGCGGGAATCGCCGGGCTGGGCTGGCAACTGGCTGGGTCGAGCCTCGGGGCCCTGCTTGCGCTCATCGTGATCCTGGCGATCGGCGCACGCGGCAATCTCGGTCCCGAACGTCTTCTGTTCGCCGGCATTGCCATGAACGCGCTGTGCAGCGCGATCCTTGCCGCGGTCATCTCCCTGGGAAATGCGCAATCCTACAGGCTGCTGGGCTGGCTCACCGGCTCCACGATCCAGGCGACCGGCCTGGAGGCGTCGATCGCCGTGATCGGCCTTGTCGTGATCACCGTGCCGCTGCTGCTCGCCGCCCGCTGGCTGGAGATCCTGTCCTTCGGTCCGAGCACGGCGCTTGCCCTAGGGCTTCCTGTCCGCCCGGTGCGCAACACGCTGATCCTTATCGCCGCGCTCGCCAGCGCTCTCGCTTCGCAGTTCGTCGGCCCGCTCAGCTTTGTCGGGCTGATCGCGCCGCATCTCGCCCGTATGATTGGGCTCGATCGTGCCCGGGCACAACTGGCCGGCGCCATCATCCTCGGCACACTTTTGATGGTGATCTCCGACTGGCTGTCACGGATGATCGTCTTTCCCTATCAGCTTCCTGTCGGATTGTTCGCCTCGCTGCTGGGTGGGGTCTATCTGACCTTCCTGCTTGGCAGGGGCGTTCACCGTCATGGCTGAAGGGTTTTCGCACCAATCTCATGCCTCGATCTCCAGAGCCGTGAGCGACTTCGAACAGTAGGCAAGGATGAACCCCTGGTCGACCTCCTGATCGAGGAGGCGCCATTGTGGTTCATCTCCACTTCTCCGGAGACCTTGCTGATGCGACACTCGTAAAAGCGACGTTCAATCAGGCCGCATCCGGGCCGATCGAAATCGAGCCGAAGGAAATCTCGTTGCCGTCCGGATCAGCGATCCTGCAGTCGCGCATTCCGTAGGCGCGGTCTTCGAGAGGAAACAGGACGCGTGCGCCCGCAGCAGCAATGCGATCGTAGTAGGCATCGACATTGTCGACATAGACATAGGCCCGGCTGCGCTGGAACGCGTCGCCGGTCTCGGACAGATTGAACTCGACCTTGTCTCTGCAGACAGCCGCCAGTGTGACAGGGGTGCCAAAAGTCCATGAGACCTCGAAGCCGAGCACGGACCGATAGAATTCCAAGGCGCGTTGAAGATCGCGGACCCCCAGGATCGGAACGACTCCAGTGAGCGAGGGCGCGTGTGTCGTGGGTTCGGTCATTCGGCGGCTTCGGCAAGAGACGACGGCACGTAGTTGAGGATCGGTCCGAGCCAGCGCTCGACATCCGCCACGGCCATGCCCTTGCGCGTTGCGTAGTCCCCGACCTGATCGCGTTCGACCTTCGCGACGCCGAAATAGTAGCTTTCGGGCTGCGCGAGGTAGAGGCCGGAAACCGACGAGCCGGGCCACATCGCCATGCTCTCGGTCAGGCGCACGCCAATCCGCTCCTCCGCCTCCAGGAGGTTGAACAAGGTCACCTTTTCTGTGTGATCGGGCTGGGCTGGATAGCCGGGGGCAGGGCGGATACCGCGATAGGGCTCGCCGATCAGATCGTCGGGCGCGAGGTTCTCGTCGGCGGCATAACCCCAGTACTCCTTGCGCACCTTTTCGTGCATGCGCTCGGCGAAGGCTTCCGCGAAACGATCCGACAAGGCTTTCACGAGGATTGAATTGTAGTCGTCATTGGCACGCTCGAAACGCTCGGCGATGGCGATTTCCTCGATGCCGGCCGTGACGACGAAACCGCCGATGTAATCAGGCTTGCCGCTGTCCAGGGGGGCTACGAAATCGGAAAGCGCGACATTCGGCTTGCCGTCCCGTTTGGTCAGTTGCTGGCGCAACGTGAAGAAGGTGGCAAGATCCTTGTCCCTGGCCTCGTTCGCAAACAGCCGGATGTCGTCGCCTATCGTATTGGCGGGCCAGAAGCCGATGACGGCTTTCGGTGCGAACCACTTTTCGTCGATGATCTTCTTCAGCATCGCCTGCGCGTCGTCGAACAGCTGCCGCGCCGCTGCGCCCTGCTTTTCGTCTTCGAGGATCTTGGGATAGCGCCCCTTCAGCTCCCAGGTCTGGAAAAAGGGCGTCCAGTCGATATAGCGGGCGAGTTCGGCCAGGTCCCAGTTTTCGAATACCCTGGTTCCCAGGAAAGACGGCTTCGGTGGCTGGTAGTCGGCCCAATCGATCCGGTGCGCATTGGCGCGCGCCTTCGCCAGCGGCAGTCGCTGTTTTTCGCGCTCCGAGCGCTCATGCGCTTCGGTCACCTTGCGATATTCGGCCTGGATCGTGTCGACATAACCCGCCTTCATGTCAGGCGACAGCAGGCTGGAGACGACACCGACAGCGCGGCTGGCATCGGTCACGTAGACAGCCTGCCCCTGTTGGTAACGCGGATGGACCTTGACCGCGGTGTGGACACGGCTGGTCGTGGCGCCGCCGATCAGCAGGGGGATGTCGAAACCCTCGCGCTCCATCTCCGAGGCCACATGCACCATCTCGTCGAGCGAAGGGGTGATGAGACCGGAAAGTCCGATCACATCGACCTTTTCATTGCGCGCCGTTTCCAGGATCTTGGTCGCCGGCACCATCACGCCGAGATCGATGATCTCGTAATTGTTGCAGGCGAGCACGACGCCGACGATGTTCTTGCCGATGTCGTGGACGTCGCCCTTGACGGTGGCCATCAGGATCTTGCCGGCGCTTTGGCGTTCGCCGCCGCCATTGGCCGCCTTCTCCGCTTCCATGTAGGGCAGCAGCACCGCCACGGCCTGCTTCATGACCCGTGCCGATTTCACCACCTGCGGCAGGAACATCTTGCCGGCGCCGAACAGGTCGCCGACGACATTCATGCCGGCCATCAGCGGCCCCTCGATCACATGCAGCGGCCGCTCCGCCACCTGGCGGGCGGCTTCGGTGTCCTCGACGATGAATTCGGTGATGCCGTTGACGAGCGCATGTTCAAGCCGTTTTTCGACAGGCCATTCGCGCCAGGCGAGATCCTTCTCCCTGGCTTCCATGCCGCCGTGGCCTTTGAAGCGTTCGGCGATCTCGAGCATGCGTTCGGTCGCGGTGCCGCCCGTCTTGGGCTGGCGGTTGAGCACGACATCCTCGCAGGCCTCGCGCAGCTCCGGATCGATCGATTCATAGACGGCCAGCTGCCCGGCATTGACGATGCCCATGTCCATGCCGCGCTGGATGGCGTGGTATAGGAACACGGCATGCATGGCCTCCCGCACCGGCTCGTTGCCGCGGAACGAGAAGGAAAGGTTCGAGACGCCGCCGGAGATGTGGACATGCGGCAGTGTCTTGACGATCTCCCCGGTCGCCTCAATGAAGTCGACGCCGTAATTGTCATGCTCCTCGATGCCGGTGGCGATCGCAAAGACGTTCGGATCGAAGATGATGTCTTCCGGCGCGAAGCCGGCCTGCTCGGTGAGCAGCTTGTAGGCTCTTGTGCAGATCTCGACCTTGCGGGTTTGGGTGTCCGCCTGGCCGACTTCGTCGAAGGCCATCACCACCACGGCTGCGCCATACATGCGGCACAGCCTGGCGTGATGCAGGAAGGCCGCTTCGCCTTCCTTCATCGAGATCGAATTGACGATCGGTTTGCCCTGCACGCATTTCAGGCCGGCCTCAATGACGTCCCATTTCGAGGAATCGATCATCACGGGCACGCGCGCGATATCGGGTTCAGCGGCGATCAGGCTGAGATACTCGACCATCGCCTTCTGCGAATCGATAAGGCCTTCGTCCATGTTGATGTCGATGATCTGCGCGCCGTTGGCGACCTGGTCGCGGGCGACGTCGAGGGCAGCCGCGTAGTCGCCGGCGGTGATCAGCTTCCGGAACTTGGCCGAACCGGTGACATTGGTGCGTTCGCCGACATTGACGAAGGGAATGTCCTTGGTGAGCGTAAACGGCTCCAGGCCGGAGAGGCGCATCAGCGGCGAGCGTTTCGGCAGGCTGCGCGGCTCGTGCCGGGAAACCGCCTCGGCGATCGCCGCGATATGCTCCGGCGTCGAGCCGCAGCAGCCGCCGACCACATTGACCAGCCCTTCGCGCGCGAACTCTTCGACCTGGCCGGCCATGAAGTCCGGGCTTTCGTCATACTGGCCGAAAGCATTCGGCAGGCCGGCATTCGGATAGGCGCAGGTGAATGTGTCCGCGATGGACGACAGTTCGGCCAGATGCGGGCGCATCGCGGCCGCACCCAGCGCGCAGTTCAGGCCGATGGTGAAGGGCTGGGCATGCCGGATGGAATGCCAGAAAGCAGTTGGCGTCTGGCCGGAAAGCGTGCGGCCGGAAAGGTCCGTGATCGTGCCGGAGATCATGATCGGCAGCCGGACGCCCTTCTCCGCATAGATCTCCTCGCAGGCGAAGATCGCCGCCTTGGCGTTGAGGGTGTCGAAGATAGTCTCGATCAGGATGATGTCGGCGCCACCGTCGATCAGCCCGCGCAACTGCTCGCCATAGGCAAGGCGCAGATCGTCGAAGCTGACGGCGCGATAGCCGGGATTGTTGACGTCCGGCGAGATCGACGCGGTGCGGTTGGTCGGCCCAAGCGCGCCGGCGACGAAACGGCGCCTGCCGTCTTCTTGTTCCGCCCTGCGGATCGCGCGCCGCACCAGCCGTGCACCGTCGCGGTTGAGGTCGTAGACCATGTCCTCCATGCCGTAATCGGCCTGCGCGATCGAGGTGGAGGAGAAGGTGTTGGTCTCGATGATGTCGGCGCCGGCCTTGGCATAGGCGTAGTGGATATCTTCGATGGCCTTCGGCTGGGAAAGGATCAACAGGTCGTTGTTGCCCTGCTGATGGCAAGCGCAGCCGCCGAAGCGGTCGCCGCGGAAATGATCCTCGCCGAAACCGAGTCCCTGGATCTGCGTGCCCATCGCGCCGTCGAGCACAAGGATGCGCTCCCGCGCAGCAGCCTTGAGGGCGGTGAGGATTTCCGAGCCGTCGGGACGCGACGACAACGGGCCGAAGAGTTCATCGACCGAAGACATATTGCGACACTCTTCATTCCAGGAACGACGTCCCTGAAACTAATCACATAAAGACATCTTTATGTCAACATGCGGATTTCGCATTGTGGACATGTTAGCGGCAGCGAATCCGAGATCAGGATGAAGGTGTCCTCTTGCGCGGCAGGAACCTTTTTTGCGAATGCGACGCATCTGAGATAGGACTGCGAAGACCTTCAAGGCCGGAGCAAGCGGGAGAGTCGCAGGTTGGAACAAAGCATTACAGATCTCTGCAAGGAATTCGGACTGAGGCTTACAGGCCCCCGTCGCATCATCATGCAGGTTCTGTTCGATTCAAGCGATCACCCGGATGTCGTCGAACTCCACCGCCGCGTCACCGCGATCGAACCGACGATTTCGCTGGCGACTGTCTATCGCACGGTCAATCTGCTGCGCGAGAAGGGCGTGCTGGAGCGCCATACTTTCGGCGACGGCCGCGCGCGCTACGAGACCACGCCGCGCGAACATCATGATCATCTCATCAATGTGGAAACGGGCAGCGTGATCGAGTTCCAGTCGGAGGAAATCGAGCGATTACAGGAAGAGATCGCCCGCAAGCACGGTTTCGCCATCGTCAGCCACAAGCTCGAGATCTATGTGCGGCCCCTGAAGCGGGGTCGAGGTCGAACATAGCCCGACGCAGTCGCGGCTCCTTCAGCCGGCTGGATGGCTGGCTGCCGCTCGCGCCGCCTTCAACGTGGTGACGAGGAAGGCGGCAATGAAGAGCACGGTCAGCAGCAGAACGATGGTCGGCGCCGGTGCGCTGTCGATGAAGAATGACAGGTAGACACCCAGCAGCGACGCGCCGACAGCGATCACGACCGACAGCCAGAGCATGACGCTGAAACGCGTCGTCAGCAGGAAGGCGATGGCGCCGGGTGCGATCAGCATGGCGATGGCAAGGATGATGCCGACCGCCTTCAACGCGCCGACGATGGTCAGCGAGATCAGGCACAGCAGGCCGTAATGCAGCAGGTTGACGCGCAAGCCGACGGCCCTTGCTTGCGCCGGGTCGAACGCGTGCAGCAGGAAATCCCGCCACTTGAAAGCGATGATGCCCGCCGTGATCGCCGCGATCACGGCCGTTTCGGCGATATCGCGCAGGCCGATCCCCAATATGTCGCCGAACAGGATATGGTCGAGATGAACCTCGGACTGGATCTTGACGTAGAGCACCAGGCCGAGCCCGAACATGCCGGAAAACACGATGCCCATCACCGTGTCCTGCTTGATGCGGCTGTTGTCCTTGAGGAAGCCGGTGGCGAGCGCGCAGATCATGCCGGCGGCGAAGGCGCCCACCGCGTAGGGCAGACCGACGATGTAGGCGAACACCACGCCGGGAAAGACGGCGTGGCTGATGGCGTCGCCCATCAGCGACCATCCCTTGAGCACGAGGAAGCAGGAGAGCAGCGCGGTCGGGATCGCAATCAGCGCCGCGATTATCATCGCGTTGATCATGAAGTCGAACTGGAAGGGCGCAAGCAAGGCATCGAACATATCAGGCTGTCCTTTCCAGCGCTTTTGCGGCGCGGCGGCGTGCGGCCAGCATGCCGTGCTTGGGCGCGAAGAAGAATGCGACAAGGAAGATCAGCGTCTGCAGCACCACGATGATGCCGCCGGTGGCCCCGTCGAGGAAGTAGCTGGCATAGGCGCCGACGAAGCTGGTGGCCGCCCCGATGACGACAGCGATGAGAAGCAGGCGCGGGAAGCGGTCGGTCAAAAGATAGGCCGTGGCGCCCGGTGTCACCACCATGCAGATCACCAGGAAGGCGCCGACGGTCTGCAGCGCGGCGACCGTGGATGCCGACAGCAGCGTGAAGAACATGATCTTGAGCGCCGCCGGATTGAGGCCGATCGAGCGTGCATGGCTCTCGTCGAAGAAGACGACCATCAGGTCCTTCCACTTCAGCAGCAGGATGGCGAGCGAGACGAAGCCGATGATGGCGAGCTGCAGGGTGTCTTCGGGCGTGATGGCAAGGATATTGCCGAGCACGATGGTCTGGATGTTCACGGAGGTCGGCGACAGCGACACCATGAAGAGGCCGAGGCCGAAGAAGGAGGAGAAGATCAGGCCGATGATGGCATCCTCCTTCAGCTTGGTGCGCTGGTTGAGGAACAGCATCGCGGCGGCGGCAAGGCCGCCGGAGAAGAAGGCGCCGATGGAGAACGGAAGCCCCAGCATATAGGCGCCGGCAACGCCCGGCACGATCGAGTGCGAAAGCGCGTCGCCGATCAGCGACCAGCCCTTCAGCATGAGATAGCACGACAGGAAGGCGCACACGCCGCCGACCAGCGCCGACACCCACATGGCGTTCAGCATGTACTGATAGCCGAAGGGCTCCAGGAGCAGCCCGCTCATTCCTTGTCCTCCCGGAGCTTCTGCTGCATCGATCCGCTTTCGCCGTAGAAGACCAGTGGCCGCTCGTCGTCGGTGATGACGGCGAGGCGGCGGCGATCGTCGTCCTGATGCAGCCCCGCGCCGCCGAGCACGAAATGGCGCAGCACGCCGCCGAAGGCTTTTTCCAGATTGGCCTGGGTGAAGGTTTCCGCCGTCGGACCGGAAGCAAGCACGGTGTTTTTCAAGAGCACGGTGCGGTCGCAGAATTCCGGCACGCTGCCGAGATTGTGCGTGGACACCAGCATGACGCGGCCTTCGTCGCGCAGCGCGCGCAACAATTCGATGATGGCGTCCTCGGTCTTGACGTCCACCCCGGTGAACGGCTCGTCGAGCAGGATGACGCGGCCGTCCTGCGCCAGCGCGCGGGCCAGGAACACCCGCTTCTTCTGGCCGCCCGACAGTTCGCCGATCTGGCGTTTTCGGTACTCCGTCATGCCGACGCGGGTAAGGGCAGCCGAAACAGCCTCGCGGTCGGCCGCCTTGGGTATCCGCATCAGGTTCATATGGCCGTAGCGCCCCATCATGACGACGTCCTCGACCAGCACGGGAAAGTTCCAGTCGACTTCTTCGGCCTGCGGCACATAGGCGACCAGATTCTTGCGCAGCGCCTCGGCGACAGGCATGCCCAGAACCTGGATGCTGCCTTTGGCGAGATGCACAAAGCCCATGATGGCCTTGAACAGGGTCGATTTGCCCGAGCCGTTGACGCCGACCAGCGCCGTGATCGTGCCCGTCGGAATCTCGAAGCTGGCATCGTGCATCGCGGTGAGGCCGTTGCGATAGGTGACGGTCGCATCCTTGACCGAGATGCCCGTCTCGGAAGCCGCCGGGACGAAGCTCTTGAAAGGAGCCGTCATTGCGAGATGCCTTCGGCGAGACCTTGCTGTATCGTATCGGAAGTGACGCGCAGCAGGTCGATGTAGGTGGGCACCGGACCGTCCGCCTCGCTCAGTGAATCGACATAGAGGACGCCGCCGTAATGGGCACCCGTCTCGCGGGCGACCTGCCGCGCGGGCTTGTCCGAAACGGTGCTTTCGCTGAACACCGCCACGATGCCGTTGGCCCTGACGGCATCGATCACCTTACGGACTTGCTGGGGCGTGCCCTGCTGGTCGGCATTGATTGGCCACAGATAGAGTTCCTGCATGCCGAAATCGCGCGCCAGATAGCTGAAGGCGCCTTCGCTTGACACCAGCCAACGCTTGTCTTGCGGGATTTCCTCGAGCTTTTGCCGGATCGGCGCGATCGTCGCCTCGATCTTCTGTTTGTAGGCTTCGGCGTTCGCCCGGTAGATGTCGGCATTCGCCGGATCGTATTTGATGAAGGCGTCGCGGATATTGTCGACATAGATCAGTGCGTTTTTCGGCGACATCCAGGCATGCGGATTGGGCTTGCCGGTGTAGGGTCCTTCGGCGATGCCCATCGGCTCGACGCCTTCGGAAACGACAGCACCCGGCACGTCGTGCAGGTTCTGGAAGAACTTCTCGAACCACAGTTCGAGATTGAGGCCGTTCCACAGGATGAGTTTCGCGCCTTGCGCGCGCTGGATGTCGCCCGGAGTGGGCGCATAATTGTGGATCTCGGCGCCCGGCTTGGTGATCGATTCCACGATCGCGGCATCGCCCGCAACATTCTTTGCCATGTCGGCGATCACCGTGAAGGTGGTCACGACCTTGAATTTCTCCTGCGCGGAAGTGGGTCCGGCCGCGAAGAGTGCCGTGATGGCTAATCCTATCGCTGCGGCCAGGATCGATCGTCTCATCCTATCGGGCATAACGGCTCCTTGTTGCGAACAATTCTCATTTGCAATTTGACCTTTGATGCAAATGAGAATTGTTTGCAATAAGAATCTGCGATTGACCCACCATGCAAAGATGGGAAGGGGCGCGGTGCGCTAATCCGTTTTGGGAGCCGCGACGAACTCGACCTTGATCCGATCCGGGTCCTCGATGAAGAGCGCGTAGTAGTCGCTGCCGCCATTGGCGAACGGGTATCGGTCGTCGTAGAGGCAGGGAACGTTGTTCTCCCGGCAAAAGTCCCTGAGCCTGTCGACGGTCTCTCTGTCCTCGACGCGAAATGCCAGGTGATTGAGGCCGACCCCGCCGCGGTGATAGGCCCGGTGGGCGTGTCTTTCCGCGACCTGCACGAATGTCAGATAGGCATCATGCTTTGAGGCGAGCGTGAAGCCATCGTTCCAGCGATCGCTTTCCTCATATCCGACCTGCGCGAGAAGGGAGGTCCAGAAGGCACGCGAGACATCGAGGTTGGAGACGTAGATCTCGACATGATGGAGCATAGGCTTGTCTCTCGGAAGGCAATCTGCTCGTCGCCGATAGACCCTTACAGTGTCCTATCCCCGTTCGCCATCCCGCCTGTCCTGCTCAGGGGCTTGTCCATCGGGCCGCCTTTCTTCCGAAGCAATCCCTCGATGAACCAGCCTCTGCCCCGTAGCGCCCCATCCCGAACGCGTTCGAGTTCGTCGACGATTTCGCGCAACTTGCCCGAGACGAGCAATTCGTCGGGCATGCCGGCATAGAGCGTCCAGTGCATGTCGGGCCGATCCGACCTGTTGGCGGCATCCAGCATGAACACGATGCTGTCGGCGTTGTTGGGAAAACTTCCCGTCATGCAGCGTCCTGTCGCCGTCAGGATCGATCGGCCGATATTGCAGAGCGCGACTTTGTGCGCTGTCGTCAAGGCCTGGATGTCGCTGTTGCCGGAGATCACCTCATAGTCGAGTTCGAAGCCGCCCATCGACCGGAGCTGTCGCAGGATGCGCTGTGCGGGTTCGTAAAGCGGTCGATCACTCCACACAAGGAACGCGCCGGCTTCGGAAGCATCCACTGCCTCGATGGACAGTCCACCCAGTCGAAGGCCGGCTGCCGCTGTGTCGTCGTTTCGAGCCGGTTCTCGAAACGGCGCAGTGCGGAACGGCCGGCCCCGCACATAACACTCGATGATCTCCGCGCGAACACGGGCGAGTTCATCCTTCTTCGTCCCCTTGTTGGGGATGAAGAACAAGGTCACATGGCCCTTGGCGTCGATCGCCTGCACCGTCGTGAAGTCCGGATTGCCGGCACCGATACCGAGGATGCTTTGCGCCTCATTGCGGAGGCGGGATCGTCGATCCCGGAGCGGCCGACCCTCGCAAGCCTTCGAACAGTTCGAGAAGCTTTTGCGGTCCGGGATGGTTCCCCTGGTATCGCTGCAGTTTACGGATCTCGATTTCCGCAGCCTCGGCGAGATCTGCGCCGCCGGGTTGGGCCAGCAGCCAGGACAGGAACACGTCTTCCGGCTGCGGCGAAGCGAACCCGCCGGCATATCTTCCCTGCATGTTCAGTCCCATGCCAGCGCTCCGCCGTTCTGGTATTCGATGACGCGTGTCTCGAAGATGTTCTTCTCCTTTTTCAGCCCCATCGCCTCCGACATCCATGGGAAAGGGTTTTCGGTTTCCGCGAACACCGGCGGAAGACCGAGTTGCGCGCAGCGGCGGCTGGCAATGAAATGCATATATGGCGTCGCCGAGCCGTTGCGTCGGATCGCCTTGTAGGCGGCGTGTAGCGAGTCGTGGCTTTCGGCAAGGCGTGGAACTTTGGGAGCTCCCTTCGTGGAGAGTGCAGTCGTGGCCATGTCATCCCCGTGGCGTTGTGGACGGGGGAGTTTGGGGGAACGCATTGGCGATTTCGGACGCAGCGACGCCCAGCCAAGCGCACCGCCGGGACACCCCGCCCGAGGGTCGTTTCTCGTCTGTCGCGGCAGGTCTCCTGGCTTGCAGGTCATTGCCCTTGTCGGCCTTCCCGGTGCGTTGCGGCACCAGTGGCATTCTTCGACGCGGGCTCACTGCTTACAGTTGCGGGGGCAGCACCGGCTTTGCACCGGCTTCCCTCTTAGCTCCCGAACCGAACGACTCGGGAGAACCTCGACGTCGATATCTAGTATATGACATCGACTTGATGTCAACTTTTGGTGTGGGTGGCTGTCGATCCGAGGATCTCGGGAATGGACAGCACACGGCTCCTCGGCTGTGTGAGCCATCTCGTCGACGCGCGAGGCTTCAAGGCGGCCCATGCGTGGCGACACGGTCAAAGTGGTTGAAGAAGCGCCAGGCATCCGCTTCTATATGTTCATGGTTCGACATTCGCTGAGATCGACAGTCCGTCAAATCTGGGTCCGTCTGCTCGCCGCGCTCGGCATTTTCGCCGCCATTGCCGTCGCCTGGTGGATGAAGGTGGAAGACGCGCGTGTTCCGGACGCTCCGCCGCAGATCGCCTTTGGCGAGCCCGTCAATGTCGGGCGGGCTATCCTTGTCCCATACAAGCTTACCATCGAGAATGCCGCGCCCTCAGCGACCGGCTCGCAGCGGAAGCTCGTACTCACGGGGCAGCTCGAGAGTGTGACCGGTTCGAGCCAGGTCGCGGTTTTCGGAGCACC
The DNA here is from genome assembly GCF_001303895.1 of Mesorhizobium sp. 1M-11. GTDB lineage: Bacteria > Pseudomonadota > Alphaproteobacteria > Rhizobiales > Rhizobiaceae > Mesorhizobium. The sequence goes on along the minus strand of NZ_LJSD01000009.1, from coordinate 12,991 downwards.
GGAAAAGTTGCCCACTCTTTCCTCTGGCGGAGCGGCCTTCCCTGCGCCCCAGGTCTATCTCATCCGCGACAAGGAACCGCTGAAGCAGCTTCACCCGCGCATCCGCGAACTCGTCTCGATCGTCTGGGACATTCCGGAGGGCTGGACTGAACAGGATGTCACGATCGGATTCAGCACGCAGCAATTCAAGCTCAAGGACAATCTCTATGCGAAGGCGAGCTGGCTGCAGTTCCGTCCAAGCGGCACCTTGAGCACACGACCGGAGCGCGGGGCATGAACCATCTCGTCAACCTCGTGGTCGTCGTGCTCGGCGGCGGATTCCTGGGCATGATGATGAATACGCTGCCGGGCTACGACAGCAGTCTCCAGCCCTTCAGCGTTCACGCCGGTGAAAACGACGTCGGGCAGGGGCGGCTCTTTACCGCCGAACTGACTGGCTTGAGGTCGAGCGGCACTATTTCCTACGCGCAGTTCGGCAAGGAGGTCGTTCGCGACACGTCCGCGACTTTCCTGGTCGCCGAGCTTGCGATTTCCGCGCGAGAAATGTCGCAGGAGGTCGAGGCGATCTGGCTCGGCGCAACCGGCCGCCAGTATTCCCAATCCGCCCGTCTCGAAAACATCCCGCGCGGCCTGTCATCGGCCCGGTTCGAGCCGGGGCTGAAGGATCGAGCGTTTGCCGTGTTCGAACTGCCCGACGACGAGATCGCTGGAGGGCAGCTGGTGCTGATGGCGCGCGGCAGCATGCTCATGGACAGCGCTGTGCACCTTCCCGCGCCGAAAGTGCTGCCGGGCAGGCAGGCCTCGCTGAGGCTCGAGCCATGAGACGGGTCATCTGGCTCGGGGCTACGCTCGTTTTATTGGCGACTACGCTTGGCGTGACCGCATGGTCCGATTTCAAGGATCTTGGCCATCAACGGGAATGGGATGTCGTTGCAGCCCAGGCTGCCGAAGCAGAATTGGCGGGCATTCGTGTCGGTGTGCGGGAAGCGCGTGCCGCGGTTGTCGACGCCAAGCCGGATCGCGCATTCCTTTTCGTGCGTTTCAATCTGCAGGGCTCGCCTGAAGCCGCGAAGTCATGGATCGATTGCAGCGCCAGCCTGCAAGGAGCGGGTGGAGAAACCTGGCTGCCCCTATACGACTATCGGATACGCGGCGCGGTCAAGATCCTGGCATCGGACGGAAAGGACAACGGCAATTGCAATCCGGGCGCTGTCTCGGGCACTGGGCCGGTGACGTTTGACCAGATCTACCGCCTGCCGACAGCGGCACTCGACAATCTGACCTTGCACGTCTCGGGTTACGGAACACGCCCGTCTGCCCTCGCATTCAAACTCAAGCCGACCATTCGCACCTTCAAATCCGAATAGGTCGCCGCTCAGCCCTGCGGCGCGGATGCGATGGCTTGCCTCTGGGCGCGGCCGGCAAGTTCCAGGCCAGCCGCGAGGACGCAGAACTGCACGACCACGACAATGAGGCCGTCCTGTGGTTGGCCGGGAACGCCAAAGAGGATGTTCAAAGGGCGTTCGGCGAGACGCCAGACCCATTGGTCCTGGGGACCAACGAGCTGGGACGCCCCGATCCAGGCCCATCGTCCCAGCCAGTCGACGAGACGCCAAAACACGATGACGGAGACGGTGAGCGCGACGCCGGCCGAGGCTGCCAGCACCACCCCGTTGACGACCGCGTGCCACCTCTTGACCGCTCCGCCCCAGAAATAGCCGATGAAATCGGTGACCGGTTTCGGCAGGCTGGTCCAGCGTTTCAGCGCGCTGCTCGTCACGCGTTCGGTCGTGCTGGTCATCATGTTCAGATCATGGCCATAGATGATGGCGCCGAGGTTGAACCAGATCAGCGGCAAGGCCGAATACCAGAACAGCAATGTCAGCCACTCGGAGAGCTTGAATTCAGCGGGCCAGTCCATCGGATGGGCTCCGGGCGTGACGACCTCGGCGCGGGCCGCCGGGACCAGCGATCGCAGAAGCTCCTGCGGCGATGGCCAGTGCGCAAGCCATTTGACGAACTGATCCTGCCAGCCGGCGATCAGATAGAGGCCGAGCAGCGCCCACGCCGTTTCGCAGGCGACGATGAACAGCGGCCACAGGCGGTTGCCGGTGCGCCTGTGGAGTTCCTTTGCGATCCGACGCAGCCCCCATATGATGACGACCGCTACGACGATCCACAACGAACTCTCCACCTCCAAGGCGGTGGGACCGAAACTGTCCGGCTTCAGGAAATCGATCCGGCTCATCTGGGTGTCGAGGAACAGTTTCGAATAGTCGCGCAAGGTGTTCGACAGGAAACCCCAGCCTGCATAATAGCCGTAGAACGGGATGAGGACGGCGAGCAGGGCGCCGGCGAAGAAGCCGCCGTCGCGGGCCTCAGCTTCGGTGGTTTCCGTCTCGGCAATCTGATGCCGTCTTCGCAGCAGCGGCAGTCCGTCACGCAGGACGATGAACATCGCGGCGAAGACCAGGAGCTGCAGCAGGATGATGGGCGCGAGTGCGATCAGACCCGCAAACCGGCTATGGAGGCCGACTTCGACAGCACCGTGCAGCAGCAGGATGTTGAGGAGGTAGCTTCCCATCCAGATGGTGCTGAGAGGCGCACCGAAGCGCCAGAGAAGGTTGGTGGTCAGCGCGATGTGGCTGCCGACGGTGCGCAAGGCTTCAGGCATGTATCGTCGCGGGCCCCTGACGATTGCTGTCTGGTTGTCGAGGCCCCCACCCGTCCGCGGGCATTCTAGACTGCTCACATTCGATGTCGCAAGAAGCCGGCTGTGGGTGCCGGATCGAGTGGATCGGCCGCGTGCGAGACGAGACTGCGCGGCGGAGCTTGTGCTGGCCAGTCCGAATCAGTGCCTTGTCGCCTCCGAACCGGCTTGATCGTTGGCCGGCTTTTCACAGCCGAAGGTCAATCTTGATGCGGCATCGACGTGGTTTTGCGTTCGGAACCGCGCACCCCCGTCTGATCGTACCCGGGTCGTGCAAAACGGCGCAGCCCCTGCGTTTCGGCCCGCAGATCCGCTGTCGTTGGTGGCATGTGATCAGGCGTGTCGGACCTCTTTCGGGAACATGCCGTTAACCTTTTGTTAACCATTTCGCCCATACATCTTGGCAATCAAAAATTAACCAAGATCACCATCGTGTTAACGAAACCCCGGCCCATCCGCCTCAAGGGGCGGTCCTTCCTTGCCCTGTCGCTCGCCCCGGAGCTCCCTCTAGAGGATTGGCTGGCCGGGCTCGACGATCTCGCCGACCGCTCCGCCGGCTTCTTCCTGCGGCGGCCCGTGGTGCTCGATGTAGACGGCCTCGACATCAACAAGGCGGAACTGCGCAAGCTGGTCGACGATCTTGGCCAGCGCAAGGTCCGCGTCATGGGCATCGAAGGCGCGCGGCATTCGCTGCTCGGACCGGACATGCCACCGGCCATGAACGACGGGCGCCCGGCCTCGGATTTCGAGCCGCCGGCCGAAGGCGAGACCGATGAAGCGACCGAAGCGCAGGATGCTCCTGCCGTCGAAACGGTCGTGGCAGCCGGGCCGCCCATACAGGCCACTGGCTCGCTGGTCGTTACCGAACCGGTCCGCTCCGGCCAGTCGGTGTTCTTCCCGGAGGGAGACGTCACCATCGTGGGTTCGGTCGCATCGGGCGCGGAAGTCGTCGCCGGCGGCTCGATCCACGTCTACGGCACGCTGAGAGGGCGAGCGCTCGCCGGCACCACGGGCAACGGTTCGGCGCGCATCTTCTGCCGCAAGCTGGAAGCCGAGATGATGGCGATCGACGGCTTCTACCTGACCGCAGAGGACATGGAGCCGGATCTGCGGGGACGGGCGGTGCAGGTCTGGCTGGAAGGCCATGCACTCAAGACGGCAATTCTAGGCTGACCTTAACGAGGTCCATAAAGGAGAGGTCAATGGGCAAGGTTATCGTGGTGACATCCGGCAAGGGCGGCGTGGGCAAGACCACGTCCTCGGCCGCGCTGGGCGCCGCACTGGCGCAGAACGGCGAAAAGGTCGTGGTCGTCGATTTCGACGTCGGCCTGCGCAATCTCGACCTGGTCATGGGGGCGGAACGGCGCGTCGTCTACGACCTCGTCAACGTCATCCAGGGCGAAGCGAAACTCCCCCAGGCGCTGATCCGCGACAAGCGCGTCGAGACGCTCTATCTGCTGCCGGCCTCGCAGACGCGCGACAAGGACAACCTTACGCCCGAAGGTGTGGAGAAGGTCATCGCGGCGCTGAAAAAGGCGTTCGACTGGGTGATCTGCGACAGCCCCGCTGGCATTGAACGGGGTGCCACGCTTGCCATGCGCCATGCCGATATAGCGATCGTCGTAACCAATCCGGAAGTCTCCTCGGTACGCGATTCGGACCGCATCATCGGCCTGCTCGATTCCAAGACGCTGAAGGCCGAGAATGGCGAGCGTATGGAAAAGCATCTGCTTTTGACCCGCTACGACCCGGCGCGTGCCGAGCGTGGCGACATGCTGAAAGTGGACGACGTGCTGGAGATCCTGTCGATTCCGCTGCTTGGCATCATTCCCGAAAGCATGGACGTGCTGCGCGCCTCCAACCTCGGCTCGCCGGTCACGCTGGCGGATGAAGGCAGCGCGCCGTCGCGGGCCTATTTCGATGCGGTGCGCAGGCTGAAGGGCGAAGCCCTGCCGGTCACGGTTCCTGGCGAGAGGCGGAGCTTCTTCGGCAAGCTCTTCGGGAGGAAAGCGGCATGAATCTGTTTCGGTTCTTTTCCAAGACCCAGTCGGCGCCGGCGGCGCGCGAGCGTCTGCAGGTGCTGCTTGCGCATGAGCGCGCCAGCGCCGGCGGCTCGGATCTGGTGGCCAAGCTGAAAGACGAGATCCTGCGCGTCATCTCCAGGCATATGCAGATCGACCAGGACAAGGTGAGCGTGAAGATGGAACGCGGCGAGCAGGTCTCGACGCTCGCCGTTGACGTCGAAATTCCGTTCAATGCGGCCAAGGCGGCTGCCGGCAGGAAGAAGGCGGCCTGATAGGCCGCTTTCGACGCATTATCGGGGGCATGGGAGGCAATGAACCTCGGCGCCAGGGAATGATCAGCGGATGCGACGGCATCCGCCGGTACGGCTGCCGAGCATACCGTCATCAGCAAAGGAGCAACGCCATGACCCGTATTTCACTTCTGGAACGGCTGAAGGAAATCCAGAAGATGCCGCGCTATCAGGGCCGCGACATCACCACGATCAGCGCGGTGCTGACGAACCAGGCACTGGCGAAGCACATCGAGGTCTGCGAGCAGGCCGCCGGTCTCGCGCCGCGTCCGGAAGGCCAGGCCAACGCAGCGTAGCAAGGGAGCCGCCCGAGCGGTTCCGTCGCATGGACAATCCGGCATCTGAGCGATCCCGGGAAAGTTGCTCAAGCGGCCACACCGGCGAGGCCAATGGATGCCTCGCCGCCGGATCGATCAAAGGACATTGGCGCTGTCGCGCCCAATTTGGACATCGCTTCTTCAGAGCGCAACCATGCGCCCCGACCCGCAGCTTATGGCTTCGCGATAGGCGAGGTCGGCGGCAACCATATCCTCCATGGCGACACCCATCGCCTTGTAGACAGTGACTTGTTCGCTGTTCACCCGTCCCGGCCGCAGCCCGAGCAGCATTTCGCCCAACTCCGTTCCGGTTTGTGGGTTGAGCCCCGCAAGTTCGCAGGAGCCGACAGGTGTGGGGGCGAAAGCTTCGGTGGTCTCGACGAAGAGGCTGGACCGTTTGATAAGGTCGACCGGCATTTCGCCGCCGGGCGGGGCGACGCCAACCGACGAGACATGGGTGCCGGGCTTCACCCATTCCGCCGAGATCACCGGTTGGTAGGAATGGGTAGCCAGGCAGACGACGTCGGAAGATCGCACCGCGGCCTCGATATCGCTCACGGCGACGACGCCGGGATGCTGCGCTGCCAGCGCCTCTGCGTCCGCGAATTCCTTGGAAACGACACGGATCTCGGCGAAATCGCGTACCAGCGGCAGAAGATGCAGGTGCTGATCGGCCTGCACCCCGGCGCCGACCACGGTGACGACCTTTGCGTCACGTCTGGCAAGTTCGCGAACGGACAGCACGGCCGAGCCGGAGGTGCGCACCGCGGTGATGTAGGTGCCGTCCATGACGCAGACCGGCATGCCCGTTTCCGGATCGAAGAGATGGATGGTGGCAAGATGGCTGGGAATGCCCTTGGCGATGTTACCTTCGAAGACGTTGACGATCTTCACGGTCAGATGCATGCCCGCCATCCAGGCCGGCATCGCCAGCGAATAGCCGGTGTTGGGGACGTCGAGTTGCGGTCGCGCCGGACAGACGATCTTGTGTCCCGATAGCGCCCTGAACCCCTCGGCCAGTGCGTCGAGAAGCTTCCGCAAGTCCATGCAGGTTTTCACTTCGGCCTCACTCAGGATGAGGACTGGAATGTCGCCCTTGGCGTGGGCGTCTTGGAGACGCGTCATAGGTGAGGTCACGTGTCGTTCCTTGACTGGAATGAAAGTTGCCAATCAAGTTATTGCCACTGATGTGCGTGACGAAATATAGTATTTTCTCGAAATTTGCGTGACTATCACGCATTGAGGCGCAAAAAAGTGTGAGTGCTGAAATGAGCGACCTGGACCAGATCGACCGATCCCTGCTCCGCCTTTTGCAGGAAGATGGGCGCCGCACGAACCTCGAATTGGCGCAGCGCGTCGGCTTGTCGCCGACCGGCACGGCGCAGCGCATCAAGCGACTTTTCACCGAGGGCTTCATCAGGGCAGTGCGCGCCGTGCTCGATCCTGTCAAAGTCGGACAGGCGCAGCTTGTCTTCATCGAAGTAAGGCTCGACCACACGGCGCCGCAAGTCTTCGACCGGTTCGCCGAAGCGGTCCTGCAGGCGCCCGAGATCATCGAGTGCCATATGGTGGTCGGCGGCTTCGACTATCTCGTAAAGGCGCGCATGGCCGACATGGCAATGTTCCAGGACTTTCTGCAGCGCGTCATCCTGCCGCTCCCCGGGGTTCGGGAAACACACACATACGCTTCGATCGCCAATGTGAAACCGGATGCCCTGTTGCGGATCTAGCCGTTTCTTTTTCTTCCCCGAACGTGCCGCGGGCCGCGATGGCATGATTCAAATTCCGATGCTGTGATGAACGGAAATCCGCGTCGCTTCCTCGCGATTGTTCGTCATTATTATATACGTCCCTTTTTCCCTTCCCTGGCATCCGGGTCTCCGCGGCGTCCGAAAGGTGGCAAGCCTCCCGACATGCAGGATCAGAGATCGAGCACGAGGCGGTCGCTCTTGGCACGGGACACGCAAACCAGCATCACCTCTCCCGCCTCCTGATCGGCGCGGCTGAGGACGTCATCATTGTGTTCGGGGACACCGGAAAGCACCCGCACGAGGCAGGTGCCGCAGATCCCGGCGCGGCAGGAATTGGTTACCTGGCAACCATTTTCCTCCAATATGTCGAGCAGGCTGCGATAGGGCGGGACGACAATATGGCGACCGGATCGGGCCAGTTCGACTTCGAAACTGCCCGTCTCTCTGGTGGCCACTTTTTCGCTTGGGGCAAAGCGTTCCAGATGGAGGGCTCCAGCCTGCCATGTCTGGCATTTCTTCTCGACGGCGTTGAGCAGCGGTGAGGGGCCGCAACAATAGACAGCCGTCGCCGGGTCGTACCTGCCGAGAAACCGGTCGAGATCAAGCAGCCCGAATTCATCCTGTGGGACGATATGGGTCTCGCCTCCGGAAATCAGCGCAATATCATCCAGGAAGGCCATCGAGCGCCGGCTGCGCCCACCATACAAAAGGGTCCACGGCTTTCTCTGTCCGGCGACGGCGCGGATCATCGGAATGATCGGCGTTATTCCGATGCCTCCGGCGATGAACAGATAGCGCGTCGAATCGACCAGGCCGAAATTGTTGCGCGGCCCGGCGACCGTCAGCCCACCGCCTATTTTCAACTCTTCATGGACGTAGATGGAACCGCCTCTGCTGCAGGGATCGCGCAGCACGCCGATGCGCCAGTGATCCGTCCGATCGGGGTCTCCGCACAGGGAGTATTGCCGGACGATCCCCCCTGGCAACAGCACATCGATGTGTGCACCAGCTTGCCAGCTCGGCAAAGGCTCCCCGTTAGGTGCCGCAAGTTCAATGCTGAGCACGTTTTCGGCAACGCGATCCAGTCGTGTGATCACCAGATCGAGCAATTTGCTCGCTTGTTCGAGCGAACAGGAGTCAAATGTTGTCATAACTCAGCCAATCTCGGTTACGCTGCCAGTTCGACCGGACGGGGACGCGGCTGCTTACGGCATCCCTGTTGGGTTCAAGCCTGACGGGCCTGGGCAACGGATTCCGGCGTAAAGGTCTTCCATGCGATGTCACGCATGCCGCGCATGGCCCTCAGGATCTCCTCACGGTCCCTGTCGGTCTTGGCGTAGGCGGCCAGCACCTGCCGGCCCAGGCCGACATGAAACTTCTCGTCGTTCTCGATTTGCTTGTAGATCCTGACCACCTCATCGAAGCCATGGCGTTCTCCGGCCTTGAAGGTCGGCTCGAAGCTGCCCGATGCGGATGTCTCCGAGCAATTCCACGCGGCAATCGCGGCCAGCGGATGACGCTCCAGGCAATCCCATAGGAAGTCGCTCCATGGCTTGGCCTGGGGAGGTGCGGAAACCGGAACCTCGCCACCCAGGGACTCGATGGCCCTGCCCACCATTTCGTAGTGTTCGGCTTCCTGAAACGACTGCTTCGCCAGCAGCGTGATGTGACGCCGCTCGAAGGCCAGCCCATAGCGCCGAATCTGTTCGTTCAGCAGAAAGACATAGTCGATTTCACGCCAGGCCCGTGGCTGCAGCCATGCCGCAAGGATCTTGGGATCAGGATTTTCATCATAGGCCGCGAAGAACGCTTCCGTGGCCTGGCGCGTATTTTCGACAACGGAGTCCAGGATTTCGTCGAGTTCGTCGTTGATGTCGTCCAGGCCTTCTCCGCCCCTGATCTTGCGCACGTCAACCAATGTCCGTTCCTCCTTCCAAAAAAAGCCGCAGCCAGCCATCCGCACGGCCGCGTCGTCGGGTGAGCCGATGCGACCCGACCGTGTGCAGGATTGTGAATTGCTCTGTGTCCGGGCTTCGAAACATGCTCGCCCGGTCCTCGCGAGCTGCCCTTTCGACGCTGGATGATAGCCGCGGGCCCTTTCGGACCAAAATGATTGCAATTGCGTTCTGATTTAGTTTTACTAAACAAAAACACTGTAGGGGGAACGAACGTGAAAAAACTCCCGCCATTGCGGGCTGTGCAGGCATTTGAAGCCTTTGGCCGCCATGGAAGTGTCAGGGCGACTGCCAACGAGCTTGGTGTGACGAGTGGAGCGGTAAGTCAGCAGATCCGGCGGATTGAGGAGACGCTCGGAGTGCGGCTGCTCGAGCGGCACGGCAAGAACATCTCGCTGACACCGTGGGGGCAAATCTACCATGTCCGGGTCAGCCAGGCGTTCGACCATCTGCGGGAGGCGCAGGCCGAACTGCAAGCCTTGCGGGCGGAAAGCAATCTGGTCGTCAGTTGCCTGCCTTCATTGGCCAGCAAATGGCTTGGGCCCCAGCTTTTCGACTGGCAGATGAAAACCGGTGCTCATGTTCGCCTCGTTGGAACCGGCGCCGAACCGCAGGGTGGGGACGAGCCCGTCGATTTTCGTATCTCCTACGGTGATCGGGTGAAGGCGTTCGAACACTTTGCCGAACTGTTCACTGACTGGGTTGTGCCGGCGTGTTCGCCGGCATTCCTTGCCGCAAACCCCGTGGGGCAGCCTTCCGACATTCTGCGCAGGACGCTGTTGGGCATCGAATGGGATTCCGGCTACCAGCAGCCGCCGAGCTGGAAGGACTGGGCGGAAAGTATCAACGAGCCGCCGCCGAACGCTCCCAGGGATTTGAGGTTTTCGATTTCCAGCGCTGCCATCGATGCCGCCGTCAACGGGCGCGGGTTTGTCTTGGCCCAGCTGTCGATGGTTCGTGATGACCTGATGGCTGGCCGTCTCGTCGCCCCTTACGATCTGCGCCTCAAACTGGCGCAAACCTATTTCCTGGCATGGGAACTCTCGGCCCTGGACAAGCCGTTGGGCGCGGAGCTGCGTGCCTGGATCGTCAAAATCTCCCGGCGCCAGGCTGCACTGGATAGCGAACCGCTGCCCGTCGGGCCGCCTACCGCGTCCTTCGGCAGCGACCGCAGGATCATCTGAAAAAAATTTGGCGTAAACAGCGACGCTGCCAGATTTTGCTCGCATATGCGCGCGCTCGCGTAACATGGAACTTCATCGTTGCATACAAAGTAATCGATATTGCATGCGATGAACTTTTGAGTATCGTTTGCCCAAGTCCGCGTGGAGGCGTGCCCGCAAAACCGAGCTGCAGAGCTTGGCCGGGCCGGGCGGACCAATGCATCTACACACGACGGGAGGGAGTTATGGTGGAAGCCCCAAAAGCGATGCAAAGGCGCGTAGCCATTGCAAGCTTGATAGGAACAACTATCGAATTCTATGATTTCTACATATACGGCATCGCCGCAGCCCTTGTTTTCGGAAAGATATTCTTTCCAAGTCTTGATCCTGTTGTCGGGACGATCGCGGCGTTCGCCACTTTTGCGGTGGGTTTCGTTTCGCGCCCGCTCGGGGCCGTCGTGTTCGGTCATTTCGGTGATCGCATCGGGCGCAAGGCCATGCTGGTCGCCTCGCTGCTGACCATGGGCGTCGCCACCGTCCTGATTGGCCTTTTGCCGACTTATCAATCCATCGGCATTGCCGCGCCGGTTCTCCTGTGCCTGCTGCGTTTTCTCCAGGGTATCGGCCTGGGCGGCGAATGGGGCGGGGCAGCTCTGGTCGCAACCGAATTCGCTCCCAAGGGCCGGCGAGGACTGTTCGGCGCGTTGCCGCAGCTTGGCAGTGCCCCCGGTTTCCTGCTCTCCAACGGTATCTTCCTGGGTCTCAGCCTTTTCCTCAGCGACGAGCAGTTCATGGATTGGGGGTGGAGGATCCCATTCGTGCTCAGCACGGTTCTGATCCTCTTCGGCTTGTATATCCGGCTCAGCATAGCGGAGACGCCGATCTTCCAACACGTGCTCGACAAGGAGGCCCAGTCGTCCGCGCCGATCGTCAGCGTCCTGAAGAGCAATTCGCCCGAGGTTTTGCTGGGGGGAATGTCGACGGCAATCACCTATGTGCTGTTCTTCACCACGGGAACCTTCGGCCTCTCCTACGGCGTGCAGACACTTGGCCTCGAACGCTCCCATATGCTGAGCCTGACGATGATTGCGGTCTTCGCGATGGCCACATCGACCCTTGTTTGCGGCATGCTGGGCGATCGTTACGGGCGCCCGCGCGTCATCACGATCTCGGCTTTCATCGCGATCGTCTGGTCGTTCTTCTTTTTCCCGATGCTGGACACGGGCAGTTCCTGGCTTATCGCATTGGCAATGTCGACCACACTGGCCGTCATGGGCGGCATCTATGGCCCCATGGGTGCTTTCTTGCCGGAATTGTTCAAACCCAGCCTGCGTTATACGGGAGCAGCGCTCGCCTATAGCCTGGGTGGCATTTTCGGTGGAGCTTTGGCGCCCATCATCGCCACGAACCTTGCAGCCACCTACGGCTCGCACTCCATCGGCTACTATCTCGCAGCAATGGCTGTCCTCAGCATCGTATGCGTCGCAATTCTGCGCCGTCGCATGCCGAAGCACTTTGACGAAGAGGTGGATTCGATCGAAGCATCGCCGGCTTCCAAAGGAACCGTGGGGTCGGCCTTGTCCACCAACTGACCGGCCGCGAATGAAGCGGGCGGCTGATTTTGACCGCCCGCCCCAGTATAAATCGAACATTTCTATTCATATCGAAGAATACCAGGAGCGTTTTTATGAAAACCCGCGCCGCAGTAGCTGTTGGAGCCGGCAAGCCGCTTGAGATCCTGGAAGTTGATCTCGAGGGTCCCCGCGAGGGCGAGGTGCTGGTTGAGGTGAAGGCGACCGGCATCTGCCACACCGACGAGTTCACGCTGTCGGGCGCCGATCCGGAAGGCATCTTCCCGGCGATCCTCGGCCATGAAGGTGCCGGCGTCGTCGTCGATGTCGGCAAGGGGGTGACCAGCCTGAAGAAGGGCGACCATGTCATCCCGCTCTATACGCCCGAATGCCGCTCGTGCCCGTCATGCCTGTCGCGCAAGACCAACCTGTGCACGGCGATCCGCGCCACCCAGGGCCAGGGCCTGATGCCGGACGGCAGCTCGCGCTTCTCGATCGGTGGGGAAAAGATCTTCCACTATATGGGCTGCTCGACCTTCTCGAATTTCACGGTGCTGCCCGAGATCGCGCTGGCCAAGGTCAACCCGGACGCACCGTTCGACAAGATCTGCTACATCGGCTGCGGCGTCACCACCGGCATCGGCGCCGTCATCAACACCGCCAAGGTGGAGGAGGGCGCGACCGCTGTGGTGTTCGGGCTCGGCGGCATTGGCCTGAACGTCATCCAGGGGCTGAGGCTTGCCGGTGCCGACATGATCATCGGTGTCGATCTCAACAACGACAAGAAGGCCTGGGGCGAGCGCTTCGGCATGACGCATTTCGTCAACCCGAAGGAGGTCGATGGCGACATCGTGCCTTACCTGGTCAACCTGACCAAGCGTGGCGCCGACCAGATCGGCGGTGCCGACTACACCTTCGACTGCACGGGCAACACCAAGGTGATGCGCCAGGCGCTGGAGGCGGCGCATCGCGGCTGGGGCAAGTCGATCGTCATCGGTGTTGCCGGTGCCGGCCAGGAGATCTCGACGCGCCCGTTCCAACTGGTGACGGGCCGTACCTGGATGGGCACGGCGTTCGGCGGCGCGCGCGGCCGCACCGATGTGCCGAAGATCGTCGACTGGTACATGGACGGCAAGATCGAGATCGATCCGATGATCACCCACACGCTGAAGCTCGACGAGATCAACAAGGGCTTCGATCTCATGCATGA
>NZ_LJSD01000033.1 GCF_001303895.1 Mesorhizobium sp. 1M-11 | reverse complement strand
TCACGGGCCTCGAACAGCTTCGCTTCGGTGACGTAGGAATAGAGAAAAACCATCGCCGAATGGACGTAGCCGTAGCGGCCGCACAGGAAGTAGCGCTTGCCGACATAGAATTTCAGGAAATTGATCCAGGGCGAGAAGACCAGCCGCGACATGCTGGGCTTGTCGCCCTGCTCGACCTGAGCTTCGACCTTGAGCGACGAATAGGAGTTCGTGCGCTTCAGATCCTCGGTCAGCGAGGTCGCGCGCCGGTGCAGCAGCATCCCCTTTTCGATCAGAGCGGTGCGGCCAGGCACTCTGAAGGACTCGTGGACGCGTTGAGCAATGTCCATTGTCGCCTTGTCGCGGCGAAAGAAGCGGAAGATGCGATTGTGTGCCACCCAGCGGTGGGCGTAGCCGTAACCTTTCAGGTAGTCGCGACGGCGGACGAACCAACCATCGGTATTGTTTCTGCCCGAACTTGTAATTTCGATGATGGATTGCCTCAGCTCAGCGTCGGCGCGCTCATCTGCCTCGATGCACAAGCACCAAGGCTGCGTGGCCTGTTGTAGCGCAAAAAGCCGCTGCCTGGCGAAGCCCGGCCAGTCGTTGTGGAACAGGCGGATCGGATAGCCTTTCGCGACGTAGTCCGCGATGCATTCCAGCGTGCCGTCGGTCGAACCAGAATCCACCACCACGATCTCGGCACAGAAGTCGACGCTCCGCAGGCAGTCGGCAATCATGTCGACTTCGTTCTTGCAGATGATCAGAGCGGAGACAGGAGTGTTGAACTGAGACATGGGGAGAGAATTAGGGGAGGCGTTAATTGCTTCCAGCCATGCGCCTTTACTGTGTTTGGTTCAAGGCACTGATTTCGACTAGGCCTTCATCTTTTACCTGACGGATAGTCAGCGCGGTGCGCACAGTGTCGACATTCGGCGTGGAGGTCAGTTCCTCGATGACAAAGCTCTGGAATGTTGCGAGATCGCTGGTCACGCAATGCAGCAGGAAATCGGACTCGCCGGAGACCATCCAGGCATCGCGCACGATCGGCCAGCTGCGCGTGCGCTCGGCGAAAGCCTTCAATTCCGCGTCGGCCTGGTGATGCAGGCCGATCAGGCAGAATGCAACGACATCCATGCCGAGCGCGGGAGCGTTGAGCAGGGCGCGATAGCCGCGGATGATGCCACTTTCTTCCAGCCGTTTGACGCGCCGTAGGCAGGGTGGGGCCGATATCCCGACACGGCGCGAGAGTTCGACATTGGTCATGCGGCCATCGCGCTGCAATTCGCGCAGTATCTTCCAGTCAATGGCGTCGAGATCGGCCTTTATCGGCATGGTTTCCGCCCGCTGCGCAAGAATCTTTCGCAAACACGTCATTAAACGAGTTTACGGGCCACGCCATCCCTGCACGGGGAATTTTCAGCATTCACCATGGATTAACCATGGGCTGCGGTTCGGTCAGCCATGCAAGCATTATGGGGACACTTGTCGCATGTCCTTGCTGGCAGAGTAGGCAGCACTTACATTGCGCGCAACAATTGCCGCTCGTTCGGGTCGCCTGAGGCGGCCGTCTTTCGCAAAGGCCGTTCCATGACCGTCAAGCACGCGCCCGTTCTCATCGTCGGTTCCGGCCCTGCCGGTTACACCGCGGCCATCTATGCGGCGCGAGCCATGCTGAAACCAATGCTGGTGGCTGGGCTCCAGCAGGGTGGCCAGCTGATGATCACCACGGATGTCGAAAACTACCCTGGCTTCGCCGATCCCGTACAGGGCCCGTGGCTGATGAGCGAGATGCTGAAGCAGGCCGAGCATGTCGGTACCGAGATCGTCAACGACATCATCACCGAGGTCGACCTCGATGTTCGCCCGTTCGTAGCCAAGGGCGATTCCGGCACGACCTATACGGCGGACGCTCTGATCATCGCCACCGGCGCGCAGGCGAAGTGGCTGGGCATTCCTTCCGAGCAGACCTTTATGGGATTCGGTGTTTCGGCCTGCGCTACCTGCGACGGGTTCTTCTATCGCGGCAAGGATGTCGCAGTGGTCGGCGGCGGCAACTCGGCGGTCGAAGAGGCACTCTATCTTTCCAACCTGGCCAAGACGGTCACCGTCATTCACCGTCGCAGCGAATTCAGGTCCGAACGCATCCTGCGCGAACGGCTGATGAAGAAGGACAATGTCCGCGTCATCTGGGACACGGTGGTGGACGAGATCACCGGCCGTCCCGGCCAGGCCCCGCTGCCGCCCTCGGTCGAAGGGCTGAAGTTGCGTAATGTGGCGACAGGTCAGGAGAGCCAGTTGAAGGTCGACGGTGTGTTCGTGGCGATCGGCCATGCACCGGCGGTGGAGCTGTTCACCGGCAAGCTCAAGCAGAAGTCGAATGGTTATCTGTGGACTGCACCGGATTCGACGCGGACCGACGTGCCCGGCGTCTTTGCCGCCGGCGATGTGACGGACGACATCTATCGCCAGGCGGTGACGGCGGCCGGCATGGGCTGCATGGCGGCGCTCGAAGCGGAAAAATATCTCGCTGGGATTGAGGTGCATCGGGAAGCGGCGGAATAAGCCGCAAAATCTCCGAGATCTTTCTTCAGACGCCAAAGCGAAACGAGGGGAATCATGGCGCTGGATTGGGACAAACTTCGCGTGTTTCACGCAGCCGCCGAGGCTGGGTCATTTACGCATGCGGCCGAGACACTGCATCTTTCGCAGTCGGCGATTTCGAGGCAGGTCAGCGCGCTGGAACACGACGTCGGCGTGCCACTGTTCCATCGTCATGCACGTGGCCTCGTGCTTACCGAACAGGGCGAGATGCTGTTTCGCACGGCGCACGACGTGCTGATGAAGCTGGAATCGATCAAGACCCGGCTGGCCGAATCCAAGGATCGGCCATCCGGCATTCTGCGCGTGACGACCACTGTAGGCCTGGGAGCCGGCTGGCTGACCGACCGCGTGCAGGAATTCATCGACCTCTATCCGGAAATCCATCTGCAGCTCATTCTCGCCAATGAGGAGCTGGACCTGACCATGCGCCAGGCCGACTGTGCGATCCGGCTGAGGCAGCCGCAGCAGCCGGACCTGATCCAGCGGCGTCTGTTCACGGTGCACTTCCATCTTTATGCGTCGCCGGCCTATGTGAACAAATTCGGCAAGCCAGCAACGGTGGCCGAACTCAAGAGCCACCGCATCGTCACCTTCGGCGTGCCGGTGCCGACGCATCTGTCTGAGCTCAATTGGCTGGAGACGGTCGGCGATTTCGAAAGCGGGCAGCGCGTGCCGACGTTGCAGATCAACGACATCCTGTCGATCAAGCGTGCTGTGCAAGGCGGTGCCGGCATCGCCATGCTGCCGGACTATGTCGTCGGCAAGGATGCCGGCCTGGTGCAGCTTCTGCCCGAAACCGAGGTGCCGTCCTTCGACACCTATTTCGCCTATCCCGATGCCATGAAAAACCAGGCGAAGCTGCACGTCTTCCGCGACTTCATCATCGCCAAGGCCCGCAACTGGTCATATTGATCCGGCGCTTTCGGACCTTCCAGTAGCCGTTGTTCCCGGTGGTGGTTTCGCCTGCGCGGTTTATGCGTCGTGCCACGGCTTCAATCTAGGCAGCCAGCCCGGCACGGCGCGTCGGTAGGTCTCATATTCAGCACCGTAACGCCTGGCGAGTGTCGGCTCTTCATAGAAGTGCACGAACGACGCCATGGCTATGCCCATGATCAACCCGTAAAGCGCGACCGCCCAGCTTGCGAAGAGCAGCGCCTGGCCGGCGATGATCGAAAGCACGGCGACATACATGGGGTTGCGGATATGGCGATAGATACCGCCGACCACCAGTCTCTCTGTGGGGGCGACCGGCGCCGGCGTGCCGAGGCCTTCGAGAGCGAAGCGGGCAAAAGAATGCAGAAGAGCCGCGGCAGCTGCCACGATCAGGATCCAGCCCATGACCACAAAAGGCAGCGCTGTAGAAAATGGGAGACGATAGCGATCGAGGACCAACCAAGGCAGCACGCCAGCAACAATGCAGGGTGCGACCAGAAAGAAAACTGCGCTGCCGATGATGGCTGAGGTCCTGCTCTTCATGATGCCCCCAGTTCGGTTCTTCCGCGCCAGGCGGTATCGCCGGCTGTCAGATTATCTGCCTGTTTCGGCGCCACACTTTCTCCTCCTGGCTGCCGGCCAATGCATAGATTTGCAGCGCAGCATGAAAAACGCTGTGCAATGTGCCGCTTTTCTGGCCCTATGGCCGTGAAATGTGCGTTGGACCACAGCCTGAGCCTTTTTGCATGTGTGCGTTGCAAAATAGGTGCTTGTTTGTTGGGCAGGAAGAGCCCATATATCAATCATCTCCTGGGCGCGTTCTCCTCCCATTAGCGCCCTTGAGTGTTCCCCTCTGGAGGTTTAGCCCTAACGGGCGCTTCCATTCAACTTAGCCGGGTCTTCGCGATCCGGCTTTTTTGTTGCCTGCGGCGAGGGGAAACCGCATGCCGGAAAGATCGTGGGAACAGGTCCACGCGAAGTGCGATCGACAGAGCATATGCGCCACGTCGAGGACGCTCTAACACTTTTGAATCTGCGCATCGTGCTTTCCGAAAATCGATTTCGATTTCGGGCCGATGCGTTAGCTATCCGTCATGTAACGGTCACGTGTAACCCTAAGTAACATGGTAATACGCAAATTAGCGGTTATGCATGTAATCAGGACGCGATCAGAATCGTTCGAGGGATGGGGGCATCTCCCGCACGATCGGGCTCTGGCAACGGTCGCGTCCAGCCTAATTCTTCCGGTTGAGGCGATAGCCTGGATTGGAGACATGCGGCGGACCTGAGCTCTTTTCTCCCAAGAAAGCGGTCCGCGAAAACGGCGTCCGGTTCAACCGGACGCCGTTTTGTCTTTCACCCTGATGATGTGGCCGCCGCTTGGGCGAGCGCAACTCGGAGACGATATCGTCAGGCTGCCTTGCCGTTGGCGTTCATGACGTCGTCGGCGAGGCGGCCGGTCAGTTCCGCCATGTGGTCGAAGCTCGCCTGGTAGCTGGCTACACCGGCCGTCGCCGAGCGCAACTCGATGATCAGGTCGCCAATCTCCGCTTGCGGCATGGTTGCCTCCACGACGTCCCAGCCGGGCCAGTCAGCGCGAGCGTCGTAGCCGAGGATCTGGCCGCGCCTTTGTGGAATGAGCGCGATGATCCTGGCCGTCGCGTCGGAGGGTGTCACGATTTCCACCTTCATGATCGGCTCCAGCAGCACGGGTGAACAGGTCGCCATGCCTTCCCTCATCGCGAGCTTCGCAGCCATCTGGAACGCCATGTCGGAGGAATCGACGCTGTGATAGGAGCCGTCGGAAAGATTGACTGCGACGTCGACGACCGGGAAACCGAGCGGTCCGCATTTCAAGTAATCGCGCGCGCCGGTTTCGACCGACTGGATGTAGGTCTTAGGCACGACACCGCCGGTGATGGTGTCGGTGAACTGGAAGCCGCTGCCACGCGGCAATGGCTTGATCTCCAGCACCACGTCGCCGAACTGGCCGTGGCCGCCTGACTGTTTCTTGTGGCGCCCGCGCTGCTGAACCGATTTGCGGATGGTTTCGCGATAGGGCACCGCGGGTGCATGCCCCTCGACTGCGATCTGGTTCTTGCCTTCCAGCCGCTCGCGCACCACGCGCAGATGCATCTCGCCATGGCCGGACAGGACCGTCTCGGCCGAGTCCTGGTTGTGGCTCAGGCTCAGTGAAGGGTCCTCTTCGGCAAGGCGCTGGATGGCTGCCGACATCTTGACGTCATCCTTGCGCTCTTTCGGCCGCAAGGCAAAAGCAAAGACCGGCTGGGGCGGGGCGAGGTCGACGAGCGGTTTCATGCCGCCTTTTGCCGAAGTCAGGGTCTGGCCCGTGTGGGCCTCGTCGAGCTTGCCGATGGCCACAGTCTCACCAGCCTTGGCGGTGGCAAGCTTCGACTGATCCTTGCCCAGCATGCGATAGATGCCGGAAACCTTTGTCGTGTTGCCGTCCGAAAGAAAGAGTTCGGCGCCGTCGTTGATCTGCCCTGACAGGATGCGCGAGATCGAAAGCTTGCCGCCATGCGGCGTATGGACGGTCTTCATCACCTGCACGACGGTTGCCGCACCATCCGGCGCGCCAAGGCGCTTGCGGGTGGCCTCGACGTCGGGCGCATCGTGACGGATTGTCTTCAGGAGCCGCAGCACACCGTTGCCTTTTTCGGCCGTGCCGATCAGCACCGGCGTGACAGTGCCGGCACGCAGATCGGCGGCGAGGTCGTCGAAGACGGCGTCCTTCGGCGGTTCGATCTCTTCCAGCAACTGTTCCATGAGCTGGTCGTCGTGATCGGCGAGGGTTTCCAGCATGGAGAACCGCGCCTCGATCTCGCGCGCCTTGTCGTCATCTGGGATTTCGGCGACTTCGCTCTCGGCATATTCGCGGTAGATGTAGGCTCGCTCGAGCGCAAGGTCGATCGAACCAATGACGACACCGTCCTTGCGCAACGGAATCTGGCGCAGCAGCAGCGGCACGGAACTGGTCGGCTGCAGCATCTTCAGCGTCTCGCGCACACCGGCGATCGCCTTGTCGACCTTGTTCAGGAACAGGATGCGCGGCACGCCAAGATCGTCCAGCTTGCGCATGATGAGCTGCAGTGCCGGGATCTTCTTCTCATCCGCCTCGGCTACCACGACGGCGATGTCGCAACCTGCCAGGACGGGCTCGGCCTCGAAGGCGAATTCGATAGAGCCGGGACAATCGATGAAGGTGAACTCGTCACCCATGAATTCGGTGGTGGCAATGCTCGCCTCGACGCTCATGGCGTGGGCGCGGGCTTCCGCGGAATGGTCCGATACGGTGTTGCCGGACGAAACCGGGTTCTGGCGAGGAATGGCGCCCGTTCGGGCGAGAATGGCTTCGAGAAGTGTCGTCTTACCGCTTGCGAAGGGACCGACTATGGCTATGCATTTCGGTCCCGAGCGTCGTCCTCCGGCGCGATTACCCATGCTGACCTCCACTCAGGCATTCCGCTGAGAGCGGCGGCCGGCCTGTCGGCCGTCGCGGATCGAAAGCGTTTGCCAGCGACCCGGAAACATCGAAACATGGGTTCGAAAGCAGGGCAAGGAAAATAGAGCAATTCCAGCAAAAGTGGGCAGCGGTTTTGCGTCCGGAATTGCGTGAAAAAAGATAGAGCAATCCGCGCTTCAGAGAAAAGTGGAATTGCTCTAGATGACGGGCGGCTAAGCTTGGTCGACAAAGAGCCTGATTCAGAGACCTGGAAGGAGAAACCGATGAAGATCATCGCTTGCGGCAGCGTGCCGACAATCGTTGCCTCGAACGCTTATTTCACTGGAAGGGTGACACAGAATCCCATCATCGAGGCAGAGGCACCGGCACGGCTGAGGGCCACTTCGGTAAGTTTCGAGACGGGCGCGCGAACGCACTGGCACACACATCCTCTCGGCCAGACGATCCATGTCGTCTCGGGTGCCGGGCTGGCGCAAAGCTGGGGTGGGCCGATCCGGGAGATCAAGGCTGGCGACACCGTCTGGTTCGAGCCCGGTGAGAAGCATTGGCATGGCGCCGGACCGAAGACGGCCATGACCCATATCGCCATGCAGGAGGCGCTCAACGGGTCGCCCGTCGACTGGCTGGAGCCGGTCAGCGACGAACAGTATCAGGGATAATGCAGCGCCGCTGCCGAAAAAAAGCCCGGTCATGAGCCGGGCTTTTTGCGAGTCTTCTGAATCCCTTAATGGGATCAGCTGAGGCTTCCCGTGAAGCGCTGGATGCGCGTGCAAGCCTCCTCCAGCAGCTTCTCGGACGTCGCATAGGAAATGCGGAAGTTCGGACCGAGGCCGAAGGCCGAACCGAACACCACGGCCACGCCTTCGGCTTCCAGCAGTTCAGAACAGAAGGTCTCGTCGGAATCGATCAGCTTTCCGCCTTGCGTCTTTTTTCCGATCAGCTGGGCGCAGGACGGATAGACGTAGAAGGCCCCTTCGGGTGACGGGCAGGAAATGCCACGCGCCTGGTTCAGCATCGACACCACGAGATCGCGGCGCGCCTGGAAGATCGCCTTATTCTTCTTCACGAAATCCTGCGGGCCGTTCAGCGCTTCCACCGAGGCCCATTGCGCGATCGTGCAGGCGCCCGAGGTCTGCTGGCCCTGGATCATGTCCATGGCTTTGATCAGTGGCAGCGGGCCCGCTGCGTAGCCGATGCGCCAGCCGGTCATGGCATAGGCCTTGGAAACGCCGTTCATGGTCAGCGTGCGCTCATAGAGGCGCGGCTCGACCTCGGCGATCGTCTTGAAGACGAAATCGCCGTAGGTGAGGTGCTCATACATGTCGTCGGTCAGGATCCAGACCTGGGGATGCTTCAAAAGCACCTCGGCCAGCGCCTTGAGCTCGGTCTCGGTATAGGCGGCACCGGACGGGTTGGACGGCGAGTTCATCACCAGCCATTTCGTCTTCGGCGTGATGACCTTTTCCAGACCTTCGGCCGTCAGCTTGAAACCGTTGTCGATGCTGGTCTCGGCAAAGGTCGCGGTGCCGCCGCAGATGGCGACCATCTCGGGATAGCTCACCCAATAGGGACGTGGAATGACGACTTCGTCACCAGGATTCAGCGTCGCCATGAAAGCGTTGAACAGGATCTGCTTGCCGCCGGTTCCGACGATGGTCTGCTCCGGCTTGTAGTCGAGATTGTTCTCGCGCTTGAACTTCTTGGCGATCGCGTCACGCAGCGGGACGATGCCGGAAACCGGCGGATATTTCGTCTCGCCACGGCGGATCGCTTCGATAGCGGCGTTCTTGACATTGTCCGGCGTGTCGAAATCGGGTTCTCCCGCACCGAGACCGATGATGTCACGGCCGGCGTTTTTCAACTCGCGCGCTTTCTGCGTGACCGCGATGGTCGCGGAGGGCTTTACGCGGGAAAGTGCGTCGGCGAGGAAGGCCATGACAGGATCTCCATAGAAAGCGGCCAAAGGCGGCAGCGGGGTCTCTATTGTCGTATCGGCAAAACAAGCGCAAGCTTCGTTTGCTGAGCCAGTGGCTCGGTTTTGGCTTCGCAAGGCCAATCGGGATCATTAACGCGCGGTAAAACCTTGGCCGATAGATTTGCCTGGTTTTGGCACGCGGCTAAGCGAGGAACAGTGTCGCGCAGCATCGGGCTCGCCCACATCATTCGTCACGATGATGGCACCTCGACCGGGGTGTGGGGCCTGTATACCCTCAAGAGCGCGTTCCAGCCGATCTTTGCTTTCGAGGATGGCAAGCTCTCCATTGCGGCCTTCGAAGGACTGATCCGGCCGTTCCGCGACGGCGAACCGCAATCGCCAGGCAAGTTCTTCGCCACCTGCTCACCGGCTGACCGGCTGCATGTCGAGGCCTTGACGCGAACCCTGCATCTCCTCAATGCGGGCACATGCCTGCCGGACGATGCCAATATCTTCATCAATTTCGACCCGTCCGTTTTCATCGACAGGGCCGTTTCGGACAATGCACTGCGCGAAATGCGTCTGGTGCTGCACGAAGCGGGCATCGATCCGAAGCGGGTCGTCTGTGAGGTGACGGAGCAACGCTCCGCCTCCAAGGTTGCGCTGGGCGACTTCGTCGAGGCCCTCAGGGCAAACGGATTCCGTATCGCTGTCGATGACTACGGCGCCGATGATTCCGACATCAACCGGATCAAGGAGCTGAAGCCTGACATCGTGAAGTTCGATGCGCACTGGATCACCCAGTTGATGGACTCCGGTGCCGGGTTTGCATTGCTGATGACGATGGTGGCGGCATTCGAGGGTCGCGGCATCCGGACGGTTTTCGAAGGCATAGAGGAAAGCTGGCAGCTTGATCTCGCCGAAAAATCCGGCGCGTCCATGGTGCAGGGCTTTGTTCTGGCCAAGCCTGAAATCGCGCCGACCAGTTTCCGCAGCTATGCCAAGGCCGTGCATATGCCCGAACCCGGGCCGCTGGCCGGTGGAGAACCTGGCGGCGGCATTTCCGCCCAGTCGGGGCGCCCGGCTAGAAGCTTCGGAAAGCGGATCGTTCAATGAGTGCGTGACCAGCGCACAAGCTCGCCGGCCGGATGGTCATCCAGCCGTGTTCCCGGTTCTTCCTTCATTCGTCCTTGTTTCGGGTGGCAACGCAATAGTGCTGTCTGTAACCGAAACACCTTGCTCCACGGACATATCAGCGGCGCTGATTGATATTCACCAAAAGAAATCGCTGGATGCTGGAGGTCGGCTCAGGCAAACCGCTGCTTTGAAGGGAAACGCGATGACCATTCTCTACAGCATGATCGACAGCGGCAATTGTTATAAGCCGCGCCTGCTGATGGCCAAGCTTGGTCAGCCCTTCACCAATGTCGAGGTTTCTTCCCATACGGGCGCAACACGCACGCCCGAATATATGGCCAAGAACCCGAACGCCATGGTGCCCATGCTGGAGCTGGATGACGGCAGACGGATCGCCGAATCCAACGCCATCCTGCTTTATCTCGCCGAAGGCACGCGTTTCCTGCCTGCCGACCGCTACGAGCGGGGGCTGGTCTATCAGTGGCTGTTCTTCGAGCAGTACAGTCACGAGCCCTACATCGCCGTGCGCAAGGCGCTGATCACTTTCCCCGAAAGGGCCAGGGATGCCACGCCGGAACGTCTCGCGACGACGCTGGAGCGTGGCAACAAGGCGCTCGGCGTCATGGAGCAGAGGCTCGGGCAGAGCCCGTTTCTTGCAGGTAATGCCTACAGTGTCGCCGACATAGCACTCTACGCCTATACGCACACGGCCGAACTCGGCGGCTTCGATCTCAGTGCGTTTCCGGCAATTGGTGCGTGGCTGAAGCGGGTGGAAGCGGATCCCGGCCATGTGCCTATCGAATGGCTTCCGTAACATGTGTCACTGACAGCCAGCGGAAACGGCCATCGGCGCGCGTGCGGAGGCTGGCGGCAGGACATTTCAGGAACCTTCTCGCCTCGATGTGGTTGATTGGAAATTCGAGGAGGCTTCCGTGGCCCGCGAACCCGTACCCGACCAAACCCAGAAGGATCCTTCTCCGAAGCCTCCAGGCTCCGAGCCCCATGATCAGCCTGTGAGGGATACGAGAGAAGATCCTGCTCCCAATCCCAATCAGAAAATCAAGAAGAAGCGACCGGAGCGGCGGCCCTGAGCCGTCCGGAATGCCTTCCGATTCCGACCGATCTGCAGGCACGCGCGAGCTGAGGATCTTCTGAACCTTTTGGATTTTGGGCCGTTGAGCGCGATGTCCAGAGCCGAACAGAGCCCCGCTGATGCCGTCAAACCACGTGGCTCCGCCAAGCCGCGCCGGGCCAAGCCGCGCCGGAAGGCGCACTCCACCAAGAAACCGAGCCGGAAGTCCTCACGGCAAGCAAAATCGCGGCATGAGGTTTCGCCTGTCAGCAACGCACGCGAGACGCAGTCAGGTCCGGAGCCTACCGAAGAGGTGGTTGCCGACAGGGAGCCGGAAGCTGTCGGGGAAGACGTTCCACCTCCACCCGAAGGGGATGAACCCAGTCCGGAGCTAACGCCCGAGCAGGCTGAGCGGGCGCGCAAGAAATACCTGTTCAGGCGTTTCTGGATCAGCGCGCGGGGCTACTGGAGCCTTCGCGGCGACAAGCTCGCCTGGGCGTTCACGATCGGGCTTCTGCTCCTGATCTGCATCAATGTCGGCTTTCAGTATGGGATCAACCTCTGGAATCGCTGGATCTTCGATGCCATTGAGCAACGCAATGCCCGTACCGTCTATCTGCTGAGTGCGGTCTTCATCCCCCTGGTGATGGCGAGCGGGAGCCTTGTGGTGGCGCAGGTTTATCTGCGCATGACGATTCAACGGCGCTGGCGGTCCTGGCTCACGACGGCGGTCATCGCGCGCTGGCTGGCCAACGGTCGCTACTACCAGCTGAACCTGGTCGGCGGCGATCATCAAAATCCGGAAGCCCGTCTGACGGAAGATCTGCGCATCGCCACGGAATCGCCGGTCGATTTCCTTTCCGGTGTCCTCAACGCGTTTTTGTCGGCCTCCACCTTCATCGTGGTGTTGTGGACGATCGGCGGCGCGCTGACCCTGCCATTCGGCACGTCGACCATCACCATTCCCGGCTTCCTCGTTGTTGCCGCCGTGATTTATGCTGCCATCACGTCCATCTCGATGGTCGTCATCGGCCGCAACTTCGTTCGGCTTTCCGAACAGAAGAACCAGGTAGAGGCCGAATTCCGCTATACGCTGACGCGCGTGCGTGAGAACGGCGAGAGCATCGCCCTGCTCGGCGGCGAGGAGGAGGAGCGCAGTGGCATCGACAGGACCTTCGCCGGCGTACTCGCGCGATGGGCGCAGCTAACCGGCCAGCACATGCGCACGGCACTGGTCTCGCAAGGATCAAGCTTGTTCGCTCCAGTCGTGCCGATACTGCTGTGTGCGCCCAAATTTCTCGAGGGCTCCATGACGCTCGGAGAGGTGATGCAGGCGGCCTCGGCCTTCGCCATCGTACAGGGCGCGTTTGGCTGGCTTGTCGACAACTATCCGCGCCTGGCCGACTGGAACGCATCTGCCCATCGTATCGCCTCGCTGATGATGTCGCTCGACGGTCTGGAGCGCGCCGAACAGAGCGAAAAGCTCGGGCGCATCGAACACGGCGAGACGACGGGCAACGCGATGCTCACCCTTAACGATCTCTCAGTGACGCTTGACGACGGCACCGCGGTGGTCAGGGAGACCGAAGTTGCGATAGAGCAGGGCGAGCGGGTTCTCGTCTCGGGCGATTCCGGCTCCGGTAAATCCACCCTCGTGCGGGCCATCGCCGGCCTTTGGCCATGGGGCAGCGGCAGCGTCAACTTCCATCCCGACAAGCGGCTGTTCATGTTGCCGCAGCGTCCTTACATCCCGACAGGGACGTTGCGTCGCGCCGTCGCCTATCCCGGCGCCGCCGACGATTGGACGCCAAAAACGATCAAGGCGACCTTGGAGAAGGTCGGGCTTGGCCATCTGAAAGACAGGATCGAGGAGGAGGCGCCCTGGGACCAGACCCTGTCAGGCGGTGAAAAGCAGCGCCTTGCCTTCGCGCGCCTGTTCCTGCATCGGCCCGATGTCCTGGTGCTGGACGAAGCGACGGCAGCGCTGGATGAGAAGAGCCAGGACAAGATGATGGAAGCGGTGATCCGTGAGCTGCCGAAGGTGACCATCATCAGCGTGGCGCATCGCACGGAGCTGGAAGCCTACCACACCCGCAAGATCACGTTGGAGCGGCGCAAGGGCGGCGCAAAGCTCGTCAGTGACATCGATCTTCTCCCACGCAAGGGGAGGCGGAATCTATTCCAGCGTGCTTTGTGGGGCAGTGGGAAGCGAGGGCGACGCTAGAACATGTCCCCCGCTTTCTAAATCGCGGAAACGCCCCGGCTCTTTGTCTTTACGCAATTCCAGCGTTTTGCTCGAATTGCTCCGGAGAAAAACAAAAAGGCGGGAAAAATCCCGCCTTTCGTTAAGTCTGCTAGCCTGACCCGGAGCGTTCCTGGTGGTGCCGGCGGCAATCCGCCGCTTCGACTGTCCTGCCATTTCCGCTCCGGCGCGCTTCTCGCGCGACCGTCAGTACATCCGTGACTTGCCGCGCGCTCCGGACAGATGCCCGGCGCGCGCCTTGCGCCAAATCAGGCTGCCGACAGAGATCCAGCGGACGACTTGCCGGTACGGCGGTCCTGCTCGATCTCGTAGCTGATCTTCTGGCCATCATTGAGGGTGGTCAGACCAGCGCGCTGCACGGCGGAGATGTGGACGAAAACGTCCGCGCCGCCGGCGTCAGGCTGGATGAAACCGAAGCCCTTGGTGGCGTTGAACCACTTGACCGTTCCAGTTGCCATTATCGATGTTCCTTCACATTCACTTGCGTTTTCTTCAGACCGGACCACGCCGGCCTTTGGTATCGAGATTTTGGAGAAAGACGGGAGCAAACGCGAAGATCGCGAGGCATGGGGTCAATCGGCCCAAATATCAACGTCACGCATATAAGCGACTTTTTCACCGAAAACAAGGCGGTGTTGTTTGGCACCCAATGCAAACACTGCACGACTGGCAAGCCGCAAAGCATCGGCGTAGTTTGGCCGATACGATACTTCATGCCGGAGGAGGCCATGAAAAAAACGATCCTGTTTGCCGCATGTCTTTCGCTTGTTGCGGCCGAGGCGCAGGCGATTTCGCGCTATGATCCGAGCCGCATGAGCTGCGACCGGGTGCAGAGGCTGGTCGACCGCGAGGGCGCGGTGATCCTGCGCTACCGCTCTCCGCGCAATCCGCGCCTCACGCTGTATGACCGTTATGTTGCAAGTGTTGAATTCTGCGACATGGGCGAGTTGCGCAGCCGTGCGTCCGTGCCGAGCGCCGATACCGGCTCCTGCCCGGTGTTCAAATGCAAGCGTCCGGATTTCGACCGGCGCCGCTTCATCGTGCCGTTCGATTAGAGCAATTTCGGAAAAAGGAAGCGCTCTAAAATTCGGGCGAGGTTCGCCCGAATTCCGACCTGAGCCTGCGAGCTTAAAAACCGAACGAAGTCTGGGCCGAGGGCGGCGGGCCGACGCGCACGCCTTCCATGGCCAGCATCTTTTCCTTGGTCGCCGAACCGCCGGGCGCGGAGAAGCCGCCTATCTTGCCGCCGACCGCGGTGATGCGGTGGCAAGGAATCACCAGCGGCACCGGGTTAGCGCCGAGGGCCGCGCCCGTCTCGCGGGCAAGCCCGGAGTGGCCGGCACGTTTGGCGAGTTCGCCATAGGTGGTGGTTTCCCCAAAGGCCAGCTTGCGCGCGGCGTCGTAGATGGCGAGGCGGAAGTCATCGATGCCGTCGAGATCGACCGGCACATCGGAGAAATCGATGGTTTCGCCAGCGGCATAGGCCTTGATCGCCTCGATCAGCTCGCCCACCCAGCCAGGAGCGGAACCGTCCTCGAAACGCTTGCCTGGCACGCTTTCCAATCGCAGCAGGCGCCGCTCGAGACTCTCGGCGCTGGATTGCGGCAGGCAGAGGCGGGTGAGCCCGCGCTCGTTCCAGGCGATGCCCATGAAGCCGAGCGCCGTGGAGAAGATGGCGTGGCCGGGCGTGACGGCGAGATTTTTTTCGACACTTTTTTCAATGGCGGTCTGCATGGTCAGGCTCCTTCCATTCCGGCGCCGGTTTCCAGGAAAGGCAACGGCGCCTTCAAGTACAAATCATGAACGATTCTGCATGTTTCGCAGCTTTCCGCCACCCGAAAACCGACAGCCGGCCATGTTGCCCGACCAAAAGTGGTGGTGTAAGGAGCATTTAACGATTTGCACGAACAGAGCGCGGCTTGCGAACAACAACCCACACCCTGTCGATCGGCATTCTCCTGGCTGCGGCCGGTGTCTCCGGTTGTACATCGACGACTGCCGTCAAGCCATCGCTGGCGCCCGCCACGACCACTGTGAGCGAGGCTGACGCTGGCTTTGCATTGGCGCTGCCCGAGGAAGTCTCGGTGCTGCCGGAACCCTCAGGTCTCACACCTGTTCAGTTCGCGGCACTTCCCGCTGAAGCGGCCGGCAATGCTTTTGCGGGTGCCACGCCGCAGCAGCACGCCGACAGCCCCGCCACGCTGGCGACGACGCCCGGCACCAGCGCCCGGCTTGCCAACGCCACGTCGGCGCCGGCTCAGCCGAGCGAGGCGACCGCTGTTTCCGCCACTGTCGCAGCCGACGGCAAACCGGCGACCCAGCCCGCGGACCAGAAAACCGCGCAGGCTGCCACCGTTCAGGCATCCGCCCAGCAACCACAGGCCACGACGACAAGCCAGACCGGCGCGCGCGTCAGCACGCTGTCGACCCGCATGGGCGGTGACCTGCCGACGCCGAAGGCCAAGCCGGTGATGGTTGCCTCCGCTGCCACCAGCCTGGTGTTCCCGGCGGCACCCGCCGCACCGAAAGCCACCGGATCGCTGCCCGGCGTGCAGCCCATCGCCTATTCCGGTCCGGTGCCGACCTATCTGATGTCGCCAGAACCGGAGGCCGAGAGGCCGCGCCTAGCCGGCGCCGGCCGCAACGAGGTCGAGCGGCTGATCGCCAAATACGCCGCGCTCTACGAAGTGCCGGTGGAACTGGTGCGCTCGGTGGTGAAGCGCGAGTCGACCTTCAACCCGCTGGCCTACAACAACGGCCACTGGGGCCTGATGCAGATCAAGCATGCCACCGCGCGCGGCATGGGTTATGGCGGCTCGCCCAAGGGCCTGTTCGATGCCGAGACCAATCTGAAATATGCGGTGAAATATCTGCGCGGTGCCTTCCTGGTGGCCAATGGCGATTACAAGCGCGCCGACCGCCTCTACCAGACCGGCTACTATTACGACGCCAAGCGCAAGGGCATGCTCGAGGAAACCGGGCTCGGCCGCGATCGCAAGCGCAAGCCGGCTCCCGACGCCTGAGCCGGGTGCGGCTTGAGGGAATGGGGGACAGCCGATGACGCAAGTCGAGACATCAGACGACATCGGCATCCGTTTGCGCCGCTCGCTGGCAGGTGAGCTGCCGGCCCCGGTCTGGGCCGACGGTTTCACGATGCGGCCGTTCAAGCCTGCCGACGCGCGTGCGGTGCATGCCCTGCTCACCCAGACCCTGCAGAAGGAAGAAAAGAATTTCGACCTCTGGTGGGCGCAGCAATCCGGCGATGCCGAGTACGACCCGGCTTTGTGGTTCGTGGTGAACGATGCCGACGGGCAACTGGTTGCGGTGGCGCTGTGCTGGACCAGCGACTACCTCAAATATCTCGCGGTGCATCCGAGCGCACGGCGCAACGGGCTGGCGGAAGCCTTGCTGCTGCATGTCTTTGCCGTGTTCAAGGCGCGGGGCGCCAGCAACCTCGATCTGAAGACCATGGTGGTCGAAAACGCCAATGCCATCCGCCTCTACCGGCGGCATGGCATGGTGGAGGTCGACTGGAACGGCTGAGGGACGAGCCGGCGGCCAAGTTCCGTCATTCTCGCTTCCGTGAGCAGGGCAATCGCATATGTCAGCCGGCGCGACTTGAAGCTGTGTCTGGATCGCCGCGCCTTCGTCCGCGTTCCGGAATGGATCCCCGACACTCTCCAGTCGCTTCGCTCCCTACGAGGTCGAGGATGACGGAGTTCCCTCTTCGCCTCCGTCAATCATGAAGCCATGAGCGTGGGCTCGCCAGTGAAAATTAGCGCCAGCAGCAAATGAAGCCCGTCATCCTCGACCTCGGAGCGACCGAAGGGAGCGGAGAGTGTCGGGGATCCATTCCGGAACGCAGAAAAGGATGGCGGGCCGGAGCGCGGCCATATGCGATTGACCTGCCCCCGTGAGGGGACGAAGCGACCGGAGTGTCGCAATCGACGTCGGCGCAGCGTCGACCGGCTGGCGGGGCGCGTCGAGCTGCCGCGCTTGCCTGCCGCCGTCGTCCGCCTATCCTGCGATAAACCAGAGGAGATGGCGATGGACTGGAAACTGCCAAGGCAAGGTGCCTGCCGCTGCGGGCGGGTCAAGATCGAGGTGCGCGCAGCGCCGCTGGTGACCATGGCCTGCCACTGCACCGGTTGCCAGAAGATGAGCTCTTCCGCCTATTCGCTGTCGGCCGCCATTCCGGCCGAGGGTTTTGCGGTGACCGAAGGTGAGCCGGTGGTCGGTGGCCTGCACGGCGCCGACGCGCATCACTATTTCTGCCCGCACTGCATGACGTGGATGTTCACGAAAGCCGAGGGCATGGACTGGTTCGTCAATGTGCGCCCGACGCTGCTGGAAGGGGCGGGCGACTTCGCGCCCTATATCGAGACATGGGTGAGCGAAAAGCTGCCTTTCGCCGAAACAGGCGCCGTGAAGAGCTATGAGGCTTTGCCGCCGATGGAAGACTATGAGGGGCTGATGGCGGAGTTCAGGGAGTGGAGGTGAGGGGACAGGTCAGTCCTTACTCCCTGCATGTCCCTGACGACCACCGCTCGCCAGTCCTCAAAAATACTCCTGCAACGGCCTGACCTCCAGCGAGCCGGCGCGTAGTGCGGCGATGGCTTCGGCCACCGCGCCCATGCCGGCCAGCGTGGTGTAGTAGGGCACCTTCTGCATCAGCGTGGCGCGGCGCAGCGACTTGGAGTCGGAGACCGCCTTCTGGCCGTCCGTGGTGTTGAAGACGATCTGCACCTGGCGGTTGCGAATGGCGTCCTCGATGTGCGGGCGGCCTTCCAGCACCTTGTTGATCTTCTCGGCCTCGACGCCGTTTTCCTTCAGGTAGCGCGCGGTGCCGGAGGTGGCGAGCACCTTGAAGCCCTGGCCGGCCAGGCGCTTCACCGCCGGCAGCGCGCCGGCCTTGTCCTCGTCGCGCACCGACACGAACAGCGTGCCCGAACGCGGCAAGTCGACGCCGGCGCCGAGCTGGCTCTTGGCGAAGGCCATGGCGAAGTCGCGGTCGAGACCCATCACCTCGCCGGTCGACTTCATCTCGGGCCCGAGCAGGATATCGACGCCGGGGAAGCGGGCGAAGGGGAACACGGCTTCCTTGACCGCGACATGACCGGGGCGACGTGGATCCGGCTTTTCGCCGTAATGGGCAAAGGCGCCATCCAGGCTCTCGCCGGACATGATGCGCGCCGCGATCTTGGCGATCGGCTTGCCGACGGTCTTGGCGACGAACGGCACGGTGCGCGACGCGCGCGGGTTCACTTCCAGCACATAGATGACGCCGTCCTTGATGGCGTATTGCACGTTCATCAGGCCGCCGACATTGAGCGCCCTGGCCAGCGCCGATGTCTGCCGCTCCAACTCGTCCACCAGTTCGGTCGGCAGCGAATAGACCGGCAGCGAGCAAGCGCTGTCACCCGAATGGATGCCGGCCTCCTCGATATGCTCCATGATGCCGGAGACGAAGGTGGCCTTGCCGTCGCAGAGGCAGTCGACGTCGACCTCGATGGCGCCCGACAGGTAGGTGTCGAACAGAAGCGGGTTCTTGCCAAGCAGTGTGTTGATTTGACCGGTCTTGTCGTTCGGGTACTTCTGCTTGATGTCCTCGGGGACCAGGCCTGGAACGGTGTCGAGCAGGTAGGTCTGCAGCATGCCCTCGTCATGGATGATCTGCATGGCGCGGCCGCCCAGCACGTAAGAGGGGCGCACGACCAGCGGGAAGCCGAGTTCGCCGGCCACGGTGCGGGCCTGCTCGACCGAATAGGCGATGCCGTTCTTCGGCTGCTTTAGGTCCAATTTGTGCAGCAGCTTCTGGAAGCGGTCGCGGTCCTCGGCAAGGTCGATGGCGTCGGGCGAGGTGCCGAGGATCGGGATGCCGGCCTTTTCCAGCGCATCGGCCAGCTTCAGCGGGGTCTGGCCGCCGAACTGCACGATGACGCCGTGCAGCGTGCCGGCCGCCTGCTCGGCGCGCAGGATCTCGAGCACGTCCTCGGCGGTCAGCGGCTCGAAATAAAGGCGGTCGGAGGTGTCGTAGTCGGTCGAGACTGTCTCCGGATTGCAGTTGACCATGATCGATTCATAGCCGGCCTCGCGCAGCGCATAGGCGGCGTGCACGCAGCAATAGTCGAATTCGATGCCCTGGCCGATGCGGTTGGGGCCGCCGCCGAGGATGACGACCTTCTTCCGGTCCGAAACCTTGGCTTCGTCGGCGAGGCTGCCGGCGAAAGGCGTCTCGTAGGTCGAATACATATAGGCCGTCGGCGAGGCGAATTCGGCCGCACAGGTGTCGATGCGCTTGTAGACCGGATGCACGCCAAGGCTCGCGCGGTGCTTGGCGACGGCATCGCCGTCCTGGTCGGTCAGCGATGCCAGGCGGGCATCGGAGAAGCCCATGGACTTCAGCATGCGCAGGTTGGCGGCGTCTTCCGGCAGGCCATGCTCGCGGATGCGCGCTTCCATGGCGATGATGCCGCCGATCTGCTCGAGGAACCACGGGTCGATCTTGGAGATGGCGTGCACCTCTTCCAGCGAGGTGCCCATGCGGATCGCCTGCGCCACCATGCGCAGCCGGTCCGGCGTCGGCGTGCCGAGCGCGGCGCGGATGGCGTTCTTGTCGTCGGCACCGCCGTTGCCGCCAAGGCCCGGGATCTCGATCTCGTCGAGGCCGGTGAGGCCGGTCTCCAGGCCGCGCAGGGCCTTCTGCAGCGATTCCTGGAAGGTACGGCCGATGGCCATCACTTCGCCGACCGACTTCATGGCGGTGGTCAGAACCGGCGAGGCGCCTGGGAATTTCTCGAAGGCGAAACGCGGGATCTTGGTGACGACGTAGTCGATCGACGGCTCGAAGGAAGCGGGCGTGGCGCCGCCGGTGATGTCGTTCTCCAATTCGTCCAGCGTGTAGCCGACGGCTAGTTTGGCGGCGATCTTGGCGATCGGGAAGCCGGTCGCCTTGGAGGCGAGCGCCGAGGAGCGCGACACGCGCGGGTTCATCTCGATGACGACGAGGCGGCCATCCGCAGGATTGACGGCGAACTGCACATTAGAGCCGCCGGTTTCGACGCCGATCTCGCGCAGCACCGCGATCGAGGCGTTGCGCATGATCTGGTATTCCTTGTCGGTCAAGGTCAGCGCCGGGGCCACGGTGATGGAGTCGCCGGTGTGCACGCCCATCGGGTCGATGTTCTCGATCGAGCAGACGATGATGCAGTTGTCGGCGCGATCGCGCACGACTTCCATCTCGTATTCCTTCCAGCCGAGCACCGATTCCTCGATCAGCACTTCGGTGGTGGGCGAGGCATCGAGGCCGGAGCCGACGATCTCGAAGAATTCCGTGCGGTTGTAGGCAATGCCGCCGCCGGTGCCGCCCATGGTGAAGGACGGGCGGATGATGGCCGGCAGGCCGACATGGTCGAGCGCCTGTGCGGCGATCGCCATGGCATGGTTGATGTAGCGCTGCTTGCGGTCGCCTTCGCCGAGGTTCCACTGCGTTTCCAGCGCATCGAGCGCGGCGTCGAGATTGTCCGCACCCGAGGCCTTCAGCGCGGCGCGCTCGGCTTCGTGCTTCTTGCGGTCCTCGTCCTTGACGGCCGACGCGTTGGCCAGCATCGAACGTGGCGTCTCCAGGCCGATCTTGGCCATGGCCTCGCGAAACAGCGAACGGTCCTCGGCCTTGTCGATGGCATGCGCGTCGGCGCCGATCATCTCGACGTTGTAGCGGTCGAGCACGCCCATGCGGCGCAGCGAGAGGGCGGTGTTGAGCGCGGTCTGGCCGCCCATGGTGGGCAGCAGCGCATCCGGCCGCTCCTTGGCGATGATCTTGGCCACCACTTCCGGCGTGATCGGCTCGATATAGGTGGCGTCGGCCAGCTCCGGATCGGTCATGATCGTGGCCGGGTTGGAGTTGACCAGGATGACGCGGTAGCCTTCCTGCCTCAGCGCCTTGCACGCCTGGGTGCCGGAGTAATCGAACTCGCAGGCCTGGCCGATGACGATGGGACCGGCGCCGATGATCAGGATGGACTTGATGTCGGTGCGTCTTGGCATGGTCTCGGTCCGTTCATTCAGCCTGCGCGGAAGACCCGGGGCGGGGGATTCTCCGGTCCGCGTGTCGACGCGTCGCAGAGGCCCGGCCGGGGTGCGCAGCATGGATTCTTGTATCAGGCTAGGCGGGCCTTATAGGGGAGAGTTTTCGCCGATGTAACCCCGAAAATGCACCATAGCGTTGCCGTTTGCACGATACCGGCTCGTGCCGCCGGACAACTGCCTGCTGTGGGTAACTTCGTGATGTGGTTGCAACAAATTCATCGTTGCACGTAGAAGGAGTTTTGGTGGCTTCGGCGGGGCTGTCGTTCCATGAGGAAATCTGTTCATGCGCATGTTGATGGCTTCCGCGGCCCTCTTTCTCGGCCTTACCACAACGCTTGCTCAAGCTGCGTCCGATGCGTTCCACGTCGCCTATAATGTCGAGCGGGCCGATGCCTCGAAACTCAGCATCGACACATGCGCTGAGATCGCCCAGCGGGAAGCCGGCGATTATGGATATGTGCATTCGGTGGACCGTACGCCGGGCCAGTTGATCGTGGTGTCCGGTGGACCAGCCGAAGGCGGAGCATCCTTCCTGGTCTATTGCATCGCGGTGGACAACAAGACTGCCTATGTCGTGCAAGGCATCGACTATCGCCGGCAAAAGAGCGATGCGGGCAAGCTTGCGGATCGAGTCCACAAGGCATTGCTCGAGGCCGGCAAATAAGACGCTGACAAGCGAAGGCGGCAGCGGACCCCGTCATGTCAGTATGGAGGTCCAAGTCTACTCCACGTCACGGTGGCCTGTGTTAGTCTCCTTGCAACGAGGAGGCCCATGTCATGCGCGTGTCCGTCATCGTCACCATTCCCGCCAAGGCGTTCGTGCGGGAGAGAAGCCATCTCGCCTTTTCCAGGGAACGTTACGACCCGATCGCGGCACCGACCAAGAAGGGCGGGCTGCTGGTCGATCCCGCCTTCCCGCCGTTGCCGATCGCAGCGCGCACGCCGGCCAAGGTCAGGCTCGCGGCATCACATATCGAGAAGGCGCCGGTGTTTGCCGTGCGCGGCACGATCGAGGCCAGCCGCATCGACGATGTGCGCTCCTCCGGCCGTGGCGTGCAGATCTTCGCCGATCCGCAGATCGGCATGTTCAAGGATCCCTATTGCGGGGTCGAGGCCGTCGGCACGCATGCGGATGTTGCTCGGCTGCTCAAGCTCGACCAGCTCAAGGACAAGGGGCTGCAAGGCAAGGATGTCGCGCTCGCGGTCATGGATACCGGCATCAACGTGAAGCATCTGAAGGCGCAGGGGCTGGTACCGAAGCTGGACAGGAAGATCTCCTGGGCGCCGTCCAACATCAGGAACACGCCGGGGGACTATGCGGTCGACCATGGCACGATGTGCGCGTATGACGCGCTGATCGCCGCACCGTCCTGCAGCCTGCTCGATTTCCCCATCCTGCAATCGGAGACGCCGGGCGGCAGCGTGATGGCCGGTTTCCTGAGCGATGCCCTGCTGGCCTTCTCCTATCTGCACCAGCAGTTCACGGGTCCTGACTGGAAATACAAGGCGCTGGTCATCAACAACAGCTGGGGCATGTATCATCCGAGCTGGGATTTCCCGCCCGGCCATCCCGGCCGCTATGCCGACAACCCGAACCATCCGTTCAACATCATGGTCGGGACCATCGCCAGGGCAGGGGCCGATGTGCTGTTCGCTGCCGGCAATTGCGGCGCGGATTGTCCGAGCGGGCGCTGCCAGGGCGTGACGCGCCATTCGATCAGCGGCGCCAATGCGCATCCCGATGTGCTTACCCTTGCTGCTTGCGATACCGACGGCGTGCGTCTTGGCTATTCCAGCCAGGGGCCGGCCATCTCCGGCATGGCGCGCGAAAAACCCGATCTCACGAGCTACAGTCATTTCCTGGGGTCACAGGCCTTCGGCGAAGGTTCCCCGGATACCGGCACGTCGACGGCGAGCCCCGTCGCGGCAGGCTGTGTTGCGGCGATCCGCAGCGGTTTGCCGAGTAGCAAAGTCTCGCCGCGCGACCTATTTGATCGTATAAAGGCCGAGGCACAGAAGAAGGCTTGGCCGAAGTCCGGATGGAACAATGACTACGGCGCCGGGATCATCGATCCATTGCCGGTAGCCGAGCATTTCGGGCTGTAGATCAGCACTGGAGCGCGATCTGAAACGCAGGCTAGTCGGAAGTTACGGCTTTTCGGACAAGGATCGTGCGGCAAGCGGAAAGATAGAGCGGATATGTCCCGCGACATGGTGCTCATGACCATTGCCTGTCCCGAAGGTACGCCCGGTCTCGACCGTGCGGCCGAGTTGCTTGGCGTGCCGACTGCCGAGATGGACAGGAGTTTCGGAGTGGTCGTCCTGGATCCGCAGAAGGGGCTCTATGCCGTCCAGGTTCACGAGACCGCCATCAAGGAGCGGCCGACAGCGGACACCGGCGGGCAGGTGAAAGGCCCGTTCTCCAACCCGCGCATCGAGCCGTTCGGGCCGACACGGAAGTAGGCCGGGTTTCCGATTGGCGGTTTGACGCTCTCTGTGCCGCTGCGAATAGGCTCAAGCCCTACTTCCCGCCTCCGCTCTTCAAGCCCTCCAGTTCCTGCTTTGCCTCGCTGAAATGCGGCATGAGGCGCAGCGCTTTTTCCAGGTCTGCCCTGGCCTTGGCGGTTTCGCCCTTCTGCCGGTAGGCCATTCCGCGACGATAGAAGACCTCGGCATCGTCGGGGCGCAGCTTTGCTGCTTCATCGTAGTCGGCAATCGCCATATCGAGCCGGTCCTTCGATGCGTGTATCACGCCGCGGTTGAGGCGAGCCTTGAACTGTTTCGGATTGAGCTCGAGTGCCTTGTCCAGATCGGCGATCGCCTTGTCTGCCTGGCCGACCAGGAACAGCACCAACGCGCGGCCGTTATAGCTGTCGGCATTGTTGGGATCGAGAAAGATCGCCTTGTCCATGTCGGCGAGACCGCGGTCGAACTGCTTCAGCGCCGCATAAGTTGCGCCGCGACCACCGAAGGCGAAAGCGGAACTCGGGTCGATCTCGATTGCCTTGTCGAAATCGGCGAGTGCGGCTTCATAGCGACCGGAAAAGGTGTAAGCGTTGCCTCGCGCGGCATAGACATTGGCGTGGTTCTTCACCCGCTGGTTGCCGGTCAATTCGATGGCCCGGCTGTAGTCGGCGATGGCTTCATCGTGGCGTTCGAGCTGCGCATAGGCTTTGCCACGGGTGTAGAATGCCTGGATGTTTCGCGGATCGAGATCCACAGCCTTGCTGAGATCGGCAATCGCCTTGTCAGGCTGGTTTGTCCTGAACCACGCATCGCCTCGTCCTTCGTAGAACACCGCATTGTTCGGGGCGAGCTTTATGGCCTTGTCGTAGTCCGGCAGGGCCTTGTCGAATTGCCCTTGCTGGGCATAGGCCATGGCGCGGTTGCCTATGGCGTCGGGGTCATCGGGGTTGATCTTGAGCGCCTTGTCCAGGTCGGCAAAGGCAAGATCATATCTGCCGCTCAGCGTATAGGCAGCGGCACGGCCGCTATAGGCGCCGGCATAGCCGAGCTCGATCGAACGGCTGTAGTCGGTAATCGCCTTGTCGAATTCCTCCGTGCGCAGATAGACGGTGGCGCGGTTGTTGTAGGTTTCGGCGCGACGCGGCATCAATCGGATCGCTTCGCTGAAATCGGTGATCGCTTTCTTGTACTCGCCCTTGCGGAACCAGATCGAAGCGCGGTTGTGGCGCGCGACGACATCGTTCGGGTCGAGGCGGAGATACATGTCCTCCTGCTCGAGCTGCTTGTCGAGGTCGGGTTGAGCCTGCTGTGCCGCGGCGGCGGATGCAAAGAGCGCCAGCGCCAGGAGCGCCAGGCTTGGCCGTCTCATTGTCGCGACCTCCCACCGATCGGCGAACACTCCCCACGCATTCGACAGCAGGCACCCGGAGGCCCGCAAAATCAAGCCGAAAGCGGCCCTGACGATGACCTAGTACATTGCGGATGAGGAGCGCCGCCGGTCGAAGCGCTCCTCGCGGGGCCGGGCCGTGTTGCCGGCCCGGAAGGTCAGACGGACCTCAGGTCAGGTTCTTGCGGCGTTCCAGTTCGGCTTCGGATGGCTCGCCCAGCGAGAAATCGCCTGTTTTGACGTCGCCGGCCGGCACATAGTTGGCCACGATCACGCCGCTCGGGTAGGACTTTGCCTTCACCAGTTTCAAGCCGGTCGGGGCGACGCCGTCGCCGAACAGTTTCTTGCCCTTGCCAAGCAGGACCGGGAAGGTCAGAACACTGAGCTCATCGACCAGGCCGTGCTTCCACAAGGTCTGCAGGAAATCGCCGGAGCCCTGCACCAGCAGATCCGGACCGTCTTCGCTCTTGAGTTTCCTCAACGCGGCGACGACGTCCGTGCCGAGCAACTGGCTCTTCTGCCAGGCGAGCTTCGGGGTCGAGCGCGAGGCCACGTATTTGGTGATGCTGTTGAAGCTGTCCGCGATCGCCTGATCCGGGCCGTCCTTTATGAAGGGCCAGTGCGCGGCGAAAATGTCGTAGGTCTTGCGGCCGAGCAACAGATCGTAAGGCCGGCCGAAGATCTCGCCCAGTGCTTCGCCGAGCGCTTCGTCGAAATGCGACGCGACCCAGCCGCCGAATTTGAAGCCGCCGGTCGGATCTTCCTGCGGACCGCCCGGCGCCTGCATGACGCCGTCGAGGCTGACGAAGGTGGCGACGATGATCTTTCTCATGATGGTCTCCCGTGTTCTCGGCCAATTCCGAAGTCTGCCCTAGGACGGGCGGGCCAGCGAGGTTCCGACACGGAGGAGGAGAAAAATCGCCGGCGAACGACAGAGGCTGAAGGCCGTCCGGTGAAACGGGCGCCGGACGGCATGCTCGCACAGCCTATTGGTCGGCGAGTTTGACCAGCATCTTGCCGGTG
The DNA here is from genome assembly GCF_001303895.1 of Mesorhizobium sp. 1M-11. Lineage (GTDB taxonomy): Bacteria > Pseudomonadota > Alphaproteobacteria > Rhizobiales > Rhizobiaceae > Mesorhizobium. Next base: position 123,151 of record NZ_LJSD01000033.1, on the reverse strand, counting down.
TTGTCGCCGCTGAACAGGCCAAGGAATGCCTTCGGCGCATTGTCGAGGCCGTCATAGACGGTGTCGCGCGACTTGACCTTGCCGTCTTTCAGCCAGCCGATCATCGCCGCAGAGAATTCCGGATAGAGATCATAGTGGTCGAGGACGATGAAGCCGCGCACCGACAGCCGCTTGATGATGATGGCGGAGAGGTGGTGCATGGTCTCGGCGGGCTGCTCGTCGTTGTAACCCGCGATCATGCCGCAAATGACGATGCGGGCGGAATCCTTGGCGGCAGCCAGCGCCGCATCCAGATGCTTGCCGCCAACATTGTCGAAATAGACGTCGATGCCTTCGGGGGCTGCCTTGCGCAATGCGGCGGTCAGGTCCTTGGCCGTCTTGTAGTTGATGACCTCGTCGGCGCCGAGTTCGCGTACCCAGGCAACCTTCTCGTCGCTGCCTGCCGAAGCAATGACACGGGCGCCCTTGGCCTTGGCGATCTGGACAGCCATCGAACCGACCGCGCCGGCGGCGGCCGAGATGAATACGGTTTCTCCTGATTTCAGCGCGCCGAAACGTTCAAGGCCGACAAAGGCGGTGAAACCGGGGACGCCGAGCGGCCCGAGCCAGGCTTCGGCAGGCGCCGCGGCAAGGTCGATCTTGGTGGCGGTCTGGGCGTCGATAAGGGCATGGTCGCGCCAGCCGGAGAAATGGCTCACCACGTCGCCTTTGACGAAACCGTCGCTTCGCGAGTCCTCGACCACGCCGACGGCCGCGCCTTCAAGCGGTTCGCCGACCTGGAAGGGCGCGATGTAGCTTGGCTGATCGCGCATGCGGCCGCGCATGTAAGGGTCGACCGACATCCACAGTGTGCGGACGAGCAGCTGGCCGTTGCCGATGGCGGGTAGGGAACGTGTGGCCGAACGGAACGTATCAAGGGTGGGTGCGCCGGTGGGACGGCTGTTCAACAGAATTTCCTGGGCTACAACAGACATCGAGTGCCTCCTATATTACGATCAGTAAGCTACTACAGGTAACTTACGATTGGTAACATATGCGGTCGGACATGCCGTTCAAGCGGGCTGCGAAAAGAATTCGGTGCAGGACATGAACCAGGGTGTGACGAAGAGGCTGGCCAAGGCCGACCGTCGCCAGCAATTGCTGGAGACGGCGCGCCATGTCATCGGCAAGGAAGGCACCGAGGCGCTGACGTTAGGCCATCTGGCCGAGCGCGCCGGGGTCTCCAAGCCGATCGCCTACGAGCACTTTGGTACGCGCGCGGGCCTGTTGATCGCGCTGTGCGACGAATACAACGACCGGCAGCTCGCTGCGCAGGCAAGTGTGCTGGAAGCCGGCGGGGACACGGTGGAAGCCGTCTCGCGTATCTTTGCCTCGACCTATGTCGGCTGTGTGCTCGACATGGGGCCGGAAATGGGCTCGACCTTTGCCGCGCTTGCCGCGACCGAGGAGACGGCGGCGTTCCGCCAGGCGCTGCGCGACGGCTATGTCGAGCGTTACCGTCGTGCCTTCGGCCGTCTGATCGATCTGGACCCGGTCGCTGCGAACGCGCTCTACAAGGGCCTCCTGGGCGCGGCCGAGGCGCTTGCACAAGATGCGGCTGCGGGGCGCTTGACACGCGAGGAGGCCGTGGCCGCACTGACACGCATCTTTTCGATGACTCTGAAGCCTTACGAGCGGAAGTAGGCAAGATCATCGTCCCATATCGCGCCAGGCACGGCTCGGCTCAAGGCTACATCAAACGTGATTGCACCAGCGCTTGCGACTGCTGGACAAGCGCCTATGCCAAGCTCATGCTTCGAGCACGCGTAGCGCGGAGGACAGGCCGGCCGTAATCCAACAGGAGGCCAGCCATGAAACATCAAACCATCGACCAGCTTAAACAGGTCGCGCAAATAGATGCTGCCCATCACCACGACATGTCGAGGGCGGAGCGCCTGACCCGCTGGGCGGAGCTTCTCGAGATGGAGCCGCATCGCCGTCTCGCCACCTTGCATCAGACCGAATACCAGGCACTCAGCGTGCGCAGCACCATGCGCTGCGCCGGTTCGCCGATTTCGGTCGCATACGACGATCCTGTCCTGCGCGAGCAGGGACTGGCCGACGATACCTATGGCGAGGCGAAGCGGTTCTTCGAGCTCACCGATGCCCAGTTGCACGGCGCGCTCTGCTACTGCCACTATGGCGCGACCGTGCGGGCTGCCACCGCCGCCCGAAACGTCCGTGCCGCGATCAAGCCGGGGCTCTTCACGCGGCTGCAGGAATTCTTCGCCCGTTAGGCAGGCGGGGCGCGTGACAGGCCGGCCAGGCAAGCGCTGAAAGACCGTCGCGGGCGGGTTCGTCGAAATCGACCCCGCCTGTGGACATGCCCGTTCAAAACAGTCCACTGGCTCTGCCGCTGGCAATTGTGAGTTGCCCGGTAGCATCCTGGCGGTTAGCGTCCCGCTCCCAGAAGGAGCGAGCAATGGATTATCGAACAGCGACCCCCGCCGATCTTGCCGAGATCTTTCGCAACCTCTCCCTGCGTATGGCCGACCAGTACACCGCTGCCGGGCTGAACATCGAGGATGCGAAGGACGAATTCCTGATGAGCTTGAAGGAAGGCCGGGCCCATACCTTGCTGGATGACGGAAATCCCGTCGCCATCATCGCCTGGCGGGAAGTCGGTGACGCCGCGCAGACCGCCTTCGCGGCCCATGAAAGCTTCTTCTCGCGTGGGAGCGTTCGATTCTGCAAGGCGCATATCCGGCGCATCCAGGAGCTTTGCGGCAACCTGCCGATCGATTCGTTCAGTTGGTCCGACCGACCAGAGATCGCCAAATGGTTCCGGATCCTGGGTTTCCGCGAAAAGGGCAGGGAGAATGGCTACACGGTCTATGAGCTGGACCGGGCCTAAGCCGGCAACCTCACGAACTCTGATGCGGGTTCTTCATTTGTGACGACGGCAAACCAGTTCTCGCCCGTTTCTCATAGTGGAATGAAGTCTCACTTGAGGAGCCCTTACAAATGGCGAACCCGAAATTCGACCGTCCCGTACCCATTCGCATCGACGACCCTCGTGATGTGCAAAGTGCGCGGGACGCCTATGACATCCTGACCCACTGGCAGGGCATCCCCGACCTTGACCATACCGGCGCCATCGCGGTCTGCCGCAAGGCCTTCAAAGGCCAGCGCAGCGGCAAGGAGGCGCGGCTGGCCTTCCAGCGATTTGCCCTGAACAACGGCATCCTGGCCGAGGATGGAACCGCGACAGCCTTATCTTCGCGCAGGTCTCGCCTGCGCTGACGATGCAGCCTGGTGCATCGGCCCGTTCTCGATCTCCGATTTTCGGGAACTTTCGGACCGCTCGGCCGGTTTTTCCAGCAAGGAGAAACAGCGATGTCCGGCAGCGTTGCCCATCATGAAAGTAGAGGCGAACGTGCAGCCAAGCGCGCGGCCAAGTCTAAGAAGAAACAGCCTTCCCAAACTCCGCGTCTACCAAGGGAACCACGCGAAGCGTTTGCCGCGAACCCACCCGGTGACGTGAGCGCAAGCAGCACAAAACAGCGAGGTGAGGCGGAGGACCGTCGATGATCGAACTGACGGAAATGGAGCAGCGCTTCCTGAAGCGCGTGCACAAGGTCACTCATTTTCCATGGAAAAATAAGGTCAAAGCCGTGGATGCCAGCGGCAAGGCGATGCGGCTGTCGCGCGCGACGTTCGAACGGCTGCGGGATGACGGCATTCTCATCCGCTCCTCCAGCGATATCACCTCCAACACCTACAAACCGATCAATGCGCCGGTCACCCCGGAAGTGGGAGAGGTGCTGTCGGACGCCTGACCGCCACTGAACGAAAAGCACGATCCAGACAGGCTGCTTCGACCGCAACTTTTTGGAACTGGGCCGTTTCCTTGCCGTTCTCCTTTTCTACAAGGGGAACACGATGATGTCTGTGAAGCTCTACTGGACGATCTACACCGCCTGCCTGGTGGTCGGCATGGGCGCTGCGACGATGATGGTCGTCTCCTGGTAGTCGGTTCGCCGCGCCCGCTGTTTGGGAGTTCGATCCATGGATCATATCCGGCGCGGCCACTGTTTTTGTGGTGCCATCGAAGCAGAGATGAGCGGTGAGCCGTTCTGGATCTGCTACGACCACGACGACGATTGCCGGCGGGCCATCGGTGGCCCGCTCACCATCTGGATCGGTTTCCGGCCAGCGCAGGTCAAATTGACCAAGGGCGAACCCAAGACCTTTTCCAGGACCCAGGGCGTTGTCCGCTGCTTCTGCGGCGAATGCGGCACTTCCATAGGTTATCGCGACGAAGGCCTGCCGAACGAACTCTATCTCAGCATCGGTTTCATGGACGCCCCGGAGACCTTTTCTCCGGTCGCCCATGCCTATTGGGAGCTGAGGCTGCCCTTTATCGCGATCGAGGATAGTCTTCCCAGGATCGACACGTATTCAAGGCCGCGCGATCCGGATTTCGGCAATCCGAAAGACCGGTGACGGGCCCGGTTCACAGTTTCAGCGAATGCGCGCCAAGGGGGCTGTGCGCTTGCGGTGGCGCAACCAGAGCAGCCCGATATTGACTGCAAATCCCCCCGCAAGTCCGGCAAGCCAGATGCCTGTGACGATCCTGGCCAGAGCCTGCGCGGCGTCGTCGCCGCTGTAGCGGTATTCCTGCCAAATCCAGAAGCAGGAAATGATGAACGCCAAAACGGCCACGGCTAGCAAGCTCGTCAACCAGTTCCGCATAGCCAGCGTGCCGACAAACGGGATGAGAAGGATCACGATTCCCGCTATCCAGAACATTGGTTCCATGACCCGCCTCCGTGACCTTCCCATCCCGGCCCCCGCCAACGGTACTCATGCCGGGAACACGGCCCACGCCCGCCAGGGCATGTTTTGTCTACAGCAGGACGTGAAGGGTGGATGTGAACCGCTTCACGGTCGATGGGATTACCTGCGCGCCCTGTTTCGCCGGCGTCTCGGACGCTGCGCGCCGATCTGGAGCGTTTCCGTTTTTACGGAAACACGGAAATGCTCTAGCTACTTGTTTCTACGCAATTCCGGACGGAAAGCCGCTGCACGTTTTTGCCGGAAACTGCTCTAACGGTCGGGGCAGGTCTCGGGCAGGTCGTCGAGCCCTTGCTGCGCAGTCTGGAACGTCGCGGTGGTGTCACTCTCGTTACGGGTGAGCCGCACGACATAGATGCCGTCGAAATCGTCGCCCTTCCATTTGGGCACGGTATCGGGATCGCCGTCATGGTCCTTCATCAACTTGCGCGCCAGCTTGACCAGTTCCTTGTGCTCCCAGGCAACGACGACCAGTGCGTTTGCATAGGCCTTGTCTTCGAGCTCATCCTGGAGCTTCGAAATATCTTCGACGCCAATGCCGACATTGAGAGGCAACCCGAACGCGACCGCCATCGGCTCGACCGTGGCAAGCGGCCTGACATAGTCATATGCCGTGCCCTGATCGGTTTTCTTGTCGGCCGGATTGGGCGCGAAAATAGCGGCGGGAATGCCGAAGCGGGCCTTGATCACGGCAGGTAGCCGCAACGACCTGTTGAGACCCTGGCAATTGAGCTGTCCGAGCCCTTGCGCCGGCTTTTCGCCATGGCGGATCAACACGATGGTCTCGACGCTTTCGGTCGCAACGGCCGTGCTCATCGGGAGCAAGAGCGTGGACAAGAGCGCAGGAATAGCGAGACGAGCGGTTTGTGATCGCGTCATGTTCCCAACGTTGCTGGTGCGGTCCGATAGGTGGACAAGGGTATGATTACGACCGCCGGGCATTGGCAACGCGTGCTTCGCGTGCCTGCTGCAGAACGTAGAAGGCAAGCAGGATCGCCGCGTCAAGCTCGAAGACCTCTTCCATCGCCGACAGGGCGGGCGAAGAGGAGGCGGAAATGTCGATGACCTGTGCCAGGCCGATAAAGGCAAAATGCGCAAAAAGCAGTGTGTGGGTCGAGAGACGTTTCGGATCGCCCCTGAAACCTCTCAGGACTTGCATCGCCACAAAAGCCACCAGCGCGACGGAGGCCGCAAGCATCAGTCCCACCAGCAGCCAGGCGAGGAGCGGGTTCAGGTCACGCATCAGGCGAAAGACGACAATCAGCAGATCATGGAAGCCGTCCAGCTGCCCGCCACCATAAAGCGGCGGCGGCTGGAAGCCGAACAGGCGCGAACCGAAGCTGGTTTCGTCCATCAGCTCGGCAAAGCCGATCAGGCCCGCCAGAAGAAGCGGCAGCCGCAGTCCCCAGGTGGCGATTGAAATGCCGGCCTCGATGGCTGCCACAGCGAAGAAGACGGCGGTGGCCATTTCGACGATGCCGTCTTCCTGCAAAAGCAACGGCCGAAAATCCGGCGCCCAAACGGCGACGAAAGCCGCGAAAGCGGTCGTCGCGCCAACGACCAGGAATGCAGTAAGCAAAAGCCCGAACTGATCCATCCCACGGGCAAGATCGACGGTTGTGGGATGTCCGCCATGAAGACCTGTCGCCACGGTTCCTCTCCTGTCGCAAAACAGTCACGAAATCGTCACGTAGATCCGGTTTCGGGCAAAGGAGGGGCGGGATTGTGAGCAGCTGAGCACATCGTGAGGCAGCTTGTAATACAGCCGTGTTTCGGCTCAGCCTGCGTGGAGGACCCGAAAGCCGTCCGGCTCCGTCGCATTCCGTTCAACGACCTGGATTGGCGCCCAGACCCATTGCCACACGCTGATGCCTGGTGTGCGGGTGAAACGGATTTGTCCGCGGGTACCTTTCACTGTGATGCACGACCAGGCTTCGGCGATGCGATCCCGATCGACACCACAGGAACGCAGCATCTCCGCGAGGACGGCGATAGTGTCGTAACCCTCGAAGGCGACAAAGGAAGGCATTGCCGCCAGCCGCCGGCGAAGAGCCACGTCAACGCGCGCACCGAGGGGGCTCAGACGCTCGGGCAGGTAGCGCAGGAACGGGATCGCGGCGCTGTCCTGGCCCAGCAATGTCGCAAATTCGGCAAATTCCGGCTGCCCCGCCGGCGCGCCGATCATGATTTCGGCGAGGCGCCGGTCGCGGCGGACGGCCTCGACAAGGGACACTGCCGGTTCGGGGTAGCCGACCAGAAGAAGCAGGGCCGTGGCGCGGTTGTCGACGAGTTCGTCGCATACCGCTGAGGGGGCGAGCGAACGCGCGTCGAGTTCGATGACGGTGCCGCTATGTCGACCGAGATGGTCGCGCAGAATACGGGCTCCGGAGGCCCAGTAGACACTCTGATCGACTGCCAATGCAATTCGGCTGTGACCTGCGCCAAGCAAGTAGTCGGCAAAGACTTGCCAGCCGCGGGACTGCGCCGGGGCGAGGCGGGCGACCCATTGCGTCGGCTGCTCGGTGAGCGCGTCGAGAACCGCGGATGAGCAGAGGAACGGCAGGCCGAGGGCATCCGCCCTGGCAGCGGCGGCGCGAGCGACGACGCTGTGATACTCTCCAGCCAGGGCACATACGCCCAGGTTCGCCAGCTCGTCCACTGCCGCCGCGGCCCTTCGGGGATCGGCCGCGGTATCCCGGATTACCAGCTCAAGTGGTCTTCCGACGATTCCGCCGGCTTCATTGACGTCGTCGACGGCCAACTCGATCCCGGCAAGCAAGTGCCGGCCCGCCTCGACCCAGCCAGGCTGGGTCAGCGGGACCAGAGCGCCGATCCGAACGGGTGATCTGTCAGCCGTGTTCATGTGCTGGTCTTACGAAAGCGGGAATGGCGTGGACAGGGACAGTGCAATACGAATCCGACAATCTGTATTGTTGCGGAGGCCAGTACAGTGGTGCGTGAACCATACGGCTCCACCGGCCGGTTCGACGGGATGAAATGCGTAAGCCATAGTCGAGTATTTCAGGTCCCGGTCGCGCCCAACGACCCCTCCCTTGATTTTCAAGCGAAGTTGCCTTCCGTTGTTTTGGCAATGGTTGGAACGGGAGCGCAAAATGGTCGCCGACTACATCGACCAGTTCATCATGTTCTGTGTTGGGCTCTGGATGTCCGGGATCGGATTCGGGCTGCTTGCGTTTCCGATTCAGGCCAATCCCGGGCAGCCGGCGTGGTGGAGCCATCTTATCAAGCATTTCAAGTGGATGGGTCCACTTCTTATCATAATCGCCATCGTCCTGGCTGTTGCCAAATAGCACATTCAGGCCGGCTGCCCTCAACCAGGAAGAGCAGCATACTGCGTGGTTTGAGGCAGGCATGCCCGTCTCTCGTCCTGCTGGACAAATTCCGGCTTGTTCGTATTGTCGCGACATGGGTGGAGCAGGCATTTCAATCGAGCTGAGCGACAAGGAAAAGCGCTTTCTCAAGCGTGTCGCGACCATCACCTATTTTCCCTGGTCGAACAAAGTCGCCGCTGCCGATTCCAGGGGCAAATCGATGCGGATTTCCCGCGCCACCTTCGAGCGGTTCAAGGAAGAGCGCATCATCATTCGCACCGGCAGCGGCCTGACTTCGAACTCCTATTCGGTCAATCCGTTCCCGATCGCCCCTGAGGTGGAAGAGATAAACGTTTCTTCCCGATAGCTGATCTCGCCGCAAGCTGATGTGCAGCGTGCCTCTTTGTCCGGGCCAGATCCCGTGACATGGTACTTTCCGGCGGGCACAGCAACGGAGACCGATCATGAGACTGCTTGCCATCGCTGTTGCCGGCCTGCTCTCCACATGGGCCGCGCAGGCCGAGGACATGCAGTTTCCCGACGCGTCCGAAACGCCTGAGGAACTGATCACGCTCTGGAAGGAGAGCAATTCAACCTGCCGCGGTGCCCCCGGTGGAGATGTCAAGGTCGCGGCGGCATGCCTTTCGCGATCGGTCTATGGTGCGGCGCTAAACGAGCGGAACTGGTGTCTTGGCAAGAAGGATCAGGCGAGCGCCGAAATGACCTGGCACAAATGCGGAGCGGATTCGCTGCGGTTCCCTCCGTTCATAATTCCCGAGCAATAGTGGTCCAAACAACGGTGAGATGAGTAAATCTCACCGGTACAGCCAGCTAAACTCCTTTGACGTGGAGATTTCACCGGACCGACAATTCCCCGGCGTTATGCCAACGCAAGAGGGAGTTGCGATGCTTACGAGACGCGAATTGCTGGTCACGGCGACATCGGCGCTGACAGTCAGCGCAATGGGCGGAAGAGCCTTCGCGGAGCCGGATGAGGCGCTTGTCGCGCGGGCCCGCGAAGAGGGTAGCATCACCTGGTATACGGGCATCGTGGTCAATCAGCTGGTACGGCCAGTGGCGGCTGGATTCAAGCAGCGCTACGGCATCGATGTGCGGTTTACCTCGGTCACCGAGGCAGAGACCGTGCTGCGCATGCGAAGTGAGGCGAATGCCGGCCAAAACCTGGCCGACCTGTTCGACTCATCAGGCGCCGTCTTTCCGCCCTTGCTGGCCTCCGGCCTTGTCGGTCAGTTCCGGCCGTCCAATGCCGCGTCGTTCTCGCCAGATATGAAGGACAAGGACGGCTACTACACTGCCATCTATTCGATCTATCTGACCACCGGCTACAACACCGATCTTGTCAGCGAGGACGAAGCGCCCAAGAGCTATGAGGACCTGCTCGATCCGAAATGGGAAGGCAGGATGGCCTGGGCCGATACGCCCGCGTTATCAGGCCCAGCCGGTTTCATCGCCAATGTGTTGAACGTCATGGGCGACGAAAAGGGCATGGAATATCTGAAGAAGCTCTCGAAGCAGAGGATCGTCAACGTTGCCGGCAACCAGCGCGTGGTTCTGGATAACGTCATTGCCGGTCAGTATCCGATCGGGCTGATGATCTATAATCACCAGACCTATATCAGCCAGGCGAAGGGAGCTCCGGTCAAGGCCGCGAGAACCGAACCGTTCGTGGGGCATCTTGGAGCCATCTTCCTTGCCAAGAACGCGCCGCATCCGAATGCAGCCAGGCTGTTCATCGAATATCTGTGCTCGCAAGAAGGGCAAGAACTGGTTCGCGAGGCGGGTTATCCGCCCGCCGATCCGCGCGTTCCACCCAAGGAGCCGGGAACCAGCCCTGTTACCGCAGACTTCAAATACAGGATGCTGACGCCTGCGGATGCGGGTGAGCCGCTGAAGAAATGGGTCGGCATCTACAACGAGCTGTTCAAGGCGTAGCCGCCTTTAGATGCCTTCTCGAAACGCCTTGCAAAATAGTTTCACGGGTCGCGAAGGTGAGACGAAAGGCGTTTTTCACGCCATTTCGACCGATTCCTCTATCTTGGGGATTGCTGCGAATTCGACGCCGGCAACGATGCTGTCGAGCAGGCCGGGGAAGCGTTGGTCGAGGTCCTCGCGGCGCAGCGTGAGGAAGCGCTGGGTGCCGACCACTTCGGTTCGGGTGACCCCCGCCTCGCGCAGCTTGGCAAGGTGGTAGCTGAGATTGGTCTTTGATCCCAGCGCCAGGAATTGACTGCAGTTCATCCGTCCCTTGCCGCCTTCGCGATGGGCGAGGTGGGCGACGATGGCCAGCCTGGTCGGGTCGCCAAGCACGGAGAGCACCAGCGGCAGGCTGATCTGATCGGTGGTCGGGTGCGGCAGGGTCATAGACACGCGCTCAATAGGGGACATGCGCTCAAGGTAGGGCCGTTTTCGGCCTGGTTCAATGCGCCGGCAAACCGTGCGCTTCGACGGTCCACTGACATGAGGCTGGCAGGAACCTTGTGCCATGGAATTGAAAAACAGCCAACCCTTGTTCAAATATTCAATGTTTTTTGAACAAAGCCTCGTCGCGGGCGATTGACAAATCGCCAAAGCAAGTTCAATTGTTCAATAATCTTTGAACTAAGGATTTCCCATGGACAAGCGCCTCTATTGGCTTGCGCTCGGTTCGTTCACCATCTCGACCGAGGGTTTCGTCATTTCCGCCCTGCTGCCGGAGATTGCGGCTGATGCCGGCATCTCAGTGCCGGTGGCGGGTGTGCTGATCACCGCCTTTGCGCTGGCCTATGCGGTTGGCGCGCCGGTTCTGGCGACACTGACCGGCGATTGGGACCGTCGTCGCATCATCCTGTGGACGCTGGCATTCTTCGTGTTCGGCAATGTCGTGGCCGGGCTTTCGTCTTCCTTCGCAGTGTTGCTTGCCGCGCGCATCGTGATGGCTCTGGCGTCAGGGCTGTTCGCCGCAACGGCACAGGCAACGGCGGTGTCGCTGGTCGACGCCCATCACCGCGCCCGTGCGATTTCCGTCGTGGTCGGCGGCACCACCGTCGCGGTGGCGGTCGGCGCGCCGCTCGGCGCGCTTTTGGGAACCTTCGCCGGCTGGCGCGGCACCTTCTTCGCGGTGGCGGCGCTCGGCGCGCTGGCGGGACTGGTGTTGGCCTGGCGCCTGCCACGTGGGCTGATCGGTACGCGATTGCCGCTTCGGGAACGATTGCGGGCAGCGTTGCGTCCCGGCGTGCTGCCGATCCTCGTCCAGACCCTGCTGATCCTGACCGGCGCTTTCACGGTCTTCTCCTACATTGCGCCACTGGCGATCGAAGGGGCCGGTCTGAGTGAGATCGCCCTGCCTGGTTTGCTGCTTGCCTTCGGCGTCGGCGCCGTCGCCGGCAACATCACCGGCGGCCAGATGGCGGACCGCTTCGGCGCGACGCGTACCGTCGCGTGGTCGTTCGGGCTGGTCACCATCGTTCTGGCGTTGATCTCGGCGGTGCCTTTGCTGCCGCATCCGTTCGCAGGGCCTGTGCTGTTCGTGTTGGTCGCTGCCTGGGGCCTGATCGGCTGGGCTTTCCCGCCGGCGCAGGCCAGCCGCATCGTCAAACTGGCACCGGATGCTGCTCCCATCGTGCTCTCGCTCAACGCGTCGGCGCTCTATCTCGGTGTGGCGCTGGGCGCGGTCGTTGGCGGTCTGGTTCTGCAATATGGCGGCACGGCCGATCTCGGTATCGCGGCGGCCCTGTTTCCTATCGCCGGCCTTGGCGTGCTGCTGCTCAGCCAGCGCGCCGCACGGCCGGTGGCCATGCCAGCCGAATAGGGGTCAGGCCGACTTTCGGGGATCAAGGCTTCGCGACGAGAACCAGACATCGCCGAAGATAGCGATGGCGGTTGCGTCCGGAGCCTTCTGTCTGGTCAGAAACACGGAACGGCTGCGCTTGGCTTGGGCGGAAGTCGGCACCTTGACGGTTGCACCGGGAGTGGTGTCCGGATGCGAGGCGCCGATGCAGGGGATAAACCAAGAGCGCATGAAGGGCTGACAGGCAAAGCCCTTTTCCTGCCGCGTCACCATGACCGCAAGACCGACCTTTTCCACCGGCCGCCAGGGAAAGACCAGCCGGCCTCCCGGTTTCAGCGCCTGCAGCCAGGAAACGGGCGGGGCAATGGCGCCGGCATTGACGTATATGACGTCCGACGGCGGCAATTCTTCGCGCACGGCGTCACCGTGGATGACAGTCACGTTCGTGTAACCGGCAAGATTGTCGACGGCACGAGCGGCAAGATGGGCCTCATATTCGTAGGCCGTTACCTTGCCGCCAGGCTCCACGAGCCTGGACAGGATGGCGCTGTAATAGCCGGTGCCGGCGCCGATATGGGTGACATGTTCGCCCGGTTTTGGCGCTATTTTCGTCATCCACATGGCGTGCAGCAGCGGTTCGCCGTTGTTGATGCCTTTATCGCGATCCAGCGCCACCAGTTGGTTCTGATAGATATGGACCGGATCTGCGCTTGGCGTCTCGACCGTGTTTCGACCGTTGCGCGCCGTCCAAGGGGTGGTGATCACCGTCCAGGGGCCGGGACCAAGGAAGGCTTCGCGCGGTATCGCGGCAAAGGCCTCCTCGAGGCGCGGATCTTGCGCTCCGGCATGCGAGGCCAGCAGGCGGGCGTAAAAACGACGGGCTTCGGCGACACGGCTCATGGATACTTAGAAAACCTTGCGGCGGCGCGGACACAATATCAGCACTGCCGCAACATAGCCGATTTCTTGGACAGCCGTGTGGCGACTGCCTCAAACGAGACCGGTGAAGGTGTCATAGAGCAGCTTTAGGTTCAGACCGACGATCACCGCCGCTACCACCCAAGCCAGGATCGCTACTCCCCTGGGGATGGCGAATGAGCCCATTTTGTTGCGGTCCGATACGAAGTGGACCAGCGGGATCACCGCGAAGGGGAGCTGCATCGACAGGATGACCTGGCTGAGCACCAGCAGTTCCGCCGTGCCTTTTTCGCCATAGAGCGCCGTGACGATCACCACAGGGATGATGGCGAGGCCACGGGTGAGCAGACGGCGAGCCCATTGCGGGATGCGCAGATGAAGGAAACCCTCCATCACGATCTGGCCGGCCAGGGTCGCTGTCACCGTCGAGTTGAGGCCCGAAGCGAGCAAGGCGATGGCGAACAGGGTAGAGGCGATGCCGAGACCAAGCAGTGGCGACAGCAGCTCATAGGCTTGTCCGATCTCGGCGACATTCTGGTTGCCGCTGCCGTGGAAGGCGACTGCCGAGACGATGAGGATGGCGGCATTGACGAACAGCGCCAGCATCAGCGCGATGGTGGAATCCAGCGTCGCCCATTTGATGGCGTCGCGTTTGCCGGATTCGGTGCGCGGATAGGCGCGGGTCTGCACAATGGAAGAGTGCAGATAAAGATTATGCGGCATCACGGTGGCGCCGATGATGCCCATGGCGATGTAGAGCATGGCCGGATTGGTGACGATCTCGGACGACGGCACGAACAGGCCGTGCAGGATCGAACCCGGCTCAGGCGATGCCGCGAAGATCTGGATGGCAAAGCAGCCGAAGATGATGATGAGCAGGGCGATTACGAAGGCTTCGAGATAGCGGAAGCCCTTGTTCATCAACAATAGCACCAGGAAAGCATCGAGCGCGGTGATGAGCGCGCCGCCAATGAGCGGAATGCCGAACAAAAGATTGAGCGCGATGGCCGTGCCGATCACTTCGGCGAGGTCGCAGGCAATGATGGCGAGCTCGCAGGCCACCCACAAGGCGTAGGCCACGGGCTTGGGATAATAGGCGCGGCAGGCTTGGGCGAGGTCGCGGCTTGTAGCGATGCCGAGGCGAGCGGCCAGTGCCTGCAGGAGGATCGCCATGAGGTTGGACAGCATGATGACGAAGAGCAGCGTGTAGCCGAACTGCGCGCCGCCCGCGAGGTCAGTGGCCCAGTTGCCCGGGTCCATATAGCCAACCGAGACCATATAACCGGGACCCATGAAGGCGAACAGGCGGCGAAGCCAGGTGCCGGTGGTGGGCACGGCGATGGAGGAGTTGACTTCCGGCAGGCTCGGTCGGCCGTCGCCCATCGACCGGAAGAAGGCCTTTCCGGAGGGCATGGTTTCGGCGACGTCGGCGTCTTGCATGCGAAGTCCTGCTGGATTGCGGATTGTCTAGCAACCCAAATTTATGCCGTCGCTCAACATTATGCAATATGCTATATTTTATTGTCTCGGCTTTTTGATCGCATCTCGATTTTCGCCTAAAGGCGGCTTGGAAGGTGCTTCGGGCGATACGGCGCGCGCTGAAACGGCGGATTTTTTCGACCTTTCGAACGAAAATAGAAAAGGCGCTGAAAAATCAGAGCCTGTGCTATAAAAGCAGAACGCTGGTTGAACCGGCAGTCTGCATGTCAAGGAGAAGCGATTGGCGTCGAGACCACGATCAGTCCCGCGCGACGAGCCGTTGCCGGACGCGGAGGTGCATTCAGAAGGGTTTCGGCACACCCGCGAAGCGCGCCGCAGCGCGCTGGTGGAAGACTATGTCGAACTGATCGCCGACCTGATCGAGGACGGTAACGAAGCACGCCAGGTCGACATCGCCGCCCGGCTTGGCGTGGCCCAACCGACTGTGGCCAAGATGCTGACCCGACTGTGCGCCGATGGGTTGGTTTCGCGAAAGCCCTATCGCGGCGTGTTCCTGACGGAAGCGGGGCGCAAGGTTGCCGACGAGAGCCGTATCCGTCACCAGACGGTGGAAGCTTTCCTGCGCGCACTCGGCGTGAGTGCCGAAACCGCCCGCATTGATGCCGAGGGCATCGAGCACCATGTCAGCGCCGAAACGCTGGAGGCATTCCAGCGCGCCATGGCGAAGGGATTGTAGGACGGCTCAGTTCCGCATGGTCTTCGGTGCTGGATAGCCGGCGCTCATGTTGTGGGTGAGCGAAGACACCAAGAGGTTTTCGGCGCGACCGCCGGGCACCAGGCGAACCACCTTGTAGCCACGCTCCTTGAGATCTGCCAGCAGGGCCGGCAGCATCTTGCCGGTGCGCGCATGGATATCGTGCATCAGGATGATGCCGGAACCACGCGCTTCGACACGGGCGAGCGTGCGCTGGCGCAACTGTTCGGTACTCGACTGGAAATAGTCCTTGGAATCGATGTCGGCGTCGATGACGGTGATGCCGCGCGCCGCCAGTTGCCGACGCTGCCGTGGCGTTGAGGCCAGGTAAGGGAAACGGAAGAAGGGCGCGGCGCGATAACGTGTCGGCACCAATGCATCCGAGACGTTCTTCATACCACTGTTGATCTGTGCTTCGGCGTTTGGCGTGCTGACCTGTGTGAGATTGGCATGGCTCTGCGTATGGGTGCCGATGGTGTGGCCGCGCATGGCCACTTCGCGCACCAGCCTGGGATAGGCATGCGCCATCTGACCGACCATCAGGAAGGTCGCTTTCACGCCGGCCTTGTCGAGCGCGTCGAGCACGGCGTGCGTGCGGCCAGGCACCGGGCCATCATCGAAGGTCAGAGCCACTTCGTGCTTGCGCAGCCTGAGGTCTGAGACGCTGTCGACCGTCACCGTGCGGCCGGCGAGGCCGCCAAAGGATAGCGGAGGGGTGGCGCCGGCATCCCTGGTTGCTGTTTGCGTTGGTTCGGCGACGAAGGCGAGCCTGGTCTCACCGCCCGCCATATTGTGGCTGGTGGTACCGCAGGCAGCGCTCGTTGCAACGATGAAGACAAAAGTGAAGACACGCGCCAGACGGCGTCCAAACGAAACCACAGCCAAGCTATCCCCTTGAGAATGTGGTGGTTTTATTGCGATTATGGTTACTGAATGGTTTACAAACGGTTGTTCTGGCTGGCGTTTTGACGGTCACAGGAGGAGATTTCGTGGTCCGGCAAGCGTGCTTGCAGAACGAAAAATCCTGTGACTTGCCGCAACCGTTGCGATAACACTGATCATGTTCGGCCAGGCGGCCGAGGCTAGTCTATGCGAGGAGTTGCCATGCTCTGGAAGGGTCGCCGGCAGAGTGACAACATCGAGGACAACCGCAGCAGCGGCGGCGGCGGTTTGCCGGGCGGTCTTGGGGGCGGACCTGGCCAGTTCCGCATCCCGATCGGTGGCCGTGCCGGTGGTGGCGGCCTGTCGACCATCATCATTCTCGTGGTGCTCTATTTCGGGCTGAAGTTCCTCGGCATCGATCCGATCCAGGTGCTGGGCGGCGGTGGCGGCAGCTTGCTGCCCGGCGACAACAGTCAGATCAGCCAATCCGACCAGCCAGGCCAGAGTGCACAAGCCAATGACGAGATGAAGCAGTTCGTCGCGACCATCCTGGCCGAAACGGAAGACGTCTGGACCGGTGTTTTCCAGGCCAATGGCCTGACCTACGAGCAGCCGAAGCTCGTGCTGTTCTCCGGTCAGATCCGTTCCGCCTGCGGCTTTGCCAGTTCTGCGTCAGGGCCGTTCTACTGCCCGGGCGACCATAAGGTCTATCTGGACACGGCCTTCTTCGATCAGCTGTCGCGGCAGTTCGGCGCTTCCGGCGACTTTGCCGAGGCTTATGTGATCGCGCATGAGGTCGGCCACCATGTGCAGAATCTCACCGGTGTACTGCCCAAGTTCAACCAGATGCGGCAGCGCATGAGCGAGGCCGACGCCAACCAGATGTCGATGCGGGTCGAACTGCAGGCCGATTGCTTCGCCGGTGTCTGGGGCCGTTTCACCGCGCAGAAGGGCATTCTGGAGCAGGGTGATCTGGAAGAGGCATTGAATGCGGCCAAGCAGATCGGCGACGACACGCTGCAGAAGAAGATGCAGGGCTATGTCGTGCCGGAAAGCTTCAACCACGGCACCTCGGCGCAGCGCCAGCGCTGGTTCAAGGCCGGCTTCGATTCGGGCAAGCTGTCGTCCTGCGACACCTTCAACAATCCGATCTGACATGGCGTCGAGGCGGCACCAGGTGCCGGTCTCGCGGCATGGAAGGGAAGACGAGAGAACATTACTTCACAAAACGGCCCTTCTCCTGACGGCTGCTGTCAGGAGAGAGACCAAGTGCCCGTTCTTTCATTGTTCTTATGGCAAGCTTCCCCTATAAGAGCCGTCCCGCCGTAACGAGGCGGATGAGGGACGTGCCATCATGTTGGAAGCCAAGACCGCCAGACGAGGCCTGATCCTCGTCTTCACCACCCTTTTGCTCGACATTATCGGCTTCGGCATCATCATGCCGGTGCTGCCGGCCTATCTGCAGGAACTGACCGGCGTTGGTGTGAGCGAGGCGGCCATCGAGGGCGGCTGGCTGTTCTTCGTCTATGCCGCCATGCAGTTCGTGTTTGCGCCGATCATCGGCGGCCTCAGCGATCGCTTCGGCCGTCGCCCGGTGCTGCTTGCCTCGGTGCTGACCTTTTCGATCGACAACCTGATCTGCGCCATCGCCTGGTCCTATCCGATGCTGTTCATCGGGCGGGTGCTTGCCGGTATTTCCGGTGCCAGTTACTCGACCACTTCGGCCTTCATCGCCGACATCTCGACCGATGAGAACAGGGCCAAGAATTTCGGCCTGCTCGGCATCGCCTTCGGCGTCGGCTTCGTCATCGGTCCTGTGCTCGGCGGTCTGCTCGGCACATTCGGGCCGCGCGTGCCGTTCTATTTCGCTGCCGGACTTGCCCTTCTCAATTTTATCATCGGGTATTTCCTGCTGCCGGAAACGCTGGACAAGAGACATCGCCGCCGCTTCGAGTGGAAACGTGCCAATCCGGTCGGCACGCTCATGCAGATGCGCAATTATGAAGGCATCGGCTGGATCGGACTGGTGTTCTTCCTGATGACGCTCGGCCATATGGTCTATCCGGCGGTTTGGTCGTTCGTCTCCACCTATCGCTATGGCTGGAGCGAGCAGCAGATCGGCTTTTCGCTCGGCGCTTTCGGATTGTGCGGGGCTATCGTCATGGCGACGATCCTGCCGCGTGTCATTCCCGCACTTGGCGAGTGGAAGACAGCCGCGATCGGACTGTCCTTCACGGCCGCAAGCGCCATTGGCTATTCCTTCGCCATGCAGGGCTGGATGATCTACGCCGTCATCGTGGCCGGCTGCCTGGAGGCGCTCGCGGATCCGCCGCTGCGCAGTCTTGCCGCCGCCAAGGTGCCGCCTTCTGCACAGGGTGAATTGCAAGGTGCGATGACCTCGATCTTCTCGATCACCTCGATCATCACGCCCTTGCTCTATACGGCGATCTTCTCGTGGTTCACCGGGCCGAACGCTCCGGTGTTGTTCGGCGGCGCTCCCTATCTGCTGGCTGCATTCTTCCTGGCCATGTCGGTGCTTGTCTTCGTCACCAAGGTGGCGAAACCGACGCCGAAGGAGGTCGAACAGATGCACGCCCAGGAAGGGGCTGCTGGTGGTCATTGAAACGAAAAAGGCGGCTGAGGCCGCCTTTTCATTTATCGAAGTTGAGACGTTAAGCCCGTTCGGCCAGCGCCGGTTCGCCCTTCTTGGCGCGGATCAGGTTGGCGAAGCGGCGGAACAGATAGTGCGAATCCTGTGGACCCGGCGAGGCTTCCGGATGGTGCTGCACGGAAAAGACCGGACGACCCTTCAGCGTGATGCCGCAGTTCGAGCCGTCGAACAACGAAATATGAGTCTCTTCAACGCCTTCCGGCAGTGACTTGGAGTCGACCGCGAAGCCGTGGTTCATCGAGACGATCTCGACCTTGCCGGTGGTGTGATCCTTGACCGGATGGTTGGCGCCGTGGTGGCCTTGGTGCATCTTCTCGGTCTTGCCGCCGAGCGCCAGCGCCAGCATCTGGTGGCCGAGGCAGATGCCGAACACCGGGATATCGGTCTTGAGCAGCCCCTGGATGACCGGGACGGCATATTCGCCGGTGGCGGCCGGATCGCCAGGGCCGTTGGACAGGAAGATGCCATCCGGTTTCATGGCCAGAATCTCCTCGACGCCTGTCTTGGCCGGCACCACGGTGACCTTGGCGCCTAGGCCGGCGAGCAGGCGCAGGATGTTGCGCTTCACACCGTAGTCGATCGCCACCACATGCATGGTGGGCTCGGCCTGTTCACCATACCCCTCATTCCAGGCCCAGGGTGTTTCCTTCCAGACCGAAGACTGGCCGGAAGTGACTTCCTTGGCGAGGTCGAGGCCGACGAGACCCGACCACGCGGCGGCGCGGCGCTTCAGGTCAGCGATATCGAATTTGCCGTCAGGGGCGTGCGCGATGACCGCATTGGGCATGCCTTTCTCGCGGATCAACGCGGTGAGCGCGCGCGTGTCGATGCCGGAAAGGGCGACGATGCCGCGACGCTTGAGCCACTGGTCGAGATGGCCGGCGGCGCGGAAACTGGACGGGTCGGTCACGTCGGCCTTGAAGATGGCGCCAACGGCGCCGGCGCGCACCGCCGGGTTCAAATCCTCGATGTCCTCGTCATTGGTACCGACATTGCCGATATGCGGGAAGGTGAAGGTGACGATCTGGCCGGCATAGGAGGGGTCGGTCAGAATTTCCTCGTAGCCGGTGAGCGCGGTGTTGAAACAGACTTCGGCGACGGCCGAGCCGGTAGCGCCAAGGCCGCGCCCTTCGATGACCGTGCCATCCGCCAGAACCAGAAGGGCGGTCGGCTTTTCGGTGGTCCAGGGGGTGGTCGCGGCCATGGCGGGCTCTCCATCAAGAGGCGGACAAGAAGCAACCGTTCCGGTTTCAGATTGCGCGCCAAAAAGCGCCGGGCAGCTTTGCCCACGCCAATCCATGTAACCAGTTTGGTTGCAAGGCCTTCCCATAAGTGAACGGGCGGGCAGGGTCAATCGCCGCAAGGCACGCCAGGGTGGGATTCGTGCCGCAAGCTTGTGATTTCGGCTGAAATGCCATTTATCAGGTCAAACCAAGGAGAAAAACGATGCGTGAGAAGGTCACCGAAGAGGTCAAGGCAGCCATGAAGGCGGGCGACAAGCCGCGGCTCACCACGCTGCGGCTGATCCAGTCGGCGATCAAGGATCGCGACATCGCCAACCGCGGCAATGCCAAGGATGCTGCCAGCGACGACGAGATCCTGCAGATCCTCGCCAAGATGGTGAAGCAGCGTGAGGAATCGGCCAAGGCCTTCGAGGATGGTGACCGGCCGGAACTCGCGGCCAATGAGCGCGCCGAGATCGCCATCATCCGCGACTTCCTGCCCAGGCAGATGGATGCCGCCGAGACGGAAACGGCGATCCGCGCCGTCATTGCCGAGATGGGTGCAGCCGGCGTGAAGGACATGGGCAAGGTGATGGCCGCGTTGCGCGAAAAATTCGCCGGGCAGATGGATTTCGGCAAGGCGAGCGGCGTGGTGAAGGGGCTGCTGGGTTAGCAGCCTGTTGCAGGAAGGCGGCGGTTCGAGCGCCTTCCGGAGGACCGGAACTTTTTCGAGAAAATTTTTCGGGCGATGTCGAATCCGTGTCGAGCCATTCGACAAGGGGCGTCAACAACACACCGCAAGGAGATGACCCGTGCGCTATATCTGCCTGATCTACTATGATGCCAAGAAGCTGTTCGATGGCAGCGCCGAATCCAATGCCGCGCTTGCCGAGTGCGCCAACCATGACGAGAAGCTGAAGGAAAGCGGCCATTTCGTTGCCGGCGAGGCACTCGAACTGCCGAGCAGCGCCATGACCGTACAGGTGCGCGACGGCAAGATGTCGTCCACCGACGGGCCGTTCATGGAAACCCGCGAGATGCTTGGCGGCATCATCGCCATCGACGCCCGCGACCTCAACGAAGCGGCACGGGTGGCCAGCACCCATCCGCTGGCCCGTATCGGCTCGATCGAGGTGCGGCCTGCGGTGGATTTCTCGACGCCGCCTCCCACCCTGGATGATCTCTGAGTGACGGAAGCCGAAGCACGCGCCACCATCGAGGCGGTCTACCGCAGCGAGAAACGGCGCGTGCTGGCAACGCTGATCCGCCTGCTCGGCGGATTCGAAGCGGCGGAGGAGGCCTTGCATGAGGCCTTTGCCGCCGCCGCGCAGCGCTGGCCAGTCGATGGCGTGCCAGCCAATCCTTATTCCTGGCTGGTCTCGACGGGGCGTTTCAAGACCATCGACCGCTGGCGACGGCAGGCCAGGCTCGCCGCGGCCATACCGGATCTCAATGCCCTGGCCGACACCACGGTGGAAACCGTGTTGCCGGAAACGATCCACGACGACGAATTGAGGCTGATCTTCACCTGCTGCCACCCGGCGCTGGCACCGGACGCGCGCATCGCGCTGACACTGCGTGAGGTCGGCGGGCTGACCACGGAAGAAATTGCACGCGCCTATCTGGCGCCGGCGCCTACGATCGCGCAGCGGATCGTGCGTGCGAAGGCGAAGATCCGCGATGAGGCTATCCCTTATGAGGTACCGGATCGCGCCGAATTGCCGGCTCGTATCGAAAGCGTGCTGAAGGTGATCTATCTCGTCTTCAACGAAGGTTATGCGGCGACCGAAGGGCCGGAGCTGACCCGGACCGATCTGGGCACCGAGGCCATCCGGCTTGGGCGGCTGGTGGTGGGGTTGCTCGATGAACCGGAGCCGATCGGTCTTTTGGCGCTGATGTTGCTGCATGAGTCCCGGCGGACGGCGCGTATCGACGCCGCGGGCGACCTCGTTCTGCTGGAAAATCAGGACCGCTCACTGTGGAACAGAGACCTGATCGCGGAGGCCTTTGGCCTTGTCGAGCGCGCGTTTGCCATGCGCCGGGCTGGGCCTTACCTGCTGCAGGCGGCGCTCGCGTCGGTTCATGCCGGCGCTTCTTGCATCGAGGACACCGACTGGGCGCAGATCGTCGGCCTTTACGACACGCTGTTGCGTGTCGATCCCTCGCCGGTGGCATCCCTCAACCGCGCTGCCGCCATTGGCATGCGCGACGGCCCTGCGGCGGGCCTGGCAGCGGTGGAAGCGGTGCTGGGCGAAGGTGGTCTCGACGGCTACCACTTGGCGTATGCGGCGCGCGCCGACATGCAACGCAGGCTCAAGCAGATGGAGCCCGCCAAGGCTTCTTATCGACGTGCGCTGGAATTGGCGCGGCAACCGGCAGAGCGCCGGTTCCTGGAAGCGCGACTGGCCGAAATCGAGGGCAGCTGAGCTGGTATCGCTATGGCAGAGAAAACAGCGTCGAAACGGCCCTTCATGGTCCTGCGCCATGCGGGTCCCGCCGAGCGCCCAGCACTCGAAGAGTTGCAGTGGCGGGCCTCACTGGTGCATCCGGCCTATCGGGGTGCCCTGCTTCAGGACCGAAGCATCGTGCATCTGTCTGCCGAGCATCTTCGGGACGGTTCCGCCGTGGTTGCCGAAGTCGATGGCAAGGTAGCGGGCTTCGCCATCATACTGTCGACCGGTAGCGGGGAAGCGGAACTCGACGGTCTGTTCGTCGAGCCGGAAATGGCAGGCCAAGGTATCGGCAGGGCACTGGTCGAAGACGCCAGACAGCGTGCTCGAGTGTCCGGTGCCACGGTGCTGAAGGTCGTCGCCGCGCTGGAAGTCGAGAATTTCTACCGCCGTTGCGGTTTCGAGCTGGCAGGCGAGACAGAAACCCTGCTTGGCAAGGCGTTGGTTATGGTCCAGCTGTTGCGGGATTGATCGGGCTGTTGGCAAGTGATCGTTCGAAACGCGTTTCGTGGCATTGGCTTCCGTGGTCAAGGGCGCTACCAATTTCACATTGTGAAATTTTGGCCGCTGGCCTGGGGCAGATCTGCTTGACAAGCCTCCTGCCAGCCCACAAGTTCCACGTTCTAGATAACGCGTTAACTATCGACTGTTCCAGGGAGGATAGGAATGGCCATCTCGCGTCGGAAATTCATGCAGGGTTCCGCTTCGCTTCTGGCGGCGCCGGCGCTGCTCGGCTCTACGGGCGCCCGCGCGCAGGAGAGCGTGACGCTCAAACTGCATCACTTCCTGCCGCCGGTCTCGAACGTGCATGCCAGGCTGCTGGAGCCGTGGGCGAAGCAGGTGGCCGCCGACAGCGGCGACAAGCTGAAGATCGAGATCTATCCGGCCATGCAGCTCGGCGGCAAGCCGCCGCAGCTTTATGACCAGGCGCGCAACGGCGTCGTCGATATCGTCTGGACTCTGCCCGGCAACACGCCCGGACGCTTCCCTTCGACGGAAGTGTTCGAGCTGCCT
This sequence comes from Mesorhizobium sp. 1M-11, assembly GCF_001303895.1. Lineage (GTDB taxonomy): Bacteria > Pseudomonadota > Alphaproteobacteria > Rhizobiales > Rhizobiaceae > Mesorhizobium. The sequence goes on along the minus strand of NZ_LJSD01000033.1, from coordinate 99,844 downwards.
TTCGTTGCGGCACCCAAGGCAACCGCCAATGCACCGGCGGCGCAGGAATATGGCGATGCGCATCTCGCCAAGGAGACTGCCGACGTCAAGCTCTTGTCCTTCTGGGCGCATGACCAGGGCCTGATCCACACCAACAAGCCGATCGCCAAGATGGAGGATCTCGCCGGTCTCAAGCTGCGCAACCCGACCCGATTGGCCGGCGAGGCGCTTTCGGCGCTCGGCGCGGTTTCGGTGTCCATGCCCGTCCCGCAGACTCCGGAAGCACTGGCGCAGAAGGTGATCGACGGCGCCGTGATCCCCTGGGAGGTCGTGCCCTCGATCAAGGTCGACGAACTGACCCGCTATCACACCTCGGTTCCCGGCACGCCAACGCTCTATACCACCACCTTCTTCCTCGCCATGAACAAGGACCGCTATGCCGGCCTGCCGGATGACCTGAAGGCAGTGCTCGACAAGAATTCTGGCATGACCTTTGCCAAGCTTGCAGGCAAGATGTGGGACGATGTCGGAACGGAAGTGGCGGCCAAGGTGAAGGCCAGCGGCAAGAACACGCTCTCCGAGATCAGTGAGGAAGAAAAGGCTCGCTGGATCGAGGCGACCCAACCCGTTCGCGACAAATGGGTCGAGGACATGAAGGGCAAGGGGCTGGACGGCGCCGCGATGATCGAGCAAGCCAAGGCGCTGATCACGAAATACAGCGCGGCTTGATGCCTGCCATGGCCGATTGCGCCCAAGCGGACTTGCGTGGCTTCTCGCGCATCGTCTGCCTGGCGTGTGTTTTATCGCAGGTTCTTATCGCAAAACCGCAAGACACTTTTGCGGAACCTGCCGGGGCGTAAATCCGGGAGAGGGAGGTTTGATGGAGGCGCAATCCGAGCCGTCGGGCCGCTTCGCCCGGGCCGTCGAAGGAATAGCGGGGGCCGTGGCGATTGCCGGCGGCATCCTGATCCTGATCGTGGCGGGCATCGTAACGACGAGCGTGATCGGCCGCTGGCTGTTCAACAAACCGATCCCCGCCGATTATGAATTCGTCGAAATCGGCATCGGCGTCGCTGTCTTCGCCTTCCTGCCTTACACGCAGATGCGCAACGGCCACATCGCGGTCGATACCTTCACGCAGCGACTGCCGGCCAGGATGAATGCAGCGATCGACGCCGTTTGGGATCTCGTACTTGCCGCCTTCCTCGGCTTCTTTGCCTGGGGGCTGGTTTCCGGTGCGCAGGAATCCTTCCAATACAACGAAACCATGGTGCAGATCTCCTGGCCGATCTGGCCGGTCTACGCCATCTGCGCAGCACTCGCGGCGGTGGCCTTCGTCGGTGCTCTGGCGGTTGCCGTCTTGAAGTTCGGAGGCCGCGCGTGAGCGGCGTCGAACTCGCCCTTCTGGGGTTCGCGGCGATGCTGATCCTGATCGCCATCCGTATGCCGATCGCGCTCGCCATGCTGGTGGTCGGGGCAGGCGGCTACGCCTACCTCTCCGGCTGGAATGCGCTGTTCTACTATCTGCAGACCAACACCTACCGGCAGTTCGCTTCCTACACGCTGTCGGTCATACCGTTGTTCATCCTGATGGGCGCGCTGGCGGAGCGTTCGGGCATGGCGGCAACCCTGTTCCAGGCCGCGGAGCGGCGGCTGGGCAAGACGCGTGGCGGCCTGCCCATGGCCGTTATTCTCGCCTGTACCGGCTTCGGCGCCATCTGCGGTTCCTCGGTCGCGACCACGGCGACATTCGGGCGCGCGGCGATGCCGGAACTGCGCCGGGCCCGCGTCGACCTCGGCCTTGCCACCGGCACGATCGCGGCAGGCGGCACGCTGGGCATTCTCATCCCGCCCTCGGTCATCCTGGTGATCTATGCCATCACCGCCGAGCAAAACATCGCCAAGCTGTTCCAGGCGGCTCTCATCCCAGGCCTGCTTGCCGCCGCCTTCTACTGCATCGCGATTGCCGTCGTCGTTCGGCGCCGGCCGGAGCTTGCGCCGCCGGTCGAGCGCGAGGTCGAACGCCTGCCGCAACCAGCCTGGGCGCGGCCAGCCGGTGGCCTGCTCGCACTGGCCGCCGTTGGTGTCGGTTATTTTGGGCTGGTCAGCATCACGGCTGCTGTGCTGGCTGCGACTATCGGACTGGTACTGCTGGTTGCCGATTTCGCACTGGTGCCCGCGGCCGCCGTTGCGGTCATTGTCGTGGGCGGCATCTATGGCGGCGTCTTCACCCCGACGGAGGGCGCCGCGGTCGGCGTCATCGTCATGCTTGTCTTCGGGCTGGCGCAGCGCAAGCTCAATATCCGCAACATGCGCGAGGCACTGCTGCAGACGGCGGAGACCTCCGGCATGATCTTCCTGATCCTGCTCGGTGCCGAGGTGTTCGGCGCCTTCCTGGCATTGACCCGCATGCCGACCACGGTTGCCGAGATGATCGGCAATTCCGGCATGGCGCCCTATGCGGTGCTGGTCGGCATGCTGCTCGTCTATATCGTGCTGGGCGCGGTCATGGACGAACTGGCGATGATCCTGCTCACCCTGCCGGTCTTCGTGCCGATCGTGCTGGCGCTGGATTTCGGCATGAGTGCCGAGGATGTGGCGATCTGGTTCGGCATCCTCGTGCTGGTTGTGGTCGGCATCGGGCTTGCCGCGCCGCCGATCGGACTCAACGTGTTCATCATCAACAAGATCGCCGGCGACGTGCCGATTACCCGGACCTATCGAGGGGTGATGCCCTTCGTGATCGCCGACGTGATCCGGTTGGCGCTGCTCACCGCCTTGCCGATGCTCTCGCTATGGCTGGTGCGTTTGCTGAACTAGAGGGCGTTTCAGGTCGTTTCGCCACCGCGCTTGGCGCTCATGGAACGCAGCATCTCGTCCATCGCATCGCGGGCGGCGAAATTGACCCGGGCCATATCCCGCAGCCGTGACCGAACCTTGTCCGAAGGGCTGGCCTCCGTACCCTTCAGCAACTGGTTGGCCAGCGCCTCCAGCAGCCGGTTCTGCTGGGCCAGCATCTCTTCATAATGCTCGGAAACCTCGTAGAGAATGCGCTTGGTGCCCCGCACGCTGCGGCGGCGGACGAGCGTGTATTGCTCGAGCAGGCGCGCGGCGACGCTGGCGCTGCTCTTGCTGATTTCGAGATCGGCGGCGATGCGGTCGAGATCGACGGCATCGGGCATGAGAAGCATGTAGCCATAGAGGCGAGCGGCCGTCATCGGCACGCCCCAGGGCACGAAAAGCCGGGCGATGTCGTCAATGAAGCGCTGCCGAGGGCCATCCATAATTGACATATTCGACATTTTCCGAATATACTTGATTTGCTGAAAATGTATACCGGTTCGGCCGGTTACGGCAATCCGGCTTGCGGCAGCCTCGTCCGCACCTGTCGGCTTTCCAGGAGGCATTCCATGCCAGGCCCATCTGTTGCTGAAATGCGCACGCGGGCGTTCGCTCGCGTCATCGGTCCCTATGTGGCGATCGCCACCGGCGCCATCATCTACCGCGCGCCGACGATGGGGCAGACGCTGTCCGGGTTCTTCGAGAACGGGATCGTCGTCTGGATGACCGGAGGACTTTTGCTGCTGTGCGGCCTCGTCATCATCGCCTTCCACCAATATTGGCGCAGCCTCGCTGCCATCCTGATTTCGGTGTTCGGCTGGTTCCTGGCGCTACGTGGGGCCGTGCTGATGGCGGCACCGGAATTGATCGACCATGGCGCGGCAGCCGCGATGCCGCATCTCGGTCTGGTCCAGGCAGGTTTCGGCCTGCTCACGCTAGTGGGGCTTTATCTGACGTATGTCGGCTGGATCGCCGCACCACGTGGCGACGCCGCGGGACAATGAGGTTCTGACATGACATCGCAAGCCAAAGGCCAGAGAACGCTGGTCGGCTACTATCTGCAGCTGTTGCTGTGGATGGTCTTCATGGCGGTGGTCACCTTCCTGGCTGCCGGCACGCTCGCCTATCCCGCGGGTTGGATCATGATCGTCCTGTTTGGGGGCGGCGGTGTCGCCCTTATCGCTTGGCTCTCGCGACGCAGTCCGCAACTGCTGCGCGAACGGATGAGCTCGCCGATCCAGAAGGGGCAGGAGGGATGGGACAAGGTCTGGCTTTCGCTGTTCGTGCTCGCCTTCTGCCTGTGGTTCGCCTTCATGCCATGGGATGCGGCCCGTTCGAACTTCACTGCCGTACCGCTCTGGCTGCAGGTGGTGGGTGCGCTCTTGATCCTCGCGAACTTTGTGGGTTGCTTCTGGACCTTCAACGTCAACAGTTTCGCGGCACCTGTGGTGAAGATCCAGGAAGGCCAGACGGTGATCGATACCGGACCCTATGCGCTGGTGCGCCATCCGATGTATTCGAGTGCACTGCTGCTGTTCTTCGGCATGCCGCTGCTGCTCGGTTCCTGGGCCGGCCTCTGGGGCTCGCTTGCGCTGAGCCTCGCTTTAGCATGGCGTTCGGTTAACGAGGAAAAGGCGCTGCGGCGGCAGTTCGTCGATTATGACGACTACAGCCGTCGCGTGCGTTATCGGCTGGTTCCACACGTCTGGTAGGCAGGTGCTTTTCCGCGGTTACTCGGCGGCTGCCGCGGGCCGAGGCGGCCGCAGACCGCTGCGGCGCTCGGCTGCGAAGGAGATGACCGCTACGGCAAACGCCACGACCATGGCGACAATACCGAGTACCGGCAGGATGCGATAGCCGTAGCCGGCGCTGAGGACGACGGCGCCGACCGAGGAGGCAAGCGCGATGCCGATGTTGAAGCCTGACGGGATCAGCGACGAGGCGAGGTTTGAGGCATCAGCCGTCCAGGACAGGATACGCGCCTGGATCGGTGCGCCGATGGAGAAGTTGAGTGCTCCCCACAGCGTGATCGCAACGACCATCGGCAGCGGGTAGGGGCTGACCAGATAGATGATCGTCAGCATCACCGCTTGCAGCGCGAACATGGTGATGAGCGACGGCATCAGCTTCCAGTCCGCCAACCGCCCGCCGGCGAAAACGCCAATGGTGGCGCCGACGCCGTTGAGCAGAAGCACCCATGGCACCTGCGCCTTGGTCAGGCCGGTCACTTCCTCGAGGAAAGGGGTGATGTAGGTGTAGAGCGTCATCTGGCCCATCATCAGCATCAGCATGAGGATGAGCGAGGTCCATACCTGCTGGCGGCCGAGCGCACGCACTTCATGCGCCAGGCCTGCCGGTCTCGCGGAAGCCCCGGTGGCTCGAGGAATAAGAACTGCCATTGCCAGAAGGGAGGCCACACCCAACAGGCTCATCACCCAGAAGGTGGCGCGCCAGCCCCAGAGATTGCCGATCGCGGTGCCGACCGGCACGCCTATGATGTTGGAAACGGTGAGGCCGGACAGGACGAGTGCGATCGCCATGCCGCGCTGTTCAGGACGCACAAGGCCAACGGCAACCACCATGGCGACGCCGAAATAGGCGCCGTGCGCGACGGCGACCGCTATGCGCAGTGCCAGCATCGACAGGAAGTCGGGCGCCACGGCGCAGGCGATCTGGCCGATGGTGAAGGCGACCGCCAGTGCTATCAAAAGCGTCTTGCGCGAGACCCTCGAGGTAGCAAGTGTCAGCAACGGACCGCCGATCGCGATGCCGAGTGCATAGCCGGAAACGAGGTAGCCGGCGCTCGGCACCGAGACGTTCAAACCCTCGGCCACTTGCGGCAGCACGCCTGCGATGACGAATTCGGTCGTGCCGAAAGCAAAGGCGGCAAGGAAAAGGGCAATCAGCGGAAGCGGCATGGCACTGCTCAAAAAGGCCTTGTGAAGGGCCTCTGAACATGATCAGGCCCGACAGGCAATCCAGAAATCGTGGATCAGGGTTTAGTTTTTCTGGATAGTGGCGACTGTCAGCTTGCCCGCAACCGGGAATCGCTGAGCAGGCCGCGCTTTTCCAGCACCGGATAGGCGATGGAGGCGAGCAGCGAGTTGATCTGCTTCAGGTCGCGGATGGTGTCGAGATGGATGGTGCTGGTCTCGATGCTGTTGGGCGAGCCGTCGCGCAGGCGCAGGAAATGCGCCTGGCTGGTCTGCTTCTCACGGTCGCGCAGCCGGTCCTTCTCCTCGACGATCTGGCGCGCGGTTTCGGCGTCGCTGGAAATCAGCACGTTGAAGGCAAGCCTTGCATTGGCAAGCACCGAAGCGTGGAAAGCGGTGAGCTCACGCCAGCCCTCGGGTGTGAACTCCAGCCCACGCTCCATCTTCTTGCGCACCAAGGGCAGCATATTGCGCACGATGATGTCGCCGACCTGCTCGAGCTTGACGCAGGCGCCGATGAGCTCCTGGCAGCGTAACGCCTCGTCTTCGGTCAGCGAGTTCTTGGTGACCTTGGCGAGATAGAGCTTGATGGCGGCGTGTTTCTGGTCGACCCGGTCATCGAGCGCCGCAAGCGCCCTGATCTTGTCTTCGTCGGCCTGCTCGTAAAGGTCGATGACACGCTTCAGCATGATCTCGACGGTTTCGCAGACGCGCACGACTTCGCGGGTGGCGTTGCCCAGCGCCTGTGAGGGCACATTGAGCGCGGCCTCGTTCAGTGCCGAAAGTTCGGTCACCTGGAAGGCATCCGCCGGAGCATTCTTTGCACCCAGCGCGACGATTTTCCGGGAGACATTGTAGACGAGGCCAGCCAGCGGCAGACCTGCGAGCAGGATGATGACGTTGAACAGGATATGGGCGTTGACGATCTGGTTCGGCCCGGTGCTGCCCAGGAACGTCACCGGCGGCTTGAAGGCGAGAAACAGCGCCAGCATCACCAGCGAGCCGAGACCGCGCATCAGAAGATTGCCGACCGGCACGACGCGCACGGCTGGCTCGGCATTGCGGGTGAGCAGAGGGGCGATGATCGAAGAGCCGAGGTTGACGCCCAGAACCAGCACGATGCCGAGTTCCGGCGGGATGAAACCACGTCCTGCCAGCGTGGTCATCAAAAGCACGGCCGCGATGCTCGACTGGAACAACCAGGTGGCGAGCGCAGCCAGCAGATAGGCGGTGACGGGGTCGCCCTTGAAATAATCGATGATGACGGGCAGCAGCTCGCTTTCGCGCAGCGGCTCGGAAGCCTGGCCGATCATCTCCAGCGACAAAAGCAGCAGCCCGACGCCAATCAGGATACGGCCGATCTGGCGCCAGTCGCGCCGCTCGGTGGCCATGAACATGATCGTGCCGGTGATCAGGCAGATCGGCACGATCAGCGAGAGATCGAAGGTGAGCAGCTTGACGACAACGGCCGAGCCGATCTCGGCGCCGCGCACGGCAAGCTGCCCCGCCATGCCCGAAACGATGCCGGCTCCGGCGAACGAACCGACCAGGAGCGTGACGGCGGTAGAACTCTGCAACGCGATCGCCAGCGCCGTGCCTGCCAGTACCGCCAGCAGCGGATTCTTCATCGTGCCGCGCAGCTTCAGCCGCAGGACATCACCATAGGCGCGCTCGACCCCGGTCTTCACCATGCGCGTGGCAAACAGCATCAGCGCCACGGCGCCGGTTAGATGCAGAAGAACGACCGAGCCGCTCATGGGCACGTCCTCGGCGCACAATTGGCAGCGCATCGCAATCCGCATGCGCATCGCAATCCGCATGTGGATGAATGCGTGGCCGGTGGCGTCAAACTGGCGTCGGCCCGATCTGAAATGGCGCGGGTCATGAGGTTCACATATAAGGCAAAACAGCCGATTCTTACATTAGCCGGATAATAAATTTCTGTTGACGTCACCACGCTCCGACAAGCGGCGGCCGGTGTCGGATTTGAACATGAACGGAGCGCGGGGCGCCATCGTGAAACGTGAAACGCATAAGCCGGTCAGGCGTTGCAAATGGTTGCTTCACGGAAGAGCGAATGAAGATGGGAGTGAATTGAGAAACGTGCGAAACATCCTCTAAACGCCTATGTTCATTACGAAATTGTAATGCTGACATTCAGTTTTGGTTCATGTTGTGAGCTCTATTCCGTTGTGCGAACAAACGAGGAGTTACACCATGAAACGTCTTATTCTCTCGGCCATGGCCGTTTCGATGCTGGCGGCATCGACCCTGCAGGGCTTCGCCGCGCCGGCCGCGGCGATCACCGTGCCGCAGTCGAATGTCACCGCGGTTCAGTGGCAGGAGCCGATTCGCAAGGACCGCCGCTACGAAGAGCGGCGGCATGGCGACCGGCGCTATGACAGACGCTACGATCGTCGCACCGTCGAAAAGCGGGTGATCATCCGTAAAGAAAAAGAAGTGGTGCGCGAGCCGCGCTGGAAGTCGGGCCAGCGCTATCGGGAATGGAAACGCTACCAGGGCATCCGCGACTATCATCGCTATGGTCTGCGTCGCCCGGGCGCCGGCCAGCAGTGGATCCGTGTCGGTGACGAATATCTGCTCGTTGGCATTGCGACCGGTTTGATCGCCGGCGTGCTTGCCGCGCGTTAAGCCGAGAGCTCTTCTCAAACAAAAGGCGGCCAACAAGGGCCGCCTTTTTTATTTGCCGATACCATCTGTGAAAACCGGGCATTGCCAGCGATAGCGATAGCCAGTTCGGGTGGCCGTGCTTATATGATCGCCATGCGCTTTCCCCCAACCTTCCTCGATGAGATACGCGACCGCGTGCCGATCTCCTCGCTGATCGGCCAGCGCGTGGCCTGGGACAGGAAGAAGACGAACGCACCGCGCGGCGACTATTGGGGGTGCTGCCCATTCCACGGTGAAAAGACCCCGTCCTTCCATTGCGAGGACAAGAAGGGGCGCTACCACTGTTTCGGCTGCGGCGTTTCGGGCGATCATTTCCGCTTTCTGACCGAACTCGACGGCATGAGTTTCCCCGAAGCGGTCGAGCGCATCGCCGACATGGCCGGCGTGCCGATGCCGGCGCGCGACGAACAGGCGGAGCAGCGTGAAAAACAGCGGGCCAGCCTGACCGATGTCATGGAAATGGCGACTGCCTTCTTCCAGGAGCGACTGCATGGCTCCGAAGGGGCCAAGGCACGCGCCTACTTGCGCGACCGTGGCCTGACGCCCGCGACGCAGCAGTCATTCCGACTGGGTTTCGCGCCGGACAGCCGCAACGCACTGAAGGAATTCCTGGCCTCGAAAGGTGTCGAGAAGGCGCAGATCGAGGCCTGCGGGCTGGTGGTGTTCGGCGATGACATTCCGGTTTCCTATGATCGGTTCCGCGACCGCATCATGTTTCCGATCCCGGATTCGCGCGGGCGCATCATCGCCTTCGGCGGACGCGCCATGTCTGCGGATGTTTCGGCGAAATACCTCAATTCTCCCGAGACCGAGCTCTTCCACAAGGGTAACGTGCTCTACAATTTCGCGCGTGCCCGCAAGGACGTGGCGCGCGGCGGCACGGTGATCGCCGTCGAAGGCTATATGGATGTGATCGCGCTGGCGCAGGCCGGTTTCGAGAACGCGGTGGCGCCGCTCGGCACGGCGCTCACCGAAAACCAGATGGAATTGCTGTGGCGCATGTCGGGCGAGCCCATCCTTTGTTTCGACGGCGATGGCGCCGGCCTCAAAGCCGCATGGCGGGCCGCCGACCTGATCCTGCCGTCAATCCAGTCCGGGCGCACCGCACGCTTTGCGCTTCTGCCCGAAGGCAAGGACCCCGACGACCTGGTCAAGGCTGATGGACCGGACGCCTTCCGGGCGGTGCTTGCCGAAGCACGGCCGCTGGCGGACCTGATCTGGATGCGTGAGACCGGGGGCAAAGTCTTCGAGACGCCGGAGCGCCGTGCCGAACTCGAAAAGACGCTGCGCGAGATCACCAGCCGCATCCGCGATGAAAGTGTGCGCTATCACTATCAACAGGAGATGCGCGAGCGCGTGCAGAGTTTCTTTGCACCGCAACGTAGCACGCGCCCGTCACGTCCGGGCGAACGAGGGCAAGGTGGCCGGCAGGGCGGGCAATGGTCACGCGGGGCGGCCGCTGCAGGGCGCAGTGCGATCACCGAGAGCCTTGGCCGCTCGGCGCTGGTGAAGCGCACTGGCGAGGTGATGTCGGTGCGCGAGGCGACCGTGGTGGTGGCGCTCGTCAACCATCCGGCGCTGATCGACGAGAATTTCGAATATGTGGAGTTCCTCGATCTCGCCAACAGTGACCTGCGCCGGCTGCACGCCGCATTGCTCGATGCGCTGGCGCACGACCAGGCCAGCGACCGCGACACCATCATCGAGGTGATCGACCGAACCGGCTGCCGGGAAGTGTGGGAGCGCGCGGTGGCACTGATCCGACGCACCAGGCAGTGGCCGGCGCTGGAAAGCGCGGCGATTGACGATGCGCGCGACGCCTTCAACCAGGTGCTGCACTTGCACCGCAGCCAACGCACATTACATAGGGAGCTGAAGCAGGCCGAAGCGGCGCTCGCCAGCGATCCCACCGAAGAGAATTACCGGCATCTGGTCGAGATCCAGGCGCAGTTCCGCGACGTGCAGGCAACAGAGGCATTGATCGAAGGGTTTGGCATATCTTCCGGCCGGGCGGGCAGGGCATAGCCAACCAATCAGGCGCGCCTAATTGATTCGCTTTTTTAAGGCGAATCATGCGAGAGGCGCTTGACCTTCTGGCAGAATGACGGAATCAGGACGATTCGAAACGTTAACCCATGCCCAGCATCGGCGCTAAATGACGATGTATGCACTGGACGGGAAGGGAAGCCCGCCACAGATATCAGGGTTAATCTGGAGTTAAGTGAGAAGCAGGTACTGGCTTGGCAGACGCGCTTGTGAACGAGCGCAACTGATTTGTCAGCAGCGAAGCGGCCCTTTGGATGGCCGCCTGGAGAAGACTTAGAATGGCGACTAAGGAAAAGGAAGAGGTCGAAACCGAACGCGAGGGCACGACTGACGGCCCGTTGCTCGACCTTTCCGACGATGCTGTCAAGAAGATGATCAAGGCCGCGAAGAAACGCGGCTATGTCACGCTGGACGAGCTGAATGCTGTGCTGCCGTCTGAAGAGACGGACCCGGACCGCATCGAAGACATCAATGCGATGCTCAACGATATGGGCATCAACGTCGTCGAGGACGACGAACAGAGCGACGATGCCGAGGGCGAAAGCGCGGATTCTTCTGAAGACGACGCCAACGAGCTTGCCGAACAGACCGGCACCGCCGTTGCCACCGTTGCCAAGAAGGAGCCGACCGACCGCACCGACGACCCTGTGCGCATGTATCTGCGCGAGATGGGTTCGGTGGAGCTGCTGTCGCGCGAAGGCGAAATCGCCATTGCCAAGCGCATCGAGGCTGGCCGCGAGACCATGATTGCGGGGCTGTGCGAAAGCCCGCTGACCTTCCAGGCCATCATCATCTGGCGCGACGAGCTCAACGAAGCCAAGATCCTGCTGCGCGAGATCATCGACCTCGAAGCCACCTATGCCGGTCCTGAAGGCAAGCAGGCGCCGGTCGTCGAGCGTGTCGATGAAGACGCCAAGCCGAAGGAAGAGCCGAAGGCGGGTCGCCGTCGTGGCGACGACGAGGACGATATCACCAATGTCGGCGGCGATACCCGCGGCCTTGAGGAAGACGAAGAGGACGAGGACGAGGCGAGCCTGTCGCTGGCGGCGATGGAAGCCGAGCTTCGCCCGCAGGTGATGGAGACGCTGGACGTCATCGCCGACACCTACAAGAAGCTGCGCAAGCTGCAGGACCAGCAGGTCGAGAATCGTCTCGCCGCGGCCGGCACGCTTTCGCCAAGCCAGGACCGGCGCCTGAAGGAGCTGAAGGACGAGCTGATCACGGCTGTGAAGTCGCTGTCACTCAACCAGGCCCGTATCGAGGCACTGGTCGAGCAGCTCTACGACATCAACAAGCGCCTGGTGCAGAACGAGGGCAAGCTTCTTCGCCTCGCCGAAAGCTATGGTGTACGCCGCGAGGAATTCCTCAGGGAATACCAGGGTTCCGAGCTCGATCCGAACTGGATCGGGAACATCGCCAACCTGACGACGCGCGGTTGGAAAGAGTTCACCAAGAACGAGCAGAACGCGATCCAGGATCTGCGTTCCGAGATCCAGAACCTCGCCACCGAGACGGCGATCTCGATCCTGGAATTCCGCAAGATCGTGAATCAGGTGCAGAAGGGCGAGCGCGAAGCGGCGATCGCCAAGAAGGAGATGGTGGAAGCGAACCTTCGCCTCGTCATCTCGATCGCGAAAAAGTACACCAACCGCGGTCTGCAGTTCCTCGACCTCATCCAGGAAGGCAATATCGGCCTGATGAAGGCGGTCGACAAGTTCGAATACCGCCGTGGTTACAAGTTCTCGACCTATGCCACCTGGTGGATCAGGCAGGCGATCACCCGTTCGATCGCCGACCAGGCCCGCACCATCCGTATCCCGGTGCACATGATCGAGACGATCAACAAGATCGTGCGGACCTCGCGCCAGATGCTGCATGAGATCGGCCGCGAGCCGACCCCGGAAGAGCTGGCTGAAAAGCTCGCCATGCCGCTGGAAAAGGTGCGCAAGGTGCTGAAGATCGCCAAGGAGCCGATCTCGCTCGAGACGCCGGTGGGCGACGAAGAGGATTCGCATCTCGGCGACTTCATCGAGGACAAGGGCGCGATCCTGCCGATCGACGCCGCGATCCAGGCGAACCTGCGCGAGACCACCACGCGCGTGCTTGCCTCGCTCACGCCGCGTGAAGAGCGTGTGCTGCGCATGCGCTTCGGTATCGGCATGAACACCGATCACACGCTGGAAGAAGTCGGCCAGCAGTTCTCGGTGACACGCGAACGTATCCGCCAGATCGAGGCGAAGGCGCTGCGCAAGCTCAAGCATCCGAGCCGCAGCCGCAAGCTGAGAAGCTTCCTCGACAGCTAAGACAACCAAGCCCGGGCATGTCCCGGGCTTTTTCTTTGGAGGTCCCCGATGCGCAATGCTCTGATGGCGGTCGTCTGCTTTGCCGCCTTGCCGCTCTTGTCAGTCGAGGGCGCGCAAGCCGCCAAAAAGATCGGCATGGCCAATCCGGCCTCGGTTCATTGCGTCAAGATCGGTGGCAAATCGAAGATCCGTACCGACGCCAGCGGCAACCAGACCGGCTATTGCCATTTGCCCAATGGCCGCGTGTGTGAGGAATGGGCGCTGTTTCGCGACAAGAAATGCGTAAGGCCCAAAGATTGACGGTGGCCATCGCAGGCTGATCTGCTCAATCGCCAGGGCCGTCATCCAAGGTCAGATTGTGGTCTGCCCATTGTTGTTCCGGAATCTCCGCGCCGAGCAAGAATTCGAATGCGACGACAGTCTTGAGATCCGGCGCTACCTCGCAGTTGAATGCGAGCCCGTACCAGTGTTTCTTGCTGCGTATCGCCGCGCCTTTTGCCTCAAGTAGCTGACCCGTCACCTTCGTATCCTCCGTTGCGTACGGAACGACCAAGTCCGGCTGGAAACCGGATCGCTGCCGACGCAATTGCGCCAAAGCCTCTATGTTGCAGAGCTGAATGACACGCTCCTGGGGCGCCAGCTGAGGCAAGGCTCTGCGTGCACCACGGCTGCGCGGGTCGGCGAGAACCTGTGTGGAATAGAGTTTTTCGGCCTTGATCAACGGCGGCTGGGCCGGTGCGGGGCGCGGTGCCCGGACGAGCGGCTGCACAGTAGGAGTGCTCGGCAGGGCTTTCGGCGTTGCGGTCGGTTCACTTTGCTGCACAGGTCGAGGTGCCTGCGGCGGTGGCACGAAGTCGACTTTGATGCTTTCGATCGGCGGTAGTCGCAAGGCTTGTGGGATGGGAAGCAGCATCAGGCCGACCAGCAATAACAAATGCAGCAGGCAGGATGCCCCAATGCCAAGGGGCAAATCCCTATTGTTGGCCTGCAGCGCAGAAACTGCCGAAGTGGGAGTCAAACCGGCGCCCTTGGCAACTGCAGTTGGCTCGATCGTGACAATTGGAGGGCGCAAGGATGGGTTTCGTCAAAACGCGAGGACAACGGATACCCAAGACCCAAAGGCAACAGTGCGGCAGTTTGGCGATGAATGGAAGGGACGCGTTTGCGGGCGTGAGGCTGTTGATCGGATGCAATCCGATCGGACAAACTGATTCAACAATCTCAGGAATGGATTCGGAAAACCCGGCCAAGTCATTGGCTGGGTTGTTTTTTAGGTTGGGTTATTTCGCGCTGACCGGAAAAGCCGGCAGCTTGGCGATGTCGTCGGCGTCATGCTGGACGACCAGGGTTGCACCGAGCGTGCTGGCCATCGATCGCAGCCGCGCCATCGAGGCAAGACTGTCGGCCCGGTTGGTGTTGAAGGGTGGAACACCATCTGTTTCGAACTGTTTCTCGAAATGGACGACGTCGCCGCTAAGCAGTACAGGGCCTCTTTCGGCGAGCCGGACCAGCAACGCGTGGCTGCCGGGCGTATGGCCGGGCGCTGACAGCATGACGACAGTACCATCGCCGAAGATGTCCTTGTCACCTTCGACCGTGTCCACCGCCGCGCTACCGCTGAGCCAAGGGGCGAGCAGGGAGGGTTCGGCGCCGAAGGGTGGCGGATTCGACTTCAGCGCTTCCAGGTCGGCCTTGCCGATCATCAGGCGTGCCTTCGGGAAATCGGCAGCCTGGCCGACATGATCGAAATGATAGTGGCTGATGCCGATCCGACCGATGGCTTCAGGTTTGACGGCGATTTCCTTGAGTTGATCCGGAACCGTGCGATCGAGTGTCGGCGTCAGCACCTGGTCGGAAGCCAGCGGTTTGCCGAGCAGGGCGGTGGGAAGGCCGGTGTCCCACAGCATGTAGTCGTTGCCATGACGGACGACGTAGCAACTGTCGGTCAGCGTCTTCTTTTCGCCCGCATAAGCGAAGGTGTCGGAAAAGACGCTGAGATCGTTGACCGCGATGCGGCCGCAATCGAGGCGCCACAATTCAACCTGTGGTGCGGCATTTGCCGTGGCTGCGGTGGCGGCGATTGCCGCTGCGAACATGAAATTTCTGAGCATCGTCGTTCGATCCTGTGTTGACGGTGGATCGAGATTTACAGTTCGGTGTGGTATGGGTGGTGCCGGAGGCGCTTGAATCTTGTGCCCGAAACGCTCATCCGTATTGCATAGGCTATTGCCGGTGGTTAGGCTTTACGCATGAACGACACCAAATCGTCCCGGCTTGCCGAGCGCCTGTTGCTGGCTTTGCGACCGCTCGCACTCGATCCGGCTCGACCGCAAAAACAACCCGGCATGCATCCACATGGGCGGCAGTTGTTCAGCTATTGCTGCTTTGCGGCCGAGCGACTTGCCCGGATCAGCAACGAAAAGCCGCTTATCGGCGTCGTGCTCAGCGGTTCCAAGGAAATCTGGCTGGGCGATGCCGGCCAGCGTTTCGAAGCGGGTGACGTGTTCGTCTTTCCGCATGGCCGGGCCTTCGATGTGGTCAATGTGCCGGCCGAGACGAGCGGCATCTATGAATCGCTGATCGTCGAAGTGGATCATGTGCCGGAATCCGTGCGTCGCCTTGGTCGGCCACCGCGAGCCCCTGCTTTGGGGCTGGATCTGCGCGTGCCGCTGACGGAAGACCTGGTTGCTGCGCTTTCCCACGCCGCGCCGGTACTTGCCGCATCGGGCCATGCGGCGATGCTGGCCGAGCACAGGCTGGCCGAAGTGCTGCTGCTGCTCCGTAACGTGCCGGCCGCGGCCTGGCTTTTCGAAGTCTCCCTGCCGGAACGTGTTGCCTTGCTCGTCGCTTCGGCACCCGCGCGGCGCTGGACGGCCGAATTGCTTGGCCAGGCGCTCGGCGTGGGTGCCTCGACATTGCGGCGACAGCTTGCGGGCGAAGGTACCTCGCTCCGGGCGGTGCTTTCCGCCACACGCATGCAGCTTGCCCATGATGTCCTTGCCAGGGGCGAGGGCAATGTCACCGCTGCCGTCAGTGCGGCCGGCTATGCTTCGCGCTCGCATTTCGGTCGCCAGTTCCGCGGTCTTTATGGCGCGTCGCCAAGTGTGGTACGTCAGCAAGGTTCAACCGAACAGTCCAGGTGAAGAGACGCCATGTCGCCCGAATTCCTGCTCACAACCTTGATCATCGTCGCCTCGCCGGGCACCGGCGTCGTCTATACGCTTGCCGCCGGGCTCTCGCGCGGTGGCCGGGCCAGCGTACTGGCGGCTTTCGCCTGCACGCTGGGTATCGTGCCGCATCTGGTGGCCGCGCTGACCGGACTGGCGGCGCTGCTGCATGCCAGCGCCATCGCCTTCGAGATCGTGAAATATGCCGGCGTCGCCTACCTGCTCTACATGGCCTGGCAGAGCCTGCGCGAGCATGGTGCGCTGAAGGTCGAGGCGAGGCCCGATGCCCGCAGTGTCCGCCAGGTCCTGGTGGACGGCGTGCTCATCAACCTGCTCAATCCGAAGCTGTCCATCTTCTTCGTCGCCTTCCTGCCGCAGTTCATTGCGCCGAACGAACCCAATGTGCTGGCGCGCATGCTGGAGCTGTCGGGCGTGTTCATGGCGGCAACCTTCATCATCTTCGCGATCTATGGCCTGTGCGCTGCTTCGGTGCGTGACCGGATCGTCGGCAGCGCGCGCGTGATGACGTGGCTGAGACGCAGCTTCGCCGCTGCCTTTGTGGCTCTTGGCGCAAAGCTGGCCTTGACCACACAGCAATAGAGGCACCGGGACACTGGCCGGCACGCAAAAACAGCTCACCATCGCGACCAGCGGTCCCGGGCTCTATGAGTTCACGGATCAGGCAGCGCGCTTTGTGGACGAGGCCGGGATCGAGACCGGCCTGCTGACCGCCTTTGTGCGGCATACGTCCTGCTCGCTCACCGTCCAGGAAAACGCGGACCCGGATGTGAGGCGCGACCTGGAAGCCTTCTTCCGCAGGTTGGTGCCGCCGGCGGACGATCCGTCGATGGACTATCTCGTTCATCGCTTGGAGGGCGCGGACGACATGCCCGCTCACATCAAGAGCGCGCTGACGATGGTCTCGATCTCGATCCCCGTCATCGGTGGCCGTCTCGGGCTCGGCACATGGCAGGGCATCTACCTCTTCGAACACCGCAACCTCCCGCACCGGCGGGAAGTGCTGCTTCATCTGGCCTGAAAAAGGGAAGTGGTTAGATCAGGATGGCGTTTGGTTGAATCGCCATCCTAATCTAACTCATTGTTGGAGCATGATCTCTTCCGAAAACCGGTTCCCACTTTTCGGGATCATGCTCTAGGCACCTCCATTCAACGTGCCGGCTCGCAGAGCACGCCGACGATGCGGCGCACGATCGGCAGGACAATGAGCAAGGTGGGGAAGGCGACCAGCCAGGACAGGCCCCAGGCGACCATCCAGATGCCTGGCATGGATGGCTGGAGGCCGAGGCTCTTCAGCGTCGAGATCAACGAGACGATGAAGGTCATCAGCAGCGAAAGAACAAGCGGGCTGATGACGGCAGCATAACGCGCGGGCAGTTTCCTGCGCGAGACAATATCGGTTGTCATGAGAGTTTTCCGAAAAAGGTCCGGTTCATGGCAGGGCATCCTTGCGCCTTTTGGGCAGCCCGGCCGAACCGGGATTGGATGCGTTGCTTGACGTCAGACGCTTACGGAGAGGCGGTCGCCTTCACGGGCCATATAGCGGGGGCATGCCCGTGAAATCAATACCTCCTTCAATTCTCGTGAGATGCATCGTAAGATATATCTTGACTCGTCAGTCGCTCGATCTTAATTAAGATATATCGTAAGACATAACGTATGGAGTTTTAAATGCACAGACATCATTCATTCGGGGAGCGCGCCGAGCGCGCGTTCTGGCACATGGCCGGTCGTTTCGGCGGCGGCCGCGGCGGTCCTGGTCCCTTCGGCCATGGCCGGCGTGGCCATGGCGGCCCGGCCGAGATGCTGAGAGCCGGCCGCATGTTCGGCGACGGCGACCTCAAGCTGATCGTGCTCTCGCTGCTGTCGGATGCGCCGCGTCACGGCTACGACATCATCAAGGCACTGGAGGAGCGTTCCTCAGGCATCTACAGCCCGAGCCCCGGCGTGGTCTATCCGACGCTGACTTTCCTGGAAGAGGCTGGTTATGCCGTCTCGTCTACCGAAGGCGCCAAGAAGGTGTTTTCCATCACCGAAGCCGGCGCGGCGCATCTGGAGGAAAACCGCGACATGGTCGAGCGTGCGCTCGAACACCTCGAGCGGGTCAGCGCCAAAATGGCCAAGGCGCGCGAATGGTTCGGCTGGGACGACGATCGCGAGCGGCAGGGCCGCGATGACCGTCGCAATCCGGAACTCAGGCTGCTGCGCCGCCGTCTGCGTGCCGCTCTTGCCGAGATCATCGAGGCGCCGACGGACAAGCAGGCCGAGGCCGCCAGCATCCTGAAGGATGCCGCCGAGGCGCTGGAGGCGCTGGTCAAGCGCTAGCGCATCGGCCCGAAAATCGGCATCGATTTTCGGAAAGCACGATGCGTAGATTAAAAAGGGTTGGAGCGTCCTTTGCGCGTCCTATTGGACGCGCGGCGCTCTAAGCCGCCACCGGCATTCCAAAACAACGGGCAGGCCGGCGGACCCGTCGTGCTTGCCCGTTGTCGTCAGGACGGCTACTGAACGATGGAACCCGCGCTGGCTGCTTTTTATTAAGTTGCCGCGCTGTTGAACCGGTGGAGGTCGCCCATGTCCTTTTTGAAACGTCTCTTCGGCGGTGGTGGCAGCGAGCCGGAAACGCCCGGCCAAGCCAAGCCGGCCAAGGAAATCGAGCATAAGGGTTTCACCATCGCGGCGACGCCCTACAAGGCGGACGGGCAGTACCAGACCTGCGGCGTGATCTCCAAGGAGATCGACGGCGTGGTGAAGGAACACCGTTTCATTCGCGCCGACCGCTTTGCCGGGCTTGATGATGCCGTCGATATCACGCTGAAAAAGGGCGTTCAGCTCATAGATGAGCAAGGTGAGCGTATTTTCGGCTAATCCCGCCGCCCTGGCTTGGGCCGAAACACAACAGCCGCCGTGTCGCCACGGCGGCTGTTGCTTTTGGTCGACCCTGTCAGGCCGCGACAGCGGGGAGAGCTGATCCAGCCACCGATGCGGCAACCGTGTCGACCTGTTTTCCGGCCTTGGCGAGCGCGGCATTCAGCGCATCCTCACCCATGCCGACGCCCTCGACGCGGATGACTTCCACATCGGTCATGCCGTTGAAGGCCAGAACGCTCTTCAGATAGGGCACGGCGAAGTCCATGACCGCGGCAGGGCCTTCGGAATAGATGCCACCGGAGGCCAGGACGATGTAGACCTTCTTGCCGGTGACCAGGCCCTGCGGGCCGTTCGCGCTATAGGAGAAGGTCTTGCCAGAGCGCGAGATGTGATCGACCCACGACTTCAGCGTCGAGGAAATCGAGAAGTTGATGAAGCCGGTGGCAAGCACGATGTGGTCGGCTGCGAACAACTCGTCGACGGCGA
Source organism: Mesorhizobium sp. 1M-11 (assembly GCF_001303895.1). Lineage (GTDB taxonomy): Bacteria > Pseudomonadota > Alphaproteobacteria > Rhizobiales > Rhizobiaceae > Mesorhizobium. The sequence continues at coordinate 80,509 of NZ_LJSD01000033.1, read as the reverse complement.
CATCGGAGACACCCACCAAATCGGTCTGGCGTGGCGTGCGGGCTTCAGCAGGCGTGTAGATGCCGGTGGCATAGTCCGGCTCGATATGCGGCAGCGGGTTCGCGACGAGGTCGCGCTTGGTCAGCGTGGATCCCGGCAGGGCGGCCTGCAGCTTGTCGGCCAGCTCGGTGGCGACACGGGTGGAATGCGAGGCCTCGCCGCGTGGGCTCGAGGTCACGAGAAGGATATTGGACATTTCAGCTCTCCGTTGGGTGGTGGCGGACAACCGCCTGACTTCGGAGAAAGAGATAGTCCTCGACATCGATCTAAAAAATTGGGAAAATATCTATGGAATATATCCATAGATTGGATGGATCATGCAGGCGAATCCAACCCTCGACCAGTTGCAGGTGTTCCTGGCGGTGGCTGAGACCGGCAGTTTCTCCGGTGCGGCTCGGCATCTCAACCGTGCGCAATCGGTGATCAGCTACACGATCGCGAATCTGGAAGCACAGCTCGAACTCAAGCTCTTCACCCGCGAAGGCACGCGCGAGCCGATGCTCACCGTCGAAGGCAAGGCGATGCTGGCCGATGCGCGCCGCATGGTCGGCGTTTTGCAGGATATCCGCGCCCGTGCCGACGGGTTGAAGCGCGGGCTGGAGGCGGAGCTGACGATCGCGGTCGACGTGACGACACCGTCGCCGGCGCTGGTCAGGGTGCTCGCCGGCTTCGAAGCGGAATTCCCGTCCGTGGCGCTGAAGCTCAATGTCGGTGCCATCGGCGTAACCTGGGACCAGCTGTTGCGCCGCCAGTGTGATCTCAGCATTGGCGGCATACCGCAGGCGATCAGCGACGAACTGGTCTCCGTGCGCGTCGGAGACACGTCCATGACGCCAGTGGCGGCGCCCGCTCATCCGCTTGCGACCTACAAGGGCAGGGTGCCGCTGTCGGAAGTGCGCCAGCACATCCAGCTCGTCGTCTCGGACGTTTCCAAGATGACGGAGGGCAAGGACTTCAGTGTCTTCGCCTATCGCACCTGGCGCATGACCGACGTGTCGACCAAGCGCGATCTGATCCTGTCGGGTCTCGGCTGGGGCGGCTTGCCGACCTGGATGATCCTGGAAGATGTCGGTGCCGAGCGTCTGAAGATTCTCGACCTCGAACCCTATCCGGAACGTGCTTATGACCTGCACGCTTTCTACAGGGTGGACTCTCCGCCGGGACCAGCCGGCAACTGGCTGATCGAACAATTCAAGCAGGAGTTGCCGAAGGTCTGTTCGACGCTGCAGCACATGAGCGAGCGCGAGAAACGCTCAAGAGAGGCTCAGGGTCGGCGTAGTAGTCCGTCGATGACCGCGGCCAGTACATCCCGATAGTCGCCAGCGGAAGCGCCGGCATCGACCGCGAGCGCAGCACGGTCGAACGCCGCTCCCAACAGGGACGTCAGCGCCTCCAGAGGCAATTTGGGCAAATCGCCGGCCCGCATCGCCGCCGCGAGCCCTTCGCGCAAGGTGCGGTTGCCGTGCCGGCCGTCGATATCGTCCATTTCCGCACGGCCAAGCACCGCTGGCCCATCGAGCAGCAGGAGCCGCGTGCGGCCAGGCAGGCCCATGGCAGCGACATAGGCCTCGCCGCCGGCCAGCAGTGCGTCCCGCGCCGAAAGCGTGCGGGGAGCTGCCTGTTCGATCGCGTTCGCGACCGCCGCCGCCTCAGCCTCAACCACGGCCCGGAACAGGGCCTGCTTATCGGTGAAGTGGTGGTAGAGCGCGCCGCGCGTGACGCCGGCCGCAGCCACGATCTCCGGCGTACCCGTTTCCGCATAGGATTTTTCGGTGAAAAGCCGGCGTGCTGCTGCGATCAGATCGCCGCGCGTGGCCTCGGTGCGATCCCGATTGGATCGACGTGAGTTCGCCTCTTGCATACATACAGCCTGTATGTTAATTCAACTTACATGCAGACTGTATGTTTATTTCGAGAGGAAGGAAAGCCATGAAAACCACCAGCTACTACCCCGTGCTGATGACCGGCGACGTTGCCGGCACCACGGCCTTCTATGTCGAGCATTTCCGTTTCAAGCCGCTGTTCGAAAGCGACTGGTACGTGCATCTGCAATCATCCGAGGACAAGCGCGTCAATCTCGGTATCGTGCAGGGCGATCACGAGACCATCCCGGCGGAAGGAAGAGGCCGCGCTTCCGGCCTGCTTATCAATTTCGAAGTGAAGGACGTCGACGCCGTGCACGAGCGGGTGGCGGCGGCCGGATTGCCGATATTGCGGTCGCTGCGTGACGAGGCCTTCGGCCAGCGCCATTTCATCACCCGCGATCCCAATGGTGTGCTGATCGACGTGATCAAGCCGATCCCTCCGAGCGAGGAATTCCTGGCGCAGTTCGCGCCGGAGGCGGTCGGCAAGTAGCCGGGTCGTGGGTGAAGTCACCTGACAGGAATTGTCGGCAGCGAACCGCTGTCGGGTTGGCTCGAGATGGCGCCGGTATCACAGGCGACCTATGCTGGCGCATGAAACGGGCCCTTTCCATGCGTGACATCTGTCTCATCCGAGCTCCCTTCAATCTCGGCCTGCGTCCGCTGAGACCCGGTCATGAACCCGGCACCTGGCGGGCGCCGCAAGCGTTGACGGAGGCTGGGCTGGTCGAAGCGCTGACGCCGGCGCAGGTCGTCGATATGGAACGGCCCGCGTATAGCATCGAACCGCAGCCTGATACGAAGCTGCGCAACGGTCCGGCGATGCGGAGTTTCAACCTGCAACTGGCTGATATTGTTGCGGATACGATTCGACGAGGGGCGTTTCCACTCGTTGTCGGAGGCGATTGCACGATCCTGCTTGGCGCCTTGGCCGGTATGCGGCGCTCGGGACCGTTGTCCCTGGTACATGTCGACGGCCACAGCGACTTTCGCCACCCAGGCAATGACGACGACAAGCTGCCGTTGAGTTCGGCTGCGGGCATGGATCTGGCGGCCGCGACAGGGCGCGGCGAAGCGCTGCTCACTGAATGGCCGGGCGTAGAAGGTCCCTTGCTTCGCGACGATCACGTCATCCAGATCGGCGAGCGCGAGAACCGCGAAGCCGACTACGCCTGGCGCGACATCAAGGCGACGGATATCACGCTGGTCGACGTTTTCGCCGCGCGGGAGCTTGGCGCGGCAGGGGTGATTGCCAAGGCCGAGCCAGTGCTGGCGCGCGGTGGCCGCCACTGGCTGCATTTCGATGTCGACGCGCTCGACCAGACGGTGATGCCAGCAGTCGATTCTCCGGGCAGTCCGGGCATCGATCCGGATGAACTCGTCGCTATCCTGGGCGACCTGGTGGCCAGGCCGGGATGCGTCGGCATGAATGTGACGATCTTCGATCCCGACCTGGACCCAACTGGCGAATTGGCGGTGTGGCTGGTGAATTTCCTGCGCCGAGTGTTTGCGGCCCACTAGGCTCGTCGAAGACGCGGTGGCACTAGCAATTGCCCGGCGCGACGTAACCCATGGCGAGAATGTTGTCGTCACCCCAGCGCTTCAGCGCCAGGATGATCGGTTCCAGTGACCGTCCACGGTCGGTCAGTGAATATTCAACCCTGGGCGGAACCTCTGCATAGACCTTGCGGTCGATGAGACCGCTCGCCTCCAGCTCGCGCAACTGGTTGGTCAGCATGCGCTGGGTGACGTGCATCTTGCGGCGCAATTCGTTGAAGCGAAGTGTGTCCTGCTGGATGAGATGGTAGAGGATCACGCCTTTCCACTTGCCGCCGATGAGTTCCAATGTGCCTTCCACGGGACAGGCTGGCGAACTGCGCAGATCTTGATGACGGATGCGGCCCATGGGATTCCTCGATGGTACCTTTTTCGACACTATATACACTAAAAGTGCATTCTTGCGATAAACGCACATAGAGCACATCTGGCATGTACGCAAAAAAGGAGACATGCCATGCGTGCCATCGGGTATCTGGAACCGCAGCCGATATCGGCGCCTTCATCCCTCGTCGACATCGAACTGCCGCGCCCAAAGGCTCTTGGCCGGGACATCCTGGTCGAGGTCAAGGCGGTTTCAGTCAATCCGGTCGACACCAAGGTCCGCGCCGGCGCGAAGCCGGCCGATGGGCAGCACAGGGTGCTTGGCTGGGATGCCGCTGGCATCGTGGTTGAAACCGGTCCGGACGTGAGCCTGTTCAAGCCCGGCGACGCGGTCTATTACGCCGGGGCGATCAACCGGCCGGGCTCGAATGCCGAATTCCATCTGGTGGACGAGCGGATCGCGGCGCTGAAGCCACGCTCCCTGGATTTTGCGGCGGCTGCCGCTTTGCCGCTGACGACAATCACTGCTTATGAGGCGTTGTTCGACCGACTTGAGGTGACCCGGCCGGTTGCTGGTGCAGCCAACGCCATCGTCATCGTCGGGGCCGCTGGTGGTGTCGGTTCGATCGCCATCCAGCTTCTGCGTGCCCTGACCGATCTGACGGTCATCGCCACCGCCTCGCGGCCTGAAACGGTTGAATGGGTCAAAGCGCGTGGTGCGCATCATGTGATTGACCATCGCAAGTCCATGTCGGATCAGGTGGCCGCGCTTGGCATCGGCACGCCTGCCTTCGTGTTTTCACTGACCCACAGCGGTGCCCACGCGGACGAGATCTCCAAGCTGATCGCGCCACAGGGCAGGGTGGCCTTGATCGATGACCCGAAATCCTTCGACGTCACGCTGTTCAAATCGAAGGCGTTGTCCCTGCACTGGGAAATGATGTTCGCGCGGCCCGTGCACCAGACCGCGGACATGATCCGCCAGCACGAGCTTCTGACCGAAGTGGCTGGGCTGGTCGATGCCGGCAAGGTCAAGTCCACCATGGCCGACACCTATGGAACGATCTCGGCAACGAATTTGAAGCGCGCGCACGCCCAGATCGAATCCGGCACCACGCTGGGCAAGATCGTACTTGCCGGCTGGTAGCGTCATCCAGCCCTTGCCGCCGGCGTCACCGCGACGCGGCTGACGCTGGTGCGGCGCAGGATGGTGCAGACCGTTTCACGGCCGATGCGTTCGGCGTCGAGCATCCTGACCAGATCGTCGACGCCGGTCACCGGCCGTCCATCGATGGCGACGACGATGTCGCCTTCCTTCAATCCAGCCTTTGCCGCAGGGCCGCCGGGCTCGACGCTGCGCAACCGCACCGCCGTGCTGCTGGTGACCTGGGAAAGCAGTGCTGCACGGCGCGGCAAGTTGGTCGTATCTGCGGAAATACCGATGAAGGCGCGCCGCACACGGCCGAAGCGGATGATCTCGGCGATGACGAAATTGGCGGTGTTGGAAGCGACCGCGAAAGCGATGCCCTGCGCACCGGGGATCATGGCAGTGTTGACGCCGATGACTTCGCCGGCAGACGAGACCAGCGGTCCGCCGGAGTTGCCGGGATTGAGCGCGGCGTCGGTCTGGATGACATCATCGATCAGCCGACCCGTGGTGGCGCGCATGGAGCGCCCGAGCGCGGAGACGACACCGGTGGTCACCGTCCATTCGAAACCCAGCGGATTGCCGATGGCGATCGCGATCTGCCCGCGCCTGAGCCGTTTGGAATCGCCCAAAGGGGCCACGTTGGCGAAGGAACCGCCGGCACGCACCAGCGCGATGTCGGTGTCTGGGTCGGAGCCAAGCACGCGCCCCTCATCGACGGTGCCGTCGGGCATGGCGACGCGCACGGCGCGGGCGTCGCCGACGACGTGGAAATTGGTGATGATCAACCCATCTGGCGAAATGACGAAACCCGAACCATGCCCGCCGCGCCCGCCGATCCGCTCGATGCGGCAGACAGCGGGACCGATACGGTCGACGGCATCAGCGACCGTGGAAGAATAGGCATCGAGCAGAGTGTCGTCCTGGGCAATTGGATCGAGAGCAGGCAATGCCATGGCAGGCTTCCCATGTGAAAATGCGGATCGATGCCTATATGTGCGGAGCACGAGGTTTCACCGCGACCTGACCAGATGGCCAGCAGCCGGTTTTCCTAGCCGTCAGGCGAGTACCATTGCCGGCCCGAGACGGCGATATCTGGGGAACCAACAATCCCGGAGGTCATCATGAGCGACTTCAATCTTGGCGCCTTTTCGGACGCCGTCGCCGATATCGCGGAAGGCGCGGCGTCTGCTGTCGCCAGTCTCAATATGCATCACGGCCGTACCGCCTCTGCTTTTCATTGGGGGGCAGGCTACTTCGTCGCTGCCGAGGAGGTCCTCGATGCCGACGATGAGCTCGAATTGACGCTCGGCTCCGGCGAAGGCGTGAAGGCGACGCTCGCCGGCCGCGATCCCTCAACCGGCGTCGCACTGTTGAAGACCGAGCAACCCGGCCTGCCGGTTTTGGCGAAGGCCGCTGCCGTGCGACCCGGCAATGTCGCGATTGCCATCGGCAACAGCGGGGGCGCGGCACTTGCCGTGCTTGGAACGGTCGGTGAAGTTGGGCCAGCCTGGCGCTCGATGCGTGGCGGCACCATCGACCGGCGTATCAATCTCGCTGTCGGCGCCGGCGGGCGCTTCGAAGGCGGGCCGGTGCTGGATGCCGGAGGCGGACTGATCGGTATGCTCCTGTTCGGGCCACGCCGCCGCGCTCTGGTCATTCCGTTCGAGACCATCGAGCGTACGGTGGCCGTGCTGAAGGACAAGGGCCATGTCGTGCGCGGTTATCTGGGTGCAGCCCTGCACCCTGCGCGCGATGGCGACACGACCGGTGCCATGGTGATGGGACTGGACGACAATGGTCCGGCCAAGGCCGCCGGACTGCATGTCGGCGACATCATCGTGGCCTGGAATGGCGAGCCGGTGGAAGGGCCGCGTGGCTTGATGAGAAGGCTGGGGCCTGACAGCGCCGGCACTTCGGTCAAGCTTGGCATCCTGCGCGGCGGCGACCGCAGCGAGGTTGTCGTGACGATCGGCGAAAAGCCGCTGAATTGAGAGGATCGATGGCAGGCAGGCGACTGACAGTGCTGATCGCGCTCGGCGATGCCGGGCGGGCCGAACGGCTGTCGGCATCGCTGGCCGCTAGCGAGGAGTTCGCGCCGGTGCCGGCAGGCAGCGTTTCTGGCGTCGACGTGGCCATCGTCGACAACGCCGCCCTTCAGCTGGCGGTGCCGCTGGTGCTCCTGTCGTCTCGCCCCGTTGCCGCCGTCAATGGCAGCGCGGGGCGTGTCTTTGCCGTTTTGCCGCCGAATGCCGAGGACGGGCTGATCGCTGCCGCAGCGCGGCTGGCGGTGGCCGGGTATCATGCGGTCCGGGACGAAGAAGCTTTGGAAACGGTCGATTTCGCAGCAGAAGCGGACGATCACCTGAGTGGCGACCATGAGGTTGCCGCGCGGCCGTCGCTGTCGCCGCGCGAAGCGGAGGTATTGGCCTTGTTGGCCGAAGGCGCGCCCAACAAGGTGATCGCCCGTCGGCTCGACATTTCCGTGCATACCGCCAAATTCCATGTCGCGGCGATCCTGACAAAGCTCGGTGCCGCCAACCGCACGGACGCGATTGCGATCGCCATGCGACAGGGGCTGGTGCTGGTCTAGCGGTCAGACACGCCCCAGCGTCACCATCGATGCGGGCTTACCCACCTTGCATCCCTGTACAGACCGGGCAAGGATCGCCCGTTGCTGCAGGGAGATCGATGGCATGTCGCTCAAGGGAAAGACGCTGTTCATTTCAGGCGGGTCGCGTGGCATCGGGCTGGCGATAGCGTTGCGGGCCGCGCGCGATGGCGCCAATGTCACCATCGCGGCCAAGACGGATACGCCGCACCCCAAGCTGCCTGGCACCATTCACACAGCTGTCGAAGCGATCGAAAAGGCTGGCGGCAGGGGGCTTCCGGTGCTGTGCGACATTCGCGAAGAGCCACAGGTCGCGGAAGCCGTCGCCAAGACGGTCGAGCGTTTCGGCGGCATCGATATTTGTGTGAACAATGCCAGTGCCATCCAGCTTACCGGCACGCTGGAAACCGACATGAAACGCTACGATCTGATGCACCAGATCAACACGCGCGGCACCTTCCTCGTTTCCAAAATGTGCATTCCGCACCTTAAGTTAGCGTCAAACCCTCATATTTTGAATCTGGCGCCGCCGCTTGACATGAAAGCCAAGTGGTTCAAGGGCCATGTCGCCTACACGATGGCGAAGTTCGGCATGTCGATGTGCACGCTGGGCATGAGCGCCGAATTCGCATCGGCAGGTATCGCGGTCAATTCGCTGTGGCCGTTGACGGCGATCGACACGGCAGCAATACGCAATCTTCTCGGTGGCGAGACGGTGGCGGCGATGAGCCGTTCGCCAGAGATCATGGCGGACGCGGCGCATGCCATCCTGACGCGCCCATCGCGCGAGGCGACCGGAAATTTCTACATCGACGAGGAAGTGCTGCGTGCCGAGGGGGTCACTGATTTCTCGAAATACGCGCCGGGCGCAAAGGGCGCCCTGGCCGGCGACTTCTTCGTGCCGGATGAAGTGTTCGCTCGCACCCAAACCAAGGTGACCGGGCTGTTCTAGACCTGATCGGAGAGCGCTGCGATCAGTCGGGCGAAGCGCTCTTGTCGCCTTTTCCGTGGCCCATCAGCCTGTCGATATAGGCCAGCATCAGCGCGGACAGCACGAAGGTGAGGTGGATGATGGTCAGCCACATCAACTGCTCGGTCGAATAGGACGAGGAGTTGAGGAACACCTGCAGCAGATGGATCGACGAGATCGCCACGATGGTCGAGGCGACCTTGACCTTCAGCGAACCGACATCGATCGTGCCCAGCCAGTGCACCTTGCCGTCATGCTCATCGAAACGGCTGACGAAGTTTTCGTAGCCCGAGATGATGACCATCACCACCAGCGAGGCGACGAGCGCTGCATCGATGAGGCCGAGGATCTTCAGGATCGTGTCGGTGTCGCCCAGCACCATCACCTTGGTGATGAACTCATAGAGTTTCTTGGCAAACGAGAGCGCATAGATGGCGAGCGCCAGGCCGAGCCCGAGGTAGAAGACCACGAGCAGCCAGCGCGAGGCCAGGATGATGGATTCGATGGCGAGTTCGAGGCGTTTCATGAAATGCGTCCGTGCTTCCAGTCGGCGTCGTTTTTTAGAGCAATTCCAGCAAAAGTGTGTCGCGGTTTTGCGTCCGGAATTGCGCAAAAAAAACAAAAGTTGGAGGGTTCCGCGTTTCCGTGGAAACGGAAACGCTCCAGTGAGCGGCGCGGTCTTGGCAAGACGCGAAATGCTCTGGAGCGGATTGCGATCACGATGAACCGGCTTCCGTTCCATCTCCCGTTTGTCGCATGATCTTTGCCACAAGGACCTGCAACTTTTTGCTTCGCTGCTGCTCGATTCGGAAGCGTGCTCAGCAAAAGACCCGGTCGGTGGAGTAAGCCGGCCGGGCCTCTTTGACGTCCCGTTCAGGACGGGACGGGGCAGGGAACCCCACTAACATTTGGGACTCCCAATGTGGCGAATCAATGCCCTAGGAGCAGAACCGCCTATTTTGCGTTAGCCATCGGCGCCACCAGCGGGGTGATGCGGCGGATGGCGACGCGCCGGTTCTCGCGCTCCGGCTTGTCGCTTTTCACCTTGAGATAGCGTTCGCCGTAGCCCTGCGTGCTCAGGTTTTCCGGCGGGACGTCGAAGACGCTGCTCAGCGCGTTGGCCACCGCCTCCGCGCGGCGGTCAGACAGCGCCAGATTGGCGACATCCGACCCGACGGCGTCGGTGTGACCTTCGATCAGGAAGGTCTCGGCCGGGTTCTTGGCGAGCAGCTTCTGCATGGCGTCCGCGACACCTTGCAACTTTTGCACCTCGCTTTCGGGGATCGTGGCTGAGCCGAACTCGAAGTTCAGCGTGTCGAGATCGATGCGGCGGGCGATATCGCGCACACGCGCCGAGCGCTTGACCTCGTCGATCGAATAGAGACGCTTGACCTTCTCCACCGGTGGCCGCTCCAGGAAGACATAATAGTCATCGGGGCTGCGGACATATTCCGATTCCAGGATGTATTCTTCGCGCGGAATATCGACGTAGATCGGCGGCAGCTCGTCGCCCGGATCGCGCCATTCGTTCATGTCTTCATAGTAGCGTTCATCGACATAGCTCAGCACGTATTCCTGCCCGTCCGGTGTGATGCGGGACCGCCTGACGATATCGCCATTGCGGTTGCGGATGGTGATGATCTGGTTGCCGTTGTCACGTACGATGGTCTCGCGTGTGCGGCCGCGCGGCAGATCCTCGTAGTAGACATCCTGTGCATCACGGGTGATGCGCGGTCGCTCGTTGCTTTCGACGATCACCTGGTTGTTGAACTGGATGATCGTACGGTCGCCGAAGTTCTTGACGATGTCGGCGCCTTCGGGACGTGGACGCCGGCGCACGTCGAAATCGGGCGCACGTTCGAGCCGCGTGCCTTTTTCTTCTGTCACCGGAGCGATCTTCTCTGGTTGGATCGTCACCTGCGCTGCCCTGTCGTCGGCGGGCGGTGGCGCCTTTTCGGCCGGTTGCTGAGCTGGTTGGGCAGGCTGTGCCGCCGGCTGTTCGGCCGGTGCCTGGCCGGGTTGTTGCGGCTGGGCGGTGGTGCCTTCCTGGCCCTTGACCGGACGCTGAGTATCCTTCTGGCTGTCGAAGATCGGCGCGGCATTGGGGTTGGCCGGCGCTTCGGTCTGCTGGCCGGCCGGCTTCTGTTCTCCGGTTGCAGGCTGCTGCCCGCCCTGCGCCGGCTCGGTCGGTTCACCGGTTTTCGGCTGTTCGCCGGGCTGCGGCTCATCGGCAGGCTTGGTGGTCGTCTCGCCCTGTCCAGCCGGTTTCTGTTCTCCGGTCGCCGGTTTCTCTCCACTCTGCGCGGGTTCCGCTGGCTTCGACTGCTCGGAGGCAGGCTTCTCATCTGGTTTTGCCTGGGCTGGCTCTTCCGCCGGCTTTGCCGCAGGTTCTTCCTTGGCGGGTTTCTTCTCGGCCGGCTTCTGCTCGGGCTCCGCGGATTTCTGTTCGGGTTCGGCGGGTTTGGCCTCCGGTGCCTTTTCGGCAGGCGCCGACTGTTCGGCTGCAGGTTCAGTCTGCTCCTGCTTGCGCTTCTTGCGCGGCTGCTCCGGCTCGGCAGCCGGCGCTTCCTGTTGGGCAGGTGCGGCCTCGGCGGGTGCCTGCTGCTCCTCGCTCTGCTTGCGCTTCTTGCGCGGCTGTTCGGGCTCGGCGGCCGGCGCTTCCTGTTGGGCAGGCGCAGCTTCGGCGGGTGCCGGCTGCTCTTCACTCTGCTTGCGCTTCTTGCGCGGCTGCTCCGGATCGGCGGCCGGAGCCTCCTGTTGAGCCGGAGCGGCTTCGGCGGGTGCGGATTGCTCTGCCGGTGCGGGTTCCGCCTGCTCCTCGCTCTGCTTGCGTTTCTTGCGCGGCAATTCAGGCTCGGCGGATGGCTCTGCGGCCTCCGGTTCCTGCTGCGCCTGTATCGTGGTTGGTTCGGGTGCAGGGGCCTGCTCGACTGCCGGAGCGGGTTCTGGCGCCGCCACGGGCTCAGGCGCGGCAACTGGTTCGGGTTGCGGCTCCGGCGCAGCCTGTTCCACCGGCGGCTGGCTGCTTTCGGCTGAGCCGTCACCTTCTGCTTGCGCCAGAACAAGGGGGGATGCGGCGCGTGCCGCCGGGTCGTCCTGGAGCGGCAGGGCGGCGAGTGGTGTCGAGGCCATCAGCAGGCCGAGCGCGGTTCCGGTCAGAATCCGTTGTTGGCGTTTCATGTCGAATCTCCTTTGCGGGGACGCTGCTGGGACCCGTTTGCGCGGTCGATTCGACCGGCAAGAGCCACAGCGGTGAGAATAGGGGTATCGAACGGGCGTTTTGATGGCGCAGGCCAAGCGCGCTTGACGTTGCCGCCGCGGCGCGCCACATGCGCCGGATGGAAAGCGAACCGTTCTGGAAGACCAAGACTCTGGAGGAGATGTCTCCGGCGGAGTGGGAATCGCTGTGCGACGGCTGCGGCAAATGCTGCCTGTCGAAGCTCGAGGACGAGGATACCGGCGAAATCTATTGGACAAGTGTCGCCTGTCGCCTGTTCGACGCCGGCACCTGCCGCTGCCACGACTATCCCAACCGTTTGGCCAAGGTGCCCGACTGTGTCGGTCTCACGCCGCAGAATGTGCGCACCATCAGCTGGCTGCCATCGACTTGCGCCTATCGGCTCGTTGCCGAGGGGCACGATCTCTACTGGTGGCATCGGCTGGTTTCCGGCAGTGCCGAGACGGTGCATGAAGCCGGCATTTCGATGCGTGGGCGCGTACGCGCCAGCGAGACCGATCTCGTCGAACCGGAAGACTATTTCGATTACGTGCTCGATGAGGAGCCCTGAAGTCGGGTCTGTCGACGAATAAACATGCACGCGGCAATGCCGCCGTTCATTTTCCATACCCGACTATGGCCACCGGTGAAATGAACCTCGCATGAACAGGCGGTTCCCGTTCGGTTCAGCCAAGCCTCGTTATGGTCACATCATCGCTTCGGCGAACAGGGTTCAAGCAGACAACGCTTCCATAAGGAGAAGACCATGTTGACCAAGATCAAGGCTGCCGCACTTTCGGCTTTCGTCGCTTTTGGCGCTTTGGCCGCCGTACCCGCGACCGCGCAGGCCGAGGGCATCTATCTGAACTTCGGCAATGGCGAGCCGCGCTTCGGCGTCTACGCCGGCGACCGCGATCACCGCGACTGGCGCCGTGACCGCTGGGAGCGTCGCGGCTGCTCGCCGGAACGAGCGTTGAACAAGGCTGAGCGCATGGGAATCTGGCGCGCCCGCATCGTCGATGTGAATCGTCGCGTGATCAAGGTCGTCGGCCGCGAGGACGGTGAGCGCACGATGGTCGTGTTCGGCCGCGAGCGTGGCTGCCCGGTCTATCGCTAAGCGCAATTCCAGGAAAAGTGTGTAGCGGTTTCCGTCCGGAATTGCGTAAAAGCAAACGCTCTAAGCGCAGCCGCTATTTAAACGGATGCAAAAAACCCCGGAGGATCGCTCCTTCGGGGTTTTTCTTGTCTGCTTCGCATGCCAGGTGGGCGCCAGATTGTTCTGGCGTCTTGTGTGCGATCACTTCAGTTCGAAGGTGACGTTGACCACGACCTTGTAGGCATTTTCACCGGCCTGCATCGGCACGGACGCGCCGGCGGCGTCAAAAGCCTTGGCATTCATCGGCATGGGCGGCGGGGCATAGTTCTGGTCGGTGATTTCCACAACCTTGCCGACGCTGACGCCTGCCGCTTCGGCAAGCGTCTTGGCCTTGGCGAGGGCATCGGCGACTGCCTTCTTGCGTGCCTCGGTGATGGCGGTGGCCGGGTTCTCATTGGTGAATGAGATGCCGCCGCCCTGGTTCACGCCAAGCGACACGGCCTTGTCGAGAATCTCGCCTGTTTTGGCAATGTCGCGCACACGCACCGACAGCGTATTGGTGACCTGGTAGGCGATCAGTTTCGGCTCCTCACCGCCGTCGGTCTTGTTGGGGTAGTTGTAGCGCGGGTTGATCTGGATGCTCGCCGTTTGCAGATCGCGCTCGGCGATACCGGCCGCTTTCATGGCGGCGATGACGGCAGCCATGGCATCGTTGTTGGCGTTGAGCGCCTCGCGTGCGGTCTTGGCCTCACGCATGACGCTGAGCGACAGAAGGGCGAGATCAGGCGCCACGGTTGCCTCGCCTTCGCCGGACACGATGATGCGCGGCGGCTGCGGGGTCTCGGCCGCGCCGGCGATCGTTGGCATTGCGACTGCGGCGGCAAGGGCTAGGGGTAAAAAGGCTCTGGTCATCGAAAAACTCCGTTGTTCGCCAGTGGCGATGGCCCGATTAAGCGTCGAATATGGATTGATTTGGGCGATCTTGGCGAGAGCGCTCGTAAAGCCTTGTGCGGGGACTGGAAAAACACTATCCAGCCCGCGTGGGGCCTGTAGCTCAATGGTTAGAGCCGGCGGCTCATAACCGCTTGGTTGGGGGTTCGAGTCCCTCCGGGCCCACCATCGTCATTGTCTATCAATGGTTTATAGGGCAGTTCGCCACCTGTATGGTCGGTTCGGATGGGCATGGCAACGTCATTGGACCGCCCGCCTGATCAGCTCGATTTCAAAGCCGTGCTATTCACCGGCTCCGAGACCCCGGCGGTGATTTCGCAGGTGTTTGAGAAAGGTGCTGAGCACCTTCGAGCGGTTACTGCGATCCCACACGGCCGAGATTGGAAGTTTCTCAGGCAGGTCGCTGAGCGGGCGAACCGCGACCCCGTGCCGTGCCATGTTCCCTATACAGCTGGAATAGATGGCCACGCCCGCCCCCACGATCACAAGCCCGAAGATTCCGTCGCTGTTTGTCGCTTCCAAAGCGATGTCGGGAAAGAAGCCTCTCGCGCGGCATTTGGCGAAAACCTGCTGCCGGAAAACAACCCAACTATCACCTGTCCCGAACACAAACTTCTCGTCTTTGAGCTCTGTCAGCGTCAGTGTCTCGTTTCTCGCGAGCGGATGGTCAGACGCCAGAACCACGACGTATTCGTTCTCGTCGAAAACCAGGCTGTTGGTGGATTGGTGGTCGAATTCTCCGTACATGAAACCGATATCGATCGAGTTTTGAAGAATGGCGACGTGCTGACGAACGGTCGGCATGAATATGAGATCCAGATGAATATCCGGATGCGCGAGGTTGAAATCCCGCAGGAACTCGGGCAGCTTTCCGTTGATTGCAAAATCTGTGTAGGCGACGCGCAGTTCGCCTTGCAAACCTCGCGCTGCCTTGCGCGTCTTTGTGATAGCCAGGTCGATCTGACCGGCAATGCCGGAAATTTCCGTCAGAAACACTTTCCCTGCCTCTGTTAGTTCAACCCGTCGCGTCGTGCGGGTGAGCAAGGGTGCGCCTATCTCGGACTCGAGCTGCTGAACGGTTTTTGAGAGTGCCGGCTGCGCGATGCGCAGCGTGTTGGCAGCTCGCCCAAAATGGAGCTCGTTTCCAAGCACGAGGAAGGCACGAAAGTGTCGTAAATCGAGTGCCATGAGTCCTCCCATTGATATCCCAAGATTATCAATAAAGCTCTCATCGATATTTTACAAATAACTCTGCCGCTACGATCCTTGTGGCGAGGAAGGGAACTGATCGACGGGATTCCGACGGTTCGGATCGTCGGCGTATCGCGTCGTGCTGTTTGAAATTCCTTTGTCACCATGCGGTGCAGGGGAGATCGAACGGAACGGCGGCACTCACGTACAAGCCGGGAAAAGCCGAAAAGGCGCACCGGTGGTCGGCAAGCAGGTCCAGCACCAGCCTCCGGCAGAGGGCCAAAGTTCCATCTCAGACCCAATGTCAGATTCGGGAGGATATCGGCATGACAGCGCAGGCAGACCCGCAGACTTCAACCAAAACGCTGCGAAAGGTAATCAGTGCGGCGGCCATAGGCAATTTCGTGGAATGGTTCGATTTCGCGGTTTATGGCTTTCTTGCAACGATCATCGCGAACCAGTTCTTTCCAAGCTCGAGCGTCAGTCTGGGACTTCTCAAAACGTTCGGCGTCTTCGCCGTGGCGTTCGCGATGCGGCCCCTGGGCGGCATCTTCTTCGGAATTCTCGGCGACAAGGTCGGACGCAAAAGCATCCTGTCGCTGACGATCCTCATGATGGCGGGCGCCACAACCCTGATCGGCTTGCTGCCGACGCACGGCAGCATCGGCGTGATGGCGCCGGTTCTTTTGACCCTCTTGCGTTGCCTCCAGGGCTTCTCGGCCGGCGGGGAATATGCCGGCTCGGTGGCGTATGTCATGGAACATTCCCCAAATCATCGCAGGGGTTGGTACGGAAGCTTCGTTCCGGTCTCGACATTTACCGCCTTCGCTTCCGCCGCTCTCCTGGTTTTCGCAATGGAAAACAGTCTTTCCAGCGAGGCGATGGCGTCCTGGGGATGGCGGGTTCCCTTCATCGTCGCGGCGCCGCTCGGCATCATCGGCCTGTTCTTGCGGTGGCGGATGTCTGAGACGCCCGCGTTCAAGGCCATGGCGGCCGAGGAGAATCTGCACGCACATTCTCCCTTGAGGGAGACACTGCAAAGCCAAGCCGGCACGATCCTGCGCCTTGGAGCCTTCATTTCGCTCACGGCGTTGTCTTTCTACACCTTCACCACCTATTTCGCGACGTATCTCCAGGTGGTGGGAAATCTCACCAGGCCTCAAGCGCTCCTGGTATCAACGGTGGCCCTGTTCTTCGCCGCCGCCGCGTGCCCGGTCGCTGGTCGAATTTCGGACAGCATCGGACGGCGCAAGTCGATCGGGCTGATTTGCGGTTGGGTCATCCTGACGGTCTTGCCTGCCTTCGGACTGGCAAGCTCGGGCTCCGTATTCCACGCCGTCGCCGGCGTGCTGCTGCTCGCAGTGGGGGCGCTGTCTTGTGGCGTGGTAACGGCAGCCTTGATGTCGGAATCGTTTCCGACCCGCACGCGGTACACCGCCTCGGCTTTCACCTACAACGTGTCCTATACAATTTTCGGAGGCACGGCTCCTTTGATGGCGACGTGGTTGATCGAACGCACCGGAAACAATCTTTCTCCGGCATTCTATCTGATTGCGATCGCAGTACTCGCGATGGCAGGCGGCTTGGCACTGCGCGAAACGTCACGAGTCTCCCTGTTCGGCGAGATGCCTGAAACGGCCGGCGCAAGCCGGATTCAGGCTTCGAAGAAGCGCGTGGCGGTATAGTTCGGCCCTTCTACGAGATGTGCACCAGGCAACAGGGCTGCCCGCAAAAGTCGGCCCTGCGTGCACCGATACATCCAGACGATTCAATAAGGTGAGGCATGCTGCCATCGGTAGATATCAACGTGGACGAAGCGACCGGGATCTGGGAGACCGATGGTCTGCCCATGCTCTACATTCCGCGTCACTTCATGGTGAATGTTCACAAGGAAGTCGAAAGCGCTCTCGGCCTGTCCAGGTATCGCGACGTTCTGTACCAGGCAGGCGCCAAATCCGCCTACTACTGGTGCCGGAAACAGGCTGAAACCTACGACATATCCGGCTTTCCCGTTTTTGAGCACTACCTCGAACGCCTGACCGCGAGAGGCTGGGGACAGTTCAAGCTGGAGCGCGTCGCCGAAGATCTCGGGAGTGCCGAAATCGCCGTCCAAAACTCGATCTATGCGCTGGAGAGCCCTTCCGGCGCTGACCACGCGACCTGCTACATGTTCGAAGGCTTTTTTGCCGGGGGACTTCAGTACTTATTCGACGAGCAAGGCCGCAAACCGTTCAAGGTCGAGTGTCGGGAGGTCCAGTGCGAAGCGATGGGCTTCGAGTGCTGCCGGTTTGAAATAACAAGGGTTCAAGGCGCCAATACTTGAAATTTCCGCCGGCGAAAACCGATCCAATCTGAAAGCGAGAATAGCATGAACAAGTCTGCAAGACAGGTCTACGACGATTCCGTCGTCATCGACGGCCTTATCATCTCCAACTGGAACGGAGACATCTTTAAGGAGATGCGCCAGGCGGGCCTTACAGCAGCAAACTGTACCTGCAGTGTCTGGGAAGGATTCGAGGCGACAGTCCAAAATATAGCGAAATGGAACGGGTGGTTTCGCCAATATGCGGACGAAATCGTCAAAGCACGCTCCACCGAAGATATCGTTCAAGCAAAAAAGGCGGGCAAAACGGCGATCATCCTCGGGATGCAGAACACCACAGCCTTCGAAGACCAGATAGGTTATGTCGAGATACTGAAAAGTCTGGGCGTCGGTATCGCCCAGATGACCTACAACACGCAGAACTGGGTCGGAAGCGGGTGTTATGAAGGCCGGGATAGCGGCCTTTCAGATTTCGGCCGTGAGGTGGTGGCCGAAATGAACCGAGTGGGCATGTTGTGCGACCTCAGCCATGTCGGCCCCAAGACGTCGAGAGACGTTATCGATTCATCGAGCAAGCCGGTAGCCTATTCCCATTGCCTTCCAGCCGGACTGAAGGCCCATCCCCGCAACAAAAGCGATGAGGAGCTTCGCTATATCGTCGAAAAGGGTGGGTTCGTCGGCGTCACGATGTTCCCGCCCTTCCTCCCGAAGGGCGCCCAGTCCGATATCGGAGACTACATCGACGCGATCGACTATGTGATCAATCTCGTAGGGGAAGATTCCGTCGGCATCGGCACGGATTTCACGCAAGGCTACGGCGAAGAATTCTTCGACTGGATCACACACGACAAGGGGTTTGGACGCAAATTGACCGATTTCGGCGAGGTCAAGAACCCCGACGGGATACGGCGGATCAGCGATTTCCCGAATTTGGCGGATGCCATGTCGCGTGCTGGCTGGACAAACTCGAAAATCGAGAAGGTCGTCGGCGCTAACTGGCTCGGCCTTCTCGACCGGGTATGGTCCAGCTGAGGTTGGCGTCAGATGATGCTTCCTTCGTGACCGGCGCGCACTGCCGGTGGATGGCGGCTTTACCTGCCGCTGAGCCGGTACGCAGCGCCCAAGCACGTTAAAAGATCGTACGGCCTTCTTTCTGAGCGGAGCCTTCGGGAAGGGTAGGTATCGAGCGTAGCTGCGTAAAGGATCGCATCCATTGTGTCGCGCGAACCGCTTCGCTTTCGGTCCGAGCCCAAATTCGCTGCAAGATCAATCGCAGCCGTACAAGGATCGCTGCACGCAGTGCAATGCATGGAGGCAAACAGGATAGATCCAACGGCAGAAAAAACCGACGAAGTCACACGCCGGTTAAGGGCCTGAGCTGACTAATACTTGACGGCCTGCGAAAATCACGTCCTTCCTTCGGAATGATGATCACCAGGCGCTTTGCGATCTTGTGAGGGCGTGGTTTCGGGTCTATCTAGCGCGCGGTTCAACACAATGGGTGACCATGTCTTCCGACTCCAGTGTTGCGGAAATTGCGCGGCGATCCGGCTCGAGTGGCAACACCAAGGTGACCCGCGAGGACTGGATGAAGCTCGCGCTGGAAACCCTTGTCTCCGAGGGTGTGGAGGCGGTGCGTGTCTTGACGCTCGGGCAAAAACTCAATGTTTCCCGCTCCAGCTTCTACTGGTATTTCAAAAGCCGCCAGGATTTGCTTGACCAACTTCTCAACCATTGGCGCGACAACAATACTCGTTTCATCCTCACGCAAGCTGCTCGACCCGCCGCATCGATCACGCAGGGGGTACTCAACGTTTTCGAGTGCTGGTTGGATGAATCGCTGTTCGATCCGCTCCTGGACTTTGCCGTCCGCGCATGGTCGCGCCAGTCGGTTAAAGTGCACCGGATCGTCAAGGACGAGGACGATGCGCGGGTCGAGGCTATCCGAGCGATGTTCTCGCGGCATGGCTACGGCGACACCGAGGCGTTCGTGCGGGCGCGTGTGCTTTATTTCACCCAGATCGGTTATTACTCGCTTGAAATCGTCGAGCCGGTAAGCAACCGCCTATCTCTGACGGCAGCATACCTGCTTACTCATACGGGCAAAGCGCCCCACGACGGAGAGGTCGAAGCCTTCGCCGAAAAGATACGGCAGAGAAATTCACGGCGCGCCCATATCAAGCGTTAAGCCCGCAGCTAGCCCTGACAGTGCGCCGCCCGCCACATCAATTCAGGTCGCGCGGAAACTCCGTGATCTCTTCGCGATCGAGGACGATTTCGTCACGGGTGCGCGCAACGAGATGTGTCTCCAGGCGCCAGACTTCACGCAATCCCCGAACCGTGGCCGAGACCGAAACACCAGCGTTCCAGTCGCCCCGGGCATAGGACTTGTCCCAAGTTACGGTTCCCCGAGCCGAGTTTGGATCGTCCGGATGAATGGCGTAGACCTCGGTCTGCCTGGCCGACACAATCATGCCGGTGTGCGGATGGCGCACCGTTCCAGCGTCGCTCACGATGGTATAGATGGTCTCGCCGGTCACCTGGTTCGTCGTCACCTCGCGTCGGAAGGGCTCCCCTGCCTTCATCACTTCCTGCGCCATGGGCGCCGCACTCTCTGGCCCTTTGAAGTCCGCAAGCGTCGCATCGAGCGCCTGCGGTTCGCGCACCGGCAGGATCAGCCTGCTGCCGGTGCAATGGATCGACAGTGTCGCCTTCTCCGGTCCCGGAAAGACAATCGGCCAATGCCCCGTGGCGACGGCGAGCCGGATGCGCTGGCCTTTCTCGAAGCGCTGGCCGCAGCAACGCAGTTTGATGCGTATCGTCTCGACCTCGCCCGGCGTCATGGGCTGGAGCTCGAGGTCGTCATGCCGATGCGTGAGGTTGAGGATCCCATAGCTGACGCGGGCAGCCGCGCCGTCTTCCAGCACCAGCGACAGGGTCGCCGAGACCAGCGCGACTGGCTTGTCCGAGGCGAGCTTGACCTCGAACTCCGGGAAGCCGAGGATCTCCACGGCTTCCTGCAAGGGCTCCGTTTCAAAGATGAGCGCGTTGCCAGCTTCCATGCGCTGATCGACCGGCAATGTCGGCACGGCCCCATAGCCGCACCACGTTCCGGAGGAGAGGCCCGCCGTTGACGGCGAGCAGATTGTCAGCACGTCGTCGTTGCCAGCGCTTTCGCCAAGGCGCCCTGGCGACAAAGCGAGAGAGCGCTCGCTGACTCCAGGCCCTGGCCAGGAAGGCTCGGCGACCCAGTGGCCGGGGCGCTCGTCATAAATGGCAGCTGGCGGCGCGGGATCCTGGATCCAGGCACGTAGCATGGGCTCGTCGGCAATGCCGGTGTTGATGCCCTTGAGATATTGATCCCACCAGCGCAGGCATTCCTTGAGGAACCCGATGCGCGGGCCGGGCATGGCGAAATGAGGATATTTGTGTCCCCAGGGACCGATCAGACCCTTGCGAACGCCCGGGAGGCTCTCCATCATTCGGAAGATCGGGTTTGGATAGCCGTCGGCCCAGCCACCGACTGCGTAAACGGGAATCTCGATATCGGAGTAGTTCTCGCAGATCGAGCCGTGCTTATAGAATTCGTCTCGGCGCTGATGCTTGAACCAGTCCTGCATCCAGATGCCGTTGCCGTTTAAGCGGTCGTCCCAAAGCTCGCGCCAGCGATCCCCTGCAATTAGCGGATCGGGCGGTGTCATGGCGATTGCCCAGGCGGTGGTACCCCAGTTCAGATTGTCGCACATCTGCGCGCCGCCGAGATAGTGGACGTCGTCATTGTAGCGGTCGTCGGTGGAGCACAACGAGATGACGGCCTTCAGTGCCGACGGCCGTCGAGCTGCGACCTGGAGCCCGTTGAAGCCGCCCCAGCTTATGCCGATCATGCCGACCGCGCCGGAACACCAGGGCTGTTTCGCCAGCCATTCGATCACCGCGAGGCAGTCATCCTGCTCCTGCTTGAGATATTCACCCTTGCAGATGCCTTCGCTGTCGCCGCTGCCGCGCATGTCGACCCTCACGCCAGCATAGCCGTGACCGGCGAAGTAGGGATGCGTGAGCGCGTCGCGCTCCACCGTTCCGTCACGCTTGCGGTAGGGCAGGTATTCGAGAACAGCAGGCACCGGGTCTGCCTCGGCGTCCACCGGGAGCCAGATGCGGGCAGCAAGTTTCACGCCGTCGGGCATCGGGATCCACAGGTTCTCGATCTCATGCACCTTGCGCGGAAAATCGGTGACCACGCGGATGTCTTTCATCGGGCGAACTTTCTCTTAGGTCGTGGCAATTGTCTTGACGGCGCGCGTGCCGGCATCGAGCGGGAAATGGCAGGTGAGCCGGCTGGTCCCGAGCGCGGATGAGGCAGGCACCTGACCTGCGCAGATGTCTTGGGCGAACGGGCAACGGGTGTGGAACTCGCACCCAGAAGGCCGGTCGAGCAGCGACGGCACATCTGCGGGCAGGGCGATGCGGTTGTGCACCTTGTCCGGATCAGGTTCGGGATTCGCGGAAAGCAGTGCGGCCGTGTATGGGTGCCGCGGCGCCTGGAAGATCGCTTCCGTCTCGCCTTCCTCAACAAAGCGCCCGAGATACATCACCGCCATCCGATCGGCGATCTGCCGCACGACGTGCAGATTGTGGGTGATGATGAGCATCGACAAGCCCATGCGGTCGCGCAAGCTGTTGAGCAGATTGAGCACCTCGCCCTGGATCGACACGTCGAGACCGGCCGTCGGCTCGTCGGCAATGATCAGCACGGGGTCGAGCGCAACAGCCCTTGCAACCCCGACCCGGCGTGCCTGCCCGCCAGAGAGCTGGTGCGGATAACGGTCGGCGAAATCGCGTGGAAGACCGACCAAGGCAAGCAGGCGCTCCACTTCGGCGTTGAGGCTGCGCCCGGACAGGCCATGGATGGCGAATGGCTCCGCGAGCAGCGAGCGGACGCTGAGCCGTGGTGACAGCGAGCCGACCGGATCCTGGAACATCATCGATATCTTGCGCCGCAACGACTTCCAGCCTGCGTTCGAAAAATTGCCCAATTCGCGGCCTTCGAAGCGGATCGACCCGCTCGCCGCCGGCTGGAGGCCGTTGACGGCGCGCGCGAGCGTCGTTTTGCCCGAACCGGATTCGCCCACGAGCGCGAGCGTCTGGCCGCGCTCCAGCGTGAAACCGACCCCGGCGACGGCCTCGATTTCAGTGAGGCGACCGGCGAGCGCGCTGATCACGCCACCGATGCGGAAACGCACCCGAAGGTTGGAGACTGCGAGTAGGGGTTCCGTTGTCATGCACGCGCCCCGGTCGTTTTTCCGGCGTGCCAGCATCGCGTGACATGGGCGCCACCGACCGGGATGTCCGGGGGCATCTCTGCGCAGGCCTCGTCGGTGAATTCGCAGCGCGCTTGGAAAATGCAGCCTTTCGGTCGGTCGCGAAGGTCGGGCAGCGTGCCGGGAATGGTGGGCAGCTGCGGTTCGCGGCGCGAGAGCCTCGCCGGATCGCAAGCGAGCAGTTTTTTGGTGTAGGGGTGTCGCGCATTGTGGAAGATATCGCGTGTCGAGCCGTGCTCGACGACCTCGCCGGCGTACATGACGATCATGTCATCGCACAACTCGGCGATGACGCCGAGGTGATGCGAGATGAACAGCACCGAGCAGCCGATCTGCTGCTGTAGGTCCTTCAACAGTTCAATGATGGCGACTTCCAGTGTCGCGTCCAGCGCTGTCGTCGGCTCGTCGGCGATCAGCAGGGACGGCTGCATCAGAAGCGCCATCGCGATTGCGATACGCTGCTTCATGCCGCCGGAGAATTCGTGCGGAAACTGCGCCAGCCGGCGCTCGGGGTCGGGGATGCGGACCTTGCGCAACATCTCGATCGAACGCGCATCCTTTTCTTTGCGAGACAGGGCCGACCGATATTGGATGTCGCGCATCTGCCGACCGACCGACAGCACGGGGTTGAGCGCGCCCATCGGATCCTGGAAGACCGTCGCTATTTTTTGTCCGCGCAGCGCCCGCATGCCGTTTGCGTCCAGGTGGACGAGGTCGCTCTGGCCTTCGAACAGGATCTCGCCCGACGTCACCGCGCCGTTCTCGGCGAGCAGGCCGAGAACGGTGTTGATCAAGGTCGACTTTCCGCAGCCGGATTCACCGACGACGCCTACGATACGGTTGGCCGGCACCGCGAGGTTCACCTTGCGCAGCGCCTGCAGTGTCCCGGTCTCGGTGACGAAGTCGACGCTCAGGTCCTTGACGTCAAGGATCGTCATTGGCGCCTCTTTAGCCTGGGATCGAACACGTCACGCAGCGTTTCGCCGAGGAAGGTGAAGCCGAGCGTGGTGAGGATGATCGGCACGCCTCCGGCAACCACGATCCAATATGAATCGCGGATGTTGACGAAGCCGTCGTTCAGGATCGCGCCCCAGCTCGGCAGAGGGGGCCTGACGCCGAGGCCGAGGAAGCTCAATCCGGCTTCGATCGCCACGACGACCGGAATATCCATCGACGCCAGGATGAGAATGGGGCCGATGACGTTGGGCAAAATGTGGACGGCGAGAATACGCGCCGTGCCGGCTCCCATCGAGCGCGCCGCCATCACATGCTCCGCCGACTTCAGGACAAGCGTCTGGGTGCGGATGATGCGGGCATATCCTGGCACATTGACCAGGACTACCACGGCCAGCACCGCAAGCAGCGAAGGCCCCGTCAGCGTGACGAGCGCCAGCGCCAGCATCACCGTGGGGAAGCTCTTGATGGCATCGAAAAGCAGCAGAAGCAGATTGTCGAGCCAGCGCGGTCCATAGCCGGCGATGAGGCCGAGCAGGATGCCGCCGGCCAGGGATAGTCCGGTCGCGCCAAGTGCAATGGCCAGCGCGATGCGGCCGCCGTGGAGTACGCGCGAGAACAGATCGCGGCCGAGATGATCGGTGCCCAGCAGATGTTGGAAGCTCGCCGGTGCGAAGCGCTCGGCGGGCGAGAGCTTTGTCGGCGGGTAGCTGGCGATCACGTCGGCGAAAAGCGCGGAGAACACGACGATCACAACCAGGATGAGGCCGAACGCGCCCAGTGGCTCGCGAACAATGCGCCTGAAAATAGGGCCGATGGCGGCGAAGCGCCGCCGCGGCGGCTGGTTAACTAAAGCTTGATCTGACACGAGGATCCAACGCAGCAATGATGATGTCGGCGAAAGCGTTCACCACGACGAAGAAAACGGTTGTGACCAGCACGGCGCCGGTGACGACTGGATAATTGCGTACGGAAATCGCCTCGTAGACCAATTTGCCAATGCCCGGCCGAGCAAAGACGATCTCGGCGAAGACCGCCGAGGACACCATGGTGCCAACGCCGACGCCGAGCAGCGTGATGGTTGGCAGGATGGCGATACGCAGCGCGTAGGAATAGGTGATGCGCGACTCGGGCAGGCCGAACGCCCGCGCGGTGCGGATGTGAGAGGCTTCGAGCGTCTCCAGCATGGAGGCCCGCACCATGCGCGCGATGTATCCCACCCAGCCGACGCCGATTGCGAGCGAGGGCAAGATGAGATGCTTCAACTGGCTGCCCAGATTGCCGGGTTCCCCGGCGCCGATGGCTGGCAGCCACTGCAGGGCGACGGCGAAGATCAGCAGCGAATAGATCGCGATGACGAAGGACGGCACGGCGATCACCGCGACGGACAGAACGCCGATGACGCGGTCGACGAAGCCGCCGCGCCGGATCGCGGCGACGCAGCCCAGCGGAATCCCGAGCAGGACGGACCAAGAGATCGCCCCGGCAATCAGGGCCAGCGTGAATGGCAATTGTTCGAACACCACGCCGAGCACCGGTCGCCCCGAAAGGATCTCGATGCCCAGATCGCCGCGAAGCGCGGAGAAATAGAATCTGGCGAACTGAACCCAGATCGGCTGATCCAGCCCCATGCGACTGCGCAGTGCCTGGACCATCTCGGGCGTTGCGCGCGGACCGAGCGCCACGGAGGCCGGATCGCCCGGGATCACGTAAATCATGGCGAACAGCATCGCCATCGCGACACTCACGATGACCACGCTTAGTCCCAGCCGTTTCAGCGCATACTGAAGCATCTCAGGACCCGGTCGATCCGCTCGGCCTCATGCCGTGGCTCCCCGTCACGTTCAAGCGAGTTTGAAGTCCTCGAAGCAGGGCTCGCCATTGGGTTTGAGGGCCGCCGCCACGCTCTTGCGATGCATCACGCCGGTGACTTCGTGGGTGAGGAAGACATAGCAGCCGCTCTCTTCCATCAGGTCCTGCATTTTCTTGTACATGACGTCGCGCTTGGCCGGATCGAGTTCCACCTTGCCTGCGACGACCAGCTTGTCGAACTCCTCGCTACTGAACTGCTCCCAATTCCATACGCCGATCTGGCTACGCGTGTACCACTCGGTGGCCCAGCTCGGGTCGGGTTGCATCGAGAAGCGCGACAGCACCATCTGGAGCTTCTTGGAATAGGGATTTTCCTTGGAGCCGAGTGTCCAGAACGTGCCGCTGTCGTTCTGTTTGATTTCGACATTGATGCCGATGTCCTGCAGGTTGGCCTGTACGACCTGCGCGGCGGACAGGCGTTCTGCCTTGTTGAGGATATCGAGCGTGACGGTGACGCCGCTCGCGCCGGCCTTGTCGACCAGTTCGCGTGCCTTGTCAGGATCATAGTCGAAGAGGTTCTTCTCCCGATGGCCGATTAGGCCCGGCGCGATGATGCCGGTGGAGGTGTCGGCAGCGCCGAAATAGGCCGCATCCACCACGGCCTTGCGGTCGACGCCGTATTGAATGGCGCGGCGCAGGTCGGGATTGTCGAAAGGCGCCGCGGTCTGGTTCATGCCGAGCCAGACGAAGGCAAGCGAAGGTTTTTGGACCACAGCGGTGTTTGCCGGCGGCGTTTCCTTCAGCCGCTTGATCGACGACACCGAAGTCCAGGTATAGTCGAGATCGCCTGCCTCGTAGCCGAGCTCGGCGGTCTTCTCATCCTCGATTGGAAGGATATGGATTTCGTCGTAGCTGCCTTGCTCGTATTTCCAGTCCGGGTTGCGCACGAGCACGGTGCGCTGCTTGGGCGACCATTCCTTCAACAGATAAGGCCCGGACTGCGCGACGGGCTTTACGCCCAGCTTGCCGCCTGCCTCCGTCACGGCGCGCTTGGACAGGATGGTGCTTGATGGCGTCGGCAATGTCGACGTCCATAGCGGCGCGAAGCCTTCCTTCAGGTGGATGATGCCCGAAAGCTTGTCCTTGACCTCGACCTCCTTGAGTGTTGCCCAGTCGCCGGCATAGGGTGACTTGTTGCTGGGATCCGCGATGCGTTCGATCGAGAATTTCACGTCCTCCGCGGTCAGCTGACCAAATCCGTCGGTGAAGCCGATATTGTCGCGGAGCTTGAAGGCAACGGTGAGCGGATCGAGCTGCTCGATCTTCTCTACCGCCATCGGCTTCCAACCCCAGTTGTCGCCTGGCGTGGCGACGACGAGGCTGGCGAAGATGACATTGGTGATGTCGCCTTCGGGCGCCGCGAGGCGGAAGGCCGGATCGAGTGTCTGGATGTCGCCGTAGGACCGCACTTTGAGAATAGAGCCGGCCGCTTGCGCGCGCTTGCCGGAATAGATCAGCGACGCAAGGCCGAGCGCCCCGGCGCCTGCCAGCAGGCCGCGGCGTGTCATGTCGATATTCGCGACTTTGGTCATGTTCTTCCCCTTCGTTTTATTGAGCGCTCTACGTCGCTTGTGGAAACATCGAGGTCTCCATCCGATAGCCTGCCCTGACTGTACACTTATGTCCAGCGGGAAAATGCGTCATGCGTCGCGAAACAGGAAGCCTGTTCCGCCTAAGCGCCGCCCGAGCGCGAGCGCCTGTGCCAGGGATTATTTCCAGACCTCTCGCGCAAGGCGCATGAAGTTGCCACCCATGACGCCGCGGACCGCTTGTTCCGGCTGGCCGCGGCGCAGCAGGACTTCGACCAGCTCCGCCATTTGGCCGGGCGAGGAATAGGTCGTCTCGCCTTCGGGATATTCGCTCTTTGGCCAGAAATGCGGATTGCTGGCGATGATGTCCTCGATGCCCTCGACCTCGACCGGAAATGCATAATCGAGACCGATGCCGACATGCGGCGGCCCGGCGAGATCGATCAGATATTCAATGTGGTCGGCCAGGCGTTCGGAATCGGTGCGCCCCTCGCCGAGGAAGCGATTGAGGCCAACGACGCCGATGATGCCGCCGGTGCCGGCGCAGGCTCTGATCTGATCGTCCGTGATGTTACGCCCGTGAGAGCACAGCGCCTTTGGATTGGAGTGCGAGAAGATGACCGGCCGGTCGCTATATTCCATCACCTCCATGGTCGTTCGATAGCCCGTATGGGTGACGTCGACAAACATGCCGAGGCGGTTCATCTCGTCGATCACCTGCCGGCCAAATGCCGTCAATCCCGCATCGGTGTCATGGCATCCGCCACCGGCGAGATTGTTGCGGTTATAG
Organism: Mesorhizobium sp. 1M-11; assembly: GCF_001303895.1. Taxonomy (GTDB): domain Bacteria; phylum Pseudomonadota; class Alphaproteobacteria; order Rhizobiales; family Rhizobiaceae; genus Mesorhizobium. The sequence continues at coordinate 52,758 of NZ_LJSD01000033.1, read as the reverse complement.
GCGAAGAGTATCTGACGCACGCCGAGGCGGTGGTAGAATTCGACCATTTCAATCCGGCCGTTCAGGGCGTTCATGCCTTCGATGTCGAAGGTGACCGCCAGCTTGCGCTGTGCCTTCGCGGCGAGGATGTCATCGGCTGACCCGACGAGCGCGTAGTCGTCGGGACGCGCCATTATCCAATGCCGGAAACAGGCGAGCGTGGCCACCGTCTGTTCCCAGGCAAGCAGATCGAACCCGACGTCGATGGAAAGGTAATCCACGCCTGCCTCGCGCCATATCCGCAGATTGTTCAGATCGGCAGCCGGGTCCGGCATGAAACCGGAGTGGGCGTCCCAGATGACTTCGCTGTCCAGGATCGATCGAATTTTGTCGTCAAGCTTCATCTGTTATGCCTGGATTTGTTGCGTTCCCTTCGCGATCTGCGCACTCCAGGCATGGCGGGTCAACCGTCGATCACGTCGTGGATGCCCGTGGCCCAACCTAATGTACACTGGTGTCTAGACAAAACGTAAGCTGTGGGTATGGTGCGTCCGTGATGCTTGCCCGGATGGCAACATCGGCCGGGCGTGCTGCTGGGAAGTCGCTATGGACAGGGTACGGAATTCGGGATCGATGAACGCGCAAGGCACTGGCCCGATGTCGGGCGATTTTCGATCTGCCGCGGAATTCGTGGAGTCGGAGAGCTTCTATTCCGCCCTTTTCGGCCTGCATGGCCACGTGTTTTCGGGCCGCTCCGCATGCCGTCACGTCTCGGCGGACACGCTGTTTTTCATCGGGCAGAGCTTCGAGGAGGATCTCAAGGTCGCACCGGTCAGTCGCCTCTATCAGCTTGCGCGCAGCGGAGCGCCCGAGCGGCTGAACGATGCCGAAACCAGGCAGATCCGGCTTGCGCCGGATGGTAGGGTTCTGGCACTGGCTCGCGTCGGCGACGAAGCGGGCTTAGACCGGATCGAGCTCTGGTCGGGTGGGGCGACCGTCGCCATGTCGGATGTCCCAGGCCGCATCGAACAGATCGACTGGTCGCCCGACGGCCGAAGACTGTTGCTTGTCGTTGCTGGCACGGGCGCGGATCTTGCCGGAATCCACGGCGGCTACGCGCAGAAGCAGAAGATGGAAGCGCCCACCTGGCTGCCCGAGGTCACCTGCGGAGCAGGCGAGGATCTTTGGCGCCGGATCTGGCTGTGGGACCTGAAAACCGCACCGGTGGCGCTGACATCGGCGCCGGTCAATGTTTGGGAGGCGAGTTGGTGCGGCGCGGACAGGATCGTTGCTGTGACCAGCGACGACCACGGCGAAGGCAGCTGGTATGCAGCACTGCTTTCGCTGATCGACGTGAAGTCGGGATCAACGACGCCGCTTTTCACCCCCTCCGACCAGATCGGCGTTCCCCGCGGTTCTCCCGATGGTTCCCGCGTCGCCTTCATCCAGGCGTTCTGCAGTGACCGGGGCCTCGTTGCTGGACAGCTGTCGATGTTCGATCTCGGCAGCCGCGAACTCACGACCGTTCTCACCAATGCGATCGACGTCACGTCGATCGAATGGCGCGACGGCGTCAACTTGCATCTGGCGGGGATACGCGCCCACGAAACCGTCGTCGCGGATTACGACACTTCTGCCTTGTCGCTGACAGAGCATTGGTCGTCCACCGAACTGAGCTGCGGCGAGTGGGCACCGTCTAGCATGCCGGTCGGAGCCTCCGACGCGATCTTGATCGCCGAGGCCTATGATCGCGCTCCGTTTCTGGCCGAGATCGTTGAGGGGGAGTTGCTGGAGATCAGCTCATTCTCCGCGCCCGACGCGCAATCCAGGATGTCCGGGTGCGGGAAGGCCGAGCCGTTTTCCTGGAGGGCGCCGGATGACCTCGAAATTCAGGGATGGATCGTACGCCCATCGGAGGCGGACGGGACGACGCCACTCCTGGTCGATATCCATGGCGGGCCGATCTCGTCCCATCGCAACCGCTGGATGGCCCGCACGCGCGCCGCTCCGCTGCTGGTCTCTCGCGGCTGGACGATCTTCTTCCCCAATCCGAGGGGCAGCACCGGACGTGGCGATGCCTTTTCCCGTGCCGTGCAGGGCGATATGGGCGGCGCAGATGCCGACGACATACTGAGCGGAATCGACGCCCTGGTGGAAAAAGGCCTGGTCGATTCCGACCGCGTTGCCTTAACCGGCACCAGCTATGGCGGTTTCATGTCCGCCTGGCTTCCGACGCGCAGCGATCGTTTCGCTGCAGCCATCCCGATCTCTCCGGTGGGCGATTGGTACAGTCAGCATCGCACGACACAAATCCCGGAATTCGACGTGCTCATGCTCGAATCCTCGCCTTGGGAAGAGGGCGGTGCCTATTTCAAGCGCAGCCCCGCCTTCTACCGGCAGCTCAACAAGGTGCCGACGCTGGTCATGGCTGGCGGCATCGACAAGAGCACGCCACCCGGACAGGCGCAGGAGTGCCATTTCGCGGCCCTGCGCTCGGGCTCCCCCAGTGTGCTTGCGATCTATCCGAACGCCGGACATAGCCTGCGCAGCTACCCCGAATATATCGACACGGCTGCCCGCATCGTCCGGTGGCTCGATACCTATGTCAGCGGTCCTTCGACCGCAAAGATTTAAGGAGGAAAAGAAATGCCGGCAGCAGCAGACAACAAGCATATCGTGGTCGTGGGTGGTGGCATCATCGGATGCTCCACCGCTTATCACCTGCTTCAATCCGGCGTGAAGAAAGTAACGCTTCTGGAAGCGAATGAGACCGGTTCGGCCACCACCAGTGCCGGTGCCGGCTTCGTCTCGCATTGGTCTGCCGGCATGTTTCCGGTCGGCGAGGAAGGGCTCAGACTCCAGCAATACGGTCTCGACTTCTACCGCATGCTGCATGAACTGGGCACCGAGATCGGCTATCGGCCGAACGGAACATTGATCATGGCGCTCACGCCGCAGGGGCGCGAGGATTTCGTCAACCCGGTCCTTAACTCGCCCTATGCGCCGAAGGAGATGCAGGACCTGAACGCTGGCCAGATCGGCGAGAAAATGGGCGGGTTGATCGATCCCGCCAAAGTTCATTCCGGCGCCTACAATCCGCATGGCATCCAGCTCGACACCAAGCTCGCACTCGGCGCGCTGGTGAAGGAAATCGAGCGGCTCGGCGGTGTCGTGCGCAATAGGACAAGGGTTCGCAAGATCGATGACGCCGGCGGCAAGGTTACGTTGGAAACCGGCGGCGAGACTATCGAGGCCGACGGCGTGGTCGTGGCGGCGGGCGCCTGGAACAACGAGATCCTCGCCGGCCTGGACTGGCGCCTGCCCCTGTTGCGGGTGTTGGCCACGCGCGTGGTCACCGACAACCGCGGCTTGCCTTCGACGCTGCCGACCGTGCAATGCCGCGAGCTGCGCCTTTGGCTGCGCGAGACCTTCGGTGCGATCATGTGGGGCACTGGCAGCCACTACATCCCGCTGCACCGCCTGGAGGAGACTGAACTCGAGCCCGGCCAGCCGCACAATGGCGAGCTGATGCAGTCCATGGTCGATCATCAGATGGCAAGGCTGCAGGAGGTCTTTCCGCCGTTGCGCGATTCGAAGATCGCCAGTTGGTCGCAGGGCGTTCCTTGCTACACGCCGGACCTGGGATTGATGGTGGGGCATGTGCCAGGCCATGCGAATATCGTCGTTGTCGGCGGCGACAATGAAACCGGAGTTAGCCATGGACCGGGACTCGGCAGGCTCGCCACGGAAATCCTGTTGGACGCCCCGCGCTTCGTCGATCCCAGACGGTTCAGGATCGAACGCTACGCGAGGGAGGTCTTTCCAACCGAACAGGATGTCGAAGCGGCAATGCCTGCGTGGAGCACTCGCGAAGGCAGTGTGCGCTTCTCGGCCGCGGCCGAATAAAGAGCGGAGTTCAGTGTGGCGTAACGCTGTCGAGCAGCGCCTGCGCCACCTTCTGCTCCGTTGATGTCGTCTTTTTGCGGGTGACGAGGTAGAAGGCGTCGGCATGGCGGCGTGACGTCCTGGTCAGTCGGACCAGCTGCCCCAGCCTCAGCTGATCCTCGATGAAGCCCGCCCAGGCGAGCGCCGCGCCGCGGCCGGCTATCGCCTCGTGCATCATCGGAAGGTAGCTTGAAAACGTAGGCCCCGGCAGGCTCTGCGTCGTGCCGATCCAGGATCGCCAGTTGTCGATCGCATCCTGCGGGGCCGCTAGATGCAGCAGTGGCACGTCGAGGAAGGCTGCAGGATCTTCCGACGCCAGTGCCGGATAGCGTTCGAGGAAAATTGGAGAGCAGACGGGGAACCACTCCCCGTCGAAGAGTTTGCGGGCGACGAGGCCCGGCCAAAGCTCGGGGCGTCCGAAACGTATCGAAATGGCCACTTCCGGCCGACTGTAGTCATCGGCATTGCTCGACGTGAGCAGCGTGACGCGGCCATGGGTGACATGGGAGGTCACCAGATCGAACCGCGGCATCAGCCAGGATTGGACGAGATCGTAGCCGCTTGCGATGACGAAGGAGTCGTGACCGGCCTCCTGCAGGCGGCTGATGGTATCCCGGATCGTGCCCAATCCGTCGCGGATCGCCTCGGCAAGCGTGGCGCCGTTCTCGGTCAATGAGACGCGGTTGCCCTTGCGCGTCAGCAGGTCCAGTGACAGGCGTTCTTCCAGATTGGCGATGTGACGCGACACGGCCGACTGCGCGATAGCGAGCTCCTCTGCCGCGGCGGTCAGGTTGCCGCGCCGCGCGGTTGCCTCGAACGCGACCATCGCGTTGAGCAAGGGGAGGGAGGCTTTGAGGGTTTTCATGATTCAGTCGGCAGGTATTCTATGACTTTTTGAGATGGAAGTGTATCAAATTCATGGTTGATGACGGGGAGATTTCGCTGCAACTCTAATAAAAAGGCATTAACCAGTAGCGGAGGCCATCCATGCATGCAAACGACAGGACCCTGTCCGAAATCGATCGCGCCCGCGTCGTCAAACTGATCGACGAACATCGCAAGGACTGGTCGCTGCAGCAGGCTTTCTATCTTGATCCGGACATCTTTGCGCTTGAACGCGAGCTGTGGTTTCCCCGCCAATGGACCATCGTTGCCCATGCCAGCGAGGTGCCGGAGAAAGGCAGCCACATCATCCGTCAGCTGTTTGACGAGGAAATCATCGTCGCCCGCTACGGCGACGGTGAAAACGACATTGCAGCCTACCACAATGTCTGCACACATCGCGGCTCGCGCCTCTGTCTCAAGGATGGCCGCAGCAGGCTGCTGGTATGCCCCTATCATGCCTGGGGCTTCCGCCTGACTGGGGAATTGCAGACGAGGCGCGACCTGCCCGAAGGCGTCAACGGCGACGACCTCGGACTGCACAAGGTCCCGACGAAGGTGATCGGCGGCCTCGTGATGTGCGGCCTCGAGGCCGACAGCCTGCCGGATATCGAGCCGGCAGCGGCCGGATTGACCGACCTACTGCGCGAAAACGGGGTGGCGAACGCCCGCATCGTGGCGCGCAAGAGCTATCTCACCAAGGCGAATTGGAAGCTGGTCCTGGAGAATTTCCTGGAGTGCTACCATTGCCGGCCGGCGCACCCCGAGTACTTCCGCGTCAACGGTCATGTGAAAGTGACCGCGATGCGCGATGAATATAACGCCGCCGAATGGAAGCAGGAGATCGATGCCTGGCACAGCGTCATCGGCGACGCCGAGTTCCACAAAGGCGTCTGGGAACCGGGGGACCTGGATACGATGCCCTTCGCCATGCATCGCAAGCCGATCGGTTCGGGACGTCTCACCTTGTCCGACGACGGTCTGCCCGTCTCGTGCCTGATGGGCGGGCGCGACAAGTATGACGGTGGCGAGAACGGCTTCCGGATCGGCAGGCTCTCATTCCTGAGCGCGCCCAATGATTATCTGACGATGTTCCAGATGGTCCCGCGCAATGCCAATGAGACCGACGTGATCCTGACATGGCTGGTCGACAAGGACGCCGACACGGCCGTCGACGCCGACAGGATTTCCTGGATGTGGGACGTAACCACCGTCCAGGACAAGAAGATTACCGAAGACAATGCCGAGGGCATCGCCTCGCGGGCCTATCGTCCCGGACCCTACACGCCGCTGGAGTCTCAGACTGCCTTCTTTGTCGAGACTTATCTGTCGCAACTGCGTGCATTGATCACCGGCCAACGCGACGACCGGCAGGAGGGATGGGCGCCGCCCGCGCAGCTCTTTGCATCCGCGAAAGTAGCGTGCGACACGCGAAGGCTGCAGGCCGCGCCTATCGCACAGCCACTGTCAGATTGACCTATGACGGACATCGCGCGCACTCCAACGTCGGAGTCGATAAGACAGCCAACCAGGGTTTTCGGAAAAACCGAACGAATACGCCGGTACCACGAACGGCATTGAGCACTGCACGACCAAGGCCAACATCCTTGGAGCAACCCCGGTCGAAAGGATGAGCCAGGCCGACTTTCAGGAGAGATCTCCTTCCTTTGTTTCGGGGCATTGCCGGGAACAGCCGGATGATCATTCGTGTTTCGGTGCTGCCGCTCCGAAGTTGCGTCCGCCATATCGCCGAACGCGGATGCGTGCCGCGCGTTGTGTCGACAGGGTATGGGTGGTGCCGGTGACTTTGTCGCCATAGGCGAGGTTGGTGCGTGGCCCCAGGAAGAGCGCGCCATCCGATCAAGAAAGAAATCGGGATCGGCGGTCATTCTTCTCAAACAGGCGTCGCTAGTTTCCGTGATCGGCTCGGGGGAGCTTCTGCGCGCATGGTCTTCAGGGCCGATTCGACCAAGTCCAATCAGATTTTCTGCGTTGCTCTTGGCAGCAATTCGCGTGTTGTTCGCGCCGAGAACTTTGCAATTACTTGGGATTTTGAACCTGTGGCCCCTACGGTCCGGTCGGAATTGCGCGCAGGTTGACAACATTGGAATTGTTGCAACATGCTGACCGCTTTTTGAGAGGGAGCATATCATGACCGTTTCGATCAGCCGTCGTGCTTTTGCCGTCGGTGCGGCTGCAGCAGGATTCGCGGTGGCGGGCCTCTTGCCGGCACGCGCGCAGCAAGCCTTTTTCCGTATCGGCACCGGTGGCACTTCGGGCACCTATTACCCTGTGGGCGGACTGATCGCCAATTCGATCTCGGCGACAGGACCGGCGGGGGTCGAAGGCCTGGTCGCTACCGCTACATCCTCCAATGGTTCGGTGGCCAACATCAGCGCCATCCAATCGGGAGCATCCGAATCCGGTTTCACGCAATCCGACGTCGCTTACTGGGCCCATTCGGGCACAGGGCTCTACGAGGGCAAGCCAAAGGTAGAGGATCTGCGGCTGATCGCGACACTGTATCCCGAGACTATCCATCTGGTGGCGCGCGCGGATGCTGGCATCAAGACGGTCGCGGATCTCAAGGGCAAGCGCGTTTCTCTCGACGAACCGGGTTCCGGCACCATCGTCGATGCTCGTCTGGTGCTCACAGCCTACGGGCTGACGGAAAAGGACGTAAAGCCTGAATACCTTAAGCCCGGCCCGGCCGGCGAGCGGCTGCAGGATGGCGCGCTCGACGCCTATTTCTTCGTCGGAGGCTATCCGACCGGCGCCATTGTCGAACTCGCCAGCACCAACAACATAACGCTGGTGCCGATCTCCGGGGCGGAAGCCGACAAGCTTCTGGCCGAACAGAAGTTCTTCTCCACTGACACCGTGCCGGCCAACACCTACAAGAATGTCGGCGAAACCAAGACCATATCGGTCGCCGCCCAATGGGTGACCAGTGCCAAGCAGCCTGACGATCTTGTCTACAAGATCGTCAAGTCTCTCTACAGCGATGAAACCCAGAAGGCGCTGCAGGCAGGCCATGCCAAGGGCAAGCTCATCACGCTCCAGAACGCGGTCACCAGCGCCGGCATCCCATTCCATCCGGGAGCGGAGAAATTCTACAAGGAGGTCGGAGCCCTGAAATAACAGGTCCCTGGACCGGCTGACGACAATGGCGGGAGGCGAGCCTTCCGCCTCTTTTGTCTGGGAATTCAAGATACGGAACCGGATATGAACGACCAAGACGGCGACAGGATCAAACTTTCCGGCATGGAGTTCGATGAGGAGAAGGCGCGCGAGCTGGAGGAGAAATTCGACTCCGAGATCCGCTTCCGGCCGTTGACCTCTGCCGCCGGCTGGCTTGTCGGCTTCCTTCTGGTAGCGCTATCGCTGTTCCACTACTATACCGCCGGCTTCGGTCTGTTGCAGGAGATGCTGCATCGGGGCATCCACCTTTCGATGGTCCTGGCGCTGGTCTTCCTCGTCTTCCCCCTGGTGAAGAAGGGATATGACAAGCCGGCTCAGTCCAGCCTGCTGCGGCCGTTCGGTATACCGGTTTTCGACTGGCTGCTGGCCATCGCCGCAATAGTGGCGGTCATGCATGTACCGTTGATCCCGCTCGACGATCTCGCCTTCCGCGTCGGCAATCCCACGACGCTTGACGTGGTGCTCGGCCTAATCCTTATCCTGCTGTTGCTGGAGGCGACGCGGCGATCCGTCGGCATTCCGCTGCCTGTCATTGCAATCATTTTCATGGCCTATGCGTTGTTCGGGCCGTACATGCCGAGCATCCTGGTGCATCCAGGTGCCTCCGTCTCACAACTCGTCGATCACCTTTATCTTACGACGCAGGGCATCTACGGCATCGCGCTTGGCGTTGTTGCCACATACGTTTTCCATTTCGTGCTGTTCGGCGTCTTCGCCACCCGCATAGGCCTTGGTCAGCTCTTCCTCGACTGTGCCGCATGGGTTGCTGGCCGCTACGCCGGCGGTCCCGCCAAAGTGTCGATCTTCGGCTCCGCTCTGTTCGGCATGATTTCCGGTTCGTCGGTCGCCAACACCGTCACTGTCGGCTCGCTGACCATTCCGGCCATGATCCGCCTTGGCTACAAGAAGCACTTCGCAGCAGCCGTGGAAGCGGCTTCCTCCACCGGTGGGCAGGTGACGCCACCGATCATGGGAGCTGCTGCCTTCCTGATGATCGAATTCCTCGAACTGCCTTATACAACCATCATCCTTGCGGCGATCGTGCCGGCGTTCATGCACTTCTTCGGCGTGTTCATGCAGGTGCATTTCGAGGCCAAGCGCACCGGACTGCGAGGACTGCGGCCGGACGAGATGCCAGACGTCGTGGAAGCGCTGAAGCGCGACTGGCCGACGATCATCCCACTTGTCGTCCTGATCGGGGTCCTGCTTTCGGGCTATACGCCCTATCTCGCCGCTTTCTGGGGCATAACCATGTGCATTGCCGTCGGCTTGCTCAATCCGCGCCGGCGCATGTCGATCGCCGATATCGTGATGTGTCTGCGCGATGGCGCCAAATATGCGTTGGCCGTCGGCGCGGCGGCCGCCACTGTCGGCATCGTCGTCGGCATCGTCACTCTGACCGGCGTGGGTTTCAAATTGTCCTACATCGTCACGGCGACTGCAGGGCATCTGTCACTTCTGTTCGGCAGCTTCATTCCCGAAATGATCTTCTCGGCACAAGGCCTGACCTTGCTGTTCACCTTGATCATGACCGGTGTCGTTTGCATCCTTATGGGCTGCGGCATCCCGACAACGGCGAACTACATCATCATGGTCACTATTGCCGCTCCGGCACTGGTGATGCTCGGGGTCGAGCCGATCGTCGCCCATTTCTTCGTATTCTATTACGGGCTCCTGGCCGACATCACCCCGCCAGTGGCGCTTGCTGCCTACGCGGCCGCAGGCATGGCGGGGTCGGACCCTTTCAAGACCGGCAACACCGCTTTCCGGCTGGGGCTTGGCAAAGCATTGGTGCCCTTCGTGTTCGTCTTTTCGCCGTCCTTGCTCCTGGTGACAAAGGATTTTACCTGGCCGAACTTCTTCCTGGCCTTTTTCGGCTGCATACTCGGTATCACCTGCCTGGGAGCCGCCCTCTCGCGCTACCTTTTGGTGCGCACGAAGCCGTGGGAGAATGTGCTGCTGGTGCTTGCCGCGCTTCTTCTGGTGGCGCCTGAACTTTATTCGTCGCTACTCGGCCTCGCTCTGGTCGCTCCCGTCGCGCTACGGCACTGGAGCGCATACCGAACCGGGGAGGCGCAGCCCGCCTGACCGCTTTATCGAAAAAGACACTCGCGAAGCCCTGGGCTGATGGTCGGCACCTGCCAGCGGCATCACGGAAAGCCGTTGCGCGGAATGGAGATCTTTTTTGTTTCAGCGCAAGCCAGTCCATTCACGATCGGTAAACCATCGGAACCGATCTTGCTCGACATGGCTGAACTGATTCCCTTCCCACTCCATTCGCGCGCGGCACTGGTCCGGTCGATCACTGATGATCTGGAAGACGTCCACGGTCCAGCCGCCAACGTGTTCTGGCAGCAACGCATGGCCGGCATCGTCGCCACGCTACGCTCGGATGGTGTCGCCGAAGATGCGATCCGAAGGGAAATCTTCGCGCTTCAGCTCGCTGTTCAAGCCGAGTTGCAGAGACGCGCTTATTCCACGGCTGCGATGTAGCCGCCAAGCCGCAATTGGGGGCTGGGCTCAACCGTCATTTCTCTGCATGTCTCGACCCGGCAAGACTATCTTGGTCGATGCCAATTGATCCGGGGTGAGGCTCAGCCAGTTTCTCTTACCGCTCCAGGCAGATGGCCACGCCCTGGCCGCCACCAATGCACAGGGAGGCCAAGCCTCTGCGGGCGCCGCGATGGATCATCTCGTGAAGCAGCGTCACTACAATGCGGCAGCCGGAGCCGGCCAGCGGATGGCCGAGTGCGATCGCCCCGCCGCTCATATTGATGACGCTCTCGTCCCAGCCCATCTCGCGATTGACTGCGATGGCTTGCGCGGCGAAGGCTTCATTGATCTCCATCACGTCGAGGTCGGACGAACGCCAGCCAGCCTTCTCGAGCGCTAATCGCGAGGCTGTGACCGGGCCCAACCCCATATCCATCGGCTCGACACCTGCCGAAGCGTAGGAGGCGATGCGGGCGAGAGGCTTCAGCCCGAGTTCATTCATCCGAGCTTCCGACATCACCAGTACCGCGGCAGCGCCGTCATTGAGGCCTGATGAATTGCCGGCCGTGATCGTCCCCTCCGGATCGAAAACAGGCTTCAGCCGGCTCAGTCCCTCGATTGTGGTGGCGGGGTTGGGATGCTCGTCGCGGTCCACGACGACATCGCCTTGCCTTGTCTTGATCGAGACAGGGATGATCTCGTCGTCGAATCTTCGATACCGGACGGCAGCGCCTGTTTTCTCCTGCGAGCGCAAGGCGAAACGATCCTGTTCCTCGCGCGTGATCTGATAGCGCCGCGCCAGCGACTCGACCGTCACGCCCATGTGGACCTGATGGAAGGCGTCCCATAGCCCGTCCGTGATCATCGAATCCTTGACCGTTTGGTCCCCCATGCGGACGCCGCCGCGCATGCCTGAAATGAAATGCGGCGCCGACGTCATCGAGTCCTGCCCGCCGGCGACGATGCAGTCGGCATCGCCGCAGCAAATGGCCTGGGCGGCGAGATGGATCGACTTCTGGCCGGCGCCGCAGACCTTGTTCACGGTCATGGCTGGTACGCTGACCGGCAGGCCAGCCTTGAGCGCAGCCTGCCGGGCCGGATTCTGCCCGGCGCCGCCGGTCAGAACCTGCCCCATGATCACCTCGCTGACGACAGCGGATTCGAGCTGAAGCCCGCTGAGCATCCCTTGCAGCAATTGCCCGCCGAGCTCGGCTGCCGATAACCCTGAGAAGGCGCCGTTGAGCTTGCCGATCGGGGTGCGCTTGGCCGCGACGATATGGATTCCTTCTTTCATAACTTCTCCCGAAACAGGCGACGATGGCGCATCGCATCCTGATCCGCCGGCGCTTGACATTCTGGTTATAACCAATAATCTAGATGTGATCAGCAGGCAAGATGGCGGCTTCGGCCCGCCTGCGCTCCGGGAGGAAAAATCATGTCGTCTGTGCTTTGGGCGCCGGCTTCGGCCGCGTTCGAAACGTCGAATCTTGCGCGCTTCGCGCTCCGGAACGGTGTCGATCCCCATGACTACGACACGCTGCACCGCTGGTCGGTCGCAGACCCCGGTCCGTTCTGGCGCGGCGTATGGGATTTCACGGAAGTCGTCGGCGATCCCGGCCAGCGATCCTTTGAACGCAGCGACGCAGCGCCGATGACGGGCAGTTCCTTCTTTCCCGATGCATCCGTGAACCTGGCTGAAAACCTGTTGCGTGGCGCTATGGATTCGATCGCTGTCGTGGAAACCGACGAGAGCGGTCATTTCCGCACCATCACGCGTTCCGAGCTGCGCAGGCTTGTCGCCAGGACCGCCGCGGGCCTGCGCGCGGCCGGCATCGGCAAGGGAGACTGTGTCGGCGGCATCCTTCCCAATCGGGTCGAAGCGCTGGTGGCGTTGCTCGCCACGCTCTCGATCGGAGCGATCTGGTCGTCCTGCTCACCGGATTTCGGCGTCTCCGCGATCGTCGATCGGCTGGGGCAGATCAGCGCGAAGGTGCTTTTCGTGGCACCCCGCTACCGATATGCCGGCAAGGAGCATGACATCGCCGAAAGGCTGGTCGAGATCACCGCCGCAATGCCGACCGTCCGCACTCTCGTGCTGACCGGGGCAGGGCGCCTTACCCCGAAAAACGGAGTGGAAACCGTCAATTTCGAGGACTTCGGCAGCGAGGCTGCCCTGTCCTTCGAGCGTGTGCCGTTCAGCCATCCCGCCTACGTGCTCTACACCTCGGGCACCACAGGAGCGCCAAAGGCAATCGTCCATAGCGGCGGCGGCGTGCTGCTGCAGCACCTGAAGGAACACGTGCTGCATGGTGACGTGCGGCCTGGTGACGTCATGAGCTGGTACACCAACACGGCATGGATGATGTACCACTGGCTGATCTCTGGGCTCGCCTGTGGCGCAGCGGTGCTGCTCTACGACGGCGCCCCCGTCCTCAAGACTGCCGGTGGACTTGATCCGAGTCCGCTGTGGAAGATGGCCGAGAAAGCCGGTGTCACCCATTTCGGCACCAGCCCGAAATACCTGTCGACGCTTGCGGGCGAAAACTATTCGCCAGCGCAACTCCATGATCTCTCCTCGCTGCGATGGCTGCTTTCGGCAGGTGCGCCGGTGTCGCCCAACCAGTTCGACTGGGTCTACGACCATGTAAAAAGGGACATGATCTTTGCCTCGATCTCGGGCGGTACCGAGATCATCGGCTGTTTCATGCTTGGTTCGCCGATCCATGCCGTACGCCGGGGCGAACTCACCGCTAAGGGCCTCGGTCTCGCCGTTGGCGTGATGGACGAACGCAATGCTCCCCTGATCGGCAGGCAGGGCGATCTGGTCTGCACGGAGCCGTTCCCCTCGATGCCGCTGACGTTCTGGGGAGAAGGGGGCAGGGAACGCTATCACGCCACCTATTTCGCAGCCCGTCCTGAAATCTGGACGCATGGCGACGTGGCCGAGATGACGGTGCATGGGTCGGCCGTCATTCACGGTCGTTCGGACACCACCTTGAAACCCGGCGGGGTGCGTATCGGCATCGCGGAGATTTACGCCGCCTGCGAGACCTTCGCCGAGATAGAGGACTGCCTGGTTTTCGGTGTGTCGGTCGAGGGCGACGAGGAGATCGTGCTCTGCGTGAAGCTGGGCGACGGCCTCACCCTGACGCCCGAACTTGCGGTGCAGCTTCGCCGCCGTATCCGCGCGGACGCTTCGCCACGCCACGTGCCACATCGCATCCACGCCGTGCAAGCCATTCCCTATACGTTGAACGGCAAAAGGGTGGAGGGGGCGGCACGCCTGACGGTGGAGGGCAAGCCGGTCAGGAACATGGCTTCGCTCGCCGATCCCGCCTGCCTGGATGAGTACCGCTCGCTTGATCGGAGTAAGGCCGCATGAGGCGCAGCAACGGTGCAATCGCCGGCATCGGCGAACTGAAGCCGCAGCGCCTTACTGCAGGTGTGACGACACTCGAGATGATCGCCGAGGTTTCGCGCCTCGCGGTGCTCGACGCGGGATTGGAACCCGGCGAGATCGACGGGCTGCTGGTGGGACCGCAGGTGGGCGAGACGCCCCAGCATGTTCCGGCGACGATCGCTGAATATCTCGGCTTGATGCCGACCATGGCCAATGTGGTCGATCTCGGCGGAGCTTCCGGCGCCGGCATGGTCTGGCGCGCGGCGGCGGCCATTCAGGCGGGCATGTGCGAAGCCGTGCTGTGCGTGCTTGCCAACAATCGCGAGGAGGTTCCGCCGCGATCCCCCAACCGCAATCCGATCCGCGAATTCGATGTGCCGTTCGGAGCCTCGGGCGCCAACATCTCCTATGCGCTGCTGATGCAGGCGCATATGGCCCGCTATGGGTCGAAGGCGGAGGACTTCGCGGCAATTGCCGCCGCTGCCAGAGCAAACGCGCAGCTCAATCCCGACGCCATATTCCACGGCAAACCCGCTGGTGTCGAAGCGGTGCTGGCCTCGCCGATGATTGCCTCTCCCCTGCACCTGCTTGAAATCGTCATGCCGGTCGCCGGCGGCGAGGCGGTCGTCGTGGTATCGGCCGAGCGTGCTCGCTCGCTTCCCAGGTCTCCGGTGCATCTGCTGGGTGCCGGCGAGAAGGTGACGCACCGCGCGGTGAGCCAGGCTCCGTGTCTCACCTCCGGCCCGTTGAAGAGCGCCATGGCGCGGGCCTTCGCGCAATCGGGAACGACAGCCGGCGAGATGAGCCTGCTGTCGCTCTATGACTGCTATACGATCATGGTCGCTACGACGATCGAGGACGCCGGCATTTGCGCGCCGGGTCAGTTCGGCTCCTGGCTGCGCGATCACGATCTTTCTCATCAAGGCGACAAGCCGCTGAACACCCATGGCGGCCAGCTGGGCTTCGGCCAGCCCGACCTTGCCGGCGGCATGACGCATGTCGTCGAGGCCGTCCGGCAACTGCGTGGCGAGGCCGGCGCCCGTCAGATCGAAAATGCGAGGCTCGCCCTGGTGACGGGCAACGGCGCGACAATGAGCGAGGCGACGGCCCTGGTGCTGGGAGCATCCTGATGGATCTGGACACGCTGAACATCGCAGGCCCGACGATCACCACGCTGACGGCGCCGTTCTGGGATGCGGCTTCCAGGGGACGGCTGTGTATCCAGCGCTGCGAGGCGTGCGACAAGGCCGTCTTTTATCCGCGCCCGATATGCCCGCATTGCTGGAGCCGACGTCTTGTTTGGCGCGATGCGTCCGGCAAGGGTCGATTGAAATCATTCTCGCTCGTCCACAAGCCCGGCCATGCCGGATGGGTTCCTGCGGCCCCTTACCTTGTCGGCCTGGTCGAACTCGACGAAGGGCCGACGATGCTGAGCTTCATCCTGACCGGTGCTCGCGCACCTGAAGTGGGTGACCCGTTGTTGCTTGCGCCAACGCAAATCGGCGGGCGCATGCTGCCGGCCTTCAAGATCGATCCGAACCAGAGGAGAAATGTGGGATGAGCACCGAAACCAAGGATGGCTGGGCGGGTGTCGTGAAAGGCCGCCCGGTAGTCGGCGCATTCGCAGAGCGCAAACGCCGCACGCGCATGGGCGACATCGAGGCCTTCACCGAGATGACCGGCGACCGCAATCCCCTGCATTACGATCGCGAGCTGGCCGAGAAGTCGGTGTTCGGCAAGCTCATCGTTCAGGGCGGCGTCACTTCCGGCATCCTGAATGCCCTCGTTGCCGAAGACTTACCGGGGCCTGGAACGGTGTTCCTGGAAGTGGCCTGGAAATTCGTGAAAGCGGTCGGCGTTGATGAAGAGATCACCGGCCGCGTCGAGATCAAGGAGGTGCGCCCCGACAAGCCGATCTGCAAGATCGAGACCAGTGTGCGCAACGAACAGGGCGAGCTGTGCCTGACCGGCACCGCCACGGTCTTCACCGTTCCGCTGCAACGCCCTTGACATCGGGGGCACAAAGCGAGGTCACGAATACCGGGAACCGCTGGCGTGTTCTGACGCTGCTGTGCCTGGCGGTCGTGCTCTCGCTCACGACATGGTTTTCGGCGACGGCGATATTGCCCGAGCTGAGGCAGGAACTTGCCTTGAGCGCGGGCGCCGAAGCCTGGCTGACCAACGGGGTTCAGATCGGCTTCGTGATCGGAGCGCTGACGGCAAGCCTGGTCAATCTGCCCGATCTGGTGCGACTAAACCGGCTGATGGCTGCCGCCGCTGCGTCAGCGGCTGCAGCCAATGCTATGTTGCTACTCGATCCCGGCCCGACCGGTGTCGTCATCGCGCGCGTCGTCACCGGATTTGCACTTGCCGGGGTCTATCCGCCCGCGCTGAAGTTGGTTGCCACCTGGTTCGTGCGCGACAGGGGATTGGCTCTCGGCGCCGTCATAGGTGCGCTAACCATCGGTTCTGCATTTCCGCACCTTTTTCGCGCGGTGCTGACTGCCCTCGACTGGCGTCCGGTGGTCATGATGGCGAGCGTGACGACAGCTGTCGGCGCGCTGCTTTTCCTGCTGTTTGCGAAAGAGGGCCCATATCCGTTCGGCAGGGCGGTGTTCGAGCCTTCGCGGATCGGAGAGGTTTTTCGCGACCGCTCTCTGCTGCTCGCCAATCTCGGCTATCTTGGGCACATGTGGGAACTCTATGCCATGTGGGCATGGCTGCTTGCCTACACACGCGCCGCCCTCGATGCGCAAGCCGCCGATGTGACAACGCTTGCGTCCTTGCTAACGTTCATCGCGATCGCTTGCGGCATTTTTGGATGTCTGTTGGGGGGCTATCTGTCGGATCGTATCGGCCGCACGGCCACGACCGCCGGCATGATGGTCGTTTCGGGCGGCTGCGCCTTGCTGATCGGCTTCCTGTTTGCCGGGCCTCTATGGCTCTTCATACTGCTGGCGGTCGTCTGGGGGATCTCGGTGATCGGCGATTCAGCGCAGTTCTCCGCCGCGGTCACCGAACTCAGCGACAGCCGCTTCGTTGGTACGGCTCTTTCCGTTCAGCTCGGTCTGGGTTTTGCGCTCACGGTCGTGGCGATCTGGATCGTTCCGCATTTTGCGGAATGGATCGGTGGCTGGCGCTGGGCCTTCCTGCTGCTTGTGCCGGGACCTGTCCTGGGTGCCGTTGCCATGCTCGGGTTGCGGAAGTTGCCGGAGAGCGTGAAAATGGCAGGCGGCCTACGCTAGAGCGTTTCCGTTTTTCACGGAAATGCGGAAACGCTCTAACTCTTTGTTTTTACGCAATTCCGGACGGAAAACCGCTGCGCACTTTTCCTGGAATTGCTCTAAAATGGTCCGCCGCGAGTCGCGGCGTGACTGCCCGAAAAGATTGATGATCGATGGAACAAATGACCAGAACGCGCGGACGGCCCCGTTACGATCAGGAGGACGCCGCAGCCGCGGAAGCCTTCCGTTCCATAGGCTCGAAGGTTCATCTCGATCGAGACGAGGCTGCGCCGCTCTGGGTCCAGTTGCGTAATCAGGTCGAAGAAGCGATCAACACCGGCGTGCTCGCCGCCAATTCGCGCATTCCCTCGGAGCAGGCCCTTTGCGACTTCTTCGGCGTATCGCGTCCCGTCGTGCGTGCGGCAATCGGATCACTGTCCAGCGAAGGGCGCATCATCAAGATGCCGCGCAAGGGCATGTTCGTTGCAGCAGCCCGGGACCATGTCGACTTCATGACCGCCAATCTCGGCGTGTTCGACGATCTGACGGCGAAAGGTCACAAGGTCTCCACCCGAACGATGGAGATCTACCGCTGTCCGCCGAACGAAAAGGAATCGAGCGTCTTTGGCATTCCGTCGAGTGGCAGCGTCGTGCGGATAAGCCGTATCTACATGACGGACGGTGCGCCGATCACCATGACGCGCATCAGCCTGCCGGGCCACAAGGTGCCGGGCCTGGAGGATGTCCTTGGCGAGAACCAGTCGGTTTTCGGAACAATCCGCGAATTGTTCGGGCTGACCGTGAAACGTGCCGATCGCTGGTTGCGGGCGGCACTGCCGACCAAGGAGGAAGCCGAGCAGATGGGCGTGGCGGTGAACACTCCGCTGATTGCCATTGAATCGGTAGCCTATGACGCCGAGGGCGCTGCGCTCGAATATTACGAAGCCTTCTACAACTCCTCCGTCGCCAGGATACACATGGCGGTCGAGCAGCCCTCCTCGACGGTGAACGGATTGGATCGGACCTGATCCCTGAATATTTTTCTTTTCTGGTTATAACCAGATTGACGGAGCGTTGAAGCTCATATAACGTCGCCATTGTGGGTCGGGAGGAGCCGGCCCGGAGGATTTTCAGGATCGATGCATGTGCGGCGTCGCCTTCCGGCGGCGAGGGCAGGTGTTTGCCTGCGCGCTGCTGCGATCCGGTGGAGGAGTTTTCATGGACTATCGATCGCAGTTCGACCTGACGGGCGAGGTGGCTGTCGTCACTGGCGGTGCCAGCGGCATCGGGTTCGAGGCTGCCATGGCGCTTGGCACCTGTGGCGCCCAGGTCGTTCTGCTCGACCTGAATTCTGACGCCCTCGATGTCGCGGTTGAAAAACTGAAATCCGCTGGCGTCGGTCATGTCGAACGCAGCGAGCTCGACGTTACTGACGCCAAGGCCGTCGAAGCGATGGCCGCCGAGCTTGCCGAACGCTTCGGGCACATCGACATCCTGGTCAACAGCGCCGGCATAGCCCGCCTCAACACGGCACTCGACACGCCCGACGAGGAGTGGCGACTGGTGATGGATGTCAACGTCAACGGCGTTTACTGGGCCTCGCGCGCTTTCGGTCGCGTCATGGTCGCTCAGGGCAAGGGATCGATCGTCAATCTCGGCTCCATGTCGGGCCTGATCGTCAACCGTCCGCAGACCGCTCCTTCCTACATGGTCAGCAAGGGTGCCGTGCACATGATGACCAAGGCCCTGGCGGTGGAATGGGCGAAGTCCGGCGTGCGGGTGAATGCGCTGGCCCCCGGCTATGTGGGCACGGACATGACGCTGAAGATGCGCGAGCGGCCAGAGCTGTTCAATGTCTGGCTGGACATGACGCCGATGGGCCGCCTCGGCGAACCGCAGGA
This sequence comes from Mesorhizobium sp. 1M-11, assembly GCF_001303895.1. Taxonomy (GTDB): domain Bacteria; phylum Pseudomonadota; class Alphaproteobacteria; order Rhizobiales; family Rhizobiaceae; genus Mesorhizobium. The sequence continues at coordinate 33,733 of NZ_LJSD01000033.1, read as the reverse complement.
GATCGCCTCGGCCGTTCTATTCCTCGCATCACCGGCATCCAGCTATGTGACGGGCGCGATCCTTTCGATCGACGGCGGCTACACGGCCTGGTGACGGGCAACAAAAATTGGAAGATCACATGACCGCTACGGAAACCGAGCAGCGCCAGGCCATCATCGACGCCTGCCTCAAGATGAATGCGCTCGGCATAAACCAGGGCACGTCGGGCAACGTCAGCCTGCGCCACGAAGACGGCATGCTGATTTCGCCGACCAGCACGCCCTACGAACAGCTTGCGCCGGAGGATATCGTTTTCATGGCCTGGGACGGGGTGGTCGACGGCCGCCTGCAGCCGTCGAGCGAATGGCGTTTCCACCTCGATATCTTCAAGGCACGTCCTGAAGTGAACGCGGTCGTCCATGCGCATCCCAACTACTGCACGACGATCGCGATCATGGGAAAGAAGATACCCGCGATCCACTACATGATCGCGGTGGCGGGCGGCAGCGACATACGCTGTGCCCCTTACGCGACCTTCGGTACCGCCGAGCTTTCGGCCAATGCCGTGCGGGCGCTGCAGGACCGCAAGGCCTGCCTGCTTGAGCATCATGGCATGATCGCCACCGGCACCAGCCTGGACAAGGCCATGTGGCTGGCGGTCGAGGTTGAAGCGTTGGCGCGGCAATACCATGGCTGCCTTCAGATCGGCGAGCCGCCGCTGCTTTCCGAGGAGGAGATCGAGAACGTCATCAAACGCATGGCCACCTATGGCCATCGCGACAAGGCTGACGCCGCGTAAGCGGCTGACAGAATGCCGGCGAATTCGCCGGCAAACCCTTCAGAGAAAATTCTGAAGCGAACAACAAGGGAGGTAATCAGAATGAGCAAGTCGGCAAAGGGAATCGTCAAGGGGCTCGCGCTGGGATTGGCGCTCGCGTGCAGTCTGGTCAGCGTGTCGGGCGCGGTTGCGGAGGAATTGTCGCTCAAGGGCAAGCGGATCGGCGTTTCCGCGATCGGCACCGACCACTACTGGGACCTGATGGCGTTTCGCGGCATTCAGGATCGTGTCAAGGAACTGGGCGGCGAAGTCATCGCACTCGACGCCGGCCGCAAGGACCAGCAGCAGATCGCACAGCTCCAGACCCTGATCGCCCAGAAGCCCGATGCTATCATCGAGCAGCTCGGCAACCTCGAGGTGCTGAACCCCTGGCTACAGAAGATCCGTGACGCGGGCATTCCGCTTTTCACGGTCGATACGGCCACGCCGCACGCCATCAACAACACCACCTCCAACAACTACAATATCGGCGCCGAGATCGCATTGCAGATGGTCGCCGACATGGGTGGCAAGGGCAACGTCCTGGTGTTCAACGGCTTCTACAGCGTGCCGGTGTGCAAGATCCGCTACGACCAGCTCAAATACGTGCTGGCGTCCTTCCCCGAAGTGAAGATCGTCGAGCCCGAACTTCGCGACGTCATTCCGAACACGGTCCAGAGCGCCTATTCCAACATCACCGACATGCTGACCAAGTCCCCTGAAAAGGGCTCGATCGGAGCGGTGTGGGCGTGCTGGGATGTGCCGCAGATCGGCGCGACACAGGCTGTCGAGGCTGCCGGACGTATGGAGGTCAAGACCTACGGCATCGACGGCAGCCCCGAGGTCATCAAGATGGTGATGGATCAGAAGTCGGCAGCCGGCGCGGTGGCCGCCCAGCAGCCCTATGAAATCGGCCAGACTTCTGTCGACAATGTCGCCAAGCACCTGGCGGGTCAGAAGGTTCCGCCCTTCACATTCGTGCCGGCGGTGCTGATCAACAAGGAAAATGCCGCCGAGACGGGCAAGCCTTTCCTCGCGGCTGCTGAAAAGGCAGGCGTAAAGTAAGCTATCGACAAGGGCCATGCCGCTCCTCGGCGGCATGGCAATCTTCAGAACCGGGATGACGGCCATGCAACCAGCAAAGCAAGAGATTGCTGTGTCCATGACGGGCATATCGAAGCAATTCGGCGTGGTACGCGCGTTGGAAGACGCGAACCTTGAGATCACGCGTGGCTCGATACTTGGCCTGGTTGGACAGAACGGCGCGGGAAAGTCGACCATTATCAAGGTGCTCGCCGGCATCGTGAAACCGGATAGCGGAACCATCGTCATCAACGGCCAGACGGTGGGCACGCTGACTCCGGCTTCGGTGGAAAAGCTCGGCGTGCATTTCATCCACCAGGATCGTCTGCTCGTGCCGACAGCAACGGTTGGCGAAGCCGTGTTTCTCGGGCACGAGTTGGGAGCCGGGCCCTTCGTCAATCGCAGGGCGATGGAGCGCAGGGCAGCGGATCTGTTGAAACGCTTCTTCGACATGGAACTGCCGGCAGGAACGCTCGTCAAGGATCTGACCACTGCGCAGCAGAAGGTCGTGCAGATCACGCGTGCGCTCGCCCAGAAGGCATCCGTGCTGGTGTTGGACGAGCCGACCGCCGCTTTGGTCAAGCGCGAGGTCGACAGCCTCTTTGCCGTGTTGCGTCGCCTCCGCGACGATGGCATCGCGGTCGTGTTCATCTCGCATTACATGCAGGAGATCGAACAGCTCTGCGACCGCGTGACCGTCATGCGCAACGGTACCGATGTCGGGACGGTCGATCCGCGCGATACCTCGATCGATAAGATCATCTCGATGATGATCGCCCGCGATGTCGGCGAGATGTTTCCAAAGCGCTCGGTCTCGATCGGCACCCCCGTTCTCGAAGTCTCGAAGCTGCGGCTCGGCGGCAGTTTCAAAGACATCAGCTTCGACGTGCGCTCGGGCGAGATCGTCGGTCTGACCGGTCTGTTGGGCTCCGGCGCCAAGGAGATCGTCCAGTGCCTGTTCGGTCTGGAGAAAGCGGATGGCGGTTCCATCATGGTCGAAGGCCGCCAGCTTTCCTTGTCCTCGCCGGTGCATGCGGTGCGCGACGGTATCGCCATGCTGCCGGAAGATCGGCGTGCGCACGGTGTCGCGCTTGGCCTGACGGTGCGCGAGAATATCTCCTTGGCCAGTCTCGACCGCTATTCCCGAGGCGGGTTCGTCAGCCGCGATACCGAAAACCAGGCTGTCGACGGCCTCATCAAGGAGCTCTCGATCAAGACGCCAACCCGCGATGCGCTGGTGCGGGAGCTTTCCGGCGGCAATCAGCAGAAGGTAGCGATCGCCAAGTGGTTGAGCTGCCAGTCGCGCGTCTATGTTCTGGACGAGCCGACGGTGGCCGTCGATGTCGGCGCGAAGGTGGAAATCTACAACCTGCTCAACCGGTTGGCCGGCGAGGGGGCCGCGGTCCTGATGCTGTCGTCCGACCTTCTCGAACTGGTCGGTATCTGCGATCGCGTTCTGGTGGTCTATCGCGGCGAGCTTGCCGGCACCTTCTCCGGCCCGGACATGAACAGCGACATGCTTCTGGCTGCGTCGTCCGGCGCTCGTTCCATTGCCGCAGGAGTTGCAGCATGAGTGCGACAACCCTTCATACCGAAATCGGCGCGTCCGACGAAAAGCAGGCCGCCGCAAAGAATGCGAGCCGTCGACTGGGCACCATCGTTGTGCGCCTCGGGGCGATAGCCGCCTTCGCAGCGATCATGCTGTATTTCGTTGTCTTCGCTCCAGGTTTTACTTCGACGTTCAACCTCATCAATGTCGTCGAGCAATCGGCGATCCTCGGCGTGCTGGCTTACGGCATGACCATGGTCATCATCGGTGGCGGCTCGGATGTGACCGAAGGTGGCATCGATCTCTCGATCGCAGCCAATATGGGATTGTGCGCGGCCGTCTACGCGACGCTTCTTTCTATGGGCTACGGAGATTTCCTGGCGGTTCTTGCTGCACTCGCAGTCGGCATGGCGATCGGAGCCCTGAATGCGCTTGCCGTGGTCGGCCTCGGCATCTTGCCGCTGCTTGCCACGCTCGCGGTTCTGAACGTGGCAGCCGGGATGGAACTCACGCTCACGCAGAACACGGTCGTGGGCGCCACATCGCCGCTGCTGGCGTTCCTGGTCTCGGGCAGCTTCCTCGGCATCTCCGCCCTGGCGTGGGCCCTGGTTCTGGTTTCCGCGATCATGATCGCGATCGTCCACTACACGTCGTTCGGCTTGCGTCTCTTTGCCGTGGGCGGACATCCTGAAGCCGCGCGCGCTGCCGGCATCAATGTTCCGTTCTATATCTCCTTCACCTACGTGCTGAGCGGGTTCTGCGCGGCGGTGGCGAGCATACTCACGGTGTCCCGGCTCTCGGCCAGCACGCCCGGCTCGGGCGAACTTTTGCTGTCGGTGCTGGCGGCAGCCCTGCTTGGTACCGTCTTTTCCCGTCGTTTCGTGCCGACGATCGGCGGCACGCTGCTCAGCGTCCTGTTCATCGGCCTCCTGGCCAACGGCTTCCAGTTGCTCAATGTGTCGAGCTACTGGGTCAACGGCGTGCAGGGCGCGCTGATCCTGCTGGTCGTCGCCGTCACATCCTTTGCCCGCGGATCGGAGGCTTCCCGATGAGCGTTTCCACAAGCGACAATGCCAGGCAGACCCTTCGCGCCTTTCTGGCCAAGTACAGCATATTGCTGGCCTTCGGTGCGATCGTGGTCTTTTTCGCGACCGCCAGCCCGACTTTCCTGACACCGACGAACCTCTTCAACGTTCTGGTCAACAACGTCGTCATGCTGGCCATCGTGGCGCTGGGGCTGACCATCGTCATCTCCTCGGGCGGCATCGACCTGTCGGTCGGCGTCTCGATCGACATGGCCAGCATGATCTTCGTCATGCTGCTGGCCGCCGGCTATTCCGGTTTTGTCGGTGTCGGCGGCGGATTGGCCGCAGCCCTTGTCGTCGGAGCACTCAACGCCATCTTGATCACACGCCTCAAGATCAGCCCATTCTTGGCCACGCTCGGCGTGCTTTTCATCGGACAAAGCACACAGCAACTCGCCACCAGCGGCGGCCAGCCGATCTATCTTACCAGCGGCTACGCCGGCGACCAGTTCAACGCGATCGCTCGCACGGCATTGCTCGGTATTCCCACACCGGTCATCGTGCTGATCCTGTGCGCCATTGCCGTCTATCTGCTGCTGCATCGTTCCGTGTTCGGCCGCTATGTCCAGGCCATGGGAGCACAGCCGGGCGTAGCCTGGCATTCGGGCATCCGGGTGCCACGCGAACTTTCGCTGGTCTATGTCGGCTGCGCCCTTCTTGCCGGCATCACCGGCATCCTGCTCTCGGCCACCGTCAAGTCCTACGTGCCGCTGTCCGGCAATGCGTTCCTGCTGGACGCGATCGGCGCCACCTTCATCGGCACGACGCTGAGCCGCGAGCGCAAGCCTACCGTGGCTGGCACCCTGCTTGGCGTCCTCCTGCTGGCGGTCGTGAAAAACGGGCTGCTGCTGATCGGCTGGAATTTCTATTGGCAGCAGGTCGGCATCGGGCTGCTGGTCTTCCTGGTCCTTGCCGCGAGCTTCGGACTGCGCCGCGCCTCACACTGATGATTCACTGAATTCGAGAGGGTTCTCGACCATGCCAAAATTCGACGTCAGCTCCATCGGGTTCTACGTGCTCGACATTCTGGGCCGGCCGGTGTCGCGCATTCCCGAGGGCGGCCGTGCCGACTACATCGAGGAGATCCGCATGACGGTTGCCGGCACCGCCGGCGCCACCGGCATGGACTGCGCCATCCTCGGCCTCAGGACGCAGGCCGTCACCACGGTTGGCACCGACGACATGGGCGACTGGTTTGTCGCCAAGCTGAATAAATACGGACTGGACTGCGACCTGGTGCGTCGCGACGGTAGCGTTCAGACCTCTTCGACCATCCTGCCCGTACGGCCGAATGGCGAGCGGCCGGCGCTGCACGTGCCTGGAACGGCCGCCGTGTTCAGCGTGGCCGAAGAGGATATTGAGGCAGCACTTGACGCGACGGTTGTCCACGTTGGAGGCACAGGACTGCTGAAAAGCTTCGACGGCGAGCCGACCGTGCGCCTGCTCAAGCGTGCCAAGGAACTCGGGCGCATCACGACCTTCGATCTCATCCAGGCCACGCCCGAGACCGTGAAGCTGGTCGAGCCATGCCTGCCCTATATCGACTATTTCGTGCCGAGTATCGATGAGGCCGGCGAGATGGCCCATGACACCGATCCAGCCCGTGTCGCGGCCTTCTTCAAAGCAAAGGGCGTCAAGAACTGCATCCTGACGCTCGGCGCGGATGGGGTTTATGTTTCTCCTGAGCATGGGGAGGCTTTCCATCTGCCTGCATTCGACGTCGAGGTCTTCGACACGACCGGCTGCGGCGATTCCTTCACCGCCGGCATCATTGTCGGCATCATCAAGGGCTGGGACATCAGGCAATCGGCTCGCTTTGCCACAGCCGTCGCGGCCAAGGTCGCCATGGGGCTCGGCTCCGACGGCAAACTCGTTTCGTTCGACGACACGATCGCGGCGATGAATTCGCTGCCGGTCAAGACTTCAAAGGTGGAAGCAGCATGACCATTCTTGCGCAAGCAAAGGGAAAGACGGCGCTCGTTACGGGAGCAAGCCGCGGCATCGGCAGGGCGTTGGCCAAAGGGCTTGCCGATGCAGGATTCGACGTCGCCATCACGGACCTGCCGTCGCAGGCGACCGAGCTCGACGTCACCAAGGCAGAGATCGAGGCGGCGGGACGCAAGGCCTATCTCTATACGATGGACGTGAGCAAGAAGGCGGAGATCGAGGATACGGTCGCATCACTGCTGAAGGATGCGGGTGGCATCGACGTGCTGATCAACAATGCCGGTATCCTCAAACCCAGCCTGCTCCAGGATCTCGACGAAGCCAGCTGGGACGCGCATTTCGACATCAACGCCAAGGGTGTGCTGATGATGTGCCAGGCCGTGCTGCCGCATATGCGTGCCAAACGCTCCGGGCGGGTCATCAACATCGCCTCCATTGCCGGGCGCCAGGGCGTGCCGACGCAAGGCCATTATGCCGCGACCAAGGCGACCGTGATAACGCTCACACGCGTTCTGGCGCAGGAGGTCGGCATGGACGGGGTCACCGTCAACGCCATCTGCCCCGGCATCATCCTGACGGAGATGGGCAAGAACAATCTGGGCAGCGAAGCCGCGATCCGGCACTGGGAAGAGGTTGCAGCGCTGAAGCGGCTCGGTGCGCCGGAAGACATAATCGGCCCCGTGCTGTTCTTTGCCTCCGACCTCTCTGCCTTCGTCACCGGCCAGGCGCTCAACGTCGACGGCGGTATCTACTACCACTGAGCGACGGCCGCAGGCCGATCCTCCACACTCCCAGTCTGACAAGCCGGAGCCATGCAGGTTCCGGAAGGAGAACGCATGGCTCGCGAAATGGAATTCTACATCGACGGAAACTGGGTGGCGCCGAGCCGGCCAAAGACTTTCGACGTCATCAATCCGGCGACCGAGTCCATGGTGGCTACGATCGCCATGGGCGCGGCGCAGGACGTGGATCGGGCTGTCGAGGCGGCAAAACGCGCCTTTCCATCTTATTCACGCACCTCAAGGGAAGAGCGCCTCGGCTATCTTTCCCGTCTGCTTGAGCTGTATGACGAAGGCAGCGACGAGATCGCGGCGCTCATGTCGTTGGAGATGGGAGTCGCGAGCAGCTTTTCGCGCGGCGCGCAGATCGCGTTGGGCAGAGCCCATCTCGCCACTGCGATCGATGTCCTGAAACGCTTCGTCTTCACCGAGCAACGCGGTGAAACACTGCTGACGCGCGAGCCCATCGGCGTTTGCGGTCTGATCACGCCGTGGAACTGGCCGATGAACCAGCTTGTGGTGAAGGTCGCGCCGGCACTGGCTGCCGGTTGCACCATGGTGGTCAAGCCGAGCGAATATTCGCCACTCTCCTCGCTGCGCTTTGCCGAGATGGTGCATGCAGCGGGCGTTCCAGCGGGAGTCTTCAATCTCGTCAACGGCGACGGCGTCGAGGTGGGGGACGCGATCTCGCGCCATCCCGATGTCGACATGGTGTCCATCACCGGCTCGACCCGCGCCGGTGTTGCCGTTGCGAAGTCGGCGGCCGATACGATCAAACGCGTCCACCAGGAGCTCGGCGGCAAGTCGGCCAACATCATCTTCGATGACGAGAATTTCGATCGCAACGTGGCCCTTGGCGTGAAGGCCAGCTATCTGAACTGCGGCCAATCGTGCAGTGCGCCAACGCGCATGCTGGTGCCGCACGAACTGATGGAGCGCGCGGCAAGGATTGCGGCCGAGACCGCGAATGCTGTCTCGGTGGGCTCTCCCGATGCCGAGCAGACCGAACTCGGTCCGGTCGTGAATGCCGCGCAGTACCAACACATACAAAGGCTGATAGAGATAGGCGTTGCCGAGGGTGCGGCACTGGCGGCCGGTGGGCCGGGCCGGCCAGAAGGGCTGGAGAGGGGCTATTTCGTGCGGCCGACCGTCTTTTCCCACGTTTCGCCGGGGATGACGGTCGCCCGGGAGGAGATATTCGGGCCGGTGCTATCGATCATCGGTTATGGAGACGAGGACGAGGCGGTGTGCATCGCCAACGATTCCGTCTACGGCCTGGCCGCCTATGTCCAATCGAGCGACCTGGTTCAGGCGAGGCGTGTCGCTGCACAGCTTCGTGTGGGCAACGTTTACATCAACCAAGCATCTTGGGACCCCGAGGCTCCCTTCGGCGGCTTCAAGCAGTCGGGTAACGGTCGCGAGCATGGCGAGTTCGGCCTTGGCGATTTCCTGGAGCTGAAGGCCATGGCTGGATACGGTATCGAGGCAGCGGCCTGAATTGGAGTATGGACTGGCCAGCCATTAGGGATTTCACTGATTTTCCGCCCGGCGGTTCGCCACGAGGGTCCACCAGCAGCGGCCAAGCCCTGTAGGTTGTAGTCCTTCGGATTCAGGACGAAGTACGAAAGCCGTCCGCTCGTCAATTGACGAGCGGAATATTGCCAAGTGTATAGCCTCGCTTTGCTCCATCTACCCAGCTGTCGATGTTTTCGAAGGTGAACAGCTTGGCCTTGACGACCAATTCTTGGGGGGCGGCCGATGGCGCGGCCATTGCGCTATCCATCGCTGCGGCCACTGCGAGCCCGGTTGCATAGGGATCCGGATCCCAGGTTCCGGTGATCCGGCCTTCCTTCACCGCGAGTATGGCGTCCTGATCGCCGTTGATCCCGAACACGATCGTGCCATCCTGGTTCTTGCCGTCATAGATCGTCTTGCCGGCCGCGATGACTGACGCCGAAATGCCGAGCGCGCTCGAGTCATTGTAGGCCCAGAAGGCCTGCACATCTGGAAAGCGGATCAACTCGTCGGCTGCCAGCGTCGCCGCATTCGCAGTCGAATCCTTAGTGTTGTCGACATGGTCGATCACGTCGAGCCCCGCCGCCTTGGCTGCGGCCGTGAAGCACTTGACGTTGTTGATGATGGACTCGACCGGGGGGCCACCGAAGACGATGATTTTCGCTGCCGGCATGCGCTTTGCGATCCAGGCTGCCTGCTGGTCGTAAGGGCCGCCGGGCTTGCAGGTGTTCGTTTCCCACCACACGGTGTTGGTCACGCCTTCGCCGACGGAGTTCAATCCGATGACAGGCACGTTCTGCGCTTTCGCCCGGTCGTACGCGCCCGCGACCGCGTTGGCGTCCAGGGACCACGATCCGATCGCCTTCGCACCCATGGTAAGAAGCGTGTCCAAGTGCGAAACCTGCCTGTCGGCCGAGAGGTTGGCGTCGAGTACCCGGTACGCCCAGCCCTTTTCCTTGGCGGCTTGCTCGATGCCGGCGTTGATCATCTGCTGGCCGGGCTGGCTGGCGATGGGAGATATGTAGCCGATCAGGTCCTCGGCCTTCGCGGCAAGCGAGGCGGACGACATTAGCAGCACCGTCCCCAGGACACCTTTCACGATATTGGAACGCATTCAAACTCCCCTTTTTCTTGGTTCTTATAGCGGCCTAGAGCTCGGAATGCGGTGGCCCGACCGCGGCTTTTTGCTTTTATCTGCCGATGCCGAGCAAAACGGAAACGGATCACCGTATCCAATAAAATAGGCAGGTGTTTTCAATGCCGATTCGCTATCGGTTCTGTGCCAAAAATGTCGTTGACGAAATTGGATGTAGCGCCTTCAATATCGTCAGCCACTATGGACCCGAAGGGAGCGACGCTGCCAGGGACCGCCGTTCCGCCTTGAGCACGGTTGCGCATGGAGCCGAGGGCCGGGAGGATTTGATGTCTGTCGCAAAGGCTGCAGAGCTGACCGGGCCGCGCCGCAGGCCGTCACAAGGCGAGGGCAAGCGAGCGACGATCCGGGCCATGTTTCTGGAGCCGATCGTCAGCGAGCTTGCACGGCGGCACGTGCCCGTCGACGGGCTTCTGGCCCGGCACGGTTTCTCCCGGGCGGATATCCAGTCGCCCTATAGCCGGGTGTCGCTTTGCCTCTATGTCGAGTTGATGGAGGATGCGGCGGTCTACGCAGGCGACGGATTTTTCGGGCTCGATCTTGGGACGCGGTTCACGCTGCAGCAGCTTGGGCCATTCTACGCCCTGATGAGCAATGCCGAGAACCTGCGCGCGGCACTCAGTATGTTTGCCCGCTTCCAGGGCGCCTGGCAGACTCGGACCAGCATGAATGTTCTACGCGAGAGGGAAAGCACCAGCTATACCTACGGGATCGACGATGCCGCCATCTGGCCACGTCGCCAGGACGCCGAGTTCACCCTGGCGGCGATGACGACCCTGGTGCGGCAGCTCGGCGCGCCGAGGTGGCGACCGCAACAGGTGGAGTTCGAGCATTCCATCGCTGGGCGCGAGCAGCGCCTGCACGACTTCTTCAGGGCTCCGGTGCGGGGACAGGCGCGCTTCAATCGCATGACCATCTCCAACGAGGACCTCGACCGGCCGTTCTGTCTCGGCGGCGCCGTGCCGGACGCGGCCCGGGTGATGGAGCAGCACCTGAGAGACCTCCTGTTTGATGAGACGGAGAACGATTCGACGCTTGCGGAAGCCGTCACGAGCTGTGTCGCAAAACGTCTCGGCCATGCCATCGTCGACGTCGATCTTGTCGCCAGGGAACTCAACCTCTCCACCCGCAGCCTACGCCGCAAGCTTGATGAGGAGGGGACGTCCTTTCGCGAAATCCTGCAGGAACAAAGGCTGCTCAGGGCGCGCAAGCTCCTTGACGACGGCAGGCACCAGATATCCGAACTGGCGGCCTTTGTCGGCTATTCCGATGTTGCCGTCTTCTCGCGGGCGTTCAAGGCATGGACCGGTGTGTCGCCGAGCGATTATGCATTGCACCGTCCTTTTGGCGCTGTTCGGCTCTGATGACACAAGCCGGTCGGCATAGTCAGACTGCTGCACTGGCCGAAATTGCAAAACAAATGGCCGCTTCGGCCATCCAGGAGCAGGCACAATTGGGACATTGTCTGATCATCGAAGATCAGCAGAGTGTCTCATGTTACAGCAGCACGACAAACCCGCCTCGGCCCTGAAGCCGTCCCATCCGCTCGACCCGCTGACGATCGGCGAGATCGATGCGGCCTGCGACATCCTGCGCGCCGCGCGCGATCTGGGTGAGTTTCCCCGCTTTCCCTTTGTCGAACTCAAGGAACCGTCCCGGGAGGAGGTGGAGGCATTCGTGCAGGGAGCGACGTTTCCGCGCGTCGCGTTCCTGCTGGTGCTCGACATTGCGAGCGGCCGCGCCAGCGAGGCACTGGTGGACCTGCGCGAGGAGCGTCTCATCTCCTGGACCGATCTCGAAACCGATCATGAGCACGGCCAGCCGCCGATCATTGTCGAAGACTTTTACCGCGCCGCCGAAATCGTCAAGGCGGACGAACGCTGGCGCGCGGCCATGGTGCTGCGCGGGCTTTCGGACAGCGAGATCGACCTGATCCAGATCGATCCGATCTCGCCGGGCTATTTCGATTTCGAGCCTTACAAGGGGCGCAGGATCCTTCGTGCCGTCTCCTACTACCGCGCCTTCGAGCAGGACAACGCCTACGCCCATCCGATCGAGGGCGTGGTCGCGGTGGTCGACCTGATCGAGGGCAAGGTCATCGCAATGGAGGATGACGGCCGCCTCGTGCCCATTCCCAGGAAGCAGTACAATTATGACAGTGCATCGCTCGCGCCCGCGCGCACGGATTTGAAGCCGCTTGAGATCGTCCAGGCCGATGGGCCGAGCTTCGTCGTCGATGGCTGGCATGTCACCTGGCAGGATTGGGAGTTCCGTGTCGGCTTCACCCCGAGGGAGGGGCTTGTCCTCAACCAACTCGGCTTCCGTGACGGTGGCCGGCTGCGTCCGATCATCCATCGCGCCAGCATAACTGAAATGGCGGTTCCCTATGCCGATCCGACACCGCAGCATTTTGCCAAATGCGCTTTCGATGCCGGCGAGTTCGGCCTTGGCAAGCTCGCGAACCAGCTCGAACTCGGCTGCGACTGCCTGGGACACATCCACTATTTCGACGTGCCGGCATCGGACGATTTCGGCAAGGCGTTCGTCATGCGCAACGCCATCTGCATGCATGAGGAAGATTACGGTATCCTCTGGAAACACAACGAATTCCGCTCCCGTGTCAGTGAGACGCGCCGGTCACGGCGCCTGGTCGTCAGCTTCTTCGCCACCGTCGGGAACTACGACTACGGCTTCTATTGGTACCTCTATCAGGACGGCACGATCCAGTTCGAGGCCAAGCTGACGGGCATCGTCCAGACCTCCGCTCTCATGGACGGCGAACGATATGCCTGGGGCGGCATGATCGTGCCCTCGCTCGGCGGGCCTTCGCACCAGCATTTCTTCAATGCGCGCCTGCATATGGCGATCGACGGTACCGGCAACAGCGTGACTGAGCATGACTATGTGCGCGTGCCCATGGGACATGACAATCCGCATGGAAATGTCTTCAAGGTCAGTTCACAGTTGCTGGAGAATGAGGCGGATGCCGCCCGCGAGGCCGATGGGGCAACGGGGCGCTTCTGGAAGGTCATCAATCCCAATGTCAGAAACGATGTCGACCAGCCGCCGGGCTACAAGCTGGTGGTCATGCCATCGCCGACGCTGCTCGCCGACCTCGGCAGCTCCGTCTATCGACGGGCTGGCTTTGCCTCGAAGCATGTCTGGGTCACCCGCTACGCGCCCGAGGAACGGTTCGCCAGTGGCGATTATCCGAACCAGCACGGCGGCGAATGCGGTCTGCCGGTCTATGTCAGGCAGGGGCGGGAGATCGCCAACCAGGACATCGTGCTCTGGCACAGCTTCGGCCACACCCATGTCTGCAAGCCCGAAGACTTCCCCATCATGCCGGTCGAATATGCGGGCTTCACGCTGAAGCCGAACAACTTCTTCACGACCAGCCCGGCGATGAAGATACCGGCCGCGCCCGTCGGTGGACATGGCGCGGGTAACAAGGGCTCCTGCTGCGGAGGGCACTGAAGGGGCAGAGACGGCGGGCAGAGCATCACCTGCCGCATGGCGTCGCTCCGGCGGCGCAATGCCCGTCACAACACTTTTCGACACAACGGCGACCTAACAAGCCGATAAAAAGGGGAACGACAATGTCTTCAACATCAACATCCATGACCATCCAGCCACCCGGCGTCACGGACGCGGCCGACGAACAGCTCGAACGCGGCGTCCTGGGAACCTCCGCCATCGTCTTCATGGTGCTTGCGGTCGCTGCGCCGCTCGCTGTCGTTGTCGCCCTGATGCCGATAGCGCTCGCATTCGGCAACGGCGCGGGCGTGCCCGGCGCGTGGATCCTCGGCGGCATCGCCATGCTTCTTTTCGCCGTCGGCTATGTGCGGCAGATTCCTTTCGTGAAGAATGCCGGCGCGTTCTACGCCTACATCTCGGCAAGCTTCAGCCGCTCCATCGGCTTGCCCGCCGCCTATGTGGCGGCTGTCTCCTACCTCGCGCTCTGTCTTTCGACACTCGCCGCGCTGGCCTTCTTCTGCAGTGATTTGTTCGCGCTGGTCAGCGGCGTCAGCACGCCGTGGCAATTGTGGGCGGCGATCAGCATCGTCATCGTTGCAATACTTGCCTACCATCGCATCACGCTGGTGGCGACGGTTCTGTCGGTCGCGCTGGTCGCGGAGATTGCGATGATCATGCTGCTCAACCTCGCGATCATCGTCCAGAAGGGCTTGCCTGCCTTCAATCTTCAAGATTTTGCGCCGTCGTCGGTCTTCGGGCCGGGGCTCGGTATCGCTCTCATCTATGCCTTCAACAGCATGATCGGCTTTGAAAGCACGGCCATCTACCAGGAGGAGGCTAAAAATCGCAAAGTGACGATTCCCCGTGCGACCTATATCGCCGTCCTGGTTGCCGGGCTGCTTTATGCGCTGACCGCCTGGTGCCTCTCCACCTCGATCGGCAGCCTCGAAGTGGCGAAAGTCGCGGGCGCGGATCCCGGCCATTTCGTCACAGCGCGCGCCAATGATTTCCTCGGCGCCTGGAGCGCCCATCTGTTCAGCGTGCTGGTGGTCACGAGCTCGTTTGCCGCAGTTCTCGGTCTCTTCAACAACAGCGCCCGCTACATCTATGCGCTTGCCCGCGACGGCGTGCTGCCGCAACGTCTTGCCAAGACCCATCCGGTCTACAAGTCGCCGCATGTGGCGGCCGTTTTCCTGGCCATCGTGCTCTCGGTCGTCACCGCCGTCGCTGCAATCGCAGGCCTGGATCCGTTGCTCAACATCGCGCCGATGTTCGTCGGTCTCGGTTCGGTCGGCCTGATGACCCTGCTTGCTCTGACGGCGCTCGGCGTCCCGTTGTTCTTTGCCCGGCGCGGTACCTATGGCCTGGCCACGACGGTAGCACCAGCGCTCGGTGGTATCGCGATCGCGGTCGCGACGTGGCTGGCGATCACCAATTACAGCGCGCTCACCGGCGTCGATTCACCGCTGGTCAGCAGTCTGCCCTGGGTGCTGGTTGTCGTGGCTCTGGCTGGTGGCGTACAGGCGCTTTGGCTGCGGTCGAGCCATCCCCAAGCCTATGAGCGCATCGGCGCTTCGCGCATCGAGGATCCGCTGGAATAACAAAGGCACGATCGGCCACTTCTCCAGCATCCTTGGCCTGGTGGCCTGTTGTGCCGCCAGGCCTGATCCCAGCCTCCGACCACAGCGAGCGATGCGATGGCCCTCGATACCGTGCTGGCTTCGGGACTTCTGACGGGGCTCGCCGGCAGCCTGCATTGCGCCGGTCTATGTGGGGGCGTGGCGTCGATGCTGCTAACGGCGAGGCAGGCGGGAGGTGCCGCCGTCACCACGGGCGCCCGCCTGTCGTTCCTGAGCCGCCTGCAGGTCGGACGAGCGGCTGTCTATGTCCTGGCCGGAGGGATAGCGGGAAGCATCGGATATTATGTCCAGAGCCTGCTGTTCCTCGCCGGCCTGCAGGACATGCTGCGCTATGCGGCTAGCGCCCTGATCGTCGTGACAGGGCTGTCGGTTGCCAACATCCTGCCGCCGCTCGGTCGCCTTGATCATGGCCTCCGGCATGCGGCGTGGCTTTGGCGCGCCTTGGCACGGCTGCAGCCGGGATCGACAGTCGGGCTGGGTGCCGCTCTGGCTTTGGCGCCTTGCGCCATGGTGTTCAACGCGCTGCTCACGGCGATGCTGACCGGTGGCCCGCTCGCGGGAGCGGTCTATATGGCAGGCTTTGCGGTAGCGGCTCTGCCGGGCGTCGTCTTTTCTGCCCTTGGCATAGCAACTCTCGCTGGGGTTGGCCGTGGGATCAGCCGTGGCGGCAGGCTGCCTCTGGGCATTCTGCTCGCCACGACAGGCGTGCTGTTTGCGCTGCTACCCGGTGGATCGATCACCCAGCTCTGTTTCGGCTGAGTTGCGCCTCAAGCGGCGATCAATGCCAAGACACGCAACGGACTGCCGGATCCGTGCCTGATCTTCAGCGGTGCCGCAATGACGACCGCGCCCTTGGGCGGCAACTGGTCGAGATTGGCAAGGCACTGCAATCCGTAGCGGCCTGCGCCATGCAGGAAATGATGCGCCGGATAAGGCGGGCTGAAATGGCCGGCCTGGCCCGCGTCCGTTCCAATGGTCTCTGTGCCGAAACCGATGATGTCGCGCTCCGTAACAAGCCAGCGGATGACATCGGCGTCCGGTCCGGGCGTATGCGCTCCATCGTCGAGAAGATTGGCATAGTCGCGCCCCGTCTTTTTCGACCAGTCCGTCCGCAGCAGGACCCAGCTTCGCGGCGCGATCAGACCGTGTTCGCGTTCCCATGCCAGAATGTCTTCGACGCCCAGCAGGAAATCCGCATCCGCGGCCGATTGCCGGGAGCAATCGATGACATTCGCCGGCGCTATCATGTCTCGGGTCGGCAGTGTGTCGACGGTGTTCAGCGGCAGGTCCTTGCCGGTGTACCAGTGGATCGGCGCATCGAAATGCGTACCGGTGTGCTCGCCGAACGAAATGTTGTTCCAATACCAGGCAGGCCCATCCCCGTCGTAGCAGGAGATGCGTTCCATACGGAACGGCGCGGACTGGCCGAACTCCGGCGGCATGACGATGGTCGGGAAGTCGGGGCTCAGCGTATGGGTGAGGTCGACCAGCTTGAGGCCGCCATCGGCAACAAGCCCGGCCAACTGGACAAGAACAACGTCCGCCGCATCATCACGCGCGCTCATAGGCCACCCTCCCGCTCGAGCGCTTTTGGATTGGCGGCCAGCCGCGCGCAGATGTCCCTGGCGGCGTCGCCCACATAGATTTCCTCCAGACCGCGGCGCAGTCCGTCGACGACGGCTTCGGCGAGCTGGCCAGGCGCGACTTTCGGTGGCGGGACGGTCTGGTACCACTCCGTGTCGAGCGGTCCCGTGAAGACATTCATCAGCCGCACCCCCCCGGGCCTGAGTTCTGTCCGCAGCCAATGGGAGAGGGAGAGGCATGCGGCATGAGACACCGACATCGTGCCGAAGGCGGGCTGCGCCGCGAGTGCGTAGACCGACAAGAGGTTGACCCAGGCGACGGCCGAATTCGTGCCGTCGGCGCCGCGCGCGAGCATCACGGGGCCGAAGGCCTGTGCAAGGCGCATCGCACCGGCCAGCGTCGCATCCAGCGTTTCGGTCAGCCTGCGCGCCGCGCCCTTGTCGAAAATATGGACCGGTCGCGTGTGGTCGGCCGTGTTGACGAGGATGTCGACTTTTGCGCCAATATCGGCCGCGAGGTCGGCGACGGACTGTTCGTCCGTCAGGTCGAGCGGCACGATTTCCACACCCTCGATGGCGCGGAGGTCCGCTTCGCCGGCAAAAGGCTTCCAGGCCTCGGCGACGCCGACGAAGACATGTGTGGCTTCCGCCCGCAAGAGTGCCTTGGCCAGTGCCGGGGCGACGGGATTGCGGCCGTCGGTGATGAGGATGCGGCGGTGCTTGGGGTCGGCAGTCAGTTCCCGCAATTGTGGATCGTCACGCATGTTGGACGTCTCCTCTAAGGGGGTGGCGAAGGCGACGGGCTGGCCAGCCTTGTCGAGTTGCAACGACAGTTTCACGCTGCTCCCTTCCACGCATCCACCGTGCAGGCTTGCGATAATGCTTGGACCGCAATCCGCCGCGACGATGCCCTGCCGCCACGGCATGCGCTCGCGAAAGTAGGTGTCGTTCGTAACGCGGATGGTGGTGCCGGCGACCAGGGTGCCACCGACAGGTGCATCGGTGAAGGGCAGGTCATGCGACAGGCAGTGCGGACATGCGTCGCGTGGGGGGTAGAGGAATGTGTGGCATTCCTCGCAGCGCTGCAGTGCGAAACGACCTTCGGCAGCGGCAAGGGTCAAACCGTGCGCTGTCCTGCTGCGCGCCGAAGGCGGCAGAAGCGGGCGCGGCGTCCTGGCGAGTGGATCCTTGCGCTTGGAAGGAGCTATGGGCCGGGTCACCGGGATTCTCCCGCCAGGATGACCGCGCCGGAGGACAGGCCACGATCGTAATTGATCATGCCAAAGCCGGACGCGAGGCCGATGCGGGCCCTGCCGACCTGTGTCGGCCCCGCAATGCCCATGACCTGCCGCATGCATTCGACGATGCCGAGATGGCCGCCGGCCGCCCCCGCCTGGCCGACGGAGAGCTGGCCGCCGCTGGTGTTATGCGGAAAAGATCCGTCGATCTCGAAACTATGGCCGCGCACGAAGTCAGGACCTTCGCCCTTGCCGCAGAAACCCAGATCCTCGAACTGCATCATCGAGATCACGGGGTAGTCGTCATAGGTCTGCACGAGGTCGACATCGCCTGCTTGAATGCCGGCCATCGCGTACAGCTCGCCAATGTCATAGGCCCAGCCGCCACGATACTGCACGTCGTCCTCGGCGAAGGCGTGATGCCGTTCGATTGTAGACAGCACCCGCGCGAACGAAAGACCGAGTGATTTCGCCGTTTCCTCGCGCATGACCAGGAATGCCTCCGCGCCGGCACAGGGCATGACGCAATCGAAGAGATGAATTGGATCCGCGACGGGACGCGCCGCCATATATTGGTCGAGCGTCAGCGGCTTCTTCATCAATGCATTCGGGTTGCGCAGGGCGTTGGCGCGCTGGGTGACACAGAGCTTGCCGAAATCCTCGCGCCGGGCGCCGAACCGGTTCATGTAGTTGCGGGCGATCAGCGCGAAGCTTGCATTGGCACCGCCTGCACCATGCGGATAGACGGCATCCTGCGCGAAGCGGGAGAAGTTCGCCAGCGTTCGGCGAAAAGTGTCGACATGGTTGGTGTCGCCGGCCACGCAGGCGACGATGCTGGCGTCGCCTGCCTGCACGGCTCGCGCGGCACGGCGCAGCGATATGATACCTGACACTCCCCCCATGGGAACGTGATCGAGCCAGCGTGGCGACAGGCCGAAATGCTGTGTGAGGCCGATCGCGGTATCCGGCGCCGTCGTGAAACTCGCCAGTGCGAAGCCATCGAATTGGCGATGGCTTATGCCTGCACTCTGCGCCAGCGCGCGCAGGGCTCGGCCGAGCCACCATTGTGCGCTTTCGATGGAGAAACGCTGGTAGGGAACGGTCACCGGTACCGCAAGTACGACTCCTTCGTAGGATGTCCGTTTTGCCGGTGTCATCAGCCGTGTCCCGCCTTGCGCCGGATGCCCGCCTTCATCTCGCGCAGGTCGATCGCCGTGCCGAGCCGTACCATCCCGGCGGCCATCGCCTTGATCTCGCCGCGCTGCGGCTTCTGCGTCGAACTCAACGGCAACTCGTCGATGAAAGCTACGTAGCCGGGGAGCTTGTGGTAGGCGAGGCGCTCGGCGCTGGCGCGGACGATGTCCTCGGCGAGAACCCTCGCGTCGCCTTGTGCGGTGTCGTCCGTCCGAATCAGGAAGGCGAAGACCTCCTCTCCGCGCAATTCGTCGGGCACCGGCGTCACGGCCACGGCCTTGATCGCGGCGTTTCCGGCCAGCGCCGCTTCCACTTCGAGGACGGCGATGTTCTCGCCACTCCTGCGCACGATGCTTTTCTTGCGGTCGAAGAAATAGAGCAGGCCTTGGTCGTCCTCGTACACGACATCGCCGGTGTGGAACCAATCGCCGGCCCAGGCCTCCTCGGTTGCCTGCTCGTCCTTGAGATAACCGCCGAAGAAACCGTGCCGCGGATCGTCGCCACTGGCCCGCACGATGAGTTCGCCGGGCTGGCCGCGTTCGACCGGCAGGTCGCTGTCGCCGACGATCCGGTATTCCATGCCGGCCCGTGGGCGGCCGATGCAGCGCCGGCCAGGCGTATAGTCGTCGCGCGCCGTTGTCGTTGCCGCGCGACCGCCGGTTTCCGTCATGGCCCAGGCCTCGACGATGGGAATCCCGAACCGCCTCTCGAATTCGACCTTGTGTTGGGCGTCCACCCCGGGCCCGAGCGAATATTTGACTGTGTGATTGCGGTCATAAGCAGTTTCGGGCAGGCGCAGGAGGATTGCCGGGATGACGCCGAGGCAGTGCACGATGGTGGCTCCTGACTCGCTGACACACTGCCACCAGCGGCCCGCATGGAAGCGGTCGAGGGGAACGATGGCTCCGCCAACGACGATCATGCCGAGTGCTGTACAGCCAAGCGCGTTCATATGGAACATCGGCAGCGGCGTAAGGGCCACTTCGCAGCCGCGGCCGGTCTCGGCGATGCCGCCTTGCGTGACATACCAGTCTGCGAGTGTCATGAAATAGGTGTTGGACAGGATGCAGCCCTTCGGCTTGCCGGTGCTGCCCGATGTGAACAGAAGGGCGCATTCGTCGTCAGCGTTGCCGAACTGCCTCGAAGCAACCGCGGACGGCGGCGGAACTGGGTCAGCTATCTCCATCACGCGCAGTCCGGGCCTTGCGAAGTGGTGTAGCGTCGGCACAAGGCGCGAATAGGTCACGACAAGATCAGCATCCGCGATGTCGAGCTGATAGTTGAGCTCGGCCGGGCGCAAATCCGGATTGAGCGGCACGATGGAAACGCCGAGCGCGTTCAACGCCAGCCAGTGGCTGAAGAATTCGGGACGGTTTTCCAGAAGCAGCGCGATGCGGTGCCCGGCACCATAGCCCACCTCTTCGAAACGGGACCGGATGCGGTCGACTTCGCCCCACACCTCGCCGTAGCTGATACGGAAACCATTCGGGGCATAGCTGAGCTCCGCGCTTGCCGGAGCGATCAACATCGGTGCGTTCGGCTGGGCGGTCGCTTGGACCTCGAATGCGGTGAAGGGCGAATGCATCGACTATCCCTTTGCCGCCCCAGGCTGCGCGACCGCGCCGGAGGACGACGTTTTTTCAAACGGATAGTGGGGGGAGGCTTTTCCGGTCCAATATTATCGCTTGTCGGAAAACATAACGACTTGTTATCAATCCACATGGATCTAAGACAAATTCGATATTTTATAGCGGTTGCCGAGGACGAGCATTTCGGCCGCGCGTCGGAGCGGATCCACATTGCCCAACCGGCGCTGAGCCGTCAGATACAGTTGCTCGAGGCCGAACTCGGCGTGACGCTTTTCGATCGGCTGCCGCGAGGGGTGAAGCTGTCGGCTGCGGGTCGGACCTTTCGTGAGCATTGCAGGCAGATTCTGCTGAATCTCAGTCATGCGGTCAGCGAAACCCAGGCCGTCGCCCGTGGCGAGGCAGGCATGCTGAAGCTCGGTTTCATCGAGGTGGCGGCATGGAACGGGATCATTCCAGAAACGATCATGGAATTCCGCCGTGCCAACTCGGGCGTGCGGCTGGTGCTGAGCGCAATGACGAGCCTCAACCAGATTGACGCCATCTATGACGGTCGCATCGATGCCGGCTTTCTCTACAACCCGCCCATCGATGCTGCACTGACCGTGCTACCGGTTACCCGCCATGCGGTATTGCTGGCCGTGCAGGCCGGTTCGGAATTCGCCGGGAAGAAATCGGTTGCCGTGTCGGAGCTTGCCGGCAGGCCGCTGATATCCTTCTACCGGCGGGAGAGCCCGACCTACTACGATGAATTGCACAGGGGGCTGTTCCAGGCCGGCGTGGCGGTCAACATCGTCCATGAGGCCGAAAACGAAGCCGAAATGCTGGCCCTCGTGACGACGGGACTTGGGATTGCCCTCGTCAACGAATGCCAGCGATGGCGGATGCCGGACGGCATAGCTCTCATTCCAGTGCGTGGTCTTGATGTCGGCTTGAATCTGACGCTGGTCTACCGGTCGAATCATTCCGTCCCTGCGCTGAGCCGGTTTCTTTCCCTGCTCAGGCAGTGAGGCGTTCTACCATCCAAGAGCAAACATGTCGATTTTGGCTGGCGATCCATATCGTCTTGCTATCGGTCGAAGCCGCTAAAACTATTGGACCATCAGGGTTTCGCGGTGGTCATTTTCCAAGGCCGGATTTCTTGAGGAGGGGGCCGGCGGTATCGGAGCGGATCCGAGAGCCGTCCGACACGGGAGTGACGTTGAATGCTTGCATTGATTGAAAGGAACGGGGGCGCCGCCGTCCGCATTCCGGCCGGCCGGATGATGATCGACGGCGCGTGGCATGATGCCCAGGACGGGCGCACGATCGCCGTCCACGATCCCGCGACCGAGGAGAAGATCGCCGATATCGCCGCTGCCTCGTCGGCGGATGTCGACCGCGCTGTCCAGGCAGCCTATCGCAGGTTCGAAAGCTCGACCTGGCAGAAGATGCGACCGCTGGATCGCGGGCGGCTGTTGGAGAAGCTCGCGCTCCTCGTCGAGCGCGACGCCGAGGAATTCGCCCGCCTCGAAACGCTGGATAACGGCAAGCCCTATTTCGTTTCCCGTCATGTCGACCTGAAGTTCACTGTGGATGCGCTGCGCTACTACGCCGGCTGGAGTTCCAAGATGGCGGGCGAGTACATCGCCCTTTCGCCATTTTTCGACGATGGCGGAACCTATCGCGCCTATACCGAGCGCCGGCCGGTTGGTGTCGTGGGGGGTATCACGCCCTGGAATTTTCCGCTCGGGCAGGCCATCCAGAAGATTGCCCCAGCCATCGCCTTCGGTTGCACCATCGTGTTGAAGCCGTCCGAAGAAGCATCGCTGACGACGTTGCGGCTCGGCGAACTGATCCTCGAAGCGGGGATCCCCGACGGCGCGATCAACATCGTCACCGGCTATGGTCATGAGGCCGGACAGGCGCTGGTCGATCATGCGCTTGTGCGCAAGATCGCGTTTACGGGATCGACCGCCACCGGCCAGAAGATCCTCCAGTCTTCCGCGCTCCAGATGAAGCGCGTCACGCTCGAACTCGGCGGCAAGTCGCCGGCCGTCATCCTGGCGGATGCCGACCTGGACAAGGCAATTCCGGGCGCGGCCAATGCCATTTTCCCCAATTCCGGGCAGGTCTGCACCGCGGGATCGAGGCTGTTCGTCGAGGCCTCGATCTTCGACGAAGTCAGCAAGGGGGTTGCCGAGATTGCGCGTGGGCTACGACTCGGCAGCGGTTTCGATGCCGACACCGATCTCGGTCCCTTGATCTCGGCTCGCCAGGTCGAGCGCGTCTCCGCGCTTGTCACCAGCGGCGTCGACGAGGGTGCCGAGCCGCTTTGCGGTGCTTCCCGCGACGACAGGAAGGGCTATTTCTACCAACCGACGGTCCTGACGCGGGCCAGTGCCGGCATGAAGGTCGCGCGCGAGGAGATCTTCGGACCGGTGGTGCTTGCCATGCCGTTCGACGACCTGCGGCAGATCAAGTCGCTCGCCAACGACACGGTGTATGGGCTGGGAGCGAGCATCTGGACGCGCGACATCAACAAGGCGCACCTCCTGGCCAGCCAGATCGACGCCGGCACGGTGTGGATCAACACGCATAACATCCTCGATACGGCCATGCCCTTCGGCGGCACCAAGCTGTCGGGATTGGGGCGCGAGTTCAGCTCCGAGGTCATCCATGCCTACACGGAGCCGAAAGCGGTCTGCATGCGGCTGGAGACGACGGAGTTCAGTTGAGCCGCCGCATGAGCGGCCAGCAGACGCTTGAGGGAGGATTCCGCATGAAGGAACGGCTCGACCAGCTCGCGCGGGACGTGGGTGAGAAGGTGGTTGCCTGGCGGCGCCATCTGCATGCCAACCCGGAGCTTTCGTTCCAGGAACACAATACGGGGCAGTTCATCGTCGAGCGGCTCCAGGCGCTCGACGGGATCGAGATTTCGCGGCCGTCGGGCACCAGTGTGGTCGGCTGCCTGCGTGGCGCCCGGCCAGGACCCACCATCGCCATACGCGCGGATTTCGATGCACTGCCGATCGCCGAGGAGACGGGGCTGCCCTTCGCCTCGCAAAATCCGGGCGTCATGCATGCCTGCGGACATGACGGGCATACGGCGATCCTGCTCGGCGCGGCCACGGTGATGTCGCAGCTTCGTGACCAGATCGCCGGCGAGATACGGTTCCTCTTCGAAAATGGCGAGGAGGCTCCTCCCGGCGGCGCTGCGGGTATGGTTGCGGCCGGCGTCATGAAGGGCGTCGATCGGGTGATCGGGCTGCATCTGTGGGCGCCCTACGAGACCGGCATTCTGCAGGTCAACGCCAGACATGTCATGGCGGCCTGCGATATATTCCGGATCGAGGTACACGGCCGTGGCGGTCATATCGGGACACCGCACACGGCAGTCGATCCGATCGCGATCGGCGCGCAGATCGTGACCAATCTGCAGCATCTGGTGGCGCGGGAGGTCAATCCCGTGCAGGCCGCGGTTGTCGGTGTCACCGAATTTCGTGCCGGTCGGTCGGTCGGGGTCATCCCCGCGGAAGCGACACTTATCGGTGGAGCCAACACCTTCGATGCCGTCGTGCGCGATCATGTCGAGCGCCGCATAGGCGAGATCGCAACCAGCATCTGCGCCACCCATGGCGCAACCTGTACATACAAGTATACGCGCATCTACGACGCGGTCGTCAACGACCCGGAGACGGCAGCCATCGTCGCCGGCGTGGCCGGCGAACTGTTCGGCGCAGACAAGGTGGCGGAACTGGCACCGATCATGCCTGGCGAGGATTTCTCGGCCTTTGGCCACGAGGCGCCTTCATGCTTCGTGCTGGTTGGGGCAGGCAATGCCGCCAAGGGCATCACGGCGCCTCACCACGACGCACATTTCGATATCGACGAAGATGCCCTGGCGATCGGGGTTCGGCTGTTCGTGCATTCCGCCGTCGCGCTGTTGAGGCAGGTATCGGCGGCGAAGGCTGCCTGAGGTTTCCGCGCCGACGCGGCGGCGTTCAGCCAGTGCGCTTCGGCAAGACTGAGGTCCAGCGGGCCGGAATGCGTCCGGGATCGCCCGGCTGCGACGCGGCCGCCGCAACAATCGAGGTGTCTATGAACGCGCTCAGCAACGACTTCAACCTATTGGGCGTGGAAAGCCGCGCGTTCCTGGAGCAGGAACATGGCCTGCGGATCGGCGGCAGGGCGGTTCCCTCGGCAGGCGATCGCAAGGTTGCGCTTGTCGACCCGAGTTCCGGCAATGTCGTCGGCCATGTACCCGAAGCGACGGCGGAGGATGTGGATGCCGCCGTCGGCGCGGCAAGGCAGGCGTTGGAAGAAGGGCCCTGGGCTCGAATGCGCCCGCATGAAAGGGCGCTCGCCATGTCCAGGCTGGCCGACCTCATCGAAGAATGCGGTCGCGAACTCGCGGAGCTGGAGACGATCAACAGCGGCCGCCTCATCGGCAACACACGCGCGTTCGATGTCGAGTTTTCCGCACACGTGCTGCGCTACATGTCCGGCTGGGCGACGAAGATAGAGGGACGCACGGTCGATATCTCCGCGCCCTACATGCCGGCCGGTGAGTTCTTCTCCTTCACACGGCGTGAGCCCGTCGGCGTCGTCGTGGGCATCGTCCCCTGGAACGTTCCGCTCTGCCAGGCCGTGTGGAAGCTCGCCCCCGCGCTCGCCGCGGGCTGCACGGTCGTCCTTAAGCCCGCCGAGCCGACCCCACTCACGGCGCTTCGGCTCGCCGATCTTGCGCTCGAAGCCGGAATTCCGGCCGGTGTGGTCAATGTGGTGACGGGTTCGGGCGCAGTGACCGGCGCCGCGCTGGTGTCGCATCCGGGCGTGGACAAGATCTCGTTCACCGGTTCGACCGCGACCGGCAGGCTGATCGCCACCCATGCGGCCGCGAGCTTCAAGAAATACAATCTCGAACTGGGCGGCAAGTCGCCTGTCGTCATCATGCCGGACGCCGACCTGGAGAAGGCCATTCCGGGGGCGGCATGGGCGATTTTTGGCAACCACGGGCAGAACTGCTGCGCCGGCTCGCGCCTCTACGTCCACGAGACGGTGTTCGACAAGGTGCTGGAAGGGGTGGCGGATATCGCCCGCTCCCTTCGCCTCGGACCGGGCCTCGATCCCGCGAGCCAGATGGGGCCGCTGGTCAGCCGCGCGCAGCAGCAGCGCGTGCTCGGCTATATCGAGGCCGGCAGGCGTGAAGGCGCGACAGTGTTGACGGGCGGCAGCGCGCTCGATCATGCCGGAAGCTATGTCGAACCCACCGTGCTGGTGAACACGACGCAGCACATGCGTGTGGTGCAGGAGGAGATATTCGGCCCGGTCCTGGTGGCGTCGCGTTTCTCCGACGAGGCGGAGGCACTGCGGATGGCCAATGAGTCCGAATATGGACTAGGCGCCAGCATCTGGACGCGCGACATCGGTCGTGTGCATCGCTTTATCCGGGGTTTCAAGGCCGGGAACGTGTGGGTCAACGTCCACAATGTCCTGGACAGTGCGCTGCCCTTCGGCGGCACCAAGGGTTCGGGTGTCGGCCATGATCTTGGTGAGCAGTCCGTGCTCGACCATACGCGCATCAAGGCGGCGGTTATCTCGCTTTAGGCATGGTCATGAACGTATCGAGCCAAACGGCGCCGGATGCCGACCACCTTTCCTTTATCGAGGCGTTGCCGGGGCGATTTCCTCCAGGCCGGCGAACCCTGCCGGAGATTCTGATCGAGCAGGCCGGTCGCTACGGGGATCGCCGTCTTGCGGTGTTCGACGACGACAGCTGGACGTATAGCGAAGCGCCCGCGATCGCCGCGCGAGCCGGCGCGGTACTTGCCGCGGCAGGTGCCGGTCACGGCGATCGGGTCGCGATCTTCTGTTCGAACCGAAGCGAGTTCCTTGCGGTATTCCTGGGCTGTGCCTGGATCGGCGCGGTCATGGTGCCGATCAACACGGCTTCGCGCGGCGCACAGCTGCGCCATGTGCTGGCGAACAGCGGGGCCCGCATCCTCATCGTGGAAGCGTCGATCGCGGCTGCATTCGATGATTTCGGCGACGCGTTGAGCGATGTGGAAATCCTCTGGACGATCGGCTGCAAGAGCCGGAGCACGGTCGGTGACAGGGAATCTCATCCGATGCCGCAGGCCAGTGAGCCGGTCGCCCCCGCCGCGGTAAGGCCGGGCGACACGCTCGCCATTCTCTATACGTCGGGAACCACGGGGCCGGCAAAGGGCGTATGCTGCCCGCAGGCACAGTTCTTCTGGTGGGGGGTCAACACCGCGCGCGGTCTCAGGATTCGTGAGAACGATGTTCTCCTGACGACGTTGCCGCTCTTCCACACCAACGCCCTCAACTGTTTCTGGCAGGCACTGCTGACGGGCTCGACCTATGTCCTGGAGGCCAGGTTCTCGGCCTCGGCCTACTGGGCTGCCGTGACAAGGCACAAGGCGACGGTGGGCTACTTCCTGGGCGCTATGGCGGCCATCCTGCTGTCGCGGCCGGAAGAGGTGTCGGACCGCGGCCATGCGATGCGTGTAGCATTGGGCGGTGGGGTTCCCGAGCGGTTCCACCAGCCATTCCTCGACCGTTTCGGTGTGCCTTTGCTCGACGCCTACGGGTCAACCGAGACAAACTTCGTCTTCGCGGGCGAGATCCCGTCCAGGCACCCGGGGACCATGGGGTATCTCTGTCCAGGTGCCGAGGCGCGGATCGTCGACGAGGACGATGCCGATGTTGCTTCCGGAGAGTCGGGCGAGTTGATCCTGCGGGCCAGCCAGCCATTCGCCTTCGCCACCGGCTATCACGGCATGGCGGAAAAGACGGTCGAGGCGTGGCGCAATCTGTGGTTCCACACCGGCGACAGGGTAAGCCGCGACAGCGACGGCAACTATCGCTTCATTGACCGCATGAAAGATGCCATCCGGCGGCGCGGGGAGAACATCTCCTCATGGGAGGTCGAGCAAGTGCTCCTGTCGCACCCTGCGGTGGCCTCCTGCGCGGTGTATGCCGTTCCTTCCGAGCTGGGGGAAGATGAGGTCATGGCGGCGATCCTGCCCGAGGCTGAGAAGGCGGTGGATCCGGTCGAGCTTCTGGATTTCTGCAGCGCCCGTCTGGCCTATTTCGCGGTTCCCCGCTTCGTCGATTTGGTGACGGAGCTACCGCTGACGGAAAACGGCAAGATCCGCAAGGTGGTGCTGCGACAGGCTGGCATTACCGGAACGGCCTGGGACCGCGAGGCGGCGGGGTATCTGTTGAAACGATAGCCGGCAGATTCATCCGTTCCGAAAAGACGAGTTCGGGACTGTGATCGATAGCGTTTCGGTATTGGTCGATCGGTGTGTTTATATTGGAATTGTATCGGAACCTGCTGTTCATTTGGTTGGAAAGATAGTTTCAGATCCCGTTCCACGGAACAGCCTGGCCGGGTGGGATCTGAATGGCTTGCGATTGCACGATTCGGCGACCCGGGCGCCGTCGTCCGGATGTGAATATCGACATTGATGACCGAGACTTCAGAAACGATCGAGACGGATATCGTCATTGTTGGGGCCGGTTCGGCTGGCTGCACGCTGGCGGGGCGGCTTTCCGAGGACGGCCGTACCTCGGTTACGCTGCTCGAGGCGGGTGGAAAGGACTGGAATCCCTGGATCCACGTTCCGATCGGCTATGGAAAGACGATTGTCGATCCGAACCTCAACTGGCGTTATGAAACAGAGAAGGGCGCCGAGATCGGCAACAGGCCGATGTACTGGCCGCGCGGCAAGGTGCTTGGCGGGTCATCCTCCATCAATGGCCTTCTCTACATCCGCGGGCAGGCGCGGGACTACGATCATTGGCGGCAGCTTGGAAACGAGGGTTGGTCGTACGACGACGTCCTTCCCTATTTCCGCAAGGCGGAGAGCCAGGAGAACGGCGCCGACGAGTTCCACGGCGACAAGGGGCCACTGCGGGTGTCCAACCTGCGCGAGCGGAACCCGCTCTGCCAGGCTTTCATCGAGAGCGCGGTGGATGCGGGTATTCCGCGTAACGACGATTTCAACGGCGTCAGCCAGGAAGGCGTCGGCTTCTACCAGATCACGACCCACAACGCCCGTCGTTGTTCAGCAGCGGTTGCCTATCTCAAGCCGGCGATGAAGCGCCCGAACCTGCGCGTGATCACCAGGGCACACAGCGAGCGCATCCTGTTCAGCGGCAAGCGTGCCATCGGCGTCGTGTTCGATCGCGGCGGCCGAAAGGTGACGGTCAGAGCACGGCGCGAGGTCATCGTCAGCTCCGGCTCGATCAATTCACCCAAGCTGCTGCTGCTTTCCGGAGTCGGCCCGGCAGGGCAACTCGCCGGGCTGGGTATTCCGGTGGTCCACGATCTGCCCGGCGTGGGCGAAAATCTCCAAGACCACTATGGCGCGCTGGTCACCTACAAGAGCAGACTACCGCTCACCGTCAACGACATCATGCGCAGTCCGCTGCGTCAGGTCCAGGCGGGGCTCCAGTATCTGCTGTTCCGTGCCGGGCCGCTGACGATTTCGGCGGCCCAGGTCGGTGCGTTCATCAAGTCGGATCCACGGCTGGAGACCCCGGATATCCAGTTCCTGTTTCAGACCTTCAGCCACGACGAGTATGACGCCGGCCTCCACAAATTCTCGGGTTTTGCCAATGCGGTCTGTCCGGTGCGGCCGGAGAGCCGAGGCACGCTCAGGCTGCGCTCGGCCAACCCGCAGGATGTACCGGTGATGCAGCCCAACTACCTCGCGGCGGAGAACGACCGCCGCGTGCTCGTCGAGGCGATCAAGCTTACGCGCAAGGTTGCCGAAAAGGCCGCGATCGCCGCCCACATCCTTGCCGAATACGCGCCCGGCCCGCAGGTCGCCAGCGATGACGAGATCCTCGACTACGCTCGCGAGACAGGGCTGTCGATCGCTCATCAGGTCGGCACCTGCAAGATGGGCAGGGATCCGATGGCGGTGGTGGATCCGTCCCTCAACGTGCATGGCCTGGAAGCGCTGCGCGTGGTCGATGCCTCGATCATGCCGACGCTGATTTCGGGCAACACAAACGCTCCGACGATCATGATCGCCGAGAAGGCGGCGGAGATGATCGGGAGGCGCGCGGCGTAGCGCTTCGCTCGCTGCATACGGATTTTGTCCCTGATCGCCATGAAGCACGAATAACAAGCGGGAACGTGGCGAGGGATCGGGCAGGGGGCTGTGGGAGCGGAAGCGCCCGGCCCCACCAGGAGGAGACTTGTGCTGGGCACGAACGAATTCGACTACATCATCGTCGGTGGTGGCTCGGCGGGCTGCGTGCTTGCCGCGCGGCTGAGCGAGGACGGCAGGCATTCCGTGCTGCTGCTGGAGGCGGGTGGGCGCGATTCCAGCTTCTGGATCCATATTCCTGTCGGCTACGGCAAGACCATCGTGGATCCCCGAGTCAACTGGAGGTTCGAGACCGAGCCCAATCCGGCGCTGAACGGCAGGCGGATCTATTGGCCGCGTGGAAAGGTGCTCGGCGGCTCGTCCTCGATCAACGGGCTGATTTACATTCGCGGCCAGGCCGAGGACTACGATCACTGGCGGCAACTGGGCAATGTCGGCTGGTCGCATGAGGACGTGCTGCCGTATTTCCGCAAGGCCGAGAACCAGGAGAACGGCGCCGACAGATACCACGGTGTGGGCGGACCGCTGTCGGTGACCAATCTGCGGGAGCGCAATCCGCTTTGCGATGCCTTCATCAGTTCTGCGGGCGCGCAGGGCATCGTTCGCAACGATGACTTCAACGGCGCAACGCAGGAGGGAGCCGGCTACTTCCAGGCCACGGTCAGGAACGGACGCCGCGCTTCCGCCGCCACCTCCTACCTTCGGCCGGCAATGCGCAGGCCGAACCTTGCGGTGGTCACTGGTGCCCACGCCGAGAAGGTTCTCTTCCACGGTCGGCGGGCAAGCGGAGTGCGTTACCGCCAAGCCGGCAAGCCGATGGAGGCCAAGGCACGTCATGAGGTGATCCTCGCCGCCGGATCGGTCAAGTCGCCGCAACTGCTGATGGTTTCCGGCATTGGTGATGCCGCATCGCTTGCAGGGCATGGCATCAGCCCGCTGCATCATCTGCCCGGTGTCGGCAGAAACCTGCAGGACCACTATGGCGGCCAGATCACCTGGAAATGCAACCGTCCCATCACCCTGAACGATGTGATGGCAAGCCGCCTGCGTCAATTGCAGGTCGGCATCAAATGGCTGCTCACCCGGAAGGGGCCGCTCTCCGTGCCGGCAGGCCAAGCAGGACTGTTCACCAAGGTGTTGCCAGAATCCGGCTCCGCCGACCTGCAATTCCTGTTCCAGACATTCTCCGGCGGCTATTATGAGGATGGCCTGTTCAAGTTTTCCGGCTTCGCCAATTTCCTATGTCCCGTCAGACCGGAGAGCAGGGGCGAGATCGTGCTACGGTCCGCCGATCCGCATGAGGCGCCGTTGCTGCTTCCGAACTATTTCTCGCATGAGCGGGACCGGCGGATCGCCGTGGAGGGGTTGAAGCTTGCCCGTCGCATGGCGGCCAGCAGACCTTTGGCCGATTTCGTGATCGAGGAGCACCTGCCGGGTTCCAGCACGGCCACAGACGCCGAGATCGAAGCCTATCTGGTCGAGAATGGCGGCTGCGTTTCGCATCAGGTCGGGACCTGCAAGATGGGCACCGATGCCATGGCTGTTGTGGATCCGCAGTTGCGCGTCCACGGGGTGGATGGACTGCGCGTGGTCGACGCGTCGATCATGCCGACGCTGATTTCCGGCAATACCAATGCCCCGACCATCATGATCGGGGAAAAGGCGGCGGATCTCATAAGGAGGCAGGCGGCGTGACCAGTGTGGCGATGCTCGATCGCGGCCTTCAGGCCAGAGCTATGCGCGGCGACCCGGCAGATGTCATCGTCCAGCTCGAGGGGATATCGAAGAGTTTTCCGGGCGTACGCGCCCTCGGCAATGTCGATCTGATGATCAGGGCCGGGGAGGTGCACGCGCTGACAGGAGAAAACGGTTCGGGGAAGTCGACGCTGTCACGCGTCATCGCAGGTCTCATCCAGCCCGACACCGGAAAGATCAAGATCGATGGCAGGGAGTGCGTGGTGGAAAGCCCTGCCCATGCCCTCGATCTCGGCTTTGTCATGATCAGCCAGGAACTGACCCTGGCGCCGACCCTGACGGTTGCGGAGAACATCTTCCTCGGCCGCCTGCCGACGACGCGCCTTGGGCTGGTCGACTGGGCCCGCCTGGAGGTCGATGCGATGAAAGCGCTCGCCCGGCTGGGCGTACACGTGTCGCCATACGCCATCGTTTCCGAGCTGAGTGTCGAGCTGCGCCAGGAAGTCGAGATCGCGAGGGCACTTTCCTCCGATGCGAGGCTGCTGATCCTGGACGAGGCCACGAGCTCGCTTTCGGAAGCTGCCACGGCGCGATTGCTCAAGCTTGTTCGTCAGGAACGCGATGCCGGGCTGGCAATCCTGATGATCACCCATCGCATGCCGGAAATCTACGCGGTCGCTTCCGTTGCCACCGTGTTGCGCGACGGCAGGCTGATCGCCACCGTGCCTTTGCCTGAAACCGGGGAAGCGGATCTCGTACGCCTGATGGTCGGCCGCGAGATCAGCGATTTCTACGGAAAACGTGAAATTCCGGCGGGCGAGAAGGTTTTGGAGGCGCGCGACCTTTGCACGCCGCTTGGTATTCTCCAGCCGACATCACTCGATATCCGCCGCGGCGAGATCGTCGGCGTGGCAGGTCTTGTCGGGTCCGGCAAATCCGAGTTCGGCATGGTTCTCGGTGGCGCGATCCAGGGGGCGGGATCGGTGAAGGTCGACGGCCGCACTGTCAGGCTCGGCGATCCGCGGCGGGCGATCGCCGCAGGCATTGGATATGTCCCGGACGACCGCAAGGCCTCGGCCTTGCTCCTGGTTCGCAGCGTGGCGGAGAATTTCTCGCTGGCCTGGGTGGACCGGCTTTCGAGAGCCGGTATCCTTAACACCCGGCTCGAACGCTCCGAGGTCGGCGACGCCATAAAGCGGTACCGTGTGGCAACCGCGTCCGCCGGTGCGTCGATTGCCACCCTGTCAGGTGGCAATCAGCAGAAGGTGATTCTCGGCCGAACATTCCGCCGCAAGCCGGACGTGCTGGTGCTGAGCGAGCCGACGCGTGGGATTGACGTCGGCGCCAAGAGCGAGATCTACCGGATGCTTCAGGATGCAGCCGAGGACGGTGCAGCGGTGATCGTCATTTCGTCGGAACTGCCAGAACTCCTCGGCATATGCGACCGCATCCTGGTGTTCTTCGAGGGCGCTCTTCTGGCGGAGTTCAGTCGCGATGAGGCGACCGAAGAGGCGATCGCCCACGTCGCTGTCGCTGGAAGCCGCAGCCAGCCACAAGCCAATTTGTCCGGAGCACGCCAATGACGGTAACACATCTGGAAAAGCAGGATACGGCCGGGCGGTATTCGCCTCGGTCGTCGATTATCAGCCGGATCTTCCAGAACAGATATGCCGGCGCACTGATCAGCCTTGTCCTTGTTGGCGCTTTCCTGGCCATGACACAGCCAGTGTTCCTGACGTGGCCCAATCTGATGAACATCGTCAAGTCGAACAGCGTCGTGTTCATCCTGGCGCTGGGCGCGACCTATGTGGTCATCTCCGGCGCCGTCGATCTGTCGGTTGCGAGCGCGACCGCAGCCTCGGCAATGGTGCTGGGGTTGCTGCTGTTGGCTGGCGTGTCGGCACCGCTTGCCGTCGTCGCCGCGGTCCTGTTCGGCGCCCTTCTCGGCGCGGTCAACGGTACGCTTGTCTCCTACTTCAAGATCTCCTTTTTCGTCGTTACCCTGGGCACGCTGTCCGTGTTCCAGAGCTTCGCTCTCATCATCAATGACGGGGCCAGCGTCAGCGTCTTTTCGACGGCGGGTTTCAAGCCGATCAACACTTTCGTCAACGGCAGCATCGGGCCATTTCCGAAGATGCTCGTTTTCGATCTGGTTCTGCTGCTGCTCGCCGGGGGCATCTTGCGATATACCTCCTTCGGCAGAGCGCTCTATGCCATCGGGGCCAACCCAGAGGCAGCGCGGCTGAACGGCATTGACATCAGGAAGGTCATGCTCGCCGTCTTC
>NZ_LJSD01000057.1 GCF_001303895.1 Mesorhizobium sp. 1M-11 | reverse complement strand
CGCGAGGGCGAGGTGCTGGTTGAGGTGAAGGCGACCGGCATCTGCCACACCGACGAGTTCACGCTGTCGGGCGCCGATCCGGAAGGCATCTTCCCGGCGATCCTCGGCCATGAAGGTGCCGGCGTCGTCGTCGATGTCGGCAAGGGGGTGACCAGCCTGAAGAAGGGCGACCATGTCATCCCGCTCTATACGCCCGAATGCCGCTCGTGCCCGTCATGCCTGTCGCGCAAGACCAACCTGTGCACGGCGATCCGCGCCACCCAGGGCCAGGGCCTGATGCCGGACGGCAGCTCGCGCTTCTCGATCGGTGGGGAAAAGATCTTCCACTATATGGGCTGCTCGACCTTCTCGAATTTCACGGTGCTGCCCGAGATCGCGCTGGCCAAGGTCAACCCGGACGCACCGTTCGACAAGATCTGCTACATCGGCTGCGGCGTCACCACCGGCATCGGCGCCGTCATCAACACCGCCAAGGTGGAGGAGGGCGCGACCGCTGTGGTGTTCGGGCTCGGCGGCATTGGCCTGAACGTCATCCAGGGGCTGAGGCTTGCCGGTGCCGACATGATCATCGGTGTCGATCTCAACAACGACAAGAAGGCCTGGGGCGAGCGCTTCGGCATGACGCATTTCGTCAACCCGAAGGAGGTCGATGGCGACATCGTGCCTTACCTGGTCAACCTGACCAAGCGTGGCGCCGACCAGATCGGCGGTGCCGACTACACCTTCGACTGCACGGGCAACACCAAGGTGATGCGCCAGGCGCTGGAGGCGGCGCATCGCGGCTGGGGCAAGTCGATCGTCATCGGTGTTGCCGGTGCCGGCCAGGAGATCTCGACGCGCCCGTTCCAACTGGTGACGGGCCGTACCTGGATGGGCACGGCGTTCGGCGGCGCGCGCGGCCGCACCGATGTGCCGAAGATCGTCGACTGGTACATGGACGGCAAGATCGAGATCGATCCGATGATCACCCACACGCTGAAGCTCGACGAGATCAACAAGGGCTTCGATCTCATGCATGAGGGCAAGAGCATCCGGTCCGTCGTGCTATATTGAGGCGGTGGCGACTGTAATCCGCGACAGTAAACAGGGGAAAGCAGAGGAGGAAATCATGACCAATTCGGTAACGATACATCCGGCACTCGACGGCGGGATAAAGCCGGGCGATGCTGGCTTCAGCGGCGGCACGCTTGTTTGCGCATGCAGCAGCCGGCCGGTGAAGGTGGCAATCAAGGGGCAGATCGCCCATAACCATGCCTGTGGCTGCACGAAGTGCTGGAAGCCGCAAGGTGCCAGGTTCTCCGTTGTCGCGGTGGCTGCCCATGAGAATGTCACCGTGCTCGAGAACGGTGACAAGTTGGCGGTCGTTGACCCCTCCGCTCTGATCCAAAGACACGCCTGCAAGGAATGCGGCGTGCACATGTATGGTCCGGTCGAGCGCGACCATTCGTTCAAGGGGCTGGATTTCATCCATCCTGAGCGCTTCGAGAAAGGCGGATGGGCCGAACCGGGCTTTGCCGCCTTCGTCTCCTCGATCATCGAGTCGGGCGTCGATCCCTCCGAGATGGATGGCGTGCGCGCCCGCTTGAGAGAACTCGGCCTTGAACCCTATGACTGCTTGTCGCCCGGATTGATGGATTACATCGCCACCTGGACAGCCAGGAAATCCGGAGCTCTTCCGAGCTAGTGTCGGTTTTGCAGGTTGGGCTTAGAGCGTTTCCGCTGTTGACGGAAACGCTCTAACTCTTTGTTTTTACGCAATTCTGGACGGAAAACCGTTACATACTTCTCTTGGAATTGCTTCGCGCCGGGAGCGCGAGCAAAGGCACTCATCGGCACGAGTCCGGTGAGCTTGCCTGGCGCTGCTCGGTTAGGCGATGACAGCTCGGTTCGCCCTGCCGTCAGCGCGCGTCTTGCGTCTGGTTGGATTGTGAAAATTTGGAGCGGGTAGCGGGAATCGAACCCGCGCGTTCAGCTTGGGAAGCTGACAGGCTACCATTACATCATACCCGCGCGTCGCCTCGTTAGCATGGCCGCAGCGCTTACGGCAATGACAAAGCCGCAACTTGAAGCGCGCGCCTCGAACGCGTATCTCAGCGGAGGAACTTCGAAGGAGAAGAGCCTTGTCCGCATTGACCCGCTTTCTCGGCGACAGCCCGCTCAAGGTGTTTTTGAAGCTGCTGGTGGTGTCGTTTCTCGTCGGCATCGTCATGAGCGCGTTCGGCTGGTCGCCGTTCGACGTGCTCTATGGCATCCGCAACTTCTTCGTCGATCTGTGGAACCTCGGCTTCCGTGCCGTCGATCGTTTCGTCGGCTACATCCTGCTCGGCGCGGCCATCGTCATTCCGGCCTTCATCCTGCTCAGGCTGGCCAGCTACCGCAAATAAGGGCGTTCCCGGCGCCCTGAACGCTAGGCCACGGCGGCAGCCTCCTCGAACAGGATGGCGTGGCGGGCGGCAAGCGTCGGCACGTCCGTCGAATAGCCGCCGCCGATGACGCCACACAGCGGCATGCCGCGCGCCCGGAAATGCTCGATCACCAGCCTGTCGCGGGCGCGGATGCCGGCATCGCTGAGCGAGAGCCGGCCAAGCCGGTCCCCCGCATGCACGTCGACACCAGCATTGTAGAAGACAAGATCCCAGCGTCGCCTGCTTGAAAGCTCCGGCAGGATATCGGCCAGCCGCTCCAGATAGGCGTCGTCCTGCATCCCGTCGGGCAGCCCGATGTCGAGATCGGATGCGATCTTGCGCACCGGATAGTTGCGTTCGCCATGCATGGAAAAGGTGAAGACGCGCGTCTCGTCACGCAGGATATCGGCAGTGCCGTCGCCCTGATGCACGTCGAGGTCCACCACCAGCACATTGGCGACAAGGCCTTCCTCCATGAGCGTCAGCGCGGCAACGGCGACATCGTTGAAGGTGCAGAAGCCTGCGCCTTGCGCGCGCCTGGCATGGTGGCTGCCGCCGGCGGCATTGCAGGCGATGCCGTGTTCGAGCGCCAGCCGTGCCGCCAGCACCGTGCCGGCCGCCGCAAGCTGGGCGCGCAGCGAAACGCGGGGGCCGACCGGAAAACCGATCTCGCGCTCGATCCTGGCCGGAACGGCGCAGCCGATGACCTGATCGACATAAAGAGCGTCATGCGCAAGCTTAAGCCATTGCGGCGCTGCCTGCCTCGGCTGATGCAGCGCCTCCGCCAGCCCGCGCGCGACCAGCGCCTGCATCAGCAGCGGATATTTGCTCATCGGGAAACGGTGGTTGACGGCGAAACCGGCGTCATAGTCGGGATGGTGGGCGATCTGCAGGGGCAAACGGCGGATACCTCGGGCCAGGACGACAATTCGATTGCCCGGGCCGCAATGTCAGTTGCGTGGCAGGGCGAAATTGGGCCACATCTGCCACCCGTTCAAGACATTCCGTGGGAGAGAAAGCTGGATCAGGCGTCGTCAGCGGCTGCGAGCCGGCCGTTCTCCGTCACCAACCGCTCGGTGCTTGCCATCGCGGTGCCGATGACGCTCGCCTATCTCACCACACCGCTGCTCGGCCTGGTCGATACCGCGGTCGTCGGCCAGTTCGGCGATGCGGCGCTGCTGGGCGGGCTTGCCGCGGGAGCGCTGGCGTTCGACGTCGTCTTCACCACCTTCAACTTCCTGCGTTCCGGTACCACCGGGCTGGTCGCCCAGGCCTTCGGCCGTGGCGACGGCGCCGAGGAGCAGGCCGTGTTCTGGCGTGCGGTGCTGATCGCCGTCGTCGCCGGCGTCGTTCTTGCTGCGCTCGCGCCGGTCGTATCCTTGCTTGGCCAGAAGTTCATGGGCGCCGATGCGCGCGTCAGCGAAGCAATGGACACTTACGTCCGCATTCGCCTGCTGGCAGCACCCTTTTCGCTCGTCAACTATGCCATCCTCGGCTACGTGCTCGGGCGCGGCGAGGGCAACCTTGGCCTGTTCCTGCAGATCGTGCTCAACGGCATCAACATCGCACTGTGCATCGTGCTTGGCCTTGAGCTTAACTGGGGCGTGGCGGGCGTTGCCTGGGCAACGCTGATCGGCGAGTTCTGTGCCATGCTGCTGGGGCTGGCGATCGTGCTCAGACGCTTTGCGCGCATCGGGCGCCTGCCCTTGAGCCGCATTCTCGACTGGCCGGCCTACAAACACATGATGTCGCTGAACCGCGACATCATGATCCGCTCCTTCTCGCTGCTGGCCGCCTTTGCCCTGTTCACACGCCAGGGCGCGCAGTTTGGCACCGTCACGCTCGCCGCAAATGCCGTGCTGATGAATTTCTTCCTGATCGCCGGCTATTTCCTCGACGGCTTTGCCACCGCGGCCGAACAACTCGCCGGCCGCGCCATCGGCGCCCGTGCCGAAAGCTCGTTCCGGCGTGCCGTGCGGCTTACTTTGTGGTGGGGCTACGGGCTGGCCGGCACGGCGACCGTGGTGCTGCTGTTCGGCGGGGCGGCGCTCGTCGGTGTCGTCACCACCTCGGATGCGGTGCGCACAATAGCCGACACCTATCTGCCCTGGGCGGCTTTCACGGCAATGAGCGGCGTGCTGGCCTTCCAGATGGATGGCGTCTTCATCGGCGCCACCTGGTCACGCGACATGCGCAACATGATGCTGCTGTCGTTCTGCGTGTTCCTCATGGCTTTGCTGACGCTGACGCCAGCCTTTGGCAATCATGGCCTCTGGGCCTCGCTGCATGTCTTCCTGCTGGTGCGCGGCATCAGTCTCTATTCGATCATGCAGCGGCGGATACGCCAGGCGTTCTAGGGCAATTCCAGGAAAAGTGCGTTGCGGGTTCCGTCCGCAATTTGCGTAAAAACAAAGAGTTAGAGCGTTTCGGCGTTTCCGGGAAAAACGGAAACGCTCTCGACGCTGCGTCCTCGCGCGTAGACCGAATGGCGCTGCCTGCAGCCGACAATTCCCCTTGGCCGACCCGCTGCTGCTGCAATCTCGCGGATCACATGCGTCGGCGGTTCGGTCACGATTTTTCGTATCCTGTCTGACAGGTTGACAGGTATGCTAAAGGCGTGCATTTGTCAGCCATGTCTAAACTGGATGTTCCCCTCGAACCGCTCAGGCAAAGGCGGCTGTCCGAACAGGTGGCCGACCACATCGTGCGCCATATCGTGGAGAACCGCCTGTCGCCGGGCGATTCTTTGCCGAGCGAAGTCGAACTGGCACGCCTTCTGGGGGTGAGCCGGCCGGCCGTTCGTGAGGCGACCAACACGCTTGCCGGACGCGGGCTGATCCAGATCGTCAGCGGCAAGCTGCCCACCGTCCATTCCCTCGCGGAGGGGCCGTTTTCCGTGCTCGTCAACCACGCCCTGGTGACGGGCCAGGTTTCGATGCTGAAGGTGCTTGAGGTCCGCAAGCCGTTGGAAGAGCAGGCGGTCGTGCTTGCCGCACGTCATCGGCGCGATGAAGACATCGAGGCGCTGAAGGCGCTTTTGCCGAAGCTCGAAGCCTCCGTCGGCGACGTCGATGCTTTTTCACGGCACGACATGGCATTTCATCGGGTGATCGCAAACGCCACCGGAAATATCCTGCTCGCATGCATTCTGGCCGGCATCGCGAATGTGTCGCTGGAGTCGAGCCGCACTGGCCTTTGGCAGGCGAAAAACGATGCCGAATGGACGGAGATCGTTGAATTGCATCTCAAGATTGCGGAGGCCGTCATTGCCGGCGACTCCGAAGCCGCCTCCCGGCATATGCGAGCGCATTTTGCGTCCGCACAAGGCCGGCTTGAACGCGATGAGCAGGAGAAAACGACAGAATGACGCAGAAGATCAGCGACGCCGATGCCAGGACTTTCGAGCTCGTTCGCGAGAACCTCTTCACCGCCGTGCTCGGCGACGTGATGGACGCCTTGGGCCTCAGGCATCAGTTCCTTCCGCCCGCGATCAGAATGCAGGTGCCCGGCACGAAGATCGTTGGACGTGCGATGCCGGTGCTCGAAGCAGACTGCGCCAGCGACGAAAGCGCAAACAGCGGTGCTTTTGGCCTGATGTTCGAGGCTCTGGACAGCCTGCAGCCGGGGGAGATCTACATCTGCACGGGATCCTCCCCACGCTACGCGCTTTGGGGCGGTCTGATGAGCACCAAGGCGAAGGCCCTTGGCGGGCTCGGCGCGGTCGTCGATGGATTTCACCGCGACACGCATGAGATCCTGGCGCTCGGCTTTCCCGTTTTTTCGAACGGCTCCTATGCCCAGGACCAGCGCGTTCGCGGACGCGTCATCGATTATCGCTGTCCGATCGAATTTGGAAATGGCTGCCGCGTCGAACCGGGCGATCTCGTCGTCGGTGATATCGACGGCGTCGTCATCGTCCCCCGGAAGCACGAGACAAAGGTGCTGGAAAGTGCGTTGGCCAAGGTGCGAGGCGAGGAAGAGGTGCGCTCGATGATCCTTGCAGGCACATCGACCGTCGAAATCTTCGCCAAGACT
Organism: Mesorhizobium sp. 1M-11; assembly: GCF_001303895.1. Classification (GTDB taxonomy): domain Bacteria; phylum Pseudomonadota; class Alphaproteobacteria; order Rhizobiales; family Rhizobiaceae; genus Mesorhizobium. The sequence continues at coordinate 150,421 of NZ_LJSD01000057.1, read as the reverse complement.
GGAATCATGTGAGGTCGGGGCAAAAGAGCGGACGATGACGGAAGGCAAACCAATGACGCAGACCGAATCGACCATGCGCGGCGCGCTGCCGGCGAAAGAAGCAGCAAAGGCCGCGAACATTCGCCGCGCGGTCACGGCAGCAACCGTCGGCACGGTCATCGAATGGTATGACTACGCGCTCTACGGGGCGGCGTCCGGTCTGATCATAAGCAAGCTCTTCTTTCCCGATCTGTCGCCGGTCAACGGGGTGCTCGCCGCCTTCGCGACCTTTGCCGTGGGATATTTCATCCGCCCGCTTGGCGGCCTCGTCATCTCGCATATCGGCGACCGGTTCGGCCGCAAGCCCGCCTTGATCTTGTCGATCTCGCTGATGGGGGCGGCTACCGTCGCCATGGGCTTCCTGCCTGTCCATGCCCAGGTCGGCATTCTGGCGCCGATTCTTCTCATCCTGCTGCGGCTGTTGCAGGGGTTCGGGGCAGGGGCGGAACTCGCCGGCGCGATCACGCTGGTCGCCGAATATGCGCCGGCCGACAAGCGCGCCTTCTACACCGCGATCCCGAACGCTGCCACCGTCGTCGGCATCATGCTGGCGACCCTGGCGTTCCTGGCGATTTCCTATGTGCCGGAAGAGATGCTGCTAGGCTGGCTCTGGCGCGTGCCTTTTCTCGTTTCGGCTCTTCTCTTTGTCGTGGCCCTCTATATCCGCAACCAGTTGGACGAGACGCCCGAATACAAGGCGGCAATGGAAAACGCCGAAACGCGCAGGCACGAACAGAAGGTGCCGGTCGGCGCCCTCTTGCGTGGCAGCCCCCGGGAGGTGGTGTTCGGGTTTCTCACGGTCACCGGCCACAACGCGAATGCCTATATTCTGAGCGCGTTTGCCCTCAGCTACATGACGAACACGCTCGGCATGTCGCGGACGTCGAGCCTGACCGCCACGGTGGTCGCCACCGTCTGCGGCATCGTCGGCGCGCCGCTGCTCGGCATGCTTGCCGACCGGATCGGCAGCGCGAAAGTCTATATGCTCGGTGCCGGGTTCGTGCTTGTCTTCGCCTTCCCGCTGTTTTGGGCGCTCGACACGCGCAATATCGTCCTGGCAGCGATCGCCATGGGCCTTTGCTATGGAATAGGATTCGGTGGCATGGCGGGCGCGCAGGGAGCCTTCCTCGCCAACCTCTTCCCGACCCGCTACCGCTTCTCGGGAATAGCCGTCACACGCGAGCTCAACGGCGTCCTCGTCGCCGGACCCACGCCGCTCATCGCCTCGGCGCTTGTCCAGTATGGTGATGGCCGTCCCACCTATGTGGCCCTCTACCTGATGTTGTGTTGCGCGCTGACGATCGTCTCGGTGCTTGCAGTCCGGCACCTTTCAGCGCACGACTAAGAGCAATTCCAGGAAAAGTGCGTAGCGGTTTTCCGTCCGGAATTGCGTAAAAACAAAAGGTTGGTTTCTGCGTGTCCGTCTTTCTTGGAAACGGTTCCGGATTGCAGGGCGGGCCTGCCCGTTCAAGCCGGTATCAGGAAAAGTACGGCCGCAGATTGCTGCGAACCCGGTCCAGCACTGTAGCGCCGGAAAGATCGGGGACGAAGGCCTTCCCGGTGATGACTTCGTAGGCCTGTTTATAGACCTCCGACGTCTGTTGAATGAGTTCCGCGGGGATTTCCGGAATGGCGTCCTTGTATGGATCGCAACGCTCCGCCACCCAGGCGCGAATGAAATCCTTGTCGAAGCTGCGCGGTCGCTCGCCGGTTTCGAAACTCTTCCCGTAGCTTTCCGCGATCCAGTAGCGGCTGCTGTCGGGGGTATGGATCTCATCGGCCAGGACGATCTTTCCTTCCCTGTCCGTGCCGAACTCATATTTGGTGTCGACCAGGATCAGACCGCGCTCCGCGGCACGGGCCTGGCCGCGCGCGAAAAGCGCCAGGGCGTAGTCCGAGACGGTTTTCCACTGCGCTTCCGTCAGGAGGCCTCGTTCGAGGATCTCCGTGCGGGACAGCGGCTCGTCGTGGCCCCCGTCGAAGGCCTTGCTGGTCGGCGTGATGATCGTCTGCGGAAGCTTCTCGTTGTCGCGAAGGCCATCGGGCAGGCGAACGCCATACATGTCGCGTTCGCCGTTTCGGTATTTCGTCAGGACCGACGTGCTGGTGGTTCCGGCAAGATAGCCGCGGACGACGATTTCGACGGGCAGGATGTCGAGCCGGGTGCCGATGACGACATTGGGGTCGGGATAATCCAGCACGTGGTTCGGGCAGATATCCGCGGTTTCCTCGAACCAGTAACGGGCCGTCTGGGTCAGGACCTGGCCTTTGAACGGGATCGAAGCCAGGACGATATCGAAGGCGCTGAGACGGTCGGTCGCGATGATGATACGGCGGCCATCCGGCAGATCGTAATTCTCGCGGACCTTGCCTTTGTAATAGTTGGGAAGCTCGGGGATGAAGGCATCCGAGAGTGTTGGTGAAGCGCTCATCTTGGGCTCCTAGATCGGCTTGGCCAGCCACTCGGCCAGTCTGCTGTCGCGCAGGTCGCGGATGGATTTCAGGCCGTCCTTCTCCACCGTGCGCAGCATGCCGGTGACGATGCGCCCCGGCAGCGCCGGGCCAGCATAGATCATGCCGGTGTAGAGCTGGACGAGGTCGGCGCCGGCGCGGATCTTTTCCAGCGCGGTTTCGGTGGAGTCGACGCCGCCGACGCCGATGATGGCGCGGTCCGGGCCGAGCAGCTTGCGCATCCGGGCCAGCACCGCCGTCGAGCGTTCGAACAGCGGCTTGCCGGAAAGCCCACCCGTTTCGCCGGCATGGGCAGCGCTCTTCAGCGTCGGGCGCGTTATCGTCGTGTTGGAGACGATGACACCGTCCACCGCTTTTTCGGTGACCTCCGCAGCGATGTCCTCGAGCTCGGCCTCGACCAGATCGGGCGCGATCTTCAGGAACATTGGCGGCTGGCTTGCCGCCTTGGCCCGCGCCGCCATGACACGCGACAGCAGTTCCCCCAATTGCTCGCGCGCCTGCATGTTGCGCAGGCCGGGCGTGTTGGGCGAGGAGATATTGACGGTGAGATAGGAAGCCAGCGCCGCGAAGCGTGTGACGCCCTTTTCATAGTCGCCGCTACGGTCGGCGCTGTCCTTGTTGGCGCCGATGTTCACGCCGACGATGCCACCGCGCCCTCTACGGGCCAGCAGGCGCTTTTCGGCCGCGTCATGGCCTTCATTGTTGAAACCCAGCCGGTTGATCACTGCCTCGTCGCGGGTCAGGCGGAAGATGCGCGGCTTCGGGTTGCCCGCCTGCGCCAGCGGCGTCACCGTGCCGACCTCGGCAAAGCCGAAGCCGAGGCCAAGCAGCGCGTCCGGCACCTCGGCGTTCTTGTCGTAACCCGCGGCCATGCCGAGCGGGTTCGGGAAATCCAGGCCGCACAAGCTGACCTTGAGGCGTGCGTCGCGCGGCGGGCGCGAAGCCACCGGCATGCCGCAGCGCAGGGCGGTGATGGAAAGTCCGTGCGCTGTCTCGGGATCGAAGCTGAACAGGACCTGCTGGCCGATGCGGTCGATCAGGCTCATTCGGCCTCCAACAGCGGAAACACATGGTTGCCGTCGGCGTCGAGCGGCAGCGGCTTCACCCAGGCCACGGCATCGAGCGTGAATTCGGCATAGAGGTGCGGGAACAGATCGCCGCCGCGCGAAACCTCGTATTTCAGCGCCGGCCCGAGCTTCGCCTCGTCGAGCGCCACCAGCACCAGGTCGTCCAGTCCGGCGAAATAGCGGGCCGCCGTTTCCTTGACCTGGGCGCCTGTCGAGAAGTGGATGTACCCGTCGGCAAGGTCGATAGGGGCGCCGGTGAAACGGCCGGCGGCTTCGGCTTCCTGCCACAGCGACTGCGGCGCGATCTTGTAGATAAATCGTGACATGGCAGCGCTATAGTCCGATTGTGGCGGCCGGGAAAGAGCGCGATCCGCGCTCTCCCCATTTCTGGCATAAAGCGCGACCACACTGCGCGAAACGGCTGAAGGAGAACACCATGCGTATCGAAAGGCTCATCGTTCCAGCCGCATTGGCCGGGTTTCTCGCGGCTCCCGCGCTCGCCGAAGACGCCAATCGCTTCAAGCTGGAAAAGACCAACGAAGGTTACGTGCGCATGGATACGCAGACCGGCGCGATGTCGATCTGCAATGAGCGCGACGGCCAACTGGTGTGCCGTGTCGCCGCCGACGAGCGCAGTGCTTTCCAGGACGAAGTGGACCGGCTGCAGGGCACGATCAAGACGCTGGACGAGCGTGTCACCAAGCTCGAGAACTCGCTGGCGGCGCGGCTGGAATCCAAACTGCCGTCCGAAGAGGAGTTCAACAAGACGATGGGTTACATGGAGCGTTTCGTGCGCGGCTTCATGGGCATCGTCAAGGACATGGAAAAGGACACCGATCCGACCAAGCCGGGACTGCAGAAGACCTGAATGGGTTGGATTGCCAGCCGGTTTTCCCTGGCTGGACGGCTAGCTTGGTCCTTCGACTTACCTGCTTCGGGCTGGTCCCTGTCGTTTCTTCAGCGTTCCGGAATGGATCCCCGACACTCTCCAGTCGCTTCGCTCCCTAGGAGGTCGAGGATGACGGGAGGATGGATGTTTCGGCCAATCTCCAACGCTGGCGATGACACCGGTGTTGGAGATGACACCAACGTTCGCAGATGACGCAAGGCGCAGGAACTTCGTCATCCTCGACCTCGTGAGCGACCGGAGGGAGCGGAGAGTGTCGGGGATCCATTCCGGAACGTCGATGATAATGTCGCAATTGGCCATGCTTCGTTTCCTGCTGCTTGCGGGACTGCCTGTTGGAAAATACCCGCCACGATCTTTGCCGCTTGAAAACGCCGGCCGTGACCGCATAATCCAGTCCGCTTGATCCTGCGGGAGAAGACAGGGATCGGGGAGGACCATTTGCCGGCAGGCTACAGCTTCGTCATCGCTGACGATCACCCCTTGTTTCGTGGTGCCCTCAAGGCAGCGCTTGCCGGCGTCGGCGACGTTGGCGCTATCCATGAGGCCGGCGACTTCGAAAGCGTCAAGGCGCTGGTTACCGTCAATGAGGATATCGATCTCCTGCTGCTCGACCTGTCGATGCCCGGCGCCAGCGGTCTCTCTGGCCTGGTTGCCTTGCGCGGCATCCACCCGTCGGTGCCGATGGTCGTAGTCTCGGCGCATGACGATCCCGTCACCATCCGCCGCGCGCTGGAACTTGGCGCTTCGGGTTTCATCTCGAAATCGGCCAGCATGGAAGAGATCCGCGACGCGGTGAAGTCCGTCCTCGCCGGAGATATCGCCGCCCCCGCGGGCATCGATCTCGGCGTCGAACGCGACCCGGAAATCTCCGACCTCATCAAGCGCCTGCAGACGCTGACCCCGCAGCAGACGCGGGTGCTCGGCATGCTGGGCGAAGGGCTGCTCAACAAGCAGATCGCTTACGAACTCAACGTCTCGGAAGCCACGATCAAGGCACATGTCTCCGCGATCCTGCAGAAGCTCGATGTCGACAGCCGCACGCAGGCGGTGATCCAGCTGTCCAAGATCGGCACCGACCCGCTCCAGGGTGGCAGTTAGGTTCTTGGGCATTCCGCAATGATCGAGTGCCTGCTGGGTTCTGCGCTATAGCCCCCTCTCCGTCTCGGCTTCGCCGATCCACCTCTCCCCCATTTCATGGGGGCGAGGAACCCAGGCTGGAGAAGCGCCGGCGTCGCGACAGCGATTCCTCGTCCTGCCGAAGGCGGGGAGAGGTGGATCGGGCGAAGCCCGAGACGGAGAGGGGATCTTTTGCGCGGCGAATAAGACGGACCAGCCAACCTATTCCGCTGCCGGCGCCAGCGGTTTCACGCGCGCCATCATGGTGCGCAGCGCAGCCGGTTTCACGGGTTTGTTGATCACCGGAACATCGAGTTCGGCCGCCGCCATGCGCACTTCGCCCGAACGGTCCGCCGTCACCAGGACCGCAGGTATCGCGTCGCGGTAATGCCGACGCAGCCGGACAATCACGTCGAGCCCGGTTTCTCCATCGAGATGGTAGTCGGCCAGGATGAGGTCGGGTTGAGGTGCCTTGTCCCCCCTTGCCTGAAAATCGGCCGAGCCGGAAAAAGTTGTCACCGTGCAGCCCCAGCCTTCTATCAAAAGCCGCATGCCCTCCAGGATGCGCGCGTCATTGTCGATGCAGGCGACCGTCAGGCCCGCCAGTGTCGAGCCGGCGCGGGCAGGGGGGCGTGGCCGGACTTCGGGCGCGGCTTCGGCTGCTTCCGCCAGCGGCAGCACGATCGAGAAGCGGGTGCCCTTGCCCTGGTTGGAGAACAGCCTGATCTCGAGCCTCAGCACGCGCGCGATACGATCGACGATGGAAAGGCCGAGGCCCAGCCCTTGCGCCTCGCGCGCGCCCTCGTCCAGCCGGGTGAATTCGCGGAACACCGTGTTCAGCTTGTCGCCGGCGATGCCGATGCCGGTGTCGATCACCTGCACCTCGGCCAGTTCGCCGCGCCGCCGTACCCCGACGAGGATCTGGCCCTTGCGGGTGTATTTGATCGCGTTGGAAACCAGGTTCTGGATGAGGCGGCGCAACAGGTTACGGTCGGTGGTCACCGACAGCGATGAGGGCATGATGGTCAGCTTCAGCTGTTTTTTTGCGGCGAGCGGCTTGAAGTCGGTGCCGATCTGGGCAAGCAGGCCATCGAGCCGGAACGTCGTTTCTTCCGGCTTCATCGCGCCGGCGTCGAGCCGCGAAATGTCGAGCACGGCACCCAGGATGGTTTCCACAGATTCCAGCGAGGACTCGATGTTCATCGCCGCCTGGCCGGCGACGCCCTTGCCGGCCTTTTCTATCAGCGAGGCGCAATAGAGCCGCGCGGCATTCAGCGGCTGCAGGATGTCGTGGCCGGCGGCGGCCAGGAAGCGCGTTTTGCCGAGATTGGCTTCCTCGGCCAGCATCTGCGCCTGCGCCAGTTCTTCGTTGACGCGGGTAAGCTCGGCGGTGCGGCTCTTGACGCGCTGCTCCAGCGATTCATTGGCGCGTTTCAGCGCAAGGTCCGCCTCCACGCGTGCCGAGATGTCGGCATAGGTCGCGACCAGCCCGCCATCCGGCATCGGGTTCGAGCGCAGTTCCAGGATGCGGCCGCTGGTCCTGAGTTCCATCTGCCAGGGGCCGGCGAAATTCGCGAGCCGGTCGAGCACCGTCAGCCGCGTTTCCTGCAAGATGTCGCCACGGTCGGCGAGATGGCGCAGGATCTGATCGAGCGACACGCCGACCTGGCCCATGTCGTCAGGCAGGTCGAACAAGGCGCGGTACTGCCGGTTCCAGCAGATCAGGCGGAAGTCGCGGTCGAAGACGGTGATCCCTTGCTCCATCTGGTCGAGGGCTATCTGAAGCAGGTCACGGTTGTGCTGGAGAGCTTCCGTCGCGTCGTCGAGCAGGCGAAACGCGTCCTTGGATTCGCGGTCGTTGCGGCGAAACAAGAGCGACAGGACCAGCCGTGCCGAAGACGAGCCGACAGCGCTCGCCAGCAGCTGTTCGGAAAAGCGGATCACCTCCATGCTGGCCTGCTCGTTGCCGTACAGGGTGATGCCGTTGTCGCGCTCGAAACTCTGGAACGACCGTTCCGTGCGCTCGACGCCGAGATAACGGCCGATCGTGTCCTTGAGGTCGTTGACCGTCGTGGCGGTGCGGAAGCGGCGCAGGCTGGGCATCGGGCCCGTATCGCGCGGCACGAAGATCGCTGCCTGAATGCGCTCCAGCGGCACGGAAATGCGTGACAGGGAGCCCAGAACGAAAAACAGCGCGTTGATCGACAGGCTCCACATCACGCCGTGGTTGAGCGGTTCGGCGACCGTACCGAAAAGGGCCTGTGGCCTCAGCGCCTCGATGCCGAACAAACCGTTGGCCACGATGGCGTTGTCGGGTGCTGCGAGCGAGGGAAACAGCAGCGTATAGGCCCACACCGCAATGCCTGCCACCATGCCGAGCGCGGCACCCCTTCCATTGGCGCGGCGCCAGATCAGGCCGCCGATCAGGGCCGGCGCGAACTGTGCGATCGCCGCGAACGACATCAGGCCTATGGAGGAGAGGCGGGCGCTGTCGGTCGAAGCGCGGTAGTAGAGGAAGGCGATGAACAGCACGATGAAGATGGAGCCGCGCCGCACATTGAGGATGAGCGTCGACCAGTCCTCGTTTTCCGATGCGCTGTTCTTCAGCACACGGCGCACGAACAGGGGGATGACGAGGTCGTTGGAGATCATGATGGCGAGCGCCACGCTCTCCACGATGACCATGGCCGTGGCTGCGGAAAGCCCGCCGATGAAGGCGGCCATCGCCAGCCCGTCATGGCCGCCGAGCAACGGCAGCGACAGCACGTAGAGATCGCTCGATGTGCGGTCGCCGACAACGGTCAGCCCGGCCAATGCGATCGGCAGCACGAACAGGTTGATGGCGATGAGGTAGAGCGGGAAGACCCAGGTGGCGGTGCGCAATTCGCGCTGGCTGCGGTTCTCGACGATCATCACGTAGAACTGGCGTGGCAGCATCACGATGGCGAAGGCGCTGAGGCCCGTCAGCACCAGCCAGGTGGCAAGCGAGGTTCGGTAGCTCATCGCCTGCTGCACCTGGGCGTTGGCGCTGAGCCGGTCGAGCATGTCGCCGGGACCGCCGAAGATCAGGAAAGTGACGAGCAGGCCGATGGCAACGAAGGCGGCCAGTTTCACCACCGATTCCACGGCGACCGCCAGCACCAGGCCGTCCTGGTGTTCGGTGGCATCGGCGTGGCGCGTGCCGAACAGCACGGCGAAGACAGCCAGCAGCATCGCCACGATCAGCGATATGTCGGAAACGAACGGATCGAAGGAAGGCGGCGAACCGGAATAGTGCTCGACCATCAGGCTGACCGAGCCGGAGATCGCCTTCAGCTGCAGCGCGATATAGGGCACTGCGCCGACGGTTGCGATGAGTGTGGCGATCGCCGCCACGGTAAAGCTCTTGCCGTAGCGGGCGCCGAGGAAGTCGGCCACCGAAGTGATCTTTTCGGCCTTGGCCAGCCGCACGATGCGCGACAGCAGCGGAAAGCCGAAGGTGAACAAAAGCACCGGGCCGATATAGATGCCGAGGAATTCCCAGCCGCGCCCGGACGACAGCCCGACCGAACCGAAGAAGGTCCAGGAGGTACAGTAGATGGCAAGGCTGAGCGCATAGATCAGCGGCCGTGGCCGGCCGGGCCCGCTTACAGCGGCGCGCCGGTCGCCGATGCTGGCCACCGCGAACAGCAGCGTCACATAGGCGAGCGCTATGATGACGATGAACCAGCCCTGCACGCCGGATGTTCCTCCCTGACCAATTGTCGCTTCGAGGCAATCACAGCTTCACAGAACTGTCCATTACGACCTTGGGTGCGACCCCACAGCCGACGCATCGCAACTCTACGTTTCGTTTTTGCTCGTGCTGCGGTGCGTTTTTGTTATTGTTTCTGCGAATCGGCAGAAGGGCCGGTTGCCGAGGGTCGCGGCATTGGGCCGCGAAAAGGAGGACAAAATGCTGAAAGAGTTTCAGGAGTTCATCTCCAGAGGCAATGTCATGGATCTGGCGGTCGGTGTCATCATCGGCGCCGCCTTCAGCAAGATCGTCGACTCGCTGGTCAACGACATCATCATGCCGATCGTCGGCGCGATCTTCGGGGGGCTGGATTTCAACAATTACTTCTTCGGCCTGGCGTCGTCGGTGACGGCCACTTCGCTGGCCGAAGCCAAGAAGCAGGGCGCCGTCTTCGCCTATGGTTCCTTCATCACCGTGGTGATCAATTTCATCATCCTGGCCTGGATCATTTTCCTGATGGTCAAGGCGGTCAACAATGTCCGCCGCCGGCTGGAAAAGCAGAAGCCTGCCGAAGCACCCGCCGCACCGCCGGCCGACGTCGCGCTGCTCACCGAAATCCGCGACCTGCTCGCCAAGAAGTAATCTCAGTCCTCTGGACCAAGAACCCGGTCGCTTGCGGCCGGGTTTTGCTATTTTCGGGGCAAGGCAAACACGATAGCACTCCGGGACAATTTCAAGCCGGAAGATACCCATGGATCTGGTCGAGACCCTGCGCGCGGAAGCACGTGCTGCACCTGAAAGCGGCATTGTCGCCGTCATGAACCACGGCCGCGGCCGCGACGGCATGATTCCGCTCTGGGCAGGCGAGGGCGACCTGCCGACGCCCGCCTTCATCACGGATGCCGCGAGCCGTGCACTCAGCGGCGGCGAGACCTTCTACACCTGGCAGAAGGGCATCCCTGAGGTACGGCAGGCGCTCGCCCGCTATTACGAGCGCCATTTCAACAAGAGCTTCGCGCCGGAGGAGTTCATCCTGACCGGCTCCGGCATGCACGCCATCCAGCTTGCGCTCGATGCCGTTGCAGGCAAAGGCGACGAGGTCATCTATCTTTCGCCGGCCTGGCCGAATTTTGCAGCGGCGGCGGGCATCAGCGGCGCGGTGCCTGTGCCGGTCGTGCTCGACCTCACCGACAATGCTGGTTCCGGGGGCTGGTCCTGCGATGTCGAAAAGATCGCGGCGGCGATCACGCCGCGCACGAAGGCGATCTTCGTCAACACGCCGTCGAACCCGACCGGCTGGACCGCCGACCGCGAAACGTTGCAGGCGATCCTGGAACTCGCGCGCGCCAGGGACCTCTGGGTCATCGCCGACGAGATCTATGCGCTGTTCCACTATGATGGCGGCCGTGCGCCGTCCTTCATCGACATCATGCGCGACGACGACCGCATCCTGTTCGTCAACAGCTTCTCGAAGAACTGGTCGATGACGGGCTGGCGCGTCGGCTGGATCAAGACGCATCCTTCCCTGCAGCAGGTGTTCGAGAACCTGATCCAGTATTCGACCTCCGGCGTGGCGCAGTTCATGCAGCGCGGGGCGGTGGCTGCCCTCGATGAAGGCGACGCTTTCGTCTCCAGCCACGTTGCGCATGCACGCCAGGCACGCGATCTTGTCTGCGGCATCCTCGGGCAGACCGGCAAGGTGCGTTTCGCGGTTCCGCCCGGCGCCTTCTACCTGTTCTTTTCCGTTGACGGTTTGAACGATTCCCGCGCTGCCGCGTTCGACATTGTCGACCATGCCAATGTCGGGCTGGCGCCGGGTACCGCTTTCGGAGCAGGCGGCGAGAAATTCCTCAGATTGTGCTTCCTGCGCCGGCTGGACCAGCTTGAAGAAGCCGCGACCCGCATCGCCGACTGGACGCGGCGCTTGTAATTTCGCGCAAGATTGTTACGAGCAATATTATTACGTGCCTCTGAGAAGGCGAGATCTGCCGTTCCCGACGGAAGGCTTGAGGAAAGTACGCCAGATGACTGCCCAGACGACTGCAAAGCCGCGCATTGAACTGATCCCGCATGCCTCGCCGACCTCGCCGGAGGCGCGTGCCGCGCTGATGGCCAATCCGGGCTTCGGCAAGGTGTTCTCCGACCATATGGTCACGATCACCTGGACCGTGGAACGCGGCTGGCACAACGCGCAGGTTCGTGCACGGGCACCCTTCGCCATCGACCCGGCGGCGGCGGTGCTGCACTACGCCCAGGAGATCTTCGAAGGCATGAAGGCCTACCGCACCCCGGACGGGCTGGCACTGTTCCGCCCGGAGGAGAATGCGCGCCGCCTCAATCTTTCAGCCGAGCGCATGGCGATGCCGGCGATCCCGGAAGAGCTGTTCATCGAGGCGGTCGAGACGCTGGTGCGCACCGACGCGGCCTGGGTGCCGGAAGGCGATGGCAGCCTCTATCTGCGTCCGTTCATGTTCGCCAGCGAAGCCTTCCTCGGCGTGCGCCCGGCCACGGAATACATCTTCTGCGTCATCGCTTCGCCGGTCGGCGCCTACTTCAAGGGCGGCTACAAGGCAGTGAGCGTCTGGGTGTCGGATGATTATACCCGCGCGGCGCCCGGCGGCACCGGTGCCGCCAAATGCGGCGGCAACTATGCCGGCAGCCTGATTGCCCAGGCCGAGGCTACCCGCAACGGCTGTGACCAGGTCGTCTTCCTTGACGCGGCCGAGCGCCGCTGGATCGAGGAGCTCGGCGGCATGAACGTCTTCTTCGTCATGGACGACAAGCGCATCGTCACCCCGCCGCTCGGCACCATCCTGCCCGGCATCACGCGTGCATCGATCATGAAACTCGCCGCCGAAGCCGGCTACACGGTCGAGGAACGGCTCTACAGCTTCGACGAGTGGCAGGCCGATGCAAACAGCGGCAAGTTGCGCGAGGCGTTCGCCTGCGGCACCGCCGCCGTCATCGCCGGCATCGGCACGGTGAAATTCCGCGAAGGCTCGTTCTCGATCGGCAACAGCGGCGACGGCGAGGTCACCTCGCAGCTGCGCGCCAAGCTGGTCGGCGTGCAGCGCGGAACCGTCAAGGACGACCACGGCTGGATGCGCAGCATCTGATACGGCTCGACCGCTGCATTGCGGTCCTGTTTCCGGAATTGCCTGAAAAACCAAGTGCCAAAGTGGTTCTGCTGACAAGCGGAACCACTCTGGGGCGTTGCATGCCTTGCTGAAGTGTTGGAGCTAAACAAGATGTCGTTCATTCCCAGAATCGTCGTGGCTTTGGTGGTCGCGCTCATCGTCGGCTTCGGGTTCATGGTTTACGACAAGAAAACCGGCGCGGAATGGGTGGTCTCGCCCGAGCAGATCGCTGCCGGCAATGGCTCCGTGGAGACGCGTCCCGGCACGGTCGCGGTGCGTGCGATCCGCAGCGAGACCGCCGACGTGCTTCCCTACAAATGGGCGATAAGCGGCATCATCGCGGGCGGGCTGGCCTTTTTCATGCTGCGCCGCAGGAACGCCTGATCCCCGAGCGCGCGACGTGGCACCGTCAAGAACGACGGCTGAATGCGCGGCTACTGATATTTTCCAGAACGCGTGATTGCCTTTAGCAGGCAGCTTCGTAATATCTCTCTGAGTATAACGGAGCTGCCGTATGAAGCCATTCGCGCCTTGCTGCCCGTCCTGATCCTGCTGGCGACACCGGCCCTGGCCACGGACGGCATCGCGCTTTCAGGTGCGGGCATCACCACGGGCACACTGACCGCCGCGGACCTCGACAAGTTGCCGGCAACCGAGCTGGACGTCTCGTTCAAGACCAGGAACGGGATGGAGAAAGGCCACTTCAAGGGCGTTCTCCTGTGGTCGCTGCTACAGGAAAAAGGCCTGTCCAGGCTCAGCCAGGAGCATCACGAAGACCTGAAGCACACCTTCCTGGTCACCGCGGATGACGGCTACAGCATCGCCTTTTCGATCGGCGAAATCGCGCCGGATTTCGGCAACCGCGCCATCATCCTCGCCATCGAGCAGGACGGAAAGCCGCTGGTTCCCGGCGAAGGCTTGCGGCTGGTCGTACCGGGCGATGCCCGTGGCGCCAGGAGCGTCAAGGGCGTGGTCTCGATCGAAGTGAAATGAACTTGTCGCGCAACGTGTGCGGCGCGATCACAACATGCGCGAAACCGCAGGGGCGAACCTGAGAGATCGCGGCGTTGACGCTCTAAGGTGCCAGCCGCACGGTGATCGCTGCGTTCGGGGCGGACAGTTGCTCCGCGAGACCCTGGGCTTTCGTCGTATCGAAGCCGTTGATCGTGATCATGCCTTGAAGGATAGGTTCTCGAACAACCGGTTCCAGGATCACTGTCTCGCCGACCAGAAGCTGCGTTTTTTGGCCGATCGCGGCGCGGGTGAAATCGCCGAAGACCTTGGCGCTGTCCGGTGTCAGCACGATGCTCACGACGGTTTCGCCGTAAAGCGGATCCCTGGTGGTTTCGGCCTTCGCGATCTTGAGCGAGATCGGGGCAATGGCTTTCGGTGGTTCTGCCGCTGCTTGTTGCTCTGCCGGTGCGCCAGACTTGGCCTCGCCGTTGAACCCCTCCAGGTCGGAAGGCTGCGTCGTGGTCTGTCCCAGCGGGCTGACGCTCTGAGCAGAGACGACCTTGGCCTTCCACGCCGGTGGCTCGGGCAGGGTCGGCAACTGGTCGTCGCGCCAGATATGGGTGACGATGGTGAGCTTCGTGCCGGCACTGTCCACCGTCACGTTGTCCAGGGCTTCCACTGTCGAACCGTCCTGCAGCGACACGACCAGCGTCAGGTCACGGGATTTTTGCGGGCTTAGGACCCGCGTCATCTGTTCATCCGTCAGTTGTTTCGCGCGTTCGCCGAAGCCCGCGATTATCTTTTCGGTTGGCGCTTTCGTAGCCGCCTGGAGGGCTGCCGGATCGAAGCTCTGCAGCATGCTGAAGGTGGCGATGCGCCTGGCGCTGTCGGTCGACACGAGTTTCCATGCCGATGTCGCGGAGACGATTCCATCCCCGATGCTTTCGTCGCCTTTTGCGCTCCACGCGCTGCCGACCTCGATGGTGGCGTCCTGCGAGGCCTGTCCCAGGCTGAGAGCAATGACCTCGGGGATGAGCACGTCGACCACCTTGAGTGGGTTGTCCTTGACTGCCTGAACCATGCGGCTGGCGACGCTGTCGGCTGGCACCGTCGCCCCACCTGGTCCAGGTGCTGCGATGAGGCTTTCCATGTGGGCAACAATCTGGTCGGCTCCCGCCAATGCAGTCGGATAGCCGGTCAGATCCGTCTCGACCTCCAGCTGCTGCACGCCGTAGGCGGTGAGCGAATTCCGATATTGCGCATTCATCGGGTAGGAATCCGCGGTGCTCAAGGCCGCCGGCGGAAGATCGGCCGAAAGCACCCAGCGCACCCGCATGCCCTTGTCGTCGCGCGAGACCACCGCGGTCTGCTGGCGGAAATCTCCGCGCATCACCATCGCGGCTGCTTCGGGCTTGTCGAACCACAGCGACATATCGGTCTCGGTCGTCTTCTGGATGCGGTAGGTATGGACGGTGCCGATTTCCGGCTGATACCGGGGAATGGTGACGTTTTCCCCCGCCTGCACGACGGCTGCGGTGATCACCTGGCCGCCCACTGCAAGGACAAGCAGGGCCAGCGTTCTCAGCCGGGGCTTGAAACGATCATCGATGACGCGAAATGGCATGAAGGTTATCCGGTCTAAGTGCTCCGGCGCCAACCTAGAGCAATTCCAGGAAAAGTGCGTAGCGGTTTTCCGTCCGGAATTGCGTAAAAACAAAAAGTTAGAGCGTTTCCGCGTTTCACTGAAAAACGGAAACGCTCTGGAGTATCCATTTTTGGCCAAGGAAGAGGCGGCGCGTCATTCCTGTGCCCGCGCGTCGACGCGTTCGCTGATACGCACCTTGCCAATGCGGCGCTTGTCGAGCGAGAGCACTTCGAAGCGCCAGCCGTTGGTCTCGAACGCCTCACCTTGCTTCGGCAGGTGGCCGAGTTCGGTGAGGATATAGCCGGCGAGCGTGGCATAGCGGTTCGCGTCATCGACCAGGTCGTTCTCGATGACACTGCTGAGCTGGCGGATGTCGATGAAGCCGTCGGTCAGCCACGCCCCGTCCTCCTGGCGTTCCAGCGCCGCAGCCTCTTCATCCATGTCCGGGAACTCGCCGGCGATGGCTTCCAGGACGTCGGTCGGTGTCGCGATGCCTTCGAGCGAGCCATGCTGGTCGACGACCATGGCCATCTGCACCGGCGAGCGGCGCAGTTGCTCCATCACCTCGAGCACATTGGCCGCCTCGTGCACGATCACCGGCTGCCGGGTCATGCGCGCCCAGTCGATTGCGTTGCCGTCGAGCAGCGAATTGGACAGATCATTGGTGATGGCGACCCCGACGAAATCCTCGACGCTGCCGCGCGCGAGGACAACGCGGCCATGCGTGAGCCTGAGGATGTTGGTTCGCAGCGTCTCTGCATCCTGGTCGAGGTTCAGCCATTCCAGCTCGTTGCGCGGCGACATGATGGAACTGACGGGTCGTTCGCCGAGGCCGAGCACGCCGCGGATCATTTCCTTCTCTTCAGGCTTGAACAGGTCGCCTTGCCTCGCCTGCTCGGCAATCACGTCGACGATCTCGCCCAGCGGCTGTTCACCGATGCGACCGCCAAGCAGCCTGAAGACGGCCTCGGATGTCCGTTCGCGCAGATCGCCGGTGCTGATGACCTTTTCGCGGTTGCGGCGACCAAGCTGGTTGGCCGCCTCGATCAGGACCGAGAAGCCGATGGCGGCGTAGAGATAGCCCTTCGGAATATGGAAACCGAAACCTTCGACCACGAGGCTGAAGCCGATCATCAGCAGGAAGCCGAGGCAGAGGATGACCACGGTCGGGTGCCTCGAGACGAACGCCATCAGCGGCCTGGAGGCGGCGGTCATGACGGCCATGGCCACGCAGACGGCGGTGATCATCACCCAGAGCTCGTCGACCATGCCGACGGCGGTGATGACGCTGTCCAGCGAAAACACGGCGTCGAGCACCACGATCTGCACGATGACCTGCCAGAAGGCCGCCTGGAACACCTTGCCCCGCTTTGGCTTGTGTCCGCCCTCCAGGCGTTCGTGCAGTTCCAGCGTGCCCTTGGCGAGCAGGAACACGCCCCCGAGGATGAGGATGACGTCGCGGCCCGAGAACGAGAACGGGGCGATCGAAAACAGCGGTTGAGTCAGCGTCACGATCCAGGAGATCGAGAACAGCAGCACGATGCGCATCATCAATGCCAGCGACAGGCCGATCAGGCGCGCTTTGTTGCGCAGGTGTGGCGGCAGCTTGTCGGCCAGGATCGCAATGAAGACGAGGTTGTCGATGCCGAGGACGATTTCGAGGACAATAAGGGTGATGAGGCCGGTCCAGATGGTTGGATCCGCGAGGAGTTCCATTGTCGGTCCTAAACGTTGTTGCGTGAACGCAGAAAGCCCCCGGCGGGAACACCGGAGGTCAAGACAAAGCGAAGCGGATCATGAAATGAACAGAGGCAGCTGGTTCCGCATCGCGGAGCCAGCTGCCTTCGGTGTCGACCGTCGCCGGCACTACTGTCGCTGGTACTGTCGCCGTCGTCAGGCAAGAGCGTGTAACGTCCCGTTACGCGTGTAATTTCTGCGGCGCCACTCTAGAGCGTTTCCGTTTTTAACGGAAACGCGGAAACGCTCTAATTCCTTGTTTTTACGCAATTCCGGGCGGAAAACCGTTACACTTTTCCTGGAATTGCTCTAGCAGCCGCACATCAGGTCCGAAAGTCGATCACGGACAGTTCATGCGATCGATCCCGCTCAGCCGCCGGACTTCGGCACCAGCAGCGGGATGACACGTTCGGTCTCGGTAACGGCCGGGCGCCCGGTGGAGCCGTAGGGAATGCCGAGCGCATCCCAGGTCTCGACCAGCGCGTCGCGCAGGCCGTCGATCAGCGCGTCGTCGTGGAAAGGCGTCGGCGTGATGCGCAGCCGCTCCGTGCCGCGCGGCACGGTCGGATAGTTGATCGGCTGGATGTAGATGCCGTGCACGCCGAGCAGGCGGTCGCTCGCCATCTTGCAGAGCTCCGGCTCGCCGACCAGCACCGGCACGATATGCGTGGCGGAGTTCATCACCGGCAGTCCGGCGGCGGCCAGCACCTGCTTGGTACGCTCGGCCTGGCGCCTCTGGCCGTCGCGTTCGACCTGCGAGGCCTTGAGATGGCGGATCGAGGTTGTGGTTGCGGCCGCGATGGCCGGCGGCAGCGCCGTGGTGAAGATGAAGCCCGGTGCGTAGGAGCGCACCGCGTCGATGACAGCGCGCGGGCCGGTGATGTAGCCTCCCAGCGTGCCGAACGCCTTGGCCAGCGTGCCTTCGATGATGTCGATGCGGTCGACCAGGCCTTCCTGCTCGGTGATGCCGCCGCCGTGCGGACCGTACATGCCGACGGCATGGACCTCGTCGATATAGGTCATGGCGTTGTATTTGTCGGCGAGGTCGGCGATCGCCTCGATCGGCGCGATGTCGCCATCCATGGAATAGACGCTTTCGAACACGATCAGCTTGGCGCGCTCGCGCCCGGCGCTCTGCAGCAGGCTTTCCAGGTGCGCCACGTCGTTGTGGCGGAAGATCTTCTTCTCGGCGCCCGAGCGGCGGATGCCTTCGATCATCGAGGCATGGTTGAGCTCGTCGGACAGGATCAGGCAGTTCGGCAGCAGCCGCGCGATGGTCGAGATGCCTGCTTCATTGGAAACGAAGCCGGAGGTGAAGACCAGCCCGGCCTCCTTGCCATGCAGGTCGGCCAGCTCGAGCTCAAGTTCCACCAGCGGGTGGTTGGTGCCGGAAATGTTGCGGGTGCCGCCGGCACCCGTGCCCATGCCGCCGGCAGCAGCCTGCATCGCGGCGATGACATCGGGGTGCTGGCCCATGCCGAGATAATCGTTGGAGCACCAGACGGTGATTTCCTGGGCACGGCCATTGGCGCGCCAGATCGCGCGCGGAAACTTGCCCGCGATGCGTTCCAGATCGGCGAATACCCGGTAGCGGCGCTCCGCATGGAGCTGGTCGATCGCTTCCTCGAAGAACCGCTGATAGTTCATCTGTGCTTCCCAATTTGCGGCCGGATCATAGTCACAGCCCCGTCCGGCGTCCATGGACCAGCTTTGGTCAAAATGCCACGGCCAATCCGCGAATGTCCATTGAACCAAATTCTAACGAACACGGTCTGTGAACTATTCCCTTGATGTGGATCAAAGGCTGCGTCGCAAAAATGACGATGCCGTCACATTGCTTCTTAAGGCTTTCCGGCTAGCGTCTGCAACAATCCTGCGCATGAGAGTGTTTGCGGATTTTAGAGGGGAGTAGGCCGCATGGCCGTGTTGGTGACGGGTGGGGCCGGCTATATCGGCAGTCACATGGTTTGGGAACTTCTCGATGCCGGCGAAGAGGAGGTTGTCGTCCTGGACCGGCTATCGACTGGTTTCGACTGGGCCGTGGCGCCGGAAGCCAGGCTGGTTGTCGGCGATGTCGGAGACAAGGATCTTGTCGCCAGAATCATTCGCGAGCATGGCATCGACGCCATCATCCATTTCGCAGGTTCCATCATCGTTCCGGAATCGGTGGCCGATCCGCTCGCCTATTACGAGAACAACACCTCCAAGACCCGCTCGCTGATCGAAGCCGCGGTTCGAGGCGGGGTGGCGAATTTCATCTTCTCTTCGACCGCGGCGGTCTATGGCGGCAGCCGGTTGGAGCCGGTGACGGAAGACGCGACTACCATGCCAGAATCGCCTTACGGCATGTCCAAGCTGATGAGCGAGTGGATGCTGCGCGATGCCGCCGCCGCCTACGGCCTGCGTTACTCGGCCTTGCGCTATTTCAATGTCGCCGGTGCCGATGCCAGGGGCCGCACGGGACAGGCTTCGCCGCGCGCAACGCATCTGATCAAGGTGGCCAGTGAGGTTGTGCTCGGCAAGCGGCCTTCGCTCGAGGTTTTCGGTACCGACTATCCGACACCCGACGGGACCTGCCTCCGTGACTATGTCCATGTCAGCGATCTCGTGACCGCGCATCGACTGGCCCTGCAGCGGCTGCGTGCCGGTGCTGGCAACCTCGTCGCCAATTGCGGTTACGGCCACGGCTATTCGGTACTCGAGGTGATCGAGGCGGTGCGCCGTGTCAGTGGCCGCGACTTCGTTGTCACCATGGGACCGCGCCGTCCCGGCGATGCCGCATCCGTCATCGCCAATGCCGATCTGGCCCGTGGGGAATTGGGCTGGGCGCCGCACCGCGACGATCTCGATCTCATCGTGCGCGATGCGCTTGAGTGGGAGCGTGTGCTGGCAGGGAAGAACTCCGCGCGCAACTGAACCCCGTAAAATCTGGACTATCAGGTCGAGGCTCGAAATGCCCACCGATTGCCGTTATGAGGACGCGGCGTCGCGGGCGCCTCAAAGCATGATCCGGAACGAAGGTCAGCGAAGCAAAAGGTGCGGACCTTTCGGGCAAGGTCATGCGGCAAAGGCAAGCGGCGTGATCCCGAAGGCGATCGCTTGGTTGGGGAGGCGATTTTGAAGATTGTGGTTCTTGGCGCCGGCGTTGTCGGCACGGCGGCGGCCTACTACCTGGCCAGGGACGGCCATGAGGTCACCGTCGTGGAACGTCACGAGACGGCGGCGCGCGGCACCAGCTATTCCAATGCCGGCCTGGTCTCGCCAGGCGATGCGACCGCCTGGGCCTCGCCGGCCGCGCTGAAGACCTTCCTGCGGGCGCTCTACAACCATGATCTCGGCATCAAGGTGAGACTGCGTTTCGATCCTTATTTCCTCGCCTGGAGCCTACGGTTTCTCAGGCAATGCACCCGGGAACGCCTGCGCGCCAACAGCGAGGTGAAGCTAAGGCTCGCGCTCTATTCGCGCGACTGCATCAATGCGCTGCAGCAGCATACCGGCCTGTCCTATGACGAACGACGCCGGGGCATTCTTTACTTCTTCCGCACGCAGAAGAGCCTGGAGCACGGCACCGCGAACTACGAGTTCCTGGCCGAACACGGCCTGCCGATCGAGATCGTCGATCGCGACCGTCTGGTCGAGCTCGAGCCCGGCCTTGCCGGCGCCAGGGACAAGATCGCCGGCGGTGTCTATTCACCGATCGACCAGACCGGCGATTCCAGGCAGTTCGTCGAAAATCTTGCCGCTTTCGCCGTCGAAAGGCTGGGCGTGAAGTTCCTCTACGGAACCACGGTGGAAGGCCTCGACATCGAGGGCGACACAGTCCGCAATGTGATGACGTCCAACGGGCCGGTTTCCGGCGATGCGGTGGTGATCTCGATGGGGCCGGAAAGCGGTCTGCTCGGCCGTCGCTACGGCATCGACCTGCCGGTCTATCCCGTCAAGGGCTATACCGCGACGGTGCCGCTGGAGGACGAAAGCAAGGGGCCGACCATGGGCGGCGCCGACGAGGACCAGTTGATCGCCTATTCGCGGCTCGGCAACCGCCTGCGCATCGCCTCGACGGCCGAGTTCACCGGCTTCGACCGCAGCTACCGCCCGCGCGATTTCACCGCCATGTTCCGGACGGCGAAGGACCTGTTCCCCGGCGCTTTCGACGAGAAGAAAGCGGAGCTGTGGTCGGGTCTCAGGCCGATGATGCCGAATTCGGTCCCGGTCATCGGCCGGGCCAGGTACAGGAACCTGTACCTCGATACCGGACACGGCCATGTCGGCTGGACGATGGCCTGCGGCTCCGGCGCCTTCCTGGCCGATCTCGTTGCCGGCCGCAAGCCGGAGATCGACCCGCAGGGTCTTGTCTACAAGGGTTAGGTCACAGCGCGGCATTCAGGTGCACGGCGAGCGAGGAGGCTGACCCGCTCGACTAAAGCGGTTGAGAACTCGCCGGCTGCAACGTCATCACCTCGACTTCCCGATTTTGCCGGGAAATGATCGCTGCTTGGGCAATGCCGGCAAAAGCGTGGCGGGTTGCCTTGTGGTGGCGGAGGGTGTGATGCGGCGTTTCCTGAAGATCATTTTTGCGGTGCTGGTGGTGTTGATTGTCGCCGGGCTCGGCTTTTTCTTCTTCGTGCTGCCTGCGCGTGTCGAGCAGGCGATGAACGGTGTGATCAATCCTCCGCCTTATGCCGCGTCGGACAGGGCCAAGGCGCTGCATGAGACGCTGACGATCGCCGATCTGCATGCCGACCCGCTGTTGTGGGGTCGCGATCTCCTGGCGCGTGGCACCCGTGGCCAGGTCGACATACCGCGCCTGGACGAGGGCAACGTCGCCCTGCAGGTCTTTGCCGTGGTCAGCAAGTCACCGCGTGGCCAGAACATCGAGCACAATGACGGTTCGACCGACAACATCACGCTGCTTGCGATCGGCCAGCGCTGGCCGATTTCCGCGATCTTCAGCCTCAAGGAGCGTGCGCTTTACCAGGCCGCCAGGCTGAACGACATGGCGGCGCGCTCCGATGGCCATTTCGTCGTCATCAGGTCGAAGCGCGACCTGCGCCGTTTCCTCGATCGCCGCAAGGTGGAGTCCGGCCTCGTTGCCGGTCTGCTCGCCATCGAAGGCGCCCAGGTGCTGGAGGGCGATCCGGCCAATGTCGACGCGCTCTTCGATGCAGGCTTCCGCATGATGTCGCCGGCGCATTTCTTCGACAGCGAGATGGGTGGGTCCGCGCATGGCGTCGACAAGGGCGGGCTGACCGACAAGGGCCGCGAGATGGTCCGCCGCATGGAGGAAAAGGGCATGATCCTCGATCTCGCTCATGCCTCGTCGGCCACCATAGACGATGCGCTCGCCGTCTCAACGCGCCCCGTGGTGGTTTCCCACACCGGGGTGAAGGGCACCTGCGACAACAACCGCAACCTGTCCGACGATCAACTGAAAGCCCTGGCGGCCAAGGGTGGGTTGATCGGCATCGGTTATTGGGAAACCGCCGTCTGCGGCAAGGACGCAACTGCTGTCGCCGAAGCAATCCGGCATACGGCCGACGTGGCCGGCATCGACCACGTCGCGCTCGGCTCCGATTTCGATGGCGCCGTCACGATGCCGTTCGACACCACCGGGCTCGTCCAGGTCACCGACGCCTTGCTGACGGCCGGCTTCAATGACGAGGATACCGGCAAGGCGATGGGCGGCAACGAAATCCGTTTCCTGCTCGAAAACCTGCCGGATTGAGATCTGTCGTTTCGGCCAGCACTTGGGGGGTCTCATTTTTCCAGCGTTCCGATACGGCGACGACAGCAAGGCGATCCAGACCCCAGCTTCGTCCCGCTGCGCATTGTGCCGATTATTTCCCGCACATGGCGCCTTGCGTCGAAACGCGTTTGGGGCGAGTCATTGGTCCCGTCGTGAATCACCACTCTGGGGCGGGGGTATCTCTGGAGAAATGGTCATGCAACCAGTCCGCCATGCGCTGATATCCGTCAGCCTTGTTGTTGCGCTCGCCTTCGCGCCGCTTGAGCTTGCCATCGCCGCTTCACCGGCGCCGGCCAAGGGCGAAAACGGCATGGTCGTCACCGCGCAGCGCCTGGCCACCGAGGCCGGCGTGGAAGTGCTGAAAAAGGGCGGTAACGCCGTCGACGCGGCGGTCGCCGTCGGCTACGCGCTCGCCGTCACCTATCCGATCGCCGGCAATATCGGCGGCGGCGGGTTCATGACCATCCGCTTCAAGGAAGGCAAGACCACCTTCCTCGATTTCCGCGAGCGTGCACCGCTTGCCGCCACCAAGACCATGTATCTCGACAAGGACGGCAACCCGATCAAAGGCGCCAGCCTCGACGGTTATCTGGCCGTCGGTGTGCCGGGTTCGGTCGCGGGCCTGGAAATGGCGCGCGAGAAATACGGCACCTTGCCACGCGCCGACCTGATGGCGCCGGCGATCCGGCTTGCCGGCGATGGCTTCACGCTGGAGCAGGGCGATGCAGCCGCTCTTGCCTCCGACGCCGAGCGGCTGGCCAAGGACCCGGCGGCGGCTGCCATCTTCCTGAAGCCGGACGGCAAACCCTTCGGCATTGGCGAGAAGCTCGTCCAGCCGAATCTCGCTGCCACGCTCTCCACGATCTCGGAGAAGGGTGCTGATGCCTTCTACAAGGGCGGTATCGCCGATACCATCATTGCGGCATCGAGCGCCAAGGGCGGCATCCTCGCCAAGGCGGATTTCGAACAGTACAAGGTTCGCGAACTCGCCCCCATCACCTGCAATTATCGCGGCTACGAGATCATTTCTTCGCCGCCGCCGAGCTCCGGTGGCGTCATCATCTGCGAAATCCTCAACGTGCTCGAAGGCTATCCGCTCGGATTTCTCGGCTATGGTTCGGCCGATACGGTGCACCTGATGGCCGAGGCGATGCGTTATGCCTATGTCGATCGCAACTCGGCGCTCGGCGACCCGGACTTCGTGCAGAACCCGGTCGAAAAGCTGCTCGACAAAGGCTATGCGGCACAGATCCGCGCCAAGATCGATCCGTTCCGCGCCGGCGTTTCGAAGGATCTGATGCCGGAGGGCTTCGGCGAGAGCAAGGAAACGACGCATTATTCGATCATCGACAAGGACGGCAACGCGGTTGCCGTCACCTACACGCTGAACGGCGCCTTTGGCGCCGGCGTGGTGGCAGATGGTACCGGCATCCTGCTCAACAACGAGATGGACGATTTCACCCAGAAGCCAGGCGTGCCCAATCTTTATGGCCTGGTGCAGGGCGAGGCGAATGCGATCGCGCCGAAGAAGACCCCGCTGTCCTCGATGAGCCCGACCGTCGTCGCCAAGGACGGCAAGCCATTCATGGTCATCGGCAGCCCTGGCGGCTCGCGCATCATCACCATCACGCTGCAGGCGATCCTCAACGTGATCGACCATGGCATGAACATCCAGGAGGCGATCGACGCGCCGCGTATCCATCATCAGTGGTTGCCCGACACGCTCTATGTCGAAGACAACGGCCTGTCGCCCGACACGCTGAAGCTGCTGGCGGGAATGGGCTACAGCCTGAGCGTTTCGGAAGAAGGCAAGACCTGGGGGCAGGCCGCTGGCATCCTGGTCGGCGGACGCAGTCTGGGTGAGATCCAGAAGGGTGGCGGCGCACGCTACAACGGCGCCATCGACAGCCGCGCGGTTGCAGGAGAAGCGCAGGGATACTGACCACCCCGGCATCGCGAGCGTGGATGGACGCTGGTGTTTTATCACATCCTGACCTACAGCGCGGATCATGACCGTCGCGTTCCGCCGTTTCTGAGGGGGCGTCTCGCCCCTGTGCAGCTTCGTCGCTACACCGATCTCGATGGCGAGCCCCGCGACAACCATTGGAGCGAAGCTGAGTTTCGCTACGTCTTTGACGGCCCGCTGTGGTACACCTCACGCGAGAGGCGGATCGATCTCGATTTCTATCCGATCTATGATGGCTTCCTCGCCTCAGAGAGATTGATCGGGCTTCTTGAGCATCATATTCCGAGCGGGCTTCGCGTTCATCCCGTCGAGATGGTGCATGAAGACGGGCAGTCGAATTCGACGCGGAAAATGAGTTTCTGCCAGATCCGCGACCGGCGACCGGCCTGTGACCTGTCTTGCATGGATATCGGCGGAGCGATCCACCCGGAATTGGCAGGTCCGAATCGGATCCAGACGCTACGGGGTCGGACAGTAGTCGCCTGTGCGCAGAGCATTGTCCTCCAGCCGAAACTGCCACGCTGGTTCGAGGCAACAGATGTTATCCCGTTTGGCTTCTTGGTCGATGACGGGGTGCGGACCGAATGTGAAAAGGCCGATATTGTTGGTCTCCGTTTCGTTGATCTGCGCGAGGTAGTTATCGTTGACTTCATGCCGAGTGCTTCGAGCGGATATTCGCTGCAGGGCCCGCAATGGCGGCTGCGTGATGATCTGAACAGGTGGCGAGAGATCAACGGTCCGCCGATCCGCGATCAGTTCTTTGATCCATCAAAGCCAGATCCCGAGATCGCGGCTCTGATTGCCAATGCGAAAACAGCCTATGGCAAGCTATGATCTCCTGGTTATCGCAGCTCTTCGCTGCCTTTAGATAGAGTGCGCAAACCAAAAAGGGGCGCAGGGGAGGCGATTACCCCCCCGCACCCCGGCCAAACCCGGCAGGGGGCTTAGGGGTTCGGCATCTCGGCCTGCTTTGCGGCAAGCAGTTCCCCGGCGGCGCGATCGGCGTCGGTGACTGAGGTCAGCGGCCGCAGCCTGCGTGCCAGCCATCCGTTCAGGTCGTCCATGACGGTGAACATCACCGGCACGAACACCAGCGACAGCAGCGTCGAGGTGATCAGGCCGCCGATCACCGCGATTGCCATGGGTGCGCGGAAGCCGGCATCGGCGCCGACACCGATGGCCGCCGGCGCCATGCCGGCCACCATGGCGATCGTCGTCATGATGATCGGCCGTGCGCGGGTCGTGCCGGCCTTCATCAGAGCTGCGCGCCGGTCGAGGCCCCCACGCCTGGCTTCGATCGCATAGTCGACCAGCAGGATCGAGTTCTTGCCGACGATGCCCATCAGCATCAGGATGCCGATGACCGACGACAGGTCGAGCGCGGAGCCGGCGATGAGCAGCGCCAGCGCCGCGCCGCCCAGCGACAGCGCGATCAGGATCGTCACCGGCTGCAGGAAATCCTTGAACAAAAGGACCAGCACGGCAATCACCATGAGCACGCCCGCCAGCACCGCGAGCGCGAAGTTGCGAAACATCTCGGCCATGGATTCGGTGTCGCCATACTCCTTGAGGCTGACGCCGGCCGGCAGCTGCTTGTAGGCCGGCAACTCCATGATCGCCGCCATAGCGGTGCCGAGCGTGGCATTGTTGTCGAGATTGGCTTCGATGGCGACCTGGCGCTTGCGGTCGAGGCGCTCGATCTGGCCTTCCTCGGCACCGAAGCTGATGTCGGCCACCGAAGTGAGCGGCACCATCTTGCCGCCCGACGTGCCGACGCGCAGCTTGCGCAGCGCTTCCAGGTCCGCCCGGGCGGAGCTGTCCAGCAGCACGCGGATCGGCACCTGGCGATTGCCGAGATTGAACTGCGCCGAGGCTGAATCGATCTCGCCGAGCGTTGCGATACGGGCGACGGTTCCGAGCGCCATCGACGATACGCCAAGGCGGGCGGCCTCGTCCGGCCGAGGCTTCACCACCAGTTCCGGCGCCAGCGGCGGCTCGCTCGACAGCACGTTGGCGAGCTGAGGAAGGCCGCGCATTTCCATTTCGAGCTTGCGCGCCGCATCCGACAGCACCTGAGTATCCTCGCCGACAAGGTTGATCGCGACCTCCTTGCCGCCACCGTCCGACAGGAAGGTGAACTGGATATCCGGCGTCGTCGCAAAGATCGACCGCACCGCCGCCTCAAACCCCTTACGGTCCTCGTTGCGCTCGCTGCGTGGCGTCAGCCGGATCAGGAAATTCGCCTGGTTCACGTTCTCGGACGTCACCAGCACCGTTTCCACTTCCGGCCTGGCCAGCAGTTGTTTGACGATGCCGTCGGTCACGCTTTCGGTCTCGTTGAGGCGGGTGCCGGGCGGCAACGTAACCTTCACCTGCGAAAGGTTGCCGTCGCTGGTTGGCAGGAAGCCGGTTGGCAGCATGGTGAGCAGCGCGACCGAGCCTGCGAAGATCACCGCCACGATGGCGAGCGCGGTCTTGCGGTGGTCGAGCGTCCAGGCGAGCAGGGCGGTGTAGCCGGTCGAGATCCTGGACGGTTTCGCGTCATGGTCGATGTGTTTCGCTGGCTGCATCAGATAGGCGGCCATCAGCGGCGTGAGCAGGCGCGCGACCAGAAGCGAGAACAGCACGGCAATGGCGACCGTCAGGCCGAACTGCTTGAAATATTGTCCGACAGCGCCGCCGATGAAGCTCACCGGCGCGAAGATGGCGACGATGGTCAGCGTGGTGGCGACCACCGCCAGCCCGATGGCGTCTGCGGCCTCGATCGAAGCGATATAGGGCCGTTTGCCCATATGGATGTGGCGCTCGATGTTCTCGATCTCGACAATGGCGTCGTCAACGAGGATGCCGATGACCAGCGTCAGTGCCAGCAGGCTGATCGAGTTCAGCGTGAAGCCGAGCAAATCCATCGCCGCGAAGGTCGGCAGGATGGAAAGCGGCATTGCCAGCGCCGAGATCATGGTGGCGCGCCAGTTGCGCAGGAACAGGAACACCACGATGACCGTCAGCACCGCGCCTTCCACCAGCGCGGTGGAGGCCGCATCATAGCTTTCCATCGTGTACTGGACCGTCGAGATCAGTTCCTTGATCTCGATATCCGGCGAGCGCGCCTGGATTTCAGCGATGCGGGCACGGGTGGCGTCGGCGACGGTGGTGTCACTGTAGCCCTTGCCGCGCGACACGGAGAAACCGACGGTGGACTCGCCGTCTTGCCGCGCGAAGAAGCGCGGCTCCGCCGAACTGTCGGTGACGGTCGCAATGTCGGCCAGTTTCACCCAGCGCTTGTCCGGCAGCGGCACGGAAAGCTGCGCCAGCTCCTCCACCGTCTTGACGCTGCCAAGCGCGCGGATCGACTGCTCGCGTCCGCCGATGGTGCCGCGGCCGCCTGGAATGTTGGCATTGATGTCGCGCAGGGCGGAATTGACCTGGTCGGCGGTCACGCCCAGTGCCAGCATCTTGTCGGGGTCGAGCGAGACGCGGATTTCGCGGGCGACGCCGCCCAGCCGCTGCACTTTCTGGACGCCGCTGACGGCAAGCAGTTCGCGGTTGATGGTGTCGTCGACGAACCACGACAGTTCGACCGGCGTCATGCGCGGCGCCCTGACCGTGTAGTAGAGGATGGCGCTGCCATCGACGTCGACGCGCGCAATCACCGGTTCCTGGATCGATTGCGGCAGGTCCGAGCGGATCTGCTGGATCGCCTCGCGCACGTCATTGGTGGCGCGGTCGGGATCGGTGCCGATCTTGAATTCCACCTCGGTGGTGGAGGAGCCGGTCGTGATGGTCGACTTGATGTGGTTGACGCCCGCAAGGCCGGACGCCGCACCTTCGACGCGCCTGGTAACCTGCGTCTCCAGTTCTGCCGGGGCGGCGCTCGACTGCGTCACCGTGACCGTCACGATCGGGAAGGTGACGTTGGGGTTGGCGTTGATCGGCAGCCGCATGAAGGCGGCGAGACCCGCGAAGGTCAGCACGATGAACAGGACAATGGTGGGGACCGGCTTGCGGATCGCCCAGGCGGAAATGTTGCTGGTGTGCATTTTTTAACTCGGTGGTCCTTCCGAAAATCGATCTCGATTTTCGGGGCCTGTCATTTCTTGACGCTGCCGGCCTGCACCAGGTCGACGGCGGTCACGGCGTCGCCCTCGCGCAGGGCTGCACCCGCCTTGGCGACAATCCGTTCGCCGGGCTCGAGGCCAGTGCGGATCTCGACCCTGCCGCTCCTGCGCAGGCCCGTTTCGACCGGGCGACGCTGCACGCGGCCGTCACTGACGACGAAGACGGCGCAATCGTCGGTGCCGCGTCCGTAGACCAGCGCGCTGTCGGCGACGACGATGGCCTCGCGTTTGGCGAAGATCACTTCGGCCCTGCCGAAGGCTCCGACAAACAGCGGCTCCGTGGTGTCGAGCGTGATCTGCGCCGATCCCAGCCGGGTTTCGCGGTCGATCTTCGGGGCAACGATGCGCACCTTGCCACTGACCTCAACGGTACGGCCGGCAAGCTTCACCTTGACCGGCTGGCCGATAGCCAATGCGGGCAGGTCGGCTTCCGGAACCTCGGCGGCGAACTCGACCGCGCCATCGCGTATGAGGCGGATCAAAGGCTCGGCACCGGCCTGCGCGCCGGCGCGGGCCAGGCGTTCCGAAACGACACCGTCGGCGGGCGCGCGAATGGCTGCGCGTTCCAGTTGTCGCTTAGCCTCGGCGCGCTGTGCCTGTGCCTCGGCATTCTCCGCCCGCTGCACGGCAACGCCTTGCCTCGCTACCGCAACGGCCGAGGCGCGATCCTCATAAGCCTGCTCGGAGATCGTCCGGGTCATTCTCAGACGCTCGGCGCGTTCGTACGCCGACTGGGCTTGCGCCAGCGTTGCCTCCTGCTGGGCAAGGGAGGCTTTGCTGCGCGCTACGCGGCCTTCCGCTTCGCGCAGCTTGTTCTCCAGCATCGCGGTCTCCAGCTGGACCAGCACCTGGCCGGCCTTGACGTGCTCGCCGACTTCCACCTCGACTGAAGCGATGCGCTGATCCTGCAAGGACGTTCCGACAGCGATCTCGTCGCGCGCCACCAGAACGCCGGTAAAGGTCAATGTCCATTCGGCTGGCTGCCGTTCCGCGATGAAAGTCGAGACGGTGCGCTGGGAAAGATCCGCCCGGGCCGATGCCGCGGCCCCTTCGGCCAGCAGCGGTCCGGTGCCCGCCGCCACGATAAAAATGGATGCCGCCGCTGCCCTGAAGCAATTCCAGGAAAAGTGCGAAGCGGTTTTCCGTCCGGAATTGCGTAAAACCAAAAAGCGAGAGCGTTTCCGCGTTTCCGTGGAAAACGGAAACGCTCCGGCAAAGCGAGAAACGTAACGCATGGGTCCTATTCGCCTATATCTGCGGCGTCCCTGCCGCTTATTAAATTATTAGACTAGTCGATCTAATTAACGACTCAGCCGAATGTCAATGCGCGGAAATGTGATGGTTTCTGCGTTGACACGGGCACATATCGCCATTTATTAGACTGAGCAGTCTAAAAATAAAAAGGCGGAATTGAGGCGGTATGCGCAAGGTCGACCCCGAGAAGCATGAGGCGAAGCGCCAGCAGATATTGCAGGCAGCCGTCACCTGTTTCGCGGTCAAGGGATTCCATCGCACCTCGACCGCCGAGATCTGCGCCGAGGCCGGCATGAGCCCGGGGAATCTTTTCTATTATTTCCCGAACAAGCAGGCGATCATCGCCGCCATCGTCGAAGAGGAGCGACGCCAGACCGCCGACTATTTCGAAGGCACGGTGCAGTCGGCGGACCTGTTTGCCGAACTGCTCGACTTCATGGACATCGTGCTCGAGCTTGCTTCCGATCCCACCTATCTCAAGCTGGCATTGGAGATCGCGGCCGAAGCAATGCGCGACGAAGAGATCGGCAAGCTCGTCACCAAGAACGACAACGAACTGCAGGTGTCCCTGAACACGCTTCTGCGCAACGCGGCTGCCCGCGGCCAGGTCGATCCGACGCTCGACCCGGCCGACAGTGCCCGCTGGATAGCCGCACTGATCGACGGCGTCTTCAGCCGTGTCGCCATCGATCCCGGTTTCAACCCCCTGGAGCAGCGGCCGATGCTGCGGCTCCTCATCACGCGCTTCCTGCGGCCAGGCGCGGCGCCGACGACCTGAAACATCCGAGGCGCTATGCGGTCGCGCTGCTGCAAGGCAACCGTTCATCACCATGGCAGACGATCCAAAGGCACTGCGCCCGGCGCGCACCATATGGCCCTATACCGGGCTCCAGGCTGCCAGCGTCACCGTCAATCTCGCCAACGCGATCACCGCGGTGGTCTATCCCTGGCTGGTCTACGATTTGTCGGGCAACGCGAGCTGGATGGGCATCATCGCGGCGCTGACGCTGTTCCCGGCCATCTTCGGCTCGGCCTTCGGCGGCATCATTGCCGAAAAGGTTGGCATCCGCCGCATGGCGCTGGTCTCGGTGGCGATGGGAGCGGCCGCGGCTGTTGCCGCGGCCGCTGCCCACGATGCCGGCCTGCTCACCATCGGAGTGCTGGCGACGCTCGCCTTGCTTGGCGCCGTCCTGGACGGGCCCGGCGGCATTGCCATTGAGGCACGTGTGCCGGAGATCGCCCGGTTGGCGCGCCTGCCGCTGATCCGCGCCAATGCGATCGACGATCTGGTCGACAATGGTGCAGCGATAGCCGGGCCGGCGATCGCGGCTTTCCTGGTCGCAGTCACCAGCACGACGGTGCTGTTGTGGATCATCGCCGGGATCAATCTGCTTGCCGCCATGCTGGTGGCGGCAAGCCTGCCGCGTTTCCGGTTGCGCCGCATCGCCGGGTCGACATTGGGTCAGATGAAGGCGGGGCTCGGCTTCATCTTCGGCCAGCCGGCCTTGCGTTCCGCCCTCATCCTGGCCGGCATCGGCACCAGCGTGTTCGTTGCCGTCGAGAGCATTGCCCTGCCGGCAATCCTGCGCATGGAAGGGAGATCGGCAGCCTTGCTCGGCATGTTCCTGGCCGCGGCTTCGGCAGGCGCTATCGCATCCAATGTCGCCTTGGCCTTCGCCAGCCAGGCGCCGTCACTGCGCGGCATCTTCAGCGTGGCCTTTGCCGGGCTCTCCGCCGGCGTCGCATTGTTGCTGTTTGGACGTTCCGCGCCGATCATGATCGCCTCCGGTGCGATGCTGGGCATTGCAGCCGGACCTTTGTCGCCGGTCTTTGCGACGTTGCTGCAGTCGAGCGTGCCGAAGGACCTGCGCGCCAATGTCATCGGCATCTCGATGAGCCTCGTGCTGCTCGGTGCGCCGCTGGCGGCATTGATCACAGGTGCCGCATTGGATGCCTTCGGCTCGACCGTCGTGCTGATCGCCTGTTCGAGCCTGCTCCTGTCCTGCGCGCTCGCAGCAACCGGCATGTCGGGTCTGCGCGGAGTGACGGCGGACCTCTCCGGTAAGACGGTGAAACAGGATTAGTCCAGTTCTCCCCGGTTCGCCGATTTCTGTTCTGCCAGGCATTGCCACAAAGTATAATTTCATTGCCCGATCAGAGCGATATCGTCGCCGTGCTCTATTCGTGCGGGGATGCATCGTCGTACGAGGGCAGGCCCGTCTGCAGGCATACGCCTACAAAAGAGCAGACGGGCTTTGCTTTTTTCAGGATTGTGGATAGGGCTAGTGCTGCGACGGGTAGCGCCTGCCGGTTCCCGGCCTCAAAATCAGCTCATTCCCTCAGATCATCCTATTCATTGTGCTGCTCCTGGCAGGCGAGCCAAGACCGATTACCCAATCGCTCTCGTATCTGTATAGATATGGCATTGCGGAAGGATGGCCTCATGCGCGTTGCTGTAGCTTGTATCGCAATTGCCCTGGTTCTGGTTGGCTGCGCGTCTCCGTCGCGCGTTGTCGGCAGCGGCGCGAATGTCACGGTCGCACCAGACCTGCCGCTGCACGCATCGATCATGCAGCGGGTGAGCGCCATGATTTGCGCTGACAGCTTTATTGCTCCGACGCCTTCGAGTGCCGACGCGTTGAAAGCCCTGCAGGATGAAGCAGCGGCAATTGGAGCTTCCGGCGTCTACAAGGTGAAATATGCGCAGACCGGATTGCTCGACCGCTGCGGCCTGCTGCCTGGACTGGAGGCGACCGCAATCGCGTATCGGATGTGAGAGCGCCCCCCGCGGCATTGCGGGCTGAGCCAAAAGGTTTGCACATTCCAGTCAGCTTTCGGCAGCACAAGGCAGCCCCGACCTGTGGCATGCGGCGGAGTGAATTGGCGATACGCCGCAGAGGCACGCCGTGTGCGACCGTCAATGTCGCCAGCGGCATAGGGCGTGGCCGCGATTGTCAGCATTCTTCCCGAAAATAGAGGAGGATAGGGGATGCGTTCCATTCGCAGCTTGGCCTTGGCCGTGTTGTTGCTGGCAGTGCCTGTCGTGGCTGTTGCGGAGGAGATACCAGCTCCGAGCCAGGCCGAATGGGCAGGCGCGAAGAAAAGCATCGATCTGCCGAACGGCCAGAAGATCGCCTATGTCGAGATGGGCGACACGACCGGCAAGCCGCTGCTGCTTATCCACGGCTATACCGACAACAGCCGCAGCTGGTCGCTGCTGGCACCCTATCTGAAATCGAGGCATGTGTTCGCCATCGACCTGCGCGGCCACGGAAAGTCGAGCGCACCGGATTGCTGCTACGCCATCACCGACCTGGCAAACGACGCATCGCTCTTCCTAGACGCCGTGGGCGTGAAGAAAGCTGACGTCGTCGGACACTCGCTGGGATCGATGACCGCGCAGATGCTGGCGGCGACCCATCCCGAGAAGGTCGATCACCTGGTTCTGGTCTCGTCTTCGCTGAAGCCGGGCGGCGGGCCAGGTTCCTGGCTGTGGGACAACATCATGCCGCTGCAGGCACCTATCGACCCGAATGGCAAGTTCATGACCGACTGGTACTGGAACCCCAATCCAGTGGACATGGACTATATCGACCGCGAGCGAGCCGAGAGCGCCGGGGTTCCGATCCAGGTCTGGCACGGCGTCATGTGGGGGCTGTCTGCCTATGACTTCAGCAGCCTGGCACCGACCATCAAGGCGCCGATGATGATCTTCTGGGGCGACCAGGACCAGCTCTTCGACAGCAAGCATCAGGACGCTTTGAAGAAGGCCTATCCAGCCGCGAAATTCGAAGCCTTTGCCGGCGCCGGCCACAACATGTTCTGGGAGTTTCCCGAGAAGGTGGCGAAGTCCTTGAACGGGTTTCTGGACGCGCCGTGAGACTCCTGGAAGCCGACCGGGCAGAGAATGCTCTCCGGCCCCGGAAGCCCCCTAGATCGCCGATGAATATCCCTTTGTAAAAGGATCGGTCGCGCCCGATATCACGCCCTCCGGGCTCCGGAGCACGATGGCAGGCCGCGCTAACTCGTAGCCGAATGGCGCGAACTGCTCTTCGACAAGCCGCGTAGGATATCTTTTCTGGTCCCAATGCCTGACGTTATGCGCCAGACGTTCCGACACGAGGATCGCCGGTCCGCTGGCGTCGATCCGGGCCGCAAGGACGCTGCCTTCGGCATTCATGCGCCTTTCGATGATGTTGATCGCCAACTGGACAACGGCACTTATGATCCGGCGTCCGCCGGGCGCTCCCAGCGCGGCCCGGGCCTCGCTGTCTTTCGTCAGGATCATTGGAGCCATGTTGGCGAGCGGCCGTTTGAGGCCGGCAATGCTGTTGGCTGCGTTCGGGCGCGCGTTGAACCATCCCATGGCTCCGTCGAAGAGCAGCCCGGTCCGACGACAGACCACTTTGCTGCCGAAGTGATTGGCGGCCGTGTGCGTCAGCGAAACCGCCATTCCCTGGGCATCGATGACCGAGACGTGTGTCGTGCCGGATGTCGGTTCGGTCGAACCGGCCGCTATCCACTCCTGCCGTCGCCTCCGGGAGCTGTCATGCGCCCACGGGTCATGGGCCGCGATGCCGGCGAACATCTCCCATGGCGATGGATCGCCCGGCAGGCTCCGGGGTGCAGGTGCCTCGGTTTCGATCAGCGTTGCGATTTCGTCGATATAGGCGTCGGACAATAGACCGTGCTCTGGCACCGGCACGAAATCCGGATCCGCCAGCCAATGATAGCGGTCGGCGAAAGCATGCCAGCTGACATCGGCCAGACGCTGCAGCCGCTCGTCGGTATCCGACTGCGGCCCGCCGGTCGGAAACAGGCGCTCCCAGAGCTTGAGCATCTGAAACTGCGTGAGTGTGCCGCAAGGCGCACTCGGCCCCCAGACATCATGGTCGCGGAACCGGAGGCGCCGTGCCTCGACAATGCGCGTCGTTTCCTCGCGCAGGTCGTCTCTGGAGAGAAGTCCTCCCAGTTCTTGGGCTGTCTCGACGAGGTTGTCGCCGATCGCGCCGTGGGTGAGAGCTGTTATGCCATCTTCGGCAATCATCGCGAGCGTCTCTGCAAGCCGTGCCTGCTTGACCATCGGAGGCGTTCCGAGACTGGTTTCGCCCAGATGGGCAACCGGGATCGGGTCGCCATCCGACAGAAAGACCTCGCTCGCCCCCGGATTGCGGCGAAGGGCTGCGAGATTGGCCAGAACCTCGAGCGCGAAGTAGGAATCCGCCGGAAATCCATCCCTGGCAACCGCGATTGCGGGCTCGACGACTGTCCTGAGCGGCAATTTCCCGAACCGCTCATGTCCTTTTATCAGGCCCGACAGAGTCGCCGGCACGCCAGCAGCCTTGATGCCTTCCAGGTTCTCGTCATCGACAACGGTGGAGATCCCCAGGCCACGATCCGTGCTCCTGCTCGTATCGATACGGTACATGCCGGGGGATGCGGCGCCTGGCGCGCGGGGCGCGAATTCCACGGAGAAGGTCTTTCGCTCCTCTGGCGAATGGACCAGCATGAAACCGGATCCGGCCAGCGTGGTCTCCATCGGTTCGATGACCCCGGCGACCAGACCTGCGGCGACCGCGGCATCCACCGCATTGCCGCCCAGTTCGAGCATGGCAATCCCGGCATCGGCGCTTTGTTGCCTCGCGGCCGAAACCGAGCCCTTGCGGCCGCTGGCGCTTTGCTTGGTGATGGATTGCTTGGATACAGACATCGTTCGCTCGCTCCTTCGTCAGGATTTTGGGCTCAGCTCGGACTGATAGGTTTCCCTGAGGCTGATAAGACTGAGGAGGCTCAGCAGCGCGCCGACCGCGACGAACGCCGACACGGCATAGATCGTCCCGAAGCTCGAAAAGAGCCAGACGGCGATGAAGCTCGACGGCCCGCTCCAAATCACCGAAGCAAGCTGGTAGCTGACCGAAACGCCGGTGTAGCGGATCTCGGTCGGAAACGCCTCGGCGAGATAGCTGGACTGCACCGCATAGGTGCCTGCATGTCCAACTGCCCAGGCAAGGATGCTGGCGACGATCATGCCCGCCAGGGTCTGGGTGTTGATGAGCCAGTAGAAGGGGAATGCGATCACGAGCCAGCCCAGCAGTCCGATCACATAGACGGCCTTTCGGCCAATCCGGTCGGAGAGCGTGGCGAAGAAGAAATATGCCGGGATGCTGGCGACGGCGCCGATCATGCCGGAAATCAGCACCCAACTGGCTGGAAGGTGCAAAGTGCCCTTGGTGTAGGCGCCGTAGAATGAAATCAGCGCATAGGCGCCGAATGAAAAGGCTGCCTGCAACAGCACGGTCAGCGCCAGCACCTTGAAGTGGTCGCGAAAGAGAACGGAAAACGGGATGCTCTTCTTCCTGGCATTGGCTTCGGATTGCTTGGTCTCGAGGAAGACCTTCGATTCGGTCACGGTCAGACGCACATAAAGACCGAAAACGACCAGCACTCCGCTCATCAGAAAGCCGATGCGCCATCCCCATTCCAGGAACGCGGCTTCGCTGGTCAGGAAAATGACGACCTGCAGCACGGCGTTGCACAGGAAAAAGCCGATCGGATTGCCGATCTGGCTGAACGCGCCGAAGAAGCCGCGCTTGCCCTTCGGAGAATGTTCGATCGCCATCAGTGCTGCGCCGCCCCATTCGCCGCCGATGGCCACGCCCTGGGCGAGACGGAGGATCACCAGGATCACCGCTCCCCACACGCCGATCGTGGCATATCCGGGAACGAGACCGATGAGAAAGGTGGCGATCCCCATCAGAAGAAGGGTGGTGACGAGAGCCGCCTTGCGTCCGACCGTGTCTCCGAAATGCCCGAACAAGGCGGCTCCGAGCGGCCTTGCAAGGAAGGCGACCCCGAACGTCCCGAACGAGGCGAGAAGGGCCGTGGTTTGGTCGGCTTCGGGGAAGAACACATGCGGAAAGACCAGCGCGGCGCAGATCCCGAACAGGAAAAAGTCGTACCACTCGACTGCCGTGCCGATCAGACTTGCCATTGCGACCCGCATCGGCGGCACGGCATTGACCTTCTCGGATGGCAATGCGGATTGGGTGGCTGCACGAGCCGTCATAAAAATCCTCCCAGGATTTGATAAAACGTTTTGGCAAAAGTTGCCAAAACGATTGGGCAATGTCAAATCTTTTCAAAACCAGCAATGAGGGCTGAATTGTCAGCGACGATCAAGGATGTTGCGGAGGCTGCTGGCGTCTCCATAACGACGGTTTCCCACGTGCTGAACGGCAAGGGACGCACGGGAGAGAAAACGCGTGCCGCGGTTCTCGCCGCAGTTGAACGCGTCGGCTACCGGGCCGACCCGGTCGCCCGGAGCCTCCGAACCGGGAAGACCGGTGTCCTTGGCATCGTGTTCCGGCCGAGCGACGCCATCCGCGGTTCGATGAGCGGAACCGAGTATCATATCCGCCTGGCGGGCGCGGCAGCGGCAGCGGCGCTGTCCAGAGGACTTGGCCTGTTGCACATTCCGGAGCTCAAGGAGGGGGCTTTGTCGGCACTGCCCATGGACGGTTGCATCGTTGTCGCCCCTCACAGGAGCGATCCCGTTGCCGCGCTGCTCAGACAACGGGAGGTGCCCTTCGTGTTTGCCGACCCGGAACCCGACGATCCCACCTTTGAGTGGAGCGTTCGGCGTGACGACTACAATGGCGTCCGCTCCCTGCTCGACCATCTGCGCGGCAACGGCGCCGGAAGCATATCGTTCTTTTGCGGTCGGGACGAAAACAGCTGGCTTGTCGAGGCGAGACGGGCGTGCAGCGACTGGGCGACGGAGACCGGCATCCGCGTGCGCACCGTCCTTGTGGACGAGGTCGGGGGCGCGGAGGCCGCACGCCATGCAGCCAGGACCGAGCTGACCTCTCCACAACGGCCCGATGCCATTATCGCCGCGACGAGCCGGTTCGCCGCCGGTGTGGCGCTGACGGCGGAAGACCTTGCCATCCCGATCCCGGGCGAGCTCATGCTGTCCACGCTTTCAGACAGCGAGATCGCCCGTAGCCATCCTGTACCCGTCACGGCCCTGGACCTCCATGGCGCCGCCATGGGCCGCGAGGCCGTCGCGCTTCTCGTCAGGAGACTTGAAGGGGAACGCCTTGACGTGCCCGTGGTGATTGAACCAACACTCCGCGAGCGCGCGTCGACGGCACGACCGAACAGCGGGCACGCTCTAGACCTGGAATAGTCTCACGCGTTGAATTGTGATCAGCCAGCCACCTTGCTCGCCCCTTGCGTTCCAAGATTTGAGAAATGCTCTGTTTTCGAGAAGCTCGGCTTCTTCGATCAGGCGGGGACGGATTGTCTCTTTTCGGGTGCGAACGTTCCTGGACCGTCGACATTGACGACGGTCTCGCCTTCGCCGCGGGAAATAGGCGTAATCGCCTTTCCCGATTTCGAAAGAGTCCTGTCCGTTCTCACCGAAATCGACGCGGATACGACCTGACAGCATGTACATCACGCTGTCGAATTCCTCGTGGTGGTGCCACTGGCTCGGCGCATCCAACGCCGTGACATGGCATTGGCCGACCCAAAGGTTGCCGGCTGCGAGCGCCTTTCTTCGGTTCTGACCTGGCGTAATCGGGCCATCGACCAGCTGGTTCGCTTTGACGTATCCGATCTTCTGAAAGAGACCCATGCTCATGGTAGTTTCCTCTTTGGTTTGGAAAATGCGCTTCTTGAAAGAAGCCGCGTTTAACTTAAGCTAGCCAAATGAAGACAACTGGCCAATTTCTGTCGCCAACAAGACAAGCTGAAATTCTGCCGTTCGAGACCGCCCCGCGGCCGATCGTGGGCTTTGCCTGCGATTACCCGTCAGGCTTGTCGTCGGGCTTTCACAGCCACCCGAGAGCTCAACTGCTGTATGCGATCTCGGGTGTCATGCGTGTGGAGACGCAGGCCTCGAACTATGTCGTACCGCCGACGACGGCACTGTTCCTGCCGGCTGGCGCGCAGCATGCGGTGAACATGGATGGGCCGGTGGCGATGCGGGAACTCTTCCTGCGGGAGGACGCCGCAACGCGGGTCGGAGGAGAGCCGAAGGTCATCGCCGTCTCCGGCCTGCTGCGTGAAGTGATCGTTGCGGCGTGTGCCGAACCCGTGGAGTGGGAGCCGCATGGCCGAGGTCACCACCTGGCGGAATTGGCTCTCGACGAAATCGCAAGAGCGACGCCTCTGCCGCTCGGCTTGCCTTTGCCTCGAGATGTCCGCTTGCGCAGGGTGGTTTCAGCACTCCGCGAGCGGCCTCATGACCAGCGGAGCCTGGAGGAATGGGGGGAGGTCGCCAATGCCTCGAGCCGAACGCTGGCTCGGATGTTTCGGGCTGAGACAGGATTGAGCTTCAGGCAGTGGCGCCAGCAGGCTCGTTTGACCGAGGCCTTGAGTGCGCTGACGATGGGGGCGCAGCCTGCGAAAGCAGCCTCGATTGCCGGCTTCGAGAGCATCCCCGCCTTCGGGGCGGCATTTCGTGTCTTCTTCGGTATCACCCCGGGGCAGGCGCGGCTTCTTCATCCCGGCGCTCGCCGGCAGTGAGAGTTGTCGGCCGAGCACGGCGTGGTGTCGGCGCCGCGCTGTCAGCCCTCAGGCCGACGACCTTGAAGGCGAACATAAGATTGCGACAGTGGTAGCGGCGTATTCGAACCCGAAGGGTTCGCAAGGGCGATCGCCCGTCGGCCGATCAGGCCGCCCCATCGGAGCGGTGAGCGAAGCGAACTCGCGTGAGATAGAAGAAATGGTGCCCAGGGGCGGAATCGAAGGAAAAGAGATTTCTATATATTTTCAGTTATTTAGAAACATCCTCCGGCGAATTCATCCAACAGAAATACCAACAAAATAATTCTGTGGATTGATCTGATTCCGGCATGCTCAATGCCATCGGAGTGCTGTTGCGCTGCTCTCCAGCCTCTCCCCAAGCGTAACGCGCATCTCAGCGTATATAAAAGCCATACCTGACCTTAGGCATCTAGCAGATGCTTGGCGCACCACCGTAGTGGTTCAATCAGCCGAGCCAGATCACATGAAGTCCCACCCACACGGATACGAATTTGCCCAGATTGCGGGTCGCCAAAGGCGGATCTAAGAATGGTGCGTGGGGCGAAGTTTCACGAAGCGCAACTATCGGCGGAGAAACTCGAAAGAGTTCTAGCTGTAGCTGCCTACTTGGTCGTTCGCCATGGAGATGCTTATTCGCCAACCTTCGAGCGGTTGGAAGATGAGCTCGACCGAGCACGGCGCCGCCTCGGAAATTGGGAACGGGCCCGGCTCGTGCTAGCCGAGTTTAAGCAGAATGGTACTGGGCAAACGGATGCTGGCGGCGGCAATAGGCTGCACAGCGATCATGCTCCAAGGCAGCTGGCGAAACCCTCCCTCATTCGACGCTGATATGGGCTAGTGGTTAGATGCTGGCGGGTTGAAAGCGATCCTTTGAAGCCATTCGCGCTTTTGAACCAAGGACGGTCCTGCGCCGTATTTCGGGCGAATCCACTTGTGGCCCATCAAAGAGGCGACAACTTTCTCCGGCGCTTCAATCGCCGTTAATCGATCCTCGAAAGTATGCCGGAGGCTGTAGAGACTGTGCTTTGGTGTCGGCAGAAGTTTTTTGTTGGTCAGCGCTTTATTCACGAGCGCCGAAAGCGAGGCCGCTTTGTCCCGGTAACGCGGAAAGCCATTGGGATGAAGCTTGATCGCTTCCAGCGCGCAGCCGACTAGCGGGATGTCACGGGCGGAATGATCTGTCTTTAGGCGCCGACCGTTAGGGCGTACTTGCACATGCGGAACCTCGTGATCGAGACGGATCGTTTCCTCGGTTAGATTTGCCGCCTCGGAGAGGCGCATGCCTGTGTCAGCAATCAAATAAACAAGATCGCGCGCTTCATCGTTGAGCCCGTCGAGGGCTCCCTCGGCGAGCACTTCCCTTTGCACGAATTCCGCCGTGAATGCCGCGCGCTGGTTTGCCACGGCCCCCGAAAGACGCAAGTTCCCGAAAATCGGTTCCAGCCTGAGCTGGTGAGTAAGGTCTACAACACGCAGCATCTTGGAGATATGGCCGATATCTTTATTGGCTGTGGCAATGTCGAGGCCTTCTTTCACGATCCTTTTCTGCCACCATTCGCGAAAGCTGACAGCATCATCCCTCGTCAGGCGAACGATCTCCTTGTCGCCGACGACATCAATCAAATTTGCCAGCGCGCGATTTTTGGGGTTCCGCCATTTCTTTATCTGGTTCGCAGACATTGACAGGAAGGTCTGTTGTTCGATCGCCTCGAAGTCCTTCAGAAGTCCGCTTAAGCGTAGAGCTGGCCTCCGCTCTCCTCCCATCACCGCAGAGACACTGCTTGCGTCATCAACCGCATTTCTGTCGAGAGGCAACGTGATGCGGGCTAGAAGATCATCGAGTGGGCCCGCTGCCAACTCCTCGTTGGTGCGGTAAGTAAGCCCCAACGAACGCGCCCTTTTTCTTGCCTCCTCGAAGCGCCGCACCGCATCAGCGGAGTCGCCAGCGGCAAGTTTCCGCCAATAGGCTTCGAGCTCCGCCGCGAGTTGCCGCACGGCATCGGTCGCCCGCACGGCTCGAGGATCGTCAACTACGGCAATCCCGGTAGAGACGCGTACCAGCCCGCGCTGATCGAGTGCTTCAAACGCCTTGGGCACCCTGCGTATGAGGTACCAGATACCATCACGTTTATTCGGCCTTGGTGCTGCGGATTTCCGCATGCGCAAAACCTAATGTTACACAGTTTGTTACACAAAATAAGATATGTCGCGATTTTCAACGATCAAGGGCATGATGAACTATTTGAAAATAAAAGATTTTTTTTGGAGGATAGGTGGCGGAGAGAGCGGGATTCGAACCCGCGATACGGTTCCCCGTATACACACTTTCCAGGCGTGCGCCTTCAACCACTCGGCCACCTCTCCGTCCTCGCGCTGTCGCGGCCGGTTTCGCCGCGCCGGTCTCGAGGGAGCGCATCCCTTTCGGAAAGCGGATTTCCAATCCGCATCGAACTGCCGTGACCGATGGCTGGTTCTTTTCCAGCGCCCTGAGCCGTCAAAGCTTCGGGCGCGGGGCTCATCTAGTCGATCCAGCGGCGAATGCCAAGTCATATCGATGGTAATCCCGGTGCATCTGCGCGCTTTCTTGCGACGGTGACGAAAGGTGTGTGGTTCTCTCAGGTCGCGAAGCCACTCGGCTGCCTTCCGAATGTTAGTGCTGTCCGTCCGCGGGATATCCAGAAAGCGACGATGACGAAGGTGGAAAAGCTTTATCGCCCGTGTCCGATTGCGTGGCGCCGCATCACGCCATATCTGTAGGCAAACAGACGCTGGAAAGGTCTGCATGTTCCGTTTCCTGTTCAGACTTGCCGCCATGGTGGCGTTGGCCGTTGCGGTTATCATGGCCGTGCTTGACACCACTCGGACGGTTGCCGCTTCGCATCTGGTGATGACACCGCTCAAGGTAAGCTGGAGCGCGGTTTCGCCCGATACTTTGGCCAGGACGGAAGCGTTCGTGCGCGAGAAGGCAGGTGCCGTGGCCTGGGATGCGGTGATCGACAAGGCGCTCGATCTGCCGGGCTTCGTGCTGTTCGCCGTGCTGGCCTTCCTGCTCTACGCGATCGGCTACCGCAGGCAGCGACGCGCGGGGCATTTCGCGGCCAATGCGTAACATTCCGGCGTCTGCGGCGAATTAGAAATCGATGAACAGGGAGACATTCATGTTTTTCCTCAGTGATATGTTGAACAAGAAGATCAATCTGCCGAAACCAGAAGAGGCGTTGCCCGGCCGTGATCGGCCGATCCCGACCGCCTCGAAACACTTCGTCTCGAAACGACCGTTGAAGGGACCCTATCCGGAAGGGCTGGAAACGGCGTTGTTCGGGCTTGGCTGCTTCTGGGGCGCGGAACGGCTGTTCTGGCAGACCGAAGGCGTGTGGGTGACGGCAGTCGGCTATGCTGGCGGCATCACGCCCAATCCGACCTATCAGGAAACCTGCACCGGGCTCACCGGACATGCCGAGGTCGTGCTGGTCGTGTTCGATCCGAAGGTCGTTTCCTATGCAGAGCTGCTGAAGATATTCTGGGAGGCGCATGATCCCACGCAAGGCATGTGCCAGGGCAATGATGTCGGCACTACCTATCGGTCCGCCATCTACACCTTCTCGGATACCCAGCAGCAGGCCGCGATCGCCTCGCGCGATGCCTATCAAGCCTCGTTGCGTGCAGCCGGCCGCGACAAGATCACGACCGAGATAGCACCGGCGCCCGAATTCTACTTCGCCGAGGAGGATCACCAGCAGTATCTGGCGAAGAATCCTTACGGCTATTGCGGGCTCAAGGGCACCGGCGTGAGCTGCGCCATTCCCGCCGCCGCCGCCACGGCCTGACAACAGGCGGCGGGTGGCACCAGCCGCCGCTAGCGTCCTATTCAGAAACGATTTTCCATGGCGCCGCATCGGCGCCATGCTTTTTCCAAAGGGTCAAAATTCCACGTGAGTTTTGTTCCTAGCCGTGCAAGATAAAGCTTGAGCGGGAGGGAACAGCTCCTGCCGGACGCCGCAAGCCGGGCCGGAACCCCGACCTGCGGCAGACTGGAAAAATAAACCTCAGGGGTGTGGATCCTATGAAACGTATCGTTCTCGGCCTTCTGGCCGCAACCGCGCTGGCCTTCCCGGTCATGGCTGAAGATATCAAGCCTGCGTTGCTCTATGATCTCGGTGGCAAGTTCGACAAGTCCTTCAACGAAGCCGCCTACAATGGCGCCGAGAAGTTCAAGAAGGAGAGCGGCGTCTCCTATGTCGAATTCGAGGTGTCGAATGCCTCGCAGCGCGAGCAGGCATTGCGTCGCTTCGCCGAAGACGGCCGCAGCCCGATCGTCATGGCCGGTTTCTCCTGGGTCGATTCCCTGACCAAGGTGGCCAAGGAATATCCGGAACTGAAATTCGCCATCATCGACGATCAGGTCGACCTGCCGAACGTGCGCTCGCTGAAGTTCAAGGAACAGGAAGGCTCCTACATCGTCGGCCTGCTGGGCGCGATGGCCTCCAAGAGCAAGAAGGTCGGCTTCATCGGCGGCATGGACATTCCGCTGATCCGCAAGTTCGGCTGCGGTTATGTGGGCGGCGCCAAGGCAAACGGTGCGACCGACGTCATCTACAACATGACCGGCGACACGCCGGCGGCCTGGAACGATCCGGCCAAGGGTGGTGAAATTGCCAAGACCCAGATGGACCAGGGCGCCGACGTGATCTACGCGGCAGCCGGTGGTACCGGCGTCGGCGTGCTCCAGGCTGCGGCGGATGCCGGCAAGCTCGGTATCGGCGTTGATTCCAACCAGAACGGCTTGCAGCCCGGCAAGGTGCTGACCTCGATGCTGAAGCGCGTCGACGTCGCTGTCTACAGCGCGTTCATGGATGCCAAGGACGGCAAGTTCACCGGCGGCATCAACAATCTTGGCCTCAAGGAAGGCGGCGTGGACTACGCCCTGGACGACAACAACAAGGATCTCATCACCGCCGATATGAAGGCGGCCGCCGACAAGGCCAAGGAAGAGATCATCGCCGGCAAGATCGAAGTGCACGACTATTCCAGCGACAACAAGTGCCCTTATTGATCGACTGCTGAATCAGGATGAAGAACCGCCGGGCGAAAGTCCGGCGGTTCTTTTTTGGCCACCCTTCGCGGTGGTCCACCCGGCCGGCTGGCGTGAGCCTTGCCGTGTCGGTTCGATGCAGGCAGGTGTCCACGGCAGTTTCAAAGACCTGTCGCAGCCGAGCCGACGAGAACCGCCATGTCCCCGATCCTCCGCAAGATGCGGCATTCCGACCTGACGCCGCTCGCGGAGCTGCGACACATCACCTTCTTCGGCGACGGCAAATTCCCGCAGGAAGCGGATATGGCCGGGCTGGCGAAGCTGATTGACAGTGACGGCTTCGAGGTCGGTT
This sequence comes from Mesorhizobium sp. 1M-11, assembly GCF_001303895.1. Lineage (GTDB taxonomy): Bacteria > Pseudomonadota > Alphaproteobacteria > Rhizobiales > Rhizobiaceae > Mesorhizobium. Next base: position 105,609 of record NZ_LJSD01000057.1, on the reverse strand, counting down.
TTGTCGCCGAGATCGATGACACGCTGGCAGGCTCATGCCTGTTCGTGCGCGAGGAGATCGAACAACTGCACGACGTTTCGCCCTGGCTCGCCGGATTGGTCGTCGCGGAAGCCTATCGTGGGCGCGGGCTCGGCAGCGCGCTGGTCGAGGCTGTCGAGAAACATGCGCGGTCGGTCGGCAGCGATGAACTCTATCTCTATACCGACAGCGCCGAGGCGCTCTATGCCAAACTCGGCTGGGTCGTCGTCGAACGAATGGACATCGACGGCGAAGCGCTGGCTTTGATGAAACGGAAACTTTAGTCGAGGATGCCTTCTGATCCTGGCTGTCTGCTTCAGCCTATGCCCATACGACCGACGAGATAGCCAAACGCGAAGGCGACGATCAATCCGGCAGCCACTGCAATGGCCAGTCGGCCAGGCAAGGCATGCAGGCCGATGCCGGCAGGGGCACGCGGCCCATCGATGATACGTCGGTCGGTCCTTGACGTTTCGTGTCCCACAGAAGGCATTTGCGGCAGCTCGGCTATGCGGGCGACAACCTCCTGCCAGGGCCGGCCAGCCTCCTGCGTGGTGGTGCGGTCGAACAGGTGCATGCGTTCGGCCAGTTGCATCACGGCATTGCGGAAGGCGGGGTCGATCTCAAGGTCGCGTTCCGCCCGCTCGCGGTCGCGTTCGTTCATCAGCCCGAGCACATAGTCGCTGGCGCGTGCGATGCGGTCGCTTTCTCCAGTCATCGCTGCGCTTTCCTTGCTAGAGCGTTTCCGTTTTTCACGGAAACGCGGAACACTCTAACTCTTTGTTTTTACGCAATCCCGGACGGAAAACCGTTGCACACTTTTCCTGGAATTGCTCCAATAGCGCTTCGCCTTCACCAGTGCGGCGGTTTGGTCACGGGAACGTCCGGCGCGGTCTGCTCCTCCAGCGCCAGAAAGCGGCTGGTCAGCGCGTCGAGCTTCTTCTGCAAGCGTTCGATTGTCTTCCATTGTTCGCCGACCTGACCGGACAATTCCTCGATGGTCTTGTCCTGCTCGGCGATGTGGATTTCCAGCGTCGTCAATCGTTCTTCGGACATGTCAATTTCCTTAGAGCGCCGCGCATCCATCTGGAGCCGCAAGGACGCCCCAACACTTTTGCATCTGCGCTGCATGCTTTGAGACTTGAGTTGCACAACACCGCCTGCCAATAGCGCATGCCTCGTGTGTTCGAAATTGACAAGCATGCCGGGATTTGTCGAGAGTGGATGCCATGGCCGGCCAATTGGCAGGGAACGGGCGCCGTGTTAGGCATTTTGACCAAACGATAAAAAACCTGTGGGAACGATCGCATGGCGGAAGCCGCAATCGAGCTGATCGGCATCAGCAAGAGTTTTGGCGCGGTGCGCGCCAACCGCGACATCAATCTCGAGATCACGCGCGGCACCATCCACGGTATCGTCGGCGAGAATGGCGCAGGCAAGTCGACACTGATGTCGATCCTTTACGGGTTCTACCAGGCTGACAGCGGCGAGATCCGCGTCAACGGCAAGCCGACCTCGATCAAGTCGTCCAACGATGCCATCGCGACCGGCATCGGCATGGTCCACCAGCATTTCATGCTGGTCGACAATTTTACCGTGCTCGAGAACATCATCCTCGGCGCCGAAAGCGATGCGCTGCTGAAATCCTCGATCGCGAAAGCGCGTTCGGAACTCGAGCGGCTCGAGCGCGAATACGGGCTGGAAGTGGACCCCGACGCCATCATCGAGGAACTGCCGGTCGGTCTGCAGCAGCGCGTCGAAATCCTCAAGGCGCTTTATCGCGGCGCCGAAATCCTGATCCTGGACGAACCGACCGGTGTGCTGACGCCGGCGGAGGCCGATCACCTGTTCCGCATCCTCAGGCAGCTGAAGGAACAGGGCAAGACGATCGTGCTCATCACGCACAAGCTGCGCGAGATCATGGCGATCACCGATTCCGTCTCCGTCATGCGCCAGGGCACGATGGTGGCGACGCGCGAAACCAAGCAGACAACCGTCGAGGAACTGGCCGAGCTGATGGTCGGCCGGCGCGTGCTTTTGAGGGTCGAGAAGGGCGAAGCCAGGGCTGGCGAGGTCAAGCTTTCGGTCAAGAATCTGGTGGTGAAGGACCAGCGCGGCGTCACCATGGTCGACGATGTTTCCTTCGACGTGCGCGCCGGCGAGATTGTCGGCATCGCAGGCGTTGCAGGCAATGGCCAATCGGAGCTGCTCGAGGCGATCTCGGGTATCCGCAAGGCGGTCTCGGGCAGCGTGACGCTGGACGGCAAGCCGATCGACCTGACCGGCGCTGCCGACCCCGGCGAGCTGCGTCAGCGCGGGCTCGCGCATGTGCCGGAGGATCGGCATCATGTCGGCCTGGTCCTGGCCTTCGAGGAAAACGAGAACTCGATCCTCGGCTACCACAACGACAAGCGCTACCTCAAAGGGCCATTGCTCGACGTCGATGCCATCATGGCTGACGCCAAGGACAAGATCGCGAAATACGATATCCGCCCTGCCAATCCGCGCTTGAGGACAGCCAATTTCTCAGGCGGCAACCAGCAGAAGATCGTGCTTGCGCGGGAAATCGAGCAGGATCCGGGCGTCCTGATCGTCGGCCAGCCGACGCGTGGTGTCGACGTCGGTGCCATCGAATTCATCCACAAGCGGCTGATCGCCATGCGCGACCAGGGCAAGGCGGTGTTGCTGGTTTCGGTCGAACTCGATGAGATCCGTTCGCTGTCCGACCGCATCCTGGTGATGTTTGCCGGACGCGTCGTCGGCGAGCGTGGGCCTGAAGCCAGCGAGGGCGAGCTTGGTCTGCTGATGGCCGGCGTCGAGCAGAAGGAAGCAGCCGAATGAGCACGCCCTATGCCAAGCTCCCGGCCTGGGCCGACTATGGGCTGATCCCGCTCATCAATCTGGCTGTCGCCTTCATCGTCGCAGGTCTTGTCGTGCTGCTGGTGGGGGAAAACCCCTTCCGCGCCGCTGCCATCCTGGTGGAAGGAGCCTTCGGGCGCGGGCAAGGCATCGCCTACACGCTGTTCTACGCGACGAATTTCATTTTTACCGGCCTTGCCGTCGCGGTCGCGATGCATGCTGGCCTGTTCAACATCGGCGGCGAAGGCCAGGCTTATGTCGCGGGCCTCGGTGTGGGGCTGGTCTGCCTGGCGCTCGACAGGGTGGTGCCCTGGTATGTCACATTCCCCTTCGCGATTGCCGGCGCTGCCCTGTTCGGCGCGGCATGGGCATTCATCCCGGCCTATCTGCAGGCCAAGCGCGGCTCGCACATCGTCATCACCACCATCATGTTCAACATGATCGCGGCCAGCCTGATGATCTATGTGTTGCGCGACATCTTGAAGCCGGAAGCGATGCAGGAGGTCAAGACGCGCATGCTGGAGGCGGGTGCGCAACTGCCGCGGCTGAACTGGATCATCGAGCTGTTCGGGACAGCCAGGATCCGTTCCGCGCCCTTCAATGTCTCGTTCCTGTTGGCGCTGGTGATGGCCTATCTGGTCTGGCTGCTGATCTGGCGCACCAAGCTCGGCTATGAGATCCGCACCTTCGGCTTCAGCCAGAAGGCAGCGCGCTATGCCGGCATTTCGGAAGTGCGTGTCACCATCATCGCCATGCTGATTTCGGGTGCGCTCGCCGGCATGATGTCGATCAATGCCATCATGGGCGACCAGCACAGCGTCTATGTCGATCTGGCTGGCGGCGCCGGCTTCATCGGCATCGCGGTCGCGCTGATGGGGCGCGCGCACCCTGTCGGCATCATCCTCGCCTCGATCCTGTTTGGGATGCTCTATCAGGGCGGTGCCGAACTTTCCTTCGAGATGCCGGCGATCAGCCGTGACATGATCGTCATCATCCAGGGACTCGTGATCCTGTTCGCGGGGGCGCTCGAGCACATGTTCCGGCCCTATATCCAGACGCTGTTCGCTTCGATCAGCCCGAAGTCGGTCGGCATGGCCGCCGTGAAGGGCGAGGGGGCCTGAGATGAGTTTCTTCGACGTCATCATCCAGACGCTGGATTCCACCATCCGCCTGTCGGTGCCGCTACTGCTGGCCTGCCTGGCCGGTCTTTATTCGGAGCGGTCGGGCATTTTCGACATCGGTCTGGAAGGCAAGATGCTGGCTGCGGCCTTCGCCGGTGCCGCGGCGGCTTCGGTTTTCCATTCGGCCTGGATTGGGCTTGGCATCGCCATCCTGGTCTCGGTATCGCTCGCCCTGGTGCACGGCTTTGCCTCGATCACGCATCGCGGCAATCAGATCGTTTCCGGCCTCGCCATCAATTTCGTTGCCGCCGGCTCCACCATCATCCTTGGCCAGGCCTGGTTCCAACAGGGCGGCCGCACGCCGGCGCTGGCGCCGAACGAACGGTTCGAGGCGATCACGCTTCCTGGTGCCGACGCGATACGCGAGGTGCCGATCATCGGGCCGATCTACTCCGAATTGATCTCCGGCCACTCGCTGCTGGTCTACGTCGCCTTCCTTGCCGTGCCGTTCACCTGGTGGGTGCTGTTCCGCACCCGCTTCGGGCTCAGGCTGCGTGCCGTCGGCGAGAACCCGGCGGCGGTCGACACAGCCGGCATTTCGGTAGCCTGGCTGCGCTACCGTGCCGTGATCTGCACCGGCGTCCTCACGGCAATCGCCGGCGCCTATCTTTCCATGGTGCAGAGCGGCGGTTTCGTGAAGGACATGACGGCAGGCAAGGGCTACATCGCGCTTGCGGCGCTGATCTTCGCGAAGTGGCGGCCGGTCAACGCCATGTTCGCCTGCCTGCTGTTCGGTTTCCTCGACGCGTTGGCGATCCGCCTGCAAGGCGCGCCGCTGCCGATCATCGGCAAGGTGCCGGTGCAGCTCATGCAGGCGCTGCCCTACATCCTGACCGTGATCCTGCTGGCCGGCTTCATCGGCAAGGCGATCCCGCCGCGCGCCGGCGGCGTTCCCTATGTGAAAGAGCGCTGATCCATGTCGCATGACCTCTACCTCGCCGCCAGGGCGGCCATGGCCAAGGCCTACGCGCCCTATTCGAAGTTTCCGGTGGGCGCAGCGCTTCGCACCGAGGACGGGCGTATCTTCGCGGGCGCCAATATCGAGGTGGCCTCCTATCCGGAAGGCTGGTGCGCGGAGACGACGGCACTCGGGCACTACATCATGGGTGGCGGCGGCAAGATCGTTGAAATCGCCGTCATCGCAGAACGCATGGCGAAATGCTCGCCCTGCGGCGGCTGCCGCCAGCGGCTGGCGGAGTTCACACGGCCGGAGACCAAGCTCTATCTCTGCGACGAGACGGGCGTGGCCGAAACCGTTACCATGGGCGATATGCTGCCCTATGGCTTCAGGGGCGATATCCTCAAATGAAAGACGCGATCGATCGTCTCGTCGAACGGCTGGACGGCCTTGTGCCGAGTGTCGCGCTGGTGCTGGGCTCGGGGCTTGGCGGGCTGGTCGACCAAGTCGAGGATGCAGTCCGCATTCCTTACTCCGACTTGCCGGGCTTCCCGAAGAGTGGCGTGACTGGCCATGCCGGTGCGGTTGTTGCTGGTCATTTCGCCGGAAAGCCCTTGCTGATGCTGGCAGGCCGCGCCCACTATTACGAGCATGGCGATGCGGCCGTGATGCGCCCGGTGATCGAGACACTGGCCGGCATCGGCATAACGAAGCTGATCCTCACCAATGCCGCCGGCTCCGTCGATCCCGACATGCCGCCGGGATCGGTGATGCTGATCAATGACCACATCAATTTCTCGGGTTCCAATCCGCTGTTCGGCGAGCCGACCGACCGCCGCTTCGTCGGGCTGACCGAAGCCTATGATGCCGGCATGCGTGCGGCGATCGAGCGGGCCGCGAAGATCACCGGCACCAAACTGCACCAGGGCGTCTATATGTGGTTCTCCGGCCCGTCCTTCGAGACGCCTGCGGAAATCCGCATGGCGCGCATCATGGGCGCCACTGCGGTCGGCATGTCGACGGTGCCGGAAGTGATCCTGGCCCGTTTCTTCGGGTTGAATGTGGCGGCCTGTTCCGTCATCACCAACCTGGCTGCCGGCATGACGGGCGCCGAGCTTTCGCACACCGAGACCAAGGACATGGCGCCGATCGGCGGTGCCAAGCTCGCCAAGGTGCTGCACAAGGTGTTCCAGGATGGACTGCTGGACGGCGCCTGATGCTGCCTCAGGAAATCATCCGCAGGAAACGTGATGGGCTGAAACTGTCGGCCGAGGAGATCACGTCCTTCGTTTCAGGGGTTACCTCGGGCGCCGTTACGGAGGGACAGGCGGCTTCCTTTGCCATGGCTGTCTTCTTCAACGGCATGAACCGCGACGAAGCGGTGGCTCTGACCACGGCAATGCGCGATTCCGGCGACGTGCTCGACTGGTCGGACCTGCCCGGTCCCGTCACCGACAAGCACTCCACCGGCGGTGTCGGTGACAATGTTTCGCTGATGCTGGCGCCGATCGTAGCCGCCTGCGGCGCCTATGTGCCGATGATTTCCGGCCGTGGTCTCGGCCACACCGGGGGCACGCTGGACAAGATGGATTCGATCCCCGGCTATGTCAGCCAGCCCGACCTTGGCTTGCTGCGCAAGGCCGTGCTGGAAGCGGGTGCGGCCATCATTGGCCAGACCGGCGACCTGGCTCCCGCCGACAAGCGGCTCTATGCCATCCGGGACGTCACGGCCACCGTGGAATCGGTGCCGTTGATCACGGCCTCGATCCTGTCGAAGAAATTGGCTGCCGGGCTGCAGTCACTGGTTCTGGACGTGAAGGTCGGCAACGGCGCCTTCATGGAAAAATCGCGCGATGCGACGGCGCTGGCGACCAGCCTGGTCGAGGTGGCCACTGGCGCAGGCCTGAAGACCAGCGCGCTGGTCACAGGCATGAACGAGCCGCTTGCTTCGGCCGCCGGCAATGCGGTGGAGGTGCAGAATGCGGTCGATTTCCTGACCGGCCGCAGCCGCGACAGGTGCCTAGAGGCGGTGACGTTGGCGCTTGCCGCCGAGATGTTGCAATCGACCGGCATCGTTGCCTCCAACCAGGACGGACTGCAGCGCGCCATGGAGGCGTTGTCGAGTGGGCGAGCCGCAGCAGTGTTCGGCCGCATGGTTTCGACGCTCGGTGGTCCTGCGGATTTTGTCGAGAAGGCCGCAAAATACCTGCCGCAAGCGCCCGTGCGACTTGAAGTGAAGGCGGATCGCAAAGGATTTGTCACCGGTATCGCGACGCGCGAGATCGGGCTGGCCGTGGTGGCATTGGGTGGCGGCCGGACACGGCCAGAAGACAAGGTGGACCATGCAGTCGGGCTTACGGCCTTGCTGCCGGTCGGCGCGGAGGTGCATCCGGGTGATGCAATCGCGCTTGTACATGCGCGCTCGCTGGCGGCGGCCGAGCAGGCTGCCGTGGCTGTTTCGGCCGCCTATGCGGTCGGTCGCACCAAACCGGCCACGGAAAAGGCGATCCTGCGCCGCGTTGCCCCGCGCGGATAGGTCAAAGACAGGCGCCTACTGCACCATCAGCAATGCGCCGTCCTCGACAGCGTATTTGCCCAGGCGGCTCAAGAAGCTCATGCCGATCAGATTGGTGCTGAGTGCCTTGTCGTCGATGACGACCGCGTCGATGTTCTCCAGCGCGATCTTGCCGACCTGCAGACTGGAGAGCCGCACCACCGCCACCTTGACCGGACCATTCGCAGTCGAGACCTGCTGGGTGAAATCGGAAGGGCTGATCGAAAGCCCGACACGCCGCGCCGTCGAGGTGTTGAGCGCCACCAGCGTCGCACCCGTGTCGATAAGGGCATCCACCTGCCGGCCGTTGATCTTGAAGGGCGAACGGAAATGTCCGGTCGCATCGGCCTTGATCAGTACCTTGCGGCCGAGGGGCTGCTGCGAAGTTTGTGCGGCCGCACCCGAGTTGCTCGGCAGGTTGACCGCCGTGGCAGATGCCTCGCTGCCCCTGCCGAGGAGATTGTTGAGGAGGTCCGGGTTCGATTGGAAAACGGACGGGATTGCCGCCGTGCCGCCGGCGAAAACACCCAGAATGACCAATTTACGCAGCATGGAACGCCCCCGTTCGAGGCGATCCTAGGCACTCTTGGTATCCGGCGTTTTAATATACGGCGCTGTCTGTCCTGCAGGGGGCCGAAACCACGTGGATGCGTAAACGAAAGGTAAAGGTCTATTTCGTTCCGAACATGCGGTCGCCGGCATCGCCGAGGCCGGGCAGGATATAGCCTTTTTCGTTGAGCTGGCGATCGATGGATGCGGTAAAGACCGGCACGTCCGGATGGGCCGTGGTGAAGCGCTCGATGCCTTCGGGGGCTGCGAGCAGGCACAGGAAAAGGATGTTGGTCGCGCCGCGCTCCTTCAGCTTGTCGATCGCCGCGATCGCCGAATTGGCAGTGGCGAGCATCGGATCCACCACGATGATCAGGCGGTCGGCGAGATCGCTCGGTGCCTTGAAGAAGTACTCCACCGCTTCCAGCGTTTCATGGTCGCGATAGAGACCGATATGAGCGACGCGGGCGGCAGGCACCAGGTCGAGCAAACCCTCGAGTAAACCATTGCCGGCGCGCAGCACGGAAGCAAAGACCAGCTTCTTGCCTTCAAGCGTGGGGGCCTCCATCGTCTCCATTGGAGTTTCGATGGTGGTCTTGGTGAGTTCCAGGTTGCGCGTCACCTCATAGCCGAGCAGCAGCGAGATCTCGCGCAACAGCCGCCGGAACGACGCCGTCGACGTCTCCTTGTTGCGCATGATGGTCAGCTTGTGCTGGACAAGCGGGTGGTCGACGACGGTTACGCCCTTCATGGTCTTCTCCTCGATACTTGGAACGACCCTAGCGATTTAGCTCCGGCCAAGAAACGCCCAGAGGCGCGCCAACCACAGTTTTTGCGGGTTTTCAGCGCACGCTTGCCTTGTCCAGCCGCGCGATGAGCGCGGCTTTGGTCTTCTTGTCGACGAATGCGGCGTCGATCGCGGTGCGCGTCACGGCCGTCAGCGCCTTGTCGTTCAAGCCGAAGTGTTCGGCCGCGATATCGTACTCGCGCTTCAATGAAGTCCAGAAATAGGGCGGATCGTCGGAATTCAACGTTACCTTGCACCCGGCTGTCTTCAACGCCGGGAACGGATGGTCGGCAAAACTGTCGAATACCTTCAGCGCGATGTTGGAACCGGGGCAGCATTCCAGCACCACGCCTTCATCGGCAATGCGGCGCACGAGATCCGCGTTCTCGATGGCGCGGACGCCGTGGCCGATGCGTGACGGGCGAATATGGTCGAGCGCTGCCCGCACGCTTTCCCAGCCCATCAGCTCGCCGGCATGGATGGTGATGCCGAGACCCGCTTCGCGGGCGATTTCGAAGGCGCGTACATAGTCCTCGAAATCACCCATGCGTTCGTCGCCGGCGACGCCGAAGCCGGTCACCAGTGGATGACCGCATCTGGCTGCGAAGCGGGCGGCCTTCTCGATCGCCTCGACGCCGACATGCCGAACCCCGGTGACGATCATGCGTCCTTCGATGCCGGTCTTGGCCTTTGCGCGCGCCATGCCTTCGCCAAGAGCGTCGGTATAGGCCTTGGGCGACAGGCCGGCGCGCACCGCGTGGTCCGGAGAGGTGAACACTTCCGAGTAGATGGCGCCATCGCGCGCCAGGCTGGTCAGATAGTGCTCGGCGAGCACCGCGTAGTCCTCTTCCGAGCGGAAAAGATCGGCGGAAAAGTCGTAGGCGGCGAGGAAAGAGGTGAAGTCGTGCCAGACAAACGAACCGTCACGGATGAAGGGGGAAGGGTCCTTGCCGTATTTTCGCGCTTGCCGGACTACGAGTTCCGGTGCTGCCGCTCCTTCGATGTGGCAGTGCAATTCGGCTTTCAAGACCATGAGGCATTCCTGTGAACGGGCCGTCCGGCGCGGCCGAACACCGCGCCTTTGACAATAGCTTCGCCTACTGCGATCGGCTATGGTCCGGCCGATTTTAAGGCGGATCGAAACAATGTCTGTTGAGAGAACCACTGCGACCGGGGGCATGGAGACCTCCTATGGCTTCCGGCAGGTCGGGACCGGCGAGAAGCAGCCGCTGGTCAACGAGGTGTTCCACAAGGTCGCCAAGCGCTACGACCTGATGAACGACCTGATGTCGGCCGGTCTGCACCGGCTGTGGAAGGATGCCATGGTCGCCTGGCTCAACCCGCCGAAAAGGCCGGGCTGGAGGGTTCTGGATGTGGCAGGAGGCACCGGCGACATCGCCTTTCGCATCATCGACGCCAGCCAGGGGCAGGCTCAGGCCACCGTGCTCGACATCAACGGCTCGATGCTGGCAGTCGGCCGCGAACGAGCGGAAAAACGCGGGCTGGCCGCGAACATCGATTTCGTCGAAGCCAATGCCGAGGACCTGCCGTTCGCCGACAATTCCTTCGACGCCTATACGATCGCCTTCGGCATCCGCAATGTACCGCGTATCGAAGTTGCACTGGCCGAAGCCTTCCGGGTGCTCAAGCCTGGCGGACGGTTCCTGTGCCTCGAATTCTCCGAAGTGGAGATGCCGCTGCTCGACAAGGTCTACGAAGCCTGGTCCTTCAACGCCATTCCGAAGATCGGCAAGGCTGTGACCGGCGATGGCGAACCCTATGCCTATCTGGTCGAATCGATCGCCAAGTTCCCGAACCAGCAGAATTTCGCCGCGATGATCGGCAGGGCCGGTTTCGAGCGCGTCAGCTTCCGCAACTACACCGGCGGCATCGCGGCCGCTCATTCGGGCTGGAAGCTTTGAGGCGGGCGCGTTCATGAGTTCTGTCGGAGCAGCATTCCGGCTCGTTCGGGCCGGCTGGGTGCTGGTGCGCGAGGGCGTCGTCGCGGCGATCCCGGGCGACCAGCTGTCCGGCATGCCGAAATTCGGCTGGCGGATGGCCAGGCTGTTCACACGCCGGCGAGCGCTCCGCGAAGGCCGCAGCGACCGCATGGCGCATGCCGTGGCGCGGCTTGGGCCGTCCTATGTCAAGCTCGGTCAATTCCTGGCGACGCGGCCGGACGTGGTCGGCAACGACATCGCGCTCGATCTTGCTCTTCTGCAGGACAAGATGCGCACCTTCCCACAGTCGGCGGCGATCACGGCAATCGAAGCATCGCTCGGCCGGCGCGTGTCCGACCTTTATGTCCGCCTGGAGGAACCGGTGGCGGCGGCTTCGATCGCGCAGGTGCACGAGGCGGAAGTGGCATATGACGGTGTGCCGACCAAGGTTGCCGTCAAGGTGATACGGCCGGGGGTGCGCAAGCGTTTCCACCACGACCTCGAAAGCTATTTCCTGGCCGCGCGCCTGCAGGAAAAATATATTCCGTCGTCGCGACGCCTGCGTCCAGTCGAAGTGACCGAAACACTGGCGCAGACCACCAAGATCGAAATGGATCTGCGGCTCGAAGGGGCGGCGCTTTCGGAGCTGGGCGAAAACACAAAGGCTGATCCGGGTTTTCGCGTTCCGGCTGTCGACTGGGAACGCACCGGCCGCGACGTGCTCACCATGGAGTGGGTCGACGGCATCAAGATGAACGATATCGCCGGCCTAGCCGAGGCCGGTCACGATCTCAAGGCGATTGCCGCCAACCTGATCCAATCCTTCCTGCGCCACACGCTGCGCGATGGCTTCTTTCATGCCGACATGCATCCGGGCAATCTGTTCGTGGAGGCAGATGGCACCATTGTCGCGGTCGATCTCGGCATTGCAGGCCGCCTCGGCAAGAAGGAGCGGCGTTTCCTGGCCGAAATCCTCTACGGTTTCATCACCCGCAACTACCTGCGCGTGGCGGAGGTGCATTTCGAGGCCGGCTACGTGCCGCACAAGCATGATGTCGCTGCCTTCGCGCAGGCGATCCGCGCGATCGGCGAGCCGATCCACGGTCAACCGGCGGAAACCATCTCGATGGCCAAGCTGCTCACGCTGCTGTTCGAGGTGACGGAACTGTTCGACATGCAGACGCGGCCTGAACTGGTCCTGCTGCAGAAGACGATGGTGGTGGTGGAAGGCGTTGCCCGCACACTCGACCCGGCTTTCAACATGTGGAAGACGGCCGAGCCGGTGGTCGGCGACTGGATCCGCTCGAACCTTGGCCCACGCGGCATGCTGGACGATGCCCGCGAGGGCGTCGGCGCGCTGGTCTCGCTCGCCAGGCAAGCGCCGGACCTTGCGGCGCGTGCCGAGCGGCTATCGCGCGAGATCGACTTGATGGCCGAACACGGCCTGCGTTTCGACGACGCGACCGCCAAGGCGATCGGCAAGGCGGAGGCGCGTCACACGCGCTCCGGGCGGGTCGCGCTCTGGGTGATCGCGCTGACCTTGATCTTCATTGCCTGGAAGCTAATCTGACGGCATTGCTGTTGAGAGCAAAGCATGACCCTTTCCGAAAAGCGTATCCTTCTCGTCATCGGTGGCGGCATCGCGGCCTACAAGTCGCTTGATCTGATCCGACGGCTGCGAGAACGCGGCGCGGCCGTACGTTGCGTGATGACTTCGGCGGCTCAGGAATTCGTCACCCAGCTTTCGGTTGGCGCGCTTTCGGCGGATCATGTCTTCACCGATCTGTTCGATCGCCAGGACGAGCACGATGTCGGCCACATAAGGCTGTCGCGCGAAGCGGATCTGATCGTCGTGGCGCCGGCCACAGCCGATCTGATGGCCAAGCTTGCCAATGGCCATGCCAACGATCTTGCCTCGACGGTACTGCTCGCCACCGACAAGAAGGTGCTGATGGCGCCCGCGATGAATCCCAGAATGTGGGCGCATCCGGCAACGCGGCGCAACCATTCCACGCTTCTCAAGGATGGCGTGACCTTCGTCGGCCCGGCCAAGGGCGAGATGGCCGAAAGCGGCGAAGCCGGCGAAGGCCGCATGGCCGAACCGTTGGAGATCGTGGCGGCGATCGAGGCGCAGTTCGACGGCCAGCCGAAACCGCTGGCTGGCAGGAAGATCATCATCACATCCGGTCCGACGCATGAGCCGATCGATCCCGTGCGTTACATTGCCAACCGCTCGTCGGGGAAACAGGGCCACGCGCTGGCCGGCGCTCTCGCAAGGCTCGGTGCCGACGTCCATCTGGTCTCTGGTCCGGTGACGATCGCCGATCCGGCCGGCGTGGCAACGATCCATGTCGAGACGGCGCGGCAGATGCAGGCAGCCGTCGAAGGTCTGTTGCCCGCCGACGCAGCGGTGTTCGTCGCCGCCGTGGCCGATTGGCGGACAGCGAATTCGGCTGGCGAAAAGATCAAGAAAGTGGCGGGCGAGGGGCCGCCAGCGCTGCAGATGGTGGAGAACCCCGATATTTTGGCAGGTGTTGGGCATCATGCGAAGCGCCCGCGTCTTGTGGTGGGTTTTGCCGCCGAGACACAGGAAATTCAAAAGAACGCAGAAGCCAAGCTGAACAGGAAAGGCGCCGACTTCATCGTTGCCAACGATGTCTCGCGCGACAGCGGCGTCGGCCCCACCGGTGTCATGGGCGGTGACCGCAATCGCGTTCGTATCGTCTCGAAAAATGGCGTCGAGGAGTGGCCCGAGCTCACCAAGGCAGAGGTGGCATCGCGGCTGGCAGAGCTGATTGCGAAACGCCTGAAAACCGTCTGATCGGCGTCGGCAATTTTACGCTTCCTGCGGTTGTCCTGGTCGCCGTGGCTCCGAGGACAGTTTGAACGCTGCGATGGAGCCGAGCAATCCCAGCGGTACGAAAGCCAGGAAGAGCCAGACCCCGGCATTTGCCGCGGCTGCGCGGTTGATACCTTCTGAAAAGCCGCTGGCGTTGGCGACAATGCCGGCGCTCGCAGCGCCTACCGCATAACCGATGCGCTGCATGGTCGGTACGGCCGATGAAGCGATGGTCTGCTCGTCGGTGGGCGCGGAGGCAACGATGACGCGTGTTACGAAAGGCCAGGCGATGCCGAAGCCGCCGCCCTGCAAAAGCGCGCAGAAGAGGATGAGCGGAATTGAACCGTGCGGCACCGCATAAGCGAAGCCGGCGACACCGGCTGCGATCATGAAGGCACCGCAGACGATGATGCTCCGTTCGCGTTCCGGCGGCGCATTGGCGACCAGAATCGAAAGGATCGACCACGCGATCGATTCCGCTGCAATGATGTAGCCGGTGGTCAGCATCGAGATGCCGTGCAGGTTGGTCAGGATCAGCGGTCCGTAGACCGCAAAGGAGCAGGTGGCGACCGAGAACGCGGCGATCATCGTCATGCCGCTGCCGACCGGCGTGCGCCATGAAAACAGGTTTGCCGGAAACAGTCTGGATTGCGGTTTCAGCGCATCGATCCGAAAAAACAGCGCCAGCCCCAAAAGTCCCAGGCTGAGCAGCAAGCTCGAACGCAGCAAGGCGACATCGACGCCTGCCGAGGCGATCAGGATCACACCGAGCGCCAGACAGGCCAGTGGGACAAAGGGGAAAGGCGCAGGCCCTGTGCCTGCAATTTGCCTGTGTCGAGCTTCCGGCGTGTTCAGTACCGCCAGGCTCGCCAGCGCCATTGTCCCGCCACCGATGACGAAAACGCCGAAGGCCCAGCGCCAGGACAGCAATTCGGCCATCAGCGCCCCGAGCATCGGGCCGCTGAAGGCTGCCACGCCCCAGATCGCCGACATGATGCCGAACAACTGGGGCCAGATCGCGCGTGGGAACAGGCGTTCGACCGAGACGAAAGCCAACGAGACCAATGCGCCGCCGCCGAGACCTTCGATGAGACGGCCGGCAAGGAAGATTTGCATGGATGGTGCTGCGGCGCAGATGAGGGCACCGGTTGAATAGAGCAGTGCGGCCGCCATGACGTTGCTGCGCAGGGCGACGTAACTGACCATGCGGCCCGCCGCTGCGCCCGCGACGATCGCGCCCAGCTCGTAGATGGCCAGCGACCAGCCGACCAGTTGCACGCCCGCCAGGTCGCCCACCATGGCGGGCATGATGGTCGCCACCATCGTCTCATTCGTGGCGTGCAGCAGAATCCCCAATGAGATGAAGCAGAAGCGCGCGAGATCGCCGCTGGCCCACAATGCGCGCCAATCCACCCGGTTCGCTTTGTCCCGCGCCATGCCTGTTCACTCGAAGTCGCCAGCCGCGGCTGGTCTTATATTTTCCAAGTTTCTACTTGTAAAACTTCAAGTTCGGTTGAACGCAAGCGTTATTTTTCAGCCCTGCCGATTGTTGGAACGATTTATGTTGAGCCAATCCCCGCGGTATCCGGCTTGAGGCCGAATCCGGAGGAGCGGCCGTCTCCGCCGGGCGGTGGCGGTGAATTCGGTCGGGGTCGTGCCGACGGACGGGGTTCGGACCTGTCTGTCAGTCACCGAGAGCATTGGAAAGTGAAGGATTGTGCGAACCGCGGGCGCTATCCGCGGTCATTTGGACGCCGGCGCCGGCAAGGAAATCGCGCGGGGCGCCAACGCCCCGCGCAGAAAATTCTGCTTATTTCAGTGAATGCAGCAGTTCCAGCGAGGTTACGGCGGCCGCGACATTGAGACCGGTCTGCGCCTGTACGGAAAGCGGCTGCAGCGCATAGGAGTTGTCGAAGCCGCCGACGAGTAGATTCAGGCCGCCACCGGTCACGACGCTGGCCTCGGCGTTGACGCCGAAATATTTGCCGGCAAGAGCACCGGAATCGTAGCTGCTCGAGGCAGCCAGAACGGCCCAGGACAACTGCCCCTGGTGCGTCATGCCGAGATCGACGCCGACCTTGGAGATGACGCCGGTATAGAGTTCGGACCTACGGCTGTTGTAGGGACGGTAGGTACAGGTGACGCCCTTGTTGGAGGCGACGACATAGGACTGACCGCCGTCGATGACGCAATCGAGAACGCCGAGTTCAACCCTGCCGGCGCTCGCCGGCGCGGCGACGGTCGTCATGGCCAAGGCGGCTAAACAAGCAAGTTTTTTCATTGTGGCGATCCTTCTGAAGTTCATGCCGGACAACGGCTCAGTACGAAGAGCGTTCCCTCAAAACCGTGGCGCCATGGTGGCGCAATCATGGTGGTGTTGTCGCATGGTTAAAATGGGGGAACGCCGTTGCCGATCAGCCACGGTAAGGCATGGCGTGTCCGTTCTGACACGCAAATATCGCACTGATACCCGGGTCCGTACGTCGTCTTGCCGATTCCGGCGTCGGTCGGTGCGCCGCGCAGGCAGCAATGGATTTGCTGGCTCAGGCTCCGCCCGCGCGTGACAGGCCATCGCGCGCCGGCTGATAGGTCGGCGCCAGTCGAACGGCTTCCTTGTATGATTTTATGGCCTTGGCTTTTTCGCCCTTGCGCTCATAGATGAGCCCCTGGTTGGTCCAGGCTTCGGCATTCTTGCCGTCAAGCTTGATGGCCATGTTGAAGTCGGCGAAGGCGTTGTCGTCCTGGTTGAGCGCCAGATAGGACAGGCCGCGGCCGTTATAGGGTTCGGACGCCTCCGGCGACAACGAGATCGCGGTCGAAAAGTCCTCGATGGCGAAAGTGTGCTGGCCCTGGCTCTGATAGATCAGACCACGGTTGTGGTAGGCGCGTGCGTCGGTGGTGTCGAGCTGGATCGCCTTCTGGAAATCATTGAAGGCGTCCTGCGTGCGACCGGCCTTGCGATAGAGGTTGCCGCGGCCGATATAGGCGGCATCATAGTTCGAATTGATCTGGATGGCGCGATTGTAGTCGGCCAGTGCCTTCTGCTGATCGCCGATGAAGCGATAGATCAGCGCGCGGTTGGAATAGGCCTGGTAGAAATCGGGCTTCAGCTGGATCGCGGTGTCGAAATCCTTCAGGGCAGCCTGGTACTTGCCGCCGCGGCCGTAGGCCGAACCGCGTACGTTGTAGGCTTCAGGATCGCGTGGATTGCGGTCGACCACCGAAGAAAGCGACGAGATATTTTCGCTGGACCCCTGAGCCTGGTCGATCGAGCCGAGCTCACCCGTCGGCGTCGACTGGCAGCCGGCAAGCGCCAAGCTCACCATCAAGGCGGCACTCAAGACAAAACCATTCAAGGAGTTTTTGCGCTCCGTGGTCAAAACATGCATCGGCTGCCGTATCCTCAACATCGACGCCCGGCATTCCGGGCTATCGCTCTCCGACCCCTGTCCCGCCGTTCTGCGTTATACAAATATCAGCTTGCGTCAAACAAAAAGGTGGCGGCGATTTACATCGCGCCACCTTGTGTATCCTTCGAAAAGGACGAAATGCAGGCAGGATTAGCGCGGAGCGCGCGCAGCACCGGCGCCGGCAGGAGCCGGGCGCGGGGTCGAAGGCAGCAGGCCTTCGCGCTGGGCGCGCTTGCGGGCCAGCTTGCGGGCGCGGCGCACGGCCTCGGCCTTCTCACGCGCACGCTTCTCGGACGGCTTCTCGTAATGACCGCGCATCTTCATTTCACGGAAGATGCCTTCGCGCTGCATTTTCTTCTTGAGCGCGCGAAGCGCCTGATCAACGTTGTTGTCGCGGACGAGTACCTGCACGGGCAATCCTGTCTTTCGATTTGAAATCAATAGGTAAGTGGCAATAGCCACAAACCTCCGCGGCGGCTTCCACCACGAATTCCGGCGGCTGATAGCAGAATCGGGACTGATTGTCCACAGTTGCTTGTCCGGCTTGCGCGGTTTTTGCCCCGCTACGCCATTCAATGCCACCAATACGCACACCATGAAGCGCCCGGAGGCAACCGTCAATTCAAACAGTCGCGATCCCGTCCGGACGCTTCGTCGCCGTCTCTATCTCTTGCTCAGGTGCGGTTGATGGAGACACCGCCATCGGCAAACAGCGCGGTGCCCGTGGTGAAGGAAGAGGCGTCCGACGCCAGATAGAGAGCCGAGCGGGCGATCTCCTCCGGACGCGCGATGCGCTTCAGGGCATGCAAACCCTCGACAAAGGTGCGTTCGTCTGCCGTCTTGAAGGTCGCGGCAGGCGTATCGGTGCCCCCGGGCAGGAGCGCGTTCACGCGGATGCCTTCGCGACCATACTCGGCGGCCAGCACCTGGGTCAGGCCCAGCAGGCCAGCCTTGGCGGCGGCATAAGCGGCCATGCCCGGCATGCCTGCGGTGACGCCGACGAAGCTCGAGGTGAAGATCAGCGAGCCGTTGCCGCGTGCCAGCAGCGCAGGGATCTGGTGCTTGGCGGCCAGGAAGGCGCTGGTCAGATTGGTGTCGAGCACGTCTTCCCAGGTTTGGCGCGGCATTTCGGACACCGGTCCCATAGGGCCAACGGCACCGGCATTGTTGAAAGCAATATCCAGTCCGCCGAAGCGGCCTTGCGCCAGCTCCACCAGTGCCTTGGCATAGGCTTCGTCGTTGACGTCGCCGGCAAGAGCGACCGCCTCACCGCCGTCCTCGGCGATCTCGGCGACCAGGGCATCGAGTTCGGCCTGGCGGCGGGCGGCGGCGATGATCCTGGCGCCTTCCCTGGCAAACAGCCGCGCGGTGGCGCGGCCGATGCCGGAGGACGCGCCGGTGACGATGGCGACCTTGTTGGTCAGTGCGAGCATGGTCCTGTTCCTTTCCAGAAGTGGATGAGGCTTGCTCGCAGATCGGTAGGAGACGAACCACCCGAAACCGGCTCGACGATCGGGGAACGGTACGGCGCAAAACGGCAATTGCCGTCGCAAACAGTGCAAGGATGGCAGCGAGGTTTCGCTAGTGATACTCCTCGCGCGTCGGACGCCCGATTGCCATACGCGAGGCCAGATAACGTGAAGAAATATTCGGTATTCGCCATTGCCCGCGAGGCCATGCGCGGTCACAAAGGCTGGGAAGAGCAGTGGCCTTCGCCGGAGCCGAAGAAGAGCTACGATGTCATCATCGTCGGCGCCGGCGGGCATGGGCTGGCGACAGCCTATTATCTTGCCAAGGAACACGGCATCACCAATGTCGGGGTGATCGAGAAGGGTTGGCTTGGCGGCGGCAATACCGGCCGCAACACCACCATCATCCGTTCCAACTATCTCTATGACGAGAGCGCCGGCATCTACGACCACGCCGTGAAGCTGTGGGACGGGCTTTCGCAGGACCTCAACTACAACGTCATGTATTCGGCGCGCGGCGTGATGATGCTGGCGCACAATGTACACGACGTCCAGGTGCTGAAGCGCCACGTCCACGCCAACCGCCTCAATGGCATCGACAATGAATGGCTGACGCCGGAAGAAGCCAAGGCCTATTGCCCGCCGCTCAACATCTCGCGCAACGCGCGCTATCCGGTGGTGGGTGCTGCGCTGCAACGGCGTGGCGGCACCGCCCGCCATGATGCGGTCGCCTGGGGCTATGCCCGCGGTGCGGCGGCGCGCGGCGTCGACATCATCCAGAACTGTGAGGTCACCGGCATCCGGCGTGACGCCAGCGGCGCGGTGACCGGTGTCGAGACCTCGAAAGGGTTCATCGGCGCACGCAAGGTCGGCGTGGTCGCTGCCGGTCATTCCTCGGTGATCATGCAGATGGCCGATGTGCGCATGCCGCTTGAAAGCTATCCGTTGCAGGCACTGGTATCCGAGCCGGTCAAGCCGGTGTTCCCCTGCGTTGTCATGTCCAACACGGTGCACGCCTACATCTCCCAGTCCGACAAGGGCGAACTGGTGATCGGTGCCGGCACCGATCAATATGTTTCCTATTCGCAGACCGGTGGACTGCACATTCTCACCCATACGCTGGACGCGATCTGCGAGATGTTCCCGATGTTCACGCGCATGAAGATGCTGCGTTCCTGGGGCGGTATTGTCGACGTGACCCCGGACCGTTCACCGATCCTGGCCAAGACCCCGGTCAAAGGGCTCTATGTGAATTGCGGCTGGGGCACGGGCGGTTTCAAGGCGACGCCGGGTTCGGGCCATGTCTTTGCCCACACGATTGCACGCGACGAACCGCATGCGATCAACGCGCCCTTCACCATCGAGCGCTTCCGCAGCGGGCGGCTGATTGATGAGGCGGCCGCGGCCGCCGTGGCGCACTGATGCAAGCGCTGGCGGCGACCATGGCCCTGGCTGCGCCCTTTGTGCTGACCGGCGAGAAGGGATTGTTCCATTTTCCCGATGCCAGCGAGGTGAGGTTGCAGGATATCAGCCGCGCCGCGCATGAAGACGATTGGCCGTTTTCGGTTTCGTCCGGCTATCTAGGCTGCGTATGGAGCGCCGGACGCAAGACGGTATCCTTTGTGGAGAAGCGAGAGCCCTCTCATGATGGCGCTGCTTCGGACCCACGAATGGTCATCGTTACGACCGACCCGTTTGAACTGACCCTGCTCAACATCACCAACCGTGACCTTTTTGCGCCGGCAGACTCGGTCGAGGCACTGATTAAGCGCGTCGCACCCTTTGAGGTGCTCGGCGAAAAGCTCTGCGACCAGCCGCAAGGCGCGCGCCTCGGCGACGGCGAACTCTAGGATCAAGACAATGCTTCTCATCCGCTGCCCCTATTGCGAGGAAGAGCGTCCGGAACTCGAGTTCCGCAACGCCGGCGAGGCGCATATCGCGCGTCCGACCGATATTGCCGCCATCAGCGACGACGATTTCGAAAAATTCTTTTTCATCCGCCAGAACCCGAAAGGGATCATCTACGAGCGCTGGCGGCACGTGCATGGCTGCGCCCGCTTCTTCAACGCGGTGCGCGACACCGTCAGCGACAAGTTCGTGATGACTTACAAGGCCGGCGAGCCGAAGCCTTCCAAGCTGCCCGGAGTTTCGAAATGAGCGGGGCTTTTCGCATTGGCAATGCCGGCCGCTTGACGCCGGCCAGGACCGCCCGCTTCACCTTCGACGGCAAGGCCTATACCGGCGTCGAGGGCGATACGCTGGCTTCGGCGCTGCTCGCCAACGGCGTGCATCTGGTCGGCCGTTCCTTCAAATACCACCGTCCGCGCGGGTTCCTGTCGGCCGGTGCGGAGGAACCGAACGCGCTGGTCGAGATCGCGCGCGACAGCGCCCGCAAGACGCCCAATGTGCGCGCCACCGTGCAGGAGCTTTATGACGGGCTGTCGGCCAAATCGCAGAACCGCTGGCCGTCGCTGTCCTTCGACGTGGGCGCGGTCAACGATGTGGCTTCGCCCTTCTTCTCCGCCGGCTTCTACTACAAGACCTTCATGTGGCCGAAGTCGGCCTGGAAGAACATCTATGAGCCGAATATCCGCTCGGCCGCCGGTCTGGGCGTCGCGCCAGACCAGCCGGATCCCGATCACTATTCGTCCCGTTTCGCGCATTGCGATGTGCTGATCGTGGGCGGTGGTGCCGCGGGCCTTGCCGCGGCGCTCGCGGCAGCGGAAACCGGCGTACGCGTCATCGTCGCCGACGAACAGGCGGAATTCGGCGGTGCGCTGCGCTTCGAGAGCGGCGCTGGGATCGAAGGCCAGGATGGCTGGGCCTGGGCACAGGGTGTCGTGGCCAAGCTGAAGAGCATGGGCAATGTACGGGTGCTGCCGCGCACGACGGCGTTCGGCTACTACGCGCAGAATTTCGTCGCCTTGGTGGAGCGCGTCAGCGAGCATCTGGCCGATCCCGGCCATGACGTGCCGCGCGAGCGGCTGTGGCAGGTGCGCGCCAAACGTGTCGTGCTCGCCACCGGCGCCATCGAACGGCACATGGTGTTCGCCGACAACGATCGGCCGGGTGTGATGCTGGCGTCCGCTGCGCGGACCTATCTCAATCACTATGGCGTTGCGGTCGGCCGCAATGTCGGTGTCTACACCGCCAACGATTCCGCCTATGCTGCGGCGATCGACCTGAAGAAGGCCGGCGTCAATGTCGCGGCCATCGTCGATCTGCGCGACAATCCTTCCGGTGCGTTGATCGACCAGGCCCGCGCTGCCGGCATCGAGATCCACGACGGCCGTGCGGTCACACGCGTCGGCGGCAAGCTGCGCGTCTCGTCGATGATCGTGCAACCGAAGAACGGCGGCGGCGAGCGCACGATCGCCATCGACGCCTTGCTGATGTCGGCCGGCTGGACGCCGTCGGTGCATCTGTTCTCGCAATCGCGCGGCAAAGTCGCGTTCAACGAGGACAAGCGTTTCGTACCTGGCACCTATGCGCAGGACTGCGTTTCGGTCGGCGCGTGCAACGGCACCGACGGGCTCGCCGCCTCGATGGACGAAGCCTATGCCGCCGGCGCCAAGGCCGCGAAGGAAACGGGCGGCAAAGCGGCCAAGGCCAACAAGCCGAAGGTCGATGCCGACGAGGTCTGGTCGCGCGGCATGCTCGGTTCCGCACCCGGCGCTGGTCCGGATGCGACGGTGAAGGCCTTCGTCGATTTCCAGAACGACGTCACCGCCAAGGATATCCGTCAGGCTGTGCGCGAAGGCATGCGCTCGATCGAACACGTCAAGCGTTTCACCACCAACGGCATGGCGACCGACCAGGGCAAGACCTCCAACATGCACGGCCTGGCGATCGCCGCCGACATGTTGAGCAAGCCGATCCCGGAAGTGGGCCTCACCACCTTCCGCGCGCCCTATACGCCCGTCACCTTCGGCGCCATCATCTCGCACGCGCGGGGGCCGCTGTTCGACCCGACCCGACGCACGCCGATGCATGGCTGGGCCGAGAAGCATGGTGCCGTGTTCGAGGATGTCGGGCAGTGGAAGCGGGCCTGGTATTTCCCGCGCGCCGGCGAAGATATGCACGCTGCCGTCGACCGCGAATGCGTGGCGGTGCGCAAGACGGCTGGTCTTTTCGATGCCTCGACGCTGGGCAAGATCGAAGTGGTCGGGCCCGATGCCGCCAAATTCATGGAGCTGCTCTACACCAATCCGTGGGAAAAGCTGGAAGTCGGCCGCTGTCGCTACGGCATCATGCTGCGCGAAGACGGTTTCATCTATGACGACGGTGTGGTCGGTCGTCTTGCCGCCGACCGCTTCCATGTGACGACGACCACGGGCGGTGCTGCCCGCGTCATGAACCATATGGAAGATTATCTCCAGACGGAGTTCCCGCAACTCAATGTCTGGCTGACCTCGATTTCCGAGCAATGGGCGGTCATCGCGGTACAAGGGCCGAAGTCGCGCGAGATCATCGCGCCGCTGGTCGAAGGCATCGACATGTCCGACGAGGCGATGCCGCATATGTCGGTGCGCGAGGGCAAGATCTGCGGCGTGCCGACACGGTTGTTCCGCATGTCGTTCACCGGCGACCGCGGCTTCGAAGTCAACGTGCCGGCCGACTACGGACAGGCGGTCTGGGAAGCGCTCTGGGCCGAAGGGCAAAAGCATGACGCTGCAGCCTACGGTACCGAGGCCATGCACGTGCTGCGCGCCGAAAAGGGCTACATCATAGTCGGCCAGGACACGGACGGGACCGTCACACCGAACGATGCCGGTCTCGACTGGGCGGTCGGCAAGAAGAAGACCGACTTCGTCGGCATTCGCGGCCTGACGCGGCCCGACCTCGTTGCCAAGGGCCGCAAACAGCTGGTCGGTCTCAGGACCAAGGACCCGAAGATCGTCCTGGAAGAAGGCGCGCAGGTCGTCGACAACCCGAACCAGCCGATTCCGATGAAGATGATCGGTCATGTCACGTCGAGCTACTGGTCGGAGAATTGCGGGCGCTCGATCGCGTTGGCGCTGGTTGCCGGCGGGCGTGACCGTATGGGCGAAACGCTTTATGTGCCGATGCCTGACAAGGTGATCGAGGTGGAAGTCACCGGCATGGTGTTCTTCGACGAGAAGGGAGAACGCCTCAATGGCTAAGGCTGCCCAGAAAACCGGAATTGTTCAGGCGGAGCGCCACCCCGCCCTGGCGGGACGCAACGCGTCGGCTGCCCATGTTGCGCTGACCGCGCTGGACCCGGCCGAACGCATTTCGCTGCGTGCTCCGGAGGCTTCGCTCGCTGCCCTCTCCAAGGCGCTTGGGCTGACGCTCCCAAAGAAGCCGAAAACCTCAGCCTCGAAGGGCGGTCGCCTTGCGCTTTGGCTGGGGCCGGACGAGTGGCTGGTGATCGACGAGGCTGGCGGTGACCCGCTGGCCGATTGTGCCAAGGTCAAGCAATTGCATTCCGCGGTCGGCATCTCGCACCGCAATGTGGCGATCGGCGTGACCGGTCCAGGTGCGGAAGCGACACTCAGCGCTGGCTGTCCGCAGGATCTGTCGTTGGCCGGTTTTCCGGTTGGCGCCTGTTCGCGCACCATCTTCGGCAAGGTCGAGATCGTGCTTCATCGGACAGCCGAAGACGCCTTCCGCGTCGAATGCTGGCGCTCCTTCTCCGACTATGTCTTTACTTTCCTTTCAGAGGCAGCACGCGATGCGGCGGCATAAAGTGCCGCGTGTCCCTTCGGATGCGCGAGGAACCAAAGACGGGCCGCGCCGTTCTGTCCGAAGGATAGAGGGAGTGATCCATGGCCAGTCCGTCCAAGCCCGCAAGGTCATCTAAATCGAAGAAAACAGCTGCTGTTCGCTCATTTGAACATGAACGGCACAGCGGGCACGATGCTGAAGAGGAACTGGAAGAGGGGCTGGAGGATACGTTTCCGGCCAGCGATCCGGTCGCGGTAACGAACACGTCCATCTCGGGAGCGCCCGCGAAACCCGGAAAACCGAAGCTCTAAGGCCGCTTTCCGGCGAGATCTCCGGCGAAACTCCCGTCCGCGTTTCAAAAGAAAAAAGGCGACTGGAAATCCAGTCGCCTTTTTTGCCGTTCAGTCCGTAAGGGAGGGGGAGAGCCTTACCGGATGGTCGGCATGGTCCATGGGCTCACGTCAACGCCGAGGCGCGGGCCATTGGTGTTCTTGTCCTGCTTGATCGAGCCGGTCGAGGCATAATCGAGCTTGCCCTTGACTGTGGTCTGGGCATGGGTGGCGGGGGCGTGGGTCTTTACGGTTTCGCCTGCGAAGGCGGTGCCCGAAAGGGCAACCAGGGCGGCGAGGGCAAGAGCTGTCGTTTTCATCGACTTTCTCCGGTTCAAGATCTGAATTCTATTTCCGTACATGTACGCTGCTTCGCACATGTATGCCCGTCTTGAAGGAAGTTCAAGAGGAAATCGTACGTGTACGAAAGTTTTCTTTGAGCATGTGCCTGGTACGATCTCCAGCCCGTGCGCGTGTCGAAGCCAAGTCATTGAAAGGACGGGCTGAAGACGTTCAGAGAATGGTGCGGTTTGTGGCAAGCGCAGGAAAGCACCGGTCGCCACGGTATGAAACCAAATCGCAGAGTTCCCGGTCGCGGATCCGGCGTCGCCAGAGCATCGATTGCGGCGCTACGGCCTCAGCATTTCTTGGGAGGTTGGTCGCCGAGAGGAGGAATATCTTGGCCTTGCAGCGCCGCCAGGCCGAATTCGCACATCCGTTTCACGAAAGCCTGCTGGTCGCCGAAATGATAGAAGGGGAACGTGATCAACAGCGAGATCGTGCCGTGGCCGGTTGCCCACAGCATGGTGGCGATGGCGTGGGGATCGCCCTTCAACTTGCCGGCAGCGACGCAGGCTTCTACGCGGTCGATGAGCAACTTCATCGCCGGGTTTTCTTCGTCAAGCTTTTCGAATGAACGGCCTTCGGGCAGCTTCGTCTTCTCCGTCATGAAGACGGTGCGGTATTCGTTGGGATTGCCAAGGCCGAAGGCGGCATATTCGGTCATGACCGCACGCAGCGCATCGATCGGGTCGTCGGGGGCATTCTGTTCGATGCGCTTGGCCAGTATCTGGAAGGCATCTTCAGCCAGAGCAAACAGGATATCCTGCTTGTCGGCGAAGTAAGAATAAACCGACATCGGCGCATAGCCGACCATCTTGGCCAGCTTGCGGATGGTCAATCCCTCGTAACCTTCCTCCTGTACCAGCTTGTGAGCTGCGGCCACGAGTTCGGATCGCAATGCCGCCTTTTGTTGTTCGCGGCGTGTTTGCGCAGTCTGGGGCAATCGTGTTGCCTTTCTTATTTTGCTCCCATTCCCCACTCGCGGGCAGTATATACTCAGCCCAGCCATCCGCAAGATATCGTTAGGGAAATTGCCTTCCAGGACCTTAATCAGATGGCTCCGATGCCGCCGTCGACGGCAAGCGAGTGGCCCGTCATGAATGTGTTTTTCGGGTCCGCGGCGAAGAGCATCGCTTCGACGATCTCCGGCACCTCACCGACACGCTTCATCGGCACACCGCGCGCCAGTTCCGAAAGTGCCAGAGCCTCCGGCGCACCCGATAGTTTCACGAAGTCATCGACCATTTTGGTGCGCGTATGTGCCGGACAAATGGCATTCACCCGCACGCCCTTGGTGGCGTATTCGGCCGCGGCCGATTTGGTGAGGCCGACAACGCCGTGCTTTGCCGCAGCATAGACCGACAGCTTCGGCGCGCCGACCAGCCCCGCCACGGACGCGACGTTGACGATGACGCCACCTCTGCCATTTGCCTTGAATTGCCGTTCCATCTGCGGGATCTGGTGCTTCATCGCATAAAAGACACCGAACAAGTCGATTTCGAAGATACGGCGGGCTTCGTCCGAGGAAACCTGCGGCAGGCGCACGAAACTCTGAGCGATACCGGCATTGTTGACAGCAACGTCGAGCCGATCGAACCGTTCGACGGCAAGTTTCACCAGTGCTTCTGAAAGCGCTTCGTCGGCTATGTTGCCGGCCAGAGTTGCCGTTTCGGTGTCGAGCGTCGTGGCAAAGCGTTCCAGCGCATCGGTATCGATATCGGAGAGGACCAACCGTGCGCCTTCGGCGGCAAAACGCTTGCACGCTCCTTGACCGAGACCGCCGGCAGCGCCCGTGATAAGCACCGTCGCCCCATCGAAACGGCCCATGGTCATTTTCCTTTTTCGATCAGTTGCGCGGCAAGGTGAGTGAGCAGCTTCACCGCATCGGCATAGACTTTCGCCTTGGCGGGATTGGAAGCGTTACCGTCCAGGGCACGCTTGTAGACGCCCTGGCAGATTGCCGCGAGCCGGAAGAAGGAGAAGGCAAGCAGGAAGGTCCAGTTGTCGATGCCGGTCAGGCTGCGGCGACGGCAATAGGCTGCGACATAGTCATCTTCCGATGGCAATCCGACCCCCGCGCGGTCGATGCCGCCGAGTCCTTTGAACCCGGATTGATGCGGCAGGCGCCACTGCATGCACTGATAAGCGATGTCGGCGAAGGGATGGCCGAGCGTCGACAATTCCCAGTCGAGCACAGCGGTCACATCGGGACGATCCAGCGCGAACATCATGTTGTCCAGCCGGTAGTCGCCATGCACCAGGGCGAGTTGTCCGTCGTCTGCCGGCTTGTTCGCCTCCAGCCAGGTGATCAACGCCTCCATCTCGGCCCTGTGCTCGGTTTCGGAGGCGCGATACTGGCCGGTCCAGCGCCCGAGCTGACGCTCGAAATAGCTGCCGGGCTTGCCGTAGTCGGCGAGACCGACCGCGTCGATGTCGACGCTGTGAAGAGCCGCCAAAGTCGCGTTCATCGCATCGTAGATCGCCGCTCGTGCTTGCCTGCCGGAAACCTCCGGCAGGGCCGGATCCCAGAAGATCCGACCTTCCACAAAGGCCATGACGTAAAACATGCGCCCGATCGGCGAGTCCTCGCCGGACAGATGCAGCATGCGCGGCACCGGCACATCGGTCGCGGCCAGCGCCCGCATGACGCGGAATTCCCGGTCGACCTGGTGGGCTGATTTCAGCAACTGCCCGGACGGCTTGGCGCGCAGCACATATCGACCGCTTTTTGCCGTCAGCAGATAAGTCGGATTGGACTGGCCCGACTTGAACTTCTCGATCGACTGCAAATCCGAAAAGCCGGGAATTTCCCGCTCGAGATAGGGAGCAAGCAGCGCAGGATCGAGCGTGTTCGGGTCGGTCATGTGTCCTGCGTTTCGGGTTCCACGAAGGTCAATGTCAGCCAGCGGGCGGTGAGTGCCGGTTTCAGCGAGCCTTCGATCTCGATGGTCACGTCGTGTGAAGTCTGCACCCAGCCGGACGGCCGCGCTTTTACATCGGCCAGCACGAAACGGGTGCGGATGCGGGCGCCGGTTTTGACCGGTGCCAGGAACCGCACTTCGTCAAAGCCATGATTGACGCCCATCTTGCCCTTCGCGAGCGGGGGAAGGGTTTCAAAGGTCATGGCCGAAAGCAACGACAGTGTGAGAAAACCGTGTGCGATGGTGCCGCCGAACGGCGCCTCCGCTGCGGCGCGTTCCGGATCGCAGTGAATGAACTGATGATCGTCGGTCGCGTCGGCGAACTGGTCGATCATGGTCTGCGTGACCACGCGCCAAGGTGAGAGGCCCACTTCCTTGCCGACACTGGCGAGCAATATTTCGAGACTGATGGGTTGCACGGACATCTCCTGGTGGCGGCTCGGCCTTCATTCCTTGAACAGGGTCAGGCCGTGCTGCACCGATTGTCCGCCATCGATCGGCAGGATCGCGCCGGTGACATAGCTGCCAGCCCGGCTGCACAAATAGAGCGTGGCGCCGCCAATGTCATCCGGTTGCCCGATGCGGCCGATGGGAACATGGCTGCCGATATGCCTGGCCTGTTCATCGGTACCCGTCGCGAAAGCCGTCATGCGGCTCTGGAAGGGCCCTGGGGCAAAGGCGTTGACCGTGATGCGCCGGGCGGCAAGCTCTATGGCGAGCGTCCGGGTGAGATGGTGAACGGCTGCCTTGGAGGCGGTGTAGGAATAGGCGTCATCGGCCAGCGGTTGTGTCCCCATCACCGAACCGAGATTGATGACGCGTGCCGGATCGGTATCGGTAGCCGCCTTTTCCAACAGCGGCAGCAACTCGCGCGTCAAATGGAAGACGGCCGTGACATTGACGCCGAATACCTTGGCCCAGGCATGATAGGGAAAATTC
The DNA here is from genome assembly GCF_001303895.1 of Mesorhizobium sp. 1M-11. Classification (GTDB taxonomy): domain Bacteria; phylum Pseudomonadota; class Alphaproteobacteria; order Rhizobiales; family Rhizobiaceae; genus Mesorhizobium. The sequence goes on along the minus strand of NZ_LJSD01000057.1, from coordinate 76,886 downwards.
TCGAGCGGTGCTCCCCAGGAAACGCCGGCATTGTTGATGAGAATGTGTAGCCGGTCGGTGCGGGCCTTCACCGCTTCGACCAGCGCGGCGATGCCGACTTCGGAAGAGACATCTCCGGCGAAACCTTCCGCACGGCCGGATGCGCCGAGATCGTTCAGCTCGTCCGCGACCTTGGCGCAATCCTCGCCTTTGCGCGAGGCGATCATGACGGTGGCGCCACCGAGCACCAGTGCGGTTGCGGCCATGCGGCCGATGCCGGTTGCGGCTCCCGTCACCAGCGCCGTCTTGCCGGTCACCGAGAACAGTTCATCGATATAGCTCATCGGTCCTTCCGTTATCTTCCGGCTCCGATCGGCGGTCTTCCGATTGACAACATACCGAGTAGTATGTTGAACTTCGATCGTTGTAAAGCCGGCAAAAAATCGAGGGGCAATGGCAGCGGGATCGCATTTGGCGGTGCGGGAAGAGGAGGCCAGAACCGTTGGCGGCGTCACCGTCGCCGACGGTTCCCGCGCCGCGATCCTCGATGCGGCTGCCGCCTGTTTCATGGCCAAGGGTTATGCGGCGAGTTCCATCGACGATGTCGCGCGCAGCCTCGGATCGACCAAGGGTCGTATCTACCATCACTACCCGTCGAAGGGAGACCTCTTCGCCGATGTCTTTCGGACCGGCATGGAGGCGAATTATGCAGCGATCGAGCCGCTGCGCGACATCGCCGGATCGGCGGTTGCACGGTGGCGGCGGATGGCGATGGTCCACACCCGCCAGATGATCGTGACCCGACCCTACCAGCGTGTCGTGTGGGAAGGCGTCGAACTCTATCTGCGCGGCGCCACCACACCGGAACAGCGCGAGGAGTTCGCGCGACTGATGAAATACCGCAACGACTATGGCGCGATCTTCCGGCAGGTGATCATTGCCGCCCGCGAGGCAGGCGATATGCGTTTCGACGATCCTCGCGTCACCGAACAGCTGATGTTCGTCTCGCTGAATTCGCCGCTGTTCTGGTACACGCCGCGTCCCGGCGAAAGCGAGCGCGACATCGAAATGATCGTGGCGCAGGTCGTCGATTTCACCGCACGCGGATTGGGTGTTCGCACATGACCCCGAAAATCGGCACCGATTTTCGGAAAGCAAGGGCGGCATCCGCGGCCCGTCATGCGCCAGATCAAAATGTCAGAGCGTTTCCGCGTTTCCGAGACAAACGGAAACGCTTCGAGGAAGGGAGCCTGTGATGGCCGACATGAATCTCGGCATGACGGAGCGGCTGAAACCGATCCACGCCCAGGTTGCCGCGATGGTGCGCGACGAGGTGATACCGCTGGACGAGGAATTCCTGGCGGAAGTCGGCAGGGCGGGCGACCGCTGGACCCATACGAAACGCCAGACCGAGATTCTCGAAGGACTGAAAGCCAAGGCGCGAAAGCGCGGACTGTGGAATTTCTGGCTGACCGGCTCCGATCGCGGTTATGGGCTCAGCACCGTTGAATACGCCTATCTCGCTGAAGAGATGGGCAAGGCTCATCTCGGCGCGGAAACCTTCAATTGCTCGGCGCCCGACACCGGCAACATGGAAGTGCTGGAACGCTACGGCTCGCCTGAGCACAAGAAGGCGTGGCTGGAACCGTTGCTGGCGGGCAAGATCCGTTCGGCCTATCTGATGACGGAGCCGGATGTGGCGTCTTCCGATGCCACCAACATTTCCATGCGCTGCGAACGCGACGGTGGCGATTACGTGCTGAACGGCGAGAAATGGTGGGCCTCCGGTGCCGGTGATCCACGCTGCGCCATCTATATCGTCATGGTGAAGACCGGTGGCGACAGCGAACCCAAGCACAAGCAGCATTCGATGATCCTGGTGCCCGCTGACAGCAAGGGTGTCACGAAGGTACGCGCCATGCAGGTCTATGGCGACGATGACGCTCCGCATGGCCATATGCATCTGCGCTTCGATAATGTGCGGGTACCGGCCGCCAACATGATCCTTGGCGAGGGCAGGGGCTTCGAGATCGCGCAGGGCCGGCTGGGGCCAGGCCGTATCCATCACTGCATGCGCGCCATCGGTCAGGCCGAAATGGCGCTGGAGCTTCTGTCCAAGCGGTCGATGCGGCGCGAGGCATTCGGCCAACCGCTGGCCAGGCTCGGTGCCAATTTCGATATCATCGCCGAGTGCCGCATGGAGATCGAAATGGCCAGGCTGCTCTGCCTCAAGGCCGCCTGGATGATCGATCAGGGCGATGCGCGCGCCGCTGCGCCCTGGATCAGCCAGATCAAGGTGGTGGCGCCGCGCGTTGCGCTGAAGGTGGTCGACGAGGCCGTGCAGATGCATGGCGCGCAAGGCATCAGTCAGGACACGCCCCTGGCGCGTGCCTGGACGCATCTTCGTACGCTGCGGCTGGCCGACGGGCCTGACGCCGTGCATCGCCGCCAGGTCGCGCGTGAGGAACTCAGGAAGTATACGCAGGAAAAGCTTTAGGCGCTCGTTCGGCGTATAAAGCGAGGTCGGGAGAAGAGCATGAAAGCCATCATTGCCCGCGCCTTCGCGCCGCTCGACCAACTCGTCTACGGCGATTGGCCGGAACCCGAGGCCAAGGGCGATGCCGTGGTCGTCGAGGCCGAGGCCATCGGGGTCAATTATCCTGACGGGTTGTTGGTCCAGGGGCTCTACCAGATGAAGCCGGCGATACCTTTCGTGCCGGGCATGGAGGTGGCCGGAAGGGTTGCTGCTGTGGGTCCGAAGGTGACCGGTCTGAAAGTCGGCGACCGGGTGGCCGCGCTTACGGTCGTTGGCGGCTACGCCGAAAAAGCGGTCGTTTCCGAGGCCATGACGATGAAGCTGCCCGACGCCATGAGCGCTGCGGATGCCTGTGCGCTTGTCTGCGGCTACGGTACATCTCATCATGCCCTGAAGCAGCGTGGCCAACTCAAGCCCGATGAGACACTTTGTGTGCTGGGTGCGGCTGGCGCCACCGGCATCGCCGCCGTGCAGATCGGCAAGGCGATAGGCGCCAAGGTCATCGGCGTGGCATCTTCGCCCGAGAAGCAGCGCCTTGCCCTGGAGGCCGGCGCCGATATCGCGATCGGCTATGACAATCTGAAGGAAGCACTCAAGGAAATCACCGGCGGCAAGGGTGTCGATGTCGGCTTCGACCCGGTCGGTGGCGATGCATTCGAGGCGCTGGCGCGCGCCATGGGCTGGAACGGCCGCCTGCTGGTCATCGGGTTTGCCTCCGGCACCATCCCCAAATTGGCCGTCAATCTGACTCTCGTGAAGGGGTTCTCGGTCGTGGGTGTCTATTGGGGCGATTTCACCGTGAAGGAGCCTCAAGCCTATGCCGGCAACATGCGCGAGCTGATCGGCTGGTATCTCGCCGGCAAGGTCAAGCCGGTGATCGAAGGCATCTACCCTTTGTCCGATGCGGCCAATATCCTGAAACGCGTGTTGGGCCGCGGCGCCTCCGGCAAGCTGATCCTCAAACCGTAACCCATGTCCCAGGCAAGGAATGCTGCGATGACCATTCCCTCCGAAATGCAGGCGCTTCTTCTGGTCGGTGACGGCTATGCACGCGAGCCAAGCGGCAGCGTGCTGGAAGCGACGGAGCCTTATCTGCGGTCCGGCGTCATCGGGGTGCCGGTGCCGGGTGCAACGCAGGTTCTCATCAAAGTGAGCCTGGCTTCGATCAATCCTTCCGACGTGATGTTCGTGAAAGGGCTGTATGGCCAGCCACGCGTGCAAGGCCAGCCTGCCGGCTTCGAAGGCGTGGGCACGGTGGTTGCGGCCGGTGAGGACAGCTATGCGCAGAGCCTCGTCGGCAGGCGCATTGCCTTCGCCACCGGTCTCACCAACTGGGGCGCCTGGGCCGACTATGCGCTGGCCGAAGCACTCGCCTGCATTCCCTTGATCGACAGCGTCCGCGACGAGGACGCGGCGGCGATGATCGTCAATCCGCTGACCGCGATCGCCATGTACAGCATCGTCAAGGATGAAGGGCACAAGGCATTTGTCATGACCGCCGGTGCCAGCCAGTTGTGCAAGCTGATCATCGGGCTTGCGGAGGAGGACGGCTATCATCCGATCGTCACGGTTCGCCGGGATGACCAGATCGCGCCGCTGAAGGAGCTGGGCGCGGCGCATGTGCTCAACGAAAAGGCGCCGGATTTCGCCAGGACACTGCGCGAAGTGATGAGGATGGAGCAGCCGCGCATCTTCCTTGACGCGGTCACCGGTCCACTCGCTTCGCTGGTGTTCGACGCCATGCCCAAACGCTCGCGCTGGATCATCTATGGCCGGCTTGACCCGTCGGACACGCTAATCCGAGAGCCTGGCCAACTCATCTTTCAACAGAAGCAGGTGGAAGGTTTCTGGCTGACCGACTGGATGCGCAAGCACAAGGACCGCAGGGGGCCGGCAGCCCTCGAAGTGCAAAGGCGCTTCTCCAGTGGGAGCTGGTCCACCGACGTGACCGCGGTGGTGCCGCTGGACCAGGCGATGGAGCGCATTCCGGCGGAGCTCGCCAAACCCAACGGCAAAGTCTTCATCCGGCCCTGATCGCAATTCTGCGGCAATGTTGGCCGCATAGACAGCTGTCTTGACGATCACCTCCGCGGCGCCTGGGCTGTACCGCACAACCCAGGGCATGATATGCCGCGCCGAATAAAAAGGCGGCTCCGGATTTCGCGAAGCTGCCAACGTTGGGCAATGTTGGGTAATGGCAAAAGTCAGGCAGTCTTGGGACTGGGGTGGTCTTGTCCTGTGGATCGGCGGCTTTGTCGCCATCCTGGTCATGGCCGGCATGGCGCCGGACCATCGGTCGGTGATGCGCAGCTACCGTATTGCCAGCGATATGTTCCTTGCCGGCAAGCCGCTCTACGATCTCGACATCGCCATGGGCTATCTCTATTCGCCCGCCTTCGCTGCTCTCTATGTGCCGTTCATGAAGCTCGGCCCGGTGGTCGGCGACAGCTTGTGGCGTGTCCTGAACTTTGCCGTGCTGACCTATGCCGTCTGGCGGCAGGTTCGCACGATCGACCCGGCGAACCGTCTCTGGATGTTCTCCTATGCGCTTTTTCTGGCCGTGCCGATCACAGCCGGGGCACTGCGCAACGGTCAGGCAACCATCCTGCTCGCCGGCGCCTGCTGGCTGCTGGTGCTGTCCGCGCTGGAGGGGCGGCGTGCAGAGACCTTCCTATGGGCAACGGTCGCCGTTATCGCCAAGCCGACCGCCATCATCGTCTTTCTGCTGGTCGGAGCGCTTCGACTGCGGCTTATCCCGATACTTGTGTTGTCGCTGCTCTCGGTACTGGCACTTCCCTATGCCTTTGCGCCGGCCGGCTATGTCAACCAGCTTTACCGCGACTTCGCCACGTTGATGACCTCGATGTCGGTCGACAAATCGATCGCCTTCGAGATGGCCGACTTCACGGCTCCCTTCGCCGCACTCGGCATGCCCATCTCCACCCAGGCCGCGACCCTGATAAGGATCGTGGTTGCCTTGCCGACGCTTCTCATGGTGCTGTGGTACGATCGCAACCTCGACCGCCGGCTCGCCGGTCTCGCGATCTTCCTGACTGCTGCGTTCTATATGAGCCTGCTCAACCCGCGCGTCGAATACAACACCTTCGCCTTGCTTGCGATGCCGGCCGGTGTGGCCCTGGCTGCGATCTGGGACAATGAGGATGGTGGCGCCCTGCGAAGCATCCTGGCCATAGCCTTGTTTGCCGCTGGCCTCAGCGGCATCAACTCGCATCTCCAGGATGCCTTGCGTCTCTGGTTCCGCCCCGTTGCCATGACGGCCATCACGCTGCCGATCCTGTGGTGGTTCTGGTCGGTCGCGCAGGGAAAATTCAGGCGCGCCGGAGCTCAAGCTCATGTCTGAAGCCAAACCGACGCTCGATATCGTTGCGCCGTTCTGGAACGAGGCTGCCTCGGCGGAAGAGTTCGCGCGGCTTTTGGCCGATATGGAAGCAGAGGTCTCGCGCCGTTTCGGTTTCAGGACACGCAAGATCCTGGTCGATGATGGCGGCACCGATAATGGTGCCGAGCGTTTCGCCAAAGCACTGACGGGTGAGTGGGAGATTGTCCGGCTCAGCCGCAACTTCGGCAAGGAGGTGGCGGTTCTGGCCGGTCTCGACAGGACGCAGGGCGACATGGTGCTGATCATGGACGCCGATCTGCAGCATTCACTGGATGTCAGTCTCAAGCTCATCGCCGAATTGGTAGAGGACCCGGACGTCGACGTGGTCTATGCCCGAACCAATCGCCAGGGTGCGAGCTGGAAGCGCAGCCAGCTGGCCAAACTTTTCTACAGTTTGATCAATTCGAGCCAGCGCTTCGATATTCCGGAAAATGCCGGCGATTTTCGCGTCATGCGCGGCCCGGTGGCCAGGGCATTGACTCAGCTGCGCGACAAGCGGCGCTTCAACAAAGGCCTCTATGCCTGGGCGGGATTCCGGCACAAGGCGCTGATCTACACACCAGCGGACCGCGCCAGCGGCACCAGCAAATGGAGCCGGCGCAACCTGCTCGCCTTTTCGCTCGAAGGCATCGCTTCCTTCTCCGTTGTGCCGCTGCGCATCCTCAGCCTGTCAGGGTTGGCAACAGCCCTTGCAGGCATCGTCTACGGCCTCAAGATATTCTTCGAAGTCGCCTTCTACGGGATCGCCGTACCTGGGTTTCCCAGCCTGCTGATTGCCATCGTCGTGCTCGGTGGCTTCAATCTCGCGTTGCTCGGACTCATCGGCGAATATGTCTGGGTGGCGCTGAGCGAGAGCAAGGACCGGCCGGTCTATATCGTACGCGATGTGATTAGCCACGGGTCGGACGGCCAAGAGCCGTGACGCGGCAGATCCGCCTGATCGCCGACGACTACGGGCTGGCGCCCGGTGTGTGCGATGCCATTCTCGAACTGCTCGAGCGCGGGCGCCTGACGGGCACCGGTTGCATGACCGGTTCGCCGGAATGGCAGCAGGCTGCGGTGCGCATCAAGCCACTGATCGGTCGCGTAGCGGTTGGCCTGCACCTCACCTTGACGGATCAGCCTGCACTGTCGGCGGATTCCAGTCTGGTATCTGCCGGATGCCTGCCGCCGCTCAGAGACCTTGCTGCGCCATTCAAGCGGAGGCGTATCAAGGCCGACGATGTTCACGCCGAGCTCGATGCGCAGCTTCGCCGCTTTGTCGATACACTTGGCTGCACGCCGGACTTCATCGATGGGCACCAGCATGTGCATTTCCTGCCTGTCGTTCGCGACTGGCTGAAGGTGCGCTTCGCCGCTTCCGAAAAGCCGGCGTTGCGCGGCGCACCGGTGGTGCCGCTCGAAGTCGGCGCCATCGCTGTGAAAACGGCCGTCATCGCGGCGCTTGCGCATGGCTTCGACCGGACCATGCAGGCGGCGGGATTTCCGATGTTGAAGCCGCTGGCCGGCATCTACGACTGGAAGCGGCCGGAGGATTTCGCGCCAACCTTGCGAGCGGCTGTTGTCACTCTACCCGAAGACGGCGTTTTCATGTGCCATCCCGGCCATGTCGATGCGGAGCTCGTGTCGCGCGACCCGATGCAGAAAGTGCGCGAGGTCGAATATGCCTTCCTCATGTCCAACGAATTCGGCGCGATCCTGGCGGCGCATGATGCTGTTGTGCGGAGTGGCGTGTCGTGAGCAGCGAGCCTGGCCGTTCACTCGGCAGCAAGATGATCCGCTTTGCCGTCGTCGGTCTCGCGAACACGGCAATCGATCTCGCCGCCTTCACGGTGCTGCTCTGGCTTGCCATGCCGCCGCTGACGGCCAATGTCGGTGCGTGGCTGGTCGCGGTCGCTTTCTCCTTCCTGGCAAACCGCTTCTGGTCCTTTGAGCGCGACAGCTCGATCCCGCTCAGTCACTCCGTGTTCCGCTTCGTCTCGCTGGGCGCGTTGATTTCGCTTGGCGTGTCCAGCGCCTTCATTGCCGGACTTGCCGGCTGGATTGGCATTTGGCCTGCCAAGATTGCCGGCATCATCGTGGCGGCGGCATTGAATTTCCTCGCTGCGCGCTGGTCGATCGAGGGCCGGTTGTTGCGCTAGGCTTGTCGGTCAGCGCAGGCCTTCCATCTCGCGGATGCGTCTGGCGCTGTCCGGTTCCATCTGACGGGTCACCGCGCCGATCAATGTCTCGGCAACGACAAACAAGGCTGCGGAGGAATCCCAAGGTGAAGGGACGGCGGTGCGCCCGGCAATGACATGGCGGGCGAAGCGGGCAATGGGCGACAGCCACTGATCGGTGAACAGCACGATCTGTACGCCGCGCTGATGCGCCTTCTCGGCGAAGCGGATCAGGCTGTCCTGGTAGCGGCGGATGTCGAAGATCACCAGCACGTCGCGCTTGCCCATATCGATCAGCCGGTCGCGCCACATGCTTTCCTGGCCGACAAGGTGGAAGACGTTGGGTCGGATGATGGCAAGATGGGCAGCCATGTAACGCGCCAGCGGGTCGGTGAAACGCCCACCGATCAGGAACATATGACCGCGATGATCGGCCATCTTCTCGGCAATCTCGTTCAACTGTTTGTCCGACAGGTGGCGGAAGGTCTCGCGCAGATTGTCGAGTGTGGCCTCGATCATCGGCGAAGCGGCATCACTTCTGCTCGGAGCGGTGACTGTGCGCGAGGCTGGTGACTGCAATTGCGCGGCGAGCTCGTCCTGCAGGGCGGACTGGAATTCCGGATAGTTCTGGAAGCCCAGCCGGGCGACGAAACGCAAAATGGTCGGCGAGGAGACACCTGCCTGTTGCGAGAAATCGGCCACGGTCTTCAGGCCGATGACGGGATAGTTGGCGACCAGCGTCTGCGCGGCGCGACGTTCGCCCGTGGGCATGGAATCGATCCGGTCCGCGATCAGCTCGGCGATGGACGTGGTCGTCGTCTCAGTTCCCAACCCGGTATCCCCCAAGCTTTTCGGAAAAGGCGTTTGACAAAGACGGGCAAAGTGTATGAAATCATTCATGGGAGCGCAATGAGACAAAATACGTAACATACGATACGTTCCCGGGGACGGCGGATCGGATGGAGAGGACAAGCCGCAACAGGCATCCAGGCGCGGATTCCGTGAGGGTTACGAACCCCGACGGCGCGGGTGTCTTTGTCTTCACCTGCGACCATGCCTCGAACTTCCTGCCTGCCGAATTCGGCACGCTCGGTCTTCCCGCCTCCGACCTTGCCCGTCATATCGCCTGGGATCCTGGCGCGCTGCCCGTGGCGCAGATCTTGAGTGAACGGCTCGACGCACCTTTGGTCGAGACCCGCGTTTCACGTCTGGTTCTGGACTGCAATCGCCCCCTCGGCGCGCCGGACCTGATCCCGCCCGTCAGCGAAACAACTACCATTCCCGGCAACGAGAACCTTTCGGCCGAAGCGCGCCAGGCGCGCGTTGACCGCTGCTGGAAGCCCTTTCACGAAACGATCGAAGGCCTGATCGAGGCGCGGACGGCGCGCGGTCTGGAGACACGGCTGGTGTCGGTGCATTCCTTCACGCCGATCTACAAGGGCATCGACCGTCCCTGGCATATCGGCATTATCCACGACGACGATACACGGCTATCGGCGCCCCTGATCGCGGCACTGAAGCGGGAGGGTGGCTTTACCGTCGGCGCCAATCAGCCCTATTCGCCGGCAGACCGCGTCTACTTCACGCTGGAACGGCATGCGCGCTCGCGTGGCCTGTTGTGCGCGATGATCGAGATCCGCAACGATGAGATCCGGGATCAATCCGGACAGGAAAAATGGGGAGAACGGCTGGCGGGCATCTTCACCGGCCTCGAACCCGCGCGGCTGCCGAAGCCGCCGCCGATGAAAACGGTACGAACGATCGAAGGCACCATCTGAAAGTACAAATAAGGGAACACTCTTATGGCAGCGCCTGGTTACTCTGAACATGACAAGAGCGAGGACATGAAGGTCCTCCACTCGATGGGCTACGCCCAGGAACTCGAGCGGCGGCTCTCCCGCTTCTCCAACTTCGCCGTTTCCTTCTCCATCATCTGCATCCTGTCGGGCGGCATCAATTCGCTTGCCCAGGCAACCTCCGGCGCCGGTGGCATCGGCATCGGTATCGGCTGGCTGGTCGGCTGCTTCGTGTCGCTGACATTCGCCGTGGCGATGTCGCAGATTTCCTCCGCCTATCCGACAGCCGGTGGCCTCTATCACTGGGGCTCGATCCTCGGAAATCGCGGCACCGGCTGGGTGACGGCCTGGCTCAACCTGTTTGGCCTCGTCACCGTGCTCGGCGCCATCAATGTCGGCACCTGGACGTTCTTCATGGGTGCTTTCGGTCCGACGCTCGGCATCGAGAACACACTGACGACGCAGACCATATTCCTGATCATCATCACCGGCGCACAGGCGCTTATCAATCACCTCGGCATCAAGCTGACCGCCAAGCTGACGGACTTCTCCGGCTACCTCATCTTCTTCGGTGCCATCCTGATCGCGCTGGTTTGCCTGTTCTCGGCGGAGACCTGGGATTTCAGCCGCCTGTTCACCTTCAAGAACTATTCAGGTGACGCGGGTGCGGGTGTGTGGCCGCAGGTCTCCGACTGGTGGGTGTTCTCGCTCGGCCTCCTGCTGCCGATCTACACCATCACCGGTTACGATGCCTCCGCGCATACTTCCGAGGAAACCATCAAGGCCGCGAGTTCCGTGCCGCGCGCCATGGTCATGTCGGTCGTCTGGTCGGCGTTGTTCGGCTACGCCTTCCTCGCTGCTTTCGTGCTGATGATCCCCAACATGGACGAAGCGGCCAAGCAGGGCTGGAACGTGTTCTTCTGGGCCTTCGACCAGCGGGTCGGCTCTGGCGTCAAGGAACTCGTCTATATCGTCGTGTTCCTGGCACAGCTGCTGTGCGGCCTGGCCACTGTGACATCGGCCTCGCGCATGATCTTCGCCTTCTCGCGCGATGGCGGCCTGCCTGCCTCGGGAGCGCTGTCGAAGGTGAGCCCGACATATCGCACGCCGGTGGCTGCGATCTGGACGGCATCGATCCTCTCGGTGCTGTTCGTCTGGGGTTCTTCTCTTGTGTCGGTTGCCGGTACCTCGGCCTACACCATCGTGGTGTCGTGCACCGTCATCTTCCTGTTCCTGTCCTTCACGGTGCCGATCGTGCTCGGCATGATGGCCTGGGGCACCACGAAGTGGGACAAGATGGGGCCGTGGAACATGGGTAAGGGCGTGTTCATGCTGTTTGGCCTGCTCTCGATCATTTCGATGATCCTGATCTTCATCATCGGCATCCAGCCGCCGAACGACTGGGCGCTCTACATCACCATCGGCTTCCTGGTGCTGACCGCGATCGTCTGGTTCGCCTTCGAGGCCCGTCGTTTCCAAGGTCCGCCGATGGGCGAGATCGTGGCGGCGCGTCAGGCCGCGATCAAGGCCGCCGAGCAGGCGGTCGGCGAAACCGGTGGCTCGCACTGACCGATCATCGATCAAGATCGTGGCCGGTTCGCCGGCCACGATCTTCCCTCCAAGAATTCCGTTCCTGAAAAAGTGAAAGCCGGAGTGCTCTAAGAATGGCAGGCAACCTTTCGTTCGACCAGTTGAAGAAGGCGGTACAGGCAGGGGAGATCGACACCGTTCTCGCCTGCGCCGTCGATATGCAGGGCCGACTCGTCGGCAAGCGTTTCCTGGCGCAGTACTTCGTCGATTCCGCGCATGACGAGACGCATGGCTGCAACTATCTGCTGGCGGACGACATCGATATGGAGCCTGTGCCCGGCTACAAGGCCGCGAGCTGGTCGAAGGGTTATGGCGACTTCGTCATGAAGCCGGATCTGGCGACGCTCAGGCAGATACCCTGGCTCGAAAAGACGGCGCTGGTGTTGTGCGATCTGCTCGATCACCACAGCCACGAGGACCTTGCCCATTCGCCGCGCGCCATCCTGCGCAAGCAGGTGAAGCGGCTGACCGAACGGGGTTATATCGGCTATTTCGCCTCCGAACTCGAATTCTATCTGTTCAGCGAGAGCTACGACGCTGCGCGAAAGAAGCACTGGCAAGGCATCGAGACAGCGTCTCCCTATATCGGTGACTACCAGATCGGCATCACCACCAAGGAAGAAGGCATCATGCGCCGCCTGCGCAACGAGATGCAGGCCGCCGGCATTCCGATCGAGAACTCAAAGGGCGAATGGGGCCCGGGCCAGGAAGAGATCAATGTGCGCTACGCCGAGGCGCTGGAGATGGCCGATCGCCACGTCATCCTGAAGAACGGCGCCAAGGAGATCGCCGATGCCGAAGGCAAGGCGATCACCTTCATGGCCAAGTACAACTACAGCCTTGCCGGCAACTCCAGCCACATCCACAATTCGCTGTGGAGCGCGGACGGCAAGACTCCGCTGTTCTACGACAAGAAGGGTCCGTGGACGCTGTCGGCACTCGGTCAGGCCTGGTCGGCCGGACAGCTCAAATATGCCAAGGAGTTCACCTGGTTCCTGGCGCCTTACATCAATTCCTACAAGCGCTTCCAGTCCGGCACTTTCGCACCGACCAAGATCATGTGGTCGGAAGACAATCGCACCGCCGGCTTCCGCTTGTGTGGTGAGGGCACCAAGGGCATCCGCATGGAATGCCGTATCGGCGGCGCCGACCTCAATCCCTACCTTGCTTTCGCGGCACTGATCGCGGCTGGCCTGGCCGGCATCGACGAGAAGCTGGAACTGCAGCAGCCTTTCGTGGGCGATGCCTACCAGGCTTCGCGCCTGCCGGAGATTCCGAAGACCCTGCGCGAAGCGACCGAGACCATGGCCAAGTCGAAGATGCTGAAGGCTGCTTTCGGCGAGGATGTGATCGGGCACTATGTGCACACCGCCCGCTGGGAACAGTTCGAGTACGACCGCCGCATCACTGACTGGGAACTGCACCGCGGCTTCGAACGGTATTGATGACCACTGCCTTTCCGGTGACGGAAAGGCAATCCGCATGAGCCCGAGCAAGGGTGTTTGACGGAAGGCATTTCGTTTAGACGCTGCTCGGCCTATCCCGCTTGCTGATGCTTTGTGCGAAAGCAGCGAACCATTTTGATTTGAAGGACTCCGATATGACCGAGACGGTCAAACTCACATCCCCCATCGACGGCTCGATCTATGTGGAGCGACCGATCGCGACCGACCAGGCCGTCAACGCCGCTGTGGAGCGTGCCCGCACCGCACAGGCCGATTGGGCACGGCTGCCGGTGGCGGAGCGCGCCAAATACATGCTGAAGATGCTGGAGGCGCTCGTCGGCATGGCCGACGAGATCGTTCCGGAACTGGCCTGGCAGATGGGCCGCCCTGTGCGTTATGGCGGCGAATTCGGCGGCGTCAAGGAACGCACGCAATACATGGTCGAGATCGCCGAGCGCGCGCTGGCGCCGGTGCCTGCCTCCAACCCAAAGGACGGATTCCGGCGCTACGTGAAGAAGGATCCACTCGGCGTCGTCATGGTGATCGCGCCGTGGAACTATCCCTACCTCACCGCGGTCAACACCATCGTGCCGGCCCTGATCGCCGGTTCCACCGTCATCCTCAAGCACGCCGCGCAGACGCTGCTGGTCGGCGAGCGTTTCGCCAAGGCCTTCGAGGCGGCGGGTCTGCCTAAATACGTTTTCCAGAATGTCGTGCTCAACCATGCGCAGACCGAGAAGCTGCTGGGCTCGGGTAAGATCGATCATGTCAACTTCACCGGCTCGGTCGCCGGCGGCCGCGCCATCGAGAAGGCGGCGGCTGGCACCTTCATGACGCTCGGCCTCGAACTCGGCGGCAAGGACCCGGCCTATGTGCTGTCCGACGCCAAGCTCGACCATGCGGTGGCCAATCTCGTCGAAGGCGCCTTCTTCAATTCGGGCCAATGCTGCTGCGGCATCGAGCGCGTCTATGTGCACGAGAAGGTCTATGACGATTTCGTCGAAGGCTTCATCGCAGAAACCAGGAGCTACGTGCTCGGCAATCCGCTCGATCAGGCAACCACCATGGGCCCGATGGCGCAGGCGCGCTTTGCCGACTTCATCCGCGAGCAGAAAGCCGAGGCGCTGCGTAAGGGTGCTACCGCGCACATGAACACCAAGGACGTCGCCGACAAGGCCGGATCGCCCTATCTGCCGGCCGAGGTGCTGACCAATGTCGACCACCAGATGAGCGTGATGCGCGAGGAAAGCTTCGGGCCGATCGTCGGGATCATGAAGGTGCGCAACGACGAGGAGGCGATCGCGCTTATGAACGACAGTCCTTACGGGCTGACGGCTTCGATCTGGACGGCCGACACCGATCGCGCCGTTGCCATCGGCGACCGTGTCGAAACCGGCACCGTGTTCATGAACCGTTGCGACTATCTCGATCCGGCGCTGGTGTGGACCGGGGTCAAGGACACCGGCAAGGGTGCCGCGCTGTCACAGATCGGCTACGACAACCTGACTCGGCCGAAGAGCTTTCATCTCAGAGAGACGATCTAGCCCCAGGCGCCCTTCATCGTCGCAAGCGATAGAGGGCGTTTCTTCTCAGCAGACCTATTTCATCTTTGTTTCCGAAAGAACCGCACCATGTCCAAGCTCGTCTCGAAATGGAATTACCCCACCACCGTGCGTTTCGGCGCCGGCCGTATCTCGGAACTGCCGGATGCGCTGGCCGCGACCGGCATCAAGAAGCCGCTGTTCGTCACCGATCCGGGCCTTGCCAAGTTGCCGGTGGTGGCATCCACGCTGAAGATTCTCGACGAGGCCAAGGTTCCCTACGGCGTCTTCTCGGAAGTGAAGCCAAACCCGATCGAGTCCAACCTCACTGCCGGCATTGCCGCCTTCAAGAAAGGCAAGCATGATGGCGTCATTGCCTTTGGCGGTGGCTCGGCGCTCGATCTCGGCAAGTTGATTGCCTTCCAGGCCGGCCAGACCCGGCCGGTCTGGGACTTCGAGGACATTGGCGACTGGTGGGCGCGTGCGAATGCCGACGCCATCGTGCCGATTGTCGCTGTGCCGACCACCGCCGGTACCGGTTCGGAAGTTGGCCGTGCTGGCGTCATCACACATGAGGAGAGCCACACCAAGAAGGTGATCTTCCACCCGAAGATGCTGCCGGGCATCGTCATCGCCGATCCCGCGTTGTCGGTCGGCATGCCTGCCTTCATCACCGCGGGTACCGGCATGGACGCGCTCGCCCACTGCCTAGAGGCCTATTGCGCGCCCGGCTATCATCCGATGGCCGACGGTATCGCGGTCGAAGGCGTGCGCCTGGTGTTCGAGAACCTGCCCAAGGCCTACGCCGACGGCAAGGACCTGACCGCCCGTGCCCATATGATGAGCGCGGCCGCCATGGGCGCCACCGCTTTCCAGAAAGGACTCGGCGCGATCCATTCGCTGTCGCATCCGATCGGCGCGCTCTACGACACCCATCATGGCATGACCAATGCCGTCTTCATGCCCTATGTGCTTGCCTTCAACCGCGAAGCCATCGAAGGCAAGATCGAGCGCCTGGCTGCCTATTGCGGCATCAAGGGCGGCTTCAATGGCTTTGCAAAGGCCATCATCAAGCTGCGCAAGGAACTGAAGGTTCCGCACACGCTTGGCGGCCTCATCAAGGACCTCGACATGGACAAGAAGCGCAAGGCTCTGATCGCCGATATGGCCATCGTCGACCCCACCGCCGGTGGCAACCCCGTTAAGCTGACTAAGAAAGCGGCGCTGTCGCTGCTGGAAAACTCTTTGTCGGGAACGGTATAAGAGACGCGCGAGACAGGTGCGACTGTCTTTCGAAAACTTGCGAAAAAACAAAAAATGCAAGGGGAACGAAAGGGCTGGGAGGAGGCGCCAAAAGCTTAGCCGGAAAATGATCGGGCACCCGATTGCGGGTGTCCGGGAGTTGTAGTTAACTTTTCGTGCCCTTCGGGGCGCGGGGGCGGTCCGCCTTCATCGGACTGTCATATATCAGGGATACCAGCCACTTGCTGGCGTCTCACGGCGCAGTTCAACGGAGAGAAAAATGTTCAGATTCACGGGAAAAGTGCTTTCCCTTACGGCGGTCGCCTTGATGGCCACTTCCGCCTTCGCTTCGGCCCAGTCGCTGGACGAACTGGTTGCTGCAGCCAAGAAGGAAGGTGAGCTCACCACGATCGCGCTGCCGCACGACTGGTGCGGTTATGGCGCCGTCATCGACGCCTTCAAGAAGAAGTATCCGGAAATCAAGGTCAACGAACTCAATCCCGACGCCGGTTCAGGCGATGAGGTTGAGGCGATCAAGGCCAACAAGGACAACAAGGGCCCGCAGGCTCCCGACGTCATCGACGTTGGCCTCTCCTTCGGCCCTTCGGCCAAGAAAGATGGTCTGATCCAGCCTTACAAGGTCTCGACCTGGGATTCGATCCCCGACAGCGCCAAGGATCCGGAAGGCTTCTGGTACGGCGATTATTACGGCGTCCTGTCCTTCATGGTGAACAAGGATCTGGTCAAGAATATCCCGGCCGACTGGGAAGACCTGCTGAAGCCGGAATACGCGAACTCGGTCGCGCTGGCCGGTGATCCGCGCGCGTCCAACCAGGCGATCCAGGCCGTTCACGCTGCGGGTCTCGCCTCCGGCGCCGCTGCCGGCAAGGCCGCTGGCGAAGCCGGCCTTGAGTTCTTCAAGAAGCTCAACGCCGCCGGCAATTTTGTTCCGGTCATCGGCAAGCCGGCGACGCTCGCCCAGGGCCAGACGCCGATCCTGATCAACTGGGACTACAATAACCTGTCCGGGCGCGACACGCTGAACGGCAATCCGCCGACCGAGATCGTCATCCCGGCCAAGGGCGTTGTGGCCGGTGTCTACGTGCAGGCGATCAGCGCCTATGCGCCGCATCCGAACGCCGCCAAACTCTGGATGGAACATCTCTATTCCGACGAAGGGCAGATCGGCTGGCTGAAGGGTTATTGCCACCCGATCCGCTTCAACGACCTCGCCAAGAACGGCAAGATCCCGCAGGAACTGCTCGACAAGTTGCCGCCGGCCGCCGCCTACGAAAAGGCCGTGTTCCCGACGCTGGACGA
Organism: Mesorhizobium sp. 1M-11; assembly: GCF_001303895.1. Lineage (GTDB taxonomy): Bacteria > Pseudomonadota > Alphaproteobacteria > Rhizobiales > Rhizobiaceae > Mesorhizobium. Next base: position 59,878 of record NZ_LJSD01000057.1, on the reverse strand, counting down.
GCAGAGCGCTTCCAAGGAAGTGATCACGAAGAGCTGGGACTCGGCGGTGGGCGCCAACGTCAAGTAATTTACTGACGACTATCCGGGCGGCGCCATGCCGCCCGGATTCTTCCTAAAAAGACGGGCCGGCATGACAGATATCAGCCTTTCAGGACCGGCTGCTGCCGGGAAAACCCTACCGCCGGCGCAGGCGCGCGCGACGCGGTTGCCGACGCAATGGTTGGGTGTGGCGCCATTCATCATCTTCGCGCTGATGTTCCTGATCCTGCCGACGCTATATTTGATCCTCGGTGCATTTCAGAATGCCGACGGCGTCTTCACCCTGGAGAATATTGTCGAGCTCGCACAGCCGACGATCCGCGCCGCCTACTGGATCTCCATCAAGGTCTCGGTCGCGTCGTCGCTTCTTGGCGCGTTCATCGGCCTTGCCATTGCCATCGCCATCGTGCGCGGAGGACTGCCCAACTGGACCCGCTCTGCGACGCTCACCTTCTCCGGTGTCGCCTCGCAATTCGCCGGTGTGCCTTTGGCTTTCGCCTTTCTCGCGACGCTGGGCCGTCTCGGTCTCGTCACCGTGCTTCTGCGTTCGGTCGGGTTCGATCTCTACCAGCACGGCTTCAACGTGCTTTCCTTCTGGGGCCTGACGCTCACCTATCTTTACTTCCAGATTCCGCTGATGGTCGTGATCATCACGCCGGCGATCGACGGTATCAGGAAGGAATGGGGCGAGGCCGCCGCCACGCTTGGCGCTACCCAGTGGCAATATTGGCGCATGGTCGTCATCCCGGTGATCTGGCCGAGTTTCCTCGGCACGGTCATTCTGCTCTTCGCCAACTCCTTCGGCGCGATCGCCACCGCCTATGCATTGACCGGTTCGTCGCTCAACATCGTGCCGATCGTGCTCTACGCGCAAATCCGCGGTGACGTGCTGCACAACGCCAATCTCGGCTATGCGATAGCGTTCGGCATGATCTTCATCACCGGGCTGGCCAACATCTTCTACATCTGGTTCCGGACCCGTTCGGAAAGGTGGCTGAAATGAAGTCTGGCAAGTTCTGGGCCTGGATCACCTTCATTCTGGGTGCCGCATATTTCTTCATTCCGCTGATCGCGACCATGGAGTTTTCCATGCGCATGAAGCGTGGCGAATATTCCTTCGAGGCCTACCGGGTCGTGCTCGGCGACCCGCGCTTCCAGGAGAGCTTCACTTTCTCTGTGGTTGCCGCCGTGTTCACCATCATCCTTGGCGTGCTGCTGGTGGTGCCGACCGCCTACTGGATCAGATTGCGCCTGCCGCAGCTTCGGCCGGTGGTCGAATTCGTCACGCTGCTGCCGCTCGTGATTCCTGCCATCGTCATCGTCTTCGGCTACATCCGCATGTATGGCTCGAATTCGCCGCTGCCGTTCCTGTCGAGCGACATCGGCACCAGTGCGCTGCTGGTCATCGGCTATGCGACGCTCGCGCTGCCTTATATGTACCGGGCCGTCGACACCGGCTTGCGGACCATCGATGTACGCACCTTGACGGAAGCTGCGCAGATCCTTGGTGCCGGCTGGACCACCATCATCAGCCGCGTCATCCTGCCCAATGTGCTGATTGCCGTGCTGTCGGGCGCATTCCTGACCTTCGCCATCGTCATCGGCGAATTCACCATCGCCAGCCTGCTCAACCGCCCGGCCTTCGGCCCCTATCTGCAGAACATCGGCGCCAACCGTGCTTATGAGCCAGCGGCGCTCGCCATCATCGCCTTCGTCATCACCTGGGGTTGCATGTCGATCATCCAGGTGCTGTCCCGTTTTGCGCCGAAATCGGCGAACCGCCCGAATTGAGCCCCGAGAAAGTCCAGCCCATGGCCGACCCGTTCCTTTCGATCCAGCATGTGAAGAAAACCTTCGGTCCCACCACTGTGGTCGAGGACTTCAACCTTGACGTTGAGCGTGGCGAATTCGTCTCCTTCCTCGGGCCTTCCGGTTGCGGCAAGACGACGGTGCTGCGCATGGTCGCCGGTTTCGAGGAGCCGACCGCCGGCTCGATCATCGTCGGCGGCAAGGACGTGACCCGGCTGAAGCCGAACCAGCGCAATGTCGGCATGGTGTTCCAGGCCTATGCGCTTTTCCCGAACCTCACTGTGGCGCAGAATGTCGCCTTCGGCCTCAAGGTCGCCGGCGTGGGGAAGGCAGAGAGCGACAAACGCGTGGCCGAGATGCTGGAGCTGATCAAGCTGCCGCAACTGGGCGATCGTTACCCCTATCAGCTTTCCGGTGGCCAGCAGCAGCGTGTCGCTCTGGCCCGCGCTTTGGCACCGAAGCCAAAGCTGCTTCTGCTCGACGAGCCGTTGTCGGCGCTGGACGCCAAGGTGCGCGTGTCGCTGCGCGACGAAATCCGCGCCATCCAGAAGGAACTCGGCATCACCACCATATTCGTCACGCACGATCAGGAAGAGGCGCTGTCGATCTCCGATCGCATCGCGGTGATGTATGGCGGCAAGGCCGAGCAAGTTGGTACGCCGTTCGAGATCTACAACCGCCCGGCCACCAAATTCGTGGCCAATTTCGTCGGCACGCTCAACGTGTTGGAAGCGGTGGTGAGCGATGCCGGCTCGGGGCGGGTGCGTATCAACGCCGAGGAAATCGGCCTCAAGGGCAAGCTTAACGGCTCGAGGACCGGCGACACGCTCTCGCTGGCGCTGCGACCCGAAGCGATTACGCTCGGGCCTCGCCCCGGTCACGATGCGACACTGTCCGGCGAGATCGCCGACGTGCATTTCCTGGGTTCGGTGATCCGTGTCAGGGTCGGCATCGGCGGTTCGAAGATCTCGCTCGACACCTTCAACAATTCCTCCACACCGCCGCCGAATGTTGGCGACAAGGCCGAAATTTCCTTCTCATCCGGTGACGTGCTGGTTCTGCACTGAGACTGTTTCGGGTTCTTTCAAATCCCTTCTGGTCCAAGATCTGATGCGCCGGCTGTACATTGCAGCTGGCTGCACAAAGGCGTATTCCGAGCGCGAGAGCTGAGCCGGGTAATGAATTTTCGTCCTGGTCCGGCGACACGCCTGGGCGTCCGAATGAAGGCGGACGTGCTGCCTGAAAGGGACCGGATACGAAATGAGCCTTGCCGTCTTCCTCCCCGTGCTGGCCGCTGCAGCCATGCACGCAAGCTGGAATGCGATGGTAAAGGTGCATCTCGACCGTTTCCTCTCAGTGACGGTTCTGACGCTGGGTATGGCGACGATGGCGCTGCTGGCCGTGCCCTTCGTTGAGTTCCCCAAGGCGGAAGTCTGGCCGTGGATTCTGGCCTCGACCATTTTCCACATGGGCTACAAGCTTTGCCTGATCGGCGCCTACAAGGCCGGCGATCTTGCCCAGACCTATCCGCTGGCCCGCGGCACGGCACCTTTGCTTGCCGCCATCGGCGGCATCTTCGTTGTGTCGGAAGTACCCGGGCCGCTGGCGATCGTCGGCATCGTGCTTCTGTGCGCCGGTACGCTGGTGATGTCGTTTCGCGGCGGTGGCCATCTGGAGAAGCTCAATCTCCATGCGGTCGGCTACGCATTGGCGACCTCCGTTTTCATCGCAAGCTATACGCTATCCGATGGCAGCGGCGCGCGCCTGGCCGCCAGCGCCTCGAGCTATGCCGTCTATCTGTTCCTCGCGGATGGCATCTGGTCGTTGATCCTGTGCCTGCTGGTGCGTGGGCCGCAATCGCTGCCAGCCATGGCGCGCGATTGGAAAGTCGGCATCATCACTGGAGGCCTGAGCGGCACGGCCTACTGGATCGTGATGTGGGCGATGACCAAGGCGCCGATCGCTTCGGTGGCTTCCCTGCGCGAAAGCTCGATCCTGTTCGCGATGCTGATCTCCGTCTTCGCCCTTGGCGAAAAAATGACGGTGTGGCGCAGTGCTGCCGCGCTTGGCATTGTCGCCGGCGTCGTGGCTTTGAGGCTGGGCTGAAGCAAGACCTACCGTGTTCAGCTTTCGCTGATCTCGAGATCGAAGACCATCAGTCCATCCGTGCCGCCTTCGAGCGCAGCGACCAGACGCGCCCCGGCTCTTTGGTGCGCCTCGTGCACCAGATAGGCATCGCGGGTGGCGGCATCGCTGAAATCAATGGTGAAGCCATGTGTGAACCCGCGCGCGAAGTGTTCGGGACTGACGTTGCCGTTGAAATGCACGGCACCCATGCCGTCTATCATGCCGCGCAACGCCGAAAGATCGGCGTGGATGGCCGATCGTTCCACGGTCGGGACATCGTCGCGGAATTTCACGAAAACACAGTGCCGGATCATGGTGTCTTCACGCGATCCTTTCCTGGGTCGCCGGATCGAAAAACACCGCCTTGGTCAGATTGAAGGTGAGCGGGGCGGTGGCGCCAGGCTTAATGCGAGCATCGGCACGCAGGCGAGCGACCACGCCCTTGCCGCCCAGATTGGTGACGGCGAATGTGTCGGACCCGGCAGGTTCGACCACCTCTATGTGACAGTCCGTGGTCACCAGATGTTTGGCGTTGCGGTCAGCGCCATCGGGGTCGGTCAAAGCTTCGGGGCGAATGCCGAACACCACCTCTTTGCCGCGATAGGCCGACAGAGCGCTCGATGCGCCGTTCAACGCCAGCGAGACGGGTGCCGCGCCGGCGCGGGCGAGCTCGACGGTGGATTCACTGCCACTCTGGCCGATGGTTGCCGGCACGAGATTCATGGCTGGCGAGCCCATGAAGTCGGCGACGAACATGTTGACCGGATTGTTGTATATCTCGGCCGGCGTGCCGAACTGCTGCAGGATGCCGTCCTTCAAAACTGCTATCTTCGTGGCCAGCGTCATCGCTTCGATCTGGTCGTGCGTGACGTAGACGATGGTCGTCTTCATACGCTGGTGCAGGCGCTTGATTTCGGTGCGCATGTCGATGCGCAGCTTGGCGTCGAGATTGGACAGCGGCTCGTCGAACAGGAAGACTTGCGGCTTGCGAACCAAAGCGCGGCCCATCGCGACGCGCTGGCGCTGGCCGCCCGACAGCTGGCTGGGCTTGCGGTCGAGCAGATGGCCGATCTGCAGGAGCTGCGCCACGTCGGCGATCGCCTTGTCGCGTTCGGCCTTGGGAATGCCGCGGATTTCCATGCCGAAGCCGATGTTCTCGCCAACCGTCATGTTGGGGTAGAGCGCGTAGGACTGGAACACCATGGCGATATCGCGCTTCGAGGGATGCAATTCGTTGACGCGTTTGCCGGCGATGCGGATCTCGCCACTGGTTATCTGTTCCAGGCCCGCGATTGTGTTGAGCAGCGTTGACTTGCCGCAGCCCGAAGGGCCGACCAGCACGAGGAAGCCACCCTCCTCGATACCGAGCGTCACGCCTTTCAGAATCCGGGTGGTGCCGAAGGATTTGTCGAGGTTGTCGATCTCAAGAAAGGACATTCTTGCTTTAGCCTTTCACGGCGCCGGCCATCAGGCCGCGCACGAAATAGCGTCCGGAGACGATGTAGACGATAAGGGTGGGAAGGGCTGCCAGGATCGCACCGGCGAAGTGGACGTTGTATTCCTTCACACCCGTCGAGGAGTTGACCAGATTGTTCAGCGCCACGGTGATGGGGATGGAATCGACGCTGGAGAAGGAAGAGCCGAACAGGAAGTCGTTCCAGATGTTGGTGAACTGCCAGATCACGGTCACCACGATGATCGGCCCCGAGGAGGGCAGAAGGATGCGCCGGAAGATCTGGAAGAACGATGCGCCATCGATCTGCGCGGCGCGCACCAGTTCCGTCGGGAAGGCTTCGTAATAGTTGCGGAAGAACAGCGTGGTGAAGCCGAGGCCGTAGATGGCGTGGATCAGGATCAGGCCGGGCACCGAGCCGGCGAGCCCCAGAAGGCCGAGGATGCGGGCAGAGGGTATCAGCACGATCTGGAAGGGAATGAAGCAGGCGAGCAGCATCATGCCGAAGACGATGTTGTCGCCTTTGAAGCGCCATTTGGTCAGCACATAGCCGTTCAGCGCGCCGAGCACGGTCGAGATCGCCACCGCCGGCACCACCATCAGCACCGAATTCAGGAAATAGGGTTTCAGGCCAGTCGGCGAGACGCCGATCTGCGCTGTCGACCAGGCCGACAGCCAGGGCGCGATGGTCCATTGCTGCGGCAGCGCCAGCATGTTGCCCTGGCGGATCTCGTCGAGGGGTTTGAGCGAATTCACCACCATCACATAGAGCGGCAGCAGGTAGTAGACCGCGAACAGGATGAGCAGCGCATAGATCAGCGCGCGGACGACGACGCCGTTGCGGGTGGCCACATCTTGAGAGGGGGCACTCATTTCTTCTTTCCCCCGAGTTCGGAGTAGAGATAGGGCACGATGATGGCGAAAATCATCATCATCATGATGATCGCCGAGGCCGCGCCCATGCCCATTTCGTTGCGGCCGAAGGTGAATTTCTGCATGAACAGCGCCGGCGTCCAGGTGGCGGTTCCCGGGCCGCCGTCGGTCATGGCCACCACGAGGTCGTAGGACTTGATGGCAAGGTGTGCGAGCACGACGAAGGCCGACAGGAAGACCGGGCGCATCAGCGGGATGATGATGCGGCGATAGATGACAAAAGTGGAAGCGCCATCGATCTGGGCGGCCTTGATGATCTCGTTGTCGACGCCGCGCAGCCCGGCGAGGAACATCGCCATGACAAAGCCGGACGATTGCCAGACCGCGGCGATGACGATGGTGTAGATCGCCATCTTGCCGTCCTTGATCCAGCGGAACGAGAAACTTTCCCAGCCGATCGACTGCATGACGTGCTCAAGGCCGATGCCGGGGTCGAGGAACCATTTCCAGGCAACGCCAGTGACGATGAAGGACAGCGCCATCGGATAAAGGTAGATGGGCCTGAGTAGGCCCTCACCGCGGATCTTCTGGTCAAGGAAGATGGCGAGCGCGAGCCCGATCACCGAACAGATGACGATGTAGAGGATGGAAAAGATCGCGAGGTTCTTCAGCGCCACGATCCAGTTCGGATGGTTGAACAGGCGCACATAGTTACTGAGACCGACCCAGGTCGAGAAATCCGGCAGCAGCTTCGAGCCCGAGAAGGACAGCACGGCCGTGAACGCGATGAAGCCGTAGACGAAGATCAGGATCACGGCGAAACTCGGCGCCAGCACGATCTTCGGCAACAGATCCTGCAAGGTGGCGCGGGGATTCGCTATGGCATTGCGCGCGGTCGCTGTGGCGTCGGCCATGGTTCAGCCTCGGTTCGGAAAGAATGGGTGCCCCGGCCGTAGCCGGGGCACGATGGACAGGCGATCAGCCCTTGGCTGCAGCAACCGCTTCGACCAGCGCGGCAGCAGCGGCCTTGGAGTCCAGCTCACCGTTGAAGTGGCGGGTGATCACGTCATACATGGCGTTCTTCACGGCAGCCGGCACGGCATAGCCGTGAGCCATCGAGCCGAACAGCTTGCCGGACGAGTTGGCTTCGGCCAGGTCCTTGATGCCCTTCTTGCCGCAATCGTCGAAGGCGGTGTCAGGCACATCGGTGCGCGCCGGCACCGAACCCTTCACCACGTTGAACGACGACTGGAAGTCAGGGCTCTCGATGTCGGACGCCATGGTGAGCTGCGCCGCCTTCTTGTCGTCGCCGACCTTGAACATCATGAACATGTCGGAGTTGAAGGTGACGGCCCCCTGGGTGCCCGGGAAGCGGATGCAGACGAAGTCGGAACCGGGCTTCTGGCCGGCCTTGAGGAATTCCCCTTTGGCCCAGTCGCCCATCATCTGCATGCCGGCCTTGCCTTCGATGACCATGGCCGAAGCCAGATTCCAGTCGCGGCCCGAGAAGTCCTTGTCGACATAGCTCTTGAGCTTGGCCATGCGATCGAAGGCTTCGACCATCTTCTCGCCGCCAAGGGCTGCGGGATCGTTGTCGATCATCGAGGCCTTGTAGAAGTCGGTGCCAAGCGAGAGTACCACGGCGTCGAAGATGGTGGCGTCCTGCCAGGCCTGGCCGCCATGGGCGAGCGGCGTGATGCCGTTTGCCTTCATCTTGTCGAGCACGGCGATCAGCTCGTCCCAGTTCTCGGGTGTCTTGCCGCCGGCGGCGTCGAGCGCCTTCTTGGAGATCCAGACCCAGTTCGTCGAGTGTACGTTGACCGGTGCCGCGATCCACTTGCCGTCATGCTTGGCGAAGTTCTGCAGCGCGGTCGGAACGACCTTGTCCCAGCCTTCCTTGTCGGCCACTTCGCCGAGATCGCCGACGACGCCCTGCTTGGCCCAGTCGGTGATGTCGAAGCCGAGAGCCTGCACGGCGGTCGGTGGATCACCGGCGGTGACACGGGCGCGCAGTGCGGTCATGGCTGCTTCGCCACCTCCGCCTGCCACCGGCATGTCCTTCCAGGTGACGCCCTGGCTTTCGAGCTTCTTCTTCAGAACGTCGAGCGCGGCGGCCTCGCCACCAGAGGTCCACCAGTGCAGCACTTCGACCGAGCCGCCGGCGGCATAGGTCGACGCCGCATAGCCGGCGGTGAGCGCCGAGCCGAGCATCGTTCCGATAAGCAGTTTGCGCAACATGAACTTCCTCCCTTGTTGCAGTCACATGACCGGCTGTCGCCGGCTACCTCCCAACTCAGTTCGCGCACCGGAGATGCGCGGACCGTGATGAAACCTGAATGTCTTCCCGGTGTAATTCCTCAGCCCGCGCTTGAGCCGGCTGGCCATCCCGATGCGCCCTCCCTGATCGCGTTAGGATGTCTGGAACGTTGTGAATCCGGTCGATCGCGAGCATCGATCGGAATTATTCATGGAGTATGATCAATTCCGAAATGCCTGGCAAGAGCGGCGTTTGATCATTCTCGCCTGATGCAGCACATCGCCTCCTTTGCTTCGCCAACAAACATTGATTTCACCGGTTCGCGAGGGCAGGCTGCTCCGACAAGGTATTGACTTGGGCAGTCCCTATAATTCTCATCACGCGCGAAGCGTCGCAGGGTCGACGCCGGACAAGAACCGCAGCCCGCCAAGATTGCATCGATGGCAAGCAACGCTCCGATCACCTTCGCCGTCCTGGTGTTTCCGCAGTTTCCGATGATGGCGTTCAGTTCGATCATCGAGCCGCTGCGCGCCGCCAACACGCTGGCCAGGAAGGAATGCTATCGCTGGATCATCGTCGGCGCCGACCGCAGGCCCGTCGAGGCCTCCAATGGCGTCGTCATCCAGCCGGGCTTTGGAGCAAGCGCCAATCCCAAGGCGGACCGGATCGTGGTCTGTTCCGGTGGCAATGCCGACCATCTCGTCGCGGCTGACGCCGTCGGCTGGATCCGCAAGAGCCTGCGTGGCGGCGCGCACCTTGGCGCCGTGGCCGATGCTGCCTTCTTTCTTGCACGTGCCGGCCTGCTCGACGGCCATGCCTGCACCTTGCACTGGACCAGCCAGGCTGCTTTCATGGAAGCCTTTCCCGAGATCGACCTGCGGCGCGATCTCTATGTCATCGACCGCCGGCGTTTCACCTCCGCGGGTGGCGTGGGCAGTCTGGATATGATGCTGGAGATCATTGACGGCGATTATGGCGCGGAGCTCGCCGCCGGCGTTGCCGAATGGTTCGTGCATAGTCCGCTGCGCTCGAGCGTCGACCGCAAGCTGATGCCGCTCAGGCTGCGCACCGGCGTGCGCAACGAACTGGTGCTGTCGGCCATCGCCATCATGGAAGATGCGGTCGAGGAGCGGCTCGCCATGGCCGATCTGGCGGAGCGGCTGAGTGTCTCGCCGGACCGGCTGGAGCGCAGCTTTCGTGCCGAACTGTCCACCTCGCCCAACAGCTATTATCGCCGGCTGCGCCTGAAGCGCGCGGCCGATCTGTTGGCGCATTCGACCCTTGCCGTGCGCGATGTCTCGCTGGCCTGTGGTTTTGCCTCGATGTCGAGCTTTGCCCGCGCCTTCCGCGAACAATATGGCCATACGCCGAAGGCAGCGAGACGGAATTAGCATAGCGGAATGTTGCACGATCCATGCGGGTTCCTGCGCAATTCCTGCAACCGGTTTGGCTCATTGTTCGAAGCCTTGGCATCAGCCCGAAAATCGGAATCGGTTTTCGGAAAGCACGATGCGTAGATGCAAAGGTTTAGAGCGTCCTTTGCGCGTTCCGATGAACGCGCGGCGCTCTCGGAGGCAGACATGAGCATTGTGGTTTTCGACCCCGACAGCACCGACGACGTCGATTTCAAGGATCGCATGCGCCATCCGGCGACCGCAGATCCCTCCGGCGGTATGTGGCTTTCCGACACCGAGCCGTCCTTCATCGACGCGGTGGCGCTGAGAAAAGAACGGCTCGAACGATTGCGCGGCTGGATGCGCGAGGCGGGCTATGGCGCCGTGGTGCTGTTCGATCCCTACAATCAGCGCTATGCCACCGGCTCGCGCAACATGTTCGGCTACTTCCTGCGCAATTCGACACGCTACTTCTTCATCCCGACCGAAGGGCCGATCGTGCTGTTCGAATATCCGCAGAGCTACCATGTCTCCATGGTGCTCGACACGGTCGATGAAGCCAGGCCCTCGAAGCTGGTCTGGTCTTCGGTCTCCGGCCGCGACGACGAGACGGCCGGGCCTTTCGCCGACGAGATCGCGGAACTTCTGAAGACGCATGGTGGCGGCTCGATGAAGCTCGGACTGGACCGTTGCAGCCACCTGCAGGCGCTGGCGCTGCAGAAGCGCGGCTGCGACGTGAAGGATTGCCAGGGTGAGATCCTGGCCGTGCGCGCGATCAAGACGCCGCAGGAGGTGAAATGCCTCGTCGCCTCGATGGCCGGCGCAGAGGCCGCCGTGTCGGCGGTGCGGGAGGCCATCAAACCCGGCGTTGCCGAAAACGAGCTCTTCGCCATCATGTATCATGAGGTGATCCGGCAGGGCGGCGAGTTCATCGAGACGCGGCTTTTGACCTCCGGCCAGCGCACCAATCCCTGGTTCAACGAAGCGAGCGGCCGCAAGGTACGGCCGGGCGAACTGGTGGCTCTCGATACCGATACGATCGGGTGCTATGGCTATTATTCGGATTTCTCCCGCACCTTCCGCTGCGGGCCGGGCAAGCCGAGTGACTATCAGAAGATGCTTTACCGCATGGCCTACGATCAGGTGCAGCACAACATTTCGATCGTGAAGCCGGGCATGCCGTTTCGCGAGATCGCCGAGAAGGCCTGGAAGATTCCCGACCGCTTCGTCGACCAGCGCTACACATCGGTCATGCACGGGGTGGGCATGCATGGCGAAACGCCTTTTATCGCGCATTCCATGGACTACGAAACCTATGGCCGTGACGGCATCATGCAGCCCGGGATGGTGGTTTCCGTCGAAAGCTATATCGGCGAGAAGGGCGGACGCGAGGGCGTCAAGCTGGAGGACGAGGTGCTGATCACCGAAACGGGGACGGAACTTTTGTCGCGCTTTCCTTATGAAGACGAATTCCTCGAGGGCCATGCTTGATGAAGTCGCCTGTTTCGATCCGGCGCGGTACGGCCGCAGCCGTCTTCATCGACCTGCAGGAAGAGCACCGCAAGGACAGCCGCTATCTGGTCGAGGGCTTTTCCGATCTGCTCGCCAATGTGCAGCGGCTGCAGGCCGCGGCACGGGCGAACAGCGTGCCGCTCTATCATTGGGCCTATATCGTCGATCTCGACACGCAGGATCGCCCGTTCCATCCGCTCGACGGAAACGGCAAGTCGGCTTTCTCCGGCAAGGACGATCCTTTGACGGCAATCTGCGTTGAAGTGGCGCCGGGCGATGACGAGACGCTGTTGATCAAGGCGCATGCCAGCGCCTTCCGCTCGACCGAAGCCGTCGAACTTCTCAGGGCGCGCGGTATCGAGTGGCTGATCGTTGCCGGGGTCTGGACCGAGGCCTGCATCGACGCCACGGTGCGGGACGCGGTGACCGCCGGCTTCCGCGTACTTCTGGTCAAGGACGCCTGCGGCAGCGGCAGTGCCGCCATGCACCAGACGGCGATCCTCAACCTTGCCAACCGCCTCTACGGCGGCGCGGTGACCGATACCGACACCGCTTGCCGGTTGATGGCGGGTGAAATGATGCCAGCCTGGCAGGTGGAGGGTTCCGTGCCGTTGCGTTTCACCTATGAGAATGCAGCCGAACTCTACCAATCGCTTTGAAAGATCGACGCGGCAGGAGCCGCCGGAACGCCTGACTGGACCTTGAGGACGATGGATCGCGGGAAATACGCGGCGCTGCTCGATCCGGAGTACTGGGCCTATATCGACACGGTGAATGCACGGCATTTCCCCGCGGTCGCCGACATGCCTGTCGAACAGGAACGTGCACTTTATGATGAGATGGCGGCCGCCTTTCATGTCGGCCGGCCTGCCGGCGTCGGAACCGAGGATGGCGTGATCCCGTTGGCGGATCGCGCCATCCCTTTTCGTTGGTACCGGCTGGATGGCCGCCTGCCGCAGGCGGCCATCCTCTATTTTCATGGCGGTGGCTTCGTGTTCGGCGGGCTGGACAGCCATGACGACATCTGCGCCGAACTGTGCGCGGAAACCGGCTTTGCCCTGGTCTCCATCGATTACCGCCTGGCGCCGGAACATGTTCATCCCGCCGCCTTCGACGACGCAGTGGCAGCTTTCGATTGGCTGGCGGCCACGACCAAGCTCCCGATCGTGTTGTGCGGCGAGAGCGCCGGCGGCAATCTGGCGGCCGCAGTGGCGCATGCGACCCGCAATCGGCCAAGGCCGGCGGTGGGTCAGGTGTTGATCTATCCGAGCCTTGGCGGCGATTCCTCGATGGGATCCTATGTCGAACATGCCGAGGCGCCGTTGCTGTCGACCGCCGATCTCGCTTTCTACGGCCAAGTACGCACCGATCATACGCCACGGCCGGACGACGCCACGCTGGAACCACTATGGGACAGCGACTTTGCAGGACTGCCGCCGACCGCGATCATAACCGCGGAATGCGATCCGCTGTCGTCAGATGGCGAAACCTATCGCGACCGCATTCTTGCCGTCGGTGGCAAGGCGGCATGGCTCAATGAAAAACGCCTCACGCACAGCTTTCTGCGAGCTCGCAAGAGTTCTCCACGTGCGGGCGAGGCGATGGCCGATATCGTCGCGGCGGTTACGGCATTAGGGAAGGGCCGCTGGCCGTATTGATCTCGCTGCAGTCGTTTCACGATCATGCCATCCGCCAGCGGGGGCGTCTCATCCAGCAACTGCGGAACAGCGCACAAGATTCACGGAAACCGGAACATTCCTGTTCCTGTCCCGGTCTTATCCTCTGCTCCTACCAAGAACGCCCGGCAACCATCAAAGCCACCAACAAGCCGGCGTCAGGCAGGGGAAAGCCATGATCAAGCTGATGTTGACCGACCGGCCGCTCCACCCACGCGCCGAACCGACCGCGCGCGACTTCAAGAAAGGCATGATGAACCGGCGCGAATATCTCGCTGCCATGGCTGCGTTTGGCGTGAGCACGGCCGGCGCTTTTGCGCTTGGCGGTATCGTGCCGACACCTGCCCGCGCCGAAGAGCCGAAGAAAGGCGGCGTGCTGAGGGTCGCCATGAACGTCAAGGGCTTCAAGGATCCGCGCACTTTCGACGGCGTCGAGATGTCGAACGTCGCGCGCCATTGCAATGAATATCTGGTGCGCTGGAACCGCGATTTCAGTTTCGAACCCTGGCTGCTGGAAGCCTGGGAGATGAGCGACGATGCCAAGACGCTGACGCTGAAGGTGCGCAAGGGCATCACCTGGTCGAACGGTGATGCCTTCAATGCCGACGACGTCATCCACAATCTGAACCGCTGGTGCGAGGCCGATGTCGCCGGCAATTCGCTGGCCGCGCGCATGGGCGCGCTGGTCGACGCCAATTCCAAGAAGGCGGTAGAAGGCGGCATTGAACGCGTGGATGATCACACAGTCCGCCTCAACCTGCCGAAGCCGGACATTTCGCTGATAGCCGGCATGGCCGATTATCCGGCGCTGATCATGCATCGCTCCTATCAGGGTGATGGTGATCCCAAGAAGGCTTTGGCCATTACCACCGGCCCGTTCGAACTGGTGAACTGGGATGCCGAAACCAGTGCCGAGGTCAAGCGCAAGGAGAAATGGTGGAAGGGCGAGGTCTATCTCGACGGCATCAAGTGGGTCGACTACGGCTCCGATCCGAGCCCGATGCTGTCGGCGTTCGAATCCGGTGAGATCGATACCAATCACGAGACCTCCGCCGATATCCTGTCGCAGACCGAGTCGATCGGGCTTGGCCAGTCCGAGATCGCTACCGGCTCGACCATCGTGGCGCGCTTCAACGTCAACAATGCACCCTATGACGACGTCAAGGTGAGGCGCGCGGCGCAGCTTGCCGTCGACAACAGCGCGGTGCTGAAGATCGCGCTGGACGATCGCGGCAAGCCTGCCGACAACCACCATGTCGGCCCGATGCATCCCGAATATGCCGATATTGGCCCTGCCGTGCGCAAGGTCGATGAATCCAAGACGCTGCTCAAGGAAGCGGGCAAGGGCGATCACGAATTCGACCTGATCTCCGTCGACGTCGAGTGGCAGAAATCGTCCGGCGACGCGATCGCGGCCCAGATGCGGGACGCCGGCCTCAAGGTGAAGCGAACGGTGCTGCCCGCCGCCACCTTCTGGAACGATTGGAGCAAGTATCCTTTCTCCTGCACGGAATGGCTCGGCCGGCCGCTCGGCGTCCAGGTGCTGGCGCTTGCCTACCGGTCGGGCGCAGCCTGGAATGAAAGCGCCTATTCCAACAAGGAATTCGACGAACTGCTCGACAAGGCGCTGGCGATGCCGGAGGCCAAGCAGCGGCAGGAGGTGATGGGCAAGATCGAGCAGAATCTGCGCGATGCCGGTATTATCATCCAGCCCTACTGGCGTTCCGTCTACCGCAGTTTCCGCAATGGCGTGCACGATTGCGAGCAGCACCAGGCACTCGAACAGCACTTCGAAAAGGTGTGGCTGGAGGGGTAGGGCGTTTTGCCCCCGCGCCCGTACGAGAGATGGGAGCGCTTCACTTGAAGCGCTCCTTTCAAGCCATGGCGATGTGCAACATCATCGTTGCCAGAAGGGCAGCTTGGCGATCTCTTCCTCGACCTGCTCTTTCGTCAGACCGATGTCATCGATCAGATAAGGAGTATCTTTCGCCAGTCGCTTGAGTTCCCAGCGGAAGCGCGTGCGCCGTTGCCAGGCTGCGATGCTGCCGGACAGGCCCGCCAAGCTGTAGCGCTGGCGCGACATGGATTTGGCGGACGGTCTTGACCGCTCTGTCGACGCGGGGCTGATGCAAAGGGTGTCATGCATGGCAACCTCCATACGGTTGGAGGGCAGTGCCCTCGTTCAGATGAGGTTGAATTCTGCCGGATGCGGCCAGCGTCGTAATTAAGCTCTCCCAAATAGTTCCCAAAACTTCCAAATGGGCTAAGTTTGCGATCTCGAAGCCTGGGACGGGATCTCACCGTCCGGCAGACCATCGCCCAAGTTTCCTGGAATTCAGCGAAACCATCATCACGACGATCAGGACATGACCGCTTCGCTACCTTTTCTCGGCTTCCCCGATCGCCTCGGCGATGGCCACACACCCTGCGCAGTGATCTTCGGGGCCGGTCACGGCAGCACTTATCCCGTCAAGGACAGCAGCGGCTATGTCTCGGCCGCCGACAAGATCCGCACTGCCAGTCAATATGACGCCGAGCTTGTCGAGCATTGGGATTTCGACCTCGGCGGCCCGCTGTTCGATGGCGGGTCGGTCAACTGCATCGACATCGGCGACATTGCCACCACCATGCACGACAATGCCGGTAACCGGGCACGGATAGAGGCGAAGACGCGCGAGGTCCTGTCGATGCCTGCCGTGCCGGTCCTGCTCGGAGGCGACGATTCCGTGGTCATTCCCTTCCTTGCGGGTTTTGCGGATCACGGGCCGATCTGGGTCCTGCAGATCGATGCCCATATCGATTGGCGCGACGAGATACACGGCGAGCGCCACGGCTATTCGAGCCCGATGCGTCGGGCGAGCGAGATGCCGCATGTCGCCGGCATCGTGCAGGTCGGCCTGCGCAGCGTCGGCAGCGCAAGGCTGACCGAAATCGAAGCAGCGCAGCGCTACGGCAGCCGCTTCGTGACCGCCCGCGAGGTGCATGCTGCGGGTGTCGATGCCGCTCTGCGGCATATCCCCGAGGGTGCGCGGGTCGTCGTCACCCTCGACTGCGATGCCTTCGATCCTGGTATCATGCCGGGCGTGGCGGCGCGCACACCCGGCGGTCTCACCTACACGCAGGGGATCGACCTGATCGCGGGCCTCGGCAGGCGGGCAAGGATTGCAGGATTCGATCTTGTCGAATTCTACCCTCCTGCCGACATTGATGGCCTGTCGGCCCAGACGGCTGCCCGCCTTCTCGTCAATGCGATCGGCACCATCGTCCGGCAGGATTGAGGTGGGTTTCCTTCCGTGGCTGGATGACCCCACAGGTTCCCACTGGGCCTGAAAGGCTCTAAGGATGCGCCATGCAGGGGTCGCGCTTTGCCTTTGGTCCGTTTGTGCTTGATCCGGATGCGGGAACGCTCACTCGGAACGATGCCCCTGTTGCCATAGGCTACCGCGGGCTGAAACTGCTTGCGGCACTTGTCGAACGGTCTGGCGAAATCCTGAGCAAGGCCGAACTGATGGACGCGGCCTGGCCGAGTATAGCCGTTGAGGAGGGCAACCTTACAGTCCAGATTGCACAACTCAGGAAGCTGCTTGGTCCAGCCGCAGAGGATGGTGAATGGATCGCTACGGTTCCACGTGTCGGCTACCGCTTCTCAGGCGCCGTCGAACAGATCAGCGGCGTGTCGCGAAAACCCTTGCCGCTCCCCGGCAAGCCTTCGATAGCGGTGCTGCCCTTTGTCAATGTCAGCAACGATCCCGAGCAGGAATCCTTCGCGGATGGACTGACCGAAGATCTGATCACGGATCTGTCCAGGATCTCGGGACTGTTCGTCATCGCGCGCAATTCGGCCTTTGCCTATAAAGGAAAGGCAACCGATGTGCGCGCGATCGCCCAGGACCTTGGCGTGCGCTATCTGCTGGAAGGCAGCGCACGGCGCGCGGCTGGGCGTGTGCGCATCAACGCCCAACTGGTCGATGCGGTGAGCGGCGAGCATCTTTGGGCGGAGCGCTTCGACCGAGGTCTCGAAGATATCTTTGCCGTTCAGGACGAGGTAACGGCCAAGATCGTCGAAGCATTGCTCGGTCGGCTGCGTGCGCCGCCGCCGCGCAACCAGCCAAAGAACCTCGAAGCTTATGACCTCTGCATGCGAGCACGCAAGCTGATGGACGATTCCCCACAGATGGCGCGGGAAGTGCATCTGATGCTCACACGCGCGGTTTCACTCGATCCGGAATACGCCGAGGCCTATCGCTGGCTTGCCATGAACCACTGGATGGGGTGGGTGCATTGGGGCGGGCCGACGGAAGAGAACCGCAACGTTGCCCTGGAACTGGCGCGCAAGGCGGTGGCCATCGATCCCAAGGATGCTGGTTGCCACTGGGTTCTGGCTTACCTGCTTGCCTATGAGCGCAGTTTCACCGAGGCGGACGCGGAGTTCGCCAGGGCGATCGAACTCGACCCGAATGAGGGGGATATCTTTGCGGCACTATCCGATATCGCGGTGCTGGCCGGGCGGGCCGAGGAAGGCCTCGAGCACATCCGCAAGGCGTTCCGGCTGAACCCGTTCCCGACCAGCTGGTATTACCTGACGCTCGGCCAGGCGCAATATGCGTCCCGAGACTATGAGGCCGCCATCGAGACACTGCGCAGGGACGAAACCTATCGCACAAGTTCACGCCGTTTCCTGGCGGCAAGCCTCGCGCAACTCGGCCAGCTCGACGAGGCGCGCGCGGAGGTCGAGCTCTTCCTCGTCGGCAATCCGCATTTCACAACCAGCCACTGGGCCGCGACGGAGCCATTTCGAGACGCCGCGACGCTCGAGCATTTCGTCGAAGGTTATCGCAAGGCCGGTCTTCCGGAATGAACGTCGATGGCGGACTGTCAAGGATCGGTTAGCGATTGCCCTGGAACTGATCGGCTCCAGGAAGCACGTGCAGCCAAGGCTCGCGTCGTGGCGTCCAAAGTTCATACTGCGGGACAAGATCGGAGGGCGCCTCATCAAGCGTGCCAGCCATGATCTCGGCCTCGGTGTCGCTGAGCGCAAAGACGTGGCTTCCACAAGTCGGGCAGAAGCTGCGGTCTTTGTAACGCGACGTCTGCCCGTCGCATGTGAATGCCGCCAGTGGCCAGATTCCATAAAAGGTGAAAGCCGAGCCGCTGGCGCGCCGGCAGTCGGTGCAATGGCAGAGGCCTACGCGCGACGGATCGCCTGACACGGAATAGCGGACCCTGCCGCACGCGCATCCGCCACGACGCTCCGTTGTCATCGTTACAGTCTCCTATCGAATTGCCGTGACCTACGTATCTAGCTGTCCGCGTCGTTGGCAAGTGGGACCGCTGGCATGGCGCCTTGCGGGATGCAGGCTTCACTCGCAGAGCGACGCGTGAATATGATGGCTGCGGCGAACCTTGACGGAGGCTCGCCGTCCGTTCTAGCTGGCTGTATCTTTATAAATTGAGCGTAGAAGAAGTCAGTGAGCGAAGTTTCGTCAAAGTCATCTCAGCAGACGGACCACACGATCCCGCAAGGCGATTATTTCGTTCAAGAATTCGTGCCGTTTATTCTGAACAACGTCACCAACACCATCAATCAGCGTTTCAAGAAATCACTGCGGAAATTCGATCTCAATGTCACGCAATGGCGCGTGCTGGCAGCTCTGGGACAAAAAGGAAATGTCTCGCTGACTGATCTCTGTGCGATGACGGCAATCGACCAGCCCAGCCTTAGCCGCGTGATTGACCTGCTGGTTGAGCGAAATCTGGTTACACGAGCTCCTCGCGCGACAGACGGCCGTTTCAACGAAATTGCCTTGTCCAGAGAAGGTCAAAGCCTTCGCGATCGAGCGTGGCCAATGGCAATCGAGCACGCCGAGCTTGCGGTAAACGGACTCACCGGCGACGAGCAAGAGACCTTGCGTCAATTGCTCAAGAAGATGATGGCCAGCCTACGCGGCGACTAGAGCGTTTCCGTTTTTCACGGAAGCGCGGAAACGCTCTAACTCTTTGTTTTCACGCAATTACGGACGGAAAACCGTTACACACTTTTCCTGGAATTGCTCTGGGCCGCTTTCACTTTTCTAAGGAACGATACCAGTGCCGCGTTGAAGCCTGACGGATCTTCGAGATTGGAAAGATGGCCGACGTTGGGAATGATCGATAGCTGTGCCCCACCTATGCCGGCAGCCATTCCTTTCGCAAGCTCCGGAGGGGTCAGCTTGTCGAGTTCACCGACGATCAGAAGCGTGGGAACATCGATCAAAGTAATGTCCCCGGCATAGTCATCATCGAGGTTTGCTCTGATCGTCTTGAGGTACGATTCCGCATGAAGCGCGGAAATACTGTCTCGCAGCTTTTGCAAAACCGCCTCGCCGGTATCCGGCGCGACAAGAGAGAGTGCTACCTTGTCAGCAATGTCAGCCGGCTTTTTTCCTTCGAGCAGGGGCTTTGCACGCAACGTGTAGAAGGTTTCCCGGTCTTCTGCACTTCTGGTGTCCATAGTATCCGGACGCGAGTCCGCCAGGATGAGGGACGCCACGCGATGGGGATAATGCGCATAGAATCTTTGCGCTATGCGCCCTCCGAGAGACAGGCCACATATATGCGCCTGTTCGGCGCCGAAATAATCCATAACACGCAGTACATCCTGCGCGAAAATGTCCAGCGTGACGCCCCCCTCGTAATCTTCGCTGTCGCCGTATCCGCGGCAGTCCAGAGCTGCAGCCTTGTATTCGGCCGCAAGCACATCGAGCTGATCTTTCCAATTCGTTCGATTGCCGCCGATGCCATGGAGGAAGAGCACAAGCTCTCCCTCGCCGGTATAGTCCACGGCAAGAGCTGGAATCCCTGGAACGGTAGCGGTTTCAATCGAGGCCATGTCACTCGGCTGCCATCTGCGGAGAAGCTTTGTACCGATCAGAGAATGCCGGAGCGATCTCGCGTGCAAAGCGAGTGAGCCAATCCGTCCGAACAGACTGAGGGATATCCGGCGTGGCGGCCTGCAGGATGAAACTGTTGAAGCCGATATCGATGTAGGTCTGAAGTTTTTGTTTGATCGTTTCAGGTGATCCGATCAGGGATACCTCGAACAGCGGTCCCAGATTGTCCGGATTGGTCATCCGGATGCGCCGTTCGTGAGTCTCGGCAAACGGTCGATAATCTGGAAGATCATTATGTCGGCTTGCGTCGAATGCGTAGTGCTCGACCTGGACTTCGAACCAACGAGGCATGTATTTGCGGCCAAGCTCGATTGCCTCTTCATCGGTGTCCGCCAGGATCAAGGTAACGCCGATGGGCTTGTCGACGTTGGTATCAAGACCTTTGGATTCAGCAATCTCCGTCCAGGTCTTCATGACCATGCGCTGCACCTCGAACGGCAGAGAGCCGTTCGAGATAGGGGCAAGCCCCAGGTCTGCAATTTTCGTCGCGCTGGCGGGGTTGCCGATCGCGCCATAGAAGTTGATCTTCGAGGTCACGGGATGAGGTCGGAGCGTGATCTCGCGGTCGACGCTCAGGTTCTTGCCCTGGAACGTGAAGCTTTCGCCTTTCATGGCCAATTCGATGATGCGCCAGGTCTCCTCAAATCTCTGCTTGGCCTCATCCATCGGAACACCGAAGGCTTCGTATTCCATAGGAGCGTTGCCGCGTCCCATTCCAAGATGGAGGTCGCCTTTCGAAAGATGGCTGAGGATTGAAATTTCGCCCGCGAGGCGGACCGGCTGATACCAGGGAGTCACCAGTACCATGGCCCCCAGTCCAATGCCGGGACATTTGGCGGCAACGTGCGATAGAATGGCTATCGGACTGGGTTGCGGGAAATAGTCTGAGAAATGGTGTTCAACCACCCAGGCTATTTCGTAGCCAAGGTCGTAGCCCAACTGGGCATCTTCGAGCATGGTCTGATAAAGCTTCGCGTCGGTTGAGCCTGTGGCATCGACGGCGGCCAGTTGGAAGCCGAATTTCACGCTCTTGGATTGCTCACTCATGGTCGTTCCCAGTTGGTTTGAAAAGCTGTGTCTCGGAATACGATTGCGTTAGATGGCCCTGCGATATTGGGCGTCATAATGAGCAAGCGGATCCATGCTGCCGCTGTTGATCACATCCACAACGCGCCCGATGATGAGATCGTGAGTCCCAACCGAACGGACTGACATCAGTTCGCAAAAGACATTGGCTTGCGCATGTGTCTGGAAAGGTGCGCCGTTGGCCCCGATCTCCCATCCACCTTCCTGAAACCGATCTCCTCTGAACTCCGGCTTGGTGTAGGCCGGCATCGAAGGAAGGTTCTGCTGGTGCATGATGTTCACGCAGAAGTTCTTCTCTTCCAGAAGCGTCGGGTGGATAGATGCCGTGCGGTTTACGCTGATCAGGCAGGTTGCAGGATCCATCGAGACCGAGATGAAAGTGGTCGCCGCCATCCCATGGAATTTTCCTGTGCGATCCCTGGCGGTGATCAGCATGACCGTGGACGCGACCCCGCGCATGGCGATGCGAAAGTGTTCCTCGACCGCCGCGCTACGCTCGCTGAAAGCGGGCCAGAAACTTTCGTTTTCAACCGCCAGATTTTTCATATCGGTGTTCCCACTATTATGATATGAAAATACATATGATATCGCAATAATCAATCGGCTTTTTGCCGCCGACGTTATTTTCTTGCTCGAGCCCCCCGTTGACTTGAAGCAAAATTAGCCCATAGTTGAAAAAACATATGAGAATGCATGTGAGATGAAATGGCACGGATTGCGCTGATTACCGGTGCAGAAGGCAGTCTTGGGAAGGCGTGCGCAATGCGATTGAACGCCGAAGGTTACACCGTCGTTTCCTCTGATGTCCGCGCGCCCACTCGAAAGGGGCTGGACGATAATGGGACGAAATTTTTTCAGATGGACATAACCGACGAGGCCTCCGTTGCGGCCTGTTTCGGTCGCGCCGAAGAGGAGATCGGCCCGATCGCGGTGCTCGTATGCTGTGCAGGGGGAACGACGGCAACCAGCGCAAATCAACCATCTCTGGCTGAAACCACATTGGCCGATTGGCAAAGATCCGAAGCTGTGAATGCCCGAGGGACCTTCCTTTGCATTCGGGAGATGTTTCGCGCTCGCAAGGAAAGACCTGTCGCCGATGGGCGGATCATCCTGACATCTTCGACCGCAGCGCAGCGACCAGCGATCGCCGCTGGCGTCGCCTATTCTGCTGCAAAGGCTGCCGTTATCGGCCTTGCGCGCACCGCTGCGCTGGAAGCTGCCGAAATGGGAATGACCGTGAACACCATCGCTCCTGGCGGGTTTGATACCGAGGCGTATCACGTTGCGACGAACGTCGCACAGATGGCCAGGCAGATCTCGACAATCCCCGTCAGAAGGCTCGGCAAACCGCAGGAGTTTGCATCGCTGGTTTCATACCTGGCGAGCGTCGAGGCTGCATACCTCACGGGGGCGACGATCGACCTGAACGGAGGCGCGCGCATGGTCTGATGCGAGCTTCAAACTCTTAAACTGAACAATAAAAATCAAAGGGGAATGGAAATGTCTGAACGGGTTTCGGGCAGTGAGCCGAGGAAGTTGACGGACAAGGAACTCCGCCAGCTCATTTTTGCGTCGGTCGCTGGCAATGCATTGGAATGGTATGATTTCTTTCTCTATGGTTTCGTGGCGGCGCTTGTCTTTGGACAGCTGTTCTTTCCAGCCGGAACCGATCCACTCATCGGTACTCTTGGAGCCTTTGCAGGATTTGCGATGGGCTTTCTCGCTCGACCACTGGGCGGCATCGTATTTGCCCACATCGGGGACAGGTACGGACGTAAGGGTGCCCTCGTCGCCACGCTGACCATCATGGGCGGCGCGACGTTTTTGATGGGCCTGTTGCCGACATACGCGCAAATCGGGATCTGGGCTCCTATCCTCGTTGTTGTCCTGCGCGTCATGCAGGGTATTGCGGCAGGCGGGGAATGGGGTGGCGCAGTTCTGCTGGTCACCGAAAATGCACCGGAGAAGCATAAAGGCTTTTACTCGTCTTTCGGACAGGTCGGCCTGAGCGCAGGATTCCTGCTGGCCGCCGCCGCATTCTATCTGGTCCAAAGGCTTCCGCAGGAAGACTTCATGAGCTGGGGCTGGCGCCTGCCGTTTCTGATCAGCATTCTGATATTCGGTGTGGGCGTGTACATCCGCTCGAAGGTTCCTGAAAGTCGGGAATTTCAGAAATCGGCTGCGGCGGACAACCATCACAAGATGCCGCTCATGGAAGTCATCAAGCGTCATCCAAAGGAAATTCTTGTCGCGATGGGCCTGCGCGTCGCCGAGAACGGCGGCAGCTACATTTTCGTTGCCTTCTCTCTCGCATATGGAAAGTACGTGGGCGCATCCGGCGACACGATCATGCTTGCGCTGATATTCTCGTTCTTGATCCAACTGCCGATTCTGGTCGGGATTGGAGCGCTTTCAGATCGTATTGGAGTATGGCCCCTCTACATGGCTGGGGCCGTGGCTCTGATCCTGTTTGCCTTTCCGTTCTTCTGGCTCATCGACGCGAACAGCACGACAAGCATCTTCATTGCTTTTATCGGTGCCAACACCGTGTGTTTCTCCCTGATGAATGCAGTTCAGCCCAAGCTCTTCAGCAGTCTGTTTGACACCGAGGTACGGTATTCAGGCCTGGCGCTCGGTCATGAGGTCGCATCGGTGTTCAGTGGCGGACTATCGCCACTCATCGCCACAGCACTATTGGGGGCATATGCCGCATCCTGGCCGATCTCGCTTTATCTGATTTTCCTGGGTTCGGTGACCGTACTCACATTGATTTTGGTCAAGGTGTCGCAAGCCAAGCGGGCATTTGGGACAACTGCGCCAGCTGAATAGTCCGCTGCCTTGGGAGTTGAACGAGCAATCCCAAGGGACATCGCGAAGACCCAGAAAAGGGCGTTGCTGACGCCCTTTTCTGACCTTGGAATACAAGCGGACTAACAAGCTTGAAGCAGATACGCCGCGATCGGACCCAGTTCACCGGTCGGCGAGAAAGCCGGTGCGGCTGGCGTGGCGTCCTGCGTCAAAATCACCCAATCCACCGCACAATCATCTTGACATTATTTGCGATCTGCGATCGCATAATAGTGTCGTCATGAACGCCGCCTTTGGTGGCTGGTTGATGGCGAAAACAAGAAGGCGCGAAGCGCCCCAGAGGGAGTTTTCAGATGAAAACGATGACAAAGGCGTTTTTGGCGGCTGCGCTGGGTTTAGCAGTCCTCGCGCCGAGCGGCATTGCGCAGGCTGAGTCGGTCATTCGCATCGCATCGCCTTATCCAGCGACGACACTCGATCCATCGCGTTCCGGTGCGGCCGGAAACATCGAAGTCTATGGGCAGCTATATTCGCGGCTTCTGCGCCGAAATTTCGAAACCGGTGAACTGGAGCCTGGCCTTGCGGAAAAATGGGAGGCTACAACTGATGGCATGACCTACACGCTTCATTTGCGCGATGCCAAGTTTTCGGACGGCTCGCCGGTGACGGCTGAAGATGTGGCGTTCAGCCTGGAACGTGTCCGCTCGGACAAGGAGTCGGCCCTGCCATCGCCTCTTGCGGCGGTGGAATCGATCTCGGCCCAGGATGCCAAGACAGTCGTCATCAAGATGAAGCATGCGCTTGCGCCGATGCTGGCCAATCTGGAATTGTGGAATGTCGGCATCGTCTCGAAGGCGGATGTCGACAAGCGTGGCGTTGACGGTGCCTTCGCCACCGTTCCGCTCTCGTCCGGCCCATACATGGTCAAGGAATGGAAGCCCGGCGAAAAGCTCGTCCTTTCTCCCAATCCAAACTATTGGCGGCAAGGCTATCCGAAATCGGATGCGACGGTGGAATTGCTTGAAATCGCGGAGCCGGAGACAGCCGCGGCGATGCTCAAGACAGGAGAAGTCGATGTCATGCGCGGCGTCAACTGGGCCCAGGTCGATGACCTCAAGGCCAGCGACGGCATCGACATGCGCATGGAGCCGTCGAATGTCGTTTTTGTCTCGCTTCTCAATCACGGTCGCGAGCCGTTCTCGAACCTGAAAGCGCGGCAAGCGGCTGCTTATGCCCTCGACAACAAGGCGCTGACCCAGGCCGTCACCAACGGCTATGCGAAAGCGGCGAATACGCCGCTTCCGGGTTCACTCGAGTTTCACGACGACAATTATCCTGGCCTCGTCGCCGATATGGAGAAAGCCAAGCAGCTGTTGGCCGAATCCGGCATGGCAGGCAAGGAAGTGAAGATCATCCTGGGAAGCGGGTCGACCAATCAGCAGATCGGGCTTCTCATGCAGGCGCAGTGGGAAGCGATCGGGCTGAAGCCGGTTCTGGTCAACGTCGACACTCCCGGTTGGTGGGACGCGACAGGCAAGGGCGAATATGACGCCACGCCGACCTGGTGGATGAACGAAGTGACCGACCCGGATCTTGCTGTGCGCTGGGCGCTATGCGGCGAATGCGACTCGCACGCCTTCAACACCTTCTACAACAACAAACGGGTGAACGAGCTGACCGAACAGGGCTCGCGCGAGCAGGATCCAGCCAAGCGTGCTGCGATCTATCAAGAGATCTCCAAGATCGCCACGGAAGAGGTCTCGCAGATCCCGCTTTATTACTCACCCTATGCCATCGCCTATTCGAAGCATCTGAAAAACCTGAAGATGACGCCAGCGATGCAGTGGACGCTCGAAGAGACAACGATCGAGCAATAGATCCTCCCGGGGGTGGCGCGGTGCCGAAGGCACCGTGCCGCTTTCTTTACGCCGGCTTTTGCCGGTCTGGTTCAAGCGGTCGAAACGGTGGCGAGTTGCATACTGTCCTGAGGCGTCTCATTCAGCTGATCTTCGTGCTCGCCGGTATCTGCATCATCACGTTCCTGCTCGTGCATATGGTGCCCGGTGATCCTGCCCGGGTCATTGCGGGGGATCGCGCGAGCCCGGAAACGATCGAAGCGATCAGACAGCGTTTCGGGCTGGACCAGCCGCTGTGGCAGCAATTCGTGACCTATGCCGGCAATCTCTTCACCGGCGATATCGGCCAGTCGATGCGCTATAAGCGTCCGGTGGTCGCCTTGATAGGGCAATATGTCTGGCCGACGCTTTTCCTGACTGGATATGTCATCTGTCTGGCCGTGCCGCCGTCGATTGCATTGGCGATCGCCAGCGCGCGCAGGCCGGGTAGCCTTGCCGACCAGCTCATCCGTTTCATCGGTATTGCCGGCATGGCGATCCCGGTATTCTGGCTGGGCATCATGATGTCGCGCTTCTTCGGCGTCGGGCTTGGCTGGTTCCCGGTCTCAGGCTACGGCAAGACCTTTGCCGATCACCTGCATCACCTCTTCCTACCGGCACTGTCGACCGCGATCTGGATGGTGCCTGTACTGGTCCAGAGCCTGAGGGCTGCTCTCATCGAAAAGGCTTCCGCCGATTTCGTCGTTGCTGCGCGCGCGCAAGGGGCGGGGGAACGAGAAATCTTCTGGTGCACCGTACTACCCAATGCCATCCTGCCGACGCTCAATCTGTTCGGCGTGCTCGTCGCCTTCCTGATTGGCGGTACCATCATCGTCGAAACGGTCTACGCAGTGCCGGGCCTCGGCACTTTGATGGTCAATTCGCTTCTGGCGCGCGACTACCAGGTCGTACAGGGACTCACCTTGATGTTCGCGGTAACGACGGTGGCGGTGACTTTTCTCGTCGACCTCCTTTCTGCCGCCATCGACCCTCGGGCACGGGTATAGGAGGCCGCCATGTCGATGGAAGCCGCTCCCATCCAGAGCTCGATGAAACAACCAGCCGTCATTTTATCCTGGAGCCTCATCGTTGCCGGTTCGATCGTTGGCATCTGGATTGTCCTGGCCATCTTTGCTCCATTCGTGGCGCCTTATGATCCGACCGCCATCGATATCGTGAACGCGCTGAAGGGGCCGAGCGCAACTCATTGGTTCGGAACGGATCAGGTAGGACGGGACGTGCTTTCACGCGTCATCCATGGCGCGCGTATCGATCTTCTAATGTGCCTTGCCGGGGTGTTGCCGCCGCTTTTCATCGGTACGACCGTTGGCCTGCTGAGTGGCTATTATGGCGGCGCGGTCGATACGCTGCTGATGCGGCTCTATGATCTGACTGCTGCCTTCCCGTTCTTTGTCCTGGTGCTGGCGATTGTCGGTGTGCTCGGGCCGGGGCTGCTCAATTTCTTCGTCGCACTGGCCGTGGTCGGCTGGGTGACCTATGCGCGGCTGGTGCGCGCCGAAGTCATGGCGATCCGCGACAGCGAATACATACAAGCTGCGCAATGCCTGGGCTATTCCGATCGCGTTGTCCTCCTGCGCCATGTATTGCCGAACGCATTCGGGCCTGTGGTTGCCTATGCGGTGAGCGATGCGGTTCTGGTCATGCTTGCCGGCGCGAGCTTCGGATTTCTTGGCATGGGTGCGCAGCCGCCGCTGGCGGAATGGGGCGTCATGATCTCGGATGGAAGTCGCTACATTCGCCAGGCGTGGTGGATTTGCACTTTCCCGGGCCTTGCAGCCATTTCACTGGGGCTTGGCTTGGCTTTCCTCGGTGATGGCCTTGGTCAACTGCGTCGCGGGCAGGTGTCGACATGAACGGGCCTGTAACTCCACTCGTGACGGGTCCGCTGCTCGATGTCATCGATGTCTCGGTGAGGTTTGGCAATACCCGAGTGCTGAAAAACGTCTCGTTTCAAATCATGCCCGGCGAGATCGTCGGCATTGCCGGTGAAAGCGGATCCGGCAAGTCGACCATCTGTCGCGGTGCAATGGGACTGCTGCCTTCGACGGCTGAAGTAACGGGCGAGGTCCGCTTCAAAGATCAAGCATTGCTGGGGCTTGGCGAGGCCGACTGGGCAGGACTGCGTGGTCGCGACATGGCGATGATCTTCCAGAACCCGGCGTCGCACCTCAATCCTCTGCAAAAGGTCGGCAAGCAGATCGCGCAACCGATGATCCGGCACCTTGGTCTTTCCGCGAGCGAGGCATGGGACAAGGCGGTTCGGCTTCTTGAGGACGTCGGCATCCGCGAGCCCGCCATGCGGGCAAAGTCATATCCGCACGAATTGTCGGGTGGCATGAAACAGCGTGTTATGATCGCAGCCGCGATCAGCTGTGCACCGAGACTGCTGATTGCCGACGAACCGACCACCGCCCTCGACGTGACGGTCCAGGCGAAGATCCTCGAACTGCTGAAGGACCTCAACCGGCAGCGCGGCCTTGCGATCGCATTGATCTCGCATGATCTCGGCGTTCTGGCCGATATCTGCTCGCGCATCATGGTGATGCGTCATGGCGAGATCGTTGAACAGGGCGAAGCCGGGCAGATCATCGATGCGCCACAGCATCCCTACACGAGGCTGTTGGTGGACTCGCAACCGGGCAGAAAACAGTTCAAGGCCGGATGGAAACAAACTGAAGGGCAGGCACCATTGCTGCAGGTCGAAAACCTGCGGGTCGTCTTTCCGGGAAAACGGGATATCGTCGATATCCTCCGCAAGCGAAAACCTACGCCTTTTGCGGCATTGGATGGTGTAAACCTTGCCATCGATGCGGGCGAAACGGTTGGCATCGTCGGCGAAAGCGGGTCCGGCAAAAGCACGCTGGCGCGTGCCATCATCAGGCAGAACCGCCCGGCATCCGGCACGGTCAAACTGGACGGCAGCCCTATCGAGCGGCTTGCTGGTCGCGATCTCTTGGAATTGCGGCGGCGCGTCCAGATGGTGTTCCAGAACCCGTACGATTCCCTCAACCCGCGCATGACCGCGCTGGAGACGATCGCCGAACCGATCTGGCGGCATGGCATGGCCGATCGACGATCGGCACTCAGCCAGGCGTCGAAGCTCCTTGATATGGTCGAATTGCCGGCCGCACTCGGTGAGCGCAAGCCGCGCCAATTATCCGGTGGCCAGTGCCAGCGCGTAGGCATAGCCAGAGCGTTGGCGCTGCAGCCGCAGGTGCTGATCGCCGACGAGATCACTTCGGCGCTCGACGTGACCACGCAGGCACAGATCCTGGAATTGCTTGCTCGTCTGCGCCGCGAGCGCGCACTGACGCTGGTCTATATCTCGCACGACCTATTCGTCGTCAGTTCCTTCTGCCAGCGCGTCTATGTGTTTCGCTCGGGCAGGATCGTGGAACAAGGTGCCGCCGCAGACGTCCTGACGAGCCCCAAAGAGGCCTACACGCGGGAGCTTGTCGCCTCGCTGCATCGGTTGCCCAGGCAGGTGCGGGAAAGCATCGAAGGATGACGTGCGTTCGCGCAGATCGCCGGCAGATTGTGGAGGTGAATTAGAAATGAACGCCAATAGCAATACGCCCTGGCGCGATCCGAAGGTGCCCGGATCGCCCGTCATTCCGCGCGCGGATTGGGACTATCCTCCTTATCACCGTTGGACCTTCCAGCATGTGCGGGAAATGACAGCCACCGCGCAGGTCTGGCGCGGGCAGGGCCCCGTTTTGCCGTTGCCGAGGCGTACTGTCGAAATCGATCACATCGAATTCGAGGTCGCGGGACGCCGCCGCACGATCCGCGATTTCCTGGACAACAGTTTTACCGATGGTTTCCTCGTGCTGTCTCGCGGCGAGATTGTCGCCGAGCGCTACATGAACGGAATGAAACCGCATGGCCATCATCTGGCGATGTCGGTGACCAAGTCGATCGTTGCCACCGTGCTCGGCATCCTTGTTCACAAGGGGCTTGTCGAGACCGCGGCGGCGGTGACCAGGTATCTTCCGGAGCTCGAGGCGACGGCCTATCGAGGCGCAACGATCCAGCAGGTCCTGGATATGACGAGCGGCGTTCTGTTCGACGAATCCTACACCACGGAGGGCTCGCATATGCAGCAGCTCGACCAGGCCTGCGGCTGGAAGCCGATGACGCGGCCTGATTGGCCGCAAACGGTGTGGCAACTGGTCATGACACTGACCGAGCTGCAACGACCGCATGGCCAGCTTTTCAACTACCGCTCGATCGAAACCGATATCCTCGCCTTTGTGATGGAACGGGTCAGCGGGGTGCCGCTGGCCGCGTTGATCAGCAATGAATTGTGGGCGCCGATGGGGGCGGAAGAGGACGCTTATATAACCGTCGATCACGGCGGTTACGCTCTGGCCGACGGCGGTTTCAACGCGACTTTGCGCGACTACGCGCGCTTTGCCTTGCTGCATTTGCGTGGAGGCAGGGTGAACGGTCGGCAGATCGTTCCCTCGGAATGGATCGAGGAAACCCGGCGCGGCAATCACGAGCTTTTCCAGGGTGTATATCGGACCGTTCTGCCGCGCGGCGCGTATCACAACCAGTTCTGGATCGAGGATCCCGAGCGGCGCTCCTATATGTGCAGGGGTATCTTCGGCCAGTATATCTATATGGATCCGCAGACTGATTTTGCCGCGGTGAAACTGTCCACCTGGCCGGAGTTCGTCAACCCGGACCGCTCGATTGAGGCTTTGTCGGCAATCCACGCCATTCGGGATGTCTACGCCACGGCGTGATCTTCCGCTGGCGACGATAGTGTTTCCGCTCGTGTGATCTGCCTCCCTCAAAGCCTGTCGTGATCGTGCGGGAGGCTTCGCGGGGTTTCGACTGCGTCATGACACTCCCGACAAGTAAATAATTTTTGCGATCGCAGATCGCACTCTTGTATGCCACGCGGTCGCGTGACAGTCTGTTGGTGAGCGCACATGACGAGGCGCAAAACCGGGAGGGAGTAAACACAATGGCCTGGACGAAGACCTTAGCCGCAGCTGCCGTCGCAACGCTTGCCGGCCTGGGCTCGGCGCGCGCCGAAGGTGTGCTGAACATCTACAACTGGGGCAACTACACCAGCCCGGAGATGGTCAAGAAGTTCGAGCAGAAATACGACGTCAAGGTCACGGTGACCGAATACGATTCCAACGACACCGCGCTTGCCAAAGTCCGGCAGGGTGGTCACGGCTATGACGTCGTGGTGCCTTCGGCTCCGGTGGTCAAGGTTTGGATCGACGAAGGCCTCGTCCTGGAGAGCCGTCCCGACCAGATGGAGAATTTCAAGAATGTCGATCCGCGCTGGGTCGATGTGCCGTTCGATCCCGGTAGGCGTTATTCGGTGCCGTGGATGTGGGGCACGACGGGCGTGACGGTCAACAAGTCGGTCTATTCCGGCGACATCAACACCTCGGCCATTTTCATGGACCCTCCGGCCGAACTGGTCGGCAAGGTCAACGTCGTGCCGGAAATGTCGGACGTCATGTTCCTTGCCGTTACCTATGTCGGCGGTGAGCCGTGCACCAGCGACAAGGCGGTGCTGAAGAAGGTGCGCGACACGTTGGTGGCTGCCAAGCGGAAATGGCTGGCCATGGATTTCGGCAATATCGATAAATATTCGCGCGGCGACATCGCCGCCGGCGTCAACTGGAACGGCGCTTCCTTCCGATCGCGGCTGCAGAATCCGGATATCCTCTATGGCTACCCCAAGGAAGGGTATCCGATCTGGATGGACAATCTGATGATCCTGAAGGACGCCAAGAATGTCGAGAACGCCAAGCTGTTCATGAATTTCGTGATGGACCCGGAGAATGCCGCAATGCTGTCGGCGTTTTCCCGCTATGCGAACGGGATCAAGGGTTCCGACAAATTTATGCCCGCGGACATGAAGGATGCGCTGGAGCTCAACATTCCGGCTGATCTGGTCCAATACGGAAAGGTCAATGTCGGCTGCCCGGCCGATGTCCAGGCGATGTATACCAAGATCTGGACAGACCTGTTGAAGTGAGCCCGGCATCCAGATCTGAATTCATGCCGGCGACGGGGATGACGCCGGAATTCGCGATCTGACTGGAAGTGGAGTGAAAATGGCACTCGATCCGGATATCAGAAGCATGCTCGACCATCTTGCGCGCGAACAGGCCGCCCAGCAGGTTGACGTCACACTCGACGGCTCGCGCCGGAGTTACCGCAATCAGTATCGGGAAATGAGCCGATCACCCGAAAAGCCGGTGACGGAAGACATCGTCAGGCTTGGGGGCGGGGATGATGTATCGCTCCACCTTTACAAGCCGGCGGATGTCGCTGGTCCCTTGCCGGTTATCCTCTACCTGCATGGCGGTGGCTTCGTCCTTGGCGATGCCGAAACCTACGCGCTGCAATCGGCGCGCATCGCAACGGAGTGCGGCGCGCTGGTTGTTTTCGTTGAATACAGACTCTCGCCGGAGCATCCATTTCCAGCCGCCGTCGAGGATGCGCTTGCTGCGGTGGAGTGGGTTTTGGCTAAAGCGGCTGATCATGGCGGCGATCCGGCGTGTTTTGTGCTGATGGGTGACAGCGCGGGTGCAAACCTGTCCATCGCGCTGATGCGCCACTACAGGTGGCAAAAGCTCTTCCGAGCCGTCTGTCTGCTCTATCCGCTGGTCGACACCAGGCCCTATCTTGGCTTGGCGCCCCCATCGGACTCCGACCGCGAATTCGCCGTCGGTTATTATCTGGAGTTTGCCGAGACCGAATATTTCGCAAAGGCCTATCTGCCGGATCTCGCAATGGCCACTGACGCGCGGGTGTCGCCGGTGCTGGCAACCGACCTTGGCGGCCTTTCGCCTGTGCTTTTCTTCGCAGCCGAAAATGACGTGCTGCGCGACCAGGGACGGGCTTTCGCCGAGCAGCTCGAGACTGCCGGCAACGCTGTCCGCTATCGCTGCTTCGAAGGACTGATCCATAACTTCATGCAGCATGCCGGCATCTCGAAGGCTTCGGATGCGGCTTTCCTGGAAGTTTGTGCTGCCGTCCGCGCAGCGCTTGAAAGCCGGGGAATGTAGTAGGTGTTATGTTGGATACTTCGTGCCGCCTGGAACGCATCACCTTCTATCCGCTGAAGTCAGGCGCGGGGATCCCGGCGGAGACGGCTCGTCTGGAGGCCGAGGGACTGACAGGCGATCGGCGCATGATGGTCGTCGACGAGACCGGCGACTGCCTTACAGCCCGCAAGGCGCCGCGTCTGATGCAGATCCGTACGCATGTGGACGGCGACGAGATCGTTCTTGCCGCGCCTGGCATGTCGCCGATGGTGTTCTCGCGTGGTCAACTCGATGTCGCTCGCAACGTCTCGATCTGGGGCGACGATGTCGTGGCGCTCGATGCCGGCGAAGAGGTTAGCCAGTGGCTGACGCGTTTCCTCGACCGTGCCTGCCGGATGGCCATCAAGGGTACGTTCACCCATCGTCCCTTGGCCATCGGTCCCGGTGGAACGGTGAGCTTTGCCGACACAGCGCCGTTGTTGCTGACCAACTTCGCCTCGCTTGCCGATATCAACCGCTACCTCGACCTCGAAGTGGAAATGGAGCGCTTTCGGCCCAATCTCGTGGTCAGCGGGGCATCTGCATTCGATGAGGATGGCTGGCGTCATGTGCGGATCGGCGATGTTGAATTCGAGGCTATCGGCGCTTGCGACCGTTGCGTGATGACCACGCTCGATCCCGCGACTGGCGAGGCGCGGTCCGATCACGAGCCGCTGGCGATGCTCGGCCGTCAGCGGCGCGGTGAGGATGGCAAGGCCTATTTCGGCCAGTTTCTCATCCCCCGGACGCTTGGCCGACTGCATGTCGGCGACAAGGTGGAAGTGTTGTCGCGCAAGCCCGCGATCACCATCCTGCCGGGAAACGCGCAGCCGGTGATGCGTCTTCCATCCACTACAGCCGGTCAAGGCACGGCCGCACGTCAAGGCAGCCATGAGCGCCGGCTAAACTGCGTGGCGATCATTGACGAGGCGGCCGATTTCCGCACGTTCCGTTTCGCCGCAGACCATGCCGTCGACTACAAGCCCGGCCAGTTCATCACGCTGCTCTTGGATATCGACGGCGAAACCGTGCGCCGCAACTACACGATCTCTTCCTCGCCGTCGCGGCCCCATTATATGTCCGTGACAGTGAAGCGGGTCGGTGACGGCCGCGTCTCCAATTGGTTGCACGATACGCTGAAAGTCGGCGACAGCATTCGCTCGCTTGGACCAAATGGTCGCTTTCATCTTGCCGCCGCCAGTGGTGCCGACAAGCTCCTGCTTTTGTCCGCCGGCAGCGGCATCACACCGATGATGGCGATGCTGCGCTTCATTGCCGATACCAACCTGCCGCTTGATGTGTGCTTCCATCACAGCGCACGCGGTCTCGATGACGTCGCGTTTCTGAATGAGCTGCTGTCGATCAAGACGCAGATGGGTGATCGGCTGAAGCTTTCGTGGAACCTGACGGGGAGAGACGCCGTCGCACAAGCCGATGTCCTTGCTGGTCGGTTTGAAGGTGGCAAGTACGGTGTGCGGGTTCTGGCCGGTCGGCTCGACGACGCCATGATGCACGCGATTTGTCCCGATTTGGCGGGGAGGGCGGTGCTGTGTTGCGGCCCGGATGGTTTTCGAACCAAGGCCCGGGAAATCTATGAGGGCTGGAGTTCCACGCCGGAGTTCCCATTCCTGGAAGAAACCTTCGGTCCCGATCGCTCGGCGATGCCGTTGCCGGAAATCGGCAACTATCAGGTCTCCTTTCTCAAGGCAGGCAAATCGGTCAGTGGCTCCGGCACGGTGACGCTGCTGGAACTGGCGCGCAAGATCGGTGTCGATCTGACGTCCGACTGTGAAGCCGGCATCTGTGGAAGTTGTCGCTGCAAGGTGGTTTCCGGAGAATGGCGAGTGGCTGCCAATGCGGCCGACCCTGAGCGGTCCGTGCTTTCGCAGTCCGAGAAGGACGAAGGTTATGTCCTGGCCTGCTCCACCAGTCCGATCGGGGATGTCTGCGTAGAAGCCTAGCCCAGATTGCGATCTTTATCTTTGGCAGTTTTTTGCTCCTATTAAGGCGAATGTCTCTTGGCCTTTCGGTTGGAAAATTCAGAAAATAGATTGAAAAACAAAAGAAAATTACCTTTCGAGGGTGATGCGTGGCTGGATCATCGACTTTCTGTTGTGTGATCGTCGATCGCAAATTATACAAAAGACAAGCACTGAAATTGCCTGAGATTGCGCGGTGCGTTGGAGGAGAACATGGTGGCAAACGCTGGATTTGAAGGCGAGGCCTTGGTGGCGCTCGATCGGGAAACCCAGTTTCATCCCTTCACCGCGATTGCCGATCAGCAGAAGAATGGCGCGCTGGTGATGGCGCATGCGGCGGGTTGCTCGATCACCGATGTTTCCGGCAAGACCTATCTCGATGGCGCTGCCGGGCTCTGGTGCGTCAACGCCGGTTACGGTCGCAAGGAAATCTCCGACGCCATCCACCGACAGTCGCTGGAACTGCCTTATTTCCATTCCTTCAACACGGTTGCCAACGAGCCGAGCATCAGGCTGTCGGAAAGGCTTTTGAAGCTTGCGCCTCAAGGAATGCGGCGCGTGTTTTATGGCCTGTCCGGTTCGGATGCCAACGACACAGCGGTAAAGATGCTGTGGTCGTACAACATGCTTCGTGGCAAGCCGATGAAGCGCAAGATCATCTCGCGGGCCTACGCCTATCATGGCGTAACGGCGGCGGCGGGCAGCCTGTCAGGCATACCGATGGTTCATCAGAATTTTGGGCTGCCGCTTGATTTCGCGAGGCACGTCTCGCGTCCGGACCTTTACCGGGATGCACAGGCGCGAGGGTGTGTCACCGAGGAGGCCTATTCCGCCTTTCTCGCCGAGGAACTCGAGCAAGCGATCCTTGCCGAGGGTGCCGATACGGTTGCCGGTTTCATTGCCGAACCCGTGATGGGGACCGGTGGCGTGCTGCCGCCCCCGAGCGGCTATTTTGCCGCGATCACCAAGGTGCTCGAAAAGCATGACGTTCGCTTCATCGCCGATGAGGTCATCACCGGTTTCGGGCGTGTCGGGACATGGTTCGCATCCGATCTCTATGGCATCGAGCCGGATCTGATCGTTGCCGCCAAAGGCCTGACCAGCGGCTATCTGCCGTTGTCGGCCGTGCTGGTCGGCGAGCAGATCTGGTCGGTGTTTGAGGAAGCCTCGCATGACGGACGCCCGTTCGCGCACGGTTTTACCTATTCAGGACACCCGACCTGTGCCGCGGCGGCCCTGGCCAACCTCGACATTCTCGAACGCGAAAAGCTTGTCGAGCGTGTCGCCGCGATGGCGCCCGCATTTGGATCCCGCTTTGCCGAGACGCTGCTCAACCTTCGGCTGGTCGGTGACGTGCGCAGCGCGGGCTTCATGATGGGCGTCGAGCTCGTCGCGGACCACGCAACGAAAGCTGCATTCCCGGCTTCGCTGAAGGTTGCTGCTCGTGTTGCCCTGTCGGCGCGCCGTCGCGGTGTGCTGGTCCGCGCTTTGCCGAATTCGGATGTTATCGCCCTTTCGCCACCCTTCGTGGTGACGGAAGCGGAGCTGTCGCAGCTTGCCGAGACACTGCGCGACGCTATCGACGAGGTGACTGCAGACCTGCTCCGCGAGGGACATCTCTGAAATGACGGGGCCGGGGACTTGCCGATCCGGGACGATCGAGACGGTCGCGGTTGTCGGCTCAGGGTTGATCGGCGGGGCCTGGGCTGCCTACTTCCTCAGCCATGGCCTCAGGGTACATGCCCATGACCCGCAGCCGGGCGCGGAAGGCCGGTTGCGCAAGACGGTCGGCGATGGGCTTCAGGACCTGTCGCAACTGAGGCCTATGGCGACAACCTGCGCTGGCAATCTGCTGTTTTTCGAGCGGCTTGAGGATGCGGTGCACGGCTGTGACTATGTCCAGGAAAACGCGCCTGAAAACCTGACGCTCAAGCAGGACCTGCTAGCACGGATCGATGCCGTCGCGGCACCCGATGTGGTGATCGGCTCCAGCACCTCCTCATTCATGGCCAGCGATCTCCAGCTGCAATGCAACAGACATCCCGAACGGGTGCTCGTCGCGCATCCGTTCAACCCGCCGCATCTGGTTCCTCTTGTCGAACTGGTGAAGGGAGCGGCAACTGCACAGGCAGCCCAGGATGCCGCCTATGATTTCCTGGAGCGCATCGGCAAGGTGCCAATCAAGGTGGCACGTGAAGCGCCGGGCCACGTTGCAAACCGGATGACGGCGGCGCTGTGGCGCGAGGCCGTGCACATCGTTGCCGAAGGGATTGCCAGCGTGGCCGATGTCGATCGAGCAATTCGGTCCGGGCCGGGCTTGCGCTGGGCGATCGAAGGCCCGCACATGCTCTATCATTTGGGGGGCGGCGAGGGAGGCATCGCTGCCTATCTGAAGCACCTTGGCCCGGCGCAGGAAGCCCGGTGGGCATCGCTTGGCTCTCCCCAGCTCGATGCAAACACTCGTGCGGCGTTGATTTCCGGCATTGAGGACGAAGCCGCGGGTCAAAGCATCGAAAAGCTGGGTGCACGCCGTGACAGATTGCTGATTGCGTTGTTGCGCACG
This sequence comes from Mesorhizobium sp. 1M-11, assembly GCF_001303895.1. Lineage (GTDB taxonomy): Bacteria > Pseudomonadota > Alphaproteobacteria > Rhizobiales > Rhizobiaceae > Mesorhizobium. Next base: position 22,393 of record NZ_LJSD01000057.1, on the reverse strand, counting down.
CTGGAGGGGGACGCATGAGAAGCATGCCGACCCTGCCACGCATCATGGTCGCACCGAACGGCGCCAGGCGCACCAAAGCCGATCATTCGCACCTGCCGGTGTTCCCGGACGAAATCGCCGCGACCGCTGCGGCCTGTTTTTCGGCGGGCGCGGGCGCCATTCATCTTCATGTACGCAATGCGGACGGCCAGCATGTGCTGGATGAGATGCTTTACACGCAGGTGACAAGGCTGATCAACGCGGCTGCGCCCGACATGATGGTGCAGGTCACGACCGAAGCCGTCGGCCTCTACAAGCCGTCGGAGCAGATGGCGTTGGTCCGCGCGTTGAGGCCGAATGCGATCTCGGCAGCGATCCGCGAATTTGTCCCGGATGCAGGCGGCGAGGCGGCAGCCGCCGATTTCTACGACTGGTGTCTGGGACACAACATCGCCGTGCAGCACATTCTGTATGACGCCGGCGATGTTGGCCGGCTCGCGGAGCTGATCACGCGCGGCGTCGTACCGGCGGCGGGCCTTTCGGTGCTTTTTGTTCTCGGTCGCTATTCCACGGGCCAGGAAAGCAGTGCCGATGACCTGCGGTATTTTCTTGAGGTCGCTTCGGCCTTGCCGGTTCAGCCGGATTGGATGGTGTGCGCCTTCGGCCGCGGCGAGACCGAGGCACTTTCCGCTGCGCTTGCTGCGGGTGGAAAAGCGCGTGTGGGCTTTGAAAACAGCCTGTGGAATGCCGACGGTTCCGTAGCCGCTTCCAACGAAGAACGGGTGGCCGCCATTGCCGCGATCCTGGAGCGGCTGGGAGGGTTTGGCGCGGAAGGAGAGGTCGATCGTGGCTGAACAGAGTGCCTATCGCATCTTCGACGTTCGTCACGCAGGCAAGCAGATCCTGTCACCGCATATGGCGCGCATCACCTTGGCCGGCGAGGACGTCGCCGGCATGGCGACGTTCGCTCCCGACCAGCGTATCAAGCTGTTTTTCCCAAGAGCGGACGGGACGTTGCCGGCAATCCCGAACCGAGCCGACTGGTACGATATCTATCGCACCGCGCCGCCGCGCGAGCGCGCGCCGATGCGCACCTACACCATCCGATATCTGCGGGCCGACCGCTGTGAAGTGGATGTCGATTTCGTGCTGCATGGCGACAACGGGCCGGCGTCACGCTGGGCGCTCAACGCTGTGCCGAGCGATCCCATCCAGATGTCGGCGCCCAACGCCAACTACGACGGCCAGGTCGGTGGTTATGAATGGCAACCGCCGACGGGTGTTCGACACGTTCTGCTGATTGCCGACGAAACCGCGTTGCCGGCGGCTGCCGGAATCCTGGAGGAATTGGCTGCCCTTGAGGTGCAGCCACGTGTGGATGCCTTCCTGGAGGTGCCGGGCGAGGCGGACAAACTCGACGTGCCGTCGTGGCATGGTCTCGATCTGCGCTGGCTGGTTCGTGAAGGCCCGGCCGGGGAGGCGCATGCTTATGGCGACAAGATGATAATGGCTGCCAACCAGGTCGAGTTGCCATGCGATGTTTTAGCCGGCTCGACTGCCGAGGCGCTCATGGAACCCGATAGCGACGATCTGCTTTGGGATCGCGCTTCTTGCGCGACCAACACGTTCTACGCCTGGGTCGCCGGTGAAACCGGGGCGGTCAGCCGGATCCGCGCGGCGCTGGTCAAGGAGCGAGGGATCGACCGGCGGCTCGCAAACCTGATGGGGTACTGGAAGATCGGTAGAGAGCGCGAATAACCGCGATCGGCTTGCCGGGGCCGATAGAGCGGCTCGGTTCATCCCTTGTTCAAGACGGAAACGAAAATGCAAAATGCCATAACAGACCGCGCACAGATCGATCTGGCGAACTGGCGGACGCAGCCGCACTCATCCTGGGCGTTTCATAATGCTGCCGAGCTTGTGCCGACTGCGACCATCCGCGGCGCTCGGTTGCAGGAAAGTCCGGGGTGCGAGCTGGGTGATTTCGCCGACATCATGGTCGAGGATCTCGATGGGCAGTCGCGCAGGCTGCGTGAATTTCTGGTGAGGCACCACACCGATGCCTTCGTCGTCATGCGAGGTGGCAAGTTCATCGCCGAATGGTGTGCCGATCACAATGATGCGGCCAAGCCGCATCTGGTGTTCTCCGTCTCCAAGTCGATAACTGGTCTTCTCGCCGGAGCTCTGGTCGGAAACGGCAAGCTTTCACTGGATGCTGTCGCCGGCGACTATGTTCCGGAAGCGCTTGGTTCTGCCTATGGCGACGTTCCGGTCCGCGATCTGCTCAATATGCAGGTGAGCATCGACTTCGATGAGATCTATCTCGACCGCAGCGGCGCCTTCGATCGTTACAGGCGAGCCATGCTCTGGAACCCTGAGCACAAGGATGAGGCGACGCCGGATCTCAAGAGTTTCCTGTGCACCTTGCCGAAAGCGTCACATCCGCACGGCACGAGGCACGTCTATCGCTCGCCTAACACCGACATGGCGGCGCTGGTGATCGAGCGCGCAGCCGGCGAGCGGTTTGCTGAACTGCTCAGCCGCTTGCTGTGGCAGCCGATGGGTGCACACACCGACGCGCATATCACGGTGGACCGGGCTGGAAATCCACGCGCGTCCGGCGGCATTTCGATAACGGCGCGTGATCTCGCCCGCGTCGGCGAACTGGTACGTGAGGGTGGTCGCGGTGTCATCCCCGCGGAATGGATTGCCGGTCTGTGGGAAGGCGGCGATCGTGCGATCTGGGCCGCGGGCGACCAGGTCGATTGTTTGCCGACCGGCAGCTATCGCAATTACTGGTATGAGACCGGTACGGGTGAGCTGGCGGCGATGGGAATCCATGGCCAATGGCTGTGGATCGATCCCAAAACGGAAACGGTGATCGTCAGGCAATCAGCGGAAAGCAAGCCGATTGATGAGGCAATGGATCAGGTCATGATCAGGCTGCTGAAGAAGGTCTCGGCTTTCGGCAGCTAGTCGGCTTCAGGCTTCGGGAAATTTGACGTGCTTCAGCAGGTGTTGGTAGCCGTCATTGATGTCCCGCACGATGGCGGCGCGGGCACGGGCGCCGTCATGTTCCGCGATCGCCGCCACCGCCTCGTCATGGTAGTCGATGTCGAGGATCGAGGCGAGATTGTCCTCGTAACCGGTGGTCAGGTTGCGCAGGAACGGCCCAACCTGCATCCACACCGTCTCGATCAGAAAGATCATCTGGTCGTTTCCGCAGTGGCGGTAAATCGAGAATTTGAAATTGTAGTTCTTGCGCAGGTAGTCGTTGATGACGCCTGCTTGGGCGGCTTCGGTCAACTCGGCGCAGTTGCGGCGTATCGTGCGCAGCGTGTTGCCGTTGATGCGTTGCGCGGCAAGCTCGGTCGCCGACCCCTCCAGAAGGGTGCGCACCGCCGTCAGTTGCGAAAACCGCTCGGCCGAGATGACGGGCACTTCCATGCTGCCGTTGGGCAAAGGGCTCAACGCCCTCAGGGCCTGCAAGCGCATGAAGGCGCTACGCACAGGCATATCGCTGGTTCCCAGTTCCTTGGCTACCTTTCGGGACGTCAGTTTCTGGCCGGGGGCAAACTGGCCCGACATCAGTGCGCGGACGATCTCCAGATAGACTTTCTCGTGCAGGGGGGCGGTATCGACGGCGGTCAGTCCAAGTTGCATCTTTTCGGCCATTGGCGGTGCGCTACTTCAGCTTCTGAAATCCACGCATCTAGCTACAGTTTCAAATTGCGAAGCCACAATGCATGTCGATTGCGCTCAAGCGGTCGGCGGCCGAAGCTCGCATTATTTCAAGGACATAATGGCTGTTGGCGCGAGGTATCGCAAGCGCTGCGGCTGCGCCAAGCGGCTTTTGCCGGCGACATGCACATGATCTTGCCGGCGTACAGCAATTCGCGGACGCCTAGTGTTTGGTCTTGATGGATGCAAAGTGCGATCCGAGGCTGAAATTGCGTTAGAAATATGCTTTTCAGTTGAACAAAATCATGAAATAGTCGACGCCAACAAAAAGGATTGCGAGAGAGGGTGATATGCGAAACGTCCAGGGGCATGGCAAAAAACTCTCCTATTACGACTTCGGGCACACGACCGTTTACGCATCACGTTATGACCAGCGCTTTGCCTACTGCGCCTATGTTCCGCAGGACTATGAAGAGGACGGTGACAAGACTTATCCGCTGGCAGTGATCGTGCACGGCACCGAACGCGGCATGGAGGCCTATCGCAACGGGTTTGCCGATTTCGCCGAAGCCAATGGCGTCATCGTGCTGGCGCCGCTGTTTCCGACCAGCATCTGTTTCCCGGGCGATCTGTCCTCCTACAAGATGCTGCGCCATGGCGATCTCCACTATGACGCGGTCATGCTCGACATGATCGAGGAGATGCGCGAGCGCTATCGCATCCGTGGCGAGCGCGTGATGATGTATGGCTTCTCGGGCGGCGGTCATTTCACCCACCGCTTCCTGTTTCTGCATCCCGAGCGGCTGCTTGCCGCCTCGATTGGTGCGCCCGGCGTGGTGACGCTGCTCGACTTCGACACTGATTTCTGGGTCGGCGTGCGCGATTTCGAGAAGGTCTTCGGCAAGAAGATCGACCTGGAAGCGATGCGCAAGGTCGCTGTGCAGATGATCATCGGCGGAGACGACCTGCAGACCTGGGAGATCACCATCACCAAGGATGATGCCTGGTGGATGCCGGGAGCCGACCTCGCCGGTGCAACCCGCAACGACCGCATGCGCGCGCTGAAGGCGAGCTTCGAGAAGCATGGCATCTCGGTCCAGCACGACATCGTGCCGGGCATCACGCATGACGACCTGCATCTCGTACCCAAGGTCAAGGAATTCTTCGCAAGGGCGCTGAAGCAGAATTCGGCGTCCAGCTAAGAACGAACACAATTCGTCAGCTGGAGAACAAAAGAATGGGAACAGCCTTGTTAGTGGGAAGACGACAGATCCTTAAAGGGATGGCGGCTGCATTGATGGTTACCGTCGCCTTGCCAGTGATGGCCGAGGAGGCACCGAAGAAGGGCGGCACACTTAATGTCCGCCTGAATGCCGATATTCGCGCCACCAACGGCATTCAGCGCGATGCCAACACAGATACGGTTCTGCATCAGATATTCGAGACCCTTGTCGGCTACCGCACCGACCTGTCGATCGGGCCAGTGCTGGCGGAAACATGGAAAATGTCAGAGGACGGGAAGACCTATACCTTCACGTTGCGCGACGGTGCCGTCTACCACAATGGCGACAAGGTCACTGCCGCCGATGTTAAATGGAGCTGGGAACGTCGGATGGATCCGGCCAATGAATGGCTGTTCATTACCAGTTTCGACGGCACCCAGGGCCTCAAGGTCGAATCTGTCGAGGCAGTCGATGAGCGTACCGTCACCTTCAAGCTGAATGCGCCCAACGCGCTCTTTCTGCCGCTGCTGGCTGGCATTCAGGCCAATGTCTGGGTCGCCAGCCCGAAGAATGTCGATGCTGACGGCAAATGGATCGACGGTTCCGCGATCGGCAGCGGCCCGTTCAAGCTGCAAGAATGGGTGAAGGGGCAGTATATCGCTCTCGATCGTTTTGACGGCTACAAGCCGATTGCCGAAAAGCCGAGCGGCTTCGCCGGCAGTCGCGAAGCCTATGTCGACCATGTCCGCTTCACCGTGATTCCGGATACGTCGGCTGCCGAAACCGCGTTGTTTGCCGGCGGGATCGATATCCTGCCTGGCGTCGAATCGACCCGTGTCGAGGAGGCGAAAGCACGCGGCATGAATGTCGTTTCGTCCCGAGGATTGTCGTGGACGGCTATCCTGATGCAAACCACGGACCCGCTCCTGTCCAACCCGAAGATGCGGCAGGCATTGGCACATGCCGTCGACATCGCGCAGATTGCCGCTGCCCGCACCGAAGGCCTGGCCAAAGCCGATCCTTCAGCGGTGGCGCCGGCGAGTGCCTTCTATGATGACAGCTTTTCCTCTCAATGGCCGCAATACGATCCGCAGAAGGCTCAAGCGCTGGCTGCGGAAGCTGGATACAAGGGTGAGAAGCTAAAGATCCAGACCAACACGCGCTACCAGGGCATGTATGAGAATTCGGTTCTGCTGCAGGCCATGCTGACAGCGGCTGGCTTCAACGCAGAACTGGAAGTGCTCGACTGGGCGGCCCAGCTCGACAATTATCTGGCCGGTAAATTCCAGCTGCAATCGTTCGGTTTTTCCGCCCGTTTCGACCCATCGCTGATGTACAGCACGATCATGGGCGACAAGAAGACCGATCCGACCGCACAGTGGGACAGTCCGAAGGCCTGGGATCTTTATCTCAAATCGGTTGCCACCGACAAATTTGAAGAGCGAAAGGCCGTCTTCAAACAGATGCATGCGCTGATGGCCGAAGAGGTGCCGATGCTAGGCCTCTATTTCACGCCGTCGGTGGATGCGATTTCACCAAAAGTGCAAGGCTATGCCGCCTGGCCGGCCGAAAACCCCCGCACCTGGGGTGTGTGGAAATCTGAATAGGCGTCCCGACAGATATAGATTGGATCGGGGGCTATGGGCCCCCGATCCTGTTTTATGGACCACATCCGGAAAATCCGGACGCGAGCGAATGGAGGAAGACTATGCGCACGGAGAATTTGCCAGTTGTCGACTGTGCAGGCGATGCGCGGCGGCGAGGGCAGGCGCATGGTGAGGCGCTGCGTGGCGTGATCTCCGCCAAGGTCGAGCGCTGGCGAGAAGCGATCGGCGAAGCTTACGGCACGCCGGCATCGTTGTTTCTCCCCCGTTTCCTGGATGCGACGGATTTCCGCGTGGCGATCGCGGAACATACGCCTGATCTTGCCGATGAAGTTGTCGGCATCGCCGAAGGCGCCGGATTGTCCGAGGAAACCGCCTATGCACTGCAATTGATGGATGAGGAATGGTGGTGGGGTCGCTCGAACGCTGCCCACTGCAGCAGCCTGGCGGTAGTGCCTGCCGACGGCAGGCCGGTTCTGATCGCCCAGACGATGGACTTGCCGCGCTGGCATGACGGCGCCCAGGCTTTGCTGAAGATTCACGACGAAGACCATGAATGCCTCGTTTTCACCTCCGCGGGCATGATCGGCCTGATGGGCGTGTCCGGGCGCGGGCTCGGTGTCTGCGTCAACACGCTGAGCCAACTCGCCGTCAATCCACGCGGGCTGCCGGTGGCCTTCGTCATGCGCGGCGTGTTGGCTCGAGCGTCGGCCGCGGCTGCGGCCGAGTTCCTGGGTCGGGTGCCGCACGCCTCCGGCCAGAATTATCAATTGGGTGACAGGAGCGAGGCGCGAACCTTCGAATGTTCGGCCGGTGGTGTTGTTCAGGTGCCGTTCTCGAACGGTTGTTCGCCGCACACCAACCATCCTTTGGTCAGCACGGACCGACGCGATGCGGCGGCACGCATGGAAGGCAGCGAGGATTCCCGTGGCCGGTTGGAAAGCCTGCGAACGGACATCGATGTTGTGCCTGATGCAGCAGCGGTAAAGGCCGTTCTTGCCGCACGCCGCACGGGCGGTATCGTCTCGATCACGCCGCAAAGCGCGGCATTGACCGCCTCAATGACGATCGGCTCGGTGATCTATTCGCTCGGCGAAACCATCGAGCTTTCCGTCTGCGCCGGACCTCCCAGCCACGAAAGCTGGCGAGCAATCGCCATGTGACCGATTTGGTTGGCGCGATCAGTCACGCCCGATGACTGGTCGCCGTGACAGCAGCAACTGGAATCCGATGCGCGCCTTCAGCGCGCCATGGCCTGCGGCAGCTGACCGGTTTCGGCAAAGCGGCGATCGATCAGCATCGCCGCCTCCAGCAATTGGCGCGTGTAGGGGTGTTGCGGCCGGTCGATGACATCGTCACGATCACCGATCTCGACGATACGGCCGTCCTGCATGACGGCAATGCGGTCCGCGACCTGCTCGACTGCGCCAAGATCGTGCGAAACGAACAGGCAGGCGAAATTGTGCCGGGCCTGCAACTCGCGGATCAGCAGCAGGATCTGCTTCTGCACGGTCATGTCGAGTGCCGAAACAGGCTCATCCGCCACCACGAAAGCGGGACGCCCGACAATGGCGCGGGCGATTGCCACACGCTGGCGCTGACCTCCGGACAACTGGTGCGGAAAACGGCGGCGGAAATCCGGCGACAATCCGACCTCGGCAAAAACCTGCTCGACGCGGCGCTCGCGCTCGGCAGCGTTCATCGATTTGTCGAGTTTCAGCGGCTCCGCGATGATGTCGGCAATTCGCTGACGCGGGTCGAGCGAGGAATAGGGATCCTGGAAGACGATCTGCATTTCGTGATGGCGCCCACGGTGATCCGCCGGCGCATGGCCCTCCGCGCCGAGAAAAGCGATCTGACCGGACGTCGGCTTGACCAGGCCGACAATGGCGCGGCCCAGCGTGGTCTTGCCTGATCCCGACGCTCCGACAAGCGCCAGCGTTTCGCCGCTTCGAACAGTGAGATCGACACCATGCACGGCGCGCTTGGCTTCGGTCCTGGAGAAGAACCGATTGCGGCCTGGATAGTCGATGACGACGTTCCTGACCTCGACAACCGGCTTGCCGCAATCGCCGCCACGCATGCCGCCGGCACTCCGCCGAGGCAATGCGTCGAGCAGGCGGCGCGTATAGTCGTGCTTCGGTTCGCGCAGGACTTCCGAACTTGCCCCGCTCTCCACCGCCTTGCCATCGCTCATCACGACGACGTTGGGAATGTAGTGGGAAACCATGCCGAGGTCGTGGCTGATCAGGAGGACCGCGGTGCCGTTGGCCTGTGTAAGCTCGACCATCAGGTCGAGCACGTCGCGCTGCACCAGTGTGTCCAGCGCCGTGGTCGGTTCGTCGGCGATGAGCAGTCGCGGTTTCAATAGCATGACCGAAGCCAGCATGATGCGCTGGCGCATGCCGCCGGAGAATTCGTGCGGATAGGCTGCCAGGCATTTTGCCGGTTCCTTGATGCGGATGCGCTCCAGCATCGCCAGCGAACGATCGCGGATCTCGGCCTTGTCGAGCTTGTGGTGGAGGCGCAGGCCCTCGGCCATCTGTTCGCCGATCGTGACGGCTGGGTTGAGCGAAACCATCGGCTCCTGGAACACCATGCCGATTTCTGCGCCGCGTATCTTGCGCATGGCCCTGGGTTCGATACGGGTGAGGTCATTGTCCTTGAACAGGATCCGGCTTTCCGGCGTTGCCATCAGAGGCTGTGGCAACAGGCCCAGGATGGCACGGGCAGCCATCGTCTTGCCGGAACCGGATTCGCCCACCAGTGCCATCATGTCGCCGGAAGCCAGGTCGAAACTCAGCGTATCGACGATCCGCTTGCCACTCGCGCCGATGGTGATGGTCAGGTCGCGTACCGAAAGCATGGGATTTCTCACGAAGGTCGTGCCGTCCATCATCCTTGGCCTCAGAGTTTCGGATCGAGCCAGTCGCGAACCGCATCGCCCAGCATGTTGATGCCAAGCAATGTGATCGAGATGCAGAGCCCCGGCAGCACGATGAGATGCGGCGCCTGGCTGATGTAAGGGCGGGCGGTCGACAGCATGCTGCCCCAGCTCGCCGCGGGTGGCGGAACGCCAAGGCCCAGGAAGGACAGCGCGCTTTCCGAAAGGATCACCCAGCCGAACATCGTCGTCGCCAGCACGATGATCGGTGCCACGCAATTGGGAAGCACATGGCGTGCCATGGTGATGAATTCGCTGTTGCCCATGACGCGCGAGGCTTCGACATATTCACGCTCGCGGATCGAGAGCACTGCGGAGCGCACCACACGCACGACGATCGGCATATAGGCAAGTCCCAGCGCCAGCACGATGCCATCGCGGCTCGCTCCGATCACGGCCATGATGCCGAGCGCGAGAAGCAGGCCGGGGAAGGCGAGAAAGGCGTCGTTGATCATCATCAGGATACGGTCGGTCCAGCCGCGCAGGAAGCCGGCCGCGACGCCGAGCACCGTGCCGGTAACGAGTGCGAACAGCACCGTTGCAAAGGCGATCCAGGCACTGGTGCGGGCACCATTCACCAGCCGACTGAGGACGTCGCGTCCGAATTCGTCGGCACCAAGCAGGTGTCGCGCGGAAGGGCCAGTCAACCGCGAAGGCAGGTCGAGTTTCAGCGGATCGTAGCCGACCAGCCACGGTCCGGCTATCGCCGTAACGAGGAGGAGGGTGGTGACCGTGATGCCGAAGACGGCGTTGAACTTCAAACGCGACTGTCCGAGGGCGAGCGCGATCATGCAGCAACCCTCGGATCGAGGAAGGGATAGAGCAGGTCCACGACCAGATTGACGACGACGTAGATCGCCGCCACGAACAGCATCGTGCCCTGAACCACGGGATAGTCGCGGGCATAGATGGCATCGACCAGCAGCCGGCCTAGACCTGGCAAGGTGAACACCGTTTCGATGACGGCTATGCCGCCAAGCAGGCTGCCGAGCACGAAGCCGATCAGTGTCAATGTTGGTGCGAAGGCATTCTTGAAGGCATGACGCCACATGACCGCCGCCTCCGAAAGTCCCTTGGCGCGAGCATGTGTAATGTACTCGAGTCGAGCCACTTCGATGGTGCTGGCGCGCGCCATGCGTGCGATCGGCCCGGCCTCGCTCAGCACCAGCGTGGTCACCGGCAGAACGATGTAGACGAGCGCCGGCCAGAAGCCCTGGCTGAACGGAACGTAGCCGATCACCGGCAACCAGCCGAGATGAAGCCCGAAGGCGAGCAGGAGCATGAGGCCGAGCCAGAAACTCGGGATCGACAGGAGAATGGTCGAAACCGCGATGACACCGACATCGCCCAAGCTGTTTTGGCGCCATGCGGCCAGCATGCCAGCCGGAACGGCAATCAGCGCAGCGATGAAGACGCCGACGAGCACGATGGTGGCCGAAACGGAAAAGGCATTCAGCATGAGCGGCAGGACGTCCTGCCCGGTGCTGATCGACGTGCCGAAATCGCCGGTCAGCACATTGCCGATCCAGATCAGGTATTGAGCGACGACGGGCTTGTCCAGGCCCATCTGGACGCGCATGGCCTCGACCTGACCAGGCTTGGCAAGATCACCGAGCATCAGGGCGGCAGGGTCTCCTGGGATGAAGCGGAGCAGGCCGAACACGGCTATCGACACCAGGATCAGTGTCGGGATCGCGCTGGCGATACGGGTGAGGATAAAGCGGGTCATCTTTCTCCCACGGCACGGGCAATGGTTTCGCTGGGATCGTCCTTGTGCTCCATGCGGGCAAGCACGGCCTCTTCCATGGCAAGGTCGTAGCGGGTGAAGACCCGGCATTCGGCAGGCAAGGGCGCGATTTCCATGAAGCCGGCGGCTGGTTCGAAAATAATCATCGCCACCGTTGCTGAAATGTTGCCGCCTTCCTTGCGGAAGGGTGGTCTGCACACGCTGAGCGGCCAGGCGAACTCATCGAAAAGCGCGTCCTTGAGATCGATGGCTGTGATGCTGCCGTGGCTCTTCATCAGCCGACGTTTTACCCGGTAGTCACGGTAGAAACTGTCCGGCACGTCTTTCAGACCGGTTTCCCTGAGTTTCGAGAGCGCGACCGCGCTCTGCCAATGGTTGGCATGCACGATGAGGTCATTGTCAGGGTAGATGGAGAAGGCTTCGTCCGGGGCACATTCCAGGTCGACGGCGAAGCCTTCCGCAGTGGACAGGATCATGTTGTTGGAACCCGATTTCGGCGTGATCGCCACGATGCGCACGGCATCCGCGAAATGCGCGGCCTCCAGCGCCCGGCGTCTGATGAAGGGCAAGGGAATGCCGATCTCGCGATAATCGCGATCCGATTCCAGATAATTGGCGGTGATGCCGATGCCGGCAGCGTTGAAGCCGCTGCGGGCCAGCCCGCCGGCTTCGGTGAATGTCAGCAGGTCGGGGCCGTCGTCGCGGCGGATACGCAGTACGATGGAGGTTTCGGCGCACTCGGCGCGCCAATCCCAGTTCTGGCCATGGATCAGCCTGCCGTCGCGCGTTGCATCCGGCAGGATCACGGCGCCGGTACAGCCATCCGGCTCGTCATCGACAATGCCTTTCTCACGTCGCGCCAGCTGCAACACTTCGGTGCGGGCATTGACCATGAGGACCGACGTCAGGTCGACATTGGCGCCGGCCGCTATGCCCTCCATCTCCTCGACAAGATCGGGGGCCCATTCCTTGAGGCGGGGGAGGAAGAGCCCGCAGAACCGGCTGATCTCCTCGCGAGCGAAGCCCAGCTTCTCCAATTGCGAGGCATAGAGCGAAATCGACAGGACAATGCGCTCCCGCGCTTGCTCGCCATAGGCCCGACCGCGCTCGGATGGACTTCCGCTGACGTCGACGAGTGGGAAGGGCGGAACGACTGTCATGCGGTTACCTCGAAAGCGATGATGATTGATCATAATGCATTTTGATTGCATGAAAAGCATTATATTTGGAAATTCATCCCCTTCGTTATGTCGTGTGACCTGACTATAATGCTGTGATCCAGGAGGGTGCATGAACCGACATGACGAGGATGGTGATCGTGGCGAGGCGGCAAGCCCGCTGCAGATCGATCTGGCTCGACGCATCCTCGATCGCATCCGCGATTCAGGTTGGGGTGTTGGAACTCGCCTTTCCGTGCCGGATCTCGCACGTACCTTCGGCGTTTCGCGCTCGCCCGTGAGTGGTGCGCTCGAACTCCTGGTCTCCAAGGGCATTCTGGCGCCGTTGGAGACACGGGGGCTGCAGGTCGCGCTCGACGTCACCGGCCTCGACACAGCAGAGGTGCTGCCCAGTTCCCCGCTTGAGGAGCTATACCGGCGCATGATGCGCGAGCGTGCGCTCGGAGAGTTGCCACAGGAGGTTTCTGAGGCCGAACTGATACCGCGTTACGGCGTTTCGCGCGGGATCATCCGCAAGCTCCTTTTGCGTTTCGCCGCTGAGGGTCTTGTGCAGCGGCTGCCCGGCCATGGCTGGCGTTTCGCAGACTCGCTGGTGGGCGAGGATGCCTATCGCGAGAGCTATGAATTCCGTGCGGCTGTTGAATGCGCGGCCCTTCGTTCGGCAGGCTTCCACGCCGACCCGCAGGTGCTGACCTCAGTGAGGCGGGCGCATGAGCGTGTGCTAAGCGACACCGACAGCATCGGCGGCGACGAGTGGTTCCGTATCAATGCGTCATTCCACCAAGGGCTGGCTATTTGCTCGGGTAATCGCTTTCTTGCCGACGCGGTACGCCAGCAGAACAATCTGCGCCGCATGCAGGAATCTGCTGGGTTTGACGAGCTTCCCTCCGAACGGATCGAACAATCCTGTCGCGAGCACCTGGCAATTCTTGACGCCATCGATGCCGGCGAAATGGAATGGGCGGAAGCGCTGCTGCGACAGCACCTCAGGCAGGCGTCCGAATTTGCAACCTTGGCATAGCGGGAAACTATGAAGGGCTTTGATTGACCTCCAATCAAGCGCTCCTTGCTGCCTCATGGAGAGGCTTGGCACGTGAAGCGATTCGTCCATCGGGACGGAAAGCCGATCGCCAGCATCAAAAAGTTTTTGCCATCACAGCAAAGCGGGCCGGCCTGTCCAGGGAGGGACCCCCCTTACAGCCGACCTCACACGACGACCATTGCAAATGCCGGGAGTTAATGAATATTAACTCTGGATAGCCGTCTTGGCCTTAAGTCTTATTCCCTATTGCTAATTAACCATGCTGATTATGTAAGCTAGCGCCAAGATAGCAATGTTTTATCTTGGAGAGGGGCTGGGCGGATATATCCTGAAGTATCCGGATTTGCATTCGATGCAATGAGGTGGCCCGGTATGAACACGCTGATCCCCCCGCCTAGCGAGCAGAATTCTCAGCAACGACGCCCTCACGCCGCATCGCCGGCTCAGCATTTCACGCAAGGCGACGTTACCCCGCTTCGCGAATTCCCACTGGAGGAAACCCATAGCTTCAACCAACTCGATTCCTGTCGCACTCTTCGAACGAGTGCCGGCCGAAATTGGGAAAACGTATACATATCGAAGCAGATCGAAGATCCCAACGAGGGTATTTTCCGGGCGAGCCCGCATCTTTTCATCAGCCTGACAAGATCCGGCTCAACGCGGGTAATGTGCAACGTTCAATCGCAGGAATACCGAGCGTATCTCCATCCGGGACAATTGAGCATCCTGGCGCCGAACCAGCCGGTGAATATGAAATGGGACAGGCGTATCCACACGACCCATCTTTATCTTCGAAACACGTTTTTGACCGAGGTTGCGGGCGATATCACCAGAAATCAATCGACCTCGATCGATGTGGTTGGCAGGCTGGCTTTTATGGATCCCCTGCTCGAAGGATTGGTCACCGCCATCGATGACGCAATGGAACTGGAGATAGAAGGAACCCGTCCTTACGTGGAGCATCTCGCACGCGCTGCGGCGTGCCATGTGCTTCGCAAATACTCGACTTTACGCTCGCCGCAGGTTTTGGAAGACTCCTCCGGGGAGCTCACCCGCAGCCAAATCGCACGCTTTCGGGAAATGGTCGACACCCGGCTAAGCCAGAAGTTGACGCTGACCGATCTGGCCGAAGGGAGTGGGTTGTCGACGGGACATTTTGCCCATCTTTTCAAGCAGGCCACCGGAACGACACCTTACCAATATCTGCTTCACAGCCGGATCGACCGCGCGCGGTACCTGTTGGCAAAGACGTCGATGCCCGTCGTTCGCATTGCCGCAGAATGCGGATTTTCGGATCACGTGCACTTTACGAGAGTGTTCTCGAAAACTGTTGGTCAACCCCCTGCTGCTTTCCGCAAACACGCTTCGGATTGAACCGCTGCAAAAGCCACCTAGGAAATATCTCCACTTAAAAGTTTCTCCGAGCCTGCGGCCAACGTCGTCTGATTGCCAGCACTGCTAAAAAAGCGAAGCCTGCACGTCTGCTCACTCATCTTGCCGTCTCCCTCCGCCGAAAAGCACGATGTGCCAGATCGGCACACTTCAGATTGGCACGCAGCCGACGACCCGGAAGGATGCCTGTCCACAATGATAAGCCTCGTCTGCCAGCTTTCCGCCGCAATCTGGCCTTTAGTACAAGAGCAACCTGAAGTGATACGCAGACGAGCCCCAAGCAAACCCGGTGGCTAAGAGGCCCAGCCGGCGCCAGCGGCGCCCAAAGAGCGGTACAATTATCAGAATTCCATGCCCCTCTGTTTTATCCTCAACCCGGTTAACTGGCTGGAAGATCGAAATTCGCAGGTATTTCTGATCTCGTTTCCTTCTGGCCCGTTTCTTGCTGCCTGATGCGTGGGATCGGATTGCTTGGGAGGAGGAAAGACCAACATGGCTATCCAAATCATCACGGCGGCAGCCGGATATTACGTGGTCTGGCCTGCGCCGGATACCGTGCGAGGCTTCGGCCGCTCGCCCATCACTGCCTGGCAGATCATCCTCGATGATGAAGGTCTGGCCGGTTGGTCTGAGCCCGTGGTCGAAGGTGTCATATGCTCCGAGCACTATGCGATCCTGTGCCCCGACGGCACCGTGCAGGAATCCGACAGCGGCGTCTATCACGATACACTCGACGATTGGGCGCGCGTCTTTGCTCGCAGGGCTACGGCGTAGTCAAAATCGAATCCGGTCGATTCACTTCCGGAATGCGAACTCCTGCAATTGGAAAATTCAAAAACACAGCCGAAACGCATAGCGGGCAGGGCGATCGTATCGACCCGCATTAGAGAACGGAAGTACGGCACACGCTCTTCGGCAATGCCGGAAATATCTGCGCTTCGAATCTGTCCTGGTCTGATCCATTCCCCATTGCGATGACCGCCAAGCCGGTATCATATCGAGCCGCCTCACCCCAATAGACAGGCAGTATAACTACTGGATCGTCGAGCTCCCTCAGATTCTTGCGACGAGGCACCTCCGGCCCCTTTATCGCGATGCGACGGCATTGCGGACACTCAAGCCGTCGCGCTTTTTGACGATTGTCTGGAATCATTTGCGCAAAATCGGAATTGGGCTGTAAATTCTTGACTCCTTTGGGTTCTATGCGACGCTGGTATCGCTCGAAGTAAACTCAAAGGAGATTTTCAAATGCTTAGTTTTTTATTCGGTGGCAGCACTACTGGAACTTCGACTGTCGACCAAATCAATGAATATCATTACGATCGTTCTGGTGAAGTAACCTTTGATGACGCCTATCTTAACTTTATGAATGGTGGCGGCCATCTTGGCATGGGAGCTGCTATGCTTGTCGGCAGCGCCTGGACAGGCATCGCTCTGACACCTTCGCTGGTGCTCGATTCCCTGCAGGCTGACGACGGCGTGCATATCGCCTGATTGGCCCTCCTTGACCGAACAGGTGCTGCCTTTTTGGCCGTCGCCAGTTCGATGTGTCAAAGCGTCTCCCGAGCGGCGCTGGTCGCTGCGAGGAACTGTGTCCTCGCAGCGGCTGATGCTCAGGATCTTGCGAGTGCAATTCAATGGGCAGCCGCTCCTTGAATGAAGAGTTTAAGTCTGTCGTCCTGATCTTGTCGTTGTGAGAAGTAACGAAGGGCCTCCAGTTATGTCCTTGGCTGATGCAACCGCGCTGTTTCGACCGACCAAAAAGCGTGCGGAGACCGAGATCGGCTCGGCGATAAGATCGCTTCGTCCCTACATCATTGCTGTAGGCATCTTCTCGAGCACGATCAATTTACTCTACCTCAGCTCCCCCCTTTATCTAATGCAGGTCTACAATCGCGTGTTGAGAAGCGAAAGCATTCCCACGCTCCTCCTGCTTACGCTTATCCTGATTGTCGCACTGCTCGTGATGGCTGTCCTAGATGCCATGCGTGCCCAGATGTTGACGCGCTGCGGCATCCTGCTTGACGAAAAACTGGCGAGCCGCGTGTTTTCCGCGCTCGTGCAAAAATCATCCAGAAGCGGATATTCGCTTGGAGCTTTGCCGTTGCGGGAACTGGACGAGTTCCGCGCGTTCGTCACCGGTCCGGGGATCCATTTTCTATTCGATGTCCCCTGGATCCCGCTTTACCTCATCCTCCTTTATCTCATCCATCCCATTCTAGGTGTCGTTGCAACGGTCGGGGCCGTGCTGCTGCTGGTCCTCGCTTTCGTAAACGAGGCCGTCACCCGTAAGCCCATGGATGATGCCCAGGCCGCTGCCAGGCGATCTTTCGTCTTTACAGAAAACATCATGCAGCACGCGGATGTCATTCATGCCATGGGGATGCAGTCTGCCGTGGAACGCCACTGGCAGGGAAGTCGCGCCGGAATGCTTGTCAGGCAGGCTTTCGCGAGTGATCGCAACGCACTGATTTCGGCTGCCATCCGGTTTACCAGGCTTCTGCTTCAATCACTGATATTGGGCACCGGTGCGTGGCTTGCGATTGACCACGCCATCAGTCCTGCGACGATTTTTGCGGCCAGCATCATCATGGGGCGCGCAATCATACCCGTCGAACAAGCCGTAACTGCGTGGAAGCAAGCAGCTGGAGCCCGGGCCGGCTATCAGCGGATCAGAGACCTCCTGAACGACGTTCCTGTAAGCGATGCCAAGACGATCGTCCCGACCAATGAAATCGTGCTGGATGTGAAAAATCTCTCCTACCGTGTCGCAGGGCGCCCGAAGCCGGTGCTGGAGGACATTTCCTTCAAGATCGGAGAGGGCGAAGCCCTAGCGGTTGTCGGTCCAAGCGCTTCGGGAAAGAGCACGCTGTCCAAGTTGCTTATCGGAGCCCTTCAGCCGGCCGAAGGCGATATCTCGTTCGGCGGACTGAACTATTCACACTGGGATCAAGCGGAATTTGGCCGCATAACCGGATATCTGCCCCAGGACGTGGGGTTGTTCGCCGGCAGCGTTCGAGAAAATATCTCGCGCTTTAATGACACCTCCATCGAGCAGATCATGGAAGCGGCAACACTCGCAGGCATCCATGAGATGGTGCTGTCCTTGCCTAAGCAATACGACACGATGCTGGGGCCGGGCGGACTGGGGTTATCGGGCGGACAGCGCCAACGCATCGGGCTGGCAAGGGCTCTGCTCGGGCGCCCGCGGCTGCTGGTCCTGGATGAGCCAAACGCGCATCTGGACGTAGAGGGTGTCCGCGCGCTCAGCAAGGCCTTGTTCCTTATCAAGGCGCAGGGAACGGCGGTCGTGGTGGTTACCCATCAGCCCGCCATCCTCAGCGTGGTCGACACCGTTCTGGCGCTGAATTCCGGCAAAGTCGACAGGTTTGGGCCGCCAGAGAGCTTCGCAGCTCCTGCTTTGCCAAGCTGAGGAACAGCTCATGACCACCATTACAGTTCCCGACAGCGCGGCATATCGCAATCCCTGGCGTCCCGCCGTCTGGGGGGCGGCTTCATTGTTGGCCTTTGTGCTGCTGGTTGTCGGCTGGGGCTATGTGGCACCGCTATCGAGCGCGGCAATTGCCGAAGGAAGCCTGCAGGTGCAGGCGCAGAGGCAGTCGGTGGCACACCCGTACGGTGGTATCATCTCCAGGCTCCTGGTCTCGGAGGGCCAGTATGTCGAGCGTGGTCAGCCATTGATCGAGCTCGACGGGACGGAGTCTCGAGCAAAGCTCGATATAGCCAAGGCCGAGGTCATGACCCTGGTGGCTCGTCAGGCACGTCTGTTGTGTGAGCGCGACAATGCCGATTCCAGTTGCCTTGAAAAATTCCGGGCGAAAGCCAACCCCTCCGAGGGGATGGAAGAAACAGTCGCCAACGAATCTGCAGTGAAGGTTGCGCGAGCCCATCAATACGAGGCCGAGAAAGGCATGCTCGTCTCCAAGGTCGCTCAGCTTCGCGAGAAGATTGGCGGATTGCAGGCGCAAAAAGAGGGGCTGTCGAAGCAGAACGCCCTGATGCTTGAAGAGATGGAAGGCACCCGAAAGCTGGCCAAATCGGGGTACGCGCCCAAGACACGCGTGCTGGAACTGGAAAGAGCAACGGCCCGGATCCTTGCCGATATGGGCTCACGCACAGCCGAGATTTCCACGGCGACGCAGGAAACCGGCGAGGCTGAGCTGGCCATCGCCAAGCTGGACCATCAGCGGATCAATGAGATCGTCGATCAGATCCGAACAACGCAATCGTCGTTGGCCGAGGCGTTGCCAAAATTCAAGGCGGCGCAGGACGTAATGGATCGAACGGTCATCAAATCGCCTGCCAGCGGTTCCATCGTCGATCTGTCCGTATTCACGGAAGGTGGGGTGGTTCAAGCCGGCCAACGGCTCATGGACATTGTTCCCGCCGACAATCCGATCATCGTCGAAGCCCGGTTGCCGCTCTCCGACATCAATGGTGTCAAGACAGGAGCAGCCGCCAACATCTGGCTGACCGGCGTGCCCAGAAATGAACGCCCGCAGCTGCGCGGCGAAATAATCAGCATATCGGCGGACAAGATCACGGATTCACGATCCGGACTTAACTACTTCGCGATCCGCACCAAGATCAATTCCGATGACCTGCGCAATTCAACGGTTCCCCTGCAACCAGGGATGCCGGCGGAGGTGGTGGTCACGAACGGATCCCGGACCCTGATAGCCTATCTGCTTGGGCCGCTTCTTGATGAAGTCGGGCATGCGTTTCGAGAAGAATGAGGATCAACCCATGGCAAATGTAGACAAATTGGATGGTCGCAAAGGCCGTCGTTCAGACAACAAAACTGAAACCGGCAAGGCGGACACGCTGAATTTTGCACTTACGGCCGGCGCTGTGGGGCTGGGTCTT
This sequence comes from Mesorhizobium sp. 1M-11, assembly GCF_001303895.1. Classification (GTDB taxonomy): domain Bacteria; phylum Pseudomonadota; class Alphaproteobacteria; order Rhizobiales; family Rhizobiaceae; genus Mesorhizobium. The sequence continues at coordinate 2,716 of NZ_LJSD01000057.1, read as the reverse complement.
GCGTTGATCGACCTGAAGGAAGCGGCTGCCGCCGCAACGGATTCCAAGTCCGCCTTCGAGCGCGACGATGATCGCAGATCAGACTCTTCTGCAGATCAAGCCATGTCCGGCATCGATCACTCGAGGGCCGCCGATCACCATGACAATCGCGCGGATGGTGGACCGGCCGTCGCAAGCGGGGGTGAAACCGGCGCGCAGGCGCCAGGTGTGTTGAGTTCGGAGACCTCGCCCGTGGTCGCACAAGAGGCGCCGGAATCGGCATCTTCCCAGGCCGCAGCGGATGACGCTCTCAGCGGAAATACCGTGCACGATGCGGGAACAGTGATCGCATCGGTGGATACCGGCATTTCAACGGCGGCCGTTCACACGAATTCCGAAGAAGTTGGAGCCTTCGAAGGCGTGCACGGCACGTCGTCTGTCATCAGTTCGGTCGTAGAGACGGCTGCTCCTTCCGGCGGCGCCTTGGGCGGGGTCGGGGCACTGCTGGAAACGGTCGATCATGTCGCAAGCAACCTGCTTGGAAATGGCGGCGTGCTCGATATCGCGCCGGTGATTGGAGACACCGTTCACAGCCTTGTTGGCAAAGATGGTGTTCTGGGAGGCCTTGTTGGGGAGCACGATGGCGATGTCCTTGCGGGCCTGGCAGACACCGGCAGCGTGTTAGTTGAAGGTCTGGCTGGGAAAGGCGGCACCCTCGACGGCCTTGTCGGCAATGGTGATGGTGGGATCCTTTCCGCCCTGGTCGGCGGTCACGGAGGCATCCTGAGTGGCCTTCTCGGTGCCGGCTCTGGAGCGGCGGCAGGTGAAGTCGCGACAACATCCGACAATACGGCTTCGACACAGGGTGCCTCGACGCAGAACATTGCGACGACGGGAGCGCAGGCGCATGTCGATTCCGCGGCGCCATCAAACATGTTCGAGATGGCGCACTCGGCGCTTCAAATTACGGAAGGCGTCGCCGATGCGATCACCCCGATACTGACATTTGTCGGTCAGCCGATCATCGAGGATGACGCACACACCGATACGGACCACGCAAGCAGCGTCTCGGCTCACCATATCGCTTAAAGGGACGCGTCGAGATCTGGTTTTGTAGCAACAAGAACTCTCGATGTTGACATAGCCAGGGATGCGAACAGCGGCGGCAAAATGTGCCGGTTGCCAGCCTGCGGTTCATGTCACGTTTCTCACCAGGCCGTAGAGTTCCGCGGCCTCCAGTTGGCATCCCTATGGGACATCCGCTGCCCGCAAAGAAGGAATTGGCGGTGCGTTTCAGTCAATACTTCTGGGTAATAGACAATGACGACACTCAGGATATGTGAAAGAATTTGATTATTGGATTTGATAGAGCTGTTTAATAGAGGAATTTCGAATGAGAAATTGCGTCTGGTAAAACCGATTATGGCTTGAGTTATTAAAAAGTATTTTGCCAATCATGTATCATGAAGCGTGTCGGCATTAACGCCGACACGAAGATATTCTTTTAGATGGAAATTTTTTCTTGGTTTGCCGTGCGGCAGACCGTGAGCGCGTTCGCGCGCGCCAAACTCTGCTGAGGAGGCAACGGACGTGGCAAGCATCCCAAATTCGCTTCCGGGACGGCAGCAACCGCTGTACCCGTGCCACCAGGCGAGGCGAAGCCTCCCATCTCGGCGGATCCCACTCTGTTCGCCGTGCCGAGCAAAGCGGCCCTCGCAGTGCCCCAGGCATGACAATCCTTCATTCGCAGATCAAATCGGAAAAATTTAGCCGGCTTCTAAAAAGCCCCTCGGGAGGCGCGCGCCGATACCATTGATCGTGCGCAGCACCACAAGGACAACTGACAGGAGAGTGTATCATGGCTAGCATCAGCAGGCGTTCTCATTTCCTCCTTTCCACGGCAACAGCTGCGTTGCTGACGGCGGTCGTCGCTCAAGTGGACAGCGCTGATGCTCGCGACCGAGCGGGCGGAGGCATTGGCGGCTCGGTCGGAGGTGGCTCGGTTGGAGGCCTTGGTGGTTCGCTGGGCGGGCCTTCGGTTGGCGGTCAGTCGTCTAGCGGCGGCCCCTCCATAGGCGGCGCTTCGATCGGTGGCTCGGCCTCGGTTGGTGGTGCCTCGATCGGAGGTTCGGCCTCGATTGGTGGCAAATCGACTGATGGCAGCCCCTCCGTTGGCGGCGCCTCGATCGGTGGCTCGGCCTCGGTCGGTGGTGCCTCGATCGGCGGTTCAGCTTCTGTTGGTGGCAAGTCGTCCAGTGGCAGCCCCTCTGTTGGCGGCAGATCGTCAACTGGGGCCTCGGTTGGAAGTAGGTCGTCAGGAGGCGCTTCGATAGGTGGCAAGGCCTCAGTCGGTGGCAAGTCGTCAGGAGGGGGTGCCTCGATAGGTGGCAAGTCTGGCGGCAAGTCGTCCAAAGGTGGCGCTTCGATCGGAGGCAAGTCTGGCGGCAAGGCCTCAATTGGTGGCAAATCGTCAAAAGGCGGCGCTTCGATCGGAGGCAAGTCTGGCGGCAAGGCCTCAATCGGCGGCAAGTCGTCAGGAGGCGGCGCCTCGATCGGCGGCAAGTCTGGTGGCAAGGCCTCGGTCGGCGGCAAGTCGTCCAGAGGTGGCGCTTCGCTAGGAGGCAAATCTGCCGGCCGAGCGTCGACCAGCGGTAGGTCGATCGGTGGGATCGGTGGTACTGCAAGCGGCGGTATCGGCGGCTCCCTGGGTGGCGCGCTTGGCGGCCTTGGTGGTGTC
>NZ_LJSD01000014.1 GCF_001303895.1 Mesorhizobium sp. 1M-11 | reverse complement strand
TGTGTTTCGGCGTGGAATAAGGACCCCGTTTCAGGGGTGACCGGCGTCCAAAAAGGACCCCTGTAACGCAGGGTTGTCACACTGCCTTCGGTTTCATCGGGGGCATTTGTTTTGGATGTTGGTTGTGGAGACGATTGCGAAGATACGTCGGCTTTCGCTGGTCCAGGGGAAGTCGATCAAGGAGATCTGCCGCGAGTTGAGGATATCGCGGAAGGTTGTCCGGAAGGTGCTGCGGTCGAACGCGACGGAGTTCCGTTACGAGCGTGAGCATCAGCCGATGCCAAAGATCGGCCCCTGGCAGGATCAGCTCGACGGGCTTTTAGGTGGCAATCACGGCAAGGCGGGGCGCGAGCGGCTAACGCTGATCCGAATCTTTGAGGAGCTCCGCGGTCTCGGATACGACGGCAGCTACGACGCGGTTCGCCGATACGCCAAGAGCTGGGCGAAGGCGCAGGGATCAGCGACGGCGGAAGCCTATGTGCCGTTGTTCTTCGCGCCGGGTGAAGCCTACCAGTTCGACTGGAGCCACGAGATCGTCCTCATCAATGGCGTGACTGTGACCGTGAAGGTTGCCCATGTCCGGCTTTGCCACAGCCGCATGATGTTCGTCAGAGCCTATCCGCGCGAGACGCAGGAGATGGTGTTCGACGCGCACGACCGGGCCTTCGCCTTCTTTGGCGGCACCTGCACGCGCGGCATCTACGACAACATGAAGACGGCGGTTGAGACGGTATTCGTCGGCAAGGACCGGCAATACAATCGCCGCTTCCTGCAGATGTGCAGCCATTATCTGGTGCAGCCGGTCGCCTGCACGCCGGCGTCGGGCTGGGAGAAGGGTCAAGTCGAGAACCAGGTCGGGCTGGTGCGCGAGCGCTTCTTCACGCCGCGGCTGCGCTTCAAATCCTATGAGGAACTCAACGCCTGGCTGCTCGACAAATGCATCGCCTACACCAAGACGCACCGTCATATCGATCAGCCGGAGCGCACGATCTGGGAGGTGTTCGAGGAGGAGCGCGGCAAACTTGTCGAGTATCGCGGCCCCTTCGACGGCTTCCACACGGTCCCCGCCTCGGTATCGAAGACCTGCACGGTGCGCTTCGACAACAACAAATACTCGGTGCTGTCGACTGCCGTGGGCCGACCGGTCGAGATCCAGGCCTATGCCAGCAGGATCGTCATCCGGCAGGATGGCGTTGTCGTCGCCGAACACGCCCGTTCGTTCGGGCGCGGTGAGACCATTTACGATCCCTGGCACTATGTCCCCGTGCTCGCCCGCAAGCCCGGCGCATTGCGCAATGGCGCGCCGTTCCAGGACTGGGTTCTGCCCTCGGCGATGGAGCGGACCCGGCGCCGACTGAAGTCCTCGGATGACGGTGATCGCCAGATGGTGGCGATCCTGGCTGCGGTGTTGACCGACGGGATCGATGCCGTGGAGGCCGCCTGCCAAGAGGCGCTCGACCAGAACGTCTGCTCGTCAGCTGTCATCATCAACATTCTGGCGCGGCGGCGCGATCCGGCGCCAGCCATCACCATTCTCACCCCGGACGCTCTTCGCCTGCGCCATGAGCCGCAGGCCGACTGTGCCCGCTACGACAGCCTCAGGAGGGCAAGCTGATGGAACGCACGCAGGTTCTGGATCTGATGGGAACGTTGAAGCTCTACGGCATGCGCAGTGCCTATGACGAGGTTATGGCGACCGGCATCAAGCGCCAGCACGAGCCGCCGAGGATCGTCGGCGATCTGCTGTCGGCCGAGATCGCCGAGAAGCAGGCGCGCTCCATCAAATACCAGCTCACCGTCGCAAAGCTGCCGATCGCCAAGGACATCGAGGAGTTCGACTTCGACGGCACGCCGGTCAACGAGGTGCTGGTCAGGGACCTTGCCAACGGCACCTTCGTCGCCGACCAGCGTAACGCCGTTCTCATCGGCGGCACCGGAACCGGCAAGTCACATCTGGCGATTGCCCTTGCCCGATCCCTCATCCGCAACGGGACGCGCGGTCGCTTCTTCAATGTCGTTGATCTCGTCAACCGGCTCGAGACCGAGCACCGCGGTGGCAAGCAGGGCCGTATCGCTGACTACCTGACCCGATTGGACTTCGTCGTCCTCGACGAACTCGGCTATCTGCCCTTCGCGCAAGCCGGCGGGCAGTTGCTCTTCCACCTGATCAGCAGGCTCTACGAGCGCACCTCGATCATCGTCACCACCAATCTGGCGTTCGGCGAATGGCCCGCTGTCTTCGGCGACGCCAAGATGACGACGGCGCTGCTCGACCGGCTCACCCATCACTGCGAGATCATCGAGACCGGAAACGAATCCTGGCGATTCAAGAACCGCGCCTGATCACCCCATAACGCCGATCCGCGCTCGCCGGCCTGCGCAACCCAGACCAGCTTCGCCCGGCGAGCGCTAACCGTGGTGCCCTACAGGGGTCCCTTTTGCGCGCCGATCCAGGGTCCCCATTCCAGGCCGATTGACAGGCGAGCCACGGAAAGCGAGGTGACCCTGCTCTACATGCCATACGATCTCTTCGGCGATCAGGCGGGCATGCTGGTTGCGGCCAACAATTCAGTCCTCTCGGGCAACTACGCAACACTTTTGATCGATTATATCAGCAGCGTCGAAACAAGACTGCCAGCGCTGGTGGCCAACGATCTGCCAAAGATCGTGCACACGATAAGAGACATGCTCGTCACCTGCGTGACGGATGCAGCGGCCAATGCCCGAAACGGGGTCAATCCACTGACATTGAGCGCAATGGAACGGGTACACCGCTATATCCACAGCAACCTTGGTGCACCAAATCTCAATCCCGACAGCATCTCGCGCGCCATGGGCATTTCCCGCACTCGCCTCTATCAACTGTTCGAGGCGAGCGGCGGCGTTCTCAACTACATTCGCAGAAAGCGCCTGCAGGATGCCTATGCAGCGCTCAGCGATACGACCAACAACCAACGCATATTGGACATTGCCGAAGGGGCTGGTTTTGACGTCGCGGCGAATTTCACGCGTGCGTTCATACACGAATTCGGGCTGAGCCCAAGCGAAGTCCGCAAAGCGGCCAGCAGCGCCCAGCCCCCAACCATCCAGACCGATCCGTCGCCGACGCCAACTTTCGAGAAGTGGCTGCGAGAATTAGGGCGCTGACATTCGGCCTGGACAATATGCGGCCATGGGACGTCGGTCTGTTCCAAACTAGCTCTGCTCACCCAACCAATCCCACGCCCCCTGAACATCGGCATCCTTGAGCCGATCCTGCGTGGATATGGCATACCACGCGCGGCCCGTTTCAAGGGTGTGGTCATAGGGGAGTACGAGAGACCGTGCTGCTATGGCCGCCTCGACCAGCGGCAGGCTACCCAGCGCCACGCCCTGACCGAGCTCAGCCGCGGCAAGCGCAAGATCGCTGTCGCTGAAATTGCTTCCGTGCCAGCTGCCATTCGCCTCGATGCCGGTACTCCGCAGCCAATCGGCCCAACCGACGGGACGCTCGTCATGAATGAGAGGAACACCGAGCAGGTCGGCGGGATTGTCCAGAGCCCTCGCCAACGTCGCAGTTGCGACCGGCGACAGGACATCCTTTGCGATCAGCAGGCTCTCGCATCCCTCGGGCGGCGCTTCGGCATGGATGATTGCCAGGTCGATCTCCATCGTCTGGAAATCGATCGCCGCCCCGCTTGTGTCGAGCCAGGGTTCGCAGGCCGGCACGGCCGCTTGCAGCGAAGGAAGGCGATGCAGCAACCAGCGTCGGCTGAAATCACGTGGCGCATAGATCACGACGCTGCCGGGCTTACGATAGGGTTCCAGACGCCGATAGCCTTCCTCCATGAGTTCCAGGCACTGGCGTACGGTGCGCTGATAGTCGCGCCCCGCATCCGTCAACCGCACCTCGCGGCCGATACGCAGGAACAACGGTTGACCGATATGGCCTTCGAGCAGCCGCATCTGGTGGCTGATGGCCGATTGGGTGAGACCCAGATCCTCGGCTGCACGGCTGAAGCTTTCGAACCGCGCGGCCGCCTCGAACCCCTTCAGGAATTGCGTCGGAGGAATATGCCGGAACCTTGCCATTCATGAATTCCATTCAATGACAACAGGAATCCTTCTCAGTTGTATGGGCTGTTCTTCAGCTTAACAATGAGCACTGTACATGAATGGAGAGTTTTCGATGAATGCCATCGAGTGGCCGGCGCAGCAGTTGAAATTTCGTCGACCTGCCGAATTCGAGCCTCATGCGAAGACATGGATGGCATGGCCTCACCGCCAGGACATGTATGGCGCCACTCTGCCTGCCATGCAGCAGGCCTATGCAGCCGTCGCCCACGCCATCGCACAATTCGAGCCGGTCAGCATGGTGGCTCATCCCGATCACGCCGGGGGTGCCCGGGCCATGCTTGGAAGCGGCATCGATGTCGTCGAGATCCCGATCGACGATTGCTGGATTCGCGATTCCGGCCCGACCTTCCTCAAACTCGCCGATGGCGGCCTCGCCGGCGTGTCGTGGCGTTTCAACGCCTGGGGCCGCAAGCACGAGCCCTATGACCAGGACAACGCGCTTGCCGAGAGGTTGCTCAACAGGGAGAACGCGCTCGCCCTGCGCTCCTTCCTCCATTGCGAAGGCGGTTCGCTGACGACCGACGGCGAAGGAACGCTGATCGCGACCGAAACCAGCCTGCTCCATTCCAACCGCAATCCCGGCTTGTCGAAGGCATGGGTGGAAAAAGAACTGCTACGCATGCTTGGCCTCGAAAAGGTCGTATGGCTGCCTGGCGACCCGCTGGATCTCGAAACGGACGGCCATGTCGACGGTATGTGCTGCTTCGTGTGCCCCGGCACGGTGATGTTCGAATACAATCCCGATCCATCGGACCTGCACGGACGCGTCCTTGCCGACAACCTTGCGGCCTTGCGCAGCCAGACCGACGCTCGGGGACGCAGCTTCGAAGTGATCCTCATCCCCGAAGCCTACGATGTCGAAGCGACCAGCGAAGTGTTTGCACGCTCCTACATCAATTTCGCGCTCGCCAATGGTGGCGTGGTCATGCCGACCTTCGGTCAGCCCTCGGGCGAGGAGGCCAAGGCGGCCGTCGCGCGCGCCTTCCCGGATCGGCGCATCGTCACGGTCGATGTCGGAGCCGTGGTGCCGGCGGGCGGCGCCATCCATTGCATCACGCAAGAACAGCCGCGGTAGCGGGCTGCCGAATGAGGACATCATGGACACGTCGTCACGTTATCATGGCAGCGGCAGGATGGACGCTCATGTCTGAGATCTCGATCAAGTCGGCACAGGCGAACGACTGGAAGGCGGCCGTTCCTTCCGAGACCGCACCGCATGCCAGGACCTGGATGGCCTGGCCGAGCACACCGGCCGTTTATGGCGGGCCGGGTGCGTACTACGAAAGCGTCCAGGAGACACTGGGCCGGCTGGCGGCGGCGATCGCCGAGAACGAGCCGGTGGCCATGGCGGCGGCCGCGGAACATCACGCCATTGCGGCGGAGCTCTGTGGTCCAGATGTCGAACTCGTCGACATCGCAACCGACGACATGTGGATGCGCGATTCCGGGCCGGTATTCGTGCGCTCCGCGGACGGTGCGATGGCTGCGGTCGACTTCCGCTTCAACGGCTGGGGCAACAAGCAGGCGCATCCGCGCGATGCAGACATCGCTTCCAATGTCGCCAGACATGTCGGAGCCATTCGCCATGTCTCTCCACTTCGGGGCGAAGGCGGCGGCATCGAATATGACGGCGACGGCACCTTGCTGCTCGCCGAGAGCTGCTGGGTCAACGACAACCGCAATCCCGGGCTGAGCCGCGCCGAGATCGAGCAACACCTCAGGACCGCGCTCGGCGTCGAGGCCGTGATCTGGGTTCCAGGCGTGCGCGGCAGAGACATCACCGACGGTCATGTCGACGGCTCCATCCGCTTCGTGAAACCAGGCCTGCTTATCGCCAGCAGTTGGCCGGGCGATACGTCCGAATGGGGCCGGGCACACGAAGAAGCGCTTGCCATCCTGGCCAAAGCCAAGGACGCACGCGGACGCAAATTCGAGGTGGTCTCCGTTCCTTCCGCCACGAACGCGCGTTCCAAAAGCGACGATTTCCTGACCAGCTATGCGAATTATTATGTCGGCAACGGCGCGCTCTATACGCCGCAGTTCGGTGACAAGAAAGCCGATGCTCTGGCCAGGGAAACGCTTGGGCGGCTGCACCCGGACCGTCGCATCGTCCAGCTCGATATGGACCGCATCTACGAGAATGGTGGCGGCATCCACTGCGTCACCCAACAACAACCTTTGTGAGGTGAACCATGCGCCAGTTGATTGCCGCTGCTGTCCAGATTTCCTGCACCGACGAGATCGAAGCCAATCTCGACAAGCTCGAACATCAGGTCCGCGAAGCCTCCCGGCGCGGCGCCCAGCTCGTCGTGCTGCAGGAACTGTTCGAAGGCGTCTATTTCTGCATGGATGAGGACAGACGCCACAATATCCGCGCGCGCCCGCTTGAAGGGCATCCGACTGTTGCCCGCATGGCAGCGCTGGCGCGCGAGACAGGTACCGTCCTGCCGGTATCCCTGTTCGAGCGCGACGGTTCAGGATTGTTCAACACACTGGTGATGATCGACGCCGACGGCAAGGTGCTCGGCCACTACCGAAAGAGCCACATTCCAAACAGCCCCGGCTATTCGGAAAAGCTCTACTTCAATGATGGCGATACCGGCTTCAGGGTCTTCGAAACCGCTGCCGGTAAGATCGGCGCAGGGATATGCTGGGACCAGTGGTTCCCCGAAGCAGCCCGCGCCATGGTGCTGATGGGCGCCGAGGTGCTGATCTACCCGACTGCCATAGGCTCGGAGCCTTCCTATCCCGGCTGGGATTCGAAGGACCATTGGCAACGCGTCATGCAGGGCCATGCCGGTGCCAACCTCACTCCGGTTATTGCCGCCAACCGGATCGGCGTGGAAAGGGGTGAAACAAGCGAAGTGGTGTTCTACGGCTCGTCCTTCATCACGGACCATACCGGAGCCAAGCTCGCCGAAGCCGACCGTGTCTCCGACAGCGTGATCACGGCTGCTCTCGACCTCGACGAGATCGCCGCGGCCCGGCGCAGTTGGGGCGTATTCCGCGACCGGCGGCCCGATCTCTACGGCGCGCTTCTGGAGCCGACACCGGAGCGCCTGCTCGCCAGGGAGGCGGCCTAGTGCACGGCCTGAAGAGCCGCCGCTGAAAACTGTCGGAGCGCCACAAGGCTCACGCGACGCTCCGATTGAAAGCTCCGGCAACGATCCGGGGGCGTACCAGAGCGTTTCCGTTTTTTACGGAAACGCGAAAATGCTCTAACTCTTTGTTTTCACGCAATTCCGGGCGGAAAACCTCTACGCACTTTTCCTGGAATTGCTCCAAGGGAGGAAATGATGAAACATTGGCTCGCGCTTGCCGCGGCATGCCTTTTTGCGACCTCGGCTCTCGCCGAGGAAAAGGTGCTGCACCTTTATTCCTGGGAATCCTATTTCGGACCGGACACCATCGCCAAATTCGAGAAGGAGACCGGCATCAAAGTCACTTACGACCTGTTCGATTCCAACGACATGGTCGAGACCAAGATCCTCACCGGAGGTTCCGGTTACGACGCCATCACCATCAACCTGTCACCGCACCTGCAACGCGAGCTGCCCGTGGGCGTCTGGGCAACGCTCGACAAGAGCAAGCTTTCCAATCTGGGCAACCTCGACCCGGCCGTGGTCGCGCGTGTCGACGAGATCGACAAGGGCAGCGCGCACGGCGTGCCCTGGATGTGGGGAACGACCGGCGTCGGCTACAACGTCGACAAGATCAAAGCCATCATGCCCGACGCGCCGGTCGACTCGCTGCGCATGCTTTTCGACCCGGAAATCGTCGGCAAGTTCGCCCCTTGCGGCGTCACCATGCTCGACGATGCCGAACAGGTTCTGGGTCTTGCACTGATCTATCTCGGCCTCGATCCGGATACCACCGATCCGGACGAATTGCAGAAGGCTGTGGACGTCATCGCCAAGATCCGTCCCTATGTGCGCAAATTCCACAGCTCCAGCTACATCAACGATCTCGCCCAGGGCGATGCCTGCGTGGCGCTTGGCTTCTCCGGCGACATGCACATCGCCGACGTTCGGGCCAAGGAAGCGAAACGGCCTTTCTCGATCACCTATCGACTGTCGAAGGAAGGCAATTTGATGTGGGCCGACGTGTTGGCGGTACCGAGTGACGCACCGCACCCGGAAGCCGCGCATGCCTTCATCGATTTCGTGATGCGGCCGGACATTGCCGCATCGGCCGCCAGGGACACCGGCTTTTCGACGGCGAACAAGGCGGCGCTCGCGATGCTCGATGAAAAGCTGCGCGCCGATCCAGACCTCTATCCGTCAGACGAAGCGCAGAAGCGCTTTCACCTGCCGAAGGCGCTCGATCAGAAAGCTCTGAAAATGTGGTCCAAGGCATGGAACCGGGCCAAAGGTCTGGAATAAACCCGTTGGAGTGCCGGGCCAGGCACCGTCTGCCCGCCCCTATTCGGCGATCAGCCTTTCCAGCCGTTCGATCCAGAATGGGCTGCGTGTAGCAATGAAATCGTAGCCGAAACGCCGTGATTTCTTGATATCCGCCAGTTGCTCCGGCGCCGTGATTTCGCGGCGCCGGCCATGTCCCAGCCAGAAAACGCGCAGCTTCAGCATATCCAGCGCATGGCGCGTGGTGGCATGATCGAGATCGGAACCATGATCCTCGTAGACAAACACGGTATCGCCGCCGAGCAATCTCGTCGCGCCGGAAAACGCGGCTATCTCCACACCCTCGACATCAAGCTTGACGATGAATTTGTCGAGCCCGGCAAACAGCGGCAATGCAGCGAGATCGTCGATGCTTATCGTGTCGCATTCGAGAATGGGGGGCGAGCCGTCGGCGGGATCGACGATGGTGCGCGCTTCATGCTTTGCGCCGAAAATGCGCACATGTTCGCCGCTCATCGCACCAATTGCCCGGTTCAATGCCGTATAGCGGCCACCATTGAGCAAGCGATTGTCTTCCAACACACGGAATGTATCGGCGGCGGCCTCGATCGCCACCGTGGGCTTGCTGCCGGCCTGCGGGCCACTCGCCAGAATTGACCAGTAACCGTAATTCGCCCCGCCATCGATGAAGCCGTAGCCGACATCGCGCACCGCATCGAGCAGGGTCAGCATCGAGCGCTCATACGAATAACCGGGCAACAGCAGGATCGACCAATAAGGGTCGCAATAAGGAACACGCATCGATGCGCCGGACGTCAACGTAAAGACCATCGGCCGCTTGCTTGGCAGCAAGGCGCGAACGGCGCGCGCCACATACGAAAAGCCGAACTGGCGCAGCGGCAGCAGTACCCGCATGGCAAGCCGCAGCGAGCGCAAGGCCATGGCCTCATGCAGGCTTGCGCCTTCTATGCGGCCGCTGTGCGCGTCGACAACAATGTCTTTTGCCAGAGGCTTCAACATACGCGGTTCAATATCCGAGATTGCCTCCAAATACGATGCCACCTGCACCCCCCAAGGTCATTTCCCGAATGCGGCTCCTATCACCCGCCACCCCATACATCACGTTTGCGGCGTCTCTGCTTGGAAACCAATTGTTAACCTTACCGGCGCGCGACGAGGCCGAAGCCTATCAGGTGCCGTCGACGACACGGCGGTTTGCTGGTCCCGACAGCCATTTGCTTGACAGGCGCGGCTTCTTTATTATTTTACCGATAAGCTAATTAGCCAATTGGAAAAATAATGGACCAGCTCAGCCTCACCTTCCATGCGCTTGCCGACCCGACCCGGCGCGCCATCCTGATGCGACTGGCCAAAGGCGATGCCACCGTCAACGAGTTGGCGAAACCATTCGACCTGCGCCTTCCAACCATCTCGAAGCACCTCAAGGTGCTGCAGGAGGCATCGCTGGTTTCCCAGACCCGCGAAGCACAACGACGGCACTGCCATCTCGAAGCCAAGGCGCTGAAGGAGGTTGCCGACTGGGTTTGGAATTACCGAACGTATTGGGAGGAGAGCTTCGACCGGCTCGACGCCTTTCTGAGCGACATCGAAGCAGCGAGTAAAGCCAGCAAGAATTAGCCGCACCGCTCAACGCAACTCATCGTTTTGTCACGAAATGGAGCAGTCATCATGTCCAAGACCACTTTTACGGCCGAAACCGGCAAATACGAGATCGTCATGACGCGAACGTTCGATGCGCCACGCGAACAGGTCTTCGCCGTCTACACCGATCCCAAGGCGATCCCGAACTGGTGGGGCCCGAGTTGGCTGACGACGACGGTTGATAAATTTGAAGCAAGGCAAGGCGGCGTCTGGCGTTTCGTGCAGCGCGACAAGGCCGGCAACGAATACGGCTTCCATGGTGTCCACCATGAAATCACGGTCCCTTCCCGCATGGTGCGCACCTTCGAATTCGAAGGCATGCCGGGCCATGTTCTGCTCGAGACCGTCACTTTCGAGGACGTCGGCGGCAGGACCAGGATCGTCGCGCAATCCGTGTTCCAGTCCATCGCAGCACGCGATGGCATGGTGCAGTCGGGCGCCGAGTCCGGAGCCACCGAGAGCTGGGATCGCCTGAACGCTCTGCTTTCCGCCTGACCGGTTGGACATCAGAAAAAGACCGCCGGCTCCGTCGGCGGTCTTTTCTTTTGCGGGAACATGAGCTTACACGGGCGAACGACTTACTGGGCCGTCCAGCCGCCGTCGACCGGCAGCGTCGTGCCGGTGATCTGCCTGGCGGCGTCCGAACAGAGGAACACCGAAAGCGCCGCGATCTCTTCCACCGTCACGAATTCCTTGGTTGGCTGAGCTGCCAGCAGCACGTCATGCTTGACCTGCTCTTCGGTCATGTTGCGCGCCTTCATCGTATCGGGGATCTGCTTCTCGACCAGTGGCGTCCACACATAGCCCGGCGCGATCGCGTTGACGGTCACGCCGTCTTGCGCGGCTTCGAGCGCCACCGTCTTGGTCAGGCCGGCTATGCCATGCTTGGCCGAGACATAGGCCGATTTGAAGGGCGACGCGACGAGCGCGTGCGCGGAAGCGGTGTTGATGATCCGACCCCACTTGCGCGCCTTCATGCCCGGCAGTGCAGCCTTGATCGCGTAGAACGCCGCCAGCAGGTTGATACGGATGATCGCCTCCCACTTGTCGTCGGGGAATTCCTCGATCGGCGCGACATACTGGATACCGGCATTGTTGACCAAAATATCGAGGCTTCCAAAGGCTTGCTCGGCCTCCTGCACCATGGCGGTGACTTCTTCGCCCTTCAGCATATTGGCGCCGGAATAGCGGCACTGGACGCCGAAATCCGCTTCGATCGCCACACGCTCCTTCTCGATTTCAGCAGGGTCTCCAAGTCCGTTGATGGTGACATTGGCGCCTTCGGCAGCAAAGGCTCGGGCAATGGCAAGGCCAATGCCGCTGGTAGAGCCGGTGACGAGCGCATTCTTTGAAGTCAGGGAACCCATGGTGATCTCTCGGCTGGCAGTTGGAGTGACATTCTAACTAGGTGCATTGCAGCAAGTTTCCATCACAAACATGTGTCGATTTCATTCTGGAACCGACAAACGACTGGAATCGTTCATCGACCCGACACAAACCCGTCATGCTGCCATGCAACATGACATGCGTTGTTTCTGATGTGACATCCGTCAATCCCGAGGTGACAACTTGGAAATCGCCGACGTCGTGAAGCGCGCTTACGCCATGCCGCTGACCAACCCCTCCTTCCCGCCCGGGCCTTATCGTTTCTTCGACCGCGAATATGTCATCATCACCTACCGCACCACGCGCGAGGCGCTGGAAGCGGTGGTGCCGGCGCCGCTGGAACTCGATGGCGAGCCGCTGGTGAAATACGAATTCATCCGCATGCCGGACTCGACCGGCTTCGGCGACTACACCGAAAGCGGCCAGGTCATCCCTGTGCGCTTCAACGGCGAACATGGCGTCTATGTCCATTCCATGTATCTGGATGACGACGCTCCAATCGCCGGAGGGCGCGAATTATGGGGCTTTCCCAAGAAGCTGGCCAATCCCAAAATCGTCAACGAAGGCGAAGTTGTCGTCGGCACGTTGCACTATGGTTCGGTGCTCTGCGCCACTGGCACGATGGGCTACAAGCACCGCGAAGCCGACCGCGAACAGGTGATGGCCGCGCTGACCGCACCCAACTTCCTGATCAAGATCATTCCGCATGTCGACGGCACGCCGCGCATCTGCGAGCTCGTGCGTTATCACCTCACCGACATCACACTTAAGGAAGCCTGGACCGCTCCCGCCGCGCTTGACCTGCGCCCGCATGTCATGGCCGACGTGGCTCGCCTTCCGGTGCTCGAAGTCGTTTCGGCTTTGCATTTCACCGCCGACCTCACCCTCGGCCTCGGCGAAGTCGTCCACGACTATCTCGCCGGCGCACGCTGACCTTTCTTAATCATGTGCCGGAGTTGACCGTGCTGGACCGCAACAGAACGAAGGCGAACATCGCCACCATCCAGGAGATCGCATCGCAATACGACCGCGTCGCGCTCGTACTTCAGGGCGGCGGTGCGCTCGGCGCCTACCAGGCCGGCGTCTATCAGGCCCTGTCCGATGCCGGTTGTGAACCCACCTGGCTTTCCGGGGTTTCGATTGGCGCCATCAACGCTTCGATCATCGCCGGCAATGAACCGAGCCGCCGCCTGCAAAGGCTGGAACAGTTCTGGCAGACGATTTCCGGCCGCAAGATCTGGGCCTATACGCCGGAAGGCGACATCTATCGCGACATCCGCAACCGCACCAGTTCGTGGATGACGATGACGATGGGACAGCCTGGCTTCTTCAAGCCGCGCTTCCCCAACCCATGGTTGGAGCAGGTGGGTGCGGAAGGCGCGACCAGCTTCTACGACACGGCGGAATTGAAAGACACGCTCGAGCAGGTGATCGATTTCGACGTGCTCAACGATGGCCGCAAACGCCTCAGTGTCGGCGCCGTCAACGTGCGCACCGGCAATTTCGTCTATTTCGACACCGACAAGGTCCGTATCGGGCCGGAGCATATCATGGCTTCCGGCGCCCTGCCCCCGGCTTTTCCGGCCATCCGCATCGAAGGCGAATATTATTGGGACGGCGGCATCGTCTCCAACACGCCTCTGCAATATCTGCTCGACCAGGAAGAGGACCGCAGCTCGCTGGTTTTTCAGGTCGACCTGTTCAGCGCCCGCGGTGTGCTGCCTCGCGGCATGGCCGACGTGCTGTCGCGCCACAAGGACATCATGTATTCGAGCCGTACGCGCCAGAACACGGACAACTTCAAACGCATCCATGATCTGAAGATGCAGCTCCTGGATGCCCTCAAGCGCGTTCCTGCAGAGATGCGCTCCCCCGAGGAAGAGCGGCTGATTGCCGACTATTCCGATGCCGGCGTGGTCAACATCATCCACCTCATCTACCAGCACAAGGGCTATGAGGGGCACGCCAAGGATTATGAATTCTCCGGCACCTCGATGCGCGAACACTGGGACACAGGGCTCGAAGATACACAGCGCACGCTGCGGCACCATCAGTGGTTGACCCCGCCGACGAATACGGAGGGCGTGGCCATCCACGATCTGCATCGCGAAGACCCGACCTGACCAAGCAATCCTGAGACCAGAGCAACTCCAGGAAAAGTGTGTAACGGTTTTCCATCCGGAATTGCGTAAGAACAAAGAGTTAGAGCGTTTCAGCGTTTCCGTGAAAAACGGAAACGCTCCAGGGTCAGAAACGCACGCTGATGCCGGCGCGACGCAGCAGCCAGTAAAACAGCGCCGTGGCGCCAACACCCAGCGCGACCGCCCACCAGAAACCGCCATCGCCGTGTGTGAACGGCAGGCCGCCGGTATTCATGCCGAAGACACCCACCACGAGCGTACCGGGCAGGAGCAGCGCGCTCATCACAGCCATGGCTTTCAGGCTGCGATTGGATTCGTCGGCCAGTTCAGCTGCCATTTCTTCCTGCAGCAGCCTGGCGCGATCGTTGATCATGACGATCTCGCGGTCGAGCCGCTCGAGCCGTGTCGACAGGCGCTGCAACACCGTATGAGCGGCCGCGGAAAGCTGCCATTCTTCGCGGTCCTCGTCTTCGAACAGTGCAACCATGCCGGAAACCGGCCTGTGCAATGAAACCGCCAACCGGCGCACTTCCTTGAGCCGTCGACGCTCGTCGCTCAACCTCTCCGTGACCAGATTGTCTTCCACTTCATCGAGCTGTCGCGCTGCTTCCGCGAGCCTGAGGCCGGTATTCTTGCAGAAGGCGCCGACGATTGCCTCGAACAGATCGAAGGCTGTAGGCAACCTCAACCCATCGCCCAACGCTCGGCGCAGTTGGTCGACACCTTCCAGCGAATGCCGGCGCCCAGTCACCAGGAGGCGTTCGGTAACCGCGAAATGCAACCGTCCGATCGTGCTCGAGCGCCGCTCGATATCCTTGTGCATGTCGGCCGACACGCCATGCACCACTCCGTCTTCATGGCCAAGCACCAGACTGTCATGCCCTTCCAGGATGGCGCGCGATGCGTGAGGCAGCCGACAGGCATGCCCCACCCAACCATGCGCACGCTGATCGACCAGATCGACGTGCAGCCAGACCCATCCTTCGTCGGCGGCAAGGGCGGCTTCGATATCCTTCTGCGCCAGGACGGCCGCTGGCTGGCCGGGCAGTGCGCGATAGGCAAAGATCAGGCCTGGCGCCTGATCGGTGCTTTCACTGCCCGGAAGGCTGAAACGCGGCGCTTCATTCATCGACGGCACGGAGCCTTGATTGGACGGAGCACGATCCCGGAAAATCTTTCTGGACAAGGATCATGCGACAGAACCACGAAGAGGCTGGCACGGCTTCACTGCGCCAGCCTCGCTTGACGAGACGCTAGAACACCGCGCGCATCAACACGAACAGGCCAAAGGCCAGCGCGATGGAAGCTGGCAGGGTCAAGACCCAGGCGAGCAGCATGTTGCGCACCGTCGACCACTGCAGGCCAGAGCCGTTCGCAGCCATCGTGCCGGCAACGCCCGACGACAGAACATGGGTGGTCGAGACGGGCAGCCCCAGCATGTCGGCGGCACCGATCGTGCCCATGGCGACGAGTTCGGCGGAAGCACCCTGGCCGTAGGTGAGGTGCGTCTTGCCGATCTTTTCACCCACGGTGACGACGATACGTTTCCAACCGACCATCGTGCCGAGCCCGAGCGCCAGCGCAATCGCGATCTTGACCCAGAGCGGGATGAACTTGGTCGCGTTGTCGACGGCCTTGTGATAGCCGGTGACCACCTTGAGGTCGTCGGCCTCCATCGGCAGTAGCTTCTTCTTGTCGATCAGCTTCAACGCCTCGCCGATGAGATAGATATCATTGCGGGCGTTGCTGACCAGTTCGATCGGCAGTTTCTCGACCGATGGATAGGGCGACACCAGCGCATTGGTCTGATGGATAAAGGCCTGCAGCGCCGGTGTGGTCTGATCGGTCCAGGTCTTGGTGCGCACAGCTTCGCTCACGACGGCCTTGGCGTCGGTGACGGTTACACCCGGCTTCACATATTTTCCGAGCACCGTGTCAACCTGCGCGGCGGCGGTCTTGTAGGCTTCCAGATAATTGACGTCCGGCGTGCGGTTCAGGGCAAACGCGGTCGGGACAACGCCGATCAGGATCAGCATGATCAGACCCATGCCCTTCTGACCGTCATTGGAACCGTGCGCGAAAGACACGCCCGTGCAAGTGAAGATGAGCAGGGCACGGATCCACAGCGGCGGCGGCGTATTGCCTTTCGGAGCCTCGTAAAGTGCCTTGTTGCGGACGAGCAGCTTCATCGCCAGAAGCAGCAATGCCGCCATGCCGAAGCCGAACAGCGGCGAGATCAGCAGCGACATGCCGACTTCCGTCGCTTTCGACCAGTCGACACCGCTCGTGGCGCTGCCGGCCGGCGCCAGGAACTGGTTGGCGAGACCGACACCGACGATCGAGCCGATCAGCGTGTGCGAGGAAGAAGACGGCAGACCGAGATACCAGGTTCCGAGGTTCCAGATGATCGCAGCCGTCAGCAGCGAGAACACCATGGCAAGACCCGCGCTGGAGCCGACCTGGAGGATGAGTTCCACCGGCAGCAGCGAAATGATGCCGAAGGCGACCGCACCGCTGGCCGTGAGCACGCCGAGGAAGTTGAAGAAACCCGACCACATGACGGCGAGTTCGGCCGGCATGGAGTGCGTGTAGATCACGGTCGCCACCGCATTGGCGGTATCGTGAAAGCCGTTGACGAATTCGAAGCCGAGCGCGATCAACAGCGCAAGGCCAAGCAGGATCCAGGGAACAGCCACAGCGCTGGTCAGATCCTGGCTCAGTGCGTAACCGACATAGATCAGCCCGCCGATCACGATCGCCAGGAAGATCGGCATGAACCATCGGCCGGCCATGCTTGGCCCTTCGAGCGGATGCTCGGGCCGCGGAATGCCTATTTCACTCGAGGTTAAGTCCACCATTGTCCCGTCCCTTTTGCAGTGCAGCAAAATTCAACGAGACCCTATTTCGGCTAAATGAACCTGTTGTGACGCCAATGTCCGCCGGGCAGCAGGTGCCGGCGGCAACGCTCGTTCCATGGGGTTACCTCGGCAAGAACCGGCCCCCGTGTTTTTCTAAGCAGCGGCGTCGGTTCGATTTCGATATCAAACAATCCGCAATATTTGTCTAAAGTTCTTCTGGCCTGAGTTGTGTCTTTGTTAAGCAAACACTCGATCTACACTTTGTTTACCATTTGGCTTAACCGGTCCGCAATCGAAGCCGCACAGAATGGGCCACGGTTCGCAAAGAGACCGTCAAACGTCACAACCGGGCAAAGGGTACCACCATGACCAATCTTCTTTCGCGCTTCTTCAAGGATGAATCGGGCGCGACGGCCATCGAATACGGCCTGATCGCCGCTCTGATTGCGCTGGCGATCGTTACCGGCGCCGGCTTCCTCGGCACCACGATCAACAACAAGTTCAACGCCATTGCCACCAAGCTGAGCACGTCCGGCAACAACAACCTCTAACAAGTCGAGGCTGTTGAACTCCCGACGCGTTTTCGAAGCTTCGAAAACAGACCTTGGGGCGCCTGTGGCGCCCCAATCGTTTTTTCAGTCGCCCTGCCTCCAATCGGCTCCGTCACAGCCGCTGGTCGCGTAGGCTGCCAGGGCCCTCTGTCTCTGGACCCTGTCGCCACTCGCACTATATATCCGACTATCGCCTTAGGCCTGAATCGGAGCGACGAACGATGGCGCGCCACCTCATCATCACGATTTGTCTCGGCACCACGTTTTTCATGATGCCGGCCACCGCGACATTGGCCGCGGGTGAAACACAGTTGGCCCAGGTGCAGCCGCGCGCCAATTCGATCGGCCAAGCCGATCTTCAGGCGCTGCGTAATCAGCTCCAGCGCCAGCAGTTCCAGCAGCAGCAACAGATCTATCGAGAGATCGACCGGCAGGTCGTCACGCCGCCGCAACCGGTGGCGCCGGCGGTCCGGCAACCTTGCCAATCTTCAGCCCGTGGCGGTAGTGCAGTGGGTGGTTGTCGCTGATAGAACAGCAAACAATTTGATTAGCCGTCTATAAAAATCCATAATGTGCCTGCGATACGCGAGCCATTGCGCTCGTTCTCAACGTTTATGCTAATTTGAAGGTCTGCCTGAACCGCCAGGTGGATTTGATCGGAAGTGCGATGGCGGCAACAAAAAAGAAGAACGGACGTGAACATGCGTCCAAAAGAGAAGCGCCTGCCGCCCCGACCGTCGTCAAGCCGTCGGTTGCCAAGCCATTGCCGAAAAAGCAGGCGGTCGAGCAAGCGAAAAAGGGCAAGACCATCCGGCAAGTCGCCGCTATCCCTTTTCGCAAGGGAGCGGATGGCGGAATCGAAGTCATGCTGGTGACATCGCGTCAGACGCAACGCTTCATCGTCCCCAAGGGCTGGCCGATGTCCGGCAAGAGTGGCCGCAAAGCCGCTACCATCGAAGCCAGGGAAGAAGCAGGCGTGGTCGGCAAGACGTTGAAGCAGCCGGCCGGCAGCTATTCCTATTGGAAACGACTGGAAACCAATTTCGCGCGTGTCAACGTCACCGTCTATCTGCTTACCGTCAGTGAAGAACTCGTGAACTGGCCGGAGGCACGCACGCGCCAGCGGGCATGGCTCAAGGCGGAGGATGCTGCCACATTGATCGACGAGCCGGAATTGGCGACGCTTTTGAAGACGCTTCGCGTTCCCGCCGAGTAGAGCGTCTCCGCGTTTCCGTGAAAAACGGAAACGCTCTAGCTTAACGGGCGCCGCTCGAAAAGGATCGTCGGCTCTCCATGATAGGTCGTGCGGAGCACTTGGACGTAGCCGGCCCTTCCCGCCACTTGCAGCGAGGGCCTGTTTTCAGGATCGATTATGCAGACGGTTCGGGCCGCACCGATGGTCTCGTCGGCCCAGGCAACCATGCGCGCAACCACTTCGCCGGCGATGCCCTTGCCATGGGCTTCTGGGGCCAGCACCCAGCCGGCTTCCGGAATACCTTCCAATGAGGGCTTGATGTCGCGCTTCATGTCGTGGAAACCGGCCTCGCCGATGAAACGTCCGGTCCCCCTGTCTTCGATCGCCCAATACCCATAGCCAATCAGTGACCATAATCCTGCATGGCGCAGGAAGCGCATCCAGCTTTCCTCGCGCGTGCGCGCCTTGCCGCCGATGAAACGGCATACGACGGGATCGGCCCACATCTGCGCATAAGCGTCAAAATCACCCAAAGCGTGGGCGCGAAGGACGGTTCTGTCGGTTTCCAGGGTCGGTGCGGTCCGGATTGCTGTCGTCATGGTTGCCTCTTCATTTCAGCCGCACCTAGCAGGCGGTGCGGTGATGACAAGGGCCAGCGCATACGGCATTCCCGGCCAGAAACCGGCGCCGCGACGCGTCAGCCATCGAGGCCGAGCACATTGGCAGCTTAGCCGCGCCAAGCCATGTTCATGTAGACGCCACCACGCTTCAATTCGTCCAGCATCTGGTTGAGCCGCTTGATCCGCGTCTCCTCGCGTCTGGCCCGCGCAATCCAGCCCAGATAGTCGTTCTTCTGATAGTCGGGCCTTGCCGCGTATGCAGAACCCAGCCCATCCCGGTCGAGAGCCGCCCGAATATCGTCGGGCATGGGATTGATGGCACGCTTCAACTTCGTCATCCGGTGACGTTAGAGCGCCACGTCCGGAAGTGCAAAGGACGTTCCAACACTTTAAATCTGCGCATCGTGCTTCCGAAATCGATTCCGATTCCGGGCCGATACTCTAGCCAGCACCTGACGACCCGCTGGGCATTTCCCCTCCGAGGTCGTATGAAACACACCATCGCGAGGAGGGAATGCAGATGGAAACCACCGATCTCGTACTGACCATTCTACACCATCTGCTTGCTTTCTCACTGGCCGGCATAATCGCGGCCGAGTTCGTGCTGATACGCAACGAGTTGACGCCCGGCACATTGCGACGCCTCGCGCGCGTCGACCGCCATTACGGCCTGCTTGCGGTGCTGATGATCCTTGTCGGCATCGGCCGCGTGTTCCACGGCCTGAAGGGCTGGGAATTCTATGTCTACAATTGGGTGTTCTGGGCGAAGATGGTGACCTTCGCCGCGGTCGGCCTGCTCTCCATCGTTCCAACCATCCGCTTCATTGCCTGGAACCGGCAGGCGGTCTCGAACAGTGCATTCCAGGTGCCAGGTCACGAACTCGCTTCGGTGCGCCGTTATGTCTGGCTGGAAGCATTGCTTTTCCTGGCTATCCCGGCTTTCGCCGCCGCCATGGCACGTGGCTACGGCCTCTGAGGCCGGCCGGCCTGGAGCGTTTCCGTTTCGCGGAAACGCTCTAACTCTTTGTTTTTGCGTAATTCTAAAGCACTTCACCGGCCGGTTCGAGCGGCGCTAGTTCGACCAGCGGTGCCGGAATGGCATTTGTCTTTTCGGCAGCCTTGCAGATGTCGGCGATGATACAGGCCTGGCAGTCGGGTTTGCGCGCCTTGCAGACATATCGGCCGTGCAGGATCAGCCAGTGGTGCGCATGCCGCATGTATTCATCTGGAATGATGCGGATGAGCCCTTCCTCGACCTGCTCCGGCGTCTTGCCGGGCGCAAGGCCGAGGCGATTGCCGATGCGCAGAATATGCGTGTCCACGGCCATCGTATGCCGGCCGAAAGCCATGTTGAGCACGACATTCGCAGTCTTGCGGCCGACGCCGGGAAGCCTGACAAGTTCGTCGCGGCTGTCGGGTACTTCGCCACCATAGTCCGCAATCAGGGCTTTTGAGAGCAAAATGACGTTCTTGGCCTTGTTGCGCCACAAGCCGATGGTGCGGATGTATTCGCCTACCTTCGCCTCGCCCAGCGCCAGCATCTTCTCCGGCGTGTCGGCTATCTTGAACAACGCGCGGGTCGCCTTGTTCACACCCGCATCGGTTGCTTGCGCCGACAGCACCACCGCCACCAGAAGCGTGAAAGCGTTCACATGTTCAAGTTCGCCCTTTGGCTCGGGCCGCTGTATGGCAAAACGGCGGAAGATCTCATGCACTTCGGCCGCCGTATAAGCCGATTTCCCGCGTGAAGATTTCTTCGCGGACGCACGCGCCGTTCCGTTGCGCTTGGGCGCGGGACGATTTTCCGAGCTGCGACGATCTTTGAGCTTGGGGACTGCCATGTGCTTCCTATAATATCAGGCCATGAGCGATACAAATGCCCCTTTCGCTGCTGACGAGCCGATCTTTCAGGCTTTGCTCATGCCGCATCGCTCGCTTGGCCGCTTGGGCTTCATGATCCTGATCGGTGCGCTTCTGTTTTGCTGGGCCGTGACGGGCGTGGTTTTCCTGGCCAACGGTGCCTGGCCGATCTTCGGCTTCTTTGGCCTCGACGTGCTGGCAATCTATGTCGCCTTCCGCCTCAACTACCGTGCTGCGCGCGCCCGCGAAGAGGTTTCCGTATCGCGCACAGCGCTCGATATCCGCAAAACCGCTCCGTCAGGCAAGACGGAGGAACACCGCTTCAACCCATTCTGGTCGCGCTTCTCGGTGGCACGCCACACCGAGATCGGCATCACCACCATGGCGGTCGAGTCGCGCGGCCAGAGCGTGCCGATCGGCGGCTTCCTGAACCCGGATGACCGCGAGAGTTTCGCCACGGCCTTCACCCGCGCGCTCGCCACCGTCAAGGCGCGCTGACCTTCGCAGGAAACGGGTGGAGACTGGCTCCAAAAGCCCCGATATTCGCGTTCAAGAGCACGATCCCGGAAGTTGCAGACTTTCCGGACAGGATCATGCGACGAAACAAGAAGAAGGAGCAGAATGCATTCCATTCTGCTCCGGGAGAAATTGCCATGAACGCTCATCTCGCTATGAATACCAGGATGCCGATGAAGATCGCCCCGACCCTCGAGAAGGACATCACGCCGGACGGCAGCGATTATGAGGTCGTGCGCCGCGCCATCGAGAAGATCAGCCTCGACTATCGCGATCAGCCCTCGCTGGAGGCGCTGGCTGAAGAGGTCGGCGAAACGCCCACCGGCTTGCAGAAACTGTTTACCCGCTGGGCCGGACTGTCGCCGAAAGCCTTCCTGCAGGCCGTGACGCTCGACCATGCGCGCAGGCTGCTCGATTCCGGCATGCCGCTGCTGGAAGCCTCCCTCGAAGTCGGCATGTCCGGCCCCGGCCGCCTGCACGACCTGTTCGTGACACACGAAGCGATGTCGCCGGGCGATTACAAGACCCGCGGCGAGGGATTGACCATTCGCTACGGCTACCACATTTCGCCTTTCGGCGTCGCGCTGATCATGGTTACCGATCGTGGCCTGGCCGGCCTCGCCTTCAATGATGCCGGCAGTGAGCAGGCTGCCCTCAGGGACATGTCGAGCCGTTGGCCGAACGCCACCTATGTCGAAGACATCAGCGCCACGGCTCCCTATGCCGCGCGTATCTTCGACCCCGCCCATTGGCGTTCCGACCGGCCGCTGCGCGTGGTGATGATCGGCTCGGATTTCCAGATCCGCGTCTGGGAAGCATTGCTGCGTATCCCGATGGGCAAGGCCTGCACCTATTCGGCGATCGCCGCGGAGATCGGCCAGCCGACGGCGAGCCGCGCGGTCGGTGCTGCGGTTGGCGCCAACCCGCTGTCCTTCGTGGTGCCTTGCCACCGCGCGCTTGGCAAGTCCGGTGCGCTCACCGGCTACCACTGGGGCCTGACCCGCAAGCGTGCCATTCTGGGCTGGGAAGCGGGCCAGCTCTCGGTCGGCGCGGCGTGACGCCGCGCAGCTTCAAGGTGTTGGAGTATCCTTTGCGCGTCCGAATGGACGCGCAGCGCTCTTAAGTCTCGCCCCGAACAGGTTGATGCACAGGCCCGCGATGACAAGACCGGAGGCGGCAAGCTTCCAGCCCTGCAGCGGTTCGCCGAGCAGCACGGCGGAGCCGAGGAAGCCGAACACCGGCACCAGCAGCGTGAACGGTGCAACGGTCGACACCGGGTAGTGCGCAAACAGGCTCGCCCAGACAGCGAAGCCGAGCAGCGTCGACAGATAGACGATATAGGCGATCGAGCCGACCGACACCCAGTCGAGATTGGTGAAGCTGGATATCAGGTGATCCGGGTCGAGCACCAGCGCCACCACCAGCAGGATCGGCAACGCAAAGAGGCTCCCCCACACCACCAGCCCCAGAACATTGGGAGTGGCGGCAAGCTGAGAAATCCGTTTCGAAACGATATTGCCGGCGCCCCAGGAGGCGGCTGCCGCGACAAGCAGAACGAGGCCGACAATCGTCACGTCGCCGCCGACGTTCAACGCAACCACACCGACACCGCCGAAGGCAAGCAGAGCGCCGGCCAGTTGCCATACCGTCGGCCGTTCACCGAGCATGATCACGGAGAGGCCGATGGTGAAGAACACCTGCAATTGCAGGATGAGCGAAGACAGGCCCGCGCTCATGCCGAGCTTCATGCCCGTAAACAGGAAGCCGAACTGCATGGCGAAGATCAAAAGACCGTAAAGGGCGATCAGCCACAACGGCACCTTGGGGCGCGGAATGAAGAACACCCACGGGAAGGCCGCGAGAGCGAAACGTGCCACGCCCAGCGCCAATGGCGAGACCTGTCTCAGGCCCAGCTTGATGATGGCGAAATTGACACCCCAGATGAAAACGATGCCGAGGGCCAGCAGGAGATGACGCAGCCGCATGGTTCAGTTTTCCTGATGAATTCATTTAAATAATTGAATTTATTATTTTATTTTACCCGCACGGAAACAGTTTCGCAAGCTCGTGCGCCTGCCGGCCGGATCACAATCCATCTCTCGGGAATTACGCAGGGGAAGGACGCCTGGCCTACCGGCAAAGCAGTTTCCTTCGAGGCGGAGAACCGCTAGGGTCCGCGCCGAAATAAGCCCGGAACAATCCAGAACAATCTTGAGGGGGCCTGCCTTGATCGTCACCATTGGTTCCATCAATCTCGATCTGATCGCCACGGTCGAGCGTCTCCCGGGTCCCGGCGAGACGGTCCCGGGAACCTCCTTCACCACGGCCCCGGGCGGCAAGGGCGCCAACCAGGCGCTGGCCGCCGCGCGTGCCGGCGCCAAGGTGCGCATGGTGGGTGCAGTCGGCAAGGATAGCTTCGCCGGTGAAGCGCTGGCGCTGCTTGATCAGGGCAAGGTCGATCTTTCGGCGGTCGCCAAGACGCACAGCTCCACCGGCACCGCCCATATCCTGGTTGGCGGTGATGGCGAGAACATGATCGCGGTCGTGGCCGGCGCCAACGACGCCGTGCTGGCCGGCGACGTCGCGAAGGCTGCACTCAAGAAAGGCGATGTCGTATTGCTGCAGCACGAAATCCCGCTGAAGACAGTGGAGGCAGCCCTCGATGCAGCGCGCAAGGCTGGCGCAATCACTGTGCTCAACACCGCACCCGCCCGCATCGAGGCCGCCAAGCTGCTCGACAAAGCCGACTACGTGGTGGCCAACGAGACCGAGTTCGACCTTTATTGCGAACCGCTGGCATTGACCGGAACGGATCGTACCGAGCGCATGCGTGCCTTTGCGAAAAAGAGCGGACGAACCATCGTCGTCACCCTCGGTGGGGAAGGCGTTCTGGCCGCGACCGGCGACGAATTCCTGAAAGTGCAGGCCCTCAAGATCGTTCCGGTGGATACGGTGGGCGCCGGCGATACGTTCTGCGGCTACCTGGCAGCCGGGCTGGAATCCGGCCTGCCGCTGAAGGCAGCGCTTGCGCGCGCTGCCGCAGCCGGCTCGCTCGCTTGCCTGAAGCCCGGCGCCCAGCCGGCGATCCCGCAGGCCGCCGAAGTCGAGGCCGCTCTCAGCTCGGACAGCCACTGACATGACCGACACGCGCCCTGCAAGCCGGCACGCCATTCCACCGGCCGGCGACGTCTGTGGCCTCAGTGCAGTCGATCTCGCCGCGGCGATCCGCGAACGACGGCTTTCCGTACGCCAAGTCATGACCGCCTTCCTGGATCGCATCGAAGCGCTCAACCCAAAGGTCAATGCCATCGTCTCGCTGCGCGACCGCGCCGACCTCCTGGTCGAGGCGGATGTTGCGGATGCCCATCTCGCCAGTGGAGGCACAACGGGCAGCCTGTTCGGTCTGCCGATCGCAATCAAGGATCTCGCCCAGACCAGGGGCCTCAAGACCACGTTCGGCTCGCCGATCTTTGCCGATCTCGTGCCAGAGGCAGACGAGTATTTTGTCGAGCGCATGCGCAAGGCGGGCGCCATCGTCATCGGGAAGACCAACGTGCCGGAGTTCGGTCTCGGTTCCAACACCTACAACACAGTCTTCGGACCGACGCTCAATGCCTTCGACCCTGCCTGGACGGCTGGCGGGTCCAGCGGCGGCGCGGCCGTCGCCCTGGCGCTGGACCTCGTGCCCCTGGCCGACGGCAGCGATTTCGGCGGTTCGCTACGCAACCCCGGCGCCTACAACAACGTCTTCGGCTTCCGCCCGTCGCAGGGACTGGTGCCGGGCGGTCCCGGTTTCGAGGTCTTCCACGCACAGATGGGCGTGGAAGGGCCGATGGGCCGCAGCGTGCGCGATATGGCACTCCTGCTCGACGTGCAGGCCGGCTACCACCCGCATGCACCGCTGTCGCACGATCCGCATGGGTCGTTCCTGAAGGGGATCGATGAAGGGCCAGCGACCGGCGGCAGAATCGGCTGGCTGGCCGATCTCGGCGGTCATCTGCCCATGGAGGATGGCATCCTCGATCTTTGCGAGACAGCACTCCAGCGGCTCGCCGGCATCGGCTTCGAGGTCGAGCCCCTGCTGCCGGACGTCGATTTCGAAGCCCTATGGCAGGCTTTCGTGACGTTGCGGCAATCTTCCAGCGGTTGCGGGTTGAAGCTGCTCTACGACGATCCGTCAAAGCGCGCGCTTTTGAAACCGGAGGCGATTTGGGAAGTGGAAGGAGCCGCCCGGCTCACCGCGCCACAGATCCACGCCGCCGCAATGCAGCGCACCGCCTGGCACCGCACGCTGCTGACGCTGTTCGAGCGCTACGATCTGTTGGTGCTGCCCACGGCGCAGGTATTTCCTTTCGATGTCTCGACGCACTGGCCGCGCGAGGTCGCAGGCCGTGCCATGGACAGCTATCATCGCTGGATGCAGGTCACAGCCTTCGCGACCCTCGGCGGTTGCCCGGCCGTGAATGTGCCGACAGGATTTGACGCCAAGGGCAGGCCGATGGGCATGCAATTGATCGGTAAACCGCGCGGTGACCTTGCCGTGCTGCGCGCCGCCGCTGCCTATGAAGCCGTCCTGCCCTGGAAGGTCGGAGCCTCGCCCGAGAACTAGTCGTTTCGCTATCCTCTCAATTCACGCTTGACTAATCCATAGCCAGTCAGTTATACGTCAAATCATAGCCAACGGGTTATCGATTTCGATGACGGACGCGCACGACCAGCTGTTCAAAACGCTTGCCGACCCGACCCGTCGGGCGATTTTCGAACGGCTCTGCCGCGGTGGGGAACAGACGGTCGGCACGCTGACAACGCATGCCGGCGTCTCGCAGCCGGCTGTGTCGAAACATCTGGGCGTCCTGAAACAGGCTGGCCTGGTGCGCGATCGTCACGAAGGCCGCCAGACGCATTACAGCGCGCAACTTGGTGCGCTGGCGCCACTGGTCGATTGGACAAAGGAGATGGCAGGCTTCTGGGAAAGTCGTTTCGACGATCTCGAAGACCTGCTGAAAAGGATGGATCAATGAGCGAAACACGCACCGTCATTGTTGAACGGGAAATCCCGTTTCCTCCTGAAAAGCTGTGGCGCGCGCTGACCCAACCGCACCTGATCGAGGAGTGGCTGATGAAGAACGACTTCAAACCGGCCGTCGGCCACCGCTTCAATCTGCGCGGCGAATGGGGCGGCGTGCTGGACTGCGAAGTGCTCGCCGTAGAGCCGAACAAGACACTCTCCTACCGCTGGGACTTCGCCCATGACGACCCGGCCTACGGGTTGAAAAGCGTGGTCACATTCACGCTGACGGCCACGCCTGCGGGAACGCATCTGCGCATGGAACAATCCGGTTTCCGGCCGGATCAGAAGCAGGCCTTTGGCGGCGCCAAGGCAGGCTGGCAACAGTTCTTCACAAATCTCGAGCAGCTCCTGGCCAAGGACGATTAGGTCCATAGCCGGGCAAGCCGCTTTGCTTCACTTGGAATGAGAGAACCATGACCTGGAACAAATGGATACGGCAGTTCCATCGTTGGCTGTCGATCATCTTCACCGCCACCGTCGCCGCCAATTTCATCGCCATGGCAATGGGGCAGCCACCGGCCTGGATCGTCTACTCGCCATTGCTCCCGCTCTTTCTGCTACTGTTCAGCGGGCTTTACATGTTCGTCCTGCCCTACGCCACGAAGGGACGCGATAGCCAGCCAACCAGCGGATAGGATCGACAAGCGATGCCGGAAGGGAAACCCAAAGCGACCAAGACCGCCAAGCAAACGGCCAGGACCAAGCCGGAGCAGCCCGTTTTGCTCTCCGGCGGCAACCCTCAGATTCCGAAGGGTTATGGCGACGCCCCGGTGCAGGCCTATATCGCGGCGATGCCGGGCTGGAAGAGCGACGTCGGCCGCCGCCTCGACGCCATCATCGAAAACGCCGTGCCTGGTGTACGCAAGGCCGTGAAATGGAATTCGCCGTTCTACGGCGTTGCCGACGAAGGCATGGGCTGGTTCCTCGGCATCCATGTCTTCACCAAATATGTGAAGGTGTCGTTCTTCCGCGGCGCGGCGCTGAACCCGGTCCCGCCGGGCACCTCCAAGCAAAAGGAGGTGCGCTACTACGATATCCACGAAGACAAGCTCGACGAAAAGCAATTCGCCGATTGGGTAAGGCAGGCCAGCCGGTTGCCGGGCGAAAAGATGTGACGCGCCGAAGTTCCGCGCGCGCCTGGCTCCACTGCAGAAGAACGATGCGATCAAGGAGGAACAATGCTTTTTCTGGTGCTGATCTATCACCACGACGCGAAAATGGCGGCGGCAACGGCCGCTGAACACGAGGCCCTGGGGCGTGACTATGGCGCGTTCAACAAATTCCTTGCCGAAAGCGGCGCCTTGCGTGGAACCGCCACATGGCCTGCCGGCGTCGCGACGATCCGCTCGCAGGACGGCGAAGCGCTTGTCACGGAAGGTCCCTACAGTGAGGCCAAGGACAAGGTGGCGGGTTTCTTTCTCATCGAAGTCGAGGACATGGACGCCGCGATCGGATTCGCCAAACGTGTGCCCGGCGCGCAATATGGCGGCGTCGAAATCCGGCCTGTGCAGGTGTAACAATCATGACGAAGAACACGACCGACACTGAAAGTGTCCCTGCCTCCGAGCTCATCGACCAGACCATCAAGGCCCTGGGCGATTGGCGCGGCGAAATGCTCGCCCGGCTCCGCGCCCTCATCAAACAGGCAGATCCCGATGTTGTCGAAGAGGTGAAGTGGCGAAAGCCCTCCAATGCGATGCTGGGGGTTCCGGTGTGGGAGCATGACGGCATGATCTGCACCGGCGAGACCTATAAAGCCGCCGTGAAGCTGACCTTTGCCAAGGGGGCTTCGATGGAGGATCCTTTCGGCCTTTTCAATTCAAGCCTCGACGGCAACACAAGACGCGCCATCGACTTTCAGAAGGACGACGCGATCAACGAGGAAGCATTCAAGGCGCTTGTTCGCACTGCCGTGGCCTTGAACACCTCACAGGTCGGAAAGAAGCCAAAGAAGGCCTGAGGCAGCGGGGCTTCCTGAAAAACAGCTGATACCCTCATCCCGCATCCCTGACAACACACCCTCCCTTGCGCGCCCTGCGGCGGCATGCATTGATCCCGACGCTGGCCGATGCCGGCATTCGAATGGGGAGAAACCATGTCGCCGTCTCTTTACGCCGCCTATGTCGTGGCCTGCATCGTCATCGTCCTTGTGCCGGGACCGACAGTGACATTGATCATCGCCAATTCGATCCGCCATGGCACGCGCGCCGGGCTGGCCAACGTGGTGGGCACGCAGATCGGCCTTGCGGTTACCATCGGCGTCGTCGCCATCGGCCTGACCTCGCTGATTGCCGGCATGGGCCACTGGTTCGAATGGGTACGCCTGCTCGGCGCCGCCTATCTCATCTGGATGGGCATCCAGATGTTCCGCAACAAGGGCAGCCTGAATCCGGACGGTTCGGTCAGGAAGCCGCGCGGCGGCTTCGTACTGCAGGGCGTTCTGGTCGCCATCAGCAATCCCAAAACGCTGGTGTTCTTCGGCGCCTTCTTCCCGCAATTCATCGACCCGAGCGGCAATTTTTCACTGCAGATGACAGTGATGGGCCTCACAGCCCTCGCCTTCGCCGCCGTCTCCGACAGCTGTTACGCGCTTGCCGCCGGCCGTGCCGGTCGCTTGCTCTCGGCGCATCGCATTCGGCTCCTGTCGAAGATCAGTGGCGGCTTTCTCGTCGGTGGTGGCCTTTGGCTGGCTTTCTCGCGGGCGAAATAAACAGCTTCCCCATCTTCGCGGAGAGAGGGTGATCTGGCCCCCTCTCCCGTAAACGGGAGGGAACTCTCAGAGCCGCCCCAGCCTTTCCGTCAGCAGAGCGAAGAAGCCATCTGAATCGATGTCGCGCATGACGGTGGCGTTCTTCGGCCGGTCGGTCACCCCCCACCAGTCGATCACGGTCATGCCCATGGTGAGGTCCGAGGTTGTTTCAACAGTCACATTGCAGTGACGGCCCTTGAACAGGTCCGGCTTCAGCAGATAGGCGATGACGCAAGGATCGTGCAGCGGCCCGCCGTCGGTGCCGTACTTTTCCTCGTCGAAACGCTCGAAGAAATCGAGCAGCGCGGCGGTTGCGTCGCCCACTTTCGAACCCATCGCGCGGAACGCCTCGACCCGCTTGGCCGTCGTCAGCGCCTTGTGCGTCACGTCGAGCGGCATGACCACGATCGGCACGCCAGAGTGGAAGACGACGTCAGCCGCGTGCGGATCGACATAGATGTTGAACTCGGCCGCGGGCGTGACGTTGCCACCCTCGAAGAAGCCGCCGCCCATCAATACGATTTCCTTGATGCGCGTCGCGATCCTGGGCTCGCGGACCAGGGCCAGTGCGATATTGGTGAGCGGCCCGAGCGGGCACAGCGTCACCGAACCCGGCTCCTCGTGCATCAGTGTCTCGACGATGAAATCGACGGCATGCTGCTCTTGCAGCTTCATCGTCGGCTCCGGCAAATCGGGACCGTCGAGGCCGGTCTTGCCGTGCACATGCTCGGCGGTGACCAGTTGCCGGACCAATGGCCGGATGGCGCCCGAATACACCTTGATATCGCGGCGGCCGGCCAGTTCGCAGATCTTGAGGGCATTCTTTTCAGTAAGCCTCAGCGGCACGTTGCCGGCGACTGCGGTGATGCCGATCACATCCAGCTCGGGACTCGCCAGCGCCAGCAATATGGCTACGGCATCGTCCTGGCCGGGATCGGTGTCGATGATGATCTTGCGTTTATCCGGCATTTTGTGTCCTTGGTTGGCGGGCCCCTTGATGGCTTGAACTCGCCCGCGCGGCGGACCATATCAATGAAGACCGGGAAAATGCCAGTCGGGTTTTTCCGGTTCATGTCGCTCTTGGAGGACAACGGTACGATGAGTCGAATGACGCCCTTTTCCAGCCCGCTTCTTCTGGGCTTCGATGCAATGGAAAAGACGCTGGAGCGCCTGGCGAAATCCGGTGACAGCTATCCGCCCTACAACATCGAACGGCTGCGCGGCAGCGAAGGCGACGCCGAGAGGCTGCGTATCACGCTGGCGGTCGCCGGCTTCGCGGAAGACGATCTGGACGTAACCACGGAAGAGAATCAGCTGGTGGTGCGTGGACGCCAGAACGACGACACGGAACGCGAATATCTTCACCGCGGCATCGCGGCCCGCCAATTCCAGCGCTGCTTCGTGCTGGCCGACGGGATGCGGGTGCTGGCGGCGGAGCTGAAGAACGGTCTTCTGTCTATCGACCTCGACCGGCCGGAAGCCGAAAGGCTGGTACGAAAAATAAACATATCGGTGAAAGACTGACTTTGCCGATGGCTCTTACGCGCGGCGGCCCTGGACAGGCGCCTCGCCGAAAGGAGGCTTAAAATGCCCAGAACTATCGAAAGACTGACCATGACCAACAGCGAACTCGCCCATCTCGGCGAAGGCTCGGTCGCCTATCTTAGAAAAGTGTCGAGCGATGACCTGCGCGGCCGCTTCCCCGGCCTCGAGGAAATCCAGCCCGGCATGGAATTGTGGGCGCTGTTTGCCGCCAATGGTCAACCGATCCTGCTGTCGGATGCCCGCGATCGAGCCCTTGCCGGCGCGATGGAGAACGACCTGACCACCGTCGCTATCCACTGACGGCGGCCATCTGACTGGAATGAGAAAGGGCGGCATCCGCCGCCTTTAGAGCGCTTCCGTCTTTCACGGAAACGCGGCAACGCTCTAACTTTTTGTTTTACGCAATTCCAGACGTAAAACCGTTACACGCTTTTCCTGGAATTACCCGTGTAGATCTTAATTTTCCGAGACCTTAGGCCGCGTGCGAAGCCGGTGCCTGCGAAAGCAGAGCCAGGATGGCATTGGCATCGCGCGTGCCACGGATCTTTGCGACCGTGTCGCTGTCGCGCAGCAGGCGCGCTATACGCGACAGCGCCTTGAGGTGGTCTGCGCCCGCACCTTCGGGCGCCAGCAGCAGGAACACCAGGTCGACGGGTTGATCGTCGAGCGATTCGAAATCGACCGGCGTCTCCAGGCGCGCAAACACGCCGGCGATACGCTTAACCCCCGGCAGCTTGCCGTGCGGAATGGCGATGCCGTTGCCGACGCCGGTGGAGCCCAGCCGCTCGCGCTGCAGGATGATGTCGAAAACCTCGCGCTCCGGAATGCCGGAGATCGTGGCGGCACGCTCGGCAAGCAGCTGCAAAAGCTGCTTCTTTGAGTTCGCCTTCAACGCCGGCATGATCGCCGAGACGTCGATCAGATCACTCAGATCCATGCTGAAAATCCTTTTTCGCCCACCACCCCTGGCCGCGTCGAAACGCAGCCGGAGGTCGTTATCCCTGTGCGACCTTTGTGGTCGAAGGGTCAATCCAGCCAATGTTTCCGTCCGGCCGGCGGTAGACGATGTTGAGATGATCGTTTCCGGCATTGCGGAAAACGAAGACAGGACTGTCCTTGGTGTCCAGTTCGATCACAGCTGAGGCGACCGACATGGTCTTCAGCACCATGGTCGATTCCGCGACGATGGCGGGGGCATAATTATCCGGGATTTCCTCGTCGTCATCGGCGAGCGGCGCCATCACCGTGTAGGCGATGTCGGTGGCCGCACCGTTGCCGGCGCCCGAGGCATGCGATTTCAGGCGGCGCTTGTAGCGGCGCAGGCGGGTCTCCAGCCGGTCCGCCGCCGCCTCGAAGGCTGCCGTCGGCTCCTGGGCATCGCCGGTCGCTTGCAGCGCGATACCGGAATCGAGACGGATCATGCAATCAGCGGTGTAACGCGAACCGGCTTTCACAACCGTCACATGTCCAGCAAAGCCGCGGTCGAAATATTTCCCGATGGCTTCCCCGATCCGATCGGTGATGCGCGTACGAAACGCATCGCCGATGTCCATGTGTTTTCCCGAAATGCGCAGCGTCATTTGAAAACTGACCTTTCCTGCTCAGGCTTCACACTGTCTGGAGTTTATACCTGTGGTCCGCGCAGACAAGCTTCGCGGTACCTTCCACGCCCGATTTTGTAACCGAACCTTGTCGCTGGCCTTGGACCGTTCCTTGACCGCCCCCAGGTCAACTTCACGACGGACCGACCACTTCCGGGCCGCAGCCCGTCTCATGCGGGCGGGCTTCTAGCCAACTCCCCGGCGCTTGTCAACGAAACGAAAAACTGTGGAAATCCGCGGCTTCTCAACGCCCGGCGCCAGCCAGCGCACGCTTTTCGCGCCGTCGCTGCACCGAGGACGGAATGTTCATTGCTTCCCGATACTTGGCGACTGTCCGTCGCGCGACGTCAACACCGTCCGCCTTGAGCAGGTCGACGATCGTATCATCGGAGAGCACGTCTTCCGCCTTCTCTTCCTCGATCAGCTGCCGGATGCGGTCCCGCACGGATTCCGAGGAATGTGCGGCCCCGCCATCCGCTGCGGCGATCGATGCGGTGAAGAAATAACGCAGCTCGAACACGCCTCGCGGGGTCAGCATATATTTGTTGGCCGTCACCCGGCTGACGGTGGATTCATGCATGCCGATGGCATCGGCCACCATCTTCAGGTTGAGCGGTCGCAGATGCCGCACGCCATGGACGAGAAAGGCATCCTGCTGACGTACGATCTCGGAAGCCACCTTGAGGATTGTCTTGGCGCGCTGATCCAGACTGCGGGTGAGCCAGTTGGCATTCTGAAGGCACTCGGAGAGGAAATCCTTCTCCGTCTGGTTCCTGGCCTGGCCGAACACCCGGGTGAAATAGACCTGGTCGACCAGGACGCGCGGAAGCGCGTCCGCATTGAGTTCAACCGCCCAGCTGCCGTCGGCGGCCGGCCGCACCTCGACATCGGCCACGATGGCATCGCTGGCACCGCCCGAAAAGGCGAGGCCTGGCCGCGGATCCAGTGCCCGGATCTCAGCCAGCATGTCGAGGAGATCTTCTTCGTCAACGCCGCATAGCCGCTTCAGCGTCTGGAAGTCACGCCTGGCCAGAAGCTCCAGATTGGCGACCAACGCCTTCATCGCCGGATCGAAACGGTCACGCGCCACAAGCTGCAACGCAAGGCATTCAGCCAGATCGCGCGCGAACAGGCCTGCTGGCTCGAAGCCACGGCAGGCGTCAAGAACACGTTCGACCGAAAGCGTGTCCGTCCCAAGACGTTCGGCGACCTCGCCCAGCTCGGCATGCAGATAGCCGGCATCGTCCAGCCCGTCCGCCAATTCAGCCGCGATCAGCCGGTCGCCGGCATCAAGGAAGGCAAAGGCGATTTGCTCGCCGACATGGTCGCGCAGCGTGACGGCGGCTGCCGCCATGTCCTCCATGTCGAAACCTTCGGAAGCGCCGGAACCGCTACCCGGCGCCGACTTCCATTGCTGCGAGAGGTCGGGGCCGACACGTTCGCTGACGCCCGGATCATCCGGAAAGAGGTTTTCGAGCGATGAATCGAGCTTTTCCGAGATGGCCTCAGAGCTCCAGGCTGTTTCCGCCTCGAACCATTCGTCGGCGTCCGTTGGCTTCCGCTCGTTTTCTTTCTGCTGTGCCGGCTCTGTCGCCGCATCCGGCTGCGGGTCGGCCCGCTCCAACAAGGGGTTGCGCTCGATCTCTTCATCGATGAAGCGCTCGAGTTCGATATGGGTGAGCTGCAACAGTCGGATCGACTGCATCAGCTGCGGCGTCATCACCAGCGACTGCGATTGTCTCAGCTGTAATTTGGCCGCAAGCGCCATGTTCCGGGTGCGAAATCCTTATTCGGCGAAGCCGTTGACTGCCATGCTATCAAATGGCCCGGCTTTTGCTTGTCAAGGGAACCAGGCACGCCGCGCGTCCACTCGAGCGCACAAAAGGACGCGGACACATGCGGCAACGCCGAAATCAAAGCGTGAAGGCTTCACCGAGATAGAGCCGCCGCACGTCCGGATTGGCAACAATCTCTTCCGCCCGGCCGTGGGTCAGAACTTCGCCGGCGTGGATGATATAGGCACGGTCGATCAGACCCAGCGTCTCGCGCACATTGTGGTCGGTGATCAAGACGCCAATGCCGCGGGCCGTCAAATGGCGGACAAGCTGCTGGATATCGGCCACCGCGATCGGGTCGATGCCTGCGAAGGGTTCGTCGAGCAGCATATAAGCCGGACGTGTGGCCAGGGCGCGCGCGATTTCGAGACGCCGCCGCTCGCCACCCGACAAGGCCATGGAAGGCGCCTTGCGCAGATGGGTGATGTGGAACTCCTCCAGCAACGCGTCGAGCTCACGCTCACGCGTCTTGCGGCTCTTTTCCACCACTTCCAGAACGGCGCGGATATTCTGTTCGACGTTGAGGCCACGGAAGATCGAGGCTTCCTGCGGCAGATAGCCGATGCCAAGCCGCGCCCGCCGGTACATCGGCATCGAGGTCACATCGAAACCGTCGATCTCGATCGTGCCCTCATCGACCGGAACCAGCCCCGTCACCATGTAGAAGCAGGTGGTCTTGCCGGCACCGTTGGGACCAAGCAGGCCTACGGCCTCGCCGGCGCGCACGCCGAGTGAAACACCGTTGACCACCCGCCGGCCCTTGTAGCTCTTGGACAGGCCGCGGGCCATCAGCGTGCCCTTGAGCTTGACCTTCTCGCCACCGACAATGGCAGGCGCGGCCGGCTTGGCGTCGGTTTGTTTCAGCAACTGCATCGCGCTTTCGGTCAGGGTTTCTTGGTCGAATCCGGATTGATCTGCATCATGACGCGGCCGGAGCCGCCTTTGCTGCAGCCGTCGACATTGGCGAGGCCGGATTTCATCTGCACGGTCAGCTTGCAGCCGGTGAGCACATTGTCGCCCTGGCTCAACACCACCTTGG
This sequence comes from Mesorhizobium sp. 1M-11, assembly GCF_001303895.1. Taxonomy (GTDB): domain Bacteria; phylum Pseudomonadota; class Alphaproteobacteria; order Rhizobiales; family Rhizobiaceae; genus Mesorhizobium. The sequence continues at coordinate 131,186 of NZ_LJSD01000014.1, read as the reverse complement.
AACCGGTCAGGACCAGAACCTGGCTCTTCATGTCGAAGGTGCCGCGCTCGCCGGTGGCAATCTGGTCGTCGGACTTGAGATAGACGGTGCCGTCGACTTCAAGATGATCGATGTTTGTGGATCCGCCGAGCGCTGGACCGGCCATGGCCGCACTCTTGGAGCCATCCTTGCCGGCAGCCTTATCCTTCAGATAGTACACCTTGAGGATGCCGGCCTTCAGCAGGGTCGGGCCTTGCACCACACTGACATTGCCCGTGAAGATGGCAAGGTTCTCTTCCTGCCTGACTTCCAGCTTGTCGCTCTCGATCTGGATCGGCTTGTCGCCGGAGAGCTTCAGGCCGGACATGTTGGTTTGAGTCGACTGGGCGAAAGCCGGCACGGCCGCAGCAGCCAGAAATGCCGCAGCAGCAAGCCACTTCATGTTATTCGGCCGCATTCGGCTCTCCGCTCTTGTCGCTGGCCGTCTTCAGCACGCCAGGCTCCAGGTTGACTCGCACCCGCTTTTCGAAAACCAGCACCTTGCCGCTGTCTTCCACCGACATGGAGTCGGACTGGATATGCGAGCCGCGCGTGACGATGTCGACCGGGTCGTTCGTCTTCATATTGCCTTTCGCCATATCAAGGAAGGCCGATTTCATCTTCACCACCATTCCACTCGTAGTGGTCATGGTGATGTCCTTGGCCAACTCCAGCGTGTTGGCATCGCGGTTGTAGACACCCTTGGCGGCTCCGACCACCGCCGACGTATCCTTGTCGAGCGGCAGCTTGGCGTCGATGCCTTCCAATCCGATGATGCTTTCCTTGGCGACGTCCTGGATCGCCCTCAGCGCCTTCATCGAATAGGGCAGGTTTTGCTTGGTGAAACCCTCGAGCTTGGGATTGGCCATCACCAGCTTGCCGTTGGAGAAGGCGCTGCCGTCGGCCTGCACCGGAGCCACCGGAGGGGTTTTCAGATAGGAATAGACAGGGAAGGCGATCGCGATGATGCCCGCCACGATCGGCAGGGCCAGTTTGAGGACACGGACACGGCGCGAATGCCGCTGGGCGCTGTCGAAGGCGACGGCGCGTTCGGACGGGATCTCGCCGCGTTTCGGCGCGACAACAATATCGTCCTTACCCTCCGGGTCGGTCGTTCGTGCCAACATGTAAACCTTCTGGTCCTTTTGCCTGCCGAACCCGCGCTTTATTTGGTGCGGGTTCGCGCCCAAGCAAGCGCATGCGAAGAAAAAACGCAAAAATATGACATATCCCTGAAGCGCCGAAAAATCGCCAGGGCTCTATCAAGATTAGCATGACGCCTTTTTCGCCGCCATGCCTGCATTTCGACTATCAGTCGGCCTTTTATTGCCGGATCGCTCATGATGAGTTGCCCCGGGCTACCGGGATGCTTGCGGCGACGATGCCGCACGGCGCGCAGGCCCGAAAGCGGTAGCCCTGAATTGGCGGTTGCATTAAAAGCATCTGCTTGCGTGCCCCGAAATTGAGGCTGACATGACCCTGAGAGCCGACGACCTGATCGACCGCCGCCGCCTGCGGCGCAAGCTGACCTTCTGGCGCATCGCCGCCATCGCCGTGCTGCTGATCGGGCTGGCCGCGCTTTCTGCTTGGTATTATCGCGGCGGCGAAGGCACCGGCATCGATCATATCGCCAAGATCAAGATCGAAGGCACCATCACCCAGGACGACGAATTGATCCGCCGCATCGAGGCGGTGCGCAAGGCGCCGCACGTCAAGGGCGTGATTCTGCTCGTCAACTCACCGGGCGGCACCACCGTCGGCGGCGAAACCATCTACGACGCCGTGCGCAAGCTTGCCGCCGAGAAGCCGGTCGTGACCGAGGTCGGCACGCTGGCCGCCTCCGCCGGTTACATGATCGCCAGCGCTTCGGACTATATCGTCGCGCACCAGACCTCGATCGTCGGCTCGATCGGCGTGCTGATCCAGTATCCCGATGTGACCGGCTTGATGGACAAGATCGGTGTCAAGCTCGAGGAAGTGAAATCCTCGCCGCTCAAGGCATCGCCCTCGCCGTTCGCGCCGACCACCGAGGAAGCACGTGCCATGGTGCGCAAGCTGATCATGGACAGCTACGACTGGTTCGTCGACATCGTCGCCGAGCGGCGCAAACTGCCGCGACCGCAGGCGCTGGCGCTCGCGGACGGCTCGATCTTCACCGGCCGCCAGGCCGTCACCAACAAACTGATCGACGCACTGGGCGGCGAACAGGAGGCCGTGAAATGGCTCGGCACCAAGGGCGTCGACGAAAAACTCAAGGTCGTGGAGTGGAAGAGTACCGAACGCAGCAGCTTCTTCCTTCCCAACGCGATGGTGCGCCAGCTTGGCCGCGCGCTTGGCCTGCCGGTGGAGAGCGAACAGGTGCTGCGCGAGATCGGTGCCGACCGCTTGTTCCTTGACGGTCTCGTTTCGGTCTGGCACCCTTGATCTGGCGTGGGGCATAAGTCAAAAAGCGAATAAAATCATCCGCATAAAATTGGCCGCCGCGCCTTTACGGGGACCGTCCGCATGATCAAGTCCGAACTCGTCCAAATCATCGCCACTCGCAACCCGCATCTGTTCCTGCGCGATGTCGAAAACATCGTCGGCGCGGTCTTCGACGAAATCACCGACGCGCTCGCCGACGGCAACCGCGTCGAGCTTCGCGGCTTCGGGGCTTTCTCGGTCAAGAACCGGCCCGCCCGCACCGGCCGCAACCCGCGCACCGGCGAGTCGGTCGAGGTCGAAGAAAAATGGGTGCCATTCTTCAAGACCGGCAAGGAGTTGCGCGAAAGGCTGAACGGCGAGAAATAAGCCGCCATGCCGGCCTCCAGGCGGATGGCCGCAACCAGCCTTCCGACCGGAGACGCCATGTTCAACCGCTTCGCCGTCATCGTCATCTTCGTTCCGCTGGCCATCGTGCTGATTGCGCTGGCGGTGGCGAACCGCGAACTGGTCGCCTTCACGCTTGACCCGTTCAATCCCAGCAATCCGGCCTTGACGCTCACTTTGCCCCTGTTCGTCATGCTGTTTCTGGCGTTGGCCGTAGGCATCCTCGTTGGTTCTTTCGCCACATGGATGCGGCAGGGCCGTTACCGCAAGCTCGCGCGCCAGCGCGGCGTCGAGGCTGAGAGCCTGCGCCAGGCGATCGCGCGCGCGCCTTCCAGCGGCCAGGGACCGACCCTGCCCAAGCCGACCACCTGACCAGCGCTTCATTGGAGCGCCGCGCGTCCATTTGGACAGACGCTCTGACGCGTTGAATCTACGCATCGTGCTTTCCGAAAATCGGTTCCGATTTTCGGGGCTCTGCATCGAACGGGAGACCAATCCATGCTGACCATCTCGGCCGCCGAGGTCGATCGTGCGCTGACCTTTTCCGGCCTGGTCGAGACGCTGCGCATCGCTTTCCACGACGGTGCCGTACAGCCGGTGCGCCACCACCACACGGTGGAACGGCCCGATGGCGCCGCATCCACGCTGCTTTTGATGCCGGCCTGGACCGATCTCAATGCAGCCGGCACGTCCAAGGATGGCCACATCGGCGTCAAGATCGTTACCGTCTCACCCGACAACAATGCCATCGCCAAACCTGCCGTAATGGGACTCTACTTGCTTCTCGACGGCAAGACCGGCGAACCGGAGGCGTTGATCGACGGCCAGCGCTTGACGCAATGGCGCACCGCCTGTGCTTCGGCGCTCGCCGCCACTTATCTCGCGCGGGAAGATGCATCGCGGCTGCTGGTGATCGGCGCCGGAGCGCTTTCGCCCTTCCTGGCCAAGGCGCATTCCGCGGTACGGCCGATCACGTCGATCCGCATCTGGAACCGCACGCTGGCCAACGCCGAAAAAGTCGCCGTGACCCTCCGTGCGGAAGGTTTCCCGGCAGAAGCGGCTGCGGATCTCGATGCCGAACTGGCCGAAGCCGACATCGTTTCCTCCGCCACCATTTCCAACGAACCTCTGGTCAAGGGCGCACGCGTCAAGCCAGGTGCCCATATCGACCTGGTCGGCGGTTTCACACCGACCATGCGCGAGGCCGACGATGCGGCCATTACCCGCGCGCGCGTCTACGTCGACACCCGTGCCGGCGCCACCAAGGAAGCCGGCGACATCGTCCAGCCGCTTGCCTCCGGCGTGCTCAAGCCCGATGCCATCGTCGCGGATCTGCACGAGCTGGCACGAGGCCAGAAGAAGGGGCGCGAAGGGGCGCAGGACATCACGCTGTTCAAGTCTGTCGGCGCAGCGCTCGAGGACCTGGCAGCCGGCATCGCCGTCTACAAAGCCTTGAAATCCTGATCCGCGATCACGCTTCGGTTATCGCTTCCGTTTTCGGGAAACCGGATGTTGAGCTGCGCGTTTGTTGCCCGCAGCAACAGCCAAGGACCGAAGCCATGAACGAAGGCTGGTTTTCGAAAGTCGTGCCGGTAGCCACCGGCATACTGGGCGACATTCGTCATATTTCCAACGCAAGACAAGCGATCGACCTGCTCACCAACCACTGGCCGGATGCCGGCACGCGCAAACATCTCGATGCCAAGCGTGCCTCCCAGGCCGTCATCAACGGCAGCGCTTCCGGTGACAGCGCAAGGGAAGCGTTCATCGAGGCCGCCCGCGAGGCGCGTATCCTGGTCGAGTGATCGACCACCCCGCACCTCGACGGACTCCGGATTTCAGCCGATTTCCGTTGACCGGTCAGATATCGATGAAGACACCGACCGCGATGATCGCCAGTACAAGCGCGGCGATAACGGCATAGATGTAGTCTCGTTCGCGCAGGAAGATGGCCAACATCAGTGCCACCCGGGCAACAGGCAGGAGGATGAACACCGCAACACCGACCTTCACCACGTCAAGCCCGGTCCAGGGAAGCGCGAGCGAAGTCTGGAGCGGCTCGATCGCAGCCATAAGGATGCCGAAAGCGATGAGGCTGCAAGCAAGCCATGTTCCGTACCAGAGCAGGCCAGCAATGATTTGATCCCGCTTCTCGAAGTGGTCTGCCGCGGGCTTCATGCCGAACCTCCGAGAAGATGGATGCCGAAGGCGCTCAGGAGCATCTGGACCGCCAAAGCGCTAAGAACAACCACGAAGAAGATGCGCAGCTTATCGGCTGGAAGCCCGATCAGCAGCCGCGCACCGAGGAGCGCGCCGACGACGGAACCGAGAGCGATGGGGCCGGCGATGCCGATGTCGATGTCGCCCCGTACGAAGTAGGCCCCCGCGCTGGCGGCCGCCGTGACGCCGATCATGAAATTCGATGTGGCGGACGAGACCTTGATGGGGAGGCGCAAGGCAGCATCCATGGCCGGGATTTTCAAGACGCCGGAGCCAATTCCCAGCAAAGCCGAAATCAGTCCGGCCCCGTACATCATCGCCATGCCAAGCGGAACACGGCCGACTTGATAGAGCACTTCCCGCCCTGCTGTGTGATCGGGAAAGCTGGAATGCAGGCGCAGGATCGTGGCCCAGCTTTTCGCATTCGGCGCACTCGCGTCGATTGCCTCGCGCCGACGTGCGAGCATCTGCTTCGCCGAGAGCGCCAGAATGACCGCAAACAGCCCATACAGGACCGAGGTCGAGACGCTGCCGATCAGGAATACACCGGTCAGCGCGCCAAACGTCGTGGCCGTCTCAAGAACGATGGCAAGCCGGATATTGGTCAGGCGACCTTTCAAGAACGCAGCGGCGCTGCCGCATGAGCAGGCGATCACCGAAATGATGCTCGCGCCGATCGCGACATGAATATCGACGCCGAAAAGCATTGTGAGGAGCGGCACGATAAAGATGCCGCTCGCCATGCCGAGCACACCGCCAAGCGCGCTTGCGCCAAAAGCGGCCACGAATAGCCATAGGCTGTCCATTGCTTCGTCCCTTACTTTACGAGCGGTGGCGCGAACGCCTGGCCAGGCGCGTGACGAAGCTGATGAGGTCACCGCGATAGTAGAGCTTTTCGTAGTCGATGGGCCGGTGCCCTTCGGTGTAAGACGTGCGTTCGATCAGGAAGATCGCGCTGCCGGGATCGACGCTCAGAGCCTGCGCCACGTCCGGCGCAGCGGTGACGGCTTCCAACCTATACTCTGCCTCCGTCAACGGCACGCCGTATTTGCCCTCGAGCAGCGAAAAGATCGGCTCGGCGTCCAGGTCGTGGGCGGCAATCTTTTCGCCGATCCCACGCGGCAGATAGGTTTCATCGAAGGACATGGCGACGCCATCGGCCAGCCGGACGCGCTGAATCCGCATGACGAGACCGCCAGGTGGCACCGCGAGTTGCCTGGCCACGTCTGCATCTGCAGGTACGACCTGTTTGTCCAGAAGCCGGGCGGTTGGCGTGCGGCCGAGCGCCTGCATGTCCTCGACGAAGCCGGTCAGCTCGGTCAATTCCTGAGTGATCTTGCGCTGCGCGACGAAGGTGCCCTTGCCGCGGCGGATTTCGACCTGTCCGCGAGCCACAAGGTTCTCAATTGCCTTGCGGACCGTCGTTCGGCTGACGCCGAAGCGCTCGATCAGGCGGTCTTCGGGTGGAAGCTGGCTACCCGGAGAAAGATCCCCGGCGGCGATATCGGACGTCAGCGCCGCTTCAACTTTTGCATAGAGCGGGCTGGGATCGTGTTCAGCAATCATGAAGACATAGTGACATCATGATGTCACTATGTCAAAGGCTATATCAGCCTGAATTTTGGTCCCTTCCAATCGCTTGTCGAGCCACGGCTCCCGTTAGAACGCGTGGTCGTAGGAAGCCACCGCGAGGCCAAACTGCGTCAGGACTGAATGTTTCCCACATCATTCATGCAGTAGACGCGGAGCCTATGCTTGTCGGGATCAAGCGCGACGAAGGTTCGACCGAAATCCAGATCGGTCGGCGTCTGCAGGATGGAGAGGCCACGACCCGCCCAATCGGCATGCGTTGCATCGACGGCATCAGGCTTTTCGAGCTGGAAGACGATCTCGGCTCCTCCGCCCGTGGCAGCGACAGCGGGCTTGGCCGTGTGTCGCGACCAGAGGCCGAACTTGAAGCCGTTGTCCAGCACGAACAGCACGAAGGTCGGCGAGGATTCGACCGGCTCGCGGTCGAAAAGCGCCTGATAGAAAGCGCCGCTCACCTGCGGCTGGTCGACATAGAGGATAACGAAGTTCGGACTTTGCATGGTTGCTCTCCGTGTTGCGATGGAGAGACCGTAGCTGAAGCCACTGTCAGATTCTGGCAGCAGCGATCACCGCTGCGCTACGTCTTCCAGCGTGGTACGCCACTGTTTGAGCAAAGCCTGCCGTCGCCGCGGATAGCGCAGTCCGGTGGCATCCAGCGTTGCGATGCGATCGGTGCGGAAATGCCGAAAATCCTGCCGCATCTCGCACCAGGCCACCATCACCCGCACCTTGTCGAAAAAGCTGAGCGCAAAGGGCCACACGATCCGCTTGCTGCCGGCACCGCCGGCATCGCTGTAGGTGATGGCAAGTTTCTGTTCGTCGCGGATTGCCTGGCGCACGGCGGCCAGGTCGATACCTTCGCTGGCTCCCATACGCGGACCGACAAGCAGTGTTGATGCATCGAGATCGTTGCGCAGGTCGTCCGGCAGCACGGCAGCGATCTTGGCAAGCGCATCGGCAGCCGCTTTGGACAGCCGGCTGTCGGGCTGCTTGACCACCCAGCGCGAACCGAGCACGATCGCCTCGATCTCCTCATCGGTAAACATCAGCGGCGGCAGCATGAAGCCGGGCTTCAGCACGTAACCCAGCCCTGCCTCGCCCTCGATTGGCGCGCCTTGCCCCTGCAGCGTGGCGATGTCCCGGTAGAGCGTGCGGATCGAAACGCCGAGTTCGCCCGCCAAGGTGCGGCCGCTGACCGGCAGGCGATGGCGACGCAAGGTCTGGACGAGATCGAGCAGGCGTTCGGAGCGCGACATGGGATGCCTTATACCGCTTGCGCTGCTCCGGTACCCTTGAATTTGTCGGCGCCGCCGTTTCACTCGCGCTGAAAGTTGCGCGGTTGCAGCCCCTATGCCAAAAGCAGCGCGAAACGCGGAGCGTCCTTCTTGAAATTCATGCGCGACAAACGCCGGGACAAATCGAGCCGCCGAGACGGCAGCGCGCAGTCGCCGCGCGCGCAGGATGGACGCCGCGACAAGCGTCCCGAGCGCAAGGCCGAGCCTCGCCAGGAGCACAAGCAGACGTCCCGACCGGAGCCAAAAGCCGAGCGCCAGGAGAACCGGGCTTCGCGGCCGGTCGAAGCCAAAAGCGAAACCGCGCAGCGCGTACTGACGCGCCGCGAAGGCGCCTTGCCGGCTGAAAAGCTGCCGTTGATCCTCGAAGTCGCGCCCAATGCCGACTATGCGCTGCTCGACAGCGGCAATGGTCAGAAGCTCGAACAATACGGCCCCTATCGCATCGTGCGTCCGGAAGGCCAGGCGATCTGGCAACCGGCACTGCCGGCCAAGGATTGGGACCGCGTCGACGCCGTCTTCACCGGCGATACCGACGAGGAAGGCATGGGCCGCTGGCGTTTCCCGCGCCAGCCGCTTGGCGAAACCTGGCCGATGAAACATGACGGCATCGACTATCTTGGCCGCTTCACGTCTTTCCGCCATGTCGGCGTCTTTCCCGAGCAGGCCTCTCACTGGGACCACATGGCTGGCCTGATCGAGAGCACCAGGCGCCCGGTCAAGGTTCTGAACCTGTTCGGCTACACCGGCCTCGCCTCACTGGTGGCGGCGCGCGCCGGCGCCGAGGTCACCCATGTCGATGCCTCGAAGAAAGCCATCGGCTGGGCGCGCGAGAACCAGGAGATGGCCGGCCTCGGCAACAAGCCGATCCGCTGGATCGTCGAGGATGCAATGAAGTTCGCCGAGCGCGAAGAGCGCCGTGGCAGCCGCTACGACATCATCCTGTTCGACCCGCCGGCCTACGGTCGCGGACCGAAGGGGGAAGTCTGGCAACTGTTCGAAAACCTGCCGGCACTCACCGATATCTGCCGCTCTATCCTCACACCGAAGCCGTTGGCTGTGGTCTTGACCGCCTACTCGATCCGCTCCTCCTTCTTCGCCACCCATGCCCTGATGCGCGATACCTTTGCCGGCATGGGCGGACGCGTGGAATCCGGTGAACTGATCATCCGCGAACAGTCGGCTGGACGGGCGCTGTCCACCTCCCTCTTCTCGCGTTGGGTCTCCGCATGATCCCGCAAAATGGAAGCCGGTTTTCCGGCAAGATCATGCGGAAACAAAAGAGTCCGAAATGACGGAATATGAGAACCGCCGCGTGGTGGGACAGGTCAAGGAAGTCACCAGCCTGGCCAACCCCCTGGTGAAAGACATCAAGGCGCTGGCGCTGAAGAAATTCCGCGACAGCCAGAATGCCTTCATGGCCGAAGGCCTGAAGCTGATCATCGACGCGCTCGACCTCGGCTGGCAGATCAGGACCTTGGTTTTCGCCAAAGCCGGACGCGGCAACCCGGTCGTCGAAAAGGTCGCGGCCCGCACTGTGGCCGCTGGCGGCACGGTGCTCGAAGTCTCCGAAAAAGTGCTGTCGGCCATCACCCGCCGCGACAATCCCCAGATGGTGGTCGGTGTTTTTTCGCAGAAGTACATGGCGCTGAAAGACGTCCGTCCGAAAAATGGCGACGTCTGGGTGGCGCTCGACCGCGTGCGCGATCCCGGCAATCTGGGCACCGTGCTGCGCACCGTCGATGCCGTCGGCGCCAAGGGCGTCATCCTGATCGGAGACACCACCGATCCGTTCTCGCTGGAAACCGTGCGGGCCACCATGGGTTCGGTCTTTGCCGTACCTGTCGCCAGGGCAACGCCGGATACTTTCCTGTCCTGGCGCAAGAACTTTCCGGGCCTCGTGGTTGGCACGCATCTCAAAGGCGCGGTCGACTATCGCTCGGTCGATTTTTCGAACCGGCCGGTGCTGCTCCTGATGGGCAATGAGCAGCAGGGCCTGCCCGACGATCTCGCGAACGGTTGCGATCGCCTGCTGCGCATTCCGCAAGCCGGGCGCGCGGACTCGCTGAACCTTGCAGTCGCCACCGGCGTCATGCTGTTTGAAATCCGTCGCGGCGCGCTCACGCTGGAGGACCGATCCTGAAATCGCTGACGCCTTATGCCCTGCTGACCATCGTCGCCATCGCACTCGACCAATGGATCAAGCAGTGGGTCGAAACCGGCCTGCCCTTTCAGGAGAAGATCGATCTCCTGCCCTTTCTGGCGCTCTTACGCACCTACAACACCGGCATCGCCTTCTCGATGTTTTCGTCCTTGAGCGACACCGGTCTGATCGCCGTGGCCGCTGTGGTGGTTGTCTTCGTGCTCTATCTGGCGCTGAAAACCCCGCCCAACCAGGTGCTCGCCCGCATCGGCTTCGCGCTCATCGTCGGCGGCGCGCTCGGCAATGTCATCGACCGCACCGTCTACGGGCATGTCATCGACTACATCCTGTTCCACACGCCGATCTGGTCATTCGCCATCTTCAACCTGGCCGACGTCTTCATTTCGGTAGGTGCTGCCGCAGTCGTGCTCGACGAATTCCTTTCCTGGCGGCGGCAACCGCGACCTTAGAGCAATTCCAGCAAAAGTGCGCAGCCGGAGTTGCGTAAAAACAAAGCGTTAGAGCGTTTCCGCGGTTCCACGAAGGGCGGAAACGCTCCGGGACGATTGACCACGTTTGTTTTCGAACTAGCCTGACCTCCTCATCCAAAGATCGAGGAGCAGCCTGTGCCGGATACCTTCAAAGCCATTCTCGTCTCGCGCGACGAGGACAAGAAGCAGTCGGTTGCGGTCACCGAGCTGAGCGAAGCCGATCTGATGGAAGGCGACGTCACTGTCGCGGTCGAAGCCACGACGGTGAACTACAAGGACGGGCTGGCAATCACCGGCAAGGCGCCCGTGGTGCGCCGCTGGCCGCTGGTGCCCGGCATCGATTTTGCCGGTACGGTGCTTTCCTCCGATCACGCCGACTGGCGCAAGGGCGATCACGTCATCCTGAACGGCTGGGGCGTCGGCGAAACCCACTACGGCGCTTATGCAGAACGAGCCCGCGTCAAGGGCGACTGGCTGGTGCCACTGCCGGAAAGCATCACCGCGCACGATGCCATGGCCGTCGGCACCGCAGGTTACACCGCGATGCTGTCGGTGATGGCGCTGGAACGCCACGGCATCGTGCCGCAGCGCGGCCCGGTGATCGTGACGGGAGCGGCTGGCGGCGTCGGCTCCGTCGCGGTCGCGATCCTGTCAAAGCTCGGCTACCACGTCATCGCCTCGACGGGGCGCGCGTCCGAAGAGGCCTATCTACGCGATCTCGGCGCCGCCGAGATCATCGCCCGCGACGAACTGACGGATCCGGCCAAGCCGCTCGCCAAGGAACGCTGGGCCGGCGGTGTCGACGCCGTCGGTTCCACCACGCTGGCCAATGTGCTGTCGATGACCGCCTATGGCGGCGCTGTCGCCGCCTGCGGCCTGGCCGGCGGCATGGACCTGCCCTCTTCGGTTGCCCCCTTCATCCTGCGCGGTGTCTCGCTGCTCGGCATCGATTCCGTGATGGCGCCAAAGGAGGTACGGCTCGATGCCTGGCGGCGCATCGGTCGCGACCTCGATCTGGCAAAACTCAAGGCGCTTTCCACCACGATCGGCTTCGACGACATCATTGGTGCCGCCACCGACATCGTCGACGGCAAGATCCGTGGGCGAGTGGTCGTCGACATGTAGCTCCTCGATCGCGGGCCGGTTGGCGGCTTAACCTGCCGCCTATCCGAGGGTCTCCTCAAAAGCCTTGCGTCCGCTCCCGGAAAGCCAGGACCGGAACGAGCGAATTTCTGGATTGATCGCACGCATGGCATTCAGGTCGACGTGGTCGGCCAGTGGCCCGGCGTCCAGGCTGGCGGCCATGTGCCCGAGATCGGGATTGGCCGCGAGAACCTCTTCGGGGAAACGTGCATAGGTGATCGTACGGCCGGCAGCTTGCGTAAGGATAGCCCCCAGCTCATTGCCGGTGACGGTATCGCCCGCGATCTTCAGCGTCTTGCCGCCGAACCGCGTCTTGTCGGCAAAGACCGCGGCCACGAACGTGCCGATGTCCTCCACGGCAATGAGCTGCATCGACTGATCCGGGCGGAGGAAGAAGGTGAAGCGCCCCTCCTCCAGCCCGAACCCGGGTCTCACGAGCATCTCCATGAAGATCATCGGCCTGACGATGGTTGCAGCAATGGGCAGGCTGCGGACATGCGCCTCGATGCGCGGTTTGGCGTCGAAACGCGCCACACCTGTCAGAGTCTCCCCCGCGCTGGCGCCCGAGGAGTAGACAAGATGGGCGATGCCGCTCTCTGCGGCCAGATCCGCGATAGCGATCCCGGCGCGCACCTCTTCTTCCTGAGCCAGATTGCCCGGCAGGACGCTGAAGACGCCGTATGCGTCCCTCATCGCGGCGCGGATCGTGTCGATATCCTCGAACGATCCCTGCACAAGTTCGGCACCGGCATCGCGAAGCGCGATCGACCCCGGTGCCGCAATGTCTCGCACGAATGCACGAACAGGCCACCGCGCTTGCAGCAGAGCTCGGGCGACCGATCCTCCTTGCCGGCCTGTGGCGCCGAACACCAGGACTGGACGTTTGCCATTGGTCATCCGGGAACCCTCGTGTTGAACAAGGGTACCTATATATACTGTCGGAACGCCGCTGGAAGACGGCACATTTTCCAGCCCAGGGCACAAGGATGATACGCTTGGACAAACCGCTCCATGGCAGGCCTGACGAGATTGTGGGCCGCTGCTTCAAACCGGTCCCATCGAACGGGGTCTGCACGCGGCTCGGCGACAAATGGACCGTCCAGGTCCTGTGGCGCCTCTCGGTCGCACACGGAAAGCGGCTTCGTTTTTCAGCGCTCAAAAGCGAGATCGACGGAATTACGCAGCGCATGCTGACGCTTGCGCTGCGCAATCTGGAACGGGACGGCCTTGTGGCGCGCCACTACTTTCCCGAAGTGCCGCCACGCGTCGAATATGAACTGACCGAAATGGGCGCAGGCATCTTGTCGGCGCTCGAAGGTCTCAACTTCTGGATCCAGGACAACTTACCTCGTATCGAGGAAAGCCGCCGCGCCTACGACGATGCCGGGCAATGAGATGGCGGGCCGTCGTCAGATCACCGCGGAGTAGTCCGTGGGACGCAGCACGCGCTCGGTTATCTGGCCGACCATGCTGCCGGATTCGGTCGCGGTTCTTTCCTTGATCTCGGACCATTCGCTGTCCGCCATGAACCTCGCCCAAGCGTCGGTCATCGTCTGCTCGTCCGGCCAGCGAAGCAGATAGACGAATTCGGTTCGTCCTTGTGGCTGCGTCTCCCACAACGCGATGAAGTCGAAGCCGTATTTTTTCATGATGCGGATGGCGTGGTCGCGGAAGCGGGCATGGAACGCTGCCTTGTTCGCTTCGAATATCTCGTAGATGCGCAATTGGTGGATCACTTGGATGTTTCCTTTCTGCTTCTCAGCCAGGGCTGGAGAGATCGCGGGCCAGGCCGCGACAAGCATACCCGTCAGAATCTTACGGCGGGTGGCCGATAATCGGCACCTGGAACCTCTGTTGGCCCGATCACAGTGCTGGGATTTCTCGCCCATGGCTCACTCCATCCTGGCTTCATGAACAGGATGGATGATTGGCTTCCTCAGGTAAAATATATTATATATGACTATTTGATATCTCTAGGATATCAAACTGCTCGTTGTTCGGACAATGTCGAGGAATTTATCGCGTGCGGGCGTTGGCCTGGACGCATCCCAGGCTGCAAGGACGTCCAGGAACGAGGCGTCTCCTGTCCCCTCCACGACGATCTGGCGAAAGACGATGCCGTCGCGTAGCCCTTGCCTGACGGAAGCGGGCACAAGGGCAATGCCGAGCCCACCCGCGACCAATCCCGCGATCGTTTCGATCTGCCGGGCTTCCTGTACGATGCGGGGAGAAAATCCTGCTGCGTTACAAAGCGCGATCATCTGATCGTAGAATCCCACGCCTTCAGAACGAGGGGTTGCGATAAAGTCGTCTTCCGCCAGAGCCGCGAGAGGAACCCGCTGCTTGGCAGCCTGGGCATGCCCTTCCGGCAAAGCAACCATGATTTCTTCGCGGGCGATGCGCTCGAAAACCAGCTCCGGGACTGCGACGCCTGGCCGTCGCATCAAACCGATGTCGGCCAAGCCCGCTTTCAACGCGGCGATCTGTTCGGTGGTCGTTGCCTCCCGCAGCGTCAATTCGACATCGGGCAGACGGGACCGAAAAGCCTGGACCACCCGGGGAAGAAAATTGAAATGCAGCGTGCCAACGAACACTATTTTCAAGCTGCCGCTTGTTCCTGACGCGACCCGCCTCGCCTGCTCGACACCCGTTTCGAGTGCCCCGAGAACGTTGCGCGCCGTCTCCAGAAACGAGACACCCGCAAGCGTCAAAGCCACATTGCGGTTGTTCCGTACGAACAATGGCGCGCCTATCTCGGCCTCCAGGCGCCGGATGGCCTGACTGAGAGGAGGCTGGGCCATATGCAGCCGCTCCGCCGCACGGTGGAAATGCAATTCTTCGGCGACAGCAACGAACTGACGAAGCAAACGAATCTCGATCATCGGGCCGACGTTACAACGATTGTACGGGACCTACATGTCCCGCATTCGCACCCATGCTGCAGACCGGCGCAGGGAAAGCGGCGAAAATCGCTAAAATTCGAGGGGTCCGGCGCAACCTTCTATAATTTATCTGTGGCTAAGATAGCCGCATGATAGGGGACGAGACTGCAACGAAGGTGGGACCGCAGCGGCTCGCTGACCAGGCCGAGCCGGCAGCGCAGCGTCGCCTGCTGGCCACCACGCCACCGCTGGCACCGACGATGGATCGGCGCGAACACGAAGGCTTGCCCTTTGCGATCTTCGTGGCGCTTGTCGTGCTCGCCGGTCTTTCCCACCTCACAGGCGCGCCGCCCTTCATCACGGCCGGCGTGCTTGCGACAAGCCTTGCCGGCTTGGCCCTCTTCCTACGCAATCGACGCAGTGAGCACGACGCCGTCTCGATCCTTGACGACACAGCCGCCCGCAGCCGCGCCGAAATCGAAACCATGGCCGACCGCATGTGGGAGATGCAGGAGAGTGAGGAGCGCTTTCGTGGCCTCATCGACGCGCTCGGCGACCTGGTCGTGCACCGCGACCGCGACGGCCGCATCGTCTATGCAAACCGCGTCTTCGCCGACCTGGTCGGGCAGGACCAGGTCGATCTTGCCGGCATGACGCTGAAGGAGCTCGGCGTCGACATCGGCATCGTTCCGGACGCTGCCTTTTCCAGCCGCGACTGCCTGAGTTCGACAGACGTTGTCATCCGCACGCCGAACGGCCCCCGCTGGTTCTCGTGGATCGAACTGTCGATGCGCGACAAGGACAGCGCCGAGGTTTCCCACAGGGCTATCGCGCGTGACATCACCGCCCGCAAGCAGGCCGAATCCTCGCTGATCAATGCCCGCGAGCGCGCCGAATATGCCAGTCAGGCCAAGTCACGTTTCCTCGCCACCGTCAGCCATGAAATCCGCACGCCGATGAACGGCATCATGGGCATGGCCAAGCTGCTCGCCGATACCAGGCTGACGCCCGAACAGCGTACCTATGTCGGCGCGGTTTCGACATCGGCCAGCGCGTTGCTGGCGCTGATTGAGGACCTGCTCGACTATTCCAAGATCGAAGCGGGACGTTTCGCGCCCGAACCGCAGCCGATGTCGCCGCGCGAGATCGCCGACAACGTCGTGGAGCTTCTGGCTGCGCGCGCCTTTGCCAAAGGTATCGGCCTGGCCTGCCATGTCGCACCGGATGTACCGCAGATCGTCACGGCCGATCCCGGTCGCGTCCGCCAGGTGCTGCTCAACCTGATCGGCAACGCCGTCAAGTTCACCGAGACGGGTGGGGTGCTGGTCGGCGTCACCCGCCAGAGCACCAACGGCGGCGACCACCTCGTCTTCTCGATCACCGACACCGGCCCAGGGCTCAGCGAAACTGACATGGACCGCATCTTCGAGGATTTCGAACAAGCAGACGGCACTTCGACGCGCAAGCACGGCGGCGCCGGCCTCGGACTTGCCATTTCGAAGCGGCTGGCAGCCGCCATGAGCGGGACGATCAGCGTTTCCAGCGCGCCTGGCGAGGGCTCGCAGTTCGTTTTCCAACTGCCAGCGCGGGAGGCCATCGAGACAACCGACGACCGCGCCGGCGTCCTGGCCGATTGCCGTGCCGTCATCGTTTCGGAAAACGCCACCGAGGCCGAGGCGATCGCCCGCACCATCCGTGCCCATGGCGGCGATGCCGAAATCGTCACCAACGCCGCCCAGGCATTGCCTTTCGCGCGTTTCTGCAACGTTCTCCTGATTGACGCGCGCCTGGAAGACAACGAATGCCGGACGCTCAAGCGACTGCGGCGGACGGGCTTCACGGCCTGCGAGGCGGTGACGCTCATCGCCCCATCCGACCGCGGCGCCCTGGTCGAATTCCGTGCCGGGGGATATGCAACCTTCCTGGCCCGCCCCGTCCGCGGCGAAACCCTGCTGAGGGTGCTTCTGGCCGGCCACGCCGCCGTCGGCGGCCCATTGCCCGCCCCAAATCAGGCCGTGACCGCGCCTGCCGGCACTGTAAGCAGCCTCTCCGTGCTGATCGCCGAGGACAACGACATCAACGCGATGCTTGCCCGCGCCACGTTGCAGAAAGCGGGACATCATGTCGACATCGTCAACAACGGCCGTGCCGCAGTCGATGCAGTCGCCACCGAAAGCCCGGCCAGGCGTTACGACGTCGTGCTGATGGACCTGCATATGCCTCTGATGGACGGCATGGACGCGATCGCGGCGATTCGCCGCCATGAAGAGGCATCCGGCATTGCCCCGGTGCCGATCATGGTGTTGTCGGCGGACAGCCAGGAAAGGACCCGTCATGCCGTTCTCGCTCACGGCGCCTCCGGTTTTGTCACAAAACCGCTTGATCCACAGGCTTTGGTGCATGCCGTGGAGAGCCAGGCGGCAGCCTGATTCCGCAGTTCCCGGTTGTTAGATAAGCCGGCTAGGCAGGGGGTCGTTGCCGTCTTCCCCTTGCTCCTCACCATGTATCACGGTACTGTCACAATCCTGTAGCACCTACATCGTATCCCGACGCCAAGAGGGATGGCTCGAAGGAGAATCACTCGTGCATACAGCGATGCCGCAAGGTGAGATGCAGGGGAACACCGGAGGCAGCGCGATCCAGAGGATGAGGACGATCGAGTCCATCACCGGTACCTTGGGCAAGATCGGCAGCCTGGAAGTGCGGCTGGCCCGGGACGAGTTGGAAATCGCCGCCGCTCAGGAAATCCGTTATCGCGTTTTTTATGACGAGCTCGGTGCCCGCAAGAGCCGGCTGCAGTCGCTCGAACGCCGAGACGCCGACCGTTTCGACCCTGTCTGCGACCATCTCCTGGTATTCGACAACGCCCTTCCCGGCCCGGACCATCGTCGTATCGTCGGCACCTACCGGTTGCTGCGCCAGGAAACGGCGGTCCGCGCCGGCGGCTTCTATTCCGAGGATGAATTCGAACTCAGGCGGCTCATTGCCAAGCACCCCGGTCAGCGCTTTCTTGAGCTCGGCCGCTCCTGTGTGCTGCCCGAATACCGCTCAAAGCGCACCATCGAAGCGTTGTGGCAAGGTCTGTGGGCTTATTTCACCCATTACGACATCGGCGTTTTGACCGGCTGTGCTTCCTTCCACGGCATCGTGCCGGCAGCGCATGCCGAGGCACTCACCTATCTCGCGCATCACTGCCGCACCAGTCCGGCATGGGACATCCGCGCCAATGACGGACGCTATTGCTCCATGGATCTGATGCCAATCGAGGCGGTCAACGCCAAGGCCGCGATCGCTGCGATGCCGACGCTGGTAAAAGGTTATCTGCGCGTCGGTGCGCGCATCGGCGATGGCTGCGTCATCGACCACGACTTCAAGACTGTCGACGTCTTCATCGTGTTGCCCGTGCGCGAAATCGGCGCCCGCTATCTGAATTATTACGGCGGTGAAGGGCAGCGCTTCGCTGCCTAGCAACAGCGATGGCTGATGACTTTTCCACCGTCTTCGAACGCCTGAAACGGGCAGCTCAGGACCTGCCTGACCTTGTCGAGACCACTTCCTACGGCACGCCGGCGCTGAAGGCCGGCAAGAAACTGCTCACCCGCGTCAAGGATGCGGAAACGGCGGTGGTGATGTGTCCGCTCGACGAGAAGGAAATGTTGCTCCAGGCAGCACCTGACATCTATTTCGAGACCGATCACTACAAGGGCTGGCCGGCGTTGCTTGTGCGCATGAACGTGGTATCCGACCACGAACTGCGTCATCGCCTGGAGCGAACCTGGCTGACCCAGGTCCCGAAAACGAAAGCAAGGACCTGGCTGGCCGAGCGGGAAAAATCACCGGACAAACGATAACGTCGTCCCGGAGCAGGTCCAGCAAAAGTGCGCAGCGCTTTTGCGTCCCGAATTGCGTAAAAACAAAGAGTTAGAGCGTTTCCGATAAAAGCGGAAACACTCCGCATCGAAATTACGGAATATCCTCGGGCCGCCGTCCCGGGCGGCTCTTGTATGGCGTAAACGACCAGCCGAATTTCAGTGCCCCACCCCGCACCGCGAGAGCCGCAAGCACGCCGGCAGGATATGAGAGCTGCGGCGACAAGTGAAGAAGCTCGCCGGCCGTATAGACGCCGGCGCCTATGATGGCCGCTGTCACATAGATTTCCGGCCTGAGCAGCACCGAGGGCTCGCCGGCCAGCAGGTCGCGCAGAATCCCGCCGAAACACGCCGTCATCATGCCCATGATGATCGAGATGGCCGGCGAACCGGTGATCGCCATGCCCTTCGCGGCCCCGATCACCGCAAAGACCGCGAGGCCGACGGCATCCAGCCACAGCAAGAGCTTGTAGCGAGATTCGACGCGGTGGGCGCCGAAGAAGACCACGAGAGCCACCACGGTGCAGATCAGCACATAGTCGCGGTTGGCAACCCAGAACACCGGCACGCCAAGGATAAGGTCGCGGAAGGTACCACCGCCGATGCCAGTCACGGCCGCCAGGAAAACAAAGCCGATGATGTCGAGCTGCTTGCGCGAGGCCGCCAACGCACCCGTCGCCGCGAACACCGCGACACCGGCATAGTCGATGAAGGTGATGGCGGACATCGGAAGCCTGAGGCTGGAGCGGCAGTAGGCAGTAGGCAGTAGGCAGTAGGCAGTAGGCAGTAGGCAGTAGGCAGTAGGCAGTAGAAACCTATATGCTGCTCAGTACAAAAGCCAAGGGCGCCGCGGTTCTCACCCGACGCCCTTTTTTCTACTGCTTACTGCCTATTGCCGACTGCCTATTCAGGCATCCTTCTCGGCCTGCTCGTTGACCGGCCCTGGCTCGGTGGGCTCTGCAGTTGCCTTGGGT
Source organism: Mesorhizobium sp. 1M-11 (assembly GCF_001303895.1). GTDB lineage: Bacteria > Pseudomonadota > Alphaproteobacteria > Rhizobiales > Rhizobiaceae > Mesorhizobium. Next base: position 111,756 of record NZ_LJSD01000014.1, on the reverse strand, counting down.
CCGCCCTTGGAAACGCCGACCATGGCCGGGCGCAGCACGCGCTCGCCGATCGAATAGCCGGGCTGCACGACCTGGACGACGGTATTCGCCGGCATATCGGGGTTCGGCACTTCGAACATCGCCTGATGGAAGTTCGGATCGAACTTCTCGCCTTGCGGCTCAAGCTTCTTCACGCCATGGCGCTCGAGTGCTGAGAGCATGGCACGCTCGGTTATGTCGACGCCCTCGATCAGAGCCTTGAGACCTGCGTCGGCAGCCGCCTTCGCTTCCGCTGGAATGGCATCAAGCGTGCGCGCCAGATTGTCCGATACCGAAAGCATGTCACGCGCGAAATTGGCGATCGCATAGGTACGGGCATCCTGGACGTCACGCGCGGTACGGCGGCGTAGATTCTCCATCTCGGCCGCGGTGCGTAGCGCCTTGTCCTTCAGTTCCTCGTTTTCCTTCAGCAGCCGAACCAGCGCCTCATAGTCGCCGTCGACACCACCTTCTGCGCGTTCCGTTTCAGCTTCCGCTGCTTCGATATCTTCAGGCGCGCGTTCGTCTTTTGCCTGGTCGCTCATCGCCATTTCCCGTCATGCCGGTTGGTTCTGGATTTGTGCCCGATATCGAGGTTTGGAACTCAAAAATCAAGGGGAAAGGGCATTTCCCGCAGTATCGTTGTGTCGACCCTCAAAAGCAGGCAACACAATCAAATTAATTCAAATTTTACGCTGTTTCGACCCGGCGCTTGCCAAATTGCCGCAATACGGGAACGATTCACCGGCGGGGTGGTTTCAAGGCCGACTAAGGATTTGAGGCCATGTCCCGTATCAATGCAGCCAAGCACGATCAGTTGCCGACGCAGATCAGGCGCCAGTTTTCCGATCGTTCGAACCAGCGATTCCTGCACAGCTTGCCGGCTTTCAGGGTGGTGAACGAGATTCCCGAGCCGCTGCGCACTCTGCTCGACAGGCTCGACGCACAGGAAAACAGCACTCAGAGCCGCTAGGCAGGCGCTACTCCACGATCACGCGCAATGAGCCCATCCGGCGGCTGCTGCCTTCATCAGGTCGGCCGCCTTTTCCGCGATCATGATCGTCGGCGCATTGGTGTTGCCCCCTACCAACGTCGGCATTATCGAGGCATCGACCACGCGCAGCCCGGACACACCACGGACGCGCAACTGCGGGTCGACGACAGCCATGTCGTCCGTACCCATCCTGCAGGTGCCCACCGGGTGATAGATCGTGTCGGCGCGGGAGCGGATGTGATTCATCAGTTCGGCATCGCTGGTCACGCCGGCCATATGGAGTTCCTTGTGCCGATATTTGGCCAAGGCCGGCGCTTCCAGCACATTGCGCATCATCTTCGCGCCTTTCAACATGAGGGCCGCATCGTGCTCGTCGGACAGATAGCGCGGATCGATCCGCGGCGCGGCCAGCGGATCAGCACTCGCAAGTGTCACCTCACCGCGCGAATGCGGCCTTAGCACGCAGACATGGCAGGAGAAGCCGTAACCCATATGCATTTTTCGGCCGTGGTTATCGACAATCGCGATGATGAAATGCAGTTGCAGGTCGGGCCGCTGCAGCGACGGCTCCGATTTCATGAAGGCACCGCCCTCGGCATAAGGCGTCGCGATCATGCCGGTGCCATCCTTGCGCCACTGCAGGATGTTTTTCACCAGATTGATCGTGCCCTTGAAGCCGAGACCCATCATGTCGATTTCCCTCGATTTCCAGCTCATGATGAAATCGAGATGATCCTGCAGGTTCTTGCCAACGCCAGGCAGATCGTGCGTCACCGATATATTCTGGCTAGCAAGTTCCCTGGCCGGACCGATGCCCGACAAAAGCAGAAGCTGCGGTGAACCGAAGGCGCCGCTTGAGACCACCACCTCGCGTCCGGCGTGGGCAAAGGCCTCGCCCTTGGCGGTGCGATAGCGCACACCAGTCGCCCGCTTGCCGTCCAGCATGATGCCCGTGGCATGGGCACCGGTGATGACGGTGAGATTCTTGCGGCTCATGGCCGGGTGCAGATAGGCGGCTGCAGCCGAACAGCGTTCGCCATTGCGCTTTCCGCCCCAGAACTGGGTGACCTGATAGAGCCCTGCCCCTTCCTGCTCCGGCCCGTTGAAATCCTCGTTCGGTCGGATCTGGTTCTCGCCGCATGCCGCTACGAAGGCACGGCTGAGCGCGCGCGGGCTTTGCTGTTCTGCCACCTGCAGCGGGCCGTCGCCGCCATGCAGATCGCTGGGGCCGCGCTGGTTGCCCTCCGCGCGCTTGAAATAGGGTAGCACTTCGTCCCAGGACCAGCCTGCACAACCGGAGGCGACCCAATCGTCATAGTCGGCTGCGTGGCCGCGAACATAGAGCATGGCATTGATGGCGCTGGAGCCACCCAGTGCCTTGCCGCGTGGCTGATAGCCCTTGCGCCCGTTGAGACCTGGTTGCGGCACCGTCTCGAAGGCCCAGTTGTTGATCTTTGGACGACCCGGCAGCAGCGCCACGATGCCAGCCGGCGCACGGATCAGCATGTCCTTGCCTTCGCCGCCCGCTTCCAGCAGGCAGACACTGACGGACGGGTCCTCCGAAAGCCGCGCGGCCAGCACCGAGCCCGCCGAGCCGCCGCCGGCGATGACATAGTCGAACTTCATGCTGGCCCCTCCAGGCTGCCGGCGGATATTCCGTCCAGCCCGCTCACAGAAGCCGCAAACGCCAGAGTTGTAAAGATATGCAACCGACTACCAAGACCGGACCTTGGCCGATTGTTCTGCGACCGTTCCCCGTGCCGTGGGAGTTCAGTTGGTCGGGATGCGGCGCCAGCTGTAGTTGCCGGTCGGAGCCGAAGCTTTTGCCGCCGGCTGGTAGTGCACCGGAATGCCGTCGAGGCGGCCTTCCTCCAGGCGCTTGAGCAGAACCGGATGCGTGATTTCGAACTCGTCGAAACCGACGCGCAGCATATGTGGCAGCTGGTCGATCAGCACCTGGCCGGTTGCCCTGACCGCACCTTCGAAACCATGGCGGCTGCGCAGCAGCGATGCCTTGGAGAAGGAACGGCCATCGGTGAAGGCCGGGAAGGCCAATGCCACCAGTGAAAGCTGGTCGAGCAGGTCGACGATCTTGTCCAGTTGATCGCCCGGCTGCAGCGAAACACCGAGCCGCTCCTTCGCCGATATCCTGATCTGCGGATCGAGATCGAGGAATACCTGCAGCGGCAGGATGAAACGGCCATTGCCGGAAAGCGCGTCGGCGGTTTCGGCATGCGTCCAGTCATCCTCGCGGAACCCGTTGGGGGTCCACAGGCGCGACGCCGGCGCGGCGCTCGTCTCGGGCTTTGCGGTTTCGGTCATGAAGACGAGCATATGGCTTATTCTTCTGTCAATTTCCAGTGTGGAGAAGGGATTAAGGGAGTAGGGCAGTAAGGGAGATCCAGGGATTGCCCTTACTGCCCTACTCCCTCCATCTCACAGCGCTGCATCGGTCAGCGACTTCTCCAACCCGGAGAGGTGAATGCCGCATTCGGTCTTGGCGTGACCGGCCCAACGACCGGAACGTGCGTCTTCGCCCGGCTGCACGGGCTGCGTGCAAGGGAAGCAACCGATCGACAGATAGCCATAGGCGACCAGCGGATTTTCACGCAGCGCGTGCTGGCGCATGTAATCGGCCTGATCGCCGGTCGTGAAACGCGCAAGCGGATTGATCCGGACGCGCGGACCGACCGCTTCGAACGCCGGCAGCGCCGCGCGGGTTGAAGCCTGGAAGCGCTTGCGGCCTGTGAACCAGGCGCGATACGGTTCGACACCACGCGCCATCGGTTCCACCTTGCGCACGTCGCAGCAGGCATCGGTATTGGTCTCGTGCAACTTCCCCGTCGGGTCGATACGGGCAAGTGCTGCCTCGTCGGGTATCACGACCTGGATATTGGTCAGGCCGAAATCGGCAGCCAGCGCGTCGCGATAATCGAACGTTTCCTCGAAATGCTTGCCGGTGTCGAGGAAGATGATCGGCAGGTGCCGGTCGACCCCGGCGATCATATGCAGGAGCACCGCCGAGTCCGCGCCGAAGGAAGACACCGCAGCGAGTTCGCCTGCGAACAGCTCAGTCGCGGCGCGCTCTATGATCTCATGCGGACTCAGATGTCCGTAAAGCGATTCGAAGGCAACGGCTTGCGCTGCCGCTCCACTTTCGCTCGGAACAGCCTGATCAAGCGGCCTTGGCTTCGCCAGCATAGAGCGCCTCCTTGAACGGCGCCGGACCAACGCGGCGATAGGCATCGAGGAACTTTTCCGATCTGTCGAGGCGGATGGCGAGATAGGTCTCGACAACGGTTTCGATGGCGTCGGTGATTTCGTCCGGACCGAAGCCGCGGCCGATGATCTCGCCGACCGAGGTGTGTTCATCCGCCGAACCGCCGAGCGTGACCTGGTAGAGTTCCGCACCCTTCTTCTCGACGCCGAGAATGCCGATATGGCCGACGTGGTGATGGCCGCAGGCGTTGATGCAGCCGGAAATCTTCAGTTTGAGCTCGCCAATGTCGCGCTGCCGCTCCAGCGATGCGAAACGCTTGGAGATGTTCTGCGCCACGATGATCGAACGCGCATTGGCCAGCGCGCAATAGTCGAGGCCAGGGCAAGCGATGATATCGGAGATCAGGTCCGAATTGGCGGTCGCCAGGCCGATCTCGGCCAGCCTGTCATAGATCGCCTTCAGGTCGGCGCGTGCCACATGCGGCAGGATCAGGTTCTGCTCGTGACTGACGCGGAGCTCGTCGAACGCATATTTCTCCGCAAGGTCGGCCACCGCGTCCATCTGGCTGTCGGAGGCATCGCCCGGTACCTCGCCGATGCCTTTCAACGAAATCGTCACCGCCGCGTAATCGGGATTGCGGTGGGTCACGACGTTCTGGTCGAGCCATTCGGAGAAGCTGCGCGAGTCCAGGCGAGCCAGCTTGATCGCCTCGTCACCTTCGGGCCGCGCCGGCAGCACCGGCGGCGCGAAATAGGCGTCGATCGCCTTGATGTCGGCTTCCGGCAGCGTCAGTTCGCCATCCTTCAGCTCAGCCCATTCGGCCTCGACTTGGCGCGTGAATTCTTCGACACCAGTCTCGTGCACCAGGATCTTGATGCGCGCCTTGTACTTGTTGTCGCGGCGTCCGTAGAGGTTGTACACGCGCAGGATCGCCGTGCAGTAGGACAGAAGGTGCTCTTCGGGCAGGAAGTCGCGGATCTTCTTGGCCACCAGCGGCGTGCGCCCCTGCCCGCCGCCGACATAGACCGCAAAGCCGAGTTCACCAGCCGCATTCTTCTTCAGATGCAGGCCGATGTCATGCGTCTGGATGGCGGCGCGGTCGCGCTCGGCCCCAGTCACCGCGATCTTGAACTTGCGTGGCAGATAGGAAAACTCGGGATGCACGGAGGACCACTGACGCAGGATCTCGGCGTAGGGGCGCGGATCAGCGGCCTCGTCTGCGGCAGCGCCGGCAAAATGGTCGGCGGTCACGTTGCGGATGCAATTGCCGCTGGTCTGGATGGCATGCATCTCAACCGAGGCAAGGTCGGCGAGGATTGCCGGAATGTCGGATAGTGCCGGCCAGTTGAACTGGATGTTCTGGCGCGTGGTGAAATGGCCGTAGCCCTTGTCATATTTGCGCGCAATGTGGGCGAGCATCCTGAGCTGCTTCGAGGACAGCGTGCCGTAAGGCACCGCGATACGCAGCATATAGGCGTGCAATTGCAGGTAGACGCCGTTCATCAGGCGCAGCGGCCGGAACTGGTCCTCGGTGATCTCGCCGGCAAGGCGGCGCTCCACCTGATCGCTGAACTGCGCGACGCGGGCCTGTACGAACTGGTGGTCGAACTCGTCGTAACGGTACATGTCTTGTCCTCCGGGCACCGAGGCGCCCGCTTGTCGTGATCAGGCCGCCTTCGGGCGTGCCTGTTTGCCGAGATCATTGCGGTTGGTAGGGCCGGCGGCACGGATCCTCTCGCGCAGGCGCAGCGGATGAATGACGCCGTCGACGACATCGACGTCGATCAGGTTGACGTCGACCACTTCGTTGGCAGCCAGCGAGGCGGCGCCGATCGCTTCCAGGCGCTCCTCGGCCGCCTTGTCGGCAGCGAGCTCCGAGCTGTCGATCGTCTCGGCCCAGGCGCCACCGGCGTACCAGACGGCCTCACCATCGGTGAGACGGTTCGCGGTGAGAATCTTCATGATGCTGCTCCCTGGACGGCCAGTTGATCGGCCTCTTGGTGCTTGCGGGCCGCGAGGGGCTCGGAACGGTCGAAGTTGGCGCCGGCGACTGCATCGCCGATGATGGTCATGACAGGACCGACCAGATCGCTGCGTGCCTCCAGCGACGGCAGGTCGGCCAGCGTGCCATGGAAACGACGGCGGTTGGTCAGACTGGCATTCTCGACGACGGCAACCGCCGTATCAGGTGACAGCCCGGCCTCGATCAGCCGGCCGGCGACGTCGGCAGCGACGCTGCGACCCATATAGACAGCGACCGTGGCGCCAGAGATCGCGAGCCTCGCCCAGTCCGGCAGTGTACCGCCCTTGAGGTCGTGGCCGGTGGTGAAGACCATGGAAGAGGTCACGCCGCGCAAGGTGAGCGGCAATTCGAAGTCGGCGGCAGCGGCGAAGGCCGCGGTAACGCCGGGCACCACTTCGTAGGAGATACCGGCCTCGCGCAGCGCCGCCATTTCCTCGCCTGCTCGGCCGAACACCAGCGGATCGCCGCTCTTCAGCCGCACCACACGCCGCCCTTCGCGGCCGAGCGAAACCAGCAGGGTGTTGATTTCCGCCTGCGACTTGGAATGGCACCCCTTGCGTTTGCCGACCGGCAGACGCTCGGCATCGCGGCGGCCCATGGCGACGACAGCTTCCGGCACCAGCGCGTCGAAAACGATGACGTCAGCTTCCATGAGAAGGCGTTGGGCGCGCAGGGTCAGCAGATCTTCGGCGCCCGGTCCGGCACCGACCAGCGCGATATGGCCGCTGTAGACTTTGTTGGAAAGCAGCAGCTTGGAGGCGGCGTCATGGGCAGCCGACAGATTGCCGGCTTCCACCGCGCGCGCCGGCGAACCGGCAAAGAAATCCGCCCAGAAGCGGCGACGGCGATTGCCCTTGGGCAGGATACGCTCCGCCGCGTCACGGAAGGTTGCGGCAAGAGCTGCCAATGGTCCGAGCGAGGGCGACAGCAACTGATCGATGCGGGCACGGATCATCTGCGCCAGAACCGGGCCGGCGCCCTCCGTGCCGATAGCGACGGCCACGGGTGCACGGTTGACCAGCGCGGGCGTAAAGAAATCGCACAGTTCCGGCCGGTCGACGGCGTTGACCGGAATATTCAGCGCGCGCGCATCTTCGGAAACCTGACGGTCGAAGGTTTCCTCTCCGGTCGCAGCGAAAACCAGCGCAGCCCCGGCCAGATGCCCGCTGCGATAGGCTTCGGCTACGTGGCTGGCACCGTTCTCGGCGATCCAGGTGCGCAGCGCCGGTTCCACGTGCTCGGCGATGATGAGCAGATGGGCGCTCGACTGGCCAATCAGCCGTGCCTTGGCCAGCGCTTCCTCGCCGCCGCCGACGATGACCACGGCTTCGCCTTCCACCCGCATGAAGACGGGAAAGGCATTGAGCTTGGACGTGGCATGCGGCATTGCGGTAAGACCCTGAACAGGCTGGCATTTCTACGCGCATGCGGGAAAGATCAGAAGAAACGCACTCGCGCTCCTTCGTTTTGGATGCAATCTCTTTTCTGAAAGCAGCAGGGGCTGGAGAAAAATTTTTCTCTCGACGGCAAAACGAGGCCGGCAATGCCAGCCCATTTCCATTCCGGCCGATCTTTTAACCGCCGCTCGCCTTTCCAGCAAAACACATTTTTCTAATTTCTATCTATTTAGTAGAATTAAGCACTGGAACACCGAACGGCCCCCAGACACCGCAAATCGCCCTACCCGCGCATTTCACATGCATTTCAAGGACCTCGTGGGGTTGCACGGCATCGTCGCCATCCCCATAGTGGAATAAGGCGGCGGCTCAGGGCGACGCTCATCCAACATCGTTAGAGCGCTGCGCGTCCATTGGGGGATGCAGGGACGCTCTAACATTTTAAAGCTGCGCATCGTGCTTTCCGAAAATCGGTTCCGATTTTCGGGCCGATACGTTGGAACCAAGAAGGGCGCTCCATCGACCATGCCGCATGACACACCCCTTATCGCAACCATCGTCGTCGGTCTGGGGTTGGCATTCGTCTTTGGCGCCATAGCCAATCGCTTCCGCATTCCGCCTTTGGTCGGCTATCTGCTGGCCGGCATCCTCGTTGGTCCCAACACGCCAGGCTTCGTCGCGGACCAGGGCCTCGCGCTCGAGCTCGCCGAGATCGGCATCATTCTCCTGATGTTCGGCGTCGGCCTGCATTTTTCAATGAAGGACCTGCTTTCCGTGCGCGCCATCGCGCTGCCCGGTGCGGTGGTGCAGATCGGCTTTGCCACCTTGCTCGGCTGGGGGCTGGCCTGGATGCTCGGCTGGTCGCTCGGTGCCGGTCTGGTGTTCGGCCTGGCGCTTTCGGTGGCCAGCACCGTGGTGCTGCTGCGCGCGCTGCAGGAGCGCCGGCTGGTCGAGACCGAGCGCGGCCGCATCGCCGTCGGCTGGCTGATCGTCGAAGATCTTGCCATGGTGTTGACGCTGGTGCTTTTGCCGGCGTTGGCCGGCGTGCTCGGCGGAGTGGACCAGGCGCCCGCACCTGGCGGCCTCTATGGGATGACCGCCGACTACGGCGTCTGGGGCGTGGTCGGCGTCACCCTGGCCAAGGTCGTCGCCTTCGTGGTTTTGATGCTGGTGGTCGGCCGCCGTGTCATTCCCTGGGTTCTTCATTATGTCGCCCATACCGGCTCGCGTGAACTGTTCCGCCTGGCGGTGCTGGCCGTGGCGCTTGGCGTCGCCTTCGGCGCGGCCAAGCTGTTCGGTGTTTCGCTGGCGCTCGGCGCCTTCTTCGCCGGCATGGTGATGAGCGAATCCGAGCTCAGCCATCGCGCCGCTGAGGAATCGCTGCCGTTGCGCGACGCCTTTTCCGTGCTGTTCTTCGTTTCGGTCGGCATGATGTTCGATCCTTTCAGCGTGATGCAGCACATCTGGCCGGTGCTGGGGACGCTCTTCATCATCGTCATCGGTAAGTCGCTGGCTGCTTTCGCCATTGTGCTGCTGTTCGGTTATCCGATCGCGACGGCACTCATCATTTCGGCCAGCCTTGCGCAGATCGGCGAGTTTTCCTTCATCCTGGCCGAACTCGGGGTCGGCCTGAAGCTTCTGCCCGAGGAAGGCCGCGACCTGATCCTGGTCGGCGCGATCCTTTCCATCATTCTGAACCCGGTGATGTTCCTGCTGGTCGATCGGCTGAAGCCGTGGCTTGAGCAGCGGCGTGGCGCCGATGGCGCGGCGGTCGCCACGGCCCCGATCGGCCCGGCAACGACTGTCGGACAGGTCGCGACCACGGGCGAGAAGCCGGAAGAGGACGATGCCCCCACCCCCACAACCCAGACCAACCACACGATCCTGATCGGCTACGGCCGTGTCGGCAGTCTGGTGGGCGCGGCACTGAAACAGGCCGGGGAGCCATTCCTCGTCGTGGAGGACGCGGACAAGACGGTGGCGCGCCTGAAGGCGGACGGCATCGAGACCGTGACAGGCAACGCCGCCAAGGAAGACGTCTTCGCCGCGGCCAACCCGACATTGGCCAAGCGGCTGATCCTGGCCATTCCGAATGCCTTCGAGGCTGGCCGCATCGCTCTCCTCGCCCGGGCCGCCAACCCGACGATCGAAATCGTCGCCCGCGCCCATTCCGATGCCGAAGTGGAACATCTGGAAGGACTCGGCGCCAACACGGTTATCATGGGCGAACGTGAAATCGCGCGCGGCATCGTCGAAGCCGTGCTGAAACCGGGACCAGACCAGCAGAGCGAAACCACGGTCGAGCCAGTGCCGGCTGCCTAAAGCAGTTCCAGCAAAAGTGCGGAGCGGTTTTGCGTCCGGAATTGCGCAGAAACAAAGCGTTGGAGCGCCGCGCGTGCTTTCGGATGCGCAATCGACGCTCCAGTAATATCCCGTATGACCTTTCCGAAAATCGATCCGATTTTCAGGTCATGCGCGAGGGCTGGCGGTTTCCGGCTTCGCAGTCTTACGGCCATGCTGCCGCACCAGCAGCCGTGAACGGTCGCGTTCCTCGGCGACACGCCGCGCCCTGGCAGTCAGAAGATCCTTGCGGGCGACCAGACCGACCAGCTTGCCTGCGGCGTCGATCACCGGCACACGACCGATCCCGTTTTCCGCCATGCGGTCCGCCAAGTGACCGACCAACTCGTCCGGCCTGCCAAACAGCGGTTCCTCGACAAGCACATCGCCAAGCAGAGATTCCCGGTCAACCTCACCGCTCTCGCTGAGCCAGGCCAGAACGTCTCCCCGCGAAACCATCCCCACAACGATCCGGTCCGATGTGATGACAGGATAGCTCTTGTGGCGATGATCGGCGCTCATGAAATAGTCGATCGTCTGGCCCACGCTCCAGGATGCGTCGATCGCATCCGGTTTCACCATCACATCCTTCACCCAGGCTTGTTCGAACGGATCGGCTTGATATTCGCGCGTGATGTGCAGGCCACGGCGCGCGATCTTCTCGGTCAGGATGGACCGTTTGAGCAGGAGCACGGTTGTGGCATAGGCTATCGCGCAGGCAACCAGCAGCGGCAGCAGCGCGTGCTGGTCTCCCGTCAGTTCGACCGCGAAAAGCGTTGCCGTCAAAGGCGCGCGCATCGTGCCGCCCATCATGGCGGCCATGCCGAGCAGCACCCAGAAACCGTTGTCGGCCTGCGGCAGCAGAGGTGTCAAAAGCGCACCCAGCGCGCCGCCGAAGATCAACAACGGCGCCAGAACGCCGCCGGACGTGCCCGAACCCAGCGCCACTGCCCAGATGATGGCCTTCACGACAAGAAGCAGAAGGGCCGCTTTGAAAACAAGGTCTCCGGCCAGCAGATGGTGGATGTTGTCGTAGCCGACGCCCAATGCCGCCGGTTCGATCAGGCCGCCAAGACCGACCACGAGACCACCGATCATCGGCCACCACATCCAGTGGATCGGCAACTTCTGGAACAGATCCTCCGTGCCATAGACCATGGCCGTGAGCAACCCCGAACCCAGCCCCATGGCGAGCCCAACCACCATCCATGACAGAAAGGCCGGCAGCGAGGGGGTCATCTGGCCCGCATAGGCAAACAGCGGCGCCGGATCGAGCAACAGCGTGCGTTCAGCCGCCGCAACCGTCGCGGCGACGACCACCGGCAGGAAACTTCTCGGTTTCCACTCGAAAAGCAGAAGCTCGACCGCCAGCAGCACCGCGGCAAGCGGCGTGCCGAAGATCGCCGTCATACCGGCAGCCGCGCCTGCCACCAGCAGCGCCTTGCGTTCGCTGGAACTCAGGTGGATCGTCTGCGCGATGAGCGAGCCGACGGCGCCGCCCGTCATGATGATCGGGCCTTCCGCGCCGAACGGACCACCGGTGCCGATCGAGACCGCCGAGGAAAGCGGCTTGAGCAGGGCAACCTTGGCGCTGATGCGGCTCTGGCCGATCAGGATCGCTTCGATGGCCTCGGGTATGCCATGACCGCGGATTTTTTCTGAGCCGAAACGCGCCATCAGGCCGATGATCAGGCAGCCGATTACTGGCACGGCAACCATTCCCCATCCGAGGGGTGAGCCTGCAATCGGCAAGGCCTCCAGTGAGAAGCGGCCATAATAGGCGATGTTGGTGCAAAGTGTGATCAGTCTGAGCAGGAGCCAGGCGGTCCCCACCGAGGCGGTGCCGACGACGACGGCGATGGCCATCAGCATGAGCACACGGGCATCGGCAGTGAAGTCGCCCGGCCTTGGCACGGAGTGCCTGGACGAGAAATGCGGCCGGTGTCCCAGCGCGACGCTGGCTGGCTTATGGGTCTCGGTCGATGTAGGCATGATGACAGTGCTGTTGATGAATTTATATCGCACTACGATATAAATTCTCGAAAGGGAATGACCCGGTGATCAAAAAACCGAAAGCAGGCTCGGGACGTCCGCGTTCTGGCGGCTCGCAAAGCGTCGACTATCGCTCTCTCGCCGAGTTCCGTTATGCGATCCGCAGGTTTCTTGCCTTCAGCGAAGCAGCGGCAAGCAAGGCGGGCCTGACGGCGCAGCAGCACCAGGCGCTGCTTACGATCAAGGGCGTGGGCGAGGCTGACGGCTTGTCGATCGGCGATCTGGCGACACGGCTGCTGGTGCGGCAGCACACAGCCGCGGAACTCGCCAATCGGCTGGAGGAAGCGGGCCTCGTGCGCCGCCGGTCTGATCCGAACGACGGCCGGCGGGTGCTGCTGACGCTCACACCGGAAAGCGAAAAACGCCTGCAATCGCTTTCCGATATCCATTTGGACGAAATCAGCTCTATGGCGCCACAGCTGGTGTCCATTTTGGCGAAATTGAGCAACACCCGTGCGTAAGAGATGAGCTAGCGCGACCGCGCTTTTCCGAAACCTAACGACGCCTCAGCCTCCGCTCAGGATATCGAAGATCGAGGTGCTGCGCTTCTTGGTAGGCCCGCCGACATCGCCCGGCGGCACCGGATGATCGATCGAGGCGGTGCTGCCATTGTCACGCGGCATGGCAGCACTGTCGTCCTGAACCTGTTGACGCACCGCGCGCGCGGGCTGATCGGCCGAGGCAGACGGCACGCCTCCCGGAACGGGCGCCGGTGGTGTGAGGTCCGGGGGAATATCGTCCTGCACGACGGTATCGGCTGGCGTCGAGCGCCAGGTGCCAGGCAGTGGTTTCACCGGAACGCCCTGATGCGCGGCCATCATGAATTCATGCCAGGCCTGCGCCGGCAATGCGCCGCCGGTAACGTTCTTCATCGCGGTGCCATCGTCATTGCCGAACCACACGCCGGTGGTGAGATTGGCGGTGTAGCCAACGAACCAGGCATCGCGCGAATTCTGGCTGGTGCCGGTCTTGCCGGCGGAAGGCCAGCCGAAAGCGGCTTTTTTCGCGGTGCCGACCTCGACGGTGCCCGACATCATCGAATTCATCATGCCGATGATCTCAGTACGCGCCACGCGCGGCGCCGAGCCTTCGTTGGCTTTATAGAGCACCTTGCCGTTGGTGTCGGTAATGCGGCGCACGAAATGCACCTCTGGCCGGAAGCCGCCATTGGCGAAGGGGACGTAGGCCGAGGTCAGTTCCAGCGGCGTCACTTCCGAAGTGCCGAGCGCGATCGCCGTGTTGTTCTGCAAATCGGACTCGATGCCCATGCGGTGCGCGGTTTCAACGACCGCATCGGGGCCAACTTCCATCGTGAGCTGCGCCGCCACCGAATTCAGTGATTTGGCCAGGGCCGTCGCCAGTGTGACCTTGCCGTAATATTTGCCCTTGAAGTTGGCTGGCGTCCATTTTCCGATGCGGATCGGCGCGTCGTTGCGCACGCTGTCAGGCGTGCGGCCGGCTTCCAGCGCCGTCATGTAGACGAAGGGCTTGAAGGCCGAGCCGGGCTGTCGCCGTGCCTCCGAGACGCGGTTGAACTGGCTGGTCGAATAGTCGTAACCGCCGACCATCGCCCGCACCGCACCGGAGTTGTCGATCGACACCAGCGCTCCCTGGGTGACATTGAGTTTCTTGCCCTTCGCATCGACCAGTTCGCGGATCGATTTTTCAGCGAGCTTCTGCAGCGTGAGGTCCACCGTCGTTTCCACGACAATGTCGCCGCGCACGTCACCGATCAGGGTCGGAAGTTCTTCTACGATGGTGTCGGCGACATAGTTTTCCGAGCCGGTCCAGTAGGATGGCGCGCGCACCGCGGGGGCTGCCATCGCCGTCTTCAGTTGCTTGTCGCTGATCATGCCCTCTTCACGCATGGCGCCCAGCACCAGCTGAGCGCGGCGCTCGGCCGCCTTGGGATCGCGCGCCGGCGAGAAGCGCGACGGCGCCTTGAGCAGGCCGGCGAGCAATGCCGCTTCCGAGAGCGTCACGTCACGCGCGCTCTTGCCGAAATAGCGGCGCGAGGCCGCTTCGACGCCATGCGCGCCGGAGCCGAAATAAACCCGGTTCAGATACATTTCGAGGATCTGATCCTTGGTGTGCTTCTGCTCCAGCCAGATGGCGAGCAACACCTCCTGCACCTTGCGCTCCAGCGTCCGGTCCGGCGTCAAGAACAGGTTCTTGGCCAACTGCTGGGTCAATGTCGAACCGCCCTGCCGCAGGCTGCCGCCGATAAGGTTGGTCACGACCGCACGGGTGAAGCCGATCGGGTCGATGCCGTAGTGTGAATAGAAGCGCCGGTCTTCGATGGCGATGACGGCTTCGGGAATATAGCGCGACATCTCGTTGAGGCCGACCGCCTCGCCGCCACTCGCTCCCCGATTGGCGATCAATTGGTCATCGACATCGACGATCTTGATATTGGGCGCCCTGTCCGGAACCGACCATGTGGTGGCCGCCGGCATCTTGGCGCCGTAATAGACGACGACGCCGGCACCTGCGATGCCGCCCCAGATGGCAAGCACGAAACACCAATAGAGCAGCCGTCCGAACAGGCCGGTCTTGCTGCGCTTGCGCCGGCTGCCACGAGCCGACTTCGCTTTGCTCGCGCTGCGTTTGCTGGAGGATTTACGGTTTCCCGGCACGACGCGGTCCTCTTCCCGCACCGAGAATCCCGTGGAAGAAGCCGTTTGCGACGGCCCGTCGAAGCTGGGCTCGATGCGTCTGTCCCTGCGGTCCGCCATGCGCGCTGCCGATAGTCCCGATGCCGATGGCGCTCCGATGAAGACTAGATGAGGCGGTTTAAAGGCGGGTTAACCAGCGCTTGAAACAGCACCATTTCCGCTCATTCGCGATCAGGCGTCGGAGAGTTAGGCGCTTTCCAAACAGCTTGCTGTCGCGATTCACCGAGCAGCGGATCACTCCCGCAGCAGCGCCTCATAGAGATCTCCGATCTTCCCGACCTCGAAATCCGCCGCCCTGCCTGCCAGGATCTGGGCGGGTTTCGGCCGATCCAGCATCTCGGCCATTGCATTTGCCATCGCCGTGTCGTCGCCTACTGGCACCAGGGTTCCGAAACGGCCATCCCCAAGAATCTCGCGCGGGCCATGTGGTGCATCCGTGGAGATTACCGGGACACCCGCTGCCATGGCCTCGACCAGGACATTGCCGAAGCCCTCGCTTGTCGATGAAAGAACGAACAGATCGGTTGCCGCATAGCAAGCTGCGGGATCATTGACATAGCCCGCAAAGAGCACGTCGGAGCCTATGCCGATTTCCTGCGCATAGGCTTGCAGCTCTGCCGCCAGCGGCCCTTCACCGAAAATGACAAGACGAGCCCGACGGTCGACGCGCAGCGCGGCGAAAGCTCTCAGCAAAGTCCAATGGTCCTTGACCGGAACGAGGCGTCCCATGGTGGCGATGACCGGACCATCGCCCATCGCCTTCAACTGGGCCTGCCAAGCATGGGAATGCCCTGCATGGGAATGCCCTGGGCCCACAACGGTCGGTGGCAGCGGGTTGTTGATGACGACTACCTTGGATTTGGGAAAGCCTCCCGCCACAAGATCCCTGCCAACGCCTTCCGATACCGCGATGACCCTGGTTGCGCGTGCCGCCACCGATCTGGAAAGATGGTGTGCCAGTCTGGCGCCGAGCCTGTCGGACGAAAGCGAAGCGGCGGCATGGAAGCTCGGAAAGAACTTGGCCCGGCTTCTTGCCAACAACAACGCCAACGCCATCAGCAGATTGGCGAATTCGGGCGCGCTGAAGACCGCATCGGGAGCGAGACGCTTGAGCAGGCGTGCGCCTTGCACGACGCCCTTCAGTGTTTTCGCCTTGCCATAACCTTCGTCTCGAATGGCAAAACCGAGGTCGATCAGGCGTACCGCGGGCGAGCGCAAGGCGGCATTCGGTCCTTCGGCATTCCAGGTAAAAAGCGTGACGTCGTGTCCGCGGGCGGCGAGTTCATTTGCCATGAGGACAAAGACACGCTCTGCGCCGCCGCCTCTTAGGCTGGCGATGTGGAAAACAATGCGCTTTGCCATGCTGTTTTTCAGGCGCGGGCTGCGCCAACTTTCGAATTGTTTGGAGGGCGGCGCATGTCACGTATGATACCCCAGGCGATAGCGAGGAACATGCCGAGAGCAAAGCCAGCTACCGCCCCCAACACGATCATGATCGAGGTACGGGGTGGCCACGAGCGCCCATTCGGCGGCACCGCCATGGAAATCACCTGGACATTCGTGGTGTCGATCTGCTCGCGTTCGGTGATCTGGCGCGCACGGGAAAGGAAGCTCTCATAGATCGCCGACTTCGATGCTGCATCGCGCAGAAGCTCGCGCAGGGCGACTTCCGATTCATTGTCAGTGAAAACCCTGCCTTTGAGATCATTCATTTTTGCATTGAGCGAAGCCAACGCTGCTTTGCTCCTGTCGAGATCGACTTTTGCCTGATCGACAGAGCGGCTGAACTCGGCTCTGAGCTGCGCGTCGACGGTCGTCAATTCCGTTTTGAGACGTACGATCGTTGGATGGCGAGGGCCAAACGTCATGGCTTGCGAATCGATTTGCTGCCGCAGGCTGTTTGCCCTTTCGCGCAGCGCCGCAAGCGTTCCTGAAGTCTCGGGAGCGGAACGAGTTCCGTTGACGCCCGAGGCGACCAAGGCATCATAGTTCGCCTGCGCGGCGACAACACGCGATTGCTCCTCGACAAGTTGGGTATTGAGCTGCGTCATCGTTTGAGAGCTGACGAGCTGGCCATTGCTGGAAGACAGACTGTGGCTGCGTCTGTAGGCCTCGACTTTTTCTTCGGCCGCCTGCACATCGTTCCTGAGCTGGCCCAGCCGTGCGTCGAGAGCGGCAGCGGCACGGCTTGCACCGGAAGCCTCGGCATTGGCCAGTTCTTCCTGGAACGTCTTGGTTATGGCCTGCGATATCTCGACGGCTTTGTCCGCAGTTTGGGCCGATACAGAAAGCGTCGTCACGAACGACTTTTCATCCCCGCTGGTTTTGACCTTCTGCGCCAGGTTTTTCAGCGCGGTAAGTTTCGGGTCGGGCTTGGCGTCGTTGGCTTTGCCGCCACTTCGGCTGGCATCAAAGAATTCTGGATCGTCGGTGAGGTCGAGCTCATCCACCACGCGTGAAAGCACACTGCCCGAGGTCATGATACGCTGCTTGCTGCGCATGCTCAGGATCTGTCCATCGACCTGCCCCGATTGAGGGTAGAGATCGTTCTGGACAACCTGCAAATTGGCGGGGTTGATCAAGATGTCGGTAGTGACGGTATAGCGTTGCTTACCCAGCAGCCCATAGGCTCCCCCGAGGACACCGCCGACGATTGCCAGTAGAAGAGCCATCACAAGGCCCGCGCGCAGCCACACAAACAGACGCCGAAAATCGAGTTCCAAAAAGGCCCCGATCTTGTCGAGCGTCACCGTTGCGACTGGTTCTTTGGCAGCCGTCACCTCCTTCGAAGGTGACGTGAGCGCGGATGCCACGGGTGAAGCACGTTGTTGCAGCCCTGCTCCGCTGGCACGCCGCGCATTTTCGATCCGTTCATAAGGGCTGATACCGCCGGCCGCCGCGGACGTTGGGGGGCGGGAACCCGCAGACATGTGTTAACCCTTGTAATTCTTCACCATACGTAGCCTGCTTACCGAAACATCGTTAACATTTTATTTTCCATGTTTGCATATAGATTGACCAATCCGGCATACCATGACGATCCGGCGAACCCTTGCGGATATCGGTGGCCAGATGTCGTGTGAATATCCCTATTTAGGATAGGCTATGAGCAGCCTGACTGCCGGATCGGAACAGTTATCCAGCCGGGCGCGCCGTCAGAATGCGCTGTCGCTTCTGTTTTTCCTATGCGCGGCCTTTGCACTCCTGATCCGCTTCACCGTACCGCCGCAGTTGATGAACATGGTGGTCAACTATACGGACGAGGGCGGGCCTTTCTACGCAAAACTCCATT
Organism: Mesorhizobium sp. 1M-11; assembly: GCF_001303895.1. GTDB lineage: Bacteria > Pseudomonadota > Alphaproteobacteria > Rhizobiales > Rhizobiaceae > Mesorhizobium. The sequence goes on along the minus strand of NZ_LJSD01000014.1, from coordinate 93,745 downwards.
TCGGCACCTATGCCATCTTCTTGCTGACCCCGCTTGTTCTTTTCAGCCGGCCCTTTCTGCTGCGCGGCGACGAAATTGGAATATTCAAGGCGTTGCTCCGTTATTCAGTGCTGGTTTTGGCACTGGTGCCCTACCTGTTTGCTGCCGGTCGCGCCGGTGCGTCCGGTTTTGTGGTCGACACATATCTGGTGGCAGGCGCCGCGGGCTTGATGATGCTGGCCTTGAACCCGCAAGCGAGACGGGCATTGGGCGATGTGGTCCTCGTAGTGCTGATCCTGAGCGCCGCAATAGGTGTTGTTGAAGTCATGATCCAACATCGTTTTCTACCCTTCACCGAGAATGAACCGGAGTTCAGGCCAATCGGATTGGCGGGACACCCCCTGGCATTGGGGGGGCTCAGCGCTATCGCAATAGGCTTCGTGGCGTCGACCCGCTGGCGCATATGGGTGCGGGTGCTTTCGATCTTGATATTGTTCGTCGGCATCGCGGCGTCGGGCGCGCGCACTGCCCTGATCCTCACAGTTGGTGAAATCTTCATTCTCCTGTTGTTCGTGCGCTGGCCGCGTTTGACGCTCGAACATCAGCGGCAGGCCAAGTTCGTCGTGCTGGTGTTCGCCGCGATAGCTGGAATGGCGATGATCGCTGTGCTGTTTTCCGCCGGTTTCCTGAATCGGTTCAGCAACACGATCTTCGACGCAAATTTCATGGCACGGGTGACGATCTACCAGGTTTTCGGGCTCGTCAGCTGGAAGGACATTCTGTTTGGGATGGACGCCAACGACCTATTGAGGATTGTGAATGAGCAGTTGGGGCTACCCCACATCGAGAGCGCTCCGGTGGTCTTTGCCCTGTTGTTCGGCATTCCCGTAGCCATACTCTTCTTCGCATTGATACTCTGGTTCATCTTCAGGTTGCTGCACGACGTGCCTCTACCAGCCAAGGTCGCCACCGCTGTATTCTTGCTTGCCTCGCTGTCAAACAACGCCCTGTCTTCGAAAACGCCCGACGTGACGATTTTGGTGGTGTTGTTGATTGCCTCCAGAAAGCCACCAGACGTTTCGCCTTCGGTTGCCTTCGAACGGGCGCGCACTCAATCCGGCTGATGCATTTCGCAGGAGGAACTGCCGGCTTGGGAACGGCGGAAAAATTTAGCCGGCGCTGTCTATGACTTCGACACGCCCTGCGCGGTTGAGCGTATGAATGCCGGCGCGTGCCCACGCTGACCCCGGACAGATCGGGCGAGGCGAGGAAAAACGGACATCGTTATCGTCGAGCTGCTCCAGGCTCATCAGGCCAAGACCGCCGCCATAGGCGCGTGAGCCGTCTTGAACGGGCAACACCTGAGTTGCGCCGCGGCGAATGATAGCGCCGCCGGGACGGGCCGCAGAGTGATCGACGGCGATGGGATTGAGCGCATGGCCAATCCATGGTCCTCGCAGTGAGGGCGCACCATAGACAGCCAATGTGTCCGAGGCGCTGCCATAGCCGTACCGTTCTGTTCCCAGCAGCCAGAAACGACCATCGGATTCGAGCAGTGTCGCGTCATTGAAATCACTGTCGGGGATCAGCACCGTGTCGCGTACCCACCGGTCGGGAAACCGCACGGCACGATAGAGCACGACTTCGCGCGCCGAACCGCTCTCGGGGATCATGAAAACCTCGCCATCGTGGGCGAATACCTGCGGATATGACAGGTGGTGCCCTTCTTCGAGCACGAGCCGCGGAACCCCGAACTTGCCATCAGCATGGAGTTCTGCGACGGAGATTACGCCGCGACCCGTCGCATATGGAAATTCCTCGACAAACAGATAGTGGCGGCCATCGCGCTCGAAAACAAAAGGGTCAGCGTAAAAACGTTCGCCATCATCCGGAAGAACCGTGAACGGCGAACCGTCGATCCTCCCGGTTTCGGCGATTCCAGGTCCATCGATCAGCCGATAGGCGACCTGCCAATAGAACGGACGCCGTCTCTGCCTGAGTTTCTCTACGGCGCGATTGACCAAGCCTTTGCAGAAATATGGCCCGGCGTGCCGAACAAAACCGCCATTCTTCAGAGGGGGCTGCGCGCTATCGGCAATCGGCTGGAGCTTGCCCCCGAAAAAACGGGCGACGCTTTGCATAATCAGCGATATAGCGCCGGCAAGCAGATTGTTGCTGGTCCGAGAAAGCCAGAACCTGTCCCCGAGCATGGGGCGAGCCCGTGCCACAACAACGCCATCGAGGCGAGCGGCAAGTTCAGGCAGTTGCCCGCTTGCCAGCATTGTGTTGATGCCGGCAAGAAAAGTGCCTTGACCGCAAAACTCCAGCTGCAGGATCGGTGTCGCTTGTCTCGTTGCACTGCCGGTGAGATCGATGATGAGATCGGGAGGGCCGCGATCAATCGCCGGAAGCGGCGCGACGCGAGTCGCCAGAGAGGGACCAAAGCGCCAGCTTTCGATCGCCAGAACAGCATCGAATGCGCGAGTACTCGGTGCCGCTGCCGATGTGCGACGGTATGAAACGACGTGGCCCGCCGCTTCCAGCCGCACAAAAAGCTCATTTTCCCAGCGCCGAGACATGGCGGCGTGGCCGATAAATAAAATATTACCCAAGCCCAAGTATTCTCTTTAGCGCCACTGCGGTTTGATATCTTTCGATACAGTCCTTGGCAAGAGATGTTGCAGAAGATGTGAACTCGAAGATTAACCGTATGATAACGTTTACAATCGTGAAGACGCTTCCAAATGCTATGCAGTCTGACAGGGACGCCATCTTCGGCGATCGAGGGTAACCATGAACGCCGCTTCATCTGCCAAGATGCCTTCCAAGAGGAAACTGCTGGTCGTGTTCGGCACGAGGCCGGAGGCGCTCAAATGTTTTCCCGTAGCGCGTGCCGCCCTTGCCCATCCAGGCTTTGTCACGGAGATATGCGTCACGGGCCAGCATCGCGAAATGGTCGATCAGGTCATTGAGCTGACAGGCCTGCCGGTGCACCACGATCTCAACATCATGCAACCCGGCCAGACATTGTTCGACGTGACTTCGCGCGTGCTGCTCGGGATGGCCAATGTGCTGGACAAGGCCAAGCCCGATATTGTCCTCGTGCAAGGCGATACGACCACCGCGATGACAGCGGCGCTCGCTGCCTTTTACAAGCGTATCCCGGTCGCTCACATAGAGGCAGGGTTGCGCAGCCATGACATCAATTCTCCCTTTCCGGAGGAATTGAACCGCAAGATCGCCGGCAACATCGCCACCTGGCATTTCGCGCCAACCGCCGAAGCACGCGACAATCTGCTCGCCGAAGGAAAGGCTGCGGACACGATCTTCGTGACCGGCAACACGGTCATCGACACGCTGCTGCATTTCTCCGACGAGATCGATGCCAACATCGAGATGAACGCCAAGTTTGCCGCGCGTTTTCCTTTCATCGATCCAACCAAGAAGATGATCCTCGTCACCGGTCACCGGCGGGAAAATTTCGACGGCGGCATCCAGCGCATCTGCAGCGCCCTCAAGACATTGGCGATGCGCGAGGATGTGCAGATCGTCTATCCAGTCCATCCGAACCCCAACATCCGGCAGGTGGTCGACGAGGAACTTGCCGGAGTGCAGAACATCCACCTGATCGACCCGCAGGACTATCTGCCGTTCCTGTACTTGCAGAAACGGAGTTATCTGGTGCTGACCGACAGCGGCGGTGTGCAGGAAGAAGCGCCATCGCTTGGGAAGCCAGTACTGGTGATGCGGGAAAATACCGAGCGCCCGGAGGGCGTCGCGGCAGGCACCGCTCGGCTGGTCGGCACCGACATCGAGAAAATTCTGTTCAATGCCAATAGCTTGCTCGACGACGGGCGCGTCTATCGTAGTATGGCGGAGCGACACAATCCCTACGGCGATGGCCGAGCCGCGACCCGGATCATTGAGGAACTACAGCATCATGGCTGAAATCAGAACCGTTTCCGTTATCGGCATGGGCTATATCGGCCTGCCGACCTGCGCCATCTTTGCCAGCCGCGGATTCGATGTCATAGGCATCGATGTCAATGAGTCGGTGGTCGCGAAGGTCAACCGTGGCGAAATCCACATCGTCGAACCCGACTTGGACGGTTTGATCCAAAAGGTCGTGGCCAATGGCAAGCTCAGGGCCTTCGGCACCCCCCAGGCGGCTGACGCCTATATCATCGCCGTTCCAACCCCGATCACCGAAGAGCACAAGCCGGATATCAGCTATGTGCTTGATGCGGCTCGAAGCATCGCTCCGGTCCTGAAGCGCGATGACCTCATCGTGCTGGAATCGACGTCGCCGGTCGGCACAACACGCACCATGACAAGCCTTCTTGCCGAGTTGCGGCCCGATCTCAAATTTCCTGTCCCGCACGGCGAAGAGGCGGACGTACTGGTCGCCTATTCTCCCGAGCGCGTGCTGCCGGGAAAGGTGCTGACCGAGCTGATCAACAATGACCGTTCGATCGGCGGACTTTCGCGCAAGTCGTCGGAAAGAGCCGCTACACTTTATTCGAGCTTCGTCGCCGGCGATCTGTTCATAACGCAGGCCGAAAGCGCGGAACTTGTAAAGCTGACCGAAAATGCGTTTCGTGACGTCAATATCGCCTTCGCCAACGAACTTGCGGCGGTCTGCCAGGATTTGTCGCTCAATGTCTGGGAGGTGATCGATCTCGCAAACCGGCATCCGCGCGTGAATATCCTCCAGCCGAGCCCGGGCGTCGGTGGTCACTGTATTGCGGTCGATCCGTATTTCATCATCGACGCCGCACCGAACAGCACGCGGCTGATCAGTTCGGCGCGCCGCATCAATTCCGAGCGTCCACTGTCGGTGGTCAAGGACATCGAAGCATTGCTCGACCCTACCCGCGAGCAGACGATCGCCTGCCTTGGACTCAGCTTCAAACCCAACATCGACGATATGCGCGAGAGCCCTGCCGTCGAGGTGGTGAAACTTCTGTCCAAGCTCCCCAATCTCAAGATCGTCGCGGCAGAGCCCAACGCGCGCGCGCTGCCACGTGAGCTCGAGGGCAACGATATCGCTTTTACAGATGCACTTTCCGCCATCGACCAATCCGATATCGTGGTTCTCCTGGTTGATCATCGACAGTTCAATTTCGTTGATCCCGAGGCGCTGAAAGACAAGAAGCTGGTCGACACGAGAGGCCTCTGGACCTGGCGCAAGGCGCGTAAGCCGGATGCCCGCATCGAAGGCAAGAGATCCGAACTGGAGCGTTCCCGTACCGGGGAGGCGGCATGAACGTGCACGATGCGGCGTGGGCGCAACATCCTCTGTTGGCATCACGGCACCGGGAGTTTCTCGGCGCGCCCATTCATGCGTTGACCATGGCGGAGACGCTTTCCATTGTCGACGAGGCAATGGCCATGCGTCGACCGCTGCACCATGTCGTCGTGAACGTCGCCAAGCTTGTAAACATGCGCAACAATGCCGAATTGCGCGAAGATGTGGTCTCGGCGGACGTGATCAATGTCGACGGCAAGGGAGTGCTTTGGGGCGCTCGGCTCTGCGGGATCAAATTGCCGGAGCGCGTCACCGGTGTCGATGTCATGATCAATGTGCTCGCCCTCTGCGCAAAGAGGGGTTACCGACCGTTTCTTCTGGGGGCCGAACAGCACGTTCTCGACGCGGTTGAAAGTCAGCTCGCCAAAGATCATCCAAGTCTCAGCATTGCCGGCAAGCGCAATGGTTATTTCAGGACGGAGGAAGAGTCCGAGGTCGTCCAGGCCATCAACGATTCAGGTGCGGACTGTCTGTTCGTGGCCATGCCGACGCCGAGAAAAGAGCGCTTCCTCAAGCGCTATCGCGACGAACTTACGCCGAATTTCTTCATGGGGGTGGGAGGCAGTTTCGACGTCTATGGCGGGAAAGTCGCCCGGGCGCCTAAATTGGTCCAGGCGGCCGGCATGGAGTGGCTGTTTCGCGTCGCACAGGAGCCACGGCGTTTGTGGCGGCGTTACTACGATACCAACACCGCCTATGCATGGTTGCTGTGCCAGGAGTTCTGGTCCCGCCGGATACGTCGGAGCATCAATCCATAGGATTGGTCTAAAAAGTCGGCAGGCGCGCCTTGACCTTGTCAAGGAAAAGCACGGCCTCCGCAGGATAGAACATACAGATCAGCGCAAAAAACGTCGCCGTCCCTGCGCTGCCGCCGGCCGCCAGCGGCAGAATTGCCGGCGCTTGACCAAGAAAACCGGCAGCAAGAGCGGCAACCAGACCCGTGCTCGCAGAGAGGACGACAGAGATGCCAATGTCGCGCCACGGCACGGGCACCGGCGTGAGCCGATGGCTGATGACAATGCAGGTTATCAGAGCGGCTACCGATCCACCCGCCAACGCCAGCGCAGCACCCAGTTCCGCCATTTTGGGGATCAACAGGAAAGACAGCGAAATCGTCCCGACCGAACCGAAGAAATTGACAATGATCAGCAGCCACGGCCGCTTGTGTGCGTGCACCACGACGCCATAAACGAAGGTTGCGAGATTGGCGCACAGGACGCTGAAAGCGATAACTGGAAACAGCAGCCCGAAGCGGCCATGATAATCCGCAGGCAGCATAAGCCGCGTGATATCGGTGCTGAGCGCGACGAGCATTGCCGCGACCGGCAGGCAAAGGCGCATCATCAAGGCTATAAGCTTCGACAACAAGCGGCTTGAGGCCTCAGGCCCCTCCTCGTCAAAGCGGTTCACCACCTCCGGAAATGCCCCTGTGTTGATTGCATTTGCAATCATGTCGATCGGCTGTCGGGCCAGTGCATAGGCGGCAGCGAAGACTGCTACGGCGCTGGCATCGTAGTAAACCTTGAGGAACAGTCGTTCAGCACTGTTCAGTCCAAAGCCGACCAGGGCCATGATGACCAAAGGAGCGCCGAAGGCGAAAAACTCCTGGCGAGTGAAGCGCGACGGGCCGGGAACGACGTGCCGGGACGCGACGATACTCGCTGTGATGCCTGCAATCAGCATGCCAAGGCTCGAGCCGAGTGACACCGCAAGGAAGGAGCGTTGGAACAGGAGGATGGCGGCAATCGGCAATATGAGTTGCAGCAGGCTGCGCAAGGCTTCAAGGATCGAATAGACCGAATGCCGCTGTTGCATCTGCAGTATGGTCAATGCGAAGCGGCCGATCGACCCGGCAATCAGATAGCTGCCGACGGCAATGGCAAACTCGCCCCAATGTTCCGGCACGATGATCACCGAGGCAATTGCGGAGATAACCAGCGCAACGAGGGTCGTGGCAAGCAACACCTGCCCCGCCAGGATCAGGCTGCCTTTGCTGATGTCGCCTTTGCCACCAAGTCTAAGAAGCGAAATGCGCAGCCAGTTGGTGACAGCGACATCCGTCATTTCGCCCACCGTGACCACCAGCGTCAGCAAGCCGTAGTGGGTCTGATCGATCATGCGCGTCATGATGACCAGCAGGAGCAAAGCGGAAATACGTGTCAGCAGAATCGCCGGGGCGTATATTAGCGTGGAACGAAGTAGCAAAGGTTTTCCCCGGACAATTCAGCCTGATTAACCGTTGACCGGCGCGAAAGCCAGCAGCATGCCACCAAAGAACGACAGATCAGTTGGGCTATAAGCTTTATTTGACACCTTTGCTTTACCGCTGGTCGCATGTGCTATCCGCAATGGTGTCATGTTGCAGTCTCCCCTGAGCAACCCAAAACTGCATGTCCTCGTCGCAACGCCTTCAGGTGGCTCGGGGCAAGGGGGCATTGACCGCATCATGGGGGCGCTCAAGCGGGAGTTCGCGCGCCAGGAAATTGCGGACATCGACGTGCGGTTCATTGCCAGCCGCGGTCCGGGACATGTCGGGCTTTCGATCTTCTATACACTCGGTTTTTGTCTGCGCATGTCTGCGGCACGCTTTGCCGGAAGCGCCGACGTCGTTCACATCAACGTAGCGAGCACGGGCAGCACATACCGGAAGATGGTTATTGCGATGTGCGCACGAATGCTCGGCATCTCCTATGTGCTGCATCTGCACGGGGCGGAATACAGGACCTTCTGGAGCGGAGATGGCGGTTTTTTGGACCGCCGTATCCGAAGCATGTTCGAGCATGCCAGCCGCGTCGTGGTGTTGGGCCGAATTTGGCGCGACTTCATCGCCAGCCGCGCGCCGGGTGCCGCTGGAAACATCGTCATCGTGCCCAACGCCACTGAAACTCCGGTGCTGGAACATGTCGGCGGCGGAGACAGTGTCCATATCCTGTTTCTTGGTCGTATCGGCGAGCGCAAAGGCGTGCCGCAACTATGCGATGCCCTGGGGAACATGAAGTCTGTGGGGCGTTGGCGCGCGACGATTGCCGGCGACGGCGAGGTCGAGGAGACGCGTACGCGATTGGCACAACTCAGCCTCGCGGACCGCGTTCAGCTTCCGGGCTGGGTCGGGCCAGATGAGGTTGCCGCTCTGATCGCTTCCGCCGACGTGCTGGTGCTTCCCTCCTTTGCCGAAAATCTGCCTGTCTCGGTCATTGAAGGCATGGCCAGCGGCCTAGCCGTTGTGGCGACGCCGGTCGGAGCGGTGGAGGACATTCTGACCGACGAGCAAAATGGTTTGTTGGTCCCTCCCGGTGACGTTGCTGCATTGACGAAAGCGTTGACGCGCTTGGTCGAAGATCCGGCACTGCGTACGCGCCTTGGAGAAGCCGCCAAGGCTGTGCACAGGGAGCGATTGGAAATTGCTCCCTTCGCGATGGCATTGCAGCGCGTGTGGCGCGATGCGGCGAGCGGCACCCGACTGGAGGCAAGATCATGAAATTGCTCGACATCGCACGCGGCGCCTATGTGCGAAGCCCCGAACCCGTGAGGCGGCTTTTAGCGCCGCTGGTGGCACGCGTACCGACCACGATGAAGTTCGGTGCGACCTATCGTTCATGGCGAGAGCAGATCGCTCACGCGGCGGCGGATCCCGCTTATGCCGGGCAAGCACATCTGGCCGCGCTGCGGGGATTGCTGCAGAAAGCGCATGGGGGCAGTCCCTTCTATCGTGGGTTGATCGACAAGGCCCTTGGTCCCGGCTTTGACATTGCGGCACTGCAGCTCGCCGACCTGCGCCGCCTGCCAGTGCTTACCAAACAGGCCTTGCGCGACGCGGGTAGCGCCGCGCTGGCGGAGCCCGCCGCAGACCTCGACGAGGCCACGACCAGCGGAAATCATACCGAGCAGCCTTTTGTCTTCTATCTGGACAAGGACCGGAGCTCCCGCGAGATCGCCTTCGTCTATGACGCGTGGTCGCGCATAGGCTACGACGAGCAGACGGCGCGCGCCTGCTTCCGGGGTTTCGGCCTCGACGCCCAAGGCAAACGCCTGCACGAGTGGGAGCCGGCGTTGCGCGAACTGCGACTTTCGGTGTTTCCGATGACTGTCGAAGATGCTGCCTTCTACCTCGATCTGATCGACGAACGAGGCATCCGTTTTCTCTATGGCTATCCTTCGGCGATCGAGTTGTTTTGCCGGCATATGCGCAAGCTCGGCAGGATACCGAAACTGCGCATCGAAGGCATCATGCCGATTTCGGAGCCCCTTTTTCCTCACCAGCGTGCCAGCATCCAGGCCGTGCTTGGCCAAGTGCCTTTCGCCTGTTTTTACGGCCTCAGTGAAAAGGCACTGTTCGCCATTGAAATACCCGGACGCGTGGACAGTTACGAGTTCAATCCGCTTTACGGGCTGGCGGAACTGATCGATGACAACGATGCTCCCGTTGTGAAACCGGGCAAGCTGGGGCGGCTCGTCGGCACCGGCTTCCTGTCGACCGGCATGCCGTTCATCCGCTACGATACCGGCGATCGTGCCCGGCTGCTCGAATTGCCCAGTGCCGAAAACGGCCAGCGGCTGAGAGTCGAGGCCATCATGCCACGCCGCAACATTGATTATCTGATTGCCGCGGATGGCAGCCATGTGGTGAGTTTGTCGCTCGCGCCGGAGGATCCCATTTTCTTTGAAGGACTGCAGGAATTCCAATTCTATCAGGATACGCCGGGTGAAGCGGTGGTCCGCTACATTCCGATCGACGGGACCGTGGGCAATCCAGCCGAGCGGCTGATCGCCAACCTGAATGCGCAGACCCATGGCGCTATCCGCTTTTCGTCGAAGCAGGTCGAGCGCATTGCCTGGGGGCGCGGCGGCAAGCGCGCGTTTGTCGATCAGCGTCTCAACATCGCGGACTTTGAATAGAGGGCCTCAAGGTGCGAGACCCAGTGCCTTCAACAAATCGAGATCCGGAAGCGCAGGCCCGCTGGGCTGGATGACAGTCATTCCATACGGATTGGTGTATTCCCAGATCGACCACGGCATCCCATAGCGCTCCGCCAACTGCCGTACCGCCGTCAGATAACGCAAACGGTCGGCATTGAATGCGCCCATGCTGCCATCGGAGGACATCAGGATGACGCCGAATTCGCCCATGAACAGGCGCCGGCTTTCAATGTTGTTGGCCTTGGCCCAATCAACCGCCTGTTGAAAAACAGCTTCGAGCTGGCTCGTCCCCCAGTTTTCCTCGAAATATTGGGCAATCCTTTCGCGCGCCGCCACCGTGTTCATCATGCGTTCGACCTGGCTCAGACCGGCGGCTTCCATTTGCGCTGCAAGCGTTTCAATCACGACTTCAGGCGTGCTGCTGGCGGCTGGCCACGGAAGGCCCGAGGCGAAAGTGGTTGTCCCGTCTGGCCGCTGATGCGTGAAACTGTGCGGCTCGTACATGTGGAAGCTGTAGTAGAGGTTGGGATCGTCGAAGCTGGGCTTCAGATCGACCAATCCGGCAACGCTGCCGCCACAGCCACCTGTCGCGACGACCGTGAGATCGCGGCTGACCGCGCGGATATCGCGGACCGTGTCCGACATGATCCGCTGCCAGTCATCGCTTCCGCTTGAATCGCAAGGGTAGTGGGTCGGCTCGTTATAAGGTTCCAGGGCAACCTTGTCGGTGCCGATCTTGACCAGCATCGCAGCCACTGCCGCGACCATCGTGCGGTAGCGGGTCACGCCTTCGCTGTCGGCGCTACCAGAAATTATCTTGAGACCGTAGGCCGGAACCTGTTCGACGCTGTGCAGGTTGAAAACCACCTTGAGCCCGTTCGACACGACATGCTCCACTGCGGCGGCAAGGACGTCCAGTGCCTGCTGGCGTTTGGCGCCATCGCTGGCAAGCAGAGGGCCCGGATCGACAGTCAGCCGGACGAAGTCGAAACCCATGGAACGGATACCGGCAAAGACCTCCCCATCGGGCCAGTCGGCGAGAGGCCTGCCTGCGCCGAGCCATTCCTTCTCGGTTCGGTAAGGCGGCCATTTGTAGGAGCGGTCCTGTTCGACCGGGGACCAGTTCAGCCACCCATGCACGCCAACGCCTTTTTGCAGGGCAATCGGCTCGGCTTCGGCGCCTGTGATCAGCGAGAGTGCCCATATTGCGACAAACGCCACTATTCTCATCGCCGATCTCCGTATCATTATCGAAGATATTAACCGGGGGAATGCAAAGGAAGCATTGCGGCCAAATGGCTTCCCGGCGGCATGGAGTACAACTGTGACGGAGCTTGCATGAGGATCGGCTGGTACATCAACCGATTGCGCAGCATGAGCCCGGCCGAGATTTCGCATCGACTGGGCGAACATCGTCGCAAGGTTGTTTCCAAGCGTCGCGACGATGGCTGGCAGCGTTATGGTTCACCCCAACTGCATCCCGTGTTCCGCGCATTGAGGGGTGCCGTGCAGGCAGACGCGACCGCTGACCGACGGCAAGCCATCACAGCTGCCATTGCGGACACACTTGAAGGGCGGTTTTCCGCGCTCGGGCGGACGTGGCCACCGCGCGATCCCGGCCTTCTGTTTCCGGCTGAATTCTGGCGTCTCGATCCGGTGAGCGGCACGCTCTGGCCCGGCCCTGAAGTGCATGCCTTCAATGTCGACTTCCGGTCGACCGGCGATCGTGGCGACATAAAATATGTGTGGGAGATCAACCGGCTACAGCAGTTGCCGCCGCTGGCTGTGCATTGGCTTCTCTCTGGCGATGCGCAATGCCTAAACGCCATCGAGGCGGCCATCGACAGTTGGCATTCCGCCAATCCCCCCTTTCGCGGAGTGGCCTGGGCCTCCGGCATTGAAGTCGCGTTACGAGCCATCAGCCTGATTGTGACGCTGGATTTTGCAGGCGACAAACTGGCTGCGACGACACGCGGCAAAATAGGTGAGATACTGGCGGCGAGTGCCTACTGGCTACCCCGGTTTCCTTCCCGTTTTTCGTCCGCGAATAACCATCTCGTCGCGGAACTGGCCGGCGAATATTTGATCAGTCTGGCTTTTGGGGCCGAGTCAGCCTCCGCCCGCACGGCGCTCATTGCCGAAGTCGACAAGCAGATTCTTGCCGACGGCGCCGGCGCCGAGCAAACCCCGACTTATGCGGCCTTCACCGCCGAGCTCATCTTGCTGTGCGCCACCGCGGCACATCAGGCCGAGGCGCCGTTTCCCGCATCCGTCGAGAAGCGCTTGGCTGCCTTCGCCGATTTCGTGGATTGGCTTCCCGCAAAGGCCGGGGGATTTGGTGACGACGATGAGGGCCGCGTGATCACGCTGGGGGATGAGCGCGACTATGTCCGATCGATCGCGGCTGCCATTCACGGTTATTTCGGCATGGCAGGCGCTGCCCCAGCGCCAGATGATTTTCGCAGCCTTTTCTTTGGCGTGCCATTGCAGTCGGCAGCAACGCCGCACGGATTACGAACATTTGAGCAAGGTGGCCTCTCCGTCTGGCGCGGGACGATGAATGGTCGCAGCATCGAACTGACATATGATCACGGCCCACTCGGCTATCTCTCGATAGCGGCCCACGGTCATGCGGACGCGCTCTCACTCACCTTGTGTATCGACGGCGATCCGGTGCTGGTCGATCCTGGCACGTGGCTCTATGGCTCGGGAAGAGAGTGGCGCGATTGGTTTCGCTCCACTCCGGCGCACAACACCTTGAATATAGAAGGTCAGAGCCAAAGCATCATCTCGGGCCCGTTCAACTGGTCACACAAGGCGCAGGCAACATTGGTGGAGAGCCAACGCGAGTTGCCATGGAGGCTGCGCGCGCTGCATGATGGATACAAAAGCCGTTTCGGCATTGTGCATCAGCGCACTGTAACGGGCGAAGCCGACGGCATTCTGGTCGCCGACCAATTGCTTGGCCGCGGCCGTAAGGCCGAAATCGTTTTCCAACTTGCAGCCGGCCTGGAGGCAAACCGAGACGGAAACACCGTCATGGTGTCGCGTGGCGGCGAAACACTGATGACAATCCGCTTTCCGGACAATTCGGTCGACATCCGCGCTGGCGGCGATACACCGGGGCAAGGTGGCTGGGTTTCACCACGTTTCGGCGTAAGACAACCTGCACAACGTCTCGCCTGGCGTGGTGAGGTCGGCAAACATGGCGTTGATGTTCGTCTCGCGGTAAGTCCACCACAGCATCAATAAGACGGCCAGGCTTTCCGTCCTGTTCAACATCATTTAAAATACATTCAGGGGTTTAGCAGTTTTGACACGGTTGATCTGCTAACCGGAGCGGCATATTGCCCTTTCGCATCTCGAATGATCGCGAGTCTCATGCGGCGGGCTTGGCAAATTTACGTTTCACATCTAACCGGATCGCCAATTCACGATCCAGGAGACCATGACATCGATGCTCTCGGAAGTTGTCAGAGTGGTCACCACAAAACTGGCGAACATCGATTACGTGACGCTCGGCCTCCTTTTGGTCACGGCGTTGGGCAGTGCGTTGATCGTCTACTGGCGAACCGTCGAGCATAAGTCCTTCCGGGATTTCTTCGATTTCGCTTTTCCGGCGGAAGTCATACTGCATCCCTCGGCGCGGGCGGACCTTTTATTCTGGGTCACCAAAAAGCTGATGATGCCTTTCCTGCTCATTCCTGCCGGCGTCACTTTCATCGCCGCTATGGGCTATGCGACAAATCAGTCGCTTGGCTGGCTCTTTGGCATCTCGGGTCCGATCATCGACGGCCCCGCCGGGCCGGTGACCCTCATCCTCTTCACCGTGACCATGCTGATCGCCTATGACATCTCGTACTATCTCTACCATGTCGCCCAGCATCGCTTCCCGTTCCTATGGGAATTGCACAAGGTGCACCATTCCGCGGAAGTGATGGTGGGGATCACCAAGGATCGGGTTCACCCGCTTGACGATCTGATGAACCGTGCCTGGGACGGCGTCATCCCGGGGATCTGCTTCGGCATATGGAGCCTGATCGCGCTGAATCCCGTAGAGATCGCCGTTTTTGGCATTAACGTCTATGTCATCCGCAACATCCTGATGATGGACTTTGTCCGCCATACCCATCTGAAGATCTCCTTTGGCCCGCTGGACCACGTTATCCTGTCTCCGCATTGGCACCAGGTGCACCACAGTGTGGATCCCAGACACTATGACAAGAATTTCGGCCTGCTTTTTTCGTTCTGGGATCGCATTTTTGGAACGCAGTTTGTTCCGGATCCGAAGGAGGATCTCAAATTCGGCCTGATGGACCGTGATGTGCGCGACTATCAATCGCTCTACGGGCTTTACATCCTGCCGCTCAAGAAGATGGCGGGACACATCGTTCGATTTTTCAAAAGACGCTCCGCAAATGTTGCGCAGCCAGAAGATCGTCTTCATCCATGAACGAAACTGTCGCAATCGACACCGTTGGGATGGAGCGGATGGAAATTATCGGCTCGGCTGATCGCTTGGCTGCGGTCGAAACCGAGTGGATGGAGCTATGGCAGCGCACCGACAGCCTGGTCTTTCAAAGCCATGGCTGGATTTCGGCCTGGTGGAGCACGGTACGGGACCGTGATCAGCGCTCGCTGCGGATCGGTCTTGTCTGGAACGCCGATCGATTGGTCGCCGTCATTCCCCTGGCGATCAGCAGGCGCAAGGGCCTTCGGTTCCTCGAATGGGCTGCCAACAGCTACACAGACTATGGAAACATTCTGGTTGCACCGGAATGCAGCCAAACAACGCTCGAGCATCTCTGGACCCGCATCTGGTCCGAAGGTGGTTTCGATATCGCCTTTATCAATCGTCTTTTGCCGGATGCGCAGGCCCACAGGATTTTCGCACCAGGAGTTTCCGGTGGCATCAAGCTTCGCCGCAATCATCGGGAAGAAGTCAGCTATCGGGTAGTCGGACAATGGGACAGCGGAGCAGCATGGCTGGCAACGCATCCGAAGAAAACGCGGCAGAACTATCGGCGTGGCATAAAAATGCTGGAAGAGGCAGGCGAAGTGAAGTTTCGCCTGGTTGCGCCCGACGAACCGCTGCAGCCAATGTTGGAGAGGCTGTCTGAACTCAAGCGTAGATGGCTGGTGCAGCACACACGCGAATCCGACCTTTTTGAAGAGGGCGAGTCCGTCCTCACCGCGCTGGTGGACATGCTTGCGCGCGCCGGTGTGCTGCGGATTTTTGTGATGGAATGCAACGGCGAACTGGTCGCAGTCTCGATCAATATCGTCCAGCACGGCGTCATGATGGCATTCGTCACAACCTATGATCCGGATTTCAGCCGTGCGTCGCCGGGGGTCGTCTTGATGGTGGACTATATACAATGGTCGATCGACCACGGCTTGCGGATGGTCGATTTCCTTTGTGGTGGCGAAGCTTTCAAACATAGGTTTGCAACGGAGGCTGTGACCCTCCAGTCGGTTCTTGGCGCACGCACCACGCGGGGCGCACTCGCTGCCTGCGCCGATCGCATCTGGAAAAGGGTCGGCAGCGTGCGCACACGCGACTCGACGCCCGAGCCCCAATCCAGCCCGGCCAAGGAGACTGCCTGATAGTCGGCTGCCTCTTTCCGGCGCGTAAACTTGCGGCTCAAAAGAAGTCTGTTGAAAGCCTGCTCCAGCTTTCGCCTGCCAGGCCGCCTATAAAGACATCGTTTCGTTGAACCGCACTGAGCACGTCGGCGCGTGCGGTCACAACACAGACATTCGTCGCCAGGCGAAAGAACATCGTAGATTGTTGTGAAAGCGCACTGAGATAGCGTGGATCTACCCGACCGCGTGCAGCGATATGACCCTCTTCCTGCAGGTGAAATAGCATGCCATCGACAGCATGCCTTTCAGTGCCGGACTTTGCGATCACACTCAACACTTGCGCTATGCCGTCCGGCCGGCGGTAATAACAAAAGAAACCAGTTGGACTTCCTGTAGAATCGTCGATCGCAAACAGTCGTAGTGCGCCCGCAGCTCGATTTTCCATTGCCATGCCGAGCAACCAGCTGAAATCGTCCTCTGTCCAGGCCGGATACGCCGAATAACTTTTGAGCAGAACTGGAATGAGGGAAATGGCTTCGTCCTGCGCTATTTCCTTCACTGTCGCACGCGATTTTGCGGCTTGGCTGACCGGAAAAAGCGGATTCAGAATCTTGCCTACGGCGTTTGATGCCAATCCGCCCAGGAAGGGCAGCCGATTCGCAACGTACTTCGTCACATAGCTTCCCGTCTTGAATATGCGGGTCCATCCGAGCCCATGTGCGCCGAGCGTCACGCCTCCGATGGCTTCGAAATGCCTCAGACTCACCGGAGCGGCACTGTCGCTGAAACTAAATATCTTTTCACTCGGCCGCAGGCTGAGGGTCAATTCGGCTGCCCCGCGCGGCGAACCTCCAGGTTTCATCATGTAAGCGCAAAGGAGCCGCCCCATGATCGATTGTCCGTTAACGATGTAAGGAATTGGCAAGGCTGCGACCACGCTGTCTATTTCGCCATGGTCATTTTCATGCACGATGCTCCCGATCGCCGGATCGTAATAAGCATTCTCGAAAAAGAGTCGCTGAAAATACCGATCGAAGTTTTCGTTGCATGACTTCGAATGGGGGCGGAAAACCAATTTGAACAGGGCACGGACGGCTGGAATGTCGTCAATATTCATCGCGCGCACATGTCGCGATTTGACGTTATTCGCCGATGACGAGATATGCCCCATCTGGCCCCCCAATTGTTTGTCCCTCGGTGGACTGCGACTCACCTGGCCACATAATTTAGACGGGTGACAGCATCGTTGCGAATTTACGTTTAAGCTGCCGGTTGCAATACCGTAAGCGCCGAAATTCGGTTATCTTTCGGTTAATCCTTCTCGTTGATTGATGATTATTTCAGTGGTGTCTGCCAGAATCAAAACTCTGAGTTCATAGAACCAGGCGGCCCTTAAGCTTTGGCGAGATTGATCAATTCTTACGGGATCATTTTGACATCGACGATCCTGGGATCCCAAAATCGAGATAGCGCAGATCGCAGGAGATCGCAGTAGCGCGATCATAGCGACACTTCGGATGATGGCATGGCGGCGTCCACAACCGGCTGACACGAGAGCTACTGCTAGCGCCGTGTTGATGCGAATGCTGATCGCACAGAACAGGTATGAGCCGTCCTAGGTGTCATCTGCCCCCCAGCCGCAGCAAACCAGATCTCCGTCAACTACTCCGCGAAAACAGACCGCGTCACTCTTTCGTGAATGTAACGAAGGGAACTTTGCCGGGAACGGCCCGTTGAGGGGAACTTCCTGAGGAATTTTCGTCCGCTCGAAGTCAGGCATGTCCCTCCATGTCCTGTAAACGGCTCGCTGCAACACCCCCTGCAGCGGGCCGTTCAATTTTAAGGTCTCCGGTGAATTAAGTTCGCTGACGAACGGCTGTCGGAGGCATTGCGATCGCCGGCAGGAGGCCCTCCAGATCAATTTTTGAATCTGGTGATCAATCCTACGTGCGTGGCCTTTCGCTCTCCCCACAAAGGAGTACAGTGAAGCTCTCTCCTCACAAAGGAGTACAGTGAACTGCTCCAGTGCATGACCCCGAAATCGGGATCGATTTCGGAAAGGAGCATGCGCTGATGTCTGGGAGGTTGCCAATGAACCGCCTGCAATTTGTCGTGCCGGTGCGGCTTTCGCGTGGACCAGGCCATCCGATCAAAGAAATCGAAGGCGTTGCCGAAGCGATCGCATTTTTGCGTGAATGGCCTGCAGGGCGTCGCGGCCCCGTTTTCAACTGCGCCATGAATTGCTGCCTTGCCGCCGATGCCGGCCAGATCAGCACCGATGATGCGCGCCGCTCCTTTGCCGGTTTCATCCGCATCAGCGGCATGCTCGTCGATGAAAGGATTGGCCACTATGTGGTCGATCATAGCCATGAAAGGCCGATGCGCAGAAGCGCTTGAGGTCGATCCGGATAGGACAAGGCCGTTTTGAAAGCCATTCCCAGGAACAGGCCCGGGAATGGCTTTTTCATTTTTCTGCCGCGGCAGGCGTTCTAAAGCAATTCCAGGAAAAGTGTGTGCCGGTTTTCCGTCCGGAATTGCGTAGGACAAAGAGCTAGAGCGTTTCCGTGAAACGCTCTAGGCCTGTTTAACCAGCCTGATCAGCACCAGAAGAATGATCGCGCCGATCGCGGCGTGAATGATCGAGGCAATGATACCCGATCCCAGGCTGATGCCCAGCGCCGGAAACAGCCAGCCTGCGATGAAGGCACCGACGATACCGACAACGATATTGCCGATCAGGCCGAAGCCGAAGCCCTTGACGATCAGGCCGGCTAGCCAGCCGGCAATCGCGCCGATGATGAGGAAGACAATCAGACTTTCGACACCCATGGCAGTCCCTCTCGAACATGGGCCGAAACCAGGCGAAGCTGCGAATCAGGCCCCGGTTGCAATGCGGGGACGATAGTTCAACCGAGCAAGAAAAGCCAAGCGCGCTTTAAAACGCCGCGCTAGAGCAGTTCCCGGAAAGTGTGTGACGGTTTTCCGTCCGGAAGAGCGTTTCCGCGTTTCCGTGAAAAACGGAAATGCTCTAGGCGTCGTCATCCTCGTCGTCGGATGCAGGCCGCCAGCTTGTCGGTTCTATCTTCTTCTGGGTATGGCCGTCGATCGCCGCCCACCAGCCGATATCGCCGGGATTGACGTCGCCGCCGAGGGCCTTGAGGCGCTCGGCCGAGCGGTACTGCGCGATGGATTCGTTCAACACGCCGTCGCCGTCGGTCCAGTAGACGGTCACCTTGGAGCCGTCCTTCGGCGCGGTGTCGATCGGTTGTCTTTCAGCCATGTCCTAGCCTCCATCGGCCCTCAACTGTGGGCGAAAATATCCTCTTCGTCCCAGCCCATGAGGTCGAGTTTGGCACGGGTCGGCAGGAAGCGGAAGCATGCGTCGGCTTCCTTGACCCTGCCGTCGCGCTCCAATCGGCCGGCCAGCACATCGCGCAGCCGATGCAGGTAGAGCACGTCGGAGGCAGCATATTCGAGTTGCTCCGGCGAAAGCGTCTCCGCTGCCCAATCGGAGGACTGCTGCTGCTTCGACAGACTGACCCCAAGCAGTTCCTGGCAGATGTCCTTCAGCCCGTGACGGTCGGTATAAGTGCGCACCAGCCGCGACGCGATCTTGGTGCAGAACACCGGCTCCGGCATGACGCCGAAGGCGTTGTAGAGCACGGCAAGATCGAAACGGCCGAAATGGAACAGCTTGGTGACCTTGCGGTTTTTCAGCAGGCTGACCAGGTTCGGCGCCTTCTTCTGGCCAGGCGCGATCTGGATAACGTCGGCAGAGCCGTCGCCAGGCGAGATCTGCACGACACAGAGCCGGTCACGGTGCGGGTTGAGGCCCAGCGTCTCGGTGTCGATGGCAACCGCATCGACGTCGTAGTGGCTGAGATCGGGCAGATCGTTCTTGTGGAAGCGAATGGTGCTCATGGCCGGCGCTCTCAACGGGTCAGCGCGTCGAGGATACGCGCCCAGGAGCGTTGTCCCTTGTGGAACGAGCTCAAATCGTACTTCTCATTCGGCGAGTGGATACGGTCATCCGACAGGCCGTAACCGACCAGCAGCGATTCCATGCCGAGGAAATTCTGGAAATCACCGACGATCGGGATCGAACCACCCATGGCGATCATCACTGCCGGCTTCGGCCATTCATCCGACAGCGCGTTCTTGGCCTTGGTCAGGAATGGTGAGTCATAGGAAAGCTGGATCGCCGGCGAGCCGCCATGCGGGTGGAATTCGACCGAGCAGTCCGCCGGCAGGCGGCTCTCGACGAATTTGCGAAAGGCAGCGCGGATCTTGTCCGGATCCTGCTTGTGCACGAGGCGGAAGGAGACCTTTGCCGATGCCTCCGCCGCGATCACCGTCTTGAAACCCTTGCCGGTGTAACCACCATTGATGCCGTTGAACTCGGCGGTCGGGCGCGCCCACACCAGTTCCAGCACCGAACGGCCCTTCTCTCCCGCCGGAACCGAAAGGCCGATCGGACCAAGGAAGGTCTCGGCCGTCTCGCCCAGCGCTTCCCACGATTTCAGCACCTGCGACGGTGTCTCTTCGACACCGTCGTAGAAGCCAGGGATGGTCACACGGCCGGTCTCGTCATGGATGTCGGCCAGAATCCTGGCCAGGATGCGGATCGGGTTGGCCGCGGCGCCACCGAATTCGCCCGAATGCAGGTCGCGGTTGGCTGCCTTGATGACGATTTCCTCGCCGACGAGACCGCGCAGCGCAGTCGAGATGGCCGGGGTTTCGCGGTCCCACATGCCGGTATCGCAGACCAGCGCGAAATCCGCCTTCAGTTCCTCGGCATTGGCATCGAGGAACGGCTTCAGCGATGGCGAGCCGCTTTCCTCTTCGCCCTCGAACAGGATGGTGATGCGGCAAGGCAAAGAACCATGCTCGGCTTTCCAGGCGCGGCAGGCCTCGACGAAGGTCATCAACTGTCCCTTGTCGTCGGCCGAGCCGCGGCCGGTGATGACCTTGCGGCCCGGTTCGATCTCCTTCATCGCCGGCGCGAACGGATCATCGTGCCACAGATTGAGCGGGTCGACCGGCTGCACGTCGTAGTGACCGTAGAACAGCACATGCGGCGCACCTGCCGGGCCATCATGGTGGGCAACCACCATCGGATGACCGGGTGTGTCCCGCACCGAAGCGTCGAAACCGATCGACTTCAGATCCGCCACCAGCCATTCGGCAGCCTTGCGGCAATCGGCCGAAAAGGCTGGGTCGGTGGAAATCGACTTGATCTTCAACAGGTCGAACAGACGATCGAGGCTCTGGTCGAGGTTCTTGTCGAGACGATCGAGGACGGGATTGAGAGCGGTCATTGCGGGCCTTCTGATCTAAAACGGCGATTCCGCGGCGACCCTATCGCATGACCCCGAAAATCGAAATCGATTTTCGGAAAGGATCATGCGCCAAATCAAAATGTTAGAGCGTCCTTTGCGCGTCCAAGTGGACGCGCGGCGCTCTAATAGAAGCGTTGTCCAAAGAAAACCACGGCCAGCTGATTGGCTCTATCGTCAGTCATCGGTGCCTGGCGGCGCGTAGACGGCGATCGCTTCAGGATGGACAAGGAAGGAAGCAGGCGTCGAGGTGACGATCTCGCCGTCCGTATTCACCGGCTGCGGCATCTTGGTGGTGACGTCGAACTGCACGCAACGTGCCGTCCTCACCTCGTTCCACGCACCATGCGTGCCCGAGCGAAAGGAACGCAGCATCAGCGCCAGTTTCCAGACATTGCTCATCTCGAGGCTGTAGAGATCGAGGAAACCATCATCGATCGCCGCGCTCGCCTCAACGACATTACCGCCGCCATAGTGGCGGCCATTGCCGACGGCGATCTGGAAGGTCTTCACCCGCACCGTCTCGCCCTTCTCGCGGATCCAGGCGGTGAAGGGCCGTACCTTGAACAGCACGCGCGCCGCGGCGATGGCGTAGCCCAGCCGGCCCCAGCGCTTTTTCAGCTTGGGTTGCAAGCCCTGCGCCAATTGTGTCGAGAGCCCGATGCTGGCGACGTTGAAGAAAGCGTGCCCGTTGACGGAACCCAGATCGATACGGCGTTCGTAGCCACCGACGATGACATCGACGGCCTGCATGATATCCATCGGCAGGCCGAGCGTGCGGGCAAGGTCGTTGGCGGTGCCCATCGGCAGGATGCCCATCGGCAACCCGCTTTCCATCACAGCCATGGCGCCTGACGAAACAGTACCGTCGCCACCGCTGATGATGATGCAGTCAGCCTGTTCGCGCAGCCTTGTGATATCGCGAGCGAGTTCCGGCAGCGCCGAAAACGGCTCGACCGTCACTTCCAGCCCACCGGTTCGCAATCTCTCGATAATGCCGTCGAGCGGCATGTCGCCACGCCGCGCCTTCTGGTTGACGAGCAACAACGCGCGCCGCTTGGATCTTTTCGAGACCTTCGTGGTCGCTGTCTTTTCAGCTGTTTCGGTGATGATCCTGCTCCCAAAAAAGTGCCGCCGTGGTGGAGGGGGAACCACGGCGGCGCTACTCGAAACAATGCGGCAGCCCGGAGAGGGGGAAAGGCTGCCGCAGATGTCCGGCATAGGCGGGGGACGGGCCTTGTTCCGGACTTCGGCGAAAACTGCCGAGGACCCTTATTTGTGGAGGCGAACATGGCGATTCAAGGGCACGAACATTACACTTTCGTAACATGCCCGTGAGCAGCCTCATCAGCAGCAATGATCGGCTGTTTCGGGCCGGGAACAAGGCCGATCATCTTTTGCCAACGACGGCGCGCGACCGCAGCCGGAAAGCCGCCTCAAGTCTTTTGACGGATCGCCTGCGATCCTCGGTCGGCACTGTTCGGCCGGAGACCCACCGGTGCCCCGATGCTTCATTTCGACCTTGTCTGGGACAGCGACGACGAGGCCTGGGGAGCATCCGGTCCAAACCTGTTCGAAGAATGTCAGGAGACGGCGGCACAGCGGCCTAAACCATGGACAGCCGCCTGTTGCCGGGCTACCCGTATCGCCATGAAAAAAGGCGATCATCTTTTCCTTGTCGACGGCTCCGGCTACATCTTCCGCGCCTATCATGCGCTGCCACCGCTCAACCGTAAGTCCGACGGCCTGCCCACCAACGCGGTGCTCGGTTTCTGCAACATGGTGTGGAAGCTGATGCAGGACGCGCGCAACACCAGCGTCGGCATTACACCCACCCATTTCGCCGTCATCTTCGACTATTCGTCGAAGACCTTCCGCAACGAACTCTATGCGGAATACAAGGCCAATCGATCGGCGCCGCCGGAAGATTTGATCCCGCAATTCGGCCTCATCCGCGAGGCCACCCGCGCATTCGACCTGCCTTGCATCGAGATGGAGGGTTTCGAGGCCGATGACCTCATCGCCACCTACTCACGTATGGCGCGCGAGGCCGGCGCCGACGCCACCATCATCTCCTCCGACAAGGACCTGATGCAGCTCGTCGGACCTGCCGTCGGCATGTACGACCCGATGAAGGACAAGCAGATCGGCATTCCCGAAGTGATCGAGAAATGGGGCGTGCCGCCCGAAAAGATGATCGACCTGCAGGCTCTGACCGGCGACTCCGTCGACAATGTGCCGGGCGTGCCCGGCATCGGTCCGAAGACGGCGGCGCAGCTTCTGGAACAGTTCGGCGACCTTGACACACTGCTCGCCCGCGCCGGCGAGATCAAACAGGACAAGCGCCGTCAGTCGATCGTCGACAACGCCGACAAGGCCCGCATCTCGCGCGATCTGGTGACGCTCAAGAACGATGTCCCGGTGGTCGAGAGCCTGGACGACCTGGTGCTGCAGCCCCCGAACGGTCCGCGGCTCATCAGCTTCCTGAAGGCGATGGAATTCACCACGCTGACACGGCGAGTCGCCGAGGCGACCGACACCGATGTCGCGGCCATCGATGCGGCGGCGCTGACGGTCGAAACCGGCGATACCGCGCATGGGCCTGACGTCGGTGCCGGCGTGCAAAAGCAGCCGGCTGCCGAACCGACCCCGGTGGCAACGGCCACGCAAGGCAATGTCGAAGGCACTGTGGCCGGGCTCGTCGCGGCCCGCATCCAGCAAGCGGCGGTGGCCAAGTTCGATCCGACGACCTATGTCTGCGTCCGCGATGCGGCCACGCTGCAGTCCTGGGTCGCGGAAGCCCGGGAGGCCGGCATCGTCGCTTTCCGCGCCGAGACGACATCGCTCGATCCGATGCAGGCGGATCTGGTGGGTTTCTCGCTGGCAACACGGCCCGGCCGTGCTGCCTATGTGCCGCTCACGCATCGAAGCGCCGAAGACGACCTGCTCGGCGGCGGCATGGCGCCGCAACAGATATCGTTCGACGACGCACGCGCGGCGATCGCTCCGCTGCTTGCGGATCCGTCGGTGCTGAAGATCGGCCACAATGTGAAATATGACTGGCTGGTGCTGCGCCGGCACGGCCTGCTGCTCCAGCCTTATGACGACGCGATGCTTTTGTCCTATGTGCTCGATGGCGGCACGGCAGGCGGTCACGACATTGCCTCGCTGGCCGACAAGTGGCTCGGACGCACGATGACCCCTTACAAGGACATTGTCGGCTCCGGCAAGAAGCTGGTGACTTTCGCTTTCGTCGAGATCGACCGCGCGACTTCCTATTCCGCCGAAGGTGCCGATGTCGCGTTCCGGCTGTGGCAGGTGCTGAAGCCTCAGCTTGCGGCGAAGCGGGTTGCTTCGGTCTATGAACGGCTCGAACGGCCGCTGGTGGAGACGCTGGCAAAGATGGAGGAACGCGGCATCTCCGTCGACCGGCAGATGTTGTCGCGGCTGTCGGGAGACTTCGCGCAGCGTGCGGCGGCACTCGAGGATGAAATCTACCAGGTTGCCGGCGAACGCTTCACCATCGGTTCGCCGAAGCAGCTTGGTGATATTCTGTTCGACCGGATGAAACTGCCGGGCGGCACCAAGACGAAGTCGGGCCAATGGTCGACCACGGCGCAGGTTCTGGAGGAACTGGCGGCGGAAGGCCATGAGCTGCCGCGCAAGATCGTCGACTGGCGCCAGGTCACCAAGCTGAAATCGACCTATACGGACGCGCTGCCGGAGTATGTGAACCCGGAGACCAAGCGCGTGCACACATCCTATGCGCTCGCCGCCACCACGACCGGACGTCTGTCATCGTCTGAGCCAAATCTGCAGAACATACCGATCCGCACCGCCGAAGGGCGTAAGATCCGTACAGCCTTCATAGCCGACAAGGGCAACAAGCTGATCTCGGCAGACTACAGTCAGATCGAACTGCGTGTGCTCGCCCATGTCGCCGACATTCCCCAGTTGAAGCTGGCATTCGCCAATGGCGACGACATCCACGCCGCGACCGCTTCGGAGATGTTCAATACGCCCGTCGAAGGCATGGCACGTGAAATCCGAAACCGTGCCAAGGCGATCAATTTCGGCATCATCTACGGCATTTCGGCCTTTGGCCTGGCCAACCAGCTCTCGATCCCACGCGAAGAGGCGTCCGACTACATCAAGAAGTACTTCGAACGTTTCCCGGGCATCCGCGACTACATCGAATCCACCAAGGCATCCGCGCGTGAGTTGGGCTATGTCGAGACCATCTTCGGCCGGCGCATCCACTATCCTGAAATCCGTTCGTCCAACCCGTCGATCCGCGCCTTCAATGAGCGCGCGTCAACCAACGCCCGCCTGCAAGGCACGGCCGCCGATATCATCCGCCGTGCCATGATCCGCGTCGACCAGGCGCTGGAAGACGCCGGACTTTCAGCGCGCATGCTGCTGCAGGTGCATGACGAACTGATCTTCGAGACCGTTGAAAGCGAGGTCGAGGCGACCATCCCTGTTGTGCGCGAGGTCATGGAGAACGCAGCCATGCCGGCGGTTGCGCTGTCGGTTCCGCTGCAGGTGGACGCTCGCGCTGCCAACAACTGGGACGAGGCACATTGACAGGCTCCAGGGTGGAAGAAAAAGCCTTGCGGCTGAGCGGCGGCTGCTTCTGCAAGGCTTCACGCTACGAAGTCGAGGACGCCTTCGTCTATGCAGCCAACTGCCACTGCTCGGATTGCCAACGCACAACGGGTTCGGCCTTCAAACCTTTCGCCGGCATCGAGCGGGAAAAGTTTCGCCTCGTCACCGATAGAGATGCACTGTTGATCTACGGCGACGACACCACCCACGACAGCTCCCATAACGCGCATTGTGCCCGCTGCGGCTCGCTGCTCTATTCCGTGGTGCGGGATGGTGCCTTCGTCCATATTCCGATGGGCACGCTGATCGACGCGCCGACTATCCGCCCGGACCACCATATCTTCGTCGGCTCCAAGGCGGCGTGGTTCACCATCACCGACGACTTGCCGCAATATCAGGAGCACGCCAGCGAATAGTCGGGCGCAGCCTATGCCAAAGCCGCCTGACAATGATGGTTCACAGGTTGGGATGGTTTGCAGGTTGGCCGCGGCAATGGCAATAGTGTGTTCACCAAAAACGATTGTAGCGCGTGACGCGGATACACTCTTAACTAGAAATTATTCTACTGGCTGGTAGAACGCGCCATCTATTTCAAGCATGAAATGATTTGGTGCTCATGACGAGACGCTTCGAGATTGTCCTTGGTCACGCCTTCTTCGGCCTTGGCTTCGGCTTCCTGGCGGTTGCCTTGTGGTCGGCTGTCGCGTCGACCCCACCTTCAGGTGAACGTCTCGCCAGTCTGGTCATTCTCGTTACATTCGGGATGGCGGCGGCAGGTGTCGTGATGGGTGTGCTCAATGCGCGAAATGTGCCAGCGCTGCTGCCCGCCAAGGCGCGATACAGCGCCAGAAGAACTCTTTTCTATGCTCTGGGGCCGATACTGATCACAGCGCTTGTCGCCCTCATCGTCAGTTTCCCGCCACAATAACCAGGTCACGACCAACTCCGCCCCCAGCGTATCCGCAAGGCTGGAATTGCTCTAGGCGGCTTCTGCCCGACACTTGGCACAGGTGCCGCGGAACTCGATCACCGCCTTCTTGGCGACGAAACCTGCAGTCCCGACCCATTCATCCAGCCGCTCGCCGATCTTCTCGTCGCAGAATTCGGTGACCTGGCCGCAATTGTCGCAGATGGCAAAGGCGGTCATGCCGTGACTGTGTCCATGCGCATGGCCGTGGTCGTGCGGATCCGAGCAGGCGACGAAGGCGTTCAGGCTTTCCAGCCGGTGTACATAGCCTTCCTTCATCAGCGTATCGAGCGCGCGATAGACTTGCAGCGGCGCGCGGAAACCGCGCTCACGCAACTGGTCGAGCAGCGTGTAGGCGCTGAGCGGCGCGTTGGCCGCTTCCAGTTTTTCCAACACGCTCTGCTGGTTCTTGGTCAGCACATTCCTTGCCGTCATGATCCCGCTTTCGATACCCTGCGCCACACGCGCCCATCAGACAGCTCACCGTACGCCGGCCAGCCGCCTGTCTCAGAAATAAGCATGAATCGCTGGTTTTGCCATTGTCTTGTGATGCGACAGTCCGGAGGACATCCGGACCGTCCCTGGCGCAAAGCGTAGCTACTTACTTGCGCGTCGGTCCTGTTCTCTCGGCCGAAGCGGCCCAGAGATTGATGTTGGCCTCGCGTGCATAGCCGTCGATCTCGGCAAGCTCAGCGTCGCTGAAATCGAGATTCTTGAGCGCGCCGACGCAATCCTCCACCTGCTCCGGCCGGCTGGCACCGATCAGCGCCGAGGTGACGCGACCGCCACGCAGCACCCAGGCCAGCGCCATCTGTGCCAGCGTCTGACCGCGCTTCTTCGCAATGCCGTTCAGCGCCTGGATGTTGGTGATCGTCTGTTCGTTGAGGAAGGATTGACGCAGCGATTTGCCTTGCGTGGCGCGGCTGCCTTCCGGCACGCCGCTCAGATACTTGTCGGTGAGCATACCCTGAGCCAGCGGTGAGAACACGATCGAACCGACGCCAAGTCCTTCCAGCGTATCGAGCAGGCCGTCATCCTCGACCCAGCGGTTCAGCATGGAATAGCTGGGCTGATGGATGATACAGGGCGTGCCGAGTTGCTTCAGGATATCGGCCGCCTCGCGCGTGCGCTGTGAATTGTAGGAGGAAATGCCGGCATAGAGCGCCTTGCCCGAGCGCACGGCGTGATCGAGCGCGCCCATCGTTTCTTCCAGCGGCGTGTCGGGATCGAAACGGTGCGAATAGAAGATGTCGACATAGTCGAGGCCCATGCGCTTCAGGCTCTGGTCGAGGCTGGCGAGCAGATATTTGCGGCTGCCCCATTCACCGTAAGGCCCTGCCCACATTTCGTAGCCGGCCTTGGTCGAGATGATCAATTCGTCGCGATGGCCGGCGAAATCGCTGCGCAGGATCTCGCCGAACGCAATCTCCGCCGAACCGGGCGGTGGGCCATAATTGTTGGCCAGATCGAAATGGGTGATGCCGAGGTCGAATGCCTTCTGGCAGATGGCACGCTTGACCCGGTGCGGTGTGTCTTCCCCGAAATTGTGCCACAACCCCAGCGAGATGGCCGGCAGCTTCAGGCCGGAACGGCCGCAGCGGTTGTAGATCATCGACTGGTAGCGGTCGGCAGCTGGAGCGTAGGGCATGGTGGATCCTTGGACAGGGTGTTCCGCAAATAGATGCGTCCTTCGAGGCAATCCTCGAAGGACGCATCTATAGTTCAATCAGCAGCCTCGACAAACCGCCGCTAGAGCAATTCCAGGAAAAGTGTGCAGCGGTTTTCCGTCCGGGATTGCGTCAAAACAGAAAGTTGGAGCGTTCCGCGTTTCCGTGAAAACGCTCCAGCGAAGATTCACGTCTTCGCCAGCAGCGCCTTGGCCTCCTTGACGCCCAGTGCGGCCGGCCGCTCACAGCTTGTCTGCATGGAGACGAACTTGCCGGTCTCCGCAGATTTCAGCAGGCTGGTCATCACCTCCACCGCATGCAGCGCCAGTTCCATCGAGCAGCGGTGCGGGCGGCCTTCCATGATTGCCAACGCCATGTCGGCAAGGCCGGCTGTTCGATAATTCGCCATCATGCCCTGCGAATGCTTTTCGTTGGGCACGCCGAACGGATGCTGCCATTTCGGCAGCGACTTCATCGCCTTGCTTTCCTTGGTGTAGGCAACGTTGCCGCCGAAGAAATTGGGATCCGGCACATAGAGCGTGCCTTTCTCGCCGTAGAGTTCCATCGGCGCGTGGCCATGCGCCCAGACGTCCCAGCTGGTGTTCAACGTAACCACCGCGCCGTTGGCAAATTCGAGCAGGCCATGAATGGTGGTTGGCGTGTTGACCGGGATCCTTTCGCCGGCGCGCGGCTTCGAGGAAATGATGCGCTCCTTAGCCGGGATCGAGGCAAAGGCCGCCACCCGCTTCACAGGCCCAACCAGTTGGATCAGGTTGGTGACATAGTAAGGACCGATGTCCAGCACCGGACCGGCTCCGGGCTGGAAGAAGAAATCCGGGTTCGGATGCCAATGCTCCATGCCATGGCTCATCACCGTGCAGGTGCCGCCGGTGATCGCCCCGACCTTGCCTTCGTCGATGAGATTGCGTGCCAGCTGATGCGCACCGCCGAGGAAGGTGTCAGGCGCCGAGCCGATGCGCAGGCCCTTCTTCTCGGCGCGTTTGCGCAGATCCAGCCCCTCCTGCAGCGACAGCACGAACGGCTTTTCCGAATAGACATGCTTGCCGGCGTCGAGCACCCGCTTCGATACTTCATAGTGAACGGCGGGGATGGTGAGGTTGACCACGATGTCGATATCGTCGGCCTTCAAGAGTTCGTCGACGGTATCTGCCCGCAGCTTGAACTCTTTCGCGCGCGCCTTGGCGGCGGCCATGTTGATGTCGGCGCACGCCCGCATCTCGATGCCGCGAAACAGCGGCGCCAACCTGAAATAGGCGGCCGAAATGTTGCCGGCGCCGATGACGCCGATCCCGAGTTTCTTTGCCATCGTCCCTCTCCTAGAAAGTCCTGGCTGCCTCGATCGACCGGCGCGCGAAGCGCTCGATGTCGTTCGGGTTGTCCTGTTCCATGATGAAATATTTGGCGTCGCTGCGCTCACGCAGCACCTTGGCCAGCTTCGGCCAGTCGATGGTGCCGTGGCCGACATCCGACCAGCCGTCCTCGTCCAGACCCTGACCGGGCTTGGCGATATCCTTGACATGGACAGCCACGACGCGGCGGCCGTACCGTTCGATCCAGGGCAGCGGATCGGCACCGCCGCGCACCACCCAGGCGACGTCCATCTCCCAGCCTATGTCAGGTGCCGCCGACAGGATATGTTCCTGCGGGATCGAGCCGTCCGGCAGCGTCTTGAACTCGAAATCGTGGTTGTGCCAGGCAAAGCCGTAGCCGGCCTTCTTCGCCGTCTCGCCAACCTTGGCCAGCCGCTCGCCGAAACCACGCCAGCCGGCCGCGTCCGTCGGGCGTGCCTCCGCAACCAGATAGGGGCAGATCAGGAGCCTGATGCCGAACGCATCGGCTGTTCTGCGCACGCTGTCAAAATCGCTCTCCAGCGCCTCGATCGAGAAATGCCCGGTCGGCATGGCGAGCTTGTTCTTGTCGAGCTCCGCGCGGAAGGCCTTCGGATCGTCATAGACGCCGCCGAAGCCTTCGACCTGAGCATAGCCGAGACTGCCCAGCAGTTTCAGCACCTTGTCCCAGGGCTGAAAGTTGCGGGCACTGTAAAGTTGAAATGACCAGTCCATTCTATCTGTCCATTCTGCTTGGGGGCTGCTTGGTGGGGATTCCTTTGGCTGTCACAGCCGATTGCCGTCTTCGCCGAACAGCGAGGCACGCATGGGGTCGAAGCCGATCTCGACCTGGCTGCCGATCTGGGGCGCACGCTCGGAAGGCATGCGCACCGAAAGGCTTTGCGCCCCTAACCGCACCCAGACCAGCGTGTCTGAACCCATCGGCTCGACGACATCGACGGTGGCTTTCGTCGAAAACGGCCAGCCGGAGCCGGAATTGAGGCCGATATGTTCCGGTCGAACGCCGAACACCGCCGGCCCCGCGACAGGCTGCCGGTCGAAGGTATAAGTTGAAAGTGGGATGCTCAGATCGCCGGCACCGAAGCGCCAGCCGCCATCGCTCTCTTCCAGCCTGCCGTCGACGAAATTCATGCCGGGCGATCCAATAAAGCCTGCGACGAAGCGATTGACCGGACGGCTGTAGATCGCCTGCGGCGCGTCCAGTTGCTGGATCACACCGCCACGCATGACGGCGATCCGGTCGGCCAGCGTCATCGCCTCGATCTGGTCGTGGGTGACATAGATCATGGTGTTGGCAAGCCGCTGATGCAGCCGCTTGATCTCGACGCGCAGTTCCGAGCGCAGCTTGGCGTCCAGATTGGACAGCGGTTCGTCGAACAGGAAGACATCGACATCACGCACCAGGGCCCGGCCGATCGCCACGCGCTGGCGCTGGCCGCCGGAAAGCGCTGCCGGCTTGCGCTGCAGGAGTGGCTCGATTTGCAGGATCTCGGCTGCGCGCGCGATCCGCTTGCCGATCTCCTCCTTCGGCGTCCCCGCCACCTTCAGGCCGAAGGACAGGTTCTTCTCCACGCTCATCTGCGGATAGAGCGCATAGGACTGGAACACCATGCCGATGCCGCGGTCCTTGGGTTCTTCCCAAGTGACGTTCTTGCCCTTGATGAAGATGCGCCCATCGGAAATGTCGAGCAGGCCGGCGATGCAGTTGAGCAGAGTGGACTTGCCACAACCGGACGGCCCGAGCAGCACGATGAACTCGCCCTCCGCGATGTCGAGGTTCAGCGACTGCAACACCGAGACCACGCCGAAATTGAGCGTCAGGTCCTGAATCGAGACGCTGGTATTGACGGTCGCGCTCATGCTCACCCTTTCACCGCGCCGGCGGCGATGCCGCGCACGAACAGTTTGCCGGAGATGAAATAGACGACGAGGGGCACGAGGCCGGTCAGCAGCGTGGCTGCCATGTTGACGTTGTATTCCTTCACGCCCTGCACGGAATTGACGATGTTGTTGAGCTGCACCGTCATCGGATAGGTGTCTGGGCGCGTGTAGACGACGCCGAACAGGAAGTCGTTCCATATGCCGGTGATCTGCAGAATGACGGCGACGACGAAGATCGGCACCGACATCGGCAGCATGATGCGCAGGTAGATGCTCCAGAAGCCGGCGCCATCGACACGTGCGGCCTTGAACAGTTCCTCCGGCAGTGACGCGAAATAGTTGCGGAACAGAAGCGTCAGGATCGGCATGCCGAAGATCGAATGCACGATGACCAGCCCGGTCAGGCTGCCATAAAGCCCGATCTCGCGCAGGATGATGACGATCGGGTAGAGCATCACCTGATAGGGGATGAAGGCGCCGATGATGAGGATGGTGAAGAACAGTTCCGAGCCCTTGAAGCGCCAGTTGGCAAGCGCATAGCCATTCACCGAGGCGATCGCGATCGACAGGATCACCGATGGCACGGTGATGCGCACCGAGTTCCAGAAGCCACGCGAAAGCCCGTCGCAATTCAGCCCGGTGCAAGCCGTCGCCCAAGCCTTCACCCAAGGTTCGAAGGTGATCTCCAGCGGCGGGGAAAAGATATTGCCGAGCCTTACCTCTGGCATGCCCTTCAGGGACGTGACCACCATCACGTAGAGTGGCAGCAGATAGTAGACAGCGACCACGAACAGCGTGCCGTAGATGAAGATGTTGCGCTTCGAGAAGCGATGGCGTGGCTTCGGCCCGCGTGGACCGTCTGCGGCAAGCGTCTGCGACATCGCCATCGTCAGCGCCTCCGCCCGAATTCGAGATAGGCCCAGGGCACGATGATGATGGCAACCGACAGCAGCATCATCGTCGAGGCAGCAAAGCCCTGGCCGAGATTCTGGGCGAAGAACATGTAGTCGTAGACATATTTGGCCGGCACTTCGGAGGCGATGCCAGGACCGCCGCTGGTCTGCGCCACCACGAGGTCATAGACCTTGACGATGCCCGCGGCGATGATGACCAGCGTGGTGACCAGCACCGGCCGCATCATCGGCAGGACGATGAAGAGATAGGTTCTCCACGCCGGAATGCCGTCCACCCGCGCGGCCTTCCAGATGTCCTCGTCGATGCCGCGCAAACCCGCCAGCATCAGGCACATCACGAAGCCGGTGCCTTGCCAAAGTGCCGCGATGAGCACGCCATAGATGACGATGCTGGAATTGTAGAGCGGATCGAAAGCGAAGCTTTCCCAACCCAGCGAGCGCACCACCGCTTGCACACCGAAATCAGGGTTGAGCAGCCATTGCCAGACCACGCCGGTGACGACGAAGGAAAGCGCGAAGGGGTAGAGGAAGATGGTGCGGAACGTGTCTTCGAAGCGGATCTTCTGGTCGAGCAGCGCCGCCAGCACGAAGCCGATCACCAGGGAGAAGATCAATGACAGGATGCCGTAAATGGCCAGGTTCTCGATCGACACCAGCCAGCGCGGCGTTGCCCACAATCGCTCATACTGGTCGAGGCCGACGAATTTGAGCCGCGGTAACAGCCGCGAATTGGTGAAGGAATAGAGCACGGTCCACAATGTGCCGCCGACGAACACCACCAACGCGGTGAGGATCATCGGCACCGAGGCGATCTTGGCGCTGAGGTTGCGGAACAGTCTGCTTGGGCGCTTGGCTGCACTGCTCATTGTGGATGCCATGCGTTGGACCTCCGGGAATTCCGGCCCGCCAAGCACACGGCAGGACCGGAACCCGGGAGGATCGGGGGAGACAGGATCAGGGCAGGACCGCTATCTGGTCTTGTCCTAGTCGGCGCTTGAAATGATGTCGGCGAAGCGCTTCTGCGCATCCTCGACAGTCAGGTCCGGCTTGGCGAAGAATTCGGAGAACAGGTCCTCCTTCTGCTTCTGCGTATCCTGCGACAGCAACTGATCCGTCCATGGGATCACGGTGCCCTTGGCGAGGATGTCGAGACCCTTCTTCATGCAGTCATTGGCGGAGTTGAGATCGACATCGCCACGCACCGGCAGCGAACCCTTCTTCAGGTTGAAGGCAACCTGCGTCTTGGGGTCGAGCAGCGTTTCAGCAAGCACTTCCTGCGCCTTGGCCTTCTCGGCATCCTTGAGCAGCGGAAAATAGAAGGCATCGCCACCCGTAGCGAGGGCATTGCTCATGCCAAGGCCGGGCAGACAGGTGTAATCCTTGCCGGCAACCTTGCCGGCCACCTGGAACTCGCCTTGAGCCCAGTCGCCCATGATCTGTCCGCCGGCCTTGCCGGTGATGACCATGTTGGTGGCTTGGTTCCAATCCTGCACATTGGTGCCCTTGGACATCTTGCGGGCATCGTCGGCCGCCTTGAACACCTTGGCGATCTCGGCTCCGCCGGCGAACTCGCCATCCTTGTCCTTGTAGACCTTGAGGAAGGCATCCGTACCGCCGACCGCCAGCAGGAGCACGTCGAAGGCGCCCGAGGCCTGCCAGGGCTGGCCACCCACGGCGAGCGGCACGATGCCGGCCTTTTCCAGTGCCGGCGCCGCCGCCACATATTCGTCCCAGGTCTTCGGCACAGCCACGCCGGCCTTGGCGAAGGCTTCGTTGGAGAGCCACAGCCATTGCCAGGAGTGGATGTTGACAGGCACGCAATAGATCTTGCCGTCGATGGTGCAGGAATCGAGCAGCCCCTTCGGGCGCACGACTTCCGTCCACTTGCCCTTGGTGGCGATGTCGGTGAGGTCGCGCATCAATCCGGCCTGCACCAGTTCCTCGGCCTGACGGCCATGATTGAACTGCGTGGCGCCCATCGGGTCGCCACCGGTGATGCGTGAAATCATGATGGGGCGCGCCGTGCCGCCGGAGCCGGCGATGGCACCATCCACCCATTTGTTCCCGGTAGCATCGAAGGCCTTGGCGAGCTCGGCGACGGCAGCAGCCTCGCCGCCCGACGTCCACCAGTGCGTGACTTCCAGATCCGTCGCGTAAGCGGCTCCGGTGAAGCCAAGAGCCGTCCCAGCCGCCAGCACGGCAGCCTTCAAAGTGCGTCGCATTCCGATTCCTCCCAAAATCTGAAACGTTACAGATTTTGGATACGGCAATTGCGCCTATGTGGCAATCCCCAATCAACAGCCGGGTCAAAATATTTTTCGAAGCTCGACAAAATAGAGGGCCGGAACTCCTAGGAATGCAAAATTTTCCATATTGCGCTGCAAAATCGGTCACTGCGGTGCAAAATGCCGGAATTCGAGACGCGCCTCCCCTTACCGACCAAAGGTTGGGCTGGAGAATCTGTAACGTTTCAGTATATTGCATAGCGAAGGCGCAGGCAGCGTACCCGGCGAATTCAGTCATTGTCCCCGCGGGGACAGGCTGATATGCGCGCTGCGGGCAGGGTTATGGACAAGTCGAGCAACAACACGGGCGAGGAAGAAGCGGAGGCCGGCAGGCCGACGCTGAAGACGCTTGCCTTCATGACCGGCCTCGGCGTCACCACCGTCTCGCGAGCCTTGAAAGACGCTCCCGAAATCGGCGCCGAGACGCGCAAGCGCGTGCAGCTCGTCGCGCGCCAGATCGGCTACCGGCCGAACCGGGCCGGCGTACGCCTGCGCACAGGCAAGACCAACGTCATCTCCGTCGTACTCAATACCACCGAACAGATCGGCGGCTTCCTGTCCGATTTCATCTACGGCATTTCAGAACGGCTTGCGGCGACGCCCTACCATCTGGTCGTCGCCCCCTATTCCCACAACAACGATCCTATGGAGCCGATCCGTTATGTGGTCGAAACCGGCTCCGCCGATGGCATCATCATCTCGCGCACCGAACCGAACGATCCGCGCGTGCGCTATCTGACCGAGCGTGGCTTTCCTTTCGCCGCGCATGGCCGCACGGCGATGGGCATCGAGCACGCCTATCATGATTTCGACAACGAGACCTTCGCGCGACTGGCCGTCCGCCGGCTGGCGGAACTCGGCCGCAGGCGTCTCGCGCTTCTGGCGCCACCGCCCGCCCTCACCTACCACCAGCATATGCGCGGCGGCTTCCTCGACGAGTTGGACCGGCACGGACAGAGCGAGGCTCCGTTCTCGTCCGTCAGCAGCGACAACATCATCGACGACATCCGCCGCCACACCATTGAACTGATGCGGCGGACAGGCCGGCCCGACGGCATCATTTGCGGCGCAGGTGGCCCGGCCTTCGCGCTCATCGCAGGCATCGAGGCCGCCGGTTTCAAGCTTGGGCGCGATGTCGACCTCGTCGCCAAGGAACCTTTCAACCTGCTGCAGCTGGTTCGTCCCGAAATCCATGTCGTCGAGGAAGATTTCAGGCTCGCCGGACGCGATCTGGCCACAGCGGTGCTCAGCAGCATCGACGACAGATCGGCGGCACCGATGCAGCGGCTCGTGGTACCGGCTGAGGTCATCGCGCCGAGATAGTCAGCGTCGACCGGCGCGAGACAGCTCGGTCAATTCGCCACGGCCGAAGCTATCGCGGAACAGGGTCTTTGCTGCGGATAGAGACGCCAAGGGGTGATGCTGGAAAGGTCCCTTGTCATTTGCTCCACCGCGACATCCAGCTGCGGATCAGCTCCCATCGCATAGGGAATAGGCGCATCCACGACGATGTCCGGCACGACACCCTTTCCCTCGAGGACTTCACCATCGACCTGAACGGTCCCGGCTGCCAACATTAGGAGGCTGGTGTCCGGAAGCAAAAAAGCTCTCCCGCTGAGCACCGCACCAGCGGTTTTTTTTCCAATCACGGCGAAGCCCCGCTTCTTGATGGCGCAGGCCAAGATCTCGTTGGCGCTGCGTGTTCCCTCATCAACCAGGACAATGATCGGCTTACGCCATGTCTCTCGCCACTTCTCGCTTCGACCATCCCGCATTGTGAACGTTACATCCGCAAAATCCTCCAGCAACATAGCCGGGAGTTCGTCCGTGTAACCTCCCCAGCGCCCCCGCAGATCAAGTATCAGACCGTGAGCACCACTCAAAATCTCGCTACGCAGCATCGCTTCCACAGCGTCATTGGTCTGTCGGGACGCGAGCGCCCAAATCCGGAAATAAGCAATGCTATAGCCGCGATTTTCAACTACGCGACCACTGGCTCTGATGGCATCAAAATACATTCGAACCGGTGAGATCGAAGTGACTGCCACCGGTATATCCACAGGGGGTGCCTTGGCAGTGCGCCTAACGGCGACCATCACCGGTTTTCCGGCCTGTCCCTTGAAAGACTTGATCTCATCAAACGGCTTTCCATCGACGGTCAAAATCTCGTCGCCGACGAGAATTCCCGCTTTCTTTGCCGCCGCCCCATCGTAGACATGGGTAACGAACCGCTTGCCACCGATGATGGTAGTGTTCATCCCGATGCCGTCATATTTGGCTTCACCGTCCGGCGGGAACACCAGACGGGAAGCTCCTCGCCACGGACCATAAATGTCGGCTACTTCATAATAGTCGACAGTTCCCGGCATAAACCTGCGCGTGTGGGAAACGTGTAGATCGGCAAGCGCCCTGTCGATATCCGCATTTGTCGGATGCTTTCCGGCAAACGACGGAAAATCCACGGGCTTATAGAAGTCACGCTCTACAAGCTCCTCGATCTTCGCGGCCACGCCATCGGCAGCCGACTCTTTGCTGATCTTGTTTTGCGCTTGCGCCGCCATCGCCCAGCAGATGACGGCCGCAGCCGACAGAAACCACCTTACCCGCATATGCCCCTCCAGCCCGGAACCAGCGGACGGCATCCAAACACGAACGGCCGCGTGGCGCCACTTTTTCAGCGATCGCCGCGTTTCGAACTGACGCTATCTGAAAAACCTCAGCCCTGCCCCCATGGCCCGTGGAAAGCACCTTTTTCGCCAATGCGCTCAAAGCCATGCGCGCCGAAGAAGTCGCGTTGCGCCTGGATGAGATTGGAGGTTCCCCGGCCCTGGCGATAGCTGTCGAAATAGGCAAGCGCCGACGACAGCGCGGGGACCGGCGAACCGGCTTCGATGGCCAGCGCCACCACGCGCCGCAAAGCCGGGTGCGCCTCCTGCATCATTTTCACGAAATCCGGAGCCATCAAAAGATTGGTCGTAGCGGCGCCGGCCCCAAAGGCCTCGGCCATCGTGTCCAGCATCTGTGAACGGATGATGCAGCCGGCGCGCCAGATCTTGGCAATCGTCGGCATGGGCAGGTTCCAATCGAATTCCTTCGACGCGCCGGTCATCACGGCGAAGCCTTGCGCATAGGCTGCGATCTTGCCCGCGAACAGTGCCAGTTCCAGTTGCTTGAGCAGCGCGTCACGCGGAGCGGTGATGCGCTGCACTCCATCGCCATAGACCTTCTCCGCCGCCAGCCGTTCGTCCCTGAGCGACGACAGCACGCGGGCCGCCACCGCCGCCTCGATGGCGGTCGCAGGAATGCCGAGCTGCTGCGCTTCGATCACCGACCACTTGCCGGTGCCCTTCTGGCCGGCACGGTCGAGGATGATGTCGACTACCGGCTTGCCGGTCTTGGCATCGTCGGCCTTCAGCACCTCGGCGGTGATCTCGATCAGGTAGGAATTCAACCGGCCCTTGTTCCATTCGGCGAAGACCGGCGCGATTTCCTTGGGTGCCATGCCGAGCCCATCGCGCAGGATGCCGTAGATCTCGGCGATCATCTGCATATCGGCATATTCGATGCCGTTGTGAATGGTCTTGACGAAATGGCCCGCCCCATCAGGGCCGAGCCAGGCCGCACAGGGCTCACCCTTGAACTTGGCCGAGATCGCGGTAAGCACGCTTTCGATCCGGTGCCAGGATTCCTCCTTGCCGCCGACCATGATCGACGGGCCATGACGTGCCCCCTCTTCACCGCCAGAAACGCCCATGCCGATAAAGGTCAGGCCCGAACCCTCCAACTCCTTGAACCGACGCATCGTATCGCGGAAATTGGCGTTGCCGGCATCTATGATGATGTCGTTGGCGGCAAGTTCTCCGCGCAGCGCCGCGATCTGCTCGTCCACGGGAGTGCCTGCCAGCACCATGATGATGATCGGCCGCGGCGGACGGATGGCGGCGGCAAGATCGGCAAGGCTCTCGCAAGGCACGATGCGGCTGGCGAGATCGCCGGCCTTGGCCACGAAATCGTCGGTTCGCGACGGCGTGCGATTGTACACCGCGATGCGATGGCCCTTCTCCGCAATGTTGAGGGCGAGGTTTGACCCCATCGTACCGAGGCCAATCAGGCCGATTTCGGCTTTTTCCATGCTGTCGTTCCTGTCTGCGAATACCGGCTAGCGCCGTAAAGCCGGCATGATTGGCCTTCGGAACCCGCTTCGTCAACAAGTGTCGCTGTCTGCCCAGCGGAAATTTCAATCGATTAGTGCGCGTTGGGATTCGCGTAAGGATGAGCCCCCGGAAGTGCAGACGCGGCCGATTGTTCGAACCTCAACACGCCTTGAGCCATGCCGCAAACGCAAACGTCAGGGCCGGATATCGATCGGGCCTTCCAGCTTCACCATTTCGAAGTCCGAAACCAGAATGTCGAGCCGCACCGTCCAACGCCCGGGGAATGGGATGACCAGACCATCGACCAGCCATGTGCCGTCACCGGGCTTTGTCGCGATGCGTTTCAACGGCTCTATGCCCGCCTCGGGTTTCGAAAGCACCAATGTCACTTCCTTGGCGTCGAGCGGCCCGAAATCGCCGGTCATCAGCATGATGCTGGCCGATACCGACCCGGCTCGGCCAGGCGTCACGGTGAGATCGGCCATGGCCTCCAATGTCATCATATGCGTCGAGACGGGTTCGGCCGCGGCGATCGCCAGAGCGCGAGGCGGTGGCGTGAAGCGCCAGCCGGCGGCTATACCAAAGATCACCAGCACGATGACGGTCTCCGCTGCAATCGAACGCACCAGCCGGTGCCGCGCCGCAGTCTGCCCAGCTTCCGCAGCGCGCGTCAGCACCCAGCGATTGGTCGCGGCAAGCGCGAACAGTCCGACCACAAGCGCGAGCTTTGCCAGCAGCAGCCGGCCGTAGTCGGTGTCGGCCAGCGCCGAAAGCGTTTCCACCTGGATCACAGCAAGCACACAGCCGGCAATCACAAGGATGCAGACTATCGGCATGATAGCCTTCGAGAAGCGGTGCAGGAATGTTTCCGCGCCCGGCGCCTGGCGGCTCAATGTCACTGCCAGCGGCGCCAGGGCACCGGCCCAGAAGGCAATTCCCAAGCCGTGGAGGAAGACCATCGGCCGCGTCAGCCATTGCGGCGCGGCGGCACTGGCATGGCCGCTGGCGGCAAGTGCCACACCGACCGCGATCAAGGCGACAGCGGCGAACGGCTTGGCATCGTCACGCGGCAGGACGAGCGCCAGAAGACCCAGTCCCAGCGCGATGGCGGCAATCAGTGCCGTCCAGACAAAGCTGGTGCCAAAGGCAGTCTTCCAGACGATCGCTTGCGCGAATTGCTCGAACGGCGCGCCCAGCGCATCGAGCCCTTGCAGGCCGAGTGACACGGGTGCAACGACCAGACCTGCGAACAGCATCGCGAGCACGAAGCGTCCACCTCCACGCCCCTCGCCCGCCAGCCAGGTCAAAGCGAATGCCCCACCCACGCCCAGGAACAGACCCAGATAGAGCACGATCTTCGCCGCCCAGATCGCGCAATGCAGCCAGGGATCGGCGATCTCACCGATTGCCGGCGCGGCACTGATCGAGCCTACCGAAAACAAAAGCGAACCGCCGACCGGATGCCCGTCGGCGGAAATGACCCGCCAGCTCAGCACATGCGTGCCATCGCCAAGCGGTTGAGGGCTGTCGATATCCAGCGTCTGCCCGTCGCTGCGGAACGACGTCAGCCGCTCCTGCGTGCCGTCCGGGCGCACAAGGGTAAGCACCAGCGGCGAAACCGGTTCA
Source organism: Mesorhizobium sp. 1M-11 (assembly GCF_001303895.1). Taxonomy (GTDB): domain Bacteria; phylum Pseudomonadota; class Alphaproteobacteria; order Rhizobiales; family Rhizobiaceae; genus Mesorhizobium. The sequence continues at coordinate 53,147 of NZ_LJSD01000014.1, read as the reverse complement.
CTGAAAGCGAGCGAAAAGCGGCTTGGACTCTGCTGCAGCATCGCCCCGTCCGCCGGCTCGGTCTTGACAAGACTGGCATGTGCAGAAGCTTGACCAACCCCGAAAATAGCAAGCAGGCCGAACAGAACGACAACCGCAACAACAAGGCTCCGGAAACCTGCTCGCGGATTATGAAGGGCGAAGTGCTGCATGGAGCGATACCCGATGGATTGCGGCACGCCATAGCAGGCGCGCCGCCATCCATTATTTCTTTGGCAAGAGCTTCAGGCCGGGTGCAGGATGCTCGAGCGCGTCCTCGTCCTGGCCGGCGGCCGGAATTTCGATCCAGCGGGCCGTGCCACCGCCTTCGCATTCCTGCACGACTGGGAAGCGCAAGGTCTCGCCGGCGGGCAGATCGCCGGTCAGCCGCGCCCGCAGCACGAATTCGTCGTAGAATTCGTCCGGCAGGTTGCCGCCGTTCCAGTTGACCTCGGTTACGCCCTCGCTGACCGTCTCACCCCACAACGAATAGGGCTTGGCATATTTGCCCTTCACCGTCTCCAGTTTCCAGCCGGCCTTCGGCATCGGCTTCACGTCGATGACACCTTCCGGAATCTTGATGCGCACAGCGGTGGTTGCCTTGCCATCGCAGCCATGCGGCACGCGGAAGATGGCCTTGTAGGTGGAATCGACCGGCGCTTCCTGTGTCTCCAGCGAGACGTGGGCAAAGGCTGTCCCCATACCGGCGCTCGTCAAGAGCCCGGCAACGATCATGGTTCTGAACATCGGAGTTCCCTAAAATCTGGTTCTGAAAAGATCAGTTCGCGTGGTCGCCATGCGCCTTGGGCGCAGCACCGCCAACGGCCTCGACGTTGAATTCCACCGTGACCGGACCCGCCTTTTCGAATGTCAGCGTCGCCGCGAATGTCTCGCCCTGTTTGGGCTGGCGATTGAGGCCGATGAACATCAAATGGTAGCCGCCGGGTGCCAGCTCGGCCTTGCCGTTGGCCGGGATTTCCAGACCGCCGTCGAGTTTGCGCATGGTCATGACGCCGTCCTTGACCGACATCTCATGCACCTCGGCTTTCTGCGAAACATCCGAAGCGATCGAGACCAGGCGATCCGGCTCGCCGCCGCTGTTCTTGATGGTGAGGTAGCCGCCGGCCACCTTGGCGCCAGGTGGCGTGGCACGCGACCAGGGATGATCGATCTCGAGATTGCCGACCTTGAATTCATGCGCGAACGCAACCGGCATGCCGGCAAGCAGAACCGCGAAGGCGGCTGACGCAAGGCCAAGCCGTGCGGGGACCGAGTTACAAAGAGAAGACGCACGCAAAAGAGCGCTGTTGAAAATAGGCATGGGGTTGCTCCATGGCTGACGCGCCGTTGCTGGACGCGCGGATAAAACGAAGGGGAAAATCGTGGCGCGGCCAAGGGCCAGGCGCAACGTCAAAGGTCAGATCAAGGCCGGTGGCGCACGCGGATTGCCCGGCGACCAGTCATGGCTGAAGCCAACGGCATTGCGAGCGGGGAAGGCGATCAAGAGGCTGGCGGCGAAGGCTAAGCCGTCAAGCAGAAGAGAAGTTTCCGGCGGCGCGCCAAAGGCTGACGAGTACATGTTGCAGCCCAGCACGCAGCACGATTGCTGGTGCTGCTGCGGCTGCTCGCCCGGCGGCAACTGCGCCGCACCGTCATGGGTACAGATGACATTGCCGAAGGCATCGAGCTGGGCAGGGTCGGGACCGGCGCCGGCGGCAAAAGCGCCAAGCACGGATTGCAGGACGAGCAGCCACGCGACGGCGAGGGCCGTCGGCATGCTCCATCTCCTGCGCCCAGCGATCACGGCGTCGCGCACTCCCTTGCCAGTCCGCAAAGACCTACCACGAGCCAAAGGACCGGCAAACCGTCAAATCGGCGCTGCGGCAACAAGCCCATCATGAAGCAGGGTGTCAGGCGGTGTTCGCGGCAGGCGTTCCAGCGCGTTTCGCCATGACGTTCTGCCGGCCCTCAGGCGTCGAATCGATCAGGGTCTGCCGCGCCGACATCAGATGCTTGCGGCAGGCAGCCTCGACCTTCGCCGCATCGCGCGACTTGAGCGCCGCGATATAAGCGAGATGCTCGGCTACGGCCGTCTCGTTGCGGCTGCGCTGGCCGGCCTTGTTCCACTGGTAGTGATAGTGGAAGATCATGGCGATGACATCGTAGAAATCGACGATGAAGCGGTTGCGCGAAGCGCTGTGGATCAGTCGGTGGAAGCGCTCGTCCAGTTCCGAAAACTCGGGATAGCGATTGGCGATGTCATGCGCCAGGACATGGTGCTCGGCTTCCAGCCGGTCGAGATCGCCCCAGACGGGACTGTCGTCCGGCAAGACAGTAAAGGCTGCCGCCGAACGCAACTCGAACATCTCGCGGATGTCGGCCAATTCCAGCGCGAAGGCATGGGTGAAACCCTTCAGCACCCAATGGCTGTTGCGACGTTTCTCGATCAGGCCGAAGCGGCTGAAGCGGATAAGGAACTCGCGCACACTGGTGGTGCCGACACCGATTTCGCGCGCCAGCTCCAGCTCGTTGATCTGCATGCCGGCTTCGGCGCCTTCGGCCAGCAGGCGCCGCATGAAAGAGCGCTCGATGATCTGCGACAGCGAGTCGGTCTCCTCCTCCGGGAAGAAGTCGTCCTCCTTCGGCGCACGCAGCACTGTCTTGTCGCGCTTGTCCCAGGCGATCAGCCCGTTTTCAGCCATGCGGGCCAGAATACCGCGCACCGTTGTGCGGCTCACCCCGAGCGTCGCCCCCAACTCCGGCTCGGAAGGCAGGTTGCTGGTTTCCTCCAGCAGCCGCAGGCAGCGATTATAGGCATCCTTGTAGACGTTGTTGCTCTTCGACATCCTGTTCTCTTGGCCTGCGCACCGTTCGCGGAAAGCGCTCTAACCGAAAATGCCAATTGACGCTCAAATGTTTTTTTACGATAAAAGACATTATCGACAGGAATGCCGGTGTCAATCCGGCAAAGACCCAGGACCGTCCCAGGAACCACCGCCGTGACCACCGCCAATTCGATCGTGCTTTCGCCTTCCGACAATGTCGTGGTCGCCAACGGCCGGCTGGAGAAAGGCTCGGCCCTGCCAGGCGGCGCGGTCACAGCGGATGCAATCGAATCCGGGCACAAGGTGGCGATCCGGGCCATCCCGGCCGGCTCCGCTGTCGTCAAATACGCGCAGGCGATCGGGCGCGCCACGCAGGATATCGCGGCAGGCCAGCACGTGCATTCGCACAATCTGGTGTTCGAGTCCGGCCGCATGCCTGTGGTTCCGCCTTCGGCGCCTCTGGAGGCCAACGAGACGGACAAGGGCCGCACCTTCATGGGTTATCGCCGCGCCGACGGTCGCGCCGGCACCCGCAATTTTGTCGGCATCGTCGCCAGCGTGAACTGTTCGGCCACTGTCTGTCACGCGATCGCCGACGAAGCCAACCGTCGCCTGCTGCCGCTTTATCCCGGCATCGACGGTTTCGTGCCCATCGTGCACGGCCAGGGCTGCGGCATGAGCGCCACCGGCGACGGCATGATGGTTCTGCACCGCACGCTGGCCGGCTACGCGCGCCACCCCAATTTCGGCGGCGTGCTGATGGTGGGGCTGGGTTGCGAGGTCAACCAGCTCACCCTGTATGGCCAGAAAGGCGTTGCCGCCGGCAAGCGGCATTTCAACATCCAGGATGCCGGCGGCTCGCGCAAATCGGTCGAAAAGGCAATGGGCGTGCTGACCGAGATCGCCGAAGAGGTCGGCAAGCTGCAGCGCGAGCCGATCCCGGTCTCGGAGATCGTCGTCGGCCTGCAATGTGGTGGCTCGGACGGCATGTCCGGCATCACCGCCAATCCGGCGCTGGGGGCTGCGGTCGATCTGCTCGCCGGCGTCGGCGCCATCGGCATCCTCTCGGAAACCACCGAGATCTACGGCGCCGAGCACCTGCTCGCCTATCGCGCCGCCACGCCGGAGATCGCCACCAAGCTCGATGGGCTGATCAAATGGTGGGAGAACCACACCGCCATGCACGGCGCCTCCATCGACAACAACCCCTCGCCCGGCAACAAGCGCGGTGGACTGACCACCATTCTCGAAAAATCCCTCGGTGCCGTCGCCAAGGGCGGCCAGACCCCGCTCAACGGCGTCTTTGCCTATGCCGAGAAAGTCACCGGCAGCGGCCTCGTCTTCATGGACACGCCGGGCTACGACCCCGTCTCGGCCACCGGCCAGGTGGCGGGCGGCGCCAACGTCATCGTCTTCACCACCGGGCGCGGTTCCTGCTTCGGCAGCCACCCGACCCCTTCGATCAAGGTAGCCACCAACACCACGCTGTTCGAAGCCATGGAAGAAGACATGGACGTCAATTGCGGCGTCATCGCTTCCGGCGACAGGACGATCGCCGAGATGGGCCGTGAGATGTTCGAACTGATCATCGAGACCGCCTCGGGCAAGAAGACCAAGAGCGAGCAGTTCGGCTATGGCGACAACGAGTTCGTGCCTTGGCATCTCGGCGCAACGCTGTAGCTTCGACAAGTCAGCCAACGGCCGGGGAGCGGCCGCGAATGGGAGTGCCTGCATGAAGACCCGCCGTATCGGCAAAACCGCGCTGGAAGTCACCGAGATCAGTTTCGGCGGCGCCTCGCTGGGCAATCTCTATCAGGCTGTTCCCAACAAGGACGCCGAAGCGGTGCTCGACGCAGCCTGGAATTCCGGCATCCGCTATTTCGACACGGCACCCCACTACGGCTTCGGGCTCTCGGAGCGCCGTTTCGGTGATTTCCTGCGCGACAAGCCGCGCGACAGCTATGCGCTTTCCACCAAGGTCGGCCGCCTGCTGAAGCCGGCACCGGAACACGAGGTTCCCAATCTCGGTTTCTTCAACCCGCTGCCGTTCAAGCTGGAATATGACTACAGCTATGACGGCATCATGCGCTCGGTCGAATTCAGCTATGCCCGCCTCGGCCTCAACCGCATCGACATCCTCTATGTGCACGACATCGGCGTCTACACGCACGGCATCGAACTCACCAAGGCGCATCTCGGCCAGTTGCTGGGCGGCGGCATCAAGGCTTTGGAAGAGCTGAAATCGGGCGGGGTCATTTCCGCGTATGGGCTTGGCGTCAACGAAGTGGAGATCTGCGTGGAGGTCATGCGCCGCGCGCCGCTCGACTGCATCCTGCTTGCCGGCCGCTATTCACTGCTTGACCGCTCGGCAGAGGCGGAACTCTTGCCGCTCTGTCATCAAAGCGGCACCACGCTGGTCATCGGCGGCGTCTTCAACTCCGGCATCCTGGCGACAGGCGCGAAGCCCGGCTCGCATTTCGACTATGGCCCGGCTTCGCCGGAAATCCTGTCGAAGGTCTCAGCCATGGACAAGATCGCCGGTCAGGCCGGATACCCGCTGGCTGCGGCCGCGCTGCAGTTCCCCTTGCATGAGAAAGCGGTTTCGACCGTGCTGATCGGTACCGCCAAGGCTTCCAGCCTGACGCGCAATGTGGACCTGCTCAAGATTGACGTTCCCGAGGCGGAATTTGAAAAATACCGTCCTCATACGACTGTCCAGCCGCCGCTGACAGGAGCCGTGCGCGAATGAGATCGGTTGAGCGGAGCGCCCAGGCAACTGCGGAGAAGTCCAGGAAGGATATCGCCTGATGCTGCGCGGCATTCACCCCCTTCTCGGGCCCGATCTGCTGCACGCGCTGCGCAGCATGGGGCACGGCGACGAGATTGTCATCGCCGACGGCAATTTCCCGGCGAGCACGCTGGGTCCGAAGGTCGTTCGTGCCGACGGGCTGGGAGGCGAGGCATTGCTGGAAGCGATCCTTACCCACATGCCGCTCGACACTTACGCGCCGGCCTCGGCATTTCGCATGGCGGTTGTCGAAGATCCGGACCGTGTTCCTGAAATATGCCGGTCCTATCAGTCGATCATCGACCGTCTGGCCGGTTCCTTCGTCATCGCTCCCGTCGAGCGGTTCGCCTTCTATGAACGCGCGGCCAAGGCCGCCTACATCGTCGCCTCCGGCGAACGCGTCGCCTATGCGAACATCCTTCTCAAGAAAGGCGTGATCCAGACGGAGCAGGATTGACCGCCAGAGACGCACGGCCAACAATATGGAATGAATATTCCGTCTTGACCTTATTTTGGAATTGATGCTTCATATCGGAAAGAGGAGCAGTGAGGACGACGGAGGAAAGCGCCACACTTGCAAGCGCAGTTGCGATCCACTAAAAATCGCAGTGCTGTTTTTTATCTATAAAGTCCTGATTGGACTTCGCCTATCCAGAAGGGACTCCGCATAATCGACTGGGCGACTTTGGGAGGAAGCCTATGAAATTCGTGAAAAGCATGCTCAACCGCCGCGCTTTCGTGGCGCTCGCCGCCGCTTCCATGCTGGCCGGCGCATTCCAGACGGGGCCGGCCTCCGCTGCCGACACCACCATTCCGATCATCGTGAAGGACACCACCTCCTTCTATTGGCAGATCGTGCTTGCCGGAGCCCGCAAGGCCGGCAAGGACCTCGGCGTCAACGTGCCGGAACTCGGCGCGCAGGCTGAGACCGACGTGAACGGCCAGATCTCGATCCTTGAAAACGCAGTTGCCGGCAATCCGGCCGCTGTCGTCATCTCCCCGACCGAGGCCAAGGCTCTCGGCAAGCCGATCGACGAAGCAGCCAAGAAGGTGAAGATCATCGGCATCGACTCCTCGGCCGACTCCAAGGCCTTCACCTCCTTCCTGACCACCGACAACAAGGTCGGCGGCCAGGTTGCGGCCGATGGTCTGGCTGCGGCGATCGGTGCCGCCAATGGCGGCAAGGTCGAAGGCAAGGTGGCGATCATCACTGCGCTTCCAGGCGCCGGTTCGCTTGAACAGCGCCGCGAGGGCTTCCTCGAACAGGTCAAGGCCAAGTATCCAGGCCTGACGGTGGTTGCCGACAAATACGCTGACGGTCAGGCCACGACCGGCCTCAACATCGCAACCGACCTGATCACTGCCAATCCGGACCTCAAGGGTATCTTCGCCTCGAATCTGATCATGGCGCAGGGTGTCGGCCAGGCGATCGCCGAAAACAACCTCTCCGGCAAGGTCGGACTGATCGGTTTCGACAGCGATGAGAAGCTGATCAAGTTCCTCAATGACGGTGTCATTTCCGGCCTCGTCGTGCAGGACCCGTATCGCATGGGTTATGACGGCATCAAGACCGCGCTCGCGGCCTCCAAGGGCGAGAAGGTCGAAACCTTCGTCGACACCGGCGCCAACCTCGTCACCAAGGAAAACATGAAAGAGCCGAAGATCGACGCGCTCCTCAATCCGAAGCTCAACTGAGCCTCGACAACCGAATGTCTCCGGGGCCGTGTCGGCCCTGGAGATCCTGCCAGGGGTGCCGTCCGTGCCCAGCCTGGCAAAGACATCGCTCCTGCGAGAGCGTTTCCTGAAGCGCCACGGCATGCCTGTCCGGCTCAGGACTCATGCGCTAGGCTGCACGAGCTGTCCAAAGCGTGCCAATCGGGAGGATTGTCATGACATCGGCGACACAGCACCAGCATCCTGCCCCGGAACTCGAGCCCGGCAAGGTGATCCTGGAACTGCGCGGCCTGGAGAAGAAGTATCCTGGCACCCATGCCTTGAAGCCGGTGAACCTCGCTTTCAGGGCTGGCGAAATCCACGCGATTGTCGGCGAGAACGGCGCCGGCAAATCCACGCTCATCAAGCTTCTGACCGGCGTGATGCCACGCACCTCCGGCGATGTCATCTGGGAAGGTGAACCGGTCGCGCTCGCCACGCCGCATGAAGCGATGGCGCTCGGCATCAACGCGGTGCACCAGGAAGTGGTATTGTGCCGTCACCTCACCGTTGCTGCGAACATGTTCCTCGGCGAGGAAAACGTCCGCTACGGCCTCCTGCAGCAGCGCGCCATGGTGCGCGACGCACAGAAGATCATTAACGATCTCGGCTTCAACCTGCCCGCCCATGCCATGCTGGGCGACCTCACCATCGGCCAGCAGCAGTTGATCGCCGCTGCCCGCGCTACCGTGCGCGGCACCAAATTCCTCATCTTCGACGAGCCGACCGCCTACCTCACCCGCAAGGAGGCCGACCAGCTTTTCGCGCTGATCCGCCGCCTCAAGGCCGACGGCGTCACCATCATCTACATCAGCCACCGTATGGAAGAAGTGTTCGAACTGGCCGACCGTGTCTCGGTGCTGCGCGACGGCACCTATGTCGGTACCCGCAACATCAAGGAGACCGACGAAGCCGAGCTTGTGCGACTGATGATCAATCGCACGATCGAACAGATCTACCACAAGGACGAGTTTCCGATCGGCAAGACGATCCTGGAAGCCAGGCAGCTTTCCGGCAAAGGCTTCGAGAATGTCTCGATGACGGTGCGCGAAGGCGAGATCGTAGGCCTCTACGGCCTGATCGGCGCCGGCCGCAGCGAATTCGTCACCACGCTTTACGGCCGCCACGCCAAATCCTCCGGCACGGTGTTGTGGGACGGCAAGGAAGTGCACATCCGTTCCGAGCATGATGCGATCAAACTCGGTATGGCGCTGGCGCCCGAAAGCCGGCGTGATCAGGGTCTTTGCCTCAACCTGCCGGTGGGACTGAACCTCAACCTGCCGATCTATAAGCGCATCAGCAAGAACCTGCTCATCTCGGGCGGAGAAGAAACCAAACATGCCGAACAGCAGATTGCCGGCCTGCGCATCAAGACGGCCGGACGACACGCGCTGGCCTCCAGCCTGTCGGGCGGCAACCAGCAGAAGATCGTCATCGGCAAATGGCTGAACCACGGCGCCAAGCTGTTCATTTTCGACGAGCCGACGGTCGGCGTCGACGTCGGCACCAAGGCGGAAATCTATCGCCTGTTCTCGACGCTCCTCTCGCAAGGCGCGGGCATCATCCTGATCTCGTCCTATCTGCCGGAGGTTTATGAACTAGCCGATACGCTGCATGTTTTCCGGCGCGGCAAGCTGGTCGCCACGCACGGCTTTCACACCGCCAGCCACGAAGACATCCTGACCCAGGCACTCGCCGAAAAACAGGAAAAACCGGGAGGACAACCATGAGCACCGAGGCGATCCCTGCCGAAAAGCCGAAGCGCAACTATAACGCGCTGTTCGGGCTGACGCTGCTGGCGCTGCTGGTGCTGTTATGGGTCCTGCTGTCCTTCTCGACGTCCAGCTTCGCCACCGCCAACAACATCTCCAACCTGCTTCGCCAAGGCTCCATGATCGCCATCCTGGCGGTCGGGCAGACCTTCGTCATCATCACCGGCGGCATCGACCTTTCCGTCGGCGCGGTCGTCGGCTTTGCGACCGTGACAACGGCGATGCTGATCAATTCGGGCCTGCCGGTTTTCGTCGCCATCCTGATCACCTTGCTGATCGGCGTTGCCATCGGCCTCTTCCACGGCTTCGGCATCGTCAAGATGGGGCTACCGCCCTTCATCATCACGCTGGCCACATTGACCTCGCTGCGCGGCATCGGCCTTTTGATGACCAACGGCAACTCCATTTCCATCAACAACGATGCCTTCCAGGAATTCTCGCGCGGCTCCTTCGTCGGCGTGCCCAACCTATTCTGGATGGTCATCCTCGTCGGCGTGCCGGCCTACATCTTCCTGCATCATACGCGCTGGGGCCGCTACCTGTTCTCGGTCGGCTCCAATGCCGAGGCCGCGCGCCTCTCCGGCGTCAACGTCCAGCGCACCATCTACATGGCCTATACACTGTCGGGCCTCTGCGCGGCCTTTGTCGGCGTGTTGCTCGCGTCGCGCATCGGCATCGGCAACCCGACCCAGGCCGAAGGCTGGGAACTGCAGGCGATCGCCTCGTCGGTCATCGGCGGCACGTCGCTGTTCGGCGCCGTCGGTTCGGTGCACGGACCGCTGCTCGGCGCCTTCATCCTGGCCACCATCAACAACGGCGCCAACCTGCTCAACGTCAACGCGTTCTGGCAGCGCGTCATCACCGGCGTGCTGATCATCGTCATCGTCTATTTCGACGGGCTGCGCCGGCGCGGCAGCAAATAAAGGACCCGATAGAGCGGAAGCGCTTCCGCTCTATCGCCTGCCTTACAGAGTCGGTTCAGGCCTTGAGCAAGGATTCGACTGAACTCGCGATCGCCAGCAGGCGACGGTCATGGCCATTGCGACCGACCAGCATCAGGCCGGATGGCAGCGCGGTGCCGGGCATCGGCAGCGAGATCGCGCACTGGTCGAAATAGTTGAACACCTCGGTGTTGCGCAGCAGCAGCCCTTCCATGCGGTCGTCGAACTTCGGATCGGCCATCACCGAATCGATCAGCGGGGCCACGACCGGCACGGTCGGCAGCGCCAGCACGTCGAAATCCGCCAGCCTGCGACCCATCTCGACGACATGCTCGGCGCGGCTGCGCATGGTGCGGATGTAGATCGGAACCGGCGCCTTGGCGTAACGGGCCAAAGGCACGCTGACATGCGGATCGACCGCCACGTCCGTGCCAGCCTCCAGCCAGTCGGCATGAATGGCGGCACCTTCCATGCCCGCAATCGAGCCATATTGCGTGGCCTCATTCATCGCATCGACCAAGTCGTCGATGGCGATGTCGAAAAGGCGCGCGCCGGATCGCTCCAGCTTGCGGATCGCGTCCTCGAAGGCGCGCGCGATCGGCTCTTCGGTGTCGCTGAACAGATAGCCGCGCGGAATGCCGACGCGCAGGCCATCGAGTCGCGCCGGCACGAGTGGCCCGGGTTCCTCGCCGGCCAAGACAGCATCGGTGGCAGCGCATTCGGCAACGGTGCGTGCCAGAGGGCCAAGAGAATCCAGTGCGAAGGAAAGCGGAAAGGCGCCATCCAAAGGCACGCGCCGCGCGGTTGGCTTGAAGCCGACAACGCCGTTCAGCGCTGCCGGGATACGGATCGACCCGCCGGTGTCCGAACCGATCGAAATGGCGCTGGTGCCTTCGGCCACCGACACGCCGGCGCCGGAAGAGGATCCTCCCGGCACACGCCTGGCATCGGCGCCATTGCCCGGCGTGCCGTAGTGCGGATTGAGGCCGAGCGCGGTGAAAGCGAATTCGGTCATGTTGGTTTTGCCGATGATGACGGCACCGGCCTGACGCAGGCGTTGCACCACCGGCGCGTCTTTCCGCGCTGCTGCGGCGGTGCGGCGAAGCAATGAACCGGCCAGCGTCGGCTCACCACCAACATCGAGCAGATCCTTGATCGAGACGATCTCGCCGTCGAGCGGTCCCAAGGTTATACCGGCCTGCCGCCGCGCATCGGCGGCATCGGCAGCAGCGCGGGCCGCGTCGGGATAGAGCCTGGTGAACACCTTTTCATCGGCTGCCCGCTCCGCAAGGCGCGAAAGAACAGCTTCAAGACGATCGCGCGCTGAGGACATCGGCATCTCACCTGGCGTTGATGTTCGGACTCCCCTGCTGTCTCACGCGCACCACTAAACCGCAACGCCTTTGGCTTGCACCGCGGCTGGTCCAGCGAATGGAAATTTCAACGCCAGGCCCTTTCGCGCCAAATCCTTCTCTGGCGAAACGGCCGACAAAGGTCATAATCCGCACCGGTGGAACAGGCGGCCAAGCCTGTCCGGAATTGTCAGCCCCGCCTGGCGGGTCATTTGGGGGTTCAGTCATGTCGGATTTCAGCCTCACCAGACGCTCGGTGCTCTCAGGGGCTGCATTGTTGCTCGCCTCGACCGCCCTTCCAACCATCGGCCGGGCGCAGGAGCCGCAGAAGGGTGGACGCTTGACGGTTGCGGCCGATTCCGAGCCGCGCAACCTGAACCCGGCAATCGTCGCATCCAACGGCGTCTTCTTTATCTCCTCCAAGATCGTCGAACCGCTCGCCGAAGCCGACTATGAAGGCAAGGATGGGCTCAGCCCCCGCCTGGCCGTCAGCTGGGAAGGTTCGGAAGACGGCAAGTCCGTCACCTTCAAATTGCGCGAAGGCGTGACCTGGCATGACGGCAAGCCATTCACCTCGGCCGATGTCGCCTTCTCGGCCCTGCAGATCTGGAAGCCGCTGCAGAACCTCGGCCGCGTCGTCTTCAAGGATCTCGAGGCGATCGAGACACCGGACGAACACACCGCTGTCTTCAAGTTTGCCAAGCCGACGCCATTCCAGTTGATCCGCAACGCATTGCCGGCGCTGACCAGCGTCGTGCCCAAGCACGTCTATGAAAACGGAAAGATCGAGGAAAACCCGGCCAACACCGCGCCCATCGGCACCGGTCCGTTCAAGTTCGCCGAACACAAGGCAGGCCAATATTACCGGCTGGAGAAGAACGCGGCCTATTGGGGCAAGAGCGAGCCCAATCTCGATGAGATCGTCTACCAGGTGCTGCCGGATCGCTCCGCAGCCGCCAACGCGCTGGAAGCCGAGGAGATCCAGCTCGCTGCCTTTTCGGCTGTGCCGTTGGCTGACCTCGATCGCATCTCCAAGGTTCCGGGCCTGAAGGTCGTCACCAAAGGCTATGAAGGCCTCACCTATCAGCTCGTCGTGGAAATCAACCACCGCCGCAAGGAACTGGCCGACGTGAAGGTGCGGCAGGCGATCGCCCATGCCATCGACAGGGACTTCGTCGTCAAGACGATCTTCCTCGGCTACGCCGAGACAGCCACCGGGCCGGTGCCGAAGAACGACAAGCAGTTCTATACTCCCGACGTGCCGGCCTATGCCTTCGATGTCGCCAAGGCCAACGCCTTGCTCGATGAGGCCGGCTACAAGCCCGGCGCCGACGGCAAACGCTTCAAGCTCAAACTGCTGCCGGCCCCCTATTTCAACGAAACCAAGCAGTTCGGCGACTATCTGCGCCAGGCGCTCGCAGCCATCGGCATCGATGCCGAGCTCGTCAACAACGACTCCGCCGCGCACATGAAGGCGGTTTATACCGACCACGCCTTCGATCTGGCGGTCGGCCCGCCCGTGTTCCGTGGCGACCCCGCGATCTCCACCACCATCTTGGCACAGAGCGGCATTCCCGATGGTGTGCCCTTCTCCAACCAGGGCGGCTACAAGAATGCCGACATCGACGCCATCATCGCCAAGGCGGCCGAAACGCTGGATGCCAAGGCGCGTACCGACCTCTACAAGGAGTTCCAGAAAAAGGTTGTCGAAGACCTGCCCTTCATCAACGTCGCCGACTGGACCTTCATTTCGGTTGCCAGCGACAAGGTGGGCAACATCGCCGACAATCCGCGCTGGGCCGTGTCCAACTGGTCGGACACCTGGCTGGCGCAGTAATCCGGATCGGTGCTTGAGGTCGGCCGCCGCCAGCGGCTAAGTTGGCGGCTCCGGCCTCGAAGTTTGTACTCATGTCACGTGCCTTCCTCCTCTTGCGCCGGCGCCTTGTCGGCTCCGTCTTCGTGCTTCTGATCGTCGTTGTCGGCACGTTCCTCCTGCTCGAGGCGGCTCCCGGCGATGCGGTCGACGCCTATCTTGTTTCGACCGGCGGCGATGCCGGCCTTGTGGAGGCAATGCGGCAAAGCTGGGGTCTCGACCAGTCCGCCGCGACGCGGCTGGCCAACTACCTGTGGGCGCTGCTGCATCTCGATCTCGGGCAGTCGGTTGCCTTCTCGCGGCCGATCCGTGACGTCATCCTGGAGCGCCTGCCGGTTACGCTCATCCTGATGGGCGCTTCGACCGCACTGTCCTTCGGTCTTGGCTCGGCGCTGGGCATCTATGCCGGAGCAAGACCCGGCAGCTTGCGCGACCGTTTCCTGTCGACGGCGTCGCTGGCGCTCTATGCGGTTCCCGGTTTCTGGCTGGCGCTCGTTCTCGTCATCGTCTTCGCCGTCGACCTGCGCTGGTTCCCGATCTCCGGCTTCGAGACGATCGCGTCCGGCAAGACCGGCTTCGCCCGGGCCGCCGACATCGCCCACCATCTCGTCTTGCCCGTGACCTCCCTCGGCGTGATCTATCTGGCGCTGTATCTGAGGATGATGCGTGCCGGCATGGCCGAGGTCTGGCGGCTGGATTTCATACGTGCCGCCCGCGCCAAAGGGCTCAGCCGCCGGCGCATCGTGCTGGCCCATGTCGCGCGCAACGCGCTGTTGCCGCTTGTCACCATGCTCGGCCTGCAATCCGCGCAGATGCTGGGTGGCAGCGTCGTCATCGAAAGCATCTTCTCGGTACCCGGCCTCGGCAGGCTGGCGCAGGAAGCCGTGGCACTGCGCGACACGCCGCTCCTGCTCGGCATCATTCTGGTCAGTGCCGTTCTGGTCATTCTCATCAACCTTCTGGTCGATATCGCCTATGCTTTCCTCGACCCACGTGTCGGCGCCAGCGAGGCCGGCGCATGAGGCGGCTGGCATCCGCACCGGAAGCGCTGGTCGGGCTCGGCATTCTGGCCGCACTGACGGTCATGGCGCTGGCAGCCTCGATGCTTTTCCCGGGCGATCCGCTCGCCATCAAGGGAGCTCCCCTGCTGCCGCCGTTCCAGGATTGGTCGCTGCCGCTCGGCACTGACCGCCTCGGCCGTGACGTGCTGGCCGAACTCTTCCATGGTGCGCGCGCATCATTGGCCGTAGGGCTTGCCGCAGCAGCGGCAGCGATCGCCGTCGGCGCGGTGGTCGGCACATTGGCAGGCTTTGCCGGCGGCATTGTCGATGAGGCACTGATGCGCATCACCGATGCCTTCCAGACCGTGCCGTCCTTCCTGCTGGCACTGGCTTTCGTCAGCGTCGTCGGCCCGTCGCTGACCGTCGTGGTGATCGCCATCGCCCTCTCTGCATGGACCGGGCCGGCCCGCGTCGCACGTGCGGAAGTACTCTCGATCCGCGAACGCGATTTCGTTGCCGGCGCGAGGGTCATCGGCATGCATCCGCTGGAGATCGCCTTGCGCGAAGTGCTGCCCAACGCCTTGCCGCCGGTGCTCGCACTTTCCTCCGTCATCGTCGCATCCGCGATCCTGATCGAGGCCGCACTTTCCTTCCTCGGGCTCGGCGATCCCAACCGCGTCACCTGGGGCGGCATGATCGCGGAGGGTCGTACGGTTCTGCGTTCGGCACCGTTCCTCTCGATCGTGCCCGGCATAGCGCTGGTGCTGACCGTGCTTGGCGTCTATCTCGCCGGCGAAGGCGTGGTCGAGGGTACCGCCGTCAGGAAGGGCCTGTCGTGACCGGCCCTCTCGTCTCGATCCGCAACCTGTCGGTCTCCTATCGGCGCGACGCGTCGTCGCCTTCGCTCGGCAACATCGATCTCGACATCGCCGCCGGCGAGCGGCTGGCGATCATCGGCGAAAGCGGTTCCGGCAAGAGCACGCTGGCGCTTGCCATCGCCGGGCTGTTGCCACCGACCACAGCGGTGAATGGCGCAATCCTGTGGTCGGGACAGCCGCAACTGCCACGCGGTGGCCGGGACATCGGCTTCGTCTTCCAGGATGCTTCAGCAAGCCTCGACCCGGTGATGGCTGTCGGCCGGCAGATCGCGGAGGTCGCCCACACACATCTCGGGCTCGGTTGGCCACAGGCGCAAAGCCGTGCGCTCGATCTGTTGCGGCGCGTCAGGCTGCCAGAGCCCGAGACCGCGCTGCACGCCTATCCGCACCAGCTGTCTGGCGGACAAAGGCAGCGAGTGGCGATTGCCGCCGCCATCGCCGCCGGGCCGAGATTGCTGATTGCCGACGAAGCAACCAGCGCCCTCGATACCATCGTGCAGGCCGACATCGTCGCGCTGATCAGGCAGTTGGTGGCCGAGGATGGGATGGCGCTGCTGTTCGTCAGCCACGATATCGCGCTTGCCGCCGAACTGGCCGACCGCATCGCTGTCTTCCGCAGCGGCGAGATGGTCGAACTGGGCACCGCCGACGCAGTGATCCAGACACCGCAGCATGCCTATACAAAGAAGCTGCTGGACGCCCATATCGGACTGGACGCCGCGCCGATGATCGCAGCAACAGGGCATGGCCATGTCTGATCCGCTGCTTGCCGTCTCCGGACTGACCAAGCGCTTCCGCCGCAGCGGAACAACAGTCATTGCAGCCGACAACATTTCCCTTTCGATTTCTGGCGGCGAAACGCTGGCGCTCGCCGGTCCTTCGGGCTCCGGCAAATCCACCATAGCCCGCCTGATCCTGCGGCTGATCGAACCCGATGCCGGCCGCGTGGATTTCGACGGCGGGGATTTCCTCGCCCTGCACGGCGCGGCGCTGCGCGCCAAGCGGGCTCGGTTACAGATGGTGTTCCAGGATCCGCTTGCCGCGCTCAACCCGCGCGCCACGGTCGCACGTGTTCTGGATGATCCGCTGCGCATCCACGGACTTGCCAGCCGCGGCGAGCGCCCGGATCGTATTGCGACCCTCCTCGAACGCGTCGGCCTGTCACCGGATCTCGCCGGTCGTCACCTTCACGAGATTTCCGGCGGCCAGCGACAGCGTGTGGCGATCGCCCGCGCCATCGCCACGAAGCCGTCGCTGATCGTGCTGGATGAGGCCGTTTCGGCGCTCGACGTCTCGGTGCGCGGCCAGATCCTCGAGCTGCTGCTCGATCTGCAACGCACGGAACGCATCGCCTACCTGTTCGTTTCGCACGACCTTGGCGTCGTGCGTGCCTTCGCGCATCGCGTCATCCTTCTCGAGGGTGGTCGTATCGCTGAGCAAGGCGATGCCCGCGCCGTCATCGACAACCCGCAATCGACCATCGGCAAGGCGTTGGTTGCAGCCGTGCCCAGACTGACAAGAACACAGGACCGATCATGACAGACCCACAGGCACGCGCGGAAAAGCTTGCCCGCGAACTCGATTCCGCCTTCCGCAACCGCGCCGATCTCTACCGGCTCATGCTGGACGAACTGACGGCGGAACTGGGTGCGGAGCAGGCCGAAGCGGTCATGGTGCGCGCCATCGAAAAACGCGGCCAGGAGGTTGCGACGGCTGCCTTCGGCAAGTTCGGGCCAAACGACGCGCGCGCCATCGGCGAGGCGTTCCTGTCCGTCAGTCCAGATGACGGGCGCATGTATCCGACCGATGTCGAGCGGGCATCGGATCGCATCGCTTTCAAGGTGAAGCGTTGCCCGCTCAAGGACGCCTGGGTCGAAGCCGGTGTCGGCGATGAACAGCTCACCACGCTCTGCCGCATTGCAGGCGCTTTCGACCGCGGCCTGTTCGAGGCCACCGGCGTGCGCTTCGACAATGTCACCTGGTCTCCCGGCCACGGCAGCGGCTGCTGCCACATCGCGCTCACCGATCGAGACGCGGCCTGAGGGGGACTATTCCTTGCTGGCCTGCCTGAGCTCCACCCGCCGGATCTTGCCGGAAATTGTCTTGGGCAGCGCATCGACGAATTCGATCTCGCGCGGATATTTGTAGGGCGCGGTCAGGTTGCGGCAGAATTCCTGGATATCGCGCGCAAGCTCGTCCGACGCCGTAAACCCTTTCGCCAGGATGACATAGGCCTTGACGATCTGGCCGCGTGTCGGGTCGGGCTTACCGATGACCGCGCTTTCGGCGACCGCCTTGTGCTCGATCAGCGCGCTCTCCACCTCGAACGGGCTGATGCGATAACCGGCGGATGAGATCAGGTCATCGGAACGACCGACGAACCAGAGATAGCCGTCCTTGTCGCGGCGGGCGGTATCGCCCGTATAATACCAGCCATTGCGGAATGAGCCGGTGTCCAGCGCCTTGCCGGTGTAGTAGCCGTGGAACAGGCCGCCCGGGTGCGGATCGGTGACCCTGACCGCGATATGGCCGACTTCCTCGTCGGGCAGACGCTTGCCATCGTCATCGACGACGTCGACATCGTAACCCGGCACCGGTTTGCCCATCGAGCCGAACCGAACTTCCTCGCCGGGGAAATTGGCGACGATGTTGATGGTCTCGGTCTGGCCGTAACCATCGGCGATGGTCGTGCCGGTCGCTTCCTTCCAGATGCGCATCACCTCCGGATTGAGCGGCTCGCCCGCGCCCAGCGAACGGCGCAGGCTGGAAAGATCGTAGCGTTTCAAATCCTGTTGCGCGAACAGGCGGTAAACGGTGGGCGGCGCGCAGAAGGTCGAGACCTTGAGCTTCCCGATCAGCTTCAGATGCATGTCGGCATCGAAGGCGCCGTCGCCATTGTAGAGCACTGCCGGCGTGCCGAGCATCAACTGTGGGAACAGGATACCCCAGGCAGCCTTCGCCCAGCCGGTATCGGTGAGCGACCAGTGCACGTCGCCGGGCCTGAGATCCATCCAGAACAGGCCGGTCGCCACGTGAGCCAGAGCATAGCCATGGTCGCGCGGCACCATCTTGGGCATTGAGGTGGTGCCGGAGGTGAAATAGGCCATCATCATGTCGGTGGCGCGGTTCGGTGGAAAATCCTTCCGATCCAGCTCCGGAGAAGCCTCGGCCAGCAATTTGTCGAACGACAGCCAGCCATCGCGTTCGCCGTCGACGACGATGAAGGTCTTCAGCGTCGGGCATTCGGCGCGGATGGCATCCACCTTGGCGCAGTGCTCGGAGGTGACGATGACCACCGTGGCCTTCGAATGGTTGACGCGATAGGCGATGTCATGCGCGGTCAGCAGGTTGGTGCCCGGCATCGAGACGACGCCCGCCTTCATGCAACCGAACAGCACGGTGTACCAGGCCGGCACACGGCCGATGACGACACAGGCAAAGTCGCCGGCGGCGACGCCCAGCGTGCGCAAGGCGTTGGCAAAGCGGTTCGAACTTTCCGAAAGCTGCGAATAGGCGATGCGCTGGATCGTCTCGCCATCGCGCGAGACGGCGATCACCGCCGTGCGGTCGTCCCGCTTCGCCCAATCGTCGATGACGTCGAAAGCGAAATTGAAATGCGCGGGTATTTCCAGGCGAAATTCCGCACGCGCCCTGGCATAGGTGCGGTCGACCGTCGAAAAATCCATCCTCTCCTCCGCGATGGCGATGCAACGTTCAGGTCGCATCACATAGCGCGGACGACCTTAGGAAGCCATCGAACCAAAGGCTATGCCTTTTAGTGCCACTTCGCCTGCGTCAGCCAGGATTCAAGAATGTTGTATTTTGTCAGTCCTCGCTCGCTGTGGACAAGCGAGAACCTTCGGACGGTGAAACGCAAGGGATCGATTTGCTGCGGGACGACCGACCGAGAACTGTAGAAAAGCGTGATATGCGGGTTGAAGCTTAGCGCCCCACGCAACCCGTTGGAGATGAGAGCAACACCGAGCCGACATTGGAGATCCATCAACGCCGTGCTTCCGCCCAAAAGCACTGTTGCTCGCCTGTCGGGTCGACCACCGGGAAACGTGACGATACGATCAAAGCAGACATCAAACGCCTCGGCGACAACGGCATTCGCGGCGCGTTTGGCCGCAAATACATATTTTTCGCGCAAACGTTTGTCGTCCCTGATGTGCTGGAGGGAGATGTGCAGGTGGTCCAGCGGACGCAATTTCGCCTGGATCCCGTTCGCCGTCTGTATCTCGGACGCAATCTCCAGCGCCTGACTGCCGACCGGCGCTTCAAGCAGCACCATCAAGATCAGTCGCTCCGGTTTCTTGGGCCGACGCGGAGCTTCTGACTGACCAAAATCGAAGGCAACTTGGGACATGCCTCGCCCAATTCGCAGGGTCGAAACATTCAGATTGGAACAAAACAGGAACAAACACAAGTGCGATTTCGAAAGACCGCGCTTGTGCCGCCAGCCCCCTACGCCAGCGAAATCCAGGCCGTTTTCAGGTCCGAATACTTGTCGAATGCGTGCAGCGACTTGTCCCGGCCGAAGCCTGACTGGCCGAAGCCTCCGAGCGGCACGGTCATGTCCGCACCGCCATAGGTGTTGACGTGCACCACGCCGGCGCCGATCGCCCGCACCATGCGATGCGCCCGGGAAAGATTGGAGGTCCACACCGCGGAGGCGAGTCCATAGACGGTGCCGTTGGCCAGCCGCACGGCTTCCGCCTCCTCCTCGAAGCGCTGTACAGCCAGGACCGGGCCGAACACCTCTTCGCGCGCCACGGTCATGCCGGGAGCGACACCGCCGAAGATCGTCGGCTCCATGTAGTAGCCGCCGGTTTCCTCGCGGATGCGACGGCCGCCAGAGACGAGCTGTGCGCCTTCGTCCAGCGCCGTCGCCACATGGCCGAGATCCTTCTTAAGCTGCTCCATGCTGCTCACCGCGCCGATGTCCGACTTGATGTCGAGCGGATCGCCGACCTTCATCCTGGTCGTTGCCGCCACCAGCTTTTCCACGAAGGCGTCATAGATCGAGGACTGGACAAGCAGCCGCGAGCCGGCGACGCAGACCTGGCCGGCATTGCGGAAGATGCCATGCGCGGAAACCTTAGCCGCGACATCGAGATCGGGCGCGTCGGCAAAGACGACATTGGGCGACTTACCACCAAGTTCCAGATGCACCCTCTTCAGGTTCGAACGCGCCGAATAGTCGAGCAAGCGACGCCCAACCCCGCCGGAGCCCGTGAAGACAAGCGCATCGACGTCCATATGCAGGCCAAGGGCCTCGCCCGTCACGCTACCGCGCCCGGTAACGACATTAAGAACGCCTTCCGGCAGGCCAGCTTCCGCCGCCAGTTCGCCGAGACGTAACAGGGTGAGGGACGCCACTTCGGCCGGCTTCAGCACCACGCTGTTGCCGGCGGCAAGTGCCGGCGCCACTTTCCAGGCGCCGATCATCATCGGGAAGTTCCACGGCACGATGGCGGCGACGACACCCAGCGGCTCGCGATGGATGAGGCCAAGCACGTCCGGCGCCGTCGGGGCGATCTCGCCATAGACCTTGTCGATGGCCTCGGCATAGTAGCGGAACGTGCCTGCCGCCGACAAAGGCTCGGCCTTGTAGGCCATGCCGATCTCGGTGCCGTTGTCGCGCACGCCGAGCACAGCCAGTTCGAGCGCATGCTTCTCGATCAAATCGGCCAGTTTCAGCAGCACTTTCTTGCGCGCGGCGGGCGCTGCACGCGACCAGCTTCCCTTCTCGAAGGCGGCGCGCGCGGCGGCCACTGCACGATCGACATCCGTTGTTCCCGCATCGGCAATCGAAGTCAATGTCGTGCCGTCGATCGGCGAGATGACGGGAAGCATTTCCCCATCCCGGCTGTCGGCGAACGCGCCTCCGATGAAAAGCTTTTGTGCTGCGACAGGTTTCTGCCGCAGCGCGTCGATCGTGGCCTGGTCCATCAGGTCTTTTCTCCGAATGTCACATGAAGCGCGGTCGGCGCGCGGAACTCCCAACCCCGGAACATAGGGGTTTCACCATTCGCCAGTCGCATATTGGGGAACCGCGCCAGCAGCAAGGCTACCGCCAGGCACATCTGCTCGCGTGCGAAGAAGCGGCCCGAACAGAAGTGATGACCGAAGCCGAAAGCTGCATGGCTGCCATGGTTGCGATGGATGTCGAACCGGTCTGGATCGGGAAACCGGCTTTCGTCACGGTTTGCCGACGAGACCAGCGCGGCAACCGGCGCACCGGCCGGTATCGTAGCGCCGCCGAGCTCGACGGCGCGCGTGGTCTGTTTTGTCTGCGTGCCGATCGGGGCAATCCAGCGCAGGCCTTCGTCGACGGCCTTCGGCACCAGTCCCTCAGGATCGGCCAGTACGGCTCGCATCTGCTCGGGATGTGTCAAGAGGCCGGCAAGGACCGAACCGGCGCCATGACCCGGCTCCTGCATGCCGCCCAAAAGGATGACCTTGATGGTCGGCAGCAGAAACTCGATCGACCGCGTCTGTCCGGCCGGCATGCCGTCATGCAACATATGCGAAAATGCCGAGCCGTCCGGTTCGCGCGCCAACCGCTCCAGCGTTGGCCGCACAGCTTCGCTCACCTCAACGCTGACGGCGTCGGCGATCTCGTCCCGCTTCGGGTCGTTCTCGAAATTGATGGCGCCTTGCGCCAATCCATAGAACCAGCGCCTCAGTGTCGGGACATCGACCTCGTAAAGTCCCATGGAATGAGCAAGCGCCAGAGTCGAGACAGGCTCGAAATACTCAGCCATCAACTCGGCCGAACTCCGCCTGGCCAGTTCATCCAGAAGGGGTTCGGCGATGCCACGCACCAGGTCGCCGGCATAGCCGGCGACGGTCCGAGGGCGATACTTGGGATCGACGCCGGTGCGAAGCTCCCTGTGAACCTCCCCATCGGTGGTGAGGATGGTTGGCTTGCCGAAGGAGCGCTCCACCGGCGAGGTGCCAACCACATTCGAGAAGATGTCCGGCGTCTTGCCAACCGTCTCGACATCCTTCCAGCGCGTGACGAACCAGAGATCGACAGCCGGAACATAGGCCACAGGTGCGGTACGCCTGAGTTCGGCATAGATCGGATAGGGATCGGCTTCGAGAGCCTCGACGGTTATGCTGTCCGCATAGGTCATGGCACCGACCCTACCCTTTCACCTCGTCGCCGAGCTGGGCGAAGGCTGCCGGGTTCTTGCTCTTGAGGGCAAGGGCCAGCACCAGGCCGAGCACTGCCGCGATCAGAACCAGGGAAGGCAGGAACCAGGACAGTGTGCCCGATGCGCCCGACAGGCTGCCGAAATTCCCCACGATCTGGAAGATGATATAGGCAAGAACCAAGCCGGCAATGACCGGCGCGACCTTGGCCTTCAGCACGTTGCTTTCCAGCGAGGGATTGCGGCTGAAGAAGGCAAGCACTGAGAACGACGTCAGCGCCATCAGGGTGATGATGCCCAGCGTGCCGACATTGGTGAGCCAGGAAAACAGCGCCAGCACGGGGTCCTGACCGGTGACGGCGAACAGGCCGATCACCAGGAATGCGATTGCCGTCTGGACCAACGAACCGACATGCGGGCTCTTGAATACCGGATGCGTGACACCCAGCCCTTCAGGCAACAACTTCTCGCGGCCGGCGACATAGAAGTAGCGGGCGACGCCGTTGTGGAAGGCGACCACACCGGCGAACAGGCTGGACACGAACAGGATGCTCATCAGTTGCGTCACCGCAGTGCCGACATAACGGTCGGACAGCGTGAACAGGAAGGTCGTCGGATCCTGAAGGGCCTGCAATGAAGGCACCAGCTTGTCGATACCCGCGCCATTCGCCATCAGCCAGGATGTGAACATGTAGAACACGCCGATGACCAGGATCGAAATGTATGTGGCACGCGGCACGGTGCGATGCGGCTCGCGCGCTTCCTCGGAATAGATCGTGGTGGCCTCGACACCGATGAAGGCGGCGAAGCAGAAAAGCAGACCAATGGCCGGCGCGCCGCTCAGAATCTGCGTCGGCGTGAACGGCGCCATGCTGAGGCCGGAATCGCCTCCCTTGAACAGGATGGCGAGATCGACCACCAGCACCACGAGATACTCAAGCAGCACCAGAACGGTGAGGATTTTGGCCGACAGGTCGACCCGGCGATAGCCGAGTACGCCGACCAGGGCGACGCCGATGAAGCACCAAAGCCACCATGGCAGGTTGATGCCCCAGCCGGCGAACAGACCCGAGGTGGCGGCGCCGAACAGGCCGAAGACGCCGATCTGCATGGCATTGTAGGACAAGATGGCGATGAGCGCCGCGGCACCGCCCAGCGCACCGCCGAGGCCCTTGGCCGTATAGGCGTAAAAGGCGCCGGCATTGGCGACGTGCCGGGCCATCGCGACATAGCCGACCGCGAAGATCAAAAGCACGGCGGTGACGATCAGGAAGGTGCCGGGAATGCCGGCACCATTGCCCATCAGCATGGAAAGCGGCACGCCGCCTGCGACCGCTGTCAGCGGTGCCGCGGCTGAAACCACCAGAAACGTTACGGCGCCGACGCCAAGGCTGTTCTTTCTCAGCCGATTGGCTTCTCCGGATTCCACTACGGTTGTCATGAATTCCTCCTCCTTCCCCGCCAGGCGGGGCCACAAGCCCATTTGAAATGCCGGATAGCCGAACGGCCTGTTTTCGTTTCATTATTTAAAACGACATTTCGAATATAGACTTGCAAAGATGCTCTGCACCTGTCAAGTTAATTCGCGCGTTAAGTATCTGGAGGAGAGACAAACGCATGAGCACGGTGGCCAAGGCCGTGTCCCTGCTGGAGGTGCTGGGACAAGGCGAGCCGGAAAGGACGCTGGCGGATCTCGCCCGGTCGGCCGATTTCGACAAGGCGACGACCCGACGCCTGCTTCTGGCGTTGATGGACCAGGGGCTGGTCGAGCAGGATGGCGGCAGCCGCCTTTACCGGCTGGGCATTGGCGTGGCACGGCTGGCGTTGATGCGCGAAGCGCAGTTTCCTTTTCTCAGGACAGCGGTCCCGCTCGCCGAGGCATTGGCCGCCAAAACCGGCGAGACCGTACACTTCTCCGAACATTCAAGCCGCGGGCTGATCTCTGTCCATGTGGTGGAATCGAGCAAAGCCAACCGCGTTGCCGTGCCGATTGGCGAAACCCTGCCCCTGCACGCCACGGCCTCGGGCATCGCTTTCATGGCTTTTGCCGACCGCCGCATCATGGAAGCGGCGTTGGGCGCCAGGCTGGCATCCTACACACCGCACACGGTCACCAATCCGGCGGCGATCAGGGATCTGGTCTCAGCCGCCCGTGCGAGAGGTTATTCCATCGGCGCACAAGGCTATGAAGACGGCGTCTTTTCCGTCGCGGCGCCCATCCTGGGTTCGCGCGGCACCGCGGTCGGCGCGCTTGCGATCGCGGCACCACGTGCCCGCATCGAACCCGCCGACACTGAGTCCCTGGGGACTGCTGTCGTCGAAACCGCCTTCCAGATCAGCGAGCGCCTGACCGGCCGTCGCGCCAAGATAGCCAACGAATAGAACCAAAAAATCACCAGAGCGGAACGGATGACCAAAATCCCGAAGATTCTTCTATGCGGCACCGGCGACACCAAGGCCGACGAACTGCTTTACATGGCCGGACGCATCCGCAGCGCAGGTGGCGAGCCCATCATGCTCGACGTCAGCGTGCTCGGCGACCCGCCCTACCGCCCCGAATATGACAAGCACGCCGTGGCCTCCGCGATCGGCACCACCATCGAGGCGATCGCGCAGTCCGGCGACGAGAACAGTGCCATGGAACTGATGGCGCGAGGCGCCTCCGTCCTCGTCCGCGAGCTCGAAGCTGGCGGCAAGATCGATGCCTTCATAGCCATCGGCGGCACGATGGGCACCGACCTGGCACTCGACATCGCGCTCGCGCTGCCGATCGGCGTGCCGAAATTCATCGTCTCCACCATCGCCTACTCCCATCTGATCCCGCCCGAGCGGATCGCTCCGGATCTGATGATGATCCTGTGGGCCGGCGGTCTCTATGGCCTCAACGACACCTGCAAGGCCGTGCTCTCCCAGGCATCCGGCGCCGTTGTCGGCGCCGCGATCACGACGGCAAAACCGCGCCCGAACCTGCCGACCGTGGCAATTTCGTCGCTCGGGACGAGCTGCCTTTCCTACATGAAGACGCTGCGGCCTGAGCTCGAGAAACGTGGCTACGAAGTCGTCATCTTCCACACCACCGGCATGGGCGGGCGTGCTCTTGAATCGCTCGCAGCCGACAACCGCTTCGTCGCGGTTCTGGATTTCAGCCTGCAGGAAGTCGCCAATCATTTGAACGGCAGCGTCGTCTCTTCCGGCGTCGACCGTCTGGAAAATGCCGGCCGCGCCGGTATCCCGCAGATCGTTGCCCCGGGAGCAGTCGACATGGTCGACTTCCCGACCTGGAAGCCGGTTCCGGACGGGCTGTCAGATCGTCCTTATCACGCCCACAATCGTCTGCTCGCCTCAGTCACGACAGGAAAAACCGGCCGCCGCCGTGTCGCCCGGGCAATTTCGGAAAAGCTTGCCTTGGCTTCCGGCCCCGTCGCTTTCATCCTGCCGGCAGGCGGCGTCGAACAATGGGATCAGGAAGGTGAGCCACTCTACGAACCAGACGCGCTTGCAGCCTTTTCCGACGAGATACGCAGCGTCATCAAGACGCCTGTCGAGCTCCACGAGATCGAAGGCCACATCAACAGCACCGAGTTCACCACCACGGCTCTGGCGATCTTCGATCGTTGGGTGGCGAACGGCGTGATCGCTCCGGGCCTTCGCCGGGAGCGGGCCCAGGGGCAAGCATCATGAATGCCCCCAAAGCCCTGGTGTTGGATTTCGGCGGCGTCGTCACCAGGACGCTGTTCGAAACGCACCAACTCACCGAGAAGGCTCTCGGCCTCAAGCCCGGTACACTGACCTGGCAAGGACCGTTCGACCTGGCGTCCGACCCACTCTGGCGCTCCATGCAGGCAGACCAGATCAGCGAACGCGACTACTGGAAAACCCGCACCCGCGAGGTCGGCCGGCTCGTCGGCGAGGACTGGGATGCGATGGAGACCTTCGTGCGCCGTGCCCGCGGCGCCGATCCCGAAGCCGTCGTGCGGCCGGAAGCCGATCGCGCCATCCGCAAGGCCCATGCCTCTGGCGTGAGGCTTGCGGTGCTCTCAAACGAACTCGACCTGTTCTACGGCGCCGATTTCCGTGGCCGGCTGCCGCTGCTTTCTCTCTTCGAGACGATCGTCGATGCCACCTACACGAAGATCCTGAAACCGGACCTTCGCGCCTACCGGTCCGTTGCCGATGCACTTGGCCTGCCGACCAGTGCCTGCGTGTTTGTCGACGACCAGAAACGCAACATCGATGGTGCGACCGCCGCCGGCATGCTGCCCGTTCATTTCGATGTGGCCAGCCCGGCCCGATCTTACGCCGAAGCGCTCGGCCATTTCGACCTCACTCTTTAAGAATTGGAGACTTCAGATGCGCGACACCAACTTTTTCGCCGAAAACAATGCCAAGCCGATCTGGCATCCGATGGCGCATCCTGCCGAGATGCGAGCATCGCCGCCGCGCGTAATCATGAAAGGCGAAGGCGCCCATGTCACCGACATCGAAGGGCGTACCGTGCTGGACGCCGTCGGCGGCCTGTGGAACGTCAATCTCGGCTACAGCAGCGATCCGATCAAGCAGGCGATCGCAGCCCAGCTCGACACCCTCCCTTACTATTCGGGTTTTCGCGGCACTTCGACAGGCCCATCGATCGAGCTCGCCTATGAGCTCTCGCAGTGGTTCGCGCCGGAAGGCATGGTGCGCACCTTCTTCACCTCGGGCGGTTCGGATTCGGTCGAGACGGCGCTGCGCCTTGCCCGCCAATACTGGAAGATCCGGGGGCAGGCCGACCGCACCAAATTCCTGGCGCTGAAGAAGGGTTATCATGGCACGCATTTCGGCGGCGCCTCGGTCAACGGCAACGCCAATTTCCGCCGCAACTACGAGCCGTTGCTGCCAGGCTGCTTCCACACACCGGCGCCCTGGACCTATCGCAACCCGTTCGACGAAACCGATCCGGTCACCCTCGCCAGGCTGTGCGCGCGCGCCATCGAGGAAGAAATCGCCTTCCAGGGCGCCGACACCATCGCCGCCTTCATCATGGAACCGGTTCTCGGCGCCGGCGGCGTCATCGTGCCGCCGGAAACCTTCATGCCGCTGGTGCGCGAGATCTGCGACCGGCACGACATCCTGCTCATCGCCGACGAAGTGGTGACCGCTTTCGGCCGCACCGGCGCCTGGTCGGGATCACGGCTCTGGAACGTGAAGCCGGATTTCATGACCATCGCAAAGGCGATCACCTGCGGCTACTTCCCGCTCGGTGCCACGCTGATCGGTCAGAAAGTGGCGGACGTCTTCGAGGCGGACAAGACCAGTTTCGGCGCCATCGGCCACGGCTATACCTATTCCGGCCACCCGGTCGGCTGTGCCGCGGGCCTTGCAGCACTCGCCGAAACCAGGCGTCTTGGCGTCAATGAAAACGCAGCAGTGCGCGGCGTTGAACTCGGCAGGGCGCTGGAAGCGCTGAAAGCCAAGCATACGCTGGTCGGCGATGTGCGCAGCAAGGGGCTGATGGCAGCGCTTGAACTGGTGTCCGACCGCGGTTCCAAGAAGGCTGCCGACAAGAAGACCATGGCCAAGGTGGCCGACGCCGCCTACGACGCCGGCGTCATGCTGCGCGTATCGGGCAACATGATCATCCTGTCGCCGCCGCTGATCATCACTGCCGCCGACGTCGCCAGGATCGCCGAAGGTCTCGATGCCGGCCTGACGGCGGCGACCGCCTGAGCAGGCTTCAACCGGCGGAGGGGCCTAGTCGCTCCCTTCGCCACGCCGCGGGCGACAAGCCTGTCGCCTTGCGGAAGAAACGCGAGAAATAGGCGGGATCGTTGAAACCCGTCTCGAAAGCGATGTCTTCGACCGACCGGATGGTGAAGGCGAGCAGCCGCTTGGCTTCCACCAGGCGTCTTTCATTGACGGCTTGCCGCACCCCGGTGCCCAGCACTTGCTGAGCGGCCTTGTCGAGCAGGTGCCGTGTGGTGCCCAGTGTCTCGACAAAACGCTCCACCGGCCAGTCTTCACGAAAGTTCCGGTCAATGAGATGACGCAGCCTGGCCGCCAGCGCTCCCATTGCGGGAAGTTCGATCGGTTGCGGCCCGCTGCCCAGCCGCGCAATGCCGGAAAGCGCCACGGCGATCAACGGTGGCAGGATTTTGTCCATGCCTGGCAGCGCATCGGCATATTCCTCCTGGATTGCCCGGATACTGGTCTCCAGTTTTCGCCACAGCGTCTCATCGCCGCGTCCGGTGACGAAAACAGGGCGGTCGAGCCGCAAGAGCGAGTTCGCCGCAATCGCGGCAAGCGCGTCATCGGCCACCGAGACCACGATCGCGTCAGTACCAGGCTCGATATCGAAACCATGCACCACGCCGCTCGGCACGAAACTCACGGCGGGTGCTGCAAAATCTTCGGAAAACTGTTCGATCCGGTAATTGCCGCGGCCGCTCGTCCAGAAGGTGACCTGGCCCATCTGCGGGTGCTTGTGCGGCTGCACGCGGCCGCGATGGATACCTTCGCGCGCGAGAACGGTTTCAACATGGAAGAACCCGACGTCGAGCGCGCGCGCAGGTTCGCCGTAAACGAAGAATTCAGGGATGAAGACCTGGCTCATGGCGCCCGAAAAAGTCCAAGCGGTTTTCAACTTTTGTCCATAAACCATCGCCCTGCCCAGCGCTACTCTCAACGCATCAAGGGAGGATCATGATGCGAGCAGAAGATTTCCGGGCCGACAAGACGCGCCCGTTCACAGGTGCTGAATATCTGGAAAGCCTGCGCGACGGCCGCGAGGTCTATATCAACGGCGAACGGATAACCGACGTCACCACCCATCCGGCGATGCGCAATTCGGTGCGCTCGCTCGCCCGTCTCTACGATGCTCTCCACGACCCCAAGCAGCAGGCTGTTCTCACTTCACCGACCGATACCGGCTCTGGTGGCTATACCCACAAATACTTCCGTGTTGCCCATTCGCCGGCCGACCTCGTCGCACAGCAGGGTGCCATCGCCCATTGGGCGCGCATGACCTATGGCTGGATGGGGCGCACCGCCGACTACAAAGCGGCGCTGATGAACACGCTGGGCGCCAATGCCGACTGGTACGGCCCGTTCAAGGACAACGCTCGTGCCTGGCACAAGCGGGCGCAAGAATCCGTCCTGTTCATGAACCATGCCATCGTCAATCCGCCGATCGATCGCCACAAGCCGGCCGAACAGGTGAAGGATGTCTTCGTCCACATCACCAAGGAGAACGATGCGGGTATCTGGGTCTCCGGCGCCAAGGTGGTGGCAACCTCGTCGGCGCTGACTCACTACAATTTCCTGGCGCAGAGTTCCGCCACGGTAACGGAAGATCCCTCGCTTTCGGTGATGTTCATCGTGCCTATGAATGCGCCGGGCGTGAAGATGTTCTGCCGCGTTTCCTACGAGCAGACGGCCAACACGGTCGGCCACCCCTTCGATTATCCATTGTCGTCCCGCTTCGACGAGAACGACGCCATTCTGGTGCTCGACAATGTCTTCGTGCCCTGGGAGGACGTTCTGGTGCTGCGCGACGCGCAGAAGATCCTCTCCTTCCACCCCGCATCCGGCTTCATGCACGGCTATTGCTTCCAAGGCTGCACACGTTTTGCCGTGAAGCTCGATTTCCTGGCCGGCCTGCTTGCAAAGGCGCTGCGCGCCACCGGCGGCGATGCCTTCCGCGGCAACCAGGCGGCACTCGGTGAAGTGATCGCGCTGCGCCACATGTTCTGGAGCTTCTCCAACGCAATGGCCTATAACCCGATCCCATGGGCTGGCGGTGCCGTGCTGCCGAACATGGAAGCTGCGCTCGCCTACCGCACCTTCATGTCCGAGGCCTATCCGCGCGTCATCGAGACGGTGCGCAAGGTTGTCGCGTCCGGCCTGATCTACCTGCCTTCCTCCGCCAAGGATTTCGGCAATCCCGACATCGACCGCTACCTGGCGCAATATGTGCGGGGTTCCGACAATATGGGTCACATCGAACGCATCAAGATCATGAAGCTGCTTTGGGACGCCACCGGCACGGAGTTCGGCGGCCGCCACGCGCTTTATGAACTCAACTATGCCGGCGCCCAGGAAGAGGTCCGGCTGCAGGTTCTGAAGGGCGCCGAGCGCGGTGGCCGGCTTAAGCAGATGGAAGAACTCGTCGACACCTGCATGGCCGACTATGACGAGAACGGCTGGACCGGCAACACCTGGCTGCCGCCGTTAGGCGACGATTGAGCATGAGGGCCAGCCATGCAACCGCAGGTCTCGAGACTGGAATTTCGTGACGCCATGGCGCGTGTCTGCGCGCCCGTCAACATCGTCACAACGGATGGACCGGCCGGTCGCGGCGGCTTTACCGCGACGGCCATGTGCAGTGTTTCCGACGATCCGCCGACCTTGCTCATCTGCATGAACGAGCGCTCGGGGCAGACGGGAATGTTCCTCGACAACCGACGTTTCTGCGTCAACGTGCTGACGCAGGCACACATGCATCTCGCTTCGAAATTCGCTGGCGCCATCCGTGATATGGCCGAGCGCTATCAGGCGGCGAACTGGCAGACCATGCCTTCCGGCATGCCGGCGCTGCTCGACGCCATCGTTTCGTTCGACTGCGAGATCGGCGACGTCAACAAGGTCGGCACGCACAATGTGATGTTCGGCCGCGTCGTCGACATCCGCCATGGCAGCGGCGAAGCGGCATTGCTTTACGTCGACCGCAACTATTCGCAGCCGATGGCGCTCGGCAGTTTCGGTGGGTGAGAAGCAGGCCACGATGGCGGACGGTCGAACGAAGCTCGCAGCGGGCCGATCCGCAAAGAGAAAAAACTCAGCCTTCGCTGCTCTCCGACTGGATCAGGCTTTCCAGCATGTCGAGGAGCTGTTCGTACTGCTCGGCGCCGTATCGTCCCTCGATCGCCTCGTAGATGGCGATGCGCTCGGGAGCCAAGTCCTCGATCAGCGCCACGCCGCTTGGCGTGATGGCAAGCAGCGCGCGCCGGCCATCGTCCTTCACCCGATTGCGGGTGATGAGCCGGCGCTCTTCCAGCGCCTTGATGATGCGTGTGAGACTCGGCGGCAGGATCGAAGCGCGGCCGGCGAGTTCGGTTGCCTCGAGCGGCCCCGTCTCGGCCAGCACGCGCAAAACGCGCCACTGCTGTTCGGTGATGTCGTGCCGGGCCAGCATCGGCCGGAAATGCGCCATGATCACTTCGCGGGCACGCAGAAGCGTCATCGGCAGGGAGCGTCGTGTGGAAGGCGGCAGCAAGATGGCGTCTCCGCTCTGGTTCCGTCTGTTTCGCGAACCGGCACACGCGCTACGCGCAGTCGGCTTTTAAGCGCTATATCCGCGATTTTGG
Source organism: Mesorhizobium sp. 1M-11 (assembly GCF_001303895.1). GTDB lineage: Bacteria > Pseudomonadota > Alphaproteobacteria > Rhizobiales > Rhizobiaceae > Mesorhizobium. The sequence goes on along the minus strand of NZ_LJSD01000014.1, from coordinate 21,482 downwards.
CGGCACCGGCAATCCCGCCGGGAGCGGATGGCACAACCCATTCAACAGCGCTTGACTTTCATCAGTCAAGATGTAATTCACATGTTAATTACAAACAGTCGACTTTATAGTGGAGGAACGCCGTGCCCCACATGGCGATCGAATATTCCGCGAATCTCGATGAAACGGTCGATATCCAGGGCCTGTGCACGCTGGTGGCGGACACGATCCTGGAAACGGGTCTGTTCGAGATCGGCGCCATCCGTGTGCGCGCATTTCGCGCGGAAGCCTACGCGATCGCCGACCGGCTGCCGCAGAACGGCTTCATCGACATGAATTTCCGCATCGGCAAGGGCCGTAGCGCGGAAGAAAAGAAGCGCACCGGCGAGGCCATCTTCGCCGCCGTGTCACAACGGCTGGCACCGCTGTTTACCACCCCTCATTTCGCGCTGTCGCTTGAGATCCGCGAGATCGACGCCGAACTGAGTTGGAAGAAGAATGCGATCCACCCGCGACTGCGCGGCAAGTAACGAGGACGAAAGCATGAGCGCACTGGACGACAATCTGCGCAAGGCAAGCGCCTATCTCGAACGCTTCAAGCGCGACGGCGTGCTCAATCACATTGCCGGCGAGGCAGTACCGGCCGCCGATGGCACGACCTTCGAAACGATCTCGCCGGTCGACCTGAAGCCGCTGGCCAAGGTGGCGCACGGCAAGGCTGCGGACATCGACCGCGCCGCCAAGGCAGCGAAAGCCGCATTCCGCGACTGGGCGGCCATGTCGGGCGATGCCCGCAAGAAGTTGCTGCACAAGATCGCTGATGCCATCGTCGCGCGCGCCGAAGAAATCGCCTTCGTCGAATGTATGGACACGGGGCAGTCGCTGAAATTCATGGCCAAGGCGGCGCTGCGCGGCGCCGAGAACTTCCGCTTCTACGCCGACCGTGCACCACAGGCACGCGACGGCCGCACGTTGCAGGACGCCGGCCAGGTCAACATGACGACACGCGTGCCGATCGGCCCTGTCGGTGTCATCACGCCCTGGAACACCCCCTTCATGCTGTCGACCTGGAAGATCGCGCCGGCGCTCGCCGCCGGCTGCACGATCGTCCACAAGCCGGCGGAGTTCTCGCCGCTGAGCGCGCGTCTCCTGGTCGAGATCGCCGAAGAGGCCGGCCTGCCCAAGGGTGTCTGGAACCTCGTCAACGGCCTCGGCGAAGATGCGGGCAAGTCGCTGACCGAGCACCCCGACATCAAGGCCATCGGTTTCGTCGGAGAAAGCCGCACCGGCTCTATGATCATGAAGCAGGGCGCCGACACGCTGAAGCGCGTGCATTTCGAACTGGGTGGCAAGAACCCGGTCATCGTCTTCGCCGATGCCGATCTGGAACGCGCGGCGGATGCCGCGGTCTTCATGATCTATTCGCTCAATGGCGAACGCTGCACCTCTTCGTCGCGCCTGCTGGTCGAGGCTTCCATTCACGACAAGTTCACGGCGCTTGTTGCCGAGAGGGCCAAGCGTATCAAGATCGGCCATCCGCTCGATCCCGAGACGGTGGTCGGCCCGCTGATCCACCCCGTGCACGAGAAGAAGGTGCTCTCCTACATCGAGATCGCCAAGTCGGAAGGCGTCACCATCGCTGCCGGCGGTACCAAGTTCGATGGTCCTGGCGGCGGCTGCTATATCGCCCCCACCCTCTTCACCGGCGCCAACAATTCGATGCGCGTCGCCCGCGAAGAGATTTTCGGCCCTGTGCTCACCGCCATCCCGTTCAAGGACGAGGCAGAAGCGCTGGCAATCGCCAACGACACCGATTACGGCCTCACCGGCTATCTGTGGACGTCCGACGTGACACGCGCCTTCCGCTTCACCGAAGCGCTGGAAGCCGGCATGATCTGGGTGAATTCCGAGAATGTGCGCCATCTGCCGACACCATTCGGTGGCGTGAAGAACTCCGGTATCGGCCGCGACGGCGGTGACTGGTCGTTCGACTTCTACATGGAAACCAAGAACATCGCTTTCGCGACCAAGCCGCACGCCATCCAGAAGCTTGGCGGCTGACGCCCTGCCGCGTGGCTTCGCCATGCCGCGCAGCGACACATACGAGGAGGAACCCGATGCCTTTGCCGCAACCCAATCTCTATCCCGCTTTCAACATCGTGCGGCTGAGCCATGTCGAACTTGCGGTCACGGACCTGGCGAAATCCCGCGCGTTCTATGTCGATACGCTCGGCCTGCAGGTGACCGACGAGAGCAAAGACGCCATCTATCTGCGTGCGCTGGAGGAGCGTGGCCATCACTGCATCGTTTTGAGGAAAGCCGACAAGGCGGAAGCCTGCGATCTCGGCTTCAAGCTGTACAGCGAGGAAGACCTCGACAAGGCCGAGCATTTCTTCAAGGCCAAGGGCCTGCCGGTGGAGTGGGTCGAGCGGCCCTACCAGTCGCGCACTTTCCGCACACGCGATCCGCACGGCATTCCGCTCGAATTCTATTCCAAGATGGACCGTCTGCCGCCCATCCATCAGAAATATGCCCTCTACAAGGGCGTGAAGCCGCTGCGCATCGACCACTTCAATTGCTATTCGCCGAATGTCGATGAATCGGTGGCCTTCTACAACGAGCTCGGCTTCCGCGTGACCGAATACACGGAAGACGCCGAGACCGGGAAACTGTGGGCCGCCTGGACGCACCGCAAGGGCGGCGTGCACGACATCGCCTTCACCAACGGCCGCGGCCCTCGCCTGCACCATGTCGCCTTCTGGGTGCCGACGCCGCTCAACATCATCGATCTGCTCGATCTGATGGCCACCACCGGCTACATCGGCAACATCGAACGCGGCCCCGGCCGGCACGGCATTTCGAACGCCTTCTTCCTCTACGTCCGCGACCCCGACAACCATCGCATCGAGATCTATTGCTCGGACTACCAGACGGTCGATCCCGACCTTGAGCCCATCAAGTGGGACCTGAAGGATCCGCAGCGGCAGACCCTGTGGGGGGCACCCGCGCCGCGCTCGTGGTTCGAGGAAGGCAGCGTGTTCGCCGGTGTCGAGCCGCGCGACCCCGATCTCGCCGCTTCGCCCATCATCGCGCCCTGACCGGCACCGAGACGACCTTCGCAAGGAGCCGGGCATGAACGCACGCATTGCCACATTCGCCGCAGGCGGCAAGACGCGCTACGGCGCCATAGCCGAAAACGGTGCCGTCGACCTTTCCAGCCGTTATGGCAGTCAGTGGCCAACGCTGCGGGAAGTCATTGAGGCCGGCGCCTTGCGCCGGCTGGCAGAAGAAGCGGCCGGCTTGCCGGCCGACTTCTCGCTCTCCGACATCGCCTATGAGATCCCGGTGCCGATGCCGGAAAAGCTGATCTGCGTTGGCGTCAATTTTCCCGACCGCAACGAAGAGTACAAGGACGGCCAGGCCGCGCCTTCCAACCCTTCGCTGTTCATCCGCTTTCCGCGTTCCTTCGTCGGCCATGGGGCCAATCTGGTGCGCCCACCGGAATCACCGCAGCTCGACTATGAGGGCGAGATCGTCATCGTCATCGGCAAGGGCGGTCGCCGCATTCCGGAAGCAAGCGCACTCGACCACATCGCAGCGCTTTCGCTGTGCAACGAAGGCACGATCCGCGACTGGGTCCGACACGCCAAGTTCAATGTCACCCAGGGCAAAAATTTCGACCGCACCGGCTCGATCGGGCCCTGGCTGGTGCCTTTCACCGATGAGGCGCAGATCGCCGACATCAAGCTGGAAACGCGCGTCAACGGCGAGGTTCGCCAGAGCGACCGCACCAGCCGCATGATCTTCTCCTTCCGTAAGATCATTGCCTATATTTCGACCTTCACGACGCTGGTACCGGGCGACGTCATCGTCACCGGCACCCCGACCGGCGCCGGCGCCCGTTTCGATCCGCCGATCTGGCTGAAGCCGGGCGACGTGATCGAGGTCGAGGCCGAGGGCATCGGCATCCTGCGCAACGGAGTTGTTGACGAGTGAGCGCGACGACCATGACACCCGCCGAAATCGACGATGCCGCGACACGCCTGTTCGAGGCCGAACGCAGTCGGCGCCAGATCCGCCTGCTCAGCCTCGACTTCCCGAACGCCACCATGGACGATGCCTACAAAGTGCAGGCGGCGCTGGTGAAGAAGAAGATCGAGGCCGGCGCGGTCACCAGGGGCTGGAAGATCGGCCTCACATCCAAGGCCATGCAATCGGCATTGAATATCAACATTCCGGATTCCGGCATCCTTTTCGACGACATGTTCTTCGCCGACGGTGGAACGGTCCCGGCCGATCGCTACATCCAGCCGCGCATCGAGGCCGAGATCGCCTTTGTCATGAAGGCATCCCTGCGCGGCCCGAACGTCACCATCTTCGATGTGCTGAATGCCACCGACTACATCACGCCGGCGCTCGAAATCCTTGATACGCGCATCGAGCGCATGAACAAGGAGACGGGCAAGGCCCGCACCTTCTTCGACACCATTTCCGACAACGCTGCCAATGCCGGCATCGTGCTTGGCGGACGGCCGATCCGTCCGCTTGACGCCGACATGCGCTGGATCGGCGCTATCGTCTCGCGCAACGCCGAGGTGGAAGAAACCGGCCTGGGTGCAGGCGTCCTGAACCACCCGGCCATGGGCATCGTCTGGCTGGTCAACCGGCTGCACACCTATGGCATGGGCATCGCTGCCGGAGAAGTCGTGCTGTCGGGTTCCTTCGTGCGTCCGGTCGAAGCGCGGCACGGCGACACCATCGCCGCCGATTTCGGACCCTACGGAACGATCAGCGTTTTCTTCGAGTAAGACCTTCTGCGCGGCATGACTAGTAACCCGGCCATGCCGCTGAAAGATCAAGCCGCCAGTTGCTGCAGGTAACGGTCGGCTTCTTCCGGCACGGCGAACCAGGGGAACAGGTCCGGCGGGTTGTTGAAGCCGTTGGCTATTCTCCTGGCGAGCGCTGGATAGGCCTGTGCCGACCCCATGATGTTGAGCACATGCGGCGGTGGCGGCGTCAGCATCGCATTCGTCCAGCCGACGACATATTGCGCATACTGCCAATAGCGGTCGAAGGCTGCCTGCATGAAGGAGGCGTCGAACGGCCGGTCGCCATGCGCCAGAATGGCGTCCATATAGACCCTCGCCGCTTTCGAGGCGTTGTTCGATCCCTGCCCCGTGATCGGGTCGTTGAGGCAGACGGCATCCGCCAGACCCAGCACCAGCCGCCCCGAAGGCAGGCGTCCGACCGGCTTGCGAACCGTGGGCGGGAAGGCGCCCGACAGGATGCCGTTGGCATCGGTCAGTTCGACGGTGCGGCAGCGATCCGCCTCCCAGGGCAGGAATGTATCGAGGATCCATTTCGATCGCGCCAGATGCTCCTGCGGCGAAGTCACGTCCTTCCAGCAATCCATCGGCCCGCCGGGAATGCCTTCCAGCACCATGATCTCGCAAGCGCCCGAATTGGTCAGCGCCGGAAAGACGAAATATTCACCGATGCCGGGGATCAGATTGAAATTGACCGCCGAATGGTCCGGCCGCGGCACCATGCCATGGACATAGGTTAGCGCCAGCGCGCGCTGCGGCTTATCGAAGGGAGATTTTTCCGCGTCGCGCTCGAACAGCTTGGCAATGTCGCCCTTGCCGGCGGCAACGATGGTGAGGTCAGACGACGCAGCATAGTTCTCGAGATCGGCGATACCGGCTTCCTTGATTTCCAGCGTGCCACCACGCCGCTCGAACTCGCTCATCCAGACCGGGATCTTCACGCGCTGGTCGACGCTCTGCGCCGGCTTATCGAGCTTGCCGTTCCAATCGATCGCCTTGGCGCCGGGTTGATCCGGCGCCGGTACGACGAAATTGATGGAATCGACAGTCGGGCACTCCTTTTCCCAGAAGTTGAGGCCGACATCGCGCTCGTTCTGCAAGGCGGTGTCGAACATGCACTGGCTGGACAGCACCTTGCCGGTGCGCATGTCTTCCGCCGTCCGGTTCTGGACGACCTTCACCTCATAGCCGCCGTGTTGAAGCAGGCCGCAGGCAAGCTGCAGGCCAGCCTGCCCTCCCCCCAAAATCGTGATGCGCTTGCTCATCGTTGTTCCCTTCCCTTGTTTTGTCTTTGCAGCGCTTGCCGGGCCTATTCCATCAGGAGCGGGATGGCCGGATCGATGCGTTCCGGACCCATCGCCGTGTAGCCGCCGTCGACGCGGATATCGGTGCCGGTGATGAAGCTCGCCGCATCGGAAAGCAGGAATGCCACCGCTTCCGCCACTTCCGCCGGGTCGCCGGTACGTTTCAGCAGATGGAAAGGAGCCGCCACGCCGTCAGTCTTCGGCCGGTTGTCGTTGGACAGCTGGCGCATGATGTTGCTCCAGGTCCAGCCCGGAGACACGGCGTTGACGCGGATGCCGTCGGCTGCGAGATCGAGTGCCTGGTTGCGGGTCAGTTGCAAGATCGCGGCCTTGGAGACCGGATAGGCCCAGCGCCCGACCTGGGCGACACGCGCCGAGATCGAACCGAAATTGACGATCGCGCCCTTGGTCTTGGCCAGATGCGGACGCGCCTCCTGCATCAACACCACCGAACCGACGACATTGACATCGAACGCTTTCAGCCATTCGCTGCGCGTGGTTTCTGCACCATTGTCGAGATAGGTGGCGGCAACATTGACCAGGAAATCCAGCCGGCCATGACGTTTCACCGTCGCTTCGACCAGTGCCTTGATGCCTTCGTCGCTGGTGATGTCGGTGCGGATGAAACTGGCCTTGGTGCCGATCCGGCCGGCGACCGCCTCACCATCCGCTTCGTTGATATCGGCAATGATGACATTGACGCCGTAGCCTGCAAGAACCGCCGCGCAGCCTTCGCCGATCAGCGTGGCCCCACCTGAAATGATCGCCGTTTTTCCGTTCAAACCCTTCATCGGTCTTCTCCCAACTCGTTTCGATCCATCGGTTCAGGCAGCGGACCGGACATGCCCCACCGCTGAGAAACCGCCTTCGACATAGACCAGCGATTGCCCGTCCCCGAGCACCGTCTCCACCACGTGGCCGATCAGGATCACATGGGTCGTGTGCTCGACGACCTGTTCCAAACGGCATTCGAACGAGGCGAGCGCCCCACGCACGACCGGAACGCCGGTCACTCCCGAATGCCAATCGCCAATGCCGAACCGCTCGCCCGCCGCGAGCTCGGTCTGGCCGGCGAAGGTGCGCGCCACGTCTTCCTGCAAATGCGACAGCACATTGATTGCAAACACGCCGGAATCCGGCACGAACTGCGCCACCCAGGTCTTGCGGTTGACGCAGGCGACCAGCGATGGCGGCTCGGTCGACAAAGAGCACACGGCCGTTGCGGTAAGGCCGCGCCGCTCTCCGTCGCTGCCCGTCGTGGTGATCACGGAGACGGCGCCTGCGACCTTGCGCATGCCGGCGATGAAAGGCGCGGACGACATAGGCTCCTCCAGATATTCCCCGTCCGACGCGTTACCCGGCCTTTGGCGGGACTCGCGTTTCTTTTAGACTTCAACTAGATTGAGACTGAGGTGGAAGCGCCGTGGCCGCAATCCAATACGCGCAAAGACTATCCAGAATGCGCGGCCATACGGGGTGAATGGGAAGGCTGCCGCATGGACGCAGTCAATCTGAGATCGCCGCTGGCCCGGCACGCTTTGGTGGACACGTTTTCACCGGAGGAAGCGCGCCAGGAGATCGGCCGCATCTTCTGCCCGCATTTCCTGTCGCCGCGCCAGGCCAACGCCGCCGGTTTTCACGCCGTTCATCGCGCCTCGCGACAGCGCGGCTATTCGCTGAATTTCGTTGGTTATGGCTCGGAAGTCGAGATCGACCCCGGCGAACTCTCTTCCTTCTTCCTGCTGCAGATCCCGCTTGCCGGATCGGCCGAAGTCCGTTGCGGCACCACCACGGCCCAGGCGCGCCCGGGTCATATCGCCTCGCTGCTGTCGCCGACGTTGCCGACCCGCATGCGCTGGTCCGACGGCTGCGCCAAGCTGATCGTGCTGATCGAGCGTGAAGTCATGCAAAGGCAATGCGCCGACCTGGCGGATCGCGCCGTCGACAAGGTCGAGTTCGAGACGGCCGTCGACCTGTCGAGCCTTGCGGGACGGCTGGCACTCAATCATGTCGGCCTCATGCTGGAAAGTGTCGAGAACGGCAATGCCGCGTTCGGCACTTATCTGGCGAGGCTCGGGGAAAGCCTGTCTTCCTTGCTGCTTTCTTCGCTTGCCCATTCGCAACGCACGGCGCTCGATGCGCCGGCTCCAGTGGCGGCATCATCCACCATCGGTCGGGCACAGGATTGGATTCGCGCCAACATCGAACGAGACTTCAGCGTCGGCGACATCGCCATGGCGGTCGACGTCAGCCTGCGCTCACTGCAGGAGACAGTACGCCGCCACAATGGAACGACACTGGTGCAGATGATCGAGGCCGTCCGCCTCGATCATTTCCGCTCGCTGCTCAACGATCCTCAAAGCAGACGATCCGTGACCGAACTGGCTGGCCAGGCCGGCCTCGGGCATCTCGGCCGCGCTGCAGCTGCCTATCGCCGCAGATATGGTGAAACGCCGTCCCAGACGCTGCGTCGCAGCCGGTGATTTGAAACCAGCATCGACTTTTGCCCCCCACAAGTGAGCGCAGGTGCCGAAAGGGCTTCTGAAGAACACTCTTCTTGGGACGTCTTAAGCATCTGTTCGCCAAGCTTCACATCTTCTTCCAAACTATGGCGCTGCCAATCATTTGGTTAGAAGTTGCTGATACGACGCTGCCCATACGTAAGGCTGTACTCGCGATTGGAAGCGTAGACGTGTTCAGGATTGGCCGAGGCGACAAGCATGCCTGAGATCAGACCGGTAACGGCTCAGGATCTGCCGGCCGTCGCAGCGCTGTTTCAGCGGCTCCTGCGCAGCAACGGCGTGGATCCGCGTGCCCTCGCCGACTATCTGAAGACGCTGTTCCTCGAAGGTCCGAATTACGATCCCGAACTGGCCTCCAAGGTCCACGTGCGTGACGACGGCACCGTGAGCGGTTTCTTCGGCATCTTCCCGCTTGCGATGGAACATGCCGGCAGGACGCTGCGCGCAGCCGTCTGCGGCACCTTTATGGTGGATGCCCGCAAAGACGACCCCTTCGCCGGTGCCCGACTGTTGCGGGATGTCCTCTCCGGTCCACAGGATCTCTCCTTCACCGAAACCTCGAACGACCTGTCGACAGCTCTCTGGCAGAAGGTGAACGGGCATATCCTGCCGGACTACAGCCTCGAATGGCTGCGCATCCTGCGCCCGGTTTCCTTCGTCGCAGACAGCGTCGCGAAGCGCGTGCCCGGGGCACGGCTTGTCACGCCTCTTCTTCGACCCTTCGATGCCCTGGCGCAGCGCGCCAAGTCGGACTGGTATGGTTACGTGCCGGAGGTCAGTCGCGCGGACGCATTCACCGATGGCGACGTCAGCGAGGACGAAGCCGCCGAGATTATCCCGACATTCCTGCGCCAGTTCGCGCTGCGGCCGCAGTGGGATGCTGAACGCCTGCGCTATATGCTGGCCGAGGCTCGCCAGAAGGTTATCCATGGTGAAAGGGTGCTGCGGGTTGTTCGCGCCCGCTCGAACGGCGCGCCAATCGGCTTGTTCCTCTACTACGGCGACAGGGGGCGTCTCGGTCGCGTCGTCCAGGTCCTATCACTGCCTGGTCGCGAAGGACTCGTGATCGACCGGATGATGCGTCATGCCGACTCACGGAACATGCCGGCGTTGCGCGGACGCACGCAGCCTGCGCTTCTCGGCGCCATGATGGGACGCAAGATCGCATTCGTGCATGCCGCATCCACCATCGTTCATTCTCGCGACCCGAAACTGATCGAGGCCTTCACCAGTGGACAGGCCTTCGTCAACGGTCTTGCCGGAGAAGGTTGGACTCGTCTGATCGGCGACCGCTTCACATGACGGTGGCCTGATGTGCGGGGTGGCGGGGTATTTCGGAAAGGGTGTGGCGCCAGCTGAAGCGAAGGCGCTGCTGGCTCGCATGACGAGGCAACTCTCTCATCGGGGTCCGGACGACAGTGGCATCCATATCGATGGCGAGGCCGGGCTGGCGCATCGACGGCTGTCGATCGTCGGTCTCTCCGACGGCCACCAGCCGATGTCCGGTCCGTCCGACAATCTGGTGATCTCCTATAATGGCGAGATCTTCAACTATGTCGAACTGCGGAATGAGCTGATCGCCAAGGGCCGGCAATTCCACACCCGATCGGACACCGAGGTGATCCTGCAACTCTATGACGAGAAGGGCCTGGATTGCCTTGATGAACTCAATGGCGATTTCGCCTTCGCGCTTTGGGATGCACGTCAGGGACGCATGGTTCTGGCTCGCGATCGCATGGGCGTGCGCCCGCTGTTTTACACACAGCGCAGCGACACGCTGTTCTTCGCATCCGAGATCAAGGCGCTGCTCGCCGTCCCGGGCATCGAGGCGAGGCTCGACCCGCTTGCACTAGACCAGATCTTCACCTTGTGGACGCCACTTGCCCCACGCACCGCATTCCAAGGCATTTCGGAATTGCCGCCCGGTCACCTGATGATCGTGGAAAGTGGACGCGTCGAACAGCGCGCCTGGTGGCGGCAGACCTATCCCGATGCCGGTGATATCCGGCCGCGATCCGACGCGGTCGAAGAGCTGCGAGCATTGCTCGACGACGCCACCCGCATTCGGCTTCGTGCCGACGTGCCTGTCGGCTCCTATCTTTCCGGCGGTCTGGATTCTTCTCTTGTGTCGGCGCTCGCCGCTCGCGCGCACCCCGAACAGCTCAGAACCTTTTCGCTCGGCTTCGACAGCGAAGAACACGACGAGAGCAAATGGCAGGCTGTAATGGCCTCGGCGCTTGGCGTGGAACACACCACTGCCCGTTGCTCCGCCAGCGATATCTCGGGCTTGTTCCCATCCGTCATACGCCATGTCGAACGGCCGATCCTGCGCACGGCGCCGGCGCCACTCGCCAAGCTTTCGGCATTGGTGCACGACAACGGCATAAAGGCGGTCCTCACCGGTGAAGGCGCGGATGAATTGTTTGCCGGGTACGATATCTTCCGCGAAGCGAAACTGCGCCGCTTCTGTGGCCGCCAGCCCAACTCGAAGTTCCGGCCATTGCTGTTCCAGCGGCTCTATCCCTATCTGCCTGGCCTACAGCGGCAATCGCCGGAATATCTGGCCCGCTTCTTCGGTGCCGGCGACGACCGCATCGACGATCTCCTCTATTCGCATCGGCCTCGCTTCCGCTCGACAGGTGCTGCCAAACTGTTCTTTTCATCCGAGCTCAAGCACGAGCTCGGCGACTATGATGCGACTGCGGAACTGGCCTCCATGCTGCCGTCGGATTTTTCCCGCTGGCATCCATTGCATCAGGCCCAATATCTGGAAACGACGTTCCTTCTGCCGGGCTATATCCTTTCCGCGCAGGGCGATCGCGTCATGATGGCAAACAGTGTGGAAGGCCGCTTTCCGTTCCTCGACCCGCGCATCATCGACTTTGCTGCGGGCTTGGCTCCGGACATGAAGCTGCACGGCCTGCGGGAGAAGCATATTCTCAAGCAGTCTGCGAAAGGCCTGGTTCCCGAGGCGATCATCGAGCGGCCGAAACAGCCCTATCGCGCGCCGGACAGCCAGGCCTTTGCGGCAACGCCGCCGCGTTATCTGGCAGACGTACTCTCCAGGGCCGCCATCGCCAAGGGCGGCTTCTTCAACGCTACAGCGGTCGAAAAGCTGAAAAACAAGGTCTTGCATCAGGAGACAGCCAGCTTTCGGGACGATACCGCCTTTGTCGGCATCCTTTCGACCCAGCTTTGGCTGGACACGTTCTCCACGAAGACCGATTGATGGGACACACCGGGACAGAGACCATGGCAGACGACACCAGAACGGCGATCCGCGCCTTCATCATCGAGAACTTCCTGTTTGGCGACGAGAGCCAGCCCTTGCCCGACGAAATGTCGTTGATCGATAATGACCTGGTCGATTCCACAGGCATTCTCGAACTGGTCGGCCACATCGAGAAGGAGTTCGGCTTCAAAGTCGAAGACCGCGAGATCGTTCCGGCTAATCTCGATTCGATCGCCCGCATCGTCGCCTATATCGATGGCAAACGAGCCAGGTAAGGGGCAGGCTGCAAGATGCGCCTCGAAGATCATCTTCGCGCACGCGCAGCCGATGCTGGCCTGAAGACGGCGCTGGTCTGTGGCGACCGGCGGATCAACTATGCCGAATTCAGTCAGTCGGCAGAGCGCGTCGCCGGGGCGCTTGCCAACGCCGGCGTGCGACGGGGCGATCGCGTTCTGGTGTTCATGGACAATGGCCTCGAGGCCGTGCTTTCCATTTTCGCAGTCTGGATGGCCGGTGCGGTGCTGGTGCCGGTCAATCCGTCAGCCAAGATCGGACGCATCGCATTCCTGATCAACCATTGCCGCCCCACCGCCATCATGGCGCAAGGCAGGCTGGCCCCCATCCTTGCCGAAGCCGCATCGCAATTCCCGACACCGATCCACATTCTGCTGACGGAGCCGCACGCCGCGCTTCCGAATGCGCCCCTTTTCGAGAAATCTCCGCGCACCGAACCGGTGTCGATGATCGACGACGGTCGGCAAGAGGACGATCTCGCGGCAATTCTCTACACCTCCGGTTCCACGGGCGACCCGAAGGGCGTGATGATGGCGCACGCCAATCTCAATGCCGCCGCATCTTCCATCGCCTCCTATCTCGAAAACACCGCGGACGACGTCATCCTCAGCGTGCTGCCGCTGTCCTTCGGTTATGGGCTGACGCAACTGCTGACCACGGTCTTCAGCGGCGCGACGCTCGTTCTCGAAAAATCCTTTGCGTTCCCCTACGCCGTCTTCGAACGCCTGCGGGATCAGCGCGCCACGGGCTTCCCATTGGTGCCCTCGATGGTCGCCATGATGCTGCAGATGAAGGACCTGGACGCCGCCCTGTTCGCCAGTTTGCGCTACATCACCAGTGCTGCCGCACCGTTGCCGGTCGACCATATTCGCCGGCTAAGAAGCGTTCTGCCTGGTGTGCGTCTCTATTCGATGTATGGGCAGACCGAGTGCATCCGCGCCACCTATCTGCCGCCCGAACAGCTTGAGCAACGACCAGGCTCCGTTGGTCTCGCAATTCCAGGCGCGCAAGCCTGTGTCGTTGATGAGGCTGGCAAACCGGCAAAACCCAATGACATCGGCGAACTGGTGATCAGCGGGCCGAATGTCATGAGAGGCTACTGGGAAGCGCCGGAAGCGACAGCGCAGACGCTCCGTCCACACGTGCAAACCGGCGAACTGCGGCTCCATACCGGTGATCTCTTCACCGCCGATGCTGACGGCTTCCTCACCTTCGTCGCCCGCCGCGATGACATCATCAAATCGCGTGGCGAGAAAGTGCCACCGAAGGAAGTCGAAAACGTCCTGCACACGCTGCCCGGCGTCGCTGAAGCCCTCGTAGCGGGCGTCCCCGACCCGGTGCTCGGACAATCCATAAAGGCCTTTGTGGTATCGGCCGACCCAAGGTTGACCGAACGCGATGTGCTGCGCTACTGCGCGCGCCATCTGGAAGACTATATGGTTCCCAAGACGATTGAATTCGTCGCCGCTTTGCCGAAGACCGACAGCGGCAAGCTCAGCCGCCGGCTGGCGGCAGCAATGCATTCCACCAGAAAAGGGCCTGACGCATGACGATCCGCTTTTCGGCATCGGCACTCGATTTCGATCCGGCAGCGGAGACCGACCGCATTGCCACAGTGATCCGTGAGAGCCTGCGCAAGGATCTGCGTCGGCGCGGACTCGTGCTTGGCCTGTCCGGCGGTATCGATTCCAGCGTCTGCGCCGGGCTGGCGGTGCGGGCACTAGGCCCCGGCAATGTCTTTGCGCTGCTGATGCCCGAGGCCGATTCCGACCCCGAAAGCCGGCGGCTTGGAACATTGGTGGCGGATACTTTCGGCATCGAACGCACCACCGAAGACATGGCGCCGATGCTGGCGGCAATGGGGTGTTACGAGCGGCGTGACGCCTTCATCCGCCAGGTCGAACCGGACTACGGCCCGGGCTGGGCATCCAAAATCGTCTTCGACAACGGCCTCACCACGGGAGGTTACAATCTCTCGTCGCTGGTCGTGCGCTCGCCCGATGGCGTTGAGAAGAAGCTGCGGCTGCCGGTGGAGACCTATCTTGGCATCGTCGCCGCCACCAATATGAAGCAGCGTACCCGCAAGCAGCTCGAATATTATCATGCCGACCGGTTGAATTATGCCGTGCTCGGCACGCCGAACCTGCTGGAATACGACCAGGGCTTTTTCGTCAAGAACGGCGATGGAGCCGCCGACATCAAGCCGATCGCGCATCTCTACAAGACGCAGGTTTACAGGCTCGCCGAATATCTCGGCGTTCCCGCCGAGATCCGTGCACGGCCACCGACGACGGACACCTATTCGCTGCCGCAGACGCAGGAAGAATTCTACTTCGTGCTGCCGTACGACAAGATGGACCTTTGCCTCTACGCGCTAAACCACGCAGTGCCGGCCTCGGATGTTGCCCAGGCGGTTGGGCTGACCGTCGATCAGGTCGAGTTCGTCTGGAAGGACATCGCCGCCAAGCGCAAGGCGGCACGCTATCTGCACATGACACCGCAATTGATCGCCGAATAGGCGTACCGCCGGCCTTTGGGCGCAGCGAGCGAAGAAGCATGACGGCATCGGCATGAGCGCAATTTTCGCTCGTCAATGAATAGAAAATGCAGCGCCAATATCCAATCCGGCGCAATACTATTCCATCAGCACAGCACGACCGGACGCGCCAGCTTCTCCGTTGGCGAACGGTGACGCGTGCATCTGCGCCGCCTCACCGTCAGATTGGATAGACAATGGACCTTCTCTACCAGACCCACTCCCCCTATGCCCGCAAGGTTCTGGTCTTCGTGTATGAAGCCGGACTCGCCGGAGAATTGCGTGTCATCCACCACGAAACCAGCCCGACCAACCGCAACGAGCAGGTCTTCGCGGTCAACCCGTTGGGCAAGGTACCGGTTCTGGTCCTGGCCAATGGCGAGACGATCTTCGATTCCGTCGTGATCTGCGACTATCTTGAAACGCTTAACAGGCAGGTTTCATTGATCCCGGCTACGGGGTCCCGGCGCTGGGCAGCCCTGCGGATGCAGGCCGTTGCTCAAGGCATGTGCGAAGCCGGCATCGCTTTGCGCTGGGAGACTTCGCGCCGTCCGCAGCATCTGCGCTATCCCGTACTTGCCGATGGTATGACGACGAAGCTGGTCGAGTCCTACGATTATCTCGAGCGATCGACAGCTCTCGATGAGCCCCTGCATATCGGCCATATCGCTGTCGCCACAGCCCTCGATTGGCTGGCATTCCGTAACCTGCCTGACTTTGAACAGGGAAGGCCGCGGCTGTCAAAATGGTTCGAGGAATTTCTGCAGCGCCCCTCCATGCGGGCCACACCGTATGACGGCGAGACGCACGACTGAATGACGTCGCCTGCACCGGGCCGACCACACTTTGGAAACGGGCCGCGTTAGGTCGGGGAGAAATCCAGGTTTCCATTGAAGAAATGTCACATAGACGTCTCGTTTAGTCGTTTGACGTTTCAATCTTCCGGGAAACAGCATGGACCGTCCGTCAGGCAGGCTCCCTCGCCTGCCTGATCGGTCTAACGGCGATGTGATCCATCATTCGCTCAACCCGGAGGATACCCATGTACCGATTGCTTTGGCGCATCATGAAAATGGCTCTTGCTGTCACGGTCGTGAATGCAGCGCTGGCTGCTCTATCCATTCCCTCTACCGCGCAAACGGCGCCTGTCGTCAAGGAGGGAACGATAGAGCTCGGTCCGATCAGCATCTACTACCTGGATACAGGAGGCGATGGTGAAACAATTCTCCTGATGCATCCAGCTTCCGCCGGCAGCGACGCGTATCGCAAGCATCAAATTGCAGCGTTCGCGGCCGCGGGCTATCGCGTGGTCGCCTATGACCGCCCCAATTTCGGCAAGACCCGTTACGACCCCGTCGCGTCACCGCTTCAGGGAACGACGACCGACGATCTCGACGCCCTCACACGCCAGCTGGGCCTGGACCGCTTTCACATCGTGGGCACGGGGGCCGGCGGCTATATCGGAGTGGACTTCACTCTATCCTTCCCCGAGCGGGTGCGCAGTCTGGTGATCGCCAATGCGGCGATGGACATCATGGACAACGACACCTACAGCGCGATGATAAAGCGCCCGCGACCCGAGGGCTTCTACAACATGCCGATCGAATTCCAGGAACTTTCTGCCTCCTTCCGCACCGGCAATCCGGAGGGTGTGAAGACTTGGCTGGAGAATTACACCGCAAGCCGCGTCAAGCCGCGGGGCCCCGGTCAGCCTGAGAAAAATGTGGCGACATTGAAGGGCATAGCAGACACCAAGGTGCCGATGCTTTTCATCTCAGGCGAGGCGGACAACTATGCCCCGCCGCCGCTTTACCGCGAAGCCGTGAAGCACCTGCCGAATGCTGAACTCGTCACGATTCCAGAATCGGCGCACGCTTCCTATTGGGAGCGGCCTGATGATTACAACAAGGCGGTGCTCGGTTTCCTGGCAAAACACCATTGATCAGGTGACGGGGACCAGAAATTAGGCTGCCCCTGAGACATCCCCAAAACACAAATGGCCCGTCACAAGACGGGCCATTTGTGTTTAATTTGGTTGCGGGAGGGTGCAACCGCTTCAACTTGCGATCCAATAGTGATCGCTCCATGCAAATATCTGACGTCGCGGAAATCGCTAAGCTGGCAATCGCTCTTTTATCGAAATGCACCCATCTTCGATCACTTCATAATGCCGAGGCGTAGGGTATCTATCGGTGTGAACTGGGCGATTACGTCAGCGAACCTTCCACCTCGAAGCCACGGTGCCCCAAGCTCCCTTGCGCGGACCAGAGTACCGATCGAGCTCGCGAGCTTGTTCTTCGGTTATGCCGAGATCGTCGAGTTGGTCCCTGTCGAGCATCGACAGCGGTTTGTTTCGTTGCGCGGCCGATCCCATGCCGGAGAACGACCATTGTCGCGCCAACGATGAGTGCGGCTCCCAGCCTTTGCGATGAAGTGAGACGTTCGCCCAGAAAGATGAACGATCCCAATACCCCGAACACCGGGATGAGATTGAAGAAGGAGCCTGCGACACTCGCTGCCATAGATCTGAGTGCGTGCAAATAGAACCAATAGGCAAGCGCATAGTATAGCAGCCCCGAGAGGATGATCGTTGCAATGTCTCGATAAAGCACTCCTGCAAGATTCGGCGCAGTGACGGAGCGCAACTCCAACGGCCAAATTGCAAGCACCCAAGCGAACGCGACACTCTGCTGGACAGCGACCGTAAAGAGCGGATTTGCGACTAGGTTCCGTGCCAGGATCGTATAGATCGCACAGCATAGCACACCCGCCAGTATCAGAGCCGAACCGGCATTTAGTGTCTCGGACGAAGCGTTGCCCAACAGTCCGCTGACCAGCAAAACGCCACAGGTCGCAAGGGCGACAAGGCCAAGAAGCTGCCGACCGATCTGTTCTTTTAGAAACATCCAGGCAAGCCCAAGAATTAGGATTGGTTCGAAAGCCCAGAGCAAGGTGGCCACACTGGCGGAAGTTTCGACGAGACCAAACATGCTGAATGTGTAGGCCCATCCAGGGTTTAGCAGGCCGAGCAACCCGATCCACGGCAGCAGGCGAGCTGAGGGGCTCTTCGCCTTGGTGACAATCACGGCCAGCCACAGTGCCACGACACTCGGGGCGAGTTGAAACACCAGGACGGAGATCGGTGGAAACGACGGTTTCGACTGCAATGCCTGTGGCGCGTGCTGCGCCTACTCGTCGACATGGCCGAGGTTTAGCACCGAGACCGTTTCTCAACTCGAACAAATTCCTGCTGAAAATGTTTTCCGCGATAAAGCGGGATGCGCTGCGTTGGCGCTCGCTGCTCGGCGCTGTCGGCAAGTCGGAACAGCGACCTCGTCTCGATCTATGGAAACCGCCCCGACGTCTGCCGCGCCTGCGAGCTGGGCGGCTGCGACTGCCTCATAGCGTGCAGGGCACTGGGCTTATGTTTGATTCACCCGGCAGACGAGGTTGCAATCGATCCTGTTCAGCCGGAGTGGCATCGAACCACGAACATAATTACCTGTGGCGGTAGGATGTGATAGAATGCCTTTGCTCGTGCGCGATTATGCGCACCCGTCTGACAAAGATCGGACACTACCATGGAATCCCGGGAATGGATCAAGCCGGCCGCTTGCGGCGCGGTCGGAGGAGCCTTGGCGCTCGCAATCATCGGCTTCACCATCGGCGGATGGGTCACGGGCGGCACTGCGACGAAGATGGCGGAAAACGCCAGCATCAATGCTGTCGTCGCGGTCATGACCCCCTATTGTGTCGCGCAGTCGAAGAGCGCGCCGAATTCGGTCGAGGTTCTGGCCGCTCTCAAAGCCGCCAACAGCTATGATCGTCGATCAATTATCGAAAAAGCCGGATGGGCCACGCCACTTGGAGACACCACGCCCAACACGGCATTGGCGGTCTCGTGCAACTCCGCCCTCGCCCTGAACTAGGATCAAGAACGAGGCGCGGCCGACAACCAGCGCCTCGTACTCGGCATAAAAGCACCAAGCGGCAAGCCGTTGCAGAGCCTGAAGCCATTCAATCCACGGTGCGGGAATGACCTTTAGCGGCCCTGTTTCAGCGCTATTTGCCGTCACTGACGAAGGCTGGTTTGGAAGACGGTCAAAGGGAACGGCGCTTGCGCCGTCACGATCTGGATCGCGAAGCGACTGCGCGATACGATCGCTAAAATCGAGAGTTCCAACCTCGCTGAGAAGGCAGACATTCTTGCTGTGACATCAAGCTGAGACCGAGCCATATCGCGATCCCGCCCACAGTGGAGACGATATGCCCCTATGGCAAGCAAGCGAGCTCACGCTCCCCTCAACGTCTTCCTGAACAGCCGCATGTTGGTGTGCTGCGCCTTGAAGCAACAGGCGCAATCGACTTTCAGTACGGACGAGACTAGCTGGACTGGTGGCACGACATATTCCCGATGTCGCTTGTGTTTCGGCGTGGAATAAGGACCCCGTTTCAGGGGTGACCGGCGTCCAAAAAGGACCCCTGTAACGCAGGGTTGTCACACTGCCTTCGGTTTCATCGGGGGCATTTGTTTTGGATGTTGGTTGTGGAGACGATTGCGAAGATACGTCGGCTTTCGCTGGTCCAGGGGAAGTCGATCAAGGAGATCTGCCGCGAGTTGAGGATATCGCGGAAGGTTGTCCGGAAGGTGCTGCGGTCGAACGCGACGGAGTTCCGTTACGAGCGTGAGCATCAGCCGATGCCAAAGATCGGCCCCTGGCAGGATCAGCTCGACGGGCTTTTAGGTGGCAATCACGGCAAGGCGGGGCGCGAGCGGCTAACGCTGATCCGAATCTTTGAGGAGCTCCGCGGTCTCGGATACGACGGCAGCTACGACGCGGTTCGCCGATACGCCAAGAGCTGGGCGAAGGCGCAGGGATCAGCGACGGCGGAAGCCTATGTGCCGTTGTTCTTCGCGCCGGGTGAAGCCTACCAGTTCGACTGGAGCCACGAGATCGTCCTCATCAATGGCGTGACTGTGACCGTGAAGGTTGCCCATGTCCGGCTTTGCCACAGCCGCATGATGTTCGTCAGAGCCTATCCGCGCGAGACGCAGGAGATGGTGTTCGACGCGCACGACCGGGCCTTCGCCTTCTTTGGCGGCACCTGCACGCGCGGCATCTACGACAACATGAAGACGGCGGTTGAGACGGTATTCGTCGGCAAGGACCGGCAATACAATCGCCGCTTCCTGCAGATGTGCAGCCATTATCTGGTGCAGCCGGTCGCCTGCACGCCGGCGTCGGGCTGGGAGAAGGGTCAAGTCGAGAACCAGGTCGGGCTGGTGCGCGAGCGCTTCTTCACGCCGCGGCTGCGCTTCAAATCCTATGAGGAACTCAACGCCTGGCTGCTCGACAAATGCATCGCCTACACCAAGACGCACCGTCATATCGATCAGCCGGAGCGCACGATCTGGGAGGTGTTCGAGGAGGAGCGCGGCAAACTTGTCGAGTATCGCGGCCCCTTCGACGGCTTCCACACGGTCCCCGCCTCGGTATCGAAGACCTGCACGGTGCGCTTCGACAACAACAAATACTCGGTGCTGTCGACTGCCGTGGGCCGACCGGTCGAGATCCAGGCCTATGCCAGCAGGATCGTCATCCGGCAGGATGGCGTTGTCGTCGCCGAACACGCCCGTTCGTTCGGGCGCGGTGAGACCATTTACGATCCCTGGCACTATGTCCCCGTGCTCGCCCGCAAGCCCGGCGCATTGCGCAATGGCGCGCCGTTCCAGGACTGGGTTCTGCCCTCGGCGATGGAGCGGACCCGGCGCCGACTGAAGTCCTCGGATGACGGTGATCGCCAGATGGTGGCGATCCTGGCTGCGGTGTTGACCGACGGGATCGATGCCGTGGAGGCCGCCTGCCAAGAGGCGCTCGACCAGAACGTCTGCTCGTCAGCTGTCATCATCAACATTCTGGCGCGGCGGCGCGATCCGGCGCCAGCCATCACCATTCTCACCCCGGACGCTCTTCGCCTGCGCCATGAGCCGCAGGCCGACTGTGCCCGCTACGACAGCCTCAGGAGGGCAAGCTGATGGAACGCACGCAGGTTCTGGATCTGATGGGAACGTTGAAGCTCTACGGCATGCGCAGTGCCTATGACGAGGTTATGGCGACCGGCATCAAGCGCCAGCACGAGCCGCCGAGGATCGTCGGCGATCTGCTGTCGGCCGAGATCGCCGAGAAGCAGGCGCGCTCCATCAAATACCAGCTCACCGTCGCAAAGCTGCCGATCGCCAAGGACATCGAGGAGTTCGACTTCGACGGCACGCCGGTCAACGAGGTGCTGGTCAGGGACCTTGCCAACGGCACCTTCGTCGCCGACCAGCGTAACGCCGTTCTCATCGGCGGCACCGGAACCGGCAAGTCACATCTGGCGATTGCCCTTGCCCGATCCCTCATCCGCAACGGGACGCGCGGTCGCTTCTTCAATGTCGTTGATCTCGTCAACCGGCTCGAGACCGAGCACCGCGGTGGCAAGCAGGGCCGTATCGCTGACTACCTGACCCGATTGGACTTCGTCGTCCTCGACGAACTCGGCTATCTGCCCTTCGCGCAAGCCGGCGGGCAGTTGCTCTTCCACCTGATCAGCAGGCTCTACGAGCGCACCTCGATCATCGTCACCACCAATCTGGCGTTCGGCGAATGGCCCGCTGTCTTCGGCGACGCCAAGATGACGACGGCGCTGCTCGACCGGCTCACCCATCACTGCGAGATCATCGAGACCGGAAACGAATCCTGGCGATTCAAGAACCGCGCCTGATCACCCCATAACGCCGATCCGCGC
>NZ_LJSD01000017.1 GCF_001303895.1 Mesorhizobium sp. 1M-11 | reverse complement strand
GCCGGAATGCCGAGGCGGCCGCGCGCCCAGGCCGCCGGTGCGGTGAGGCCCTGTCGCCCGAGCTTGTCGAAGGCGCTGGCGAATTCCTCGAGCGGCACCTCGTCGGGCCGGCCGATCGAGACCACCGGATAGTGATCCTGCGGGCCGAACTCGAAGGCGACCAGGTTCGGGATGATCTGCGCGTTGACGGTCGCCGACAGGGCGATCGCGTCGGAGCGCTCGATGTCCTCCTGTACGAGACGGTGTTCCTGGGCTACGGCATGGCCACCGGAGACCGCATCGGTTGTCGTCGTCTGGCCGAGCACCGCCTTCGACACCTGGCGGTCCATCCAGTCGGCACGCCGCTCGTAAAGGTCCGTCGACGCCGCCTTCGCAGAGACCTCGTGAAACTCGATCAGCATGTCGGCCGGAATGATGGCAGCGCAGTCTCCGGCGATCCGCGACACGGCACGCCAAAGCACGTCCTTCTCCTCTTCCTTGGCGTTCCGCCCGTACTTGCCGATCCGAACCGGCATTCCGAAATTCTGCACGAAGATCGACCAGTCCTTCAGCGTGAACGATTTGTACATCCACGCCCAGCTCGCGGCGCGGGCGATCCCCGACCGGATGGTCAGGCCGGACTTGGCCTTCGAGCGATGGATGACGAACTTGTGCGGAGCCAGAGGCACGTCGCCGGTCCCCTCCCGCAACAGCACAGTCTCGCCGTCGATGCGATCGAAGTTGAACCAGCGCTGCGGCCGCCAGATGAACTCGCGCGGGCAAAGGTGGCCGAGATGCGACCGATAATCGGTCTCCATCACAGAGAAGCCCTTGCCGGTGGCGTCCAGCATGTCGAACAGGCCGGCGGCCAGCACGCCGTCATTGATCCAGGACTGGACGTACTCCCCGTGCTTCTTGTGGTCGCTGGCTTCGGATGCCGCGGTCACGGTAATGGGCAGCTGGGCCACGGAGCGCTTCCGCGTGCCGAGCACGCCGAGGTAGTGCAGGTCGCGCTCCTCGATGTCTTCCGCCAGTTCGAGGTAAAGCTCCGGATCGCCTTGTGCGGCGGCGCGGTGGATCTGCGCCAGACGCGCCGGCGTCAGCCCTTCGGCGGGATGTTCCGAGATCGCCGAGCGGACACCGCTCAAGGTCGCGCCTGCCCGCTCGGCCGGCGCCGCATCCTTGACCTCGGCCACCGGTTCGGCAGGAAGCGAGGCGGCCTCGATCGGCATTCCCGAAGCGTCGAGGAGACGGCGACCGGCAGCGGCCATTAGGGATTTGACGATGCTCACCACAATGCTCCTCGCAGTTCGGGATCGATCGACCGTTCCGCTCGATCGTGCGTGCCGCGGCTATCCGACCGCTGGCCCTGACCGGCCGGCTCATAGCCGTAGCCGATCGTCATCTGGAGCGAGGCGAACCATGCCAATATCCCGGCGATCGCGGTGTCGCCGTGCCGGTCCAGTCCGTCCTCACCCTTGTGACGGTGATCGTCGGGAACCTTGATGATGCCGCCGACATACTGCAGCGCCTGGTGGTCGCGGATCACGTCCTCGTCGGCCGCGACGGTGACGGTCTGGTCGCCGAAGGCCTCGATATAGCGTGGCGAGTTTTCCCGGTACCATTCCGCCGAGAGCTTCACCTCGACGATGCACTCGCCCCAACGCTGCGCCGCGACCTCTGCCAGATAGCCACCGTTGCCGGTGGCATCGAGCGCGCCGCCGGAGAGGCGCGGCAAACGATCGCCCACGTAAAAGAGGATGTCGCGCTGGGCTTCGTAGGGCACGTTGCGCAGCTCCAGGACGAGACAGCAGCGGCGGACCGTGTCCTGGCCGATCTCGTACGCCTTGAACGCCGACACGTCGCCGGAGCGTGCGAAGTCCTGGCCGAAGCAGTGCGCCCGCTGCTTGTCGAGCCCCGCCAGGATCGGCTGCAGCTTCTGCCGGCAGAAATCGCGGATGACGGCTTCGCGGACGTCCTTGTCCAGACCCTTGAAGCTGTCCGGCAGGTGCAGGCGGACGACCGGAACGGCCGCGTCTTTCACCCGCTCGATCACGACCCGCGTCAAAGCCGCGCCTTCCGCGTCGGCGGGGATGGCGTCCAGTTCCTGTTTCATGGCCGCTTCGCGCGCGCCGTAGGAGCCGCGGATCAGTCGTTCCCATTTGGCCTCGGCCTCGGGCGTGTAGGTCCAGTTGCGGGTAAGGCAGACGCGCCGGTAAAGCCCGTTGTCGACCGCCGCCTGAAACGGGATGTGGTGAACGACGAACGGGCTCTTGCCGGCGCGGGCCTCGCGGATCAGCTCGTTGAAGGGATTGAGGACGCCGTTGTGGGTCGAGATGATGCGGACCTTGCCGCCCCAGATCAGCAGGGCGTTGACGGCGTCGACCACGTTGCGGACATCGCGGTGGTAGGCCGCCTCGTCGATGACGACGATGCCCTGCAGGCCGCGGATGTTCGCCGGGTTCGACGACAGCGCCTCGACCCTGAAGCCGGAAGCGAAACGGACACGATAGGCCGAGATGAACTTCTTCGAGCCGTCGGCCTGCTCGTCCTCGAACATGAACTCTTCGATCTCGGTCAGCTCCTTCGCCACGATCCGGGCGAAATGGGCGACGTAGCCGATGAATTCGCGACCCTTGTCCTTGGTGTCGCCGATGTAGAAGACATTGTCGCCGCCTTCGCCGCGGGCGGACGCCGCGATGATGGTGTCGTCGAGGGCCTCGGCGTAGGTGATGCCGGTGCGGCGGCCCTTCTCGGCGATCTTCAGGTCGGATCGATCCTCCAGCCACTCTTTCTGGTGGAGCATGAGGATGCCGTCGGCCAGCGGATCGTGGTCGGCCGGAAGCTCGGAGCCGCGCGGCAGTTCGGGCGGCAGTTCGGCTGGGTTTCGGGAAAGGACGGGTTTGACAGCTTCCTCTCCCTGCACGAAGGCGCGCGCCTCGGCGACGCTCATGACCGCAATCCCAGGACCTGCTTGCGGATCTCGGAAGCACGATCCGCCGAAAGGCCGGCGACCTTGGCCACCTTGTCGACCGTCTCGGTGACCTTGTTCGCAAACTCCCGCTCGACCTTAAGGCGACGGCTGGTCGACACGCCCTGCGCCTGGGTGGCCCGATAGAGCGCGCTGGCCAGCTGCTGGGCGCCCTTGGGGTCGACGCCGCTGCGGCCGCTGTCCATGAGCAGCTCGTAGACCAGCGTCTTGATCGCCTCCGAGGCGATCAGCGTCAGTTCGTCCGACGCCTGGGCGTTGAAGCGGCCGGCGATGGCACCGGCGATCTCGCGGGTTTCTTCCAGGCGCCGGGTCATCGCCGACAGCCGGATCGAATAGCGGTTGAAGGCCGAGAAGCTGGGGACGGTGAATTCCAGCTCGCCGCGATGCTCGCGCTTCAGCGCGTTGAGGGCGTTGAAGAATTCCTCGTAGATATCGAGCTGGGTGCGCTCGCGGTCCTGTAGCGCCTGTGCGGCCTGGGCGACGATATGGTCCGCCTCCGGAGGCAACTGCTCGATGCCGGACAGCCGGCCGCGGCCGCGCGCCATGGCTCAATCCACGTCGCTGGGGCGCTTCACGCCAGGCAGGAACCGGGCGCGATCGACATGGGCACGGCCAGCTTTGCGCAGCGTGGCGATCATGACGCTCCCCGCTTCGCTGGTCCTGACCGCACCCACCTCATCCTGCAGCCACAGCAGCTGATTGCGGATGAAGTCGCGGGTTTTGTTGTAGCCGAACCGCCGGAGCTCGAACTCAAGGCGGCCGTCGTGCATCGTCCCGTTGTCCTCGTCGGCCAGGGCTCGCAGGATGATCAGCCTGATGTCTTCAATGGTGTATTCTTCGTAGGTCACGCCGATCCTGCTTTGCTGTTCGCCACCAGCCATTCTTCCACGCGCCTGCTGGTGCGAGTGGACTGCTCCGAAGCCGCCTTCACGCCAGCCATCTCGATCTGGATGTCCTTCAACGTCAGCTGGAGGTCGTGGACCATGTTCCGGTCGGGCAGATGCTTCAGTTCGTCCTCCACCGACTGGATGCGGCGATCGTGGGATATGAGGGTTTCCTCCGCCTTCTTCATCTGCGCCGCCAGCGGCTTCGAGCTGGCCGTCATGATGGTATGGATCGACGTGCCCAGGGAAATGAACAGCGCCAGCGCGCCGAGCCAGGGCATCAGGAGATTGAGATCCATCACGCGGAGGTCCTTCCCGAGATCGCATCGCGCAGCTTGCCGGCGATGCTCTCGGCCATGTGGCCGCCCATGTAGAAGCCCGAGAAGAACATGAACATGGTGGTGAGCGTGCCGACGTCCACAATGAGGCCGAGCCGCTCTCCGGCGCCGGCGAGGCCAAGGATGAGGTTGACGACAGGCAGGCCGGCGACGTACCAGGCGAACAGGCCGATGAAGATCCACATGCCGGCCGGGCGCCACGCCCAGGTCCACGCCGGGCCGCCCTTGTCCATCTCCGCCTTCATCAGGTCGATCGCCTGGCGCTGCTGTGTGTTCCACTGGATGAGGAGCTCCGGCGTCTCCGCCTCAGCCGCCAGCACCGCCTCCTGCAGTTCATCGGCCGGGACATTCGGCAGTGCGGCCGGTTCGACGCCGGCCTTCTGCGCCACCACGTCGATGATGGCGCCGCCGATGTCGGCCGCGGTCCCGCCCAGATACTTCTCCAGGAGGTCCTTCACCAGCGGCGCGCCGGCCTTGGCGGCTGCGTCGATCAAGGCCCCGGCTATGACGGTTTCCAGCATGGCGACCTCCTAGACCGCGACGGCGGCGAACTTGCCGGCCAGCGTGTGGGTCTTGCCGGGGATCGGCGACATCGCTTCGGCCATGTACGCCAAGAAAATCATGCCGAGCCCAGCAAGGATGAACCCGATCGAGACGATGACGGTGAGGATGATCGCGGCCAGCATCAGGCAGCCCCGATCGCTTCGGCCTCGGCCGCGTAGGCGGCCGCGCGCTGGTTGTGGATCTTGGCGCGGACGACCAGCAGGACGATCACGCCGACCGCCAGCACGGCGACGCCGGCCAGTGCCCAGCCAGAAATCATGTCGACGTGCTGCGGGTTGACCACCGCATCGCTGCCGCCGGCGCCGGTGGCGGTGCTTACGCCGGTGGCTGCGACGGCATTGTTGCCGGCCCGACCCTTCGCCCCCTTCTCCTCCTCGAGGAGCTTCGCCTTGACCGTCGCTGCCGGCTGTGTGGCCGCCAGCGCCCAGGCCACGCCCTTCGCCTCGATCGCAGCGATGCGACGCGCCCAGCCTTTGCCGAAGGTCTTCCAGATCTTCAACGACTGGACGAAGCCGAGGCGCTTGGCGCAGATCTTCTTCACCGTCTGATCGTCCGAGCCGCCGAGCGAGGCAAGCAGCCATTTCTTCGAGCGCGGCGGGCCGGACATGACGCCGCCGTCGAAGGTCGCGAGATCGACACCGGCGGCGAGCGTGTCAGCGTTGACGGCCTGCCAGTAGTCCTGGCGGTAGATCTTCGCGACGTTCTCGGCCGAGATGTTGCGCAGCTGGGTCTTGGTGGCGCCGGGCAAGAAGCGCTGGTACGTCGCCAGCGTGATGCCCTTCATAGTGGCCCCGCCGGGATCCTTGGGATTGTCGGCCCAGCCACCCTCATAGGCGAGCGTGACCTGAAGGCACTTCTGGAAGTTTTCGCGCATGGAGATCTCCGCAGTATACGGAGCACCATGCCGCCCGCTATGGCGGGCCGTAATGCCCGCCATCGCGGGCATTGTGCGTCACCTGGGAAAAAGCTCGATCTGGCGCGGATCTCGACTGCCCTTCACCGGCTTCCCTGGCATCCGGCGAAACAGCTTGTCGACGCTGGTTTCGGCGATGCCGAGCAGGCGAGCGATCTCCGCATTCGAGCGCCCGATCGCGCGATAGTGCCGCGCCCGCACCGAACGGGCAAGTGGCACGCGCAGGTATGAGCGAGAGTACCGCTGGCCGAGCTTGACGGCCGCACGTTCGCCGAGCTTCTCGACCAACGGCGAGAGGTCGACGGGAACTTTGAGGCGGATCCCGCCATATTCTTCCACCAGCCGCAGGAAGTCGGCCTCGCCCAGCAGCTCCATCAGCTCTGCCGTCAGCGCCTCGTTGCGGTCCTGCCTCATACTGGCACCACCGGCTTGTGATGGGGACGGCACCGCGCTACGGTCGAAGCCGGCAGGAGGGAACACCCATGAAGCTGAAGCTCACAGCCGCACTGCTCGCCATGGGGGCGAGCATGTCCGCCGCTCACGCTGCCTACAATGCTCTCGTTCTGGCTAACGAGCTCGGCAACGTTCTGGCAGCCGAGGAGCTGTGCGGATTGACCTTCGACCAGCCGGCCATCGCGGCCTTCATCGAGAAGCGGGTGCCAGCCGATGACATGAGCTTCGCCGGTTTCCTGCAGATGCAAGTCGACGGTATCCGCATGGGCTTCGCAGACATGTCCGCCTCGCAGAAGACCGCGCACTGCACCCAGATCAGGCGCGTTGCCAAGAGCTACGGCTTCCTGAACTGAAGCGACAGCGCTCATCTCGCCTCCAGCCGCCGGCCGCGATAGGTGCCCGACATCGTGAAGCCGTCGGCAGATTTCCAGATGAGGCAGAGCGTGTAGCTGCCGTCCTTCCTGCGATGGAGCGATGACTTCCGGGACAGAGCCCAGTCTTCACCGAAGACCGGCATCGGCGTCCGGACACCCTCCAGGGCGGCGAACCGCTCGATCACAGAGAAGTCGATCTTCACCCTGCCGACCCGGCGCCTGGTCATTTCGCACCGCCATTCATTGCGATGCGGGGTGTCTCTCCTTCGAGACGTCCATATTCGCGAACCGCCCTCTGAAAGATGGTCCGATAGTCATCCAAGAAGGAGAGAGCGTCTCGGCCGGCCACGAGAAACATGCCCAGGGCAACACTGGCGCACTGGTCGCAAATCTGGGCGGCCGGACCAACCACTAGGCCACCGGCCGAGCAGCCGCAAAAGCTACAGCACTGCTCAGGTTCAGGAGTCCGAGGCCGCTGCGCGGCGAGATTATCCAACCCGCGAACGATCCTGTTCATCTGGCGCCCCCGATCCGCGCGGCGAGGTAGCGCTCGCGCAAGGTGGTGGGTGCAGGCTTGCCCTCCCGGCAGAGATCTGGCCACCAGTCGTCAGAGCCAAGGATCCACAGGTGGCGCATGGCGATGTTGTTCACGACGCGGTCGGCCGGCGGATAGACCTCGATCGCTGCGCGTTCCTCTCCGCAGATCTCGTTCTTGATGTCCTGCAACTCGTCCCAGGTGATCAGGCCGTCATGTTCGATCGAGAGCAAGCCGAGCGCGCCATCCCAATACACGCGGTTGGCGGAAGTCCATTCGCATCGACAATCTCTCACCCAGACGCAAGCGGCGCTCATGTCTTCACCTTCCTGACACGCTCGCCGAGCGCGTTCATGACCTGCACCCAATCGCCGTTGGCCATCTGGTCGACCGGCAGGGCGAGATCCGCGACGAAATTGCGAAACCAGCGTATGTCACCGGGAGCGGCCTCTTTGGCGACCAGGATGTTCCACTGCGCCACCGCGATCTGGGCGCCTGGCTGCCGCAGCCACGCCGGCCGGTCGGAGCCGGTCGACCAGTTCACACCGGCGCGCTCCAGCCAGCCCTTCAGCGCCTCGATGGCCTTGAGCGCATCACCGGCGTCGTGGAGGAAGCGCACATGCGACAGGCCGGTCTGGCGCTCGACGAAGGCGACCAGCGCCTTGTCGTCGCGCTCGCGGACGACACCGAGGTTCCACCCCGCGATCCACAGCGCCTGCAGCTTGCGGGCGAACTTGCCTTCGAGCGGCTTTCGACCGGCGTTAGAAGACCGTTTGAAACCCTGACGACGCAGCTCCTGGACGACGCTGTCCCGCTCTGCCTGCGTCATGGCCTTGGCGCTGTCCTTTCCGGTGACGCGGACCAGGACGGCGCGGTAGGTGTCGTCGTCCAGGCCGAGCTGCTTCTTGGCGACATGGATGGCGGCGAGCGCGTTCATTGCTTCACCTCGGTTGGATTGCAGGCTGGGCACGGAAGACCGCGACGAATCTCGCTAGGGGTAAGATTGAAGAGCCAGCCAGCGTCGTGGTCGCATCGCGGGCAAACGAAGTAGGCTCCCTCGGTCGTTTTCCAGCCTGGCAT
Source organism: Mesorhizobium sp. 1M-11 (assembly GCF_001303895.1). Lineage (GTDB taxonomy): Bacteria > Pseudomonadota > Alphaproteobacteria > Rhizobiales > Rhizobiaceae > Mesorhizobium. The sequence goes on along the minus strand of NZ_LJSD01000017.1, from coordinate 179,291 downwards.
AAGACCAGGCGCTTCACCGTGATCCGTGGCCTTCATCATGAAGCGGCGTAGCGCCCGAGGACGCGCGCCAAACAGATCGGGTATCATGACCGATCTCCCAGCGCGCTCCGGCCAGCTTCCGTCACCTTGCCGGTGTTCGGATCGATGAAACGGCGGCGAAACAGCGCCACGTAGGTGCCGGATAGGTCGCCCGAGACTGACCGCCCTCCGGGAAAGCCGTGGTTAGGCCGGCGACCGGCAATGAGGTTTTCGAGAACTTTGCGCATCGCGGGCGAGAGCTTCTTTTTCGCGCCGGTCATTTCTCGCCTCCGTAGTACGGCAGGCCGAGCAGCACCTGATGGCCGATCTCGCGGGGCTTTGCCTTCGCCGCCTTCTTCTCGGCTTTCGCCCGAGCGGCCTCGGCAGCGCGGCGGGTGGCCGCCTCCTTCTGCGCAGCCGCCAGCTCCTCGAGGAGCCAGCCGAGCTCGTGCGGGTCCGTCACCTCGATCTTGATGGTGACCAACGTTTTGGCGCCGGCGCCGGAATGGCTGTAACCGCGCAGCGCGGTGCCGGGACGGTCGAGCGAGATGTAGCCGAAGCTCATAGCTGCGCCCCGATCACGATCTGGTTGACGCGCTTGCCCTTGTTGTAGATCTCGACCAGCGCCTTCGAGAGCGCGGTTTCCGACGATCCTCCGGAGAGCTTGCGGAACGCCTCGGCATGGGCGGTGAGCTTGGCGAAGCTCTCGCGCCGCAGCGCGTTGGCAAGGTCCGCCTCGTTGATCGTCTTGTCGTTGGCGCGGATGATGCGCGCCAGGGCCGTGATGAGCGTGCCGCGCAGGCTCTTGCTGTCGTCGGGCCAGGCGGCGCGGATGACCAGCAGGGCGCGGCGCGTGGCGCCATGGCCGTAACGCTTCAGGCAGCGGTCGATCGCGCCTATCGATGCCGTCAGGTTCGGGCGATAGTGGCCCGGCTCCGGCACCACGTCGCAGTTCGCCGCCTGCAGCACCCTGGAGACGGCCATGGCCCATTCGTCGCCGGCCGTCAGCCCGGCCCAATACTGCTCGACCGAGGTGACGGCCTGGCGGTCCCGGTTGATGGCCAGGAAGCTGCCGGCCTCGTCGGCGGTGTCGGCGTGCTCGACGACGATGGCAGGGATTTCGGTCACGTTCGGGTGCAGGCTGGCCGCCTTCCAGCGATGCTGGCCCTCTACGATTGTGTAGCGCCCCCCCTCCTGGCGGGAGAGGACGACGGCGCCGAACTTGCGCCAGGCGAACTTCGCCAGGATCTTCTTAACCAGCCTCGGCTTCAGCGGGCGCTGGTAGTTCCGGTCGACGTCGATCCGGTCGATCCGCACCCATTCGAGGTCCGGCTTCTCGCCGATCTGGATGTTGATGTCGCTCATGCGGGTTTCCTTTCCTCGGCCGGCAGCAGGCGATAGCCGCGGCCCCATACGTTCTGGATCTGGACGCCGAGCGGCTTCAGCTTCCTGCGGATGTGGCAAATGAAGACGTCGATGATCTTGATCTCGGGCGGATCGTTGGGCCGCAGGGAGTAGATCCTGTCGAGCAGCTGCTCCCTCGACCGAACCTGATGCTTTGCCGCGACGAGGATCTCCAGCAGCGCGTGCTCCTGCCAGGTCAGCGCCGCCACCCGCCCGTTGCAGACGACGATGCCGCCTTCGTCGAGGATGAGGGCGTCGTTGACCGGCAGCGGCTGCCTGCAGCACGGGCAAAGGTCGCTCACAGCACGTACCTCACGTCGATCGGCGCCTCGTCGTTGCGCAGCAGCTCGCCGCGAAGGCCAGCCTGGACCGTGGTGAGGATCAGGTCCGCGTACCAGGCGGCATCGGCGGTTGCGACATCGGCGTCGCCGGCGGCACGGTCATTGATGGTGGCGGCGATGATTGAGGCCATCGCCGTCAGGCCGTCGCCGGTCTCGGAGCCGTTGAGCACGTTGATGAGGCGGCCTGCCAGTTCGCGCTGCGAGGGTGCGAGGATGACGGATTTCATCAGCTCACTCCGGCCGCAGGCTGTCGACATGGGTGCCGCAGCGGCCGCAGACCTTCGGGTCCATGATGCTGCTGACGTGGCCAGGGCAGTCTTCCTCGGGCACCCGCGCCATCATTTCCGCAAGGCAGGCATCGCAATAGTCTGCGTGTTCCTGCACCTTCTCCGCCAGATCGCTCAAAATGCGAGCGGCGCTGTGGAAAGCCCCGTCGGCTGCGTAGGTTTTTGCGAGGTCCGCCCGATCGGTCATAAGTTCATGGATGTTCATCGCCTCACTCCTCCGCCTTGTACTTGACGCCGCAGAACGGGCAGTAGGACGGGAGCATCGCGCAGGCTTTCGCCTTGCCTCGACCGCTCTCTACCTGCTCGGTCCGGATGAGTGGGTACTCGCCGCCCGGCTTGGTGAAGACCAAAGTGGAAACGAGCCGCGTGTTGCGCGAAGCCAGCTTCTCGTTGGTCCTGGTGATGCAATCGCAAGCCATCGCCTCAACCCTCCCTCGGCTCGATCGGCACCGGACCGGAGCCGTGCGGGTTGAAGCCGTCGAGATCGCCGTGGGCGGCGAGCTTCTTCTCGGCCGAACTCTGCCAGTTGCGCAGCGCGCCGGCCCAGCCGCTCGTCGAGCTGGAGCGGAAGCCGGCCATGTGGACTGTGTGAGTGTCGCCATGTTCGGTGAAGCGGGCGTCGTAGCGCTCGCTGAAGAACTCCCTGATGCGCTCGTCCGCGAGGGCGCAGCGCTTCTCCCAGGCGTCATAGTTCGCAAAATGAAACTCGCCGGCCTCCGCTCTGTGCGCCTCCAGCTTCTTCTCCACCAGCGGGATCAGTTCGGTGAGCAGTTCATGATAGAGCGTCATGCCAGCAGCTCCATGGCGGCGCTGCGGGAGGCGGCGATGTAGCGCTCCCACATCTCGCTCTCCTTGCGTTCGTAGTCGTGCATGACCGCGATCTCCGCATCGATCTTGGCGAGGCGCTCAAGATGCCTCTGCTCTTCGAGGCGACGATCTTCCAGCAGCTCGGCGACGTCGCGAGCGCAGCGGTCCTTCAGCGCCGCGAGGCCGGCCTTGTTCCAGGCAAGCGCCCTGAAGTGTTCGTCGGCCGAGACGTAGAGTCCTGCGACGGTGGGCGCCGGTGCGGGCTTGCCGGCGTCGTAGGCGGCCATGTCTTCCTCCAGCGCCGCGGCGAGGTTCTTTTCCAGCGTATTGTCCATGACGTCCTCCTTCAGGCCTTGGCGAGATCGATGGTGACGGCGCGCCAGCGCGCGTCCGGGCGATCGCGCTCGTAGAAGCGCAGGTACTCTTTCGAGCCGACGACGCGCATGGCGTCGCGGATAGCGTCCTGGGCGCGCTTCCAGCGCGCGTCCTGGCTGTCGAGGCGCAACAGCATGAACACGTCCGCCCGGTTGATCTGGCCCGGCCGGTCGGTGTTGAAGGCGCGGGTTACAACGGCGCGGATCTCGGGCATGGCGTCGACGGCCCATTCGTTCAGGCACTCGTCGATCAGTTCCTTGGCGATCTGCAGCTCGGGGCCGAAGTCGATCAGGTCGGCGACCTGGACCTGCACCTTCATCAGCCCGTCGATGGTCTGGTAGGTGCGGTTGCCCTTGACGGCGCCGCGCGGCCGACCGCCATATTCCTGGTCGAGGATGGCGTCGAACTCGCCGAGATCGGTGGCGGTGTGGCCGCGGAACCGGCCGACCTGGGCGGAGAGCGCCCTGGCATGGCCCATGATCTTGCGCACCGTCTCGTCTTCCAGCTTGTGCTGGGGCTTGATGAGCTCGAGCGGCGTCCAGCGGCCCTTGGCGTCCCTCATGCAGGGCTGGCCGGCCACGATGGTGACGCCGTCCGTTGTGGCGGCTTCGGTTGCGGTTTCCATGTGTTTCAGGCTCCTTTCTCGCCGAACAGGGCGGCGAACTGGTTGTTGAGGATGCCCATCTGGGTCTGGATGGCGTGGTCGCGCGCCGCGTCGTTGGCGTCGCCGCCGGTGATCGGCAGCTCCAGTGCACGCACTAGAAGCTGCGCCTCGATGACGACGGCCGTGAGGCCCTCGGCAGCCCAGGCCAGCGCCAGCACCTCGGCAGGCGTAGCGCGCGATGCCTGCCGTTCGGGACTGGCGGCGATACGGCCTGCGACGTCGGGGATGATTACGGCCGCGGCGGCCGCGCGAAGTGCTTCGCTCATAGCCTGCTCGACCCCTCGAAGATCGGCCGCTCCACGACGGGGAACAGCATGACGTTGGTGCCCGGCCGCTGGATTTCGGAGAGGATGCGATCCATTTCGACGAGACGGTCGCGGCGCGCTTCGTCATTCCAGCGCTTGGCGCTTACCTCGTTTTCGAGTTCGCGGGCGCGGGCATAGCAGAGCTCGATGCACTGCTGGATGATGCGGGCGTCGTCCGGTTCGAGGACCCGCGGCTCGTGCTGGTAGTCGACGAACAGCCGCTTGAGCTGCTGCAGGCCGTCAGAAAGCTCCAGGGACATCTTGGCCATGGTCAGTCCTCCCACTCGCGGTTCTGGTAGGCCGCGGCGATGTGCTTCACCGACAGGGGTGCGCGCTCGCCCGCCGCCAGTAGGAAGGCGAGGCGCAGCGTCTTGTCGATCTGACGAAGGTGACCGGGCTTGCGGCCGATCCCGGTGAGCAGCTTACGCTGCTCGGCGTCGTGGATTTCCCAGGCGTCGATCAGCGCGGTGATGTCTTCCGGATACGGTTGGTGGCGGTTAAGCCGCTTGCCGGTGCGGGTCTTGATCTGCGCATAGTCAGGCCCGCCCTGGCGATCCTTGAAGCGGCCGTAGACGCTGGTGTTGCCGGTTAACGCGATGCCGCAGCCATACTCGTCGAGGAAGTAGCGGAGCTGGTCGACGGCGCGGTCTTCGATGTTCTGCGCCTCATCGATGATCAGCAGCGTCTGGCGGCCGTTGCGCTGCAGGCGGGCGCCGATCGCGCTGTCGAGCTTGGCCGGGTTGGTCTCGATGACGGCGAGGCACCGTGCAATCTCGACCAGCATGGCGTGACAGGTCTTCGTCTGCGGGCGCATGGTGACGCGAAAAGCGTGCGGCCTGGTCGCGCAGTAGTGGCGGGTCGTATGGGTTTTGCCCATGCCAGCCGCCAGGGTGATGATGACCATGTCGGGCGACATCTGCGCCAGCTCGAGGGTCCGGAAGATTTCCTGGGCGGTGCGCGTGTTCACGAAGGTGGGGGCGTCGGGTAGCGCCTGGGCGAGCGCCGCGGCGCTCTCGGTGCTTTCGAGCCAGCGGGCCACCTTGAGGTTCTGGGTGTCGAGCCGGCCGGTGTAGTTGCCGCCGTACCACTGGCTGAACGTGCCGTCCGGCATGTCGATGCGCCGGGCCGCCTCCGCCTTCGACCAGCCGTTGCGCCGGGCGATATCCATGACGCGGGCGGTGAGGTCGCGCCAGGCGGCAAGGTCGGCATCCGAACGGCCGGGGCGATCGCTGGCGATATCCGGCTCCTGGGCCGGTGGTTGCCAGATTGAATTTGCTTCGATGTTCATGTATAGGCTTCCTCGTGCAATTGGCCCGTTTGGGCCGTTTCCGGCCGGGTTCATCCCGGCCTTTTCTTTTTCAGCCGTCCTCCCGGCGCGGCGTGAATGGGATGATGTCGGCTTCGCTCTGGCGCTGGGTGCGCAGCAAGGCGAGGCCGGCGGCGAAGCTGTCCTCGATGTCTTCCGGCTGGTCTGCCTGCGCTGCCGCCGGCACCGCACCGCCGTTTCCGACGGCCAGCCGCTTGACTGCCGGCCTGGTCGGTTCGGCCGCCGGCGCCGGTTCCTCGCTGCCATACAGACGGGCCAGCTCGGCCGCTGACAGCTTCTGGTGCAGGCGGGCCTGCTCCCGCAGCGTTCGCTGATAGGCGCTGCGGTCGCGGGCGTGAGTGCGCGCCGCGTCCATGTCGTCGAAGCCAGTGGCGGCGATGCAGGGCGCGGTGCAGATCAGGCGATCGTCGAGCGTGTAGACCTTGACGTCTTCCTGCAGGCGGTCGGGATCGAACCGCACAGTGACCTTCTGGCCTGCATGGGCGTTCATCTCGACCGACCAGTAACGGTTCTCGAAGAAGTGGATCTCGCCGGTGCCTTTCTGGGCGGTGATCTGCTCGGCCGCGAGCAGCCAGAGCGAACGCTGTGCTTCCGTCGGCCATGTCACCACGGTGGCGGGATCGGCCATGCTCTCGCGAAACGTCTCGTCGAAGGAGCGGCCGCGGCAGGCAGCCGCCTTGCGGCCGGGGCGCGCGTTGTGCTCGGCGATCTCGCGGGCGACATGGGCGCGAAACTCGTCGATCGGGATGGCCGCGTTGCCGTAGTTCTCCGGCTTGGCGTCTGGGCTGTTGCCGGTATAGGCGCCGGCGCAAAAAGGATGCTTGGATATCTGGTCGGCGAGGTCGCGCCAGGCGCGCTCGATCGGCTTGGACTGGCCGGCGTATGGCGTTGTCCATTTCGGCTCGATGCCGAGCGAGAGCAGGATGCCCTGTGGATCTTCGTCGCGGATGGTGAAACGGTAACGGGTCCGCATCCGCCCCGTGATCCACTTCGAGGCGAAGGCCCGGCCGTTGTCGAGCCACATCTTCTCGGGGATACCGTGGCGCTCGACGAGATCGCCGATGACCAGGCGCACGGTCTCCTTGTTTTCCGTCTCGGAGATCCGCCATGCCAGCACCGTGCCTGAATAGAGATCCTGGATACCGATCAGCTGGACGCGGATGATGCGGCCGTCGTGCAGGCGCACGAACACGTCGAGCTTGTGGCCGTCCATGTTGACGGCCTGCATGGCGTGGAAATGGGTGCGGACGCGCTTCTGTGCCGGATAGAGCCGCTTGGCCTTCTCCCGGCCCTTGCGGGCGAGCGTGATGACAGCCGCCGGGATCTCTGCCTCGATGCGTCTGCGAAGAGCGCGTTCAGACGGGATCGGAAGCCAGCCGTTGCGGGAGGCCGCTTTCTGGGCGCGGCGATAGCAGGAGGAGAAGGATGGCTGTTCCGGCCGCAGCCAGTCCGAGGTGACCATCTCCCACATTTTCTCGTGGCAGTCAGAGAAGGTGGACGTCGGCTTGTAGTCCGCTGCCAGGGCGGGCAGCCAGTCGGCGCGCGGAACGCCCCGCACCAGCTTCTGCCAGTTGTAGACCGATGCTGCCGATACGCCGCTGCAGGAGGCGGCCTGAACGACGGCGGCTGTGGCGCCGATGCCTTCGCCAGCGAGCTGCTCGACGCGGTCCAGGCATTCAAGCCGGCGGCGGCATTCGGCCTTCTGTTTGTCGGACAGCGCGTCGAAGCGCGCCCATGCTTCCTTCGAGCCGTCCTCAATGCCGGGTTCCTCGACCTCGGGGACGGCAGGACCATGCTGCAGGAGCAGGCGAGCCTGCGCGCCGGGCGGCAGGAGCGATAGATGATATTCCCATCCGCCGCCCCGGCCGCCGGCTCGCCGCGCCCTCGCGGGGTCCGCCCGCCAGTTCCTGGCGTCCGCGAGCGCATTGAGGTTCCGCACCGAACCGGGCAGGTCCGGTGAGCGGACCGCCACGATCTCCGCCGGTGAAAACCATTCCCTCCGGGTCATCCGCGATCCCTCCGGATGACGCGCACGGGCGTCGACTTGAGTTCGCGCAGACGTTCGTCGAGAGCGGCCTTTTCCTGCTGGACGCGGGCGATCTCGGCGAGGCGGGCTTCGTCGCCGACCAGCATGGTGAGGCCGTCGTCGGAGACGACCAGGTCCCACAGCCAGGTCGCGCCGGTGGCGCGCACGAATGCCTTGAAGCGTACGAGGCTGATATCATGGCTGCTGTCGCTCTCGGCGGTATAGGCGTTCAGCGTGGCGAGCGAAAAGCTGTCCTGGCCGAGCGCCACTGCCATGCGCATGGCGATCTCGGCGCGGCCGTGCGGACATTCCTTCAGCGCCCGGCTCATGGCACGCTTGAGCCGGCCTCGAAAGCCGGTCACGTCAACCGACTGATCGGCGACGCGGCTGGGATAGACCGGCGCATAGAACAGATCGCCCTGGGCTGGGTTGCTCGGCTTACGCGGCATCCGGCGCCTCCAGGCTGCGGGCCGCTATGCGGACATGCGCATCGATCTGTTCGCGCAGATACGCCTTCTGGTCGGCATCGTCGGTACGGGCGCAGGCGATCTGCAGCGCGAAGATCTCGCTGGTCGTGCGGTACGGGAGCCGGAAATGGCACTCGGCGCAGAACACGGCGTGCGGACCGGCCGGGACCGGTTCGGTGCAGTGCAGGGTCGGACACGTGCGGTTCGTCATGGCCGGTCACCGCCCTGCAGGTCGAAGATCGTCACCTGGCGCGGGTCCGGCTCTGATGCCCCGGCGTCGTCGGCGGTGGCTTTGAGGAGTTCGGTGAGGGTCGGCAACTTGTCCCTGGGCTTCTTGGCGGCGGCCACGAACTGGAGAAAGGCGGCTCGGGTCTTTTCGTCGGTCCTTGCCCAGGTGGACTTCAGCCGCGCCAGTAACTCATCCTGGGCGGTCTGACTGGCCTTCGCCTTGGCGTGGGGATCCGTGAGATCAAGCGCCCGGTCGAGGTCGGGCTGTTCGGCGAAGGCGATGGCGATCTTCTTCTGCCGCTCCGGTTCCATGCCGGCCAGCTTGATCAGGCGGCTCTGGTTGTCGGCGATCGGGGTCCCGCGAAGCGTGCGGCGCAGTTCGGGCGTGAGCTTCTGGCCCACGAACTGCGCCCGCTCGATTGCGCTGCGCGATAGACCGAGACGCTCGGACACGCGCTTGAAGAAATGGCCTTGGGCGCTATCCTCGGCCAATTCCGTCAAGTTGACGGAATTGGAGAGCTGCGGATTTCCGCGCTCAATCTTCCCGTGCTTCTCTTCCCAAAGCTCGCGATACCGGCGCACGAAGATCGCGCGGTCGAGGGCAGAGAGCTCGTTGCGGTAGATGTTCTCCTCGATCTCGACGAGCTCGCCGTCGAGCTTGTCGGCCTTGACGACGATGGCGTCGATCTCCTTCAGGCCAATCAGTTCGCTGCCGCGAAGCCGGTGGGCGCCGGCGACCAGCGTCCAGGGCCGTTCGGCGCGGGGCGTTGCGCGGACGGTGATCGGGTTAAGCAGGCCGACGCGGGTGATCGACTGGCCGATCATGAAGGCGTGGTCTTCCTCCACGTCCCGCAACCGTGCCGGCACCAGCACCTTGTCGAGCGGAAGGGTCTTGAGTTCAGCCATGGACATACTCCGATTTGGAGAAACGGCGTGCGGCATCGGCCGCGATCGCATCGAACCAGTCGGCGAAACGATCGGACTGGCGGCGGCGCTCGATGGAGCGGCAGGCGCTCTTGATCTTCGGCAGGCCGGCGTTGCCCCAGACGGCGAGGCGCTTTTTCGGCAGGCGGAAGGTGTTGACCAGGATGTGCAGGAAGCACTGGCGGGCGAGACCGGCCAAGCAGTTGCCGCGTCGCGGAAACAGGATCTCGGAAAGCTCGAAATACGGAAAGGCAGACCAGACTGCGTTGAACGCCGCATCGATCTGCGCGTTGATACGCGGGTCGCTGGTCATCCAGGGCGAGACGGCGGCAGGCTTGCTCATGCTGACCTGCCGAGAAAACGCGTCGCCTCGTTCGTCGCCCGTGTCATCGCGCGCCAATCATCGGACTGGATGGCATCGACGAGCCGGCGCAGAAGTCGCTCGGCGCCTTCGTTCTCGATGATCTCAAGGCTGCGCTTCAGTCCCTTGCGGCGGCGGATCGCACCCCGAGCCTGCAGCGCATCGACCATGCGATTGACGCTGCTCCTGGTATTGAGGCCGAGGTGTGCGGCGATCTCCGCGTAGCTGGGGCTGAAGCCGTTCGCCGCCTGATAGGCCTTGAGGAACGCGAGCAGCTCCGATTGCCTCCGGGTCAGGCCGGCCATCAGAAAGCCCCCATCAAAGAGAGGCCGACGAGCACGAAACCGGCGATCAGGATGCCGACCAGGACGGAGCCGAGCAGAAAGCGGGGGTCAGGTTCCAGCCGGACGAAAAAGGGGTTGCCGTCGAGGTGACCAGGACGTGAGGATTTGACAGGCGGCATGTCTAAGCGGCCCTGCGGTTTCTACGTTGCGCCATCGTCGGGGGGCGGCGATAGTTTGCGGAGGGTTGAGGCGAAAGCCGCTGGCCGCTGGCGTCGTAGCGCTCGGGCCACAGCTGATGGGGTTCACAAGCGAGAGCAGCGGCGAGCGCCTCTTCCCCGCGCGAGTTCGGTTCGCGCAACGTCGTACGGGCTGTGCCATCGGTCAGCCCGAACCGGCGGTCGACATCGGAAAGGGTAATGCCGCGGACGAAGAGGGCGTCCTTGATCTTGCTCGCCCGTTCGATCGGGTCCATCATCTGCTCCGGTGGTGAAGGGAGGCCCTGCCAGGCCTCCCTTCTTTCGGTGGTGAACGTCCACGAACGTGGAAGCAAAGCGAAAGTAGGACAAATTTGTCCGATCAGCAAGCCAAATCCGTCCATATCGGGCGAGGAAAAAGCTCGAAAGCTCCAGGGATCCCAACGCCGGCCGGAATGCGTGAGCAATTTCGGGAGCTTGCGGAAAGGGGCGAGCTCCCAAAAGGGACAAATTTGTCCGTTCCTGACCGCATTCGGTTCGGGTATTTCAGGGCTCGCTATCTGCTGGGGAATGAAGGTCTAGTCGAATCACTCGGGAAGTCCGTCAAGCAGATCCAACGTTATGTAGAAGGCGACGACTTCCCCTTCGGGTTTGTGCAATCTCTTGCGGAAGCGACGGGTATCCCGGTCGCGTGGTTTGTGGGTGGGGAAACGGCGGATCGCTCGTTGCCGGCGCCCCATTGGGCGAACGGGATCACGGTTCCTCGCTACGATATCCGCGCCTCGGCCGGCGCCGGTGCCTTGGTCGTCTCGGAGAACATCGACGAGTATTTCGCTGTCGGGCGCGACTGGCTTCGGCGCAATCTCCCACCTTGGGCGCCGCCGAACGCCGTTGTCGGGATGCTGGAAGGGATGGGTGATTCAATGGAGCCCACCATCATGGACGGCGACCTGATCATGGTGGTCCAGGATGTGGAGTGGCGCGTCGTCGAGCGCGGCGGCATCTTTGTCTTTTCGCTGGACGTGGACCGGCTGTTGTTGAAGCGCCTGCAGGTGCTCAACAACGGCGACCTGAAGATCATCTCCGACAACAAGGCATATGAGCCCGACCTCGTCCCGTTCGACGATATCCCCAACCGCGTAAGGGTGCATGGTCAGGTGTTCTTCGCCGGCGGCAAGCCGAGAATGCGTTAAGGATTATTTTCCTGCCCTATTGACTTCCCGATTGGCGATGTGAACAAAATGGGAACATTCCAAGGGCAGGGAGCGTTCCATGAAGAGAAGCCAGAAGTTCATCATCATCCCTTTCCGCTCGATCAAGGGGCGGTTTCACGTCGGTGAAATGCGGCCGGCGTCAAGCGAGGGCGGGGCCGTCCGGATCGCCGAGCTGATGGCCGAGCGGTTTGCCGGCGCCGCGGCGTTCGAGGTTCATGTTGACGAGGAAAGCGGGGAGATGTTCTCGCCCAGGCTGATCGCCAGCTTCGGCAAACTGCCGGATCTGGAAGAGGCGATGCGCGACGCGGCATGATGGTGGAGATCTCGCTCTGCAGGAGACCAGTATGGTTGGCTCGTGAGTAGCGACGTGTGCGATCGGGCGAGCATCCAAGTTCGCCCGACCTGCCATGTGATCACTATCCTTTTGTTTTTCCGTCAAAAATCGCCCTTTTTGTCGAACTTGGATGCATCATCCAAGTTCGATTTGACTTTTCGCCCCTTTTTCCGCACCAAAGCGCTGGCGAGGCCGCTTCCGGAAGATGCTCTAAAGGGCGGTTTTCTGCGGGGTCGAGAGTGTTTCGAGGGTTTCTCAAGCGCCCCTCAAGGTTCCGCCTTTCCGGCGGCTCTTTTTGATCGGCGGTCTCTCGCCGCGGCCTTCTTTCTAAAACCGCGCGTCACGACGGACCCCGCTTTCGAGCACAGTCGATTTCTGCTATCATCCTGTTTTTCCGTGGGTATTCGCCCGTTCCCACCTAATCCCGGCTGTTCCCGCTAATTTCCAATACCGTGTGTCAAACTACACGCGTGTTGTTCACGTCTGGGACGTTGAGGACGGCAAGGTGCTGCGGTTCGAGCAATTCACCGACACCAAACTGGTCGCGCAGGCGACCGGCTGACGATTTGGGGCAGGCCCGACCGGTATCCGGCGGGAGTGGAATTGGGAGGAGAACATGGGAATGAGCCTGAAAGGAATGCTGGCAGCGCTCGCGCTGTCCACGGTACTGACCGGCGGCGCAACCGTCATTGCCAATGCCGCGGGTGACGAGATCGTCATCGGCGCGCCGGTTTCGCTGACCGGTCCGTTCGCCGGCGACGGCAAGGAACAGGAATGGGCCTACAAGCAAGCTGTCGCCGATATCAACAAGGCTGGCGGCATCATGGTCAAGGAGGCCGGCAAGAAGCTTCCTGTCAGGCTTGTCATCGCCGACGATGAAAGCACGGAAGCCAAGGTCGCTTCGGCGATCGAGAATCTGGTCAAGGTCCAGAAGGTCGATATCCTGCTTTCGACGCACTCCGGCCCGCTCAATGTCGCCGGTGCGATCGTCGCCGAGAAGTACAAGAAATTCTACATGATCACCGCGGCTTTCCCGTTCGAGTGGCAGCCGCTGAAGATGAAATATTCGGCGCTGTTCTTCTTCCATCCCGGCCCTGGTGCCGAGGTGCCGTTCGAAATCTGGCAGAAGCTGCCGGAGAATGAACGTCCGAAGCGTCCGGCTCTCGTCACAGAAGATTCGCCAGACGGCAAAGGCTTCGGCGGCGCTTTCGAGGCCGCAGCCAAGAAATATGGCTATACCTTCGCCTTCAACGATCCGTGGGCGACCGGCTCGACCGACTATTCGGCGATGATCACCAAGCTGAAGGCTGCCGACGCGGACGCCATGCTGGTGTTCGGCTCTCCGGCAGACACCGTCACGCTGATCCGCCAGATGAAGGAGCTCGGCTTCAGCGTTCCCTATTTCCATGGCTGGAAGGGCACTTGGACCGGCGAATTCCATGACGCGCTGGGCAAGGATTCCGACTACGTGCTGACCGACGGTTTCTGGTCGGCAAGCTATCCCTACAACGGCGCCAAGGAATTGGGCGAGCGCTACGAGGCCGAATACAAGAAGGACTCCGTCACGGTCGGCGCCTTCTACGCCAACGCCCAGGTGCTGTTCCAGGCCATCGAACGCGCCGGGTCGACCGATGCAGCGGCGGTGCACGATGCCATCTTCAACCAGGAATTCAACGATACCGTGGTCGGCCCGCTGAAATTCGACGAGACCGGCTTCGCCTTGATCCCATCGGTCGCCACGCAGTGGTGGGAAGGCAAACACCAGTTGCTCTTCCCGAATGGAACCTGGACCTACAAGCCGGCTCCCGCCTGGGACAAGCGCTAAACGTTGGGGGTGCCGTCGGGACGACGTCTGGCTTTGTGCCGACGCCGTCCCGTCGTGCACGCAGTTACCGACACGCCGTAGTTATGGCCACATAAATCCACGCAATCTTTCCCCTGAAGCCAGCGGGCAAAGGAACCGACCAAGCATGCAGTCAGACGAAACCGTGCTCAGCCTGGAGGCGGTGACCAAACGTTTCGGCGGCCTGGTGGTGCTCGACGGCATCGATCTGGTCGTCGGCCCGGGCGAACTGGTTGGCCTGATTGGTCCCAACGGCGCCGGCAAATCGACGCTTTTCAACGTGATGACGGCCATCTACGCCCCGACACGCGGTAAGGTCCGCTTCAAGGGCAAGGATATCACCGGCGCGGCGCCACATCATATCTGCCGCTTCGGCATCGCCCGCACGTTCCAGCTTGTCCGCACCTTCCTGACCATGACGGCCTTCGAGAACGTCATGGTCGGCGCCGTCTACGGTTCCGGCGGGCGGGTGCGGCATGCGAAGGAAGCGGCTGAAGCCGCGCTCGAGTTGGTCGGCCTCAGCGCAAAACGCGATGTGACGACGGCGCATATGACGTTGTCCGATCGCCGGCTGCTGGAAATCGCGCGCGCGGTAGCGTCAGAGCCATCGCTCCTTCTGCTCGACGAGCCGATGGCCGGCCTCAATCCGACGGAGATCAGGCAGATGGTCGAGGTCATCCGCCGAACACGCTCCGAAAAGGGCATTTCCATCCTGTGGGTGGAACACAAGGTGGATGCCATCATGAAAGTGTGCAGCCGGGTCGTCGTGCTCGACCACGGTGTCAAGATCGCCGACGGCACACCCGCCGAAATCGTCGCCAACCGCAAAGTCATCGAGGCCTATCTTGGCGAACCGGCTGCTTGAAGTAACAGATCTTGAGGTCGCTTATGGCGACGTGCGTGCGCTGTGGGGCGTGTCGATCCATGTCGATGCAGGTTCGGTGGTGGCCATCGTCGGCGCCAATGGTGCAGGCAAGACCACGCTGCTGAAAGCCATATCCGGCCTAGTCCCCGCGAAACGCGGCGAGATCAAGCTTTCGGGCACCTCGCTGCTTGGGCGCGCTCCTGAAGATATCGCCCGCATGGGTATCGCCCACGTGCCGGAGGGGCGAGGGCTGTTCCGCCAGATGACGGTATTGGAAAACCTCGAGCTCGGTGCTTTCCAGCCCAAGGCACGGGCGAACATGAAACATGCGCTGGAAAAGGCCTACGATCTGTTCCCGCGCCTCAAGGAAAGGACAGGCCAGAAGGCCGGCTCACTTTCGGGCGGCGAGCAGCAGATGCTGGCGATTGCGCGTGCCACCATGTCCGAACCGTCGCTGCTCATTCTCGATGAGCCTTCGATCGGCCTGTCGCCGCTGGTGGTGCAGCAGATGTTCCAGCTGATCGAGGCACTGCACAAGCAAGGCGTCACCATCCTGCTTGTCGAGCAGAACATCCACCAGGCGCTGAAGATCGCAGACTACGCGTTCGTGCTGAAGACCGGCGAGCTTGCGATGCAAGGCACGGGTGCAGAACTCATCGCCGACCCCGAAGTCCAGAAAGCCTATATGGGCGTATTGGAGCTGTAATGACCCTGCCATCGCCGGAGATCCTCCTGCAGCTTTCCATCAATGGTGCGCTCGGCGGCGCCATGTACGGCGTTGCCGCCGTCGGCCTCAGCCTCATTTTCGGCACCATGCGACTGATTTTCCTGGCGCAGGGCGCCATGATCATCCTCGCCGCCTATCTGGTGCGCGCGCTGTTCCAGCATCTTGGCATCGATCCGTTCCTGTCGCTCATCATCATGGTGCCGGTCGGGCTGGCAGCCGGCTGGCTGATCTATCAGGGTCTGTTCCGCAAAGCGGCGGCCGAGGAGGATCGCAACATCTCGTTGCTGATCGCCGTCGGCGTCATGTTCCTGGTGCAGAACCTGATGACTGTCATATGGGGCGGCAACACCGCTGCCGTGGTCACCAGTTACACCGCGAGCGGTATCGAATTGCTCGGCGTGCGGGCCTCTTTCACGCGC
Organism: Mesorhizobium sp. 1M-11; assembly: GCF_001303895.1. Lineage (GTDB taxonomy): Bacteria > Pseudomonadota > Alphaproteobacteria > Rhizobiales > Rhizobiaceae > Mesorhizobium. The sequence goes on along the minus strand of NZ_LJSD01000017.1, from coordinate 163,877 downwards.
TCCATGGGATTCCTGATCGCTCTGGCAGGCACCGCCCTCGTTGTGCTCTTTCTGCGCAGGACCCTGGTCGGCAAGGCGGTACGGGCGGCGTCGGAGGACATGACAGCGGCCACCCTGATGGGCATCAGCCCGCACAAGGTCAATGCGATCGCCTTCGCCATCGGCATCGCGCTGGCGGGTGCGGCAGGCGTCGCGGTCGCGACGACCTTTCCCTTCAATCCCTTCGCCGGCTTCATCTTCAGCCTCAAAGCGCTGGTGGCGCTGGCGCTTGGCGGCATCGGCAACGTTGCCGGCGCACTCGCAGGCGGCATTATCCTTGGTCTTATCGAGGCTTACGTTCAGTTCTTCATCTCCGGCGGCTGGACCAACGCCATCGCCTACGGCGTCTTCCTGGCTGTCTTGATGTTCAAGCCGGAAGGGCTGTTCAGCCGGCCCTACAAGAAAGCATGACCGCCATGGCCAATTTTTCCTGGAAATGGGCGGCAGCGCTCCTCACCATCATCCTCGCATTGGTGCCATTCTGGCCGGGTGCGCTCGACAGCTATCTGTTTTCGTTCCTGTTCTTCGTCTTCATCTATGCGGTGATGGCGCAGGGCTGGAACCTCGTCGCCGGCTTTGGCGGACAGATCAGCCTCGGTTCACATGCCTTCTTCGGGCTCGGCGCCTACACCACGGCGATCCTGTGGAGCGGCAACTATCTGTGGGGTTCGCTCTACGAGACGTACCCGCGCATCTACTATTTCGATCCGGTGACCATGGTGCTCAGCGGGCTGGTAGCCGCGCTGGCCGCCGCACTGATCGGCCTGCCGCTGCTCTCCAAGCTGCGTGGCGACTATTTCGCTCTGGGTACTCTGGGATTCGGCGAAATCCTCAAGGTGATTTTCGTCAACGGCGGCGACTTCACCGGTGGTGCATTCGGCCTTGTGACGCCTTCCAGCACCTTCGAAACGCTGATGCCACACTACTGGACAGGGCTTGGCCTCACCGCTGGAACAGCACTGGCGATCGGCTGGCTGATGCGTTCGCGTTACGGGCTGGCGCTCATCGCCGTGCGTGACGATGAGATGGCCGCTTCCGCCAATGGCATCAACACGCTGAAGGTCAAGGTCGCCGCATTCGCAGGCAGTGCGTTCATCGCCGGTATCGCCGGAAGTCTCTACAGCTATTACATCTTCCACGTCGGGCCCGACTCCGTCTTCAACCTCGACTGGATGCTGTTGCCTCTGATGATGACGGTGGTGGGGGGAACCGGCACGGTGCTTGGACCGATCCTCGGTGCCTTCATCATGTATGCGGTGTTCGATATCGCCCGTATCTTCGTGCCGGATTACCACCCCATCATTTCGGGGCTGACCATCATTTTGGCAATGCTGTTCCTGCCGAAAGGCCTGGTGCGCAAGATCCTGCCGATGTCGCTCGCGCGCAACTAGAGGCTGTCGCCAGGGAAGTGGAACCACGAGGCGATCTCACTCGACCTCGCGCCGGTTCTTCCTGCGACCGGAACGGCAACTAGGCCAGCCCCACGCAATCGTCTCCTCCTTTTGGGAGGCAAAACCGTCAATGCAGCCGGCTAAGCACGGTGTCGCGCAATTCGCGTGGCGAGACTTCGTACTTCGCCTTGAAGGCACGTGAGAAGTGCGCGCTGGAATTGAAGCCGCAGGCGAAGGCGATCTCGGAGACCGATACGCCGTTGCCTGCCATCAGCGCTTCACGGCTGCGCTCCAGCCGGCGATCCCAGATAAAACGCTCCAGCGTGATATCCTCGCTTTCGAAAGCACGGTGCAGATAGCGGCGCGAGCAACCCATGTGCCGCGCGATCTCGTCGGCCGAGAGGTCACTGCGTGACAGGTTGGCGTCGATATAGGCAATGATGCGCTCGCGCAGCGCTTCCAGCGGCGAGCGGCGCTGGTCGACGAGTTGAGGCTTGGAGCAGATCAAGCCGTTGACAAGCTGAATAAGGCTTTCGCCAACCCGTCGGCAATTGGCTTCGTCCAATCTGCGACCGTCGTCGATGGCCATGCGCATCAGCCCTGACACGATGTGCGTAAGGCTGTCGTCGTCGCCGGGCAGGGGCAGGGGAGCCGCCAGCCGCGCCAGCGTGTCGTCGCTGAACGTTGATCGCGGCACCTGCAGGATGAGCTGGTCGACGCCGGTCAAATTCTGCAGGGAATAACTGCGCACCGGGTCGTAGATGATGGCCGAACGCGGATTGAGGTCGACGGCCACCGAATGCTGCTCGAAATGGCTGCGGCCGGCGACCTGCACCAGGATCTTGATGGCATCGGGGTCGAAGCTGCGCCAATGGGCGCGGTCGTTGACCACGACATGCGCCTTTGCCCGGATTTCGGAAAGCCGGCACGGGCCGAGATTGACCGAAAGCAGCTTGGGGATCGATTCGACCGAACCGCGCGCGAAACGCTGTGTGATCGGGCCGAACAGCAGGCGGGACGTGGACAGGAAAGCTTCGCCGTCGGCGATGCTGACATGACGGGCGGCATGCTGCATGGGGTTCCTCCTCGGTGGTGCCTCCCGTCTTGGCGCGGGCTGGCATGACAACGCCGCAGTCAGCGGGTGACATATTTTGAAACGGAACTTAACACGCTAATCATTCTTTTCGCAACGCTCATGCAAGCGGTCGCAAGCAAGCCGGTCAAGTGAAATCAGCATCCATCCGCGTCGCCGGAAACTTCAAGCCGACAGTCGTCCCGCCGGTTCGACTGCCTCGCCGATGAGCCGCGTCGTGATCAGCCGTGTAGCTTCGATCAGTATCGCTCCCTGGGTCGCAGCCACGGAATCGTCGGCGCGTGACACCGGCGAGGCAATCGCCACCGTGCCGATCGGGTAGCCGTCGGAACCGAGGATTGGCGCGGCCACCGAGTGAACGCCTTCCTCATAACCCTGTGCGCTGCGTGAATAGCCTCGCTCGGCCGCCAGTCGCACAGCTTGCAGCACCTTGTTCGCGTCGGTCATCGTGTGAGGGGTGAAAGTGGCGAGCGGCGCCTCAAGATAGTCGCGGCGTATCTCTTCGCGCGCGAAGGCGAGCAGCGCGATGCCCGAGGCGGTGCCGTGCAACGGCAGGATCTGGCCGACATTGACATTGACGCGATTGGCCTTGGCCGAGAGCTCGACATGAATGGTGAGCAGGGCGCCGGCGCTGTACTCCGAAAGATGCACGGTCTCGCCGGTCTGCTGTGACAGCTCACGCAGAATAGGCACCGCGACAGGCACCAGAGGCAGTTGCGCGTCGCGGATGCGGGCGAGCCGCGTCAGGCCGGCACCGAGGCGGTAACGGCGGCTCGCCGGCTCCTGTTCGACCAGGCGATGTTCGGCCAGCGCCACCAGCAGGCGACGCGCCGTCGCCTTGTCGAGACCGGCCTTGCGGGCGAGGTCAGAAAGGCCGATTTCCGGCTCTTCCAGCGTAAACAGTTCCAACAGGGACACGGCCTTGCGCACGGTGCTCATGATCAGCTTTCAAAACGATACTTAGCGTGTGAATTAACTTGACAGGGGGCAATCTAGCTTGCAGTTTGTCTACAACAAATAAAACGATGGTTCAAATAATGAACCGATGGGAAGCATGATCATGCCTTTGATGGCATGTACAGGGAGATTTCACGGCTTGACGCTTGCTGCACGAACAGACCGCAACACGGCGACCATCGCGGAATTGCTCGACCAGGAGCAGGAGCGCTTCCGGCTCACCCATCCGCGTTCGGCTGAAGCCTGGGAAGAGGGACAGCGGCATTTCCTCTATGGCGGCCCGTCGCACTGGATGCGGCGCTGGGCGGGCGGTTTTCCAGTCTATGCGGCCGAAGCCAAAGGCGCACATATCCGCGACATCGACGGCCAGGACTATGTCGACTTCGCGCTCGGTGACACCGGCGGGATGTGCGGGCACGCACCGGAAGCGGTGACGTGCGCCGCACTTCGCCAGTTGCAGAACGGCACCACGATGATGCTGCCGACCGAAGACAGCTTGTGGGTCGGTGCGGAACTGACCCGTCGCTTCGGCTTGCCTTACTGGACGCTGACCACGTCGGCCACCGACGCCAATCGCGGCGCTATCCGCATTGCCCGGATGATCACCGGCCGCCCCAAGGTGCTGGTGTTTTCCGGCTGCTATCACGGCGGCGTCGAGGAGGCGCATGTCGAGATCCGCGACGGTCGCGTCGGCCTGCGCAACATGATCCATCCCAATGGCGTCGATCATTCGACCGTGTCTCGGGTGGTCGAGTTCAACGATGTCGAGGCATTGGATCAGGCCCTTTCTGCTGGCGATGTCGCCTGCGTGCTCACCGAACCGCTGATGACCAATTTCGGCATGATCCCGGTTGCCGATGGTTTCCACAAAGCGCTGCGCGAGATCACGCGCCGCACCGGGACGGTGCTGATCATCGACGAGACGCACACCATTTCGAACGGTCCCGGCGGCTACACCGGCCAGCACGGCCTGGAGCCTGATATCCTTGTGGCCGGCAAGGCGATCGCGGGCGGCATTCCGGCCGGTGTCTTCGGCGTGTCGCAGGAAATCGCCGAGCGGCTGTGGGCGATCGTACCCAAGGTCAATCCGCGTGTGCGCCAGTCCGCCCATCTCGGCATCGGCGGGACGCTCGCAGGCAACGCACTGACGGTGGCCACCATGCGCGCGGTACTGGAAGAGGTACTGACGCCTGCGAATTTCGAACTGATGACCGCGAATGCAACCCGGCTTGCCGAAGGTGCACGCGACCTCATCAAGGCCCGTGAATTACCCTGGCATGTCACCCAGATCGGTGCGCGCGCCGAGGTCATGTTCATGCCGAAACCGCCACGCAATGGCGCCGACGTGATCGCCAGCCGGCGTGGTGATCTCGAGACGCTGCTGCACGCCTATTACATGAACGAAGGCATCTTGGTGACGCCGTTCCACACCATGTTCCTGATGTGTCCGGCGACGACCGCCGAACAGGTCGATCGCCACACCGAGGTGTTCGGGCGTTTCGTCGACCTCCTCGCCGACGCCGGAGTATCCTGAGCAATGGGTACGCCGGGCTTCGATCTGACCGGACGGATAGCGTTGGTGACAGGCGGTGGGCGCGGCATCGGTGCCGCGATCGCCACGCGTTTTGCCGAGGCCGGAGCCTCCGTCGTAATCGCCAACCGTACCTTTGATGTGGCGGAGGCGCTTGCTGCGGAGCTCACCGCCCGCAGCCTGTCGGTCCGTGCCGTGCCGCTGCCCGGTCTCGGCCGTTCGGAACTCCACGAGGTCGTCGGCAATGCGGCTTCGGGAGCAGGGCGGCTCGATATCGTCGTGCACAATGCCGGCGGCTGTCCCTGGGCTTCGATCGATGAGCTCGACGAAGACAAGCTGGAGCAAGCGCTGTCGCTGAACCTCAAGGCCTGCTTCTGGCTGGCTCAGGCGGCGGCACCCATCATGCGCGGGCGCAATTTCGGCCGCATCCTGGTAACGTCGTCGGTCTCGGCGCGGGTCGCCATGGCCGGCGGGGCGCATTATTCGGCGGCCAAGGCTGGCGTGAATGCCTTCATCCGTGGCGCCGCCTTCGAATATGCCCGCGACGGCATCACCGTGAACGGCGTCGAGCCTGGCTTCATCGCCAAGGACCGTGGCTCGATGAGCAAGCCCGAAGTGGCAAACAGGCTCAGCCAGTTCATCCCTGTCGGGCGCTACGGCGAGGCCGACGATATCGCCTATGCCATGCTCTATCTGGCGTCCGTCGAGGCCAAGTACACCACGGGGCAGACCATCGTCGTCGACGGCGGCTCCACGCTGCCCGAGACCGGCTTCGCGGTCGAAAAGTATTGGGGGCTGTCGTGAGCGGGCGTTTGCAGGGTCGCAAGGCGCTGATCACCGGAGCCGCTACCGGCATGGGGCGGGCGACGGCGGAGCTCTTCAGCAAGCAGGGCGCTGAAATTGTCCTGTTTGGCCTGGGGGGCGACGCGCTTGACGACGCAGCCAAGGCCAGTCGTGGCAAGGCCGTGCATGGCGACATCACCGACAGTGCCGATGTGACGCGCGCCATCGATGCCTGCGGCGGCCAGGTCGATATCCTCGTCAATGCAGCCGGATTGCTGATTCCGGACGAACCGGAAACCGTGTCCAACGAGGTCTGGGAGAAGACCTTTGCCGTCAACGTCACCGGCACGATGATGATGTGCCGGGCCGCGCTGCCGTTGTTGAAGAAAAAAGGCGGTTCTGTCGTCAACATCGCCTCGGTCGGCGCCTTCAATGCCAGCGCACAGAACGCCGCCTACTCGGCGAGCAAGGCGGCGCTGGTGTCCTACACACGCTCACTTGCCTACTCGCATGGACCTGATGGCATCCGCGCCAACGCGCTGGCGCCAGGCTGGGTGCGCACGCCGATGAGCGAGGAGGAGATGGAGGCTGCGGCAACCGCCAACGGTTCGACGCCGGAGCAGGAATTCGCGGCGCTGACCGGCCGCATTGCTTTGCGGCGCATCGCCGAGCCAGCCGAGATCGCGTCCTGCTGTCTGTTCCTGGCTTCCGACGAGGCGTCGTTCGTGACGGGCGCGGTTTTGGTTGCTGACGGCGGAGGGCGGGCACCGACCCAGAATAGGGCGGTGTGAGAGGAATACGGCAGCGGCCGAATGAATGGGTGGAGGAAATAGAATGCCTGACAAAAGTGCCGATCTGGTTCTCGGGAACGGCCGCATCTACACGATGAACCGCAAACAGGCCTGGGCATCGCATGTGGCGGTGAAGGGCGGCCGCATCGTAGCGGTCGGCGATGCGGCGAGCGTCGCAGCTTTTACCGGAAGCAGCACGCGCTCTATCGACCTCAAGGGTGCGATGCTGATGCCGGGCGTCGTCGACGTTCACGCCCATCTGATGATGGGTGGCCAGGCGGAGCTGTTCGAATTGCGCTATGCCTCGACGTCCAGCTTCGAGACCATTGTCGAGAAGGTGCGCGAGAAAGCGGCTTCCACAGCGCCGGCCAGCTGGATCATCGGCGGCCAGTGGGGCAGTGACCTGCATGGGAAGCTGAACAGCCTGGAAGCGCTCGCCAAGCTGGATGCCGCGGCTCAAGGCCGGCCGGTGATGCTACGCGACGACAGCTACCACAACCGCTGGGTCAATTCGGAGGCGATGCGGCTGGCAGGCGTCACCAGGGACACACCCGATCCCGACCAGGGTTCCATCGGCCGAGACCCGACAACCGGTGCGCCGACAGGCCTGATGATCGAATCCGCCTCCGGTCTGGTTGAAAGCGTGATCGCCAATTCCGGCTACTACACCGAGGAAATGGACCGGTCCGCTATGGCGCAGTCCATCTCCACTCTGAATTCCTATGGCGTGACGGCGTTCCTCGACGCGGCCGCCATGCAGCCGATCCTGGCTGCCCTCAAAGGGCTGGACGATCGCGGTGAACTGACGGCCTGGTCGGTCTCGGCGATGCCGGCCGTCGAGCCATCCTTCATGTTCGGCATTGCCGGCGACGAGCTGATCGCCTTGAAGGATCAGTATCGCAGCGCCCATGCCAAGCCGGATTTCGTCAAGGTCTTCCTGGACGGCGTGCCGGGCGCCAAGACCGCCGCCTTCCACGAGCCTTACGTCGCCGATCCGATCCTCGGCTGCTGCTTCCGCGGCTCGACCATCGTTACGGTGCCGGACCTGATCCGCTGGGTTGGCAAGTGCGAAAAGCTCGGGCTTGCGGTGAAGATCCATTGCGCCGGCGATGCCGCCGTCTCCCAGGCGCTGGATGCCATCGATGTCGTGCGCTCCTTCAACGGCCCGACCAGGCTGATCCATCACATCGCGCATGCCAGCTATATCGCACCTGGCGACATTCCGCGCTTCGCTGAACTTGGCGTCGCCGCCGACCTTTCGCCGTTCCTCTGGTATCCGACCAGCTTCCTGGAGGGCCATAAGCAGGCAATGGGCGTGGAGCGTGCACTGCGCTTCTGGCCGAACAAGCAGCTGCTGGCTGCCGGGGCGCTGCTGGCAGGCGGCTCCGACTGGCCGGTCATGCCCAATCCCGACCCATGGAACGGCATCGAAGGCCTGGTCACCCGCCAGAACCCGAACGGCGAATTCGCCGGTGAGGCACTTTGGCCGGAAGAGGCGATCGACGTTGCCACCGCGCTGGAGATCTTCACCATCAATTCGGCCCGCGCCATCGGGCTTGGCGAGACGATCGGCTCGATCGAGGTCGGCAAGTCGGCGGACTTCATCGAACTTGACCGTAACGTGCTTGAAATCCCGGCCGACGAGATCGCCGACATCAAGGTCATGACGACCTGGTTCGAGGGAAGGGTGGTGTATGAGCGAACCTGATCCTGCCCACCGGCTTGTCCCGGTCACCATCCTCACCGGCTTCCTCGGCTCCGGCAAGACGACGCTGCTCAACCGGCTGCTCAAGGAACCGTCGCTCGCGGGTGCGGCCGTCATCGTCAACGAGTTCGGCGAGATCGGGCTCGACCACCTGCTGATCGAAGCCAGCGAAGAACAGTTCCAACTGCTCGACAATGGCTGCGTGTGCTGCACGGTGCGCGGTGATCTGGTCGAGACGCTGAAGGCATTGCACCGGCGCGCCGCCGATGGCGAATTGCCTCAGCTCAGCCGTGTCGTAATCGAGACGACCGGTCTGGCTGATCCGGCACCGATCCTGCACACGCTGATTGCGGAACCGGAACTCGCCGGTCGCTACCGGATCGCAGGCGTGGTCACCACGGTTGATGCCGTCAACGGCCCGGCGACGCTGGAGCGTCACGCCGAGGCCGCCAAGCAGGTGGCCGTGGCAGACCGCCTGATCATCACCAAGGCCGATCTTGTCGACGGCTGGACGGTGGATGCGCTTCAGCACAGGCTTGCAGCGCTTGCACCGGCAGCAGAGCGCTGTCTCGCGGCGGACGCGGCGCTGGAAACCCTTCTCGATGCCGAAACGCCAGGTTCTGAGGCGCGCGCCGATCAGGTCGCTGCCTGGTTCGACAGAGCCGCGCAGTCGATCCACGATCATGAATGCGGGCCGGACTGCGATCACCATGATCACCACCACCATCATGATCAGGGTCTCCATCACGGTATCCAGTCCTACAGCTTTGTCATTGACGAACCGGTGGAATGGGCAGCCTTCGCAACATGGTTGGACTACATCGCGGCATTGAAGGGAGAGGACCTTCTTCGCCTCAAAGGCCTGGTCTGCGTCGCCGACGACCTCGATCGGCCGCTGGTGCTGCATGGCGTGCAGCATGTGTTTCATCCGCCGGCCAGGCTGGAGTCATGGCCGTCGCCGGATCGCCGCACCCGGCTTGTCTTCATCGTGCGCGATATCGCGTACGAAACCATTGAACGGACGCTTGTGAAATTCGCCGGAGTTCGCCCCGCCAAAGGGCCCGAAAGGCATGCAGCGTAACAATCAACCAAACCAAGGGGAGAGAGAAAAATGCATTGGAAATCAGCTTTGCTTTCTGGCGTCTTTGCCGCGATCGGTATCGGCGCACTGACGGGAGGCGCCGCGGCCGCAGGCCCGACCTGCGCCAATGGCACCATCAAGGTCGGCGCGGTTTCGACCATCACCGGCCCTGCCGATTTCAGCGAGGTACCAAAGGCGACACAGGCTGCGTTCGATGCCGTCAACGCTGCCGGCGGCATCAACGGCTGCAAGATTGAATACACCATTGCCGACGACAAGGCCGACCCCGCCGTTGCCGCCCAAGCCGCACGCGACCTGATCGACAACAAGGAGGCCGTCGCCCTTGTCGGTTCGGGAAGCCTGCTCGATTGCGCCGTCAACGCCGTCAACTACAACCGCAAGAAAATATCTTCAGTTCAGGGTCTTGGCGTCGATGCTGCATGTTTTTCTTCACCCAGCGTTGCACCCGTCAATGTCGGCCCGTTCACACTGTCGACCGCCATGGGCTACTACGCAACCAATGTGCTGAAGAGCCAGAAGTTCTGCGCTTTCTTCATCATCATCGGCGGCACCCAGGAAGCCTACAAGAAGGGCATCGAGGACTGGGAGAAGATCAGCGGTCAGAAGGTGCATCTGCTTGACCTCACCTTGCCATTCCAGGGCGATCTCACGCCGTATGTCATCAAGGCGCGTGATGCAGGCTGCGACACCGTGCTGACCAACCAGGTCGAGCCGCAGGTGGTACAGCTGATCAAGACGGTGGATGCCCAGAAGATCACCGGCATCAATTGGCTGTTCCTGGCGCCGGGCTACACGGTGCAGGTGGCCAAGGCACTCGCCGACACGAAGCAGCCGATCTATGTCGGCACCGAGTGGGAGCCTTTCACCGAAACCGGTTCGGCCGCCAACGCGCAGTGGATTGCCGACATGAACAAGGCCGGCCGGCCGCTGACCGCTTTCTCGCAGGGCGGTTATCTGGCCGCCAAGATGTTCCTCAAGGTCATCGAGGGCATCGACGGTGAGGTGACACGCGAAAGCGTGACCAAGGCGCTTCTGGAAATGAAGCCGATCTCCGATCCGCTCGCCGGCTCGCCTTACGTATTCGGTGAAGCAAAGACCCATTCGCCGATGCGCGCTACCAAGGTCATGAAGCTCGAAAGCGGGGCTTGGAAGGTGGAAACACCGGAATGGGTCGTGCTTCCTGACGCAAAGTAGCCGCTGACTAGAGGACGGCAGACATGTTCTGCCGTCCTCTTTTCTCATTCGGGATCATCGATGAATTCGTTTCTCACACCCGCCATTGCGGGGCTGACAGCCGGCGGCACCTATGCGCTGCTCGGCGTCTGCGCCGTCTTCACCTACCGGCTTGTCGCGGTGGTCAATTTCACCGGCGCTGCGATCGGTTCGGCCGGCACCTTCGCTCTGATTGCCTTGACCGAGTCCGGCTATCCGACCTTTCCGTCGGTGATTGCCGGCATCCTGGTCGGTGCTGCGGTTGGCGTGCTGATTGGTTTCATCATGACGCGCTGGTTCGCGGAAGCAAACCCGTCCACCAAGGCGGCGGTGACGGCGGCGCTTCTGGTCGGCCTGATCGCGATCGGCCTCAGATTGACCGGTGGCCAGCATCCTCGTGTCATGCCGGACCTGTTTCCGGGTTCCGCGTTTCGCATGGCGGGCGTCGAAGTGACTATCGCCTCCGTGCTCACCATCGGCCTTGCCGTGCTCTTCACCGTGCTGTCCGATCTGTTTCTCAACCGTACCCGCATCGGCCTGCATCTGCGCGCGCTGTCGGACCGGCCGCTGGCCGCCGAACTGATCGGCGTGAAGGTGAGGCTGCTGTCGCTGCTGGTATGGGGCGCGACCGGCGCCTTCACCACCTTCGCGCTGATGATCATCGCGCCGCAGCGCTCGCCGAATTTCATGACGCTCAGCCTGCTCGTCGTGCCGGCGCTCGCCGCCGCGCTGGTCGGGCTGTTCCGCAGCTTCTGGCTGACGCTGGCCGGCGGCATCCTGCTTGGCGTCGTCGAAGGCCTGGCGAGTTCGGTCGACTCGATCAGCCAATACCGCAGCGCCATTCCATTCCTGGTCATCCTGGCCGTGCTTCTGTGGTCGCAAAGGGAGGCTCGCTGGGATGACGCGCGCTAGTATCCGGGCCTCGCTCACAATCATCATCGCCGCCGTGGTTCTCGGCAGTGTCATCGCCGGGCTCCTGCCGTCCTATTGGGTGTTCCTGGCGACATCCGTCCTGATCACCGGCGTGGCGCTGCAAAGCCTTGGACTGGTGGCCGGCCGCACCGGCATGATCGCGCTCTGCCAGATGTCCTTCGCCGGTGTCGGCGCCTGGACTGTGGGATATTTGAACATCGCCGAAGCGCCGGGCGGACTGGCGACCTGGATCCTGCTCGGCGGTCTTGCTGCTGTGCCGCTGGGGGTGGCCATCGGCCTGCCGGCCTTAAGGCTGCGCGGCATCAATCTCGCCATCATCACTTTGTCTTTTGCTGCCGCCTTCGACGTCATCCTGGCGACCATGACATTTCCCGGCCAGACCGCCTTCATCCAGGTGCCGCGGCCGACACTGTTCGACAGCGACGAAGGCTACTTCGTCTTCGCTCTGATCTTCTATGTGGCCATCGCCGTTGCACTCGAATTCCTGGCACGCTCCCGGCTGGGCGCGTCCTGGCTTGCAGTGCGCCATTCCGAACGCGCCGCTGCGGCGCACGGCGTCAGTGTCGCCAAGGCGAAGCTGTCGGCTTTCGCCATCAGCGCCTTTATTGCCGGCATCTCGGGTGGTCTGCTCGCCGGCTATCTCGGCACGCTGGTTGCCGAGAATTTCTCCATGATGCAATCGCTCAGCCTCTATGCCGTCGCTGTCATGACCGGCGCGCATTTCGCCGAAGGCGCCATCATTGGTGGTATCCTCGTCGTCATGTTCCCGGAAATCCTGCGCCGGTTCGATCTGCCGCAGGATATCGGCAACGTGCTGTTCGCGCTCGGCGCCACACAGGCATTGTCGACCGGCGAGACGATGAGCGAGACTTATCGTCGTCTGCTGCGCAAGTTGGCGCCACAGCGCAAGGCGGCCGGCAGCACCTTATTCGAGGGCGATCTGCCGGCGCCTGTCGAGCATGCGAAGGGGGCTGCACTCACCGTCGAAAAGCTCACCGTGCGTTATGGCGCGGTGTTGGCGCTCGATGGTGTCGATCTGACCATCCCAGCCGGTTCGGTCGCTGGCCTGATCGGGCCGAACGGGGCCGGCAAATCGACCTTCATCGACGCAGTCTCGGGGTTCCTCGCTAGATATGAAGGTTCGATCAAGCTGGGAAAGACACCGCTGGAGGGGCAGGCAGCGCATGTCAGGGCCAGGGCTGGTGTGCGCCGCACATGGCAGACCAACCGCATCGCCCCGGAACTGACGGTGGGCGGTTATCTGCGCCTTGCCGCCGGTAACCTGAGCGAAGCTGAAGTTCGCGCCATGCTGGATTGGCTGGACTGCCCGGACCCGGAAACGCCCGTGGTGGCGGTCGATGCCGGGACGCGTCGCCTGCTCGACGTTGCCGGCGTGGTTGCGGCAAGACCTACCGTCATCCTCCTCGATGAACCGGCAGCCGGACAGTCGCACGAGGAGACACTGAGGCTCGGCAGGCGCATCGCGGAGATTCCCACACGTTTCGGGTCTTCCGTACTGCTGGTAGAACACGACATGGATCTTGTCCGTGCTGCCTGCAGCCAGGTCACTGTGCTCGATTTCGGCCGCGTCATCGCATCCGGGCCACCCGCCGTGGTGCTGGATCAGGGGCCCGTCAAACGAGCCTATCTCGGCATTGAGGAGAGTGTCGCAGCATGAGTGAACTTGTCATTTCCTCGCTGTCGATCAGCCGCTCCGAACTGCCGGTCGTTACCGAGATCAATGCCCGTGTCGAAAGCGGTTCGATCAGCGTTGTGCTGGGCGCCAACGGCGCCGGCAAGACGACACTGCTCGAAGGGCTCTCCGGTATCATTCCGGTGTCAGGCGGAACCATCGCCATCGATGGTTCCGAAATCCAGAAGGCCCGGCCCGGCCAGCGCTCGCGCGAAGGCCTGGCGCATGTGGAGCAGGGCCGCACCATCTTCAGCCAGTTGACCACAGAAGAGAATATGAAGGTGGCGCTGCGCGACGGCAGCGATCTTTCCGAAGCATATGGCCTGTTCCCGGAGCTGATGCAGCGTCGCACCATTCGCGCCGGACTTCTGTCAGGCGGCGAACAGCAGATGCTGGTCATTGCACGCGCGCTGCTGACCCGCCCGAAGGTGCTGATGATCGACGAAATGTCAGCGGGGCTCGCCCCGGTCATCGTCTCTCGGCTGATGGCAGCGGTGCGCAAGCTGGCGGATGCTGGCCTCGCCGTCCTCTTGGTCGAGCAGTTCGCAGCCCTTGCCCTCGGTATCGGCAACCGCGCCTATGTGCTGCGACGCGGCCGGGTCGTGTATGACGGCGACTGCAAGACACTGCTGCGTTCGCCCGACGAGCTGCATAGATTGTATCTTGGAGGGTAGGGCACCCGCAAGAAACCCGGCCCGGAGAACCGGGCCGGGCGAATGGGTCACGCTCTTACTGCGCCGGTGGTGACGCCGTACCGCCTCCTGCCGGAGCCGTTGTACCGCTATCGGATGCGCCCGGACTTGCCACGCCTTCGGCCAGTTTGTTCCGGTCAAAGGCAGGCGCGCTGTTGAGCTGATCCTTGGTGGCCTTCATCACCAGCCAAGTCTTGCCATCGCTGCGCGTGGCCATCTGCAACTGGTCAGGGCTGACGGCGACGTCCTTTTCGCCGACGCCAAGGAACCCGCCGACGCCAACGACCGCGGCCTCGATCTTGCCGTCAGGCGTCAGGATCAGGTCGTTGACCTTGCCGACGGTAGCAGCATCAGCCTTGTCGCTTTCATAGACGCTCTGGCCGATGAAATTGGTCACCAGCACTTGTCCGTCCTTCGGCTGGATGGAGCCGACGGTATTGGCGTCCGTACCAGCAGGAGGCGCTGCAAAGACGTCCTTCGTCGACACCGACATTTCGGTTTCAGCCGAACCGCCGGCCCCCGGTGTTGCGGTTTGCGCGAGCGCCGAGCCGCTGATCAGCAGCGCGCATGTCGCGCCCAAAAGTGCCGTTTTCATCATCATGGCTGATCTCCTTTGCTGCAGGGGATGCACAGAGACCCAACGGCACGCTGATGGGATCGTTCCGAAAAACTTGAGGGTGGCCGGGACTAAGTCAGCCCATGCCGGACGAGATGACGCACGACCGGCGAGAACATGTTCTGGCCGATGTAGTTTCCGGTATTGGTCTTTTCGAACAGATCCCGAGCCAGGACGGTGTCGCGCACGATGGGAATGCCAGCTGCCTGCGATTGCGCGATCATGTCCACGGCGGCGCGGCCCTGACCCTTGGCCACGACGGTCGGCACCGGCGTTTCGTCCTTGACGTAGCGCAACCCTACCGCGAGCTCGTCTCCGGCAAAAACGATGACAGCGTTTTGCACACCCAGCCGCGCCGGCTGTTGCACGGCCTCGCGTCGCTGGCGTCGCTGCTCCTGGCGGATGAGCGGATCGCCCTCCATGTCCTTCTGCTCGCGCTTGTACTCGGTCGTGGTCATGCGCATGTCGCGCAGGAACAGCCAGCGCTGCAGCGGCATATCCAGAATGCCGATGGCGAGGAAGGCGAGGGCGGCCGAGACGCCGACTGGAACCAGCACGCCCCACAGCATCGGCGTCATGCAGGACATGCCGCATGCAGGTGCATCGAAAAGCGGTTGCAGCCACTGCACCAGGATCACGACGAAGAGAGCGGACAGGAACACCAGCTTGATCAGGCCCTTCACGAACTCCACGACATTGCGCAGAGACATGATCTTCTGCAGGCCTTTGGCCGGGTTGATATGATCGAATTGCGGTTTGATGGTCTCGAAGGAAAAGACCGGGCCTAGCGTCGCCAGCATGCCGAAGACGAGGGTGACCGCGACGACGATCGCGACCATCGGTACGGTGATGTACATCAGCAGGAAAAATGCGTGACGGCCGCTGCGCAGCAAAATCTCGCTGAACGGAACGTTGTAGTCGGTTATCGTGTCGATCAGCCCTGAAAAATGCGCCAAGGCGGCCGGCCAGACGAGATAGATATAGGCCAGAACCGCGCACAGGCCGAAACCCGAAACGAAATCGCGGCTTTGCGAAGCCTGGCCTTTGCGTTTGGCATCGCGCAGCTTCTTGTCGGATGCCGGTAGCCTTTTTTCCTCAGCTTCTTCGGCCATGCCGCCAGCCTCTCGGGCCCGCCTTCGCTAACCGAGGACGGAACCCAGGGCCTGGGCCCTGGCTTGTGTGCTGCCCTTGGCGCGAATGGATTGAGCCTGCGCCAGCAGCTTGTTGATTTCCTGCGTCGGCAGGCCGACCGGAGGCGCAGCCCTGACCTGATCGCCCTGACCCAGCAGGCCGTAGACGATGACGGCATTGCGTTTGTGATGCAGCTGAGCGTTGGATGCGCTCACAAGCTTTTGCGCCAATGGCAATGCCACGCCGGCATTGCCTTCGAGTCCGGCTGCGAGAGCCATGTTGGTTTCGATGTCGAGGTCGCCCGGCGCCATCTTGAGCGCCTGGCCGAAGGTGACCTGCGCTTCCTGCGTGTGGCCGGAAAGCGTCTGTGCCACACCGAGGCGATTGTAGGAACTGCTGGTGTTGACCAGCGGTGCCGCCTGGGCCAGCGCCCGCATTCCGGCGTTGTAGTCGCCGGCATCCATCATCGCCGAGCCCAGGCCAAGCATGGCTTCGCCGTTGTTCGGCGACTTGGCGAGCGCCGCTTCATAGGCCTTGGCTGCCTGGTCCGGATCGCCGGCGCGCATATAGGCGTCGCCGGTTTTGACATAGGCGCTTGGGCGCGCGTCGGGCAGGGCCGCCGCCTTCTGGTAGAGCGCGATCGCTGTATCGCTGTCGCCGCGCTTCGCAATGTCGTCGGCGAGCTTGATGAGGCGTTCGGACGGTGAGGCCGGGGCCGTTGCCTTCGGGTTGACGGCGCTGTGGGTTCCGGTCTGGCAACCCGCCAGTGTCAGGATTGCCAAAGCCGGCAGGAAAACGACACGCATATCCATCTCTCCCCATTTACCCTCTATCGTCGGTTGCGAATTCGCCCCGACCGTTCGTCCGGAACCCGCATCGTCGACTAGTTCGTCGTCAGATTAGGTGTCTCGGCAGCCGGTTCCGGCTGCTCGCCATCGAGATAACGCCGTGCTGCACGTGCCGTCGGGCCAGCCGCGGCTGGTCCCATGCGGCGACCTTCGACCAGGTCGCGCTGGCTCTCGACCATGCGCTGCAGATTGTACGCGTTGGCACAGCCCGGCGGCAGGTGCGAGCCGACGCCGGAAATCTGTGTCAGGCTGGCCGATGAGGCCGACGGAGGGTTATCGTCGTCGACCGGATCATTCAGACACGCATTCGGTGCAAGCACCGAGCCGGACGCGCTCTTGTCCGAGCCGCCGGGGCCTGTGGCCACATAGCTGTAGCCCGGCGAATAGTCCTGCTCCGGCTTGGTGTTGCCGACACAGCCGCACAACAGGATGGCCGGGACGATAGCGAATAAGGCGCTCGACAGTCTCATCGCGGTTCTCCTACTTGACGATCAAGCCGACGGACGAACCGCCTTTTTTGCGCTTGGCGCGTTTCGCTGGCCTGTCCTGCGGAGTGGCAAGGCTGTCGCGCACCGGCTCGACGAGATAGGGCGTGATCAGGATAACCAGTTCGGTTTCCTCCCGCTGGAAACGCTGCGACTGAAAAAGCGGTCCGAGCACCGGCACGTCGCCCAGCACCGGGAACTTCTCGACATTGCGTGAGGTGCGTTGCTGGAACAGCCCGGCGATAGCGAAAGTCTGCCCGCTTGCCACTTCAACGGTGGTGTCGGCGCGGCGCACCACGAAGCTCGGCAGCGAGAAACCGTTGGCACCAATCGTGGCGCCGCTGTCGGACAGCGAGCTGACCTCCGGCTGTACGTTGAGAGCGATCCGATTGCGGCCGATCAGCGTCGGCGTGAACCCCAGTGACACGCCGAACTGCTTGTATTGGACTGTGACGACATCGTTGCCCTGCGGAATGGGAATGGGGATTTCGCCGCCGGCCAGGAATTTCGCCGTCTGGCCGGTTACGGCCGTCAGGTTCGGCTCAGCCAGGATCTTGACGATGCCGTTACGCTGGAGCGCTTCGATGAGGATATCGAAGTTTATGCCGTGTTCCTGACCCAGGTTGAGGCCGAAGTTTCCACTGTTGCCGCTTGGCACACCGTTGTTCTGGAACATGTTGAATTCGAAGCCGGCGCTCTTGTAGCCGACGTTCCAATCCACGCCGTAGGATTGCAGTTCCGTGCGCGAAACTTCAGCGAAGCGCACGCGGATGTTGACCTGCTGCGAGCCGCTCACCGTCATGTTGTTGATCGGCGGCTGTTCGGGCGGAGAGAAGGTGCGCGCGATGTTGTCCATGTCCGTGGCTTCGTCGACGCCACGGGCTTCTCCCGTCGTCACGATGCGATTGCCGAAAATGGCGAGATTGGTCGCCGAATTCGGTCGCATGGCCTTTTTGGCCTGATTGGCCGAAGAGATGTCGGCGGTCACGCGAAACTGGGCAGTCGCCTTGATGCGTTCGTCGGAAGTGATTGCGATCAGGTTGGTCAGGCCGGGCTTCAGGCCGAAGACATAGACCACACCCGGCGAGACGACCTGCAGGTCAGCGATCGTCGTATCGGCGATCAGCACGGATTCGACTGGTTCGTTGAAACGCAGCAGGCGTCCCTGACCGACAGGCAGATCCACCATCGGTTGCGCTGACAGGTCTGAAATCTCTTGCGCCCTGAGGCCGGTCAGTGACGAAACAAGGCTCAGCAGGAAAACGGCAAGTGCGAGCACCAGCCACGGTGCCTTCATCCGGGCCGAACAGTCATGCCATCGTTCGGCTCTCGCGTAGTGGCAGCTAGGCATGCAGTCCCTCTCTCACGCATTCCCGGCATTCGTTGGTCCCCGATGCCGTTGCTATTCGTCCCCAGTTCATCCGGCCCAGTTCACCCGGCAGTGTTTTGCCCACCCAGCGCGCCGGCGGAAGGCAGCGATGGGGGCCTGGATCTCCCGGAGTTTCCCGAAATCGTCGCCAGCGGCTGGACATTGAATTCGGGCGCAAGCTCCTGGAATGAAAGAACCGGCATTTCGATGCCGTTCTGCACCAACAGCGCGCGCATATGGCGGCGCACGTCGGCCGCCGTCACAACGACCGGTGAAACGCTGGCAGCGGCGCGCGAAAAATTACGCTCGATCTCGGCGGCCAGGACCTGCACGCGCGAATCCGCCGTGTTGAGGAAATCTCCGGTCGGTGTCGTCTGCACGGCTTCGCGCAGGATATCTTCTGCGGAGCGCTGCAGCACATAGGCGGAGATGATGTTGTTGCGGTCGGCGACGCGGAAGCTGATCTGACGCCTTAGCGCCGTCCTCACATGTTCGGTGAGCGGAACGACATCCTGCTCACGCTGCCCGGCCTCGACCAACGCTTCCAGAACAAGACGCAGATTGCGGATCGGCACGTTTTCGGCAACCAGCCGCCTGAGCACTTCGGCGATCTTCTGCAAGGGGACGATCTCGGCGGTCTGCCGGACCAGATCGGCATAATCGGTTTCCATTTCGGAGAGCAGCTTGCGTGTCTCCTGGATGCCGACGAAGTGGCCGCAATAGAGCTGAAGTGCGTGCGCGGTCCATTTGGAAGCGATCTCGATCGGCTCGGAATAGGGTAGTTGCGCCTCTTCGAGCGCAGAAATGCCGTCGCGGTCGACCCATGAGAATCTGCGCTGGCCCACGAGGGCGGCACCTTCCTCATAGGTGAGGCTTAGCAGTTCAAGATGACTCACCTCGGTTTCGACAAGCACCCGGTCTGCCGGAATCTCGGCCTCCAGAATCGGCACGCCTTCGAGATCGATGCGGATGTTGCGCGGCGCGATCGTTTCATTGATGTCGACGCCGATGGCAGGAATCTCGACGCCAAGGTCGTCGAATATGCTCCGGCGCATCACATCGGTGCGTTGGCTAAGTTGCGACTGGGTCACTTCGGCCGCCAATTCCGTTCCGAGCCTGACCACGATGCGGCTGGACCCGAGCAACGGCGTGGCGTTGCCTTCGAGCGCAGCCGCGCCCTCAGGCGCCTGCCGTGTCGTCGTGGGTAGAGTTTCCGCCGGTTCGTCATCACGCCGGGATCGCCGATGGATCATGAAGGCGCTGGCACCGAAGGCGATGCCCAGGGCAACGAAGACAAGGCTGGGAAATCCTGGCACGAGTGCCAGTCCCATCATGATCACAGCGGCAAGGCCGAGGGCGCGTGGGTCGCGCAGCAACTGGAAGCTGATTTGTTTGCCGAGATCATCGGTGCCGTCCGCACCGCCGACGCGCGTTACCATCGTGCCGGCGGCGATCGCGACGAGCAGAGCGGGGATCTGCGCCACGAGACCGTCGCCGACCGTGAGTAGCGAATAGGTCGAAGCGGCCTGACTGATCGACATGCCATGCTGCAGGGTGCCGACTGTGAAGCCCCCTATGAGGTTCACGAGGATGATGACGATGCCGGCGATCACATCACCTTTGACAAACTTCATGGCGCCGTCCATCGCGCCGAAGAGCTGGCTTTCGCGTTCGAGCTGCCTGCGCAGATGTCTTGCTTCGGCCTGGTCGATATCGCCGTTCCTGAGCTCCGCATCGATGCTCATCTGTTTGCCGGGCAGCGCGTCCAAGGTGAAGCGGGCTGCCACCTCGGCGACACGTTCGGCTCCGCGTGCGATGACGATGAACTGCGCCACGGTGATGATCAGGAAGACCACCAGGCCCACCGCGATACTGCCGCCGACGACGAAGTTGCCGAAGGCGGTGATGATCTCGCCGGCGTCGGCTTGTAGCAGGATCAGGCGGGTGGTCGTGATGGTGATCGCCAACCGGAACAGCGTGGCGAGCAGGATGACGGACGGCATCG
This sequence comes from Mesorhizobium sp. 1M-11, assembly GCF_001303895.1. Classification (GTDB taxonomy): domain Bacteria; phylum Pseudomonadota; class Alphaproteobacteria; order Rhizobiales; family Rhizobiaceae; genus Mesorhizobium. The sequence continues at coordinate 143,501 of NZ_LJSD01000017.1, read as the reverse complement.
AGGAAAACTCGAGCGGATGCGAGACATAAAAAGCAACCAGCAGGATGAGGACGCTGAGCGCGATGTTCGCGGTGATCAGTGCGTCGACCAGGAAGGTCGGCAGCGGGATCAGCATCATCACCACCGCCACCAGCATCAGCACGGCAATGACCAGGTCGCCGCGCTGCGAGGCCTTTCCGAGCAGTTGCAGAAGCCTTTGCGAAATGGTCATTGCGCCTGCCTCTTTGCCAGAAAACGCCGGAAGGACTCGCGCGCTTCGGTCTTACGCCCGGCCACGAGCAAGGCACGGCTCTTCAAAAGATGAAGGGTGGGGTGTTGCATTCCTTCCAGTGTCTCCAGCCTGGCGATCGTGGCGAGCGCCTTGTCGGCTTCTCCGTCCAGGATGAGCAGGTGTGCCAATGTCCTCAGTATGCCGGCGTCCTCCGGCGAAAGCTGTGCCGCAATCAACAGGTAGACCGCGCCCCGTCTGGCCTGACCGTGACATCCGTAGAGATGGCCAAGGACATGCAGCAGATGCGCAGCCTCGCGTGGCCCGGTCAGATTCCAGTCCCTCCCTGCAAACGCCCGAGCAGTTCGCGATGGCGCTCGATCTCGTCTTCCATCAACGTCCTGGCAAGCGCTCTCAGCGGCTCTCCGCCATCGAGATCCGGCACAACCTCCCTGATGAAATGATGCAGGATGGGCACCGAACGCCGCAGGATCGCCGGCTCGGGGATTTCCGGCATGACGAATTCGGCGAGGATCTCATCGAGCGACTTGCCGGTCGTACCCGCCGATGGCCTGGCGAAGGTCTCGGCTTCCAGCACCTCCGTCCCCGAGGCAGAATTCGTGCCCCTGGCGCTGGCCCGTTTGATGCCGTTTAAGCGCCGTCGTTCGATCGGTTGGGTGTGCGAAGCATTCGCATGCCCATCTCTGCCGATCGAGTCCGGTCGTGCGTCGAAACGTGGCCCGTCGACGCGGCGGCTCACTGGTACTTCAGCGCGACAGTGGCGCCGCCCTTTGTCAGCACGAGCGCGGTCTGGCCAATCTCCTTGATCGTCCAGCCATCGTTCGTGAAAGCGCCTTCGTGATAACGCGCTCCATCGCCCGCAATCACATAGGGCCTCTCTCCGTACCAGATTGCCTGCAAGGTGAGGCGCGGCGGCTGGGCCGCATCACCCACAGCGATGTTCGACACCAGCGGCACCTGTCCGAACTTCTGGTCGAACCACGAGCGGACGTCGGTCCAGGTGCCGGATTGCGCATTGGGTATCGTACCTGACACAACCAGGCGTTCCGACGAACGTCCGACCGCAACGGTCTCCAAGCCCGATTGCGCGAGCCGCGCTGTCAGTTCCGCCTGCGCTGCCGCGAGGTGTTCGGCGTCGGCTCCGCCCGGAATGCTTCCCGTCACCTGGCCGTCGGCGAGCCCGAGCTTGGCCGATTTGTCGTCAGTCTTTGCGACGGACAAGCCGTTGGCGGCCACGGAAATCGCGAAAACCGCCGCAATGAGAACGCCGCCTGCGAGCAGCGGACGCTGCGACAAAGACCAGCGGCTCTTGATCGGTTCGGGTCCAGTGAGTTGCAACTGGGCATCGCCCAGCGAAATGCCGAGCGGCAGGCGGCGCCGGCAGCCCTGGCCTTTGCGGATTGTTTCGCCGCTGGCGAGTTTGAGGTCGCCGCCGACGGCTTCGATTTCGACTTGGCTGCCTTTGCGGTGAAGTCGAGCATGGAGGGATTCGATGCCCGGATCCCTGAGAACGATGTCCGAATCGCCATCTGAGCCGATCGTATAGGAGGGCTTCGTGAGCTCCAGGCTCGCACCGCTGTGAAAGCCCTGAATGACGGCCAGTGTCGTGGGCTTGTCGGGGATAAGGCTCGCAGCACCGCTGGTCAGAGCGCGCAGTGCGAGCTTGCCCGTGCCACTTTCAAGCTTTCCGGTCGAGTGAGCGCTCATGCCTTTCAACCTCCCGCCATAACGATTTCAGACATCGGTCGACGCGATAGTCCTGCGCCGAGAATGCGGCACGCCGCCGGTAACGTCCGGCGGCGCAGAATATTTGATAACCCTGCGCCTCAGGCCTTTTCAGCCGACTGGCCAAGCGTCCTTGCGGTGCTCATCAACATGTCATGCTTGGACTTGGCGATCTCTTTCGTGATCTCCAGGCCGAACATCCGCTCCTGGTGCTTGATCATCTTGTCCAGGTTTTGTTCCGGACTGCCACCACTGCCGGTGGGAGGGATAGTAGTGTCACCCATGACTGTCTCCTTGAGGAACCATTCCACGCAATCGTGACAGCCCAACACAATGGACTCCCTTTAGATTGCTATTCGAACTTAGTGCAGTGCCGCAGAAATAGAAAGTCCATTTGGAATATAGAAAACATGAAAATTCCAACTGTTGCATTGCCGGCTGGCAGCAGGTAAATTCGAACCGGGCAAATTGGGGTTTATGGAAATGGAAAAAGGTCCTTTGTCGGAACTGCTCGTGGAGCGATTCGAGACGATGCCGCCGCAGTTGCAGGTTGCGGCGCGTTTTGTGCTCGACCATCCTCAGGACGTCGCCTTGATGTCCATGCGCGAGCAGGCCAGTCAGGCAGGCGTGTCGCACAGCACCATGATGCGGTTGGCGCGTTGGCTAGGCCTCGATGGCTATGAAGACATGCGCAGCCTGTACGCGCGCGCTCTGCGTGACCGCGGTGCGGGCGAGGCGATTCGGCCCGGCCTGCCGCCGCAGCAAGAGCAGGATTATCCAGCAGCCGGTATCGCGGCGGACACGCTCGCCGCTCAGGTCGCCAGTCTCGGCGAATATGGCAACGCGATGCAGTTTCTGGCGGCCGCCAGGCTGATTGCTGACTCGAAGACCATTTTCGGTCTGGGCTTCGGAGCCTCGCGTTCGGTCGTCGGCCATTTTGTACAGACGGTTTCGCCGCTCCTCAACGAGGGCCGCAGGACCGTGTTCGTGGCGGATTCCTGCGGCACTGGCGCCGAGGCGCTGCTGGATGCCAAGACCGGCGACGTCGTGCTTGTCGTCGGAGCCGCGCCTTACGAGCGCGCAACCATCGATTTTGCCCGTCAGTCCGCCAGTCAGGGCGCGGCGGTGCTGGCCATCACCGACAGCAGCGTTTCGCCGCTGGCGCGCCTGGCGCGCGAAACGATCGTGGTGACGTCGAATTCAGGTTCGTTCTTCCCAAGCATGGTGCCGGCATTCGCCGCGGTTGAAATCCTGGTCGCTCTGGCCGCGCCGCTGTCCGATGTCGATGCTGTCGAGAAACTCAAACAGTCGCAAGAGCAGCTCGCTGCCTTCGGCGTTTATTGGAAGGCCGCTCGCTAGCATCTTTCCGGGTGCTTATCGGACGGACCTTCGGCCAGCCCCAAGGGGCAAAGCACATTGCGGAGGTCGTTCACGTGGTCCGTCCGATTATGCCGAAGCTGAACCCGGCGCCGAGAGTCGACCCTAAAGCCAATGCTGCGCAGATCGCGCATCTGGAAGCCCAGGCTGCTCAGTTGAGGGAACAGATCAGGCTCGCCAACAAGATGGGCGAGCGTGAGTGGGCGACGACGGCACACAAGGAACTTTCTGAGATCACTGGCAAGCTCGACGCCTTGCAGCAACCCACAGCGGCGCCTGTGAACGGAAGCGTTCCCGCCAACGCCGGGACACCGAACAATGGCGGGGGCATTCAACCAGCGCTGTACACTCCACCAGCGACCTTGACCTTCGCTCCTGTCAAGTTGAACACCGGCACGCCCGACAAGGATTCCGCCACCGAGACAACCGCTCGCAGCATTGCCGACGATGTGGCGAAGGGCAAAACCATCGACAAGATCGCCACTGAACGAGGGATGAAACCCGAGGATGTTGTTGCGGCCATCAATGCGGGTAAAACCCTAGAAGTCACTGTCACCGCTCCGTCGAGCGACAACGGCAATACCCAAACGACGGTGATCAAGGACACCAGCGATCCCAACAACATAAAGACCACGACGAGCCGCGACAATCGCGATACGGGGGCCATAACGACCCGTTCGGAGGAAGCCGGCAGTCCCAGCAACACCGAACGAACCTTGCTGCCGAACGGCACCACCGTGGAAACGGTGACGTCGAAGGGCGGACCTTCCATTCCCAAGGTTACGGTAACGGCTTCCGACGGGAAAAAAACCGTTCTCGATCCTTCACAACGTCCTGGCGGCTCGACGACGGAAGGCATCCAGAAAGATCTCGCCGATGGCAAGAGTGTCGACCAAATCGCGCAGGACCGGCACCTGTCCAAGGAACAGGTGATCGCCGAATTGCAGGCGGCCGGCTATCAGGTCAAGAACACGGAGCCGCCACGCGGCAACGGCGTCCAGACGGTCGAGCTCGACAATCCGCATACCAAGGAAAAGACCGTCTATACCCACAACCGCCAGTCCGGCGAGCGCAAGGTGGTCACCACCAAGGGCGATACCGAGACCACCGTTGCGCGCGACGGCAACGGCAATACCACCACCATCAACCGCAACATCAAAACGAACGAGAAGACCGAAATCGTTGTAGACGCCAAGACCGGAACCGAGGTCAAAACCGTCACCGACAAGGATGGTCGGATCACCAAGACGACCACCGAAAAACTCAACGGTGGCAAGCCGATCGATTACGAAGTTAAACCGAACGATAACCTGACCATCATTGCCGAAGCGCACGGCGTTACGCTGGATGAGTTGAGGAAGACGAACCCCGAGCTTTTCGAAAAGCGCAATCCGAACATTATCAACTCCGGTGAAAAGATCAGGATCGAGAACGGGACGCGTGTCACCGTCGAAGTCACCGCCAACGGCTATACGCTGACCACCAAGCCGGATGGCAAGATAACGCTGCACAACAACAACACCGGCGCAAACCTCGATATCAAGAGTGGTACGGCGCAAGAGCCGTTGGCCGCGCTGCTCTTGTCGATCAACCCCGAAAGCAAGGACCCGAAGACAGCCAAGGCAGATACGGTCCTTAAAACCACTCTGGAAGGCATCCTCGGCGGAGCAAGCCCCGAGTTGCTCAAGGACGTCGCAGACAAGCAACAGGCGGTAAAGGAAGCGATCAAGAACTACGACGGCGGAAAACCCGGACAGCCCAAGCTCGATGGCTCCACCACGACCGTTGGCCCGTTTGGCGACCCGCCGAAGGAACCAACCAAATCCGGCGGCAAGTGGGTGCCGCTCATGGTCGACGGAAATTGGCAATGGTTCGATCCGGAAGTGGCAAAGGCGATCGCCGCGGAGAACGCGGCCGTTGCACGTCTCGGCGAGGCGCAGGCCAAGCCCGTTCAAAGCCAGGCGCAGCTGGACGTCTACGCGCTGGACCCTGCCTATAAGGAAGCCATGAACTCCGCCAAGTCGACGCTCGACAAGGCATTGGCCCCCTACGGTCTGGAATGGAAGGCACCGACCCCGAAAGGCACACTCGCCCAGGCGCAAGAGCGACTGACCCTCGCCAACGATGTGCTTGAAAAGGCCGCGACTGCCAAGACCGAATACGCGCAGGCCGAGAAAGACCTTCTCGCGGCCATCAGCAAACAGGCAACTTTGCCGGCTATCAACGACCCGAAACAGCCTGCAGCAGGCAATGTCGGCGGGCCGAGCAACGTGGAGATCAACCTAGACGCCAAAGCCAAACACTCGGAAGTCTCCAACCTCTTCATCCAATCAAGCTTGCACACCGCCAACGGTAACAAGGCTACCGTCGACCAGATGGTCAGTGCGACCGAATTGGAGTTGAAACTTACTGACGCCAAGCCGGGAAGCCCGGAACATACGGCGATTACGGAACGGCTCAACGGTCTAAAAACGCTGCAAAAGGCGGCGGGCAGCCAGGTGACCCTGGCTGAAGCCTATGCGCAGTACGGAGTTGCGCAAAAAGAGGGTGCGAATCTGGCCGTTCGTGTCGAGCCGATCAAGCAGCAAATCATCGCGCAGGCGAGGGAGAGGAATCCGCATCATTTCGACGAGAAAGGGTACACCAACGCCAAGGGCGAGTTCACCGGCAAGCTCCTGAAACAGGAGTTCAAGGAGGAAAATGGCCAGCTTTATATGGTCAATACCTACGAGAACGACAACTTTCTGGATGAAAACAACAACGACACCAACGTTCTGAAGGTTCAGCTAACCTACGATCTCAACGACGGGAAGATCAGGGATGATTTCCGCAACAACTCCCTGAACAAGCAGTACCAGGAAGTGATGTCGTCGACGCGGAGCACGCCGACTTCGGCGCCGGTTTGTACCCCGGGCGGCACGGGTTCAGTATCGGCGTTGGAGGCGGCCAAAGCCAAGATAATCGGCACACAGGTCGAGCTGCTTGATGCCGGGTTGAAAGATGCGAAGACCAAACTCGTCAACGCAGACACGGCTCTCGAGAAGGCGATTAAAGAACACGGCGGCGGTACCATTGAAGCACCCGCGGGCACGCTGAAGCCAGGCGAGCAACCGGTGAAGATCACGGTCAACGGTCGCGACATATGGGTCGCGCCGGAAGTCGCGGCGGCCTACGGAAAACAGGGGCCGAGTGCGATTGGCGACAGCGGCAAGGCTGTCCAGATCGAGATGAACGGCCAGAAGCTGTGGGTCCGTCCCGAAGTCGCCGCTGCCGAAATCGATCGTGGCAGGGCCGAGGATGAAAAGAAACAACTGGAGAAGTGGGAGACCGAGTCCCGGCCTGCGATGGTAGTGGCGCGTGACTGGTACAGCTTCTCGGCCGGCCACTTCAAACTTTTCGATGACGGCGGCATGGCGCAGCGTGAATCGAAACTCAAGAACGAATATTTCCAGGAGCACAGAGACAAAGCACTTGCCGGATATCAGGTCCAGTTCGAGAACCTCTACGACAAGGGATTCACCGGCGAATACAAGCAATATAAGGCCGATGAGCTGACCGGCGCCGTCGCAAAGACGCTCGGGCTCGACCCCTCCAGCGAGGGAGTCGAGAAAGTTACTGACGAGATCCATGATCGTGCCGGCGACGACGCCCAGGTGAAGATCGTTCCGATCTTCTCGCTGGACGGCGGGATGGAGTCTATGACGGCGCTGTTTGCCATCAAGGATGGTGGCGGCAAGGAAGTTGGCTACGTCGACACCTCCGGCAAATATTACAGCAGCTTCGATGAATTCCAGCACGAGAACCGCATCTTCAGCGACAAGGGCAAGCTGGTCATGGCGAAAGGCGGCAACATGTCGCTTGGCGCCGACGGAAAGTTCACGCTCGACGAGTTGGAGGTCGCCGACGGACGCAAGGTAGATTTCTTGGACAAGGCCACGGATATAGGCCTTGGCATCGTAGCGGGTGCCGCCACCATTGTGTCCTTCATCCCTGGTGGTCAGTGGGCAATACCGATCGCACTTACTTCCGGTGCGGCCCTTGGTGGCAAGACCCTGTACAAGGAAGGCGAGCACCTGCTGCAGGGCGGCGAATTCGACGGCCAGTCCGCGTGGAACATCGCGACCGGCGTCGTTTCATTCCTGCCAGTTGGCGCAGGTTCGTTGCGAACCATCGGACTGGCAAAGTCCAGTTCGTCCTTATCCACGTTCCAGGCTTTCAAGGGTGGATTTGGCATGACACGCATGGCCGATGCCAGCTGGGGCATCGGCAAATTCAAGGTGAATGTGCCCCAATCGTCCTATGCCGGCGAAGTGAGCAACTTCATGCAGAGTGGCAGCAGGCTCAATACTGCCGCCTGGGGCCTCGATGCCGCGGGCCTGACCACCGGCGTGCCGATACTGATGCGGTCTGTGGAGGACCTTGCACTGCACGGCGGTGAGATGTCGTTTGCCGAACTCGCCAATGCCATCGTGGGCATAGGCACAGGGGCCGTCGGCACTGGCCTCGGTGGCCGTGGACTGCTGAACAACATGCCCGGAGCATCAGGGCCACGTGGTGGCGACGGTCCCTCATCCGGCGACATACCGCCAATTGATACGCCGCCTCCGCCGCCTGCAGGCGACTCGGGTTCGGAGCCTCGGCCGCGCCACGTTTATGAAGCCGGTTCCGACGGCGTTTACAGGCCGACAGGCAGATATGTCATGCCGAGCCCGGATGAAATCGTCATCCAGGGCGAGGTGGTCAGTGAAAAGCTTGGCGGATCGGGGACCAACTTTGGCACTCGGAATGGTCCCGATGGCACGCCGGAAGGTACCAATCCCACCGGTCCGCGCGCTCTGCCGGCCGGACACGAACAGACCACTGGCGGTAAGAGCGATCCATCAGGTGACGGGGAGGCCCCTGTCGTGACGCCCGCCCGCGTCGCGGGCAGCCCCGTCAAGGGGAATGCCGGCAAGCCGAGCGACAGCGACCCCATCATCGTACCGGACAAGCCGGTCACGGGAGATGATCCCGTGCGTCTCGTTTGGGATCCGACGACACGTACCTTCACCGGCATGCGGGAAAGGGACACCAGCGGCTACGTGTACACCAGCGGCAAGGACGAAGGGACGCCGTCGGCCTATCTTGAAAAGGGACCCGATGGAGAGGTCTTGAAACTTACTCCTGAGCAATTGCTGGCTCGATACGAAAAGGAAAAAAGCTACTATTCGAGTCGCGAAATGGCCGAACGCTACGGACCGGATGGCGTCCAGGTACCGCGGACTCCCATCCGCGAGGTCTTGCCGGACTTTCGTGTCGGCGTGACATTCCGGGTGCGCCTCAACACCGGGCAGGCCTTCGACATCGGTTCGCCGACTCTGGCTGCCGTCGGTTTTGGTGTCGGTACCAAGACCGATTTCGGTCTCATCGGATGGTCTGTCGTCGACAGCTTCAGCCAACGCAGCATCACGCCGTTCAAGGATGCGTTGAGCACGCAGGGCGTCGTTTCCTACCGCGCTCGCGAATACAGGAATATCACCGCGCTGCAGGCCGGCGTCTGGCCGGTCTCGGAGCAGACGGCTCTGCCGGTCCGCGCCAAAGACCTGTCGAGAGAGGCAAGCGCGGGCATTTTCAGCGACAAGGCTGGCTATGACGCCAAGCCGTTGGATGCCGTCATTGTCGGAAAAACACCGGACGGCGAGGGCACGGTGATCGAGTTGACCTATTCCCCCTCGCTCAAGGGAACAAAGGCTACGCTCAAGCCCGGCCAGCATGATTTCTTTGGCGTGCCTGCCGAAAACAAGGCCGGCCATGTCGAATTGGAAGGCGCGCTGCCCTTCGATCGCGTCATGACGGAGACCAAGGCTGGCCTGCGGCTGCCGATCGTCGCCAACCATGTCGACGCGATCGACGCACTTCCACGCGTGGGCGTAGAGATGCGTCCGGAGTTGCCTGTCAAGGATACGCTGCAGCCAGGCGATGTCGTCTCCAAACAGACCTACGACCAGATCCAGTCCAGTCTCGGCTCGACGGTCCTGAAGGTCCAGTTCGTGGTCAAGGATCCGGCGAAAGCTGCCGAGGTTGTTGCAGCGGTTGGGCAGGGCAACGGCATTCGGTCGATCCGCGACTTGGTCGGGGCCGGCCAAATCGATCCGTCCAACACGGTGTTATACGCCGACGAACCGACGATCAGCGGATTGCGGCTCTCTGCCGTTCCGGGCAAGACGCCGAGCACCGACATCGTTCTTCTGACCGGAGAGAAGGTGCGCGTCCTCAATCCCGAAGCGATGCTGGTCGATGTCATCTTCAACGATCGCAATGGATTGCCAGGCGTACTCGGCACGAACCCGGACAAGATCACGACGTCACTGACCTACAAGGTGAAGTCGACAGTCAAATCATGGCTCCCGGCTCGCTTCCAGTCCGATGGCGCCCCGCAGTCGCGCTACATGCCGAACGCGGGCAATATCTACAAGAACCTCTATGGGGCGGACGGCACGCCGGCGACGCGCTACACCGCCTCGCTTTCGACGCCGCCGCTGCCTGGAGGAGCGTTCGCATACAGCGCTGAAGTCAGGGTTCAGTTCAAGTCGAAGGCACCCACGGCCGCGCGCTCCATCGCGAAGGACGAAACGGCCCAGGTGACATTCAAAACATCCGATGGGCAAAGCGAGGGACTGTCTGTTCCGGCCTGGATTGCGCGCGCTGTCGAGCCTTCGCGCGATGGCGCCGCCACTGGCATCCCGAAGGGTGGAGAGAAGTCCCTCGATCAGTTCCTCGCTCAACTGGAAACGACGGCGCGGCCCGATCAACTGGCGGCGATAGCGCAGTTCCGTAGCGAATTCGGCTCCGCGATCGTCGATGGCGGCTTCATGCGCCAGAACGTCGCCGACGGCGTCATGACGCTGCTCTCGTCGCAAGTCGGGCGCCGCAACAGTGGACCGATGCAGATCAGGGACGAGAATGGGCACTTCGTCACGGCAACCCGCTTCGGGCCGCTGCCAAAGAGTGCCGAGAGCGTCTATGTGCCGTCGGCGGATGGTCCGCAGGCTCGCGGCGACGAACCCGACTTGATGCACAAGTCGCATATCTTCTTCCGCGATCCGGAAACAGGCGAGGCCTATGTCCTGCCCTGGACGCGCGGCGCTTCGGAGGACCATGTTCCGGGTGGCACAGGAAAGCCGGACGACGGGGCTATACCCGCGGGCGAGAAGGCAGTGGAGGCCGCGCCCGTCAGGAAGGCGCTGGAGGCGGCACCGCCGACCACTTTCTCGTTGCAGCAGATCCGCAACATGCGGCAGCCGGAGAAATGGAAGGCCGGTGAGGTCTACACCCGCGAACTCAACGGCTCGCTCGGCGAGGCACATTTCCCTGTCCAGGCCAATCCAACCGGGCCGCACCCCGTCTTCGGCGAAGGTGGTCGTTATGTGGATGCGCCTGTTTTCAAGAGCAAGAATGACATCGAGGCAATCGAGGTCAAAACGTATCACCGCTGGACTACCATCAACGGCGTCGCGCAGATGCGCGAGGTTCCTTTGACGCCGAAACTTCAGGAACAGATCAATAAGGACGTTGCGCTGCACAACGAGAATCCGAAATATCAGCCACGCTGGGTTTTCCTGGATGCGCCGCCTTCCGCGGAACTCCAGGGAGCGCTGGATCAGGCGGGAATCATCGGCAACATCTTCGGCCACAACAAGCCGGCAGCGGTCAAAGCGCCTCGAACCATCGCGCTCAAAGACAAGGACGGCGAGGTCATCGTTGCCGCTATGCTGGGAACCGACCCCAGAGGGCCGGAACAGGTCTACATACCGCCGTCCGACGGACCGCGACTGGCGGCGGATGCCCCTGAGACAGCCACCAAGACGCATATCCTGGTCTACGACCCCGACAGTGGCGAACCGACTGTCCTTCCCTGGATACGCGGTGCATCTGAAGGTCATGTGCCGGATGGCGCTCCGCCACCGAACCCCGACGAGGCGACGCCGGCCCAAGGACCGCAGGCCGCTTCGAACAACGGGGCGCTTACCCGAGACGGTGTCAGAGCGATCCCGCTTGACCAGGTCCAGAATCTCAACATGGGAGATTTCCAGTCGAAGCAGATCCCATGGTTGAAGCGTGAACAGGTGGCAGAGTTCACGGAGCCACAGTTCCAAGACATGGATCAGGCTGGCTTGCTTCCGTACCTGACCAAAAGCCAGTTGCGGGGAATTCCGAAATCGAAGACGGGTTTCGTGAATATCGCGGGCCTCGACGCGAGGCAGATCCCGTGGGTAACCAAGGGCCAGGTCAGCAACATGACCGGACAGCAGTTCGTGGATCTCGGCACCGCCGGCCTTACGCGCTACCTGATCAAGCCACAGGTGCAGGCGATTAAGGGAGACAAGATCGAATTCGTGGACGTGTCGACACTGGAGGGCCGACAGATTCCTTGGTTCAAGCCAGGCCAGGTCGCGAAATTCACGTCGCCGCAATTCGAGAAACTGGGAGAAGTGGGGCTGTTAAAGCACCTTGGCGAACGCCAGGTCCAGGCGGTTCCCGAGACGATGGTCGGCTCCCTGGACATGACGAAATTCGATCCGCGTCAGGTGCCATGGCTGACCGACAAGCAAATTCCGGTGCTGACCCGCGATCAGTGGGGTGATTTCACCATTCATCACACCGAAGCATTGACGCAGCCGCAGATAGAAGCGGTGACCCGCAAGCAGTTCGAGGAAATGAGCCCTGGTCAGTTCCGGAAGTTCACCCTCGAGCAGTTCGAGTGGATGGGCGTTGACCAGACCAATGGGCTCTCGGTCCTGCAACTGACGACGTTCCGGGCGACCCACAAGAAGTCGATGACGGCGGACCAGCGGGTCCTTGTCGACGGTGCTCTGGCCTATGCACGAACCAAGGAATATCAGGCTGCTCTCGATACCTTCGGCGCGATGGCCAGCACGTCCTACACGTTGTGGAGCACGTTGCCACCGACCTGGACCGCGACGGCTGGAGCTGTCTCATTCGGCGTGCGCGGCCTGGTTTTCGGGGCGCAGGCCGTGTTCCCCAACGCGACCGCGGCCCACAAGCCATTCGGACGGTTCCTCAATGCGCTGGGCGGAGCCACATTCATTGCCGCAGCGCCGGGCGCAGCGACAGGCGTGGTGCAGGGCAAGGATCTTATCGTCAACAGCACTTTCACGCTGGGCAATGTCGTCTATGGCACCAAGTCGATGCTGCAGTCCTTCACCGGCAGGCCGGTGATCCGTAACCTGGCCGAATATCTGGCCGGTCCGGGATATGTGCTGGGCTGCGCCGTCTATACGGTGAACTCATGGCCAGCGCCGATCGCCACGGTGGCAGGAGCGATGTTCACCTTCGGCTGCGCCGAATTCTGGGCGTCGGCGATCAGGACAGATCGCGTCAACAGCCGTTCGGTGCCACGCACTGATGCCGATATCGCTGCGGCGGAAAAATCCGACAAGAAATGGGCCGCGTGGGACCGGTGGACCCTTGGCATCACCTTCGGCGTCGGCATGCTGCTCTTCTCGATTGACGCTCTGCTTGGCGAACCGTGGAAAGCCGCGAAACCCGTTCCGGTGCCCGAACCGAAAAAGCCGGACGACAAATCTGGTGCGGACGGAACGCAGCCCAATGACGGCACGGACAAGCCAGATCCGGAAACGAAACCGGATGACTTCCCGCAACTCGTCGTTCTCGCCGATGATGGCCTGAACCTGCGCACTGGCCCCGATGGCGACTCGACCGTCGTCACGGTTCTGCAGCCCGGCACCTTCATTGAGCAGACTGACAAGCCATCGACCGATGGTTCAGGAAAGGTCTGGCTTCCGGTCGAAGGTTACGGGCCAGACGGGAAGGCTCATCATGGCTGGGTTTCCGCAGACCTTGTGGAGCCTCATCCCGGCGGTTCCAGCAATCCCGATGGCCGCACCAATCCCAAGCTGGAGCAGAACGGCTACCGGTGGGTGGAAGTGAAGAACGGCGACAGCATCCGGCTCATCGCAACGGCCAATTCTGCCGATGTGGCCGATACGGTGGTGCTCAACATGGATCATATCTTGAGCCCCGACGTAGTCTTTGCCGGGGACCGCATCTATCTGCCGAGCGTCGCGGTGGGTTGATCGAGACCGGTTGTAATTATTGGGTTCGCGCTCTGCCGGCGCTGACCGCATAGGAATGGGCAGTGCAGGCTGCCAGCTGGGCAGCCTGCTCCGCCAGCGGATTGGACGGTTCGGACGAGTAGGAGGCCGTGAATTCCAGCTCGGACGGATGCCAATCACAATCGACGATGCGCAATTTCCCAGCCATCGTATGCTCCAGGACGACATCGTGCGGGAGCGAAGCGATGCCAATTCCGCTCATCGCCATCTTAAGCGCGGCCGCGATCGAATTGGCGGGAAAGATGCGCGGCATCTCTTCAAGATCGCGGCTGAACTTTCGGTAGATCTCGGTATATGGGCGCGTGGTGCGGGCATAGCTGATGACGGGGAAGCGGGTCAGCTCGCACAAAGTCAACTTTCGGCCCTTCGGAAGCTCTAGATTTGGAGCGCAGACCCAGACGAGTGGGAAGGGCGGCATATTGATGTTCTCGATCGCATATTCCGAGACCGGACCCATAAGAAACGCAAGATCGATGCGGTGAGACATCAGCTCGCTGCGCAACGTTGCCGATGAATCGACGAGGATGTCGGCATCGACGAGTGGACAGTTAGCCTGCAATTGCTTGAGAAAATCGGGCAACCATGTGTGGACGATGGTTTCGGACACGCCAAGTCGCAGCACGCCGGTGGTTTCCGAGAGCGATTTGGCCGTCAGTTGCAGCCGTTCGGCTACTTTCAGCACGCTCTGCGCAGACGGAAGCAACTGCTGTCCCTGCACGGTCAGGCGCACAGTGCTGGCCTGACGTTCGAACAGCTTGGCACCCAGCGCCTCCTCGAGACCAGCAATGCGCGTGGACACTGCGGGCTGGGTGGTGTTCAGCCGTTCTGCGGCTTTGCGGAAACTGCCAAAGGCGGCAACCAGAAGAAATGTCTCTAATTGCTTGATATTAAAGGGGATCATTGTGTCATTCAAACATTTCTCTGCTGCTGAAAAGTATTTTTAGCGAGGCTTCATTGCCTCACGATAACCTGGGCTCCAACTTGCACACGGGTGTAAAGATCGATGACGTCTTCATTGGTCAGGCGGATGCATCCCGAGGAATTCGCCTTGCCTACAGTCCAAGGCTGGTTCGTACCATGGATACGGTAGAGTGTATTGCCGATGTAAAGGGCCCTTGCACCGAGGGGATTGTTCGGACCGCCGGCAACATGAACAGGTAGCGATTTTCCGGTAGCGGCGACGCGGCTGCGCATCTCCTGCGGCGGCCGCCAGTCCGGCCACTCTTTCTTGTCCGAGATATTGTCGCGGCCCGCCCACTCGAAGCCTTCCTTGCCGACGCCGATGGCATAGCGAAGCGCCTTGCCGTTGCCGAGCACATAGTAGAGTCGCCGCTCGCCGGTGTTGACGATGACCGAGCCGGCAGGCTGTGCATCGTTGAAACTCACGACCTGCTTCGGAATGGGCGACCATGACGGAGGCGGACCTTCGTCCTCCGCGGGCTCATCAGCCTGGCCGAGCGACGATGGCGGGATTACCGCATTGGTGGCCTCATCATAAGCCCAACTGCGTGGATCGTAGCCTGAATTGGTCTGCGCGTCGGTCGGGGTCGCCGTGACTGCGAAGGCCGCAAACAGTGCGGACAGATACAATCGTGTCGTCATCGAGATATCCGTTGTGGTCACGATCACCATCCCGTGATCACGATTGAAGCGCACCATATCGCTTTCATGAGTGTGCGCAACATTTGGAACTGATTTTGCATTCGCAATCCAATTGGACTTCCCATTTCAGCATGTGCGCGATAGAGTGAATCGGCGGGTGAATGTTGCATGGCCAGCTTGGCGAAAAGCCGGTCTTTCTCGATAGGATCAATGTTGACGGGACTTGTTTCCTGCAATTCGGATCGACTGTCTTTCACCGCCGCTGCTTTGAAATCAGCCGGTGTCGCAGGCCTTTGCATCCTCGGCATTTCGACCCTTTCCGTATCGGCAGCTGAGCCGCGCTGGCCGGACGGCCCGTATAAATACATCACGGTCGACCAGTCGGTGCGCGATGCGCTGATCGAACTGGGGCGCAACATGGGTGTGACCGTGCGGGTCAGCGATCAGGTGAAGGGGCGCTTGAGCGGCACGATGCCGGTTGGCACCGCAAAGACATTTCTCGATGAGCTGTGCAATCGCTACGGCCTTGTCTGGCATTTCGATGGCCTTGTGCTGAACGTCGCGACTGAAGCCGAAGTTCGCAATGAGGCGATCCCGCTCGATGCCAACGCCGCTGCCGGAGCAGAGGAAAAACTCACCCGGCTTGGTGTGATCGATCCGCGCTTTTCACTGAAGGTCTCGCAGCAGGACGATGTGGTCCAGGTGGCCGGTCCACCATCCTACATCGACCTGGTCAAGAAGACGCTCGGCATCTCGAACCACACGAAACAAAGCACACAAAAGGCTGTTCCGGTTAGAGTTTTTCGGGGCAGGCAGGCGGAATCCCAGGTCTTTCCCGCCGAAAAGCCGAAACAGGGGCAGGAGGCACGCTGATGCAAGTTGCACCAATCGGAGCGCTGGAAGTCGCGCTTTCAAACATGTCCACCGGGATGGCGTTGCAGCAGCAGGTGGCGGCCGGCTCGGCCACACAGCCCGGCAATGGCACGAATGCAGCCGACCCGAAATCGCAAGTCCTCAATGCGAAGAAACCCGAGCAAACGAGCGCTGCTACCGGTGCCAGCCAGCAGGTGGCACAGGATGCTCCACAGACCGCCCCTTCCACCGCTGCGCAGCGGCAAAACCTGGACCCTGTCGATGCGACAAGCGAGCACAAGCTGTTCGAATATCTGACACAGGTAGAAAAATCTGGAGGCGGTCAGGCTTCCGATACATCCGCTCTTCTGGGCTCGGCCGTGAAATCATTGGAAGGGACGATGCAGAAGGTGCAGGCGGCCCTCAAAGAGGCCGGCGTCCAGTCGGATGCCAGGACGAATGGCAATCAGGATGTGGCTGGTGCCACGGAAGGTGAGGAAACCAGTTCGCCGGCCCAAAATGCCGAACAGCTTCTCAACCGTTCGATCTCGGTCATGTGGGCCGCAGCCAATCTCGAAGTGGTGACCAGCAGCGTGACCGCCGTCACGTCATCCACGAGCACCCTCATCAAGCAGCAATAGGCACTCGCAGTGGTGGGGAAGCTGATATCGTCGCTGTTGCGCCCGTTCGCGCCGCTTCATTTCGGACGGTGGCTGCGTGCGATGCTGGCCGTGTCGGCCATGCTCGTGTTGCAAGCCTGTTCCGTCGAACTCTATTCCGGCCTCAACCAGCGTCAGGCCAACGAGATTGTCGCCACCTTGATCCGTCACGGCATTCCGGCTCAGCGCGAGGCCGGCAAGGACGGAACAATGACGGTCTTCGTCGAGAAGGATCGTTTTGCCGAGGCGATGGCGATCCTCGATGAAAGCGGGCTGCCGAAGCAGGAATTCCAGACGCTCGGCGAGGTCTTCAAGCGCAGCGGCATCGTCTCGTCGCCGGCCGAAGAGCGGGCGACCATGATCTACGGTCTCAGCCAGGAGCTCTCGCGCACGATATCCGAGATCGATGGGGTGCTGTCGGCACGGGTTCATCTGGTGCTGCCCGAAAACGATCCGCTGAAGCAGGGGCTGGTGCCGTCTTCGGCATCGGTTTTCATCCGTCATCGGGCTTCGGTTTCGATGAACGAACTGATCCCGCAGGTGAAGATGCTTGTGGCCAAGGGTGTCGCCGGATTGACCTATGACAACGTGTCTGTGACGCTCGTACCGGTGGCGGCAACGCCAGAACCGGCGACCGGCGAGGCAGGCTTTACGTCGTTCCTGGGACTGTGGCTACACCCCGACAGCGTGGCGGCCGCGCAGTGGCTGTTCTACGGGCTGGTGGCGGTCATCGCGGTTCTTGCAGGATGGTTGGCCTATTTGCGCTGGTACCGGCGACCGAGCGTCTATGCGCTTGAGGTGCCGGCGGTGCCGGTGAAGAAGGCATGACACAGTTGGCCGGCCAAGAGGAAGCCGTCCATTCGGACTGGCAGGAATTCTGGTCGAATCCCGCCGGCTATGCCGATGCGGGATGGCTGTCCGACTGTTTCGACGGCAAGGTCGGATTCGAGGCATGCGAGCGCATGCTGGAGACACCTCGCTTGCAGCCGAGACTGTCGAAACTCCTCGCCGAACGTCACGAATTGACGACCGACGATCCGCCTCAGCCGCCCGATCACATCGACCGGCAGATCGCGCTTGTTTCCGGTGAGGACCTCGAAAGACTGGCATTGCGGGCCGGCGCCATCTATTGGGCGAACAGCCTCGCCGCTGTTATCGATGGGCGTCAGGCTGGCGCCATCCAGACCGCCCTGGGGCCCGAGCTTTGTGCATTTGCGGTGGCCAACAGGGACATTTCCGGTCCAGTCAGACCGTTGGAGCCGCTGGATGGCTTGAGCGGCCGGATCTTTGCCGATGGCTTGAACTGCCTTGAATCGTGGCTACAGGACATGCCGCCTCAACTCGGCAAACGGGTGCGATTGAGACTGGCGAACGGACTGCCCGGCCTTGGCGACGCCACGCAGGTCGCGGAGCTCGGCGCACGCATCCTGCGCCGTGCCATGGAATAGCAAGATGGCAAGCGCGGACGCCACCCAGACCAGATTGCCGCGTCCGCGTGCGCGCATTGTGCGTGCGGATGAGGTGCGCGCGTGGCAGGACGGCTACACGTTTATCGAAGAGGCCAAGGCGGAAGCGCAGAAGCTGAACGACGCAGCCAGGCGTGCCTACGCAGCCGAGTACGCGCAGGGCTACAAGGACGGCAAGGCACAGGGCGAAATCGATGCCGCGCGTCTTGTCACCGACACATCCGCCAAGGTCGACCACTATCTGGTGGGCCTTGAGGCAGAGGTAGCCGGTCTTGCACTCGATGTGGTACGCCGCGTGCTTGGGCAATTCGATGTCGGAACCTTGGTCGCCAAGGCGGCGAGGCAAGCTATTTCCGAAGTCCGACGCGCCAAATATCTGAAGTTTCGCGTGCATCCGCAGAATGTCGCCAGGCTGCGCGACGAATTGAACGTCGCCTTGCAGGACAGCGATCTCGGCATGTCGGTGGAAATCGACGCCGACGAGACGCTGGGGCCCGAGGCCTGCATTCTCTCGACTGATATGGCCGTGATCGACGCTGGCATCGAAGCGCAGCTTGCGGCTATCGCCGCGGCGATAGCCAACAAATCGCGGGAGGCTCCGTGACAGGAGAGCGTGCAGCACTCGAAGACCGTTTGGCTTCGATCATGCCCGGCTTGCGTTCCGGGCTGAGCGATGATGCGAGCCGACCGAAAAAGGGGCGCGTGCGGCGTGTCGTCGGCACTGTCATCCACGCCTCTGTCGAAGAGGCCAGGATTGGCGAGATCTGCGAATTGATCGACCGGAGAACGGGCCGAACCATGAAAGCGGAAGTGGTCGGTCTGCTGGAAGAGGCCGCCATTCTGGTGCCGCTCGGTGATCTGACGGGCCTGTCCGGCATGACCGAGGTCGTTCCCACTCGGAAGGACCAGCAGGTGCCGGTGGGGCCTGGCTTGCTGGGCAGGGTCATCAACGCGCTCGGCGAACCGCTCGATGGCAAGGAATTGGCACTGGATGGTGCTTATCCCGTTCATGCCTACCCGCCATCACCGCTGCAGCGCCGACTTATATCGGAGCCGATCCAGCTGGGCATCCGCGCTATCGACGGTTTGCTGACTTGCGCCAGAGGGCAGCGTATCGGCATTTTCGGGGAGCCCGGCGTTGGCAAGTCGATCCTGTTGTCGAATATCGTCACCGCCACCGATGCCGATGTCGCCGTCGTTGCCCTTGTCGGCGAGCGCGGGCGCGAGGTTCGCGAATTCGTCGAGCGGCAGCTTGGAGCGGAAGGGTTGGCGCGTGCCGTTGTTGTCGTGGCGACATCCGATCGTCCGGCCATCGAGCGTGTCAAGGCGGCCTATGTCGCCACAACCATCGCCGAATATTTCCGCGACCAGGGCAAGCATGTATTGCTCGCCATGGACAACATCACCCGTTTTGCCCGAGCCCAGCGCGAGATCGGATTGGCGTCAGGCGAACCACCGACACGCCGTGGCTTTCCATCGTCGCTCTTTGCTGCATTGCCGCGTCTGCTTGAGCGATCCGGCCCAGGAGCGGTCGGCTCCATTACCGGCCTCTACAGTGTTCTTCTGGAGGGCGATGGAACCTTCGATCCCGTAGCCGAGGAAGTGCAGGCCCTGCTTGACGGTCACATTTTCCTGTCCAGCGAGCTTGCGCAACGCAACCATTTTCCAGCGGTCGACGTGCTGCGCAGCCGTAGCCGGCTCATGGAGACGGTCGCGCCCGTTCAGCACCGGGAGGATGCCGCACGTCTCAGGAAATTGCTCGCGCGCTACGCCGACATCGAATTGCTGGTGCAGGTTGGCGAGTACAAGGCCGGCAGCGATCCGCTGGCTGACGAGGCCATCACCAAGATCGACGCCATCAATGTTTTCCTGCAGCAGGCCTCGATCGCGAGCGAAAGCATGGAGGGAACGCGTCAGCGCATGAGGGAGATCGCCGGTGAACAAAAATGACATGATCGCCCAGTTGCGGAAGCTCAGGAAACGCCGTGAGGAGCATGCGCGTGAGGTCGTTGCCGTTCATAAAGCTGGCGTCAGCGAAGCCAGACAAGATGTTGATACAAAATCGAAAGCGCTCGCCGACCACACGCGACAGGCGGTGGAGGAACAGAACGCGGTGGTCTCAGGACTTGTCGATCGCGTCGTGAGGGCCTCCGAATTCCATTTGGCGCAGAGCCGGTACGAGGCGTCATCCGCCAAAGCCGGGCAGATCAAGGCTCAAAATGAGGCGGCTTTGCTTGTCCAGAAGCAACGCGAGGCCGGGTTGGCGGCCGCGCAGCAACAGCATCTGCAAAGCAGGAAAGCTCTGATGAAAGTGGAAAGGCTGACGGATCGGCTTGAGAAGCGAATGGCCCCACGCCGCGCTGCTGCGGCCGAACTCCTCGACGAGGAAGGGCGTTCGCATGCCACTTTTCCGCACAAGCAATGAGCTTCGATGATCGTGCAGGTGGCAGTTCGATGTCTCGAGCCCTGACGCCAGCGAAAGTCGCAACGCGGCGTAAATCTGCTCGCCGGCGATTCAACGGTGCATCGGTTGCCGATGTCCTGGAGCTGGAAGCAATTCCGCCGGATCATGTAGCGGCACTGAACACGTTTTACAGGAATCGTCTTCCGGCCGAGATAACGTTCGCCGGACAGCCCGCGAAGATCGCCACGACCTGGCATGCTGCTCGAGCCGACGACCGGCCATCCTGTTCGCTGCGCGTAAGACTTGGAGATCGTTCCGCCGAGCTCTGTGTGCCGCTTTCCCTGATCGAGCAATTGCTGGCGACAGTGGACAAGACGGCCAGGCTGGAAAACCTTCCGCCTCGGCACGCGGCTCTCGTGCTGGAAGCTGCCATTGCCGACGAACTCGACCGGCTCGAAGTCCAACTGCAGGCGCCGATAGAGCTCGCGGCCATTGAGAAGAAAAAATCTTCAGCCGGAATGCCATCCTTCGGATTTGTCCTGTCCGCGGGCGGGCAACAGATGCATTGCACGCTGCGACTGGACGATGGCGCACTGCTTGCAAGATTGGGCACGCTGCTCGACACAGCCAGTTCCGGCGAACCTTCATTGCCGGCGGCATTTCCTTTGCCGGTTCGCCTGTGGCGCGACGTTCTCACCCTCAGTCTGGGCGAGGTGAGGGGGTTGCTGCAGGGAGACGTCGTGCTGCTCGCCGAGCAGGCAGCAGCGGTGCTGGTCATCGGCGACCGTCTGATCGCCCCTGCAGGCATGACGTCGTCAGGGCCTCAGCTGCTTGCCGCGCCAGTCGCAATTGCCGGATCGAAATGGGAGTGGACGATGGGTCAGGATACTGCAGCCGCAGGACAGGCGCTGGACGATGCAACGCTTGAGGATCTGCCGGTTGCGCTCGCTTTCGAGGTCGGGCGCAAGGCAATGCCGCTTGGTGAGATCAGGCAACTGACGGCCGGCGCCATCGTGCAGTTGGATACGACCGGACAGGCCGTGGACATCCTCGCCAACGGCAAACGGGTCGGGCAGGGTGAAATGGTCAGGATCGGCGAAAGCCTTGGCGTGCGGGTCATCCGCATGTTCGATAATGCTTGAAGCGTCGCCCAATCTCCTCGGCATTCTGATCGCGGTCGGCTTTGTCGGACTGCTGCCGCTCGCGGTCGTCACCATGACCGGTTTTCTCAAGATCTCGGTGGTGCTGTTTCTCATCCGCAACGCGCTTGGTGTGCAGCAGATGCCGCCGAACCTCGTGCTTTACGGAATTGCACTGGTTTTGACCGTCTATGTCACCACGCCGCTGATCAGCGAAATGGGAACAAGGCTGCAGGAAGGGCAGGTTCAATTCCAGACGACCGATGACCTGGCCCGGGCCGCGCAAATCGTGAAACAGCCGTTGCAGCAACATCTGATCAAGTTCACACACCCGCGCGAACGCCAGTTCTTTCTCGACGGAACCACGCGCGCCTGTGGCCAGAGCAGGCGCGTCAGAACGTCAAGGATGATGACCTTTCCATCCTGGTTCCGGCCTTTGTCGCCTCGGAGCTCACCCGCGCATTCGAGATCGGCTTCCTGCTCTACATTCCCTTCCTGATCATCGACATCGTCGTCGCCAACATCCTGATGACGCTCGGCATGATCATGGTTTCACCGGTGCTGATCTCGATCCCGCTGAAACTGTTGCTTTTCGTTGCCATAGACGGCTGGTCGCGGCTGATGCACGGCCTCATCCTCAGTTACAGCTGAAGCAGAGGCGGTAAGCGTGAACAGCGATTTCATCCTCGCGAAAGTCCAGAATGCGCTGATAACGATACTGCTCGCCTCCAGTCCGGCCATCATCGCAGCGTTGGCAGTCGGGCTTCTGGTGGGGCTTGCCCAGGCGCTGACGCAGATCCAGGATCAGTCGCTGCCGCAGACGATCAAGCTGGTCGTGATCCTCGTGGTCATCATCATTGTCGGCCCGCTGATTGCCCAGCAGATCGCTGAACAGGCTTCGGCGGTATTTGACGAATTTCCCTCCGCGACCCGCTGAGGCCGCACCATGCAGGTCGAACCGCTCTTCGCATCGCTCAGGGACCTGCAACTCTACCTTCTGGCGGGAGCCTTCGTGTTGGCGCGCCTGGGGGGCTTCATGCTGATGATGCCGCTGTTCTCGCGTGTTCCTTTGTCGGGGCTATTGCGCAACGGGGTTGCGCTTGCGCTAGCGGTTCCGATCCTGCCGATGCTCATGCACACGCTGGCGGGCCAGCAGATCGCCGGCGCGATGATCGTTGTCTACATCCTCAAGGAACTCCTGGTTGGCATTGCCCTTGGATTGGCGATGGGCGTGCCGTTCTGGGCTGCTGAAGCAGCAGGCGACATCCTCGATCTGCAGCGCGGTTCGAGCATGGGAAGCTTGATCGACCCGATGATGACGCATGAAACCAGCGCAACCGGAACGCTGCTTGCCATCGTCATGATCGCCATCTATCTCGCGGCAGGCGGGCTGGAGCTGTCGTTGAACGCCGTCTACGACAGCTATGGACTCTGGCCGGTCGGGCAGTTGACGCCGGTATTCAGCAGGGACGCCGCCGGGATTTTCCTGGAACTGTTGAACCAGCTGCTGAAAATGGCGCTGACGCTGGTATTTCCGCTTATTGTCAGCATGTTGCTGTCCGATATCGTGCTTGCTTTCCTGGCCCGCGCCTCGCCGCATTTCAACGTCTTCAGCTTGTCGCTGATCGTAAAGACCTTTGTCTTCAGCTTCGTCTTCGTTCTCTACGCCGCTTTTCTCCTCTCCTACATGAGCCGCGATCTCGGCTTTCTGCATGAAGCGATACGGCAGATCAAATTGCTCAGCTGTTCGGAATGCCGGTGAGGTCGAACTGCGTCGGCCAATAAATACAATTTATTGTCAGGAGAAAATTCTGGTGATTTGACAAGCGGTGCCGCCGACTTCGATTTTACCGGTTCCTGAAAAGTCTAAGCAACGCGGACTGCTTCGAAGCATGGGACCTCAGACCAGTTCAATTGTCGAAGATTTGCGTCTGGTCGAGCCTGGCCGGTTGCGCCGGCTGGTCAGGACCGGAGCCTACAAGGGGGCTACCGGCGGCTTGGCCCGCGGCAAGTTGCAGGCGAATGTGGTGATCGTGCCGCAGCGTTTCGCCGCCGATTTTCACAAATTCTGCCTAGCCAATCCCAAGGCGTGCCCGCTGGTCGGGCTCGGTCGCGCCGGCAGTCCCTTTGTTCCTGCGCTGGGTAACATCGACATCCGCACGGATGCGTCGCAGTACAGTATCTACTGCTACGGCGAGTTCGTGCATCGCACCTCCCATATCGTTGATCTGTGGCGTCAGGATTTCTCCGCTTTCGCGCTCGGCAGTTCATTGAGTTTCGAGCCTGCGTTGATGGAGAAGGGCGTCGGCCTGCACGGCCGTGTCAGCGGGACGGTGCCGAAGTACCGCACCCAGATCAGAAGCCGCGCGTTCGGTCCCTTCGGCGGCAATCTGGTCGTCGCAATGCGTGCCATCAAGCGCTGCGACGTCGACAAGGTCCGGGCGATTACCGCGCGCTTTCCGAACGCCCATGGTTCGCCCTTTCATGTTGGGGACCCTTCCATCATCGGCATTGCCGATCTCGGCCGTCCAGATTGGGGAGAGGCGGTCGATGTCGGGGAGGGGGAAGTCCCCGTATTCTGGGCAAGCAGCGTGACGGCCCAGGAAGCTCTCGTGCATGCGGAGCTGGCAATCGCAATCACCGCTTCTCCTGGTCACCTCCTGATCACCGATGTGGACGCGATGGTCTGCGAAGGCATTGCCAGAGTTGCCTAGACGAACTCCCGGCGGAACCAGCAGCCGCTTGAGCAAGGACGTTGACAAATGAGCCCGGAGAAGGAACGTCCTCTCCATGGCAATCAATCAGCTCCTCTCCATTGCCGTCATCATCTTGATGATGGTGGCCTTCGTTTGGGGACGCCTGCGTTACGATCTCGTCGCCTGCATTGCGTTGATCATTGCGCTTGCGGTCGGCGTCGTCCCTTACGACCACGCGTTTTCAGGCTTTAGCGACGACATCGTCATCATTGTGGGAAGTGCATTGCTGGTCAGCGCCGGCGTGGCCCGCTCCGGGGTCATGGAATTCGCGATCCAGCGCTTCGCACCCAATGTGACGAGCATTCGGGCGCAATTGGTGCTGCTGGTTGTCGTCGTCACGATCCTGTCGGCTTTCGTTAAAAACATCGGTGCGCTGGCAATCATGATCCCGATTGCCTTTCAGTTCGCTCGAAAGTCCAACAGCTCGCCGTCTGTCTTTCTGATGCCGATGGCCTTCGGTTCGCTGCTCGGCGGCCTGATGACGCAGATCGGCACCTCGCCCAACGTCGTGGTGTCGCGCATTCGCGAGGAGATCACCGGCACTTCCTTCACCATGTTCGACTTCACTCCGGTGGGAGCGGCGCTCGCTGCCGCGGGCATCGTCTTTTTGTCATTGTTCTACTGGCTTGTGCCGGTTCGTGTTCGCGAAACCGGCTCCGTTCAGGATGCGCTGGATGTCAACAACTACGTCACCGAGGCATTGGTCGTGTCCAGTTCTACGGTGAACGAAAAAACTGTCGCCGAGTTGATGAATTACGCAGGCGGCGAGGTGGTGGTTACGTCGATCCTGCGCTCGCGCACGTTCCACATCGCACCCTTGCCGGACGCGAAGCTGCGTCAAGGCGACATCGTCCTGCTCGAAGGCTCGCCGGAAGCGCTCGACCGCGTCGTCGCCCAGGCCAAGCTCGATCTGACCGACGGCCGCCAGGCTTCCGAAGAAGGCAGTAGTGAAGCCTACATGACAGTCGAAGCGGTTCTGGGGGAAAGTTCGCCTTTGATCGGCTGGTCCGCTCAACGGCTGGCGCTCTACGACCGGTACAAGATCAATCTGTTGGCCGTCAGCCGCACAGGCGAACGTATCAGCGAACGTCTTGGAACACTTACGCTGCGATTGGGCGACGTGCTGCTGCTGCAGGGCAATCGGACACGGTTGCCGGATATCCTGCGTGAGCTCGGTGCGCTGCCGCTCGCGGAACGACCGATCCTGCTCGGCAGCGTGCGGGGCGGCAGTATACCGATCCTGATCCTGGCCGCGGCAATGCTTGCCACGACCACGGGATTGGTTCCCATCCCGGTCGCCTTCTTCACTGCGGCGGTCGCCATGGTGCTCTTCCGCGTGGTTCCGATACGCGACATCTACAACGCCATCGACGGTCCGATCCTTGTCATGCTCGCCGCATTGATCCCTGTCTCGGACTCACTGCGGCGCAGCGGCGCGACCGACGTGATCGCGATGTGGTTGGCCGAAATAGGTTCGAAATTGCCGCCGGCAGGCGCGTTGGGGCTCATTCTCGTTGTCGCGATGGCGGTCACCCCATTTCTCAACAACGCAGCAACAGTGTTGGTGGTGGCGCCAGTGGCTGCGGGTTTCGCAACATCTCTTGGCTATCATCCGGAAGCGTTTCTCATGGCTGTCGCCATTGGTGCCGGCTGTGACTTCCTGACCCCGATCGGTCATCAATGCAACACGCTCGTGATGGGGCCGGGCGGCTACCGGTTCAGCGATTATCCCCGTCTCGGCCTTCCGCTCTCCATTCTGGTGATAGCGGTAGCGGTTCCGATGCTGATGCTGGTCTGGCCGCTACGATAAACCTGAAGATCGACGCCGTGTAGGGAAACCCGCTCACTCTCACGGACAAGTTTTTCCGTTTCAGTTCGACGTCTGCATATCCTCACGGCAGCCGGGACAGTGCATTCTTTCGCGGATTAACGCCATGCTGCAGACGCGTCGTAGGTCACGAATGCCGGTGCGTCAGCCCTTTGGTAGACATGCACGGCCAAGCCGCCCGGCGTCGCATCGACACTGAGCAGCTTGAAGCCCGCAGGCATGGCGCCGTCCAGGAACAGCTTGCGGCCTTGCCCCAGAACAACCGGAGCGACCACAAGCCGGAATTCGTCGATCAATCCTGCAGCCAGCAGCGAATGGGCCAGGCGTCCACTACCGTGGATCTGGAGTTCTCGCCCGGGCTTTTCTTTCAACCCGGCGACCCGGCCAGCTATATCTCCCGACAGGATCGTTGCAGGCGCCCAGGGCGCATCTTTCAAAGAATTTGATGTAACATATTTCGGCAAGCCATTCATCTTGCTAGCGATTGGATCATTTGGATCGTCCATCTTCGGCCAATCGCGCGCGAAACTTTCATACGTCCGGCGGCCGAACAGGAACGCATCCGCATTTCCCACCCAGGCCGTGACGGTCTGCATGAAGTTCTGCTCCAAATAGGGAACGAACCAGCCGCCTCGCGTAAAACCATCGGTCGTGTCCTCATCCGGCGCTCCTGGACCTTGGCACACGCCGTCGAGCGACAGGAATTCCATCAAGACCAGCTTCATATCGAGCCCCTGTTTTCATGTGATTGCGCATGTAGTCGTGCGCTTTGATAATCAGTTATCCAAAAGGCTAACTAATGGAGGAAATCACTTAGCGCAAGGGCTAACTATAAACCACCGAAACCAACCCCGGTTGATCGCGGCGTCACAATGGAAGATAGTCTCTGACGCAAGCAGCGGAGCAGGCCTATGAGCACGCCCACGTCTCGCCAGGTCAAGCAGCGCAAGGCGGTTGCCGAAGCGCTCGGCCGTCATAAGATCTTCGTCAGTTCCCGCCGCTTCAAAGCTGGCGAGGAACCGACCTATCGTGTCATCGTCGCCAACGAAGCCTATCTCGTCGGGCAGCGCACGCTCGATGAGCTCTACAAAGGCTATCGTCCCGCAGAACTCGGCCTAGAGCCCCTGCACGAGGAAGCAGGCGAATAAGCGCTTCCATGGCGGGTTCCCCCAAGCTCCAGTCCTACCGCGCCAAGCGCAATTTCGCGAAGACGCCTGAACCCTCGGGTTTGGTAACCCAGCACGAAGGCAACCGCTTCGTCGTGCACAAGCATCATGCCACCGCGGATCATTATGACCTGCGCCTGGAGATCGACGGCGTGCTGAAGAGCTGGGCAGTGCCGAGGGGGCCGTCGCTCAATCCCGCCGACAAGCGGCTCGCCGTCCAGACCGAAGATCATCCGCTCGACTATATCGACTTCGAAGGGCTCATTCCCGAGGGAGAGTATGGCGGCGGCCCGATGATCGTGTGGGATACTGGCATCTGGGCGCCGATGGAGGATATCGAGACCTCCCTGGAAAAAGGTGCCTTCAAATTCCGCCTGTCGGGCGAGAAGCTCAAAGGCGGCTGGATGCTGGCCAGACTGAAGGCCAAGGAGGATGACAACAAGGTCAACTGGCTGCTGTTCAAGGAGCGCGATCAGGCCGCCGATACCAAGGTCGATATCCTCGCCAAGCGCCCGGAAAGCGTGAAGTCGGGGCGCCGTATCGAAGAGCTGGTCGAGAAACCGAAGCCGATCAAGAAGGCCGTTGCGCCGAAGCCCGCCAAGGTCAAGGGCGCCGTGCAGGGGCCGATGCCGGCCCGCCTCGAACCGCAGCTCGCCACCGTCGTTGCCACCCCGCCTTCGGGCGAAAGCTGGCTGC
This sequence comes from Mesorhizobium sp. 1M-11, assembly GCF_001303895.1. Classification (GTDB taxonomy): domain Bacteria; phylum Pseudomonadota; class Alphaproteobacteria; order Rhizobiales; family Rhizobiaceae; genus Mesorhizobium. Next base: position 115,466 of record NZ_LJSD01000017.1, on the reverse strand, counting down.
ACGAAATCAAGTTCGACGGTTATCGCACGGCGGCACATGTGAACGAGGGAACCGTCACCTTCATTACCCGCAGCGGCCTCGACTGGTCGAAGCGTTATGGTCGTCTGAAGACGGCTTTCGAGACGCTACCCTGCGCCAGCGCCATCATCGATGGCGAAATCGTCGTCACCGACGACAAGGGCATCAGCCGCTTTTCCGCGCTCCAGGATGCGCTGGCCGCCGGCGAAACCCACAAGCTTACCTTCTATGCCTTCGACCTGCTTTATCTCGACGGCTGGAACCTGACCGACGTTGCGCTGGAAAAACGCAAGGAGCTGCTTGCGCAACTGCTCGGCGGCGTCACGGCAAAAAGCGCTCTGCAGCTCAGCGATCATGTGGCCTCCGACGGCGACGCGCTCTACGAGCAGGCATCGGAGCTTGGCCTTGAAGGAATCGTCTCCAAGCAGGCTTCGTCGACATATGCGCCCGGCCGTTCCAAGAGCTGGGCGAAAGTAAAGGCGCGCGCCGTCGGCGATTTCGTCATCGCCGGCTACACGGTCTCCGAAGCGGCCGAGGGCCTGGCGGCGCTGGCGCTCGCCGAATGGGTCGACGGCGAGCTGGAATACCGCGGCAAATGCGGCTCGGGTTTCGATGCCGAAACACTGCCCATGCTGCTTTCACGCCTGCAGCCACTGCAGGCCGACGCAGTCAGGCTGGAGGGCATGCCGCGCGAGGTCATCGCAGTCCGCCCGGTGCTGACGGCCCATGTCCACTATGCCAACCGAACCGCCGACAACGCGCTGCGCCATGCCGTCTTCAAGGGCCTGCGCGAGGCCGAGCTTTCGGCTCGCACCGCCGCACCGCGCAAGCGGCTGATTTCCGACGCCGATCTCGCCGGCATCTTCGTTACCAACCCGACACGCCGCATCTTCGGCAAGACCGGGCCGACCAAGCTCGACATCGCCGTCTATTATGCCGCCGTCGGCGATTTCATGCTGCCGCACATCCTCGGCCGCCCAGTGTCGCTGGTGCGCTGCCCGACCGGCAAGCCAGCGGATTGTTTCTTCCAGCGTCACGCCTTCACCGGCATGCCTGCAACCATGGTATCGTTCGAGACGCAGAATTTCGATGGTGAAGCCCGCAGCTACATCGCTGTCGAGGATGCCAAGGCCTATCTTGCATTGGCGCAGTTCGGCGTCGTCGAATTCCACACCTGGGGCGCGCATCGCCTCAGCATCGACAAGCCTGACCGCGCCGTCTTCGACCTCGACCCGGGCGAAGGCATCGGCTGGCGCGAGGTCGTCGAGGCCGCCGTCCATGTGCGCGGCGAGCTGGAAGGCATCGGTTTGGTGCCGTTCGTCAAGACGTCCGGCGGCAAGGGCATCCATGTCGTGGTGCCGGTCAAGAAGAAACTCGGCTGGCGGCAGTTCCATCAAGCCTGCAGCGATATCTCGTCCCGCATCGCCGCCACTGCACCCGAAACCTTCACCACCACCATGGGCGCGGAGAACCGCCGCAAGCGCATTTTCATCGACTTCCATCGCAATGCGCGCAGCCATACGGCGGCGGCCCCTTACACGCTGCGCGGGCGTCCGAACATGCCGGCTTCGACGCCGCTGGAATGGAATGATCTGGAATCCATCGACGCTGCGGAGGATTTGAACTATTCTTCGCTCCCAGGCCTGTTGGCCGCATCTGGTGATCCCTGGGCGGATATGGATGATTTTGCCAGGGAATTGCCGGCGCCTGCCAAGGCGAAAAGGTAGTGTGTTGTCGTCGCGTAGGAGGCGGAATTGGCACCCAGGGCAAGTTGGAAGGGTTATCTGAAACTCAGTCTGGTTAGCTGCCCGGTGCGGCTTTACCCGGCGACCAGCACGAAGGAGCGCATCTCCTTCAACCAGCTGCACAAGAAGACCCACAACCGCATCAACATGAAGCCCGTCGACCCCGAACTCGGCCTGGTCGACCGCGCCGATCTGGTCAAGGGCTACGAATACGAGGACAAGCAATACGTCATTATCGACGATGCCGACCTTGAAAGCGTGCGCATCGAATCCAACCACACCATGAACATCGAAGCCTTCGTCGACGAGAAGGATGTCGACGTCATCTACCAGGACACGCCCTATTACCTCGCGCCCGACGGAGCGATGGCCGAGGAGACCTTCGTCGTCCTGCGCGAGGCCATGCGCAAGTCCGGCAAGCTGGCGGTGGCGCGCCTTGTGCTGTCCAGCCGCGAGCGTGTCGTCACCATCGGTGCGCGTGAGAAGGGCATGTTCGTCTGCACGCTGCGCAATCCGCATGAGGTGCGTGGCACCGCCGAATATTTCGACAACATCCCGCAGGGCAAACCCGACCGCGAGATGCTGCAACTCGCCGAAGCGCTGATCCAGCAGAAGTTGACCAAGTTCGATCCGAAGAATTACGAGGATCGCTACGAGGCCGCCTTGATGAACATGATCAAGGAGAAGCTCAAAGGCCACAAGCCGATCGTCGCGGCAGCACCTGAACGCGGCAATGTCGTCAACCTGATGGATGCGCTGAAGGCCAGCCTTGGACAATCCAAGCCGCCGGCCAGGAGCAAGCCCAAGGCCGTGCCTGCTGAAAAACCGGCCAAGGTTGCCGCGAGCGGCGGCGCCAAGAGCAAGAAGTGACCTCGGCGAGAGGCAGGACGTTCGGTCTCATCGGCGGGCTTGCGGCATTCCCGCGCCGTTTGGCGGTGCGGGAGGTCGGTGCCCAGGGCGGCGAATTGCAACGCGGCGCCACGCGGCGCACCACGCATGTCATCTTTGGCCGCAAGTTGCTCGACAGGACCGATGCCGCCAGGATCGCGACCCGCTACCGTGAGGAGAGGGCGAAAGGCCGCCAGCCTCTGAGCGAAAACGGCTTCCTCAGGCTGCTGGGGTTGATCGAGGCGCCGGCCGGCTCAACGCTGAGCCGCCAGTCCATCCTCGACCAGTCGAAGCTCGGCGCTGAGGATTTCGACCTGCTCGCGCTTTTCGACGCGTTCGAACATGACGGAGAACCCTTCTCCTTCCGCGATCTGATCCTGGCCAGGAAATATGCCGGGTTGATCGCATCGGGCGCCAGCTGGGGCACGATCGCAAGGTCTGTGCGCCGATCCGGCTCGATCGCCTCGCTGACCGCGCTTTCGCTGCACGCCGACCGTGACAACGCCATCTATGCGCGTTCGGATGACGGCGTCAGCGAGCTCGACGGCCAGGCCTTGCTGCCGCTCGGCCGGGCCGAGCCGGAAGATCTCGACGAGCTCTTCGCCCTGGCGGAGGAAGCCGAGGAGGAGGGTCGGCATGGCGACGCCGCCGAGCTCTATCGGCGCTGCATCGCCATCGATCCGAGCGATCCGGTCATCTTCTTCAACCGCGGCAACTGCCTGCTCGCCGCCGGCAGAGCCAAGGAGGCCGAACAATCCTATCTCGACGTGCTCAAGCGCGACCCGCGCTTCGTCGAAGCCTGGTTCAATCTTTCCGGGCTGCTCGCCGGCGAAGGCAAGAAGGATACGGCACGCCGTCATCTGCTTGCCGCGATCGCCATAGACGGCGCTTACGCCGATGCCGTCTTCAATCTCGCAAACCTCGACTATGAAGCGGGTGATCTGGCCGGCGCACGCAAATGGTGGTCGCGTTATCTCGAGCTCGATTCCACATCGCAATGGGCCCGCACAGCCAGCAATGGCATCCGGCTGGTCGACCTGGCGCAAAGAACAGCGAGTTGAGCATGTCCTTCCTTTTCGACGGCCCGGAAGACGCCGCCTGTACCATCCTGCTCGGCCACGGGGCAGGGGCGCCGATGGACTCCGCCTCCATGAACGCCGCCGCCAAGGCGCTTGCCGAGGTCGGGTTTCGTGTCGCGCGTTTCGAATTCTCCTATATGGCGAGCCGGCGCACCGAGGGGAGTCGCAAACCACCGCCGCGCGCCGAGACCCTCAATCCCGAATATGCCGCCGCCGTAGCGGATCTGGCCGCCAAGGGGCCGCTGATTATCGGCGGCAAGTCGATGGGCGGCCGCATTGCCTCGATGGTGGCTGACGAGCTTTTCGCCTCGAGCAGGATCGCCGGCCTGCTTTGCCTCGGCTATCCATTTCATCCGCCGGCCAAACCACAGCAGCTGCGCACCAAGCATCTTGCCGATCTGAAGACGCCAACGCTGATCATGCAGGGCACGCGCGACGAGTTCGGTACTCGGGAAGAGGTGCCCTCATACGCGCTGTCGAAGGCGATCGAGGTTTTCTGGCTGGAAGACGGCGACCATGATCTGAAGCCGCGCAAGAGCGTGTCCGGCTTTACGGCGGCCGATCATCTCAAAACAATGGCCGAGAAGGTTTCGGCCTGGGCCGAAAAGCTCAAGCGCTGAGCGATGAAAATCGCGACGTTCAACGTCAATGGCATCAATGGCAGGCTTTCGGTGCTGCTCGACTGGCTGTCTGAGGCCGAGCCCGATGTCGTCTGCCTGCAGGAACTGAAGGCGTCGGGCGACAAGTTTCCGAAAACGGCACTTCGCGATGCCGGCTACGGCGCGGTGTGGCTGGGGCAGAAAAGCTGGAACGGCGTAGCGATCTTGGCGCGTGGCGTCGATCCGATCGAGACGCGGCGCGGCCTGCCCGGCGACGAGGACGACACGCAAAGCCGCTATATCGAGGCGGCAGTCTCCGGCGTGTTGGTCGGATGCCTCTATGCGCCAAACGGCAACCCGGCTCCGGGGCCGAAATTCGACTATAAGCTCCGATGGTTCAGCAGGCTTCAGCAGCATGCCGCGGAACTGCTCACCCATAACATCCCGGTCGTCCTTGCCGGCGACTACAATGTCATTCCGACCGAACTCGACGTCTACAAGCCCGAGCGCTGGCAGGATGATGCCTTGTTCCGCCCGGAGGTGCGGCTGGCATTGCACAAGCTCGTCGGCCAGGGGTGGACGGATGCCATCCGGGCGCTTCATCCCGATGAACGCGTCTACACATTCTGGGACTATCTGCGCAACGCTTGGGGCCGCAATGCCGGGCTCAGGTTGGATCATCTCCTGCTCAGCCCCGCAATCGCCGGCCAGCTCACCGCTGCCGGCGTCGACCGCGAAGTGCGCGGACGGGAAAAGGCCAGCGATCATGCTCCAGCGTGGATTGAGGTGTCGGTTTAGCCACAATACCGCGCTGGAAACCACGAAAAGATGTTGATCTTCGCGCTCAGCGCATTCGGCTTGCTGCTCGTGCAGGCCTAGGCGGGCTGTTTTACGCAGCCAATCGGACGCGGATCGCGATGACGAACACCTGGTATCAAACCTTCGCGCCGTCCAAATGACGAAATCTGTCGACTGCGAACAGGAAGTGAACTCGAACCTCGTGGCAGTCCTGCGTGGCCGTGTCCAACAGGCTAGACAAGTCGAAAATTCCGATAGCATTATCGGCGGAGGTGACGGGGCTTAGCAGGCGCGCAAGCGATGCCTGTTGGTGGTTGGAAGCAGCAAACCGGTACAGCCGTACTATCCACGGTTGTAGATGAGGGAACCCCAACGATGCCGAACCCAAGCCAAAATAGCGACCAATGGTGGATCAACGACCAGACGCCCGATAACCCCTATGGCAAGAGCGAGGATTACGAAGCCTACCTCGATTATCTTGGAGCATTGGACCGCAGCCTGACGCCAGCGATCGCGGCGGGAACGCTGAGGATCAACGTCTACGAACTCAACGACCACCCCGAATACAAGGCCGCCGCGATCGGCGCCCTGGAGATGTGGTCTCTTGTCACCCCTTTGAAGTTCGAAATCGTCGACGACGCGCCATACAACAGCGCGACTGACTGGATGCAGGTTGTCAGCCCCGAAGTGGGCGAGGAAGACGACGGCAGTGCCTATTCAAACGATCGTTATGTCAGCATAGGCCAGCGTTTCCACGACACGGAGCCCAACAAGACAGACATTGGCGGCTATGTGTTCGATTCCTTCATCCACGAATTCGGCCATGAGTTCGGCCTGAACCATCCCGGACTCTATAATTACAGCGGTCCCGGCGGCGTCCAGATCAACTATCTGAACAATGCGACCTGGACCTACGACCGTCAGCAATACAGCGTCATGTCCTATTTCGATGGCATCGACGTCGGCGAAACCAGCCGCTGGTCGGCTTCGACGCCGCTCATGGCCGACATCGAAGCCGTCATCCGTCGCTTTTTCTCGACCGTCGACGCGAATGGTGAGCGCACCTATCAGGAGATCAACCTCAACACGGGCGACAACGTCTACGGCTTCGGCAGCACGCAAGACGGCTACCGGCTCTCCGCCTCGGGCATGCAGCACGATATCGGTTTTACGATCCATGACACAGGTGGAACCGACACGATCGACTTCTCCGGTTCTACGGCGGGCACGATCCTTGACTTGCGCGCCGGGCAGTTCTCCAGCGTGAACGGCCATAGCAACAATGTGTCGATCTTTGCTGGGCACAATGCCGATACGACCGCCTATTACATCGAGAACGGCATCGGCAGCAGCTACGACGACATACTGATCGGCAATGACGGCGCCAACGTCCTCGACGGCCGCGGCGGCGGTGACCGCATGGCTGGTAATAGCGGCGACGATATCTACTTCGTCGACTCCCTCGATGACATCGTGCGCGAGGAAGCGAATGGCGGGAACGATACCGTCGTCCTGCTGTCCAGGGACCTGAAGATCGGGAAAATCGCGAACGTCGAAAACATCATTTACGCCGACGAGTCGACGCTTCAACCAGGAGGCGGTAGCCCCGAAACACCCGTCGTCGGCGACAACACGATGACCAGCATTATTTTCGGCACCGGCGGAAATGATACGCTCGACGGCGGTGGTGGCGATGACACCATCTTCGGTCAGGGTGGTGATGACCTCATCATCGGCGGTCGCGACTCGCTCGCCAGCCGCGACATCAACAACACGATCGACGTCGCGGACCTTGAAGACCAGACCGAGAGTGATGACGGCAATGACACGCTCTACGGCGGCGGTGGCAATGACACCATCCTCGGCGGCCAGGGCAATGACATCCTCGACGGCGGCGACGGCGACGACACGCTGAGCGGCCAGGACGGCATCGACATATTCAGGGGCGGCGCCGGCGTCGACACGGTCGACTACAGCAAGGAAAGCCCGTTCCAACTGCTCGTCAACCTGGAGACGAATGTCGCCAGCGGCGGCACCGCCTCCGGCGACACCTTCGACAGCATCGAGAATTTGATCGGGTCGGATGACCGCATCGACCGTTTCATCGGCACGTCGGAAGCAAATCATTTCTGGGGCCAGGGCGGCGGCGATTACTTCAACGGCCGCGACGGCGATGACATACTGGATGGCGGCAACGATGGCGACATCCTGTACGGTGAAGGCGGCAACGACACGATCATCGGTGGCGCCGGCCAGGACTATCTGGACGGCGGCGACGGTATCGATACGGTTGTCTATGCGGGCAGCTCCGACGGCGTGACCATCGACCTCGCCAATGGCACTGCCAGTGGCGGCGATGCCGATGGCCCGGTGCAGATCGTCGGGCGCGGCACCGTTATCCGGCACGATATCCTTGCCGGCTTCGAAAACGCAGTTGGTTCCTTCTTCGACGACCATATCATCGGCAACGCCCAGGCCAACGAACTGTCCGGCGGTGGGGGTGACGATATCCTGACCGGCGGCGGTGGTGCCGACAAGCTGAATGGCGGCGCCGGAAGCGACACGGCGGACTACGCCGATGCGACCAGCGGTGTCAAACTCCATCTCGGCGGCGGCAAGTCCGCCGGGGACACCTATATCTCGATCGAAAATCTCGCCGGTTCGGGCTTCAACGATCAATTGACCGGCGACGGCGCCGCCAATGTTCTGACCGGTCAGGGCGGCAACGACACGATCAACGGCGGCGGCGGCGATGACACCCTGCTCGGCGATTTCGCCTATCAGGGCGACGCACCGCCACGGCCGGGCATGGGTACCGGCTACGCCACGCTCGGGGCCGATGCGACGAACAATTCGATCGCAACCGCCTTCGACATCTCGAACAACTTCTCGCTGGCCGCCGACCCGGATATCTTCGATTCGACGACCACTCTTCACACCACCGTCAATGCCACCGGCAACGGCAAGGGCGGATACTATGGCATCACACTGGCGGCCGGTACGGTCATCTCGATCGACATCGACGGAATTGCCGATCCCAACGTCCATGACAGCTGGGTCAGGCTGCTGGACAGCAACGGCAACATCGTCGCCGAGAACGACGATGGCGGCGGCGATCCCGGCTCCACGACCAGCCGGGATTCAAGCGCGGTCTTCGTCGTCAAGGAAACCGGAACCTACTACATCCAGGAAGGCATGTGGTCGCCCGACGTGCCCGGCGATGGCTGGGCGGATGCCGTGCCGGAAGGCTCGACATACAAGGTGAACGTGTCGGTCGAATTCCCGCCTGCGCCGGCTCAGCCGGGCGTTGCAGGCGCCGACAAGCTCAACGGCGGCACCGGCAGCGACCTTCTGGATGGCGGTCTGGCGGCCGACACGCTGACCGGCGGCGCGGGCGAGGATTCCTTCCGCTTCTCGACAGCGCTTGGGAACGGCAATGTCGACTTGATCAAGGACTTCAACGTCGCTGACGACACGATCCTGCTGGACAACCTCATCTTTACGAGTGTGGGCGACGACGGCGCTCTTGCCTTGGGCGCATTCTTCAAGAGTGCGTCGGGTGTTGCCCATGATGTCGACGACCGCATCATCTATGACACCGACAGCGGAGCGTTGTCCTACGACGCCGATGGCTCCGGGCAAGTCGCGGCTGTTCAGTTTGCGCAACTGAACGCACATCTGAACCTTTCGGCAGCAGACTTCATTGTCGCCTGACCTCAGCACAGAAGGGGCGCTTTCGGGCGCCCCTTCTCTACACGGTGTTGGTCACCCTGTGCATTTAGAGCCTGCATAGGCACCGCAACGATCACGGAGAGTTTTGTGATGAAGCGCCCGACCAATCGCCGCACCGTACTGATGGCAGCGGGAGCCGCGGCTGTCGCCGCAGCCACCGCGACGGCCACCGCGCAATCAACAGATATTCGTGGGACGGTCACGTTCAAGGGCAACGTGGCCATCCCGGAAGGCCATATCGAGATTTATCTTGAGGACCCCGCCATCAAGAACAAGACGCAACGCCGTGCCGCGGAAACGCGCGTCGAAAGCAACGGCGGCTCAAAGAAGCTGGAATTCTCCTTGCCCCTGACCGCAAGCCCTGCTGCTGCATCGCCAACGCTGCAGGTCGTTGCGCGCCTGGAGCGCGCGGACGGCTGGCTGATCGCGCGGGGCAGCGCAAAAGTCGAGGCGGGCTCGCCCGTCCACGTCACGCTCAACACAGTCATGTACTAAGGGTCGAGACCAATGGCGAAGATGCCTCATTCCAATTGCGAGCTTGCATGAAGTCGACGCTATCGCCGTCGCTGACGCTGGTCGGAATTCTATCGTCTTTTCGACGTGCTTTTTCGGGCATTGTCCTGATGAGCGGCGTTGTGAACGTACTGACCCTGACCGGTTCGTTTTTCATGTTGCAGGTGTATGACCGGGTCGTTCCGGGTCGCAGCGTACCGACGCTGGTCGGCTTGGCGGTGCTTGCCGCCACCCTGTTCACGTTTCAGGGCGTGTTGGAGTTGATCCGTTCGCGCCTCATGGTGCGGCTGGGGCAGGGGTTGGACGCGAAACTCAGTCCCTCGGTCTATTCGGCGCTGATGCGTCTGCCGCTGCGCTCCAAAACTTCCGGTGACGGCTTGCAGCCCTTGCGGGATCTGGACCAGGTCCGCTCCTTTATCGGAAGTGCCGGACCGACCGCGCTGTTCGATCTGCCGTGGATGCCCCTCTACATAGGCATCTGTTTCATCTTTCATTTCTGGATCGGCGTTACCGCGCTCGCTGGCGCCATTGTCCTGTTCGCACTGACCCTTCTGGCTGAGTTCCGGACCAGCGGCCCGACCAAGATCGCCGGGCAGCATGCGGCGGTCCGCAGCACATTGGCTGAAGCGACAAGGCGCAATGCCGAAGCCATACAGGCCATGGGGTTTGGCGGGCGCATCGCCGAGCGGTGGTATGCCGTCAACGCCGACTACCTGAACGCACATGCGGCAGCCAGCGATGTTGCAGGAACGCTTGGCACGATCTCCAAGATTCTGCGGTTGATGTTGCAATCCGGAATACTGGCGATTGGCGCTTATCTGGTCATCCGGCAGGAAGCGACCGGTGGCATCATGATCGCAAGTTCGATCATGATGGGCAGGGCGCTGGCTCCGATCGAACTGGCGATAGCGCATTGGAAGGGTTTCGTTGCGGCGCGCCAGGGCTGGGCGCGCTTGAAGCAGCTTCTGTCCGCGCTTCCGGAAAGCGCAACCAGCGTGACCCTGCCGGCACCTGTCAGCGCATTGGCCGTTGAAACCGTCAGTGTCATGCCACCGGGCGAGCGGACACCGGTGGTCTGGGATGTGAATTTCACGCTGGCGAAGGGATCGGGCCTGGGGATCATCGGTCCCAGCGCTTCCGGCAAGTCGTCGCTGGTGCGTGCGCTTGCAGGCGTCTGGCTGCCGGCGCGGGGCTCAGTGCGACTGGACGGCGCGACGCTCGATCAGTGGCCGACCGATGAGCTGGGTAAACATATCGGCTATCTGCCGCAGGACGTGCAGCTGTTTGATGGAACGATCGCGCAGAACATTTCCCGCTTTGACCCGGACGCATCGTCCGAAATGGTGCTGGCGGCATCCAAGGCCGCGGGCGTGCACGATCTCGTCGTGCATCTGGCCGAAGGTTACGACACCAGGGTTGGCGAGGCCGGCGCCTCGCTGTCGGCTGGGCAGCGGCAGCGTATAGCCCTTGCACGTGCGCTCTATGGCAATCCGTTCCTGGTCATCCTGGACGAGCCGAATTCCAATCTCGATGCGGAGGGTGAAGCGGCGCTGTCCGGCGCCATCCGGGGCATCAGGGAACGCGGCGGCATCGTGATCGTCGTCGCACACCGGTCCAGTGCCCTGGCCAATGTCGATACGGTGCTGATGATGGCGAATGGACATGCTCAGGCCTTCGGCCCGAAGGATGAGGTGTTAAGCAAGGTTCTGCGATCGGCAGCGCCGCTGAAGGTCGTTACCGCGGAGAGAGGTGTCCCTGCATGAGCAAGGACACTTCGCATCAAAGACAGATCCGCCGCTATCTCGTAGCGGGGGTTGCTACCTGTCTGCTGCTCGTCGGAGGTGTCGGTGGCCTGGCGGCAGTGACCAAAATGTCGGGGGCGGTAATTGCTTCCGGCCGGCTGGTGGTCGATTCCAATGTGAAGAAGGTCCAGCATCCGACCGGCGGTGTGGTCGGTGAGATCCGGGTGCGTGAAGGCGACCTGGTCAAAGCCGGTGATGTTCTGGTGCGTCTGGACGAGACGACGACGCGCGCCAATCTGGCAATCGTCTCGACAGGTCTGGACGAGTTTTATGCAAGGCTGGCTCGCCTGGAGGCGGAGCGTGACGGCCACGACAAGATCACCTTTCCCGAGGTTTTGACATCGCGACGCGACGAATCCGGTGTCGCGGCGTCGATGGCTGGAGAACAATCGCTGTTCGATTTCCGGCAGCAGGCGCGATCTGGCCAGCGATCGCAATTGCGCGAACGGATCGCCCAGCTGGCGCAGGAGGCCGCCGGATTGACCGAGCAGAGGCAGGCAAAACGGCGTGAGATCGAGCTGATCCAGGTCGAGCTGAAAGGCGTGCGGGACTTGTGGGATCGCAAGCTGGTATCGATCAACCGCATGACGGCGCTGGAACGGGACGCTGTGAAGCTTGAAGGCGAGCATGGCCAATTGACCGCGGGAATAGCCCAGGCACATGGCAAGGCTGCGGAGGTCGAACTGCAGATCATCCAGATCGATCAGGATCTTCGCAGCGAGGTCGCGACCGAGCTGCGTGAAACGCAGGCAAAGATCTCCGAGTTCGTCGAACGCAAGGTTGCCGCCGAAGATCAGTTGAAACGCATCGACTTGCGCAGCCCACAGGATGGCGCGGTGCTTCAGTTGGCCGTGCACACAGTCGGCGGGGTCATCACGCCCGGCGAGGAGGTGATGCAGATCGTGCCGATAACGGATGACCTGACCGTTGAAGCACATATTGCGCCGCAGGATATCGACCAGGTGGCCATGGGCCAGGATGCGATCTTGCGCCTGTCGGCCTTCAATCGGCAAACCACGCCGGAACTGACAGGGACGCTGTCACGAATTTCGGCGGATCTCACCATCGACGAACGCGCGGGAACAAGCTTCTATGTCGCGCGGGTGAAGCTGCCGAAAACGGAGGTCGCCAAACTGCACGGGCTGGCACTGGCACCGGGTATGCCGGCCGAGGTGTTCTTCCCAACAGGCGATCGGACAATGCTTTCCTATCTGGTGAAGCCCCTGTCGGATCAGATCCAGAAAGCCTTCCGGGAAGAGTGAGGCCGCTCATTTGCGAGTGAGGCCGAGAGCGGTAGTCTTCTTTTGAGAAGGATGGTTGGCTGGGGAACCTGGATTCGAACCAGGACTAACGGAGTCAGAGTCCGTGGGTCTACCGTTAACCTATTCCCCAAAAAGCATTGAACTCAATGCTTTGGCGAAACGAGCTGAAGTGTGTTCCTGGCTGGAAGCCGGCGGCTCGGTATGCCGCGTGCCCGTTTCTGCGCTGCCTTGTAGCCATGCTCCGAAAATAGTCAAGCCTCGTCAGCGTTTCAATTGGCAGCACGGCCGAACTGCGAGCGCTCGAACAGCAGCACGACAATCAGGGCCAGGATGAGCGGGATGATGAGGTAGAACAGCCGGAACACCAGCAGCGCCGCGATGACGCCGGCCTGGTCCATCTGCGGCAGGCCGGCAAGGAACACGACCTCGAACACGCCAAGGCCGCCGGGTGCATGCGAGATCTGCGCCGCCGAAAAGGCGACAAGGAAGATTGCAAAGACGACGAGGTAGCCTGGATTGTTTTCGACAGGCAGCGCGAAATAGAGGATCGCGCCGGCCGCCAGGATTTCGAGCGGGCCGATCACCAGTTGGCGCGCCACGATCGGCAGCCTCGGGTAGTGGATCTGCACGGAGCCGATCTTCAGCGGGTTCAGATGCAACCAGCTGCCGAAGACATAGGTGCCCACCAGAAGAATCATGGCGATGCCGGCGCCCGCCGACAGCCCGCCATAGCCGATCTCTTTGAAAGCACTGACATCGGCGAATCGATCGAACAGGTCCGGGATGAGGATCAGCACGATGCCGCCCAGCAGGATCGACGACAGCACGAAGGTGATCCAGCAGATCGCCACCAGCACGCCGACTTGCTGGCCCGACAGGCCACGCGTGGCATAGGCCCGATAGCGGATGACAGCACCTGAGAACACCGAACCACCGATATTGTGCGACAGCGCATAGGTGGTGAAAGAGCAGAGCGTCACGAACAGCCACGACACCCGTTTTTCAAGATGCATAAGGGCGATGTGATCATAGCCGGCAAGGGCGGCGTAAGCGACGACCGAACTGAATGCCGCCAGCAGCCAATGCGTCCAGCGTATGGCGGCAAGGCTGGTCCAGACATCATCCAGCGAAATACCGCGCAGTTCGTTGAAGAGAACCCAAACCGAAAAAGCGACAGCCGCCAGCCCTATCACCGGCCAGATAAAACGCCTGAAATTCATGCCGTCATGGCCATCAGCAACCCCAACCCATCTTATTTCGATGCCCCGCGCAGGTTTTGCACCGACGACGAGCGCCAGCAAACCCGTTGAAACCAGAAATGCCTGATCGAAGCCGGCTATTCAACACTTGTGGCACGTTTACGGCGACACTTGTGACGCTACTGCGGCGGTCGACAATTTTCGTGCGGGTCTTGGTGATTGGGCCTTGCGCTGCTAGTCTGGCGCCAACTTACGAATATTCGTGCCAGCAGCGTCCGGACCACCGGTTCGCGCGGCACTGGAAGGAATTGACAGTGAAAGACCGCGACGCCGGCGCTGGAGCGCCGGAGGGCGGCATGTCGGAGAGGATTTCGGCATCGCCCGAGCCTGGATCCCGGGCCACAGGCCGCGAGGGACAGAGCCATGCTGGCGTGCGATGGGATTCGCATGCTTCAGCCCCACCGGGAGCCAAGGGACGTAAACGACGCAAGCGGCGGCGCGGGCGAAAGGTTTTTGCGCCCACGGACGGCGTCGTGCCGAGGCCTGCCACAACCGAGGCTCCGCAGGGAACAGGACAATCGTCCGTCGCCGCGAATCCTCAACCAGCGAGACCTGCCAACCCTGCCTCGCAGGAGCAGAGATCACGTTCGGCGTGGAACGGCGAATTGCCGGTCTTTGCCGCCCTCGACCTCGGCACCAACAATTGCCGCCTGCTGGTGGCGGTACCGGGTCGCCACGGACAATTCAGGGTGATCGATGCCTTTTCGCGCATCGTGCGGTTGGGCGAGGGGCTCTCGGCAAGCGGTCGGTTGGGCGACGCAGCCATGAACCGCGCCATCGAGGCGTTGAAGGTCTGCGCCGACAAGCTACGGCTTCGCAAGGTCGCGGGAGCGCGGCTGATCGCCACCGAAGCCTGCCGGTCGGCGGCGAATGGCGCCGAGTTTCTGGAACGGGTTGAACGCGAGGCCGGGCTGAAGCTGGAAATCATCGACCGCGAGACCGAAGCACGCCTCGCCGTTTCGGGCTGCGGCTCGCTGATCGAGCGCGAGACCAAGGGCGTGGTGCTGTTCGACATCGGCGGCGGGTCTTCCGAGATCGCATTGATCGATCTGAGTAACCGCCGCTCGCAACGCCTTGCAAATCATATCGTCTCCTGGACTTCCCTGCCGGTTGGCGTCGTCTCATTGGCCGAACGCTTCGGCGGCCGCACGGTGACGCGTGAGAGCTTTGCAGCGATGGTGGATGATGTCGCCGGGCGCCTTGCAGCCTTCGAAGGACGCCATCGACTGAGCCATCTGGTTGCCGGTCCGCATTTCCATCTGCTCGGCACCTCCGGCACCGTTACGACGCTTGCGGGGGTCCACCTCGATCTGGAGCGCTACGACCGCCGCCGCGTCGACGGCTTGTGGATGGGGCGCGAGAATGTCGACCGCATGGTGCAGAAGCTGCTGGGCTGGGATTTCCAGCAGCGCGTCGCCAACCCCTGCATCGGTGCCGACCGCGCCGACCTGGTTCTCGCCGGTTGCGCGATTCTCGAGGCGATTCGAGCCGTGTGGCCGTCGGAACGCCTGCGCGTGGCCGACCGTGGCTTGCGCGAGGGTATCTTGAGTGAATTGATGGCCGACGACCGCGCTGCGCGCGGTTCCTGGCGGACAGAGGGCCGGCAATGACCAACAAAAAGGACGGTGCTGGCAGCACGACGCGTGTCTTGCGCACCAAGGTCAAGAAGAAGCGCGGCCTGAAGGAATCGTCCCGGCGCTGGCTGGAGCGGCACCTCAACGACCCGTATGTCCAGCGCTCCAAGGCGGATGGCTATCGTTCGCGCGCTGCCTACAAGCTGATCGAGATCGACGACAAGCACCATCTGTTGAAACCTGGCCAGAAGGTGATCGACCTCGGTGCCGCGCCGGGCGGCTGGTGCCAGGTGGCGGCCGCGCGCACGAAATCGACGGCAGAGGCGCCGCATGTGGTCGGCATCGACTATCTGGAAATGGATGCCGTGCCCGGTGCTGCCATCGTGCAGATGGATTTCCTCGACGACGCGGCGCCGGGACGACTGATCGAAGAATTGGGCGGCGAACCGGATATCGTTCTCTCCGACATGGCGGCGCCGACGACCGGGCATCGCCGTACCGACCATCTTCGTACCATGCATCT
Source organism: Mesorhizobium sp. 1M-11 (assembly GCF_001303895.1). Taxonomy (GTDB): domain Bacteria; phylum Pseudomonadota; class Alphaproteobacteria; order Rhizobiales; family Rhizobiaceae; genus Mesorhizobium. Next base: position 99,674 of record NZ_LJSD01000017.1, on the reverse strand, counting down.
GTGCGAGGTGGCGGCCGATTTCGCCATGTCGGTCTTGAAGCCCGGCGGCCACTTCCTGACCAAGACCTTCCAGGGGGGCACGGAAAACGAGCTGCTGGACATGCTGAAACGATCGTTCCGCTCGGTCCATCACGTCAAGCCGCCGGCCTCGCGTGACGAATCTGTCGAGCTCTATCTGCTGGCCAAGGATTTCAAGGGGCGGGCGCCGGCTCAAGAATAAGCGTGGCCCCTCAGGCCGTTGGCGCAGCGCTTTCGATCGGCTTTCCAGGCTGTGCCTTGTAACCGGAGACGGCATTGCCGGCATCCGGCGACAGACGCATGAAGGACAGCGCTGCCAGCGCGGCCACCGCGGCAACGATGAAGAAGGCGATATGGAAGTCGCTCAAGGTGAGCGGGCCGCCATGCACCTTGGTGGAGACCTCCAGGATACCGCCCGCCAGCGCCACGCCGAGCGCGATGTTCAACTGCTGCGCCACCGCCGTGATGGGCGTTGCCTTTGACGTGTCCTCGGCCGGGATCTCGGCGAAGGCAAGCGCGTTGACGCCGGTAAAGAACATCGAACGGATGAAACCTCCGGCAAGCAGCACGGCCAGCATCAGGAAATAGGGCGTCGTCGGCGTGAACAGCCCGTAGATGGCAATGGAGGCTGCCGCCAGAAGCGAGCCCCATATCAGGACACGCCGGAAACCCGCGACCCGGAACAGCCAGGCGGTGACGAATTTCATGCCGATCGCGCCAAGAGCCGAGACGAAGGTGATCATGCCCGACTGAAAGGGCGTCAGGCCGAAGCCGATCTGGAACATCAGCGGAAGCAGGAACGGCACGGCGCCAATGCCGATGCGGAACAGGCCACCGCCGAGGACCGATGCGCGAAAGGCCTGGTTCTGAAAAAGATCGAGCGCCAGGAGCGGGTTCCTGGCGTGGCGCGCATGCCAAAGATAAAGCCCGCCACAAACCATGCCGACGACCACAGTGACAAAGCCGACGATGGGCGGCAGCGCAGGCAGGCTGACCACCGAGAGCCCGAAAACGATGCCGGAAGCAGCCAGCCCGCTCAATATGAGGCCTACATAATCGAGCGGCGGCGTTTTGCCGGGAGGCGTCTTCGGCAGATAACGCGTAGCCAGCAGCATGCCGACAATGCCGATCGGCACGTTGATCAGGAAGATCCAGTGCCAGGAGAAGTAGGTGGTGATGAAGCCGCCGACCGGCGGGCCGACGAGGGGACCGACCAGTGCCGGAATGGTGAGCCAGGACATGGCTGCAACGAGATCGCTCTTCGGCGTTGCCCGCACCAGCACCAGGCGCCCGACCGGCGTCATCATCGCGCCGCCCATGCCCTGGAAGAAGCGGGCAAGCACGAAGGTCTCAAGCGAATAAGCCATCGCGCAGGCCACCGAGCCCAGGATGAAAACGGCAATCGCTGCCCGAAACACGTTCCGCGCACCGAAGCGGTCGGCCATCCAGCCACTGATCGGGATGAAGATCGCGAGCGCCACGAGATAGGCGGTGAGTGCCAGCTTGAGCGCGATCGGGCTCGTCTCGATATCCGTCGCGATCGCTGGCAGCGACGTGGCGATGACAGTGGAGTCCATGTTTTCCATGAACAATGCGACGGCCAGAACGAGCGGGATGATTCTGTTCACGAAAAGTCCGGACCTTGAAACCGCGGCGGGATCGTTCGGTCGACGCCGTTATCACGGCAATGCGGTTGCGTCCTATTTCGTTCGGTCACTTTTGTGCGACCCAGCCAGTATTGCAAGCATCCAGGACCGGGAGTGGATCACACCAGAACGCAATACCAATGAAACGGCAGTGTGACGGTGGCACGCACTTTCCATTGGCGATCAGACGTGTTACCAGCCACCGCCAATCCTGAAAGGGAATTTCGAGTCGGCGCACCCATCCGGGTCAGCGCCCGTTTCGTTTTTAGACCCCATTTTGTCTGGATAGGGATCGGCAATGGCAAAGATCATCGAAACCGCTACCGGCGCTCTCGCGCTGACCTTCGACGACGTCTTGCTGCAGCCGGGACATTCGGAAGTGATGCCGGGCGAAACCGATATCCGCACGCGCATTGCCAACGACATCGAACTCAACGTTCCCATCATCTCGGCCGCGATGGATACGGTGACCGAAGCAAGGCTGGCCATCGCCATGGCGCAGGCCGGCGGCATTGGCGTCATCCATCGCAATTTTACGCCCACCGAACAGGCCGAACAGGTCCGACAGGTGAAGAAGTTCGAATCAGGCATGGTGGTGAACCCAGTCACCATCGGCCCCGATGCGACATTGGCGGATGCGCTCGGGCTGATGCGCCACTACGGCATTTCGGGCATCCCTGTCGTCGAGAACGGCGGCACCGGTGGCCAGATCACTGGCCGTCTGGTCGGCATCCTCACCAACCGCGACGTGCGTTTTGCCTCCAATCCCGCGCAGAAAGTCTATGAACTGATGACGCGGGAGAACCTGATCACGGTCAAGGAAAACGTCGATCAGGACGAGGCCAAGCGCCTGCTGCACTCGCACCGCATCGAAAAGCTGCTTGTGGTCGACAAGAAAGGCAACTGCGTCGGTCTCATCACCGTCAAGGACATCGAGAAATCACAGCTCAACCCGCATGCCACCAAGGACGCGCAGGGGCGCCTGCGCGCTGCGGCGGCAACCAGCGTCGGCGATGATGGTTTCGAACGGGCCGAACGCCTCATCGACGCCGGCGTCGACCTGCTCGTCATCGATACCGCGCACGGCCATTCGCAGCGCGTGCTGGATGCGGTGACGCGGGCGAAGAAGCTTTCCAACGCCGTGCGCATCATCGCCGGCAATGTCGCCACGGCGGCCGGCACCCAGGCGCTGATCGATGCCGGCGCCGACGGCGTCAAGGTCGGCATCGGGCCTGGCTCGATCTGCACCACCCGTATTGTCGCCGGTGTCGGCGTACCACAGCTCTCGGCGATCATGTCGGCGGTGGAAACGGCCGACAAGGCCGGCATTTCGATCATCGCCGACGGCGGCATCAAATATTCTGGCGATCTTGCCAAGGCGCTGGCCGCCGGCGCCAATGCGGCCATGATCGGCTCGCTGCTGGCCGGCACGGACGAAAGCCCGGGCGAGGTCTACCTGCATCAAGGCCGTTCGTTCAAAGCCTATCGTGGCATGGGTTCGGTCGGTGCGATGGCGCGCGGTTCGGCCGACCGCTATTTCCAGGCCGAAGTGCGCGATACGCTGAAGCTGGTGCCGGAAGGTATCGAAGGACAGGTCCCCTACAAGGGTCCGGTGGCCGGGGTACTGCATCAGCTGGCCGGTGGCTTGCGGGCGGCAATGGGCTATGTCGGTGCTCGCGACCTTGGCGACATGCGTGAGCGGGCAACTTTCGTGCGGATATCCAATGCCGGTCTGCGTGAAAGCCATGCACATGACGTGACGATCACGCGCGAGAGCCCGAACTACCACGGCGGTGCCTGAGCGCGAACTAGGCCTTGCAATGGGCGAGGGCGTTCCTCGCTCTCGTTTTCAAGCTTTCAGGTCGAAGACAGCAATCCTGCGCTTCTCGAACTTGATGCCGATTTCACCGCGCACGAGCCGCAGGGCGGCGTCGCCGAACACGGCGCGACGCCAGCCTTGCAAGGCCGGCACGTCGGCATCCTCGCCCTCCGCGGCAATCCGATCGATATCGTCGCTGGTCGCCAGCACCTTGGCGGCAACGCCTTGTTTTTCGGCGACGATCCGAAGCAGGACCTTCAGCAGTTCCGACGCTGCGCTTGTGCCTTCCGGCGGCTGAAACACCTTTGGCAGTTTCGGCATCTCTTCCTTCGGACGAGCCAATGCAGCATTGACCGCTTCGAGCAGGGCGGTCGCCGTCGCCGAGCGTTCCCATCCTTTCGGTGTCGTACGCAGGCGGCCGAGTGCGTTGGCGTCGCGTGGCGCCTGTTGCGCGATCTCATAGATCGCATCGTCCTTCAGCACCCGTCCGCGCGGCACGTCACGCTCTCTTGCCTCGCGCTCACGCCAGGCAGCGACCGCCTGCACCACAGCCAGTTCCTGCGGTTTGCGCAACCGCATCTTCAGCCGCTTCCAGGCATCTTCGGGATGAGGGTCGTACGTCTCGCGGGAGGTGAGCACCTCCATCTCCTCATTCAACCAATGGGCGCGATCCTCACGGGCCAATTGGTCTTTCAGGTGCTTATAGACGTCGATCAGATGGGTGACATCGGCCAGCGCATAGTCAAGCTGCTTGTCGGAAAGCGGCCGGTGGCGCCAATCGGTGAAACGCGACGACTTGTCGAGGCGGGCACCGGTAACCTTCTGCACCAGCTGGTCATAGGAGACGCTGTCGCCAAAACCACAGACCATCGCAGCAACCTGGGTGTCGAAGACCGGGTGCGGCACGAGATCACCCAGATGGACGACGATTTCAATGTCCTGGCGCGCCGCATGGAAAACCTTGGTGACCTTCTCATTGCGCATGAGGTCGAAGAACGGCTTCAAGTCGAGGCCAGGGCTCAGCGGATCGATCAGAGCGGTAACGCCCGGAGCCGCCATCTGGATCAGGCAAAGCACCGGCCAGAATGTGGTTTCGCGGATGAACTCGGTATCGACGGTGACGAATTCGGATTTGGCGAGTTCGCGAACAACCGCATCCAGTTCTTCTTGGCTTGTTATCAGATGCATCAAAATCTCATTGGCAAGGAATGCGATCTTGTCTCGCCTGCCGACCGGTTTCGTCAAGTCATAGATGGGCGCATTCTTGCTATCGGCTGCGTATAACGGCCTTTTTCCCGCCAGATTTGAAACCGCTCAGTGAGAATCGCAAATATCGCGGCAAACGGAACACCAAAAAGACATTCCGAATCCGCTGACCTCTATTCAAGTGAAACCTCAGGTGTCCAATGGTGATGCTGACCGTCAGCACGGAAGTCGATGAGGACATCGCCGATATGATCGGCGAGGGACTGGACGAATACAACGTCGCAAAGGGCGGGCCCTACAATCACCAGGAGCTTTGGATCCTGGCGCGCGACGACGATGGCAGCGTGCTGGGCGGTCTCAAAGGCAATACCGGCTATTCTTGGATGTTCGTCGACTGGTTGTGGGTGAGCCCTGAGAATCGCAAGGGCGGCCTTGGCAGCCAGTTGCTCGCCAAGGCGGAAGCGATCGCGCGCGAACGCGGCTGTCTCGGTGCCTATCTCGAAACCTTTTCCTTCCAGGCGCCGGAATTCTACAAACGTCACGGTTTTCAGGAGTTCGGCCGCATTGACGACTATCCGCCAGGACACGCCACCATCTGGCTGAAGAAGCAGTTCTGACCGGTAACGGCTCCGGCTGAGCGGCCGGTCGGGCCGCATGGCTGTTCAGTTGTCGCGTTCACCTTGACAAAAGCCGGCTTGCATGCGCTTTTCGCGCCAATTTTCGGGCATCGCGCACACTGCGCCGCCCGTTCGCATGAACCCCTGAAATCTTGGAATGGCAGTCCTATGCATCGTTACCGCAGCCACACCTGTGCAGCTCTCAGGAAGTCGGATGTCGGCCAGAATGTCCGGCTCTCCGGCTGGGTCCATCGCGTGCGCGATCACGGCGGCCTGCTGTTCATCGATCTGCGCGACCACTACGGCCTGACCCAGATCGTGGCCGATCCGGATTCGCCGGCCTTCAAGGCGGCCGAAACGGTGCGCGGCGAATGGGTGATCCGCGTCGACGGTGACGTCAAGGCGCGCACCGCGGAGACTGCGAACGCCAACCTGCCGACCGGCGAGATCGAGATTTTCGCGCGCGAGATCGAAGTGCTTTCGGCTGCCAAGGAACTGCCGCTGCCGGTGTTCGGCGAGCCGGATTATCCCGAGGACGTGCGCCTGAAGTACCGTTTCCTCGATTTGCGCCGCGACACGCTGCACAAGAACATCGTCAAGCGCACACAGGTCATTGCCGCGATGCGCCGCGAGATGACGGCTGCCGGTTTCGCCGAATACTCGACACCGATCCTGACGGCCTCCTCGCCGGAGGGCGCGCGCGACTTCCTGGTGCCGAGCCGTATTCACCCTGGCAACTTCTACGCGCTGCCGCAGGCGCCGCAGCAGTACAAGCAGCTTCTGATGGTGGCGGGCTTCGACCGCTATTTCCAGATCGCGCCCTGTTTCCGCGACGAAGACCCGCGCGCCGACCGCCTGCCGGGCGAATTCTATCAGCTCGACTTGGAGATGAGCTTCGTCACGCAGGAAGACGTCTGGAACACCATGACGCCGCTGATGACCTCGGTGTTCGAGCAGTTCGCCGAAGGCAAGCCGGTGACCAAGGAATGGCCGCGCATCCCTTATGACGAAGCGATCCGCAAATACGGCTCGGACAAGCCCGACTTGCGCAACCCCATCATCATGGAAGAGGTGACGCGCCATTTCGCCGGCTCCGGCTTCAAGGTCTTCGCCAATATGATTGCTTCGAACCCGAAGGTTCAGGTCTGGGCAATTCCTGCCAAGACAGGCGGTTCGCGTGCCTTCTGCGACCGTATGAACGCCTGGGCGCAGCAGCAGGGGCAACCCGGTCTCGGTTACATCTTCTGGCGCAAGGAAGCCGAAAAGCTGGAAGGTGCAGGCCCACTCGCCAAGAACATCGGCGAGGAGCGTACCGAAGCCGTCCGCACCCAGCTCGGCCTTGATGACGGTGACGCCTGTTTCTTCGTCGCTGGCGAACCGGACAAGTTCTACAAGTTCGCCGGCGAGGCACGCACCCGTGCGGGCGAGGAACTGAACCTCGTCGACCGCGATCGCTTCGAATTGTGCTGGATCGTCGACTTCCCCTTCTTCGAGTGGAACGAGGACGAGAAGAAGGTCGACTTCGCGCACAACCCGTTCTCGATGCCGCAAGGTGGCCTGGAGGCGTTGAAGAACCAGGATCCGCTCACCATCAAAGCTTTCCAGTACGACGCCGTCTGCAACGGCTTCGAGATCGCTTCCGGCTCGATCCGCAACCAGTCGCCGGAAACCATGGTTGCGGCCTTCGAAAAGGTGGGGTTGAGCCAGCAGGACGTGGAAGAGCGCTTCGGCGGTCTCTACCGCGCCTTCCAGTACGGCGCGCCGCCGCATGGCGGTGCGGCGTTCGGCATCGACCGCATCATCATGCTGCTGGTCGGCGCCAAGAACCTGCGCGAGATCTCGCTGTTCCCGATGAACCAGCAGGCACAGGACCTGCTAATGGGCGCGCCGAGCCCGGCGACGTTGACACAGCTGCGCGAGCTCGAACTGCGCGTTACGCCGCAGAAGAAGGACGTCTGATCGGCACTGCGAACCAATCGCCGAAAAAAAGGGCTCCGGATTCCGGAGCCCTTTTTGTTCGCAAGACCGGGGTTCTCGACCAGATCAGTGTTTGGAATGATGCTTGGGCTCGTAACGCCCATCAGCCGTCTTGTCGAACAATTCGTTGATCTGCGGGTGCCGTACCGGCTCGCCGGAATCGTCTTCGAGCAGGTTCTGCTCCGAGACGTAGGCTATGTACTCGGTCTCCGAGTTCTCGGCCAACAGATGATAGAAGGGCTGATCCTTGCGCGGCCTGACTTCCGCGGGGATCGATTCATACCATTCTTCGGTGTTGGCGAATTGCGGGTCGACATCGAAGATGATGCCGCGAAACGGAAACAGCCGGTGGCGAACCACTTGTCCGATCGAGAATCTGGCTGTTTTCATCATACTCACCACACAACTTTCCATTGTTATTTGGCGCAGGAACTGCCGCAATTCAATCCTGCTAAGCTTGCACCCTCCCTGATCAGCCTATAGGCCGGAGCGAGAATTGTCGGGGAACGGCATGTCGGAAGTCATCGGTCTGGTCCTGCCTTTCTTCGGGTTGATCTTCCTGGGTTTTCTGGTGGCGCGACTGACCAGGCAGCCGCTGGAGGCGCTGGGATGGATGAACACCTTCATCATCTATGTCGCTTTGCCGGCGCTGTTCTTCCAGCTTCTTGCCAAGACGCTGTTCGAGAAGCTGACCGAATGGAATTTCATCCTCGGCTCGGTCTTTTCGACCTATGTCGTCTTTTCCCTGATGTTCGCCGCTTCTGTCATCATTTCGCGCGGCGAGATCGCCCAGTCGACAATCAAGGCGCTGGCGGCGGCCTATGGCAATATCGGCTATATGGGGCCTGGGCTCGCATTGCTTGCTTTTGGCGAACAGGCCGCGGTGCCGGTGGCGCTTATTTTCTGTTTTGAAAACATCATCCATTTTGCCGTTGCACCGATGATGATGGCGTTGTCTGGCGGCGAAAAACGCCCCGCGCCGGAACTGATCCTCGAGGTTGTTCGCAAGATCGTCCTCCATCCCTTCATCATCGCCACGGCCGTCGGCGTTGCCGCGGCCTATTTCCAGTTCCGGCCACCGGTGCCGGCGGAAAGGCTGCTGGTCTACCTGTCGAACGCGGCGGCGCCCTGCGCGCTGTTTGCCATGGGCGTAACGCTTGCGTTGCGACCCCTGAACCGTGTGCCGGCCGAAATGCTGCCGATCGCGCTGCTGAAGCTCATCGTGCATCCTCTGCTCTGTTATGTGGTGCTGAGCGCTGTTGGCAATTTCTCGCCGGCCTGGCTCTTTTCGGCCGTGCTTCTGGCTGCCTTGCCGACGGCGACCAACGTCTTCGTCATTGCCCAGCAATATGGCGTTTGGGTGCAGCGCGCTTCGGCCAGCGTGCTGATCACCACCTGCCTGTCCGTCTTCACGGTGACGGGGCTGCTCTATCTGATCCGCAACGGCATCCTACCGCCGGATCTGTTCCCTTAAGCCTCCGGCCAGGGCCGCGAAGCCGCTGCCGGGGCGTAGACCCTCGCGCATGAAGAAGGCACGGAGCGGCGCGAAGCCGCCGAGCAGGCCAAGGCCCGCGCTGCGCGCCATCTGTGCCGGCAGCATGTCCGACAGCAGCGACATGTTGAGCAGGTTGACTGCGCCGCTTCTCGCCAGGATGTCGGGCCGCCGCTTGAAATCGTAAGCGGCGAGTGCCGCAACAGCACCCGGATCACCTTGGTTTTTCAAAGCAACATCAATGAGATCGTCGATATCCCTGATGCCGAGGTTGAGGCCCTGCGCGCCGATCGGTGGAAAGACATGGGCCGCTTCACCGACCAATGCGATGCGTTTTGCAGCAAAGCGCAGCGGTGTGGCGGCTGAAAGCGGGTATATCTGCCGCCCGGGTTCGACGCTGACGCGGCCGAGCATCGACTGCATCCGTTCCTCGACCTTGACCGAAAGTGCGGCATCGTCGAGCGCCGCCAATTCCTTGGCCATTTCCGGCTCGACCACCCAGACCAGGCTCGAACGATTGCCGGGCAGGGGAACCTGAGTGCACGGACCTGTCTCGGTGTGGAATTCGGTCGACACAAAGCTATGCTCGACCCTATGACCGAAATTCAGCACCAAAGCGGCTTGCGGATAGGTGCGTTTGGCCGTCGTTATGCCTGCGGCTTCGCGCGCAGGCGACAGACGACCATCGGCGGCAACGGCAAGGGCACCGGAAACAGAAGTGCCGTCGGCAAGGATCGCTGTCGCCTTATCTCCGTCGAGAGACCAGCTCGTGACGAGGGACTTGCGCCAATCGATCCCGGGCGAGACCTCCACGACCTTGGCCAGAACGGGGTTGAGCACATTGTTGGGGAAGTTCAGGCCGAACTGCTCTTCGTCGATCTCGCTTGCACGAAAAGTAACGACCGGACTGCGGATGAGACGTCGCGTGGCATCGACGATGCGCATGATCTTGAGGGGAGCGGCCACGGGCTGCAGTTCGCCAAGGACACCGATGCGGTCGAGCACTTTCAGCGCCGGATTCATCAGTGCGGTGGTGCGGCCATCGGAGGCGTTAGCCTCCGGGCCAACCAGGACGACCGGAAATCCGGCATGGGCAAAACCAAGAGCGGCGATCAAGCCGGCCGGACCGGTGCCGGCGACAAGGATAGGGGAATTCGAGATCGTGTCTGGCATCGGCACTCGCATGGTTTTTCTGCTGGCGGATCGAAGAGTGTCCGGTAGCGGTCGACCTGCCATGAACAACGCATATAGTGCAGCCGGACTTGAGTGATCAACGTGGCGATTCAGCCTATGACCGGCCAGAGTGACGATTTCAGCCATCTCGACCGCGTTGGGCGGACTGTTGCCGGCGTCGGCGCCAAACCGCGTTACGTGGTTGTGGCAGTGCTTGGCGGAGCCGTTCTCCTGGCATGGCTGCTGCTGGCCGGCATGGCGATACGCGGCGCACGGGCGGGGTTTTCCGGCTCCGTTCCTGGCGGTGGCCTGCTGCGAGATCTACCGACGATACCGCTGCCAACCGTGCTTGAACGTTTCGTCGCGCTCTGCGTAGGACCGGCACCGTTCCAAGCTTATTCGATCAGCCAGTTCTCGGCCCTGACAACGATGTGGTTTCTGATGGCTGTGGCGACCATGTTGCCTTCCGCAGCGCCAATGATCCGCACCTACTGTGAGATCGCCGATACCGCTCGCATCAAGGGTGAACCCGTGGTGCATCCGCTGATCCTCGTGGCGGGTTATCTGGCAGTCTGGCTGGTCGCGTCATTGGCCTTCGCCGGCCTTACACTGGGATTGCAGGCGATAGCCCCGGACGGGCAGGCATTCGGTCCAGCCAGAGGCGTCGCCGCCGCCGTGTTGCTGGGCGCAGCTGGCCTCTACCAGTTCAGCGGCTTGAAGGAAGCCTGCCTCAAGAAATGCCGGCGGCCGTTTTCCATTCTGTTTGCGCGCTGGAGTGATAAGCCCCAACGCATTTTCCGATTGGGAACGGAGCAGGGCATATGGTGCCTCGGCTGCTGCTGGGCGCTGATGCTGGTGATGTTTGCCGTAGGCATCATGAACCTGTTCTGGATGGTGCTGCTCGGCCTGTTCGCCTTGCTCGAAAAACAAGTGAATGGCCGCCTGCCAAGCAGGATCGCCGGAGCGATACTGCTTGTATGGGCTACCGCCCTGCTATTAGTGTCCCTGTGTTAGAGGGACACCAGGCGATGACCGACCATAGTTGGGCAATGAAAGGAGAGCTTGTACTCTCTTGCAATTGCACGGTTTTTTGTCCCTGTGTGCTGTCGCTCGGCAATCATCCGCCTACGGAAGGCTATTGCCAGACCTGGGCTGGCTTTCGAATCGATGCCGGCCATTTCGGTGATGTCGATCTTTCTGGGCTCAATCTCGGCCTGATCATGGAAATTCCGGGCTATATGAGTCGCGGCAACTGGACCGCGGGTCTGTTCATCGACAAGCGGGCGTCGATCCATGCCGTGAAGGCATTGACCAAGATCTTCACCGGCAAGGCCGGTGGCACGACGTCACTTCTGTCGATCCTCGTCGGAAAGTTCCTCGGTGTCGAACAGGCCCCCATCACCTACGAGACCCAGGACCGAACGCGCGTTTTCCAGATCCCGAAGATCATCGACGGTGCGATCACGCCTGTTCCCGGCAAGGCGCGCGGGAAGGACACGGTGATCAGCAACTCCGAATACTGGATTGCGCCAGAGATCATAGTTGCCAAATCCGACAAGAGCCGCATGCGTGCCTTTGGTCGCAACTGGAATTTCGCCGGCCGCTCGGCCGAAATCTGCAAGCTGGATTGGCGAGGCCCGTGAAGAAGAAAACAACCGCAAAAAAGATCGCCGAGCGTATCCCACGCCCTAAGAAGAAGGTGACGTGGCCGCAGGCTAGGGCGTTCTCAGTCCACCTGCTCACCGCGTCCGGCTCATTCCTGGCTTTCCTGTCGCTGGTCGCGGCGAGCGAAGAACGCTGGACGGCGATGTTCTGGTGGCTCGGGCTCGCGCTGTTCGTCGACGGCATCGACGGGCCGATTGCGCGCAAGCTGGAAGTGAAGGAAATCCTGCCAACCTGGTCGGGTGAGCTGCTCGACAACATCATCGATTATGTGACCTACGTGCTGATCCCGGCCTTCGCGCTCTACCAGCGCGGTTTCATGGGCGAGGGGCTTTCGTTCCTGTCGGCCGCCATCATCGTGGTGTCGAGCGCGATCTACTACGCCGACACCGGCATGAAGACGAAGGAGAATTTCTTCAAGGGCTTCCCGGTGGTGTGGAACATGGTGGTCTTCACGCTGTTCGTCATCGAACCGGGGCAATGGGTGTCGTTTGCCGTGGTGGTGATAGCCGGCATCCTCACCTTCGTGCCGATCAACTTCCTGCACCCTGTCCGCGTTGTGCGGTTGCGGCCGGTGAACCTTACGGTGACGCTGTTATGGTGCGGTTTCGGCGCGCTTGCCCTGGCGCAATCGGCCCTTGCCAATTTCTACAACCAGATCGGCGTTCTGGGCGAACAGGTCAGCCTTTTCACCAAGATCGGTATCAGCCTGACCGGCATCTATCTGTTCTGTATCGGCGGCGTCATGCAGTTCTTCCCCAATCTTGGCGCCAGGAAAGTTTGAAAATGAGCAAGGCAATCTGTATCCACGCCCATGGCGGTCCTGAGGCATTGGTCTACGAGGGTGCCGATCCTGGTCGTCCGGGGCCCGGTCAGATCCTTGTCAGGCATACGGCGATCGGCCTCAACTTCATCGACATCTATTTCCGTACCGGCCTCTATCCGGCTCCGAATGGCCTGCCATTGATCCCTGGCGGCGAGGCAGCTGGCGTCGTGCTGGAGATAGGTGAAGGGGTCAAAGGGCTTAAGCAAGGCGACCGCATCGCGTATGTGATCAATACCGGTGCCTACGCCGAACAGCGCGTGATCGCTGCCGACCGTGTCGTGAAGATCCCGGACGGCATCAGCGATGAGCAGGCCGCCGGCATGATGCTGAAGGGCATGACGGCCGAATATCTCCTGCGGCGCACTTTCAAGGTCGGCCCGGACGACACGATCCTCTACCATGCCGCTGCCGGCGGTGTCGGGTTGATCCTCGGGCAATGGGCCAAGCATCTCGGCGCCTCGGTGATCGGCACGGCCGGTTCGCCGGAAAAAGTCGAACTCGCCAAGGCGCACGGCTATGACCATGTCATCGACTACCGAACGCAGGACTTCGTTGCCGAGGTCGCCCGGCTGACCGATGGCCGCAAATGCGATGTCGTCTACGACTCGGTTGGCAAGGATACATTCCCGGGTTCGCTGGACTGCCTTCGCCCGCTCGGCACCTTCGTCAGCTTCGGCCAATCGTCCGGACCGATCCCGCCCTTCAATATCGCGCTCCTGGCCCAGAAGGGCTCGCTCTTTGCCACCCGGCCGACACTGTTTGTCTACAATGCCAGGCGCGAGGATCTCGAAGCCTCGGCCAAGGCATTGTTCGACGTCGTGCTGAAAGGCATCGTCGAAATCAAGATCAATCAGACTTATGCTTTGAAGGACGCTGGAAGAGCCCAGGCCGACCTTGAAGGGCGCAAGACGACGGGAACGACTGTGCTTGTTCCATAAGCATTCACGGCGCTTTGCTGAAATTCTTGAAGCTCTTTCAATTTGCGTGCTGCTATCGGAGTTGAGCCGCTGCTGCCTACGATGATTGCGGGAACAAAGAACATATTCGGGAAAACCGAATGGGAGGCACTGTGAGTGCACAAGAAGCCGCCGCGAGCCTGCTCGAGGTTCGCGGACTGACGAAGGTATTCGGCACGCTGACGGCGTGCGACCATATCGACCTCACCATCGAAAAAGGCGAGATCCACGCGCTTCTCGGCGAAAATGGCGCCGGCAAGTCGACGCTGGTGAAGATGCTGTTCGGTTCGTTGGAGCCGCATTCCGGCGAAATCCGTTGGGACGGCCAGCCGGTCAGGATGACCAGCCCGAGCGTGGCAAAAAAGCTCGGCATCGGTATGGTTTTCCAGCATTTTTCATTGTTCGAGGCGTTGACTGCAGCCGAGAATATCGCTCTTTCGCTGGATGACGGCGCGCCGATCGGCTCGATCGCGGCAAAGGCGAGGGCGCTCTCCTATTCCTACGGCCTGCCGCTCGATCCCGACTCGCTTGTCGGCGACCTTTCGGTCGGAGAACGCCAGCGCATCGAGATCATCCGTTGCCTGCTTCAGGCGCCGCAACTGATCATCCTCGACGAGCCGACTTCAGTGCTCACGCCGCAGGAAGCCGACAAGCTGTTCGAAACGCTGGAGCGCCTGCGCGCCGAAGGCAAGTCGATCCTCTATATCTCGCACCGTCTTGAAGAGGTGAAACGCCTCTGTGACCGTGCAACGGTCCTGCGCCACGGCAAGGTCGTCGGCCACTGCAATCCGCGCGAGGAAACGGCGGCGTCGCTGGCCCGCATGATGGTGGGCAACGAGGTGAAATCCGCCGAACGGACGCCGATCACGCTCGACGGCGCGCAGGAATTGCTCAGCGTCTGCGGGCTGAGCCGCAAGCCGGCTGGCCCATTCTCGATGCCGCTCAAGAACATCTGGCTTTCCGTGAAGGCAGGCGAGATCCTTGGCATCGCAGGCGTTGCCGGCAACGGCCAGGGCGAATTGTTCGAAGCGCTGTCCGGCGAAGTGCAGCAAACCAGCGCCGACGCGGTCCGCATTCGTGGCAAGGACGCCGGCAAGCTGGACATCACCGGCCGCCGTCTGTTGGGTGCTGCGTTTGTACCGGAAGAGCGGCTGGGGCATGGTGCGGCGCCACGCATGAAGCTTTCCGAGAACCTGCTGCTTTCGCGCTACGCCACCGACGGCAAGGCTTTCGTCGGCTCGGGCGGCATGGTCAAGAGTGGCGCCGTCTATGAGGCGGCCCAGCGCATCGTCAGGATCATGGATGTGCGTAAGAGCGCGCCGGATCCGGAGGCTGCGGCGCTTTCGGGCGGCAACCTGCAAAAATTCATCGTCGGCCGGGAACTCGACCGCCAGCCGACGGTCATGATCGTCAATCAGCCGACTTGGGGGGTCGATGCAGGCGCCTCGGCGCACATCCGCCAGGCGTTGATCGAATTGGCGCGTGGCGGCTCGGCCGTGCTGGTCATCAGCCAGGACCTCGACGAACTGTTCGAGATCTCCGATGCCATCGCCGTCATGCACAATGGCGAACTGTCCAAGCCTATCCCGATCGCGGAAGCGACGTTTGAAAGGATCGGCCTGTTGATGGGGGGCGCGGCACCCGGACACGTCTACCAAAAGCTGGAGACCGCGTGATGCGCCTGGAACTCGTCAAGCGCCCGCAACGCTCCATGCTGTTTTCGGCGCTATCGCCGTTCATCGCCTTCGCGCTGACCGTGGTCGCCGGCGCGATCCTGTTCGCGCTGCTTGGCATCAATCCGCTGACGGCCTTCTATACCTACTTTATTTCGCCGATTACCGAAGTGTGGCAACTGCATGAGCTGGCGATCAAGGCGGCCCCGCTGATCCTGATCGCCGTCGGCTTGTCGGTCTGCTTCCGTTCCAACATCTGGAATATCGGCGCCGAGGGTCAATTCGTCTTCGGTGCGATCGTCGGTTCGGTCGTACCGGTGCTCTATCCGGAAATGCAGGGCCCATTCGTGCTGCCGCTCATGCTCCTGATGGGCATGGTGGGCGGTGCTGTCTATGCCGCGATCCCGGCTTTCCTGAAGACACGCTTCAACACCAACGAAATTCTGACCAGCCTGATGCTGGTCTATGTCGCGCAGCTTTTCCTCGACTGGCTGGTGCGCGGACCCTGGCGCGACCCCAAGGGCTTCAACTTCCCGCAGACAGTGCAGTTCAACCCGTCCGCCGTGCTGCCGGAACTGATGCCGATGTCGGGCCGCGCCAATCTGGGCTTTGTCTTCGCGCTGGTAGCCGCTGTGCTGGTCTGGATCCTGATGAGCCGTATGCTGAAGGGTTTCGAGATCCGTGTGCTGGGATCGAGCCCGCGGGCAGGGCGCTTCGCCGGCTTCAGCTTCAACCGTATGGTGTTCTTTGCCTTCATGCTGTCGGGGGCGCTCGCAGGCCTCGCCGGAATCTCGGAAGTTTCCGGCGCGATCGGCCAGTTGCAGCCCTCGATCTCGCCCGGCTACGGCTTCACCGCCATCATCGTCGCCTTCCTTGGCCGCCTCAACCCGCTCGGCATCGTCGCCGCCGGCCTGGTGCTCGGCCTGACCTATCTCGGCGGCGAAGCCGCCCAGAGCGTGCTCGGCATCTCCGACAAGGTGGCGCGCGTCTTCCAGGGCATGCTGCTGTTCTTCGTCCTGGGTTGCGACACGCTGATCCACTATCGCATCCGGCTCGTCGGCCTGGCACCGGCGCCCAAGCTCGACGCTTCACCGAAGCTGGAAGAGGCTAACTGACATGGATATGACCGTCAGCATTCTCCTGACCATCGCCACAGCTGCCACGCCGCTCCTGATTGCCGCTATCGGCGAACTGGTGGTCGAACGCTCCGGCGTTCTGAACCTCGGTGTCGAGGGTATGATGGTGATGGGCGCGGTCGCCGGCTTCGGAGCCGGTTTCCTGACCGGTTCGCCCTGGATCGGCCTCGTCGCCGCTATCGTCGTCGGCGCACTGTTTTCGCTGTTGTTTGCCGTGATGACCCTGTCACTCGCGACCAATCAGGTCGCCACAGGACTGTCGCTGACGCTGCTCGGCCTCGGCCTTTCCGGCATGATGGGCACCGGCTTTGTCGGCCTGCCGGGCGAGCGCCTGCCCAACCTCTACATTCCCGTGCTGACGGATCTGCCGGTGGTCGGCAAATTGCTGTTCGGCCAGGACCCGATCTTCTACATTTCGATTGCACTGGTGTTCGGGGTGTCGTGGTTCCTGTTCAAGACCCGCACGGGGCTCACCTTGCGCTCGATCGGCGACAGCCACACCTCGGCGCACGCGCTAGGCATCCAGGTCATCAAATACCGCTACCTCGCGGTCATGTTCGGCGGCGCATGCGCCGGCCTTGCCGGCGGTCATCTCTCGCTGGTTTACACGCCACAATGGGTGGAGAACATGACAGCGGGACGCGGCTGGATTGCGCTGGCGCTGGTGGTGTTCTCGTCCTGGCGGCCACTGCGAGTCCTCGCCGGCGCCTATATCTTCGGCGCCGTCTGGATTGGCCAGCTGCATGCGCAAGCCTTCGGCATTCCGGTCCCCTCGCAGTTCCTGTCGTCGCTGCCATACCTCGCCACGATCGTGGTCCTGGTCATCATCTCGCGCAACAAGCGACTGACCATGATGAACACGCCGGCATCACTTGGACAGGCCTTTGTTCCGGATCGTTGACAACCTGAAAAAACAGAAGCATAGCAAGGTTAATCCAGAGAGGTAACATCATGAAAAAATTACTGATTGCCCTGATGACTTCGGCGGCGGCGATGTCCGTTGCCGTCTCCGCCGAAGCCGCTGAGAAACTGAAGGTCTGCTGGGTCTATGTCGGCCCGATCGGCGACTTCGGCTATTCCTACCAGCACGACCAGGGCCGCCTCGCGGTCGAAAAGAAGCTGGGAGACAAGGTCGAGACCGCTTACCTCGAAAACGTCGCCGAAGGCCCGGATGCCGAACGCGCTTTCGAACGTCTGGCGCGTCAGGGCTGCAAGCTCATCTTCGGCACCTCGTTCGGCTTCATGGACGCCGAAGTGAAGGTCGCCAACAAGTTTCCCGACATCAAGTTCGAGCACGCCACCGGCTACAAGACCGCGCCGAACCTCGGCATCTACAATGCCCGCTTCTACGAAGGTCGCTACATCCTCGGCCAGATCGCAGCCAAGCAGTCCAAGAGTGGGGTTGCCGGCTACATCGTCTCCTTCCCGATCCCGGAAGTGGTGATGGGCATCAATTCCTTCATGCTGGGCGCGCAGTCGATCAACCCGAACTTCAAGGCCAAGATCGTCTGGGTGAATTCCTGGTTCGATCCGGGCAAAGAAGCCGACGCCGCCAAGGCGCTGTTCGATCAGGGCGCCGACATCATCGTGCAGCACACCGATTCCACCGCGCCGCTGCAGGTTGCTCAAGAACGCGGCCTGCATGGCTTTGGCCAGGCTTCGGACATGATCAAGTTCGCGCCGAAGTCGCAATACACCGCGATCGTGGACGATTGGGGCCCTTATTATATCGAGCGTGTCGAGAAGGTCCTGGACGGCTCCTGGAAGCCGGAAGACCGCTGGGAGGGCATCAAGGCCGGCGCGGTCTTCATGGCACCCTACACCAACCTGCCGGATGACGTGAAGGCGATGGCGGAAGCCACTCAGAAGAAGATCGCCGACGGCTGGAATCCCTTCACGGGTCCGGTCGCCAAGCAGGACGGCTCGGCGTGGCTGAAGGACGGTGAGGTAGCCGACGACAAGACGCTGCTCGGCATGAATTTCTACGTCAAGGGCGTGGACGACAAGCTGCCGCAGTAAGCAGGCGGGACGGAATGAAAAGGGCGCCTCTCGGCGCCCTTTTTTGATTCAGCTGTGCTGTGCTCGGCGGTCGAAAAATCAGACAGCCATGCCGTGCAGATCGTAGGCATCAGCCCTGTCGATCTTGACGGTCACGATATCGCCGACACGCAGCGGCCGGCGCGACTGGATATGCACCGAGCCGTCGATCTCGGGCGCATCGTATTTCGTGCGCCCCTTGGCGACGGTGCCATTCGCTTCGTCGATGATGACAGGCAGGCGCCTGCCGACCTTCTTCTGCAGTTGCGCAGCGGAGATCTTCTGCTGGCGCTGCATGAAGCGGTGCCAGCGCGCTTCCTTGACTTCGTCCGGAACCTGCTCGAGGCCGAGCTCATTGGAACGTGCACCCTTCACCGGTTCATATTTGAAGCAGCCCGCGCGATCGATCTTTGCTTCATCCAGCCAGTCGAGCAGCATTTCGAAATCGTCTTCCGTCTCCCCGGGAAAGCCGACGATGAAGGTCGAGCGGATGGCGAGATCGGGGCAGGCGTCTCGCCACGAACGGATGCGCTCCAGCGTCTTCTCGCCATGGGCGGGACGGCGCATGTTCTTCAGGACCTGCGGCGAGGCATGCTGGAAGGGAATGTCGAGATAAGGCAGGATCTTGCCTTCAGCCATCAGCGGGATGACATCCGCGACATGCGGGTAGGGGTAGACGTAGTGCATGCGTACCCAGATGCCGAGCTCGCCGAGTTCCTGCGACAGGTCGAGGAACTTGGCGCGAATTTCACGATCTTTCCATGGGCTGCTTGCGTATTTGATGTCGACGCCATAGGCGCTGGTGTCCTGCGAGATCACCAGCAACTCCTTGACGCCGGCGGCGGCGAGTTTTTCCGCCTCGCGCAGCACGTCCCCGGCCGGCCGCGAGACAAGGTCGCCGCGCAGGGCAGGGATGATGCAGAAGGTGCAACGGTTGTTGCAACCCTCTGAAATCTTGAGATACGCATAGTGGCGTGGGGTCAGCTTGACGCCCTGCGGCGGCACCAGATCGGTGAACGGATCATGGGCCGGCGGTGCAGCCTCATGCACGGCCTCCATCACGCTTTCATAGGCCTGGGGACCGGTGATTGCGAAAACATTCGGATGTTTCTCGCGGATCAGCTCAGGCGTTGCGCCCATGCAGCCGGTGACGATGACCTTGCCGTTCTCCTTCAAGGCCGTGCCGATGGCATTCAGGGACTCATCGCGCGCGGAATCGAGAAAGCCGCATGTGTTGACCACGACAAGGTCTGCGCCGTCGTGCTTGCGGGATATTTCATAACCCTCCGCGCGCAGCCGCGTCAGGATGCGCTCGGAATCGACAAGTGCTTTCGGGCATCCGAGGCTGACAAAGCTGATACGTGGCGCTGCGGTCATCGTGGCGTTCCAATGGACGCGGGCCGGAACCCTTGAAGGGCCGGCCCGGAAATCTCTGGTTTTCAGTTGGTGCGCTTTAAGCAGCGCTCAATTCAGCGGCGCAATAGCACAGTTCCAAAGTCAAGCAAACCGCAGGGTGCAGCCCTCTCAATGCGCTGCACCGGCTTCCTTGCCGAACCATGGCGTCAGGAACTGGAATTGTTCGGGGAACTGCTCGACCGCACCGTCGAGCAACATCTTCAGCGCGACGTAGAGGATGATGAGCAAGCCGATGTAGGCGATCCAGCGGTAGCGGTGCAGCAGCCGAGCGACAAAGGACGCGGCAAAGCCCATCAGGGCAATCGACAGCGCAAGGCCGATGATCAGCACCGTCGGGTGCTCCATCGCGGCACCAGCGACGGCGAGCACATTGTCCAGCGACATCGAGACGTCGGCGATGACGATCTGCCAGGCAGCCTGGGCAAATGTCTTGCGTGCAGGCCCCGATGACGCCTTTCCGCTGTCGATATCGTCCAAGGCCTCGGTGGCCTCGTGCTCCTCCTCGTGGGTGACACGCAGCTCGCGCCACATCTTCCAACACACCCACAGGAGTAGCAGACCACCGGCTATGAGCAGCATCGGTCCGATCGCAAGCAGCCATTGGGTGATCAGTGCGAAAATGATGCGCAGAACGGTCGCGGCTGCGATACCAACGAGGATCGCCTTCTTGCGCTGGTCCTTTGGGAGTCCAGCCGCAGCAAGGCCGATGACGATTGCGTTGTCGCCGGCAAGGACCAGATCGATGGCGATGACCTGGAGGAGGGCCGACAAACCTGCTGCGGTGAAGATTTCCATCGATGGAAGCACTCCTCATCAGGGGGTATGAATCTGGCCCTACGAGCATCGACCTGTGGCGTCAAGCGCAGGGGCGTGGAATGATCGTGGAAAGCCGGCACTTCGGCCATCGCTTGATTATCCTAACATCGGCGACAATCGTAATGACACCATCGATCCCGTTGACGCTGGGAACCGGAAAGCGCTAAAGCCGGTTTCGACCCGTTCGGCACGGCAAGACAATCGCTTGCTGGGCACTGAACAGTGGAGGGATGGCCGAGCGGTTTAAGGCACCGGTCTTGAAAACCGGCGTGGCAGCGATGTCACCGTGGGTTCGAATCCCACTCCCTCCGCCAACGACCTTTCCCATACATATTCAATCACTCCCACAAGCCACTGAAATAACGGCATTTCATGCTGAATTTCATTGCCATGCGTTGCCATTTCACACCACGCCTACCCGATGGAAGTCGGGTATAAAACCGGGTATCTTTCCCATGGACCGGGTATTTCAAGGGGAAAGCGTCATGTTGACAGACATGCAATGCAAGGGCGCAAAGAAGGCGGATAAGCCTTACAAGCTTACCGATGGCGGCGGTTTACACCTGTTTGTCAGCACGGCAGGCGGCAAGTTATGGCGATTCCGGTACGAGTTTGGCGGAAAGGAAAAGCTACTTTCTCTGGGTGCGTATCCACAAATTTCTCTTGCTGATGCGCGCGCGGGGCGTGACGAGGCAAAAGCTACTCTTCGCAGTGGCCGCGACCCTGGCATCACGAAGAAGCTTCAGAAGCTTGCTCACGTCACAAGCAGTGCAAACACGTTCGAAGCCATCGGACGCGAATGGTACGAACTGCAGCAGCCACAATGGGCGGACCGGCATGCGCAAGACGTGATCGACAGTCTCGAAAACGATGTCTTCCCGACCTTTGGCAACGTTCCGATCAAAGACATAACCGCAGCCGAGGTATTGGCCTTATTACGACCGATCGAAAAGAGGGGAGCGAAGGAAACGGCTCGCCGCATTCGTCAACGTATGTCGGCCATCTTTGTCTACGCTGTCTCTTCAGGGCGAGCCGATAACGACCCGGCTGCAGTTGTGAAGGGTGCAATGGCACCGATAAAGAAAGGCAAGCAGCCCGCCATAGTCGACTTGGACAAAGCGCGGGAAATGCTGGCCAAGGCGGAGGCAGAGCCCGCACATCCAGTAACGAAGCTCGCCTTGCGCATCCTCGCACTAACAGTCGTGCGGCCCGGCACGCTGGCAACAACGCCATGGTCGGAGTGGCCGGCCAATCTCGAGCTTTGGCACATTCCAGCCGAGCGGATGAAAATGCGGCTGCAACATAAGGAGGACGAGGCTCGCGACTTCCTCGTGCCGTTGTCGAGGCAAGCCATTGAGGCCATCGACGCGCTCCGCACGATATCGGGGCGTGGGCCGCTCGCCTTTCCAAATACGCGGCACGCCCACAAGCCTATGAGCGAGAATGCAATAGGGTATCTGCTCAACCGTGCTGGATACCACCACAAGCACGTCCCGCACGGATGGCGAGCGACTTTCTCTTCCGTGATGAATGAGCAATTCAGAACCGACAAATCCGTCATAGACCTCATGTTGGCGCATGTGCCGAAAGACAAGGTGGAAGGCGCCTATAACCGCGCGCTGCATTTAGAGCGGAGGCGGGAACTCGCCCAAATTTGGGCGGACCTCATTCTTGAGGGCGCAAGGCCGGCTGCTGACCTTCTGGTCGGGCCGCGACGATAAATGGGATAAATCCTGAAAGGAATTAATAGTTGCAAACGCAACGTAAGGCCGATCCACGCGAAGCCGCGTGGCGGCCATTCATTGAAATGTGCCACCGTCTATCTGGCGACCCTGTTCTCATTCCGGACGGCAAGACGGAAATCACCCGCGACGATCTAACGAAGCTATCGCATTGGGATGACATCAGCGAAGCAGACATTCCTCGTCTCGCAATCCTCACCGACAGCTTCGTCCGGTTCATAGGCGATGGCGACGACGCGTCCGTGTTGACGGTTTGGAATGAAGGTACGCCGAACGTTATGCTTATCGAGGGCGAATTCGTACCGGCGCTAGACGCAGTGATGGATGTCATATGCGGGAATGAGGCCGAACTTGTCGAACAGTCGCGGCCCGACCCACAAGAGCGATTGGCAAAGATCGCTGACAAGTTAGAGCGACGGATAGAAGAGCGGCATGCGAGGGAGGCGGCCAACAACAACACTCAGGCCATAAAAACCGGCTTTGTTCGGACAAACACAACCGACCTCCTGGCGCAGACCTTCGCGCCAATCAAGTGGATCATTCCGGGATACGTGCCGGAAGGTCTGACCCTACTGGCCGGTAAGCAGAAGCTTGGCAAAACATGGATGGCGATCGATTGGGCTGCTGCCGTGGCGTCTGGCGGGTACACCATGGGAATCGGCTGCGAACAAGGCGATGTGCTCTATATCGACATGGAGAACGGCGACCGCCGCATACAGCGGCGCATTTTCGCCATGTGGCCACTGAAGCCGGTGCGCCCCGATCTGTCACGGCTCGAATGGGCGAGCGCATCACCTGTCATCGGCAAGGAATTCTATGCTGCATTGGACGAATGGTATGCGGCCGTTGCCAACCCGCGACTTGTCATCATTGACGTTTTCCAGCGCATCAAGCCAAACGGCAGTGCAGCCAAGAACGCCTATGAAAATGACTACGCAGCGCTGACGGGGTTGCAGCAATGGGCAACGTTACGGGGCGTTGGCGTCGTGGCGCTACACCATCTCAAGAAAGGTGGATCCGATAGTGACGATCCGTTTGAGAAGCTTTCCGGTTCCAACGGGCTTTCGGCTTGCGCGGACACGACGCTTGTTCTCGACCGAAGCGCGCAAGGCTGCACATTGTATGGCAGAGGCCGCGACGTGGAAGAGATAGAGTCGGCGGTAACGTTCGATAAGACGACTTTCCGATGGAATGTGCAGGGCAATGTTACCGATGTTCGCCGTTCAGACGAGCGCGGTAACATTCTGCAAGCACTGCTCGACGCGGGCGAATCCATGTCTCCGAATGTGATCGCAGATGTTACCGGCCAGCGACCCGGTAACGTTCGACGGCTGCTTTTGAGCATGGTGAAGGCCCAAGAAGTACGGAAAACCGGGCGTGGCAGCTATGCGCACCCCGCTGTTACCGACGAAACGCACACCACCGGTAACAACGGTAACAAGGTAACAACGCCTAAAGATGACATGGTAGGTAACAAGGTAACAGAGGAGATTGTCAGCGATGACAATCACCCACTTGGGCAAGCCATTGTTACCGATGTTACCGTTGTTACCGCCCCCTTGGATGACGACGACATTCCATCATTCTTGAAGCGGAAAGCATCATGAGCAAGTGGCCATACAACACAACCGCTTGGCGCGATCTGCGCCAGGCGAAGCTGTCCAGCCAACCGCTGTGTGAGGTGTGCTTGAGGCGGGAGGTTGTGGAGGTTGCGAACACCGTCGACCATATCGTGCGCATCAATGATGGCGGGGAACCATTCCCGCCTCTGGCTGGCCTGATGTCGCTGTGCCCTGCCTGCCATCAGCACAAGACCAATGCCGAACGTGATGGCACCGGCCGCAAGGTCAAGGGGTGCGACGTCAACGGCAACCCATTGGATGACAGCGACGGCTGGTACGAACCGGGGGGCTTCGCGGAACGGGAGTCGACGCGCAGAGGACCAGCGGGGCAGCCAAAGACAGAATTAGTTTCACCTGACAACCAAATGGAGTCCGAACTGTGGGTTTGAGAGGCCCCGGCGCCAGAAAGAAAGGCGCCTCCATCATATCCGCACCAGCCCGTGAACTGCCTTGGACGCGGCCTGATCTGACCCGTGTAGAGCGGCTGGTTGCGTTCATGGAGTTCCTGCCCATCACCAAGGGTATTTTGGCTGGTCAGTCCATGAAATTGCTGCCGGAGCAGATCGATTTCATCGACGCCGTCTATGGGAATGTCGATGACGAAGGCCGGCGCAAGGTGCGGCTGGCGATTAGGTCGGAACCGCGTGGCGGTGGCAAGACTGGCTTCCTGGCAGGCTTGTGTCTCGCTCATTTGCTTGGACCGGAAAGCGAGCAGCGCGGCGAATGCTACAGCGCTGCGATCGACAAGCAGCAGGCCGGCCTCCTTTACCGCGAAATGGAAGCCATCATCCTCGCCGTGCCGGAATTCGACGGCAGGGTAAACTGCCAGCGCTTCCACAAGCGGCTCGAGGTTTTGGACGGTGACGGCAAGGGATCAATCTATGAATCCTTGTCAGCAGATGTTCGGCGCGGTCACGGCTTGGCCCCGTCGTTTTGGGTCTATGATGAATTCGCCCAAGCGAAGACGGACGAACTGCTGCACAACCTTCAGACCGCGCAGGGCAAGCGGAAAGAGTCGCTTGGCGTCGTCATCAGCACACAAGCGGCCAACGATCAGCATCCGCTTTCGGTGATGATTGATGACGCGCTGAAAGGCGAAGATCCATCTGTTTTCTGTCAATTGATCTGCGCGCCGGAAGACGCCGACCCGTTCGATGAAGAAGTCTGGAAAGCCTGTAACCCCGCATGGGGCATCTTCCTCGATGAGGTGGAATTCAGGGCACAGGCGGAGCGCGCCAAGCGCATATCGTCGTTCTTGCCGCGGTTCTTGAACCTGCGCTTAAACAGGCGAGTGGAGGCACAGGAACGCTTTATCAGGGCGGATGAATGGAAGCGGTGCGGTGGGCCGGTGGACGTTGCCAGGCTGGCCGGTCGGCGTTGCTATGGCGGCTTGGATTTGGGTTCGACGCGAGACCTGTCGTGTCTAACTCTGGTCTTTCCCGATGACGAAGGCGGCTTCGACGTGGTGCCTTTTTTCTGGTGTCCTGGCGACAACCTCTTGGAACGGGAGGACGTGGATCGAGTGCCATATTTTGCCTGGTCGAAGGCCGGACATATCGAGCCGACACCGGGCGCGGCAACCGACTATAGCTTTATCGTCCATCGTCTAGGCGAGTTGGTGCAGATGTACGACTTGCAAGCTGTGGCGTTTGACAGGTGGCGCATCGAAGATTTCCGGCGCGACCTGTCTGAGGACGACATCACTGTAGATCTTGTCGAATTCGGGCAAGGCTACAAGGACATTTCGCCGGCCTTGGATTTCATGGAAACGCTTATCATTGGCGGTAAGCTGCGGCACGGGGATCACCCCGTCATGACGTGGAATGCGTCAAACGCCGCCGTAACCCGCGACCCGGCAGGCAATCGGAAGCTCGATAAGGACCGCAGCCGCGAAAAGATCGACGGGCTGGTTAGCCTTTGCATGGCTCTCGGAATTGCGAGACGCCATGAGGAAGACAGCTTGCCTGCTTGTTTGATGGACTTGGCGGCTTAAAGGAAAAGGGCACCCCGTTTCCGGGATGCCCTTCTTCATCAGAACAGCCGTGCAATGGCGGCCAGGACCGAAACCAAGGCTAGAGGCACGGAGCACCCTAGCGCCAGGCGGAACGTTGCGCCGCTCGGCTGGCTGGTTTCGATAGCAAGTGTCAGGGACATGCCCTTTTCCTTTCTACCTTGCGCGTGCCTCTTGATGAGCCGAACATCGCGCATAAGACCAGCAACGGGATCGTTTCAGACCATTGGAATTCAGCTGGTGCGGCGATCCCACGCCTTCGGCTGACTCGTGTTGCATATGAAGATGATGCTGAAAGCGCTGGCGTTCAAGACCAAGCCGAAAAATATGCAAGTTTGCATATTCAGCCCGAAAAAATATGCAAGTTTGCATATGAAAAACAATGTGTTGACTGATTTTATTAAGCCGATCATTGTGCCTCTGTGAATGCGGAGGGCATCCAATGATTGGTCGGCTTTGCATCGTGCTGGACACCGGTTTTCGCGGGTTGGTGGTCGCCAAGCTATCGCGACTTGGCGAGGCCGACCGTTACGCGGTCCGCCTCCACGGTGGTGAAGAGGAATGGTTTGAGGCGTACGATTTAGAATTTCTCTGAAACAGGAAGGGCTTGGGAAAATGGCACAGGGACTTGCAATAACGCGCGGGCAACTCGCCAAGATGCGGCGAGAGGCTGCCGATCGTGTACAAGGTGAGCATCATAAAGACCAATTGGCGGAACTGGTGCGTCTGCACCTTGCGATTGAGGCTATCGACGCGGTTCTAGCGGAGCGAAAAATAGGGGATGCCAAATCCCCATGGGATGATCCGAACTTCAAGCTATCGCGTTGAAGGAATGGCAGCGATGAACATTGAAAAGAGATACAAGGTCGCGACGCTCATGGCGGCAATAGCGGAAGTCCCCGACGATAGATTCCGCTATGCTGGTTACGAAGACAAACAACTCTTCGCAGCACTTATTGAAATCGTCCCGAATCCGGAAATGTTGGCCCGCTATGCTGTTGATCTTGATCGGGCACATCAGCGAGGCGACCTCTTCCTAAAGAAGCTAGAGGGGGACGTTACGTCGACATCTGGAAGCTATGACTATGTTGGGTTGTTCCGGGGAGCGTATGCCGCATTGCAGGACGTGCGGAAGAATCTGGTCAATGCTCAAATGGCAAACGCGCTACCCTTTGATGACGACCTGCCGTCGATCACCAGCGTTATGAGCCACATTGAGGTCGAGCGGCGAGGATAAGATTTTACGGTCGGCGCTGGAATTTTTCGGCGCTGACCACTATATATAGATTACGGATGCGAATGAACCGCATATCTTGTGTCTTGGACCTAAAAAAGACACATTGATGTGCGATCCTATTATCGTAATCGGTTTTTTGCCGATTCGACTGCGGCCAAGCCGCATGAAAGACCTCGCCCTGTGCGGGATGAAAACCGGCCAACTAAAGGACCGGAAATGAATTTGGGGATGGCAGCTAACGCTGCTGGGAGTTTCACAATCTAGAGATTTTTAGCCTGCCGGCGTCTGCCGTGCGGGCTTTTCGTGTTTTCCGGAATTTCTCCGGGAAAACCCGCAGGTACCTGCGGGAATCAAACGGGCCGGCTCGCCCTGGAAAGCAAAAAGCCGACCCATTCACAAACTGTCTCGAAAGGACAAACTTTGAACGTTCATCAATATCAAGAACAGCGTGCAGCCAAAATCGCAGAAATGAAGTCGCTTGGCAACGACCTCGACGGCGAAAAGGCTACGCGGTTCGACACTCTGGAAGGCGAAGTCCGCGCGCTCGACACCAAGATTGCACGTGCGGTCAAGCTGGCCGAATTCGAACGGCAAGCGGAAACTGTCGACCAGAAATTCGAAGCCGAGACCCGCGAGTTCTCGATTACGAAGGCGCTCCGCGAAGGCCCGGATCACCTGTCCGGCCGTGAGCGCGAAGTTCACACGGAGTTGGCCAAGGGCCGCGAAACTCGTGGCGTGATGGTCCCCACCTCGCTCATCTTGGGCGAAACCCGCGCCATGACCACGGCCACGGCAGGCGACACTGTTGCCACGAACCTGGGCGGCATGATCGACCGGCTGCGTCCTACCATGGCTGTGCAGCGCCTTGGCGCAACCGTACTGTCCGGCCTTACCGGCAATCTGGACCTGCCTAAGCTGACTGGCGGCCCGTCCGCGTACTGGATCGCGGAAGACGCCGCGACCACGGCTTCAGACTCGACCTTCGACAAGATCAGCCTGGCACCTAAAACGGTCTCCGGCGAGATGTATCTGTCGCGCCGACTGGTGCTGCAGAACAGCGTCGCCCTTGAGAACGTCCTGCGTTCGGATCTTGCCTTCGTGCTAGGTCAGGCGCTCGACAAGGCCGCAATTGCTGGCACTGGCGCGTCAAACCAGCCGAGCGGTATCACTACGCTGGTTGCGGAGTCCGCCACGGCTTCGACCGCCTACAGCGATATCGCGGCCGACTTGATCGCTGATATCGAGGCCGACAATGTTGATGGCACGGGCGGCTTCCTGTTCGACTCGTATGTGCAGAACATCCTTCGCAAGCTGAAGGAAACGTCCACTACGCTGCCGATCCCGATCGGCGCGACGCTGCACAGCGAGCCGCACGTGATGTCCAACAATGTCCCGCTGGTCGCGACTGAACATCCTTTCGTGTACGGCATCTGGTCGAACCTTATCCTCGCCTACTGGTCGGGTGTGGATCTTCTGGCGAACCCGTACAAGGACGCGAGCAAGGGCGGCCTCTGGCTCCATGCCTTCCTCGACGCGGACATTTCCGTCCGGCACGAAGAGGCCTTCTCCTGGAAGGGCGTTGCCTAAGTCATGGCCGTCTCACTAGCTGAAGCTAAGGCGCACCTGCGCATCACCCACAACACGGATGATGCCTACGTGACCAGCTTGATCGAGGCGGCGCAGGACTACGTTGTGCAGGTGGGGGTGGCAATCGCCCCCACCATGCCGACCCCTGTCAGGCACGCTATCCTCCTGCTGATTTCGCATTTCTATGAGCATCGCGACGCAGCGACCGACCGTCCACCAGCGGCCATCGCGTACGGCGTCAATGCGTTGCTATCCCCATACAGGACACAAGACATTTAATGGAAAAGAGACAAGCTACGGAGCTTCGCGCCGAAGGGCGGAAGCTGACCGGCTACGCTGCGGTTTTCGGCCAGGAAGCGCGGATTACGGACTTTGTTGAGACTATCGAAGTTGGCGCATTCAAGCGCAGCCTAGCCGCCAAGTCAGACATCCTGGCACTGGTCGACCACGACTCCGGCAAGGTGCTGGCCCGAACCAAATCCGGCACCCTGCGGCTTTCTGAAGACGAGCGTGGGCTGAAATTCGAAGTTGATCTGCCTGACACCGGCCTTGGCCGCGACATTGCCGCTATGGCGGCGCGCTCTGACCTTGGCGGTATGAGCTTCGGCTTCAGCGTTCCGGATGGCGGCGACGAATGGCGTGGCGACCGGCGCACCCTGCGCAATGTCGTGCTGCACGAAATCAGTGTGGTGCAGTCCTTCCCAGCATATTCCGGCACGTCGGTTTCTGCTCGCGCCAAACAGAAACGCACCGCAGAAGCACGCCGGCTGGCAAGATTGGAGCTTGAGCATGTGGCCGTTTAAATCCGCAGAAAAGCGCATCGCCACGTCCGACCCGTACCTTGGCGAGTTCCTTGGCGCGCGTTGGACGGCGCGTGCGGATATCGAGAAAGCATCCGGGCTGGCCGTGGCTCACAGGGCCGTGCAGACGATCAGCGAGAACCTGGCCGCGATGCCCTTGAAGGTCTACCGAGAGGGCGACAACGGCGACCGGAAGGCCGCAACCGATCACCCGCTTTACGGTGTGCTGCACGACCAGTTCAGCCCGACGCTGACCGCCTTTGAAGGCCGCGAGATGATGCTTGCCGCGGTCCTGATCCACGGCAATGGCTATGCCCGTATCGAGCGTAACGGCCGAGGACAAGTGGTAGCGCTGCATCCGATCATGCCCGGTTCGGTTACGGTCGAAGTTCTGACGAATGGCCGCCATCGGTACAAGGTCGCGCTGGCCAACGGCGGCACTGATACGCTGTTGCAAGAGGAAGTCCTGCACCTGCGCTATAGGACAGCGGACGGCGTGCTTGGCATGTCCCCGATCCAGATCGCGGCTGGCACGTTCGGGCTGGCGATTGCGCAACAGGATCAGGCCGGCGCGGCTGCTGAGAACGCCTTCCGTCCTGCCGGCGCGCTGGTGTTCCCTGACAAGCTGGCAACCGGCACAGGTGCGGGCAGCAAGGACAGTGTTATCCAGAAGTTCAAAGAACGCTTTGTCGGCCAGTTAAAAGCCAACGAAGTCATGGTGTTGGACGGCGGCGCTAAGTTTGAAACTTTCCAGTTCTCGGCCAAGGACAGTGAGTTTCTAGAAAGCCGGAAGCTCACCAATTTGGACATCGCCCGTGTTTATGGCGTGCCGCCTTCAATCGTTGGTATCACTGACAACAGCACGTATAGCAACGCCGAAGCGGAAAGCCGCGCCCTTGTCATGCGCTGCCTAGCGCCGATGGCGCGCCGGATTGAACAGGCGCTGAATTCATCGCTGCTATCGCCGGAAGCACGCAAGACCCTCCTGATTGAGCACGACATGAATTCGCTCCTGAGGGGCGATCTTGTGACCCGATACAATGCTTTCAGGATCGGACGCGAAGGCGGTTGGCTTTCTGTCAACGAAATCCGCGCCTTTGAGAACCTTGGCAAGATCACGGATGGCGATAGCTACGTTCAGCCGCTGAATATGGGCGTGCTTGGCGGGGCTAACGACAATCGGGCCGTCATCGATGAGGCCGCAGCATGAGCAGCACTGTCGAAGTGAGGCGCCAGCTTGCCGCGATGGATGCGGTCGGCTGGGCAATGGTCGGCCTTGACGCTGATGGTCCCGGCTGGCGCCGTTACATGAGAGATGACGAGCATCCTCGTTTCCTCCGTCAGTACCGCGATCTGCGCGATCTCCTGCATGAGGAGGTCGCATGACGGCGGGGCAACTTCGGGAACTCGTAACGCTCCAGTATGCCACCTTGGAAGACGATGGCGCAGGCAATGAGATTCCCACTTGGCACGACATCATCGTGCCGGCGAGGATCCGCTACCTCAAGGGAAGCGAAGAAATCATCGCAGCCCGCCTCACTGGCGTACAACCGATTGTCATCACGATCAGAAACGGCGGCCCTGCGGCCGCTGTAACAACCGACTGGCGGGCCATCATTACCCGGACAGCCGAGACATTGCAGATCAGAAGCAAGATCACAGACGAGCGGGGCGCTTGGATCGACCTGCTTTGCCAATCAGGAGTGCCAGCATGACCATCTTCAACACTGAAATTCGCGGCATGACGTTCTTCAGGGGAGCCGTCAGCAAGTCCGGCGTTCATCGCCTTGCGCTAGCCGAAATCTACATTCCAGAACTCCAGATGATGATCCGGGGCGTGCAACTCACGTGGACTCCGGGCAAGGGCTATGGGGCTCAATCACCGGCCGCACTGATCCACGGCGCAGTCTATGCAATAGGTTGGAACCTGAAGAGCGCCTTTGCCGTCGACCTAGCCGCAAAGATGGTCAAGATGTTCGAGGCCATGGGCGGTGTACTACCCGCACCCAAGCCAGTAAGTCGGCATGATCATGTGACCGGAAAGCCAATCGGGTCCGACCCGTTCGAGGCTGCAAAATCTGGCGAGATCGAAAGGCGCGTTTTCCCCGCTGAATTCAAGATCGGAACAGTGAATGGTCGGCCAATCGCAGAAGCAGTGGCAGAAGCTAATAGCCTCATCGCAGCAATGGATGACGGCGTAGACGATACGGAAGGCTTGCATCGTACACTTGGCGTCAACCCGGCAGTTTCCGAGACGTGCGACCGTGCAGGGCTTTGAGATCAAGATTAGGGCACTTCGGCCGGTAGCAATCGCTGCCGGTCCGAACTGGGACGCCATTGCTAGCTTTGACGCCGAGATTGGTGATTTCCGCGTGCGCAACGGTCTGCTTAAGCGCAGCGCGGTCGATGGACGCCACATCGTCGCGCTCGGCGCGCACAAGGACAGGCGACTAACCCTGCCGGCTATGTGTGAGACTCGCGATCGGCTCGTTGAGGCTGTGCTCGAAATCTATGAGGGGAGGGAACATTGAAGGCGGCTAATGACAACCTGCCTGAAAGGCTTTTGAAGCTAAAGGAAGTCATGCACATGACGAGCCTTGGTAGCAGCACGATCTACCGAAAGATGGCAGACGGCACATTCCCGCGCCCCCGCGTTCTCAGCGAGGCTTGCGTGCGGTGGATGGAATCGGAAATCCTAGCGTGGATGACTGCGTTACCCATCGCCAAAGCCGCCTGATTCAATCCCGGGTATTCTATGGGGTATTTTGTCGCATCATCTATAAAAATGACAAGCAATAACAATGGCATAGATAGGTTAGTTTGGCGGTCACTCCCTCCGCCACTTCAGCTCCTGAGTGGGCGCTGAGCTTACACCACTATTTCCCACAAGCGCCTGAAGCAGCCGGGACTTCCATGTCGGCCGCGCCCAGCTCGACGGCGTCGCAGACACGCCAGAGGCGCAGTTCTGATTGGACGCACGCTTGTTCAGCTCGGCGATGTGCTCGCGGCGGCGCTCGGGCTGGAGAATCCGATCTTCCAGATGGATCCTGAAGACAAGGGAACGTTGCCGAAGTCGGTGTGGCAGTCGGTTTCGATTCTGCTGCGGATTTTCAGCCTCTCGTTCATGCAGCTGTAGCCCGAGCAATATACACAAGCGCGGTTCTGCGGATGAGATTGCTCTTCATTGTACGGATAGACAAAAAGGTCAGAAGAAACAGAAATTTGAGAGCTTGCCGCTAATACTTGATCTTTGACCCGCAGTCGGCTGAACGGAAATTCTGAAGACCCATGTTTTTCGATCAGGTCACTCTTCTACTCGCGGTAGGCGTCGCCTGTAGTGCGCTGTGTG
Organism: Mesorhizobium sp. 1M-11; assembly: GCF_001303895.1. Lineage (GTDB taxonomy): Bacteria > Pseudomonadota > Alphaproteobacteria > Rhizobiales > Rhizobiaceae > Mesorhizobium. The sequence continues at coordinate 66,856 of NZ_LJSD01000017.1, read as the reverse complement.
CGACTCTGTTCGGGGCTTGGATCGGATCGCGCCGCGACACTTTCCTGTTCAACTGGTCGTTGGGCTTGGGTTCCATCGTCTTGGGCATCGTGCTGATCAGTGTGGTGGGTCACAACTACGATCCTTTGCTCCACATGGCGTCCTTCACCGCGCTTCTTATGGGATTTGGGTTCATCTATGCTGGCTCCATGCAGTTCCGGCTCGGCAATATCCGCTGGACAGCGGTCTGGATTGCTACCGGACTGGGAGTTCTCTCGACGGCCAGCGCTTTTGCACTGGGATTATCCGGCGTCGGTGCCGCAGTCGCCAACCTTGGGATCGCGCTCCTGCTGATGTTGACGGGTTGGCAATATTGGGTTGGCCGCGCGGAAGGGCCGATTGTGATGGTGGCGGACGCGATACTTTACGTCATCACGGCAATCTCGTTTGCTCTTTGCGCTCTGGCGATCGGGCTTCAGCGCAAATGGACCCTGACGGAACTCCCGATAAACTGGGCAGAAGCCATCAACTCCATCGTGGTCATTATTGGTTTGGTGAGCATCGGCGCACTGTCGCTTGCCGCCAATCAGGCCAGGATTTCACATTTTCATCGGATGGAGGCACTGACGGACCCTCTGACGAAGCTCCCCAACCGCCGAGCCTTGATGGGACGCTACTCATCGACGGCGCACGCCCGCACGGCCGCGCTTCTGTTCGATCTGGACCATTTCAAATCGATCAACGACAGCTACGGCCATGCAGCGGGAGACCTCGTCCTCTGTCACTTTGCCGAAATTCTCTCTACCAGAATCCGCGTCTCAGACGTCGCCGCTCGAGTGGGCGGGGAAGAGTTTTGCGTCATTCTTCCCAATGTCGACCTGAAGATGGCAGTAAAATTCGCCGAGCACATCCGGATGAAGACTGAGGAGAAAAAAGTCGCCTGGGTCAACGAACAGATAGCAGTGACAGTCAGTGTCGGCGTGGCATACACTGCGAAGGGCGAGGAGAACTTCAACACACTGTTGGAGCGGGCGGATCAAGCACTTTATAAGGCAAAGACGGGTGGCAGAAACAGGGTGGGAAGCGACGGTATCCACCTCGTAAGCCAATAAGCTGGTTCCCGGCCCACAGCTTGCCGCCGATCGTCAGAAGCGGGAAAGCATTTCGCCCGAGATCGGTGTTCAGTGAACCTCTTCGAGAAGATGCGTGGAGTTCAGGCCGCCACATGAACTCGCTTCCGGCTCGGGCACGATGGCTGCGGCTTAACGGGTAGGCTCGCCGCTGTGCAAAGCCACCGTTCCGCCACAATCTCGCCGGTTTCGGACCATAGTCGGTTAAGCGCATGATAAGCAATTCCTGCGCAAAAAGGGGCTCTGGGGATCGGGGCGTCGGACAGGCTTGTCACACGAAACGCGTCGGCTTCGCCTGTGTTTGAGTAGCGTCGCCGTTGTTCGGAGGGGACAGTTCCAGCATGCCAAGTTCGGCGCGTTTTCGTCGTATCTCCACCTGTGCGCTATTGGCCGTTTCGGTCGGTTTTCTCGCCGCTTGCGCGTCATCCGAGCCGAAAAGCATGGTGAGCAAGAAGCGCTCCAAGGAATATTTTGCGGAATCCGACTACGGCGTGAAAGCCAGCCCGCGCGTCGCCATGCGTCGCGGAGGAGGGCGCGACCAGCTTGGCAAACCTTACCAGGTGCGCGGCAAGTGGTATTACCCGAAGGAAGAGAAACGCTACTCCAAGACCGGAACCGCGTCGTGGTACGGCGAGGCTTTCCACAGCCGCATGACCGCCAATGGCGAAGTCTATGACCTGTCGCAGCTCACTGGCGCGCATCCCACCATGCCTTTGCCGAGCTATGCGCGCGTTACCAATCTCGACAATGGCAGCTCGGTTATCGTGCGCGTCAACGACCGTGGCCCGTATCACGAGGGCCGCCTGATCGATTTGTCGAAGCGCGCAGCTGACATGCTGGGTTATTCGAAAATCGGCACGGCGCGGGTCAAGGTCGATTATGTCGGCCGTGCGCCGCTCGAAGGCAACGACGATTCCTATCTCGTGGCGTCCTATCATCCGGGCAACAAGCTGCCCGATCCGTCCGACGGGCTGCCGACCGGCGTGATGGTCGCCATGAACGGCTCGATGCCGAGCATGCCGGCGCGTGCCAGTGCCGCCATTCCGTTTCCTGGCCAGTTGACGGATTCGACATCAACGCCCGAACCTTTCCCGGCAGCACAACCCGTCAGCGCCGACAGTGTCGTGCTGCCGGATTTCGGCCCCATCGCGCCGGTACGGCCCGATATCGCCGGGAGCCCGAAACTGACATTTGAAATGGCGAGCCTCAACTATGCGGCAGAGCGCACGGAGCGCTCCGCCGCTGCCTTCGCAGCGCTGGAGGGGCCGGCAGCTGCCATGGGCAACTGGAAACAGCCGGAGGATCCATCCGACGACTATGTCGCCGCAGGCACTTTCGACGATGCTGCGGAAGCAAAGCAGGTGGCGGCCGCGCTGACGGCTTATGGGCGCGTCGAGATCGACCAGGCCAAGCTTGACGGCAAGGACTGGTTTTCGGTCAATCTCTACCAGGACGGCCGCATGAGCCTCGACAACATGCTGGAAGCAGCCTGGAGCCACGGCGCGCCGGACGCTTTCGCCGTTCGCGATTGAACAGGCAGGGCATCGTCCGCAATCCATCTGCCGTACAGCACGATTGATCCGTTGTGGGCGATCCTGATAACGTCCCAATATGATTGCCAAATCTCGTTTTTTCTCCCCTTTGATCGCCTTGATCGGCTCTGTCCTGCTCATGCTGTCGGCTTTTCCGGCAGTCGCGCAGTTGTTCGAGACCAAGGCGGCGACAGCATTCATGATCGACGCCGAAACCGGCACGGTGCTTTTTGCCAAACAGGCCGACAAGCCGATCCAGCCCGCGTCGCTCGCCAAGCTGATGACGTTGGAAATGGCCTTCAATGCCGTGAAAAGCGGCCGCATGACGCTCAATGACACTTTCGTGGTCAGCGAAAACGCCTGGCGCAAGGGTGGCGCGCCATCCGGCACGTCAACCATGTTCGCCGCACTCAAATCGGTGATCCGGCTCGAGGATCTGATGAAGGGCATTGCCGTGCAGGCCGCCAATGACGGCTGCATCATCATTGCGGAAGGATTTGCCGGCTCCGAAGGAAATTTTGCGCTCCAGATGAATGAGCGCGCGAGAGAGATCGGCATGCCGATCTCGACCTTCGTCAACGCCACCGGCTTACCTGCGGACGGGCAGAAAACGACCGTGCGCGAAATGACCCAACTGGCTTTGCGTCTGTCGCGGGAATATCCGCAATTCTATCCCTATTTCGCCCTGAAGGACTTCACCTGGAACAAGATCACCCAGCGCAACCGCAATCCTCTGTTGGCCATGGATGCCGGTGCCGAGGGGCTGGCGGTCGGCGCCAGCGAACAGGATGGTTTTGCCATCGTCGGAGCACTCACCCAGGGCGGCAGGCGGGTGATTGCCGCCATGAGCGGCTTGGCTAATGATCGCGAACGCTCCGAGGAATCCCGCAAGCTGCTGGAATGGGGCCTGCGTTCCTTCGAGAAGACGGAAGTTTTCGCCAAGGACGAGATCGTAGGGGAGGCGGACGTGTTCGGTGGCGCCAAATCGGGTGTGGCGCTGAAAGCCGATGGACCGATCGATCTCCTGTTGCCCATCGCCAACCGTGACAAGGTCACCGCGCGTATCGTCTACAATGGCCCGCTGCCGGCACCTGTCGAGGCCGGTCAGCCCGTTGGCACGCTGCGCGTCTGGATCGGCGATACGCTAAGCCAGGAAAAGCCGGTGTTCGCGGCCGAAACGGTGGAAGTGGGTTCGTTGCCGCGCCGCGCGGCGGACGCCGTCAAGGAGCTTGCGGTTGGCTGGCTGCGCTAGTTGTGTGGATGAAATCACGGGCATCCACACCAATTCTTGTGCACGCTTTTGCGTGTCAGTTGTGGACCTTGCTGCCGGCCCGCACTATGAGGGTGTGATCGGCAGGATGCCCTAGTCCTCTCGCCGCGGCGGCATAGGACACCTATGTTTGATGTCGGGGCCATAACCGAGGCGCAGTGTTTGGCGAACGGATATTTCATCACTTTCGAAGGCGGCGAGGGCGCCGGCAAGTCGACGCAGATCAAGCGGCTGGCTGAGCGGCTTCGCGGCAAGAAATATGATGTCCTGGTCACCCGCGAACCAGGCGGTTCGCCAGGCGCGGAAGCCATCCGGCACGTGCTGCTGTCCGGCGCGGCGGAATCCTTTGGACCGAAGATGGAGGCGCTGCTGTTTGCCGCTGCACGCTCGGATCACGTCGAGCAGGTGATCCGGCCAGCCGTGGAGCGTGGCGCGATCGTGCTGTGCGACCGTTTCATCGATTCCTCCCGGGTCTACCAGGGCGCCACCGGCGGCCTCGACCCGGCCTTCATCGACACGCTGCAGCGTGTCGCCATCAACGGCATGGTGCCGGCCCTGACACTGATCCTCGACATAGATCCGCAAGAGGGGCTGCGCCGCGCAACGGCACGCCGCAATCCCGGCGAAACGCCTGACCGGTTCGAGAAGGAAACGCTGGCCATCCATCAGCAGCGCCGCGACGCCTATCTGGCCATCGCCAAGGCCGAACCCAAACGCTGCGTGGTCATCGATGCTTCCGGAGATGCCAATGCCGTCGAACATGCGGTGACGGATGCCGTTTTCGCGATGCTGCACAAGTCCAGGCCAACCAAGGCCAATCACAAGGCACCGGCATGAGTTTCGAGCGGCTGGCGCCCGAACAGCACGACACGCTGGATGATGTTCCGGAGCCTGCGGAGAACCCGCGCCTGATCGGGCACGGGGAAGTCGCGACAACATTGGCCTTGGCCTACAAAGCAGGCAAGCTTCCGCACGCATTGATGTTGTGCGGGCCGGCAGGCATCGGCAAGGCCACGCTTGCTTTTCATCTTGCGCATCACGTGCTGAAACACCCTGACGCCAGGCTGGCGCCGGAAACACTGGCCGTTCCCGATCCCGCGTCAGGGCTTTTCCGACAGGTCGCCATGGGCGCTCACCCCTCGGTGCTGCATCTCACTCGGCCGATGAATGACCGCACGAAGGCATTCAAGAGCGTGGTGACGGTCGACGAGATCCGAAAGGTCGGGCAGTTCCTGTCGATGACCTCGCACGACGGTGGCTACAGGGTGGTGATCGTCGATCCTGCGGACGACATGAATACCAATGCTGCCAATGCCTTATTGAAGAATCTTGAAGAGCCGCCTGCGCGCACGGTTTTCATTCTCGTTGTTCATGCGCCGGGCAGCCTTTTACCAACCATCCGCTCGCGCTGCCAGGTGCTCAGGCTCGCACCGCTTGAAGAGTACGACCTCATGACCGTGCTCGCCACGATCGGCCAGGCAAGCCCTGATGATGCCGCCCAGCGCACCGCGCTCGCCGAACGGGCAGGGGGCAGCGCCCGCGCCGCGATCCTGCTCACCCAATATGGCGGTCTCGAAATCGCCGCCGCGCTTGAGAAGCTGGTTTCCGCGGGCAGGATGGATATCGCCAATGCCCACAGATTGGCGGAGACGGTAGCTGGCCGCGATCAGGCGATCCCCTTTGCGACCTTCAACCGCCACGCTCTCGAATTGTTGTCGGACGCTGCAAGTTCGTCTGCCGTTGCCGGCGATCTCGCGCGAGCCAAATCTCTATCCGACACTTGGCAAGATGCGCAGCGCGCTATATCTGAAACCGAGACGTACAATCTCGACAAAAAGCAGCACGCACTCACGATGATCGACCGCCTGAATTCTGCAATGCGAATGTGACGGCGTCAGTCCATCTGCACGCGCAAAGAACGCTCTATGGCTTTCGCCATGCCGATGCGATATCCACGCCCCCGATATCCGTTCAGACATTCTTCCATTCAGACATTTATGACGGCCCACCATGTCCCGTGAGAAATTCTACATCACCACTGCGATCTCCTATCCGAACGGCAAGCCGCATATCGGTCATGCCTACGAGCTGCTCGCCACCGATGCGCTCGCCCGCTTCCAGCGGCTGGACGGCAAGGACGTCTTCTTCCTGACCGGTACCGACGAACACGGCATCAAGATGCTGCAGACGGCCAAGAAGGAAGGGATCACGCCGCGCGAACTGGCCGATCGCAATGCCGCCGAGTTCCAACGCATGGCGCAGGCACTCAACGCGTCGAACAATGACTTCATCCGCACCACAGAAGAACGTCATCATGCCTCTTCGCAAGCCATCTGGAAAGCGATGGAAGCCAATGGCGACATCTACAAGGGCGGCTATGCCGGCTGGTATTCGGTGCGTGACGAAGCCTATTACGGCGAGGAAGAAACCGAAGTCCGCGGCGACAATATCCGCTACGGCCCGCAGGGCACGCCGGTTGAATGGGTCGAGGAGGAAAGTTATTTCTTCCGCCTCTCGGCATATCAGGACAAGCTGCTGGCGCTCTATGAGAGCCGGCCTGATTTCGTCGGTCCATCCGAACGCCGCAACGAGGTGGCATCCTTCGTCAAATCAGGCCTGAAGGATCTGTCGATCTCGCGTACGACCTTCGACTGGGGCATTCCGGTTCCGGGCGACGAAAAACATGTGATGTATGTCTGGGTGGATGCGCTGACCAACTACATCACCGCGGCCGGTTATCCCGACACCCAGGCCCCATCGTGGCGCTACTGGCCGGCCACGCACATCATCGGCAAGGACATCGTGCGTTTCCACGCCGTCTATTGGCCTGCTTTCCTGATGTCGGCGGGTATCGAATTGCCGAAACGCGTGTTCGCTCACGGCTTCCTGTTCAACCGCGGCGAGAAGATGTCGAAGTCGGTCGGCAATGTCATCGACCCGTTCACGATGGTCGACCATTATGGTCTCGACCAAGTGCGCTATTTCTTCCTGCGCGAAGTGCCGTTCGGCCAGGACGGCAGCTACAGCCACGAGGCGATCGTCAATCGCACCAATGCCGACCTTGCCAACGATCTCGGCAATCTGGCACAGCGCTCGCTGTCGATGATCGCCAAGAACTGTGGCGGCGTGGTACCGCAGCGCGGCACGCTCGCCGATGCCGACAAAGCGATCCTCGATCAGGCGGCCGCCGCATTGGCGACGGCGCGCAAGGCGATGGCAGATCAGGGTATCCACCACGCACTGGCGGCGATCTTCGCTGTCGTTGCGGATGCCAACCGCTATTTCGCGGCACAGGAGCCGTGGGCGCTGAAGAAGACCGATCCAGCGCGCATGGAAACCGTGCTGTGGACGACGGCTGAGATCATCCGCCGGGTCGGCATCCTGTGCCAGCCCTATATCCCCGGCTCCGCGGCCAAGTTGCTCGATGTACTGGCGGTTGCCGCAGATAGGCGCGACTTCGAGCATCTGGCTGACGCTCATGCGCTGGTACCCGGCACCGCGCTGCCGGCACCGCAGCCGGTATTCCCGCGTTATGTCGAACAGCCGCCGGAAGCGACCGCCTGATGCTTGTCGACAGCCATTGCCATCTGGATTTTCCGGATTTCGCCGAGGAACGGGCGGACATCGTCGCCCGCGCCCTGGCGGCTGGCGTCGGGCGCATGGTGACGATCTCGACGCGCGTGAAGCGTTTTCAGCAGATCATTGAAATCGCTGAAACTTTCGAAGAAGTTTTCTGCTCGGTCGGCACCCATCCGCACAATGCCGCCGAAGAGCTCGACATCACCACCGGCGACCTTGTTCGATTTGCCGACCACCCGAAGGTGGTTGCCATCGGCGAGGCCGGCCTCGACTATTTCTACGACAAGGCGCCGCGCGATGCGCAGGCGCAAGGTTTTCGCGCCCATATCGCGGCGGCGCGCCAGACCGGCCTGCCATTGGTCATTCATGCGCGTAATGCCGACGACGACATGATCGCGATCCTGCAGGACGAAACAGGGAAGGGCGCCTTCCCTTTCATCCTGCATTGCTTTTCTTCAGGGCGCCGGTTGGCTGAGGTCGGCGTGGCACTGGGCGGTTACGTCTCGTTCTCAGGCATTCTGACCTTCAAGAACTCGGCCGAATTGCGGGAAATCGCCAAGGATGTGCCGCGCGACCGGCTGCTGGTGGAAACCGACGCACCTTATCTTGCGCCCGTGCCGCATCGAGGCAAGCGCAACGAGCCAGCCTATGTCGCTGAAACTGCAAAGGTTCTGGCGGAAACGATCGGCGTGGATGGGGAAGAAATCGCCCGGATCACCACCGACAATTTCTTCCGCCTGTTCTCGAAAATGCCGCGCCCAGCGCAGCAAGGCGGCTAAGCGTGGCCGATCGGCTCCGCCTTACCATTCTCGGCTGCGGCTCATCGCCTGGCGTGCCTCGCCTGAATGGCGACTGGGGCAACTGCGATCCGGCCAATCCGAAGAACCGGCGCATGCGCACCGCGGCTCTGGTCGAGCGTATCAAGGGCAATGGCGCAAGGACCACGGTTGCGATCGACACCGGACCGGATTTCCGTACACAGATGCTGATGGCATCGGTCAAGACCATCGATGCCGTGATCTACACCCATGCGCACGCAGACCATATCCATGGTATCGACGATCTTCGCACCTTTGTGATCGGCCAGCGTCGCCTGATGGACATCCATGCGGACGCAGCGACGATGGAGCGGCTGAAACAGGGTTTCGGCTACTGCTTCGAGACACCGCCCGGAAGCTCCTATCCGCCGATCCTGCAACCACATCTGATCGATCACGCCCAACCGGTCGTTGTGGAAGGAGAGGGGGGCGCCCTCTCCTTCGAGCCGCTGCCACAGGTGCATGGCGACATCGTCTCTCTGGGCTTTCGTATCGGCGGGTTGGCATATTGCCCGGACGTGTCGGACTTTCCGGCGTCGACGGCCGCTCGCCTGAAGGATCTCGACGTCCTGATCATCGATGCGCTTCAATACAGGCCGCATCCCAGCCATTTCTCGCTCGCCGAAGCGCTGTCATGGATCGAAAGGCTCGCGCCGAAACAGGCCGTGCTGACGCATATGCACGTGCCATTGGATTATGTGGTCGTGAAAGCCGAAACGCCGGACAACGTCGAACCAGCCTTCGACGGGATGATCATCGAAATCGCATACGATTCAATTTAGAGCGGGTGTTTGTTCGCACACGCTCTAAGCAGCGGATCTGGGAACCGAGTCGTCTTGCGGCTTCCAGGCTGTAAGGAGACAGCCGTCCGCGCAGGCAGAAGTCGCAAGACGTAATTGTGCTGCACGAGCCTTCTGCCGATATCCTCTAGTTCCATAATCTATCTTATGCGACTTTCGCTACCACCTCTGCGCGTTGAGGCGCTGCCTGCTCTCAGCCGCCATATCATCGTGTATGGCTTCGCTGAGTGCCGCTGACGTTTTTTCAACTCGGTCGCCCTCGACCAGGCCGACGTGGCGGCTTGTCGCCAAAAATCACGCCGAGGCTCGAAGCAGGAAATTAGGGCGTTAGCTGCTTCGTCATGTCGACGGTATTCAAGGGTATAGTCTCGTGCGGATAAACTCGGACCTCCACCCAACCACGCGAGGCATAGAACTTCCGAGATTTCACATTGGGTTCAAGGCACCGCAAACGACCAATAGTGAAGCCGCGTGCGGTAATTTCTCTTTCGAGGTCAGCCAAAAGATTCCCGCCCGCTCCGCGACCTTGCGCGGATGGATGAACCCATAGATCACTTACCGCGTCTGCCTGAGAAAGCTCGACACCGATGATGCGCTGTGCATCGCAAGCCACCCAAGCGCTCGTGGCTTCCATCGAAGCCTCCACGCACTGTTTGATGGCGGATAAGTCTGCCGAAAGAGCCCTGCGTGTAATGATCATGCTGATCCCTGAAGCTCATCGATCAATGAACGCAGGATGCCGTTCAACGCGACTGGCTTCTCCAAGGGCACATAGTGTCCACATTCCGGGATGATGATCAGGCGGCCATCCCGTGTCGCCCGCACCTGCTTCTCCATAATGACGGGACCGGGTTTCACCGAGGCCATACAACGTGGGAGCATGAGTTCGTCCCGGTAAGATATCCCGCTGTTCTACCCACATCGATCCGTCGAACGGCAGCGCGTGCAAAAGCACAAGTTCCAAATTGGGTTCCCTCGCGTCGACGATGAATCCGCTCCAATACCCTACCCCGCCTGAGACAACTTCAGGCAAATTGCGCCAGGCCGTGGCCGACGGACCAATTCTCCTTGGGGGAGTCAAAGATGTTCACGAACACGTCCTCCGGCCGAATGCCGGGGTTTTCGCCGAGCAGTTCCGCGATTCGCCCGAACAGTGCCTTTTTTTGTTCCACGGTGCGTGAGTTGAACACAGTGATTTGGATGTACACCACATCGGTGCTCCGGGCGACGCCGTAGGCATTACCGTGTCGGAAGTTCGCAGCGTCGTGCTCGCTGATTGTCATGAACTGATCGTCTTCGGGCACGTTAAGCGTCTCGCGCATCGCGCGGTACAGGTTGTCGAAGATCGCCTGACGGTAGGTCTCCGGCTTTCCGGCGCGCAGTGAAATGTGAACGAGCGGCATCGCGGATCCTTTCTATCGATCAAGACTTGACGTTACGGGCCTCTCGGTCATTTTCATATTCGATGAAAGCTAATTTCAGCGATTATGATTCAAAATGGTTGAACCTCCCCTCGATTTGGATGCCGTCCGGGCCTTTGTCCGCATAGCAGAGCTTGAAAGCTTCACGCGTGCGGCTGAAGCCATGCGGACGACGCAGGGTGCAGTCAGCTTGAAGCTGAAGCGGCTCGAAGAGCGGCTCGGCCGCCGACTCGTCGAACGGACGCCCCGGTCCGTGCAGCTTTCGGCGCAAGGCGCGGCCTTCCTCGAACACGCCCGCGAACTCCTGGAGAAACACGATCGTACCCTCGCCGTATTTGGCAGATCATCCCGGCAGCGCCTCACCATCGGCATCAGCGACCATGTTGCGGGGCCGGATCTCCCGGCGCTGATCGCCCGCATGAACGCGCAGGACCCGCAGTTGTTGATCGAAATCCGGATCGGTTCATCGGGCGACCTGCTTCAAAGCTTCGACCGGCGGGAACTCGACACGGTGATCGTCCGCCTGCACAACGGACGAAGCGACGGGGAAATCATTGCCGAAGAAAAATTCGGCTGGTTCGCAGCGCCAGGCTGGCAGCATCGTGCGGACGAGCCCCTGCCCCTCGCCACGATGGCGGAGCCCTGCGGCGTGCGTTCGATGGCTGAGCAACTTCTCAATGCGGCAGGCGTGCCCTGGACCGAAGTATTCGTCGGCGGCGGCGTGACGGCGGTCGCTGCCGCTGTCATGGCTGGACTCGGCGTTGCCGCATTGTCTCCGCGCATGGTGCCATTTGGTGCCGTTGATGTAGGTCCCAAACTCGGACTTCCCGAATTGCCACGCTTACCAATCCTGTTTCACTCAAGAGCCAGGGATGGTCGACCGCGCGATGCGCTTGCCGCACTATCGGCAGCCTTTAGGAACGCGGTGCGGGGCTAAAGGATCAGGCCCTGCGGCTTTCCAGCGGAATCCAGCGGCTCCTCCCACGACCGGCCCCTGCCCTGAATTCAGCCCGGTTACCAAGAATCTCCCGAAGACATAAGTTTGCCGACAGCCAATTCGCCATTCAGAAGTCGGGATTATTTGCGAGCTGACGCTGCTTGATAAGGCAATCCGGTCACGAAGCCTTTGTCAGAAAGGTCTGATAGTCGGACCTGGCCTGCAACAAGCGCAAGATGCCATCGCGCGAACCACGCACATGTGAACGCGCCAGCTTGCCAGCCAGCTCCACCTCACCGTTGCAAATCGCTTCAACGATTTTGGTATGCTCCTGGCGGGTTATTTTCCATTCGTCCAGCCAGAGCAACTCCGCCCATACATAGTGCTGGCACTTGTCCAGTATTCCACAAAGCATCCCGTGCAACATGGCATTGCCGCCTATCTGGGCAATAACCCGATGAAGGTCGATGCCGACCTGCAGTTCCTGAAACTGGTCATTGACGGTACGGTTGGGGATGGCCGCCAGCCTTTCGCATTCCGCGAGTATTTCGCGCAGACGAATCTTGTCTTCTTCTGTCGCGGCAACAGCAGCCAATTCCGCCGAATAGCCATCGAGCACCTCGCGGATATCGAATGCCTCGCGGAACATGTTCAGATCGAACTCGGTGACGACATAGCCTTGGCGTGGCCTTCCGGTAATCAAGCCATCACGCTCCAGGCGATTGAAAGCTTCCCGGATCGGTGTGCGACTGACGTTCAACTTTGCAGCGATATCGTTTTCCGTCACGCGCGCGCCCGGTGGTATCTGGGCGGTCACGATCATTTTCTTCAGAGAATTGTAGACCGCGTCGCGAAGGGTGTTTTTCGTTTGCTTGACCAAAGATCGCTTCCAGTTCTCGGCTCTTTACCCGGTTAATCTAAATCCACCTCAATCCCCATTCCAGGAGTTCCCCAAGGAACCATTGAACCGAGGAACCACGGAAACTCGATGGGTCTTGACAGCATGCATCACCAGTTTACATTCAAAATTGTATACAAAAAAGAATCCAGAATAAAGTGGGAACAACTGGAGGCACAATGAAACGGAAAGGCAATGTTCGACGGGCCGCCGTGGTCGGCATGGTGGCGTTTTCAATTGCAGGGCCAGCCACCGCCGCAGACACGATTACGGTCGCCTCATGGGGCGGCACTTACCAGGAGGCACAGACAAAGGCCTTCTTCAAGCCGACAGCCGAAGCGCTTGGCATTACCATCAAGGAAGACACGACCAACGGCCTGGACGACGTACGCCTTCAGGTTACTGGCAACGCAGTCAAATGGGACATTACCGAGCTTGGTGCCGACGAATGCGCTCGCGGTTCCAAGGAGGGCTTGTTCGAGAAGCTCGACTACAGTGTCATCGACAAGAGCGGTATCAATCCAAAGCTCGTCCATGACGACTGGGTCGGCATCTCCTACACCTCCGTCGTTCTGGTCTACCGGACGGATGTTTTCGGAGATAAGGGGCCGAAAACCTGGGCTGATTTCTGGGATGTCGAGAAATTCCCGGGGCGTCGCGCCCTTTCCGGCAGCCAACCCACAGAAACGCTAAGTGTCGCGGCGCTGGCCAAGGGAATTCCGATCGACAAGGTCTATCCGGTCGATATCGAAGGCGCGCTCCAGTCAGTCGATAAGATCCGCAACCACGTCGATGCCTGGTGGACTTCCGGTGCGCAGGCCATGCAGCTCGTCAAGGACGGCGAAGTCGATATGGCCAGCATCTGGAATGGCCGCGCTGGCACCCTGAGGAAGGAGGGTGCGCCGATCAGCTTCTCCTTCGACCAGGGCGTTCTTACCGCCGACTGCATGGTCATCCCGAAAGGTTCGAAAAACAAGGATATCGCGATGAAGGCGCTGGCCAAATTCGTCAGTCCCGACCTTCAGGCCAGCCTGCCACTTTATGTCGATAATGGACCAGCCAACGAGAAAGCCTTCGAGACCGGCAAGATACCGCAGGAGCGTATCAAGGATATCAACTCCTCGCCCGAAAACATCGGGAAGCAGGTTCTGCAGGACCCGCAATTCTGGCGCGACAATCTGGTCGAGGCGACCGAGAAATTCAACAACCTGATCCAGCAATAGCTGCTGCCGGAGTGGCGCGCGCAGCCACTCCGCTCCGCTTCGCCGGCACAACGATCTGGAGTTGAAGGAGATGCTCTTGTCTCTCGCACCGTCCGCGCTTCCCATCGGCATACACCATATCGAGAAGCGCTTTGGTGCTTTGTCCATCCTCAGCGATCTCAACCTAGACGTCGCAGCGGGCGAATTCCTCACGCTGCTTGGCCCCTCCGGCTCTGGCAAGACGACGCTGTTGATGATCCTGGCAGGCTTCGTGCGAGCCAATGCCGGCAGCATCAAGGTGGGCGGTGAAGAGATCATCACCATGGCGCCCCACAAGCGCAACATTGGCATGGTGTTCCAGAACTACGCGCTGTTCCCGCACATGAACGTATTCCACAACGTCGCGTTTCCGCTGAAACAGCGGCGCGTCTCCGCGGCCGACACCAAGCAACGCGTGGACCACGCGCTCGAACTCGTGCGCTTGCAGGGACTGGGCGAGCGACGTGTCGACCAGCTCTCCGGGGGCCAACGCCAGCGTGTGGCCCTTGCCCGCGCCATCGTCTTCGAGCCTCGGATTGTTTTGATGGATGAACCGTTGTCGGCCCTCGACAAGGGGTTGCGCGAGCACATGCAGATTGAATTGCGGAATCTTCACCGCCGGCTTGGCATGACGACCGTCTACGTCACCCATGACCAGCGCGAGGCAATCACCATGTCGGACCGTATCGCGGTCATGAATGCCGGACGGATCGAGCAGATCGACCAGCCCGAGACCATCTATGCCAAGCCGAAAACGAAGTTCGTCGCAGGCTTCATCGGCGAATCCAATTTTATTCCCGTTGAATGCCGCAACGGCGCTATCTGGCATGAAAATCAAAGACTGCGCCTTAGTGGTCCCGCACCGTCAGCAGGTCGACATTTGATGGTGGTGCGGCCGGAAAAGCTGCGGCTGCTCGCCAATGCGGAACAGGCGGGGGACCTCAATGTGCTGAGGGCCACGGTAGGCGACATCATTTATCAGGGCGACAGCTTCATCTGCTACGCGGCACTCAAGGACGGCCGGCAGATAACTTTGCGCGAATATTGCCGTTCCGACGTGTTGGCGAATTTGCCAGCGCCCGGCGAGCCGATCGCTCTCGGCATCGACGCATCGGACATCGTATTGGTGGCAGATCAATGAGCGCCGTGTCAGCAGGCCATGAGCACGCGGGACGGATAGACGGCACGTTGAATGCTGCGGCGCTACGCGCCGACACGCGGCGTCAGGCGCTGGGTTTTCTGGCGTTGTTGTCGCCGGGCCTGTTCCTGGTCTTCGCCGTCATCATCGTACCGGTTGGCTGGTTGTTCTGGCTTTCGCTCTTCGATGAGACCGGTACGCTGAGCGCTGCCAATTATGCGCGCTTCTTCGAACAGGCATCCTATATCAAGACGTTCATGACCACGTTCAAAGTTGCCTTCGTTGTCACCACGGCCTGTGTGCTGCTCGGTTATCCGCTTGCCTACCTGTTGTCGCAACTGCCCCGACGTGCCGCCTCGATCTGCCTCGTATTCGTCATCTTGCCGTTCTGGACTTCAGTGCTCGTCCGCACCTATGCGTGGCTGGTAATCCTTCAGCGCAAGGGTCTGGTCAACAGCTGGCTGATCGACCACGGCTTGATCAGCCAGCCGCTGCAACTGGCCAACAACTTCACCGGTGTCGTCATCGGCATGATCCACATCATGCTGCCGTTCCTGGTTCTGCCGCTCTATGCCTCGATGAAATCCATCGATATCGACTGCTTGCGCGCAGGTATGAATCTGGGCGCCAGCCCGGCTGCCACTTTCCGGCAGGTATTCTTGCCGCTGTCGCTGCCGGGCCTCGCTTCCGGTGTCGTCATCGTCTTCGTACTGTGCCTCGGCTTCTTCGTCACCCCGGCACTGATGGGCGGCGGCAAGGTCATCATGTGGGCAATGCGCATGGAGCAGGCCGCCAGCCTCTATTCCAACTGGGGCGCCGGCGCGGCACTTGGTGTCGTGCTGCTTGCCGTCACCTTGTCGCTGCTCGGTCTCTTCCGCTGGCTGCTCGGCGCGCGCGCCGCAGGCGTCTGGAGTTCACGATGAACGCGGAGAACAACCTTCCAATCTCGCACTGGCAACGCCTCTGGCTCTACCTGCTCGGCGGACTTGTCATGCTGTTCCTGATCGCTCCGTCGGTGATAATCGTCATCATGTCGTTCTCAGGTTCGACGCTGCTGCAGTTCCCGCCTCAGCAATGGTCGCTGCGCTGGTATCAAAGTTACTTCGGATCGGTGGAATGGCGTGATGCCACCATTGTTTCGGTCAAGGCGGCGACAATGACGGCGATCGTGGCAACGCCGCTCGGCACGGCCGCCGCCTACGCCATCAACGCGGGTACGCTGAGGCTGACAGGCGCAATCAATGCGCTGCTCACGGCGTCGCTGATCATTCCGGTCATCCTCATCGGCATCGGCACCTTCTTCCTTTATGCCCGCATCGGCCTCAACAACACATTGACCGGTCTTGTCATCGCTCACACCGTGCAGGCCCTGCCGCTGGTCGTCCTGACCGTGCTTTCTGGCTTGAGGTCCTACGACATGAACCAGGAGATGGTGGCGCGCAGCCTCGGAGCTGGGCGTTTCGCGGCCTTCTTCCAGGTGACCATGCCGCAACTGCGCTTCTCGATTGTGTCGGGTGCACTGTTTGCCTTCATCACCTCCTTCGACGAAGTGGTCGTCTCGTTCTTCATCTCCGGCGGCGAGACCACGACGCTGACGCGGCGCATGTTCAATGCATTGCGCGATCAGATCGACCCCACGATTGCCGCCATTTCGACATGCCTGATCGTGCTGTCGATCATCTTGTTGTCCGCAGCCCAACTACTTGGCCGCAGACGCCGAACGCAGGACTC
The DNA here is from genome assembly GCF_001303895.1 of Mesorhizobium sp. 1M-11. Taxonomy (GTDB): domain Bacteria; phylum Pseudomonadota; class Alphaproteobacteria; order Rhizobiales; family Rhizobiaceae; genus Mesorhizobium. Next base: position 50,382 of record NZ_LJSD01000017.1, on the reverse strand, counting down.
TGAACAACATGCGTGATTTCCAGTTCCCAGGCCGCTCCCCTGCCCGCGCCACGGAAGCGATGGCCGCGACCTCGCATCCGCTTTCGACACTTGCCGCGCTCGACATGCTGCGCTCGGGCGGCAACGCCATGGATGCAGCCGTTTGCGCTGCGGCAGTGCAAGCGGTGGTAGAACCGCAATCCACGGGTATCGGTGGTGATTGCTTTGTTCTCTATTGCCCCAAGGGCGAAGACAAGGTCCTCGCTTTCAACGGTTCTGGCCGGGCCCCCCAGGCGGCGACGGTCGACTGGTATCTTGACCATGGTTTCAGCGAATTGCCGAAGGAAGGACCACACGCTGTCACGGTCCCGGGTGCGATCGATGCCTGGTGCCGGCTTTTGAAAGACCACGGCCGCAAAGGTATCGCTGACGCGTTGGCACCTGCCATTCATTACGCGGAAAATGGTTATGTCGTGCACGATCGCGTTGCCGCCGACTGGGAGAAGCCGGAAATCGACCTTTCCACCGACGAGGTTGCGGCGCGCATCTTCCTGCCCGGTGGCAAGCCACCCAAGGCAGGCGATGTGCACTATCAGCCGGAACTGGCTCAGACTTTGCGCCTCATCGCAAGGCACGGTCGCTCCGGTTTCTACGAGGGCCAAGTCGCCGAGGACTTGATCGAGCGGCTTCGTCACCTCGGCGGCCTCCATACACTCGACGATTTCGCGGCAACGAGGGGCGACTACGAGGCCGCGGTCTCCACTTCATACAGAGACTATGATGTGCACCAGATGCCGCCCAACAATCAGGGTCTGACCGCACTCCTGATGCTGAACGTGCTCTCCGGCTTCGACCTGGGCGCTCTCGATCCCAACGGTGCGGAGCGGTTGCATTTGGAAATCGAGGCCGGGCGATTGGCCTACCGCGATCGCGACAACCTGTTTGCCGATCAGGAGCATGTCGCGGTGCCTGTAAAGGAATTGCTCTCTGGTTCCCATGCCGACCGGTTGCGTGCCGCGATCGATCGCGAACACGCCATGACCGATCTGCCGCGCATCGATCTGCCGGGGAGCGATACGGTTTACATCTCCGTGGTCGACCGCGATCGGAACGCGGTCAGTTTCATTAACTCGACCTATTACTCTTTCGGCAGCGGTGTCGTCGGCCCGAAAACGGGCATAGTGCTGCAAAATCGCGGCACCAGTTTCCGCCTCGATCCAAGTCATCCAAATTGCATCGCGCCCCGCAAGCGGCCGATGCATACGATCATGCCGGGCATGATGACAAAGGATGGCCACGCGGTGATGCCATTTGGTGTCATGGGTGGCGGCTACCAGCCCTTCGGTCACGTCCATCTCCTGACCAACATGGTCGATTTCAACATGGATCCTCAGGAAGCGCTCGATGCCGCTCGTGTATTTTACAACCACGATGCCGTCGAAGCCGAGCGAGGCGTTCAGCCCCACGCAATCGAGGGCCTGCGTCGACGCGGCCACAGGCTGGTAGAGGCCGACCATCCGCTTGGTGGCGGACAAACCGTGCTGATCGATTGGAAGAAAGGCACGCTGACAGGAGCATCCGATCCACGCAAGGATGGACTGGCGCTCGGATACTGAGCCCCCGGTGAAGCCTCTGAGCGCGTGTCCAACGGACGCTTCGCGTCCTTTCATCCGGCTATCAATCCCGCCTGCCCGCGGCACCAATAAGCAGCGGCAATGGTTTGATCCCGGCCGCGGCCCATTTCATCTGGCCATGTACCGCGGACAAGTTTGGCGGCTTCCGCCTCCGCGGCAAAACCAGCCGAAGGCAGTTCCTTCCTTCGGCCACTGCGCCGACAGAACATGTTCGGCCAAGCGCTCATCAGTTCCCGGCGCCTTGCCGTCCCGCTCCAGCCAGCACAGTTCGATCTGCGTGACGTTTTTATTGGTTGTCGAATATGCCGTAGATGAGCAGAAACAGCCCCGCGACGATCAGGCTGGCAAAAGCCGCCAAAATCGCATCAGGTTTACAAGAGCGTTCATGCTTTTGGCATATATACGTTTATCGGTTTCAGCCAACTTGCCGCCGCGAAAACAGGTCGGCCGCTGGAAACCAGCAAAGGTGCCAGGTTATTCCAATTGAAACTTCGAGAATTTCCGTGCCGGAAGATTCTGATCAGATGGCCCGCCTATTCGCTTTGCGGCTTTTTGGCCTTCACGGACTTCGCCGGTGCGGAAGAGCAATCCGCCTGGGCAGACCTGGTCTCAGGCACCACGAATGTTTCCGGCATAGGATCTGTCCGATACACGGTCGGATACAGCAGTGTCGGGTACGATCACTTTCAATCGGAGATTACGGTGGAATGGCACGACAACGGCTATCGAACACAAACGATCTACGACGGCATTTATGACAAACCGCCAGCCAAGGTCTGGGGCAGTCTTGGTCGTCTATGCGTTTCGGTGGACGCTTGCGCGCGATATCAGGACGCCTGCACATCGCATGTGATGACTTATCGATATGACGTCGCAACGAAGTCCTTCGACGAGATCCAAGACGGAAATCGGACATGTCGGCGGTGACAGCTGCTCCCGCGAATTGCCTAGACAGCAGCCTGTTCCCCTCACTATTCCTCGACCGGGGCCTTACCCTGACGCGGGCGCCCTCATTACCCAGCCATCAAGCCCGCCTGACCACGACGCCAGTAGGCGGCGGCGATGGTCTGATCCCGCCCGAGCCCCATCTGACCTCGCCAGGTCTCGCGGACCAGCTTGGCAGCCTCTGCCTCCGCCGCGAACCAGCCGAAGGCAGTGCCCTCCTTCGGCCATTCAGCCGATAGGACCTGTTCTGCTAAGCGTCCATCCGTTCCCGGCGCCTTGCCGCCGCGTTCCAGCCAATGCAGCTCGATCTGTGTCGCGTTGTTTATCTGTTGTCTCTCGGCGTTGTCAGCGATTTCGATGAAGGCGACCCCTCTGGTGTGACACGGCAAGGTCTCAAGCAGGCGGCCAATTGCCGGCAATCCCGTTTCATCAGCGCCCAGAACGTACCAATCGGCCGGCCGCACGGGTCTCCCGACAGGCCCCATGATGCCGACCCTGTGCCCTGCCCTCGCCTGCAGGGCCCAGGCGGAGCCAACGCTTTCTCCTTCGTGGATGAGGAAATCCACATCCATATGGCCGGCATCGGGATCGAGCGCACGGATGGTGTAGACCCGCGCCACCGGTCGCCTGTCATCCGCGGGCCAGACCGGCAATCCATTGGCTCCAAGGCTTGGCCACGCAGGGTCAGGGACGGCTCTGGTTGGAAACAGGATGCGAATATGCATGCCCTGGAATTTGCCGAAGCGGCCGAGGTCCTCGCCAGCCAGACGGATTCGCCGCATGTGCGGCGTCAGATCACACACGTCGGTAACCGTCATCTCGCGGAATTGTGCAAGTCGTGTGTCCTGGGCAAGATCCCCGGTCCAGACGATTTCCGGCCCGTCCTGCTTGGCGTAAATTTCAACGGCGGTAGCGAGGATATCCTTGGTCCGCGCGAGTCCGTCACGATCGCCAGCGCTGGCGCGCAGGACCAGCAAGTCGGGAACCATCTCCAACGTCGCTTCGCCAAAGGAGAACCGGAAATCCATCCGGCCCGAGTGCCCGGAAACGGCGGCATCGAAACTCTGCAACCTGTCGGTGATCAGATGCAGATAGCTCGCAAGGTTCGGCAGCCGCAATTGTGCTTGGCAGTTCAAGATGCTCATCCCCGCCCTCCTCAGCCGCCGATACGGCCCGTCAAGGCAATCTTGAACGTCCTGCCCTTCCCTTGCTCAGTCGCCGCCGTGGTCGACCATGAGCTTTGCGGATCGGTGTAGGACGTGTTGAAGACATTATCGATACCGAAATCCAGCCGGGCATGATCGTTGATCTGCCAGTTGGCGAAAACATTCACGAGGTTGAAGCCGGGGTCGACGACGGACGGGTCCTTCGGCCGTGACCTGTTCGTGCGTGTGATCTTGCCGATGCTGAGATATTGCGCTCCGAAGGTCAGCCTGTCCTCGAGCGCGCGAAAGCCTATCGTTGCCGCGAACCGGTCGAGTGGCGTGTTGTTCAAGGTTTGCCCGGCATAGATGCCATCGACAATCTTGGCGTCGATCAGCGCGCCGGAGATATTTATGAAACCTGCGCCGTAGTCGTAGATCATTTCTGCCTCGACGCCTTTGAGGCGGGCATCACCGATATTGATGGCCGTTCTTGGCGTCGTGGTCAGATCGACGTCGATGTAATCCTCGACGTCAGTGTGGAACAGATTGACCTTGCCGCGAACGAGATCCCCGGCAGTCAGCACGTCGTTGTATTTGAGATTGACGCCGGCTTCCCAACTCCTTGCCGTTTCCGGCTGCAGCAGCAGATTTGGAACGTAGCTGTCGCCGGAGCCATGCGCGCCACCGCCGCGGTAGACATCCTGCAATCCAGGCGCCCTGTAGCCTTCGGAATAGGTTCCATAGACCTGAAACCCTTCAACCGGAGTGATCCCTACGGTCACGCGCGGCGACCAGCGGTCACCCGAGATGGACGCATCGACCGGCGGCTTGGTTCTGGTCTGTCCGTCGAGTGTATAGCCGTCGTAGCGTAGCGCCGTGATGACCTGCAGCCAGTTGCTGTAGTCACCTTGCCATTGCAGGAAGCCGCCATAGCCCTGCTGCTTGCCTGCACCGAAATGGGCGGCATCTGAATCGCCGGTCAGATGATAATAATCCGCACCGTATGTGACGGTATGCGCGAGCCCTGCCCCTTCGAAGCGCGAAGAATTCTTCAGATTGAACCCGGTCGTTGCGACCTCGTAGTAGCGAGATTGGCCGATCGCCGATTTCGGCCAGACCTGCGCCTGATCCGCCTTCGTTCGGTTGTGGTAGAGATTGGCGCTGAAGTCGATCAGATTGTTGTCTTCAGGCCGGAACGTATAGGCAGCGGTATAAGTCTGGTTCACCGTATCGGCATCGTAGCGGCTCAGCGTCGGTGACGTGGATCCGCTCGAACCGGTGATGAAATCGTTGTAGTTCTGCAGGATCAGGCCGAGCTTGAGTTCGTGCCCATCCGCAGGGCGCAACGTGGTTTTCAGATAGCCGCTTGTCACCGTCTCGCCGGTCCAGGGCACCTCGTCACCATTGCCATCCTTGTAGGTGTCGCGGTTACGGTAAACCAGGTTGCCGATGACATCCGCATCTTCGCTGAACCGGTAGGCTCCGGTCGTGCTGGTCGTGAAGCCGTTGCCGTTGCTTTCGTAGCCGAGCTTTTCGCTGAGCGCCCACCGCTCCTCCGCGACGAGGAAATCGCTCGCATCCTTCGTCTCGAAGGAAACCACGCCGCCGATGCCTCCCGAACCGTAGGCGTTGGAACTTGGCCCGCGAATGACGGTCGCTTCCTTGATGAGCTCCGGCTCCACATAAAACGAGCCTGAGCCGTGGCCCACGCGCCAGTAATCCTGCCGGGCGCCGTCCAGCGTCACCACGACCCGGCCATACTGCTCCAACCCGCGAATATTGATCGCCGTCGCCGGATCGTCTCCGTTCATCGAGGCGGCAACACCTGGCGTGGCACGGAAAATATCCGCCGCGGTATCAGGCTGGATACGTTCCAGCTCCCTGCTGTCGACGGTGCTGATTGCAGCCAACGCATCGACGACGGCGCCCTTCACCATTGTGGCGGTGATGGTGATCCGGTCCAACATGGTCGGTTGCTGTGTTTCTACGGAACCCGGTCTTTTGACCTTGGTTGAATCGGCAGTCGATACAGCGCCCTGGGCGTTAGCCGGCAAAGCCATCATGCTGCAGCATACGATCGGAACCGCCGTGCTTGTCAGCCATGTCTTCTTGCTTGTCAGTCTCATTCGGATCGAGCCCCCGCGCTCATGAAATGCATAGCTGGCGGTACCCGACGGGCGCGGCTGGCAAAGTTGAATGCGCTACCGATTGGCAACGGCAGCGGTTAGATATTTAAACTTGATGACAATAGTCAACTTTATTCGTATAGGCCTCGAACAGAAAATGAAATCCTCCTGAATTGGGAACGAGCGCCATGGCCACAGGCCAAAACCGAACGCGGAACAGTCTGGCTGAAAGTCTCGTCGGCAGGCTGATACGGCGTTGCGTGACTGTCGCGCTGTTCTTGTCGGCAGCAGCGATCTTTGTCTGTTCAAGCGCGGCGGCGGTCGAAATTCTCGATGCCCGAGGGCGCCTGGTGGAAACCGGTTCGGCAAAGCGGATTGTGGCGCTTGGGTCGGACATCACCGAGATCGTCTTTGGGCTTGGTGCCGGCGAACGCATCGTTGCCGTCGACCGAGGCAGCAAATATCCGCACGATGCGGCGAACAAGCCCAATGTTGGCTACAGGCGCAAACTCTCCGTCGAAGGTTTGGCTGCCCTCGATCCGGATTTGATCATTGCAGCGGAAGACATCGGCCCTGCGGAAGCAATCGATGTGCTGTCATCTCTCAAGACCCCGATCGTCTATGTTCCGGAAGACAATTCGCGTGACGGAATCCGGCGCAAGATCGACCTCGTGGCTGCAGCACTCGATCTCAAGCAGGCGGGAACGGACTTATCCCGCCAGGTGACGGAAGCGTTTGATACCGCTGCAAAACTCACGGCCGACATCCCAACGGACAGACGCAAGAAAGTGGTGTTCTTTCACGGCCTTGTGCGCCTGACGGCGGCGGGATCGGGTACTGCCGCCGATGCCATCATCCGCTACGCCGGAGGGATCAATCCGATGGCGGAGGTGGTCGGCTACAAAGCCGCATCGGAAGAAAAATTGATCCAGTTGGCCCCCGACGTCGTCTTGATGATGAGCGATGGCAAGGGCGGCCCAACGGCGAGCGAGGTGTTTTCCATACCGGCATTGGCAGCCACACCTGCAGCGAAAGACAAGACACTCGTTGTGCTCGACGGAGCCTATATGATCGGCTTTGGTCCGCGCACGGCCGATGCAATACGCGATTTGGCAAAAGCCTTGTATCCAGACGTCGCCAGCCGGAACTGAGCGATGATGATTGGTTGGATATGCTAGGTTTTGCGCTCGCACTTGTGGACACTGAGCCGGGCAATTCTTCGGTCGCCACTGCGATCCTGCATTTTTTCGGAACATCAAATCGTGGCTGGAATTGCTCCTTGGAAGCAACCGAGGAGATGTCACCATGGCAGACCCGAAAAAGCCGGCCCCCGACGTGCCAAATCCGCCGCCTGAGCCCCAACCCAGACCAGACGAAGACCCTCAACCCAGGCCGTTGCCACAGGAAATCCCTGCGCCGGACCCGAATGAGGTTAAGGAGATCCCGCCCCATGCGCGAGGGCAATCGCGGCCATTCCCTGAACCGACGCGTCCGATCCCGCCTGTGCCGGACCCCGGACCGCCCACGCCACCAGGCCCCCTGCCCGACCCGGCACCCGGCCCGATGCCGACACGCTGAACTGAGACCGTTGGCGGGACCACCCCCTTGCTCGCGGCCGCCCGTCGCCAAGATTCCTGAAACCTGGGTATGCATCAGTGCGTTGAACCAAACCCATAGATGTGGGCTTGGAGGCTGAAATGGATAGGCAGCCGAATAGACCTGTGCACGTGATGTTTGAGGACAGAGTTGAAGAAATCGCTACCGTTGACCGGGCACTCAATTTCCTTCGGCGCTGGCCAGAGGACAGGCGTGGCCATGTTTACCAGTGCACCTGGAATGCCTGCAACGCCGTGTCGATTGGCAGGGTGTCGGAATTTGACGCCATGCGAACGTTCATAGGCTTTGCAGAAGTGACTGGCATTTACGTTCGCGCCGAAGACTTGCCGTTTGTGGCGGCTAAACCGCGCGAGCCCCTGTTCAAGAAGGGACACCGATAGTTCGGCCAGAGATTTCTGGAACCAACGCCGCCTGCCCCGATTGGTTACACGCAATCGGAGCCGACATGCCGTGAAACGGGAAAACCGGGGCTCGATCCTCAAGCCGGTCATGCCAAAGCCGGAACCTCCGATACCCGGCTGGAAGACCCGAGCCCTGGAGCGCGGCGAAATCTTGCGGCGAAAAGGGTGTGTACGATTGCCACGAAGAGGTCTGATTTACCGAACGTTCGAAATGCCAATCCCGCCTGCTTCGAACGCGTCACACGGCTGGCTGCGTGGGCTGCCATCACGCGACGCGGCCAGTCGAAAACAACTGGTAGTAACGATCTTCTCCGTCTTGTTGGCCGTCTTGCGCCCGTCCTGAAAACAGGGGCGGAAATAGACCGACTTTTGTCGGAACCTTCATTCCTTTGTCCGGTTAGCCCTATGCAACCGTAACCAGACGGAAGGAGAGCATCATGCTCAAGAAGATCGTAATCGCTTCAGCTTTCGCGATCGGACTTGCCGGTTCGGCTATGGCGCAGAATATCGGTGACCCGATGGTCAATGACCGCGTCGACCCGAACCAGCCGGCACCGACTGCAGTGGAACCTCAGCCGGTCTATCCAAGCCAGGTGGACACGATGACCACCCAGAGCATCAACGACCAGAGTGGACCGTCTCAGGGCAACAGCAGTGCTGGTCCGTGTGCTTACGAGCCGGCATATGACGGACCACAGGCCGGTACAGGCCCTATCGTGAATGACAATTACTGCGGTAAGTAATTTAACCGCCGGGGCGCATAGCGTCCCGGCAAGCGTTGTTCAAGCGGCAATTCCATTTCCAACCGTGTAAGCCGCCGGCTATTTCCAGTCCTCCGGTCAGGCGACGCCTTGCCGTGTCTTGAGTTTGAACCGGGAAAGTCAGTTGGCCAATGACGAGCGCTTAGATGAGATGATTTCGATCCATCGTTTCCCTTGCACGTCGCACTGCGCCCACGGCGTCGTCATCACGGCGCCGCCGCGTTACCGATGACGGCGGAACGGCCGTCATCGCATTTTTAGCGACTGCTGACTTTTCCCATGGCAGGCCCCACAGGTCGCGGCGAAGCCGAAGCAGCGCATTTTTACTGGTAGCGTAAAACGCACGCATCTGCTTGTTCCCGTCCTTTCGAGTTGGCTGCCACCCAAAGAAAACGATGCGCTCCTTGCACCTTGCTGTCCATGTCTAATTTGAATATTTTTTCGCAAGCCTTGTATTTTCTCTAAATTGGTTCTAAGTATTTCGTATCGATCTTGCCTGTTGAGCTTGTTTTCGCGCTTCGGCGCCTAACCGATCTTCCTCTCAATTTCGAAGACTGTGGCGTTTGGCATGATGTCAGGCGACAAATTTCTATGTCAATTGAAAGGAATTCTAATGGCTTCCGGAACAGTAAAGTTCTTTAATTCTACAAAGGGTTTCGGATTTATCGAGCCGGATGATGGCTCGAAGGATGTCTTCGTCCACGTATCGGCAGTGGAGCGCGCGGGTATGCGCGGTCTTGCCGAAGGGCAGAAGCTGAACTTCGAAGTAGTCGCCGATCAGAGAACCGGCAAAAGCTCTGCGGAAAATCTGCAAGCGATCTGAGACAGGGTCGTTTCTGGCCTTTGACCACGGATGTACTGGCATCGGCCATCGAGATGGCTTTTGGAGAAGGTCGGGCTTGCCCGGCCTTTTTTCTTTTTCGGAGAAAGTGCGACATGAACAAGTCAATTCCCAACGATGCGTTCAAGCCGAAACCGACGCGGGTGGAGTCGAAGGACGAGAACACGTCGAGAGCCGCAAAGGCGATAATCAACGACGAAGCGGCTCAGCGCAGGGCCAAGACTCAGCGTTTGCGTCAGGCCCGCCTTGCCCAGGAAGCCGCGGAGATCGCAAGCCAACCAGCAAAAGCAGCAACGGCACGTAGCCGCAAACGCAGCATAACGGCTCGCTAGATCGGTCCGAAAGGTTCAGTCCGGGTTGTCGTCGGAAACATTGGCGCTAGATTGGTTTCTTCCTGGCCTGTGAAGGCTGGGCGCGCTTTGCGCTTGGCTGTCAGCGAGCGCAATCCAGGCAATATATCCCCACCCAAGGTTCGCCCGAGGCTTTTGCATTCTAGGCATCGGCACGTATATTGCCCGCGAGGGAGTGATGCCATGCCCATTCGCCGAAAGCTGGAAGATGCTGCGGTATTTCAGCCTGCGGAAGTCGCGCTGCTCAGCAGGATTTTTGCTGAAACCACCATCGAAGGCGAGACGAATGAAGCCCGGGAGCAGCGCGCCTCAAGGATCATCGCGAACTACCAGCTTGGGATCAGGGATGAGAAGGAACTGATCGAGCTTTCTCGGCGGCCGTTAAGTCGATAATCCTTTCCGGAACCGACCTCAGGCAAGGTGTAGGCCACATCGAGTCAGCGCCACGCGCGCTAGACAAAAGGCCATCCCATCTGGGTGAAAAGGCCAGCGCAATCGTCGCATTCGAAACCACAGCCAGAAACAGGCTGACCCGTTGGGTGCTTCCTGGATCGTACCCGTCTCTTCTGAACCATCACAACATCTCCTTTCGGAAAAGCTGCGCTTGGACGCCATGACTAATGTCAGAAGCTCAACCGGTTAGCGGTAAAGCTTCCTCGTTGCCGCGTCCTGTTCCCGCTGTTCAGCCGGACCTTTCCTGCGCCGCGTGAGAAGAGCGAAGGCTATCACGCCAGCAAGAACAATCGGGCCGACGGTGAGCAGAAGCAGCCACATTTCGTTCTCGAACATCTGGACCTCCTATTGCGGCGGGTTCGCCGGCTGGGATGGTTGCGTTCCCTGTTGATTGCCGCCCGTACCTGTCTGCGGGGCTTGGTTTTTATCCGTTTCGGAGCTCTGCGTGGCGGGCTCGTTGCCCTTTTGGCCGTTGCTGCCGCCATTGTCGCACGCCGCCAGCATGACGGCGGCGAGCAGGGCAATCGGCGCAAGGATTTTCATCGAGTCATCCTCCTCGAGGACGAACGGTTCCCCAGTGCGGAGGTTCCATCTTTGTTATTCTCTGAACCTCCCGGCTCGCGTCCAGCGCTAACCTCGCTCCGCATCGAGCAGTGCCAGCAAGTTCGGTAGCGCGTGGCCGGTCAGGTCCTTGGCGATTTCGGCCTGGATCGCCGGCAGCATGCGGCTGTGGTAGCGCTTCCTCAATTCGCCCAGTGTGCGCGGCGCGGCGATCACCACCAGATGCTCGAATTCATTGGCCAGGAACATGCCGGAAAGGATGCCGGCGACGCCGGCAGCAAAGCCGTCTTCCTCAAGCTGCTGCGCGTCCGGGTTGGCTGCCGTATTGCGGTGCCGCACCCCGCTCGATTTGTTCTGCGTTTCCACCTCGCCCACGGCAAGCGGCGCAAGGTTCAGTGCGAATTCATCGCCTTGGTTGCGATAGAGGCTGAGCTTTTCGCCATTGCACACGGCAATGACGGTTCCGTTGGCAATCAACATTTCCTGCTCCCTGTTCGTTACTCTAATGGGGAACGTGCCGACTGCAGAATGGATGCCTCAATCCCAAATCGCGAAAATCCCGGCGATCGCGCTGAAACAGTTCCAGCAAAAGTGTGCCGCGGTTTTCCCTCGGAATTGCGTCGAACAAGGCGATGGAGTGAGTCCGCCGTTTCCGTGAAACGGTGAACCGCGCCAGCGGAGGGCTGCCGGCTTTTCAGGAACCATCCGGATGAACGCCGGTTCATCCCATGAGCGTCGTTTGAACAAGACCAGTCGAGATTTCGCTGGAGGAAGCGCCATGAGAACGCCCTATCTCAACCTGACGGTCAATCTGATCTTCAGCGCCATCGTCATGTATCTGGTGATGTTTGCCATGATCGATGCGTGGGCGGATTTCTACAACAATCTGAACATGCTCTACATGGCGCTGATGATGCTGGCGCCCATGGCCATCCTGATGATCATCACCATGCCGGGAATGTATCCCAGCAAGCGGGCCAACGTCGTCATCTGCCTTGGCGCCATCGTCGTTTTCATGGGAGCCTTCGGCCTGATGCGAATGCAGGGCCTCGTCGGTGATACTCAGTTCCTGCGCTCGATGATCCCGCACCATTCCGGCGCGATTCTGATGTGCCGGGAGGCGCAACTGGAAAAGCCGGGGATCAAGGAACTGTGCGACACCATCATCAAGTCGCAGCAGGACGAGATCAGGCAGATGGAAGCCCTGTTGGTAGGGGCGGTCTGAGATGCTGCGTCGTGGAGGCTGCCTTTGCGGCAACATCCGCTACAGCGTAAGCCAGGACCCGCGCGTGCACTATTGCCACTGCGAGATGTGCCGGCGTTCGACTGGCAGCGCTTTCGCCGTGTTGTGCTGGGTCGGGAGGTCTGCCCTTCGCTGGGAAGGGCAGGCTCCTAGCTTTCGCCGCTCATCGCCGCTGGCCAGACGCGGCTTCTGCAGGCGATGTGGCACACCGCTTGCCCTGGACTATGACGGCTCGGCCGAAATCGCTTTGCATGGCGGCACATTCGATGAGCCGAACTCATTTCGTCCCGCTTACAATTATGGTGCCGACCGGCGCCTGGACTGGGTGTGTGCCGGAATAGGCCTTCCCGAGCACGCTATCATGGAGCGATGGTGAACGGGCGCGTCTGACGGGGTCGAACACCTGATGGCTGAGCGCCGGCTCTTCCTCGTTGTCTCGCACAGCCGTCACGCTCTCGACGGGGGCCTTGAGCAGCCAGCGCACGTAACCGGTGCCCCGATCGATTTCAGCGCTGCCATCCAGCGCTTGCGGCGTGGCCCGCAACAGCACGATGCTTCCGAATCCACGCGGATTTGCCTCGTGATGAGCCGCCGGCTTACCGGTAAAATTTTCTTCCCAGCAGAGCTGCAGCACAGGCAGGCCCGACGCATCCGGTGCTATTTGCCATGTCACCGTTATGGAGCCCTTGGAACAAGCCAGGGCACCGTATTTGGCTGAGTTGGTGCCCAGCTCGTGCAGAGCCATGCCGAGATATTGAACGGCGCGCGCGTTCAATGTCAGCAGCGATCCCGAAACCTTGATCCGCTCCTCATGTCCGAAAGGCTTGAGATGCTCCTGCACCAGTTCAGCCACGTTCGCGCCCGACCAATCCGAGAGCACGAGCAAATCGTGGGAGCGCGACAGCGCGCATATGCGATCCCTGACATGACGCTCGAACTCTTGCGGAGACGTGGCACGTCGGCTCGTCTCCTTCACCATTGCCAGGATGACGGCATACTGGTTTTTCACCCGATGGTTGACCTCGCGCAGCAGCAGCCGGATACGGCGCTCGTTTTCCCGCGTCGCGGTTATGTCGCGGGCGATCTTGGAGGCGCCGATGATCTTGCCCTCCGACGTCTTGATCGGGGATATCGTCAGGGACACGTGGATCGGCGTGCCATCCTTGCGCAGCCGAACGGTTTCGTAGCTGGCAATGCGTTCGCCGCTGCGGATGCGCTCGATGATCTCCTGTTCTTCGTTGCGCATATGCTCCGGTATCAGCATCAGGATGGATTGTCCCACAGCCTCGCCTGCCCCGTAGCCGAACATGCGTTCTGCGGCGGCATTCCAGCTGGTTATGACGCTGTTGAGATCCTTGCTGATGATGGCGTCGTAGGATGAATCGACGATGGCCGCCAAGCGGGCTTGTGCCTCCGCATCGGATTGAAGTTCGATACGGCCGGTCGTGTTGGACTGCATCATTCCCTCCGGTCACGCGCGTCGTAATGCATCCAGAGAAGAATCCGGTTCTCCCACGGTGGTTCCAAAAATCTGTAACCGACCAAGGCTGGCAGTCGGGACTGGGTTCGCCCCACATTCCTCGGAACCATCACCAGGATCGTTGGTTAGCCAGTTCAAACAGAGCGCCGAGGCGCTCGCAACCAGGCGAAAACCATGACGGATTTCATGACATTCATGCGCGAACGCGATCAGGCGGCACTTGCTTACTGCCAGGGCGATGCAGCGCCGGTGAACGCGTTGACAACGGAGCACGGTCCGGCCTCGTTCTTTGGCCCGGACGGCCACGCCGTCCAGGGTCCGGAGGAAATCAAGGCGGCATTTTCCAAAGGAGCCATGGCCTTCGGCGTCAATGGCAACAGCCATCTCGAGATCGTCCAGTCCGGTTCCGAGGGCGAGATCGCCTACTGGTGCGGGTTCCAGTACGCCGAGGTGGACATGGACGGCAAAATGGTTCCGATGTCGCTCAGGATCACCGAACTGTTTCGCCGTGAGGCGGGCGCTTGGAAACTCGTCCATCGCCATGCCGATATGGCGAAAGCTGCCTGACCGATCCGCCGATGCATCGCCTCGATCAGGACGCCGTTCTGCTCCTGCGATCTGGTCCGGCCGTCAGGCAGCAGTGACATGGAGGTGAGATCGTGTGGCTGGAATTGACCGATCAGAACGGCGTCGCGGTCGCCGTCAATTTCGACAACATCGTCTACATGAACAGCCTGGAGAAAACCGGCCACACCGAGCTGTGGTCGACCGTCGCGCGCAGCGACCACTATCAGGTCTGGGTGGTCAAGGACACAATAACCGATATCCTCGCGCGCCTTCGGATGCCAAAGAAACCGGCAAGGCAATCGGCATGATCGCGTCCCTCGATGGCTTCGCCCCTGGCAGGCAGGGCATGCATAACATCCGTCCGGTGGAACAGGAGGCCAGGTTTCGAGTTAGCCTGAATTGGGAGGCGACATGAAATCGAAGCTGCTCAGCGAGACTTCAGGACAGCGAACCTTTGTGGTCGTGCTGGATACCGGTGAAAAGGCGATAAGGGCGCTGACGGACTTCGCTGTCGAGAACCGGATCTCGGCCGCCTCGTTGACGGCGATCGGTGCATTCGAGAGCGCCACCGTCGGCTGGTTTGATTTCCGGTTGAAATCCTACCGGAAAATCGCTGTAGCCGAGCAAAGTGAGGTGTTGAGCGCCATCGGCGACATCGCCGTCGCCGATGGCGGCAGACCTGGCCTGCATATCCATGCCGTGCTTGGCCTCAGCGACGGTCAAACCCGTGGCGGCCACCTCATGGAAGGTTTCGTGCGCCCCACGCTGGAAGCCATTGTTGTGGAATCACCGGGCTATCTGCGCCGAACGAAGCGCGAGGACCTTGGCATCGCCCTGATCGATCTCGACGCGTAGGGATGATGACCACTCCGACTCCAACCATGACGTATCGGCCTTCGATCTCGCAGGTCAGGTCGCCGACACAGCTTTGCGCCGCTCAAGATAGGTTCCGGCCCGTTGCGGTTTCACAAAAAGCGCCGTGATTTCGGAGTGGCTTGCTTTGACTTGGGCTTCGATCCGCTCCACTGCGAGTTCAATCTCGGAAGCGGTTAGCGCGTCGATAAACTCCAAACTCAAATTCGCGACCACTTGCTTCGGAGCGAGATGCACGGTCAAAACCCCATTGGCATGATCGACAGCCGGATCGCATTCCGCAATGGCAAGGATCGAGCGTTGCAGTTCGGGCGCTGCCGCTTCCCCGATCAGCAGCCCTTTGCTTTCGCGGGCGAGGATCACCGCCACGAATGCCAGGACGAGGCCGATACCGATCGACGCCACGCCGTCCAACTGCGGCATGTCGAAAAGCTGGGAAGTGAAAATGCCGATGAAAGCAATCAGCAGACCGACCAGGGCGGCGCTGTCTTCGAACAGCACGGTGAAGACGGTTGGATCCTTGCTTTGCAGGACGGCATCCACATAGCCCCCGGGTGCTTTGTCCTTGCGGAATTCCCGCAACGCGATCCACCACGACGTGCCTTCGAAAACCACCGATACACCGAGCACCACATAGGTGATCAGCGGGTCCTCGATCTTCTGCGGCGACAGAATGTGGACGATGCCTTCGTAGATGGAGACGCCGGCGCCGAGGGAAAAGATCAGCAGCGCCACGATGAACGCCCAGAAATACAGTTCCCGTCCATAGCCGAGGGGATGGGCGCGGTCCGGCGGGTGCGCGGAGCGCTTCAATCCGTAGAGAAGCAGGCCCTGGTTGCCGGTATCGACCAGCGAATGCACGCCTTCGCTGAGCATCGCCGAACTGCCGGTCCAGGCCGCAGCGGCGAATTTGGCGATCGCGATGCCGAGATTGCCGGCAAGCGCGGCGTAGATGACCTTCTTCGATTGCGACGCCATCTCTACTCGAGCCCCGCTTGATATTCTAGGGAACAGTCCGCCAGCTTACCGGTTCCGCTTAAGTGCCGCAGTGATAGCACTTCTGGCCGTTTACCCGATCATGAAAACGTATGACACGCCGTCATCCGGCCAGCCGGTACCGCACGCCTTTCATCAATCGCAATAACGGGTTAAGGTCACTTGGGGTCGCGGGCTTCTACGAGCTGTCATTCAACAGTCCAAACGTCTGGGCGGCACCATGATCATGTTCACATCTCTCCTGCTAGGCTTGCTCGGCCTTCTGCTCGGAGCCGGCGGCATATGGCTTGTCACTCTTGGCGGCAGTCCGGCCTATCTCGCCATCGGCATCATCTTCCTCGTGGTGGCGCTGCTGCTTTACAGGCGCAGCTACCTGGCACTCTGGGTCTACGCACTCCTGATCATTGCAGCGCTCGCCTGGGCAATCTGGGAAGTCGGATTCGACTGGTGGCAGCTCGGTCCGCGCGGCGGCCTGATCATTCTCATCGGACTCTGGCTGCTCACGCCCTGGGTGCGTCGTTCGCTTCGTTCCGCGGATGGGCCTACGCCAAGCCCATGGCCATTGGCCATCCCCGTGCTGGCGGCCATCGCGGTCGCGGCCTATTCGATGACCACCGATCCGCACGATTTGCCGGGCGAGCTTCCGAAGGAAGGGGCTGCTGTCGCTTCCCTCGGCAATCTCGTCCCGCCAGGCGACTGGCATCAATATGGGCGCACGCAGTTCGGCCAGCGCTATTCCCCACTTGACCAGATCAACCCGGGCAATGTGGCGAACCTGAGGGTGGCGTGGCAATACCAGACGGGCGACGTGAAGCTGCCCG
Source organism: Mesorhizobium sp. 1M-11 (assembly GCF_001303895.1). Taxonomy (GTDB): domain Bacteria; phylum Pseudomonadota; class Alphaproteobacteria; order Rhizobiales; family Rhizobiaceae; genus Mesorhizobium. The sequence continues at coordinate 33,589 of NZ_LJSD01000017.1, read as the reverse complement.
ACGATATCGGCGAAACCACCTATCAGGTCACGCCGCTGAAGGTTGGCGATACGCTGTATCTGTGTACGCCGCACAATCTGGCAATCGCGCTCGATGCCGAGAGCGGCAAGGAGAAATGGAAATTCGACGCCAAGCCGGGCCTCAATCCCGACCGTCAGCACCAGACCTGCCGTGGTGTCACCTATTGGGCGGACACCTCGGTCGCAGCCGACCAGCCCTGCGCCGCGCGCGTCTATCTGCCAACCTCGGACGCAAGGCTGATCGCGCTCGACGCCGCCACCGGCAAGGTTTGCGAGAGCTTCGCCGACAAGGGCGTGCTGCATCTCGAAGCCGGCATGAAATACAATCCAGCCGGCTATTATTACTCCACCTCGCCGCCGGTCGCTGTCGACGACAAGCTGATTATCGGCGGGGCGGTCAACGACAACTATTCTACGCAGGAACAGTCGGGCGTCATCCGCGCCTTCGACATCCGCACCGGCGCACTGCTCTGGAATTGGGATTCGGGCAATCCCGACGACACCACCCCGATCGCGGAAGGCAAGACCTATACGACCAACTCGCCTAACAGCTGGTCGGTGTTCAGCGTCGATGACCGTCTCGGGCTGGTCTATATCCCGCTCGGCAATCAGGTGCCGGATCAGCTCGGCATGGGGCGCAGCGACAATGTCGAGCGTTTCTCATCCTCGATCGTGGCGCTGGATATCCTCACCGGCAAGCTGCGCTGGGTCCGCCAGACAGTGCATCACGATCTCTGGGACATGGACGTTCCCGCCCAGCCGGTGCTGTTCGACCTGACCAAGGCGGACGGCGCCATCGTGCCCGCGCTGGTCGGCCCGACCAAGCAGGGCGACATCTATGTGCTCGACCGGCGCACGGGTGAGCCGATCATCCCGGTGCGCGAAGAGCCAGCACCGGGCGGCGCCATTCCAGAGGACTTCACTGCACCGACGCAGCCGATCTCCGATCTCACCTTCTCGCCGCCGCCGCTGCAAGAGAAGGACATGTGGGGCGTCTCGCTGTTCGACCAGCTGATGTGCCGCATCGACTTCCACCGCCTGAAATATGAAGGCCGCTACACGCCGCCCTCGCTGCAGGGCACCATCGTCTATCCCGGCAATTTCGGCGTCTTCAACTGGGGCAGCGTGGCGGTCGATCCAGAACGGCAGATCATGTTCGGCATGCCGACCTATCTCGCCTTCACCTCGCGCCTGGTGCCTCGTGCCGACATTCCGCCGAAGGGCAGCAACGAGAAGGGCAGTGAGCAAGGGCTGAACCGCAACGAGGGCGCGCCTTACGGCGTCTATATGGGCCCGTTCCTCGGCCCGTTCGGCATTCCCTGCCAGGCGCCGCCATGGGGTTATGTCGCCGGCGTCGACCTGAAGTCCGGCAAGATCGCCTATAAACACAAGAACGGTACCGTCACCGACATGACGCCGTTGCCCCTGCCCTTCAAACTTGGAGTACCCGGCATCGGTGGTCCGATGCTGACGCGAGGCGGCGTGGCGTTCCTGGGGGCTGCCGTCGACAACTATCTGCGCGCCTATGACGTGACGAGCGGCAAGGAGCTCTGGAAAGCAAGGCTACCCGCCGGCGGCCAGGCCACGCCGATGACCTACGCCACCGCGAGCGGCAAGCAATATGTGGTGATGGTCGCCGGCGGGCACGGCTCGGTCGGCACCAAGCCGGGCGACTACGTCATCGCCTATACGCTGCCTTGAAGCAAGCCAGCTGTCCGCAGGCCGGTCCGCGAAACCTCGCTGCCGGCTCGCGGAGCGCTTTTCATCTCAACAGGGACATGCATGTCCTGCAACCGGCCGCGCATTCTCGTAGCCCTGGCCGCCCTACTCCAGAATGACGACGGCTTCGACCTCGAACTGCATGGGGTCGATTGCAAGCTTGGGAACGGGAACCAGGGTCTGCGCCGGCAGTGTCTCGCCGAACATTTCCTTGACGTTCTCGGTCAACACCCCAAGCTTGGACATGTCGTGGTCGACCACGAAGACAGTGAGCTTGGCGACCTGATCCGGCCTGGCGCCGATCCCATCGAGGGCGGCCCGCAGATTTGCGTAGGCCTGCTTAACCTGGGCGGCGAAATCGGGTGACAAGGCTCCGGTGCCATCCTGGCCGCCCTGTCCAGAGATGTAGGCCACCCGCGCTCCCGCAGGCGTGATCACCGCCGTGCTGTAGCCATTCGGCGACGGGTCGTAGAGGTTCTTTGGATTGACGATGGTCAGCTTGTGATCCCTCGCATTCGCCGCAGTGGAAACTGCCATGGTCATGATGATTAGCCCTTCGATAAACAGATGTCTGATTGCGCGTGACATGATTTCGGCTCCGCGGACGACGAGCGACGGGTCGTCGCAGGCGACGTGACCGAATTCCAGCCCTGTCGCCGACGCGATTGACTCGTACACTATACGAGTCATCCTATGGTACAATGTACGAGTCAAGCGCCCGACATCGACATTCCTGACGTCGCCTGCCAAGGTCGGGATGCTCACCAGCGAGGAAGATGAATGGCAGCCAAACGCAGCGGCACCCGAAGCACGCGGTCTCAACGGGCGGGATCCGTACCTCAGCCGCGCAGTGAAACGCCACTCTCGCTGGAACGCATTGCGGCAACGGCGGTGGAATTGCTGGATGTCCATGGCGTCGATGGATTGACGATGCGTCGGCTGGCCGATCGCCTCGGCTCAGGCGTGATGAGCCTGTATTGGCACGTCGACACCAAAGAGGATGTCTTTGATCTGGCGCTGGACATGGTGCTTGAATATCGCGGACAGCCACAAGCGGCCGGAACCCAGGACTGGCGCGCGGAAGTCATTCATATCCTGGAAGACTGGCGCGCCCAGATGCTTCGCCATCCCTGGTCGGCGTCGCTTTTGCCGAGCCGAGCGCTTGGCCCGAACATCCTTTATCGCCTGGAGCTCTTGGGAAAGACCTTGTCCGGGGCGGGTGTTGCCGATGCAAATCTGAATGTCGCGATATGGTCGCTTTGGAACCATGTGATGGGCGCCACCATCACCCGAGCGAGCTTCGACCTCTCGAATGACGATCAAGCTGCCGCGCAGCAGCGCCTGCATCTCAGTGAACGCTACCCGACAATCGAGCGCTCGCGCCTGCCGTTGGACAACGATTGGGACGGTGTCTTCCGCAAAGGCCTCGACTTCCTGCTTGACGGCCTTGCTCCAAAACCGTGAAATTCTCTGAACAAGCCGATGTCAGGTCCTCTTCGCCAAGATGCCGTGCTGTCTCGCTAGGCGGTCAGGGGTCTCAGTCACCCTCCCTCCCCCCGCGTCATCTGCCGCAGTGACTTCACGGCAAGAGTCTGGCATCTGAAGCCCATGGGAGCCGCGCGGGACATTTTGAGGGACAGGCTGACGGCCACTGCCGTCGCAGTGATGCTTGTCTATCTGTTCCTGTTGCAGGCTTTTGTTGCGGGCATGACGCAAGGTGCGATGGCGGCCTCGGCCGCAGATCCACTGCACGTCATCTGTACGACAGACGGCGCGGATTCCTCATCGGATCCGACCGGGCCAGCCGGCAAGGACAACACCTGCCCTTGCGCGGCGCTGTGCAGCGTTACCGGGCTCGCGGCCCCGGCTGTCCTGGGCGGCCAGGACCATGTCTATGTGATCGCCGTTCGGACAGAGCCGGTCCGCCCACAACTTGCCGCCAGCCCATTCACGCCGTCACTGCGCGGCTTCGTTCCCGGGCCTCGCGCACCTCCATCTTTTTCCTGACCATCTCGTTCCAGCGCGGCGACTTCGCTCGCCGTGCTACTTTTCACGTCAGGAGATACCCATGTCCGAACTCACCCTCGGGCGGGAGCCCGCAGACATCGTTGCGCGCTCCACGTCCGACCTTTATCGCGCTGTCTGGCGCTGGCATTTTTATGCAGGGCTTCTTGTCCTGCCTTTCATGATCACGCTCGCGGTCACGGGCGCGCTCTACCTTTTCAAGGACGAGATCGACGCGATCATTCATTCCGACCTCAAGCGCGTGGAGGTCCAGCAAGGCACTGCAAAGGCGCTGCCCTCTGCAATGATCACCGCTGCCGTGGCGGCATATCCCGGAACAGCCGTCAAATTCACCGATCCGGCATCTTTCGACAATTCCGCCGAAATCACAGTTGACGCTGCTGAGCAGGGCAAGCTCGCGGTCTATGTCGATCCCTACACCGGCAAGGTGCTCGGTGCCCTGCCCGACCGAGGCACGGTGATGTGGACCATCCGCTACCTGCACAGCCTCAAATATTTCGGCTCTTTTACGCGCATGCTCATCGAGATCGCCGGCGGCTGGTCGATCCTGCTGGTCGGCACCGGAATTTATCTCTGGTGGCCGCGTCGTCAGACGGGCGGCGTGATCAACGTAAGAGGCACGCCGAGCCGACGCGTATTCTGGCGGGACACTCATGCGGTTACTGGCATCTTCGTCGGCTTCTTCATCGTGTTCCTCGCGATCACAGGAATGCCGTGGTCTGGGGTGTGGGGCGCCAAGGTCAACGATTGGGTAAACGGCAACAATTACGGTTATCCTGCGGGCGTCTGGACCGGAGTTCCGATGTCGGACGAACATGCCAATCACATCGCCCAGATGTCCTGGTCCCTTGAACAAGCCAAAGTGCCGCAATCATCAGGGCAGGATGACCAGGCGAGACCGGTCGGGCTGGATGAAGCCGTGGCTACCTTTGAGAAGCTCGGCCTTCACAAGGGCTATTCAGTCAATCTTCCAACCGATCCATCCGGCGTCTACACCGGCTCCGTCTTTCCCGACGATCTTTCGAGCCAGCGCGTCATCCATCTGGACCAGTATTCGGGCAGGCCGTTGATCGATGTCAGCTATGCCGAGTACGGTCCATTTGCCAAAGCGATCGAATGGGGCATCAGCGTCCATATGGGCCAGCAATTCGGCCTTGCGAACCAGCTGGTGCTGCTTGCCGCCTGTATCGCGATCGTCATGCTTGCCGTGTCGGCAGCCGTCATGTGGTGGAAACGGCGACCCTCGGGTTCGTTCGGCGTTCCTCCTCTGCCCGCTGACAAACGTGTGTTTCGCGGCTTGTTGGCCATCCTGATCGTCGGCGGCGTCATTTTCCCGCTGGTCGGGATTTCGCTGGCGCTCATGCTGGCTTTGGATTGGGCCTACTCTAGGACACGTCAGGCTCGAGGTCTCTAAAAAATCACCTTTTCAAGGCGCGGCGTGATTGGCCGCGCCTCATTGGCATTAATAGTATTCCGCAAGATACCGGTCTGGCTGTCGGCCGATAAAACAAGATAAACCTTGTTTATCTGTTGACGAATCCGATCTTAAAGAATTAGCGTCGGGGAAATTACCAATATCTGTTTGTTTACTTAAATAAAAATGTCGCAATCCAGGCAGCACGATTTCGAGGGACAAAGCTTATGGCGACGGATACGGCACAATCAGAAACCGGCAAGGTAGGCGTCGTTGCGGCAACCATGATGGTTGCCGGTTGTATCATGGGTTCAGGCGTCTTCATGCTGCCGGCCAATCTCGCGGCAACCGGCGGCATTGCCATCTTCGGGTGGGCGGTCACCATCGCCGGCGCCATCGCGCTGGCCCTGGTCTATGCCAAGATGTCATCGATCGACGACAGCCCTGGAGGTTCCTACGCCTACGCTCGCCGCGCCTTTGGCCCGGCCCTCGGCTTCCAGACCAACCTGCTCTACTGGATCGTCGGCTGGATCGGCAACATCGCCATGGTCGTCGTCGGCGTCGGCTATCTCAGTTATTTCCTGCCCATCCTGAAGCAGCCTCTGGTCGCCACCGGCGTCAGCATCGCCATCCTGTGGCTGTTCGTTTTCCTCAACATCCTTGGCCCCAGCCTGGTAACACGGGTGCAGTCCGTCACCACGGTCTTTGCGCTGGTTCCGATCGTCGGCGTGGCCATCTTCGGCTGGTTCTGGTTCCGCAGCGAGACTTATCTCGCGGCCTGGAATGTCAGTGGCCTGTCCACCATCGGCGCGATCCAGAGCACGCTCAATGTGACATTGTGGTCCTTCATGGGCGTCGAGACCGCAGCTGCCGCAGCCGGCGTCGTCGCCAATCCTAAGCGCAACGTGCCGATCGCCACCGTTGGTGGCGTGCTGATCGCTGCTGTCTGCTACGTGCTATCCACCACTGCCATCATGGGCATCATCCCCAACGACGTGCTGCAGAAGTCCGCCTCGCCCTACGGCGATGCCGTTCGCGTCGCCATCGGCGATTTAGGCGGCGGCATCGTGGCGTTGTGCGCGGCGCTGGGGTGCCTGGGATCGCTCGGTGGCTGGGTGCTTGTTACTGGTCAGACCGCGAAGGCGGCAGCCGACGACAACCTCTTTCCGGCAATCTTTGGTAAAGTGAACAAGAATGGCGTGCCGGTGGCTGGCCTGCTCGTCGTCGGCGTACTGATGACCATCTTCCAGCTTACCACCATCTCACCGAGCGCCAGCCAGCAGTTCGGCGTGGTGTCATCGATCACGGTGCTGTTCGTGCTGGTGCCTTACATCTACACCTGCGCAGCACTGCTCCTGGTCGGCCATGGCCATCTCGGCTCGTCGAAGGCGCTTTACACCATCATGATGATCGTCGCCTTCGCCTACTCGCTCTGGGCTATCGTCGGTTCTGACGCCAAGGAAGTGATGTGGGCAATGGTCGTATCGCTGGCCTGTATCGGTCTCTACGCACTCAACTACAATCGCACCCATCCGGCGGCATTCCCATTGGACAAGAGCGAGGCCTGAACATGGCAGAGCACCATTCGGCCTGGCGCACCACCGGCATCCTGGTGCTGCTGGCTGTGCTGATCGTCTACGCCTTCGCGCGCTTCCCGGAAGTGCGGGCAGATTTCGAGAAGGTGGCCCACTTCCACCGCGGGCACCTGCCGCCAAGCGAGCCAACCGATAATGCCTTGCTTCCGCAGCCAGGCAACAAGCATCTGCGCGTGCTGCGACCGCAGCCGGACACAGGGCCAGCACCAGCACCGGCCCCCACTACACCCGGAGCCGAGGTGCCGACCGCACCGGCAACGACTGCTCCGGCCGCCAACTAGAGCCGTGTGATGGTAACCGAGAAAAAGATGGGCCTGTTCATGGCTACCATGCTGGTGACGGTGAACATGGTTGGCACCGGCATCTTCCTTTTGCCCGCGACGATGGCAACCATCGGCACAATATCGATCTATGGCTGGATTGCCGGCACGATCGGCGCGGCCGCACTTGCTGTCATGTTTGCTCAACTCGGCACCGTCGACCCGCAAGCCGGCGGGCCTTATGCCTATGCGCGAGAGACCTTCGGCCGCTACCCTGGCTTCCAGACCAACTACGTCTACTGGAGCGCCAATCTGGTCGGCAATGTCGCCGTCGCCACCACCGTCGTCGGTTACCTTACCCAGTTCTTCCCGGCGCTCAAGATTCCGCTGCTCGCCACCATCTGTGGCGTCGCACTGATCTGGCTCTCGGTCGTCATCAACCTCGTCGGCCCGCGTTTCGTCGGCTTTATCACCAGCTGGTCGGCAGGCATTGCCACAGTCGTTCTGATCGTCATTTCCGTGGTCGGCTGGGCATGGTTCGATCCCAGCATCTTCAGGGCAAGCTGGAATCCCGGCAATCTCTCGACGCTGAACGCCACCATGTCGAGCGCAGCCATCGCGCTATGGGCCTTCATGGGCATAGAAAGTGCTTCCGTGGCAGCTGCGGTCATCGAGAACCCTCGACGCAACGTACCGCTTGCCACAATGCTCGGCCTGGCGCTCGCCACCTTCCTCTACATCAGCACCTGCGTCGTATTGATGGGTATGGTTCCGGTCGACCAGCTCAAGAACTCCGAAGCGCCGTTCTCGCTCGCCGCCAGTCATGTCGTTGGTACATTCGGCGCGCTGGCCATCGCGCTCTGCGCTATCCTGAAAGCTGGCGCATCGCTGATCGGCTGGACGCTGACCATCTCGCAATCGGCGCAAGCAGCAGCCAATGACGGCATGTTTCCACGCGAGTTCGGCCTGATATCGGGGTCCGGCGTGCCGATCTGGAATTTCATCATTTCCGGCATGTTGATGTCGGCGATCATCATCGCAACCGCTTCCGCGTCGCTCAACCAGCAATTCGAGGAGGTGATCAACATGGCCGTGGTGCTAACGCTGTTGCCTTACCTTTATACATCAGTGACTTATCTGAAGGCCTTCGGCCTCGACGCGAACCGCAAGAAGGCGGCATTCGCTATCGGTGTTGCGGTGATCGCCACTGCCTATTGCCTGGGTGCGGTAGCAGGCTCAGATGCCGATACCGTGCGCAGCGCGATGATCTTCCTGTTCCTCAGCGTGCCCTTCTACGCGGCCATCCGCCGAAACGATTACGCCAAGTCCCCCACGACCCGACACGGAGGAGCGTGATGCTCGAACGCACGATCAAGCTGCAGAAGACAAAAGTCCTCATCGTTGACGACAAGCTGGCGCAGCCGACAAGCATCGGCGGGCGCGCTGTGCGCGCCTTGGCAGACGAACTGACATCGCGCGACATAGAGGTCGTGGAGGCCGTCAACTATCACGACGGCAGATCGGTGATCGTCTCGGATGCTTCGCTCGATGCGATCCTGATCGACTGGACACGCGAGCGGAAGGAGGGCCTGTCCCGCGCTGACGGGCTCGACTTGCTGAAGACAATCCGCAACCGCAATGCCGACGTGCCAATCGTGCTGATGGCCGATCATGCCAGCCGCGACGACCTCACCGTCGAAGTGATGCAATATTCGGACGAATATGTGTGGCTCCTGTCCGATACCACGCCCTTCATCGCCAGCCGCATCGCGGCGGCGATCCAGCGTTATCAGCACGATCTTCTGCCGCCGTTCAACAAGGCGTTGCTCGACTACATGAATGTCGCCGAATATTCCTGGGCCGCGCCCGGCCACCAGGGTGGCGTCGCCTTCACCAAACACCCGGCGGGCCGCATCTTCTTCGATTTCTTCGGCGAGAACCTGTTCCGTACCGACACCGGCATCGAACGTGGCGGGCTGGGCTCATTGCTCGACCACATCGGCCCTATCGGGGAGGCAGAATCCTATGCGTCACGCGTTTTTGGCTCGCACCGCTCCTATTCCGTGCTTACCGGCACGTCGGGCGCCAACCGCACCATCTTCGGCGCGGTGGTGGGCGATGGCCAGTTCGCGCTTTGCGATCGCAATTGCCACAAATCGATCGAACAGGGCCTGATCCTGTCGGGCGGCATTCCCGTCTTCTTCGTGCCAACACGCAATCGCTACGGCATCATTGGACCAATTCCGCCGGAACAGTTCGATCCGAAAGAGGTCAAAGCCAAGCTTGCCAAACATCCGTTGAAAGAACATGCGACGAAGAAAGAGCCGGTCTACGCCGTGGTCACCAACTCCACCTATGACGGGCTCTGCTACGATTCCTCCCAGGTAGAGGAGCTTCTCGCCAAGAGTGTCGATCGTATCCATCTGGATGAAGCCTGGTACGGCTATGCCCGCTTCAACCCGATCTACAAGAACCGTTTCGCCATGCGCGGCGACGCCAAGGCGCACAAGACTGACGGCCCGACGGTCTTCGCCACCCAGTCGACACACAAGTTGCTCGCGGCTCTGTCGCAATCGTCCTACATCCATGTCCGCAACGGCCGCAATCCGATCGAGCACAGCCGTTTCAACGAAAGCTACATGGCGCAGACGACGACCTCGCCGCTCTACGCCATCATTGCGTCCAACGAGATTGGTGCCGCGATGATGGACGGGCCGAGCGGCAAGGCACTGACGGATGAAGTTATCGAAGAGGCAATTACCTTCCGCCAGACTCTGGCCCGCGCGCACCGCGAATATGCGGACAAGAAGGAGTGGTTCTTCTGGCCCTGGAATGCGCCCAAGGTGAAGGACGCCAAAACCGGCAAGAAAGTCGCTTTCGCCGACGCTGATCCGAAGCAACTGGCCGCGGACCCCGACTGCTGGACCTTCCATTCCGGCGACAAATGGCACGGTTTCGACGGTTTGCCGGACAACTGGTGCATGCTCGACCCGATCAAGGTCGGCATCGTCTGCCCCGGTATGGGCGACGACGGCAATATGGAGAACAAAGGTATCCCGGCAGCGATCCTGTCGTCCTACCTCTATCGTTTCGGCATCATCCCTTCGCGCACCACCGACTTCATGGTGCTGTGCCTGTTTTCAATCGGTATCACCAAGGGCAAATGGGGCACGCTGATGGGCGTATTGCTCGACTTCAAGCGCGATTATGACGCTAACCGTCCACTCGAACATTGCCTGCCGGATCTGATCGCAGCGGCGCCTGAAAAATACGTCGGCATGGGGCTGAAGGACCTTTCCGACCTGATGTTCGAGCACATGAAAACGAACCGCATGGACCATTGGCAGGCCCAGGCGTTTGGCACGCTGCCGAAGCCGGTGTTGTTGCCTCGCCGCGCCTCCAACAAGCTGATGGCCGGAGAAGCCGAACTGCTGCCGGTCGAAAAGCTTGCGAACCGGGTCTCTGGCGTCGGCGTGATCCCCTACCCACCGGGCATTCCGATCATCATGCCTGGCGAAAGCTTCGGGCCGGCCAACGGCCCATGGCTGTCCTACATCCGCTCACTGCAGCAATGGGGTAAGACCTTCCCCGGCTTCGAGAAGGAAGTCGAAGGTACCGAGGTGGTCGACGGCAATTACCACGCCTGGGCGCTGAAGGAGTAGCAACGAGGCGCCGTGGCATCTTCCAATACTGCAGCGCTCAACAAGCCAATGCGAGAATTGGGGACGGCGTTCGCCCGGTGGGGTCAACCGGTTTACACAAGGCCTCAGCCAACCTGCGACGTCGGCTGAAGACGTACATTCCGATGTCAATCGTTTGAATGCTTGTACGTGTTACAAGCCTTGCCGAGCAAAACCGTTCCATTTGCAGCCTGCTGAACCGAATTAGCTTGTCACCTCCTCTCCCAATTTCAGGATTTCGTTTCGCGCAATCATCCTTAAGTTTACTATCCTTATGGACTTAAGGGAGGAGCGACGATGATCGAACGTTCGCGCAATTCCGTCATCATTGTTGGCGGTGGCGCCAGTGGCGTCATGCTGACTGCGCATCTGTTGCGCTCTGACGATCCGGGCCTACGCGTTACCCTGGTCGAACGCCGCGACAGCTTCGGCAAGGGCATGGCCTATTCCGCCGCCCTGCCCGATCACCTGCTGAACGTCGCAGCCACCAATATGAGCGCCTTTCCCAACGATCCGTCACACTATTGGCGCTGGCTTCAGGAAAAGCAGCTTGTGCCTGTGGATGCAGGTCCCGTCTATACCCCGCGCAGCACCTACGGGCGCTATCTGCAGGACATACTTGAAAGCATCGCCGAGCGTGAACGCGCGACGGGGCGCTTGCGACTTGTGCAGCAGGAATGCCTTGGCGTCACAACAACATCAGCAGGGGTGGAAGCGCGGCTGGCCGACGGCACAAGCCTCGTTGGCCATGTAGCCGTTCTAGCCACCGGCCACGATCAAGAACCTGCGCCTGACCAGAATTTCGCGGTCCGTATAGGCTCTGACGATGATACGCCGTTGAATCCCGACGCGCCCGTGCTCATCCTCGGCACCGGCTTGAGCATGGTCGATGCCTGGCTGACGCTCGAACATCGAGGGCACCGGGGCAAGATCATCGCCGTATCTCGGCGCGGGCTCCTGCCCTGGCCGCACCAGAAGGGCAATCCGATCAAGCTGGACAGCGCCGATATCCCCCTTGGTACCGAGCTATCCTATTTCGTCGACTGGTTCCACAAACTGGTGCGCGAGACGGAAAAGGCCGGCGGCAACTGGCGCGATGTCGTCGATGGGCTGAGACCCTTCAACCAGCGCATCTGGCAGAACTGGCCGTCCACCGCCAAACGGCGCTTCCTCGAACATACCAAGGCATGGTGGGACATCCATCGCCACCGCATGCCGCCGCAGATTCATGCCCGCGTGAACCAGGCCGTGCATACCGGCCGTTTGAAGCTGCTTGCCGCACGTGTGCTCGGCACGGGCTCCGACAATGGCGACAGCGTGGTGAAGCTCTTGCCTCGCCGCGCGCGAGAGCCCGAGACCTTAAGAGTTGGCCGCGTCTATGACTGCACCGGTATCGTCAAGGACGTCTCCACAGGTTCGGTCGCGGTGATCCGCTCCTTGACCGATCGAGGCCTTGCCCGCCCCGATCCACTGCGCCTTGGCCTCGATGTGACGCTGGATTGTGCGGTGATCGACCGCAACGGCGCCGCTTCCGACCGTCTCTTTGCGGTCGGTCCCCTCACCCGCGGAACATTTTTCGAAATCGACGCCGTACCTGACATCCGCAACCAGACCGCCAAATTGGCCGGGCAACTGACGCAACGAGCAGCCCCAGGGTTCCGCTAGGCCGCTTCACAACGGTAAAGGCGGCGCGAACCTTGGTCCGCACCGCCTTGCACGCAGTTGCTGCAGAGCTTCAGGAGTTTCGAACGGCTGCCATATCGAAGCGACCAGCGGCGACGCCGGAATTTGCCGCCCATGCGGCTTCGCGCCGCGCCGACGAGTTCTGAACGAAGGACGCCACATGTTCGAAAGCGTCAAGATCCTCGGCTTTCCGGATTCCCCTGACCATAAACTCAGAAACACCGGCATCAACGAAGCCCAGCAATTGAAGAGCCGCCTGGGCCGGCTGTCGCGACAGATTTACCTCGCCTGAGGCTGCGGTTTCCCGGCCTGCTGCGTCAAAGACGACCGGCAGTGCGAAACGAACCTTGCCCTGCCGGCCATGCCGCGCTGCGGCGGAACGAACTCGGCTCGCCAACAAGCGGGCCTCGTCCGGCGACACAGCGGCAAGCTCGAAGATGTCGGCATGTTTTCCCGCGACGTTCAGGGCCGTTCCGGAGAGTCCACCCATGCGGATCGGCACGACGATGCCGCGCGCGCCCTTACGCGGCACGAAGCCGCCGACGATGCTGTAGAAGGGACCTTCGTGATCGATCGGTTTCTCATTCGCCCACAGTCGCTTCAGGAGCGTGATGTATTCGTCGACACGCCGCCAGAAGGCGATATGGCTCGGCTGCTGATCCGTATCGATCAGTCCCCGCGCAGGAACACGCAGCGCAATCCTGCCGTTGTATTGAAGCTGCAAGGCCGCCAGCCGGCGGGCCGCGGTGACGGGATCGAGTTCACCCGCGCCGTGGGTCAGCACAATTTGCTGCGGTTCGCTCTGTCTCATGAAGGCGAGATCGACAGCGCCAAGCTCACCCTGCCCGTCAGACAGCCAGGACTGAAAGCCGGCACGCCACGCCGAAGCGGCGGTGACCCGTTTTCCGGAGACATGCCCTTTGAACGATGCGTCCGGTTGATCGGCAGTTGCAGGGGGTACAAAAGTGAACACAACGCTCATCACAACTTCTCCCTTTGTTGTGGTGGACAGGCGGGCGGTTCAACTCCTTTGGAATGGCAGGCGATCACATCGCCTGTAGCTCAGGGCACAAGCCCGAAGATGAAAGCACTTGCGAAAAGGAAGGAAACCGCGAAAACCGCGTAAGGCAGCAATGCACCGGCATTGCCGACAGGCGACACTGAAATGCCACGGTGGCGTAATTTTCGTGCACCGGCCTGGGTCAGGAAATTCGCCATAGCGTCCTCCATTTCCCATTAGTCTATAAACTCAGTAGATTTTGTCGATTGCTATTTTTTGAAGGAAATTGGCATGACATTCTCAGGAACGGGCACATCGCCGAACATTGTTCTCAACGATAAGGGTTCAGAAAACCTAGCGCTCGGGCACTGTACTGCCGGAATAGCAATGCGGCCTTTGGTGCTTCGTGCAATAATTCTGGCGCAGCCACGCCGTTTTTCGTATCACTCCGCCGCGCCCAAAAGGCGGCGCGATGCCATGGAAAGCCTCAGATGTTCGAAGACCTGCAGCCAGCGCCAACAGACAAGATTCTTGCCCTGATCGGGCTTTATCGCGCCGATCCGCGCACCGACAAAGTCGATCTCGGTGTGGGCGTCTACAAGGATCGCGACGGCAAGACGGCGGTCATGCGAGCGGTGCGGGAAGCTGAGACACGGCTTCTGCAGAGCCAGGACACCAAGACCTATCTCGGCCTTGCCGGCGATCTCGCCTTCAACGACGTAATGACGAAGCTGGTTTTCGGCGACGCCGCCGATCTCACGCGTATCCGCGCGGCACAGGCGCCAGGCGGATCCGGCGCGCTGCGGCTTGCAGCCGAGTTGCTGAAGCGCACTCGGCCGGATGCGGCGATCTGGATTTCCAACCCGACCTGGCCGAACCACATTCCTATGATGCGGGGAGCCGGACTCACCATCGCCGAATATCCTTACTTCGACGCGGCGAGCGGCTCGGTCCGCTTCGACGACATGCTGGCGACGCTGAAGACGGCCAAGCCGGGCGACGCTGTGCTGTTGCATGGTTGCTGTCACAACCCGACCGGCGCCAACCTCAGCCTCGGGCAATGGGCGCAGGTGGCGGATCTGTTGGTGGAACGCGGCCTGCTGCCTTTTGTCGACATCGCCTATCAGGGTTTCGGCGAAGGTCTGGAGGCTGATGCCGCCGGCCTGCGCCTTATCGCTGGCAAGGTTCCTGAAATGCTGGTCGCCTCGAGCTGCTCCAAGAATTTCGCTGTCTATCGCGATCGCGTCGGCGCCGCGATGATCCTGGCGAAGAACGGCGCGAAAGCAGACATCGCACTGAGCCACATGCTGGCCGCAGCACGCACACTCTATTCCATGCCGCCGGATCATGGCGCAGCCGCGGTCCGCATCGTTCTGCAGGACAAGGAACTGCGTGCCGACTGGGAGGCCGAGCTTGAAGAAATGCGCCAGCGCATGTTGCGGCTGCGCGTCGCTTTCGCGGAAGCGCTGCGCAGGCAATCCAATTCGGACCGTTTCGACTTCGTCGCGGAGCACCGCGGCATGTTCTCTCGCCTTGGTCTGACGGAGACGCAGGTCGAGCGGCTTCGAGCCGAATACGGCGTCTATATGGTGGGCGACAGCCGCATCAATGTGGCCGGTCTGCCGGAAGATGGCCTGGACAAGCTCGCCACGGCAATTGTTTCGGTACTCGACTAGCGCGTCGCGCAGGGCTCTGTTCTGCGAGATTGTGGACAAAAGGCCAATGCCGCTCAGCGGCATTGGCCGTTCTGCCCGATGCGGATTAGGCTCTTGCCATGAAGCCCTCCAAGGACATTTCCCGCCTCATCGAGATCATGGCGGCCCTGCGTGCGCCCGTCACCGGATGCCCGTGGGATATCGAGCAGGATTTCTCGACCATCGCGCCCTATACGATCGAGGAAGCCTACGAGGTGGCCGACGCCATCGCGCGCAATGATATCGACAATCTGCGTGAGGAACTTGGGGACCTCTTGCTTCAGGTCGTCTACCACGCCCAAATGGCTGACGAAAAAGGTGAATTCGCCTTCGGCGACGTGGTCGAGGGCATCACCCGCAAGATGATCCGCCGCCATCCGCATGTCTTCGGCAGCGAGGAAGCCCGCAGTGCCGGAATGGCCAAGGGCATGTGGGAGAAGATCAAGGCCGAGGAAAAGGCGGAGCGCCGCGCCGAAAGGCTGGCGCGCGGCCTGGATCCGGAGGATCACGGCAAGGGGTTCCTGGATTCCGTCCCGGTCGCCCTGCCGGCGCTCACCAGGGCGCTCAAACTGCAGGAGAAAGCCGCGCGCGTCGGCTTCGATTGGAGCCAGGCTGAACCCATCCTCGACAAAATCGAGGAAGAGATCGCGGAATTGCGCGAAGCCCTGGCCAAGGGCGACACCGCTGCGATCAAGGATGAGTTCGGCGACATGCTATTTGCCGTCGTCAATCTCGGCCGCCATCTCAAGGTCGATTCGGAAGCGGCCCTCTCCGGCACCAACGACAAGTTCCGAAAACGCTTCCACTATGTCGAGCAGGCACTAGACACCTCGGGCGGCAGCTTGGAACAAGCCTCGCTGGACGAGATGGAGGCACTTTGGCAGCAAGCCAAGGGCGCTGGCTGAATCCTGGAGCGTTTTCGTTTTTCACGGAAACGCTCTATCTCTTTGTTTTTTTCACAATTCCGGACGGAAAACCGTCACACGCGCTTTTCCTTGAATTGCTCTAGCGGCTCCACTCGGCACGCTGAAGCACCATACGGTATCCATCCGGATCCTGGAAAGTGGCACCAACCTTGTCCCGATACGGATTGAATGACGGCACCGGATCGAAACCCGCAGCCTTCATGGAACTGACGGCATTGGCCCATGTGGTCTGATCGGGAAGATAGAAGACGAGAAGATGATCTTCGGACGGCGCGCGACCAGCAGCCGCGCCATGCGCCTTCGTAAACTCCAGATGGTAGGGCGCGTTCGGGTGCCCTAGTATGATCCCGTCGAAGCCATCATGATCGTCGAAACGCGTCAGGATCTGCAGACCCAAGCCGTCTCCGTAAAAGCGCAGCAAAGCTTCGAGATTGTCGGATGGCCTTGCCACCCGCATCTTTGGGAGACTGGACATCTCATCCGCTTTTGCGTTGCAGTCGACCTTCGATCTCTTCGCGCGCGCTTTCGGTCGCCATCAACGACAAGGAAACGCTGCCATCTTCGTTGTCGGTGCGCTTGATGACATCGCCGTTGCGGTAAAGCCAGTCGACCATTCCCAGCTGTGCCGGCTGCAAGGTGATCTCGACCGACTGCAATTCTCCCGACACGCGCGTTTCGATCAGAGCCTTGAGCGCGACGATGCCCTCGCCCGTCACAGCCGAAATGGCGATCGGAGGACGTTTTCCGTCAGCGCTTTCGGCCAGCAGGCGCTCTCGATTGCCTTCATCCAGCAGATCGACCTTGTTCCAGACCTCAACGACACGGTTGGCGTCGGCGGCATCGACGCCGAGATCGCCCAGAATACGTTCGACATCCTCCGCTTGCGCAGCAGTATCCGGATCGGAGATGTCGCGCAGATGGATGACCAGGTCGGCCTCAACCACCTCTTCGAGAGTGGCGCGGAAAGCGGCGACCAGATGCGTCGGCAGGTCGGAAATGAAACCGACCGTATCGGAAAGGATGATCGGGGTCCCGTGCGGCAGGCGTACCCGTCGCAATGTCGGGTCGAGCGTCGCAAACAGCATGTCTTCTGCCAGCACCCCAGCGCCGGTCAATTTGTTGAACAGCGTCGACTTCCCGGCATTGGTGTAGCCGACAATCGCAACCACCGGAAAAGGCACCTTTTTTCGCTTCGCGCGATGCAGGTCGCGGGTGCGTCGCACCGTCTCCAGTTCGCGCTTCAGACGGATGATCTTTTCCTGCAATGCACGCCGGTCGGCCTCGATCTGCGTTTCACCTGGACCGCCAAGGAAGCCGGCGCCGCCGCGCTGGCGCTCAAGGTGTGTCCAGGAACGCACCAGGCGACCTTTCTGGTAGTTGAGATGCGCGAGCTCGACCTGCAGCGTGCCTTCCTTAGTGCGTGCGCGCTCACCGAAAATTTCGAGGATGAGGCCGGTCCGGTCCAGAACCTTGACGTTCAGTTCCTTCTCCAGATTGCGCTGCTGCACCGGCGTCAGCGGATGGTCGACGATGGCGAGTTCCGCGTGCTTATCCTTGACCGCCTCTGCTAGTTCCGAAACCTTGCCCGAACCCAACAGTGTCGCCGGTCGGGGTTCGGCAACGATGGCGATCGATGTCTGGACGGGATCGAGATCGATGGCACGCGTCAGGCCGACGGCCTCTTCCAGCCGCGCCTCGGGCGAACGCGCCAGCCGCACGCGACCAGTGTCGTCCTCTTGCCTTGCGTGATTCGGTAGTACTGGCACGATGACCAGGGCACGGGTTGCCTCTCCGGAGCCCGCGCCCCCATCGTGTGCCGATTGCTCGCGGCCCTTTCGGCTCGCGTCGTTCTGCTTGGTCAATTAGCCGCCTTGGCTTTCCTCACCATCGAACATCTGAACCGGCTGGCTCGGCATGATCGTGGAAATGGCATGCTTGTAAACGAGCTGCGAATGCCCGTCGCGCCGCAGCAACACGCAGAAATTGTCGAACGAGGTCACCACCCCGGTCAATTTCACGCCGTTGATGAGGAAGATTGTGAGTGGATTCTTGCTCTTGCGCACCGAGTTCAGGAACAGGTCCTGAAGATTTTGCGAACGCTCTGCCATTGTTCTTATCTTTCGCCGATCCCCTTCGGTATGCATGCCAGTGCGCCAAAATACTCGGCATATGTCAAGCTTGCAGACGTGCTTGTCGTGAACAACGACAAGTAGAACGAGATGTATTGATGTCCATTCCTGTTGTGCCGGTTATCAGGCCGGACTTTTTTCCGCAACGTCAAAAAACGCTTGTCTCAACGAAAGTGTTACTGATCCCGGGTGGCCATTGGCAACGGTTTGTCCGTCGATGGCCACTACCGGCATAGCGATCGTGGTTGCAGAACTAATGAACGCTTCGCGTGCAGCCTTGGCCTCTGCAACAGAAAAACTGCGTTCCTCGATCTTCAGGTCAAGCTTGGCCGCGACGTCGAATATCGTGGTACGGGTAATGCCGCGCAGGATCCCATGTTCCGCCGGTCGCGTCACCAGAACACCGTCCTTGGTGACAATCCAGGCGTTCGACGATCCACCCTCCTTGACGTTGCCGTCTTCATCGACAAACCAGGCCTCCTGAGCTCCGGATTCCTTGGCCTTCTGCTTTGCCAACACGTTCGGCAGCAGGCCGACTGACTTGATGTCGACCCGATCCCAGCGATTTTCCGGCACCGTAATGATCTTGATGCCGTCTTCGGCGCGTTTGGCCGCAAGCGCCGGATTCACTTTCCTGGCGGTCACAACGAGCGACGACATCGTGTCTGCGGGAAACAGGAAGTCTCGGCTGGCCACGCCACGCGTTACCTGCACATAGACCAGTCCGTTGAATACCTGGTTGCGCCTGACAACCTCACGCAAGACGATCTCAAGCGGTTTTCTACCAATTGGCCAGTCGATACGAAGCTCCCGCAGGGACCGGTCGAGCCGGTCAAGATGGCGTTTCATATCGACGATGAACCCACGCGCCACCTCGCAGACTTCGTAGACGCCGTCGGCAAACTGGTAGCCACGATCCTCGACATGCACGGCCGCATCGCGATGTGCGACGTAGCGTCCGTTGACATAGGCAATGCGCGGCATGGTGAACCCTCTGAAATATCAGGTTTTCTTACGCGATTCCGCTGACCGCGTATCGGACAAAGAAATGGTCCAGCCGGTCGACACCGGCTGGTCAGACCCCGAGAGATTTAAGCTTGCGATGCAAGGCGGAGCGCTCCATGCCGATGAATTCGGCTGTCTTGGAGATGTTGCCCCCGAAGCGATTGATCTGGGCGATCAGATAATCCTTTTCAAACTGCTCGCGGGCCTCGCGCAATGGCAATGCCATGATGTGCTGGTCCGATTGGTTGGGTGTGCGCGGCATGACGTCGCCAATCTCCGAAGGCAGCAGATCGGCGGTAATGGGCGTCTCCACATCGTCACCTCGTGCCAGAATCATCAGGCGCTCGATGTTGTTACGCAGTTGGCGCACATTGCCCGGCCAATTGTGGGCCTGAAGAACAGCCATCGCGTCGTCACCGATGCGGCGTGCTTTGATCCCCGCCTGCCTCGATATCTGTTTGACGAAGGTATCGACCAGATAAGGAATGTCCTCCCGCCGTTCCGCAAGCCCCGGCACCGCCACCGGCACGACTGCCAGGCGATGATAGAGGTCTTCGCGGAAGCGCCCCTCGGCGATCATGGCTTCCAGGTTCTGCGCGGTCGAGGAGATGATACGCACATCCACCTTGACGCGTTTGGTACCGCCCACCCGCTCGAACTGTTGTTCGACCAACACGCGCAGGATCTTGTTCTGAGTCTCGCGCGGCATATCGGCGACTTCATCGATGTAGAGTATGCCGCGATGCGCCTCCTCCAGCGCGCCGACCTTTCGCTCCGTCCCATTCGATTCGGTGCCGAACAGCTCGATCTCCATACGCTCGGGCGTGATGTTGGCTGCGCTCAAGGTCACGAACGGCCCGCTCTTGCGCGCAGACAAGGCGTGGATGGCCCTTGCCGCCAGCTCCTTGCCGGAACCCGACGGTCCCATGATCATGATGCGGCTGTTGGTCGGCGCTACACGTTCGATGGTCTGCCGCAACTGGCTCATCGCAGACGACATGCCGATCAGGTCAAATGTCTCGCCGCTGCGCTGTTTCAGGTCGGAAACCTCGCGCCGCAACTTGGAAGTTTCCAGCGCACGCTCGGCAACGAGGATCAGCCGGTCCGCCTTGAAGGGCTTTTCGATGAAATCATAAGCACCACGACGAATGGCCGACACCGCCGTTTCGATATTGCCGTGGCCGGAAATCATCACCACCGGCAGATTGGGATGCAGGGTTTTGATTTCATCGAGCAGTGCCAGGCCGTCCAGTCGCGAGCCCTGCAACCAGATGTCGAGGAAGACGAGCCTCGGTGCACGGTCGGCGATTGCCGCCAGCGCACTGTCCGCGTCGTGAGCGGTGCGGGTTTCGTGACCTTCATCACTCAGGATGCCGGCAACAAGTTCACGGATGTCTTCTTCGTCGTCGACGATCAGAATATCAGACGCCATTACCGACCTTTTCAGTTTCTCGTTCGTTTTCCGCCGTCACCCG
The DNA here is from genome assembly GCF_001303895.1 of Mesorhizobium sp. 1M-11. Lineage (GTDB taxonomy): Bacteria > Pseudomonadota > Alphaproteobacteria > Rhizobiales > Rhizobiaceae > Mesorhizobium. The sequence continues at coordinate 12,964 of NZ_LJSD01000017.1, read as the reverse complement.
GGCGCGCTGCGTCGCGCCGGTGGCGGGAAGGATGATGCTGATCATGGCACCTCGCCCGCCGTGGAAGTCGGCCGGCGCATCGTGCAGTTCGAGCCGTCCGCCATGGTCTTCCACGATCTTTTTGACGATCGCGAGGCCAAGCCCCGTACCTTTCTCGCGCGTCGTCATATAGGGCTCGAGCAGCCGACCCCGGTTTTCGCGCGGAAGCCCCTTGCCATTGTCAATGACGTCGACCTGGATCGAGCCGTCGACATGCGCTGCCTGGATACGGATCACGCTCTTTTCGCCAGGCGCCCGTTCGAGCCCTTCCATGGCCTCGGCGGCATTCTTGATGACATTGCCGAACGCCTGCGAGAGCAGGCGATTATCGAAAGTGCCCTTGAGCGGTTCGTCACCGAACGCACGTTCGAAGGCGATGTCGGAGCGGCTGACTTCCACAAGGAACGAAGCCTCGCGCAACGGTTCGCGCAAATCGATCGCTTTCATTTCGGGCTTCGGCATGCGCGCGAAGGAAGAGAACTCGTCGACCATGCGACCGATATCCTCGACCTGCCGGATGATGGTATCCGTGCATTGATCGAAGACTTCGCGGTCCTCGGTGATCACTTTGCCGTAACGACGCCGGATGCGTTCGGCCGAAAGCTGGATCGGCGTCAGCGGATTCTTGATTTCGTGAGCGATGCGCCGGGCGACATCGGCCCAGGCCGACGTGCGCTGGGCGGTAACGAGATCGGTGATGTCGTCCACAGTCACGACATAGGACTTCTCGCCCTCATAGGCCTCGTCCTGGTCTTCCTCGATCGTCACCTGAACGTTGAAAGTCCGTTCGGCGCCGGCGCGGAAGAAGGTCACCTGCTCGCGGTAGACCGGCTTGCCGGATTTGCGGCCGATTTCCAGCACGCGCCCGACATGAGGCAGCACCGTGGACAGGTTCTGCCCCAGCGCAGCGTCGGATGACATCGCCAGCATCGCTTCGGCCGACTTGTTGACGATGGTGATCGTGCCGAAGGGGTCGACACCGACTACGCCGGAAGTGACGCCGGCGAGAACGGCTTCAGAGAACCTAAGCCGCTCGTCGGCAAGATCCTTGGCGGTCAGAATTTCGTTGCGCTGGGATTTCAACTCCAGCAGCATCTTGTTGAAGGTGTCGCCAAGATGGGCAACGTCGCCGTCGGAATGGCGAACGGGCACCGAGACGTCGAGATTGCCGGTCGCCACTTCGTCGGCAGCGCCGATGAGTTGGCGGATAGGCCGCACCAGCCTGTCGGCCACAGCAATACCCGTCCAGATCGCCGACAGGATGACAATGAGCGTCAGCGACATATAAGGCAGTGCGAACGCGACCTGCGAGAACCCCCGGTTGGTTTCGAGCCCGCGATATTCGGCGGTATTTGCCCGAACGATCTCGCGCGCCCTGATCACCTCAGGATCCACCACGCGGATGGTGTAGAGATAAAGCCCCTCGATTTCCTTTAGCCTGATGATCGCGCCCATGATGTTGCGCGTGCGCGGCTCGATCAGCAGCGGCCTGCCGTCCTGTGCCTGCTTCACCGCACCATCGGGCGGCCCCGGCATCGGGAAATCGGCGCTGGTCTTGGCACTCATGACGAAGGAGCCGTCTTCCTTGACCAAGGCGGCGTGGGCGAGGCCGCGTCCAACAGCTTCCTTGTTCATGAGATCCAGGAATCCGCCGCGATCGAGACCGTAGAGCGTGCGTGAGCTATCCAGGTCGTAGGCCATGGAAAGCGTCGTGCCCTGCAAATTGCGAGCATTCTCCTGCACATAGGCTTCCGCAATCGACAGCGACGAATTGATGATCGTCTTGGTACGAATCTCGAACCAGCGGTCGAGGCCGATGTTCAGCGTGATCGCGGCGATAATGGCGACCAGGATCGCCGGCACCGCTGCGACGAGGGCAAACATGATGACGATGCGCACATGGAGCCGGGATGCGGCCTTGCCGACGCGGCGTGCCATGATGATTCGTTGCGCTTCGCGGGCAACCAGCGCCACAAGGAAAAAAATGAACAGCGCATTGAGGCCGATGAGCCACAGCGTGGTTGTTCGGTCGGGCACAATCGGTGTCGCGCCGACCAGAATTGCGAAGGAAACCGCCGCCGTCAGCAACGCGCCAATGATCGCAATGATGCCAGGCAGCGCCATCAGCCGCCTGGCTTCCTGCACACCGGATCTTCGAAACAATGGTCCGCTCAATGGTATGGCCTGCTCAGCCATTTCGCCGCTTGCTGTCATGATTGCGTAGCATCTATGCAACGCATTGTGGCGAATATGCAACAAGACGCCAGATCACAAAAATCTTTCGACGCCTCATCAACTGATTTTTGATGGACTGGTGCAGCGAGACGGTCGCCGTGCTTCACGCCTAACCCTGCCGCGCGCCGCGATAGACGTTGACGCCAAGATCGCGGATTTTCTTGCGCAATGTGTTGCGATTGAGTCCAAGCAGATCGGCGGCGCGGATCTGATTACCGCGCGTCGCCGTCATCGCCGCCAGAACAAGGGGATGCTCCACCTCTTCCAGGATGCGCTGATAGAGACCAGCCGGCGGCAGATCACCGCCAAAGGAAGCAAAATAACGTTGCAGATAGTGTTCGACAGCCTGGCTGATCGACAGGTCATCGGGGATCAAGGCATTCGTGCCGGGCGCGACGGCCACGTCGCCAGTCCTTAGTTCCGCTTCGACGATTTCGGCGGAAATTTCGTCCTGCGGATAGAGCGCGGCCAGACGGCGCACCAGATTTTCAAGCTCGCGCACATTGCCTGGCCAGGGATAGCGCTTCATCAGCTCGATGCCGGCCGGCACGATGCGTTTGGTCTGCAGCCCTTCTTTGGCCCCAAGCTTGAAGAAATGGCGCACGAGATCCGGAACATCCTCGGCGCGTTCGCGCAGACCTGGAAGTCTGAGCGGCACGACGTTGAGACGATAGAACAAATCCTCGCGGAACAGACCCTGGTTGATCAGCGTTCGCAGATCCTTGTTGGTCGCCGCGACGATACGCACATCCGTCTTGATCGGCGTGCGCCCTCCCACGGTCGTGTATTCGCCCTGCTGCAACACGCGCAGTAGCCGCGTTTGCGCTTCCATCGGCATGTCGCCGATTTCATCCAGGAACAGCGTGCCGCCCTCAGCCTGCTCGAAACGACCCGTGGAGCGGTTCTGTGCTCCCGTGAATGCCCCCTTTTCGTGACCGAACAGCTCCGATTCGATCAGGTCGCGTGGGATAGCAGCCATGTTGATGGCAACGAATGGGCCTCCTCGGCGCCGGCCATATTCATGTAAAGCGCGCGCAACGAGCTCCTTGCCGGTACCGGATTCACCGCTGATCATCACAGTCAGATCTGTCTGCATCATGCGCGCCAGCATGCGATAGATGTCCTGCATGGCGGCGGAGCGGCCAACCAGCGGCATCGTTTCCGGCTGTTCCTCGGGCCGGACATCAGCCTTCGGCCGGCGTGGTTCAGCCATGGCGCGGCCGACGATGTTGAGCAGTTCGGTGAGATCGAATGGCTTGGGCAGATATTCATAGGCGCCGGTCTCGGAGGCGCGGATGGCGGTCATGAACGTGTTCTGTGCGCTCATGACGATCACGGGCAGTTCCGGTCTCGCCTTTTTGATGCGCGGCAGCATATCGAAGGCGTTTTCGTCCGGCATCACCACGTCGGTGATGACGATGTCGCCCTCGCCCGCCGCAACCCAGCGCCAGAGCGTGGACGCGTTCGACGTCACCCGCACGTCATGGCCGGCGCGCGACAATGCCTGGTTGAGTACGGTGCGGATCGCCGCATCGTCATCAGCGACGAGAATGGTGCCGCGGGCACTCATAGGCGTTGTCCTTCTTCGCTTTCAGTCACGGGTTCCTTCCAGGCGGGCAGAAGCACACGAAAGGTGGTGCCACGCGGCGTCGCATCGCATTCGATGATGCCGCCATGCTCGCCCACGATCTTGGCCACCAATGCCAGCCCCAGACCGGAGCCATTCGGCTTGGTGGTGATGAACGGATCGAACAGAATCGGCAGGATATCGTCCGGGACACCCGGACCGTTGTCGTGCACGCAGAACTCGAGCGGCAGCGATACGCGGTCCTGTGTGCCGGGAACGGACATGCGGATGCCGGGGCGGAATGCCGTAGTGAGCGTGATTTCCCCCAGCGGATCGGAGCCGATCGCCTCGGCGGCGTTCTTGACCAGATTGAGGAACACCTGGATCAACTGATCGCGGTTGCCATAGACCGAAGGCAATGAGGGATCGTAATCCTCCCCGATCTTGATCCGGTTGGCGAAGCCGTTCCTGGCAATTGCTTTCACATGATCCAGCACGACATGGATGTTGACGGGATAGCGATCGATCGGCCGCTCGTCCGAGAACACCTCCATGCGATCGACCAGCGAGACGATGCGATCGGTCTCGTCGGTGATCAGCCGCGTCAGGGCCCGATCGTCGTCAGAGGCGGAGAGCTCGAGCAATTGCGCGGCGCCACGGATGCCGGACAGCGGGTTCTTGATTTCATGCGCAAGCATTGCGGCCAGGCCGGTGACGGAACGGGCAGCGCCGCGATGCGTCATCTGGCGGTCGATCTTGTCGGCCATCGACCGCTCTTGGAACATCACAACCACGGAATCCGGAAATTCCGGCACCGGCGCCACATAAAGATCGACGATCTTTTCGATACCGAGGCGTGGCGAGGAAACGTCCACGCGATATTCGTTGACCGGCGCGCGCCGTTCGCGAACCTGGTCCACCAAAGTCAGCAGCGGACTGCCAAAGGGGATGAGCTTCGCCAGCGTATTGCGCGCCAGCATGGTCGCGCTGGAACGAAAGAAATCCTCGGCGTCGGCATTGGCATAGGTGATGTGACCCTCCGGCCCGACCATGATCACCGGCCGGCGAATGGTATTGAGCAGGATCTGTGCGGCATCGGCCATGTCCGCGACGGGAGCAACTGTCGCGGTCATGCCGCGCTCCGGATGTCTTCCGCATCGCCGCCGGGCAGAAGCGCCTCTCTCAACAACGCGCTGACACGGCCAGGCTCGAAGGAAGTCAGCACATCTTTGCGCAGGTCCCTGGACGTCGCGGCCGCGTAGCGGTCCAGATACCAGCCGAGATGCTTTCGGGCCTGCCTCAACCCGCTTTCCACGCCATAGTGAGCGAGCATGTCTTCATAATGCGCAACCACGTAGTCGGCGAGTTCCGTTGTATCCTTCGGCACGCCGGCTGCCTCAATGCCGGCAGCGGAGGTAGCAATAGCACCTGCAGCCCACGGTGCGCCGTAATGGGCTCGACCGACCATGACGGCATCAGCGCCGGATTGTTCGAGGATCGCAATCGCATCGGCTGGCGTCGCGACATCGCCATTGGCAACGACAGGGATCGACACAGCCTCCTTCACGCGCGCGATGGCACGCCAATCGGCCTTGCCTTGGTAGAATTGGCAGCGCGTACGGCCATGCACCGTCACCATGCTCACGCCGGCCTGTTCGGCGCGGCGGGCAAGCATCGGCGCATTCAGCGCATCCTCATCCCAGCCGAGCCGCATCTTGACCGTCACCGGCACTTTCACCACACCGATCACCGCCTCGATCAGGGTGAGCGCGTGGTCGAGGTCGCGCATCAGCGCCGAGCCGGCATAACCGCCCGTCACCTTCTTGGCCGGACAGCCCATATTGATGTCGATGATGTCAGCGCCCTCATCTGCCGCGATGCGTGCTGCTTCGGCCATGTGCGTTGCTTCGCGCCCGGCAAGCTGCACCATATGCACCGGCAGACCGGAATGGCGAATGCGCAGGTCGAACCCCTCCCTGCCCCGCGCCAGCTCGCCGCTGGCCACCATTTCCGAAACGACAAGACCAGCGCCATGCGCATAGGCGCGCTTGCGGAACGGCTCATCGGTGATGCCGGACATCGGCGCCAGGAAGACGCGATTGCGCAAAGCGACCCCGCCAACGGCGAGCGGCAAGGCGAGCTTATTCGGATCGGTCATGCACAAAAACCAAGCAACGTCTATCTTTGCCTATTCACTAGCCAGATCGGGTTGATTGTGCAATGCAGAATGAACATGCATTGCGGCTTATTTGGGAAAAAGCTGGCCTTCCTCTTCGCCCGCGACTAAGCCTCTGCGCATGAAGGAAACGAGCGCAATCAAGGCCGTATCCGCCGGTGGCGGTGTCGCCGCCGTCATCGTAGCGGCAGGCCGCGGCGAGCGTGCCGGTCAGGCTGATGGGCCCAAGCAATATCGCCATATTGGCGGCCGCGCCATCCTCGTCAGAACGCTGGAGACTTTCCTTTCGCATCCGCGCATCGACCACATCGTCATCGTTATCCACACCGACGACCAGGAATTGCTTCAGAAGGCAGTCGGCGATCATCTCGCCAGGATCACAATCGTCACCGGCGGGCGCACCAGACAGGATTCGGTCCGGCTTGGCCTCATCGCACTGGACGGCAAGACACCGGACAGGGTGCTCATTCATGACGCCGTGCGGCCTTTTGCCGATCACGATCTCATCGACCGCGTCATCGACGTCATTGCCGCCGGTCAAGGTGCACTGCCGGCACTTCCGGTGGCCGACACGCTGAAACGCGAAAGCCGTGACGGCACGATCGGTGAAACCGTTCCGCGTGCGGGCTTGCATGCTGCGCAGACACCGCAAGGTTTTCCATTCCGTCCCATTCTGGACGCGCATGAAAAAGCACATCAGGCTGGCAGGGACGATTTCACCGACGATGCCGCCATCGCCGAATGGGCGCGGCTACCGGTCAAGATCGTCGCCGGTTCACCCGACAACGTCAAACTCACCTGGGCACGGGATATCGTCATGGCAGATCAACGATTGAATGGCGCGCGTTCGAGCTTTCCCGACATCCGCACGGGCAACGGCTATGATGTGCACGCCTTCGAAGCCGGCGATCACGTGACGCTGTGCGGTGTCGAAATCCCGCATGATCGCAAGCTTTCTGGCCATTCCGATGCCGATGTCGGCCTGCACGCCCTCACCGATGCATTGCTTGCCACCTGTGGTGCTGGCGACATCGGCACGCATTTCCCGCCGTCAGATCCGCAATGGAAAGGGGCCGCCTCCCACATCTTCGTCGAACACGCCGCAAAGATCGTGCGCGCGCGGGGCGGTCGCATCGCCAATGCCGACATCACGCTGATCTGCGAAGCACCACGCGTTGGACCGCATCGCGAAGCGATGACCGCCGCACTCTCCGGCATGCTGGGAATCGCGCCCGAACGCATCTCCATCAAGGCGACGACGAACGAGAAACTCGGCTTTGTCGGTCGCCAGGAAGGCATCGCAGCGATCGCCACAGCGAGTGTCGTCTACCCCGGAGAGGTGCCGGAATGAACGAACTCACGCTGCTGGCGGACCGCTTCCTGAGAGCCTGCCTCACACGCAAGGTCATGGCCGCGACCGCCGAAAGCTGTACCGGCGGCATGATCGTTGCCCACCTGACCGATATCGCCGGCTCGTCGGCTGTCGTCGATCGCGGCTTCATCACCTATTCGAACGAAGCCAAGATGGACATGCTCGGCGTCAAGGCAGACACGCTGGAAACCTTTGGAGCGGTGTCATCCGAAACAGCGCTGGAGATGGCTGCCGGTGCGCTGGCCCGTTCCCGTGCCGGCATTGCGTTGGCGGTGACGGGCATTGCTGGACCGGATGGCGGCTCAGATGAAAAGCCGGTCGGCCTTGTATGGTTCGGCCTGGCGCTTGACAATCAGGCGACCATTTCCGAGCACCGCATCTTCGACAATCGGGGGCGTGACTTCATTCGCCGCGAGACGGTGCGGCATGCACTGGAAATGGGGCTCAGGGCCCTCGCCAACTGAATTTTTTGCTTGTGTGCCGGTCCCGTTAGCATTGCCGATGAACCGCGGCTTCAGGAGATGACATCCCGCCCATAGATCACGTCGGCGCGTTTTTCGAACGCCTCGGAGAACATGCGGAAGGCACGGTCGAACATGGTGCCCATCATCGCCCCCAGAATGCGGCTCTTGAATTCGTAGTCGATGAAAAAGCGCACGAAGCAACCGTCGCTCGCCGGCTCGAAACCCCAGATATTGCTCAGATACTTGAAGGGGCCGTCGATGTATTTGACATCGATGATGCGTTCGTCCGGCTTCAGCAGCACCTGGGTCGTAAAAGTCTCGCGGATCGCCTTGTAACCGATACTCATGTCGGCGACGAGCACGGTGCGCCCGTCGCGCTCGCGACGAGAGCGCACGGCAAGCGCTTCGCACAGCGGCACGAATTGCGGATATTTCTCCACATCGGCAACCAGAGCGAACATCTGGTCCGGAGAATGTGATACGCGGCGCGTCGCCTCGAATTTCGGCATGAAACCGGCTTATTGGGCGGTTTTCTTGAGCTGCTCTGCGCGGGCAGTGCGCAACTGAGCGAAGTCTTCCCCCGCGTGATGGGACGAGCGCGTCAGCGGGCTTGATGCCATGAGAAGAAAACCCTTGCTCTTGCCGACGATGGCGTAGGACTGGAATTCCTCTGGCGTGACGAACTTCTTCACCGGGTGATGCTTCTTCGACGGCTGCAGATACTGCCCGATGGTCATGAAGTCGACGTCGGCCGAGCGCAGATCATCCATCAACTGCAGAACCTCGTGACGTTCCTCACCAAGCCCGACCATGATGCCGGATTTGGTGAAGATCGAAGGATCGAGCTCCTTCACCCGCTGCAGGAGCCGGATCGAATGGAAATAACGCGCACCTGGGCGAACCGTCAGGTAGTTGGACGGCACGGTTTCGAGATTGTGGTTGAACACATCCGGCTTGGCAGCAACGACGATTTCCAGCGCGCCGTCCTTGCGCAGGAAGTCCGGCGTCAGGATTTCGATCGTGGTCGTCGGCGCAGCTGCGCGGATGGCGAGAATGACATCGGCGAAATGCTGCGCGCCACCGTCTTCGAGGTCGTCGCGGTCGACCGAGGTGATAACGACATGGGAAAGCCCCATCGTCTTGACGGCTTGCGCCACACGGTTGGGTTCGTCCGCATCGAGCGCGGTTGGGATACCGGTCGCGACATTGCAGAAAGCGCAAGCGCGCGTGCAAATCTCGCCCATGATCATGAAGGTGGCGTGCTTCTTTTCCCAGCATTCGCCGATGTTGGGGCAGCCGGCCTCCTCACAAACCGTCACCAGCTTGTGTGACTTCACGATCTCGCGCGTCTCGGCATACCCCTTGGAGACCGGCGCCTTGACGCGGATCCAGTCAGGCTTGCGCAACACTTCCTGATCGGGCCGATGTGCCTTCTCCGGGTGACGGGGGCGCGGCTTGTTGGCGACGAGATCGAGAACGGTAACCATCTGATCTTTCCTGCATCTCCCTGAAACGCAAAGTCAGGGATTGGGTACGAGCCTCATCTAAGGCTTTTCGTCGGTAAGAAAAAGACCACGGCAACGCATGCCGCCACGGTCTTTTAGCATCCCTACGCGTTCAGCACCCGCCCGTAGGCGTCGAGCACGCTTTCCTTCATCGTTTCCGACAGCGTCGGATGCGGGAAGATGGTGTGCATCAGCTCTTCCTCGGTGGTTTCAAGGTTCATCGCCACCACGAACCCCTGGATGAGTTCGGTCACTTCCGCGCCGACCATATGAGCCCCCAGCAATTGCCCGGTCTTCTTGTCGAAGATCGTCTTGACCAACCCCTGGTCCTCGCCGAGCGCCACGGCCTTGCCATTGGCGACGAACTGGAAGCGGCCGACGCGGATGTCCTTGCCCTGTTCCTTGGCCTTGGCTTCGGTCAGGCCGACGGATGCCACCTGCGGGCTGCAATAGGTGCAGCCCGGGATCTTGAGCCTGTCCATCGGATGGACATGCAGGCCTGCGATCTTCTCCATGCAGATCACGGCTTCATGCTCGGCCTTGTGCGCCAGCATGGGCGGTCCGGCGACGTCGCCGATGGCGTAGATGCCTGGCACATTGGTGCGGCAGAATTCGTCGATGGCGATAGCGCCGCGATCGAGCTTCACGCCAACGGTCTCCAGTCCGAGATTTTCGGTATTGCACTGGACGCCGACCGCCGAAATCATCCGGTCGGCGGTGATCGTCTGCGTCTTGCCATCCTTGCCTTCGACCGTCGCAGTGACGGAGTTGGCACCTTTCTCGACCTTGGTGACCTTGGTCTCGAGAAGGATCTTCATGCCCTGCTTTTCGAGCTGCTTCTTTGCCCAGATGGAGATTTCAGTATCTTCCACCGGCATGATCTGCGGCATGATCTCGACCACGGTCACGTCGACGCCCATGGTGCGGTAGAAGGAGGCGAATTCGATGCCGATGGCGCCCGAACCCATCACCAGCAGCGACTTCGGCATGTCCTGCGGCACCATGGCCTCGAAATAGGTCCAGATCAGCTTGCCGTCCGGCTCGATCCCCGGCAGCGCGCGCGGCCGCGCGCCGGTGGCGATCACGATATGCTTGGCGGTATAGGTGCCCTCGCCCTTGGTACCCTTCGGGATCGGCCCCATCGGCTCCATCGGCTTCTTGGACGACTTGCCGACGACGATCTCGCCCGGCTTGGTGATCTTGGCTTCGCCCCAGATCACGTCGACCTTGTTTTTCTTCATCAGGAAGCCGACGCCGTTGTTCATACGCTGGGCGATGCCGCGCGAACGGTCGACAATGCCCTTGAGATCCGGCTTGATCGTTCCTTCGAGTGTCAGGCCGTAGCTCTTGGCGTGTTCGGCGTAGTGGAAGATCTCGGCCGAACGCAGCAGGGCCTTGGTCGGAATGCAGCCCCAGTTGGAGCAGATGCCGGCCAGATGCTCGCGCTCGACGATCGCGGTCTTGAGACCGAGCTGCGCGGAACGGATGGCCGCGACATAGCCGCCCGGACCGGAGCCGATGATGATGACGTCGTAGTTGTCAGCCATGTTTTCCCTGCCTTTTCATCAAGCGGCGCCACGTGTCAGCAGCACCCAGTCATGTTCCTTGCTGTCGTCAGACAGCGGCACGGCTTGCCGTCGGGTCACCTCGGCAAATCCGTGCGATTTGTAAAGCCCGAGCGCGGTCTCGTTGTGGCTTTCGGTGATCAGGCTTATCGGCCTCCCAGCGCCGCGCTCGACCTCGTGCAGGAGCAGACGTTTGCCCAAACCCTTGCCGCGCAGGTGCCGGTAGACCCCCAGACTGTCGATGAACCAGTGGTCGACCAACATCTTCTGCAGGGCCAGGATTGGTTCGATGGCGGCGTGAGGCGCCACTTCGTTCGCGATGGACGGTTCGATCGGATGGCCGATGATCACGCCCGCAATTTCCTCGCCTGCCACAGCCACGCTCGAATCCTTCCAACTGGCGCGTTCGGTATCGGAGCGCATGAACGAGCGCCCCTGCTCGAACGCGGTCTCCTTGCTTCCGTCGAGCACAGCGCCATACCAGAACCAGGATGCAAAGCCGTGCGAACTCACATCGACCAGAATGGCAAGCTCGGCTGCATCGCTTTTCTTCGCCGGGCGGATGATGATCTCGTCCGGCACGATCAAAGCTCCAGCATGGTGCGCACTCTTGGCGCCAGTGCCGCGCCAATGCGGCGGGTATTCTCGGCGTCGAGATGGATACCGTCGAGCGGTGTCGTCTCAGCCACCGTGCCCGCATCGAAGAAGCCGCAGCCCGTCTCCTGGGCCAAAGCACCATAAAGCCCTGCGAGCTTTCGCGATTCAGCAATCCCACCCTCGAACGTGGCGGCAAAATTGACATTCGCCGTCTCTCGAACAACCGGCGGTGACACGATCAGCACTTTTGGCGCCGCTGCCGTCATTGGATAGACCACACTGCGCACGATATCGACCAGCCGCGCCATGCCCTGCTTGGCACCGATCGCGCGACCGCAGATAAACGACTTCATGTCGTTGGTGCCGAGCAACAATATGACGAGATCGAGCGGTGCATGCGTTGCAAGAACAGTCGGCAGCATGCGCGCGCCGTTGCGATCAACGTCGGCCAGATGATCGTCGAAGGCCGTGGTGCGACCATTCAAACCTTCGGCAATCACACGCGCCGTGCCGCCGAGCTCCACCTGCAACACGCTCGGCCAGCGATCCTCGAACACGTGGCGGCCGAGACCTCCGGCGTCATAGCCCCAGGTCAAGGAATCGCCATAACAGAGTACGGTCTTCATATGGCCGTCCTGCTGCAGTTATCAGACCAGCATGGTCATCGGGTTCTCGATGATACGCTTGAAGGCGCCGAGCAGTTCGGCTCCCAGCGCGCCGTCGACGGCACGGTGGTCGGTCGACAGCGTCACCGACATGACGGTGGCTATCCTGATCTCGCCGCCCTTCACGACCGCGCGCTCCTCGCCTGCACCCACTGCCAGGATCGTCGCATGCGGCGGGTTGATGACGGCGGCGAAGTCCTTGATGCCGAACATGCCAAGGTTCGACACCGCCGTGGTGCCGCCCTGATACTCTTCCGGCTTCAGCTTGCGATCGCGGGCGCGCTTGGCGAGGTCCTTCATCTCGTTGGAGATCACCGACAGCGTCTTCTGGTCGGCCTTCCTCACGATCGGCGTGATCAGCCCGCCCGGGATCGATACCGCCACCCCGACATCGGCGTGCTTGTGCTTGACCATGGCCGTTTCCGTCCACGACGCATTGGCATCCGGCACGGCGACCAGTGCCTGGGCCATCGCCTTGATGATCATGTCGTTGACCGAGAGCTTGTAGGCTGGGACATCGCCCTTTTCGGTCTTCTTCATCGGCGCAGCGGCATTGAGCTCGGAGCGCAGCTTCAAAAGTGCGTCCAGCTCGCAATCCAAGGTCAGGTAGAAATGCGGGATGGTCGACTTTGCCTCGACCAGACGCCGGGCGATGGTCTTGCGCATATTGTCGTGCGGAACAAGGTCGTAGGAGCCCTCTTCGAACAGTTTGAGCACCGCCTCGTCCGACATCGGCTTGGCAGCAGGTGCAGCAGCCGGAGCAGCGGCAGGCGCCGCAG
>NZ_LJSD01000011.1:694408-833871 GCF_001303895.1 Mesorhizobium sp. 1M-11 | reverse complement strand
CTGCGGCGCCTGCCGCTGCTCCGGCTGCTGCACCTGCTGCCAAGCCGATGTCGGACGAGGCGGTGCTCAAACTGTTCGAAGAGGGCTCCTACGACCTTGTTCCGCACGACAATATGCGCAAGACCATCGCCCGGCGTCTGGTCGAGGCAAAGTCGACCATCCCGCATTTCTACCTGACCTTGGATTGCGAGCTGGACGCACTTTTGAAGCTGCGCTCCGAGCTCAATGCCGCTGCGCCGATGAAGAAGACCGAAAAGGGCGATGTCCCAGCCTACAAGCTCTCGGTCAACGACATGATCATCAAGGCGATGGCCCAGGCACTGGTCGCCGTGCCGGATGCCAATGCGTCGTGGACGGAAACGGCCATGGTCAAGCACAAGCACGCCGATGTCGGGGTGGCGGTATCGATCCCGGGCGGGCTGATCACGCCGATCGTGAGGAAGGCCGACCAGAAGACGCTGTCGGTGATCTCCAACGAGATGAAGGACCTCGCCAAGCGCGCCCGCGATCGCAAGCTGAAGCCGGAAGAGTATCAGGGCGGCACCACGGCGGTGTCGAACCTTGGCATGTTCGGCATCAAGGACTTCGCCGCCGTCATCAACCCGCCGCATGCGACGATCCTGGCAGTGGGTGCAGGCGAGGAGCGCGCGGTGGTGAAGGGCGGCGAGATCAGGATCGCGACCGTCATGTCGGTGACGCTGTCGACCGACCATCGTGCCGTCGACGGTGCGCTGGGAGCCGAACTGCTCGGCGCCTTCAAGCGCATCATCGAGAACCCGATGACTCTCTTGGTGTAATTCTTCCCGGCGGGGGCGCCGTCTCTTCGGAGAGGCGGCAATCGCATATGAAGTTCCCCTCTCCGTCTCGGGCTTTGCCCGAGCCACCTCTCCCCACTGCGTGGGGCGAGGAACCCAAGCTGAAAGGGCGCCGGCGCCGCAACTGCGGTTCCTCGCCCTGCCGGAAGGCGGGGAGAGGTGGCGCTACGAAGCGGCGACGGAGAGGGGAACTTTGCACCATATGCGATTGTCCTTGTCCTTCGGAGAGGCGGCGAAAGACAGTGGTCTTCTTTGATCGCAGGGAATCGCGTTAGCTGGCCCGATACATGTCAGGACCTGCCGTGACCAATACGCCTGAAATCTCGCTGGTTCCTCCGCGGATTGTCGCCGACAACGCTGCGAAAGGCCTGCGCCTGCGCGAGCGGTTTGGCCGCGGCGGCACCGAGATCGGCGTCGGTCGTGCCCGCGAACTGGTCGAGCGCCGGGCACTGCAGCCTTCGACCATCCGGCGGATGGTGAGTTTCTTCGCCCGCCATGAAGTCGACAAGCGCGCCAGGAACTTCGGCAATGAGGACAATCCCTCTGCCGGCTATGTGGCGTGGCTGCTATGGGGTGGCGACGAGGGCCGCGCCTGGGCCATCGAGCTGAAGACCATTATCGGCAATGCACCCGATATTTAAAGCCGGAAACCGAGCCCGCTCAGCCTGTCGGAGATTTCCCGCCAGCTCGTGCAGGCCGCATGTGCGCCCTGTTCCTTGAGCCGCGCGCCATGGCCGGCATAGGTATGGCCGCCGCCGGTGTAGCCGATCGCCGTCATGCCGGCTGCAACCGCGCCCTCGACGCCGAAAGGCGAGTCCTCGATGACGACGCAGTTCGCCGGGTCGGCGCCCATCTTCTCTGCCGCATAGAGGAAGATATCCGGCGCCGGCTTGCCGCGCTTCACCATGGAAGAGGAGAAGATCGCCTCGCCGAAATGCGGCGCCAGGCCAGTGACGGCGAGGCTGTGGTGGATGCGCTCCATCGACGAGGAAGAGGCCACGCAGCGGCCGGCTTTCAGCGTGCCGAGAAACGGCGCGATGCCATTGGTAGGGTTCAGCTTTTCGCTGAACAGGTCACGGGTCACCGTCCACAGGTCGCCTTCCTGATCGGGCTGCAGGTGATGGCCAGTCAGCTCCTTGATCCGGATGATGATGTCGGCCTGCTTCATGCCGACGCATTGGGCGATGACGTCAGCGCCGACGCCATTCATGCCATGCTTTTCGTAGACGCGCTCATAAGCCTCGGCGGCCAGCGGCTCGCTGTCCACCAGAACGCCGTCGCAATCGAAGATGATCAACTGTTGTGCCGTCACGCTGCGCCTCGAAGTATCCGATAATTTTGGCACATCGCTATCGGCAAAGAGACGAATGTTCAAGCGAGTGTTCAGGCTCGATGCCCAATTTTCCGCTTGTCCGTCGTTTCAAGCGCAGCTTGCATCGCCTGCCTGGATTGCGCGCTGTCAGGCACGATCCAGTTCGGCTCTGCCCCGAGGAAGCGGTCGAGGAAGGCCACCGCATAGGCCGGCATCTCGGTCACGTTTTCGCGATAGGACCACCAGGTGCGCAGGTCGTCCGCGCACTGGTCGATGGTCGGCGCATGTCCGAATTCCTGTTCGTGCACGGCGGCGATCGCCGACACACAGTAGTTGGTATAGAGGAAACCTTCCGGCCAGAACTGGACGATCTCGGTCATGCCTGCATCGTCGGTGGGCGGCAGGTCCGGTCGAGGTCCGGTGCCGACCGCCTTGGCCGGATCCTGCCGGATCAGTTCGCGCAGCACCAGGCCGGCGGCGAAGATGATGAAATCGGCGCGGTTCACCTCGGCAAAACGCTTCTGCGCGTCCATGATCTCGATCCAGTCGAGGAAGGCCCTGGTCAACCGCGTTTCATCGATCTCGAAACGCAGGCCATAGGTCGCCTCCACGGAACGTACGCTCGCGCGGAACGTCGCCCTGAACCAGCGCAGGCGCCTCAGCTGATGGCCAAGATCCGGCATCAGGGCCAGTTCGTCTTTGAATCGCAAATCCATTGCACGTCCTTTGACGGTGACTCTAGAGCGTTTCCGTTCTTACGGAAACGCGGAAACGCTCTAATTTTTGTTTCACGCAATTCCGGACGGAAAACCGCTGCGCACTTTTCCTGGAATTGCGAGCACACGCGTCGTCCCCGCCAAATGCGGTGGATCAATCGCTTTCGGGCTTCGTGGGAAAAATCATACATATTGACATTCAAGAAAACAAATGTTCTCTAACTTTCGTCTTGGTACTGTCATGAAGCAATGGCCGACCCAAGGGCTTGGGAGGAGATAAGCTGATGGCAATCTGGCAGTGGGCACTGCTTTCGCTCGCGCTCGTCTGGGGACTGCAGTCTCTCGGCGTCTGGCTGCAGATGCGGCATTATTCCGACGTCTTCAAAGGCATCACCAACAAATATGCCGACGGCTTCGTCGGCGCCGGCAACTATCGCGGCCGCTTTGCCAAGGGCATCATCGTCCTGGTGGTCGTGACCCCTGACCTCGTCGTGCGCCGCCTGCTCGTCATGAGCGGCCGTTCGGTGTTCGCCAAGTTCAGGCGGCATGAAGAATTCGAGGGCGTCGCCCTCGATCGTATCCGGTCCAATCCTGCGATCATGGGGGAGGGGGAACCCGGTGTGGCCGAGGCCGTGAAAAGGGCGATCGAGCAGATCGACCGGGCACGGGCGGAGCCGGGAAAGAAGCCGGGTCTCACCGGCTTGAAGACAGTCAGCGTATAGCGCAATTCCAGCAAAAGTGCGCAGCGGTTTTGCGCCCGGAATTGCGTAGAAACAAAGAGTTGGAGCGTTTCCGCGTTTCCGTGAAAAACGGAAACGCTCCGTAACGAATGCTGCTGCCGCAGGGGACAGGCGGCGGACGGCCCAAGGAGGAGATATGTCTGTAATTTCATTGTTGGCGCAGCATGCCGACATGGCCGTACAGCACCTGCACGCGGCAGGCGCGGTCGTCCAGGATGCTGCCCAGAACGCTGCATTGCACGGCAAGCTTGCCGTCACTCACGCCAGCGACAATCTTGTGGTTCTGGCACAGGCCGACAGCGGCCCGATCACCGTCGAACAGTTCAAGGAGAAGCTGAACGAAGTCGCCAAGGAAGAGCAGCTGGGCTGGCTGACCGCCATCGGCAAATATTTCATCGGCATCTTCCAGAAGGGCGGCGAGGTCTTCGCAGGCTTCGTCACCGGCATCATCCCGACGCTGGTTGTTCTCATGACGGCGTTCTACGCCATCACCGAACTGGTCGGTGAGGAGCGCGTCCATGGCCTTGCCCGTGGCGCCGGCCGCATCGCGCTCACCCGCTATACGGTGCTGCCGCTGCTCGCCGTCTTCTTTCTCACCAACCCGATGGCCTATACCTTCGGCTCCTTCCTTGAAGAGAAGCACAAGCCGGCCTTCTACGATGCGGCCGTATCATACGTGCATCCGCCGCTCGGCCTCTTTCCGCACATCAATCCCGGCGAATATTTCGTCTGGGGCGGCGTGCTGGTCGCGCTGCTCGAACTGGAGAAGAAGGGCGTGGTCGTTGCCGGCTATCACATCAAGGTGGCCATCTGGTACGCCATCGTCGGTCTCGTGGTGATCCTGCTCAAGGGCATCCTGACCGAGCGCATCACCGCCATCATGGCACGCCGCCAGGGCGTCGAGCTGTAAGGGGCGGGAAGCATCATGGCAAAGACCTACAAGGCCGTAAAAATCTCCAAGGGCTCCGGAGGCTGGGGCGGTCCGCTCGTCATCGAGCCGACCGCACAGCGCAACAAGGTCGTCTCCGTCACCGGTGGCGGTATCCATCCGATCGCCGCCCAGATCGCCGAGATGACCGGGGCTGAGGCCGTCGACGGCTTCAAGTCACCGCCCATCGAAGGCGAGATGGCTGTCGTCGTCGTCGATTGCGGCGGCACCGCACGCTGCGGCGTCTATCCGCGCAAGCGCATCCCGACCGTCAATGTCACGCCGGTCGGCCAGTCCGGGCCTCTAGCCCAGTTCATCCTGGAAGATATCTACGTTTCGGGCGTCAAGCCGGCCAACATCGTCATGGCCGACGGCTCCGAAGCGGTAACCACTGCAGGGGGAGCAGCGGCAATAAGTTCAAGCAACAGCAATTCGCCGTCGGCGGCTGCCCAGCCGCTGCCGAGCGAAGGCGGCATGATCGGGCTGATCTCTTCGATCGGCCGCGTCATGGGTCGTGTCGTCGGCATCTTCTTCAATGCCGGCCGGCGCACCATCGACCAGGTGATCCGCAACGTGCTGCCCTTCATGGCCTTCGTGACCATGCTGATCGGTCTGATCCTCTATACCGGGATCGGCGACGTGCTGGCGCAGCCGATGGGTCCGCTCGCCAACAACATCGTCGGCCTGCTGATCATTTCGGCGATCTGCGGCCTGCCGTTCCTCTCGCCCATCCTCGGGCCGGGCGCGGTCATCGCCCAGGTCATCGGTGTTGCCATCATCGGCCCGCAGATCGCCAACGGCACGATTTCGCCGGCCATGGCGCTGCCGGCGCTGTTTGCCTACAACACTCAGGTCGGCTGCGACTTCGTCCCGGTCGGTCTGGCGCTTGGTGAAGCCAAGCCCAAGACGATCGAGATCGGTGTGCCGGCGGTGCTCATCAGCCGCCAGATCATGGGTCCCGTGTCCGTGCTTCTCGCATGGGTAGTCAGTCTGCTGGTCCTGTAACGACAAGAAGGAGATTCGCCGCATCATGACGGTTCTGTTGGAAACGCGGGTAACCGCAGTTGGACCCGAAGTGGCGGATCTCGCCGAGGGCGGAGTGGTCATCCTGTTCGCGGACGGCTCGCCGCCGGAGCTCGCCGAGGTTTCGGTGATGCACAAGGCCGTACAGGGCCCCAGCGACGGCGCGCCGCAGATCGGCGCGTCGATCGCCATCGGCGCGGTGTCGGCGACGATCACCGCAATCGGCTCCACCGCGTGGAGCAAGGTGCGTGAGATCGGCCACGTCGTCATCTCGTTCAACGGTGCGACGGAAGCGGAGCGGCCGGGCGAAATCTGCGCCAGCGAAGTTGATGCTGGCCAGCTCGTCCAGGCTCTCAAGCAGGACGCCCTGATCACCATCGCCGCCTGAAATGCCTGGCGCCGTGCCCCCGCGCAGGGTCTCGGCGCTTTTCTTTTCGATCGCGGCCCTTCCGGGATAGGCCGGAAAATCTGATAGGATTGCCCGTATGGAACGCTCGACCATCGTCAGAGTGCATGAAGGTTTGCACGCCCGTCCCGCGACCCGCTTCGTGCGGCTTGCCAAGAGCTTCGAGTCCGAAGTCGAGATCGTGAAGGCAGGCAAGGCGGTGAGTGCCAAGAGTTCGGTCAAGCTGATGCTTTTGGGCGTGAAGGAGAACCAGGAAGTCACCGTGCGCGCCAACGGTGCTGACGCGGCCGAGGCAGTCGAGGCGCTGATCGGCTATCTGGAAAATCCGCGCGCGGGGCTCGATGACGATGCCGCCACCGGCGAGCAGAAGGCGCTCAACGGTGAGGTTGCGAAGCCTCTCGCTGCGGCTCCCGCGTCGGAGGCCAGGCTGTCGGGCGGCCTAAAGGGTATTGCAGCCAGTGAGGGCGTTGCCGTCGGCCCTGCCTTCGCGCATTTCCCGCCGGAAATCCGGCCGCAGGCGCGAACGCTGACGCCAGAGGAAGCCGAAGCCGAGATCGTGCGTTTCGGTCATGCCGTGGCCGCCGTACAGGCGCGCATGGACAGGGCGCTGGCCAGCGAAAGCCTGGCGGGTGGCGATCGTGGCATCGTTGCTGCCCTGCGCGACCTCGCTGCCGATGATACGCTGATTGGCGACGCCGAGGCGATGATCCGCGCCGGCACCGATGCTGTCGCCGCCGTCATCGCCACCGCCGCCAAGCTTGCCGCCGAGTTCGGTTCCGTGGAGGATCCCTACCTCAATGCCCGGGCCGACGACGTCCAGGCAGTCGGGCGCCAGATCTGTCTCGCTTTGCTCGGCCAGGACGATGTCAGCCTTGAGGATATCCCGCAGGGCGCCATCCTGATCGCCGACGACATCGGCGCCTGGGATCTGTCGCGCGCGCCGCTGAAGCGCATCGGCGGCATCGTCTGCGGTCATGGCGGTGCCACGTCGCATATCGCCATCATTGCCCGTTCGCACGGCATTCCGGCGGTGCTCGGTCTCGGTGCCTGCGTTTCGGATTTGCGCGATGCGAAGGAAATCGCCCTCGACGGCAACGGTGGCCTGGTCATTGTGGATCCGGCTGCGGATGTGAAAGCCGACTATCTCCGCCGCATCGAGGAAGCCGCCAGGGAACGCCATGCGCTCGACGTGTTCAAGGACGTGACACCGAAGCGTGCTGATGGCGCCGTCATCGAAGTGGCCGCCAATATCGGTTCGCTCGACGAGATCGAGGCCGCACAGGCCGCCGGCGCCATGGGGGTCGGCCTGTTCCGTACCGAGCTTCTCTTCATGCGCCACATGCATCTGCCGTCCGAGGATATGCAGGCCGAGACCTACGCAGCGCTGGCGCAGGCCTTCGCGCCCCACCCGGTTATCGTGCGTACGCTCGACATCGGTGGCGACAAGCCGGTGGCCGGCATCGAGTTCCCGGAAGAGGAAAATCCGTTCCTCGGCTGGCGCGGCATCCGCATGTGCCTCGACCGGCCGGATATCTTCAAACCTCAGCTCAAGGCGCTGCTGCGTGCCGCCGTTCACGGCAACGTCAAGGTGATGTTGCCGATGGTGTCGGACCTGACCGAGGTGCGTCGGGCCAAGACACTGATCAACGAATGCGCAGGCGAACTGATGCGCGACGGCGTGCCTTTCGCGCATTTCCAGCTCGGCGTGATGATCGAAACGCCGGCAGCCGTGCTGATCGCGCCGGCGCTGGCGAAGGAAGTGTCCTTCTTCTCCATAGGAACCAACGACCTCACCCAATATGTCATGGCCGCCGATCGCCTGAATCCGACGGTCGGTGCATTGAACGACGTCGCCAATCCGGCGGTGATGGCGGCAATCGAGATGACGGCGAAGGCCGGCGTCGAAGCGGGCATCATGGTCGGCATGTGCGGCGAGGCCGCTGGCCGTCCGGATCTCATTCCGGAATTCCTGCGCATGGGGCTGACCGAACTGTCGATGAGTCCGGCTTCGATCTCGCGTGCCAAGAAGCGGATCGTCGAGTTGAGCAAAGAGTAGGCACTTCGTCGCACGGTTCGCGCCTCATCCGGGAGAAGGGCCGCATCAAAGCTGCTTCTCTCTCCCCGTTCACGGGGAGAGATGTCCGGCAGGACAGTGAGGGGCAGAGCCGGCTTTTGCGTGCCTAAGGATGCCCCTCATCCGGCCCTTCGGGCCACCTTCTCCCCGTGAACGGGGAGAAGGAAGGAGCACTACGGCAGATGCGCGAGCAGCGTGGCAAACACCGTCGTCAACTCATCCAGCGGATCGTTGCCGTTGCAGGCCGCCAGGATGCGGTCGAGCCTGGCATCGGTGGCAAGCAGGGCGATCTCGAGCAGGTCGGGTTCGGGTTTCGCGCTGGTGTCGACACTGGCGAGCCCGACCGCCAGCGCGACAGGCGCCAGGCAGGATACGGCGAAGCTGCGGCCGGCGCCGACAGCGGCCGTCGGCGTCTCGCCTTGCCGCAGCGGGTCATGATTGAGGAATTCCACCAAAAGCGCCGCGCTTAGCGCCGCAACCAGTGCCACGCGTCCGGCCCAGTCGCTTTCGCGGACCAGCCTGTCGAGAAGTTCGGCATGCTGCCGCGCGATCACCGCGTGTATGGCGGTGAAATTAGCTTCGCGCACCCGCACGCTTATGGCCTTCCTTTCGGCAAGCACAGCCTTGGCCAGCGCATACATGTCACGCCGGAAGGAACGTTCGCCGGAAAGCGCTGCATCCCCGGGCGCGAAATAAACGCCGAGCGGCTTTGGCGTCAGCCCGTTCATGCGGCCGCTGCGCTCGCGCGGCACAAGCGTTTCGGCCACCGACATCATGTCGTCGAAGGCGCTTGCGGCATGGCCGAGCAGCCCCTCGATCTCGCGGATCGGGAAGGATGGACGGGCGGCCTCTTCGCCTTGCCGCGCCTGCTGGGCAGGGCTGTCGTGCCTGTGCCGGCGGATGACATGGCGCACGTCACGCAGCCGGTCCTTCAGGTTGACGCGGACCTCTTCGGAGATTTCACGCAGCATTGTCTGCTCTCTGCTTCTGATCAGCCGGTATAGGCGGCATGGTCGTGTCAGCCAATTGTTTATATCGTGCAGGACCGGTCAAAAGGCGATAGTGGCCATAAGCCGAATCGCCGGAGGGTTCGGCGGCAGTGCTTACGGGAGGGAATGCAGTGGCAAGAAAGCCGCAGCGACAGGCCGGGACGACGGACGGCGAAGCGGGGGAGAATGGCGCGGTCGCGGCCGAAAGCAAGGCCGATCGCCTGCGCATCCGCGCTGCCTGGATGTATTTCATCGAGCAGATGACCCAGAACGAGATCGCCGATGTGCTTGGCGTCGGCCGCGTCACCGTTGTGCGCATGCTGGCCGAGGCTCGTGCCCGCAACGAGGTGAAGATCGCCATTGAAAGCGAGCTGTCCGAGATCGTGCGGCTGGAGCGGGCTCTGGAAAAGGTCTTCGGTCTGGAGCAGGCGCTCGTCGCGCCGCTCTCCAGCGCGGATTCGGACCCAATCCCAGCCATCGCCGCCAAGACGGGTGCCTATCTTTCGGAAGTCATGCGTTCGGGCATGCGCGTCGGTGTCGGCTGGGGCCGCACGCTGTTTTCGACCTTGCCTTTCATCGGCGCCAAGTCGCTGAGTGATTTCAAGGTCATCTCGCTTCTCGGCGGCGTCGGTGTGGCACGCCGCTACAATCCGGCCGAATTCGCCTGGCGTTTCGCTCAGGTCTTCCAGGGCGACGGTTATCTCATTCCGGCACCGGCAGTGGTCGACAGCGTCGAAACCAAGGTTGCGCTGGTGGAGCGCTGCGGGCTCGAAGAAATCTTCGAGATGGCCGACGCGCTGGATGCCGTGCTTCTGTCGATCGGCGGCATTGCCTCGGCGACGACTTTCTACCGCGGCGGTTTCCTGAAGGAGGCCGATCGCGAGGCGCTGCTCGCGCGTGGTGCCGTTGGCGATCTTCTGTTTCATTTCTTCAATCGCAACGGCGATCTCGTCGAACATCCGGTAAACGATCGCGTGATGTCGGTGGAAGTCGACCGGTTGCGCCGGGCGCCGCTGCGCATTCTCACCTCGGGCGGACAGGAAAAGATCGAGGCGCTGCTCGGCGCCATGCATCTCGTCAAACCGACCGTGCTGATCACCGACGAGGAGAGCGCACGGCGTATGCTGGAAACGCAGGGCAGCGCCCTGGGCTGACAGCGACGATCAGATGTTCGGAACTTCGATGTAGTCCTCGCCGCGGAAATGGCTCGGCGGCGAGCCGATGACCCGCTTGAAGGCACGGCTGAAGGCGGCTTCCGATTCATAGCCCAGCCGGTTGGCGACGACCGCGATTTTCAGCCGGTCCTGCATCAGCCATTGCCTGGCCTGGTGCATGCGCACCTGGGTGACGTATTTGGCCGGCGTCTCGCCGACGATCGAAGCAAAACGTTCGGCAAAGCCCGAGCGTGAGGCACCCATGGTGCGCGCCAGCGTCTCGACGCTCCAGTCGCGGTTTGGTTCGAGATGGATTGCCGCCAGCACCTTGCCGAGTTCGCGGTCGCGTACCGCCGCGATCCATCCCTTGGAATCGCCGCAACCGCGCTCGACCCATGAGCGGATGATCGAGGCGGCCAGCACATCCGCCAGCCGGGCCACGATGCCGGCGGAACCGACGCGCTCCATCTTGATTTCGCGCGCCATCGCTTCCAGCAGATGCGGGATGCTTGGCTCGTGCTCTTCCAGGCCATGCGTGCGCATCATATCCGGCATCATGCCGAGCAGCGGGTGCAGACTGTCGAGGTTGAAATACATGGTGCCGCAGAACAGAAGCGTGCCCGGCACGCAACTTTCCGCCCCCGTCTCCGTCCTCATGCAATAGACGTTCTTGCAGATCTCGGTGACTTCGTAGCCTTTGAACTGTGTGGTCGGCACGTCGGGCGAACTGGCCAGTGCGTGCGGTGCGCCGCGCGGCACCAGCACCGCGTCGCCCGCCTTCATCTCGAACCAGTCGCCATTGGGCATGCGCATCCAGCATGCCTTCTGGCCGACGAAATAGAAACGGGCGGCATTCTGTGCCGGGAATTCCAGCCCCCACGGTTCCTTCATTTCGCAGCGGCCGTATTGCACGCCGTCTAGGCGCAGGCCGCGCAGGATGTCGGTCAACGGGTCGCCAGTCTGAGACGCCGACGGCGATGAATTTTTGGACGAATGATCAAGCATAATGGTGTTTCTAACATGGAAACTCCAGGCAGTCACCTCCATTTGTTGCATTGCAACCAATTCGGAGACTGACTATGACCGACCCCGCGACAGCGGCGCTGGACGCGCCCGCTTTGTCATCCGTCGAGGAGCGCGCCGACCCGGCATGGGGAGCCGTCGTCTCGCTGGCGCTCGGCGTGTTCGGTCTCGTGACCGCAGAATTCCTCCCGGCCAGCCTGCTCACCCCGATGGCCCAAGACCTCGGTGTCAGCGAGGGCGCTGCCGGCCAGGCCGTGACTGCCACAGCGATTGTCGGCGCCATTGCGGCACCCACCATGGCGATCATCACCCGCCGCCTCGACCGCAAGATCCTGATGTGGATACTGACCTTCCTGCTTATCATTTCCAGCCTGACCGCAGCCTTTGCTTCCTCATTAGGCATGCTGTTGGCGGCGCGCGTCGTGCTTGGCGTAGCGCTGGGCGGTTTCTGGGCGATGTCGGGCGCCATGACCATGCGCCTTGTGCCCGCGCGATTGTTGCCGCGTGCCATGTCGATCATCCTGGGTGGCGTCTCGGTGGCCACGGTCTGTGCCGCGCCCGTCGGCGCCTATGTCGGCGACATCTGGGGCTGGCGCACCGCTTTCCTGATCGCGGCCATCGTCGGTGCGGTGACGCTGCTGGCGCAGGTTGCCACGCTTCCCAGCCTGCCGCCCTCCGGTATCGCCAGCCTGCGCACCTTGGTGGATGTCGCCAAGCGCCCGGCCATCGGTGTCGGCCTGCTCTTCATCCTTTTCATCGCGTCAGGTCATTTCGCGGGCTTCACCTATGTCCGCGCCTTCCTGGAGCAGGTTCCGGTGTTGAATGTCGAAAACATCTCCCTGGTGCTGTTGGCCTTCGGTATTGGCGGCTTCATCGGCAATCTCGTCGGCGGTTTCGTGGTGGAGCGCAGTCTGAAGCTTGCCGCGGGTATGTCGCCGCTGCTGATCGCGATCTCGACGCTGGCCCTGCTTGTCTTCGGCGCCTCGCCGGTGACGTCGGCCATTGCCGTCACCGCCTGGGGCTTCGCTTTCGGCGCCATCCCGGTTTCGGTGCAGACCTGGATGCTGCGCGCTGCTCCAGACCAGGCTGAAAGCGCCGGCGGCCTCATGGTCACCGCCTTCCAGGTGGCGATCGCAGCGGGCGCGGTTGTTGGCGGCCTGCTGGTCGACAATGCCGGCGTTGCCAGCGCCTTCGCCTATGCCGGCATTGCCACCTTGCTGGCGGCTGTGACGGCTTTCGTGCTTGGACCGAAGAGCGAAAAGGCCTGAGAGCGCGGACCACGACGTCACGATAGATGGGCATCCACAATAGAAGCGGCGCGGGCTTGGTCCGCGCCGCTTCTATTTTATGCAGGAGATGCCCTATCAGCGCGTGGAGCCGACCGGTACGGTCAGAAACATCGCGGTGACGGTCGACGGAGGCGCGGGAATTGGGGATGCCCGCCGCACCATCGACACAGCTGCCTCATCGAGGCTCTTGTCGCCCGAGGACCGCGCGAGCGCGACCGACAGGATCGACCCGCCCGAGTTGAACGTGAACCGCACCAAGGCATCGCCGCCGCCACGACGACCGGCATTTATCGAACGCCTGTAGCGCATAAGGTGCGCGCCGACGCGCGATTTCCACTGCGAAGGCGACATCGAACTACCGGCGCTGCCGCTGCTTCCGCCAGCCATTTGAGTGGCCGCGCCGGCCCTGGCCGCTTTCCGCTGGGCGACCGAATTGGCGACCGCTTTCTTTTCGACCTTTTCCGGCTTCTCGGCCTTCGCCTCTTTGACAGGCTCGGGCTTCTTCTTCTCGACCGGTTTCTTCTCGCGCACCGGCTTGGCGACCGGCTTCGGCTTTTCGATTTCAGGTCGCGGTTCCGGTATGGCCATCGCCACTTCCGGTAAGGGCGCCTCGGTAAGGTCCGGCACCACTTCCTCGACGGCTTCAGGTTTTGTCGCCTCGAGCGGCTCCGGTTCCGTCACCTCTTCGACAGGCTCGGCGACCTCTTGCTCGACAGACTTGATCTCCTCCTTGACCTCTTGCGGGGTCTCGGCGGCTTCGCTGTCGACTGGATCCGCGGTGTCGAGTGGCACGGTGTCGGCATCTATGACCATCGGCGGCAGGTCGAGCATGACGGCCGGTGGTGCAGCCGGCGGCAGTGCGGTCTCGGGCGCTTCTCGATGAAGATACCAGCCGCCGCCAGCATGGATCGACGCTACGATGAGCGCAGCGCCCGACCATAGCGCCAGCTCGCGGCGGCTCATGCCACCGAACAGGCCGCCATGCGCAGCGGCCGCTGTCACTGTGCCGCTCCCGGGGTTGGCGACGTCGTTGGGATTGTTTCCAGCCCGACGAGAGCCACTTTCAGGTAGCCCGCACCGCGCATCAGGTTCATCACCTCCATCAACTCGCCATAGGCGACGCCCCGGTCGGCGCGCAGGAAGATGCGCTTCTGCTTGTCGCCCTGGGCGATCGTGTCCAGCTGCTGCTGGAAAACAGGGCGATCCACGGTCTGCTGGCCGATCGCGAGGCTGAGGTCGTCTTTCAGCGTGACGTAAAGCGGCTCTTCCGGTCGCGGTGCGGGCGTTGCAGTGGAAGCCGGCAGGTCGACATTGATGTCGACCGTCGCCAGCGGTGCGGCGACCATGAAGATGATGAGTAGGACCAGCATGACGTCGATGAAAGGCGTCACGTTGATCTCGTGGTTCTCCTGCAGATCGTCGTCGTCGAACGATTGCTTGATGCCGCCAGCCATCGCGCTTCTCCTAGAGGGCCACGGATGGGGCCTGATGGCCGTTCGCGGGCCTGGCGGCAGGTGTCGCAACATGCGGACGTGCTGTGGCATGGGCCGGCGAGACCCGATCGAGGTCGCGGCTGACCAATCGCTGCACGCCGGCTGCGGCATCCGCCAGACCCTGGCGGTAGCCGGTAATCGAGCGTGCGAAGACGTTGTAGATCACCACTGCCGGAATGGCGGCGATCAGTCCGACTGCGGTGGCGAGCAGCGCTTCGGCGATGCCGGGAGCGACCACGGCGAGGTTGGTGGTCTGGGCTTCCGAGATGCCGATGAAGGAATTCATGATGCCCCACACCGTGCCGAACAGGCCGACGAAGGGAGCGGTCGAGCCGATGGTGGCCAGCACGCCGGTGCCGCGGCTCAGCCGCCGGCCAGCCTGTGCCTGAAGGCGCATCAGCCGGGATTCCACGCGCTCCTTGACGCCGGCGGGATCGTAGCTGCCGTCATCCTGTCGCGACATTTCCAGTTCTTCGCTGGCCGCCCGCACCAGCACGCCGCCGATGCCTGCGCCCTTGCCGAGCGCCTGTGCCGCGTCGTCCAGCCGGCGCGCGCCCGTGATGCCGCGCAAGGCCTTGGAAAGGCGTGCCTTGGAACCTGCAATCTCAAGCGATTTGGCCAGCCACACGGTCCAGGTCACCAGCGAGGCGAAGGCAAGGCCAATCATGACGCCCTTCACGACCCAGTCCGCGCTCATGAACATGCCCCAGGGGGACAGGTTGTGCGGCAATGTCGCCTTGGCGATGGTCGGTGCCTCAGAAGCGCCGGGGGCAGACGGCGTCGCGGTTGGCGCCGACATCGAAGGTGCGGGCTGTGATGCAGGGGCAGGAGCAGATGTTGTGCCTTGCGCGGAATTCGTGTTTTGCGTCGGTGCCGCGTCTCCGGCACTTGGGGCCATGGCCGGAGCCGTGTTTTCAACGGGTGCTGCTTGCTGCGCCAGAGCCGGTGCGACGTTCACCGCAATGAGGGCTGCGAGCGCGGCGGTGCGGGTTACCCGACCGAATGAAGTCTTCCGGCCTGTCCGGTTCGCGACGTTGAGGCGCATATCGTCTTGCAAGGTCTCGTCTCCACTTTACGGAGCCGAGACGATCCGGCGGTTTGATATTGATCCACTCAGGTCTCGGCTCATACGAGCGAGAGCGACCTAACATTGTTGAGTACGATTATCAAGAAATTGCGACTTCACTTTGCGTATCTTTTGCCCAGCCAATTTCATGCAGCGCGGGCAATGGCCTGGATCTATGCTTTGCCGGGTTGCGTCAATGGCACGGTGAGCCCGACCTTGACGCGGTCCATGGCGACAAAGGTGCGGAATTTCTTGACATTGTTGTTGGAAAAGAACAGCCGGCGCGTCAGCGCTTCATAGTCAGCCATGGTGGCCACGATGATGATCAGGATGAAGTCCGCTTCGCCGGTCACATAGTAGCATTGCTGCACCTCGGGCGCGGCGGAGAATTCCCGCTTGGCGACATCGAGGAGTTCGGCGGTTTCGCTGACCACCTCGACTTCCACGAAGATGGTGATGGCTTGCCCGACTTTGGCGGGATCGACGATGGCGACATTGGCCTCGATCACGCCGGCCTCTTCAAGACGCCTGATACGCCGCTGCACGGCGGGAGCGGAGAGATTGACCGCCTCGCCGACCAGCCGTTGCGGCGTGGCGTTGTCCTTCTGCAGGATGGCGAGGATCGCCAGATCGAAACTGTCGAGTTCGATTGCCGGTTTCGCCACCATGCTGCCTCGTGAAACAAACTTGCGCGGGTCGTGGCGGAATACAGCGCAATTTGCGCCCGCGATGCAATACATCTTCGCGGACCCTGCGAGAGAGAGGCGGATGTTTCTGCTCAACACCCATTCCGACCATAACGCCCGGTTGCTCCCGGTCGATGCCGCGTCCTTGAGCGCGCATGGTGTGCGTGAAGTGGAGCGCTTCCTGGAGTTTCGCGAAAATGCTGTCGCCACCCCGCTTGTGGCCTTGCCGGCGCTGGCGGATGCGCTGGGTGTCGGTGCGATCCACATGAAGGACGAGGGGCGGCGGCTCGGTCTCGGCAGCTTCAAGGCGCTCGGCGGTTCCTATGCGGTGGTCCGGCTTGTGCTTGAAGAGGCGTCACGTCACTTCGATCGCGATGTCGGTTTCGCCGATCTTGGCCGTCCGAGCGTGCGGGCGTTGGCTGCCAGGAAGACGTTCGCCTGCGCCACTGACGGCAATCACGGCCGCTCGGTTGCGCAAGGTGCGCAGCTTGTCGGCGCGAGATCCGTCATCTTCGTGCATGGCGGTGTCAGCGATGAAAGGGTCGCTGCGATTGCCAGCTTCGGTGCCGAAATGATCCGCATCGACGGGACCTACGACGAGACCGTGGCCGAGGCCGCACGTGTTGCCGAGCGCGAAGGCTGGTCGATTGTTTCGGACACGTCATGGCCAGGCTACGAACGCATTCCCGGTCTGGTCATGCAGGGTTATACGGCGATCGCACACGAGGCTTTGAGCCAGATCGACAGGCCGCCGACCCATGTCTTCGTGCAGGCCGGCGTTGGCGGCATCGCTGCGGCGATGGCAGGGCATTTTGCCGAAACGCTTGGAAAGGACCGTCCGAGCTTGGTGGTGGTCGAACCGGCCCGCGCGGCCTGCATCCTGGCAACCGCCCATGCCGGCCATGTGACGAGGATCGACCATGGCGAGCCAACCGTAATGGCTATGCTGGAATGCTACGAGCCCTCGCTGGTCGCCTGGCGCGTGCTGTCGCGTGCTGCCGACGCGTTCATGGCGGTCGAGGAAGAAGACGCTGTTGCGGCCATGAACCGGCTGGCATGGCCGGCAGGTCATGACCCGGCGATCGTCTCCGGCGAAAGCGGCTGTGTCGGCCTTGCCGGCCTGACACGCGCGCTGGCCGAACCGGATTTGAAGGCGGCACTGCGCCTCGACGCCACATCCCGCATCCTTCTGGTCAACACCGAAGGCGCCACCGATCCGGGTCTCTACGAACAATTGGTGGGCTCAAGCCCGGCTGCAGTGGCCGGCGGCAACAAGGAGGTGACGCCCGCATGACCGACATGGCTCTGCTCGAAAGCGAAATGACGGCGTGGCGCCGCGACCTGCATGCGCATCCCGAGTTCGGCTTCGAGGAAAAGCGCACTGCCGCCTTCGTTGCCGGGAAGCTGCGCGAATTCGGTCTCGATGTCACCGAAGGCGTGGGCGGTACCGGGGTCGTCGGCACGCTGAAGCGTGGCTCGAGCAACCGCGCGATTGCGCTACGCGCCGACATGGATGCGTTGCGCATCACCGAGCAGGGGACGGCCGACTACCGTTCGCAGAACCAGGGCATCATGCACGCCTGTGGTCATGACGGCCACACCTCCATGCTGCTCGGCGCGGCGCGGCAGCTGGCGGAAGAGGGCGGTTTCGACGGAACGGTCCGCTTCATCTTCCAGCCAGCGGAAGAGTGGGGCAGAGGCGCGCTCGCCATGCTGGACGACGGTCTTATGGCGCGCTTTCCCTTCGAGGAGATCTACGGCCTGCACAATATGCCTGGTCTGCCGGTCGGCCGTTTTGAAACACGCGCCGGCTCGTTCATGTCCGCCGAGGACAATTTCGAGATCGTGCTGAAGGGCGTCGGCGGCCATGCCGCGCGGCCACATTGGGGCAATGAGGTGCTGGTCGCGGCCTGCGCGCTCGTCACCAACCTGCAGACCATCGTGTCGCGGCGCCTCAGTCCGACAGACATCGGCGTCGTTTCGGTGACGGAGCTCATCACCGACGGCACGCGCAACGCGTTGCCGGGCCTGGCCCGGATCCTGGGCGATGCCCGCAGCTTCCGGCCGGAGGTCAGCGCCGAGATCGAGCGGCAGATGCGCATCATCGCAGAGGGAACGGCGCTGGCTCACAACGTCAGCGCCGAGGTCACCTATACGCGTGAGTTCGTGCCGCTGTTGAATGATGCGGCGCTGGTCGAGGAGGTCTTTGCCGCTGCCGCAACGGTCTTCAGGCCGGAGGCGATCGCAATTGCAAAGGAGCCGATGACCGGTTCGGAGGACTTCGCCCGGTTCCTCGATCAGGTCCCGGGCTGTTTCGTCTTTGTCGGCAATGGCGAGGATTCCGCGCCGCTACACAACCCGACTTTCGATTTCAACGATGCGGGCCTGCTCCACGGCACGGGTTTCCACGTCGCCATCACCCGACGCCGTTTGCCGGAGCGGCAATAGTCCAGAAAAGAAAGGCCGGCGGAGCCGGCCTTTCACTGTTCGGTCATTCGCCCCGCATGGTGGCCTGGAAGGTCGGCAGATGTTTTTTCTGCGCTTCCAGCATGCGCTCGCGATAGACACCGTAGATCACGTCGGTGTCGTGCAGCGTGACGCCCGCGATTGTCGGCGAGGCGAAAACCGGCAGCTCGACTCCACGCTTCGACAGCTGGTCGGCCGTGCGTGCGATCAGTTCGTGCGCCATGATCATGGCCAGCACCGTCGACGAGCCGGAGACCGGGCGGCTCCAGCCTTCGACCGGGACGATCGCGTCTTCGATCGGCGAACAGGTGTCGATCACCAGGTCCGCCGCATCGGCCAGCCGCATCCCGGACGAATGCGTGGCCGGCTTGTCCAGATTGTTCTTCGAGGTGATCGCCACCACGAAGATACCGCGCTTCTTGGCGTAGAGTGCAGTGTCGATGCCCGATGCGTTGCGGCCGCTATGGCCGAAGATGATGATCGAGTCGCCTTCGTTGAGCGGCTGGTGGTCGAGGAATTTCTCGGCGTATTTTTCCGTACGCTCCAGCCACAGCAGTTCGCGCACGCCGCCGGCGCCGAGCACGTTGTTCCACATCACGCGCGGGTCGGTCAGCGGGTTGAAGCCGACATAGGAACCGTAGCGCGGGAACACTTCCTGGCAGGGCAGCACGGAGTGGCCGGAACCGTAGAGATGGACGAGTCCTCCATTTTGCAGCGAATCCGCAAATTTGCTTGCCGCCTGCTCGAAGGCTTCGGCATTTTCCTTCGACGCCTTCTCGATGAGGGCGGCGAGGCGGGGAATGTAGAAATCGGACACTTGGATACTCCTGCTTGGTGTCAGCTTCGGGTGTTGGGAGGAACGCGGCCGGCGCGCAGCGTCGAACGGATTTCGTAGCGGTCGCCGCGCATGACCGAGATGGTGAATTCGAAGGGGCCGCGCTCGTCGATGCTCACGCGTTCGACGATGAAGGCGGGGGTGCCGACGGCCAGCCCGAGCAGATCGGCATCGGCGACAGGAACCGTGCCGACGCGGTAGCTCTCGCGCGCTTCCATCGCCACGATGCCGTAGCGACGTTCCAGGGCTTCGTAGAGCGAGCCTTGCAGCAGGCCGGAATCGAGGAAGCCCGGCACGCGCGCACCGGCAAGCTGCGCCGTCTGGATGCCGATCGGCTCGTTGTTGCCAAGCCTGAGCCTCCGGATGCGCACCACCGGATCGCCCTCGTCGATCTCGAGCGCAGCCGCTGCTGCGGCGTCCGCCGTGGTCAGGCTGCAATCCAGCAGCCGTGAGCCGGCGACGACGCCAATATTGCCCATCTCCTGAGTGAAGGAGGTCAGTTCGCGCGTGCCGGCCACCAGCGTGGTGGAGCGCACGAACGTGCCGCGCCCGTGTTCGCGGCGCAGCAGCCCGGTTTCCTCCAGATTGCGCAGTGCGTGGCGTAGCGTGATGCGGCTCACTCCGAACAGCGCGCATAGCCGGTCTTCGGCCGGAATCTGGTCGCCGGTCGCCCATTCGCCGCTCTTGATGATGGCGCGGATCGCTTCCTCGACCTGGAACCATAGCGGTTCGGGGCGACGGCGGTCGGGTTGCGGAAAGCTGGCTTCGGTCATCCTATATGTCTCCATCCGGCTCCAGCGGCGCCCGCAAGGGCTGCGCCGGCAAGGCCGGCGCGCGACCCGAAGGCGCCAGGCCTGATGTCTATGTTGCGAAGGTGCGGCGGCAGCTGACGTCGAAGCGCCGCGAGCAAGGGCGGTCTCATCACATCGAGCGCATCCGCGATGCCACCGGAAATCAGGACGGCCTGCGGGTTGAGCAGAGCGACTGCCCCGGCCAATGCCGTGCCAAGGCTTCGCATCGGTGTTTCGAGTGCCGCCATCGCATCGCCATTGCCCGAACGCGCCTCAGCGATCAGGACGGCACCATTGGCCAATCCCAGTCCTCGCGCGGCGGTATCCAGCGCACGACCCGAAGCTGAACGTTCCAGCCAACCGCTGCGGTCGTCGCCGGCATCGTCGATATCCGCGCAGGCCCAGCCGAAGGAACAGGCGCCGCCTTGTGCTCCCGCGACGATACGCCCTCCGGCCAGAACGGCCGAACCGATGCCCGTGCCGATGGCGAGCAGCAGCGCATCGGTCAGCGATCGGGCGCCACCTTCGACAGCCTCCGCCAGCATGGCGACCTGTGCGTCATTGCCGACAGCGACCGCCAAGCCGGGGAACAGTTCCTGCAGGTCCTGTCCGTCGAGATAGGGCAGATTGGGTATCCAGCGGCAGGTCGAACCTTCGACAAGGCCCGGCACCGCAAGGCCGATCGCCGCGATATCACCGGCCTCATCGGCGAGCGCGCCGAGACGGGTTCGAAAATCCTCAAGCGTGGCGGGTGCTGCCTCATGCGTCAGTACCTGCAGCGCCAAGACGTCGCCGCTGTAGACAGCCGCGCGCAGATTGGTGCCGCCGAGGTCGATGGCCAATACGCGCGTCATGGCTTGTGATCCTTGGCGGCAGGCGGGGCGAACAGGCCGGCGCCTGCATTCCAGGAGTGCGAGGCGGCAGCGAAGCCTTGTGCGTAGCGGGTGCCGCGCAGGCAGCCGCGCAGCCGGTAGAGCGCGCTGTAATAATCGACATATGGAAAGCTGCTCAGGCCTCGCGCCAGCTCGTATTCATGCACCGCCGCACTCCAGGCCTCGAAGCCGTCTGTGACGTCGATGAGGTGCTCGGGCCTGAAGCCCTCGTCGTCTTCCCAGTTTTCGCCGAACAGCAGCAGTTGCGGTGTGTGAGCCTCATGGCTGCGCTTCAGTGTCGGCAGGGCGGCGTAGAAGAAACCGGTGCGGGTCAGTTCGGCCGCGGCGCGATGGTCCTTGTGCCAGCTGCCATGCCAATGCGTGATGACGACCTCCGGCTTCAGCTCGCGGATGACGTCGCAGACCTTGAGCGCCGTTTCGTCGTCATTGGGCAGGAAGGCATCCTTGAGCCCAAGGTTGCGCACGTTGATGCCCAGCCGTTTGGCGGCCTTCTCGGCCTCCTCTTCCTTCTGCGCGCAATAATGGTCCGGGACCAGGCAGGGATGTCCCTGTTCGCCCATGGTCAGGTGCAGGAAGGTGACGGCGGCACCTCGGCTGGCCGCCACCGCTGCCAGCGGTCCGGCGATCACTTCAGCGTCGAAGGCATGTGCCCCGACGACCAGGATCGAGCGCGCGGCATAGACCTTGTCTTCGATCATTTCATGCCTCCGCCGGCGCCGACGCCCTCGCGAATCTGGCGCGCAAGCAAACAATACATGATGAGGATGGGCGCCATGGAGATGGCAAGCGAAGCAAACACCAGGCCCCAGTCGGTGCGGAACTGGCCGACGAACACGCTGATTGCCAACGGCACGGTCTTGTAGCGATCGTCGAAGATGAAGATCAGCGGGAAGAAGAAATCGTTCCACACCGCAATGGCGGTGAAGATGGCGACGATCGACACCGCCGGTTTCACCATCGGCAGGATGATCTGGAACAGGATGCGTGTCTCGCCCGCGCCATCCATGCGTGCTGCCTCGTCGAGTTCGGACGGCAGCACGCGCATGAAATTGGCGAAGATGAAGACGGCGAACGGAATGCGGATCGCCGAATAGACCAGGATCAGGCCAGTCAGCGAATCGAGCAGGTCGAGATTGCGCATCAGCGTGAACAGTTCGACCGACGCCAGCCGGATCGGCAGCATGATACCGGACAGGAAGAGGCCCAGCATGATGCCGTTCCAGCCGAGCTTGTAGCGGCTGAGCGGATAGGCGGCGAGCGCAGAGACCACGATGGTGAGCACCACCGCGCCGCCGGTGACGATCAGGCTGTTGATGAAGTTCTGGCCGAGATCCGCGCGTGTCCACGCATTGGCGAAATTGTCGAAGGACCAGCTCTGCGGCAGACCGAGCCGGTTCTCGTAGATCTCAGCCGTCGTCTTGAAGCAGGAGACGACGAGGATGTAGAGCGGCAGCAGCACGGCCGCGGACCACAGCGCGAGCACGGTCCAGCCGGGCAGTCTGGCAAGCCGCGTCTGGATGGCAAACGTGCTCATAGCTGCACCGTCCGTCGGTCGAAGAAACGCAGCATGAGCAGCGTGCCGATGCTGAGGATCAGGAACAGCATGGTGCCGAGTGCCAGCGCCAGGCCGATGTCGGTGATGCCGACCGCGCCTTCGGCCCCGAACGCCAGGCGATAGAAATAGGTCACCAGCGTGTCGGTCGAATAGCTCGGATTGCCCTGAACGCCCTGCATCACATAGACGATGTCGAACTGGTTGAAGGTGTTGATGAAGGAAAGCGTCGTCAGCGTGCCGATGGCAGGCATCAGGAGTGGCAGCGCCACCGAAACCAGCATGCGCCCGCTGCCGGCACCGTCCAGCTTTGCAGCTTCGAAGATCTGGCCGGAGATCTGTCTCAGCCCTGCCGTGTAGATCAGCACCGGAAGGCCCATCCAGTTCCAGGCGTCCACCGCGATCAGCATCATAAGCGCCGTCTGGCTGTTGCCGAGCACGGTCAGGCTGCCCTCGTGCAGGCCCAGGCCGTTCAGCGCCCACCCAACGACACCGCCCGGCGCCAGCAGCAGGCGCCACAGCGCGCCGACGATCACCGGCGACAGCACCGCCGGGAAAAAGAACAGCGATTGGAAGAAGGCGGCTCCGCTTCTGCCCTTGCCCTGGTCGCGCAGGAACAGCAGCCAGGCGAACAGCAGGCCGACGCCGTTCTGGAACACCATGATGCCGAAGAACCAGATCACGTTGTGCCACAGTGCCCCGGTCAGCCGCGCGCTGCTTGGAAACACGAACAGGCGCGCGAAATTCGAGAGGCCGGCAAAGTCCAGCATGCGCAGTCCCTTCCAGGTGAAGAAACTGCCCCACAGCGACATGGCCAATGGGTAGAGCACGAACAGCCCGTAGATGGCCAGCGCCGGCAACACGAACAGCACAGCCATGCGCTGCTGCGTTCGCTTCATGCTGCTCTTGTGCCGGTGCTGCGTCACGGTCAGGCCGCCTACTGCTTGGGCTGGAACCAGGTCGCAACCGCGGCCTGCATATCGGCGCCAAGCTTCTCCGGTGCGATCTTGCCTTCGACCGTGTCGATGATCTCCGCCTGCAGGATCGACGAGGCCGTCGGCGACTGCCAGCGGAAGCCGACGAGGGTGAGATAAGGCGTCGAGTTCTTGGCCATCTCCATCATCTGCGACAGCACCGGATTCTTCACAGACACGTCGGTGCGCGCCGGCGGCCAGCCAAGCTCGTCGGCGAACAGCTGCGCGAATTTCTGCGACGCCATGAAGTTCAGCACCTTGGTCGCCGCTTCCTTGTTCTTGCTTTCCGAGACCAGCCCGTAGGAGCCATCGGAGAAGGCCGAGGTGTAGAGCGTGGCGCCGGCATCGTCAGCGGGGAAGGAGAAGATCGAGAACTGCAGTTTCGGGTTCTGTGCCTTGAACGAACCGTTCTCGAACGAGCCGCCCAGGAACATCGCTGCCTTGCCGTTGATGAACTGCTGCGTCGATGTGGTGTAGTCGACGCCTGCAAACCCATCCGAGAAATAAGGTTTCAGCTCGGCATAGCGCTTGAGCGCCGCGACATAGCGCGGATCCTCGAAGGTCGCCTTGCCGCTCATCATCTCGTCATAGAAACCTGGGCCATAGACCGTTGGTCCGACCACGCCGACGCCGATCTCCAGCGCCCAGGCTGAGCCATTGGCGCCGCCCGCCGCGATCGGCGTGATGCCGGCAGCCTTCAGTTTCTCGCAGGCGGCTATGAAATCCTTGTAGGTTTTCGGGATCTCTATGCCTTGCGCTGCGAAAATCTCCTTGTTGTAGAACACGCCCATCATCGGCACGGAGTAGGGCACGCCATAGGTCTTGCCGTCGGTGCGTCCACGCGCTGCGCCTAGCGCAGTGTCGGGCATGTTCTTCAGTTCCGCCACGCTCTCGTCCAGCGCATCGAGATACCCCGCTTCGATGAACGGCTGCACTTCGCCATAGGCTTTGAGCTGCGCGATATCGGGGCCGCGTCCGCCACGCAGGGCTGTGCTCAGTCGATTCTGGTAGTCGGCATCGGGGGTGAACTGGATGTTGACCTTGATTCCGGGCGTCTCCTTTTCGAAGACGTCGAAGATCCGGCGCATCGCCGCCTCGTCTTCGGTGCGCCAGCTCCACAGTGTCACCGTCTCGTCGGCGAAGGCGGGCACGGCGAAGCCCGAGCCGATCGCGGCCAGGCTGCCGATCAAGCCGAGCAGAGTGCGTCGGCGAATTGAAAGCTTGTTCATTGCGAGTTCTCCCATTCTGCCGTGTTCGGCCTGCCGCATTCCCGTTTGCGGCCGAAATTCATTATAACGACATAATCGAAATCGCAAGACAACTCGTGCTGGATTCTTTTTGCTGGCGCGATGCGGGCGAGAGGTTTCTGAATAAAAATAGCTGATTTTATTACATAAATAACGATGATCCCAAATGGTCTCGCTGTCGAAAGGCTCTTTGTGAGCTTGCCAAAGCCAAGTTATCGCTTGCGTCACGGCGCATCATTGTCATAACGTCATGCCGCCTTGGCAGACAATGGGAGGGAGTGAATGTCGTTGGCCTGGACTTCGAAATTGGCATTGGCGGTGGGGCTGGCGCTTCTGCCCGGCTCGGCATGGGCCGAGGCCGTGAACATCTCCTATCTGACCCATTGGTCGCCCGAGACCGTCGCCTTGCTCGAGAATGCGGCGAAGGAATATTCCAAGACCCATCCCGACGTGACCATCACCGTGCGTGCCGTGCCGTTTGGCGATCTTTTGACCACGCTGCGTTCGCAGAGCGGCGGTTCGGACGGCGCTACCATTGGCGGCATCTACGATCTGTGGCTGCCGGAGCTGGCGCGCGACAAGCTGGTCGCGCCGGCACCGGAAGCCGTGGCCGCCGAGGTGAAAGGCGCCTGGCCGGCTGGCGTCGTCAGCGCCGCTTCGGTCGGCGGCGCGCTCTACGGCATTCCGAACGAGATCGACGTCTATGCGCTGAACTACAACAAGGACCTGTTCAAGCAGGCCGGCATAGAAGCAGCACCCAAGACCTGGGATGAATTTCGCGAGGCGGCGAAGAAGCTGACCAAGAAGGATGC
This sequence comes from Mesorhizobium sp. 1M-11, assembly GCF_001303895.1. GTDB lineage: Bacteria > Pseudomonadota > Alphaproteobacteria > Rhizobiales > Rhizobiaceae > Mesorhizobium. The sequence continues at coordinate 808,587 of NZ_LJSD01000011.1, read as the reverse complement.
CGGCCAGCAGGGTTTCGGCATGATCAATTCCTGGGCGGCAGGCGTGGTGCATCCTTTCGCCTCGCTGCTTGTCTCCAACGCGGGCGAACTGGTGACTGACGGCAAGCCGGTTCTGGACAGCAAGCAGGCGGGCGAGACCTTCGAATTCTACGAGGGCCTGATCAAGGACGGATCGAGCGATCCAGCCATGGCTACCGCCGACGCCAACACCACCGGCCCTTTCCTCGACAATTTCGTTTCCGGCAAGACCGGCATGATCATCATGGCCAACTGGTGGGAAAGTGCGCTGAAGACCGGCATGGGCGACAAATTCGCCAACATCGCCACCGCGCCGATTCCGGTCGGTCCGAGCGGCGACAAGCCGCATTCGATTTCCTATTCCTGGATGACGGTGGTCAATGCCAAGGCCGGCGAGGCCGAGCAGAAGGCGGCCTGGGATTTCCTGGCCTGGCTGAACGGTGCGAAATCGGGCCAGAACGGCGCCTCGGCCATGTCCGACATCCTGATGTCGATGGGCATTCTGCCGTCGCGCAGCTCTGACATCGAGGCGCACAAGGACAAGCTCGGCACGGAATTCCTCGCCGGCTATGTCAGCGTTCTTTCCGACGCCAAGCCGTTTCCAGTCGTTCCCGGCGGGCAGGAATTTTCGGAGTCGCTGCAGCAGACGCTGGAAGCGCTGCAATATGGTCAGATTTCCGCAAAGGAGGCACAGGCGAAGGCGCAGGCCGACGCAATTTCCATTCTGGAACGCGCCGCCAAGTAGTGACAGCCGTTCTAGAGCGTTTCCGTTTTTCACGGAAACGCTCTGACTTTTTGTTTTTACGCAATTCCGGACGCAAACCGCTACGCACTTTTGCTGGAATTGCTCTGACGCATGTTGGGTTTCGGAAGGCAATCGATGACCAATGGCTATCGCGCTTCGGCGGGCATCATGCTTGCACCCGCCGTGACGCTGATCGGTGTCTTCATCCTGCTGCCGATGCTGTTGACGGTCTGGCTGTCGTTCAACGACTGGTCGACACAGACACCGTTCGCGGAAGCCCGTTTCGTCGGACTGGCTAACTTTCAGGACATCTTCGGGTCGACATCGGTCGGCCGCGATTTCAAGGGCGCTTTGGTCAATACGGCGATCTACACCGCCCTGTCGGTCGCCATCATCCTGCCTCTGTCGGTCCTGTTCGGCCTGCTCGTCCACCAGCGCGATGTTGGTGGCGGCACGCTGCTCAGGACCGTTCTCTTTTCAACCTACATGGTGCCGATGATCGCGGTGGCGCTGGTCTGGTCGAAGCTCTATTCACCGAGCGAAGGCCCGTTCAACCAGATGCTCGGTCTTGTCGGCGTCAGCCCGCAGCCCTGGCTGTCGTCGCCGCGCTCGGCGCTGATCTCGATCGTGCTTTTGAACGTGTGGCAGCAGGTCGGCTATTTCACCGTGCTGGCCATTGCCGGCCTGACCCAGATCCCCGGCAGCCTCTACGAGGCGGCGACGCTCGACGGCGCCAACCGTACCGAGCAGTTCCGCTTCATCACGCTGCCGCTCTTGCGCCGCACGCTGCTGTTTAGCGCCGTCATCGCCATCATCAATGCCGTGCAGGTGTTCGAACCTGTGGCGCTGATCACGCAGGGCGGTCCTGTCGGCTCCACCAATGTGCTGACCTATCATATCCGCCGTGTCGGCATCGAGCGCGCCCAGGGCGGATTGGGTTCGGCGATGGCGGTGATGCTGATGCTCTCGCTCATCGTCGTGGTGTGTGCGCTGTTTGCATTCATGAACCGGAAGGATGACGAATGAGCGTGGCTGCCGGATCGTCGAGCACCTTGCCGCGTCGCCGCCCCAGCGGGCGCAAGGCGCTGCTTGCCACGCTGATGCTGCTGGTGGCGGTCGCTTCCGCATTCCCACTGCTGTGGATGGTGCTGTCCAGCCTGAAGACGACGGCCGAAAGCATGCAGGTGCCGCCGGTGTGGATCCCGCGCACCCCGACCTTTGATGCCTATGAGAAGGTGGCGGGCGTGGTCAATGTCGGCCGCTCGATGTGGAACTCGCTCGTCATTGCCACCATCACCACCGCCGGCATCCTGGTGACTTCCATGATGGCCGGCTATGCCTTCGCCAAATACAGCTTTCCCGGCCGCACGCTGCTGTTCTCGGCGCTGCTCGCTACCATGTTCCTGCCGCCGATCGTCACGCTCATCCCTCTCTATCGCATGGTGGGGTCGATCGGCCTCAATGCCAGCCTTGCCGGCATCATCGTGCCCAACCTTGCCAACGCGTTCGGCATCTTCCTGATGCGCCAGTTCATTGCCGGGGTGCCGGACGACCTGATCGACGCCGCACGCATGGACGGCGCCTCGGAACTGCTCATCCTGTTCAAGATCGTGGCGCCCACCGTCGCGCCGGCCATCGCGGCGCTCGCCCTATTCGCCTTCGTCTACCACTGGAACAGCTATCTGTGGCCGCTCACCGTGCTGCAGGGCAATGCCGACAGCTATCCGATCGTCATCAGCCTCAGCCGGCTGCTGAGCTACAATCGCGGCGCGATGAACACAGGGTTGGTCATGGCCGGCGCCACGCTTGCCGTGCTGCCGCCGCTGATCCTGTTTGTCTTCCTGCAGCGCTTCTTCGTCGACTCGATCGTGAGTTCGGCGGTCAAGGGCTAACGGCCAGCCAACCGTCTGCTTGCCCGGTTTTTTCGAGCATTCACGATCTTGTGTTCGCTTTTCGGCTTCGGCTGAAATCTTCGGTCACAATGCCGACACACGCCTGAAAATAGGAGTTGCGCGAAAGCTGCGTCGATGAGACGGAGCCTTCGTTCACAATCATCCATTTCCCCTTCCTGTCGGGGGTGCGTCATGCCGGTCCAGAAATACGTTCCGCTGGCCATCCGGCGCTCGGTGCTGCCGAGTGCATGGGATATCATGGCGCTTCTCCTGGTGGTTGGTGCCATCGTGCTGATTGCCTATGGCGCGGAAGTCACCACCGAGCCGCTGTCGTCGCTCGATGCGACCCCGCTTTCGCTCGATCCCGCCAACCTGCCCGTCTATGCGCTGCGCACCACGCTGCGCATGCTGCTGGCGATCGTTCTGTCCACGGTCTTCACCTTCGTCTACGCTGCTGCAGCCGCGAAAAGCCGGCGCGCCGAAATGGTGCTGGTGCCGATGCTGGACATTCTGCAATCGGTGCCGATCCTCGGCTTCCTCACCTTCACCGTCACCTTCTTCCTCAACCTGTTTCCCGGCTCTGTGCTGGGGGCCGAGCTGGCCTCGGTGTTTGCCATCTTTACCAGCCAGGCATGGAACATGACTTTTTCCATGTACCAGTCGATGCGCAATGTACCGGCTGATCTCGAGGAGGCGACCCGCAGCTTCCATCTGACCGGCTGGCAGCGCTTCTGGCGCCTCGATGTGCCCTTCGCCATGCCGGGCCTGGTCTGGAACGCCATGATGTCGATGTCGGGTGGCTGGTTCTTCGTGGTCGCCTCCGAGGCCATCACCGTCGGCAACACCACCGTGACCTTGCCGGGCGTCGGCTCCTATGTGGCGCTGGCCATCCAGCAGCAGAACATCGCCGCTATCGTCTATGCCGTCATCACCATGCTGGTGGTCATCATCCTCTACGACCAGCTGCTGTTTCGCCCGCTGGTGGCCTGGGCCGACAAGTTCCGTTTCGAGACCACGGCCTCAGTGGAGGCACCGCAGTCCTGGATGCTGGATCTGCTCCGCCGCGCCCGGCTGGTGCGTGTCCTCGTCACGCCGCTTGCCTGGCTGGCGCGTGCGGTATGGACCCTGCGCCTGCCCGCAATGCCGACCTTTGGAGTGGCCAAGGGCGGAAACGGCGCGGTGCGCTCGCGCCTGCTCGACGGGCTGTGGGTCGGGCTGATTGCGCTGGGTGCTGCCTATGGCGCCTATGTCAGCATTGCCTATCTCGAGACCAACGTCGGTTGGCCGGATGTCGCTACCGTGCTCACCGATGCCTTGATCACCCTGGCGCGCGTCATCGTGCTGATGGCGCTGGCGACGCTGCTGTGGGTGCCGGTCGGTGTCTGGATCGGCCTGCGTCCGAAGCTTGCCGAGAAGGTGCAGCCGCTGGTGCAGTTCCTGGCCGCCTTTCCGGCCAACATCGCCTTTCCGGTGTTCGTGGTACTGATCGTTCATTACGACCTCAACCCGAACATCTGGCTGAGCCCGCTGATGATCCTGGGCACGCAATGGTACATCCTGTTTAACGTCATCGCCGGCGCCTCGGCCTTTCCGAGCGACCTCAAGGAGGCGGCGCGCAGCTTCCACATTGCCGGCTGGCGCTGGTGGTTCAAGGTGATCCTGCCTGGCATTTTCCCGTATTACGTCACCGGCGCCATCACGGCATCGGGCGGTTCGTGGAACGCATCGATCGTCGCCGAGGTGGCAAGCTGGGGCAACGAGCAGCTCACCGCGCGCGGCCTGGGCGCCTACATCGCCAAGGCGACGTCCGCCGGCGATTTCCCGCGTGTCGTGCTGGGCATCGTCGTCATGTGCCTGTTCGTCACCTTGTTCAACCGTCTGGTCTGGCGCCCGCTCTATGCTTTCGGCGAGCGCCGGCTGCGCCTTGCCTGAGCCAACAGAGATGATTGCCATGCTGGATCAAGTCGCCAAGAAGCCGCTCATCGACATCCGTCAGGTCTCCCGCTCCTTTCCGAAGGGCAGCGGCAAGGATGTGACGGTGCTGGAGAATGTCGACCTGAGCATCCGCGAGGGCGAGCTGGTCGGCCTGCTCGGCCGCTCCGGCTCTGGCAAGTCGACGCTGTTGCGCATCATCGCCGGCCTCGTCGCGCCGTCGTCGGGCGTAGCCGAGTGCAGGGGTTCGGAAATCCAGGGCCCGCCTTCGGGCGTCGCCATGGTGTTCCAGTCCTTTGCACTGTTTCCATGGCTCACGGTCCTCCAGAACGTCGAACTTGGTCTGGAGGCCCAAGGCATCGATCGTGTCGAGCGCCGCTCTCGGGCACTTGCCGCCATCGATCTCATCGGCCTCGACGGTTTCGAGAATGCTTTTCCAAAAGAGCTTTCGGGCGGCATGCGCCAGCGTGTCGGCTTCGCGCGTGCACTGGTGGTGCATCCCGACCTGCTTTTGATGGACGAGCCGTTCTCGGCGCTCGATGTGCTTACCGCCGAGACGTTGCGCACCGACATGATCGATCTGTGGATGGAGGGCCGCCTGCCGATCAAATCGGTGCTGATCGTCACCCACAACATCGAGGAGGCAGTGCTGATGTGCGACCGCATCCTCGTCTTCTCTTCCAACCCCGGCCGCGTCGCGCGCGAGTTGAAGGTCGACCTGCCGCATCCGCGCAATCGCCTCGATCCGGTCTTCCGGCAACTGGTCGATTCGATCTACGCGATCATGACGCAGCGCGCCGAACCGCGGACCCCTTCCAAGGAAGGCATTCCCGGCGCCGGCATCGGCTTGGTGCTGACCCATGTCTCGACCAACGTGCTGGCGGGTCTGATCGAGGCGCTGGCCGCCGCGCCCTATGAGGGGCGCGCCGACCTGCCGGTGCTGGCGGGTGCCCTGCAGATGGAGGCCGACGAGATCTTCCATCTCGGTGAGACCCTGCAACTGTTGCGCCTGGCCCAGCTCAGCGAAGGCGACATCGAACTGACGGACGCCGGAAAGCGTTTTGCTCATATGGAAACGGACGAACGCAAGCGGCTGTTTGCCGAGCACATCTCGGCCTATGTGCCGCTGATCGGCCTGATCCGTCGGGTGTTGGACGAACGCCCCTCGCATGTCGCGCCGATGGCGCGCTTCCGCAACGAGCTGGAAGACTACATGACCGAAGACTATGCCGATGAAACGCTGAAGACGGTGATCTCCTGGGCACGCTACGCTGAGTTGTTCGCCTATGACGAGCACAGCGAACTGTTCAGCCTGGAGAACCCGCAATAGGCGGCGCGATCCGTCTTGCGACTCAAATCCAGTCTTGCAACCATTTGAGGCCGAAAGCCCCGGGCGCGAGTATGCTGGCGGCCCACAGCATGGCTGATGTCACATTGGCAAGCTGGAAGGCGACGGGTGACATCTCGCAGATGCCCGCAACCAGTGGCATGGAGGCGCGCAGCGGCCCGGAGAAGCGACCGACGAACACGCCGAGCGTGCCCCAGCGTTCGAAGAAACGATGGCCCCGCTCGAGCAGGCCCGGATTGCGCGACAACGGCCAGTAGCGCACCGCGTCATGCTTCAGTCTCTGGCCGATCCAGAACGAGAGCCAGTCGCCGAAGAAGGCACCGATTGCCGCTGCGGCCCACAGTGGCCAGAACGAAATCCCGCTCTCTCCGACCAGGAAGCCGATGCCGAGCAGGATGACCGTCGCCGGCACCAGCAGTGAGATGAAGGCCAGGGATTCGCCAAAGGCCAGCGCCATGACGACCAGGAAGCCCCAGCCCTGATTGGCCCGGACAAAGTCGACTGCGGTTTGGGTCAGTGCGTGAAAATCCATGTCCTGCCCATAGAGCGTTTCCGTCTTTCACGGAAACGCGGAAACGCTCTAAAAGCAGGATAGGTTGTCACACCGCCGCGGAGTGGCGTGCGGCACCAGTCGCAAGATAGCTGTCGAAATGCGCCGCGATCGAGCGCACGAAAGGCTTGGCCTGCTCGGCGACGCTGAAGTCGCCGCCATAGGCCGCGAATCCGCTCGCGGGATCGCCGGCAAGGATGTGTGCGTCGCGCAGGACGGGTTTCGCGTCCTCGCCGAACAGCGCCAGAAGGTCGGCGCGCGAGAAGGCATGGTCACACATCAGCCGTTCGATCACCCAGCCGCGAGCCCGGTCCTGTGGCGTGAGTGCTATGCCGCGTACCGTCGCCAATTCGCCCTTCTCGACCAGTTTCTGGTACTCGCCGGTCGCCGGCATGTTCTGGACATAGCCTTGCGGCAGCCGGCCGATCGAGGAAGCGCCCAGCCCGATCAGCGCGTCGGCACCGTCCACGGTATAGCCCTGGAAATTGCGCTTGAGCGATCCGTCCGCCAGAGCCCGCGCCATGCCGTCGCCCGGCCATGCGAAATGGTCCAGCCCGATAGCCACATAGCCGGCGCCCGCGATCAGATCCGCTGCCAGTTGCGATTGGGCGAGGCGCTCGGCGGCATCGGGCAGGGCGGTCTCATCGATCATCTTCTGGTGTTTCTTGAACCACGGCACATGCGCGTAGCCGAACAGGGCGATGCGGTCGGGGCGCAATGAGAGCACCTGTTCGATGGTGCGGGCGACGGTTGTGATCGTCTGGTACGGCAGGCCGTAAAGCACGTCGAGATTGACCGAAGAGACTTCCCGCGCCCTGACGCTTTCGACCACCCAGCGGGTCTGTTCGAAACTCTGCTCACGGTTGATCGCCTGCTGCACTCTTTCGTCGAAGTCCTGTACCCCAAGGCTGGCCCTGGTCATGCCTATCGCCGCCAGCGCGTCGAAACGCCCATCGTCCATGTCGTTGGGGTCGATCTCGACGCTGATTTCTGAATCGGGATCGAACTGGAACGCCGTGCGCAATGCCGTATCCACCAGGATCATGTCTTGCGGGCTGAGCAGTGTTGGCGATCCGCCGCCAAGATGCAGCGCGCTGACTTTGCACTGATCATCGAGCAGCGCACCAACCGTCCTGATTTCCCGTCGCAAGGCATCGACGTAGCGTCGGACCGGCCCGTAGGAGAGCGTGTGTTTCGTGTGGCAGGCGCAGAACCAGCACAGCCGGTCGCAATAGGGTACATGGGCGTAAAGAGACAGCGTGCTGCCGGCTGGCAGTGCCGTCAGCCAATCACGATAGGTTTGCGCCGTGACGCCCTGGTGGAAATGCGGTGCCGTCGGATAGCTGGTGTAGCGTGGCACCGGAGCCGAATACCGGTTGAGAAGAATGTCCTGCATGGCAGCCTTCGAAATCATCGATTTCTCTTGGCGGTGATCATGACCTGCGCGCCGGATCTGGTTCTTGATCCAGGTCAATTGGCGCCGGAGACAAACTGACGCGGGATTTCCTGGACGGGACGGGGTAAAAGGAAAGGGATAAGCAACGCGGGGGCGCGAGCGGCATGAACCTGCGACAGGATGTTCATACGGCGGGGATTCCGGTTCTCTGCCAGGCATGCGAGGCACGCCATCGCGGTGTCTGCGGCGCACTCGACTCCGATCAACTGGTGGCGCTCGCCAAGGCTTCTTCCAAGCAGACTATCGAGCCGGGCGCCGAACTTGTCGGCGACATGGAGACGGTGGATCACTATTCCAATGTGCTCGCCGGAGTGGTGAAACTCACCAAGACCTTGTCCGATGGCCGCCAGCAGATCGTCGGCCTGCAATTCGCTCCCGATTTCCTCGGTCGTCCGTTCAAGACAGAAAGCGCCGTCAATGCCGAGGCTGCGACCAATGTTTCGCTGTGCAGCTTTCCGAAGGCCGCCATCGAGCGGATGATGAAGCAGAGCCCCGAGTTGGAAAACCGCCTGCTGCGCCAGACGCTGAAGGAGCTCGACGAGGCGCGCGACTGGATGCTGACGCTTGGCCGCAAGACGGCTTCGGAGAAGGTCGCGAGTTTCCTGCTGCTGATCGCCAACCACATCGACCCGACATTGGACGAAGGCGAGGAGAAGGTGACGTTCGACCTGCCGCTGACGCGCGCCGACATCGCCGACTTCCTCGGGCTCACCATCGAGACGGTTTCGCGGCAGTTCACCAAGCTGCGCGCCGATGGCGTCATCAGCATCGAGAACAACCGCCATGTCACGGTGGCGCGGCGTGAAAGACTGGAGGCCCGCGCTGGACGCTGAGACGTGTCGATGTGCCGGTATCAGCCGAGGATAGCCGGCAGAACATGCTCCCGCTCGAAGGCGATGTGGCGCCGCAGGGTTTCGAAAAGTCCCCGCAGCATGAAGCCCATGGCTTCGGCATTCGCGATCGGTTCGCCATGGCCGACGGCCAGCAGGATCTCGGTCACTTCGTCGGCAAAGCTCTCATCCTCGACATGCTCGACACGCAGGCGCTGGATGGTCAGATCGGCATCCGGCGCAGCCGCTGCGTACGCCGGAAAGATCACATCGTCCTCGTAAGCATGCGCCTCGCGTAGCAGCGGCACCAGCAGGCTGGCTATGCGCAGACATTCGGCCCGGCATACGCTTTCGGGCAGAGCGTCGGCTACTGCCTCGAGCGCCACGCAGAGCGCGAGCTTGTTTTCATGGACATGCCGCATGACCAGCGCAGGGCGCCTGGCTTCCAGCGGTTTTCTTCCTTCCATGTGCGGCGCAGGTGGCTCGTGGGCCACCTTCGTTCTCAACTGTCGTTCACCCCGCACAGACCGTCCTCCGCACCCTTGTCCAGCCGTCAAGACTGACAAGAAGCGCTTCGCGCGGCTTTGACCTGGATCAAGGCGGGCACTCTCGCTTTGTCGGAAACGGAGGCAGGAAAGACCGCATGGGGATGCAGTCTCGATGGTACCGAGGGATCGCTCGATGAGATATGGAGCCGAAATTGCTTGGATGAGCCTGGCGACGTTCCTGGCGTTGCTCGGCGCGGGCTTCGCTGCCGACGCTCCGTTCCGCGCGCATATGTGGGTGCTGTTCGCCGTGCTGGCCATCGGCACCATCGTGCTCTTGCGCAATGTCAGTTTCGAGCCGGAACAGCCGGTGGATCAGTCCGCCTATATGGATGGCCCCATTCGCTACGGCGCCATCGCGACCGTGTTCTGGGCGGTGGTCGGGCTGTTGGTCGGCGTCGTCATCGCGCTGCAGCTGGCCTTTCCGGACCTCAACCTGGAGCCCTGGTTCAATTTCGGCCGCATGCGGCCACTGCATACTTCGGCGGTCATCTTCGCCTTCGGCGGCAACGCGCTGATCGCGACCTCCTTCTATGTCGTGCAGCGTACCTGCCGTGCGCGCCTCTTCGGTGGCAATCTCGCCTGGTACGTCTTCTGGGGCTATCAGCTCTTCATCGTCATGGCCGCCACCGGCTATCTGCTAGGGATCACCCAGAGCCGCGAATACGCAGAGCCGGAATGGTACATCGACCTGTTCCTCACCGTCGTCTGGGTCGCCTACCTGACAGTCTTCCTCGGCACGATCCTGAAGCGCAAGGAACCGCATATCTACGTCGCCAACTGGTTCTATCTGTCCTTCATCGTGACCATCGCGATGCTGCACGTGGTCAACAATCTGGCGGTGCCGGCCTCATTCGTCGGATCGAAAAGCTACTCGCTGTTCTCCGGCGTGCAGGATGCGCTGACGCAATGGTGGTACGGCCACAACGCCGTCGGTTTCTTCCTCACCGCCGGCTTCCTCGGCATGATGTATTATTTCATCCCCAAGCAGGTGAACCGGCCGGTCTATTCCTACCGGCTGTCGATCATCCACTTCTGGTCCCTGATCTTCATGTACATCTGGGCCGGGCCGCATCACCTGCACTACACCGCGCTGCCCGACTGGGCGCAGACCTTGGGCATGGTGTTCTCGATCATGCTGTGGATGCCGTCCTGGGGCGGCATGATCAACGGCCTGATGACGCTGTCCGGCGCCTGGGACAAGCTGCGCACCGACCCGATCGTCCGCATGATGGTGACGGCGGTGGCCTTCTACGGCATGGCCACTTTCGAGGGGCCGATGATGTCGATCAAGGCCGTCAACTCGCTGTCCCACTATACCGACTGGACCATCGGCCATGTGCATTCCGGCGCGCTCGGCTGGAACGGGCTGATCTCCTTCGGGGCGGTCTATTTCATGGTGCCGCGCCTGTGGAACCGCGAACGCCTCTATTCCGTGCGCATGGTCAACTGGCATTTCTGGCTGGCGACGCTCGGCATCGTCATCTACGCCGCGTCCATGTGGGTGTCGGGCATCATGCAGGGCCTGATGTGGCGCGAATACGATGAGCAAGGCTTCCTGGTCTATTCGTTCGCCGAGTCCGTCGCCGCCATGCACCCCTACTACGTGATGCGCGCCTTCGGCGGGGCACTCTACCTCTCCGGCGTGGTGATCATGGCCTGGAACATCTTCATGACCATCCGCGGTCACCAGCGCGAGGAGGTGCCGACCACCGGCACCGCACCCGCCCTGCAGCCGGCCGAATAGGAGTTCTCACATGGCTTTGATGGACAAACACGCGCTCATCGAGCGCAACGCGACGCTGCTGCTCGTCGGCTCGTTCCTGGTCGTCACCATCGGCGGCATCGTCGAGATCGCGCCCCTGTTCTATCTCGAGAACACCATCGAGAAGGTGGAAGGCATGCGGCCCTACTCGCCGCTGGAACTGGCGGGCCGCAATATCTACATCCGCGAGGGCTGCTATCTCTGCCACAGCCAGATGATCCGGCCTTTCCGTGATGAGGTCGAGCGCTACGGCCACTACAGCCTGGCGGCGGAGTCCATGTACGACCATCCCTTCCAATGGGGCTCGAAGCGTACCGGGCCGGACCTTGCTCGCGTCGGCGACCGCTATTCCAATGAATGGCATGTCCAGCATCTCACCGACCCGCGCTCGGTGGTGCCGGAATCGATCATGCCGCGCTACGCCTTCCTGAAGACCGTGCCGCTGTCGCCGAAGGGCTTCTCCACGCAGCTCGTCGCCAATATCGATGTCGGCGTCCCCTATACGCAGGAGATGATCGACAACGCAGAAGTCGATCTTGTCGCCCAGGCCAACCCCAATGCCGACACCTCGGCTCTCACCAAACGCTATCCGAAGGCCAAAACAGGTGACTTCGATGGCAACCCGCAGCAGGTGAGCGAGATGGATGCGCTGGTCGCCTATCTGCAGATGCTCGGCACGCTGGTCGATTTCTCGACCTATGATGAAGCCGCCGGCTACCGCTGACGGGGGCGCGAGATGGAAACCTACACCGCCATGCGCCACTTCGCCGACAGCTGGGGTCTGCTCGGCATGACCGTCTTCTTTGTCGGCGTGGTGCTCTTCACCCTTCGCCCCGGCAGCAAGACGCACGCCGACGCCGCAGCCAGGATCCCGTTCGAGGACGACAAGCCATGACCGAAAAACACATCGATGAGGTTTCCGGCGTTTCGACCACCGGCCACGAATGGGACGGCATCCGCGAACTCGACAACCCGATGCCGCGCTGGTGGTTGTGGACGTTCTACGCAACGGTGATCTGGGCGATCGGCTACACCGTCGCCTATCCCGCCTGGCCGCTTCTGACATCGGCAACCAGGGGCGTGCTCGACTATTCGAGCCGGGGCGAGGTCAAGCAGGAGCTGGCCGCGGCCAGCGCCGCCCAGGAAAAATACATCGCCGCGATCAAGGCGAAATCGGTGGATGAGATCGAGGCTGACGGCAGCCTGCGCGATTTCGCCACCGCCGCTGGGGCAGCGACCTTCCGCGTCAACTGCGTGCAGTGCCATGGTTCGGGCGCGCAAGGCTCGCCCGGTTTCCCCAACCTCAATGACGACGAATGGCTGTGGGGCGGTTCGGCCGATCAGATCCACAAGACGATCGTTCACGGCATCCGCTTCGTCGACGATCCGGACACTCGCACTTCGGAGATGCCGGCCTTCGCCGAAATGCTCAACCCCGGCCAGATCGGCGATGTCAGCGCCTATGTGGCGAGCCTGTCGGGGCCGGTCAGTGATCCGGCAAAGGTGGAGCCCGGCGCCAAGGTCTTCGCCGACAACTGCGCCGCCTGTCATGGCGCCAACGCCAAGGGCAATCGCGACCTCGGCGCTCCGGACCTGACCGACGCGATCTGGCTCTACGGCTCCGGCGAACGGGCTATCGCCCAGCAGGTGCGAGCGCCGAAAAACGGCGTGATGCCTGCCTGGGGCGCACGCCTGGGCGACGTCAAGGTCAAGGAACTGGCTGTCTATGTGCATTCGCTGGGGGGAGGGGAATAGGGTCCGCCTAAAATCTGTTCCCCTTGGGGCCCAGCGACGGGACCCGCCGAAAGGCGGGTCCCGACAGCACATCGACCACTTGATCTCGGTCAAGGCAAATCCGCCCTGGCAGGCGCATGCAGGGTGAGAAGCGTGGGAATGCGTGATGCTTGATGTTGGAGAGGTCGAACGGCTGGAAGCGGAGGCGGTCAATTCCGCCAGGGTCCGCCAACCTCTCTATGCGGCGCGCAAGAAGATCTTTCCCAAGCGTGCTTCCGGCCAGTTCCGCCGCTTCAAGTGGATCGTCATGGCGATCACGCTGGGCATCTACTATTTGACGCCATGGCTGCGCTGGGATCGCGGCCCCTATGCCCCCGACCAGGCCGTGCTGGTCGATCTCGCCAACCGCCGCTTCTATTTCTTCTTCATCGAGATCTGGCCGCAGGAGTTCTTCTTCGTCGCCGGCCTGCTGGTGATGGCGGGCATCGGCCTGTTCCTGATCACCTCGACGGTGGGCCGCGCCTGGTGCGGCTATACCTGCCCGCAGACGGTCTGGGTGGATCTCTTCCTGGTGGTCGAGCGGGCCATCGAGGGCGACCGCAATGCCCGCATCAAACTGGACGGCGCTCCCTGGTCGGTTAGCAAGATGGTCAAGCGCGCGGCTAAGCACACTGTCTGGCTGCTCATCGCAATCGCGACTGGTGGCGCCTGGATCTTCTATTTCGCCGATGCGCCGACGCTGCTCGGCGAAGTGCTGACCGGACAGGCGGCTGCCATTGCCTATATGACCATAGCCGTGCTGACCGCCACGACCTACGTCTTCGGCGGGCTGATGCGTGAGCAGGTCTGCACCTATATGTGCCCGTGGCCGCGCATCCAGGCCGCGATGCTCGACGAGAATTCGCTCACCGTCACCTACAATGACTGGCGCGGCGAACCGCGCTCGCGTCATGCCAAGAAAGCGGCGGTGGCCGGCGAGAGCGTCGGCGACTGTGTCGACTGCAATGCCTGTGTCGCAGTCTGCCCGATGGGCATCGATATCCGCGATGGCCAGCAGCTCGAATGCATCACCTGTGCGCTCTGCATCGACGCCTGCGACAGCGTCATGGACAAGATCGGCAAGGAGCGTGGCCTCATCGCCTATGCGACGCTGAATGACTACAATGCCAACATGGCGCTCGCTACAGGCAACGGCGCGCATGCCATCGAACCGGCGCTGGTCAGACAGCCGGGCGGTCGCCTTGCGGACAAGGTTGCCCAGTTCCACCTCGGCAAGATCTTCAGGCCGCGCACCTTCGTCTACACCGCTGTGTGGGCGCTGATCGGCCTTGCCATGCTCTATGCCTTGCTGACGCGCGAACGGCTGCAACTCAACGTCCTGCATGATCGCAACCCGCAATTCGTGGTGCTTGCGGATGGCGCCATCCGCAACGGCTATACCGTCAAGCTGCTCAACATGATCCCCGAACCGCGCACCATCCGGATCACGCTGGAAGGTTTGCAGGGGGGCGCCATGAATGCAGTCGGCATCGAGCCGATGGAAGGCGAAACGCTCGCCGTTGAGGTCGAGCCGGACCGGTTGAAGTCGCTCAAGATCTTTGTGCGGCAACCGCGAGACCTGATGCGGCCGGGAAGCACGCCCTTCCGTTTCGTCGCCAAGGACGTCGCGGGCACCGAGACCGCCAGCTACGACGCCAACTTCATCGCTCCGGAGGCATCGAGATGACCATGCGCCGTCGCTCCACCGGCGAGTTCACTGGCCGGCATATGCTGGTGATCACACTCACCTTCTTCGGCGTCATCATCGCCGTCAACATGACGATGGCCACGCTGGCGCGGTCGAGCTGGACCGGGCTTGTCGTCCAGAACAGCTATGTCGCCAGCCAGCAGTTCAACAGGAAGGCGGAGGAGGGACGCGCACAGGCGGCGCTGCATTGGCAAGGCACGCTGACGGTTGCCGATGGTGTGATCCGTTACGCACTAGTCGATGCCGCCGGCAAACCGGTTCTGCCTGCCAGCGTGAAGGTGGCGTTCCGCCATCCCGCTTACGATGCCGAGGATCGCACGATCGACCTTGTGCCGGAACCGGGCGGAGCCTTCAGCGTGCGGCTAGCCGTGCGTGATGGCGCTTGGATCGTTGAGGTCGATGCCGACGTCGGCCGCGCCTTGCCTTATCGGCAGGTGCAGCGTGTGTTCGTTCGCAACGGGGCAGTTCAATGAGCTGTTGCGCACCAGGCGTCGAATCTTCGCTTGAGTTGGACCGCTCGGGCGCTCCATCAGTCGATGAGGTCAGGCTGGCAAGCCGTTCGCTTGGTGGCGGCCTTGCGCAGGTCGACTTCGCCGTCCCCGGCGTCCACTGCGGCGCCTGCATCCGTACCGTCGAGACCGCCCTGCAGAAACTGCCGGGCGTGGTCGGGGCGCGCGTGAACCTCTCGACCAAGCGGGTTTCGGTGCGGCTGCGCGAAGGGGAGTTTCCACCGCTGGTCGCGACGCTCTACGGACTCGGCTACGAGGCGCATCTGTTCGACCGCGAAAACGACAACGGCAAGGATCCTGTACTGGCCGAATTGATCCGGGCCGTTGCGATAGCCGGCTTCGCCGCCACCAACATCATGCTGTTGTCGGTCTCGGTCTGGTCCGGCGCGACGGATGCGACGCGCGACCTGTTCCACTGGGTCTCGGCGCTGATCGCCATCCCCGCGCTCGCCTTCGCCGGCCGCATCTACTTTCGCTCGGCTTGGAGCGCGCTGAGCCACGGCCGCATGAACATGGATGTGCCGATCGCTATCGGCATCACGCTCGCCTACGGTCTCAGCCTCTATGAGACGATCAACCATGGTCCGCATGCTTATTTCGACGCGTCGGTCTCGTTGCTGTTTTTCCTGTTGATCGGCCGCACGCTCGACCACGTCATGCGCGAAAAGGCGCGCACCGCCGTGAGCGGCCTGAGGCGCCTGGCAGCCCGCGGCGCCACCGTTGTTGCCGGCGACGGTACGCCGAGTTACGTGCCGGTCGAGGAGATCGCCAGGGGCGACGTGATCCTCGTCGCCGCCGGGGAGCGCGTACCGGTCGACGCGTTGGTCATGAAGGGGGCTTCCGAAGTCGATCGTTCGCTGGTCAGTGGCGAAAGCGAGCCGGAAACGGTCGACAAGGGCGCGATGCTGCAGGCCGGTACCTTGAACCTCACCGGCGCGCTGACGGTAGAAGCAACTGCCGCGGCAAAAGATTCCTTCCTCGCCGAAATGGTACGCCTGATGGAAGCCGCGGAAGGCGGGCGGGCGCGCTACCGTCGTATCGCCGACAAGGCATCAGCGCTTTATGCGCCGGTCGTGCACCTCACGGCGCTGCTCACCTTCTTCGGCTGGCTGCTCGTTTCGGGCGACTGGCATCGGGCGATGATCATCGCCATTGCCGTTCTCATCATCACCTGTCCCTGCGCGCTTGGCCTGGCCGTGCCGATCGTGCAGGTGGTGGCCGCCCGTCGCCTGTTCGAACAGGGCATCATGGTCAAGGACGGCTCCGCCATGGAGCGGCTCGCCGGCATTGACACGGTCCTCTTTGACAAGACCGGCACCTTGACGCTCGGCGCGCTCAGGCTGGCGAACGTCGAACGGATAAGTCCCGCCGATATGGTGATTGCCGCACAACTGGCCGCGCATTCCAGGCATCCCGTCGCGCGTGCCATCACGGAAACCAATCCCGGCGCGTCGATGCAGCCTCACCTTCTGGATGCGGTCAGCGAAGTGCCGGGTTTCGGACTGGAGGCGTCAATGAATGGTTCTGTCTGGCGGCTGGGCCGCGCGCAATGGGCACTGAAGGATGGCGCCGGGGCGGTGGGTACGGTCCTGTCGCGCGACGGCGTTCTGCGCGCCAGCTTTGTCTGCGAGGATCGATTGCGTGCGGGTGCTGCCGAGACAGTGACCGACCTGGCGGGGCAGGGGCTGGTGGTGGAGATGCTGACCGGCGATCACAGCGCCAACGCAAAGGTAATCGCCGCACAGGCCGGCATCGATGCCTATCGTTCCGGGATGCTGCCGGGTGAAAAGGTGGCGCGCATCGCGGCGTTTGCCGACAAGGGTCGCAAGGTTCTGATGATTGGCGATGGATTGAACGATGCACCTGCCCTGGCTGCCGCCCATGTCTCGATGGCACCGGCGACTGCCGCCGACATCGGCCGCAATGCTGCCGACTTCGTCTTCCTGCGTGAAAACCTCACGGTGATCCCCTTCGCACTGGACATTTCCCGCAAGGCAGGCCGGCTGATCCGGCAGAACCTTGCCTTCGCCATCGCCTATAATTTCGTCGCAGTCCCGATCGCCATCTTCGGCTATGTCACCCCGCTGATTGCAGCGATTGCCATGTCGCTGTCGTCGATCATCGTCATCGCCAACGCCATGCGGCTTGCCGGCGGCCGTTCGGTTGCGGAGGAGGAGCCACGTGTTGCCGTTCCGGCCAGGCTGATCGAAAGGCCGGTGCAATGAGCAATCTCATCGTCCTCATCCCGGTGGCGCTTTTTCTCGGTGCGGCCGGCCTCGTTGCCTTCCTGTGGGCGTTGCGCAGTGGCCAGTACGAGGATCTTGACGGCAGTGCGGAGCGCATCCTCATCGATGATGAGCGCGCCGATCAGACGTGATGCCGTTGGCGTTTCGGGCGTCATGCGGGTTCGGCCTCTTTAGTCTACGAATTTTGTAGGGTTAGCAAAAAATCGCGCCGATCGCGGGGCACGGCACGCGGGATTTTTCGCGTTCCGGTGTCAAAGGGATGGTCGTTCCTTTGATTTTGCCCATGCCGTTGCCACGCTTAGGGACCTGCCAAGAGGGCCTGAAAGTGAGCAAGACGACCGCCATCCAATCCATTCCGGTTCTGGATTTCTCCCTGTTTGAAACCGATCCGACCGCGTTCCTCAGCCAGTTGAAGCGCGCTTCCCGCGATGTCGGCTTCTTCTACCTCTCCGGCCACGGCATCCCGCAAAGCCTGATCGATGACGTGCTGGCGTCCTCGCGCCGCTTCTTCGCGCTGCCGGAAGCCGACAAGCTCGAGATCGAAATGGTCAACTCGCCGCATTTCCGCGGCTACAACCGCGTCGGCCAGGAGCTCACCCAGGGCCATCGCGACTGGCGCGAACAGATAGACATCGGCTCCGAAGCGCCGGCTCTGGCGTTCGGCAAGGACCAGCCGGCATGGACCCGGTTGCAAGGCCCGAACCTGTGGCCGGGTGCGCTGCCGGAATTGAAGCCGATCCTGCTCGAATGGCAGTCCGAGCTGACCAGGCTGGCGACGCGCCTGCTCAAGGCTTTCGCTGTGGCGCTGGAGCAGGACCGCGACGTGTTCGAGGCCATCTATGCCGGCCAGCCCAATCACCTGATCAAGATCATCCGTTATCCCGGCCGCGATGCCACTGGAAGCGAACAGGGTGTCGGCGCGCACAAGGACAGCGGGTTCCTCACCTTGCTGCTCCAGGAAAAGCAGAAAGGCCTGGAAGTTGAAACGGAGGATGGCCGCTGGATCGAAGCCGAGCCGCGCCAGGGCACCTTCGTCGTCAACATCGGCGAGCTGCTGGAACTGGTCACCGACGGCTATTTGAAGGCGACCGTGCATCGCGTCGTCACGCCGCCCGCCGGCACGGATAGGCTGTCGGTCGCCTTCTTCCTCGGTGCGCCGTTCGACGCCGAAGTGCCGCTGCTCGATCTGCCTTCTCACCTCAAGGCGCAGGCCGGCGGCATCACGCGCGATCCGCACAACCCGCTGTTTCGCAACTCGGGCCAGAACACGCTGAAAAGCCGGCTGCGCTCGCATCCTGATGTTGCTGCGCGCCATCACGCCGATCTTCTCGCTGCCCAGGCACGCACTGAGGCCGTGCCCGCCGCCTGAACCGCCAACCTCACGGACCGAAACAAGGAGCAGACGACATGACGCTGGAAAATCTCTCTGCCGAAACGCTCGCACTGCATGGCGGCAGCTGGCGCGCCGATCCCGCGACGGGTGCCGTGGCGGTGCCGATCTACCAGACCACGTCCTACCAGTTCCAGGACACCGATCATGCCGACCGGTTGTTCTCGCTCGATGAGGTTGGCCACATCTACACCCGCGTCTCCAACCCGACGCAGGATGCCTTCGAGCAGCGCATCGCCGCCCTGGAAGGCGGTGCCGCGGCGCTGCTTCTATCGTCGGGGCAGGCCGCGTCTGCCTATTCGGTGCTGAACCTTGCCGGCGCAGGCGACAACATCGTTTCTTCCACTGGCCTCTACGGTGGTACCTGGGCGCTGTTTGCGGCCACGCTCAGGCATTTCGGCGTCGAGGTGCGTTTTGTCGATGCGTCGGATCCGGAGAATTTCCGCCGCGCCACCGATGAGCGCACCCGCGCCTATTACGCGGAATCGCTGCCCAATCCGAAGCTGCAGGTCTTCCCGATCAAGGAGGTTGCGGACATCGGCCGCTCGCTCGGCGTGCCGCTGATCGTCGACAACACGGCTGCTCCCCTGATCATCCGGCCGTTCGAACACGGCGCGGCGGTCGTCGTCTATTCGGCCACCAAATATATTGGCGGCCATGGCACTTCGATCGGCGGTATCGTCATCGACGGTGGCAATTTTCCTTGGGAAGAGCATGCGGGGCGCTTCTCGACGCTGACCCAGCCGGACGCGAGCTATCACGGCAAGATCTGGGTGGAAGCGGCCAAGCCGCTCGGCCCGGTTGCCTATGTGCTGCGCATCCGCACCGTGCTGTTGCGCGATGTCGGTGCCGCGATCAGCCCGTTCAACGCCTTCCAGCTGCTGCAGGGGCTGGAGACCTTGCCGCTGCGCATCCGCCAGCACAATGAGAACGCGCTCAAGGTCGCCGAATATCTGAAGGGCCACCCCAAGGTGGGCTCGGTCATCTTCCCTCGCTACCAGGAGGGCGAGGACAAGCGCCGCGCCGATGCCTATTTCCGGGCTGGCAGCTATGGTGCGCTGGTAGGTTTCGAGCTGAAGGACGGGCGCGAGGCCGGCCGCAGTTTCATCAATGGGTTGAAGCTCTTCTACCATGTCGCCAACATCGGCGATGCCCGTTCACTAGCCATCCATCCTTCCACGACCACGCATTCGCAGCTCTCGGCCGAGGATCAACTCTCCTCCGGCGTGACACCGGGCTACGTGCGGCTGTCGGTCGGCATCGAACATCCCGACGACATCATCCGCGATCTCGAGCAGGCACTCGACGGCGCCGTCGGTGAACAGGAACTGAAAGCCGCCTAAAGCATGTGACTGGGGTACGCGAAATGAGCGTTCAGTCGAGAAGAATGGCCAAGACAGTCTTGCCGTGGCTTGAACTCGCCAGCGTTCTCCTGGTTGCGCTCAGCGTCCTGTGGTGGGCCGTCGTTTATGCGCAGGTGATGGCAAACACGGGCTTTTCCGCTGCGGGCACGCTGCCGTGTCTCCTCTACACGTCGGACCGTTGCTCGCTGGCGATGGCGCTGTGCAAGGATTGGCATTTTCTCGGCATCAAACGGTATTCGGCCGACCTGCTGTGGCTTGGGGTGGCCGCTGCGGCGATCGCAATCTTGGCGGGTGGGTTTTTCGGCAACACGGACAGACCGGAGGAATCCCGAACATGACCAGAATCGTACCTGTGCTCGATCTCAGCCGCCTGGAGCAGGGCGCGTCGGAACGGCGCACCTTCCTGGCGGATCTCAGGTCGGCGGCCCGCGATGTCGGGTTCTTCTATCTGGCCGGCCACGGAATCGCGGTCAGCGAGATCGAAGGGGTGCTCGCTTCGGCGAAGCGTTTCTTCGAACTGCCGGAGGACGAAAAGCTCAAGATCGCCATGGTCAACTCGCCGCAGTTTCGCGGTTACACGCGCACCGGCGGTGAACTGACGCGCGGCAAGGCGGACTGGCGCGAACAGCTCGACATCGGGGTCGAGCGCGAGGCAATCGCGCAGAAGCCGGGCACCGCCGCATGGACGCGCCTGCAGGGGCCGAACCAATGGCCACGGCTCTATCCGGATCTGAAGCCGGCGCTGCTGGCCTGGCAGGCGCAGGTGACCGACGTGGCGATCCGCCTGCTCAAGGCTTTCGCGCTGTCGCTCGAGCAGCCGGAGGATGCCTTCGACGCCATCTATGCCGGTGAACCCAACCACCGCATGAAGATCGTGCGCTATCCCGGCCGCGATCTCACGGGCAGCGAGCAAGGCGTCGGCGCGCACAAGGATGGCGGCTTCCTGACCTTGTTGCTGCAGGACCACAATGAAGGCCTGCAGGTCGAATATGACGAGCGCTGGGTGCCGGTCGATCCGATCGCCGGCACGCTGGTCGTCAACATCGGCGAACTGCTGGAACTGGCTTCAAACGGCTATCTGCGCGCCACGGTGCATCGTGTCGTCACGCCACCCACCGGTGTCGAACGGCTGTCGGTGCCGTTCTTCTTCAGTGCGCGGCTGGATGCTTCCATTCCGCTGCTCGACCTGCCCCCCAATCTGGCGGAGGAAGCGCGAGGACCGGCCAGCGATCCCGAGAATCCGCTGTTCCGCAATGTCGGCACCAATGTGTTGAAGAGCCGCCTGCGTTCGCATCCAGACGTCGCCAAGCGACATTATGCCGACCTGCTCGAAAGCGGCTTCGCTTCGGTAGCCGCCTGACCCGCATCCTACATCTTCTCACCTCGGCCGGGTTCTGCCCGGCCGCTCTTTTTTCGCAAAGGGGAGGCGCGCCGCTTCCACCTCCAAAGCCGCCGTTTTTCGGCAAAGCGCTTCCCGGAACGCCGCAATTTTGGATTGTCGTTCCTTAGTCTACAAATTTTATGGAGTTACCGTTTGTCCGGGTCGGCGAAAGGGGGCTGAGCGCGATCGTTTCGGGTCGGCCTGTTACAGATCAGGAGTTATCGAGATGACATTTTTATCGCAACCCGGCGGCCTGTGGCGCCGTGCGGTGGCGGCGTCGCTGGTCGTGGCTGCGACCGCGTTTTCAAGCGTGGCCGATGCCGGCCCAACGCTGGATAAGATCAAGCAGCGCGGCGCAATCAAGGTCGGCGTCGGCACCACCCCAGGCTTCTTCGCGCCGGGCGACGACGGCCAGTGGAAGGGCTTCTTCGTCGACTATGGCAAGGCGCTTTCCATCACCGTGTTCGGCACGCCGGACAAGGTCGAGTTCACCAACTCCTCGCCGCAGCAGCGCCTGCCGGCACTTCAGGCCGGCGAGTTCGACATTCTGCTGTCGGGTGTGACGGTGACCATCGCCCGTGCCCTGCAACTGGGTTTCCACTTCGGCCCGACCGTATTTTATGACGGGCAGGGCATCCTGGTCCGCAAGGACCTCGGCGTGACCAAGGCAGCGGAACTCGATGGCGCCACCATTGGTGTGCAGAGCGGCACCACCGGCGAGCTGAACATCGCCGACTTCTTCCGCAAGACCGGCAAGAAGTTCACGCCGGTGACCATCGAGGAGACCGGCGAATTCATCAACGCGCTGGAATCCGGCCGCGTCGATGCGATCACGCAGGACAGCTCCGATCTCGTCGGCAAGCGCACCCAGCTCAAGAAGCCGGATGACTACGTCATCCTGCCGGAGCGCCTGTCCAAGGAGCCGCTGGCTCCGGCCATCGCCGGTGGCGACGACCGCTGGCAGGAACTGGTCAACTGGACAGTCAACGTCACCATCCAGGCCGAGGAATGGGGCATCACCTCGAAGAATGTCGACGAGTTCCTGAAGTCGGAGGATCCGGCGATCCAGCGCTTCCTCGGCGTCGATCCCTCGCTGGCGCAGGCCACCAATCTCGACCCGAAATGGGCCTACAACATCATCAAGACGGTGGGCAATTACGGCGAGATCTTCGACCGCAACCTGAAGCCGCTCGGCTGGGAACGCGGCTACAACAATCTGTGGTCGAACGGCGGCTTGCTCTATTCGCCGCCTTTCCGGTGAGCTGACCGAGCTTCCCGAACCATGGCGACGACCGAAATCGTGCTGGGCCGCGATCGGCCCGGCCTGCTGAGCCGGCTGGCCGGCTGGTGGGGGCCGCGGCCCTTCATCCAGCTTGCCGTCTTCGTCGCGGTCGTCGCTTTGTTCTGGCTGCTGGGCGCCAATGTCGCCGACACCATGAGGCGCATCGGCGTCACGCCGGGCTTCGGCTTTCTCGAACGGTCGGCCAATTTCGAGATCGGCGAAAGCGTCATCGCCTTCAAGGCGGGCGATCTCTACGTCTGGGCAATCCTTGCCGGTCTCATCAACACCGTCAAAGTGGCTGTGTTCGGCTGCGTTCTGGCGACCATTCTGGGCGTGGCACTGGGTGTAGCGGGCCTGTCCGGCAATCTGCTGCTGGCGACGCTCGTGCGCTGGTATGTCGAGCTGATCCGCAACACGCCTCTGCTGCTGCAACTGTTCTTCTGGATCGCGCTCGCCAAATCCTTTCCGCCGCCAAGGCAGGCGTTGTCGGCCTTCGATGCGTTGTTCCTGTCCAATCGCGGCGTCTTCGTGCCGGGCATCATCGTAGACGGGTTTTCAAGCCGGACCGTTCTGCTGCTGGTCGCCATCGCCTTGTCCTACGGCCTCTATCTCTACACCGCGTATCGTCGCCGTCGCCTGAGGTCCGGCAACGGTTTGGCCGCGACGTTCGTTCTGCTGGCGGCCGCCGGCGCGGCATTCCCGGCGACGGGTGCGACGCTGTCTCTCGACATGCCTGTGCTTGGTGGTTTCAACATCCGAGGTGGCTACAGCCTGACGCCGGAGTTCGCCGCGCTGCTTGCAGGCCTCACCGTCAAATTCTCGGCAGCGATCGCCGAAATCGTGCGCGCCGGCATCCAGTCGGTCTCGCGCGGCCAGTGGGAGGCGGCGAGGGCGCTCGGCCTGCATCCGGGTCAGATCATGCGTCTCGTCGTGCTGCCGCAGGCGCTGCGCGTGATCACGCCGCTGATCACGTCGAGCTATCTCGACCTCACCAAGGATTCCAGCCTGGCGGTCGCCATCGGTTATCCGGACCTCGTTTCCATCATCAACACCACCGCCAACACCACCGGCCAGTCCTTCGAGGCGCTGGCCATCCTGATCGGCATCTATCTTGTCCTGAACCTGTCGGTGTCGGCGCTGATGAATGTCTATAACCGCAGGGTCGCCCTGCGCGGAGACGTTTCGCGATGAGCCTCGTCAATATCGCTTCCCTGCCGCTGATGCGCCGCTCCTTCGACTGGAAGCCGCTTTGGAATGGCCTGTTCGGCACCAGGCTGAACACGGCGCTGACCGTGCTCACCCTTGCCTTCCTCGCCTGGCTGCTGCCGCCGCTAGCGCACTGGCTGGTGCTCGACGCCACCTGGACCGGCACGGCGCAGGATTGCGCAGCGGCATCAGGCGCCTGCTGGGCCTTCGTGACGGCCAAGCTGCGCTTCATCCTGTTCGCCTTCTACCCGCAGGACCTGCAATGGCGGCCGACCGCGGCGCTCCTGCTTTTGCTCGGCCTGCTCGGCGTCACCGCCCTGCCACGCTTCTGGCGGCGCGAGCTGTTGATCGCCTGGCTGCTGGTCGTCGGTCTCTGCTGGGTGCTGCTCACCGGCACGCTGACCGGATCGCCGGTGCCGTCCAACCAGTGGGGCGGGTTGCCGGTGACCCTGCTGGTCTGGTCGGTCTGTTTCGGGCTCTCCGTTCCGCTGGCGGTCCTTCTGGCGCTGGCGCGGCGTTCGAAGATGGGCGGCCTACGGACGCTGGCGGTGCTGTTCATCGAACTGATGCGCGGCACGCCGATGGTGGCCATCCTCTATGTGGCGATGCTGATCCTGCCGATGGCCATTCCTGGTGGCCAGTTCGTCGACAAGACGGTCAGGGCCATCATCATGATCACCTTGTTCTGGTCGGCCTATGTCGCTGAAGTGGTGCGGGGAGGGTTGCAGACCATTCCGCACGGCCAGGAAGAGGCGGCCAAGGCGCTTGGCTTCGGCTATTGGCGCACCATGCAATTGATCGTGCTGCCGCAGGCGCTGCGTCAGGTCATCCCCGGCATGGTCAATCTCGCTATCGGTTTCCTGCTCGCCACTTCGCTGCTTGCCGTCATCGGCATCTTCGACCTGCTCAACGCGGCAAGGGCCTCAACCACTGACCCGAAGTGGCTTGGCTTCTACGACGAGGCCTATCTGGTCGCGGGCGTCATCTATTTCCTGTTCTGCTTCGGCGGCTCGCGCTACAGCCGCTGGCTTGAGGCACGGCTGAGGGCAGGCCAGCGATCGTAGCGCGTGCCAGTTCTCGCGCGACACGAAGGCTGAGGACGCACTCCGTCCAACCCCCCCTCATCCGACCTCGCCTTCAACGGCGGCTTAGCCGCCGGGTCTCGGCCACTTTCTCCCTCAAGGGGAAAAGGAATGTTTCGTTTACACCGCCAGTGCCTGCGCCAGATCGGCGATCAGGTCGTCGGCGTCTTCGATGCCGGCTGACAGTCTGACCAGAGAATCCGAGATACCGATGGCCGCCCGCTTTTCAGCGGGGATGGAACCATGCGTCATCAATGCCGGATGTTCGATCAGGCTTTCGACGCCGCCGAGGCTTTCGGCCAGTGCGAACAGGCGCGTGTGCTCGAGGAAGCGTTTGGTGCCGGCAAGGTCGCGATCAAGCTCCACGGTGATCATGCCGCCGAAGGCATTCATCTGCGCCTTGGCGACATCGTGCTGCGGATGGCTCTCCAATCCCGGATAGATGACACGGCGGACATCCGGCCGCGCTTCCAGCCAGCGCGCGATCTTCAGGCCGTTGGTCGAATGCCGCTCCATGCGTAGCGCCAGCGTTTTCAGGCCGCGCAGCGCCAGGAAACTGTCGAACGGCCCGGAAATGGCGCCGACCGCATTCTGCAGGAACTTCAACTGGTCGCGCAGTTCGGTATTGTCGCCCACCACGACGACGCCCCCGACCATGTCGGAATGGCCGTTCAGATATTTGGTCACTGAATGCACGACAAGATCGATGCCGAGTTCCAATGGCCGCTGGATGTAGGGGCTGCAGAATGTGTTGTCAGCAACCGCAATCAGCCCTTTGCGACGGGCCAGTGCGGCAACGGCGGCGAGGTCGACCACGCGCAGCAGCGGATTGGTCGGCGTCTCGACCCAGAGCAGCTTGGTCTCCGGCCGGATCGCCGCCTCGACGGCGGCGAGGTCGGTGAAATTGGCGAAGCTCACCTGCAGTCCGGCAGAGCGCTTGCGCACGCGTTCGAGCAGGCGGAACGTGCCGCCATAGATGTCGTCGGTTGCGACGATATGGGCCCCGGTGTCGAGCAGCTCGAAGATGTTGGCGATGGCCGCCAGGCCCGACGCGTAGGCAAAGGCCGCCGAGCCGCTTTCAAGATCCGCCACCGCACGCTCGAAGGCGAAGCGGGTCGGATTCTGGCTGCGGGCATATTCGAAGCCCTTGTGCACGCCGGGCGACTGCTGCGCATAGGTAGAGGTCGCATAGATCGGCACCATGACGGCGCCGGTGGTCGGGTCATGGCTCTGCCCGCCATGGATGGTGCGGGTCGAAAAAGCGAGCCTGTTCTTGCCCTGGATGGTCATCGGGTGCGCCTCAGATGGTTGATGAGATCGATGCGGGTGATGAGGCCGACGAATTCGTCGCCGTCGAAGACGATGGCCACTTCGTTGCGGTCGAAGACGGGCAGCAGCGCGTCCAGCGTCTGGTTGGCCTGCAGCGTGTGGAGTTCAGCGGTCATGGCCGTGTGCACAGGCTGGTCGAAGCGGTGCCAGCGGCCGTCATAAGGGCCATCGACTTTTCCGAGGATGTCGCCTTCGTCGATGATGCCGACCAGCCTGCCGTCTTCCAGCACCGGCAGTTGCGAGACGTCGCCACGCCGCATGCGGCCATAGGCGGTGAGCAGCGTGTCCTGCGGCCCCACGAACACCGTGCCGCCCTCGCGATGCGAACGGGCCACGAGGTCGGAGAGGTCGCCATGCTGCTCGCGCTCGGCAAGGCCTTGTTCGGCCAGCCAGAAATCGTCGAACACCTTGGAGAGATATTTGTTGCCGCTGTCGCACACGAAGGTGACGACGCGTTTCGGCACCTTCTGTTCGCGGCAGTAGCGCAGCGCCGCCGACAGCAGCGTGCCGGATGAGGAGCCGGCCAGGATGCCTTCCTTGGAGAGCAGGTCTCGCACCGCCAGCATCGAATGCCGGTCGGAAACCGAGTACGCCTTCTTGACCAGCGAGAGGTCGCAGTTCGGCGGCACGAAATCCTCGCCGATGCCCTCCACGGTCCAGCTGCCGGCCTCGATCATCTCGCCGGTCTTGACCAGCGGCGCCAGCACCGATCCGACCGGGTCGGCCAGCACCATCTCGGTCTTGGGCGAGACGCCGGCGAAGAAACGGCCGAGCCCGGACAAGGTGCCGCCGGAACCGACGCCGACCACCACGGCATCGACGTCACCGTCGAGCTGCTGCCAGATTTCCGGGCCGGTCGTGCTCTCGTGCGCCAGTGGGTTGGCCGGATTGGAGAACTGGTTGGCGTAGAAGGCGCCGGGAATTTCGGAGGCCAGTTTTTCGGCCATGTCCTGGTAATATTCAGGATGGCCCTTGCCGACATCCGAGCGCGTCAGCCGCACCTCGGCGCCCAGAGCCCTCAAATGCTGCACCTTCTCGCGCGACATCTTGTCGGGCACGATGAGGATGATGCGGTAACCGCGCGGGATGCCGACCTGGGCCAGACCAAGGCCGGTGTTGCCGGCCGTCGCCTCGATGATGACGCCGCCGCGTTTCAACCGCCCGTCCCGTTCGGCCTGATCGATCATGGAGCGGGCGATACGATCCTTGATCGAGCCGCCCGGATTCTGGCTTTCCAGCTTGATGAACAGCCGGCACTTGCCGGTATCGAACTTTTTCAACTCCACGATCGGCGTCTCGCCGATCAGGTCGAGCACCGATGCGACGGGCGGCTGCAGCCGCTTCATTGCACCACCGAATTCTGCCTCAGCCTTCGCGCTCATCGCAACGCTCCCTGAAGCATGATCCCGAAAAGTTGCAGACTTTTCGGATCAAGATCATGCGACAAACCAAACCACGTGACCGGATCGCTGCCGGCATGCGTCCTGATCGCAGAAGCGACCGCTTCTTGTCGAAGGAAAGAATTTCCTTTGATCGGCGATCAGTAGAATGTCGTTTCAGTTCTCCGGAATTTCAGCTTTCTGGCGATGCATCCATTCTCTGCATGAGAATGGTTTTCGCCAACTATATGCGAACAATATGGCGCTGGAGGCATGATTGGCCAGTCCCTTCATGCCTGCTGGCGGAGGGAATTCGGCTTCCTTCAACTCTTGTCGATGCGCACCGTCTCACCATCCGCCGGGATAAGCAGGCGCTCTGCGCCGATGCCGGCGGCTTCGGCTGTCTGACGCAGCGTGGCCCGGTCGATCGTGGCATGGTCGAGCGCCTCCATATGCACGGCAATCACCTTGGCCTGGGGCGCCGAGCGCGCCACTTCCACGGTCT
This sequence comes from Mesorhizobium sp. 1M-11, assembly GCF_001303895.1. Lineage (GTDB taxonomy): Bacteria > Pseudomonadota > Alphaproteobacteria > Rhizobiales > Rhizobiaceae > Mesorhizobium. Next base: position 780,352 of record NZ_LJSD01000011.1, on the reverse strand, counting down.
GCTTGTCGTCCATGACGATCAGTTCCCCATCCCAGCGCGCGCCGCAGGAATGGGTGATGATGATGTCGGGCTTCGTCGCTGCCATCGTCTCAGTCACCGGCGGATAGAGCACCGTATCGCCAGCCCAATAGAGCGTCGGCTCGTCTGCCGCCTCCAGCGAAAAGCCGATCACCGGTCCCATCTTCTCGACCACCGGTCCCAGCCCATGGCTGCCGTCACGCCGGGTCAGCTTGATGCCGTTCCAGGTGAGTTCGGAGGCAAGCGTGGTGACGTCCTCGAAGCCGAAGCCTCGGATTTTCTCTTCATTGCCGGGCTGGCAGATCAGCGGGACGTCTTTCGCGATCACTGTCTGCGCCACCGTGTCGAAATGGTCGGCATGCAAATGCGAGACGATCACCAGGTCGACGTCTTCGAGGATTTCTTCGATGCTCACCGGCAGGTCGACCATCGGGTTCGGCGAGCGGCCTGTGAAGGAGGGACGGCTGTGCTTGTCGCCGAGATCCGGGTCGACCAGCAGCGTCTTGCCGGCGACTTCGATCTTCAGAGCGGCGTTTCGGAACAGACGGATTTTCATGATGTCCTCGGCAGGGGTACGATGGCGGTGATGTGTATCTTGCTCCGGGCCTGGGAGAAAGGCTCGGCGTTGGGCGTCGTGAGAAAACACGAATGCAGCAAGACCCCTCTCCGTCTCGCCCTGTGGGCGAGCCACCTCTCCCCGCCTTCGGCAGGGCGAGGAACCGCAGTTGCGGCGACAGCGCCTTTCCAGCTTGGGTTCCTCGCCCCGCAAAACGGGGAGAGGTGGCTCGGCGAAGCCGAGACGGAGAGGGGGCGGTCACGGCGACGAAGAGGAAGAGTTCCGCTTGCCTACCAGCGCACCGAAGGATCGGGTGTCGGAATGGCGTCCAGCAGTTCGCGCGTGTAGGCATGCTGCGGCCGCTCGAACAGATCGACGGTCGCCGCATCCTCGACGATTTCACCCGAGCGCAGCACGATGACGCGGCTGCACAGCCGGCGGATCACCGACAGGTCGTGGCTGATGAAGGCGAGCGTCAGGCCGAGTTCCGCCACCAGTTTCTCGAGCAGCATCAGCACCTGTGCCTGCGAGGAGACGTCGAGACCGGAGACAATCTCGTCGGCGAGGATGAATTCCGGTCGCATGGCAATGGCACGGGCGATGCCGACGCGCTGGCGCTGGCCACCGGAGAGTTCGTGCGGATAGCGCCGCGCGAAATTGGCGGGCAGGCCGACATGTTCGAGCGCCTCGCCGACACGCGGATCGTTCGCCCTGGCATTCAGCGGCGCCGCCACCGTGCGCCCGACCGTCAGGCGCGGGTTGAGCGACGACAGCGGGTCCTGGAAGATCATCTGGATGCGCGGCCTTAGCGGCCGCATCGCGGCATCGGATAGATGCGCGATGTCGTGTCCGTCGAACAGCATCCGGCCGCCACTCGGTTCGGCAAGCCGGACCATTGTGCGCCCCAGCGTCGTCTTGCCCGAGCCTGAACCGCCGACGATGCCGAGCACCGCACCGCGCGGGATGGTGAAGCTGATGCCTTTCAGGATTTCCAGCCGCGGTGCTGGACCAAACAGCGGCTTTCGCGTCATGTCGGCGACATCGACGCGCAGATCCGAAACCTCGAAGATGTTGTCAGCCCTGTTATCAGCCACGGGCGCCTCCGCTCGGACGCCATGCGGCATCGCTGGCAGCCACCTCGGCTGCGACAGCGTCGAGGACTTCACGCGGCACCGGCTTCAGGGAAGATGACGGATCGGTATGACGTGGCGTTGCCGCCAGCAGTGCCGAGCTGTAGCCATGCTGCGGGGCAGCGAAGAAACGCTCCACCGTGGTATCTTCGACCACCTTGCCGGCATAGAGCACCGAAAGCGTGTCGCAGACTTTGGATACGACGCCGAGGTCATGGGTGACGAACAGCAGCGCGGTGCCGTGGCGGGCCTGCAGTTCGGAGATCAGTTTCAGGATCTGCTTCTGCACGGTGACGTCGAGCGCCGTCGTCGGTTCGTCGGCAACGATCAGCTTCGGTTCGGCGGCAAAGGCCGAAGCGATCAGGATGCGCTGGCGCATGCCTCCGGAGAGTTCATGCGGATAGAGCCGCATGATGCGTTCAGGCTCCGGGATGCTGACTTCCGCCAGCACTTCCAGCGCGCGAGTGGCGGCGCGCGCCTTCGTCCAGCCGAGGATGTCGACCAGGCGGTCGGTGATCTGCGGGCCGATGCGCCGCGACGGATTGAGCGCGGTCAGCGGATCCTGCGGGATCAGTGCCGCCTTGGCGCCGATCAGTCGCCGACGCTCGGCAGGAGATACCTTCTGCAGGTCCTGGCCGTCGAGGAGGATCTCGCCTTCGATGACCTCGACGGCCTTGGGCAGCACGCCGAGCACGGCCTTGCCGATCATGCTCTTGCCGGCGCCGCTTTCGCCGACCAGTCCTCGCACGGAGCCGGCCGGCAGGCTGATGTCGACCGAGCGGAGCAGGCGCTGGCCCGTGCCGGCAAGCCGTGCCGAAAGCCCGCGTATCTCCAGGAAGCCGCTCATCGCAGCACCGGATCGAAACGTTCGCGCAGGCCATCGCCGAATTGCGCAAAGGAAAGAACGGTGAGGAAGAGCGCGATGAGCGGAAATACCAGCACCCACCAGGCCTGATGGATACTGGTGCGACCTTCCGCGATCATGCCGCCCCAGGTCGGCTGGTCGGTCGAGATCGACAGGTTCACGAAGGACAGGATCGCCTCGACGATGACGGCAATGCCCATTTCCAGCGTCAGCAGCGCGATGATGGTGGGCAGCACATTGGGCAGGATTTCGGTGGCCAGCGTGCGCAGCCGGGTGAAGCCTGCCACCTTGGCGCTGTGTACATAGTCCATCTTCGACTGGTTCAGCGTTTCGGCGCGGACGACGCGGCAGAAGCGCGTCCAGTCGATGATGACGATGGCAAGGATGACCGAGGTGAGGCCGGTGCCGAGCACCGCGATCAGCAGGATCGCGAACAGCACCGGCGGAAAGGCCATCCAGATGTCGACCAGCCGGCTGATCAGCCGGTCGGCCCAGCCGCGATAGAAGCCGGCGACGAGGCCGAGCACCGAACCGAGCAGGCAGGTGGCCGTGCCGGCGATCAGCGCCACGACCAGCGCGATGCGCGCGCCGTGGATGATGCGCGACAGCACATCGCGGCCGAGGCTGTCAGTGCCCAGCCAGTAGCCGGGCTCGGCGCCTGCGATCCATGCCGGCGGCAGGCGGCCGAGCATCAGGTCCTGCGCCAGCGGATCATGCGGGCTGATCAGCGGCGCGAGCAGCGCCGCCAGCACGAACACGGTCAGCCAGGCGGCCGAGAGCCAAAGTCTTGCGCCGGAACGCCGGCGTATCGAACCACGTCCGTCAAGCATGACGCAGCTTCGGGTTGAGGAAGGCGTAGGTCATGTCGACGGCCAGATTGACGAAGGTGAACAGGATGGCGAACAGGATGACGATGCCCTGGATCAGCGGCAGGTCACGGTTGATGACGGCGTCGATCGCCATGTTGCCGAGCCCCTCATAGGAGAACAGCCGCTCGATGATGACGGTGCCGCCGATCAGGAAAGTGAACTGCACGCCGACCAGGGTCAGCGTCGGCAGGATCGAATTGGGCAGTGCTTCCGACAGGATCACCTTGGTTTCCGAATAGCCCTTGGTGCGGGCGAGCACCGAATAGTCGAGGTTCACCGTCTCCTTGAGCGACTGCTTGAGCAGTTGCGAGATGATCGCCGCCAGCGGCAGCGCCAGCGCCAGCGCCGGCATGAACATATGAGACAGCAGGTCGGCCGTGATGTCGAAGCGCAGCCGCGCCAGGCTTTCGAACAGATAAAACTGGTTGGTGAACGGCAGTTCAAGCCGCGGCGAGACGCGGCCGGAAATCTGGAAGACGGGCCAGAGCACACCGAACAGCAGGATCAGTGCAAGCCCCCACAGGAAATCCGGGATCGACAGGCCGATGCCGTTGGCGACGTCGATGCCGGCCTCCGTCTTGCGTCCCCGGAAACGCGTGCCGAGGACGGCAAGGGCTCCGCCGATCGCCACCGCCATCACCAGTGCCATGATGGATAGCTCCAGCGTTGCCGGCAGGCGGTCGAGCACCAGCGACAGCACCGGCTGGCGTGTCGAGATCGAGGTGCCGAAATCGCCATGCAGCACATTGCCGAACCAGATGACGAACTGCTCGAAGATGGATTTATCCAGCCCGTAAAGCGTTTTCAGCCGTTCGATATCGGTCTCGGAAGCGCCGGGCGGCAGCATCATGGCGATGGGGTTTCCTGGCACCACGCGGATGACGACAAAAACGATCACCGCCACGCCGAACAGGGTGATCAGCGTGGTGATGAGCCGGGAGACGGTCTGGCGAAGAAGCATCATGAGGAAAGGCCCCCGGCCCGGCGAAGACCGGGCCGAGGTTTCAGTTTATGCGCGCTTGATCAGGTGCGGCAGCAGCGCACCCGACTTGTGCGGCGTCACCTTCAGGCCTTCGCGGTGCACGATCGGCTGCGCATATTGCAGCAGCGGGATCACCAGCCCTTCCTCGGCGATGTAACGGTCGACGTCCTTCCAGCCCTGGATGCGCTTGGCCTCGTCCTTCTCGCCCCACAGCGGGATGATGCGGTCGACGAGATCCTTGCCGTCCCAGACCGAGTGCGGGCTCGGGCCGAACATGGCAAAGCCGGTCGACGTCGTCGGATCGCCGACGGCGTTGCCCCAGTTGTAGAAGGCTGCCGGTGCCAGCTTGTCGGCGGCGCGCAGTTCGTAGTGCTGCGCGATCTCGTAGACCTCGATCTCCGCTTCGATGCCGACCTTGCGCCACATACCGACGATCGCCTGGATCATCTCGTAGTCCTTCGGCTTGAAGCCGCGCGTGGTCTGGATCTTGAACTTCACCGGCTTCTCGGGCGAGTAGCCGGAAGCGGCGAGCAGCGTCTTGGCTTCCTCGACATTCGGCTCGACCTTGATCGAGGCGTCATAGGCTGCGTATTCCGGCGTCTCCAGCGTTGACAGCGGCACGCCATAGCCACGCAGCAGGCGGTCGATCAGCAACTGCTTGTCGATGGCCTTGATGGCGCCGAGGCGCACATTCTTGTCCAGCATCGGGTCGACGTCGTTGATGAAGATCATCGCGATGTCGGAGACGGTTTCGCAACTGCCCTTGAGCGTACCGCCGATCAGCCGGTCATACTCCTCATAGGGGATTTCCAGCGTCACGTCGGAATTGCCGGATTCGACTTCGGCGACGCGGCTTGCTGCGTCGGTGACGAACTTGATGGTCACGGTTTCGAAATCCGGCTTGCCGCCCCAATAGTCGGGATTGGCCTTCAACCGCACGAAGGCGTTGCGCTCGTAGCGATCGACCATATAGGGGCCGGTACCGATCGGCTTGGCCTCGAAACCTTCCGCGCCGACCTTTTCATAATAGGCCTTCGGCAGGACATAGCCGGTCAGGAACGACATCCACTTGAAGATCGTGGGCTCGAACTCGATCACGTCTGCCTCGACGCGGTTGCCATCGACCTTGAAGTTGCCGACCTTCGACCAGACGAACTGGATCGGATTGCCGGTCTCGGCCTTGCCGGCGCGCGCCAGAGACCAGGCGACGTCCTCGGCCGTGAAAGGGCTGCCGTCATGCCATTTGACGCCTTCGCGGACGACCAGGAAGATCTTGGAGCGGTCGTCGTTCCAGCCCCATTCGGTGATCAGTCCCGGTGCGAAGGAGAGATCCGGGTTCTGGTGGATGAACATGTCGAAGACGGACTGGTAAAAACCCTGGATGGTCGGGTTCACCGCCGATGGGCCGACCGTCGGATCCCACGAAGGCAGGTTGACGTTGTAGGCGATGGTGAGTTCGTCCTTGCCCTGGGCAAAAACCTTGCCCGGCAGCGCCAGGCTGGCGGCAGCGACACCGGCACCCGCCAGTTTGAGCAGAGTGCGTCTGTTTGGATTTCCGTTCATGGTCATGTTCCCCATTATTTGATGCCCGTTATTGATTGTCGCGCGAGGCGCCGAGCGGCCTGGTCAAAGAGCCGCCGTGGCCTCGATCTCGATGAGAAATTCCGGCATGGCCAGCGTTTGGACACCGATCAGCGTGTTGGCTGCAGGCGTGACGTCGCCGAAGAAGGCCCTGATTTCGGCTTCGATAGGACCAAGCTTGTCGGGTGTGTGGTTGACGACATAGGTCCGCAGCCGGACCACATCGGCCGGCGTGCCGCCCACCTCCGCCAGGACGGTCTTGAGATTGGCCAATGCCTGGCGTGCCTGCGCGGCAAGGTCACCGGGGCCGACGAGTTCGCCGGCGCTGTTCCAGGCCACCTGGCCTGCCATGTGCAGGGTGCGCCCGCTGTTCTGCTCGACGGCATGGGAAAACCCGAACGGCAGCGACTTGTACATGCTGTCGGGGTTGATCGCCTTGCGCTTCATATTGGTCCTCCCACCTCTGGAGCCCGCTCGCCGCGGGCTTTGTTTGCAGATTTTGCTCAGCTGCCTGCCAGTTGCTGCGCGAGCAGAAAGCCCGAACCTGCGCCGACGCCTGCGCCCGGCCAGGTCGCAGCACCGGCCAGATGAAAATTGCGTACCGGCGTGCTCCAGTCGGCCAAACCCGGCGCCGGCCGGAACAGGAAGTTCTGCGAAAGATGATGGCTGCCGCAGATCTGGTCGCCGCCGACCAGATTGGCGTTGCCGCTTTCGAGATCGAGCGGGCTCACCACCGTGCGTTTGATGATCCTGGCGGAAAGGCCCGGCGCGTAACGTTCGATGATGGCGATCGCGCGGTCTGCATAGGCCTCGCGCACCGTTGCCCAGTCGCTGTCCTCAATGATGCCCGCCGCGTCACCCTTGATCTCGGCCGGCACGACGCGTGTCTGCAGCCACAATATGTGCTTGCCGTCCGGGGCGCGGACCGGATCGACCGCTGTCGGCTGGCCGACCACGATCACCGGTTCGGCCGGCAGCAGGCCGGCCTGCGCTTCCTGATAGGCGCGCGCCATGACGTCCAGCGACGGGGCGACATGCACATAGGCGAAGCGCTGCAGGGCAGGGTCGGCCCAGTCCGGCAATGAATCCACCGCCAGGTGGATCATCATGGTGCCGGGCGCATGGCGGAAATTCCGCATCTTCTGGTCGAAGCCGGCATTGCCGGAGCCTTCAGGCAACAGCCCGGCCAGGGCTTTCGGCGAAACAGTTGCGATGACGGCGCGGCTGGCCTCGATGTGACGCCCGTCCGCCAGCACCACACCGGTTGCCCGGCCGCCGGCCGTGACGACGCGCTCGACGCGGGCGTTGCACTCGAGGGTGCCGCCATGGGCTTGGACCATGGCCGTCAGAGCCTTGATGATGGTATCCGCGCCGCCTTTGCCCAGCACCATGCCGAAGCTCTGGTTGGCCATGCCTTCGAGGTAGGGGAAGACGGCGCCGCCGGCGATATCAGGCGCGAAATCCAGGTGCATGCCCCATGCGCCAAGCAGCGCTTTCACTTCACTGCTTTCAAACGTCTCGTCCAGCCAGGCGCGTGGCGAGGAGAGCAGGAAACGGCCGAGATCGAGTGTGCCGGCGAGGCCCTCCTTGCGCAGCAGCGAAAACAGGATACGTGCAAGTGCACGCTTTTTCATCGAGCTGCCGAGGATCGAGAAGATCCGTTCCGCCCGTACTGGAAAGGCCTTGACCAGTGTCTCCCAGGTCTCCCCGTCGCGTGCCGAAAAAGCGCGGATGCGGGCTGCGGTCGTTGCCAGATCGGTGGACACGCCCACCCAGCGGCCGTCCGGGAACACCGAGGCGAAACAGTCTTGCACCGGCGCGAATTCCAGCCCGCGTTGCGCCAGTTCGGCGCCGTAAACCCTATTGAATGCTGAGCCTGCGAACAGGCTGAGGTTCATGGCTGCAAGGTCGTGGCGGAAGCCAGGCTCGGTCAGTTCGAGCGTCTTGACGGCACCGCCAGGACGGTCGGCGGCTTCGAACAGCCCGACCTTCCAGCCGCGTTTGGCGAGATGCGTCGCACAGGCAAGTGCGTTGTGTCCCGCGCCAATGAAAATGGCGTCATATTTGGTCATGGAATTAGTTCACCCTTAAAATGATATTTGCATATGCATCTAAACTCGTCTAGCCTGATCTTCGGGAAAAACCGGAGCCGCCGCGATTGCCTGGTGGCCGGTCAAAAGAATGAAGAACACGCAATCAGGAGGATTGAACATGACCGCTGCAAACGCGCTCGCCAGCCTGGCCGAGCTTCTGGTGAGTGGACAGGTGGACGTCGTCGACCTGTCGGCGCCGCTCGGGCCCGATACCCCGCTTCTCAAGCTGCCGCCGGACTTCGCGGTGGACACGCCCAAGATCGAGATCCACACCATCTCGGAATACGACAAGAATGGTCCGTTCTGGGCCTGGAACTGGCTGAAGATCGGTGAGCATTCCGGCACGCATTTCGATGCGCCGCATCACTGGATCACCGGCAAGGAATATTCAGACGGCTACACGGACACGATTCCGGTTCGTAACTATGTTGCACCGGTCAATGTGATCGACTGCTCGGCCGAGTCCGCTGCCGACAACGACTTTCTGCTCACCGCGGAAGGCGTGAAGGCCTGGGAAGCCAAGCACGGCGCCATCGGCAAGGGCGAGTGGGTGGTGATGCGCAGCGACTGGGACAAGCGCAACGGTTCCGAGGCTTCCTACCTGAACGCCGATGCCAACGGCCCGCATTCGCCGGGACCGACGGTCGACTGCATCGAATACATCATCGAGCGCGGCGCGATCGGCTGGGGCACGCAGTGCATCGGTACCGATGCGGGTGCCGCCGGCGGCATGACCCCGCCATTCCCGGCGCACAACCTGATGCACAAGGCCAACCGTTATGGTCTGGCCAGCCTGTGCAATCTCGACAAGCTGCCGGCCAAGGGCGCCATCCTGATCGCCGCGCCGCTGAAGATCGTCAAGGGCACCGGTAGCCCGGTGCGCGCGATGGCGCTGGTTCCTCGCGCCTGATCGGGAACTGATCACCGTGGCCTACGATCACATCATCATCGGCAGCGGCATCAACGGGCTGGTAGCGGCGGCGATGCTGTCCAAATCGGGCGCGCGGGTGCTGCTCCTGGAGCGCGAGCAGCGTCTCGGCGGCTGCATGTTCAGCGCCGAGGCGACGCTTCCGAGCTTCACGCATGACGTGATGGCGGCCACTTTCGTTCTTTTCCTGACCGGGCCTGCCCACGGCGCGCTCGGTCAGGATCTCGCCCGTCACGGGCTTGAATTCTGTCATACGCCGCATCCGACCGCAGCGCTGCGTCCCGACGGGTCGAGCGTCGTGCTGACCACGGATCGTGGAACCAATGTGAAGACCTTCAACGGTCTGTCGTCGGGCGACGGCGATCGCCATGCCGCCGATGTCGGTTCGATCGAAGCCAGCGCCGAACTGCTATTCGGGCTGCTGGGCGGTCAATTGTGGAGCTTCGCCACCGCGAAATTGCTGGCGCGCGAGGCCTGGCGGCGCGGCCTGCGCGGCCTTGTCGACTATTTCGGCGGCGCCCTGGCGCCCGCACGCGGCTGGCTGGAAACAAGCTACAAGTCGCCGCAGATCCAGGCCTTGCATGCGCCCTGGGCGCTGCATTGCGGGCTGTCGCCGGAAGACACCTATTCCGCCCAGATGGGCAAGGTCATCGCCTTTGCGCTGGAAGCGGCCGGCGCCCCCATCGTCAAGGGCGGTGCCGGCAAGGCGGTCGATGCTTTCCGCGCACTGATTGAAGAACAAGGCGGCACCATCAGGACAAGCGCCGATGTCGAGCGCATCCTGGTTCGTGACGGCAAGGCCGCCGGTGTCCGGCTTGCCGGCGGGGAAGAGGTCGAGGCTTCGAAATCCGTCATCGCTTCCGTTGCGCCGGGCCAGCTTTATGGGCGTCTGCTCGGGCCGGACGCTCCGTCTCCGGCAAAGGATGCGACGCGTGCTTATCGTCACGGCCGTGGCAATTTCCAGCTCCACTACGCGCTCGACCGCGCACCGCGCTGGCGCACCGAGGGCCTGGAGAAGGTGGCGCTCATCCATCTCACCGACGGCATCGACGCCGTCTCCAAATCGCACAATGAAGCGACCCGCGGCATGCTGCCGGCGACACCGACCATGTGCGTCGGGCAGCCGGCCTCGCTCGATCCGTCACGGTGCCCGGAAGGCAAGGCGATCCTCTGGATTCAGGTTCCCGACGCGCCGCGCACGATCAAGGGCGATGCGGCGGGCGAGGTTGCTACGCAAGGCGCATGGGACGAAGCGACGCGCGAGGCATTTGCCGACCGCCTCGAGGCGATCCTGGCCAACCACATCGAAGGGTTCCGCGAGACGGTGCTGGCGCGGCGCGCCTATTCGCCGGCCGATCTCGAAGCGATGAACATCAACCTGGTCGGCGGCGATCCCTATGGCGGCGCCTGCACCATCGACCAGTTCTTCGTTTGGCGGCCATTCGCAGGGTCGGTCAACCACCGCAGCGCGGTCAAATCCCTTTATCATATCGGCGCCTCGACCCATCCGGGTCCAGGCCTCGGCGGCGGGTCGGGCTTCCTCGTGACCAAGGAGTTCCGGTGAACGAACGCACGATCATAGGTGACGATACCGAAGGCCCACGGCTCGGGGAGATCGGGCTGCAGCAATTCGCGCCCTATCTGATGAACCGCATCATGGGGCGCTACAATGCCTCGCTGCGCGAAGACCTCGCCAAGCTCGGCCTGACCACGCCGAAGATGCGGGCGCTGGCCGTGTTGTCGGTGATCGACAACCTCGCCATCAGCCGACTGGCCGTTTACGCCATCACCGAACAGTCGACCTTGAGCCGCGCACTCGACGCGCTGGAAGCGGACGGGCTGGTGCGCCGCACCGCTGATCCGGAAGACAGCCGCGCCACGCGCATCTCCATCACCGAGGCTGGCCGCGCCGCTTTCGAGACGCTGTGGCCGACCATGCGCCATACCTACAATCACATGTTCGCGGGCATCGACGCGGCCGAGCACGCTGCCTTCGTGGCGACCTTGCAGAAGATCCTGCTCAACGTGCGCAAGCATGAGTTCTGACCAAGCCAACCACATGATTTGAAGCCATAAAATTCCAGCCAAGCGTCGATCCGAGGACCGAGATGAGCAAGAATTTCCTGATCGCAACCGCCTTCGCCGCCGTGCTCTGGCCGGCGCATGTCATGGCCGAGCCGATGCCCGGGGTTCGCGGCATCAATCACATCGGCCTGACAGTACCGGACATCAAGGTGGCCGAAAGCTTCTTCGTCGACGTGATGGGGTGCCAGAAGGCGACGAGCTTCGGTCCGTTTCGTGACGACAAGGGCGACTTCATGAAGGATCTTGTCGACGTGGACCCCCGCGCTGTGATCAACGAGATCACCCTGCTGCGCTGCCAGTCCGGTTCGAACATCGAGCTGTTCGACTACAGCGCGCCCGACAAGAAGGATGTACGGCCACGCAATTCCGACAATGGCGGCCATCACATCGCCTTCTATGTCGACGACATTGATGCGGCGGCGAAATATCTGACCGCCAAGGGCATCCGCACGCTCAAGGGCCCGATGCCGGTCAATGAAGGTCCGGCCGCCGGCCAGTCTATCCTCTACTTCTTCGCGCCGTGGGGCCTGCAACTCGAGGCCATCTCGTTCCCGAAAGGCATGGCCTACGAGAAGAACGGCGGCACGGTGTTGTGGTCGAACACGGACCCATCGAAATAAGGAAAGCTCGCCATGGCAGAACGGTCATTCGCCAAGGAGGTGAAGAAGCTGAAACTCGGAGCCGGTGAGGAGTTCACCGGGGAAGGGATTCTGGCCATCACCAAGGCGCTGCTGCAATGCGGCGTCGGATATGTCGGCGGCTACCAGGGCGCGCCGATCAGTCATCTGATGGACGTGCTGGCGGACTCGCAGGAAATCCTGGCCGAGCTCGGCGTGCATTTCGAGGCGAGCGCCTCGGAAGCCACCGCCACCGCCATGCTGGCCGCCTCCGTGCATTACCCGATCCGAGGTGCCGCCACCTTCAAATCGACGGTCGGCACCAACGTCGCCTCCGACGCTTTGGCTAATCTTGCTTCCGGCGGCGTCACCGGCGGGGCCCTGATCATCGTCGGCGAGGACTACGGCGAAGGTTCCTCCATCATGCAGGAGCGCAGCCACGCCTTCGCGATGAAGAGCCAGGTCTGGCTGCTCGATCCGCGTCCGAACCTGCCGTCGATTGTTGCCGCAGTCGAACATGGTTTCGAACTGTCGGAAGCTTCCAACACGCCGGTCATGCTGCAGGTGCGTATCCGCTGCTGCCATGTGCACGGTTCCTTCATCGCCAAGGACAATGTCCGCCCTGCGATGACCGTGGCGGATGCGCTGGAAAATCCGCGCCGCGACACGCAGCGCATCGTGCTGCCGCCCGCATCGTTCCTGCACGAGAAGGAAAAGATTTCCAAACGCCTGCCGGCGGCGATCGACTACATCAAGCGTCACCAGCTCAATGAGACCTTCGGCGGCTCCGGCAAGGTCGGCATCATCATGCAGGGCGGCATGTACAACGGTGTCATCCGCGCACTGCAGCGGCTCGGCCTTGCCGATGTCTATGGCGAAACGGAAGTGCCGCTGCACGTGCTCAACGTCACCTATCCTCTGGTCGAGGACGACCTTGTCGCCTTCTGCGCCGACAAGGATGCGGTGCTGATCGTGGAAGAAGGTCAGCCCGACTACATCGAGCAGGCGCTGGGATCGATGCTCTACAAGGCCGGCGCTTCGGTGAAGCTGGAAGGCAAGGGCGTGCTGCCGATGGCCGGTGAGTATTCCGGCGACGTCATGCTGTCCGGCATCGGCGCCTTCATGCGCAAGCATGGCAGCGACCTGCTGGCGCCGGAAATCCGCGCGCCCAACGTGCCGGCCCCGCCGATCTTCGACGATCTCGCCAAGACGGTGCCGATGCGCCCGCCGGGCTTCTGCATCGGCTGCCCGGAACGGCCGATCTTCGCCGCGACCAAACTGGCCGAGCAGGAGCTCGGCAAACACCACATCGCATCCGACATCGGCTGCCATCTGTTCTCGATCATGCCGCCCTTCGAATTGGGCGCCACGACGATGGGGTATGGCCTCGGCCCGGCTTCGGCTTCCGCCTTCAATTCACCGGAGGCCAAGCGACGGTCCATCTCCTTCGTCGGCGATGGCGGTTTCTGGCACAACGGCCTGACTTCCTCGATCGGCAACGCTGTCTTCAACAAGAACGACGGCGTGATCGTGGTCGTGGACAACTACTATTCGGCGGCGACCGGCGGTCAGGACATCCTGTCTTCGCGGGCCTCCAACCGCACCAAGTCGACCAAACATCCGATCACCGATGCCATCAAGGGCATGGGGGTGAACTGGGTGCGTCACATCGAGCGCACCTATGATGTCGGCACGATGCGCGACGCGCTGAAAGAGGCGCTGACGACGGAGGAGAAGGGACCAAAGGTCATCGTCGCTTCGTCCGAATGCATGCTCAACCGCCAGCGCCGCGAGGCGCCGCTGAAGAAGAAGGCGATTGCCGAAGGCAAGCGCATGGTGAAGACCAAGTTCGGCGTCGACGAGGATGTCTGCACCGGCGATCACGCCTGCATGCGCCTCTCCGGCTGTCCGTCGCTGACGGTCAAGCATCTCGACGATCCGCTGCGTGACGATCCGGTGGCAGCGATCGACGAGAATTGCGTCGGCTGCGGCAATTGCGGCGAGGTGGCCGATGCCGCCGTGCTGTGCCCGTCCTTCTACCAGGCCGATGTGATTTCCAACCCGACGGGCTGGGATCGTTTCTGGTTCGGCCTGCGCCAGCGCGTCATCGCCGCGCTGCAGGGCTGGCGTGAACGCGGCCGGCCGGTGTTTGGAGACGTCGCGGCATGAAATTCGGTCTGCCGGAAGGGCCGGATACGACCGGCCGTATCATCAAGATCTGTATCCTGGCCGTGGGCGGGCAGGGCGGCGGCGTGCTGAGCGGTTGGGTGACCGATGTCGCGCAGCGCGCAGGCTGGCACGTTCAGTCGACTTCCGTGGCCGGCGTCGCCCAACGCACCGGCGCCACGATCTACTATGTCGAGATGCTGCCGCGTGACCCGAAGCGGCCGAATGACAGTCCTGTGCTCTCGCTCAGCCCTTCACCGGGTGACGTCGACATCCTTGTCGCCGCCGAACTCGCGGAAGCCGGCCGTGCTGTGCTGCGCGGTTTCGTGACGCCCGATCGCACCACGCTGATCGCTTCCAGCCACCGCATGCTGGCGGTGTCGGAAAAGATCGTGCCGGGCGACGGCCGCGCCGATTCCGACACGGTATCACGTCGTGCCGGCGAGGCCGCCAAACGGCTGATCCACTTCGACATGGAGACAATGGCCAAGAAGGCCGGCAGCGTGGTCTCCGCAAGCCTGTTCGGCGCGCTGGCCGGCTCTGGCGAGCTTCCTTTCTCGCGCGAGCAGTTCGAAGCGACCATCAGGGCAGGTGGCAAGGGAACCGAGGCCAGCCTTGCCGCCTTCGCGCTCGCTTATGATCGGGCTGCCGGTGCCGAAGCACCTGTTGCTGCGTCCGACACGAAAGCAAAGCAGACCAGGGACACGGTTCTGCCGAAGTCGCTGCAGCGCGGATGGGAAGCCCTGTCTGCCCGCACTGCCGCACTGCCGCAGCCGGTTCGCGAGCTGGCCGAGCCCGGTCTGCGCAAGGTGGTCGACTTCCTCGATCTCGCCTATGGCGAAGACTACCTGTCGGAGCTGGAGCGCCTCGTGGCTGCGGACAAGGAGGCCGAAGGCTACGCCTTCTCGCGGGAGGCCGCGAAATATGTCGCCAACGCCATGGTCTATGACGACATCATCCGGGTCGCCGACCTGAAGACCCGGCCGGGACGCTCGCAGCGCGTTCGCGACGAAGTGCATCTCGGCAAGAGCCAGACCCTTGCGACCACTGAATATTTCCACCCGCGCATGGAGGAGATGGTCGGCCTGATGCCGGCCGGTCTCGGGGCTGCCTTGGAGGCACGGCCCAATATGATGAAGGCGTTCAACCGCTTCATCGATCGTGGCCGCCGCATCCGCACCGATACGATCTTCGGCTTCGGCATGTTGTGGACGATCGGCGGCCTGCGCCGTTGGCGCCGCGGCCTGCTGCGGCACAAGGTCGAGGCGGCGCATATGCGCGAATGGCTGCAGCTTGCGGAAGCCGAACACGCGCGGGACTACGCGCTCGGGGTCGAGGTGCTGAAATGCCGGCGCCTGATCAAGGGCTATTCCGACACACATGCGCGCGGCCATTCCAAATTCGACAAGGTGCTGGCCTGCCTGCCCATGCTGCGCGGTCGTGGCGATGCGGCGGACTGGGTGAGGCGCCTGCGCGACGCCGCTCTTGCCGATGCTGACGGTGTCGCCTTGGACGGCGCCATCAAGACGGTACGCTCCTTTGTGGATGATCCCGGCACGTTGGCGGGCTGATTTGGCCGGGTCCGTTTCGATTGACGGACCCAGCAGTTACTTTATGCTTTGACCATCACGGATGGAGTCGAGGCCATCTGCGAGCCGTGCCGGGGGGCACGGAGTGTTTGGTGGGGCGCCCGCGAGATGCGGCAGGGGTGGGTTCATCGATGGCAGAAACAGATATCGAAGGCTGGCTCGACAGCGAGACCAAGGTAGTCGAAGCGCCGGCCGATCATGGCGACGAGACGCGGCTGTGGCTGCGCCTGCTCACCTGCACAACGCTGATTGAAGCGGAAGTCCGTCGCCAGCTGCGCGAGGAATTCGACTTCACCTTGCCGCGTTTCGATCTGCTGGCTCAGCTCGAGCGGGCGGAAGACGGCATGGTGCTGGGCGAAGTTTCGCGTCGCATGATGGTGTCGGCCGGTAATCTCACCGCGCTGGTGGAGCGCCTTGTCGAGAGCGGCCATATCAGCCGTACCACGTCGCCGACGGATCGCCGCGTGCAGATCGTGGCGCTTACGGCCTTTGGGCGCAAGGAATTCCGCAAGATGGCCGACCGCCATGGCGATTGGATTGGCGCGCTGTTCCAGGGGCTGTCATCCCGCGACCGCGAAGTGTTGATGAAGGAACTCGGCAAGCTGAAAGGCTCTATCCGCGGCGCGCTTGTGGACAACGCCTGACAGCGAATCGAACGGCGATCTAGAATCAAACCATCTTTTCCCGAATTGAAGAGGCCGCGCACCGCGCGGCCTCTTTGTTGTCACTCCCGCATCACCTCGCGAGCGGCACCAGGTGCCCGACCGCGCTTCAGGCTGGGCAGCGCCAGCATCAGGAGCACGAACAGGCCCGTGGCCAGCTTCAAGTCGGGCGGCGGCATGCCGGCGGCCAGACACAGCGAGACGAGCTGATAGTAGACGACGGCGCCGACGAAAGGCGCCGCCAGTTGGCGTAGCACTGTCTGCTTGCCGGTGATCGCCTCACCGATCATCAGCGCTGCGAGGCCGTTGATGAGGATGCCGAGCCCCATATTGACGTCGGCGAAGCCCTGCGACTGCACCATCAGCGAGCCGCTGAGCGCCGAGAAAGCGCTGGCCAGGCCAACGCCGCCGATCGTCGCCGTCCAGACATTGATGCCCTGCGCTTCGGCCATGTCCGGATTGGAGCCGACGGCCCGCACGCCGGTGCCGCGCTCGGTCTTGAAGTAGAGATAAAGCAGCACGAGCACGAGCAGGCCGATGGCGCCGGCGATGACGATCTTGGTGCTCGGGAAACCCGGCTGGCCGAAGGGCGACCAGTTGAACAGCGATTCCATGCCGAACACCGACAGGTTCGAACGGCCCATGATTCGCAGGTTGATCGAATAGAGCATCGTCATCATCAGGATGCCGGCCAGCAGTGTGTGAATCCGGAAGCGCAGATGGATGTAGGCGGTGCAGCAGCCGGCGGCGAAGCCGGCGATGAGCGCGGCCGCGATGGCCGTCAGCGGCGATTGGCCTGCGGCCAGCAGCACACCGGCGACACAGCCGCCCAGCGGGAAGGCACCCTCGCTGGTCAGGTCCGGGAAGGAGAGCATCCTGAACGGGATCATGATGCCCAGCACGACGAAAGCGAGGATGAGGCTCTGCGCCAGCGTGACGGGAACGAGCGCGACGAAGCTCGAGAAGATATCCTGGATCATGGCCATGGCGGTCAACTCGCGAGCAGCATGCGGTCGGTCTTGACGGCGAAATGGCCGATCAGGTCCGCGACGGAGGTCTGTTTCTTCTCTTCGCCGCCGATTTCGAGGCGAACCTTGCCGGCGTCGAGCATGAGGATGCGGTTTCCGTAGTCGACGGCATGCTGCATGTTGTGCGTCACCATCAGCGTGGTGAGCTTCAGCGCCTCGACTGCCCGCACCGTCGCCTTCATGACGATGTCGGCTGTGCGCGGATCGAGTGCTGCGGTGTGTTCGTCCAGCAGAAGCAGTTCCGGTTCGCCACCCACGGCCATGATCAGCGAAAGCGATTGACGCTGGCCGCCCGAAAGCAGTTCGACACGCGTATCCAGCCGGTTCTCGAGGCCAAGGCCGAGCAGCGCCAGCCGTTCCTTGTAGGCGGCAAGCCGCGTGGCGTTGAGGCCCTGGCGCAGCCGGCGCTTCTGGCTGCGCAGGTCGGCCAGCAGCATATTTTCGGCCACCGTCATCGAGGCGGCGGTGCCTTTCATCGGATCCTGGAAGACACGGGCGAGCTTGGCGGCTCGCTTGTATACCGGCATGCCGGTCACGTCGGTCTCGTTGATCTGCACTTTGCCCGAGTCGAGGATCAACGCGCCGGAAATGGCGTTGAGCATGCTGCTCTTGCCGGCGCCGTTGGAGCCGATGACGACGCCGAAGTCACCCGTTTTGAGCGACAGGCTCAGACCGTCGAGCGCGATCTTCTCGTCGGCTTGTCCTTTGAAGAATACCTTGCGTGCCGATTTGATTTCCAGCATCCGCACCTCCTGGCGCAACAATCCGGTGGCGAGCCTCGCCTGCCACGACGTGCGCTGACCCAATTTAAGAAAAAACGGCGCCCGAGTTGCAGTTCCGGGCGCCGCCACGCAATCCTCAGTCCAGCCAGCTCAGTCGGCGAAGCACTTGCAATCGTCGAGTGCTGCCGGGATCTTCAGGCCGAAGTCAGCGGCGACCTTCTTCGAGATCAGCGGGCTGTGATCGGCGTAGGCCGGACGGAACGGCGGGATTTCCTTAGGGTCCTTGCCCTTCAGGATCTCGGCAGCGATCTTGCCGGCGGCGAGGCCGACCTGGTCATAGTTGACCGCGAAGCTGGCCGGAACCACACCCTTGCGCACGGCACCGTCGTCGGAGTTGACGATCGGGATGCCGGCCTGGCGGGCAGCGGCCGAAACCGCGGCGATCGCCGGCTGCAGCAGGTTCGAAGCCGGCGTGTAGATCACGTCCGCCTTGCCCTTGAGCGAAGCGATGCGCTGCTGGATGTCGTTGACGTTGTCGACGCCGACGGCGACGACTTCAAAACCGGCCTTCGGAGCGGCTTCCTTGATCTTGTCCAGCACGGCCACGTCATTGGCTTCGCCAGGGTTGTAGGGCACGCCGAAGCGCTTGGCTTCCGGCAGCAGCTTCTTGGTGAATTCCATCACCGCCGACACGTCCTGCAAATCGGACGAACCGGTGATGCCGGTGTCGCCGGCTTCCCACGACGGGACCAGCTTGGCGGCGACCGGGTCGGTCACAGCGGTGAAGACGATGTTGATGCCGCTGCCGGCGAGCTGCTGCTTGGCAATCTGCGAGACCGGGGTCGTCACGGTGTAGATCAGCTTCGGGTTCTCGGCCTTCAGCTTCTCGATCATCTGCGGAACCAGCGTGGCGTCGAAATTGGTGTGGCTTTCGGTGAAGACCACATCCTTGCCTTCGACGAAGCCGCTCTCGGCCAGGCCCTTCTTGAAGCCGGCGATCGAGGCGTTGAGCTGCGGATGCTCGCCGAAATTGGCGATGCCGATGCGGATCGGATCTGCGGCGGCGCTGACGACGCTGGCGATCAGCGAACCTGCAAGTACTATTCCGGACAGCCATCCGGCCTTAGACGAAATCATGTTTTCCTCCCAGATTAGGCAAGCGGCCGTCTCTCCCCGGCGCCCCAGATTGCATCATAGCGGGTCGGCAAACCTTGTCAAAAGGTTTATATATAAAATATCTGCTGTGGATGTTTGATATATTATTTTGCCGATAGGCCCGTCAAATATATGATCCTTGCGTGGAGGAGAAGTGTGATGCGGGACGAGGAACCCTCGACCAAGACGGAAGCGGCCTATTTGCGGCTGCGGCGTGACATTCTGACCACGCGGCTGGAGCCGGGTACGCCGCTGAAGCTGGGTGCGCTGAACCAGATCTATGGTTTCGGCTGGACACCGCTGCGCGAGGCATTGTCACGGCTGGAGGCGGAAAAACTGGTCACCGCGGTGAGCAACCGTGGCTTTGCCGTCGCGCCGGTTTCGCGCGCAGAGCTGGAAGACCTCATCCGGGCCCGTGAAGTCGTCGAGTTGCCGTTGCTGGAAGAATCCATCCGCAAGGGCGGAGCCGAGTGGGAATCGGCGGTGGTGACCGCGCACTATCGACTGTCGCGCTGCAAGTTCTCACCGGAAGATCCATCCGAAGCCGCGGTTGAGGAATGGGACGAGCGCCACGCCGCCTTTCACGCCGCGCTCGTCAGTGCCTCAAGTTCTGCCTGGCTGCTGCGTTTCCAGGCGATGGTCTACGATCAGCTTCGCCGTCACCAGCATTTCCTGAGCCTTGCGCCGATGTTGCGCGCCGCGCGCGGACGCGGCGGCAACTTCGAGAAGGCGGTTGCGGCGCTGCATGACGCCATGGGCATCGATCACCACACTGCCTTGATGGACGCTGCCTTCGATCGCGACATAGAGCGTGCGCGCGTGCTGATGACGGAGCATATTTCCTTTACTCTGCAGGCCTTCGTCACGTTCGAAGGTGTCGATGCCGGCGAGGCGGCCTAGCAGTGGTGCGTTAGCTCTCTTCCGGAACGGTGCGGAAAATAGGCGGTTATGCAACCGGCGGCTCCTGATTGAGACGCGGCGGGCGGCGAAGCTTTAATCGTCGGCCGAAAGATCGTTGTCTCCAATCATTTTAAGCTTGAAATATCTGCCGATAGGCCCCACTATCGTTTCATGGTTCACGCATGGCCCCGACCGGCCGTGAGCAGAGCGGAGATGACCATGAAGATTGTGTGCATCGGCGGCGGACCGGCTGGGCTCTATTTTGCCTTGCTGATGAAGAAGCAGAACCCGGAACATCATGTCACCGTGGTCGAGCGCAACCGCCCCTACGACACCTTCGGCTGGGGTGTCGTGTTCTCCGACGCCACCATGCAATCGATGCGCAAATGGGATCCGGAAACGGCGGCCACCATCGAGGACGCCTTCAACCACTGGGACGACATCGAGCTGGTGTTCAAAGGCCGCAAGATCCGCACCACCGGCCACGGCTTCGTCGGCATCGGCCGAAAGAAGATGCTGAACATCCTGCAGGACCGTTGCGTCGAACTCGGTGTCGAGTTGGTGTTCGAGCGGGAAGTGACGGGCGACGAGGAGTTCCCCGACGCCGATCTCATCATCTCCTCCGACGGCGTCAATTCGCGCGTCCGCAACAAATACGCCGACATCTTCCAGCCCGACATGGTGGTTCGCCCGAACCGTTTCATCTGGCTCGGCACCACCAAGGCTTTCGACGCTTTCACCTTCGATTTCCAGCGCACCGAGCATGGCTGGTTCCAGGCCCATATCTACCGTTTCGACGACAACACCTCGACCTTCATCGTCGAGACCACTGACGAAGTGTTCCAGGCGCATGGCCTCGACAAGATGGATCAGGACCAGTCCATCGCCTTCTGCGAAAAGCTGTTCGCCGAGACGCTGGACGGCCACAGTCTGATGACCAACGCGCGCCATATGCGCGGCTCGGCCTGGCTGAACTTCGGCCGTCTGATCTGCGGCAAGTGGAGCCATTTCAACGGCAACAGCCACGTCGTGCTGATGGGCGACAGTGCCCATACCGCGCATTTCGCCATCGGTTCAGGCACCAAGCTCGCCATCGATGACGCGATCGAACTGACCAATCAGTTCAACATCGCGGGCCACGACGCCAGGAACATCCCGGCCGTGCTGGAGGCTTACGAGGAAGTGCGCCGCGTCGATGTCGCGCGCATCCAGAACGCGGCGCGCAACGCCATGGAATGGTTCGAGGTGGTGGGCACGCGTTATGCCGACACGCTGGAACCGGAGCAGTTCATGTATTCGATGCTGACGCGCTCACAGCGCATCAGCCACGAGAATCTGCGCCTGCGCGACAAGGACTGGCTGGAGGGCTATGAGCGCTGGTTCGCCGAGCGTGCAGGTGCGCCAGCCCAGCCGAACGGCAAACCGATCCCGCCCATGTTCACACCCTATAGGGCGCGTGGCCTGACGTTGGCGAACCGCGTCATCGTCTCGCCTATGGCGATGTATTCCGCCAAGGACGGCATGCCGAACGACTTCCATCTGGTCCATCTCGGCTCCCGCGCCATGGGTGGCGCTTCGCTGGTGTTCCCGGAAATGATCTGCGTGTCGCCAGACGCGCGCATCACGCCAGGCTGCCTCGGCCTGTGGAACGAAGAACAGAAGGAAGGCTATCGCCGCCTTGTCGATTTCGTGCACAACGACACGCCGGCCAAGATCGGCATCCAGCTCGGTCATGCCGGCCGCAAGGGCGCGACCAAGGTTGCCTGGGAAGGGACCGACCAACCGGTGGAGCAGGGCGGCTGGCCGCTGATCTCAGCCTCCGCGATTCCCTATCTTCCGCATTCGGACGTGCCGCGCGCCGCCACGAAGGAGGATCTGGAAAGGATCAAGGCCGATTTCGTGCAGGCCGCGAAATGGGCCGACGAAGTCGGGTTCGATATCCTCGAACTGCACTGCGCGCACGGCTATCTGCTCTCCGCCTTCCTGTCGCCGCTGACCAATCATCGCGACGATGAATATGGTGGCGACCATGCGGCGCGCGCCAGATATCCGCTCGAGGTCTTCCATGCGATCCGTGCCGTCTGGCCTGAAGACAAGCCGATCTCGGTGCGTCTCTCGACCAACGACTGGTATGAGGGTGGCAACACGCCGGAGGATGCCGCAATCTTCGCGGCCATGTTCAAGGAAGCCGGCGCCGACCTGATCGATTGTTCGTCGGGGCAGGTGGTGAAGCAGGAAAAGCAGGTGTTTGGCCGCATGTGGCAGACGCCTTTCTCCGACAAGATCCGCAACGAGGTCCAGGTGCCGACCATCGCGGTCGGTGCGATCTCGGAGGCTGACCACGCCAATTCTGTGATCGCAGCCGGCCGGGCCGATCTCTGCGCCATTGCCCGCCCGCACCTCGCCGACCCGTCCTTCGTCATGCACGAGGCCGCGAAGGTCGGTTATTCCGGCCAGGTCTGGCCGAAGCAATATTATGCGAGCCGGCAGCAGTATGAAGCCAACCTGGCCCGCGCCGCAGCGGAAGCGGCGGGCCGCAAATGAGCGCTGTGCGCCATGCTCTCATCACCGGTGCCGGCAGCGGCATCGGCCGTGCCATCGCGCTCGCTTTGGCAAAGAGCGGCCATGTCGTCTCGCTGACTGGGCGCCGCGCCGGGCCGCTGGAAGAGGTCGCCAGGGAGATCGTGGCTGGCGGTGGCCAATCTGTCGTGATCGATGGGTTTGACGTCACGGATGCCTCGGCGATCGCGGCGGGAAGCGCAAGGGCTATTGCCGCCTCCGGCGAGGTCTCGGTTCTGGTCAATTGTGCCGGCGAGGCGCCTTCGGCTCCGTTCGAGCGCACGGATGCAGCACTTTGGGGCCGCGTCATCAGCATCAATCTTACCGGCACCTTCCTCGTCACCCAGGCGTTGCTACCGTCGATCCGCAAGGCCGGCAAAGGCCGTATCGTCAATGTGGCCAGCACCGCGGGCCTGACCGGATACGCTTACGTTTCGGCCTATTGCGCCTCCAAGCATGGCGTCGTCGGCTTGACCCGGGCGCTGGCGCTGGAGTTGGCGCGCAGCGACATTACCGTCAACGCGGTCTGCCCCGGTTTCACCGACACGCCGCTGCTCGACGGCGCGGTCGACACCATTGTTGGCAAAACCGGCCGTACCGCCGATGAGGCACGCGCCAGCCTTGCGCGCGCCAATCCGCAGGGCCGTCTGGTGACGCCGCAGGAGGTTGCCGATGCAGTGTTGTGGCTGGTGTCCGAGGGGGCGGGCGCCATCACCGGCCAGGCGATCGCGGTCGCCGGCGGCGAAGTCATGGCCGGTTGAGAACATTAAAAAGGGAGGAACGCATGACTGAGAAAGCAC
Source organism: Mesorhizobium sp. 1M-11 (assembly GCF_001303895.1). Lineage (GTDB taxonomy): Bacteria > Pseudomonadota > Alphaproteobacteria > Rhizobiales > Rhizobiaceae > Mesorhizobium. The sequence continues at coordinate 757,047 of NZ_LJSD01000011.1, read as the reverse complement.
TGGAAAAGGGCATCACTGAAAACGGCACCGGCTACGAAGCGACCGAGTGGAATATCCTCGGCCAGCGCTACTTTCCGAAGGCCACCTGTGCATCGAGCTTTGCCTTCGAGACCAACAGCGATGCAGGCCAGTTCGTGCCGGTGCACATTCATCCGACGCAGGAGGAGTTCATTCTCGTGCAGGAGGGACAGCTGGAACTGAAGCTCGATGGCAAGTGGTTCACCGCCAGGGCAGGCGACCTGGTGCGCATGCCGCGCGGTGTCCCGCACGGCTATTTCAACAAGTCCGACAAGCCGGCGCGTGCGCTGTTCTGGGTGTCGCCGGCCGGCCGGCTCGAGGACCTGTTCAAGAAACTGCACAACCTCACCGATGTCGAGGAAGTGGTGCGGCTCTCGGCTGAGCATGACGTGGATTTCCTGCCGCCGTCGGCCAACGACTGACGAACGGCCGCATGACAAGACGACAGACCGGCACGCCGATGGCGTGCTGGGAGCAAGCAAGGCCTGCACGCCGATAGGCGTGCTGGAATCAAGCAAGGATAGAATGAGCGATGACCGACGCGATGCTGGACAAGAAGCGCCCCTTCAAGGGCCACAAGGCCAAGCACTTCCTGTTCGAGACCGATGCGGACGGCCGTGTCGCCACGATCACGCTCAACCGGCCAGAGCGCAAGAACCCGCTGACCTTCGAGAGCTATGAGGAACTGGGCGACCTGTTCCGTTCGCTGCACAGGGCGAGCGACGTACGCGCCATCGTGCTGACCGGCGCCGGCGACAATTTCTGCTCCGGTGGCGACGTGTTCGAGATCATCGAGCCGCTGACCAAGATGGCGATGCCGGAGCTCCTGGCCTTCACCCGCATGACCGGCGATCTGGTCCGCCAGATCCGCGCCTGCCCGCAGCCGATCATAGCTGCGGTCGACGGTATCTGCGCCGGCGCCGGAGCGATCCTGGCGATGAGCTCGGACTATCGCGTCGCCACCCCGGAAGCAAAGACCGCCTTCCTGTTCACCCGCGTCGGTCTGGCTGGTGCCGACATGGGCGCTTGCGGCATCCTTCCGCGTATCATCGGCCAGGGCCGCGCCGCCGAGCTGTTGTTCACCGGCCGCTCGATGTCGGCGGCCGAAGGACACGCCTGGGGCTTCTACAACGCGCTGCACGAGCGCCCCGTGTTGCTGGCCGAGGCGCAGCGTTTCGCCCGCAATCTCGCCGATGGACCGTGGTTTGCGCATTCGATGACCAAGAAGATGCTCGACCAGGAATGGTCGATGGGGATTGAGGAACTGATCGAATCCGAGGCCCAGGCGCAGGCCATCTGCATGGCGACGGGCGACTTCCGTCGCGCTTTCGAGGCCTTCGCCGCCAAGGCGAAGCCGGTTTTCGAAGGAAACTGACGATGGACCATCCGCAACGCTCCAGCGGCCCGACGCGGGATCATCTCGACTGGCCGTTTTTTGCCGAGAACCACAAGAAGCTTGCCGCCGACCTGGATCATTTCATTGCGAGCGGCAGTCTTGGTCATATCGACCATCACGATGCCGACGGCGCCTGCAAGGGGCTGGTTCGCAAGCTGGGCGCGGGTGGTTTCCTGCGCCACTGCGTGCCATCGGAATTCGGTGGCGCGGCTGCGGAAATCGACAGCCGTTCGCTCTGCCTGATCCGCGAAACACTCGCCTATGCCGATGGGCTGGCCGATTTCGCCTTTGCCATGCAAGGGTTGGGGACTGGCGCCATCAGCCTTTCAGGCTCGCCCGAGATCAAGCAGAGCATTTTGCCCAGGATCGCAAAGGGCGAACTGATCTCGGCCTTCGCACTGACCGAACCAGAAGCGGGCTCGGACGTCGCCGCGATGAGCACCTCGGCTGAGCGCCAGGGCGACGCGTTCGTGCTCAACGGCGAGAAGGTCTTCATCTCCAACGGCGGCATTGCCGACGTCTATACCGTCTTTGCCCGCACCGGCGAGGCTCCCGGCACGCGCGGCATCTCCGCCTTTGTCGTCCATGCCGATACGCCGGGTTTCCACATCGCAGAGCGCATCGAGACGATCGCGCCGCATCCGCTGGCTCGTATCCGCTTCGAAAACTGTCGCGTGCCGGCGGCGAACCTGCTCGGTCAGCCGGGTGAGGGCTTCAAGATCGCCATGCGCACGTTGGACATCTTCCGCCCATCCGTCGCCGCTGCTGCGCTCGGCTTTGCACGCCGCGCCCTGGACGAGGCGGTGGCACACGCCAAGTCGCGAAAAATGTTCGGCGCCACGCTTGCCGACCTGCCGACCGCGCAGAGCACGCTGGGCGAGATGGCAACGGCGATCGATGCCGCATCGCTCCTGACCGTGCGCACCGCCTGGCGGCGCGACGTGCAGAAACTGCCGATCACCCGCGAGGCGGCGATGGCCAAGATGACGGCCACGGAAAACGCGCAATGGGTGATCGACCAGGCGTTGCAGATGTTCGGTGGTCGTGGCGTGCGTGTCGGCGAGATTACCGAGACGCTGTACCGCGAGATCCGCGCACTGCGCATCTACGAGGGCGCCACCGAAGTTCAGAAGCTGATTATCGGCCGTGAGCTGATGAAGAGTGCTTAGAGAATCTTTGTTTCTACGCATCGTGCTTTCCGAAAATCGATCCCGATTTTCGGGCCGATGCGCTAAATGACTGGAGTAGACATGAACGTGACTGCCATGCCCGAACAGAAGACCGCCACGACGCCGCATCGGGTATTGCAGCCCGAGGGCTGGGCGAAACCGATCGGCTATGCCAACGGCATGGAAGCGCGCGGCCGTACCATCTTCGTGGGTGGCCAGATTGGCTGGAATGGCCAGTGCAAGTTCGAGGTTCACGATCTGCCGGGCCAGATCAGGCAGACGCTGGAGAACGTCATCGCGATCCTGCGCGAGGGCGGCGCCGGTCCAGAGCACATCACGACCATGACCTGGTATGTGCTCGACCGCAAAGCCTACTCCGCTTCGCTGAAGGAGATCGGTGCGGCGTGGAAAGCCACCATGGGCCGCAACTTCCCGGCCATGGCGGTGGTCCAGGTCTCGGGCCTGATCGAGGACGAGGCGCTGGTGGAGATCCAGGCGACGGCTGTCGTCCCGGATTAAGGGCCATTTGCCTTCTCCCTCAGGGGGAGAAGGCAAAGCCCGCGACAAGAGCGCTACAGCACCGTGCGGACGGTCCACAATTCCGGGAACAGCACCACTTCCAGCATCTTGCGCAGATAGGAAACGCCGCCGGTGCCGCCGGTACCGCGCTTCAGGCCGATGATGCGTTCCACGGTGGTGACGTGGTTGAAACGCCAGCGCCGGAAATAGTCCTCGAAATCGACGAGCTTTTCGGCGAGTTCGTAGAGATCCCAGTATTTCTGCGGCGCGGCGTAGACCGCCTTCCAGGCCTCGAGCACTTGCGGGTTCTCCTCGCGCGTCTCACGCCAGCTGGTGCGGCTGGCGTCGGCGCCGATGTCGAAGCCGTTGCGCGAGAGGAGCAGCAACGCCTCGTCGTAGAGGCTGGGTTCGGCCAGGATTTCCTCGAGTTTGGCGATCAGGTCCGGCTGGTGCGCATGTGGCCCGAGCATGGCGGTGTTGCGATTGCCAACCAGGAACTCCACTGCGCGATACTGATAGGACTGGAACCCTGACGACTGGCCGAGCGAGTTACGGAACTCGGTGTATTCGCTGGGGGTCATGGTGCGCAGCACGTCCCAGGAATTGTTCAGCTGCTCGAAGATGCGCGCCACGCGCGTCAGCATCTTGAATGCCGGTTGCGGCCTATCGGAACGGATTTCGCGCATGGCCGAGCGGATCTCGTGGATCGCCAGCTTCATCCACAGCTCGGATGTCTGGTGCTGCACGATGAACAGCAATTCGTCATGCGCGCTGGAAAGCGGCTCCTGCGCATCGAGCACGCGCTCGAGATGCAGATAGTCGCCATAGGACATGCGTTCCTTGAACGACATCTGCGCGCCTTCCTTGGAAGGATCGTAGGGTTTGCTCATGTCACCAGGGCTTTCTTGCGGTATTGCGGCTCGTCCCAGCGCCGGTTGTTCATGATGTCTTCCAGCACGCCGACCGCGCCGAGCACTTCCTGCTCGCCGATATAGAGCGGTGTGAAGCCGAAACGAACGGCGTCAGGGGCACGGAAGTCGCCGATGACGCCGCGCGCGATCAGTGCCTGCATGATGGCGTAGCCTTCCGGATGGCGGAACGAAACCTGGCTGCCGCGCTCGGTGCCATTGCGCGGCGAGGCGAGCGTCAGTTCCGGGCAGCATGCTTCGACTTCGCGGATGAAGAGGTCGGCGAGCGCGATCGACTGCTTGCGCACATCGGCCATGGAGACGCCTTCCCAGGCGTCCATCGCCGCATCGAGCGCCGCCATGGCGATGACCGCCGGCGTGCCGACACGCATGCGATCGATGCCGGCGCCCGAGCGGTAATCGAGGTCGAAAGCGAAGGGGCTTTCATGGCCGAGCCAGCCGGACAGGGCAGGGCGCACCTTGCCGGCATGTTTCGGCGCGACATAGATGAACGCCGGGGCACCTGGGCCGCCATTGAGATATTTATAGGTGCAACCGACGGCGAAATCCGCCCTGGCGCCTTCAAGGTCGACGGCGAGCGCGCCAGCCGAATGCGCGAGATCCCACACGGTCAGCACGCCGGCGGCATGTGCCTTGGCTGTCAGCTTCTTCATGTCATGCAAGCGGCCGGTGCGGTAGTCCACCTCGGTGATCATCAGCACGGCGACGCTTTCGTCGATCGCGGCTTCGACCTCTTCCGGATCGACCACCTTCAACTCGTAGCCCTTGTCGAGCGAGCCCAACAAACCCTGTGCCATGTAGAGGTCGGATGGGAAGTTGCCGTTGTCGGAAAGCACGACACGTCGCGACGGGTTGAGGTCCAGTGCGGAAGCGAGCGCCTGGTAGACCTTGATCGACAGCGTGTCACCAACGACGACGGTGCCTTCCGGCGCGCCGATCAGCTTGCCAATGCGATCGCCGAGCTTGCGCGGCTGCATCATCCAGCCGGAGGCATTCCAGCCGCGGATCAGCTGCTCGCCCCACTGGGCTGTCATCATCTCCTGCACGCGTTGGGTGGCGCTTTTCGGCAGCGGACCCAGCGAATTGCCGTCGAGATAGAACACGCCGTCCGGCATGTGGAAGAGGCTGCGTGTTCTTGCGAAGTCGGTCATGATCAGTGGGTGTCTTTCAAGCGGAAGCGTTGGATCTTCCCGGTCTGGGTTTTCGGCAGCGCATCGATGAACTGGATCGAGCGCGGATATTTGTACGGTGCGATGGTCGCCTTGACATGGTCCTGCAGGCGCTTGCGGGTCAGGTCATCGGCCGCCACGCCCTCTATCAACACGACATGCGCCTGAACGATCTGGCCACGCTCCTCATCGGGTGCACCGATGACGGCGCATTCCTTGACATCGGCGTGCGACAGCAGTGCGGCCTCAACCTCCGGCCCGGCGATGTTGTAGCCGGCCGAGATGATCATGTCGTCGGAGCGCGCGGCGAAATGCAGATAGCCATCCTCGTCCTGGAAGAAGGAGTCGCCGGTCAGGTTCCAGCCCTTGCTCACATATTTCAGCTGACGGTCGTCTGCCAGATACCGGCAGCCGGTCGGACCCCGCACGGCGAGCCGGCCGACTTCGCCACGGGGCAATTCATTCATGTCCTCATCGACGATCTTCGCCTCATAACCGCCGACAGGCTTGCCGGTGCAGGCCGGTTTGGAATCGCCGAAACGGTTGGAGATGAAGATATGCAGCATCTCGGTGGCGCCGATGCCGTCGAGCATCGGCTTGCCGGTCTTTTCCATCCATTCTTCATAGACCGGGGCCGGCAGCGTCTCACCCGCGGAGACCGCAGCGCGTAGCGAAGAGAGATCGGCGCCTTTGTCCATCGCCGCCAGCATGGCGCGATAGGCGGTCGGGGCCGTGAAACAGACGGTGGCGCGATAGGTCTGGATGATCTCGACCATGTTGGGTGGTGAGGCATTTTCCAGCAAGGTCGCTGCTGCGCCGAACCGCAGCGGGAAGATCGCCAGCCCCCCAAGACCGAAAGTAAAGGCCAGCGGTGGCGAGCCGATGAAGATGTCGTCCGGCGTCACGCTAAGCACCTCGCGGGCGTAACCGTCGGCGATGATGAGAAGATCGCGATGGAAATGCATCGTCGCCTTCGGCATGCCGGTGGTGCCGGAAGTGAAGCCGAGCAGGGCGACATCGTCGCGGCCTGTCTTGACCGCGTCGAAGCGCACGGATTTGTCGAGTGCGACGCGGTCGAGCTCGGCATCGTGATTGGCGGTGCCGTCGAAGCCGATGACCTGCTTCAGGAAGCTGCTCTGCTTGGCGCAGGCCACCATTTCTTCCATCAGCCTGGTGTCGCAGAGCGCCAGCGTGATTTCAGCCTTGTCGACGATCTGAGCAAGTTCACCGGCGCGCAGCATCGGCATGGTGTTGACCACCACAGCACCTGCCTTGGTTGCGGCAAGCCAGCAGGCGACCATGGCGGGATTGTTGGCCGATCGGATCAGTACGCGATTGCCTGGCTTGACGCCGTAGTTTTCGACGAGTGCATGTGCCAGCCGGCTGGTCCAGTCGGCCAGTTCCTTGTAGGTGCGGCGGCGGCCGTTGCCGATCAATGCAGTGTGGTCGCCGAAGCCTTTTTCGACCATGCGGTCGGTGAGCTCGACACCGGCATTGAGGTGATCGGGATAGTCGAAACCGTCGAGCAGGAAATCGGGCCAAAGGTCCGGAGGTGGGAGATTGTCTCGTGCAAACGTATCGGTATGCGCCGTCGGCCCAAGCATCTCGTTCGATCTCCCAGCTTCCGTAAGGTTTGCGCCAGCCGTCTTGGTGCAGCTTGTTTGTCGGCGGTGCCGGCTCGTGGACTGCGTGACTGCACGCCCACCCGTTCCGCTGGCAGAAACGCTCGCATAGCGCCGGAGTTATTTCAAGCATAAAGTTTATCGTTGCGCTGGCCCGACGCTTGCCTATTGTAGGCTGGCCAGAACAGGCGAGGGAGAGGTAGCGAACATGGTCGTTCACAAGATCGTCGACTGGGACAACGCCTACACCAATGGCGCCAACATCGCCGGAGGCGATCGCTGGCCCGAGGCCTGGGTCGCGCCGGCGGCAGCATACCGTGATGAACTGGCGGCGTCAGGCCGCGCGCAACTCGACATCGCCTATGGCGAGGGTACACGTAACCGGCTCGACCTGTTCCTGCCCACCGGTACACCGAAGGGGCTCCTCGTCTTCGTGCATGGCGGCTACTGGATGGCGCTCGACAAGAGCTTCTGGTCGCACCTGGCGCGTGGCGCCGTCGAAAGCGGCCATGCGGTAGCGATGCCGTCCTATACGCTGGCACCCGAGGCGCGCATCAGTCAGATTTCCGCCGAAATCGGCGCGGCCGTAACGAAGGCGGCCGAACTGGTCGCCGGTGACATCCGCCTGACGGGCCATTCGGCCGGTGGCCATCTCGTCACGCGCATGATTTCAGCGACATCGCCGCTGCCGGAGGCTGTGCGTCGCCGTGTCGTCAACACGGTCTCGCTGTCAGGCGTGCATGACCTGCGGCCGATCATGAACACAGGCATGAACAAGACGCTCAAGATCGACACCTCCGAGGCTGCCGCAGAGAGCCCGGTTCTGCTGCCGCCGATGGATGGTGCCAGGCTGGTGTGCTGGGTGGGCGGCGGCGAACGCTCGGAATTCATCCGCCAGTCGGATCTCCTTGCCAATATCTGGACCGGCTTGGGAGCCTCGACCGGCTTCTACGCCGAGCCGGACCGGCATCATTTCAGCGTCATCGATGGGCTGGCGGATGCCACACATCCGCTGACCCGAACCCTGCTGGAAGGCTAGCCAGCGTCAGATCTGACGCGCCTCGAAGCGGCAGGCCGGGGCACCGCAGGCGGCGCATTCGGTTTCGCGCGCGACGATATCGTCACTGTCCAGCACCATCCGGCTGACCGCCGTTACCATGCCTGCAATGGCATGGCAGACGGGTTGCGATGCGGAGCCATAACCAGCCGCAAAGGGGCTGTTCCGGACCGTGAGTTCGATGCCGGACGAAACTCTGGCAAAGGACCAGGCGCCCCAGCCGAGATCTGGCGCGGTGCCGGCCACGGTCGACAGCAGGGCGTCGGCATTGCCGCCGCCATGCGCCTTGTAGGCACGCGCGCTGTCGCCGCCCATTTCGATCACAGAGGCCGCGAGCGCATCCAGTGCCTTCAGCCGGGTTTCGTCATCAAGCCGGCGGAACAGGCCCATCAGCGCCTCGGGCCGCATCAGCATGTAGCGACGGCTTTCATCCAGTACCTGGCCGCTGCCGCTGTCGAAATCGAGCCGCTCGCGAAAAGGTGCTTTCATCATGCCGCCCCGGCGAAATCGCGCACCACGCCGTTGAAGGCATCACGCACCACCTCGACATCGGAAGCGAGCACCACGAGATGATAACCTTCGGCGCGCCGTTCGAGCGCCTTGTCGACATTGCCGGTGAAGATGCCGCAAGGAATGCCGGCTTTGGCGCAGGCTTCCTTCACGCGCAGGCAACCCTTTTCCGTAGCGTCGCTGTCTTCGCCGCGTGCCGCATAGGAAATGCCGAGATCGCCGGTGCCGATCAGCACGAAATCCAGTCCGGGAGCGGCAACGATGGCCTCCGCATATTCGACACCGGCGGCGGTCTCGATCATCAGGCCGACGGCCACATGGCCTGCCCGTTCGAGATAGGTGCCGAAACCCATGGCCAGCGGCCGCACGCCGCCGCCGGAGCGATGGCCGTGCGGCGGAAAACGGGCGGCAGATATTGCCTGCTCGGCCTGTTCGCGGCTTTCGATCAGGGGCACCAGCACGCCGTCGCAGCCGGCATCCAGCGCATTGCCGATCGCCGTCGTCGAACTGTCCGCCACGCGCGCGATCACCGGAGCCGTGCCCGCGGCGATGCCGACGGTCGTTTCCAGCGAGCGGCGATCCCACAGCCCGTGCTGCAGGTCGATGACAAGTGCGTCGGCGCCGGAATGCGCTGCCATTTCGGTGATCGAGGCATGGCCGAGCGTCAGCCAGACCAGGCCGAGCTGTTCGTTGGCGGCAAGCCGGGTTTTCAGCCGGCCGGACAGGACAGGGGACATCGGCTGATCTCCGTTATTGACCGTTTACAGTGATAAAGCGCCCGTGGGCATAGAAGATCGGCTCGCGCTCGACACGGTCGAGCGTCACCTTGGTCACCAGGCCGATCAGGATCAGGTGCGAGGCGCGTGCGATGATCTCGCCAACCTGGCACTCGAACACCGCGCGGGCGCTGACCAGCAGGGGCGCGCCGGCCTCGCCGCGAACCCACGAGCCTGCCGAGAAACGCGCCACGCCCTTGGCCGTCGTCATGCCACCGAAGACACGCGCGACATTCTCCTGGTCTGCCGCCGGCAGGTTGACCGAAAAGGCCATGTCCTGCCGGGTCAATGAAGCGAAGGTGCTGTTCTTGTGCACGCAGGCGAGCAGCGAAGGCGGCTCAGCGCTGAACGAACAGACGGCGGTTGCCGTCAGCCCGAAGCAGCCATGCCCGGCGTCCTCGGCGGCCAGGATCGCGACAGCGCCAGCCATCGCGCGCATGCCTTGCTTGAAGCCGCGCGGGTCGACCGTGCCGTGCGCGGGCAGCGCGCCGGTTGCAGCGTCCATCAGTTCATCCTCAGCCCGGCTTTCCGCATCAACGGCAGCACGCGGTCGCAGAAGAACGGCAGGTCATAGGTGTAGTTGACGAAGGAGAGTGCCGCGCCTGCATAGCCCTGTTCCATGATGCGGATCAGGTCGTCGACGATCTTCTCCGGCGTGCCAACCAACGGATAGGTGCCCGCGCCGCCGGCGAAGCGCTGGCGATATTCAGTGAACGCCTTGTCGTCGTGGGAATGCGCGAATTCCTTCTTTTTCTTCATATGCTCGTCGACGGCGCCCTTGTCTGCGAGTTCGAGCGCGTAGCGGCGGTAGTAGTCCTCCGCCTCCTGCTGCGTTTCGCGGCAGACCACGTGGCAGACCGTGTAGACGCCGACGTCGCGGCCGACTTCTGCGGCGCGGTTGGCGATGTCCACGACATGGGCGCGGCCTTCCGAAATCTCGGAGAAGGTCGAGAACAGATAGTCGCAATGCCGCGCCGCGTAGTTGCGGCCGGGTGCACCGAAGGCGGCGTTCATCGTCACCGGGCGCGGTGCCTGCAGGCTGGCAGGCCGGCTCACCACACCCTTGAGGTCATAGAATTCGCCGGCGAAGTCGAACGGCTCGCGTGACTTGTAGGCGCGTTCGATGATGGTGATCCATTCCTCGGCCTGGTCATAGGTGCGCTCGCCGACCGTCTGGCCGAACATGGCGAACTCGTCCGGGTTCCAGCCGCAGACGATGTTGAGGCCGGCGCGGCCGCCGGAAATATGATCGACCGTGGCAAGCGCCTTGGCGGCCTGCAGCGGATGGACCAGGGGCACATGCACGGTCATGAACAGGGCGATGTTTTCCGTCGCGGTCGCCAGCCCTGCCGCCCAGGTGAAGGTCTCGAACGACCATTCGCGTGCATGGGTGACGCCGCCGAAACCGCGCCAGCGTGCGATCGGCAGCAGGAATTCGAGCCCTGCACTGTCGGCGATGCGGGCGGCGTTGAGATTGTCGTCCCAGCGGGCACGCCAGCGCTCGGGCGCCGTCGTCATCGCCAGGCCGCCGTCGGCGTTCATGGAGAACACGCCGAGCTTGAACTTGTTCGGGCCTTTGAGTGGATGCGGCTTGATCATTGCGATTGTCCCTGAGAGCGACGACCTTCGTCGCTGGCGGTCTCCAGCGCCCTGGTGAGCGTGACGAAGCGCTCCTCCGCATGCTGGATGAAGGTGGTCATGTGGTCGAAAGCGGCCATCGAGTCGCGGCTGGTGAAGGCGTCGTAGAGCTTGCGCATGCCGGCGAGCACGATGGCCTGTGTCGGTTGGTGCGTCAGCGTGCCGAGGCGCACGACCTGCACGTGGTCGGCGAAGCGGGCGATGGCCGAAGCAAGCCGGTCGTTGTCGACGGCCTCCAGCCAGGACCGGCGGAAGCGGACATTGGCCTGGAACAGGAGCTCGGCGTCGGCTGTTTCTACAGCTTCTTCAGCGTCTTTCAGCGCTTCAGCTAGGCGCTCCATACCTGCCGCATCAAGCGTACGGGCAGCGTGGGCGGCAGCACGCGGCTCCAGGCAGCGCCGTACTTCGAAGATGTTGGCGACATCGGTCGGCGTCAGTGTCGGCAGCATGAATCCCCGCGTCGTGCCGACGAGGTAGCCTTCGTGGGTGAGCTGCAGCAGGGCCTCACGCACAGGCATGCGCGATACGCCGAGATTGCCGGCGATCTCCACGTCGACCAGCCGGTCGCTGGCCCCGAATGCGCCGCGATGTATGCGGTCGCGGATGTCTTCATAGATCTGCGCGCGCAGGCTGCCGCCGGAGCCTCTGAATGGCCTCTCGTCAGACATCAAATCCTCCGCAAATCAGTATACAGTTGTTGCCGTTTTCTTGTCGCGCAAGGTTTTGATTTTTAACATGCGCGCTTCAAGAAGAGATCAAAACGCCGAATTTTGCGGAAGCTAACGCGCATTTTGACAGAAGCGCAAGCGGTTCAGTAAAAAATTTTAGGCTTGAACAGTATACTGTTTCGTGCGTTATTGAATGGAATTGACGAGGCGAAGTCTGAGCGTCGCGGCTTCGTTCTGGCGTGTTGTCGCCGGTGTGTCTTTGGGAGGAACTGCCATATGACCTTGAGCAGAAGTCGCGCATCCGCCTATCCGGCGAATGTCCGGCCTTTTCCGCCGCTCGAGGGCATTCGACCGCAGATCCAGGACCTGCGCACCGAAAATATCGCGCAGTTGGCCGCCAAGGCGCAGAGCCTCGGAGATGTCATTCCTCTCTGGTATGGCGAAGGCGACATGGTTACGCCGGGCTTTATCATCGATGCTGCCAAAGCGTCTCTCGATAACGGCCAGACCTTCTATATCCCCAATATGCGTGGTCTCGGTTCCCTGACGACCGCGCTGTCCGAATATCAGAGCAGGTTGCATGGTCGCCCGATCGCCGTCGACCGCTCGACGATAACCCCCGGCGGCATGCACGCCGTGATGCTGGCGATGGAACTGCTGGTCGATGTCGGCACCAATGTTGTCTACATCGAGCCGCAATGGCCCAACATCCACAACGCCATCCATCTGGTCGGCGGCGAACCGCGGCCGGTGGCGCTCGCCTTTGACGGTGAATGGCGGCTCGATCTCGATGCGGTGTTCGCGCGTTGCGACGCCCGCACCCGCGCCATTTTCCTGTCGACACCGAGCAACCCGCTGGGCTGGACGGCGACGCGTGAGGAATTGCAGGCATTGCTCGACTTTTCACGACGCACCGGCATCTGGATCGTTTCCGACGAGGTCTATGGCCGGCTCTACTTCGAAGGCGAGGTCGCGCCCTCCATCCTGCAGATCGCCGAGGACGACGACCGTGTCCTGGTGGTCAATTCCTTCTCCAAGGCCTGGGCGATGACCGGCTGGCGTATCGGCTGGCTGTCGCATCCGACCGGTGTCGCCGACCAGCTTGCTGCCATGACCCAATATGCCAACAGCGGTACCGCGGCCTTCGTGCAGGCCGGTGCCGAGGCAGCCTTGCGGCAAGGGGAGCCGCTGGTGGCTGAAATCCGTGAACGAGCAAGGCTCGGCCTGGACATCGCCTATGACGCTTTGGCCAAGCTGGACGGCATCATACTTCCATCCAAGCCGAAAGGCGGCATGTATGCCTTCTTCGCCTTCGAAGGACAGGAGGATTCGCGTGAAGCCTGCGCCCGCGTCATTGAGAAGGCGCGCGTCGGCCTCTCACCGGGCTACCTGTTCGGCAACGCGTCGCGATCTTTCCTGAGAATGTGCGTGCTGCGCGACCCGGACCAGATCCGGGAAGCCTCCGCGCGCTTGGTGTCGGCACTTTCATGACGAAGGGTCGCGTCCGGACAGACCCATCCCGCGGCAACGAACCGGCGGGCAATAGAAGGGGAACCAAAATGCTTTTCAATCGCCGCAATCTGATCGGTACCTTTGCTGCGTTGACGATGGGCTTCGGCGCCGCGTCGCTGGCGCATGCCGAAACGCTGCTGGTGGGTGCCTATCCGGCCAACCCGCCGTGGGAAAACAAGCTCGAAAGCGGCCAGTTCGAAGGCTTCGAGGTCGATCTCGTCAAGGAGATTGGCAAACGCATCGGCTCGGACGTCGAAATCCAGGACCTTGGCTTCCAGGCGCTGTTTTCGGCGACCGTTTCCGGCCGCATCGATCTCGCCATCTCATCGATCACCATCAACAATGATCGCTTGCAGAACCAGGCTTTCACGCAAGGCTATTACGACAGCGACATCGCCCTGGTGGCCAAGAAGGACACCCCGCTGAAGACGCTGGAAGACATGAAGGGCAAGACGGTCGGCGCCATCTCGGCTTCGGTCGGTGAAGCCTGGATCAAGGCCAACACCGAAAAGTACGGCATCAAGGAATATCGCGGTTACGACACGCAGCAGAATCTCATCCTCGACGTGCAGTCCGGCCGTCTCGACGGCGCCATCGGTGACATCGCCGGATTCCAGTTCGCGTTCACCAAGATGCCCGACATGGCCGTGGTGACGGCAATCCCGACAGGCGACAAGTTCGGCATCATGATGAAGAAGGGTTCGCCGCTGCTCGAAAAGGTCAACGGCGCTATCGATGCCATGAAGAAGGACGGCACCATGGCCGCGCTCCACAAGAAGTGGCTGGGTGCGGACGCTGCCGCGGAGTCCTCGACCAACAAGATCCTGCCCATTCCACAGGCTCAGTAAGCCCGGCTGGGGGCTTGGCCGATGCCGGCGGCGACACGTTGGACGCCGCCGGCATCGTGTCGTTCGGGAGGCTGCCAAAGGGCAGATCGCTGGGCTACAACCATGACCGGGAGCCGCAGGATTGCCGGAGACCCGGCATGCGACCGTAACGACGCAGACGGATCGTCACGATGGGATTGTTAGAAACCTTCTTCAACTGGGACGTTCTTGTCCGCGCCTTCCCGATGCTGCTGCGTGGGCTTGGCAACACGCTGCTGCTCGGTTGCGCTGCGATTGTCTTCGGCGGATTGCTCGGCCTGGGCGTGTGCCTGATGCGGCTCTATGCGCCGAAGCCGCTACGCCTGCTGGCGATCGGCTTCATCGATATCTTCCGCGCGACGCCGATCCTGGTCGTGCTGATCATGATTTATTACGCGCTGCCCTTTGTCGGCATCCGGTTGTCGGCCTTCACGTCGGCCACGCTCGCCCTGTCCATGGTGCTGGGAGCGTTCACGGCGGAAGTCTGCCGCGCCGGCATCGAGAATATCCCCAAGGGCCAGTTCGAGGCCGCTGCCGCGCTCGGCCTGCCGTTCTGGACCGCCATGCGCAAGGTGATCCTGCCGCAGGCGCTTCGTATCGTCGTGCCGCCCTTGACGAGCAATGCGGTCTCCATCTTCAAGGACACCGCGCTGGCTTCGGTGGTGGCGATGCCGGACCTGCTCAAACAGGCGACGGACGCGCAGGCGCTGATGGCCAACCCGACACCGCTGGTTGGCGCGGCGCTGATCTACCTTCTGTTCCTGTGGCCGTTGGTGCGGCTGGTCAGCTGGCTGGAGCAGCGCTCGAAGGCCGATCCCCGCGCATGACCTTCGAAGGCCGGCCAGGCAAAGCTGGCCGGCTGGAGGCATGAGGATCAGCCCATCCGCGAGAGCACCGCGACCGGACGGCCACGCCTGTCCAGCAAGGTGAGCTTGCGGCGACGCTGGTCGATGCGCCAGCTGCGCGCTTCGCCAAGCGCTGCGTGGAACTTGCTCTCCTGATCCATTATGGCCGGCGCGCAAGCCATCTGCGTGCTCATCAGGGAACCGAAGCGGATGCGGTTTCCGGTGATCTTGGCGCTGCCACCATAGCCGTTGCAGCCGCCCTTGCCGGATACGGCGCCGTTGGCGTCGATCTTGAGCGTGGTCTGCAGATTGTCGATCACGCCGCGACCATTGATGTCTTCGGCCAGCCATTCGCCGGCAATGCCAAGTTCGGCGCTCGGCTCACCGGCAACACGCTCGACACGGATCTCGGTGTTGTTCGGCCCGCCGTCGAAAACCGTATGGCGCGTCGTGTTGATGAACAGCAGCTGCTTGCCCTGGGTGATGCGGGCCTGCAGCGCATAGGTACGGCCTTTGCGAATCTGGCTGGAATCGAACGCCAACTTGTAGCGGATCGGGCTCGCTCTGGCGCGCCGGATGACATGGCGGGCAATTGTCTTGGAAGGCGCATCGGCCAGGGAAACATCGACTAGTGAGACCTCGACCGTGGAGTTTGGCGGCAGCATCATCCGCTCGCGATAGGTCACCGTTCCGGTCAGCGTCATGGTCCGCGCTTCGGCCTGCACTGCCGGCAAGGCAAAGGCGGCAGCCATCAGGCCGATCATGTGGCGGCGGTTGAGGTTCATCGTGGCAATCCTTTCCGTGGTTGGCCGGTCCTGCTTAAGGATGTGGATCGGCCGGACTGTCTCCCTGTGGTGCTCTTAAGAAGCAAGGTATGAACCCTTGCTGAACAGCTGTCGGTTGCAGCTTTGTCGGCATCGATAATTCAGGTTATCGTCTGACCGGGCCTGTGCACACCCTTGGCGTTATAAGCTTGTTTGACTTTTGTCAGTCGCCGTGAATAATGTCGAAAACGAGATTTCGACCTATGGCGATCCGGGCGGCAGATCAGATCATTCACAAGGCGGCGTGGCTTTATTACACGCATGGATTTCGCCAGGACGAGGTGGCGAAGAAGCTCGATATTTCGCGTGCTTCCGTTGCCACCTATCTGCGCAAGGCGCGCGAGACGGGTATCGTCAACATCTCCACATCCACCCAGCTTTTCACCGAGGATACGCTGGCGCGGGAGGTGGAGGATGCGTTCGGGCTCACCACCGTCTGGATCGCGCCGCAGGACCGCCAGGCGCTCGATGCCAGCGTGGAGGTACCGGCTCTCGCGGCAGGCGTCTTCCTCGATCTCGTCAATCGCGGCGATCGCGTCGGCGTTGCCTGGGGCCGCACCGTCTATGCCGTCGCCGATGTCATGTCATTTGCTGACCTGCAGGATGTCACCGTCGTGCAGCTCTGCGGCAATCTCGGGGCACCCTATTCGCAGCGCCCAGACCAGTGCACCATGGAGATCGCACGGCGGCTCAACGCCAAGGGCCTCAACTTCTACGCGCCACTGTCGCTCAGTTCCGAAAGACTGGCGCGCGAGCTGCGCGACGAACCGGTCATCAAGGAACAGCTGGCGCTGGTTGCGCATTGCGACCTGGCACTATTCTCGGTCGGCACCATCGATGCCGAAAGCCACATCGTCAAATGTGGTGCGCTGACCCCTGCGGAAATGTTCGCGCTGCGCGATCGGGGCGCTGCGGGCGTCATCGCCGGCCAGCTCATAGACACAACCGGCAACCTGCTCGACTGTGATTACAACCGCCGTGTCATCTCCGCCGACCTTGCCTCGATGCGCGCCATCCCCAAGCGCATGATGGTGGTGCAGGAGGACAACAAGCTGGAGCCGCTGCAGGCCGCATTGGCCGGCGGCCTCTGCTCGCACCTCGTGCTTCCCGCCGGCATGGCGCGGCGCCTGCTTGAGGCACAAGGTTCGCACCTGTCGCAAAAGCAAGATCGGCCTGACCTATAAGAACCCGACAGCCAACCCGGCAGGCCGAAACGCTTGCAGGATGACCGGCGCATGCACCCAACCCCCTCTATTCCAATTGAAAACGTGGACGACCCGATGAAAAATCTCTGGAACGACGCCGAAGCCGAAAACGTGGTGAAGGCCTACGCGGCAAAGGGCGTAGGGCGCGATCTGGCGTTGCGGGTCTACACGACACGGCTGCTCGGCGGCGAGCCGAGGCTTGTCCTGCATGGCGGCGGCAACACGTCGGTCAAGACCAAGGTCACCGATTTCATCGGTGACGAATGGGATGTGCTCTGCGTGAAGGGCAGCGGCTGGGACATGGCTGTCATCGAACCGCAGGGCTTGCCGGCAGTGAAACTTGGCACGCTGCTCAAGGCGCGCAAGCTGGACAGTCTCTCGGATGAGGACATGGTCGCCCTGCAGCGCGCCAACCTGATCGATCCGTCCTCGCCGAACCCGTCGGTGGAAACGCTGCTGCATGCCTTCCTGCCGCACAAATTCGTCGACCATACCCACTCCACCGCGATCCTCGCGATTGTCGACCAGGGCGGCGACAGCGAAGCGCTGTCGAAGAAGGTGTTCGGCGACAAGATGGGCTTCGTGCCCTACATCAAGCCGGGTTTCGATCTCGCCAAGGTCGCGGCCGATGTCTACGACGCCGATCCGAGCGTCGAAGGACTGATCCTCGACAAGCATGGCATCTTCACGTTCGGCGACGACGCCAGGCAGGCCTATGACCGCATGATCCACTATGTGACGGTGGCCGAGGATTATGTCGCCAGGAACGGCAGCAACCCGCTGAAGCCAGCGTCGCTGCCGGCCAGGCTGGCGAGGCCGGAAGAGGTTGCCTCCATGCTGCGTGGCGCTGTCGCCGTCGCCAGGGGCGAGGGCCGCTTCGACCGCATGGTCAGCGATTTCCGGACCTCGGATGCCATCCTGGAATTCGTCAATTCAGCGGCCATTGCCGACTACGCCGCTGCCGGTGTTTCGACGCCGGACCTGTCGATCCGCATCAAGACCGGACCGATGGCGCTGCCGGCGCCGGATGCCGCCGACCTTGCCGGCTACAAGGCCGAGATCGGTAAGCGTGTTGCCGCCTACATGGCTGAATACACCCGCTATTTCGAAGAGAACGATGCGCTGGACGATGTCAAGCGCACCATGCTCGACCCGATGCCACGCCTGTCGCTGGTGCCTGGGCTCGGCATGTTCGGTCACGGCCGCACGTTGAAGGACGCCAGGATCGCTTCCGACGTCGGCGAGATGTGGATCGAGGCGGTCAAGGGCGCGGCCAGCGTCGGCACCTTCCGTCCGCTCGCCAAGTCCGATCTGTTCCCGCTCGAATACTGGTCACTCGAGCAGGCCAAGCTCGCTTCCAACAAGCCGAAGCCTCTCACCGGCCAGATCGTGCTGGTCACCGGTGGTGCGGGCGCAATTGGTGCAGCCACGGCCAAGGCTTTCGCTCGTGAAGGCGCGCATGTCGTGGCGGTCGACCTCGATGCCGTCAAGGCTGCGGAAGCGGCCAAGGCTGCCGGCAACCATTCGATCGGCGTCGGCGCGGATATCACCAACCCGGCCGAGGTACGCGCAGCCTTCGATCAGGCCGTGAAGGTGTTCGGCGGCATCGACATCGTTGTTTCCAATGCAGGTGCAGCCTGGGAAGGCATGATCGCCGATATCGACGACGCGCTGCTGCGCAAGAGCTTCGAACTCAACTTCTTTTCTCACCAGAGCGTTGCGCAGAATGCGGTGCGCATTATGCGCGAGCAGGGCACCGGCGGTGTGCTTCTGTTCAATGCGTCCAAGCAGGCGGTGAACCCGGGCGCCAAGTTCGGTGCCTATGGCCTGCCCAAGGCTGCGACGCTGTTCCTGTCGCGCCAGTACGCGCTGGAATATGGCCCGATCGGTATCCGTTCGAACGCCGTCAACGCCGACCGTATCCGTTCCGGCCTGCTGACCGATGCCATGATCGCCAGCCGCTCCACGGCGCGTGGCCTTTCGGAGAAGGACTACATGTCCGGCAACCTGCTCGGCCAGGAAGTCACGGCCGACGACGTCGCCCAGGCCTTCCTGCATCAGGCACTGGCCGAGCGCACCACCGCGGATGTGACGACCGTCGACGGCGGCAACATCGCAGCGGCGCTGAGGTGATGTGAACAGCTTTGTGCTCTCTGCCTTTGCAAAGAGTTCAAGGACGCGACTTCTGACGGAATGATGGGCGCCCTGTGGGCGCCCATTGAATGCCGACAGCTGTCTCATTCCGCCGGAGCATGTTTCGAAAAGATACGACTGACAACGCAGGCATGCCGTCGCGCAATAAAAAAGCAGCCCGCCGAAGCGGGCTGCTCCCATGCTGTCGTTTGTCGTTGACGCCTATTTGGCGTTCGGATTCGGCATCCACTTCGGCATGGCGACATCGGCATGAGCGAACTGCGGCAGCTTGGCCGACAATTCTTCCATGTTCTTGATGTCCTTTTCGACCAGTTCCTTCTGGGTGATCAGCGTCGGCGGCACGATCACGCTCTTGCCTGGGTCTTCACCAGCCAGCAGCTGAGCCAGCGCGCGCACCGAGACCTGGCCGACGACAGCCGGGTTGGTGGCGGCGGTTGCTGCCCAGGCGCTGTCAGGTTCGCGCATTGCCGCAATGTCGGAGGTCGAGATATCGGCCGAATAGATCTTGATGTCCTTCGACAGGCCGGCCTCGTCCACCGCGATCTTCACACCCTTGGCGAATTCGTCATAGGGCGCGAACATCACCTTGATGTCGGGGTTCGCCGACAGCACCGAACGGGCCTGGTTGGCGACCGAGTTGGCGATCGGGTTGTCGAGAGTGCCGAATTGGGCGGCTTCGTTGATGCCCGAATACTTCTTCTTGAATTCCACCCAGGTCTCGTTGCGGCGGTCGAGCGGCGCGATGCCGGCGACATAGACGTAGCCGGATTTCCAGCTTTCGCCATTGTCCTTGATCGCCTGTTCCAGCGCGAGGCGGGCAAGGTCGCGATCCGACTGCTCGATCTGCGGGATCTTCGGGTTCTCGACATTGACGTCGAAGGCAACCACCTTGATGCCGGCGTCCACAGCGCGCTGGGCGGCGTCCTTCATCGATTCCGTCAGGCCGTGCTGGATGATGATGCCGTTGACGCCAAGCGCGATCGCCTGGTCGACCATGTCGGCCTGCAGGGCTGCATCCTGCTTGGAATCCAGCACGCGAAGGTCAACGCCGAGCGCCTTGGCCTGCGATTCCACGCCGGCCAGATAGGCCTGGAAGAAGTCGCCGGTGGAAAGATAGCGCACCAGCGCGATCTTGACCTGGCCAGGCTTGTCGAACGGTGCCGGCTTGTCCTGCGCCAGCGCGGGCGAAAAGCCCAGCGCCGTCGCGCCGAGCAGGCCGACGGCCAGCTTGGCGAATGTTCTGCGATCGAATTTCATCTAAGTCCTCCGCTTGGTTTTTTAGTCGTTGATTGCCGCAATTACCTTTTGGCCCTGGTCGACAGGGCAAATGTGAAGACGAGCGCCACCACGAGCACGGCGCCCTTGACGAAATCCTGGGTGTAGTAAGGTGCGTTCATCATGGTCAGTCCCTGCAGGAGCACGCCGACGAACAGCGCACCGACTGCAGTACCGAAGGCATTGGGCTTTGAGGCGCCCAGCACGGCGAAACCGATCAGCGCCGCCGCCACCGCGTCGAGCAGCAGATTATTACCCGAGGCGATGTCGCCGCGTCCAAGCCGGGCGGCAAGCAAAATCCCGCCGATTGAGGCGAATATGCCGGAAATGACATAGGCCCAGATCTTGTATGCCTTGACAGGCGCGCCGGCGAGTTCGGCCGCGCGCTCGTTGGAGCCGACGGCATACATCATGCGCCCGAAGCGCGTGTATTCGAGGAAGAACCAGATCGCGATCGCCAGCACAACCAGCACCACCACGGAAACCGGCACCAGGTTCGGCGCAAAGAAATCGAAGCGGTGGCGACCAAGCGCCAGGAAGGCGCTGCTGAATTTGCCTGGCGCGACCGAGCCGTCGGGCATCGTCATGCCGGCCGCGATCGAGCGGCCTTCGGTCGGGATGCGCTGCAGCCCGAGCAGCAGGAACATCATGCCAAGCGTGGCCAAAAGATCCGGCACGCGCATATAAACGATGAGGAAGCCGTTGATCAGGCCAATCAGCACACCGATGGCCAGGCAGACGAGAACCGCAACCAGCGCATTCTGGTCCAGAACCACCATGACATAGGCCGCGGCCATCATGGCGCTGGTCGCGACCGAGCCGATGGAAAGGTCAAAGCCGCCAACCACCAGCGTCGCCGTCACGCCGAGCGCCAGGATACCGGTGATCGCCACCGACTGGAAGATGAACACCGCACTCTGCGGCGACACGAAGCCGTCGGCGGTGGAGGCAAAATAGGCAACCAGTGCCGCGAACAGCACGAGGAAGCCGTAACGCACGGCGATATCACGCATTTAGGCGCAGACCTCGTTGCTCATAAAGTCTCCGGATAGCTGCGCCATTCGTGCCCCCTTTATCGCTCTCATTTTCAGGCCGCGCCCCGCGCCGTCTGGCCGGCGACTTCCGCCAGCAGGCGGTCCATGTCGATGCGCTCGTTCCTGTGCTCACCGACGATCGTATGCTCGGACATGACCAGGATACGATCGGCGGTCTCAACGGCCTCGTCGATCTCGGTGACGAAAATCAGCGTCGCGCGCCCGGCGGCATTTGCCCTGAGCTTGGCGGCGATGTCGCGCCGCGCGGCGATGTCCACGCCCTGGAATGGCTCGTCCAGCATGAACAGCGAGGATGGCTGCGCCATCCAGCGTGCCACCATCACCTTTTGCTGGTTGCCGCCCGACAGCGTCGACATCTCGTCCTTCTCGGATCGGCAGACGATGCCCAGTTCGCCAATCTGACGACGGGCAATCGCGCGTTCGGCGCGGCGACGCAGCACGCCGAAGGCCGAGATCCGCTTCAGGAAAGGCAGGCTCATGTTCTCGTAGATGTTGAAGGCGCCGACGATGCCGCTTTCGCTGCGATCCTTGGCAACAAGGAAGGCGCCGGCGCCGATCGCTTCGGCCGGTGTCCGGGGGCTATAGCTGCACCCGTTCAGGGTCATCGAACCGCCGAGCGGTTGACGCATTCCGAAGAGTGTTTCGGCGAGCGCCGTCTTGCCGACGCCGACCAGGCCGGTGATCGCGACGATCTCGCCGTCACCCAGGGACAGGGAGATCGGCTTGGCGCCGTCGGCGATCACCAGATTGTCGGCAGTGAAGATCGTGTTGCCGCCCGGTCTGGCGTCGAAGGCGCTCTGGTGAACCTTGCGGCCCAGCATGGCATTGACCGCGCCTTCATAATCGAGCGGCTTCTTATCGAACGTGCCGACGATCTGGCCGTCGCGCAGCGAGACGATGCGGTCTGCCAGGCGGCGGATGTCCGACATGCGGTGCGAGATGTAGAGGATGGCGACGCCGTGCGACTTCAGCCGGTCGACGAGCGCAAACAGCCTGTTGGCCTCGGCGCTGGAGAGCGAGGAGGTCGGCTCGTCGAGGATCAGCACCTTCGGCTCATGTGCCATGGCGCGTGCGATCGCCACCATCTGGCGGTCGGCCAGCGTGAGATCCCCGATCGAAGCGGCAAGGTCGATGTCGAGCCCCATGCGTTCGGCAACGGCACGCGCCTCTCGCTTTATGCGGCGCGGGTTGAGGAAGACAGGCTGGCCTTTGCCGCTCAATCGGTCGAGTGTGAGATTGGTGCCGACGTCGAGAGCGGCGACAACGCCGTCATTGATATTCTGATGCACGGTGACGACGCCGGCGCGAATGGCCTCCGCCGGGGTTTTCGGTGCGAAGTCGGCGGCGCCCAAGGTCATGGCGCCGCCATCACGCGAATGGACGCCACTGATGACCTTCACCAGCGTCGACTTGCCCGCTCCATTGGCGCCCATCAGCACGGTCACCTCGCCTGGATGCAGGTCGAGGCTGACGCCGCCAAGAACTTGGATCGAGCCGAAGGACTTCTTCAGATCCGCGATGCGGAACACGGCTTCTGCGGCCATTTTCTCCTCCTTGGCCCCGACGCTAGGAACAATCTCGTCATTTGTCAACACGATTGACAAATGACAGAATGGTTCCTAGCCTTTTACCTGTCATGACCGTTCGCTAACAGAAACGGGGACGCGGATCGGGAGGCCGACATGGCAAGAAATGCTTCATTCGAGGCGCTGACGGTTCAAACTTTGCCCGCGCGGCTTGGCGCTTTGGCGGCATTGACCGATCATCTCGGTGACGATGTCTCAGCCTGGCATGTACGCGAGGTCGGCGACGGCAATTTGAATCTCGTGTTTATCGTTGAAGGCCCGGCGGGCTCGGTTGTCGTCAAGCAGGCGTTGCCCTATGTCCGGTTGGTGGGCGAAAGCTGGCCGCTGCCACTGAAGCGCTCTTTCTTCGAATATCATGCGCTGATCAGGCAGGAAGCCCGCGCAGGCGAGGGCACGGTGCCGGCAGTGCTGTATTTCGACGAAGCGCAGGCGCTGATCGTCATGGAATATCTGACGCCGCATATCATCCTTCGCAAGGAACTGATCGCGGGCCGTGAACTACCGCGCATCGGCGTGGACCTTGGCCTGTTCGTGGCGCGCACGCTGTTCCGCGGTTCGGACCTGCATATGGCGGCGCGCGATCGCAAGGCTGACCTCGCCCTCTTCGCCGACAATGTCGAACTGTGCGACATCACCGAGAACCTGGTTTTCACCGATCCTTATTTCGAAGCGAAGCTGAATCACTACACGCCGGCGCTCGACCCGCTTGTTGCCGAACTGCGTGCCGACCGCGACCTCAAGGTGGAAGCGCAGCGCCTGAAGCATCTGTTCGCGGCAAACGCCGAAACGCTGCTGCATGGCGATCTCCACACCGGCTCCGTCATGGTGACGGAGACGGACACAAGGGTCATCGATCCCGAATTCGCTTTCTATGGGCCGATGGCGTTCGACGTCGGCATGCTGCTGGCCAATTTCTGGATGTCTTACTTCTCGCAAAGCGGGCACGAGCAGAACGGCTCGCGCGAAAGCATGCGCGCCTATCTCCTTGAGACCGTCACCTCGATCTGGGCTGTCTTCCGCACCGAGTTCTCGCGCCTTTGGCGCAGCGAGCGCACTGGCATGCTCTATGCCCGCAGCCTGTTCGAGGACCGCGGCGATCCGCTCGGCGCCGAGCAGGCGCTTGACCGCATTCTGAACGACATCTGGCAGGATCTCTTGGGATTCGCGGGCGTCGAATGCCACCGCCGCATCCTCGGTCTCGCTCACAATGCCGATTTCGAGACCATCGAGGACGAAGCCAGGCGCGCCGTCTGCGAGGCCAAGGCGCTGCGTTTCGGCCGCCATGTCGCGGTCAACCGCCGCGCCATCCACAGCATTGAAGAGGTCAACGCGTTCGCCGCGCTGATCGAAAAAGGAGCATACGCGTGAACGTCGGCGGCAAGCATTTTCGCACCATCTGGCTGAACGAGGACGGCCGTTCCGTCGACATCATCGACCAGCGTTGGCTGCCGCACGAATTCCGTGTCGTCACACTGTCGACGGTGGAGGATGTAGCTGTCGCCATCCGTGACATGTGGGTGCGTGGTGCGCCGCTGATCGGCGTCACCGCAGCCTACGGCATGGCGATCCAGATGTTGGCCGACGCATCGGATGCTGCCCTCGATGCCGCCTGGGAACAGCTCCACGAGACGCGCCCGACAGCGATCAACCTGCGCTGGGCACTCGACGAGATGCGCAAGCTCCTGAAGCCGCTGCCGGTTTCCGAGCGCGTCGCAGCCGCCTACAAGCGCGCCGCCGAAATCGCCGACGAGGATGTCGAACTCAACCGCTCGATCGGCGGCAACGGCCTCGCCATCATCAAGGAGATCGCCGCCAGGAAGAAGCCGGGCGAGCGCGTCAACATCCTCACCCATTGCAACGCCGGCTGGCTGGCGACGGTCGACTACGGCACCGCCACTGCCCCGATCTATCTGGCGGTCGAGGCAGGTATTCCGGTTCACGTCTATGTCGATGAGACACGCCCGCGCAACCAGGGTGCCCAGCTCACCGCCTGGGAGATGGCCGGACATGGCGTGCCGCATACCTTGATCGTCGACAATGCCGGCGGTCATTTGATGCAGCATGGCGATGTCGACATGGTCATCGTCGGCACCGACCGCACCACCGCCAATGGGGATGTCTGTAACAAGATCGGCACCTACCTGAAGGCGCTCGCCGCGAAGGACAACGACATTCCCTTCTATGTCGCCTTGCCGTCGCCGACCATCGACTGGACCGTTTCCGATGGGCTGGCCGAAATCCCGATCGAAGAGCGCTCCGGCGAAGAGGTCTCCTATGTCCAGGGCAAGACCGAAAGCGGCGAGATCGCCCGCGTGCGGGTATCGCCTGAGGCGTCGCCAGCCGGCAATCCGGCCTTCGATGTGACGCCGGCGCGTCTCGTCACCGGCCTGATTACGGAACGTGGTGTCGCCAACGCTTCCCGCGATGGACTGGCTGCCTTGTTTCCGGAGCGCAAGCAAGGCTAACGCCGCACCTCGGCAGTCTCCCGCTTCCATTCAACTCTGACCTGTCGTGAGCCCGCCTTGGCTGATTGAGCCTTGGCGGGCCTCACGATTCGCGCAATATGGACGTTTCGGCGCGGTCGTCCTCTTGCTGTCACCGTCCGGGCGTATGGGAGGTGTGAGATGAATGTCGTCGACAAACACAGGGGTGGCCAGGCCGCCGGCGCTGCCGCCTTCGCCAACCAGCCGCACCCATACAACCCGCCGATCCCGTTTTCACTGGACCCGATCGAGGCTGTCCGCGTCAACCTGAGCGCAGCCGAACGCCGCACGTCGTCACTCGGCGGCCGCCGCACAGTGAAGAAGGAATGGCAGGCTGCCTGGCTGGTGCGTGCGCTTCAGTGCATCGACCTCACCACGCTGAACGGCGACGACACCGCCGGCCGCGTGCGCCGGCTCTGCGCCAAGGCGCGCCAGCCGCTGCGCACTGATCTGCAGGAAGCGCTCGGCCTCGGCGACCGCACCATCACCACCGGCGCAATCTGTGTTTATCACCGTTTCGTCGCCACGGCAGTCGATGCGCTTCAGGGCTCGGGAATTCCCGTCGCCGCCGTCTCCACCGGTTTCCCTGCAGGCCTTTCGCCGCTCGATACACGGCTGAAGGAAATCGAAGCTTCCGTCGCCGACGGCGCCGAGGAGATCGACATCGTCATCACCCGCGAACATGTGCTGACCGGCAACTGGCAGGCCCTCTACGATGAGGTGAGGGCTTGCAAGGAGGCCTGCGGGCCAGCGCATATGAAGACGATCCTGGCCACCGGCGACCTGCAGACCTTGCGCAATGTCGCCCGTGCCTCCTGGGTGTCGATGATGGCCGGTTCCGATTTCATCAAGACCTCGACCGGCAAGGAGGCGATCAACGCCACGCTGCCGGTCACGCTGGTGATGATCCGCGCCATCCGCGACTATCGCGAGATGACCGGCCATGTCGTCGGCTACAAGCCGGCCGGCGGCATCTCCACCGCCAAGGACGCGATGGCCTATCTGGCGCTGATGAAGGAAGAGCTCGGCAACGACTGGCTGCAGCCCAATTTGTTCCGTTTCGGCGCGTCGTCCTTGCTCGCCGACATCGAGCGCCAGCTCGAACATTATGTCACCGGTCGTTACGCGGCCTTCAGCCACCACGCGATTGCGTAACGGGGGTCTCCATGTCGATCGCAGAAATCCTGGACACGATGGAATACGGCCCGGCGCCCGAGAGCGACAAGGAAGCCCGCGCCTGGATCAAGGGGCTTGGCGGCGAAACCAGGCTGTTCATCGGCGGCGCCTGGAAAAAGGCCAAGTCGGGCGAAAGCTTCGAGACCATGTCGCCGTCGAACGGCGAGGTCCTGACCAGGCTGGCGCAGGCGAATGCCGCGGACGTCGATGCCGCGGTCAAGGCCGCTGCCAAGTCGCAGCCCGGCTGGGCTGCACTTCCCGGCCATGTCCGGGCCCGTTACCTCTATGCGATCGCCCGGCTGATCCAGCGCCACAGCCGCCTGTTCGCGGTGGTGGAGACGCTCGACAACGGCAAGCCGATCCGCGAAACCCGCGACATCGACATTCCGCTGGTCGCCCGCCATTTTTATCATCATGCCGGCTGGGCCCAACTGATGGATGGCGAACTGGCCGACAGGGAACCCCTCGGCGTCTGCGGCCAGATCATTCCCTGGAATTTCCCGCTTTTGATGCTGGCCTGGAAGATCGCGCCGGCGATCGCGCTCGGAAACACGGTGGTGCTGAAGCCGGCCGAATACACATCGCTCACTGCGCTTCTGTTCGCCGAAATCTGCCAGAAGGCCGGCCTGCCGGAAGGCGTGGTGAACATCATCACCGGCGACGGTGCGACCGGCGAGGCCATCGTCAATCATCTGGGCATCGCCAAGATCGCCTTCACCGGTTCGACCGAGGTCGGGCGCCGCATCCGCGAGGCGACTGCCGGTTCGGGCAAGAGCCTGACCCTGGAGCTCGGCGGCAAGTCGCCGTTTATCGTCTTCGACGATGCTGACCTCGACGCTGCGGTCGAAGGCGTTGTCGACGCCATCTGGTTCAACCAGGGCCAGGTCTGCTGCGCCGGTTCGCGCCTGCTGGTGCAGGAGAGCGTGCAGGAGCGTTTCATCGCGAAGCTGGTTGCGCGCATGGAGACGCTGCGTGTTGGCGACCCGCTCGACAAGGCAATCGACATCGGTGCCATCGTGCACCCGGTGCAGTTGGCGCGCATCCGCGAGCTGGTCGATGTCGGCGTCAAGGAAGGTGCCGTTCTGCATCAGCCCAAATCAGGCGTGCCGACAAAGGGGTGTTTCTACCCACCGACGCTGCTTATCGGCGTGCACCCGGCCGCCACCGTTTCGCGCGTCGAGATCTTCGGGCCGGTGCTTGTCGCCACCACCTTCCGCACCCCGGCTGAAGCGGTCGAACTCGCCAACAACACCGAATATGGCCTGGCCGCCTCGGTCTGGTCGGAGACGCTGTCGCTGGCGCTGGACATTGCGCCCAAGCTGAAATGCGGCGTCGTCTGGGTCAACGGCACCAACATGTTCGACGCCGGCGTCGGCTTCGGCGGTTACAAGGAATCCGGCTATGGCCGCGAGGGCGGTCGCGAAGGCCTGGCCGCCTATTGCAAGCCGAAATGGCTGGCCAAGGCCAAGCCGATTGCCGCTACGCCGGCCATCGAGCCCAATGGCGATGTGGTATCCACCGGCTTCATCGACCGCACCGCCAAACTCTATGTCGGCGGCAAGCAGGCCAGGCCGGATGGTGGTTATTCGCGCCCGATCGTCTCGCCTTCCGGTGCCCTGGTCGGCGAGGTCGGCGACGGCAATCGCAAGGATATCCGCAACGCCGTGGAGGCCGCGCGCAAGGCGACCGGCTGGGCGACGACCGCCGAGCACAGCCGCGCACAGATCCTCTATTACATCGCCGAAAATCTCGACGCGCGCTCGGGCGAGTTCGCCGACCGCCTTGCCGCAATGACCGGCAAGCGCAAGCAGGATGCGGCCAAAGAGGTTGCCGCTTCCGTGTCGCGGCTGTTCTCCTACGGCGCCTGGGCCGACAAATTCGAAGGCGCGGTACATAAGCCGCCGCTGCGCGGCGTGGCGCTCGCCATGAACGAGCCGGTCGGTGTCCTGGGCATCGCGTGCCCGGAAGACCATGGCCTGCTCGGTTTCGTCTCGACCTTTGCGCCGGCGATCGCCATGGGCAACCGGGTTGTCGTTCTGCCATCATCGCGACAGGCGCTTGCCGCCACCGATTTCTACCAGGTGCTGGAGACGTCCGATGTACCGGACGGCGTCGTCAACATCGTCACCGGCGATCGTGACGCGCTGGCGCTCGAATTGGCCAAGCACGAGGAAGTCGACGGCATCTGGTATTTCGGTGGCCGCGATGCGGCGGCCAAGATCGAAAAGGCCTCGACTGGCAACCTCAAGCAGGTCTGGACCGAGACGGTTCAGCGTGACTGGTATGACGGACGCCAGGGCGAGGGCAGGGAACTGCTTTCCCGCGCCGTTCAGGTGAAAAACATCTGGGTGCCGTACGGCGAGTAGCGCCCTTTCCGCCTCCCCGTTCACGGGGGTCCGAAGGACGGGCGAGACGCGTGGCTCGCTCCGGTAAAAGTGCCCGAAGGGCGGATGAGGGGCGGCACCAAGCGGATGGAAGTCGGCTCTGCCCCTCACTGTCCTGCCGGACATCTCTCCCCGCAACGGGGAGAGAGTAGCAGCTTCGACGTGGTGGCATGAGAGCGGCGCCAGCGCTACGAATCGGCTACTCGCTACCTGACGAACCGAACCGAGGAACCCAGCTTTGACCATCACCATGTACGGCATCCCGAACTGCGATACGATCAAAAAGGCGCGCGTCTGGCTGGACGGCCACAAGGTCGGCTACGCTTTCCATGACTATCGCGCCTCGGGCATCGAGCCTGATCGCCTGCAGGGCTGGATCGAAAAGCTTGGCTGGGAAGTGCTGCTCAACAAGGCGAGCACCACGTTCAGAGAGTTGCCGGATGACAAGAAACAAGGCATCGACGCCAAGAAAGCCAAGGCGCTGATGCTGGCCAGCCCGACCATGATCAAGCGTCCCGTACTCGAAGCAGGCGACCGGCTGCTGGTCGGCTTCAAGCCGGATATCTACGAACGCGAACTCGGCTAGAGCGCCGCGCGTCCATTCGGACGCGCAAAGGACGCTCTAACGCTTTTAAGCTGCGCATCGTGCTTTCCGAAAATCGAGTCCGATTTTCGGGCCGATGCGCTAAGCCTGTTCGCGAAGATAGCCCGCCAGTGCCACCGCGTTGTTGTAGCGTTCTTCATGCGCGCCGTAGAGCAAGGTGACGCGGCCGTGCTCCAGCAGGCTGGCCAGTTCGCGCAGCGGCTCCTGCTTGCCGGCCAGTTCTCCCTGATATCGTTTCTGGAATTCTTCCCAGCGCTCAGGCTGGTGATCGAACCATTTGCGCAGGGCATCGCTCGGCGCGATCTCCTTCAGCCATAGGCTCAACGCCGCCTTTTCCTTCGTCAGGCCGCGCGGCCAGACCCGGTCGACCAGCACGCGCTGGCCGTCTGAAGCCGCGGCCGGCTCGTAGACGCGTTTGACCACGATGTCGAAAGCCATGGGCGCCTCCATGATGTCGGGCGGGACAGCCCGCCCGACCGTGTTAGAGCGAGGTCAGGCCCACTCGCCCTGGCGCATCACCGGAACGGTGCTGCCGTCCTTGTTGACGCCGTCGATGTCGACCTTGTTCGAGCCGATCATCCAGTCGATGTGGATGAAGCTCTTATTGCCGCCGCGCGCCGCGATCTCGTCCTGCGAAAGCTTGTCGCCACCGACGAAACATTTCGAATAGCACTGGCCGAGCGCGATGTGGCACGAGGCGTTCTCATCGAACAGCGTGTTGTAGAACAGGATGCCGCTCGCCGAGATCGGCGAGGAGTGCGGCACCAGCGCCACTTCGCCCAGCCGGCGCGCGCCCTCATCGGTGTCCAGCACCTTCTGCAGCACGTCCTCGCCCTTGGCGGCCTTCGCTTCCACGATGCGGCCCTCCTCGAAACGCACCGAGATCTCGTCGATCAGCGTGCCCTGGTAGGACAGCGGCTTGGTTGAAGAAACATGGCCGGTCACGCGCCGCGCATGCGGCGTGGTGAAGACTTCCTCGGTCGGGATGTTCGGGTTGCAGGTGATGCCGTTCTTGGCGGTGGAAGCGCCGCCCATCCACTCGTGCCCGTCGGCAAGGCCGACGGTCAGGTCGGTGCCCGGACCCTTGAAATGCAGGGCGTGGAAATTGTGCCCGTTCAGCCATTTCGTGCGTTCGGCCAGCGCGGCGTTGTGCGCCCTCCAGGCCCCGATCGGATCGTTATTGTTCACGCGGCTGGCCGCGAATATCGCGTCCGCCAGCTTGGCGACTGCGACGTCGTCGGTTTCGCCCGGGAACACCTGCTTCGCCCAGGCGAGTTCCGGATAGGCGACGATGTTCCAGTTGATGTCGAAGCCGGTGATCTTTTCCAGCGCCGGCTGGTAAGCGACGGAGTTCGCCTTGTTGGCGCGCGAGACCTTGGCCGGGTCCTGGGCCGACAACAGCGACGGGTCGTCGCCCCGCACGGCTAGCCGCGCGGCATTGTTGGAGAAGGCCTTGGCCATGCCTTCGTAAAGCCAGCCGGCGGCGCGGTCGAATCCGGCGTCGGCGCCATAGCGGAAGCGGGCCAGTGTGATCTCGTCGTCGTTGAAGATCGGAGTCACCAGCCCGGCGCCTGCCTTGTAGGCATGCTCGACGATCTTGCGTGTCAGTGGCAGCGCGGCAATCGAGGAGGTCAGTACCAGATCCTGGCCAGGCTGCAGCTGCAAACCAACCTTGACCACCACTTCGGCCAGGCGTTCGAGCTTCACCGGATCGATGGCAGCGGAAAAATCGCGGGCGTGGGATGTCATGGTCTGGCCTCGGCTGTTGGTGATGTCATTCTACATAGACCGCCGGGGCGTCGCTTTCCACATCGCATCGACCCGAAAATCGGCCATCGATCTTCGGAAAGCACGATGCGCAGCAAAGAGACGATTGGTCCTCGGGGTCAGGCGGCTGCGGGCTCGCTCGGCGTGGCAAAGGTTGCCATGGTCACTTCGATCTCCTCGCGCAGCCATGCCTTGAAGTCGCGCACCTTGCGGCTTTCCGGTTCCGGGTCCGTCACCATCCAATAGCCGAGCCCGCTTGGCGCACGCACGCCGAAGGGCGCAACCAGGCGACCGTCGGCCAGGGCATCGGCGCATAGCAATTGCCAGCCCAGCATGACGCCATGGCCGGCAATCGTCGATTCCAGGCACAGCATCGGGTCGGTGAAGGAAGCGCCCTTGAGCAGCGTCACCGGCTCGGCGCCGGCGGCCCTGAACCAGTTCTCCCAGGCGATCATCGTGCGCTCGTCGGTGATCGCATAGGCATTGGCCAGATCGGCGGGGGTCTTCAGTTTTGCTGCGATCGACGGCGCGCAAACCGGGAAGATCTCCTGCGCCAGAAGCAGTTCCGCATGCAGGCCCGGCCATTTGCCGTTGCCGAGCCGGATTCCGATATCGATTTCGGAATTGCCGGGATCGACCAGCCTGACAGAAGCGTCGATGCGCAGGAGAACATTGGGGTAACGCGTGAAATGCCGCGAAAGCCTCGGCATCAGCCATTTCGAGGCGAAAGCCGGCGCCACCGATACCACCAGCGTACAGCGCGATGCGTCGTCGGCGAGCGCCACGGCTTGCGTCAGTTCGCGAAAACCCCTGGCCAAGCGGGTCGCGAACTGGCTGCCGAAATCTGTCAGCACAAGGCCGGACGTCGTGCGCTCGAACAGCGCGAGTCCAAGCTGCCTCTCGGTACGGTTGATCTGCTGGCTGACCGCGCTCGGCGAAACGCCAAGCTCGCCGGCCGCAGCTGACAGCGAGCCCAGACGTGCGACGGCCTCTACGGCACGCAGGCCATTGAGATGGATTCGGTTCAACGGAGCCATGAAGTTTTTCTAAACCCGCGCCGCGCAAATCTCAATTGAATCCACGCAGTTTGGTGGCAGAATCCCGACTGAGAAAGAGGAGCTGCCGCCATGACGCTTTTCTCCTTGCTGAACCCGTTCAGGGAATTCTTGCCGTCTCGTCCAACCGAAGGGGATATCGCCGGCTGGGTGCGCGACCCGCTTTCGCATCCGGTGCTCGATTCCATGTCGGAGCGTGAACTGGGCGACATGCCGTTCAGGCTGACCGCGCGGCGGACGGCTTTCGAGACGGCAAGATGCGGCGCATGACGCAAACGGCGCGACTGGCCTAAGCGAAACGCATTGCCTCGCAGGCGCACGCTTTTATTGTGCACTGCAATGAACGCGACCTCGGCCTCACCGCTACGCTTTGCCTTTGCCGGCCTGATCGCAATGGCGGTCGCCATGGGTATCGGTCGTTTCGTCTATACGCCGATCCTGCCTGGCATGATGGAGGAACTCCATCTGTCCGCAGGCGATGCCGGCCTGATCGCCTCACTCAACTATCTCGGCTACCTGCTCGGTGCGTTCGCCGCCGCCGGCGGCTGGGCGCATGGCCGCGAGCGCCCGATCATGCTGGCTTCGCTGGCTGCGAGCGGCATCCTGGCTGGCCTGATGGGTTTCACGGATTCGACGCTGGCCTTCCTCGTGATCCGCTTCCTTGCCGGTGTCGCCAGCGCTTTCGTCATCGTATTCCTGGCGGCGATCGTCTTCAGCCATCTTGCCGTGGCCGGGCGCAACGGGCTGCAGGCACTGCATTTCAGCGGCGTCGGCCTTGGCATTGCCGTCTCTTCCCTGATGATGGCCCTGCTGGTGAGTAGCCACGCCACCTGGGTAGCCGGTTGGATGATGGCTGCGTCGCTTTCCCTCGTGGGTTTCGTCGCGACGGTTTTGATGATCGATCGTGGCCCGGCGCTGGCCAGCGGTTCGGGACGGGAGCCAGCTTTGAAGTGGAGTGCGCCGCTGGTGAAGGTCACCATCGCCTACGGCCTGTTCGGCTTCGGTTACATCATCACCGCCACCTTCCTGGTTGCCATTGTGCGTCAGGGCGGTGGCAGCCGCACCTTTGAGGCGATGGTCTGGATGGTGACGGGACTTGCCGGCATGCCTTCGATCTGGCTGTGGCAGAAGATCGCCGGCAGGACCGGGCTGTATATCGCCTATGCCCTGGCGTCCCTGGTCGAGGCAGTGGGCGTGACCGCCAGCGTGGCGATGAGCTTGCCCATCGGACCCTTGCTTGGCGGGTTCTTCCTCGGTTGCACCTTCATCGCCATCACCGCGCTAGGCCTCCAGGCGGGCAGGGTGCTGTCACCGCAGTCGCCGCGCCGCGCCTTCGCGCTGATGACTGCTAGTTTCGGCATCGGTCAGTTGATCGGCCCGCTGGTTGCGGGGGTGCTAGCCGAACGTTCGGACGGCAGTTTCTTTGTCCCCTCGATCGCCGCAGCCGTCATTCTCGT
Organism: Mesorhizobium sp. 1M-11; assembly: GCF_001303895.1. Classification (GTDB taxonomy): domain Bacteria; phylum Pseudomonadota; class Alphaproteobacteria; order Rhizobiales; family Rhizobiaceae; genus Mesorhizobium. The sequence goes on along the minus strand of NZ_LJSD01000011.1, from coordinate 723,328 downwards.
CATCTCAGCGGTGATTGTCTGGTCGGCTGGCCGGAACGCCAAACAGCAAGCGCAAGAAGAAGCGCGCTCGCCAACGTGACGAAAATGTAATTCGCCGGCGAGCCGCCGCACCATTTCTTTGCCGCAAAAACTGTGACTTGATGCTTGCGAATCGCAACCGCGCATCATCTGGGGGTAGGCAAACCGTGTTCGTATCTTTCTTCCCGAGGCCGAAGCTGTTTTTCATCTCGGCTGCGGCGTGGTCGCTTTTCCTGATCTTGTTGTGGTTTTTCGGCGGACAGCAATTTGGCTCGGTGCTTGGACTTGGACCTGCTGATCCTGCCACTCCGCCGATCATCGGCATCAGCGTGTTCTGGTCCAAGCCATTTCTATGGTTCTACATTTATTATGCCGTAAGCGTCCTTGTATTTTATGTATTCTGGGCCTGGTTTGCGCCTCACCCGTGGCAGAACTGGTCAATCCTGGTCACGTCGCTGATCCTGTTCCTGATCTATTTCACCGTGCAGGTCAGCGTGGCGGTAAACAACTGGTACGGGCCGTTTTACGACTACGTCCAAGGCCTGATGTCGGGGACAAGGCAGTCCACCAATGCGGAATATTATTGGGGGATGGCCAGTTTCGCCTGGTTGGCGCTGGTCGGCATGAATGTGCAGGTCATCAATATCTTCATCGTCCAGCACTGGATCTTCCGCTGGCGCACCGCCATGAATGACTATTTCATGGCGAATTGGGACAAGCTGCGTCACATCGAGGGTGCTGCGCAGCGCGTTCAGGAAGACACCATGCGCTTTTCCCAGATCATGGAAGACCTGGGTTCTTCATTCGTGCAGTCGATCATGACACTGATCGCCTTCCTGCCTGTCCTGATCCAGCTACAGCAGCACATCACGGAAATGCCGCTTGTCGGCGCCATTCCCCAACCGCTTGTCTTTGCGGCCTTGGCCTGGTGTTTTTTCGGTACCATTGCCGTCATGGTGGCGGGCATCAAACTGCCAGGCCTGCAATTCCGCAACCAGCGCGTTGAAGCCGCCTATCGCAAGGAACTCGTCTATGGCGAGGATCATGCCGACAGGGCGCAGCCTGTCACGACCAGGGAATTGTTTGCCAACGTTCGCCGCAACTATTTCCGGCTCTATGGGCACTACGTCTATTTCAACATCGTTCGCTACACGTATCTCCAGGCGGACAATATCTATTCCGGTCTGATCCTGGGCCCGTCGCTGGTCGCGCATAAGATAACGTTTGGCGTGTTCAGCCAGATCTCCAATGCTTTCGGACGGGTTACCAACTCGCTGCAGTTCTTGCTCAATTCCTGGTCGACCATCGTCGAGCTTCAGTCGATCCACAAGCGCCTGCGCGCCTTCGAAGCGACGCTCGCGGGCGAACCTCTGCCGGATATCGATCAGCACTATCTGGACCGTCAGGGCGATGGCATGCGGCCCGAAGACCAGCCGGCCTCCTGATCGGAAGCGGGAAATGATGTGGGCGGTTCAGCCGCCCACCGTCGCCGGCTTTGTTGGTTTGCCGCGAGCCAGATAGTCGCGATAGCTGATGCATTCGACGTCGGCTTTCACGCAGACCTCCCCGGCGAAACGCTCTAGAGCGTTCCAGTAGGTGCCGTCGTTCATCAGCGTAAAGTGGAAGCCGAGCTCGAGCGGAATGCGCTTACCCGTATATTGCTTGTCGAAGGCCGCGCGGAACGCTTCGTAGGTCCGCTCTTCGAATTCCTTGGCCTGGCTTGGCCGTTCGAAACCGCCGGAATGGCGAACGAACAGATTGTAGTCCATGGCAATGACAGGGCGCCGCTTTGGCCCCTCCGGGATCAGCGGCAGCGAAAAACGGGTCATGCCACCGGACGTCGTCGGCAAGGCGGGGCCTTGCGAGACACCGCTGGCATCATAGGTGAAGCCCGCTTGCGGCAACGCCAGATAGAGACCTTTGCCCGTCGACAGATAAGGAGCACGGAAGCCGGTCACCGCTTTGGCCAGCTCGCGCCAGCCGGCAGGCTCGGCGGCGATGCCGTTGATCGTGTAGGCATTCTCCAGGATGCGCCGCGCGGCGCCGAGCTCAGCCAGCCAGTCGCTCTTGCTCCAGTCCTTGCCGTCGAAATGGCCGCAGGCATGGCTGCCGAGATCATGCCCTTCTGCGACCGCAAGATTGATCTGCTCCAGTCGCTCCGCCACTTCTTCCTTGGAGGCGGCAAAGCCGATGTTGGATTTTCCCGTTCCCTTGGGAGGCGTGACATAGTCCTTGCGGGTCTCCTTCGAGAGAAGGAACACACAGGACAGGAAATAGCTGAAATGCGCGCCGGTGCGCTGCGCCAATGCGCGACTGCGTTTCCATTGCGCGATGTCACGCGCATTGTCGAAGGAAATGATGACGACCTGCTTTGGCGCGGCCGGGATTCGCGATCGTGGGGGATCGGCAAACGCCGCCGTCGCAGTGGCGGCGATCAGGCTGGAATACGCAAGCACGCGGAATGGACTGGGCATCGTCGGTACAAAAACTACAATTCGTCCAGATGGATAAGCGATTGGCGGTGCCCGGGCAATGGTGGCACCTCAATCGCCTAATCTTGAAATGTGGCGCCGGTGCGTTTTTTCAAATGTCGAGGACGTGGGCGCGAGCGCCGATTTTCCTGCTCCCCCCTTCCATGCCGACGAAATTCCGCTACAAGGCGGGGCTTATCTTTTGGCTCGGCACTTGTTTGGCTGGGCGGCAATGGTTTGATTGATGTCCGACGACAGTTTTATCCGCGAAGTCAACGAAGAGATCCGCAGCGAACGTGCCAAGGCGTTGTGGGATCGCTTTGGCCCCATCCTGATCGGCGCTGCCGTGCTGATCGTGCTCGGCACCGCCGCCTTCGTCGGCTACCGCTATTGGGATACCAGCCGCGCGAACCGTTCCGGTGACGCTTTCTCCCAGGCGTTGACGCTTGCCAATGACGGCAAGCAGGATGAGGCGCTGACCGCGCTTTCCACGCTGGAGAAGGATGGTTACGGTGCCTATCCGCTCCTCGCCCGTATGCGCGCCGCCACCGTCAAGGCCGACAAGGGTGACTTCGCCGGTGCGGTGAAGGATTTCGACGGTGTCGCCGCCGATGGCTCGATTCCGGCTTCGATCCGCGACATAGCCCGCCTGCGTGCCGGCCTGATTCTGGTTGATCACGGAAGCTTCGCCGACGTCTCCAGCCGCGTTGAGGCGCTGACCGCCGACACCAGCCCGTTGCGCCATACCGCGCGCGAAACGCTTGGTCTGTCGGCTTGGAAGGAAGGCAAGTCGAAGGACGCGCTCAAGCTCTTCGAACAGATCGCCGCGGATGAGGGCGCGCCGGGGAATGCGCGCCAGCGCGCCTCGATGATGGCCGATCTGATCCGCGGTTCCGGCAACGCATCGTGATGGGCAATGAGCTTCAAAGTCGCCATCATCGGCCGGCCTAACGTCGGCAAGTCCACGCTTTTCAACCGCCTTGCCGGTCGAAAGCTGGCCCTTGTCGACGACACGCCTGGTGTCACCCGCGACCGCCGCGTTCATCCTGCCAAGCTCTACGACATCACATTCGATGTGGTGGACACCGCCGGCTTCGAGGACGCGCCGGCATCGACGCTGCCCGGTCGCATGCGCCAGCAGACCGAGATCGCCATCCGCGAGGCCGACCTCATCTTTTTCCTGATGGACGCCAAGGCCGGCCTGATGCCGGACGACCGCACCTTCGCCGAAGTTGTGCGCCGCTCCGGCAAGCCGGTCGTGCTGGTTGCCAACAAGGCAGAAGCGCGGGGTGCCCAGGGTGGCATGCTGGAAGCCTGGGAACTCGGCCTTGGCGAACCCGTACCCGTTTCAGCCGAACACGGCCAGGGCATGCCGGATCTGCGGGATGCAGTCATCGCGGCGCTCGGCGAAGAACGGGTGTTCGGCGAGGACGAGGACGCCGACGACGAGATTGCCGTCTCCGAAGTGCTGATCGGCGAGGACATCGCCGATCCGGACGCGGAAGATGTACCGGCCTATGACGAGGCAAAGCCGCTGCGCATTGCCGTGGTTGGGCGGCCCAATGCCGGCAAGTCGACCCTGATCAACGCGCTGATTGGTGAAGAGCGCCTGCTGACCGGACCGGAGGCAGGCATTACTCGCGATTCCATATCCGTCGATTGGGATTGGCGGGGCCGCCAGATCAAGCTGTTCGATACTGCCGGCATGCGCCGCAAGGCCAAGGTCCAGGAGAAGCTGGAGAAGCTGTCGGTCACCGATGGCCTGCGCGCGATGCGTTTCGCGGAAGTCGTGATCATCGTCCTCGATGCGACGATCCCATTCGAGAAGCAGGATCTACAGATTGCCGACCTGATCATCCGCGAGGGCAGGGCGCCTGTCATCGCCTTCAACAAATGGGATCTGATCGATCATCCGCAGGAAGTGTTGGCGGATCTGCGCGAGAAGACCGAGCGACTGCTGCCGCAAGCGCGCGGCATTCAGGCCGTCACCGTTTCGGCCGAGACCGGGCGTGGCCTCGACAAGCTGATGGATGCCGTCGTGCGCACCCATAAGGTCTGGAACAGCCGCGTCTCCACCGGCAAGCTGAATCGCTGGCTGGAAGGCATCCTGGCGCACCATCCACCGCCCGCGGTCGCCGGGCGCCGGCTCAAGATCAAATATGTCACTCAGGCTAAGACGCGCCCGCCGGGCTTTGTCGTTTCGTGCTCGCGGCCGGACGCTTTGCCGCAATCCTATGTGCGCTATCTGGTCAACAGCCTGCGTGAATCCTTCGACATGCCTGGCGTGCCGATCCGCATGGCGTTGCGTACGTCGGACAATCCTTTCGCCGGCCGCGCCAGAAAGAAGAACTAGAGCCTCAGGTCCGTTGTCAGGCAACGCTGCGCAGGCATGTCTGGCTTAGCCACTTTAGGGGGGCACCGCGCTGTCCGCCACGCTGGTGTTGGCCGGCATCTCCGTCTCGTCATGGTACGGCGTGGCCTATCCTCACGCTGGCCGGTGCCGAACGTGCCGGAAGTGCGCTTGGTCCGGCCAACGCGCTGGTCTTCATCGGCTTTTTCCTGGTGCCGCTTTCCATCCCGCATCTTCTGGCGGCAACATCCTGGGCCGGCATCTGGCTGGCGGCAGCAATGTGCGCCCTCGTTGCCTTGCCAATCCTGCTTAAGCCGGAGCCTCGGGCTTAAGTTGGCGTCCCGTTTTCAGACAGGTTCGCGACGATCATTAACCGACCATCAAGGTTAATGCTTCATTTTGCTTTCCAGTGGGTTTTGATCAGCGTCCTGGAGAGTTCCGTGCATCGACGATTCGCAAAGCGGCTTCTCGCCGCCGCCGGTGACCGCAAGCGTTCTCTCCTCCCTTCACTGGCTGTCGGCCTGGGCATCTGGATCGGTTTTCCGACAGCTGTCGCCTATTCGGACATGACCAGCCTGATTTCGGGTCTCGGATCCTCCAATGCCCGTTGGAATGCCTATGTGCAGAAGGCAGCCGCCGGTTCCATCCATGCTGCCGAACTGCCTTTCGTCGACAAGGATGCCATCACCGGATCGCTTGCAGGTTCCGGTGTCAGCCTGCCTGGTGTCGGCACGGTCGCCTTCAGCGGCAAGGTCGCGAAAACCGGAGAGGTTTCCGACGAAGCCCGTGTTCAGCGCGCTGACAAGAAAGGCCGCATCGTCAAGATCGCGCCGGTGGCGCCGCCGAAGAATTTTTCCGCCGGTTCCATCTTCCAGCGGACCTCTTCGCTGTTGCGCCCAAGCCTTGACAGTGGGCTGAAACTCGCTTTCGCCAAGCCCGATATCAAGGGCAAGGAAGTCCAGATCGCATCGGCCTTCCATCTGCGCGAGGAGAAGAAGAAGGACGACGGCGTGTCATCGATGCTGGCCGGCCTCATCACCAACCAGAATGCCGACGTCCTCGCCACGGCCTATGCGCCAGCCGAGCCGGATTACGCCAAGGCGTCACCTTTCGAAGCTTTGCTGCAGGACGAGAAGCCGAGTGGCGGCCGTTTCATTCCCCCGATGGGCAAGGGCGATCACGCCTGGATGCAGAACCCGTTGCCGGCTTCGGTCTTTTCCAAGCCCGAGCAGAAGTGTCTCGCCAACGGCATCTATTTCGAAGCCCGCAGCGAATCGCTGCGCGGTCAGGCCGCCGTTGCCCAGGTCATCCTCAATCGCGTCCGCAATCCCGCCTATCCGAAGTCGATCTGCGGCGTCGTCTATCAGAACGACGACTGGCTGAACCGTTGCCAGTTCTCCTTCGCTTGTGACGGTCGTCGCAAACGCATCACGGAACCGGAGCATTACAAGGTCGCCCAGGAAATCGGCATGGCCGTCACAGCCGGCAAGATCTTCCTGCCTGAAGTCGGCTCATCGACGCACTATTATGCCGCCTACGTAAGCCCTGGCTGGGCGCGGGCGATGAAGAAGATGACGAAGATCGGCCTGCACATCTTCTACCGCACCTATGGCGGTGGCTGGAGCTGAGCCGGCAAGGCCGGCTTTCAGGGCCGGTCGGAGGGACAGATTCTCTCCCCGTCCTGTCCACTTCATGTCGGGCACGATGTCGCACTTGCTTAAGCATTTGATTTAGCTGCGGAAAATACTTGCCGACAAAGCTTCCCCCTCGGCTTGACGGGGGGAAGGCCTCTAACTATGTTGCCCGCGACTTGAAAGCGGGCGAACGGCGACGTTTTGGCCGGGCAGGGAGGTTGCGATGGCCGATAAGAACAGGCCAAGCGGAACCGGACGGACAGGCGGCGACGCCGAGCCGAGCTTTCACGACGACGATCTTGAGCGCCGGCGGCGCGCACTTGAAGCAGGTCTTGCGACAAGGCGACCGGACCGGGGCCAGGGGGAAGAAGCAAAGAATGCCGGCGGCACCTCCGGGTATGGCCAGGCTTTCAAGCTGTCGAGCGAGTTCATTGCCGGCATAGCCGTCGGCACCGGGCTGGGCTGGATGGTCGATCGTCTGGCGGGTTCATCGCCCTGGGGGTTGATCGTTGGCTTGTTGCTCGGCTTCGGAGCCGGCATATTGAATGTGCTGCGTTCTGCGGGGGCTGTCGCCGAGTTTGGACAGGGCGGTAAGCGTCCGGACGAACCGAAGAAGTAAAGAGCGGCCTCGTTTCGAAGCCGGACTGAATGCAAAAAGCCTGATTTGGCTTTCGAGAGGGTTAGAAAGTGGCAGCAGCTGACAAGGTCGATCCGATCCATCAGTTCCACATCAACAACATCGTTCCGCTGAACATCGGCGGCTACGATGTTTCCTTCACCAATTCCGCGCTGTTCATGGTTGTCACCGTGGTGCTGGCTTCGGGCTTCCTGCTCCTGACCACTTCCGGCCGCGCGCTGATCCCGACCCGTCTGCAGTCGGTGTCGGAGATGTCCTACGAATTCGTCGCCTCGATGCTGCGCGATTCCGCCGGCTCGCATGGCATGAAGTTCTTCCCGTTGGTGTTCTCGCTGTTCATGTTCGTGCTGACTGCGAACCTGCTCGGCCTGTTCCCTTATTTCTTTACGGTCACCACCCACATCATCATCACCTTCGCATTGGCCGCATTGGTGATCGGCACCGTGATCATCTACGGTTTCTACAAGCATGGCTTCGGCTTCCTGAAGCTGTTCGTGCCGAGCGGCGTGCCTGGCATCCTTCTGCCGCTCGTGGTTGCGATCGAGGTCATTTCGTTCCTCTCGCGTCCAATCAGCCTCTCTGTTCGTCTCTTCGCCAACATGCTGGCCGGCCACATCACGCTGAAGGTCTTCGCCGGTTTCGTGGTGACGCTCACCTCAATGGGTGCCGTCGGCATCGCCGGGGCCGTGCTGCCGCTGATCATGACGGTCGCCATCACCGCGCTCGAAGTGCTGGTCGCTTTTCTGCAGGCCTACGTCTTCGCGGTGCTGACCTGCATGTATCTCAACGACGCCGTCCATCCGGGCGGACACTAGCCAATACCCGGCCTAACCGCCGGCCAACCCAACCAATCCAGATTCATCAAGGAGTTAATTAAAATGGACGCTGAAGCCGCAAAGTACATCGGTGCTGGTATCGCTTGCCTGGGCATGGGCGGCGCAGGCATCGGCCTCGGCAACATCTTCGGCAGCTACCTGGCTGGCGCTCTGCGCAACCCGTCGGCTGCCGACGGCCAGTTCGGCCGCCTGATCTTCGGCTTCGCCGTGACCGAAGCTCTGGGCATCTTCTCGCTGCTCATCGCCCTGCTGGCGCTGTTCGGCTGATACAAGCCTGATGCCGGCCGGCGGCGCGAAGCTGCCGGTCCCAGTCTCAGGTCAGAATGACAGGAACCACGAGATGTTCGTGACACCAGCCTATGCTGAAGAGGCCGCGCCTGCCGCTGCCGGCGATCATGCCGCGCAAGGTGAGACGCACGCCGGCACCGAAGTGCCAGCCGAAGGCGGCCATGGCGGAAACACCTTCCCGCCTTTCAACCCAGCCACCTTCTCCTCGCAGCTGTTCTGGCTGGTGATCACCTTTGGCCTGTTCTACATCTTCCTGAAGAAGGTCGTGATGCCGCGTCTCGGCGGCATTCTTGAAGTGCGCTCCAACCGCATTGCTCAGGATCTCGACCAGGCAGCCAAGCTGAAAAGCGAGGCGGACGCTGCGGTTGCTGCGTATGAGCAGGAGCTGGCAGAGGCCAAGGCCAACGCCAACACGATCGGCCAGAAGTCCCGCGACGAAGCCAAGGCGGAAGCCGAGGCTGCACGCAAGGACGTCGAAGCCGGCCTCGAGAAGAAGCTGGCGGAAGCCGAAGAGCGCATCACCGCGATCAAGACAAGCGCCATGAAGGATGTCGGCTCGATTGCCGAGACGACCGCCTCCGCCATTCTCGAAAGCCTGGTCGGCAAGTCCGACAAGGCCGAAGTGGCCGCCGCTGTCAAAGCCGCTCGCTGAGGAGACCCGTCATGGACGCCACATCTCTCGCGACAGTCTGGGCAACGATTTCGCTGTTCATCCTGCTCGGAGCCATGATCTATCTCAAGGTGCCGGGTACGCTGGCGAAGTCACTCGATACCCGCGCCGACAAGATCCGCTCTGAACTGGAAGAAGCCCGCAAGCTGCGCGAAGAGGCGCAGGCGCTGCTGGCTGAATACCAGAAGAAGCGCAAGGAAGCCGAAAAGGAAGCCGCCGACATCGTCGAGGCAGCCAAGCGCGAAGCCAAAGCCTTCGCTGAGGAAGCGCATAAGAAGACCGAGGACTATGTCTCGCGCCGCACCGCGGTTGCCGAGCAGAAGATCGGTCAGGCCGAGCGTGAAGCGATTGCCGAGGTTCGGGCCAGCGCGGTCGATCTGGCGGTCGAGGCTGCCCGCACGGTTCTCGCCGGCAAGGTTGACGCCAAGGCCGCTGCCGATCTCTTCAAGACCTCGTTGCAGGACGTGAAGTCCAAGCTCAACTGAGCCGCTCACTCTTGAGCCTGCACCGTCTAGTGAGACTATGAAAGCCGCTGGTAAATCCTGCGGCTTTTTTCTTTCAGGTTTTGGCCAGGCTGCTTATTGCGCCTTCGAAGAGGCCGGCACTCACTCTTCAACCGTCACCGCGTCGAGACGAAACGGCGCAAACGAGACCCGGTGCAGCCGCTGCAGCGGGCCATGGGTTGCGATGGCGGACCGATGGCGCGCCGTGGCGTAGCCCATATGCAACTCGAAGCCGTAATGCTCGTGGCGATGGCCGCAGCCAGTCATCATGCGGTCGCGCATCACCTTTGCGACGATCGATGCCGCCGCGATCGATTGCGAACGTTGGTCACCTTTGACCAGAGCGCGCCCCTCACACGGCAGGCCCAGTGGAATGTCGCGGCCGTCTGCCAGCGCCAGCTTCGGCTGCACCGAAAGTCCGTTCAGCGCGCGCCGCATCGCTTCCAGGCTTGCCCGCAGGATATTGGAGCCGTCGATGCCCTCGGCACAGATCGAAGCCATGCCGATCGCCTGCGCCTTGGCAAGGATCACTTCGAACAACGCTTCGCGTTGCAGTAGGGTCAGCCGTTTGGAATCGTCCAGCCCCTCTGGAATATCGTTGGGATTGAGCACGACGGCGGCGGCAACGACCGGGCCGGCGAGTGGCCCGCGCCCGGCCTCGTCCATGCCGGCAACCGGCCACAGGCCTTCGGCGATAGCCTTCTTCTCGATCGAGAAGTCCGGCTTTTCGATGATTTCAAACAAAAGCGGAGAATCGGGACGCATGCGAGCCATGATACGGCGAAGACTCGCACCGCTCCCGATTCTCCGCAAGCCCTCAGATCAGCCGGGGTAGCTGTCGGAGGGCACCGTCTGACGGCCGGGGGACAGGGCCGGACGGGATCTTCTGCTCAGGCAATTCATCGACACCTGAGCGGGCAGGGACAGTCCTGCCGGAGTGGTCTAAAGCAACGTCAGCTGTTCGAACGGGCGCGTGGCCGGAACGAATTGGTCCGTCCTCAACTGCCGCCGCTCCAGATTGAGGCCGAGCCGCTTGGCCGCGATCTCGAATCGCCGGCCGATCTGCCAGGCATAGGGGCCAGCGCCTTTCATGCGTTTGCCCCATTCCGAATCGTAATCCTTGCCGTCGCGCATCGAGCGGATCAGCGACATCACGTGCCGGTAGCGGTCCGGATAGTGCCGCAGCAGCCAGTCCTTGAAGATCGGGCTGACTTCCAGCGGCAGGCGCAGCACCACGTAACCCGCCTCACGCGCGCCGGCGGCGTAGGCGGAATCGAGGATGCGTTCGATCTCGGGATCATTGAGGCCGGGAACGATCGGCGCCACCATCACGGAGGCAGGAATGCCGGCGTCCGACAATTGCTGGATCGCCTCCAGCCGTTTGGTCGGCGTCGAGGCGCGCGGCTCCATCGTGCGGGCAAGCATGCGATCCATCGTCGTCACGGACAACGCCACCTTGGCCAGCCCGCGCTCGGCCATGCGGGACAGGATGTCGATGTCACGCGTCACCAGCGCCGATTTGGTGACGATGCCGACGGGGTGGCCGCGCGCCTCCAGCACTTCCAGGATCTCGCGCATGATGCGGTATTGCCGTTCGATCGGCTGGTAGGGATCGGTGTTGGTGCCGATGGCGATGGTGCGTGGCTGGTAGCCTTCCTTGGACAACTCCTTGTCGAGCAGGCGCGCCGCGTCGGGCTTGGCAAACAGCTTGGCTTCGAAATCGAGCCCGGCCGAAAGTCCCATGAAGGCGTGCGTCGGCCTTGCAAAGCAATAGACGCAGCCATGCTCGCAGCCGCGGTAGGGATTGATCGACCGGTCGAAGGAAATGTCGGGCGATTCATTGCGCGTGATGATGGTGCGTGGCTTCTCCACCTGCACCTCGGTTTTGAACGGCGGCAGCTCTTCCAGCGATTCCCAGCCATCGTCGAAGACATGGCGGCTGACCGGTTCGAAGCGGCCAGACGGGTTGATGCCCGCAGAGCGGCCGCGATTGCGCTCGGGGCGCACGCGCATTCCGCTCTGCTCCATGATGGCGTTTGCCATATCGGCCCTTCCAGCGCCGAAAGCGGCAATGTCGGCACGCACGACCTGTTCCATCTTGGCTCTTTCCCAGGGGCTCTCTGCGGGGCGTCGAATCGCTGTTCTCATGAAATTATTCCTATCTGCATTATGAGAACAAATCAAGAACTTCGATAAGCGAAGATGACTGGCGTCCGTCGCGGCTTTCCGCTATTCGGCAGGAATGCTCAGTGTCCTGATCGAAACGCGCAATGACGAGGAGCGGTTGGCGCGCACGCTGGCGTCGCTGGTCGGCGGCGTCGTGGAAGGCATGGTGCGCGAGGTGATCGTCTGCGATCTGGGCTCGACCGACCAGACCGCCAAGGTGGCGGAACACGCCGGCTGCCGTTATCTGACGGCAGGGGGGATCGGCGCCGGCATTGCCGCGGCCAAAGGCGACTGGCTGTTGCTTCTGGAACCTGGCGCCAGACTCGTGGAGGGCTGGGCGGACGTGGTCGCCGACCATGTCGCGCATTCGGAGAAGCCGGCACGATTCTCGCAGGCGCGAGGCGCTCGTGCATCCTGGTTCACAGGGCTGCTTTCGCGGCGACGCACTATTGCGAATGGCCTGATCATCACATGCAAACAGGCGGCCGCATCGCAGCAGATCGCGAACGGCGCGCAGGCGCTCGCCGCCAGCGTGCGGGCCGTGGTGCTGCCGGCAGACATCTGGCCGGTTCCCGGCCGCTGAAGGCCGCAATTCTCAAATCACAAGCCTGTCGTCGGCGCACCTGCGATCGAGCCCCTGACGACAAGGTCGACCGGCCATACCTCACCGCGCGCGCCATCCTCCAGGCCTGACAGCCGTGCAATCAGCCGTTCCGCTACCCTGGCGCCGGCAGCGCGAATAGAGGAGCGGGTGGTCGAAAGCGGGACTGAGAAGTTCTCAGGCTTCAGCCAGGGAAAGACGTCATCATGCGCAATCAGCGACAGGTCTCCGGGAATGGTCAAGCCGAGTTCGCGCACCGCCCGCGCGACACCCAGGGACATGATGAGACTGGAGCACAGGATCGCTGTCGGCGCGGCTCCGCCCTCGAGCAGGCGTCGGGCTGCGCGATAGCCGTTCTCTTCGGTCATGGCCGTCGACCAAACCTGATGATCAGGCAAGACAAGCCCGCTGCCGGACAAGGCACGCCGCACGCCGCGCTCACGGTGGATGGCGAAGGTCTCCCGGTCTTCGCCGTTGATCAACGCGATGCGATGGTGGCCAAGCTGGATCAGCAGGCGCGTTGCATCATGGAAGGCGCCTTCGTTGTCGATGTCGAGGTAAGGGTAATCGAAATCGAAACCGTCGCTTCGCCCGTGCACGATGAAAGGCAGGCCAAGTGTGTCGAGCAAGGCAACCCGGCTGTCCTGCGGGCGCGGCGAGGACACGTAGACGGCGTCTACCTGCTTGTTGGCGACGAGGCGCCGATAGGTGGTCTCCTGGTCCTCCGCGTCTGCGGGGGACAGCACAAGATCGAGCTCATGCGCGCGGGCGTAGTCACCCAGCCCGGACAGGAATTCGACGAAATGTGGGTCGATATCCACGGCCGATCCTGTCGGCAGCACGTAGCCGATCATGCCGGTCTTGCCCGTGGCCAGCCGGCGTGCGGAAGGATTGGGGCGATAGCCATGGCGCTTGGCTGCATCGACGACACGTCGGCGCGTTTCCTCATTGACCTCGGGATAGCCGTTCAGTGCGCGGCTCACCGTGGTTTGTGAGAGTTGCAGCATCTGTGACAGCTGTTTGAGGTTCAATTACGCCTCCCAAAGCGCTTGGAGAGCTATCCCGGCCTTGATTGCCCGGTCGATCGAGAAAGACCACATTAGGTTCAGATGATGTCGCTTTGAAGCAAATTTGCTGCTGCAATGCCGAAAAACGATGCTGCATTGCGATTTTCACGGCATGTTTCAATCATTTAAATCGATTAATTGGGCGTGCACTTGACTCTTTTGGGATTCGATGGCGAGATGAAGCAAGCCAAAGCGCTTTGAACGCCCACTTCGGAAGGTTGCAGACACTTCCGTGCTCGGGCACAGTCAGGTGATGTCGGCGGCGGAATGGAGGTTCCGTCGGTATTCGATCCAGAGGGAGGATTGCAGATGAAGAAGCTTTTGTTGCTGGGCACGGCGTTTGCTGCGCTGGCCCTGGCTGCGCCTGCGCAGGCCGCTGAGCTGAAATTCAAGCCCGGCGAGGATTCCAAATTTCACTGGGCCAATTTCGAAGATCTGAAGAAGGTCGATCTCAAGGGCGAGACGCTGTCGATCTTCGGCCCGTGGCGTGGCGAGGACGAGGCACTGGCCCGTTCCGTCTTCGATTATTTCTCCGAGGCGACGGGTGCCGAAATCAAATATTCGTCGTCCGAGAACTACGAACAGCAGATCGTCATCGACACGCAAGCCGGCAGCCCGCCCAACATTGCGATCCTGCCGCAGCCCGGCCTGATCCAGGATCTTGCCTCCAAGGGGCTGCTGACCCCGCTGGGCGACGATGTCGCTGCCTGGATCAAGGAGAACTACGGTGCCGGCCAGTCCTGGGTGGATCTCGGCACCTTCAAGGACAAGGATGGCAAGTCGGGCTTTTTCGCCTTCCCCTACAAGGCCGACGTGAAGTCGCTGGTCTGGTACTCGCCCGACAATTTCGATGAGGCCGGCTACAAGGTTCCGGCCACGCAGGAAGAACTTGCCGAACTCGAAAAGAAGATCATCGCCGACGGTGGCAAGCCCTGGTGCATCGGTCTCGGCTCCGGCGGTGCCACCGGCTGGCCGGCAACCGACTGGGTCGAAGACATCATGCTGCGCACCCAGACGCCGGAAGTCTACGACCAGTGGACCAAGAACGAGATCAAGTTCAACGATCCCAAGGTTGTCGGCGCGCTCGACATCTTTGCCAAGATCGCGACCGACGACAAAATGGTCGATGGCGGTGCAGCCGCGGTGGCGGCGACCGATTTCCGCGACAGCCCGAAAGGCCTCTTCGCGGTGCCGCCGAAGTGCTACATGCACCATCAGGCTTCGTTCATCCCATCCTTCTTCCCGGAAGGCGTGAAGCTCGGCCAGGATGCGGACTTCTTCTACTATCCGCCTTACGCCTCCAAGCCGGAACTCGGCAAGCCTGTGCTGGGCGCCGGCACACTGGTGATGATCACCAAGGATTCCAAGGCTTCGCGGGAATTCATCAAGTTCCTCGAACTGCCGCTCGCGCATGAGCTTTGGATGGCACAGAAAAGCTTCGTCACTCCGTTCAAGGGTGTCAACAAGGATGCCTATGGTTCCGAGGCGCTGAAGAAGCAGGGCGAGATCCTGTCCGAGGCGACGACGTTCCGCTTTGACGGTTCCGACCTCATGCCCGGCAAGATCGGCGCCGGTGCGTTCTGGACCGGCATGATCGACATGGTCGGCGGCAAGTCGCCGGAAGCGGTCGCGACCGACATCCAGAAGAGCTGGGACGCGATCAAGTAGTCAATCCAGGAGTGCGGCCTCCCAAGGCATGCCGGTCCGGGCAAGTAGGCCCCGGATCGGCCTGGGGAACCCGGAGGCCGGGGGAAGGGAGACTGCAACGGCCAGGTGGCGCAGCTGCGCCGCCCGGCCCAGGCATGGATCAGTAGCGAGGGGAGGAACCCGTGGCGGCTCAGATCTTTTCAGCCATTCTCGTTATTTTCATCGGCGTCGGCGGCTGTGTCGCCTACTTCTGGGGCGCCAACAAAATCGTCGATGTGATCTTTCCGTCGCGCGGCGTCTCCGGCGCGACTGCCGTGGACAATCTGCGCCGGCAGGGGCTGATCAGGCCATGGCTGTTCGTCGGCCCGGCGATGATCATCCTCACCATCTATCTGATCTATCCGGTGGTCGAAACGCTTCGGCTCTCGTTCATGGATCGCGGCAGCACATCCTTCGTCGGGCTTGCCAACTATGACTGGGCGATCGGCGACCGCGAATTCCGCAACTCCATCCTCAACAATGTGCTGTGGCTGGCGGTGGTGCCGGCGGCCTGCACCTTCCTGGGCCTCATAATCGCTGTCCTCACCGACAAGATCTGGTGGGGCACCATCGCCAAGAGCCTGATCTTCCTGCCGCTCGCCATCTCCTTCGTTGGCGCCAGCGTGATCTGGAAGTTCATCTACGAATATCGTGGCGAAGGCCAGGTTCAGATCGGCATCCTCAATGCGCTGATCACGCGGCTCGGTGGCGACCCGCAGGTCTGGATATCGCTGCCTTTCTGGAACAACTTCTTCCTGATGATCATCCTGATCTGGATCCAGACCGGCTTTGCCATGGTCATCCTGTCTTCGGCGCTGCGCGGTATTCCGGAAGAGACGATCGAGGCGGCGGTCATCGATGGCGCCAGCCCCTTCCAGATTTTCTGGAAGATCATGATCCCGCAGATCTGGGGCACGATCGCCGTGGTTTGGACCACCATCACCATCCTGGTACTGAAGGTGTTCGACATCGTGCTGACCATGACCAACGGTCAATGGAACAGCCAGGTGCTCGCCAACCTGATGTTCGATTGGATGTTCCGTGGCGGCGGCGACTTCGGCCGTGGCGCCACCATTGCCATCATCATCATGATTGCGGTGCTGCCGATCATGATCTGGAACATCCGTCAGGCCAACAAGGAAACGGGAGGGCATTGAAATGGCGAGCTCAACCGGAAAATCCTTCATCGGCCGCTTCGGCGTCCACCTGGCCGTTCTGTTCTTCGTCGCGGTGTGGACCGTGCCGACACTGGGCATTCTGATCTCTTCGCTGCGCGACAAGGATCAGATCGTCGCCTCAGGCTGGTGGACGTCGCTGAGCACCTCCAGCCAGACCGCCGCCGGTCGCCTTGGCACTGCCAAGGACCAGGCGGAAAAAGACGGCAAATTCATCATCACCGGCAACCTGCTCGGTGCCGGCGATGCGCGCACCGTGACCGCCTATGGCGTACGCTCGCAGGAACCGACCAAATACAAGGTCGGTGCCGTTGCCGAACTGGACGACGGCGTCACCCTGCAGGTGAACGAGGATGGCTCCTATGTCCTGTCCTCGCCCAAGGCCTTCGAGGGTGAACGTGGCCAGCGCGTCTATTACGAGGCATCGGCGCCGCCCAGGTTCACCACCGACAACTACCGGGCGGTGCTTTTCTCTGAAGGCATCGGCCGGTCGTTCCTGAATTCGCTGACGGTGACGATCCCAGCCACCATCATCCCGATCCTGATCGCAGCCTTCGCCGCCTATGCGCTGGCCTGGATGCGGTTTCCCGGCCGTGCACTGCTGATCGCCGTCATCATTGGGCTGCTCGTCGTGCCGCTGCAGATGTCGCTGATCCCGTTGCTGAAACTCTACAACGGCGTCGGCGCCTTCTTCGGCGTGCCGGCCAAGACGTATCTCGGTATCTGGTTGGCGCATACTGGTTTCGGCCTGCCTTTCGCAATCTATCTGCTGCGCAGCTACATTGCCGGCCTGCCGCGCGAGATCATGGAATCGGCCCGCATCGATGGTGCCAGCGACTTCGAGATCTTCATCAAGATCGTGCTGCCGCTGTCTTTCCCCGTGCTCGCCTCCTTCGCCATCTTCCAGTTCCTATGGGTGTGGAACGATTTGCTGGTGGCGATGGTTTTCCTGGGGACCGAGGCCGACCAGATCGTGCTGACGGCCAAGCTCAACGCGCTGCTGGGTTCCCGTGGCGGCGATTGGGAAATCCTGACGACATCGGCCTTTGTCACCATCATCGTGCCGCTGATCGTCTTCTTCTCGCTGCAGCGTTACTTCGTGCGTGGCCTGCTGGCGGGTTCAGTCAAAGGAGGTTGATGGTGAAGCAAGCAGTGCAGCGCAAGGCCGAGGCAGCCATGCCGGCGGCCGATCGGGACTGGTGGCGCGGCGCGGTGATCTATCAGATCTACCCGCGCTCCTACCAGGACACGAACGGCGACGGCATAGGCGATCTCAAGGGCATCACTGCCCGGCTCGGCTATATCGCTTCACTGGGGGTGGACGCCATCTGGATATCTCCCTTCTTCAAGTCCCCGATGAAAGACTTCGGCTATGACGTCAGCGACTATTGCGACGTCGATCCGATGTTCGGCTCGTTGGCGGATTTCGATGTGCTGGTGGCCGAGGCACATCGGCTCGGCCTCAAGGTGATGATCGACGAGGTGCTGTCGCACACCGCCGATATCCATCCCTGGTTCGCCGAAAGCCGGTCCAGCCGCAACAATCCGAAAGCTGACTGGTATGTGTGGGCCGACGCCATGCCGGATGGCACCCCGCCCAACAACTGGCTGTCGATCTTCGGCGGTTCGGCCTGGCAATGGGATACCCGCCGCCAGCAATATTACATGCACAATTTCCTCTCCGAGCAGCCTGACCTGAACTTCCACAACCAGGAGGTCCAGAACGCGCTGCTCGACGTCACTCGCTTCTGGCTGGAACGTGGCGTCGATGGTTTCCGTCTCGACACCATCAATTTCTACTTCCACAGCGAAGGCCTGGAGAACAATCCGGCGCTGCCGCCGGAAGAGCGCAACGACCAGACTGCGCCGTCGGTCAACCCCTACAATTACCAGGACCACATCTACGACAAGAGCCGGCCTGAAAACCTCGGCTTTCTCGAGCGGTTCCGTGCGCTGCTGGATGAATATCCCGCCGCGGCGGCTGTCGGTGAAGTGGGCGATTCCCAGCGCGGACTGGAAGTCGTCGCGGCCTACACGGCCGCCGGCAAGCGTGTGCACATGTGCTATTCCTTCGATTTCCTGGCGCCGGAAAAGATCAGTGCCGCCAAGGTGCGCGCTGTGCTGGAGGCGTTCGGCCGCGTCGCCAGCGACGGCTGGTCGTGCTGGGCCTTCTCCAACCACGACGTGGTGCGCCATGCCTCGCGCTGGGCTGCCGGCGAGACCGATCCGGCTGCCTATCTCAAGGTTGTATCGGCGTTGCTTCTGTCGCTGCGCGGTTCCGCCTGCATCTATCAGGGCGAAGAGCTCGGCCTCGGTGAGGCCAACCTTGCCTTCGAGGATCTGCAGGATCCTTATGGCATCCGTTTCTGGCCGGAATTCAAGGGGCGTGACGGTTGCCGCACGCCGATGGTGTGGAAAGCAGCGTCGCCCCATGGTGGCTTCTCGAGTGCCAGGCCGTGGCTGCCCGTGCCAGGCGAACATCTGTCCAAGGCAGTCAACGTGCAGGAGAGCGACAGCGCTTCGCTGCTCCAGCACTATCGACGCTTCCTTGCCTTCCGCCGCGCCCATCCCGCGCTGGTGAAGGGGGATATCGAGTTCGTGCAGGGACAGGGCGATGTCGTCGTCTTCTCACGCCAGGAGGGCAATGAGCGCATCGTCTGCGCCTTCAATCTCGGCAGCAGCATCACCGAGGTAGACCTCGGCGGCGGCTTGCAACCTTTGGCAGGACATGGTTTTTCATCGCAGTCGGGGACCGGCAAGCTTCGCCTTGGCGGTTATGGAGCCTGGTTCGGGCGTCTCGCCTGAGCCAATAAAATAAACGGGAGAAAACAATGGCCGATCTGACCCTCAGGCAAGTGAAGAAATCCTACGGCAACATCCACATTCTTCACGGCATCGACCTCGACATCAAATCGGGCGAATTCATCGTCTTTGTCGGCCCGTCCGGTTGTGGCAAGTCCACCCTGTTGCGTTCCATCGCCGGTCTTGAGGAAATCACTTCGGGCGATCTCAACATCGCCGGCGAGCGGGTGAACGACGTGCCACCATCGAAGCGCGGCATCGCCATGGTGTTCCAATCCTATGCGCTCTATCCGCATATGACGGTCTACGACAACATGGCTTTCGGCATGAAGATCGCCGGCGAGAAGAAGGAAGAGATCGATCGCCGCGTCAAACAGGCCGCCGAGATCCTGCAGCTCACCAAATATCTCGACCGTCTGCCCAAGGCGATGTCGGGTGGTCAGCGCCAGCGCGTCGCCATCGGCCGCGCCATCGTACGCAACCCCAAGGTTTTCCTATTCGACGAGCCTCTGTCGAACCTCGACGCGGCGCTTCGCGTCGCCACCCGCATCGAGATCGCCAAGCTGAAGGAATCGATGCCGAACACCACCATGATCTACGTTACCCACGACCAGGTCGAGGCGATGACACTGGCCGACCGCATTGTGGTGCTGAAGGATGGTCATATCGAGCAGGTCGGCACGCCGATGGAACTTTACAAGCGACCGGGCAACTTGTTCGTCGCCCAGTTCATCGGCTCGCCGGCCATGAACATCCTGGCGGGCACGATCGAGCGGGCCGGTGCACCGACAGCGGTGAGACTGCCCGGCGGAGTTGTGGCTCATGCTCCCATTCAGACACCTGAAAGGGCTGCGGGTGCGAGCATCAGCTTCGGGGTCAGGCCTGAAGACCTTCACATCGCCACCGAGGCAGAAGGCGGTGCGCTGTTTGAAGGCACGGTCGACTACATCGAGCAGCTTGGCGAGGTGCAACTCGTCTATCTCGATATCGGTCGCGGCGACGACCAGCCGCTGGTGACCAAGTTGCCGGGCAATCTGGAAATCAAGCGCGGCGCTGTTCTCAAGCTGACCGCGAGCCCAGAGGACCTGCATATCTTTGACGAGAGCGGGCGCTCCTTCGCCCACTACGAGGCCGAAGCCAAGGCAGCCTGACGTCTGATCAGGGTCGGCACAATTGACAAGAGGGCCGCGAGGCCCTCTTTGTTTTCGTTTGATCGACCGGGCTGACGGGCGTCAGATACCCTCACGTACGATGGTCAGGTGTGTCGCCTTCTGGGTCGGCACACGGTCAGTGATCCGGTAGCCGAGTGCGGTAAGATCGATATCCGAGAACAGGTTCTCGCCGGAGCCCAACAGGAAAGGCGAGACGGCCAGATGCAGGTCGTCGACCAGCCGCGCTTTCAGATATTGTTTCAGCGTCTCGACGCCGCCGCCGACGCGGACATCCTTGCCCGCAGCGGCCTGCCTGGCCTGCGCCAGCGCGTCTTCGATGCCGCCGGTGACGAAATGGAAGGTGGTGCCGCCTTCCATGCTGATCGGCGCACGGGCATGGTGCGTCAGCACGAAGACCGGTACGTGATAGGGCGGGTTGTTGCCCCACCAGCCCTTCCAGCTCTCATCTGGCCAGGGTCCGCGCACCGGTCCGAACATATTGCGGCCCAGAATCCAGGCGCCGAGATTGTCGAAGCTGCGCGCGGCGAATTCCTCATCGACATCTTTCAGTCCGCCCTCCTGGCCGAGCATGGTCTTGAAGGTATGTGTTTCGAAAAACCACTCATGCAATTTCTCTCCGTTTTCGCCGAGCGGGTTTTCAAGGCTCTGGTTCGGCCCGGCGCCATAACCATCTTGCGAAATCGAGAATGCGCGAACCACCAGCTTGGACATCTCAGGCTCCTATAAACCAATTGCGATATGCAACCAGTATACAGAATCTGATTGCATAATGCAATCGGTTATGAGGGTGGTTTTTCACGATGGGTATAATCCAGCTGCAGGCGGGGCAGTTTGCTGGCGACACCAAAACGAAAAGCGGCGGGCAAGCCCACCGCTTTTTGCATTCTAGATGAGGCCGCTTCAGCGGCTGCCGAAATGGTCGGCCCGATAATCGATGGCAGCCTGGTCAGCCTTGTCGGCGGAGGTTGCCTTGCCGCCGTCGAGCCACTGCAGCGCAGCGCTGTGCGTGGCAATTGAAGCGGTATGCCCCGTGTCGACGGTCGTCGCATGCGGGTTGGAACCGGCATAGGGATCAAAATTGTCGCTGCCGGCAAAAGCGGCGCCAGAGGCAACCAAAAGGGCAGCAGCGGTAAGAGCAAGGGTTTTCATTTTTAAACTCCAACGTTCGGTTTTTCCGTCCGTCAGCGGCGTGTTTCTTGGGAGGTAATCGCGTCGTTCGGACAAGACAGAAATGGGAATGGCCGACCAAAGGTTCCAATCACAAGAATGTTCATCGCGATGCCCGGATTGTCCCTTGAAATCGTCCGTAGGTGTCATTTTGGTCGAATAAAGCTTTTATTTTCATGCACATAGAGCAGAATGTCGTTTCTGCGTGTGGCGGCGTCTATCCGATGTTCAGGACGCTTGAACGGACAGTTGCCTGATGGTGAACGCATGCAGAATGATCAGGGCCTTTCATTGCCGTGGCATTGTTCGTCAAGATCGCGCTTTCGCCAGGCATTTTGAGGAGGCCGGCAAAAGCCGCGATCCGCACAAGCAAAAAAGCGGTGGGCAAGCCCACCGCTTTTGGTACCGGCTGTCGGTGCGAGCCGACAGCTTGGTCAGCTCTGAATTAGCTGTTGCCGCCCAGGCGCGGAGCACCGTCGGTGATGGTCTTCGCGGTTTCCTGCGAGGAAGCCGAACCGTTCTTGATCGAAGCAGTGTAGGAGCTGTCGACGTTCGAATAGGTGAAGTTCGAGCCATAGTGATCGCTACCAGCGAAAGCAGTGCCAGCGGCAACCAGGAGGGCGGCGGCGGTGAGAGCGATGGTCTTCATTTTCGTATCTCCAAATTTTGCAATGAGTTTGTCTGTCGGTCGATGATTAGCTGTTGCCACCCAGGCGCGGAGCGCCGTCGGTGATCGGCTTCACAGTGGAAACGGCGTCGTGCTTGACTGCATCGGACTTGACCGACGCGGTGTAGGAGCTGTCGACGTTCGAATAGGTGAAGTTCGAGCCGTAGTGGTCGCTACCGTTGGCAAAAGCAGAACCGGCGGCAACGAGGAGGGCAGCAGCAGTAAGAGCAATGGTCTTCATTTTCGTACTCCAAATTTCTTTTTCCGTCCGTCAAGCGGCGTGGTCTCTTGGGAGGCAATCTCGTCGTTCGGACCACACAGAAATGGGAATGCCGTGCGAAAGGTTCCAATCACGAGAATGTTTATCTGCTATGCAAAAATGGTTCTTGAAGTTTGATTTTGATGACACAAGCGTTTGTAAAAAGACTTGTTTTTCAGTATCTTAATTGTGTCGTTGCAGACTGGTATCAAAAACCATACTGAACCATCGTTCAGTAGACTCTGAACGGATTGTCTCTATTCAGTGAACGAGATTGCTGTTTTTGACGTGAAAAAGTTGACGTCACGGAGAGGGATAAGAGGCCATCATCCCTGAAGCTGAACGGACACCGCGCCGGCATGACGGTGTCGGTCGGCCGTGCGGAGAATTTTGTGGTGAGGCAAAACGAAAAAAAGCGGTGGGCAAGCCCACCGCTTTTTCTGTGCCGGCCATGCCGGCAGGCATATCAGCTATGATTAGCTGTTGCCGCCGAGACGCGGGGCGCCATCGGTGATCGGCTTGATCACGGTGTTGCTGGCGTTGTGCGAGCCGCTATTCACCGAAGCGGTGTAGCCGCTGTCGACGGTCGAACCAACAGCCTGCGGGTTCGAACCGGCATAGGCGTCGAAGTTGTCGCTGCCCGCGAAAGCCGAACCAGCGGCAACCAGGAGAGCAGCAGTAGCAAGAGCAATCTTTTTCATTTTCGTACTCCGAATTTCAATGTCTGTCCGTCATGCGGCGTGTTCTTGGGAGGAATTCGCGTCGTTCGGACAGGGCATATCTGGGAGTGCCCCAAACGAGTTTCCAATCACGAAAATGTGCCGATTGGACCATGGAAACGATCCTTGAAACTCCGAAGCAGAGCGCTAGCTTCTGGATTTATCTTAATAATTACAAATAGATAGAGGATTTGGCATCTGGCCGATATGCAAAAGCATACTAAGCCGGCGTTCATGATGTCGTATACGCATCGTCAACTGATGGCGCCCAAAAACTGCTTAAAAGCAGACTTGAAAGCCCGTTTCTTATCTCATCCTCTGGCATCACGCAGGCTCCACGCTGAGGCTTGAGTCAGGCCACGGGGCAAAGCTAGAACACTGCCGCAACGCTAAAAACCATGTCGGTTTCACGCCCGCGCTCGTCGGGCCGGCTGTTAGAACAGTCGCGAACAGGGAGAAGAGAATGCTGCGAAAGACGGATTTCTTCATCGACGGCAAGTGGGTCGCGCCGGTCGCGCCGAAGGAACTCGAAGTCATCAACCCAGCTGACGAGCAACCCTTTGCCGTCATCTCGCTGGGCTCCGCCGCCGATGTCGACAAGGCGGTCGCCGCCGCCCGCCGTGCTTTCGAAAGCTGGAGCCGCACCGGCCGCGAGGAACGCCTGGCAGCGCTGGAGCGCCTGCTTGCGTCCTATAACAAGCGGATGAACGATATGGCCAAGGCCATTTCGGATGAGATGGGCGCGCCGATCAAACTGGCACTCGAAGCCCAGGCTGCCTGCGGTGCCGGCCATATCAAGGCCTTCATCCGCACCCTGAAGGACTTCCATTTCGAAACGCCGCTCAGCGAGCGCAACAAGCAAGAGCATATCGTCTACGAGCCGATCGGCGTCTGCGGTCTGATCACGCCGTGGAATTGGCCGATGAACCAGGTGACGTTGAAGGTGGTGCCGGCGATCGCCGCCGGATGCACGGTGGTGTTGAAGCCGTCCGAGATCGCGCCGGTCTCGTCCATTGTCTTCGCCGAGATGATGGAAGATGCCGGCTTCCCGGCCGGTGTGTTCAATATGGTCAATGGCGATGGCCCGACGGTTGGCGAAGCGCTGTCGCGCCATCCCGGTATCGACATGATGTCTTTCACCGGCTCCACGCGCGCCGGCATCGCGGTGGCAAAGTCTTCCGCCGATGGCATCAAGCGTGTCGCTCTGGAACTTGGCGGCAAGTCGCCCAACATCGTCTTTGCCGACTCGGACCTGCCGGATGCGATCGCCCGCGGTCTGGCGCACTGCTTCGAAAACACCGGTCAGTCCTGCAACGCCCCGACCCGCATGCTCGTCGAACGCCCGGTCTATGACCGCGCCGTCAGCCTGGCTGCGGATTATGCCGCCACCGTCAAGGTCGGCAACCCGGCCGAGGATGGCGACCATATCGGTCCGCTTTCTTCGGAGGTGCAGTTCAACAAGGTGCAGAGCATGATCGAGGCCGGCATCAAGGAAGGTGCGCGCGTCGTTGCAGGTGGCCTCGGCCGTCCGGAGGGCTTCAACCGTGGCTACTATGTCCGCCCGACCGTCTTCGCCGACGTCAACAATGACATGACCATCGCCCGTGAAGAGATATTCGGGCCGGTTCTGGCGATGATCCCCTTCGATACCGAGGAGGATGCCATAGAGATCGCCAACGACACGCCTTATGGCCTGTCGGGTTATGTCCAGACGCAGGACAAGGCCAAGGCGCAGCGCGTGGCGCGACGTATCCGAGCCGGGATGGTGCAGATCAACGGCGCCGACCGGCCCTATGGCAGCCCCTTCGGTGGTTACAAGGCCTCGGGCCTCGGCCGCGAAGGCGGCAAGTGGGGCCTTGAGGACTTCCTTGAAGTCAAGGCGATCTCCGGCTGGGACGAGCAGGTCGGTTGAGTTCGACTGGGTCGATCGGACCGATCGGGTCGATTGAGCCACCGATCATCCCACTACAAATCAGCAAGAAAGGCGTCGCTCCGTGCGGCGCCTTTTTCTTGTAGCGAACGCGACGTCTGCACCACCCGAACCGTTGCTTGCCTCCATGGCCAGCCGCCAGCAGAGGGGCTCATCCTCTTCTCAGATAACCCTGCGCGATATCCTGCATCCGGCCACGATCGAAGCTCGGACCATGGCCGCCATGACCCATGCTGATCGGCAGATCGAGCAGCCGTTGCATGGTGCGGCGATAAATGACGGGGTCGGAATCGGGCAGGTCGTCGAGCAGCGTGTCGTCATAGATTGCATCGCCGCTGAAGAAGAGCCCGTCATGCTCGTCGAAAAGCGCGATCGAATCCGGCGAATGACCAGGCAGATGCAGAACCGTGAAACGCCGGTCGCCGAGATCCACGATGTCGCCTTCGTCAAGCACGCGTGTCAGCGGCGCCGGTTCGATGCGATAGGCTTCGAGACGCCAGCCGGGATAGGGCAGGCGCGACACCGCGCCGTCCAGTTCACGAAATTCTTGTGCATAGGTGGCGGTGTCGCGCATGCGGGCGAATTCGGCCGCACTTTGCGCAGGCCCGGCGCGCTCTGCAAACTCGTGCAGCGAGCCGACATGATCGAGATGAATATGGGTTGCGACCACCAGCAGCGGCTTGCCCACGGGCGTGCCTATCTCCGGCGTCAGTGGGCAGATGCCCATGCCGGTATCGACCAGCAGGTCGACATCACGCCCTTTGAGGTGCCAGATGTTGGCGCTCATATAGGGGTGCACGAAGGGCTCGCTAATGAGCGTCAGCGCCGGGTCGAGTGCCCTCTTGCCGAACCAGCCTGTCATGTCGGCATCCTCACACGAACGGTTTGCCGACCTGGTATTTGGCCGGAACCAGCCGGTGCAGATAGGCAAGACCCGCCTCGGAGAGGCCGTTGGCGTCCTTGAGCATGAAATCGTCAGGCATATGCCTGGTCTTGGCGGCAACGCTGCTCAACGGCACTTTCCTGAACACTGTTTCGCGGCCGTCATATTGTAGCGCCACTGAGCCGCCGCCCTCGGCAGCCACACCCACAGCAAAGGCGCCCGCGTCGAAGGCTTCTTGCGCGTCGACGGGGTTGATCGCGCCGATATAGCCGCGCGGCATATAGCCAAGCGCGTCGACGCGGGCGCGCTTGCCAGGCAGCTTCTCGGCCAGTGCCTGCTCGAAAGCGCGGTTGAGGTCGCTGCCGGACAGCTTGACGTTGCCATGCGCGTCGCGCTCGACCTTGTCGGAGCCGACGATGGTCTCGACCAGCGAGCGACCGTCCGCTGTCGAAACGCCTTCGGACACGGCGACGATGCAACGCTTGTGCTTGGCCATCGTCGCTTTTACGTCTTCGATGAAGTTGTCGACCGAGAAGGCACGTTCGGGCACATAGACAAGGTGCGGTCCGCTGTCTCCGTCCAGTCGCCAGGCAGCGGACGCCGCGGTGAGGAAGCCGGCATGGCGGCCCATGACGATGCCGACATAGATGCCGGGCAGGGCTCGGAAATCGAGATCCACCGACAGGAAGGCGCCGGCAACGAATTCCGCCGCCGAGATGAAGCCTGGCGTGTGGTCGTTTTCGACGAGGTCGTTGTCGATGGTTTTCGGCGCATGCACGAAGGCGATCTTGCCGCCGGCGGCGTCGGTGAGGATCTGCTGCGTGCCGGAGGTGTCGTTACCGCCGATATAGATGAAGGCATCGGCGCCGGCCTTTTGCAGGCCCTTCAGCACCAGTTCGCAATAGGCGGCATCCGGCTTGTCACGGGTGGAGCCGAGTGCGGCCGAAGGGGTGCGGGCAATAAGCCTCAGCTGATCCTCACGCATGTCGCTGAGGTCGACATAGTCGCCGTCGCGAATACCGCGCACGCCGTGACGGGAGCCGAGCACGCGTGCGCCGGGATGTGTCTTGCGGATTTCAAGAACCGCGCCGACCACCGTCTGGTTGATAACGGCGGTAGGGCCACCCCCCTGGGCGATGACGAAAGTTCCGGCCATCCTGCAATCCTCCCGATGCATGTGAGCCGGAATTTTCGCCTGTATTCCGGCCCGACGCAACGGGGAGTTTAATCGATTAGGGGAGTGAGTAGCGAATAGTGAGTAGTGAATGGTGAGGCGAAGGGAGCGGCTCTTCGACTACTCCCTATTCGCTACTCACTATTCCCTGTCCTTAAGCAACCACAATCGGCACCTTCGTCGGCGATGCCTTGACGCGGTTGTAGAGGTCGATGACGTCCTGGTTGATCATGCGAACGCAGCCCGACGAAGCCTGCGTGCCGATGGTCCACCATTCCGGCGAGCCATGGACGCGGTAGCCCGTGTCCTGATCGTCCTTGTAGATATAATGCGCACGCGCTCCGAGCGGGTTGTCGAGACCACCGGGCTGGCCGCTTGCCCATTTCACCAGTTCGGGCTTGCGTGAGATCATCTCCCTGGGCGGCGTCCAGGTAGGCCATTCCTTTGTGTACTGGATGACCGCGCGGCCGCTCCATTCGAAGCCGGCCTTGCCGATGCCAACACCATAGCGGATCGCCTCGCCACCTTCCTGAACCCAGTAGAGATGACGCTCATTGAGCCTGACGACGATGGTGCCGGGCGCTTCGCCGGTCGGATCGACAACGATCTGGCGGCGGAACTCCGGCTTGACCTTCTGGAAAGGGATGGCCGGGATGACGAAGCCGTTGTCGGTCAACGACGCATACATCGCGCTGTTGTCGGTGATGTTCCTGTCGACGCTTATCGGCGGGATCGGGCGGATCGCGCCGGTCGACATGTCATCGAGCGGCGGCATGCCGTTCGACGGACCGATCGGCCCGAGCGATGGAATGTCGAGGGTCTGCGAGCAGCCTGAGGCGCCAAGCAGGGTCATGATGCCGAGGCCGGAAAGCACGGCGCGACGAGAGACGATGGTGTCGGATTCCGGGAAGGCGACGCCAGACGAAGGCGTCAGGTCTTGCGGCTTACGCATGCACACTTTACCCCATACGAACGGCTGGGATCACGTGCCCGCCGGATGCGCGGCATTTTCACGATTCATGGTTTAAAAAGCGTGAAAGCCTTGCGAGACCTGCTTTTGCAGCCTTCTGTCGGAACTGGCGCATCTACGCTGCCGTTCTTCCGGCGGCTCCGGCACCAAAACTCCTTGCTTCCGTCACAATGCCGGCACGGGTCGCGCCTATCTGTTCAATCGATCCTTGAACTCTGATTGTCGAACCTGGAACGGGCCTTCACATGGCGGACCGCGACGACCGATATGGTGCTGCTTTCATAGGCCATCACGGGCATCGCGTGCGTTTTCACGGCCGGTGCGCAATGCGAGCCGATCGGCGCGATCTGACACCTGTTTGCGGCGCCAGAAAGCGCTGCAAAAACCGCTTTACATCCGCCTGAAGTCAGGGATTTATCCTGTTCTTTAACAGGAGAGACCCATGTCCTTCGAGAACTGGGCGGCTTTCGCTGCCGCCTCTTCCATCCTTCTCATCATTCCTGGCCCTACGATCCTGCTCGTCGTCTCCTACGCATTGGGGCAGGGCTGGCGAACGGCGCTGCCGATGGCGGTGGGAGTGGCCTTGGGCGACTTCACCGCCATGACGCTGTCCATGCTGGGGATTGGCGCTTTGCTGGCTGCTTCCGCCACCGTCTTCACGGTGCTGAAGGTGATCGGCGCTGCCTATCTGGTCTATCTCGGTATCAAGCTGTTCCGCGCCGGCGGCACGCTGGAAGCAACACCGCGCCACGATGCCGTCTCGGCCGCGAAGATGATGGCGCATGCGTGGCTCGTCACGGCACTCAACCCCAAGAGCATCACCTTCTTCGTCGCCTTCCTGCCGCAGTTCATCGACCGTCACGGCAATTTCTGGACGCAAATGGCGATCTTCGAGGCAACCTTCCTGACGCTCGCTTTCGCCAATGCCTTTGGATATGCGCTGGTTGCTTCGCGGGCGCGCAACGTCGTGCGCAACCCGAAGGCGATCCGCATTTTCAACCGTACCGGCGGTACGCTTCTGGTTGGCGCAGGCATTGCTACCGTGGCGATGCGGTCTGGCAATTGAGAGGAGGGC
>NZ_LJSD01000011.1:0-694387 GCF_001303895.1 Mesorhizobium sp. 1M-11 | reverse complement strand
CCCGCCCGCCTGGCTTACCATTTCACGCTGAGGCCGAGATTACCTTCCCAGACCCGGCGCTTTTCGCCGCCGAGATTGGTCGTGTAATCGGCAGTCGCAAAGAGGCTCAGCGTTTCCGAGAGCTTCGCCACGACGCCACCGCCGACTTCCAGTGACGTGCCGCCGCGCTCGACCTCGATCGGGTCACTGCCGAAATTGATGCGGTCGGTAGCATCGAAGTCGTGCCAGAGATTGGCTTTCAGGTAAGGTTGCAGGACGGTGGTTCCCATCGGCATTACGCCTTGCAGGCGCAAGCCGAGCCGGCCGGTGACGCTGTCGTCATTGTCGAAGGAGACTGTCGAGAACCGATCTCTCTGCCCGTCCAGCGACAGATGTTGCCAGATCAACTGGGCCTGCGGCTCCAGCGTCCATTCCGACGAGAGCTGGATCGGATAGCCGCCTTCGAGTGACAGTGTGACACCCGTCCCGTCGACATCGATGCCGACATTGCGGTTGGATGTCGCATTGCCGTCGAACCAGGTGCCCATGACAACGCCGTCCAGATACCAGCCACCCGGGCCGATATGGGTCCAGTAGGCGCCAAGGCTGGTAGCGCCGAGGTCGAGGTCGCCGACGCTGAGGTTGTTCCAGCCCAGGGCCTGGCCGCGGATGTCGCCGTCCATGCTGGTATGGCCGATGAACAGGCCTGCACGATTCTCGTGCCCGGTTGGCCCTTCCCAGCCGATCAGGTCGGTACCTGCCTGGAAACCGAACAGATGGCCGTCAAAGGTTGGTGCGATGTTACCGCCCCATTTCATCTCGGCATCCTGGCCGAATACCCGGCCCCAACTGCCCGGCAGCATGCCGACGCCGCCGAGCAAAATCTGCTCGCCGCGCCGCTCATGGAAGGTGCCAAGATTGGCACTCATCAGATAATAGCCGGCCGGTGGCAGCACCGTGTAGGTCGGCACTTCAATACGGTAGAGCGGCACCACGGAGCCGGTCACGCGTGTGGCGCCGGGAGATGGCGGCGTCGCATTGGCCGACAATGGCGGTGTCGTTGGAACGTCAGGTGGCGGCGGCGGCGGATCGGCCGGCGCCACGGCTGGTGGTGGCGGTGGCGCCTCGGGTTGCGCATCGGTCTCGTTGACCGGAGGCGCCGGATCGACCGGATCGGGATCGGCCGGCGTGGCTTCCGGTGGTACGGGCGGCGGCGGTGCTACCGGGGGCGGAGCGGGTGGCTCAGCTTCGGGTGCTATCGGTTGCGGTGGTGGCGGTGTCGGTTCCAGTGGGTCGGGTGCAGGGGCGGGATCAGTGGTGGAGGAAACCAGCGTCGAGCGCAGGTACCAGTTCTCGTTGCTGCCGGCGCTGACGCCGCCCTTGAACAGGTAATATTCATAGGCGCCTGCCGCGACGGGTCCGTTGAGCGCGAAGGCGCTGCTGGTCGTGGTGGCGCCGTTCAGGGCCTGCACCACCATGATGCCGTCTTGTGTGGTGGCGGCGCCCGCGCCGCCGACATTGACGACGGTGACGCTTGTGCTGCCGCTGGCCGTGCCGTTGGAAATGACGAGCTTGTCTGAAGCGGAAGAATCGTCGCCAAGCGCGGTCTGCAGCAACAGCAGCCCGTTGTTGCCGGTGTAGTTGCCGGCAATGGTGAAGGTGTCGGTCAGGCTGTCGCCGCCATTGGTGAGATCGATGCGCCCGGCATTGACGACATTGGCGAGTTGCCCGGCCGTAAACGCAGAGACGCCGCCATTGCCACCGCCGCCGTAAAGCGTGCTGGTTGCATCGACGTTGAGCGTGCCTGTGCCGGTACCGGTATCGCCCAGGGCGAGTGTTCCGCCGAATTTCAGCTCGGTATCGTTGGTGGCGTTGATGGTTTCCCAGTTCTGCAGCCGGGAGACATTGGAAAAATCGACGTTGGAAAGGGTGAGTGCGTCGGTGCCGAGCCCGCCGCTGATCGCTTTCGTTGCGCCGAGATTGCCGTTGTTGAGATTGCTGAGCGTGGCGGTGTCATTGTCTCCGCCGAGGTCGATCGTGCCGTAGATGATGCCGCCACCGTTCCAGTTGAACGTGTCTTCCCCGAAGGAGAGCAGGACATCGCCGCCGATCGAGCCGCCTGTCACAGTCACGCTGTCATTGCCGCCGCTGACGCTGATATTGCCGCTGATCGTGCCGCCCGAAATGATGACGGTATCCTGGTCGAAGCCGGTGACGAGGTTGCGGTCGATGGTGCCGGCGGACATGTTGAAATAGTTCTTGTCGAGCTTCATGTTGACGCGGCCGATGCGGCCGCCGGTCATGACGGCACGGTCGCCATCGTCGAAGAAGTCGACGATGCGCCCATTCGACATGAAGAAGGTGTCGAGCCCGTCGCCTTGGTTGAGCGAGCCGATCTGGCCGCCGGTCATCTGGAAATCGTCGATGCCGGCGCCCTGCTGGACATTGCCGTTCACCGTTCCTGCGCCGATGACGAAGCTGTCCTGGCCGTCGCCCTGTTCCACCGTGCCGGTAATGGTGCCGGACTGCATTTCGATGCGGTCGGCGCCGGGGCCATAGGTGACGTTGCCGGTGATCTGGCCGGTGCCTCCAGCCGGAAACTGCAGGGTGTTGTCGCCAGCGTTATCGACGAGATTCCCAACGGTGGTGCCGCTGTCGCAGATGACGATGTCATTGCCGGGGGTGGATGTGAGGGTGCAGGCCGCCGAGGCAGGTGCCGCAGGAAGGAAACCCAGAAAGAGAGACGTAGAGGCGAGCAATCCGAGTTTTCCGCGCAAGGAAATACTCGCCCGGTCTCGCCGTGCCGATACAGGTTGGCGCATCAATCTGTCCCTCAGGATAATGTTTTCAAATAAACTGCTTACCGACCTTTCCCCTCGACAAACCCCATGACGATCCCCGCACCGTCGATCAGGCCGCCACAAAGAAGCCATGATTTGCACCGCGCCTCCAAACACGGTTTGTTTCCATGGTTTATAAATTGCGAATATTCGGAAATACCTCGAGTTCGCAAAGCCGGACTCTTCTTGAAACATTTTCGCAAAATCGTATGGCTGGAGCCTGTGGACAGGACTGGTCGCCATGACGATCACTGATACATCCGGCCTTGCATTGACGGGCGCCTCGGCGAGTGCTCGGGAGCACTATCTGTGCGGCCTTTCCGAACTGCAGCGTTTCGTCGGTGATCCCGTCGGTTCAGTCGACAGGGCGATTGCCGAGACGCCCGGGTTTGTCATGGCGCATGTGCTGAAAGGCTATCTGTTCGGCCTGTCGACCGAGCGCGAGGCAATGGCCGTCGCGCGCGCTTGCCACGAAGCGGTGCTGCCGCTTGCAACGACAACGCGGGAACAGGGCCATGTCGCCGCGCTCGGTCATCTGGCTGAGGGCCGCTGGCACGAGGCCTCGCGCGTGCTGGAAGAGCTGACGATCGAATTCCCACTCGATGCACTTGCCTTGCAGGCCGGGCATCAGATCGACTTCTTCACCGGCAATGCCCGTATGCTGCGCGACCGCATCGGCCGTGCGCTGCCTGCGTGGGACAGGACGATGCCGGGCTGCCACGCCATTTTCGGCATGCAGGCGTTCGGGTTGGAAGAGATGGGAGATTATCAGCGCGCGGAACAGTTCGGCCGCGCAGCCATCGAGCTCGAACCACGTGACGGCTGGGCACAGCACGCGGTTGCCCATGTCATGGAGATGCAAAGCCGCCAGCGCGACGGCATTGCCTGGATGCATGCGAACAAGGAAGGCTGGACGCGGGAGAGTTTCCTGCAGGTGCACAACTGGTGGCATCTGGCATTGTTCCACTACGACCTTGGTGAGGTGGATGAGGTGCTGTCGCTGTTCGACGGACCGGTCTACGGCAAGCGTTCGACGCTGTCGCTCAACATGGTCGACGCCTCGGCGATCCTGTGGCGCCTGTGTCTCGGCGGCATTGACGTCGGCGATCGCTGGGCTGCCTTGGCCGCAAACTGGGCGCCAAAGGCTGCTGCCGGCAACTACGCGTTCAACGACGCCCATGCCATGATGGCCTTTGTTGGAGCTGGACTGGAGGCGCCGGCGAAAACGCTGCTCGAAACGCAGCGCGAGGCGATGCAGGCGGATGACGACAATGCCGCCTTCACGCGTGATGTCGGTCATCCCGTGACCCTTGCCATGAAAGCCTTCGGCGAAGGTAACTATAAAGAGACGGTGCGGCTGCTGCGGCCGATCCGAGCGGTCGCGCACCGCTTCGGCGGCAGCCACGCGCAGCGCGACGTCATCGATCTGACACTGATCGAGGCCACCTTGCGCGACGGCAACGCGCAGTTGGCGAGAGCGTTGACGGCAGAACGCGCGTTGGCGCGGCCGGAAAGCCCATTGTCGACCTTGTTCACCCGCCGCGCTGTTGCTCTCGGCACGAATTGACCCGGCCAGACCCTTAAAGTAGAACTGGCCAACAATATTTTTCGGATCTCGAAAAATATAAGAATGCGCTGAAGCCGTCTGTTGCCCTAGGTTTGGGGAGGGGTCGACAAGGTGGCACCGGATCGCACGTTGACCGAATGGGGAGGAAGGCATGTATCTCGGGCTCGATCTCGGCACCTCCGGCGTCAAGGCGCTGCTGATTGACGACAGGCAAGCCATTATCGGCTCAGGCCATGCCTCCCTGGACGTTTCACGTCCACATCACGGCTGGTCGGAGCAGGATCCATCCGAGTGGGTTCGTGCCTGCCGCGAGGCAATCGCCGAGCTGAGGGCGAGCCACGCCAAGGAATTCTCGTCGATCAAAGGCATCGGCCTGTCCGGCCAGATGCATGGCGCGACGCTGCTCGACGCCGCCGATTCCGTGCTGCGGCCTTGCATCCTGTGGAACGACACGCGCAGCTTTGCCGAAGCCGCGAAACTCGATGCCGATCCACGTTTCCGCAAGCTCACCGGCAACATTGTCTTTCCGGGGTTCACCGCACCGAAGCTCGCCTGGGTGAAGGCGAACGAGCCGGCCATTTTCGCCAAGGTCGCGAAGATCTTGCTGCCGAAGGACTATCTGAGGCTCTGGCTGACCGGCGAGCACATTTCCGAAATGTCGGATTCGGCGGGCACCTCTTGGCTCGATGTCGAAAAGCGGCGTTGGTCGGGAGAGCTTCTGGCCGTGACGGAACTCGACGAGAAACACATGCCAGCCCTTGCCGAGGGCACCGAGAAGGCAGGGGAGCTGCGTGCTGAGCTCGCCTCGGAATGGGGCGTGAATGCCGGTATTTCGGTTGCCGGCGGGGCCGGCGACAACGCCGCCTCCGCTTGCGGCATGGGCGCGGTCGGAGCAGGGCACGCTTTCGTTTCGTTGGGCACGTCAGGCGTGCTGTTTGCCGCTAACGCTTCCTATCTGCCCAATCCGGAAAGCGCGGTGCACACCTTCTGCCATGCCTTGCCGGCAACCTGGCACCAGATGGGCGTCATCCTGTCGGCAACGGACTCGCTCAACTGGCTTTCGGGCATCACCGGCAAGAGCGCAGGCGAACTGACCGGCGAACTCGGCGATGCACTCAAGGCGCCCGGGGGCGTCACCTTCCTGCCTTATCTGTCGGGCGAGCGCACGCCGCACAACGATGCGGCCATTCGCGGCGCCTTTGTCGGGCTCGGGCATGAATCGCATAGGGCTGCCTTGACCCAGGCGGTTCTGGAGGGCGTTGCCTTTGCCTTCCGCGACAGTCTGGAAGCGCTGCATCGGGCTGGCACGACGCTGGAGCGCGTGACGGCGATCGGCGGCGGTTCGCGCTCGCGCTATTGGCTGAAGGCGATCGCCACCGCGCTTGGCATTCCGGTCGATGTTCCCGCCGATGGTGATTTTGGCGCCGCCTTTGGCGCCGCGCGGCTTGGCCTCATCGCGGCAAGCGGCGCAGATCCGCTTGCTGTCTGCACCGGTCCAGCCATTGCCGCCACCATCGAACCGGAGACGGCTTTGGCTGGTGCTTTCGAGGACGCTTACAAACGCTATCGCGCGCTTTATCCTGCGATCCGCAGCGCGGTGTGAGCACCAGCCCTCCCCCGTCGAGGGGAGGGCAGAAATAGAGCAGATTTATTGCGCCGGCACCTTGTCGAGAAAGCCGGTGACGCTTTTCAATCGGCCATTTTCGATCACACCGATATCTGTGCCTTCGATCACCGAATCCACGCCTTCGGGGCCCAGATTCCACGAGAAGCGAATGTAATCGCCGAAGCCGTCCGGGGTACCGCGCAGCGAAAAGCGAAAACCCGGGAACTGCTGTTGAACGCCCTCGATCAACTGGGTCATGCCATCGTGCCCGTCGCCCTGCATGATCGGGTCGCGATAGCTGACATTCTGGACGAAGGTTGTGTCGAGCAGGCTGGCGCGGCGTGCGGCATCGGTCTCATTCCAGGCGGCGACATAGTTCTGGGCGATGGCGGTCAGGTCGGTCATGGTCTGTTTCCTTTGTTTCGGGTTTGACGCTGACCTTTTCCCCCGTCCGCAAACCGGAACCAATTACGCGACAGGTAATCGGCGCGATGTTTGTTTGTCGGGTCGTACCGCGCTGGTTCAGTACACGGAGGAAGAAGAGGCTTGCGAAAGGCGTCGCTCCGGGCGAGACCGCCCAATTGATAGGGCGCTGGCATCCGATCAGCAGGAGCACACGGAATGGCAACGGATGACGCACTGCAGACGGCCGGAAGGAAAGCGCCCAAGGTTATGATCCGGCGCGCGGCCGAGACAGACTTTCCGGATTTGAAGCGTATCCTGCGTGAAACCTTCGAAAGCACCTGGCGGCCGGAAATCACGCTTGAGGCTGCACGGCGCTATCTCGAGACGGATGTCGGTGGCACCTTCGTCGATGCACAGGGGCTCGATTTCCTCATTGCCATCGTCGATGGCGAGGTAGCCGGACTGGTGAGCTGGCAGGACGATTTCATCGATGCCTTGCATGTCGGCACGCGCCACCAGCGCCTTGGCATCGGCCGCGCGTTGATGAATGAAGCCGAAAAGGCCATCCGCGCGGCAGGCCAAACCCAGGTGCGATTGGAAACCGACAGCTTCAATGCGCGCAGCCAGGCTTTTTACAGGGCACTCGGCTATGAGGAGAAGGATCGCTATCCCGATCTGGAGTGGGAGAGCGGTTTGACGACGGTGCTGTTCGGAAAGAAATTCCAGAATCTATTAGTCGAGTAATCGATGGTGAAATGAAATCACCATTTCTGCACGTTTTCGTGACGCAATTTTCTCAAACTGCCTTTCAATCGCCTTGAGCTTGCCTTCAAGAAGCCGTCACAGGTTTCCTATATACAGGCCTCGCCAGCACGAATCGAAAGGAGGCGAAGAATGCAGACCGAACACGAAATCGACGCCCTTCTGTCGCGTGAGCATGCAGGCTCGATCATCGACCGGCTGATGTCGATGCCGCGCCCTACCAGCGACGCCAAAGTGTCGAACGAATGGGATCGCGCGGTGGCCGGCCGCTTCGAAGCGCATCTTGCCAGGCAAATGCGCGATTGGATCGACGGCGACCGTCGTACCGCCGCGTAGCCAACCGACTGCAATCACCAAAAGCAAAAATCGGGCATAGATCCACCCGGCACCGTGTTTGTCATCACAAGCAAAATTTGTGATGCGGGATGCGGAAGGTCGAAAGAGTACTCGCATGGTTTGACGAGACGGACTTCGCTCGTCATCATCCAGCAATGCTGCGTGCCGTGCTCCTCGACCTTGCCGGCGTGGTCTATGACGGTGAAGCCCCTATAGCGGGTTCCGCCGAAGCGATCAGTCGGTTGCGTGCCGCTGGTCTGCCGGTTCGGTTTGTCAGCAACACGACCCGCACGCCGCGGCGGGCGCTTGTCGAGCAACTCGCCGGCCTCGGGATTTCGGTTGCCGACCATGAGGTCATCACACCCGCCGGTGCGGCCATTGCCTGGCTGAAGAAGAACCATCGTACACCCCATCTTGTCGTCCATCCGAAGCTCGCGCCCGAATTCGAGGGGCTGCAATTCCATGGGAGGCCCGCGGTGGTATTGGGCGATGGCGGCGAATCCTTCGACTATGGCGTGCTCAACGGCGCATTCCGCCAATTGATGGCGGGAGCCGATTTCCTCGCGCTTGCCAACAACCGCGTGTTCAAAGACAGCGATGGCCAACCCAGCCTGGACGCCGGCGCTTTCGTGGCGGCGCTTGAGTTCGCCACCGGCGTCAAGGCCACCGTCATCGGCAAACCCGCGCCGGAGTTCTTCCATGCTGCGCTGGAAGACATGGATTGCAGACCCGAACAGGCGGCAATGGTTGGAGACGATGCAGAAAGCGATGTGGCCGGTGCCTTGGCAGCAGGTTTGAAGACGGCTCTCCTCGTGCGCACCGGCAAATACCGCGCCGGTGACGAAACGCGCTTCGAACCACCGCCGACCGTCGTGGTGGAGGACCTCGCTGCCGCGGTCGATTGGCTGCTCGCGAACGGCTGATTTTCGCTGGGGAACTATTTCTGCCTGAACCGTGTCGGTGCCTCGCCGAAAGCGCGGGAGAAGGCGCGAGAGAATGCGGCGGCGGAGGAAAATCCTGTGCGCGCGCCGATATCGGCCATGGCCACGCGTGTGTCGACGACCAGGCGGCGGGCGGCATTGAGGCGGAGCCTCAGATAATAGGCGCCGGGCGTCTCGCCGATGGAGCGGAAGAAAATGGTCTCCAATGTCCGTGTCGTTACGCCCGTACGTCTGGCAATCGCCGAAATCGTCAGTGGCTGGTCGACATGCGCCTCCATCAGCCGGATTGCCTGGGCAAGACGGGGATCGTAACCGTCGAGCCGACCGAGCGAGACGAGCGGCTGTGCGTCGGTTGCGGCGCGTGCCTGATCGTAGATGAAGACGCTGGCGACATCGAGCGCCACCGCCATGCCGAGCCGCGAACGCACCAGATGCAGCATCAGGTCGAAGGTCGGAGAGGCGCCGCCCGAGGTGAAGACCGGTCCGTCGATGACATAACGGTCGGGTCGCACGTCGGTGCCCGGGAAGGCGGACATGAAATCCTCCATGTCTTCCCAATGCGTGGTGGCGTTGCGCCCTTCCAGCAGGCCGGCGCGCGCGACCAGCCAGGTTCCTGCTTCGACACCGCCTACGGCGCGCGCGGTGCGCGCCGCGCGCCTGAGGCCGGCCAGGAGTGCGGAGGTCGCATAATTCTGGGTGCCGAAGCCGGCGATCACCACCAGCATGTCAGTCGCTTCCGCTGGATCGAAACGTCCTGAGACGGCAACGGGCAGACCGCAGGTGGTCACCGGCGCGTCGCCGGTCATGGAGACAAGCCGATAGTCGAACAGCGTCTCGCCGGTGATACGATTGGCTGCGCGCAGTGGATCGAGTGCGGAAGCCACGCACATGATCGACGCACCGGAGAAGACAAGGAACGTCACCCTGAGCGACGCGCGCTCGGCAAGAAAGATTGATGGTCTTTCGATTTTTGCCATGTTTGTTTCGTAAAACGCAAAACAGACTTCCACAAGCGGCGCAATGATCGGTCAAAAGCATTTCGGGAGGAAAAGCGAATGCCGCTTGCGATGAACCGCGAGGTTTTCATTACCTGTGCCGTCACCGGGTCCGGCGGCACGCAGGACCGCAGCCCACATGTGCCCCGTTCGCCCAAGCAGATCGCCGATTCTGCCATCGAGGCGGCCAAGGCGGGCGCTGCGATCGTCCACTGTCATGTGCGCGATCCCGAAACCGGCAAGCCACGTCGCGACGTTCATCTCTATCGCGAGGTCACCGAGCGCATCCGCGACGCCAATGTCGACGTCGTGCTGAATCTGACCGCCGGCATGGGTGGCGACATGGTGTTCGGCGATGTCGAAAATCCGCTTCCGTTGAAGGAACAGGGTACCGACATGGGTGGGGCGTCCAACCGCGTCGAACATGTGCGCCAGTGCCTGCCGGAAATCTGCACGCTCGATTGCGGAACGATGAATTTCAACGAAGCCGATTATGTCATGACCAACACGCCCGGCATGCTGCGCGCCATGGGCGGCATGATGACGGCTATGGGCGTGAAGCCCGAGATCGAGGCCTTCGATACCGGCCACCTCTGGTTCGCCAAGCAACTGGTGGAAGAGAAGGTGCTGGCGCCCGATGCGCTGGTGCAACTGTGCATGGGCGTGCCATGGGGCGCACCGGATGACCTGAACACCTTCATGGCGATGGTCAACAACGTGCCGAAGGAATGGACGTTCTCGGCCTTCGCGCTCGGCCGCAATCAGATGGCCTATGCTGCGGCGGCCGTGCTGGCCGGCGGCAATGTGCGTGTCGGGCTGGAGGACAATCTCTGGCTGGACAAGGGTGTTCTTGCCACCAATGCGCAACTGGTCGAGCGTGCGGTCGGTATTGTTGAGAATCTCGGCGCTCGCGTGATCGGGCCGGAGGAAGTGCGCAAGAAGCTCAACCTCACCAAGCGCGCGCCGCTGGCGGCGTGAGCCAGACGACTTCACAAAACCTTGAAGCCCTTTCGGGAAATGACACAATGACAATCGAAAAAGCGGCCGCCATTGGCGGTGGGGTCATCGGTGCGGGCTGGGTCGCGCGCCTTCTGCTCAACGGCATAGACGTTTCGATTTTCGATCCCGATCCGGAGGCGTCGCGCAAGGTCGGCGAGGTGATGAAGGGCGCGCGCCGTGCTTATAAGCAGATGCTGCCGGGCGGTCTGCCCAAGGAAGGCAAGCTCACCTTCGCCAAGACGATCGCAGAAGCGGTGACCGACGCCGATTTCATCCAGGAAAGCGTGCCGGAACGGCTCGACCTGAAGCACAAGGTGCTGGCCGAGATCGATCTCCACGCACCGGCCAATTCGATCATCGGTTCGTCCACTTCTGGAATCAAGCCGTCCGACATGCAGGTGGCGATGAAGAAACACCCGGAGCGGCTGGTCGTGGGCCATCCGTTCAATCCGGTCTATCTGCTGCCGCTTGTCGAGATCGTCGGCGGCGCGCAGACGTTCCCGGAGGCGATCGAGGTCGCCAAGGAAATCTATTCGTCCATCGGTATGAAGCCGGTGGTCATCCGCAAGGAGATCGAGGCTTTCGTTGGCGATCGTCTGCTTGAAGCAGCCTGGCGCGAGGCGCTCTGGCTGATCAAGGACGGCATCTGCACCGTCGAGGAACTCGACGACATCATGCGTTACTCCTTTGGTCTGCGCTGGGCGCAGATGGGAATGTTCCAGGTCTACCGCATCGCCGGCGGCGAAGCCGGCATGCGCCACTTCATGGCGCAGTTCGGGCCTTGCCTGAAATGGCCCTGGACCAAGCTGATGGATGTGCCGGAATTCAACGATGAATTGGTCGATCTGATTGCCGGTCAGTCGGATGAACAGTCCTCGAAATGGTCGATCCGCGAGCTTGAAAAGATCCGCGACGACAATCTCGTCGCGATCATGGAAGCGCTGTCGAAGCAGAACAAGGGCAAGGGCTGGGGCGCTGGCGCGCTGCACAAGGATTATACGAAGCGGCTCGCCACGCTGGCCGCTTCGACGACTTCGAAGGCGGCGGCGAAGTCCAAGGCGACCAAGCCGGTGAAGAAGATCGTCAAGAAGCCTGCCGGAAAGAGGGGGTGAGCCATGCATTTCGGCCTGACCGAAGAACAGCAGCTCATCGTCGATACCACGCGCGCTTTCGTCGAGAACGAGCTCTATCCGTATGAGCTGGAGGTCGAGCGCAGCGGCCACCTGCGCATGGACCTGATCAAGGAGTTGCAGGCCAAGGCGATGGCGGCCGGCCTCTATGCCGCCAACATGCCGGCCGATGTCGGCGGTGCCGGCCTGGATACGCTGACCTGGCTGCTCTACGAGAAGGAATTGGGCCGCGCCAACTACGCGCTGCACTGGACCTGTGTGGCGCGGCCATCGAACATCCTGCTCGCCGGCACTGACGCGCAGCGCGAGAAATATCTCTTCCCCTGCATTCGCGGCGAGAAGTGGGATTGCCTGGCCATGACCGAGCCGGGAGCGGGTTCCGACCTGCGCGGCATGAAGGCGAGTGCGGTCGAAAAAGGCGGCGATTGGGTGCTGAACGGCACCAAGCATTTCATTTCTCACGCCGACATCGCCGATTTCGCCATCTGCTTCATGGCTTCGGGCGAAGAGGACAGCCCGCGCGGCAAGCGCAAGAAGATCACGGCCTTCTTCGTCGACAAGGGCACGCCCGGTTTCACCGTGCGCGATGGCTACCGTAACGTCTCGCATCGCGGCTATACCAATTCGGTGCTGGAGTTCGATGACTGCCGCATCCCGAAGGAGCAGATCCTGGGAGAGGTCCACAAAGGTTTCGAGGTCGCCAACAGCTGGCTGGGCGCCACTCGCCTGCAGGTCGGGGCCACTTGCCTCGGTCGTGCCGAGCGCGCACTGCAGCATGCCATCGACTATGCAGCGCAGCGCGAGCAGTTCGGCCAGCAGATCGGCAAGTTCCAGGGCGTTTCCTTCAAGCTGGCCGACATGGCGACGGAGCTCAAGGCAGCGAACCTGATGGTGATGGAGGCCGGCTGGAAATACGATCAGGGCTCGGTGACCGATCAGGACATGGCAATGGCGAAGCTCAAGGCCACCGAAGTCCTGGCCTATATCGCCGACGAAGCGATCCAGATCCATGGCGGCATGGGCCTGATGGATGACCTGCCGCTGGAACGCATCTGGCGCGACGCCCGCGTCGAGCGCATCTGGGAAGGCACGTCCGAAATCCAGCGCCACATCATTTCGCGTGCTTTGCTGAGGGCGGTTGGGGGATAGTCCAGCGCCATGGCGAAGACCGGAATCAGGGAAACCGACCTCTACCTGCCTGTAAAACGTTTGCTCGAAACGCAGGGTTATAGGGTGAAAGGCGAGGTCGGCGCTGCCGACATCGTGGCCATCCGCGATGGCGACGATCCGGTCATTGTCGAACTGAAAGCTGGCTTCTCACTGTCCTTGTTCCATCAGGCGATCCAGCGCCAGGCAATCAGCGATGCGGTCTATGTCGCCGTGCCGCGTGGAGCCGGCCGAGCCTCGTTGAAGGCACTGGTCGAAAACCGGAAACTTTGTCGGCGGCTGGGTCTTGGCCTGATTACTGTCCGGCTCGCCGACGGCTTTACCGAAATCCATTGCGATCCGGCGCCGTACAAGCCGCGCCAGTCGAAGCCACGCAAGACCAGACTGCTGCGCGAATTCGAAAGACTGATCGGCGATCCCAACCTCGGCGGCGCGACCCGCCGCAACCTTGTGACGGGATATCGCCAGGAGGCGCTCCGCTGCCTTAAACTGCTCGATGAGCAAGGGCCGACAAAGGCAGCCAAGGTTGCGCAGCAGACCAGCATCGCTCATGCGCGCCGCCTGATGGCCGACAACCACTATGGATGGTTCGAGCGGACTGGCACCGGCATCTATGCCTTGAGCCCCAAGGGTGTGAAGGCGACGACGGAATATCTGACCGAACTCGAAAATCTCCGCGCGGTGACACTCGGCGCGGACAACGCATCCGTGATTACCGAACCATGACATTGCCCCACATTCGCGACCTCTCACGCCTGCTCCGTCCGAAATCCATCGCGGTGGTCGGTGGTGGCTTCTTTGCTCCCAATGTCGTCAAGCAATCGCTCAAGATGGGCTTTGCCGGGGACATCTGGCCGATCCATCCAAGCAGGGAAGAGGTGGCGGGGATCAAGGCCTATCGCTCTCTCTCGGATTTGCCGCATGCGCCTGACGCCACCTTCATCGGCGTCAACAGGCATCTCACCATCGATGTGGTGCGCGAGCTGAATGAGCGAGGCGCCGGCGGCGCCATCTGTTTCGCTGCCGGCTTTCGCGAGACCGCGCACTACGAGGCGGAGGGACAGGATCTGCAGCAAGCGCTGATCGAAGCGGCGGGCGACATGCCGATCATCGGTCCGAACTGCTACGGATTGATCAATTATGCCGATGGCGCCTTGTTGTGGCCGGATCAGCATGGCGGTCGCCGTCTGCTGGAGGGCGAGAAGGGTGCCGCCATCATCACCCAATCCTCCAACATCGCCTGCAACCTGACCATGCAGACGCGAGGCCTGCCGGTGGCTTTCCTGATGACGGCGGGAAACCAGGCCCAAACCGGTCTTTCCGAAATGGCGCTCGGCCTGATCGAGGACGAGCGCGTCTCCTGTCTTGGCCTGCATATCGAGGGCTTCGACAAGGTCGACGGCTTCGAACGGCTGGCTGCCAGGGCACAGGAGTTGAAGAAACCGATCGTGGCCATGAAGGTCGGCCGCTCGGAACAGGCGCGCGCCGCCACCATCTCGCACACCGCTTCGCTCGCCGGTTCGGATGCGGCGTCCGATGCCTTCCTGAAACGCCTCGGCATTCCGCGTGTCGATACCATCCCGTCGTTCCTGGAAACGCTGAAACTGCTGCACGCGGTCGGACCGCTCTCGAAGCCCACGCTGTCTTCGATGAGCTGCTCCGGTGGTGAGGCGTCTGTCATGGCCGATACCGCAGAGGGACGGCGCGTGTATTTCCCTGCATTGACGGAAGCGCACAGGGCGCGTCTGCAGGAGACGCTCGGGCCGCTGGTCGCCGTTGCCAACCCGCTAGACTACAACACCTACATCTGGGGCAAGCAGGACGCGCTGACGGCAACGTTCTCGGCCATGGCATCCGGCGGTTTTGGCCTGAATTTTCTGGTGCTGGATTTTCCGCGCACGGACCGCTGCTCCGACGCCGACTGGTGGCCGACGGTCAATGCATTCGAGGCCGCGCTGAAGGCCAATCGTGCGCACGGCGCCATCGTCGCCTCGATGGGCGAGAATCTGTCGGAAGATCATTCGGTCGAATTGCTCAGGCGTGGGATCGTCCCGATCCACGGCATTGCCGAGGCATTCGATGCGGCCGAGGCAGCCGTGTTTGTCGCGGAAGCGTGGAAACGCCCGTCTTCGCCATCCGTTGGGGGGAGTGGTTCCGAACATGACGCAGGCGGAAGTGTCGCGCCAGTGCGGCAACCGGACGAAGCCATTGCCAAGGCCATGCTGGCGGTTGCCGGCCTGCCGGTGCCGCAAGGCCGACGGGTGGCGAATGTCGCCGAGGCGGTGGTCGCGGCCGAGGCACTCGGCTTTCCGGTGGCGCTCAAGGCGCTCGGTGTGGCGCACAAGAGCGAACTCGGCGCTGTGCGCCTCAATTTGAAGAATGCCGAGGATATACGCGATGCGGCCACGGCATTGCTGCCCCTCGGCAACGGCCTTTATGTCGAGGCGATGGTGACCGGCGGCGTTGCCGAACTGATCGTTGGACTGACCCGCGACCCGGTCTTCGGCCCCGTGATGACGGTCGGCACCGGTGGCGTGCTGGTGGAACTTTTGAAGGACAGCGCCACGCTGCTCCTGCCGACCGCGCGCGGTGAGATCGAAGCAGCGCTCCGCAGCCTGCGCATGTTCCCGCTACTCGATGGCTATCGCGGCCGTCCCAAGGCCGATCTGGATGCCGCCGTTGCGGCAATCGAGAAGATTGCCCGTTTCGCCATGGCCCATGCCGGCGGGATCGAGGAATTGGACATCAATCCATTGATCGTCTGCGCCGAAGGCAAGGGGGCGTGGATTGCAGACGCGTTGCTGGTGGTGGCCACTCAGCAACTTGCCGAAAAGACTATCGGCGTTCTGGCCGAAGGAGAAAAAGAATGTCTGACGTCGTAAGAACCCGCCGCGAAGGTGTCATCCTCGAAGTCACGCTCGACCGGCCGAAGGCAAATGCCATCGACCTGAAGACCTCACGTCTGTTGGGCGAAACCTTCAAGGCGTTCCGCGACGATCCGGAACTGCGCATCGCCATCGTCAAGACGGCCGGCGACAAGTTCTTTTCGGCCGGCTGGGATCTGAAGGCTGCCGCGGCCGGTGACGCCGTGGACGGGGACTATGGTGTCGGCGGCTTTGCCGGCCTGCAGGAGCTGCGTGATCTGAACAAGCCGGTCATTGCCTGCGTCAACGGCATGGCAGTGGGCGGCGGCTTCGAACTGGCGCTCTCCTGCGACCTCATCTACGCTTCGGATCATGCCAGTTTTGCGCTGCCCGAGATTCGCGCCGGTACGCTGGCGGATGCCGCGACCAT
Source organism: Mesorhizobium sp. 1M-11 (assembly GCF_001303895.1). Lineage (GTDB taxonomy): Bacteria > Pseudomonadota > Alphaproteobacteria > Rhizobiales > Rhizobiaceae > Mesorhizobium. The sequence goes on along the minus strand of NZ_LJSD01000011.1, from coordinate 678,366 downwards.
CAAGCTGCCGAAGCGGATTCCCTATCACGTCGCCATGGACCTGCTGCTTACCGGCCGCTGGATGGATGTGCAGGAGGCGCATCGCTGGGGTCTGGTCAACGAGGTGCTGCCGGCTGACAAACTGGAGGATCGCGTCTGGGAGATTGCTCGTCTGCTCGCCGGCGGCCCGCCATTGGTCTTTGCCGCCATCAAGGAAGTGGCCCGCGCCGCCGAGACGATGGGTTTCCAGGAGACGATGAACCGCATCACCAAGCGGCAATTCCGCACGGTCGACGAACTCTATGCTTCGGAAGACAATCTGGAAGGCTTCAAAGCCTTCGCGGAAAAGCGCGATCCGGTGTGGAAGGGCAAGTGAGCGGCCGGTCATGACCGACTACACAAAGCTGATCGATGCCGAGACCTGGGCCTTCATCGAGAAGACCAACTCCTATTATCCGCCCGACACGATCGACTACACGATCGACCAGCAGCGCGGCATCTACGACCGCATGTGCCGGGAGTTCTTCGCAGGCTACCCGGATGGCATCACAGCGGAAACGACCAGCATTGAAACGCTGGATCACGCCGTTCCCATCCGCATCTATCGCAAGGCCGGAGATGCGCCGAAAGCGCTGGTGCTCTATTTCCATGGCGGCGGCTTCATCCTTGGCGGATTGGATAGTCATGACGACGTCTGCGCCGAACTGTGCGGCCGGACCGGCTATGAGGTCGTCTCGGTCGATTATCGTCTGGCGCCGGAACATCGCCATCCGGCCGCCTTCGACGACGCGACCGCCGCTTTCCACTGGGCAGCCTCGCGCTACACGCTGCCGATCCTGCTGGTCGGTGACAGCGCCGGCGGCAACCTCGCCGCTGCAGTCGCGCACGCAACGCGCACGCATCCACGCCGGGCTGTCGGTCAGCTGTTGATCTATCCCGGTCTCGGCGGCGATCAGTCGAAGGGCTCTTATGTCACGCATGCCGAAGCGCCCATGCTGACGATGCGCGACCTGATCTTCTACAAGAATGTCCGCACCGGCGGGGAGGGGCGGATCGGTGACCCGACCATCGCGCCGCTGCTCGACCGCGATTTCGCGAACCTGCCACCCACCGTCATCATCACCGCCGAATGCGACCCGCTGTCCTCCGACGGCGAGGCCTATCGCGACCGCATCCTGGCCGCCGGGGGCAAAGCCGTCTGGCGGGAGGAAGAGGGCCTTGTGCACGGCTATCTGCGCGCCCGTCACACCGTGAAGCGTGCGCGTGAAAGCTTTGCGCGCATCGCAGAGGCCGTCGGGCAACTGGGCAGGAGTGAATGGGCTTATTGAACAGCGGCTATTCCGTGACGGCCTGTAGCATAATGTTAGAAATTTAGCGGGTCGTCATATGGGGAGGTGGATGCTAGCGTAAACAAGGGTGGCTTTTAACGAGGATAGGAGATCTCCATGGCCACCGTGCGCAACGCCAAGGGCGTGCTGCTCCCCTATAGTGAGCCCCCCGTCAGCCATTTTTCGGCGACCAATTCTGGTCCTGATCTCTACGGCAGCGTCCGGAATGATTCGCTGTGGGGCGACAGCAAGGTGAATGTCACCATGCATGGCGGGCTGGGTGACGATACCTACCATCTCTATTCGGCCATCAACCGCGCAGCGGAAGAACCGGGCGGCGGCATCGACACCGTCGACACCTGGATGAGCTACACTCTGCCCGACAACATCGAGAACCTGACCGTTACCGGCAATGGGCGCCATGCCATCGGCAATGATCTCGACAACATCATCAGCGGCGGTTCAGGCAAGCAGACGATCGATGGCGGTTTGGGCGACGACGTGTTGACGGGTGGCGGCGGCGCTGATGTCTTCCTGTTCGAGAAGGGCAATGGCAGCGACCTGATCACGGATTTCGGCAGCGACGACAATGTTCGCCTGACTGGCTACGACTTCAGCTCGTTCGCCGAGGTGAAGACCAATATGGTCCAGTCGGGCAGCGATGTGCAGCTGAATCTCGGATCGGACGAGATCCTGGTCTTTGCCAACACGACCGTCGATCAATTGAAGGCGAACCAGTTTGAGTTGAGTCTCGACCGGTCTCAGTTGAATCTGTCCTTCTCGGATGATTTCGATACGCTGAGCCTGCGCAACGGCACCAGTGGCACTTGGGACACCAACTTCTGGTGGGGCGGCGAAAACGGCAGCACGCTGACTTCGAATGGCGAAAAGCAGTGGTATATCGACCACGACTATGCGCCGACGGGCTCGGTCAATCCGTTCGATGTGGAGAACGGCGTGCTGACCATCACAGCTGCCAAGGCAGAGGATTCGATCAAGCCTTACATCAACGACTATGACTACACGTCGGGGCTGCTCAATACCTACGGGTCATTCACCCAGACTTACGGTTATTTTGAAGTCCGCGCCGATATGCCCGACAACCAGGGTGTCTGGCCGGCCTTCTGGCTGCTGCCGGCGGACGGGTCCTGGCCGCCGGAACTCGATGTGGTGGAAATGCGTGGGCAGGATCCGAATACGGTCAACGTCGCCGCGCATTCGAATGAAACCGGTAGCCGCACGACAGTTGGGTCGGCGGTGAGCGTGCCCGACACCGAAGGCTTCCACAATTATGGCCTGCTTTGGACCGAGGACGAACTGGTCTGGTATTTCGACGATACTGAAATCTTTCGCGCTGAGACCCCGTCGGACATGCACAAGCCAATGTATATGCTGGTCAATCTGGCCGTGGGTGGTGCCGCCGGAACACCGGCCGACGGGCTGGCGACGCCAGCAGAGATGCAGGTCGACTATATCCGCGCCTATGAGCTGAACGACGCCAACGCGCAGGTGGATGTCGGCCAGACCGCCACCTCGCCGGCTCACGTGGATGACTGGTGGCACTAAGCCACCGTCTTCAGCGCCATGCGGCTATCCCTTCCTGCCGCATGGCGCTGTATTCCTGATTTTCAGGCCTTCAGCCAGCAGGCGCCCAAGGCATAACCATCCATCATCTCGCCTTGCGGATTGGCGACCCAGCCGTCGACCTTGCTGGTCGCGGCGGCGTCGATGAACTGGTTGAAGAATGGCACCGCCGTGCCGCCCTCGTCGCGCACCAGCATCGCCATATCCTGAAACAGCGTCTTACGCTTGTCCTGGTCGAGTTCGCCACGCGCCTTCATCAGCAACTGGTCGAACTCAGGCCGCTTGAAGCGTGTGTCGTTCCAGTCCGCGGTGGAGGCGAGCGCCGTCGCATACATCTGGGCCTGTGTGGCCCGGCCGCCCCAATAGGAAAGCGAGAATGGCTTCTTGTTCCAGACTTCCGACCAGTAGCCGTCGCCGGGCTCGCGCTTGATCTCGATCTTGATGCCTGCCTTGGCGCAGCTCTGCTGGTAAAGCTGGGCGGCATCGACTGCGCCGGGGAAGGCGACATCTGAGGTACGCAGCAGGATCGAACCCGAATGGCCGGACTTCTTGTAGAGTTCGGCTGCCTTTTCAGGATCGAACTTGCGTTGTTCGATGCCCTCCGGAAACAACGGATAGGCAGCATTGATCGGGAAGTCGTTGCCGAGCGAGCCGTAGCCGAACAAGATCTTGGACAGCAGCTCCTCGCGGTCCATCGCGAGCTTGAGTGCCATGCGCAGGTCGGCATTGTCGAAAGGTGCGGTGTCGCAGAACATGTTGAAGGGATAGAAGCCTCGGCCGGAGGTCGACTCCACCGAAACGCCCGGCACGCGCTTGACGAGATTCACCACCTTGGGCTCGACCCGGTTGATGAAGTGCACCTGACCGCCCTGCAGCGCTGCGAGCCGCGCGGTCGCGTCGTTGATCACGACGATCTCGACCTGGTCGGCATGGCCAAGCTTGTCGCCACCCCAGTAGTTGGCGAAGCGTTCGCCGCCATGGCGCACGCCCGGCTCGTTGACCTCGACCTTGTAAGGGCCTGCGCTGATGCCGGCATTTGGATCATCCTTGCCGCCATTCGGCTGGATGACGAGGTGATAGTCGGCCATCAGATAGGGGAAGTCGGCGTCGGGCTCGGCCAGCGAGACGATCACGTCCTTGCCCTCGGCCTTCATCGCCTTGATGTTCTTCAACACACCAAGCGCGCCCGACTTGGACTTCTCGTCAGCATGGCGCTCCAGTGTAGCGAGCACGTCCTCCGCCTTGACGGTCTTGCCGTTGTGGAACTCGATGCCGTCGCGGACCTTGATCGTCCAGGTCCTGGCGTCGTCGGACGAACCGATCTCTTCCGCGATCATGTTCTCCAGGCTGCCGTCCGGCTTCAGCCGGTTGAGGAACTCGCCCCACTGTTTGCAGAAATTGAAGGTGACCTGGCTGAGGTTCGTGGCTGGATCGAGGCTGTTGGTGGACTCGCCTCCTTGCAGGCCGGCCTTGAGCACGCCGCCTCTGGCCGGGGTCTGGGCAAAGGCGCGATCGGCAAGCGTTCCGGCCATGGCCGCGGTGACACCAAGCGCGGCAGCCCGACCGAGAAAATCGCGGCGGGTGATGCCGCCTGTGCCGGCGAGTTTTGCGAGATGATCGAGTTCTGTTGTCATGGTCTGCTCCCTCCCTGTTTCGGGCCCATCCGTCCCCAAGATGGTCACAGTGACGGCCGCTCGTTGCGGCCGGATGACAACCTACCCTTAATTTCCAGCGCTCTCCATGCGCCGGCCCTGGATAGCAGTTTCCAGCCAGCCCTGTTCCATCTCCGGCACGGACGAGAGCAGCAGATCGGTGTAGGCATCGAAGGGAGGTTCCAGCACCTGGCTCTTCGGCCCATAGCGCACCACCTCGCCGCGGTACATGACCGCGATCGCGTCTGCGATCGATTTCACCGTGGCAAGGTCATGCGTGATGAAGAGGTAAGCCACCTTTTCTTCCTGCTGCAGGTCGAGCAGCAGTTTCAGGATGCCGTTGGCCACCAGCGGGTCGAGCGCGGACGTGACTTCGTCGCAGATGATCAGCTTCGGTTTCGCCGCCAACGAACGGGCAATGCAGACGCGCTGCTTCTGGCCGCCGGAAAGTTCGGCCGGATAGCGATCGGCGAAGCCAGTGCCCATCTCGATCTTGTCGAGCAGTTCGGCAACACGCTGATCGCGCTCCTTGCCGCGCATGCCGAAATAGAACTCGAGCGGCCGGCCGATGATGGTGCGCACGGTCTGGCGCGGGTTCATGGCCACGTCGGCCATCTGGTAGATCATCTGCAATTGGCGCAGATCTTCCTTTGGCCTGTCGGCAAGCCGGTTGGAAAGAGTGCGGCCATCGAAGCTGATCGACCCTTGCTCCGGCGGCAGAAGACCGGTGATGGCGCGGGCCAGCGTCGACTTGCCGGAACCGGATTCGCCGACCACTGCCAGTGTCTGGCCGGGATGCAGATCGACCGAGACATTCTTCAGCACTTTGACGACGCCGCCGCCATAGGCGGCGGTCACGTTCTTCACCGACAGCATCGGTGAAGGGCTCGGCTGTTTTTCGGTGTGGTCGATCTCGTGTACCGCGACCAGCGCACGGGTGTAGTCCTGCTGCGGCAGCTTGATGATCTGATGCGTGTCGCCGCGCTCGACCAGCCGGCCGTTACGCAGCACTACGATTTCGTCGGCCACCTGTGCAACCACGGCAAGGTCATGGCTGATGTAGAGCGCCGCGACATGGGTATCGCGGATGGCGTCCTTGATTGCAGCCAGAACGTCGATCTGGGTGGTCACGTCCAGCGCCGTCGTCGGCTCATCGAAGACGATCAGGTCGGGCTCCGAGCACAATGCCGTCGCCGTCATCACACGTTGCAGCTGGCCACCCGAGACCTGATGCGGATAGCGGTTGCCGATGGTTTCGGGATTGGGCAGGCTGAGCTTCTTGAACAGTGCGACGGCGCGTTTTTCCGCCTCGGCGCGCGTGGCAATGCCATGCAGCAAGGCAGCTTCCACCACCTGATCCATCAGCTTGTGTGCGGGATTGAAGGCCGCAGCGGCCGACTGCGCCACATAGCACACCTCGCGACCGCGCACCTTGCGCACGCCCGCCGGACCAAGTGTCAGGATATCACGGCCGTTGAGCAGAACCTGGCCGCCGCTGATCTTCACGCCGCCGCGGCCAAAGGCCATCGAGGACAGGCCGATGGTCGACTTGCCGGCACCGGATTCGCCGATGAGACCCAGCACCTTGCCGCGTTTCAGCGTCAACGAGACATCATGCACAAGCGTTATCGTCTTGGGCGCCTCATCGGGCGGATACACCCGCGCCTCGATCCTGAGGTCGCGGATATCGAGCAGCATTTCCGGCTTGTGCGTTGCCGCCTGTGCCTTAGCCATTGCCGCGTCCTCCCTTCAGGTCCGAGGTGCGGTTCAGCACCCAGTCGGCAACGAGGTTGACCGAAATAGCGAGCAAGGCGATCGCCCCCGCCGGGATGAGGGCTGCCGGGATGCCGAAGACGATGCCGTCCTTGTTTTCTTTCACCATGCCGCCCCAATCGGCGTCCGGCGGTTGTACGCCGAGACCGAGGAAGGACAGCGCCGACAGGAACAGCACCGCATAGATGAAGCGCAGGCCGAGTTCCGAAACCAGCGGCGAGAGTGCGTTGGGCAGGATTTCGCGGAAGATGATCCAGCCCATGCCTTCGCCGCGCAGTTTGGCGGCTTCGACGAAATCCATGACGTTGATATCGACCGCGACCGCGCGCGACAGGCGATAGACGCGGGTGGCATCGAGAATGCCCATCACCAGGATCAGCGTCACCACCGTGGTGGGCAGCACCGACAAAACCACCAATGCGAAGATCAGCGTCGGGATCGCCATCAAAAGATCGACGAAGCGCGACAGCAGCATGTCGAATTTGCCTCCGACCGTTGCCGCCGTGAAACCGAGGATGGAGCCTAGGCAGAAGGCGAGTGCGGTCGCCAGCACCGCGATGAAGATGGTGATGCGGGCCCCGTAGATCATGCGCGAAAGCAGATCACGGCCGAGATTGTCGGTGCCCAGCACATTGGCCGAAGACATCGGTGCCCAGACGTCGCCGACGATCTCGCCATTGCCGTAGGGCGCGATCCAGGGCGCGAAGATCGCGCAGATCAGGAACAGTCCGGTGAGGATCAGGCCGATCCAGGCAGTGAAGGGAATCTGTCTCATGCCGCCCTCACTTCGGATGCCGCAGACGCGGATTGGCGAGGATCGCGGCAATGTCCGCGATTATGTTCAAGGTGATGTAGACGGCGGCGAAGATCAGGCCGACAGCTTGCACCACAGGTACGTCGCGCTTGGCGACATGGTCGACCAGATATTGTCCCATGCCCGGATAGACGAAGATGACTTCGACCACGACGACGCCCACGATCAGATAGGCGAGGTTCAGCATCACCACATTGACCACCGGCGCGATCGCATTGGGGAAAGCGTGCTTGCGGATGATCTCGAAGGGCGACAAGCCCTTGAGCTCGGCCGTCTCGATGTAGGCCGACTGCATAACGTTGAGGATCGCCGCGCGCGTCATGCGCATCATGTGCGCCAGCACGACCAGCGTCAGCGCGGTGGCCGGCAACGCGATCGCCTTCATGCGTTCCAGGAACGGCATGCCGTCATAGACCGTCGAGATGCCCGGGAAGATCTGCCACTGAACGGCGAAGAAATAGACGAGCAGATAGCCGATGAAGAATTCCGGCAGCGACGTGGAAGCCAGCGCCAGCCCCGAGATCAGCTTGTCGACGAAGCCGTTGCGATAACGTACGGCGAGCAGGCCGAGGCCGATCGCCAGCGGCACCGAGACGACGGCAGCCCAGAAGGCGAGGAAAAGCGTGTTCCACAACCGGCCGCCGATGGCGGAGGCGATGTCCTGGCCCGACGACAGCGCCGTGCCGAGATTGCCGGTCAAAATGCCGCCCAGCCACTTGAAGTAGCGGATATAGGCGGGATCGTTGAGGCCAAGTGCCTCGCGCAGATTGGCGAGCGACTCTGCCGTCGCCGACTGGCCGAGAATGGACTGGGCAACGTCCCCAGGAAGGATCTGCGTGCCGACGAAGATCAGCACGGAGACGGCGAACAGGAGCAGAAGGCCCAACGCGATGCGTTGGGCGATCAGTTTCAGGATGGGCGAGCTCACCGGGCGGCCTGGATCAGGCCGCCAGCCAGCAGATCGACAGGGCGTAGCCGCCGCACATCTCCTGCGCCGGGTTGCTTACCCAACCCTCCACGCCCTTGCCGGATGCGTCGATGTACTGGTTGAAGAACGGAACGATCAGGCCGCCCTCGTCGCGCATCACCATGGCGATGTCGCCGTACATCTTCTTGCGCTTGTCCTGTTCGAGCTCGCCACGTGCGGCCAGCACCATCTTGTCGAATTCCGGCCGCTTGAAGCGCGTGTCATTCCAGTCCGCGCTGGAAATGTAGGCGGTGGAGTACATCTGGTCCTGTGTCGGCCGCCCGCCCCAGTAGGAGAGCGAGAATGGCTGCTTGTTCCATACTTCCGACCAGTAGCCGTCGCCCGGCTCGCGCTTGATCTCGATCTTGATGCCGGCCTTGGCGCAGCTCTGCTGGTAGAGCTGGGCAGCGTCCACTGCGCCGGGGAAGGCGACGTCCGAGGTTCTCAGCAGGATGGAGCCGGAATGGCCTGACTTCTTGTAGAATTCGGCCGCCTTCTCAGGATCGAACTTGCGCTGCTCGAGGTCGGTGGGAAACAGCGGATAGGCTTCGTTGACCGGGATGTCGTTGCCGACCTTGCCGTAGCCGCGAAGGATCTTCTCCAGCATCTCGTCGCGGTCCATGGCGAGCTTGAGCGCCATCCTGAGGTCGTTGCTGTCAAAGGGGGCGGTATCGCAGAACATGTTGAACGGGTAGAAGCCCTTGCCCGAGACCGCCTGGATGGTGACGCCTGGGACGCGCTTGACGAGGTCTACGATCTTCGGCTCGACGCGGTTGATCATGTTGACCTGGCCACCCTGGAGTGCGGCGGTGCGCGCTGTCGCATCGTTGATGACGATGATCTCGACCTGGGCGGCATGGCCGATCTTGTCGCCCTGCCAGTAATTGGCGAATTTTTCGCCGCCGTACCGCACGCCCGGTTCGTTGACCGTCACCTTGTAGGGGCCGGCGCTGATGCCGGCATTCGGATCATCCTTGCCGCCGTTCGGCTGGATGACGAGATGATAGTCGGCCATCAGATAGGGGAAATCGGCATTCGGATCCTTGAGGGTGATGACGACCTCGTCGCCGTTCACCGCCATCTTGTCGATGCCCTGCAGGATGCCGAGCGCGGCCGATTTCGACTTTGCGTCGCTGTGGCGTTCGAGCGTGGCGACAACGTCCTGAGGCGAAACGGTCTTGCCGTTGTGGAACTCGATGCCCTTGCGAATCTTCATCGTCCAGGTCTTGGCGTCATCGGATGACCCGACCGACTCGGCGATGCGGTTCTCGAGGGTGCCGTCGGGGTTCAGTTCGACCAGCATCTCGCCCCAGCACTTGCCGAAGTTGAAGTTCACCTGGCTGAGGTTCAGCGCCGGGTCGAGCACGTTGGAGGATTCGCCGCCTTGCAGGCCGGCTTTCAGCACGCCGCCTTTGACTGGGCCTTCCGCCTTCGCTGCGCCCGCAAGCAGCGTGTTGGCGAAGGCCGCGCTAACGCCGAGAGCTGCCGCACGGCCGAGAAAATCGCGGCGGTTCAGCTTGCCGGCGGCAACGCGACGGCTGAGGTATTCGAGTTCGTTCGACATTCTTGTTCCTCACTCTTTTGGCTCGGCCATTTTGGCCGATTTCTTGTTTTTGTCAGGAGAATAATGAACGTAAGGGAAACTTTAGCCAAGACCGGATGCGACATCGACTGCCGCATATGGCATGTCGCTTTTGAGCTGTCCGTGCGTGTACGGTTTTGGGTGCTTTTGAAAACAGCGACCAGATTACCCCGGAAACCCGCCTTCTCCCGGTAAAAATGTGGTTTCCTGGAAGCGCAACACGGTTTGCAGGCCTGCGGGCGGCCAAGTTTTGAGTGGCCACCGTTAGGCTATTCTGTTTGCGACACCGTGTCGCGCAGGCATGCCGAGCGCTTCGCAACCCATGGATGCAATCGACACGCCCCGCGTCGGCCTGAAGCTTCTCCCGTTCTCCAGCGCCCCCTTCACGCTCGGCCGAGCATGATCATGCCAGCAGCCAGCACTTGGTCAGCGCATGGCCGTTCATCAATTCGCTGTTCACGTCGTCCACCCAGCCTCCGACATTGGCGCTGGTTGCGTCGATATAGTCGTTGAACATCGGTACGATGACACCGCCCTCGTCACGCTGCATGACGCCGGCCTGCCGATAGAGCGTCTTGCGCTTGGCCGAATCCAGTTCCGAACGCGCCTGCAGGATAAGCTTGTCGAAATCGTCGCGGAAGAAGCGGGTGTCATTCCATTCCGCATTCTTGAGATAGGCGATGGAATAGACCTGGTCCTGCGTTGGGCGACCTGTCCAGTACGACATGGAGAAGGGCTGCTTGTTCCAGACTTCGGACCAGTAGCCGTCGCCGGGCTCGCGTTTGACCTCGATCTGGATGCCGGCCTTGGCGGCGCTCTGCTGGTAGAGCTGGGCGGCATCGACCGCGCCGGGGAAGGCGACGTCCGAGGTACGCAGCAGCACCGGTCCGGAATGGCCTGACTTCTTGAAGTGGAATTGTGCCTTGTCGGGATCGTATTTGCGCTGCTCGATATCGTCGGAGAACAGCGCATAGGCCTTGCTCACGGGCATGTCGTTGCCGACGGTGCCATAGCCGCCGAGAATCTTCTGCACCATCTCCTCGCGGTCGATCGCGTATTTCAGCGCCAGCCTGAGATCATTGTTGTCGAAGGGCGCCGTGTTGCAGTGGGCGATGAAGACGTAATGGCCCTTGCCGGCGACGTTGCGGATGGTGACACCCGGCACGCGTTTGACGAGCGAAACGATCTTCGGCTCGACACGGTTGATCATATGCACCTGGCCACCCTGCAGCGCGGAGGTGCGTGCCGTGGCATCGTTGATGACGATGATCTCGACCTGGTCGGCATGGCCACGCCGGGCCTTGTCCCAATGGCCTTCGTGGCGGGCGCCGACATGACGTACGCCCGGTTCATTGGTCACCATCTTGTAGGGGCCGGTGCCGATGCCGGCGGTCGGATTGTCCTTGCCGCCATTGGGCTGGATCATCAGGTGATAGTCGGCCACCACATAGGGCAGGTCGGCATTGGGTTCCTTCAGCTTGATGACGACGTTGCCGCCATCGGCCTTGACGCTGTCGAACTCGGAGATGAAGGCGAGGGCAGCGGATTTCGAGTTCTTGTCACCATGGCGTTCCAGGGTCGCCACGATATCCTCGGGCGTCATCTCCTTGCCGTTGTGGAAGGTGACGCCCTTTCGGATCTTGAAGGTCCAGGTCTTGGCATCGTCGGATGCCTCGTAGGATTCGGCGAGCTTGGGTTCGATGCCGCCCGTGGGTGTCACCTCCAGCATCTGTTCGCCCCAGCAGCGGCCGAATGTGTAGGGGACCTGGCTGGCCCACAAGGCAGGGTCGAGACTGTCGGTGGCGGCACCCCCTTGCATGCCGGCTTTCAGCACGCCGCCCTTGACCGGGCCTTCAGCCTTCGCGGCATCTGCGAGCAGCGTGTTGGCGAAGGCTGCGCCGACGCCAAGGGCTGCCGCGCGACCGAGAAAATCGCGACGATTCAGCCTGCCGGCGGCGATGCAACGGCTGAGGTATTCGAGTTCATTCGACATTGGTTCCCTCACTCCTTGGGTCGACCACTCTGGTCGATTTCTTGTTCTTGTCGGGAGGAGAATGGACGTAAGGGAAACTTTGGCGCAAGGCCGGATGCGACATTGATTGCCGCATATGGCATGTCGGCCCTGGGCTCTGGTGGGGGCTTTTGAAAAAGAGTGCCCCGTTGCAAACCGCAGTGTGCCTGTGGAAATGCGGTTTGCAACGGTCGGAATAGACGTGCAGTCCCGAAGAGCGGACCCGGGGTTAATTCAGAGGGATGTCGTTGTCGGCCTTGCCATCCTGATAGTCGGCGGAAAGCGCGTCGTATTTGTCGGCGATGGTCTTGATGCGGGATTCCAGCCGATTGCGCTCCGTCTCGGGCAAGTCGCGCACAAGGCGGCGCAGTGAATAGCTTTTCCAGTAGGCGTTCTCGGCATTGTAGCCGCCGGGCTCGAGCGTGAAGACCTCCTTGAGGATCTTCAGATCGTGCGGGATGGCGAAGCTGTCACGAGAATCCTCATGGCTGAACAGGTAGTAGAAATTGTCGAAGCCGGTCCAGGTGATCGCCGACAGGCAAAGCGAACATGGTTCGTGCGTGGCGAGAAAGATGGCATCCTTGGTATCGACACGCTCGGCCTTGGGCATCTCGTAGAAGCGCTTCAGGCAATGCACTTCGCCGTGCCAGAGCGGGTTCTCGGTTTCGTTGTTGGTTTCGGCCAGAACCAGCGAGCGGTCGCTCTTGCGCAGGATGGCGGCGCCGAACAGCTTGTTGCCTTCATCCACGCCGCTTTCGGTCTTCGGCACGATGTCGTGCTCGATGACGTCGAGCAGTCGGTCGATCAGCGAAACGTCGGTCATGGCTGGAACCCTTCGGGCAAACGGATTTCGTATGGGTGCGAGAAGTGGAATTCCTCGACGTTGGAACCGTCGCCGCCGCGGTCGACGACGACGAAGTCCTGTGGTTCGCCGATCGGGGTAAGCACGCCGTGCCACAGATTGCGCGGGTAGTTCACGCCCTGACCAGGCTTGGTGATGAAGGCATGCGGTTTGGCGGGGCCATCCGGCCCATCGTGGCAAACCACGACCACGAAGGGGCGAGGCGACAGCGGCACGAAAGCCTGGCTGCCGAACGGATGCCGCTCCACCATCGATAGCTTCAGGGGGAACTCGTAAGGCGTGCCCTTGAAGAGGTTGATCAGCACGTGGCCGTTCGGATCGATCGCTTCCGCGCGTGCCAGCGCATGATAGCGCTCGCACTTGCCGCCATTGATCGGGTAGTGGCCATCGGTCTCGGTGTCGATGACCTCGCCGAATTCGGCGAAATTGGCGCGCGTCAGAGGCTTGGCGGTGATGATTCTGCCGGTCATCGAGTTCCCTCCAACCTGCTATCGCTATCGTCCGAAACCGCCGAGTTTGGCGTGGCGGTTGACGTCCTTGTAGAGCAGGTAGCGGAACTTGCCCGGTCCGCCTGCGTAGCAGGCCTGTGGGCAGAAAGCGCGCAGCCACATATAGTCGCCGGCTTGCACCTCCACCCAATCCTGGTTGAGGCGGTAAACCGCCTTGCCTTCCAGCACGTAGAGCCCGTGCTCCATCACATGCGTCTCGGGAAAGGGGATGATGCCGCCCGGCTCGAAAGTCACGATGGTGACATGCATATCGTGGCGCAGGTCCAGGGGATCGACGAAACGGGTCGTCGCCCAGCGCCCTTCGGTATCGGGCATCGGGTTGGGAGCGACGTCGTTTTCGTTGGTGAAGATCGGCTCGGGCATATCGACGCCGTCGGCTTTTTCGTAGGCCTTGCGGATCCAGTGGAAACGCGCGGTCGCCTTGCCGTCGTTGCGCAATGTCCAACCACTCGACGGCGGCAGGAAGGCGTAGCCGCCCGGCTTCATCACATGGTTCTTGCCGGCGAGCGTGACGGTGATCTCGCCTTCGACCACGAAAAGCACGCCTTCCGCGTCGGCATCTGGCTCAGGTTTGTCGCTGCCGCCACCAGGCTGCACTTCCATGATGTATTGCGAGAAGGTCTCGGCGAAACCCGACAGCGGGCGGGCGATGATCCACAATCGCGTCTTGTCCCAGCCCGGCAGGTAGGAGGTGACGATATCGCTGAACTCGCGTTTGGGGATGACCGCGTAGGCTTCCGTGAACACCGCGCGATCGGTGATCAGATCGGTCTGTGGCGGCAGTCCGCCTTTTGGCGCGTAGTAGGTGCGATCGGCCATCTTCATCATATCCATCAGTAGACCTATGCGGGCAAAATATCCTTGAGGCGCAGCAGCGCGATGCGTTCGACCTGCTTGCAGGCCGTCTCGAACTCCTCGCCGCGGCTGTTGCCGATGCGGGTCTCGAACGCCGCCAGGATTTCTTCCTTGGTCTTGCCCTTCACGGCGATGATGAACGGGAAGCCGAAGGTGGTGACGTAGGCGGCGTTGAGCTTGGAAAACAGTTCGCGCTCCTTGTCGGTCAGCGCGTCGAGCCCGGCCGAGGCCTGTTCCTTCGTCGAATCTTCGGTCAGCCGCCTGGCCTGCGCCAGCTTGCCGGCGAGATCCGGGTGCGCGGTGAGCACGCCGAGACGTTCGGTCTCGGAAGCCGAGCGGAAAGCACGGCAGAGTGCGTTGTGCAGGCCGCCGGCGCTGTCATGCGCGGGACCGAGCTCCAGTTCGAAAGCGCGCTCGGCAATCCAGGGCGAGTGTTCGAAGATGCCACCGAAGCGCTGCACGAATTCCTGGCTGTCCATGCGGGATGGGCGGAGCGCCGCCGGCTCGTAAGGATGATGTTCGCGCCAGTGGTTGGCGATATCGATGCGTCGCGGCAGCCAGACCTTGTCGTGGCTCTTCACGTAGTCGATGAAGCGCTTCAGCGCCGCCGCGCGGCCCGGCCGGCCGATCAGGCGGCAATGCAGGCCGATGCTCATCATGCCGCTGCGTCCGGCCTTGCCCTCGGCATAGAGCGTGTCGAACGCGTCCTTGAGATAGGCGAAGAACTGATCGCCCGAATTGAAGCCCTGCGGGGTGGCGAAACGCATGTCGTTGGCGTCGAGGGTGTAAGGAATGACGAGTTGCGGCGGAATGGCCTTGCCGTGGCCGTCATGGTCGAGCCAGTAGGGCAGGTCGTCATCATAGGTGTCGGAAATCCAGGCAAAGCCGCCTTCGGCAGCAGCCAGTTTCACCGAATTCACTGAGGTGCGGCCAAGATAGAGCCCAGCCGGGCGTTCGCCGACCACTTCCTTGTGCAGGCGGATCGCTTCGTCCAGGTCGCGCTTTTCGTCGGCCTCGTCGTGATCGCGATAGTCGATCCACTTCAGCCCGTGGGAGGCGATCTCCCAGCCCGCGGCGGCCATGGCCGCGACATGATCGGGTGAACGCGCGAGCGCCGAAGCAACGCCGTAGACAGTCACCGGCACGCCAGCCTCGGTGAACATGCGGTGCAGCCGCCAGAAACCGGCCCGGGCGCCATATTCGTAGATGGATTCCATGTTCCAGTGGCGCTTGCCCGGCCAGGGGGCTGCGCCCACCACTTCCGACAGGAACGCTTCCGAGGCCGCATCGCCATGCAGGACGCAGTTCTCACCGCCTTCTTCGTAGTTGACCACGAATTGCACGGCGACATGAGCGCCACCCGGCCATTTCGGGTCTGGCGGATTGGCTCCGTAGCCACGCATGTCCCGTACGTAACGCATCATTCCTCCCTGCCGGTTGTTCCGGAAGTGGCCCCAGGATATCCAAAGGTTTGGGCCGCCATTACCACGAAATTTTTGAAAGTGCTTTTTGGTGCCGTCCGCTCGACCAGGGCTTATGCATCGCCTTTAATTGGCGCACAATTCATCACTATGTTCGATTGTACCGGAATGGGAGGCGGCAATTGGCGGAAACGTCGCACAACAATGGCGGGCGTCTGACGACGCATGTGCTTGATACGGCGACCGGCAAGCCGGCAGCCGGTCTGCTCGTCGATCTGTTCCGTCTCGACGACGGCAAGCGCACGCATCTGAAGAGTGTGGCCACCAACAGCGACGGCCGTTGCGATGCGCCGCTTCTGGCTGGTGACGAGTTCAAGCTTGGCGAATACGAGCTGGTCTTCTCTGCTGGCGATTATCTGCGCCGCTCCGGCGCCAAGCTGGCCGAACCGCCTTTCCTCGACATCGTGCCGATCCGTTTCGGTATGGCCGAGGCCAAGCATTATCACGTGCCGCTGTTGATCTCGCCCTACAGCTATTCGACGTATCGGGGAAGCTGAGCAATGGCCAAACTCAAGATCCGCTCCGAGCTGCGCTTCATCCTCAACGGCCGCGATGTCGCGTTGAGCGATGTCGCGCCCGACCAGACGCTGCTCGACTGGCTCCGCCTTTCCCGTTCGCTCAAGGGCTCAAAGGAAGGCTGCGCCGAGGGTGATTGCGGCGCCTGCACGGTTCTGGTCGGCAAGCTGGTCGCCGGCAAGCTGGTCTATGAGAGTGTCAACGCGTGCATCCGCTTCATGGGTTCGCTCGACGCCACCCATGTCGTGACGATCGAACATCTCGCCGGAGCGAGCGACACGCTGCATCCCGTGCAGCAGGCGATGGTCGATTTCCACGGCTCGCAATGCGGCTTCTGCACGCCTGGCTTCGTCATGTCGCTCTATGCGCTTTGGATGAAGTCGCCCGAGCCATCCGACGCCGAGATCGAAAAGGCGCTGCAGGGCAATCTTTGCCGCTGCACGGGCTATGAAGCGATCATGCGCGCCGCACGGGCCATCTCCAGCTATGGCAAGGCCGCGAAGGATCCGCTGCAGGCGGAGCGCAAGGCTGTGATCGCGCGCCTGACCGAGCTTCAGGACGGCACCCGCGTCGAGGTTGGTGCCGGCAAGGATCGTTTCATTGTGCCTGCCGATGTCGACGACTTCGCCAAGGTGCTGGAAGCCGAGCCGCAGGCCACCATCGTGGCGGGGTCGACCGATGTCGGCCTGTGGGTGACCAAGCATATGCGCGACATCTCGCCGGTGGTCTTCATCGCGGGGATCGAGGGCTTGCGCACGATCTCCGAGGACAAGGGAGTCATCTCGATCGGCGCGGGCGTCACCTACACCGAAGCATTCTCCTTGCTCGCCAAGCGCATTCCGGCGCTCGGGCCGCTCATTGACCGCATCGGCGGCGAGCAGGTGCGCAACATGGGCACGATCGGCGGCAACATCGCCAATGGCTCGCCGATCGGTGACACGCCGCCGCCGTTGATCGCGCTCGACGCCAAGCTCACCTTGCGCAAGGGCAAGAAGCGCCGCACCATCTCGCTCGAGAAATTCTTCATCGCCTATGGCAAGCAGGATCGCCAGCCAGGCGAGTTCGTCGAGGCCGTGCATGTGCCGATCCCGGAAAAGGGCGAAAAGTTCGCGGTCTACAAGATCACCAAGCGCCGCGACGAGGACATCACCGCGACGCTCGGCGCCTTCAGCCTGAAGCTCGCCAAGGACGGCACGGTGGCATCGATCCGCATCGCCTATGGCGGCATGGCGGCGACGCCGAAGCGGGCGACCGCAGTGGAAAAGGCGCTGCTCGGCAAGCCATGGACCGAGGCGACGGTGGAGGCGGCCATGGCGAAATACGCCGAAGACTTCGCGCCGCTCACCGACATGCGCGCGACAGCCGAATATCGGGCGCTGGCGGCAAGGAACCTTCTGCTGCGTTTCCATACCGAGACCACCGGCACCAGGGCGCCATTCCAGGTGTCACGTTACGAGGCGGCGTGAGATGACCAAGCACACCCCAAATCTCAAGGCGCAGAAGATCGTCGGCGGCGTCCATACCGACCAGCGCCACGATTCCGCCCACAAGCACGTCGCCGGCACCGCGGTCTATATCGACGACCTGCCGGAACCGGCGGGCACGCTGCATGTCGGCCTCGGTCTGTCGACTGTCACCCATGCCAAGCTGAAAACAGTCGACCTGACGGCCGTGCGTACCGCACCGGGAGTGGTCGATGTGCTGACCTACAAGGATGTGCCCGGCGAAAACGACGTGTCGCCCAGCGGCATGCATGACGATCCGGTCTTTGCCGAAGGCAAGGTGGAGTTTCACGGCCAGCCGATCTTCGCGGTCATCGCCGAGACACGCGAAGCGGCACGCAGCGCCGCGCGCCTGGCCAGGATCGAATATGAAGAACTGCCGGCGATCCTCAACATCTGGGACCTTGATCCGCTGAAGGACAGGCAGGTGGTGACGCCGCTGACCCTGAAGCGTGGCGATCCCGACGCGGCGATCGCGGCAGCACCGCGCCGCATCAAGAACCGCATGAAGCTGGGCGGGCAGGACCATTTCTATCTGGAGGGCCAGGTTTCCCTCGCGGTGCCTGGGGAGGATGACGAGGTCATCGTCCATTGTTCCACGCAGGGGCCGAGCGAAACGCAGCACCTTGTCGCGCATGCGCTCGGCGTGCCGAGCCATGCCGTCACCGTGGAAGTGCGCCGCATGGGCGGCGGTTTCGGCGGCAAGGAGACGCAGGCCAACCAGTGTGCGGCCATTGCCGCCATCGCCGCCAAGAAACACAAGCGTGCGGTGAAGGTGCGCCTCGACCGCGACGAGGACATGACGGCCACCGGCAAGCGGCACGACTTCGTTATCGACTACGATGTCGGCTTCGACGACGAGGGCAACATCCTCGGTGTCGATTTTATGTTCGCGCTCAATGCCGGCTTCTCGGCCGACCTGTCCGGCCCGGTCGGCGATCGCGCGCTGTTCCACTGCGACAACGCCTATTTCTATCCGAACGTGCACGCCAAATCGGCGCCGCTCTACACCAACACCGTGTCCAACACCGCCTTCCGTGGCTTCGGTGGCCCGCAGGGCATGGTCGGCGCCGAGCGTGTCATCGAAGAGGTGGCGTTTGCCGTTGGCAAGGATCCGCTCGAGATCCGCAAACTGAATTTCTACGACGCCATGGGCACGACGGGCGAACGCAACGTCACGCCCTATCACCAGAAGGTCGAGGACAACATCATCCACCGCGTCGTGGCGGAACTGGAAGCAAGCGCCGACTATGCCGGCCGCCGTCGCGAGATCGCGGCGTTCAATGCCAACAGCCGCTTCATCAAGCGCGGCATTGCGCTCACCCCGGTCAAATTCGGCATTTCCTTCACCAAGACCGAGTCCAACCAAGCCGGCGCGCTGGTGCACATCTACAATGACGGTTCGGTGCACATGAACCACGGCGGCACCGAGATGGGGCAGGGCTTGCATCTCAAAGTGGCGCAGGTGGTGGCCGAAGAGTTCCAGATCGATCTTGAGCGGGTGAAGATCACCGCGACCACCACCGCCAAGGTGCCCAACACCGCGCCGACGGCTGCCTCCTCCGGCGCCGATCTCAATGGCATGGCTGCCCAGAACGCGGCACGCCAGATCAAGGAGCGGCTGATCGACTTCGCTGCGGAAAAATACTCGGTGCCGGCCGATCAGGTGGTGTTCCTGCCCAACCGGGTCCGCATCGGCAATCAGGAGATTTCCTTCAACGACCTCGTCAAGCAGGCCTATCTCAACCGGATCCAGCTTTCGGCGGCAGGGCACTACAAGACGCCGAAGATCCATTGGGATCGCGCCAAGGGCCGAGGGCACGCCTTCTATTATTACGCCTATGGCGCCGCCTGTTCGGAAGTCTCGATCGACACCTTGACCGGCGAATACGTTGTCGAGCGCACCGACATCCTGCATGACACCGGCCGCTCGCTGAACCGGGCGATCGATATCGGCCAGGTCGAGGGTGGCTTCGTCCAGGGCATGGGCTGGCTGACCACCGAGGAATTGTGGTGGGACGGCAAGGGCCGGCTGCGCACGCACGCGCCATCGACCTACAAGATCCCGCTGGCGTCCGACCGGCCGAAGATCTTCAACGTCGCCTTGACCGACTGGTCGCAGGCCTATGAGCCGACGATCCACCGCTCCAAGGCTGTCGGTGAGCCGCCATTGCCACTCGGCATTTCGGTGCTGCAGGCGCTCTCGGACGCGGTCGCCAGCGTGGCCGATCACAAGATCAGCCCGCGCCTCGATGCACCGGCAACGCCTGAGCGTGTGCTGATGGCAGTCGAGCGGCTCAAGAAGGAAGTGCGCGGCAAGGCGTGAGCCTGCCATACGGGCAATCCGACGCGACAAGTGTTATATTCCCAGGACGGGAATGCGATGATGACCTCGAAAGTGCAGGACCTGAAAGAATTCCTTGCCGGCACCGGTCCGGTCGCGCTGGTTGAAGTGGCCGGCACGAGAGGGTCGACGCCGCGCGAGAAGGGCGCCTACATGCTGGTGTCGCCCATAGCGACCTACGGCACGATCGGTGGCGGCCAGCTCGAATATATGGCGATCGACAAGGCCAGGCAGATGTCGGGGGTGCTGCCGTCGCGCAAGGGCATGGAGCCTGCTACGGTTCATCGCATCGATGTCCAGGAAGCCTGCGCGACGCTCGATGTGCCGCTGGGGCCGGAGATCGGCCAATGCTGCGGCGGTCGCGTCGAGGTGCTCATCAGGTTGGTGGATGGCGTCATGGCCGCGGAATTGATCGCGACGGCACAAGCCGAAGAAGAGCATTTGCCGCATCTCTATATTTTCGGCGGCGGCCATGTCGGCAAGGCGCTTGCTGCCTCCGTGTCGCTGCTGCCCCTCCATGTGGTCGTCGTGGAAACACGCGCCGAGGAACTGGAGGGCATCACCGAGGCGGTCGAGACAAGGCTGACCGCGATGCCTGAGGAAATGGTGCGGCAAGCGCCGGCGGGTTCTGCGTTCGCTGTGCTCACCCACGACCATGCGCTGGATTTCCTGATCGCCGCCGAAGCCTTGAAGCGCAACGACACCGCCTATGTCGGCATGATCGGCTCCAAGACCAAGAAGGCGACCTTCAGGAACTGGTTCCTGAAGACTGCCAACGGCTCGGAAGCCGAATTCGAACGGCTGGTCTCACCGATCGGCGGCGATGCCGTGAAGGACAAGCGTCCGCCGGTGATCGCGGCCCTTGCCGCTTCCGAGATGATGACGGCGCTGGTCCGGCACCAGGTCAAGGCCGGTGCGGAAGCTGCCTGAGGCGTTACGCCCCTTATTCTTTTTCCTGCGTGTGGGCTTCCAGGAACCACAGCGACTTGTCGAGCGCACGTGAATAGGCAGTGAAGATGTCGGCCGTGTCGGCATCGCCCGCCTCGTCTGATTCATCTATCGCGGCACGGGCGGACTTCGCCACGGCAGCGTAGCGTTCGATCAGCGCGGCCAGATGATCCTTGGTCTTGTGGATGTCGGTCGGATAGGGCTTCAGCGTGGTCGTCTTGGTGACATCCTGCGACGTGCCATGGGCTGTGCCGCCAAGCTGCACGGCGCGTTCGGCGATGGTGTCGACATGGTCGTCCAGCTCGGTGCGGAAACCGTCGAGCATCTCGTGAATGGCGATGAACTGCGGACCTTTGACATTCCAGTGCGCCTGTTTGGTGATGAGCGCGAGATCGATCGCCTCGGCAAGGCGTGCGTTCAAGATGGCGATCGCAGTCGTTCTTGTGTTGGATTTCAGGTCGTTCTTGGTCTGGAAGTCGGCCATAGGAGATCTCCTGTTTTCGTGGGAGCTTGCAGGATTGGCTGGCGAAACGGAAGCGAGAGTGTCGCTTTCACGTCACCCGCGCAAGCCGCAACGAACAGCGTGGCCCTATGGTTCCGCCTATTTCCCGGCCAGGATGTCGCGGATCAGTTTCTGGCAACGGTCGGCCATGAAATCGAGCAGGAGCCGTACTTTCGGATCCTGCAATTTCTTGTGCGGATAGACGGCGGCAAACTGCACGGGTGTCGGTGGCGTCTTGGTCAGGATCACCTGCAGGCGCTTGTCACGGATATACGGCTCGACCTCGAAGCGCGGCTTGTTGATGATACCGCGACCTGCCAGCGCCCATTCCGTCAATACGTCGCCGTCGTCGCTGTCGAAGGGTCCGTGGACCTCGAATTTCACCACGCCTTCGGGCATCTGCAGCATCCAGAAGAACTCCCGGCTGCCGGGGTACCGCAGCATCAGGCAGTCATGTTTCCTGCCGATGAGCTCGCTGGGATCGGAGGGCTCGCCGCGCGCTTCGAGATATTTCGGGGAGGCGACCAGCACGCGCTCGCATTCCATGATGCCGCGCATCCTCAAGGATGAATCCTCGATCACGCCGAGTCGGAAAGCAACGTCGATGCCTTCCTTAAGGATATCGACATTGTGGTCGGACAGGCGCAGGCGTACCTCGATATCAGGATATGTGTCGTGGAAATCCGGAATGCCGGAGGCGATCAGCCTGCGTCCGAGCCCGAGCGGGGCGGTAACGCGAATAGTGCCGCGTGGCTGGCCCGACAATGCGGCGACGGCAGCCTCGGCTTCGACGATGGCATCCAGAACCTGCTTGGCACCGGTGTAGAACACGGTTCCGTGCTCGGTTGGCATCAGTTGCCGCGTCGTGCGGTTGAACAGGCGCACGCCGAGATGTTTTTCGAGTTCCTTGATACGGTTCGATGCGACAGCCGGCGAAATGCGCATGTCGCGCCCGGCGGCAGACAGGTTGCCAAGTTCGACGACGCGAACGAACACGGCGATGTTGTCGAGATAAGCCATTGTCCAGGGCGTTCCCTCTGCGCCTGATTTTGATACCAAGCTACTATTTTCCATTTTTTTTTGAAAGTCATCGTGTCGCTCGCCTCTTTCGATTTGTGCGCCAGTCCGTAATGTCGCCTGATCGGCACGAAGGGGTGGAGCATGCTCGACTATGTGATTTTCTGGGATTGGGTGGCATTCGCGGTGCGCTGGCTGCACGTGATCACCGGTATCGCCTGGATCGGCTCGTCCTTCTATTTCGTCGCGCTTGACCTCGGTCTGCGGCAGCGGCCCGGCCTGCCGGCTGGCGCCCATGGCGAGGAGTGGCAGGTCCACGGTGGCGGCTTCTACCACATCCAGAAATACCTCGTGGCGCCGGCCGAGATGCCGGAGCACCTGACCTGGTTCAAATGGGAATCCTATGCCACCTGGTTGTCCGGCTTCGCCATGCTGGCGATCGTCTACTATGCCGGCGCGGATCTGTTCCTGATCGACCGCAACGTGCTGGACGTATCAGCACCGGTCGCTATCCTGATTTCGCTCGCCTGCCTGGCTTCCGGCTGGATCGTCTACGATCTCCTGTGCCGTTCGCCGCTCCGCAACCACGACACGCTGCTGATGCTGGTGCTCTATGTGATCCTGGTGTTCATGGCCTGGGGCCTGACGCACCTCTTCACCGGACGCGCCGCCTTCCTGCATCTCGGCGCCATCACCGCTACGATCATGTCGGCCAACGTCTTCATGGTCATCATTCCGAACCAGAAGATCGTGGTCGCCGACCTCATCGCCGGCCGCAAGCCCGATCCCAAATACGGCAAGATCGCCAAGACCCGCTCGACGCACAACAACTACCTGACACTGCCGGTATTGTTCCTCATGCTGTCGAACCACTATCCGCTGGCGTTCGGCACGCAATTCAACTGGATCATCGCTTCGCTGGTGTTCCTGATCGGTGTGCTGATCCGCCACTTCTTCAACACGCAGCATGCCCGCAAGGGCAATCCGACCTGGACCTGGCTGGCTGCCGCGATCCTGTTCATCATCATCATGTGGCTGTCGACGGTGCCAAAGGTGCTGACCGGGGAACAGAAAGTCTCGTCGACGGCAGAGGTCTACACCGCCTCCACGCATTTTCCGGCAGCGCGCGATGCTGTTCTCGGCCGCTGCTCCATGTGCCACACGCAGGAGCCGGTCTATGAGGGCATCTATCACGCACCCAAGGGCGTGATATTGGACAGCGACGCGACGATTGCGGAACACGCGCGCGAGATCTATCTGCAGGCCGGCCGCAGCCACGCGATGCCGCCAGGCAACGTCACCCAGATCACCGACCAGGAACGCGCGCTGCTAGTGACGTGGTTCGAAGAGGCCGGGAAGAAGCAGTAGGCGTCACCGGCAACCCGAACGGGTGGCGTCAATCCGTTTCGCTGACACCTCTGTCCCGGATAACCGGTGGGTGAGGCTCGGGCAGCAAGTATCATCTCCTCGTTCGCGATGGAGGTGTCTGCAAAGCGGATGGCGAAGTGAAATTTGATACGGAAGCAAGAGCGAAATGACCACAACACTCCTGCGCGGCCGCACCCTGTCCTTCTTGCGCTGGCCGGAATCGATCGATGATCGCGCCGCCTATGTCTATGAGGAGGACGGTGCTGTTCTCGTTGCTAACGGCAAGATCGTCGCTTCCGGCTCCTACACCGAGGTTTCAGCGCGCGCCGGTTCCGGCGCACGGGTGATCGATCATCGTCCGCATCTGCTGTTGCCCGGCTTCATCGACGCGCACGTGCACATGCCGCAGATGCAGATCATCGCCAGTTATGGCGCCGAATTGCTCGACTGGCTGAACACCTACACATTCCCGGAAGAGTCGAAATTCGAGAATGCGCAACATGGCCGCCGTATTTCCCGGCTGTTCCTGGATGAGATGATCCGCAATGGCACCACGACGGTCGCCGCCTATTGCTCGGTGCACAAGCAGTCGGCGGAAGCCTTTTTCGCCGAGGCCTATGACCGCGACATGCTGGTGATCGCCGGCAAGGTGATGATGGATCGCAATGCGTTGGAGTCCGTGCACGACACCCCGCAGTCGAGCTACGACGATACAAAGGCGCTGATCGCGGCCTGGCACGGCAAGGGCCGCGGCCTCTATGCCATCACGCCACGCTTTGCCATCACTTCGACGCCAGAACAGATGGAAATGGCGCAGGCGCTTGCTCGCGAGCATCCGGACCTGCATATCCAGACACACCTGTCGGAAAACCATGCCGAGATCGCCTTCACTCAGGAACTCTACCCCTGGTCGAAGGACTACACCCATATCTACGAACATTATGGCCTGATGGGCTCGAAGACCCTGCTCGGCCATTGCATCCATCTCTCCGAACGCGAGGCAGATGCCCTGTCCGACACCGGCGCGGTGGCTGTCTTCTGCCCGACCTCGAACCTTTTCCTCGGTTCCGGCCTGTTCGACTACCAGCGCTATCGCAGCCGCGAGAAGCCGTTGCGCATTTCGACGGCGACCGATGTCGGCGGCGGCACCAACTATTCGATGCTGCGCACCATGGACGAAGCCTACAAGGTGATCGCGCTGCAGGGCGAAAAGCTCAATCCGTTCCAGTCCTTCTGGCAACTCACCCGCGGAAATGCCGAGGCACTGTCGGTGGTCGACCGTGTCGGCACGCTGGAAGCAGGAACCGACGCCGATATCGTCGTGCTCGACAGCCAGGCGACGCCGCTGCTGCAGGTGCGTTCGGAACGTATCAACTCGTTGGCCGAGGAGCTGTTCCTGCTGCAGACGGTCGGCGACGACCGCGTTGTGCGCGAAGTTTATGTCGCGGGAAAGCCGGCCAAGAGCGATCTGATGGTGGCGAATTCCTGATCTGCCCTTGACCCAAGGGCAGTTTGCCGTAAACGCGGATGGACATTTCGTGTCTTCTGGGAGGAAGCATGGCCGCGAGCGAAGATATCGAGACGATCAGGCGTCAGGAGGCGGCGCTCGTCCTTGAAAGGTTCGATGAGGCCGTCGCCTTCGAGATCGGCAGTGCGATCCGCGCGCGGGCGCTGAAGGAACAGCTGCCGATCATCGTTGACATCCGCACCTTTGACCGACCGCTGTTTTACGCCGCCATGCCAGGCTCCAACGCGTCCAATCCCGATTGGGCGCGGCGCAAGATCAATGTCGTGAAGCGCTATCTGCGCAGTACGTACCGCATGGTGTTGGAACAACAACGCCCGGACCGCACCTTCAAGGTGGGCGAGGGGCTGGATATCGCCGAATATGTACTTGCCGGCGGCGGCTTTCCCGTCACCGTCAAGGGCGCCGGTGTGATCGGTGTGATCGCTGTTTCCGGGCTCCCGGAACGCGAAGACCACAACGTCGTGGTGGACGCGTTGTGTGCATACCTTGGGGTCGATCGCGCCAAGCTCGCTTTGCCGCCCTCCGTTGATTGACGTCTTTTCCCGCCGTAAATAACAAGGTTCCGCCATGACCCTCGATCCGAAGGCCTTCCTCACCTCGATCTTTGAGGCTGCCGTGGCCGCTGCGGACCCTGAGCTCACAATCCGCAGGCATCTCCCGGCGAAGCCCAAGGGGCGCACGATCGTCATCGGCGCGGGCAAGGGTTCGGCTCAGATGGCCGCGGCCTTCGAAAAGGTGTGGGACGGGCCGATCGAGGGGCTGATCGTTACGCGTTACGGTTATGGCGCACAGACCAAACACCTGGAAGTGGTGGAAGCCGCGCATCCCGTTCCCGACGCTGCCGGTCTTGCTGCAGCCAAACGCCTGCAGGAAATCGTCTCAGGTCTTAGCGCGGACGATCTGGTCGTTGCGTTGGTCTGTGGCGGTGGTTCCGCGCTGCTGCCGGCGCCGGCAGGCAATCTGACGCTTGCTGACGAAATCGCCGTCAACGAGGCGCTGCTTGCCTCAGGCGCACCGATCTCGGCAATGAATACCATCCGCAAGCATGTCTCCACCATCAAGGGCGGGCGCCTGGCCGCCGCCGCATGGCCGGCCAGGGTGGTGTCGCTGATCGTTTCCGACATCCCCGGTGACAATCCGGCGCTTGTTGCTTCCGGGCCAACCGTTCCAGACGCGGCCAGCCGCGCCGATGCGCTCGCCGCCATCGCCGCCTACGGCATGAAGCTGCCGGATGCGGTGATGGCGCACATCAATTCGCCGGCCTCTGAAGCGCCGCGTCCGGATGATCCGAAATTTGCCCGCAACGAGGTGCATGTCATCGCTTCGGCCGCGGTCTCGCTCGAAGCGGCCGCGAAAGAGGCCAGGCGCCAGGGTGTCGAGGCCGTCATCCTCTCCGATGCGCTGGAGGGCGAGGCGCGTGAAGTCGGTTCGGTGCATGCTGCGATCGCCCGCGAAGTTGCCACGCGCGACCGGCCTTTCAAGAAACCGGTACTGATCCTGTCTGGCGGTGAAACCACGGTGACGCTGCGCACCAAGGGCAAGGGCGGGCGCAATTCGGAATTCCTGCTGGCCTTTGCGATCGGCATCGATAGTGTCGAGGGCATCGATGCCCTCGCCGCCGACACCGATGGTATCGACGGCTCGGAAGACAATGCCGGCGCATTCTGCAATGCCTCCACCGTGACGCGCATGCGGGCAGCCGACGTTGATGCCAAGGCGATGCTGGCCGGCAACAATGCCTGGACGGCCTTCAACGCGGTGAGCGATCTGTTCGTGCCGGGTCCGACCGGCACGAATGTCAACGACCTCAGGGCAATCCTGGTGCGCTAGCTTAGCCCGATCCGGGGCAGGCGGGCTACACCTCATGCAAATAGAGGTGGTAATCCAGCTCGCTGATCGTGCGGGCGACGCGCAGATATTCGGCCCATTTGATCTCGACGAAGGTCTTGTGCAGGTCCGGTCCAAGCGCGGTCTTCAGGAACGATGAGCTACGGGCGGCCTCGATCGCTGCACGCCAGTCGATCGGCATTTTGGTCTTCGTCTCGCCGGCCGCCTCATAACCATTGCCGGTGACTTCGGGGCCTGGGTCGATCTTTTCCTCAAGTCCTTTGGCAACGCCCGCCAGAATGGTCGCAGCCACGAGGTAGGGGTTCGCGTCGACACCGGAGGGACGGTGCTCGATACGACGGTTCTTGGCGTCGCCGGCCGGCACGCGTAGGGCCACCGAACGGTTGTTGACCCCCCAGGTCGGGGCAACCGGTGCATAGGATTGCGAAACGAACCGGCGCCAGGAATTGGCGTGTGGGGCAAACACCAGCATGGATTCAGCCATCGTCTCAGCAAGCCCGCCGAGCGCATTGAGCAGCAGGGGCGACCAGGTACCGGGTGTTGTCTCGGTAAAGACGTTCTTGCCGGCACCATCCAGCAGCGACACATGGAAATGCATGCCGGAACCCGCATATTTTTCGATCGGCTTGGCCATGAAACAGGCCGTCACGCCGTGGCGCCGGGCCTGCATGCGCACCACCCGCTTCAGCATGATGAGGTCATCAGCGGCACGCATCACATCCTTGCGGTAGTTCAGCGTCAGCTCGTATTGGCCGGGCGCATATTCCGAGATCACCGTTTCGGCCGGAATGCCTTGCGCCTTGGCGGCCGCATAGATGTCGGAAAACAGCGGCTCCATGCCATGCAGATGATCGACGGAATAGACTTCCGTCTTGCCGCTGCGGCGTCCATCCAGCACTGCATTGGCTGGCTGCACCTTGCCATCGGCATCACGCTCGTTGCCGAGCAGGAAGAATTCCAGCTCGAAGGCGCCGGCCGGATGAAGCCCCTTGGCGGCCAGTGCCTCGACCTGGCGGGCCAAGGCATGGCGCGGGTCCGACGTCATCGGCTCGCCGTCGAGATGATACATCGCCATCAAGACCTGGCCACGCGGCGGGTTGGTGCCGTGCAGCGGCACCAGCGTGCCGGGGATCGGCCAGGCGCGCAGGTCGCCGTCGCCGGAGTCCCAGATCAGGCCGGTTTCGTGGACGTCCTCGCCGGTGATGTCGAGCCCGAGGATCGAGATCGGCATATGGCGGCCGTTTTCATAGACGCCAGCGAGTTCGTGGCGCCGCAGGATCTTGCCGCGGCCGACGCCGTTGGCGTCCGTCAGCACGATGTCGAAGGCTTCGATTTCAGGATGGGCTTCCAGGAATGCCGAGGCTTCGGCGGGCGTCGAGCCGGAAGGTGAGGTCATGATTTTACTCTGAAGGATGATTGTCTGGCTTCTCTCATGCCGCGAGCTTGGCGGCAACTTCGGTAAAGGCGGCAACCAGTCGTTTCACCTGTGCCGCCGTGGTGACCGGCGAGATAAGCATCATGTTGTGGAATGGCGCGATCAGCACGCCGCGATTGACCAGGGCGACGTGGACGGCCGCTTCCAGTTCCGGTGCATGCGCGCCTTCGGCCTCGGCGCCATTGCCAAGCGGGCCGGGCGCGCAAATGAACTCGACGCGGGCACCGACGCGCATCACATGCCAGGGCAGGCGATGGCGTTTTATCGCGGCCGCCAGGCCGGCTGCGAGCACGCCCGCCAGCCTTTCCATATGGGCGTAGTTTTTCGCCGTCATCACCTCTTCCAGCGTGGCGCGCATGGTGGCGAACTGCAGCGGATTGCCTGACAACGTCGTGCCCATGCCGGAATAGCCGGGCTCCTTGCTACGGTTGTAGGCGGTATAGCGCGAGGCAGTCTCTTCACTCATGCCCCATACGCTGGCCGGCACGCCGCCGGCGACCGGCTTGCCCAGGACGAAAAGGTCCGGCTCGAGGCTATGGGTTTTCGTATAGCCGCCACGACCGGTCGAAATCGTGTGCGTTTCATCGATCAGAAGCAGCGTGCCTGTTTCGCGGGTAAGGCGTCTGAGTGCATCGTGGAAGCCAGGTTCCGGCAGGACCATGCAGGAATTGGTCAGCACCGGCTCGGTGATGACGCAAGCCACGTCCCTTGCTCTCAGTGACGCCTCCAGTGCGGGCAGATCGTTGAACTCGACGATCTTGGTGCGTTCGGTCAAATCCCGGAACTCGCCGGCCAGTCCTTGCCGGTTGATCGGCTTGCCATCCTTCATGCGCACCATCGTCTCGTCGACCGAGCCGTGGTAGGCGCCATTGAAGACAAGGATCTTGTCGCGGCCGGTCACCGCGCGTGCAACGCGCAACGCGAAACGGTTGGCGTCCGTGGCGGTGGTGGCGATCTGCCAGTAAGGCAGGCCGAAAACCTCCTGCAGCAGCGTGCCGACGGCAAGCGCATCATCGGACGGCAGCATATAGGTGAGCCCACGGCTGGCCTGCCTGCGGATAGCGCGCGCGACCGGCGCCGGCGAATGGCCGAACATCGAGCCGGTGTCGCCGAGGCAGAAATCGTCAAGCTGGTTGCCGTCGACATCGGTGATGGTGGCGCGTCTGGCGCTTTCGACCAGGATCGGGAAGGGCGTCGGCCAGTCGGTCATCCAGTGCATCGGCACACCGTCGAAATAGCCGGCGATGCCGTTGCCCGTGCGGGCGTGCGATTTCGGACGGGCTTCTCGGAAAATCTCCGCCTCTGCTGCCCGCAACTGCGCGATGCGCTTGGCGTCAATGCCACCGATGGTGCCGTTGGAACCCCTGCTTACGCTCATTCACTCCCCCTGTTGGCGCGGATGTACTCTAATCAAATGCGATCGACGACCGCAATTGGCTGAGCGGTAAACGTGTGTTGATTCAGCGCTTTTGTTGCAAATTCGGCCAGAAAAACTGTGATGATGCCGGCTGCCTATTCATCGTGCATGGCTGCGATGGCGCGGCGCATCAATGCCAGGAACATCTCTTTCTCCTGATCGTTGAAATCAGCCAGAGCGGCTGCGTTCTGCGCACGGGCAGCATCGGTGGCAGGGGCGCAGAGACCTTTTGCTTTCTGCGTCATGTAAATGGATTGCGAGCGACCATCGGTGGGGTTGGAGCGTCGTTCGATCAGTCCGTCGCGCTCCATGCGAGTCAACGTGTTGGCCATCGTCGCTTGTTCGACATCGAGACGGCGCACCAATTCGCTTTGGGTCAGCCCGTCCTCATCCCATAATGCCAACAGGGTCATGAATTGTGCGGGTGCCAGACCCAGCGAACGGATTCTTTGCTGCAGTCCCTTGGCGAACAGGCGCGCCATCTGGTTGGCGAGGAAACCGGCGGAGCGTTCTTTCTGAAATGCCATCGCTCAGCAATAGCTATTGAATAGCATGCTATGCAATGATATATAGCATGCTATTCAAATTGTGGGAGGTCGCGATGAAAGCGAAGGTCCACGCGGCGGCCGGTGCCGTCGCGCTGCTCGCTGTTGTCTGCTTCTGGCTGTCAACAGCCGCGGCTGAATTGTCGGGCAATGTGGAAACGATCGCGGCGGTGAAATCAGCCATCCTCACCGGCATGGTTGTGCTCATTCCGGCCATGGCTGTCGCCGGGGCTTCCGGTTTTTCCCTCGGCAAAGGCTGGAAGAGTTCGATCGTTCAGCGCAAGAAACGGCGCATGCGGTTCATCGCCATCAATGGTCTGCTCATACTGCTGCCCTCGGCTTATATGCTGGCGGGCTGGGCGGGGCAGGGTCGTTTCGATGCAGCCTTCGTCGTTGTGCAGGCGCTCGAGCTCGCGGCAGGGGCGGCAAACATCATCCTGCTGTCACTCAACATGCGCGACGGGCTGGCGCTGCGGCGCAAGCCGTCAGCACAAAGTGTCGGATGAGGATCAGGCGGTGATGTCGATGATGCCGCAATCGCCTGTGGCGCTGCCGAAGGCGAGGCGACGTTCGGCCTTGTCCCAGGTCAAGGCCGTGATGGCACCCTTGCCGGGACGGCGCAGCATGACTTCCTTGGCGTCATGGAAGCGCGCTGCAATGACCATGCCGTCTTCGTAGCCGATCGCGACGACCTCTTCGCTGGGATGGCAGGCGACGGCAGTGACCATCGTGTTGCCGCGCGTGCCGAGTTCCAGCGGCGCCTTGCCCATCGGACCATCCTTGGCCTGGAAAGGCCAGACGATCGCCGCAGGTGCGCCTGAACTGGCCAGCCATTTGCCGCGTGCGCTCCAGGAGAGGCTCTTCACCTTGGCCGGATAGCCAGACATCCGCATATGCTTGCCATCGGCCAGCTTCCAGCCATGCAGCGCGTTCTCCTGCATGGTGGTGACCAGGAAGTGGCCGTCCGGCGAGAAGGTGACGCCGGTATGCGCACCGGCCCACTCCAGCTCTGCCGGTTTGCCGTCGGTGGCCGGGAAATGCAGCGTGGCGCCATTGTAGCGGGCAACGGCGATGCGCATGCCGCGCGGTGCGAAGGCCACACCCTCCACCGTGCGGGGATGCTGGAATTCCTTGATCTTGCCATCCTTGAAGCGGACGAAAGCGCTCTTACCTGCACCACAGGCGACCGCTTCCTGCGGGCCGGCGGCAACGCTGCTGATCCATTTGCGGCCCGCTGCGGCCAGTTCCTCGACAACGCCTTCCGGCTTGACGGAAAACACCTTGCCGTCCTCGCCGCCGGTGATCAGCCGACCATTGGCCTCGTCGTAGGCGGCGGCAAGCAACCCGTCATTGGCCTGCACCGTCTTGTGGCCATTATCCAACCGGTGCACCGCGCCGTCGGCAAATGCGAAATGCGGCACGTCGTTGAGGAAAACGGCAGCTATACAATGGCCGTCGATATCAAGCGGGGCGACTGTGGGCATAGGGCAGAAATTCCATGCGATATTTTGGATGGGCCATCAAAAAGCAGCCCCTCATCAGCTGAAAGCCGGTGAGGGGCTTACTCGACCTTGCCGGTCCAGGCAAGAAAAGTGCGACGGCGAAGAGCTTACGCCGCCTGGCAGGCGTCGAAGCTGGACTTCAGCCGCTCGGCATCGAGCTTGCGGCCGATGAACACCAGCCGGCTTTCGTGTTTCTCGCCGTCCTTCCAGGCGCGCTGGTGGTCGCCTTCGATGATCATGTGCACACCCTGCAGCACATAGCGGTCCGGATCGTCCTTCAGCGCGATGATGCCTTTCAGGCGCAGGATGTTCGGTCCTTCCATCTGGGTGATCTTCTCGATCCAGGGGAAGAATTTCTTCGGATCCATCTCGCCGCCACGCAGCGACACCGACTGCACCGTCACGTCGTGGATCGGTGAGGCATGGTGATGATGGTCATGATCGTGATCATGGTGGTGATGATCATGGTCGTGGTGATGATGGTGGTGATCGTGATCGCAATCCGGACCGCATTCATGATCGTGGTCGTGATCATGCGCTTCCAGGAAGTGCGGATCGTTTTCCAGCGCGCGATTGAGGTCGAAGGCGCCGCGGTCGAGCACTTCGGTCAGCGCCACACCCGAACGCTGAGTGCGATGAATGCGAGCGGACGGGTTGATGGCGCGGATGGTCGCTTCGACCGTTGCGAGTTCTTCCGGCGTCACCAGATCGGTCTTGTTCAGTACCACCACGTCGGCGAAGGCGATTTGATCCTCGGCCTCTTTGGAGTCTTTCAGGCGCAGCGGCAGGTGCTTGGCGTCGACCAGCGCCACCACCGCGTCCAGCTTGGTCTTGGAGCGCACGTCGTCGTCCATGAAGAAGGTCTGGGCAACCGGTGCCGGGTCGGCAAGGCCGGTGGTCTCGACCAGGATGGCGTCGAAGCGGCCGGGGCGGCGCATCAGGCCTTCCACCGTACGGATCAGGTCGCCGCGCACCGTGCAGCAGACGCAGCCATTGTTCATCTCGTAGATTTCCTCGTCGGATTCCACGATCAGATCATTGTCGATGCCGATCTCGCCGAATTCGTTGACGATTACGGCATAACGCTTGCCATGATTCTCGGAGAGGATGCGGTTGAGCAGCGTCGTCTTGCCCGCGCCGAGATAGCCGGTCAGCACGGTTACGGGGATCTGCGTCTGTGTCTCGCTCATATCGGGCCTCGAAAGGGAAATTTCCCTCCATATAGGACGTCACTTCGGCTTTTGCACCTGTCAAACCGCTGATCCAGACGGGTCTGCTGTCATTGGAGCGTTTCCGTTTTTCACGGAAACGCGGAAATGCTCCAACGCTCTATTTTTACGCAATTCCGGAGGCAAAACCGCTGCGCACTTTTGCTGGAGTTGCTCTAGCCGCTGCAAGCATCTTGCGCTGCAATAATGCTTTGTCATCTAACTGAAATAATCATCTGTCATTAGCCACGGCGAATGTTGCGTGTCTTGCCGGCAAAGCGGTTCATTCGCCGGCCTCTTTGAACACTCATTGCCAATCCAGGCGCCGCGGCTATTGTGCCGATTTAGGCGCGGTCCAGGAGACTGACCATGGCCAAGGCTGACAAAAGTGCAACGATGAGCCGGCTGCATTCCGCAGCCAGATTGGCAAGAACGGCACTCGCCGCCCGATTGCTGGCTCATGGCTTTTATGCCGGGCAGGACCAGATCATGCTGGCGTTGAGCCGGGAGGACGGCCAGACACCGGGTACGCTGGCCGACCGGCTGGGCGTTCGCCCGCCTACCATCACCAAGACCATCAACAGGCTGCAGGCACAGGGTTTCCTGGAGAAGCGCGCTTCCAACGCAGATGCCCGCCAGGCGCATATCTTCCTGACCGATTCGGGCCGCGAGACCATCCACGCCATCGAGAAGTCGGTGAAGAAGACCGAAAAGCAGGCATTGCGCGGTCTGGACAAGAAGGATCAGAAGACGCTGTTCAAGCTCCTGGCTCGCGTCGAGGCGAACCTGTCGGACGAAGAGATCGTGCTCGCCGATGAGGACGAGGACGAACAGGAGATCCGTCCCGCGGTTGCGGTTTAAGCGGCTGTCAGGATTTCGACCGGCCCTTCGCCGCGGATGAGCGCCGACCAGCGCCCCGGTGTCAGGCCGAACGCCTTCTTGAACTGACGATTGAAATGGCTCTGGTCGCTGAAGCCGGCATCGGCGGCGATTTCAGCCAGCGGGGTGCCGAGCGACATCATCCTCTTTGCCTGTTCCAGCCGTCGCATCACCAGGAAGCGATGTGGACTGGTGGAAAAGGCTGCGCGGAAATGACGTGACAGCGCATAGCGGTCGAGACCGGTGATGGCTTCCAGCTCTGCCGATCGCACCAGATCCAACGCGTTGTCCTTCAGGTAATCGCGGGCAAGGTTCGCCGCGCGCCAGGCTGTCTTGCCCAGGGGCTTGGCCGGGCGGCTCGCATGGCGCAGCATGAAGCCTGCGAGCTCAGCGACGAAATCATCGACGAACAGCTCATCCAGTCGCTGGTCCAGCTCACCGAGCGCACTGGCAAGCATGGCGCGGAAGCCGGCGTCGTTGACGATCCCTTCCGGCACGAAGGGTAGTGGCGCGCCGCCCATGGCGCCCGCAAGCAGGGCCGGTTCCAGATAGAGCATCCGGTAGCGCAGACCGTTCTCCGTGCCGGCGCCTCCGTCATGCACCTCGTCGGGATGCAGCACGATCAACTGGCCGGGAAGGCTATGCCGCACCGCGCCGCGATAGCGAAAGCTCTGCACGCCCGAAAGCGTGACGCCGATCGCATAGGTGTCATGGCGATGCGGATCGAAAACCGGACCATGGAACCAGGCTTCGATGCGTTCCAGGCCCGTTGTGCCCGGCGCCTGCACGATGCGGTCGCCGCTGTCGTTTGCGCACAAACGTCCAAGACCCTGGAAGGCCTCGGCAGCTAGATCGGTGGACATCATCTCATTCATCGGAACCCAATATAGGAAGCTGGCATGTTCGATACGAAATTTACAGTGGTGCTGAGGGAAGACCTCGCCGTCTGGCAAAAGCTCAACGTCACCGCATTTTTGAGCACCGGCGTCGCCGCGCAGTTCCCGGACATGATCGGCGAGCCTTATCGTGATCGCAGCGGCAATCTCTACAATGCGCTGTCCATCCAGCCGGTCATCGTCCTGTCAGCCGATCAGGCAACCCTGTCCACGATCCATCGCCGCTCCCTGGAGCGGGACGTGAAGGTCTCGCTTTATGTCGAGGAGATGTTCTCGACCGGCTTCGATGCGCTTAATCGCGAAACCTTCGCCAAATTCGCGCCGGACGATGCCAAGGTGGTTGGTCTCGCCTTGAGGGCGGACAAGAAGATCGTCGACAAGATCACCAAGGGTGCGCGCATGCACGCCTGAGGGAGGCGGGCGGCGGAGACCGTCCGAGCGTAAAATTCCAGGACTGACGGCATCTTTTGTGTTGCCGCTAGGCGCCACTTCCCGCACAAGCGGGTAAGATTATTTTCGTGACGCCTTGCCGCAGTGAGCCAGCCAGACAGACAGGATGAAAGTGCGACGCCTCCGGCGGCGATCGCCTACATGCTGTCCGTCTATGTGGTTTTCTCCTTCCTCGACACCTCGATCAAATATCTGGTCCTTGCCGGCCTGGCGCCGCTGTTCATTGCCTGGGTGCGCTTCAGCGTCCATGTCGTGCTGGTGATCGGCCTGTTTCGGGGCTGGCAAGGCATCGGGCGTTTCCGGACTGGGAATCTCAAGGCTCACATCCTGCGCGGTATGCTCCTGGCGGGATCGACGCTCTGCAACATCGTCGCGTTGCGTACGCTGCAACTGGCCGAGACGACGTCGATCTATTTCTTCGGTCCGATGGTGATTACAGCGCTTGCGGGCCCGCTGCTTGGCGAATGGGCCGGCTGGCGGCGCTGGCTGGCAATCCTGGCCGGTTTCATCGGCGTGCTGGTGATTACGCGACCGGGTGTCGGCGTGTTCGGCATCGGCCATCTGTTCGCGCTCGGCTCGATGCTCTCCAACTCGCTTTACGTGATCATGACGCGGCGTATGGCTGCGGCCGAGACACCGGAAAGCCTGATCTTCTATTCGGCACTGGCACCGGCGGTCATCCTCTCGCCGACATTGTTCTTTTCCGCCACTTTGCCGGCGGATGCCTGGCATTGGCTGATCCTGCTTCTGCTTGGCGTGTTCGGAGGAGGTGGTCATTGGCTGCTGATCCGTGCCTATAAGCTGGCGACCGCCACCGCATTGGCGCCCTATCCCTATTCGCAAATGATCTGGATGATCGGTTTCGGCTACTTCATCTTCGGCCAGTTTCCCGATGGCTGGACGCTCGCCGGTGCAGCCATCATCGTCGCCAGCGGGCTCTACATCCTGCACCGTGAACACCGGCTGCGCGTGCGCAACAAGGCGGCTCTGGACGCCGAAACCGGCGAGCTGGCAAAAAAGCTTTGATTTGCCGTCGTTCGATGGCATAAGCCGCTTTTAAACAGTTTAAATCGTGAGCGGGAGCCCAGAGCGCTGGCACAGAAGATCAAGCTTTCGACCATTGCCGATGCGCTCGGCGTTTCCACGGCCACTGTTTCCCTGGCGCTGCGCGACAGCCCGCTGGTCGCGGGCTCGACCCGCGAGAAGATCAAGGAACATGCCCGCGAGATCGGGTATATCTACAACCGCCGTGCGGCCTCGCTGCGCACCTCCCGTTCCGGCATCGTCGGGGTCGTCGTGCACGACATCATGAACCCGTTCTACGCTGAGATCCTGCGTTCCATCGAGCACGAACTGGACCGCAGCCGGCAGACCTTCCTGCTCTCCAATCATTACGACCAGCTCGACAAGCAGCGCACCTTCATCGATACGCTGCTGCAGCTTGGTGCCGATGGCGTGATCATGTCGCCGGCAATCGACACGCCGGCTTCGGATATCATCATGGCCGAAGAAAACGGCCTGCCGGCGGTGCTGATCGCGCGCGATGTCGAAGATGCGCATGTGCCGGTGTTCCGCGGGGATGACGCCTATGGCACTGCCCTTGCCACCAATCATCTCATCTCGCTCGGCCACAAGCGCATCGCCATGGTCGGCGGCACCGATCAGACTTCCACCGGCCGCGACCGCTATCAGGGTTACGTCAACGCCATGGAAGCGGCCGGGCTCGAAGTGATGCCGTCCTGGCGTGTTCCCGGACCGCGCACCAAGCAGGGTGGCTTCGAAGCGGCGGCGCAATTCCTGGCGCTGAAGGACAAACCGACCGCGGCCTGCTGCTGGAACGATCTCGTCGCCATCGGTCTGATGAACGGCATCGCTCGCGCCGGCCTGGTGCCGGGCGTCGATATTTCCGTGACGGGCTACGACGACCTCGAGGAAGCTCAGATCGCCACGCCGGCACTGACCACCGTTTGGAACGGCCAGCGCGAGGTCGGTCGCCGAGCGGCCAGCGCCCTGCTGGACAAGCTGAACGGCCAGACGGTGCGCCCCTCGCAGGAGCTCATCAAGCCAGAGCTTCACGTCCGCCAGTCGACCGGGCGTCCGGTGGAGCGCAGCTGACCGGCCCGATCGCCGGAAGGCATTCTCCAAACACAGAGCTTGGTGTGGCTTTTGTTGAGGCCACGCGACGGCGATGGCTGCCGGCATCAACCAGACGAAATTCCTCGCTGCATGCCACATTATGTGGCACTGCAACATCATCCTGCAAAAACTTGACTGTTTTTGTAATCTTCAAACTTGACTCGTTTGGTTAAGTTATTTAGGCGCCCTTCAGGGAGCCGCGAGAGGGCATTGCTGGCTCCGCAATTTTGTGAGGGGCATAAATGCAGAAGCTTGTCGTGGTGTCGTTGCTGTCTTCCTCGATCCTGGCCGGGCCGGCCCTTGCGCAGAATGCGCAGAAACCGGTGCTTGCGCAGGACGCGCAAAAACCTGCGGACAACAACGCGACGATGCTCGACAAGATCATCATTACCGGGCGCGACGATCGCTCGATTTCCAGCGTTGCGCAGTCGGTGCAGGTGATCGACCAGAATGCCATCGGCACGGCGGTCGGGCAGGGCGAAAATGCCTCCGACCTGATCGCACGTCTGGTTCCGGGCTACGCGCCGCGCAACGAGACGATTTCGGGGGCTTCCGAGACCTTCCGCGGCCGCAGCGTCCTGATCATGGTCGACGGCGTGCCGCGCAACACGCCACTGCGCGACGTGTCGCGTATCCTCGCCACCATCGACCTCGACACGGTCGAGCGTGTTGAGATCATCAATGGCGCCTCCAGCCTTTACGGCGCCGGCGCCACGGGCGGCACGATCAACTTCATCACCAAGCGCGGCACCAGCGACACGCCGAAAGTCACGGTGCGCACCGGTGTCACCACCTTCACCGAAAACTTTGGCAAGTCGGCGGCACCCAGCGGCAATGTCCAGGTCGAGGGCCGCAGCGGTGACGTCGATTATTTTGCTTCCGCCTCGGGCAATTTCAGCCGTCGCACTTATGACGGCCATGGCAACGAGATGGCCTCCGACGCCATGCTTGGGCAGGGCGGCGGCGATCGCACAGGCTGGGGCGATCTGTCTGGCGTGATCGGCTATGAAAACGGTTCCAAGCGCATCGAACTCAGCGCCGACTGGACCTATGCGCGCCAGAAGGCCGACTGGTTCACGGACTACCTGAGCAATCCGGTCAAGCCGAATTTCTCCGATGCCTACACCGGCGAGCCGCTCATCGAGGATTCCAAATATCTGACGGCCAAATACACCGACAGCGATTTCGCGCTCGGCAAGCTCGAACTGAAGGCGTTCTACAACGACATCTTCAAGCAGTCGCCCTTCACCAAGTTCTCCAGGGTGAACTCCCAGGTCTATCTTCCGACCAACCCGGCGCGGCCGACGCTGCTGCCGATCAATCGGGACCCGACCGCTTCTTTCAATCAGACGGCGCTGGAGGTGCAGCGCTCGGGCATCAACGCCACCGTCAATACGCCGGTCGACTTCATCACCCAAGGCAGCACGCTGACCTGGGGTTTCGATTTTACCCACGATCAGACCGGGCAGACACTTTTGAACGGCCAGGACGCCATTTCACCATCGGCGCAGAATTCCATAGCCGCCTTCGCGCAGGCCGAGGTGCCTGTCACTGAACGTTTCCGCCTGCAGGGCGGGGTGCGCTTCGACCAGTTCTATCTCGATGTCGACAACTTCAAGCGTCCAGCCGCCGCGGTGCTGGTCGGGTCGAATCTCGTCGGACTGCCGGCGATCGACGTCGTCGGCGGATCCTTTGACTACAACGCCACCACCTTCAACGCCGGCGCGGTCTTCGACATCACTCCGGAGTTGCAGGCGTTCGGCAACTTCTCGCAGGGT
This sequence comes from Mesorhizobium sp. 1M-11, assembly GCF_001303895.1. Classification (GTDB taxonomy): domain Bacteria; phylum Pseudomonadota; class Alphaproteobacteria; order Rhizobiales; family Rhizobiaceae; genus Mesorhizobium. The sequence goes on along the minus strand of NZ_LJSD01000011.1, from coordinate 639,150 downwards.
TTCAGTCTTACCGACATCGGCGGTTTCACCCGCCGTGCCGGTCTCAACACCAACGCCGAAACCTGTGACGCCTACGGCACCAGCATCCGGCCGCTTCTGCCCTGCACCAATGCGCCCGACTACCGCATCAGCTATGCCGACATCGCGCCCGAGCCGCAGGTGGTCAACACTTGGGAGGGTGGCCTGCGCGGCGACTGGGGCAATGTACGTGGCGGTGCCAGTGCCTACCTGTCGACCTCCGACAATGGCGTCAATTACGACATCGCCGCCAACCGGGTGTCGCAGCAGAAGGAGCGCATCTGGGGCTTCGAGGCCAACGCCGAATACGACATCAACGAGATGTTCACTCTGGGCGGCTCGGTCGGCTACGTCGAAGGCAAGTACGACGCCAACCGGGACGGCAAGATCGGCTCGAACGAATATCTGCCCAACAACCGCATCCCCACCACCTACAAGGGGCTGGCTTATGTCGTCACGCATTTCGAGAACAACCTGACGCTGCGCACCGAACTGGAGATGTTCTCCGGCCGCGATCGCATCGCCAGCCAGGAGCTGGATGGTGCGATCCTCGCCAATATCGGTGTGACGAAGAAATTCGCCGGCGGTCAGGAGCTCAATTTCGCCGTCCGCAATCTCTTCGACACCTACTATGTCAACCCGACCGCATCCGCGACCCGTGGGGCTGACGTGCCAGGGCTTGGCCGCACCATTGCGGCATCCTTCAAGGTCACTTTCTGAGGGGCGACGGCATGAGCGCGGCGGAATTCCCAAAAATCCAGGAAAACCGCCCGCGGCTCAGGCTCTTCGCCGTGCTCGGCGGCCTCTATCTGGCGCAGGGCATCCCATCCTACCTGTTCGCGGCGGCGATTCCGCCGATCCTGCGCGAACAGGGTGTTTCCCGCACCGCCATCGGCATGCTGTCGCTGCTGATGCTGCCGCTGGTGCTCAAATTCCTGTGGGCGCCGCTGATCGACAGGTATCGTCCCTTCGCACGCGCTCACCGAGCCGGCTGGGTCATCATCACCCAGCTCGGCATCATCGCTGCGTTGTTCGGCATGCTTGCCGTCGAACCGACCGATGTCCGGGCGATCTTTGCGATCGGCTTCTTCGTCGCCATGCTTCTGTCGACACAGGACATCGCGACCGACGGCTATGCCGCGAAATATCTCGATCCTGCCGACCGGCCGATCGGCAACGCCATCCAGGGCGGTTCAGTGGCGCTCGGCGTCGTCATCGGCGGCACGCTGGGGCTTATTCTTTATCATCGCTACGGCTGGGACATTACGATCGTCACGATCGCCGTGCTTTCTTTCATTCCGCTGGTGGCCGCGCTCGCTATGCGCGAGACCGACCCTGCCGCTGACAGCCAAGCGGCTCTGACCAGGCCTTCGATCCGCAGCTTCCTGGCAAGGCCAGAGGCGCGGCGGATCCTGTGGATCGCCTTGGTCTACCGCGCCAGCGAAGGCCTGGTGAAATCCATGGAAGGCGCCTATCTCGTCGATGCCGGCGTGCCGCTCGACTGGATCGGTTATCTTTCCGGCGGTGCGGCCGTCACCGTTGGCCTCGGCGGTTCCTTCATCGCGGCGCTGCTCCTGCGCAGATATGGCTCGGCGTCTGTCCTGGCGCTGCTCGGCGGCCTGCGCACCATCTGCTTCGCCATTTTCATGCTGCACGCCTTCGCGCTGTTCACCGGCGCCGCGCCGATCTTCGGCGCGTCCTTCCTGCAGACGATGGTGCGCTACATGGAAATCGTTGCGCTCTACAGCCTGTTCATGTCGGTGACCTCATCGGAGCAGCCGGGCACCGATTTCACCATTCTCTCCTGCGCCCAGCTCATCGTCTATCTGGTCGGTTCCATGCTTGCTGGCCGGCTGGCTGACATGTTGGGCTACGGCCCGCTATTCGCGTTGGCGACCGCGATTTCCGGTATCGCCGTGATCATGACCTACGGCATGCTGCGCAGCGCTGCTGCGGCTGAACGCCCGGCGGAGGCCGTCTCATGATGGCGCGCGGGTCGATGGCTTCATCGCTGCATACCGCCACGCCTGTCGAGCATCGCGGCAATTGCGGCGGCAGCAAAAGCCAGGCCCGCGCAGCCCAACAGCGGCAGCTCCGGTGCCAACTGGAAGGCAAAACCGCCCATCAGGGCACCGGCCGTCTGGCCGACGATATGGGCGCTCGACAGCCAGCCGGCGGCGGCGCCTTGTTCGTGGTTGTCCACGCGCCGTGCAAGCCAGGCCGTGTAGGCCGGCGTTGCCAGCGCGGTGCCGAAGCCCGTTGCCACCAGCGCCAGGGCGCCTGCGCCATAATTGTTGGCGATCGTGAGGCCGGCCATTCCGGCTGCGACCAGACCAGTGCCGGCGAGGATGCCGTTGCGCTCGCTCCAGTGCAACCTGGGCAGCACAAGCGCCTGCACCGCGATCATCGTTACAGCCACCAGCGCGAGCGCGGCGCCGGTCATGGCCGTCGCCTGCGCGGCGTCGAGACCGAGCTTCCACTGCAGCAATGGCCCGAGCATGATCTGCACCTGTCCAAAGCCGGCGGTCATGCAGGTGCCGATCAGCAGGAAAGGCAGGATCCGCCTGTCGAATGGCGAGAGCTTAGGCGAACCGACCTTCGCATCAGCCTGAGGTGCTGTACCCTTCGGGGCCAGCCACAGCAGGAGCGGAGCCAGCGCAAACAGGGCGACGGTAAGCTGCGTGGTGATCGCGGCAGCGGCGCCGGCTACCGAACCCGCGAGCCTGCCGAAATTGAGGCCGGCACTCAGCAGTCCGAAGGCTGCCTGCCGGCGACTGGCATCGACGGTGCCCGCGAGCCAGCCCTGAGCAGTGGGCGTCACACCTGCAGCGGCAAAGCCATAGAGCAGGCGCGAAACGATCAGTCCGGCGACAGCGATACCGTAGGCAGTTGGTCCGGCCAGCAGCTGGATCACCAGCAGTGCCTGTGCGGCCAGCATCGCCAGCCCAAGCAGACGGATCATGCGGCCATGGCCGATACGGCCGCCTACGCTGCCCCACAAGGGTGCGCCGATCAGGAAGGCGAATGTGCCCGCGGCCACAGCCAAGCCGAGGTCGAAGGTCGTCAGCCCCAGTTGAGCCATCACCAGGGGCACCAAGACGACAAAGGCCGATTGGCCGAAGCCGATCGACATGGCGCCGAGCGCCAGGCGCCGCGTCAGGTTTGTTTCTTCGAGAGAGGAAATGGAGGTCATCACAAGTGGAGGAAGGGTTTTTTAGAGTTGCCTGTGTTCAATTCCACAATAAATATATAATTGCAACTGCTGTGAGTTAAAACAAATGGACGCCATTACTTACCTAGAAGATAGAAGTAATATTGCTCCATCTGTCGATAGATTATTGAATTCTCTTGTCCGGGAATGGAAAGGATGCCGTTTCGATCGCGCCGAATGCTACGGTATCTCCGCTGGAGCCAAAGAGGTTCTTGTTCTTGATCTGCCAGCCACCGGCGCGGTCGTTGTCGCGCCACTGCGTCATCGGTCATGCGTCGGCTATCACGGTTTCGACGGCCGGATCTGGCTTCTGACCGACGGCAAGCCGGATCCCGTTGAAATCGAACTCTTCGATGTTCTCGCCATGCTGTTGCGCGAGGAAGACATCCGCGGCCGTTCCAGCAGCGCCGGCAGGCTGAACTTGCAGAGGCGGGCGGCTGCCAGTGTCGCCGCGATCGCGCAGACCGCCGCAATACGAGGTTCTGCACGACCGTTTGCTGGCGGCGTGTCGGACTTCATCGAGGCGGAAAGCGCGCTGCGCTTCGGTCATGCCGTCCATCCCACACCGATGAGCCGCGATGAGTTTTCCGAAGAAGACTCGCGCCGCTTCGGCCATGAATATGGCAGCGCTTTCCAGCTGCGCTGGTGGGCCGTGCATCCGGATGTTTTTGCCTGTGGCAGTGTCGAAGCGCACGACGTCAGGGAGATGGTGCAGGGACTCACGGGAGAGGACGCTGTCTCGCTCGTTCGGAAAGCCGAAGGCTCACAGCTCTTCCCGATGCATCCCTGGCAGGCTTCGCGGCTGATGCTGGTGCCGGCCATGCAGGGGCTCTTCGCGGCGGGTCTGGTGCGCGATCTAGGGCTCGGCGGACCTTCATGGCGCGCGACGACGTCGCTGCGCACGATCCATTCTGCCGACAGCGCCTGGATGCTGAAATTCTCGCTCGACCTCAAGCTCACCAATTCGCGCCGGGTCATCGAACGGCGCGAATGCGACCGGGGGCTTTCTGTGCACCGCCTGGTCAAGGGCACGTTGAGCGGGAAACTGAGAGACGTCTGCCCGACATTGACGGTACTCGGCGAGCCGGCGTGGATGGCATTGCGCGATGGACCCGGCGGCGCGGTGCTCACCAGCACCATCGTGTCCTTCCGCGAGAACCCGTTTGTGCGCGATAGCCCGCCCAAGGCAGCTGTGTTGGGTGCCTTATGCGAGCGTCACCCGGGCAAGGCGGAAAGCCATCTTTCCGACCTCGTCCGGTTTGTTGCGAAGCAGGAAGGTCTGGAACTGTCCGTGGTCGCGGAGTGCTGGTTCGAACGTTTCCTCGATACGGTGATCGAACCTTTCTTTCTTGCCTTCTCGGAGTTCGGACTGCTGTTTGGTGCGCATCAGCAGAACGTCGTCGTCGGGCTGAATGACGGCTGGCCCAGCCATCTCTATTTCCGCGACTGCCAGGGCACCGGCTATGTCCGGGAGTTCCTGCCGATGCTGCGTGAGCACCTGCCTTCCGCAGGTGGCAAGGGCGATCACGTCTTCGATGCGGACGCCGCTGCCCGTTTGTTCGGCTACTACCTCGTCATCAACGGGGTCTTTGCCGTCATTTCGGCACTCGCCGATGCCGGATTGTCCAGCGAGGAGGCATTGCTTGCCCGCTTCCGCTTGCTGCTGGAACGGCTCGCCGCGCGGACACCCGCTAACCCGGCCTGCCTCGACTATCTGCTCAATTCGCCCACGCTCGGCAGCAAGGGCAATTTCCTGTTTTCGTTGAAGAACACCAATGAGAACACCGAGGTGACCGATCCGCTTGCCGGTTACGTCCCGATGTCAAATCCGCTTTTCACGAGGAAGCCCGCATGAACATCCAACTGAGAGAAAAGCCCGACCAAACCGATGGTATTCTTGCCGTGACCAAACACTACCTAGGCTCGGACGACGGCGCGTTCGAAGTCCGGTTCGACGGTAGCAAATTGAGCCTGGTGTCTCCTGCCGGTATCCGCATCGCGCAGGCGGTACTGATCCGGCACCAAGCCAATCTGCTCCTCGATGACGTTGTCTTCGAGGTAGGCCGTCACGACCAGCCGCAGATGCTGGCCGCACTTGCCGATGCGGTCTTCTGCCGCTTTCCCGACGCTGGGCAGCTGCTGTTGCCGCCGGTCGAGGAGGCCTGGCCGGTCATCGCGCTGGCGACAGCACGCACTGCAGACCCTGTCGCCGACAAGTTGCGCACGGTTCTCAAGCGTTCCGTGCTGCGGCAGCTGCCTCTGCTCTGGCGCAAGCAGGCTTCGCACCTGACCTATCCTGCCGTCGAAACATCGATCGGCCCGGCCGATCGGCTGCCGCCGCTGCGTTCACCACGCCCTAATGGCGTCATGTATGAGCGGTGGCTGCCCGAGATCGACCTCACCTTGTCGTTCCGGCCGATCGATCGGCGTCATGACCTCGACCTGTTCCACGAATGGATGAATGACGGCCGCGTCTCCTTCTTCTGGGAGCTGGCGCAGAGTCGTGAGGACCTCGACGGCTATCTCGCCGCGCAGGAACAGGACCCGCATATCTTCGGTGTCATCGCCAGCTTGGACGGCGAGCCGAGCGGCTATCTCGAATTCTACTGGGGCAAGGAAGATCGCCTCGGGCCTTACTATGAGCCGACCGATTACGATCGCGGCTGGCACGGTCTGATCGGCAACAAGCGGCATCTCGGCAGGCCGAAGACGATGGCGCTGTTCCGTTCGGTGACCCACTATCTGTTTCTTGACGACCCGCGCACGCAGCTCATCGTCGGCGAACCGCGCGCAACGAACCATAAGATGCTGAGCTACTGCGCGCATGCTGCCTACGACAAGGTCAAGGAATTCGACTTCCCGCACAAGCGGGCCATGTTCGTCTGCTGCCAGCGCGAGCGCTTCTTCAGCGAGGTGCCCCTGTGAGCGGGCACTTCATATCACTCGGTCCTTTGCCCAAAGGGCGGGCCGTCACCGGCGAGCTCTGGAGTCGCGCCAACCAGGCCATTCTGGCGCGCGCCATCCCGGAATTGATCTACGAGGAAGTGTTGCCCGTTCGGTCGATGAACGCGGCCGGCAGACATTGGGAAGTGCCGCTCGGCGTAGTTGCCTATCGCTTCGAAGCCGAGCGTCGCATCTGGGGTCAGTTGTCAATCAATCCGGAAACGCTGGTACGGGTCGCAAATGGCGATGAGACGCTAGTGGATGATGCCGTTGCTTTCTTCGTCGATGCGCGTGCCGTGCTCGAGATTTCGGCGCCCACCCTCAGCACCTACGCCAAGGAACTCTACAGCACGCTGATGGCGGATGTGCGCATCCTTGCCGAGCGTCAGGCCTTCACCGCCTTCGACCTCGCCAGATTGCCGGACCTCGACCTGCAGCGTCTGCTCGACGGCCATCCGAAGGCGCCGGCGAACAAAGGCCGCATCGGCTGGGGGCTCGAGGCTTTCGAGGCCTATTCGCCCGAATTCGTGTCCGAGTTCCAGCTGTTCTGGATTGCCGCGCAACGCACGCATCTGCGCTTTTCGGTCGATCCCGACATCACCGAAGACGCTTTGCTCGACGCAGCCCTCAATCGGACCGAACGGGTGCGGCTTGAGGCTGCCCGCGACGCAGCAGGCGCGTCTGCCGACACGCATCTGCTGGTGCCTGTCCATCCCTGGCAATGGCAGGCCATGCTTGCCGCAAGCTATGCCGGTGAGGTCGCTGCCGGGCGCATCGTGCCGCTCGGACAGTTCGGCGACTATTTTGCCGCCCAGCAATCGCTGCGCACGCTGGCCAACGTCTCGCGGCCGGAGGCGTTGCACGTGAAGCTGCCGCTCACCGTGCTCAACACCTCGGCATGGCGTGGCGTGCCCGGCAAATACATGGACATAGGCCCGCTCCTGTCACGCTGGCTGGCCGATGTGGCGGCCGCCGATCCCGTGCTGGAACCGGCTCATGTCCTCGGCGAAGTGGCGGGCGCCTTTTATCCGCACCCTCAGTTCGAACGCATCGAGGCCGCGCCTTACCAGCACCTGGAAATGCTGGGCGCGATCTGGCGCGAGAGCCCGCTCCAGAACCTGCCGAAAGGCAGGCGACCGATGATGATGGGCGCACTTGCGCAAACCGATGCGCAAGGCCGCCCCGTCATCAGCGCCTTGATCGAGCTTTCGGGGCTTGGCCACGAGGTCTGGCTGGAGCGTCTGTTCTCCAGCGTCTTCGTGCCGCTCTATCATTTCCTGTGCCGCTACGGTGTCGGTTTCATCGCCCATGGCCAGAACATCACCATCCTCCTCGAGGGGGATGTGCCGGTCGGCGTTGCGGTCAAGGATTTCCAGGGCGATCTGGACCTGGTCGATGCCGATTTCCCGGAACTTGCGACACTCGACCCGGCGGTTCGCGCCACGTTGAAGCGACGCCCGCCGGCGCATCTGCTGCAGCATCTGCAGACTGGCCATATTGCCAGCGTGCTGCGCTTCGTCTCGGCTGCGCTAGCCGATTTCGACGGGCTGGATGAGGCGGTCTTCTATCGTGTGCTCGCCGACTGCGTCGTCTCCTATCAGGCAAAGCACCCCGAACTTGCGGAGCGTTTCCGTCTGTTCGATCTGCTCCAACCGAAAATGCCGCGCATCGCCATCAACAAGGTGCGCTTTGCCATCGGCTATGGTGACGCCGGCGAGCGACCTGTCCCCGCCCTCGGCACCGAACTCGACAACCCATTGTACCTCGGCCTGACCATCGGCCGGGGCAAAGCGGCCTGATCAACAACGGAGCTGTCCATGACATCCCCAGTCCTAGACCTCGCAGGTATCGGCATCGGTCCCTTCCACCTGAGCCTCGCGGCGCATCTCGATGCAATCCCTTCCGCCGATGTGTGTTTCTTCGACGACAAACCGGCCTTCGACTGGCATCCGGGCATGATGCTGGAAGGCGTTGAACTGCAGACATCCTTCATGAAGGATCTGGTGACGGCTACGCTGCCGACCAGCCCCTGGAGTTTCGCCAGCTACCTGGTTTCGCAGAAGCGGTTCTACGAATTCCTCAACGCCGATTTTGACGCGATCCCACGTCGTGAATTCGCACGCTATCTTTCCTGGGTCGCCTCCGGTCTCGATAATCTCCGCTTCGGGCGATCCGTGCGCGAGGTCCGTTTCGAAGAAGGAGTTTTCCATGTTCGCTTCGATGCCGAAACGCGCCTGGCGCGCAATCTGTCGCTCGGCGTCGGGCTGAAGCCGAACATTCCCGATTGGGGGCAGGCAGCGCTGGGTAGCACCTGTTTCCACACCAGCCAGGCGGCCTACCGGCTGGGTGGCTTGAAAGGGCGGCGTATCGTTGTCATCGGCGGCGGCCAAAGCGGTGCCGAAATCATGCAGCATCTGCTGTCGCAACCGGAGGCGGCGGACCAGTCCATTGCCTGGATCAGCCGTCGGCAGAATTTCCAGACTTTGGACGATTCTCCCTTCACCGACGAGTTTTTCACCCCGCAATATGTCGAACGGTTCCATGCGTTGCCGCGCTCGCGCAAGCAACCAACCGTTGCCCAGCAGAAACTGGCCGGCGACGGCATTTCGGCTTCGACGCTACGGGCGATCTACCAGAAGAGCTATGCGCTGCGTCACCTCTCCGGCAAGGAACACGATCTCGCCTTCCTGCCGCATCGCGAGGTTCTCGACCTGCGCCATGAGGGCGGTGAGTTCCGCCTCGTCATGCGCAATGGTTTCGACGGCAGTGTGGAGATGGTGAGCGCCGATGCCGTCGTACTCGCCACCGGTTATGTTTTCACAGTGCCGGAATTCCTGGCGCCGCTGGGCGAGCGGCTGGATCTCGACGAACGTGGCCTTTATCAGCTGCGTGAGGATTTTTCGGTGGAATGGGACGGACCTGAGGCCGCGCGCATCTTTGCGCTCAATGCCGGCCGTCACAGCCACGGCATCGCCGAACCACAGCTCAGTCTGATGGCATGGCGCAGCGCCGTCATCGTCAATGCCTTGCTGGGGCACGAGCATTTCGATCTCGATCTTCGGCCATCGGCAGTGAAATGGGTAAACGATTCTGCGGAAGCGCTGTCGCAGATGGCGCAGGGGGCCACCCTCTAGAACATGGCAACTGCTGAAGGGTCGCCGCATTAGGCGATATGTGACGATTGAACAAGCGCTTGCCTCGCAAGCGCTTGTTTTGTTTTGATTTTATCGACGGGCGCCCAGGGCGGAAAGGCGCGGACCTTCCGCTAGTGCATGTGTGCTAATGGCCGCCACAACCCTCAAAAGGCTAGATCGCGCCGTTGCGGTTTCAAGTGTGGTCGTCGGGCGGGCGGGCTTCGACGGTCATGTTTCATTGTTCGGCGACGAACGCTTTGCACTTAATGAGGGACGTGTATTGATCGGAAATACGATCGGAAAATCAGGCGCAGCGCGCTGGACCAAAATTCTCCTGGCTTCCACGGTATTGGGCAGCGGCGGAGTAGGTATTGCCTCAATTGCTCTGTCTGCCGCATTGGGAGTGGGGCTGACCACAACCTTGGCCTTTGCCGCAGATTTTACCCTCGACGATGGTGCGTCTCATTCCTGGAACCTGGATCAGGCTTTCGATGAAGACTTGATCATCGGCTTGAACAACAAAGGGACAACCGTCACGATTGGCGATGGTGCGGAGACCCTTGTTGCAGGTCGTGCGATCATCGCTGGCATTGGCGGCTCTCAAGCCACCGTTACCGTGAGTGGCCTTGGATCCCGACTGGATGTCGCGCGTACCAACAACATCCTGGGCAACACACTTACGGTTGGCGGTGGTTGTAACGGCTATTCTGCTATGTGTGTCACGGGTGGCGATGGCACCCTCATCGTCGAAGCTGGGGGCGGTGTAGACGCCAAGTATACCTATGTCGGGGATGGGCAGGAATCCAAGGGGACACTGACGGTCACGGGCCCGGGATCGCTGCTGAACACTGACAAGCTCACTCTCATCACAGGTCTCAGCAGCACGAGCAGTTCTACGGTTACCATCAAGGACGGAGGTTCCATTACCTCCATCGATGTAGAGACCGCGGGTGATTTCAGCGATACCCCCGGTACGAAGGTGCTTGTCACCGGCGAGGGCTCGAAATGGGTCAATGCCGGCAACTTCAAGCTGGGCGGCGACATGACCATCGAGAGTGGTGGCGTTGTTACAACCTCGACCGCAGAAATTGGTAATTCAATCGTCGCGGAGAACATGCTTTTTCTTACCGGCGAAAAATCGTCGTTCAACGTCACCGACAAATTGACCATTGAAGACGGCAATCTTTCAGTTGCGAACGGCGCCAAGCTGAACGTCGCCAACGGCATTAAGCTGACCGGCGAAAATGGTTACCTGACCATTGGCGGCAAGATCGACATGTCGGACGTCTTCGATGAGCCGAAGGCGCTTGCCGCCGAGGCGGCAGGCAGCATCAACAAGGAAGCTGTCATAACGTTCGGGTCGACGCAGAATGAGGGGCATTTGAGCTTCAACCATACGGGTTCTGGCAGCACCGCCTATACGCTTGAGAATGCCCTGGTCGGTGACGGCATCATCACCGCATTGGCTGGCGAGACCATCCTGTCGGGTGACCTGACGAAGTTCTATTCCACCGCCGGCAGCTTGGGTGGCGGTGTTGTGGTCGATGGCGATGGCGCAAAGCTGGTCTTGAAGGGCGACCTGGGCACGGCCGCGTCCGATCCGGACACGCTCTCTCCAACCCGAACGAGCTTCAGGGTCAACAACGGTACGCTGGTTCTTGGCGGTGCGACCGGCCAGCTCGTTGCGAACAACAGCTATTATTCCAGCGTGGTTGATGTGAACGCCAAGGGCCGGCTTGAAGGCTGGGGTACAGTCGGCTCGACCGATATCAATGGTGGCGTGATCACGCCCGGAACATCCGATAATCGCATCGGCACCATTACGGTCAAGGGCGACCTGACCTTCTATCCCGGTTCGATCTACAACGTGGACATCGCAGGCAACGGCGCGAGCGACAAGATTGTCGTCGAAGCCGTGAACCAAAACGGGATTGTCGGAATCGGGGACAACGTCAACGTCAACGTGACCGCGTTGGACGCTGCAGCGAACTATCAGACCGGGCAGGCCTACACGATCCTGACGGCGGCGGGCGGCATCACTGGTCAGTTTGCGCAGGCGATTTCGCAGTCGGCATTCCTCGATGTTTCTTTGGACCAGCAGACCAATCAGGTCGACCTGAAGATCAAGGTAAAGGACACCGGCAATCCGGGCGAACCAGGAAATCCGGGTGAGCCGGGTAACCCCGGTGAACCGGGCAACCCTGGAAATCCGGGTAACCCAGGTAATCCCGGCACGCCTTCGCGCCCTGGCCCGAATGTGAGTGGTCCGTTCGACGACGTGACTGAGACACATAATCAGTACGAAACCGCGGTCGCGTTGAACTCGCTGCCGCAGGACGGTGGCGCGGGGCATGCACTCTACAATGCGCTGCTGCCGCTCAATGCTGCTGACGGGCGTGCGGCCTTCGAACAACTGTCGGGCGAGGTGCATGCTTCCGGTTCGACTGCACTGATCAACTCATCGCAATACGTGCGCAATCTTGCCAACGATCGCGTTCGTGCGGCCTTCGGTGATGTCGCGGCAGCGCCCCTGCCGGTGATGGCTTATGGCCCTGACGGCAAGGACATCGAAGCCGCCACCACCGCCAAAACTGCGGCCTGGGGACAGGTGTTCGGTGCCTGGAGCAGCCTCGACGGTGACGGCAACGCGTCTCGAATGAAGCAGTCAACCGGCGGCTTCGTTACCGGTATCGATACCGAGTTCGCGGAAGCCTGGCGCGTTGGTGTGCTGGCCGGCTACAGCCGCACCTCCTTCGATGCCAAGGACCGCTCGTCGTCCGGCGACAGCGATAACTATCACCTTGGTCTCTACGGCGGTACACGCTGGGGTGCCCTGGCGCTGCGCACCGGGCTGTCCTACACCTGGAGCAACATCGAGACCGGCCGCACCGTCTCCTTCCGCGGCTTTAACGACGGCCTGTCGGCTGACTACGATGCCGGCGCCTTTCAGGCCTTCGGTGAACTGGGCTATCGCCTCGATGCGGCAGGTGCCGCCTTCGAGCCTTTCGTGAACCTCGCCCATGTCAGCCTGCACACGGACGGCTTCACCGAAAAGGGCGGTGCTGCGGCGCTCAGCGCCGAGGCGCAGACGACCAACACCACCTTCACCACGCTCGGTCTTCGTGCCTCGACCGACTTCATGCTGGGCTCGGTCGCTGCATCGGCCAACGGCACGGTCGGCTGGAAGCATGCCTTCGGCGACACCACGCCGTTCACCAAGGTCGGCTTTGCCGGCTCCAGCCTGTTCACGGTGGCCGGTGTGCCGATCGCCAAGAACACCTTTGTGCTGCAGACCGGTCTCGACATGAAGGTGACCGACAACGCCACGATCGGTATCTCCTATAATGGCGAGTTCGGCTCGGGGTCGTCGACCAATGGCGTCGACGCAAGGCTTGGCATTCGCTTCTGATGCCAGCAATGAGACTGCTTTTCGGCGCGGCGGCCTTACTGGCTGCCGCGTCTGGTGCTTCTGCACAGGAACAGCAATCAGCCGCCGGCGCTGCCGGCGGTCCGTCGTCGCTGTCGGAAACCTATGACGACTGGCGGGTCGCCTGCGTGGCGGCGGCCGAAAACAAGAAGCAGTGCGCCTTCTCGCAGGGACAGGTCAGCCAGAACGGCCAGCGTGTGCTCACCGTCGAGCTTTCGCCGGCCGACGACGGCGGCCTGAAGGGCGTCCTTGTGATGCCGTTCGGACTCAATCTCGACAAGGGCGTGACGTTCTCGGTCGACGACACACCACCTGGCAAGCCGTCGCGTTTCCGCACCTGCCTGCCGGGCGGCTGCATCGTCAGGCTCACCTTCACGCCAGCGACCACCGCCGCGCTGAAGACCGGCACCGCGCTCAGGCTTGGTGCCTTTGCTTCCGACACGGAAAAGGACGTCGCCTTCTCGATCTCGCTCAAGGGCTTCAACCAGGCCCTCGAAAGAACAATGCAATTGGGGAAATAACCAAGGGAGGCTGGCGCGACTCCAGGAAAAGCGTGTAACGATTTTTTTCGTCTGGAATTGCGTAAAAACAAAGAGTTAGGGCAATGCCGCGTTCCGCGAAGAACGCAAATGCCCTGACCCTGCCTTTCGCATACAGGAATGTCGCTGGTTCAGTGGCGGCATTCGAAATGCCCTGATTGTCGAGCCCCAGGCGATCAGCTTCTGCTCCTGATCGGGAAGCACATCATGCCTGGTGGCTTGCGCACAAAATTCGCTGACCTTTTCGTTACTCGGAACGATAGGCCGACTGATGCTGAACGGGCGCAGGCGACCTTTCGTCTCGGTGCCGCGACGCTGTTCACGGTCGGTATGCTGAGTGTCTTCTCGTCGAGAGGCGATACGGCGTTCAGCACGACCCAGACGATCCTGTCATTCTCGTCCTACATCCTTGTCTCGGCGTCGATCCTGTTCTGGATCGTGAAGCGGCCTGGGGAGAACCTGCTTCGGCGGGCGATTTCGATGGTCAGCGACTACATCGCTGTCGGCGGCATCATGACCTTTGGCGGGGCTGCGCTGCTGCCCGCTTACGCTCCCTTGTTGTGGGTGACCGTGGGCTACGGCCTGCGCTTCGGCTCGCGTTACCTGATCGCTTCCACCTGCATGGCGCTCCTGAGCATTCTGGTAACCGCCTATCTCAACCCGTTCTGGCGCGAGAACCCTTATGTGACGATCACCCTTCTCCTCACCACGCTTCTCGTTCCTGCCTATGCCTACAACCTGCTCGAGCGTGTCTACGCAGCTTTCAATACCGCGCGTGAGGCCAATGTCGCGAAGTCGCGTTTCCTGGCGCAGGCAAGCCACGATCTACGCCAGCCGATCCACGCCATCAGCCTGTTCACGGCCTGCCTCAAGGATACCAGGCTCGACCGCGAGCAACGCCAGATGGTCGAGAATGTCGATCGCTCGCTGCAGAGCGTATCGCGCCTGTTCCGTTCCCTGCTCGACATCTCCACTCTGGACAGCGGCAAGGTGACGCCGGTTTTCGAGCCGGTTGCGGTGAAGGATCTTTTCGAGGACATCGTCCGGCAGAATTCCGAAGCTGCGCAATGGGCTGGTGTCGAATTGCGGGCGGTTCCGACGCGAGCCCATGTCATCATCGATGCCACGTTGATGACGACCATCCTGCAGAACGTCATCTCCAATGTCCTGAAATATGCACCGGGTCACCCCGTTCTGATCGGTTGTCGTCGTCGCCAGGGACAGCTGGCCATTGAGGTCTATGATCGCGGCAACGGCATTGCCGCGCATCACCTGCCGAAAGTGTTCGACGAGTTCTACCAGGTTCGCGAGCGAGGCGACCGCGACGTCGATGGGGTCGGTCTCGGACTGCCGATCGTCAAGCGGCTGACGCGGCTGATGGGCCTGTCGGCCTATCTACGCTCCGTGCCGGGCCGGGGTACGGCAGTCATCATCGAGGGTCTGCAGGTCGCATCGCAGGCGACTACGGTGAAATCGAAAAAGGAGGGACCGAGACCGGCGATCGAAGGCCTTCGTGTCCTGCTGGTCGAGGACGACGAGGATGTTTTGCAGGCCACCGCCACCTTGTTACGGCGGTGGGGCTGCGTTGTCGAGATTCAGCTGACGATCCCCGACCAAGTGGCCGAGTGTGACCTGATCGTGACCGACTTCGATCTTGGCGCGAAAGCAACGGGCGTCGATTGTATAGCTCGCGTCCGGAGCCTGTTGAAACGCAAGGTGCCGGCGATCGTCATGACCGGTCACGACGAGAACAGGGTGAAAGATGATCTCGGCGATCCCGAGATCGCGATCCTGGCGAAACCGATCCGCCCAGCCGAGCTTCGTTCGATGATGACGGCGGAGAAACTAAAGATCGATCGACTGGTCAGGCAGGCCGGTGCGAGTTTGCACTGACTGCGGATGTCGGCGAGTTCACAGGAGGACGGCGTCGGTGTAGGGGGAATGCCGATGCCACACACGGCCCATGGAGGGGGCGATGTTCAAGCGACGCGATCGTCCTAGGTTTTTTCCCGTTAAGATGGCAGGCACTTTCGAAGCCAGGGAACACGAGAATTACGAGGCCGAGCGCTCCCAGGCGATCGTGCGGATAGTGCTTGTTCCGATCCTGGCGATCTACATCTGGATTGTCGCCTGGCTCGACAATGCGGCAACATCCTATGCCAATGGCTTCGCCGCCTATTATTTCGCCTATGTTCCGTTTTCGTGGCTGTTGCTGTGGTGGGTGGTTGCCAAGTCGGTGGTCTATAAGCCACGGCGACTGGTTTCGATGGCTTGTGACTACCTCGCATTCTGCTCGGCGATGTCGATCGGCGGCGCAGCCTTGCTTCCGCTCTACGCGGCATTGCTTTGGGTTACGGTCGGAAACGGGCTCCGTTTCGGACCGCGCTACCTGCTCCTTGCCACGGCGATGGCGTTGGTGACGATCGCTCTGTCGTGCTATCTCAACGTCTACTGGCGCGAGAACCCATATGTCGCGCTGACGCTGGTAATGACCACCATCCTGGTGCCGGCCTATATCTACGCACTGCTGCAGAGGGTCTACGAGGCCTACGACGCCGCGCATGAGGCGAACCTCGCCAAGTCGCGTTTCCTGGCGCAGGCCAGCCATGATCTGCGCCAGCCGATCCACGCCATCAGCCTGTTCACAGCCTGCCTGCGTGATACCGGGCTCGATCGCGAGCAGAAGCAGATGGTCGAAAACATCGACCGCTCCCTGCATTCGGTGTCAGGCCTGTTCCGCTCGCTGCTCGACATTTCGACGCTGGACAGCGGCAAGGTGACGCCGCATTTCGAAGTGGTTTCGGTGCAGGATGTCATCGACGAAGTGCTGACCCAGAACGCCAGCCGGGCACAGTGGTCGCAGACGACCTTCAAAGTGGTGCGCACCAAACATCATGTGCGCATCGATGCCGCCCTTCTCACCACCATCCTGCAGAACATCGTGTCCAATGCGCTGAAATACGCGCCGGGCAGCGAGGTGCTGATCGGCTGTCGCCGCCATCGCTACGGCCTGTCGATCGAGATCCACGATCGCGGCGAAGGCATCGCCGAGGAGCATCTGCCGAAGCTGTTCGACGAATTCTACCAGGTGCGCGAGCGCGGCGACAGGGATGTCGAAGGTGTCGGCCTCGGTCTCTCGATCGTCAAGCGGCTGGCCCATCTGATGTCGCTGCGGGTTTCGATCCGTTCTGTCCGGGGCCGCGGCACCAGCGTGCGCATCGCCGGCCTGCCTGCGGTATCGGCACCGGGGCGGACAAAAAAGATCGCGCCGGAGCGTTTCTCCTCGCCGCTCGAAGGCCTGCGGGTGCTGCTGGTCGAGGACGACGAGGACGTGCTACTGGCGACCGCCTCGCTTCTGGAGAAATGGGGCTGCATGGTGCAGGCCGAAGCGGGTACGGAACTGTCGGTCGCGCCATGCGATCTCGTCGTCACTGACTTCGATCTCGGCGGCGGCATCGTCGGTGCGGATTTCATCGCGGAGGTCCGCCGGCAGGCTGGCCGCGACATCCCAGCCATCGTCATGACCGGCCATGACGAGAACCGAGTGCGCGAGGAACTGGGACAGCAGGATATTCCGATCCTGTCCAAGCCTGTCCGCCCCTCGGAACTGCGCTCGACGATGATCGCGCTCGCATTGGGACGTACCACGCAACGAACCATGGCTCCGCAGCAACGCGCCTGAGCGGCTGCTCAGATCCGGTCGACCCAGCCTGCGTTGAGCGCCTTGACCGCTGCCGCCGAGCGCGAGCCGACATTGAGCACACGCAACAGCGCCGAGACATGGATGCGCACGGTGTAGTGCGAAATGTCGAGCGTACGCCCGATTTCCTTGTTGGATTTGCCGTCGGCGAGCAGTCGCAGCACTTCACGCTGGCGCGTCGTCAGGCTGTTCAGGATGTCGGCGTCTTCGGTGGGGTAGGATACCCGGTCTGATGATTTGAGCTTGATCACATAGTCGCCGTCGCGCACGGCCACGATTGCTTCCATCAACTCGCTCGGCGGAACGGATTTGGAGACGAAACCGTCGACCCCGCCGGCCATCACCATGTCGACAGTGCGGCGATCATCGACCATCGATACCACCATGATCGATGAACGCTGGAACTCCTGGCGCAGCTCGGCAAGCGAGCGTTCTGCGACGAGACCGGGAAACAGCAAATCCATGATGAAGAGTTTGGGCTGGCGTCCCGAGCGTGCGGCGGCCAGAACCTCTTCCATCGTCTCCGCTTCGACGATGTCCGCATCTGTCTCGACCGTCTGCACCACACGGCGCAGGCCTTCCCGGAAAACGGGATGGTCGTCGGCAACGATGATCAGGTCTTTTTGCATGCTTCCCCCTTGTTGCAGGTCGGCTTTCGGGGGCAAATCAAGCTCGGTTTTGCATCGGCGCTATTTAGCATTGACCAAATGGTCAAACAACATGGGTTACCCCTAGGATACCCCCTCTTGGGCTAGTGCATTTGCACTAGGGTGATGCCAGACGGTTCGATTGGAACATGTCGAGAGCTGATTATCGCAGGCCTCTCTGGACAGAATCTCAACGCAACCTTGGCGAAGCAGTCGTCTCCCTCACCACGAGCGGCCCGTCGATCTTGACCGTCATCGGACGGAATTGCTTTCTGTGCAGCACCATATCGATAAGCATCTCGGTTGCTCGTTGTCCCATCTCGTAGTTAGCCAGGACAAGCGTCGAAAGGCGCGGATGGGTGTAGCGGGCGAGTTCCTGGTCGTCATAACCCATGATGCTGAGTTCGTCGGGAACCTTGATCCCCATCTCGTTGGCGGCCTCCAAGGCGCCCAACGCCATCAGGTCGTTGCCACAGAAGATGGCCGTCGGCGGATTGTCGATCGACAGCAGGTCGCGCGTATGATGGTAGCCGGTCAGCGGCAGCCAGTCGCCGCTGCGAACCAATGTTTCGTCGAACGCAACATCGGCGGTGGCGAGCGCCTGCCGGTATCCTTTGAGGCGATCGATGGAAGCATCCATCCACGGTTCGCCATTGATGAAGCCGATGCGGCGATGCCCGAGACCGGTTAAGTGGGCGGTGGCGGCAAAACCGCCGGCGACTTCCCCCGGCAGGATCGAGATGTGGCGCCGCGCTTCGCCGTAGCAGTTCAGCAAGACGGTGGGAATTCCGTGAAGGGCAGGGGGCACAGTGACACGCCTGGTGAAGATCGAGGAGTAGATGACGCCGACAATCGACTTGTCGCGCTTGATCGCCTCGATGGTCGCTGCCTCCAGTTGAGGGTTGGAGCGCGTTACATAGGCGGCAACGAGAAAGTCCTGCTCGAAGGCGAAGTCACGCGCGCCGTCGAAACTGACCACGGGGTGCGGGCTGGTTGAAATCTCGTCGACGATGTAGGCAATCGTCCTTCCTTCGACATCGGGCGAAATCTCCCCTCGGATGCCAGGCAACTGGTAGCTTACCTGCCTCGCCGCCTCGAGAACACGTTGTCTCGTCTCCGGGGAGATGCGCGCGCCCGTCATCTGATTGAGCACGAGCGACACGCTCGACTGCGACACGCCCGCAATGCGGGCGACGTCTGTCATCGTCGGCCGTCCCTGGCGTTTCTCGCCGCCGTTGCTTTGGCTCACAGCGCTGGTCCTCGCCTCGAATTCACGATTGTCCCCGCATATGCCGGCCCGATCCGCCGGGTCATCATAGTCATTTGATCATAAAATTATCAAGCGATCCTCAAAATTTCGGATAGCGATTTCTGGTATGGCTGACCTTGCACAAGTTTTCCATCGAGAATCGAGCATAACTCACTGATATTTGTATGAAATGATGGGATTTTACCGGGGTGGAGGTATTTTGTTCCGCTCGTTTGATGCGCAATCCCCATGACGTCATTCTGCTAATATCGCGCATTGACTGCTAATAAAATTATCGTAGGATCGATTGGTGATCAGCAGACGCATGTCTGCCCGGCTGGAGGAGCCGGTTGTCCACGTGGAGGAACCCCGATGTCACTGACCCGCCGTACCTTATTGATGACCGCAAGCGCCTTCGGCGTGCTGAGCCTGGTGTCCAGTGTGGCCATGGCCGCAGATCTCCCGCCGCTGGCCAAGAAGGACACCTACAAGGTTGGCTTCGCCCAGACCGAGTCCAACAACCCATGGCGCATCGCCCAGACCGAAAGCATGAAGGCCGAGGCCGCCAAGCTCGGCTATCAGTTCGTCTACACGGATGCGGCCGGCTCCGCGGCCAAGCAGGTCGCCGACGTCAATTCCATGATCGCGCAGGGCGTCGACCTGATCTTCCTGGCGCCGCGCGAGGAAAAGCCGCTGATCCCGGCAGTCATGGCTGCGAAGAAGGCTGGCATTCCGGTCATCCTTCTGGACCGCAGCGTCGACCCGAAATTGGCCGTAGCCGGCAAGGACTACGTGACCTTCATAGGGTCGGACTTCGTCGAGGAAGGCAAACGTGTCGCCGAATGGCTGGTGAAGAACGCCAACGGCAAGACCAAGATCATCGAACTTGAAGGCACCACCGGCTCCTCGCCGGCAAACGACCGTAAGAAGGGCTTCGACGAGGCCATCAAGGCAGCCGGCGGCTTTGAGATCGTTGCCTCGCAATCGGGCGATTTCGCGCGCGACAAGGGGCGGCAGGTTGCGGAAGCGCTGCTTCAGGCCCATCCCGACGCCAATGTCATCTATGCCCACAACGACGAGATGGCGCTCGGCGCGATTGCCGCGCTTGAGGCCGCCGGCAAGAAGCCGGGCACCGATGTGCTGGTCCTGTCGATCGACGGTGGCAAGGAAGCCGTCCAGGCGATCGCCGACGGCAAGATCGGCGCGGTGGTCGAATGCAACCCGCGTTTCGGACCGATCGCCTATGAAACGCTGAAGCGCTACGCCGGCGGCGAAAAGATCGACGCCTGGGTGAAGAACAAGGACAAGTTCTACGATACGTCCAACGCCGCGGCGGAGGTTTCCGGCGCCTATTGATTGTCTTCCCCACCTGCGGTCGGAGCGTCGCGAGGAACGTTTCGGCCGCTTTCTTTTGCGGCCTCCCGGGGTGTAGAAATCATCGCCGATAGGGCGCTGCGCGTCGGGGGCATGCGCCAGGAGGATCTGCGATGCTGTTGTCGATGACGGGCATCAACAAAAGCTTTGGCGATGTCCGGGTTCTCACCGACGCTTCGCTTCAGGTGGGGCCAGGCGAGGTCATGGCGCTGATCGGCCAGAACGGCGCCGGCAAATCCACACTGATCAAGATCCTGACCGGTGCCTATTCGCATGATGCTGGTAGCATAGAATTTCAGGGCGCAGATGTCCGGTTCGGCTCGACCGCCGCAAGCCAAGCGGCCGGCATCGCCACGATCTATCAGGAGATCAACCTCGCTCCCAATAGGACTGTGGCGGAAAACATCTTTCTCGGCCGCGAACCGCGCCGTTTCGGCCTGGTGGATCGCGCAAGAATGCAGGCCGATGCCAGAACAGTGTTGCGACGTTTCAAGCTCGACATCGACGTGAACCGGCCGTTGCAGGATTTCGAAGCCGCGACCCGGCAGATGGTCGCGATTGCGCGCGGCGTCACCCAGAATGCCAGGCTGCTCATTCTCGATGAGCCGACATCCTCGCTCGACGAGCGCGAAGTCGCCGTGCTGTTCGAAACCATCCGTACGCTGAAAGCCGACGGGGTCGCGGCGATCTTCATCAGCCATCGGCTCGACGAGCTGTTCGCCATTTGCGACCGGGTCACGATCATGCGTGACGGCCGCACCGTGGCGGTCAGCCCGATGAAGGACATTTCCAAGGTCGAATTGGTCAGGACCATGCTCGGCAAGGAACTGGCTGCGTTCACGGCCAAGAAGCGCGCGCATGGCGACGGCGAGGGGGCCGCGCTCGTCGGTGTCGAGAACCTGGGTGCCGGCGTAAGGGTGCGGGATGTCTCGCTCACCATCGGCAAGGGCGAGATCGCCGGCCTCGCCGGATTGCTCGGCGCCGGCCGCACGGAAACGGCGCGATTGATCTACGCTGCCGACCGCAAGGAGCGCGGTGCCATAACCGTCGATGGACGTGAGACGAACTATGTCGCTCCCGCCGATGCCATCGCCGATGGGATGGGTTTCGTTTCAGAAGACCGCAAGATCGAAGGCATCGTGCCGGAGATGAGCGTGCGCGAAAACATGACGCTCGCCATCCTGCCCAAGCTGCAGAAGGCCGGCATCGTCGACAAGGCCGCCCAGCGCGCGATCGTCGAGAAATACATCGCCGCGCTCGGCATCAAATGTTCCTCGCCGGAGCAGCCGATCCGCGAACTTTCGGGCGGCAACCAGCAGAAGGTCCTGCTGGCGCGCTGGCTCTGCATGAATCCGCGTCTGCTGATCGTCGACGAACCGACGCGGGGCATCGATGTCGGCGCCAAGGCCGAGATACTGAAACTGCTGCGCAGCCTGGCCGATGAGGGCTTGAGCGTGCTGATGATCTCCTCCGAACTCGAGGAACTGATCGCCGCGGCCGATCACGTCACGGTTCTGAGCGACGGCCTCTCGGTTCGCCGGCTGGCTTCCGAGGACATCACCGAGGCCAATCTCCTGTCCGCCATGGCCTATCAGGAGGTGCCGGCATGACCGCTGCAGAAGACACCGCCGGCCCAACCCCGCGCTTCAACTTCGCAGCATGGCTGAGCCGCTACGGCACCTTGCTGGCGTTTCTGCTGTTGATCGCCTTCAACGTCATCGCGACGCCGAACTTCCTGTCGCTGCAGACCTTGAATGTGAACCTGACCCAGGTGGCCACCATCGTCATCGTCGCGGTCGGCATGACACTGGTGATCGCGACCGGTGGCATCGATCTATCGGTCGGCTCGCTGATGGCGATTGCCGGCGCGATCGCGCCGATGATCCTGCTGGGGGCGATCGCGCCCACCACCGATCCGCTCGTGGTCCTGCCGCTGGCATTCATCGTGCCGCTCGTCGTCGCCGGCCTGCTTGGCTGGTTCAACGGTTTCCTTGTCACCCACTATTCGATCCAGCCGATCGTGGCGACCTTGGTTTTGTTCACCGCGGGACGCGGCATCGCCCAGGTGATGACCAACGGCAATCTGCAGGTGTTCAAGAACCCGCCTTTCCAGTTCGTGGCGCTCGGTCATGTGTTCGGCATTCCGACGCAGGTGCTGATCATGATCGTGGTGGTGGCCGCGGCTGCCTTTCTGATCAAAGGAACAGCACTGGGGCGGCAGATCCTGGCTGTCGGCGGCAATGAAAAGGCAGCGCGCCTTTCGGGCATCCCGGCCAAGCGCGTGAAGCGTTTTGTCTATGTCATCAGCGGTGTCCTGGCAGGCCTTGCCGGGCTCATCGTCGTGGCCAGGAATTCGGCCAGCGACGCCAACCTGGTCGGGCTCGGAATGGAGCTCGATGCCATCGCAGCGGTTGCTGTCGGCGGCACGCTGCTGACCGGCGGCAGGGCAAACATCATCGGCACGCTGCTTGGCGCCTGCGTCATTCAGCTCGTCCGCTATACGCTTCTCGCCAATGGCGTTCCGGATGCCGCCGCTCTCGTCGTCAAGGCCGCGCTGATCGTGGTCGCTGTCTACATCCAGCAAAGCGCGGACCGGACATGATGCAGGAAAATTCGCGCTCGAATGTCGTTGCGGCCTTGATACCGCGCTCCAATCTTCAGCTCGCGCGGCTTTGCGTGATCACGGTCGTGTTCGGCTTGCTGATCTTCGGCGCGTTGCGCTACGACAACTTCCTGTCGAGCTACAACATCCTCTCGTTCCTGCGCTACAATTCCATGTTCATGCTGATCGCGCTCGGCATGGCGCTGGTGATCATGACAGGCGGCATCGACCTGTCGGTCGGGGGCACCGCGGCGATGACCAGCGTGGTCGCGGCAACATTGTCGCCCTATGGCTGGGTAGCCGGACTGGCGGGTGGAATGGCCGCGGGTCTCATCGTCGGCATCGTCAACGGGCTGGTCGTCACACGGCTGCGTATCCAGCCCTTCATCGCCACCCTCGCAGCCATGCTTGCCACTTACGGCACCGCCCTGCTGCTTTCAGGCAACCAGTCGGTCTCGGTGTCCTACGACACCGCTTTCATCTCTATTGGCCAGGACGATTTCCTCGGCTTTCCAATCCCTGCCTGGATCGCGATCGTTTGCTATATCGTCGGCTGGATCGCGCTGGAGCGGCATCCGGTCGGCAGGCGCATCCTGGCCGTTGGTGACGGCGAGGCGACAGCGAAACTGATGGGGCTGAAGGTCGGGCGCACCTTGCTTGGCGTCTATGCGACCTCGGGCCTGCTTGCCGGACTGGCCGGCGTCATCCTCGCTGCACAGTTCGGAGCAGGCCAGCCGACTGAAGGTGTGGGTTGGGAGCTGTTTGCGATCTCGTCCGTCGTTGTCGGCGGCACGCTGCTGTCCGGTGGGGTCGGCTCCATCGGCGCGACCCTGGCGGGGGCCATCCTGCTTGCCATGGTCTTCAACATTCTCAACTTTGAGAATGGCCTTGGCGTCATTTCACTGTCCGCCTACTGGCAGTCGGTCATCCGCGGCGCCTTCCTGCTGGTCGTCGTCATCCTGCAGGCAAAGCTGATGAACGGGCGGTCGCAGCGTTAAGGTAGCTCAGCGCCAGCCGAGCGCAGGCGCGACATGCTTGACGATCGACTCGATGACGTGGGCGTTGTAGTCGACGCCGAGCTGATTGGGCACGGTCAGCAGCAGCGTGTCGGCTTCCGTAATGGCGTCGTCCTGCTTCAGCTGCTCGATGAGGACATCCGGTTCTGCGGCATAGGTCCGGCCGAAGACGGCGCGTGTATCCGCTTCGATATAGCCGAAATGATCCTGGCTGTCGCTGCCGCCGAAATAGGCGCGGTCACGGTCGTCGACCAGGGCGAAGATGCTGCGGCTGACCGAGACGCGCGGCTCGCGCGTATGGCCGGCCTCCTTCCACGCGGCGCGGTAGGCACGGATCTGTTCGGCCTGCTGGATGTGCAGCGGTTTTCCACTCTCGTCGAATTTCAGCGTCGAGCTCTGCAGGTTCATGCCGAGCTTGGCCGCCCATTCCGCGGTGGCGTTGGTGGCTGCGCCCCACCAGATCCTGTCCCGCAGCCCCTCGGAGAACGGCTCCAGGCGCAACATGCCGGGCGGATTGGGGAACATCGGTCGTGGATTGGGCTGCGCGAAACCCTGGCCCTTGATCACGTCCAGGAATACTTCCGCGTGGTGCCTCGCCATGTCGGCATCGCTCTGGCCCTCAGGCGGTGCGTAGCCGAAATAGCGCCATCCATCGATCACCTGCTCCGGCGAGCCGCGGCTGATGCCGAGCTGCAGGCGACCGCCAGCTATGAGGTCAGCCGCGCCGGCGTCCTCGGCCATGTAGAGCGGGTTCTCGTAGCGCATGTCGATGACGGCCGTGCCGATCTCGATACGGCTCGTCCTGGCCCCGGCCGCTGCGAGCAACGGAAACGGCGAGCCCAGCTGCCGGGCGAAATGATGCACGCGGAAATAGGCACCGTCCGCGCCGAGTTCCTCGGCGGCGACAGCAAGGTCGATCGATTGCAGGAGTGCATCCGACGCCGAGCGTGTCTGCGACTGCGGCGAGGGCGACCAATGGCCGAAAGAGAGAAAGCCGATGTTTTTCATGATCAAGGATGTAGCACATCGACTTCAGGCTTCAATGCAAGGCAACGCAACGGACTGTCGCTACCGCGGAGACGATCGAACCACTTCCTGCAAAGTGGAGCTTGCGGACAGCGAGGCCGATCGGTTCCTTCGCGCTGCCAACATGCAGGAGGAAAACCTTGGCTGAAGACCACAAGATCGTTGTCGCGAACAACAAGGGCGAGTTCTGGACCGACGAGCGCTGCTACATCACCGAGCTGCACAACACGGAAGCATCACCGGAAGCCTCGTTGGCTGTGGCACGTGTCGAAGTTGGCGTGACGACGCAACTGCACAGCCTTACCGGCGTGATCGAGCGCTATATCGTTCGCCAGGGCGAGGGGATACTCGAAGTCAACGGCGTCAAACGCAAGCTGATGGTGGGCGATCAGGCGGTCATTCCGGCGCAGGCACCGCAGCGCATCGAGAATACCGGTTCGGTGGACTTGGAATTCTATTGCCTGTGCACGCCACGCTTCTTTCCTGAGTCCTACGTCAATCTTGAACAATAGGTGACGCGCATCAGGCTGCCGTCCTTCTCTCCGCCAGTTCGGAGATCGTTTCGATCGCGAATTGCATCGTCTCGGCGGGGCGCACGAATGGCAGGCGGATGAAGTCTCCGAAGTTCTCCTGCGCGGAATAGCCCGGACCCGCTGACAGCAGAAGCCGGTGTCGTTGTGCCTCCTGGCACAGCGACACCGTGTCGACGCCGGGCATATGAATCCACATGGCGGTGCCGCCGGCTGGTTGCGACCAATGCCAACGCCCCGCAGCGCGTTCGGAAATGAGGTCTTCGGCGATCTTGAGGTGGCGGGTGATTTCCCCATGCCGATACGCCCGTGCCTCCTGGATGTTTTCGAGCAGGCCGACGGCAAGGTGCTGGTCGAACATCGAACAGCCGAGGTCGTTGACCGCCTTGAAGCTTGCCAGCCGTTTTATCGTCGGCGGGCCTGCCCGAATCCACCCGATCCGGATGCCGCCCCAGAACAGCTTGGAGAGCGTGCCGATGGTGGCAACGCGGTCGGGCTGTGTCTGGCCGGCAATCGGCCGGGGTGTCGCTCCGGCGATCGTGGAAAGTTCATTCTGCGCGCCATCCTCGACGAGGAACGTCGGATAGCGGTCGAGCAGCTCGACCAGATCGCGCCGACTTGCGTCGTCCAGCGATCGTCCTGTCGGGTTGTGCACCTCCGGGAAAAGGTAGAGCAGTTTCGGCCGGTTCCTGAGGGCTCTTTCAAGCTGGTCCATGTCCAGGCCGTGGGCGCTGATGCCGACCGGAACGATCCTGGCGTTGCGCCGGCGGAAGACCTCGAGCGAGCCGCGATAGGCAGGGTCTTCCACGACCACCGCATCGGATGCATCGACAAGAGCGTTCGCCAGCAGCCAGACGGCCTGTTGCGCACCGCTGGTGATGAGGATGTTGTCGGAATGCGTGGGAAGACCGAGATCCGTGTAATAGCGGGCGACGGCCCAGCGCAGCGCCGGCAAGCCGGAGGCATCGTAACCCAGACCTGCCGCCATGCTCGCGAAATCGGCACCCCGCAATGCTGCCAGCGCCTCGGTGAGGATGGGCGAGGGCGGCAGCGCGCCGCTGGTCATGTCGATGTCTTCCGGCAGCGCCTGCATCTCACCGGCAAGGCGCGTGTGCGCAACGCCGGGCGCATTCGCCGACGCGATGATGCGGTGACCACTGCCGTGGCGGCTGTCGAGCACGCCGGCATCGCGCAGTGACGCGTAGGCCGCAACGACGGACCCGCGACTGACCGCGAGCGCCGTTGCAAGCGTCCGCTCCGATGGCATCAAGGCGCCTGCCGGCAACTCCCTCGCCGTGATCAACCTGCCGATCGCCAGGCTGAGCTGCTGGGTGACTTTGCCATCCGTCGTTTGCCAGCCACCGATGAGCCGGCTGATGCGTGCGGGTGAAATCCTGTTCATACGTGGTCCACTTCTCGACAAGTGGACTTTGCCAGATGCAGCTCAGTAGAGCAATTTCACTTTCGGGAAAACGGATAAGAGACCTCCACACTTGGAGGTCCAAGGGGAGGAGATATGGGTTCTTTTGCCACCAGGGGCGAACATCGCCCGCTGGCCGTGCGGCAGGTTCCGCCGACACGGTCGCATGCCAACAAACGCTATCTTGTCCTCGGTGGTGCGGGTGGTGCCGGCAAGGCGTCAGCTGCATTGCTGGTGGCGGAGGGCGCCTCGGTCATCATCGGCGACGTGCGAGAACAGGCGCTGAACGAAGCGATTGCGGATCTCAATAAGGGTGGCGGCAAAACAAGCGCCGTCGTGGTCGATCTCGGCAATGCCGCTTCGATCGCAGCAGCAGTCGAACAGGCCGAGCAGCGCCTTGGCGGTATCGACGGTCTGGTCAACTGCGCGGCCATCGTCCGGCACGTCGATCCTCTTGAAACGCCCTGGACCGACTGGGAGCGTGTCTTTGCGATCAACGTTTTCGGCGCGTTCGAAGCATCGCGCATCGTTGCCAAGAGGATGATCGCCGGCGGCATCAAGGGCGCGATCGTCAATGTCGCTTCCGAAGCCGGCAAGAAGGGCCATACCCAGTCGCTCGCCTATAGCGCGAGCAAGGCGGCGATGATCAATTTTACCCGCGTGCTATCGGAAGTGCTCGCCCCCAACGACATCAATGTGAACTGTGTCTGCCCCGGCGGAATGGCGACCGACATGCTTCGCGAAGTTGCCGTTGCTTATGGCGACTTGGTCAAGCAGGCACCAGACGATGTCTTCGAGCAGCTCGTCAGCTCGCAGCTGCGCCGGCATATCGATCCGGTCGAGGTGGCCCGGACGATTTCGTTCCTGCTGAGCGACGATGCCATGATCATCCGTGGCCAATCCATCAACACCGATGGCGGCGATACGCCGTATTGAGGCTATCTCCCTCGCTGAGTACGCGGCGCCATCCGCGTAGTCGGTTGCAACCAATCATGCTTGCCTGTGGGGTTCAACAATGACGACTGCCAGCAAATTCCTGCATCTCTGCCTGGGTTCGGTTCTCGCCCTTTCCGCAGCTTCCGTTCCGGTCCGCGCCGAAGACAACACGTTTGTCCTGGTCACGCCCAGCCGCATCGGTGTGAACAAGTTCCTCGGTCTCGGGAAGACCGGCATTGAAAAGGCCGCGGCCGATCAAGGCGCCACGGCCAAGGTGTTCGAGGGCACCGATCCGTCCACGCGCCGGCAGCATGTACAGGCGGCGATCGACCTGAAGGCTTCGATCGTAGCGGTCATGGGCTTTGAATTCGGCGACATCATCGCCGACCTGGCGCCGGAAAACCCGGACACCAATTTCGTCATCGTCGACACCTGCATCCCCGAAGCGCCGAAGAACGTCTATTGCGCCGTTTTCCGTGAACAGGAGGCTGCCTATCTCGCCGGAGCGGAAGCCGCGTTGACCTCGACCAGCAAGACGGTCGGTGTGATCGGTGCGCTCGATATCCCGTTCCTGCACCGCTACACGGATTCCTTCGCGCTCGGTGCCAAGACCACCCGTCCTGATATCAATGTGCTGCCCACCTCGTGGATCGGCGGCGACAATCCGTTCCAGGATCCGGTGCGGGCGCAGACCCAGGCAAGCCTGCAATTGTCGAACGGCGCCGACCGCATCTATGCGGTTGCCGCCGGCAGCAATGGCGGCGTCTTCAAGGCCGTGGCCGACAAATCAGGCGCGATGGCGATTGGGCTGGATGTCAATCAATGCGGTGATGCGCCGGGTGCGATACTCGACAGCACCTTGAAGAAGGTGGACGTCATTCTGCCCGCCACAATCGACAGCATCCTGAAGGGGGCGGCCAAGCCCGTGGTGAGCTTCGGTCTTGCCGAAGGCGGCCTGGAACTCGTCGCCACCACGGACGCGGTCGCCTCGTCCGGATGCAAGATCGCGGATAAGCCGGACGTCATCGGCCAGCTCAAGGACATCCAGGCGAAGATCGTTTCGGGCGCGATCACCGTGCCTGATCCGATGGTGCAATAACACGACCTCGGTGCGCGACGATGACCTTGCTCCAGATGAAGGGCATCACCAAGCGCTTTGACGGCGTCGTCGCCAATGACGGGATCAGCCTTTCCGTCAACAGCGGCGAGATCCACGCGCTGATGGGGGAGAACGGGGCAGGCAAATCCACCCTGATGAACATCCTCTACGGTCTGCTGAAACCCGACGCCGGCGAAATCCTTGTCGACGGCAAGGCGATGGATTTCGCCAGCCCGCTTGGGGCGATCGCCGCAGGCATCGGTATGGTCCACCAGACCTTCAGGCAGTTTCCCGACTTGACGGTCTGGGAGAACCTGGTGTTCCAGAACGAGCCCAGGCAAGGACCGTTCGTTTCAGCTGACGCCGCGCGCGATTTCGTCCGGCGTCTCGGTTCCAGGCACGGCCTGGAGATCGACCCGGACAGCCGGGTTCGCGACTTGGCGGTGGGCATACGCCAGCGCCTGGAAATCCTGAAGGCGCTGTCGCGAGAGGCCAGGATCCTTATCTTGGATGAGCCGACGGCCGTTCTCACGCCGCAGGAGCGCGATGGCCTGTTCGCCGCCATGCGCGAACTGGCCAGTAAGGGCATGGCCCTCATCCTCGTCACCCACAAGATCCCGGAAGTGATTGCCATCACGGACCAGATCACCGTCATGCGTGACGGTCGCGTTTCCGGTACTCTGGTGACCCGTGAAACGAACGAGGCCGAGATCATCCGGGCAATGGTCGGCCGCAACGTGCCGCCCACGGTCGCTTCCAAGGTGACATCCGATGCCAGGCCGATGCTTTCGGTCAAGGATCTGTCGGTCCGCAAGGGCGCTGTCACGGTCGTGGACAACGTCTCCTTCGATGTCCGTCCGGGCGAGATCGTCGGTATTGCCGGCGTCTCGGGAAACGGGCAGCCGCAGCTGATCTCGGCGGTCATGGGCCTTGAGTCGGCGACGGGTGTCGTGAGCCTCGATGGTCATGACGTTTCCAGCTTTTCGATCGCGCGTCGGCGTGCGGCGGGCGTCTCCTACGTGCCGGAAGATCGCCATTTGACAGGAACGGCTCCCGCTGCCTCGATCGCCGAAAACATCGTTTTCGGCACGCATCGCAATGCCGTGGCCTCCAACAAAGGGTTTCTGCGCAAGGACGCCATCCGCGCCCAGGCGCGCAAGTTGATCGAACGTTTCAGGGTCAAGGCTGCTTCCGAGCAATTGCCGATCGGCTCGTTGTCGGGCGGCAACATGCAGAAGGTCGTTATCGCGCGCGAGGTGGAACATGGCTCGCCGCTGATCATCGTCGAGGAGCCGACCCGCGGCGTCGACGTCGGCGCCATCGAATTCATCCACCAGACCTTGATTGCCGAGCGCGACAAGGGCCGAGCGATCCTGGTCGTGTCGTCCGACCTGACCGAACTGCTCGCGCTTTCCGACCGGATTCTCGTGATGTTCGAAGGGCGCATCAACGCCAGTCTCACCGGAAGCGACATGAATGAGGACACCGTCGGCCGCTGGATGATGGGGGGAGCGGAAACCAGATGATTGCAGCGGCTCTCGATACGAAATCCCGCCTGGCGGCGATCCTGTTCTCCATCGTGGCCGCGGTCGTGCTCGGAGGACTTGTCGTCGGCCTGACCGGCGCCAATCCCATTTCGGTCTACCTGGAGATCGCCAAGGGCGCGGTTCTGGGACGCGGGCTGGATGAGACGCTGGCCCGCTCCGTGCCGCTGGTCGGCATGGCGCTGGCGGCTGCGATCGCCTTGCGGGCAGGGCTGGTCAATCTGGGTGGTGACGGGCAGATGCTGATCGGTGGTCTCGCCGCGGCATTGGTCGCGCTTTATTTGCCTGTTCCGGGTGTTGCCCGGGCGGTTCTCGCATTGGCCGCCGCAATCTGTGCCGGTGGGCTCTACGCCTGGCTTGCCGCCATCCTGCAGCTCAGCCTCGGCATCCCGTTCCTGATCGCAAGCCTGCTGTTCAGCTACATTGCGCGCGGCCTGACGTCCTATCTCGTGCGCTATCCGCTGCGCGATCCGTCCACCGGCATGCCGGAGACCTATCGTGTCGCGTCGGGCGCCCGACTTCCCGCCCACATACTCGATCTCCCGGTCAGCATGGCCATGGTCATCATGGCTGTCGTCGCTGTCGTCATCGTGGTCAACGACAGGAGCGGCGTGAACGGCTTCGAGTGGCGCATGACCGGCCTCAACGCCCGCTTCGCTCAGTACTCGGGCGTGGACCTGTCGCGGCAGACGCAGCGGGTGGCATTCCTCAGCGGCGCGCTGGCAGGCCTGGTCGGCGCCCTGCTGATCCTGGGACAGCAGTATCGTTTCACCGACGGTGCCTTGCTCGCTCCCGGCTACACATGGTCCGGGCTGATGGCGGCCGTTCTGGCCATGGCCAGCCCGATCGCGACGATCGTCACGTCGGTGTTCTTCGCCGCGCTCCAGGTCGGCGGCTTTTCCATGGAGCGAGCGCTCGGGCTGCCGGCGGTCCTGACTTGGGTGCTGCAGGCGCTGATCATCCTCTGCCTCGCCGCGCGGCCGATCTTCTTCAGGAAGCGATAGGCCATGCTCAACATGCTGCTTTCGCAAGTGCTCGACCTGATGACGCCGGTGCTGCTGGCCGCGATGGCCGGCGCATTGTGCGGGCGCGCCGGCGTGTTCAACATCGCGCTCGAAGGCAAGATGCTGGTCGGCGCCTTTGTCGCCGTCGCGACCAGCATCGCCTTCGGGTCTCCGGTTCTGGCGGTTGTTTCAGCCGTCCTCTGCACGGCGATCTTTGCTTCGCCGCTGGCGCTCGGCGGCGCGCGTCTCGGCGGCGATCCGATCGTCATCGGCATCGGGCTGAACCTACTCGCGTCCGGCCTGACCACCTATCTGCTGGGCGCGATATTCGGTGTGACCGGCACGCTGGTTGACCCGGCGGTCACTGCGCTGCCGAAGCTGGTCGTTCCCGTATTGGCGGACGTGCCGGTGCTTGGAGCGATCCTCGGGCACAACGCACTCGTCTATCTGTCCTGGCTGCTGATATTCGTCTTCAACATCTACCTGTTCCGGACGCCCTGGGGGCTGCGCCTGCGCGGCATCGGCGAAGTGCCGTCGGCAGCGGCAGCGATGGGCGCGAATGTCAGCCGCTACCAGACGGCGGTCGTGATCGTGGCCGGTGGCCTGTGCGGCCTGGCCGGAGCGCAACTGGCACTGGGTTCCGTCGCGCTCTTCGCCGAAAACATGACCGCCGGACGTGGCTGGATCGCCGTGGTCGCGGTCATGCTGGGCCGTGCTCATCCCCTGGGGATCGCCCTGGCCTGTCTCGGTTTCGGGCTCGCCGACGCCGTTGGGTTGCGGCTGCAGGGGCAGGGACTGCCCAATCAGATCACCGACATTGCGCCTTATGCCATCACGCTGCTTGCGATGATCGGTCTTGGCCTGCGTAGCATGAAGAAAAGAAGTGTTTGAGGAGGAAGAGATGACCGTTCCGAAAACCGTCTATGTGGCGGGATCATGCGACACCAAGGGGGACGAACTCCGCTATGTGACCGGGATCATCCAGGCACAGGGCGTCTCGGCTGTCCTCGTCGATCTTTCCACCGACAAGCCCGCGGCCAATGCCGATATCGATGCCAGGACGGTCGCGGGTTTCCATCCCGGCGGCGTCGCGGCGGTCTTCACGGGAGATCGCGGTTCGGCGGTTTCGGCGATGGGCCTTGCCTTCGAACACTTCATCCTGTCGCGGGATGATGTCGGCGGCGTCATCGGCCTCGGTGGCTCCGGTGGCACGGCCATGGTGACACAGGCCATGCGTGTTCTTCCCGTCGGCACTCCCAGGGTGATGGTTTCGACGGTGGCTGCCGGCAATGTGAGCGCTTATGTCGGCCCGAACGACATCGCCATGGTCAACTCGATCACTGACATCGCCGGCCTCAACCGCATATCGAGAACCGTCCTGTCCAATGCCGCCAATTCGATTGCCGGCATGGTGCGCAATCGCCAGGAACTGGAGCAGGAAGACAAGCCGGCGCTCGGCCTGACCATGTTTGGCGTCACCACGCCTTGCGTCACCCAGGTGGTGGAGCGGTTGCACGATCGCTTCGAATGCCTGGTTTTCCACGCCACCGGCATCGGCGGCCAGTCCATGGAAAAGCTGGCTTCTTCCGGCTTCCTCGCCGGCGTTCTCGACATCACCACCACGGAAGTTTGCGACCTGCTGTTCGGCGGCATCCTGCCGGCCACGGAAGACAGGTTCTCTTTCCTGGCGCAGTCGCCCTTGCCTTATGTGGGCTCGTGCGGCGCGCTCGACATGGTCAATTTCGCTGGCATCGACACGGTTCCGGAGAAGTATCGCAACCGCAATCTCTACATCCATAACCCCCAGATCACGCTGATGCGCACGACGCTGGAGGAAAACGTGGCGATGGGCAAATGGATCGGCGAACGCCTGAACCGCAGCATCGGTCCGGTGCGTTTCCTGCTGCCGCTGGGCGGGGTGTCGCTCCTCGACGCTCCTGGCCAGCCATTCTACGATCCGGAAGCCGACGAAGCCTTGTTCGCGGCGATCGAAAGCACAGTCCAGCAGACCGCCGAGCGCCAGGTACTCAGGGTTCCGTATGCGATCAACGCGCCGGAATTCAGTTCCGAAGTCGTTCGCCACTTCAATGAAATCAGCAAAGGTCGGTAGCATGAGATTTGAACGAAGCCAGTTGCTGGGCAAGTTTCGCGAGCAGATCAAGGCGAAGATCCCCATCATAGGCGGTGGCGCCGGCACCGGTCTTTCGGCCAAGTGCGAGGAAGCCGGCGGCATCGACCTGATCGTGATCTATAATTCCGGCCGTTACCGCATGGCCGGCCGCGGTTCGCTGGCGGGCCTGCTCGCCTATGGCAATGCCAACGAGATCGTCGTCGACATGGCGCGCGAGGTGCTGCCCGTGGTCAAGCACACGCCCGTGCTTGCCGGCGTGAACGGCACCGACCCATTCTGCCAATTCGATCCATTCCTGGATCAGCTGAAAGAGCTCGGCTTTGCCGGCATCCAGAACTTTCCGACCGTCGGCCTGATCGACGGCAAGTTCCGGGCGAACCTGGAAGAAACCGGCATGGGCTATGCGATGGAGGTCGACCTTGTTCGCCTGGCGCGCAGCAAGGACATGCTCACCACGCCCTATGTCTTCTCGGTCGACGATGCAAAGGCGATGACGGAGGCCGGCGCCGACATCATCGTGGCGCATATGGGCCTGACGACCGGCGGCACGATCGGCGCCGATACGGCACTGACGCTGCAGGACTGCGTCGGCGAAATCAACGCCATCGCCGCAGCCGCCCGTGCGATCAATCCCGACATCATCATCCTGTGCCATGGCGGCCCAATCGCCGAGCCCGAGGATGCCCGCTACATCCTGCAGCAATGCCCCGGCTGCCACGGCTTCTATGGCGCGTCGAGCATGGAGCGCCTGCCGGTGGAAAAGGCCCTCGTTGCACAGACGCAGGCTTTCAAGAACCTAGTCGTCCAACAATAGGAGAGGAATGTGGCCAAGGCTTATGCAAGCGCGGTGATCGACGCGCCGATCGAAACCGTGTGGAAGACCGTGCGCGACTTCAACGGGTTGCCGACCTGGCATCCCGCGATCGCCAAAAGCGAGATCGAGGGCGGAGCGAGTAGCGATTCCGTCGGCTCCATCCGTTCGTTCTATCTCCAGGACGGCGCGCATGTGCGGGAGCAACTGCTCGCCCTCAGCGACAGCGAGCATTCGCTGTCCTACAGCTTCGTGAAGCCGGCATTCCCGGTGAAGAACTATGTCGCCTCCATCCGGCTGCTTCCGATCACGGACGGCAACCGCACCTTCGCGGAATGGGTGGCGACTTTTGACGAGGAACCGGAAGACGCGGGAAAATACGTGGAGATCGTTTCCGACCATGTGTTCGCGGCTGGCTGGAAAGCGCTGCAGGAACATCTGGCCAAATAGCCAAATGTGTCCCTGACGCGCGCTCCCGAGCGGTACGTTGGTCGCTCGGGAGCGATCCCCTGACTAGGATTGAAGGATCATATCCGCCGCGCGCTGGCCGATCATCATGGTCGGCGCGTTGGTGTTGCCGGCGATCAACTTCGGCATGATGGAAGCGTCGGCGACCCGAAGCCCTTCCAGGCCACGCACTTTCAGCGTTCGTGGATCAGCCACAGCCATGGCGTCGTCGCCCATCTTGCAGGTGCCGACTGGGTGATAGACGGTGAGCGCCTCGGCGCGCAGATAGGCAAGGATCTCGTCGTCGGAGCGAACGTCCTTTCCTGGCAGCATCTCGACACCGCGCACCGTATCGAAGACTGACGATGCAAAGATCGCACGCGCGACCTTGATGCCTTCGACAAGAACCTGGGCGTCCCGTTCATCCGAAAAGAAACGATGATCGATCCGAGTGGTTGTCGATGAGCCGTCGCGCGAAAGCGTGATCTCGCCGACGCTTTTCGGCCGCAGCACGCAAGTGTGGATGGCGTAGCCGTGGCCATATTCGACCAATCTGCCGCGATGGCTGCGATAGCCCGGCACGAAGTGGAACTGGATGTCGGGCTCTGCGCCCGCGTAACGGGTTCGTGCGAAGCCTCCGGCCTCGACATAGTTGGTCGTCAGCATCCCTTTGCGATGCGCGAAATACCGGTAGGGCGCGGCGAGGATCCGGGGGAGGTTGGCAACCGAAAGGCCAAGCGTGCGCACACTCGACGAGCGCACCGTGATCATGCCATCGACATGGTCCTGCAGGTTCTTGCCGACACCGGGCAGTTCATGGACCGGCGTGACGCCGACACGCCGAAGCTCCTCGACCGGGCCGATCCCGGATTCGAGCAAGATCTGCGGCGAGTTGATGGCTCCTGCCGAAAGCACCACTTCGCGTGTCGCCGTCAGCTTTGTGTCTACGCCTTTGTGCCGGACCTGCACGCCCGTCGCCCGCTTGCCCGAGACGACAACGCTTTTGACCGAGCATTCGCTCAATACGGTTAGGTTCGGACGGTCGAGCACCGGGCGGACGAAAGCGGTGAAAGCGCTGAAGCGTTGCCCCCGGTCCTGCGTCACGTTGTAGATGCCGACACCGAATTGCGACCCGGCATTGAAATCGGTGTTCTCTGGCAAGCCGGCGTCCTTGCCTGCCTGAACGAACATGCGTGAGAGCTCGTTGGGATCGCGCGGGTTGTCGACCAAAAGGTCGCCGTCCGTGCCGTGATAGCGCCTGTCCTGATCGAGCAGATTGCGCTCCAGCCTTTTGAAAACAGGCAGCACGTCGTCGTAGGCCCAGCCGGCACAGCCAAGGCTTGCCCACTCGTCGTAGTCTGCAGCCGCGCCGCGGATGTAGACCATGGAATTGATCGAGGTCGAGCCACCCAGCGCCTTGCCGCGGTTGACCGGAATCCGGCGGCCGTTCAGCTGCGGTTGCGGCACACCGACATAGCAATAGTCGTAGTTCGGGTTGCCATAGAGCGACAGGATTCCGGCTGGAACTTTCACCCGCAGGTTTTGGTCGCTACCACCGGCTTCGATCAGGCAGACCTTCATTGCCGGGTTGTCACTGAGACGGTTCGCCAGCACGCAACCGGCGGAGCCGGAGCCGACGACGATGTAGTCGTATGTGTCATTCATGATTTATGCCGGGATAGCGGGGGAGCTTCCCGCCCACGGATTGGGGCGGGAGCGACATGCGGATGGGAGCTACGCTGCTACTGCAGAAGCTGCGTCCAGACCTTGGTGACCAGTTCCTGCGCGGCCGGCGAGCAGGCCTGGCTCATCTTTACGGGCGCGGTCGGGAAAAGCTCCGGCGCGTTCTCCTTGTTATAGAGCGCCTTGCTCGCGTCCACCTTCACTGGCGAGGAATGGCCGTAGTAGTTGTACTCGATGGTGGCGTTTTCCTGCTCCGCCATGAAGTTGATGAACTTCTTGGCATTCTCGAGATTGGCCGCGCCCTTGGGCACCACGTAGGAATCCAGCCAACCGACGAGGCCTTCCTTCGGCATCGCATATTCGACATTGGCCTTGTCGTTGCGACGCACCCGCATGGTGTTGCCATCCCACCAGAAATGCATGGCCACTTCGCCACCGCCGATACGGTTTTCGATGTTGTCGCTCGAATAAGCCGCGACGAACGGCTTCTGCGCCTGCAGGAGGTCGAGCACGCGCTTCATTTCCTTCGGATCCTCGCTGCAATAGGGGATGCCGAGATAGTTCTGCGCGGCTGGGATGACTTCGTCCGGCTGGGCGAGGCTGGCGATCTTGCCCTTCAGTTCCTCGGAAGGTTCGAAGTAGACTTTCCAGCTGTCGACCGGGCCCTTGTAGAGGTTGCGGTTGACCGTAAAGCCCGCATTGCCATAGGCGAGCGGCACCGAGTAATCGCCGGTTGGATCCCACCATTGCTTCTGCCATTCGGGCAGGATCTGCTGGAAGGCCGGCATCGAGCTTGCGCCGATATCCTCGAGCAGGCCGCTGTCGATCATGATCTTCACGAAGTGCTGGGACGGTGTGACGATGTCGTAGCCTGATGAACCGGCCTGCAGTTTGGTCAGCAGGTCTTCATTCGAGGAGAAGGCGTCGACAGTGACCTTGATCCCGGTCTCCTTCTCGAATTTCGCCACCGCGTCGGGAGCGATCGAGTCAGCCCAGGCGTAGATTGAAAGCGAGCCTTCCGCCCATGCGGAAGCACTGGCGAGAAGGCTGAATGCGCCGGCCGCGGCCAGCGTCGAGAAACGTGTTTTTACAGACATGGAGCTCCCCTTATCATTGTGTTTCGGGGGACGATAACAAACGGGCTCCAGTGATAAATTTCATTTGCCCGACGTGGTGCTTAGGAAAAAGCTCGCTCTGCGTACAGGCATGATCCCGAACCGAAGCCGGACAAGATCATGAGCCGAAACAAGGGGATAGAGCAGGATGCTGATTCATCTTGTTCACGCTCCGCTCTACTGCCGGCGCTGCAGCAGGAACGCGACGGTAGCGAGCACCACGGAAACGATCATGATCAAGGTGGAGATCGCGTTGAGCTGCGGCGAGACACCCTGCTTGATCAGCGAAAAGATGTAGACCGGCAGGGTCGTGGCGCCGCCCGAATTCAGCAGATTGCTGGTGATGAAATCGTCCATGGAGATGACGAAGGCGAGCATCGCACCCGCGAACACACCGGGCAGGATCAGCGGCAACGTCACACGGCGAAAGGCAACCCAGGCCGAAGCGTAGAGATCGCGCGCGGCTTCCTCCAGGTCGGCGTCCATGCCTTGCAGTCTCGCCCGTATCGGCAGGAAGGCGAAGGGGATGCAGAATGTCGTGTGCGCGATGGTGAGCTTGAGCAGGCCGTTGGTCAGGCCCACTTCGGAAAACAGGATGAGCACAGCCACCGCAACGACGATCTCGGGCAGCAGCAGCGGCAGATTGACAACCGTCTCGGAGACGCGCCGGAAACGTACGTTTCTTCCGCGCACCAGCACGAGCGCTGCCATCAGCGCGACGATGGTGGAAAGCACCGTGGCGATGGTGGCGACGAACAGGGACGTCTTCACCGCCCCTACAAGCGCGGCATTCGACAGCGCCGTCGTATACCAGTGCAGCGAGAACCCGCCCCAATTGGAGACGATGCGGTTGGCGTTGAAGGAATAGAAAACCACAACGGCAATCGGCAGATAGAGGTAGACGAAGAAGATCAGGCTGAACAGGCCGAAGCCGGGATAGCGCCGAACGTTACTGGTCATGCGCTGGCCTCCCTGCCTTCCTTGCGCATCGCCTGGACGCCGCGCCACAGCAGGAAGACCATCACGGCGCACATCAGCACGATGGAAATGGCTGCCCCCAGCGGCCAGTTGCGGGCGGCGCCGAACTGCAGCTGGATCAGGTTACCCATCATCATCGTCTTGCCTCCGCCGAGCAGGACGGGTTCCAGAACGGCGCCAAGACAAGGAACGAAAACCAGGATGGCGCCCGCGGCCATGCCTGGACGGCAGAGCGGCAGGATCACGCGGCGAAGCGTCGTCAGGCGGCTGCCGTAGAGATCGTGCGAGGCTTCCACCAGGGCCGGGTCGAGCTTTTCGATCGAGGCAAAGACCGGCAGGATCATCAGCGGGATGTAGCTGTAGACGAGACCGATCAGCATTGCCGTATCGGTGAAGAGCAGGCTGCCCATGTTTTCGTTGATCCCGAGCGCACGCAGCGCCTTGGCGATTACCCCGTCATTGCCGAGGATGATGATCCACGAATAGACGCGCACGATCATTGAGACCCAGAACGGCAGCGTCACCAGATAGATCAGCAGCATCTTGGCCGACGTCTTCTGCAGCGAGATGAAATACGCGACCGGGAAGCTCAGAGCCAGGCAGATGATCGTGGTGGCCAGCGACAGGATGACGGTCCTGGCGACGACGATCAGATATTGCGGATTGAATTCGAGTTCTCCGCTCCAGCCTTCGTTGAACAGGATCTGCTTGTAGGGTGCGGTGGTGAACACATAGTCGAAGCCGCCATAGGGGCCTCGGGTCGAAAACGACACCAGGGCGATGATGCCGACCGGAATGATCAGCGTCATCAGCATGATCAGGTGCGCCGGCAGGAGCCCCAGCACATTCCAGTCAGACAATTTTGGCCAACCGGGTAATTTGGGGCGCTGGTTCATGCGCCCAGGATCCGCGCCGATTCCGCTGCGAAGCTCAGTTTTACGGATTGGCCCACTTCGAGCGTGCGGTCGCGGCTTTGGCTGTTGCGTTTGGAAACGCGCAGCAAGGTGCCGTTGGCGTCCACCACATAGTGTGTGTAACCGCCGAGATAGTTCGCGCCGATGATCGTGCCTTCGGTGGCGATCTGGCCATCCTGCGAGGGCAGGCTGATCTTTTCCGGGCGTATGGACATGACAGCCCTGTCGCCCACTGCTGCCTGTTTCTGTGGTGCGTTCAGCGTGACGCCGAGGGGGATCGAAACCGTCGCGCGATCGCCGTCGAGGGAGATCACCTCGGCGTCGAGGAAATTGGTCTCGCCGATGAAGTCGGCGACGAAGCGGTTGGACGGCTCTTCATAGATGTCGGCGGGCGTTCCGAGCTGCTGGATCTCGCCGTCGCCGAGCACGCAGATGCGATCCGACATGTCGAGAGCTTCTTCCTGGTCGTGGGTGACAAAGACGAAGGTGATGCCGGTCTGACGCTGCAGTGTGCGCAATTCGTCGCGCATAGCCTGTCTGAGCTTGAGGTCGAGCGCCGAAAGCGGCTCGTCGAGCAACAGCACCTCGGGCTCCGGCGCGAGCGCTCGGGCGAGCGCGATACGCTGCCGCTGACCGCCCGAAAGCTGCTGCGGTTTGCGGGTGGCGAACTTCTCCATGTGCACGAGACGCAGCATGTCGGCCACGCGCGCCATACGGCGCTCCTTCGGCCAACCCAGGTTTTCGAGGCCGAAGGCGATGTTCTGCTCCAGCGTCATGTGCGGGAACAGCGCATAGCTCTGGAACACGGTGTTCACCCGTCGCTTGTGCGGCGGCAGGGCCTGGATGTTGGTACCACGCAGCGCGATCTCACCGGTCGATGGCTGCTCGAAACCAGCGATCATGCGCAGCAAGGTGGTCTTGCCGCAGCCCGAGGGGCCAAGCAGCGTGAAGAACTCGTTTTCGTAGATATCGAAGCTGACCGGCTTCAACGCCTGGAAGTTGCCGAAGGCCTTGGAGACATCCTTGATCTCCACGGCCTTCTTGTGCTGCGCGGGGCGGCTCATATCCATATGGACGATCTCGACAGGAGGGCGTGGCTTATCGCAATGTGATCGATCCGCCGGCATTGCGCTAGACGCGGCAATGCCGGCGGATCGATCACATCTTGACCCACTTGCCGTCGTGCACCATGAAGCGGTCAATCTCGACAGGCATCTGCGTCTGGCCATCCTGGTCGAACGAAACCGTTCCCAGGATTCCCTCGTGCTTGATCGCGCGAATGGCTTGGCTCAGCGCCTCCTTATCCTCGATGCCTTTTTCCTTGATCACCTCGAGCAGGATCTGCGTCGCTTCATAGGCGTATTTCGCATAGGAGCCGGCCGGATCGGGATAGGCCTTGGCTTCGTATGCCTTGTAGAAGGCCTCCAGCTTCGGATTGGTCTGCACGGCGGGTGTACCGACGATCGTGCCTTCGGCCGCCGCACCGGCGATCTCGATGAACTTCGGATCATAGATGCCGGAGATGCCGTACATCGGCAGCGAACCCATGCCGAGGTCGCCCATCTGGCTGCGCACGAGCGCTGCTTCTGTCACCACGCCGCCGAAATAGACCGCATCCGGAGCCGCGGCCTTCGCTGTCGTCAGCATGGCGCGGAAGTCGGTGGTGCCGACCGCCGCCGCATCCGAGAACACGATCTCACCACCGGCCGCCTTGAAGAAATCGCCGAACCATTTGGTGTTGGCTGCGCCATAGTCGGTGGTGTCGGAGATGATGGCGATCTTCTTGACCTTGCCTTCCTTGGCGATGGCCTCGGCAAGCGGCTTGTTCTCATTGACCAGCGTCGGCGTGACGCGCGTGACGTTGGGCAGATTCTGTTCCGTGATCTTCGGGCTGACCGCACCCCAGACGATGAATGGCATCTGCGCGCGGTTGAAGACCGGGATGGTGGCCAGCGCCACCGAGCTGTTCCAGTGGCCGGTGGCGCCGACGACGGCCGGATCGTTGATCAGCTTCTGGGCCGCGGAAACGCCGACAGCAGGATCGGACGCATCATCCAGGACGACGCCCTCCACCTGATGCGGGTAGCCATTGGCATTGGCCTCGTCGATGGCCTGCAGGAAGCCGTTGCGGGCGCCAAGGCCCTGCTGGGCGTTGCCGCCGGAGAGGGGGCCGATGAACCCAAGTTTGATCTGGTCGGCACGGGCTTCGGCCATCCCGAGGGAAAGCGCGAATACGGATCCGGCCAGCAAAGAAGATACGCGCGTAAGCGCACTGCGCCTGTTAAGCATGGTTCCACCTCTTTTATCGTTTTCTGACGCGATGGCCGCGTTCCGTTGGTTCGTGGACCACCATCCGAACGCAACTATATTGCGCTGCCGCCTGCCCGCGAAATTCGGAAATTGCTATCCGCTACATCGGAGATTCATTATGTGCTCATGCGGGAGGCGCTGCTAATCGTTCGCCTCCAATCGAGAGACGGGCGGCATGGCGGAGCTATTTGTCCAGCAACTGGTGAACTGGATAACCCTCGGGTGCATCTACGCTTTGCTGGCTATCGGCTTCAGCCTGATCTTCGGCGTCCTCAACGTCATCCATTTCTCGCATGGTGATGTCGCGATGACGTCACCTTTCATCGCATTGGCCGCGGCTCAGGCATTGGCCATCGCGATCGGCGTATCCGGCCCGGTCTGGCTGATCGTTGCCGCCTGCTTCGCCGTGTTCGCCGTCGGCCTCATCGGCGTCGTCCTGGACAAGGTGGTGATCCGGCGCTTCAGGGACGCGCCGGCGATGATGGCGCTGGTGGCCACTGTCGCGCTCGGTATCGTCATTCGCGAACTGATCCGTCATCTCTATCCGCAAGGCTCCAATCCCCATGCGTTCCCGCGCCTTGCCTCCGGCGTTGCGCTGGAAATCGCCGGTGTTCAGGTCGGCTGGTTCACGCTGCTGGTGGTGGCGCTGACGCTTGTGCTGGTGGTTCTGCTCTTTGCCTTCCTGCGCCTGACACCGTTGGGCCTGCGGATACGGGCGGCGTCCGAAGATCGCATCGTGGCGCGCATGATGGGCATTCGTGATACACGCGTTTTTCGCGCAACGTTCTTCGTCGCCTCGGCCATCGGCGCCATCGCCGGACTGCTCTTCGCGAGCTACGCTGGCGTGACGCGCTTCGACTTCGGCGTCATGGCCGGACTGCTCGGGTTTTCCGCGGCGGTCATCGGTGGCCTGGGTTCGATGCCTGGCGCCATTCTTGGTGGGCTCATCATCGCCGG
Organism: Mesorhizobium sp. 1M-11; assembly: GCF_001303895.1. Taxonomy (GTDB): domain Bacteria; phylum Pseudomonadota; class Alphaproteobacteria; order Rhizobiales; family Rhizobiaceae; genus Mesorhizobium. The sequence goes on along the minus strand of NZ_LJSD01000011.1, from coordinate 596,385 downwards.
CATCGAGGTGTTGGCCCAGACCTTCGTGCCGGACGGAGCCTCCTACCGGCTCGTCTTCGTCTTCCTGCTGGTCATCGGCGTTCTGCTTTTCCGCCCGGAAGGGCTGCTCGGCCGCCCCGTCATGGTGAAGGTGTAGCATGAGCACGCGTGCATCTTCCGAAATGCCGGGCCTTGGCCAGGCCGCTGCCGTAGTCGTTGGCATCCAGCTGCTGGGTGCCGCCTTCCTCTATCTGATCCTGAAGGCCGAAGGCGGCCTGGAGGTCGTGGGTCTGCTCGCGCTGCTGGCTGCCGGCTTCTATCTTCTCGAAAAGCGTCCGCAGATCACCGACTTCGTCATGGCAAGCTTTTCGCGCACGCCTGTCGTCGCTTTAGTGACGGCCGTTGTCGTCGTGGTGCTGTTTCCGTTCGCTGTCGGCAACAACACCTATGTGCTGCATCTGCTCATCGTCGCGCAGCTCTATGCGGTGCTGGCGCTGGCGCTCAACTTCCAGCTCGGCAGTGCCAACATCCCCAATTTCGCAACCGGTGCTTCATACGGTATCGGCGCCTATGTCTCGGCGCTGCTGGCCATCAATTTCGGCCTGAGCTTCTGGCTGACCCTGCCGGCCGCCGCCATCGCAGCCACGCTGTTCGGCTTCCTCATCGGCATTCCGTCGATGCGCACACGCGATACCTATCTCGCGCTGGTCACCATCGCCTTCGGCGTGGTCGTGCAGCAGCTCCTGAACAATTTCGACTGGACCGGCGGTCCGAACGGATTGGTCGGCATTCCGGCGCCGTCATTGTTCGGCCATTCTTTCGCCAGCCCGCTGGTCGTGTTCGGCTGGAAGCTGCCGAGCCAGGCCAATTTCTACTATCTCTCCGCCTTGCTTGTGGTGGTGGCCATCGTCACGGCGCATCGCCTGCATTCCTCCCGCATCGGCCTCGCCTGGAACGCACTGCGCGCCGACGAGATCGCGGCGCGGGCGCAAGGCATCAACGTTGCCTGGTTCAAGGTTCTGGCCTTCGCGGTTGATGCATTCCTCGCCGCTTTCGCCGGCACCATCTATGCCTTCTACGTTTCCTATATCTCGCCCGACAATTTCACCTTCCTGGTCTCTGTCACCATCATGACGATGGTGATCGTCGGTGGCATGGACAACATCTTCGGCGTCATCGTCGGTGCGTTCTTGCTGACCATCCTGCCCGAAAAGCTCCGCGCTTTTTCCGACTACCGGCTGCTCTTCTTCGGCATCGTCATCATCGGCTTCCTGATGATCCGCCCGCAGGGTCTCTTCCCGCAGCGCATTCGCAGCTACGGAGAGAGCCGGTGAACGCACTGCTGGAAGTCAATGACGCGACGATGCGTTTCGGCGGGCTGGTCGCGCTGAATGCCGTCAGCTTCTCCATCGGCCGCGGTGAAGTGCTGGCCGTGATAGGGCCGAACGGTGCAGGCAAGTCCACGCTGTTCAACGTCGTCACCGGCGTCTATCGGCCAACCGCGGGTCACGTGCGCTTCGACGGCGTCGACATCACCGGCCACCCGTCGCACGAGGTGGTGGCGCGCGGCATCGGCCGCACGTTCCAGACGTCGCGGCTGTTTTCCGACCTGAGCGTTCTCGACAATGTCATCATCGGCATGCACACGCGCACCAAAACGGGGGTGCTGGGCGCGCTGTTCCTGCCTGGCGCGTCGCGGCGCGAAATGGCGGCCTGCGTGGAAAAGGCCGAAGTGCTGTTGAAGGCCAGTTCCGGCGATCTCTTCGAACAGCGCCATCGGCCAGCCGGCACGCTGGCGCAGGCCGACCGGCGCCGGCTTGAAATCGCCCGCGCGCTCGCCTCCGAGCCGAAACTGCTGCTGCTCGACGAACCATCCGTCGGCATGGACGAGGTGGAGACGGATGCGCTGATAGCCGATATCAGTCGCTTGCGGACGGAGAGGCCTGAGCTTTCGGTGATCCTGATCGAGCACGACATGCGCGTGGTCGAGGCGTTTCCGGACCATGTCATGTGCGTGGATTACGGCAGCAGGATCGCAGAGGGGGATTTTGCGAAAGTGAAATCCGATCCGCGTGTGCAGGAAGCCTATCTCGGAAAGGCCGCCGTCCATGCTTGAGCTGAAGGATGTCGACACCGCCTACGGCCCGGTGCCGATGCTGCGCGGTTTGAGCATCAAGGTGCAGTCCGGCGAACTGGTATGCCTGCTCGGCCCGAATGGCGCCGGCAAGACAACCACCTTCATGACAGTCTGTGGTGTCGTGCGCGCCCTGCGCGGCAAAGTCGATGTCATGGGCTGCGACATGGCTTCGCTCGGTACCGAGAATCTGGCCGCGCTCGGTGTTGGGCTGGTGCCGGAGGGCAGGCGGCTTTTCCCGAGCCTGACCGTGCAGGAGAACTTGCGCCTCGGCTATGACGCCGTTTCCGGGCGCGGGCCGAATTTCCAGCCGCAGCTCGACAAAATGTGTGACCTGTTTCCACGCATCCGCGAAAGACTGCGCCAGGCGGCCGGCACCTTGTCGGGCGGAGAGCAGGCGATGGTGGCGCTGGCGCGTGCCCTTATCGGCGAGCCGAAGCTGGTCATCATGGACGAGCCGTCGCTTGGGTTGTCGCCGAAGCTGATCGACGAATATTTCGAGATCACCAGCGAAGTGCACCGGCGCGGCACGACCATCTTGCTCATCGAGCAGAATGCCGAGATGGGTCTCGGCATCGCCGATCGCGGTTATGTGCTGGTCAAAGGCCGCGTTGCACAGGAAGGTCCCGCTCGCGAGCTGCTGTCGTCGAAAGCAGCCAAGAGCCTCTATCTCTGATTCCAGGCCGAGGGTTTCAAGGTTTGCCTGTCCTTTCAGGCCGCGGTCGCTCGCTTCGATCCGGTATTTAGGGACAGGCTAACCACTGCCACGTGAAATCGTAATTTTCGTGATCCGACCCCTCCAGTAAACCGGCAATCAGACCTCCGCTGCGGTTGCAGGAATCCCGGGGGGCCAGAGAAGGGCGCTGAAATGTCGGTCGAAAAAATAGACACGCTTGTCGTCGGCGCTGGCCAGGCAGGGGTGGCCATGAGCGAAAACCTGAGCAAATGCGGCGTGCCCCATCTCGTTCTCGAGCGGCATCGTATCGCCGAACGTTGGCGCTCCGAACGCTGGGATTCGCTGGTCGCCAACGGACCGGCATGGCATGACCGTTTCCCAGGCATGGAGTTCCCGGATATCGACCCGGACGGCTTTGTCGGCAAGGAGCAGGTCGCAGACTATTTCGTCGCCTATGCCAAGATGATCGGTGCGCCGATCCGCTGCGGCGTCGAGGTCAAGGAGGTGCGGCGGCTGATCGGGCGCCCCGGTTTTCGCGTCGAGACCTCGGCCGGCGTCATCGAGGCCAACAGCGTGGTTGCCGCCACCGGGGCTTTCCAGCATCCGATCATCCCGAAGATCGTTCCGGACAATGCCGGTTTGATGCAGATGCATTCCAATACTTACCACAACCCGGAACAGCTGCCCGAGGGCGCTGTGCTGGTGGTTGGCGCCGGCTCATCGGGCGTGCAGATCGCCGATGAACTGGTGCGCACGGGAAAGCAGGTCTATCTTTCGGTCGGGCCGCATGACCGCCCGTTCCGCAGCTACCGCGGCTACGACTTCTGCTGGTGGCTGGGGGTTCTCAACAAATGGGACGCTGAAACCCCGGGCCCAGGAACCGAGCATGTCACGATCGCGGTGAGCGGTGCCCGTGGCGGCGAGACGATCGATTTCCGGCGTCTCGCTGCACGGGGGATGACGCTGGTCGGCCGCACCGAAAGCTATGCGGACGGTGTCATGCGTTTCGCTCCCGACCTCACTGAGAACATCGCTCGCGGCGACGCCAATCATCACGCACTGATGGACGAGGCTGACGCCTATGCCCTTGCCAACGGTCTGGATCTTCCGGAAGAGCCCGAAGCGCGCAGGCTCGACCCCGATCCGGCTTGCATGACCGATCCCATTCTCCAACTGAATCTGGCAGAGGCCGGTATCACCTCGATCATCTGGGCTACGGGCTATTCCGTCGACTACAACTGGTTGAAAGTGGATGCGTTCGACGAGAAGGGCAGGCCGAAGCATCAGCGCGGTGTGTCGAGCGAACCCGGCATCTATTTCCTCGGCTTGCCGTGGCAATCGCGCAGGGGGTCCAGCTTTATCTGGGGCGTCTGGCACGACGCCAAGCATCTGGCCGACCGCATTTCCACGCTGCGCAAATATATGGCCTATCACGCTGCCGCCAAACGCCAGACCGAAGACGCCTAGCCGCCAGCGATCGCTTTCACGACCGACTGTTCTCATTGCCGACTGGGGGGCTGATTAGGCGGGTCCTTATCAGCAATGAGAAAGACTGTTCTTTCGGCGTTCAACGCGCCTGACGAATATCCGAATGACAAATACGGGCACGGACCGACTGTCGCATGACGCGGGCCTTTAGTCCGATCCGATGGAGACCAGCATGGCGCATACCCGGGTTCGCAAGTTCAACACCAAGGATACCTATCCCGAGCAGAAGCTCGACAATGACCTGTGCCAGGCGGTGGTGGCGCGTGGCACCATGATCTTCCTGCGCGGACAATGCCCGCAGGACCTGGATACGGCCAAGAATCTCGACAGTCACGACCCGGTCGAGCAGACCCATAAGGTCATGCAGAACATCAAGCAGCTCATCGAAGAGTGCGGCGGCAAGATGGAACATCTGGTGAAGGTGGTGGTCTACATCACCGACGTCCGCCACCGCGAAGCGGTCTACCGGACCATGGGCGAATACATCAAGGGCGTGCATCCGGTTTCGACCGGCCTGGTGGTGACGGCGCTGGCTCGCCCCGAATGGCTGGTCGAGATCGACGGCACCGCCGTCATTCCGGACTGAGGGGCAGGCCATGACCTTCTCCATCGTCGCGCGCTGCAGCCGCACCGGCATGTTCGGCGTCGCTGTCTCGTCGTCCTCGCCGGCGGTCGCCGCACGCTGCGCCTACGCGCAGGCGGGTGTCGGCGCTATCGCCAGCCAGAACGTGACCGACCCGACGCTGGGGACCCGGGCGCTCGATCTGATGGCGCAGGGCGCGTCGGCCGCAGAAGCCGTCGCCATTCTCAAGCGCACCGGCGCGCATATGGAATACAGGCAATTGCTGACGGTGGACGGTGCCGGCATCAGCGCCATTCATTCGGGCCCCAAAGCCCTCGGCATCTGGGCCGAGGCACGCGACGAGAACGTCGCCTGTGGCGGCAATCTGCTTGCCAATGAAGGGGTGCCGCAGGCGATGGTCGACGCTTTCCTGGCTTCCAAAGGCCACCTCGGCGACCGCATCATCGCCACGATGCGGGCAGCATTGAAAGCAGGCGGCGAGGCCGGTCCCGTTCACTCCGCCGGCATGAGGCTCGTCCGGGAAGTGGCCTGGCCGGTGGCGGACCTGCGCTGCGACTGGACGGAAGAATGTCCGATCGAGGAACTGGCGAAGCTCTGGGACATCTACAAGCCTCAGCTCGACGCCTATGTGACCCGCGCTATAAATCCCTCCGATGCGCCGAGCTACGGCGTGCCGGGCGACGAGTAACAGCGCTGACGTAAGCAAGCAGGAGCCGGTATGAGCGAACTTGGCCACAGGGGCTGGATCGACAAGGCGGCCGCCATCCGCTTTCGCGACAAGGCGTTCATCGACGGCAAGTTCGTTGCTGCGCGCTCCGGCCGTACTTTCGCGAGCATCAACCCGGCGACGGGAGAAACGCTGGCCGAGGTGGCGTCGTGTGGCGAGGAAGATGTCGACCGCGCCGTCGCATCGGCTCGTCGCGCTTTCCTTTCAGGCAGCTGGTCCCGTGCAGCTCCCGCGCACCGCAAGGAAGTGCTGCTGCGTCTGGCGCAGTTGTTGCGTGAGAACCTGCACGAGCTCGCTCTGCTGGAATCGCTCGATATGGGCAAGCTGGTTGCCGATGCCGCCGCCATCGACGTGCCGGGTTCAGCCGGCATCTTCCAGTGGTACGCTGAGGCGATCGACAAGCTCTATGACGAAGTCGCCCCGACCGGCTCCGGTGACCTGGTTCTGGTCCGGCGCGAGCCGCTCGGCGTGGTCGGCGCCGTGGTGCCTTGGAACTTCCCGCTCGACATGGCGACCTGGAAATGCGCGCCGGCACTGGCTGCCGGAAACTCGGTCGTGCTGAAGCCCGCCGAACAGTCGCCGTTTTCTGCATTGCGGCTTGCCGAGCTTGCCATGGAAGCCGGCCTGCCGGCCGGCGTCCTGAATGTCGTTCCAGGTCTGGGCGAGACTGCTGGCCAGGCCCTCGGCCGCCACATGGACGTCGACTGTCTCGCCTTCACCGGTTCAACGGCCGTCGGCAAGATGTTCCTGCAGTATTCCGGCCAGTCCAACATGAAACAGGTTTGGCTGGAAACCGGTGGCAAGAGCCCGAATCTGGTCTTCGCCGACTGCGGCAATCTGGATGCAGCGGCCGATATGGCGGCCTTCGGCATCTTCTTCAATCAGGGCGAGGTCTGCTCGGCCAATTCGCGCCTGCTGGTGCAGCGCGGCATCAAGGATGCCATGGTCGAGAAGCTGGCCGAGCGTGCCGCGGCGACCCAGCCCGGCGACCCGCTCGACCCGGCCTCTAAGATGGGGGCATTGGTCGATGCACGCCACGCGGCCAATGTCATGAGGTTCGTCGAGGCCGGCAAGAAGACGGCACGCCTGGTGACCGGTGGCGAGCAGGTGACCGTCAACGGCCGCGGCAGCTTCGTTCAGCCGACGATCTTCGACAACGTATCGCCACAGGATACCATTGCGCGTGAGGAGATCTTCGGGCCGGTGCTGTCGGTCATCGCCTTCGATGACGAAGATGAAGCGCTCCGGATTGCCAACGACAGCGTCTATGGCCTGGCAGCTTCACTGTGGACGGACAGCCTTTCGCGTGCGCACAGGATCGCCGAGCGTCTGCATGCGGGGACGGTTTCGGTCAACACGGTCGATGCCTTGAGCCCGATGACGCCCTTCGGCGGTTTCAAGCAGTCGGGCTTCGGCCGCGACCTGTCGCTGCACGCGCTGGACAAATACACCGCGCTCAAGACAACCTGGATCAAATATTGAGAAACACGGACGCCTTGATCAGCGCTCCGAAACTGGCAACATAGCCGGCCATGCCACTCCGCTTTACCCTCAGACAGCTGGAATATTTCGTTGCCGTGGGCGAGGCGGGATCTATCGCCAAGGCGGCGGAGCAGGTGAACGTCTCGCCGCCGTCCATTTCAGCGTCGATCGCGCAGCTGGAAACGGAATTCGGCGTCCAGCTTTTTGTCCGCAAACACTCCCACGGCCTGTCGCTGACAGCAGGTGGCCGCGTCTTCCTGAAGGAAGCGGCGCGTCTCCTTGCCGATGCCGATGCCTTGCACGACGTGGCGGGTGACATCGCCGAAAAGGTGAGGGGGCCGCTGGCGATCGGCTGCCTGCTGACCTTCGCACAGATCATCCTGCCCGCCCTGCGGCGCAGGTTCGAAGAGAGCTACCCCGACGTTCGCGTCCGGCAGTTCGAGCGCAACCAGGGGCAACTGCTGGAGATGCTGCAGCGAGGCGAAATCGATGCGGCGCTCACCTACGATCTCGAATTGTCCCAGGACATGGCCTTCGAGCCTGTGATGCAACTGCCGGCCTATGTCATGCTGCCGCCCGGACATGCGCTCGCCGGCAGGGAGTCGATATCGCCGGAAGAGCTGGTCGATCAACCGATGGTGCTGCTGGACCTGCCGTTCAGCCGCGAATATTTCCTGTCCGCTTTCCAGCAAAAGGGACTGCGCCCCTACATAGCCGAGCGCACCGGCGACATCGCCGTCATGCGCTCGATGGTGGCCAATGGTTTTGGCTATGGCATTGCCAACATGCGGCCGCTCAACACGTTGTCTCCCGACGGCAAGCCGCTGGTGTTCGTGCCCCTGGGTGGCGACATCCGTCCGCTGACCATGGGCATCGCCATGCCCAATGCAGAGCATCGCACACAGACCGTGCAGGCGTTCATCCTGCATTGCCGTCGCTTTGTGGTCGAACAGGGTGTGTTCGGGACCGAGCGGGTCGTGGGATAGCTGCTCAGCCGCCGGTCGACACCGCCCCTTCGACAAGCCGGTCCAGAAGCTTCTCCAGCATGTCATCGCAGCGCTGCATCTGCTCGACCGTGACGAATTCGTCCGGCTTGTGTCCCTGTGCCATCGAGCCGGGGCCGCAGACCACCGTCGGCGTGCCGACATCGCGGCTGAACAAGCCGCCTTCCGTGCCGAAGGCCACCTTGATCGTGCCGTTGGCTCCGGTCAGCGATTTCACGAAGGCCACGGCTTCCGAATTCGCCGGCGTGTCGAGGCCTGGATAGGTGTTGGTGATTTCGATGTCGATTGCCGCTTCGGGTGCGATATCCGCAGCCGTGGCAGCGATGCGGGCAGCCTCGCCCCGCAGACGCTCGAGGATGACGTCCGGATTGTCGGCGGCGATGTTGCGGATCTCGAAATCGACCTGGCAGAGGTTCGGCACGATGTTCAGCGCCACACCGCCATTGATCTTGCCGGCGTGTACGGTGGTGTAGGGAATGTCGTAGTCGCCGTCGCGGGCACCATCTCGCGCCAGCCGGTCCTGTTCGCTGCGCAGAACGCCAATGAAGTCGCAGCCGAGGTGAATGGCGTTGAGCGCCAGTGGTGCCAACGCCGAATGGCCTTCGCGTCCCCTGCAGAGAGCACTTGCGGCGACCTTGCCCTTGTGACCGGTAGCGACCTGCATGGATGTCGGCTCGCCGACGATGCAGAGCAGCGGTTTGTGAGGGGCGGCGCCGAGCATCTCCACCAGGCTGCGAACACCGAGGCAGCCGATCTCCTCGTCATAGGACAGGGCCAGATGCAGCGGCGTATGCAATGGTCGCTCCGTTGCGTTCAGCGCCGCGGCAACGGCACAGGCGACGAAGCCTTTCATGTCGGCGGCACCGCGTCCGAACAGCTTGCCGTCCCGGCTCGACATTTCGAAAGTTGGCAAGGTCCAGTCCTGGCCATCGACGGGCACGACGTCGGTATGGCCGGAGAGCATGACACCTGGCCGTTCACCCGGGCCGATCGTGGCGAAAAGATTGGCCTTGTGCCCGTCGTGATTATGGATGAGCTGGCATTGGATGCCCTTGGCGTCCAGCAAATCAGCGACATAGCGGATCAGAGCCAGATTGGAATCACGGCTTACGGTCGGGAAGGCGATCAGTCTTTCCAGGATATCAATGCTGTTCATGGTCACGTCTCACATTCGTGGCGACTTTCTAGCATCGGCGCGCCGGATCGTTGAATTCGCATTTGCTTCTGCCCTGCATCGGCTTTGCCGTTCCTGCAATGATCCGTGGTTCCGGGCCGTTAGGCGGCTCCTAAGCGGCACGGAAGAAAACTCTAGTTTTGTGTCGCCGCCGTCCTCCTATGAATAGACGGCAACATTGCCAGCGCCCGATGCCAGCCACCGGAGGAGAGTTCATGCGCGATCCCCGCTACGACATTCTGTTCGAGCCGATGAAGATCGGTCCGGTCACCGCCAAGAACCGATTCTATCAGGTTCCGCATTGCAATGGCGGTGGCTATCGCGATCCGTCGGCGGCGGCCGAGATGCGGCGCACGAAATCGGAAGGCGGCTGGGGCGTCATCTTCACCGAACAGACCGAGATGCACCATACCTCGGAAATCACGCCTTTCATCGAATTGAGACTGTGGGAAGACCAGGATATCCCGGCATTGGCGAAGATGGCGGCCGCGATGCGCTCGCACGGCGCGCTGGCCGGCATCCAGCTTGCTTATTCCGGTATCAACGGACCGAACCTCTACACGCGCGAGGTGCCGCGCGGGCCGACGGCGCTACCGATCCGCACTTTCACGAACGATCCGGTGCAGGCCCGCGCCATGGACAAGCAGGACATACGCGACCTGCGGCGCTGGCACCGCAATGCCTTCAAGCGCGCCAAGCTGGCGGGCTTCGATCTTGTCTGTCTCTACGGAGCCCACGGCTTCGGCATCATCCAGCATTTCCTCTCCACCGCCACCAACCAGCGCACTGACGAATATGGCGGCTCCCTGGAGAACCGTTCGCGCCTCATGCGCGAACTGATCGAGGAAGGGCGCGACGCCATTGGTGACACCTGCGGGCTGACGTTGCGCCTTTCGCTGGACGAGATGATCGGCGAACTCGGCTTCGCCAATTCCGAAGTCCGCGACATGATCGAGATGCACGCCGCCCTGCCCGATCTCTGGGATCTTGCCCACGGCGCCTGGGAGGATTGTTCAGGCCCATCGCGCTTCAAGGACGAAGCCGCGCAGGAAACCCTGGTGGCCGGCATCAAGAAACTCACCTCCAGGCCGGTCGTTGGGGTAGGACGCTTCACCTCGCCCGATGTGATGGTGAAGATGATCAAGTCCGGCACGCTCGACTTCATCGGTTGTGCCCGGCCTTCGATTGCCGATCCCTTCCTGCCGAAGAAGGTGGAGGAGGGGCGTATCGAGGACATTCGCGAATGCATCGGCTGCAACATCTGCATCACCGGCGACATGACCATGTCGATCTCGCGCTGCACGCAGAACCCCACCTTCATGGAGGAATGGCGCAAGGGCTGGCATCCGGAGCGCATGCAGGCGAAGGGCGCCAGCGAAACGGTGTTGGTCGTCGGTGCCGGTCCCGCCGGGCTGGAAGCGGCGCGTGCGCTTGGTGCCCGTGGCTATCAGGTGGTCCTCGCCGAGGCCGGCAAGGAACTCGGCGGCCGTGTGGCGCGCGAATGCCGCCTGCCGGGTCTCTCGGCCTGGGGCCGCGTGCGTGATTATCGCCAGTACCAACTAAGCCAGATGTCGAATGTCGATGTCTATTTCGACAGCCAACTCTCCGCGGACGACATCCTTGCCTTCGGCTTCCAGAATGTCGCCATCGCCACCGGCGCCGCCTGGCGGCACGACGGCGTGGCGCGTGCGCATGTCGTGCCGATGCCGATGGATGCGGCCATGCCCGTCTATACGCCGGATGACCTGATGGATGGAAAAGTGCCTTGCGGCAACGTCGTGCTGTTCGACGACGACCATTACTACATGGGTGGCGTGCTCGCGGAGCTGATGGCAAGGCAAGGCGCGAGGGTCACGCTGGTCACGCCCTCGGCCTATGTCTCCGACTGGACCCGCAACACGCTGGAGCAGGGCGCGATCCACCGGCGCCTGGCCGAACTCGGTGTCGAGATCGTTCTCAATCGCGTCGTGACACGGGTGATGGCGGGCGGTGTCGCCACGGCATGCGCCTACACCGGCGCCGAGCGGGATTTCGCTGCCGACGCCGTGGTGCTGGTGACGTCGCGCTCGCAGAACGACGCTCTCTGGAGCGAACTCAAGGAGCGTCGGGGAGAATGGCCCGACAACGGCATTCTTTCGATCAAGGTCATCGGTGACGCGGAGGCGCCTGGGCCGATCGCCTGGGCGACCTATGCAGGCCACCGCTTCGCCCGCGAACTGGACGAGCCGGATATCGGCGATGCGCTGCCGTTCCGGCGAGAGGTCACGGCGCTGGCGGCTGAATAGAAGATCGGCGCGCCAGGAATTTGCTAGGGTCAGGCCGTTGCAGCCGTTTCGCCTACAACATAGCCAAAGGTCAGGGCTGGTCCGAGGGTGATGCCTGGGCCTGGATAGGAGCCCGCCATGATCGAATTGATGTCGTTGCCGCAAGCGTAGAGACCCGGAATCACGCGGCCGTCCCGATTTTTCACCTGGCCCTTGGCCGTGATGTCCAGCCCCATCGTCGTGCCGATGTCGCCGGGAAATATTTCGATGGCGTAAAATGGACCTTCGAGTGGTCTGACACACGGGTTCGGCTTGTTCTCTGCATCTCCGAGATAGCGCTGATAGCTGGTTGTGCCTTTGCCGAATTCGGGATCGTCACCGCGCAATGCTTTGTGGTTGAAGGCAGCAACGGTTCGCTCTAGTTGTGTGGCATCGATACCGCATTGCCGCGCAAGCTCGCCGAGCGATGTATCTCGCTTCAGATAGCCGCTCTTCAAATGCCTGCCGATCTTTGCCGGGAACGCATGGGCCGCCCCCAGACCATAGCGGCGAAGCGCTGCATGATCAGCAATCAGCCATGCCGAGCGCCGGCCTTCCTCCAGGAGCTTGGCAATGAGGCCCTGAACAAAATCATGATAGCTGACGGCTTCGTTGACGAAACGGCGCCCGTCATGTCCGACTGCGATAACGCCAGGCTTGGCGCGATCAAGGAACAGATGCGGGAATGGTCGCCGCGAACCGTCTTCATTGGGCAGCAGTGAAACCGGCGTCCAAAACCCGCCATTGGCATTTGTCTCGACGAAGGCCGCGCCGATGGCCTCTGCCGCCACGATCGCTCCGCCTGTGCTTGCTGCCGGCGACATCGAATAATGTGGCAGACCTTTACGAACATGGTCGAATTGGCGGGCGCGTCGCACCGTGTCGTGCGGAAATCCGCCAGTCGCGAGCACGACGCCGTGCTTGGCGGCGATACGTGTCGTCCCGTTCGGACCGGTGAGTTCCGCACCTGTGACACGGCCATCACCATCCTGGACGAGCTTGATCAATTCATGACTCGTGTGGAGCGCAATGCCGCGCTCAAAAACGGTTTCGGCAAGCCGCCCTGCCACTGCTGCCCCCATGACAAGCCGCGTGTTTCGTTTCCAGACAATTCGGTCACGAAGATAACGGAGCACGGTTTTGGTAGCGTAGACTGCCGATTTCGCGGAACGTGTCAGCCGCAGGAAGTGGTAGATATCCGGTCGACCAAGAGGCATCCCGCCCAGAATGGTGAAGTCGGCGATCGGCGAACGCAGTCGATAAAGATCTTGGCCAAGGCGCCGCCCATCATAGTCGAGCGCATCAAGGGATCGGCCACCCTCGGTCGCGCCTTCGCCGTCAGGGTGATAGTCCGGGGAAAAGGCGCGATGTGACAGTTTGAGTGCTGTCTTGTCATGGAAGAAAGCAATTGCCTCCGGCCCCTTTTCCAGGAAAGCGTCGACAAGCTCGGCGTTGAAACGGTTACCGCTTTCATCACGGATATAGGTTCTTGCAGCTTCGCGGCTGTCGGCCATTCCAGCTGCCTGCATCAGCGGGTTGCAGGGAACCCAGATGGCCCCGCCCGACACTGCCGTTGAGCCGCCGAAGACATCCGCTTTTTCGACAATGACAGGGTTCAAGCCGTGATGGCTCGCGGAAATAGCTGCTGCCATGCCGGCAGCGCCTGATCCGATGACCAGGAGATCGCAGCTTTCAGGAAGTTCAGACGTCGGCATGGATCGGCTCTTCGCGTGGATAGCGCCCCATGGCCCAGCCGCCATCAACGGCCAATACCTGCCCGGTGATGAAGCTTGCCTCGTCCGACGCCAGAAAGCGCACGGCGCGCGCCACATCCTCGGGCTTCCCCACCCGGCGAAGTGGTGCACCATCGATCATCTGGTGCCGTCGCCATGCCTCCGTGCGGATGCGCTCTGCCGTAAGCGGCGTTTCGATCAAGCCAGGCGCCACCGCATTGACGCGTATTCCGTTGGGCCCGAAATCGGTCGCCATCTGGCGCGTCAGCCCGATCACCGCCGCCTTGGATGCGGAATAGCCGCAGGAGTTGAATGCGCCGATCTCTCCGAAGATCGAGGCCGTGTTGACGATGGCCCCGCCGCCCAGGCGCATCATCTCACCGACCGCCCATCGCGAGAGCCGAAACAGCCCAAGCACATTGACCTGGAAATAACGGTCGAAATCCTCGTCGGTCGTTTGCAGCGCATGCGCTCCACGGGCGATGCCCGCATTGTTGACGAGGATGTTAGGGGCCAGGCCGGCAGCGGCCATTGCCGCATCGATTGCTTCCGGTAATGCGGGATCTGTGACATCGCCGACGACTGCCGTCACGCGAGGACGGGCCACGGTCAATGCCTGAAGCCCCGGCGCCTCGCGGTCGACTGCCACAACATGCGCTCCGGCCGCAAGCAGCGCCTCGGCAATTGCCAGGCCGATCCCCTGCGCCGCGCCGGTAACGATCGCGGTGCGGCCATTCAAGGCCGAGGGCTCCAATGATGAAGACAAAGATGTCAACGCGTCCTCCTTAAAATGCCGCTGTGCCACCGACGGATCGGCCGCCGTCGACGATGAGAACCTGCCCGGTGACGTATTCCGCGAATGGGCTGGCAAAGAAGGCTGCGGCATGGGCGATGTGTTCCGGCTTGCCGAGCTTGCCTGTCGGCTGTTCTGCCGCCAGTTCCGCGATCCCGTCCGGCCGCTCCAACAGCATGTCCGTCATGATCACGCCTGGCGCGATCGCATTGACGGTGATCTGTTTGGCAGCCAGTTCGAGTGCGAGTGCCTTGGTGAGGCCTGCCACGCCCGCCTTCGAGGCGGCATAGTGGGCGTAATTGCGTGCACCGAAAGCCGCACGCGAAGCCAGATTGATGATGCGCCCCCCTTCGGGAAGAACCCGAGCCGCCTGCTGGCAGAGCGTGAACATCGCGATCAGGTTCACCTCATACATGCGGCGGAAATCGTCCGCGGTCAGTTGATCGAATTTCTTCACGTCGAAAATGCCGGCATTGTTGACCAGCACCCGCAAATTCGGAGCGGTGTCGATGAGACGCTGCGTAGCGGCTGCATCCGTGATGTCGAGAACTTCCGCACGCGCCTCATGTCCTTCGGCCCGCAACTGGCGCGCTGTTTCGTCAGCCGGATCTGCCGCCCGGTCGACGACAATGACGGCAAAGCCTTCATTCGCCAGGCGACGGGCGATGGCGCGTCCTATGCCGGAGCCTGCACCGGTGACGATTGCTTCTGGAAGAACCTGTTTTGGCATTCTGATCTCTGAAGGACATGCATCCGGCGCGACGGCAGACGCGCCGGATGCATGTCGGCTCGCTAGTCGGCACCGAAGGTGCTGGGATCGATCTTGTCGTAGAGATTGGTCTTCAGGATCGCGGCGACGGCGTCCGGATTGGTGCGATCGACGTCGGCGACGAGCTTGCGCCACTTCTCCTCGAGCGTGACGAATTCGTTGAGCACGTCCGTCGGGTCTTCGATGCCGCGCGTCGCGACCGCCTTTGCCGGCAGGGCCTTGGCCACGGAGGCCTGGAATGCGCTCAACGCATCTTTCATTTCCTGCGTTGGCTCCGAGACCTTGAGACCGCGCTCGGCAGAACCTTTCAACGCCGCTTCAACGCCAACGTGATAGGCAACCTGTGACCGGGCAAGTCCAACGGCGACCTCATCAAGCAGGATGCGGCGCTGCTCCGGTGTCCGTCCGATCCAGAAGTCCTTGTTGAAGACATATGTGGCCCCGACGACAACGCCCATCGGCAAGGTGTTCACCGTCTTAGCCACCTCCCAGAATTTGTTGCCCTTGTCGAGGTTGGTGGCATCGGACATGGTGCAATCGATGGAGCCGCGCTCCAGCCCGGAATAGACATCCGCGATCGGCACGGAGACCGGAACGCCCTTCAACGATTGGATCCATTCCGTCTGGGCGGTGCCGGCGACGCGCACCTTCTTTCCCGCAACATCCTTGGGCGAGACGATCTCGTTCATGCAGATGAAATTGTAGAATGGCGTCGAATAGCCGCCGACGAAGACGCCGCCGTTCTTCGACCATTCGGCACGAAGCTTGGGATTTGTCAGGCCGAGCTCTGTCCAGGCGAAGGCAGCCGCCAGATCGTCCTTCGCGACAAAGGCCAGGTCGTTGACTGTGTTGCTGAGCGGAAGCTCGGAAGGCGTGTAAGGCGGATAGACGATGCCGAGCTGGGCCACGCCGTCCGAGATCGCCTGCATGGTGGTCGGCGCCGGTACCAGAGCTCCGGACGAATAGACCTCGAACTGCAGCGCGCCGTCCGTTGCCTTGGCGACATCCTTGGAGAACTGCTGGTACGGAAACTCGTTGAGAATATGGGCAGGTGCCATCCAGTTCGTGGCCTGGAAGGTGTCCGACCATGCGGCCGAGGTCAGCAGCGACAGGGCGGCTGTTCCCAAAAGCAGTTTTCTCATCTCTCACTCCCTTTTTTGTTTGATTGTTGACGCGTTGGCTCTTGCTGTGCCTGGGCGCAGGCTTCGTCCGCTATCGGCTCATCATCAGATTTGGCAGCCACAGGCTGATCTGCGGGAAAGCGATCAGCGCGGCCAGCACGAACAGATCGACAACAATGAACCAGGTGACGCCGCCGAAAATCTGGTTGAGCGTGACGCGATCGCCGAGCGCGGATTTGATGACGAAGACGTTCATGCCGACCGGTGGGCTGATCAGCCCGATCGTCATCAACTTGATCACCAGGATGCCGAACCAGGTGAGGTCGATACCGTGGCTGCTGAGCACCGGCACCAGAACCGGCATGGTGAGCAGCATGATGGAGATTTCCTCCATGAAAGTGCCCATCAACACCAGGATGATGCAGATGCAGATGACGATGGTCATCGTCTCGTAGCCTTCAAAGAAACCCATCACCCAGGTCGGGATCGTGGCAAGCGCAACGAAACGGGCAAACAGGGCTGCACCAAGCACGATCATGAAGATGGCCGAGGTGCCGGAGGCGGTGTCGATAAGCGCACGTCGCAACATCGGATAGTTGAGCCGGCCGCGGATCGCCGCGATGATGCAGGCCAGGAAGGCGCCGACCGCCCCGGATTCGGTTGCCGTGAAAGCGCCGGTGAAGATGCCGCCCATGACGACGAAGGTGATCACCGGCAGCGGCCAAGCATCACGGATAAGCGCCCATTTTTCAGCACCCGTCGTCGTGTCAACATAGCGTGGCGCGAGATCGGGATTGAGCACGCAACGCAGCGTGATCATGATTATGAAGGCTGCGGCGGTCAGGATGCCCGGTACCACGCCCGCCATGAAGAGCGTGTTGATGGAACTGTCGACCAGTAGGCAATAGACGATCATCAATACCGAAGGCGGTATGAGCGCCGCGAGCGTGCCGGATGCGGCAACCGAGCCAGTCGCAAGGCCGGGATTGTATTTTCCATCCAGCATTTCTGGGATGGCGATGCGCGAGAAGGCTGCCGATGTGGCAACACTTGAGCCGCTCGCGGCTCCGAACAGGGCCGACGCAAAGACGGTAGACGAAGCAAGCCCACCTGGAATACGGGCCAGAAAGATACGCGCAGCGCCGAACAGGCCGCGTGTCAGCCCGGCTTCGACCGCAACGAAACCCATGAACAGGAACATCGGGATAGCCGAGAGATTCCAGTCACCGATGAGGTTGAAAGGGATTGCCTTCGAGATGCCGATGGCAGGACCCAGGCCCATCATGGCCCAGATTCCGAAGAAGGCAGTCGTGCCCATGGCAACACCGATCGGCACACGAATGCCGATCAGCGCGAGAATGGCAAAAATGCCGATGAAGCCGATTTCCAGCCGTTCCATCTTGGTCCTCTCAGATCTCGACGGCGGAATGAGCCGCTTTCATGCGCCCGCGCTCACCCATGGCAATGCGCATCAAAAGCACGACAACGACGAGGCCGAAGCCGAAAGGCAGCAGGAACTTCGCGGGCCAGGTGGTGACGCGCCAGATTCCGTCGACCGTTTCGTTGATCCTCCAGGCGTGAACGGCGACGCCCCAGGAGAACCAAGCCAATACGCTGTAGTAGATCGCTGAAACGACGTCGGCCAAGATCAACATGACCTTCTGCGCGCGCTCCGGAACCTTTTCGTAGATCACCTCGACGACGATGGAGCCGCCTGAGACCTCGACCCACGCCAGCGGCAGGAATACAGCGCCGATCATGTAGTAGGCGGCGACAACTTCGGCCGTGCCGGGCAGCGGCGCATTGAAAAGATACTTGCCCAGCACATCGATCATGACGTGAAACATCATCAGCAGAACGGCCAGCCCTGCGACCCAAGCCAGCAGCCGGGTCAGCGTTTCGGCGATTTTCACCATGATTTCCTCCCTCCCATGGCGCGCATCACTGCATCCGGTAGCCGCCATTGATGTCGATCACCGCGCCGGTGATGTAGGCGGCGTCCGGACCGATCAGGAACGACACGGCGCCGGCGACGTCCTCTGGCGTTCCAAGCCGCTGGAGCGGGATGTTGCTCGCCGCCGCGCCATCGTTTTCCGGAGGCAGGGACTGCCGAAGCATCGGCGCATCGATCAGGCCGGGCGCCACGGCATTGACCGTCACGCCCAGTGCCGCCGCTTCGCGCGCGCCGGCCTTGATCAGCCCCAGGATCGCGGTCTTGGACGCGATATAGGCTGCACTGGAACGGTACCCGCCAAGTTGTGCGGCGACTGAACTGAAGCCAATGAAACGGCCATTGGCTATTTGACGGCGGGAGGCAGCGCGCAGGAACTCGCGCAACAGCAGGAATGTGCCGGTGGAGTTCACGGACTGGGTGCGTTGCCAGTCGGCAAGAGTGATGTCGATGATCGGTGGCCGCTCGCCATTATCTGCGAAGAGCAGGATGCCAGCAGCAGCGACGACTTGGTCGATTGGAGTTCCTCGTTCGGCGGCGTCAGAGAAAACGGAGGCCACTTCGGCTTCATTGGCGACATCGAGCGCGATCGCGCGGTGACCGCTGCCTGGAATGCCCGCAATCGTCGCCTGCGCTTTCTGCTCCGAAAGATCGGCAGCGAGCACGGAGTAACCGTCCTGCGCCAGGCGCGAGACAATAGCTTTCCCGATGCCACCGGCAGCGCCGGTGACCAGACAGATATTCGACATGCAGAGAGGCTCCTCCCTCTTGGGTGGGCGACAATGAACACATTATTGGCATTTCCGCAAACAAAAATCGTGCAAAATGACAATTTTGGATACATTATGTGCGCCACTGCACGGAGGAGCCGCCTTTGACAGATGCCCACACGAGCCCTGAATTCGTCACCGAACGCATCCGCGAGGCGATCCTCAGCGGGGATCTGCGCCCGGGCGAAAAACTGCATCAGGACAAACTCGCCGACATGCTGGGGATCTCCCGCACGCCATTGCGGACGGCACTGACGGCGCTGACCCAGAGCGGTCTCGTCTCCTACGAAAACAATCGCGGCTTCTATGTCCGCGAGTTCTCATTTTCCGATGTTGCTGGCGCGTTTCAGGTCAGGGCAGAGTTGGAGGCGACAGCCTGCCGCCTGGCTGCCTCCAACATGTCGGAAGCAGCCGAGCAACTTCTGTTCGAGCTCGTCGAAGAAGGAGACCGGCTACTGTCGCCAGGTTCGCTTTCGCCTGAGAATCTCGTGCCCTACCGGCGCATGAATGTCGGCTTCCACACCGCAATCATGGAGCTTGCCGCCAATCCCTGGATAAAGACTTTCGTGGAAAGCTTGCACAATGTGCCGCTCGCTTCGGACCGGGTGATCATGTGGCGTGATTTCTACGTCATCCGCCGCTCGCACGACGATCATCACCGCATTGCCCGCGCCTTGGCCAAAGGGCAGGGCGAGCGCGCCGCCGCCATCATGCGCGAGCACATCACCTTCGCGCTCGAGCACCTGCATACGCAGTTGGAGGAGTATCCGGAGGATTTTCTCCGTGTCCCGACCGCCGATGCGCTCTCAAGCAAAACCCGTACCCGCAGACGACACCGGAGGCCTGCAGCATGACGATCAGACTTTTTTTCTCTCCCGCTTCTCCTTTCGTACGCAAGGTCATGGTTTGCGCCCATGAGCGGGGCCTTGCCTCCGAAATCGAGAAATTGCCATCGGCCGCCTGGCCGGTGAAGCGGGACGAAAGCATCGTTCGCCACAACGCCTCCGGCAAGGTCCCGTGCGCGCTGCTGGAAGATGACACTCCGGTGTTCGACAGCCGTGTCATTTGCGCCTATGTGGACTCGCTCGCATCAAGCTCGGGCTCACTCTATCCGCAAGGCGCGCGTCGCTTCCCTGTGCTTACCTTGGAAGCGTTGGCTGATTCCGTTCTCGATGCAGCGCTTCTGTGCCGTTACGAATCGGTTCTGCGCCCAAAGGAATTCTTCTGGGTCGACTGGTATCGCGGTCAAATGGAAAAGATCGACTCAGGTCTCGATGCTCTGGAGAGCAAATGGTTCTCTGAGATATCCGTCGATTTCCATGCTGGCGCGATCGCTGCTGCCTGCGCGCTGGGTTATCTCGACTTCCGTTTTGCCGACAAGGACTGGAGAAGTGCACGCCCGCAGCTCGCCCAGTGGTTCAGCAAGGTTTCGGAGCGCCCGTCGATGATGGCGACGTTACCTCATACCTAAACGCATTCGGGGCACGAAGGACCTGCAAGTTAAAGCGGCGCGGCTTGAGCCGCGCCGCTTGCATCGCAGTCGTCAGGCCTGGTCCGATTTCAGGAACGCCAGGACCTCTTCGACGAATTCTTTCGGAAATTCGATGTTGGTAAGGTGAACGGCGGGAAAGCCTTTGAGCCGCGCTCCGGGGATGCCGGCCGCGATGGCCTCGCTCATGGCATAGGACGTCACCGTGTCGAACTCGCCGCCGATGACCAGGGTAGGGCTCTGAATGAGGGCGATGGTCCGGCGCAGGTCGGCATCGCGTACCGCCGCGAAAAGGCCGGCCAATCCTTGACGCGGTGTGTCGAGCAGATCCTGCCGGAACCTGTGGACGATCGGTCCGTTCGCCTCGACCATCGCCAAGGGAAACCAGTTATGCAGGAAGCCTTCAGCGGTATCCTTCATGTCTTCGGCCGCGAGAACTTCGCGGATGGCGGTGTCGAAATAGTCGGCAGGCCCAAGGTGTGGGGCGGTGTTGGCAAGCACCAGCCGGTCGATGCGCTCCGGCGCATGGATGGCCAGCCATTGACCAATGAAACCGCCGAGAGACAAGCCCAGAAAATGCGCGTGCTCGATACCGAGATGGTCCATCAGCTCCAGCACGTCGCGGCCAAGCCGGCCGACCGAATAAGCGCCGGCCGGTACGTCAGAGCCGCCATGGCCGCGATAGTCATAGCGGATGACCCGGAAGTATTTTGACAGTTCAGGGATCTGGCCGTCCCACATATGCAAAGTGGTGGCGATGGAATTGGCCAGGATCAGCGCCGGCGCGCCGACCGTCCCGTCTGCCCTGTAGGCGATCCTCACGCCGTCACCGGTGGTGAAGGTCGATAGGCTGGCGGGCTCTTCATGGTTGATATCGGCTCGTAGAGCGGAAGTGTTGGTCATTGAGGCACCATCTCTTTCTTGTGTTTCCAGCGTTGCGGCTGGGGATCGTGCGAAGCTAGCGCCACTCAATTTCTATAAATATTGAAAAGATTCGAATGTCTTTGTAATTAAAATCAACAATGAGTCCGTTTACGCTTCAGGAAATACAGTGCTTCGATGCCGTGGTCCGCGAAGGCGGTTTCCAGGGAGCAGCCTTATTGCTGAACCGCTCTCATGCCGCGGTCTTCGCCGCTGTCGCCAAGCTGGAGGACAGCCTCGCGGTCGCCTTGCTCGATCGCAGCGGCTATCGCGTCACGCTCACCGATGCCGGTCGTTCGTTTCATCGCAAGGCGCAGTCGCTGCTTTCCGAGATGGAGACGCTCAGGCTGCATGCACGACAGCTGGCGATGGGTGAAGAGACGCATCTGCGCGTCGTCATCGGCGATACCTGTCCGCTGAATGAAGGTCTCGGGCTGCTGAGCGGCTTTTTCGCAACCTGTCCGAACACACGCCTGGACCTGCATTTCGAAACGATTGGCGGCCCATGGGAACGGCTTTTCGAGGATGAGGCGGATCTCATCCTGCACTGGGTTGAAAAAACCGATCCGCGGCTGGAATGGATCGATCTTGGTACCGTATCGTTCGTGCCGGTGGTCGCCCTGGATTTCCTGCCGTTTCCGCTTTCGGGTCCGGTCACGCCGCAACAGATGCGTGGGCTCACCCAATGCATCATCCGTGACACGGCTCGAACCGCGCAGAAGGCGAACTTCTATGTCGTGGAGGGCGCTCCGCAGTGCACGGTGGGCGACCATCTGATGAAGAAGGAGATCATCCTACGCGGCATGGCCTGGGGGCATCTGCCGCGTTTCATGATCGAAGAGGAACTGCGAAGCGGACGCCTCTTGTCGATCGCCGGAGATCATTTTCCAGGCGTCGAAGTTGAGTTGGTCGCGGCGCGTCGACGCGACCGCCCGCATGGCCCTGTGGCTACCCGTCTTTGGGAGCACATCAGGCTCTGCTCCTCCGATCTTCGCGGCGTGTGACGGTGGAGTTCCTCTACTTCCAGTTTGCCTTTCTTCCACTCAGTTCCATGACCGCATTCGATAACAGCTCATCGAGGCGAAGCAGCATGATGTGCTCATTCGCTGGAGATGTTCGAAGGAGATGGCCGATCCTGCCGTGCAGCCTGTCCGCCTCGGACATGAACGCTTCGGTTGGTTGACGGCATGCCGGCGGCGGTATGCTGTTTCCTGTCGTAACGACGATTTGTTGCATTGGATGTCTCGATTGTATGCGGTAGCGGCTTTGGGTTGTCTTTTCAGGACCGCCCTATTTTCGGGAAGTGTCCCAACCGATGATGAGATCTTCGATGCGGATCGGGAATCGCCGTACGCGAACGCCCGTGGCATGCCACACAGCGTTGGCAACCGCGCCTACGGTGCCGGTGATGCCGATCTCGCCGACGCCTTTGATGCCGAGCGGATTGACGTACGGGTCATTCTCCTCGATCAGGATCGCATCCAGCGAAGGCACGTCCGCATTGACCGGTATATGATACTCGGCAAGGTCGGCATTCATGATCCTGCCGGTCCTGTGGTCGGTTATTGCTTCCTCGTGCAGGGCGAAGGATGCCCCCCAGATCATGCCGCCGAAATACTGGCTGCGCACGAGCCGGGGATTGATCACGCGGCCTGCCGCGAAAGCGCCGACCAGGCGCGTCGCACGGATCTGTCCGAGATCGGGGTCGACCTTCACCTCGGCGAAGACGGCGCCATGGGAGAACATCGCATGCGCCGCCGCAGCTTCCTGATCGCGTGCCGCCTTGGCTGTCCCAATCACCTCGGCCTGACCGGCGCGGGCAAGGATCTCGACGTAGCTTTCGCTGCGACCGTCATCGTCAAGCCTGTGAAGCCGGCCGGACCGGGCCACCACACCGATATTGCCGGCGCCGAAAAGCGGAGATGCGGGATCGGCAGTGGCGAGTGCCGCGAGCTTGGCGATCGCATCCTCGCCCGCATTGTTCAGCGCCAGGCCCGCACTCGCTGTGTGGCCGGAGCCGCCGGCGATACCGCCGTCGGGCAGGCTCGATACACCGGAATGGAACTCGACCTGATCGGGATCGAGACCGAGCGCCTCCGCCGCGATCTGCGCGAGTGCCGTCCAGGCCCCTTGTCCCATGTCGGCGCCGGCCGTTTCCACCAGTGCCGTGCCGTCGGCGCGCAGGGTAGCACGCGCTTCAGCAGGGAAATGCGGGCAATGGAAAACGGCTGTGCCCATGCCCCAGCCGACGAGGAAACCGTTCTCGTCGCGCATTTGCCGCGGTTCGATCGGCCGGCCGGCCCAGCCGAAGCGTTTGGCGCCTTCCGAGTAGCATTCCCGAAGTGCCTTGGATGAAAAAGGCCTGCCCGTACCGGGTTCGGTTTCGGCATAGTTGGCCAGCCTGAACTCAAGCGGATCCATGCCGCAGGCGACCGCGGCCTCGTCCATCGCGACTTCGAGCGTCGCCGACCCGGAGGCTTCGCCGGGCGCACGCATCGGCCCCGGTGTGCCGGTGTCGAGCCTCAGTCCTTCATGCTCCACAAGGATGGCGGGGCTTTCGTAGAGCGGCAGCGAGGCATTTGCCGCCGCCTCGAGGAACTCGTCGAAGCTGGAAGTGGCGCAAAGGGCATGGTGGTGCAGGGCGGTAAGGCGCCCGTTACTGTCCGTGCCGATGCGCAGCTTTTGCCAGGTGTGGCCGCGATGCCCGACCGGGCCGTACATCTGTGCCCGGGTGAGTGCCAGCTTCACCGGTCGCTTGAGCAGGCGTGCGGCAAGAATAGCCAATATCTGCGGCCCGTTGAGGATGGCTTTCGAGCCGAAACCGCCGCCCAGGAAGGGCGAGCGGATCAGCACGTTCTCGGCCGGGATCCCGAAATAAGCGGCATAGGATGCGCAGCTCAGCGCCATGGCCTGGTTTGGCATGTCGAGCGTAACCCGGTCGCCGTCCCATTCAGCCACCACTGCATGGGGTTCCATCGCATTGTGATATTGCGCGGGCGTCACATAATCCGCCTCGATCACGTGAGTGGCGGCAGCCAGCCCCACCGCGATATCGCCATGGGCCGTGCGCGCCGGCATGCCGATGCCGACGGAAGCGGTGTCGAAACGGTCGCCATTCGAGAGATTTGTGCGGGCATCGGCGACTTCATATTGCGGGTTGAGCAGGGCTGCTCCTTCTGTTGCCGCCTCCAGCGTCTCGGCGATGACCAGCGCGATCGGCTGGCCGACATAGCGCACGCCGTCGTTCTGCAGCACCTCCACACGGAAGCCGAAAGGCAGCATCTTCTCCTCCGGATCATGCGACAGCGGTGGCCGATTGGCTGGAGTGAGGATTTCGACGACGCCGGGATGCGCCTTGGCAGCGGTAACGTCGAGTGCCGTGACGCGTCCGCGTGCGATGCGGCTGATGGCGGTCACAGCATAAAGCATGCCTTCCGGATGGTTGTCGGCGGCATAGGTTGCGCGGCCGGTCACCTTGAGCACGCCATCGCGGCGCGTCAGCGGCTGGCCGGAATTCGATCCGTGGCGGCGGGGTTGGGTGGTTCGGGAAGCGATCTCAGGCGACATGGGTTGCTCCAGCTGTTGTGGAGAAGGGCGAGGCCGGCAGTGCGGGCATGACCTCGGGCGTTCCCTCCAGTGCGAGGTTCAAGGCGCGCACGACGATGCGGCGCGCCAGCTCGATTTTGAAGGCATTGTCGCCGGACGGAAGCGCATCGGCGAGCGCCAGTTCGGCCGCCTTTGTGAAGGCTTCGGTCGATGCAGGCATATCCACCAAAGCCGCTTCCGCTTCGCGCGCTCGCCAGGGTTTGGCGGCAACGCCGCCGAGTGCGATGCGTGCCTTGCGGATCAGGCCACCTTCGATCTCCAATGCTGCCGCGGCCGAAACCACGGCAAAGGCGTAGGAGGTGCGTTCACGCAGTTTCAGATAACGGGCATTACCCGAAAAGCTCGCGGCTTCCGACGGCAGCCTGAGCGCAACGATGAGTTCGCCTGGCGCCAGCGCGGTTTCCCGTTCCGGCGTCGCGCCGGGCAGGGCGTGCAGCAGGTCGACCGGAATATCGCGGGCGCCGTGCGGACCTTCGACTTCGGCCACCGCATCCAGCGCCACCAGCGGCACGCAGAAGTCGGAAGGATGAGTGGCAATGCAATGCTCGCTCCAGCCAAGCACGGCGTGGAGGCGGTTTTCACCGTCGCGCGCATCGCAGCCCGATCCAGCCATCCGCCGGTTGCAGGCGCTGGCCAGGTCATGGAAATAGGCGCAGCGCGTGCGCTGCATCAGGTTGCCACCGACAGTCGCGGCATTGCGCAATTGCGCCGAAGCGCCCGAAAGCAGGGCTTCCGCCACGGCCGGGAAGGTCCGCGCGAAGCGTGCGTCATAGGCAAGATCGGAATTGCGGACCATGGCGCCAATCCGTACGCTGCCATCCGCCAGCCATTCGATATGATCGAGGCCTGGCAGTCGCGTGATGTCGATGACACGCTCGGGCCGCATGGTGCCCACTTTCATCAGGTCGAGCAGGTTGGTGCCGGCGGCGAGATAGGTCGACCCTGGAACGGCTGCGGCAGCGACCGCCTCGGGCACGCTGGCCGGGCGTATATAGTCGAAACGGTTCATGCTGCGTCCCTCCGATTGCCTTCGGTCACCACCTTCTGAGCTTCCAGGATCGCTTCGGTGATGCCCTGATATGCGCCACAGCGGCAGATGTTGCCGCTCATCAGTTCGCGGATGCGTTCCGGATCGCCTTCCGCATGGCCTTCCTTGATGAGGCCGACCGCGCTCATGATCTGCCCGGGCGTGCAGTAGCCGCATTGGAAGCCGTCATGCTCTATGAAGGCTGCCTGGACCGGATGCAGTGTTTCGCCCTCGGCGAGCCCTTCGATTGTGGTGACCTCGGCTCCGTCGAGGCTTGCAGCCAATGCCAGGCACGAATTGATGCGCCGCCCATCGACAAGCACGGTGCAGGCCCCGCATTGGCCGCGGTCGCAACCTTTCTTGGTGCCTGGCAATCCGAGCCTCTCGCGCAAAAGGTCGAGCAGCGTCACACGCGGGTCGTCGAGCACAACCGTGCGCGCTTGACCATTTATGGTGAGGCTGATGGAGAGTGACATCGCGGTACTCCATTCAGTGATCGTGATATATGGAAGCCGCTGTCCAGCGGCGAAGGATGCGGGCGCGCGGAAAGATCTGGTGCGAAACGGTCCGTTGACCCTGACCGAGATTGCCTTTGTGCAATGTCCCGATCTGCATTACTATATACGGAGGGTGCCTCCGTTTATCAAGGGGGAATATGTCCCGTTGGAGAAAATGGAACCGAAGATCGAAAAGGCAAGGAGAAAACCGCGCGCGGATTCAGTTCGCAACCGGGAGCTTTTGCTCGAAACGGCGACGCAGATATTCAGCGCGGGTGGCCCGCAAGCCAGCCTGGAAGCGGTGGCAAGGCAGGCTGGCGTTGGCATCGGCACGCTCTATCGTCATTTCCCGACGCGCGAAGCCTTGTTCGAGGCGGTCTACCGGCATGAGGTTGATCAGCTTGGAGATCTCGCCGAACGGCTGGTGAGGGACGCTGAGCCGGTCGAAGCGCTGCGCACATGGCTGCACGCCAATGTCCGTCTCGTCGCTACCAAGAAAGGAATGATCGAAGGGCTTCAGCTCGTGGCGCACGGCTCCTCCGAACTCAAGGCCTATTCCTTCGATCGGTTGACGAATTCTATTGGCCTCTTGCTTGATCGTGGGGTTGCGGCTGGCGAACTTCGGTCCGACATTTCGCCGGAAGATCTGTTGCGGACCCTGGTTGGCATCTTCTATTCGCAAGGCACTGCGGGATGGCAGCCCACTGCGCTTCGTCTTGTCGATGTCTTTGTCGACGGGTTGCGCAAGCGCTGAGGCAGGTGTCGGTCCGGTGTCGCAAGATGCTTGCTGGGTCATGAACCGAGGAGGAGCACCTCACAAGGCACGATAGGGCAGGGGGCCGAACTCAAATCGAGAGAGGCGCGAATGAAAATCCTGGTCGTGGGTGGTGGCATCGGTGGGCTGGCAACGGCACTTCGCCTGCATGCGGCGGGTATCGATGCAGAAGTGTTCGAACAGGCCCCGTCAGTGCGCGAACTCGGTGTCGGCATCAACATGTTGCCGCATGCCGTCAAGGAACTGGCCGCACTTGGCCTTCTTCCTGCTCTGGATGAGACAGGCATAAGGACCCGCGAACTGATTTATGCCAACCGCTTTGGCCAGACCGTCTGGCAGGAATTGCGGGGTTTGGACGCAGGTTACGATACGCCGCAGCTGAGCATCCATCGCGGCAAGCTGCTTCAGGTGCTGTTCCAGGCGACGATGGAGCGATTGGGGCCTGCGCGTGTCCATCTCGATCACAAGCTGGTTGGTTTCCGGGAGCAAGGGGATCGAGTGGTGGCGCGGTTCGATCAAACCGACGGCTCAGGGTCGATTGAAGCGGACGGTGATGCGCTGATTGGCGCGGACGGCATCCACTCCAGAGTGCGCTCCACCCTCTATCCCGATCAAGGACAACCGATCTGGAGCGGCATCATGATATGGAGAGGCGCGATCGATTGGCCTGTCTACCAGGACGGCCGCACGATGGTCATTGCGGGCAGCAACATATCCAAATTCGTATTCTATCCGATCCATGCCGATCCCGCGAAACCCGACAGGCGTCTGACCAACTGGGCCGTCATGGCGCGTACGAACACGGATAAGACGCCGCCGGGACGGGGAGACTGGAACCGACCTGGAAACCTCGAAGAAACACTGACCTTCGTGCGTGATAAATTCCGGCTTGGCTTCATCGATCCGGTCAGTCTGATCGAGGCGACCGGGAGCTTCTATGAATATCCCAACTGCGACCGTGACCCGGTGCCGCGCTGGTCATTCGGCCGAGTGAGCTTGCTCGGCGACGCCGCTCACCCGATGTATCCGGTGGGCTCAAATGGTGCCAGCCAGGCAATTCTCGATGCGAGTTGCCTGGCCAGGCACTTGAGCACGGCCGCATCGATCCAGGAGGCGTTGAGCGCCTATGACGGGGAACGCCGTGCCGCGACCAGCGAGATTGTGCTGGCAAACCGCAAGGGTGGCCCCGAGGGGGTCATCGACATGGTGGAAATGCGTGCACCGGATGGCTTCGACGATATAGAGCGGGTGGCGAGCCACAAGGAGCGCGAAGCCATCGTGCGCGGCTATGCGACGATGGCTGGCTTTGCCAGGGAACAGGTCAATCGCAACGGAAGCGGCTAGCGACTATTCCTTGCTAGTCGATCGCCATGACTCTTTTATGTTCGGCGACCTCCTCCAGCAGCCAGGTGTGGAACAGGGCGGCGCCCTGTTTGTTGCCTATGCTGCGCCGCTGATACAGGTAGATACCCGCCGGATAGGTATGACGAGCGCTGAAGGGGGCGATGAGCTTGCCTTGCTGTAACAGGTCCTGGGCCATCATCGTGTCGGCAAGCGCTATCCCGCCGCCATTCATGGCCTCGCGCATGATGAGTGCGCAGTCGTCCAGGACGGTGCTGGATTTCGGCATCGTTTCAAACACCCCCTCCTGCTCGAGCCAACGCTTCCACCTGTTGGTCTCGCACTCATGGATCAGGTGATGGTTGATCAGGTCCGCCGGTGAACGCAGGGGGATAGGACCTTCGAGCAGCGAGGGGGCACAGACTGGTGTCAGCAACAGCGGGATGAGCAGTGTCAGCGCCGGGCCGGCCTTGTAGTCGAACTCGTCGACGATGGCCAAATCGAAATTGGTGCGCTTGCCCGACGTCAGGATCTCCAGGTCAACCGATGGATGCTCCCGCCGAAACCCTGGCAGGCGATCCGCCAACCAGAGATTCAACACGGGAGGTACGCACAAGACCCGCAGACGATGAGCCTTGTCGCGGCGGGTGCCGTCAATAAAGCTGACATCCTCCGTGGCGCGCCATATGGCCTCGAAGGCCTCAGAGAGATTGCGGGCGTAATAGGAGCCCCTGGTCGTCAGCGTCACCTGACGAAAGCCACGCTCGAACAGATCCTGGCCAAGATTTTTCTCAAGCGTGCGGATATGGCGGCTGACCGCCGATGCCGTCAGATGCAATTCTTCCGCGGCATCCTTGATGCTGCCGAGGCGTGCGGCTGCCTCGAAAGCGCGCATGCCATTGAGTGAGGGCAGGGCCATTGCCCGATCATGAGTTCTCAGCTGAGTTTTTGTCAATCGACAAGGACAAAATTGACGTTTGAACGCCTGCGTTGTCAGCGATACCGAAGGATCAAGAACAACTAAGTCGTCATGAGAACACGACTATTCGGGGCTTTGGCAGCATTCCGTCATCATCGACGGACGCAACTTCGCAAATGAAGAGTTCGCATCGTGCACAGTAGCACGTTTCGGGCATTTCACGGCGATTGCGCTCTCTCCAGGCCACGACGATTTGGAGGAGATGCCCGCCTGATGCCGCAGTCGCCAGTGCCGGTCTTTGAAACGACGGACAAACTCCCCGCGGATGCCCCTGTCATTGTGGTCCTGCAGGTTGCCGAAGGTGACCTGGGCACTGGAGCCGCGACATTGGATGCCGAGATGGGAGGGATGATATCCCGGGCCTGTTCGGGCTTCAATGCCTTGACCGAAAACGGCACCTGCTTCGATCTTGTCCCGCCTCAAGGGATGAACGCACGGCGTGTAATTGTGCTGGCGTCGGGCAAGGCGGATGGGATGACCGCACTGTCTCTGACACGCGCCGGCGGCGCGCTGGCAGCTCATCTGGAAGGCAAGGGCGAGAACGAGGCCACGCTCGTTTTCGATGCCGTCGCCGGCCTTCATCTGACCGAGGCCGAGGTCCTGGCGCGCGTCGCGCTCGGCATGCGGCTCCGACGGTATCGGTTCGACCTGCGCAACAAGCGTCCCAAAGCTGCCGCTGATCAAGCCTGGCGCGTTCGCCTGGTGACAGCCAACAAGGTAGAGCTGAACGCCGAACTCATCCGCACGGTCGCCATTGCCGACGGCGTGGAATATGCGCGGACCCTCGTCAACCTGCCGCCGAACCATCTCCACCCCGAGAGTTTCGCCGATCATCTCGAGCCATTGCGCCAGGCCGGTATCGAGGTCGAAGTCCTGGACGCGGCACAACTCAAGAAACTCGGCATGAACGCGCTTCTGGCCGTCGGGGCAGGCTCTGTTCGCGCACCCAAGGTGGCGGTTCTGCAGTATCGCGGCAAGAACGCGGATGCACATCCGCTCGCCTTCGTCGGTAAGGGCGTCTGTTTCGATTCCGGCGGCCTTTGCATCAAGGGCGGCGCGCAGATGTTTGATATGAAGGCCGATATGGCCGGCGCCGCAGCCGTATGCGGCCTGATGCTGGCACTCGCGCGGCAGGGCAGCCCGGTGCATGCGGTCGGAGTGCTGGGCATTGCCGAGAACCTGCCTTCGGGCACCGCGCTCAAGCCGCGTGAGATCATCACGACGGCTTCCGGACAAACCGTTGAAGTGTTCGATACCGATGCCGAAGGGCGCCTGCTTCTGGCGGACTGCCTCTACTACACGGCGACACGCTTCAAGCCTGCGGCAATGGTCGACCTGGCAACCCTGACCTACTCGGTGATGCGCGGTCTCGGCTCCATCTTCGCCGGCCTGTTCAGCACCGACGATGCCATCGCTGCGCAGATGATCGCGGCTGGCGAAACGGTTGGCGAGCGCTTCTGGCGTCTGCCGCTCGACCGTGCCTATGACGAAGGACTGCAGTCGCCTTTTGCCGATCTGAGGCATCACGCCAAGGACATGGAAGATGGCGACGCGCCCTATGCGGCGGCGTTCCTGCGCCATTTCACCGAGGATTGCGCCTGGGTTCACCTCGATATCGCCGGCAAGGAACTGGCCGAAACCGACGGCCCGCTCGGTCGTCAGGGTGCTACGGCTTTCGGTGTCCAGATGCTGGAGGAATGGGTTCGCGCCGGAAGGGCTTGATGGTCCGCATCAGGCGCTCGGGCTGGTTCAACAAGGGTAGGAAAACGGAATGTCGTCTGGGATCGTCGGTAAAGAAGGGCGTGCAGGTTTCAAGGGTTATGAGACCTGGTACCGGATAAGCGGCGAACTTGACGGCAAGAAACCTCCGGTGGTGATCCTGCATGGCGGTCCAGGCGTCGCGCATAACTATGTCGATGCCTACAAACTGCTTGCGCGCGATGGGCGCGCCGTCATCCACTACGACCAGTTGGGCTGCGGCAACTCGACATTGCTGCCCGAGAAAGGCGCCGATTTCTGGACGCCGCAACTCTTCATCGACGAGCTCGAGAACCTTGTCGACCATCTCGGCATCCGGGCAGGCTTCCACGTGCTTGGCCAGAGCTGGGGCGGCATGCTGGGCGCCGAATATGCGGTGCTGCAGCCGAAAGGTCTGAAAACGCTGACGATCGCCAATTCACCGGCATCGATGAAGCTGTGGGTCGAGGAAGCCAATCGCCTGCGCGCCGACCTTCCCAAGGATGTTCAGGAAACGCTGACCCGGCACGAAAATGCCGGCACGACCGACGATCCTGAATACCAGCAGGCGACCATGGTCTTCTATGAACGGCATGTCTGCCGCGTGGTGCCTTTCCCACCGGAAGTGGTTGAAACCTTCGACCAGGTGGCGCGCAATCCCACCGTCTACAACGTGATGAACGGTCCGAACGAATTCCACGTCATCGGCACGCTGAAAAACTGGAGCGTGATCGATCGCCTGCCTCTCGTGGAGGTTCCGACGCTGATCATCTCCGGGCGTCACGACGAGGCCACGCCCGCGACCGTGCAGCCCTACAAGGACGGCATCAAGGGATCGCGTTGGCAGATATTCGAACATTCCAGCCACATGCCGCATGTGGAAGAGCAAGAAGAATGCATGCGGGTGGTTGGTGCATTCCTGGATCAAAACGACAACTGAAAAAAGGGGAACAAGAATGAAGAAATTGCTTTTGGCGGCAGCTGCCGCGGCCTTGTTGACCTGCACATGGCAGGCGCCGGCAAATGCGGAATATCTGAAGGAACATCGGGGCGGCACCATGCGGCTGCTGGCGCGCTCGGCCGCCGGCACGCTCGACCCGCATATCAATTACACGCTGCAATACTGGCAGATCTTCCAGCCGCTCTATGACGGTCTCGTCGCCTTCCGCAAGGCGGATGGCAAGGACGGTTTCAAGATCGTCGCGGACCTCGCCGAGGATATGCCGACGGTGAGCAATGACGGCAAGACCTTCACCTTCAAGCTGCGCAAGGGCATCAAGTTCTCCAACGGCCAGGACGTCACGGTCAAGGACGTGGTGGCGTCGTACCAGCGCATCTTCAAGGTGTCCGGCCCAACCTCCGGTACCTTCTATGCCGGCATTGTCGGGGCCGACAAATGCCTCGCAGACACCAAGAGCTGCACGCTGGAGGGCGGCGTTAGCGCCGACGAAGCCACCAACACGATAACGATCAACATTGCCAAGCCGGACGCCGAGTTCATCGACAAGCTGGCCATGCCGCATGCGGTGATCCTGCCGGCCGACACGCCGACGGAAGATGTCGGTTCCAACCCCATTCCGGGTACCGGAGCCTACACGATCTCGGCCTACGATCCGAACAAGGGCATGACGATGGTGCGCAATCCGCATTTCCAGCAGTGGAGCGAGGAAGCCCAGCCCGACGGCTATCCGGACGTGGTGCAATATGACTTCGGCCTGACCGAGGAGGCCGCCGTGACGGCGATCCAGAAGGGCGAGGCCGACTGGATGTTCGATCAGCCGCCGACCGACCGGCTGGTGGAACTGGGCACCAAATACATGGATCAGGTTCACATCTCGCCGCTGACGGCGTGGTGGTATGCACCGCTGAACACGCGGCTGGCGCCGTTCGACAACGAAAAGGCGCGCCAAGCCGTCGCCTACGCGGTCGATCGCAACACGCTAGTCAACCTTTTTGGCGGCAAGGTGCTGGCCACGCCGGTATGTCAGGTGCTTCCGCCGGACTTCCCCGGCCATGAGGACTATTGCCCCTTCACCAAGAACCCGGGTGCGAAGTGGTCGGCCGTTGATCTCGACAAGGCCAAGCAACTGGTCGAGGAATCCGGAACCAAGGGCCAGAAGGTCACCGTCATCGTCGAAGATACCGCCGTGTCCCGGTCGATCGGCGTCTACCTGCAGAGCGTGCTGACCAGCATTGGTTATGTCGCCGACGTCAAGCCGATCTCCAGCAACATCCAGTTCACCTACATCCAGAACACCAACAACAAGGTGCAGATGTCGGTCAGCCAATGGTATCAGGACTATCCGGCCGCATCGAACTTCCTGAACATTCTGTTCAGCTGCGCGTCCTTCCGCGAAGGTTCGGATGCCTCGATCAACATCTCCGGCTTCTGCGACAAGGACATCGACGCCAAGATGCAGAAGGCATTGGAACAGGGCGTGACGGACCAGCAGGCCGCCGACAAGATGTGGGCGGAAATCGACAAGGCGGTCACCGACAAGGCTGCTGCGGTGCCGCTGTTCACGCCCAAGCATGTCGACTTCGTCAGCAAGCGTCTCGGCAACTTCAAGTTCAACGCCCAGTTCTACTGGATCGTGACCCAGGCCTGGGTACAGTGACGTTGCACTGACGGGTTACCTTCATGTCGAGCGACGTCGTAGCCGTGCCGCGCAAGACGCGGGGGCCCTGGGCCCTCGCTTTTGCGAAACTGACGGGAAACAAGGCCGCCATGGCGGCCTTGACCGTCTTCGTCCTCATCGTGATCGCCTGCCTCAGCGCGCCGCTCTATGCGCGCTGGGCCGGCGTCGACCCTTTCGTGTCGACACTCGATGCGATCATCACCATCGACGGGCAGGACGTTCCCGTGATGGAGCAGTCCACGGAAGGGCTGGGGTTGGGCTACACCCCTCTCGGCCCGACGTGGCGGCTCGGCAATTATTTCCTCGGCGCGGACAATCAGGGCCGCGACGTCATGGCCCGCATGCTTTACGGAGGGCTCAACTCGCTCCTGATCTCCGCAGTGGCGACCGTGCTGACGCTGCTTCTCGGGACGACGACCGGTCTGGTCGCCGGTTACTTCGGAGGCGTCACCGACACCGTGCTGTCGCGGCTCCTCGACATATTGTGGGCCTTTCCGATCTATCTTCTGGCGATCTCGCTTTCGATCGTCATGATCGCGCAAGGGATCACGATCGGGCCGATCATCATCGAATCCGGAAGTCTCTGGCTGCCGATCATCATCATCGGCATCGTCTACGTGCCCTATGTGGCACGCCCTATTCGCGGCCAGGTTCTCTCACTTCGCAACAGCGAATTCGTGCTGGCTGCCATCAACCTGGGCGTTCCCGGTTCGCGCATCCTGTGGCGTGACATCCTGCCCAACATCACAACGACCCTGATCGTCTTCGTACCGCTGATGATGGCGCTCAACATGCTGACGGAATCGGCGCTGTCCTTCCTGTCGATCGGCGTGCAGCCGCCGGCTGCAAGCTGGGGCACCATCATCCAAGACGGGCAGGCCTTGCTCTACACGCGCCCGATCGTAGCCCTGGCGCCTGGCATCGCGATCGCCATTTCCGTCATGGCGCTCAATGTCTTCGGTGACGGCCTGCGCGACGCGCTCGACCCCCGATCCAAAGTTCGGCTGGGACGCGACTGATGATCTACGCAATCCTGCGCCGCTTCGGTCAGATGTTGTTCGTGATGTTCGGCATCTCGGTCATCGTGTTCCTGATCTTCTTCGCAACGCCGGGTTCCGATCCGGCAGCCCGCATCGCCGGCCGCAACGCATCGCCTGAAGTGCTTGAAGCGGTGCGGCACAATTTCGGTTTCGACCGTCCGCTCTATGTGCAGTACGGGCTGATGATGAAGAAGATCTTCGTCACAGGCGACCTGACCTCCTTCGTCAATCGCGGGTGGAAAGTCGTGCCGGCCGTGCTGGATTCGATCCCCGTGACGCTGTCGCTTGTCTTTGGGGCGGCGGTGCTGTGGGTGGTGGTCTCGATCATCATCGGCATTGTTGCCGCCGCCACGCGCGATAGCTGGGTGGACAAGCTGCTGATGGCGCTGGGGCTGCTTGGCATCTCCATGCCAGTCTACTGGCTGGGCGAGGTCATGAACCTCATCACCCAGAGCCGCTATCACGACACCTGGCTGTTCTCCTGGGTGCCGCCGCTTGGCTACAAGAATTTCTCCGACGACCCGAAGGGCTGGTTTCTTGCGCTGGTGATCCCGTGGGTGACGCTCGCCATCCTCTACATCGGCATTTACGGTCGTGTGCTACGGGCAGCAATCATCGAGTCGATGCAGGAAGACTATATCCGCACCGCGCGTGCCAAAGGCCTGTCCGAAACGCGCATCCTGCTGCGCCATGCGTTGCGCACTTCGCTTATCGCCTTCGTCACCTTGTTCGGCCTGGATTTCGGCGCGCTGGTCGGCGGGTCGGCCCTGCTGACAGAAGTGGTTTTCGGCCTGCAAGGCATCGGCAAGCTCACTTATGATGCGCTGCAGAGCCTGGATCTGCCGATGATCATGGCAACCGTCATGTATGCCTCGATGTTCGTTGTCGTAGCCAATGCGATAGTGGATTTCGTCTACATCCTTCTCGATCCGCGCGTGAGGACATCATGATGCTGTCGGTGCGCGATCTCAGGGTGTCATTCCGTACACACGAAGGTCTTGTGCGGGCGATCGACGGGGTTTCCTTCGACCTCAAGGAAGGCGAAATCCTGGGTGTCGTCGGCGAATCCGGCTCCGGCAAGACTGTATCGCTGCTGGCAGTCATGGGGCTGATCACCGATCCCAATGCCGTCATCGAAGGTTCGATCCGCTACAGGGAACGTGAGCTGGTGGGACTGCCTGCCCGGGAACTCCGGCGCCTGCGCGGCAGCGAGATCGCCATGATCTTCCAGGATCCGATGACGGCGTTGACGCCGGTCTACACGATCGGCTGGCAGATAGCCGAACAGATCCGCGCCCACAAGCGCATCAGCAAGTCACAAGCGCTGGAGCGTGTGGAGGAATTGCTGGCGGAGGTAAATTTCCCCAATCCGCGCGAAGCGATGTCACGCTATCCACACCAGCTTTCGGGAGGCATGCGGCAGAGGGCGGTGATTGCAATGGCGCTGTCGTGCAACCCGGCACTGCTGGTGGCGGACGAACCAACAACCGCTCTCGACGTGACGGTGCAAGCAGGTATTCTCGACCTCGTGCGCAAGCTGCGCGCCACGCATAATTCAGCTGTCGTCTTCATCACCCACGACATGGGCGTTGTTTCGGAACTCGCTGACAGGGTGATGGTCATGTATGCGGGGCGCGTCGTGGAGCGCGGCAGCCGTACCGAACTCTTTTCCGACCCACAACACCCCTACACGCGCGCTCTGCTGGGCTCGATCCCGCCGCTCACCGGCGAGAAGCCACATCGCTTGCCGGCCATCCCGGGCTCGCCGCCCTCGCTGCTGCGCCTGCCCGAAGGGTGCGCGTTCGGTCCGCGTTGTCCGGTCAATTACGAACCTTGCCGGGCCGGCAAGCCTGTTCTTGGCGACGGCAACCATGCCGCGGCGTGTTTCCGGGTTCAGGCATGAGCGGGCAGATGATCGAAAAAGACCGGCCAATTCTCGAAACGCGTGAACTCAGCAAGCGGTTCTCCATCGGCACGCGCTTTTCGTCGCAAGGCAGGCGAACAGTCCATGCCGTCGACAACGTTTCGCTGACCGTCCAGCATGGCGAAACCGTTGGACTGGTCGGGGAGTCGGGATGCGGCAAGTCAACATTGGCGCGCTGTCTTGTCAGGCTCTACGACATTACCGACGGCCAGTTGCTTTTCGAGGGTGATGACATCACCGCGAAATCGCTGGCGGAACTCAGGCCTTTCCGGCGGCGCCTGCAGATGGTTTTCCAGGATCCGTCGGCCTCGCTCAATCCGCGACGCAGGGTAGGTGATCTCGTCGCAGAGCCGCTGCGCATCCACACGAAACTGTCTTCTCGAGAAATCACCAAGCGGGTCGCCGAGCTCTTCGACCTCGTCGGGCTGCTGCCGGATCACGTGATGCGCTATCCGCACGAATTCTCCGGCGGTCAGCGGCAGCGTGTCGGCATCGCCCGCGCCATCGCGCTCAACCCCGACCTGGTCGTGCTGGACGAACCCGTCTCGGCGCTCGACGTGTCTGTGCAGGCCCAGATCGTCAACCTGCTGGCCGATCTCCAGGAGAAGCTCAAGCTCACCTACATCTTCATCGCTCACGATCTGTCAGTGGTCCGCCAGGTTTCGACCCGCATTGCGGTCATGTATCTCGGTTCGATCGTCGAAGAAGGTCCGGCGGAAGAGCTGTTTGCAACGCCTGCCCATCCCTACAGCCAGGCACTGATCTCGGCTGTTCCGGTGGTGGAAACGACGCCGAGCGGGCAGCGCAGGCGCATCATCCTGACAGGCGATGTGCCGAGCCCGCTCAACCCACCATCCGGATGCCGGTTCCATCCAAGATGTCCGATTGCAGTGGACAAATGCCGTGTCGAACGACCTGCGCTCACCGAACATCGCTCCGGTCGCAGGATCGCATGTCATTTCCCAACGCTTAAATGAGGCCGGTCTCTGTTCGGGTTTATGAGCGAAGGGCATCGTGAACGGCCGTAACGACCACCGCGCCTTTGTTCAAATTAGGATGCGTGCCCCAGGGTCGTTTTGTGATCCGCGATACCAAGTCCACCTGGATTGAAAATATTCTATTGATTTTATTGAAGTTTTGACTTCTCGGGCAGGTGGAAAGGCGCGTGAGAAACCCGATTGACGTCTCCCTTTTGGCATAATAAGTTCGGTAACAGAACGAATTAATGAGGCCTTTGTGAGCGATAGCCTGCGCATTTCCCGACGGTTCTCACAGCGCTCGGTCATGGAGGCGGTCGTGCAG
The DNA here is from genome assembly GCF_001303895.1 of Mesorhizobium sp. 1M-11. Classification (GTDB taxonomy): domain Bacteria; phylum Pseudomonadota; class Alphaproteobacteria; order Rhizobiales; family Rhizobiaceae; genus Mesorhizobium. Next base: position 558,421 of record NZ_LJSD01000011.1, on the reverse strand, counting down.
GGCGGGCCGATCTCGCGCGCTTCCATTGCCAAGCAGACCGGACTTTCCAAGCAGACGATCTCGGAGATCGTGCGCACCCTGGAGCAGGATGGCTGGGTACAGGAGACGGGGCGCACGAGCGGCCACGTCGGGCGCACGGCTGTCACCTATGAACTGGTCTACGATGCCGCCTACATCGTTGCCGTCGATCTTGGTGGCACCAAGGTGCGGGTGGCGATCACCGACCTTGCCTGCCAGATATTCGCGGAGGACACCGTGCCGACCGATCCGCGTGGCGGTCAGCACATCGTCGACCAGATCGTCGCGCTGGCGTTCCAGGCGGCGTCGCGCCGCGGAATTCCTCGCAAGAAGATCCGCCTGGCGGTGATCGGTGTCCCAGGTGCGCCGGACAATGCGACCGGCCGTGTGCTCATGGCGCCTAACATCGCCGGCTTCGACACGATGGACGTGGTCGCGGCATTCGAGCTCGGCTTCGGCTTCGACACGATGCTCGAGAATGACGTGAACCTGGCCGTTCTCGGCGAGAATTGGCTGGGCCAGGGACAAGGCATCGACAATCTCGCTTATATCGCGCTGGGCACCGGCGTCGGCTCCGGGCTGATGGTCGGAGGCCATCTGGTGCGCGGCGCCATCAACGCCGCCGGCGAGCTGGGTTTCCTGCCCATGGGCGCCGACCCTTTCGAAGCGGAATCTCTGCGCACCGGTGCCTTCGAGCGCGTTGTCGCTTCACACGGCATCGTCGAGCGCTATGCAGCTCTTTCCGGCGAGCGGCTTGGCGTGCCGGGCATCTTCGAGAAGGCTGACGCCGGGGACGAGACCGCGCTGAGCGTTCTGGACGAAACCGCGCGCTATCTGACCCGCGGCATCGCCGCCATTGCCGCCATCGCCAACCCGGAAAAGGTCATTCTCGGCGGGTCGATCGGCCTGCGTCCGGAAATGCTGGCGCGGGTGAGAGCCTTGCTGCCGCTCTGTTTCCCCTATCCGGTCAATGTCGAGACCGGCGAGCTCGGATCGCGCGCGGCGATCGTGGGCGCGGCGGCGATTGGTCTTGGTCAGCTCCACAACTCGCTCTTCGGGGTCAATGCGCCCGACGGCCGGATTTCACTGCCGCCCGCCAATATGAGCGCGGCACTTCGGGAGGCGGTGTGATGACGATCGCGGATGATCTGACCGGGCGTCTGCGCGCCGCGCTCGATCGCGATGAGGCCCTGGCACTTTTCCGGGGCGCCGTGCAGCGGGAAAGCATCACCGGCAACGAGGCAAATTTCGTCACCTATCTTCAGGCCAAGATGTATGCGCTCGGCCTGACGGGTTTGAAGACGGCCGAATTCCTGCCTGGCCGCCCGAACATCTGGGCGGAGCGCAAGGGAGCGGGGCAGGGCAAGCGCCTGCTGTTCATCGGTCATACCGATACGGTCCATGTCGATGGCTGGCGCGAACATTGGTCCGGTACGGAACGCGAAGACCCATTCGGCGCACCCGTGATTGACGATGCGGTCTGGGGGCGAGGTAGCGGCGACTTGAAGGCCGGCATTTCGGCATCTCTTGCGGCACTTGCATTGCTGGACAGGGCAGGGATCAAGCTGGCCGGCGACGTCGCCTTTGCCTTCATCGGCGACGAGGAAAGCGGCCAGCCAGGCACAGGCGTGTCCGCCGGCATCAAGCATTTCGTCTCGCGCATCGAAGCGGGCGAAGTGGAGCGTCCGGACTTCACCGTCTATGTCGAACCCACCCGCCTTTCGGTCTATCCGGCGCAGATCGGCTTCTTCATCACCGACATCGCGATCACCGGCAAATCCGCCTATTTCGGCGTGCCGGAACTGGGCAAGGACGCGCTGCGCGCCAGCCACGCTGCGATGACCGCGCTTTGGAAACACTCCGATGAGGTCGCCGCGCGTGCCGAACACAAGCTGGTCGGACGCAGCTTCCTGCTGATCACCGGTCTGACCGGTGGTGGCTACATCGCCGTGCCGGAGCGCTGCTCGTTGTCGCTGATCCGCAAATTGCTGCCGGGTGAATCCCTCGACGTGGCGGCCGCCGATATCAAGAAGGCCGTGCGCGACGCCATCACCGATCCGGAAATCCAGGTGGAGTTCTCCTATCCGGCCGGTCGAGATCATGCGCTCGGCGGCACCGCAGCCGAGATCGATGAAACGGCTCGGGAGGTGCGCATGCTGTCGGCTGAGATGGCCGCCGCCATGGCCGGGCGTGGGATTGTCGAAGGTGCTCCGTTCTGGTCGGAACAGCCGTTTTTCGTGAATCGGCTCGGTATTCCCGCCGTCTATTGCGCGCCGGGCGACATCCGCAACTGCCATACCTACGAGGAGCATGTGGACGTCGAGGAATATCTGGCCGGCGTGGTCGGCTTTGCCGCCTTCATGGCCCGCTACTGCGGCGTCTTCGAATGATCCTGAAATTCTAACGAACAACAAAGGGAGGAAGAAATGATCTTGAAGAAACTATTGGCTACTGCGCTGGCAGGCGGCCTGACGCTGGTGACGGGCGCCACCTTCGCGCAAACGGTCGGGCCTGCCGGTGAAGCCGCTACCCCGAGCGCCGAAGTCAAGCTCAGCGACGCCGATATCGGCGCGCTGAAAGGCAAGGGCTACAAGGCAGCCCTGCTTTGGCATACCTCTTCGGATTTCACCAATGCAGTCTCGGCAGGTGCCAAGGACGAATTCGCGCGTGCCGGCGTCGATATTGCGGTGACCACGGATGCGGGTTTTGACGCGGCTCGCCAGCGCAGTGACATCGAAACGGCGCTGGCTGCCAAGCCGAATGTCATCCTGGCGCTGCCACTCGATCCGGTCACCTCCGCCGAAGCATTCCGTCAGGCGGTGAAGGACGGCACCAGGCTGGTGTTCCTTTCCAATGTGCCCAGCGGCTACAAGCAGGGCGGCGACTACGCTTCGATCGTCACCGATGACTTGTTCCAGATGGGCAAGCAGGCGGCCGATGCGCTGGCCAAGGCGATCGGCAGCAAAGGCAAGGTCGGCTACATTTTCCACGATGCCACCTATTACGTGACCAACCAGCGTGACCAGGCGTTCAAGACCACCATCGAGAAGAGCTATCCCGACATCAAGATCGTCGCCGAAAAGGGTATTTCAGATCCGGCACGTGCCGAAGAGATTGCCAATGCGATGCTGCTTCAGAACCCGGATCTCGACGGCATCTACGTGACCTGGGCCGAACCCGCAGACGGCGTTCTTTCGGCGCTGCGCTCGGCCGGCAATGCAAAGACCAAGATCGTTACGCTTGATCTTGCCGAGCCGGTCGCGCTCGACATGGTCAAGGGTGGCAATGTCACAGCACTTGTCGCCGACAAGGCCTACGAGCTTGGCCGGGCCATGGCCGCAGCCGGCATGAAATCGCTGCTGGGTCAGCAGACGCCGGCTTTCGTGGTTGCGCCTGCGCTGACCGTGACGAAGGAAAACGTCGCCGACGGCTGGAAGGAATCGCTCAATCGCGACGCGCCGAAAACGGTGCTCGACGCCGCGAAGTAGCGCGGTCGCCTTGCGGCTTACGCCGCGGGGTCCTTCAACTCGCCTCACAAGGGATGAAACGATGTCGATGAAATTCAAGAGTTTCGCGCTGTTTGCGGGTCTGGTGGCGGCGACATCCGCTTTTGCCGCCGACGGCGTGACCACCGGTCCGCACGGTGAAAAGCCGACGCCGGCAGCCAGCATGACGCTGAGCCAGGAACAGGAACAGAAGATCAGGGACGGCAAGTTCACCGCCGCGCTGGTCTGGCACGAAATGAGCGAATACACCAACGCGGTGAACCGCGGTGCGCAGGACGAGTTCAAGCGCCTCGGCATCGAAGTCGTTGCCCAGACGGACGCCAGCTTCGACGGTGCCCGCCAGAAGGCCGACGTGGAGACGGTGCTGGCCAAGAAGCCTTCGATCATCGTCTCGTTGCCGGTCGATCCGGCAAGTGCGGCAAGCGTCTACGACCCGGCACGCGCTGCCGGCGTCAAACTGGCTTTCGTCGACAATTCGCCGGCCGGCTACGAACATGGCAAGGACTACGTCACCATCGTTTCGGACGACCTGTTCCAGATGGGCAACAAGGCTGGCATCGCCATGGCCGAGGCGCTGGGTAAGAAGGGCAAGGTCGGCTACATCTTCCACGACGCGGATTTCTACGTCACCAACCAGCGTGACGGCGCCTTCAAGTCGACGATCGAGAAAGACTATCCTGATATGAAGATCGTCGCGGAAGCCGGCATGGCCGACCCGGCGCGCGCCGAGGAAATCGCCCAGGCGATGGTCACCCAGAACCCGGATCTCGACGGCATCTATGTGACCTGGGCGGAGCCTGCGCTCAGCGTGCTTTCGACGCTGCGCAACGCTGGCAACACCCACACCAGGATCGTTACGCTGGACCTCAACGAACCAGCTGCGCTCGATATGGTCAAGGGCGGCAACATCGCAGCGCTGGTGGCCGACGAAGCCTACGACATCGGCGTCACCGTCGCGCGTGCTGCGGCCGGCTCCCTGGTTGGTAGGGGGGCAGAGCCCTTCCTGGTGGTCGACTCGCTTGCCGTCACCAAGGAGACCGTCGCCGAAGGCTGGAAGAAGTCGCTTCACAAGGCCATGCCCGAAAGCATCGCGGAAGCCACGAAGTAACAAGGATGCAGGGGCTGGCTGCCCCTGCCTTTCCGGAGGAAGAATGATGTCCAGTGCCAATACGAGTGCTGTCGGCCAAGGCTTGGCCAATCGCTTCAACCTGCAGCAATATGTCGTCTATCTTGGCTTCCTGGCCATTTTCCTGTTCTTCGCCGTGGTGCTGAAGGACAGCGGGTTCCTGACGGTCCGGAACCTCTCCAACATCGTGCTGCAGACCGCGCCGGCCACGATCATGGCGATCGGCCTCGTCTTCGTCATGTCGGCAGGGGAGATCGACCTTTCGATCGGTTCGACAGTCGCGGTGGCTGCCTTGGCCGCAGCGGTGACACTTGGCCAGTATGGTCTTGTCGCAGGCGTCCTGGCCGGTCTCGGTGCCGGCCTGCTGATCGGCCTGATCAATGGCGCGCTGGTTGCCTATGTCAAGCTGCCGTCCTTCCTGGTCACCCTGGCGACGCTGGGGTTGTTTGCGGGTGTATCGCGATCGATGACGGACCTGCGTTCCATCCCGGTCACCGACAGTGTCTTCACCGGCTTCTTCGGCTCGGGTGTCTTCCTTGGCATCCCATCGCTGATCTGGTGGACGGCAATCGCCGTCGCCATTGGCCACATCATCTATCGTGAGACCCGTTTCGGCGCCCATGTTCTGGCGACCGGCGACAATGCTCGCGCTGCCAGCGTATCCGGCATCAGCGTGCCGCGCATCAGGTTGGCTGTCATGGCCATCAGTGGCACTCTCGCGGGCCTTGCCGGCCTGCTCTATGCCGGCCGCCTGCAGGCCGCCAAATATACGCTCGGCGAAACCGATCTGATGACCGTCATTGCCGCCGTCATCGTGGGCGGCACGCTGCTGAACGGCGGCAGAGGCTCGATCATCGGCGCGCTGGTCGGCTCGCTGATGATGGGCATGCTCAACAACGGCCTCATCCTCATGGGCCTGTCGGTCTCCGACCAGATGATCGTCAGAGGCCTCATCATCCTGGCAGCCGTCGCCGTATCACTGCGCGAAAAGTCCCGCTGAAGGAGCCACCATGTTTCTCGACGTTCTGCGCCGCCGCAATCCGGCTTTCATCGAAGCCGCGATGGCCTTGCATCAGCAGGGGAAGATCCCGGTGAACGCCTATGTACTCGACCTGGATACGGTCGAACGCAATGCCCGCGTGCTCTCCGACGAGGCGGCGCGGCTCGGGCTGAAGACCTTCGCGATGACCAAGCAGGTCGGCCGCTCGAGCTCATTTTGCCAGGCAGTCAAGCGCGGTGGCATCGATCGTGCAGTCGCCGTCGACATGGCTTGCGCACGCGCCACTCACAAGGCCGGCCTGAAGCTCGGCCATCTCGGACACCTGCAGCAGGTCGCACGCCACGAGGCTGCGGCCGCGGCAAAGGCGTTCGCGCCCGACTATTGGACGGTCTTCAACGACAGCAAGGCCGGTGAGGCCGCTGCCGGCGCGAAAGCTGCTGGATACACCCAAGATCTGCTGGCGCGCATCCGCGCCGAGGGAGACACGTTCTATCGCGGTCATGAGGGCGGCTATGACGCAGCAGATATCACTGCGGTGGCCAACCGCCTGGACGCGCTGGACGGAGGACGTTTCGCCGGCATCACCACATTCCCGGCCCTGCTGTTCGACCAGGCAACGCGCAAGGTCCTCCCGACGCACAATCTCTCGACACTGTCGAAGGCCGCCGAGACGTTGGCGAAATCCGGCTGCAAGGATATCGAGATCAATGCGCCCGGCACCACCTCCGCGGTGATGCTGCAGGCGCTTGCCGACGCAGGGGCTACCCAGTGCGAACCCGGCAACGGCCTACACGGCACGACTGCACTGCATGTGATGGAGGATCTGCCGGAGCTGCCGGCGGTGCTTTACCTCACCGAGGTGTCGCATCTTGCGGGCGGCAAGGCCTATTGCCTGGGTGGTGGTTTCTACATCGATCCGATCTTCCCGGACTATGACGTGAAAGCACTGGTTGGCGCCGAGCCTACTGTGGCGGCAACGGCCTTGCGCAGTGTCGAGGTGCCGCCGCCCTCGGCGATCGACTATTACGCGATGATCGACGCCACCGGTCCATCGGCGCCCAAACCGGGCGATACCGCAGTGTTCGGCTTCCGTGGGCAGGCTTTCGTCACCCGCGCCTTTGTCGTCGGCGTTTCCGGTATTTCGAAAGGCCAGCCGAAGGTCGAGACCATCGAAACCGGTTTTGGCGAGACGGCCGCCTGGCCTGTCTAGGAGACTTGTTATGACCCCCACTGAGGCAAATGCACCGGTGCTCAAGCTGCAGGACATCCACAAGATGTTCAGCGGCATCACCGCGATCGAGAACTTCTCGCTCGAAGTCCATCCGGGCGAGATCGTCGCCCTGGTCGGCGACAACGGTGCAGGCAAGTCGACGCTGATCAAGATCATCTCGGGCGTCCATTCACCGACCTCGGGTACGATCAGCATCGAGGGCGAGACGGTGACGATGTCCAATGCCACCATGGCGCGGTCGCACGGCATCGAGGTGGTCTATCAGGATCTCGCTCTTGCCGATCAGCAAAGTGTCTACATGAACATGTTCCTGGGCAGGGAACCGGTGAACGGTTTCGGCCTGCTGGACAGGCGCCGCATGATCGCGGAGACCGACAAACTGGTGAAAGAGCTCGACGTGCGCATCCCTTCCGCGCATGCCACCATTCGCGACCTGTCAGGTGGCCAGCGGCAGGGCGTAGCGATCGCGCGCGCCACGCATTGGGCAAGCAAGCTGATCCTGCTCGACGAACCGACGGCCGCGCTGGGTGTCGCCGAAACCGCCAAGGTCGAGGAAATCGTCCTGTCGCTGAAACGGCGCAACATCGGTGTCCTGATCATCAGCCACAGTCTCGATCAGGTCTTCCGGCTCTCCGATCGCATCTGCGTGCTGCGTCGCGGCAAGCAGATTGGCGTGCGCGAAACGGCGAAAACTGACAAGAACGAGATCATCGCCATGATCACCGGCCTGCAACAGCAGTAGCGCGCGACTGGTCGGCATGGGTTCTGGCTGTGGCCGGGCATGATTGCCACCGCCAGAGAGGTCTTCGTTATGCGATGCTTTCGCCGCCGTCGATCACCAGTGCTTGTCCGGTCATGAAGGAGGACCTGTCGGACGCGAGGAAGAGGATCGCCTCAGCGATCTCTTCGGCCGTTGCCCAGCGCTGCATGGGGATCTTTGTCCGCACATAGGTTTCGATCGCTTCCCGACCGCCCATCTGAGCGATGAACGGATCGTTGAACGGCGTATCCACCCAGCCCGGGCACAACGCATTCACGCGCACATTGTATTTGGCATAGTCGATCGACATCTGCCGCGTCATCGCCACTGCTGCGTGCTTGGAGGTGGCATAGGCGATCATTTCACGGTCGTAGAAGACGCCGGAATTCGAAGCTGTATTGACGATCACGCCGCTGCCCTGCGTGATCATGGCCGGCACAACAAGTTTCGCGGTGAGAAACTGCGCCCGCACATTGATGCGCCAGGAAGCGTCCATGCCTTCGGCCGCGACTTCCGTCAACGGCCCGCCGATTTGTATGCCGGCGTGGTTGTGCAGGATGTCGATGCGGCCGTGACGGTCGAGTGTGGTCGCGACGAGCCGCTCGATCTGGGTGTCATCTGCGACATCGGTGGCGATGGCCTCCGCGCGCCCTCCCGCAGAGCGGATTGCCTCGGCCGCGGCATTGCCGGCCGCCGCATCCCGGTCGGCGATGACGACCACAGCTCCCTCCTTGCTCATCAGCGCAGCGCCCGCGCGGCCGATGCCTGAGCCCGCGCCGGTCACCACGGCAATGCGATCTTTGAGCAGCATGATGGGCCTTTCAGTGGGAGGGCGTGCGCTTGCGCAGCAGCAGTTGCGCCAGCAGGACCATGAACACCGAAGCGCACAGCACGATGGTGGCGATGGCATTGATTTCCGGTGTGACGCCGCGGCGGATCGAGGCGAAGACATAGATCGGCAGCGTGGTCTGCGATCCGGCGACGAAGAAGGCGATGATGAAATCGTCGAAGGAGAAGGTGAAGGCGAGCAGGAAGCCGGCAAGGACGGCCGGCATGATCTGCGGCAGCACGATCGAGCGGAAGGTCGTGAACGGCGTCGCGTAGAGATCGCTCGAGGCTTCGACGAGGCTGCGGTCGAGACTGCCGAGCCGGGTGCGCACGATCATCGACACCAGAGCCATCGAAAACAGGCCGTGCGCCGCGATGATCGATCCATAGCCCAGCGCCAGTCGAGGCGGAGCGTCGCCCGGCCAGATCGAGGCGAGCATCGGGTTGACCGCATCGAACAACTGAACCAGCGCCACCAGTGTCGAGATGCCGATGACGACGCCCGGCACCACGATGGCCGCGCCCAGCAGCGCGTCGAAGGCTGCGCGGATGCGCGGGCTCACGCGGGCGAGACCGAGGGCTGCCGCAGTGCCGATCACGGCCGCCAGGAAGGCACTCGTGGTTGCGATGAACAGGCTGTTCTTCAAGGCCTCGACCAGGAAAGGATTGGACAGCGCCTTGCCATACCATTGCGTTGAAAGGCCTGTGAGTTCGCTGGCGTGCCGGCCGGCATTGAATGAGAACAGCACGACCAGCGCGATCGGCAGGTAGAGGAAGGCAAAGACCGCAGCGATGAAGGCGCGCATCAGATCAGGTCCACCTGGCGCGCACCGGAGAAGCGGCTCGAAACACGGTTCGCGATGATGAGGACTACGACCGAGACAAGCACCAGCGTCACCGCGATGGCGGAACCGAATGGCCAGTTGCGCGACTGCAGGAACAGGTCGACCAGTGCGTTGCCGAGGAAGAAGACCTTGCCGCCGCCGAGCATTGTCGGGATCAGATATTCGCCGAGCAGCAGGATCATCACCAGCGAAAAGCCGGTCGTCACGCCAGGCAGCGAAAGCCTGAATGTTATTCCAAAAAAGGTCGAGACCGGCTTGGCGCCGAGATCGGCGGAGGCCTCCAGAAGGCGGCGGTCGAGCCGTTCGAGACTGACATAGATCGGCAGGATCATCAGCGGCAGATAGCCGTAGACAATGCCGAGCAGTACGGCGCCCGGCGTGTTGATGAGCCGCAAATCCTCGATGCCGACATAGGCGAGCAGGGTCGGGATGCCGCGGCCGCCCAGGATATACATCCAGGCATAGGTGCGCATCAGAAGGCTGGTCCAGAATGGAATGACGATCAGCGCGAGCAGGATCAGTCGCCAGCGCTGCGACGCCTTCAGTGCGAGATAATAAGCGACGGGATAGGCCACCAGCAGGCAAGCGAAAGCACCGACGGGAGCAAGGATCAGCGTGTTCCAGAAGGCGGCTGCACGGGCGGGAAGATTGGCATACTGCGTCAGCGTCAGCGCTGCCTGATAGCCTCCCTCCGGTGCCCGTTCGCCGACGCTGAAGATGATGATGGCGATGAAGGGCAGCACGAGGAAGACGATCAGCCATGCGCCGGCCGGGGCCAGCAGCAGGGTGGTCAGCAGTTTTCGACGAAGGGGACTACCAGGCATCCGGCTAGATCCAGGTCACCGACGGGCGCGGTTGCCTCGCGCTCGCCGGCAAGGTTTGTGACAGGAACGGACCGGCTCAGGCCGACTTGAAGCGTGCCATCAGTTCGGCGCGCGAAGGGTCGGTCAGTGTTGCGGCGGCACCGAATTCGAGCGGCGTGAGCAACTCGGCTGCCGGATAGAGTATCGGGTTTTCCAACACTTCCTTCGGCAAGAGCGCGTTGACCCGCGCGTCGGTACAGGGCGCGCCGTTGGCGATATGCTCCTTCACCGCCACCTGCGGGTTCATGAGGTGATTGAGCAAGGCGTAGCCCGCCGGCTTGTTCGGCGCATCCTTGGGGATTGCATAGAAATCAGTCCAGATCTCGCCGCCCTCCTTGCCGAGCACATAGGCGATCTCGGGAATGTCGCGGTGAAGCTGGGCGCCGTCATTGGTCCAGCACATGGTCATCCACGCGTCGCCTGCCCGCATTGCCGGCTGGTAGTCGCTGGAAACCGCGAAGAGGTGCGGCTTGACCTTGATCAGCAGCTCCTCCGCCTTGGCCAGCTCGTCGGGCTTCAGCGAGTTGAAGGAGAAACCGAAATATTTCAGGGCATTGCCGATGGTGGTGAGCTGATAGTCGTGCACCATCGTGCGGCCGTCGCCCTCAGCCATGGCCGTATCCCAGAATTCCTTCCAACTGGTCATCGGTTTGGTGAGTTTCTTGGTGTTCACGGCAAAGCCGGTGGTACCCCAGTTCTTCGGCACCGCGTAGACGACACCCTCGATCGTCCCTTCGGCGGTAAAGCGCGCATCCTCCGACTTGGCGTCGAAATTGGTCAGCTTGGCCATGTCGAGCTGGTCGATCAGATCAAGTTTCCTGTAGGTCGAGATGGTGTAGTTGGTCGGCACGAACAGGCTCCAGCCCGAACCGCCGGCCTGCAGCTTGGCAAGCATTTCCTCGTTCGAGCCGAACACATTGACCTCGACGGCCACGCCCGTGTCCTTGGTGAAATTCTCGAAGGTCGCGGGATCATGGTAGTTGGGCCATGTGGCGATCGACATACGGTCGCCAAGGTTCTCGGCGGCGCGGGCCGGTGTCGGGGCGAGGCCGAGTTCGCGGCCGAGGACAGCGGTGGCGATGCCGAGGCCAGTCAAGCCCAGGAAGTCGCGACGGCCGATGGAGCCGCGTCTGAGACGCATGAGTTGGTGGACGAATTCCTCCGATGTGACGGGCAGACCGTCACGATATGATTTCGACATTTCTGGTTTCCCTCTGTTTTGTCCCGTTTTCCTTGATGCCCGGGAACGCCAGCGGCGTTCCTGGAGCAAAGCCGATGGCGACGGGCTCACCCGGCTCGAAGAGATTCCCCTGGAAGAACTGATGGTCGGCGGTGGCCATGAGCGTTCCCAGGACCGGCACCTCGATGGCATATTCCACAGTCGCCCCCAGGAAGATGCGATTGCGCACGACACCTTGCAGCGTGCCTCGCCCTGGCGCTTCCAGCCTCAGTGCTTCCGGCCTCAGGCTGACCGTAGTGTCGTCGCCCTTGGCGAGGTTGCCGCGGCTGCGCGCCGAGATCGTGGATCCATTGGCGAGCCGCAGCTCGACCAGGCCATCCGCGCGGCCGGAGACCTTACCGGGTAGAAGGTTGGTCTTGCCGACGAAATCGGCGACGAACAGATCAGCCGGTTCGTGATAGACTTCGTTAGGCTGGCCGATCTGGACGATGCTGCCGCGATTCATCACGCAGACGAAGTCGCTCATCGACAAGGCTTCCTCTTGGTCGTGCGTGACCAGCACAAACGTTATGCCCAGTTCACGCTGCAGATTCTGCAGTTCGATCTGCATGTCCGTGCGCAGCTTCTTGTCGAGTGCGGCCAGCGGCTCGTCGAGGAGCAGCACTGCCGGCTTGTTGACCAGGGCACGGGCGAGCGCGACACGCTGCTGCTGACCGCCCGAAAGCTCGTGGACCTTGCGGTGGCCATAGCCGGCGAGCTGAACCATTGCCAGGGCTTCGCCTGCCCTTAGACGGATCTCGCGGGTGGAAAGCCTGGGCCGCTGCTGGCGCAGGCCGTAGGCTACGTTGTTCTCCACGTCGAGGTGCGGAAACAGCGCATATTGCTGGAACACCATGTTGACGGGCCGCCGATAAGGCGGCGTTCCGGCCATGTCCTGGCCGCGGATGAGCACCTGGCCTTCGCTTGGCTGCTCGAAACCGGCGATCATGCGCAGGCAGGTGGTCTTGCCGCAGCCCGATGGTCCGAGCAGCGCGACGAAGGCGGCCGGAGGAATGGAGAGATTGATGCCGCTGACGGCGGTGACCGCGCCATAGCGCTTGGCGACCTCGCGGAACTCGATGTCGGGGTTAAGCGCTGCGGTCAAACGAATGTCTCCAAGCGCGGACGCGTCCCCGCAACGCTAGCAGAAAATTTCAACTCGTATATACCTCACAGGTGGTATATGAGTATGATTTGACTGATATGAGTGGTATTTCCTTGCGAAGGCAAACCTCCCGCGGCGGCGATTTCGATGACCTTGCGGCGGTGATTGCCGCCACCCGGGAGACGGAGGGCCGCGGTTTTGGGGAGGCGCTGGTCGGTTGGTTGCGCCGGCACGTTTTCTTCGATCATTCGGTGGTGTTTGGCTATCGCGGCGCGGCGCGGCCGCCGATGCTGTTTGAAACGTTTTCGCCGGCTGAAAGTCACGTATTTGTCGCGCTTTACCAGGAAGGGCCTTACCTGCTCGATCCTTTCCATCATGCTGCGGTGGAGCGTCGGGAAGGCTTCTGGCGCATGCGTGAACTGGCGCCGGATCGCTTTTATGCCAGCGAATATTTCCGTTCCTACTACAGCCAGACACGCCTGGCCGAAGAGGTCGGCTTCTTCGTGCCGCTCGCTGGAAAGCAGGCTCTGGTTTTGTCTTTGATGCGGCTCAAGACAACAGGGCCATTCGGCACCGCCGACGCGCGGCTGCTGCGCGATATGGCACCGACGGTCATCGAACTTTGCCGTCTGCGCTGGGCTGAACTGCCCGAAATGTCCGAAATGGAACATCCTGCGTCAATGGCCAAAGGCATGCAGGCGCGTGCAAACGAATTCGACCGCGCTCACATATGGGAGAGCCTGTCACTGACTTCGCGCGAGATGCACGTCGTCGATATGGTACTCCAGGGTCATTCGACCGAATCCATCGCGCGGTCGCTGGGTGTTGCTCCTGGAACCATCAAGGTCCATCGCCGCAATATCCACCGCAAGCTCGGCATCAAATCCCAGGCCGAGCTTTTTGCCCGATTCATCCAGATCATCGAAAAACGACAATGACGATCTGTCTTGCCGCTCATCATGAGACCTGCGAACTCAGACGCAGGTCGCGTCGCTAGGCTTCAGAAAGGCTTGGGTACCTATGCGTCAGTGCACAACCTTAAATATCCAGGTTTGCCACGCTGAGCGCATTCTCCTGGATGAATTCACGGCGCGGTTCGACTTCGTCGCCCATCAGCCTTGCAAACAATGAGTCGGCGTCGGTGGCGTCGTTGACCTTGACCTGCAGCAGCGAGCGCACGTTCGGGTCGAGCGTGGTTTCCCAAAGCTGCTCGGCATTCATCTCGCCCAGACCTTTGTAGCGCTGCATGGTCAGCCCCTTCCTGCCGGCGGCGAAAATCGCGTCGAGCAGGGCGAGTGGGCCGGATATCATCTCAGAGGTCTCGCGGCGGCGCAGATGCGGTGGCTCCGAATAGACTTCGGCAAGGCGGGAAGCGTAACGATCAAGCTGGCGCGCATCGGCCGAATTGATCAGGCCCATGTCGAGCTGCACCACCTCGCGCACGCCACGTACGGTGCGTTCGAACACATAGCCGCCCGTGCCGTCGTTGGAAGTCGATGTACGTCCCTGCCAGCCGCGCTCGATATCTTCGGCAATGGCGTCAAGCCGCTTGGCGATCGTTTCGGCCATGGCGTTGGCGCGGCCGAGATCGTTGAAGACAACAGGGTTGAGGCCGCCGGCGATCGCAGCCTGTTCGACCACGGCGCGGTTGTAGCGTGTGTGCAGGCCGTTGATCAGCTGACGCACACCCAACGCGTCCGTCACGGCGGAAGCAAGATCCTGGCCGGTGCGGACTTCACCCGACGAGAGCGTGAGAGAGGCTTCTTCGAGCCCGGAGGAGATCAGGAATTCCTCGAAGGCACCTTCGTTCTTGATGTATTGCGAGCTCTTGCCGCGGCTCACCTTATAAAGCGGTGGCTGCGCGATATAGAGATGACCGCGCTCGATTAGCTCCGGCATTTGCCGGAAGAAGAAGGTGAGCAGAAGCGTCCGGATGTGGGCACCGTCGACGTCGGCGTCCGACATGATGATGATCTTGTGGTAGCGCAGTTTGTCGGCGTTGAATTCGTCCTTGCCGATCGAGGTGCCGAGCGCGGTGATCAGCGTGCCGATCATATCGGACGACAGCATGCGGTCGAAACGCGCGCGCTCGACATTGAGGATCTTGCCGCGCAGCGGCAGGATCGCCTGGTTCTGGCGCGAGCGACCGCTTTTGGCCGAGCCGCCTGCCGAGTCACCCTCGACGATGAAGATTTCGGATTTGGCCGGATCGCGCTCCTGGCAGTCGGCAAGTTTGCCGGGCAGGGAGGTGATGTCGAGCACGCCCTTGCGGCGGGTGAGCTCGCGCGCCTTGCGCGCCGCTTCTCGAGCGGCGGCGGCTTCCACCACCTTGCCGATCAGCGTCCTGGCCTCGGAAGGGTGTTCCTCCAGCCAGGTGCCGAGCGCCTCGTTCACGAGACTTTCCACAACCGGCCGCACTTCCGAGGACACCAGCTTGTCCTTGGTCTGGGAGGAGAATTTCGGGTCCGGCACCTTTACCGAAAGTACGGCGGTCAGGCCTTCGCGGCAATCGTCACCGGTCAGCGTCACCTTTTCCTTCTTGGTCAGCCCCGAAGTATCGGCATAGCCGGTCACCTGGCGCGTCAGCGCGCCGCGGAATCCGGCCAGATGCGTGCCGCCGTCGCGCTGCGGGATGTTGTTGGTGAAGGCCAGCACATTCTCGTGGTAGCTGTCGTTCCACCACATGGCGACTTCCACGGTGATGCCGTCGCGTTCGCTTTTGATGGCGATCGGCTTCTCGATCAGCGACTTCTTGGAACGGTCGAGATATTTGACGAACTCTTCCAGCCCGCCTTCATAGTGCAGTTCCTGCGTCTTGACGTCGGCATGACGCTTGTCGGTCAGCACGATGCGCACGCCCGAGTTCAGAAAGGCAAGTTCGCGCAGCCGGTGCTCCAGCGTGCCGTAATCGAACTCGGTCACGCCCTTGAACGTGTCGGATGACGGCAGGAAGGTGATTTCCGAGCCGCTGCGGCCTTCATAGGTGCCGGGGAGCTTTTCCTGGTGATAGGTGCCGGTCACCTTCAGTGGCGCGTCGGCGTCGCCATGGGTGAAGCTCATTTCGTGGATATTGCCATCGCGGCGAACCTTGATGCGTAGCCACACCGACAGCGCGTTGACCACCGAAACGCCGACGCCGTGCAGGCCGCCGGAGACCTTGTAGGAGTTCTGGTCGAACTTACCGCCGGCGTGCAACTGGGTCATGATGACCTCGGCCGCGGAGACGCCTTCGCTCGGGTGCAGATCGGTCGGGATGCCGCGACCATTGTCGATCACCGTGCACGAACCGTCTGGATTAAGCGTCACCGTCACCAGGTCGGCATGGCCGGCCAGCGCCTCGTCGATGGCGTTGTCGACCACCTCATAGACCATGTGATGCAGGCCCGAACCGTCATCGGTGTCGCCGATATACATGCCAGGGCGCTTGCGCACTGCATCCAGGCCCTTGAGAACCTTGATGGAATCGGCGCCATACTCGACGCTGCCGCCGTTGGCGTTTTCGCTCTGATCGCTCATGGAAACCTGTCTGTTCGATACCGTTCTAAAAGGCGCAGGAAGCGCCCGAATCGTGCTCGTCCCGAGAAGTCAGATATAGGGGTAAAAGGCGGTTTTTCCAAGGTTTACGGGGTACTGCAGCGGGGATAATGGCTCGTAGAGGCGGGGGCAATCACACACGCGAGTGGTGCTTGGCTTCCCTGCGCCTCATTCCGCCCCGTTCCGAACGCGTCGAGGCGCCAGCGCCCAGGGGCAACCCCCACAAAATGACGAGCACGTAACCTCCACAGCCGCCTGGTCGGATCGATGCCGGCAGATAGCGGCTAAGAGCGCCGCTTGGTTATGCGGGAAATGATGACGTTGCTGGCGGAGCGCGCAAAGCAGGCTGCTTCACTCTGCGATTTGGACATTTCGATCAACAGTCGTATGCTTGTTCATCGGCGATAGATGGGTCAGGGCATCGCCGGCTGTAAGCGAAGACGCGCTTCCGCCCCAAGTGCAAGGGAAGGGAGTTATGGTGATTCGCCATTCCTCGACGAGCGGGGCTGCGTATCCCGACGATCTCAAACTTCTGAAAGTCATCTATGATGACATCTGCACCCAGCGCGGCCTCAGGCGTGGGAGCACTGCCGCGGAGAATTTGGCCCGGGAGGCAATGGACCTGTTCTCGCAGGGTGTCTTTGATGAAGCCGACATCCGCGAAAGCCTGAAGCTTTACCTTGAGCGGAAGGAACCAAGGAACTGAATTTATCCTGCGGCGAAGTGTCCAGCCCGGGTCCTGTCCGTTGTTTGCGCAGTGCGGATCAGCCCAGCGCGCGGATCTTGTCTTCGACCTGCTGCGGGTAGTGGAACCCGGCACGTGCCGCGACCTCGCGACCAAGTCGGCCATAAAGCTTCACAGTTTCCTCAAAGGCCCGCTTCTGATCGTCGGCGTCGAAACGGCCGAACGTTTCCTGTAAATCGCGCCAGGTTTCGGTATCGGTCCATTCCCTGAGATGGGTGCCAATGTGCCAGATGTCCACCGGCTTCGAATTCGTTGCGATTGCATGCCATTCGATCATTTCCAGCAGCAGTTCCTTCATGGTCCAGTCGCGTTGTTTGACAAGGAAAAGCTCGCCACGAGCCAGATATTTGGGCACATGGAATGCCTCGAACCAGAATTCCTCGACCCTCTCACGAAATTTTTCTGATGAGGGCAGTGGAGCCGCCGGAAACTGATGGGATGGTGGCGGCAAATCTTTCGTAAGCCCCGTCTTGTCGAGCAAGATCCGATAGCCACGTTCATAGAGCGGATCGAGGCCGGATCTGATCATGTCGGCAACACGTCGAAGGCCTGCGATCGTGAAGTCGACCTTCACGCCGCCTTCGAAAATCGCCAGCCGGGTCGGCCAGTCCTGGTCCTCGTCGAGGCGCAGGACGGTTATGAGTTCACCGATCTCCGTCAGCCATTTGTCGTTCGACGAGAGATTGTCCGGTCTTGCCGCGATGATCTCGATATCAAGATCGGAGAATTCGTCGGCGCGGTTGTCGGTGCGGACAAGCGATCCGGTATGGATCAATGCCTCCACACCCTCATGCCCGGTTGCCCACGCGACAACGGCATTCAGAACGTCGGTACGTGTCATGGCCGGGAACTCCTGGATTGCGGTCTTTTCCTAGGTAGGAAAGGCAAGGGCCCGTGCAAGCTGGAATTGCCAGGACGCTATCGCGCCTTGCTGTTGCGCCGCATGGACGCCGCTATTGGCGCTCACTACATTGGAGCCAGCCACGGAAGACGTCATGGACACAAAGCCAGCCCCCTTCGTTCCGCCGGCGCCGAAGCCGCGCACCGTGCCGCCCTCGACGCTGGAGATGATGCGTATCGTCTACCGCAATCCGCTCGAGTTGTGGGGTGAGCCTTCCTACAACGAACCTTGGATTTCGGTGACCGGTATCGGTGGGCCGTTGGTCGTCGCCAACGATCCGGCGCTCATCCGTCATGTGCTCGTCGACAACGCCAAAAACTACAAGATGGCGACGGTGCGCCAGAAAATACTGCGCCCCATCCTGCGCGACGGCCTCCTCACCGCGGAGGGCGACGTTTGGAAGCGTTCACGCAAGGCGATGGCTCCGGTGTTCACGCCGCGTCACATATTCGGCTTTGCCGCTCCGATGCTGAAACGCACGGTCGAGTTCGTCGAGCGCTATCAGGACGGCGCGGTCAGCGATGTCGCTCATGACATGACCATGCTGACCTATGACATCTTGGCCGAGACGCTGTTTTCCGGTGAGATTGCGGGCGAGCCGGGCAGTTTTGCCAGCCAGATCGACCGCCTGTTCGAGACCATGGGCCGGGTCGATCCGCTCGATCTGCTGCGTGCGCCGGACTGGTTGCCGAGGCTGACCCGCATCCGCGGTCGCAAGTCGTTGGCGTATTTCCGCAACATCGTCACCAACACCGTGTTGATGCGCGAGGAGCGATTGAAGCGCGATCCCAACAGCGTGCCGCAGGATTTTCTCACCCTGCTGCTCAAGGCCGAAGGGCCTGATGGGCTGACCCGCGCCGAGGTGGAAGACAACATCATCACCTTCATCGGTGCCGGCCACGAAACGACGGCCCGCGCGCTCGGCTGGACGCTGTATTGCCTGGCCGAGGCACCGTGGGAGCGCGAGCCGGTGGAAGCCGAGATCGATGCCGTTCTGGCACGCGAGCCGGATCCGACCAAATGGCTGGACGCCATGCCGCTCACACGCGCGGTTTTCGAAGAGGCGCTACGGCTCTATCCGCCGGCCCCGTCGATCAATCGCGAGCCGGTCGAGCCGGAGACCTTCAACGGGCTCTATATTCCGCCGCGTGCTGCCGTGCTGGTGATGCCCTGGGTGGTGCACCGCCATCGCAAGCTGTGGGATCGCCCCGATGCCTTCCTGCCGGAGCGCTTCCATCCTGGAAGCCGGGAAAAGATGGACCGGTTCCAGTATCTGCCTTTCGGCGCCGGTCCGCGCGTATGCATCGGGGCAAGTTTCGCCATGCAGGAAGCGATCATCGCGCTCGCCATCCTGCTTTCGCGCTTCCGTTTCGACACGGTCGCCGAGACGAAACCTTGGCCGGTGCAGAAGCTGACAACACAACCTGAAGGTGGTCTGCCGATGCGGGTGACGAAGCGGTGAGCGGCAGCAGCAAAGCGGTGCACGTACACGTCACCGGCCGCGTTCAGGGTGTCGGCTTTCGTGTGTGGACGCAACGCGAGGCGTCACGGCTTGGCCTGCGCGGCTGGGTGCGCAACGAACCGGACGGTTCAGTCAGCGTCTTGATCGCAGGTTCGAACGAAGCCGTGGCCAAGATGCTGAAAGCCTTTTGGCAAGGGCCATCCGGCGCCGGCGTCAGACGTGTCGAGCCAAAACCCGCCGACCCCTCCGATGCGCCGATGGATTTCGACATCACCGGCTGACCCGCGCCCACTTGTCAGAGCAGCGTTACGGCTTAGGGAACGGTTCGACCGTGCCTTTAAGCTTGATGGTGATCGGCTGGCCGAAGCGGTCTTTCGACTTGCCGGCGGGCGCACGGATCCAGCCTTCGCTGACGCAATACTCGCTGACGTCGTCGCGCTCGCGCCCATTGAACAGGATGCCGACGCCGCGCTCGAGCACCTCTGCATCGAAATAGGGGCTGCGCGGGTCGTTGCTCAACCGGTCGGGAAGGGTCATCGATTGCTCCAATAGCACGAGGCGACTGCGGCAGGGCGCAGAAGCACGAATTTTAAGGTCGGGAGCGCTGTTAAGGGCATTTACCATCACGGTAAAGCCCTGTGGCTCGGTTCCGACGTTTGTGTCCGGCTGGACGGGCGCTAGTCATGTCCTTGAAAGATGTTCTCGACATGCACGGGCCAGCGCCAGGGCAGGACCGCCACCATATCGAAGCGCACTGAAAGCCTGCCGAAATCCGGCTGGCGTGACAGCCATAGGTCCGCGGCGCGCTCGATGCGGTGCTCGGACTCGTATTCGATTGCGTCCATCGCTTCCACCAATGTCCGCCGCGCCTTCACTTCGACGATCAGTATGAGGTCGCCACGCCGGGCAATCAGGTCGATCTCACCGAGCTTGGTCCGGTAGCGGCGGGCGAGGATGCGATAGCCTTTGAAAGTCAGGGCGATGGCAGCCAGCCATTCGCTGCGGTGACCGCGCCGATAGGACTTCCGTTTTCGGATGACGGAGGCATCAGCCACCGCTTGCTTCCTTCAGTTCCAGCAGCCTGCGGTAGAGCGCCTGCTTCTGGCCGCCGGTCATCTTGGCGGCCTCGGCTGCTGCCTTGGAGGCTGGCATCTCCGAAGCAAGCGACAGAAGCAGCCGGTCTATGTCCGCCGGACCTTCGGTTTTTGCGACGGGCGGACCGACACAAATGACGATCTCACCTTTCGGCGTATCGGCTTCTGCGTAGTGCGCGGCGAGCTCGGTCAGCGTACCGGGCCGCATTTCTTCGAAGGTCTTGGTCAGTTCACGCCCGATCGCTGCCTGGCGTGTCCCGCCCAGAACCTCGGCCATCGCCCCCAGCGTCTCGGCCAGCCGTCGCGGAGACTCGAAGAAGATCAGTGTCGCCGGAACGCCTTTAAGCTCTTCCAGTCGTGTCTGGCGCTGGCCGGTTTTGGCCGGCAGGAAGCCTGCGAACAGGAAGGTGTCGGAGGGCAGACCGGAGGCGGTCAGCGCAGCGAGTGCCGCCGAAGGACCGGGTATCGGCACCACGCGGATGCCGCGCTCGATCGCTTCGCCGACCAGCCGGTAGCCAGGATCGGAAACCAGCGGGGTGCCGGCATCCGAGATCAGCGCGACGCTTTGTCCCTGTTCGAGAGCCGCGATCAGTCTCGGACCAGCCTCGGCGGCATTGTGCTCGTGATAGGCGGTGGTGCGGCGGCGGATACCGTAGCGCTCCAGAAGCACGCGCGAAACGCGTGTGTCCTCGCAGGCGACGAGATCGGCCGAAGCCAGCGTTTCCAAGGCGCGCAGGGTGATGTCGGCCAGGTTGCCGATCGGCGTTGCTACCAGATAGAGCGCAGCTTCAAGCGGTCGGGCAGCAAGCTCCGTCTGCCCGATCACATAGGTCTTCCTGGTCGTTTCGCCGTTCATGTGCCCTCCGGTCTGCGCTTGTTTGGCACGGGCGGCGAAGACTTGCAAAAGTCGCGCGCCGCCACACCTTTGCCACAGGGCCGCAGCACACAAAGCGCAGCGGAATTCATGGGTGATTCTGGAAGCACGCGATGCCCAATCATTTCGACGCCTGCATGTCCCAGTTGGAAGCGCGCAGC
The DNA here is from genome assembly GCF_001303895.1 of Mesorhizobium sp. 1M-11. Lineage (GTDB taxonomy): Bacteria > Pseudomonadota > Alphaproteobacteria > Rhizobiales > Rhizobiaceae > Mesorhizobium. The sequence goes on along the minus strand of NZ_LJSD01000011.1, from coordinate 537,149 downwards.
GCCCGGGAGACAGGGCCTTCCCACATCTCTGGTGACGAAAACGGCGATCACCAGCATGGCAAGGACGAAGTAAAGTCAGGCCGCGGCGGTGAGTTCTTTGCCGAAAAAGACCGTGTCAAAAACGGTCATAAGCGGCACGCGTGAGCCGCCGGTTGTGAGCCTGGCTAGCTAACGCGCCAGGTCAGCCACGACCGCATCCAGCACAATCATACCGGCAGCCGTAGCGCGCAGGCGTGAATTGCCGATCGATGTGACCAGCCCTTCTTCCTGCAGGATCGAAAGCCGAGCCGAGGGCAGGGCACGACCCGAATATTGCTCGTAACGGGCAAGGTCGATTCCTTCTGCGAGTCGCAACCCCATCAGCAGGAATTCGTCGGCTTCTTCCGAACGGGTAAGGATCTCGCCTCCGGTGACGCCGTGGCCCTTGGCTTCGACGAGATCCAGCCAGGTTTCCGGCATCTTCTCCGCCACCGTCACCACGCGCGTGCCCTTCTCGACAAAGCGGCCATGCGCGCCGGGGCCGACACCGACATATTCGCCATAACGCCAATAGGTCAGGTTGTGCCGGCTCTCGGCGCCTGGTTTTGCATGGTTGGAAATCTCATAGGCCGGCAGGCCGCGAGCCGCGGTGATTTCCTGCGTCAGCTGATAGAGGTCGGCTGCATGATCACCATCCGGGATTTCGAACTTCCTTGCTGCATGCAGCATGTGGAAGGGTGTGCCTTCCTCGATCGTGAGTTGATAGAGCGACAGATGATCGGCGGCATGGCCGATCGCTTCCTCGAGCTCCGCTTCCCAGGCTTCCGGCGTCTGGCCGGGGCGAGCGTAGATCAGGTCGAAGGAAAGGCGCGGGAAGATCTCGCGGGCGAGCCCGATGGCGTGCAGCGCTTCCTCGACATTGTGCAGCCGGCCGAGAAATTTGAGGTCGCGGTCGTTCAGCGCCTGCACGCCGAGCGAAACACGGTTGACGCCCGCGCTGCGGTAGCCGCGGAAACGTTCGGCCTCGACGGAAGACGGGTTGGCCTCCAGCGTCACTTCGATGCCGGCCGGTACCGTCCAGTTTTTGGCGACCGCATCCAGCACGGCACCGACGGTTTCCGGCTTCATCAGCGATGGCGTGCCGCCGCCAAGGAAGATACTGGTCACTTGGCGCGGGCCGGTGCGTTCGCGCATCGTGGCAAGCTCGGCCTCGAAGGCACGCGTGTATCGTTCTTGGTCCACCGGCTGGTGGCGGACGTGGCTGTTGAAGTCGCAATAAGGGCATTTGGCCGCGCAGAACGGCCAATGAATGTAGACGCCGAAGCCGGGCGACCGATCCAGCAGCATCAGGCCGAACCCAGCCTTGCACGGGCGAACTTCTGGAAGGCGCGGGCGCGGTGCGACAGCGCCTCGGCCTGGCCGGGTTTCCAGCCATGTTTCTGCTCGGCGGTCATCTCGCCGAAGGTCTTGTCGTGCCCGTCGGGGCGGAACACCGGATCATAGCCGAAGCCGAGGTCACCGCGCGGTGGCCAGACCAATGTGCCTTCCGCTTCGCCGCGGTAATATTCGGCCTGGCCGTCCGGGAAGGCGAGGCAGATAACAGCCACGAAGCGTCCCGTACGCTGCGCTGCTTCGGTCGCCTTCACTTCCTGCAGCGCATCTTCGGTCTTCTGCATCGCCATGCCGAAATCGCGGCTGCCGTCGGGCTTTTCGGCCCAGTTGGCGGTGTAGACACCTGGTGCGCCGTCAAGCGCGTCGACGCAAAGCCCGGAATCGTCCGAAAGCGCAGGCAGACCGGTCGTCTGCGCAGCGGCGAAAGCCTTGATATAGGCGTTTTCCTCGAAGGTCGTACCAGTCTCGTCCGGCTCCGGCAGGCCATATTCCTTGGCCGATTTCGCCTCGAAACCGAAAGGTGCCATCAGGTCGGCGAATTCCTTCAGCTTGCCGGCGTTGTGGCTGGCGACGACGATCTTCTTTCCATCGAGCGAATGCATTTACAGCTTCCAGATCTTGGGTTCGGCGAATTCCAGCGAGTTTCCGGAAGGATCGCGCAGATAGATGGAGCGACCGCCTTGCGGCCATTCGAATTCGGCCTCGATGGCGACGCCATGCGCACTCAGATGCGCCTTCCAGCGATCCTGCTCCTCGGCACTTGCCGAAAAGCAGAGATGGCCGTGACCCATCGCGCCATGCGGGGGCACTGGCAGGCGGGCATCGGCTGCGGGCGGGTGCCGCGTTGCCTCCGCGTTGAACAGCAGCAGCACGCCCTGGCCGCAGCGAAAGAACACATGCCGGCCTTCAACCTTGCCGATGCGCTCCAGGCCGATGATATCGGCATAGAACGCTTCCGCTGTCTCCAGATCGGTGACGTAGAGCGCGGATTCAAGGATGGCGGCAGGCTGCATCACGCTTCAGGCCACCGCCATCTGCTGCAGGGACACCAGGCGGGAAATGCCCTTCTTGGCCAGGCCCATCAGCGCCGTGAACTGCTCTTCCGAGAAAGGTTCACCTTCGGCCGTGCCCTGGATTTCGACGATGCCGCCCTTGCCGGTCATGACGAAATTGGCGTCGGTACCGGCGGAGGAATCCTCAAGATAGTCGAGATCGATGACCGGTTGGCCGTCATGGATGCCGCATGAAATGGCGGCGACATGGTCTTTCAGCACCTTGTCCAGCTTTACCATCTGGCGCGCTTCCATCCAGCGCAGGCAGTCGTAGAGCGCCACCCAGCCGCCGGTGATGGAAGCCGTGCGGGTACCGCCATCGGCTTGGATGACGTCGCAGTCGACGGTGATCTGGACCTCGCCCAGCGCCTGCATATCGACCACGGCGCGCAGCGAGCGACCGATCAAGCGCTGGATTTCCAGCGTGCGCCCACCCTGCTTGCCTGCGGAAGCCTCGCGGCGCATGCGATCGCCGGTCGAGCGTGGCAGCATGCCGTATTCGGCTGTCACCCAGCCCTTGCCGGTGTTGCGCATCCAGCCGGGCACTTTTTCCTCCAGGCTTGCCGTGCACAGCACGTGCGTGTCGCCGAATTTGACCAGGCAGGAGCCTTCGGCGTGCTTGGAAACGCCGCGCTCGAAGGAGATCGCACGCATTTCGTCTGACTGGCGTTTGGAGGGGCGCATCAAAGGTCTTTCTTCTTGGTTTTGGAGTCGTGGCCGGCTTGTAGCTCCATGGAAGACCGGGCGCAAAGGAAAACGGGTCGCTTGCGTCGCACCGGCTGCAATCTATATCCTTGTCTCCGGAGATTTAGCGCCCGATGACCAAGCCCATCGTTGATCCGATCATGCAATCGCCGGCCTTTCAGCCGCTCGATATCCGTTCGCGCGATATCTTCCGGCGCATCGTCGAGTCCTATCTACGGGACGGCGAGCCGGTCGGCTCACGCTCCTTGTCGCGTATCCTGCCCTCGTCGCTGTCGCCGGCGACGATCCGCAACGTGATGAGCGACCTCGAGCATCTTGGGTTGATCTACGCACCGCACATTTCCGCAGGCCGGCTGCCGACCCAGCAGGGATTGCGTTTCTTTGTCGATGCTTTCATGGAGTTCGGCGATCTCACCGACGAGGAACGCCGTTCCATCGAGACGCAGGTGAAGGCTTCGGGCGAGGGCATGTCGCTCGAACACATGCTGACCGAAGCCAGCCAGATGCTGTCCGGAATGTCGCGTGGTGCAGGGCTCGTCCTGGCCGCCAAGGCTGAAGTGGCGCTGAAGCATATCGAATTCATCCAGCTGGAGCCGGGCAAGGCTTTGGCGGTGCTGGTCTCACAGGGTGGCGATGTCGAAAACCGCGTCATCGACCTGCCGGCCGGCATCACGCTTTCGCAACTGCACGAGGCTTCGAACTTCCTCAACGCCCATATCCGTGGCCGCACGCTCGCCGAGGCACGCGGTGAGATTTCAAGGTTGAAGGAAGAAACCCGCACTGCGCTCGATACGCTGTCGCAGGATCTGGTCGAAAAGGGCCTTGCCGTCTGGGCAGGCACTGAAAGCGGCCTGCCGGCGCGCCTTATCGTGCGCGGTCGTGCAAATCTGCTCGAAAACGTCACCGCTCAGGCCGACATCGAGCTCCTGAAGCGTTTGTTCGAGGACATGGAGGCTCAGGATGGGTTGATCCAGTTGCTCGACCTCGCCGAACAGGGCTCGGGCGTGCGCATCTTCATCGGTTCGGAAAACAAGCTGTTTTCGCTGTCAGGCTCGTCGCTGGTCGTCGCGCCCTATCGCGACAAGGATGCGCGCGTGGTCGGCGCCCTCGGCGTGATCGGCCCGACGCGGCTCAACTATGCGCGCATCGTGCCGATGGTGGACTATACGGCACAGCTGATTTCGCGCATGCTGCGGTAGTTAGCTGAGACTGCCGGCCAGGAGGGAACGCCATGGCGCTGGAAGAGATCAAAGCCCGTATCGGCCTGCTTCTGCAGGAGATGGTCAACCAGCCGGAAGACGAGCACGAGATCCAGGAGCAGTTGCGCGAGAAGTTCTCCGAACTGCGTGCGCTCGGCTTGCCGCTGCCGGCCGATCTTGTCGAACTGGAAAAGCGGCTGGAAGCTGGCTTCGGCGCCGAGGCCTGAAGGGCGGTCGTTCTCACAGCCAGTTGTGATGCGCTGGCGCGCATCCCATCCTATCGTCGTCGTGGTGGGTGAAGGAGGATGATGTGAAACGTGCTGTCGCAGCCTTGCTGGTTCCGTTCTTCGTAGCGCCGGTTTCTTCGGCTCTCGCCCAGCAATCCGAAGTTCTGAAAGGGGAGGCCGCCTTCGGTGGCTGGCGTGCCGACCAGCCCGGCATCCGGCGTCTGCTAACGCCACAGGATCTGCCGAAACCCTATGTCTCCGACTCCGCCTCGAACAGCCCGAGCGAGGTCCGGCGTCCGAAGAATGCGGAGCCGAAACTGCCCGCCGGCTTTTCGGCCGAACTGATCGCTTCAGGCATCAGCAATCCGCGCGCGGTGCGCGTTGCGCCGAATGGCGACATCTTCGTCGCCGACAGCCGCGCTGACCAGGTTCGGCTCTACAGGCCTGGCGCCGCCGGCGCCAAGCCTGCCGAAGAATCCATCTACGCCAAAGGGCTGAGTTCACCTTACGGCATCGCTTTCTATCCGCCGGCCAAGCCGCAATGGGTCTATGTCGCCAACACCGACAGCATTGTGCGCTTCCCTTACGAGGAGGGCGACCTGAAGGCGTCCGGAAAACCCGAAACGGTTGTCACGGACATTCCTGACGGCGGCCATTGGACCCGCGACATCGCTTTTTCGCCGGATGGCAACACGCTTTATCTGTCGGTGGGTTCGGCTTCCAATGCAGCCGAAGACCTCGGAGATCCCCCCGGAGGTCCCAAGGCATGGGCCGCCAGCGAGGCGCTCGGAGCTGCATGGAGCTACGAACGCGGCCGCGCCGCAGTCTTTGCTTTCGACGCCGACGGCAAGAACAGCCGCACCGTGGCCACCGGCCTGCGCAACTGCTCGGGGCTCACCGTCCAGCCGGCCACCGGCGAACCCTGGTGCGTGGTCAACGAACGCGACGCGTTGGGCGACAATCTTCCGTTCGAATACGCAACGTCGGTAAAGCAGGGCGCCTTCTACGGTTGGCCCTGGTATTACATCGGCGACAATGAGGACCCGCGCCATGCCGGTACTCGCCCTGACCTCGCGGGGAAGGTGACAGTACCGGACGTTCTGATGCAGGCGCATTCGGCGCCGCTGGGCATCACCTTCTACGAGGGCAATCAGTTCCCAGCCGAATATAAAGGCGATGCCTTCGTCGCCTTGCACGGTTCGTGGAATCGCGGCGCGCCGACCGGATACAAGGTGGTGCGGCTGTTCTTCAAGGATGGCAAGCCGACCGGAGAGTACGAAGACTTCATGACGGGTTTCGTCGTCTCCAACGATGCTGTGTGGGGCCGACCGGTGGGCGTGGCGGTCGCCAGGGACGGTTCGCTGATCGTCACCGAGGACGGCAACGGTACCGTCTGGCGTATCTCCTACAAAGGTAAGGGCTAGGCAAATTTGCGGCGTGCGTCGAGCGCAAGGCCGAGGCCGACCGAACCGAACGCATCGCCCTGCACCACCTTGGCGTCGGGCACCAATCCCAGGATGCTGCGCCGCGCCATGGGGATGGCGGTCGAGCCGCCTGTCAGGAATACGGCAGTGATGTCCGCAGGCTTCACGCCGGCATCGGCCAGAGTATCGGCAACCGTTTGCGTGACGCGACCGACCTCGTTGTGGATGGTGCCCTCCAGGCCTTGTTTGGTCAATTCCGCCGAGAAGTTCGCGCCGGGCAGAACCACCTCCACTGTTGCCTCGTCCTGGTCGGTCAGCGCGATCTTCGCCCTTTCCACCTTCGTGGCGAGCGCATGCCCGAAACGGTGTTCGACCACTTCGATCAACCTGTCGACCAGATCGGCCCGCGCGGCCTCGTAGCGGATCTGGCGCAGATCCAGCATGGCCTTCGGCGTGTAGAGCAGATTGATGCGCTGCCAGGTGGCGAGATCGACGAAATAACCCGCCGGCAGGTTGCGCTTGCCGTCCTTCGTCGGTGTCAGATAGCCGAGTTCGGGCATGACACTGGCTATGCTGAGCAACCGGTCGAAATCGGTGCCGCCGATGTGGATACCGCGATTGGCCAGGATGTCGCCCTTGCGGTCGCTGGCGGCGGAACGCTCCGGTGACACCCGCACGATGGAGAAGTCAGACGTGCCACCGCCCATGTCGACGATCAGGGCGAGTTCTTCGCGGTTGAGCGTATGTTCGTAGTCAAGGGCTGCGGCGATCGGCTCAAATTGGAAGTCGATATGCTTGAATCCTTGTTTGCGGGCTGCCTTTTCCAACTGGCTCTGCGCGTCGGCATCTGCGGCGTCACTCTCATCGACGAAACGCACGGGTCGGCCAAGCACCACATTTTCCACCGGTTGCCCGGCATGGCTGTCCAGCCGCGCCTTCAGGTGGGCGACAAAGAGGCCGATGATATCGGTGAAGGCCAGCGTGCGTGCCTGAATGCGCGTCTTTTCATGTGCCAGCGAAGAACCCAGCACGCTCTTCAGCGCGCGCATCAGCCGGCCTTCGACGCTATCCGTATAATCGCTGATGGCGCGGCGGCCGAACAGGGTGTTGCCGTCTTCGAAATTGAAGAAGATCGCTGAGGGCAGCGTCGCATTGCCGTCCTCCAGCGCCACCAGGCGTGGCCGGCCGTTTTCGATCACGCCAACGGTGGAATTGGAGGTGCCGAAGTCTATGCCGCCGAAAGCCGGTCGCATCGTCTCGTCCTGGATGTTTGCGTAAAAGGGCGCGACCTGTCGGTGCGGGTCGCGGCGGGACCGTGCGCGTACAGGAGCCGGGTCGAAATGTCGATGCCTTTTCAGGAAATTGTGAGTGGCTGGACCAAACACTGTGCCATTTCCAGGGGGCTGGCTTCCATGCGATAAAGCGCCGGTGTTCCCGAGGTTTTTGCGATGACCCTTGCCGGATTTCTTGCCTATTCCGCCGCCCTTGCGGTCGCCGCCGCCATCCCCGGTCCCGGCGTGACGGCGCTGGTGGCGAGAGCGCTCGGTTCCGGCTTCCGCTCATCTCTGGCAATGTCATTGGGGCTCGTGCTTGGCGATCTGACCTATCTCACCGCGGTCGTGCTCGGCCTTGCGCTGGTGGCGCAGAGTTTCGGCATGGTGTTCCTGGTCATCAAATGGCTGGGTGTGCTCTACCTTGCCTATCTCGCCTGGAGTTTCTGGACGGCCGGCATCACGCCGGAAACGGTCGAAGCCCGCAAGGGCAGGGATGGTTTCGTTCCCTCGGTGCTGGCTGGCCTTGCCGTCACGCTCGGCAATCCGAAGACGATGATCTTCTATCTGGCGATCACGCCGACCATCGTCGATCTCAAATCGCTGACCTTGGCTGACTACGGCATCCTGGCCGCCATCACCGCCGTCGTGCTGCTCATCGTCCTGGTGCCGTATCTGGCGCTCGCGGCGAAGGCGCGCTGGTTCCTGCGTTCGCCGCGAGCATTGAAAGCGTTGAACCGTACGGCAGCCGGCTTCATGGTTGGTGCCGCGGCAGCGATTGCCGCCCGGTCCTGAGGGTGTTTGCGCAAAGCTGAACCTGAATCCGGGATAATCAGGAAAACTGTTCCAGCCACCTGTTGTTTTCAGCACGCTGCCCACTCGGATATAGTCGGGTGGCGGCCTATCTTCCGTTGGTGAAAAGCCGCATAAGGCAGCCTCGTTTCAGGGAGCGAAATCAATGAACAAGCCTGTAACCTCCGCACGTGTTCCCGGCCGCGGCCGCATCTACAATTCGATTACCGAGACGATCGGCGATACCCCGCTGGTCAGGCTGGACAAATTCGCGAAGGAAAAGGGCATCGTCGCCAATCTTCTCGCCAAGCTCGAGTTTTTCAACCCGATCGCTTCGGTGAAGGACCGCATCGGCGTCGCCATGATCGAGACGCTGGAGCGTGACGGCAAGATCACCCCCGGCAAGACGGTGTTGATCGAGCCGACCTCCGGCAATACCGGTATCGCGCTGGCATTCGCCGCCGCCGCCAAGGGTTACAAGCTGATCCTCACCATGCCCGAAACCATGTCGGTCGAGCGTCGCAAGATGCTGGCGCTGCTCGGCGCCGAACTTGTGCTGACCGAAGGCCCGAAGGGCATGAAGGGCGCGATCGCCAAGGCCGACGAACTGGCCGCTTCGCTGCCGGATGCCATCATTCCGCAGCAGTTCGAGAATCCGGCCAATCCCGAGATTCATCGCGAAACCACCGCTGAAGAGATTTGGAACGACACCAAGGGCGAAGTCGACATCTTCGTCTCCGGCATCGGCACCGGCGGCACCATCACCGGCGTCGGCCAGGTTATTAAGAAACGCAAGCCTTCGTTGCATGTCGTGGCCGTTGAGCCGGAAGCATCAGCGGTGTTGTCGGGCGGCCAGCCGGGCCCACACAAGATCCAGGGTCTCGGCGCGGGCTTTGCGCCGAAGATCCTCGACACCACCATCTATGACGAGATCGTCAAGGTCTCCAACGAGGACGCCGTCGCCAATGCCCGCCTCGTTGCCCGCCTGGAAGGCGTGCCGGTTGGTATTTCGTCTGGCGCCGCGCTGCAGGCCGCGATCATTGTCGGCTCGCGGCCGGAGAACAAGGGCAAGAACCTTGTCGTTGTCATTCCGTCCTTTGCCGAACGCTACCTTTCGACTGTGCTTTTCGAAGGGCTTGGCACGTAAGTCTTTTCTCTCGGGGGCCGCGAGGCGGGAAGGCATTTCCCTTCCCTGGCCCCTGTGAAAAACCTGTTGGCCCTGCTGTTGCCAGCTTGAGTGCTGGCCTCGGCCAGGTCAAATCCACTCTGGTCCGAACGCCGGACCAGGGAGGAACAGCAAAAAATGTATAAGCTTTATACGCGTCCGGGCTCGGGCGGGTTCGTGATCGAGGCAGCACTCAAGCTGGCTGGCGTGGCATTCGAACAGATCGACGTGCCCAAGATGCCGCAACCCGACCCGGAATTTCTCAGGATCAGCCCGATGAACCAGGTGCCGGTGCTGGTCCTGCCGGGTGGTCATGCCGTCCCCGAAACGGTGGCGATCTCGCTTTTGCTCGCTGAGTTGCACCCGGGAAAGGGGCTTGGTCCGGTTGCCGGCGAGCCGGGCAGGGCGGATTTCCTGCGTTGGATGGCGTTCATGGCGACCGCCATCTACATGGCCAATCTGCGCTACTATTATCCACACCGTTCGACCACCGACGCTGCCGGCATCGCTGCGGTCAAGCAGGCGGCGGTTGTCGAGATGGATAAGGAAATCAGTATTTTGGACAGTGCGCTGACCGGCCGTGATTGGCTGGTGAGTGACAGCGGTACCATTGCAGACATCTATATGCTGATGCTGGTTTGCTGGTATCCGGACATGGATAAGGCGCGTCGAGCCTGGCCGAATGTCGAGCGGGTCTGCGCCAGACTGCGCGTTGATCCGATGCTTACCGTGCTCAATGGGCGCCATGAGATGTGGCCCTCCCGATCAGCCTGAAGGGTAATTTGTTCAGTTCAGGAGCGTCGCCTTCTTTGCGGCCAGGAACCGCCGCACTGCTTCATCGCGCTCCAGTCCGATCGCCCTTTCGTAGGCCAGCCGCGCCTCATCCCACCGGCCGAGTTCGGTTAGCAGCCCAGCTCGCGCTGCCCAATAAGGCTGGTAGTCGTCGATGCGGCGGTCGTCGGCGACAGTGTCGAGTTCGGCCAGCCCGGCGGTAGGCCCATCGGTCTCGCCGACGGCAACCGCGCGGTTGATGGTCACGACTGGCGAGCCGGCAACCAGGGCAAGCGCATCGTAGAATTGTCTGAGTGCCGCCCAGTCGGTCCTGCCGGTCAGGCGGCGAGCGATATGCACGGACTGGATTGCCGCTTCGATCTGGTAGCGGCCGAGACTGGAGGAACGGCCCGCGCGCTGCAGCAGCGCGTCCGCTTCCTCAATCAGCTTGGTATTCCATAAGGTCATGTCCTGCTCGCTGAGTGGCACGAAGTCGCCTTGCGCGCCTCGGCGCGCTTCACGTCGCGCTTCAGCATAGAGCATCAGCGCGAGCAGTGAGAGAGCTTCCGGCTCTTCCGGCATCAGTTCGGTCACCAGCCGGCAAAGCCAGATTGCCTCGGTCGCCAGGTTGCGGCGGCGCGTTTCGGTCCCGGCAGGATCGGTCCAGCCTTCGGCGAAGGCAGCGTAGACAGCCTCGAGTACTGCCGACAGCCGCTCAGGTAGTTCCGGCAGTTCAGGAATGCGGAAAGGGATACCCGCTTCCCGGATACGGGCTTTGGCGCGTACGAGCCGCTGCCCCATGGTGGCGGGTGAGATCAGAAATGCGGACGCGATGGTGGCGGCGTCAAAGCCGAGCACCGTCTGCAGGATCAGCGGCGCGCGCACGCCTGAATCGATCGCCGGATGAGCGCAGGCAAAGATCAGGCCGAGGCGATCGTCCGGCAGCTTCTCGCGCATTGCCTCTTCCTCCATTTCATCTTCGATGAGCTTGAGATGGGGTAGTGCCGCCTCGCGTGTCTGGCGTCGGCGATGCTGGTCGGTGGCGCGGCGGCGCGCCACCGCGAGAAGCCAGGCTTCGGGATGTTGGGGGACACCCGTTTCGGGCCATCTTGCCAGCGCCATCGCGAAGGCGTCTGCGAGCGCGTCCTCGGCGCCGGCAACGTCGCGCGAACGCGCGGCGAGGAAAGCGACGAGCTTGCCGTAGCTTTGGCGGGCGGCCGCTTCAGCCGCCGCCCGGGCCGTCTCCGTGGCCGAGGCCATCGCGCCCTGCCTTGCTGCTCAGTGGGTCGGCCAGATCGGGCGCACCTCGACTGTGCCATGGCTGGCGGCAGGGCATCGCGCAGCCCAGGAAAGTGCCGCGTCGAGATCGGGAGCCTCGATAAGGTAGAAGCCGCCGAGCTGTTCCTTGGTGGTGGCGAACGGGCCGTCGAGCACCTCTGTCTTGCCCTCGCGGACCTTGACCGTGGTGGAGACGTTGGATGGCTGCAGCCGCTGGCCGACCACCATGGCTCCGGCCTTCTCGAGTGCAGCATTGTAGGCCATGTAGGGTTCCGACATTACCCCTTGCATTTCGGGGGTCATCCTGGCGAAGGCCGTTTCGTCGACATGGATCAGAAGCATATATTGCACGACAATCTCCCGAGTTTCGAAGGCCGCGTCCTTGCTGGCCGCACGAATGTCGCGCGAGCTTGCCCGATTTCGACAGGCGATGCCGAAAAATCTTTCAGCCCCTGTTGGAAAAACGAAAACCGCCGGCGTGGGAGAACACCGGCGGTTTGAAGATCGGGAAGTTGTTTCGGTTGCAGCGTCTCAGGGGCATGCAGCAATCCCTGGCCGCAGCGGCCGATAGGTGGTCGTGCGTTGTTCGCCAGCGGGACGGGCGACCCGGCTGTCGTGACGGCTTTCCAGTGTCATCAGTGGGCGCTCACGCCGAGCGTGTGGGTGCGGCGAGCACAAGCCGGACCGGGACCGCGCATGTAATGGCGCTCGGGCCGATAGGTTGGCGCGATGAATTCGCGGATGGCGGCGGCGTAGCCTTTGAACTGGCTGAAGATGGTCATTCGTCTATTCCCTGTCCCGATTTTCGGATGTCCCGTCCGATTGGGTGCATCCTAGCGAGAAGGCGTGAATAGTCGGTGAACGGGATGTTAATCTTCGGGCGAAACCTCTACGAATCATGGCCGCAAAGTGGCGGATTCACGGTGTTTTGGCGCCATTTGACGCCTTTGCCGGCGCTGTGACTTTCGCGCCACAGAAGCTTTCGTTTGAGACTCGGAAAAACGCGGTTCGGTTTCGGCCTTTCGGCTGCGAAATACGGAAATGCTCACCTCGCTGCGGGAGTTGCCGAAAGGGCTGCTTCCTCACTACGCTGCAGGCATGAATCGCGATCTGTGGGAACGTGCGAATGGAGCTTTGGCGCTTTATCGACGCCGTCAACCAGGCAGGGGAGAGTCCCGCGGTGCCACGCGACCTGCAGCGGTTCGAGGAAACGACGGGAATCTTCCTTCCTGACGACTATTGCGCATTTCTGCTGGCCTGTGCCGGCGGCAGATGCCTCCAAAAAGTTTCGTTTGATTTTCCGAACGGGGTGTGGGCCGGATATGTGCAGGACGTTGGCGGCCTGCAGAAGGATCCGGTTTATTCGCTGGTCCACAACCGGAGATTTCCGCCATGGCCTCTGCACAACGACCTGCTGTGGATCATGAGTGACCATGGCGGAAATCCCATCTGCCTCCGGCTCGATGAGGGCAACGAGGGGAAGCTCTGCTTCATCGACCACGAACTTGCGCCCGAGGATGACGATTGGACCCTGGAGGAAGCCAGTTCCAGGGACTGGGGTTACGTGTTGCCCCTGGCGTCGTCGTTCACGGAGTTCGTCAGGAAGCTCCGGCGCAAATAGTCGACTTGGCTAAACCTCCAAGAATGCCTTCTCGAATGCCTGGCGACCTTTCTGTGAAAAGGTGACGACGCGACTGTCTTTTTCTCGGCGCGCCCATTTCTCGGCGAGGATCTTGTCGAGGATCGCAGCACCCAGCTGCCCAGCCAGATGCGAGCGGCGCACGCTCCAGTCGAGACAGTCGCGGCAGACCGGCCGGCGCGAGGGACCTAGCCTCTCCATGTCGATTCCGATTGCGATGAAATGCGAGGCACCGTTCGGCCCGAGCCGAATCTCCTGACCGTCGCGTACCAGGATGTCGCGGGCGAGAAACGTGTCCATCATCTTCACGGCGTGTTCGCCGGCAAGATGGTCGTAGCAGACACGCGCTTCGCGCATTGCCGGTTCGCGCGGGCCGGGGCGGGCGCGCTTGGGTCCGACACCGGCTGCTACGCCCATGATGGCCTCCAGCATGGAGGCTACCTGCGGCCCAGCCAGGCCATAATAGCGATGACGACCCTGGGCGGTGACGGTAAGCAACCCGCCTTCGATGAGCTTGGCCAGGTGCGATGATGCCGTCGGCAGGGTGACGCCACCCTCCAGCGCCAGTTCGCTCGCCGTCAGCGCGGCGCCTGCCATCAACGCCGTCAGCATGTTGGCGCGGGCAGGGTCGCCGATCAGGCTGGCGATACGGGCGATATCCGGTCCGTCTTTCATAGTTCGATCTCCATCAAAGCATTGACGCAAGAAAAGCACTAATTTGCGAGCAGTTCAAGGAGACGACGATGACCAGCCTGTCTCATCCTGTCAGTGCCGATGTCGGCTACGCCCGGTTCCGCTTTCGCTGGGTCGCACGCGGGCTGTGGTCGCTGCTGATGCGCCGTTATGACCGTTATCTGCAGCGGCTGGAGCTTGTCGAACTCGACGCATGGCAACTCGAAGACCTTGGCCTGGCGCCCGAAGATATACGGCGCGAATGCGCAAAGTCCTTCTGGCTGCCGCGATCATATCCCGCGTCTAATCCCATTTCCCAGCCGATGTTTCGATCGTGATCGAAGTGTCGATGCCCCTGCCGAAGGAGATCACCATGACCATCACCTGCTTCATCCGATACGAGATCGATCCGTTCAAGAAGGCGGCGTTCGAGGAATATGCCCGTAACTGGGGGCAGGCGATCCCTCGCTGCGGCGCGGACCTGATCGGCTATTTCGCACCGCATGAAGGCTCCGCCACGACAGCCTATGCGCTCTACAACATCGACAGTCTGGCGGCCTACGAAGCCTACCGCGCCCGCCTTGCCGCCGATCCCGCAGGCAAGGCCAATTTCGAGTTCGCCCGGCGCGAAAACTTCATCCTCAAGGAAGACCGGATTTTTCTGAAGCTGGCATCAGCGCCGCATGCAGCGTTGGTTAAGCCGTGACACCGGGCGAGGCCACCATACTCGACGGACATGCCGGTGAACCTCGATTGCTGGTCAGGCGCGTCGCTTCGTCGGGACCAAGCGTCATCTACGTCCATGGTGCGACATTCCCGTCGGCACTGTCAGTCGCGTACCGGTTTGACGGCCATTCCTGGATGGACGATCTGCACCGGCGTGGTTTTGATGTATGGGCCTTCGATTTTGCCGGCTATGGCGGGTCCGACCGTCCGGCCTACTTTTCGCGCTCGCCTGCTGGCGGGCAGCCAGGAGGCCGTGCGCCATGGGCCCGCCGGCAGCTTAGCCGGGTCGTCGCGCATGTCCTGGCTGCTACGGGTGGGGCGCGGGTTTCGTTGATTGCCCATTCGTGGGGTACTCTTGTCGCGGGACTCTATGCGGCGACACGGCCTGAGAACGTGGATCGCCTGGTCCTGTTCGGGCCGATCGCCCGGCGCGACGTCGCAGGCGATAGGGAAGCCCATGTGCCAGCCTGGCGGCTGGTGTCCATCGCCGATCAATTGTCGCGTTTTGTCGAAGACGTGCCTTCGGGGCATCCGCCTGTCCTGATCGAGCCGGAACTCGCGTCGTGGGGGCCGGCCTACCTTGCCACCGATCCTGGCAATGCGGCGCGCACGCCACCCGCTGTGCAGGTGCCCGGTGGTCCCGTGGCCGACATCGCCGATGCCTGGGCCGGCCGGATGGTCTATGATCCCGCGCGGATCCAGGCGCCGACACTGGTAGTTCGCGGTGCCTGGGATCGCGTTTCGGACGACCTGGACGCCGCTTGGCTGATGGGCCGGTTGGGAGGCCGGATCAAGCTCGATCGCAAACTCCCGAAGGGCACCCACCTGATGCACCTCGAAACTGGCCGCGTGGCGTTGTTTGAAACGGCTGGCCGCTTCCTCGCAGGAGAAACAAACCCATGATCGCTGTTATCTTCGAAGTCACCCCGGCCGAGGGCAAGCGCGACGCTTATCTCGGCATTGCCGCCAATCTGCGCCCGTTGCTCGACGGCATCGACGGTTTCATCTCCATCGAGCGGTTCCAGAGTTTGACCGACCCCGCACGCGTCCTGTCTCTGTCATTCTGGCGCGACGAAGAGGCGGTGCGAGAATGGCGCAACAGCGAGGATCATCGTCAGGCTCAGAAAGCCGGTCGCGCCGGCATCTTTTCGGATTACCGCCTGCGCATTGCCCATGTGATGCGTGACTATGGCATGTTCGACCGCGCCGAAGTGCCGGCCGACAGCCAAAAAGCTCATGGCTGATCGGCACTTCTCTCTCCACTCTTGCGGGAGAGGCCACTCTTGCGGGAGAGGGAAGTGCCGGATCGTCAGGCGTTTCCGATGAGCACCCCCGCGGCGAACACCAGCGCACCGCCGAGCACCACCTGGAAAGCTGCGCGCAGGAAAGGCGTTTCCATGTAGCGGTTCTGGATGAAGGCGATCGCCCACAATTCGAAGAACACGACGACTGCAGCCACGGAAGTCGCGGTCCAGAAATTCGTGATGAGATAAGGCAAGGCGTGGCCGAGGCCGCCGAGCGAAGTCATGATGCCATTGGCCAGCCCGCGCTTCAGCGGCGAACCGCGTCCCGAGAGCTTGCCGTCATCATGCGCGGCCTCGGTGAAACCCATCGAGATGCCAGCGCCGATCGAGGCCGACAGGCCGACGAGGAAGGTCTGCCAGGTGTCGTGTGTGGCAAAAGCCGCTGCGAAGATCGGCGCCAGCGTCGATACAGAGCCGTCCATCAGCCCGGCCAGCCCTGGCTGCACATAGGTGAGAATGAACTGCCGCCGCTCCGTCGCGGCTTCCTCATCGCGCACGTCGCCCGGCACATATTTCTGCTCAAGCTTGTGAGCGAGGTTTTCGTGGTTCTGTTCTGCCGCGGCGAGGTCGCCGAGCAGTTTGCGGGTGGAGGCATCGGACGTGCGCTTGGCCGCTTCGGTGTAGAAGAGCTGGGCCTGCCGCTCCATTTCTTCGGCCTGGTGGCGGACCTTGTCGATGCCCAGGGGGCGCACCAGCCAATCGGGCTTGCGTTCGTAGTAGTCCTTTACATGTTCGCGGCGGATGAGCGGGATGAGTTCACCAAAACGCTTGCGGTGCAGTTCGATCAGCAGGCCGCGATGCTTGTCTTCTTCTGCTGCCATTTCCTCGAACATCCTGGCCGAATGCGGATAGCTCTCTTGCAGACCCTCCGCATAGGAGCGGTAGATGCGGGCATCGTCCTCCTCGGAGGAGATGGCCAGCGCCAGGATTTCCTGTTCGGAGAGCGAGGAAAAGGAACGGCGGCCGAAGCCGAAAACACGGGAAAGCATGATGGATATCTCTAGTTTAGAATTATTCTAAACTATGCCGCTACCACCGGCCGGTCAAGCGTGACGGCTGGCTATCCGACAGTCGTCATGGTTTTGCGATGGTCCTTTTTATCGGCGAATGTTCACCTATATGTCGAGAGAAGCCAACCGGAGACCTTTGCATGACGGCTGCCAAGCGCACGAAATCCTTTGATCCGAAACCGGTTCTCGATCTCATCGCCTCGATCGAGGCCGACCTTGCCCGTCTCAAGACCATGATGTCGGTAGAGATCGAACCGTTCGACCCAGCCAATCCGCACAACAAAACGCCGGATGGCAAGCTGACCGGGGAAGGCGTCGAGTGTTGCTATCGGCTCTTCGACAAGGGTGAATCGCGCTATTCCGTCTCGCAGAAGATGAAGATCTCCTTCGCGGCCGCCACGCATCGTTTCAATTCCTGGCGCAAGGCTGGCGGAAACAAACGCAAGCCGACCTTGCTGGGGTAAGAAACCGCGTCAGCCAAAGCAAAACGGGCGCTGTTGGGCGCCCGTTCGCATTTTGCATTGTCGAAAGATGTCAGCTCATCAACGGGCATCGCGGGTCGCGGCGGCCGAAGATGAGGCGTACGCGTTCGCCGCTGCGGGCAATGCCGCGCACCTCGATGGTGCGGCGGCCGACGCCGACGACGCGGGCGCGGCGCACGCCCATGCGCTCGGCCTTGTCGAGTGCGCGATCCGGACTGCATTCGCGGCGGCGATAACCGTCGTCATCCTCACGGTCTCTACGCCACTCGTCGGAACGGCGGCGCCCGTAGTCGTCCTCGCTGCGCCATTCGTCGGAGCGGCGGCGCTCACCGCAATATTCGCGGTCGGGATCGCAGCGCCGGTCACGCATCATGACCTTGGGACCATCCGGGCCGATCTGGATGTTGAGGTCTTCGGCCGAGGCCGTGGTCAGTGGCAGGCTCGTCAGTGCCAGCGTCATGGCGAGGGTGGAAAGGGTAAGGATCTTGCGCATTTGAAGGCCTCCTCTCATCGCCGCACAAGGTCAGGCGGCGCTGTCCTGTTCAAGTCAGATTTCGCTTGGTTCAGAAACAATCGGTGAGCACCGCCGACGTCCCTGACGAACCGATGACACTAGAGCGTTTGCGTTTTTCACGGAAACGCGGAAACGCTCTAACTCTTTGTTTTGCGCAATTCCGGACGGAAAACCGCTACACACTTTTCCTGGAATTGCGCTAGGCGAATGAACATTGTCACGGTTACATCTTTTCGTTGGCGCTCGCCTATGCTTCGCGCACATGATGACGGCGAATGTGTGATTGAGCAGGTTTCCATGACAGCTTCGCTTCCCGCCATTGCCGATGTCCGCAACGCCGCCGAGCGTCTTTCGGGCCTGATCGTGACGACGCCGTTGATCGAGTCCCCCATGCTCAACGAACGTTTCGGTGGCCGCATCCTGTTCAAACCGGAGACGCTGCAGCGCACCGGTTCGTTCAAGTTCCGCGGCGCCTACAACAAGATCTCCTCCCTGTCGGAGGAGGAACGCCGCGGCGGCGTTGTCGCCTTTTCCTCCGGCAATCATGCGCAGGGCGTGGCGGCGGCCGCCGCCATGTTCGGCTTGAAAAGCGTGATCGCCATGCCTTCGGATGCGCCGGAAACCAAGGTCGCCAACGTAAAGCGCATGGGCGCGGAAGTGGTGCGCTTCGACCGGTTCCGTGATGACCGCATGACTGTGGTACGGCCATGGGTGGAACAAGGCATGGCGCTGGTGCCGCCCTTCGACGATCCTGCCATCATCGCCGGCCAGGGCACGATCGGGCTGGAACTGGTTGCACAGGCAAGCGCCCTCGGCATGACGCTCGACGCGGTGGTGATGCCGTGTGGTGGGGGCGGGCTGTCGAGCGGTATTTCAATCGCGGTCAAGGATGCCTCGCCGCGGACTGCCGTCTGGGTGGCCGAGCCGGAGCATTTCGACGATACCCGCCGCTCTCTCGCTGCCGGCCAGCGCCTCGCCAACGATCCCGGCCACGACTCGATCTGCGACGCAATCCTCACGCACGAACCCGGCGCCATCACCTTCGAGATCAACCGCAAAAACCTTGCCGGTTCCGTCGCGGTGTCGGACGAGGCGACGGCGGCCGCCATGCGCGACGCGATGGCTTATCTCAAGCTGGTGGTGGAGCCTGGCGGCTGCGTCGGGCTTGCCGCGCTGTCCTCCGGCGAGATCGACCTTGCCGGCAAATGCGTGGCTGTGGTGCTTTCCGGTGGCAATGTCGATTTCGGCACCTATGCCAAAATCCTGGCCGCTGCCTGAACCGGGCTAGTCGAGCGTGCGGCGGAAGCGCATCAGCGCCAGCCCTGCAAACAGCGCCACGAAGAAGATCAGCCAGCCGATCTCGCTGGCAACGGCAGGAAACTCGGCACCTTTCAGCATCACCGCACGCACGATGCGCAGGAAATGGGTGAGCGGGAAAATCTCGCCGAAGGTCTGTGCCCAGCCCGGCATGCCACGATAGGGGAACATGAAGCCGGACAGAAGGATCGACGGCAGGAAGAAGAAAAAAGTGAGCTGCATGGCCTGCATCTGTGTCCGCGACACGGTCGAGATCGTGTAGCCGAGCAAAACCAGCCCAAGCACGAAGACGAGGATCGAGGACAGAAGCAGTCCGAGCCCGCCGACGAATGGCACATGGAACAACAGCTTCGCCGCGATCAGCACCACCACCACCTGCACCGCGCCTACGCCGGCATAGGGCAACACCTTGCCCAGCATAATCTCCAGCGGGTTGGCCGGCATGGCAAGCAGGTTCTCCATCGTGCCGCGCTCGGTCTCGCGCGTCAGCGCGATCGAGGTCATCATCACCATGGTCATCTGCAGGATGACGCCGAGCAGGCCGGGCACGATGTTGTATTGCGAGATGCCTTCGGGATTGTAGAGGCGGTGGGTGATGACATCGAGCTGGCTTGCCGCATCCTCGGCGGCAGCTGCTTCCATGCCACGAGCGCGCAGCAGGGCCTGGGATGCGACGGTGCCGAGGGTGGAGATGGCACCGCTCGCGGATGACGGGTCGGTCGCGTCGGCCTCGATCAGAATCTGTGGCCGGTCGCCGCGCTCGACGCGCTTGCCGAAATCGGCCGGAATGGTGACCACGAAGGAGACATCGCCGCGCGCCAGCAGGAAGTCCGCCTCGGCTTCCGTGCGGGCGATGTAGTCGAAGCGGTAGTAGTTGGTGTTTTCCAGCGCCGATACCATGGCACGCGTATATGGGTCGCTGCTCATCGCCAGCAGCGCCGCCGGCAGCCGCTTCGGGTCGCTGTTGATGGCGAAGCCGAACAGGATGAGCAGCATCAGCGGAACGCCCAGCATCATGGCGAATGTGACGCGGTCGCGCCGCATCTGGATGAATTCCTTGGTCAGCAGCGCGCCGAGCCTGGCGGGGGAGAACAGCTTGCTCACGCCATATTGTCCTTCGAACCGGCCATGAACTGGATGAAGACGTCTTCCAGGCTGGTTTCGCCAGGCCTCACCTTGACGCCGGGATGCGTCTTCTCGACATCGGCCAGCGCGTGTTTGAGCGCGGCAGCATCCGAACCCACGACATGCAGCGTCGCGCCGAATGGCGCTACTTGGTCGACACCGGGTCTGCCTTCGAGAGCGGACGTCACGGTGTCGAGGCGCGGCCCTTCGACGATGAAGGTGGTGAGCCCCGCATTCTCCACCACCTCCGCCACGGTGCCGGTGGCCAGCAGCTTGCCATAGGAGATGTAGGAGATGCGGTGGCAGCGCTCGGCTTCGTCCATGTAGTGGGTGGAGACCAGGACGGTCAGCCCGCCATGGGCGAGGTGATGGATCTCATCCCAGAATTCGCGTCGGGCCTTTGGATCGACACCGGCGGTCGGCTCGTCGAGCAGAAGCAGCCGCGGCTTGTGCATGATACAGGCGGCGAGTGCCAGTCGCTGCTTCCAGCCGCCCGAAAGCGTACCCGCGAGCTGGTTGCGCCGGCTGGTCAGGCCAAGTTCCTCCAGCGTCTTGTCGACATGATCCTCAATCGGCTTCAGATGATAAAGACGGGCGACGAATTCGAGGTTTTCGGCGATCGTCAGGTCCTCGTAGAACGAGAACTTCTGCGTCATGTAGCCAACTTCGTTCTTGATCTTCAGGCTCTCCGTCCTGAGGTCGTAGCCGAGCACGGTGCCTTCGCCTTCGTCCGGCGTCAAAAGCCCGCACATCATGCGGATGGTCGTGGTCTTGCCGGAGCCGTTGGGGCCGAGGAAGCCAACGATCTCGCCTTCCGCCACGCTCATCGTGACATGGTCGACGACGGTCTTGTCGCCGAAGCGTTTCACCAGGTTCTTGACGTCGATGGCGTTCATAGGACGCTGCCTCCGGCAGCGAGCGAGTAGGGAGTAGCGAATGGTGAGTAGCGAATGGTGAGGTGCGAGCAGCAAAGCCGGTCGTGCCTTGATGAGATCGATTCAACCATCTCGCTACTCACTATTCGCTAGATCCACATCCACGATCTGCCCCGGCTGCAGCGGTCCGGCATCGCCCATGGGCCGCGCCTCGACGAGGTAGACCAGCTTCTGCCGGTTCTCGAGCGAGTAGATGACGGGTGGCGTGAATTCCGGATCGGGCGAGACGTAGCTGATGCGGGCCTTGAGGTCTTGCGGGCAGCCATCGCAGCGCACAGCCAGTTCGCCGCCGACCTTGACCGAGGAGAGGCTGGCTTCGGGCACGTAGACGGTGAGCTTCACCGCACCATCCGGCAGCACCGAAAGCACCGGCGCGCTGGGGCCGGCCGTGTCGCCGGCATGGCGGATGATGTCGTCGACGCGGCCGGCGGCAGGCGCGACAAGCGTGCGTTTGGAAAGCTGCCATTGCGCCTGATCCAGTGCGGTTTTCGCCTGTTTCACCTGGTTTTCGGCAGCCTTGATCGTCTCGGGCCGTGCCGGCAGATTGCCGACGGCCAGATTGGCCGTGGCCTGGCCGATGGCTGCTTCTGCGACCTCTGCCTGAGTTGCCGCATCGTCGTACTGAGCCTGGGTGGCGACGCCGCGTTTCAACAGATCGCGCGTGCGGACAAGGGTGCGCGCGGCATCCGCCGCCTGCGCCTTGGCCGAGCGCAAGGTGGCTTCCAGCACGGCGATCTCTTCCGGTCGCTTGCCGACCTGAAGGTCGGCCAGTTGCGCCTGCGCCTGGGCCAGCGCTGCCTTGGCCTGTGCCACGGCGATCTCGGCATCGGCGCTCTCCAGCGTCGCCACCGGTTGGCCGGGGCTGACACGGTCGCCGCGCCGTGCCGAAACTGTCTTCACTTCGGCCACTTCGATGGGGGCCAGCAGTACGAAGTCGCCTTCGACATAACCGACGGCGAGCGGCGCGGCGGCGCTGCAGGCGGAAAATAGGTGTGCTGCCAGAGGGAGCGAACACAGCAAGCTCATTTCACATCACCCCTCGATAACCGGGCCGATTGCCAGCCTTGGCCGAGGCAAGAGCTGGGCGACCTCAACGTGTGCGAAATCTCCAGCTTCATGGCTTGTTCCCCCTGGCGTTCAGCATCGCATCGAGATTGGCGTGCAGCGTGGCGACGATCTTGCCGGCTTCGTCTTCGCCGATCGCTGTCCAGCCCATGCGGCGCATCACCGGTTCGCGGCCGATGCGGAAATAGACCGTCTGTCCGATCAGCGAGAAGATGGTCAGCCGCGTCGCCTCGCTTTCGGCCGGCTCGCCGGTGGCGCGCTCCCAGATGAGACAAAGTCTTCTGTGCGTCGGCTCAAACAGGCCGGCATAGATGCGGTCGAGCGTCGGGGTCGGGTCGGAGAGCTCCCTCAGCATGAACTGCACGATCTCGCCCGCTTCGGGGCGCGCGACGATGAAGGTAACCATGCCCTGCAGCGTGGCCTTCAATTGATCGCGAGCGACCTCCGCTGTCAGCGCAGCGGGATCAGGACCGGAAAGGCCGCCCAACGCCTGGTTGGCGATCGAATGGATTGTCTCGACGATATGATCGGCGACGGCCGCCCGCAGGCCCTCCTTGCCGCCAAAATGATAGGCGATCGAGCCGATATTGGCCTTGGCGGCGGCAGCAATTTCCCGCGTGGAGGTGCCGTCATAGCCTTGGCGGCCGAACAGCTTGAGTGCTGCGCGCACCAATGCCGCCTTTGTCATGTCGGCGGGTGAAGGCGGATTTTGGCGCGACGAAGAAGAATTTACCATGCTGGTTTTTAATCAATCGATTGATTAATGTCAATTGTATTGCATGTGACTATCGCCTCTGGAACTCTTCCTCACGCCCATTCGATATCCCCCGTCCCCGGAATGGGCACAGGGAAGAAGGAAATGAGCCATGTCTTCATTGCCTACTGTCGTACTCGTCCATGGTTTCTGGGGCGGTGCCGCCCACTGGAGCAAAGCGATCATCGAGCTCTCGAAACTGGGGCACAGTGATCTGCATGCAGTGGAAATGCCGCTGACCTCCCTTGCCGATGATGCTGAACGTACACGCAAGATGGTCAAGCAGATCGAAGGTCCCGTGCTTCTTGTCGGCCATTCCTATGGCGGTGCCGTCATCACCGAATGCGGCGATCTGCCCAACGTGATTGGGCTGGTCTACATCGCAGCTTTCGCGCCGGATGCCGGCGAAAGCCCTGGTGCCATCAGTCAAGGCAAGCCGCCCGCGGCCTTCCCCAACATCGCTCCCGACAGCGACGGTTATCTCTGGATCAAGTCCGAGAAATTCCAGGAGAGCTTCTGTCAGGATCTGACTGCGGACGAGGCTCTGGTGATGGCGGTGACGCAAAAGGCGCCCATTGGTTCGACTTTCGGCGATGCAATCACCGCACCGGCCTGGAAGAAGAAGCCGGTCTGGTATCAGCTGTCGACGGAAGATCGCATGATCCATCCGGAAAACCAGAAGATGATGTCGGAAAGGATGCAACCCAGGAAGATCGTCGAATTGGAGGCAAGTCACGCTTCGCTGGCGTCCAGGGCAGGCGAAGTGGCTGCGCTCATCGACGAGGCGGCACGAACCGGAGCATGATCTGAGCCGCAAGGCGGGGTGAAGCACCCTGTCTTGCGGCACCTCTACGATGTGAAAGGGGCAGGGCTCTTCAGTCCGTCGAGCAGCGCATCCCGAAACACCGCAATGGGGCGGGCGAGGCGACCTGCAGGCGGGCGATGCAGCATCCATGCACGCACCAGGGGGCGAAAATCCCGAACCTCGATGACTTTGACGCGATCCTGCCACGGGCCTCCGGCCAAAGCGGCGGGCGTCACCATGCCGATGCCGTGGCCGCGCGCCACCAGCGACAGGCGCAGATCCGCGCTCAACGCCTCCACGCCGACATTGAAGGGCAGGCGCGCCGCCTCGAACTGGCGGCGGATGAAGGCACGAAAACCGCACCCGGTCTCGTTCATCACCCACGGGAATTTGGACAGGTCTTCCAGGCTCGCAGGCTTTGGCAATGGAAGATCGGCTGCCGCGACGAGCAGCACCGACTGCGTTCCAAGGTCCTCGCTGACAAGTTCGTCGGGTGGCTGAAGGCCGTCGGCCAGGCAAAGTGCTGCCGCGTCGAGTTCGCTGCGCAGAACCTGTTCCATGAGGCGTGGCGACCAACCGGATGTGATGCGCAGCGTCAGTTTCGGGAAATCGGTTCGCAGCCGCTCGATCGGAACCGCAAGTGCGGCATCGGAAAGATAAGGCATGATGCCGAGCCTGAATTCCCCCTCGATGTCCCCGGTTGGTGAGACGCCGGCCTTCAGATCGTCCAGCGAGCGCAGCACGCGGCGGCCATGTTCATAAGCCTCCCGGCCGGCGGCGGTCGGTTTGAACGGCTTCGACTGGCGATCGAGAAGCGCCGTCTTCAGCCTGTCTTCCAGGTTCTGGATGCGCCGCGTCACGCCCGGCTGGGTCAGGTTCAGCCGCGCCGAGGCTCCGATGATCGAGCCTGTCTCGACAACGGCGACAAAAGCTTCGACGTCATGAATATTCATGCGAAACTCGCATAATCATTATCGACTATTTCAATTTGTATCATGATGCTGTTTGTGAATAAAGCTCCTCATCGATATGCGAGTCATACGAAGGAGCCCTTCCATGTCCACGAACGTCACCGATGCAGCCTGCGGGGTGGCGCGTCCTGGCTCCATCACGGGCTGGCAGGTGTTTCTGTTCGCGGTAGCCGTCGGCGTGATCGTGACGAATCTCTTTGCTCCGCAGACCCTTGTCGGCTTGATCGGCCCCGCCTTCGGTTTCGGGACGGGGACGGGAGGGCTGGTGGCAATGGCAACCTTGCTTGGCTATGCGGCCGGACTGTTCTTCCTGGTTCCCTTGGCCGACCTGTTGGAGAACCGTGCGCTTGTGCTGCGGATGCTGGGCTGCGCTGTGCTGGCGGCAATTGCCGCGACGCTTGCGCCCAATGCGGGTCTGCTGATGGCTGTTCTTTTCGTCCTCGGCGCGGCCTGTTCGGCGATCCAGATCCTGGTGCCCATCGCCGCGTCCATGGCGGAACCCGAGCGGCGCGGCCGTATCATCGGCGATGTGATGAGCGGTCTGATGATCGGCATCCTTCTGGCGCGTCCTGCTGCCAGCCTGATTGCCGACACCTTTGGATGGCGAGCCTTCTATGGCACCAGTGCCACGGCGATGCTGCTGCTCGGCGCGGTCTTGGCGATGCGGCTGCCGCGGCGACGGCCCGCGGGCGATGCCGGATATCCGGCACTGGTTGCCTCGCTCTGGAAACTGCTGCGTTCCGAGCCTGAATTGCGGCGCCATTCCCTCACGGCCAGCCTCTCGATGGCGGCATTCAGCCTGTTCTGGACATCCGTGGCGCTTCGGCTGGCGGAACCACCCTTCGATCTCGGTCAGCGCGGCATAGCTCTTTTTGCGCTTGCCGGCGCAGGCGGTGCGGTCGTGACGCCGCTGTTCGGGCGCGCCGGCGATCATGGCTGGACGCGGCAGGGTACAGTCCTTTCGCACTGTCTCATGCTTGCCGCCTTCGCCCTGTCGGCATGGGCGGGGCTGGCCCGATCCGGTTCTTGGCTTTTGCCTCTCTTGCTGTTGGGGGCCGGCGCCGTTCTGCTCGACGTCGGTGTCACGGGCGACCAGACGCTAGGTCGGCGCGTTATCAACCTTCTGCAGCCGGAAGCGCGGGGCCGTCTCAACGGCTTGTTTGTCGGCCTGTTCTTCCTTGGCGGCGCTGCTGGCTCGGCAATAGCCGGTCTTGCCTGGGCATGGGGTGGCTGGCCGGCGGTTTGCACCATCGGCATTGCGATAGCTCTGGCGGCGCTTGCTGTCGATTGTCTTTTCCCGGCGCAGTGACGATGCCTGCAGCGTGCATGCCACGTCATCCCGCAATTGCGGTTGATTTGCCGCCGCCGCCGCGCTTTATTCCCTGTGATGGCCAAGGAAGTCGAACGCAAGTTTCTGATAAGGGACGAGGGTTGGCGCAAGGCGGTGGAGCGCAGCGTCGCCATCACCCAGTTTTATCTGGCCATTTCCTCGGAACGCTCGATCCGCATGCGCATCAGCGACGGCAAGACCGCCAAGCTGACGCTGAAGTTCGGATCGGACTTGAGGGTCCGCGACGAGTTCGAATATTCGGTGCCGCTCGCCGAGGCGCGCGAGATGATGGCCTTCGCCATCGGCAACATCATCCGCAAAACCCGTCATCATGTGCGCCATTGCGGCTATGAGTACGAGGTCGATGTCTTCAACGACGTGCTCGACGGGCTCGAGGTGGCCGAGCTCGAAACGCAGGATAGCGTGCCGGATGCCTTGCTGCCCGCCTGGCTCGGGCGGGAGGTGACGGGGGAATTGCGTTTCTCCAACGCTTCGTTGGCGCTGAACGGTTTTCCGGAACTGGTGCCATGAGCGCGCGGCTTGACCCGAACCTGGCCCTGGCCAATGACGCCATGCGGCTGCTGAGGCAGGATGTCCATCTGGCGCTTGACCATCTGGCGCGGGCGCATGCCGAGCCGGAGGAACATCTGCACAAATGCCGGCGTCGGCTGAAGGCGGTGCGGGCGCTGCTGCGCCTTGTGCGCCCCGGCGACGAGACCTTCTTCAAGGCGGAGAATGCGCGTTATCGCGACGTGGCGGCGAGCCTGGCAGGACCGCGCGAGGCAACCGCGCTGATCGAAACCGTCGACCGGCTTGCAGAGGCGCATCCGCATCACGCCGATCTCTATGCCGGTCTTCGCGCCATCCTGGTCGAGCGCCGCAATGCCGCGATGAGCGACATCGCCACCTTCGCTTCCGTCATCGATGCGGCCACGGCCACATGCCGCCAGGGGCTACTGAGGGTCGGTGCGCTGTCCCTGCCGGCCGATCCAAATGCTTCGGCTGCTATCGTTGCGCGAGGCGTTCAAACAGCCATCGACCGCGCGAAGAAGGCGCTCACCAAGGCCCGTTCGCACGGCAAGGAAGAGGATTTCCACGACCTGCGCAAGGCCGTCAAGGTTCATGCCGCCCAGCTCGATCTCGTAGGCAAGCTGTGGCCGGGTGGGGACAAGGCGCGCCGGAAGGCACTGGACAAGCTCGGCGGCAAGCTCGGGGATTTGAACGACCTCGCTGTCTTCGGCGCGTTATTGAGCAAGGACGCCGAAGCATTCAAGCTCGCACCCGAAGCGCTGAGGACGATCGAAAAGGATTTGAAGCGCGAGGCGAAACGCCTGCGCAAGGAAAGCCTGGCTGGCACGGCCGCCCTTTTCGAACATGACTGGAAGCGCAAGACTGCGAAACTGACCGAGCGGCTGCGGCTTCAATTCGCCGCCGTTTCGACGACGACGCTCTGGGCAGCTTGAGATCGATCGAATCCGGTGCCCGCAAGGCCGGGATACCGGTCCGACGCTCACATCTTCACATCCACCAGCTTGTCAGGGTTGCGCACCACGTAGACGCCCGAGATCGTACCTCGGGCATTGACCTCGAAACTCATCGTCTGTTCGATCTTGCCGGCAATCGTGACGACAAGCCCCGGCGCGCCGTTGATGGCGGCGGGCGCCACGACGGTGTGCGCCGGATCCGGGTTCTTGCGCGCCACGCCGATCATGAATTTCGCCACGGCATCGCTGCCCAGCAGCACGTTGGTCGCCGCCAGGACCTTGCCGCCGCCGTCCGAGACATATTCGACATCCGCGGCCAGCAATGCCTTCAGGGGCTCGATGTCGCCACCGCGCATCGCTTTCTCGAACACGGCAACGAAGCGGGCCACGTCCTCGTTCGAGGCCGGGAAACGGCTCTGGTCCTGCCGGAGCATCTTGCGCGCACGCGATGCCATCTGCCGGCAGGCGGCTGGCGTGCGTTTCAGCGTCTCGGCGATCTCCTCGAACGGTACGTCATAGAGGTCGTGTAAAAAGAGCGCCGCCCGCTCCAGCGGCGACAGCCGCTCCAGCGCCCGCATCACCGAAAAGGAGATGTCGAGGGCCGCATCGTTGGTGTTGGGTTCGACCGCACCAGCCCGTTCCACGATCGGCTCCGGCAGCCACGGCCCGACATAAGTTTCGCGCCGCATTTGCGCCGAGCGCAGCCGGTCGAGGCACAGATTGGTGACGATGCGCGAGAGCAGCCTGGGCGCATCCTCCGGCTCGTCGACACCCGCGAAGCGCAGCCAGGCGTCCTGCACGATGTCCTCTGCTTCGCTTGCCGAGCCGAGGTAGCGGTAGGCAAGCCGGGTCAGTCGGTGGCGTTCGCCGAGATAGGCGGCGAGCCGCGGATCCTCAGCCATCGATCGTCTCCAGCACTGCCTCCTCTTTCGCCTCGCCGGCCAGCCAGGCCATTACCGGCTCGCAGCTGTTGCCGTGGCCGAGCCCTCGCTTGAGCAGCGGGTAGAAGGAGCCTGAAACCGTCGCCGCTGCAAGCCCGGCCACGCCTCTCTTGCCCCAGCGTGCCTCGCAGGCTGCGAGGATATTCAACAATGCCGGGTCGTTGGCCAGCACGGCTTCGGCATAGTGGCGGGCAAGCGCCATGTTGCGCGGCGCGCTTTCCGCGCCGTCCAGGAGCATGGCGCGGATATCGCGCATGGGCACGCCGGCCTCGCGGGCCATGGCGATGGTGAGCCTCAGGCACGAGCCGCAATCGGTCTGTCGCGCCGCGGTGATTTTCGCTGCAAAATAAGGTGCGGCCTCCAGTCCGAAGCGGTGGTCGGTGAAGAACGAAACCAGTGCAACCTTGAGCGCGCCGGTGGCGTCTGTATCAGCGAGTTCTGCAAGGTAGCCGGTGTCATAGCCGTAGCGTCCGCCGAATTTGCGGAACGCACGTTTGAGCAGGAGGGCAAGCATCAGGCGATCCTCCTTTCGGGAGCGGTGAGCGCGGCCAGAGGCAGGAGCCCAGGCACTGCGATCAGCGCGATGTCACGCAGCGCGTCCATCGGCGTCGTGCCGTGCAGCAGCTCGGCGAGATGCAGCAGCGCATGACCACCGAGAAAGATGGAGGCGACGAGGACTGTCCGTCGATCGGACTTGAAGGCGCCAAGGAACAGTCCGACGCCCGCCGCGATGAAGGCAAGCCCGATGTCGCGGATGAAATGCGGATTGGAAGGGCCGGTTTCGGTGACACCGGGAATGGTGGCATACCAAAGCGCGGGTGCGCCCAGCATGAAGACGCCGTTGGCGCTCTGGTAGAGGCCGATGAGGATAAGCAAGGTTCGCATGTCGTTTCTCCTTGGGCCTTTGACGGGATAGGCCGGGGAGGTGTGACATCGAGCGAGACGTTTTTTGCGGCCACCGTTAGGGAAAACGGGTCAAGCGTCGGCTCTCAACTGCGCTTTTGCATCTTTCACTGAAGCTGCGAACGTCACCAGCGGGCGCTTGACGCCGTGGGTGATCAGCATGCGCCGGGTTTGCGGCGAGGCGCCGGCAATGACGAAACGTACGCCGGCCTTCCTGGCTTTGTGCGCCGTGCTTTCGATGACATTGGCGGCGGTGGAATCGAACAGCGGCACCTGGGAACAGTCGAGGATGAAGTTCTTGCGCTGGTCGGCGATGCGGTCGAGTACGGCCGCCACCGTCGAGGCGGCGCCGAAGAAGAAGGCGCCGGAAATGCGATACACGACCGTGTCGGGGTCGCTGGCCTCGCTTGCGTCGTAGGCGCGGCGGTCGCCATTGGTGGTGTCGGCGACATCCTCCGCAATCAATGGTGGCTCGCTTTCGGCGATTGCCACGGCCTTGGCCATGCGGTCGATGAATAGCACCGATCCCAGTGCGAAGCCGACGACGATACCTTCGGTGAGGTCGCGGAAGACAACGATCAGGAACGTTGCCGCAAGCACCAGCGCATCCGCGCTGGAGGAGCGCAGCAAGACTGCGATCGCCTGCTTCTCGACCATGTTCCAGCAAACGACGGCAAGCACACCGGCAAGCGCAGCCAGCGGGATGTAGCTGGCAAGCGGTGCTGCCACCAGCATGAACAGAAGCAGGAAGGCTGAGTGCAGCATGCCCGAGACCGGTCCGTATGCGCCGGCGCGCACATTGGTGGCGGTGCGCGCGATGGTGCCGGTGACGCAGATGCCGCCGAACAATGCCGAGCCGATATTGGCAAAGCCTTGCGCCACCAGTTCGCAGTTGGAGCGGTGGCGGCGCCCGGTCATGCCGTCGGCCACCACCGCCGACAGCAGGGATTCGATGGCGCCGAGCAGGGCGAACGCAATTGCATCCGGCAGCACGGCAATCGCCTTGTCGAGGCTCATGGCCGGCAGAGCGGGCAAGGGCAAGCTGCGCGGAATGCCGCCGTAGCGCGAGCCGATCGTGTCGGCGGGCAGGGCAAAAAGCGCCACCACAAGGGAAGCCAAGGCGACCGCCACCAGCATGCCGGGCCAATGCGGGCGCCATTTCTTCAGAGCCATCACGGTGACGATGGACAGAAGGGCGATACCGGCCGCGGATGGGTTCAGCGTGCCGCCGGCCTCCCACAACGCCATCAGTTTCGGGACGAAAGGACCGGGTTCCTTGCCGGGCAGTTTGAGACCCAGCAACTCGACGATCTGGCCGGAAAAGATGATGACAGCGATGCCGGCGGTGAAACCGACCGTCACCGGATAGGGGATATATTTAATATAGGTGCCGAGCCTCAGATAGCCGATGGCGAGCAGGAATATGCCGGCCATCATCGTGGCGAGCAGGAGCCCGTCCAGACCCTGCCGATCGGCGGTGGAGGCCACAAGCACGATGAAGGCACCGGCAGGCCCGCCGATCTGGAAACGGCTGCCGCCGAGCGCCGAGACGATGAAACCGCCGACGATCGCCGTGAACAGACCGCGCTCCGGAGTCACGCCGGAGGCAATCGCGATCGCCATGGAAAGCGGCAGCGCCACGATGGCGACGGTCAGCCCCGACAGTGCATCGGCGCGCAGTTGAGGCAAACGGTAGCCCTCGCGCAATACCGTCATCAGTTTCGGCGTGAACAGTTCGGAAAATGTCGGCCTGGCCTTGTGTGCCTGCCGGCGACGGAGCTGATCCATGGCATGCCTTCCGCAAAAGCGGCGGCATCGTCGGCATCGCAATGATCTTGCGGAAAGTCGGCGGTCGCCGTCGCGAACCCTAGAGCGTTTCCGTTTTTCGCGGAAACGCACTAACCCTTTGTTTTTACGCAATTCTGGACGGAAAACCGTTGCACGCTTTTCCTGGAACTGCTCAAAGCCGACCCGGACCGGGAAATCCTATACGGAGTTCTTCAGCCGCACGCCCCTGCCGCCGCGATCGCTGGCCTGGTTGTCGCCGATCAATTCCACCCCGGCCTCGTTAAGTGCCTGGATGACCTTCATCAGCGTGTCGACCACGCCCCGTACCACGCCGTCGCTGGCTTCCATGCGCTGGATGGTCGGCAGCGAAACGCCGGCGCGCTCGGCGAGCGTCTTCTGGTCGATGCCGGCCAGTGCCCGCGCCGCACGCATCTGTGCAGCGGTAATCACCGGTCAGAACTCCCGTCTGAGTCTGCAGTACGAATGTATGATACTTTCATAATGATGTGTCAAACATGAATATGGATTGAAAATACCTTAACTCAACTCGTTTCGCCGTTGTGGCCGCGCGGCATGAAGCGCGCCGCCAGCCAGCACAGCATGGCCCAGGCGAAACCCGCGCACCAGCCCGCCAGCACGTCGGACGGCCAATGGACGCCGAGATAGAGGCGCGACACGCCCACCATCAGCGTCAACAGAACCGCGAGCACGAAGACATAGATCTTGGTGACATGGCCGGGCAGGAAACGCGCCGCCAGCGTGCCGAGCGTCAGGTAGGTGACCGCCGAGAGCATGGCGTGGCCGGATGGGAAGGAAAGCGAGGTTTCGACGGCGAGTTTCGATACGAGGTCGGGCCGTGGCCGATCGATGCCGAATTTGAGCAGTGTGGCCAGGATCTGGCCGCCGCCGACCGCCGCCAGCACGAACAGCGCGGTCGTCCAGCGCTTGATGAGCAGGAAATAGACAATGGTGGCTGCGGTGATCAACGTCAGCACGACAGCACTGCCGAGCGCGGTGATGTCGCGCACCGCACCTTCGAAGCGCGGTGAACCGATCGGATTGCCGGGGTCGCCCGCCTCGCGGAAAGCAAGCAGGATTTGCGTGTCGAACGTGTGCGGGGCGGTATCGCGTGCGACTTCCATCAGTTCGACGAAACCCCAAAGCCCGCCGGCCACGATGATGCCTGCCAGGAGCACCGGAAACTCGATCCGGTCGTAAAGCGTCGAAATGGTTTTGCGCATCAATCCTGCCGTAATGCCGGTTGTCGAAGGAGGCCGGCATTATCCAATCCCGGCATCGCTGTCATCGGCCTTGCAAATAAGGCCCCAGCGTGACGAGCGCGACGGCGACGATTGCCAGTGCCACGCCAACAGCCTGGATGGTGGTGAGTCGCTCGCCGAAGAATGCCAGCGCCACGGCGTTCACGGCCACCAGTTGGATGACAGCCGACAGGCTCAGGGAAATCGACATGCCGAAGTCGCGGATCAGCTTCAGCATGATCAGATTGCCGAGCGTGTAGAGCGCCAGCGTGACGGCGATCTTGCCGAGGCTCGGCGCCAGCGCCCATTGCTTGGCCGCCGTCGCGGCAGCCAGGAAGATCACGGTGGAGACACCGAGTTGCGCCATGCCGAACACGTTCACCGATAGCCTCCGCCAAGCCCGAATACCCACTGCGCAAGCTTGTTTCCCAACGGCGGGCGCTGGTCAAGTGCGCAGCATCTGGCACGGCGGGTTAGCGCAGCTGAACCGTCTTCGGAAACTCGATCACCTGGCCTTTCGGTTTGGTGTGCTGGGCCGTGACGATGGCTTCGATCAGAATGTCCAGCGCCTCGCAGGCTTTCTTGCTGGTCTGGTCGTTCCCGCGCAGGTAGTGGCTTGCCCGTTCGAGATGCAGGCGCGCGGCGGCAAAATCACTGTTCATCGGTGCTCCGTTCTTTACCCACCGCCGTTGAAAGCATGGAACGATTCGGTTGCGGGAACGGAAATTCCGGAGGCGGTATTTGATTCAAAATTGCGCTTCCTGCACCCTGCCAGCGAGTCTTCGAACCCTGCAGGATGGCGCTATGTCGTGGAAACTTGATGAGATCGTGCCGACGTCGGCGGGACGAGTGGCAGCCGGTCGGGCCGGCATCGGCCCGGATCTTGTGCTGGCGCATGGCTGGCCGTGGTCGTCCTTTTCCTGGCATCGGATCATTCCCGCGCTGGCCGGACACTATCGTGTCCACTGGTACGATATGCCGGGCTATGGTCGATCGGAGAAGAGCGCCACGCAGCGCACCTCGCTCGATGTGCAGGGACAGGTGTTCGCCGAGATGCTGGCGCATTGGCGCCTCGAAAGCCCTGTCGTTATCGCCCATGATTTCGGCGGCGCGACAACGCTGCGTGCCCATCTGCTGCACGGCTGCGACTATGGGCGCTATGTGTTGATGAATGTCGTCGCCATGCGGCCATGGGGTTCGGAATTCTTCGATCACGTCGGCCGCCACGTGGATGCATTTCTTGGCCTGCCGCCGCACATCCATCGGGCGGTGGTAGAGGCCTATATCAAGGGGGCAATCGCCAATGGCATCGAACCGGGAGATTTCAAGACGCTGGTCGAACCCTGGCTTGGAGAGGCGGGGCGGCAGAGTTTCTATCGGCAATTCGCACAGGCCGATGAGCGATACACGGCCGAGGTCGAGCCGATGTTCGGTGATATCCGCTGTTCGGTTGCGATCATCTGGGGCGAGGACGATCCCTGGATTCCTCTGGAAAGGGGCCGGGCGCTTCACCGCCTCATCCCACAGGCGTCGTTCGACACGCTCGCGGGTGTCGGCCATCTGCCTCAACTGGAGGCACCTGACCGTGTTCTGGCTCGGTTGAACGCATTTCTGTCAGACAAGGGCTGATGACGGGCGGGGCTGGACGCGTCCTGCGTCATGAAACTGTTAAGCCCGGCCGCTACGCAGGTTTCGGACACGCAGCCCAGCCAACCCGAACAGCCAGAGGTCAGCCATGTCGGACCAGCCGCAAGACGAGATTCGTTTTCGCACCAGCCTGCTCGAAGAAAATGAAGGTCCGGCGATCAATCCGACCGACAACCGCACCATGGGCGAGATCATTGCCGCGCGTTTCTCGCGCCGCGGTTTCCTGAAGGGCTCGCTCGCCGTTTCGGCCATTGCCGTCACCGTCAGTCCGCTTGCCCTGATGAGCGCCGACGAGGCGCGGGCGGCTGAGGGCGGGTCGGCCTTTACCTTCGACGAGGTCGAGGCAGGCATCGACGACAAGCACCATGTCGCCGCCGGCTACGACGCCGACGTGCTCCTGCGCTGGGGCGATCCGCTGTTTGCCGACGCTCCAGCCTTCGATCCGACCAAGCAAACGGCCGAGGCCCAGGCCAGGCAGTTCGGCTACAACAACGATTTCGTCGGTTATATCCCGCTGGAAGGCTCGCCTGAGCATGGGCTGCTGGTGGTCAATCACGAATATACCAACCCGCATTTGATGTTCCCGGGCATCGTCAAGGTGGTGGAAAAGGATGGCAAGAAGGCGCTGGAACTTGCGCCACTTACCAAGGATCAGGTCGATGTCGAGATGGCCGCGCATGGCGGCACCATCGTCGAGATCCGCAAGGAAGGCGGCAAATGGCAGGTCGTGCGTGACGGCAAGCTGAATCGCCGCGTCACCGCGAACACCGAAATGGCGCTCTCCGGCCCGGTCGCCGGTCATGACCGCGTCAAGACCAATGCCGATCCATCGGGTACCAAGGTGCTGGGCACCGTCAACAATTGCGCCGGCGGTGTCACGCCCTGGGGCACCTACGTGATGGCTGAGGAGAATATCCACGGCTATTTCTCCGGCGCATTGCCGGAGGGCCACAAGGAAACCGAGAACTACAAGCGGCTCGGCATACCGGAGGGGGCCTACGAGTGGGGTGCCCACTACGACCGTTTCGACCTTGCCAAGGAACCGAACGAGGCGAACCGCTTCGGCTGGATCGTCGAGGTCGATGTTACCGATCCGAACTCGATGCCGAAGAAGCGCACCGCGCTTGGCCGTTTCAAGCATGAAGGCGCGGAATCGATCGTGGCCAAGGATGGCCGCGTCGTCTTCTATCTCGGCGACGACGAGCGTTTCGACTATGTCTACAAATTCGTCACCGCGGGCAAGTTCGATCCGGCCAATCCGGCCGCCAACAAGGATCTGCTCGACGAAGGCACGCTCCATGTCGCCAAGTTCGCCGAGGACGGCGGTGTCGAGTGGCTGCCCATCGTTTTTGGCCAAGGGCCGCTGACCGCCGAGAACGGCTTCAACAGCCAGGCCGACGTGCTGATCGAAACGCGCCGTGCCGCCGACCTGCTTGGTGCCACCAAGATGGATCGTCCCGAGGACATCCAGCCCAATGCCGTCAACGGCAAGGTCTATGTGATGCTGACCAACAACACCAAGCGCAAGGACGACCAGGTCGATGCCGCCAATCCGCGCGCCAAGAACGCCTTCGGCCATATGATCGAGATCGCCGAGGACGGCGGTGACTTCGCCGCGACCAAGGGCAAGTGGGAAGTCCTGCTGAAATGCGGCGATCCCTCGGTGGCCGATGTCGGCGCCTCCTTCTCCACCGCCACGACCGCCAACGGCTGGTTCGGCATGCCGGACAATTGCGCCGTCGATTCAGCCGGCCGGCTGTGGGTGGCCACCGACGGCAACAATGCCAAGGAAACCGGCCGCACCGACGGTCTTTGGGCGGTCGACACCGAGGGGCCGGCGCGGGCCACCTCCAAGCTGTTCTTCCGCGTGCCGGTCGGGGCGGAAATGTGCGGCCCGCAGTTTGCGCCGGACGACAAGACCGCTTTCGTCGCCGTACAGCATCCGGGCGACGGCGGTACCGACTGGGAGCCGTTCGGCCGGCCGTCCTACTATGAGGACCTGTCCACCCGCTGGCCGGACTTCAAGCCGGATATGCCTGTACGACCTTCGGTCGTTGCCATCACCAAGCAGGATGGCGGCAAGATCGGAGTTTAGCGAATTCCACCACCGACACCGCGCAGGGGTGGCAAAGGCTTCCCCCGCGGCTATTTCCGGCCGGCGATCTTCGCCGCGATGGCCTTCGCTTCCTGGCCTGCGGCGTAGAAGTGGCCGACGATGCTCGGCTGCATCGAAATGAACCACAGGCCCGGCTGGCCACCCGGTTCAGCCCCATTGACCTTCGGCTTGCCCTTGTCGTCCACCACGCCGAGGCCGTCCAGCATCTTGTCCAGCCCGGTGCGGTAACCGGTGGCGGCGATGACGATATCGGCCTTGACCTTCGTTCCGTCGGCCAGCACGACATGCTCCGGCTTGAAGCCGGTTACGGGAGCCACGACCTTGATACGGCCGGCCTTGATGGCGGCGATCGCGCCGTCGTCGGCGGCGATCGCGACGTGATCTTCCTTCAGCCGGCTGATGCCACCTTTCTTTACCGGCGCGAAGCCAAGCTTGCGAAGGTCTCCGAACAACAGGCGCTGCACCAGCGCCACCACGAAATTGCCGAGCGGGATCGGCAGCGCGTTGGTGATCCTCGAAAAGCGTTGCACGGCGATCTTGCCGATCCGTTTGGGCAGGATGGATGGGCCTGCACGGGCAGCGAGATGGATCATGGCCGTTTTGGCGCCGATCAGATAGTTCAGCGCGTCGAAACCGGAATTGCCGGCGCCGATCACCAGCACGCTTTTGCCTTCGTAATCCTTGGGACTGCCGAACTGCGCGGCATGGATCAGGCGCCCTCTGTACTCCGAGGCCCCTGGCCAGTCCGGCATCCACGGTACTTTGTCGTGGCCGGTGGCGACCACGACGTTCCTGGCGCGGCGGGTGCCTTTATTGGTGCGAACCGCCCAGTGGTCGCCTTCGCGGGCGACACGCTCGACTTCGGTGCCGAATTCGACCGCGATGTTGCGTTCTTCGGCATAGCGTTCGAGATAGGCAATGACGGCAGCCTTGGGCGGAAAGGCCGGCACACCCTTGGGATAGGGCATGCCCGGAAGATAGGACATGTCGCGATGCGTGTTGAGCGCCAGCCGCTCGTGGCGCTGCCGCCACGGTTCGGCGATATGGGCTTCCTTTTCGAGCACGCTGGCCTTGATGCCATGCCGGGCCAGCGCGTCGGCCGTCGCCAGTCCGGCGGCACCGGCGCCGATCACGATCACCTCTTCGATCGTTTCGGTCATATTTCCACCAAATCCTTTCGCGACATCCCAGCCGCAACTTGATTGCGCTATGTGGCACCGACGGCGATATGGCAAGAGAGGGTTGAGGGGTGGCAGCGGCTTGTTGATTCGGAAGACGGATCGATGGGCCGTCTTCGGGTATCATCTGGGCGTAATTCATGGGCTCGCTCCGCAAGAGCATAGACCGCTTCCTCGACGACCGCGCTGCCGCTGTGCCGCGCGCCAGCCTGTCGCTTGCCAAGCGGCTGGAAATGCTCGCACAGCACGGCGATTTCTCGCTTGCCTATTCGACGGCCACGCAGCCGCTGCTGTCTTATTTCGGCGATGAAAACGGCTACGTCGCATTTCAGACGATGATGGGCCGCCATTATGCGCTGGCCGATCCGGTCGTCGGCGATGCCGATCGCGCCGCGCTGATTTGCCGCTTCGTCGAGATAGCCAGTTCGCCCTGGTTCGTGCAGATCGGCGAGGCGACGGCGAAAATCCTGTCCGGCCTCGGTTATCAGGTCAGCCGCATCGGCTACGACACGCGGTTGCCGCTGCCGGCGCATGATTTCTCCGGCAAACCCAATGAAACCGTGCGTTACTCCGAACGCTGGCTGGTCAAGAAGGGTTATACGCTGACCGAGGACGAGGGTGGGCTGGTCGATGCCGACGAGGTGCGCCGCCTTTCCGATGAATGGCGATCCGGCCGCATCGTCGCGCGGCGTGAGATGGCTTTCCTCAACCGGCCGTTCCCAATCCTGCCCGGTCCCGGCATGCGCCGTTTCGTGCTGCTGGACCCGGACAACAAACTGACCGCCTTGCTCGATTTCGATCCGATCTCCAGAGATGGCAAGGTCACGGGCTACACCACCGCTTTCAAGCGCAAGCTGGCCGGCGCCACCCCACATGCCGAGATCGGCCTTACCAAATTCGCGGTCGACCGGTTCCGTGAGGAGGGCATTTCGTCGGTGACGCTGGGCCTGTCGCCGCTGGCGGATATGGCGCCGAGCGGCTTTCCCGAAAGCACGTTCTGGCGCGGCGCCTTCAGTCGGGCGTTCGATTCCAGGCTGGTCAACCGCCATCGCTTCAACCTGCAGGGGCAGGCTGCCTTCAAGCGCCGTTTTCACGGCGTGGAGGAACCGGCCTATATCGCGTTCAAGCGCGGTACCGCCAGTGGCATGCTGGCTCTGCTGAGATTGCTGAAGGCGATTTGAGGAGCGCTGCTGTTACGTTCTCAGCCGGTATCCGGTCTTGAAGATCCAGCCGACGACGCCGATGCACAGCACCAGGAACGCCAGCGTGATGCCGAGACTGATCTCCACCGCCACGTCGGAATGGCCGAAGAAGGCCCAGCGGAAGCCGCTGACCAGATAGACGACCGGATTGAACAGCGAGATCGTGCGCCAGACGCCCGGCAGCATGTCGATGGAATAGAACGAACCTCCGAGGAAGGTGAGCGGCGTCACCACCAGCAGCGGAATCAGCTGCAACTGTTCGAAACCATTGGCCCAGATGCCGATGATGAAGCCGAACAGGCTGAAAGTCACAGCCGTCAGCACCAGGAAGCCCAGCATCCAGAACGGATGCTCGATGTTGAGATCGACGAAGAGCGAGGCTGTGGCCAGGATGATCAAGCCGATGCCGATCGACTTTGTGGCCGCCGCCCCGACATAGGCGACGACGACCTCCAGATAGGAGACCGGCGCCGACAGGAGCTCGAAGATCGTGCCGACGAATTTCGGGAAGTAGATGCCGAAGGAAGCGTTGGAGATCGACTGGGTGAGCAGCGTCAACATGATCAACCCTGGCACGATGAAGGCGCCGTAGCTCACACCGTTGACCTCGGTGATGCGCGAGCCGATCGCGGCGCCGAACACCACGAAATAGAGCGAGGTCGAAATGACCGGCGAGATCACGCTCTGCATGATGGTGCGCAGCGTGCGCGCCATCTCCACCTTGTAGATCGCCCAGACGGCGCGATGGTTCATGACTGCCTCCTCACCAGGGAGACGAAGATCTCCTCCAGCGAACTGTTTTCGGTGTCGAGATCGCGGAACTGGATGCCGGCCTGGTCGAGGTCGCGGATCAGCGAGGCGACACCTGGCCGTTCCGCCTGGTTGTCATAGGTATAGGTAAGCCTGCTGCCGTCGGGCGAAAGCTCGAGATTGTAGGTTTCGAAGCCGGCCGGCACGGCGGTGAGGGGATTGCGCAATTCGAGCTTCAGCAGCTTGCGGCCGAGCTTGCGCATCAGCTCCGCCTTTTCCTCCACCAGGATGATCTCGCCCTTGTTGATGACGCCGACCCGGTCGGCCATCTCCTCGGCTTCCTCGATATAGTGCGTAGTGAGGATGATGGTGACGCCGGATTCCCGCAAGGTGCGCACCAGCGCCCACATGTCCTTGCGCAGTTCCACGTCGACGCCGGCGGTCGGCTCGTCGAGAAACAGGATCTTCGGCTCATGCGACAACGCCTTGCCGATCATCACGCGGCGCTTCATGCCGCCGGAGAGGGTGATGATCTTGGAATCGCGCTTTTCCCACAGCGACAGGTCCTTGAGGACCTTTTCGATGAAGGCAGGGTCGGCCGGCTTGCCGAACAGGCCGCGGCTGAACGCCATCACCGAGCGCACCGTTTCGAAGGATTCCACCGTGAGTTCCTGCGGCACCAGCCCGATCAGGCTGCGCGCGGCGCGATAGTCGCTCGAGATGTCGTGACCGTCCACGGTGACCGTGCCGCCCGAGCGGTTGACGATGCCGCAGATGATCGAGATCAGCGTCGTCTTGCCGGCGCCGTTGGGGCCGAGAAGAGCGAAGATTTCGCCACGCCTGATGTCGAGATTGATGTTCTTCAGCGCGCTGAAGCCGGTGGCATAGGTTTTCGAGACACCGGAAACGGAGATGACGGATTGCATGATGAAAAAGGTCTGATTGGAAAGGATTTGCCTTGTGCGCCTGAATGTCGGTTCCCGCAACCCGAAATCAAGGCACCTGCTGACATATCTCGCCATCACTGGCCATGCGGCTAGGACGGGAGCCAATTGCCTCGGGGACGTTCATGCGCTGGCGGCTTGCGGAACGATCGTCAATGCGATGAGTTATGCAAAGGGCAGTCGGGCAAACGCGCATCGCGCGCCAGATTTCGGAGGGAATACATGCGTGCCATCACTGTTTTCGCGGCCATTGCCATGATCGCCGCAGCAGCGCCGGCGGGCGCGCAGGCCAGGGACGTGCCGCCGCCCAACGCCAAGAAACTGTCGGAGATTATCGCCAAGGTCGAGCAGCGGCCGGACTTCGCCTTCATCGACGAGGTCGACTGGGACAACAAGGGTTACGAAGTCACCTATTTCACCAAGGACGCCGCCAAGGTCGAAATCAAATACGATCCGGTCACGGCTACGCCGATGAACCTGCAATAAGGGGCTCGTTCCGATAGCTCAAAAGAAAACCGTGCCGGAGAAAAGCGGCGCGGTTTTCTTTGGCTGGGCCGGCGGTCAGCTCTTCGGGCTCGCCATGACCAGGACAGGCTTGTCCGCATAGAGGTCCGGAAACATCGTCTTCAAATTCTCGATCTTCGGCAG
The DNA here is from genome assembly GCF_001303895.1 of Mesorhizobium sp. 1M-11. Lineage (GTDB taxonomy): Bacteria > Pseudomonadota > Alphaproteobacteria > Rhizobiales > Rhizobiaceae > Mesorhizobium. Next base: position 496,385 of record NZ_LJSD01000011.1, on the reverse strand, counting down.
GTCGTTGTAGACGATGTAGGGATAGGTCGGGTTCCGCTCGAGGAAGTCCTGATGATAGTCCTCGGCGGGATAGAACGCCTTGCCGGTCTCCAGCGTCGTCACGATCTTCTCGGGAAACGCCTTCGTCGTGTCGAGCTGGGTGATGTAATCCTCGGCGATCTTCTTCTGCCCGGCATCGGCGGCGAACACCGTGGATCGGTACTGCGTGCCGTAATCCGGCCCCTGGTAGTTGAGCTGGGTGGGATTGTGCGCCACCGAGAAATAGACCTGCAGCAGCTTTCCGTAGCTCACCTTTGACGGGTCGTAGGTGATCTCGACGGATTCGGCATGGCCGGTGTTACCCGAGCCGACGCGCTCGTACTCGGCCGTGTCGGCCGCCCCGCCGGCATAGCCGGAAACGGCTTTCGTCACGCCTTTGACGTGCTGGAACACGCCTTGCACGCCCCAGAAGCAACCGCCGGCAAACACGGCTTTCTGCAAGCCTGATGCCGGCTTTTCGTCGACGGTGGGCGGCGGGATCTTCACGGCTTCCTCGGCAGCGCGTGTGGGCGCCTGCAGGAAGGTCAGTGCCGTGGCAGTCAGCGCGAGGCCTGCCAGCGCGGACAGGCCGAAAGCCTTCCATGGCTTTGCCGCTTTGGATTTGCGTCGGATCATGCGTAAGGCTCCTCTATCCAAGGGCCGGGCAACGGTTCGCACTATACGATGGCCCGGGCGAAATGGCTTTCACGATGCTGTGTGAAGGGTCCCTCTCCGTGGAGGAGAGGGTCGGGTCACAGTCACTGCTTCTTCGGTTTCATCGCGTCCGCAGGTTTCATCGCATCCGCGGGCTTCATGGCGTTGTCGGACTTCATGGCTCCGTCCGTCTTCATCGCCCCCATGTCGTCGCAGGCCTTCATGGCCTCGTCCTTCTTCATGGTGTCCTTTTCCATGGCCGCCTTCTCCTTGCAGTCCGCAGCCATCTTTTCGGTGGCCATCTTGTCGGCAGGTTTCATGGCATCTTCGGCGCGTGCGCTGCCGGCGACAAAAGCGGTTGCGGCGAAAGCCAGGGCAAGGGCGGGAAGGCTGATCTGGGCAAGACGGGTCATGGTGTTCTCCTTCGAGGTTGGTGGCGCATCTGACGGCGCCGGTTATGCGCAGCCGCTGAAGCGCCTTCGCAATGCTTCGGGCCGGGACCGGCCGAATGAGGGTTGGCGCGGTCGCCTATTCGACGGCCGCGGCCAGGATCGGTCCGCCATGCGGCGTCTGCACCAGGACGGCAGTGGCAAGGCCGTCGCCGGCCTTCGGAAGGGATAGCGTCGCCGCTTCGCCGGACCATGTGCCGAGACGGGTCAGCGCATGCACGACATTGGCGTGCGGCAATGTGTGGCCGCTGTTTTCGCCGCGACCCACCGGTACGTCGACCACGCCTGGCCGGTAATGCACCAGCCAGATGTCGGCGCCGTTGGCCGGTGCCGTGCCGGCGCCGATGGTGGCCTTGCCATCGGCCAGCGACAGGCTCGGCCCGGCAGGCGGCGTGTCCTTGCCGATCAGCGTTTCGATGTCGGAAAGCTGGTTGCCGACCGTGTCCGCGCGCCCGTTGACCACCATCTGTGGCGTGAACGGACCGCTGCGGCCGAGCGCCGGCTCATAAGTCACCTGGCGTTCGGTGAATTCCTGCCGGCCGAACGTATCCTTCCAGCCGAGATAGTCCCAGTAGGTGACGGCGAAGGACAGCGCCAGCACGCCGGGCCTGTCTCTCAGCTTGATCAGATTGGCATTGGCCGGCGGACAGGACGAGCAGCCCTGGCTGGTGAAGAGTTCGACCACCGTGAGCGGCTGGGCCGCTGCCGCGAATGTGCCGGCCATGAGCAAGGCGCCCGCCACCATGCCTTTCGCCGCCCCAACCAGATTGCCGCGTTTCTCGCGCATCGCCTGCTCCGTTTCGCTGCCGCCCGCCGGCTTCATTCGGACATTCGCGGCGATGCGGCCTCTCGTTACGCCGATCACCGCTTCGTGATCTCGCGCGCAAAAAAGAACCCGCCGCGGACAGGTCCGGGCGGGTCGAGCAGACGAGAGTAAACTTGAGGTCGGGCAGGAATTATTGGGTCAAGACCGTTTCCGATGGCCGCTGTGAAAAGGCGCATTGTCCGGTGACTGTGTAGAAGAAGTCCGCATTGGAAACGGGCGCCGGCACCGCGTTGCCGCCGTCTTCCCACGCTTGCGAGCTGCTCTGCCCGCAGGGCACCACGCGGAAGATGTCGATCGTCTTGCCGGTCGCGACCTCGACGCCATCGATATAGAGACGGTTGGAGGTTGCCGGGTCGTTGGACTTCAGCACCTTGGGGCTTCCCGATGGCACGTCCATCTGCAGGTAGAGGACGTCCATCTTGGTTACATCGATGGCCGCGCCCTTGCCTCCGGTCGTATCCAGCGTGATGGAGCAGGTCGTCACCTTCTCGCCGTTGATGATGGCGTCGGCGGGAATCGGATTCTTGCGACCGTAGTCGGATTTGTTCTTGGTGACGCAGGTTTGCGTCTGCACATCCTGGTAGACGCCATTGATATTGGGTACCGACACGGTCGTGGTGCCGTAGCCTTTGGAGTCACCGCCCTTGTTGTAGGTATAGGTGATCCGCATCAATTCCTGCGTGGTCTTGGATTCGAACGGTATGCCGAACAACGTCATCTTCTTGTCCCACCAGCCCGAGGCCTTGTCGACCTTGAACGTCGCCTTGATCAGCGCCGGCGTCTTGGTCACGGCGGAGGTCGCGGTAATCGACACGTTGGTGATGGTGGCGAGCCGCAGGAAGTCGGTCGGCATGCTGTAGCTTGCCGCGGACTTGGCATGTGCCGTGCCGTCGGTATCGACCGTGAAACTGGTCAGCGTCGCCGTGCCGTCGCCCTTGTTGGCCGTATAGAAGGCCTGCAGCGCTTCCTGCCGCTTGGCCAGGGTGGTGTCGGTCGGCAGCGTGGTGATGGCAAGGGTTGCCGCATCCAGTGCGTTCTGCATCTCGTTCTTCGAGTTGATGCCGGATGTGTAATCCACCGAGATGCCGAGCACGGCAAGCAGCGGCAGCGCCGACAGCGCGAAAGCCGGCACGAGCGAGGCTTCCTTGGAGGTCAGGAACTTCAGGCAGAGCTTTCGCATGGGGGTATCCCGGGTGACGATGCGCCGCTGATAACATGCGCCTTTCCAACGCCCGGCTAACACAACCGCTAAAGATTTAACGGCTGTGCGCAACCCCAGCGATCCCGCCGCTTGCCGGAGCATTCCGCCCCTGATAAAGGCCGCGCCATGAGCACGCCCATTTCCAACATCCGCAATTTTTCGATCGTGGCCCATATCGACCACGGCAAGTCGACATTGGCCGACCGCCTCATCCAGATGACCGGCGCGCTGGAGGCGCGCGAGATGACCGAGCAGGTGCTCGACAACATGGACATCGAGCGCGAGCGCGGCATCACCATCAAGGCGCAGACCGTGCGCCTGAACTACAAGGCCAAGGACGGCCAGGACTATGTGCTGAACCTCATCGACACGCCGGGCCATGTCGACTTCGCCTATGAAGTGTCGCGTTCGCTGCGCGCCTGCGAGGGTTCGCTGCTGGTGGTCGACGCTTCGCAGGGCGTCGAGGCGCAGACGCTGGCCAATGTCTACCAGGCCATCGACGCCAACCACGAGATCGTCGTGGTGCTGAACAAGATCGACCTGCCTGCGGCCGAGCCGGACCGCATCAAGGAACAGGTCGAGGAGGTGATCGGCCTCGACGCCTCCGAGGCCGTGCTGATTTCGGCCAAGACCGGCATCGGCATCGAGGAGGTGCTGGAAGCGATCGTCACCAAGCTGCCGCCGCCGCGCGAGGGCGATGCCGCCAAGCCGCTGAAGGCCATGCTGGTCGATAGCTGGTACGATGCCTATCTCGGCGTCATCGTGCTGGTGCGCGTCATCGACGGCGTGCTCAAGAGGGGCCAGACCATCCGCATGATGGGCACCGGCGCCAAATACCCAGTCGAGCGCACCGGCTTCTTCACACCCAAGATGATCCAGGCCGACGAGATCGGCCCCGGCGAATTCGGCTTCATCACCGCTTCGATCAAGGAAGTGGCCGACACCCGCGTCGGTGACACCATCACCGAGGACCGCCGCCCGACCGCGGAAGCGCTGCCGGGCTTCAAGCCGGCGCAGCCGGTGGTGTTCTGCGGCCTGTTCCCGGTCGATGCGGCCGATTTCGAGGATCTGCGCGCCGCCGTCGGCAAGCTGCGCCTCAACGACGCGTCCTTCTCCTATGAAATGGAAACCTCGGCGGCGCTCGGCTTCGGTTTCCGCTGCGGCTTCCTCGGCCTTCTGCATCTGGAGATCATCCAGGAGCGGCTGGAGCGCGAGTTCGACCTCGATCTCATCGCCACTGCCCCTTCCGTCGTCTACCGCCTGGCGCTGACCGACGGTACGGTGAAGGAACTGCACAACCCGGCCGACATGCCCGACGTGGTCAAGATCGACCACATCGAGGAGCCCTGGATCCGCGCTACCATCCTGACGCCGGACGATTATCTCGGCGGCATCCTGAAGCTGTGCCAGGACCGGCGCGGCATCCAGATCGACCTGTCCTATGTCGGCAAGCGCGCCATGCTGGTCTACGAACTGCCGCTCAATGAAGTGGTGTTCGACTTCTACGACCGGCTGAAGTCGATCTCCAAGGGTTATGCCTCCTTCGACTATCACCTGACCGACTACAAGGAAGGCGACCTCGTCAAGATGTCGATCCTGGTTAATGAAGAGCCGGTCGACGCGCTCTCCATGCTGGTGCACCGCACGGCGGCCGAAAAGCGCGGCCGCGCCATGTGCGAGAAGCTGAAGGAGCTGATCCCGCAGCACATGTTCAAGATCCCGATCCAGGCTGCCATCGGCGGCAAGGTGATCGCGCGCGAGACGATTTCCGCCCTGCGCAAGGACGTGACCGCCAAGTGCTACGGCGGCGACGTCACCCGCAAGCGCAAGCTGCTGGACAAGCAGAAGGAAGGCAAGAAGCGCATGCGCCAGTTCGGCAAGGTCGACATCCCGCAGGCGGCGTTCATCGAGGCGCTGAAGATGGGTGACAACTAGCGTCGCGTCGGCGAAACAGAAAGTGCAAAAATGCGCCAGGCGAGGCTCGCGCTTCATACATTCGCGAGGCAGTTTGCAGCCGATATTCAGCGGTTCGAAGACGGCCCCTCTCAACGTCGCCTTACGATCTGCGAGGATATCCTTTTGGGGCGGTATCCAGCATGGATGTCCGCGACATCTATTGAATACCTAAGGGATTCATCTCAAGAGGAACGCCATTATATAGTTGGAGCGTTGTATGCCCAGCTGATGCCGGCGAAACGCCGACAGCGTCTCTCTGCCTATTTTACACCTCCTGAAATATCGCAGTACATTGTTGAGAAATTGGTGGATCTAGGGCTCGATGTAGGTAAGCAATATGTAATAGATCCAGCTTGTGGTGGAGCTGCGTTCCTGGTCCCTGTAGCAAAAAAGATAGTAGATAAATTCGGGTCTGATAGAGATAGTATTATAAAAAGCTTGAATACACTTGTTGGGTTGGAAATTGAGCCTGGCTTGGCATCTCTTTCTGCAGCCTTGATTGGGGATGCCTTGGGGGTTACGAAGGAAACAGTACTTTCCGGCGTCATAAGGAGAGTGAATTCTCTTACCCAGGTGGATCAACTGGAATCTAAGTTTGATGCGGTTGTCAGTAATCCACCCTATGGTCGGGTGTATAGGTCTAAAGATTCAAGAATAAAATACTGGAGTGACGTTATTACGGACGGTCACGTTAACTCATATTCCCTTTTTGTTTATCTTTCTATTAAGATAGCGAAGCCTGGAGGGTTGGTGTCTCTGTTAATTCCAACCAGTTTTCTCGGAGGTCCGTACTTTAAGAAGCTTCGACAATTTATCAGAGGTGAAGCTGACATAATAAGCGTCGACTTCATTCAAAAGAGATCGGACACCTTTTTGGATGTGGTACAAGACACCTGCATCTTGTTTCTTAGGAAGAAAAAAAGAAAAGAAGATAAAAGGGAAATTTTGCCTAGCGTTCATTTAATTGCAGAAAATGGGGAGTCAAATTTGGTGGGAGAAATTGAGATACCTTCTGATTCTGACGGTGTTTGGATTTTACCCTTTGAGAAAAAATCGAGATTTCTGTCGAACACATCTTTTTTTGACAGGCGATTTTATACTCTATCAGACTATGGGTATATTGTACGGACTGGGTATTTCGTTTGGAACAGAAACAAAGAAAAGCTTGTAAGCGGAAAAATTCCTGAGGAAGGTGAATTTCCACTTATTTGGGCAGAGAATATCAAGGCTGATGTCGATATCAGTCTTGCAAAACGCAAAAAAACATCCGGAGCTGAAGGAGATTTTCACTTCGTAAAAATATCTCCGACGAGCCCAGGCGTTGTTCGTAGAGCGGCGCTGATGATTCAGCGCACAACGAATAAGCATCAATTGCGAAGGCTCATAGTCGGGCGCGTTTCTAATGAAATTATTGATAAATATGGCGGATTTGTTGGCGAGAATCATACAATTATTATCGAAGAGTCGGTTCCGGGGACATCATCTCTCTCGTTGGGCATCTTGATGAGTCTGTTGAACAGTGATGCCGTCGATAGAATGTATAGAAGGATCTCTGGAACGGCGACTGTCAGTACAAAGTTGCTGAGGTTTCTTCCGTTGCCGAATCCCAAAATACTTATCGAGGCTATTGCTTCGGTTGACGACTTGAATTCTGCAATTGAGATTGCCTATGAGAAAACCATTGCGGCTACGCTAACTTAATTAGCTTTCTTGCGGCCTTTGGGCTAGGAAAGCCTGGAGGGAGCGCGATCTCCGGAGTAATAAAAACTGTAAAATTTTCGGGTCCAGCCGAGAGGCTGGCATCAAAGTAAGTCGCGTCTGAATGGAGTATAGCGGAAATTATCGCGCTGTAAGGTGATAAGTTCAAAGGCATTCCTTTGGAGTGAGTTTTAAAGGCGGATATTATATCGTCTAGTTTTCTTATATCATACTTTAGAATCGAGTTTATCTCTGTAATTGTTCTTGCGGTGCTTTTTAGATTTTCTGGCAAATCAGAGCGGTCCCAATATTTTTTCAAAACATCGATCGTCTCAGACAGTGCGGTAGATTCTCTATTCGTGAGCGCAACAATTGAGCTTGCTGATAGCGTAGCGGCTTCGTGAAGGGACAATTCAACGTGTTCGATCGCAGCTTTTAGGTGAGCGACGATACGATCTTTTCCCCAAGAAACTTTGTCGGTTTTGTATGTAAAATCGTGAGTTGCTATGCCCCAAGCGTGTTGCAAGAATGTTTTAATTTGTATCTCAAAGATGATGTTGTCAAACGCCCTGGGTGGTGCTGTTTTGTCTGCTTTTGCGATGCAATAGAGGCGTACATCATCAAACGGGAAAGCATCAGCAGATTTGTGTGTCTGTCCGTCTTTTGGGGGCCTGCGATATCTGATGGTAAATTTAGAGCGCACTGCGGAAATCGCTTTGTCAATGTCAGCCTTTGTTGGCACAACCAGTGTGCACGCTAAGAAATCTTCGAGTGATCGAGGATCGCGTACGCGACCGCTTTCCAATTTGACGGCAAAGCTCTCAATTGCTTTAACGCGGCTTTCATAGTGCCAGCGTGTGTTCTTAATGCCGAGCATCATCTGGTCCACGTATGTGGACAAAGGCGTGTTGAGGGCTAGTTGCTCGTCGTATAAGTGCCGGACTGATGCTTGGACTTTCATTGTTGTAATAGAGCAATCCTGAGAGCTTCATGGCGAGCGGTCCTTTGTGGGCCCTCGGTGCTCGCACCCCTGGAGGCTTCCCGATACTTTGCGGCGATTTGATAGGCGTTGCCTTCGGGGATTTTTGCTCCTGGCTGTAGCTTCCCGAGCTCGTCGACTCGTTTCATAAATTCGTCAAATCGAACTGACAAAGTGTCTATATCTGGAAGGTTCTGTATTAGGGATACCGCGCCCCAAATACTGTATAGATTTCCAAACCCTTTGGCCCAATTGCTTATCGATTTATTTTTAGCTTCAATCTTGGCGATTGTGTCCTTTACTCGATTGAATTCCGTAAGGAAATCTTCTTCGGAGAATGCCGCATTGTCATCGATGTCATCATAGTCTGCATAAAGATTTTCAATATACTCGTGATCGAAACCATGGATCTCTTTTCGGAGAATGATACCAAAGAGTTCTGACATGAATTGTACATCAGTCATTCTCTTCGATCGAGCACGGCTCGTTAATCCGATGTTTCTCCAGAGATCGGCCTCAGTCTCTGTCTCGACTGCCGTTATAAACCATCCATCATACTTCGCATGACGAAGCTCTTGAGGCATCAGCTTTCTTGAGTTTCTATTTAGGCGATCGAAGACCGCATTGACCAGCTCTCCGCCTCTGATGTCAATAACCTCGACGGTTATCTGGTAATTCCAAAAGCTGTGCTTTAAATCATTTTGTTTCTCAAGGTCTTTCCATCGTTTATTATTAAGTCGCTCGTCACCAAAATTCTGCGCGATCCGAATTTTATTATTAACGAACAATAGTATTGTTTGAAGTCTCTGCTTTCCATCTACGACATGATACGTTGTCGCGCCATTCTCTGCTATGTCTTTGTGCAAAAAAATTGCCGGGGATGGGTAGTTTCTAAAGATTGTGTCTAAGAAGAAGCGTCGATCGTTGGGTGTCCATACGCTTCTTCGTTGATACGGAGGGTCAAGATTGAGCTGTTCTATGCGGTTTAAGTCCAAGAACCACGTTAGGTCTTGAGTGGATACTCTGCGTTCCAATTTTTAACCTCATCCTCTTTCAAGTACTTATTGCTCGCCGCTGGGTGGTTGTCTAGCGTTTGATATTGGTGGGGAGCTCAATGGGTTCAATTTTGTTAAAAGAGGCCTGAGCTTCAAGCTCTCTGAACCTCACGATACAGGTGATTAGATTGCTCTTTTCTGCTCAGGCTATAATGGCACGCCATGGTTCGACTTTTCACCCTGATTCCGCTCCTTCTGTTATGTGCCTGCGCGTCCGGTCGGCCAGTGCCGCCGGCTCCGATCAGGACTGCCGCGCCCGAGACTGCTGCCGAACCACTCGATCCTTCCATCAAGCCGCTCAGCCAGGAACTTGAGGAAGCCGCTCAGCAGAAACGCGGTCCAGCCTAGGCGCCTGCGGGTCTCAAGCCAGTCTCTGGCCCAGCCCATCCGTCTTTCGCGACAGGCTGTCATGGTCTAAAGCCCGGGCAACGACTGTCTTGCTTGGGTCTCGCCGTGACTGTTTCCTCCTCCGCTCCGCTTTTCCTTGGTATCGATACCGGCGGCACCTATACCGATGCGGTCCTATGGTCGGACACGGGTGACAAAGGCACCGTAGTCGCCAAGGCGAAGTCGCTGACCACGCGGCATGACCTTGCCGTCGGCATTTCCGGAGCAGTCGGGCAGGTGCTGGAACAGACCGGCGCCAATCCCGCCTCGATCAAGCTTGTCTCGATGTCGACGACGCTCGCCACCAATGCTCTGGTGGAAGGGCAGGGCGGGCGCGTGGCCCTGATCATGATCGGCTTCGGCCAGGCCGATCTCGAGCGCGATGGTTTGAAGACGGCGCTCGGCACCGATCCGGTGTTTTTCTGCCCCGGCGGGCATGACGTGCACGGCAATGCGGCGGCCCTCGACCTTTCCGAGCTGGAAGCGGCGCTGCCGGAGCTTGGCCGTTCCGTTTCGGGCTTCGCGGTCTGCGCCTATTTCGCCACCCGCAATCCCGCCCATGAGCTCGCCGCGCGCGAGCTGATCCGCGAAGTAACCGGCCTGCCGGTCACCTCCAGCCATGAATTGTCGTCGAAGCTCGGCGGGCCGCGCCGAGCGCTGACCACTTTGCTCAATGCGCGGCTGATCGCCATGATCGACCGGCTGGTCGCGGCGACGGAAGGGTTTCTGATCGAGCGCGGCATCGCTGCCCCCTTGATGGTGGTGCGCGGCGACGGCGCACTCGTGTCGGCCGCTTTCGCGCGTCAGCGGCCGATCGAGACCATTCTTTCCGGGCCTGCCGCTTCGCTGGTCGGCGCCCGCCATATGACCGGACTGGACGACGCCGTCGTCTCCGACATCGGCGGCACCACGACGGATGTGGCCGTGCTCGACAAGGGCCGCCCGCGCCTCGACCCGGAAGGCGCAACCGTCGGCGGCTTCCGCACCATGGTTGAAGCCGTCGCCATGCGCACTTTTGGCCTCGGTGGCGATTCGGAAGTGACGCTGGAAGAGGGCGGGCTTTCGCCGAAGATCCTGCTTGGCCCCCGCCGCGTCGTGCCGTTGGCGCTGGCCGGCCTTGCCCATGGCGAGGCGGTGATGGCTGAACTGGAGCGGCAGTTGCGCGCGCCGAACCCCGGCCGCATGGACGGACGCTTTGCCGTGCGCACCGGCGTACCGGAGCGGCTGGCGGCGGGGCTGACCGCGCCCGAGGCGAAACTCTACGAGGCGATCGGCGGCGTGCCGTTGCCGATCGACCGATTGCTCACCTCCAATGCACAGAATGCGACGCTGAACCGGCTCGTGGCGCGCGGACTGGTGCATGTCGTCGGCTTCACGCCCTCGGATGCGGCGCACACGCTGGGCAAGCAGGCCAATTGGGATGCTCGTGCCGCCCGCCTCGGCGCCGAGCTCTTGGCTCGCCGCAAGGACGGGCGCGGCCAGGCGATCGCCGCCTCGCCCGAGGAGATCTCGGAGCGGGTGCTGGTGGCGCTGACCAGGGTTTCGGCGGAAGTCATCCTGGAGACCGCCTTCGCGGAGGACGGGCTGGATGGTGCCGCCACCGTGGCGCATGCACTGGTGCAGCGCGCGGTCGACGCGCATCCCGGCATCGCAAGGCTGACTGTGGCGCTTGATCGCCCGGTGATCGGCCTCGGCGCCTCGGCCCCGCTGCATTATGCGGCACTTGCCCCGCTGGTCGGCAATGAGTGCGTGGTGCCGGTCGATACCGATGTCGCCAATGCGCTCGGCGCCGTGGTCGGCCAGGTGCGCGTGACGGCAGAAGCGCGCGTCAGCCAGCCGAAGGAGGGCCTGTTCCGTGTCTCGTCCGGAGAAGGCGTGCGCGACTTCATCAATGAGGAAGACGCGATGGCCAAGGCGGAAGCCGATGTGCGCAAGCTCGTCGCCCTGCGCGCCGGCGAGGCGGGAACCGATGCCGCCGAGATCGACGTCGCGCGGGATATCCGCGCTTCCGTGGTCGAGGGCCAGCGCATGTTCATCGAGGCGCATGTCGTGGCCACCGCCGCCGGCCGGCCGCGTATCGCTGCTTAGGGGCGCCACCGGGCCGGCAATCGCGTAAGACTGACTAGAACGGTCTGTAGAAGCTCGTTCTGCGATGTTCCGGAGAGTGTCGGGGATCCATTCCGGAACGCTGGCGATACAAACGCACCGGGTCTGCGGGCGGGGCGGCCGAACATGCCGAGCCGTCCTGCCGTGGCACTAAATCGATTGTTCTGCTGCGACACCCGGTTTGCGACTGACGACGAATTGACCGGGCGGCGCTGACATGCCAAAGCCCGCCCCATCCTGACGATGCGTGGTCACGCAGCGTTGGTTAGGCTTGTTATTCGTCGCAGGTTCCCGCCGCAAAACCGTGGAACATTTTGCGGAACCTGCTTTGCCGCCTCGCTCCCAGGCGGCATTTCTGGAGACTGTATATATGACCGATCGGATCGAGATCGCCGGATTGCAGATCGCTCGCGAACTGCATGACTTCGTTGCCAATGAGGCAGTTGCCGGTACCGGCGTGAACGCCGCCGACTTCTGGGCCGGCTTTTCCAAACTGGTGCACGATCTCGCGCCGAAAAACCGCGCGCTGCTGAAGAAACGCGACGACTTCCAGGAAAAGATCGACCGCTGGTATCGCGACAATGGCGCGCCGGTCGATATCGCTGCCTACAAGGACTTCCTGAAGGAGATCGGCTATCTGCTGCCCGAAGGCCCGGCCTTCAGCGTCTCCACCGACAATGTCGACCCCGAGATCGCCGTCGTCGCCGGCCCGCAGCTCGTCGTGCCGGTGATGAATGCGCGTTATGCGCTGAACGCCGCCAACGCGCGCTGGGGTTCGCTCTATGATGCGCTCTACGGCACCGACGCCATTCCCGAGACCGACGGCGCCGAGAAAGGCAAACACTACAACCCGAAGCGCGGCGAGAAGGTGATCGCCTGGGCGCGCGATTTCCTGAACGAGGCCGCACCGCTGGATGGTGCTGCCTGGCAGGATGCGCGTTCCTTCACCGTCAATGCCGGCGCGCTGCGTGTGTCGCTCAATGGCGGCCGTACCACCGGCCTGAAGCGGCCGGAGCAGTTCGTGGGCTATCTCGGCGAGGCTGCCAGCCCCGGCCAGTTCCTGCTCGCCAACAACGGCCTGCACATAGAGATCCTGATCGATCCCAGCTCGACCATCGGCAAGAACGATGCGGCCCATATTTCCGACGTCTGGCTGGAATCGGCACTCACCACCATCATGGATTGCGAGGATTCGGTCGCGGCGGTCGATGCCGAGGACAAGGTCGTCGTCTACCGCAATTGGCTCGGCCTGATGAAGGGCGACCTTGCCGAGGAGGTGACCAAGGGCGGCAAGACCTTCACCCGCAAGCTCAATCCCGACCTTGACTACACCGCGCCGGATGGCTCGACTTTCCTGGCAAAATGCCGCTCGCTGATGCTGGTGCGCAATGTCGGCCACCTGATGACCAATCCGGCCATCCTGCTCTCCGATGGCGCGGAAGTGCCGGAAGGCATCATGGATGCCGCGATCACCGCATTGATCGCGCTGCACGACGTCGGTGAGAACGGTCGTCGCGCCAATTCGCGCGAAGGTTCGGTCTATGTCGTCAAGCCGAAGATGCACGGGCCGGAGGAGGTCGCCTTCGCCGTCGAGATCTTCGACCGCGTCGAGAAACTGATCGGCATGAAGCCCAACACCATCAAGATGGGCATCATGGACGAGGAGCGGCGTACCACGGTCAACCTCAAGGAATGTATCCGTGCAGCCAAAGAGCGTGTGGTGTTCATCAACACCGGCTTCCTGGATCGCACCGGCGACGAGATCCACACCTCCATGGAAGCCGGCGCCATGCTGCGCAAGGGCGACATGAAGCAGGCCGCCTGGATCTCGGCTTATGAGAACTGGAACGTCGACACCGGTCTGGAGTGCGGTCTCGCCGGCCATGCCCAGATCGGCAAGGGCATGTGGGCGATGCCCGACCTGATGGCGGCGATGCTGGAACAGAAGATCGCTCACCCCAAGGCCGGCGCCAACACCGCCTGGGTGCCGTCGCCGACGGCGGCGACGCTGCATGCCACGCACTACCACAAGGTCGACGTGCACGCCGTGCAGGAAGGCCTGAAGAGCCGGCCGAAGGCCAGGCTCGACGACATCCTGACCGTGCCGGTGGTCAAGCGCCCGAACTGGACGCCGGACGAGATCCAGCGCGAGATCGACAACAACGCGCAAGGCATCCTCGGCTATGTCGTGCGCTGGATCGACCAGGGCGTCGGCTGCTCCAAGGTGCCCGACATCAACGATGTCGGCCTGATGGAAGACCGCGCCACGCTGCGCATCTCCTCGCAGCACATCGCCAACTGGCTGCATCACGACATCTGCTCGCACATTCAGGTGCTGGATTCGCTGCAGCGCATGGCGGTCATCGTCGACACGCAGAACGTGGGCGATCCGAGCTATCGCCCGATGGCTCCGGATTTCGACCAGTCGATCGCCTTCCGCGCCGCCTGCGACCTGGTGTTCAAGGGCCGCGACCAACCGAACGGCTACACCGAGCCGGTGCTGCACAAGCGCCGCCTCGAACTGAAGGCCAAGCAGGGCGCCGCCTAGGCCTGTCCGGCTAAGCATCATGCTTGTCGATGGCGCGGCGATCGGTTAGGCGAAGCTGACATGAAACTGCTCGCCATAGATTGCTCCGCCAGCCTGTGTGCCGCCTGTGTCTATGACGCTGCGGCGGATAGGCTCTTGGGCCGGCATGTGCTCGATCTCGGCAAGGGCCATGCCGAGCATCTGCTGGCGGTTATCGACAAGGCTCTGGCCGATGCCGGCGTTACCTACGCCGATCTCGGCGCTATCGCCGTCTCGACCGGTCCCGGCTCCTTCACTGGCATCCGCGTCGGCGTCTCGGCGGCGCGCGGTTTGGCGCTGGCGCTGAAAATTCCGGCGATCGGCGTCACCACGCTGGAAGCGCTGGCAGCGGAAGCGGCGACAATCTTCCCAGGGCGCGTTGTGCTGGCAGTGCTCGATGGCGGACGGAGCGAAATCCATGCCGCTCTCTTCGGCGCCGATGGGCTGGCACGTCATGGTCCCGCCATCGTCACCCTTTCCGATGCGGCCCTGATGGCCACGGAGAATGCGGCGGTGCTTGCCGGCACGGCCGCCGAGACGGTCGCGGATGCTGCCGGCGGCGTGTTCGACTTCGGGCCGCTTGCCGCCACCGCCGACATTGCGACTTACGCGCGGCTGGCCGCGCGGAAGGGGCCGGGCGAAAAACCCAAACCGGTCTATCTGCGCGATGCCGATGCCAAGCCGCAGGCCGGCTTTGTCTTGCCGAGGGCCGGCTGATGCGCATTCCGTTCCTGTCGCCGCGCCGCCGCGAATACGCGCTCGAACCGTTGACCGTGGCAGACGCCGCCGCCGTCTCGTCGCTGCATCACGAGGATTTCGTGCGGCCGTGGACCGATGGCGAGTTCGCGACACTGCTCGAACAGGACACGGTTTTCGGTTTTGCCGCCCGCGAAGTCGGCCACGGCGCTGAAGCGCCGGTCGGTTTCGTGCTGGCCAGGTTTGCCGCGGGCGAGGGCGAGATCCTCACCGTTGCGGTCGCCCGCGCTCACCGCAGGCAAGGTCTCGGCTGGCAATTGATGGATGCGGTGCTGCGCAACCTGCACGGCGAGCGCGCCGAGGCGTTGTTCCTCGAAGTGGATGAAACCAATGTCGCGGCGCTGACCCTCTATCGCCGGCTCGGCTTCCGCGAAGTAGGCAAGCGGCCGAATTATTACCGTTCGCCCGAACATGGCCCGACCGGTGCGCTTGTCATGCGCCGCGATCTCCGCTAGCGCCTTCATGCCGCAATCGGGGACGTGATGGTCGGAAAAATCAGGACAGTTCTGGCCTTCGCCTATGTCGTGCTGGCAACCGCGGTGCTGGTGCCGCTGCAGCTTATTTCAATGAAGACGGGATGGTGGCCGGAAACGGTCATCCTGAAGATATGGCACCGCGCCATGGCCCGCGCGCTCGGCATTCGCGTCCACACCCACGGCACGTTGTCCAACCAGCGGCCGTTGCTGGTTGCTTCCAACCATATTTCCTGGACCGATATCATGGTTCTCGGCTCGCTGGTCGACGTGAAATTCATCGCCCGCGCCGACATGGAGAACTGGCCGGCGATCGGAAAGCTGTCGAAACTGCAGCGCACCGTCTTCATCGAGCGGGAGCGCAAGCGCACGTCCGGCGACCAGGCCAATGAGATCGCGGCCCGGCTGGCCAAGGGCGATGCCATGGTGCTGTTTGCCGAAGGCACCACCGGCGACGGCAATATGGTGCTGCCGTTCAAGACCACGCTGTTTGGCGCTGCTTCCATGGCGATCGCCGAAGGAACGGCGGAGGAAGTCTTCATCCAGCCGGTGGCGATCGCCTACACCCGCCTGCACGGCGTGCCGCTTGGTCGCCGTTGGCGTCCGGTCGCCTCATGGATCGGCGATCAGGATCTTGGTCCCCACCTCAAGGCGCTGCTCGCCGAGGGTGGGCTCGATGTCGAGGTGCATTTCGGCGAACCGGTTGCCTTCTCCAGGCGCTCCAACCGCAAGGAGACGGCGCGCGTGGTGGAAGCGCGCGTGCGTGAGATGATGCAGGCCGCGCTCAGCGAACCGGCGAAGTAGAGCGGTTCCACACTTGCCTGCCGTTTGCGGGAAGAAGCGCCAGGCAGGCTAATAAGGGGCAGCGTCACACTCATCCCCCAGAGCGTGGCTAACCTCTGTCATTCAGACCAGAAAAGCGCTAGAAGCCGCCGCATGGAATTGGAAACGCTTTTGCCGAACACCGAAAAGGGTGCCGATGCGCCCCAGCCGAAGAAGGTCTTCGTCAAGACCTACGGCTGCCAGATGAATGTCTATGACTCGCAGCGCATGACCGATGCGCTGGCGGCTGACGGTTATGCCGAAACCAGTGTCATCGAAGATGCCGATCTGGTGCTGCTCAACACCTGCCATATCCGCGAGAGGGCCGCGGAGAAGGTCTATTCGGAGCTCGGCCGCATCCGCGAGTTGAAGAACGAGAAGGCGGCGGCGGGCCGTGAGATGCTGATCGGCGTCACCGGCTGCGTAGCGCAGGCCGAGGGCCGCGAGATCATCCGCCGCGCGCCGGCGGTCGATCTGGTCATCGGCCCGCAGACTTACCACCGCCTGCCGGACGTGCTGGCGCGCGTGCGCGGTGGCGGCCGCGTGGTCGAGACCGAATACGCCGTCGAGGACAAGTTCGAGCACCTGCCGCAGCCCAAGCGCGCCGTGGTCGCCAAGCGCGGCGTTGCCGCCTTCCTCACCGTGCAGGAAGGCTGTGACAAGTTCTGCACCTTCTGTGTGGTTCCTTATACGCGTGGCTCGGAAGTGTCGCGGCCGGTCGCCCAGATAGTCGCCGAGGCCGAGCGCCTTGCGGAAGCCGGCGTGCGCGAAGTGACGCTGCTTGGCCAGAATGTGAATGCCTGGCACGGCGAAGGGCCGGATGGCTCCGACTGGGGGCTGGGCCGGCTGCTCTATCGCCTGGCCGAAATTCCCGGCATTGCCCGGCTGCGCTACACCACCAGCCACCCGCGCGACATGGATGACGAGCTGATCGCCGCGCACCGCGATCTGCCCACCCTGATGCCTTATCTGCATCTGCCGGTGCAGTCGGGCTCGGACCGGATACTCAAGGCCATGAACCGGCGCCATAAGGCGCAGGACTATCTGCGTCTGATCGACCGCGTCCGCGCCGCACGCTCCGACATCGCCATGTCGGGCGATTTCATCGTCGGTTTTCCCGGCGAGACGGATGCCGATTTCGAGGACACGATGCGGCTGGTACGGGAAGTGGGCTATGCATCCGCCTTCTCGTTCAAATATTCGCCGCGCCCCGGCACGCCGGGTGCCGAAATGGACGATCATGTGCCCGAAAAGCTGAAGGACGAGCGCCTGCACACGCTGCAGGCGCTGCTGGTCGAACAGCAGCAGGCTTTCACCGCTTCCATGGTCGGCCGCACCATCACGACGCTGATCGAGAAGCCCGGCCGGCAGGCCGGCCAGAAGGTCGGTCGCTCGCCTTGGCTGCAGCCGGTGATTGTTGATGAAAAGGCCGGCGAAATCGGTGACATTATTGAGGTGCGAATCACGCGGCCGGGCTTCAACAGCCTGTACGCCGAACCTATCTGAGTTACGGATCGGTCTGAGTTACGGGTCGGAATGACGGATCAGATGAGGAGAGACGTTTGAGCGCCACTGAATTGAAGGACGTGCCCCCAAGCACTGCATCCGGGGCCTCGGATATGGCGCATATCGTTCTGACCTTCGACAACAACAAGCTGGCCAGCGCGCTGTATGGCCAGTTCGATGAGAACCTGGCGCGGCTTGAGCAGAAGCTCGGCGTCGACATTCGCTCGCGCGGCAACCAGCTTACCATCAAGGGCTCGTCGACCGCCGCCGAACAGGCGCGCCGCGCCTTGGACAGTCTCTACGATATCCTGCAGAAGGGCGCCGATATCGCCCAGTCGGATGTGGATGGCGCCGTGCGCATGGCGGTTGCCGCCGACGACCAACTGGTACTGCCGACAATGGAACGCAAGGGCAAAGTGTCCGCCGCACAGATTTCGACCCGCAAGAAGACCATCTACGCCCGTTCGTTGAACCAGGACGCCTATATGCGCGCGCTGGAACGGTCGGAACTGGTGTTCGGCATCGGCCCCGCCGGTACCGGCAAGACCTATCTGGCGGTCGCGCATGCAGCCATGCTGCTCGAGCGCGGCATGGTCGAACGCATCATCCTGTCGCGGCCGGCGGTCGAGGCTGGTGAGCGGCTCGGCTTCCTGCCGGGCGACATGAAGGAAAAGGTCGACCCTTATCTGCGCCCGCTCTACGACGCTCTTTACGACATGATGCCGGGCGACAAGGTGGAGCGCGCCATCGGCGCCGGTGTCATCGAGATCGCGCCGCTGGCCTTCATGCGCGGACGCACGCTCGCGCATGCCGCGGTCATCCTCGACGAGGCGCAGAACACCACCCAGATGCAGATGAAGATGTTCCTGACGCGTCTGGGCGAGAATTCACGCATGATCGTCACCGGCGATCCGACCCAGATCGACCTGCCGCCCAACACCAAGTCGGGCCTGGTCGAGGCGTTGCGCGTGCTGGACGGGGTTCCCGGCATCGTCACCGTGCGTTTCGCCGATGGCGATGTCGTGCGTCACCCGCTGGTGGGTGAGATCGTCAGGGCCTACGACCGTGACGGCAAGGTTTCCCGCGGCCTGGGGGCGGACAACTGATCCTGCCGGTATGCCCGATAGCGCATGACCCCGAAAATCGGAATCGATTTTCGGAAAGGATCATGCGCCAAATCAAAGTGTTAGAGCGACCTTTGCGCGTCCAAAAGGACGCGCGGCGCTCTAGCCAGGACAAGGCTCGATGACGTCGCCTGATCTGCCACTCGATATCGATCTCGCGGTCGAAGCCGGTGTCTGGCCATCGGAGACGGAGTTGCTTGGCCTTGTCGAACGCGCCGTCGGCGCTGCCTTTGCCGAACTTCGCCTGACCCGGAACGACCCGTCCGAGCTCAGCGTTGTCTTCACCGACGATGCCGCCATCCGGGCGCTGAACGCGGAGTGGCGCGGCAAGGACAAAGCCACCAACGTGCTGTCTTTCCCGGCATTTCCGCCGGCCAAGGGCGGTCCGCTTCCGCCGATGCTCGGCGATATCGTCTTGGCCGCCGAGACGGTTGCGCGCGAGGCGGCCGAAGAGAAGAAGCTGATCGAAAACCACGTCAGCCATCTGGTGATCCATGGCCTGCTGCATCTGCTGGGCTATGATCACGAGACCGACGACGAAGCCGAGGAGATGGAGGCGGTGGAGCGCGCGGCGCTGGCAAGACTTGCCATTCCCGATCCGTATGCGTAACTAAACATTCAATTGACCGGACGACGATGAACGAGAAATCAGAGACTGCCGCCCCCACGGACGCCGGCAGTGCCTTAAAGGCTTCCGGAAAGACGGAAGAAACGCCCAGTCCGAGTACCAACTCCGGCAGCATAGCGAGCGAGCCTTCTTCTGCCGGCCCCTCACTGTTCGAGCGCATTCTGGGTCTTTTCCGTCAACGCAACGGAACCTCGTTGCGCGAGGAAATCGCCGACGCGCTCGCCGAAACCGAGACGGGCGCCGAGTCCTTCTCGCCTGGCGAACGGGCGATGCTCAACAACATCCTGCGCCTGCGCGAGGTTCGCGTCGAGGACGTCATGGTGCCGCGCGCCGACATCCAGGCAGTGGAGATCGGGACGACCCTGGGCGACATGCTGGTGTTGTTCGAACAGTCCGGCCATTCCCGCATGCCGGTCTATTCCGAGACGCTGGACGATCCGCGCGGCATGGTCCACATCCGCGACGTGCTCGCCCACATCACACGCCTTGCCCGGGTCAGGAAACCGGGCCGCGCCAGCCGCAAGACGCCGGCCAATGCGCTGCTCGACCTTACCCAGGTCGATCTCGCCCGCACCATCGGCGACCTCAGCCTTATCCGGCCGGTGCTGTTCGTGCCGCCTTCGATGCTGGCCTCCGACCTGATGGGCCGGATGCAGGCCGCGCGCACGCAGATGGCGCTGGTCATCGATGAATATGGCGGTACCGATGGCCTGGCCTCGCTGGAGGACATCGTCGAGATGGTGGTCGGCGACATCGAGGACGAGCACGACGACGACGAGCCGATGATCACGCAGGCCGGCGACGGCATCTATGTGGTCGATGGCAAGGCGGAGATCGATGACGTTGCCAAGATGCTCGGCGAGCATTTCGCAGCCGGCGAACACGGCGAGTCGGTCGACACGATCGGCGGCATGATCTTCAATACGCTGGGGCGCGTACCGGCGCGGGGCGAGGTGGTGCAGGCCATTCCGGGCTTCGAGTTCCACATCCTCGATGCCGATCCTCGCCGTGTGAAGCGCGTGCGCATCGTCGAGAGCCAGAAGGCGATCGAGCGCCGCCGCCGCGCGCGGGCCGAACAAGCGTAGGCTTATCCGGGATTTTTATAGTTAGCTCTTGCGCTAAGTGTCTTGGGGTGATACTTAGCCTTATGGATCAGTATTCGACGCGATTGGACGGAATTTTCCAGGCACTTGCCGACCCAACGCGGCGCGCGGTGCTGATGGAGCTCGGCAAGGGACCATCCAGCATCAGCGACCTCGCCAAGCCGTTCGACATGGCGCTGCCGTCTTTCATGAAGCACATCCACTTTCTCGAAGGCAGCGGCCTGATCCGGACGCAAAAACAGGGGCGCGTGCGCACCTGCGCCATCGAAACCAAGCAGTTTGCGATGATCGAAAGCTGGCTGTCGGCGCAGCGCGCGGTCTGGGAAGGCCGCAATGATCGCCTGGAGCGTTTCGTTCTCGCCGAGCATGATCCCGAAAAGTTGTAGACTTTTCGGACAACGATCATGCGGTAAACAAAAAGGCAGAGCGAAATGCCGCGGCATTTCGTTCTGAGCAGAACAAGGAGAAACCGGAATGAGCGAGACCGTGAATCCCGAGACCGATCTGATCCTGTCGCGCATCATCAGGGCGCCGCGCTCCGCCGTCTGGAACGCATGGGTCGATCCGGCGAGCTTCGCACGCTGGTGGGTCCCGGCGCCGGCCAGATGCAAGGTCGAGAAAATGGAGCTCCGTCCAGGCGGCGCTCTCGTCACGCGCATCAGCGAGGACGGCGGTGCCTTCCAGCCGCATCTCGATGCCTGTTTCCTGGCCATCGACGAGCAGGAACGTATCGTCTTCACCAATGCGCTCACCGGTGGCTGGCGTCCGGCCGACCAGCCCTTCATGACGGCGATCATCACGCTGCGCGAGCATCCGCAAGGCACGAATTACGCTGCCCATGTCATGCATAAGAGCAAGGCCGAGCGTGACATGCATGAAGAGATGGGGTTCCACGACGGTTGGGGCACGGTTGCCAGGCAACTCGCCGAACTGGTCGAGCCGGCTGAGCGGCTTGCTTTGAAATCGGCCTGAAACAGGTGCGTACCGGCATGGGTGCGGCCATGCCGGTATCTGGGGTCGGCATTTGGAGTGCGCGGCGTGGCCTGATACATCTTCCGCCATGATTCTCGTGACTCGGAAGAATGCATGGAGCGCCTCGCCGGCCGGATAATTCTGCTCTGGGGTTGGCGACGCGCGCTTGCGGCCTTTCTGGCCGGCGCGCTGGCGGTTTTTGGGCAGGCCCCTTACGATTTCTTCGCCGTCTGCTTCATTTCCTTTCCGGTTCTGGTCTGGTTGCTCGATGGCACGACGGGTGAGGCGTCCGGTGGCTTTCTGAAGCGACTGCGACCGGCATTCGCCGTCGGCTGGTGGTTCGGTTTCGGTTATTTCCTGGCTGGCCTGTGGTGGATCGGGCAGGCGCTGCTTGTGGAAGCCGACGATTACGCGTGGGCCCTGCCTTTCGCCGTGGTCGGTATCCCGCTCCTGCTGGCCTTCTTCTATGGGGTCGCCACGGCTGTTGCCCGGCTTTTGTGGAGCAGCGGGCTGGGCCGTATCGCGGCGCTCGCTGTTGGTTTTGCCCTGGCGGAGTGGCTGCGTGGCTTCGTCCTGACCGGCTTTCCCTGGAATGCGGTCGGCTATGCGGCAATGCCGGTTCCCCTATTGATGCAGAGTGTGTCGGCAATCGGCATGAACGGCATGAACGCGCTTGCCGTCTTCGTCTTCGCCATGCCCGCGCTGCTGGTCGGGCGGCGCAATCTTGCCGTGGGCGCGATTTTGGCGCTCGTCCTGGTCTGCGCGCATCTCGGCTTTGGTTATCTGCGGCTTACCACGCCGGTGCCGGCCGACAGAACGCTCGACATACGCATTGTCCAGCCGTCGGTGGACATGCGCGAGAAGTGGGACGCTTCTGTACGCGACCGTATCTTCGCGACATTGCTTGGCATGTCGTCGAAGACGCCGGATCCTGGCAAGAAAAAACCGCAGCTGATCCTGTGGCCGGAAACCTCCGTGCCTTTTCTGTTCACCGAGCGGCCCGATGCCCTGACCGCGCTTGGCGATACGCTGGCCGACGGCCAGATGCTGGTCGCCGGGGCGGTGCGGGAGGAGGGGGCGTCGGCCAATACCGGCGCGCGCTATTACAACTCGGTGGTCGCCATCAACGACAAGGGCGAGATCGCCGACGCCTTCGACAAGGTCCATCTCGTGCCGTTCGGTGAATATCTGCCTTTCGCCGAGCTATTGCGGCGCATCGGCATAGAACAGCTGGTCGCCGGGCCGACAATGTTTTCCGCTGGAAACGACCGGCATCCCATTGTGTTGCCCGGCGCGATCCGCGGCCTTCCGTTCATCTGTTATGAAGTCATTTTTCCTGACGAAGTGGCAGTTGACGCTGCGTCAAGTCAGCTTATTGTGAACCTTACCAACGATGCGTGGTTTGGGGACACGCCCGGCCCTTACCAGCATTTCCGTCAGGCCCAGATACGCGCGGTGGAAAACGGAATGCCTCTGTTACGTGCGGCTAACAATGGCATCTCCGCGGCCGTGGATGCACGCGGCCGAATCCTTGATGCCCTGGCCATCAATGCCCGCGACACCATTGATTTGAGCATCCCGGTTGCATCGTCATCCGATGTGATCTCAGCCGGCCAACGGCGCGTTAACGGATATCTGATTATGCTCGCCCTTGCCCTGATTGCTTTCGTTTTTTCCGTAAGGCACAAGCTACCGGCGAATTGACAGCCAGTATTTTAGAAACCCATTATGGAGCGGTTGGCATCTCTCGCACGCTGTCGCTTTTTTCGAACGAGATGGGAGCTCAGGTCAGAGGTTAGGCGTCAAAAACACAAGAAGCCGGAAGAATTCGGCGAGGATAAAATGGTAGAAGAAAACAAGAAAAAACCAAACCCAATTGACACTCATGTTGGCAGTCGCATCAGATTACGGCGTAACATGCTTGGAATGAGCCAGGAAAAGCTTGGCGAGAACCTTGGAATAACTTTCCAGCAAATTCAGAAATACGAGAAGGGTACGAACCGCGTCGGCGCCAGCCGCCTCCAGGCGATAGCTTCCATCATGAGCGTGCCGGTTTCCTTCTTCTTCGAAGATGCTCCAGGACAGGATGGCATTCCGCGCGGCGGTTTTGCCGAGGACAACGCCATGGCTCTGGCGGCGGAATTCTGCTCGACGCCCGAAGGCCTGCAACTCAATCGCGCTTTCGTGAAGGTCGCCGATCCGAAGGTTCGCCGGCGGATCATCGACCTCATCAAGTCGCTCGCCGGCGACGAAGCAAGCTGAATCGGGACGCGATTATCCGGTCGTCATCACATGGCGGCCGGCTTTACCTGGAACATCGCAATCCAGGGAATTTTGTTCCACTGCCGCATCAGGCTTTGATATCCGATACTGCGCAATCGTCTTGACGAGGCTGGCGCAGCCCCGCTAACACGTGGCCCGCTAGATCGGCGATCTGCCGATTGCTTTCCAGAGGGGACACCCGTGTCGCGCCAGAACTATCTCTTCACATCCGAATCCGTTTCCGAAGGTCACCCCGACAAGGTGTGCGACCGTATCTCCGATGAGATCGTCGATCTCGTTTACCGCGAAGCCAGGAAGACAGGCATGGATCCGTGGAAGGTCCGCGTCGCCTGCGAAACGCTTGCCACCACCAATCGCGTTGTGATCGCGGGTGAAGTGCGTGTGCCTGAGACGCTGCTGAAGAAAGACAAGGCCGGCAACATCGTCAAGGATTCCGCCGGGCACCCGACCGTCAATCCTTCCAAATTCAAGTCGGTCGCGCGCAAGGCGATCCGGGAGATCGGTTACGAACAGTCCGGTTTCCATTGGAAGACCGCAAAGATCGACGTGCTGCTGCACGGCCAGTCGCCCGATATCGGCCAGGGTGTCGACAACGCCGCCGACCGCCAGGGCGAAGAAGGTGCCGGCGACCAGGGCATCATGTTTGGCTATGCCTGCCGTGAGACGCCGGACCTGATGCCGGCGCCGATCTATTACAGCCACAAGATTCTCGAACTGCTGGCCGACGCCCGCCATAAGAACAACGGCGATGCCGGCAGGCTTGGTCCGGACGCCAAGAGCCAGGTCACCGTGAAGTATGTCGACGGCAAGGCCGCCGAGGTCACGCAGATCGTGCTTTCCACCCAGCATCTCGAAGAAAGCTGGGATTCCAAGAAGGTCCGCAAGGTCGTCGAACCCTATATCCGCGAAGCATTGGGCGACCTGAAGATCGCCGGCGACTGCAACTGGTACATCAATCCGACCGGCAAGTTCGTGATCGGCGGGCCCGACGGCGACGCAGGCCTCACCGGCCGCAAGATCATCGTCGACACCTACGGTGGTGCCGCACCGCATGGCGGCGGCGCCTTCTCCGGCAAGGATACCACCAAGGTTGACCGTTCGGCTGCCTATGCCGCGCGCTACCTCGCCAAGAACGTCGTGGCGGCGAAGCTTGCCGACCGCTGCACCATCCAGCTTTCCTACGCTATCGGCGTTGCCCAGCCGCTTTCGGTCTATGTCGACCTTCATGGCACCGGCGCCGTCGATGAGGCCAAGCTGGAAGCGGCGCTGCGCGAGGTCATGGACCTGTCGCCGTCCGGCATCCGTCGCCACCTCGATCTCAACAAGCCGATCTATGCCAAGACTTCGTCCTACGGCCATTTCGGCCGCAAGGCCGGCCGGGACGGCTCTTTCTCTTGGGAGAAGACCGATCTGGTGAAGGCGCTCAAGGACGCCGTCGCCAACAAGGTCGCGGCCGCCGCCTGAGGCGACCGTTTCTGACATGGAAGACGAACCGCGCCGCAGCCGAACGAGTGAAGCCTTTTTCGGACGGCGGCGCGGCAAAACCATACGTCCCGCGCAGGCAACTGCTCTGGAGGTCGGCCTCCAGCGCTACCGGCTCGATCTGGCGCAGCAGGCGCCGAAAGAACTGCAAGGCCTTTTTGGGGCCTCCGTTTCTTCGATCCGGCTCGAAATCGGTTTCGGCGGTGGCGAGCATCTGCGTCAGGAAACGCTGACGTATCCTGACACCGGTTTCATCGGCGCCGAACCCTTCGTCAATGGCATGGCCAAGATGATGGTCGCGCTGGCGAAAGAGCCCGCGGACAACCTGCGCGTCTTCGACGACGATGCAGCCCTGTTGCTCGACTGGCTGCCGCAGGCCTCCCTCGACTGGATCGATCTTCTCTATCCCGACCCGTGGCCCAAGAAGCGGCACTGGAAGCGGCGTTTCGTCAGCCCCGTGAATCTCGACCGTTTCGCGCGCGTTTTGAAGCCGGGCGGCAAGTTCTGCTTTGCTTCCGACATCGACACCTATGTGAACTGGACGCTCCAGCATTGCCGTGCGCACCCGGCGTTCGCGTGGCAGGCGAACGAAGCGGCCGACTGGCATACGCCTTACCCCGGATGGGAAAGCACGCGCTATGAAGCCAAGGCCATCCGCGAGGGGCGCCGTACCGCCTATCTGACGTTTATCCGACGATAGCGTCGTCTATCCGACGACGGTGTCGTCACTCGCTTTGTCTGCGGGTGAAGAAGCCGGCGGAAACGTGACGCGTGCGCGCAATCCCTTGCCGGATGCGGGCGTTTCGAGCGTGAGCCTGCCGCCGAACAATTCGGCGATCTCTTCCACGATCGGCAGTCCAAGCCCGCTGCCGGGCTTGTCGGCACCGGCCCCGCGCGAAAAGCGCGTGCGAACCGCGGCCAGCTTGTCCGGCGGAATACCGGGGCCGTTGTCTTCGACCTCCAGAACCGCTTCGTCCCCGCCGGACACGCGCACCGTGATTTCGGCTCCGCTGCCGGCATAGGCGATGGCGTTGTCGACCAGATTGCCGACCAACTCGCCGATAAGCAGCGGTTCGCCCCTGATCGCGACCGGTTCGCTGCCTTCGAAGCCGAGATCGGCACCGGCAGCATTTGCCTCCATGACGCGGTCGGCGACGCCTTCCATGGTGACGGTGGTGAGATCGACCGATGTCGTCTCGATCATGTCCGATGCCGCGGCGTCGATGCGCGCCAGGAGAAGCAATTGGGCAAGGACGTGCTCGGCGCGCACGATTGCAGTATCGGCGGTCTGGGCTGCGGCTTTCGCTTCGGCGAGTGATTTCGCGCGGCCGGCGAGCGCGAGCTGTGTGCGCACGATGGTCATCGGCGTGCGCAATTGATGGCTGGCATTGCCGGTGAAGTTGCGCAGCCCGGACAAGGCGGCACCCAGCCGCACCATGAAGGAATTCACCGTTTCGACCAGACCGCGCACCTCCCCCGGTACGCGGTCGTCGATCGGGTGCAGGTCGTCGGGGCTGCGTTCGGCAATGGCGGAACGCAGCCGGTAAAGCGGTTGCAGCGAAGCATTGACGGCAAACCAGGTGATAAGGGCCGCACCGCCGATCAGCACCGCCAGCCGAAGGGCGGAATGCAACAGGATGGTCTGGGCCAACTGGGTGCGCGCGATGGTGGTTTCGGCAACCGTCACCACGAAGGGGATGGAATCGACACCGGTCGAGGCCGAGCGGGCAAGGGCAGCCAGCCGGATCGGCTCGCCACGGAAGGTCGCATCGGAAAACTGTGCTCTCTCCGGCGGCGGTGCCGGCATGAGGGGCAAGGTGTCATAGCCGGTGATGAAGGTGCCCGGTGGGCCGTCGACCCTGTAGAATACCCGATCCTGAGCAGCCGAAGTCAGCATTTCCAGGGCCACATACGGAATGTCGACTTCGAGGGTACCTTCCTCGGAAACGACCACGCGCTCGGCAATCGCCAGGGCCGAACCGGCCAGCACGCGGTCCGACGCGGCGTTTGCCGTCCCGATTGCCTCCCGCCAGGTATCGAGCAGGGCGATCACCCCGATCGCGATCAGCGGCACGAGCAGCCAGAACAGCAGTCGGCGGCGCAGCGAATAGGGCGCGGCGACTGCCATCAGCAAATGTCCCCCATGCTTCCGCTACACTTTCTCGAGATAGTAGCCGATGCCGCGCGCGGTGCGTACGGTTACGCCATAGGGGGCAAGCCGCCGCCGCAGCCGGCTGACATATTGCTCGATAGCGTTGAAGGACAGCTCCTCGTCGAAGCCGGCCAGCGATTCCAAGATCGACTGTTTCGGCACCACTTTTCCGGTGCGCAGGAACAGGGTTTCGAGCAGGCTCACTTCGCGCGCCGGCAAATCGAGTGGCGTGCCGCCGCCTGAGAAGCTGCGCGAGGTAAGATCGAAGGTCACATCGCCGAACGAGACGATTGACGATTTCAACCCTGCATGGCGCCTCAGCAGCATACGCACGCGCGCTTCCAGTTCATCGACGTCGAAGGGTTTGGTCATATAGTCGTCGGCGCCGAGGTCCAGCCCCTTGATCTTGTCATGCAGGTCGGCGCGTGCGCTGAGGATGAGCACACCTGGCCCGTCCTGACGCGCGCGGATGCTGCGCAGCACCTGCAACCCGTCCATGCCGGGCAGGTTGAGGTCGAGGATGACAAGGTCGACCCGCTCGGCGGCGAGCACGGCCAGCGCCGACTGCCCATCAACAACATGGTCGACTGCGTAGCCACTGCCTTTCAGCACGGCCACAAGCCCATCGGCCAGGGTCTGCGTGTCCTCCACCACCAGAATGCGCAACCGGAACTCCTTGCCGGAAATCGTTTTCCCGAACCTAGAGCATGATCCCGAAAAGTTGCAGACTTTTCGGATGAAGATCATGCGCAAGGTAAAGAGCATGATCCCGAAAAGTTGCAGACTTTTCGGGAAAGATCATGCGCAAGACAAAGAGACAGGGCGGAGTACCGATCCACGCTGATCGCATTCCGCTCTGGCAGACTTTCGTGCGCACCAAACCGCCGCAACCTGCGGCGCTTGTGGATGATCGCGGGCTCGGGCAAGTTGGCCGCCATGCGCTTTCTAGTCATCGTTCTGCTGGTTTTGGTGTCGAGGCCTGCGCAGGCCGAGACAACGCTTTTCCCGGCGCTCAACGGTGACGCGGGCGCGCGTACGCTCATCGTTTATTCCGCGCTGGACGCGCCTTTGGCCAAGGGCATGATCGAAGGGTTTCGCCGCGCCAATCCCGGCGTCGCGGTGCGCTACGAGGAATTGCTGACCGGCGACATCTATACGCGCATCATCGAAGAGACCAACGCTGGCCAGAACACCGGCGATGTCGCCTTTTCATCCGCCATGGATCTGCAGGTCAAACTCGCCAATGACGGCTATGCGCAGGAAAGCGACCTGCCGATGAGCGCACGCTGGCCACGCTGGGCGAACTGGCGCAACACCGCCTATGCGCTGACCTTCGAACCGGCAGTCTTCGTCTACCACAAGCCGAGTTTCCGCGATGTCTTGCCGCCGGCGACACGTTCCCAGTTCGTCGACTATCTCGAGCGCAACGCCGACGCCGTGAGAGGCAAGATCGCCACCTATGACATCGAGCGCTCCGGCGTCGGCTTCATGTTCATGGCGCGCGACCAGGAACAGTTTCCCGATATCTGGTCGGTCATCCGCAGCATGGGCAAGGCCGGCGTCAAGTTGTACTCGAGAAGCGCTGCAATCCTTGAGCGCATTGCCGATGGCCGGGCAGTCCTGGGCTACAACATCCTCGGTTCCTATGCGACGGATTGGGCGGCACGCAATCCGGATGTCGGCATCGTCATGCCGAGGGATTATACGGTCGTCATGTCGCGCATCGGCCTCGTGCCGAAGGCGGCGGCTTCGCCGGATCTCGGTCGCGCCTTGCTTGCCTATTTCATGTCGGCTGAGGGGCAGACGATCATGGCGCGTGATCTCCACATCGCTGCGGTCAATCCGGATGTGTCGGGTGAAAACACCGCCAATGCCATCCAGGCTACGATGGGCGCACAGCTTCGCCCGGTTCCGGTGAGCCCCGGTCTTCTCGTCTATCTCGATCAGGTCAAGCGCAACCGCCTTGTCGAACGCTGGAACGCTGCCCTGCAAGGCCGCTGACCACGAAGCGGTGGCAAAGGCCCTGTGTTTGGGTCATGATCGCTCTGCCGGGCAGGATGTCAGTCAGATGTCAGCTTGCTCGGTTAGCATTTCTGTCGGTTTGGCTGTTGGAGGCGGCTGGGCCTGCAGGTCTGGGAGGAGAGGGGCCACAACGGCCGGCACCGGGGCGAAGGCAGAAGCCTTCGACGGCAGCTATCCAAAACCACCGTTCTCCCAGGGTTGTCTCGACGCGACGCCAGCCGTGCGACGCGAACCAATGCGAACATGACGCCAGCCGACCCCAATGGGCTGCGTCTCAAGGGAGAGAGACCGTGAAGAAATTCCTTCTGGCGACCATCGTGGCGAGTGTGATGGCCATTCCGGCCTTCGCCGCCGACTACAAGATCATGGCCCCCGCGGCACCGGGCGGCGGCTGGGACCAGACCGCGCGCTCCATGCAGAGCGCGCTGCAAGATGAGAAGATTTCCAGCTCCGTACAGGTAACCAACGTGCCGGGTGCCGCCGGCACCATCGGGCTGGCCCAGTTCGTCAACCAAGCCAATGGCGATGCCTCGCAACTGCTTGTCGGCGGCTATGTGATGGTCGGTGGCATCTTGACCAACAATTCGCCGGTGACGCTCGAGCAGGTAACGCCGATCGCGCGCTTGACCGGCGAATACGAGGTGGTTGTGGTGCCTGTCGCATCCGACATCAAGGACATGGCCGGCCTGGTAGCCAAGCTGAAGGCGGATCCGGGTTCTGTGTCGTGGGGCGGCGGCTCCGCAGGCGGCACCGATCACATCACAGCCGGCCTGATCGCCAAGGCGGTCGGCGTCGATCCGACCAAGGTCAACTACATCGCCTTCTCGGGTGGCGGTGAGGCGCTTGCGGCCTTGCTCGGCAACCAGGTCACCGTCGGCATCTCCGGCTATGGTGAATTCTCCGAACAGGTGAAGGCCGGCACGCTGCGGCTCATCGGCATTTCCAGTGAAAAGCCCATTGCTGGCATTGAAGCGCCGACCTTCAAGGAAGCCGGCGTCGACGTCGCTATCCAGAACTGGCGCATGGTTGCCGCCGCGCCCGGCATCAGCGCCGAGCAGAAGGCTGCGATCGTTGCCGATATCGACAAGATGGTGAAGTCCGCCGCCTGGCAGAAGATCCTCACCGACAAAGGTTGGGAGAACACCTATCTGGCCGGCGACGAATTCACTGCGCAGCTGAAGAAGGACACCGAACTCACCGCCGGCGTTCTCAAGGACATCGGCTTGGTCAAATGAGCGAAACCTCCTCCAAACAGACATCGCGCCGCCCTGATTGGGCGGCGCTTGCCATTGCCATCGCGCTGGCCGTCGTGGCGATCGTCGTTGTCTGGTCGACGGCGCGGCAAACCGGAGCCGCGAGTTATGCCCGCATCGGGCCGACCACTTTTCCGTATGTGATCGCTGCAGTCTTTTTCATCCTGGCGATCTGGACGGCATTCGAAGGCTGGCGCGGCGATTTCCCCGAGCGCGAACAGCAGCAAATCAGCCCGATCCTGTGGATCGTCGGTGGCCTGGCCGCGCAAATGCTGCTTTTGAAGGTCGCCGGGTTCTCGATTGCCACCGGCCTGCTGTTCGCGGCCACGGCGCGCGCCTTCGGCAAGGGGCCCCTGTGGAAGACGATCCCGCTCGGCATCGTGTTTGCCTACGTCATCTGGGTGATCTTCGCGCGCGGCCTGTCGCTTTCGCTGCCTGCCGGGCCGCTTGAACATCTTTTGTTTTGAACGGAATTAGCGGACGAGGCTCATGACAACGTTCGAACTCCTCGCGCACGGGCTTGTGGTCGCCCTGCAGCCGATGAATTTGCTTTATGCGCTGATCGGCGTGACCTTGGGTACCGCCGTGGGTGTTCTACCGGGCATCGGTCCGGCGCTGACGGTCGCTCTTCTCTTGCCGGTGACTTACAAGCTCGACCCGGCCGGCTCACTCATCATGTTCGCCGGCATCTACTACGGCGGCATGTATGGCGGCTCGACAACATCGATCCTGCTCAATACGCCCGGCGAGAGTTCCTCGATCGTGACCGCGCTCGAAGGCAACAAGATGGCGCGCGCCGGCCGCGGCGGCCCAGCGCTTGCCACCGCCGCCATCGGTTCCTTCGTTGCAGGCCTTATCGCCACCGTCGGCCTTGCCTTCATTGCGCCGACGATCGTGAAACTGGCACTTTCTTTCGGTCCCGCGGAATATTTCGCGCTGATGGTACTCGCCTTCATGACCGTATCGGCCGCCTTCGGCGAATCGACGCTGCGCGGCCTGACCTCGCTTTTCATCGGCCTGTTGCTCGGCCTGATCGGCATCGACCTGCAGACGGGTCAGGCGCGGCTTGCCTTCGGCATTCCGGACCTGCTTGACGGTGTCGAGGTGACGACGCTGGCCGTGGCCCTTTTCGCCATTGGCGAGGCGCTTTCAGTGGCTGCGGCCAAGGGCGGCGATTCGACGATCCAGGCGATCAAGGGCTCGGTGTGGATGACGCGCGAGGATTGGCGTAGGTCCTGGAAGCCGTGGCTGCGCGGCACGGCGATCGGTTTCCCGATCGGTGCCATGCCGGCAGGCGGTGCCGAGATTGGTACCTTCCTGTCCTATTCTGTAGAAAAGCAGTTGGCTGAGAAGCCGGAGGAGTTCGGCAAGGGCGCCATCGAAGGCGTCGCGGGACCCGAGGCCGCCAACAATGCCTCGGCGGCAGGCACCCTGGTGCCGTTGCTGACGCTCGGTTTGCCGACGACGGCGACGGCCGCCATCATGCTTGCGGGCTTCCAGCAGTTCGGTCTGCAGCCGGGGCCGCTGCTGTTCGCCACCAATCCGCAACTGGTCTGGGGCCTGATCGCCAGCCTTCTGGTGGCCAACCTCATGCTCCTGGTGCTCAACCTGCCACTGATTGGGTTGTGGGTGAAATTGCTGACCATTCCGACGCCTTGGCTCTACGCCGGCATCCTGATGTTCGCGACGCTCGGCACCATCGGTGCCAACCCGTCGACCTTCGAACTCGGGCTGCTTCTGGCTTTCGGCCTGCTTGGCTATGGCTTGCGGCGTTTCCACTATCCGATCGCACCGGTGGTGGTGGGGCTGATTCTCGGGCCGCTGGCGGAACAGCAATTGCGCCGCGCGGTCGCCATCAGCCAGGGCGATCCCTCCGTGTTGTTCCATTCCTGGATCGCGGTGGGACTGTGGGTGCTTGCGGCCGCGGCGGTGCTGGTGCCGCTCTATCTGCGCTGGCGCGGCAAGGACAAGATCCTGTCGCAACTCGGCGGTGATGAAGACTGAACGGAGCGTTCTGACCGGCAACCACGTCGCCGGTAGCGGTTTTTCGTCCGGAATTGCTTAAAAACAAAGAGTTAGAGCGTTTCCTCGTTTCCGAGAAAACGGAAATGCTCTAGATGCGACGGATCTTGGCGAACTCGACCGGGTCGATGCCGAGGCGGCGAAGGTCTTGGCCCTTGGGGGCGCGGTTGCCTTCCACGGCGCCGGCCGCATTGACCGCGCTGCCGACGATGTCGATCAGGTTGCGAAAAGCGGTTCTGCTGGTGCGCACGGGTTTGCTCCATTTCTCTGGCACAGCGTTTTGCTGCGCTGCACAAAATATAGGAGGCCGATGGTGCGGCTAACAGGTCTTTCACGGCAAGTCTGCCATGCGGTGCGCGCATGGGTGGAAATCGGTCGATGCCAAGTTGCGTCAGGATTCGGCTCGATGGCTTGAGCCCACAACGGAGCCTTGCAATTCGGTGCCGCCATTGTTATATCGGCATCAAATTCTTGGTCGGTATGACGAAGAGTGGGTCCACCCGGTCCCGCTCTTTTTTGTTACCGGCCGTCGCCAAGAGATTCGAGCAGCGGACACCGGATGTCATCAAGCCAGGCCGATAGCGACGACCGTATCATCCGCGAGAGCGGTATCGATGCACGCATCGCCATCATCGTCGAGCCGGTGCTGCGTGGCATGGGCTTCCGTCTCGTGCGTGTACGCCTGTCGGGTCAACATGGTCTGACGCTGCAGATCATGGCCGAGCGCGAAGACGGCACCATGACCGTCGAGGATTGCGAAGAAGTCAGCCGTGCGATCTCGCCGGCGCTCGATGTCGACGATCCCATCGAGAAGGCGTATCATCTGGAAGTGTCTTCGCCCGGGATCGACCGGCCGCTGGTCCGCACGTCGGATTTCGTCACCTGGACCGGCCATCTGGTCAAGCTGGAGACTTCGGTCCTCATCACCGACCGCAAGCGCTTCAAGGGCAAGATCGCGGAAGCCGATGCCGACGGCATCCTGCTGGAGCGTGACAAGGCGGCCTACGGCGAGGAGCCGACGGTGCGCATTCCTTTTGATGCGATTGTCGAAGCTCATCTCGTGCTGACCGATGATTTGATCCGCGAAGCCCTGTCGAGGGACAACCGGGCGCGCAAGGAAGCCAAGAAACACCGCGGCGACGTCGATGCCGCAGAAGAAACAGAAGCTGAGAAGTGAATGAGCGGCCGCCGGCTAGGGCGGCCCTGTTCAGGGAGACTAAGATGGTTGTAAGCGCCAACAGGCTCGAACTCCTGCAGATCGCAGACGCGGTCGCGCGCGAAAAGTCGATCGACAAGTCGATCGTGATTGCCGCCATGGCCGATGCGATCCAGAAGGCGGCGCGCTCGCGTTATGGCCAGGAGACCAACATTCGCGCCGACATCAACCCGAACACCGGTGAGATGAAGCTGCAGCGGCTGATGGAAGTGGTTGAGAACGTCGAGGACTATGCCACGCAGATTGCGCTGGTCTCGGCCCGCGAGCGCAACCCCGATGCGCAGCTTGGCGACTTCATCGCCGAACAGCTGCCGCCGATGGATTTTGGCCGCATCGCCGCACAGTCGGCCAAGCAGGTCATCGTGCAGAAGGTGCGCGAAGCAGAGCGCGATCGTCAGTACGACGAATACAAGGATCGTATCGGCGAGATCGTCAACGGCACGGTCAAGCGCGTCGAATACGGCAACGTCATCGTCGATCTCGGCCGTGGCGAGGCGATCATTCGCCGCGACGAGCTGATCCCGCGCGAAAACTACAAATATGGCGACCGCGTCCGCGCTTATGTCTATGACGTGCGTCGCGAGCAGCGCGGCCCGCAGATCTTCCTGTCGCGTACGCATCCGCAGTTCATGGCGAAGCTCTTCACCATGGAAGTGCCGGAAATCTACGACGGCATCATCGAGATCAAGTCGGTGGCCCGCGATCCGGGCTCGCGCGCCAAGATCGCGGTCATCAGCCGCGATTCCTCGATCGACCCGGTCGGCGCCTGCGTCGGTATGCGTGGTTCACGCGTCCAGGCCGTCGTCGGCGAGCTGCAGGGCGAAAAGATCGACATCATCCCGTGGTCGCCTTCGGCTGCGTCCTTCATCGTCAACGCCTTGCAGCCGGCGGAAGTCGCCAAGGTGGTGTTGGACGAGGATGCGGAGCGCATCGAGGTGGTGGTGCCGGACGACCAGTTGTCGCTGGCCATCGGCCGTCGCGGCCAGAACGTGCGTCTTGCCTCGCAATTGACGGGCTGGGACATCGACATCCTGACCGAGCAGGAAGAAAGCGAACGTCGCCAGAAGGAATTCGTCGAACGCTCCAACCTGTTCATGGAAGCTCTCGACGTCGACGAGATGGTTGGCCAGGTGCTGGCTTCGGAAGGTTTCACCTCGGTTGAGGAAGTAGCCTATGTCGATCCCGATGAAATCTCCTCGATCGACGGTTTTGACGAGGATACCGCGAGCGAGATCCAGAATCGCGCCCGCGAACACCTGGAGAAGGTCGAGGCCGAACACGACGCCGCCCGCCAGAAGCTGGGCGTGCAGGATGAATTGCGCGAAATCCCGGGCGTGACCACCGCCATGATGGTGACGCTGGGCGAGGACGGTGTGAAGACCATCGAGGACTTTGCCGGCTACGCAGCAGACGATCTCGTCGGCTGGAAAGAGCGCAAGGACGGCGAGACCAAGGTTTTCCCGGGCGTGCTTGCCGCGCACGGTATTTCCAAGACAGAAGCCGAGCAGATGGTTCTGGCGGCGCGCCTCAAGGCTGGTTGGATTTCCGAAGAGGAAGCCCAGGTCGAGGTTGCCGAAGCCGAAACCACCGGCGCTTGAGATGAGACCGGCCGGAGTAACCCTTGTCCGAGATGAACGATCGCACCTGCATCGTCACAAGGAAGACCGCCGAAACGGATGAACTGATCCGTTTCGTCGTCGGTCCGGATTCGGCCGTCGTTCCCGATCTAAAGAGATCGTTGCCGGGTCGGGGTTGCTGGGTCAGCGCCGACCGAGCTACCGTCGACAAGGCCTCTGCCAAGGGGCATTTTGCCCGCGCCTTCAAGAAACAGGTCATCGTTCCGCCGGAACTCGGCGCAATGGTCGAAGGCTTGTTCGTACGCTCCGCCCTGGGCGCGCTTGGGCTTGCCCGCAAGGCAGGCGCGGTTGCGCTGGGCGCTGCCAAGGTCGATAGTGTCGTGCGCTCCGGCAAGGCAGCGCTTGTCCTGCACGCTTTCGAAGCCTCCGAGGACGGAGTGCGCAAGATCACCCAGGCACGCCGCGCCACCGCCCATCTCGGTGGCCCCGCCATTCCCGCATACAAACTTTTCGCGGAAGCGGATTTGGGTTTGGCATTGGGGGGGACAAATGTGATACATGCTGCCGTTCTCGCGAGCGACGCGGGTAAGGCGGCCGTGAAGCGCATGGTTGCGCTCGACCGTTACCGGGGCGGTTCCCCGGACGATCTGGCAATGATTGTGGCTGTTGCCGGCGATGATGATGCCGCAGAGGATATCGAATGAGTGATACGAATTCGGGCGACGACAAGACGTTGAGTGTTACGCCCAAGAAGACATTGACGCTGAAGCGCCCGGGTATCGAGCAGAGCACGGTGCGCCAGAACTTCTCGCATGGCCGCACCAAGCAGGTCGTCGTGGAGACGAAGCGCAAGTTCGTGAAGCCTGGCGAGCAACAGCCGGCTCCGGCCCCGCAGACGGTATTCGCACCGAAGCCGGCCGCTCCTCAGCCGCAGCCTCCGGTCCAGCCGCAACCGCGTCCACAGCAGGCCGCTCCTGTGGTGCAGGAGCAGCGTCGCCCGACGCCGCCGCCTCAGCCGGATCGTGGCGGCATGGTGCTGAACGAATTGTCACGCGGTGAAATGGAAGCCCGACGCCGGGCTCTCGAGGGCTCACAGGCGCGCGAGATAGAAGATCGTCAGCGCGCCGCCGAGGATGCCAAGCGCCGTGCCGACGAAGAGGAACGCCGCAAGCGCGAGCGCGAGGATTCCGCGCGCCGCCAGGCCGAGGAAGAAGCACGCATCAAGGCCGAGGCAGAAGCGCGTCGCCGGGCGGAAGAAGAAGCGCGCCGCCGTGCGCCGCAGACCGCCGATCAGGTGGCCGCCGAGGAAGAAGAGGCCAAGCCGCGCGGTCGCGGTGGTGCTGCTTCGGCTTTGCCGCCGCGTCGTCTCGCGACGCCGGAACTCGCCCGTCCGGCCAAGCCGACCAAGGCCGAGGAAGATCGCCGGCGCGGCAAGCTGACGCTCAACACGGCGCTGTCTTCCGAGGATGGTGATGCTCGTGCGCGTTCGCTGTCGGCGATGCGCCGTCGCCAGGAAAAGTTCAAGCGCGCGATGCACAACGAGCCGCGCGAGAAGGTCGTACGCGAAGTGACGCTGCCCGAAACCATCACGATCCAGGAACTTGCGCAGCGTATGTCCGAGCGCGCCGTGGATGTGGTCAAGTATTTCATGAAGCAGGGCCAGATCCTGAAGCCGGGCGACGTCATCGACGCTGACACGGCTGAACTGGTGGCTTCGGAATTCGGGCACACCGTCAAGCGTGTTGCCGAGTCGGACATTGAGGAAGGCTTGTTCAACATCGCCGACCGCGACGAGGATCTCGTCTCGCGTCCACCGGTGGTGACCATCATGGGGCACGTCGACCACGGCAAGACCTCGCTGCTCGATGCCATCCGCCACGCCAATGTGGTGTCCGGCGAAGCCGGCGGCATTACCCAGCATATCGGTGCCTACCAGGTCGAGAAGGACGGTCAGAAGATCACCTTCATCGACACGCCCGGTCACGCCGCCTTCACGGCGATGCGTGCCCGCGGCGCACAGGCCACCGACATCGCTATCCTGGTGGTTGCCGCCGATGACAGCGTGATGCCGCAGACGATCGAATCGATCAGCCATGCCAAGGCCGCGGGGGTTCCGATCATCGTGGCCATCAACAAGATCGACAAGCCGGCCGCGGATGCGCAGAAGGTGCGTACGCAGCTCTTGCAGCATGAAGTGTTCGTCGAATCGATGGGCGGTGAAGTGCTCGACGTCGAAGTGTCGGCCAAGACCGGCACAGGCATCGACAAGCTGCTGGAAGCCATTCTGCTGCAGTCCGAAATCCTGGACCTCAAGGCCAATCCGGACCGCACGGCGGAAGGTGTGGTCATCGAAGCGCGCCTCGACAAGGGCCGCGGTCCGGTCGCTACCGTGCTGGTGCAGACCGGCACGCTGATGCCGGGTGAAATCCTGGTCGCCGGCAACGAATGGGGCCGTGTGCGCGCGCTGGTCAACGACCGTGGCGAACACGTGAAGGAAGCGCCGCCGGCCATGCCGGTGGAGATCCTCGGCCTCCAGGGAACGCCCCAGGCTGGCGACCGTTTCGCGGTCGTCAACAATGAGGCGCGTGCCCGTGAGATCACCGAGTACCGCCAGCGTCTAGCCCGCGACAAGGCGGTCGCCAAGCACGCTACGCAGCGCGGCTCGCTGGAACAGATGATGTCGCAGCTGCAGGCGAGCGGGTTGAAGGAATTCCCGCTCATCATCAAGGGCGACGTGCAGGGTTCCATCGAAGCGATCGTGGCCGCGCTGGACAAGCTCGGGACCGACGAGGTGAGGGCACGTATCGTCCACGCCGGCGCCGGTGCCATCACCGAAAGCGATGTCACACTGGCCGAAACCTCGGGCGCTGCGATCATCGGCTTCAACGTCCGCGCCAACGCGCAGGCAAGGACTGCCGCCGAGCAGGCGGGTATCGAGATCCGTTACTACAACATCATCTACAACCTGGTGGATGACGTTAAGGATGCGATGTCGGGCCTGCTTTCGCCGGAACGTCGCGAAACCTTCCTTGGCAATGCGGAGATCCTCGAGGTCTTCCATATCACCAAGGTCGGCAAGGTCGCCGGTTGCCGCGTTACGGAAGGCCGTGTCGAACGCGGTGCGGGCGTGCGCCTGATCCGCGACAACGTGGTCATCCACGAAGGCACGCTGAAGACGCTGAAGCGGTTCAAGGACGAAGTTCCGGAAGTGCCGGTCGGCCAGGAATGCGGAATGGCCTTCCAGAACTACGAGAACATCCTGGCTGGCGACATCATCGAATGCTTCCGCGTCGAAATGGTGACCAGGAAGCTTTAAGGAACCTGGCAAAAACGGGAGGGCGGCTTCGGCCGCTCTCCTTGATGATAACCGTGGCTGCGGTCCCACTCCGCAAACGGGTTAGGTTGGCTTATGTTCGGGGTTACCCGCAGGGACCTGCCTAAGAACCGGCCATCGGCTGGACGGCTTCATGTGATTGGATTTCTCCACAAATGGCCGATGCGCCATCGCGGTCACGTGTCCGGTCAGCTTCCCCATCCGAGAGATTGAAATGAATAGACAGCAATCCAGCGGCCCATCCCAGCGCATGCTTCGCGTCGGCGAGCAGGTGCGCCATGCTCTTTCCGATATCCTTCAGCGCGGTGAAGTGCGTGACGACCTCATTGAGATGACGGTCATCTCGGTATCGGAAGTGCGTATGTCACCCGACTTGAAGATCGCCACCGCCTTCGTCGCGCCGCTCGGCGCCAAGGACGACAAGGCGGTCGTCGAGGCGCTGAACCGCAATGCCCGCTTCATTCGCGGGCGCATGTCGCCGGCGCTGCGGCAGATGAAATACATGCCGGAATTCCGTTTCCGGCTCGACACCAGCTACGACAATTTCTCGAAGATCAATGAGTTGCTGCATTCGCCGGAAGTGGCACGCGACCTCGGCCATCATGAGAGCGACAAGGATGAGGGGAACGAGGAGTAATGGCGCGTCGAGGCAAGAAGAAGGGCCGTCCGGTTTCCGGCTGGCTGATCCTGGACAAACCGGTCGGCATGGGTTCGACCGACGCGGTGTCGAAGGTTAAATGGCTGTTCCAGGCCGAGAAGGCGGGACATGCCGGCACGCTCGACCCGTTGGCGTCCGGCATGCTGCCGATCGCACTGGGCGATGCGACCAAGACCGTGCCCTATGTGCAGGATGGCGCCAAGATCTACCGCTTCACGGTTGCCTGGGGCGAGGAGCGTACCACCGACGACCTTGAAGGTCGGGTGACGAAGACGTCGGACAAGCGTCCGAGCGAGGCGGATGTCCGCGCGCTGCTGCCCAACTACACCGGTGTCATCATGCAGACGCCGCCGCAGTTTTCAGCCATCAAGATCGCAGGCGAGCGCGCCTACGATCTTGCCCGCGAGGGCGAGACGGTCGAAATACCTGCGCGAGAGGTCGAGATCGGCCGCCTCGACATTGTCGAACATGGCGCTGACCGGACTATCTTCGAGGTCGAATGCGGCAAAGGCACCTATGTGCGCTCGCTGGCGCGTGACATGGGACGTGACCTCGGCTGTTTTGGCCACATCGCGGACCTTCGCCGCACCGAGGTCGATCCGTTCACGTCCGAGGATTTCGTCACCATCGCAGAACTGGAAGCGGCCTTGCCGCCGGCGGCTGAGGATGACGAGGCGCCACTTTCCGGTGTCGACCGTCATGCCGCGCTGGACGGCTTCCTGATTGATACGGTCGCAGCCTTGGAATGTCTGCCGCAGGTTGTCATCAGCGACGACGCGGCGTCCAAGATCAGGCTCGGCAATCCTGTCATCATCCGCGGCCGCGATGCTCCGGTCGAGGCGGAAGAGGCTTGCGCCACAGCGCGCGGCAAGTTGGTCGCGATCGGCGCGATTGAACAAGGCATGTTCAAACCCAAGCGTGTCTTTGCCGGCTGAGACCTGGTTCGCCGGAGCAGTTTCAGCAAAAGTGCGCAGCGGTTTTGCGTCCGGAATTGCGCAGAAACAAAGAGTTAGAGCGTTTCCGCGATTCGGAGAAAAGCGGAAATGCTCTAATATCCGCGCAGAGATTCGCGCGAGGCTCGCATGGCAAAAGCGGAAACGGTTCAGAAGCGAGAGCCGAGAATGGCGAGGCGTTCGCCCGTCGGCGCTTCGCCGGGCACGTTGATTGCCGACCCCAGGGCGCGGCGCAGCGAGCTCAATCTGACGCTGATCGACCGCGACCGCTGCGAGAAGATCGATAATGCCAGTATCGATGACCTGCACACGCATTGCGAAAAATGGCCGCTCGTCTGGCTGGATTGCGTCGGCCTGGCCAATGTCGAGCTGATCGAGCAGATCGGCAAGATCTTCGGTTTGCATCCGCTGGCACTGGAAGATGTCGTCAACACCGGCCAGAGACCCAAGGCGGAGTTCTTCGACGACCACGCCTTCGTCGTTGTCAACATGATCGACGATCCCGCCACCTATCGCTACGAGCAGATTTCCCTGTTTTTCGGCAAGGGTTTCGTCATCACCTTCCAGCAGCGTGAGGGCGATCCGTTCGATCCCGTGCGCAAGCGTATCGTCGCTTCGACGCCCAACCGTTTGCGTTCGCGCGGTGCCGACTATCTCGCCTATGCGCTGATCGACGCTATCGTCGACTCGTTCTTCCCCTTGATCGAAAGCGCCAGTGCCCGCACCGACGAGATCGAGGATTCGATGCTGCGTCATCCGCATAAACATCAGGTTCTCGTCTTGCACGAACAGCGACGGCATGCCGGCCAATTGCACCGGACCATGCTGTCGTTGCGCGACGCGCTGGCAGGGTTGGTTCGTTCTGACGCTGCCTACATCAAGCCGGAAACCAAGATTTTCCTGAACGACACGTTGGATCATGCCTATCGGCTGGTGGAACTGGCCGATACACAACGCGACATGACGACCGGCTTGATAGAGATGCACCTCTCGCTCAGCCAGGCCCGGACCAATGAGGTGATCAGCCTGCTCACCATCGTCTCGGCGATCTTCATTCCGCTCACTTTCCTGGTTGGCGTATGGGGCATGAATTTCGATCCCGCGACGTCGCCGTGGAACATGCCAGAACTGCGCGGCTATTACGGCTATCCGGCAGCTCTCGTTTTCATGGCGCTGGTAGCGGTGGGGTTGGTCATATTCTTCAAATGGAAGAAGTGGCTTTAGGAGCGCAAAGTCCTGGCACGCGCGTCGCTCAGGCCAGCCATGTGAATATGCGCTGGCTTTTTGCGTTCTTTTGCACTATACGCGCCGCAACATCGCGCCGGATTGCGTGATGATCACTGACCCTTGCTGGACGACATCCCGGCTGTGGGCGCCTCGTTTCCTCCATTGAGAAAGGAAAAATACGATGTCGATTACTGCTGAACGCAAGAAGGAACTGCTGGTTCAATTCGCCACCGTCACGGGCGACACCGGTTCGCCGGAAGTGCAGGTTGCTATTCTTTCCGAGCGTATCAAGAATCTCACCGAGCACTTCAAGGACCACAAGAAGGACAACCATTCCCGTCGTGGCCTGCTCGCACTCGTTTCCCAGCGTCGCAGCCTGCTTGACTATCTCAAGCGCAAGGATGAGGCGCGCTACCAGACGCTGATCGAGAAGCTCGAACTGCGTCGCTGACGAATTGGCCGGCGGGTTCTCATCGAGAACTCGCCGGTCGCGCATTCGGGCTCGATAGCCCGACCCGGTTTCTGTTGGCAGAGGGCCGCATGAAACCGCCCGTGGACGGTCATGGGGCAGGATTGCAGGATGCTTGGCACGGGCGCCGACCCGACCTCTTTCAAGCCTCCCGTTGTCTTGCCCGTGGCTGCCCGACAAAGGAGCCAGGAAGGGGGCGTCGCGCATGATTGGATGGCGCGGCCCCTTCCGCATATGAAGGACAAGATATGTTCAATCAACACAAAGTCGAAATCGAATGGGGCGGCCGTCCGCTCATTCTCGAGACCGGCAAGATCGCGCGCCAGGCTGACGGCGCTGTGCTGGCGACCTATGGCGAGACCGTGGTTCTGGCCACCGTCGTTTCGGCCAAGGAGCCCAAGCCCGGCTTCGACTTCTTTCCGCTGACCGTCAACTACCAGGAAAAGACCTACGCGGCCGGCAAGATCCCGGGTGGCTACTTCAAGCGTGAAGGCCGCCCGAGCGAGAAGGAAACGCTGGTTTCCCGCCTGATCGACCGCCCGATCCGTCCGCTGTTCGCAGATGGCTACAAGAACGATACCCAGATCGTTGTCACCGTTGTCCAGCATGATCTCGAGAACGATCCGGACATCCTGTCGATCGTTGCCACCTCCGCGGCGCTGACCCTTTCCGGCGTGCCCTTCATGGGTCCGATCGGTGGCGCCCGAGTCGGCTACATCAATGGCGAGTATGTGCTGAACCCGCACATCGACGAGATGCAGGAATCCAAACTCGACCTCGTGGTCGCCGGTACGGGCGACGCGGTGCTGATGGTCGAGTCGGAAGCCAAGGAACTGGGCGAAGAGCTGATGCTCGGCGCTGTCATGTTCGGCCACAAGGCTTTCCAGCCGGTGATCGAAGCCATCATCAAGCTGGCCGAGGTTGCCGCAAAGGACCCGCGCGATTTCACGCCGCCGTCCTTCGGCGATCTGGAAAAGGAAATGCTCGGTGTTGCCGAAGCCGACCTGCGCGCCGCTTACAAGATCACCGACAAGCAGGCCCGCTACGCCGCCGTTGATGCCGCCAAAGCCAAGGTCAAGGCTGCTTTCACCCCGGCCGAAGGCGAGGAAGCGAAGTATTCGTCCGAGCAGGTCGCGACCGTGTTCAAGGAACTCCAGGCCAAGATCGTGCGCTGGAACATCCTCGACACCGGCTCGCGCATCGACGGCCGTGACCTCAAGACCGTCCGTTCGATCGTTTCGGAAGTCGGCATCCTGCCGCGCACCCACGGCTCGGCATTGTTCACCCGCGGCGAGACCCAGGCGATCGTGGTTGCCACGCTGGGCACCGGCGAAGACGAGCAGTATGTCGACTCGCTGACCGGCATGTACAAGGAGACCTTCCTCCTTCACTACAACTTCCCGCCCTATTCGGTCGGCGAGACCGGCCGCATGGGTTCGCCCGGCCGCCGCGAAATCGGTCACGGCAAGCTCGCCTGGCGCGCCATTCATCCGATGCTGCCTTCGGCCGAGCAGTTCCCGTATACGCTGCGTGTCGTCTCCGAGATCACCGAGTCCAACGGCTCGTCCTCGATGGCTACCGTCTGCGGCACCTCGCTGGCGCTCATGGATGCCGGCGTGCCGCTGGCCAAGCCGGTTGCCGGTATCGCCATGGGCCTCATCAAGGAAGACGAGCGTTTCGCCGTTCTTTCCGACATCCTGGGTGACGAGGATCACCTCGGCGACATGGACTTCAAGGTGGCCGGCACCGCCAACGGCATCACCTCGCTGCAGATGGACATCAAGATCGATGGCATCACCGAGGAGATCATGAAGGTGGCGCTGGGCCAGGCCAAGGACGGCCGCCTGCACATCCTCGGCGAAATGGCCAAGGCCATCTCCGAGGGCCGCAAGGAACTCGGCGAATTCGCTCCGCGCATCGAGGTCATGCATATCCCGACCGACAAGATCCGGGATGTCATCGGCTCGGGTGGCAAGGTGATCCGCGAGATCGTCGAGAAGACCGGCGCCAAGATCAACATCGAGGACGACGGCACGGTGAAGATCGCTTCGTCGAATGCCAAGGAGATCGAGGCTGCGAAGAAGTGGATCCACACCATCGTGGCCGAGCCGGAAGTCGGCGAGATCTACGAGGGTACGGTCGTCAAGACCGCCGACTTCGGCGCCTTCGTGAATTTCTTCGG
The DNA here is from genome assembly GCF_001303895.1 of Mesorhizobium sp. 1M-11. Lineage (GTDB taxonomy): Bacteria > Pseudomonadota > Alphaproteobacteria > Rhizobiales > Rhizobiaceae > Mesorhizobium. Next base: position 452,276 of record NZ_LJSD01000011.1, on the reverse strand, counting down.
TCCGCGTGACGGCCTCGTCCACATCTCGCAGCTGTCCGACCAGCGCGTTGCCAAGACCACCGACGTGGTCAAGGAAGGCGACAAGGTCTGGGTCAAGCTGATGGGCTTCGACGAGCGTGGCAAGGTTCGCCTTTCCATGAAGGTCGTCGACCAGGAGACCGGCAAGGAAATCGCCCGCGAGAAGAAGGCGGAAGGTGAAGAAACCGCCGCCTGATCGCACCGATCACGTAGAATGAAGAAGGGCGCGGCCAATGCCGCGCCCTTCTTCATTTATTGTGGTCCGCCTGTTGATGTTACCAAGGTAACTTGGTAACAATCCAGTATGATCGAAAGAACGCAGACGGGCGTGCGCCTGGCCACGCCGCTCCTCAAGGTGTTGAAAGGCCTCGCAGCCGAAAAGGGCATCAGCCTCGGCGATCTTCTCGAAGGCGTCGTGCTGCACGCCTTCGAGGGCAAATCCGCCTTTTCCGACGAGACGTTGGCGACGATCGTCAAGCTGAAGGATGTCTATGACTGTCGGCTGACCAGTGCCGACAGTCATCTGCATCCCGATCGGGAGGGCTGACCATGCGTCGGGATTTTACGCACGAGATCCGCGTGGCTTTGCCCGTCGAGGAGGCATTCCTTCTGTTCACGCCCAAGGGCGAGGAGGCGTGGGTGCCTGGCTGGTCGCCCGACTATGTTTTTCCCGAAACGGGTGAAACGACCAAGGATATGATCTTCCGCACGGGTAACGGTGAAGAGGTCACGATCTGGACCTGCCTGGACTGGCAGCCCGATCGACACCATGTCCGCTACCTCAGGACGACGCCGGCGCTACGGGTCGCCTTTGTCGAGGTGACCTGCCACGCAGAAGGAAGCGACACCAAGGCAGTGGTTTCCTATGGCTACGTCCCGCTGACCACGAAAGGGCAGGATATGGTCGCCTCCATGACGCAGCAGGCCTTCGCCGCCAACATCGACGAATGGTCCGTTCTGATTGCCGATTATCTGCGCATCGACGCACATTCCCAACTGAAATGCGACAATCGACCCTCATGAGCGCCGATACGCTGAAAACACTGTTCCATCCCTTCGAAGCCGATGCGCTGCCCTTGCCAGGGCCGGGCAAGCGCGCATTGTTTCTCGGTGCCGAGCCGGGCTTGCGACTGCCCACCGACTTTGGCGCTGACCTGCATCTTGTCCAAGGTTTTCGTCCCGACTTCCGGTTGTTGCAAACATCCGGCCATACAGTCTCGCCGCAGGTCGAGGGCGAGAACTACGATCTTGCTTTTGTTCTCGCAGGCAAGCATCGAGGCCTGAACGAGCTACACATTGCGGAGGCCATCGAACGCACCTGCGAAGGTGGCGTGATCGTCGTTGCCGGCGGTAAGGAGGATGGCATTGCCAGTCTGCGCAAGCGGACAGGTGAACTCGTTGCCATGGAAGGTCATCTTTCAAAGCATCATGGTCAGGTTTTCTGGTTTGCCCGGCCCGACAGCGATATCGCGGCCAAATTGCGCGCCGCCAATCCTTCGGTTCTGGTCGAGGATCGCTACGAGACCGCACCCGGCATGTTCTCCTTCGACCGTGTCGACGCAGGATCGCGCTTTCTTGCCGAGCACCTCCCTGCCGATATCAAGGGTCATGCCGCCGATTTCTGTGCCGGTTGGGGCTATCTGTCCGTTGCACTTGCCGAGCGGACGGCTGGTCTGACCGGTCTCGATCTTTACGAAGCCGACCACGCTGCGCTCCAGGCGGCAGGTCGCACGCTCGCCCGGCTGATGCCGGACCTGCCGGTGAGGCGGTTCTGGCATGATCTTGCCGGCGAACCCGTCGATGCGCGTTATGACGTCATCGTCATGAACCCGCCCTTTCACCGTGGCCGTGCGGCCGAACCGGAACTCGGGGCCGCAATAATCCGCGCGGCGGCGAAGGCGCTGAAGCCCGGTGGGCGTCTGTTCATCGTGGCGAACCGGCAATTGCCTTACGAACGCGTCCTCGCCGAGGCCTTCTCAAGTCACACGGAAATCGTCCGCAACGACGCTTTCAAGGTGCTGCTGGCGCGCCGCTGACCGGATGATACGATGAGAGATAGGGCGATGTCTGCCTGTTAATGCAGGTTCGCCACGCCGCGTTGATTCTGGGCGAACTGGCCGACGCTCTGCGCCTGTCCGCCAATGACCCGCAGAGGCGCCGGCTTACCGAAGAGGTAGCCCTGAACCACCTCGCAGCCCGCAGCTTTCAACATCGTCGCCTGGCTTTCGGTCTCCACGCCCTCGGCGATCGTCGAAACGCCGAGTGCCCGCGACAGACCGACAATGGTCGAGACAACCGCGCCGGAGCCGGAATCGGTATCGATGCGGCTGACGAAGGAGCGGTCGATCTTCAGCTTGTGGAACGAGAAGTCGATCAGGTAGCTGAGGTTGGAATAGCCGGTGCCGAAATCGTCGACGGCCACCGAAATGCCCATGTCCGACAGCTCTTTCAGAATGGCGGCGGCGCGTTCCTTGTCCTGCATCATCGCCGTTTCGGTCACTTCCAGCTCCAGCCGCGACGGCTTGATACCGGTGCTGACGATGGTGTCGCGCACCATGGCCAGGAAATCCCTGGTCATGAACTGTACCGGCGAGATGTTGACGGCAACGAAACAGTCCTCCGGCAAATGACGGGCGTCACTGCATGCCTTGCGCAGTACCCATTGACCGATCGGGCCAATCATGCCGGTTTCTTCCGCCAGTGGAATGAATTCCATCGGTGGGATAGAGCCGCGTTCCGGATGATTCCACCGGATCAGCGCTTCATAGCCGACAATCTTGCCGGCGGCGAGATCGAGCTGCGGCTGATAATGCAGGTCGAAATCGCCGCGCTCGAACGCCGTATGCAATTCTGACTCCACCCACTGCCGATGATCCGCGACCTTGCCCATTTCCGGCTGGAAAATCGACCAGGTGCCGGCTGCGTTGGTCGCCCGGGCGTTTTGCAGGGCGAGATTGGCGCGGCGCAGTACCAGCACGGGATCGATACCGTCCTTTGGCATGGCGACGACACCGACTGAAAGGCTGACCGACTGCTGATGCGTTTTCAACTGATAGGGAGCGATCAGGTCATCGATCAGCTTCTCGACCAGTGCCTCCATCGAACCCAGCAGACGCTTATCCGGGTAGAGAACGGCGAATTCGCCGGGTCCGACACGGCCGATCACGGCTTCGCGCGGCAGAAGCGCTTTCAGGCGCTTGGCAAACAGACGCAGGAGATCGTCAACCTGCGCGTAGCCGATGGCGTCGTTTATCTGGCTGAAGCGATTGATGTCGATGTCGAACAGATAGACAGGCTCGCCGGTCTTGAGCGTGGAGGAAGCAGCTTCTGCAATTTTTCCCACCATCGCGTGCTTGGCCAGCGTCTCCGTCAGCTTGTCGAAATTGGTTTCGGAGAAAACATAGTCAGCTGATTCGTCGACGCCGGCGAAAAAGGACATCGCCGCGCACGCGGCCGCCAGGGCGCAAAGCCCGGCAACGATGGCAACAAGCGTGTTGAGCGGAAGTTCCGTCAAGCTGTCGCCGAGACCGACCTTGAGACCCCACAAGCCAAGGATGAAGCTGCCCATGCCGGCGCTGGCGATGGTGATCAGCCGGAAAAGTGGCGTTCGGCCAGGGTTCTTGTCAGAGGGCATGCGCAGGTTCCCAATCTGCAGGATGTTCTAACCGCCATCCCCTTAAAATAAGTTTCCTGCGATCCGTCGCATTTTACCGGCGACAAAAGTTGACTAACGTTTCATGAAAGTTAGCCAAAAGGCAAGAGCCCACCCTTCGCGGTGAACGACAGGCTCTTTATACTTTGGTGAGGTTAGTCGACGGGGCTAGCGTGAGCCTTGCGGCTTCATTCCTTGCCGCCATCCTGCCGCTTCAGCTCGTCGAGCGTCGGCATCGAGACCACATGATAGCCGGAATCGACATAGTGGATTTCGCCGGTCACGCCCGACGAGAGATCGGAAAGCAGGTAGAGCGCCGAGTTGCCGATTTCGTCGATGCCGACGGTGCGCCGCAACGGCGCGTTGCGCTGTTGATAGGAATACATGTAGCGCGCATCCGAAATGCCGGCGCCTGCAAGGGTGCGCACCGGGCCGGCCGAGAGCCCGTTCACGCGGATGCCGCGCGGGCCATAGTCGTTGGCGAGATAGCGCACGCTGGCCTCGAGACCCGCCTTGGCAACCCCCATGACGTTGTAGTTGGGCATCACCCGCACGGAGCCGGCATAGGTGAGGGTGACCATCGATCCGCCGTCCTGCATCAGCGCCGCGGCGTGGCGGGCGACTTCCGTGAAGGAGTAGCAGGAGATCACCATGGTGCGCACGAAGTTGTCGCGCGTGGTATCGGCATAGAGGCCCTTCAACTCGTTCTTGTCTGAGAAGCCGATGGCGTGGACGATGAAATCGAGCTTGCCCCACTCGCTTTTCAGCGTATCGAAGGTGGCGGCGACCGATGCGCTGTCCTCGACATCGCAAGGCACCACCAGCGAGGCGCCGATCTTTTCGGCCAGCGGTTTAACACGGCGGCCAAAGGCTTCGCCCTGATAGGTAAAAGCCAGTTCGGCGCCCTGTTCAGCCAGTTTCTGAGCGATGCCCCAGGCGATGGAATGATCATTGGCAACGCCCATGATCAGGCCGCGCTTGCCCTTCATCAAACCGTCCATGTGAAAAATCCCTATGCGGAATGGCGCTGGAAGACGAGCGTGGCGTTGGTGCCGCCGAAGCCGAAGGAATTGGACAGAACCGTGTCGATCTTGGCGTTGTCGATACGCTTGCGTACGATCGGCACGCCATCGAATTCGGGGTCGAGTTCCTCGATATGCGCGCTTTCGCCGATGAAACCGCCTTGCATCATCAGGATCGAATAAATCGATTCCTGCACTCCGGCCGCACCCAGCGAATGGCCGGTCAACGACTTGGTGGAGGTAATGTTCGGCAATTTGTCGCCGAAAACTTCGCGGATCGCGCCGATCTCCTTCGAGTCGCCGATAGGCGTCGAGGTGCCATGCGTGTTGATGTAGTCGATCGGTTCTTTCACCGTCGCCAGCGCCTGGCGCATGCAGCGGATAGCGCCTTCGCCGGAAGGAGCGACCATGTCATAGCCATCGGACGTGGCGCCATAACCGGTCAGTTCAGCATAGATCTTGGCACCGCGCGCCTTGGCGCGTTCAAGCTCTTCCAGCACCAGAACGCCGGCGCCGCCCGCGATGACGAAGCCGTCGCGGTTGACGTCATAGGCACGCGAAGCGGTCGCGGCGCGATCGTTGAACTTGGACGACATCGCGCCCATGGCGTCGAAGAGGTTGGACATCGTCCAGTCGAGGTCTTCGTGGCCGCCGGCGAACATGATGTCCTGCTTGCCCCACTGGATCATCTCGGCGGCATTGCCGATGCAGTGCGCCGAGGTCGAACAGGCAGACGAGATCGAATAGTTGACGCCGTGGATCTTGAACCAGGTGGCCAGCGTTGCCGAAGCCGTGGACGACATTGCCTTCGGCACGGCGAACGGCCCGATGCGCTTGGGGCTGCTGTTCTTCAGCGTGATCTCCGAAGCCTCGACGATGGTGCGCGTCGAGGGGCCACCGGAGCCCATGATGATGCCGATGCGCTCATTACCCGAAATCTCGTTTTCTTCGAGCCCGCTGTCGGCGATCGCCTGCTTCATCGCGACATGGTTCCACATGCCGCCTTGCGACAGGAAACGCGCGGCACGGCGGTCGACAAGTTCGGACGTGTCCAGGTTCGGTGCGCCCCAGACCTGGCACTTGAAGCCGTGTTCGGCGAAATCGTTGGAGAAACTGATGCCGGATTTGGCATCGTGGAGAGAGGCGCTGACCTCCTCGGCATTGTTGCCGATGGACGATACGATGCCGAGGCCTGTGACTACGACCCGTCTCATGTTGCGCTCCTCGTTTATCCGTTGAGTGCAGGTGTCAGGCAGCTGACTGTTTTGCCAGGCCCACCCGCAGGTCCGTGGCCGCGTATATGGGTTCGCCGTCGGCCTTCAACCAGCCGTCGGCGATGCCGAGCACCAGTCGGCCACGCATGACGCGTTTGAAATCGACGCCGTACTCCACCTTCTTGACCGAAGGCGTGACCATGCCCTTGAACTTCACTTCACCTGTCGACAACGCCATGCCTTTGCCCGGTTCGCCGAGCCAGCCGAGGAAGAAGCCGGTGAGCTGCCAGAGCGCATCGAGACCCAGGCAACCAGGCATCACGGGATTGTCGATGAAATGGCAGGGAAAGAACCAGAGATCGCGGTGGATGGCGAATTCGGCGCGGACGAAACCCTTGTCGAAAGCGCCGCCGGTCTCGCTGATCTCGGTAATGCGGTCGAACATCAGCATTGGCGGGTAGGGAAGCTGGGCATTGCCGGGGCCAAACAATTCGCCCTTGGCGCAAGCCAGCAGATCGTCGTAGTCGTAACTCGATTTCCGATCCGCCATGTAGTCCTTCCCAGTCGTTGGCCAGGCGATGTGATGCCCATGCCCATTTCTAGTAACACAGTCCGCTTCACGCCGGAAACCGACGCCGGAGATATCGCGCTGGCTCTAGCCTGCCCATTCCCCGGGGTCAATGCGCGCTATTGATCGGATTTGGCCTACAGAATATATCTGGCATAATAAGGGACGTGGATTTCCGCCTGATTTTTGCCGCTGTCGGCGGGCAGTGGCGGGCGGAACATGATGGTGAGTTGGTCGGTTTGGACGATCGGAAAGACGGCATGACTGTGGACAAGCGGGTACGCGAAGCCGGCCTGAGGCCGACTCGTCAGCGCATTGCGTTGGCCGACCTGCTGTTTGCCAAGGGCGACCGCCACCTTTCAGCCGAAGAACTGCATGAGGAAGCGCTGGCTGCGGGCGTGCCGGTTTCTCTGGCTACCGTCTACAATGCGCTGCACCAGTTCACGGAAGCCGGTCTTTTGCGCATCCTCGCCGTCGAGGGCTCGCGCACTTATTTCGACACCAACACCTCCGACCACCATCACTTCTTTGTCGAAGGCGAGAACCGCGTCTTTGATATCGAAAGCGGGCCAGTGACGGTCGGCAATCTTCCGGAACCGCCGGAAGGCATGGAAATCGCGAATGTCGATGTGGTGGTGCGGCTGCGCCCCAAGCGCGACTAGTCTGAACCCGATGCGAGTTTAAACGATCGCGCGCAGTTCAAGCTGCGCGGTGTCGCATCGTGCATCTGACTTGGCGACTATTCGTTGATCTTTTCACCGGGATACGCACCCCACACCAGCGACTGGTTGATCCAGCCGGTGTGGCCGCTCAGGCTCATCTCGCACCATTGGCCGTCACAGGACTTGATCGACCCGATGGCTCCGGGCTCGATCACCGCGACCACGCTGGCGTCCTTGGCTGCGCTCTTCACGAGATTGATGCGTACATCCTTGCCGCGCTGCCATGGTGCGATGATCGCGGTGCGCTTGCCCGAAAGCAGCGCCTGGCTTACCCAGCCTTCGGAACCGTCAGCGTCGCGCACGCGCCGCCAGGTATCGTATTCCTGCACGATCTCCATCGGCAGCCCGGCCCTGGTGTACATCCAGTCGACGGAATAGTTGACGCCCGGACCGACGCGTGAATTCACCCGCGCCGATTTCAGGCTGACGAAGCGCGGCAGCGGCAGGCCACTGGGCCCAAGCGTCACCGTCTGGGCCGGCGCTGCGGCATTTTGCGCGGTCGCGACCGGAGTGAGTGTGAGCAGGCCAAGCATTGTCGCGGAGAGAATCAGACGTAGCGACGCGAAACCAGACACGTTCGTTCCTTTTTCCGGCGCCGTCGGCAATCCTGTGCGCGCCCTTTTTCTTTGTCTTCGGCGGCGCTGCTTGTTACATGAGGCATGGCTACCGAGACCAGTTTGCAGTTTCGCCGGTCTTGGTTAAAGAGGTCTCAACAGCATCCCGGAAACGAGGAAACGATGGCCGGCAAAAAGAAGCCTCTCGTTGTGATCACGCGCAAATTGCCGGACCCCGTCGAGACGCGGATGCGCGAACTGTTTGACGCCCGCCTGAACGTCGAAGACAAGCCGATGTCGCGCGAGGAGCTTGGCGCTGCGCTGCGCGAGGCCGATGTGCTCGTTCCCACCATCACCGACCGAATCGACGCCGAATTGATCGAGCAGGCCGGCCCGAATTTCAAGCTGATCGCCAGCCTTTCCAACGGTGTCGATCACATCGACGTCGCCGCCGCCTCGAAAAAGGGCATCGCCGTCACCAACACGCCGAATGTGCTGACCGAAGACACCGCCGACATGACCGTGGCACTGATGCTTGCCGTACCGCGGCGGCTGGCCGAGGGTTCCAACGTGTTGACCGGCGACAAGAAATGGACCGGCTGGTCACCTACCTGGATGCTTGGCCGGCGTATCTGGGGCAAACGGCTGGGCATCGTCGGCATGGGCCGCATCGGCACCGCGGTTGCCCGCCGTGCCAAGGCTTTCGGCCTCTCCATCCACTACCACAATCGCCACCGTGTCTTGCAAAGCGTCGAGGACGAACTCGAGGCCACCTATTGGGAAAGCCTCGACCAGATGCTGGCTCGAATGGACATCATTTCCGTCAATTGCCCGTCCACGCCGGCCACCTTCCATCTCCTTTCCGCTCGACGGCTCGCGCTGCTGCAGCCCACTGCCTACATCGTCAATACGGCGCGCGGCGACATCATCGACGAGGATGCGCTGATCAAGTTGCTGCAGGAAGGCAAGATCGCCGGCGCGGGTCTCGACGTCTACGAGAACGAGCCGGCCCTGAATACCAAGCTGCTGAGGCTCGCCGCCAAGCACAAGGTCGTGCTGTTGCCGCATATGGGCTCGGCGACCCTGGAAGGTCGCATCGACATGGGCGAGAAGGTCATCATCAATATCCGCACCTTCTTCGACGGACACCGGCCGCCGGATCGCGTGCTGCCATCCCGCGCCTGACCGTCGCACCAGGCTGGCACTCACTCCATCCGGCATCGCGGACCGAGGCGACCGCCCTTGCGTCGACAGGCCTATGACAGCGCCTTGCGCATGGTCACCGATGTCGGCCGGTCGTAGCCGGGATGGGCCGTGCGTTCCGTTTCGACAAAACCCAGGCGGCTGAAAGCCGTCTGATTGCCGGTCAGTTCCACGCGCGCCTGCAATTCGAGCACAGGCTTGCCGGCTGCGCAGGCAAGGGTCTCGGCGGCGCTCATCAATTCGCGCCCGATTTTTCTACCTTGAAGACCCGGCTCGACCGCCAGCTTGCCGACATAGAAGTGCTGCGCGTGTTCGGCAGCGAAAATGCAGCCGACGATCTTGCCGTCCTGCATGGCCAGGAAGCCGGTTTCCTTGCCTGCCTTCTCACGCAAACCATCCACCGTCAGCCGGTGCGCCGAGGAGGGCGGGTCGATCACGCCATCCATGTAGGCGAAGGCGCGCATGATCAAGGTGAGCAGTTCGTCCCAGCGTTCGAAATCGGCAGGCAGGCTGGTCACTGTAATATCGGCGCTCATCCCTGGCTCCGGTAGCGAATGATATCGAAGCGCGCTGCCAGGCCATCGTAAAGCAGCAGGCGTCCGACCAGCGGCTCACCAATGCCTGCGATCAGCTTGATCGTCTCCATCGCCTGCAAGGTGCCGATGACACCGGTCAGTGCTCCGAGCACACCGGCAACCGCGCAGGAAGGCACAAGGCCGGGTGGCGGCGCTTCCGGGAAGAGGTCACGATAAGTTGGGTTCGGACGTCCGTCCGGTCCGGTCTCGAACGGTTTCAGCACGGTGACGGAACCGTCGAAGCGACCGACCGCGGCATGCACCAGCGGCTTCTTCTCGGCTGCGCAGGCGTCAGCGAGCGCATAACGGGTTTCGAAATTGTCGGAACCATCCACCACCACATCGTAGCCACGCACGATATCAGCCGCGTTCTCGGCGGTCAGGCGCAGATCGTGCAACTCCACGGCCACATGCGGATTGATCCGAACAATCGCGGCTCTGGCACTCTTGCCTTTCGAAGTTCCAACGGTGCCCGTGTCATGGATGACCTGGCGCTGCAGGTTGGACAGCGAAACGACATCATCGTCCACGATGCCTAATGTACCGACACCAGCCGCCGCCAGATATTCAAGCACCGGTGCGCCGAGCCCGCCAGCGCCGAGGACGAGCACTCGAGCGCGCTTCAGCTTCTGCTGGCCCGGTCCACCGATTTCCGGCAAAACGACATGGCGCGCATAGCGTTCGAGTTCTTCGTCGGAGAGGGCAGGGGTGCTCATGCGCGGATCATACCGTCCTGCTTGGCAGTTGTCAGGCACCGGCGGTTGGCACAACAGCGCCATGATCGACACTGAGAAACTGCGCGCGACCGCTCAGACTGGAAAACAAGGTGGCGTCAGTGCCGGTCATGAAGGTCTGGCAATTCAAGTCTTCCAGGATGGAAAACAGCGCCGCGCGTCGGCCGGCATCGAGATGTGCTGCGATTTCGTCGAGCAGCAGAATCGGCGTGAGGCCGGACATTTCGCTGGTAAGGCGTGCATGCGAGAGCACCAGTCCAACCAGCAATGCCTTTTGCTCCCCGGTTGAGCAGAGCTCGGCCGGCATGGCTTTCGGGCGATGCCGTACCAGCAGATCCGACCGATGCGGTCCGTCCAGCGTACGGCCGGCGGCGCGGTCGCGGTCGCGACCGTTGGCCAAGGCACGGCGGAACTTTTCCTCGAGCTCCACCGCTGGCATGGTGCCGATTTCGGCTTCCAGCTCTCCGGCCAGTGCGATGTCGGCCTGCGGGAACGGCCCGTCATTGGGCAGTTTCTCGATCATCGCCGACAGAAGCCGCGCCATTTCGCTGCGGGCGGCCGCGATGGCCACGCCGGTTTCAGCCATCTGCGTCTCGATGGCTTCGAACCATGCGCTGTCGCGCGTGCCTTCGGCGAGCAGACGATTGCGGCCGCGCATGGCCTTTTCATAGTCCAGCGCGCGCTGGCCGTGGCTGCCGTCGATCGCCAGCACCAGCCGATCGAGGAAGCGGCGGCGGTCACCGGCGGCGCCCGTGAACAGCGCATCCATGGCCGGTGTCAGCCAGACGACACGCAGCCATTCCAGCATATCTTCGACGGAACGGGCCGTGGCGCCATTGATACGTACGCGCCGCCCACCTTCGCCGGGCGTGTTGCCGCCCGCGATGCCGGTACCGATTTCAGCCTCGCCAGAGGGGCCATCGAGGCGCACATGCAGCGCGAAGCCGCCATCGCCTCCTTCGCGGGCAACATCACCATAGGGGGCGCGGCGTAGGCCGCGTCCCGGTGTGAGAAAGGAAATAGCCTCGAGCAGGTTGGTCTTGCCGGCGCCATTGTCGCCTGTGAAGACGACCGCGCCCGGCTTCAGCTCGAGCGACAGCGCTGCGTAGTTGCGGAAATTGGTGAGCACAAGCCGGGTGAGATGGGTCTGTGCGCGGCTTGCGCCTTCCCGGCTCTCTTCGCTTGTCATGTGATCAAGGCAATGCGCGCGGCTACACGCGCATCGGCATCAGCACGTAGAGCGCGTTCTCGTCGCTGGTGTCGTGGATCAGGGTTGGAGAACCGGCATCCGCCAGCATGAACTTGGCTTCGCCGCCGCTGAGTTGTGCTGCAACATCGAGCAGATAGCGCGCGTTGAAGCCGATCTCGATTGGATCGGCAGTGTAGTCCGCTGCCAGTTCTTCAGTGGCACTGCCGGAATCGGGATTGTTGACCGCCAGCGTCACCTGGCCGTCCGAGATCGTGAGTTTTACCGCGCGTCCGCGCTCGGACGAGATGGTGGAAACACGGTCGACGGCGGCTGCGAAACTCTGCCGGTCGATGACGAGCTTCTTGTCGTTGCCGGTCGGAATGACGCGCTGATAGTCGGGGAAGGTACCGTCGATCAGCTTGGAGGTGAGGACCACGCTACCGATGGTGAGACGTATCTTGGTGTCGGAAAGCTCGGTCGTTACCGCCACATCCGGATCGTCGACCAGCTTCTGCAATTCGCTGACGGTTTTTCTCGGGATGATGATACCTGGCATGCCTTCCGAACCCGCGGGCGCATCCATCTCTGCACGCGCAAGACGATGACCGTCGGTCGCCACCGAACGCAGCTTTAACTTGCCACCCACCTCGTGTGTGTGCAGGAAGATACCGTTCAGATAGTAGCGGGTCTCTTCAGTCGAGATCGCGAACTGGGTCTTGTCGATCAGGCGCTTGAGTGCGGTCGAATCCAGCCGGAAGATGTGCGAGAAGGATCCGGCCGACAGTTCCGGGAAGTCGGCCTGCGGCAGGCACTGCAGCCGGAAGGAAGAACGGCCGGAGATGACGGTCATGGCGTTGCCGTCCTCATCCGTCTTCAGCATCACTTCGGCGCCGTCAGGAAGCTTGCGAACGATGTCGTAGAGCAGATGCGCCGGCACGGTAGTGGCGCCTGACTGTTCCACCTTGGCGGATGCCGCTTCGGTCACCTCCAGATCAAGATCGGTCGCCTTCATTTCCAGGCTGCCGCCCTCTGCCATCAACAGCACGTTGGACAGGATCGGGATGGTGTTGCGGCGCTCGACCACGCGATGAACGTGGTTGAGGGATTTCAGGAGATTGGACCGTTCGAGGATAACACGCATGACGATGAAGGCTCGCTTGAAAGACTTTCGAGGTTCCGCGACGCGGCGCCCGCGAAAGGTCTGAACACATTCAGATTCTGGCCAAGCTGACAGGAAAAACCCCTTGAGCGCAAGTCCGCGGAACCGGCAACAAGCGGTTCCGCGGGCTTTGTCGGGGATAACGGCGGATGCGGGGCGGCTTCGTTGCCGCCCGGCTCGTCAAGCCTGGTCGTTGATCAGCCGGCGGAGCAGTTCGAGCTCCTGCGCCAGCGTGTTGTCGGCACCCGACAAGTCCTCGATCTTGCGGACAGCGTGGAGAACCGTGGTGTGGTCGCGGCCGCCGAACCTGCGGCCGATTTCCGGCAGCGAGCGTGGAGTGAGCACCTTGGAGAGATACATCGCCACTTGCCGCGGCTTGACGATGGTGCGGGTGCGCCGGTTCGACAGGAGTTCCGTCTTCGAGACATTGTAGTGACGCGCCACGATGCGCTGGATGTCCTCGATGCGCACGCGTTTGGGCTCGCCTGTGCGGTAGATATGGCCGAGAATCTCGTCGATGCGGTCGATGGTGATCTGAGGCTCGAACGACTGCCGGAAAAGCAACTGGTTGAAGGCGCCCTCCAGCTCACGGCCGGAGCCTGTCACGGTGCGGGCGACATGGTCGAGGATCTCGTCGGCGATGTTGAGCGAGGTATCGTCCTGCTTGGCGGTAGCCAGACGCTGCTTCAACATGGCGAGCCGCATGGTGTAGTCGGGCGCGGCCATTTCGAGCGCTACCCCGCCATTGAGGCGCGAGCGAACGCGCGGCTCCAGCGATTCCAGCTCGGACGGCGGCCGGTCGGCGGCAACAACCACCTGTTTGGCGCTGTCGAGCAGCATGTTGATGAGGTGGCAGAATTCGTGCTGGATCGATTTGCCCTGCAGGAATTGCATGTCGTCGATGATCAACAGGTCGATATCGCGCAGTTGCTCCTTGAGGGTGAGCGCATTGTTGTCGCGGATAGCGGTGGCGAAACGCCACATGAAATATTCGGCGGTCAGATAAACGACGCGCGACTTCGGATTGTGGCGCAGCGATTCCGCTGCGATCGCTTGCAGAAGATGTGTTTTACCCAGCCCCACGGTGGCATGGAGGAACAGTGGGTTGAAGCGCACGGCACTCGAAGCGGACTCGGCAACGGCACGCGCCGCGGCGAAAGCCACGCGGTTCGACGGGCCTTCGACAAACGAGCCGAAAGTGTAGCGAGGGTCGAGCGGGGAGCCGAGCACGTTCTGGCGGAAGTCCGGCTCGGCAGCCGCGCCGCGCGCCAGCGGGGCACGTTCCTGCTTGCCGGCGCCCAATGTGGTGCCGGAAGACAGCGTGGTCTGCGCTTGTTTGGCGACCTTGCGCAGTGGCGCGGTTTCCAGTTCCGGGGCGGTGTGGCGCGTGGCACTGCGCACCACCACCTCGACCTTGAGGATACCGGCTTCCTCCTGCTTCCACAGCTCGGTGATGACGTCGAGATAGTGGCCGTTGATCCAGGAGCGCAGGAAAGCAGTCGGCACCGACATGCGGGCGACGCCCTTGGAAAGCTCCACAAGCTTCATGCGGCCGAACCAGCTCGAATAGACCTCGCTGCCGAGGCGCGCCTTCAACTGTGCCCTGATGCGCTCGAAACGTTGCTCTGCCTCGTTACCTGCAGCCATGGCGCCTTCTCCGACGATGTCCCCGGAAAAAGGAAAGCCGCCGAGCTCCCTGTTTGTGCCACCGTGTATCATTTAGATCCTCGTTCCTTGTCTGACTTGCACCGGCGGGCCGATCTTCGCAGCCTTCTCCCGGCATCTATACCTCCCACGGTTCCAGCCGCCGCTGGCCGGAAACGCGGTCTAGCGCAGGAGAGGGGCAAACAGCCCCCAGCAATGCAATCCGAGACGACAAGACAAACGAACCCATCTGGCTGAATGCCAGTTACGTCCGACCTGCCATGCCCTGTTAACCCCGGTCCCCACTACGCATCGAAAGGACAGACCTAGCCGTTCGCGGAATTGCTCCCGCGTTGCAGATTTTGCCTGTTTTTGGGCTAGGTCGAGAGCCTAACGGCCCGCCCCTCTCGATGACCAGACATTACAGAAATCGCTGTGGAAAGGGCAAGGCCGCGTCTAACGGATTTTTAACGAATCTGGTTACCATCGAGGGGCATTTCAGCGCCCTTACGCGTGCCTCCCTAGGCAAAGTTCTTGTGATTCAAACCCTTTTCCGGCGAATATGAAAAAGGGTAGCTGGCGCGAAATAATTTTTAAAAAATCGCTTGACATTGAGTTCTTCCTGAAGCCCGGCTGACGATGTGGACAAGCTGTGGAAAATCCCGCCCGGATCTTTGCTAACACACTGAAGTTAAATGATTATTTATGCCGAGAGGAATGAGGCTGCGGTAAAAGTGGCGTATCCGGAACAAAGATGCCGGCAAAAGTTCCCGTCATGTTCAATAACTGCCGTTGCGGCAGTTATCGAACGTTCATTTCAAGTCATTGCCGGCAAACGAAAAAACCCGACGCATGAGCGCCGGGTTCTCAGAATTTCGTGACGCCTAGTGGGGCTTAGGCCGACAGCGTCTTCAGGCGCTGAGCAAGGCGCGAAACCTTGCGGGAGGCCGTGTTCTTGTGCAGCACGCCCTTGGTGGCGGCGCGCATCAATTCCGGCTGAGCGTCCTTGAAAGCGGCCTCGGCAGCAACCTTGTCGCCAGCGGCCAGCGCTTCTTCCATCTTGCGCACATAAGTGCGCACGCGCGAACGGCGGTTCTTGTTGATCGCCGCACGGCGGGCGATCTTGCGCGTAGCCTTCTTGGCCGACGAGGTATTGGCCATACTGCCTCTCTTTTATCTATGTATCTCTATGGTGAGCGCTTGCGGTATACTGCAGGGCGCAAAAAATAAATGGGCAGCCATGGGGCCGCCTCAGTCGTGGCGGCTTATAGTTCAGCTTTTCCTGCGCGTCAACGCCGCCATTACGCATTTTCCATGCATTTGCGGCTTCAGCGGTTGGTGAAATTGGCCTTTCGCTTCTCGGCGAACGCGGCCATGCCTTCCTTTTGGTCATCGAGTGCGAACATCGAATGGAAAACACGCCTTTCGAATCGCAGACCTTCGGCGAGCGTCGTCTCGTAGGAGCGGTTCACCGCTTCCTTTGCCATCATCACGGCCGGCAGGGAGAAATCGGCGATCCTGGCTGCAGCCTTCAATGCCTCGTCGACGAGTTCAGCCGCCGGCACGATGCGTGAGACGAGGCCGCAGCGCTCTGCTTCCGCGGCGTCCATCATGCGCCCCGTCAGCACCATGTCCATGGCCTTGGACTTGCCAACGAAACGCGTCAGCCGCTGCGATCCGCCCATGCCGGGCATGACGCCGAGCGTGATTTCCGGCTGGCCGAACTTGGCGTTGTCGGCGGCGATGATGAAATCGCACATCATGGCAAGCTCGCAGCCGCCACCCAGTGCGTAGCCGGCCACCGCCGCGATGATCGGCTTGCGGGCGCGCGTGAGTTCCTCCCAGCCCACGAAAAAGTCCTGCGTGAAGGCCTCGACATAGGTCTTGGTCTGCATCTCCTTGATGTCGGCACCGGCGGCGAAAGCTTTTTCGGACCCGGTGATGACCACGGCGCCGATATTGGTATCGGTTTCGAAGACCTTCACCGCGTCGAGGATATCGGCGAGCACCTGCGAATTCAGCGCATTCAGTGCCTTCGGCCGATTCAGCGTGATCAGCCCGACCTTGCCGCGGGTTTCGGCGATGATGGTTTCATAGGCCATGGCTCGGTCTCCTCGTTGCGGTGAGACCCGTCTAACCTACTCCTGGCAGGAGCGGCAATAGAAGGTGGAGCGGCCGCTTTGTACGATCCGTTCGATATGGCCGCCACAGCCCGGCTTGGAACACGGTTCGCCCTCGCGGTCATAGACCGCGAAGGAATGCTGGAAATAACCCAGGGAACCGTCGGTCTGTACATAGTCTTTCAGCGACGAGCCGCCGGCGGCAATTGCGTCCGCGATGACCGAGCGCACCGCCTCGGCCAGCTTCGCGCTCCGCTCCTTCGCTTTCCTGCTGGTGCCGGCAATCGTGCCGGCGGCGCGCGTCGGCAACAGGCTGGCACGCCACAACGCTTCCGAGACATAGATATTGCCGAGGCCCGCAATCAGCCGTTGATCGAGCAGCGCTGCTTTAAGCGGCGTTTTGCGGCCTTCGAACAAGGAAGCAAGCAGGGGACCGTCCAGTGCATTGCCGGTTGGCTCGATACCGAGGTCTTTGAGCATGGGGTGCTCGCTGGCGGCACCTTCGCCGAACAGCATGAAGCCGAAGCGACGTGGATCATTGAAAACGACACGAGCCTCGCCGCCGGCGGCCGGCTCGAGATGGAACACGACATGGTCGTGCGCAGCGGCCTTCGAGCGTACGTGGTGAAAGTCGCCGGGGGTCTCTGCGCCGTCTGGCTGTTCGATGCGGAAAGAGCCGGACATGCCGAGATGGCAGATCAACACCGGACCGTCCTCGACATGCACGGTGAGGTATTTGGCGCGTCGGCCGAGCGCGGTGATACGCCTGCCTTGCAGCCGTTCAACGAAACGCTCGGGAAACGGAAAGCGCAGATCCGGGCGGCGGGCTTCCACAGTCGTGATACGGGCGCCTTCCATGACCGGCTGCAGTCCGCGCCGGACGGTTTCGACCTCGGGAAGCTCAGGCATGGCCACCAAGCTCGGCCAAGAAGGATGTGCCATGGCGGCCGGGCGCCAGGCCGAGATGTTCAGCCACCGTCTCTCCGATGTCGGCAAAAGTTGGCCTGAGCCCGATGTCGCCACCCTTGAGGCCGGGAGCAATGCCAATCACCGGGATTCGCTCGCGCGTGTGGTCCGTGCCCCGCCAGGTCGGATCGTTGCCGTGGTCGGCGGTTAGGATGAAGAGGTCGCCGGGCTGCAGCTTGGCCAAGGCCTCAGGAATGCGTTTGTCGAAGGCTTCCAGCGCTGCTGCATAGCCGGCCACGTCACGGCGATGACCGAACTCGGTATCGAAGTCGACGAAATTGGCGAATACAAGATCGCCGTCTCCGGCATCGTCGATGGCGGTAAGTGCCTTGTCGAACATCGCCATATTACCGGCGGCCTTGCGCACTTCCGAAACGCCGCGATGGGCAAAGATATCGCCGATCTTGCCCACGGCGAGGACCTGGCTGCCGCGTTCCGTCAGCCGGTCGAGAAGCGTGTATTCGGGCGGGGGTACGGAAAAGTCGCGACGGTTGGGCGTACGGCTGAACGTGGCTGCCGTTTCGCCGACAAAGGGGCGGGCTATGACGCGCCCGATATTCAGCGGATCGACCAGTCGCCGCACGACCTTGCAGAATTCATAAAGTCGTTCGAGCCCGAAATGCTCTTCATGCGCGGCGATCTGCAGCACGGAATCCACGGACGTGTAGCAGATCGGCATGCCGGTGCGGATGTGTTCCTCGCCAAACTCTTCGATCACGCCGGTACCCGATGCGTGCCGGTTGGCGAGGATGCCCGGCACCTTACCTTCACGGATCATCGCTTCGGTCAGCGAGGCGGGGAAGGTCGGTATGGTGTCTGGAAAGTAGCCCCAGTCGAAACGGACGGGCAGTGCGGCAATCTCCCAATGGCCGGACGGTGTGTCCTTGCCGCTGGAAACTTCCTGCGCTGCGCCATGGAAAGTGCCCTCGTTGGCAGCCGCTTCTGGGAAGGTGAAGCCGGTAGCCGTCCTGGCGGCGCGACCGAGGCCGAGTGCAGCCATGTTGGGCACCGCGAGGGGGCCGCTGCGCAAGCCTTCGCGGTCGGCTTTGCCCTTGGCGCAGGCCTCGGCGATATGGCCGAAAGTATCGGCACCGGCATCGCCGTATTTCTCGGCGTCGGCAGCACCGCCGATGCCGAAGGAATCCAGAACGAAGATGAAAGCGCGCGCCATTCGAGCCTGTCGGTTTGTTTGTCGGCCAAGACATAGGATTGCACAACGGCGTTGGCAATTCGGAAACCAAACGGCAACGGCTTGCGTCGACAATAGCCGACAACGGCTTCCTGGCGAAGCCGGTCGAAACTTTGGAAGATGATCGGTTCCACGTCGATGTCCCGTTATTCTTGCGTCTTGAGCCTTTGGAAGACGGCGGTCGTCACCGTGGCTCTGGCGACCGCCATCTCGTACGCGCGC
Source organism: Mesorhizobium sp. 1M-11 (assembly GCF_001303895.1). GTDB lineage: Bacteria > Pseudomonadota > Alphaproteobacteria > Rhizobiales > Rhizobiaceae > Mesorhizobium. Next base: position 433,525 of record NZ_LJSD01000011.1, on the reverse strand, counting down.
GCCGATTGGCGTGACGACATCGGCACATTCCGCATCGGCATGATCGCTGAACCAGGCGCCGGAAACACGGTGCCCGGCCTCTCAGCCTTGACCAAGGCTTATTCCATGGCGCTTGGCATGAACGTCGAGTTTCTGGTGGCGCCGGACTACGCGACCCTGATCGAGGCGCAGTCAGCCGGCCGTGTCGAATATGCGATCTATTCCGCGCTCGCCTATACGACTGCATCCGAACGTTGCGGTTGTGTGGAGCCTCTCGTCGCGCCGACGGATGGCGATGGTGCTGTCGGCATCCGTTCGCTCCTGATTACGCGGGATGGGAAGGTGCCATCGCTGCAAGCCATGACCGCGCATCGTATTGCGGTCGGTCCTGCGGAAAGTGTTGCGGGCTGGCTGCTGCCGCTGGCGGACCTCACGCCGAACCAGGTTTCCCTTTCGCAAGCCAGTCCATTTCTCGAACGCGTGTCATCCGTCTCGGCTGCGGAAGCGATGCTGGCGGAGAAAAAGGTCGATGCCGTATTCGGTTGGGCGACGTCTCGCGCTGATGACAGCGAGACCGGCGGTACGATCGCAAGACTGAAAGAAGCTGGCGTGCCGGAAAGCTCACTGCAGGTGATCTGGAGATCCAATCTGCTGCGCTACGGCCCCCATGCCGTGCTGAAAAGTCTCGATCCGGAAGCCAAGCGGAGGCTCCGTGTCTTTCTGGTCAATCTCAAGGGCCAAACGCCTGAAACGTACAATCTGCTGGAACCCTGGCATTCGGGTGGGTTCGTGGCTGTGGCGCATCAGGATTATGAGGCGGCGACACGGATCATGCGCGCCAGCTTGCGGGATCCCGTGCGGGGCCGGGAATGATGGTCCAGGCCTAGCAGTCCGAGCAGGTGAGCTGCGAGACCGTGCGCGGACGCAGCAAATAGGTTTCGCCCATGTTGATGGTTTTGAATGTATTGAGCAGGCCCAGTTGCTCGCCGCCCGCTACCCAGACGATCAGTGGTTCATAGGTCAGATTGCTGTCCACTTTGACCAGGAATGTGCCTTCAATGGCCAGTGCTGATGGTATCGGGAGTTTGTTGTCTTTGGCGAGGCCGGGACCGAAAGTGCCGTTGTTCAGTTTGCGTGACCAAACAACCGTAGCTTCCGGTGCCGAGGATTCCACTCGCAGGCCAGTGACAGTGATCGTAGGCTTTGATCGGGCGTATGGCAGCAGCGTAGTTTGCCCAATATCCATAATGCTTTGGATGGCGGCTTTGTCGATGCTTCCGGGATTTTGCGCGACAAGATCGGCAACCATGCTGCCGAGACGACTGACCTTCTTATTGGTCTCGATTGCCTGCGACGCCTCCATGGTCAGGAAATACATCATCAGCAAGATGGGGGCCAAAAAAGCAAATTCGACGGCCGCGACGCCACGTCGATCCTTGCAGAAGCGGGCTGCTCTCAGTCGCAGCATTCCGAGTCGTTTCAGTGCCTGAGGCAGCATCTCTTTTCCTTTGCGGGTCGCAGTGCCCGATCAACTGCCGTAAGGTTCGTTGAACCAAGTGTTGGTGGCGAAATGCAGCGTGGAATTGCGGCTGCCCTTGAAGTCCAGGCCGGCCATGGATTTTGCCAGGAAGTCGGTGATGACCGGCCATTTGTAGAAGACGCGTAACATGTTGATCGTCTCGGCTCCGCCGGGCTCGGCGACAAACTGTTTCTGGTCTTCCGAAGTGCCCTTCATCAGCACGATCTCACCGTTGGCGATCTTGTAGCTGTAACCGGCGGCCTCGACGTAAGAATCATACTTGCGCAGGTCGACCTTGAGACGGTCTGTGCACTCGTTCGCCATCAGGATTTCGAGTTCGTGGCAGATTTTCTGCTTCAGGGAATCGACGGTGACAACCTTTAGTTGGCCGGTACGCAACTGGCGTGCGATGTCGTCCGTCGCGTTTGTCAGCACCTCCTGGCCGGCGAAGGAAAGGCAGCTTTCCAGGATCGCGAACACGAGCAATGCGAAAGGAATGGCGAGAGCCGCGAACTCGATCGCTGTGCTGCCACGCCGGTCGCGTGCGAAACGGCCCAAAAACCCACGACGTCGCGCCGCGCGCTTCTCGCTGCCGCGTTTGCCTGCCTGCCCCATGACGCCTGGAACCCCTAAGCCGAACCCGCTGGAAGCCTAGACGAAACCCGTTGAGGGCTCGTTTTATTGATCCTTAAAGTAACGGATGAAGTCTTTACCCGCGCTTAACCAGCCTGGACACCGGACGCCGTCCGAGATGTCTATTGACCGGCGTTCATTTCCGACTCGGAAACCTTCTCGGCGTCGGTCTTCGTCGCGCTCTCGCAATAGGGAGTGCACGACATGGTCTGCACTTGCGAGCGCCGATAGATGCGCACGGAACTGACAGCCTGTCGAACGACTGTAACCTGCTCGTCGAGGATAGGGCTGCCCTGATTGTCGAGCGCCACGATATTGGTGACACCGAAACCCTTGCCGGTGAGCACGATCGTCGAGGCATCCTGTACGGCAGCGTCGGCGATGGCAGAATTGCCGATGACAACCGTGTCAGCCGCGCGCGGGAGCTTCACGATCCTGGCCTGGTTCATGGTAACCTCGATGCCAACCTCGGCCTTGCTGGGCAAGGCAAAGATCGCGGCGGCAAATGCCGCGGCCACGATCAGCGGTTTCGACACGGACATCTCGGTCTCCGGCACGGCAAAAAGTCAAAAAGAAGATGAACGAGATTGGTGAACCAAGGGTTAAGTGCCTTCCAGCGCCACCCAGTTGCGGTAGAGCACTAGCCCGCAGACAAGCCGAACTGGCTCCATTCTCATAGAAGGCTGCATTTTCCGGATCTGGCTCATCGATCCTTAACGCAGTTGAAGTAGGTATTGCCGCATCGAAGTTACTTTGTGCGTCAGGCCATGCTCATAGCGCTGATCTTTGTCGTCTTTCCTTTTTGCATGCTGTTCGCTGCGATCTCGGACATTTTGTCGATGACGATCGCCAATCGCGTCTCGGCGTTGCTGGTGGTGACCTTTGTGGCCGTCGCGCCGCTGACCGGCATGGATTGGGCAGCCTTTGGTCTGCATCTCGTGGCCGGCCTTCTTGTTTTAAGCGTGACCTTCGCGCTCTTTGCGCTCGGCGGAATGGGCGGCGGCGACGCCAAGCTGCTCGCTGCCACGTCGGTCTGGATGGGGTTTAATTTTACCCTTCTGCAGTATCTGGTGATTGCATCCATCCTTGGCGGCATACTGACGATCGCCATTCTCGCCTATCGGAAATCGCCCTTGGCAGCGATAACGGGTCAGAATGCGTTCCTGCGCCATTTCGCTGACGAAAAAGTCGGTGTGCCCTACGGTATCGCGTTGGGTTTGGGCGGATTGATCGCATTCCCCGAATCGCCGCTTGCAATGTGGGCGCTGGAAAGGCTTTCGGCTTAATTTATCGGCGCTTTGAGCTCTTCCGCCAGACCAATAAATTAGAACTCCATTAACCATAATTTGACGATTTCCGACGCACAGTCCGACTTGGCTAGGTGGTTTGTCAGGGTGGTATGGGGCGATGCCGGCATCCCGGTTGATTATTTTGAGCGTGGCTGTTGCCGCTGCGGGCGGTGCTGGCTATGTCGCCAAGAACATGGCGGTTCCGCCGGTGCCTCAGATCGTCGAGGCCGGACCCCAGCAGCCGGCGATCGCGCTGGAAGATGTGTTGGTTCTCAGCGCCGATGTTTCAATGGGAAGCCCGTTGGAAACCAGCATCAAGTGGGAAGCATGGCCCGCTGACGGCGTGAATCCCAATTTCATCACCCGCGCTGCCGATCCCGAGGCCGTCGATAAGCTCAAGAGTTCCGTCGCCCGCGTTGCCATGTATGCGGGCGAGCCCGTCCGTCGTTCCAAGCTGATCGGCGAGGGACAGAGTTTCATGTCGTCTATCCTGCCTCCCGGCACACGAGCGGTCGCAACGGCGATCGCCGCGGATACATCCGCGGGCGGCTTCATTCTGCCGAACGATTATGTCGACGTGATCATGACGCGAAAGGCCGATCCGGCGAATGGCGGGGGTGGCGGCTTCACCACCGAAACCATCCTGAAGAACATCCGGGTCCTGGCGATCGACCAGACCATCCAGGAAGACGAGGAAGGCAAGAAGACCCGTGTCGGCCAGACGGCTACGTTGGAGCTGACGCCGCAACAGGCCGAGATCATCACCGTGGCGCAACAGATGGCGGACCGGCTGACGCTTGCGCTGCGCTCGATCAAGGACACTCAGGAGAAGGTGGCGGCTGAAGCCGACTACCTCGTCTCGGGCAACGGACGGCGCGGCACGGTGCGTCTCATCAAATCCGGGGAAGTTTCCGAAGTGGGAGCAAGGAAATGAGGGTGAACGCCAAATCCCGGTTTGCCGCCATCCTCGCCGCCGGCCTCATGCTTGTCGGCGCCGAAGCGATGGGCCCGATTGATGCGCAGGCTGCCGGCAGCAAGGCACGCGTCGGCAACACGGCCGCCGGCCAGCGTGTCAAACTTGGCCTCAACAAATCGATCGTCATCGACTTGCCCAACGACGCTTACGATATCCTCGTGGCCAATCCGGCAGTGGCCGATGCCGTGACGCGAACGTCCCGCCGCATCTATCTTTTCGGCAAGGCGGTCGGCGAGACCAACATCTTCGTCTTCGGTCCGAATGGCGAGCAGATCGTCAGCCTCGATCTGGCTGTCGAACGCGACGTCGCCGGTCTCGAGGATTACCTCAAGCGGTTCATTCCGAATTCCGACGTCAAGGTGGAACTGCTCAACGACAACGTCGTTCTGACCGGCACCGTCGACACACCGCTCGACGCCAAGCGCGCGGTCGATCTGGCCACCATCTTCGTGACGGGCGGTGAGGCGACGACAGGCCAATATTCGCAAACCGCAGTGGGCGGTTCTCGCGACGGTGGGGTGGATATCGATAATCCCGATCAGACCCGCCAGAAGAGCCAGATCGTCAATCTCATCCAAATCATCGGCGATGACCAGGTGACGCTGAAAGTGACGGTCGCTGAGGTGAGCCGAACGGTCATGAAGCAGCTCGGCGTCAATATGGTGGGCAGCGGCGGCTCCAATGGCATCAGCTGGAGCGCGATCGGCGACCCCCTTTCAGGTCTTGGCAAACCCCTCAGCCAATCCAGTCTCGCAATCGGATCGTCATCGCTGCAGGCCTACATCAATGCGATGGAACAGGCGGGCGTCATGAAAACGCTGGCTGAGCCGACCCTGACCGCAGTTTCGGGCGAAAAGGCAACATTCAGGGTTGGTGGCGAGTTCAATCTCGTCACAGGCCAGGATGTCACTGCTGTCGACAATGAGGAGCGAGCAAAAGGAAAGAGGGATAACATTAAGTACACGATCGAGAAACTCGAATACGGAATAGGGCTCGAGTTTCAGCCCGTCGTGCTTTCCCCCGGTCGTATCAGTCTGAAAGTCAGGACTTCTGTTTCTGAACCGACGACGGAAGGTTCCGTCGGTCTTCCGACGGGGCTGAATTATCCAGGCGCCAATTTGCTTTCCATCCGTAAGCGGTTAGCCGATACCACCGTCGAACTGCCGTCCGGTGGTTCGATGATGATCGCTGGCCTTGTGCGTGACGACATCCGCCAGGCGGTCAACGGTTTGCCGGGTCTTTCAAAAATCCCGGTGCTCGGCGCTTTGTTTCGCAGCCGGGATTTCGTCCGCAACGAGACCGAGCTGGTCATTCTCATTACGCCTTATCTGGCTCGGCCGGTCGCGCGCAACGACCTCGCTAAACCTGACGACAATTTCAACGCCGCCAGCGATGGTGCCGGCATGTTCCTTGGTCGCGTCAACCGTGTCTACGGCACCATGCAGACCGACAAACCCGCCGGCCGCTATCATGGCGTCGTCGGTTTCATCTACAAATAAGCGGGGAACGGTTATGTCTCACTCGGCTATCATCGAGGCCCCGCAACCGGCGCTTCGAAGCAGTGTAACGAAGTTGGCGATGCCGGCCTTGCTGGTCGCGGCGGCATTGCTCAGCGGCTGCGCCAACCGCGACAGCATCACGGTGGGCGCGATCCCCGACGACTATCGCACCAATCACCCGATCATGATTTCGCAGCAGGACAAGACGCTGGATATCCCTGTCGGCGCCAGCGACCGCGGCATGACCCGTGCGCAAAGCCAGTCATTGCTCGGATTCCTTGACGGTTACGATCGCAACGCCGCATCGGTGCTGACCATTTCGGTGCCGTCCGGCTCAGCCAACGAGATCGCGGCGCAGTCGGCCGCGCGCGGTTTCGCCAAGGTCGCTGCCGCCAACGGTGTCCGCCGCGACCGCATCGCCTTCATTTCTTATGACGCCGGCGCTGCCGACGTCGCGGCACCCGTGCGCGTGACCTATTCGGCGATGCGGGCGCATACCGACAAATGCGGCCGCTGGTCGGCAGATATCGCAGATACGGCCGAGAACAAACACTACACCAATTTCGGCTGTTCCTATCAGAACAACCTCGCCGCCCAGATCGCCAATCCGACCGACCTCCTGGGACCGCGACAGCAGACACCGGTCGATGCGACGCGGCGCGGAGCGGTTATCGACGGATATCGCAAGGCGCCGTTCTACACGCCGGCGCCGCGCACCGAAGTCAACTACTGATGGTCGAGGATCGCGGAGGGCAAAGAACATGACCAATCTCGCCTACGATCCATCGGCGGATGACGGTGACGTCTCGTATCAGGACATCTCCGCCATGCAGTCGTTGCGGCCTGTTCCGCGTATTTCCGTCCAGGCTTTCTGCGAGACGGACGGGGTGGCCAATCCGATCGAACGCGCCGGCCAGGACCGGCGCATGGCCAAGGCCCATCTGAAAGTCCATATGGGTGGCATTTCGACAGCGATCGACTTCTATCATTCGGCGCCAACCCCCAATCTGATCATTCTGGAAACGCGTGCCGAGCCCAAGGAAATGCTCGAGCAGCTCGGCCAGCTCGCGGAATACTGCGATCCATCGTCGAAGGTGGTCGTGATCGGCCACTACAACGATGTCGGTCTCTATCGGGAACTGATCCGTTCAGGCATTTCGGAATATGTCGTCGCTCCTGTCTCGATGGCCGATGTCGTTGCCGTCATCGCCTCGATCTTCATTGATCCGGAAGCGGAGCCGATCGGCCGTTCCGTCGCCTTCGTCGGCGCCAAAGGCGGCGTCGGCTCTTCCACGATCGCCCACAATGTGGCCTGGGCCGTGTCGTCGCTGTTCAAATCGGAAGTCGTCGTGGCCGATCTGGACCTTGCCTTCGGTACGGCAAACATCAATTTCGATCAGGATCCCGCTCAAGGCATCGCCGAAGCGGTGTTTTCGCCCGAACGTATCGATGAGGTCTATCTCGATCGTCTGCTTGCGCAATGCGCCGAACACCTCTCCCTGCTGGCGGCGCCCTCGACCCTGGACCGCGTCTACGATTTCGAGCCCGAAGCTTTCAGCCAGATCATCGACACCGCGCAGCGCACTGCACCACTTCTGATCCTGGATGTGCCCCACATCTGGAGTGGCTGGAGCAAGAACACGCTGATCAAGGCCGATGAGATCGTCATCACCGCGACGCCGGAACTGGCCAACCTGCGCAACGCCAAGAATATGGTGGACATGCTGAAACGGCTGCGGCCGAACGACCCGGCCCCAAAGCTGATCCTCAATCAAGCTGGCGTTCCCAAGCGCCCCGAAATCTCGGCCAATGACTTCGCCGAGCCGCTCGGCATCACACCGATGGCGGTCATTCCTTTCGAGCCGTTGTTGTTCGGCAATGCTGCCAACAACGGCCGTATGCTGGGCGAAATGGATGCCAAGAATCCGGTCGTCGCCACGATCAAGGAGATCGCTCACGTGCTGACGGGCCGCAGCGAACTCAAGACGAAGAAAAAAGCGAGCCTCGGCAGCATTCTTGGCAAGCTCAGACGTAACAAGAAGTAACCGCCTTGGGGCGGAATGGGTAGCGGATCATGTTCGGTAAGAGAGGCAGTGACGACGGCAGCCGGGCCACGCCGGAATTCCGGCAGCTCGCGCCCGCACCCGCGGAGGTTGCGGTGGCGCCCCGTCCATCCGCGCCGATCGCGCCGCAGCAGACACCGATATCGGCAGCCGCTCCGGTGCGCCGAACGATAGAAGCCCCATCCATCGCGGCGGAAGCCAAACGGGCACCGCGTGAGCGCAGCGAGAGCTATTACGACACCAAAAGCCAGGTTTTCTCGGCACTTATCGATACGATCGATTTGTCGCAACTGGCCAAGCTCGACCCCGAAAGCGCGCGCGAGGAAATCCGCGATATCGTCAACGACATCATCGCGATCAAGAATTTCGCGATGTCGATTGCCGAGCAGGAGGATCTGCTCGAGGATATCTGCAACGACGTCCTGGGCTACGGTCCACTCGAGCCGCTGCTGGCGCGTGACGACATCGCCGATATCATGGTGAACGGCTCCCGCAACGTCTACATCGAAGTCAACGGACGGGTGGAGACGACCGGCATCCGTTTTCGCGACAACCAGCAGCTCCTGAACATCTGTCAGCGCATCGTCTCTCAGGTCGGTCGCCGTGTCGATGAATCCTCGCCGATCTGCGATGCCCGCCTGCCGGACGGCTCGCGCGTCAACGTCATCGCGCCGCCGCTCGCGATCGACGGCACCGCGCTGACGATCCGCAAATTCAAGAAGGACAAACTCACCCTCGACCAGCTCGTCCGTTTCGGCGCGATTTCGCCGGAGGGTGCGGAGGTCCTTAAGATCATCGGCCGCGTTCGGTGCAATGTCGTCATTTCCGGTTCGACGGGTTCAGGCAAGACGACGCTGCTCAACTGCCTGACCAACTATGTCGACCGCGAAGAGCGGGTCATCACCTGCGAGGATTCTGCCGAGCTCCAGCTCCAGCAACCGCATGTGGTGCGGCTGGAGTCCCGCCCGCCCAACCTCGAAGGGGAGGGCGAAGTGACCATGCGCGATCTGGTCAGGAACTGCCTGCGCATGCGGCCAGACCGCATCATCGTGGGCGAGGTGCGCGGGCCGGAAGTCTTTGACCTGCTGCAGGCCATGAATACCGGCCACGACGGATCGATGGGCACGATCCACTCCAACAGCCCCCGCGAATGTCTGAACCGCATGGAATCCATGGTTGCGATGGGCGGCTACACGCTGCCGCAGAAGACGGTGCGCGAAATCATCGTAGGTTCGGTGGATGTCATCATCCAGGCGGCACGCCTGCGCGACGGTTCGCGCCGCATCACCCACATCACCGAAGTGATCGGCATGGAGGGAGACGTGATCATCACGCAGGATCTCGTCCTCTACAACATCAAGGGCGAAGACATGAACGGCAGGCTCATCGGCGAGCATGTGTCGACCGGTATCGGCCGCCCGCATTTCTGGGACCGGGCGCGCTATTACGGAGAGGAACAGCGCCTGGCGGCCGCGCTCGAGGCAATGGAGAAGCGGGCCGAGTAAGGATTCCAGAAGCGCGAGGAAACTTGCCGATGTTCGGTATCGACAGCACCGTTCTGATCTTCATCATTCTGGCTGGCACAAGTGCCGGCGCGATCGCCTATGCCTTGATGTTCAACCGCATGAGTGCCGAGAAACAGGTTGGCAAGCGTCTGGAGGTCATCAAGGCGGCGGAGAGCGACCGCGCGGTCGTAAAAGCTGCCCGCGATAAGATGAACGAGGCTGCCAAGCGCCGCAAATCCCTGCAGGACACGCTGAAGGATCTCGACGAGAAGCAGAAGACAACCACGCGTACGATCAAGAGTCCCCCTCTGCGGATACAGATCCGCCAGGCGGGGCTCACCATGACGATGGAACGCTTCTACGTGTATTCGGCGATCTGTGGTGTCGTGCTTGGCCTGTTGGTTTTTGTCGCCGGCGCACCGCTCTTTGCGGTGCCTGCCGCGGTGCTGGTCGGTGGCCTTGGCCTGCCGCGCTGGTTTATCTCGTTCCGTCGCGCACGCCGTGTCAAAGCCTTCCTCAACGAATTTCCCAATGCGCTGGATGTCATCGTGCGCGCCGTAAAATCCGGCCTGCCGCTCAACGACGGCATTCGCCTGATCGCCAATGAAGCGGCCGAACCTGTGAAGAGCGAGTTCCGTCGCATCGTAGACGCGCAGCAGATGGGCCTGTCGATCCCGGATGCTGCCTCGCGTATGCCCGAGACCATGCCTTGCGCGGAAGCGGGTTTCTTCGGAATTGTCATTCAGATTCAGGCGCAGGCTGGCGGCAACCTCTCCGAAGCACTCGGCAACCTGTCGAGGGTTTTGCGTGATCGCAAGAAGATGAAAGCCAAGGTCCAGGCATTGTCGATGGAGGCCAAGGCTTCTGCAGCAATCATCGGCGCATTGCCTTTCATCGTCGCCTTCCTCGTCTATCTCACCAGCCCGAACTATCTGATGCCGCTGTTCACCACCAGCACGGGTCATTTGGTGCTGGGCGTCTCCGCTGTCTGGATGTCGTTTGGCATCCTTGTGATGCGGCGGATGATGAACATCGAGGTGTAAGACGATGACCGGACAAACCATAAAGACCCTTACAGATCCGGCATTCCTGATCGCCATCCTTGTGGCGATCGCCGTCTTTGCCACCGTATTCACGCTTCTGCCGGCCTTCGCCCGCGACCCTCTCAAGGCGCGAATGAAATCGGTGGCGTTGGAGCGTGAGGAACTGCGCGCCAAGCAGCGCGCCCGGCTGGCCGCGGAAGCTGATCGGCGCCGAAAGGGACTGCGTGAAGAACAGTCGATCGGCATGCGCAACATCGTCGAGCGATTGGACCTGAAGCGTGCATTGGCCGACGAGAGCACGCTGCAGAAACTCAAGATGGCGGGCTTCCGTGGGCAGAACCCACTGACCAAGTTTCTGTTCTTCCGTCTTGTCCTGCCTTTCGCCGGTTTGGTGCTGGCGGGCTTCTACGTTTTCGTGCTCGGCAGCCTCGGAGAGCAACCTTTCGTCGTGAAGTTGTTCGTTTGCGTCGTTGGTGCCTATGTCGGGTTCTATATTCCGGTCCTTTATGTTTCCAATCGCGCCACCAAGCGCAAGCAATCCATTCAGAAAGCCTGGCCCGACGCGCTCGACCTGATGCTGATCTGCGTGGAATCCGGCATGTCTGTCGAAGCCGCGATGCACAAGGTTTCGGACGAGATCGGTTCGCAATCAGCGGAACTGGCCGAGGAGTTCGTGCTCACCAATGCCGAGCTCTCCTATCTGCAGGAACGTCGCCAGGCATACGAGAACCTCGCCGGCCGTACCGGGCTGGATTCGGTGAAATCGGTTTCCCAGGCACTTATCCAGGCCGAGCGCTACGGCACGCCTGTTGCCCAGGCGCTGCGCGTACTGGCCTCGGAAAGCCGCGACATGCGTATGAATGAGGCGGAGAAGAGGGCGGCTGCCCTGCCGCCGAAGCTGACCGTTCCGATGATCCTCTTCTTCCTGCCGGTACTTTTCGCCATCATCCTCGGCCCAGCCGGCATTACCGTCAGCGAGCGTGGCATCTTCGGCGACAAGCAGCAGTCGAGCGAACGGCAGTAGCCGCCGCGTTCGGGAAGCTATTTCTCGAAACGAGTCCGGGCTCGCGACGCGGTCAGTTGACTGCGGTTGCGGTCTGCTTCTTGCCTTTGTCCTGTGCCTTCAATTGGCTCCAGGCATTCTGCTGGGAGAGCATCTGGCGCAGATAGGCGACGTTGGCTTGTGCCTGTTCGGGTGACAGTTCCTGCGAGGCGATCTTTTCCGCCTCGTCGAAACGGCCTTGCAGGCCCACCGCCAGTGCCAGGTTCTGTCTTACGCGGCTGTCCGCATTTGGCTGTGAGGTGGCCGAACGCAGATAGGTTTCCGCCGTGCGCAGATCGCCTTCGAGCAGATAGGACATGCCAAGATTGGACAGGATCGTCGGCTCGTTCGGTTTCAGGTCCTGTGCCTTGCGGTAGAGTTGTCGGGCTTCGTCGCGTTGACCGAGCTGGTCGAGGATAGCACCCTCGGCGGAGACCAGTTTCCAGTCCGGATATTCCGGCGTCTGCGCGCGCCGCACGGCATCGAGCGCCGGCTCGAGCTGGCCGTTGGCGGCGAGCGCCTTGCCATAGGCGGCGAGCACGTCGCGGTCCTTCGGATAGGCGATGGCCAGTTTGCGCATCACCGCCAGCGACTGGTCGGCATCGCCATTCATTTGCAGCACAATGGCATATTTCAGCGCGATGTTCTTGTCATTGGGATTGCGGGCGTAGGATTGGCCGAGCCGCCCGGTCGCATCGCGCAGTTCGCCGGAGGACATCAGTTCCAACGGCTTGCCGGTGCCTCGCCCGATCGAGCCGGTCGACATGCGGTCGGTGGTGCCGCAGCCGGCGACGCTCGCCGCGAGCATGACCAGCAACGCGGCTGTCATCGACCGCTTGCCTGTCCTGCGGGCGGGGAGGGTGATGGGCATGGGGCGGGCTCCATTCTTCCGGGGGCCGTGCGCCGGCCGTCTTCCCTAGCCGAGAAATATTCTGTTAACCCTAACGGATGGTTAAGAGCGCCGAGTCGAGGCGCCTTCGGAGCTAGCAAATGCCGGTCGAACTCGTCGCAAAGAAATCCCGCAAGGCGCTGCCTGTGCACCTCGTTCGCAAGGAAGGGCTGGACGCTGCCCAACTACCGCCCGAGGCGTTCGCCTGGGCCAGGGCCAACGGGTTCTCGGGTGAAGCGGGGCGCACCCTCGTGCTGCCCGGAAAGGATGGCGAAATCGGTGGCGCGCTGTTCGGCTCAGGCGAGGGCGCCCTGCAGACAGGCTCGCTGGCAAAAGCGCTGCCGGCCGGCGATTGGCACTTCGCGCAAACGCCCGCGAATCCGGAACTTTCCGCCCTGGGCCTGGTGCTTGGAGGCTATGTCTTCACGCGTTACGGCAAGAAGCCAGGCAGGGCGTTGCGTTTCGCGTTGCCGGCCGGCGCGGACGCGGATCGCATCGGCCGCGTTGCCGAAGGCGTCTTTCTGGTTCGCGATCTCGTCAACACGCCGACCAGTGATATGGGGCCGGAGGCACTGGAAAAGGCCGTCCGCGTGCTGGCAAAGCGGCATAAGGCAGATATCTTGGTCACCAAGGGCGACGACCTCATCAAGAAGAATTTCCCGATGATCCACGCCGTCGGCCGCGCCTCGGCGGAGGCGCCGCGCCTCATCGACCTTACCTGGGGGCCGAAAGGCGCCCCGAAAGTGACGCTGGTCGGCAAGGGCGTGTGCTTCGACACCGGCGGGCTCGACATCAAGCCGTCGGCCTCGATGCTTCTGATGAAGAAGGACATGGGCGGCGCCGCCAATGTGTTGGGTCTCGCCTCGATGATCATGGCCGCCAACCTGAAGGTCAGGCTGCGTGTTCTGATCCCGGCGGTCGAGAACTCCATCTCGGCCAACGCCTTCCGTCCGGGTGACGTGTTGACCAGCCGCAAGGGCATCACTGTCGAGATCGGCAACACCGACGCCGAAGGCCGCCTGGTGCTGGCCGATGCGCTGGCGCTGGCGGACGATGAGCAGCCGCAGCTGCTGGTGGACATGGCGACGCTGACGGGTGCTGCGCGCGTTGCGCTGGGGCCGGACCTGCCGCCTTTCTATACGGATGACGAAACGCTCGCGGCAGAGCTTTCAGCCGCTTCGGTTGCGGTGGAGGATCCGCTATGGCGCATGCCGCTTTGGAAGCCGTACGATGCCAAGCTGTCGTCCAAGATCGCCGATATGAACAATGTCACCGCCGATAGTTTCGCCGGCTCGATCACGGCGGCTCTGTTTCTCAAACGCTTTGTCGAGAAGACCACGGGTTGGGCGCATTTCGACATCTTCGCCTGGAATCCAGCCGAGCGTCCATATGGTCCGGCTGGCGGCGAGGCGCAGGCCATTCGCGCGTTGGAACAGGTAATCATCGGTCGCTTTGGCTGAGGAGGCGGCTGAAACGGACGCGAAACGATTTTCCGTCATGCTGGACGGATGTCGATCGCTCTGCGTCCCAGCCAGGCCCTGCGACTGTGGCAGCAAGTCATGCTCTCGCAGGTGCGCGGCGATGCCCCCGATCTCACGGCGCGACAACTGGCGATCCTGCTCACCGTGTATCTCGACCCGCCGCCGCACACGGTTCGCGGCCTGGCCACCCGGCTTGACGTCACCAAGCCGGTCATCACGCGTGCGTTGGACACGATGGGGGCACTCAAGCTTGTCTCGCGTCACCGCGACGCACTCGACAAGCGCAACGTCCTGGTCAAACGCACCGTGGAAGGTGCGCTCTATGTCGAGCGGCTTGGCGATGATATCATCGTCAAAGCCCATGATTTGCCACTCTGATTTCCAAAGAGCCGAGTTGCCGCTTTGACTGCCCACGATGCCCGCTTGCATGCCTTCCGCACCGACCTTGCCGATATCCGCCTGAAAGGTGAAGTGACGGCCGAGCGCTTCGTTACCGGCAGGCCGGCGCGGATCGCGGCGTCGGTCGTCGATCTGCGCCGTGCGCCGCGCGCCGATTCCGGAATCGATACGCAATTCCTGTCCGGCGACGATGTTCTGGTGTTCGACGAGGTTGATGGCTGGGCCTGGATACAGGGCGAGCGCGATGGCTATGTCGGCTATGTCCTGGCTGGGGAGCTGGGCGCACGAGCCACGCCGCCCACCCATATCGTCTCGGTGCCGCGCACCTTTGTTTATCCGGGGCCGGACCTGCGCTTTCCACGCAGCGGGCAGTTGTCGATGGGCTCGACCGTAACGGTCACGAGCGCCGCTGAGACCCGCGGCACGCACTATGCCGTGCTGACCTCGGGCGAGGCTGTTATCGCTGGCCATCTGCGACCGGTTGGCGAGCATGCGCCGGATTATGTCTCGGTCGCCGAGACTTTCCTGGGCACGCCTTATCTGTGGGGCGGTGCTTCCGGATTCGGCATCGACTGTTCCGGCCTCGTGCAGCTTTCGATGCGCATGGCCGGGCGCGACGCGCTTCGCGACACCGACATGCAGGTTTCGTCGTTGGGTGAGCTTCTCGAGATCGGCCCGGACCATTCCGGCTTGAAGCGCGGTGACCTCGTATTCTGGAAAGGTCATGTCGCGATCATGACCGATCCCGAAACGATGATCCATGCCAATGGTCACACCATGACGGTGGCGCGAGAGGGATTGAAGGATGCGATTGCCCGCATCGGCTATCTCTATGGCGGCCCTACCGCCTTTCGGCGACCATAACGTCCCAAGAGATTAGAGTATGTCGGCCCAGTTTACCGGCATCCAACGGCTCTGGCGCCTGGCTATGCGCTCGTCGCGGGTTTCGGCATCATAGACTGTGGGTAGCGGCTCTCGCGTGAACTGCTTGCGCTCGTCCAGTGCGTTGACGATGATGATCGCCCGCTGCTCGGCGCTATCGGTGGTGACGGCCGCGACATAGACGCCGCAATCGCGGCAGACCAGATATTCGGCTGTCCTCATCCCGAAAGCATAGCGTGAGAGCAGCGTCTCATTCCCAACGGAGATGGTCAGCAAGCCGTTGGGATCGGAGGCCGCGAGCGAATTGTGCTTGCGGCAGAACGAACACTGACAGGCGCGGAGTTCGGTTTCATCCGGCGCTGTGGTGGTCGTGAACGTCAGTCGGACATTGCCGCAATGGCAGCCACCTTCATGCGTGATCATCGCTGCCTCCCATCCACATGGAGAAGCACGCAGAATAGTCGTTTGATCCCTGTTTAGGAATGTCGATCCAGAGGCCAAACGTCACAAGTGACTGTGAAACGAAGGTACGAATCTGCAACGGCCGTTGAGGCCTATTTACCGCTCCGCCGCAGATGCTCATCCAGCCTGGGCATGATCTCCACGAAATTGCAGGGCATGTGCCGATAGTCGAGCTGGGCTTTCAGGATGCCGTCCCAGGCATCCTTGCATGCGCCGGGCGAGCCCGGCAGCACGAAGACGAAGGTGGCGTTGACGACACCGCCGGTGGCGCGGCTCTGGATCGTGGATGTGCCGATTTTGTCATAGGAGATACGGTGGAACACCTCCGAGAAGCCGTCCATGCGTTTCTCGAAAATCGGCTCCAGCGCTTCCGGCGTGACGTCGCGTCCGGTGAAGCCGGTGCCGCCCGTGGTGATGACGACGTCGACATCTTCGTCCTTCGACCAGGCGAGGACCTTGTCGCGGATCTTGTTCTTGTCGTCGGTGACGATGTCACGGGCGGCCAGGACATGCCCCGCTGCCTCGATGCGGTCGGCCAGTGTCTGGCCGGACTTGTCGTCTGCCAGCTTGCGTGTGTCCGATACGGTCAGCACCGCGATGCGGATGGGAATGAAGGAGCGGCTCGTCTCAGGCGTATTCAACTTCGTGAACCTCCGATGCCATCGACCGCGTTGCGGCGACGAACCAGTCCGGATGCCGCGCGCGGATGCTGGCCGCTGCGCGCTTGGCGACGTTGCCTGTCTCGAACAGGCCGAAACAGGTGGCGCCCGAACCCGACATGCGGGCGAAGGCCGCATCTGCGCGCAGCAGCGCGGCCCGGGCTTTGCCGATCAGCGGCGAGATCGTCTCGGCAGCGGGCTCGAGGTCGTTGCGTGTCGCCTCAAGCCAATCCAGCAGGCTGTGGAAGTCGATGACGTCCGGCAGCGGTGGCAGAACCTCGTTGTCGCGGCGGGCAAGCGATCGGAACACATCGGCGGTAGCGACCGTAACGCCTGGATTGACCATGACCAGTCCGAGCGCCGGGAATTTGGCTACGGTCGAAATCGTCTCGCCCGCACCATGGGCAAGGAGCGGTTGTGCCTTGAGGCACATTGGCAGATCGGCGCCGAGCGAGAAGCCGATCTGCGCCAATTCCATCTCATCGATGTCGAGCTTCCAGATCGAGGCAAGAGCGCGCAATGCCGCCGCAGCATCGCTTGATCCGCCGCCGATACCGGAAGCTACGGGCAGGTTCTTTTCGAGCGAAATCGCTACCGCTGGTGCATTCTTCGGGTCGGCGTGGCGGCGCAACGCGTCGCGTGCCTTGAGGATCAGGTTGGTTTCGTCGGTCGGCACGAGCCCGGCAAAACGGCCCGAGACGATGAAACGATCCTCATCCGCCCTGTGTGCTTCGATACGATCCCCAAAACGGGTGAACACGGCGAGACTTTCGATCGTGTGAAAGCCGTCGGCTCGCAAGCCGGTGACATGAAGGGCGAGATTGACCTTCGCGGGCGCCAGGCGGGCGTCCACGGCATGGTCGGCAGATTCGGGGTCGAGTGCCGTGGAGCTCAATCCTTGGCCAGCCGGTATTCGCCGGTCTTGGGGTCTTTCACCAGCGTCCCCATCGTACCGTTGGCGCGTTGCTGCTCGGTGCGCCGCACCTTGGCGGTCACGCGTTCAGCCTCCTTGATGAAGGAGCGGTATCCAACATAAGCGACGACGCCGATGACGATGAAGAAGATGATCTGTGGCATATCGAAACTCCTCCCTCAATGGTCCTCGGTGGCAGACGTTCGGGTCGGGCAAGTCATCATCGTAGACCGTTCTCGTGGCTTTTCAAAGACCGAAACGGCTCCACAGAGCGCGTTCTTCCGCCGCATCGAAAAGCGCATCGACACCGGCGGCGGCCAAAGCTGGAGCGGTGAAGCCGCCGGATGAGCCGAACAGGCCGAAACGGCTGAACAGCCCGCGTGACTGGGTGACGAGCTTGAGTTGCGTCTTCGGGCCGAAACGCTCCCTGAGCGTACTGCGCATGTCACCGAGCCCGTCGACGAGACCCAGTTCAAAGCCCTTCTTGCCGGTCCAGAACAAGCCGGTGAACAGATCCGGGTCATCCTTCAACCTTGCGCCGCGCCGTTCCTTGACCAGATCGATGAACGTCTCGTGCAGTTCCAGCATCAGCATTTTCAGCCGTTCGACGTCTTCCTTCTTTTCGGGCTGGAATGGATCCATCGAAGATTTGTTTTTGCCGGCGGTGTGCACACGGCGCTCCACGCCGATCTTCTTTATCAGGTCGGTGAAGCCGAATGTGCCGGAAATGACACCGATCGAACCGACGATCGAGGAAGGATCGGCGATGATCTCGTCGGCGGCGACGGCGATCATGTAGCCGCCGGAAGCAGCCACGTCCTCCACGAACACAAAGACCTTCTTGTTTTTCTCCGTGGCCAGGTCACGAATGCGCTTGTGGATCAGCCGCGACTGCACGGGGGAACCGCCGGGTGAGTTGATCGAGATCGCAACGGCGGGGCCAGAAAAGGAAAAGGCCTTTTCGATCAAGCCGACCGTGGAAGCCAGCGAAAGGTTCTGCCTGAGCGGGCTGCCGCTGGCCATGATCGTGCCATGCAGCCGGATAACGGGTACGACGACATCGGTGGAGCGCCAGGATCTCGGCAGGATGCGGTTGAAAAGGCGACGCACGGGATGTGGTTCTCCGGTTGGGCTAGCGCATGACCCCGAAAATCGGAACCGATTTTCGGAAAGGATCATACGCAAATTCAAAGTGTTAGAGCGTCCTTTGCGCGTCCAAAAGGACGCGCGGCGCTCTAATGGCATGTAGGCATTCGCCGCAAGACGGCAATGGTGAATGAAGGTCAATCTCCGAAAAGCGTGGCGGTTCCGTTGCTGATGGCGTCGGCCCGCGGCAAAAGACCTTTGGCAGTGGCCTCGTGCAGGATGAGCGGCGGCCTTAACGCCAGCTTGCCGCGCGCGCCGAGAAAGCCACGGACGACGATACGGATGGCCGGCTGATCGGCGCGCGGATGCACCGGCACGATATCCGCGTTGCCGAAACGGCCGGCCAAGGCCTCGAGGATCGCTGCCAGGGATTCTGGCCGCGCGATGATCGCGATGCCGCCACGCGGCTTGACCACGGCGGCGGCGCTACGCACCCAGGCTTCAAACAGTCCGTCTGCCATGACATGCGCCTCGCGCCGCAACGCATTGGGCGTCGCGCGGTCCTCGCCGGCATTGAAGGGCGGATTCATGATGATGAAGTCGAATCGATTGTCGGGGAGCCCGGCAGCTCCTCTCTCTTTGCCGGTCAGCGTGACGTCGGCGCGCAGCACTGTCACCCGGTCGCTGAGATGCTGGTTGGCCGGATGCGCCAGGGATGCTTCCGCGAAGGCTGCCATTTCGGGCGAACGTTCGACCAAGGTCGCCTTCGCGCTCTCGCAACGCGAAACAACAGCGAGCCCGGCAGCGCCGGCACCGGCGCCGAAATCGGCAAGCAGGCCGGCAAAACCTGTCGGCACGGCGGCGGCCAGCATCATGGCGTCCATGCCGGCGCGGTGTCCGCCATCGGCCGGTTGCACCAGCCAGAAGCGGCCGCGATGGAAGGCGTCGATCGTATGCCTGGGCGCGGCCGCCGGTTCAGCCGCTGTCATGTCCGGCGGATTTCGTGGGCGATGCCGGCGTCAGTAAGGATGCGGCGGGCTTCCTCGATCTGCTCGTCATCGACCAATATCCGACGAGGCAGGATGCCGATCGAACCGTCCAGCACACTCATGTTCTGATCGGCGGTGAGAAAGCCTATGCCGGCATCGCGCATCAGCGATTCGACAAAGGAGATGACAACGGCATCGTTGGTGCGGATGAGCTCGATCATGGCGGCAAAATCGCAGCTTGGATCAACGATGTAAACGGTTTGCTCGAGCACCCTCTTGCGCAATCCGCGCCAATTCGCCACTTGCCGTATGCGCTCGCGCCGCTAGAGTCCAATCAAGGCAGCGTGCGTGACGCGGCGGACGGGAGTTTTGGCGTGGGTGTTGTTCTCAACCTCGAAGGCGGAAAGCGGGAAGCTGCTTCGATCAAGGACCTGATTGATCTGACGGCGTCGGACATGGGTCGCGTCAACGAGTTGATCCTTTCCAAGGCCGGCTCCGACGTGCAGATGATCCCGGAGGTTGCCAATCACCTGATTTCGTCAGGCGGCAAGCGGCTGAGGCCGATGCTGACGCTCGCCGCAGCCCAGATGTTCGGATATTCCGGTGACGGTCACGTCAAGCTGGCGACCAGCGTCGAGTTCATGCACACCGCCACCCTTCTGCACGACGACGTTGTCGACGAAAGCGGCATGCGGCGCGGCAAGAAGACGGCGCGCATGATCTGGGGCAACCAGGCAAGCGTGCTGGTCGGCGACTTCCTGCTCGGCCAGGCTTTTCGCATGATGGTCGATGTCGGCTCGCTGGATGCGCTTGATATCCTCTCCTCGGCGGCTTCGATCATCGCGGAGGGTGAGGTCATGCAGCTTGCTGCCGCCAAGAATCTCGACACCACCGAGGACGAGCATTTCTCTGTCATCAAGGCGAAGACCGCCGCGCTGTTCTCGGCCGCGGCCGAGGTCGGTCCGGTGATCGCAGGAGCTTCGCGTACCGATCGTGCCGCGCTGCGTTCCTATGGCATGAATCTCGGGCTTGCCTTCCAGCTTATCGACGATGCGCTGGACTATGGCGGCTCCTCGAAGGACCTCGGCAAGAATGTCGGCGACGATTTCCGCGAAGGCAAGGTGACGCTGCCGGTGATCCTTGCCTATCGGCGGGGTACCTCGACCGAGCGAGCCTTCTGGAAGCGCGCCATCGAGGAGAACGTGGCTGACGATGCCGGTCTCGAAAAGGCGATCGGTCTGATGACACGCCATGGCGCTATCTCCGACACGATTGGCCGCGCCCGTCACTTCGGCGAGATCGCCCGCGATGCGCTGGCGCCGCTTGAGGAAACCCCTCAGAAGACGGCGCTGATCGACGTCATCGATTTCTGCATCAGCCGCGTGAATTGAGCCGACGGTTGAATTGACGGCCCTGAAGGCTGCGAACAGAGCCTCACGTGATTTATTTCATGGTAAGCGCGGCAACCGCATGCGACGATCGCCGGCGCGGCAGCCATTCCTCAGTACGAGCGACCTCATCGGCAGCCATGCTTTGTTAAGGCGATGTCCGCATTGTGACCGCGATCCGGATTGATGCGCGACCCCAAAAAGGCCATGCTTTGCCGGAAAGAAGGATTCTTGGCGATCCCCGCTTAAGCAGGGGAGGCGCCCGCCAGAAAGGAATACGATGCGGCAAAGACGTGCTCGCTGGCTTTCGAGCCTGGCCATTCTCGCTGGCCTTGCGGCCCAGACGCAGTCCGGGTTTGCTGCGCAGGCATCGGCACCTGTCGAAATCAACTCCTTTTCCGGGGCCTATCTGTCGGCCAGGGTCGCCGAAAACGACAACGATCTCGACAACGCCATCAACTATTACAAGCAGGCGCTGGCCTTCGCGCCCGAGGATACGCAGCTTCAGCAAAGCCTGATGCTCTCACTGATCGCCCAGGGCCGCTTCGAGGAATCGCTGCCCTATGCCGACAAGCTGAAGGAAGTGCCGGACATCGAGCGCTTCTCACGTCTGGCGCTGGCGGTCGACAGCTTCAAGAAGAAGGACTTCGCCAAGGCACAGTATTGGCTGAAGCTTTCGCTTGGCGCGGATCTCGACAAGCTGATCTGTGGCGTCATGACCGGCTGGGCCATGCAGGGTGCCGGCCAGGGCACCGACGCCATGGACTATGTCGGCAAGCTGGAAGGGCCGGAATGGTTCGACCTGTTCAAGGCCTATCATCGTGCGCTGATCGCCGACGCGGCAGGGCAGACCGATAAGGCTGACGCCGCCTACGCCGAGGCGATCGGCAACACCTCTGCCGGGGGAGCCGCACCTGAAACCTGGATGCGCGCTGCGCAGGCCTACGCAACCTTCCTTGCCCGCAAGGGTGACAAGGACAAGGCGCTTTCGGTGCTGAAACAGGCGGAAGAGTTCGGCCCGGGCAAGATCGAGATCGTCTCGCTGCGCGACAAGATCAGCAAGGGCGAGAAGCCGGAGCCGCTGGTTGCGAATCCGTCGGAAGGCTCATCCGAGATCCTGCTCAACCTGGCCACCGCGCTCAACCGCGGTGGCGGCGAACCTTTCGTGCGCCTGTATCTCGAATATGCGCTGGCACTGAAGCCCGACAGCGACGTGGTTCTGGTGCAATTGGCCGCTGTGGCCGAGCAACTGAAGGACGGCGATCGCGCCATCGATTTCTACCGCCGCATCCCCGCTTCCTCGCCGCTGAAGGAAGTCTCGGAGCTGCAGACCGGCCTGAACCTGGCCGATCTCGGCCGCAATGACGAAGCGATCAAGCAACTGAAGGTTCTCGTCGAGGCCAATCCGGAAGACATGCGCGGTTATCTGGCTCTGGGCGGCGTTTACGCTTCCAAGCAGGATTTCCGATCGGCCGCGGAGCTCTTCGACAAGGCGGTCGCGGTATTGAAAACGCCGACCAAGGCTGACTGGAACATCTTCTATCAGCGCGGTATCGCCTATGAACGGATCAAGGAATGGCCGAAGGCCGAGCCGAATTTCCGTAAGGCGCTGGAGCTCTATCCGAACCAGCCGCAGGTGCTGAACTACCTGGGTTATTCCTGGGTGGACATGGGCACCAACCTCAAGGAAGCGCTGAACATGATCAAGAAGGCCGCGGAACTGCGGCCGAGCGACGGCTACATCGTCGATTCTCTGGGCTGGGCGTACTACAAGCTTGGCCGCTACGACGACGCCGTGCGCGAAATGGAGCGCGCCGTGCAGCTGAAGCCGGAAGATCCGGTGCTGAACGACCATCTGGGCGACGTCTACTGGCGTGTCGGCCGCAAGCTGGAAGCGACCTTCCAGTGGCGTCACGCGCGCGACCTGAAGCCCGAGCCCGATGTGCTGGCCTCCGTCGAGCAGAAACTGCTCAAGGGCCTGCCGCCGCTCGAGAACAAGACCGCCCAGGAAGCGCCGAAACCCAAGCCGATAGCCCCGAAGGGCTGAGCTGGGTCGGCACAGCGAATTGGAAGGCCTCGTGCGGGCCTTCCAAGAGGTGGCCCTGTTCCGATCGCATCGTCTCTTTGACTTCCAGTGTCTTGTAACTGGCTCGTCGCCTTGACGCCCTCCCCCCTCGGCACTAGGGAGTGGCGCATCCTGCAGCTCCCTGTCGAGGCCGCCGTGACCGCCGAACTTCCCGCCAATCTGGACCCCAAGCGCTCGTTCCAGGGTCTGATCCTGACGTTGCATAACTATTGGGCTGCGCATGGCTGCGTCATCCTGCAGCCATACGACATGGAAGTGGGGGCAGGTACCTTCCATCCGGCCACGACACTGCGTGCGCTCGGACCGCGCCGCTGGAATGCCGCCTATGTGCAGCCGTCGCGTCGCCCGAAGGATGGCCGTTATGGCGAGAACCCGAACCGGCTGCAGCATTATTACCAGTATCAGGTCATCCTGAAGCCGAATCCGTCGAACCTGCAGGAGCTCTACCTCGGCTCGCTGAAGGCGATCGGCATCGATCCGCTGCTGCACGATATCCGCTTCGTCGAGGACGATTGGGAAAGTCCGACGCTGGGCGCCTGGGGGCTCGGCTGGGAGTGCTGGTGCGACGGCATGGAAGTGTCGCAGTTCACCTATTTTCAGCAGGTCTGCGGCATCGAATGCGCGCCGGTCGCCGGCGAACTGACCTACGGGTTGGAGCGGCTTGCCATGTATGTGCAGGGCGTCGACAACGTCTACGACCTGAACTTCAACGGCATGGAAGGACCGGAGCGCGTTTCTTATGGCGAGGTCTTCCTGCAGGCCGAGCAGGAATATTCGCGGCACAATTTCGAGCATGCCAATACGGCCATGTTGCTGCGCCATTTCGAGGATGCGGAAGCCGAGTGCAAGGCGTTGCTGGACGCCGGCGCGCCTGGCGCCAACGCCAATGTCGCCATGCACAGGATGGTGTTCCCGGCTTATGATCAATGCATCAAGGCCAGCCACGTCTTCAACCTGCTCGACGCGCGCGGCGTGATCTCGGTCACCGAACGCCAGAGCTACATCCTGCGCGTGCGCAATCTGGCCAAGGCTTGCGGCGAGGCGTTCCTGCTGACCGAGGCTGGAGGGCTGGCCGCCTGATCTTACATCTCGTCGACCAGCTCGGCATCGACGACTGCTGCAAATAGCGACTGGCGATCCGGCCCGGCGATGGTTTTCAAGGCTTGGCGCACGCCGGGCATCCGGAATTCGGCTGGCGCTTCGACCTGATTGACGAAGCAGGCGCTGAGCGCGATGACCTGAAGCAATGTCGATGCCGTTCTCATGGTTTTCGGCCAATAGTTTCCCGTCTGAGCGTCGACCGCTTCAGCGCTGTGTTTCGATGATGTCGTTGTGCTCCTAGGACGGGTGAGTGGGCCGCATCCCGACATGGCCATCGAAATTTTCATTCGCCCGTTGTTTCGTACTAAGGGTGACAGCGCGCGGGCGACTTGCTATTGCCGCGCCAGCTTTCCCGTTTGAGACCGACCATGCCCGATCTGCTTCTTGAACTACGTTCCGAGGAAATCCCTGCTCGCATGCAGAGGAAGGCCGCCGGTGATCTGAAGAAGATGCTGACCGACGGTCTGGTCGAGGCGGGTCTCACCTATGAGGCGGCACGCGAATATTGGACGCCGCGACGTCTGGCGCTCGACATCCGTGGGCTCACCGCGCGCTCCAAGGATGTGCGCGAGGA
Organism: Mesorhizobium sp. 1M-11; assembly: GCF_001303895.1. Classification (GTDB taxonomy): domain Bacteria; phylum Pseudomonadota; class Alphaproteobacteria; order Rhizobiales; family Rhizobiaceae; genus Mesorhizobium. Next base: position 409,068 of record NZ_LJSD01000011.1, on the reverse strand, counting down.
GATCAAGGGCCCGTCCACGAAGGCGCCGGAACAGGCAATCCAGGGGTTCCTGCGCAAGGCGGGCCTGGCCTCTGTCGCCGACGCGCATGTCCATGCCGATCCGAAGAAGGGCGATTTCTATGTCGCCCATATCTCCAAGCCAGGTCGCGCCGCGGAAGAAGTGATCGCCGAGCTGGTGCCGGCAATCATCCGCGGCTTTCCCTGGCCTAAGTCGATGCGCTGGGGACCAGCATCGGCCAAGCCCGGTTCGCTGCGCTGGGTTCGCCCGTTGCAGTCCATCGTCTGCACCTTCGGGCCGGAAACCGAGGAGCCGGTGGTGGTCGATTTCGAGGTCGACGGCATCCGCTCCGGCAATATCACCTACGGCCACCGCTTCCATGCGCCCGGGGTCATTACGGTCAAACGCTTCGACGACTATTCGGCGAAGCTTGAGAGCGCCAAGGTCGTCATCGACGCCGAACGCCGCAAGGAGATCATTCTGGCCGATGCCCGCAACCTGGCCTTCGCCAACGGGCTGGATCTGGTCGAGGACGAAGGGCTGCTCGAGGAAGTCTCGGGCCTGGTCGAATGGCCGGTCGTGCTGATGGGCGCATTCGAACAGGCTTTCCTGGCGATCCCACCCGAGGTGATCCGCCTGACCATTCGCGCCAACCAGAAGTGTTTCGTCACCCGTCCGCAGGGCGAGGCGGAAAACCTCTCCAGCCGCTTCATCCTCACCGCCAACATCGAGGCGAAGGACGGCGGTGCCGAAATCGCGCATGGCAACGGCAAGGTGGTGCGCGCGCGCCTGTCGGACGCGCTCTATTTCTGGAACACCGACCAGGGCGACCTGCCGGACCTCGGCGCCCTGGAGGGCTCGGCAGCGAAGTTCGCTCTCGATTTGGCCAAGCCGCTCGACCAGCGCATGGCACGACTGGACCATCTCGATGTCACCTTCCATGCCAAGCTGGGCACGCAGGGCGAGCGCGTCGCGCGCATCCGCAAGCTTGCGCGCGAAATAGCACCGGCGGTCGGCGCTGACCCCGCGTTGGCCGGGCGTGCTGCCGTTTTGGCCAAGGCCGATCTGCAGACCGAGGTGGTGGGCGAATTCCCTGAGCTGCAGGGTGCGATGGGGCGCAAATACGCACTGCTGCAGGGTGAGAACGCCTCCGTCGCGGCAGCGATCGAGGAGCACTACAAGCCGCAGGGACCGTCCGACCGCGTGCCGATCGACCCGGTTTCGGTTTCGGTGGCGCTGGCCGACAAGCTCGACACGCTTGTCGGGTTCTGGGCTATCGACGAGAAGCCGACGGGCTCCAAGGACCCTTATGCTTTGCGCCGCGCAGCTCTGGGCGTAATCAGGATTCTGATCGAAAATGGAGCACGATTGGGACTTCGCAAGGCCTTTGCGGAAGCTAACAGAGCCAGGGCAACTGGCACGACGCCGGATTTGGCTGACAACTGGGCCTCGGACCTTCTTTCCTTCTTCCACGACCGCCTGAAGGTCTATCTGCGTGACCAGGGCGCACGGCACGATCTGATCGATGCCGTCATCACGCCGGATGCCGACGACCTGCTGACCGTCGTGCGCCGTGTCGAGGCGCTCGGCAAGCTGCTCGACACCGAGGACGGCAAGAACCTGCTCGCCGGCACCAAGCGCGCCGCCAACATTCTCGCCGCCGAGGAAAAGAAGGGCACGGCTGTGGCTGCTGCCGTCGATCCGACGCTGTTCCGCGACGATGCGGAGAAAACACTGTTCGGCGCGATCGGCCAGGCCGAAGCCCAGGCTGGCGAAGCCATTGGCAAGGAAGACTTTTCCGGCGCCATGGTGGCGCTGAGCACCCTGCGCGAGCCGGTCGACACCTTCTTCGATAAGGTGCTGGTCAATGATGACGACGCGGCCGTCCGGGCGAACCGGCTGGCGCTGCTTTCGCGCATACGCGCGGCCACGGATCGCGTCGCCGATTTTTCGAAGATCGCCGGCTGATCGCCGAAATTGGAGCGCCTAAAACGCGCTCCAACGAACTATTTCAGGGGCTTGTGAAATAGCCGGTCGAGCCGGCTTACAGTCATATGGCGATGATGTCGACGTGGGACAAATCGGGTGTTCACTCGAACTCCACGGAGGCTTTCATGACATTCGTTGCCGAACCCGAAATGATTGAAGACACCCTGGCCTCTGACGAGGCGCTGCTTGAAGCAACTCCCGAATACGAACTCGAAGCCCGTGATGATGACGAGGTCGTGCTTTCGGACGACGAAGACGAACAGGACGACGACGGCGAGGAAGCCGAAGACGAGTCCGACGATGAAGATGAATCCGAGGATGGTGAAGAGACCGCCGAGGATGAAGAGTCGGACAATGAGGACGACGGCGAGGAAGACGAAGCCAAGGCCGCGGCCTGAGCCGGTTTTGCCGCGCGGGCAGGGCGGCTGTTGCCGTCCTGCCCGCGCGGACGGCTGGTTTTTAGCGCGCCGTGTCGGGTTTCGATCCTTTCGCCAGGCCGTCCTCTCCAGCTTTCGCGGACACTTCCGTTGCCGGTTGTTTGCCGTTTGCCACCACCGGCTTGGCCATGTGGCGCGGCAATGCAGCGCCCACCACACCATCGCGGATCACCATCGTCGCACGTGCCGGCCCGCTTCGATCCGGAATGGCCGAAACCTTTTCTTGGGTCACCGGCATCTCGGCTTCACCCGCCAGAATGACTGAAGCGCCCCGCATCTGGCCGGCAGCCGATTGCACACTTGGATCCACGTTTTGTCCGGCTGCTGCGGGCGCGACCACCGAAGGTGTCGACGCCGGTTCGACATCGCTGAAATAGATCAGTGACGATGCCTGTGCGGTGCCTGCCATGCACAGGCCGAAAAATGCCATCACCATGCTACGCATGAAGATATCCCCTTGCCCGATTTTCCCATTCGGCACTTTAGGGCAATCGTCTTGATGCCGGCTTACGGCGGTCACGGGCATTTTAGCGATCGCGCTTGAGGCTTGCCCACGGCTGCGCAGCGTATTACGCAGCCGCTTCAATAAGGTTGTAACCGTGGCCGACATCATACCCGCACCTGAAGCGCTGGAACCGGCGCTGGCTTTGCTTGAAGCCGGCGAGGTCGTCGCCATTCCGACCGAGACCGTCTATGGCCTCGCCGGCGATGCCACCAACGGCCAGGCAGTTGCCCGGATCTTCGAAGCCAAAGGCCGGCCGCGCTTCAACCCGCTGATCGCCCATGTCGCCGATATGGCGATGGCCGAGCGTATCGCGATTTTCGACCCGCTGTCGCGCAGGCTGGCCGAAGCCTTCTGGCCGGGGCCACTGACCCTCGTGTTGCCGTTGCGCCAGGAAGCCGGCATCCACCCGCTGGTAAGCGCCGGTCTGGATACGATCGCGCTGCGTATGCCCAAGGGGTTCGGTGGCGAACTGATTCGTCGCCTCGGTCGCCCCTTGGCAGCACCGTCGGCCAATTCGTCGGGCAGGATCAGCGCCACGACCGCGCGTGCGGTGGCGGATGATCTGGGTGCCCGCATAAAGCTTGTCGTCGACGGCGGCGCAACGCCCGTCGGGCTGGAATCGACCATCGTCAAGGTGGAGCAGGGAGGCCTGCGCCTCCTGCGTCCCGGCGGTATCGCTGCGACCGACATCGAGGCCGTTGCTGGTGTTCTGCTCCTGCGCGGTGCCGTGGGCATCCAGGCTCCGGGCATGCTGGCCTCGCACTATGCGCCGGGCGCGGCAATGCGGCTCAGCGTCGAGAGGATAGTGAAAGGTGAGGCGCTGCTTGCCTTTGGCCCGAAACGCACCGCAGGCTGGCAAGATGCCGTTGCCGTGAAAAACCTGTCGGAGCGTGGCGATCTCACCGAAGCGGCAGCCAATCTGTTCTCTTTCATGCAGGCACTCGACCGCTCGGGCGCTGCGGTCATTGCCGTCGAACCGGTGCCTCAGGATGGGCTCGGCGAGGCGATCAACGATCGGCTTGCGCGCGCCGCAGCACCGCGTGACAAACCTCTCGTGGAGACCTAGTCCTTGGCCATGACCGACACCGATCTTTCGCCTGACCTTCTCCAGCGCTTTGCCGATATCGTTGGCGACAGATATGCGTTGCGCGATCAGGCCGACATCGCTCCTTACCTGATCGAGCGGCGTGGGCTGTGGCATGGCCACACCCCACTGGTGCTGCGGCCCGGCAGCGTCGAGGAAGTCAGCCGTATCCTGCGGCTTGCCACCGAAACGCGCACTCCGATCGTGCCGCAGAGCGGCAATACCGGCTTGGTCGGCGCGCAGGTGCCGGATGCTTCCGGACATCAGATCGTGCTTTCGCTGTCGAGGCTGAACCGCATTCGTGAGATCGACGTGCAGTCGAACACGGCAACTGTCGAAGCCGGCGTCATCCTGCAGACGCTGCAGGAAGCGGCCGATGCCGCCGACCGGCTGTTTCCGCTGTCGCTGGCCGCCCAGGGGTCATGTCAGATCGGCGGCAACCTTTCTTCGAATGCCGGCGGCACGGGCGTTCTCGCCTACGGCAACACGCGCGAGCTTTGCCTCGGCGTCGAGGTCGTGCTGCCGACCGGCGAGGTCTTCGACGATCTGCGCAAATTGAAGAAGGACAATACCGGTTACGATCTGAAGAACCTGTTCGTTGGTGCCGAAGGCACGCTGGGTGTCATCACCGCCGCCGTCATGAAGCTGTTTCCGAAGCCGAAGGGGCGCGAAGTCGCTTTTGTCGGCCTGTCGTCGCCGCAAGCAGCTCTCGATCTTTTCAATCTGGCGGAAGATCGCGCCGGCCCGGCGCTGACTGCCTTCGAGCTGATCGCCAGGACACCTTACGATTTCACGCTGCGCCACGGCGCCGGTGTGATCCGCCCGTTAGCCGATGACTGGCCCTGGTATGTGTTGATGCAGGTTTCCTCCGGCCGCTCTGCCGAGGACGCCAGGGCGCTGATCGAGGACATCCTGTCGGAGGGGCTGGAAAAAGGCCTTGCGGATGACGCGGTGATTGCCGCTAGCCTTGGCCAGGCCGATGCCTTCTGGAACTTCCGTGAAACGCTGCCGGAAACGCAGAAGGCCGAAGGCGCTTCGATCAAGCACGACATTTCCGTGCCGATCGCCGCGGTCCCTACGTTCATCGAAAGCGCCGCCAAGGCTGTGGCCTCGGTCAGTGCAGGCGCCCGTGTCGTCTGCTTCGGTCATATGGGCGACGGCAACCTGCACTACAACATTTCCCGGCCTGTCGATGGCGACGACAAGACCTTCCTCGATCTCTACCGCCCCATGAACAAGGCCGTGCACGATGTCGTGCGCTCGCTGAACGGCTCCATCTCGGCTGAGCACGGCATCGGCCAGTTGAAGCGCGACGAACTGATCGCTACGGCGCCGCCGATGGCCATCGACCTGATGCGCCGGGTGAAGACTGCTTTCGATCCCGCCGGAATCATGAATCCTGGTAAGGTTATCTGATCGTTTCGAAAGTCCCCGCTGGTGGGATTCCGATAACCATCTGGAAGATCAGCAAAATTTAACCGACTTTTTTAAGCGGGCCGGTAAGGAGCCGCCGCTAGTCTTTCCCCATAACGAGGCGGGAAAACCCGCACGGAGAAGACCGGGATACCCGGCTCTCAGGAGAGACAGGAAGGCATCCATGAACACCGGACTGAAGCCAGTCTGGGCTGGGCGCAACATGCGCCTCGACCCGTTTCGCCTGCCGCAGGTGGTGAGCTACGCCGCCCGCGACGATTCTGGCGACATCACCCTCACCATCGATCGGCGCGGCGCTATCATGCGCCGCAAGCTGCAGATGAGTGGCATGCCCGTCGTTATCGCCCTCCCGGCCAAGGCGTTCAGCGGCGTTGCCGCACGCGCCATGGAGGACGAGGACGGCAATGTCACGGTGACGCTGGAACTGCTGCACACGGATCCGATGTTGTCGGTACCGCTGCTGGTTGCCGACGACCTCGACGACATCGCTGCCGACTGGCGTGCCTGGGCGGAAGCGTTCGGCCTGCCGATGCTGCTGGTCGAGGCGGACGGCGTCGCCCGTACGCTGGAAGAGTCGCTCGGTGCTGCGATCAAGACGCAGCCGCCGCGCGCACGCCGCAAGGGTCGCATTTCCACAACCCGCCGCCCACGCTTCCTGGCCCGCCGCCGCACCGGCGACCTCGGCCTCAGGCTGGTCATCGGCGGCGAGGAGATTATCGCGCGAGAGTAGAAAGAAGTCGCCTAGAGCAGCGGCTTCACCGCTACCCAGACAGCTCCGCCGATCAGGCCGATGAAGATCAGCCAGCCGACCTGGTTGTTCGATCTGAACAGCTTGAGGCACTGCTCCGGATTGTCGATGTCCAGCGTCACGATCTGCCTGGCCATGTGCGCGCCGGCGGCGATCAAGCCCGCCAGCGCCACGACTGGCGCCTGCGCCGAGGCAAAGGCAACGGCGAAGCACATCAGCGCGCCGGCATAGAGACCGGCTAGCCAGGACTTGGTGTGTTCGCCGAAAAGGCGGGCGGTGGAGCGCACGCCGACGATGGCGTCGTCTTCCTTGTCCTGGTGGGCATAGATGGTGTCGTAACCGATCACCCAGAGGATCGAGCCGATATAAAGCAGGAAGGCCGGTGCATCGAGATCGGCGAACTCGCTTGCCCAGCCCATCAGCGCGCCCCACGAGAAAGCGAGGCCGAGCCCGAACTGCGGCCAGTTGGTGAAGCGCTTCATGAATGGATAGATCGCCACGACCGCGAGCGAGCAGATGCCGAGCAGGATGGCGAAGCCGTTGAACTGGACGAGCACCACCAGCCCGACGAGAGCTTGCAGGATGAGGAAGGTCCGGGCCTGCCTGCGGCTGACCTTGCCGGATGGCAGCGGGCGTGAGCGGGTGCGCTCCACCTGATTGTCGATGTCGTGGTCGACGAGATCGTTGTAGGTGCAGCCGGCGCCGCGCATGGCGATCGCACCGAGCAGGAACAGGATCAGCGTCGAGGGCAGGGGCAGCAGCGAAAGCAGGCTGTCTTCGGGCCGGGCATAGGCGCTGGCTGCAAGTGCGGCCGACCACAAGCATGGCCACAGGAGCAGTTGCCAGCCAATCGGCCGGTCCCAGCGCGCGAGCTGCGCATAGGGCCATAGCCAGCGCGGCAGCACGCGATAGACCCAGTGCCCGCTCGGCGCGTCGGCGACACGTCCCTGGGCCGATTTCGACTGTATGGTTTCCATGGGCTTGGAGTGGCAGGCCGCGGCGTGGGCGTCAAGCAGACATGGTGTCCCGCCAGCTCAGATTTGTGGCGCGAACGGCAGGTACCAGAACAGCGCGATCTCGCGGGTGCCGGGATGAAGTCCGCGATAGAAGAAGCGGTCGATGCCGCCGAGCTGGAAACCCTGCCGTTCATAGAAGCGGCACGCGGTGAGATTGTTGTTCTGGGTTTCCAGCGAAAGCCCTGGCAGGCCTTGCTCCCGCGCCCAACCTTTGGCGCGGTCGAGCAATCGGCTTCCGATGCCGGCAGCTCTGTGCGGGCGGTCGACACCGAAATGGTCGAGCAAGCCATAGCCGTTCCAGTTGCGAGTGACGGAAAGCCGCCCGATGGGCGCGTCGTCCAGCATGGCGACGAACAAAGCGCTGTCCTCGTCCCATTCTCCGGCGTCTTCGTCGGTCTTGCCGTAGCTTTTCACATAGGGCTCAGTCGTGATGCGCTGCCATTCGCAGACCGGTGTGTCGAAAGCGGGTTCCAGATAGGCATCGACCTCGAAGCTGAAGTCGGCTTTGCCGGCTGCGTCGAAGAGGAGGGGGGCGGCGCGTTCGATGGTGACGGTCATGACAAATCCTGCAGCAGCTTGGCCCCGAACCGAAGGTCAGCGAAGCAAAAAGTTGAAAACTTTTCGGACAAGGATCAAAGACTCTTCGGGTCGCAGATAGGCAGCCGTCTGCCAGCCCGCAATGCCGTAGCGGTTGATATGGGTGATCTCGCCTTGACCTGTCGCGTCATCGCCAATAGCCAGAGCTGGCTATACGGATGGGCGAGGTTTCCGACATGAATGTTCTTCTCCTCGGTTCCGGTGGGCGCGAACATGCGCTGGCCTGGAAGCTCGCTGCCTCGCCTTTGCTCACCAAGCTTTATGCTGCGCCTGGCAATCCAGGCATTGCCGAACAGGCGGAGCTCGTCGCGCTCGACATCGCCAACCATGCTGCTGTTGCCGCCTTCTGCCGCGACATGAAGATCGATCTCGTCGTTGTCGGTCCGGAAGCGCCGTTGGTCGCCGGTATCGGCGATGATCTGCGCGCCGCCGGCATCCGCGTTTTCGGGCCATCCAAGGCGGCGGCGCGGCTGGAGGGATCGAAGGGCTTCACCAAGGATCTGTGCGCCCGCTTCAACATCCCGACCGCCGCTTATGGTCGTTTCGACAATCTGGCGGCAGCGCGCGCCTATGTCGAAAAGGTCGGGGCGCCGATCGTCATCAAGGCCGACGGGTTGGCTGCGGGCAAAGGCGTTACGGTTGCTATGACGCTGCCGGAGGCGCTGGACGCGCTGAGCGCCTGTTTTGACGGCTCTTTCGGCAGTGCTGGCGCCGAAGTGGTTGTCGAGGAGTTCATGACCGGTGAGGAGGCCAGTTTCTTCTGCCTGTGCGATGGCACGACGGCGCTGCCCTTTGGAACAGCGCAGGATCACAAGCGCGTCGGCGACGGCGATGTCGGCCCCAACACCGGCGGCATGGGCGCTTATTCGCCGGCCCCCGTGATGACGCCTGAAATGGTCGATCGCACCATGCGCGAAATCATCGAACCGACCATGCGCGGCATGGCCGAACTCGGTTCGCCTTTCGCGGGTGTGCTCTTTGCCGGGCTGATGATCACCGACCAGGGACCCAGGCTGATCGAATACAACACCCGCTTCGGCGATCCCGAATGCCAGGTGCTGATGATGCGGCTGAAGGACGATCTGCTCGTGCTGCTGAATGCCGCCGCTGATGGTCAGCTCGGTCACATGTCGGTGCGCTGGCTGGACGAGGCAGCGCTTACCGTGGTGATGGCGGCGGCCGGGTATCCAGGCGCGCCGGAAAAGGGATCGGTCATTCGCGGCATCGATGCGGCTCGCGCCGAGGGCGCCGAGGTTTTCCATGCCGGCACTGCGGTCAATGCGGGCGCCTTGGTTGCCAATGGCGGGCGCGTACTCAATGTCTCGGCCACCGGCCGTACGGTGGGCGAGGCGCAAAAGCGCGCCTATGCCGCGGTCGACCGTATCGACTGGCCGCAGGGCTTCTGCCGCCGTGACATCGGTTGGCGTGCGGTCGAGCGCGAAGAGGGGCGATGAGCGTCACCATCTACCACAATCCCGGCTGCGGCACCTCGCGCAACGCGCTGGCCATGATCCGCGCTTCCGGCGAGGAGCCCGAGATCATCGAATATCTGAAGACGCCTCCGTCGCGCGCCAGACTGGTTGAATTGCTCCGCCTCATGGGCATGAAGCCAAAGCAGCTGCTGCGCCAGAAGGATACACCCTATACGGAGTTGCGGCTCTACGATCCGCGCTTCAGCGACGAGGAAATCCTCAATTTCATGATGGAGTACCCAGTCCTCATCAACCGGCCGATCGTGGTGACGAAAAAGGGCGTCGTCCTGGCCCGGCCTTCTGAGCGTGTGCTGGAAGTGCTCGCCAATCCCGACATTGGTGATTTCATCAAGGAAGACGGCGAGGTGGTGCACACCTCCATCCGCCGTTAGAACGATCAGCGGTCTGCCAGAGTGGTGGTGGCCCGGACCGGCTTGATCGATCCTGTTGCAACAGGATCGATGCCAGGCGGTGGCGTGCCCTGCGATACCAGCACAGCCTGAGTTTTCTGCCGGACAGCGGCTACATAGCCGGCAATGCCGCGCATCTGTTTGGCCACCAGCAAAGGCGGACGGCGGAAGGCGTTGCGCAATGCAACCCAGCGCGCCTTCAGCGCAGCCCCCAGTTCGTCCAACGTTGGTGGCGCAGCGACCGCGGCATAGGTGACGCGTTCTCCGCGCATGCCGGCTTCCCGCGACAGCGGTACCGGCACACTTGCCAGATAGTCGACTGGCACGTCGATGAGGGCGCCGAAGGGCCATTGGCTACGCAGTTCGGCCGCATTCATCGGCGCGACATTGATGTCGATGTCGTTGGGCGTGCCTGCAGCGCGATAGGGACAGGAGAGGCGGCCGCAATTGGCCTGCGCGGCGAATTGCCAAAGCGCATACCCGCTCCAGTGGCCCTTGGGAAAGCTGGCGCCGACCTCCGGCTTGTAGCGCGCATACCAGAGCGGCAGCCGGGACAGGAGCCGGTAGCGATAGCGGTTGGCGGCGATATGGCTGGCCGTGACCTCATTTGTGTAGAGGATGGGGAAGCGGCCGACACGGCGGTGCACCTGCCGCACGAACTCTTCGGCGTCCTCCAGCGACATCCATTTCTCGGGGTCGTTGTCTTCGATATCGAGCGCAAGCAGGTCGTCAGGTCCCGGTTCGACGAAATCGACGAAATTGTCGGCTTGCTCGACGGGATTGCCCGGACGGGCGAGATGATAAGCTCCCCATTCCAACCCCAGTGCCTTCGCAACCACCTTGCGCGTCTGGAACAGTTCGCGCGTCACGGCATGGCGCTTCCATAGGGCCTTGCAGAGCCGCTGCTCGGTTTCTGTTCCGTTGCAGGAGTAAGGTGGTGGTATGCCGTCCGAGGCTTTGTTGATGAAGCCGACAATGCGCTTGTCGGAAGCAAGCGCATTCCAGTTGATGGGATTGTATTCATAAGCGTCGATGACAAGCGCGCGGTCTTCTTTTTTCCATGGCTCGGAAAAGTCAGATGCCGCGGCCACACCCGTCACCGCCGCCAGGCCCGCTGCCAGCGTTGTCATGCGGAAGAACTGTCGCGTGCGGCCGTTCAAGGGCGTATCCCGCTCAATAACCGTCGATCCTGAACGGCTATGGTTAATGAACGGTTTTTGCCGGCGAGATCGTTTCTTGGCTGAGCCTGCTATCAGATAAACGGATCCGGCGCTGGTTTCTCCGGCAGCGTGCCCTCGGCTTCGCGGCGCCGGTAGTGGGCAAGCGAACATTGCGGCGAGCACAAAACGCCACGGTCCGACCAATAGGCCGCGCCATGCTCGATCCTGCCGCTATGGTAGTGAAACCCTTCGTCACGATAAGGCAGGCCGCATTCGATGCAGCGAAAGGCGTCGGGTCCGGCCAGCATTCGAGTGCTCCTTTGCAGTGTTCTTATACCTGCAGCAGTGAAAATGTCAGGCCTAAGCCTGTATCGCCTTCGCGGCAGGGGCTATTTCGAATGTCTGCAAAATCCACGTGACAAAATTTGACGTTTACGTAAAAGTATATTTATCGGCGTTGCACCATCGCACTGTTGCATTGCAATAGCGGCACGCGGCAGGATCGCGCGGTAGCAGAGGAGGAGACGGCATGTATCGGGCACCGGTCGCGGATATCGCCTTTACGCTGAAACATGTCGCCGGGTTGAAGCCAGCTCTCGATGCGGGGGCATTCGGTGAACTCGGCGAGGATCTGGTCGACGCGGTGCTGGAAGAGGCGGGTCGTTTCGCAACCGACGAGGTCGCGCCGCTGTACAAGATCGGCGACGAGACCGGCGCGGTGCTGAAGGATGCCGTCGTGACCATGCCCGCCGGCTGGAAGGATCTCTATCGCCGTTGGATCGAAGGCGGCTGGAACGGCCTGTCGGCCCCCGAGGAGTTCGGCGGCCAGGCGCTGCCGACCATGCTGGGGGTTGCTGCGCTCGAAATGTGGAACTCGGCCGCCATGGCCTTCGGCATCGGCCCGACGCTCACCATGGGCGCGGTCGAGGCGCTGCACAAACATGCCTCCGACGAGCTCAAGGCAAAATATCTCGCCAGGCTGGTATCAGGCGAATGGATGGGCACGATGAACCTGACCGAGCCTCAGGCGGGTTCCGATCTTGCGGCTCTGCGCTCCCGCGCCGAGCCGGCTGGAGATGGCACCTACCGCATCTTTGGCCAGAAAATCTTCATCACCTATGGCGAGCACGATTTCACCGACAACATCGTGCATCTGGTGCTGGCGCGCCTGCCTGACGCGCCGGCCGGCACGCGCGGCATCTCGTTGTTCCTGGTGCCGAAGTTCCTGGTCAACGACGACGGTTCGCTTGGCGCCCGCAACGATGTGTTCTGTTCCGGCATCGAGCACAAGCTCGGCATCCATGCCTCGCCCACATGCACCATGATTTACGGTGACGGCTTTGGTGATGCTGCACCCGGCGCCATCGGCTGGTTGATCGGCGAGGAGAACAAGGGCCTCGCCTGCATGTTCACCATGATGAACAATGCCCGTCTCGCTGTCGGCATGCAGGGCGTGGCGGTGGCCGAAGCCGCGTACCAGAAGGCACTCGCCTATGCCAATGAACGCAGGCAAGGCAAGGCGGCCGGCTATGCCGGCGATGGTATGGCACCGATCGTCCATCACGCCGACGTGCAGCGCAACCTGCTTAGCATGAAGGCGTTGACCGAGATCGCGCGCTCGATCAGCTATTCCTGCGCGCATGCGCTGGATATGGCGCATGTCTCGGAAGGCGAGGCGGCCAGTCATTGGCGCGATCGCGCCAATCTGCTCACCCCGCTGGCCAAGGCCTTTTCCACGGATGCCGGCGTCGATGTCGCTTCGCTCGGCGTTCAGATCCACGGCGGCATGGGCTTCATCGAGGAAACGGGGGCTGCAGCCTATTATCGCGATGCCCGCATCGCGCCGATCTATGAGGGCACCAACGGCATCCAGGCGATCGACCTGGTGACACGCAAGCTGCCGCTGGGCGACGGCCGGCATGTCCATGGCTATATCGATGAGCTGAAGGCGGTGGCCGCCGATGTGCGGGCATCGAACCGTCCCGGTTTCGGCCGCACGGCCGACCTGCTCGACCGCGCGCTGACCGATCTCGCGGAAGCGACGAATTTCCTGCAGGCGCGCCTGGCCGATGGCGAGCAGGAAGCAGTTCTGGCAGGTGCCACGCCCTATCTCAAGCTGATTTCGCTTGCCGCCGGCGGTGCCTATCTGGCGCGCGGTGCGCTCGTCTCCGAGCAGCGCCTGCCGCTTTGCCGCTTCTATGCCGAGAACATGCTGGGCGAGACCGCCGCGCTCAAGGAACGCGTGCTCGGTGGCGCTGAAAGCCTGGCTGAAGCCGGCAAGGCGCTGATCTCGGCCTGACCATTCTACAACGAAGGAAGAAAAGCGTGACGGATCACATCGTAGTCGAGCGCAGGGGCGCGGTTCAGGTCATCCGCATGAACCGGGCCGACAAGAAGAACGCGCTGACACGCGCCATGTATGCGGCGATGGCGGCGGCGCTTACCGAGGCGGATGCCGATCCGCTGGTGCGTGCCACTGTCTTCTTCGGCCTGCCCGGCGCTTTTTCGGCTGGCAATGATCTCGCCGACTTCCTGACCGTTGCCACCGGCGGCGAGGGCGGCCGCGAGGTGTGGGACTTTCTCCTGGCTCTGGCGCGGGCACAAAAGCCGTTGCTGTCGGGGGTCGATGGCATTGCGGTGGGCATCGGCACCACGCTCAACCTGCATTGCGACCTGACCTTCGCCACGCCGCGCACCATCTTCCGCACGCCTTTCGTCGATCTCGGCCTGGTGCCGGAAGCCGCATCCAGCCTGCTCGTGCCGCGCATCGTCGGCCGCCAGGATGCGTTCGCGCTGCTCGGACTGGGCGAGGGCTTCTCGGCGGAACGCGCCAAAGCCGCTGGATTGATCTACGCGATCGTTGCGGAGGATACTCTCGAGCCGGCGGTGCTTGCCAAGGCCGAGGAGATTGCGGCCAAGCCGCCAGAGGCGCTGAAGATCGCACGGGACCTGATGCTGGGTTCGCGCGAGGAAGTCGTCGCACGCATCGAGGAAGAGGGGCGGCATTTCGGCGAACGCCTCAAGTCCGACGAGGCTCGTGCCGCTTTCGTGGCCTTCATGAACCGCAAGAAGGCGGGCTGACCGCGCTGCACATCGGAGCGCAAAGACAGCCTGACATTTTGGATCCACGTTGAATCTACGCATCGGCCCGAAAATCGATTCCGATTTTCGGGCCGATGCGTAGACATCAGATTGTCTGCTTACCGGTAGGGCGAGATGCACTGCTGACGCGGCCCGTAGTTGGGCTGGAAGGTGTTGTCCGACACGCGGTAGGAGCGGTAGCGGTCGTAGCACCAGCGCACATGCGCATTGCTGAGCCGCACGGGATAGGCCGGACGATAGGCAGGCCGACCCTGATTGGCGATCGCGCCGCCGACGATGGCGCCGGCAATGAAGGCCGCTGGCGGGAACCAAACACCATTGTGGCGCTTCCAGCCCGGCCGTGCGTGGCGGTAGCCGCGGTGGCCGTTGTAGTAATAACGGTCGCCATTGCGATAGAAGCCACGCCGGTTCTGTACCTGCACGATATCGCTGCTCGTTTCGACGGTTGGCCTTGGCATCGGAGCAGCCTGGCCGGGCGTCACCGAAGTGGCGACGCTGGTGAGCACGGTCGCTGCCGCGCAAAGGGTGGAAAGAAGCTTTTTCATCGCATTCCTCGTTTTGGTTGAAAACTTCGGACGCAGCGAGCTTCGCAGTCCAGGCGTGAACCGAAACTGAACGATTGCATTAAATATTTGTAATGTCAGGACAAACCGGAGCGCCAAATCAAGGTGCCGGAGCGTCCTTTGCGTGTGACGCAAACGGGCGCGGTGCCCAGTCGATTCGCTCCGCCGGCCGCCGGTTAAGGATAAAGGCGGGTCTTGTCCCAACCGCCTTCGGCGTTGCGGCTGAACACGATGCGGTCGTGCAGGCGGAACGGACGATCGTGCCAGAATTCGATCGTCTGCGGCAGGATGCGGAAGCCGGACCAATGGCTGGGGCGCGGAATATCGCCGATGGCATAGCGGGCGGTGTATTCCGCGACCGCCTTTTCCAGGGCGAAGCGGCTTTCCAGTGGGCGTGACTGCTTCGAGGCCCAGGCACCGATCCGGCTGCCGCGCGGGCGTGATGCGTAATAGGCATCGGCTTCCGCGTCGGAGACGATCTCGACCGGCCCGCGCACGCGCACCTGGCGGCGCAGCGACTTCCAGTGGAAGCACATCGCCGCCTTCATATTGCCCAGGATCTCCCGGCCCTTGGCGCTTTCGAAATTCGTGTAGAAGACAAATCCGTGCTCGTCGAACCCCTTGAGCAGCACCATGCGTACGTCCGGCATGCCGTCGGCGTCGACGGTGGCCAGTGCCACGCCATTGGGGTCGTTGGGTTCGGACTTGGAGGCATCGTCCAACCAGGCGGCGAACAGCCGGAAAGGCTCCGCGCTCTCTGTAAAGTCACCTGTTGTTAAGACTGTCTCGTTCATAGTTTTTCCGATGTGAACTGGCCGAGGATTTGCCGATTGTCGCGCATCGCGCACCGTTTTGACAGCCGGCCAGTGGGCACTTTCGTTTCGTCCTGTCTCAGGGCGGCGGCACCCTGTGTGTTGCTTGTCCTTGCTGGCTGTGGCGCGGGTGGCTTCAGTCTGGAAAAGGCCGAGGTCGACCGTTCCATCGTCACGGGTTCGATTTCCTCGGGCGCGAGCAACAATACCGATGCCGGCATGGCTTCCGACGAGACAACGATCCGCAACGCCGCGTCTTCCGCCGATTTGCAGGGCCTGGCCAATCAGGCTGTTCCCTGGGCCAATTCCGCCACCGGCTCGCGTGGCGCCATCACCGCGCTGGCGGAGACCGGTGACACAATCAGGGGGCGCTGCCGCCAGTTCGACGTTTCGCGTGAAAGCTATGATGGCGTGACCATGTACAAGGGGTCGATTTGCATGACGCCAACCGGTGCGTGGAAGACGCAGGATTTCAAGGCGCTCTGATTTTCCCCGCCGCCACTGGAATTTCTTCCTATCAAGGCGCATATAGGAAACAACTCTGAATTTACCCATTCGATGAGCAGGATTGATGCGCGACCCCTATGAGGTGCTGGGAGTTGCCAGGAACGCCTCGTCCAAGGACATCAAGTCGGCGTTTCGGAAACTCGCCAAGAAGCACCACCCGGACCAGAACCCGAATGACCCCAAGGCCAAGGACCGATTTTCCGCGGCCAATCAGGCCTATGAGATTCTCGGCGACGAAAAGGCCCGTGCGGCCTTCGACCGTGGTGAGATAGACGCCGATGGTAAGCCGCGCTTCCAGGGCTTCGAGAACGCCGGCGGCGATCCCTTCGCCGGTTTCCGTCGCCAGCAGGGGCCGGGTGCATCGCATTTCGAGTTCCGTTCGTCCGGCGGTGGTCCGTTCGGGGATGGTGCAGGCGACATCTTCAGTCAGATATTCGGCGACGCCTTCAGCCAGCAGCGTCCGGGCGGCGCGGGCACGGGTGGAATGGGTGGTGAGCGTCGCAGGCAGGCACCGGCCGGCGGAGATATCAACGTGACGTTGGATGTCACGATCGAGGAAGCTGCGACCGCCGAAAAAGTGACGGCCATCTTCCCTGACGGTCGCAAGATCGCGGTGAAATTGCCGACCTATGTGGAAGACGGCCAGACGATCCGTCTCAAGGGCCAGGGGGAGCAGGGATACGGTCAGCCGGGCGATGCGCTGGTCAAGGTCAGGTTCCGCCGCCACCCGCGCTATCGCGTGGAGGGACGCGATCTGCACGCCGACCTCCCGGTGTCGCTGCATGATGCGGTTGTCGGCGCCAAGGTGGCGGTCGAAACCCCGACCGGTCGTATCGCGCTTAATGTGCCGGCCTGGTCGAGCTCCGACAAGGTGCTCCGCATCAAGGGGCGCGGGCTGCCGGAAAAGGCCGGTGGTCACGCGGATCTCTATGCTCATGTCCGCATCATGCTGCCGGAAGGTGGCGATCCGGAACTGGAAGCACTCGTCAAGAAGCAAGGCTGAGCGCGGCTTTTCTGCGACGGCATTCGTCTGGCCCAAAGGATTGGGTCAGGCGATCCATTGCCGGGACCGTGCCTGTGGGTAGCAATGCCGCTGTCATTCACAGCAGCGGCATCTGTCATGTCTTCGCAAATCATCATCCGCCCGGTCGTTCGCCAGGATTTCGACCGCTGGCTGCCGCTCTGGGACGGCTATAACGCTTTCTACGGACGTTCCGGTCCCACCGCGCTCGCCGAAGCCGTCACGCAGATGACCTGGTCGCGGTTCTTCGATGCCTATGAGCCGGTTCATGCAATGGTTGCCGAAAGCGGTGATCGATTGCTTGGCTTGACGCATTATCTTTTCCATCGCTCGACCACGGCCATCGAGCCGAACTGCTATCTGCAGGATCTGTTCACCTCACAGGATGCGCGCGGCAAGGGGATAGGCAAGGCGCTGATCGAAGGGGTCTACGACCGCGCCCGCGAAGCCGGCTCGAAGCGGGTGTACTGGCAAACCCACGAAACCAACCAGACGGCGATGCGGCTTTACGATCAGGTCGCGGAACGCTCCGGCTTCGTGGTTTATCGCCGGCTTTTCTGATCCGGACAGATTTGCCTGCCGGTTAAACGTGACCGGCAAGTACAGCCGGCCCATGTCATCATCGCTTGAAGGCATCAAGCGCCTGTGCGATAGGGCAGTTCAAAGCGGATCAGTATGCGGAGAGCGCTCATATGGTGGGTGGACAAGGCCTGATGGCCGGCAAGCGCGGCCTTATCCTGGGTGTCGCCAACAACCGTTCGATTGCCTACGGCATTGCCAAGGCCTGTGTGGATCACGGCGCCGAGGTTGCGCTGACCTATCAGGGCGAAGCGTTCAAGAAGCGCGTCGAGCCATTGGCGGCCGAACTTGGCGCCGAGGTCGTCGGCCATTGCGACGTCACCGATCCGGAAAGCCTGGACACGGTGTTCGAAAATGTCAGCAAATTGTGGGGTCGGCTCGACTTCCTGGTGCATGCCATCGCCTTCTCCGACAAGGAGGAACTGACGGGCCGTTATGTCGAGACGACACGCGACAATTTCCTGCGCACCATGGATATCTCGGTCTTCTCCTTCACCACCGTTGCCAAGCGCGCCGAGCCGCTGATGACCAATGGCGGTTCGCTGCTGACGCTGACCTATTACGGTGCCGAAAAGGTGATGCCGCACTACAACGTCATGGGTGTCGCCAAGGCGGCGCTCGAGGCTTCGGTGCGTTATCTGGCAGTCGATCTCGGTGCCAAGGGCATCCGCGTCAACGCCATTTCAGCCGGCCCGATCAAGACGCTCGCGGCGTCCGGCATCGGCGACTTCCGCTACATTCTGAAGTGGAACGAATACAACGCCCCGCTGAAGCGCACGGTGTCACCTGAGGAAGTGGGCGATTCGGGCCTCTATTTCCTGTCGGACCTGTCGCGCGGCGTCACCGGCGAAGTCCATCATGTCGATTCGGGTTATCACGTCGTCGGCATGAAGGCTGTCGACGCCCCGGACATCTCCGTTCTCAAGGACTGAGGCTGCCGCCCGGCATTTTCCCGCATCGTACCGGAGGTCGTTCGCGCACCATGTCTGCGCTTATCTATGTCGTGCGCCACGGCCAGACCGATTGGAATGCCGAGCATCGTCTGCAGGGGCAGGCCGATACTGATCTCAATGACGTCGGTCGCCGCCAGGCGTCGGAGAATGGGCGCAAGCTCGCGGGTCTCATCGGCGACGCGAAGGCTACCTTCGATTATGTCTCCAGCCCGATGCTGCGCACGTGCGAGACCATGGAACTGCTGCGCTCAGCCATGGGGCAGGACCCGGCCGGCTACCGAACCGACGATCGTCTGGTCGAACTTAATTTCGGCGACTGGCAGGGTTTCACCTATCCCGAACTCGAAACCCGCTATCCGGGGGCGAGCCGTGCGCGTGGCGAGGACAAATGGGATTTCACCCCGCCGGGTTCCGGCGCGGAAAGCTACCAGAAGCTGCTATCCCGCATCCAGCCGGTGTTCCAGGCTATGGAACGCGACACGATCTGCGTCACTCACGGCGGCGTGGTGCGCTGCCTGTTTCGGATGATTGCGGGTTTTTCGAAGGATGAAGCGGCTTCACTGGAAATTCCGCAAGACCGCGTCCTGAGGGTGCAGGGTCGCCGTCTGGAATGGCTGTAGAGCCTCACGGCGGCGACCATCGTTGACTTGCCTTACTGCGGCAGTTCCATGTCGGTGATGACATTCTCGCCATTGCTGACGTCGTAGGCAATGACGATGTCCGTGCCAGGCTTCAACGCTTCAAGGTCCATTTCGGCATTCAGCTTGTAGGCCTTGCCGTCATCGAGCGTCAGCGTCAGCGTTTCCTTGTCGACCTTCTTGATCTTGCCCTCTGCCTGGCCCGCGAAAGCGGCGGTAACGATAAGCATAGTGGCTGCAATGGCGCCGAGCAGGGTACGCATTGATGGTCCTCATTGTTTGTTGTTCTGCGCCGTTCCCATGCGGCGGCCGTATGCGGCGACGGAAACAAACAGAAACCAGCCGAATGTGTCAAACCTAAGTCACCTCCCGTGGACAACAGGGGCGTAACCTCCCTCGGAGGGCTCCTTCTGTCGGTCTGATGCTTGTAATCGAAGCGTGTATCAGCACGGGTTTGCCCCTGTTTGACCACTGCGGAAAACGCTAATAGAAGGCAGGCCATGCCGGGGTCAGACCCGTGCGAGGGCTGCTACAGATGTCGCATAATACCTTCGGTCATCTTTTCCGGGTAACCACCTGGGGCGAAAGCCACGGTGCGGCCTTGGGCTGCGTCGTGGATGGCTGTCCGCCCGGCATCCGCTTCACCCGAGAGGACATCCAGGCCGAGCTTGACCGTCGCAGGCCGGGCCAGTCGCGCTTCGTCACGCAACGCCGCGAGCCGGACGAGGTCAAGGTATTGTCGGGTTTCGTCATGGACGAGGACGGCGTTACCATGATCACCACGGGCACGCCCGTGTCGATGCTGATCGAGAATGTCGACCAGCGCTCGAAGGATTATGGCGAGATCGCTCGCCAGTACCGGCCGGGTCATGCCGACTATGCTTATGAGGTCAAATACGGCATCCGCGATCATCGTGGTGGCGGCCGTTCCTCGGCGCGCGAGACCGCGGCCCGCGTCGCAGCCGGCGCGCTTGCCCGCAAGGTCGTTCCGGGCCTTGTCGTGCGCGGCGCATTGATCTCGATGGGCGAGAAGGAAATCGACCGCGCCAACTGGAACTGGAATTTCATCGGCGATGCCGAAAACCCGTTCTTCACGCCGGATCCGCAGTCAGTGCCTGTGTTCGCGGCCTATCTGGACGGCATCCGCAAGGCGGGTTCGTCCGTGGGCGCGGTGATCGAGGTCGTTGCGGACGGTGTGCCGGCAGGGCTGGGGGCGCCGATCTATGCCAAGCTCGATCAGGATATTGCTTCGAACCTCATGTCGATCAACGCAGTCAAGGGCGTCGAGATCGGCAATGGTTTCGAAGCCGCCAGGATCACAGGCGAACAGAACGCCGACGAGATGCGCATGGGCAACGACGGCAAGCCGGTGTTCCTCTCCAACAACGCCGGCGGCATCCTTGGCGGCATTTCGACAGGTCAGCCGGTCATCGCACGTTTCGCCGTCAAGCCGACCTCGTCGATCCTCAATCCGCGCAAATCCATCGATCGCGACGGCAAGGACGTCGATGTCGTCACCAAGGGCCGCCACGACCCCTGTGTCGGCATCCGTGCCGTGCCGATCGGCGAAGCGATGGTGGCCTGTGCCATTGCCGACCACTATCTGCGCCATCGGGGCCAAACGGGAAGATGAGTGAATAGCGAGTAGTGAGTAGCGAATAGAGTGAAAAAACACTACTCACTATTCGCTACTCACTATTCGCTACCGAAAGAGCCCCATGCCTTACGATCAGAAGAGAATTGTCGAAGCCTTGCGCGCCTTCGAGCGCGGCGAGATCGTTGTCGTCATGGACGATGACGGTCGCGAGAATGAGGGTGACCTGATCGTCGCGGCCGTTCACTGTACGCCGGAGAAGATGGCTTTCATCGTGCGCCACACCTCCGGCATCGTCTGCACGCCGATGCCGCGCGAGGAAGCCAAGCGGCTCAATCTGGCGCCGATGGTGGCCGACAACGATTCCGCCCATACGACCGCCTTCACGGTCAGCGTCGACTTCAAGCATGGCACGACGACCGGCATTTCCGCAGAGGATCGCACGCTTACCGTGCGTAACCTGGCCAATGGCAACGTCGCAGGCAGCGATTTCGTGCGGCCCGGCCACATCTTTCCGCTGATCGCACGGGAAGGCGGCGTGCTGATGCGCTCCGGCCATACGGAAGCCGCGGTCGATCTGTGCAAATTGGCCGGCCTGCCGCCGGTCGGGGTCATTTCCGAACTGGTCAATGACGATGGCACCGTCAAGCGCGGGCCTGAAGTGGCAGCCTTCGCCGAGGAGCATGGGCTGAAGCAGGTCTCGGTGGCCGATCTCATTGCCTACCGCCAGCGCAAGGAAACGTTGGTCGAGCGCGTCGCCTGCTCGGACATCGACACGCCTGGGGGCAAGGCAACCGCGATCGCTTATTCGCTGCCCTGGGAAGCGATGCATCATCTGGCAATCGTCTACGGCGACATTCGTGACGGCGAGGAAGTGCCGGTGCGCCTGCATCTGGAAGATGTCACGACGGACGTCTTCGGCACGCACACAGTTCTTGCCGACATCATGAAGGCGCTCGGAGAGCGCAAGCGCGGGGTCATCGTTTATCTGCGCGAGGGATCCACCGGCGTCGGTAGCCATGGTGGCCGCAACCGGCAGGCAGGCGCAGAGCGCGAGGACCACGAGGAAGCGCGCCGGCGCGAGAACGAATGGCGCGAGATCGGACTTGGCGCGCAGATACTCAAGGATCTCGGCATTTCATCGATCAATCTGATTGCTTCGCGCGAGCGGCATTATGTCGGCCTGGAAGGCTTCGGCATCCGCATCGCCAGGACGGAAATTCTCTGATCGGCAACAGGGCGCCATATCGCGTCCGTTTCGATGAAGCCGCTCAAGCCAAAACCGGGGCGGTCGTGTCGTGCACAGAATGTTGCAGGTTGCGCTGACCGGCCAGTGCGACAATCAAGGCGACAACGCCAGCCGTGATCGAAACCAGGAAGCCGCTGGTCGGACCGTAGGCGTCGATCACCCAGCCTGCGGCCGCTGAACCTGCGGCCATGCCGATACCGATGCCGGTGATCGCCCAGGTCATGCCTTCGGTGAGCTTGGAGGACGGTACCAGTTTTTCAACCAGCGCCATCGAGGTGATGATGGTCGGCGAAACGGCGACGCCCGCGACGAAAAACACCAGTGAAAGCATGGGGATGCTGCCCACGATGAGCAGCGGCAAAGTGGTGAGGGCCGCCAGCGCTATCGTGACGAGCAATTGCCGGGCAAGCGGCAGCTTGAGCTTCAACATGCCGAAGGCAAGGCCGGCAACGAGTGAGCCGGCCGCATAGGCCGACAGGGTAAGGCTGGCGGCCGCTTTGTTGCCTTGGGCTTCCGCGAAGGCGACTGCAGCCACTTCGGCCGTGCCGAAGATCGCGCCGATGGACGCCAGGGTCAGCACGATGATCTGCAGCGAACCGAGGCGGATGACGGAGCGACCGCCGTTGCTCTCCCGCGCATGGATTGGTGGCTCGGTGGATCTCTGGGCAGCAAACAGCAAGCTGCCGACAAGAAGAAAGATCGTGGCGGCCAATGGTCCGGCTTCGGGGAAGATGGTGACGCTCAGACCGATCGCGAGGATCGGACCGACCATGAACATGACTTCGTCGACCACGGATTCAAAGGCAAACGCCGCGTGCAGCTTCGAGGTGCCGCGGTAAAGCTCGGTCCACCGCGCCCTGACGAAGGAACTGAAGCTCGGTATCGCGCCGCTGAGGATCGCGAAAAGAAACAGCGTCCAGTTGGGCGCCTTCAAATGGGTAGCCACCATCAGGCCAATCAGTGCCGAAACGGCGATCAGCGTCGCGGGCACAAGAACACGGCGCTGGCCGTGCCGGTCGACAAGCCGTGACACCTGCGGCGCGATCAAGCCGCTTGCCAGCGCGAAGGTGGCCGAGACTGCGCCAGCAAGCCAGTATTCGCCATGTGTTTCCGACAGCATCGTCACGATGCCGAGCGTGATCATGGAGAGCGGAAAGCGGGCAACGAAGCCGGCCGCGGAAAACGCCTTGGCGCCGGGTGCCTGGAAAATTTCGCTGTAAGGGTTACGCATGGCCGTCACCGGGAATAGTTGAGATTTCAAAGACAGTCGAGCCGCCTGAGAAGGCGGCTCGTTGGTCCTGTTGGGTCGTTGTCCTGAAGGTCGGCGAATGTCACTCCGCTGCCTGCGGAGCAGCTTGCGATAATTCGCTTTCCGTCTCGCCGGCGAGCGCCTTCTGGCCGAGAAGCACGATCACGAAGGCGATCGTGCCAGCCGCCACCGAGACCCAGAAACCGTTCTGTGCGCCATAATTGTCGACCACCCAGCCCGCCACGAATGCACCCAGCGCCATGCCGATGCCGATGCCGGTCATCACCCAGGTGATGCCTTCGGTCAGCATGGCTTCGGGTACGCGCCGCTCGATCAAGCCGAAGGCCATGATGAAGGTGGGCGAGATCGCCACGCCGCTGACGAAGACAGCGAGCGCCAGCAGCGGAACGGTGTTGGCGACGAGCAACGGCAGAGTGGTCAATGCAACGATGGCGATCGAAAGGGCGAGCAGGCGCTGTTTCGGAGCCTGAAGGTTCAACGCGCCGACGATGAGACCGACGATGAAGGAACCGGCCGCGTAGACACCGATGACGAGGCTGGCGGCGGTCGGCTGGCCGAGTTCCTTGGTGATGGCCACCGAGCTTACCTCGGCCGTGGCGAAGATCGCGCCGACGAAGACAAGCGCCAGCGTTATGATCTGGACGGGACGCAGCATGATCGCCGAGCCGCCACTGCCGTGTTCGGGCTGTCTGATCTTGGGTTCGCTGGCGCGTTGCAGGATGAAGGCGGCCATGCCGAAGGCCAGGAGAAGCGTGCTGGCCAGCATGCCGGCTTCCGGGAAGAGAGCCACGCTGAGGCCCACCGAAAGCGAGGCGCCGGCGATATAGACCAGTTCGTCGGCAACCGACTCGAAAGCGAAGGCCGTGTTGAGTTCCGGACGATCGCGGAACTTTTCCGTCCAGCGCGCCCGCACCATGGCCGGCACGCTGGGCATTGCAGCCGCCAGGAATGCCGAAGCGAACAGCGTCCAGCTCGGCCAGTCATAGTGGGTGGCTGCGAGCAGGGCGATGAAGGCGATGACAGAGATGATCGTCGTGGGAGCCGCCACGGCGGTCTGACCGAGCCGGTCGATCCATCGCGAGATCTGCGGGGCGGCAAAAGCGTTGGTCAAGGCGAAGGTAGCTGATACCGCACCCGCCAACCAATATTCGCCGCGTGCCTGGGAGAGCATCGCGACAATGCCGATGGGCGCCATGGCGATAGGCAGCCGGGCAATGAAGGCCGCGGCGGCGAAGCCCTTGGCTCCGGGGACTCTGAAGATTTCACCATAAGGATTGCGCATGGGAGCACTCCTGGAAATTTGAGGGTGCGCCACTTACATACGTGGCGTATGCGAATGAGATAATTGCATACGCCACGTATGTCAATTAATATACGGTGCGTATGTAAAAAAATATACGCGACGTATGTGGAAAGCGAAGCGGCAAAAGGAAAAAACGATGAGGACTGCCCACAAACCTCGTAGCGAGATGATTGCCGAAACGCGGGCAAAGCTGATCGCGGCTGCGCGCCGGGCGTTTGCGACGGTCGGTTATGCGAACGCATCGATGGATGATTTCACCGCGGAGGCAGGGCTGACGCGGGGCGCTCTTTATCACCATTTCGGCGACAAGAAGGGGCTGTTCGAGGCCGTCGTCGCCCAGATCGACACTGAGATGTGCACGCGCCTCAATGCCATCTCGGCCAAAGCCAAGACACGCTGGCAAGGCTTCCTGGACGAGAACATCGGCTATGTGGAAATGGCGCTGGACCCGGAAGTCCAGCGCATCGTCCTGCGCGACGGCCCGGCTGTACTCGGCGACCCGGCGCTTTGGCCCAATGCCAATAACTGTATCTCATCCCTAACAAGGAACCTTGCTGCCTTGAAAGAGGAGGGGGTTGTCCGCGAGATGGATCCGGAAGCCATGGCTCGACTGATCAGCGGTGCCTCGCTCTATGCCGCGCAGTGGGTTGCCAACTCCGACGATCCTGGCGCGACCTCCATCAAGGCGATCAAGGCCTTCCGCGCGCTCATGGAAGGCTTGCTGGCGGACGGCAAGGTTTCCGCCTGAACTCTTTTACCCTTGGCTGGCACTGGCCGCAGCTTTCAGGGCATCCTCGCCGACGCCAGCATAAGTCTCGCTCATGATGAGGTCTGAGAGTGGCAGGCGTGGTGCCCAGCCTTTGCGCTCGAGATCTGGCCTTGCGGCGAATTCCGAGACATGGCCGACGCAAAGATAGGCGACGGGCACGACATGATCGGGAATACCGAGCAATTGTTTGAGCGCGTCGGCGTCGAGGATGCTCACCCAGCCAACTCCGATCCCTTCAGCCCGCGCGGCGAGCCAGAAATTCTGTACGGCGCAGACCGTGCTGAAGATATCCATCTGGGGGTTGTGCCACCGGCCGAGCGGCGAGCCTTCGCTGCGCCGCCGATCGCAGGTGATGCATAGGTTGAGCGCGCTTTCGCAGATGCCCTCCAGCCTGAGCTTACGGTAGAGCGCCTGCCGTTCCTCTGCGATATGAGGCAGTTCCTGGGATCGGGCAGTCAGGAAAAGATCACGCACGGCTTCGCGTCGTGCCTGATCCCGAATGACGATGAAGTTCCAGGGCTGCATGAAACCGACCGATGGGGCGTGGTGCGCAGCGGTAAGCAGGCGGGCAAGCACCGCGTCGTCTATCGGATCTGGCTGGAAATGGCTGCGTACGTCGCGGCGCGTGAAGATGGCGCGGTAAATGGCTTCGCGTTCAAAGTCGCCGAAGGCATGGCAGGTATGGTTGCGGACGGCGTCCATCGCGTTCCCCTTGCGATCGAAACAGCATCTCCGCCCGTCCATGCGGATGACCATTCCTGCCTGGCCGGTCTTCTGGCTTGGGTTCATCCCGCTTGCCGGCGCCTTCCCGTCCTACTTGCGGACAGTGGCTCTTGCCGAGCGGTCCCCCTTACAGCGTTGGGCACGCCACGGATTTTCACCGTGTTCCCGATTCTCCCGCCTCGTGGCAGGCACCTGACAGTGCGGCGAACATAGCCCGGTTCGAGAGCAAAGGCAGCCCTGATCCCGACGTCGGATGCCGTCTTTTCCCCAACAGGCTGGCGCAATTCCAGCAAAAGTGCGCAGCGGTTTTGCGTCCGGAATTGCGTTAAAACAAAAAATCGGAGCGTTTCCGTATTTCCGTGAAAAACGGAAATGCTCCAATGCTTGTCGCGTGGCCATCATCGCCATTGCTGATAAGGTGGCTCCATGACGACCCGCCTCTACACGCATCCGATTTTCCTGGAACACATCACGCCCGCCGGCCATCCGGAGCGGCCGGACAGGCTGCGTGCCATCGAGCGGGTTCTGGATGACGAGGCCTTCGTCGCTCTCGATCGGCGCGAGGCGCCGATGGGCGACGAAGCGACCATTCTCTATTGTCACCCGAAGGATTTCGTCGAGCGCGTGCGCAAGGCAATCCCGAAAGACGGCATTGCCGTCATCGATTCCGACACGGTAGCGAGCCCAAAAAGCTGGCAAGCGGCGCTGACCGCCATCGGCGCGGCCAATGTGGCTGTCGACGATGTCTTTGCCGGCCAGGCCGACAACGTCTTCGTGGCGGCACGCCCGCCGGGGCATCACGCCGAGAAAACCACGGCCATGGGGTTCTGCCTGTTCAACACGGCGGCCATAGCCGCACGCTACGCGCAGGAGAGGCACGGCGCCGAGCGTGTCGCCATCGTCGACTGGGATGTGCATCACGGCAACGGTACGCAGGACATCTTCTGGGACGATCCATCGGTGCTCTATTGTTCCACGCACCAGATGCCGCTTTATCCGGGCACGGGCGCCAAAAGCGAGACCGGTGCCGGCAACATCGTCAACGCGCCGCTGGCCCCGGCGACAGGCAGCGACATCTTTCGCGAGGCGTTCAACACACGTGTGCTGCCGGCGATTGATTCTTTCGCGCCAGACCTGATCATCATCTCGGCCGGCTTTGATGCGCACCACCGCGATCCGCTGGCCGAGATCAATCTTGTCGAGGACGATTTCGACTGGGCGACCGGGCAGTTGATGGATCGCGCCCGCCGCCATAGTTCAAACAGGCTGGTCAGCCTGCTGGAAGGCGGTTACGACCTGCACGGATTGGCATTTTCGGTCGCAGCGCATGTCGGCCGCCTGATGAAAGGATGAGCCATGGCTGAGGAAGCGAACGAAGACGTCAAGGCGATGAGCTTCGAACAGGCGTTGGACGCGCTGGAGAAGATCGTCGATGACCTGGAGCGCGGCGACGTGCCGCTCGACCAGTCGATTCGTATCTACGAGCGCGGCGAGGCGCTGAAGGCGCACTGCGACCGCCTGCTGAAGGCGGCCGAGGACAAGGTGGAAAAGATCAGGCTCGCCCGCGACGGCAAGCCGGTCGCCACCGAACCACTGGATGGGGAATAAGGGCCGCGAGGCCCCTGGAGCGTTTCCGGTTTTCCGAAACGCGGAAACGCTCTAACTTTTGTTTTCGCGCAATTCAGGACGGTAAACTGCTACGCACCTTTCCTGGAATTGCTCCAACCGGAACGAGGGACAAAGCCGGACATACCAAACGGGAGAAATATCCATGTGTCGCAACATCAAGCCGCTCTTCAACTTCGAACCGTCGGCGACGGATGCCGAAATTCATGAGGCGGCGCTGCAGTTCGTGCGCAAGATCAGTGGCTCCAACAAGCCCTCCATGCGTAACAAGGACGTTTTCGACCACGCGGTGCGCACCATCGCCCATGCCGCGCATGACCTGCTTGTCGCGCTCGAAACCACTCAGCCGCCGCGCAACCGCGAGGAGGTGGCGGCAAAAGCTCGCGCCAAATCGGCCCTGCGATTTGGACCCAAGCCGGTAGCTGCCCAATAGTCTTGTGAGAGCTGATCGGCCAGGCGTGCCGAAATCCGCAGGCCGCGGCGTTGAACCATTGCTTCGTGAATTGAGGTGATCGGTGAACGGATCGTCGCCGCATCGCCGGTTTGCCGGAAGGGAACGGAGGTATAACTTCCGATCTGCAAGTCATCAGCAGATGGAGCAGTCCGATGAGCTTCTTTCCCGGAAACGATCCCGAACCCGGTGACGCCTTTTCCTGCGACGCCATCGAGTTGATGGTGGTCGCCAACGCCAAGGACATCGGCGGGTTCGAGGTGCGTCGCGCGTTGCCAACCGCCAGGCGCCGGCTGGTTGGTCCCTTCATCTTCTTCGATCGCATGGGACCGGCCATCCTGCGTGCCGGCAAGGCGCTGGACGTACGCCCGCACCCGCATATCGGTTTGTCCACTGTCACCTACCTGTTCGACGGCAGGATCAGGCACCGCGATTCGCTCGGCACCGAGATGGTGATTTCACCGGGCGACGTGAATTTGATGACAGCCGGTCGTGGCATTGTTCATTCCGAGCGCACGCCGGAAGAATTGCGCGGCGCACCGATGTCGATGTCCGGGCTGCAGACGTGGATCGCGCTGCCAGACAGGCAGGAAGAAATGACGCCGGTCTTCGAAAACACCGCGAGCGCCGAACTGCCGGAGTTCAGCGCCGATGGCGTTTCGGGCCGTCTCATCATCGGTGAGTTGGAAGGCCGCCGCGCGCCGGTGACCACCTATCACGATACGCTTTATGCCGACATCCGGCTGGAGCCCGGCGCGAAGTACCGCATTGCAGCCGAAGCCGAGGAGCGCGCCATCTATGTGCTCGACGGGCTTGTCACCATTTCCGGCGACAGTTTTCCCGAGAACCGCCTTCTGGTGTTTCGCCCCGGCGACGAAATAGTCGTTTCGTCGGAATCGGGTGCGCATTTCATGCTGTTTGGCGGCGCTTCGCTGGGGTCTCCACGTTACATCTGGTGGAATTTCGTTTCCTCGTCGAAAGAACGCATTGAACAGGCCAAGCAGGAATGGAGGACCGGTCGCTTCGACATCGTTCCGGGCGATGAAAAGGAATTCATTCCATTGCCCGACAAATGAACGTGTCATTGCGGCACATTTACTTTCCGTGGTCGGAGGCCTATTCGATTTTTTGAATATTCTTGAACGCGAGCTTGAACGGGCCAGCCATTGATCGCCAGACCCCAGACGCCGCTTCTCGACAAGGTCCGCATTCCTGCGGATTTGAAGAAGCTTTCCGAAAGCGACCTGCCGCAACTCGCGGAAGAGTTGCGCACCGAACTGGTCGACGCCGTCTCGCAGACGGGCGGGCATCTCGGCGCAGGTCTCGGCGTGGTCGAGCTGACGGTGGCGCTGCACTACGTTTTCGACACGCCGGACGACAGGATCATTTGGGATGTCGGCCACCAGGCCTATCCGCACAAGATCCTGACAGGCAGGCGCGACCGCATTCGCACATTGCGCCAGGAGAACGGGCTTTCCGGTTTCACCAGGCGGACCGAGAGCGAATACGATCCGTTCGGCGCCGCTCATTCCTCCACCTCCATCTCGGCCGGTCTCGGCATGGCCGTGGCGCGCGATCTTTCCGGCGGCAAGAACAATGTCATCGCCGTGATCGGCGATGGCGCGATGTCGGCTGGCATGGCCTTCGAAGCATTGAACAACGCTGGGGCGCTTGATGCGCGCCTCATCGTCATCCTCAACGACAACGACATGTCGATCGCTCCGCCGACCGGCGCCATGAGCGCCTATCTGGCTCGACTCGGCTCGGGCAAGGCCTATCTTGGCCTGCGCGATTTCGGCAAGAAACTGACGTCCTACCTCGGCAAGCGCGCCGACCGCGCCATCACCCGCGCCGTCGAGCATGCAAGGGGCTATGTCACCGGCGGCACGCTGTTCGAGGAGCTCGGTTTTTTCCATATCGGCCCGATCGATGGCCACAATCTCGAGCATCTCATCCCGGTACTCAAGAATGTGCGCGACAACGGCAAGGGCCCGGTCCTGATCCATGTCGTTACGCAAAAGGGCAAGGGCTACGCGCCTGCCGAGGCGGCCGCCGACAAATATCATGGCGTCAACCGGTTCGATGTCATCACCGGCGCGCAGGCGAAAGCTCCGGCCAATGCGCCGACCTATACCAATGTCTTTGCCGAAAGCCTGATCCGCGAAGCCTGCGAGGATGACCGTATCGTCGCCGTCACCGCCGCCATGCCGACCGGCACCGGACTCGATCTGTTCGGCGAAGTGTTCCCGAACCGCACCTTCGATGTCGGTATCGCCGAACAGCATGCGGTGACCTTTGCGGCGGGACTCGCGACAGAGGGCTACAGACCGTTCGCGGCGATCTACTCGACCTTCCTGCAGCGCGCCTACGATCAGGTCGTGCACGACGTCGCCATCCAGAAGCTGCCGGTGCGTTTTCCGATCGACCGCGCCGGCTACGTCGGTGCCGACGGCGCAACCCATTGCGGCGCCTTCGACACCACCTTCCTTGCCTCGCTGCCAGATTTCGTCGTCATGGCGGCAAGCGACGAGGTGGAACTGCGCCATATGGTGCGCACCGCTGCCGAATACGACGAGGGGCCGATCTCCTTCCGTTATCCGCGCGGCAACGGTGTCGGTATCGATATGCCCGAGCGCGGTTCGCCGCTGGAGATCGGCAAGGGCCGCGTCGTGCGCGAAGGCACCAAGGTGGCGCTGCTTTCCTTCGGAACGCGCCTGCAGGACTGCCTTGCGGCGGCTGATGAACTGACCGCCGCCGGTCTCTCGACGACCGTGGCCGATGCGCGTTTCGCCAAGCCGCTCGACCATGACCTCATCCGCCGTCTGGCCCGTTCGCACGAGATCCTGGTGACCGTGGAAGAGGGCGCCATCGGCGGTTTTGCCACGCAGGTGCTGCACTTCCTCGCCCATGAAGGCCTGCTGGAGAGCGGGCTCAAGGTGCGCCCGCTGGTCCTGCCGGATGCTTTCACCGACCACGCCAAGCCGGAGAAGATGTATGCCGATGCCGGACTCGATGCGAACGGCATCGTGCGTACGGTGTTTGCAGCACTAGGCCATGTGGCCAGCGCGCAGCGCGCCTGAGTCAAAACATCAACAACTTGAATCAGCCTGTGAACGGATTGAATCGCCGTCTCAACATGCGGAATCTCTTTGTCGAGAAGCCCTGTTAACCTATTGTTCAGGTTGCTTTTTGGCGCTTCGCTTACCTTCTCTCTTGCCCCTTTCTCAACGGCGCACTGCTAGGAAAATCCCAGGCAGGGAGAACAACAATGAGAGCGCTTCTGTTCAGCGCGACCAGCATGCTTTTGCTGGCTGGCCGGGTGACGGCCGAACCGCAATATGACCGCGTTCTCGAACAGGCGGCGATCGACATCGTGGCGGCCAACATCGGGACATTGCGCGGTGGCTTCGCATACAATCAGGTACCGCAGATGATTGTCGCGCAGGAAGCGCCGCCGCCGCGCCGGGCCCCCGCCGATGGGCTGGTGCCTGCCGTCGAACGTCCGCCGGCCAGCCAGCTTTTCTAGGACAAGGCCTCTATCAGTCCCGACTTGCCTTCGGGCGCGGCTTTCGCCAATGAAGGCAGATGCGTTCCCACCAGCCAGCCAATCAGCGCCAGCGGCTCGACGACCTGCTCGTCGTGCGTGGCCTGTTCGCCAGCCGCTCGCGCGCCCGCGATGCGGTTGAGCGTGGCACTGTCTCGGTTGATGGAACGGTGGTGACGAAACCCGGCCAGAACGTATCCTCTGGTGCCGAGTTGGTGGTGGACGATCCTGCACGCGGCTATGTCTCGCGCGCAGCGCTGAAGCTGATCGCCGGGCTCGACCATTTCGGGCTTGATCCGTCCGGTTTGGAGGCGCTCGACATTGGCGCTTCGACAGGTGGCTTCACGCAGGTGCTGCTCGAACGGGGTGCCACCCACGTCACCGCCATCGATGTCGGCCATGGCCAGATGCACGCTTCGATCGAAAGCGATGCGCGTGTGACTTCAGTCGAGGGCTTGAACGCGCGGGATCTTTCGATGGCGAATCTCGGCGGTCGCGTGCCGGATTTCATCGTCTCCGACGTTTCCTTCATCTCACTGAAGCTGGCGCTGCCACCTGCTCTCAGCCTGGCGAAAGCCGGCGCATATGCGCTGTTGCTGGTCAAGCCGCAATTCGAGGCCGGCCGTGAAGCGATCGGCAAGGGCGGGTTGCTCAGAAACCCCGCCGAGGCCGAGGCCGTCGCCGCTGATTTGTATCGCTGGCTGGATGGGCTTCCCGGCTGGCGCGCGCTTGGCCACCACCCGTCGCCGATCGAAGGTGGCGACGGCAACCGCGAATTCCTCCTGGCCGGAATGAAGGACAAGTGAAAGATCGATGAGCGCTCGTTTTCAGATCGCACGGCTCGGCGCCCAGGGGGATGGCGTCGTCGACGCCGATGGCAGCCATGTTTTCATCCCCTTTGCGTTGCCAGGCGAAGTGGTGACGGCTGCGCGCGAAAAGGACCGGGCACAGCTGCTTGCAGTGCTGGAGCCGTCGCCTGAGCGCATCAAGCCGGCCTGCAGGCATTTCACCGAATGCGGCGGCTGTGCCATCCAACATCTCGAAGAGGGGGCTTATCGTGCCTGGAAGCGCGGTCTTGTCGTCCATGCGCTGAAGGCTAGGGGTGTCGAGGCAGATGTCGCCGATCTCGTTGCCTGTGCGCCGCACAGCCGTCGCCGCGCAGCCTTCACGGCCCGCAACACCGACACCGGATTGCATCTCGGTTACAACCAGGCGTTCTCCAACATCCTTGTCGATATAGAGGAATGCCCGGTTCTCCTGCCGGCCATCGTCGAGGCGGCCGGTGTCCTGCGGCATCTTGCCAGCATCGTCGCAAACACCTCGAAACCCTTCAGGTTCCTGGTCACCGCCACGGCGTCGGGATTCGACGTTGCAGCCTCCGATTGCGGCAAGCCTACCGAAGCAATCCGCCGTGCCGCCACGGATTTCGTCATCAAGTCTGGCATCGCCAGACTTTCCATCGATGGCGAGATCATCGTCGAGGCTATCAAGCCGACGCTCAGCTTCGGCTCGGCAACTGTGACGCCTCCACCAGGAGCCTTCGTTCAGGCCGTCGCCGAAGCTGAGGTTGCCATGGCAAACCTTGTCACCGCGCATGTGCGCAAGGCAAAGAGGGTTGCCGATCTCTATTCAGGATGCGGAACCTTTGCGCTGAGGCTAGCGGCCAATGCCGAGGTTCTCGCTGTGGAAAATGATGGGCCGGCGCTCGCGGCACTCGACAGGGGCTTTCGTTTTGCCGGCGGCCTGAAGCGCGTGACGGTTGAACGCCGCGATCTCGATCGCCGGCCGCTGACCTTCAAGGAGTTGGCCGCCGTCGACGCTGTCGTGTTCGACCCACCGCGCGCCGGTGCCGAGGATCAGTCCAAACAGATCGCCCGTTCGGACGTGCCGCTCGTCGCTGCCGTTTCCTGCAATCCCGTCACGCTGGCGCGTGACCTGCGCATTCTGATCGATGGTGGCTATCAGTTGAAGAGCGTGACACCGATCGACCAGTTTCTGTGGTCGCCGCATGTCGAAGCTGTGGCGCTGCTGGAGAAGCCGCGGAAGCGGCGCTGAAGTTGGCGGTACTCAGCGGCCTGCGAGCATTCTATCGACAAAGGCCGGGACGATTTCCGTCGCTTTGCCGAGCACGGCCTCGTCGAAGCTGCTGTGTCCGTCCGAGGGTTCGAGGTTGAGCTCGACCGTATGTGCGCCATTGAGCTGCGCCTCTTCGACGAACCCGGCCGCCGGATAGACATTGCCGCTGGTGCCCACAGAGACGAACAGGTCGCAGTCGGTCAGCGCTGCATAGATGCGGTCCATCTGGTAGGGCATCTCACCGAACCAGACGACGTCAGGGCGAAGATAGCCGACGGCGCCGCAGGCTGGACACTGCGAAAGCGCCGACATGTCCTTCGACCAGGGCGAACGTTGTTCGCAGGCCTGGCACAGGGTCTTGCCGAGTTCGCCATGCATGTGGATGAGATTGGTCGAGCCCGCCCGCTCGTGGAGATCGTCGATGTTCTGCGTGACCAGCAGGACGGAGCCGGAAAATTCCCGCTCCAGCCGTGCCAGCGCGAGATGGGCGGCGTTTGGCTTCACCTTGGCCATGCCCTGCCGACGCTGGTTGTAGAATTCATGCACCGTGGCGGCATCGCGCATGAACCCTTCCGGCGTTGCCACGTCGCGATAGTCGACCTTCGACCAGATGCCGTCCTTGTCCCGGAACGTGTCCACGCCCGACTCCGCCGAAATGCCTGCGCCGGTGAGGATGACGATGGATTTGTATGGGGGCATGATGGACGGACTGGGGATGGGATTTCTCAATTGTCGGTGTTCGAGAGGGTATGCACGACCTCATACTGGCCCGGTGTGACGGTGCCGAGTTGCGTGTTGCGCTGGATATAGCCTCCGGCCAGCAGGTGGCGCGTCACCCGTTGCGCCGCATCATGGCTTTCGAACTGCACGTAATTCACGACCTGCCGGCCGTCGAAGCTGCGATGGATGCTGGCCGAGATCCAGCCCGGTACTTCGCTGGCCGCCCGCACCGTCTCGGCGAGTGAATCGACCAGAGCCTGCTGTCTCTCCGGCGTTGTCGTGAACATGTTGATATGGGTGACGATGCCGTTGCCGGCTTCGATGATCGCCATGGCTCCCTCCCATTTGTCGGCGGGGAGGGACGTTAGGCCCTTCTGCGACATCCGGGCAAGCTGCCTGCCCGGTCAGGCAGGCCGGCGTTTTTACAAACATGCCTAGACCTGAGTGCCGCCGACCGTCATCTGGTTCATGCGCAGGTGCGGCTGGCCGACGCCAACGGGTACGCCCTGGCCGGCCTTGCCGCACATGCCGATGCCGGTGTCGAGCTTCATGTCGTTGCCGACCATGGTGACGCGATGCATCGCATCCGGCCCGTTGCCGATCAGCATCGCGCCCTTGATCGGTTGGGTGACCTTGCCATCCTCGATCAGATAGGCCTCGGTGCAGCCGAACACGAACTTGCCCGACGTGATGTCGACCTGGCCGCCGCCGAAGGAAACGGCATAGACGCCTTTCTTCACTGAAGAGATGATCTCTTCCGGCGTGTGGTCGCCTGCGGTCATGTAGGTGTTGGTCATGCGCGGCATCGGCTGGTGCGCATAGGATTCGCGCCTGCCGTTGCCCGTGGCGGCCATACCCATCAGTCGTGCGTTCTGCCGGTCCTGCATGTACCCCACCAGCTTGCCGTCCTCGATCAGCACGGTGCGGTTGGTTGGCGTACCTTCGTCGTCTACGGTCAGTGAGCCGCGCCGTTCGGCGATCGTGCCGTCGTCGACGACGGTGACACCCTTGGCGGCGACCTGCTGGCCAAGCAGACCTGCGAAGGCCGACGTCTTCTTGCGGTTGAAGTCGCCTTCCAATCCGTGGCCGACCGCTTCGTGCAGCATCACGCCCGGCCAGCCGCTGGACAACACGATGTCGAACGTACCGGCTGGTGCGGGAATGGCCTCGAGGTTTACCAGTGCCTGGCGCAGCGCTTCCTTGGCGGCGTATTTCCAACTGTGTTCGACCAGGAATTCGCCGAAGCCGGTTCTGCCGCCCATGCCGTAGGAGCCGGTTTCCTGCCGGTCGCCATCGCCGACCATGACGGAGATGTTGAGACGAACCAGAGGCCGGATGTCTCGCACCAACTGCCCGTCTGCGCGCAGGATCTCGACCTGCTGCCAGGAGGCGGCCAGCGATGCAGTCACCTGCCGCACGCGCGGGTCTTCGGCGCGCGTCCAGGCATCGATCTCCTGCAGCAGCTTGGCCTTGGCTTCGAAGCCGGGTGAGGGGATCGGGTTCTCGTCACCGTAGAGACGGCGGTTGGTGCGCGGCGGCGCATCCGCCAGCGTGCCCGAATAACCGGCCTTCACCGTCGCGACGGCACCGGCGGCACGCAGCAGCGCCGCTTCCGACAGATCGCCGGCATGAGCGTAGCCGCTTGCCTCGCCGGCAACCACACGCAGCCCAAATCCCTGGTCGGTGTTGAAATTGGCCGTCTTGAGCCGGCCATTGTCGAACATCAGCGCTTCGCTTTCGCTGTATTCGAGGAAAAGTTCGCCGTCATCCGCACCCTTGATGGTGTCTGCGACGATTTTCTTGATCCGCTCTTCGGAAATGTCGAATCGGCCGATGAGGCTGCTCATGGTGCGCATCCTTGAAAGAAGTGTTGATCCCGATGTAGGCGCCGGAGCGCCTTTCGGCAATGCGCGACAGGTTCCCTTGGATCAGGGCAGGGCGTTGAAGCCGTCGGCGAAGCCCTTGAGATCGACCGGAATGCCGATGCCTTCCTCCGGGGTCTGGAAGACGATGAAGGTCGCGGCCTTGCCTGATTTCAGCGTGTCAAGCAGCGGCTTTTCCAGGATCACTTCGGCGTAGCAGCCATCCTGGAAACAGCGCACGAAATAGGCGCGGCCGATATCCTTGCCGTCGACATTGAGGCCAAGGCCATTGGGAAGCAGGACGCCAAGCGGCGCCAGCACGCGCAGGATCTCGGCCTTGTTGTCGGCGGTGCGCAGCACGACGACTGAAAGGCCCATCTCGGGACGGTCTTCAGCCACGACGTTCTGCATCATCACGCATTGTTCGGAGGTCGCGCCTGCCGGCGTGTCGCAGATGATCGACCAGGCGCCATGGGTGGACTTTACATTGCCGCTCGGCTGCTGCGCAGCGGCCATTGCCTGTCCGGCACTGGCAAGGGTGGCGAGAAAGATGACCTTCGCCAAGGTTCTCGAAACCCAAAAGTTCATGTCGGCTCCATTCCCGAATCACGCCACTTTAAGCCCCGGCACCGCTTAGGAAAAGCGTGAGGGCGACGCGCAATCCCTTTCAACTGCGGCAACAATACGATTTTCAAGCGCAAATAGCTCAATTTGCCACGATTGTCTCTGGCACGGCTATGCGACAGCAGCTTGATTGTCGTGCTGCCTGTGCATGCGGCTGCAATCAATCAAGGCGCGCGCAAAAATGCCGCATGGTTTTGACCGCTCCTTTCTTGCGGCGGGAAAGAGAGTATGGTTTGAACCAATCTGGACCGTCCGGGATTCCCTGTCCCGGCGTTATATCGTATTCCTGCCACCTGTTGCAGGACGGGGACTGGGAGATGAAGAGGGCGATGAAGAAGTTTCTTGCTGGCGCTGGTGCCGCATCGATGGTTTTCGCCGGGTCTGTCGCCCAGGCCGCGCAACCGCAGCCGTGGGAAATGACCTTCCAGCCGGCCGCGACCGCAATCATGAGCCAGATCACCTGGTTCGAGCGTTATACGCTCTGGTTCATCGTGCCGATCACGCTGTTCGTGCTCTTCCTGCTGGCCTGGTGCATTCTGAAGTACCGCGCAAGCGTCAATCCGACGCCGTCCAAGACCAGCCACAACACGCTGATCGAGGTTGCCTGGACGCTGGGTCCTGTTCTGGTGTTGCTGGCCATCGCCGTGCCGTCCTTCCAGCTGCTGACCGCTCAGTACAGCCCGCCGGAAGAGCCGAAGCTGACCGTCAAGGCCACCGGCAACCAGTGGAACTGGGACTATGAGTATCAGTTCGCGGAGCCGTTCTCCTTCAACTCGGCGATCCTTGCTGACGGTGACCGTGCCGGTCTGGGCAAGGAAGACAAGGCGAAATATCCGCGTCTCCTGGCGGTCGACAACGAGATGGTCGTGCCGGTCGGTGTCGTGGTGCGCGTCCTCGTTACTGGTGCGGACGTGATTCACGCTTATGCCATGCCGGCCTTCGGCATCAAGGTCGACGCCGTGCCGGGCCGCATCAACGAGACCTGGTTCAAGGCCGAGAAGGAAGGCCTCTATTACGGCCAGTGCTCGGAACTGTGCGGCAAGGATCACGCCTTCATGCCGATCGCCGTGCGTGTCGTATCGGAAAAGCAATATGAGACTTGGCTGGCTGCGGCCAAGACCGACCTGCCGGGTGCCAACAAGGCACTGATGGCCGAGGTCGATGGTACCAACAAGGTTGCGTCCGCCGGCAACTGATGCCGCGGTCGAAACAAGGATAGGGAACGGAGCGGAACATGGCGCAGGCAGCGGCTCACGACGATCACGACCATAAGCCTAAAGGCTGGGTCCGCTGGGTCTATTCGACCAACCACAAGGACATCGGTACGCTGTACCTGATCTTCGCGATCATGGCCGGCATCATCGGTGGCTTCCTGTCGATCATGATGCGTTGGGAGCTCGCCGAGCCGGGCATCCAGATTTTCCCGGGTCTTGCATCCATGGTTTACGGTGTGAACGGCGATGCCGCGCTCGATGCCGGCAAGTCGATGTTCAACGCCTTCACCACGGCCCACGCGCTGATCATGATCTTCTTCATGGTCATGCCGGCGCTGATCGGTGGCTTCGCCAACTGGATGGTGCCGATCATGATCGGTGCACCCGACATGGCGTTCCCGCGCATGAACAACGTGTCCTTCTGGCTGCTGCCGCCGGCATTCATCCTGCTGCTCACCTCGATGTTTGTGCCGAGTGCGCCCGGCGCCTACGGCGTCGGTGGTGGCTGGACGATCTATCCGCCGATGTCGACTTCCGGTCAGCCCGGCCCGGCCATGGATCTGGCTATCCTGTCGATCCACATCGCCGGTGCTTCCTCGATTCTCGGTGCCATCAACTTCATCACCACCATCTTCAACATGCGTGCTCCGGGCATGACGCTGCACAAGATGCCGCTGTTTGCCTGGTCGGTTCTGGTCACCGCCTTCCTGCTGCTGCTGTCGCTGCCGGTTCTGGCTGGCGCCATCACCATGCTGCTCACCGACCGTAACTTCGGCACCTCCTTCTTCGTGCCCGAAAATGGTGGTGATCCGATCCTGTTCCAGCACCTGTTCTGGTTCTTCGGTCATCCGGAAGTGTACATCCTGATCCTGCCGGGCTTCGGCATTGTCAGCCACATCATCGCGACCTTCTCGCGCAAGCCGGTGTTCGGTTATCTCGGCATGGCCTATGCCATGGTCGCGATCGGTGCCGTCGGCTTCGTCGTGTGGGCGCACCACATGTACACCACCGGTATCTCGCTCAACGCGCAGCGCTACTTCGTGTTCGCCACGATGGTCATCGCTGTGCCGACCGGCATCAAGATCTTCTCGTGGATCGCCACCATGTGGGGCGGCTCGATCTCCTTCCGCACGCCGATGCTCTGGGCTGTGGGCTTCATTTTCCTGTTCACGGTTGGCGGCGTCACCGGCGTCCAGCTCGCCAATGCCGGTCTCGACCGTTCGCTGCAGGACACTTACTATGTCGTGGCGCACTTCCATTACGTGCTGTCGCTCGGCGCCGTCTTCGCGATCTTCGCCGGCTGGTACTACTGGTTCCCGAAGATGACCGGCTACATGTACTCGCCCTTCATCGCGCGTGCCCATTTCTGGATCATGTTCGTGGGCGTGAACCTGGTGTTCTTCCCGCAGCACTTCCTTGGTCTCTCGGGTATGCCGCGCCGTTACATCGACTATCCTGATGCGTTCGCCGGTTGGAACTACGTCTCGTCGGTCGGTTCCTACATCTCCGGCATCAGCGTCCTGATCTTCCTCTACGGCGTCTTCGAGGCGTTCCGGAAGAAGCGTGTCGCCGGCGCCAACCCATGGGGCGAAGGCGCCACCACGCTGGAATGGCAGCTGCCTTCGCCGCCGCCTTACCATCAGTGGGAACAGCTGCCCAAGGTCAAGTAAGGCAGCTTCAAGTTCGAAACCGCCGGCCCGGCCGGCGGTTTTGGCCAAACGGAATGAGTGGACTTCAAGTACGCAATGGCCCTGGTTGACAATTCACACATGGAGCAAGTGGGCTCCCGCATGTCGGAAGCGACAGCGGGTGATTATTTTGCGCTGCTCAAGCCGCGTGTGATGTCGCTTGTGGTCTTCACCGCCTTTGTTGGGTTGGTGGCGGCTCCCGTCACCATCAATCCGCTGATCGCGGTCATCGCCATCCTGGCAATCGCTATCGGCGCCGGCGCATCGGGCGCGCTTAACATGTGGTACGACGCCGACATTGACGCCGTCATGACCCGCACTGCCAGCCGCCCGGTTCCATCCGGCCGGGTCTTGCCCGGCGAGGCATTGAGTTTCGGCCTTGTGTTGTCAGCGCTTTCCGTGATGACCATCGGCGTGCTGGTCAACTGGCTCTCGGCCGCGCTTCTCGCCTTCACCATCTTTTTCTATGCTGTCATCTACACAATGTGGTTGAAGCGCTGGACACCGCAGAACATCGTCATCGGCGGCGCTGCCGGTGCCTTCCCGCCGGTGATCGGCTGGGCGGCTGCGACCGGCACTGTCAGCCTGGAAAGCATTATCCTCTTCCTCATCATCTTCCTGTGGACGCCGCCGCACTTCTGGGCGCTGGCGCTGTTCAAGTCGGGCGACTATGAGCGCGCCGGCATCCCGATGATGCCGAATGTCGCCGGCGAGGCTTCAACTCGCCGTCAGATCTTCGCTTATGCCGTCATCCTGGCGCCGATCGGCGTGCTGCCCTGGGCACTCGGCTATACGTCGGCGATCTACGGCATTCCGGCTACGCTTCTTGGCGTCGGGTTCGTCTGGTATTCCTGGGTAGTGCTGCGCATGCCCGACAGCGATCGTGTCATGAAGCCGGCCAAGGCGCTGTTCGGCTACTCGTTGCTTTATCTGTTCGCCATCTTCGCCGCTTATCTTGCCGACAGCGTTTTTGCCCGTGTTCTGGTTCTGGGTGGGGCATGAGTGCGATGGATGAAAAGCTCGAACTGGTCACGCTGACCGAACGCCAGAAGAAGGCGCGCCGCAGCCGTTCGGTTGCGATCGCGGTGGCGCTTGGCGTGCTTGTCGTCATCTTCTACGTGGCGACGATCGTGAAGTTCGGTGCTCCTGTCATCAATCGGCCGATGTGAGGCTGATGATGGACCAGCAAAAGACAGTCGCCGATGAGAAGAAGCACAGAACCAACCTGGCTGTGGCCGGTGCTTGCGTGGCTTTCTTCGGCGCCATGGTCGGCATGGCTTATGCGGCAGTGCCGCTCTACGCCATGTTCTGTCAGGTCACCGGTTACGGCGGCACCACGCAGCGCGTAACGCAGTATTCCAATCGGGTTCTGGACCGCGAGATCACCATCCGCTTCGACGCCAACACCGCTGGTGTTCCCTGGGAATTCGAGCCGGTGCAGCGCGAAGTCACCATCAAGCTCGGCGAAACCAAGCAGGTTGCCTACAAGGCCACCAACAAATTCAGCGCGCCGACCACCGGCCGCGCGACTTTCAATGTGACGCCGGAACTGGCTGGCGCATATTTCAACAAGGTGGAATGTTTCTGTTTCACCAACCAGACGCTGAAGGCGGGCGAAACGGTCGATATGCCGATCGTCTTCTACGTGGATCCGGACATTCTCGATGTGCCGGAACTGAAGAACATCAAGACCATCACGCTTTCCTACACCATGTTCCTGGCTGACAAGAACAAGCCGGTCGCGGCCGTGGAGACCAGGGAAAGCGGCAAGGCAATTTCCAATACCGAAGCAAATCTCGGGGGATGACATGGCAGACGGACACGCCAAACCAAACCACGACTACCACATCATAGATCCGAGCCCGTGGCCCTTCCTGGGTTCCGTCGGCGCTCTGGTCATGGCGTTCGGTGGCGTCTTCTACATGCAGTACCTGAAGGGTACGCCATTTCATCTGTTTGGCATCGACGTTGCCAAGGCGCACTTCTGGGTGCTGCTGATCGGCTTGGTGATCGTGCTCTACACCATGTACGCCTGGTGGTCGGATACCATCAAGGAAGCGCATGAGGGGCATCACACCAAGGTGGTGTCGCTTCACCTGCGCTACGGCATGATCATGTTCATCGCCTCCGAGGTGATGTTCTTCGTGGCTTGGTTCTGGGCTTATTTCGATGCCAGCCTGTTCCCGAACGAGGCTGTGCAGGCGGCGCGCGCCACCTTCACCGGCGGTGTCTGGCCTCCCAAGGGCATGGAAGTCCTCGATCCTTTCCACCTGCCGCTGTACAACACCGTCATCCTGCTTCTGTCGGGCACGACGGTGACCTGGGCGCACCATTCGCTGATCCATGGCGACCGCAAGGGCCTGATCAACGGACTCGTGCTGACCGTCGGTCTCGGCATGCTGTTCACGATGGTGCAGGCCTACGAGTACATTCACGCTCCGTTCGGCTTCAAGGACTCCATCTACGGCGCCACCTTCTTCATGGCGACCGGCTTTCACGGTTTTCACGTCATCATCGGCACCATCTTCCTCCTGGTCTGCCTTGTCCGCGCGATGAAGGGTGACTTCACCCCGAAGCAGCATTTCGGCTTCGAGGCTGCCGCCTGGTACTGGCACTTCGTTGACGTGGTGTGGCTGTTCCTGTTCGCCTCGATCTATGTCTGGGGCTCTGCCGGCGCAGTCATTGAAGGCCACTGACTTCTTCGGCAACCGGTTTCGAAAAGAGGCGGCTGCGGCAACGTAGCCGCCTCTTTCTTTTGGGGCAGGCGTTCAATTCGCTCCTGAAACGCTCTAAAAGATGAACATGAGCGAAGATGAAGACAAGGCAATCTGGCCGCCGGTCGATCCAATCCAGGCTGGCCTGAAGGGGCGCTGCCCGCGGTGCGGTGAAGGACGCCTGTTTTCGGGTTTCCTGACGGTCGGCAAGCGCTGCTTCAATTGCGGCCTCGACTATTCCTATGCCGATGCCGGTGACGGGCCAGCGGTTTTCGTCATCCTCATCATCGGGTTTATCGTCGTTGGCCTTGCACTGTGGCTCGAGGTCACTTTCGCACCCTCGCTCTGGGTCCACTTCCTGTTGTGGATACCGTTGACGCTGGTCCTGTGCCTGACTGCGCTGCGGCTCATAAAAGGTGTCCTGCTCACCTTGCAGTACCGCAACAAGGCCGCAGAAGGCAGGCTGGACCGGCCGTAATGACTGCCGCTTCACATCCGGCCCGGAGTGGTGCGCCGCGCAAGGCGCTGGCGCTTGGTCTTGGCCTGATTGCTTTCCTTGCGTTGATTGGTCTTGGCACCTGGCAGGTGGAGCGACTGGCTTGGAAGGAAGGGTTGATCGAGACGATCGACCGCCGCATGAATGCGACCCCTGTGCCCCTGGCGGAAGTCGAGGAGCAGTTCGCGGCCTCCGGCGATGTCGACTATGTTGCCGTGACACTGAACGGCACCTTCCTGCATCAGGGCGAGCGTCATTTCTTCACCACATGGGATGGCAAGACGGGCTACAGCGTCTACACGCCCTTGAGGCTCGCCGACGGGCGCTTTGTCTTCGTCAATCGAGGTTTCGTGCCTTACGAATTGAAGGATCCGGCAAAGCGGGCACAGGGCGAGATCCCCGGCGACGTCACGGTCACCGGTCTCGCCCGTAACCCGTTGCCTGGCAAGCCGTCGATGATGGTTCCGGACAACGACATCGCGAAGAACATCTTCTATTGGAAGGACCGCGATGCCATGGCCGCGTCCGCCGCGTTGCCTGCCAACGCCGTGGTGCTGCCTTTCTTCGTTGATGCCGGCAAGACGCTCAATCCGGGGGGGCTACCGGTTGGCGGCACAACCATGGTCGACCTGCCCAACAACCATCTGCAGTACGCGCTGACCTGGTACGGTCTCGCGGCGGCGCTCGTCGGTGTCGTGGCGGTGTGGCTGCGGAAGAACCGAAAGGCTGGCTGAGAGAGTTCGTTCGAACCGGTCCACGCCCTTGACATACAGGGGTGGCGGACATCATGTCCGCACAGGAGTGCCGCGCGTCCATTCGGACGCGCAAAGGACGCTCCAGCACTTTGGTCCTGCGCATCGTGCTTTCCGAAAATCGATTCCGATTTTCGGGCCGGTGCGCGTGTCCAGCCAATGGGAAAGCATGTTGAACAAAGCCGTAAAACCACCGCTCACGATCAGGCTCTGCCAGCCGCGCGGCTTCTGCGCCGGTGTCGACCGGGCCATCCAGATCGTCGTGCTGGCTCTGAAGAAATACGGCGCGCCGGTCTATGTCCGCCACGAGATCGTGCACAACCGCTATGTGGTCGAAGGGCTGCAGAACCTTGGCGCCGTCTTCATCGAGGAGCTTTCCGAGATCCCGGAAGAGCACAAGCAGTCTCCGGTGGTCTTTTCTGCGCATGGCGTGCCGAAGTCGGTGCCGGCCGATGCCGTGGCGCGCAATCTCTTCTACCTCGACGCCACCTGTCCGCTGGTTTCCAAGGTGCACAAGCAGGCCATGCGCCATCAGCGCCTGGGTCGCCATGTGCTTCTGATCGGCCATGCCGGCCACCCCGAAGTGATCGGCACGATGGGGCAACTGCCCGACGGCGCGGTGACACTGATCGAAACCGAGGCCGACGCCGCTTCGTTCCAGC
This sequence comes from Mesorhizobium sp. 1M-11, assembly GCF_001303895.1. Taxonomy (GTDB): domain Bacteria; phylum Pseudomonadota; class Alphaproteobacteria; order Rhizobiales; family Rhizobiaceae; genus Mesorhizobium. The sequence goes on along the minus strand of NZ_LJSD01000011.1, from coordinate 364,706 downwards.
CAGCTGATCCCGAGGCTCTGGGTTTTGTCACCCAGACGACGCTCTCGGTGGAAGATACCGCCGGCATCATCCGCGCCCTGGGGGAACGGTTTCCAGCGCTGCAGGCGCCCGCTGCCGAATCGATCTGTTACGCGACGACCAATCGGCAGGATGCGGTGAAGGAAACCGCGCCCGGCTGCGATCTCTATCTGGTCGTCGGCGCGCCCAATTCCTCCAATTCGCGTCGTCTTGTCGAAGTGGCGGAGCGCGCGGGAGCCGCGATGTCGCTTCTCGTGCAGCGCGCTTCCGAAATTCCGTGGGATGAGATCGGCTCGATCTCGACGCTCGGCCTCTCCGCAGGGGCCTCTGCACCGGAGATCATTGTCGATGAGATCATCGATGCCTTCCGCCAGCGCTTCGACGTCTCGGTCGATCTGGCGGTGACGGCGACGGAAACGGAGGATTTCCCGGTGATGCGGGCGCTGCGCGATGTCGAACTGACCCCGGCCGACATGGCCTTCGTTAACGGGACCGTGTGATGGCGGTCTACACCGATGTAGGTGAGGGCGAGCTTGCAGCTTTCCTGAAGGACTATCCGGCCGGCGAATTGCTCTCCTACAAGGGCATCGCCGAAGGAACGGAAAACTCCAACTTCCTGCTGCACACGACGGCGGGCTCCTTCATCCTGACGCTCTACGAAAAGCGTGTGGAAAAGGCGGATCTGCCTTTCTTCCTCGGACTGATGGATCATCTCGCCAAGAAGGGTATCTCCTGTCCGCTGCCTGTGCAGCGCCATGACGGTTCCATGATCGGCACGCTGGCGGGCCGTCCGGCTGTCATCATCACCTTCCTGGAAGGCATGTGGCTGCGCAAGCCGGGCGTCGCGCATTGCCGCGAAGTCGGCAAGGCACTTGCCGAGCTGCATCTGGCCGGCGCCGATTTTACCATGCATCGCGACAACGCGCTGGCGATCGACGGCTGGCGCAAGCTTTGGGAGGCGTCACGCGCCCGCGCCGATGAGGTCGAGCCGGGCCTTGCGGCCGAGGTGGACGAGGATTTCGCCGATTTCGAGCGCAACTGGCCGAAAGGCCTGCCTGCCGGTATCATCCATGCCGATCTCTTCCCGGACAATGTTTTCTTCCTCGGCGAGAAGCTGTCCGGCCTGATCGACTTCTATTTCGCTTGTGACGACTTCTACGCCTATGACCTCGCCACCTGTCTCAATGCCTGGTGCTTCGAAAAAGACTTTTCCTTCAACCTCACCAAGGGCACGGCGCTGCTGGCCGGTTACCAGAGCGTGCGGCCGCTGCACGCAACGGAGCGGGAAGCTCTGCCGATGCTGGCACGCGGTTCGGCATTGCGTTTCATGCTGACGCGTCTCTACGACTGGCTGACCGTCCCCGACAGTGGTCTGGTCATCAAGCGTGATCCAACCGAATATATCCGCCGCATGCGCTTCCATCGCGCTATCGGCTCAGCTTCCGAGTACGGCCTGAAATGAAGCATGTCGAGATTTTCACCGATGGTGCCTGTTCCGGTAATCCTGGACCAGGCGGTTGGGGTGCTATCCTGCGCTTCAATGGCTCAACCAAGGAGTTGTCGGGTGGTGAGGCGGATACCACCAACAACCGCATGGAGTTGCTCGCGGCGATCTCCGGCCTGAATGCGCTGAAGGAAGCGTGCAAGGTCGACCTTCACACCGACAGCAAATATGTCATGGACGGCATCTCCAAATGGATCCATGGCTGGAAGCGCAATGGCTGGAAAACCGCCGATAAGAAGCCGGTGAAGAACGGCGAGCTCTGGCAGGCCCTGGACGAGGCCAACCGGCGCCACGATGTGACGTGGCATTGGGTAAAGGGGCACGCCGGCCATCCGGAAAATGAGCGGGCCGACGAACTGGCGCGCGAGGGCATGGCTCCCTTCAAGAGGAAGTTTTCAGGTACCGCCGCATTGAAGAAGGAAATAGCCGGCGGCTGATGCAGCTTGATCGGAATTCAGCGTTTCGCGTTGCCGAATCGCGCTTCGAGCCAGTCCACGCCATGACGGACAATCTTCGGTGCTGAAACCAGCACGGAATCGGCATCGCCGACCCTGCCGCGATGACCTCCGCCCGCTTTGAGAAAGTCTTCGACAACCGTTGCGAAATAGTCGCCCGGCAGCCCATCGACGATCGGCTCCGTTGTGTCGAACTCCTCCCAACAATGCCATTCCGTCCGGCCGTCGATCAGGAGCGGCGCTTCAAAATGCGCTATGCGCTTGCCGGACAGGTCAGCCAGATGTTCGGCATGATGCAGAATGGACATGGCCTCGAGCGGCGCACCTATCAACAACACCTTGCCGTTGACTTCGACAAGTTTGTCAAAAGGAGATCCAGCTCCATAGCCGTATTCCAGCGGATGGTCGCTGGTAAGCCACGGGGCTTTTGCACCGACGGCCGCGCAGGAAGCGCCGGGGTTCGCGCTGCGCACCGCGCCTGGAAAGGTGCGCACGAATTCGGCGATCGCGCCATTGTCACGTCGCGCCCGTGACGACGCAGGATCAAAGGGCACGATGTGTTCGCGCAACGCCGCCGGGATGCGGCCATCGTCGTCCAGCAATTCGTGATAATCGTCGTCCCAGTCCGTGTAGACCATCACGGTCCCGCCGGAACCGGTTGTATCGAGCAGGGCGCGGATAAGGCTGTCGGGCCCGCCGAGAATGTGCCCGACCGACCGCAGCCCTGCATGGACCATCACCGTATCGCCCGCCACCAGACCGAGCGCGCGTAGCTGCGCGCCCAGACCCGTTCTGGTGTGGAATTGCCGAAACATCGATCCGGCGCGCGCTGTTACAGCTGTTCGAGCAGCTTTGCGGCGCCAGAATCCACAGCCTGGCCCGGGTTGCCTTCGATGTTGAGTGTCGTCACCGCGCCATTTTCGACGATCATCGAAAAGCGCTTGGAACGCAGTCCGAGGCCGTTGGCGCTGAGGTCGATATCAAGGCCTGCCGCCTTTGCGAAATCGCCGCTGCCGTCAGCCAGGAACAGGATCTTGCCTTCGCCACCGGTAAAGCGTGCCCAGGCGCCCATCACGAACGGATCGTTGACCGCCACAACCGCGATCTGGTCGACGCCGCGCGACAGGATGGCATCGCGGTTCTCGAGATAACCCGGCAGGTGATTGTTGTTGCAGGTCGGCGTGAATGCGCCCGGAACGCCGAACAACACTACCTTCTTGCCGGAAAAGACGTCGGCGGTGGTCAGCGCCTTGGCGCCGTCGTCGGTCATGGTCTTGAAGGTGGCCTCAGGCAGCTTGTCGCCAACGGCAATGGTCATGGCAGTCCTCTTTGTTTGGGAGGGAAGGAAGAGTGCAAAGCGATAGCGCCTTCCTTGGCACCTCGCAATGTAGCCAGCCCCTGCAATTGTCACGGATAGGGCAATAGACCTTCAACCGCTCCGGACGAAGTGGTCAGCGTATAGGGAAGGCCGTGGCCTTCAGCTGCCTTGCCGGGACGTCCGAGGATCGGGATCGAAAAGACGACTTTGCCGTCCTGTTCGGCGCGTGTCGGCGCGCCGAACAGATAACCTTGCTCGCCGGCAACGAAGAGGTCGATGCTTTTGGCTTCAGCCGGTGCGGTCGCCTCGACAACCAATTTGTCCTTCTCTCCCGACAGCGTCTTCGCACCGAAAGCGTCGGTTGATTTCTGTGGCAGGGAAGCCAGGGCAGCTTGCACCAGTTGGGCATCCTCGGCATTGCCCGCGTCTTCGGCCGGATCGACCTTCAGTTGTGCCTGCAGCGGAATGCAGATCGTCTGGCAGATTCCGAGAAAGACGCCAGCATCGATGACTGCGTTTTCCTGGGGCTTTGCCAGCGTGAACTTTATCGGCAGCGCGACTGTATGATCATAGCCGGCCCATCCGCCATAGCCATCATCATGGCGGCCGGGAGCAGGGTAGGACAATTCGGCCTTGGCGACGTTGATCGCCTTAGTGACATCGATCTGCGGCGGTACGCCGCTGGCGCCGGGATCGCGCCAGTAGGTTTTCCAGCCGGGCTTCAATTCGATATGAAGTGCCCCGGTGAGTTGGCCGGAAGCGTCAGGAATCCCGGTGGTTACCAGCCGCACGCGCCCGCCCTCGCTGTCCGCCCAGACGGATGAGGACGCGGAAGCCGGCATGGAGGTGGTCATCAAGACGGCAAGGCAGAGCGAAAGTCTCAAGCGATCCATGCCGCTGATTTGAAGGGTCAAATGTGGCTACGCAACCGCTTTCGGGCGATGTGATCCATCATTTTTGCGTGAGTCCTACGCACTAAGGCACCCGCGAATTGCACCAATGGCATCTTTCAAGCGTCCCGGAAACGCGTTACCCTTTGCTTATGGACCTTTTACGCCACAAAAATGCGGCCGGTAAAAGTGGCTTTCTCGACGACCAGTTCGTGATCGCCATGCCTGGCATGAAGGACGAACGATTCGCGCGTGCGGTCATCTACATCTGTGCGCACTCGGACGAAGGTGCGATGGGGCTGATCATCAACCAGACCCAGCAGATGCTGTTCCCCGACCTTCTGGTGCAACTTGGCATCATGAACGAGCAGGAGGCGATCCGCCTGCCGAGGCAGACCCGTGACTTCATCGTGCGCAATGGCGGACCGGTGGACCGCAGCCGCGGCTTTGTCCTGCACACTGGCGACTACCGCGTGGAATCCTCACTGCCGGTCTCGGACGACATATGCCTGACTGCAACGGTTGACATCCTGCGTGCCATTTCTGCTGGGCGCGGACCTCGCCAGGCGCTGATGACGCTCGGTTATTCTGGCTGGGGTGCCGGCCAGCTTGAAGGCGAAATCGCTGAGAATGGCTGGCTCACCTGCCCGGCGACGCCGGAGCTTCTGTTCGATCCCGACATCGAAGGCAAATATAGCCGGGCTCTCGCGTCGATCGGCATCGACCTCGCGCGTTTCAGCCAAGCCGCCGGCCACGCCTAGTCATTCTTTCCTCGCCCCGCTTGCGGGGAGAGGATGTCGGCGAAGCCGACAGCTGAGGGGCTGCGCCATCGTCGGCGGGAATACCCACGTCCCTTCAAACATCGAGCCGCCCCTCATCCGCCCTTCGGGCACCTTCTCTCCGTGAATGGGAGAAGGGAAGTAGGCCTATGCCTGCGTCAGCGGATATTGTTCGCGCAGCAGCTTGACCACGGCTTCGCCGTTCATCGGTGCGCCGAACATGAAGCTCTGCACATATTCGCAGCCCATCTGGCGCAATTCCAGCGCATCGCTCTGGTCAGAAATGCCTTCGGCCACCACGGCGAGACCCAGTTCATGCGCCATGTTGACCATGGAACGCAGCAACACAGCGCGTTTGGGCGACGTGTCGTCGATGAAGCTCTTGTCGATCTTGATCGTGTCGAAGGGGAAACGGGTGAGGTACGACAGTGACGAGTAGCCGGTGCCGAAATCGTCGAGCGACAGGCCGATACCCAGCTGTTTCAGCTTGGTCAGCACATGGGCGGCTTGTTCGGGGTTGTCCATGACCAGCGATTCGGTGAGCTCGAGGCGCAGGCATCGCGGCTTCAGGCCGGCGCGTGCAATCACCGAGCGAACATCTGTGACGAGATCGCGGCGGATAAGCTGGCGGCTTGAGAGGTTGACCGAAACCGATAGCGGCGTGTCGCCGATGTGCTTCTGCCAGCCTGCCAGGTCTTCTGCCGCTTTCTGCATCGCGAACAGTCCGAGCTGCACGATGAGACCGCAGCTCTCTGCCACCGGAATGAAGTCGGCGGGCGGGATCATGCCGCGGCGGGGATGATCCCAGCGTAGCAAGGCCTCGAAACCGGCGACACTATAGTCTTCCAACCGAACGATCGGCTGATAGGCGAGGGTGAATTCGCGCCGCTCGATGGCCCGGCGCAGATCGGATTCGAACTGCAGCCGATCGGTGCCGACGGTGCGGAATGCAGGGCGGAACGGTTCAATACGATCGCCACCGAAGCGCTTGGCCTGATGCATGGCGAGTTCCGCATCCTTGACGAGGTCCTCGGCGGAGGTCTGGTCGGATGTCCAGGTGATCAGCCCGACGGAGGCGGTCAGCACGATCTCCCGCTTGGCGAAGGTGATCGGCGAGCTGATCGCATGTTTGATGGCATCGGCCATGGCGGCGATACGAGCCGGGTCCTGCTCGGAGAGCAGCATCAGCGCGAACTGGTCGCCGGCGAAACGCGACAGTGAGTCCTTCGGCTTGAGCAGGCGGTGCAGACGCCGCGCCACGGTCAGCAGGATGGTGTCGCCGGCTGAAATACCCAACCCGTCATTGACCTGCTTGAAGCGGTCGATGTCGATGACGAAGACCGTCGGCCGGACCTTGTCCTCGGTGCGGGCGATCGAGATGATCGCCTCCAGCCGGTTCATGAACAGTTCGCGGTTCGGCAGACCGGTCAGGTTGTCGTGCACGGCGTCGTGCAGAAGGCGTTCTTCCGATTTCTTCTGCTCGGTCACGTCGACCATCGTGCCGACGCAGCGGATGACCTCGCCGTCGGAGCCGATCACCGGCCGAGCCCGCAAAGCGAACCAGTGATAGTGGCCGTCGGCGCCGCGAAGGCGGAAATTCTGTGCCACGCGGCCGCGTCGATGCTCCAGCACCACGTCAAGCGTCGTGCGGAATGTGTCGCGATCGTCCGAATGCAGAACCGGCAGCCAGTTGCGGGCCGCGCCGCCGAGGCTGCCAGGGGCAAGGCCGAGCTGCAGGCTGACGTCGGGGCGCGTGACGATACGGTCGCGCAGGACATCCCAGTCCCAGACCGTGTCACCGGAGCCGGCGACTGCCAGTGCCTGGCGCTCGAGATCGGAGAAAAGACCCTGATGCAGCGCGCCGCCGGCAAAGGCATGCTGCATGACCGTAAAGCCGATCAACAGGATCACCAGGATCAGCCCGCCGCCGAGTGCTGGCTGCACGATGTCGTTGTCGAGCAGGCCGGTGATCGCCATCCAGGAACCCGTGGCCCAGAGCAGCACCATCACCCAGCTTGGGATCAGCATGATGGCGCGATCGTAGCCGCGCAGGCCAAGGAAGACGATGAGGCCAAGGCCGGTGACGGCGGTAGCGGCAAACGAGATACGGGCAATGCCGGCCGCGATCGCCGGATCGATGATGGCGATGCCGGCAATTGCGGCAAGACCCAGCACCCACACCACCGCGCCATAACTGAAATGGCCGTGCCAACGGTTGAGGTTCAAATAGGTGAACAGGAAGACGACGAAGGTCGTTGCGAGTGCAACTTCGGCGCCGGCGCGCCAGACCTGCTCGGAACCTGGTGCTACCTGAATGATCTTGGCCAGGAAGCCGAAGTCGATGCAGATATAGGCAAGCACAGCCCACGCCAATGCCGCTGTTGCCGGAAACAGTGAAGTACCCTTGACCACGAACAGGATCGTCAGGAACAGCGCCAGAAGTCCGGCGATGCCGATGACGATGCCGCGATAGAGCGTGTAGGAATTGACGGTGTCCTTGTAGGCCTCCGGTTCCCACAGATAGACCTGCGGCAGCTTCGGCGAGGCGAGTTCGGCGATAAAGGTAACGACCGAGCCGGGGTTCAGCGTCACGCGAAAAACGTCAGCATCCGGGCTCGCCTGCTTGTCGAGCGCGAAGCCCTCCGACGGGGTGATCGCGGTGATGCGCGTCGAGCCGAGGTCCGGCCAGAAGATGCCTGATTTCACCAGCCGGAAATGCGGCGCGACGATAAGGCGGTCGATGACGTCGTCGGTGGTGTTGGCAAGCGCAAAGACGGCCCAATCGCCGGTCGAGCGGGCATCGTTGGCCTCTACCTCGATGCGCCGGACGATGCCATCGGAACCGGGGGCCGTCGATACCTGAAAATTCTCGCCCTGGTTGCGGTAGATTTCGACCGCACCCGAAAGGTCGAGCGCGACGTCGTCGCGGGAAATCTTGATCGGTTCCACGGCGTAGGCGGAAGCGGCGGCGAAAAGGGTCACCATCGTCGCAACGACGAAAGCGAGAGCAATTCCAGGAAAAGTGTGTAACGGTTTTCCGTCCGGAATTGCGTAAAAACAAAGAGTTAGAGCGTTTCCGCGTTTCCGTGAAAAACGGAAACGCTCTAACATCGATCCGTTTCGCGGGAATTTCGTCAAAAATCAGCCCTTCGTAGCGGATGCCGGCGGATCGTCGGCGATCCGGGCATAAAGATAGTGGTCTTGCCACGCTCCATTGATGCGAAGATAGGAGCGCGCCAGTCCTTCACGCTGGAATCCGGCTTTTTCAAGCACACGGATCGAACGAATGTTGTCGGGAATACAGGCTGCTTCGATCCGGTGCAACTTGAGTGTGTCGAAGGCGAAACGCACCACGAGGTTAACGGCGTCGGTCATCATGCCGCGACCGGCATAGCGCTCCCCGATCCAGTAGCCGATGTGGCCGCTTTGCGCGACACCATGACGGATATTGCCCAGCGTGATGCCGCCCGCCAGCTTGCCGGAGCTCCGGTCGAAGATGAAGAAGGCGATCGCCGTGCCTTGCGCGTAGTCTTCACGGTAACGGCCGATACGATGGCGCCAGGCGGAGCGGTCGAGTTCGTCTGGCGCCCAGCGCGGTTCCCAGCGCTCCAGAAACGCCCGGCTTTCTCCACGCAGTGCCGCCCATTCGCGATGATCGTTCGCCATGGGCACGCGCAACAGGACTTTCTCGCCCTTCAGCGCCGGCAGATCTCGCCGAAAGAAAGGGAGCGCGAACACGGCTGTCGGCCAGGATCAGACGGCAAGCTTCCGGGCTGTAACCTCGATGCCCGGGAGCTGGTCGAGAACGGCCTCGTAGGGCGCCAGCGTGCCGACGGGGCCAACGGCGGCCAGTGTCGGCCGCGTTGAGAACAGGCGTGACGACAGGTCGGTCAGGCGCTCCGTGGTCAGAGCTCCGAGCCGTTCCATCAGTTCCTCCTTCGGGATCGGCCGACCGAACAAGAGCAACTGACGTGCGATCTGGGATGCCCGGCTGGCCGGGCTTTCCGCAGACATGATCAACCCCGCACGGTACTGCGCCCGAGCTCGGTCGAGTTCTTCCTGGGAGATATCCTCACCCGCGCGCTGCAGTTCGCGCACGATCACCGGTACCAGTTCGGCGATATCGTTCTGACCGGTGGCGGCATGGACACCGAACACGCCCGTATCCGAGAAGCCCCAATGAAAGGCATAGACCGAATAGCAGAGACCGCGCTTTTCGCGCACCTCCTGGAACAGGCGCGACGACATCCCGCCGCCGAGGATCATCGACAGCACCTGCGAGGCGTAGAAGTCACGCACGTGATAGGCGCGGCCCTCGAAGCCGAGCACGATCTGCGCGTCCATCAGGTCGCGGTCCTCGCGGAAATCGCCGCCGACATATTGGGCATATTGCGGAGCGGTGTTCTCGGCCTTTGAACGGAAGGAACCGAGTTTATTTTCCACCTCTCGCACGAAATCGTCATGTTTCACGTCGCCGGCCGCAACCATGACCATGCGCTCTGCGCCGTATTGGCGCTCCATGAAATTGTGCAATTGCTTGGAAGTGAAGGATTTTACCGTTTCCGGCGTTCCCAGGATCGAGCGGCCGATGGTCTGGTGACGAAAAGCGGTTTCGGTGAACCGGTCGAAGACGACGTCGTCGGGCGTGTCATGAGCGGCGCCGATCTCCTGCAGGATGACGTTTTGCTCGCGCTCCAGTTCCTCGGGATCGAATTCCGATTCCTGCAGGATATCGGCCAGGATATCGACCGCCAGCGGCACGTCGTCGGACAAGACACGGGCGTAGAAGGATGTCGTCTCGACGCTGGTGGCGGCGTTGATCTCGCCGCCGACATTCTCGATTTCCGAGGCGATCTCGAAGGCCGAGCGCCTCTTCGTGCCCTTGAATGCCATGTGTTCGAGCAGGTGGGCCATTCCGTGCTCATCATCGCGCTCGTTACGGGCCCCGGACTTGACCCAGGCGCCGAGAGCAACGGATTCGATGCTTGGAAGGGTTTCGGTGGCGACTGTCAGGCCGTTCGACAGACGGCTTACCTCAACACCCATATAGCTAAAACTCCCTAACGCGCCGCCCGGGAGCGGCGACGAACATAATCTTCCACCATTTTCAGGTCCGATGGAAGTACCGCATATTTTTCCTCCGAATTCATTAAGTCGGCAAGCCATGAAGGCAGTGCAGGGTGGATTCCGCTTGCTTCTTCGACGGCGGCCGGGAATTTCGCGGGATGCGCGGTACCCAGAACGATCATCGGGGTGTTGCTGGCAGATTGCAAGGCCGCGACATGAACACCTGACGCCGTATGGGGATCGAGCAGGTAGTTCGAACGGGCCAGCGTGGCGCGGATTGTCTCTGCGAGGTCAGCCTGAGTCGCACGCCCAGCGTCGAACTCGGCACGGATGCGGGCAAGCCCTTCCGTCTCGATGGTGAAGGCACCGGACTGCTTCAGCGAATTCATGTAGCGACGCACCGTCTCGGCATTGCGTCCCGAGACCTCGAACAGCAACCGCTCGAAATTCGAGGACACCTGGATGTCCATCGACGGCGAGGTCGTCGCGACGACCCCTTTCATGCGGTATTCGCCGCTGGAAAGCGTACGCGCCAGGATATCGTTGTCGTTGGTGGCGATCACCAGGCGCTCGATCGGAAGACCCATCCGCTTGGCCGCGTATCCTGCGAAGATATCGCCGAAATTACCGGTCGGCACGGTAAAGGACACCGGCCGATCAGGCGCGCCGAGCGACAGTGCCGACGAGAAGTAATAGACGATCTGGGCCATGATGCGCGCCCAGTTGATCGAATTCACGCCCGACAACGAGACCGCGTCGCGGAAGCCGTGGTCGTTGAACATGTCTTTCAGCAGGCCCTGGCAGTCGTCGAAATTGCCCTCGATTGCCAGCGCATGAACGTTGGCGGCGGTTGAAGTCGTCATCTGCCGCTGCTGCACGGGTGAAACACGCCCGTTCGGAAACAGGATGACGATGTCGGTACGCTCGCGTCCGGCAAAGGCCTCGATGGCTGCACCACCTGTGTCGCCCGATGTGGCGCCGACGATGGTTGCACGATCGCCGCGCTCCGAAAGCACGTGGTCCATCAGCCGGGCGAGCAACTGCATGGCCACATCCTTGAAAGCGAGCGTCGGGCCATGAAAGAGTTCGAGCACGAAAGTGTTGGAACCGGTCTGGACCAGCGGGCAAACCGCTTCGTGACGGAAGGTCGCATAAGCCTCGCGCACCAGCTTCTCGAACACGGCAGGCGCGATTTCGCCGCCGAGGAAGGGTGTCAGCACGCGAATGGCGAGATCCGCATAGGAAAGGCCACGCATGGCTTTGATTTCGGCGGGCGAGAAATGCGGCCAGGTTTCGGGCACATAAAGTCCGCCGTCGCGCGCCAGGCCGGCCAGCACGGCATCCGAAAATCCGAGCTCGGGGGCCTCTCCGCGGGTACTTACATAGCGCATTGTAGACTTTCCATTTCAGCTGCCATTTCGCCCGATTGCCCTCGTTTTGGGCTAAGGCGTGGATTTGTGCGCGTCCTCAGTCGCATTTTTGCCGTCTCGTTGCTATAGGTCGCCTGCTTCGCGTGAGGGAACTGCTTTTTATGGTGTTTCGTTCGTCCAACAACCGCCTTGTCGCGGGTTTCATGTCCATGGGCTTTATGCTGATCGTCGCAGGCTGCCAATCGAGCGACGGCAGTGGTTCCGGTGGCGGTTTCCTGGGGGTGGGCAAGAAGGATGATGCCGCCATCAATGCCGATGTCGCCAAGGCAAAGGCTTCCGATTTGAGAGCCTATTGTCCGAAGGTGACCCTGCGTGAAGGCACTGCCGTCTACAACACCTACGGTAAGGCCGGAGCAAAGCCGAAGGCTCCAAAGGACCAGGATCCGGCCCTCGCAACTGATACGGCGCAGGATGATTCAGCCCGCCTTTCCTACCAGGCCTCGATCGGCGACGTGACGCGCGACTGCAACCGCGACAACGGCATGCTGAACATGAAGATCGCCGTGGCCGGGCGCATCGTTCCAGGCCCGACAGCGGTACCGGGCACCGTCACCCTGCCGATCCGCGTGGCCGTGGTTGAGGGCGACAAAGTGCTCTATTCACAGATCTATCAGCACAAAGTGCAGATTTCCGACACGTCCACAGCCACCCAGTTCGTGTTGAACGATTCCAACATCTCCATCCCCCAGCCGTCTGCCGCGACCTACCAGGCCTTTGCCGGTTTCGACGAGGGGCCGAAGAAGGTACAGAAGTCGGATGAAGATCAGCCAGTGAAGCGGCGTGTCCGCAGGCCTAAGCCGAAGGCGGCTCCGGTGGCGAATGCGCCGGCCGCTCCTGCACCTGCAAAGGGGAGCCAGACGACGATCTCGGATATCCCGCGCTAAGGCGCGGGTCCAAAAGAGAGGCATTAAAAAGGGGCGTACGCCCCTTTTTCTTTTGGCAGGGACGCCGGTCTCAAGCGTCCTGCGACCATTCCGATAGCGCTGCAAGCACGCCCTTCAGATCCGACCAGCGGTTGATCACCGTTTCGGCGCCTGCCTCGGTCAGGATGTCGGCGTGGCCGGGATAGCTGTGCGCCGCGCCAGTGAAACCGATCACGCGCATGCCGGCCGCGCGGGCGCCATGGATGCCGTGAGCGGAATCCTCGATCACGAAGGTGTTCGCGGGATTTGCCTTCAGCACCTGCGCTGCATGCAGGAAGACGTCAGGCGCCGGTTTGGTTTTCTTCGTCGGTGTTTCGAGTGCTGAGAAGATGCGACCTTCGAACAGCGGCAGGAGCCTTATCTTCTCAAGCATGAAGGCAATGCGCTCCGAGCGTGAATTGGAGCAGATGCAGCGCGGCGCCGTGACCGACGCGACGGCCTGGTGCACGCCGTCGATGGCGCGAACGTCGGAGCGCAGCTTGCGGTCGACCAGTTCTTCGGCGCGTGTGATCAGCGATGCCTGGAAGGGAATGTTCGCCTTGTGCTCGATCGCCATCATGATGTCTTTGAAGGTGAGACCGGCGTAGGTTTCGGCGATCTCCTCGGCGCTGATTTCGAAGCCCGCTTCGGTGATCAGCTCGGCCTCGACGCGTGCGGCGATGATTTCGGAATCGACGAGCACGCCGTCGCAATCGAAAATGACAAGGTCTGGTTGGGGCATTTCGGTCCATCTACGGAAGGGGAGGGCCGGCGCGGCATACACCAAGCACCGGCGAGCGGCAAATCACGCCTCCGCTTCATCAAATATTTACTGAGAACGGTAACCATAACGGCTGGTAAATGTAACGCGTATCCTGGGTAATCAGCATGTCTGCCGTGCGTCTTCTCGACGAACTTTCCCAAACTCCCCAGCAGTCCGAATGGCTGGATACGATCCTCAAGGGCGATTGCGTTGCCGCGCTCGACCGGCTGCCGGAAAAATCGGTGGACGTGATCTTTGCCGATCCGCCCTATAATCTGCAGCTCGAAGGTACCCTGCATCGGCCCGACCAATCCAAGGTCGACGCAGTGGACGACCATTGGGACCAGTTCGAGAGTTTCGAAGCTTACGATGCTTTCACTCGCGCCTGGTTGCTGGCCGCGCGCCGTGTTCTGAAGCCGAACGGCACCATCTGGGTGATCGGCTCCTATCACAATATCTTCCGCGTCGGTGCCAAGATGCAGGATCTCGGCTTCTGGATCCTCAACGATGTCGTCTGGCGCAAGACCAATCCGATGCCGAATTTCCGCGGCCGACGCTTCCAGAATGCCCATGAGACGATGATCTGGGCATCGCGCGACCAGAAGGCCAAGAGCTACACCTTCAACTACGAAGCGCTGAAAGCCGCCAATGACGACGTGCAGATGCGCTCGGATTGGCTCTTCCCGATCTGCACCGGCGGGGAGCGGCTGAAGGACGATAACGGCGACAAGCTGCATCCGACGCAAAAGCCGGAAGCCTTGCTGGCGCGCATCATGCTGGCTTCGACCAAACCGGGTGATGTCGTGCTCGACCCATTCTTCGGCTCCGGCACTACGGGCGCCGTGGCCAAACGCCTCGGACGCCACTTCGTCGGTATCGAACGCGAGCAGTCCTATATCGACGCGGCCTATGAGCGTATAGCCGCGGTAAAGCCGCTCGAAGGCACGGATCTGACGATCCTTGCCGGCAAGCGGGCGGAGCCGCGCGTCGCCTTCATCAGCCTGATAGATAACGGGTTGGTGAAACCCGGCACCACGCTTTACGACGCCAAGCGCCGCTGGTCAGCCAAGGTGCGCGCCGACGGCACGCTTGCCATCGGTCAGAGTGCCGGTTCCATCCACAAGGTCGGCGCCGAAGTGCAGGGGCTCGACGCCTGCAACGGCTGGACCTTCTGGCACTACGAGCGTGCCGGCGGACTTACCCCGATCGACGAACTGCGCAAGATAGCGCGGCTCGGTATGGAACGCGCCGGAGCGTGATCCCGAACCGAAGGTCAGCAAAAGCTGCGGACTTTCGGGCAAAGATCGTGCGACGAAACAAAAAGAGGGCTTAGCCCTCGACGTCCACTCGGATTATCAGGCCATCATCGTCAAGGGTGATGGTCTCGGCGCCGTGCCGTTCCCGCCACACGCCGGTCTTTGTGCTGGTTCCGGTGAGCGACCATTCGGAACGCGCGCTGTTGGGCGACAGCGCTTCCAGCTTCTTGTCTTTCGCGTCCTGGTCCGGATATTCCTCGAAATAGGTGCGGAAGGCCGCCATGACGGCATCCCGGCCTTCGATGCGTCCGCCAACTCCTTGCGAAACATAGACAACTTCAGGCGCGAACATCGCCTCGATTGCGGCGAAGTCTTGCGCGTTGGTTACTTCGTGGAATCGGGCGAGTGTCTTGGCCGGCTCGTGAATGACGCTCATGCTTTTATTCCCCGCTCCGCCAGATCGCGTTTCAGCGTCGCGGCATCGGTGAACAGCACCGCCTCCCAGCCAGCCTCCTTGGCGCCGTCGACATTCTTCTGGCTGTCGTCAATGAACAGTGTTGCCGACGGCTCAAGATCGAAAGATTTGATGTGATGGTCGTAGATGGCACGGTCGGGCTTGATGAGTTTCACGTCGCCCGAAACAGTCACGCCGCGCGGCCGTTTCAGGAAGATGAAACGCTCCTGTGCTTCCCGGAACGTGTCGGAAGCGAAGTTGGTCAGCATGGTGACGTCATGGCCGTCATCGATCAGGCCTTCCATCAGCGCGACGCTGTCATCATAGGCGTGCGGCACCATCTCATGCCAATGGCGGCGGAAATTGCGGATGTTCTCGGCATGATCCGGGTGTCGGTCGAGCAGCAGGCCTTCCGCCTCTTCCCATGTGCGGCCGCGATCCTGCTCCACATTCCAGTCGCTCGTGCAGACATTGTCGAAGAACCACTGACGTTCCGCTGCGTCCGGGATCAGCCGGTTGAAAGGCAGATTGGGGTCGTAGTGCAACAGCACCTTGCCGATGTCGAAGACTATGTGGCGGATTTCGGTCATGCTGTCCTCTTGTGCGGACCTTTTTGGGTCGAGCCGGGCATAGCTGCTTCGATTGCCTTTTTCATGACAGTGGGCAAGGCCTCGTCATTGATCCAGCCGGGTCGCGACCAGAAGAAACCTTGCGGGGCGGCGGTGATATCGACGCTCGCCATATAGACGCTGAGTTCCAGCGCAAAATGCGTGAACACGTGGTTGATGGTGCCACAAGGGCGCCAGTTTGCTGGAAACGGCGCGGCATCCGTGCCGGTTGCGCCGTCCACACGCGCGGTCCAGCCTGTAGTCGGTACCTCGCTCATGCCGCCGAGCAGGCCTTTTTCAGGGCGCTTGCGCAGGAGGACAGCGCCATCGTTGCGGATCGCGACGAAGGCGGCACCGCGCCGTGACGGCTTTTCCGGCTTGGCGAGTTTCACCGGATAGAATTCCGGATCTCCGGAAAGGATCGCACTGCAGTCCTGCCGCAGCGGGCACAACATGCAGCGGGGCCTGCGCGGCGTGCAGATGGTGGCGCCGAGATCCATCATTGCCTGAGCGAAGTCGCCGGGCCTGCCTTGCGGCACCATTTTTTCGACATGGGCGCGGATTCCCGGCTTTGCCAGCGGCAAGGGAGTATCGATCGAAAACAGCCGTGAAACGACGCGCTCGACATTGCCGTCAACGACCGCGGCAGGACGGTTGAAGGCGATAGCGGCAATCGCCGCGGCGGTGTAGGCTCCAATGCCGGGCAGGGCGCGCAGGCCATCCTCGGTGTCTGGAAAGCGGCCGCCTTGCGCTGCGATCTGGTCCGCGCAAGCTTTCAGGTTGCGCGCTCGCGAATAATAGCCGAGCCCGGCCCAGGCTTTCATGACGTCGTCGGCATTCGCCGCGCCGAGTGCCTGTATGGTGGGCCAACGCTCCAGGAAAGCCTGGAAATAGGCTTTGACCGCCTCGACGGTGGTCTGCTGCAACATTACTTCCGAGAGCCAGATGCGGTAAGGGTCTGGTTGAGTGCCTCTGGCAAGGTCGCGCGGCGCCACGCGCCAGGGCAGATCGCGATGATGCGCGTCATACCAGCCAAGCAGGCGGGAGGCGATGTCGATCCCGCTGTCATATGCGGGCTTGCGGGTCTGGTCGGGCGGTGTCATTGATCGTTTCGGGATGCGGTTCAGCCGGTCCTGCTGTCTGACGGAGAACGCATGACAGGGAAAGCCCCTTACAGCAATCCCGTGCCGGTCAGTGATCTTGCAACCGGCATCTTGGACCCGGTACTGCGCAAGCGCGCCGGCATCTCGATCGGTCTCGTCCAATCCTGGGAGGAGATCGTTGGACCGCGGCTCGCCGGCACATCGAGGCCGGAGCGGATCCAGTGGCCACGACGCATGCATGAGGATGATCCGTTCGAGCCCGCCGCCCTCGTCGTTGCTTGCCAGGGGGTGGCAGCACTTCATCTCCAGCACCAGGCCGACGAGATCATCGGTCGCGTGAATGCGTTCCTGGGTTTCCGGGCCGTCGGCCGCATCCGCATCGTGCAGAAGCCGCTGACGGAGACCAAACGCCGCACTGCCCAACCGGCCAGGCCGTTGACGCCGCTGGAGAAGTCACGCCTCGAACGCGTAGTCGGCGGCGTGGAAGACGAGGCATTGCGTGCTTCGCTGGAGAGATTGGGCGCCACCATCATCGGTCAGCGCAAATAGACTTCACCACGCTCTCGCGTTTTCGTGATCGTTTCAACCGGTTTTCGCGATTGGACTTGGGCCCCGCAATGCCTTAATTCCCGCGAACTCTCGCTTTTCCTTGGCTATCCATTGCAAAATCAAATCCTGATCAGGTGATTCGATGAACCGTCTTCTGTCCCGCAGATCCATTCTGACCACGCTGGCCGTCGCACCGGCGGCGCTGGCGCTCGCGGCCTGCAATAAGGTGGGTGAGGCCGAAGCCGAGACCGCCAAGCCGGCAGAGACCACCAAGCCTGCAGATGCGATGAAGCCGGCTGGGGCCGACAAGCCGGCGGCGGCTGCGCCGCAGTCGTCCGGATCCGTCGACATGACAGCGCTCCTGAAGCCTGGCGAGTTGCCGGAAAGGCAGCTTGGCGAGGATGATGCCAAGGTCACTATCGTCGAATACGCTTCCATGACCTGCCCGCACTGCGCGCATTTCCATGAAACGACGCTGCCGGAGCTGAAGACCAAATATATCGATACAGGCAAGGCGCGATTGATCTTCCGCGAGTTCCCGTTTGATCCGCGTGCCGAGGCCGGTTTCATGCTGGCGCGCTGTGCCGGCGACAACTATTTCCCGATGGTGGATGTCCTCTTCAAACAGCAGCAAAACTGGGCCGTGGCAGAAAACGTCAAGGATGCCATGTTCCAATTGTCCAAACTGGCCGGTTTTACACAGGAGAGCTTCAACGCCTGCTTGACGGACCAGAAACTTCTGGACCAAGTCAGATCAGTGCAGAAGCGCGGCGCGGACGAATTCAAGGTCGACTCAACGCCGACCTTCTTCATCAACGGTCAAACCTACAAGGGTGCGTTGTCGATTGAGGAACTGTCGGCCATCATCGACCCTCTGCTCTGACGTTCCGGCAGCGCCGGGGCGGCAGCGGCTCGGCGCGAGCCCCCGTACGGGGCTGCGCGAATGAAATTCTCGCGGCTGCGCCTGCTCGGTTTCAAATCCTTCGTCGAACCCGGTGAGTTCGTTATCGAACGCGGCCTCACCGGTATCGTGGGGCCGAACGGCTGCGGCAAGTCCAACCTGGTGGAAGCGCTCCGCTGGGTGATGGGCGAAAGCTCCTACAAGAACATGCGCGCGTCCGGCATGGACGACGTCATTTTCTCGGGCTCCAACACGCGGCCGGCCCGCAACACCGCCGAAGTCACGCTTTTCCTCGACAATGTCGACCGTACCGCGCCATCCGCCTTCAACGATGCCGACGAACTACAGGTTTCGCGCCGCATCGAGCGCGAGGCAGGTTCGGTCTATCGCATCAACGGCAAGGAAGCGCGCGCCAAGGACGTGCAGCTTCTCTTTGCCGATCAGTCTACCGGCGCTCGCTCACCCTCGATGGTCGGGCAGGGCCGCATCGGCGAACTCATCCAGGCCAAACCCCAGGCGCGTCGCGCTTTGCTGGAAGAAGCGGCAGGCATTTCCGGCCTGCACACACGCCGCCATGAAGCGGAACTGCGGCTGAAAGGTGCCGAGCAAAATCTCGAGCGGCTGGACGATGTCGTCGGTGAGCTGGAAAGCCAGATCGAGAGCCTAAAGCGTCAGGCGCGTCAGGCTTCGCGTTTCAAGAACCTCTCAGCCGATATCCGCAAGGCGGAAGCCACCCTGCTGCATCTGCGCTGGACGCTTGCCAAGGCGCAGGAAGCCGAGGCGCGCTCGGCACTGGCAACGGCGACCGCGCTCGTCGGCGACCGCGCCTCTTCCCAGATGAATGCCGCCAAGGAACAGGCGATCAGCGCGCACCGCTTGCCGGATCTGCGCGATGCGGAAGCCAAGGCCGCGGCTGCCTTCCAGCGCCTGTCGATCGCCAAGTCGCAGATCGAGGAAGAGGCAGGTCGTATCAGTGCCCGCCAGACGGAACTCGACCGGCGCCTGCAGCAGCTCGACGCCGACATCGAGCGCGAAGAGCGCATGGTGCGCGACAATGCCGCCGTGCTGGAGCGGCTGGCGGCGGAAGAGACGACACTGAATGCTGAAAACGCTGGCGCGGCCGAGCGGGAAGCCAACACCCGCGCTGCCTTCGAGCAGGCGACGGCCACACTGGCGGCCAGCGAAGAAAAACTGGCCAAGCTGACAGCGGAACGCGCGGAGGCCGCCGCCGGACGTAACCAGATCGAGCGCACCTTGCGTGAGGCCGCTGAACGGCGTGACCGTTTCGCCCGCCAGCTTGCCGATGCCGATCGCGAACTCGCTGAAATTGGTCAGCGCATCGCCGCCCTTGCCGATCCGGCGGAGAAAAAGATCCTGGTCGAGGAAGCGACCGAAACGCTTGCTACCACCGAGACGGCAGCGCTCGAATCCGAGCAGCGGGTGGTCGAGGCGCGTGGGGCAGAGGCTGCAGCGCGTGGTCCGCTGCAGGAGGCCAAGGCAGAACTTGCCCGGGTCGAGACCGAAGCACGCACACTGGCCAAGATCCTGAACTCAGTCGGTGGCGGAGACCTTTTCCCTGCCGTCTTGGAACAGATCAGCGTCGAACGGGGCTTTGAGACGGCGCTGGGTGCGGCTCTTGGCGAAGACCTCGACGTGCCGCTCGACCGCAGCGCTCCCGTACACTGGGGAGATGGTGAGGTGCAGGCCGGCGACCCGGCATTGCCGGAAGGCACGTGCAGCTTGGCCAGCGTCGTCAAGGCGCCGGGACAACTGGCGCGTCGCCTGGCGCAAATCGGCATCGTCGAAGCGGGCGACGGCAAGCGGTTGCAAGCGTTGCTGCTGCCCGGCCAGAGGCTGGTGAGCCGCGAAGGAGCTCTCTGGCGTTGGGACGGTTTCACGGCGAGCGCCGATGCGCCAACGCCGGCCGCGCAACGCCTCGCACAGAAGAACCGGTTGGCCGAACTCGACGCCGAGGCGATTGCCGCAACGCGTGTCGTGCGGGCGGCCGAGGAGGCCCTTGCCAAGGCGGAAGCTGGGCTGCGTGCCGCTGTCGAGGCCGAAAAGGGAGCACGCCAGGCCTGGCGCGAAGCGCAGCATGCGCTCGATGCGGCGCACAATGCGCTGGTTCAGGCGGAAAGAGCGGCTGGTGAGTTCACGACGCGGCGGGCTGCCCTGACCGAATCCCGTGCTCGGGTGGTCGAGGCCCATGAAGAAGCCTCCGCCATCCACGTCGAGGCGGAAGAGCAGTTGAAAGATGCTCCCGATCTTGCCGACCTGCAGTCCAGGCTCGAACAGGCAGCCGCCCATGTGTCGCGCGATCGCGCAGCACTTGCCGATGCCCGCGCCGTCCATGAGGGGCTGAAGCGCGAAGCGGAGGCGCGCATACGCCGCCTGGAAGCCATTCAAGGAGAGCGCAACAACTGGCTGTCGCGGGCTGAGAATGCGTCCGCCCAGATAGCCTCGCTTGGTGAACGCAAGGCCGAGGCTGCCGCCGAACGCGAGCAACTGGCCGATGCGCCCGATGAACTCGACCAGCGCCGTCGCGCTTTGCTGTCGCAGCTTTCGGAAGCCGAGACGCTGCGCAAGAACGCTGCCGACCGCTTGCAGGAAGCCGAAAACCGCCAGGCCGAGCTCGACAAGGCGGCCACCGCCGCCATCACCACGCTTGCCGAAGCACGCGAGGCACGCGTGCGCGCCGAGGAGCGGCTGACCGCCGCCGACGAGCGCCGGCTGGAAGTCGAAGCCCGCATCCAGGAAGCGCTCAACACGCCGCCGCATCTGGTCATCCGCCACACCGGGCTGGAGGCTGACAGCCCGATGCCCGACATGGGCGAAATCGAGCGTCAGCTGGAGCGGCTGAAGATCGAACGCGAGCGGCTCGGTGCCGTCAACCTGCGCGCCGAGGAAGAGCAGCGCGAGCTGTCGGAGCGGCTGGAGACCATCGTTTCCGAGCGTGAAGACGTCATCGAGGCGATCCGCAAGCTGCGCCAGGCCATCCAGAGCCTCAATCGTGAAGGCCGTGAGCGGCTGCTTGCCGCTTTTGACGTCGTGAACAGCCATTTCCAACGGCTGTTCACGCATCTGTTCGGGGGCGGTACAGCCGAACTGCAATTGATCGAGTCGGAAGATCCTCTTGAGGCCGGCCTCGAGATTCTTGCCCGTCCACCCGGCAAGAAGCCGCAGACCATGACGCTTTTGTCTGGCGGCGAGCAGGCGCTGACTGCGATGTCGCTGATCTTCGCCGTTTTCCTCACCAATCCGGCACCGATCTGCGTGCTGGACGAGGTCGATGCGCCGCTCGACGACCACAACGTCGAACGTTTCTGCAACCTGATGGATGAAATGTCGGCGTCGACGGAGACGCGCTTCGTCGTCATCACCCACAATCCGATCACCATGGCGCGCATGGACCGCCTGTTCGGTGTCACCATGGCTGAGCAGGGTGTCAGCCAGTTGGTCTCGGTCGACCTGCAGGCTGCGGAAGCGATGCGCGAGGCAAGCTGACCTTCGTCGCCATCTGTGCTGTTGAACTTTCCACGATCTCGGTGATAGCACTCAAATCGCCGGCCGGCTTGCTTGGTCGCAGTCTGCGGTCACGGAGAACGCCCTTGCCCATACTCGTCACCGGCGCAGCCGGCTTCATCGGCAGCCATGTCTGCCACCGCCTGCTCGACCGGGGTGAGGAGGTTATCGGCGTCGACAATCTGAATGACTATTACGATCCGGCGCTGAAGCAGGCGCGCCTTGAGCGGCTTTCCCCGCGCAGCCACTTCTCGTTCCACAAGCTCGACATAGCGGATGAGAACGCACTGTCTTCACTGTCGAGCCGTGGCATCAAGCGTATCGTGCATCTCGCGGCTCAGGCCGGCGTGCGCCACTCGCTCGACAATCCACGCGCCTACATACGCTCCAACATTGCGGGGCATCTAGAAGTGCTGGAGTTCTGCCGGGCGCAGCCTGGTTTCGAGCACTTGGTCTATGCCTCGTCGAGTTCGGTCTATGGCGGCAACCAAAAGGTACCGTTTTCGGAGGCCGACAAGGTAGACACCCCGGTTTCGCTTTATGCGGCCACCAAGAAGGCCGACGAGCTGATGAGCCACACCTACGCTCATCTTTACTCCATTCCACTTACGGGCCTGCGTTTCTTCACGGTTTACGGGCCGTGGGGCAGGCCAGACATGGCCTATTGGCTTTTTACCAAGGCCATCCTTTCCGGCAAGCCGATCCGTGTTTTCAACCAAGGCGAGATGTGGCGCGATTTCACCTATGTCGATGACGTCGTGGAAGCCGTGGTGAAGGTATTGGACAATCCGCCGGCCGGCGAGACGCCGCCGGTACGGCTCTACAACATAGGCAACAACAGTCCGGTCCGGCTGGGTGATTTCATCGACACGCTGGAGCATCTGATCGGTATTGAGGCCAGGCGGCAATACGAGCCGATGCAGCCTGGCGATGTCGAGCGCACCTTTGCCGATGTCACCGAACTCGACCGTGCCATCGGCTTCAAGCCCAACACCTCCATTGAGGATGGGTTGCGAAAGTTTGTCGACTGGTATCGTGATGAGTGGCAGGGGCGAGATAATTAGCGAGCCCGGAAGCGGCGGTTGCCCCGATGTTTGCTGGAGATGAGATCGGGATGGTGCGCTGACCTATCCACGATCGTTGCGCATGGCCCCTAAACGGCGTCCAAATGACACTGCCTTGATTGCTGTCGGCAACAATGTATTACGTACTTTCCGCTAAGGTGCAGAAGCTGCCGTATCTTAGCAGGGCGGAAAAGCTAAATTTGATCCACGGGCCTGGCGCAAGATTTTGAAACACAGGCTTTGTGTGGTTGACTCAGCGAGCTAAGAGAAAGTGCTTCTGGCCTCTGACGGTGGCTTGCCTGCGTAGTTATATCCGACTCAACTTTACAACCGAGCCCGTTCAACATGACTTCTCAAAAATCGATTTTTCTCTCTGGAGAAGGTGACGCTTGGTTCGAGCGCAATCTTTCAGCGCTTAGACGCAAGGAACAGGATCTCGTTGTAAATGAGTTGCTGAGCCTGCAGGTTCAGCCAAAATTTGTTGCGGAAGTTGGTTGTGGGGAAGGGGAGCGCCTGTCACTTCTTCGTAAGAAATTCGGATCGACGTGCTGGGGATTTGATCCGTCGACCAAGGCTGTTGACCATGCTCGCTCAACATATGCCGATATTACGTTTGAAATCGGAACGGCCGATAAAATTGACCTTCCGGATTCCAGTATTGATACCCTTATTTTTGGGTTCTGCTTGTATTTAGCAGATCCAAAAGACTATTTTAAGATAGCTGCAGAGGCAGATCGCGTTCTGGTTGATGGTGGTCTAGTGGTTATTTTGGATTTTAGTCCGAGACACTTTTTCAAGAACCCATATTCCCACAAGCCTGGGGTATTTGCTCATAAAATGGACTTCTCTGGGCTTTTTACTTGGAATCCAGCGTATCGGCTAATTAATCGGCGATATACAGAGCATGGTCCTAAATTTACGTACGACGAAAATGAATCAATTTGTCTCGATTTTATAAAGAAAGATTGGACGAAAGCGTTCCCAAAATCCTTGCAGTATTGAGGTAGACGTGCGCGTCGGCTTCTCATCGATATATTCGTGGCGCCCTCACGTTGAGCATTTGATCTTTCTTGCAAGGTTGATGCGGTCGGCAGGGCACGAGGTTAGGTTTCTCACTTGCGATTCTGACCTGCCCACCTGTTACACTCGCGAATTGCGCCCTTATGCGCGGACAAATTGTCTTAGTTGTCGAGCCGGCGGAGTGCGTTCTTTCGAGCGTCTCGATGTTTCATCTATACATTCATTCGCAAAGACCATTCAGGATCAGAACTCATCAGAATGGGCAAGATCGAGCGCTAGCACCATTGGTCGCTTCGAGTCTAATGCAGATTACGATAGTCAACATTACAAAGAGCTAGTCGCTAAAATCGCTCCTGCGGTGGCGGTTGCATATTCGGCAGCCCTGTCGTGGATCGAACGTGAGAAACTTGATGCTGTTTGTGTCTTTAACGGGCGCATGGACGCCACAAGGGCTATCTCTGAGGCTGCGAAAGCGGCTGGAATTCGATTTGTATCGCTTGAACGAACTTGGTTCGGAGATGGCCTGCAACTTCTGCCGGATGAAAGCTGCCTTGGACTCGCGTCTGTGGATCGAATTGTAGCTGAGTGGCGGGATGTACCGCTATTGTTGAACCAGGCCACCCGGGCAGCCGGCCATGTTGCTTCCCGGTTTCTTCACAGCAATGTTAAAGAATGGCAGGCGTACAATGTTGGCGCCACTACTCTCCAATGGCCAGCGAGCGGTCATCGGCGCGTGCTAATCCTGCCGAGCAGCCGAAACGAATTTTACGGCCACCCGGATTGGGAGAGTGCTTGGCCGGAAGTGACAGCTGCCTACGACGCGCTCATTGATCGTCTTTGCCTCAAACCTGAGGATATCGTACTCCGATGTCATCCAAACTGGGCGCGATACATTGGGCAAAACGATGGAAGTTTGTCCACGAGCTACTATCGCGAATGGGCGAAACGACGAGGGGTAACGTTTATTGAGCCGTCTGCGCCTGCCAGCACACTCGACTTGATTGAGCAAGCGGAAGTTATCGTCGTCGGAGGTAGCAGCGCGAGCTTGGAAGCAGGCATATTGGGAAAGCAGGTGGTCGCAATTGCTCCATCGACCTATCAAGCTGCCGGTTTCCAAATCCGCGCCTATTCTCAGGAGGAGGTGGATAGGTTGGTTCTCCCCTCGGATCCTGGCGAGTCTGATCGCGTTGCTCGCTTAACATTGCGGTATGCCTATTCGATGTTTTACCGGCTTCCTCAGTATGTTCCGTTCGTACGCAGTCAGACGACAACAAGATACTTATATCGCAATGGTGCAGACCCTGATCGTTTCGCCGATCTCTGCAGAAATGGTGTGCTGAAGCCTGATGATTTATCTTTTGCCAGCAATGATGCCGACGAGGACGCAGTGCTCTCACTCATCAAGCGTGGCCAATGGGAGAATCTAATCGATCGGTTCAGAGTTCTTGAAACTCAAGACCTGGGCGAAGAGCTGAGCAGACGTCCATTCTTTCAGGCAATTGATCGTATGCGTAACCTCATGCCCTTGGGGCATGATTGGCGCAAGATTGCAGGCAATTAGTTGTGAATTGGCTCTTGCGAGATCGCCGCGCAGGTTGGTTTCAGCACTCCAGTCTGGAATGAGGCGGCTACCGATCTTGCCTATGGCTGGGGCGCCAGGATTCGAACCTGGGAATGTCGGTACCAAAAACCGATGCCTTACCGCTTGGCGACGCCCCAACAATCGATCGCGTGAATCGAGCGTGAGCGGCCTTATAGGCAGAGCCGGCCAAAAGCACAATCGCCAATAGCAGACCAAAATCCACGCACGGACCCCAGAAAGGCTCGGGCCGTCGAGCAGCCGCTATTCGCCCCAAACCGCCAGTTCATTGCCGGCCGGATCGGCGAAGTGAAAGCGCCTGCCGCCGGGAAACGAGAAGATCGGCTTCACGATTGTGCCGCCGGCGTTGGTTACTGCATCGAGTGTCTCTTCCAGGTTTTCCGAATAGAGCACCGGCAGCGGCTTGGCCGCGGCTGCAGAGGCGTCGGCGTCAAAACCACCATCCAGCCCTTCGCTGAAAGCCGAATATGTCGGGCCGTAGTCCGTGAACGACCAGGAGAAAGCCGCGCTGTAGAAAGCCTTGACGTTGTCGAGCTTGCCATTCGTGGCCGGCATTTCGATATAGTCGAGCTTGCCCGTCTTCCGCATCGCTGTGCTCCTTGTTCTTTGTATGTTCTCTTTATCGCACAAAACCCGGCAAAGGCTCAAGGGGCGGTATACTGAGCCCCGAGAGCCGTTGGCAGCTCGGTTGCTGATTCCCCTCTCGCTTCAAGACGGGGTCCGGATACACCGCTCGGCCATCCTTATGGGTGGGATGTTCTGCCCGATTTCCGACACATCGCTCACCCCTAAAATGGCTTAATCGATTGTAGGCACGGGCGAATGTTTCAAGCGCTTGCCTTTCGCAGCGCAGCATCCTAGGCAGGCCGCGAGGCTTACCCTGGGGCAAGAGCCCTGAGGCAAAACCAGGCTGAGGAGCAAGCATGACCAAGTGGGTCTACACCTTTGGCGACGGAGCGGCCGAGGGCCGCGCCGGAGATAAAAATCTGCTGGGCGGCAAGGGAGCCAATCTGGCCGAGATGTGCAGCCTGGGCCTGCCGGTGCCGCCAGGTTTTACGATTACCACTGATGCTTGCAATCACTATTATGCCAATGGCCGCGCCTATCCGGACACGCTCGAAGCCGACGTGGATGAGGCATTGGGACATATAGGCCGGATCACCGGCCGCAGCTTCGGCGATCCCGCCAAACTGCTTCTTGTTTCGGTGCGTTCTGGCGCCCGCGCGTCGATGCCCGGCATGATGGATACGGTGCTCAACCTTGGGCTCAACGACGAGACGGTCGAGGCACTGGCGACCGATTCCGGCGATGCGCGTTTTGCCTATGACAGCTATCGCCGCTTCATCCAGATGTATTCCGATGTCGTCATGGGGCTCGACCACGAGGTCTTCGAGGAAATCCTGGAAGACCAGAAAGCAAGCTTGGGCTACGAACTCGACACGGAACTTTCGGCCATCGAATGGCAAGGTGTGATCGCACTCTACAAGGCCAAGGTTGAGGAAGAACTCGGCAAGCCGTTCCCCCAGAATCCACGCGAACAGCTCTGGGGCGCTATTGGCGCCGTCTTTTCCAGTTGGATGAATGCGCGCGCCATCACCTACCGCCGGCTGCACGATATTCCTGAGGCCTGGGGAACCGCTGTTAATGTCCAAGCCATGGTTTTCGGCAATATGGGCGAGACCTCGGCCACCGGCGTTGCCTTCACCCGCAATCCTTCGACCGGCGAGAAGGTGCTTTACGGCGAGTTCCTGG
Source organism: Mesorhizobium sp. 1M-11 (assembly GCF_001303895.1). Taxonomy (GTDB): domain Bacteria; phylum Pseudomonadota; class Alphaproteobacteria; order Rhizobiales; family Rhizobiaceae; genus Mesorhizobium. The sequence continues at coordinate 337,751 of NZ_LJSD01000011.1, read as the reverse complement.
TGAACGCGCAGGGCGAGGACGTGGTGGCCGGTATCCGCACGCCGCAGAACATCACCGAAGCTGCCCGCATCGCCGCCGGCTCGGACAAGCCCTCGCTGCAAAAGCTGATGCCCGAGGCCTTCGCCAACTTCGTCGCGATCTCGGACAAGCTCGAAAAACACTACCGCGATATGCAGGACCTCGAATTCACGATCGAGCGCGGCAAATTGTGGATGCTGCAGACGCGCTCCGGCAAGCGCACTGCCAAGGCCGCGCTGAAGATCGCGGTTGATATGGCTCATGAAGGGCTGATCACCAAGGAACAGGCTGTGGCTCGTATCGATCCGGCTTCGCTTGATCAGCTCCTGCATCCGACTATCGATCCCCGTGCCGAGCGCAACGTCATCGGCGTCGGCCTGCCGGCATCGCCCGGTGCAGCCACCGGCGAGATCGTGTTCTCTTCCGATGAGGCCGAGGAACTGAAGTCTCAGGGGCGCAAGGCGATCCTGGTGCGCGTCGAAACCTCGCCTGAAGACATCCATGGCATGCATGCCGCCGAAGGCATCCTTACCACTCGCGGCGGCATGACCAGCCATGCTGCGGTGGTGGCACGCGGCATGGGCAAGCCTTGCGTCTCGGGCGCCGGTTCGCTGCGCGTCGACCACAAGGCCGGCGTTCTGATTGCACTCGGCGCTACCTTCAAGAAAGGCGATGTCATCACCATCGATGGCGGCAACGGCCAGGTGCTGAAGGGTTCTGTGCCGATGCTGCAGCCGGAGCTTTCAGGCGATTTCGCCGCCATCATGGAATGGGCTGATGGCGCGCGCCGCATGAAGGTGCGTACCAATGCCGAGACGCCGGCCGATGCACGCATGGCCCGGTCGTTCGGTGCCGAGGGTATTGGGCTCTGCCGCACCGAGCACATGTTCTTCGACGGCGCCCGCATCGTCGCCATGCGCGAAATGATCCTGGCCGATACCGAGAAGGACCGTCGTGCCGCGCTTGCGAAGCTTCTGCCGATGCAGCGCTCGGACTTCCTGGAACTGTTCGAAATCATGGCCGGCCTGCCGGTGACCATCCGTCTGCTCGACCCGCCGTTGCACGAGTTCCTGCCCAAGACCGAGGAGGAGGTGGCCGAGGTTGCTGCTGCGATGAATGTCTCGGCAGACAAGCTGCGGCAACGCACCGAAGCTCTGCACGAATTCAACCCTATGCTCGGCCATCGCGGTTGCCGCCTGGCGGTTTCCTATCCGGAGATCGCCGAAATGCAGGCTCGCGCCATCTTCGAGGCGGCGGTCGAAGCCGGTCGCAAGGCCGGTGCGCTGGTGGTGCCGGAGATCATGGTGCCGCTGGTCGGAATTGTGAAGGAACTCGACTATGTCAAGGCGCGCATCGACCAGGTGGCGAAGGCCGTCATGGATGAGAGCGGTGTCAAGATCGACTATCTCACCGGTACCATGATCGAGCTGCCGCGAGCGGCGATCCGCGCCCATGTCATTGCCGAGACTGCGGAATTCTTTTCCTTTGGCACGAATGACCTCACGCAGACCACTTTCGGCATTTCTCGCGACGATGCTGCCTCCTTCCTGGAAACCTATCGCCAGAAAGGCATCATCGAGCAGGATCCGTTCGTGTCGCTCGACAGGGACGGCGTTGGCGAACTGGTGCGCATGGCCGCTGAAAAGGGCAAGGGCACGCGTCCGTCGATCAAGCTCGGCATCTGCGGCGAGCACGGTGGCGATCCGGCCTCGATCCGCTTCTGCGAGGAAGTGGGGCTGGACTATGTATCCTGTTCGCCCTTCCGTGTGCCGATCGCCCGTCTGGCGGCGGCACAGGCGGCGGTCGCAAAGTAACAGGGGAACGTCCGGCGATCTTGTGTCTGTCGTCGCAAGATCGCCGTTTTCGCCATCCAGGGACAGCGAAAAACAAGTTCCCCGAAAGTTGCGATGCGTATTTTTGCTGCCTTTGCCCTGACGGCGACGCTACTGACCGGTCAAGCCCTGGCTGTCCCGTCCGAACACCTTGTCGAACCAACCTTGCACATTGCACCGGGCGGCAAGGAAACGCCACGTGTGGCGCTGACCTTCGACGCATGTATGGGCAAGGCTGACCGCCGCATCCTGTCCGTGCTGATCGACAACCGCGTGCCGGCGACGATCTTCGTCACCAGCCGCTGGCTGAAGCACAATAAAGATGTGCTTGCCGAGTTGCAGGCGCATCCGGATCTGTTCGAAATCGAGGATCACGGCGCCATGCACGTGCCGGCGGTCGATCGGCCGACCCGTATCTTCGGCATTGCCGCCGCCGGCTCGCCCGCGGCGGTCGACCAGGAGGTGCGAGGTGGCGCTGAAGCGATCGAGGTGGCCGGTGTGACGGCGCCACGCTGGTTTCGCGGTGCGACAGCGCGTTATAGCAAGAGCGCCATCGAGCAGATCCGCAAACTCGGCCTGCGTGTCGCCGGCTACTCTGTGAACGGGGACGGCGGTTCGTTGCTCGGCGCAGCAACAACAGAAAAGCGCATTGCCGCTTCCCGTGATGGGGATGTGATCATCGCTCATATCAACCAGCCGACCCACATGGCTGGCGAAGGGGTGGCCAAAGGTATCCTCGCGCTCAAGGCCAAGGGGTTTTCCTTCGTGAAATTGTCGGATGTGCCTGCTGAGGGGTCGGACGGCACAACCGTTGAGACGGTTGCAGGTTACTGAAAGCCTTCCTCGGCCTGAGTGGGATTTGCGCTAAATCGCTAGATCAGCCGTTGTCCGCCGTCGATGTGTAATGTCTCGCCGGTCGTGAACTCGCTTTCCATGAGGTAGAGATAGGCAGGTGCGATGTCAGCCGGCGTCGCGACCTTTCTTGCAGGCAATCGAGAACCGATATCGGCAAAGAAGCCGGATTTGGCCTCTCCGACGAGTTCGTCCCACATTGGCGTATCGACCCAACCCGGGGATACGATATTGACGCGCGTCGGCGCGAGTTCCAGCGCGAGCGCCTTGGAAAAATAGCTGAAAGAACCGGCGATGGCGGACACGACCGAACCTCCGGGAACTGGCGGCCGATCTTTGTTGATACCGGAGGTGAAGGTCATGGACCCTCCGCTGATCAGCGTTCGAGCTGCATGTTTGGCGAGCATGACCGCACCGATAAGCTTGTTGTCGACGAAGCGTCGTACGAAATCCATATCAGTATCGTTGATCGGGTAATTCGGCGGCGGTGTCCCAGCGGTCGAAACGAGATGGTCGAATGGTCCGATGTTCCCGAACAGCCGGCTGACCTCTGTTTCCTCTGTCATATCGGTCGCAATGCTTCTTACGGTGCTGCTTGCACCAAGTGATCGTAGTGCAGCCTGTAGTTTTTCATGCGAACGGCCGACGATTGTGACACTGGCGCCATTTTGAAGGGCCGCCGCCGCGACACCGAGCCCGATGCCGGAACTGCCTCCGACGACGACGACCTTCTTGCCCTGGAGCGATGCCATGGGAGCCTCTGCTTCTCGATGATTGCTGTAAGGGATCACGCCTTTCCGGCGTAGGCTGCTTCCAGGTCCGAGACGATGATCTTGTTCATCTTGTACATGGCCTGTCTTGCCCGATGCGCTTTTTCGCGATCCGGGTCGGTCATGAGTTTCAGCGCGATCTCGGGAATGACCTGCCAGTAGACGCCGAATTTGTCCTGCAGCCAGCCGCATGGCTTTTCAGAGCCCCCGTCTGCGGTGAGCGCGTTGTAATAGTAGTCGGTCTCTTCCTGGTCTTTGGTCTCGATGTAGAGCGAAAGCCATTCATTGAAGTGCGGCATCGATCCGGCGTTGAGCGCCGTGAGCTTCAGGCCTTCGAGTTCGAAGTCGAAGATGGCATGTGGAACGGTTTCGCCCGCTTTCGAAAAACCGTCGGTGAATTGCCGGGTCCCTAGCGTTTTCGAATTCTTGAAAACGGACAGGTAGAAATCCCGTGCGTCTTCCGAATTTCCATTGAACCAGAGGAAAGGGTGAATGGTCGCCATGCTGACCTCGTGAGCGTTGATCACATATTCCATGGAATTTGATCAGCAATGGCTTGACGTACAAACCATTAGTTGGCACCAATTTGTGAAGATTGCTCACAAATTGGCCATGGCCCGAAAGCTTCCTCCACTCAATGCATTGCCGAGTTTCGAGGCTGCGGCGCGGCACTTGAGCTTCACCAGGGCGGCTGAAGAGCTCAATGTCACGCACGGGGCCATCAGCAGGGCGATCAAGAATCTCGAGGATCAACTCGGCGTTCTGTTGTTCGAGCGAGCAACGCGGTCGGTACGGCTCACTGCTATTGGCGAGCCTTATGCGCGGGCCATCCGAGACGTGCTCGATCAACTGGCGGTAGCCACGGCTTCTGCAACGGCCCGCCATTCGAACACGACGCTGAATGTCAGCACTTCTGACGGTTTCGCCGGCAGATGGCTTGTGCCGCGGCTCTACCGCTTCCACCGCGCTCACAGCGATATCGACGTGCGGGTTTCAACGACCGGCAAGCTGACCAACTTCCGCGGTGACGGCATCGATATCGCCATCCGCTACGGCAGCGGTAACTATGCTGGCTTGACGTCCGAATTCCTGGCCGGCGAAGAGGTTTTTCCCGTGTGCAGCCCCAAGCTTCTGGCGGGCGATCATCCGCTTCGCAAGCCGGAGGATCTCAGGTACCACCCACTGATCCATGACGGTTATCCGATCGACTGGGCAACCTGGCTTGCCAGTGCTGGCGTGGCAGGCGTGGATCCGAAAAGTGGATTGACATTCGACTCTGCCAGCTTTGCGATCGAGTCCGCCGTACAGGGGGAGGGGGTCGTGCTCGGTCGCTCGATGCTTGTCGCAGCCGATCTGGCCGCAGGGAGGCTGGTGCGGCCTTTTGAGCATGCATTGAAGTCGGTCTCCAGCTTCTACGTCGTCTATCCCACGGACGCTATTCGCCAACGCAAGGTGAAAGCCTTTCGAGACTGGCTCCTTTCGGAGATCGAACCACTCAGGACTTGAAGGGTTGCTTCTGGCAAAGCAGAGGTAGGCGCACCCAAGGGCCTAATCAGGCCGGCGTTGCTTCGATGGCGACGCGGTCGGGATAGAAGGCACCGTGATCCCTGATCACGAGCATTTCGTCATAGGGCGCTTTATAGGCCCACATCACGTCCTTGCGTGTTTCGCCGCCGGTATCGGCGCTCCAATAGCTGGCGTCGCCCTTGTAGGGACAATGGGTGGATGTGTCACTCGGCTTCAGTGCTTCGAAGCGGATGTCGGCGAAGGGCACATAAAGCACCGGTGGATAGCTGGCTTCCTGCAGAAGCTGCGCGCGGCTGGAGGCCGCGATCACAATGCCGCCGAAACTGACGGTGACCGTACCATCGAACGGTTGGATGGTAATGGTGTGGGCTGGGTTGCGTTTGAAACCGGGCGCAGGGTTGGCTTTCTGGTCCATGAGGCTTCTCCGTTGCTGATCCCAATATAGGATCAGCAGCGCCTATGGCCAGCAGCCTGCTGACAAACTGACCCGTGTGGCTAGGCGGCGACCTTCAGCGCATCCATCAGCCCGGCATAGGCTTCAGCGATACGGGCGGCCGGGTTGCTGCTTTTGGAGGCGGTTTCCACTTTCAGGGAGCCACCTGCGGCGGGCAATGACAGCAGCAGATATTGGCGGTTCTCGCCATCGCCGACCGACGCGGCGGCAACGTACTCATCGGCGCCCTCATTCAGCACACACATGCTGAACAGCAGTTTGCCGCTCACGGCTTCCAATGCGCCGTCAACAACGGTTGCGAATTCTTCCCTGGAGACTGCCTTGGCTACCGGTGTCAGCTCGCCGAGGCTTTCCTCAAGCGCGGTTTCAAGGGCTTCATCGTCGATCTGCGGGTCCATCGCGAACCTCATCCATCTCGCCTGTCACACCCCGCCATCTTGAAAATATGCAGACTTTGGTCGGCTTGACAATGGTTGGTTGCAGATTCGCCGCGCAATGCGCGTACAAAGGGTCTTTCCTCACCTTGCGGTAGTCTGGACTTTCCTGGCGTTCCTTTCAGAATGCGAAAAAATACAAGAGGAGGAACACGATGCTCGGACTGATGCAGCAATGGCCCTTGCTGTGCCACAAGATCCTGGACAATGCCGCGATCCAGCACGGCAGACGTGAAGTCGTGTCGCGCTCCTGCGAGGGGCCGATCGTGCGCCTGAGCTATGCCGAACTCAGGCAGCGTTCGTTGAAGGTCGCGCAGCGCTTGGAGCGAGACGGCTTCAAACTGGGTGACCGTATCGCAACGCTCGCCTGGAATACCGCCCGCCACCTCGAGGCCTGGTACGGCATCATGGGCATCGGTGCTGTCTACCATACGTTGAACCCGCGCCTTTTTCCCGAGCAGATCGTCTGGATCATGAACCACGCCGAGGATCAGGCCGTCTTCGTCGATCTCACTTTCATGCCGCTGGTCGAGAAGATCGCGAGTGCGGTTAAATCGCTGAAGAAGATCATCGTCCTGACTGACAAGGCGCATATGCCGGAAACCAGCCTGCCCAATGTCATAGCCTATGAGGAATGGCTGGCCGAAGCCGATGGCGACTTCAATTGGGCAAGCGTCGACGAGAGCACTGCCGCTGGCATGTGCTACACGTCCGGCACAACGGGTGACCCTAAAGGAGTGCTCTACAGCCACCGTTCCAATGTGCTTCACGCCATGATCGCCGCCATGCCCGATGCGATGGGTATTTCTTCGCGCGACGTCGTGCTGCCGGTGGTGCCAATGTTCCACGCCAATGCCTGGGGACTCGGTCAGTCCGGGCCAATGATCGGCGCCAAGATGGTGATGCCCGGCGGCAAGATGGACGGCGCCTCCATCTATGAACTGCTCGACACCGAGCAGGTGAGCTTCACCGCAGCGGTTCCGACCGTGTGGCTTATGCTGTTGCAATATCTGGAGGAGACCGGCAAGAAACTGCCCTATCTGAAGAAGGTGGTGATCGGCGGTTCGGCCTGTCCGCGCGCCATCACCCAGAAATTCCAGGATGATTACGATGTGCAGGTCATCCACGCCTGGGGAATGACCGAAATGAGCCCGCTCGGAACACTGGGCACACTGAAGCCGGAATACGCCGGACTGACCGGGGATGCACGGCTCGACGTGCAGCAGACACAAGGTTTCGCGCCCTTCGGCGTCGAAATGAAGGTCACCGACGACAATGACAACGCTCATCCTTGGGATGGCAAGACCTTCGGTCGCTTGAAGGTACGCGGCCCGGCAGTCGCCAGCGCCTATTATGGTGGCGCGGGAGCCGAGCAGTTCGACGCCGCCGGCTGGTTCGACACCGGTGACGTCGCCCATATCGACCCCAACGGCTACATGCAGATCACCGATCGCGCCAAGGACGTCATCAAGTCCGGTGGCGAATGGATCTCCACCATAGAACTCGAGAACCTGGCTGTTGGTCACCCGGATGTGGCGGAAGCCGCGGCGATCGGTATCCGCCATTCCAAATGGGATGAGCGGCCGTTGCTTGTGGTGGTGAAGAAACCGGGCAAGGAGCTCTCGCGAGACGATGTCCTTGGTTTCATGAGCGGCAAGATCGCCAAATGGTGGATGCCGGACGACGTCGCCTTCGTAGCTGAAATCCCGCACACAGCGACCGGAAAGATCCAGAAAAGCGCGTTGCGCGCGCAGTTTCGCGACTATCGCCTGCCGACGGACTAGCGCATGCCCCGAAATCGGAATGATTTTCGGAAAGGATCATGCGCCAATCGAAAGTGTTAGGGCGTCTCTGCGCGTTCGAATGGACGCGTGGCACTCCAAAAGGCCATCAATTCCGCAGCCGAAAGGCGGCGGTGATTGCCGCCTTTCGGCTTCAATCCAACGTCGAAACACTCTAATGCTTTGGCCGGACTTGGGAAATCGGTGGCGATGACGGTATATCCCGAACGGCAGGTGGCAAGAGCGGCGGGCTGGTCGCGGCGAACAGGCGCTTTCTCGGCGGTGCTTCTGTTGACGGCATGGATCGGCCATCACTATGGCCTTGTCGAGACTGGCGGCTTTCTTTGGGTGCTGGCATTGGTGGCTTTGCTGGCGCTTCTTGCTTTGCTGTTTTCAGGATTTGCACTGGCCAGGCTGTGGAACCATGGCGCTATCGGCGGGCGTGACGTTTCCGTCGGCGCGCTTCTGGCCGTTCTGGTGCTGGTGCCTTACGGTGTCGTCGGCTACGGCATCGCCGCCTATCCGGCGCTGCGTGACATCTCAACCGATCTCGACAATCCGCCCCGGTTCGAGGGTAGCTCCCGCACGACCGGCATGAATGTTCTTGCTCCCCTGACACCGGGGGAGGAGCGCCTGCAGGCCCAAATCTATCCCCTGGTGACCGGCCACCGCTACGACTTGCCTCTCGATGAGACCTTGGCGGCTGTACACACCGTGCTCGACCGCCGCGGCTGGACGGTCGTCGGCGACACGGCTGAGCCGCAGGAAGGACAGAACGAAACGACCATCACTGTGCTGGCCACGTCCTTCGTGCTGGAGCTGCCCGTCGATGTGGCGATCCGTGTCACCACCGACGGTGAGACGACGCTGGTTGATATGCGCTCTGCTTCGCGCTACGGCCGCCATGATCTCGGCGACAATGCTGAGAGGATCATCGCGTTCCTCGCCGAACTTGACCAGGAAGTTTCAGCGCAGATCGGCACGACAGCCGCGCAGTAGGTCCTTCAGGCGGCTAGTCTGGAGTCACTCTAAGCGGGAAAGAACACACCGTCGATCGAAGGCTCGCCCTCGGTGCCGGCCAAGCCCCGCGCAACGAGATCTTCGAGATGCGCCAGAACCGAAAGCCCTGCGGCCCCGTGCAGTCTCGGATCGGTCTCGCGATAGATAGCCTCAACGATCGTCTTGATGTTGCGGTCGCCGAGTTTCAGTCGCTCCAGCACGGCGCGCTCGCGCATCTTGCGGTGCGCCTTCAACCCGCGCATGAACGTTTTCGGCGCGGTCACCGGCCCGCCATGGCCGGGCAGCAAAATACGGTCTTCGCGCTCCAGCAGCCGGTCGAGCGAGCGCATGTAGTCTGCCATGGCGCCGTCGGGCGGCGCCACGATGCTGGTCGCCCAGGCCATGACATGATCGGCTGAAAAGAGGATGCCGCTGCCTTCCAGTGCGAAGGCGGCATGATTGGCGGCGTGGCCAGGCGTGAGCACTGTGCGGATCGTCCAGCCGTCGCCGGTGATGAGGGAATCGTCGGGGAGGGCGATATCGGGACGAAATTCGGTGTCAGCGCTGGCATCGAGCGGATTGGTCTCGCCGATCCTGAGCGGCCGGGCGGGGCGATGCGGCCCCTCAGCCAGAACAGTGGCCTCCGTAGCCGACTTCAGTCTGGCGGTGAGTGGCGAGTGATCGCGATGGGTGTGACTGACAAAGATATGGCTGACCGGTCGCCCGGCAATGGCCGCGATCAGCGTGTTGAAATGCGCCTCGTTTTCAGGCCCAGGATCGACCACCGCCAACGTGTCGTGGCCAATAATGTAGGAATTGGTGCCGTGGAAGGTGAAAGGGCTCGGATTTTGCGCCGTGACACGCAGGACGCCCGGCGCCATTTCAATTGCTGAACCGTAGGCAGGTTCGAACCGAGCATCGAATTTGAGGGTCATGATGATGCATGACTCCGTTTTATGTTCGCCAAAGGTGTTTGCTGGTGAGTTCAGATGGCGGTCGATAGAAAAAACGAAAGGTGCAGAACCATTTCTTCGACGCCCTAAGTCGCGCGAACCGTTGAAATAACTAGCTCTCCTCCACGAATTCCGCTTCTACGTCCATGTCATCCGCGGATTTGTATTCAGGGACAATTTTTGAGAGCAGCGTCAAAGCCTCGACGTCATCTTCCGCTTCGATTGCACGTTCCAAGGCAGCCAGCGTCAAGTTAAGCACGTCTTTATCGATGATACGCGGGGAAGCCACTACATATCCATCCCCGGTTCTACCGTCTTGCACTTCAGACGGGTCGAACAGTTCTTCATATAATTTCTCCCCCGGGCGTAATCCGGTGAAGACGATTTCAATATCCGTACGTGGTTTATAGCCGGCAAGCTGAATCATGCGCTCTGCCAGGTCGACGATCCGGACAGGTTTGCCCATATCCAGTACCATGATCTTGCCGCGTTGGACGTGATCGCGCTGACCGTGAGCGGTGGCATTCAAAACCAGCCGAACTGCTTCTGGGATGGTCATAAAAAAACGAACGATATGGGGGTGAGTGACGGTGACAGGCCCCCCTGCTGCTATTTGCTCCTGAAAACGTGGTACCACCGATCCGTTTGAGCCGAGTACATTGCCGAAACGGACAGTCTTGAAGCTCGTCCGCTGGTTCTCAAGGTCGAGGGTTTGACAGTAAGCCTCCGCGGCGCGTTTGGTTGCTCCCATTACATTTGTTGGATTTACAGCCTTGTCGGTCGAGATCATAACAAATGTTGCGGCACCATTGTGTAATGCCGCATTGGCAACATTGCGAGTTCCAAGGACATTCGTCTTTACACCCTCACAGATATTGTACTCGACCAAGGGCACATGCTTAAGTGCAGCGGCATGAAAAACGACGTGGGGCCTGAATTCTTCGAAAATCGAATTAACGCGAAATAAGTCACGAACGTTCATGATCCGCGTGACTATGGGTAAATCGGGATGGTCGGCCCTCAGTTCCTTATCGAGCATATAGATATTATGTTCGGAACTGTCGGTAATGATGAGTTGCTGCGGCTTTAGCATGGCTATTTGCCGGCACAGTTCTGAGCCGATCGAACCGCCAGCTCCAGTCGCCAGAACGACCCGTCCCTCTATCAAATGAGAAACGCCGCTGACATCAGCGGTCACCTCTGGGCGCCCGAGCAGGTCCCCGAGTTCAATTGGCTTTGGTTCCAGAAGAAAGTTCGAAGTAATTGATGATGTCGACGTTACCTCGGGAATCCTGGTAACACGCACGCCAACAGTGGTTGCTACTTCGACAATGTCACTGAGCCTTTTCCGGCTTGGCATATGCTCGGTAACAATCAACTCGTCGATCTGGCTGCCATGTAGTCGGCTGCGCTCGCAGAATTTGGGTAATTGATCAAGACCGCCGATAATCTTCACACCTTGTATGAGACGGGATCGATTGAGTTCGGTCTCATCGATGATGCCCGCGACAAAGATGTCCTTTGAAATGCGCTTCGCAGCGCGGATGTAGCTCTCTGCCCCGTGTGAAAGGCCAACAAGGACGACATTGCGTCTGTCTTTGCCTGATCTCGAAATGCCAGGGATAAGCCCCATGTCCCAGCCGCCATCGATGACGATGCGATAAGCAAGCCGGATTGCGCATAGAAAACCGACGAGAAAGAGCAGGGTGAGAATGGGCACACTGCGCGGTACATTGTCGCCGCGTGAAACAAGAAAGGCAGCGAGTAGATAGATGATGACAGCGGCCACCGAAGCTTTGATTAGCGCGACCAGGTCGGGGATCGACGCATAGCGCCAAGAGGCTCGGTCGACCCCAAAGAACAGGATGCAGGCGCCGCAGATTGCGGTAAATGCGCCTGTCTTCTGATAAATGCCGGGTACGTAAGTAAACTGAGGATAACCATGAACGATTGCATAGGCCGCAAGGAAGGCGGTCGAGGCTGCCAACAAGTCCACCAGTAGCGCTGCGAGACGCCGCAGCACCATAAGGCTTGTTGGGAGGTCTCCAAACATCTACTGATTTCCATGATTCCGAGTTGGCCGCTTGATACAGCGGCGTTTGATGTTCCGCAAACCTATTCTCATGTGGCCAAATACCCATGTCATCCTTGCGTCACCTTTGCCAGAATGACTGTCGTTCCGCCTTATTTGGACAGCGGAAGGCCCCAGAACAGTGAGGATTCTCGTTACAGGCAGTACCGGTTTCTTGGGCAAGCCAATCGTTGAGCGCCTCATACAAGAAGGACATCACGTCGTGTCCTCCCACCGCGCTGCATACAGTGGTGGCGGACGAGCTGAGGTTGCCGTGGTAGGCAAGATTGACAGCGCGACTGACTGGTCAGCTGCGCTGCGTGGATGCGAGGCGGTGATACATCTTGCCGCCCAACTGCCTGCCCGAGGTGTACCCGATGATGTTTTCGTCGAAACCAATGATCGTGGAACTGCTCGGCTTACCGAGCAGGCCGCTGCCGCCGGTGTAACGCTTTTCATTTATGTATCGAGCATCGGCGCCGTCGTAGGTCATTCTGCACAAGGCCCAATTACCGACGATGCCACAACAATCGGTCCAACCATTTATGGGCGCAGCAAATTGAGGGCGGAAATTCATGTTTCGGATTTTGCGGCGGCGGGGCGATGCGGGATCAGTTTGCGGCCGCCAATTTTGTACGGGTCTGGCGCTAAGGGGAACTGGCATTTGATGCTCCGCTTGGCTGCGTCCGGACTGCCGTTGCCGTTTGCTTCCGTGAACAATTGTCGCCACATGATGGCGGCTCACAATCTGGTTGAGGCAATCTGTCATTTGATTGCCAAAAATCCACCTGCCGGGTTCTCGGGTGCTTACGGGATTGCCGATCGGGAGGCGGTTGGTCTTGCCCACGTTCTGCGCGTTCTTCGGGTGGAAATGGGGTTGAGTTCGCGACTTTTTCCCGTGCCGGTCCGCCTTCTTCAGGCGGCATTTCGAATGATTGGTCAGAATAGCATAGCCGATAGCCTCTTGGGAGATCTTGAGATTAACTCCCAGCGGTTCTGCGAAACTTTCGACTGGCAGCCGGCTTTGAGTGTCGAAACGGCTGTGCGGCAGTCGGCTCGAGATTTCATCGATCGAAAACATCTATCTGGATGAGTGTGTGGCTGGATGGTTTGTAAAGATATTTTAAAATACATCCTTCTTGAGCTTTTTGAGTTTCAGGTATATACTTAATATCTTATAGATACATTGAATAATGGGGTAAATCAGGTTGATAGATTTGATTCATTCAAAATCAAACTTACGCCTTTACACCCTGGCGTCATTCCAGTATGGCACGCCTGCGTTGAGATCGCCGTCACTCTCCTCGGGGAGACGTTCGCCAATTTTTGACCACATGTCGTCGTTCTAGCCGGCATTTCGTAGGGATTGGTCGAGCGAGCTGCGATTGAAAAGTCGGTACGCGATATGGTGTCTTAGCTTCGGCCCGAAATCTCCATCTCAAAGACAATTTCCTGGAAACATCTAAAATGATCCGCAGTTTTCTTGAGCCCGCGCCGAATCTGGACGGCAAATCGATCCTCATTACCGGTGGCACCGGCTCTTTCGGCAAGGCTTTCGTGCGTACGGTTCTGCAGCGCTACAAACCTGCCCGCCTTGTTATCTTCTCACGCGATGAGTTGAAGCAATATGAGATGAATCAGGAGCTCAATGATCAAGAGCATCCTTGTCTACGCTATTTCATCGGTGACGTCCGCGACCAGGCTCGGTTGGAAATGGCAATGGCAGGCATCGACTATGTCGTCCATGCTGCAGCCCTCAAACACGTTCCGATTGCCGAATACAATCCTTTCGAATGTGTACAGACGAATATCATCGGTGCAGAAAATGTGGTGCGTGCAGCCTTGAACAAGGGCGTAAAGAAGATTGTGGCCTTGTCTACGGACAAGGCTGCCAACCCGATCAATCTTTACGGCGCTTCGAAGCTTGCCTCGGACAAGATCTTCATCGCAGCGAACAACATTTCTGGCGCTTCCGGTCTCCGAATCTCAGTTGTCCGCTACGGCAATGTCATGGGGTCGCGCGGCAGTGTCTTGCCGTTCTTCCGCAAGCTGGTTGCAAACCAGGCGGACCGGATCCCTATCACTCATCCCGAAATGACCCGTTTCTGGATTACCCTAGAGCAGGGCATCAACATGGTGCTGTCCTCGTTTGACCTTATGAAGGGCGGCGAGATTTTTGTGCCGAAAATTCCGTCGATGAAAGTAGTCGATCTTGCCAATGCGATAGCACCAGGCATCCCGCATGAGATCGTCGGCATTCGCCCCGGCGAAAAGCTACATGAGGTCATGGTGACTGGCGATGATGCACGTATGACAGTTGATCTTGGCGACCGCTATGCGATCCTGCCCGTCTTCCGTTTCTGGGCGAAAGATGAGGATACCTCAGCCGGTGTGAGAAGGGTGCCCGACAATTTCAGCTATTCGAGCGATATCAATGATGAATGGCTCGACGAGGTCGGTTTCAACGAATTGGTGGCACGCACTGGCATCTGAGGCCCAAGTTATGCCCGAAAGCTTTCTGCCTTACGGCCGCCATTGGATCGATGAGGACGACATCGCTGCAGTTGCGGAGTGCCTGCGCGGTGACTGGTTGACCACCGGTCCAGCGGTCGAGGCATTCGAAGCAGCGTTCGCTGAAGTCGTTGGTGCTCGTTATGCTGTTGTCGTCTCCAATGGAACCGTGGCTCTGCATCTGGCTGCGCTGGCCGCGCATGTGGGCGCGAGTGACGTTGGCATTGCGCCGACCATGTCCTTTTTGGCCTCTGCCAACGGTATGCGTTATACGGGCGCCCAGATCGTCTTTGCTGATGCAAATCCGAGAACTGGCCTGATCACGCCCGAAACCTTCAGAGTAGCCATTGAGCGTGCCGCAAAGCCTGTGAAAATGGCTGTTGTTGTGCATCTCAACGGTAATCCCGTGAACATGCCCGAAATCGCCCGCATCGCTGCGGAACGCAACATCATCCTGGTGGAAGATGCCTGCCACGCTTTGGGGACAACTTATCGGGGCGAGACGGGCGACGCGGTCAAGGTTGGTGCCTGCCGCCATTCAGCGATGACGGTTTTCTCGCTTCACCCGGTAAAGACGATCACCATGGGCGAGGGCGGCGTTGTCACCACCAGTGATCCGGCTCTCTATGAACGATTGAAGCTGTTGCGCTCACACGGAATGGTAAGGTCTCCAGAGAAATTCCTGGATAGGGATCTCGCTTTCGCAAGTGCCGGCGACGCCAATCCTTGGTACTACGAGATGCAAGAGTTGGGCTTCAATTACCGGGCACCGGATTTTGCCTGTGTTCTCGCCCATTCGCAGCTCAAAAAATTGTCAATGTTTGCTGAACGGCGCGCTCGGATCAAGGAAATCTACGACCTGCATTTCGGGGATGTTGGTGATCTTGTGGAGCCGCTTCGGATCGAAACTTCCATAGAGCCAGTGTTGCATCTGTATCCGCTGCTCATTGATTTCGCCGCGCTAGGCAAGGAGCGGGCACGCGTCATGGCTGATCTGCGGGAACAAGGGGTCGGTACGCAGGTTCACTATATTCCAATTCATCGCCAGCCCTATTATGTCGAACAGTCGGGAGCTGTCGATCTGCCGGGGGCCGACGCCTACTATGCTAAAGCACTTTCTATCCCCTATTATCCGCTGATGACCGATCGCGACGCTGAACGTGTAGCCAAGACGATCAAAAGCGTTTTGGGTATTAACGGCTAGCGGGAACCGGGCCTCCATGCTTTCCGCTGCAACTCGTCTTGGCCTAGGCACTGTTCAGTTCGGACTTGCATATGGCGTTACCAATCAGGGTGGCCAGGTCGGCGTGGAGGAGGCTGCTTCCATCCTTCGCTTCGCGCACGACAACGACATCACCACGATCGATACAGCCGCCCTCTACGGTAACAGCGAGGCCACCATTGGCCAGGCGGCCGCAGGAACTGCGTTCGATATTGTAACCAAGACAGTCAAAGTCAGCAGCGAAATGAGCGCAGACACTGCTGTGGACGCCATCATTTTGCGTTTCGAACGATCGATCCGCGATCTCCGGGTCGCTCATGTCGACGCTCTTATGGTTCACGATGCTGGAGACTTGCTCGGCCGCTATGGTGACAGGGTGTGGCGGTGTCTGCACAGCATCAAGGCGTCCGGATTGGCCCACAAAATCGGTGCCTCGGTCTATTCCGGCAAGGAGGTCGACGAACTGCTTGATCGCTATGATATCGATATCGTCCAGCTTCCCATCAATGCCCTGGATCTGCGGCTGGTGGATGGTGGGCAACTTGATCGCTTGGCGACACGCAAGGTCGAGATTCACGCTCGCTCGATCTTTCTCCAAGGGTTGCTATTGTTGCCGCCGGAACAACTGCCAGCGAAGTTCGCGGGGCTTGCGCCATCTCTGCTCCAGATGCGGCAAGCCTTTGCTCAAGTCGGTCTGACTGTCATGGAGGGGCTTTTTGCCTCTGTCTTTCGGCATGAAATGATCGATCGCGTGATTGTCGGGGCCGCGAGTCTTCGTGAGTTTCGGGAAATCGTTTCAACGATAAACCGGTCAGATGCGCGCCAAATCGACCATGCCTCTTGGCGTTGGCCGATTTCGAATGAGCGCCTGTTAAATCCAGCACTATGGGGGAGCTTGTGAAAGACGCTCCCTTTGATGGACAGCCAAGGCTCCGGCGCTAAGGTCTCAGTCGAAGCGTCTATGGTTACCTCAACCGAAACAGCGGCACTAACGGTTCGCAGCGAAGATATTGCCGGATAGCCTTGTTTTCCACGGCGTCGCGCAAGAGCGGAAATATCTCGTCATACGCGTTGAGCAGCTTTGCAACATCCGCATCGCTGTGCGCGAAGCTGACATTGTGTGTGCCGACCGAAATGAGGCCTCGCGCCAGGATTTCCTGCATCCAAAGGGTTTTGATCTCAAACGACGTGCTGCCGTTGGCATCATTCATGGTCAGGAATGACCATGTCGGATGCCCTGCGAAACCGAGGAAGTTTTCGCAGCCGTGCTTGACGATCAAGGCCTTGACGCCGTCGGCAATCTTATTGCCTGTCGCGTTGAGTTTTTCGATCACATTGTGGCTACGGATCTTCTTCAAGCTGGCTTGGGCCGCAGCCAGTGACATCGCCTCTCCGCCCATGGTGAAGGAGAAGAATATCTCGGCAAACTCGGCCATGACATCCGCTCGTCCGGCCACCGCTGAAAGTGGATAGCCGTTGGCCAGACCCTTGCCGAAACAAGCGAGATCAGGTTTCACGCCGAAGAGCTGCTGTGCGCCGCCTTCGCTATAACGAAAACCAGTAATGGTCTCGTCAAAGATCGCAATCGCACCGTGTTTGTGAGCCAGGTCGATCATTCCCTGGAGGTAACCCTCCTTCGGGAAAGTCGTATTCATCGGTTCGAGGATGACCGCTGCAAACTCACCGGGGTGGGATGAGAGTACTTTGTCAAGCGCTTCCAAGTCATTGTACGGGAAGACGTGGGAGAGCTCGCGGATCGCCTTCGGCACTCCTTTGTTGCGGGCGGTTGACCCGATATACCAGTCCTGCCAGCCGTGATAGCCGCACATGGCAACACGCTCTCTTCCGGTGAAGGCCCGCGCCGCCCTTATGGCGCCCGATGTCGCATCGGACCCGTTCTTGCCGAAGCGCACCATCTCAGCCGACGGCACCATCTCGATGATGAGTTCTGCCACTATCGTCTCGAGCGGATGCGCCAATGGGAAAGAGATGCCATCCTTCAGTTGCTCAAGGACGGCGGCGTTTACGTCGGCATCGGCGTGGCCGAGCGTGACGGAGCACAGGCCGTTGTTGAAATCGGTATAAGAGTTGCCGTCGACATCCCAGACGACGGAGCCATCGCCACGCTGTATGAAGAAGGGCGAGACGCCGCGCGGGTATTGGGTCAGGCTTTTGGAAAAAGTCTGCGAGCCAAGCGGAATGATCCTGAGTGCCTCGTCCAGCATCTCCTCGGAAGTCCGATAGCGGCCGCCTGCGGTGTGAGAGGGGCTCATTTCCTGTCTTGGGCTGGCATTGGACATTGCGACTTCAATCCTTGATATATTCAACTGTGTGGCCGGCGGCAGTTGCGGCTTTCGCCGAAGCTTCATTGCCCCGTTTTACCTTGGCGCGTTTCGGGCCGAAATGGTGTCGTGCCAGTACCAGCATTTTGGTAGCCAAGCCCTTGCCCCGAAAGTTTACGTCGACGATATAGCTGATTTCGTCATCGTCGATACGCACCATGCCGCACAGGCTGCCGTCATTTTCGCAGATGTATAGCCCGGGCTCTGACCGAGCCAATCTTGCCGACAACCATTTCAAGTGGATTTCCCACCCGACCGGTTCGGTATTTACCGACATCGCTCGGGTAAGCGGTTCGTTACGCCAATCGAGCAGCAACTGCGCGTCGTCGATAGTCGCAGGCCGCAGCTTCATTCGCTTTTGAACCCTTCGTTTCGTGCGAATCCCGAGTTAAGCGAGGAAAGCGCGGGATTCTTTCCCAGATAGGCGAGAATAGCAGCGCTATCGAAGGCGGGGTTTTCCGGATAGAGGGCTTCATAGACGGATTCTACAAATGTAAAATCCGCAGCTTCGTCAACCGTCCAGCGCAACGCGGACAGATCCTCTGCATTTCTATAGTTTCCCAGCTTGAAACGATCCGACTGGCGGTGAAGGAACGGCATCACATGTTCTCGGTCGGATTTTGTTGTCGCCTCCTTCCAGGCGGTTTGAAGTGCTTGGAAGGTAGCAACCTCGACATCCAATCCATCTGGGAAGGTTGGTTGAATTGTGTTCGAAGCATAATCGTAATTGCCATCGATCCCGAAGCGGGCAACTTCATCAATGATACTCGGATCCGCCAGTGGGCAGTCGCCGGTCAATCGCACCACGTGTGACGGCGTGAACGGTTTGGCTGCGTGGTAGAAGCGATCAAGGACATCTTCAAGGCTGCCACGATAGACATCGATGCCTGCATTTCGGCCGATATCCGCCACTGCGTCATCGTCGGGGTTGCGGCTGGTTGCCAATACCAACCGCTGAGGCACTCTCGCGCGTTGGATGCGCTCGATTTGGTGATGCAGCATCGGCTTTCCGAGAATGGGTTTGAGCACTTTGCCTGGAAGTCGGCTGGAGGATGCTCTTGCTTGCAGCACTACAATAATCATCTGTGGGTCCGGTCAGCGCTGTAAGATTGCCCGATCTGTTGCGCTTCTATAGTGAATGGGCACCAGAGCGGCAATATCCAGCTGCCTTATCAAGGCCTTTGCCCCTCTCTTATGCAATTAAAACGTCAATGGGGATGTTGGATGCAGGCGGTGATCCGATGCGATGCGGGATCAGTCATTGGGGGAGGGCATCTGGTCCGTTGTGGTGCGTTGGGAGCGGCACTAAAGCGAGAGGGTGTCGATGTTGCCTTTGCAGTCTCTGATGAAACCGTGACGACCCTCCCACGACTGTTCGTCGATTTTCCCGACGTTCTAAAAGGCATGACAACTGCTGAAGGTGACGTCGACCGCATGATCTCGCGGTGGCCGTCCGGCGTCGAACTTGCTGTCGTCGATCACTACAGCCTAGGCGAAGATTTTGAAAAGGCGCTGGCAGGCTGGGCCAGGAAAGTGCTGGTTATTGATGATGCGCCTTTGCGACGTCACATTTGTACCCATTTGGTTGACACCACTTTTCGACGGCGCTCGGAGGAATATCGCGAGCAGGTCGATATTGGCACCATGCTGCTTTGCGGCAGCGATTTTGCGATGCTGCGCCAAGCTTTCCAGACAGAACGACATGGTGCGCTTGAACGAGCGCCAAGTGCGGTACGGCGCATTTTGATCTCCATGGGATTAAGCGACAACGTGAATGCTACCCAAGCTGTGTTGAAGGGGATTTTTGACGCTGGGGGCGAGTTTGAGGTGGATTGCGTTCTCGGTTCGGCAGCTCCCCATCTCCACGCTGTACGAACCGCACTTTCTGCCGGTGGTCGCAGATGGCGCCTTCACACCGACGCCGACGCTGAGATGATGGCTGCGCTCACAGGAAAGGCCGATATAGTCGTGGGCGCACCGGGCAGTGCCAGCTACGAACGCTGCTGTCTGGGCCGGCCAACCCTCTTGCTCGTCGTTGCCGATAATCAGCTGCACAATGCGGCGGCTTTGCAGGACGCTGGTGCTGCAATCGTCATCGGAAAGTTCTCGCACGATACGTCTGGCCGTGTGGCCAACTCTATACGGGGGATGGTTGAAGACCCATCCAAACTGCACGACATGCATCTCGCGGCTGCGGCTATATGCGATGGGGGTGGTGCCAACCGTGTCGTGCGAGCGGTGCTGGACTCCTGAGCGCGGGCAGCCTCGCCGACAAAGAAGCCGAGCGGCGTACCTTGACATATTCAGTGAAGTTCAGGAGATGACCTGTCGACTTCGTTTCTCAATGCTACGAGCAGTCTGAATTCTACCGCGGCCAGTGCAGGCAAGAATTAGGCTGTCGGAAAGGAAGATGCTGTGAAAATCGGCAATCGTGAAATCGGTCTCGGTCATCGCCCCTATTTGATCGCGGAAATGTCCGGAAATCACAACCAGTCGCTCGACAGAGCGCTGGAAATTGTGGATGCAGCTGCTCGCTCAGGCGCGGATGCCATCAAGCTCCAGACCTACACCGCTGATACGATGACGTTGAACATCCGCGCGCCTGGCTTCGTGATCGAAGACAAGGGAAGTCTCTGGGCCGGCCGGCAACTCTACGAACTCTATCAAGAAGCGCACACGCCTTGGGAGTGGCACAAGCCGATCATGGAGCGCGCGGCCAGCCACGGCATTCACTGCTTTTCGACACCCTTCGATGATACTGCTACGGATTTCCTAGGATCACTTGACGTCCCCGCTTTCAAGATCGCGTCATTCGAATGCACGGATCTGCCCTTGATCCAGAAGGTGGCGGCCGCAGGCAAGCCCATGATCATCTCCACGGGCATGGCTACGCTGGCCGAAATTGACGACGCCGTGCGTACCGCTCGGCAAGGGGGCTGTAAGGATATCGTGTTGCTCAAATGCACAAGCACCTATCCCGCAACGCCAGAAAATACCAATGTTCTCACCATTCCACATTTGCGAGAAGCGTTTCCCGGCTGCGAGATCGGCCTTTCCGACCATACGATGGGATGCGGGGCTTCAGCCGCTGCGGTAGCACACGGCGCGGTACTCATTGAAAAGCATTTCACGCTGCGTCGAAGCGACGGTGGCGTCGATTCGAGTTTTTCGCTCGAACCGGAAGAGTTCATGCAACTCCGTGTCGAAACCGAGCGGGCGTGGCAGTCTTTGGGCGTTGTCAGGTATGGAACACAACCGGCGGAAGAGAAGTCTACTGCTTTCCGACGCTCTCTCTACATTTCGAGTGATGTGAAGGCCGGCGATGTACTTTCCACGGAAAATGTCCGCATCATTCGTCCAGGTTTCGGACTGCCCCCCAAATTCTACGATGTCGTGATTGGCAAACGAGTGAGCCGGGATGCCCCGATGGGCACGCCAATCGGCTGGGATCTTGTTGGTTGACTTAACTGCTCGGATTGCAAATCGACTACGTGAAATGCGGCTATCTGAATTACCAACCGTGTCCGTAATCAGCTGCCGCCTTTAATGTTTGCTTGCTCCTGGTTGTGGGTAGGAGTTGGACAGGTCGCATCCCTTTCCGCAAGCGTGATGATGCCAGAGGCGATTGAGTTATTGATCAGCCTTTGTGGCAAAAGTAATACAACGTACTGTGTCATCGGTTGACTTTTGTAGCAGCTCAATTGAGAACGCCCGCCATCCGGCCAAATTTCGTCTACTAAGGCCGATGTGAACGTAAGAAGTGCTATCGTGGGACGATCGAGTGAAGAATTATTTTCAGAAGAATCGTGTTCTTGTTACCGGTGGCGCCGGATTTCTTGGTTCTCATCTATGCGAAAGGCTTCTCGAGCGCGGTAGTGTCGTTATCTGCCTCGACAATTTTTTCACTGGCTCGCGCGCAAACGTCGCGCACCTCATGCAGAATCCTGACTTCGAAGTGATCCGCCACGATGTTGTCGATCCGATCCGATTGGAGGTCGATCAGATCTACAATTTGGCATGTCCGGCATCGCCAGTGCACTATCAGCATGATCCCATCAAGACGCTGCAGACGAGCGTATGGGGCGGCCTCAATATGCTGGAATTGGCTTTGCAAAATGGGGCTCGCATCCTGCAAGCTTCCACCAGCGAGGTCTATGGCGACCCATCCGTGCACCCTCAGCCGGAAAGTTACTGGGGATACGTGAATCCTATCGGTCTTCGCAGCTGCTACGACGAGGGCAAACGCTGCGCCGAAACCCTGTTCTTCGACTATCATCGTCGCAAGGGCGCCGATATTCGCATCGTGCGCATTTTCAATACCTACGGCCCGCGTATGCATCCCAATGACGGGCGTGTGGTCAGCAACTTCATCGTTCAGGCATTGCGTGGCCAAGACCTGACTGTTTTCGGCGATGGTACTCAGACGCGTAGCTTCTGTTATGTGGATGACCTGATTGGCGCTATGATCGCGGTGATGAATCACGAGCGTCAGGAGGAGCCGGAACCTTTCAACATCGGCAATCCAGAAGAGCACACGATGCTCGATCTCGCGGAGATGGTGATCAAGTTGACCAAGTCGTCAAGTCGTATCTCATTCCTGCCACTGCCGTCGGATGATCCACGTCAGCGCCGCCCTGACATTTCCGCTGTTGGTACCAAGGTGGGCTGGAAGCCCGTGGTTGATGTCGAAAGTGGCCTTAGGCGTTCCATAGAATACTTCCGCACCATCATCTGACACCCTCAACTGGTGTGATAACGATGAGCGGCTTCGAAAACGAACTGGTGTCTATTGTAACGCCCGCTTTCCGGGCGGAAGCCCTAGTTGGCGACACGATCCGTTCTGTGATCGATCAGACCTATCCGCATTGGGAAATGCTGATTGTTGATGACTGCTCGCCTGACAATACAAGAGCAGTCATAAGGGAATGGTGCGCACAGGATTCGAGGGTCAAGCTGATCGAGCATGTCACGAACGGCGGGCCCGCCGCCGCGCGTAATACAGCCATCAATGCAGCGAGAGGACGTTGGCTCGCTTATCTCGATAGCGATGATCTCTGGCTATCGGAAAAACTTGAGCGCACGCTTGCTTATGCAAAAGCCAATGAAGCACCTCTAATCTTCACGGGTTTTCGCCGTATAAGCGCTGACGCTCAGGATGTTGGCCGCTACATTGGTGTGCCGAAACATGTTTCTTACAACCAGCTTCTGCGCAACAATGTCATTGCCACCTCCACGGTGGTGATCGATCGCACCAGGGTCGGCCCTGTCGTGATGAAGAAGACCTACTATGATGATTTCGCCTGCTGGCTGGAAATCCTGAAATCTGGTAGACGAGCTCATGGACTCGACGCGGATCTCATGCGCTATCGTGTTGTCAACAATTCGGTTTCGCGCAACAAGAAGAAGTCTGCGATGAGGGTGTGGCAGAGCTACCGTGAAATCGAGAAATTGAGCCTACCTGTTTCTGCCTGGAACTTCATGCACTATGCAGTAAACGGTATAATGAAATACCGTCAGTTCTGACGGATGAGCCCGCAAGACCAAGGCATATGGTTGCCTCAAGCGTCAGGCGGCGATCGATGGGATTTCTGCCAATCATGAAGGTCACTGTTGTCGGCACGGGTTATGTCGGGCTGGTTGCCGGTACATGCTTCTCGCACATCGGCATAGATGTGATGTGCCTGGACGTTGATGCCAGGAAGATCGATCTCCTCAGCAGTGGCGGTATTCCGATTTTTGAACCGGGTCTGGATGCACTGGTTCGAGACGGCCGGGAAGCTGGCAAACTGCATTTCACGACCAGCTACGACGAAGCAGTTGAGCACGGCGAGATCGTTTTCATCGCAGTCGGCACGCCGCCTGGCGAAGACGGTAGCGCCGATCTGCAATATGTGCTCGGGGTCGCTGGAGAGGTGGGGAGGCGGATCACCCGTCCGACTATCATTGTCAACAAATCCACAGTTCCCGTCGGCACGGCCGAAAAGGTTCGCCAGGTGGTCTCGGATGCACTGAAAGAGCGCAACCTTTCCATGGAATTCGCAGTGGTTAGCAACCCGGAGTTCCTGCGGGAGGGGGTGGCTATCCGCGATTTCATGGAACCAGACCGCATCGTTGTCGGTGGTGATGTTGATTGGGCGGTCGAGAAAATGCGTCGTCTATACGCGCCGCTGAATCATGATCGCGACAACATCATGGTGATGGATACCAAAAGTGCAGAACTAACCAAATATGCCGCCAATGCCATGTTGGCGACGCGCATCAGCTTTATGAACGAACTGGCAGGTCTTTCGGCCAGACTTGGTGCGGATATCGAAGCCGTCCGGCGTGGCATCGGTAGTGATCCACGCATAGGCCCGCATTTCCTCTATCCTGGTTGTGGCTACGGGGGCAGCTGCTTCCCGAAAGACGTTCAGGCCCTGATCCAAATGGCGGGCCAGAACAATGTAGACTTGGGTATCCTTGAGGCGACCGAGCGCGCGAACGAACGGCAGAAACGCGTGCTGTTTGAAATGCTATCTTCGTTCTACAAGGCAAAGGGCGGATTGAGCGGACGTACGATCGCTGTTTGGGGAATTGCGTTCAAGCCGAACACCGACGACGTACGAGAGGCACCGAGTCGGGTCCTGATCGGCGAATTGATCCAGGCTGGGGCAAAGGTTCGGGTCTATGATCCGGAAGCAGGCGGGCAGGGGGAACTTTTGTTTCCGGACCGTAGTTCGGTAGTGATCGCCAGGTCTGCGGAGGATGCCATAGAGGGCGCCGACGCTCTCGCTATTGTCACGGAGTGGGCAGAATTCCGGAACCCGAGCTTTGCAGGCCTTGCACGTACATTGAGGGACCGCGCGATCTTCGATGGTCGCAACATGTATCGCCTCGAGGAAGTAGAAGCAGCTGGTTTATCTTATTTCCAGATTGGACGCGGCCCTCGCATCGCGGCTTGAGCGAGAAAGCGGCTATCGGATGCGGTCACCACTGCCTTCTCCGCGGAAAACGGTTCGGAAGATGATGGCGAAGTCGCCAAAAAAAGTACGTGTCTGGAGGTACTCAGCGTCCTTGTCTGCCAGCCTTATCGGATCCGACATGTCGATGTCGTTGATTTGCGCAAGGCCGGTGATGCCGGGGCGCAAAGTCATGACGCCACGGCGCCGGCGTTCTTCGACCAACTCGATCTGAGACGGCAGGCAAGGGCGCGGGCCTACGAAACTCATTTCGCCCTTAAGTACGTTCCAGAGCTGCGGCAATTCATCGAGCTTGGTCTTGCGAATGAAATGTCCAACTGGCGTTATCTGCCCCGCGGTTGCGTGATGAGATGGGACGTTGGGGGTATCGGCGCGCATCGAACGAAGTTTGTGGCACCGAAACGGCTTGCAATCTCGGCCAACGCGTACTTGCGAGAATATCCCGGGGCCTTCCGAGCCGCGTTTAATGATGAAAACCAATATCAGCAATACCGGCCATAAGACCGCCAGGCCAAGGGCGGCGGCTACAAAATCGAAAATTCTCTTCATCGGGCCGAATGTGTCTGGAAATCTGAAATAGTCTTAGACGTGCGTGCGGGATATCTGCATTTTCGTAACCTGTCCACAGCGCTCAACAAGTTGGACTCAAAGGGCGAACCGCTCGATAGATATAGGTGTGATTGACACTTTCCCAGGAAGGGCTCGGACACTAAGAACCCTCACTGGGAGAATATGATGTCGGGAAATGGCGTTTTGCTGGAAGTTTCATCCCGTTCGCCCGGGTTGATTGGAGGCACCCCTCTTGAGTTCGAGCGGAAACAAGACGATTTTGTGCGCCGCAACCAGATGCAGCCGGCTCCTGCAGCAACAATGTGTGCTCATTAGATGTCCCAACTCCAAATCCGTTCGGCCACGCTGACCCACCTCCAGCGGTTGGAAGCCGAGTCCATTCATATCTTCCGTGAGGTTGCGGCCAATTTCTCCAAGCCGGTGATGCTCTATTCCGTCGGCAAGGACTCCTCTGTGCTGATGCATCTGGCGATGAAGGCCTTCTATCCGGCCAAGCCGCCGTTTCCGTTCCTGCATGTCGACACCACCTGGAAGTTCCGCGAGATGATCGCGTTTCGTGATCAGATGGCGGAGAAGCTGGGCTTCGACCTTTTGGTGCACGTCAACGAGGACGGCGTGCGCGACAACATCAACCCATTCGACCACGGCTCGAATGTGCACACCCATGTCATGAAGACGGTGGGTCTGCGCCAGGCGCTCGACAAATATGGTTTCGATGCCGCTTTCGGTGGTGCCCGTCGCGATGAGGAGAAGTCGCGCGCCAAGGAACGCATCTTCTCCTTCCGCAATGCGAGCCATGCCTGGGATCCGAAGAACCAGCGGCCCGAGATGTGGAATATCTACAATACCCGCATCGCCGCCGGTGAATCGATTCGCGTCTTTCCGCTCTCCAACTGGACCGAGCTCGATATCTGGCAGTACATTTTGCAGGAAGACATCCCGATCGTGCCGCTCTACTTCGCCAAGGAGCGACCGGTGGTCGAGCGCGACGGCATGCTGATCCTGAAGGACGACGACCGCATGAAATTGCGCTCCGATGAGGTGGTCGAAAACCGGCTGGTGCGCTTCCGCACGTTGGGCTGCTACCCGCTCACCGGTGCCATCGAGTCCAGCGCCGACACGCTGGAGGCTATCGTCGGCGAAATGCTGACAGCGCGCACGTCAGAGCGGCAAGGTCGGCTGATCGATCGCGACGAAGCCGGTTCGATGGAAAAGAAGAAGCGCGAGGGATATTTTTGAGAATGCGCCATGTTCCGGCAAAGACCCTCGAGCCGAGCAACGAGGTGCGCGACTATCTGGCCGCGCAGGAGAAGAAGTCGCTGCTGCGCTTCCTCACCTGCGGTTCGGTCGACGACGGCAAGTCGACGCTGATCGGCCGGCTGCTGTCCGATACCAAGCAGATATTCGAGGACCAGCTGGCAGCTCTCGAACGCGATTCCCGCAAGCACGGCACGACTGGCGAGGACGTCGATTTCGCGTTGCTGGTCGATGGTCTCGAGGCTGAACGCGAACAGGGCATCACCATCGACGTTGCCTATCGCTTCTTCGCCACGCCGAAGCGCAAGTTCATTGTCGCAGACACGCCGGGCCACGAGCAATACACCCGCAACATGGCGACCGGCGCTTCCACCGCCGATCTTGCCATTGTGCTGATAGATGCGCGCCAGGGCGTTCTGCGTCAAACAAGGCGCCATTCCATCATCGCTTCGCTTCTCGGCATCCGCCACATCGCGCTGGCCGTGAACAAGATCGATCTGGTTGGCTTCGACCGGGTTACTTTCGACCGCATCGTTGCGGAGTATCGGGATTTCGCGCGTGATCTCGGCTTTGAAAGCGTCGTGCCGATCCCGATGTCGGCGCGCTACGGCGACAATGTCTCGGTGCGTTCGGAGCGCCTGGCCTGGTATCAAGGTCCGACACTGATCGAACATCTGGAAACCGTTCCGATCGACAGCGCCTCTGTCGAACGGCCATTCCGTTTCCCCGTGCAGTATGTGAACCGGCCGAACCTCGATTTCCGCGGCTTTGCCGGCACTGTCGCATCGGGGTCGGTGTCGCGTGGCGACGAGGTAGTGGTGGCGAAGTCCGGCCGCTCCGCGCATGTCAAACGCATTGTCTCCCATGGCGGCGATCTTCAGACGGCCGTTGCAGGCCAGGCTGTAACGCTTGTGCTGGACGAGGAAGTCGAGGTTTCGCGGGGCAATATGCTGGTGCAGCCGGATGCCCGCCCGCAGGTGTCTGATCAGTTCGCCGCCAAGCTGGTGTGGTTCGACGAGCAGGCGCTGTTGCCAGGCCGCTCCTATATCCTGCGCACGGAGACGGACGAGGCGAGCGCGACCATCACCGAACTGAAGCACCGTCTCAACATCAATGATTTCGCGGAGGAGGCGGCGAAGTCGCTGGAGATGAACGAGGTTGGTGTCGTCAACATCTCGACCCGAACGCCGATCGCCTTCGATGGGTTTGCTGAAAACCGTTCGACCGGCGCCTTCATCCTGATCGATCGCATCACCAATGCGACGGTTGGTGCCGGCATGATCCAGCATGCGCTGCGCCGCGCCGAGAACATCCACTGGCAGTCGCTCGACGTCGACAAGCGTGCGCGTGCCGACATGAAACATCAGCGGCCGGCTGTGTTCTGGTTCACCGGCCTTTCAGGCTCGGGCAAGTCGACGATCGCCAACCTGCTCGAAAAGAAGCTTGCCGCTACCGGTCGCCACACCTATCTGCTCGACGGCGACAATGTGCGCCATGGCCTCAACCGCGATCTCGGCTTCACCGATGCCGACCGCGTTGAGAATATCCGCCGCGTCGCCGAGGTGGCCAAGCTGATGGCGGATGCCGGCCTGATCGTGCTGGTCTCCTTCATTTCACCCTTCCGCGCAGAGCGGCGTTTGGCGCGAGAGCTGATGGCCGGTGGTGAATTCGTCGAAGTGTTCGTGGATACGCCGTTCGAGGAGTGCGCGCGCCGCGATCCGAAGGGCCTCTATGCACGGGCATTGCGCGGCGAGATCAAGAATTTCACCGGCGTCGATTCCCCCTACGAGCCGCCGGAGAACCCGGAGATCCGTCTCCAAACGATCGGCAGAACGGTCGAAGAGATGGTGGATATTCTGGACGACTGGTTGGCCGAGCGCGACAAGGCAGAGACGCAGTACGAAAGCGGTGGCGGCATCTAGATGAGTGTCGCCCAGATCCCGGCGGATATGGCCGCTGATGCTGCAATGGTTGCCGTTTTCGAAAAGCTGTCATTGGCTGCCGGCAGCGCCATCATGCGCATCTTCCACGAAGGCTGTGCGGTAGATGCCAAGGCGGATGCCTCGCCGGTAACGGAAGCCGACCGGCAGGCTGAGCGGATCATCCTGGCTGGCCTTCGTGAAATCTATCCACATATCCCTTGCGTTGCCGAAGAGGAGGCCAGTGCCGGCATCCTGCCGGTCTCGCTGGGCGAAGCCTTCTTCCTGATAGATCCGCTCGACGGCACGAAAGAGTTCGTCAAACGTGGTAACGACTTCACCGTCAACATCGCGCTCGTGCGCCAGGGTGTGCCGGAGGTCGGCGTTGTCTTTGCTCCATGCTCCGGGAAGCTCTATTCAGGGTGGCCGGGTAGGGCAGAAGCCGCAGACGTCGATGCCAGTCTCGGCGTGGTTGCACGCAGGGCGATTACGACACGCATAGCCGTTTCCCCACTCGCCGTCGTCGCCAGCCGTTCACACCGTACAGTGGAAACTGACGACTATATTGCGACGCTCGGTCAGACGGAGATCGTCTCGATTGGCTCGTCGCTGAAGTTCTGCCTGCTGGCGGAAGCCGTAGCCGATATCTATCCGCGTTTCGGCCGCACCATGGAGTGGGATACGGCGGCGGGCGACGCTGTGTTGCGGGCCGCCGGCGGCAGCACCTCGACGCTTGATGGTGCGCCGCTCACCTATGGCAAGCGAAACCAGGCGCACGACGCCGATTTCGCCAATCCGTTCTTTATTGCCAAGGGCAGGTGAGGGGGCTTTCCTTCTCCCGTTCACGGGGAGAAGGTGCCCGAAGGGCGGATGAGGGGCTGACCAATCGATAGCAAATAAAGGCGCGCCGCCCGTGACGCCTCACTTTCCCCGTATAAGCGGGGCGAGGGTAGGCTTACTCCGCCGCCTGGGCCGAGTTCGAGCCGATGTAATTGCGGATCGTCTCAATCACGCGATCCTGGTCTTCTTCGCTGAGATAGGGGTGCATCGGCAGGCACAGGATCCGATTGGGCAGGCCTTCCGACACTGCCAGACCCGTGGGTGTGCGCGGGAAATGGCGATAGGCAACCTGCCCGTGCAGTGGCTTGACGTAGTAGATGACGGATGGA
This sequence comes from Mesorhizobium sp. 1M-11, assembly GCF_001303895.1. Lineage (GTDB taxonomy): Bacteria > Pseudomonadota > Alphaproteobacteria > Rhizobiales > Rhizobiaceae > Mesorhizobium. The sequence goes on along the minus strand of NZ_LJSD01000011.1, from coordinate 308,111 downwards.
ATGCCCTTTTCCTGCAGATGCGCCTTCAGTCCATCGCGTTTCGGCGTCTCGATGGCGTACTGCGCCCACGCCGAACGGGTACCGTCGAGGTTGCGTGCTGCGGTGACAATGTCGCCAAGGCCGTCGGCATAACGCGCAGCCACCTTCTGGCGGGCAACCATCTCATCTTCCAGGATCGCCAGCTTCTCGATCAGGATCGCTGCCTGCAGCGTGTCGAGGCGCGAATTGATGCCGACATGGACGTTGTCGTACTGCGTCTCGCCCTTGCCATGGAAGGCGAAGGAACGCAGCTTTTCCGCAAGCGCCGCATCATTGGTGAACATCGCGCCACCGTCACCATAGCAGCCCAGCGGCTTCGCCGGGTAGAACGAGGTGCCGGCTACATGGCCGAAAGCGCCGCATTTGGCGTCGTTGGTGGTGCCGCCGATTGATTGGGCCGCGTCCTCGATAACCAGCAGGTTCTCGCGCTTGGCGATCGCCATGATGGCGTCGTAGTCGGCGGCAAGGCCGAACAGATCGACAGGGATGATCGCCCTCGGCTTCAGGCGACCCTCGGCCTTGACCATGGCGATGGCCGCTTCAAGGCTGTCGATATCGATGTTGTAGGTCTTGGCATCGACGTCGACGAAGATCGGCTCGGCCTTGGCCAAGGCTACAACTTCTGCGGTGGCGGCGAACGTGAAGCTTGGTACGAACACTGCATCACCGGGCCCGATGCCGGAAGCATAGAGCGGCAGCAGCAGCGCATCGGTACCGTTGGCGCAAGCCACGACATGTTTGACACCGACATAGTCGGCCAGCTTGGCTTCGAATTCGGCCACCTGCGGTCCCAGGATATAGCGGCCTTCCTCGACGACGCGGTCCATGGCCGCTTTCAACCTGTCGTGGATGCGTGCGCGTTGCGCGCCTAGATCGATGAACTGCATGTCGGCCCCGAATTTTGCCTGATAACGCGCCGCTGGTACCAGAGTTGCAAGGCAGGCGAAAGATTTGCAGCCAGACTGCGGCCTTAGGCAGCGGAGATCCTCGTTACCGACAACTATCGATTGGCTTGCAGGAAAAGCCGCAAAGCCAAGCTTTTGCTGTGTTTTTTCTGCTGTTGGCCGCGCCGACGTCGCAACCGGCGAAACATAATGTGATCGTGATGGTGCCCGTTAGCCGGCAATGGCGGCTGTCCCAGCCAGCTCACTTCGCCAGGGTGGATTGGCGCCTGCGCGGGAAACGGTGATGGCGGCGGCCTCGGCGCTGAAGGCGAGCACCGCGCGGATCTGACTTTCGGAAAGGCCGGCAATCGCCTGCTTCGAGAGCAGCCCCTGGTCGCGCAGCGAGGCAAGGATCCCGGCGTTGATCGTGTCGCCGGCACCAACGGTATCGACAACCTTCACTGGTGGGGCTGGCACAGAAACCGTATGTTTCCTGGAGAGGGCCACCAGGCCCTTGGCGCCCTGCGTCACCACCATCAGGCTCGGGCCGAGATCGAGCCACCGTTCTGCTATGTCGTGCAGGGAACCCGTTTCGCCGAACCAATCCAGATCCTCATCCGACAACTTTACGATGTCTGCGAGCGCCAGCATGCGCTTCATGCGGGCAAGGTGCTTTGACTTGTCTGCGATGAAATTCTTGCGGATGTTGGGGTCGAACATCATCACCCGTTTGCCGTGTTCGCGGCGCATCAGCGCTTCGTATGTCGAACCGCAAGGTTCGGGCACGAGGCTCATGCAGGAGAAATGCATCGCTTCGACATCATCTCCGACAGCGGGGTGATCCGTCTCGTAGAGCATGCGTCCGGCAGTGTTTTCATCATAGAACAGATAGCTGGCATGACCCTCGACCAGGCGCACCAACGCCAGCGTTGTCGGCAGCGGTGAAAATTTGATGAGGTCCAGTTTGACGTTGCTGTCTGTCAGCGCCGCGCTCAGCATACCGCCGAAAAAATCCGTCGACAGGCCCGTGAAAAAACTTACAGGAAGGTTGAGCCGCCCGAGCGCTACGGCTGTGTTGAACACCGCGCCGCCAACATAGGGGGCAAACGCGGCCTCGCCTGCGGTTGTCTCGCGCGGCAACATGTCGATCAGGGCTTCGCCGCAGCACAGGATCATGGTTTCAGGCTCCTGCCGGATAGATGACGCCCTTGCGGACGATGATGTTGGCATAGAGCCGGGGTTCGGATGTTTGCACGATGGCGTGGGCGGCCTTCACCTTGGCGTAGAAGTCAGCGCCGGGCAGGGCAACCACCTTGCGGCCAGGTGCGCGCTTGACGCAGATCGCCTCGATCTCTCCATGTACGGGGTCAACCAGTCTTGGGTCGCCCTTTTTCGAGGAACGGAACAGCGCTTCGTCGACAAAATCGTCCACCGGGAGAACCGAAAGGACAGCATCCAGCATCGGTACCAGGTCGACACCGTCGGCACGGATCAGACGTTTGGCCTGTTCTTCCGCGGGATAGTTGCCGTCGACGATGGCGATTTCGTCGCCATGACCCATGGCGCGCAGCACGGCGAGAAGTTCAGGTCCAAGCAGGGGAGAAATGCCGATCAGCATGGTCAGAGCGTTCCGGATGCGGACGTGGGGCCGACGAGGAAGCGGTCGGAGAGTGGCAGGCTGGCGCCGCCAAGAGCACGGGCGTGGATGCCGACCGTGCCTTCGCGCACGGCGGGTAGTTTGAGCCCTTCGGCGTCGACCTCATCCAGAGCGTTGGCGACTGCTTTCACGAGGCGGGCGCGGATCGCGATGGGCATCCAGCCGTCGATCACCGCATCTTGGAAATCGATTACTGACGATGCCGCGACGATGGCGTAGGCCAGTGCGTTCGCCGCGTTCGTGATCCAGCGGTCGAGCTCCGGTCCGATGTCGCCCCACTCCTCGGGTGAAGTCCAAAGATGTTGCGCGTCGACGCCGCGTTCGGCCAGCGCCTTTTCCAGCGCAGCGATCGAGGCGACGTCGATGAGCTGGATTGGCCTGCCGTCCGGTCCGGGCACGGGCATCGAACCGAGCGCGCCGGCATTGCCGGTCGGCCCGCTGTAGATGCGGCCGTTGAGCACGATGCCGCCACCGGCAAAGGCGCCGATGTAGAAATAGACGAAGTCGCGCACGTCCAGCGCATTGCCGAAGACAAGCTCGGCACCGCAGGCCGCGGTCGCGTCATTTTGCAGATAGACAGGGAAATCACACAGTGCCTGGATGTCGGCGCGGATGTCGCGGTGGCGCCATTCCTCCATGATCGAGCGCGGTGCGCCTGCGGCGTCGGCCCAGCTCCACAACTCGAATGGCACGGCGATGCCGAGACCGGCGACGCGTCGGTCTTGCGCAGGCGTCAGCTCTGATCTCAGCTTGGCGACGCCGGCAGCGACAAAATCCACCGTCTCCGATGGCGCTGGATAGCGATAGGAATGGTGCAGCATCGCCCGCACCTTGCCGAGGAAGTCGATAAGCACCAGTTCGGCACTGCGGCGGCCGATCTTGAGGCCGATGAAGAATGCTCCCTCCGGGTTGAGCGCCATGGGAATGGAAGGCTGGCCGATGCGTCCACGCAGCGGCTCACGCCTGAGCAGAAGGCCCTCGTCTTCCAGTTCGCGCATGATGACGGAGACGGTCTGTGCCGAAAGGCCGGTCATGCGGGCAATGTCCGATTTCGCAAGGCCGCCATGCTGGCGCACGAGCGAAAGCACGAGCCGCTCATTGTGGTCGCGCATGCCACTCTGGTTCGTGCCACGGTGGAGACGGCTGGCCGCCGGCTCGCCCGAACCGTGCTTTTGAACGCCGTCGTCCAACAGCTTCCTCCCTCCCATGATTTCTTGTCTGACTTTTGGCCGAGAATGAGCCGGCTCCGCAAGTGTGTCAATAATAAATAAGAGTGATTTAATTATTGACACAAGATTGCGATTGGTGTTTCGTTTGTGCCGAGGTGCTCACCGGGAAAAGCAGACGGGCACTTCGGCGGAAGGCAAGCTGGCCGGCCGCGATCTTTGGTTCTGGGAGGAGTACCTCGATGCGATTTTCTGTTCTCAAGACGTCCGTATTCGGTGCTGCTGTCGCGGCACTCGCAAGCTTTGCCGCGCCTGCTTCGGCAGCCGACGTCGGCGCATGCCTGATCACCAAGACCGATACCAATCCGTTCTTCGTCAAGATGAAGGAAGGTGCCACCGCCAAGGCGAAGGAACTCGGCGTCAGCCTGAAGACTTACGCCGGCAAGATCGACGGCGACACCGAAAGCCAGGTCGCGGCGATCGAGAGCTGCATTGCCGACGGCGCCAAAGGCATCCTGATCACGGCTTCGGACACCAAGGGTATCGTGCCGACCATCAAGAAGGCGCGCGATGCCGGCATCCTGGTGATCGCGCTCGACACGCCGCTGGAGCCGGCCGACGCTGCGGATGCCACCTTCGCCACCGACAATCTGCTGGCTGGCAAGCTGATCGGCCAGTGGGCCGCTGCCACGCTGGGTGACAAGGCGAAGGACGCCAAGATTGCTTTCCTCGACCTTACCCCTTCGCAGCCAACCGTCGATGTGTTGCGGGACCAGGGTTTCATGATCGGCTTCGGTATCGATCCGAAGGACGCCAACAAGATCGGCGACGAGGACGATCCGCGCATTGTTGGTCATGACATCACCAACGGCAATGAGGAAGGTGGCCGCAAGGCGATGGAGAACCTCTTGCAAAAGGATCCTTCCATCAACGTTGTGCACACCATCAATGAGCCGGCCGCGGCGGGTGCCTATGAGGCGCTGAAAGCCGTCGGCATGGAAAAGAACGTGCTGATCGTATCGGTCGATGGTGGCTGCCCGGGCGTGAAGAATGTCGAAGGTGGCGTTATTGGCGCCACGTCGCAGCAATATCCACTGTTGATGGCGTCGCTCGGCGTCGAGGCGATCAAGAAGTTCGCTGACAGCGGCGAGAAGCCGAAGCCGACGGAAGGCAAGAGCTTCGTCGACACCGGCGTGGCGCTGGTCACCGACAAGCCGGCCAACGGCGTCGAATCCATCGACGTCAAGACCGGCCTTTCCAAGTGCTGGGGTTGATCTGAACCCGTAACGGCGTGACATTCACCGAGTGGGTGCTCTCTTGGCGGAGCACCTTCTCTTCCGGCAGTCATTCGGCTGGGGAGGGGGCATCGGCGCGCCGGCGAGACATCACCTTGGGCGTATGACGGGGCGTCAATTCCCCGATCGGGAGGAGCCGACATGACCGACGCTTCGGCGGATGCCAGGCGACCGCAGGAATTCGAGAAAGTGCTGACTGGAGCCGACACGGCGGTGGCGGACTTCGACACGCACACGCGTTCGACCCTGGAAAAGATACAGCATTTCCTGCATTCCAACCCCGCCGCCGTGCCATTGATCGTGCTGGTGGTTTCAGTGCTGGTGTTCGGCCTGATCATCGGCGGCAAGTTCTTCTCCGCCTTCTCGATGACGTTGATCCTGCAACAGGTCGCCATCACCGGCGTGATCGGCGCTGCGCAGACGCTCGTCATCCTCACCGCCGGCATCGACCTTTCGGTAGGCGCCATCATGGTGCTGTCATCGGTGGTGATGGGCCAGTTCACCTTCCGCTATGGCTTGCCGCCCTCAATCGCTATTCTTTGCGGCTTCGCCGTCGGGGCGCTGTGCGGCTGGATCAACGGCGCGCTCGTTGCCTATATGAAGCTGCCGCCCTTCATCGTAACGCTTGGCATGTGGCAGATCGTTCTGGCCTCGAATTTCCTCTATTCGGCCAATGAGACTATCCGCGCCCAAGACATTGAAACACAGGCGCCGATCCTGCAGTTCTTCGGCAACAATTTTCGCATGGGCAACGCTGTCTTCACCTATGGCGTCGTCGCCATGGTGCTGCTGGTGGCCATTCTCTGGTACGTGTTGAACCACACCGCCTGGGGCCGTCACGTCTACGCGATCGGCGACGATCCGGACGCAGCTGAGCTGTCGGGCGTACGTGTCACCCGCATGCTGCTGTCGGTCTATGTGTTGTCGGGGCTGATCTGTGCACTGGGCGGCTGGCTGCTCATCGGCCGCATCGGTTCGGTTTCGCCGACCGCCGGTCAATTCGCCAACATCGAATCCATCACCGCGGTGGTGATTGGCGGCATCTCTTTGTTCGGCGGGCGTGGATCCATCCTTGGCATGCTTTTCGGGGCGCTGATCGTTGGCGTCTTTTCGCTCGGGCTGCGCCTCATCGGCACGGACCCGCAATGGACCTATCTGTTGATTGGCGTGCTGATCATCAGCGCCGTCGCCATCGACCAATGGATCAGGAAGGTCGCAGGATGACCACGGAACCCATTCTCACCGCGCGCGGGCTCGTCAAACGTTATGGCCGTGTCACGGCACTCAACAACGCCGATTTCGACCTCTATCCGGGCGAGATCCTGGCGGTTATCGGCGACAACGGCGCCGGCAAGTCTTCGCTGATCAAGGCGATTTCCGGCGCCGTCACACCGGACGAGGGCGAAATCCGCCTTCAGGGCAGCCCGGTGTTGTTCAAGTCTCCGATGGAGGCACGCGCCGCCGGTATTGAGACCGTGTATCAGAACCTTGCTTTGTCGCCGGCACTATCGATCGCCGACAACATGTTTCTCGGCCGCGAAATCCGCAAACCCGGCATTCTTGGCTCCTGGTTCCGTATGCTCGACCGCACGGCTATGGAAAAGCGGGCGCGCGAGAAACTCACTGAACTCGGCCTGATGACAATCCAGAATATCGGCCAGGCCGTCGAGACATTGTCGGGTGGCCAGCGCCAGGGCGTGGCCGTTGCACGTGCGGCAGCTTTTGGCAGCCGCGTCGTTATCATGGACGAGCCGACAGCGGCACTCGGGGTCAAGGAAAGCCGCCGTGTGCTGGAATTGATTCTCGATGTGAAGCGGCGCGGGCTGCCGATCGTGCTCATTTCCCACAACATGCCGCATGTCTTCGAGGTGGCGGACCGCATCCATATCCACCGGCTTGGCCGACGTCTCACTGTCATCGATCCGAAGGAGTATTCGATGTCGGACGCGGTCGCCTTCATGACTGGGGCAAAGGCTCCACCAGAGGCTGCCGCGGTCGCCGCCTGATCTGGTGATTGCACCCGGAGTGCGTTGCGATAAACTCTGGGTGCAATGCGGAATATTAGCGATATTAAATCGATTGAAAATTTCTGGTCGGCTGTCTAGCTTGGGTTGGAACGTCCTGCTATGCATGCCTTTTGAAAGGCAAAATCGGTTTCCCGGCGAGATGGATAGGCCTGATTGCCGGTCGTGCGAGAGGCAAGATGACACGCACCAAGACGCCTAGTGCTTCGCTGCCCGATCTCGATCATCCCGACCCGCAGACGCTCGCGTCCGAGGTCCTGATGGCCCTTAAATATCGGGTCGGCAAGGACGTGACGGTCGCAACGCCCTACGATTGGCTGACCGCCTCGATCAAGGTGGTGCGCGACCGCATCATCGATCACTGGATCAGCGCCACCAAGGAGACATACGAGCAGCAGGAAAAGCGTGTCTATTATCTGTCGCTTGAGTTCCTCATCGGCCGGCTGATGCGCGACGCCTTTTCCAATCTCGACATCATGGAGGCGATGCGCGAGGCACTGTCTTCGCTGGGTGTCGACCTCGACGAGATCGCCACGCTGGAGCCGGATGCAGCCCTCGGCAATGGTGGCTTGGGCCGGCTCGCCGCCTGTTTCATGGAATCGATGGCGACCGTCGATGTGCCGGCCCACGGCTACGGCATCCGCTACGCCAACGGCATGTTCCGCCAGGAAATCCAGGACGGCTGGCAGGTGGAACTGCCCGAGACTTGGCTCGATCATGGCAATTCATGGGAGTTCGAGCGTCGTGAGCGTTCCTTCGAAGTCGGTTTCGGTGGTTCGGTGGAATCCGTCACCGCCAACGACGGGCGGCTTGAGCGGCATGTCTGGAAGCCGATGGAGCATGTGCTGGCGGTTGCCTACGACACGCCCGTGGTCGGCTGGAAGGCCAAGCGCGTCAACACGCTGCGGCTCTGGTCCGGTATGCCTGTCGACCCGATCCTGCTCGACAAGTTCAATGCCGGCGACCACATCGGCGCGCTGGCCGAGAGCAACAAGGCGGATGCGCTGTCGCGCGTGCTCTATCCCGCGGACTCGCACAAGGCCGGTCAGGAGCTGCGGCTGCGGCAGGAATATTTCTTTTCGACCGCTTCGTTGCAGGACATCCTGCAGCGTCATCTCAGCCAGTATGGCGAGCTGGAATCCTTGCCGGACAAGGCCGCCATCCATCTCAACGACACCCATCCGGCTGTTGCCGTGCCGGAATTGATGCGGCTGCTGATGGACGTCCACGGCATGGATTTCGCCAGGGCCTGGGACATTACCAGGCGAACCTTCGCTTACACCAACCACACACTTCTGCCGGAGGCGCTGGAAAGCTGGCCGGTGCCGCTGTTCGAGCGGTTGCTGCCGCGGCACATGCAGATCGTCTACGCCATCAATGCCGAGGTGTTGCAGGAAGCGCGTTCGACAGGCCGCTTTTCCGGCGACCAGATCGCTTCTATCTCATTGATCCAGGAAAACGGCGACCGCCGCGTGCGCATGGGCAATCTCGCCTTCGTCGGTTCGCATTCGATCAACGGCGTGTCGGCGCTGCACACCGAGTTGATGAAGCAGACAGTGTTCGCCGACCTGCATCAGCTCTATCCGGATCGGATCAACAACAAGACCAACGGTATCACGCCACGGCGTTGGTTGATCCAGTGTAACCCTGGCCTGACGGCCCTGACACGCGAAGCGATCGGCGATCGTTTCCTCGACGACATCGAGGCCATCAAGGATTTGGATCGCTTCGCGGAAGATGCGGCATTCCGCAAGAAGTTCGCCGCCGTCAAACGCGCCAACAAGGTGCGGCTGGCGAATCTGGTTGCCGACCGGCTGGGCATCCGGGTCGATCCGTCCGCATTGTTCGACATCCAGATCAAGCGTATTCACGAATACAAGCGCCAGTTGCTCAACATCCTGGAGGCGGTGGCGCTCTACGACCAGATCCGCTCGCATCCGGAGAAGGACTGGACACCGCGTGTGAAGTTCTTCGGCGGCAAGGCGGCGCCCAGCTACCACAACGCCAAGCTGATCATCAAACTGGCCAATGACGTCGCCAAGGTCATCAATGGCGATCCCGCCGTGCGCGGTCTGCTCAAGGTCGTGTTCGTCCCCAACTACAATGTCAGCGCTGCCGAAATCATGATGCCGGCCGCCGATCTGTCGGAGCAGATCTCGACTGCCGGTATGGAAGCGTCGGGTACGGGAAACATGAAGTTCGGGCTGAACGGGGCGCTGACCATCGGCACGCTCGACGGCGCCAATGTCGAAATGAAGGAACATGTCGGTGACGACAACATCTTCATATTCGGCTTGAAAGCCGATGAGGTCGCCGAACGTCGCCGCAACGGTTACCAGCCACGTGCCGTCATCGAAGGTTCGCCGGAACTGGCGCAGGCCATTTCGGCGATCTCGTCCGGTGTGTTCTCACCGCATGACCCGGATCGCTATCGCGATTTGATGAACGGTCTCTACGACAGCGACTGGTTCATGGTCGCCGCCGATTTTGACGCCTACGCCGCCAAGCAGCGCGAGGTGGATGCGGTTTGGAAGGACAGCGCGGACTGGAACGCCCGGGCTATCCGCAATGTTGCGCGCATGGGCTGGTTCTCGTCGGACCGGACGATCCGTCAATATGCGAAAGAAATCTGGAACGTACCTGTGTGATGTGATTGCATGAAGGCCACGACGACCGTGGCCGTGGACCCAGGGAGGGGTACCGCTTGACAAAAAAGCCGCGCGCGACCGCGACGAGCGAAGCTGACGGGTTGGCTTCAGCCAGCGACGTCAAGGCGATCGTGGCGGGTACGCATGGCAATCCCTTTTCAATCCTGGGCGTCCAGGAAGACGGAAAAGGCTTCGTCGCACGGTGCTTCATTCCCGGTGCCCAAACCGTTGCGGTCTCCACGCTGGCCGGCAAGGCAGTTGGCGAGCTTTCCCGTCGCGGCGAGGCCGGCTTCTTCGAGGGGCCGATCGGGGTCACCAAACGCCAGCCTGTGAAATACCATGCACGCAATGCAGGTGGCGACTGGTGGATCACCGATCCTTATTCCTTCGGGCCGGTTCTCGGGCCGATCGACGATTACTACATGGCCGAAGGCTCGCATCTGCGCCTTTTCGACAAGCTGGGCGCGCATCTCATCGATCATGAGGGGGCGAGCGGCGTGCATTTCGCCGTCTGGGCCCCCAACGCCAAACGCGTTTCCGTCGTTGGCGATTTCAACGCATGGGACGGCCGCCGCCATTCCATGCGGCTGCGGCGAGACAGCGGTATCTGGGAGATATTCATTCCCGACCTTGGCGAGGGACGGCCCTACAAATATGAGATCGTCGGTGCCAAGGGCGTTCGCCTGCCGCTCAAGGCCGATCCCTTTGCTTTCCGCTCGGAATTGCGTCCTGCGACGGCCTCGGTGACGGTCGCTCCTTCGGGGCATGAATGGGGCGATGCCGCGCACCGCAAGTTCTGGCGCGAGGCGGAAGCGCGCCGTCAGCCCATTTCCATCTACGAAGTCCATGCCGGATCCTGGCAGCGCAACGAGGATGGGACTTTCCTAACCTGGGACGAACTGGCGGAGCGATTGATCCCCTATGTCGTCGATACCGGCTTCACTCATATTGAGCTGTTGCCGATCTCCGAGCATCCCTACGATCCTTCCTGGGGGTATCAGACCACAGGGCTCTACGCACCGACCGCTCGTTTCGGCGACCCCGAAGGTTTCGCCCGCTTCGTTGACGGCGCCCACAGGGCGGGTATCGGCGTCATCCTCGACTGGGTGCCGGCGCATTTTCCGACCGACGAGTTCGGGCTCGCCAAGTTTGACGGCACCGCACTTTATGAGCATGCGGACCCACGCAAAGGTTATCAGCCCGACTGGAACACGCTCGTCTACAATTTCGGTCGACGCGAGGTGCTGTCCTTCCTCGTCAACAACGCCCTTTATTGGGCCGAGAAATACCATCTCGACGGGTTGCGCGTGGATGCGGTCGCTTCGATGCTCTACCTCGACTATTCACGCAAGGCCGGCGAATGGATCCCCAACGAGAAGGGCGGGCGCGAGAATCTCGAGGCTGTCGCCTTCCTGCAGCGCATGAACAAGGAACTCTATGGCATCCATCCCGGCATCATGACCATTGCCGAGGAGTCCACATCCTGGCCGAAGGTTTCGCATCCTGTGCACGAGGGGGGGCTGGGTTTCGGCTTCAAGTGGAACATGGGTTTCATGCACGACACGCTGGAGTACCTTGCCCGCGAGCCGATCTTCCGCAAACACCATCACAACCAGATCACCTTCGGGCTGACATACGCCTTCACCGAGAATTTCGTGCTGCCGCTCTCGCATGACGAGGTGGTGCACGGAAAGTCGACGCTGATCGGCAAGATGGCCGGCGATGACTGGCAGAAATTCGCAACGCTGCGCGCGTACTACGCGTTCATGTGGGGTTACCCCGGCAAGAAACTGTTGTTCATGGGACAGGAGTTCGCCCAGCGCCGCGAATGGAACGAGGCGCGCGCGCTCGACTGGGATTTGCTGCAGCACGCTCCGCATCGCGGCGTGCGCGACGTCGTATGCGATTTGAACCGCCTTTATCGCGAGAAGCCGGCGCTGCATGCACGCGACTGCGAGCCGGAAGGTTTCGAATGGCTGATCGTCGACGACGCAGAGAATTCGGTATTTGCCTGGCTGCGCCGCGCGCCGGGTGCCAATCCGGTCGCCGTCATTTCCAATTTCACGCCGGTTCCCCGCGAAAATTATCGTGTTCCGTTGCCCGAGGCGGGCACGTGGCGCGAGATCATCAACACGGATGCCGTCGTCTATGGCGGCTCGGGCAAGGGCAATGGCGGCGTTGTGGAAGCGCGCACGGAGGGCGATCGCGCTTCCGTGCTGATGGTGCTGCCGCCGTTGGCGACGGTGATGCTGGAATTCGTGCCGGCGACTGAAGGCAACAAGGTCGTGGGACGCACAAGATCAGTTGCAGGGCCGCGTACGGGGAAAACCGCGGCTCGAAAGACAAAGCTGGGAGGCTGAGAATGGCGGACTTCAAACGGACGCAACCGCTGGCACGCGACGCGATGGCCTATGTACTGGCCGGCGGACGTGGCAGTCGCCTCAAGGAGTTGACCGACAGGCGTGCCAAACCCGCAGTCTATTTCGGCGGCAAGACCCGCATCATAGACTTCGCACTCTCCAACGCCTTGAACTCCGGCATCCGCCGCCTGGGCGTGGCCACCCAATACAAGGCTCACTCGCTGATCCGCCACCTGCAGCGCGGCTGGAACTTCCTGAGGCCGGAGCGAAACGAGAGTTTCGATATCCTGCCAGCCAGCCAGCGCGTTTCGGAAACGCAGTGGTATGAAGGCACGGCCGACGCCGTCTACCAGAATATCGACATCATCGAGGCCTATGGGCCGGAATACATGGTGATCCTGGCTGGCGACCACATCTACAAGATGGACTACGAACTGATGCTGCGCCAGCATGTCGATGCCGGTGCCGACGTCACGGTGGGGTGTCTCGAAGTGCCCCGCATGGAAGCGACCGGCTTTGGGGTCATGCATGTCGACACCAAGGACAACATCATCTCCTTCATCGAGAAACCGGCCGACCCGCCCGGCATCCCCGACAAGCCGGACTACGCGCTGGCCTCGATGGGCATCTATGTCTTCAAAACCAAGTTCCTGATGGAACAGCTGCGCCGCGACGCCGCCGAGCCGGAGTCCAGCCGCGATTTCGGCAAGGACATCATCCCCTACATCGTCCAGCACGGAAAGGCCGTGGCGCACCGCTTCGCCAAGTCATGCGTGCGTTCAACGGCGGAGGCTGGACCTTATTGGCGCGATGTCGGCACCATCGACGCGTATTGGGAAGCCAATATCGATCTGACCGACATCACGCCCGAGCTCGACCTTTACGATCGCGACTGGCCGATCTGGACCTATGCGGAACTGAAGCCGCCGGCGAAGTTCGTGCACGACGACGAGGGACGGCGCGGCATGGCGGTTTCGTCTCTGGTATCGGGTGACTGCATCGTGTCGGGCGCTTCGCTCAAGCGCAGCCTGATCTTCACCGGCGCGCGCATCAATTCCTATTCCAGCCTCGACCACGTCGTCATGCTGCCGGACTGTCACGTCGGTCGCAATGCGCGACTGACCAATGTCGTCATCGACCATGGTGTGCACATTCCTGAGGGCCTCATTGTCGGCGAGGACCAGGACCTCGATCGCAAGCGCTTCCGGGTTTCGGAACGGGGCATTGTTCTGATAACGCAGGACATGATCGACAGGTTGGGAACGTAACGCATGCAGGTTCTGTCCGTCACGCCGGAGATTTTCCCGCTGGTCAAGACCGGCGGGCTGGCCGACGTCGCCGGCGCCCTGCCGGTTGCGCTGGCCGGCAAGGGGGTGGCCATGCGCTCCCTCGTGCCGGGCTATCCGGTGGTGATGGACACGCTGAAGAAAAAAAAGACGGCGGCAACCTATCAGGCGCTGTATGGCGGCAAGGCCACTGTCCAGGCAGCGCAAGTCGACGGGCTCGATCTCCTTGTGCTCGATGCCCCACACCTTTTCGATCGGATTGGCGGGCCCTATGGCGACAGCAATGGTCGTGACTGGCAGGACAACTGGCGCCGCTTCGCCGCGTTGAGCCGTGTCGGTGGTGACATCGCCGGCGGTGTCATCAACGGCTACGAACCGGATATCGTGCATGCGCATGACTGGCAGGCTGCGATGACGTTGGCCTATATGCGCTACGGCAAGGCGGCCCGTACGCCATCGCTGATAACCGTGCACAATCTCGCCTTTCAGGGCCAGTTCGGCGCGGGCGTCTTCGGCGAGCTTGGATTGCCGGCGGAAGCCATGAGCCTGGACGGCGTCGAATATTATGGCGGTGTCGGCTACCTGAAAGCTGGCCTGCAGGCCGCCTGGGCGATCACCACCGTCAGCCCGACCTACGCACAGGAAATCCGTGTCCCTGAATTCGGCATGGGATTGGACGGGCTGATCAATCTGCGGGCGGCCGATCTCCATGGCATCGTCAACGGCATCGATGTCGACATCTGGAATCCCGCTACCGACAAACATCTGGTGTCGACCTATGCGGCGGAGACCCTAGACAAGCGCGCAGCAAACCGCGCCGCGGTTGAAGAGCGCTTCAATCTCGCCAAGGACGATAGCCCGATCATCTGTGTGGTCAGCCGCCTCACCTGGCAAAAGGGTATCGACATTCTCGCTGCCATGGCCGACGGCATTGTCGCCGCCGGTGCAAGGCTCGCCGTACTGGGCTCCGGCGACCCGGGCCTCGAAGGCGCGTTGCTGGCCGCCGCCGCTCGCCATCGTGGCCGCATCGGTACAGTGATCGGCTATGACGAGGCACTGTCGCACACCATGCAAGGCGGCTGTGATGCCATCATCATTCCTTCGCGCTTCGAGCCGTGCGGCCTGACCCAGCTCTATGGTCTGCGTTACGGCTGCGTTCCGATGGTGGCGCGCACCGGCGGACTGGCCGACACGATCATCGACGCCAATGAGGCGGCGGTGGCCGCCGGCGTAGCCACGGGGTTCCAGTTCGCCGCCAACAGCGGCGACGCGTTGCTGCACGCTGTTCATCGGTTGATGCAGGCGCACGGTAACGCCGGCGTCTGGACCTCGATCCAGCGACAAGGCATGAAGGCTGATGTGTCCTGGGACCGCAGTGCCGGGAAATATGTCGAGCTCTATCGCTCGCTGCTTGCAAGGAAGGTTGCCTGAACGATGATCCGTACCGTCGCCACCAAGCCCTTTGACGATCAAAAGCCCGGTACTTCGGGCCTGCGCAAGAAGGTGCCGGTGTTTCAGCAGGAGAACTATGTCGAGAATTTCGTCCAGTCGATTTTCGACTCGCTGGATGGCTTCCGGGGCAAGACGCTCGTGCTGGGCGGTGATGGCCGTTTCTACAATCGCGAGGTGGCGCAGAAGGTGATCGCCATTGCCGCAGCCAACGGTTTCGGCAAGGTCATGGTCGGGCACGGCGGCATTCTGTCGACGCCGGCCGCTTCCAACGTCATTCGCAAATACAAGGCCTTCGGCGGCATCATTCTGTCGGCGTCGCACAATCCCGGTGGTCCGCACGAGGATTTCGGCATCAAGTACAATGCCGAGAACGGTGGCCCGGCACCCGAAAAGCTGACTGACGCCATGTATGCGCGCACCAAGTCAATCACCGAATACAAGATCGCCGATATCGCACCCGTCGATCTCGACACGATCGGTACGGTGAAGGCGGGCGACATGACGGTGGAGGTGATCGATTCCGTTGCCGACTATGCCGAATTGATGGAAGCGCTGTTCGACTTCGATGCGTTGCGCAAACTGTTCAAATCCGGCTTTCGGATGCGCTTCGATGCCATGCATGCAGTGACCGGTCCATATGCCAAGGAAATCCTGGAAAACCAGCTCGGCGCAGCTGCTGGCACGTGCCGTAATTTCAAGCCGCTGCCGGATTTCGGCGGCCATCATCCCGATCCGAATCTTGTCCACGCCAAACATCTCTACGACGAGATGATGGGGCCGGACGCGCCGGATTTCGGTGCGGCGTCCGATGGCGATGGCGACCGCAATCTGATTATCGGCAAGGGCATTTTCGTCACGCCGTCGGATTCCGTTGCGATGCTGGCAGCCAACGCGCATCTGGCGCCAGGCTATAAGGACGGTCTCAAAGGCATAGCGCGTTCCATGCCGACCAGCGGCGCGGCTGACCGCGTGGCCGAGAAGCTTGGCATCGGCATCTACGAGACGCCGACCGGCTGGAAGTTCTTCGGCAATCTGCTCGATGCCGGCATGGCCACGATCTGCGGCGAGGAGAGTGCCGGCACCGGTTCCAACCATGTGCGTGAGAAAGATGGCCTATGGGCCGTTCTGTTGTGGCTGTCGATCCTGGCTGCGCGGGGAGAAAGCGCCATGGAGATCGTCGCCAAACACTGGGCGGAATATGGTCGCAACTATTATTCCCGTCACGACTACGAAGAGGTCGACAGCGCCCGCGCCAATGCGCTGGTCGACGAGCTGCGCGCCAAGCTGGGCTCGCTTGCGGGAACAGCTGTGCGAGGCCTGAAGATCGCCGCGGCCGATGACTTTTCTTATCACGATCCGGTCGACGGTTCCGTCAGCCAGAAGCAGGGCATCCGCATCCTGTTCGAGGGGGGCTCGCGCGTGGTGCTGCGGCTTTCCGGCACCGGCACGTCGGGTGCGACGCTGCGTGTCTATATCGAACGCTACGAGCCGGATCAGTCCAAGCACGGTCTCGATACCCAAGAGGCTTTGGCCGATCTCATCGCTGCCGCAGACGATATAGCTGGAATCAAGCACCATACCGGTCGCGACAAGCCAAGTGTGATCACCTGAGCCTTCTCGCCCTGCGGGAGCGGTATTCTCAATCCCACAGGGCGGAGTTGTGGCTAGAGCGTTTCCGTTTTTCACGGAAACGCTCTAAGTTTTTGTTTTCGCTGCATTTTTGTAACGCCAAGTGATCCCACTTGGCTACAAAATGCTCTAGGGAATGTTGGGCTCGACCAGGTTGGCGAGCTGCAGTAGCGAATCCTGCCAGCCGAGATAGCAGCCGGCTTCCGGGATCACATCCGGCACACCGGCTTGCACGATCTTGAGATCGGTGCCGCAAAATACTTCGGTGAGTTCGACCGTAACCGTGATCTCTCCGGCAAGGTTCGGATCGTCGAAGCGGTCAGTGTAGACGAGTTTGCGATTGGGCTCGAGTTCCAGAAATTCGCCGCCGAAAGAATGTGTGTTGCCGGTCGTATAGTTCTTGAACGCCATGTGGAATGTTCCACCAACCTTGGCGTCAATATGTTCGACGCTGCATAGGAAACCGTAAGGCGGAAGCCAACGGCACAAGGCATTGGCATCGAGGAAGGCGCGATAGACTTTTTCAGGCGGAGCTTTCAGGACACGGTGCAAGCGGATGGTGTAGGGCACGACTTACTCCTCATCGGTTGCCGGTAGGAAATTCTGGTGAACTGCTGGTATCGACTTTCTGAAGTAGGGTGATCAAACGCACGGTTTCGCCTTGTGGCAAGCTTGCTATTGTTGCCTGCCAGAGAGTCGCAGACAACACCGGATTCATTGCAGGAGCGCATGGCCCCCGCCACACTCGGAGCATGGCCCGACAAATCAGGCACCGAATTTGCGGTCTGGTCCAGCCGTGCCGGCAAGATCGAACTCTGCCTCTTCGATGCCAATGATCGCGAGATCACGCGCCTGCCGATGGCGCGCGGAGAGGGCGGCGTTTTCCAGCTGCATGTGAAGGACGTCAGGGCGAGCATGCGCTATGGCTACCGGGCCGATGGCGACTACGATCCTGCACGAGGCCTTTGGTTCGATCCGGATAAGCTCCTGGTCGATCCATATGCCGTCGCGATCGATCGCCCTTACATCTATGATGCCAGGCTTGTCACGCGACGCGGCGAGGGCGGCGATACAGCGTCGTTGATGCCCAAGGCGGTTGTTACTGCCTTGTCCGAAGCGTTGCCGATAGCGCCGCTGCTGTTCCAGCCGGGCGGATCGATCTACGAGCTGCCTGTGCGGGCCTTCTCCATGCGCCACCCCGATGTGCCGAAGAAGGATCGCGGTACCCTGCGCGCGCTCTCCCATCCTGCCGTCATAGATCACCTGAGGAAAATCGGCGTTTCTGCTGTCGAACTGATGCCGGTTACTGCCAAGATCGATGAACGCCATTTGCCGCCGCTTGGTCTGACCAACGCCTGGGGCTACAACCCTGTCACCTTCATGGCGCTGGACCCATATTTGGCACCTGGAGGCATCGCCGATCTGCGCGCGGCCACCGATGCCTTGCGCAAGGCAGGCATCGGCGTGATCCTCGATCTGGTCTTCAATCATACCGGCGAGAGCGACGAACACGGCCCGACGCTGTCATTGCGCGGCCTGGACAACCTTGCCTACTACCGCCACGAACCCGACGGTCGGCTGGTCAACGACACCGGCACCGGCAACACGCTTGCCTGCGACCATCCGGCAGTGCGCGATCTGGTGCTAGCCAGCTTGCGTCACTTCGTGCGTCAAGCGGGCGTCGACGGCTTCCGTTTCGACCTTGCCCCAGTGCTGGGGCGTGACGGCGAAGGTTTCGACGCAAACGCGCAACTGCTCGCCGCCATGCGCATCGATCCGGTTCTCTCAAGCCGGATCCTGATTGCCGAGCCGTGGGACATCGGTCCGGGAGGCTATCAACTCGGACGGTTCGGTTCCCCGTTTCTCGAATGGAACGACAAATATCGCGACGACGTCCGCCGGTTCTGGCGCGGCGATAGCGGTATGGTCGGGCGGTTGGCAACGCGTCTGGCCGGTTCTTCGGATATCTTCGCAGATGAACAGCAAAGCCGCAGCGTCAACTTTATCGCCGCCCACGACGGCATGACGCTCGCCGACGTTGTGCGGTACGAGAAAAAACACAACGAAGCGAACGGCGAGCGTAACCGTGATGGCCACGACGAGAATCTGTCGTGGAACCACGGTGTCGAGGGCGAAAGCGCCGAACCTCGTATCGTGGGTGAACGCGTGGGCGATCAGCGGGCGTTGCTGGCAACGCTGTTTGCCTCACGCGGCGCCATCATGTTGACCGCCGGCGACGAATTCGGCCGCAGCCAATGTGGCAACAACAACGCCTATGCGCAGGATAACGAGCTCACTTGGCTGGATTGGGACGAACGCGACGAGACTCTGGAAAACTATGTCGCCGCGCTGTCGGCCTTGCGCCGCAACTCGTCTGCGCTGCGTGATACGACGTTCCTGACCGGACAGCCGCGCGATGGCGACGGCTCGGCCGACGTCGCCTGGATGATGGAAACCGGGCTGCCTATGGACGAAACGGCCTGGAATGATCCCGACCGGCGCCGTTTAACGATGGTTTTGGCCAGCATGGCTGGTGTCGGCCGGATCGCCGTTCTGGTCAATGGCGACCGGCGCTCGTCGACATTCGTGTTGCCGCTGCGCGACGGCTATCGTTGGTTCGATGCCCTTGATCAGGACGCATCTGCCGAGGGCTGGCGCCTGGTCGAGGGCAGGGCAGTGGCGTTCATGATCGAACGCGAGGCGGACGCAGGAGAGGCGAGATGACCAATCCCGGAACCGAATGGTGGCGCGGCTGCGTTATTTACCAGATCTATCCTCGATCCTTTCAGGATACGACCGGTGATGGCAGCGGCGACCTCAGGGGCGTTACGGCGCGGCTTGCCCATGTCGCCTCGCTCGGCGTCGATGCAATCTGGCTCTCACCGTTCTTCAAGTCGCCGATGGCCGATATGGGCTACGATGTCTCCGATTATCGAGCCGTTGATCCCATCTTCGGCTCATTGGACGATTTCGACGCGCTGCTGGCCGAAGCGCACCGGCTGGGATTGAAGGTGATCATCGATCAGGTGCTGTCGCATACTTCCGATCAGCATGATTGGTTTCGGGAAAGCCGTTCCAGCCGCGATAACGAAAAGGCGGACTGGTACGTCTGGGCCGATGCAAAGCCGGATGGCTCGCCTCCCAACAACTGGCTGTCGGTGTTTGGTGGCCCGGCCTGGGAATGGGACGCGACGCGGCGGCAGTACTACATGCACAATTTCCTCGCCGCGCAGCCAGATCTCAACTTTCACAACCCGGCGGTGCAGGATGCGCTTCTGGACAGCGTACGATTCTGGCTGGAGCGCGGCGTCGACGGTTTTCGCCTCGATACGGTGAACTACTATGTTCACGATCGTTGGCTTCGTTCCAATCCGCCCTTGCCAGCGAGCCTTGCCGGCACGCTGACCGAAACCAATCCCTATCTTTTCCAGGAGCATCTGTTCGACAAGACGCGGCCGGAAAATCTCGAATTCCTGAAGCGTTTCCGAGGCTTGATCGATGAATATGGCGACCGCGCCGTGGTCGGCGAAGTGGGTGATGAGGGCCGCTCGCTGCAGACCATGGCGGCCTATACGTCGGGCAACGACCGCCTCAACATGTGCTACACCTTCGACCTCCTCGGACAGGGCTTTTCGGCTGCGCATGTGCGCGGCTGCGTTGAAGCGTTTGAGGCCGCCGCACCGGAGGGGTGGGCCTGCTGGGCTTTTTCGAACCACGATGTCGTTCGTCATGTCAGCCGCTGGACGCCTCCCGGCGGAGACGCCGACGCGGTGGCGAAATTCGCCTTCCGATTGATCGCCTGCCTGCGCGGCTCAATCTGTCTCTACCAGGGCGAGGAGCTTGGACTGACCGAGACTGAGCTTGCCTTCGAGGATCTGCGCGATCCCTACGGCATCCGCTTCTGGCCAGGTTTCAAGGGACGCGACGGCTGCCGTACGCCGATGCCTTGGGAGGCTGGTTCCGAGAATGCAGGCTTTTCAACAGCAAAGCCGTGGCTCCCCGTGCCGGATGAGCACAGCGCTCGCGCCGTTGATGTCCAGAACGGCAGCGATGCCAGCGTGCTTGCCGTGTATCGCGCGGTGTTGGCGTTGCGGCGAGAGCATCCGGTACTAGCGACAGGCTCGATCCGTTTCCTTGATACGGAGGGCGATGTGCTCGCCTTCGTGAGAGAAGTGGCAGGCGAGACGCTGTTATGTGTCTTCAACTTTGCTCATGCGAGCACTGTCTGGCCGTTGCCGAGCGGAATCGAAATCGGCGAGGTGCTAAATTTTGCGGGAGCGCCGCTGGTGCTCGTCGAGGGGGGCATGTCGCTGACGCCGTTAGGTGCGTTTCTCGGTAAGCTGGCCTGATCAAAACAACAGGCGGAAAACTTCTTCAGGTCTTCCGCCTGTTGTCGCGTGTCGGCGAAGAAGCGCGTCTACTGCACAAGAACCGATTGTCCGCAACTGGCACCGGTGACGCGGACATCGGCTTCGCCGAGACCTATGCCGAGGGACGAGAGCAATCCTGCGAGTAGGTTGTCCAGTGGCGTGGTTACCAACTGCAATACAGGAACAAGTGCCGGGAGAACTGTTCCGGTAAGGAGGTTTGTTATCGCTCCCAGATCAAGCCCTAGGGCACTTGCACTAAGACTCAGATTTCCAAGCAGTGAAGAGGTTGCTGAATTCGTGAAATTTGTGGATTTTACATTCTTTGCTATCTTCAGGGTTATATCGTTGTTGTTGAAGCTTAGCGGTGTTGTTATTGTGTTTCCTATATCGATATTCGCGTAAGCATTTACCTTTAAAACGCCGAGCTGGATGAACAACAGTTTGATGCTGAGGTCGACAAGCGGAGTGGGGGTGAAGCTCTGCGGCTTTGTAAAGTCGGCGAACCCCGTTCCATCGGTCTCAGCGATCTTAACTTTACCAATACCGGGCCGCGCTGCGA
This sequence comes from Mesorhizobium sp. 1M-11, assembly GCF_001303895.1. Taxonomy (GTDB): domain Bacteria; phylum Pseudomonadota; class Alphaproteobacteria; order Rhizobiales; family Rhizobiaceae; genus Mesorhizobium. The sequence goes on along the minus strand of NZ_LJSD01000011.1, from coordinate 286,742 downwards.
TCGCGACTGTGCGGCTTGATGGCTGTCCCGTGGGGCAGTTGATGTCGGTAAGGGTTGCCTCGGCATAGGCAAGTTCGACATGGACAGGCAGGGTGATCACCGACTTGCTGCTTCCCACAAGGGTAACACCCGTGTCGATCTCGTTAGAGGGCGGAAGAAGCTTGACGACCAGTTTAAGCCGCGTCTGGGCGGTGCGTACCACTGAGCCCTTTTGTCCAACTCTGAACCAGGGGCTCGATTGAGGGGGTTCACCGACTGCAAGAAGAACAGAGATGCTCAACACGTTGGGAATATTGACGAGCGTAGCGAGATCGATCTGTTTGCCGCCGTTTGCCAATTCGGCCGCGGCCGAGATCAGGTCGAACACGCCGGCATCGACGGTCAGGCCCGCGGGGCGTTGGCCGACGCCGAGGCGCCCGACATTGCCGAGGTCGACAAGCGTCTTGAGCGGTATCTCGATTGAATTGGTTGCGCCCGCCGCAAGCGTTTTCAGCGCAAGCTGACTGCGCGAATCCAGCCCCGGTACGCTGGCCAACGCACCAAGGATCTGTCCGATGGTGACTTTGGTGCTCAGAACGTCCGAATAGCTGACGCCGGTGAGGTTGAGCTTGATAGCGAGTTGGTCGAGAAACGACAGAACATTCACGTCGGCGGCAAGCAGCGAATTGTAATCCATTGCATTCAGCGCAACATTGGTGCCAAGCAGCTTGCCGAGCAACGTGTTGAGCAACGGGCTCTTGCTGGTGTCCACAGAAGCCAGCCTCGAGCCGATCGAAAATGCGGCTTGTGGCGTAGTGGACGCAATTGCGGTGGTCCCGATTGTGGGGGCGCTCATAAAGGCAGTGCCGAAATACATCGTTCCGATCCTGCGCACCGAAACGGAAACCGCGTTGTAGGGTTGCTCGCCAGCCTGAAAGCGCTGGCCGACGGCCGCCGTCGGCGTGTAGCGACCGCGTACGACATTCGCCACCGGCTTGCCGGGCGTCGGCGCTCCGGTGCCGACAGTGGAGCCAGTCAATCCATTGTCGTTCAACGTATTCAGCACAGCCTGCTCGGCCTTGGCGATATTGGAGCCGGCAGCAATCGCGGCAAGGTCGGTGATCGATTGTGTTTCGCGCCGCTCGGTATAAAGCGAGCCCTCATCGATCGCGACTGCCATGAGCGCCAGCGCTACCGGCGTGCACAATGCCGTCATGACAGCAAAGTTCGCGCTGCGGTCCGGCAGGAAACGCCGGCTCACAGCGATCAAGCTGGAAAGGATGCGCATCATATGCCCCCGACGCGGATCGTGGATTGGCGCGCGATGTTGGTGCCCGGCAACGGCAGGCCGGACAGGAGATTCCAGATCGGCAGGTTGCGCGCATCATAGGTGACGGAGACCACGAACTGGCTACCATCGGCTGTGCTGTCCTTGGCGACCACCGTAAGTTTGCTGGCATCGACAAACGGATAGCCGGCCGCGTTGTTGGCCAGGAACGTGGTAACGAGCGACTGACGCTCGGTCTGGTTCAGCCCGGCGACCGCGGTACGGGCTGCATCCGCCGCGATCTGCTGGACGGAATGGCTGGCACCAAAATAAATGCCGTATGCAACCATTCCGAGCAAAAAGAGAATGAACAGCGGCGCAAGCAAAGCAAATTCAATTGCCGAAGTTCCGTCGTCATTATCTTTCCATCTCGAAATTTTCGAGCAGATAGGGAAAGTTGAGCTTCCTCGTATACTATGCATGTTTTCTCCCGCCTAAAAAGAAAAGCCTACAAAAGTACATTCGAAAGTAACCGGGGGTTGCTTAATGTCACATTAATATTTTAGGCGAGTGTCAAACAAGCTGGGTTTTTGCAACGATAAGCCAAATAATGGTTAGCTATGGGTTACGTATTTGATTTTATTAATCTTTCGAAACATCTGCACAACTATCCCTGACGGATGACGTTGGGGAAGGTTTAAGGTGTGTTGAAATAAAAATTCGCGGCGTTAGTGTCTCCCCATCTGCTGCGGAGAGGGAACCGCGGCTCGCCCCAGGAGAGGTCGGTGAACGGCCTGCGGGCGTCAACGTCCCGCGGGCCAGGCAAAGCCGGTCCGCATGAGAAAGGGAGAATTGATTCCATGCTGAAAACCATGCTGAAGGCGACGGTGTTCGCCTCTACGCTCGCCTTGGCGAGCGGCGCCTTCCATTCGGCGGCCTTCGCCGAAGTGGTCTATAATCGCGGCAGCGCCGCCGAGCCGGAAACGGTCGATCCGCACAAGACGTCGACGGTCTATGAAGCCCACGTGCTGCGCGATCTGTTCGAAGGCTTGGTCATGCAGGACGCCAAGGCCGACCTCATCCCGGGTGCCGCGGAAAGCTGGACGATCTCCGACGACGGCAAGACGTACACTTTCAAGCTGCGCAAGGATGCCGTCTGGTCCGACGGTAGCCCAGTGACGGCGGATGATTTCGTCTATGCCTTCCACCGTCTCGAAGACCCGGCGACTGGTGCTGAATACGCCTCGATGCTGTATCCGGTCGTCAAGGCCGAAGACGTCAACAAAGGCAAGGCCAAGCCCGAAGAGATGGGCATCAAGGCCGTCGATCCGCAGACCCTCGAGGTCAAGCTCAACGCGCCGACGCCTTATTTCCTCGAAATGCTGACACACCAGGCGGCCTATCCGGTCAACAAGGCCTCTATCGAAAAGCTGGGTGCGGAGTGGGTCAAGCCGGGCAAGCTGGTTTCCAACGGCGCCTACACGCTGGCCGAATGGGTGCCGAACGACCACATCAAGATGGTCAAGAACCCGAAATTCCACGATGCCGCCAACGTCAAGATCGACGTGGTCAACTTCATCCCGACCGAAGACCGCTCCTCGGCGATGAAGCGCTTCGAAGCCGGCGAGATGGATAGCTACGACGATCTGCCGACCGAGCAGTTGCCTGACCTCAAGGCGAAGTTCGGCGATCAGATCCGCGTCGCGCCTTATCTCGGCACCTATTATTACGCGATCAAGACCGACAAGAAGCCTTGGGACAATGTGGAACTGCGCAACGCCGTTTCCGAGGCCATCGACCGCGACTTCCTGGCTGAGAAGGTCTGGAACAATTCAATGTTCCCCGGCTATTCGATGGTGCCTCCTGGCATCAAGGGCTACACGCCAGCCATGGCCACGTTCGCGGAAAAGTCGCAGATTGACCGGGAGGACGAAGCCAAGAAGGTCCTGGAGAAGCTCGGCTACGGTCCGAGCAATCCGTTGAAAATGGAAATCCGCTACAACACCTCCGAGAACCATAAGAACACGGCGGTCGCCATCCAGGAACAGTTGAAACCGCTGGGCATCGAGGTGACGCTGCTCAACACCGACACCAAGACCCACTACGGCTTCCTCGAGCAGAAGGGCAACTACGACGTTGCCCGCGCCGCCTGGATCGCCGATTATCAGGATCCGGAAACCTTCCTGGGCATCACGCGCAAGGACAGCGGCAACAACTATTCGAGCTACAACAGCCCGAAATTCGAAGAAGCCATGAACAAGGCTGCCGCCGCTGGCGGCAATCCGGAAGAACGTATGAAGCTGCTCAGTGAAGCCGAGCGCGTTCTGATCGACGAAGTTGGTCAGATTCCGCTGCTCTACTACAGCTTCCACAACATCGTCTCCCCGAAGTTGCACGGTTTTGAAGACAACGTCATGGACGTGCATCCTTCGCGCTTCATCAGCAAAGACCAATAATCTGAGTGGGCCGCCGTCTCCGACAGGAGGCGGCGGTTTTCTCTCGCTGGAGCAATTCCAGGAAAAGTGCGTAGCGGTTTTCCGTCCGGAATTGCGAAAAAACAACGAGTTAGAGCGTTTCCGCGTTTCCGTGAAAAACGGAAACGCTCTAGTGAGGTCTGGCGACAATGTTGATTTATGTCTTCCGGCGGCTTTTGACCGCCATCCCAACGCTATTCGTGATCGTTACGCTGGCGTTCTTCCTGATCCGGGTGGCACCCGGAGGCCCCTTCAACCAGGAGCGCGGGCTGAGCCCCGTCATCAAGGCCAATCTTGAGGCCCAGTTCGGTCTCAATGATCCGCTCTGGAAACAATATCTGAACTATCTCAACAACTTGCTGCATGGCAGTTTCGGCCCGAGCTACAATCTGCCTGATTTCACCGTGGGCGAGCTGTTCTGGAAGGGCCTGCCGATCTCGGTTCAGCTCGGCGCTTCTGCTTTGATCTTGGCACTGATCCTGGGCTCCATCCTCGGTGTGGTGGCCGCGCTCAACCAGAACAAGGCTGGCGACTACGCCGTCATCGCGGTCGCAACAGCCGGATCCACCATTCCGACCTTCGTGATCGCGCCTTTGATCCAGCTTGTCTTTGGGCTGAGCTGGAAGCTGCTACCCATCGGGGGCTGGGGTGATGGCGCCTTGATCAACAAAATTGGCCCGGTGCTCACGCTGGCCTTGCCCCAGATCGCCATCGTGGCGCGCCTGATGCGCGGCTCTATGATCGAATCCCTGCGATCGCATCACATCCGAACGGCACGCGCGCTTGGTCTTTCCGATTGGTCGGTGGTGGTCAAGCACGCCTTGCGCGGTGCGCTTTTGCCGATCGTCTCGTATGCTGGACCTGCCGCGGCGGCGTTGCTCACCGGCTCCATTGTCGTGGAAACGATCTTCTCGATCCCCGGTGTAGGCCGCTACTTCGTCGATGCCGCACTCAACCGCGACTACACGCTGGTGATGGGCACTGTGGTGGTGATCGCCATCTTCACCATCCTCTTCAACTTGATCGTCGATATTCTCTACGCCGTGGTTGACCCAAGGGTGCGCTATGACTGAGATCGCAGCCACCTCCGCTCCCCCAACGGTCGCAGGTCGTTCGCTCTGGGGCGATGCCTGGGCACGGTTGAAAGCAAACCGTGCCGCCATGATCAGCCTCTGCTATCTCATCCTGATGGGACTGGTCTGCATCGTCGGTCCATGGTTCGTACCGCACCAGTACACAACGATCTATTCCGACTATGTGCGCACCCCGCCCAGCTTTTCCGCCTATCCCAAGGAGGAAATGATCAAGACGGCGCTGGACGACGTGGTCCGGCGGATGCGTGTCGACGTCAAGGACGTGAAACAGGATGGTGGCAACCTCACCATCACGCTGATGTCGTCCAAGCCGATCGATGAACGGTATCTGCGCTATCTCGACCGCTCCGATACGTTCGACGGTGCGCAGGTCCTGAGCAAGTCGCCGGAAGGCAACGAACTCGTCATCGGCACGACGGTGCGGCAGGCATACTTCTTCTTCGGAACGGACAATATCGGCCGTGATCTTTTGTCCCGCACCTTGGTGGCAGGGCGCATTTCTCTGGCCATCGGCCTGCTCGCCGGCGTCGTCGCCGTTGTCATCGGCGTGCTCTATGGCGCCACGGCAGGTTTCGCCGGCGGCAAGGTCGACGAAGTGATGATGCGCATTGTCGATGTGCTTTATTCGCTACCCTTCATCTTCTTCGTCATCATGCTGGTGGTTTTCTTCGGGCGAAACTTCGTACTGATGTTCCTGGCGGTCGGCGCGGTGCTGTGGCTGGATATGGCTCGCATCGTGCGCGGACAGGCATTGTCGATCCGCCGGCAGGAATATGTGCAAGCGGCTGAGGCACTGGGTGTTGGCCAGCGCGGCATTCTTCTGCGTCATGTCATTCCCAATCTGCTTGGCCCCGTGGTCATCTATATGACGCTGCTGGTGCCGCAGGTCATCATCCTGGAAAGCTTCCTGTCTTTCCTGGGGCTGGGCGTGCAGGAGCCGATGACCAGCTGGGGGGTGCTGATCTCCGCGGGCGCCAAGAACATCGGCACCGCCAACTGGCTGCTTTTGTTCCCCGCCTTCTTTCTCGTCTCGACGCTGTTCGCTCTGAACTTCGTCGGTGATGGCCTGCGCGATGCGCTCGACCCGAAGGATCGTTGAGATGGCTGCTGCAGAAACCGTCCTCGATGTTCGCGACCTCAAGGTTCGTTTCCGCACGCTCGATGGTGCGGTGGAAGCCGTGAAGGGCATCAACATCAACGTGAAAGCTGGCGAGACCGTCGCCGTCGTCGGTGAATCGGGCTCCGGCAAAAGCCAGACCATGATGGCTGCGATGGGACTGCTTGCCTCCAATGGCGAAGCGACTGGCGCTGTCGACTATCGAGGCTCGAACTTGCTCGCCATGAGCAAGCGCGAACTCAACAAGATACGTGGCCGCAAGATCAGCATGATCTTCCAGGAGCCGATGACCTCGCTCGACCCGCTTTACACGATCGGCAACCAACTGATGGAGCCGATCCGACGGCATCGAGGTTTGAGCGCGGAGGCAGCGCGCGAGGAGGCGCTGAAGCTCTTGCGCCTCGTTCACATTCCCGATCCCGAGCGGCGGTTGAAGTCCTATCCGCACGAGATGTCGGGCGGCCAGCGCCAACGCGTGATGATCGCAATGGCGCTCGCCAACGATCCGGATATCCTGATTGCCGACGAGCCGACGACGGCGCTGGATGTCACCATCCAGGCCCAGATCCTGGTGTTGCTGGCCGAACTGCAGAAGAAGCTCGGCATGGCCATCGTCTTCATCACCCATGATCTCGGCATCGTGCGCCGCTTCGCCGACCGCGTCTATGTGATGCGCTCCGGCGAGGTGGTGGAAGAAGGCGAGGCGACGACGCTCTTTGCCAACCCTCAGCACCCTTATACCAAGATGCTGCTGGCGGCAGAGCCAACAGGCCACAAGGCGCCACCGGCGCCCGATGCTCCGGTTCTCCTGGAAGGGCGCAAGGTCGAGGTTACCTTCAAGATCGGCGGCGGGTTCCTTGCCGGCGATCCTGTCATCCTGCGTGCCGTCGACGACATTTCCATTCGTCTCAGACGCAACCAGACCATCGGCATCGTCGGTGAATCCGGTTCCGGCAAGTCGACGCTCGGACGTGCTCTGCTGCGGCTTTTGCCGAGCGACGGACAGATCCGCTTCGGCGACAACGATATTTCTCGTGCCGACAAACGGGCGATGCGGCCGCTGCGCCGCGAATTGCAGCTGGTGTTCCAGGATCCCTTCGGTTCGCTGTCGCCGCGCATGACTGTCGGCCAGATCATCACCGAGGGGCTTCTGGTGCATGAACCCGCACTGTCCTCCAAGGAACGGGACAAGCGTGCGATAGAGGCGTTGAAGGAGGTGGGTCTCGATCCGGTGATGCGCAACCGCTATCCGCATGAATTTTCAGGCGGCCAGCGCCAGCGTATCGCAATCGCCCGCGCGATGATCCTGAAGCCCAAAGTGGTGGTTCTGGACGAGCCGACCTCGGCGCTTGATCGTTCGGTGCAGAAGCAGATCGTGGAATTGCTGCGCAAACTGCAGGCCGGTCACGACCTGTCCTACCTGTTCATCAGCCACGACCTTGCGGTGGTGCGGGCGATGGCTGACTACATCATCGTCATGAAACAGGGCAAGATCGTCGAGGAAGGGCCAACGGATGCAATCTTCGATCACCCACGCGAGAAGTATACGCAGACGCTGATGGCCGCGGCAATCGACTCGACCCGCTTCAGGGCAAGTGCCTGACCTAATCCTGGCGGCTAGCCGATAGGAAAAACCCCGGTCCCTGATGGAACCGGGGTTTTTCTGTTGTTGCATAAGGCTCAGTTTCCGAATTGAACCTCGGCACTGCAAAGTGCAGCTGAGGCTGCGGAGGGTAGCCTCATGCCAAGTCAATGCAGGCGCCGCCTGGCTTCGAAAGATCGGCCTCAGTAATCGCCGTTGTAATATCGCTCGTCGCAAGGCGCAGTGTAGACCCGGCCGTAGCGATCCTGGTAACGGCACATCTCCTGGCCGCGGCGCTTCGGCGTCGTCGCGCTGCCCACGGCCGCGCCCAGCAGCGCACCGGCGCCGGCACCGATCAATGTGCTCTTGGTGTCTCGGCCGATCGCCTGGCCAACCAATGCACCGCCGGCGCCGCCGACAAGGGCGCCCGTTCCGGCTCGCTGGCCTTGTTCAGACGTTTCGCAGCCTGCGAGCGCGACTGCCATGAGAATGGCGGCGATGGATGTATGAAGTCGCATCGAAAAATCCTCTCCGTGAAGCCCCTCCGTTGCCCTGATAGGCCATTGCGGCGGAACAGGGGCAGAAAATCATGTCGTGACCGGCGGCAATGGAACGTGATCGAAGTCGGCAATTTGCTCTGAATGGCCGAGGCCTCGACTTCCGATCATCTCAAATTGCGTCTGGCGCGTCGTCCTTCTTCGACACCAAGACGATATGCAGTTCGCTTCAACCATTCGTCGGCCCTGGCTTTACCGTGGATCTGCACCCGTCTGCGATATTCCGGTTCGACCTGGCGCATCAATTGCCGCATGCGTGCTGGTGAAATGCCCGGTCGTGAAGACTGTGGCCGCTGCCGGTACGTCCCGAGCCGCTGTTGGTGCCGCCGGGTGTTGTCGTAGCGCTGGGATTCGAGTTTTGGTGTCAGCCAGTCCATCTGCGCATGCGCTGACGGAACGCCTGCGCCCGGAAGTGGATTGAAGAACAGGGTGAGTCCGGCCAGAAGCAATGCTGTTCTTTTCATGCGTCATTTCCTCGATGCCGCTTTGTGAGCGCCGAGGGTAATCGGATATCGGCCGCGCCGACAATGAAATGTTGCTCTCGCGGTCGGCACTGACATGTCGGATTCGCTGCGAACGGACGAGGTCGAGCATCCCGGGGATATCGTCGCGCATCGAAGGTGATCTGCAAGCTGATCTTCGCCAGGATGAAACTACTGTGGCAAGTCCGCGACAAGCCGCACGCGATGACGGCGCAGATTTCGGATCTACCGAGTCGAGCGTTGTGAACAACGGCAGAACGCCCAGCGTCACACGTTCCCGTATCGTTCTTTTTACCGGAAAGCCTAACCCGCTGTCTTTGCTGGAAAAACAGGGAAGGCGGGAAAGAGAGAGGCTGGTCGGAGTGGCAGGATTCGAACCTGCGACCCCATCGTCCCGAACGGGCGAGTGTTCGAGGAAAGCCGCAGATTTCCGGGGTTTTCTATCGCGTCTGTCGGTTGATGTTCACCTTTATTTCCGCCGTATCTGTGGGGAGTTGTGGGGTACGTGGATATGTCAGGCAGCCAGTCCTTCAGATGCTGCCGTATCAATGTAGGCAAGCAGTTCGGGCGCACGCAGAAACCATTCACCGCGCAACCTCAAATGCGCGAATTGACGATGCAAGCGTCGCTCCAGCAATGGATCATCTGTAGGCATGACGGCGAGGATCTTAAGTTCGTAGGGTAGTGCATTTTGCAGTGACAGAAACCTGAGTGTCCGATTTGTGGATATGCCAATCTTAATCGGATAGTCAGCGGCTTCCGCTGTGACGAAATAGACGAAGAAGGATTTCTGTTCCTGGCGACCAGCCAAATATTCGGTTAGCGCTGTTTGAGCCTTCGCGCTTTCATCTTTGCCAAATCCGGTACTGATCATCTTCGAGCCGTCGCGTATAATCCAAACGCCGGGTTCGCGATTGCCTCGCGTAGAGTGAATTCTCTCAGGCCGAAACCACAGTCTTGGTCCTAGTGATTTCCGTCCCATCATGCTCTCCGTTTGAGTTGCACAACGTTTTTAGGCAGGCGTCGAGTGCGCGCTTTCGACGTGATGGCATCGGCAGCGTCGGCCTGGAAGTCGGGATGATGATGCCCGTATGTCTCGATCAGCACATCGACGGTCATGCCCAGGAAACCTGCGGCCGCCCATACGTCGGCGCCCTGTTGCATCAACCAGGTCGCGGCGGTGTGCCGGAACACGTGAGGCGTCACATCGGTCTTGAAGACCGGCTTTCCGTCCTTGTCGTCTTCATACCAGCCGAGGCCGGCAGCCTCGACGGCCGAGCGGAAACCCTTCTTAACGGACGTAACGGGGGCGCCGTTCCACTCGACAACGTAGTCCTGCGAGATCATGCGGCCGATGTTCTTGCTCTTGCCGCGCCCCTTGGTCTTGATTTCGAGCGGTGTAGAGGCCCAACGGCGCAGGTGGGCGATCAGGCGATCGGGCAGCTTGACGGGCGGCTGGCGCTTCTTGGTGCGCCTGGCGCCTTCGGCCCGCCGATAGAAAATACCGCGATCGAGGTCGACGTGGCCCTGGCCCTCGGTCGGGCGGATCGCAGCGCCGCAGATCGCGGCCGATCGCGTTCCACTGTACAGGGCGACAAGAATGAAGCGGGCGATATGCCGGCCGGTGCGGCGGTCGCTTGGCTGACCCTTCCAAGTCTGGCGCATTCGCCATGCAGCCCACAGCAGGCGCGCGGCCTCGCTGCGATCCAGCCAACGCTGGCGTGCTTCCGGCTTCTCGGGAAGGGTGATGGCCGGCGCCGAAGTGGCGTAGCCTTCTTTCCAGTAGTAGTTCACGGCCGCGCGAAGATCCTCCAGCTGGCGGCGCGCCGCGGCACCGTTGCCGTGGGCCTTGGCATAGTCACGGCAGAACTTTCCGGTGACATCGGCGAAAGTGCTTTCGCCACACCACTCCAGCACCGTCACGAGACGGGAGGCGGTTTCCTTCGGCTTCTCGTGGTTTGGGGCTTTGTCGGTCAGATAGACGTTGACGGCGTCAGCTATCTTGACGGAAGCGGGATCACGGCCGCGCTCTCGCGACGGCTGGTATTTTTCGGTGATATGGGCTGCGAGCGCGATTTCAGCGCGTTCGCGGTCGCCAGTGCCGCCGCAAGCGCTGATGAAGGTTGCGCCGTCGCGGATGAACCAGCCGGCGCGGTTGCGTAGCGATCCGTCTGCCTTGCGGCTTTCGTCGCGCCAGACGAGGCGGGCACCTTTCGAAGTCCTTGGCATAGTTTCCTCATCTCGGCGATCGCGGCCAAGGTGACGTATTCCTTTCCGGCAATCAACTCCGTCACCAGCCTGCCGGCGTCACGTTCCTTGCGAAGGCCGTGCGCGCCCATGGTTCCATCAGGAAAGGCGAGGGCAGCGGCGACGCTCAGTCGCAGGGGCATGTCATCGGTGACGTTGTCGGGGACGCGCATCAGTCATTCCCCTTGTCCGCGTGTACCCGCAGCGCCTTCCCTGCCTTGCGCCGCCGCTTTTGCGGCCGGCGCCGGCCATTGGCTTCCTCGCGGCGTATGGCGTTGCGCTTCTGTGTGACAAGCTCGGTATGCTCGGGGTCCGGATTGACGCAGCGGCGGTTGCGGCACTTGTGGTCCAGTTGCTTCTTGCCGGGGATGTAACCGTGCACGTTGGTCCACATGACGAGATGCACCGCAACCGTCTGCCCCCCCAAGGACATGCGCGGATAATCCTTGCCGCGTCCGGTGCTGCCGGATGTCGGTCCGGTCCACAGCCAACAACCGGTCACCGGGTCGATTTCGACGCGGGCCATGATCTTGGCTTCGATGTCGGCGCGGCGATCGAGCTTCATGATTTCGCCTTGTTCGCGGCGAATCGGTCCGTGGCTTGCTGGATGGCCATCTCTACCATCTCGACGCATCCCTCTGGAGAAAGGCCATATACGCGCCGGGAAATAAGCATGGTGGCGAGAATGGTACTCTCAATGACGACCATCAGTTCCGAGTGATCGGAGGTTTGCCCTGCGACCGTGTCGACGAACATGCCGGCGAGGCGGTTGTGTGTCTCACTGGCGTTCATTTCTGCTCTCCCTGCTGGGAGAGGACTTCAAAGCGGCCATCCTCGAATTCTTCGCGAGGACGTGCCCACAGCGAGTCGTCATCGACGCTGCGATAGATGGCGACTTCACGCAGATCGACCAAGGCCGTCTCGTCTTCGTCAACGGAGATATCGCGCCAGTGCTCGGCCTGCATCTTACCGATGCCAAGCAGCACGTATTTCGTGCCGCGCTTCACATGGCGATGCGTCGGCGTTTGAACCGAGGCTTGCGCCTGCCGGAAGTTCGCGGCGACCTCACCGAAAACAGCGGCATGGGCGAACACCCATTCGTAAAGCTCGTCTTTCTGGTCCTTGTCGCCAAGTTCGTACTCGACACGCATCCTCAAGAATTCGCGATGCTTCATCGCTACCCATTCTTCGAAGCTGTCCATGTCGCGGACGCCAGTGTGCGCCATCCACCTTGCGAGAGGCGTCTTGCCGGCGAGAAGATCGGACAGCGGGATCATCCCTGCCGCCTTCATGCGCTCGTCCAGGCTGGTTTCCGGCTCTATCGGCTCCAGTGCCGAGAGGCGGAAGGAAAGGCCGTTTTTCTCGGAAGTGGAATTGAACTTGGCGATTGTTGCCGGCTCAATGTCGATGCCGGCCGTGATCGCGCAAAGGACGGCCGTGTGGATCACGTCAGCCAATTCCTCGGCCAGCTGCTCCTTGGTAGCGCGTGAACCTCGCCAGCCGTGGCGTTCCCGCTCCAGCTTCTTGATGACGTTGCAAGCTTCGCCGGTCTCGCCGGCCATCTCATTGCCACGGAAAGACAGGTCTGGAACCTGATCGGGGCACCATTCCTTCTGGCGCTCGATATGGGCTTGCTGCAAAGCGTGCAGTGTGAGGGCGTTAGACATTTCACTTGCCCTCCAGTTCGGCCTTCAGGCGCTTTTTGATGATGGCTTTGAGATCGCCCATCATTTCGACGGCGTCGGGAGAGGTGACGACCTGGGCGCCGGCCTCGGATGCGGCGATCATGTAGATGGTCTTCGACGATGGCAGGAGCCATGCACCACCCAACGATAGGATCGTGATCGGCAGCCAGAATAAGAAGGCGACGACTGGATATCGAAGTTTGCCGCCCTCGGCGAGGGTTCCTATAAAAGCGACCAGAAGCGCCGCACCGCCAATGATGCCTATGACGAACGTGATGAAAACGCAGGCCTCTTGAATGCGCTCCGAAACCTCGGCGGCATAGATGAGCCAGGAAAGGTTGTTCATCATCCCCTCCATTCCGGCGCGAAGGGGATTTCGTCATCCAGTTCACGGCTACCGAAGGTGCCGCCGCCGCCACCGAAACGGGTCTGCTGGTTGCGGGTGCGCTCCTCGACCTGACGGCGTTGATCGGCGTCGCGCGTCGTACCGTAGCTTTCGGGACTGTCGGATTCCGGCGGTCGGTTCGACGGCAACTTGTCGAGGATCTGCAATTCGCCACGGAAGCGGTTCAGGACGGTCTCGGTCGTGTAGCGCTCGATCCCGTCGTTGCCGGTCCACTTGCGGGTCTGCTGCTGGCCCTCGACATAGACCTTCATGCCCTTCTTCAGGTACTGCTCGGCGACCTTGGCGATCTGCTCGTTGAACACGACCACCGTATGCCACTCGGTCTTTTCCTTGCGCTCGCCGCTTTCCTTGTCGCGCCAGGTCTCAGAGGTGGTGAGGCGGAACGACACGACGAGCTGATCGGTCCGTTGGGTGCGGCGGATGTCCGGCTCGGCGCCGAGGTTGCCGACGAGAATGACTTTGTTGACGGAGCCAGCCATTACGGTTCGATCCCCATTGCGGTCAGGGTGGAATTGATGACGGCGATCTGCTGGTCGAGCGAAGCTTTCACGTCGCCGACGATGCCGCCGAGATAGGAGGGAGAAAGCGCGACAGTGCCGGCCGTGGCGCCGTCGCCGACCATCAGGCGCACCGGCTCGCTGTCGAGGCGGGAGCGCATCGCCATGGCGGTCTTGCGCTCCTCGAACAGCTTCAGCGCGCGGTTGAGGTCCTGATGGTTCAGCATCAGGCCATCCCCATCGCGGCCTTGTAGAGGTCGAGGATCGATTCCGCTTCCTGGCGTTCGGCCTGATCCTGCTTGCGCAAGGCGACAATGGCGCGGATAGCCTTGGTGTCGAAGCCGGTGCCCTTGGCCTCGGCATAGACATCCTTGATGTCGTCGCCGATCGTCTTCTTTTCTTCCTCCAGCCGCTCGATGCGCTCGATCAGGCTGCGCAGCTGGCCGGCGGCGACGGTCTGGCTGGTTTCGGTGATTTCGTCGAACATGGAAAAACTCCTCTAGAAGCGACGTGGGCCGATCAGGAAGGTCGCGCCTTCGCTGCCGACGACGTGGAAGAACCGGCCGATTTCGGGCGGCATGTGGATGGCGATTTCCTTGGACCTCGCGGCGTCGATCGCGTCGCGCAGGTAGTGGGCGGCAAAGGCGACCTCCGAGCCGGCCGGCGTGCTGCCGGTGTCGGCGTCCACCAGGTCTTCGGCGTCGCCGTTGTCGCCGCGCCCGAAGAGTTCGATGGCGCCGTCGCGCACCGTCATCCTGATGGTGCGGATGGCTTCGCGCTTGCCCTTGCCGTCCGTCTTCGGTGCGACCAGCAGGCCGTCGATCGCGCGCTGCATGGCCTCGGCCGAGACGCGCACGACGAGGTCGCTCAGCTCCGGCAGCTTGTCGGGATAGTCGAAGAAGGTGGCGTCGATCAGCTTCGAGACGATGCGGATGCGCTCGGCATCGATCGTGATCGTGTTTTCGTTGCCGGAAAGGGTAATGGCACTTTCGTCGCCGCCAAAGATGCGCAGCACTTCCTTGACCGTCTTCGGCGGGATGATCACGCCTGGCAGGCTCGTGCCGTCGCGTGTCGGAAGCTCGCCGGTCATCTCGGGATCGTCCATGTCGACGATGTGGATGTGGTATCCATCCGCCGCGATGACGCGCAGCTGGCCGTCGAACTGGTGCAGGAACGGGCCATGCAGCATGATGCGGTTCAGGTCGGTGCTGACCGCCCGTTCGGTGCGGGACAGCACGTCGCACAGCTCGTGCGCCAGCAGCTTGATCGACCAGCTGGCCTCGCTGCCATGCAAATGCGGGAACATATCGGCCGGCAGGATGGCCTGCGTGAGGCGCGCCTTGCCGTGGCGGGCGGTGACGTTGCGCAGATCCTCGTCGAATTCCAGCGTGCCGGTTTCGTCGCCCTTGCCGGCGTGCAGGATGAAGAATTCGAGGATCGATCGCGGGATCGCGGTGCTGACTTCGGCGTCCGCCTTGCACTCGACGATGACGCGGGCTTCGACATCCATATCGGACATGGTCAGCTTCAGCGATGTCCTGTCGGCGTCGAGCAGGGCGTGGTCGAGGATCTCGAAGTCGCGCGATCCTGCCGGCACGTTGCGGATGGCCTTGGCCGCTTCGGCGAAGGCGGAGACGTTGAAGCTGATCATAGCGACAGGCTCCGCTGCCCGGAATGCAGCTGTGCCAGCATCTTGGCTGCGGCCGGCGACAGGACATCCGGACCCGGCACCATCTCGTGCAGTTGCGCCAGCGCTTCATCCACACGGCATTCCGCGATGAGGCGTTGCAGATGTTCGGCCTCGGTGCGGAAGTTGCTGACCCACTCCGGTTCAAACTCCTCCGGCAGACGACCGAGGGCATGAGCGCGCGCGGCCATGATATCCATGAACTTGGTGCCGCTGTCCGTCAGTTGAGCCTTGCCATGAATCTCGGGCAGCTTCTTGTCGGCAAGCGCATCGATCAGATCGTCGGCAGCCGATTGCTCGACCAGCGGCGCAAACAGACGCCTGCGCGATTCGTCATCGAGAACCCTGGCGATATGGGCAATGTTCTGACCCATCACATCCTCCTGGCGTTTGGGCAAAGGCGGTCAAGCCGGATGCGGAATTCCTCGACGGCCTTGGCGACCGGCCATGCCGTCAGCTTGCCGCGCAGCCGGATCGGCTTGGCGTTCTCGACATCGTCGCCCCAGCTGGCGGGCGGCTGCATCAACAGGTGGCGCCGCTCGGTGGCGAGCATGCGCACATCAAATTCCTTGACGCGCTCCCAGTAGGTCTTTCCGGGCTGCGGCAAGCCGGCAGCGCGCCAGATCGCCCAGTCCAGTTTTGATTTGGCGATAGCCAGGACGGTGCGAACGATATCGCGCGAGCCGAACGTCTCCAGTTCGATGCCGGCAAGCCAGTTCACCACAGGCGTGGTCTGGTCGCCGATGATGTGTTCGTGCAGATCGTGCGCAAGGAAGTAAGCCGCCAGCAGGGCGTCGCCGGTTTCTTCAAGAGCGGCGTCGGCGCCGACGACGCTGTGCTGGAGAACCGAATAGGCGTTGCCCGGCACATGGCCGCCGAAGCGGCAGACGCGCGCCAGGCTTTCGGCGACATCGCCATAGAGGTCGATGTCGAGCGCCGAGAAGGCGGTGAGCGGGAAGGCGCGACCGCTGATGGTCTGCTGCCAGGGCTTGCTGGCGTCGATGACGAAGCCGGAGGGATGGACGGTCATCGTACCGGCCTCCCTTCTGTCTTCTGCTTGGCGGCGAGTGCGTAGACGACGCGGTTGCGTTCACGCTCCAGCAAAGGCAGGCGCACGAGGAAGGCTTCCAGCAGCTTCAGGCACCGCTCGCCCTGGCTGACCCATGGATCGAGCTTCCAGGCTGCACGTGCCGTGCAATAGCGGCGCCAAGCGATGCCGGCATCCTCCTCGAATTCCGGTTCGAGGCCGGCGGTCTTCGGCATGTTGTGCGAGGCTGCCGCCAGCGCCTTGGTGATGATGTCGGGCACGCGGTCGCCGGGCGGATCGACGCGGCGCACCCAGCTTTCCGACACGATCAGCGTGGCGGTCGGCAGGTGCTCGACGATCTCGGCCATGGTGAAGCCGCGGCCGCGCAGCTCGGCTTCGCTGGCGCTGCCGTCGACGCCGGCCAGTTCGCGCAGCATGTCGGCGAGTTCGACCGCACGATGGTGCAGCTTCTGTTCGCCGGCAGGATGATCGGACCGGACCTGATTGGATGCGCGCTGGCCGGGCTTGCCGGCGAGGCTGGAGGCGATGGGGTGCGACATGGCACCGCCGCTGCGGACTTCTGTCAGCATCAGTAGACCCTCGTGGAAAGTGTAGTGGAAGGGGCGATCCGCTCGAATTCGGCATAGGCACCGACAAAGCCGGGCAATCTTGCCTGCCCGGTTCGCTTCAGCTCACCAGCGAATTCGTCAAGTTCTTCGGTGGAGAACGCGTTGGCATTTGCGGATAGGATATCTTCCAGAGGGAAGATGCCGACGAAGTTCCTCGAACCGGAACTGGCGGAACATTCGAACATTTTCACGCGCATCAGTAGACCCTCGTGAAGAGGGATACGGCGTAGAGAAAGACGGTGATGGCCAGCAGCGAGCAAAGGGCGCGCGCCGTGCTGCAGTCCTCGTCGAAGCCGCGCGTGTTCCGCTTGCGTTCGCCTTCGAACGTGCCAAGATGGCTGGTCATCGGTGGGAGGGGTTTATGCGTCGAGCGATAGCCGTTGCGATCGTATTGGTCGCTTGGGTGTCCAATGCTATTGCCGCTGAAGAGCAGGTGATACTTGGCCGTGCCGAGATGAGCACAGTTTATGTTTGGCGTGATCACGCCGCTTTTCGTGAGGCTGTCAAACTTATCGAAGCCAAGGTCAACGAAACCAATCCCAGTTTGGTTTCCAGGCTTCTCGCCTGCACAGCCAAGCCGGGCGATCATGCCGTTATTGTGGAACGAGGCGTGGCGTCCCACACGATAGTCGTCGTCGACGGAACGTCCGCTGGTTGTCGCGGATTTGTCACGGACGAGGATGTCAATAAATTGTAAGCGGGACAAATTCGGAAGCTCCACCGGTTCAAGGGCGATGGAGCGGAATTAAGTACGGAAATTATTCCGTGTCAATACGGAGTACGGAAATTATTCCGTCATGCCGTTTCGGCGTCTGTGGCGATTCGGTGCAGTTTGAGTATCGACTTTGCGGGTATTTCGATCTCCGCAGGCGGATTGAGTTTGCCGAGTTTGATTGTTTCGCCGCGAGTGTTGAGGTGTCCGATCATGGCTTCGGGGCCGATCTCAGGATCTTTGATGAACTCGATCACTACACTGTCGCCGACGCGAGGTGGAATGCCGGGGGTCACAAAACGGATTGCGCCTGGCTTATGTTCCGGCCACATCGAATCGTTGATCACAACCAGTGCATAAACACCTGTTTGTTTTTTCAGTCCTCGGGGTAGGGGAGCGTAACCAATAGCATTGTCAAACAGCTGGATCGCCCCGTGGTCATGCGATCCTGCTGCTGTGGCCTTAATCTCAACCTCTTCAACATGCGGCGGCGAAAGAGTTTCCTCGCTGCCTTCCGCGCTTCGGGATGCCTGTTTTTCATCCGGGCCTGATATCAGCCATTGCTCCGTAGTCTTTAGAGCCCGCGCCAGCCCCGTTAGGCTGTCGCCACGTGGAAGGCCTGCGCCGTCCTTGAGCATCTTGCCCACCGCGTCGGCGGATAGGTCGGCCGCCAGGGAAGTTGCCCTTGCGGACAAATTTAGCTCAGCCATGCGGATTCGCACGCGCATTTGGAAATCTGTTGGCATGTGAGGAATTTTATCCGCAAATCGACTTTCTGTATCGCGGAAAACAATCCGTTGACGATAAGGAAAAAGTTCCGTATCCATGTCGCATGAACCTGAAACAGCAGCTTGTCGTGGTGGGTGACGTCTATGCCGACGCGGTCGGCCTCAGCCGTGCGCGTATCTCAACAATCGTTCTCAATCGCGGTGCAACATTGGGTGCAATTGCAGAAGGTCGCGCCGATGTAACAACCTCGACTTTCGAAGCTGCCATGCAGTGGTTCTCCGATAATTGGCCCGCACTCTTGGCGTGGCCCGACACCATCACGCGGCCCGAGCCTAAGCGGTCCGCCACCCTTGACCATCACCACGTCGCCGCCTTGCGGCTTCCTGCGCAGGAGGCGGCGGAATGACTGGCCGTCAGTTCCCCATTCCGGTGGCTGTGCTCCACCGGTATCGGTATGAGATCGATGTGGATTTTCGTCCAATCCTCGGACGGAAACCGGAAGATCGGGCAGGCCTATTGCGTCCCGCCACCACCTTCGTGCCGTCTCATCTCCAGCAGACGAGCTTCGACGTCGTTCACATGTTCCAGAGATCGTCGCGCAATGCGCTGTTGCGACGGATCGCCGGTCTTGTTCGCTTTCTCCAGGCCAAGATGAAGATTGGTTCGAACATCGGCCATCGTCAGCCGGACGCTGGCATCCGGATCGTCGGTAAGGCTGGCAAGGAGACGGACAACCTGCGACTGCATGGCTTCCAGTACCCCATTCCGTGCGAGCAGCTCTTCCGTCAACGCTTCGAGTTCGATCCGTTCTTCGGCTTTCATCTGTTTCCTCCCGATGGACCCGACCATTCGAGCAAGTCCGACGAAGGCTTGCAACGAGATTTGAAAGGAACTGCATGCGGACCTCCGTAACGTTCTGACCTGACGACAACACACCTTTCGAACCGTTCTCACCACGAGAAAAAGCGTCCGCTTTTCTCGTGAGGAGAAAGCTTTTGCCCTTTGGGAGCTTTCGCCCATGACCGTCGCCAATGCAGACCAGCGACACTACCGCATCAAGGCCGCGCAGCGTGACCTGATCGCTGCGTGCGGCGGCATCCAGCGTGCCGCTGTAATCGTCGATTTCTCCGACGCACAGGTCGGCCGGTGGAACAATGGCGCGCAGCCCGACATGATGCCGGTGCATGTGGCGCTGGCGCTCGAAGGCGAGTGCGGCATGCCGCTCGTCACCTCCGCGATGGCGTCGCTGAACAATCGCCGGCTGGCCGATCCTGACGGCGCGGTCGAGGCGGCAAACGGCGTCATGCGCTCCTATGCCGATGTCGTTCGCCAGGTCGGCGAAGTGATGACCGCCGCCGCCCTGCATCTCTCCGATGGCCAGATCACGCCCGCCGAGGCGAACGAGCAGGACAAGCTGATGGCGCATCTCGAGCGCGTTCTCAGCGATCACCGCAAGTCGCTCGCCCAGGTGAAGGCCGTTGGCGGGTTCACGGTTGTGAACGGGGGCGCGGCATGAGCTGGGGGCTCTTGGGTCGGCAGACGATATATGGTCATGGCGAACATACGAGCCCTTACCTCACGCGGTTTTGGTTCGGGCGCCTTCGCCTTCACGTCTTTCATCGTGGCGATATCGATCCGGATTGCCATGATCACCCTTGGGATTTCTGGACGTTTCCGCTGACTTCGTATGTCGAGGAAGTAGCCACGCCTGACACCAAGGGCCTTTGCTACATGGAGGCGCTTTTTTGCGGGCCGGAGAAATACAAACTTCACCGCCAAGTGGTTCGCGCCTTCCGTCTATCTTATCGGCCCGCAACGCATTGCCACCGGGTCATCGGTCGTTATGCAGGCGACGTGGTCGGCAACATCCCGCAGGCCGACAGCCGGAAAATCATCACGCTGGTTTGGCGCGGCAATTCAAACCGCAGGTGGGGTTTCCTTCGCAACCGTGACGGCAACTGGTGCTGGGGCTATCCGACTTTCACGGTTGGAACTCACCAGAACGCACCTGCTCTCAAATCGCGCTCAAAGGTTGACAGGCTGATCCCATGACCAATCGACGTACCCAAAATTTCCTCCCGTTCTTCCGGGCTGATCTTCCACAGATCGTAGGTGTAGATGTCGATCAGCCGCTTCACGTCGCCGTACTTCAGAAGCGCCTTGTATCGAAGCGTTTCGAGATCGTAGCCGCGACCGCCTCGGTTAATTTCGTCCAGAAGCCCGTTCAGGCCTTCGATGTATCCGTTCGTGTAGCGGTGATCGAAGTAGTTGAAGATGTACCGTCGCCAGCGGCTCTCCCGCATGAAGGAAAATATCTTGCTGAATGGTCCCTTCATGTCGTCGGGGATCAGTCGTCGCCACGCCTCATAATCGTTCTCAGCTTCTTCCCGCGTTTTGCAGTGGTAGATTTTGTAGAACCATTCCTTGAGCGTGTAGGCTTCCTCGATCTTCGGATGCTTTTTGAACAACCGCTCCATCTCCGCCTTCTCTTCGTCCTTGAGCTTCTGCGGGCGGGTCTGGAACAGCTCCATCTTGTCCTTCAGCTCGATGCGGTCCTCATTGATCGCGCCCTCCTGAATTTTCTGGCGGACCTTGCTCACCGCCCAGTCGGCGTATCGGACAACGTGGAAGCGATCGATTACGATCGTCGAGGCCTTGAAGTATTGCTCATTGAGCGTCTTGTAGCCCCAGTACATGTCCTGAGTGATGACCTCGACCTTCATCCGGTCGGCGTGGCTCCACTGCTTGAAGTAGGGGACCAAGTCCTCCTTCTTGCGGGACTCGGTGATGTCCAGCAGCAGGCGGTTCTCAACGTCGCCGATGACAAATCGAGGGGAGCCGCCAATCACCTTCTCGTCCATACCGAGAATGCGGGGAAGATCGAAGGTGTAGGTCTGAAAACGCTTCCGGGCCTCTTCCTTGAACGTCCGACGCACCAGGCTTTCTTTCACCCCGTTGATGTCGCCGCCCAACCTGAACTTCATCTCGATGCCATCCTTGAAGAGTTGGTCTCGAAATCGGGCGGTCATCCTCTTGTCGTCGTCGATGAACGGCAGGCGCTCAAGGAGGATGGAAGCACAGCTTCGGCATCGATAGCGCTGGCGCGTGATGCGCAGGTACGTTTCCTGCCGCTGGATCGGGAAGTCACGGAAGTGAACGACGCGCTTCCCATGCTTCACCACGTCAGGAGCATCGCAGGCGCACCGCGGTTTCTCCGGCTTCAATGCCTGGGTGTCAACGTACAACTTCCCCTCAAGCTCTTCGACTTCCATGGCCATGTAGCCGTCCAGTCGAAGAAGATCGAAACTAATCAAACCCTTCATGCCCGTCCCCTTCGGGCCGGACATTACCGGGACCGCGTCACCAGTCAATTAATGGTGGCGGCATGATGAAGGTTCTCGACCTCTTCAGCGGCGTTGGCGGCTTCAGTCTTGGACTGGAACGAACCGGAGGCTTCGAGACCGTCGCCTTCTGTGAAATCGACGCGTTCCCGCGCAGCATCCTACAGCGGCACTGGCCAAAGGTTCCTTGCTATCATGACATCAGATCCATCAGCGCGGACGTCCTGGAACGCGACAACATCAATGTCGATGTTATCTGCGGAGGCTTCCCCTGCCAAGACGTGTCAATTGCAGGACGAGGAGCCGGAATTGACGGCTCCAGAACAGGCCTCTGGCGGGAAGTCATTAGGCTCGCTGAAGAGATCAATCCGCGATACCTCATCCTCGAAAATGTCTCAAAAATTCGGTCTCGCGGACTGGAGCACCTGCTCATTGCACTCGATGAGATCGGGTACGATGCGGAGTGGCATTGTATCCCCGCTGCCCATGTTGGCGCGCCTCACCGTCGTGACCGTCTCTGGATCATCGCTCACCGGAAAAGCGACGCACTCGGTCCCGACACCCACTTCCTCAGACCATATCCGTCGAACATGCACATCGACGGAGGCACTGAACTTCGAGACCAACAAGAGCGTGTCCCTGGATCGTTGGCTTGGTGGAGTTCCGAACCCGCCGTGGAGCGAGTGGTTGATGGGGTACCGAGCAAACTGGACGTTGCCCGATTGAAGGCGATCGGGAACGCCGTCGTGCCGTTCATCCCGCAAATGATCGGAATGGCCATCCTCAAAGCTAAAGCCGAAGGGGAGACTCACAGCCCGTCCGATCGATCCGCTCCGAGTATTGGGTCCACTCCACGGATCGATCGGACTAGCGACGGAGCAAGGGAGTGAACAGTGACCGTATCAACCTCGGAAGACGAAAGCAGGAGGGGACCCCCAAATGTCAGATCAACCTCAGAAATCGCAAAGCCGGTGCTGGACGCCATGGAAGGAATACGTCTTCGGCGGTGGTAAGCATGCTCCTTGTGAGCCGCATCGCAACGGGGACGTGTCATGATCCCCGCCGAGACCGTCGCGCAAGCTCATTCTGCCTCGATCCTCGCTACCGCCTATCTGTGCGGCGCCTCGGCGACGACGCTGAAGCGCAAGGGCAGCGAACTTAATGGCCCTTGCCCCGCCTGCGGCGGACGCGACCGGTTCTGGCTGAACGAAGCCGAGAATGTCTTTTTGTGCCGCGCTTCAGGCGAGGCCGGCGACGCTATCGTGCTGATCCGCCACAAGCATGGATGCAGTTTCGCCGAGGCGGTCGAGATGCTGACCGGCGAGCGCCCGGTGCCTGCGGCAACGCATGCGCCGGTTTCAAAGGACGAAGACAACAAGTTCCGCGAACGGGCGCGCAGGGATGCCTGGGATATCTGGCGGTCCGGAAGGTCACATGATCCGTCACGTGGCGGCCATCTCGTCGTTCGCTATCTGGCCATCCGTGGCATCGCCATGCCGGACTGGCACATCAGGACGCTGCGCGAAGTCGAGAACCTTGCCTATTGGCATAAGCGGAAAGGCGACCAGCACAGCACGATCATCCATCGCGGTCCCGCCATGCTGGCGGCGATCACCGGTCCGGACGGCCATTTCATCGGCGTGCATCGCACCTGGCTCGACCTCTCTCGGCCGAATGGCAAGGCGGTCATCGCCAACCCGGATACCGGCGAAGTGCTGGACGCGAAGAAAGTGAAAGGCACGCAGCGGGGCGGCAAGATCGTGCTGCGGGATGGCGAACCCGGCACCGGACTGGCGACGGGGGAGGGCATCGAAACGGTGTTCTCCTGGCGCGAGCTGCGCGACGACCGGACTTCGACGCTGTGGTGCGGCATCAACCTCGACAACATCTCCGGCAAGGCGACGGGCCAGATCCCGCACCCTTCGCTGACCATCAAGGACACGCTTGGCCGGGTGCGCAAGGCGAAAGTCGGCAGCCATGAACCCGACCTGACCGACGCGCGATGCCTGACACTGCCGGCCGGCATATTCAGCCGCCTGACGCTGATCGGCGACGGCGACAGCGACCGCTTCTCAACGCAGGCGGCGATGCTGCGCGCCCGAAAGCGCCATGCGCTCACCGTTCCGGATTGCCGGATCGATTGGGCCGACGACGGCGCGGACTTCAACGACATGTTGCGCCGGTTGCGTGAGCGCCGGCCGGATAGGGCGGTGGCGTGATGAGTATTTCCGGCTTTGAGACACCAAGCGCGTTCGAACCCGTCTATCGATATTCGGTCAAGTGCGACCGCGAGACCAATCTGGCGATCGAGCGTGCGGCGCGCGTCGCCGGCATCAGCTCGAACGAATTCGTCCAAAGCCATTTCGAAGGCATTCTGGAGGTGACGCTCACTGTCCAGCCCGAGCCGGACAATACGGCGGCCGAACTGGCGTTGGCCCGGTCGGTCGGCATCACCGTGACGCAACTGCGCGTTCATACGGCCATGAAGGCGCAGGCCAGCCCGCGCGGCACCTTCTCCGGCGGCGTCACCGCCATCCATCAGGCCACGAACATCCCCGTGCCGACGATCCGGGTGATGTTGCACAAACTGATCAAGATCGGGCTGGTGCGCCGCCTGAAAAGCGCCGTTGGCGGCGCCGTCTCTTCCTATCACGTCGTTTCGCTGGGAGACGACCGTTGACCATCCACGCCTATCACCAGTTCCTCGACGCCAAGCGCCAGGTCGATCCCGACAGCGGTATGGAGAAGGTGCGGGACCTGCCCGACTTCCTGTTCCCGCACCAGCGCGACATCACCCGGTGGGCATTGCACCGCGGCCGGGCCGCCATCTTCGCCGGCACAGGCCTTGGCAAGACATTGATGGAACTGGTGTGGGGGCAGGAGGTCGCGCACTTCACCGACAAGCCGTCCCTGATCTTCGCCCCGCTCGCCGTCGCGCCGCAGCATGTCGACGAAGGAGCCGAACGCGGCATCCAGGCAACCATCGTCACGAAGTCCGGCGTCGACGATGTCTTGCAGCTCACCAATTATCAGAAGCTCGACCATTTCGAACTGGATCGGTTCGGTGGCGTCGCGCTGGACGAAAGCTCGATCCTCAAAAGCCATGACGGTCACTACCGGACACGATTGATTGCCGGCGTGCAGCGGCATCGTTTCCGGCTGGCGGCGACGGCAACGCCTGCGCCGAACGATTTCATGGAGCTTGGCAATCACGCCGAATTCCTCGGCATCATGTCGCATTTCGCCATGCTGGCGACCTTCTTCACGCATGACGGGTCCGACACCAAGGCGTGGCGGCTGAAGGGACACGCGGAAGACGACTTCTGGCGCTGGATGGCGTCATGGGCGGTGATGCTGCGCAAGCCGAGCGATCTCGGTTATCCCGACGACGGCTATGACCTGCCGCCGCTGATCAAGCGGCTGCATGTGGTGCCGACCGAAGGCAGCCATTGGACGCCTGACGGTCAGTTCTCCATGCTGCCGGTACAGGCCAAGACCCTTGCCGAACGCGGCCATGCCCGCCGCTCTTCGCTCGAAGCGCGCATCGCCAAGGCGGTGGCGCTCACGCCGCCCGATGAACCTTACGTCTGGTGGGGCAATCTCAATGCGGAGACCGAAGGGGTAGCCAAAGCCATTCCAGGCGCTGTCGAAGTGCGCGGCACCGACCATGACGACTGGAAGGAAGAGAAGCTTAGGGACTTCAAGGCCGGCAAGATCCGCGTGCTGGTGACCAAGGCCTCGATCTGCGGTTTCGGCATGAACTGGCAACACTGCCGCCGCACCGGCCTGATCGGCATGAACGACAGCTGGGAGCAGGTCTATCAGATCATCCGCCGTTTCTGGCGTTTCGGCCAGCGGCTACCGGTGACGGCCGACTTCATCGCCGCCGACACCGAGGGCGCGGTGATCGCCAACCACGACCGCAAGGAACGTGACGCCGACCGCATGGCAGAAGCCATGGTCCGGCACATGGCCGATCTCTCCAGCCTCGCCGTGCGCGGCGCTGCCCTGGAGCGTCACGACTATCAACCGAAACAGAAACTCATCCTGCCGGCATGGGAGGAATTCGCGTGATCACCCCTTTAATCCTGATTGCGGGCTGGATGGCCGGAGCCGTCCTGTTCGCGCGCTACCTGATGCGGTTTGCGGGCAAGCCGGTCAACTCGATCGAAGTCGGCGCGCTCTGCTTTGTGTCGGCGCTCTGGCCAGTGCTTTGGCCATGCATCGCCTGGATGCGGAGGATCTGATGGGGCGCGATATTTTTGTTTTCGGCTCCAATCTGGCGGGCCGACACGGCAAGGGCGCGGCCCTGTGGGCAAGGGATAACTGCGGCGCAGTCTACGGACAAGCCGAGGGCCTTCAGGGTGACAGCTACGCCATTCCGACGAAGGACGAGCGGCTTGCAACGCTCCCTTTGTTTCGCATCCGCAACCATGTCCACCGGTTCAAGCGCTTCGCACGCGAGAACCCGGAACTGGTGTTTCGGCTGACGCCTATCGGGTGCGGTTTGGCGGGATACAGGCCGGCCGACATTGCCCCGATGTTCGACGACGCGCCGTCCAATGTGGTGCTGCCTGCCGATTTCACCGCCGTCATCGGGAGCGCAGGCTGATGCGCACACTTCCCACCATCAACGCCGTCGACCAGGACGTGACGGACCGCTACGCGATCTATCATGGCGATTCATGCGAGCTGATCCGGGCCATTCCCGACGACAGTGTCCAGTTCGGCGTGCACTCGCCGCCCTTCGAAGGCCTGTACAAATTCAGCGGCTCCGAGCGCGATCTTTCCAACTCGGAAGGCGGCGACTTCTGGACGCATTATCACTTCCTGATCGCCGAGATGCTGCGCATCACCATGCCCGGTCGCATCCAGGCCGTGCATGTCATGCAATTGCCGGCCTCTAAAATCCGCGATGGCCATATCGGCATGAAGGATTTTCGCGGCGAGGTCATCCGGGCATGGCAGGATGCCGGATGGGTCTTCCATTCCGAAACGATGATCCGCAAAGACCCGGTTGCGGCACAGCATCGCTCGAAGTCACACCGCCTCCTGCACAAGCAGTTGGTGAAGGATTCGACGATCGTCGGCTCGACGCTGGCCGACTACATCGTTGCCTTCCGCAAGCCGGGCGTAAATCCCGAGCCGGTCGCCGGCTGCCTGAAGCGTTATGTCGGCGCCGGTACCGGCCCGGATCAGGCCAAGTACACCACCGATCATGACAACCGGAACTGGTATTCGATCGAGGTCTGGCAGCGCTATGCCGAAACCGTGTGGATGGACATCCGCCAGCAGCGCACGCTTCAGTACCTGACGGCGCGTGACGGCAACGACGAGGCGCATATCTCGCCGCTCCAGCTCGACGTGATCGAGCGTTGCATCGATCTCTGGTCTAACCCTGGCGACATCGTGTTCACGCCGTTCCTCGGCATCGGTTCCGAAGTGTGGGCGGCGGTCCAGTCCGGCCGGCGCGGCATCGGCTTCGAGCTGAAGGACAAGTATTTCCGGCAGGCGCGCGTGAACATGCGGCGCGATCCCGAGAAGGTCGAGGCCGACGCGCTGGCGTCGATAGGCGCGACATCGGATGCCGAGCAGCCGGACGACGCCGGCAATGACGTGGAGGCCGCTTCCTGATGGCCCGTGTACACGCTTGCCTTGAATGCGCCAACCCCCGGCCGGAACGCAGCGAATTCTGTTCGACGCGCTGCCGCCAGAAGTTCAACAACCGGCGCAAGCTGCGCGGTGCCGAGCTTTATGACCTCTACATGGCACTTCGCTTCGAGCGCGACGAGGCAAAGCGTCTCGGTGTCTTCCAGCTGATCAACCGCATGGCTTCGAACTTCCGGCAGGAAGACAAGGCCGAGCGTGACGGCCGGCGCTCATGGCGCAAGACGCAGGCGGTGATCGAGGAGCGGCCCTATCTGCGCGCCGTCGTCACCCATGTTCGTATCGGCAGACCGGGGGCGGCACGATGATGCGCGTCCTCGTTTGCGGCGGCCGAGATTATACAAACCGCATTCTGGTGTGGCGTACGCTCGACGGTCTTCAGGCGATCCACGGGCGCCTGACGATCATTCAGGGTGGTGCGTCGGGCGCCGACCAGCTTGCGCGTCATTGGTGTTATCGCAAAGCGCACTCCGTGCTGATGATCAATGAACCGGCCGATTGGCGGCGTCGCGGCCGCGCCGCTGGCCCGATCCGCAATCAACGCATGATCGACGAGCATCGACCGGAACTGGTCATCGCTTTTCCGGGCGGCAATGGCACGGCCGACATGGTTGAGCGCGCGAAAGCGGCCGGTATCCCAATTCAGGAGATCAGGTAAATGGACGGTTACAGCTCTCCGGCTGACATCGAGCCCGATCCCGAGGAAGCGAAACAGCAACTGCTCTTGGCCTGCTCCAAAGAACCGGAGACCGACATCGGCAACGGTCGCCGGCTGCGGCGTCGCTTCGGCGACCTTGCCGAGCAGCATCTCGGTGCCGCCAGCCATATCGCCATCCATGTCGCCAATATCGGCTGGCACATCTATGACGGAAGCCGCTGGAAAGAGGATGTCGACGAATCGCTGGTGCGCCGGCTGGTGCATCGCGCGGCCGAGGCGATCCGCAAGGAAGCCGAGCTGATCGAGGCGACCGAGGAAGAGCTTGCCGTCATCAGTGCCGGCGAAGTGGCATCCGAGGCGCTTGAAAGCTTCCTGTCGAAGGGCAAGAAAAAGAAGCTTCCGACGCCGGACGATCAGCGCTTCGTTAAGGATCAGCAAGAGGCGATCAAGGCGGCCGAGGCCGTCTATGGCCTGATCGAAGATCGCCGGTCGGCGCGGCGCCGGCACGCGAAGTCGACTGCAGGCTCGTCGAAGCTCACCAACATGATGTCGGAGGCGCAGCCCTATGTATCGCGTCTGGTCAGCGACCTGAACCCCGATCCCCTTTTCGTCAACTGCCGCAACGGCACTATCGAGTTTCGCCAGGTCGAGGTCGAGGATCAGGAAAGCGAGCCGGACGATCCGCGCATGATCACGGTCTGGAAGGCCTTCCTGCGCGAACACCGCCAGGAAGACATGATCACGAAGCTGATCGAGGCCGAGTGGCAGGACGGTGTGCGGCCGTCGACGGAGGAATTCGACAAGTTCCTGATGAAAGTGCAGCCGGACGCGGAAATACGGCACTTCCTCCAGCGCTTCGCCGGATACCTGTTGACCGGCCTGACCGTCGAGCAGGTGATGCTGTTCTTCTACGGCGCCGGTCGCAACGGCAAGTCGACCTTCCTCGACCTGCTGTGCTTCATCCTCGGCGACTATGCCGTCACGCTGTCGATCGAAAGCTTCAGCGGTGACAACAAGCGCGGCGGCGGCGAGGCGACGCCAGACCTTGCCCGCCTGCCTGGCGCGCGCCTTGTGTCGGCTTCTGAGCCGGAAGCCAACGTCAAGCTGAAGGATGCCCTGATCAAGACGCTGACCGGTGGCGAGAAGATCCCCGTCCGGCGCCTGCACAAGGACTTCTTCGAGGTCGAGCCGCACTTCAAGATCATCCTGTCCGGCAACCACAAGCCGCGCGTCGACGACGATTCGGACGGCATCTGGCGCCGCCTGCTTTTGGTGCCGTGGCTGATCCAGATCGACAAGGCGGCGGTCGACAAGATGCTGTCTTCCAAGCTGCGCAAGGAGGCTGCCGGCGTCTTCGCCTGGATGGTCGAAGGGGCGCTGGAATACCTCAACCACGGTCTGAACACGCCGAAGCAGGTGACGGCCGCCAGCGAGGAATACCGGCAGGAGAGTGACGGCATCGGCACGTTCATCCGTCTCGCCTGCGTGGTGACCGGTGACACCAAGGACCACGAAGAGCCGTTCGATCTCTACGTCGCCTTCGAGAATTTCGCCGACAGGGAAGGCGTGTTCAAGGTGACGCGCTCGACCTTCGAGAAGCGCTTTTCAAAGGCGACCGAGCGCGCCTTCGAAGGGCCGGACGGCCAGATGCGGCAATTCAAGCGGCACCGCTCGAACGGCAAGACCGTCTATCAGGGGATCACCATCCATCCCGATTGGCGACCTGGGGCAGGGGATGGCTCGCATCATCATCCGCATGAGGATGAGCGTTGATGCGTCATCTAGTTCCGCCCGCTGGCTACCCGATTGCTGGTCAGCCAGTTGCGGCGCAGCGGCTTAGAATTCTCATCGGCTGCGAAACGAGCGGTATCGCTCGACGCGCCTTCGCCGCGCGCGGCCATGATGTTTGGTCCTGCGACATCGAACGCGCCGAAGACGGAAGCAACCGACACATCATTTGCGACATCCGCGATGGAATTCTGAACGAAGGATGGGACTTGCTTGCGGTGATGCATCCGCCCTGCACCCGGCTTTGTCGGTCTGGTCGCCGATGGATGAGTGGGCCGGGGGCATGGACGCCCCCAAAACGTCTGCCGTCCGGCCGCACATGGGAAAGCATGAAGGAAGAATTCGAGGAAGGCGTTTCCATCTTCACGACGTGCTGGGAAGCTCCAATCGAGCGAATTGCCCTTGAAAATCCGGAGATGAACGATCTGGCACGCGCGCGCATGCCGGATGACCTGCCCGCCGCGCATATCGTGCAACCCTATTGGTTCGGTCATCCCGAATTCAAGGCGACGGGCTGGTATCTGCGCAATCTTCGCGAGTTGCGACCGACTGAGATGCTGGAGAAGCCGGAACGGGACACTGCCGAGTGGCGACAGTGGAACCGCGTCCACCGAATGTCGCCAGGTCCAGAACGCGCACGCCTGCGCAGCCGATCCTTTCCGGGGATGATGGCTGCCGCTGCAATTCAGTGGGGCGGATGATGAGAAAGCGGCGCTCCGGTAGGGATTGGGGAGCAGTATCGGGTGCCAAACTACGCTCGCTCTGCATTCACTCCCATTCGCGCGTGCTGAAGATATCGCAATGCATGGAGGCGCTGCTGTGAGAGACGATCCCTGCTTTCGTTGTACTCTGCCGGAATGTGACGCTGCTTCAGCGCAGTGCCAGCTTCGCAAGCTGAGCAATCATTACAGCCGCAAGCTTCATAGGGGTGAGCATGCACTCATTACCGATCAGGAGCGCGAAGCCGCAAACGAGATTTTTCATATCTGGCATCTCGACCGCTCGGCCGAGGCGGCCGAAGGCGGTCGTCCTTACAAGCGGTGGGAACGTGAGAGCCGCATTCGGCGCGGCCGTGAGGATGCCAGCGCATGAACGGCGACCTTATCACCTCGGTTTCCCTCTCCCCATTTTCAGGCTGGCGTGCCTGGATCGCGCTTTCCTGCACTTTTTGGCAGGGCAGCAAGTGCCGATGCCGCTTACCTGCTTTCGGATGTGCACTTCAAAAGGGTTGGGAAATCAATGGTTTGTGCCGTTAGTGCCGATAGTGCCGATGACTGCGCCTCACATGTGCGCGTGATGTGAACAGGGGATAGGGGACTGCATGCCTTCATGTGCGTTGCCGTTGGTCATCCGCACTATCGGCACTTGCGGCCCTATCCCTTCTTTTTTGCTTGCGAAAGCAAGCAGTTAAATTCTGAAAGGACAGTGCAGATGTCAAAAAACAGTGCAGATAGTGCAGAACCCGGTTTTGTGAGGAGCAAATTGCCGTTTCTGCCGCGCAATGCGGCAGGAAAACGCTATGGCCCGGTCGAGGATGTGATTGCCTGGGCATGGCGCGAGGAGCTGCCGAAGACCGGACCGCATCTGAACGGCCCCATGCCCTACGGTTCCAGTTGGGCGAAGACCGACCGCTTTGCCGAATATCTCACGCTCGTTGACAGCTACGGCATCGTTCCCGATTTCTCGGCAGGGGAGTGGCCACACCACGACGCGGTGCTGATCGGCGGTGCTGTCATGGCGCTGGATGAACTGGTGCTGGAGCTTCCCGAGGATTGGCGCCCCGCTCCGGAACTGGACGCGTTCGGCGGCCTTGGTGCCAAGGCGGTATCCGATGCATGGCGAAAGATGACCGTCGAGCGCGAAGGCGGCGCAATGGCGCTGCGGCTGAAGCCATCGGAATTGATCATCCGCCGCGCGATCATGGGCTACGACACCGAGGCCATGAAGATCGACGATGTCGAAAAGCGGCACGAGGCGTTTGGCAGCGGTCAGGACAAGTGGTTTGTCCGCAGGCATCAGACTGTTCTCGATGGCGTCAATGCCGATGGCACCGAGCGGACGAAGATCGTAAACGTCGAGGTGGACGGATGGAGCAGCCGGACGCGCCGTCCTCTTCCCGGTGCATACCGTAAGCCATACCTCGATCCCGAGCCGGTTGCCGCGATCATCGCTCGTGCCGAACACGAAATCTGGCTATCGGCACTATCGCTGGTAGTCGATGACATCGCGCGGCAACTTAGCGATGTGGTGATGATGTCAACTGCCGTACCCGCAGCGCCGTGGCTGGTTGTGAACAAGGCACGCTCGCTTCCCGATCTGGTGACGGCTGCACGCCTGGAGCAGGAGGAGCGTGAGCGCCACGAAGCCGCTCTTGCGGCGCGCTTTCCACGCTGGTTTCGGCGGCTTCAAAAAATCACCCCTGCGCCCGCTTGACTGCGACCGAGATTTGGAGGATCACTTGTCACGGATAAAAAGATTGATCACCCGCTTCGGCAACGAGGCGGGTTTTTCATTTCAGGAGGTACGGCGATGTTTCAGGCTGATGCTTCCGACTTCCTGCATCTGAGCAGGGCAATCGCCAAGCTGCCGGATGAGATCAAGGCCAAGGCCTTTGCCCGTGCCGCATCCCGCGTATCGGAGACTGCCCGTTCGCGGTTGATCAAACGGCAGGCGCCCCGGCTGAAGTTGCCGCAGCATCTGATCCGTGAGCGGACCACCGCGAAATTCAACGCTGGTGGCAACACCGCCGAGGTGGTCCAGAGATCGAACTGGATCAGCCTTTACAAGCTGGGTGCACGGCAGAATGCCAAGGGCGTTGCGGTTCGTGCACGCGGTTCGTACCGCCACGCCTTCATCGCCAAGATGGCCAGCGGACATGCAGGCGTCATGATGCGGGAAGGCAGCGAGCGCCTACCGATCCGCGAGTTGTTCGGACCGAACCCGGCTCACGACATCACCAACAACGAGAGCGTCTATCTCAAGCTGTTGGCCGAGGTGATCGAGGAGACCTTGATGCCTCGCTTCCTTCATGAGCTTGGGCGCCTTCTGCCCTCGGCCTAGACCGCCCGACCCAACGGGTCCTTCCCCGCCACCGCCCCCTTACGGGCCGGGGCGACCCCGAAATCTCGCTAGTCAGCCCCCTCAAAAAGCTGACCTGACAAACCTGACGGAAGACCATGACGACCTTACAACCAGCCGGAAGCGATGGATCGCTGCCGCCGGCTGGCGGCGGCGTGTGGATTTCGATCTCGGACCTTGCCAAGCGCAAGGGCATCCATCGCCAGTCCGCCAAGGAGAGGGTCGATCGCCTCGTCGAGCGCGGCGTGCTGGAAACGCGTTTCCAGGGCCGTTCGCGCATGGTCGATCTCGCTGCTTTCGACCGTGCAGTCGGGCAGGTCGGCGACAGCGCCAAAGAGCAGGCCGAGGAGACGAAGCGGCAGATCAACATCGAAGAGACGCCGCCGCGTCTGCGCGACGCCCAAACCGAGCGCGCCCAATACGAGGCCCGGCTAAAGGCCCTCGACCTGGCTGAACGCCAAGGCGAGCTTGTGCCGATCAAGGACCTCGATCGTGCCTTGGTCCGCGCGGCCACGGCCATCACGCGGGTTCTGGATCAGTCGCTCAGCTGGAGTTCGGACCTCGCCGAAGCTGCGGCGAACGGCGGACAGCCTGCGGTCAGCCGGGTGCTGCGGCAAAAGGGTCAAGCGCAGCGGCAAGCCGTTGCCAAGGCACTCGCAGACCTGGTTGAGGCCGGCAAGCTCGAAGAGGCCGAAGGCGGCACTGAAACAGAGCTGTTCGAGGAATAGCCGATGCGCGTGCGTTTCCCGCGATCCGCTCTGGCTATCGTGGCCGGTGCGCTTGCCGCCGTCATCTCGCCTTCGGAGCGTCTTGCTCCTTCGGCTTGGGCGCAGGAACATCTGGTTGTTCCGGACGGCCCGAAGGCCGGTGAAATCTGGGATGCGGGCCTCACGCCTTACATCCTTGAACCGCTTGACATGCTCGGCATGGACAGCGGCGTCAACGAGATCGCGGTGAGGAAGTCGGCGCAGACCGGCTTCACCATGATGCTGCTGGCATCGACGGCGCACTACATCGATCAAGATCCTTGTCGGATCATGATCGTCCAGCCTACCAGCGGCGCACTGGCTGACTTCAACCGCGAGAAACTCTCGCTGGTCATCGAGAAGTCGGAACCGCTCAAGAGCAAGGTTCACAGCCAGACATCGCGGCAGGCCGGCGCTTCGACCGGAACGTCGAAGGTCTACCCCGGCGGCTCGCTGACGCTGGCCATCGCCACCTCGGCGGCGGACCTGCGCAGTAAGACGATCAAGGTCGCGCTGCTCGACGAGATCGACGAATACCCGGACGATCTCGACAATCAGGGCGACCCGCTCGTCATGGTCGAGGCCCGTCAGGAGTCGTTCCTGATGTCGGGCGACTGGAAGCGCGCCAAGGTCTCGACGCCGACGATCAAGGGCGATTCCAAGATCGATCAGGCCTTCGAAGCTGGCGATCAGCGATACTGGTTCATGCCTTGCCCCGGTTGCGGCGAGCAGTTCCACTTCGTCTTCGACCGCAAGCATTTCAAGTTCGAAGAGGTCTACCCGTTCAAGGCGCACTACGTAACGCCGTGCTGCGGCTCGATCGTGGAAAGCCACGAGAAGGTCGCCCTGATGAAGAAGGGGCGGTGGATCGCCACCGCCGCGCGTCCCGGCGCCTATCCGAGCTATCATTTCGATGCTCTGACATCGCCGTTCGTGCCTTGGGAAAAGATCGCGCAGCGCTTCGTCGAGGCATCCGGCGATCCGAAGAAGCTGAAGGCGTTCTATAACCTGACGCTCGGTCTAGCCTTCGACGTGAAGGGCGATGCACCCGATCATGTGCAGCTGATGGCCCGCCGCTCGCCGGAGCTGAAGAAGGGCCACATCCCGCCGCTCGGGCTGGTGCTGGTCGGTTCCGCCGACGTGCAGATGAATGGCATCTGGTATGTCATCAAAGCCTATGGGCCGGACCGCCAGTCATGGCGCGTCGATGCTGGTTACATTGCCGGCGCGACCGACGATCCCTTTTCGGGTGCGTTCTCTGCGCTGGAGGAAATACGCCAGCGCCGCTGGCCCGACGCCTTCGGCGGAACGCGGCAGGTCGATGCCTTCGGCGTGGACAGCGGCTATCGCAGCCATGTCGTCTACACATGGGTTCGCGGCAAGGCGGCGACTTTCGCCCTGAAGGGTCTCGACGGCTGGTCGCGGCCTGCGCTCGGGCAGCCGACGCCGGTCGATATCGACTTCAACGGCAAGCGCATCCGTAGCGGTGCCATGGTCTGGGGCGTCGGCACATGGTCGCTGAAGGCGGCATTCTATGCCGACCTCGCGAAGCAAGGCGGCGCCGATGGCATGCAGCTGACATTCCCTGCAGGCTATTGCCACTTCGGGGGCTGGATGGATGAAGTCTACTTCCGCCAGATCACGTCCGAATATCTCGGCAACGAGAACTATCGCGGTCGCATCCGTCGCGTCTGGTTGGTCCGGAGTGGCGAGGAAAACCACCTGCTCGATTGCGAAATCTACGGTGCGGCACTGGCCGATTACCTGGGCATCTCGCGCATGACGGAAGAGCAGTGGCGCACGCTGATCGCCGATCGCGGTGTGCCGGACGAAGTGAAGCTGCCTGACATGTTCGCTCCGGCGCCAATGAAGGCGCAGACCAGCGCGCAGCCGGCGGACACAATGAAGAGCGAACGGGCACACGATAGCGGCGACGGCGTCGCGGATAGCTGGTGGAACAACGACTGATGGCCTGGACACAAGACGATCTCACAGCGATCAGCGCCGCCATCGCCACAGGCGCGCGCAAGGTGCGCTTCCAGACACACGAGACGGAATTCCGTTCGCTCGATGAGATGCTGCGCATCCGCGACCAGATCAAGGCGGAAATCGACGGCACCACGACCGGCGGCCTGATCGTCGTCGAATACCAGAGCGGTACCTGATGAACATCCTCGACAAGACCATCGCGGTCTTCGCGCCTGGGATGGGCCTGAAGCGCGCCAATGCCAGAGCGATGCTGGATCAATACCGCGAGCGCGACTATGCGGCAGCCCGCAATGGTCGTCGCAATCGCGGCTGGCGCTCCCGCTCGACCTCGGCGAATGTCGAGATCGCCGGGGCGCTTTCGTCGCTGCGCGATCGTGCCCGCGAATTCGTTCGCGATAGCTGGCAGGGGCAGCGCATTCTTGATGTGCTGGTCTCGCACGCCGTCGGCACCGGCATCACGGTTGTACCGAACACCGGCTCCGACCGTGCAGACAACCGCTTCCGCATGCTGTGGCAAGACTGGCTCGGCGGCGCCGATGCGGAAGGCGTCATGGACTTCGGAGCCATGCAGGCGCTTGCCGTTCGCTCCATGATCGAAGGTGGCGAATCCGTGCTGCGCTTCATCGATCCCAACATCGATCAAGCTGGCGGCCTTGTGCCGCTCTGGCTCCAGGGCCTGGAAGGAGACCAGATCGACAGCACCAAGGATCGCGGCCTGTCGGGCGACAACTTCAGGCTTGGCGTCGAGCTTGGCGACTATCACAGGCGGCAGGCCTTGTGGCTGCATCCCGAGCATCCCGGCGACATGACGCTTGCCGGCGCCCGCAATTCCACGCGCGTGCCGTGGAACGATCTCTGCCACCTCTATCGCCCGTTGCGGTGGGGACAGATAAGGGGGGTCTCGTGGTTTTCCGCCATCCTTCTCACCGGCAAGGAAGATCAGGATCTGATCGAGGCAGCCATCGTCCAGGCGCGCACGCAGGCAAGCTTCGCCGGTTTCCTGAAGCGGCAGCCCGGCGGCGTGAACGTACTGGCTGCCAAAAAGGATGAAGACGGCAAGAAGATCACCAAGATCGAGCCGGGCACTATTGCCGACATCGGCGATTCCGACATCGCTTTTGCCAATCCGTCATCGCAGTCGTCGTTTCAGGAAATCCACGTCGCGGCCATGCAGGGCATGGCGGCCGGCGCCTGGATGACTTACGACCAGCTGACCGGCGACCTGACACGCGCCAACTATTCGTCATTGCGGGCCGGCAAGATCGAATTCCGCCGCCTCGTCGAGCAATTGCAGTGGGGCATCCTGGCGCCGCGCATGGTCATGCCGACCGTCCGCCGCTTCACAGGCCGCGCCCTGCTGGCCGGCATGCTGCCGCAGCGCAGGGGCGGCTATCCTGTCGATCTCATCATGCCGGCGAACGAGCCGATCGATCCGAAGAAGGACATGGAAGCCGACATCCTGGCAGTCCGAAGCGGGCGCATGTCGCCGCAGGAATTCATGTCTTCCTGGGGTGTCGACTGGCGCAAGAGCCTCGAAGACGCGGCGGCCTTTTTCGCCGCGGCCGACAAAGCCAAGGTCACACTGGATATCGATCCGCGCCGGCCGGCGCAGGGTGGCCCGCAACGCGTGGAAATGGAGCAACAGCCATGAGCACGATCATCCGACTGCCGCAGATGATGCGCGACGCCGAGGTCCGCGCAGGATCGTTCGACGAAGTCGCTTCCACCGTGGAAGTCATCTGGACCACAGGTGCCACCTTCCGCCGTGTGACTTGGGAAGACGGCGAGTTCGACGAGGAGTTGATCGTCAACGCGAAAAGTGTCCGCCTCGATCGCCTCAATGCCGGCGCGCCGCTGCTCGACACCCATAGCAAATGGAGCCTTGCCGATGTGCTTGGCTCCGTCGTTCCCGGTTCTGCACGCATCGAAGGCGGCAAGGGCTTTGCCCGTGTCCAGCTATCGAATTCGCCCGACGCCGCCGACCGCGTAGCTAAGATCAAGGAAGGCGTGGTGCGAAATATCTCGGTCGGCTACCGCATCCATGCCGTCGAGAAGAAGGAGCGCGCCGGTCAGATCGCCGTGCATCGGGTGATCGATTGGGAGCCATGGGAATTGTCCGCCGTCCCGGTCCCGGCCGATGCCGGCGCGCAGTTCCGCAGCGCGGATGCTGAAACAGGCCTCTTCGCCTGCAGGGTCGACGCCGATCCTGACACGATCAATGCCAATCAGCGCCTGCGCCGCGAAATGCGCATGCGCTCTTATGGAATGGGCAACCGCTAGCCGGTTGCTCAATCGCCGCCTTTTGGCGGATGCCCGACAATCTGCCTTCTCGGGCGAGGCGCACTCTGGAGACACATCATGAGAAAGCTGCTGGAGAAACTCCGCAGGCTGGAGGCGCGCGCCGCCGCAAAGCTTGCCGAGATCAAGGACGATACGAGCGCCGACGCCGCACGCGCGATCGAAGATGAGCATAAAGCCATCCTCGACCAGATCGGCGCTGTGCGCAGTGCGATGGATCGCCTCGCCGAGGTCGACGAGGAAGACGACACGGAAGAGGAAGACAACAACCGTCAGCGCACTGGCGGCGCCGATGACCTCTCCACGCGCGCTGCCGACATCGTCGGTATCGCGGCACTTGCCCGCCGCCAGGGCGTGGAGCTGACGACCGAGGAAGAGCAGACAGCAATCCGCTCCGGCACTTCGCCGCAGGCGTTCCGTGCACAGCTGTTCGATCGCTTGGCCGAACGCTCCCGCTCGACGCAGACGACCCCCGGCGCGCAGATCGGCCAGGACGAAACCGAAACGCGTCGTTCTGCCCAGATCGAGGCATTGGCCTATCGTTTCGGCGCACCGCTGCCGCAGGCCGGT
This sequence comes from Mesorhizobium sp. 1M-11, assembly GCF_001303895.1. GTDB lineage: Bacteria > Pseudomonadota > Alphaproteobacteria > Rhizobiales > Rhizobiaceae > Mesorhizobium. Next base: position 248,436 of record NZ_LJSD01000011.1, on the reverse strand, counting down.
CCAAGCCAGCAGGCGCGCCAGTACATGGAACGCGGTCTGGTCGATATCGCAGCCGACGCGGTCAACTTCCGTGGCGGCCGCATGCTCAATGCCCGCCAGGTCGACGATCTGTTCTCGCGTGCCGGCTCGCTGTCGACTTCCGACTTCCCCATCATCTTCGAAGGCGCCATCAACCGCACCCTCGAAGGCCGTTACGCTCTGGCGCAACCGACCTACCGCCGCATTGCGCGGCAGCGCAACTTCCGTGACTTCCGTCCGGCATCCGTGGTCAAGGTCGGTGATTTCCCGCTGCTCCAGCGCGTGCTGGAAACCGGCGAAATCAAGTATGGCGCCTTCAAGGAAGGCAAGGAAACCGTGCAGGCGTTCTCCTATGCCATCGCGTTGCGCGTTTCCCGCAACATGCTGATCAACGATGACATCGGCGCCATTGCCGACATGTTGTCGAGCTATGGGGATACTGTCGCGCTCTTCGAGGAAATCACCTTCTACACGGGTGCCTTCAACGGCAATCTGGCTGACGGCAAGGCGGTATTCCATGCCGATCACAGCAACCTTGCTGCGGCCGGCACCGTGATTGACGTCGATAATGTCGGCAAGGGTCGCGCCGCAATGTCGAAGCAGAAGAGCATCGGCGACAATCCGCTGTTGCAGAACCGTGCCCGCATCCTGCTCGTCGGTCCGGACAAGCTGACGGAGGCGGAAAAGCTGGTCGCGTCGATCACGCCGGCAACCGTGTCGAACGTCAATATCTTCTCCGGTCGCCTGGAGCCGATCGAGACGGGCATGATCACCGGCAATGCCTGGCATCTGTTTGCCGATCCCGCAACCGGTTCCAACTATCGTTGGGGCTATCTGGACGGATACGAGGCACCGCGCGTCCGCACGGATGAGCCTTTCGGCCAGCAGGGTTTCGCCATGTCGGTCGAGCACGACTTCGGCGTCGGCGCCACCGACTTCCGCTTCGGCTGGAAGAACCCCGGCGCATAACCCGCCTCTATCGATCTTGCCGGCACGCCGCGCGCCGTGCCGGCAATCATCGTTCGGCGCGCGTTTCCGTTTTCAAGGATCTGACCCATGAAGAACTTCGTTCAACCGGGTGATGCCATCGACATCACCGTGCCGGCCGGCGGCGTTGTCTCCGGCACGCCTTTCATTTCGGGCGGTCTCGTCGGCATTCCCGGCGTGACGGCGGCAGCTGGCGCCCTGGCAACCATCCACCTCGAAGGCGTCTATGATCTGCCCAAGGTGCAGGCGCAGGCCTGGACCCTCGGCGCCAAGGTCTATTGGGACGCCGCAGCCTCGCTGGCAACCACCGTCGCCACCGGCAACACGCTGCTCGGCTATGCCGCCGATGTGGCAGCCAATCCTTCGAACACTGGTCGTGTTCGCCTCGGTACGCCGGTCTGATGATGGCAGCCCTCTTTCGACGGCTGGCTGACGTTTCGCGGTCAGTCGTCGAAACCGTAAACGGAGACGAATGCACGGTTCGTCCCGTCGACAAGGTCGGCGGCCCGAACGGCAAGCCGGCGTGGTCGACGGAACGGCCGTCCTATGAGGTCAAGGCCTGTTTCTATCAGGATAGCGATAGCCAGCGCCTCGACGATCCCCGCCCGATGATGCGGCCGGGGCTTCAGGTCACGACCAACCGGGCTGGGCCGATCAGGGCCTCGATCCGGCTGTACGATCCGGCGAAGCTGCGCACCGACGACATATTGCACCGGCACTTCGACGCCGCGTTCTTTGAAGTTACCGCGATCGATCCCGATGGCCTCGGCGGCGCCATGCTGACGCTGGCGGTCGCAAAACAGATCGGACCACTCTGATGCTTTCCGCAGAAGCCGCGCGGCTCGCCGCGATAGAGGTGTTGTGCCCGACTGCATCGCTGGCGAGCAATTCCGACTATCCGACGCTTGCCGGACGCAATGTCCTCGACTCGCGTTCCACGGCACTCCAGGACCTGGACAGGGACCGCGAGTACACGCCGACCGTTGCGCTGCACACCAGATCGTCATCGGTGTCACGCCGGGGCGATGCCGCCGACGCAGCCGACAGCGAATGCAGCACCGAAATCGAGATCGTCTGCGAACTGGCAATCGCGGCTCGTGACGAAGGCGGTCCGGACTATGCCGACGCCATGGCGGGGGACGATCCCGACGCGCGGCTCGTCCTTGCGGCGCTGACCAGCCAGGTCCGCAACCTGCTGGAATTCAGCCAGGGCGGCTTCCTGTTTCGCGACACCATCATCGGCATCCGGAAGATCGAGGAAGAAGCGTTCGGCGTGCCGGAATTGGGCCTGCGCTGGCAGCGCACGACGATGCGTCTTTCCGCTGTGATCGAGGACGATCGTTTCGATCAGCAGCACGGCGGCATGCCGGAGCCGATGGCGACCCTGTTCAAAAAGCTGCCAGACACTTCCTATGCCAAGCACAAGCTTGCGCAGCTGGCCGGTATCTTTGCCGCCGACCCACGTCCGCCGCTTGCCGGCGTTGCGGCATTCGACAACCCGGCCGCCGATCCGGCGACCGACAACCCCATTCTTTGGACAGGAGCGCCCCATGCTTGAACGCTACAGGCTCGCCAGCGACGCGCTGAAAGTGCCGATGCCGGACAGGAACGGCAGGCTTTTCAGCACCGATGGGGAGACCGTCGACACCGAACATCCCTTCTACGCGGCGCTGATCGCGGACGGAGACATCGTCAAGGAACCACAGCCCGCCGCTGGCGGCCAACGCAAAGGGAAAGACAATGGCCCTGTTTAATACCATCCCCGGCAACATCGTCGCGCCGATCGTCACCTTCGAGGTGAACAGCGGCGGCCAGTTCGAGAACAGTTCGCGGCTTCTCTTGATCGGCCACAAGGTGGCGGCCGGCACCGCGACGCTCGACCAGCCAGTCGCGTGCCCATCGACCATCGAAGCGCGTGCCTTGTTCGGCGCCGGCTCCATGCTCGACGACATGGTACGGATCGCCCGCCGCAACGCGCCGGCACAGGAAATCTGGTGCCTGCCGGTGACGGAGACGGGCACGGCCGAGGTTCGCACCATCACCGTGGCGAACGTGCCGGCAAACGGTGGTGTCGGCGTGATCGAGATTGCCGGCGAGCCTTTGGCCATCACCATCGCAGCCGGCGATACGGTCAACAGTGTCGCGGCCGCGCTTGCCGCTGCGATCAACGGGTATTTCGATCCGTTGACGGAGGCATCCTTGCCCTTCACGGCGGTTGCTGCCGCCGCAGTCGTGACGCTGACCGCTCGCCACAAAGGGCTGGTGATTACGGATGTCGATGTCTTCGTCCCGGTGCTGACCGGTACGAACGCTTTCGCGGGAGCCGCCTTGACGTTTGCGACGACCACGCCCGGCGCCGGCTCGCCCGATCTGTCGGCGGGCCTTGCCGCGCTCGGCGACGATCCCTTCGACTGGATCGCCTCGCCCTTCGCCGACGCCAACAATGTCGGGCGCTACAAGGCGCTGCTGTCCGATATCTCCGGCCGCTGGGCGTGGAACCGGCAGGTTTATGGCCATGTCGTCTATCCGATCACCGATACGGTTGCGAACATCACCACGGCCGGTCTCGCGCAGGATGATCGCCACATCACCGCCTTGCCGCGTCCTGCCTCTGGCGGCAACGCGGAACCGTCCTGGCAGTGGGTTGCCGGCGTCCTGGCCCGCATCACGCCGTGGCTGGCCGACGGTGCCAACGGCAACGTGTCGCGCAACCAGACCGGCCTTGTCGTCGAAGGTCTTTCGCCGCCGCGTGACCGCTCGAAGTGGTACGGCTACGCCACGCGAGACTCCTTCCTCCGGTCCGGCATCTCGACATGGTCTGTCGATCAGGCGGGGCGGGTACTGGTCGACAAGATCATCACCATGCAGCGCACCACGCTCGGCGTGACGGATACGACCTTCCGCGACCTCCAGAAGATCGGCCAGCTGGTCTATGCGCTGCGCAAGTTCCGCACCGCGCTCACCATCGAACACGGTCAGAAGGCCATCGCCGACGACAACCCCGGCAACGTCCAGGCGATTTCGACGCCGCGCGATATCCAGGCGACCTTCGTGCACACATACCAGGAGATGGTCCTGACAGGTGTGCTGGAAAACCTTGACATGGCGGCGCGTCAGCTGCGCGTGCAGCGCAATGCCGACAACCCGAACCGCGTCGACATCTACGCGCCGCTGGACATGGTCAACCCGCTCGACGTGATCGCCACCAATGCGGTGATCTATTCGCAGTTCCGCGCCGCAGCTGCTGCCGCGTAAGGCCTGCTGCTGCATCAAATCGGCCGGCTATGCCGGCCATCCCCTCACAACCTGAAAGGACACTTCCATGGCCGGACGCGATTTCGGCGGCAAGATCAGGGTAACCGGCTCGACCGGTTACAACCTCTCGCTGCGTGGAACCATCACCATTCTCGGCGCGCATCAGTCGAACGATGCCGTCACCAATCAGGACGGCCGCGCCGACCGGATCATCACGCCGGATGCGCCGAGGGCCGAACTGGTCTTCGCCGATGATGGCCTGGACTTCGACGATCTGCTCAACGCCGACCGCCACAACATCACGATCGTCGAGGAAAAGACGGGCGTGACGCATCTGTTCACCTCGGCATTCTGGACCGGAAAGCCTTCGTCCAATCGCATCAATGGCGAGCTTTCGCAGCTCGGCATCTGTGCGGACAGCTATCAGAGGCTTGGCTGATGGCTGACAAATCCGTTCCGCTGTCGAAAAAGTATCAGGTTCACGGTGTCGCTTTCGACAGCCTAACGGTCCGCGAGCCGACCGGCGCTGAATACTGGTCGATCGGACCGATTGCCGAGTGGCAACCGACCGGGGATGGAACCGTCATGGTTTCACACCGGGATGCGCTTCGCTCCTATGCCGAACGTCTTGTCGAGGCGCCTGCCGGAGCGACCGCACCGGCCATCCTCGCCGTCCTTTCATTGGCGGACACACTCCGCATCGAGGGTGCGCTGAAGGGTTTTTTTACCGAAGCGGTACGGTTGAACGAGCCGCCGACCTCCTGATCTGGCGCGCGCAAAAGGGCATAGGCGACGTCGGCGCCTTGCCCCTTTCTCTCATCATCATGCAGGCCGGCCGCTACGTGGCCTGGGTGCAGGATCAACCCAAGGGTACACGTTGATGTCCAATCGCGAGATTGAAGCGATCCTGCGCATCTCGTCCAAGCTCGGCAACATGCGGGCCTTGGAGACGTTGCAGACCAAGCTGGCGCAGGTGGATCGTTCCGCCAAGGCGTTCAACAGGTCTCAGACCGCACTGGCCAGGACCCAGACCGCCGCCTACAAGCAAACCGTCAGCACGCTCGCGGCCACTGCTCGCTACCTTGCGCCGGCAGCCATCGCGATGGGCGTGCAGCGTTCGGTTGTCGCTTACGCGGCCGTCGAACGTCGCCTCAACCGCATCGCCATCAATGCCGACCAAGGCAAGGAAGCGGTCGGCGGCATGCTGAAGACCGTCAACCAGATCAGTTACGAATACGCCATCGCGCAGGACGACGTGACGACCGGTCTGGAAACATTGGTTGCAGCCGGGCGGTCAGCCGATGATGCCATGAAGTTCCTGCCTGCGGTGACTGCTACTGCTCAGGCTGCAGGAGCAGAGATAGCGGACATCGCCACCACCGCCGACGCTGTAGCTGGTTCTTTCGACATTGCCGGCGACAAGATGCAGCACGCGTTCGACATCCTTGTTACCTCCGGCAAGCAGGGAAAGTTCGAACTGAAGGACATGGCGCAGTATCTCCCGTCCATGGCCCCAGCCTTTGCGGCGCTCGGATACAAGGGCGAGAAGGGTTTGGGGAAGCTTGCGGCGATGCTCCAGACCATTCGCCAACGCACAGGCTCAGCTGGCGAAGCGGCGACCGCCGCGCAGAACATCTTCCAAAAGATGGAGAGCGAAGAGACAGTCAAGAAGTTTGCCAAGTTCGGCGTCGATCTGCGCGCCGAACTTGCCAAGGCACGCAAGGAAGGCCGTGATCTGGTCGATACTTTTCTCGACCTCTCGGAGAAAGCAACCAAAGGCGACCTTTCGAAGATCCCGCAGCTCTTCACTGATGCGCAGTTTCAGGTCGGCATGCGCGCCCTGTTGCAGGGGCGCAAGGATATGGAGGGATTTCAGCGAGCCCTGGCGAACGTCGACGGCGCTACTATGCGTGACGTGAACAAGGTTCTTGCCGACACAGAGACGAAGCTTGATCGCATGGCGTCGTCATGGACACGCTTCAGCACATCCTTCGGAAATACGATAGCGCCGCCCGTCACCGGCTTGCTGGACAGCGCTACCGGCTTTCTCGATTTCGATCAGGCAATCACCGAAGGCCTCAACAAGCGCGGACTGACGCCGCAACAGCAGCAGACCTGGCGAGCGCGCAACTGGTTCGACAAGGAAGCGCGTGGCCTCGCTGCCTTCGAAGGTGGCTGGCGTTCGCCTGAAGGTAAGATAGCTGAAAAAGGCGCTCTGGCACTTTCGCCTGAACTGCCCTCGCGTCGCCAGGACGCGCCTGTGGTCGACAGAAAGGCGCATGGATTGCCGGCAACCATGGTGGTTCCTGCCGGGCGTTCTGACCTCGACTTCCCCCTGCCGGACCTGAAATATGACCGCTTCGTCGCGCCGTCGCCTGAAGGTATGCGCCAGAGGAAGGCGGACGAACGCCGCGCCAGGCGAACTGCTTTGGCCGCGTTGCCTGCCGCGTCCAGTGGCGATGCGTCGTTCGACGAGTTCCGGCATGCGGCGGGCGGTGGACAGCTTCTGGCTGGCGACTTCGGAGCTGCGCCGTCCGCCGGCCAATCCTCGATAGCTTCGTCGATCGCGCAGGCGATTGGCGAACTGCCGGGCGCCATCAGGGCTGGAATGCAGGACCTGCTGGCGCCGACCAGAAGTCCCGACTTCGCGCTGCCGCCAGCAGGCGGCGCCAGCTTCCGTGAAAGCGAGGAAGCTTCCATGAAACTTCTGCGCAGCGACGCATCCGGCATCTCGAACGAGATCGAAAGCTCCCTGAATTCTGGCGGCAGCGGCGCGGCGCAGTCGATCCGCGAAGCGGCCGAGGCGGTCAATCGGGCGGGCGGAGAGGCTGGTAGCGTCTTCAAGCAAATGGTTGCCGGCATCGGCGCCCAGATCGGGCAGGAAGCTGCTCAATCCTTCAGGGCAAGCATCGGCACCGTTACGGTCAATGCCAATGTCCGCACATCGTCGGTCGGCTCGTTGGCGCCAGCAACCGGCGACAAGGGCCGCACCATGCCCAACGCTGGCGGGCTTCGCGAGAAGATCTGATGCGCAATTGGCTCAAGCTTCGGCCTGCCTCGTTCCGGGGCGTGCCTTTCCATGTCGAAGACGATGGCCCCATGCGCGGCCGCCGCGTTGTCGTTCACGACATCTCGGGCGGCGAGCGTCCTCTTACCGAGGATATGGGCCGCATGGCGACGGCCATTTCGGTCAGCGCCTATGTCGCGACCGATGCCGCCGACGCTATCGGACATGTGCTGGAACGCGCCTGCGATGCGCCTGGGCCGGCACTCCTCGTGCTGCCGATCGACCCCGCCAGAATGATGCACTGCATCGGGTGCGAGCGTGAACGCCGCAAGGATCGCGCGGGATACATCGCCTATCGCCTCTCTTTCGTGGAAGCCGGCGCCGGGGCATCGGCTTCGATTGGCGGCATCTCTGCGCTGCGCGACATCTTTGACGCCGGCATTGTATTTGTCAGCGGCGCAATCGGGAGCCTGTTCAAATGATTTCATGGCTTTTCCACTTGTGTGACCGGCTCATCGCCGACGCCGACGATCGCATTCTGGTGCAGCAAAGGCAGGCCGTGATCGCGGCAGGTGGTGACACCGCCGCGACCGCCTACCTCGAACTATGCCGCCTTGTCGGCGAGGCTGCCGATCCTTCTGCGACATTGATCGCCCTCGACGATGTCGAGGATGCCGCGCCGGTCGACTTGCTTGGCCGGCTTGTCGTTCACGCCTTCGCCGTCATGCGCGCTTCATATCCCGCGCAACCCGATGCCGCCGCCGCGAGGGTGCGTCTCGCTGCTCAGGCAGAGATTGCCTATCCAGTGGTCGGAGACGCGCTTGGTCACATCGTTCTCGATTTTGCGGTGAGGCTTATCGGGGAGGCGACAGTCCAGCTTTCGCGGTTGGCCGCGAATGCTGCGCCGATCGTCCGTGTGGAAACCGGCATTTCCCTGCCGTCATCCCTGATCGCGTTCGATCTCTACGGGCAGGCGTCGCGCGGTGCGGAAATCATGGAGCGCAATGGAACCGGCACGCCGATGCTGATGCCGTCGCCGCTGAAGGCGCTTGCATACTGACATGTTCGAAACAGTCGTTTTCAACGTTGCCGGCAAGCCATTGTCGCACAAGGCCTGCCGCCTGTCAGCTAGTGCCGAGGGGGCGGTCCGCGAGGCCTCCTTCACCGTCGCCCATACCGGCGATGGCGTGCCTTGCCAGCCTGACGACCCCGCCACGATAACGGTCTCCGGCGACCTGTGGGGCGCCGGTTTCGTGCGCGATGTTCGCGGCAGCCACGGCGAGGCGGACCGGTCCTATGAGGTGACGTTCGTGTCGCGCACGATCGATGCCGTCGAGTGTTCGATCGATCATCCGAGCGGGTACAAGAAGGATTGCGATCTGCTCGACATCGCCAGGGAATTCGACACGCTCGGCATCGGCGTCGAAGGAAATCCCAAAACCGAGCGCAAGGCTAGGCACAAGGTTGTCCCCGGCGAAAGCCTTTTCCAGACCCTGGAGACCGATGCACGCGCGCAAGGGGTGCTGATACAGGACACCGAAAAGGGAAAGCTGAAGCTTGCCGACAAGCCGGAGGGGCGTCACGCTGGCGGTCTCGTTCGCGGGAAGAATATCAAGCAAGCCGAAGCGCAGATCACGGGAGCCGGCCGGTTTTCATCCGTCAAGGTGCGCGGCCAGAATTCGACCGGCGTCACGGCACCGGCCTTGCGGTCGGAAGGATCTGCAAACGATGCCGGGGTCAAGCGTAACCGGCCGCGTATCCTGACCTATGAGGGCGAAGCGACATCGGCACGCCTGAAGAAGCGCGCCAAATGGGAAGCGCAGCGCGGTGCCGGCAACGGCACGTCCTGCTCGATCGTCACACCCGGATGGCGCGACGGAGCAGGGCGCCTCTGGACACGCAATTTTCTTGTGGCGGTCGACGACAGTTGGCTTGGCATCAATCAGGACATGGTGATCGCCGAAGTCGCCCTGGAGCAGGGCGCCGATGAAAACGAAGGCACCAGGGCGACGCTGTCCCTGAAGGATCCTCGCGCGCTTGGCGGCGACAATCCGCGCGGCAGTTCGGCGAGCGGGTGGGGCGCGCCTTCGGCATCCGATCCGGCATACCGCGACGAGGGGGAGTAGCGTCATGTTCGATAGCCACCTCACGCGCTTCCAGCTTGACGGGAAAGTCGAGCACAAGGACGGACAGCAGTTCATCGGCGGCAAGGGTTTTGCCGGTGACAGGTTCGAACGGGTTCACCGCCCCGAGCCGCATGGTTTTGCCTCGCATCCCGTCAAGGGCGGGATCGGCGTTGCCATGTCGGCACGCGGCAATCGCGACTCCGCCTATGTCTTCGGCGGTGAAAATCCGTCGCTTCGCCCGGATATCGCCATGGGCGGCACGGCGATCTACGATCACACCGGCAACATCGTGTCGGTGGTGCAGGCCGATCTGCGCATCGTGCATGCGACCGTCATCCACATGATCGCGCCGACGATCATCCTCGAAGGCCAGGTCAAGCTTGGGGGTCCCAATGCTGACAGGCCAGTATCGGCGCAGGGCACGATCGACAGCGATGGCGATGTCGACACCAGCAATTTCGCCAACGGCGTCCTGACAACCTGAAAGACAGACATGCGTATCATTGCGCTCGACGGGCCGGCAACGCCGATGCTCGATCCCGATGTCGTGTGGAACGGCATAATAGGCGATCTGGAAATCTCCGTGACTGACGATCCTGTCAATCCAGCCGGGTTGCGTGCAGGTCAATCGTTGGCGACGGCCGTCCTGATCTGCCTGATGACGGATTGCCGCGTCGAGGTGTCCGAGCTGCGCGACGGAGATGCCAATCGTGGTTGGCCCGGCGATAGTTTCGATCTTGAACCGGGTGAAGTGCCGCTTGGGTCTCGCCTCTGGCTACTGCGTCGTCGCGCACTGACAGAGGATCTTGAGCTTGAGGCGCAGGACTATGCCCGTGCAGCGCTGCAACCTTTGATCGACGATGGTGCATTCGCCCGTTTCGATGTGACGGCTTTCGCGAATCGGACCCAGAATCGGCTCGATCTCGATGTGCGCGGCTACGGCAATGCCGGCGAGCAGCGTTTCTCGCAACGCTTCGCGCTGCTCTGGGGAACCCTGGCGCGCGATCCCTTAACGCCTTCGATCAGGTGACAGAATGGCCTTTCCGCTTCGCTCGCTCGACGAGATATCGCGCACCGTGCGCGGTGCCTTCAGGCAGTATATGCCGGGCACCGATGCCAGCCTGCGCATCAACATCACCTATGTCATCGCCAAGGCGATCTCCCTGCTGGCACGTGAATATGAGCTGCGCTTCGGCTGGCTCCACCGCAACATGTTCCTGTGGTCTGCCGACAACGCCGAGTGGGTTTCGCTGCTGGCCGCCGATATCGGCATCTGGACCAAGCCCGCATCGGCCGCCTCTGGCGTCGTAACGGGAACGGGGGCTGCCAACCAGGTCTATCCTGCGGGCATTCGCTTTTCGAGCGGCGGCCAGACCTTTGTCACCACGGCCGCTGTCACCGCAGACGATGCTGGCGCGCTCGCTTTTCCTGTCCTGTGTGAACAGACCGGCGCCTCGACAAACCGCGACGTCGGCGCCGTGTTGATGCTGGCCGATCCTTCGCTTGAGCCGACGCTTTCGCAGGAATTCACCGTGGCCACAGGCGGGCTGGGCGGCGGCGCAGATGCCGAGACGCTGGAAGCGCTGCGCTCACGCGCATTGCAACGCAAGCGCAATCCGCCGCGTGCCGGTGCCTTGAGCGATTACGAAGAGATCGCCCTGTCGGTTGCCGGCGTCGTCAAGGCGTGGGCCTTCCGTGTGCCGGCTTCGCCCGGAGCTGTAACGGTGCTGTTTCTCTTCGCGGGCCGCGCCAATTCCATTCCGTTAGCGGGCGATGTTGCCGCCGTGCAGGCGGCGATCGACGCGCGGCGCCTGATCCGGGTCGACGCCAGTGAGCATCCGCCCCGGTTTCGCTGCCGATCAACGTCTCGATTTCCGGCCTTAGCCAGGACACGGCGGAAATTCGGGCTGCCGTCGAGACCTCGATCCGGGCAATGCTTGTCAGCCGATGCCGCCCTGGAATTGCGGGGAACACCTTTACCGTCTCCAGAAGCTGGATTTCGGAAGCGATCTCGGCCGCTTCCGGTGAAGACCGGCACATTTTGTTGACACCGGCGAGCGACATAACGCTGACCGGTGGACAGTTCCCGGTCCTTGGGGTCGTTACCTATGCGTGATGCCGGTCTCAACACGGTCACGCGCGATCCTTCGCCCGATCAAGTACGCCAGCCTGTCGCGACGCCGTTCGATGTCCTGGCCGATCCGGATGTCGAACAGCTTCTGCCGGCAGCTTTGAACTTCTGGCCGCGTGGTGCGGTCTTCGGTTCGCCGGACGGTCTCGCTGTCGATACGTCGTCGAACTGGGCGAAGCTGACTCAGGTGCTGCTGTCTCCGTTTGTGACGCTCTATCGGCGAGCATTCTTGCTTGCGCTGGAAGCGAGCCCCGCCACCTTCGACCAGACGCTTGAAGATTGGGAAACCGAATATGGTTTGCCGGACAGTTGCGTCCAGGCCGAACAGACCCGTGCCGAACGCATTGCCGCCGTCGTGGCCAAGGTCAATGCCGCTCCGTTGATCACGCCGGGAGACTTCGTCCGCCTCGCGCTCGACTATGGTTTTGTCGTCGAGATCGAGGAGCCTGCCGTCTTCGAATGCGGCTTTTCCGAATGCGGCGGCGAGCATGCGACCGGTGCATGGTCTCAGGAAATCTACTGGATCGTCCGCGTGAGCGAAGTCGCCGTCTTCTACTTCAGGACCGGCGAGGGTGAATGCGGCGCCGATCCCCTCTTCTCCTTTGGCGATGCCGAAAGGCTGCTCTGCATCCTCATGCGGCTATCGCCTGCCTGGACCATTCCCGTTCTCGAAATAGTGGAGCCCAACCCATGAAATATCAGGCGCCGTTTGGATCGCCGGACCCGAATGCCGGGTATGTCGACAAGAATGTTCCGGGTGCCGTTGCTGGCTCCAAAGTGCCGGCGAAAGCCGTCGAACAGCCGCAGCGTGAACTCCTGTACGTTCTCACTCAGGCTGGATTGGTGCCTAGCGACAACGATTTGACGCAGCTCTGGCAAGCTCTGAACCTGATGCTGCTGCCAGGCTTCGCCGGGCGTCTCGCATGGATGCCGGTTCTGTCCGTCACCACAATCGTGCCGCCAGGGGCGCCGGTCATGGGCGATGCTTATATCGTGCCTGCCGGTGCTGCCGGCGCTTGGGCTGGCAATTCGCAAAAACTGGCGATCTGGACAGGCTCATCCTGGGCACTCATCCAGACAAAGGACGGCCATGGTGTCTGTTTGCCGGATAGCCGCCTGTTCGTCCGGGCTGCCGGTATCTACATCGAGTTTTTCGCGACCGATACGCGCGCAGGACTGGTCAAGACGGCGACGACGCAGGACGTGAAGGATGCCGTGGGAACAGGCGTCGTGCGGGCTCAGGATCTGGCCAGCTATATCCTGCGTCCGGACACCGCCACTCTGACGCTCTATGTCCGACCTGATGGCAACGATCTGAATGACGGTAGCGCAAACGATGCGGCTCACGCCTTCAAGACGCTCGCCGCAGCAGTCGATCGTATCCAGAACCGTTATGCATTTGCCGGCCGCAAGGCGATCCTCAAGCTCGGCACTCCTGGGACCTATGATACCGTCTCCATCAACAGCGTTGCGGGTGCTATCGAGATCACGGGAGACAAGGCGAACCGCAGCGGTTACGTGCTTACTGGCACACGCGGCGTGACGATCGTTGCCTCGACTGTTTCGTTGATTGGTCTCTCCTTGACCTATGGGGTTGGCGCCGTTCAGCACAACCTGCAGGTTGGCAAAGCGGGGGTCGCGACAATCGACGGCGTCATCTTCAACGGTTCGGCGCAAGCGACATGGTCGCATATGTTTGCGACCGACAGCGGCGGTATCGTCCTGCAATCGGGTCTCGCGGCCGAAGTCAGAAGTGATGCCTATGCAGCCCTCTATGCGGCGACTGGCGGAACCATCGCGGCTTCGACGGGGGCACAGATGCTGATCACTTCAAACAATCCATCGTTCGCCGACGCGACTGCGGTCGCCCGTACCGGTGGCGTCATCGAAATCGCAGCCCTTACCTTCCAGGCCGGCGGCGGCGGTTTGGGCCGAAGATACCATGCTTCGCTGAATGGCGTGATCAACACCAACAACAGCGGCCCGAACTTCATTCCTGGCAATTCGGCCGGCCTTATCGAGACGGGAGGTCAATATGCGTGACTTCGATATCCGCGATTGGTACTGGCTCTCCGACGACGGCCGCCTGTACAGTTCGGCGCGACAGTCGCTCGTCGCCGACGTCGAAACCGATGTGGCTTACGCCGCTTGGCTCGACAACGAAGGGCATCCGACATGCTGGCCCGCCGACGATGAGGGGGAGCAGACAGAAGCGGCGCTCGCGGCTGTGCTGGCGTCCCTCGGTCTCACTCTGTGGCCTCTGCCGCTCAAGGCGCAGCTCTCTGCCTACGCAGCGGAAAAACGCTGGCGGATCGAGACTGGCGGCATCACGGTCGGCGGCGCGCGCCTCGATACGAGCCGTGAGAGCCAGTCCATGATCACTGGTGCCTACGCCTACTCGCAGGCCAATCCCGAAATGTCGATCAGCTACAAGGCCGCTTCGGGTTGGGTTGTCATGAACGCCGCCACTCTGGCCACGATCGCCACAGCCGTTGGCACCCACGTCCAGGCTTGCTTTGCTGCCGAGGCAGAAGTGGCTTCCGCCATCGAGGCTGGCACCATAACCACGCAGGCGGCGATAGACGCGGCGAACTGGCCGTAACCCGGCACAAATCCCAACAATCAAGGATCATGAACATGACGACGACGCTGGATATTCAGCGGCGGCTGAAAGAACTTGGCTATCAGCCCGGCGATCTGGATGGCATTCCGGGCCGCCAGACGGCCGCGGCCGTCAAGCAGTTTCAGCGCGCCCGAAACTTGGATGCCGACGGTATCGTCGGACCGGTGACAACGGCCGCGCTGTTCCCGCGCAAGCCTGAAGGCGATGCCGTTGCCCCATGGCTGGAACTGGCACGGGCCAAGATTGGACTGCACGAGAAACTGAACAACAAGACGCTGCGCGACTGGCTGAAAAGCGACGGCAACACGCTTGGCGACCCGGCGCAATTGCCATGGTGCGGCGACTTCATGGAAACCTGCATCGCCCTGACGCTGCCGGACGAGGTGTTACCGTCCAACCCATACTACGCCTTGAACTGGCGTAACTTCGGCGTGCCGCTGAAGATCGTCGCGGCCGGCGCCGTCGCGCCGTTCTCCCGGCCCGGGGGCGGGCACATCGCCATGGTAGTCGGGCATGACCGTGAGACATTCCACGTCCTCGGCGGCAACCAGTCCAACGCCGTGACCATCACGCGCATCGCCAAGAGCCGCCTTGCCGGTCCGTTGCGCTGGCCGAAGGCCTTCCCGATGCCATCGATCGAGCTGCCGTTTTCGACGCTCGACGCCACGGTCTCGCAAAACGAGGCCTGACCGATCCCGCGCCGGCCGGGTTCGCCGGTAATTCATAAAAGGAGAAGACCGATGACGGTCCGAGCAATGTTCTATGTCAAGGAAATCAACCACCGCACTACCGCCGATGCCACGTCGGTCAATGTGGAGGTGAAGATGGGCGCCGCCTTCGGCAGCTATCTGAAAGGCCTGCCGGAGGGCAACGGCGATTGGTCGAAATGGACGCCTTCCGGCGATCTGTCGATCACAATCACCAACCCTGCGGCCGTCGAACAGTTCGAGATCGGTGAGGTCTACGAACTGACCTTCGACAGGGCCGCCAAGGCTTCCTGACGATCCACCCGAGCCCGGCCGGGTGAGCCGGGCATCCCTCACACACAAGGAAAAATGACAAATGCGACTGCTGCTATGCATGGCAGCGGCGATGCTTGCGCTCGCCGGCTGCACGACTGTCGAGATCGACCAGTCGATCCGCAGGAACCTTCCGCAAATCTGCAAGGCCTCGGCCGATGCGCACGGCCTCTATCTGGTGGCCGTCGCCTTCGGAAAGGTTTCGGAACGCAACCAGCAACGGGTCGACGGTGCCTGGAATTCACTGGTGCCGCTTTGCAAGGACCCATCCAGCCAGACCACGGCCGGCGTGCTGACCGCCGCCTTCACCGCCTACCTGACGATATCGAGCTACGCACGCGAATAGCGCGTCGTTCCTCGATCCCCTCTCACTCAATGTAAAGATGAAGGAACACCGATATGGGTAATTACAGCAAGCTTATCGGCTCGATAGTCGGCGGCACAGCGGGCCTGCTTGTGGCGCGCGGACTGTTGCCGGCCGAGTGGGCGACACCGGAAATCCAGGGCGCCATCGTCGTCCTGCTTTCGGCGGCCGCGACGTTCGCTTTTCCCGCGAACAAACAGAGCTGACGCCACATCCCTGCCTGCACTGCCTTCACTCGCACATCGAGGCCGATATGAGCTTCCACGACTTCCTCACCACCATCGGCCTCGATCCAGCGATCCTGGGTGCCGGCGCGGCGGGCGGGCTACTCCGATCCCTCTCACGGAAGAGGTTCAAAGTGCGCGAGGTCTTCCTTTCTCCTGTCTGCGGCACGCTTGCCGCAGGCTACCTGACGCCTTGGGCGGTTCACATCGTGCGTTATTATGGCTGGCCGCCCATGCCGACCGACGCGTCGGCGGTCTACGCCATGGCGTTTCTGATCGGCACCATTGCCATGTGGATCAGCGACCTCGTATTCGAAGCCATCGTGCGGCGCATCAAAGGCGATGCGCCTCCTTCCGAATTACCGTGACCCGCCGCCAGCCCCGCACCCGTAAGCCCTGATCACGATATTGGCTTTTCCCCGGCAGTCATAACAGGGGTCGGCGCATCGATTGATCTCGCCACGCTTGCAGATCATCAGGGCGATGTCGTCGCGCGTTGGCTTCTCGTGGCACGTGCTGAGATGGCGCGCTACGACATGCGCGGTAGCCGGCGACAGGAACACCGTCTTGCCCATGGCCGCACGTTCAGAGATCCAGCACGACAACTCGAACAGATCGCGCCAACGGCGGTCTTCCGGCGCCGGCATCTCCTTTACGATCGATGCTGAGATGCGCGCGACCTCTTCCGGCTTTAAGCCTGGCTCTCGTCTTGGATTGTGGCTCATCGCAGCCAAAAACACTCCCGGCGGCGCCTCTCGCGCGCATCCCGACGCATGAAATGATGAATGGCCGGTCGCCCAGCGTGTTCTTAAAATGTTCTCATGCTCGACGGCAGTCAAGCAAAAAGGAATGTGTTCCTATTCTCGCAACGTAATGCCGATCAATTCGGCGCCGTCGTGATCCGCTCGCCACTCCCATGGTCGAGCAAAGGAGCCCGCCCACATGCCGCGTTCGGCCGCTCTGGCGTCTCGCTCGGCCGGGGCATATGCGCCGTCACTGTAGCGCGGCCAGTCGAGCGCATGGCCTTGCCTGACCATCCATTCGGCGATGTCGTGCCCGCCGGCAGTGCAAACGGCAACGGCACGTCGGTAGCGATCTCGGTCAACCTCGACGCACGATGTCGGCCGATGCGCGTCGAGGAAGTCAGACAGCGCAAGTGCGGCCTTTTGCCCACAGCGGTATTTCTTGCCTCCAGCATCGAGGCAAAGCTGCCGGCTTTCAGGTGCGTCGATTCCGTTGAGGCGGATACGCTGGCCGTGGATTTCGATTGTGTCGCCGTCGACTACTGAGGCGACGCCGACAATGGGTTCGGCCGCCGCAGTCATCGGCGGTGAGAACATGCCAATGTGGAAAAGAACGGCGGAAACTGTGGGGATAACTGTGGGGTGCATTCGGGAGAACAAGGGCAACCCTTTGATTTTTCTGGTCGGAGTGGCAGGATTCGAACCTGCGACCCCATCGTCCCGAACGATGTGCGCTACCAGGCTGCGCTACACTCCGTGACCAGACGGCGGGCTTATAGCTGCCGCGTCCCGTTCCTGCAAGCGGGTATGGCGCTGTTCCGGTCGCATTTCGTTAGCTTTGTCGGCGCATGGCTCGCTTGGATAAGGTTCCTGTTAGGCAGATGTGCTAAAACCGCTGCGCGTAACGGCGATCCGGAACGTTTCATGTCGCCGCAAACAGGCTTTGGCCTTATAGGAGCTCCGCTGTCTTGACCTTCAAGATCGTCGCCGAAGCCAAGCCCAATACTTTCGCTTTCGAGACCGCGGCGCTCGTCAAGCCGTCGGGTTTCCGCGAATATGACGCGCGCTGGTGGTTTGGCCATCCGGCTTCTGCACAGCCGCCCGAACTGAACCTCGTCGGTGTTCAGGCGCTGGGAATGGGGCTGGGAACGCTGATTCGCCGTCTGGGCGTTGGTCCCGGCATCGTCACCGGTCATGATTTCCGATCTTATTCTCTGTCGATCAAGCTGGCGCTGGTTTCCGGCCTGATGGCCACTGGCGCCAGGGTCAAGGATATCGGCCTGGCGCTTTCGCCGATGGCTTATTTCGCCCAGTTCGCGCTCGACGTTCCGTCCGTCGCCATGGTCACCGCTTCACACAACGAGAACGGCTGGACGGGCGTGAAAATGGGCGCGCAGCGGCCGCTGACCTTTGGTCCTGAAGAGATGGCGTCGCTGAGAGACATCGTGCTCGGTGGGGATTTCGATCTCACCGATGGTGGCAGCTACGAGTTCGTTCCGGACTTTCGGCAAACTTATGTCAACGATCTGGTTTCCAGCGGAAGCATTTCCCGAAAATTGAAGGTGGTTGCTGCCTGTGGCAACGGCACCGCGGGCGCCTTCGCGCCTGAGGTACTGGAGCGCATCGGCTGCGAAGTGATCCCGCTCGACGTGGAACTCGACCATACTTTCCCGCGCTACAATCCCAACCCCGAAGACATGAAGATGCTGCACGCCATCCGCGACAAGGTGCTGGAGACCGGCGCCGATGTCGGCCTGGGGTTTGATGGCGATGGCGACCGCTGCGGCGTGGTCGACAATGAGGGCAACGAAATCTTCGCCGACAAGGTCGGCGTGATGCTTGCCCGCGACATTTCCAGTCAGCATTCCGGTTCGGTTTTTGTCGTCGACGTGAAATCAACCGGTCTGTTCAACACTGATGACGTGCTCCGTGCCAACGATGCAAAGACAGACTATTGGAAGACCGGCCATTCCTACATCAAGCGCCGGGTTGCCGAGCTAGGTGCCATCGCCGGCTTCGAGAAGTCGGGGCATTTCTTTTTCAACCCGCCTATCGGGCGCGGCTACGACGATGGGCTTGTCACGGCGATCGCCGTCTGCCGCATGCTCGACCGCAATCCCGAAAAATCGATGGCCGATCTCTATCGCGACCTGCCGCTGACCTTTGGCACGCCGACCATGTCGCCGCATTGCGACGACGACAAGAAATATGGCGTCGTCGAGCGCGTCGTTGCCGACTTCCAGGCGCTGAAGCAACGCGGCGAGGTCTTTGCCGGCCAGAAGATCGTTGACCTCGTGACCGTCAACGGTGTGCGTGTGGTCGCCGAGGATGGCACCTGGGGGCTGGTAAGAGCCTCGTCGAACAAGCCGGAGCTGGTCGTGGTGGTGGAAAGCCCGGTTTCCGCCGAGCGGCGGCAGCAGATGTTCGAAGGTGTCGATGCCGTGCTGCGGCGCAGCCCGGATGTCGGGCCTTATAATCAGACGTTTTGAATGTGCGTGGGGCGGTATGAACGAGCGCATCGTCGGTTTTGTGATGAGCGGCGGCGTCGGTTCGCGGCTGTGGCCGCTATCGCGCGAGGACAATCCCAAGCAGTTCCATGATCTGTCCGGTGACGGCTCGATGCTGGTCAAGACGCTGCAGCGGCTGACCGCGCGCGTTGGAGGGGAGACGCCGGTCTTCCTGATCGCCTCAGAGCGTCATGCCGAGCGAGTCAGCGCCGACCTTGCCGGCATCGATCTTCGTGGTGGAGGCGCATTGTTCGAGCCCGTTGGCTGCAACACAGCCGCCGCCGTGGCGTTGGCAACGTTGCGTACGCTTGCCGAATTCGACGATGCGCTGATGCTGGTGGTGCCGTCCGATCACGAGATTTCGACCACGGCGCAGTTCTGGCAGACCGTGGAGGCCGGCGTTCCGGCTGCCCGAGCCGGCAGGCTGGTCGTATTCGGCGTAAAACCGACCCAGCCCGAAACAGGCTATGGCTATATCGAAGTCGGAACGGAGCAGGGTGGCGTGTTCGATGTCTCGCGTTTCGTTGAAAAACCAGATCTTGCCACGGCCGAAACCTATCTCGCGGCAGGCAATTTCTACTGGAATGCCGGCATCTTCCTGTTTCGTGCCAGCGCCATGCGGGATGCCTTCCTGTCGTTTCGACCGGAGATCTGGCAGGCCACTGAGACTGCCTTCAAGGCAGCGACCAGCGACGTGTCCGGCCTCTACATGGTGCAGGATCTCTACGAAGCCATTCCCTCGATTTCGATCGACTATGCCGTCATGGAGCGGGCGAGCGACATCGCCATGGTTCCAGCGGGTTTCCGCTGGAACGATCTCGGCTCATGGCAGTCGCTGCTCGACGTCGGCCCCGCCGACAAGGATGGCAATGTCGTCATTGGTGACGTTGTCGCCATCGATTGCCAGGATTCCTACATCCGCAGCCAGGGTCGCTTGCTCTCGGCGGTCGGCCTGAAGGACATCGCCATCGTCTCGACCGCCGACGCGACTTTTGTCGCGCCCGTGAGCCACAGCCAGAATGTGCGCAAGATTGTCGAGCAGCTCGAGAAGAGTGGACGCCTGGAAACCAAATTCACGCCGGCGCATGACCGCGTCATCGAGAATGGCTCCTGGCGCAAGCGTGTGCGCCATTGGCTGTTCGAGGAAACCATGCCGTTATGGTCGACCGTTGGCGTGGATGATCGCCATGGCGGTTTTCACGAAGCTTTGGGTTTCGACGCGTCTCCTCTGATGAAGCCCAAGCGCATGCGCACAATGGCTCGCCAGGTCTATGCCTTCGCGGTGGCCAAGGTGCGTGGCTGGGATGGGCCCGCCGATCGGCTTATCGCACATGGTATCGACTTCATGGCGCGTTATGGCCGTACCGACAATGGCGGCTGGGTGCGCACGATGAATGTGGACGGCAGCATCGCCGATCCTGCGGAGGACGCCTACGACCACTCCTGCGTCCTGCTGGCGCTGGCGCATGCGCATATGTGCGGCAATCCTGATGCGTTGCGTTTGGGGCAGGAGACGTTCTCTTTCCTCGATGCGCACCTGGAAGACGAACGCCTGACCGGCTTCCTGGAGATATCGGGCGGCAAGGGAGAGCGTCGTTCCAACCCGCATATGCATCTGCTGGAGGCGTTCCTGGCATGGCATTTGGCTACCGGCGACCGCACCTATCTGCGCCGCTCCGCGAGGCTGGTAGACCTCTTCCGTAGCCATTTCTTCGACCGCGAAAGCTGGACGCTCGGCGAGTATTTCGATGACGAGTGGAAACCGGCGTTGAGTGAGCGCGGCGAATGGACCGAGCCCGGTCATCATTTCGAATGGGCTTCGCTGCTGGTCGATTTTGCCGAGCGCAGCGGCCAGGCCGATCTCGCTGGCTATGCGCGCAAGCTCTACGCCTCGGCCATCGCCAATGGCTTGAACCGTGCCACGGGGCTGGCTTACGGTGCCGTCTCGCGTGACGGCCTGCCGCTCGACAGCATTTCACGCAGTTGGCCACAAACCGAAGCGATCAAGGCAGCAATCGCGTTGGACGGCACGGGGGGGCCGGATCTGAAACCGGAGATCGAGGCCCGTGTCGGGCGTCTGTTCCGCTGGCACATCGATCCAGCGCCGGTCGGCCTGTGGATCGATCGCATCGACGAACGTGGCCGCTCACAGGCCACGGAAGTGCCGGCAAGCATCTTCTATCATCTTGTCACGGCACTCACGCAATATCTCGACAAGACAGAAGAAACAGGGAAGGGGAGACCGGCCTAGTACGGGCTCGCCACGTCACCTGTTTCCACATAGACCGACTTCTCCTGTGAGTAGAGTGCCAGTGCTGACAGCGAGTTCTCGCGGCCGATGCCCGACTGCTTGAAGCCGCCGAACGGCATCTCGACCGGCGACAGGTTATAGTTGTTGATCCAGCAGGTGCCTGCCTGCAATTCTGCGATCACGCGATGCGCGCGCGGCAGGTCGCGGGTGAAGACGCCGGCAGAGAGGCCGAATTCGGTATCGTTGGCGCGGTCGATCACTTCGTCTTCGTCATTGAAGGACAGCACGCTCATCACGGGCCCGAAGATCTCCTCGCGCGCGATGCGCATCTGGTCCGTGACATTGGTGAAGATGGTCGGTTCGATGAAGAAGCCGTTTTCGAAACCCTGCAGCTTCGGCTCGCCGCCGCCGTAATGGAGCGACGCGCCGTCGGTCTTGCCGACGCCGATATAAGACATCACCTTGTCGTGCTGTGCCTTGTTGATCAATGGGCCCATCTGCGTTTCAGGATCGAGCGGGTCGCCGATGCGTATTGCCTTGGTACGCTCCGTCAGCCGTTCGACGAAACGGTCATGCAGAGCTTTCTGGACGAACACGCGGGTGCCGTTGGAGCAGACCTGGCCTGTCGAATAGAAATTGCCGAGCATGGCACCGCCGATGGCGTTCTCGAGATCGGCATCGTCGAAAACGATCAGCGGCGACTTGCCGCCGAGTTCCATCGTGGCGTGCTTCATAAGGGAACCAGTCAGCGCCAGCACCTTCTTGCCGGTCGGCACCGAGCCGGTCAGCGAGACCTTGGCGACCACCTCGTGCGAAGCCAGCGCGCCGCCGACATCGCCGTAACCTTGCACGACGTTGAACAATCCGTCCGGCAAGCCGGCTTCCGTGTAGATTTCGGCAAGTGCCAGGGCGGAGAGCGGCGTGTTCTCCGACGGCTTGAATACCATGGCATTGCCCATGGCTAGCGCCGGGGCAGATTTCCAACCCGCACCCTGGATCGGATAGTTCCAGGCGCCGATGCCGACGCAGACGCCGAGCGCCTCGCGCCGCGTGTATGCGAAGGGACCGCCGAGATCGACATAGTCGCCGGTGTAGCTCGCTACCGCGCCGCCGAAATATTCCAGCGCGTCCGCGGCAGACGCCGGATCGGCCACCAACGTCTCCTGGATTGCCTTGCCGGTATCCAGCGTTTCGATGCGGGCAAGCTCGGCGTTGCGGGCGCGCAGGATGTCGGCAGCACGGCGCAGGATGCGACCGCGCTCCACCGGCTTCAGCCGTGCCCAGGCCGGTTGCGCGGCGCGTGCTGCCTCGATGGCCAGTTCGACGATGTTGGGCGTTGCCGAATGCAGCGTGGCGATGGTTTCGCCGGTCGCCGGATAGATCACCGGCAGCGGCGCGCCCTGTTCGTCGTCGACGAAGCGGCCGTTGATGTAGTGCGATGCCTTGGGCTGCGCGCGCATGGGATCTCCGAATTCTGTGGCCCGCCGAATGCGACGGCCAATGATGCTCTATCTGTCCGAGACCTGCCAGCGCGGATTGATCCAGGGTTCCTGGTTCGAGGGCGCGAGCGGTGTGCGGCCGAGAATATGGTCGGCGGCCTTCTCACCGGTCATGATCGACGGCGCGTTGAGATTGCCGTTGGTGACGCGCGGGAAAATCGAGGAATCGGCGACACGCAGACCGTCGACACCGATCACCCGGCATTCCGGATCGACCACGGCATGGAGATCATCGGTGCGGCCGATGCGGCAGGTGCCGCAGGGATGATACGCGCTCTCGGCATGCGCGCGAATGAACGCATCCAGTTCATCGTCGCTCTGCACATGGCTGCCCGGCGAGATTTCCTGGCCGCGGAACGGATCGAAGGCAGCCTGTCCGAAGATCTCGCGGGTAAGACGGATGCAGTGACGAAAATCCTGCCAGTCGTCGGCATGCGACATGTAGTTGAAGCGGATCATCGGCTTGGCATTGGGATCATGCGAGCGCAGCGTGATGGAGCCGCGCGACTTCGACCGCATCGGTCCGACATGCGCCTGGAAGCCGTGCGACTTCGCGACCGCCTTGCCGTCATAACGCACAGCCGCCGGGATGAAGTGATACTGGATGTCGGGATAGTCGACACCCGGCGCCGAGCGTACGAAGGCCGCGGCTTCGAAGTGGTTGGTGGCACCCAGCCCGCTTTTGAAGAACAGCCATCGCGCCCCGATCAGTGCCTTGGAGAAAGGGTTGAGGATCGAGTTCAGAGTGATCGGCTGGGTCGCTTCCTGCTGGATATAGAGCTCCATGTGGTCCTGCAGATTCTGGCCGACGCCGGGTCGATCGGCGACGACCGGAATGCCGTGTTCGGCCAGGTGTCGGGCAGGGCCGATGCCGGACAGCATCAGGATCTTGGGCGAATTGATGGAGGATGCTGCGACGATCACCTCACGCCGCGCTTTAACGACCTGAATCTGTTTGCGAGCTTCGATCTCGACGCCGACGGCACGTTGATTCTCGATGAGCACACGCCGAGCGAAGCCTTTGACGAGACTCACATTTTGCCGTTTCAGCGCTGGCTTCAGATAGGCATTCGCTGCCGACCAGCGCTGGCCGTTGCGGATGGTCTGCTCCATCGGCCCAAAGCCTTCCTGCTTGGCGCCGTTGTAGTCGTCGGTCAGTTCGAAGCCGGCCTGGCGGCCCGCTTCGATGAAGGCGGCATAGAGCGGGTTCGTGCGGGCGCCGCGCTGCACATGCAGCGGTCCACCCTTGCCGCGCCAGCCATCTTCCCCGCCATGGCTGTCCTCCATGCGTTTGAAGTAAGGCAGCACGTCGGCGTAGCTCCAGCCCGTCGCGCCTTGCTCAGACCAGTGGTCGAAGTCGCGCGCATGGCCACGCACATAGACCATGCCGTTGATCGAGGACGAGCCGCCGATCACCTTGCCGCGCGGCGTGGCGAGGATACGCCCGCCGAGATGTGGCTCCGGCTCGGAGGTGAAACCCCAGTCGTAGAGCGGCATGTTGAGGGGGATCGACAGCGCCGATGGCATCTGGATGAGCGGGCCGGCATCAGAGCCGCCATACTCGATGACGATCACCGAATGCTTGCCGTCCTCCGACAGGCGGTAGGCCATGGCCGAACCGGCCGAGCCGGAGCCGATGATGACGAAATCCGCTTCAAGCATTTTCCATATGCGCCATGAAATCGGCGAGCGAGATGTTGCCGCCAGTTGCGATTACGAGCACGGTCTTGCCTGCGACATCTATGCCGCTATCGACCAGAGCTGCCAGCGATGCCGCGCCTGAAGGCTCAAGCACCAGTTTCAACCGCTCGAAAGCGGTCTTCATTGCCCGCCGCACGGCAGCGTCGTTCACCGTGATGCCTTCAGCACCCGCCGTCTTCAGCGCAGCAAAGGGGGCGATGCCGGGTGCCCGCGCCATCAGCCCGTCGCAGATCGAGCTTGGGCCGAGCGGCATTGTTTCGATCGCGCCATGCGCGAGCGACGAGCCCATGCCGTTGAAGCCCTCTGGCTCCACGGCAAGTATCCGGGTTCGGGGCGAGAGATAATGGAAGGCCAGAGAGATGCCTCCGATCAGGCCACCGCCTCCGACCTGGCAAAAAAGAAGATCAGCTGCAGCGCCGCGGGCAGCCAACTGATCGAGCGCCTCCAGTCCTGCGCCAGCCTGCCCGGCGACGATCTCCGGATCATCGAAGGGGTGCAGCAGCGCCAGGCCCTCCGTCGCGGCGATCTCGCGGGCCTTTGCCGCCGCCACTTCCTCTCGGGCTCGGTTGCCATGATCGGTCAGGACTACACGCGCACCATAGCCTGCAGTCGCTTCGCGTTTGGCCGCCGGTGCATCGATCGGCATGACGATGGTCACGGGAATGCCGAGTGCCTGACCCGCCGCTGCCAGCCCTTGCGCAAAATTGCCGGAGGAATAGGCGACGACGCCCTCCCTGGCTTCTTCGGGCGACAGCTGCTTCAACCGCCAATAAGCACCACGCACCTTGAAGGAGCCTGCCCATTGCAGCGATTCCGGTTTGACGAAGACGCGCGCGGCGCCGGTCTGGCGGGCAAGTGCCGCCGATTCCAGCAGCGGCGTCCTCTGTGTCGCCTTTGCCGTTTCGGCATAGGCGCGCTGGATGTGGTCGAGAGACGGAACAGGGGGCTCAATCATCACTCACCCCTTGGAAAGCGTTTGTCGGCCTCAAGCGTGTCGAGGTTCATGTGGTTGCGCATATAGCGCTCGGAGGCTTTCTGCAGCGGCTGGAATTCCCATGGATAGTAGGCGCCGTTGCGCAGTGCCGGGTAGATCACCCAGCGCCTTGCCTGGCTTTCGCGCACGGCAGCGTCGAATGCGCCCATGTCCCAGCGCAACCGTACCTTTTCCATGAGTGCTGCCGCGATCGCTGCGTGATCGGGGTCGCTGGCCAGATTGACGCGTTCGCGCGGATCCTGTTCCAGGTCGAACAATTGCGGCGGGTCGATCTCGCAATGCACGAATTTGTAGCGGCCTTCGCGGATCGCCACCATCGGTGCATAGGAGCCCTCCGCGGCGTATTCCATCAGCACCGGCTCGCTGCGCCCGCCGCCCTGCAGCAGCGGCACCAGCGATTGTCCGTCGGTCCAAGGCTGGATGGCGCCGATGTCGATGCCGGCAAGGTCGCACAGCGTCGGGCAAAGGTCGAGGTTCGAAACCGGCACGTCGATGCGGGCAGGGCGAATGTCCTTGCCCGCGATCATCAAAGGCACACGCGCCGAGCCTTCGTAGAAGCACATCTTGAACCACAGGCCGCGTTCGCCAAGCATGTCGCCGTGGTCGGATGCGAAAACGACAAGGGTGTCGTCGGCCATGCGGGTGCGATCGAGCACGGAGAGCAGCTCGCCGACCTTGTCGTCGAGATAGGAGATGTTGGCGAAGTAGCCTTGCCGGGCGCGGCGGATATGCTCGGGGGTGATCGAAAAGCTGTCGTAGTCGCTGGCCTTGTAGAGCCGCTGCGAATGTGGGTCCTGCTTGTCGTATGGGATGAAGCCGGTTTCCGGCTCGAGCGCCGGGCAGTCCTCATAGAGGTCCCAATATTGGCGCCGTGCGACATAAGGATCGTGTGGGTGCGTGAAGGAGACGGTCAGGCACCAGGGGCGGCGCTGTGCGTCGTCTGATATCCGGGCGAAGTCGTAGAGTTTCTGCTGGGCGTGGAAGGCGACTTCGTCGTCATACTCCATCTGGTTGGTGATCTCGGCGACGCCTGCACCGGTCACGGAGCCCAGATTGTGGTACCACCAGTCGATGCGCTCGCCGGGCTTGCGGTAATCCGGCGTCCAGCCGAAATCGGCCGGGTAGATGTCGGTGGTCAGGCGCTCCTCGAAGCCGTGCAATTGGTCTGGTCCGACGAAATGCATCTTGCCCGACAGCACGGTGTGATAGCCGGCTGCACGCAAATGGTGCGCGAATGTCGGGATGGAGGAGGGGAATTCGGCGGCATTGTCGTAGACGCCGTTGCGCGAGGGCAGTTGCCCGCTCATGAAGGCCGCACGTCCCGGCGCGCACAGAGGTGAGGCGGTGTAGTTGTTGCGGAACCGCGCCGAGCGTGCGGCAAACGCCTTCAGGTTCGGCGCGTGCAGGAAGTCCGCCGGCCCGTCCGGAAACAATGTTCCGGTGAGCTGGTCGACCATGACGATCAGGATGTTGGGCGTTTTTGTCATCGAACCTGTGCCAGCTTGGCGTCGATATAGTCCTCCACCAGCGCACCGGCACTGAGGGGGTTGGGTAGTCCATCGCGCAGCGCGCGGCGGATGTAGAGCCCGTCTATCATGGCGGCGATCGCTTCGGCCATGCGCGCGGCCTCCTCGCGTGGCACCAGCGGCGAAAGCCCGCTCATCAGGTTGGAATGCAGCCGGCGCGCATAGATGCGCAGCAGCCGTCTCAGCGAGAGCGAGTTTTGCGCCTCGACATAGAAGGCAAGCCAGGCATGCACGGTCTCCTCGCGGAACTGGCCGGCGTTGAAGTTCACGCCGACAATTGCTGACAGCCGTTCGCGTGGCGTGCCGGCCTTGTTGAGCGCCGCGATCGTGTCGGCGCCGAGATCGGTCAAAAGATGTCGCATCGTGGCCAGCAGCAGCTCTTCCTTCGGCCCGAAATAGTGATGGGCGAGTGCGGAGGAGACGCCCGCACGGTCAGCGATTTCCGACATGGTGACGTTGAGGGACCCACGCTCGCCGATCGCGGAGATCGTGGCGTCGATCAGCGCCTTGCGGCGCAGCGGTTCCATTCCGATTTTCGGCATTTCAGCTTCTCCCGTCAGGCAAGTTATTTTTTATTGACTCGTCAATCAATAAAAATCCCGCCATGTATTTTGGTCATTGCGACGCGAGGCGAGGGGACTGCTGTTCCGCAAGGCGACCCTCGCAACTCTTCGTGACTGGCCCATATGTTCAGGATTGAACAGTTACCGTGCCGGGCCTAATGTGCTAGGAAAGGCAAGGCCAATTTGGAGAAACTCCCATGACGGCAAGCATTGTCGGTTGGGCGCATTCGCGCTTCGGCAAGCTGGAGGGCGAGACGCTCGAAGGCATGATCACCAAGGTTGCTTCGGAGGCACTCGAGCATGCTGGCATCGGACCAGACGATGTCGACGAAATCGTGCTTGGCCATTTCAATGCCGGTTTCTCGGCGCAGGACTTTACCGCCAGCCTCGTTCTCCAGGCCGATGACCGGTTGCGCTTCAAGCCTGCCACCCGTGTTGAGAATGCCTGCGCCACCGGCTCGGCTGCGGTTCGCCAGGGCATCCGCGCCATCGACGCCAATGCCGCCCGTATCGTTCTGGTGGTTGGTGCGGAACAGATGACGACGACGCCTGGCCCCGAGATCGGCAAGAACCTGCTCAAGGCCTCCTATCTGCCGGAAGATGGCGATACGCCGGCCGGCTTCGCCGGCGTTTTCGGCAAGATCGCCCAGGCCTACTTCCAGCGCTATGGCGATCAGTCCGATGCATTGGCGATGATCGCTGCCAAAAACCACAAGAACGGCGTCGACAATCCGTATGCGCAGATGCGCAAGGATTTCGGCTTCGATTTCTGCCGCCAGGAAAGCGAGAAGAATCCGTTCGTCGCCGGCCCGCTGAAGCGCACCGACTGCTCGCTAGTTTCGGACGGCGCCGCTGCCCTGGTGCTCGCCGATACCGACACCGCGCTCAGGATGCGCCGTGCCATCACCTTCCGCGCCAATGAGCATGTGCAGGATTTCCTGCCGATGTCGAAGCGCGACATCCTCGCCTTCGAAGGCTGCGAGCAAGCCTGGGAACGCGCGTTGAAGAAGGCTGGGGTTACACTCGGCGATCTCTCCTTCGTCGAGACGCATGACTGCTTCACCATCGCCGAACTGATCGAATACGAGGCAATGGGCTTGGCCAAGCCGGGCGAGGGCGCAAAGCTGGCCCTCGAGGGCTACACTGCCAAGGACGGCAAACTGCCGATCAACCCTTCAGGTGGTCTCAAGGCCAAGGGCCATCCGATCGGCGCCACCGGCGTGTCAATGCATGTGCTGACCGCCATGCAGCTTGCTGGAGAGGCTGGCGGCATCCAGGTGAAGGACGCCAAACTCGGCGGCATCTTCAATATGGGCGGCGCCGCCGTCGCCAATTACGTCTCGATCCTCGACCGTATCCGCTGAGCAATTCCCGGAAAGCGCGTGGCGCTTTTCCATTGGCGGGGTGTCAGACAAACAGAGAAGCCGCCGTTTCACTGAAACGGCGGCTTCTCTGTTTGTCTCGATATTCGAATGCCGGATCATGCCCGGGCAGGCGCGTCCTCGGGTAGGATCATGGTCTGGGGCACGCTGGCATTGCCGCGTGCCAGGAAATAGTAGACCACCGAAGTCGCCACCAGGGCGACGATCCAGGAGATGTCGGCACCACCGAGCATCACCGCGATCGGCCCTTCATAGAGCGCCTGGTTCAGAAACGGGATCTGCACCACCACGCCAAAGAGATAGCAGCCGAGTGCGACCCAGTTGTAGGCACCGTAACGACCCGACGCATCGTAGAGCGCGGGAATATCGACCTTCTCCTTCGAGATCAGGTAGTAGTCGACTAGGTTGATGGCGCTCCAGGGCACGAAGACGGCGAGCAGCAGCAGCACGAAATTCTTGAACGATGACAGGAAGTTCGAACTGGCGAAGATGGCGATCGCCACCGACACCGCCACGAAGGCAATGATGTAGGCAATGCGCGTCGCCTGCGAAATGCGATCCTGCCGGGTGAAGGCACTGACCGTGGTCAGCATCGTCATCGAGCCGCCATAGGCATTCAGACAGTTGACTGTGAGTTTGTTGGTGACGATGACGATATAGGTCAGCAGTGCCGCTAACCCGGCGCCGGCGAGGTCGCCCATGAAACCGACCTGATTCTGCAGGAACTTTCCGCCGAGAGCTGCCACGATGACGCCAAAACTCATGGCGATCTGTGCGCCGATCGCAGAGCCGAGAAGCGTCGACCAGAAGGTCGTTCTCGCCGGCGTTGCTGTCGGCAGATAGCGCGAATAATCAGCGACATAGGGTGCGAAGGTCATCTGCCAGCCGGCGGCGAGCGCGATGGTGAGCAGGAAGGTCGCAACGCTGAAAGGCTTCTGCCCGAAGGCCTCGGCCACATTGTATTGCGAGAAGAGCTGTACAGCGAGATAGCCGAAGCCAAGGATGCCGACCACCGTCGCTATGCGGCCGATGATATGGATAAGCTTGTAGCCAATCACCGCGACGATGACGGTGATGAGACCGAAGACCAGCATGCCGAAGGCTGGCGCCTCTACACCGAACATCAGGTTGATCGCCTGGCCGGACAGAACCGTGCCTGTGGCCGCAAAGCCGAGATACATCAACACAGTAAGGATCAGCGGAAGTGCCGCGCCCTTTACGCCGAACTGCGCCCGGCTGGAGATCATCTGCGGCAGGCCCAGGCGCGGACCTTGCGCCGAATGCAGCGCCATCACTGCGCCGCCGAGCAGATTGCCGATGGCGAGGCCGATAATCGCGGTCAGTGCCTCCGCGCCGAAAACGATGGACAAAGCACCGTCGACCACGGCCGTGATCTGCAGGTTCGCGCCGAACCATAGAGTGAACTGGTTGAAGGACGAACCGTGCCGCTCTCCTTCCGGAATCCGGTCGATCGTGCGCCGCTCGGCCACGCCGGTTGATGCCGCTGCCATGCTTTCCTCCTCCCGAGAGTCGGTCTGAAATCCACTTGAAGTGGGGATATGTATATACATAGCGGGGCGGGTGGTGAGTCAAGAGTGAGCGCTCTGGTTGTGTTTTCCCCGCCATTTATCAGGAGCGGACCGCTCCATCCGGCTCGCTGAACTGAAATATCCGTTTCAATCGAAAGGCTTGCGCGGTTTTCGCCTTGCAGTCTCTGGTATCGGCCTGTCGGCTTGGGCATAGCCGAGGGTAGGCCTCAGAGAGCTTGCCATGAGGCCAAAAGCTTGCCAGTTGCGCGAGACGCGTCAAGCCGCTACCCGTTCGATGCGAAATCGAAGCGAGGATCCCATGGCCAATCCGGTTCTGGTCGAGGTGCTGCGCGGTGCCGTGGTGGAAAGCGCCCATCGAGGCGCGGTCGCTGTGGTGGACGGGGACGGCAAGACGGTACTGAACATCGGCAACACTGCCCATCCGGTCTTTCCGCGTTCGGCAGTCAAGGCGATCCAGGCGCTGCCACTGGTCGAGAGCGGCGCGGCCGACGCCTATGGTTTCGGTAACCGTGAACTTGCGCTGGCTTGTTCGTCCCATTCCGGCGAACCCGAGCATGTCGAGCTCACTGCCGCCATGCTCGCAAAGGTTGGCCTCGATGCCAGCGCTTTGGAATGCGGCTCGCACTGGCCTTCCAATCACCATGCCACTGTCCAACTCGCCCGTGCCGGCGGCGAACCCAATCCTCTCCACAACAATTGCTCAGGCAAGCACGCCGGCTTCATCTGCACATGTTGCCATTCCAGCATCGACCACCGCGGCTATGTGGCGGCAAACCACCGCATGCAGGAGATGATCAGGGAGGCAATGGAGGCGGTGACTGGCGCTGCCCACAGCACCTCCCATTGTGGCACCGATGGCTGTTCGATCCCGACCTATGCGGTGCCGCTGCGCAGCTTCGCGGCAGGTTTCGCCAAAATGGCGACTGGCAACAGCCTTGGGCCAGAGCGCGCCAAGGCTGCGAAGCAGTTGATCGAGGCCTGTATGGCCGAGCCGTTCCTGGTTGCCGGTACCGATCGCCTCGATACACGGTTGATGCGGGCGGCACCTGGACGCATCTTCGTCAAGGTCGGCGCAGAAGGCGTATTCTGTGCGGCCTTGCCGGAACTTGGGCTTGGCATTGCCCTGAAATGTGATGATGGCGCCGAACGCGCCGCCGGCGTGATGATTGCTGCCGTGCTGGCGAAACTCCTGCAGGCCGATGCCGAACTGGCGGTGAAGCTGGTCGAATTCGCCAACCCGCCGGTGGAAAGCCGCCTGGGTGCCCGGGTCGGCCTCCTGCGCCCGACCGCCGCGCTGGTTTGACGCTTGAGGGTTTCCGTTTTTCGCGGAAACGCTCTAACTTTCTGTTTTTACGCAATTCCGGACGGAAAACCGTTACACACTTTTCCTGGAATTGCTCTAGCTCACCCGGTTCCGTTCCACGGTGAGATGCTCGTAGCCGGCATTGCCGATTTCAGCGAGGTCGGCCGTTACCGGCTCCGCCCAGCGCTTGCCGATGATGGCGCCATGGAGCAGGTCCTGCAGCACATTGTCGGCGATGATCGTCGGCCCTGCGCCGTCGACGACGCTTACCGCAATGCCAATGCCGGCCTTGCGCACGACATTGCTGGTCGCAATCACATTGCGCAGGTACGGCCCCCAGCCGAGTTGCATTCCGCATTGCGGCGCGTTTTCCACCACATTGCCGGTCACCGTGGTGTCAGCCTCCACGCCGATGCCGATACCGAAACCACCGACTTCCGCGGGATACGGGCCGGTGGTGGAAAGATTGCGCACGATATTGCCGCTGCAGGTCGCCATGCGCCCGCCCTCGTTGAAATTGACGATCGCAATGCCGTTGGCCGCGCCATCGATGACATTGTTGGCGATCGCAGCCCCTTCGAAGGCGAATTCGGAATAGAGTGCCGTCTCACCGGAGCGCAGGCAACTGTTGCCGGTGATCTGCACGTTGGAACCTGAATTGGCGCGGATCGCCGAAAAGGCGCAGTCGCTGACGATGTTGTTGGAGATCAGGACACCACCGGCGCGGAATACATTGATGCCGTTACCGTTCTGGCCAGTACCGCCATTGCGGGCGCCAATACGGGTGATGCGATTTCCGCTGACCATGGTGCTGTCTTCACCGATCTGCCAGCGGTGCACCAGGATGCCGCCATTGCCGCAGTCGTCGATGGCATTGGCGCTGATTGAAAGACCGGCGGCATCGACCGACCAGATGCCGGCGTCCGCAGCGCCCGTGACGGTACAGCGTTCGATGCGGCCCGCCGCACGCTGCAGCGCAATGCCGTTCTTGGAGGCGGCGTTCACTTGGCAGTCGTCGATCACCAAGGCCTTCACGGAGCGAAGGTCGAGAAGGCCGGACACGCCCTCGCCGAGATATTGCTTGGCGCCATCGAACATCAGGCCGGAAAACGCGATGTGATCGGCATTCTCGCCCCGAATGAAAGCCCCGCCGCCGCCATGGATCAGGCGGGTAGCGCCAGCAATGCCGGCGAGCCGCACGCGTGGCGGCAAAACGAGCTCGGAAACGATGTAAGTGCCTGGCGGCAGCAAGATTGGCTGATTGCCATCGCTGGCTGTCTTCAGCATTTTGGCGAAGGCTTTGCTCTGATCATCGGTAGCGCCCGGCCGCACGCCAAAATCGGCTGGATCGATCCCGCCAGCCTTGGACGCGACCTGCTTGGCAGTAGCCTGCTTGGCCGCCCTCGCTGGATCAATTATCAGGCCAAGCCCTGCAGCTCCGGCGGCAAGGCCGAGGAGGTGGCGTCTGTTCAGCATTGGCACGATTCCCTGTTTTCCGGATCATCGAGCACGAACCGTGCCATGTCGAAATAGCACTTGCTAGCTGGGGCGTCTGTAACGGGGAGACGCGGCGCTCGCCTTGTCCGGCCACGTGATCAAGCTTGTTAAGCTGGCTAGCTGGCCCTAAATTCTCTTTATGAGCAGAGCTTTCACGCGCGAAGAAGACAGCGAAAACGCCATTGCCGGCATCGGTGAGCGGCCGGTCAGCCCGCATCGCAACCTGGTGACCGTCGAAGGCTTGGCGATGATCGACGCCGAAGTGGCGTCCCTGCGAGCGGCATTGGCCAATGCCGAAGCGGCAAGCGACCGCGAGCGCATCGCGCTGGTTTCGCGTGACCTGCGC
The DNA here is from genome assembly GCF_001303895.1 of Mesorhizobium sp. 1M-11. GTDB lineage: Bacteria > Pseudomonadota > Alphaproteobacteria > Rhizobiales > Rhizobiaceae > Mesorhizobium. The sequence goes on along the minus strand of NZ_LJSD01000011.1, from coordinate 214,820 downwards.
TATTGGAACGCCCGGCGTGAAAGCGCGGAGCTATCCGTTCCCGGGCCGGATGGCGGCGTCGTGCGTTTCGGCATGAGCGTGACGTTGGAAGACGAGGCGGGCAAACAGGTGACATGGAAGATCGTTGGCGAGGACGAGGCCGACCCCGCCAAGGGCTCGATCTCGCATGTCTCGCCCATGGCGCTGGCCCTGTTCGGCAAGAGCATTGGCGATACGGCAGCGGTCAATGGCCGCGAGTGGGAAGTGGTCGGGCTGCAATAACCGATCGTTGAAACCCTGGACCGAGTACGCGGCGGGGTTTTAATCGAGCAGCCTATCCACCAGCCGTTCCGCCGCTTCCGGGATTACTGTTCCCGGCGGGAAGATTTCGGCGGCACCGGCTTTCAGAACGGCTTCGAAATCCTGCGGCGGGATGACGCCGCCGGCGACGATCAGCATGTCTTCGCGGCCGAGCTTCTTCAGTACCGCCTTGAGCTCTGGGACCAGCGTGAGGTGACCGGCGGCGAGCGAGGAGACGCCGACGATGTGGACGTCGTTCTCCACCGCAAGCTTGCCGATCTCCTCCGGCGTCTGGAACATGGCGCCGACAGTCACGTCGAAGCCCAGGTCTGCAAACGCCGTGCCGATCACCTTCTGGCCGCGATCGTGGCCGTCCTGGCCGAGCTTGGCGACCAGGATGCGCGGCTTGGCGCCGTGCTTCTTCTCGAAGGCGGCGATCTTTTCCTGCAGCCGATCGACTTCAGGATTTTCGCCGAGCGCGGCGCGATAGACGCCGGAAATCATCTGCACGGAAGCAACATGGCGCCCGAAGGCCTTTTCCAGTGCCAGCGAGATTTCGCCGACGGTCGCTTTGGCGCGAGCCGCGCGAATGGCGAATTCTAGAAGGTTTCCGTCGCCCTGCGCAGCCTTCGCCAGCTCATCCAGCGCTGTCTCGACAGCGGCGACCTCGCGCGTGCCTTTCAATTGCTGCAGTTTCGACAATTGCCTTGCCCGCACTTCGGCATTGTCGATCTTCAGCACGTCCACCTCGATGTCGCGCTCGGGGCGGAAGGCGTTGACGCCGACCAGCACCTGCTCGCCGGAGTCGATACGGGCCTGCGTGCGTGCCGCTGCTTCTTCGATGCGCAGCTTCGGAATGCCCTTTTCGAGCGCTGCCGCCATGCCGCCCAGCTTTTCGACTTCCTCGATATGGGCGCGGGCGCGGGCCGCAAGCTCATGCGTCAGCCGCTCGACATAGGCCGAGCCACCCCAAGGGTCGATGATGCGGGTGGTGCCGCTTTCCTTCTGCAGGATGATCTGGGTGTTGCGGGCGATGCGCGCCGAATGGTCTGTCGGCAGGGCCAGCGCCTCGTCGAAGGAATTGGTGTGCAGGGACTGGGTATGGCCTTGGGTGGCCGCCATCGCCTCGATCATCGTGCGCACGATGTTGTTGTAGGGATCCTGCGCTGTCAGGGACCAGCCGGATGTCTGGCTGTGAGTGCGCAGCGACAGCGAGCGCGGGTCCCTCGGCGCGAAGTTCTTTTCAATGAGTTCGGCCCACAGCAGGCGCGCGGCACGCAGCTTGGCGACTTCCATGAAGAAATTCATGCCGATCGCCCAGAAGAAGGAGAGCCGCGGTGCGAATTTGTCGATGTCGAGACCGGCGGCGACACCGGCACGCACATATTCGATGCCGTCGGCGATCGTATAGGCGAGTTCCAGGTCGGCGGTCGCGCCGGCTTCCTGCATGTGGTAGCCGGAGATCGAGATCGAGTTGAACTTCGGCATGTTGCGAGACGTGTAGGAGAAGATGTCCGACACGATCCGCATGGAGGGTTTCGGCGGGTAGATATAGGTGTTGCGCACCATGAACTCTTTCAGAATGTCGTTCTGAATGGTTCCGGCGAGGTCTTTCTGCGCAACGCCCTGTTCTTCGGCGGCGACGATGTAAAGCGCCAGGATCGGCAGCACTGCGCCGTTCATGGTCATCGAGACGGTCATCTCGCCAAGCGGGATGCCGTCGAAGAGCTGGCGCATGTCGAGAATGGAATCGATCGCGACGCCCGCCATGCCGACATCGCCGGCGACGCGCGGATGGTCGCTGTCGTAGCCGCGATGGGTGGCGAGGTCGAAGGCGATGGAAAGGCCTTTCTGGCCGGCGGCAAGGTTGCGGCGGTAGAAGGCGTTGGATTCTTCCGCCGTCGAGAAACCGGCATACTGCCGGATCGTCCAGGGTTGCTGGACATACATGGTCGGGTAGGGGCCGCGCAGGAACGGCGCCAGGCCCGGATAGGTATCGAGATCGTCGAGCTCGTTGAGGTCGGCCTGTCCGTATTGACGTTTGACCGCGATGCCTTCGGGCGTTTCCCAGATACCATCGGGCGCGCCGGATGGCGTACGCGGCGCCATCCAGGCCATCTTGCTGAAATCTGGGATCAAGCCGTGCCTCCGGCCACCAGGTCGTCACGAACCGGCGGCAGCGCTTCGCAGAATACGGTTCCGTCGGTCGGCGCGATACGCGGCGTGGCGTCGAGCGTCTCCACCGGCCGTTCGGTCTTCGACGGGTGCAACGTCGTGCCGACGATGGCGCGTTCGCCGCGGTGATAGGCTTCGGCGCGGGCTTTGCGAGCGGCGACGATGCGGCCCTGGATATGGCCGTCCTTCAGGCTGGAAAGCACACCGCCTTCTTTTTCGATCTGCTGGAATTCCTTCCAGGCCGCCTCACACAGGCTGTCGGTGAGTGCTTCGATGCCACCTGAGCCAAAGGCCGGATCACCGACATGGTCGAGATGGCTCTCGCGTGCGACGACGAGCTGCGTGTTGCGGGCAACGCGGCGCGCGAAGGCGGCCGGCAGGCCGTGCGCAATGGTATGCGGCAAGATCGAGATCGAATCGGCACCACCGACGGCGGCCGCGAAACAGGCGATGGTCGAACGCAGGATGTTGGTTTCCGGGTCGAGCGCCGTCACCATCCGGTAAGAGGTTTCGGCGTGTACGCTTGCCGGCGCCGGCTGGATGGAGCTTGCTTCCAGCACACGCGTCCACAACCGCCTGAGTGCCCTGATCTTGGCGATCGACAGGAACTGGTCCTGGTCGACGGAAAGCGCGAAGCCGATATGCGGTGCGGCGTAGATCAGCGCCTGCCGCGCCTCCTCGAACAGCCGCAGGTAAGACACTGCCGAAGCCAGCATGATGCCGAGTTCCTGCGCTTCGGTGGCACCGGAATTGTGGAACACGCGGCCATCGGCCTCGAGCAGCACGCCAGGCACATCCATGGCGAAGAAATGTGCAAGCGACTGCGGCATCGAGGCCTGCAGCGCCTCGATCGACATGCGCAGTCGTCCGGTGCCGGCGAAAATCGCAGCAGGGTCGATGCCGAAGGAGAGGTTGAGTCTGGCGGGGTCGACACGACGCTTGGCCAGAAACGCGGTCAGCCAGTCGGCCATCGCCCGGCTCGCCGGGTGCACATCGACGCGCAGATAGGTCTGGTCGAGCGGCACGCCTTCCAGCACGCGCTCGATCGTGTCGGGTGCATAAGGCAAGCCATATCCGAATGAGTTTGGAGCGCCCTCGAATACCAGTGACAGGCCCGTTGCGCCTTGTGCGATGTCCTCGGCGACCTGCAGGCGGGCTCGCTCGACATCGGGATCGTCGACGCGCTGCGAGATGATCCAGGGCTTCAGCGGATTGGTGCGCAGGCTGTGCTCGCGGCCGGCCGCTCGCCCGTAAAGCGGGTCGATGCGGATTCCGTCATCGGTTTGCGAAACCAGCTTCTCCTCGAAGGAGGCACCGGCCAGGGCCTTTTCGGCCAGCGCCAGCCAGCGCTGCCGCTGCGGATTGTCGGGTTCGCTCGGTTCATCGACGGCTTTGCTGCCCATTACCTGTCCTCGTCTGCCGGCCGCATCAGCCACTTTCAAATCACTCTAAAGTCCATTGTCGCGCATCGCAATGTCGCAACGAGGTCACTAACGTCTTTGAATTTGATGGTCGCGTTACTATACCTGCGATGGGACGGGTTTGTGACGATTTGCACAGCGGCTTTGCGGAGACGAGACATGGCTGACGAGACGAGTATCTTCCTGGGCGCCAGCCGCAAGCCGGACGATAGTTACCAGGAGCCGGAAAGCTTGCTGTTGCGCTACGGCAACCGCCATGGGCTGGTCACCGGAGCCACCGGCACCGGCAAGACGGTGACACTGCAGATCATGGCTGAAGGTTTCTCCAATGCTGGCGTGCCGGTGTTCTGCGCCGACATCAAGGGCGACCTTTCCGGCATTGCGGCTGTGGGCGAGGCCAAGGACTTCCTGGTCAAGCGTGCCAAGGACGTGAAACTCGACCCATACGAATTCCAGGAATTCCCGGTCATCTTCTGGGATCTTTTCGGCGAGCAGGGTCACCCCATACGCGCTACGGTGTCCGAAATGGGCCCGTTGCTCCTGTCGCGGCTGATGAATCTCTCCGAAGCGCAGGAGGGCGTGATGAACATCGCCTTCCGTATCGCGGACGAAGAGGGCTTGCTGCTTCTCGACATGAAGGACCTGCAGGCACTGCTCGCCAACATCGCCGAGCGTGCCAGCGAGATCGCCGCGCGCTTCGGCAACGTCACCAAGCTGTCGGTCGGCGCCATCCAGCGCTCGCTGCTCATCCTGGAGCAGCAGGGCGGTGCCAATTTCTTCGGCGAGCCGGCGCTGCGCATCGCCGACATCATGCGCACCACGCGCGACGGCCGCGGCGCTGTCAACGTGCTTGCCGCTGACAAGCTGATGGGCAATCCGCGCCTCTACGCAACCTTCCTGCTCTGGCTGATGTCGGAACTGTTCGAGCAGCTTCCCGAAATCGGCGATCCCGACAAACCTAAGCTCGTCTTCTTCTTCGACGAAGCGCATCTCCTGTTCGACGATGCGCCGAAGGCGCTGATCGACCGCGTCGAGCAGGTGGTGCGGTTGATCCGCTCCAAGGGCGTCGGTGTCTACTTCGTCACCCAGAACCCGCTGGATGTGCCGGAGACGGTACTTGCCCAGCTTGGCAACCGCGTACAGCATGCGCTGCGCGCCTATACGCCGCGCGAGCAGAAAGCAGTGAAGACGGCGGCCGAGACCTTCCGCCCCAATCCCGATTTCGACTGCGCCAAGGCGATCACCCAGCTCGGTACCGGCGAGGCGTTGGTCTCGACGCTTGAGGAAAAGGGTGCGCCGTCGATGGTTCAGCGCACGCTGATCCGCCCGCCGTCCTCCAGACTTGGCCCGATCACCGCAGACGAGCGCCGCAGGCTGATCGCCGAAAGCCCTGTCGCCGGTCAATATGACGAAACGGTCGACCGGGAATCCGCCTTCGAAATGCTGCAGAAGAAGGCAGCCGAGGCACAGGCCCCGCAAAGCGAGGGCTCCGGCTGGACATTGCCGGATTTCGGTGGCGGTAGCCGTCAACCCTCCGGCAGACAGCGTGCCCCACGGCCGTCGAACCGCCAGACCGTCACGGAAGCCGCGATCAAGTCGGTGGTGCGTTCGGTCGGCTCTTCGCTCGGCCGCGCCATCGTGCGCGGGATTCTCGGCAGTTTCTCGCGGCGGTGATCCGTCTGAACCATGAGACGAAAAAGCCGCCGTCCCGTCAGGATGGCGGCTTTTTCAAAGACTATTCCAAATCGCGTTGAATAGAGCGTCCTGGAATTGCTCTAGAACCACGAACGCCCGGCAGGGCCGATCAGGCGCGCTTCTGGCACGCCTTCATCGATCGGAATGCCCTGTTCGTCGGGGGCCGTCGGCGCAACCGGCCGGCCAGCCACGTCGGTGACGATCACCGTGGCCCCATTCTTGACGCGGTCGTAGAGGTCGATGACATCCTGGTTCATCAGGCGCACGCAACCCGAGGAAACAGACTTGCCGATGGAACTCCATTCCGGCGAGCCGTGCAGACGGTAAAGCGTGTCTTCGCCATTCTGGAACAGATAGAGCGCGCGCGCGCCAAGCGGGTTCTTCAGGCCGGGCGGCATGCCGCCATTGTCGGCACTGAATTTCCTCAGTTCCGGCTGGCGCTTGATCATTTCTTCAGGCGGCGTCCATTTCGGCCATTTGCGCTTCCACTGCATGACCGCGGCGCCCGACCAAGCAAAGCCGGCGCGGCCGAGACCGACGCCGTAGCGCAGCGCGCGACCGCCCGGCAACACGAAGTAGAGGAAGTGGGTGGAGGTTTCGACCACGACGGTGCCCGGCTTCTCCCCGGTCGGGTCGGGGACCACCTGACGCAGGAATTGCTGGTCGATCTTGCGGTAGGGGATGGCCGGGATCTCGTAATTCTCGTCCACCACCGGACCGTACATGATCGCATAGTCCGGCAGTATCGGATCCGGCGGGGGAGGAGGCGCGACCGGCGTGACGGGCGGCGGTTCCTGGGAAACGGTGGTGCAGGCTGCAAGCGCCATCGACGCGGCGCCGACCAGGGCGGTGTTCAAAAAACCGCGACGAGTCATCGAGAGAGCGGGTGGCGTCTTGATCATGATGGCCTTGGAATAGTTCGATATGTCGAAGAAAGCGTGAACGGGCGAAAGCCCGCATGGTTGCTTCCTTTTGAGTTGGCGCGATAGGCGTTTCTGAATCGGGCGGCAAGGTGGACAAAAAGAGGCGAGGCGATGACGGGTGCGCAACTGTTGCCGATCGGCAACGCCATTTTAGGGCGTTTCGGGGGGCTGCAAGTGGATTCGCAACAGTTCCGAACGCGCCATGGCGTGCATGGCCTGAAATCCGCCCTTCTCCCGGTCCTTCCGATCACATCTGCGTGACGATGCAGGTAACCGCTTGGCAGCCACTCCTGTGCTGGCCTTACCAAATCCGACCGATGCCGGTTGACTGGGCCGTTGCCATGCGCCCAATCTCCGCAGCCTTATTGCGGCAAGAAATGGAACATGACGATGACTTTGGCGGCAGCAGCGCTTTCAACCACATGGACCTTCGTCGATGGTGACTGGCATGAGGGCAATGTGGCGCTTGTCGGTCCACGCAGTCATGTGTTCTGGCTGGCATCCAGCGTGTTCGACGGTGCGCGCTGGTTCGAAGGGGTTGCGCCCGATCTCGATCGTCATGCTGCCCGGGTCAACGCATCGGCCATTTCGCTCGGCCTGAAGCCAATGAAAACGCCGGAAGAAATCATCGGGCTCACCTGGGACGGTTTGAAGAAGTTCGACGGCAAGACCGCCGTCTACATCCGGCCGATGTATTGGGCCGAACATGGCGGTTACATGGGCGTGCCTGCAGATCCGGAATCGACGCGGTTCTGCCTGTGTCTTTATGAAGCACCGATGCTGCCGCCTGCCGGGTTTTCGATAGGCGTGTCGTCTTTCAGGCGTCCGTCGCTGGAAACCATGCCGACGGATGCCAAGGCGGGCTGCCTCTACCCCAACAATGGCCGCTCCATCCTGGAGGCCAAGGCGCGCGGCTTCGACAATGCGTTGGTTCTGGATATGCTTGGCAATGTCGCCGAGACTGGCTCGTCCAATGTTTTCATGGTCAAGGATGGCCATATCTACACGCCTGCCGCCAACGGCACTTTCCTTTCGGGCATCACGCGGGCACGCACCATCAGGCTGCTGGCCGACTATGGCTTCCGCACCACCGAAAAGACGCTGACGGTGAAGGATTTCCGCGAGGCGGACGAGATTTTCTCGACGGGGAACCACTCGAAAGTGGTGCCGATCACTCGCATCGAGGATCGTGACCTGCAGCCGGGTCCGGTCGCCAAGAAGGCGCGCGAGCTTTATTGGGACTGGGCCCATTCGACACCGGTGAATTGAGAGCCCATGCGCGTCGCGATCTTGCAGATCCGCTCCTTGCGCATCAGGGCTTCGATTTTGCGCATGTCGTTATCGCAAAACCGCTACACAGTTTGGCGCGACATGCTTTAGAAGATGGCCGGCGCTCCGTTTTTCGGAGTTGTCGCTGCCCGATCCAACCCTATCTTACTTCGGTATCGACACTGATTTTTTGCCACAAGGGAGTTTATCCATGGCCTTCGAATTGCCCGCCCTGCCTTACGATTATGAGGCACTTCAGCCCTTCATGTCGAAGGAGACGCTGGAATATCATCACGACAAGCACCACAAGGCCTATGTCGACAACGGCAACAAGCTGGCCGCAGAGGCCGGTCTCGACAATCTGTCGCTCGAAGAAGTGGTAAAGCAGTCGTTCGGCAAGAATGCCGGTCTCTTCAACAATGCGGCCCAGCATTACAACCACGTCCACTTCTGGAAGTGGATGAAGAAGGGCGGTGGCGGTAACAAGCTGCCCGGCGCGCTGCAGAAGGCTGTCGACAGCGATCTCGGCGGCTACGACAAGTTCAAGGCAGACTTCATTGCCGCCGGCACCACGCAGTTCGGCTCCGGCTGGGCCTGGGTTTCGGTCAAGAACGGCAAGCTCGAGATTTCCAAGACCCCGAACGGCGAAAACCCGCTGGTGCATGGCGCGACCCCGATCCTCGGCGTCGACGTGTGGGAGCACTCCTACTACATCGACTATCGCAACGCCCGCCCGAAATATCTCGAGGCGTTTGTCGACAGCCTGATCAACTGGGATTACGTGCTGGAACTCTACGAAAAGGCCTGAGACAGCCCTTTTTCTTCGGAAAAGCCCTGCTTCGGTGGGGCTTTTTCTTTTTGAAATCAGTGTATTTGAGCTGTTCCTTGCAGAGGCGCGAGCCCGTTCACCGGAAGTTCAGGACGCCGGTGGTGGATATTCGGGAATTTTTACGCCACCTTGGCCGTTGTCCGCAGGCATATGCCTCACTCTTCAATCACGGAGCCCACGGAATGAGAAAGCTAGTCCTCGCCATCTCAATGCTCGCCTTCGCTGGTTCGGCAGCATTTGCCGACCCGATCGCCGACCGCGAGGCCTCGATGAAGGAGCGCGGTAAGATCGTCGGCGGTCTTTCCAAGGTCATCAAGGGCGAGGCGGCTTTTGACGCCGCTGCGGTACTGGAGCAGTTGAAGGCGCTTGAAGCCAATGCCGACAAGTTCGACGTGGCCGCGCTGTTTCCAGCCGGCAGCGATCAGGGCAAGACCGAGGCTTCACCGAAGATCTGGGAAGACATGGCCGGCTTCAAGGCCGCCGAAGACAAGTATCTGGGCGACGTGAAGGCCGCTGTTGCGGCGGCGCCCGCCACTGTCGACGCGCTGAAGGAAAGCTTCGGCAAGGTGGCGGCCAATTGCGGCGCCTGCCACAAGGCCTATCGTCTGAAGAAGAGCTGAGGAAGCATCGGTGTTGGGAAAGATAGCCAGCGCTGTCGTGGCGCTGGCTGCCATCGTGGCAGGCACCGGCTGGTGGCTATCCGAACCGGTTCGATTGACGGCCGGCGATGTGTTGGAACTTGGCCCGGGCGACGCCACGCGCGGCCAGCGCATCTTCTATGCCGGCGGCTGCACCTCCTGCCATGCCCGGCCGAAGGCGGAAGGCGACGCCAGGCTGGAACTTGTCGGCGGGCTCGAACTGAAAACCGAATTCGGCACCTTCGTTGCGCCGAACATCTCGCAGGACAGGGCCGACGGCATCGGCGACTGGTCGATGGAAGACTTTGCCAACGCGATGATGCGCGGCGTCTCGCCGGCGGGTGAGCATCTGTATCCGGCCTTTCCTTATACGTCTTACGCTCGCATGAAGTTGTCGGACGTAGCCGATCTCTATGCCTTCCTGAAAACCTTGCCGGCGGTGCCGGGCAAAGCGGCTGCCCCGTCGCTCTCCTTCCCCTTCAATATCCGGCGCGGCATCGGATTGTGGAAGCAGCTTTATCTGGACAGCAGCCCGGTGGTTGCGCTTGCCACCGACGCGCCGGCTGACGTTCTCGCCGGACGCTATCTGGTCGAGGGACCCGGCCACTGCGGCGAATGTCACACCCCGCGCGACATGTTTGGGGGGGTGAAGAAGGGTGAATGGCTGGCCGGCGCAAAAGCGGCCGAAGGTGACGGCATCGTACCGAATATCACCGGTGGCGAAGGCGGCATCGGCGACTGGTCGGCAGCCGATATCGCCAACTATCTCGAAACCGGTTTCACGCCGGAATTCGATTCCGCCGGCGGCGCCATGGCCGACGTGCAACAGAATATGGCGCAGCTCACACCCGAAGACCGCGCGGCGATCGCCGCCTATCTCAAGGCGATCCCGGCGCATAAGGACGGATACCGCGCGACGAAACCGCAGGGTTAGAAGCCTTCGACGGCGCTCCCGAGGAAGAAGTTCGCGCCAGCAGTTGCCCCGCCATTATGCGCCGGCGGGGCAAGGCAAGGTTTCATCCGCGCGGCTGCAGTAGCGCCAGGACCGCCGTTACCGCTGCGAGAATGGCGGTAAGGGTCAAAGGCGCCGATGCGCCGTAAGTGTCCACGATATAGCCGCCGACAACCGCGCCGGTGGTGATGGCGACCTGAAAGGAGACGACCATCAGGCTGCCGGAGGCCTCCAGCGCGTCGGGCGCCGCGCGCGACAGATTGGTTGGCAATACGACCGGCGCCATGCCGAAGGCGAAGCCCCAAAGCGTGACGAAACCGAAGGCGATGCCGATATGCGCGCCCCATAACACCAGCACGAGCGCGGCGAGCCCCATCAGGATCGAGGTGGTAACCAGAGCCATGCGGATATTGGCGTCCGCCATGCGCCCGCCGGCAACGTTGCCGACCACGGCGGCGATGCCAAATCCGAGCAGCGCCAGTGCGATCGGGCCCGTGCCGAGCAGTGTCACCTTTTCAAGAAACGGGCGCACATAGACCGAACCCGCGAAATGCCCGGTCATCAGCACGAGGATGGCCAGCATGCCGAACTGGATGCCGCGCCGGCGCGTCAGCCGAAGCACGTCGGCCAGGCTGTTGCTCGCGGCCGCCGGCAAGGTCGGCAGGCTGATGAACTGCAGCAGCATGGCAAGCGCGGCGAGCGCCGCCGTCATCGCCATGGCGACACGCCAACCCAGCCAGTCGCTGATCAGCGCGCCGAGCGACGGCGCTGCGATGGTGGCCAGCGAGACGCCGAGGGTGACGATGGCCATGCCCCGGCCAGTCGCGTTAGCGCCAACCAGCCGCGCCACGACCGCGACCGACAGCGCCCAGAAGGCGCTGATCGAGATGCCCAGCCCGGCGCGACCCAGCAGCAGCAGCCAGAAGTCCGTTGCCAGAGCCGAAAGAATGTTGGAGCCGATCGCCAGTGCGCTGAGGCCAATCAGCACCGTCTTGCGGTTCAATTTGCCGATGAGAACGTTGCTCAGCAGCGCCGCCACGGCGCCCACCGAGGCGGTGGCGGTGACGACCTGCCCGGCCGTTCCCTCGCTGATACCCAGATCGCGCGCCATTGGTGTCAAAAGGCCCGCCGGCAGGAATTCAGCCGATACCAGCGCGAAGCTGGTGGCGGCCATCGACAGAACTGCAAGCCAAGTCGTGGCGCTCCAGGACGTTTCGTCCGACGCGTCCGGTTCGTTATCTATCGCGGCGCGATCAAGCGATAGGGTAGTGTCCGTCATATGAAGGTCTCCAAGGTTTGGAGATCTTCATAAACACGCTTTATAGGATGATCTGTATCTTAAAATCCGAATTCCATGTCCATTCGTCCGGAAATTGTGCGTCGCACAACGCCAGGCGAGACGTTGGTAATGCGTTTGAACGCGCGCGCGAAGGAGGCTTCCGACTCATAGCCCAAGCGGGTAGCGACTTCGGCGACCGAAAGATCGCCCTGTCCTAGCAGTTCCTTCGCGAGCTGCATGCGCAGGCGAGCCAGATAGTGCGCCGCGCCTTCGCCGAGGATGGCGCTGAAGCGCTCCGCGAAAACCGAGCGCGATTGGCCAGCCAGGCCCGCGAGACTTTCCAGGGTCCAGTTATGGCCGGGGTCGCGGTGCATCGCCACAAGCACTCGTCCGATATGGGGGTCGCGAATGGCGGCGAGCCAACCGGTGGTCGAGCTGTCATGGCATTTGACCCAGCAGCGTATCAGCCGGGCGGTAAGCAGGTCGGCCATGCGCGACAATATGGTGGCGCCGCCCATCTTGGGGTGGCATGCCTCCTGTGCCATGGCCTCCAGCAAGGGACTGACGATCGGGTCGTTGGCGGCCACGTCGCAGCCTTTGATAATAACGGGCATCAGGCTGATCAGCGGGTGCAGGGCATAGGCTCCCAACGCCATCGAGCCACAAAACAACACGCTGGCGGCACCTTCGCCCTGCTGCACCACTTCACAGACATTGCCGCCATGTTTGGTTACCTCGCAACTCGTCATGCAGTCGCCAGTAACTTCCGGCGAACTGGCCAGGCGGTGCTCGACGCCTTGTGGCAGCAGCACGAGATCGCCCGCGCGTAATTCCTGCCAGCCCTTGGCCTCGGTGTGTACCCAGCACGGCCCGTCGCTGACAAAGTGAAATCGCAGCAAAGGTTGCTGGGGAAAGGTGATGCTCCATGGATGGCGGAGCTCGCAACGGCCGTAGCTGACGCCGCTCAGCCGAAAATCCTGGAGGATTTGGCTGAGCGCGTCTGTCGGGACAGGTGGCGGCGACGATTTGGACGAATAGTGAAGCATTTAGCTATTCTATGTGCCGGCCGTCCGAGTGGCAAGTCGGCTGCTACGCGATCTGCTTGCCCGTTACCTTCAGCGCGAACGCGTAGTTCAGCGCGACCTCCTCCAGCCGGGAGAAGCGGCCCGAGGCGCCCGCATGCCCCGACTCCATGTTGATCTTGAATAGAACCGGATGGTCGCCGCTTTTCAGTTCACGCAGCTTCGCCGCCCACTTCGCCGGCTCCCAATAGGTCACGCGTGGGTCGGTAAGGCCGGCGACGGCTAGGATCGGCGGATAGTCCAAACTGCCGACCTTGTCATAGGGTGAATAGGCCGCGATTGTCTTGTAGTCCGCTTCCGAAGCAATCGGATTGCCCCATTCCGGCCATTCAGGCGGCGTCAGCGGCAAGGTCTCGTCGAGCATGGTGGTCAAAACATCGACGAACGGCACTTCGGCGATGATGCCGCCGAAAGCCTCCGGTGCCATATTCGCGATCGCCCCCATCAACATGCCGCCGGCGGAACCGCCCTGCGCCACGATGCGATCGTGGCTGGTATAGCGTTCGGCTGCCAGATGCCGGGCGACGGCGATGAAGTCCTTGAAGGTGTTCATCTTGTTGGCGCGCTTGCCATCCTCGTACCAGGCGTAGCCCTTGTCTTTGCCGCCGCGGATATGGGCAATCGCATAGACGAAGCCGCGATCGACCAGCGACAGGCAGTTGGTGTTGAACGAAGCCGGGATGGTGATGCCGTAGGAGCCGTAGCCGTAAAGCAGGCAGGGCGCCGAGCCGTCGATTGCGGTGTCGCGATGGTGTATCAGCGACACCGGAACCAGTTCGCCGTCATGCGAAGGCGCCATCAGCCGACGTGTGACGTAGTGGCTGGCGTCATGCCCGGACGGTACTTCCTGGGTTTTCAGAAGCGTGCGCTGCCTTGTGCGCATGTCGTAGTCGAACACCTGTGCCGGCGTCGTCATCGACGAATAGGAAAACCGCATCACGTCGGTGTCATATTCATAGGAGCCCGACAGACCGAGTGAGAAGGCTTCTTCGGCGAAGGAAATCAGATGTTCCTCGCCGCTTGCCCGTTCGCGCACGACGATGCGCGGCAGCCCGTCCTTGCGTTCCAGCCGTACCAGATAATCTTTGAAGCCGACGACGGAGAGGATCAGCCGCCCCGGTTCGTGCGGGACGACTTCCTTCCAGTTCGTCCTGACGGGGTCATGCGCGGGGGCGGCCATGATCTTGAAATCCTTGGCGCCGTCGGCATTGGTCAGGATGAAGAAGACATCGCCGCCTTCCTCCAGATCGTATTGCAGCCCGATTTCACGAGCGGCCACCAGCTTCGGTTCCGCAGTCGGATCGTTGGCGGGCAGCAGCCTGTATTCCGATGTCTCGTGATCGTTGATGCCGATCATGATCCATTCATTGCTGCGCGTTCCGCCGACATTCATGAAGAAACCAGGATCCTGTTCTTCATAGACAAGCCGATCTTCTTGTCCGTCGCTGCCGATTGCATGGTAGAAAGTCTTGGAAGGGCGATGGTTGGCATCCAGCCTTGTATAGAAGAAGCCGCTATTGTCCTTTGACCAGACGCCGCCACCGCCGGTATCCGCGATACGATCGGCAAGGTCCTTGCCCGTGGCGATGTCGCGTACAAGCAGTGTGTGGAATTCCGAGCCCTTGTCGTCGAAGGACCAGAGCAACTTCTCGTGATCCGACGAGTGGTCGACGCCGCCGAGGCGGAAATAGGCCTTGCCCTCGGCTTCCAGATCGCCATCGAGCAGGATCTGCTGTTCGCCGCCGTCTCTCGGCATCCGGAAATAGCGCGGTTGCTCGCCGCCGAGCTTGAAGGAGGAGCCGTAGGCGAATGGCCCGTCCTTCATCGGCACGGAGGAATCGTCTTCCTTGATGCGCCCTTTCATCTCGGCAAACAGCACCTTCTGCAGCTGCGCCGTGTCCGCCATCAGCGTTGACTGATAGGTGTTCTCGGCCTCCAGATGGGTCCGGATCTCGGGCGCGAGTACCGACGGATCCTTGAAAACCTCCTGCCAGTTGTCCGCTCTCAACCAGGCGTAATCGTCTGTTCGGGTAATGCCGTGGTGGGTATCGGAACGGGGCTGTTTTTTCGCCCGCGGTGCCTCGGCCGATGGGAAGATCGCTTTTCGGGTCATCCGTGTCTCATGCTGTGGAATCCAAGTTTGACTGAACACGCTGGCTGCCTTCCGTTCAAGGGGGCGCGCGCTTTGATCCGCGATGGTGGCGTAGGGCGCTGTTGCGGCCAAGGGCGTCAGGCTGTCCAAGAACCTTTCGGGCAACACTTTGGAAATAGTTCAAGAAATTCTGCAGGAGTGTCGTTGATTAGGCCTAAGGGAGAATGGGAAATGTGTACGTAGTACGAAAAATATCCATTCGTCCAAGAATATTTGATTGATTAGTATTAATATAGTCAGCGGATGAATTGACTTACTTGCCCATGAAGTCCATTAAGGCTGCGTGACACGACTCATGGGCGCGCCCTGTGGAGAATCGTGCGACGCCCTCTGAAGAATGGGCAAGACTTAACTCTCGTTGGGACCAGAACGATATGGATATTGCCGAAACGCCCCCTAGAAATAGCGATATGCTGATCGAACTTACCGCGGACGTCGTTGCCGCCTATGTCAGCAACAATCCTGTTCCTGTTGGTGAACTGCCTAATCTGATCGCCGATGTTCACGCTGCCCTGGGCAGGGTGGGAGGAACGGTGGAACAGCCGCCTGCCGACAAGCAGAAGCCGGCCGTCAATCCAAAGCGTTCGGTCCATGACGAGTACATTGTTTGCCTCGAGGACGGCAAGAAGTTCAAGTCGCTCAAGCGCCATCTGATGACCCATTATGGGCTCACTCCGGACCAATACCGTGAGAAGTGGGGCCTGGATGCCAGCTATCCGATGGTGGCGCCGAACTATGCGGCCGCCCGTTCGCAGCTTGCCAAGAAGATGGGCTTGGGCCGCAAGCGCAAGGGTCGCTGAAGTACATCCGAAGTATCCTGGTATACTTCGAAGCGGTATTTTCGAACGGCGCCTTTGGGCGCCGTTTGTTTTTGTTTGTTCTCTCCTCGCGCAAGCGCTCAATTCGCCTGCAGTCCGCTTTCTGCAGGACTTTTAGACCGGGATTGCGCGATCCGAGGGAATGTTCAGGCAACCTGTGTCAGTGCCGCTTCGGCGTCATGCTTGATGCGCTTGACCATCGACCGCAGACCGTTGGCGCGCTGCGGCGAAAGGTGTTCGTCCAGCCCCAGCGCTTTCAGCGTGGCCTCAGCGTCGGTCCTGACGATTTCGCTGGAGGGGCGGCCCGAAAACAGCGCCAGCATGATTGCGACCAGTCCGCGCACGATGTGCGCGTCGGAATCACCCTGGAACGTCAGGACTGGGTCCGCACCGCCGCTGCGTTCGGTTGTCAGCCAGACCTGGCTGACACAGCCCGGCACCTTGTTGGCGGGCACGCGCGCACTTTCGGGGAATTCGGCCAGGGATTCGCCCAGTTCGATAACGTAACGATAGCGGTCCTCCCACTCGTCGAGCAGGGAGAAGTCGTCGCGGATGGCGTCGATCGTCGTGGTCATGTTGGCGATATAGTCACGACACCCAAAACAGTCACGGAAAAAAGAAAAACCGCAGGTGCCGAGAGGGAGGCGCCTGCGGTGATGCCGATGGTCGGCAAGGGAATTTTGGAGACCGGGCGTATCGTGATCAGCTGTTCGGATCGGGGCGGGCCGACGGCGTCGGGATCACGCTCCCCGTAATGGTGGTTCGGTCAGTGGCGGGAACGGTCTCGGCTGGTCGCGCTACCTGCTCGGCAGGCTGCTCATCGAGCATATCGGCGGCGATACGGGCGGTTTCCTTGGCGCGTACGCCGATGGTGTGCATGGCGGCTTTGCCGGTTTCGCAGACGTCGGGTTTGCGCTCGCACATGCCGGCAAGGTCGCCGACGGCGTCGCGCGCGGCCAGCAATGCCTGGATGGGATTGACGCTCTCGCGACCCTGTTCATCCGAACCGATGCTGAAAGGCAATACGAGCAGTACCAGTGAGAACCAGAAAGCGGCTCTGAGCAGGAAGAACATGATGTGACCCTCTCTCGTTGCGACCGGATCGTGCATCCCTGTGCCGCGATCTCGTTTGTTGAGATCGATCCTGACACAGCCACACAAAGGACGGCTTGCAGCCTAACCGAGAATTTTCTTCAAATTTTAGACGATCGGGTAAGGAATGATTTTTGATTTGGGCAGCACCAAATTGAGAGCGTTTCCGTTAGGGTGGTAGTAACCACCTAACTGTCTGTCTTTACTTGTCTTTTTTGGCGTCATTCCCAAGTGGTGCGAAAATAGCCATGCGACCGGCAAACTGACCCGGCTAACCGCGTGTTTACCATGACCGCAATCGGCTGGGCACGACGGCTGCTCGATGCCGATATTCGCCGTCGAGATGTCGTCGTCAGGCTCCGTTTTATTCATTCCTTAAACGCTGGATGCGAGTTTCGAACCAACCAAAAGTGATCTGCAAAGCAGACAGTCGAGAGTGCGTTGCGTTGAATTCGATTGCGACCCGATACGTTGACTTGCCCGACGCCGTGGCCACTGGCTGCGAGCGCCTCGTGCACACGTCCGTCATCGACCCCGTGGCGCGCCGTATGCAACGTCGCTTCATCGGTCTCATGCTTGCGGCACCTTTCCTGGCGGCGAGCATGGCGGTGGTTCTGGTCACGGCAAGGCTAGGCGCCGGCGTGACCGTGGCCACCATCTTTGCGATCTTCGGTTTTTCCTGGTTCATGGCGCTGTTGGTTGCCGCCACCGGACGGCTCATGCCGTCGGCGGGTGTTGCACTCGCCGCCGCATCCATTGGCTTGGCGGGT
Organism: Mesorhizobium sp. 1M-11; assembly: GCF_001303895.1. GTDB lineage: Bacteria > Pseudomonadota > Alphaproteobacteria > Rhizobiales > Rhizobiaceae > Mesorhizobium. The sequence continues at coordinate 197,446 of NZ_LJSD01000011.1, read as the reverse complement.
TTGATCGCAGCAGGCGGCGGGCTTGCCTCGCCGCTGGTCGTGCTGGCGCTGGCCCTTCCGGCGGAAGCCTTTTTCGTTGGCGGCAAGCGCCGCGCAGCCGGCTTCGGCATCATTGCGGCCCTTGCCGCAATCGCCCTTCAGTTTGCGCTGATGCCGTTGTTGCCGGCGGCAGCGCCGGCAGCCTGGCATTGGCTGTTTCCGATCGCCTGGGCGCTCACCTTGTTGCCGCTCGCCCGTGGGCTTGGTCAGGCTCTGGCCTCTCGTGAGACGGTGCAAGAGCAGGTGCGCCTCGAAGATATTATCGACGCCGTCGTGTTGCGCATGGGCCAGAACGGAGAGGTGCTGGAGGCGTCTTCCCAGTCGCGGGCCATGCTGAAGCTTGCACCGGAACTGCTTTCGGGCACCGGATTGTTCGATCGCGTTCATCTGGCCGATCGCGTTGTCTATCTGTCGGCGTTGGCGGATATGCGCGAAGGTGCGGTGTTGCGCCGAGTTGAACTGCGCATGCGTTTGCCGAAGGGCGACGCCGCTGATGTCGGCGCCAACCATAGGCCGTTCCTCCTGGAGCTGATGCGCGCAGGCGATGACATTGTCGCGCTGTTGCGTGTCAATGACGAGACCGTCGACCTGAAGGAAGCGCTCGATGCCGCGCGGGAATCCGCAGCCGGTGCCGATGTCGCCAAGGGCCGTTTCCTGGCTGCCGTCAGTCACGAGCTGCGCACGCCGCTCAATGCCATCATTGGCTTTTCCGATATGCTGCTCAATGAGATATTTGGCGGCTTCAAGGATCCGCGCCAGAAGGAATATGTCGAGCTGGTGCGCGATTCCGGCCAGCATCTTCTGGCAGTGGTCACCTCGATCCTGGATGTCTCGCGCATCGAATCGGGCGCCTATTCGGCGCAGCCGGAACCTTTCCGCTTCGTCGATGCCGTCGAGATGTGCCAGTCGATGATGCGCATCCAGGCCGAGACCAAGCATATCAAGTTGACCACGCAGATCCCGGTCGACGCCGGAGAGATCAATGCAGATCGCCGCGCCGTGCAGCAGATCCTGATCAACCTGACTTCGAACGCCATCAAGTTCACGCCGGATGGCGGTGCCGTGTCGATCGGTGCGCGCCGGCTTGGTTCGCGGCTGCATTTCTGGGTGAGCGATACCGGCATCGGCATCGCCGAAGCCGACCTCTGCAATCTCGGCAAGCCGTTCATGCAGATCCAGAACGACTATACTCGACGCTTCGAAGGCACAGGGCTTGGCCTGTCCTTGGTGAAGGGGCTGGTCAGTCTGCACGACGGCACGATGTCGATCGAGAGTGCGCCAGGTGAGGGCACCAAGGTGACGATCAGCCTGCCTGTGGATGGTCCGAAGGGCAGTGCGGCCAAGCCAACGGTTCTGCCGCTTTCGCAGCCCAGGAACGAAAAGGAGGCCGGCCTTGGCCCGCTCCGCAAGACAGCCTAAGAAGGGCGCGCGATCCAAGCAGCGCCCCGGGATGCTGCAGGCTGGAACCGCGGCGCTGGGTGAGGCTATCGCCAACAATCCCGTACTGGTCGGCGGCTCGACGGCCTTCCTGGTGACGCTGTTCTACGTCTCGGCCAATGCGCTCTGGTATCAGCCCGGCCTGCACGCCGGTGCCTTTTTCGCCACACGCAGCTACCAGCATTTTCCGGTGCCCACGCAGGTGGAGCCGGAAACGACGATCAACATCGAGCGCCCCGAACCACAGGCGTCCGCCGGGCAGGACACGACATCTCCGGCCGCGGTCGTAGCCAAGAGCGACCCGATCGTGCAGCGCGTACAGAGTGTTTTGAAAGACATCGGCTACTACGATGGCACGCTCGATGGACTGACCGGACCTGCGACGCGCAAGGCGATCGAGGCCTATCGACAGAAGATGGGGTTACCCGTTTCCGGCAACATCGACGAGGCACTGCTCGACCAACTCGGCATTGCATCCACCACCGCGTCCGTGGTGCCGCAGCCGGCGCCGCGCAGCGAGGTGAGCGGTGCCGTAGCCAGGCAGCCTGCTACGAACGCCGCGCAGGATCAGCAGAAACTCAACGCTCGCATCGTGAAGATCCAGGCCGGCCTGCGGGCCTTCGGCAACAACGACATCAAGACGGACGGCGTCATTGGTGGACGTACAAAATCCGCCATCCGCGAGTTCCAGGCGCTTTTCGGCCTACCCGAAACCGGCGAGCCGGACGAGGCGGTGTATGCCAAGATGCGCGAGATTGGCCTGACGAACTGACGTCTTCCCCGCTGGACAGCGGCGTGTGCCCTGCTACAGCAATCAATTCATGACCAGCTTCAAACAATATGGTCTCCGGTGCGGAGACCGAACATGCGCGTAACCACCGACCTTTGGGTATCGGCGCTTGTGCGCCGGGTTTTCTCCTCGACTGGCTTCGCTGCGGTCATCCAGCGCGGGGCGACGGAGGCCGGCGCTGTCTTTGTGCTGACCCGCGATCGGTTCGGCGAGGTGACGCTGTTCGGTCCGGCCCCACAAACCAGTTATGACGAAGCCAGGCCGGACGAGCGCTTGTTCGGCAGGCTCGAAACGACTCTCGATGAAGGGGTCGTCAACACCAGACTGGAACGGGAGCGAAAATTCGATCCCGACATCTGGGTGGTCGAGGTCGAGCCAGGATCGGTACCGATCGAAGACTTGATCGCAATCAGGACTTCTTGAGATTCTTGCCGAATTTCGGCTGCGCAACGACGGGCTTGTCGGAATTTGCCGTCGTCTGCCGCGCATCGCGCAGGCCGGGCGACATGGCGTCAAGTTGCCATTGGCTGAGCTGGTTGCGCGCTGCATCGATCGGCAACAGCCGGTATCGATCGAGAAAAAGGCGGATCGCCTGTGGGTGCGGGAACTGTTGCGGGAAGACGGCAACGGCGATCAGAAACGCATGGTCCTCGCCAAGCTCGAGCACCTTCAATGCCGAAAGCAGTCGCGCATAGTCACTGGTCACGACAATCGAATGAGCGGTGGCGAAGTCGATCCGCAGCGCATCGGCCAAGGCAGTTTGGAAAAAAACCAGATTTCCGCTTAGCGCGGTCTCGCGCAGTTTCGAATAAGGGGTCGTATCTCGCGCTGCGGCTGACGCCCCCATCATAGCGCGCAGCCGGTGGCGAACATCCTCGGCGGCCTCACCGGGCTTCGGCTTGGCGTGTTCCATTGTCTCGTCGACGGCAGTGCGTGTCACCGCCAGCTTCGGCCTCTCCAACGCGCGGATCAGATGGGCGATGGCCGGATTGAGGTCCTTGCGGCGACCGATCGCCCGGGCGTGCGGGAGACCGTGTCGGCTGATCAACGCGATGAGGTCGACATCACTGAGTACGGCCGAACGGATCAGAAGGGGTGCCGCAACGTCGACCGTGCTTTCGGCCAGACGCAGTACCAATTGCCGCGGTGCATATTCGGTTTCGGACAGCGCCGCAGCACCGAAGCGCAGCGCCTCGTCGGGGACATCGTCGAAAAGAGGCAGGGCGAGATCTTCCAGCTGTGCGATTTCGCGCCGTGAAGGACGCGGCAGCGAGCAGAACGCCGAAATCGCGGCGCGAAACAGCCGTTCGGCCTTTCGCGTTTCGGTCCGCATAGCGATTTGCCGGAAATCGGAAGAAGACACGGGTTACGCCTGTACAATTCACACGAGCCGCCTTCGTTTCTGCCGGAACCGCTCCGGGCGGAGAAACGCGCGAACAATCTTCAAATTAGCCGCGATCCGTTAGCGCTACGTTAACCCTCTGAGAGCCTAATCACAGAAGGAGGCGTTGCGTTTGTGCTCTGGGTAAACCTGAGAGGATACGCGAACCATGGGACAGGTCCTGTCTTTTACGCCGCGGAATGCGGCACCGAACAGACTTCCACGCAATGCTGATACGGCGGCTGCCGTGATCATCTTTCCGGGAGTCCGCTATGAGCGGCCGCAGGAAGCAATGCCGGTTGTCGCGAGCATCGAAGCCGGTTCGCAAGGCACGCCGTCACCCAAGCCGCGTCACTGAGCGGGGGAGTCTTTCGGATCAGAATTGCTGCAGATCGCAGGAGCTCTGGCTAAGGAATTTCGTCACGGCCGGCCGCCAGCTTTCGTCAGGTACGAATGCACGCAGTACGACGATGCCTTCCTCGATGGGGGCCTCGACGAAAATCGACCCTTCGAACCCATCCGGCAATGCCTTGCGCATTTCGATCATCTGCGCTGGCGTGAGCACAACCGCATCCATCTGCCCGTTGGTCGCGCTGCGGTCGTTGAAACTGTAGATGTTGTGGCCGTTGCGGTCATAGACCGAAACCGACCAGAACGGCAGCGCACCAGGCGCGGTCACCTGAACCATGCCGTCGGCAAGGTCGAAGCGACAGGCGGCAGCGGCAAACAGCGGATCGATCGACTTGATTGGGGCAGGGCTGCCGGGCTCGGCATCGAGCCGGGTCATGGTATAGAAATCCGCCTTCATCGACAGGTTCGACCATGCGTCGCGCTCGGAAAACTCCGGCACCAACAGAAGCACGACGATATGGACGATGGCGGCGCCGATCAGCCCGATGACGATGGCGTGGAGAAGCTTACCCATTGCAGCCAACCTTGACGATGACCGGCAACTTGATGTCGGAAAGCCCGGTCGAGGCAGCAATCGGCGTGTCGTAGAAATTCAGCACGAAACGCAGCGGTCCCGTGCCGTTGACCGGCAGCCAGTTGCCGGGGGCGGCGTTCGGAGCCACCGTGATGACGGCTGAATTGTCGGCCTGGCGCAGAATCTCGTACGAGTGCAAGGCTGCTTGATGCGGTCGGCCCGATGCAATTGGATCGAGTGCCTGGTCTGCAACATGCAATGTCCAGAAGCGTGCGGTCGGAGTGCCACCTTCGATCGTGTAGCTGCAGTTACGCCGCAGTCCCTCACCGCTGGAATCGGCTTCGGCGATGAACGACAGGCCTTCGGCGCGGCCAAGGGTCAGCGCGCCTTGGCGTGCGACACGCGCCTGCGAATAGGGATCGGCGTCCAGCGTGCCGATGTCAGGGAAGGCTGTCCATGGTCCAATACGGATGGCGCCGCCGCCGCTCTGGGCATCGAGCGTATACCAGACGCTGCCACCACCGAGTCCGATGGCGATGGCGAGTGCCAACAGCGTCAACGATGCGTTCTTCAGCATGAAGGCTCGTCAGGGCAAGGGTTCATGGCGGCGTAACGGCGGGGAGAGGGCCGGGCGGGTTGCGGAACAGGCGTCACAGCGCCGAGAGCTTTTCAGGCGTGGTGGATGGAACAAGCGCAGGGGCGCCCTCGAAGGTTTTGGAGAGCGTGCGCAGCGTCTGCGTGGTGCGGCTGGAGAGCACTGGCGGGCGTTCCGCTGCGATCCTTGCCTCGTCTTCCGCCGCCTGCTTCTTCTGTGCTTCCTCGGCTTTCGCCGCCACTGTCTTGTCGACGAAAGGTTGGTCGATTCCGGGGATCGGCTTCAGGTCGATGTTCTGGTGGGCGTACACCATCATCCGCTGCCAGATCATCGCCGGCAGTGTACCACCGGTCATGTCGTTGGTGGGGCGGAAGTCGTCATTGCCCAGCCATACGGCCGCCGTGTAGTTGCCGGTGAAACCGACATACCAGGCGTCCCGGTAGCTCTGCGTGGTGCCGGTCTTGCCTCCCGACACGATGTTGGGCAGCGCAGCACGGCGTGCCGTGCCAATGACGGGCACCTGGGTCAGCATCGCGTTCATCGAGCGAAGCGCCTGTTCCGACAGCACACGGCGAGGTGCCGGAGCATCCTTGGCCCAGTCGTATACGACTTCGCCGGTATGGGTGACGAGCTGGGTAATGCCGTGGCGGGTTCCGACATAGCCGTTCTGGGCAAAGACCGAATAGCCGGTCGCCTGATCCATCACCGTCATGCCCGAGGTGCCGAGCACCATGGTCTTGTGCGATTCCAGCGGCGATTCAACGCCCATCTCCTCGGCCATCTTCTTGATCGGAGGGATCGACAGCGAGTCCTTGGCAAGCCTGACCGGCACGGTGTTGATTGACCTCACGAAGGCGTTGAGCAACGTGATCTTGCCGCCGAAACTGCCGCTGTAGTTCTTTGGCGACCAGTTGCCCCAGCTGATCGGTCCGCTCGAGACGACTGACTCCGGCGTGAAGCCGTGTTCCATGGCAGTCGCGTAGACATAAGGTTTAAAGGACGACCCGGTCTGGCGCAGCGCCTTGGTGGCACGATTGAACTGGCTGGCGCCGTAGTCGCGTCCCCCGACGATGGCGCGCACCGAGCCGTTGGTCTCGATGATCACCACTGCGCCTTCGGTGACACGGTATTCCTTACCGTACTGGCGCAGATGGAACTCGACCGATTCTTCGGCTGCATCCTGGATGTTGGCGTCGAACGTGGTATGCGCAACCAGCGAATGCGTGCCTTTCGGCGCGATCTTCTTGACCTCGTCGAAGGCCCAGTCGAGGAAGTAATCCGGGCTCTTGCGCTCGCCGCGGTCGACGACATTGGCCGGGTGCAGCCTGGCCTGCAGAACCTGGCCTTCCGACATGAAGCCGCTGTCGACCATATTGTTGAGCACGACATTGGCGCGGGCGCGCGCCGCCGGCAGGTTGATGTGCGGCGCATATTTGGTCGGCGCCTTGAACAGGCCGGCGAGCATCGCTGCTTCCGCCAGCGTCAGATCCTTTACGCTCTTGCCGAAATAGAAGTCCGCCGCCGCCTCGATGCCGAAAGTGCCGCCGCCCATATAGGAGCGGTCGAGATAGAGCTGCAGGATCTCCTTCTTGGAAAGGTTGGCTTCGAGCCATAATGAAAGGAAGGCTTCCTTGACCTTGCGTTCCAGCGTGCGCTCGTTGGTCAGGAACAGGTTCTTGGCCAATTGCTGGGTGATGGAGGAACCGCCCTGCACGACCGAATTGGCTCGCACGTTTTCCGTCAGCGCGCGCGCCAGCCCGAGGAAATCGATGCCGTAGTGGTCGAAGAAGCGGCGGTCCTCCGTGGAGAGCACAGCCTTGATGACATGATCGGGCATCTGGTCGACCGGCACGGAGTCGCGCTGGATGATGCCGCGCTGGCCGATCTCGTTACCGTAACGGTCGAGGAAGGTCACAGCGAAATCGCCCTGTGCACGCCAGTTGCCCGATGTTTCCTGAAACGCGGGCAGGGCAAGCGCGAGCAGCGCGACGGAGGCGCCGGCACCAAGCGTAAAGCCCTCCGACAGAGCCTCGATCAGCCAGCGCCGCCAGCCCGTGACCTTGAAGTGACGAAAGAAGATGGTCGCCGCTTCCCAGAACTCGCCTGCGCGATAGCGCAGTTTGTAGAGGCTGGAGTCCAGCCAGGCATCGAGCGACAGGAACCAGGCTGCGATCGGTCCTCTTTTCTTACGCGGTTCCTGGGGGATGTTCATCGAGGCCGGTTACACGCTTGCGATGGGTTGCGCCGTAGCGCCAGTATACTCGTTTGCCGCGCAATCAGGAAACGCGGCCGGCTCCATTTCGGTTGCCGAGCCGACTATTCGTCGATTGCAGCGGCACTGGCAAGGGCCTCGCCATTGGATGCGCGAATGGTGAAGAGACGGTAAAGGGGCAGCATTGTCCATGACGCGGATAGGAGCGGTCACGCTGTATCGCGCCCGGGCGTCTCCTTGCCCAATAAGCCGCAACTGGCGATAAGGGCGGCATGACAGCATCTCCAGACAGCCAGCCGGATCATCCTCTGCCGCATTTCGAATGGCGTGGCGTTTTCGCGAATGGCGAGTTGAACGTGTTGCATGCCGAATGTTTCGAACATGCGGTGTTCCACGATGATTGGTGGGCGCAGGTCAGCCGCTTCAGTCTGGGCTGGGTGACGATGCGGGTCTCGGGGCGAGGCGCGGGCGAACTTGTCGGCTTCGTCAACGTCGCCTGGGATGGCGGGGTGCATGCCTTTCTGCTCGATACCATGGTGCGTCCGGCACATCGCCGCCGCGGCCACGCATCGGAACTGGTGCAGGTCGCTGTCGACAATGCCAGGGCCGCGCGCTGTGAATGGTTGCACGTCGATTTCGACCCGCATCTGCGCGACTTCTACTTCCATGCCTGCGGGTTCAAGCCGACCGACGCCGGGTTGATTCAGCTGCGGTAGCGACCTGCTTATCCGGCGCCGAGCCCATCGACATAGGTCATGCCGGAATTGGCGATCAGCGAGCCACCGTCCACCGCATAGACCGCGCCGTTGACGAAGGAGGCCGCCGGCGACAGCAGGAAGGCGATAACCTCCGCAGCTTCCATTGAGGAGCCGGCGCGCCGCTGCGGAACATGTTCGCTGACCTTGGCGTAGGCTGCTTCCAGATCGGTGCCGATTGGCAAGGCGCGCATTTCCTCATCGGCCATCTCGCTGCGGATCCAGCCGGGTGCCACGACATTGGCGCGTAGGCCATAGCGCGCATATTCATAGGCGAGGCATTTGATGAACTGGCTGATGCCAGCCTTGGCTGCCGAGTAGGCCGAGATGCCAGGGCCGGTCTGTACCGCGCCCACCGAACTCACTGCAACCACGGCACCGCGACTCGCCAGAAGATGCGGCAGCGCGACCTGGGTCATGACGAAAGGCGCCGTCAGATTGACCGCGATCTGCCGCTCCCAATCCGCGATGGGCAGCTCGTCAATCGATGCGGACAGGATGATGCCGGCATTGAGGACAAGGCCGTCCAGACGCCCATGACGGTCGACGGTTTGCGTCACCAAGTTGCGCACGGCGTCGTGGTCGGTGACATCCATGGCAATGGAGTCCGCTCCGGTACGCGCCGCGACCGCGTCGAGGGCATCCTTGCGACGTCCGCAGATGACGACGCGATGGGAGTTCGCAAGCCGTTCAGCGACGGCGGCGCCGATGCCGCTGCCACCACCGGTGACGATCACCACGGGCTTGCCATTGTCAGCCTGCATGGCCTCCTCCTTTTCGAATGCGGATCAGCCTAGCAGGCCGCCTGGCGCAATCCTGTCGTCCTCAAGGATGATCCGGATCCCGAGATCGTATCTTGGCCTTTGGTTCAGAGGGCGGTTTGCGTTGGTGCAGTTGTTTGGAAGGCGGCGTTCGAAATGCCGGCAGACCGATCGGGCGTCAGACCAGAAGTCGTAAGCGGTTGGGCAGGTCCTGTTGCCGTCTCCGGCGATGGGATCAAGGGCAAGGCCAGGAAAAAACCTGAAAATTGTGAGGGAACCAAAGCAGCCTGCGGCTGTTACTGCGCGGGTTCCAAGGGGGGAAGCAGATCAGGAGACAGTTATGAACACTCACGTCACCGACCGTTTGGCCGTCGATGGCGATACGATGTTTGAACTTTTCTCCGACAAATGGACCCTCATCGTCCTGAGGCAGATCTACCTCGACGGAGGTGCGGCGCGATTCAATGCGCTCAAGCGTCAGGTGAAAGGCATCAGCCAGAAAACCTTGACGCAGTCCTTGCGGCGGCTTGAGCGCAACGGGCTCGTCAATCGTCACCTCGTCGACACCACGCCGCCCGGCGTTGAATACAGCCTCACCGCACTGGGCAATTCTCTGAAATTGCCCCTCAGCGTGCTGCGCGATTGGTCCGAAAACAACGCGCACGCGATCCATCACGCGCAGCAGATTTTCGATCAGAAGCAGTCCAAAGCATCCAGATCCATGGTCGCCTGACCGATTGTGTCTTCATTGCAACATGAATGAGGCACTATTGGCGTGGATCGATGCCGTCGTTTCTGGTATGAAAATTGATACTATTCCATGAAAATTTCTCGACATTGCAAATTTTACAGCAGAATCAGTGGTTTGAGTTTTTGCAGTATCCATTTGTATACTTGCATATAATTTAGAATGTTACAGACCGGTAACATTTTTGTTATCGAAGTCGTCGCCACAAATTATGCATAGTCCGGCCCGTTCGGATCGGGAACTTCCGGCGGCGTTTTTGCTCGCGACTGGGGGAACTTGACGGTCCTAAGCACGAACAGGGGATATCAGTGAAAATCCACACCCTTCTTCTCGGCTCGGCAGCGGCTTTGATTGCCGTTTCCGGCGCTCGCGCCGCCGACGCCGTCGTCGTCGCAGAGCCGGAACCGGCAGAATACGTCAAGATCTGCGACGTCTACGGCGCCGGCTATTTCTACATTCCAGGCACCGAGACCTGTCTGCGTATCGGCGGCTACGTCCGTTACGATGCCGGCTTCGGTGATATTGGCTCCTTCGACGGCGCCAAGACCCGCGATCGTCTCGACGGCGATGAGCAGGACACCTGGCAGAAAAACGCTCGTCTGGCCCTGCGTACCTGGACCGGCCAGGAAACCGAGCTCGGTACATTGAAGACGTTTACCGAGACCCGCTTCAACTTCGGCAACCGCGATGGCAGCGGCGAAGCCGGCAACAAAGGCGACATCCAGCTGAAGTGGGCCTGGATCCAGCTCGGCGGCCTGCGCGTCGGTAAGGACGAGTCGGCCTATGACACCTTCTCGGGCTATGCCGCCAACGTCATCCAGGATACGCTGGTTCCTTACGGCGAGTTCGATACCAACCTGATCAGCTACACCTTCGACGGCGGCAACGGTTTCTCGGCACTCGTCTCGCTGGAGCAGGGTTCGGGCAGCTACGATACCTACGTCAAGGACGGTGATGGCAACTGGGTCTTTACCGACGACAATGACCAGACGATCGACAGCTACGTTCCGAACGTCGTGCTCGGCGCCAAGTATACCCAGGGCTGGGGCGGCATTTCCGGTGTCGTCGCTTACAACAGCTCTTGGGAAGAGTGGGCCGGCAAGATTCGCTTGGATGTGAACGCCACCGACCAGATCTCGCTGTTCATCATGGGCGGCTACGGTACCGACGACAATATCTACCGCAGCTTCTACAAGCCATGGGGCGGCAACTGGGCCGTCTGGGGCGGCGGCACCTACAAGTTCAGCGAGAAGACCTCTTTGAACGCCCAGGTGTCGTATGACGAAGGCGAGACCCTCGGCGTCGCCGTCAACGTCGCGCACCAGCTGGTTCCAGGCTTCACTGTCACGGCCGAAGTTGACTACGTCAACGAAGGCAAGTTCGGCGATGCCGACTATCGCGGCAGCTGGTCCGGTGCCGACAAGGACAGCAGCGTCGGCGGCATCCTTCGCTTCCAGCGCGACTTCTAGGATTTTTCTCCTTTAGCGGGTGCCGGCTTGACCTCCAGTCATTCGCTCTTTTTATCGAGGTGAAGGTTTCACCGAAGATTGGCCCGGCCTCTGGTCGGGCCAATCTTTTTTGGCGAGATTACGGTCCCGAATTGCGGATCTGCCGTGCTGGCTCCAGCCTTTGGTCCAGAATCTCCCTTTGCGTTGACGTTACGTCAATCGTGATTGCCGCTTCCATTCCTTGATGGCGATATGTGCCCGTCGCTCGGTTGATCGACAGATCAAAGGAGGACTGAGCGCGTTTTCATGAGAGTGGAGGAGACACTATGGAACGTGCAAACAGGAGTTTGGTCGGGGCGATGTGCGGCATCGCTCTGGCCATGAGCGCGGCTGCCGCGGCGGCGGCCGAGAAGCCCCGCGCCCGCGATCTCGGCATTCCGTTCGAGGGAACACCGGGGCCGAACAACGCCATCACCGACGTGCCGGGCGTCGCGGTCGGCTATTCGACGATCATCGAGGGCGAAGGCAAGATCGAGGTGGGAAAAGGGCCGGTGCGTACCGGTGTCACCGCGATTCTGCCGCGTGGCAAGGCGTTCGGGCCATCCTTCGCCGGCTGGTATTCGCTGAACGGCAATGGCGAGATGACCGGAACGACCTGGATCGAGGAAAGTGGTTTCCTCGAAGGCCCGGTGATGATCACCAACACGCATAGCGTTGGTGTCGTGCGCGACTCGGTGATTTCTTGGGAAGCCGAGAACAATCTCGTCGGTCCGCATTTCCGCGATCTCTACTGGCGGCTGCCCGTGGTGGCCGAGACCTGGGACGGCATCTTGAACGACATCAATGGCATGCATGTGAAGAAGGAGCATGTGTATGCCGCGTTGGACACGGCAAAATCCGGTCCGATTGCCGAAGGCAATGTCGGCGGCGGCACCGGCATGAACCTTTTCAACTTCAAGGGCGGCACGGGCACGGCCTCTCGCAAGTTGTCGGCCGAGGATGGCGGCTACAATGTCGGTGTGCTCGTCCAGGGTAATTTCGGTTCGCGCGCAGACCTCACCATTGCCGGTGTTCCGGTGGGCAAGGAGATCACCGACCTGATGCCGGACGTGTCATGGAAACGTGAGGAGGCGGGTTCGATCATCGTTGTGGTGGCCACCGACGCGCCGCTGCTGCCGCATCAATTGAAGCGTCTCGCCCGGCGCGTGCCACTCGGCATCGCCAAGACCGGCGGCTATGGCGGCAACGGCAGTGGCGACATCTTCATCACGTTCTCGACCGCCAATCCCGAGGCTTTCAACCAGGAGAAGAACACGACGGTCGAGATGGTCTCCAACGACAAGATGAATCCACTCTTCCATGCTACTGCCGACGCCACGGAAGAGGCGATCATCAATGCCATGGTGGCGGCCGAGACCATGAAGGGGCGCGACGATAACGTCTCCTTCGCCATCCCGCATGACCGTCTGCAGGACGCGCTGAAGAAGTACAATCGGCTGGAGAAATAAGGTTGTCTGAAGGGGCCGGCCCGTGCAGGGTCGGCCGGCTTCATCGGGGTCAATTCCCTCAGCGACTTACGTCTGCGACGCCGTGATGCGCTTGTGCACGCCGTCCAGGCTCGCGTTGAAAGTCTCGAACAGCCCGGCATTGGTCAGTTCGCGCAGGATCTGCTCGTTGATGCCACCACGTGTGGCATATTCCTGCGACAGACGGACGAAATCGGCTTCAGGCGCGGTGTCCGGTGCGTTCGCCAGCGCCTTGAAAAGGGCCCCGATGTAGTCGCGCCCCCTGGCTTCGCCGACGCCCTGGCCACGCAGCCAGGCATGGATCGTATCCAGATATTTGAAATAACTGGCATAGGTTGCCGTCACGACGCTGAGCGCATCGAATTCCCGTGCATCCTCGACCTCGACCGCCTTGCCCAGCTTGCCGAAGAAAGCCGCGACCTCGGGATCGGGTGGGCAGATGATGGTGGCGCCTTGCCTGAGCGCAATCATCGGCATGGGCAGCGCCTTGGTCAGCCTGTGTGCCGGCGCAACCAGTTTGCCAATCTCCTGCAGGGAAAGCGTCGCGATCAGGCTGACGATGTGATGGTCCGGTCTGAAGCGCAGCGACGCGATCACTTCATGCGCGATCTGCGGACGAACGGCCAGCATCACTGTGTCACTGCCGTCGAGCACTGCCTGATTGTCGGGCGCCACCCGCACATCCTCGAACCGAGAGGCGAGACCCGACGCGATCTCCTCGTTGCGAGGCGACAGAAGGACCGACACCGCATTGTCGGCGAACGATTTCAACCCGGTGACGATCGCTGCGGTAAGCGCGCCCGTGCCGATGAAGCCAAGTTTCATGTCATGCTCTGTACAGCTGGTTAGGATCGAGTCGTCGACGACCATAGTCGCGGCAGCCATGCGGGCAAGGGTTCAAAGCTTGGCTTTGTCGGCGCTGCTCACAGCGATGGACAGACAGCCCCTGACGCTCTGGCTGGAGCGCATCCGGTCTGGCAGAGGCCATCGAAGGCAGATACGCTGTCGTCGATGATGAAAAAAGGACAGCCTCGTCGGACGGTAGGAGAGCGGGGAGCGATGGGCACGAGCCTTGCCGCCGAGCTGCAGAAGGCACTATTCGACCTGCTGAAGGGCGATACCCAGCTGACGGCGGCGTTGGGTGGGGCGAACATTTTCGAGCAGGTGCCGGCCAATGTCATCTTTCCATATCTCACCTGCGGCCGCACCAGCATCTACGACTGGAGCACAGCCACCGAGAGCGCTTCGGAGCAGTTGCTCACGCTGCATGTCTGGTCGAAAGCCAAGAGCAAGCAGGAGACGCAGGCGATCCTGCGGCTGATCCGGCAACGGCTGGATGCCGGGTCGTTGGCGCTGGGAAGCCATCATCCGGTCAACCTCCGCTTTGAATTCTCCGAAATCCGCTACGACGACGATCTCTCCGTCCATCACGGCCTCGTCCGCTATCGCGCGATGATCGAGGATGCTGCCTGAATCCATTCGCAAGACCTTGAATCGTATTCTTAGCACCATCCGCAAGGACATGCGGATGGCCGTCTATCCTGTTGTTTTTCCGTGGATCTCGCCGGATGCATAGACCTGTCGGCATTTGCCGGTGCATCGCCACAATGAAGCGGGGCGTCGCCCTGCTTCATGCTTTTTTGGAGGGCGGTTGTCGGCTATGGATCGGATCGGTTAAGGTCGCGCGGTTCGGTGGAACACAAGACATTGCGGCCGGTGTTCATTTCGTGTTCAGCCCCGGTGCGCTAAGAAGGCGCCATGAACAGGTTCCGCTTCCTTCTCCGGTCTTTTGTGCTGGCGCTTGGCGTCGGCGGACTGCTGATTGTTCCGCCGGCAAGCGCGCTGCCGATCTCGTCTCCTGCCTATACCAAGCAGGTCGTGACAGTTGCCGCTGACTGCTATGCGATCGGCCAGGAAGTCGCCGCCCAGAACGGCGGCACGCTCGCCAAGGCTTCGTCCGCCACCCGCGGCGGGCAGGCGGTCTGTGTGATCGTCGTGCTCGTGCCGGGCAAGGATGGTGAACGCCCGCGACGGGCCGAGATGGTTGTTCCGGCAGGCTGAGCAGTCATTTTCTGCGACCCGGAATCGGCTTATATCCACACAATCGAACAGAACGACACGAGGCAGGATGCGCGTACTGGTGGTCGAGGATGACAAGGAACTGAATCGGCAACTTGCCGAATCGCTTGTCGATGCCGGTTACGTGGTCGATCGCGCCTATGATGGCGAGGAGGGGCACTATCTCGGCGACACGGAGCCCTATGACGCCGTCGTGCTCGACATCGGCCTGCCGCAGATGGATGGCATCAGCGTTGTCGAGCGCTGGCGCCGCGACGGCCGCAAGATGCCCGTGCTCATGCTGACGGCGCGCGATCGCTGGAGTGACAAGGTTTCCGGCATCGACGCCGGCGCCGATGATTATGTGACCAAGCCTTTCCACATCGAAGAAGTGCTGGCGCGTGTGCGCGCTCTTATCCGTCGCGCAGCCGGGCACGCCTCTTCCGAGTTGAGCTGCGGACCGTTGCGTCTGGACACCAAGGCCTCCAAGGCGGACGTCGACGGGGTGCCTCTGAAACTCACTTCGCATGAGTTCCGCCTGCTTGCTTATCTGATGCATCACATGGGCGAGGTGGTGTCGCGCACCGAACTGGTCGAGCATCTGTATGATCAGGATTTCGACCGCGATTCCAACACGATCGAAGTTTTTGTCGGCCGGCTGCGCAAGAAGATGGGCGTCGACATGATCGAAACCGTGCGCGGCATGGGCTACCGCATGCGTGAACCGGAGGCCTGAGGCGGAACCGCTTGCCACCACCAAACGGACGAGGAAAAGGGCGCCGTTGCGTTTTTGGCTGCGCTCGCTGACGTTTCGTGTCGTTGCCTTCTCCTCGATCTGGGCCGTATTGACGCTGGTGGTCATCTTCACGCTGATCACCACGCTCTACCGTCAGGCCAGCGAGCGTGGTTTCGACAGCCTGCTCTCGGCACATCTGTTCAACCTGATCGGCTCTGTCGGTATTTCCGACAAGGGCGTGCTGATAGGCGCGCCGGACCTCGGTGACCTGCGTTTCTCCGAGCCGTATTCGGGCTGGTACTGGTCGGTCGAACCGGCCTCGGAAGGCGTTAGCGGTCATCTGCGCTCATCGTCGATGATGGCGCAAACTCTGCCTTCGCCAAGCATCAGCGAAGTGCCGTTCAACTCCAGCTTCCAGCGCAGCTATTCGACACGAGGATTGAAGGACGAGAGACTGCAGGTCTTCGAGAGCGAATTCGTGCTCGATGCGAAGAACCACATTGCCCGCTTCAGGGTGATGGGCAACAAGAGCGAGCTGGAGGAAGAAATCCGTTCCTTCCAGGGGCGCCTGCTCACCTATCTGTCGTTGTTCGGCGCCGGCATGATCGCCATCAATGCCATTGCCATCCTGCTCGGCCTGCAGCCACTGCGGCGTGTTCGAGCTGCGCTCGCCATGGTGCGCGAGGGAACGGCGCAGCGGCTTGGGGGTAATTTCCCCTCCGAAATCGAGCCGCTCGCCAACGAGACGAATGCGCTGATCGAGAACAACAAGCGTATTGTCGAGCGTTCGCGCACCCAGGTCGGTAATCTCGCCCACTCGCT
Source organism: Mesorhizobium sp. 1M-11 (assembly GCF_001303895.1). Classification (GTDB taxonomy): domain Bacteria; phylum Pseudomonadota; class Alphaproteobacteria; order Rhizobiales; family Rhizobiaceae; genus Mesorhizobium. The sequence continues at coordinate 181,213 of NZ_LJSD01000011.1, read as the reverse complement.
GAAGACGCCGCTTGCCGTGCTCCTGAACGAGGGACGGGCACTGGGTGGCTCAAAGGGCCAGCTGATCACCGACCAGGCAGCGTCAATGCAAAAGCAGGTCGAACATTATCTGCAGCGTGCGCGCATCGCTGCCCAGCGCGATAGCGTCGTCTATCGCACGCCGGTGGCGCCGTTGGCCGAGCGCATGGTGCGTGTGATGCAGAAGCTCAATCCCAAGGTTTCGCTTTCGCTTTCTTTGCCCTCGGAGCCCATCATCTTTGCCGGTGAGCGTGAGGATCTCGAGGAGATCATGGGCAATCTGCTCGAAAACGCGATGAAATGGGCGCGTAGTGGTGCCAAGGTCACCGTGAGACCATTTGTTGCGGCTGGCGACGGCGGAGATCATTTCGAGATCTTGATAGAAGACGATGGTCCGGGCATCCCGGAAGACAAGGCGCGCGAGGCCCTGCAGCGTGGCAAGCGCCTGGACGAAACCAAGCCTGGGACAGGGTTGGGGCTGGCCATCGTGGCCGACTTGATCAAGGAGTATGGAGGTACGCTGGCGTTGGAGCGCTCGTCACTTGGCGGACTGAAGGCGATCGTGCGCCTGCGCAGTGTGCAGTGAAGAACGTCTCATAAGGGTGGCACGTGGCCCAATTTCAGCCCAATATCGGAGCTATCGCCGCGGTTGTCGCCGATTGCGCGGCGAAGAGGGGAATTTTGACAGCATGACGATTCGCATGGGCCTCGTTGCCGGAATGCTGGCATTGGCCGGCTGTACCACGACCGGGTCAAATGGTGGACCTGATATCGCACCGAAGTCCGGCCAGGATAGTGCCTCGGTTGCCCCTACCGTGCTTTCGGAGATGGGGGGCGGTCTGATCAGCGGCAATATCGGGGCGAACTTGAGCTCGACTGAAAAGCGCAAGGCACTTGAGGCTGAATACAAGGCGCTGGAATATACGGCCAGTGGCCAGACCGTGACCTGGAAGGGTGAACAGTCCAGCCGTTATGGCGAGGTTGTCGCAGCGCAGCCTTATCGCGTCGGTTCGCAGGACTGCCGCCAGTATCGCCACACCGTCTATTCCGGCGGTGCCGGTCAGATCGCGCGTGGCACCGCCTGCCGCAACGCCGACGGAAGCTGGACACCGCTGACCTAACCGGCCGTCACCGGCAAACCTCCTGTTGCTGTCGTCGGGCATTTGCGCTCGATCAAAGTATCTTGGCCGCAATTCTGTCAAAGCGTCGCAGGACGCTTGTGTTGGCAGGATGAAGCGGGACCGCTATTGGAAGTTCCATGCTGTTTTGGGTCATAGCCGCGGTGCTGACGCTGGGTGCGAGCCTGGCTGTGCTGTTGCCCCTCGCCGGGGGCGCGCGCGAACGGGATTCACAAAACGCGCATGATCTCGAAGTCTATCGTGACCAGCTCGGCGAAATCGATCGTGATCTGGAGCGTGGGCTTATCCAGCCGGCCGAGGCCGAGCAGGCACGCGCTGAAATCGGTCGCCGCATTTTGCGCCTCGGCAGCAACGAAAACACGGCACAGGCTTCCGGCTCGGGGTCGAAAGTCGTTCGTGGCTTGTCTGTCATTGCTGTGCTGGCCGTGCCGCTTTTGAGCTGGGGTATCTATGCGCGTCTCGGTTCGCCCGACCTGCCGTCTCAGCCTTTGGCGGAGCGCCTTGCGAAAAACCCCGCAGACAGTTCGGTTGACGAACTGGTGGCGAGAGCGGAAGCGCATCTGGTCAAAAACCCCGCCGATGGCCGAGGCTGGGATGTTTTGGCCCCGATCTATCTGCGCATCGGCCGGTTCGGCGATGCCGTTACCGCCTACCGCAACGCCATCCGGCTCGAAGGAGCGAGCGCAGCCCGTCAGACGGGTTTGGGCGAGGCAATGGTCAATGGTGCCGGTGGCGTCGTTTCCGCCGAAGCACAGGCGGCATTCGAAGCGGCGTTAAAGCTCGAACCGAACGACCCGAAAGCAAGTTTCTATCTCGCGCTGGCGTTTTCGCAGGAAGGGCGCAAGCCGGAAGCGGTTGCAACGCTTCAGAAATTGCAGGCGACGTTGCCTGTGGATTCACCCTGGAGCAAGGCAGTGGAACAGGCGCTTGCAAGCGTGGGCGCCAATCCGGCTCCATCCGCGAGTGGTCCGTCGCAGGACGATGTCGCTGCGGCATCGTCGCTGTCCGATGAGCAGCGCGGCGCCATGATCGAGACGATGGTTGCCAGCCTCGATGAGAAGCTGAAACAGAACCCGCGCGACACGGAAGGATGGATGCGCCTCATTCGTTCTTATGCCGTGCTCGGCAAGACCGACGAAGCGCGTGCCGCGCTCCGGCGCGGCATCGCGGTTTTCGGCGCCGATAGCGCGGAGGCCAAGCAGTTCACGGCGTTTGCCGGCACACTCGGCCTCGCGGCAACGGAGTAGGTGATGACGCGCAAGCAGAAGCGGCTGTCGGTGATCGTGGCGGGGCTGGGCTTCCTGGCGCTGGCCGCGGGACTAACCTTCTACGCGCTCGGTCAGAAGGCCTCGTATTTCTATATGCCTGGCGATCTTGCCGCCGCCAATCTGGCGCCGGGCCAGCGCATCCGGCTCGGCGGGCTGGTGGAAAAAGGCACGATCGTGCGCGGCCAGGGCACGACGGTTTCTTTCGCCGTGACCGACACGCACGACGCGGTCAAGGTGACCTACACAGGCATCCTGCCGGATCTGTTTCGTGAGGAGCAGGGTGTCATCACCGAAGGTTCATTTGGCTCGGACGGGGTTTTCGTGGCCGATAGCGTGCTGGCCAAGCATGACGAACGCTACATGCCCAAGGAAGTCGCCGACGGGTTGAAGGCCAAGGGCGTGTGGCAGGAAACACAAGTTAAATAGCGAGCATCGCCATGGTTGAGATCGGTCATTTCGCCCTGGTTCTGGCTTTCGCGCTGGCACTGATCCAGACCATCGTGCCGCTGGTCGGCGCCCGCCTCGGCAACGACCGCATGATGGCCGTGGCAGCCCCGACAGCCATCACCGGCTTTGCGCTCACCGCGCTTTCCTTCGCGGCCCTGATGGCCGCCTATGCCGGCTCCGACTTCTCGGTCGTCAATGTCTGGGAGAATTCGCACTCGCTGCAGCCGATGATCTACAAGATCACCGGAACCTGGGGCAATCACGAAGGCTCCATGCTCTTGTGGGTGCTGATCCTGGCCTTCTTCGGCGCTCTGGTCGCAGCGTTCGGCGCCAATCTGCCGGCCAGCCTCAAGGCCAATGTGCTGGCGGTGCAGGGATCGATCGGCGTCGCGTTCTTCCTGTTCATCCTGTCGACGTCCAACCCCTTTACCCGGTTGATCCCCGCTCCGGTCGAAGGGCGCGACCTCAACCCGATCCTGCAGGATCTTGGGTTGGCGGTGCATCCGCCGCTGCTCTATCTCGGTTACGTCGGCTTCTCCATCTGCTTCTCCTTCTCGGTCGCCGCCCTGATCGACGGCCGTATCGATGCCGCCTGGGCACGCTGGGTTCGGCCCTGGACGCTGGTTGCCTGGATCTTCCTCACCGGTGGTATCGCAATGGGCTCCTACTGGGCCTATTACGAGCTCGGCTGGGGCGGCTTCTGGTTCTGGGACCCGGTCGAGAACGCCTCCTTCATGCCCTGGCTGGCCGGTACAGCGCTGCTGCACTCCGCCATCGTCATGGAAAAGCGCTCTGCGCTGAAGATTTGGACGCTGCTGCTCGCCATCCTCACCTTCTCGCTGTCGCTGCTGGGTACTTTCCTGGTGCGGTCCGGCGTGCTGACCTCTGTCCATGCCTTTGCCACCGACCCGTCGCGGGGTGTCTTCATTCTGTGCATCCTGCTCTTTTTCATCGGCGGCTCGCTGGCGCTGTTTGCGCTGCGCGCGTCCTCTCTGACGGCAGGCGGTCTGTTTCAGCCGATTTCGCGCGAAGGCGCGCTTGTGCTCAACAACCTCTTCCTGACCACCGCGACGGCAACCGTACTGGTCGGAACGCTCTATCCGCTCGCCCTGGAAGCATTGACGGGAGACAAGATTTCAGTTGGTGAGCCGTTCTTCAATCTGACGTTCGGCCCGCTGATGGTGCCGCTTTTGCTGCTGGTGCCGTTCGGACCGCTGCTGGCCTGGAAGCGTGGCGATCTGTTCGCTGCCGCCCAGCGCCTTATGGCGGCTTTCGGGGCCGCTTTGCTGGCGGCGATGGTCACGCTCTTCCTCGTCGACGGCGGTTCCGTCCTTGCTGCTTTCGGCACCGGCCTTGCCGTCTGGCTGATCATTGGTGCCGCCACCGACCTTGCCATGAAATCGGGTTTCAGCTCTGTGGCGTTCCCGGTCATGCTGCGCCGCTTCATCGGATTGCCTCGTTCCGTCTTTGGAACCGCGCTTGCCCATGCCGGCCTCGGCGTAACCCTGATCGGCATGGTCGGCACGCTGAACTTCGGTGAGGAACATATCCTGACCATGAAGCCGCAGCAGACGGTCGAGGTCGCCGGCCGGACTGTGCGGTTCGATGGAATTCAGCCGATGAAGGGGCCGAATTTCAACGAGGATCGCGCCCACTTCCAACTGATCAATGCTGGCGGCCAGGTGACGGGTACGATCAATTCGTCCAAGCGCTTTTATCCTGCTCGTCAGATGCCGACCACCGAGGCTGGCATCAAGACGATCGGTTTCAGCCAGCTTTACATCGCGCTGGGTGATGAATCTGCCGACGGCTCGGTCGTTGCGCGCATCTGGTGGAAGCCGCTGGTGACGCTGATCTGGCTGGGTGGCCTGGTCATGATGGTCGGCGGCACAATATCGCTTGCCGACCGGCGCCTGCGCGTCGGTGCGCCGGCCAAACGCAAGAGCAAACCCGCCGCAGTGGCTGGCGCCTCATGAAGACGCGCCGTTTTCTTGCTGGCTTGCTGCTGGGAATGGCCCTGCTGACGTCGGGCAGCGCGTTTGCCGTAAAGCCGGATGAGATGTTGTCCGATCCGGCGCTCGAGGCCCGGGCACGTTCGCTGTCGGCCGGCCTGCGCTGCATGGTCTGCCAGAACCAGTCGATCGACGAATCCGATGCCGACCTGGCACGCGACCTGCGTGTCCTGGTGCGCGATCGCTTGAAAGCCGGCGACAGCGACAAACAGGTCATCGACTATGTCGTCTCGCGCTATGGCGAGTTCGTGCTTTTGAAACCGCGTTTCGAATGGCGCACTGCTTTGCTCTGGGGCGCGCCAGTGCTGCTGCTCTTGGTCGGTGGGGTCTTCATGCTGCGGGCGACGCGTCGGCCGAAACCGTTGGAAACGGCCGGGTTGAGCGCGGACGAAAAGGCCAAACTCGACGCGATTTTGAAGCGCGACTGAGCGCATTTTCGCGCATCTGGCCAACATTACCAAAGTTTCATCTCCCGGAAATGAAGCGGTAATGTCGTCTTCTCTATCTGTTGTCTCGAAGGATGCCGCTTGAGCGTCCAATTCTAGAGGACAACGGATCGATGATCACTACCCCCACTTCCTCCCGCACCCGTTCACGCCTTGCCGCTGCCGCCGCTTCGCTGGCGATCGCCGGCGCCATCGGCTTCGGCGCGGTGACCACGAGCCCGGCCCCCGTTTTGGCCGAGGCCGTCAATGTGCAGGCCCCGCAGGTTCCGGGTTTCGCCGATCTCGTCGAGAAAGTCTCGCCGGCCGTTGTTTCGGTTCAGGTCAAGTCCAAGGTCCAGCCGGCTTCCGACGAAGGCGGCCTTCCGTTCGACGCTCCCGACTTCTTCCAGGACAACCCACAGCTCAAGCGCTTCTTCAAGGAGTTCCGTGGCGGCCCCAACGGTCAGCGCTTCCAGCATCGTGAAAACCGCAACCGGGAGCCGCGTCCGGTGGCGCAAGGTTCCGGCTTCTTCATCTCCGAGGACGGCTACATCGTCACCAACAACCATGTTGTCGACGGCGGTACCGCCTTCACCGTCGTCATGACGGACGGCAAGGAGTTCGACGCCAAGCTGGTCGGCACCGATCAGCGCACCGACCTGGCGGTGCTCAAGGTCGACGCCAAGGACCAGAAGTTCACCTATGTCGAGTTCGCTGACGATTCCAAGGTTCGGGTCGGTGATTGGGTCGTTGCCGTCGGCAATCCTTTCGGCCTGGGCGGCACCGTTACCTCCGGCATCGTCTCGGCCCGTGGCCGCGACATCGGTGCCGGCCCCTATGACGATTTCATCCAGATCGACGCTCCGGTGAACCGCGGCAATTCCGGCGGCCCGACCTTCAATCAGAGCGGTCAGGTGGTTGGCATCAACACTGCGATCTTCTCGCCTTCGGGCGGCAGCGTGGGCATCGCCTTCGACATTCCCGCCTCCACCGCCAAGCAGGTCGTGGAAGTGCTGATGAAGGGCGGCTCGATCGAGCGCGGCTGGCTCGGTGTCGAAATCCAGCCGGTTACGGCTGATATCGCTGAATCGCTTGGCCTGAAGGCTGAAAAGGGCGCGCTGGTTTCCGGTGCTCAGGACGACAGCCCTGCCAAGAAGGCCGGTATCGTTGCTGGCGACGTCATCACCCAGGTCGACGGCAAGGATGTCGCGACCACCAAGGAACTGGCTCGCCTGATCGGCGCCTACCAGCCGGGCAAGTCGGTTGATGTCACCGTCTGGCGTGGCGGCAAGGCAGAGACCGTCAAGGTCGATCTCGGCAAGCTTCCGAACGGCGACAAGGTAGCGTCAGCTGGCAAGCCGTCCGAACCGTCGGGCGCCAACTCGCTGGCTGATCTTGGCTTGACCGTCACCAAGTCCGAGGATGGCAAGGGGGTGGTCGTGACCGATGTCGATCCCGATAGCGATGCCGCCGACCGCGGTATCCAGCCGGGCGATATCATCACCGCTGTCAACGCCCAGGAAGTGGCCGGAGCTTCGGACATCTCCAGTGCGATGAAGGAAGCCCAGAAAGCTGGCCGCAAGCAGGTGCTGGTGCAGATCAGTCGCGAAGACACCAACCGCTTCGTGACGCTGCCGGTCGCCAAGGGCTGATCGATCCGGAAAATATTGCTTCCGAAACGGTGGTGTCGCACCCCCGGATCGCCGCGAAGGAAGCATGGTCGGCGTGTCAGTCAGTAGTGTCCGACCTCCGCGGCAGCGGGGCTCTTGTCCCGCTGCCGCAAAATTACAGGGTGTCCAGAGATGTCTGCCGCAACGGCTTCGGAAATTGCGTATAACGGCTCCATGAAGATTCTGCTCATCGAAGACGATCGGGAAGCCGCCGACTATCTGGAAAAGGCCTTCACCGAAGCTGGCCATACTGCCCATGTCGCCGGTGACGGCGAAACCGGTTTTGCCCTGGCCGACAGCGGCGACTACGACGTCATGGTCGTCGACCGCATGTTGCCGCGCCGCGACGGACTTTCAGTGATCGCATCCCTTCGCTCGCGCGGAAACACCACGCCGGTTCTCATACTTTCCGCACTCGGTGAAGTGGATGATCGCGTTACTGGCCTGCGCGCAGGGGGCGACGACTATCTGACCAAGCCTTACGCCTTCTCCGAACTCCTGGCACGTGTCGAGGTGCTGAACCGCCGCGCCGGCGTGAAGGAGAGCGAGACGGTTTACAGAAGTGGCGATCTTGAACTCGATCGGCTGTCCCATTCGGTCAAGCGGGCAGGCAGGGAAATCGTGCTTCAGCCGAGGGAATTTCGCCTGCTCGAATATCTGATGCGTCATGCCGGCCAGGTGGTGACGCGCACGATGCTGCTCGAGAACGTGTGGGATTATCATTTCGATCCGCAGACCAATGTCATCGACGTCCATGTGTCGCGGCTGCGCGGAAAGATCGAGAAGGGCTTCGACAAACCGATCCTGCATACCATCCGCGGCGCTGGCTATATGCTGAAGAGCGGTGGTTAGTCCTCAATGGCTCTAACCATGCCAGCCATCATGAAGACGACGGCGGCGCGCCTTTCCGCCCTGTATCTTCTGCTGTTCGCGATCTGCGCGGTCCTGCTGGTCTTCTACATGACCTCGCTGTCGGCGCGCATGCTGACGGCGCAGACGCAGGAGACAATCAACGAGGAGGTGGCCGATCTGGCCCGCTCGTACCAGCGCGGCGGCCTACCGTTCCTCGTGCGCACCATGGAGCGGCGTTCGCGTGCGCCTGGCGCCAATCTCTATATGATCGCTGACCCGAACGGCGAAGTTCTGGCTGGCAACGTCCAGAGCATCGAGCCCGGCGTGATCGCCCGCGAAGGCTGGACGGAAATCCCGTTCTCCTATGAGCGCTACGGCGAGAGCGGCGGCGAGCAGGCACGGGGCGCGACCGACAGCGGCAAGCCTTCCGCGCAGGGACAGACACCGGCCCAGATAAGACGCAACAAGGGCCATGACGCCATAGCGCTTGTCGTGCGGCTGCCGAACCAGATGATCCTGCTGGTCGGTCGCGATCTCGGCGAGCCGGAACGGTTCCGCAGCGTCGTGCGCAGGGCGCTCACCCTGACGCTCGGCATGATGGGTTTGGGTGCGCTGCTGATCTGGTTCCTGGTCGGCCGCACGGCGTTGAAGCGTATCGACAATGTGTCGGAGGCGAGCAGCCGCATCATGGGCGGCGATTTATCGGGCCGGCTCCCTGTCACCGGAGCAGGCGACGAATTCGACCGCCTCTCGGAAAACCTCAACGCCATGCTTGCGCGCATCGCCACCTTGAACGAGGGCTTGAAGCAGGTTTCCGACAACATCGCCCACGATCTCAAGACGCCGCTGACGAGACTGCGCAATCGCGCCGAGGCGGTACTGTCGGGCAAGCACAGTGCTGCCGACTACAAGGCGGCCCTCGAAGGCACGATCGCCGAATCCGACCAACTGATCAAAACCTTCAACGCCATCCTGATGATTTCGCGACTGGAGGCTGGATACTCATCCGAGAACACGACCCAGGTCGATCTCGCCGCGACGGTGCGTGATGTCGTCGAACTTTATGAACCGGTCGCCGAGGAAGCCGGCGTGGGCCTGGAGGCCGATGTCGCCGAGCCCTATCTGATCGAAGGCAATCGCGAACTGGTCGGGCAGGCGCTTTCCAACATCGTCGACAACGCCATCAAATACTCGACCGACGCGACCTCGAAGCCGGCGGTCAAGGTTTCGCTCGAGCGCGTTGCCGGCAAGATCAAGCTGACCGTTGCCGACAACGGCCAGGGTATTCCGGACGATGCCGACCGTGCGCGCGTCACGGAACGTTTCGTACGGCTGGAAAAGAGCCGCTCGCAGCCGGGTTCCGGGCTTGGACTCAGTCTCGCCAAGGCAATCATGAAATTCCACAAGGGCACCCTTGATCTGCAACCTGCCGATCCTGGACTATGCGTCGTCATGAGCTTTCCGGAGCGGGAAGCTTCGTAGGGGAGAAACGGATGACGGCAAGTGCTGCGGCAGAGCGGGACAAGGTGGATTGGCGGCTGGAGCTGAAAACCAGACTCGCGCCACTCGACGCTGGGCATGCGCGTGAGGAACTCGCCGACATCGCCGCAGCGGCCAAGGAGGATGAGTTACCGCGTCTGGCGAAATTCCTTGCCGGCAAGGGAGCAGCGCAGGATTTCCTGGCTGCCGTCTTCGATCTGTCTCCGTTCCTGCGTGATCTGGCTCGGCGCCGCCCGCAGATACTCGATGCGCTGTTCGGGAAAACGGTCGAACAACGGCTTGCCGCAATCACCGAAGCCATGGGGGCTGCGGCGCGCGCCGAAAACGTCTCCGAACAGAGTTTGATGATGGAGTTGCGCCGTCTGAAGGCAGAGGCGCATTTCCTGATCGCTGTGGACGATCTGGGCGGTGTGGCCGAGACGGTACTGACCGTGCGCCGGCTTTCCGATCTCGCCGATGCTTCGATCCGCGCAGCTGTCGATTTTCTGCTGCGCGATGCTCATGGACAAGGCAAGCTGAAGCTGGTCGATCCCGAGAACCCGACGCTGAAATCCGGCTGGGTCCTGCTTGGCATGGGCAAGCTCGGCGCCCATGAGCTCAACTTCTCGTCCGACATCGATCTGGTCGTCTTCTTCGATCCAGAAGCGCCGGCGGTGATCGATCCACTGGACGGCACCGAATTGTTCTCGCGGCTGACCCGCCGCTTGGTCCGTATCCTGCAGGATCGTACCGAGCACGGCTACGTCTTCCGCACCGACCTCAGGCTGCGGCCCGATCCGGGATCGACGCCGCTGGCTATCCCGGTGGAAGCCGCACTGACCTACTACGAGGGCAGGGGACAGAATTGGGAGCGTGCCGCGATGATCAAGGCCCGGCCCGTGGCCGGCGATATCGCGGCAGGCGAAGCGTTCCTGAAGGAACTCCAGCCCTATGTCTGGCGCAAATACATGGACTATGCGGCGATCGCCGACGTCCATTCGATCAAACGCCAGATCCATGCCCACAAAGGTCACGGCGAAGTGGCTGTCAAAGGCCACAACGTCAAGCTCGGCCGCGGCGGCATCCGCGAGATCGAGTTCTTCGTCCAGACCCAGCAACTGATCGCTGGTGGCCGGTTTCCGGAATTGCGCGGGCGCGAGACGGTGCCGATGCTGGGCGAACTCGCCGAACGCAGCTGGATCACCACCGAGGCACGCGACGTTCTCGCCAATCAATACTGGTTCCTGCGCCGCGTTGAGCACGCCATCCAAATGGTGGCGGACGAGCAGACCCACATGCTGCCGGAAGATGATGAGGGACTGGAGCGTATCGCCCATATGCTGGGCTATAAGGATGCCGGGACGTTCGCTGCGACCTTCCGCGCAGCCCTGCAGCAGGTGGAGGGCCATTATGCGGCCCTTTTCGAGGCGGCGCCCGAACTGTCGGCCGGCGTCGGCAACCTTGTCTTCACCGGCGACGTCGACGATCCCGATACATTGCAGACTTTGCATCAGCTGGGCTTCCAGCGGCCGAGCGATATATGCCGCGTCATCCGCACCTGGCATTTTGGCCGCTATCGCGTGACGCGGTCGGCCGAGGCGCGCGAACGTCTCACCGAACTTACGCCGGCATTGCTGGAGGCCTTCGGCAAGACGCGCCGCGCCGACGAGGCGTTGATGCGCTTCGATGAGTTCCTGTCCGGTCTGCCGGCGGGCATCCAGCTGTTTTCGCTGCTGCAATCCAACCCTGGGCTGCTTCGCCTAATGGCGACCATCATGGGTGCGGCGCCCCGGCTGGCGGCGATCATCACCCGCCGTCCGCATGTGTTCGACGGTTTGCTTGACCCGGCCTTGCTGACTGAATTGCCGAACCGCGCTTACCTCTCGGCGCGTCTGGCGGCCTTCATCGATGGCGATCGTCCCTATGAGGATGTGCTCGACCGGCTGCGCATCTTCGCGGCCGAGCAGAAGTTTCTCATCGGCGTGCGCCTGCTTGCTGGCTCCATCGATGCAACCCGCGCCGGCAGGGCTTTCTCCGATCTTGCCGACCTCACCATCGGTGCCGCATTGCAGGCAGTGATGGACGAGTTCGCTCAGCGTCATGGCCGCGTGCCTGGCGGCAGGGTGACGCTTCTGGGCATGGGCAAGCTCGGTAGCCGGGAGTTGACCGCTGGTTCCGATGTCGACCTGATCCTTCTCTACGACCATGACGAACAGGCGGAAGAGTCCGACGGCGAGAAGCCGCTGGCGCCGTCGCATTATTTCGCACGCCTCACGCAGCGCCTGATTGCCGCCGTTTCGGCGCCGACTGCCGAAGGCGTGCTCTACGAGCTTGATCTGCGGCTGCGCCCGTCCGGCAACAAGGGGCCGGTGGCGACCCATGTCGATGCCTTCCGCAAGTACCAGCGCCAGGAGGCCTGGACCTGGGAGCAGATGGCCCTGACACGGGCAAGGGCGGTTGCCGGTGACGAGGCGCTTTGCGCCGAGATCGAGGCGGAAGTGGGCACCATCCTCGCGCAGCCGCGCGATCGCGCCAAAGTGGCAGCCGAGGCCGTCGAAATGCGCAAGCTGATCGAGCAGGAAAAGCCGCCACATGACCTGTGGGATATCAAGCTCGTTCCTGGTGGCCTGATCGACCTGGAATTCGTCGCCCAGGTTGCGACCATCACCGGCCAGCTCGAAGGCGATGCGCGCACGCCCGGCACCGCCCAGACGCTGGCGCGGCTAGCGTCCAGCTTCGCCGATCCGGAAGTGAAACAGGAGCTTAACGACGCATATTCGCTCTATTTGGCGGTCACCCAGATGATCAGGCTATGCCTGACCAGCACGTTCGAACGCGATGACGTGCCGCCTGGGCTGGTCGATCTTCTTTTGGCAGCAACCGATCTGCCGGATTTCACGGTGCTGGAAGCGCACCTCAAAGAGACGTCGCGAAAGGTCAGGAAAGACTTCGACCTTTTGCTGCGTGGGAAACGTTCGTGAGGAACTGACGCCTCAGAGCCGTTTCCGAAGCATCGGGGGTGACGATGCAACAGGAGAAACCGATGAAAAAGTCGACGAAACTTGCCTTCGCATTTGCGACCCTTGCCGGCCTTGTTGGAACCACCGCCTATGCCGAACAGAACAAGGGCGGCGACATGCGTGACGGCACGCGCTGGCGTCTTCAGAAGGCCCTGAAGGATTCTGACGGCGGCATCACCTTCGATCAATTCTCGGAGGCGATGAATCCGGAGTTGAAAAAATCCTTGCCGACAATGGTGGCAAGGTCACCGTCGAACAGCTTGCCGCAGCGCTTGAAAAGGCGCGTTTTGAGCGCAGGGCCAAGCGCATGATCGAACGCTACGACAGCAAGGGCGAGGGTGTGCTCACCCAGGAGGACGTCACCGCGCACCAGAAGAAGATGTTCGCGCTGTTCGACAAGAACAATGACGGCAAGATCGAAAAAGCCGAATTGCCGAAGCGCGGCGGTCGCGACCATCGCCAGAGCGAGGTTGAGTGATCTTCGCTGAAGATTGCCCGGCGGCGGTTGCCGCCGGGTGTTCTCCGTTTTCTCGCATGATGCTTATCCGAAAAGCCTGCAGCTTTTGCTTTGCTGCCCTTTCGGGGGGCGGCTTAGGCCGCCGCCCGAACCGGTTGCGGAGCTTTCCGAAGGGGGATGCGCACCGACACGATGGTGCCAGCCCCTTCCGTGGAGCGAATTTTCAGCGCGCCGCCATGCAGTTCGGCCAGGGAGCGTGAAATGGCGAGCCCAAGGCCCGAGCCGGTGTGGTTCTTCGAGAACTGGTTCTGCACCTGTTCGAATGGGCGACCGAGCTTGCCCAGCGCTGTCTTTGGAATGCCGCAGCCGTTGTCCTCGATAGTCAGCGTCAACGCACCTGACGCATTGCGCGCCTTCACCACGATATGCCCACCCTGGCCGGTGAACTTGACCGCGTTGGAAAGCAGGTTGATGACGATCTGCTTGATGGCGCGCCGGTCGGCAACCAGCGACAGGCTGTCGGCGATGCGCGTTTCCACGGTGATCGCCTTCTGAGCGGCCTGGAGCGAGACCACTCGCACCGTCTCGGAGATCAGCGGACCGAGATCGATCTGCTCCCGTTCGATCGAGAACTGGCCGGCCTCGATCTTCGACATGTCGAGAATGTCGTTGATGACGCCAAGCAGGTACTTGCCCGATGAATTGATATCGGTGGCATATTCTTCATAGCGCCCCGAGCCCAGCGGCCCGAACAGCGCCTGTTCCATCAATTCCGAGAAGCCGATGATCGCGTTGAGCGGCGTGCGCAGTTCATGCGACATATTGGCCAGGAATTCCGATTTCGCCTGGTTGGCGGCCTCTGCGCGGTCCTTTTCGCGGATATATTTGCGGTTCAGCTCTACCAGTTCGCGCGTGCGCTCTTCTTCCGCACGCCGGGCGAGACTGAGATCGTGGATGGTCGCCATCAGGCGCCGCTCGCTGTCCATGAGCTTGTCCTGATGCTGCTTGATCTGTGTGATGTCGGAACCCACCGACACTGTGCCGCCGTCGCGTGTCTTCAGTTCGTTCACCTGCAGCCAGCGGCCGTCGCCCAGCTGGCGCTCGATGGTGATGCCGCCATTCGGGCCATTGGCGTTGGCCAGCCGCCGCTCGGATGCGAGGGCCAGCATGCGCTCTTCGATCTCGGTGCGCGGTGTTCCAGGCATGACGCTGCGGTCGGAGAGACCGTTGTCGTGCTGGAACTTGGAATTGCACATTACCAGCCGCTCCGACGTGTCCCACAGCACGAAGGATTCGTTGATGTTCTCGATTGCCGTGCGCAGCCTGAGATCCGCGGCTTCGGAACGCAAGACCAGGTGCCGTTGCTCGGTCACGTCGACGGCGATACCGATGAGCTGGATTTCCGGGGCGTCCGGATCCATCACCTGCGCTCTGGCGCGCATCCACACCCACTGTCCGTTGGCATGGCGCATGCGGAAGACCTGGTCGATCTGGTCGATCTCGCGCGCTACGATGCGCTCGGCCAGTTCGAACAGATTGCCGTCCTCGGGATGGATGATCTCGTCGACTTCGCCAAAGGAGAGCATGGTCTCGCAAGGCTCGTAGCCCAGCATGTCGTACATGGAACGCGACCAGTACATCTTGCCGCGGACCATGTCCCAGTCCCAGAGGCCGCAGCGGCCCCTGACCAGCGCCATATCGATGCGCTGCAGGGAATCCCCCAGGATGCGGTCGGCGCTTTTGGCGCGCGTCACCTGGCAGAAATAGGCGTAGAGCACGATCAGCAGCACGCCTGCCGTGAGCACGAAGAGCGTCACGTTCAGCGAAACGGCCTTGCGCCACTCCAGGAACACCGCCTCCTGCGGAACGAGAACGGCGGCAGCACCTTTGCCGTCAGGCCTGAGGTCGACGGCGGCATACCATTCGGCATCGCCGACCCGCACGTCGAGCACGCCGGCGCGTTCGCCGAACAGGAACAGCGGCTGACCACCGGAAATGACGCTGTCGAGCGCCTGGCCCTGCCAGCGTGTCGATTTCGGCGAAACCGCCAGAACCTTGAAGTCCCGGTCGGTCACGGCAAGGATATGATCCGCGTTGAGCGAACCTTGGCGCACCGCATCTTCGAGCAGTTCCTGCGGATCGGTGGCGGGCGCGGCAGCGCCTGCCTTGGCGAGTTCACCGGCGGAAAGGGTGAGAATTGTCTTGGCGTTGCGTTCGATATCGTCGTGCCAGCTCATCATCGACAGGAAGCGCAGGCAGGCCACGACGATCAGGAAAAGGATGATCAGGGAAGGGATCAGCCGGCGCAGCACCGGTTCGGCGGCCAGCAGCTTGCCGTAGGCGGGACCGGCGATCAGCCGAGCATTGCCGATCAAGGCACTGCTGCGGCGCGGTCTGCTGCGCCACTCAAAAGCTACCCGTCCGGGCGCGCGCAACGCGTCCGCCTTGGCCATGCAATGGCTCTCCCCGAAATTTTCCCCGATGATGATCCGGCAACACCGTACTTCCGAATCGCCATTAAAGAATCAAAGGTGATTCGCCTTGTCCAGTGGGGGAGCGAAAAAAGATTGAAGATTCAGTAAATCGGCCGACGTTTTGAGCGCCGGCCCCCGATTTCGACCTTCAGCTAGGCCAGCGTGCGCTCAACGATGTCTTTCAGGTCGGCTGAAAGCTTTTCCTGTTTGAGGATCGACACCAGCGCCTCTCGTGCCTTGCCCTGCCGTACGGGTTCCAGCGAGCGCCATGACCGCATCGCTGTGGCAAGCCTTGCGGCAACCTGCGGGTTGCGCTTTTCGACCTCGAGGACGATGTCGGCGAAGAAACGATAGCTTTCCCCATCGGCACGGTGGAAGCCGGTCTGGTTGGCGCCTGCAAAGGTTCCGATCAGCGCGCGTACGCGATTTGGATTGCCGATCGAAAAGGCCGGGTGTCTGGTCAGCGTTCGGACCGTCTCCAATGCGCGCGGTCCCGGCACGCCAGCCTGGATGATGAACCATTTATCCATCACCAATGCATCGTTCGAATACTGTTTCTCGAACTGTTTCAAGGCCTTGTCGGCCTGGGCGGAATCAGTATGACGGTGAGCGAGAACGGCAAGGGCCGCTGCCCTGTCCGTCATGTTGGTGGCGTGGTCGAAGTGATCGGCGGCAAGGTCGGCGCCGCCAGGCAGCAGCGCAAGGTAGTCAAGCAGAACGTTGCGCAACGCGCGCCGGCCGGCACCGTCCGCATCGGGCCGGAACGGCCCGCTGTCGCGCAACTCTTCGTAAAGATGCCTGAAGCCCTGTTCGTTGGCCGCGGCTATGGTGCGGGCGCATGCATGACGCGCCTCCAGGATGGCATCGGGGTCGATCCCCTTACCGATCTCGCGCGCGATATCGGCTTCGCCCGGCAAGGTCAGCGCCAGCGCCCGGAACGCCGGCTCCAGCGATGTATCCGCGGCTATGCGCCCGGCCACGGCACTGAGATGGTCGCCGAATTCCGGCTGCTTGCCACCAAGGATATTGCGAAAAGCGGCGACGAGAGCGTCGGTGAGCAGTGTGTTGAAGGCCTGCCAGCGCGAGAACGCATCGCTGTCGTTGCCTGCGAGGAAGATCAGGTCTTCCGCCTTCTGTTCCAGCGAAAGCGTGATCGGGGCGGAGAAGCCGCGGTTCAGCGAAAGCGCAGGCCGCTCGGCGATGCCGGTGAAACGCACCGACTGGTGCCGCTTGCGCAGGTGGATGACACCGTCCTCGACTGTTGCGCCTTCGGCGCTGCTGTACGGCAGATCCCTGCCGTCGGCTCCAACAAGGCCGAACGCCAGCGGGATGTGCATCAGCCGCTTGCGGCTCTCAGACGGCGTCGGAGCAAGCGACTGCTCGATCTCGAGGGTGAACGTGCGCGCGTTCTGATCGTAACTGGAACCCACCGTCACATGCGGTGTGCCGGCCTGATGATACCACAGCGCGAATTGGGAGAGGTCGCGGCCTGACACGTCCTCGAACACTTTCAGGAAATCATCGATGGTGGCAGCCTCGCCATCATGGCGCTCGAAATAGAGGTCCATCCCGGCACGAAAGGTGTCCGCGCCCAGAATGGTGCGGATCATGCGTACCACTTCCGAGCCCTTTTCGTAGACGGTCGCGGTGTAGAAGTTGTTGATCTCGCGATAGCGGCGCGGCCTCACCGGATGCGCCAGCGGCCCCTGGTCTTCAGGGAACTGGTGGGCGCGCAGCGTGCGCACCTCGGCGATGCGCTTGACAGGGCGTGAACGCTGATCGGCCGAGAACTCATGGTCGCGATAAACCGTCAGCCCTTCCTTCAGACAGAGCTGGAACCAGTCGCGGCAAGTGATTCTGTTTCCTGTCCAATTGTGAAAGTATTCATGCGCGATGATCGCTTCGATATTGGCGAAATCGGCATCGGTCGCAGTCTGCTCGTCGGCCAGAACATATTTGTCGTTGAAGATGTTGAGGCCCTTGTTCTCCATCGCGCCCATGTTGAAATCGGACACGGCAACGATGTTGAAGACTTCGAGATCGTATTCGCGGCCGAACTTCTCTTCGTCCCATTTCATCGAGCGCTTCAATGCGTCCATCGCATAGCCCGCAAGCGCTTCCTTGCCGTGCTCCACATAGATGCCGAGATCGACCTTGCGTCCCGACATGGTGGTGAATTCATCGGCCACCCTGCCGAGGCTGCCGGCGACAAGAGCGAACAGGTAACTCGGTTTCGGGAAGGGATCGTGCCAGACGGCGAAATGCTTGCCGCCGGCGAGATCACCATGTTCGATAGGGTTGCCGTTGGAAAGTAAAAGCGGCGCCTCGGCGCGGTCTGCCTCGATGCGCACGATATAGACCGACAGGATGTCGGGCCGGTCCAGGAAATAGGTGATGCGGCGAAAGCCCTCTGCCTCGCATTGCGTGCAGTAGACGCCGCTTGAGCGGTAGAGGCCCATCAGCGTGCTGTTCGTCGACGGGTTCACATCCGTTTCGATGGTCAGCCGGAAGGGCTTGGCGGGTGGCGCGAAGATGGTCAGTTGGTCCGGTGTCGCGGCATAATCATCCGTGCCAAGCACCTTGCCATCGATCGAAACGCCGACGAGCTTGAGTCCGTCGCCATCCAGCACAAGGGCCGCTCCCGCAGCCACGCCTTGCCTGCGTTCCATGGTAAGCGTGGCGGTAACTCGGGTCGCATCCGTGGAGAGCAAGAAGGTCAGCTCGGTCTTTGGGATCAGATAGTCGCTGGGACGATAATCTTCGAGCCTGAAGACCTGGCCGGTGTCTGTGCGCATCCGTCGATTTTTCCTGATGATTTCGGCGTAGCCAGCATCCGCTGGGGCAATATAAAAGAGGTTGCGGCTCTTTACACGAAACCGTCCCTCGACAAAACTACCGGCACGCTTATCTCCTGGCTCTTCCAGCCTTCTCCGATCCCCTATGAGGTTGCCATGACTGTCGTCACCCCCAGATTCGGGATGGGCGCTTCGGTTCGTCGGGTCGAGGACAATGCCTTCATCCTTCGCGATTTGCGATCGAGCGTTACACCGGCGCGCATCCGGTGGGCGATGCGGGACGCCGACATGCAGTGACGTCAAATACATCTTCCGTCCAGCCGCGCACGCTGTTCGGCATCACCCTGAAGATCCTGTCGGTTTCGGTGTTCGTGGCAATGTCATCGCTGATCAAGGCGGCTGGCGAACTGCCTGCCGGCCAGATCGTCTTCTACCGTTCCTTCTTCGCCATCTTCCCGATCCTGGTCTTCCTCGGTTTCCGGCGCGAATTGCGCACGGCCTTTTCCACCAAACGTCCACTTAATCACGTTGCGCGTGGCGTGGTGGGTGTCTGCGCCATGGGTTTCGGCTTTTTCGCCTTGACGCGCCTGCCCCTGCCGGAAGCGATCACGCTCAACTATGCGCAGCCCCTGCTGGTGGTGGTGTTCAGCGCCATCTTCCTGCGGGAGACCATCCGCATCTACCGCTGGGGCGCGGTCGTCGTCGGCCTCATCGGCGTTGTCATCATTTCCTGGCCTACGCTCACCTTGCTGCGTTCCGGTGCCGCGCTTGGCGACCAGGAAGTGCTGGGTGTGATTGCCGCTTTCATCGCGGCGGGGATCTCGGCGGTTGCCATGCTTCTGGTGCGAAGCCTTGTGCACAGCGAACGCACGGCAACCATCGTTTTGTGGTTCTCGCTGACAGCCAGTATTCTGGCGCTGCTGACCATTCCGTTCGGCTGGCAGGCGCTGGCGACCAGACAGATCGTGCTGCTTATCCTGGCCGGCTTCTGCGGTGGGCTGGGGCAGATCCTGATGACTTCGGCCTATCGCCATGCCGAAGCTTCGGTCGTGGCGCCGTTCGAATACACCTCGATGCTGCTCAGCATCGTCGTCGGTTATCTCGCCTTTGGCGATGTGCCGACACTGCATATGCTGGTGGGCGGTGCGATCGTGGTCGCCGCCGGCCTTTTCATCATCTGGCGCGAGCGGCAACTGGGTCTCGAGCGTGCGGCAGCGCAGAAGGCCTCGCAACCACCCGGCTGATCAGGCTTGCCCTGCCGCCTTCGCCCGCTCCAGCGCGAGACGGCTCAAGGCCTGCCGTGTTTCTTCGTCAGCGGGAAAGAAGGTTTCGATCGCCAGTTCCGAAAGCGTCACGTCGAGCGGCGTGCCGAACACCGTGGTCGTACTGATGAAAGACAGCACCGTGTCGCCAAGCCGCAGACGCAAGGGATGGACGATTGCATTGGTCTCCAGCCTGGCCGGCCGTGTACTCGAATGGACGGGGTAGGCGCGCAGTTCCTCCTCGAGCGCTTCGAGGACTGGGTCGGCCGAGGCCTCGATCTGCTGTTTCAGCCGTTCCAGAAGATGTGCGCGCCATTCGGCCAGATTGGCGATGTTTGGGGCGACGCCCTTGGGATGCAGGCTGAGCCGCAGCACATTCACCGGTGCTTGCAGCAGGGACGGGTCACTGACGCCCGCGAGCATCGGGGCAAGGGCGTCGTTGGCGGCGACGAGATTCCAGTGTCGGTCTACGGCCAGCGCAGGAAAGGGCTCATGTCCCTTCAGCACGAGTTTCACGGCGTCCATTGCCGGCGCGAGATCGGGATCGGTCAGCGAGCGTTCGCCAAAGGAAGGCGCGAAACCGGCGGCGAGCAGGATCTGGTTGCGCTGCCTCAGCGGCACCGACAGCTGTTCGGAGAGCCGCAGCACCATGTCGCGCGATGGCATGGCGCGGCCACTCTCGACAAAACTCAGGTGCCGCTGCGAGATTTCGGCTTCCATGGCGAGATCGAGCTGGCTCATGCGTCGGCGTGTGCGCCATTCGCGGATGAGAGAACCGGCGGAAGTCTGGGTCGTGTTCATGGAAATCCTGCTTGTCGAACGAGCGGCGGCTGCCTGTGCGCTTTCGCCTTGGAGGCGATGCGGTTCGGGATGGCTGCAAATCTATGACTTGCGAAAATTCATTTCCATTACCTGACGCGTAATCGCCGCTGCCGAACCAGCCTGTCAATCTCCACTCATCAGATGCCGGACGGTCCGCAGCATCGTGAGACAGGAGAAAGACCATGCAGATTTCCGTTTCCCCGTTCCTTCGCAATGTGCTGCTGCTCGACGCGCTGGCGAGCGGTGCGACTGCGATCATCCTGCTTGGCGGTGCCCATATGCTGAGCCCGCTGCTGGATATTCCCCAAGACCTGCTGTTCTGGGCAGGTGCTGTGCTTGTTCCTTTCGTCTTGATGGTGCTCGCGGTTTCGCGCCGGCCGACCGTGTCGCGCACCATGTTGGTCGAAATCATCGCCATCAATGCATTGTGGGTCGTCGCCAGTTTCGGCCTGTTGGTCTCCGGTGTTGTCTCGCCGAACCTGCTCGGTATTGCTTTCGTCAGCGCTCAAGCCATCGCCGTGGCCCTGTTCGCCGAACTGCAATATGTCGGCCTGCGTCGCCAGGTGGCTTGAGAAAAGGCGCATGCCTGAGCGATTTGAGCAGCTCATCTGCCCGGGATCGTGACAATCCCGGGCAGATCGTGGTTCACGAGAGCGAGCGCAGTTTCATCTTCACCTCGACGAAATCGCGCCAGGCCAGCCGCTTGTGCGCCGGGGTGCGCAGCAGATAGGCCGGGTGCAAGGTCGGCATCGCCGGAATTGCCGCGCCGCTTGCCGTCGTATGGGCTCGCCAGTTGCCACGCAGTCTGAGGATGCCTTCGGTGGTGTTGAGCAGTGTCTTTGCCGAAGGGCCGCCGAGATTGACCAGGACCTTCGGATTGACCAGCTCGATCTGCCGTTCAATGAACGGCCGGCAGATTTCCGTCTCGTGCGGGGTTGGTGTGCGGTTGCCCGGCGGACGCCAAGGGATGACGTTGGCAATGTAAGCAGAGGTTCGGTCGAGGCCGATCGCTGCCAGCATGCGGTCGAGCAATCGCCCCGAGCGGCCGACGAAAGGCAATCCCTCCAGATCCTCATCGCGGCCGGGAGCTTCGCCGACCAGCATCAGGGCTGCGTTCGGATTGCCATCGGCGAAGACGAGGCTCTTGGCTGTAAACTTCAGGTTGCAGCCGTCGAAGCCGGCCATGGCTTCACGCAACTCATCCAGGTTGGAAGCCCGGGTGGCGAGCTGGCGCGCGAGCTGCACCTGCGCTTCGTCAGGTACCGCGGCGGCGGCCGGAACACGCTGGGCGGGAGGCGGAGCGGCCGGGTTGTTTTCCGCAAAAGCCGGCGCACCCGCAGACTGATTGCGACGATCCGGGGAGGAGGACGGCTGTTCGGGAGCGGAAGCCGCCCGCGCGGGGCTGCGGATTTGCGCCGCCTCGGCGAAGCGGTCCACCGGCTCTTCGGTCAGGGCTTCGTCAACACCAGCTTCCATATAGAAGGCCAGCAGCTCATGCAGCTCCGGCGTGTTTTGAGGCGAGGGGGCATTCATGGCCGCACCATCTTCCGGCGGGCGCCGTTTTGCAAGCTCAGCTGGAAGGGATGCGCGGATCCTGCATCAGATAGAAGGTCCAGCGCGGGGTATAGTCGGTGATAAGAAATTCGAATTCTGCCGTTTCCCGTGCATCGACCTTGCCTTTGGTGAACAGCAGCCGATCGTAGGGTTCGAAATTGCGGTCGAAAGTCGCGAAATTCGAGGACGCTATATTTTCGGGCGTCTTGTTGCGCTGGTCGAAGGAGAGACCGTCGCCGAACACGCTCGGCTGGTCGAGGACTTCCTGCAGTTCGAACTGGAACTCCACCCAGGGATGGCCGCTGCTGTTGAGCGTGTTGATGCGCATGTAGATGATGCCGCTGGCATAGTCGCCCGTGCTGTCGAAGGGCTGGATCGGCTTGATCGTGCGGATTGTCAGGGTCACCGGCGTCGCTGAACTGAGTTCCTCGTCAATGACGATCGGATCCTTGCGCGTGCCCTTGCCGGAAACGCCCCTGATGCGGAAGCCGCCGAGTTCGTCGGAAAAGGAATAAGCTCCGCTTTCCCAAACCTTTTGTTTCTTTTGAGCCTGGCCTGGAGAGACTAACAGGAGAAAACCGAGGACAGCCGCCGGCCACAGCAGGCCTGAAGCGGAACAGAGGCGCGATGTTGCTAAGCCGGCTGGCCCATGAATGCGCATGAACAGGACTATGACCGATATCCGGTGTCTCGAAAAGCGTCAGTTTTCAGGCATATCGCGTAATTGACGTTTACGTGAACGTAAAATATTCTGGAAAACGTGACGGCTTCGCCTGTGGCGAATGCGGTGCCGTCGTTCTGTGCCGGTTTCGCGTCGCGGAATGATGCGCTATGGAGCGCATGAGCCAGCAATATGCCGGAACGGCAAGCCAGTGCGGAGGGACCTGATGAGCGAGATCGAACGCGAGAGCATGGAATTCGACGTGGTGATCGTCGGCGCCGGGCCGGCGGGGCTCGCCGCGGCGATCAGGCTCAAGCAGGTCAATCCGGATCTTTCCGTCGTGGTGCTGGAGAAAGGCGGCGAAGCAGGCGCCCACATCCTGTCCGGCGCGGTCGTCGATCCGATCGGCATAGACCGTCTTCTGCCCGGCTGGCGCGAGGACGGGGATCATCCCTTCAAGACAGAGGTCACGGCGGACCATTTCCTTGTGCTGGGACCCGCCGGTTCGTTCCGGTTGCCGAATATTCTCATGCCGCCGCTGATGAACAATCATGGCAACTACATCGTTTCACTGGGCAATGTCTGCCGCTGGCTGGCTGGCAAGGCAGAGGCCCTGGGCGTGGAAATCTATCCCGGCTTCGCTGCTGCCGGCCTTCTCTACAATGAGGCAGGCGCGGTCACCGGTGTCTACACCGGGGACATGGGGGTGGAGAAAGACGGGTCGCACGGGCCGAACTTCGCGGCAGGTATGGCCCTGATGGGCAAATATGTGCTGATCGGCGAGGGCGCACGCGGTTCGCTCGCCAAACAGCTCATTGCCAAATACCAGCTTGATGCTCGCCGCGAGCCGGCCAAGTTCGGCATCGGTCTCAAGGAACTGTGGCAAGTCAAACCGGAGAACCACAAGCTGGGCCTCGTCCAGCATTCCTTCGGCTGGCCACTCGACATGAAGACCGGCGGCGGTTCTTTCCTCTATCATCTCGAGGACAACCAGGTGGCGGTCGGTTTCGTCGTCCACCTCAACTACAAGAACCCGTATCTGTCGCCCTTTGAGGAATTCCAGCGCTTCAAGACGCATCCGGCCATCGCGCCGACCTTTGCCGGCGCCAAGCGTCTCGGCTACGGCGCCCGCGCCATTACCGAGGGCGGCTGGCAGTCGGTGCCGAAGATGTCCTTCCCGGGCGGTGTGTTGATGGGCTGTGCCGCCGGCCTCGTCAACGTGCCGCGCATCAAGGGTTCGCACAACGCCGTGCTGTCCGGCATGCTCGCCGCCGAGCATGCCGCGGAAGCCATTGCCGCCGGTCGCGCCAATGACGAACTCGCTTCCTATGAGGAAGCCTGGCGCGGCAGCGACATCGGCAAGGACCTCAAAAAGGTACGCAACGTCAAGCCGTTGTGGTCGCGTTTTGGCACCATCGTCGGCGTCGGCCTTGGTGGTCTCGACATGTGGCTGAACACGCTGTTCGGTTTTTCGCCCTTCGGCACGCTCAAGCACGGCAAGACCGATGCCGCTTCGCTCGAGCCGGCATCGAAACATCAGAAGATCGTTTATCCGAAGCCCGATGGCGTTCTGACCTTCGATCGCCTCTCTTCGGTCTTCCTGTCCGGCACCAACCACGAAGAGGACCAGCCGGTCCACCTTCAGGTCAAGGATGCGACATTGCAGGTGAGCTCGGAACATGACATCTTCGGCGGCCCGTCGACGCGTTACTGTCCGGCTGGTGTCTACGAATGGGTGGACGCCGAAGGCAACGCCGCGGCTGATCCATCAGCCAAGGATGTGCGCTTCGTCATCAACGCGCAGAACTGCGTGCACTGCAAGACCTGCGACATCAAGGACCCGAACCAGAATATCAATTGGGTACCGCCGCAGGGTGGCGAGGGCCCGGTCTACCAGAACATGTAGTTTCGAGAGTAAGGCGCTAAAAGGAACCTAAGCGCCTTAATTCGACCGCAAGGCAGCTTTTATCATCCTGTGCTCGCACCCCAAGAGTAATAAACTGGGCGAGCCGGGAGGGTATTGATGCGCCGGTCCATTTTCTGCAGTCTCGCCGTGCTGGCGGTAGTTGGCACGCTGCCAGGCATCGCAATGGCCGGTTCCAAGGTCGTCACCCACATCCGCACCTATGATATCGAAGGCGAGAGTGGCAAGGCGCTGATCGAAGCCATGGACAAGAGTGGTCCCAAGCACGGTTTTTTGACGCGCGCGATTGCGCAGACTTCCTACACTGTCGAGTGGGACTTCGACCTCAAGGCCAAGGCGGATGTCTGCCATCTCAGGGCCGCCAGCGCGACGCTGGACATGACCTATATGTATCCGCGCGTGACGACGCCCATGTCGCCGGCATTGCGCAAGCGTTGGCAGCGGTTCTTCGCTGGCGTACGGGCGCATGAGCAGACGCATGGCCGCATCGCCAGGCAGGGGATCGCCGCGGGTGAACGCGCCGTTGCAAGTCTTGCCGTTGCCAACGACCCACACTGCATCAAGACGCAGCGTGAAGCGCAGCGCCGGGTCGATGCGATCTACGATGAATACGAGGCCAAGCAGGTCGTCTTTGACCAGCGTGAACATCGCGAAGGCGGTCGTGTGGAAGCCCTGGTCGCCAAACTCGTCAAAGATCGCTGAGGCCGACGGCTTCCGCCTTCATTTCCACTTTGATCGTAGCCTTTCCGCCTTCTATGGTGCGCGCGCAAAACCGCATCATGGCCAGAGGACGGCATGACTTCAAAGACTGGGCTTGGCATACTGACGCTGACGGCATGTGCGGCAGCGCTTCTGGTGGTCGCGCCCGCTGCCGCCAAGACGATCGAGCAGGAGAAACCCTACGCCGTCACCGGCACAACCGGTGCCGAACTCTACGCGTCGATCGGCCAGAACGGGCCACAGGTGGGAAGGAGTGGTGGCCGTGTCATCGCGCACACCTTCTTCAAGCTCACATGGAGACGAAACTACGTGCCGGAAAATGGCGGCTGTACGCTGAAGTCGGCAACGCCAACGCTCATCATCACCTACACGCTGCCCAAACCGGCAAACCCATTGCCGCCAGTGGTGCAGAAACGCTGGGATATCTTCATCGAAGGTCTTCGTCGCCACGAGAAGGTACATGGCGAGCACATCAAGGCGATGCTGGCGCGTATCGAACAGACCACCATCGGCGTGTCCGTGTCCAACGATCCCGGTTGCCAGAAGATCCGCCGGGAAATCCAGAAACCGCTTTCCGACGCTTCAATCGCGCAGCGCCAGGAAAGCCGCGATTTCGACCGCATCGAGATGGGTTCAGGCGGAGCGATCCAGCGGCTCATCCTCGAATTGGTGAACGGTGACTGACGTTGCTTGCCGGCTGGTGCAATTCCAAGAAGAGCGTTTCCGCGTTTCCGTTAAAAACGGAAACGCTCTGGTGCAGGTTGTCTACTGAAACGCCGTTTCCGAGAAGGAGCGCAGCTTGCGCGAATGCAGCCGCTCCATCGGCATTTCAGCCAGCTTCTGCATGGCGCGGATACCGATGGTGAGATGCTGCGACACCTGCCGTTTGTAGAATTCGGTTGCCATACCTGGAAGTTTCAACTCGCCATGCAACGGCTTGTCCGAAACGCACAGCAGCGTGCCGTAAGGCACCCGGAAGCGGAAGCCGTTGGCCGCGATGGTCGCCGATTCCATATCGAGCGCGATCGCGCGCGATTGTGATAGCCGCTGCACAGGGCCGCGCTGGTCGCGCAGTTCCCAGTTGCGGTTGTCGATGGTGGCGACCGTGCCGGTACGCATCACCCGCTTGAGATCGTAACCGGCAAGTCCCGTCACCTCGGCCACTGCCTCCTCAAGCGCCACCTGCACCTCCGCAAGCGCCGGCACCGGCACCCATACAGGCAGGTCGTCGTCCAACACGTGGTCTTCGCGAACATAGGCATGCGCGAGCACATAATCGCCCAGCGCCTGCGTGTTGCGCAGGCCGGCGCAATGGCCAAGCATCAGCCATGCATGCGGACGCAGCACCGCGACATGGTCGGTGATCGTCTTGGCGTTGGAGGGGCCGACGCCGATATTGACCATGGTGATGCCGCCGTGGTCGCCGCGCTTCAGATGGTAGGCAGGCATCTGCGGCAGGCGCGGTGGCGCTACACCTTCGCTTGCCGTCGTTGCGCCGGGTTTCGTCACCACATTGCCCGGCTCGACGAATTCCGTGTAGCCCTCGCCGCCCTTCGCCATCAGATCGCGCGCCATCGCGCAGAACTCGTCGATGTAGAACTGGTAGTTGGTGAACAGCACGAAGTTCTGGAAATGCTGGGGGCTTGTCGCCGTGTAGTGCGTCAGCCGGTGCAGCGAATAGTCGATGCGTTGCGCGGTGAACGGCGCCAGCGGTCGCGGGTCACCCAGCGCTACCTCGAAGGTGCCGTTGGCGATCTGGTCATCGGTTCCGTCGAGATCCGGCACGTCGAACAGGTCGCGGATCGGGCGGCGGATGCGCTCGGCTGCCGCACTGTCGACATAGGTTCCTTCGAGAAAGGCGAAATGCACCGGGATCGGCGTCTCCGATTCCGAAACGATCACGGGTACGCCATGGTTGCGCATGATCAGCCGGAGCTGTTCTGTCAGATAGCTTTGGAAAAGATCCGGTCGGGTGATCGTGGTCGAGAACTGGCCGGGGGTGGGCATGTGCCCATAGGCCTGGCGCGAGTCCACCTGGGTGAAGGAATTGGTGACGACGCTCACCTCGGGATAGAAGGCGCGGTACCGTTTGTCGTTATCGCCGCCGGCGGCCAGCGCCGAGAAGGAATCGCGCAGGAACTTGGTGTTGCGTTCATACAGCCTATGCAGCGCCTCGACGGCCTTGCCCGCATCGTCGAAGGATTGCCGAGCATAGGGCTCCGGCATGACCACGGTTTCGATGGCTTGTGGGTAGATTCGGTTTTCCATGACCCATTATAGAGATGGAAAATGACAGTTGGGAGGGGCAGCCTCGCCAAGTCGGATTTGTATCTGCTTTTTTAGATGTGGTTGAAAGTTCTGCACTTCAACGCATGGCCCCGAAAATCGGCTTCGATTTTCGGAAAGGATCATACGCCAGATCAAACTGACGGAGCGTCCTTTATGCGTCCCGATGGACGCACGGCACTCTAACCGCGCTGCAGGCTCACCAGCAGCACCAGCCCGAGCCCCTTCTTCTGGAGTGCCGGTGCTTCGATGGTGGAGCCGGCATTGGTGCGCATCGTCGGCACAGCCAGGACTGGAGCCGCCAGAAGCATAAGGATCAGCGTCGCGCGCGGCAGAAGCTTCAAGGCGGCGAGGGCGTTTTGGGCAAACGAGGTCATGGCGGTTTTCGTGTTGTTGTCGGTCAATCGGCTGCAAATGAACTGGAGCAGGCGATGCCGCATCGCAGGCCTGCCAGGTCCCAATCGCCACCTGGACGCCTGTGTTCGGCGACCAGGATCGCGAAACCCATGCCGAACAGCGCCGTCAGCAGGCAGACGATGGTGAAGCGGCGCGCGAACATCTGGGTGTCTCTCCTTCAATGCTGGGGAGAATGCCCGAACGCGGCTGAACCCCTTCTGAGGTTGCCGTTCATCCACTGTTCAAAATGATTGACGGGAACTGGGACGTTGCGTCTCTTTCTTCCGCGGAAGGGGAGAGGCACCGCAATCGACAGCATTAAAAAAGGCGCTTCCGGATCCGGAAACGCCTTGCTGTCATCCGCTTACAGGCGGGCTACAGTTTGGTCCAGGTCTGGCTCTTGCAGATCAGGCCGCCCAACACGCAACCGCTCATCTTCAGAGAGCTGCCGGAGAGCGAAGCCTTGCCGTTGTAGGTCTTGTCGGTTTCCGGGTCGGTGATGGTGCCGGCATATTTGCCGTCGCCGGCTGCCTTGAAGGAACCGATCGTCTTGCCGGCATGCTTGCCGGTCTTCAGAGTGATCGAGAACGAGCCGCTGCCCGAGATCGCGGCGGTCGCGCCGGATGCGGTCTTCCAGTTACCTTCGATCGGATCGGCGAGCGCCACACCCGACATGATCAATGTGGCAGCGAGTGCCAGGCTCACTTTGCGAAACATCGAGTTCCTCCTCCCTTTGCGCTTCAACTGGACACAGGGTCCAGCCTCTCCATCCCTTACGCCTGGTGAAGCTAATCCAGTCCCTGACAAAACAAAAGCCGTGCCGCTGGGGAAGGAAAGGGGGTTTCTTTCATCTCCGGAAGGCCGTCTGAACCCACGATTTTGAATCCTTACCAAAATGGAAGCTTCGCCGTGGTTAGCGAAACCTTGTTTTCGCATCCGCGAATTTTCATCGAATTTGAGCGGAAACCCAGCAATTGCGCTCTTCCTATCCTTAACGGTTTCTCACGTTTACTTCTTGTTTTAGCTTTGTTTTCCTCAAATTAAGCAAGCCGTTTAACGACGGATTCAAGCGTCCCCGGCATCCTTCGAAGCATCGGAAGAGCGCACGTCCACACCAAGAAACGGACGGCGGCTTTCAGGAGCAAACAGGGTCAGACAAGGGGATTTCAAATGGCACGTTTCGAGATGCTTGAAGCAGGGATCGGCATGATGGGCGCAACCGCGCAGGCCGACATTCTCTTCGAACTGGGCATGATGTACGCGACCGGCCGCGATTGCGAGACCGACGTCATCGCTGCTCATAAATGGTTCAACATTGCGGCCATCAAAGGTTCGCTGCGCGCTGCGGAATGGCGCTCGGAACTCTCATCCGCCATGTCCAAGGGCGAGATCGCACAAGCGCTGCGCGATGCGCGTGATTGGATGACGACGCACTGATTTCCGTTCCCAAAAAGGACGGCAACACCGCTCCAACGGTGATCATAAGTGAGAGAAGGCGGCCGGCAAACCAGGTCGTCCGGACAACAGGGAAGATGACGTCTCCAGCGTTAAGCGGAGAGTGGTCAACGAGAAAAACCGCGACCGGTCGTGACAAGACCGGCGCGGTTTTCGCTTTCGAAGGACGATGCGCTGGACCGAATTGACCATACATTGCTGTATGGAGGTCTTGACGAAGAGGTGGTTTTTCTCTCATTCCAACCATGCGCCGCCAGACGGAGCGCGACAAATGGGAGAGTCGAATTGAAAACACCAAAATTACTGGGCGCAGCCCTGTTCGCCGCGGCGCTCAGCGCGTCGGCGGCTTATGCCGAAGATATCTCCATTGCGGTGGTCGGTCCCATGACGGGACAACTCGCCACGATCGGTGATCAGTTCAAGCAGGGCGCGCAAGCCGCCGTCGAGGCGATCAACGCCGCGGGTGGCGTGGAGGGGCGTCAGATCAAGCTGGATGTCGAAGATGACCAGTGTGACCCCAAGCAGGCGGTTTCGGTAGCCAACCGTATTGTCGGTAACGGCGTCAAGTTCATCGACGGGCACGCATGCTCAGGCTCGAGCATTCCGGCCTCCGCCGTCTATGCGGAAGCTGGTGCGCTGATGATGAGCCCTGCCTCCTCCAACCCGATCATGACCGACGACGCAGCCAAGAAGGGCTGGTCGACGATCATGCGTCTCTATACTCGTGACGATGCGCAGGGCGCTTTCGTCGGTCCCTGGATCGCGAAGAAATACGCGGGCAAGAATGTTGTCGTTCTGCATGACAAGAGCGCCTACGGCCAGGGTGTCGCCGATGCGGTGAAGCAGACCATGAACGAGGGCGGCTTGAAGGAAGTCCTCTATGAAGGCATCAACGCGGGTGAGAAGGACTATTCGGCGCTCGTCACCAAGCTGAAGGAACTGAAGGCCGACGTCGTTTATTTCGGCGGCTATCATCCGGAAGCCGGTCTGATCCTGCGACAAGCCTCTGAGCAGAGTTTCAAGTTCCAGCTCATCATGCCGGATTCGATCGCCAGTCCGGAATTTTGGCAGGTTGCCGGCCCGGCCGGCGAGGGCACGATGTTCGTGTTCCCGTCCGATCCACAGGCGCGGCCGGAAGCCAAGGACGCCATTGAGAAGATCAAGGCCAAGGGCTTCGTGCCGGAAGGCTTCACGCTGTTCTCCTACGCCACGATCCAGGCTTTCGCCGAGGGCATCAAGCGTGCGGGTAGCGATGATCCTGCCAAGGTTGCCGCTGCACTGAAGGACGGTAAGCCGATCAGCACCGTCGTGGGCGAGGTGATCTTCGACGAGAAGGGCGACCTGAAGAACGCCAAGTATGACATCAATCAGTGGCATGACGGCAAATACGCGCCGATCAAGCTGGACTGATCTCGGGCAAGTTCATAACCAGAAGAGATGGCCGGGCTCGCCCTGGCCATTTCCGACTTCAAACGGTTCGCAACTAGACCGGCGCGATTTTTCACGTTTCATCAGATGAATTGATCTTTGCATTAACCGGACGCATGCAATGCCGTCCGGATGGACTTGACGAACTGCAAATTTTTGCGCCCATTGCACGCAAGCGCAGCCGGGAGGGCTTGCGCAAAGCAATGGGAGGGTTCGAGTTGAAAACAACAAAATTCCTGGGCGCAGCCCTGTTCGCCACGGCGCTCGGCGCCTCGGCGGCCTACGCCGAAGACATTTCCATCGCGGTGGTTGGCCCGATGACCGGCCAGCTCGCTCCGATCGGTGATCAGTTCAAGCAGGGCGCCAATGCCGCTGCCGCAGCGATCAACGAAAAGGGCGGCATCGGCGGCAAGAAGATCAAGATCGTCGTCGAGGACGACGCTTGCGATCCCAAGCAGGCCGTTTCGGTCGCCAACCGTATCGCGGCTGCCGGCATCAAGTTCGTCGATGGCCACGCCTGTTCCGGCTCCACCATCCCGGCGTCCGCCGTCTATGCCGAGAATGGCATTGTCATGATCACGCCGGCTTCATCCAATCCGGAGCTGACGGAAGCCGCCTTCAAGAAGGGCTGGCCGACGATCCTGCGCCTCTACATCCGTGACGATGCGGGCGGCAACTTCGTCGGTCCGTGGATCGCCAAGAAATACGCCGGCAAGAATGTCGTGCTGCTGCACGACAAGAGCGCCTATGGCCAGGGCGCGGCGGATGCGGTGAAGAAGACCATGAATGAGGGCGGCCTCAAGGAAATCGCCTACGAAGGTATCAACGCCGGTGAGAAGGACTATTCGGCGCTGGTCACCAAGCTCAAGGAACTGAAAGCCGATGTCGTCTATTTCGGCGGCTATCACCCGGAAGGTGGTTTGATCAAGCGTCAGGCCAAGGAACAGAACTTCGATTTCCAGTTGATTATGCCGGACAGCCTTTCCAATCCGGAGTTCTGGCAGATCGCCGGTCCGGCCGGCGAGGGCACGATGTTCGTGTTCCCGTCCGACCCGCAGGCGAAACCTGAGGCCAAGGAAGCCGTGGAGAAGATCAAGGCCGGCGGCTTCTCGCCGGAGGGCTTCACCCTGTTCTCCTATGGCGTCATCCAGGCAGTTGCCCAAGGTATCGAGCGCGCCGGTTCCGATGACCCGGCCAAGGTGGCCGCGGCTCTGAAGGACGGCAAGCCGATCAGCACCGTGGTTGGCGAAATCACCCTGGATGAGAAGGGTGACATCAAGGATCCGAAGTTCGACATCAACCAATGGCACGACGGCAAATACGCGCCGATCAAGCTGGACTGATTGTCGGTAGGCAGAAAGCTGACAAAGGAATGGCCGGGTTCGTCCCGGCCATTCTGTTTTTCAAGAGCCCTTTCGCCTTAACCCGCCAACATACGTTTAGTTATTGCGACGTTCCCAATCGCTGCGCAGCAACGTCGTTACATGTTCGATTGTTTGCCTTCCGTCAGCCATGCAGCGGCTGGTAACCTCGGCTACGCGCCGATATCCCAATTTGCGCTGCATCGCCCAGGAATTTTCGTTGCCGTCGAAAAAACCATTTACCAGCTTCGTCAGGCCTAGTTCGCGAAAAGCAAAGCGGATTTTCGCCTCAAACGCTTCACGACCATAGCCGTGTCCTTGATGGTTGTCGGCGATCCAAATCCCTCCACCAGCCGTCCCGGCTTGCCAGTCGATTTTGTTGAGACTGACACCTCCGATCACCAGTCGGCTCGGTCTAAGTTCAATCGCAAACTCATACGCAGCCGGCCGATCGCTTGAGTTCGAAATCTCTCGACATCTCCTGACCCAATTTTCCGCGTGTGACGCCGTGTAGGGATGAGGGACGAATGCCAGCCACTTTGCGAGCTTGAGGTCGTTCAAGCCCTGAGTGAGTTGTTCGATGTCTTCCTCGGCCCAAGGTCTGAGAGTAAGGCGCGAAGTTTCGATTTTGGCGTCCCGCACGTTGTCGCTCGCTAGCTCGCTGCCGGCTTCCTGCCTGATCCAAATTGCCTCAAGGTGCCTATGGCTGCGCGCTTATGATACTATAACCTGGTCAGGTATCCGCCTCCACGAAACGGACGAGGATGGTGCCGTCAGTCACCTGCGCACCCTCCGCGGCGATCTCGGCGATCGTGCCATCGTGCGGCGCCGCGATGGTATGTTCCATCTTCATGGCTTCGAGGATCAGCAGCGGTTGTCCTTTGACCACGACTTCACCGGGGCCCGAACGCACCACCTTGACCAGTCCTGGCATGGGCGCGCGCAGACTTCCTGCACCCGCACCGGCATCGTCGGCCTTTGCGAGTGGGTCCGGCACGCCGAAACTGTAGCCGGTGGCGCCGGAGAAGACAGTTACATGGTCGGGCCAGCGGGCAAGCCGTTTGCCGCCGCCGGCGCGCAGCGAATGGACGCCGTGGTCGGTCGCGACATCGAAACCACCGTCGGCGCGGGCGGTAACCCGGGCCATGATGACGTGCTCGCCTGACTTGAGCGCGATGTTTCTGGCACCGGCATGGAAATGGGCGTAGCCGACCAGAGATGACCATGGATCGGACGGATCGCGATGTTCCGCGACATTGGCGGCCGCCAGTGCCGCCGTTGCGATCACCTCGTCGCCCGGGGCGGGGACTGCGGTCAGCGCATCCTGCTTGCGGCCGATCAGGCCGGTGTCGACATCGCCTGCGGCAAAGTCCGCATCTGCGGCGAGGGCGGCAAGAAAGGCGGTGTTGGTAACCGAACCGGCGATTTCCGTATCGGCCAGCGCCGCCTCCAGTGCCGAAAGTGCGGCAGCGCGGTTATTTCCATGCACGACGAGCTTGGCGATCATCGGATCGTAATAGGGTGAAATGGCATCACCCTCGCGGACGCCTGTTTCGATCCGCATGGCGGACCCAGCCGGTGCGGTTTCGGGGAAGCGCAGATGGTGCAACGTACCGATGGCTGGCAGGAAACCGTTCGTGGCATCCTCCGCGTAGAGTCTTGCCTCGAAGGCATGACCGGAAAGCGTGATCCCGTCCTGGGCCTTCGGCAGTTTTTCGCCGGAGGCGACACGCAGTTGCCACTCGACCAGATCGATGCCGGTGACCATTTCCGTCACCGGATGTTCCACCTGCAGGCGCGTGTTCATTTCCATGAACCAGAAGCGGTCGGCCTTGAGGCCCTGCGAAGCGTCGACGATGAACTCGATGGTGCCGGCGCCGGAATATTTGATTGCCTTCGCCGCTTTCACCGCCGCTTCGGTCATCGCCTTGCGCAAGGCGGGCGTCATGCCGGGGGCAGGGGCCTCCTCGATGACTTTCTGATGGCGTCGCTGTGCCGAGCAGTCACGCTCGAACAGATGCACGGCGTTGCCGAAATTGTCTCCGAACACCTGCACCTCGATGTGGCGCGGCTTGTCGACGTATTTTTCCACCAGCACGCGGTCGTCACCGAAGGCGGCCTTGGCCTCGCGGCGGGCGCCGGAAAGGGCCTCCGAGAAGTCATCAGGGTCGTCGACGCGGCGCATACCCTTGCCGCCGCCGCCGGCGCGCGCCTTGATCAACACCGGATAGCCGATCTCGCGCGCCTTGGTGGTGAGCAGCACGATGTCCTGCGCCTCGCCGTGATAGCCAGGCACCACGGGAACGCCGGCTTTCTCCATCAGCCGCTTGGCGGCGTCCTTGAGACCCATGGCCCGGATCGAGTCGGCCGACGGGCCGATGAAGACCAGGCCGGCGGCGGTCACCTGATCGACGAAATCCGGGTTTTCCGAAAGGAAGCCGTAGCCGGGGTGAATAGCTTCGGCACCCGTCTGTTTGGCCGCGGCAATGATGCGATCGCCCCTGAGATAGCTTTCGCCGACCGGAGAGGCACCGATATGCACCGCTTCGTCGGCCATGGCGACATGAAGCGAGGCTGCGTCCGCATCCGAATAGACGGCCACTGTGGTCACCCCCAGCCGGCGCGCCGTGCGGATGACACGGCATGCGATTTCACCGCGGTTGGCGATCAGAATCTTTGAGAACATCAGGGCCTCCAATGGCGAAAGGCGGCTCAAACGCCCTTCGCGAACTCCAACAGCAGCGAATTGAACTCCCGCGGCCTTTGCAGGAAAGGTGCATGCTGTGCACCCGCCATGCGCACGATCCTTCGCGACCACAGCGCGGCGTAAGAAAGACCGTCGAAATAGTCGGACTGGATGAAGACGTCATCGCGGCCGTTGACGATGGCGAGCGGCGTCTCGTTGGTTTTGACGATTTCGCGCTCGTCCAGCGCTTTGCCCGACATGATCGAGCCGAACATGATCTCGCGCGCACGGCCATCCGTGCGCTTGCACATGGCAAGCAGATGCGGATCGACATGTCCGTCCACCGCAGAGGTGTGGGTGGCGTAGGCCAGAGCGTCGGCGTCCGTGAAGTCGCGCTTGCCGGTCAGGTTCTCGGCATTCGGATCGATGTTGAACCCGGCCATCAGACTTTCGACGTCTGCCTTCACCGGCGGGGTGCCGCTGATCATGAGGCCCTTGGCGGCAAAGCCGCGTCCGAGCATTTCCAATGCGATATGGCCGCCCAGCGACCAGCCGAAGATGACGGGCTCGTGCAGCCCGAGCTTGTCAGCGACGACCTCAGCGACTTCGGCATAGCCGCCGAACGTATAGGTGCGGTTCGGGTCGCGCGCGTCTTCCGAGGCGCCGTGGCCGGGCAGATCGAAGGCGATCAGGCGGTGGCCGGTAAATTCAGGTGCCTCGAACTGCCTGGAAAACACTTCCTTGCAGCTCGAATTGCCATGAATGAATAGAATGGCCGAGCCCTCCGCGCGCGATTGTGCGAAGGCGATCTTCGCGAAATCCGTCTCGACGAAACCTGTTTCGGTCATAGCCATTCCTGCTTGTTCTTCTTCATTGCCGCATGTCCGCGTCTATTTCGGTGTGATCACCACCGACGAAGCCGAGCGTTCGAACGGGCCATGGAAAACGGCCTCGATATTGTTGCCGTCCGGGTCGAACAGGAAAGCGGCGTAGTAGCCTGGATGATAGCTGCGCTCGCCTGGCCCGCCATTGTCCTTGCCGCCGGCGGCAAGGCCGGCTTCGTAGAATTTCGCCACTGTCTCGCGATCGGGCACCTGGAAGGCGAGATGCACCCGTGACGTCTGCCCGCTGGCGGCGTCGATCCACAATTCGTCGGCCGAAAAGAACGTGTCGCCTTCATGGATGGAATCGGAACGGCCGATTGCGCCGAGCACGGCGCGATAGAAGCGCTTTGTCGCCTCCAGGTCGGCTGCTCGAAGGTGGATATGGTCGATCAGGCGGCCACGATGGAATTGCATGGTCTTCTCCGATGATTGGCTATTGGAGGGCACAAAGTGTCGGAAGAACCCAGCGCCGACCACCCCATTCGCGGCAGCGGCGGAACCGCAGGGCTGGCGTCATGTGCCAGCCCTGCGGGATCGAGGCATGGATTATTTGGAGGCTGCGATCTCGCAACGGCCACCGTTTCTGACCTTGTAATGTTCGCGTGTCCGCACGCAGGATTCCAAAGCCTTTGCTTCGGCTGCTTCCTGAGACTTCGCGTTGAGCGAGGTGCCGCAGATGATGTACAAATCCACGACCCGCGAATAAGGCGTGGTTGCATAGGCGGAATGACCGCCAGCTGCCACATAGCCCTTCCAGGCCTTTGTGCAAGGATCCTTCGCGTTGCCTGACATTGTCGGCGGGAAGCGTTTGTCGCCCTCGCTCCCGGTCAAGGAGCCTGCATTTGTTATATTTGGTGCCGCAGCAAGAAGCATGCAAGCAAGGACGGATATATTCAAAGTTCGAAGATGTCGCAATTTTATCCCCATGAGCCCAGTGTGGAACATGGGAAGCAGTAGATGAAATTTCTGACGTCGGCCAACTGAATTCTTGGAATCCTTCGCCGATGCCCGCGCGTTTCGGTGATGTACAAGATGAAAGCACGGGATCACATCCTGAACACGCCGAATTTCGTGTCGTCGATGGGTGCGTTGAGCGCTGCCGAGAGCGAAAGTGCCAGCACTTCGCGCGATCTTGCCGGATCGATGATGCCGTCGTCCCAGAGCCTCGCGGACGAGTAGAGCGGGTGACCCTCGCGCTCGTATTTCTCCAGCGTCGGACGCTTGAATTCGGCCTCTTCCTTGGCTGACCAGGTGCCGCCCTTGCGTTCGATGTTCTCGCGCCGCACCAGCGCCAGCACCATCGCCGCCTGCTCGCCGCCCATCACCGAAATGCGCGCGTTCGGCCACATCCACAGGAAGCGGGGCGAGTAGGCGCGGCCGCACATGCCGTAGTTGCCGGCGCCGAAAGAGCCGCCGATGATCATCGTCACCTTGGGCACCTGTGCGGTTGCCACCGCCGTCACCAGCTTGGCGCCGTCCTTGGCGATACCGCCCGCTTCGTATTTCTTGCCGACCATGAAGCCGGTGATGTTCTGCAGGAACACCAACGGGATTTTGCGCTGGCAGCACAGTTCGATGAAATGCGCGCCCTTCACGGCACTTTCGGAAAACAGCACGCCGTTGTTGGCGATGATGCCGACCGGCATGCCGTGGATGTGGGCAAAACCGGTCACCAGCGTGGTGCCGTAATTCTGCTTGAATTCATCCAGCTCCGAACCGTCGACGATGCGCGCGATCACTTCGCGTACGTCATAGGGCTGGCGCAGATCCGCCGGCACGATGCCATGGATCTCGCGCGGATCGTGGAGCGGTGCCACAGAGGCACGAAGATCGAGCCCGATCTCTTTCTTGCGGTTGAGATTGCGCACGATGCGGCGACAGATCGCCAGCGCATGCTCGTCGTCCAGGGCGTAGTGGTCGGCCACGCCGCTTTCGCGTGTGTGCAGGTCGGCGCCGCCGAGCTCTTCTGCGCTGACGTCCTCGCCGGTTGCCGCCTTTACCAGCGGCGGGCCGCCAAGGAAGATGGTCGCCTGCTTGCGCACCATGATCGATTCATCAGCCATTGCCGGTACATAGGCGCCGCCCGCAGTGCACGAGCCCATGACGCAGGCGATCTGGGGAATGCCGGCCGCGCTCATATTGGCCTGGTTGTAGAAGATGCGGCCGAAATGCTCGCGGTCGGGAAAGACTTCGTCCTGGTTGGGCAGGTTGGCGCCGCCGGAATCGACCAGATAGACGCAGGGCAGTTTGTTCTGCAGCGCGATTTCCTGCGCCCGCAGATGCTTCTTCACGGTCAGCGGATAGTAGGTGCCGCCTTTGACTGTGGCGTCATTGACCACCACCATCACCTCACGGCCCTCGACGCGGCCGATGCCGGCGATCATGCCGGCAGCCGAAATCGCATCGTCATACATGTCCCAGGCCGCGAATTGGCCGATCTCAAGGAAGGGCGAGCCCGTATCCAGCAACTGGGCCAGCCGGCCGCGCGGTAGCAGCTTGCCGCGCGCGGTGTGGCGCGCGCGTGCCTCTTCCGAGCCGCCGCGCTGTACCAGGGCCGCCTTGTCCGAAATATCGGCAACCAGCGACTGCATGCGTTCTGCATTGGTGCGGAAGCTTTCGGAGGAGGTGGAGATGGAAGACTGGATGACCGGCATATTTCCTCCTCACGCGCTCTTGCGGTGGTGTTGGTTTGGATGTATCAGCCACGCCCCGCATGCGGCTAGCCCCTCGGCGCCGCGGATGACACTGAGATGGAGGCGACGATGAAAGGCAGAATTCTGCTTTCCTGCGAACGTCGGCCTCGGGCGAGCGACAACGCCGCCTGAGGGCGGCGACTTTTTTGTCTGGAACATCAGCAAGTTTGAGGAGCGGCGCGCTGCGCCGCCTGTGTCGTCATGTATGTGCGGTTCGTTACGCCGTTCATCCATCCGCAGAGCCGGGTGGAGACCGGCTTCTTTCGGGCGTCCTGGTATCTCTATCGGAACGGCGCGCCGGACTGGATTCTGCGAGAGCTCGACGGCGAGTTCGACTGGTTCAACGAGCATCTGCCGATCCCGGGCCGGGTGGCGCGGCATTTCAAGCGGCGCAACTCGATCTGGGGCGTGTGCTGGTTCAGTCACGACGCACGCGAGATGATCGCCCGGGCGCACTACTGCGCCTGGTTGATCGAGGAGGGTGGGTTGCCCGTGCGCTCGATCCAGGTTGGCCGTCATCGTGAAGTGCTCTGGCGCGACGCGCATCAGGTGGTGGTGAAGCCGACGCAGGAAATGCCGCGCGGTTTCTATTGAAGCGGTGGGGAGCCGAGTGCTCTCCGCCGACGTCACCGGCTTGTCCAAAGGGTCCGTTGCCTGAATGCAACAAGACATTATCCCATTGTAAATAAAAACCATTTCGTTCTTGTGTGAATTCCGTGAGCAGCATAGAGAGCTGCCCCGTTCAACCGAAAGGAGACCTGTCCATGACTGCAAGACCGAGTTCGACACATTCCGTGCCGGCGCTCGATCTGCGTCCGGCTGACAGAGTTTCATTGAGGATGAACGACCATGGCCAAGTCCATGATCAAGCGCCGGCGCGAGGCCGAGCGCGAACGTGTAGACCATTATGAAGCGACGCTGCGGCGTGCGCAGCGCGCGCCAAGGCCTGCCCCTGATTTCGCGCGCGCTCTGAGGGATGCTGCGCGTGGTTTCACTGGCGTCTTGGCCCGCGAACCCGATGCATGGCGCCCCAAGCTGAAGACGCGTGATCCCGCGCGCTTGCGGTTGGCTGCGGCACGTCACCTGTTTGCACGTTACCCGGTATCCAACGCGCTTGAAGAAGTTTGGCTCGACGGCTCCGGCCTCGATGCCGACGAGATCGCGCTGCGCCGGCGCTGGTATGTGGTTGCGGCGCGCGGGCGCTCGCTGTGGAAGGAAGAGGCAAAGGGGTGGCTTTCGCGCAAGGAAGTCCACTGGTTCCTCAATTCGCCCGGCGACCTCGGCTTCGACGAGGCGATCTGGCTGGCCGTCGCTCGCTCCTACACCGAGGATATCGGTGTGGCGCTGCGCATTGGCCGCTCCAAGATCGCACGCACACCGCGAGCGGGCTTTGCCTTCTGGCGGGAGGTCACGCGTTTCTTCTGTGCCAATCCGGCAACCATCGCGGAAATTGACGATCTCTGCGACTATCTTGCCGCGCGGCACGAGCGGGAACCCGATTACAGCGTTGTCGGTCGCACGCTCGCTTCGCTGCGCCGCCAGATGCTCGAATGGCATCGCGATCTCGAAGCGGTTGCTCGGATTGAGGCAGCCCGTCGGCAAGCCTTCCGGGCCAAGGGCGGCGAGGACGAAGGGCGCTGGGCCGGCTCGCCGCTCGACGATTGGATCTGGAAACCGACTGCGGGAGAGGCGAGGGTGCGCAAGGAGCAGTTTGCGGTGACGCAACTGGTTACCGCGGACGAGCTTGTGGCCGAATCCCGCGCCATGCACCATTGCGTGTCCAGCTACGCACAGAAGTGCGTTTCCGGTCAGGCGTCGATCTGGTCGTTGCGTCGAAGCGCGGCAGGCAACGTGAAACGCCTGCTGACGATCGAACTCAACCGCCAGAATCGGGCGGTGCAGATACGCGGTTTCGGCAACCGGCTGGCCAGCGCTGAAGAACTTCAGGTACTCGGCCGGTGGGCGAAAGCGATGGGTGTCGTGCTGCCGGAGCATTGAAAGACAGTCCGCGCGACAGAAATGTCGCGCGGTCCTCCTTATACCGCTTCAGCCATCATTTCGCGACCGATCAGCCAGCGGCGGATCTCGCTGGTGCCGGCGCCAATCTCGTAGAGCTTGGCGTCGCGCAGCAATCTGCCGGTCGAATAGTCGTTGATATAGCCGTTGCCGCCCAGCAATTGGATGGCGTCAAGCGCCATCAGGGTCGCCTTCTCCGCAGCGAACAGGATGCAGCCGGCGGCATCCTTGCGGGTGGTCTCCTTGCGGTCGCAGGCTGCGGCGACCGCATACACATAGGCACGACAGGCATTCATCGTCGTATACATGTCTGCCAGCTTGCCCTGGACGAGCTGGAAGGAGCCGATCGGCTGGCCGAACTGCTTGCGTTCGTGCACATAGGGCATGACCACATCCATACAGGCAGCCATGATGCCGAGCGGACCGCCGGCAAGCACAGTGCGCTCGTAATCGAGGCCGGACATCAGCACTTCTACGCCGCGTCCTTCTTCATGGAGCACGTTTTCGAACGGTACCTCTACGTCTTCAAATACCAGTTCGCCGGTGTTGGACCCGCGCATGCCAAGCTTGTCGAGCTTCTGCGCT
Source organism: Mesorhizobium sp. 1M-11 (assembly GCF_001303895.1). Taxonomy (GTDB): domain Bacteria; phylum Pseudomonadota; class Alphaproteobacteria; order Rhizobiales; family Rhizobiaceae; genus Mesorhizobium. The sequence goes on along the minus strand of NZ_LJSD01000011.1, from coordinate 140,424 downwards.
ACCGAGAAACCCTTGGAGCTGCGCTCGATGATGAAGGCGGTGATGCCGCGCGAGTTCCGGTCCGGGTCGGTCTTGGCATAGACCACCATGGTTTCGGCGTCGGGGCCGTTGGTGATCCACATCTTGGTGCCGTTCAGCACATAGCGGTCGTTCTTCTTTTCGGCGCGCAGGCGTAGCGACACCACGTCGGAGCCGGAACCGGGTTCCGACATGGCGAGCGCGCCGACATGCTCACCAGAGCAGAGCTGGGGCAGGTACTTTTCCTTCTGTGCGGGTGTTGCCCAGCGGTTGATCTGGTTGACGCAAAGATTGGAGTGCGCGCCGTAGGAAAGGCCGACCGATGCCGAGGCGCGGCTGATTTCCTCCATCGCCACCACATGCGCCAGATAGCCCATGCCCGAGCCGCCATAATCCGGGTCGGCGGTCATCCCCAATAGGCCGAGTGCGCCGAGTTCAGGCCACAGATGCGGCGGAAACTCGTTGCTCGTATCGATCTCAGCCGCCAGCGGCGCGATCTTGTCCTGGGCAAAACGCTGCGTGAGATCGCGCAGAGCCTCGATATCCTCACTGAGCCCGAAATTAAGCGTGTGCGTGTACATGCCTTTGCTCCCCAGCAGGCTGTGGTGCGCCGACGAGGCGCATGGTCATGGCTAGATAGGTTTGTGTGACGCCATCGATGGACAGGCGTTCGCCGGGCCGATACCAGACGATGACACCGGTCATCATCTGGATCAGCGCCATGGCGGTGAGACCGATATCGTCGACGGCAAAGACGTTTGCATCGGCGCCGTCGCGCAGGATGGTACGCAATTCCTTCTCGTAAATCGTGCGCAGTTTCAGGATACGGGTCAGCCGCTCCGGCGCGAGACTGCGCAGCTCCATATTGGAGACATGTGTCGAGGAACGGCGATCGATGTGGAAGGCGATGTGGTTTTCGACATAGGCGGCAAGCCGGATCACTGGATCCGCCATGATCGGACGTGCCGCTTCCCACGCAGCCAGCAGCCCTGTCATATGATCCTGCAACAAGGTGTAGAGCAGGTCTTCCTTGGTCGGGAAATAGCGATAGAGCGCAGCCGCCTGTACGCCCACCTCCGCAGCCAGCTGGCGCATGGAAACCGCCTCGTAGCCGTGTCGCGCGATCAGCACCAGCGCCGCCTCGCGGATCGCCGCTTCCGTCCGTTCGCCATCCGAACCTGTCGTTCTGGCCATCATCTTCTCCGATGGCTTCAAGAATAAAACGAACGTTCAATTAATTCAAGGCGCGTATCAAATAACATGGCTGAATTGGACGAAAGATCAATCGATCCGTTCGATTGGCGGAGGCGGAAGGCCGCTCGCCATCGGCAGTTCAGGTTGGCGAGGCTACGCTTCCTGGCGCTCAGCTTTGTCCTGATTTGTCTGCCTTGGAGGCTTGCCCAAGATGCGTCGCACGCCGGCCCTGGAGAAGGGCTGCGCAATCTGGCCGAAGAAGCTCTTGTCGATCGTGCCGCTGATGCCGATGTCGGTCGATGAGGGGCGGGCGGGATTGTGATAGGTGCCGAACACCTGATCCCAGATGACGATGTTTTCGCAATAATTGGTGTTGCCTTCGCGCAAGTCGCGCGAGTGGTGCCAGCGGTGGATGCAAGGGGTGGTGAAGATTCGATCGAGCAGGCCTGTGCGCATGTCGATGTTGCAATGGGTCAAGAGACCTATGAACACCGACGCCGCGCCGAGCCACAGGAACACTGGCAGCGGCGCGCCGAGCAGATAAAGCGGCAATTGTCCGAGCAGCATCTTGATCAGCGAATCGACGAAGTGGAAGCGCCCCGTGTTGAGCACCCAAAGCCGCTCGACGCTGTGATGCAGCGCGTGGAACCGCCACAACAGCAGGCGTTCATGGCTGAGCCGATGCGCGAAATAGAGCCCGAACTCGGCGATGACCAGGCCAAGAACCGCTTGAACGAACATCGGAGCCTGGCTCGGCCACAGCGAATAGGAATGCTGCAGCGCCGGCTGCGCAATCGTCGCGAACAGCATCGGAAACGAGGTGGTTACCGCCGCCGCGATCTGGGTCAGCCCCTTGGTAACCAACGTGTGCGCGACATTGTTGAAGGTCTCGCCGTCGGGCTCCAGCCAACTTCGTTCATAAGGCATGATGCGTTCAAAAAAAGCGATGACGGCGATGGTCGCAAGGTAGACGATGTTGAACCAGAAAATGGGGTGGCCACTTTCGAAAGCGAAATGGTTGCCGACCATACTGGCTATGAAAATCAGCGGCCACAGCGTGACGGACAAAAACCTGTAAAGCACGCTTTCACGGTTGAAGCGAAACGCCTGCATGCAGTCTCTTCCGGTCCGTTGGCTTAATGGAGGCGCACTATGCCCCGACAGATTGCGTCAGCCTTGCATCTTATTGCGATTCGACAACGAAAATTTCAGCGGGCGCTTAACTAGCCCATCATCCACAATTGACTTTCGTGTGCAGGCAGCTTTATCGGCCCTGCTTCGATGACGGATTGCCGTCTGTGGTAACTTCCAAGCCTACGAGGCTGTGATTCCGCATGCTTGTCCGTCTCACCATGATCTGTTGCGGGGCGACCGCTGTCAGCCGGCGCGGTTTTTTTCCCGCTGATGAGCCACTTGAGGACAAGGCGTTTGAGGGCATTTCAGCGTTGGCCGGGAGTTTGGATGCGGCCGACCGCATCTGGACAAGCCCTGCTGCGCGCGCCCGGCAGACTGCGGAAGCTTTAGATTTGCAGGCGGCAGACACGCCTGCGTTGCGCGATCAGGATTTTGGCTTCTGGGCTGGTAGAACTTTCGACGATGTCCAACGCACCCAGCCGGAAGCGGCGCGCGGCTGGCTGGTTGATCCCGGAGCGGCGCCATCGAATGGCGAGAGTTTTCACGACGTTGCCGCTCGGGTGGCCGGCCTGTTCGACAGGCTGATGGCTCGACCCGGCCATACGATCGCGGTTACCCATCCAGCCGTGGTTCGCGCGGCGCTTCTGCATGTTCTGAAGGCACCGCTCGCCGGATTCCGGTTCATCGATGTGGAGCCCCTCAGCTTAGCCGACTTCCGCAGCGACGGGACCCGTTGGGTGCTGCGGGCAACTGGCATAACGGCGCCGAAAGCCCAACGTCGCTAGAGCAATCCTAGGAAAAATGTGTAACGGTTTTCCGCCCGGAATTGCGTAAAAACAAAGAGTTAGAGTGTTTCAGCGTTTCCGTGAAAAACGGAAACGCTCCAGATATCGGCCCTTCCTCGCCCGATTGCCGAGGCAGACGGATCAATTACCTTTCGCCGCAGCAATGGCGCCGGGCAGTTCTTCCGCGAGAATGTCGAGCTCGTGATCGAGACCGACACTGATGCGGATGCAGCGATCCAGCCCGGGTGCCATCGGTTTGCGGATGAAGACGTCACGCGACAGCAGCGATTGCAGGATTTTGCCCGCAAAGACGCCGTCGCTGCCGCAATCGACGGTGACGAAATTGGTCGCCGAGGGCAGGGGAGTGAGCCCATTGTCGCGTGCGATCGTCGCGATCCGCTGACGTCCCGCTTCGACCTTGGCTACCACCTCCCGCAGCCATGCTTGATCGGCCAGCGCCACGACTCCCGCCTCCTGCGCCATGCGGCTCACCCCATAGTGGTTGCGGATCTTTTCGAAGTCGCTGATCACTTGCTTTTCGCCAAAGGCATAACCCAGCCGGATGCCGGCCAGGCCATAAGCCTTGGAGAAGGTGCGCATGCGGATAAGATTCGGCCGCGTCACGTCGATTGCAGGTAAGGCGGACGCTGGCCCTAATTCGCCATAAGCTTCGTCCAAGACCAGCATGGTGGTTTCCGGCAGGGCTTCGACGAATCGGTTGATTTCATCCGTTTCCCACCAGCTTCCCATCGGATTATCGGGGTTGGAAAGATAGACCAGCGGCGCGTTCTCGCGTTTTGCCGAGGTGAGCAGGCCGTCGAGGCTTTCGCGGTCATTTTCATAGGGCACAGTCACCAGCCGGCCGCCAGCACCGGCAACGTGAAAATTGAAGGTCGGATAGGCCCCGAGTGAGGTCACCACCGGGTCGTTTGGCCCAACATACATGCGGGTGAGCAGACCGAGCAGGCCATCGATGCCTTCGCCGACCACGACATTGTCGGCGGAGATGCCGAGATGAGCCGCCGCCGCCTGCCTCAGATCATAATTGTCCGGGTCGCAATACATCCACATGTCGCCGGCGATGGCCTGCATGCGCTCAACGACACGCGGGGAGGGACCGAAACTGCTTTCATTGGCGCCAAGACGGGCGCGGAACGGCTTGCCGCGGTCACGTTCCTGCGCCTCCGGGCCGACGAACGGCACCGTAGCCGGCAGCGCTGCGACAATCGGTGAAAGCGGTGGGTATTTTGGCATGGAGAAGCCCCGGATTGCGTTCCGGTTCTGGCTACAGTGATGGGTAGAGGCATGCAAGCATTGAGATGGGCGAAGACAAACCGGTCAGTATGTCCGGTATGATTCCGTGGTCGATCAGCCTCTTTCCCGAAGCCATTCGCCGCTGGACAAAAAGAAAAAACCCGGCGGTTGCCCGCCGGGTTCTGGAAAGTCGGAAGAGACTTTCTCTTAGAAGTCGCGCTGGAAGCGGATCAGGCCGCCGACGCTGCTCTTGTCGGTAGCGCCAGTCCAGCTACCGAGGAAGTCTGCGTCATTGCGCTTGCCTTCGTTGAGGTAGTCGACTTCGGCCGTGACGGTGAAGCCCGGAACCAGCTGGTGAGCGACGTTGACCGCAACACCGAGGTTTTCCTGCTCGTCATACGACACCTGGGCGTTCAAAGAGGTCTTCTCCGTGAACTTGTAGGTGCCGCCACCCCAGATAGCCCAGTTGCCGCCCCATGGCTTGTAGAAGGTACGAGCAGCGTTGTCGTCCGTACCATAACCACCCATGACGAACAGCGAGATCTGGTCGGTCGCGTTCACGTCCAAGCGAACCTTGCCGGCCCACTCTTCCCAAGCGCTGTTGTAAGCGACGACACCGGTGATGCCGCCCCAGCCCTGGGTGTACTTGGCGCCGAGCACAACGTTCGGAACTGCGCTGTCGATGGTGTTGTTCACCACGCCCGGAACCCAGTTGCCAGCACCATCGTCAACGAAGGTGTTGTACTCGCCCGAGCCCTGTTCGAGCGACACGATCGCCGAGAAGCCGTTGCCGGCGTCGAAGGTGTAGCTGATCAGGTTGGTGTCGAATTCGCCGTAAGGAACCAGCGTATCCTGGATGACGTTGCCGGCATAACCGGTGAAGGTGTCGTAAGCCGACTCGTCCTTACCGACGCGCAGGCCGCCGAGCTGGATCCAGGCGAAGTTCAGCGAAACACCGCTGTTTTCAGCCAGGTCACCCGAGCCGTTGCCGAAATTGAAGCGGGTCTCGGTGTAGGTCTTCAGGGTGCCGAGTTCGGTTTCCTGACCGGTCCAGGTCTTCAGCGTGAAGCGGGCGTTCTTACGCCAGGTGTCCTGCTCCTCGCCGTTGAGACGGTCGATGGCGCGGGCGCCGTCGAAGGAACCGACATCACCGAAGCCGGCGTCGTAACGGATGTAACCGCCGATGCGCAGGCAGGTCTCGGTGCCTGGGATGTAGAAGTAGCCGGCGCCGTAGACGTCGCAGATCTTGACGTATTCAGCGGGTTCCGGCTCGGCGACGACGACTGCGTCGGCGGCGCGCGCACCGGAAACTGCGAGCAGAGCCGCAGCCGAGCCGAGGAGAAGGCTCTTAATGTTCATTTTCTGACCTCCAGTCAGAATCGAACACTGTTTTTGAAGGAATTGAGGCAGATTCCCTTCAAGTATCTGTTATTGCATTTGTTTTTGGAATTATACGATTGCTGCGCAGTGATGGAAAAACGCCCATCGGTGCAAAACTGACGGCAAATGTGCGTCACCAACGCCCGCTGGAGGCGGCCGCGAAATGAGGAAATAAAGGGAAACTGGCGGGCCGCGACCGATAGTGATGAGCACTACGCATACGCTATAGCACTCTAATGCCGCTTGGCGGCGCAATTGACCTGCGCGGCCGACCGCCCCTTAAGCGGCTATCTGATCGGAAAGCGCTTCAAATTCCCATTGCGGATTTGGTCGCAAAGGCGACAATGATCAACGCCACGATGACGAGGCCGAACACGACCGGTCTCGGCAACGATGACGTGGCTGAGGTCGATGTGGCGCGCCGTGATAGAACGAGCGTGGCGGCGGCCAAGGCCACGCCCAGGCCTGTACCGATCCATTCCAGCGTCGCCAGGAGTGTCGACATTGGGTCGGGCGGCACGGGAAAAATGCGGCCGAGATCGAGCACGTAGACGCCGACGAAGGCGAGGCCGGCCAGTGCGGACCAGCCATATCCTCTGCCTGCTTTCGTGACGGTATAGGCGAGTACAAGGCTGCCTAAGCCAAGCACCGTTAAAAACACATTGAATGCGCCCAGCACGATGGAGGGATAGGCGCTGAAATCTCGTGTTTCAACGAATCCCCCGGGAACCATAAGCGCCAAATTCAAGGCTGATGCGACCAAAAGCGTGGTGATGACGAGGCGGGAGGTTGGCATTGGACTAATCCTTGGATGATTTGGAAGCCTGCGCCAACGCGTCGCCGCCATCGCTTGGCGCGAGCATGGCGATGAACAGGCTGAACACGCGGTGGTTGAGGGCAAGGACATCGTGCGGGCGGAGTTCTTGCGCGTTCAGGGCAAACCAGCGGTCGGCTTCACGCGCCACCGCGAAAGCCATGTTGATTAGCAAGGCGAGCGGCAGGTCCTTGCGGATAGCGCCGATCGTTTGTCCTGCCTCGATCAGTTGCTGAAACCGAGCATGAAGAGCTTCGAGCAGGTCTGTGGTGGCGGCCTGTGCCGCCGTTTCCCGGTAGATTCCACGTCCCAATTTAGCCAAGCGTTCGTTCTGCTTGAGGATCGCCGTCACATTGCCAAAGAGCGCGGCAGTCTGTCGCCAGTAATCAGCAACGGACTCTGGCTGAACCGGCTTTGCGTCGATCAAGCGGGAAAGATCGGTGATGGCGCGCTCAATAACGGCGCGATAGAGTTCGCCCTTGTCCGCGAAATAATAATAGGCTTGCCCCTTGCTGAGCGCGGCACGCGTTAGAATTCGGTTCATCGATGCGCCCTCGAACCCGAACGCTCTGAATTCCTCTTCTGCCACATCGAGCCAGGCGGCGCGCTGGTGATCGGGAAGTTGCCGCAGTCGCACACGTGCCTGAAGTCGCTGATCCAAGTGATGATCCGTAATACCAATCATATTCGCCCAAACATGTTTAGACCGCTGGTCTAAATATGTCCAGCCTGCAACAGCGGGCGGGTCATTCGAGCAGTGGATCGTGTCTGCTTGCCCCGGATTTGGCCATAAAGGATCAGTTCAGCAAACAGGCGGGTGCAACGAAATGAACGGCAAACGGCGGCAATTAGGTTGCTGTAGCGCACAATTTCGCACGATGGCGTAAAAGCGAAATAATGGCGAGCCGCGACCGATAGTGATGAGCACTACGTTTGCGCCATAGCACTATGACTTGGCGAGGCCTGCCTCTCCACCAAGGCGGGCTTTGCGACTTATCAGGTTCAAGCCGGTTAGGCCGAATTCGGTGCCAATCAATCATCATAGCCGATTCCCGCCGCGCAAGCCGAGATTCGTTAACTGATCCTGCCGACTCACAAAGACTTGGGATGGGCACTTACGCTTTCGTCATATGCCTAGCGACGTGATCAATTGCCATATCGAGCGCGATCTCCAACGGGCGACTTGAATGGGTCGTTTTGGCGAGGAGAAGCCCGCCCTGGATCGCGCTTAGGACGGCGACCGCCAACTCATATGGGTCGGCCGAGGCAGCTAGCTCGCCGCGTTCGCGCATCTTGGTGAGACCTTGCTCGATGCGATCACGCCACATCGCAAAACTATCTGCTAGGCATTTTCGTGCTGGCTCGAAGCCGTTGGCGAGTTCACTAGCGAGGGTTCCCAATGGACATCCCTTGCCGTGCGCGGCCTTGTTGAGCCGGACGATGGCATTGCGCCATAACTTCAGGGCAGGTAACGAATCCAGCGCCTCCAGATGGGGCGTCTGCGCTTCGAAAACGCGCTCAGTCTGCCGGGCGATCACCTCAAGGACCAGTGCGTCCTTGTCGGCGAAGTAATGATAGAGTTGTGACTTGCTCACGCTGCTTGCGGCCATCACGTCGTCCAGGCTCGTCCGGTCCACGCCGTGGGCGTAAATCAGATCGGCTGCGGCGTCGACGATGCGCGACCGAGTCGCCGCCCCACGGGCGGTAAGAGATCGAGGTTCGGATTTCTGGTTTGGCAGCATGCTGAAACGTTACATCGATTGGACTTGACAGTCCAGTCGTGCGCCGCATGAAGTGGACCAAGAAGTCCAGTTTTTGGAGTCCACGATGACGCGTTTGCAAAATGGGCAAACCTTTCCGGCTCTCGATGTCTCCGCGGTCGGCGGAGGGACGATAAGCATCCCACTATCCCTCTCAGGGTCGTACGGTGTTGTCCTGATCTATCGCGGGGCGTGGTGCCCCTATTGCCAGGCCCAACTCGCGGGGTTTCAGCGCGCGAGCGAGAAGCTCGCCGAAACCGGCATCAAGGTTGTGGCGCTGTCTGTCGACGACGAGGCGACGACGATCGGCACGATCGAAAAGTTCAAGCTGAACTTCCCGGTGGGGCATAGTGCCGATGCGGACCAAGTCGCGGCAGAGACTGGCGCATACACCAACGAAACACCGCGCTATCTCCAGACGACAGGATTCTTGCTGGCCCCTGACGGAAAGATTCTCAACGCCGTCTATTCTAGCGGCCCGATCGGTAGGCTGGTCGCCGAGGACGTCATCGGAATGGTCAACTATATTAAGTCCAAGGTCTGAGTCTTGGACGGTTATCCAATCCCCAAAGCACGATGGCTGCAGTGTGATGACAGCGAGATTTGCCTCGCATTCATTTCGAGGACGGATAGTGCGCCTGCCTGATGGCTTCAATGTGAAGCTGCTTGATCCCGCCGTGAATGGCGGAGATTACCAACGCAAGATACGCTCTCCGGCGAGTGCGCCAAGGCCGGCAAGTAGGCCTATCGCGATTGGGTACCAGGTGACAACGAACAGCGGCGAATCGTCTATGCATTGGGCGGCGTAGAAGGTGGCGGCGATGCCGCCCGCAAGCAGCCCGGCGACGGCTCCCGCCAGGCGCGGACACGTGGGCGCGCCGTGGCGGAGCACTGCGAGGAAGACGACAAGCGGTCCCGCCCCGATCAGCGGGATGAAGGTGAGGCACACGAGGCTGTTGGTGCCCACAAGCCGTGTCCCCCACAGCGTTGGCGGCACGAGGACAAGCTCGACCGCGACCGCTGCAAGGAGCATGGCCGGTGCCGCGATGAGATAGACCATCGTATGACGCCAGTCACTGCCTGGGCGCGACAGCGCCCGCGCGGCACCGAAGGCTGCCGTAGCAAGCGCCATCGTGACGGCGAATTTGAAAAGAAAGCGCGGGGTCTCGGCCGCCTCCGCGATGTCCGGCCGCGGCCCGAGGGTGATGAAGAAGACAACGCCGGCAAGCAGGGTGGCGAACACGGCGGCCGTCCACCAGAGACCGGCAAGCGACGGTCCCGGCTTACGGATGTCGGCGACGAGCGCCTCGACGAGCTTGTTCGTATCCATTTCAGTCGCGCTCGGACCTCTTGCCGAAATGTCTTGCAATCGCAGCAAGGCCGCGATGCAGGGCGACCCTGACCGCCCCTTCGCTCATACCAAGGTCCCTCGCCGCGTCGCCGATGGAGTGCCCGTCAACACAGATGACCGCGACGACGGAGCGCTGGTTTGGCGAAAGCATTGCAAGCGCCCGCTCCACTTCCCAGCTCGCAAGCGTCTCGACCTCAGGCGCGGCCATGCTCTGTGCGATCTCATCGATGTCGATCTCCACATGCCGGCCGCGGCGGCGAAAAGCATCGATCAGCTTGTAGCGGGCAATGGCATAGAGCCAGGGCATGACCGGTGAGTCCGCGCGCCAGCTGTGCCGCTTCAGGTGAATTGCAAGCAGTGTTTCCTGCACAATATCCTCTGGGTTCAAGCTGCCATCAACGATCCGCCGCGCGGCAAAGGCGCGAACGAGCTTCGCTGCCTGCCGGAGAAACACATCATAGGCTCGTGCATCCCCTTCAATTGCGGCGCGCAACAGCCCGGCAAGGTTATTCTCCTGCTTGTTGTTCAAACCTTCCGCCTCTTTGGGATTCGCTCCAGATCTCCACTTTGTTACATCCAGCGCAGAATAGACATGTGTCCAATCTGCTCGTTCGCCAATCCTTCACGAATTCGTGTTCACCGCGCGCAGTAACACGCCGCCGCTTGCTGCCGAATTCGCTCACGTGCGTCGCCACAGGGACGCATGAGAGAGAAACAAATCGGAGATAAAGCCATGTCTGTCAAAGCCACCGTCAACGCAGCTGTTCTTGCCACTGCCGTGGCCACGGCACTTTCCTCCTTCGCGGTCGCCGGGCCGCTGACGGAGGCGGAGGGCAAGGCCGCCACCGCTGCCGGCAAGGAGAAGTGTTACGGCGTTGCGCTGAAGGCCCAGAACGACTGCGCCGCCGGCCCCGGCACCACCTGCCAGGGCACCTCGACCGTCGATTTCCAGGGCAATGCCTGGAAGTTCGTAGCCGGCGGAACCTGCGAGTCGATCGAACTGCCGAACGGCAAGCATGGCTCGCTGAAACCGATCGAATCCTAACACGAAACTGCGGCAAGTCACCGGAAAGGGAGAGCTGCCATGAACGCCAACCTCAACCGCGTCGCAGCGTCCGCGGCACGTACTCTCCGCTTTCCGGTGCACCCGGTCGCCGGGCTTGCGGGCACAAGCTTCAAGCACGAGCATTTGCCGGCCATCCTTGCCGATGGCAAACCAACGGGCTTTTTCGAGATCCACGCCGAGAATCATATGGGCGCAGGCGGCCAGCCTCATCGAGCGCTGGAAACGATCCGGCGCGACAATCCCGTCTCGCTGCACGGGGTGTGTATGTCGCTCGGGGCACCGCAACCGCTCGACAAAGCTCATCTCGAACGCTTTCAGAGCCTCGTCGAGCGCTACGAACCGGCGCTCGTGTCCGAACATCTGGCCTGGTCAACGCACGAAACGGCCTATTACAACGATCTCCTGCCATTGCCCTACACCGAAGCCACGCTTGCCCGCGTATGCGAGCACATCGACGAGGTGCAGGAGACGATCGGTCGCCCGATGTTGCTCGAGAATCCGTCGACCTATGTCATCTTTCGCGAATCGACCATGAACGAAACCGAATTCATCCGTGCCGTGGCCCAACGCACCGGATGCGGCCTGCTGCTCGACATCAACAATGTCTTCGTCTCAGCGACCAATCACGGCTTTTCGGCGCTCGAATATCTGTCGGATTTCGCTCTTTCGCGCGTCGGGGAAATCCACCTCGCCGGCCATGCCGAGCAGGCAGACGACGAGGGTGACCTCCTGCTCATCGACAGCCACGACGGGCCGGTCGCGGATGCCGTATGGAAACTTTTCGAGATCGTGATCGGGAAATGCGGTCCGATCCCGACCCTCATCGAATGGGACAGCAACATTCCCGACTGGCCGATTCTGAAAGCCGAGGCGAGCGCCGCCCAGGCCATCCTCGACCGTCACCAGGCCGTCTCTTTGCCGGACCAGAGCCATGCTGCTTGAGTATCTGCCTCGTGACCGGGCGCAGGATCGGACATCCTATGCGGCGGCGTTCTCGGCGGCGCTGATAAATCCGGATCGAGATACGCCGGCAATTGTCGCGGGTCCGAACGGCAAGGCCGCCGTCCAGCGCTACAACGTTTACCGCAACAACGTCACCGTCAGCCTGATTGATGCCTTAGCGGCGGTCTTTCCGGCCGTCGAGCGCATCACAGGCGTGGAATTCTTTCGCGCGATGGCTCGCTTTCATATCCGCGAGACACCGCCCAGCTCGCCACTGCTGTTCGAGTATGGTCGGGATTTTCCGGCCTTCATCGAACATTACGAATACGCGCGGGCGATGCCTTGGCTCGCCGACACGGCGCGCATCGAACGGGTCTGGCTGGACGCCTACCATGCAGCCGACGCCGAGCCGCTTCCGGCGGAGGCCCTCGCCTCCGTCCCGCCCGAGAGGCTGGGGGAGATCACATTCACGCCCCACCCGGCGACGCGGATCGTTCGGTCGCACTATGCAGCCGTGACCATCTTCGCGGCTAACCGTGGCACGGAGCCCGTCGGGAAAATCGACGCCGCTATCGCCGAGGATGCGTTGATCACACGACCCGATCTCGACGTCGTCGTGCGCCGGCTTCCCGCCGGCGGAGCGTCTTTCCTGGAGCAGTTGATCACGGGTGAGCCGCTGGGAGCAGCCGCCGTGGCCGCTCAGGCGATGCATCCCGACTTCGACCTCCCGCTCAACCTGAAGGGGATGATCGAGGCAGGCACATTCACCGCCATCAAGATTGGAGAACCATCGTGACGATGGCTACGGACAACAGTGCCGCCACCGACGGTAAGGTCAAACGTGTGACCGACCTCGTGGGGAGAGGAATCGCCGTCGTTCGGACGATTGCGCAGCCGTCCCTTGTCCAGTTTGTGATGCGTCTGGCGTTGGCCGTGCCGTTCTGGAAGTCCGGGATCCTGAAATGGGATGGCTTCCTGCAGCTCAACGATACCGCGATCTATCTCTTCAGCGATGAGTTCAAGCTGCATCTGCCGGGCGGCCCCTATTCCTTCCCGGCGCCGGCAGTGATGGCGTTCCTGTCAGGGTCAGGGGAAATCGTCTTTCCAATTCTTCTGGTTCTCGGCTTGGCGACTCGCTTCGCCGCACTCGGGCTGCTCCTGATGACCATCGTCGTCGAGCTAACCGTACCCGATGGCTGGCCGATCCATCTCACCTGGGCCGCGATGGCGCTCGGCATCATGGCGTGGGGACCCGGGCGGCTTTCCATCGACAACTGGATTGCTCGGATCGGAAAAGGCCATGGCACCACCTGAAGAACATTCTGCGGCAACGAAGCGCGAAGCGCCACCAGCCAATCGGAGGTAAGCATGATGAGACGAATGACGGGATACGGCCTGCCCGCCGCAGCCATGGCCATGCTCGCGCTTTCAGTGACGACGTCATATGCCGAGGAAACAGGGCGGCTGACCGTCGTCGAGCTCTTCACCAGCCAGGGCTGCTCGTCCTGTCCTCCGGCCAACGCCAATCTGATCAAGCTGAGGGATCGGCAAGGCGTATTGGCGCTGTCGTTCGGCGTCACCTATTGGGACTATCTCGGCTGGAAGGACGTTTTCGCGCGTGAGGAGTTCACGGAGCGCCAGGTCGCCTACGAGGCGCCTCTTGGCAACAGGGGTCCGTTCACGCCGCAGATCGTCGTGAACGGAAGCGAGGATACGGTCGGCAATCGGCTCTCGGACATCGAGAACCTGATCGGCAGGGCGCGGACAGACGGGCCGCCTGTGTCTCTGGCCGACGGAGCGGTGCACATCGGCTCCAGCAGCACACCCGGGCGCTGGGCCGATATTTGGTTGGTGCGCTACCAGCCGGGAGTCATCGAGGTGCCAGTGGTACGGGGCGAGAATACCGGCCGCACGTTACCGCATGCCAATGTCGTGAAAAGTCTGACGAGACTGGGTCACTGGACGGGTAAGGCGACGACACTCGCCTTGCCGGCTGCCCAGTCCGGCCTGAGGACTGCCATCTTGGTGCAGGCTGCCGACGGGGGTCCCATCCTTGCGGCGGTCACCGACTGACCGACTGACCCAAAGGGATCGCTACTTGGGACACATCGGAAGAGTGCGCGCGATGGCGGGCGGCGCTGCGATATATAGGTCTCCGCGCCGCCCGCCATCGCTCACGCCCCATCGGACTGGTCCTGTGCGGTGGTGGGATTCGTGCTGGCGCGCTCAGCCTCAAACGCCTGCTTCCCTTTCGCGGTCCAGAGCGCCAACGCCTTCTCGCGCTCGTCGCTTTTGAGCTTGTCGGCCGCCCAGAGCAGCGCCCCATAGATGACGGCGCGGTCGTCGCCGGTCAGGTCCACGATCCCGGCCTTAACGACGAGACCGCCGAGTTCGATCAGATGCCGGGTACGTTTGCGGCGCTCGACCTGCCATGTCCGCATGTCATGCCGCGCCCGTGCCGCTTGATGCCGATTGCGTGCCGCCCGGTTGCGACGGAGCGCCGCCAGCGTCGCGGTCAGACGGTGATGCAGTTCGCCGCGACCGGCCCTGAAAGAACGCGGCCCCGCGTTTCGCCCATGCCTCCCTCTTTCCGGCATCCCTGGTTTCGGCCATCACGATCAGCGCCCCCGCCAGTTCGTCGGCGCCGAGGGCGTCGGCGCCGGTCGAAATGACCAGCTCGCCAAGCTGTTGCACCTTTCGGGCCTTCAGGTCTCGCGCCTTGTCTTCGAGCGACTTCAGTTCCGCGTCGAAGTCCCGTGGCTTGCGCATTGTCATCTCCATAAGCTGTTGATGGGGCGATGATAGTTGAGCGCCTGCCGCAATGCTGTAAGGTCGCCGGGACGGGCTGGAACCGCGCGGACTGTCCCGAGAAATTAGTTTCGAGGGCGCGCTTATACGTCGTTCCGACGTGCGCTTGCGGGCAGTATCTGGTTGGTCGCCATGGCGATCTACCATTTCTCCGTTCAGGTCATCGGACGCGCGGCGGGCCGCAGCGCGGTCGCTGCCGCCGCCTATCGCTCGGCCTCGCGGCTGCGCGACGACCGGCTGGGCCGCGATCAGGACTTTTCCGCCAAGCGCGATGTCGTCCATTCCGAGGTCATGCTGCCGGAGAACGCGCCGGAGGCATGGTCCGACCGCGAGCGGCTCTGGAATGATGTTGAAGTCTTCGAGAAAAGAAAAGATGCGCAGCTTTGCCGCGAGGTGGAGTTCGCCATTCCGCGCGAGATGACACAGGCGCAGGGCGTCGAACTGGCCCGCGACTTCGTGCAGTCCGAGTTTGTGGATCAGGGCATGATCGCCGACCTCAATGTGCATTGGGATATGGGCGCGGACGGCCAGCCCAAGCCCCATGCCCATGTCATGCTGACCATGCGCTCGGTGGACGAAAACGGCTTTGGCCCGAAGGTGCGGGACTGGAACCGCACCGAGCTGGTCGAGCGTTGGCGCGAACGATGGGCCGATCATGTCAACGAGCGCCTTGCCGAACTCGAAATCGACGCCCGGATCGACCACCGCAGCCTTGAGGCGCAGGGCGTCGCGCTGGAGCCGCAATCAAAGATCGGCGCGCCCGCGCAGCGCATGGAAGCCGCCGGGCATGAGGCCGACCGCGCCGAGGATCACCGGCGTATCGCACGCGAGAACGGCGCGCGAATCATCGCCGATCCATCTTCCGCCCTGGACGCGATCACGCAGCAGCAATCCACCTTCACGCGGCGTGACATGGCGATGTTCGCGCACCGGCACAGCGACGTGATCGACCAGTTCAACGAGGTGATGGGCGCGATGCGCAGCGCGCCCGATCTTGTCGAACTTGGCAAGGACGATGCCGGGCAGGACCGCTTCACCACCCGCGACATGATCGAGGCCGAACGGCGCATGCACGGCGCGGCCGAACTGATGGCCGAACGGGAACGCCATGAGGTGAACGACAGGGACAGACTCGACGCCCTTGCACGTGCTGAACAGCGCGGCCTTGTCCTCTCCCGCGAGCAGGCCGATGCCTTGGCGTACGTCACGGACGGACGCGATCTTGGCATTGTCGTCGGCTATGCCGGGACGGGAAAGAGCGCGATGCTGGGGGTGGCGCGCGAGGCTTGGGAGGCGGCGGGCTACGAGGTCCGGGGCGTGGCGCTGTCCGGCATCGCCGCGGAAAATCTCGAAGGCGGATCGGGCATAACGTCCCGCACCATCGCCAGCATGGAGCATGGTTGGGCGCAGGGCCACGACCTTCTCACATCCCGCGATGTGCTTGTCATCGACGAGGCGGGCATGGTCGGCACGCGGCAGTTGGAGCGCGTGCTGTCCCATGCCGCCGAGGCAGGCGCGAAAGTCGTCCTGGTCGGCGATCCGCAGCAGTTGCAGTCCATCGAGGCGGGTGCGGCGTTCCGCTCGATCCATGAGCGTCACGGCGGCGCGGAAATCAGCGAGGTGCGCCGCCAGCGCGAGGACTGGCAGCGCGACGCGACGCGCGATCTGGCGACCGGCCGAACCGGCGATGCGATCCACGCCTACGACAAGCATGGCATGGTCCATGCCGCCGCAACACGCGAGCAGGCGCGCGGCGAGTTGATCGACCGCTGGAACCGCGACCGGCAGGCACACCCCGACGCCAGCCGCATCATCCTCACCCACACCAATGCCGAGGTGCGGGAGTTGAACGAGGCGGCCCGCCAGAAAATGCGTGACGCAGGTGAACTTGGCGCGGATGTGCATGTCGCCGCCGAACGCGGTGTGCGGACCTTCGCGCCCGGCGACCGCGTGATGTTCCTGCAAAACGAGCGCGGGCTTGGCGTGAGGAACGGCACGCTCGGGACCATCGAGCAGGTCAGCCCGCAATCCATGGCCGTGCGCACCGACGATGGCCGCGATGTCGCGTTCGACCTGAAGGACTACAACAAGATCGACCACGGCTATGCCGCCACGATCCACAAGGCGCAGGGCATGACCGTGGACCGCGCCCATGTCCTGGCGACGCCGGGCATGGACGGCCACTGCAGCTATGTCGCCCTGTCGCGCCACCGCGACGGCATGGACCTGCATTACGGCCGCGACGACTTCGCCAATCAGGACAAGCTCATCAATGTCTTGTCGCGCGACCGGGCCAAGGACATGGCGAGCGACTACGAACCCGCCCGCGACTACGCCGAGCGGCGCGGCATCACCTTCCGCGAGCGGATGGAGCGGGTTGTCGAGATCGTCCGCCAGGTTCCCGAAAAGGTGCGCGGCATCTTCGACGGCCTGCGCCTGCCCGCCGAGGGTGGACAGATGCCGGAAAGGAAAGTGGCGGAAGACCCGGAGGCGGCGTTGCGCCGCGCCCGTGGCCGGGCGCTCGTCCGTCATGCGCGCGCCGTCGATGCGATATTCGCCGCGCAGGACCAGGGCGGCAAGGCCAGCCCCGATCAGATCAGGGAATTGCAGGAGGCGCGCCAGCGATTCGAGGAGCTGCGCCCCTACGGCTCGCATGACGCCGAAGCCGCCTACAAGAAAAACCCGGAGCTTGCGGCGGAGGCGGCGTCCGGCGACGCCCAGCGCGCAATCCGCGCCCCGCAACTGGAAACCGAGTTGCGCACCGATCCCGGCCTGCGCGCCGACCGTTTCGTGGAACGGTGGCAAAATCTCCACAGGGCCAGCGACGAACGGTATGCGGCGGGCGACTATTCCGGTCACAGGGCCGCGCGGGCGGAGATGGGGAACATGGCCCACAGCCTGGAACGCGACCCGCAGATGGAATCCCTTCTGGCGGGCCGCAAACGCGAACTCGGCATCTCATTCGATTCGGGGATGGGCATCGGCCGCGACCTTACCCTTACGTTCGGGCTTGGCCGGGGTCGGGGTCTCGGGCTGTAGAACCATCCTATTTACCGCCGCCTCTTCGCCACAGCCCTACGACGCCTAACTATCTATTGCACAACAACAAATCCTTGCCTTTGCCTGTCCTGGCAGTTCCCAGAAACAGCCAGCAGGAGGCATCACGGCCATGCGCCAGCCAGACCGTATCATCCGCCTGAACACCGTTCTCGACCGCACCGGCCTGTCCCGGTCGACCATCTATCGCAAGATCGCCGAGGGCACGTTCCCCGCCCAGATCAGGATCAGCGTCAACGGCGCGGGCTGGAAGGAATCCGACATCAACCGATGGGTCGCCAACCCCGTAACGTGGCGGCCCGGAAGCGGGCGCGACCTCGATGGCGTCTGATCGCGGGGCGTTGTCCCGCGCCCGGCGCGTCAGGCCGCCCACGGCATCCGAGCAGCTTGAGGCACTATTGGGCTGTCCGTGGCCGTTCCCTGGCAGACCGCCCAGGCATGACCTGTCCACCTGGACCGTTACCGACGACTGGCCGCGCCCCGTTCCGGTCACGCAGGCCGAGATCGAGGTGTTCGAGCAATGGTTCGGAGACCTGTTCGATGACCTGTTCGGCCCCGAGGGCTGACACCTCGGAGATTTGAAATCGGCGTTGAAATCCGCCCTTTAATAGATTACATGTAGTCACATATAGCTACAAATGGAGGGCGCAACATGCTGACCATCAACCTCAGAGACGCCAAGGCTGGTTTTTCCAGCCTCGTTGATGAAGCCGTCAAAGGAGAGATCGTGACCATCACCCGTCATGGCAAGCCTGTCGCGGCCCTGGTCTCGGTCGAGGCGGCGGAGATCGCGCGCAAGGCGCTCGAACGCAAACGGGCGGGTCTTGTCAGCTATCTCAGGACGTTCCCAGGCGGAGAGTTCACGCGGAACCGCAAGCCATCGCGGGATGTCGAGCTTTGAGCGGTTTTCTTCTCGACACCAACGTCGTCTCCATGCTGGCGCCGTCGAAGTCGGAAGCATCCGCCGACTTCCTCACTTGGCTGGATCGCATGGACGGCGACGGCCGGTTATTCTTGTCGGTTGTCTCCATTCATGAAATCGAGAAGGGGATCGCGCTCCTTGACCACAAGGGAGCGACGGCGAAGGCCGCGAGCCTGAAAGCATGGCTCAGTGGCCTTGTCTCCACATATGATGACAAGATCATTGGCTTCGACGCGCAGGCCGCCGCAATCGGCGGGCGGCTGGAAGCGAAGGCGCTTGCGGCCGGTCACGACCCCGGCATGGCTGATGCCGTGATTGCCGGTACCGCCGCAGCGCATGAACTCGCCGTTGTCACCCGCAACACGAAGCATTTCCTGCCGTTCGGTGTCGCCGTATTGTCGCCTGACGAGGCTGCTGCCCAAGGAGGCCCGGCATGAGCGCTTCCTCTTCCGCAATTCTGCTACGCGCCGCCCTTTACCTGCGCGTCTCGACGGCACGGCAGGCCGAGCACGATGTTTCCATCCCTGACCAGAAGCGGCAGGGCGAAGCCTATTGCGCCTCGCGCGGCTATCAGCTTGTCGAGACCTATGTGGAGCCAGGCGCTTCGGCGACCAACGACCGCAGACCCGAGTTCCAGCGCATGATCGAGGCGGGCACCAGTAAGCCAGCGCCGTTCGACGTGGTGATCGTCCACTCGTTCAGCCGCTTCTTCCGCGACGCCTTTGATATGGAGTTTTACGTCAGGAAGCTGGCGAAGAACGGCGTCAAGTTGCTGTCGATCACGCAGGAGATCGGTGACGATCCGGTGCATCAGATGATGCGGCAGATCATGGCGCTGTTCGACGAATACCAGTCGAAGGAAAACGCCAAGCACGTTATGCGGGCATTGAAGGAAAACGCGCGGCAAGGCTTCTGGAACGGTTCGCTGCCGCCCATCGGCTATCGTGTCGTCGCGGCCGAGCAGCGCGGCGCGAAAACCAAGAAGAAGCTGGAGATCGACCCGCTCCATGCCGAGACCGTGCGGCTGATCTATCGCCTCGCGCTGGAAGGCGACGGCACGACCGGCCAGATGGGCGTCAAGAACATCGTCTCCTATCTCAACAGCCGCCGCATCTTCACCCGCGACGGCGGGCGCTGGGGCATCGGCCAGGTCCACCGCATCCTCACCCGCCGCACCTATGTCGGCGAGCATGAGTTCAACAAGCGGTCCAAGACCAAGGAACTGAAGCCGGTCAGCGAGATCGTGACCGTTCCGGTCCCGCCGATCATCGACCGCGAAACGTTCGACGCGGTGCAAGCATTGCTCAAGGCCCGCAACCCCAAGGTCATGCCATCCGCCGTCATCAGTGGCCCGACCATGCTGACCGGCCTGATCCATTGCGCCAAGTGCGGCGGAGCCATGACCATCCGCACCGGCAAGGGCGGGCGTTACCGCTACTATGCTTGCTCCATGAAAGCCCGGCAGGGGCCGACCGCCTGTGAGGGCATGGCTGTGCCGATGGACAAGCTGGACGATCTTGTCGCCAGCCACCTCGAAGACCAGCTTCTCCAGCCCGAGCGGCTGGAAACCATCCTCGCCAGCGTTCTTGACCGGCGTCAGGAGCAATCCGAACGTCGCCGCGAGCACATCGCGGAACTCACCAAGCGCGCCGCCGAATCGGAACTGCGTCTCAAGCGCCTCTACGACGCCATCGAGGCCGGCGTGGCCGACATCGACGATCCTGCCCTCAAGGATCGCATCGACGGCCTCAAGGCCATCAGGGACCAGGCCAAGACCGACGCCGAGCGTGCCCAGGCCATGCTCGACAACGCCGGCGCCAAGGCCATCACCCCGCAGATGGTCCGCACCTTCGCCCAGAGCGCCCGTCAGCGCATCCGTCTCGAAGGCGGCGGCTACCGCCGCGATCACCTGCGCGCGCTTGCCCAGCGCGTCGAAGTCGCGGACGGCGAGGTTCGGATCATGGGATCGAAGTCCCGGCTGCTACAGGCGCTCGCCGGAAAAGCTGGCGTAAACTCAGTGCCCACTCAGGGACTGAAGTGGCGGAGAGGATGGGATTCGAACCCACGAGACCCTTTTGAGGTCTACTCCCTTAGCAGGGGAGCGCCTTCGACCACTCGGCCACCTCTCCGTTGCGGCGCTGGATAAAGAAAAGGGTCGGCACAATCAATAAGCCAACGCATATCAGGCCATAAAAAAGACGACGCCTGAGAAAGAGACCCGCGTGCAGGTCACCCGTGCTGCGTGATTCTGCGCAAATTCGGCAGAAATCCTCATTCGCAAGGGCCGATCAAAGCCTGATGGTTAACGAGAGCTTTCGACCATGGGCAAAATCGTGTCATTTGTGCAACAACGCTATCCGATAGCGCCCGGGCACCGCTTTTGCCTGTACGTTCCTTGTTGAACCGGACAGCCCGATGGGTAATGTCGACATCGAAGAAGCGGCGCGCAGCGCATCTTTTTCAGTAAGGGGATGGGGCAGGGAACGCTGTCCTTCAGCAAAAAATACCCAGACCCGTTTTTAAACTTTTGACTGGAGGTCAGAAAATGAACATTAAGAGCCTTCTCCTCGGCTCGGCTGCGGCTCTGCTCGCAGTTTCCGGTGCGCGCGCCGCCGACGCAGTCGTCGTCGCCGAGCCGGAACCCGCCGAATACGTCAAGATCTGCGACGTCTACGGCGCTGGCTACTTCTACATCCCGGGCACCGAGACCTGCCTGCGCGTCGGCGGTTACATCCGTTACGATGCCAGCTTCGGTGATCAGGGTTCGTTCGACGGCGCCCGCACCACGGATCGCCTCAATGGCGACTCGCAGAATACCTGGAAGAAGCTCGGCCGCTTCGCGCTGAAGACCTGGACCGGCCAGGAAACCGAACTCGGCACCCTGAAGACCTACACCGAGACCCGCTTTGACTACGGCAACGGTGATACTGGTGTCGCTGGCAACCGCGGCGTCACGCTGAACTTCGCCTGGATCCAGCTCGGTGGTCTCCGCGTCGGTAAGGACGAGTCGGCCTTCAACACCTTCTCGGGCTACGCCGGCAACGTCATCCAGGATACGCTGGTTCCTTACGGTGATTTCGACACCAACCTGATCAGCTACACCTTCGACGCCGGCAACGGCTTCTCGGCGATCGTCTCGTTGGAACAGGGCAATGGCCTCAACACCATCGACAGCTACGTCCCGCACGTGGTTGGTGGTGTGAAGTATACCGCTGGTTGGGGTTCGATCGTCGGCGTCGCGGCTTACAACAGCACCTACGAGGAATGGGCCGGCAAGGTTCGCCTCGATGTGAAGGCGACCGACCAGATCGACCTGTGGGTGATGGCCGGCTATGGCTCGGACGACAACATCGGCCGCAACTTCTACAAGCAGTGGGGCGGAAGCTGGGCTGTTTGGGGTGGTGGTACCTACAAGTTCAACGAGAAGACCTCGTTCAACCTGCAGGTCTCCTATGACGACTGGGAAGAATTCGGTCTGGCCGCGAACATCGCGCACCAGCTGGTCCCGGGCTTCACCGTCACGGCTGAAGTTGATTGGGCTCACGTCACCAAGTTTGGCCCGAGCTGGACCGACGTTCCGGCCGGCAAGGCAAACGCTATCGGCGGTATCATCCGCTTCCAGCGCGACTTCTAAGAGATGTCGTCTCTTTAAGTGTCTATCGAACCCGGGCGTCCTGCGCCCGGGTTCTTTTGTTTAGCGTCGGGCTTGGGAAACGAAAAGAAACAGGGGGTGGAACGGTAACTGAAGCGATTTTCTGGACGGTCTCGAAGGGATTCCGGCAACACCGGAATGAGTCGTCTACGAATTGCTCTCTTGAAAGGACGTCTTCTTGTGGGTATGCCTTGGCGCATCCACAGGGGGGTGTGGCAAAAAGATGTCTCAAGACGCGCTGCAGGAGAGCATGCTCTCCGATCGATTCGCTGCATTTACGTCTCAGAATATCCGGATCAAATACAACACCGGAAATATCAGGGAAGTAAAATCCTATCGCATCAGTGAACTGTTCTCGCTCTATCGCGACATATTGTGGGACGATGGGCGGCACAAATACAATGTCAGCTCGTTCATTGGCGAGATAGACGAGATTTTGCTTGGAGAGCGCTTTAGTGCGTTCGATCAAAGCACCCTGGACAACCTGATCGGTACCTTGCGCCAACGCGGCAACAGCAACGCAACCATCAATCGCAAGATGGCTGCACTGAGTAAATTGCTGCGCAAGGCTCATAAGATGGGGGATATCCACAGCCTGCCCGAGTTCCGCCGCCAGAAGGAGCGTGCGGGGCGAATCCGTTTCCTCGAAAAGGATGAGGAAGCGCGGCTTTTTGCGGCCATTCGCAGCCGCAGCGAAGACGCCTACAGGCTCTCTGTTTTCCTGGTCGATACCGGCTGTCGTCTCGGTGAGGCCCTGGGGCTGATCTGGAATGACCTGCAGCCGACGCGGGTGAGCTTCTGGATCACCAAGTCTGGGCGTAGTCGTACCATTCCTCTGACGCTGCGTGCCCGGGAGGCCGCCGTTTTCTCAGGTGAGGGGCGGCGCCCGAAAGGTCCGTTCGCCATGCTGAACCAGCCGCAATTCCGTCAGATCTGGAACGAGGCGAAATTGGAGGTCGGTCTTGGTGCCGATGACCAGGTGGTGCCGCATATTCTGCGCCATACCTGTGCTTCCCGCCTTGTTCAGGGTGGTATCGACATCCGCCGCGTGCAGATGTGGCTTGGTCATCAAACCTTGCAGATGACGATGCGCTACGCTCATCTGGCGACCAATGATCTCGACAGCTGCGTCGTCGTCTTGGAAACGCGGCCGATGGAAGATGCCAGGGGAGCGAGCTTGTCGCCCCTTGATGACGTTTCAGGGAAGCAGCGCAAGCCGCGCGCAAGAAAGAAGCCCGCGGTAGCCGAGGTGGGCGACAAGAAGCGGGCTTGAAGCTCCGGACTTTAGATGTGCGGTCAAGCGGTCCGTGGACCCTATGAGATCATTGACGGCAGGCTAATGTCCTGCCGTTTGGTCTATGAAATCGGCAATTGCCTTGGGCAGATTACCGGTCTCCAGAAGCGGAGCGTGGCCTTGTCCATGAACGGTCACGGTCCGTAGTCTTGAATGTCGGCGTGCCATCTCATTCATAGTCGCCTCCGACAGCAACCTCGAGTTGCTGCCTCGAATCGCCAGAATCGGCACATTGCCGAGCGCCTCGAACTGAGGCCAAAGGGTTGGCAGCGGTTTCGACAGATCGACGCCAGCCAATGTCTCCACCAGCCTCGGGTCGAAATCCGGCACGAGTTTGCCGTCTTCCTCGCGATAGATGGCGGCGACCATGCGCTGCCAGTCGGCGGCATTCAGTGCGGGAAAGTCCTGGCCGTGGGCCGCCCTCTGCGCTTCGACAGCTTCCCCTATATTCTGCGGCTTTGGCGCTTTTCCGAGATAGGATTTGATGTGCGCCAGTCCCGCGATTTCCAGTGCGGGACCAACATCGTTGAGCACGATCGCTTTCAGGATCGTGGGTCTCAAGACACCTAACACGTGGACGATCAGGCCGCCGCGCGAAGTGCCTATGAAGGCCGCTTCCTTGATGTCCAATTGATCGAGACCGGCGAGAATGTCGTTGGCCTCGACGCCCACCGTGTAGTTGCTCAGGTTCGGATCATAGGCGGATTGCCCGCGTCCGCGATAATCGAAGGAGACAACTCTGCGTTGCGTCTTGGCTTCTATGGATAGATAGAGCGCCAACTTATGAAAATCCCGCGCATTTCGCGTTAGGCCCGGCAGACAGACGACCGGCAGCGCGTCCTGATTCTGTTCGCCATAGATCCTGGCGTGCAGTTTCAATCCGTCGGGGGAAGAGTAGAAAAAATCCGAAAAGCTTGCCGTCACACTCGCCGCCTTTGCCTTCGTCGTCTTTCCGAAGGGCTACAGGTGGCGGAACGAGACGTCAAATAGGGTCGTTGTCGAATGAAGTCAGACAACTTCTCGGGAGAATAGGACGAACCTGGCAACTGCTCACTTCCGGCCGTTGACGAGGTCGCCGACAATGTCGAATTCACCCGAGATCCGAATTTTGTAGACCTCGTAATTCTCCATCACACGCTGGACGTAACTTCTTGTTTCCGCATAAGGGATCCGTTCGATCCAGTCGACGACCGTGTCGATGTCCTTGCCACGCGGATCGCCGTAGCGCTTGATCCATTGGTCGGCGCGACGCGGTCCGGCGTTGTAACCAGCGAAGGTCAACACATAGGAGCCGTCATAGCGGTCGAGCTGTTGGCCGAGGAAGGTTGCGCCCAATGTGGCGTTGTAGCCTGGGTCGGTGGTCAGCTTGGCTTGCGAGAATGCCATACCAGCCTTTTTCGCGAGCTGTTCAGCGGTGCCCGGCATCAACTGCAGCAGGCCGAGTGCGCCAGCCCGGGATATGGCGCTGACATTGAATTCGCTTTCCTGGCGTGCAATCGCATAAGCCAATGCCTTGCCGGAACCGGAAATATTCGCGTTTTCCGGAATGACGCCGATCGGGTGTGACAGTGCTCCGACATTGACGCCGTTGGCCGCTGCGATCTTGCCGATTCTCAAAGCGAGGTAGTGATTGCCCTGCTTTTCGGCCATGTCGGCAAGCAAGGCCACCTCGCCGGGACTGGTCAGCTGACCGGCCAGATCGACATAGAGCGTATTCGCATAGCGCTCATACCCGGCTTCCTGCAGGCGGCCGATTGCGGAAACCGCTTCCCGTTTCGAAAAACTCTGCCGGTCGACGTCGCTGGGTTGCGGAGAGGCGATGTTCAGCGTGCGGCTGCCAACACGCTCGCCGGCCAATTGGCCGTAGAAGGTCGTGCCGAATGCCGAGGCCTTGGTGAAATACTCTTTGGAATCGCCTGGTCCACCGGCTTCGGCGGCACGGCCAAGCCAATAGTAGGCACGCGAAAGCGAAAGGCTGCCCTGAGCCAGATTGGCAATACGGGAGAAATGTTCAGCGGCCTTGGCAGGATCGTTCAAGCCGCGCAGGGCGTACCAGCCGGCATGGAATTCGGCGTCAGCGGCGTTGGTCGGGCTTTCCGCCACGTGTGCCGCGACGATCCGGTAGGCTGTCTTCATGTCTCCCTTGTCGACCAGCTCGCGCGAAAGCACCCGCCGCTCGATCCACCAGGCATCCGGGTCGACGAGCGCTGCGCGGTCGCTTGGCGCTTTCTGGATCAAGGCCGCGGCGTCGGCGAATTTCTTGCGCTTGCGCAGATATTCGGCCTCGGCGAACAAATAGCCTGCGGAGCGCTGTTCCGTTGGAACGGCAGCCAGCAGTTTCGGCGTGTTCTTGTCGCCCTGCGATGCTGCCGCCCAGGCATCGGCCAGTTCCTTCGCGCCTGCCAGCATGGCGACGCGCTGTGCCGAGCCAACCCTGTCGGCATAGAACATGCGCTCCATGCGATAACGATGATCCGCCGGGGGAATGATCGGGCCGAATTCGTTGATGATGGCTGTTTCGTCTTTCGCTTCCAGTTTTTCAGTGCGCCAGAATGGGGAAAGCACGGATTGCGCCGCCTTCACATCGCCCATGGCCACATAGGCACGGGAGAGCATGATTATACCCTCGGCCGTCTGTGGCTGGCTGCCGTCGAAAGCTTTGATGACGATGTCTGCGGCTGGATTCTCGCGCGCCAGCGCACGTTCACTGTTCCTGCGCAGCGTTGCCATGCCTGGCCAACCCGGCAGCAGTTCGGAAGCTGCAGCGATTTCGCCGGATGGCACCTTGTCGCCGCCATAGAGCGCGATCGCCCAGGCCAGGATGTGATGGTCGAGCGAAGAAGCGGGCAGGCTGTCGCGGGCTGTGCGCGCACCGTCGAAATTCTTGGCGGCAAGCGCGTCCAGCCCGATCTTCAACTGCATTGGGTTGAAAGCCGGCAAGTCCTGCTTGTTCGGCACGGGGAACATGGGTAGCGCCTCAGACAGCCGCTTCTCGATGCCGCTGCCAATGGCGATCGCCGGCGCCAGCACCACGACCGCGCCAAAGATAGCAAAACGATAGAGCCGCCTGGTCATGATTCCGGTCTGTTCAAAGGTGTCGGCGCGCTACAGATAGGTTGGTGTTGTGAAAAGCCCAGCGGTTGGTTGCGCAACACCGATAAAAGAAAGGTTATCGGTTCGGTTTCCTTTGCCGTCTTCCGCGCCGGCTCTACTTGCTCCAGAACAGTGTCGAGACTATGGTGCCCGGCCTTTCGATGGGCTAGAGCCGGTTTGGATCGGCCCGGGTCGATCGACACCTGAAAAAGAAGCTTGGAAACCGCTGGGTTCCGTGGAGTTTGAAGATATGCTGAGAGGCTCGCTGACCGCGCTCGTGACACCGTTCGAAAAGAGCGGGCGCTTCGACGAGAAAGCCTTTCGCGCGCTCGTTGCCTGGCAGATAGAGGAAGGCACCACCGGGTTGGTTCCGGTTGGCACCACAGGTGAGTCGCCGACGCTGTCGCATGAAGAGCATCGCCACGTCGTGAAGACCTGCATCGAGGTCGCCGGCGGGCGCGTGCCCGTTGTGGCGGGCGCTGGTTCCAACAATACGGAAGAAGCGGTCGGACTGGTGCAGTTTGCCGAGCAGGTCGGTGCCGACGCCGCTCTGGTGGTGACGCCTTATTACAACAGGCCGACCCAGCGCGGGCTCTATCAGCACTTCGCCACCGTCGCCAAGGCAACGAAGCTGCCGATCATCATCTACAACATTCCGCCGCGTTCGGTGATCGACATGATGCCGGAAACGATGGGGCAGTTGGCCAATGATTTCAAAAACATCGTTGGCGTGAAGGATGCCACCGGCAAGATCGAGCGCGTGTCTGAACAGCGGGCCGCCTGCGGCAAGGATTTCATCCAGCTTTCTGGTGAGGATGCGACCGCGCTGGGCTTCAACGCGCATGGCGGTGTTGGCTGTATTTCGGTCACCTCCAATGTTGCGCCGCGCCTGTGCGCCGAATTCCAGGAGGCTACATTGGCCAACGACAAGGAGCGTGCCTTGGATCTGCAGGATCGTCTGTTGCCGCTGCACAAGGCGATCTTCGTCGAGCCGGGGGTCTCCGGTGCCAAATACGCGCTTTCGCGGCTCGGCCGTATCGAAAACGTGGTGCGCTCGCCGCTGATGACGGTGGAAGAAAGCACCGCTGCCAAGATCGATGCTGCGATGAAGTTCGCGGGTCTGTTGAACTAGCTGTTACGGCTCTAGAGCGTTTCCGTTTTTCACGGAAATGCAGAAACGCTCTAACTCTTTGTTTTTGCGCAATTCCGGACGGAAACCGTTACGCACTTTTCCTGGAGTTGCTCTTGCGGAATTCGGCCCGCAGCGCCATTTGATGGCTTCTTTTCCGATACGCCCAGGATGGTAATGCCATCGGGGCATCGACAGTTGAATGAAATAGAATGCCATGAACCAGGTGAAGAAGGCCGATCCCAATAACAAGGTCGCCGCGGAAAACCGCAAGGCGCGCTTTTCCTATGAAGTGCTCGACACGGTCGAGACGGGCTTGGTGCTGACCGGCACCGAGGTGAAGTCGTTGCGCCAGGGCCAGGCCAATATCCAGGAATCCTATGCTTCGGTGGAGGATGGCGGCATCTGGCTGATCAATTCCTATCTGCCGGAATATCTGCAGGGCAACCGCTTCAACCACGAGCCGCGCCGTCGCCGCAAACTGCTGCTCAACAAGCGCGAGATCGCCAAACTGGGGCAGGGCGTTGCCCGCGATGGCATGACGCTGGTGCCGCTCAAGATCTATTTCAACGACAAGGGTAGGGCGAAGCTCCTGCTGGGGTTGGCGCGCGGCAAGAAGCTGCACGACAAACGCGAGACGGAAAAACAGCGCGACTGGGCACGTGAAAAGGGCAGGCTGCTGAAGGAACGGGGATGAAGGACAGCGCCAGTCCCGTCGGCTACGAGCTGTTCATGCATCATGGCTAACAAGACAGTGCGGTTGCTGCGCGTTGTTGTTGTCGCCCTGACCGCCGCAGGCGTCCTGGCTGCCATTGGATTCTGGTATTTCAGAGCCTTTTCCCCGGACCGGCAAAGATATCCGGTACGTGGGGTCGACGTCTCCCATCATCAGGGAAAGATCGACTGGAGACGTGTCGCCGCTGATGACGTGGCCTTCGCCGTGATAAAGGCGACGGAAGGTGGCGATCATGTCGACGATGCCTTCGCAACCAATCTCAGCGAGGCCCGCGCCGCTGGCCTTGCCGTGGGTGCCTATCATTTCTTCACGTTCTGTCGTCCCGGAGCCGATCAGGCGCGGAATTTCCTTTCTGTGGTGCCTCGCGACCAGCCAATGCTGCCGCCGGTCGTGGATATCGAGTTTGGTGGCAATTGCCCGCGTCGCCCGACACCGGAAGAACTGCGCACGGAACTCAACGCTTTCCTGGAATTGGTGGAAGCGCAATTCGGCAAGCCGGCCATCGTCTATCTGATTGGCGAAGCCGTCGATCTCTATGAAACCGTCATACCGGCGCGGGAACGCTGGGTGCGGTCACTTGTGCTTCATCCAGGCAATGAGAACTGGGTATACTGGCAATACCATAACCGTGGCCATGTCGATGGCATCGAAGGTGCCGTCGATCTCAACGTCCTGCAGGGGACGCCAGCCAGATTGATCGAGCTGACGCGGTAGCCAGCCGGTTCTATTTTTCGAGGAAATTGGCGATATCTCCAAACACCTTCACGAACATGTCCGTCGTCAGCACGCCAGTGTTGGTGTTGTAGCGCGAGCAATGATAGCTGGAGAACAGCTGAATCTTGCCTGCATCATAGCTGGCGCCGTGCTTGAACGGGAATGCGGCAACGCGCTGTCCGAGCGCTCGAACGGTCGATTGGTGCGCAATCGCCCCCAGCGTCAGGATTGCACGCAGATTCGGAAAACGCGCTATCGTCGGGACCAGGAAAGCCCGGCAGGTTGCAATCTCCGGACCGGTTGGTTTGTTCTCCGGCGGCACACAGCGCACGGCGTTGACGATGGCCGTGTCGATCAGCTCCAGGCTGTCGTCCGGCCGTGCCTCGAAGCGCCCACGCGCGAAACCATGGGCAATCAGCGTTGAATAGAGCAGGTCGCCGGCATAGTCGCCGGTGAAGGGGCGTCCAGTGCGGTTGGCACCGCGCAGGCCGGGCGCCAGACCTACAATCAGTAGACGTACGCTATCTTCGCGATCCGACGGGGCACTCGCAGGCAAGAATGCCGGAACGGGGCCGTTGAACCAGCTAGGCTCGCGTTGCCGCCAGCCTGCGATGAAATCATGCAGGCGTGGACAAAGTGGACAATCGTGACTTGGTTCGGCGGAGGCGGGCATGCCTGGGTGCTACCATCTGCCGGCCCCCATCATCAATACTGGTCGTCATCTTCTTCCTCCTGAGCGGCCGTCGGCTCAGGCCGCCGGGCCGGCCGGTCGGTCGGATCGCGGCCAACCTCGTTCTTCAAGGTCATCAGGTCGATGAAATGGTCGGCCTGACGGCGAAGGTCGTCGGAGATCATCGGCGGTTGCGAGGCCATGGTCGAGACGATGGAGACCTTGCGGCCACGTCGCTGCAAGGCTTCCACCAGGGTGCGGAAATCGCCATCACCGGAAAAGAGGACGTAGTGGTCGACGACATCGGCAAGTTCCAGCGCGTCCACCGTCAATTCTATGTCCATATTGCCCTTGATCTTGCGGCGACCGGCGGCATCGGTGAATTCCTTGGCCGGCTTGGTCACGACCTTGAAACCGTTATAGTCGAGCCAGTCGATCAGGGGGCGGATCGAGGAATATTCCTGATCCTCGACCAGCGCAGTGTAATAATAAGCGCGCAGGAGGTAGCCGCGCTTCTGGAAACTGGCCAGAAGTTTGCGGTAGTCGATGTCGAAGCCGAGAGAACGGGAAGTTGCATAAAGATTGGCGCCGTCGATGAAAAGAGCGATCTTTTCGCGTGGGTCGAACATGGCAATATCCTTCTTGAAAATAGGCAATGCGATAAGTACGTCTGGCAAGGCTTCTTAAGAAAACCGCCAAGCCCTTATTCTTTCGGAAATAACGCCGGGATGATGGCATTCCAAGAGTGGGCGGAGATCGAGCAAGAAATTGTGATCGTCAGCAGGCCGGTGAAGGTGCTTGAGACGCGCCGTGCTTGTATTCCGGGCCGGTTCGGGCTATGGAGCCCGCCGGATTTCCAATAGATCAAGAGCATGAAAGGGGCATCGAATGGCCCGCGTAACCGTTGAAGATTGCATCGACAAGGTCGACAACCGCTTCGAGCTGGTGCTGTTGGCCGGTCACCGCGCCCGTCAGATCAGCCAGGGTGCGATGATCACCGTGCCGCGTGACAATGACAAGAACCCCGTCGTGGCGCTGCGCGAGATCGCTGATGAGACGCTCTCGCCGGGCGACCTCAAGGAAGACCTGATCCATTCGCTGCAGAAGCATGTCGAGGTCGATGAGCCGGAAGCACCGGAAGCCGAGGCGATCACCGATCAGACCGGAACCGCTGTTGCGGCCGATGCCGACGAGCCGGAAGAGAGCATCACTTTCGACCGCATGTCGGAAGAGGATCTGCTGGCTGGTATCGAAGGCCTGGTGGCTCCGGAAAAGAACGACGATTATTGATAGCCGACGGGGCTTAAGCCCTTTCGCGCCATAGTTTTCGTGGCTATTTGTGACATGCGTCGCCTGCTTGGCGGCGCATGATTCATTTCAGCGTTGCGAGAATCCGCCCATGATGCGTCAGTATGAGCTTGTCGAGCGCGTCCAGCGCTACAAGCCGGACGTCAACGAGGCGCTGCTCAACAAGGCCTACGTTTACGCCATGCAAAAGCATGGCCACCAGAAACGTGCCTCTGGTGATCCTTATTTCTCGCACCCGCTCGAAGTCGCCGCCATCCTCACCGACATGCATCTGGACGAGGCGACCATTGCGGTTGCGCTGCTCCACGACACGATCGAGGACACCACGGCCACGCGCGCCGAGATCGACGAGTTGTTCGGTCCTGACATGGGCAAGCTGGTCGAAGGGCTGACCAAACTCAAGAAGCTCGATCTCGTCTCCAAGAAAGCCGAACAGGCGGAAAACCTGCGCAAGCTTCTGCTGGCGATTTCGGAGGATGTGCGCGTCCTTCTCGTCAAGCTGGCAGATCGCCTGCATAACATGCGCACCCTCGACCATATGCGCGATGACAAGCGCCTGCGCATCGCCGAGGAGACGATGGAAATCTATGCGCCGCTGGCCGGGCGCATGGGCATGCAAGGCATGCGCGAGGAGCTGGAGGAGATCGCCTTCCGCTACATCAATCCGGAGGCCTACCGCACGGTGACGGCGCGTCTTGCCGAAATCTCGGAACGCAACAAGGGAGTGCTTGCCGAGATCGAGCAGGCGCTTTCGGCCTTGTTCGAGAAGCACGCCATCAAGGCCAGCGTCAAAAGCCGTCAGAAGAAGCCGTGGTCGGTTTTCCGAAAAATGGAAGCCAAAGCGCTCTCCTTCGAACAACTGTCCGACATTTTCGGCTTCCGTGTCGTCGTCGACACGGTCGAGGACTGTTATCGGGCTTTGGGCCTCATCCATACGACATGGTCGATGGTGCCCGGCCGCTTCAAGGATTACATCTCGACACCGAAGCAGAATGACTACCGCTCGATTCACACCACCATCGTCGGCCCTTCGCGCCAGCGCGTCGAACTGCAGATCCGCACGCGTGAAATGAACA
Source organism: Mesorhizobium sp. 1M-11 (assembly GCF_001303895.1). Classification (GTDB taxonomy): domain Bacteria; phylum Pseudomonadota; class Alphaproteobacteria; order Rhizobiales; family Rhizobiaceae; genus Mesorhizobium. Next base: position 108,267 of record NZ_LJSD01000011.1, on the reverse strand, counting down.
AGATCGCCGAATACGGCGTCGCCGCCCATTCGATCTACAAGGACGCCGGTGGCAAGGCTAACGGGGCCACGCACACCATCTCCAAGGAAACCAACGCCTATGCCTGGCTGCGTCGCACCATCGAGCAGTTGGCCGAGGGCGACAATCCAGAAGATTTCCTGGAGAACACCAAGCTGGAACTGTTCCAGGACCAGGTGTTCTGTTTTACCCCAAAGGGCATGCTGATCGCGCTACCGCGCGGCGCCACGCCCATCGACTTCGCCTATGCCGTTCATACCGATGTCGGTGACACTTGCGTCGGCGCCAAGGTCAACGGCCGTGTCATGCCGCTGATGACTGAGTTGAAGAACGGTGACGAGGTCGAGATCATCCGCTCGAAGGCGCAGGTGCCGCCGGCAGCCTGGGAATCCATCGTCGTCACCGGCAAGGCGCGCGCCGCCATCCGCCGCGCCACCAAGAACGCCATTCGCAAGCAATATTCAGGTCTAGGCCTGCGTATCCTCGAACGCGCTTTCGAACGTAGCGGTAAAACCTTCTCGAAGGAAAACCTGAAGCCGGTGCTGCACCGGCTGGCGCGCAAGGATATTGAGGACGTGCTGGCTGCTGTCGGTCGCGGCGAACTGGCCTCGGCGGATGTCCTGAAGGCCGTGTTCCCCGACTACAAGGATGAACGCGTCACGGTCACCCCGCCGAAGCAGCGCGAGGAAGGCTGGTCGCGTATCCGCAATGCCGCCGGCATGCTGTTCCAGATGCCAGGCAGAGCCGCGCGCCGTGACAAGACGCAGCCGAAGGACGATGCGGCAGTACCGATCCGTGGCGTGCGCGGCGATCTGCCGGTGCGCTTCGCGCCTGAAGGCGCGGTTCCCGGGGACCGTATCGTCGGCATCATCCAGCCCGGCTCCGGCATCACCATCTATCCGATCCAGTCGCCATCGCTGACGGCCTTCGATGACCAGCCGGAGCGGTGGATCGACGTGCGTTGGGATATCGATGAGAACAACCGCGAGCGTTTTCCGGCACGCGTTTCCGTGACGGCCATCAATGCGCCAGGTTCGCTTGCCGATATCGCACAAGTGGTGGCGTCGAACGATGCCAACATCCATACGCTGTCGATGGTGCGCACGGCCCCCGACTTCACCGAAATGCTGATCGATCTGGAAGTCTGGGATCTGAAGCACTTGAACAGGCTGCTGTCGCAGCTCAAGGAAAACTCGAGCGTCAGCGATGCGCGGCGCGTCAATGGATGATTGGAACAGCAAGGCATGAACACGGCTGAAGTGCTCGATATCTTTCGCTCGGCGGGCGCAGTGCTCGAAGGACATTTTATCCTCACCTCCGGCCTGCGCAGCCCTACTTTCCTGCAGAAGGCACGCGTGTTCATGCATGCGGACAAGACGGAACGCTTGTGCAGGGCGCTGGCGGAAAAGATCCGTGCCGAGGTGAGGGCGCCGATCGACTATGTCGTCGGCCCTGCGGTCGGCGGCCTGATCCCGGCCTATGAGACTTCGCGTCATCTTGGCGTGCCGGCGATCTGGGTCGAGCGCGAGCAAGGCGTGTTCAGATTGCGCCGTTTCGAGATCGAGAAGGGCGCGCGTGTCGTCATTGTGGAAGACATCGTCACCACGGGCCTGTCGATCCGCGAGACGATCGATTGTCTGCACGATCTCGGCGCTGAAGTGTTGGCGGCGGCCTGCATCATCGACCGTTCGGCCGGCAAAACCGACGTTGGCGTGCCGCTGATTGCCCTCGCGCAATACGAGGTTCCAGCGTATCCTGCCGATCAGTTGCCGCCCGAGCTGGCCGCCATTCCGCCGGTGAAGCCGGGCAGCCGTACGCTCTGAATGGCCTGGGTGGGTTTGGCCTGATCGACATGTTGTTCAAGCGCAGAAAAGCGGAAAGTTTCGGTGAACGCCTGCGAGTCTGGCTTTGGCCGCGCCGCTCGTTGCCGCGTTCGCTGCGCTACTACGCCAAGCGCGTCGTACGGTTGAAGGCAACGCCGCACGCCGTAGCCGCCGGGGTGGCGGCAGGTGTGTTCGCATCTTTCTTCCCGCTCGGCCTGCACTTCGTCGTTGCCGCAGCCGTATGCTGGCTGGTCGCGGGCAATCTGGTGGCCGCGGCCATCGGTACCGCGCTCGGGAACCCGCTGACCATGCCGTTCTTGTGGGGGGCTTCCTGGGAGACCGGCAAACTGATCCTACACGAGCACCTGCCTCACAAAGGGGTGCCGCAACACCTCGGCGCCATGATGGAGCATTTGAGCCTGTCGCAGTTATGGGAGCCGGTGCTGAAGCCGATGACGATCGGTGCGGTTCCGCTTGGTCTTCTGACTGGATGTGTCGCCTATGGGCTTACGCGGTGGGGTATGACGGCGTTTCGGGAGCGCCGGCGTCGGCGGCTCGCCGAAAGGGCGGCGCGTAACCATGCGCCCGGCTCCGATGCACTGGGTTCGGCGACACGATGATTATCGGCATTGGCTCTGATCTGATCGACATCCGCCGGATCGAGAAGTCGCTTGAGCGGCACGGTGAGCGTTTCATCAGGCGGGTCTACACAGATGTAGAACAGGCCCGCTCGGAGGGTCGCAGGACCCGCGCCGCCTCTTACGCCAAGCGGTTCGCCGCCAAGGAAGCCTGCGCAAAGGCGCTCGGTACCGGTATCGCGCAAGGTGTCTACTGGCGTGACATGGGCGTCGCCAATCTGCCCAGTGGCAAGCCGACCATGGTTTTGACCGGCGGCGCTGCCGTGCACCTTGGAAAACTGCTGCCGGCAGGGCATCAGGCGTTGGTCCACTTGACCATCACCGACGACTATCCGCTTGCTCAAGCCTTTGTGATTATTGAGGCGCTGCCGGTCGTAGAAGCGCCACAGTGATGGACACTGAAGGTTATTGGCGTTGCCCGGCAGACAGCGACCCCGTATATGAACCGGCGGGACAGCGTATCGGTCCGAAATCGGAATCGATTTTCGGCAGGCACGATGCGCGGATACAAACTGTTAGAACGTCCTTTGTGCGTCCCAGTGGATGCGCGGCGTTCTAGTGAGGATGAGATGAGCGTGGCTGATAAACCCGAGAAGAAAAGCGGCGGACTTGGCGAGACCGTGAGCGTTATCGTGCAAGCTCTGCTTCTGGCGCTTGTCATTCGCACTTTGTTCTTCCAGCCATTTTCGATCCCGTCTGGTTCAATGCGGCCAACACTGCTGGAAGGCGACTATCTCTTCGTTACCAAATGGGCCTATGGCTATTCGCGCTACTCGTTGCCGTTCGGGCCGAACCTGTTCTCGGGCCGCATCTGGGGTTCGGAACCAAACCGCGGTGACGTGGCCGTCTTCAAGTTCCCGCCGGATCCATCCGTCGACTACATCAAGCGTGTTGTCGGTCTGCCAGGCGACAAGATCCAGATGAAGGGCGGCCAGCTCTTCATCAACGGCGTCGGTGTGCCGCGTACCAAGGTTGGCCAGATCGACAACCCAGATATCACCGAGCAGAACAGGCCTGTCGACGTCTACCGTGAGACGCTGCCGAATGGCGTGAGTTACGACACGCTCGATCTGACGCCAAACGGCATTGGCGATGACACGCGCGAGTTCATCGTGCCGGAAGGTCACTATTTCATGATGGGTGACAACCGCGACAATTCCAGCGACAGCCGCTTCAGCGTCGGTTATGTGCCCGCGGACAATCTCGTCGGCCGCGCCAACATCATCTTCTTCTCGATCGCTGGTGGCGCCAGCCCGCTCGAGATCTGGAAGTGGCCGTCCGAGATGCGCCCGTCGCGTCTCCTCACATTCGTTCACTAGCCGATGACCGCGCCCAAGCGGTTGACTCCCGAGGCGCTGGCCGCCGTTCTGGAAAGCCGAACCGGTCACAGTTTCCGCGATCCGCAGCGTCTGCAGCGCGCGCTGACCCATGCCAGTGCGCGCGGCAGCCATGCAGGGGTCGACTATGAACGCTTCGAATTTCTCGGCGATCGGGTGCTTGGCCTCGCTGTCGCGGATATGCTTCTGGCTGATTTCCCGAACGCGCCGGAAGGCGAGCTTTCGGTGCGGCTGAATGCATTGGTCAACGCCGAAACACTGGCACAGATCGCCGATGAGATCGGATTGGCAGATTTGATCCGCGCGGGCAGCGAAGTGCGCAACCTGGCCGAACGCAAGCGGGTCAACCTGCGTGCCGATGCGCTGGAATCGCTGATCGCCGTCATCTATCTCGACGACGGTCTCGACGCTGCCAAGCGTTTTATCCATACCTACTGGAAGCCGCGCGCCAAGGCGGTTGGCGCTGCAAGGCGGGACCCGAAGACCGAGCTGCAGGAATGGGCGCATCAGGCAGCCGCTGCTACCCCGGAATACCGGATCGACAGCCGGCAAGGGCCGGATCATGACCCGCTCTTCACCGTAACTGTCAGCGTTGCTTCCAAGGAACCGGCTAGCGGGACCGGCCGCTCCAAACGTGAAGCAGAACAGGCTGCCGCTACGGCACTGCTGCTGCGGGAAGGGGTGTGGGCCGCCGAAGGAGACAATGTGCGATGACGGCTGATATGAGCGGAGAGAAAACGCGCTCTGGTTTTGTCGCGCTGATCGGTGCGCCCAATGCCGGCAAGTCGACGCTGATCAATCAACTTGTCGGCACCAAAGTGTCTATCGTTACCCACAAAGTCCAGACAACCCGCGCCCTCGTACGCGGTATTGCCACTCATGGAACCGCACAGATCGTGCTGGTCGACACGCCCGGCATCTTCAAGCCGAAGCGGCGGCTTGATACCGCGATGGTCACTACCGCCTGGGGGGGAGCCAAGGATGCGAATCTGGTTCTGGTGCTGATCGACGCCGAACGCGGCATCAGGGGGGACGCCGACGTCATCCTCGACAAGCTGGCCGATGTGCGCCAGCCGAAGGTACTGGTGTTGAACAAGGTCGACCGCGTGAAACCCGAGACGCTGCTGACATTGACGAAAGCCGCCAACGAACGGGTTGCGTTCGAGCGCACCTTCATGGTTTCGGCGCTGACCGGGTCCGGCTGCAAGGACCTGCTCGATTATCTGGCGGAGGTTTTGCCGGCTGGCCCCTGGTTTTACCCGGAAGATCAGATTTCCGACCTGCCGATGCGCCAGCTCGCCGCCGAGATCACGCGCGAGAAACTCTACCTGCGCTTGCATCAGGAATTGCCCTATTCCTCCCACGTGGAAACCGAAAAATGGGAGGAGAAGAAGGATGGTTCGGTGCGCATCGAACAGGTGATCTATGTCGAACGCGACAGCCAGAAGAAGATCGTTCTCGGCCACAAGGGCGAGACCATCCGCGCGATCGGCGAGGCCGCACGCAAGGAAATCGGCGAGATCCTCGAGCAGAAGACGCATCTCTTCCTGTTCGTGAAAGTACGCGAAAACTGGGGCGATGATCCCGAACGCTACCGCGAGATGGGGTTGGATTTTCCGCATTGATCGGGTCTGTCCGCCCGTCGCGCATCTGTCATATGTCGCAAATATAGCCGTCAGCGTCCCGGTGCCGGCCATCGTGCCCGGGGCGATGGCGGATTGATGCGAATGAATGAATTGACCAGCGCGACGAGTGGTGCCGCACGATCCGAATTGGAACGTCTTGCAGCGGCCGAGCTTGAACGTGTCTTGCGCAACAGCGCTGGCGCGGTCGGCGAGGAGGCTGTCCGCCCGGCTGCGGTGGTTGGCGGCAGCATAGCCGCGGCCATCGTCAATCTCGCGCCGCGCCAACGCCGTGTGCTTGGGCCGGCGTTGAAGGATCCTTCGAAGCTTGCAGCAAAAATAATCAAGCTCTTGCTCGTGGACGCCGCTCAGACGCTGGAAACGGCTGTATCGGTGCCCGGTTTCGATTCGACAGCATCTCCAACCGAATCCGATTTTGGGCTTTCAGCGCAGCGCAATGGCCTGGCTTCCGTCCTGATCGAAGAATGGGCCGGGCAGGTGGCTGGTTCGACCCATCTTGAGGAGGCGCTGCGTATTCCGCGCTCGACCTTGCACCGCTGGCAGCGGCGTGGCGAGGTAATCGCATTGCGCACGGGCGGCAGGAAACATGTTTTCCCGCTTGCCCAGTTTGTTGATGGCCGGCCGGTGTCCGGGATTCGTGAAGTGCTCGCGCTGATCGGTCATCCGAGAGCGACCTGGTCATGGCTCGTGCGGGCGACATCGGAGTTCGACGGCGAGGCCCCGATCGCACTGCTGGTCAAGGATCGCGCGCAAGATGTCATCCGTGCTGCCGAAGCCTTTTCTGCGAGGGTGGACAAACCTGTCCAAGCCGGCTGACCGCAGATTTTTCAGCGTTTCGATCCACTGATTTTTGTTAGCCGCATAAATTGTCATCGGCAAACAATCGAACTTTTATGACAGTTTTCTGTCGATGTGTCGTTTGTGCCAAAACTCGTTTAAAATCAATGATTTAGTGGCAAATATACAACAAGCCGGAGTCAAGTTCTCCTCCTTGGTATTGTGCGCTGCAATATTCGTTGAAAGCGAAAATGCGATGCGTATTGTCCCGGCCGAAAGGGGTGCTCAGGCGTCGTCTTTCAAGTGGCGGTTGGTGGCAATGGCCCTCAGCCAGAAATCTGAAAACATATTTTTGAAATTGACTGGAGAGGTCAAAAATGAACATCAAGAGCCTCCTTCTCGGCTCGGCTGCGGCTCTGCTCGCAGTTTCCGGCGCTCGCGCCGCCGACGCTGTTGTGGTCGCCGAGCCAGAACCCGCTGAATACGTCAAGATCTGCGACGTCTACGGTGCCGGCTATTTCTATATCCCGGGCACCGAGACCTGCCTGCGCGTTGGCGGTTACATCCGCTACGATGCCGGCTTCGGCGACCGTGGCTCGCTCGATGGCTCGACGGCCACCGACCGTCTCGACGGCGACCAGCAAGATACCTACTACAAGAACGCGCGTTTCGCGCTCAGGACCTGGACCGGCCAGGAAACCGAGCTCGGCACCCTAAAGACCTTCACCGAAACCCGTTTCCAGTTCGGCAACACCAACACCAACGGTGACGCCGTGAACAAGTCGGTTTCGCTGAACTTCGCCTGGATCCAGCTCGGTGGTCTGCGCGTTGGTAAGGACGAAACGGCATTCGATTCGTTCATCGGCTACGCCGGCAACGTCATCCAGGACACGCTGATTCCCTACGGTGGCAAGGACACCAACCTGATCAGCTACACCTTCGAGGCCGGCAACGGTTTCTCGGCGATCGTGTCGCTGGAACAGGGTTCGGGCAGCTATTCGCGTGTTAGGCGCGTGGGTGACACCTGGCTTGCGGACAACAACACCATCGACAGCTACGTCCCGCATGTGGTTGGCGGTCTGAAGTACAAGGGCGACTGGGGTTCGATCACCGGCGTCGCCGCCTACAACAGCGCCTACGAAGAATGGGCCGGCAAGGTCCGCCTCGACGTGAACGCGACCAGCGAACTCACTCTCTTCGTCATGGCTGGTTATGGCTCCGACGACAACATCGATCGCAACCAGTACAAGCCTTGGGGCGGCAACTGGGCTGTCTGGGGCGGCGGCACCTACAAGTTCGACTCCAAGACCAAGTTCAACGCTCAGGTCTCGTATGACGATAACCGTACTCTCGCTCTCGCAGCCAACGTTGCTTACGAGATCGTTCCGGGCTTCGTGATCACGCCTGAAGTGAACTTCGTTCACGAGGGCAGGTTCGGCAAGGCTGACTATCTCGGCAGCTGGACCCGCGCCGACTCGAAGAACAGCGTCGGCGGTATCGTCCGCTTCCAGCGCAACTTCTAATCGACCTCCAGTCGATTTCTGCGGTCCGCGGCATTCGCCGCGGGCCGTTTGTTTTGATGTGAGGCCTCATGGGGCGTCCGCCTCCTTCTTGATTTCGCGGCCGAAGCCGTCAAATCTCCCGCCATGGAATGGCGCGACGAGGGAATCATACTCGGCACCCGCAAGCATGGCGAAACCAGCGCCATCCTCGAGGTGATGACGCGCGCGCATGGCCGGCATCTCGGCTTGGTGCGCGGCGGTCGCGCGCGCAAGATGCAGCCGGTGCTGCAGGCAGGCAACCGGGTCGACCTGATCTGGCACGCCCGGCTCGACGAGCATCTCGGAACCTTTCAGGTTGAAGCCATCGAAATGAATGCCGCGCGGCTGATGGACAGCGCTGTCGCCGTCTACGGCCTGCAGCTGTTGGCGGCGAATCTCCGGCTTCTGCCGGAGCGCGATCCGCACGATGCGCTCTATGAAACGCTTTCGCTCATCATAGCGCATCTGGAGGATGCCGAGGTTGCCGGAGGGCTGGTTGCGCGATTTGAACTCATGATTCTTGATGAACTGGGTTTCGGTCTCGACCTTTCCGAATGTGCCGCGACCGGAACGAAAGAGAACCTGGCCTATGTCTCGCCGAAGTCGGGCAGGGCGGTTTCGCGTGAAGCTGGTGCGCCCTGGCACGACAAGATGCTGGCGCTACCCACTTTTCTGCAGCGTGGCGCCGGGCTGAACGCGGATCTTGTCGCGGTTGAGCAGGCCTTCCGCCTGACCTCTTTCTTTTTCGCCCGCCATGTCTACGAACCGCGTGGTGTCGAACCGCCCGATGCCCGCTCCGGCTTCATTGCCGCTTTGCGGAAGCATCACGCTGTTCATGGCACCTCCAAGGGAGATACCGCCGCATGAGTGCCGTTGAACTCTATCCCGGCCGGATTTCGCCCATGGGCGTTGGCACCATTCCGCATGCCGACATGCTGACCCATACGGGGCTTGAGCTGCTGCGTCGTGTCATCGACGGCCGCTATCCAGCGCCGCCTATGGCCTACCAACTGAGTTTTGCCCTTACCGAGGCGGAGGAGGGGCGCGTCGTCTTTCGCGGCATGCCCAACGAAAAGCACCTCAACCCGATGGGTGGGGTCCATGGCGGCTGGGCGGCGACCTTGCTCGATTCGGCGCTCGGCTGCGTGGTACAGACTTTGCTTGCCAAAGGCGAGGCTTACGCGACGGCGGAATTCAAGGTCAATCTCATGCGCCCGATCACGCCGAACACCGGCGAGGTGGTATGCGAGGGCAAGATCATGCACAAGGGCCGCACATTGGCCGTATCGGAAGCGACCATGAAGGACAGCGCCGGCAGGCTGCTGGCCTTCGGTACCGAGACCTGTTCGATCTTTTCGGTGGCCAATCTGGCTGCCCGATAGGCGTATTCGAGCGACAGGATAACGCGGCCTCAGGGGGATGCCACGGTGGATATTTTCAGCATTGTCGGTTTTGTCGTGTTGCTTGTCATCGTGGCTCGCCAGCGTTCACAGCTTGCCAGGATTGAACGCGAGCTCGGTAAGCTGCGCAAGCTGGTTGTGCCGGGGGATGCAGAATCTGCGTTGAAATCGGCCGAGGCGCTTGCGGCTGAGCCATCGCCATTGACCTCGAGTGAGGCTTTGCTCGAGGGCAGGCCGGACGGTGGTCCTCAGACCTCCGAACCGGAAGATGTGCAGGAAAATGCGGCATCTGGTCCGTGGGGAAGCCCAGCTGCAATTCGGGATGAGGAAACGGTTTCCGAGCCGACGAGAGAAGACGGCGCCGCGAACCCGGAAGAACAGACGAAGAAACCGGACATCGAAACTGCGCTCGGCACACGCTGGGCAGTATGGGTCGGTGGCGTCGCACTCGCCTTGGGCGGCCTTTTTCTGGTGCGTTACAGCATCGAGGCGGGCATATTCGGGCCGGGTGTGCGGCTCGCCATGGCGGCGATCCTTGGCCTTGTTCTGACTGGTGCCGGCGAATTCATCCGCCGTACCGGCTTCAAGGTGCCAACAGAAGGTGCCGCCGGTGCCTATATCCCGGCGATCCTGACCGCCGCTGGCGCCTTCACATTGTTCGGTACCGTTTATGCCGCGCATGGCATCTATGGCTTCATCGGCCCTGCGATGGCTTTTACATTGCTTGGGCTGATCGGTATCGCGACAATTGCAGCCGCGCTCGTGCATGGCCAGGCTCTTGCCGGCGTCGGGCTGCTTGGCGCCCTGGCAACGCCGATGCTCGTCGCCTCCCAATCGCCCAATCCATGGGCTCTGTTCGGCTATCTGGCGATCGTTCTCGCTGCGACTGGCTTCATTGCGCGCATCCGGAGATGGTCGCTGCTGATGGCGGCTGCCTTTGCCGGTGTCGGTTTGTGGATCGTGCTCTACATGGTCGAGGCGCCAATGCCTGGCTTCGGCGTCCTTGTCTTTATCAACCTCATTGTATTGGCCGTTCTTGGCCTTGTCTGGCTCGGCAACGAACCAGGTCCGGCTGAGATACGAGTGGGCTTCGATCTGACTTCGATCGCTCCAGCGATCTTCGTAGCGGTGGCAACGTTGCTGTTGTTCGCCGAGCCTCGTTTCGCCGACATTGGTGGCGCCTGGCCGGCAGCCGCTATCGTCGCGGCGATGATCGGCACAGCTTTGTTTCGACCGCGGGCCTTGCCTGTTCTTTATGGTGCCGCCCTGGCGACTGTCTTTGCCTATCTCAAGGTCACGCCATTGGCCGAGATGTCCATCGATCTTTCAGGTTATGCGACGATCGACACCGTGCCCGTAACCGTCGGGGCCGACGCTGCGATGATCCGTATTGGCGTCGTGCTTGGTCTGCTATTCTTGGGTGCGGGCCTGTGGAGCGCCAGGCGGCATATCGCATCAAGCCTCGCCCAGTCGGCCTCCTGGGCGGCATGGGCTGCGGTCGTACCCCTTGTGATCGTGCTGGCGCTTTGGGTGACCTTCGGCGATATCGATCGGGACTTCGTCTACGCGGCAGTCACTTTGCTGTTGCTTGCCGTTCTGGTGGCTGGCGGTGAATGGATCGCGCGGGCCGAAGAGCCTCCACTCACGGGTGGTTTGGCTGTTTCCTTTGCACTGGCAGGGGCAGGGCTCGCTGCCATTCTGATGCTGCACATGGCCTTCGGCTCGGGCCTGACCACCGTTCTGTTGGGCGCAGCGGCCGTCGTGCCAGCCTTGGCCACACGTTGGCGCAGCTATCCTGTTCTTGGTTGGCTCGCGGCTGGTGCGGTCGTGGCCGTTCTTGCCCGCATCGCCTTCGATCCGACCATCGTCGGTGCGGAGTTTCTGTCCCGGACCCCAGTCTTCAACTGGCTGTTGCCTGGTTATGGCGTGCCGGCAGTCGCATTCGGGTTTGCCGCGTGGCAACTGGCGCGCACCACCAATGGCCGTCCACGCCTTGTGATGGAAGCCGGAGCGGCACTGTTTGCCTTGCTTGGCGTCGCCATGCTGGTGCGTCATGCCATGCATGGCGGCGTCATCGACGACGGACATGTCTCGCTCGCCGAGCAGGCGATCTACACGCTGATAACGCTCGGCGCCGGCGCCATCCTGATCAGCATCGACATGCGCTCACCGAGTTCGGTTCTGCGCTATGGCTCACTGATTGCAGGCGTCGTGTCGGCGCTTACCATCGTCAGCCAGCATTTCATCATCCTCAACCCGCTGTTCACCGACGAATCGACCGGCCGGATTCCGGTGTTCAACCTGCTTTTCCTGGCCTATCTGCTGCCGGCCGCCGCTGCAGGGGCATTGGCTTATTATGCGCGCGGCAAGCGCCCGAAGTGGTATTCCGCCATGCTTGCCTTGATGGGGGCTTTGCTTGCCTTCGCCTTTGCGACCCTGTCGGTGCGACGGTTCTTCAAGGGCGAGTTCATCGGCCTGTGGAGCGGCATGGAGCAGGTCGAGACCTACAGCTATTCTGCGCTGTGGTTGTTGCTCGGCGTGGTGCTGCTGGTGGTCGGCGTTCGCTTCAGCTCGTATGTGCTGCGCATCGCTTCTGCGGCGTTGATCGCGATCGCCGTGCTGAAGGTCTTCCTGTTCGACATGTCGGAACTCGAAGGTGTGCTGCGTGCGCTCTCCTTCATCGGCCTTGGCGCCGTGCTCATCGGCATTGGCCTGTTCTACCAGCGGCTGCTGTCGCGTGCGCCGAGACAGGGTTAACCGGATTCAGAAATGCTTAAGGAATCTTACTGAAAGGTTACCCATAAATATTTGTTTTCGCTAAATTTTGCGCAATGTTGACGTAATCCATGGCGGCCATTGTGCCCATGCAACCAGCACGCTGGTGCACGGGGCCCGGCCGGCGGATTGCTTCCCCAGTCGCCGACCGGCCGTAAGCCCCGTCAACGGGCTGCGGAGCTAAATGCTCCGCAGCTCATTCATTTTCGGAGCTAAACATCATGTCCAAGCGAAATCTGTTTCTCGTCATGTTCGCTGGCCTTGCACCTTTCGCCATGCCGGTCATGGCGGCCGATTTCGTATCGGACCGGGCCTATTCGGACCCGGCCTACAATTGGTCGGGCAGCTATGTCGGCGGCCAGTTGGGTACGTCATCCTCGGGCTTTCCCAACCCGTTCTCCAGCAAGAGCGGCTGGCAGTTCGGTGGCCAGCTTGGCACCAACCTCCAGAGTGGTGCGTTCGTCTACGGTGCAGAACTTGACGGCTCTTACTCCAAGGGAACCAAGCACAGGCTGGACGATGGTGCCGAGCTGAAGCGCACCTGGACCGGTGCTGCCAAGGTTCGCGCCGGCGTCTCCTTCGACAAGACGCTGGTCTATGGCACCGCCGGCTATTCAATGACCAAGGTCAAGCCGGGCGGCACCGTCGCTTCGGGAGACAAGTGGGAAGGTGGCTACCTGCTCGGCGGTGGTATCGAGCAAGCATTTGCCGGCAACATCTCGGCCAAGGTCGAATACAACTATGTGAACTATGGTGACGTCGACTACACGTTGCGCAATGGCTCCAAGCGCTCGGACGATCTGAAGAGCCACACCGTCAAGATGGGGGTCAATTACCGCTTCTGATATCGCCTGACATTCGGTCTCTTCAACGCCGCTGGCTCCACGGGCCGGCGGCGTCATTTTTTGCAATCCTCGCAATTGGCTCGGGAATAATCCCTAAGTTGGCTTCGTTCTGCTCTTGAAGGCAACAAGCGGGTATGGCGCGGCTTGCGCTAGCCGGCGAAGGCGCGTTCAATCGCCGGGGCAACGGGAAAGATTGGCGAACCGCCACCCATGGACGACAGGAAGGCTGCGATCCTCGGCGAGATCCCGCGCTTGCGCCGCTACGCGCGTGCGCTTCTGCGCGATCGCGATTCCGCGGACGACCTTGTCCAGGATTGTCTCGAGCGTGCTCTGGCCAGGCTGGATAACTGGCAAACCGGCGAAAGCCCGAGGAAATGGCTGTTCACGATCATGCACCACCTTTTCATCGACCAGATGCGCAAGGTGAGCCGCCGCGGCGAAATGGCGATGCTGCCATTGGATGGCGATGAGGCGCTGGCGGTTCCTTCGGTCCAGGTCGAAAACATTGCCTCACGGGAAATCCTCGACGCCTTGCAGGCGATCGCTCCCGAGCGTCGGGCGGCGATCGTGACCGTTGCCATCGAAGGCTTCTCTTATGCCGAGGCGGCCAATATTCTGGGTATCCCCGCAGGCACGCTGATGTCACGGATTTCGCGCGGCCGGGAGGATTTGCGGGCTCTGCTCGATGACCGTGCGCGACGCCGTTCGCTGAAAGTGGTCGAGAAATGACCGCGCGCGACTTCACCGAACGGGACATCCATCTGGCACTCGACGGCGAGCTGCCCGACGAGGAGCGCGCCGCTTTCGAGGCGTGGCTCGAGGCCAACCCTGAGATGAAGGCCAGGAACAACCGTTTCGGCACGGATCGGGAAGCACTGCGCCTCGCCTTGGCAGATGCCCTTGATGAGCCGGTTCCGGCGCGTTTCACCAAGTTGGTTGTCGGCGATCCCGGCACGCGAATGCTGCAACGTTCCCGCTGGTGGCAGGCTGCTGCGGCTGCGGTTCTATTGGCGACAGGCGCTGCCGGCGGTTACGTCGCCGGGACGCGCGGCATTGGCACGGAAGATGCTGTGGCGGACCGGTTCGCCGAGGAAGCCGTTGCAGCCTACGTCGTCTATGCAGCCGAGAAGCGTCATGCTGTCGAGGTGCCGGCCGCGGACGGGGAACATATGCGCAGTTGGTTGTCGGCGCGGATTGGGCTGCGGCTGGTAACGCCGGATCTGACCGCTGACGGCTTCCAGCTGGTCGGAGGTAGATTGCTGCCGGCCGGCACGGGCAAGGCGGCGATGCTGCTCTACGAGGATGCCGAGGGCAACCGCATCTCGCTCTTCGTGACCTCGGAATCGGGCAGCTATGCCAAGGGTACCTATGCCGAAAGGAATGGTCCAACGGCTGTGTACTGGCTCGACAAGGGCTATGGCTGCGCTGTTGTCGGCGCGTTGCCGCAGGAACGGCTCGCGATCGTGGCCCGCAATGCCTATCGCCAGTTGATCGAAGGCGCTGAAAGCAAGGTCTGAGCGAGCCCGCCAACACGTCCGGATCTATTGGCAGATCAGAGGATCGCGCTCCGCTCGCATTTGTTCCCCGACAGCTCCGGCCATATTGGCGGCAATGGGCATGCAGGCCAGCGCGCAGAGGACGGCGAGCACCAGATTCAACTGATTTCGAAAATAGTAGCCGTTCATTGCTGCACCGGCGCCGTAGATGAGCAGGGTGGGGATCGCGAACAGAAAAACCGAGATCGGCCCGTCACAATCGAGTGCATCCACCCCCCAGGCTTTGTATTCGTTCGCCGGCGCCGTCACAGCAGCCAATGCACCTGGAATGGCGGCAACCAGAACGGCAATGCCGAACCAGCCGAGCCATTTCGGCCAGGGGCGGGAGTGTCGACCACAGCTGATCATGGCCTTTGGTTGCACAGCTGCAGCCGGCAGCAAAGTCCGGTCTAGATTTTCCTGTTTGGCATGCTGAGCGCTCGAGCGCATACCTGCTCTGGATGGTCGGCCGAATTCCGCTTTCGGCGCGAGCCGCATCCAGAAAAAGGAAGTATTCGACGTCTTGGCAAGCAGGTCGAATCGGTCACAATTCAGCCGAAATCGAAGCGCGAAACGCTGGCCATGCGTCGGCTTTCCCGTCGGCGTGATCGACGTTTCGATAGGCTCCTTTCCTGCCACGTACTGAGGTTTTTCAAGCCTTCATGCCTGCCGAAGTCCGCACGGCCCGCACCTCCGACGTCGATGTTCTCGCCGCCATCGAAAACGCCGTCTTTGCAACTGACCGGATATCGCGCCGATCCTTCCGCCAGTTCATCGAACGCGAAACCGCCGAGACGCTGATCGCTGAAAGCGATGGCAAGATCGCAGGCTATGCGATCATCCTGTTTCGCAAGGGCAGCCGCGTGGCACGGCTCTATTCGCTGGCTACCGACCCTGGTTTCGGCGGGTTAGGCATCGGTCGCCTGCTGCTGGAAGCAGCGGAGGACACCGCCTTCGAGCACGATCGTATGATGCTGCGTCTGGAAGTGCGCGAGGACAATTCGCGCGCCATCCGCATCTATGAACAAGCGGGTTATCGCAAGATCGGTCGTGAAAGCGACTACTATGAGGATGGCGCGGCGGCGTTGCGCTACGAAAAGATGCTGCGTGGCCATGTGCAGGTGGCAACTTCCGTGCCGTTTTACGAGCAGACCTGCGATTTCACCTGTGGTCCTTGCTGTCTGATGATGACGATGGCGCATTTCGACACCGGATTTCGGCCCGATCCGGTCATGGAAGTGCGGTTGTGGCGGGAAGCAACCACTGTCTTCATGATGTCTGGTCCCGGTGGCTGTGAGCCGTTCGGGTTGGCGGTGGCGGCTTACGAATACGGGCTTTCAGCCGAGATTTTTGTCTCGTTCGACGGGCCGCTGTTCCTGCAGTCGGTGCGCAGCGCCGAGAAGCGCCGGGTCATGGAATTGGCGCAGATCGATTTCCAGCGCCGTGCCAGGGAATACGGCATTCCGGTGCAGTACAGTGCCTTTTCCATCGACGATGTCCGCGCGGCGATCGCTGCCGGCAGGTTGGTCGTGGTCCTGATCAGCGGCTTCCTGATGTTCGGCAAGAAGGTCCCTCACTGGGTTCTGGCCATTGGCGACGACGGCGACCATATCCTCATCCACGACCCATGGGTCGAAGACGAGCGGGAAGAAACGCAGGCGGATGCCGCCAACATTCCGGTGCCTTACGACATCTTCATTTCCATGGCGCAGTTCGGTCGCGACGGACTGCGCGCCGCCATCATACTTGGAGCGCGCGAGAAACAATGACCTGGGTCATCCTCACCGGCAGGCAGAACGATCTCGACCAGGTGGCGACACCGCACAAGGTCATCACCAACCGGGACTATCTAGCCCATCCGGCCCTGTTCCGCGGCCAGCGCCCGAAGGTCATCAACCTTTCCAACCGCTATGACTACCAGAGCCGCGGCTACTACGCCTCGCTGCTGGCGAGCTCGCGCGGCCACAAGGTTATCCCGACCGTCGAGACGATGATCGATCTCTCCGAGCGCAAGCTCTATGAGCATGCGCTGCCGGAGCTGGAACTGGCATTGAACAAGTGCCGCAAGGATCTCGGCGGCGCCTTCCCGGCCAAGGTACACATCTTCTTCGGCATCGGTCCCGGCAAGGCCTGGGATCGTTTTGCCAAGCTCCTGTTCGATTGGTTCCGGGCGCCGGCACTGGAGGTGGCGGTAACCGACGCGGGCGAGTGGGCGACGATCCGCAAGATAGGCTTCTACCCGTTGGCACGTATGACGGAAGAGGAGGAAAAACGCTTCCTTGAATGCCTCGATGTCTACACCGGCCGCGAATGGCGCGACAGCAAGGCACGCACTCCGGCACGCTACACTTTCGCAACGCTCGTCGATCCGCATGAGCAGCTGCCGCCCTCGGCGATCTCTTCGCTGCGCTATTGGGCCCGCATCGCCGAAAAGATGGGCGTGGAGGTCGAGCCGATCACAAAGAAAGATCTGGCCAAGGTCGCCAACTACGACGCGCTGTTCATCCGCGAGACCACGTCGATTTCTAATCACACCTACCGCTTCGCGCGCCGTGCCCAGCAGGAGGGCATGCCGGTGATCGACGATCCTCTGTCGATGATCCGCTGCACCAACAAGGTCTATCTGAACGAGTTGATGGCTTTCAACGACGTGCCGGTGCCGCCCACCGTGATGATCGCCGGCCCGTCTGACCTGGAAGTGGCTGCCGACACGCTTGGTTTTCCGCTGGTCCTCAAAATACCCGACAGCGCGTTCTCGCGTGGCGTCAAGAAATGCAAGGATTTCGGTGAGTTGAAGAAGCTGGCGACGGACTGGCTGGAGGATTCCGACCTGCTCGTCGCGCAGAAGTTCATCCCGACCGACTATGACTGGCGTATTGGCGTGCTGGGCGGCGAGCCGCTGTTTGCCGTGCAGTATCTGATGGCCAAGCAGCACTGGCAGATCGTCAATCACGACCGCGCCGGCAAGCCCGACGAGGGTGGTTTCAAGACCTTTACCCTGAAGGATGCACCGGCACATGCGGTGCAGACGGCAGTGAAGGCCGCTCGGTGTATCGGTGATGGCCTCTATGGCGTCGACTTGAAAGAAACCAAGGATGGGGTCTTCGTCATCGAGGTCAACGACAACCCGAATCTCGACCATGGCTGCGAAGACACCGGCGAGAAAGACGAGGTCTGGGTGCGGCTGACACAATGGTTCCTCGACAGCCTTGAGCGGCAAGGGCGCTAGGCGGTTTCTGTTCGTGCCCGGTGGTCGGCGTCGAAGCGCTCGCGTGCGGCATCGAGATCACTCGAATGACGCTCCGCCCAGCGGTCAAGCGTGATCAGCGCTTCGCTGAGCGAGTTGCCGAGAGCGCTTAGCCTGTATTCGACATGCGGCGGCACGGTTTGCATGTCCTGCCGGATCACCAGTCCGTTGCGTTCCAGGTCCTTTAGCGTCTGCGTCAGCATCTTCTGCGAAATACCACCGATTTTCCTCAGCAGCGCGCTGTTGCGCATCGGCCCTCTGGATAAAGCCGGCAAGATCAGCATCGCCCATTTCGAGGCGATCAGTTCCAGCGCATCCCGCGCGGAACAGGCAGAATCATAAACATTTGGCGCAGCCATTAAAAACCTATAGGCACCAAAAGGTGCGTAATTGCTCTTTGGTTCCTATTAACACACATGAGCTCGCATCTGAATATCAAAGGAGGGCCGGAATGGCTTGGTTGCTGCTTCTTGTAGCGAGCGTCATCGAAATCGCGATGGGGGTTTCGCTGAAATATGCCGAGGGCTGGACGCGGTTCTGGCCGAGTGTCGGCGGCATTTTCTTCGCGCTGCTCAGCGTCTTCGTCCTGACTTTCGCCATGCGCCACCTGCCGGCAGGCACTGCTTACGCTGTGTGGACAGGTATCGGTGCGGTTGGCATCGCGACCCTCGGCATGGTGCTGTTCGGCGATCCGGCCACACCACTCAGAGTCGGTTGTATCGCGCTTATCATTGTCGGCGTGGTCGGCTTGCGCTTCGTGGAAGGCTGAATCTAGAGCGTTTCCGTTTTTCACGGAAACGCGGAAACGCTCTAACTTTTTGTTTTTTCGCAATTCCGGACGGAAAACCGTTGCACACTTTTTCCTGGAATTGCCCTACCGCAAATCGGCTTCGATCTTGTGGAAGCGGGCCATGAACGCCTTTTCCACCTGTCGCGCTGGCTTGGGCGTGAGGTCGAACTGGTCGGTGGAAAATCCGCGGGGGCGGCCGAAGAACTCCGCTGCCTCCGCCAACCCAAAGCCGGCCAGCGTTGTCGCCTCGAAATAGGCGGCGATCTGGTCGGCGCGCTTGATATCCTTCTTCAGGCCCTGACCTATCGAAGCCGGCAATCCGTAGCGCAGATGAATGGCATGCTGCAGCCGTTCCTCGCAGGTTTTGTAGCCGCCGCCCACCACGGATTTGAACGGCGAGATCATGTCGCCGATGACATATTCAGGCGCATCGTGCAGCAACGCCGTCAGTTGTGCAGCCGGTGGCGCTGACGGAACGATGGTGCGGAAAATCTCTTCGACCAGCAGTGAGTGTTGAGCCACCGAAAAGGCATGATCCCCGGAGGTCTGGCCATTCCAGCGCGCGACGCGGGCAAGGCCATGCGCGATATCGCCGATCTCGATGTCGAGTGGGGAAGGGTCGAGCAGGTCGAGCCTTCGTCCCGACAGCATGCGCTGCCAGGCTCGCGGCGGCGCGCCGATACGGTCCGCCATCAGGCGTCTTCCGCGCTGGCGGCCTCAGGGAAGGTGAAGCGTGCCCAACCGGGAATGGAGAGCGATACGGCGACACCGCCAGCGCTGATTTCCTGGCTGGCGTCCATCGCCGCCTTGACGCGGTCGATACGGGCAATGGCCAGGCCGCGTGTGCCTGACACTGAGCCGAGCGTACCGACGGGGCGGCCGCCGACCGTCAACTCCGTGCCCGAGGCGGGCAGGGCACCGGCAGCCTCCACCAGCAGCACGCGTCGGCGAGCTGTACCGCGATGTTGCATGCGCGAAACCACTTCCTGGCCAATGAAGCAGCCTTTCTTGAAGCCGATGCCGTCCAATTGGTCGAGCAGCACATCATGCGGAAAGGCGTCGTTCAGCGCGTAGTCCGGACCGCTTTCGGCCACACCCTGTGAAAGGCGGAAGGCATCCCAGTCAGCCAGC
Organism: Mesorhizobium sp. 1M-11; assembly: GCF_001303895.1. GTDB lineage: Bacteria > Pseudomonadota > Alphaproteobacteria > Rhizobiales > Rhizobiaceae > Mesorhizobium. The sequence goes on along the minus strand of NZ_LJSD01000011.1, from coordinate 88,767 downwards.
GTGGCATCTGCGGCGGGCAATGGCGTTTCGTAGAAGCGGATCACGGGAAGGTTGAAGCGGCGGTCGTATACGCCGGTGCTTGAATCATTTTGCGAAGCGGTTGAATCAGCCTGCCACGAAACGGCAACAACGTCCTGTTCCTGCTTGGAAATATCGACCTTGGCGCGCAGCCGGTAGAACATCAGCCGCTTGATGAAATCGTCGGCGATATCGGCGCGGCATTCCAGCCGAAAGGCATCTTCGCCGACGCGGGAGACCAGGAAATCGAACAGGATCTTGCCTTGCGGCGCCAGCAGCGCGCCCGGTTTGGCTTCGCCTTGACCAAGCACGTCGAGATCGACGGTCAGGATATTTTGCAGGAAGTGTTCGGCTTCAAGGCCGGAAACGGAGACAAGGGCGCGGTCAGCGAGAAGGGTTGTCGGCATGGGCCTGATCTTGCATTTCGAAGAGCCATTACGTAAGCCGCAGGCAATTCCCACACAAGGGCCGGAGCGGATGGCAGTGACCTATGACCTCATCCTCAAGGGCGGCATTGTCGTCAATCATGATGGCATCGGCCAGCGCGACATTGGCGTGAATGGCGGCAGGATCGCCGCAATCGGCGACCTTGCTGCCGCTTCCGCGGGGAAGACCGTTGATTGCAGTGGCCTGCATGTGCTGCCGGGGGTTGTCGACAGCCAGGTTCACTTCCGTGAACCGGGCCTCGAGCACAAGGAAGATCTCGAGACCGGTTCCCGTGCTGCGGTTCTGGGTGGCGTGACCGCCGTCTTCGAAATGCCCAACACCAATCCACTGACCACCAGTGAGGCTACGCTCGTCGACAAGGTCAGGCGAGCCACGGGACGCATGCATTGCGACTTCGCCTTCTGGGTCGGCGGTACGCGCGACAATGCCGGCGACGTTGCCGAACTGGAGCGGTTACCGGGCGCTGCCGGCATCAAGGTGTTCATGGGCTCGTCCACCGGCGATTTGCTGGTTGAGGACGACGAAGGCGTAGCCTCCATCCTGCGCAATACGCGCCGCCGCGCGGCGTTCCACTCGGAAGACGAATTTCGCCTACGCGAGCGCCTCGGCATGCGAATCGAGAACGATCCGTCTTCGCACCCGATATGGCGCGACGAAATCGCGGCCCTCCAGTGTACGGAGCGCCTCGTGCGGATCGCCCGCCAGACCCGCGCGCGCATCCATGTTCTTCACATCTCTACCGCGGAAGAGATCGCTTTCCTCGAACAGCACAAGGATGTCGCCACCTGCGAGGCGACACCGCACCATCTGACGATGAGTTCGGATGATTATGCACGCCTTGGCACCCTTCTGCAGATGAATCCGCCGGTGCGCGCCGCGCGCCACCGCGACGGCATCTGGCACGGCATAAGCCAAGGGGTTGTCGATGTACTGGGCTCCGATCATGCGCCGCATACGTTGGCCGAGAAGGCAAAACCCTATCCGGCCTCGCCGTCAGGTATGACCGGCGTGCAAACGCTGGTTCCGATCATGCTGGATCACGTCAATGCCGGCCGGCTCACCTTGGAGCGCTTCGTCGATCTCTCCAGCCACGGCCCGAACCGCATCTTCGGCATGGCGCGCAAGGGGCGCATAGCCGCCGGCTACGATGCCGATTTCACGGTCGTGGACATGAAGCGACGCGAAACCATCACCAACGCCCAGGCGGGCTCGCGCGCCGGCTGGACGCCTTACGACGGCAGGGAAGTCACCGGCTGGCCGGTAGGCACGATCATTCGGGGCACCCGCGTCATGTGGGAAGGCGAGATTGTCACGCCGTCGCAGGGCAGGACGGTCGAATTCTCGGAAGCTGTTGTCGCCTAGCTGTGTTTGGCGGGACCGTTCGTCTCGTCTTCTGGCTGTATCGTCACCGCGTCTCGCGATGAGTGTTACCGCAGTCGCTGCGGTTACAGAGGGGAGGCTTTGCTCAATCGCCTGCCACGAAGAAGGTCCAGCGGCCCTGCGGGGTGATCCCCACCCGATAGAAGATGTAGGTGCCGTACTGCTTCATGTCCTCATAGTCGCCGGCGGTGACGATCTTGAAGAGCTCCACCCGCTGCTTGGCATCGAGCTTGGCCAACGGATAGGCGAAGAAATAAGGCCAGACGTAAAGTTCCTGCGGCGTGCCTGGGTCCAGTTGCACATAACCCGCGTCCAGAACTTCCTGCAGGATAGCCAGGATTTCCTGGCCCTCGGTGTCGCCAGACAAACCTTTGAGGAAGGCGATCGAGTCGCCCTCGATGTCGGTCAGCGAAAGCTGCGTGAGCGAATCGCCGGTACCGATCAGCGGGCGAAGCTTCTCAATGTCGCCGGTCTTGCAGGCCTCGATGATCAGTTCGCGCATGCGCCGTACCGGTTCCGGCAGTTTCGCGAGATCGTACTGCACAGGTGGCAACGACGCAGTGGGATCGATCTGGGGCCGGGCGAGATTACCACTGCCTTCTCCGGGCTTGGCAGGTTCGACCTGCTCGGGCTCGTCCTGCCCCGGTGGTGTTGTCTTTTGGGCTGGCGGAACGGTCTGGATCGGATCCGGCAACGGCACGACACCGGGTTTTGGTGCCTCGGGTCCCATCTGCTGACGTTTGCCGGGGACCTGAACGTCATCGCGTCTGATTTCGCTGAGCGCGAGGGCTGGCCGAGATGTCGTCAGCAGGATCGAAGGGATCGCAAACGTCAGCGCGAGGAAACCAGCGCCGAACGCCAGGCCACGGGGTCTGTCGAAGGACGAAAATTTCACCGGCCGCCTCTCCATGCTGCCGGGCAAGGCCCGGTCGGTATGCCGCCGCGCGGCGGAAAGGCTATTCCGCCGGTCGGCGCCGGGCGTCGGTTCAGTGCCGCACTTGGTCGGGTTCGAACACCCCAGCAATCACCTTTTCACGCATCCTGTCGAGCAGGGCAAGGGCTGCGGTTTCGCCATTGGCGCGCAGCATCTCGCAAAAGGCGGTTTCCAGTGCTGCCTCCGCGATGATATCCGGCTCGATACCCGCAGAAAGCCCTTCGGCCCATGCTTCGCTATGGCTTTCGACTGCGGTCAGGCGCTTTTCTTCCCTGACGAGGGCATCGATATCGCTGGCTGTGTGTCCCATACGCAACTACCACCCTTATTCAAGCGGCGACCCTTCAAATGAGGATCAAACTTGACCCGTCCCTTTAATGTCCCATTAAGGTTCCTACCACAGGACTTTGGTGCTGTGCTGCCACAATGGTGAAAAAGTTAACAGCTCGCTAATTGCCGTAGCGCGACGCGATGTCGCGCGAGAGCTTCTCGCCCTCTTTCATGTATCGGCTGATGGCCTCACTGGCCGAAGACGTGCACTGTGTGTAGGTGCTGCCGAACGAACGGTAGCCCCTGTTGAATGCTGCGATGAAGCGCGCCCGCCGTTCCGGATCGGGATTTTCGGAATCCAGAAGCTTCTGCATCTCATCTCGCCACTGGTCTCCCTTTTCGCCGCAGAGGTTGCGCAGGAAATGCAGGGATCCCAAAACCTCCGCCAGCCGCATCAGCCCAGGCTCGAACGGCGCTTCGGCAGCCGCGGCTGGTTGCGCCGGAGCGGTCACAAATAGGGCGATGCCAAGCAAGAGAGGGAGGAATGGGCGGATCATAAGCCTTTGTGAAGAAACAATTTGTCTGCTGCAAGGCGTTCTTGAGCTTAGCCCAACGGCTTTTTCTCCGGCTGCAGCAGGTCCCTGGCAACGGAAAAGACGGAACCGGCCAGCGGCATCGCTTCCATCTCGGCAAGAGTATAGAAGGCGGCCGTTTCGGCATCATCGTCGGCCCTGGCTTCGCCTCCGATATAGCGGGCGCCGAACACCGTCAGACGATAATCGACCGGGTGGCCTTCGGCGGAACCGTCGATGAATATTTCGATCAGCGGGCGAAGATCGGCAGCCTCGAGGCCGGTCTCTTCAAGAAGCTCCCGTTCCGCTGCTGCTTCCAGGCTTTCGCCGGCCTCTACCTTGCCGCCAGGAAAGGCATAGACTCCCTTCGAAGGCGGCCTGGCCCGCTTCACCAGAAGCACCGTGTCGCCATGGACGACCGCCACGGAAACCGACGGTATGGTTTGCCTGTGGGTCATTTCTCCGCGTCTTCCGATGTTTGCCAGACCGCGCGATGGCTGTGGATCGCGCTTCCAAACCGAGCTTTAGCGGTTGCGGCGACGCGCTTCCACCACCACTTTCGGGGCCAGACAGAAATGAGATGCGCCATGTGCGGACGTTTTGCCCTGACCGCGACGCCGGACCAGACCACGACCTTCCTGGGGTTGGATGATATCGAGCCCTTTCCGGCGCGCTATAACATCGCGCCCACGCAACCCATCACGATGGTGCTTTCCGGTGCTCCGAAGGCGCCCGGTTCGAACCGTTCCGACCGCACTTCCATGCTGGTCCGCTGGGGGCTGATACCGACCTGGGTCAAGGACACGCGTCAGTTTCCGCTTCTCATCAACGCGCGCTCCGAAAGCGCGGCTGAGAAAGCCTCCTTTCGTACCGCTATGCGCCATCGCCGCACCCTGGTGCCGGCCAGCGGTTTTTATGAATGGCGGCAGACCGGTAACAGGAAAGGACAGGCTTATTGGGTGAGGCCGAAAAACGGCGGCATCGTCGCCTTTGCCGGGCTCATGGAGACCTATGCGGAACCTGGCGGCTCGGAGATGGATACCGGCGCCATCATGACCACGACCGCAAATGCCGACATCGCCCATATCCACGACCGCATGCCGGTCGTGATCCATCCTGAGGATTTTTCGCGCTGGCTGGATTGCCGAGGCCGGGAGCCACGGGATGTCGCCGATCTCCTGCGCCCGGTCGAGGAGGGGTTCTTCGAGGCGATCCCGGTTTCGGACCTCGTCAACAAGGTCGCCAATTCGGGTCCGGAAATCCAGGAGAGGTTTGCCGTGTCGGCTGAGGACGTCACGGCCGGGCAAAAGCCGGCCAAACCGGGGCGCAAGAAACCCGGTGGCGACGATACCGAACAGATGTCGCTATTCTAGTCTCTCGCGCCGAGCGAGCATCGCTCGTCAGCGGCGGTCTGCGCCCACAGACTGTTTGTTCAGGCCGCGCGTGGCGAAGTTATCTTGTGCGCGGGCTTTTTCTTCTTAGCCGTGTGGAGCAAGGCCGCCACGATCGCCGCCGGGCCGATTGCCCGATATTGGCTGGCGAGTGTCGGTTGCTTCGCTCGACTGGCTTCCTGCTTGCTGCGTGGCATTTCGACTTCCCCAAGGTCAAGGTCACTGGAAGGCGCTGCATTTGATGGCCGATTCCGACCAAATCGTGGCGTTTTCCACGTGAGCCGACGAATATTATAGCACTGAACGCACATACTTAAGAAAATGTTTCTTCGAGCCCTTTGCTGTCGCCAAAGCGACTTGCGGGCGAAAGTTGCGACTTGACGGCAACACGGGCGAGCGCGATAAAGCCGCCCATGAGAACGTCTTTCGCCATTTGTGGCATCTGCATTATTGGCTAGCGCTCGCGCTGGTCTGGACGTTTTCGCCTCAATTTTCTCTCTGAGTGGACAACGCCCCGGCCAGCAGGCTGGGGTTGGATTGTGCGCGAAAATGCGCTGCGGCCGGATCGGTCGGGAAGGGGATGAATGTCTGAGGGCTCGAAGGGCTTGCGCCTCTACAATACGTTGAACAGGGCGAAGGAGGATTTTGTCCCCATCGATCCCGCCAATGTGCGCATGTATGTCTGCGGCCCGACCGTCTACGACTTCGCCCACATCGGCAATGCCCGACCGGTGATCGTCTTTGATGTCCTGTTCAGGCTGCTTCGCCATGTCTATGGCGCCGAGCACGTCACCTATGTGCGTAACATCACCGACCTCGATGACAAGATCAACGCACGCGCCTTGCGCGATTTCGGCAACGATATCGCTTCAGGGAAGCTGTCGCTCAACGAAGCGATCCGGCGGGTAACCGAGAAGACCGCGGACCAGTTCCACAAGGACGTCGCTACGCTCGGCTGCCTTGCGCCGACATATGAGCCGCGTGCCACCGAATTCGTGGAGCCGCGTTCGGACGGCAGGACCGATATGATCGGACTGATCCACCAACTGATCGATCGCGGTCACGCGTATGAGGCGGAAGGCGAGGTGCTGTTCGATACTGCGTCCATGCCGGACTATGGCGAACTGTCCAAGCGCCCGCTGGACGAGCAACAGGCCGGCGCCCGCGTCGCCGTCGACGCGCACAAGAAGAACCCCGGCGATTTCGTCCTGTGGAAGTTGTCATCGGCGGAAGAGCCCGGCTGGCGCAGTCCGTGGGGCAGGGGACGGCCCGGCTGGCATATCGAATGCTCGGCCATGAGCGCGGCCTATCTCGGCGAAATCTTCGACATCCACGGCGGCGGGTTGGATCTCATTTTCCCGCACCACGAAAACGAGATCGCGCAATCGCGCTGCGCTCACGGCACCGACGTGATGGCCAAGGTGTGGATGCACAACGGTTTCCTGCAGGTCGAAGGACAGAAGATGTCCAAGAGCCTGGGCAATTTCTACTCGATCAACGAACTCCTGGAGACGGAGACGTTCGGCGGCCGCAAATGGCCGGGCGAGGTGCTGCGCCTTGCCATGCTGATGACGCACTATCGCGAGCCGATCGATTTTTCGGTTCGCAAGCTGGAAGAGTCCGAGAACACCCTGCGCAAATGGAAGCGTGCGGCCGATCTGGCGGCCGGCGAGGCAGGCGACGTTCCGCAAGCCGTTATCGAGGCACTGGCGGATGACCTCGGTACGTATCAGGCCTTTCAGGTGCTGACGCAGCTCGCGGCGGATGCTGCCGAAGGAAACGCCGCCGCGGCAAGCCTGAAGGCGGCGTTGCAATTCCTTGGGTTCAGTCTTGCGACTGCGGTCATTGACGAGCAGGCTGTTTCGAAGACCATTGCAGAGCGCCTAGCTTTCATCGCAGCCAAGAACTGGGCCGAAGCAGACCGCATCCGTGATGCATTGCTCGTGCAGGGTATCCAGTTGAAGGATGGAAAGGATCCTGTGACGGGCGAGCGGGTGACCACCTGGGAGGTGAAGAGATGATCGACCATACCGGCATTTCCGTCGTCGATTTCGAAGTGGCGAAGACGTTCTACGACAAGGTGATGGCGCCACTTGGCGCTTCGCTGCTCTATATGGTGCCGGAACAGTACACGGGTGGCGCCAAGGTTGGTGGATATGGCCGCGACCGGCCGGTGTTCTGGCTGCATGAGACGACCACACCGGCGCCCGGCCGCCACTATGCCTTCACCGCCGGCAGCCGTGCCGCTGTCGATGCCTTCCACCAGGCCGCACTCCTGGCGGGCGGCAAGGACAATGGAGCTCCAGGACTGCGCTCGCACTATCACGAGCACTATTATGCCGCCTTCGCTTTCGATCCCGACGGCAACAACATCGAAGCCGTTTGCCATAGGCCCGCGTGATGAGCCTCGACAACAAACCCACTTATACCGGCGGATGTCAGTGTGGCGCAGTACGTTTTCGCGTCGAGGGCGTGCTTGGCGAAGCCTCGATCTGCCATTGTCGCATGTGCCAGAAAGCGAGCGGCAATTTCTACCAGCCGCTGGTTTCCGTCGGCGGTGCCAGCTTGACGTGGACGCGCGTCGAGCCGAAGCTTTTCCAGTCCTCCAGTTTCGCCAAGCGCGGCTTTTGCCCGGAATGTGGTACGCCACTGACTTTTGAGGCTCCCGATGGCATCGCGCTGGCGATCGCGGCCTTCGATCACCCGGAAGAAATTCCGCCGACGATCCAGTGGGGAATCGAGGCGAAGCTGCCTTACGTCGATGCCATTCCCTCGTTGCCCGGCGGGGCAACGGAAGACGATCCTGTTTCGGTGCCATTCATCACCTCGATGGTGAACTACCAGCATCCTGATCACGACACCGCAACCTGGCCCCCGGAGGACAGATCATGACCGATGCCATCAGAACCGGCGGCTGCCAGTGCGGGGCAGTGCGATTCCGCATACGCGGTGAGCTAGGGCGCGCCTCCATCTGCCATTGCCGCATGTGCCAGAAGCAGTTCGGCTCGTTCTTCGGTGCATTCGTCACCGTGCCTTCGGCAGGTGTCGAATGGGTGCATGAGGAGCCGAGCTATTTCCAGTCTTCCGTCAACATCGCACGCGGCTTCTGCAGCCGTTGCGGCACGCCGATGACCTACAAGAGCCCAGATGGGCTGGAGATTTCGATCGGCAGCTTCGACGACCGTTCCGATCTCGCGCCGAAACATCAGGTCAACTACGCCTCGCGGTTGCCTTGGGTCGAGAAGATCTTCGAAGCGCCAGTCCACCAGAACCCTGACTATTATGCCCGGCAGGAGCACGTCATCTCCTTCCAGCATCCCGATCGCGAAACCGAAAACTGGCCTGAGAAGGGGCTGAAACTGTGAGTTTGGAATTGCGTACGCTTTATCCTGAGATCGAACCGTTCGAGACCGGCACGCTGGATGTGGGCGACGGCCATCAGGTCTATTGGGAAAGGGTAGGTACCAAGGGCGCCAAGCCTGCCGTCTTCCTGCATGGCGGGCCTGGCGGCACGATTTCACCGAACCATCGGCGTCTGTTCGATCCGAAGCTCTACGACGTGATCCTGTTCGATCAGCGCGGCTGCGGCAAATCCACGCCCAACGCGTCGCTTGAGGCGAACACGACCTGGCATCTGGTCGACGACATCGAGCGGCTGCGCGAGATGGCCGGCTTCGACAAATGGCTGGTCTTCGGTGGATCCTGGGGATCGACGCTGTCGCTGGCCTATGCCGAAACGCATCCTGATCGCGTCAGCGAACTCGTGGTGCGCGGCATTTACACGCTCACCCGTGCCGAGCTCGAGTGGTACTACCAGTTCGGGGTCTCGGAAATGTTCCCGGACAAGTGGGAGCGGTTTCTCGCGCCGATCCCTGAAGAAGAGCGCGGCGACATGATGGCGGCCTACCGCAAGCGGCTGGTGGGCAGCGACCGCCAGAAACAGGTCGAGGCGGCCAAAGCCTGGTCTATCTGGGAGGGTGAGACCATCACGCTCCTGCCTGAACCGGCGACCAGCGACCCATTCGCACAGGATGACTATGCAATCGCGTTCGCCCGCATCGAGAACCACTATTTCGTCCATGCCGGCTGGCTGGAGGAGGGGCAGCTTCTACGTGATGCCTACAAGCTGAAGGATATCCCCGGCACCATCATCCATGGCCGCTACGACATGCCGTGCCCAGCGAAATATGCCTGGTTGCTGCACAAGGCCTGGCCGAAAGCCGATTTCCACCTCATCGAAGGTGCCGGACATGCATATTCGGAGCCGGGCATCCTCGACAGCCTGATCCGGGCAACGGACAAATACGTCGGTAAATGACCATGCAACGCGACCGCCTCTACCTCTTCGACACGACGTTGCGCGACGGCCAGCAGACGCCGGGCATCGATTTTTCGGTGGAGGACAAGATTGCGATCGCGGGCTTGCTGGACGAATTCGGCGTGGACTACGTCGAGGGTGGCTATCCCGGCGCCAACCCGACCGACACCGAATTCTTCACAAAAAAACGCACGGCGCGCTCGAAGTTCGTTGCCTTCGGCATGACCAAACGTGCCGGCGTCTCGACTTCCAACGATCCGGGCCTGGCCGCGCTGGTGCAGGCGCGCTCGGATGTCATCTGTTTTGTGGCCAAAAGCTGGGACTATCACGTCCGTGTCGCGCTGGGCTGCACCAACGAGGAGAATCTCGAGGCGATCCGGGCTTCCGTGGCGGCGGCGGTTGCCGCCGGCAGGGAGGCGATGGTCGACTGCGAGCATTTCTTCGATGGCTTCAAGGCCAATCCGGAATATGCCTTGGCCTGCGCCAGGTCGGCCTATGAGGCGGGGGCGCGCTGGGTGGTGCTGTGCGATACCAATGGTGGCACCCAGCCATCCGAAATTCGCGCGATCGTCGAAAAGGTGATCGCCGCCGGCATCCCGGGCCATCATCTGGGAATCCACGCCCATGACGATACTGGGCAGGCCGTGGCCAATTCGCTCGCTGCCGTTGAGGCAGGGGTGCGACAGATCCAGGGCACGTTGAACGGCATCGGCGAGCGCTGTGGCAACGCCAATCTCGTGACGCTGATCCCCACCCTGATGTTGAAGCCGGCCTATCGCGACCGTTTCGAGACCGGCATCTCGCCGGAGCAACTGGCCGGCATTTCACGCCTTTCCCGCGCTTTCGACGAGTTGCTGAACCGGGCGCCCGAGCCACAGTCGCCCTATGTCGGCTCGTCTGCCTTCGCTACCAAGGCTGGAATTCATGCTTCGGCTCTGATCAAGGAGCCGCAGACTTATGAACATGTACCACCGGAAGCCGTTGGCAACCGTCGCCGTGTCATGGTCTCCGATCAGGGTGGCAAGGCCAATTTCCTCGCCGAGTTGAAGCGGCGCGGCATTGAGGTGCCGAAAGACGACGCGCGACTCGACGCGCTCATCGCCGTTGTGAAGGAACGTGAGGCAGAAGGTTACGCTTACGAGGGCGCCGATGCCTCGTTTGAATTGTTGGCGCGCAAGATGCTGTCCGGCCTGCCGGAGTTCTTCGCCGTAACTTCGTTTCGCTGCATGGTCGAGCGACGGTTCGATGCCAACGGCCAGTTGAAGACCGTCTCTGAAGCCATCGTGAAGGTCATGGTGGACAATGAGGAGAAGATGTCGGTGGCCGAAGGCCACGGTCCGGTCAATGCGCTGGATCTCGCGCTGCGCAAGGATCTTGGCAAATATCAGAACGAGATCGCCGACCTCGAGCTCGCGGACTTCAAGGTGCGTATCCTCAACGGTGGTACCGAGGCGATCACCCGCGTGCTGATCGAATCGCACGATTCCACCGGCGCGCGCTGGTGGACTGTGGGCGTGTCGGAAAACATCATCGATGCCTCGTTCCAGGCTCTGATGGACTCCATCATTTACAAACTGATGAAGAACCGTGAGATGGCGGGACTGGTCGCGGCGGAATAGGGATGTCGACGTCCGCATACCCTTCGCCGGAGCGACACGCGATCTCGCGCAATCCATCAGCGAAAGTCCATGATGCATCAGAATTAGTTGATGGTCTTGGCGCGGTCGCTGGCGCATAGGTTTGGGCCATGACCACCCAGACTGTACCAATGAATGTGGATTCTGGTGCGCGCCGCGGTTTTATCCTGGCCCTGTGCGCTTATCTTTTATGGGGGCTTTTGCCCTTCTACATGAAGGCAGTGGCGCATCTGCCGCTGGCTGAAGTCGTCGCGCACCGCATCATCTGGTCGGTGCCGATCGCGGCCGCCGTGCTGATCTGGCTCGGCCGTACAGCCGATTTCAAGGCGGCGCTGCGTTCGCCGCGGATGCTGGCGATGGCGGCGCTGACGGCGACGCTGATCACAATCAACTGGAGCATCTACGTCTGGGCGATTGCCGTCGACCGTACTGTCGAGACAGCTCTGGGCTATTACATCAACCCACTCGTCAACGTTCTGGTCGGCGCGCTGCTGCTTGGTGAGCGCTTGAACCGGCTTCAGATCGCGGCGGTGGCGCTGGCGGCAATTGCGGTGATTGTGCTCACCGTCGAAGGCGGCACGCTGCCCTGGGTTTCACTGGCGCTGGCCTTCTCGTTTGCAGCCTACGGATTCTTCCGCAAGACACTGCCTATTGGTCCCAGCCAGGGATTTCTCCTGGAGGTGCTGATCCTCTCCATCCCGGCCCTTGCTTACGTCATTTGGCTGGCGCTGAAGGGGGAGGGGAATTTCGCGGCTGGCAATACGACGGACACGTTGCTGTTTATGGGCAGCGGCATCGTCACCGCCGTCCCGCTGCTGCTTTTTGCCTTCGGCGCCAAACTTCTGCGCCTCTCCACCATCGGCATCATGCAGTACATCGCGCCGACGATCGTGTTCCTGATCGCCGTCTTCATCTTCGGCGAGCCGTTCGACACGACGAAAGCCGTTGCTTTCGGCCTCATCTGGGCAGCTCTGGCAATCTACACATGGTCCATGCTGGCCGCGAGCCGGCGCGGCTGAGCAGGCCGCCGGCCCTCACATCTTGTCGATGACGGAAGTGATGCCGCTGGTTGGCGCATCGACGGCAGCACCCGTGGCAAGGATGGTAGCGACGATTTTCTCGGGGTCTTCCACCACCAGGGGCCTCACATTGTGGGCCGTATGGATGAAGCCCTCAGACGCCATGTGATCGATCAATGCCAGCATCGGATCCCAGAAACCCTTGATGTTGGCGAACACGATCGGCTTGCGATGATGGCCGAGCTGCGCCCAGGTCATGATCTCGACGATCTCCTCGACTGTGCCGATGCCACCCGGCAATGCCACGAAGGCGTCAGATTCCTCGAACATCCTGTGTTTGCGCTGATGCATGTTTTCGGTGACGACCAGCTCATGCAGCCGGTCAAGCGCGCTTTCCGTCGCTTCCCTCGTCATGAGGAAGCGCGGGATGATGCCCATGACCTTGCCGCCCGAGCGTATGGTGCCTTCGGCGACCGCGCCCATGATACCCTTGGTGCCGCCGCCATAAACCAGGCGCAGGCCCGAGCGGGCAAGGGAATGGCCGAGCTGTCGTCCGGCTTCGAGATAGACGCCATCGCGGCCGGGCGATGAGCCGCAATAAACACAGACGGATCGAATCGTGTTCATGGATGGATTGGTGATGCTGTATGCGAGCTCGGTCAAGCCTTCAGACGGGCTTTTTCTTGTCGGGTCTTCGAAAAGCAGCTAGACCAACTGTAGGTGGCTAAGGGGGCGGAGAGGATATGACAACAGCGCTTGTCAGGACATTGCTATTTGCGGGAGGCGGAGCAGCGGCGGTGGCCGGTGTGGCCTATGTTTCCGGTGCGCTCGACCCCTATCTGAAAGCCACCCCGCCCGCACAGGTCGCCACTGTGCCATCAGTCGCACCGGCAGCACAGAAGCCCGCCCAGCAGCAGGCCGCCGTGACACCGGCGCCCGACAAGCCGGCCGAACCCGCGCCCGCAGCAACCGGTCCGATCGCGCCCACCTTCGACGTGGTGCGCGCCGAAGGTGACGGCTCCGTCGTCGTTGCCGGCAAGGCGGCCCCGAATGCCAAGATTGACGTCATGCAAGGTACAACTGTCCTCGGGTCTACGGTGGCAGGACCTGACGGGGACTTCGCGATTGTGCTGGACAATCCGCTGGAGCCTGGAAACTACCAGCTGCAGCTGCGTTCGACCTCTTCCTCCAACAATGTCGTTCCGTCCGCGCAGACGGCCGTGGTGGCGATCCCTGAAAAACCGGATGGGCAGGTCCTTGCGTTGGTTGAGGAACCCGGCAAGGCGGCAACATTGCTCTCAGTGCCGAAGGCTGAAGAAAAGGTTGAACCCGAGGCGCAGCAAGCGGCTTCCGCCGAGCCGAAGGCAACGGCCTCCGCGGCCCAGCCGGCTGAACCGACAGCCCAGGCCGCACCGGGTGCGCCAAAGGTCGCGGTCGGAGCCGTCGAGATCGATGGCGGCAAGATCTTTGTCGCCGGCACCGCTGATCCAGGCCGCAAAGTGCGTGCCTACGCCAACGAAATCCTGCTCGGCGAGGCCGTGACATCCGAAAAGGGACAATTCCTGGTCGAAGCGACCCGCGATCTGCCGGTCGGCGAGTACACCGTTCGGGTCGATCTGTTGGATGCCGATGGTGTCAAGGTGATCGCCCGTGCGGCAGTGCCGTTCCAGCGCGAACCCGGTGAAGCTCTTGCCGCTGTCGCTCCATCTGCTTCCGATGCCAGGTCGCCGGCGCCTCAGCAGGACACTGCATCCGCCGACAAGGCTGCGACCACCGTCGCGCCGAAGCTGGAGCAGGTCGATCACGCCGTCATCATTCGTCGCGGCGACTCGCTGTGGCGCATCTCGCGCCGGGTTTACGGACATGGCATGCGTTATTCGACCATTTATCTCGCCAACCAGCAGCAGATCCGCAACCCGGACCGCATCTGGCCGGGCCAGGTCTTCAAGGTGCCGCAGAAGTCGAAGGAAGGCGAAACCGCCGACATGAAGACACTGGGCGACCAGGCAACCGTCGCCGAATAGAATTCGATTCGCCCATTCGGCTAGGTTGCGCAAAATTGGTTCATCGTTTATCGACGATGAACCATGGAATCTTCACTTGAACTGACGTGTGGGGCAGGCCACCCAATAGACACGCGCGCAGTCGCGACAAAGTTTGCCGCGCTATCTCATCCTGCGCGCATTGAAATCCTGAGGCGCCTGTCCGCCAGCCACTCCTGTTGCTGCGGCGAGGTCGTAGAGCATCTCGATCTCGCGCAGTCGACGGTTTCACAGCATTTGAAGATCCTCGTCGAGGCAGGTCTGGTCCGCTTCACGCCCGACCGGCAGCGTTCGCGCTACGAGGTCGATCACAAGGCGCTGGCTGGTGTTTCCGCATCCCTCGCAGTGCTGGTCGAAGCCTGTTGCCGCTCAGCCAAACCGATTTCATAAGGCAAGAACAGTGGCCGAAAAGACCGTTTCCGCCGCCGACACCGGCACTACTTTCCAGACGCTGCGCAATCTGTGGCCCTACATGTACCCTGCCGACCGGCCCGATCTGCGTTGGCGCGTCACCTGGGCAACACTGCTCCTGGTGGTTGCCAAGCTCGTACTGGTCGCCGGTCCTTATTTCTTCAAATGGGCGACCGACGCCCTTGCCGGCACCGGGCAGTATCATCCACCTCTGCCGGAAATCCTGCTCGCGCCGATTGCGCTGGTCATTGCCTATAATTTCCTTCGTCTCGTGCAGCTCGGTTTCAATCAGTTGCGCGATGCGCTGTTTGCCCGGGTTGGCCAGCACGCCGTGCGCCAGCTCGCCTTCCGTACCTTCGTGCACATGCACCAGCTGTCGTTGCGTTTTCATCTGGAGCGTCGCACCGGCGGGCTGTCGCGCATCATCGAACGCGGTACGAAGGGCATCGAAACCATCGTGCGCTTCATCATGCTCAACACGGCGCCGACTGTGCTCGAGTTCGCGCTGACGGCCGGCATCTTCGCCTTTACCTATGGTTGGAAATATGTCGCCGTTGTTGCGGTTACCGTCGCGTTCTACGTCTGGTTCACGGTAAGAGCCAGCGACTGGCGGATCGGCATTCGCCGCGACATGAACGACAGCGATACCGACGCCAATACCAAGGCAATCGATTCCCTGCTCAATTTCGAGACGGTCAAATATTTCGGCAACGAGGCCATGGAGGCGCGGCGCTTCGACCGCTCGATGGCACGCTATGAGACCGCCGCCACCCGTATCTGGACCTCGCTCGGCTGGCTGAACTTCGGCCAGGGCGTCATCTACGGCCTCGGCACCACCGTGGTCATGTGCATGTCGGCCTATGAGGTGATGAACAAGACCCAGACCATCGGCGACTTCGTGTTCATAAACGCCATGTTGATGCAGCTCTCCGTGCCGCTCAATTTCATCGGCTTCATCTATCGCGAAATCCGCCAGGGCCTGACCGACATCGAGCACATGTTCGACCTTCTCGGCGTCAAGCAGGAGGTGGTCGACAAACCGGATGCCAAGCCGCTGGCGGTGGATGCCGGTCGCGTCGAATTCCGCGACGTGCATTTCTCCTACGACCCCAATCGCAAGATCCTGAAGGGCATCAGTTTCGAGGTTCCGGCCGGCAAGACGGTCGCCATTGTCGGGCCGTCAGGCGCTGGCAAGTCGACGATTTCGCGGCTGTTGTTCCGCTTCTACGACGTGCAGTCCGGCGCGGTGCTGATCGACGGACAGAATGTGCGCGACGTCACACAGGAAAGCTTGCGCTCAGCCATCGGCATGGTGCCGCAGGACACCGTGCTCTTCAACGATACCGTCGCCTACAACATCCGTTACGGTCGCATGGACGCCGATGAGGGAGAGGTTCGCCGGGCAGCTGAACTGGCCCAGATCGGTCCTTTCATCGAACGCCTGCCGGAAGGCTATGCCACCATGGTCGGCGAACGCGGCCTGAAACTATCGGGCGGCGAAAAGCAGCGCGTGGCGATCGCCCGCACCATCCTCAAGGCGCCGCCGATTCTGATCCTCGACGAGGCGACGTCCGCGCTGGACAGCCACACCGAGCAGGAAATCCAGGCGGCACTCGATCTGGTCTCGAAGGACCGCACCACGATCGTCATCGCGCACCGGCTCTCCACCGTCATTTCGGCGGACGAGATCATCGTGCTCAAGGATGGCCAGATCGCTGAGCGCGGCACGCATGGTGACCTGCTCCGGCAGCATGGCCTCTACGCATCGATGTGGGATCGCCAACGCGAGGCTACGGAAGCGGAAGAACGCCTGCGCATTGCGCGTGAAACGGATGACCTTGGCGTCGTGGTGCGCAGACGCACTGAAGAGGTGTCGTAGACGGCCTGTATCTGCGCTATACCTGCCGCCGGCCAAGGCCGTGCGTCCAGGGCAGGGGATGCGCGCCACCGTGAAACCGGGGGAACCGATGCTTTATGCCATTCTCGCCTACCATGCCGCTGGCGTGGTCGAATCCTGGACGCCAGAAGAAGACGCCGCCGTCATGGCGAAGCTTGCCAATGTTCGCGAAAGGTTGCTCGCGGAAGGCAAGTTGGGTCCTGCTGCGCGCCTGAGCCCGACCGAGGGTGCCTTCACGTTGCGTGGGCAGGGTGCTGGAATGGTCATCGACGGGCCATTTGCCGAGACCAAGGAGCAGCTGCTTGGCTTCTACATTGTCGATTGCGCGAACCGCGAGGAAGCGGTCGAAGCCGCGCGCAATCTCAGGCAGGCCAACCCGACCGCCATCTACGAGATCAGACCTATCCCGGTCTATCTGCCAGGTGTGGCGTTTCCGGTCACTGAGGAGAAAGAAAGCTAAGTTATAACAGTCCCTTAGGCCGGTTTGCGTGAGTGCGTCGAGGTCGTTCGCGGCCCACTTGCCGCGACCAGACCAGGCAGCGCGGCTTTGGCGCGTTGCGATGGCAGGCGCTTTCCGGTAGAGAGGCGCATCCGAAACGGAGCCGCCCCCAGCCCGATGAACCTTGTCGACACGGTCAAGAACGCGTTCGTTCCGATTCACCGCGAAGGCTATCCGTTCATTGCGGGTTTTGCCGCGGCAACGCTGCTGCTTGGCTATTTTTCTTCAACGCTGTTCTGGATCGGCCTGATCCTCACCGCCTGGTGCGCCTATTTTTACCGCGATCCGGAGCGGGTGACGCCAGTCGACGATCGCCTGGTCGTCAGCCCTGCCGATGGTGTCGTGTCGGCTGTGGGACCCGCGATACCTCCGCGCGAACTTGGGCTCGGCACAACCGAAATGACGCGCATCTCGGTGTTCATGAATGTGTTCTCCTGCCACGTGAACCGCGCTCCAGTACGCGGCCGCATCACGCGCATCGAGCATAGGCCGGGAAAATTCCTCAATGCCGAGCTTGACAAGGCGAGCCAGGAAAACGAGCGCAACGGTCTCGTCATCGAAAGTCCGAACGGCTCGGTGGCTGCGGTGCAGATTGCCGGCCTGGTGGCGCGGCGCATCGTCTGCTGGGCGGACGCCGGTGGTACGCTGGCGATTGGCGAGCGTTTCGGCTTGATCCGGTTCGGCTCGCGTGTCGATGTCTTCCTGCCCGCCAATGCCGCGCCCCGTGTCGCTGTCGGCCAGACGGCGGTTGCCGGCGAGACCATCATTGCCGAGTTCGGCGGCCCGCAGGCGGCGCCGCTTGTGCGCATCTCGTAGGGACGGCGCGATGGGCGCTCCCTTCAAGAAATTCGAGGCGCACGGTCACGGCGGGCCGCGCATCACCGAGATCCCGCTGCGCATGGTTCTGCCGAACCTTGTGACCGTTCTGGCGATCTGTGCCGGCCTCTCCGGCATCCGCTTCGCCTTCGAGAACCGCTTCGAGACGGCGGTGGTCATGGTGCTGATCGCAGCGTTCCTCGACGGCATAGACGGCCGTCTGGCGCGGTTGCTGAAGGCGACGTCGAAATTCGGCGCGCAGATGGATTCGCTGGCCGACATCGTCAATTTTGGCGTCGCGCCGGCGCTGGTCCTCTACGCCTATCTCCTCGACAGGGCCGGCTCGCCGGGTTGGATTGCCGCGCTCCTGTTTGCCATTGCCTGCGGCATGCGTCTGGCACGCTTCAACGTGCTCGATGAGCAGACCGACCGCCCCGGTTGGCAGGCCGACTATTTTGTGGGCGTGCCGGCGCCGGCGGGCGCCGTGCTGGTCCTGTTGCCGCTTTATCTGTCCTTCCTCGGCATGCAGCCGACACGGACGATCGCATTCGCCGGCGTCGCCTTCACCGTGCTGATCGCTTTCCTTCTGGTCAGCCGATTGCCTGTCTACTCCGGCAAGAGCCTCAAGATCCCCGGTGACCGCGTGCTGCCTGTGATCCTTGCTGTTGTGCTCTACGTGCTGCTTCTGGTCAGCTACCCATGGCATACGCTGACCGCTTCGGTGGCAGCCTACCTCATCTTCTTGCCCTTCAGCGTTCGGGCTTATTCGCGCCGTGCCAAGAAGGAAGGCGAAGCGGTGTTGCCGCCGGATGTCGATCACAAGGGGATCGACGGCGAAGGCTGATCGCTCGGCGGTCCCTATCTGTTGACGAAGTTAGGCGGCAAGGCCCAACTGCTCCATTGCCAGCTTTCGCGCCGCGACATAGTCGGTCTTGCCGGAGCCCAGGACCGGCAGCGCGGCCACCTTGATGATATCCTGCGGCATCGCCAGCTCGGCGGCGCCTTTTTCCTTGTTGAGTTTGCGCAGTTCTTCGAGCTCAGCGCTGTTGGCCGTGGTCACCAGCACGACGCGCTCGCCTCGCCGCTTATCGGGGACGGCCACCACGGCATGATGGTCCTCCGGCCACAGCGATTGAACCAGCATTTCGATCGCGCCGAGCGACACCATCTCTCCGGCGATCTTGGCGAAGCGCTTGGCGCGGCCCCGAATTGCGATGAAACCATCGCGGTCGACGGATACGATGTCACCGGTATCGTGCCAGCCTTCGAGCGGCCGCAACTCACCCGGCCGGTCCTCGGTCATGTAGCCCATCATCATATTGGGGCCGTCCAGCCAGAGCCTGCCGCCATCCTTGGTGCCTTCGACAGGTTCGAGCCGCATGCGGATCGCGGGCAGCAACCTGCCAACGGTGCCTTCGCGATTGTGAATGGCGGTATTGACCGCCACCACGGGCGCAGCTTCCGTCAGCCCGAAACCCTCGATGATTTCGGCCTGGAAGCGCTCGCGGTAGATGCGTCGTGTTTCCGGCTTCACCGGTTCCGCACCCGCCACGATGAAGCGCAGGCTCGAAAAATCACCTTCGCTGGCGTTGCGCGCATAGTTGGCCAGGAAGGTATCTGTACCGAACATGATGCTCGGTCGCGCCTTGCGGGCCATTTCGGGAATGAGCTTGTAGTGCAGTGGCGAGGGATAGAGAAACGCCTTCACCCCGGTCAGCAGCGGCAGGATGGTGCCGCCGGTCAGGCCGAAGGAATGGAATGCCGGCAGCACGTTGAAGAGTGTGTCCTTCGGCGAAATCGTGATGCGTGCCTCCGCCTGCATGGCGTTGGCCAGCAGATTGCGGTTGGAGAGCACCGCGGCCTTCGGAGTGCCCTCTGATCCGGAAGTGAAGAGGATGACGGCCGGTTTGTCCGCATCCTGGGCCTGCAATGGCCGGCGCCAGAACAAGCCGGCAGCCAGTTTCTCGAATGCCGAGGTGTTTTCCTGGATGTCTTCCAGCCAAAGCAGTCGCGCTCCACCCTCCTCGGCGGCCATGACGACATCGGATAACGCAGCCTTCTCGACGAAGGCACGGGAGGAGATCACCGTGCGGATCACTGCGGTTCGCACGCCGGAGGTCACATTGGCGGGACCTGCGGTGTGGTTGATCATCGCCGCCACCCGATTCGCCGACCACAGCCCAAGCAGCGCGGTCGCCAGGCCGGTTGAGTTCGGCAGGAGAAGGCCTACGGCTTCGCCCGGTGCCGTGCATGCTTCCACCCGATGACCCAGGACGCGTGCGCCGGCGAAAAGGTTGCGATAGCCGAGAGCGCCGTCGACGTCTTCGACGATCGGATGCGAAGCGCCGAAGCGGTCGGAAGCATCGCGGATCGACTGGAACAGGCTGCGGCTGAGGTCGGTGGCGCCGAAACGCGCCTCCGCGGCGTAGTCGAACAGCGCATTGCCACGATTTCTGGCGGGCTCCCCATCGCGTGCGGCCAGTTCATCGAGCGTCAGTGGGGGCAGTACGCTGACCGAAAGCTTTGGAAGCAGCTTGCGCGGCGCTTGATCCGCTGGCGTCAGCGACGTCGGCAGCCAGCGCGCGCCGCCGACGAAGATCGGCACGATGCGGGCATCCGCCTGCAAGGCGATACGGGAGACCGCGCGGTACAGCCGGAAGGATTTCACCTCCGGTTCTATGGCGTCCGGGAAATAGACGGCGAGGCGCCCGCGCCCCTTCAGGACACGCACCAGCCGTCGGCTGACGAAAACGTGTTCGGCGTTGAAGGCGATGGTGCGGGCCAGTTCTCGCCAGGGTTCCAGCCAGAATGAACGTGCGGAGGCTTCATCGAGAATATGCAGCGTGTCTTCCGGCAGCAACGACAGCATCAGTGCCGGGTCGAGCTTCGATTGGTGGACGATCGCGTAAATGACCGGCGCCTCGGCGCCGCGGGCGATCTTGAGCTTATGATCGGCCACGCGGTAGGCGAGCTTGAAAGGCGTGTAGAGAAACGCCTGTGCGAAGCTGAGGCCGAGGCGAAATTTCTCGATGGCTGCAATCAACAGCCAGGCAATCGCAACAGCGGCGAACAAGCCAACGCCGAGGATCATACCGCGTCACTCCCAATGCTATTCAGGGTGTCGCACGCCCGCATGGACGCTCCGTGCCATGTGTCGAAGCTTGCCGATCACACCGGGCAGAACCTAGCGGAAGTCCTGCCAAGGTCAATGAGGCACAGCAGATGACACGGAGCAAGAAAAAGCCGACCTGGAGGTCGGCTGGAGGGGACGGGCCGAGGGGTTGGGGGACTAGAGCATGGCCCGCACCCAAATAATGCTTGGGCTCTATGATGGTTCCATGACAGCGTGATTATTTTGCCGCCTGAGCTGTGGAAATTTCCGTCTTGCGCCGGGTGGTGAGCCAGTCGTTCAGGCCATGCGAGAGCACTGCCGTGAGCACCACGGCACCGCCAAGCAAGCTGGCGGCCGGCGGTGCTTCTGCCAGGAAAAGCCATGCGAACAGCACAGCGGCTGGAATTTCGGTAGCACCAAGCAGCGCTGATTCCGGGGCAGGAATCAGCCGGCTGCCTTCTGTCCACAGCACCGAGGCGAGGGCGAATGAGGTGCCGAAAACGGCAAGGAGAACGGCATCCTGACCGGTGATCGCCAGCGGGTCGCTGACGAACCACCCGAAGATGAACAAAAGCAGTGATGAGATCGCTCCGGCCCATACCACCGGTGTGTCGCGGAAAGCGCGGACCATGATAATGTAGAGTGCACTGCCGATCGTCATCAACAGCGCCAGCCCATCGCCGAACAGATTGCCGGAACCGAGGCCGGAATGCACCATAGTGGCAACGCCAACGAGCGAAAGGATAGCGGCAGCCGCCGTGGGCAATCGGAACAGCTCGCGCACCAGGGCCCAGGCGAGCAGAGCGGTCACGAAAGGGGCCGTCGCATAGATCACCGCCACATTGGCGACATAGGTGAATTTGAAAGCCGCGATGAAGGCGATGCTGGCGGCGGCGCCTTCAACGGCCAGCAGCCAGCCGCGCCAGCCAAGCCGTAGATTGGGGCGCTGGCCGATCCTGGCTGGTCGCCAGCACACATAGGCGCCAATCAATAAGAAGCCGACCAGTCCGCGCCAGCAGGTTACGGTCAATGCATCGGCCGAAATCGATTTGGTGAGTGCGCCGGTGAGGCCGAACACGACTGCCGAGGCGGACACCAGCAGTATGCCCAATGCCCTGTTTCTTTCGGCTTCATTGGTATGCGCCATAGGTCCCTCCCGCGAGATCACAATAGCGCTAGGCTCCTGACAACACTCTGACAGGAATCGGCAGTCTCAGGCTGCGGGTTTGCGGAAGCGCTCGCTGGCGACGATGACAAGACCGGCAAGCACGATGATAGCTGCTCCGACAAACACGGCGTCACGCGGCACGTCGCCCCAGATCAGGAACCCAAGCGCGAAGGCCCAGAGCAAGGCGGTGTATTCGAACGGGGCGATGATGGAGATCGGCGCTCGCTTCATGCCCTCGAACAGGAAGTACTGACCGAGCCCGCCGAGGGCGCCGACGGCGATCATCAGCAGAAGCTCCTGCCAGCCCGGTGTCTGCCAGGTCCAAAACAATGGAATTCCGGCTATCGCCAGGAAGAACCCGTTGTTGAGAACGAGCTGCACGGTGGTGCGCTCCTGCGAGGCGACCTTGCTGAGGAGCACGATGGACAGACCCCAGAAGCATGCCGCCGCCAAGACCAGCAAAACGGGTAGCGAGAAGCCGAGGCTGGCGGGATCACAGGCAACGAAGACACCGCCGAATCCCATCAGGACGGCAGCCCAACGCAGCAGCGGGACTTTTTCTCCCAGGATCACGATCGAAAGCGCTGTCACGATGATCGGTGCAGCGAAATAGATGGTGGTGAGTTCAGCGAGCTGCAGGTCTTTCGCGGCTGTATAGTAGCAAAGCCATGCCGCCAGGATGAGGAAGCTGCGCAGCAGCATGGATTTGAGGATCGGTGAGCGCGCTGAATCGGCGATCAGTTGACGGCCACCGATAGCAAGGCAGCCGACGAGGATCGTGGCACTGCGGATGAACAGGATCTGCCAGACCGTGGCAGTCGTCACCAGCAGTTTGATCGACGCGTCCTGCAGCGAAAACAGCAGATAAGCCAGGCTGGTCAGTAGGATGCCCGCCAGCACTTTTTCGCGCGTATCGGAGAGAACGACGTCTGTCATTTTGGGCTCGGCTATGGAATGCACGGCCGAACCCGAATCGTCACTGTTTCAGGCCCCTCCGCAACCGTCAGGTTACACGAGAGGCTGCCTTGGCGCTGCTGAGCCAGACAAATGCTTGCGTTGGCGCAGTTTTGCGCCGCAGCGCGGGGTTTTACTGAGCGGGTGCGGCTGGCTGCTGTTGCTGCTGCTCGGCACCAGGCTCGTCGTCACCCATATCGGCATAAGGCGAGGCGCTCGGCACGCACTGGACTGTCCAGCCGGTTGGCGCAGGCTGCTGCTTCTGGAATTCGGTGATAGCCGCCGCGCACTGCTCGCGATTGTCGAAGGTGCTGGGCAGCACAACCATGCCGCCTTGCGGGCCGGCAACGACGAGATACCAGACCAGGGCAACGGTCGATGACATGGAAAGTCCTCACTTTGGGATTGGGAATGAATGAGTTGGCGGAACCTAGCAAGTCTTGGCTGCACGCGAAAGCGTGCCCATGACACATAGCCCCGAAAGCTGAATCAACCTTCGGGGCCGACTGCCTTCAAAAGTGAAGACAGCAACCGAACTTGGATCCAAGTGTGGCTTGGATCCCGACCGTTGCCGCGGATTCTCTCATTCGGCTGCGAAACAATAAAACAGGCCGTCGCCGCCAGTGCCTTTGAGCGCATCCTGGCTGCAGCCGCCACGCGAGCCGTGGGATGAGTTCCATGATTTGGCCGCCGCCGAATCATCCAGACCGGTGCGGTCGGAATGGCCCATGAGGGCAACGCCATCCGCGCCGCTCAGTGTCCAGTCGCCGCAGGTCTTGTCGGCAGCCTTGGTGCCGTCCGGGTTCGAGCCGGTCAGGATATCGTGGCGGTTCGGCTTGTCGCCGCGTCCGTTGATGACCTCGCCCTTCTCGTTGAGCGCCGTCTGCTTGGTGAGATTGTTCTTGTCGCCATGCAGGGACGCGACATCATCGGCGATCTTCTCGCCCTTGGCGTTGACCCAAGGGCCCTTGCCGATACGGTCGCGCGCGTCGGTATCCTTGGTCGACAGATAGGCATGCCAGGTCTTGCCGATCACGCCCGCCGCCTCGGCCAGTTTGCCGCAATGGGCGTCCGCGCCGGCCAGCCCGCCGAGATCGGCGCCCTTGCCGGAACCGACGCTGGTGACGAAGAAACTCATCGTCTTGTCTTGTGCGTAGGCCGTCCCTGCAGCGAGCAGGGCTGCGGTCATGGACAAGAAAAGCAGTTTGCGCATGATATTCCTCCCGGTTGGACGCCCTCACCGAGAGCAACGATACCGGCGAAAGGATTCATCCCGCAACCGTGGCTTTGTTTGGCCTCAGACCGGCATCTGGTACGACACCCAGCGGTTGGGCTTGGCCTGGAAGATCATGCCGGTTTCGGTGATCGACGGGCTGGCCAGCGGCACGATACGCGCCGCGATCTCGGAAGGGTGGGGCAACGTATCGGGGTTTTCGCCGGGCACGGCCTGCGCGCGCATGGCGGTGCGGGTCGCACCTGGATCGACGATGTTGACGCGCAGCGGTGAATTGCGGGTCTCATCCGCCCAGGAACGGCCCATTGCTTCAACCGCAGCTTTGGACGCGGCGTAGGGGCCCCAGAAGGCACGTGCCGAGTGTGCTGCCCCGGAGGAGAGCAGGATGACCCGGCCGGCATCGGAAAGCCTGAGCAACGGGTCAACCGAGCGGATCAGGCGCCATGTCGAGGTGACATTGACGTTGATCACCTTCTCGAAGGTCTTGGCCTCGACATGGCCGATCGGAGCAATCACGCCGAGAATGCCGGCATTGGCGACCAGGATATCAAGCTTGCCCCAGCGTTCATGGATCGCGCCGCCCAGCCGGTCGATGCCGGCCATGTCGGCGAGATCGAGCGGCACCAGCGTCGCTTCGCCCTTGCCAGTCCTGGTGTGCTCCGCCTTGATCTCGTCATCCAGTTCCTCAAGTCCGCCAACGGTGCGCGCCACGGCGATGACATGGGCACCAGCAGCCGCCATCTGCTTGGCGATGAAATAGCCGATGCCGCGCGAAGCGCCGGTGACGACTGCGAGGCGGCCGGTGAGGTCTGGAGTAGCGGTCATGCGGTCATCCAATATGACGAAAACGGTCAGCGCGACCAGATAGGACGAAATCCGCGCGAACGAAACCCCGCAGGCCGTTGCGGGCGGTCGCTTCGACGAATGGTCGCAGGAGTTTTGGATGACGATGTCGGGAAAGCCGTTGCTCTACCGTCCTTGGGAATGAAACCCGGATCCAAAGGAGGGAACAATGGGTCGAACTGTCGCAATTCTCGTCGCAAGACTGATCTTCGCCGGTGCCTTTGCCATGGCTGCAACCTTCAAGTTTGCGGGAATGGCCGATACGGCTGCTTATATCGCGGCCGCGGGTTTTCCGGTTCCACTGCTTCTGGCCTGGTTGGCCGCTATCTTCGAAGTCGGCCTGGTGCTGGCCTTTCTGACCGGCGCCTTCTTTTCCGAGGCAGCCCTGCTGGCGGCTGCCTACGTGATCTTCCTGGCCATCTCTTTCCATGGCCCGTCGCGCTGGCAGGCCAACCAAGCCGAGTTCGGCTTCTTCGTCGACCATTTCACCTTCTTCGCCGGGCTTCTGTTCGCCGCGGTCCATGGACCGGGCGAGCGATTGGCAGCGCAGGTTGGGCTTTTGTGGAAAGATCGGATTGCTTCCGCGGGCTGACGCGGAAGCAGGGTGTCCGGTTTACTGTCCGCCGCTCGCCAGCAGCGACAACGTGCGCACATTGTCGGCGCCTTCATGGTCGAGCAGGCGTGTCGGATATTGCCCGGTGAAACAGGCATCGCAGAACTGCGGCTGCTCGTCATTGCGGGTGGCCTCGCCGACGGCGCGGTAGAGTCCCTCGATGGTGAGGAAGCCGAGCGTGTCGACGCGGATGAATTCCGCCATCTCCTCGACCGACATGCGGGAAGCGAGCAGCTTCGACTTTTCCGGGGTATCGACGCCGTAGAAACAGGACGCACGCGTCGGTGGCGAAGCGATGCGCATGTGCACTTCCTTGGCGCCGGCATCCCGCACCATCTGCACGATCTTCTGCGAAGTGGTACCGCGTACGATCGAATCGTCGACCAGCACCACGCGCTTGCCCTCGATCATGCGGCGGTTGGCGTTGTGCTTCAGCTTGACGCCCATGTGGCGAATGGAATCGCCCGGCGAAATGAAGGTGCGGCCGACATAATGATTGCGGATGATGCCAAGTTCGAACGGAATACCGGCTTCCTGGGAAAAGCCGATCGCTGCTGGCGTCCCGGAATCCGGCACCGGCACGACGATGTCGGCTCCTACTGGATTTTCCCGGGCAAGCTCGGCGCCGATACGTTTTCTCACATCATAGACATTGCGGCCTTCGACCGAGGAGTCCGGGCGGGCAAAATAGACATATTCGAAGATGCAGAAGCGGGTCTTCTGCGGCTCGAACGGGAAATGGCTCTCGATCCCCTTGGTGGTGATCACGACCATCTCGCCGGGCTTGATATCGCGGACGAAGCGGGCGCCGATGATGTCGAGGGCGCAGGTCTCGGAAGCCAGGATCCAGGCACCGTCGAGATCGCCCAACACCAGCGGGCGGATGCCCAGCGGGTCGCGCACGCCGATCAACTTCTTCGAAGTCAGCGCCACCAGCGAGAAGGCGCCCTCCAGTTGGCGGATGGCCTCGATGAAGCGCGAATTGATGTCGCGTTCCTTGGAAGTGGCGACGAGATGCAGGATCGTCTCGGTATCGGAGGTCGAGGAAAAGATCGAACCCTGCTTCTGCAAGGTGCGCTGCACGGTCAGCGCGTTGGTGATGTTGCCGTTGTGGGCGATGGCAAGGCCGCCGGTGGAAAGTTCGGCGAAGAAGGGCTGCACATTACGCAAACCAGCGCCGCCGGTGGTGGCATAGCGCGTGTGGCCAATGGCGCGATTGCCCTGCAGCCGGTCGATCACAGACTGTTTGGTGAAGGTGTCGCCAATCAGGCCGACATGCCGTTCGACATGGAACTGACTGCCATCATAGGAGACGATGCCTGCAGCCTCCTGGCCGCGATGCTGCAGGGCATGAAGTCCAAGTGTGACGATGGCGGCCGCATCCTGGCGGCCAAAAATACCGAAGACACCACATTCGTCGTGGAAGTGGTCATCTGCCTCGGCGCAAAGCACGTCGTTTGCGTCTGCCATGCCGGAAGCCTCTTGCCCGCTAAAACCGCGATATAAGGCCATGACGCCGCGAAAGCAATGTGCTCACGCGGCGTTTCACACGATCGTCAGTTGTTCGTAGCCGGCGCATTGCCACCGGCGGGCGGCTGGTCGGCCGGGGCCTCGTCGTCCGGTGCTGGCGCTTCGTTGTTTTCAGGCGCCGTGCCTTCAGGGGCCGGAGCCTGCGTGCCGGGCGCTTCGCCGGCTGCGGGCGGCGTTGCAGTGCCACCTTCAGGCGCTACGCCACTCTTGTTGAGTTGCTTGAGGATCGTCTTTTCCGGATCTTCCGGCAGCACGCTTTCAATGTACTTGCCGATCGATTCCAGTAATGGACGCGACTTCGATTCGGCAACCCAGTTCGGCGCCTTGTCGCCAGCCAACCAGTTGAAGAACATTAGGCCAACCGCAACGACCAGAATGCCGCGTGCGGCACCGTAGAGGAAGCCCAGCGTGCGATCGAGCGCGCCGACCCTGGAATCGATGATCCAGTCGGCGATCTTCATGGTTATGATCGACACGATGATCAGCGCGATGATGAAGACGATGCCGGCGGCAGCGCCCATCGCGATCTTTTCATTGTCGATATAGGGCTGAACGTAGGGAATGACCGGCTTGTAGAACAGATAGGCTGCAACCGCCGCTGCCGCCCAAGATGCGATCGACAGCACCTCGCGAGAGAAGCCTCGCACCATGGCGAGCATTGCGGAAATTAGGGTGAAGCCGGCGAGAATCCCGTCCAGAAGCGTAATCGGCATGTCCTGCGCCTACTCCATATGCCCTGTCATTAGAGCGCCGCGCGTCCGAATGAATGCGCAAAGGACGCTCTAACTCTTCTAAGCTACGCATCATGCTTTCCGAAAACCGAAACTGATTTTCGGGCCGATGCGCTAGTCCTCGGCGGCGCGGCTGCGGCGGGTGCCGGCAATGCGCGCCACGAGATCTGCGAGCTCGGTAGGCTGGAAAGCGCCGGCGCCTATTCCCCCGGCAATTTCCTCGCTGCCCACAGGCAGGACTGCGCTTCCGAAGCCCAGCTTTTCAGCTTCCTTGAGACGCTGTTGCGCATGTGCAACCGGCCTCACGGCGCCAGAAAGGCTGATTTCGCCGAAATAGACGCAATCGGCGGGAAGGGCAAGACCGGTGAGCGAGGACACGAGCGCCGCGGCCACCGCGAGGTCTGCGGCTGGCTCCGAAATGCGGTAGCCGCCGGCGACGTTCAGGTAGACATCGTGCTGACCGAAACGGACGCCGCAATGCGCTTCCAGAACGGCCAGGATCATCGACAGCCGCGCGCCGTCCCAGCCGACGACGGCACGGCGCGGCGTGCCGAGAGAAGAGGGCGCGACGAGAGCCTGGATTTCGACCAGCACGGGTCGAGTGCCTTCCATTCCAGCGAAAACCGCGGCGCCGGGCGACTTTGCGTGCCTTTCGCCGAGGAAAAGTTCGGAAGGGTTGGCGACTTCCCGCAACCCCTTGTCCGACATTTCGAACACGCCGATCTCGTCGGTTGGACCGAAGCGATTCTTCACCGTGCGCAGGATGCGGAAGTGGTGGCCGCCTTCGCCTTCGAAATAGAGAACGGCGTCGACCATGTGCTCGACGACACGCGGTCCTGCGATCTGGCCTTCCTTGGTGACGTGCCCGACGAGCACCACCGCAGCACCTGTGGATTTCGCATAGCGGATCATCGCCTGGGCGGCGGCACGCACCTGCGTGACGGTTCCCGGTGCCGAATCGGCCAAGTCCGTCCACAAGGTCTGGATCGAATCGATGATGACGAGATCGGGCCGTTTGCCGTCGGCGATGGTGGCCAGGATATCCTCGACATTGGTCTCGGCGGCGAGTTCCACCGGTGCCGAGGCGGCACCCAGCCGCTGCGCGCGCAGCCGGATCTGCGCGACGGCTTCTTCGCCCGACACATAGACGATGCGATGGCCCTGGCGGGCGAGCGCTGCCGCCGCCTGGGTAAGGAGCGTCGATTTGCCAATGCCCGGATCGCCTCCGACCAGCAGCGCCGAGCCGCGCACGAAGCCGCCGCCGGTAGCACGGTCCAGCTCACCGATGCCGGAGGCAATGCGCGGCGCATCCTCGATGTCGCCCGACAACGTCGTCAGCACCACGGCGCGGCCCTTGCGGGCGCTCTTCAGCGATGCAGGTCCCGAGCCGATGCCGCCGGCGGTGCCTTCCTCGATCAACGTGTTCCATTCGCCGCAGGCATCGCATTTGCCCGCCCAGCGCTGGTGCACGGTACCGCAGTTCTGGCAGATGAACTGAACGCGCGATTTAGCCATGAATATTGAACAGGGATGCCGAGACGCGGATCAAGAGGTTACTCGAACCTCTCGGGCAGCTGATGCTCCTCCGCGAGGTCGGAGAAGCGGGTGTATTGGCCCTCGAATGCAAGCTCGACCGTGCCGGTGGGGCCGTGACGCTGCTTGGCGATGATGAGTTCTGCCTTGCCTTTCACCTTGTCGAATTTGATCCGCCAGTCCTCATATTCCGGCGTGCCTTCCTCGGGCTGCTTGTTCTGCAGGTAATATTCGTCGCGATAGACGAAAAGCACCACGTCCGCGTCCTGCTCGATCGAGCCCGATTCGCGAAGGTCCGACAGCTGCGGGCGTTTGTCGTCGCGGCTTTCGACCTGACGCGACAACTGCGACAGTGCGATGATGGGAACGTTGAGTTCCTTGGCCAGCGCCTTCAGGCCGGTGGTGATTTCGGTGATTTCCTGCACGCGGTTCTGCGATGACTTGGCACTGCCCTGCATCAGCTGCACGTAGTCGATGACGATGACTTCCAGGCCGCGCTGACGTTTCAGGCGTCGCGCACGCGCGGCAAGCTGGGCGATCGAGATGCCGCCGGTGGCGTCGATGAAGAGCGGGATCTTCTGCATGGTCTGTGCGCAGGCGACCAGCTTTTCGAAGTCGGACTCGGTGATCTCGCCGCGGCGGATCTTCGACGACGAGATTTCGGTCTGCTCCGAGATGATACGGGTCGCCAGCTGTTCCGACGACATTTCCAGCGAGAAGAAGCCGACCACCCCGCCATTGGCGGCCTTGTACGACCCGTCGGCCTGCTGCGCCGGCTGGTAGGCCTCGGCGATGTTGAAGGCGATGTTGGTGACCAGCGAGGTCTTGCCCATGGCTGGGCGGCCGGCAAGGATGATCAGGTCGGAGGGCTGCAGGCCGCCGAGTTTGCGGTCGACGTCGCGCAGGCCGGTGGAGATGCCGGACAAATGGCCGTCGCGCATATAGGCGGCATTGGCCATGTCGACCGCAGTTTTGACGGCATCGGTAAAGGCCTCGAAGCCACCATCGTAGCGGCCGGTCTCGGCCAGCTCGAACAGGCGCCGCTCGGCGTCCTCGATCTGCTCGGCCGGAGACATGTCGACGGGCGCGTCATAGGCGATGTTGACCATGTCCTCGCCGACGGTGATCAGCGCGCGGCGGGTGGCCAGATCATAGATGGCACGGCCGTAGTCGGAGGCGTTGATGACGGTTACGGCTTCGGCGGCGAGTCTGGCGAGATATTGCGCCACGGTCATGTCGCCGACTTTTTCGTCCGCCGGCAGGAAGGTCTTGACAGTCACCGGAGTGGCCATCTTGCCCATGCGGATCAACTCCGCCGACACCTCGAAGATCTTGCGATGCAGCGGCTCGTAGAAATGCGCGGATTTGAGGAAATCGGAGACGCGGTAGAAGGCGTCGTTATTGACGAGGATGGCGCCAAGCAGAGCCTGTTCGGCCTCGATGTTGTTTGGGGCTTCGCGATAGAGCGGTGTTTCCGCCGTGCCGAACTTGAGAGCTGCCTCTGCCATGGTATCCCCAACTTATTCCGTCGTGTCGTTAGCAGAAGGATCGCGGCCGCGGTTCGTCCAGATGCCCAGAACGACCAAACATGCCCGTGATTCACAGAACGGCTTCATCGTCCACAGGACGATATTCCAGCGCCCCGAATCCGATTGACTCGATGGGGTATAAAGCCTAACCGAACAACAGGAACATATCAAGAACCCTCGGTGTGGTCAGGCAGATTCGAGGTCGAGAGCATCGCCCCAGTCCAGGCGGCGCGCCACTTTGAAGGCTTCGCCGTCGCGCTTCGTGAGAAGCCTCTCGCTCGCCACGCCGTCGGGCTGGCACAATTTCAGCGCGACTTTGCCCGAGCCGGCTTTCGGCGGCGCCAGCACACGCGCATGACGCGCGGTTTGCGGCGTGCGCGACGCTGCCAGATAGATGAATTTCTCGTCTTCCCAAGGCACATCCGCCTCCTTGGCCAGCCGGTGCAGGCGCGAGCGGGCGACACGCCGTGAAAAATGGCACCAGTCCGGAGAGACCAGCGGGCAGGGCGCATGATGTGGGCAGGGAGCGGCGACAAAGCCGCCGAGGGCGATCAGCTTTGCTCTTGCATCGAGAATGCGCCGCCAGCCAGCAGGCGTGCCCGGTTCGACGACGAGCAGCGTGTCGGCGGTAAGTTGCCAGAGGCGCTCGATCAGCCGGGACAATGATGTCGGCGCGATTTCGTCCATGACATAGGCCATGGTGACGAGGTCGGCAGCCGGCATGTCGGCCAGGTCGATGTTGACGTCGCCTGCCTGCCAGCGGATTTGCGGCGGCGTGTTCATGTTGGCTGCAAGCGTCTGTCCCACCTTTCGAGCCGCATTGCTGGCTTCCAGCAACGTCGCAGAATCGATTGATGGCCACAGATCGGCCGCGGCCCATAGCACCGTTCCCGGGCCTGCGCCGATGTCGAGCATCG
Organism: Mesorhizobium sp. 1M-11; assembly: GCF_001303895.1. GTDB lineage: Bacteria > Pseudomonadota > Alphaproteobacteria > Rhizobiales > Rhizobiaceae > Mesorhizobium. Next base: position 56,952 of record NZ_LJSD01000011.1, on the reverse strand, counting down.
TCCTTGGGGCGAAATCCGGCTGCGTGTCGGCGAGTACCCCAAGGCTGGTACGGACCGCGGCATAGGTAGCGGGCAGCCGGGTGGCGAGATAGGCCCTGGCGGCGATGTCGTCGCCCATATGCAGACGTCCGTCGCGCACCTCCGCGCGATAGCGGTCGGAAAGCGTCCGGGAGGCCTGTTTCAAGGTTGCCAGCGGCAACTTGTCCAGCAATTGCTCGACGGCTTGTCGCAGTTCTGCGGGCAGTTCCATGCTCAGACGCTCCTCGGCGCGAACAGGATGACCGATGCTCCCGCCACGCAGATGGCGGCGCCAACGATATCCCATCGGTCAGGTCGAACGCCTTCGGCCAGCCACAGCCAGAGCAGGGATGCGGCAATGTAGATGCCGCCATAGGCCGCATAGGCGCGTCCGGCGGCATCGGTGGGCGCCAGCGCCAGCAGCCAGGCGAAGGCGATCAACGAGGCAAGGCCGGGCAGCAGCCACAGCGGCGATTTCTCTAGTCGCCACCAGGCCCAGAACGAAAAACAGCCGGCAATTTCGGCCACAGCCGCAACGACAAAGAGGAGGATGTTCATCCTCCTCTCTTAGTCCATCTCGATAGCCGTGGCATCAGCCCGGTAAGATGCCAGGCAGGGAAATGCTTGCGCCTATTCCTTCACCTTGCGGCGCCGTGGCGGCTTGGCGAACAGCGGCTTCTGCGGTGCATCGCGCACTTCGAGTGCTTTTTCGCATTTGCCGATGTAGTCGCGCGTCACCGGCAGCACGTCGTTCTTGTGCGCGAGCTGGATCTGGAACACCACGAGATCCTGCCAGCGGAAGGAAGCTTCGGAGCCGGACAGGTAGAACTCCCACATGCGGCAGAATCGCTCGTCATAGATCGCCTTGACCTTGTCGCGGTTGGCGAGGAAGCGCTCGCGCCAATGCTTCAACGTGTCGGCATAGTGCAGCCTCAGAATCTCGACGTCGGTGACAGCCAGGCCTGAGCGCTCGATGTGCGGCATGACCTCCGAAAGTGCGGGGATATAGCCGCCCGGGAAGATATGCTTGCGGATGAAGGCGTTGGTGGTGGTGGCGGGGCCGGTCCGGCCAATCGTGTGCAGGAGCATCACGCCGTCCGGCTTGAGCAGTTTCGCAGTCTTGTCGAAGAAGGTCTTGTAGTGGTTGATACCGACATGTTCGAACATGCCGACCGACACGATGCGGTCGAAGCGCTCGGACAGGTCACGATAGTCGCGCAGCTCGAAATGGACATGCCGGTCGAGGCCCTGGGCATGGGCTCGATCTGTTGAAACCTGATGCTGCTCGGTGGAAAGCGTCACACCGAGCACATCCGCTTCGAAGGCCTCGGCAATGTAGAGGCCGAGCCCGCCCCATCCGGAACCGATGTCGAGCACGGTCTGTCCCGGCCGCACCTTCAGTTTGGCGGCGATGTGCCGTTTCTTGGCAAGCTGCGCTTCTTCCAGTGTCATGTCTGGCCGCTCGAAATAGGCGCACGAATACTGCATGTCCTCGTCGAGGAAGAGTTTGTAGAGATCACCCGACAGGTCGTAGTGGTGCGCGACGTTCCGACGCGACTGTCGGGCGTTGTTGAGCTGCTGCAGCGGGCGGACGGTCAGCCTTGCTGAATTGAGCAACTTGCCCCAGGTCGATTCGATCCAGGAAATTCCGGTGTTCTGGTAGACAAGGTGCAGGAAGGACAGCACGTCGCCTTCAACGAAGTCGAGTTCCTCTTCCATGAAGGCTTCGGGAATGGCCAAGGAAGGATGCAGTGTGATGGCGCGTTCGGCGTGGCGCGTATGGATGACCATATGCACTTTTGGGCCGGTGCCGTCGCCAAAGGTCCGGGTTGCCCCATTGGGCCCGGTGATGGCCAGATTGCCTCTGCGGACAACGCGTTCGGCAATGCGTTCCAGAATAACATTCATGATGTGCCCTCAAAGAACGATAGTGACAGCACTGCTGTCCAATCCTTCAAAAAAGGCGGACGCGTCGAAAAGTTCCGATTGGCATAAAAAAACCGGGCACCAGGCCCGGTTTTTTGATCCAGCGACGAGGCTGGCTTTATGACAGATCGCTAATGCATCGGCCCAAAGATCGTAATCGATTGCTCGGACCGATGCGTGCGGTTCAAAAAGTGTTGGAATGTCCTGTGCGCGTCCGAATGGATGCGCGACGCTCCAATGATCAGGCGTTTTCTTCGTCGCCTTCGAACTCCGCATTCGGATCGAAGAAGCTGTCCGGACGGGCGTTCTCATTGATGTCGTCGCCATAGATGGCTTCGGCGGTGGTGAGCGTCTCGCCCTTGGACTGACGCTCGGCTTCTTCGGACGAACGCGCGATGTTGAGCGTCACGGTGACTTCGACTTCCGGGTGCAATGCGATCGCCACATTGGTCAGACCGATGGTCTTGATCGGGTGGTTCAGCTCAACCTGGTTGCGGCCAACGGTGAAGCCTTCAGCGGTCAGCAGATCAGCGATATCGCGGGTCGAGACCGAACCGTAAAGCTGACCGGTTTCGCCAGCCGAACGCACGATGATGAAGCTCTTGCCGTCGAGCTTGTCGGCGACCTGCTGGGCTTCGGACTTGCGCTCGAGGTTGCGGGCTTCCAACTGGGCGCGCTGACCTTCGAACTTCTTCTTGTTGGCTTCGTTGGCGCGCAGCGCCTTGCCCTGCGGCAGCAGGAAGTTACGGGCGAAGCCGTCCTTGACCTTGACGGTATCACCCATCTGGCCGAGGCGGGAAATGCGTTCGAGAAGAATGACTTCCATTGTTTTCTCCATCTGCGTCGCAATCGACGCCGTTCGGGAGACAGTCAGGAAGAGAAGGGTGCCCAGCACCGGTTTCGCTGTCCTGCCTGTCGAGGCAGTTAGGGCTTGTTGGCCCAACTCGGGATTTTAGAGCCCCCGGCTGTGCCCATCACTGCCGGGGAAAACCCGCAGGCGTTGCCGCCCGCGGGAAAGCTGTTTAGCGGACCACGTAGGGCAGCAGGCCGAGGAAGCGGGCGCGCTTGATCGCCTGGGCGAGTTCGCGCTGCTTCTTCTGGCTGACGGCGGTGATGCGCGACGGCACGATCTTGCCGCGCTCGGAAATGTAGCGCTGCAGCAGACGCACGTCCTTGTAGTCGATCTTCGGGGCGTTGGCGCCGGAGAACGGGCAGGTCTTGCGGCGACGATGGAACGGGCGCCGGGTCGGGATCTGGTTGATGTCGACCATTATTCTGCACCCCCTTCAAAGCTGCGCTGCGGACGCGGGCCACGATCGCCGCGGTCGCCGAACGAACGCGGACCACGATCGCCGCGGTCACGGTCGCCGAAGCCACCACGCTCGGAACGCTCTTCGCGCTTCTGCATCATTGCCGAAGCGCCTTCCTCGTGCTTCTCGACCTTGATGGTCAGGAAGCGAAGGACGTCTTCCGACAGACCCATCTGGCGCTCCATTTCGCTGAGCGCTGCCGGCGGGCAGGTCAGGTCCATAAGCGTGTAGTATGCCTTCCGGTTCTTCTTGACCCGGTAGGTGAGGGACTTCAGTCCCCAGTTCTCGACCCGGCCAACCGAGCCGCCGCCAGCGGAGATGACGCCCTTGAAACGTTCAATGAGCTCATCGACCTGCTGCTGCGACAGATCCTGCCGGGCAAGGAACACATGTTCGTAAAGAGCCATTTGTCTTGCCTTTCTTCGTTTCTCTGTCGGTTCCCGGCGGCTAAAGCCTCTGCAACTTCTCTAGATCCGCAAAGCGGAGAAGAAAGGAGCATGACGAGACGGTCGAGAGCGGAGACACGGGAGGCGGAAGCGTTCTCGCTCCACACGGCGGTTCCACAAGAAACCTCCGGCCCTCCGTTCAGCCCCCAGCTGGGACCGGCAGATTGCGCGCGTCTATACAGGAATTTGGCTGGAACACAACCCTGACAGGCTGGGCAGCGGCAATCCGTCACCGAAATCACCCCTCTTGGGAATTGGAAGATCCAAGATCATGATCATTGCGACCCGCGTCTTGGCACCTCATATTCCGCCGTCCCAATAACCGGAGACGATCATGTCTTTCCAGGCCTATCTCGATACGATCAAGAACAAGACGGACCAAGGGTCGGACGACCTGATGCGTCTGGCCGATGCCAAGGGCTTTTCGGAAGGCGGAAAGCTCAAGCCTGGCGTCAAGGCGGGACAGATCATCGAATGGCTGAAGACGGACTATGATCTCGGTCATGGCCACTCCATGGCCGTCTATGCCCTGTTGACCGGCAAGAAGAAACCCGGCGACTGACGAGCAGCTACTGGGCTGTGCTTGGCGGGAGCGGGCGAGGCAGCCTTGCCAAATGGCGATGCGCGACTGCTGGAATAGCGGCGAGCCGAAGTTGGACGTTGTACGGGCTATACGAATGAGCCACCAGGGCCGTTTCGCCTCGAAACATGGAGCCCCTCATGACCAGCCCCAGGAAAGATCACGACCATTGGTCCGATGTCGCCTCCGAGTGGATCGAATGGGCCCGCGCGCCCAACCATGACGCGTTCTGGGCCTACCGGCCGGCCTTGCGCGAATTCATCGGCAAAGGCGCTGGCGACGCGCTGGAGGTCGGCTGCGGCGAGGGACGCGTTTCGCGATTGCTCAGGGAATGCGGGTATCGTGTGACTGCGACGGATACAGTCGAAGCTTTTGTCGCTGCCGCAAGGGAGGCCGATTCAGCTGACCGCTACGAGGTCGCACCTGCCACGGCTCTGCCGTTCGAGCCAGCCAGCTTCGATTTCGTCATGGCCTACAACATGCTGATGGATGTCGACGATGTGCCTGCGGCGGTGAAGGAAATGCGGCGCGTGCTGCGTCCATCCGGCACGCTGTTTGTCTCGATCGTGCACCCGTTTGCCGATCGCGGCCGTTTCGACCGCGAGCGCCCGGATACGCCTTTCGTGGTCGATGGCACTTATTTCGGCCGCGAGCATTTCGAAGGCGCGGAGGAACGGGACGGCTTGCGCATGCGCTTTGCCGGCTGGTCGCAGCCGCTGCAGAATTATATGGCGGCGCTCGAAAGGGGCGGGCTGGCAGTCACGTCGCTTGTGGAACCTGCGCCTGATGCCGGGCCGCAATGGGCTGCCTTGCGCGACTGGGACCGTATTCCATTGTTCCTGTGGCTGAAGGCGCGACCGCTGGCCGGCTAAGACGCATCAGCCTCGGCCTGATTTCAGGACGAGGCGCCCGATCGCAAGCAGGATATAGGCGCCGAAGAACAGCGAAAGCGCGCCGCCGAATCCCCATGGGCCGAAGGCATCCATGCCCAGGCCTATGGCCTGCGGTCCGAGCACCATCCCGACGCCGTAGCACAGCACGAACGCGGCATTGGCGGAAGCAAGCTCATGTCCTGAAAGCTGCGAGCCAAGGTGTGCGAGGCCAACCGTATAGAGTGCCGCCACCACACCGCCCCATACGAACAGAAGCCCTGCCATGAGGTGCCAGTTCGAGGCCAGGTGGGGCATGACCAGCGTGCCGATCAACCCAACCGTGGCGCAGGCGAGCAGCAGATAGCGACGGTCACCGACGCGGTCGCTGACCATGCCGATCGGGATCTGCAACAGCACGTTGCCAAGGCCGATCATGGTGAGCAGCAACGCAGCGTCCGCCTCCGAGTAACCGATACGGCTGCCGTAGACTGGGAACAGCGCGAAGCCACCGGTCTCCACTGCGCCGAATACCAGCACCGCGGCAGTCGCGGTCGGCACGAGCCAGATGTAGCGCAGGAAGCCGCTGGTTTCCTCGCCTTCGGGACGGATAGGCGGGCTTTCCTTGCGGGCGGCAAGAACCGGTATGGCCGCCACCGCAACCAGCACGATGATGACGCCGAAGGGCAGGAATCCGGCGCTGCCTATCCGCGAAAACAGCCATGGCCCGGCGGCGAAACCCAGCGAAAGCACGGTAGCATAGATGCCGAGCACCAGACCACGCCGGTGTGGCGGTGCCGAGGTGCTGATCCAGAATTCGGACAGGATGAAAAGCACCGTCAACGCGATATGAAGCACGATACGCAACGGAAACCACATCCAGAAGGAAGGTGCGAAGTGGAAACCGACAAAGGCCAACGCTCCGGCCGCGATCATGATCAGCATCGCCCAGGCGACCCCTAGCCGCGTGGCGATCGGCGTCGCCAAAGGTGCGCCTGCGATCGAAGCGAGGCCGGCAACCGCCGTGTTCAGGCCGATCATCGAGGCTGAATGGCCACGCGATTCCAGGATGACGCTGAGCAGCGGCATGCCGAGGCCGATGGCGATGCCCACGACGCTGATCGAGGAAACGGCCGCGATCATGGGCAGCCAATGTACGCGCTCCTCGTCCTGCGCCATGGTTTCGTCCGTCATGCCAACCTGTTTTTATGGATTTCGTCTTAAAGAACGTCGCGCACGAAGCGGTTGTGAAGCATCCGATAGAACGGGACCGCTCCGCCGGGCCGTAGCAGGGGATCGTCGCTGAGCCGCTTTTCCAGTTCGTCCAGGATCGTTCGTGTAATTGTTGGAATGTCGGCCTTCCTGGCCTCGGCCAGCGGCAGCCAGACCAGTTCTTCGAGCTCGTTGGTCGGACCATTCGGCAGCGCGACCGCTACATCGTCGCGCCAGGCGGCGAGGAACCGGGTATCGAATCGACGCACACGTCCGGGTGGAGTGATCGCGCGGGCAATGAAACGCACGGCTTCCAGTGAGGGCTGCACGTCATGTTCTACGAACCCCTGCCAGTCGCGCTTGCCGGTGACGAGGGGACCCTTGTGGCCGATCAGCAGGCCAGCTTCCTCATAGGTTTCACGGATGGCCGACAGAGCAATGGCGCGAGCCCGGGTCGGGCCGGTGCGCCCGGCTCGAGCCGTCAGTTTAGCCTCGTCCTCGGGGTGAAGACCGGTCGCGACTGGAACACGGCTGTCGGCAGGATCGGTGCGGCCGCCGGGGAAGACGAACTTGCCGGGCATGAAAGCGTGGGCCGCATGGCGGCGGCCCATCAGCACACGAAAATCGCCGCCTTTGCGGTCGAGCAGAATGAGTGTCGCCGCATCGCGCGGACGTTTCGGCCCGTCGCCGAGTGTAACCTCGTTGCGCTCGGCCTTGTCGACTTCCGCCTTGGTCATCCCTTGCATGTGACCGACCTAGCGGAAACTCATGTCAAATTAAAGAGGTGGTCTGGGCTGGTGCGTTGCACCAGCCGAAAGGTCAAATCTCGGGATGACCTTCGATGTGGTCGACCTCGCCGCCGAAACCATGCATGTAGTAGGCCCATTGCAGGCCGATCACGGCGCCTTTGATCGGCTGCAAAAGCGCCAGCGACATGATGATGGTGAGCGGCGCCCAGATCGCCAGATGCTGCCACATGGAAAGCGTTGAGGTCGCCTCCACGCCCATGAAACCGCCGAGGATGACGTGGCCGACGATGACGATCACCAGATAGGCCGGCAGGTCGTCGGCGCGGTGATGGTGGAATTCCTCGCCGCAGGCCTCGCAATGGTCGAAGGTCTTGGTGAAGGCGCGGAACAGCTTGCCTTCTCCGCAGTTCGGGCAGCGGCACAGGAAGCCCCGCTTCATTGCCGGCCACAGCGGGCGGGTTGCCCTGCTGGACGACTGCTGCTCGCCGCCGAAAACCTGCTGTTGCATCATCGTCTCCTGCCGCGCGGTCCAGAACGCGATTGCGAGGCTCGGGCGCGGCCCTTTGCCTTGTGAAACGACCGTTTCGAGCCGGGCAGCGGTTTCGGTGCGCTCAGCATTTCGAAGCGCATCGCGCCGGCCAGCGGCGCCACTTCGACAAGGCGGACTTCGACACGATCCGCAAGCTGATAGCCCTTGCCGCTGCGTTCTCCGAAAAGCGAACGCGCCGTTTCATCGAATATATAATAATCGTCACCCAAGGATGACACCGGGATAAAGCCATCTGCGCCAAATTGTGGCAATTGGACAAAAAGTCCTGCCTTGGTGACACCGGAGATGCGCGCGTCGAATCGGTCGTCGACACGCTCGGCCAGATAGGCGGCGATGAGGCGGTCGACAGTCTCGCGTTCAGCGGCCATGGCGCGGCGCTCTGCCGTCGAAATCAGTGCGCCGGTTTCAGCCAGCCGTTCTTCCTCGCCACGTGTCAATCGGTCCGATCCCAGGGCGAGCGCCGCAATCAACCCACGATGCACGATCAGGTCGGCATAACGGCGGATGGGGGAGGTGAAATGCGCATAACGGCGCAGGTTCAACCCGAAATGGCCGATATTGTCGGGATTGTATTCGGCCTGGCTCTGTGAGCGCAGCACCACCTCATTGACCAGCGCTTCGTTGTCGGCGCCGCGCACGCGTTCGAGGATGGAGTTGAACTGGCTCGGGCGCATCTGCGCGCCACGCGTCAGTGACAGGCCAAGCGTCTGCAGGAACTCGCGCAGAGATTCCTGCTTGGCAAGCGTCGGGCCATCGTGGATGCGATAAATCAACGGCTGCTTCTTCGCTTCGAGCGTTTCGGCAGCAGCGACGTTCGCCTGGATCATGAATTCTTCGATCAGCTTGTGCGCGTCGAGCCGTTCCGGAACGATGACACGGTCGACCGTGCCGTCCTCTTTCAGCAGGATCTTGCGCTCCGGCAGGTCGAGTTCCAGCGGCTGGCGGGCATCGCGGCCGCGCTTCAGCACGGCATAAGCATCCCATAGCGGTTTCAGCACGCTGTCGAGGAGGGGGCCGGTCTTGTCGTCCGGCACACCGTCGATGGCGGCCTGCGCCTGCGGATAGGCGAGCTTGGCGGCCGACTTCATCATCACACGGTGAAAGCTGTGCCGGATCTTCCGTCCTTCCGCGGAAAAGGTCATGCGTGTCGCGATAGCAGGACGATCCTCGCCTTCGCGCAGCGAACAGAGATTGTTCGAGATGCGTTCGGGCAGCATCGGCACGACCCGGTCCGGGAAATAGACCGAATTGCCGCGTTTCAGAGCCTCGCGGTCGAGCGCGGAATTCGGCCGCACATAAGCGGCGACATCGGCGATGGCCACCGTCACCACCACGCCGCCGGGATTGGCCTCGTCAGGGTCCGGCACCGCATAGACCGCGTCGTCATGATCCTTGGCGTCAGCCGGGTCGATGGTCAGCAACGGCAGGTCGCGCCAATCTTCGCGCCCCTGCAGCGCCACCGGCTTCAAGGCCTCCGCTTCGGCCAGAACGTCGGAAGGGAAGATATGCGGGATGTCATGCGCGTGGATGGCGATCATGGAGACCGCCTTTTCGCTGGTCAGCGAGCCCAATACCGCCAGCACCTTGGCGCGTGGCAGGCCATAGCGGCCGGAGCGCGAAGGCTCGACTTCCACCAAGTCGCCGTTCTTCGCGCCATTCTGGAATTCCTTGTCGACGATGAGCTCCGGCTGCCGCCGCTCCACCGGCTCGATGCGGAAGGTGCCGTCCTTCATGACACGGAAGACGCCGAGCACTGCATCCTTGCGTTTCTCGAACACCTTCATGATCCGCGCCGTATAGGCCGGGCCGGTTGGATCGTCGGTCGGGAAAGTCTTGGCAAGCACCCGGTCGCCAATGCCGGCCACGGGGCCGCCGCGTGAGACGCGGATCGAAACCAGCGGCGGCTCACCATTGCCCTGCTGCTCGGCGGGCCGGCCGAGAAGACCGCCTTCGTCGTCGCGTCCGATCACGTCGAGCACGGTGACATGGGGCAGAGCGCCCGGGCGAATGTGGCGCTTGCGCGACTTTTCCAGCAAGCCTTCATCCTGGAGGTCGCGCAGCAGGTCCTTCAGCCAAGCACGGTCATCGCCGCGCAAGGCAAAAGCCTTGGCGATCTCGCGCTTGCCTGAGCGATCGGGATTTTCGGCGATGTAGCGCAGGATTTCGTCGCGCGAGGGGCGATACTGGTCGCGTGTTCCCCGGCGGGTATCGGCAGCGCGGGGATCGCCATGGCTTCGTCCGGAGATCCTGCGCGCCAATGCCCTATCCCTTCTTCTTGCCGCGGAACGGCTTCTTGCCGCCTCCGCCCTTGGCTTCCTTCTCGGCGATCAGCGCGACCGCCTCGTCCAGCGTCACCGTCTGCGGATCCTTGCCCTTGGGCAGGGTCGCGTTGATCTTGCCGAAATTGACATAGGCGCCGTAGCGGCCGTCGCGAACGGTGATCTTGCCGCCGCCGGCGGGATGCTCACCGAGATCCTTGAGCGCCGCCGGCGTTCCGCCATTGCGACCGCCTGGACCCTTCGACTGTTTTTCCGCCAGCACCGAGACGGCGCGGTTGAGGCCGATCGTGAATACGTCCTCGATGCTTTCGACATTGGCGTAGGTGCCGTCGTGCAGTACGAACGGACCGTAGCGGCCAAGGCCGGCCGAAATCATCTTGCCGGTTTCCGGATGCTGGCCGACATCGCGCGGCAACGACAACAGCGCCAGCGCCTTCTCATGGTCGATCGTTGCCGCGGTCCAACCCTTGGGCAGGCTGGAACGCTTGGCCTCTTTGCCTTCGCCGCGCTGCACATAGGGGCCGAAACGCCCGGAGCGTAGCGTAATCTCCTCTGCCGTATACGGATCCTTGCCGAGCAGCTTGGTGCCATCCTCGACCCCACCGTTTTCGCCATTGCCGTTCTGGCCGTCGAGCTGACGCGTGTAGCCGCACTCGGGATAATTCGAGCAACCGACGAAGGCGCCGAACTTGCCGAGCTTCAGCGACAGGTTGCCGCTACCGCACTTCGGACAGATGCGCGGATTGGAGCCGTCCTCGCGCTCGGGGAAGACCAGCGGCGCCAGTTCTTCGTTGAGTGCGTCGAGCACATCGGTGACGCGCAGCTCCTTGATGCCGTCGACAGCACCGGAGAAATCCTTCCAGAAGTCGCGCAGCACGTCCTTCCAGGCGAGCTTGCCGTCGGAAATTTCGTCCAGCTTCTCCTCGAGCGACGCGGTGAAGTCATACTCCACATAATGCTCGAAGAAGCCTTCCATGAAGGCGGTGACCAACCGCCCCTTGGATTGCGGCATCAGCTTGCGGTTCTCGATCTTGATGTAGTCTCGATCTTCCAGCGTCTTCAGCGTCGCGACATAGGTCGAGGGCCGGCCGATGCCGAGCTCTTCCATCTTCTTGATGAACGAGGCTTCGGAGTAGCGCGGAGGCGGCTCGGTCGTGTGCTGCGTGGCGTTGATCTGTTCGCGCTTCAGCGTCTCCTCGGCGCGGATTTCGGGCAGGCGGCGGTTTTCCTCGTCCTCCGAATCCTCGTCCTTCTGGTCAGTGTAGGCAGCGATGAAGCCATCGAAGCGGGTAACGGAGCCGACGGCACGCAGGCCGGCGATCTTCGAGCCATTGCGGGCTTCGATCTCCACCGTGGTGCGCTCGATCTCGGCCGGCTGCATCTGACTCGCGATCGCCCGCTTCCAGATGACCTCGTAAAGCCGCGCCTGGTCGGCATCGAGATATTTACGCATCTCGGCCGGCGTGCGGTTGAAGTCGGTCGGACGGATGGCCTCGTGCGCTTCCTGCGCATTCTTGGCCTTGGTCGTGTAGTGGCGGGGTTTTTCCGGCAGATACTTGGCGCCGAATTCCTTGACGATGGCGTCGCGGGCCGCCGAAATCGCCTCGGGCGCCATCTGCACGCCATCGGTACGCATGTAGGTGATGAGGCCGGCGGTCTCGCCGCCGATGTCCATGCCTTCGTAGAGGCGTTGGGCAACCTGCATCGTGCGCTGGGCCGAGAAGCCGAGGCGCGACGACGCGGCCTGCTGCAGTGTCGACGTGGTAAACGGCGGTCCGGGATTGCGCTTGGTCGGCTTGGCTTCCACCGACAACGCCCGGAAGGACGCGCCCTCCAGCATCGCCTTGATGTCGTCGGCCATGCCTTGCGAGGAAATGTCGAGTTTCTGCAGCTTCTTGCCGTCATAGGCCGTCAGCCTCGCCTCGAAGCTCTCGCTGCGCGGCGTGCCGAGGATGGCTGCGATCTGCCAGTATTCCTCGCGCACGAAGCGCTCGATCTCGGCCTCGCGGTCGCAGACGAAACGCAGCGCCACCGACTGCACGCGACCGGCCGAGCGAGCACCCGGCAGTTTGCGCCACAGCACCGGCGACAAGGTGAAGCCGACCAGGTAGTCCAGAGCACGGCGCGCCAGATAGGCATCCACCAGCGGCGGATCGATCTCGCGTGGGTTGGCGATGGCATCGAGCACCGCCTGTTTGGTGATGGAGTTGAAGGCGACGCGCTTGACCGGCTTGTCCTTCAGCACCTTCTTCTGCTTCAGCACTTCCAGCACGTGCCAGGCGATGGCTTCGCCTTCGCGATCCGGGTCGGTTGCGAGAATCAGTCCGTCTGCGTCCTTCACGGCCTTGGCGATGTCGGTCAGCCGCTTGGCTGAAGACGTGTCGACCGACCAGGACATGGAAAAATCCTCGTCGGGCTTCACCGAGCCGTCCTTGGCCGGCAGATCGCGGACATGGCCGAAGGAGGCCAGAACCTTGTAGTTCCGACCGAGATATTTGTTGATACTTTTAACCTTGTTCGGCGACTCGACGACGACGATGTCCATGAGCGGCTGCGTTCCCGTGCGGCGCCAACCAGAAAGCGGGGCGCCGGAAGCTGAAAAATCCGCCCGTCAAATGGCCGTGCTTTTCAGCCCGGTCAAGAGGTTGCCGCAAATTGGATGCCTTAAGCCGGGCGCAACTCATGCATTTGAAGACGATATTCTACGGCGTGAGGTGTTTGTGGTACGGTGCTGTAGGCGCATGATTTTGGTCATGCCATCGCAGACCTGGAAGAAGCCTGGTGCCGCGAGAACAAGAACTGCAACAGGAACTGTTGTCTATTTCGAAGCCCGTGGTCCGATCCCGCCGAAAAGGGTTGCAGCTTCAGCGCCGGACAGGACCAGGACATCGTATGGGACGCCCGGAATCCGTCCTCTCCGAAATTCCCCGCCTCACAATTTCGTCACCGGCGACCAAGCCGTTCTGCGCTGACTTGCCACATAATGGTGATTGGAGACCGTGCCTCGCCAAGGCTATATCCTGCAGCGCAACGGACGGAGCATCAAAAAATGGCATTGGATGTCGGCTATGTCAGCGCGATCGGGGCAGGGGCTATTTCCTTCCTGTCGCCATGCGTGCTTCCGCTCGTGCCACCCTATCTGTGCTACATGGCCGGCGTTTCCGTTGAGGATTTCCGTGGCAATGCGAGTGTTGCCGCCAAGGCGGGCGCGCGCGGAGCTTTGATCGCGGCCTCCATTGCCTTCGTTCTTGGCTTCTCTACCGTCTTTGTTGCATTGGGTGCCGGCGCTTCGACCATCGGCCGGCTGCTGCGCGTCTACCAGGAACCGCTGGCGATGATCGCCGGCGCGCTCATCATCCTGATGGGGCTGAATTTCCTGGGTATCCTGCGCATCCCGCTTCTGTCGCGGGAGGCGCGTTTCCAGTCGCAAGGTAAGCCCGCCAGCGCGCTTGCCGCCTACGTCATGGGCCTGGCCTTCGCCTTTGGCTGGACGCCCTGCATCGGCCCGGTGCTCGGGCCGATCCTGACGTTGGCAGGCGGGCGCGAGACTGTGAGCGAGGGCGCCTTGCTGCTTGCTGCTTATTCGCTCGGCCTTGGCATTCCGTTCCTGATCGCGGCTCTTTTCTCCGGCGCTTTCATGCGCTTCTTGAGCAAATTCCGCGTTCATCTCGGCCGCGTCGAGAAGGTGATCGGTGCGCTGTTGGTTGTTGCCGGTGTCTTTTTCCTGACAGGTGGCGTGCAGGTCATGGCCTATTGGCTGCTCGAAAATTTCCCTGCGCTCGGACGACTTGGATAACAAGCCCGGAATTTAACCATATTGGTACCATAACGCGCCGATGCTAGAACGCCTTCGTCTTTCCCGCATCGGTAGCTGCTCATGACATCCAGAACCTGTCTGTCCATCATCCTCGCCGCCGGCGAAGGCACGCGCATGAAAAGCGCGCTGCCGAAAGTCCTGCATCGGATTGCCGGTCTGCCGATGGTGGCGCATGTGGTGAAGGCTGCCGAAATCGCTGGTGCGACGGATGTTGCCTTGGTCATCGGCCATGGCGCCGACGAGATGCGCAAGGCGGCCGAAAAGTTCGCACCGCACGCCGGAACGTTCGTGCAGGAGCAGCGCCTGGGCACGGCGCATGCCGTGCTGGCTGCACGCGATGCCATGGCCAAGGGGTATGACGACATCCTCGTCATGTTTGGCGATACGCCGCTGATCGACGCCGCTGCTCTCGGCGCGGCGCGAGCCAAGCTTGCGGAGGGAGCCGCCGTCGTGGTCATCGGCTTCCGCCCGCCTAGCCCGGCAGGCTATGGCCGGCTCATCGAAAAGGGCGGCAAGCTCACCGCGATCCGCGAGGAAAAGGATTGCACCGACGAGGAGCGCAAGATCGGTTTCTGCAATGCCGGCATGATGGCAGTCTCCGGCAAGTATGCGCTTGATCTGCTGGACGGTGTCGGAAACGCCAATGCCAAGGGAGAGTACTATCTGACCGATATCGTCGAGATCGCAAACGCCAGGGGGCTGGAGGTTGTCGCAACCGAGGCAGGGTACGAGAACGCGCTCGGCATCAACAACCGCGCCGAGCTCGCCGAGGCCGAGGCCATCTGGCAGAAGCGCCGGCGCCGTGAGGCCATGCTTTCCGGCGTTACGCTGATCGCACCGGAGACAGTCTATTTCTCGTATGACACTGAAGTCGGCCAAGATACGGTGGTCGAACCCAATGTCTTCTTCGGTCCCGGTGTGAAGATCGCCGATGGCGTAAAAATCCACGCCTTCAGCCACCTGGAAGGCGCTACCATTGCAGCCAATGCCGATATCGGCCCTTATGCTCGTCTAAGGCCAGGCTCCGACCTCGCGGCCAAGGCCAAGGTCGGCAACTTCGTCGAGGTCAAGAACGCCAGGATCGAGGCCGGTGCCAAGGTCAACCATCTGACCTATATCGGCGACGCGCGCATCGGCGCTGGCGCCAACATCGGTGCTGGTACCATCACCTGCAATTATGACGGCTACTCGAAATTCTTCACCGATATCGGCGCAGGTGCTTTCGTAGGCTCCAACTCGTCGCTGGTGGCGCCGATCAAGCTTGGCGATGGCGCCTACATCGCTTCGGGAAGTGTCATCACCGAAGATGTCCCGGAAGATGCTTTGGCTTTCGGTCGTGCACGCCAGAAAACCTTGCCTGGAAAAGGCAAGGAACTGCGCGAGCGGCGCGCTTCTGCTGCCAAGAAATAGAAAGTTCTTCTACTGGACTTGATGGAAAGCCTGTCATACGAGGCGCCGGACGGGTCTAAGTCAAAAGACTGGACGAAACGCAATGTGATTGTCGTGGGTGGCAGCGGTCGACTAAACAGCGGCCGGGTGATCGCCAAGAGGAATCGGGGCTGCTTTTATGTGCGGAATTGTTGGAATTGTCGGCCATTCGCCGGTTGCGCCGCTGATCGTCGATGCGCTGAAGCGGCTGGAATACCGCGGCTACGATTCAGCGGGCGTCGCCACGATCGAACATGGCGAGCTGTCGCGCCGCCGCGCCGAGGGCAAGCTGGTCAATCTGGAGCGCCGGCTGCAGGCAGAGCCGCTCGATGGCACAATCGGCATCGGCCACACCCGCTGGGCTACGCACGGCGTCCCCAACGAAACCAACGCGCATCCGCATTTCTCCAATGGCGTCGCGATCGTCCACAACGGCATCATCGAGAATTTTGCCGAGCTGCGCACCGAGCTTTCGGCTGACGGCTATGAGTTCTCCTCGCAGACCGACACCGAGGTGGTCGCTCATCTGGTTTCGCGCGAAATGGCGCGCGGCGCCAAGCCGGTGGAGGCCGCTCACAACGCACTGAAGCGCCTTGAGGGCGCTTTCGCACTCGCCATCATGTTCAAGGGTGACGAAGACCTGATCGTCGGCGCCCGCAACGGCCCGCCGCTCGCCGTCGGCCATGGCGAGGGCGAGATGTATCTGGGTTCGGATGCCATCGCGCTGGCTCCGTTCACCAATTCCATCACCTATCTCGAAGATGGCGATTGGGCGGTGGTGCGTCGCAACGAGATCACCATCTTCGACATGGATGGCAAGAAGGTAGAGCGCAAACGCCAGCAGTCGATCGGCACCTCGTTCCTGGTCGACAAGGGCAATCACCGCCACTTCATGCATAAGGAAATCCACGAGCAGCCGGAAGTCATCTCCCACACGCTCGGAAACTATATCGATTTCACCAACGGCAAGGCCAAGACGCTGGAGTTGCCTTGGGATTTCGCCAAGATCGATCGTATCGCGATCTCGGCCTGCGGCACCGCCTATCTCGCGGGTCTGGTCGGCAAATACTGGTTCGAGCGTCTCGCGCGCTTGCCGGTGGACATCGATATTGCCTCGGAATTCCGCTACCGCGAAATGCCGCTGTCAAAGAACAGCGCCGCACTCTTCATTTCCCAATCGGGCGAGACCGCCGACACGCTGGCCTCGCTGCGCTACTGCCGCAAGGAAGGCGTGCCGATCGGCGTCGTCGTCAATGTGCGTGAATCGACCATGGCGCGCGAAGCCGATGTCGTGCTGCCGATCCTGGCGGGACCGGAGATCGGTGTCGCCTCGACCAAGGCTTTCACCTGCCAGCTTTCCGTGATGGCCGCACTTGCCGTGCGCGCCGGCGTTGCTCGTGGCCATATCTCGCCCGATGACGAGGCGAGACTGGTCAAGCAGCTTGCCGAGGCACCGCGTCTGGCCAGCCAGGTCATCAAGCTGGAGGAGCAGATCGAGAAGGTCTCGCGCGATCTCGCCCATCACCGTGACGTACTTTATCTCGGTCGGGACACCAATTTCCCACTGGCGCTCGAGGGTGCGCTGAAGCTCAAGGAATTGTCCTACATCCACGCCGAAGGTTATGCGGCTGGCGAGCTCAAGCATGGGCCGATCGCACTGATCGACGAAAACATGCCTGTCGTCGTCATCGCGCCGCACGACCGTATCTTCGAGAAGACCGTCTCGAACATGCAGGAAGTGGCCGCACGAGGTGGCAAGATCATCTTGATCACCGACAAGAAAGGTGCCGAGAAGTCTACCGTGAAGACCATCGATACCATCGTGCTGCCGGACGTTCCGGAGATCATTGCGCCGATCCTCTACGCGCTGCCCGTCCAGATGCTGGCCTATTTCACGGCCGTGTTCATGGGCACCGACGTTGACCAGCCGCGCAACCTGGCCAAATCTGTCACGGTGGAGTGACAGGCGGACTGTCGCGATAGAGCATGATCCCAAAAAGTGGGAACCGGTTTTCGGAAAAGATCATGCTCCAATCGAAAGTCAGATTGTCGCCCATTCGTGTTGATGCTCTAAGGTAGGTGCGGCGCACAATCTTAGGGCTTGGAATGTCGGATACACCCAAAACGTCAGCGATAACCCGGCTGAGGAACTATTTCCTCGCCGGTTTTGTCGTCTGCGCACCTTTGGCGATCACCGCTTATATTGCTTGGTCTTTCATCGGCTGGGTCGATTCCTGGGTCAAACCTTATATTCCGTGGCGCTACAATCCCGACACCTATCTACCGTTTCCGGTTCCCGGTTTTGGTCTCATCGTGGCGCTGGTGCTGATCACGTTGATCGGCTTCCTTGCCGCCAACATCGTCGGTCGCGCCATCGTCACCTTTGGCGAACGCCTGCTCGGGCGTATGCCGCTGGTGCGCGGCATCTACGGTTCGCTGAAGCAGATCTTCGAGACCGTTCTTTCGAACAAGAGCGAGATGTTCCGGCAGGTGGGGTTGGTCGAATATCCGCGCAAGGATGTCTGGTCGCTGGTCTTCGTCGCCGGCGAAAAGCACACCGAAATCAACGAGAAGCTCGATGTCGAGGGCGATCCGCTGATGGGCGTGTTCATGCCGTGTACGCCGAACCCGACCACCGGCTTTCTGATGTATGTCCGCAAATCCGAGATCGTCATGCTGGATATGACCATCGAGGAGGGCGCCCGTCTCATCGTCTCGGCCGGCCTTGTCGCGCCAGATCCCAGGAAAAAGGTCAAGGGACCGGATGGCGGGCTTATCGATCTCGGCAATCCGCCTGCCGGTACCTTGCCTCAGCCGGCTCGCAAGAGCCGTACCGCCTCGTCACGCCCAAACAAATAAAGCAGCAGCCTCAGCGCCTCGCCACGTTCGCCCTGCAGTTCCGGATCGCGCGAAAGGATCAGTCTGGCATCGTCGCGCGCGGCCTCCAGCAGATCGGCATGAGCGTCGATGCGCGCCACCTGGAAACCCGGCGTGCCTGACTGACGCGTGCCGAGAAGCTCGCCTTCGCCGCGCAGCTTCAAATCCTCTTCGGCGATGACGAAGCCATCCTCCGTCTCGCGCATCACCGAAAGCCTGCGCTTCGCCGTCTCGCCGAGCGGATCCTTGTAGAGCAGCACGCAGCTCGACGGTTTCGAGCCGCGCCCGACGCGGCCGCGCAACTGGTGCAACTGGGCGAGGCCGAAGCGTTCGGCATGCTCGATCACGATGATGGTGGCGTCCGGCACGTCGACACCCACCTCGATGACCGTGGTGGCAATCAGCACACGTGTCTCGCCATCCTTGAAGGCACGCATGGCCTCGTCTTTCTCGACGCCTTTCATGCGGCCATGCACCAGCCCGATCCGGTCGCCGAACACCGGTTTGAGCGAGGCAAAACGATCCTCCGCCGACATCAGCTTGATCTCTTCCGATTCTTCCACCAGCGGGCATATCCAGTAGATCTTCTGGCCTTCCGCCACTGCGTCGCGGATACGGCCGACCAGTTCCTCCAGTCGTTCCAGCGGCAAGGTAACGGTGCGGATCGGCTGCCGTCCTGCCGGCTTTTCGGTGAGCTTCGACACGTCCATGTCGCCGAAGGCGGTCAGCACCAGCGTGCGCGGGATCGGCGTCGCCGTCATCACCAGCATATCGGGTGCGTCACCCTTGGCGGTGATGGCGAGCCGTTGGTGCACGCCGAAACGATGCTGTTCGTCGATCACTGCGAAGACCAGGTTCTTGAACGACACGGTTTCCTGGAACAGCGCATGTGTGCCCACGACGATGTCGATCGAACCGTCGGCCAGTCCGGCCAGCGTATCCGCTCGCTCGCGACCCTTTTCGCGGCCAGTTAGGATAGCGGTTGTGAGCCCCGCTTTCTCGGCAAGCGGCGCAATCGTGGCAAGATGCTGGCGCGCCAGGATTTCGGTTGGCGCCATCAGCGCTGCCTGGCCGCCTGCCTCGACCGCGCGCGCCATGGCCAGCAGTGCCACCACCGTTTTGCCGGAGCCGACATCGCCCTGCAGCAGCCGCAGCATGCGCTCCGGTATTTCGAGATCGGCGAGGATTTCGGCGAGCGCGGTTTCCTGCGAACCTGTCAGCGAATACGGCAGCGCCGCTCGCAACCGCTCGATGATTGCGCCGTCGCCGCTCAGCGGTCGGCCCGACAGCTTGCGGATGCGCGCTCGCACGAGCGCGAGCGACACCTGGCCAGCAAGGAATTCATCATAGGCGAGCCTGCGCCAGGAAGCATTTTCGGGTTGGGCGTCGAGCGGGCTTTCCGGATTGTGCACCCTGCCGAGCGCCGCCGCGAAGGATGGGAAGGTATGACGCCGCATGAACGTGGCGTCCTGCCATTCCAAGAGTGCGGGCACACGCCCCAGTGCCTGGCCGATGGCACGGCGCAGCACTTTCGAGGACAGGCCGGCGGTGAGAGGATAGACCGGCTCGACCAGCGGAAGGTTGCCTGCTTCACTTGCCAGCGCGATATGGTCGGGGTGCACCATGCTCGGCCGGCCGTTGAACCATTCCATGCGGCCGGACACCACCACCTGCTCGCCTTCGGGCATTGCTTTTTCAAGATAGCTGGCGTGAGCATGGAAGAAAGTCAGTGTGATTTCACCGGTATCGTCATGGGCGTAGACCCGGTAAGGCACCGATCTGTTGCCGCGTGGCGGTGGCTGGTGACGGTCGATGCGCACCTCCAGCGTAACGATCGCACCTTCCGCCGCATAAGCGATGCCTGGCCGGTTGCGCCGATCGATAACCGAATTGGGCAATACGAACAGAAGATCGCCGACGCGCGCTTCCCGGTCGCCGAGATCGACCGGCAACACCCGCTCGATCAGCGCAGCGACTTTCGATCCGACGCCGGCGAGCGTGGTGATGGGCGAGAACAGCGGATCGAGCAGGGAAGGGCGCATCCTGTCAGCTTATGGCCTGATCAGACTGTTGCAAGGCTGACACCGCCGGCTATCCACGCTATATGCGCCCTGCAAGTGAGGGATGCCGCCGCCATGACCGTAACGACACAATCGAACGCAAGGCTGGCGAACGCAAGATTGGCGAACAATGAGCTGGATCCGCACCGCAAGAAACTCCTGTTCCGCTCCTGGCATCGTGGCATGCGCGAGATGGATCTCATTCTTGGCAACTTCGCGGAGCGCGAGATCGGCGGCTTGACCGCCGACGAGATCGACCAATATGAAAGGCTCCTCGAAATCCCCGACACGGTGCTGATGCCCTGGCTGACCGGTGGCGAGCCGGTTCCCGGTGACATCGGCTTGCCGATCCTGCAAAAAATCCTGGCGTCGCGCCAAACGCTCGAATTCTGAAACGACAATGAGTCTGATTCCCAAAATCGGCCTGCCCAAGGGCCGCGTCGCCTCCTATATCGTCGATGGCGTTGCCGACGGCTTCGAAGCCTTCGCGTTGGTGCGGGCGGCAAGTGAAATCGCGGCGGATGGACCGTTGCTGTTCGTCGCTCGGGACGGCCAACGCCTGCCGGCCATCGTCGAGGCGCTTGCCTTTGCCGCGCCTGGCTTGCCCGTGTTGGAGCTGCCAGCCTGGGACTGCTTGCCCTATGACCGCGTTTCGCCGGGCTCCGATGCAGCCGCCCGGCGATTGGATGCGCTGGCGGCGATGATCGCCCTGGCCAGGAAGCCGCACCGCGCCATCGTGCTGACCACCGTCAATGCGCTGTTGCAGCGCATGCCGCCTGCTGAATTGCTGGAAGGTCAGACTTTCCATGCCAGACCCGGCAACCAGGTCGACATGAACAAGCTGATTTCGCGGCTCGAGAATTCCGCCTTCGAGCGCGTGCCGACGGTGCGCGATGTCGGTGAATTCGCCGTACGCGGTGGCATCCTCGATCTCTATGCTCCCGGCTGGAGCGAGGGCCTGCGCCTCGACTTCTTCGGCGATACGCTAGAATCGATACGCAGCTTCGATGTCGCCAGCCAGCGCACCACCGGCCAGCGCAAGTCGATGACGCTGCAGGCGATGAGCGAAGTGGCATTGACTGCCGAAGCCATCAGCCGGTTCCGCCGCTCCTATATCGAGGCTTTCGGCGCGCCGTCGCGAGACGATGGGCTTTATGCGGCAGTCTCCGAAGGGCGCCGCTTTGCCGGTATGGAACACTGGCTGCCATTCTTCTACGAGCGGCTGGAAACGGTGTTCGATTATCTGCCGGACGCGCCGGTGGTGTTCGATCACCTTGCGCATGAGGCGCTGACCGAACGGCACGATCTCATCCTCGATCACTACGAGGCGCGGCGCAAACAAGCCGATGCCGCACTCAAGGATGCAGTGCCTTACAAGCCGGTGGCTCCAGCACTGATGTATTTGACGCCCGACGATGTGAAGGCGGCAACTGGAGCGCGTGAGCAGATCGAACTCACGCCCTTTGATGCGCCGGACGCCGGCGGCCGCAAGGTTTTTCACGCCGGCTCACGCGCCGGCCGCTCCTTCGCCGAAGAACGCGCCGACCCCAATGCCAATGTTTTTGACGTGGCGGTGAAACACATCGCCGAGGAGCGTGCCGCCAAGCGCCGCGTCATCGTTGCCGGTTGGACCGAAGGCTCGCTCGATCGGCTCGGTCAGATTCTGGCTGAACACCATCTCGGCAACATCAAGCAAGTCGCGTCGCTGGCAGAGGCGGAAAAGCTGTCGCCGGGCGAGGCTGGTCTTGCTGTGCTACCCTTGGAAACCGGCTTCGAGACCGACACTCTGGTTGTCGTCGCCGAACAGGACATTCTGGGTGACCGGCTGGTGCGCCGCTCCAAGCGCAAGAAGCGGGCCGCCGATTTCATTGCCGAGGCCGCCTCGCTGTCGCATGGCGACATCGTCGTCCATGCCGATCACGGCATCGGCCGCTTCGTCGGCCTGAAAACCATCGAGGCCGCAGGCGCACCGCACGATTGCCTGGAAATTCGCTATGCTGGCGACGACCGGCTCTTCCTGCCTGTCGAAAACATCGAGCTTTTGTCCCGCTACGGTTCGGATTCGGCGGAAGCCACGCTCGACAAGCTGGGCGGCGGAGCCTGGCAGGCGCGTAAGGCGCGGCTGAAGCGCCGCCTGCTCGACATGGCCGGCCAGTTGATCCGCATCGCCGCCGAGCGCCAGATGCGGGCCGCGCCGAGCATGGTGCCGGCAGACGGGCTCTATGGCGAATTCGCCGCGCGTTTCCCCTACGAGGAGACCGACGACCAGCAGTCGGCGATCGACGCGGTCACTGACGATCTTTCCGCCGGCCGGCCGATGGACCGCCTGATCTGTGGCGACGTCGGCTTCGGCAAGACCGAAGTGGCACTGCGTGCCGCCTTCATCGCAGCCATGGAAGGTTTCCAGGTGGCTGTGGTGGTGCCGACCACACTTCTGTCGCGCCAGCATTTCAAGACTTTCTCACAGCGCTTCTCAGGTCTGCCGATCCGCGTGCGTCAGGCCTCCCGGCTTGTCGGCGCCAAGGAGCTGGCCGAAACCAAGAAGGGTGTCGCCGACGGTACGGTCGACATCGTCGTCGGTACCCATGCGCTGCTGGGTTCCTCCATCTCCTTCAAGAGCCTTGGTCTGTTAATCATCGACGAGGAGCAGCATTTCGGCGTCAAGCACAAGGAGCGGCTGAAGGAACTGAAGAGCGACGTGCATGTGCTGACGCTGTCGGCGACGCCGATCCCGCGCACGTTGCAACTGGCTCTGACGGGCGTGCGCGAGCTGTCGCTGATAGCCACGCCGCCGGTGGACCGCATGGCTGTGCGCACTTTCATTTCACCGTTCGATCCGCTGGTCATCCGCGAGACACTGCTGCGTGAGCGTTATCGTGGCGGCCATTCATTCTATGTCGTGCCGCGTATCTCGGATCTCTCCGAGATCCACGATTTCCTCAAGGCCGAGGTACCGGAGCTCAAAGTGGCCGTGGCTCATGGCCAGATGCCGCCGGGCGAACTCGACGATATCATGAACGCCTTCTATGACGGCCAGTACGACGTGCTGCTCTCCACCACGATCGTGGAGTCCGGTCTCGATATTCCGACTGCCAACACGTTGATCGTGCACCGCGCCGACATGTTCGGTCTCGCCCAGCTCTATCAGCTGCGTGGCCGCGTCGGCCGTTCTAAGGTGCGCGCCTATGCGCTGTTTTCGCTGCCGGCGAACAAGAAGCTCACCGACACGGCCGACCGTCGCCTCAAGGTGCTGCAGTCGCTCGATACGTTGGGGGCAGGATTCCAGCTCGCCAGCCACGACCTCGACATCCGAGGCGCCGGCAATCTGCTTGGCGAGGAGCAGTCAGGCCACATCAAGGAAGTCGGTTTCGAACTCTACCAGCAGATGTTGGAGGAGGCGGTTGCGGAAGTGAAGGACTCCGGCGAGGTGGCCGATACCGGCTGGTCGCCACAGATCACTGTCGGCACTGCCGTCATGATCCCCGAAGGCTACGTACCGGACCTGCAGCTCAGGCTCGCTCTTTATAGGCGCCTTGGCGATCTGGAGACGACCGAGGAGATCGACGCCTTCGGCGCCGAATTGATCGATCGCTTCGGCCCGCTGCCGGAAGAGGTGAAGCACCTGTTGAAAATCGTCTTCATCAAGGCGCTGTGTCGCAAGGCCAATGTCGAGAAGCTCGACGCCGGTCCGAAGGGTGTCGTCATCCAGTTCCGCAAGAAGGAATTCGCCAATCCCGTGGGGCTGGTCAAGTTCATCGGCGAGCAGGGCTCGTTGGCCAAGATCAGGCCGGATCAAAGCGTGGTCTTTATCCGCGACTGGCCGACTGCAGAGAAGCGCTTGGCGGGAGCGGCAGTTGTCATAACGCAGCTTGCGAAATTGGTGGCGTAGCTTCGAAGCTAAACCACCTTTTCCAGTTCACCGCGTGCCTTGGCTTCGGCAATCTGGCGGATCGCATCGGCGAGCGTTTCCGTATCCTGCGCGCCCATTACCGCATAACGCCCTTCGATCAGGAAGCACGGCACACCGGTGATGCCCATGCGCGAGGCAGTCGCGATCTCGGCGCGCACCGCTTCGGCGTCCGCATCGGTCGGCAGCAGTGTTTCGACGATGGCGATGTCCATGCCAGCTTCGCGCGCTGCCTCGATCAACACATCTGGATCCCCTGTGTTCTCGCCACGCTCGAAGTAGGCGCCGAACAATCGCTCGACCAACTTATTCTGGACGGCGACGCCGGCCGTTCCCGCCCAGCGGATGACGCGGTGCGCGTTCAGCGTATTGGGCGCCACTTTGATGGCGTCAAAGTCGAAGGAAATGCCTTCCACCGCGCCCAGCGAGACCAGGTTGGCATGGATCTGCTTCAAGCGGTCGCCGTCGCCGAACTTGGCCTGCATGTAGGCCTTGCGGTCCTTGCCTTCCGGCGGGATGGTCGGGTCGAGCTGAAACGGCCGCCAGCGCACCTCGACGCTCACATCCTTCAGGCTTTCGATCGCATGCTGCAACCGCTTCTGGCCAAGGAAGCACCAAGGGCAGACGACATCCGACACCACGTCGATGCTCAGGGTATCGCTCATCGCTTCATCCTTTCGCGGTATAGAAATTCCAGGAAAAGTGCGTTTCGGTTTTCTGTCCGGGATTGCGTAACAAAGAACTAGAGCGTTTCCTCGTTTCCGAGAAAATTGGAAACGCTCCAGGGTCAGTTCGGTTTGCGCCACCATACCGGCAACTGGTAGCCGAACAGCGGCGTTACCTTGGGATGCTCCAGATATTTCCAGTAGGCGACCCACTGATCGGGGTTGTACTGCATCGGCACCATATAGTTGCCCGAGATCAGCAGCCTGTCGAGCACGCGCACCGCGGCAACGAAATCTTCCTTGGTGCGCGCGTTGAGCATCGCATTGATCGCGGAATCCACCGCGGGTTCGGCGACGCCGGCCAGATTGAACGAGCCGTCGACCTTCGCCGCTTCCGATCCCCAGCGGAACCGCTGTTCGATGCCGGGCGACAGAGAATTGTTGAAGCCGCTGGCGCCGATCAGGACGTCGAAATCGTAGCGTTGCTTGCGTGACTGGATCTGGTCGCCGTCGAGCGAACGGATCGAGACGGCGATGCCGATCTTGCCCAGCGTGCGCTGGTAGAGCGAAGCGAGGCGTTCTTCGTCCTGAGAAGAGGTGAGGATTTCGAAAGCGAAAGGTTCACCTTGCGGGTCGAGCATCTGACCATTTTCAATATGGTAGCCTTGGCCCTTCAAGATCTCGAACGCCGTCTTGAGCACCTTGCGGTCTTGGCCGCTGCCGTCCGTGACCGGTGGCAGCCAGGTGCCGTCCATGACATCGGCAGGCACACGACCGGGATAAGGTGCCAAAAGCTCCTTTTCCTTGTCGCCAGCGGGATGGCCGAGCGCCGAAAGTTCCGAATCCTGCCAGAAGCTCTTCAGGCGTGCGTAGCGGTTGTTGAAAAGGTTCTTGTTGGCCCATTCGAAGTCGTAGAGCATGCCGAGGGCGTGGCGCACCTCGACATTCGCGAATTTCGGCAGGCGGGTGTTGAACAGGAAGCCAGTGACAACCGGTGGAATGCCGCTCTTGAACGTTTCTGCCACGACTTCGCCCCGCTTGAAGGCGGGAAAATCCATGTCGCGCTCGCGTTTGACTGGGTCGGTCTCCATATTGACGGCGCAGATTCCCTTTTTGAACGCTTCAAGCTGGGCGTTGGAATTGAGGAAATATTCGATCGTGATGCGATCGAAATTGTCGAAGCCCCGTTTGGAGGGGGTATCCTTGCCCCAATAATCCGGATTGCGCTTGAAGATGATGCGTTGGCCGGGAACCACCTTGTCGACCGTATACGGGCCCGAACCGATCAACGGCTTCAAGGTCGTCCTGTCGAACGTGTCCTTGTCGAAGGCATGTTTCGGGATGATCGGCGTCATCGCGATGATCAGCGGGAATTCGCGGTCCGACAGCTCGTTGAAGGTGAAGCGAACGCTGCGCTCGCCGGTCTTTTCAAGCTTCTCCACCCGCTTCATGCGATCCGAATAGGGCGGACGACCCTTTTCGGTGAAGACGTCATAGGTGAACAGCACGTCTTCCGGAGTTACTGGCTGCCCGTCCGACCATTTGGCCTTGGGGTCGATGTGAAACTCGATCCATTTGCGCTCCGGGTCCATGTCGACGCTGTCGGCAAGCAGGCCATAAAGACCGAAGGGCTCGTCAAAATTGCGCTGCATCAGCGGTTCGAAGACGAGGTTGCCGTAGATAGTGTCGATCATTCCGCGCGCCGTCGTGCGCAAACTCTTGATGATGAACGGGTTGAGATTATCGAAGGACCCGACCACACAATAGGTTATGTTTCCACCCTTCGGGGCGTCAGGGTTCGCGTAGGGAAAATGCGTGAAGCCGGCTGGCAATTTCGGCTCGTCCTGCATGGCGATGCCGTGCTTAGGCTCAGCCAAGGCCGATGGGCTGCTAGCCAGGAGAAGCGCGGCGGTCAGCCAGTAAAACGAGCGGCTCATGCCGTATCCTCGAACGGAATGTGTGATTCGAGACGCAACCTAGCATGAGCTGTGGCCGTACCGTGGCCATAGTCAAGAAATGCCGCGATTGGACTGGATTCAGGAACAATGCCAGTGTAACACGCCGGGCGAAGTCATTCTGTTGCCTCATTTGGGCAAGAGGTAGCACGCCAAGGTCTGAAGGCCGCTACGGGGATCAAGGTAGAGGAAGTTCATCATATGAAGAGCCTGAACAGCATAGCTCATCGTCTTTCGCTCATGGCCGCTGGCGTTGTCGGCATCCTGGGTGCAGGCGTTCCGGCTGCTTCTGCTCAGCAGCAGATCCCGCAGGGTTGGTTCAAGGCCTGCACCAAGCAGGAAGACGTCGACATCTGCAACGTGCAGAACATCCAGACCGCAGGCAACGGCCAGTTGCTCACCGGCGTCAGCCTGATCGACCTGCGCGGCAAGGTGAACCGCAAGGTCTTCCAGGTCACAGTGCCGACCGGCCGCCTGGTTCCTCCCGGCATTGGCCTGCAGGTCGACAACGGCAAGCCGCAGAAGCTCGACTATGTCATCTGCTTCCCTGACCGCTGCGTTGCCGAGGTGCCGCTGACCGATCAGCTCGTCACCTCCTTCAAGAAGGGCCAGCAGATCACGCTGACCTCGATCAACTTCCAGAACCAGCCGAACCCGATCAAGATTCCGCTGACTGGCTTCGGCACCGCTTTCGACGGCCCGGCCATGCAGCAGTCGGATCTGGAGGATCGCCAGAAGAAGCTGCAGGAGTTCGTCAACAAGAACAATCAGGACTTCTCCAAGAAGCTCAAGGAAGAGCAGGAGAAGGCCAAGACGGCGCAGTAATTGCCTCATCCGCTTGGCGGACTTGGCATGATGCATTCGAAGAACCCCGGCTCAGGCCGGGGTTTTTTATTGGGCAGGATGATCACCATGCGAGGTAGCGTTCATTCCTCATCGCTCGGCCACGAAGAGCGCTTATTCTCACCCGGCCATGGCGATGGGAGGAACAGCAATGAAGCGCGAAATGGTTCTGACGGCCTTGACTATGACCAATCTCCTTTTGCTGGCCGGGCTCGTGCTCGGCCGGGTGCTGCCGGCGGTTGCGCAAGGCGAGCCGCGCATCTTGCGAGGCAGCGGACTGGAGATCGTGGATGGTGAAGGGCGGTTGCGCGCTACCATCACCATCCAGCCTCCAGGCGACGGTGTGACCGAGACGGCCTTGCTGCGGTTGATGCAGCCCAACGGCCAGCCTGCGGTGAAGATGGGTGCGTCCCTGACCGGTGCCGGACTGAGCTTTGTCGGCGGCGACGACCAAAGTTACGTCATCCTTGACGCGGACGGGGCTGAAACCAGACTCAGGATGGTGGAACCCGGTGGTCGAGAGCGTCTCATCACGCCCTAGCGCATCGGCCTGAAAATCGGAATCGATTTCGGAAAGCACGATGCGTGGATTCAAAGTGTTAGAGCGTCCTTTGCGCGTCCGAAGGGCCGCGCGGCGCTCTGATCGTTGTCCTTTGCAAGCCGGCTTCGTTCACGCCGCCGTCATGCCGGACCGCTATGAGCGGCGCCGACTGATCCGGCACGGAGCGATTCTCAATGCGGATGGCACGGCTCGGCGCGGCACTGGCCGCGATGCTGACGATGACGCTCGGTGTTGCCGCGGCGCAAGATCGTACGGCACTCATCCTCGACCGTCTGCAGCACGCCAATCAATGGCGCGATCATGTCATGGTCGTCGCCCATCGCGCCGGTGGCCTGCAAGGCGCCAAATCTCGCTTCCCGGAGAATTCGCTTGCTGCGGTCGAGGATGCGATTGCGGCCGGCGCGGAGATGATCGAGGCCGATGTGCGCCGTTCCAAGGATGGCGCCCTCATCGTCATGCATGATAGCTGGCTCGACCGAACCACAACTTGCAAAGGCGAGGCTGCCGAGCGCACGTTGGTGGAACTCAGAAGCTGTCGGCTGGTGGTCGAGGCTGGTCGCATCCAAACAAGTGAAACCGTCTCGACGCTCGCCGAATTGCTCGCTGTCACCCGCGGCCGCATCCTGGTCAATGTCGACAACAAGCTTGGCACCGAGGCGCTGCCGGGGATCATCGCCGAGGCGAAGGCGCTTGGCATGGCCGAGCAGGTTGTGGTGAAGGAGAACATCTGGAACGACGCCCGCATCACAGAAGTGGGAGCCGCGCTGAAGGCGGCGGGCAGAGGCTTTCAGTTCATGCCGATTATCGCCGACGATGCTGTCCGCGATGCGGCTTTCGTCGAGAAGGTTGCCCGTACCTTCAATTCCCATGCGATGGAACTGATCAATTGGCGCAATGGCGCTGAAACGCTGACCGAAACTGGCGGCGCGCTGTTTTCGACCCGCATGCGCGCAGCCGCCGTGCGCGGCGGCTGGCATCTGTGGGCGAACACCTATGCCATCCTCAACAAGCCGGGTGGGTTCCTCGCCGGCGGCCGTGGCGATGAACTGGCCGTTGCTGCTGGCATGCCCGCTGAAAGCTGGGGCTTCTGGGCCGAACGCGGCGCCACCATCATCCAGACCGACGAGCCCCGCGCCGCGATCGAGTGGCTGGCTGCCAAGGGTTATCGCGTACCTTACGGCGAAAGGCGGCCCGAAGTGCCGACAACGACGGCCAGCATCAATTGACCAGTTAGGTCCACGAGGCGGCACTGCTCCGGTTATTGTCGACAAAAGCAAAAAAGGCCGCCCGGAGGCGGCCTTTCGATTTCGATCCCGCGAAACGCTTAGCGCTTCGAGAATTGGAAGCTGCGGCGGGCCTTGGCCTTGCCGTACTTCTTGCGCTCGACGGTACGGCTGTCGCGGGTCAGGAAGCCACCCTTCTTGAGCACGGAGCGCAGCGCCGGCTCGTAGTAGGTAAGTGCCTTCGAAATGCCGTGACGCACCGCACCGGCCTGGCCGGAGAGACCACCGCCGGTAACCGTGGCGACGATGTCGTACTGGCCGGCGCGGTTGGCCGCGATGATCGGCTGGTTGAGGATCATCTGCAGGACCGGACGCGCGAAGTAAGCGCCGAATTCCTTGTCGTTGACGGTGATCTTGCCGGAGCCGGGCTTCACCCAGACGCGGGCGATTGCGTCCTTGCGCTTGCCGGTGGCATAGGCGCGGCCCGACTTGTCGAGTTTCTGGACATGGACCGGAGCGGCCGGCTGCGCGGTCTGCGCGACCGAACCGAGTTCTGCGAGCGAGGAAAGCTCAGCCATAATCAAGCCCTCTTGTTCTTGGCGTTCAGCGCGCCGACGTCGAGCGTCACAGGCTGCTGGGCGGTGTGCGGATGCTCGGCGCCTGCATAGACGCGGAGATTCTTCATCTGGCGACGGCCGAGCGGACCGCGCGGGATCATGCGTTCAACGGCCTTCTCGAGGACGCGCTCGGGAAAGCGGCCTTCGAGCAGCTGGCGCGCAGTGCGCTCCTTGATGCCGCCGGGGTGACCGGTGTGCCAGTAGTAGACCTTGTCGGTGTACTTCTTGCCGGTGAGAACGACCTTGTCGGCATTAATGATGATGACATTGTCACCGTCGTCGACATGGGGCGTGAAGGTGGGCTTGTTCTTGCCGCGGAGGATGTTGGCGACGAGCGATGCCAGACGGCCGACGACGAGACCCTCGGCGTCGATCAGCACCCACTTCTTCACCACGTCCGCAGGCTTCTGCGAAAAGGTTGCCATGGTTACATGCTTTCGTTTCGGACCTTCAGAAGAAGGCGTTTCTTGTTGCTTTCATTGCCGGCCGGCCTCGGCCCGCCGCCAATAACAAAACGGCGGCCTTTGCGGGCCGCTGCTTTGCGTGGGCTTATAGGAGAGAGGATGGATGTCGTCAAGCGATGAAAGGTGGAGTTCTCCGTGAAAATTCATTAAAAAACAATAGCTTATGCAAAAGGTATTATTTTACCACATTCCTGTGGACTGGATCAGCGGCATTTTGCGCCATTTGGGGTCACCAGGTTCTCTGCGCGAAGCCTCCGCGATTGGCGTGTTCTTGACCGCAATCACCACTTGGATATTGGCCTATGTCCAGGCAGCGTAACAAATAGCGGCTTTGAAGGCCGGAGCATTTTTGCCCGGCCTTCAAATGCGTGTCTCACTCAATTCCAGGCAGCGCCCGCCACCTGACGCACGCTGGCGTTCAGCCGGTTCCACACATTGATCTGCGCGATCTGCAGGAGCAGCCCGGATATGGCCTTTTCGTCGTAGTATTTGGCGGCTTCGTTCCAGACATTATCCGGCACAGCGTCCGAACGATCGGCAATGCGCGTAACGGCCTCGGTCAAAGCGAGTGCTGCTCGCTCGGCGTCGTTGAAGAACGGCGTGTCGCGCCAGGCCGCAACCGCGAAGATGCGGCGGTCGGTCTCGCCAGCCTTCTTCAATTCCTGCGCATGCATGTC
The DNA here is from genome assembly GCF_001303895.1 of Mesorhizobium sp. 1M-11. Classification (GTDB taxonomy): domain Bacteria; phylum Pseudomonadota; class Alphaproteobacteria; order Rhizobiales; family Rhizobiaceae; genus Mesorhizobium. The sequence continues at coordinate 25,918 of NZ_LJSD01000011.1, read as the reverse complement.
CACGCAAACGCTGCAGCCGTTGATCTGGCTGGCACGCAGATGGACCAGCTTGGTGGTGACCTCGGAAAGGCCGCTCTTTTCCGTGGCCTTGTTGAGCGCGGTCAGCGCCTGCATTGCCTCCGGAATAACAAAGACGGGGTTTTTCATTCTCGCCTGCATGGCTTTCATCTCCGTGTTAGATCGGGTTCACGACGATTCCGGCGCCTGTTGGTCACATCGGCCGGATTTCGTTCGTCATCGGCTTGACGCACGGCAGACAGGGAATGTGACCGATGGACGAAAAAAAGATTCTGGCAGGCCAGTTCGAGGCGAACCGCGGTCACCTGAGCGCCGTCGCCTTCCGCATGCTCGGTTCCCGATCGGAGGCCGAGGACGCCGTTCAGGAAGCATGGCTGCGACTGAACCGGACCGACGTTGGTGATGTCGAGAACCTCGGCGGTTGGCTGAGAACGGTGGTGGCGCGTATCTGCCTGGACATGCTGCGCTCGCGCAAATTGCGTCGTGAAGAACCTATGGGGGATGTCGAGCCCGGCCTGCCGTCCGACGCCGAAACCGTCTCCTATGATCCGGAATATCAGATCGCCATGGCAGATTCCGTCGGACTGGCGATGTTGGTCGTCCTGGAGACACTTGGCCCTGCCGAGCGGGTCGCGTTCGTGTTGCACGACATGTTCGATCTGCCCTTCGACGACATTGCGCCAATCGTCGGACGCACGACCGATGCAACGCGCAAGCTTGCGAGCCGTGCACGCCAGCGTGTGCAGGGTACCCCTGTCTCTCCGGAGGCAGATCGGGCCCGCCAGCGTAGGGTGGTCGAAGCCTTCATTGCGGCTTCGCGCGATGGCAATTTCGAAGCGCTGCTTTCCATCCTCGATCCCGACGTCGTGTTCCGGGCCGATGAAGCGGCGATGCGGCTGGGTTCGGAGGCAGAACTGCGTGGGCCGGAGGCGGTTGCAGGCCACTTCAAGGGCCGTGCGCACGGCGCGAAACCGGCTACGCTCGACGGCGCCCTCGGTGTCCTGGTGGAAGCTGGCGGCAAGACGCTGCTGGTTCTGCGTGTGACGCTGAAGGGCGATCGTATCATTGGCATCGAAGCCGTGGCAGATCGCGAAAGCCTCGCCGATTTGAAAGTGGCGGTTCTCGACTGACCGCGATCAGCGCCTGGGCGGGATCGAATAAGTGCCGGTTGCCTGCGCGACGGTGTGGCCCGTCGCGCCGGCGATGATATCGATGTCGTAGACCATCAGGCTTTTGCCCAGTTTCAAAATGCGGCAGTGGCCGAGAATTGGGCCTGCTTCGGCCTTGCGCATGAAATTGATGTTGAGATTGGTGGTGACGGATAGCGCATCCGGTCCGGCATGAGAAAGCACGCACACATAGCCGCCGATGTCGGCCAGCGTGAACAGGCAAGGGCCGGATATCGTACCGCCGGGGCGTAGGTGCCTCTCGTCCGCATTGAGGCGAACTATGCAGCCACCGGGAAAAATGTCGATGGCTTCATAGGCCAGATAATCGTTGTTGAGCTGTGGGTAGACGGATCTCAACAGTACGTTGGCTTCGTCGGCTGTCAGCACCGGCTCGAGATCGTCCTGCATCGGCATGGCATGGTCCGTTCGCTGTCGTGGTGCTTCGGCTTTCGCCTTGCGCCTGTTATGGTCCCGTAGGTCAGAAAGCATGCTCGTAGCCTTTCCTTCAATCGGCAGCGTGCTAGTTCTTTTGTTCCATAGAGAACGAACCCGACGGCTGGATCGTCGGGCAGCGGAGATCAAAACGTGGCCGAAATCCTCGCCATCAAGACCGAACCCGTCGGACCGGTGCTGGCCGAACAGGCCAACGGCATTGCCCGCATCACGCTCGCCAGCCCGCCTGCCAATGCCCTGTCGCTGGCGGTCATGGCAGCCTTGCAGGCTGAATTCGACCGGCTGCGCGAAGACCGCTCAGTGCGCGTCATAGTGCTTGCCGCATCTGGCAAGGTGTTCTGCGCCGGACACGACCTCAAGGAACTCACCGCGCATCGCAATGAGGGCGACCGGGGCAGGGCCTTTTTCGAAAAGACCTTCGCCGCGTGCTCCGCTCTTATGCAGGCCATTGTACGGCATCCCAAGCCCGTGATCGCGGTGGTTGACGGGCTCGCGACAGCCGCGGGCCTGCAACTTGTCGCTAGCTGTGACCTGGCGATCGCTTCGCACGAGGCGACATTCTGCACGCCGGGCGTCAACATCGGCCTGTTCTGCTCGACACCGATGGTGGCGCTGTCGCGCAATGTCTCGCGCAAGCAGGCCATGGAAATGCTTTTGACCGGCGAGACCATCGATGCCGCGACTGCCAAGGAATTCGGCCTGATCAACCGCATCGTGCCGCGCGAATACCTGAATCAGGTCGTGACCAAATACGCGCAAACCATTGCTTCCAAATCGCCTTTGACGATCCGAACCGGTAAGGAGGCCTTCTACGCGCAGGCTGAAATGGGGCTTTCTGATGCCTATGACTACGCTGGGCGTGTGATGGTGGAGAACATGCTGGCGCGCGACGCCGAGGAAGGCATCGGCGCCTTCATCGGCAAGCGGCAGCCGGAATGGAAAGGCGAGTGATGCGGCCATTTGGCCATGTCGCTTACATCGAAACTCCGGGCATTTTTAGCGTATGAGCCAGGGCCTCGTTCTCGACATACAGCCCAACACCGTCTGGCACGTCGAGGAGGCCTGTCGTCAGGCTTGGCCCGCGGCGGTGGAACAAGTCGCCGACGGCTGGTTGCTGCGCCGGTCCGGCGGTGGCATCCGCCGGACCAATTCTGCCAATCCGCTGGCAGGAGAGCGCCATTGCAATGCAGCTCTCATCGACAGGATCGAAACGTTCTATCGCGATTTCCGCCAGGTGCCGGTCTTCCGTCTCACCGATTTCACACGCGAGATTTCGGCCGAACTTGACCGGCGCGGCTACACCACACAGGCAAATACGCTGACGTTGCTGGCTTTGTTGGCGGCCCGACCGCCCCTTTATTCCGAAGGCACTGTCGTGACGACCGAACCAACCGAGAACTGGTTCGACCTGCGCGACCGTCTGGCGAAGGATCCGTTGATCTTCCGAGACATGGTGGCCGCGATCGGCATGCCCAAGGCCTTTGCCTCCTTACGCGCTGGCGGGCGTACAGCCTCGATCGCCTATGGTGTGCTCTGCCACGGCATGCTGGTGGTGGAATCCGTCGCTACCCATCCGGATCATCGTGGCAAGGGGCTGGCCAGACGCACGGTCGGAGCGCTGATGAATTGGGCGCGCGATGCAGGCGCCGACAAGGCCTGCCTGCAGGTTGTGGCCGACAACCATCCAGCCCTTGCTGTTTACCGGGCTTTGGGCTTCAACACCGAGCTCTACAGCTATCATTATCGTTTCGCACCGGATGCCGCATGAACCACGACGCCTACGACAATGCCTATATCGCCGGCATCCTGAATTCAGTGAAGACCATCGCCATCGTTGGTGCCTCCGCCAATGACGTCCGGCCGAGCTGGTTCGTGCTTAAATACATGCTTGCCAAAGGCTTTTCGGTGTTTCCGATCAATCCGGGCCAGGCCGGCAAGGAAATTCTCGGCCGCATGACCTATGCCAGGCTGGCCGACATTCCTGAGCCGATCGATATGGTCGACATCTTCCGCGCGCCGGCCGCTGTGCCGGGCATCGTCGACGAGGCTTTGGCGCTCGATCCGTTGCCCAAGGTGATCTGGATGCAGCTCGGCGTGCGCCATGACGACGCGGCAGCGAAGGCGGAGGCCGCGGGTATCAAGGTGGTGATGAACCGCTGCCCCAAGATCGAATATGGCCGTCTCTCCGGTGAGATCGGCTGGAACGGCGTCAATTCCGGCGTGCTTTCCTCCAAAAAACCCATCATGCGCCAAGGTTTCCAGAGTTTTGGGGTTCGCCAGAAGTAGCGAGCAACAATTTTCCACGTTTTTGCCGAAACTCTGGCTGTGGGTTTGAAAAATTGCGCCCGGCAGGCAAAATCTTCTTTGCATTCGACGCGCGGCTCGCCCAAGAATGCCCGGCGATTTTTGGACGATTTGAGGAGGTTTTCGATGAGCCAGCGCGCACCCGGTTTCAACACGCTCGCGGTTCACGCCGGCGCCAAACCCGATCCGGCCACGGGCGCTCGCGCTACGCCGATCTATCAAACCACGTCCTACGTCTTCGACGATGCCGACCATGCTGCCTCGCTGTTCGGCCTGAAGGCGTTCGGCAACATCTACACCCGTATCATGAACCCTACCCAGGCGGTGCTGGAAGAGCGCGTCGCTGCACTTGAGGGCGGTACGGCCGCGCTGGCCGTGGCGTCGGGCCATGCCGCGCAGCTTCTCGTCGCGCACACGCTGCTGAAATCCGGCGAAAACTTCGTCGCCGCACGCCGGCTCTACGGCGGCTCGATCAATCAGTTCGGCCATGCTTTCAAGAACTTCGGCTGGGAGGTACGCTGGGGCGACACCAACGATATCTCGACCTTCGAGAAGCAGATCGACGAAAACACCAAGTTCATCTTCGCCGAGAGCCTGGCGAATCCGAACGGTGAATTCGTCGACATCGAAAAGCTGGGCGATATTGCCCGCAAGCACGGTATTCCGCTCGTCGTCGACAACACGCTGGCCACACCCTATCTGGTGCGCCCGATCGAGCATGGCGCGGACATCGTCGTACACTCATTGACCAAGTTCATCGGCGGTCACGGCAACTCCATCGGCGGCGTCATCGTCGATGGCGGCACCTTCGACTGGTCGAAATCCGGCAAATATCCGATGCTGTCCGAGCCTCGCCCCGAATATGGCGGCATGGTGCTGCACGAGACCTTTGGCAACTTCGCCTTTGCCATTGCAACCCGGGTGCTCGGCCTGCGTGATTTCGGTCCGGCGATCTCGCCTTTCAATGCCTTTCTGATCCTGACCGGTCTGGAGACGCTGCCGCTGCGCATGCAGCGCCACTGCGACAATGCTGCGACCGTGGCTGCTTGGCTCGCGAACCATCCGAAAGTGTCGTGGGTGTCCTATCCCGGCCTGCCGACCGACAAGAACAATGCATTGCACAAGAAGTACTCGCCGCTGGGCGCGGGAGCGGCTTTCACCTTCGGTCTCAAGGGCGGCTATGACGCCGGCGTGAAATTCGTCGAGGCGCTGGAGCTGTTTTCGCATCTCGCCAACATCGGCGATACCAAGTCGCTGGTCATCCATCCGGCTTCGACGACGCATCGCCAGCTTTCCGACGAACAGAAGGTGGCGGCTGGGGCGGGGCCGGACACCGTGCGTCTCTCGGTCGGCATCGAGGACGTCAACGATATCGTTGCGGATCTCGAACAGGCGCTCGCCAAAATCTGATCGGCATGGCACAGAAGGCTCCGGATCAGACCGGAGCCTTTTCATGAGCGAGCCGAAATTCCTCACCGTTTCCCTTGATGGCATGGAGCCGGAGCATGGCGCGCCGGCACCGGATCGTCTGGTTTCGGGCGATCCGAAATTCCGCACCTGGAACGCCGAGGAACGCGACGGCATCCTCTACGCGGGCATCTGGGAATCGACGCCAGGCAAATGGCGCATCGCCTATGACGAATGGGAGTTCTGCCACATCCTTGCTGGCGTCTCCGTGATCATGGAAGAGGGCGGTGAGGCGCGCACGGTGCGTGCCGGCGACAGTTTCGTGCTCAGGCCCGGCTTCAAGGGAAGCTGGGAAGTGCTTGAAACGACTCGCAAGGAATACGTCATCAAGCTCTGACGCCATCACCTATCCCGGCACTCGGCCGGACAGCCTGAAGAAAGTGTGCGAGGTGACCAGAACGTCGGGGTTCGCCAGATGGGTCTCAAGCGCGGCCATGTCTGTTTCGAGGTCATCCTGTGCGACGAAGCCTTGGTCGATCATCTTGTCGCGCACGTTGTTGATGAATTCGTGGAGCATTGGCCGGCGGTCGTGTCCGGGCGGATAGACATGGTAGACGGCATCGACGTCTATGTTGGTGAGGCCCGCTTCGCGGAACAGGCGATGCGAGCGACGACCAATGAACAGATCGATGCCTTGCGCTTCTGAATAAGCGATGTAGGCATTCAGCAGCCGCTCCCAGGCTGGTAGCGGCGGATCGCAGAAATGGGCGACGAAATCCGCCTCGAAGCTGGCGATCCAGCCGCCCGGCCGCACCAGCGCTACCATCTCGCGTACGATGCGATGCGGCTCCGGCACATTGACCAGGACCAGTCGCATATGCGCGCCGTCAAACGAGCCGCGTTCCAATCCCGTGTCGTAGGCATTGCCCTCACGTACTTCGACTTGCGGGAGCGCATGATCGGCCACGAAGCGGCGCGCCATATCGACGAAATGCGGGCTGCGCTCGAGACCGAGTACCGAACCAGTCACACCGACCCGCTTGCCGAGGAGGTGAAGCACGCCACCCGGGCCGCAGCCGAGATCGATCACCCGCTCACCTAGCTTGATGCCGACGCGTTCGAGATGCGCGTCGGAATCCGGCGCCAGGTTGGCGATCTGCCGCTTCAGCCTTGCTTGCTCTGCCGGACCACGGCCGAGCAGATACTTGTCCTGCCGCATGGTGCACGCTCTCCCTCATCGAGACGTACGATGCGAAACAATGCCTGCTAAAAGCGCAGAATAGCACGGAACGGCAGCCCTGGCGTGAGCAACTTCACACAGTGCCTATGCGAGGAGGGTTCAGGTGCGAACGCTGAGTTTCTCCAACCCGTGGAAGTGGTAGGTGTCGCGAAATTGTGGCTCCTCGGCGAACCGCAGCATCGGCAGGCGCTCGAACAGCGTCTTCAACGAGACCTGCAGTTCCAGTCTGGCCAATGGCGCTCCGATGCAGAAATGGATGCCGGCACCGAAGGAGACATTCTTCTGGTCGCCGCGCTGTGGATCAAAGGCGCCGGGCCCCGCATAGGCGGCAGGGTCGCGATTGGCCATGCCGAGCAAAAGGCCGATCTGCTCGTTCGGCTTTATGATCACTCCCGGTACAACCTCGATCTCCTGATAGGCGTAGCGGGTGAACATGTGCAGCGGTGCGTCGTAGCGCAGGCATTCCTCGACAGTTGCAGCGGTCGCCTCCGGCGACGTGAAGAAGCGGCGGGGATCACCGCCCTGGACCAGGATCGAGCGCACGGCGTTACCGGTCTGGTGCACGGTTGCCTCATGGCCGGCATTGAGCAGCAGAATGGTTGAGGAAATCAGTTCGTCTTCCGTCAGTTTCTGGCCGTCTTCCTGGGCAGAGATCAGCAGCGACAGCAGATCGTCGCCTGGCTGCTTGCGCCGTTCGGCGACGTAGCCACGCAAGAAATCGGCGAATTCGCGTGCCGCTCGGTTGGCCGTATCCTCGGTCTCGCGGGTGCGGCCGTGCATGTACATGGCGACCATCTGGTGCGACCAGGCGAGCAATTGCGGCCCCATCTCCACTGGCACGCCGAGCATCTCGGCGATGATGGTGATCGGCAGCGGCGCGGCATAGGAGGGCAAAAGGTCCACCGGTTCGCCGGACTCGAAACGATCGATCAGTTCGTTCGCGAGCGCTTCCACGCGTGGCCGCAGCCGCTCCACCTGGCGCGAGACGAAGGCACGGTTGACCAGCGTGCGCAGCCTTGTGTGCACTGGCGGCTCCAACTCCAGCATGGAGTTGGCTTCAATGGTGTCGAAGGCGGTCAAATGGCTGCGATCCTGGTCGAGGCCACGGCTGTCTGGAATGCCGGCAGGGTTCTGACGGCCGAAGCGGCGGTCGCGCAGCAGGCCGTTGACCGTGTCGTAGCCGCCTACGCACCAGAAGCCGAATTCCTTCCAGAAAAAGGCCGGGCTGTTGGCGTGCAGCCAGGCATAGGCATCATAAGGATCCTGTACAAACGCCGGCTCGTGCGGGTCGAGGCTGACATGGCGGCTGGCCCGGTCGAATGAGAGATAGGCTGGCTTGGTCGGCATAAGTCTGTCTCAGCTTGCAAAGGAAAGGCACAGTATCGGATCACCGCCGGCCTCAATGCGTCGCCAGTTCACGAAGGCCGCGCTTTCGCACAAGGCAACGAGCAAATCCGGTTGGCTGCGTTTGAGCGCCTCAGCCTGCTCCAACTGAATGACGACGATGCCGCCTTTTTCCACATGGATGGTCGAAAGGCCAGCATCTGGTTCGTCCAGATGCGACATGCAATCGATCCAGGCATCCCAGTTGCGGCCGTAAAAATCTGGGAAGCCAAAGGTTTCGGCAAAAAGACCGTGCAAATCGGTGATTTCGGAACAGTCGATGCGGACAAGACGATGTTGCAAGAAACGCCCCGGGGTTGTGAACTGATATTACCTTCCCGCATGAGAGGACTGTTGCCAATATGAACGTCATCGTCGTCGGCGCCGGCATTGCCGGCCTCTCCACAGCATGGTCGCTGATCAAGGCCGGGCACAGCGTCATCCTTATGGAACAAGGGCCTATTCCTAATCCGTTGGCTGCTTCGGGAGATCATCATCGCATCATTCGTCGCGCCTATCGTGCGGACACAGGTTATGGCCAACTGATCAGCGAGGCCTACGCCGCCTGGGAAGAATTGTGGAGCGACGTCGGCGAAGACCATCTCGATCATCGCGGTTTCCTGTGTGTCTCGCGTGAACCGGGCGACGAGGCGGAAGAATATCGGGAAGGCATGGAGGCTGGCGGCTGGCCGATCGAACTTCTGACGCCCGACGCTGCGGTTGAGCGCTGGCCCTTCCTGAAAGCCGGCACCTTTCGTTATGCCTATTTTTCACCGGACGGTGGCGCGCTGCATTGCCGCAAGATCGCGGCGGGGCTGGCGAAGTGGCTGCGTGCGCACGGCGCTGATGTGTGCGAAAATTCCAAGGTGGTCGCGGTGGACGCCGAAGCCGGACGGGTGACGCTCGCCAATGGCGAGAACCTGCATGCAGACCGCGTGATCGTCACCGCCGGAGCCTGGGTTCTGAAGCTGTTTCCGGAACTGGGCGATGAGTTGAAGACTTATCGCACCGCGCTCGCTTATGTGGAACCGCCTGCCGACCTTCGAGCTGCCTGGGAAGCCGCGCCCATCATCCTCGATGTCGGCGGCAAGACCGACGGCTACATGATTCCGCCGACGCGCGGTGCCGGTATGAAGTTCGGCTCGGGTCTGCACAAGGTGCCGACCGACGATGCTGACCGGAACCGGGTGCCGATACCGGGGGAGGGCGAACAGATCCGCGATCGGTTTTCGCCGCCGATCGCCCGCACCAAGGAATACCGGGTCACCGACGTCGTGACCTGCGCCTACACCTTCACCGCCGACGAGAAATTCCTGGCGCGCGAAAAAGGCAAATGCCTGATTGTTTCGGCCTGTTCCGGTCACGGCTACAAGTTCGGTGCAGCAGTTGGCCGGCGCGTCGCCCGTGCGGTGGGCGATGGCGACATCGGAGCGCTGAAGCGCTGGCTAAGAGCTGAACAAATGTGAACATTACTTTGCGGCCTGCCTTTCTCGCGCCTGCAACCGTTGGATGGGCGCTGGTCGGCGCAGCGGCGCACGAGTGGTAATCGACAACAAGCCGGACCAACGGCCCGGCTGTATGTCGATCAGCATTCTTCCCGCTCTTGGCGTCAGGCGAGAAGGTACCTCGCACCGTCCCGCTGTTTAAGTGGGATTCATGGCTGCGAAGGTTGCTTCGTAGAGGCCATCGCGTTCGGCCCACCGCCGCGCGCGGTCGCGTTCGACCAGCACTTCACCTCTGGGATGCTCCTCCTGTTCCAGCAGATGCATCACCTCCGAGACATAGACATCGACGGGCGTGGCGCGCGGATCGGTTGCTTGCCGGGCGCCCGTAAGTTGCGTTTGCACATAGGGCGGCGCGAGTTCGAGCACTTCCACAGGCACATTGCGGAGCTGATGCCGCAGCGATTGCAACCAGGAGTGCAGGAATGCCTTGCTGGCACAATAGGCAGGGAAGTCGGCCCGAGGCACGAAGGCAAGGTTCGAACTGGTAGCTACGATCGTCGCGTTGGTTTGCCCCTTCAACGTCGGCAGCAGCGCCGCTGTCACACGCAAGATGCCCAGGATGTTGGTCTCGATGATCGCCTCGGCATCTGAGGCATCCCAGTTGTCGGCGGTCATATCTTCCGCACGCGAAATGCCGGCATTGGCGATGAGCATGTTGAGGTCGGGGAAATAGGCCCGGATGTCAGTGGTGAGGCGAGAGAGCGAAGCTTGGTCGGTGACATCGAGCGACATGCCGAACAAATCAGGCCGGCCTGCCGTGATTTCATCAAGCAGCGACTGCCGCCGCCCTGTGATGATGACGCGGTTGCCGCGCGTGTGGAAAGCCTCGGCCAACGCGCGGCCGATACCGCTGGTGCCGCCGGTGACGGGGATTGTGTTGCCAGTCATTTTCATGGGTTTTGCCTTTCAGGTGCTCGTTGAGAAAGGCGGACGGGGGCCTGGCTGTGAGCGGCAGGACAGCATGCATCCTGGCAAGAGCGCGCTTGCCAAGGCAGTGTGTCGAGCGGACCAGCAGCCGCTGAGCAGGAAAAATGGACATACCGTTGCGCCTTCGTGATCGAGATCTCCCAGCCGGGACCTTCTCGATAAGGCGCGTTGGATGACGGTAACGCCTACGGCAGAGCTGTACAGGCGACTGCAGGTAGACGGCTACCGCAGCCGTCCTTGACCGTCAAGCGCGGGTGCGGGCCTACGATTGTTCGCCGATGCCCTCGACGACGATACGGATAAGTCGGCGCACCTGACTGTGATCGAACGCGTCTCCCGCAAGGGAGTTCAGCATCGCCTGGCCATAGATCCCAAGCAGGACCAGCGCCATGTAGTTTGCTCCCTCGTCCTTGCGGACAAGGCCCTGCTGCTGTCCAAGAGCAAGAATATCCCGGACGAGCCCCTGAAAAGAGGGGCGTTCGGACGGTGGCTCCAGGGACGGTCGTAGGGAAGGCGCAAGCGCCAGGCGTGCCAGTGATGGATTGGTCATGCACCAGTCCGCGCTGTCCGTCAGAACCTGCTCCAGCAATTCGGTGACGTTCATGTTGCGCGTCATCAGCTCGCGGTAGCCGGCATCGTTGGCCTCTACGCGAGCGATGAGGCTGAAGGCGATGTCCTCCTTCGAGCCGAATAGATTGTAGACGGTCTTGCGGGTCAAACCGGCGCGCCCGGCGATATCCTCGACCGAGGTGTTTTCAAACCCAAATTCCCGGAACGCTCTGTCGGCTGCGTCGAGGATCAGATTTCTGGATCGCTCCGTGCGCTTCAAGCTTGGCATTTTTTATACATATGTGTAAATTTACTCATCTGTAAATATTGGTGATGTCGTGGCTTCCATCCTGACGCAGTTCGGGCCTGAAATCTGGCTTGCCGAGGGCCCGACGATAACAGCCACGGCCGGTTTTCACTATCCGACGCGCCAAGCTGTCATTCGTCTGTTCGGGAACCAGCTGTTCATCTGGTCGCCGATTGCCCTTACCGCTGAATTGCATGCCTCGGTCAGCGCATTGGGCGAGGTAGGTTATCTTATCCCACCCAATTCGCTGCATCACCTGTCTCTTGGTGACTGGCAGCGCGCCTTTCCGCAAGCGAAGACTTATGCCCCGCCTGGGTTGCGCGAGAAACGACCTGATATCCTGTTCGACGGTGACCTCGCTGACATCGGCCAGCCAGTCTGGAACACGGATGTGAAGCAAGTCGTCATTGGCGGAAATCTCATCACAACCGAAGTCGTGTTTTTTCACCTGGCGAGCCGTACCGCTCTCTTCTGCGATCTGATCCAGCAATTCAAACCCGGCTGGTTCTCTGGCTGGCGCGCAGTCGTGGCGGGGCTTGATCTGATGATCGGAGCCGAGGCGTCCGTGCCCCGCAAATTTCGGATCGCATTCACGGACAAGCGGGCGGCACGTGCCTCAATTCAGAAAATCCTGGCCTGGCCTGCGGAGAACGTGTTGATGGCTCATGGCGACCCGATAACGCGGGACGGGCAGGCGTTCCTGCGCCGCGCGTTCCGTTGGCTGGTTTGAGCGCGGCCATTCACTTGGCTGCCGACAAGCCGGAGCAAATGCCCCAGCTTGTCGGCAAGCTGCCTATCAGTATTGGCAGTGCCGTGGAATGTGCACGCGGCGCCAGCCGGTCTGACCTTCAGAGACCATCACGCGGCGCGCGACCTGTCGATAGCTCGGCGGTACCTCCAGGACGCGCTCGGATCCTGGCTGGATGACGACCTGCTCGGTCTCGTACCCATATTCCGCAGGGATGACGACGCGGCGGCGGGATTCCGGCTGGATCACGACGGTTTCGGCCACCCTTTCGTAGCGCGGCTTGTATTTGATCTTGCACAGCACGCGGCGGCCGTTGATCCAGCGCCACTCCCAGCCGTAGCCGCCATCTGAGACCTGTATGGTCCGATATCTGGTATCGACCACCGCCGGGATCACTTCATAGCTGACGCGTTCCGGCCGGATCAGCACGGCGCGCTGGCGCGTGCCGTAGATCGGAGGGGTCCTCACCACCCGGCTGTAGCCAGGGCTGACCTGCTCTTCTCCATAGATCGTGTCGTAGACCGGGCGGGTCCGGTACGGTTCGTAGCATTCGACCGCGCGGCCACCCGCCACTGTTTCGGAAGCGGTGCCGAGCATGATCAGCGCGGACACGGCCAGCGAAAGCTGCTTCTTCAACATATGCCACCCCTTTTTACGCGAACTGACGCCGCTCGGTTCAACTCTAGCGGACACTGATGGCCGGAAAAGCGAATTCTTTAAAATTCGTTAACGGGGGATGTGTCGGAAAATGCGCTGACCGGATGGCTAGGCGCTGCGGTCTTGCGCTAGGGTGAGCCGGCATCCTATCTACGGAAACGACCGTCAGTATCGATTCCGCCCATCCGGCGCGGATCTCCCATCCAGGCAAGGGACCATCTATGAAGAGCCCCATCGAAACCTATATGAACCTCGTCCCGATGGTGGTCGAACAGACCAATCGCGGTGAACGAGCCTACGACATCTTCTCGCGCCTCCTGAAGGAGCGCATCATCTTCATCACCGGTCCGGTCGAGGACGGCATGGCGACGCTGGTCTGCGCGCAGCTGCTTTTCCTGGAAGCCGAGAACCCGAAGAAGGAAATCAACCTCTACATCAACTCGCCGGGCGGTGTGGTAACCTCCGGCATGGCGATCTATGACACCATGCAGTTCATCAAGCCGCCCGTCTCGACGCTCTGCATTGGTCAGGCGGCCTCGATGGGTTCGCTGCTGCTCACCGCTGGCCACAAGGACATGCGCTTCGCCACGCCGAACGCCCGCATCATGGTGCACCAGCCTTCCGGCGGCTTCCAGGGCCAGGCTTCGGATATCGAGCGCCACGCCCAGGATATCATCAAGCTGAAGCGCCGCTTGAACGAGGTCTATGTCAAGCATACTGGCAAGGACTACGAGACCATTGAAAAGACGCTGGACCGCGACCATTTCATGACTGCCGACGAGGCCAGGGATTTCGGTCTCATCGACAAGGTCATCGAGAGCCGTGAAGCGGCGGAAACGACCGTAGGCTGATATTGGGCCAAACTAAATTGTCAGTTGTCGGCGCCAGACCACGCTTTTGGTGTGGTTTGCGGCATTTCAGCCACAATTGGCTGTTTCCTCGACGGCGACGATTGCCTACGTTAAGGCTATGTTGATTTTCGGCGGCTTAGCTTTCCGTGGGGCTGCGGGAATCATTGCCACGTTTTCTGATTTGTGTTTCGTACGGAATGCGTTGCAGGAGCCAGACCACTGGCCGGCGCGGATTCCCGCGATAGATAAGTAAGTGTGCCAAACGCCAAACCATCGGCGGGTGCCCATGAAAGGACTGGGACGATGAGTAAGGTCAGCAACAGCGGCGGTGACTCCAAGAACACCCTGTATTGCTCCTTCTGTGGCAAGAGCCAGCACGAGGTGCGCAAGCTGATTGCCGGGCCGACGGTGTTCATCTGCGACGAATGCGTCGAATTGTGCATGGACATCATCCGCGAGGAGAACAAGACCTCGATGGTGAAGTCGCGCGAAGGCGTGCCGACACCGCAGGAAATCCTGAAAGTGCTGGACGACTACGTCATCGGTCAGCCTTACGCCAAGCGCGTGCTGTCGGTGGCTGTCCACAACCACTACAAGCGCCTCGCGCATGCCGGGAAGAACAACGACGTCGAGCTGGCGAAGTCGAATATCCTTTTGATCGGCCCGACCGGTTGCGGCAAGACGTTGCTTGCCCAGACCCTCGCCCGCATCATCGACGTTCCCTTCACCATGGCCGATGCTACGACGCTGACCGAGGCGGGGTATGTCGGCGAGGATGTCGAGAACATCATCCTGAAGCTGCTGCAGTCGGCCGACTACAATGTCGAGCGCGCCCAGCGTGGCATCGTCTACATTGACGAGATCGACAAGATCAGCCGCAAGTCGGACAACCCCTCGATCACCCGCGACGTGTCGGGCGAGGGTGTCCAGCAGGCGCTGCTGAAGATCATGGAAGGCACGGTTGCCTCGGTGCCGCCGCAGGGTGGCCGCAAGCATCCGCAGCAGGAATTCCTGCAGGTCGACACCGCCAACATCCTGTTCATCTGCGGTGGCGCGTTTGCCGGGCTGGACAAGATCATTTCCGACCGTGGCCGCAAGACCTCGATCGGCTTCGGCGCGACGGTGGCCTCGCCGGAAGATCGCCGCACGGGCGATCTGTTCCGCCAGGTCGAGCCTGAGGATTTGCTGAAGTTCGGCCTGATCCCGGAATTCGTCGGTCGTTTGCCGGTGCTGGCAACGCTCGAGGATCTCGACGAACCGGCGCTGATCCAGATCCTGACTGAGCCGAAGAATGCGCTGGTCAAGCAGTATCAGCGCCTGTTCGAGATGGAGAGCGTGGATCTGACCTTCCACGAGAACGCGCTCTCGGCGATCGCCAAACGCGCCATCGAGCGCAAGACCGGCGCACGTGGTCTACGTTCGATCATGGAAGCCATATTGCTCGACACCATGTTCGAGCTGCCGGCTCTCGAAGGCGTCCGCGAAGTTGTGATCTCGGAAGAGGTGGTTTCGGGCAATGCCCGGCCGCTCTACATCTATTCCGAGCAGAAGGAAAAGAAGGGCAACGTCAGCGCCTGATGGGCCTTTTCTAAAGCTTGAAACGGCGCCGTTTGGCGC
This sequence comes from Mesorhizobium sp. 1M-11, assembly GCF_001303895.1. Taxonomy (GTDB): domain Bacteria; phylum Pseudomonadota; class Alphaproteobacteria; order Rhizobiales; family Rhizobiaceae; genus Mesorhizobium. Next base: position 10,783 of record NZ_LJSD01000011.1, on the reverse strand, counting down.
CGTTTTCCTTTTCTGGATAGAGGGATGGCGGACTATAGGCCCTAGCACTAAAGGCAGGTGCCAAAGGGCCTTGATCTTTGCCTGCACCTTATCCACTTAACCACCGAAGGCTGCGCGCCAATTCTGTGCTGCAAAACTCCCGTCACAATCGGTGGTAGGCGGAATGGTCCGCGGTCGTTAATATGAGATTCGCGATTGGCTAAGGGCGATCGCGAAGGAAAGGTTGGACAATGGCCAAAATATCCAAGGCTACCGGCGACGGCGCCTTTGCGGTTCTCCCGCTTCGCGACATCGTGGTGTTCCCGCATATGATCGTTCCGCTCTTCGTTGGGCGTGAGAAATCGATCAAGGCGCTCGAGGAGGTAATGGGTCAGGAAAAGCAGATCCTGCTTGCCACCCAGATGAATGCCGCCGATGACGATCCCGAGCCCGATGCAATCTACGACATCGGCACGCTCGCCAACGTATTGCAGTTGCTGAAGCTTCCCGACGGCACCGTGAAGGTGCTGGTCGAGGGTGTGGCGCGTGCTAAGATCGTGACCTTCACTGATCGTACCGACTACCATGAGGCTAAGGCCAGCGTTCTGGCCGAGCCGGATGAAGAAGAGGTCGAGGTCGAGGCGCTGGCGCGTTCCGTGGTTTCGGACTTCGAGAACTACGTCAAGCTGAACAAGAAGATCTCACCTGAGGTGGTTGGCGCGGCCAGCCAGATCGACGACTATTCCAAGCTCGCCGACACGGTCGCCTCACATCTTGCCATTAAGATTCCTGAGAAGCAGGAAATGCTCGCCACGCTCTCCGTCAAGGAGCGTCTCGAGAAGGCGATGGGCTTCATGGAGGCCGAGATCTCCGTCCTGCAGGTGGAGAAGCGCATCCGCTCGCGCGTCAAGCGCCAGATGGAGAAGACGCAGCGCGAGTACTACCTCAACGAGCAGATGAAGGCGATCCAGAAGGAGCTTGGCGAGGGTGAGGACGGTCGCGATGAGGCCGCCGAGATCGAAGCGCGCATCAAGAAGACCAAGCTGACCAAGGAAGCCCGGGAAAAGGCTGAGGCGGAGCTCAAGAAGCTGCGCACCATGTCGCCGATGTCTGCGGAAGCCACGGTCGTGCGCAACTATCTGGACTGGATCCTGTCGATTCCGTGGGGCAAGAACTCCAAGGTCAAGCAGGATCTGAATTTCGCGCAGGACGTACTCGATACCGATCACTATGGCCTCGACAAGGTCAAGGACCGTATTGTCGAATACCTGGCCGTGCAGAGCCGTCAGAAGAAGCTGAAGGGGCCGATCCTGTGCCTCGTCGGTCCTCCCGGCGTTGGCAAGACGTCGCTCGGCAAGTCGATCGCCAAGGCGACCGGCCGCGAGTTCATCCGCATGGCGCTCGGCGGCGTGCGTGACGAGGCCGAGATCCGCGGTCATCGCCGCACCTATATCGGCTCGATGCCCGGCAAGGTCATCCAGTCGATGAAGAAGGCGAAGAAGTCCAATCCGCTCTTCTTGCTCGATGAAATCGACAAGATGGGCCAGGATTTCCGTGGCGATCCGTCTTCGGCGCTGCTCGAGGTGCTCGATCCAGAACAGAATGCGACGTTCATGGATCACTATCTGGAGGTCGAATACGATCTCTCGAGCGTGATGTTCGTTACGACGGCCAATACGCTGAACATCCCTGCGCCCTTGATGGACCGCATGGAGATCATCCGTATCGCCGGCTACACCGAAGACGAGAAGGTCGAGATCGCCAAGCGGCACCTGCTGCCGAAGGTCGTGCGGGACCATGCTCTGCAGCCGAAGGAATTCTCGGTTTCCGAGGATGCAATTCGCGCTGTCATCCAGACGTATACCCGTGAGGCGGGCGTGCGTTCGCTTGAGCGCGAGCTGATGAAGCTCGGCCGCAAGGCGGTGACCGAGATCCTGAAGACGAAGAAGAAGTCGGTGAAGATCACCGCCTCCAATCTGTCCGATTATCTCGGTGTCGAGCGCTATCGTTTCGGCCGCGCGGAGTCCGACGACCAGGTTGGTGTTGTTACCGGCTTGGCCTGGACCGAGGTCGGCGGTGAATTGCTGACGGTCGAAGGGGTCATGATGCCCGGCAAGGGCAAGATGACAGTCACCGGCAACCTGCGCGACGTCATGAAGGAATCGATCTCGGCAGCGGCTTCCTATGTCCGCAGCAGGGCGCTGGATTTCGGCGTCGAGCCACCGCTCTTCGACAAGCGCGACATCCACGTGCATCTGCCGGAAGGCGCCACACCGAAAGACGGTCCGTCCGCGGGTGCGGCAATGGCCACAGCCATCGTGTCGATCCTGACCGGTATTCCGGTCCGTGCCGATGTGGCAATGACCGGTGAGATTACCTTGCGTGGCCGCATTCTGCCGATCGGCGGCCTGAAGGAGAAGCTGCTGGCTGCGCTGCGTGGTGGCATCAAGAAGGTGCTGATCCCGGAAGACAACGCCAAGGATCTGGCCGAAATTCCGGACAATGTGAAGAATGGAATGGAGATCATTCCAGTCTCGCGCATTGGCGAAGTGCTGCGGCATGCGCTGGTCCGGATGCCGGAGCCGATCGAGTGGGTCGAGCCGGTCAGCCCGCCGGCTGCAACCGATGTCGACGATGCCGGAAAGTCGCTTGCGCACTAGCATCGACGAAGAGTGCACCGCACAAACGAAAAGCCGGGCCTTGGGTCCGGCTTTTTTGTGAAAAAGCCCGGTTTTCCGGGCTTTTTTCGTTCTTTTGTCGGTCTTTTGGCTTGGTTGTGGGAACACTTCTTTCTAAAGTCCAATCCCTGCCGGATGAGTCGCAAGTTCCGGTTTTCTCATGGAAGGGATTTTTGATGAACAAGAACGAACTGGTGTCCGCTGTCGCCGATGCCGCGAAGATCTCGAAGGGTGACGCGCAGTCGGCGGTGGATGCGGTGTTTGCCGTTATCACCGGCGAGTTGAAGAAGGGTGGCGATGTCCGTCTGGTCGGCTTCGGCAATTTCTCGGTTTCGAAGCGCGCTGCGTCGACCGGCCGCAATCCGCAGACCGGTGCCGAAGTGAAGATCCCGGCCCGCACCGTGCCGAAGTTCTCCGCCGGCAAGGGCCTGAAGGACGCCGTCAACTAAGGCGCGCTGATTGTTCAGAACTGCGAAAAGCCGGGTGTTGAGCCCGGCTTTTTTGTTGGCAATTACCCAGATGGTGGAGCGTTCAGCCAGGGGCTAAAAATACGTCCTTGGTTCGACCTGTCTGGCATGCTGGCGTAGATAGTAACAATAGAAGCCGAACGCAGCGGCGAACCACATGTAAGCCTCGCCGATTGCCAGCCGGTTGTTGGAATTGCTAAGCAGGGTGATGGCGAAGAAAACCAGCGTGGAAATATAGCAGTGCCACGCAGCGGGTTCGATGAGCTTCGTTCTGGCTGCCTGCTGCACCTGTCTTGCCGCCCAACTGAACAGGAATGCATAGAACGCCAATCCAACGATGCCGTAGCGCACGGCAATTTCAAGATAGCCGTTGTGGAAGACGTCGTAGATCTGAGTTTGATAGGTCCTGTTCTGCCATTCCGTAAGCCAGGCGGAACTAGCGCCGAAGACCGGATGATGTCTCCAAATCTCTAGCGCGTTGGACCAGAGCATCAGGCGCTCTTTAGCTGAAGTAGGAGTGAGCTCGCTTTTGATGGCATGATCGAGGGCGTTGCCGACGCCGTTGGTTGTCACATCCGAAATCGACCTTCCGATGAAAGCAACAGTATCCCCTGCGGTCGACGACAGGATGCCGTAGGAGAAGAAAAGACCCACGAGGATCAGAACCAGCACGCCGATGCCTACGAATATATGGTGACGGCTTCCGCGTATCAAAGCCAAAACGACCAACAACAGAAGCGCTGCCGCAAGAGCAAGCCAGACGCCCTTCGAGCGCAGCGCGACAATGTTGACGACGGCAAACACCAATACGGCTGCTGAAAGTAACCAGTAAAAAACTCTATTTCCCGCTTTCAGGTCGCTGCGTTCACCGGTGTAGATCGCAAACTGGATGGCGGACAGAAAGATGAAGCCGGCCGCGATTGCGGCGTGAATAGTATTGTTGAATAGCCAGGGTTTTGGCCACTCACCCTGAAGAACTTGGATATAGCTGGTATCTGCGGCGAGAAACGCAAGACTGGCCACCATGAAGCATGCGGCTACCACTGCTGGCCGCTTGACGTAGGCTAGAAATGCAAACCCCGTGGTCGCGTAGAATGCCGGGAACAGATAGACGCCCTCGGCCGTACCGAGTTGACCACTCGTAAAATAGACCGTCGCCAGGCGTGCAAAGGCGTAAATGGCCCATCCGAAGCAGAGGAAACCGACCCCGCCGATCAGCGGCTTGCCGTATGTCCATAGATCCTTGCCCAGCCAGCGGACGATACCCGCCATGAAAAGGACGATCCCGGCATAGCGGTAGGTGTCGGCTTCCCGCCAAACCGGTGACACGAATGCCAATACGAGAAGTGTCGTCAGTATCTGCCACAGCAAATGCTGTTTGGAGGTTGGATAGTTCGGAGCCTCGCCGTACAGGGGCGGGCGCAGAAAGACATGATGCAAACGTCGAAACTGATCCTTCGTGCGGAAGGAGGCTGTCCCCAGCCGTTTCCACCAAGAGAATCTGGCCCCTTTGTAGCTTCCGGAGGGGCCCGCGATGCTGGAGACGGCACTGCGAGACGTGAAGTTCAATACGTTCTGGCGGGTGGAATAGACTTCGAGGCCGGAATCCCAGAACCGCTCCAGAGCGATGTCCCATGGCAAGGTCATCGTCGCGAGCTTGGAAATCAGCCTTTGCGCGCCTCGCCTTGTCACGAGATAGGCGGCTGCGGAGCCTTGCGGACCATGGAGTGCCCGCCCGATCTCGTCGCCGCACGTAGTTGTGACGGCCCGCACGAACAGCCCGGTTCTGTGGGTAGTGAGCTTGATGGCATCGAAATCCGATACGGCAGCGATGATCGCTTCGATCCGGCGCACTGTGCTCTCATCGAAAGCAACATCATCTTCGATGATCAGCCCGTATGGCTTGTCTTCGTCCAGGAATGCCCGCAGCGCAGTAAGATGGCTCTGGTAGCAGGCATGCTCTGTCGAAAGGATCTCCCGCCCATTCTGCGTCTTGGCAGTAGCGAAGTCGACACCGCTCCAATTCTCAGTCGACAGCGCCCTGCCATCGATCGCCGATACACGGCGCAAGGAAAGTCCAGCGGCGCCGGCATTGCCCGCCAGCTCTTCCCAGCGATCGACTTCGCTGTCGAGATTGATGGCAAAGATGGGAAGGTCCATGCGGCCGTTCTATCATTTCGATTGGAGCAAGCTGTACATGCAGAATCACCCGCTTGGCCAGCGTGGCGATGCTAACATTGACATCCTCAAGATTTGGGAACCGCTAATGCCACCACGCACCTAAGACAAGGGGCTAGATCGCGCTTTTGCCTTTGCGAGGAGAGCAGAGGTGCCTTGGCGGGAGTGCAATCCTGATGGACGAGCGTCTCAAATTCGTTGCGTGGCTCCTGGACGGCGAGAAGATAGCGATGCTGTGCCGGGGGGCGGCATTTCGCGCAAGACCGGCTACAAGTAGCGGAAGGGATTGACCGATCGTTCGCCAAGGCCTTACCGGCACGCCAATCAACTTCCTTTCCAAATCGAGACGCTACCGAATTGAAGCGCGCCGAAGATCAGGGAGCGGCTAGCATGGCTCTATCCAGATGTTCATTGTCCGGCGACCTCGACGGTGCATGCCTGGTCAAGCGCCGTCAGCGGCGGCGCAACAGACTCCGCTATCCCACGCCACCACGTCCATTGAGTTGTGGTGCGCCGATCACAAGGGCGAGTTCATGCTGGCGGATCGGCGCTATTGCTATCCGCTGACGATCAGCGACTTCGCCAGCCGTTATGTGTTGGCCTGCGAAACGCTGCGCACCACAAGGAGGCCTATGCCTTCACCACTCTTAATGCGCTGTTCAATCTTTCCAGGCTGCCGGTGTGATGGTTGAGGCTTGGCATCGCCATCGAACACATCAGCCTAGCTGTCCGCACTAGACGCTCGATATGGCCCGCGCCGCTTAATGCTACGAGCCGTCGTAGCGCCCTATCAGGGACTGACCAACTCGACTACCCTTTCCACGACAAGGCCATCACTGCCACCACCTGCGGCCGCATCTGCTACAATCGGAAGAACATCACAATCTCAGTCAGGTCTTTCGCCGGCCAAACCGTCGGTATCAAGCAAGTCGATGTCCGGATCTGGCTGGCCAGCTTCATGGGCCACGATCTACGCTATTTAGATGATGACACATGCAGACAGAAACCACTTCAAAACCTTTCAGGCCGAAAGTGTTATCCATGTCTCCGGTACAAACCGTAAGCTATGTGCCTGGAACGAACTGCAAGAAAACATGGTGGGCGATGACGGACTCGAACCGCCGACATCTTCGGTGTAAACGAAGCGCTCTACCAACTGAGCTAATCGCCCTTTCAGGAGCGGACCTTTAAGCAGTTAGCGAACGCTTCGCAAGGCCAAATGCAGAGCCAGGTGCTCTGCTAGCAGGCACATTCACGGGTTTGTCGCTGCGTGTCAAAAAACCTTCGCATGAACTGCAATTAGCGCTCGTGGGTCGCTTGACACTCGACGGCGAACCCCTTATCCAGCCGCCATCGACGTCACGGCTGATCCGCGACGTCAGTGCGCGGGTGTAGCTCAGTCGGTTAGAGTGCCGGCCTGTCACGCCGGAGGTCGCGGGTTCGAGCCCCGTCACTCGCGCCATACTTTTCAATGGGTTAGCTGGTGCCCACAAAACCAGTTTCAACTTTCTTTTCCAGCCAGTTTCAACTTTTTGTAGCCGTTCTGTTCCTTGCCGAGCAGTTTCCGGCCTTTCCGGCGGGCTTCGTCTGCTGCCCGAACCGCTGGCAGATTGTTCTGGTCGATCGAGTTGCCCATCTTCGCAGCGATCGCTTCAACGGATCCTCCGCTGGCATTAGCCTCGACGGCGCCAGATTGGCGTATGTCTATCAATCGGCGCTTTTCATCTGGTCCGAAGACGGTGCAACGCAGGTCCCTCGTGTAGGGCGCTGGGGTGTGGCCGCGACCACCTTTCGGGCCAAGTTTAGAAGCACCAGGTTTGAAACCGTGGCGATTCATCCGGCGCACTATGCACCAAGTGCATCACTTCCGGGCGGCGCTCTTGTGATTGCGGCGAATCGCAGTTGTTTGTCCGGCTTCGCATCAAGTCGATCGCTCGGTCGGTCGAGTGGTTTCAGTTCGGCGGCACTTCGGCGAAAAGCGAGGAGTTGGAGGGGTAAAAAAATATCGGGAGACGGTGGCATTTAAGCCGACAGCCAGGAAGCTGCGCGGGACGCCCTCCCGGACAAGAAAGGTGAACTCGTCACCGAGCTCAAAAGCCCGTTGATTAGCCCCTGATCATGAGGATAGGTGCGTCGTACATTGCAAAAGTGAGACTAGGTAATGCCAACAGCAGGCGCGTAGGTTTCTATAGTGTTCTAGTTACCTTATCCCGCATTTCACTCTTGCGGAGCAACTTCGTCATAAATTTCGCATCGAATGGTACGCGCCTATTCAGTCGGTGTTTCGTTCATCTATGTTCACCTGCCGAGCGATCACGGCCGTACGTGGCTAGGTACCACGCTCTGAGCAGGCATAAGTACCTTGAAGGCGGCCCTATGGAGGGGCGCCTCTATCCTCTTATAGACTACGAAACTTAGGAGCATGGTGAACGCAACCCCCCCCCATCTCCAAAGTTCAACCGGGACTCCTAACCGATACCCTACTATGGACAAGAATATGAAAATCACGGCGTGAACGATATATAAAGAATAGGACGCTTCTCCGACTTGGACCAGCAGGGCAGGGAAGTGGAAACCTGCGCTCTCCAGGGAGACGCACGCAGAAATGAGGGCCATAAAGCCGAGAGCAAGAAGCGCATCATAGACATACATGTTGGTCGCAATGACATTTGAGCCGATCAGCGCAGCCAGCGACATGGCGGCGGCAGAGGAAATCAGGAGGTATCGCGGTCGATATCTGGTGAGATAGTAAGACAGAATTCCGGTGGCAAAATATATCTGATAACGCGAAAAAATGTGAAAATCCCATCCGCTAAGGTGCATTCCAGCTACAAACAGCAAGAACAACACGACAGGAAGGAATCTTATGCTCGCTATCGTCACGAACACTCCGGAGATCAGGTAAAAAAGAACTTCGTGCTCAAGGGACCAGCCTGGTGACAAGAGGGGGTATTGATCCATCGGGAAGATAAGGAAACTTCCCATAACTCCCCAAAACCCGAGGGAAGAGACCTCATTGTCAAATATCGGCGTGAAAAACCAGATGAAAATGATTGTGAGGTTGGTAAGGAAATAGATCGGGTAAATCTTAGCGATCCTCCGAACGACAAAATCTTTCATGCTGAAATTGGCGTCTCTTATTACAACATGACATATTACGAAGCCGGAAATGCAAAAGAAGAAGTTAACACCAAGGTAGCCGTAATCGCTGAGCAGCGGAACGTGCAGAATATCATCGCTTTTCCAAGACACGATCCAATGCGAATGAAAGATCAGCACCGCCAAAACGGCGATACCCCTTAGTGCCTGAATGGATTGGAATCTAATTTTACCCTGCATAGGCACACGCTAAGAAATAGAGTTATGTGAGTAGCGTTCTTGGCGCAAAATTCGTGACGGCGCCAGTGTTCATTCACACAGCAGCCTACCCACAAACTTGCCGTGCCCGCGCCGCGCATAAGGAGTCTATTTAGAATTAGAACTGACGAGGATGCGTATGAACACCAGTCCGTTACTCAACCGTTCAGCAATCTGCAACTTGTGGCCGTCGCTCATAGGCTCGCGCCAAAGTCGCCGTCATCGTGGGGGCAAAGCCTTTCTTGGATCAAATACACAGCGACCAACACCGGATTGTCAAGATTTAGAAAGGACGGTGTTCCGGTTGCACAATATGTTGTAAATGTGTGCATATAGGGAGAAATAGCGAATGAACAGATTTTTGGGGAACTTATTGGCGGGCTTTGGCGTGGTAATCCTAGCTCTGGGGTTCGCTATGAAATTTTCCCTTGCGTCAGCGTATCCGCCAATAAAAACGGACATACGTTGGCCAAATACTGATCTGGGAAAAATCGTTACGGGACTTAAGAAACTGCTCTCTGACAGGCTTCTCGATGATTTATATCTGGGGGCGGATGGTAGATACGTTCTTCTGCCATCGGCCCTTGAAACAAATCCTCAGCAAGGCAAATGGGAAATCTGCAGGTTTGACGACGGGTCGGAGGGCATTTCAATCAATGCTTTAGATCCGGGATGCATTGGCGTGTACGGTGTTGTCGATAGCTCACATGACCAGATTAGCGCTATGGTATTCCTCTACAATGGCGGCAAGAAATCCACTGAATTCCATTCCCTCGGGAAGGGAATGTCATCGGAAGTACGAGTTCTGGCTAACGAGGCGAGCAAGCGAAGCGAGTTCATTGCTGCCGGTATAGAAGCAAAAGACTACGACCGTCTCTTGGCGGTTTATGAAAATTACATGTCTGTTAAATCATGCAAGAATGTAGAATTGTTCTTCACGGATGCGGATCTGCAGAAACTTGAGAGCATCGCCAGGGATCTAGAAGCAAAAGTTCATAACGAGACGTTGGAGAAACAGGTATGGGAAATAGCCAATAATAAGGCAGGATTTACTTCTGAGCAGGCTAAGACTGATCCTTCCGATGTCTCTGAGTTGTGTACAAAGACATTGAAAGAATACAGGAACATCGTAGGTAGATCGGTTAAATTGCTGCTGGAAAAGCCATTCTAGTTTGAAATTATAACTAGCTAAGAACCAGGGTGCGAAATTACTCGGATTTCCTTGCGTGTCCACTCGGCCATCGATCCTGGTTCAAAGTGCTTCCTGGCGATTCAATGCCAGACTTAGATATCGAAACGCGTGGTGCAAGTTACCGTGGCAGCTGCAATCGGTCGTTCAATTTTCCCCATGTCTCAGTTCAACACTCCTGTCTCTGCTCTGATCATCTGCAATAACGAAGTCGACATGATTGCCGACTGCCTGCGGAGCGTCGACTTCTGTGCCGAGATCGTGGTGGTGGATTCTGGTTCGACCGACGGCACGCTGGAATGCATCGCGGACTACGTCGCGAAAGGCTATCCGATCCGCCTGTTCCACAACGACTGGCCGGGCTTCGCCAGGCAGCGGCTTTTTGCGCTACAACAGGCCACGCAGCCTTGGTGCTTGTGCATCGAGGCAGATGAGCGCGCCGACGCTGAGCTGAGGCAATCCATCATCGAAATTACAAGTTCGGGCAGAAACAATACCGATGGTTGGTTCGTCCGCCGTCGCGACTACCTGAAAGGTTACGGCTACGCCCACCGCTGGGTGGCACACAATCGCATCTTCCGCTTCTTTCGCCGCGACAAGGCGACAATGGACATTGCTCAACGCGTCCACGAGTCCTTCAGAGTGCCTGGCCGCACCGCTCTGATCGAAAAGGGGATGCTGCTGCACCGGCGCGCGACCTCGCTGACCGAGGATCTGAAGCGCACGAACTCCTATTCGTCGCTCAAGGTCGAAGCTCAGGTCGAGCAGGGCGACAAGCCCAGCATGTCGCGGCTGGTCTTCTCGCCCTGGATCAATTTCCTGAAATTCTATGTCGGCAAGCGCTACTTCCTGTGCGGCCGCTACGGCTACGTCCATTCGGCGATGGTTTTTCTCTATTCCTACGTCACCGAAGCGAAGCTGTTCGAGGCCCGTGA